>NZ_CM149660.1:0-215000 GCF_056173175.1 Roseibium sp. QJM3NY_11
ATGCAGGTTCAGGAGGCAGGCGGCTCCGAACAGTGGAAACGGGTCAAGAAGCAGCTACGGGCCGAGCTGGGGGACGATGTGTTCACCAGCTGGTTCGCGCGCGTTGACCTTGAAGAACATCAGGACGGCACTGTGCGGCTGTCCGTTCCCACCCGGTTTTTGAAGCAGTGGATTCAGAACAACTACAATGATCAGCTGATGGGGCTGTGGCAGCGGGAATGTGACAACGTCCACCGTATCGAACTGACGGTCCGGGGGGCGATCCGGCCGCGCCAGGTGGTTGTGGCGAAACCGAGCCTCGCGGCGCCGCAGGGCACGCAGGCAGCCGGCACCGATGGCCGCGGCGAGGGCCTGGCCGATGCAGCGCAGGTCACCCGCGCCCAGGCGGCAACCGCCGCGCTCGGCCGCGGCGACACCGGCCCGGACAACACCCGGGACGTGCTGCAGGGAGCCTCGCTCGATCCGAAATACACGTTCGAAACCTTCGTTGAAGGAGAATCCAACAATCTGGCGCTGGCCGCGGCCCGTCAGGTTGCCGGCGGCGGAGCGGTCACTTTCAACCCGCTTTATCTGCATGCCTCCGTGGGCCTGGGCAAGACCCACCTGATGCAGGCTGTTGCCGCCAAGGCCCGGGCCGGCGGCCGCAAGGTGCTCTACCTGACGGCCGAGCATTTCATGTACAAGTTCGTGACCGCGCTGAAATCCCAGTCCGCCCTTGCGTTCAAGGAGAACTTGCGCACGATCGATCTCCTGCTCATCGACGACATGCAATTCCTGCATGGCAAGCAGGTGCAGCAGGAATTCTGTCATACGCTGAACGCCCTGATCGACGGCGCGCGCCAGGTGATCGTGGCAGCCGACCGGGCCCCCTCGGAACTGGACACCCTGGACGACCGCGTGCGCTCGCGCCTTTCCGGCGGCCTGGTCGTCGGCATTCAGGAACCGGACTTTGCCCTCAGGCGCAACATTCTGGAATCCCGTGTCGAAGCGGCCCGCAGAGCCTATCCGCAATTCGATGTTCCGGAAGGCGTGCTCGATTACGTCGCCCGCCATGTGGCCTCCTCCGGCCGAGATCTTGAAGGCGCCCTCAACCGCCTGATCGCCCACAATCAGCTGACCAATCATCCGATCACCCAGGAGATGGCGGAACTGACCTTGCGCGATCTGGTGCGCTCCAGCGAACCGCGCCGGGTCAAGATCGAGGACATCCAGCGGGTGGTCTCCAAACACTACAACGTCACCAAGGCGGACTTGCTGTCGGCCCGGCGGACCAGGACGATCGTGCGCCCGCGCCAGATCGCCATGTATCTTGCGAAGGTCATGACACCGCGCTCGCTGCCGGAAATCGGCCGCCGGTTCGGCAACAGGGATCACACAACGGTGCTCCACGCGGTGCGCAAGATCGAGGAACTGGCCCGTGCCGACTACGCGCTTGCACAGGAACTGGAACTGCTGAAGCGCATGCTCGACGCCTAGGTCCGCCGATGTCGGAGCCGTCTGACGGCGCGCGTTTGAACGCGGGGCGTTCCGGGACCGGAGCGTGAGCGTTTCGGGTGCGGGACCTGCACGATTGCCGACCAATTTTTGGGGGCGTTCCGATCGGACGCCCCCTTGATTTTGCAGCCGGTTAAGGGCAGGGTCTTACCCCGCTCCTCACCGGAGCCCCTGTCAGTTCAGCCGGGATTTCCACCCGGCCTTTCACGAGTTACGGAACGAGCGTATGAAAGCCACCCTCGAGCGGACCGACCTCCTCAAGTCCTTGACCCATGTTCACCGGGTGGTCGAACGCCGGAATACCATTCCCATCCTGTCGAACGTGCTGTTGCGCGCCGATGGCGGCGCGATCAATCTCAAGGCCACCGACCTCGACCTGGAAATCGTCGAATCCGTCCCGGCCATGATCGAGTTGCCTGGCGCGACCACGGTGCCCGCGCACATGTTCTATGACATCGTGCGCAAGCTGCCGGACGGCTCCCAGGTGGTCCTGGAGACAACCAGCGACAATGCGACGCTTGAAATCCGGGCGGGCCGGTCGCGGTTCACGCTGCAGATGCTGCCTGAAACGGATTTTCCGGACCTGACCGCCGGCGACTTCAGCCACGGCTTCTCGCTGACCGGCGCAGACGTTCGCAAGCTGATCGACACGACGCAATTCGCCATTTCGATGGAAGAGACCCGGTATTATCTCAACGGCATCTATCTGCACACGGTGGACACGCCGTCCGGGCAATTGTTCCGCGCGGTCGCCACGGACGGTCACCGGCTGGCCCAGGCCGAAGTGCCGGCCCCGGCCGGCTCCGCAGGCATGCCGGGCATCATCGTGCCGCGCAAGACCGTCGGCGAAATGCAGAAGCTCCTGGAAGATCCGGAAGCCAACGTGCAGATCGAACTGTCGGATACCAAGATCCGCATCACCACCGGCTCCGTGGTGCTGACCTCGAAACTCATCGACGGCACCTTCCCCGACTACGGCCGGGTGATCCCCCAGGGCAACGACAAGGAAATGCGCGTCGACCGGGACGAATTCAAGGAAGCCGTCGATCGCGTGTCGACGATCTCCTCCGAGCGCGGCCGCGCCGTCAAGCTGTCCCTGACCGAGGGCCGGATGGTGCTGACCGTGAACAATCCGGATTCAGGCAGCGCGACCGAGGAACTGGCCGTCGAATATGACGCGGATGCGATGGAAATCGGCTTCAACTCGCGTTACCTGCTCGACATCGCCAACCAGCTCAGCAGCGACACGGCCTTGTTCCGCCTGGCCGATTCCGGCTCGCCGACGCTGATCCAGGACAACACGGTCGACGACTGCCTGTTCGTTCTGATGCCGATGCGGGTGTGATCCGGACCGGCATTTTCAGGCAGGTGGACGCAGGGACATGACAGACTTCCGGACGGCGCAGCTGACCCGTCTGTCCCTGACCGGCTTTCGCAATCATGCCACCCTGTCGCTGACCCTTTCCGCAAGACTGGTCGCGCTTGTCGGCCCCAATGGCGCCGGCAAGACCAACATTCTGGAAGCAATCTCCTTCCTGACAGCCGGGCGCGGTCTGCGCAGGGCAACGCTCTCCGATATCGCGGACAGGCAGGGGGACGGCAGCTGGAGTGTTGCCGCCACCGTGCTGCTGGACGGCATGGAAACGAAAATCGGCACGGGGCTGGCGCCCGGCACCTCGGGCCGCAAGGTGCGGATCGACGGCGAGGACGTGCGCGGTTCGGAGAGCCTCCTAGACTACATGCGGGTGCTCTGGCTGGTTCCGGCGATGGACGGGCTGTTCACCGGCCCCGCATCCGACCGGCGGCGTTTCCTGGACCGGTTGACGCTCGCGCTCGACCCCGCCCACGGGCGCAGGGTCAGCGACTTTGAAAATGCGCTGCGCCAGCGCAACCGCCTGCTCGACCAGGGCGGATCCGATGCGTATCTCGGGGCCCTGGAGCAGCAGGTCGCCGAACTGGGAACGGCTGTTTCCATTGCCCGTGGCGAAACCGTCGGCCTGCTCGGGCGAATGATCTTCGAGCAGGCGGAGCAGGATCTCCCCTTTCCCCATGCCGCGCTTGCGCTGGAGGGCGCCTTCGAGGCCGAGACGCTCGGTCTTGGCGCTTCGGACCGTGAAGACGCCTACAGGCGCATGCTGCGGGACGGGCGTCCACGGGACCGCGCCGCCGGCCGGACCCTGAGCGGGCCGCATCTGAGCGACCTGAAGGTCCTGCATGCGGCCAAGGCGATGCCGGCGGGCCAGTCCTCCACCGGCGAACAGAAGGCGCTCCTGATCGGCCTCGTGCTCGCGCATGCGGATCTGACGTCCAAAGTGTCGGGAATGACACCGGTCCTGCTGCTCGACGAAGTCGCCGCCCATCTCGATCCGGACCGGCGCGCGGCCCTGTTTTCCAGGCTGCACAGCCTGGGCGGACAGGTGTTCATGACGGGAACCGACGAGGCCCTGTTCGAGGCCCTGCCGCCGGCCGCGGAGATGTTCGAGATCAGGGACCGTCAAAGCCGCCTGATCAGGGCAGCTTCCGGCTCTTAAAACCGCCTGAATCTTGTGGTTTTCCACCATAATCCCTTCGCTGGCTTGCCAGCGGCTCCGGCGTGGTTGAACCCCCGCCGGAACCCCGTATAACGGGGTTAGAAAAGACAACCCGATTGGTGATTGATTCGCATGAGCGACACGTCCACGTCCGAGCCACAGCCGACCCCGGAAACAGAAGGCAACGCCGAATACGGCGCCGACAGCATCAAGGTCCTGAAGGGCCTCGACGCCGTCCGCAAACGGCCAGGCATGTATATCGGCGACACGGATGATGGCTCCGGTCTGCATCACATGGTCTACGAGGTGGTCGACAACGCCATCGACGAGGCGCTGGCCGGTCACGCGGATCTGGTGACGGTGGCCCTCAACGCGGACGGGTCCGTCACCGTGTCCGACAACGGGCGCGGCATACCGACCGACGTGCACTCGGAAGAAGGCGTATCGGCTGCCGAGGTCATCATGACCCAGCTTCATGCCGGCGGAAAGTTCGACCAGAACTCCTACAAGGTGTCCGGCGGCCTGCACGGTGTGGGCGTGTCCGTGGTGAACGCCCTGTCGACGCTGCTGGAGCTGCGGATCTGGCGCAACGACCAGGAACACCGGATGACCTTCTCCCACGGCGACGCCCAGGAGCCGCTCAAGGTCGTCGGTCCGGCCAACGGCAGAAAGGGCACGGAAGTCACGTTCCTGCCGTCTCCGGAAACCTTCACCAGGATCGAATTCGACTTCGGCACGCTGGAACACCGCCTGCGCGAACTTGCCTTCCTGAATTCCGGTGTCCGCATCACCCTCACCGACAAGCGCGGTGTGGAAGAGGTGACCGAAGAACTCTACTACGAAGGTGGGCTCGAGGCCTTTGTCCGCTATCTCGACCGCGCCAAGCATCCGCTGATCGAAGACCCGGTCGTCGTGAGCGCGGAAAAGGACGGCATCACCGTCGAGGCGGCCATGTGGTGGAACGACAGCTACCACGAGCACGTGCTGTGTTTCACCAACAACATTCCGCAGCGGGACGGCGGCACCCACCTGGCCGGCTTCCGCGCCGCCCTGACCCGCCAGGTCACCGGCTACGCGGAATCGACCGGACTGATGAAGAAGGAAAAGGTCTCCCTGACCGGCGACGATTGCCGCGAAGGCCTGACCTGCGTTCTTTCCGTCAAGGTGCCTGATCCGAAATTCTCCTCGCAGACCAAGGACAAGCTGGTGTCCTCCGAGGTGCGTCCGGCCGTCGAGAACCTGATTTCACAGACCTTGAGCGAATGGCTCGAGGAAAACCCCGCACCGGCGAAGACGATCGTGTCCAAGGTGGTGGAGGCCGCATCCGCGCGCGAGGCCGCGCGCAAGGCGCGCGAGCTGACCCGGCGCAAGGGCGCTCTCGACATCGCCTCCCTGCCCGGCAAGCTGGCCGATTGTCAGGAACGCGACGCCTCCAAGGCCGAACTGTTCCTGGTGGAGGGCGATTCCGCCGGCGGCTCGGCCAAGCAGGGCCGGCACCGCGAAAACCAGGCCGTTCTGCCGCTGCGCGGCAAGATCCTCAACGTGGAGCGCGCGCGCTTCGACAAGATGCTGTCCTCCAACGAAATCGGCACGCTGATCACGGCGCTCGGCACCGGGATCGGCATGGAAGAGTTCAACATCGAGAAACTGCGCTACCACAAGATCATCATCATGACCGATGCGGACGTGGACGGTGCCCATATTCGCACGTTGCTGCTGACGTTCTTCTTCCGCCAGATGCCGTCGCTGATTGAAAACGGCTACATCTACATCGCCCAGCCGCCGCTCTACAAGGTCAAGCGCGGCCAGTCCGAACAGTATCTGAAGGACCAGGCGGCGCTGGAAGACTATCTGATCGCACAGGGCCTCGACGAGACCTCGCTCACGCTCGCAAACGGCGAGGTCCGCACCGGTCAGGACCTGCGGACCGTCCTGGACACCGCCCGGACCATTTCCGATATCTTCGACGGTCTGCATTCGCGTTACAACCGGGATGTGGTCGAACAGGCCGCGATCGCCGGCGCCCTCAATACCGACACGCTCGAAGATCCGTCCAAGGCGGAAGAGGTGGCGGCCTATATCGCCCGCCGCATGGACATTCTGGCAGATGAATTCGAGCGCGGCTGGACCGGTGAAGCACGCGAAGACGGCAGCCTGGTGTTCCGGCGCACGGTTCGCGGCGTGGAGGAAGCGGCGACGATCGACCCGGCGCTGCTCGGGTCCACGGACGCGCGGCGCCTTGCCGCCCACGCGGCCCATCTGAACGAGATCTACGGCAAGGCCGCCGTGCTCCGGCGCAAGGACGTGCCCATGGAAATCCGCGGCCCCCGCGCCCTGCTCACCCAGATCTATGCCTTCGGCCAGAAGGGCATTTCCCTGCAGCGCTACAAGGGCTTGGGCGAAATGAACCCGGAACAGCTCTGGGAAACCACGCTGGACCCGAATGTCCGCTCGCTGCTGCAGGTCAAGGTGAAGGAGGCGGACGACGCCGACGACATCTTCACCAAGCTGATGGGCGACGAGGTCGAACCGCGCCGCGAGTTCATCCAGGACAACGCCCTGGCCGTCGCCAATCTCGACATCTGAGATCGTTGCAGGGAAGCGCATAAAGCTTCCCCGGGCCGTTGCTTCGCTTCGGATCGATTTGATGAATTACAGCTGCCGTCCATTGCTCGACGAACAAAGGTCTGAGAAGGGCGGGAGGCGGGCTTTCGTTGCGATGTGAACGAACGACTGAAATGGGGCCGAAAGGGGCCGGTTTAGTCTTGAATACTGAACCGAGGATAGCTGTCATTTTTCATGGCTTGAGTACCAGCGGCGAACTTCCGAACATACCCGGAAAGGAAAGTGTTTTATGAAGCGGCTCAGGACTGGAGCATCCATTGCGTGCATGGCAAAATGGCGACATGGCAGATGCAATTGAACTAGATAGCGTTCACACCACCCTTATTGGCTTCACAAAACGCGCTGAGAAGGCGAGTGAAGAAAGCTTAGTGGAGACATTCGTTGACACTGCGCCGCTGTTCGCTCTTCTAGCGACACAGAACAATCAAGTGATCTATGGTCGCCGCGGAACAGGAAAGACGCACGCACTCAAGGTACTTGCGGAGCATGTAGAGCAAAAGTTCAACGCCATTCCTGTTTTTTTAGACATGCGCACGATTGGTTCGAACGGCTCAATCTACACAGATGGATCGCGATCGCTCGCAGAACGCGCATCAACTTTGTTGGGTGACGCGCTTTCCGGTCTTTTGAATGAATTTTACTCAATTGCTCTGACCGCGATTGAAGGCCACCCCCACCCAGGTGAGGTCACCCGACGGTTAGATTCACTCCAAGAATCAATAACCACTATTAAGATCACTGGCGATGTCAGTGAAGAAACGACAAGTGCACAAAAAGACCAATCCGCGACTTCGGGCAAGATGACCGCGTTGGTGTCGGCCAAGCCAACGCTTGAAAGCGAATTGGGTAGCTCGAACTCTAGAGAGAAAATCGATCAACGCATCGTTTCACGGGCTGGAAGCGAGAGACTTCATCTAACGTTCGGATCCATTGCTGGTGCCCTTGCCGACATGGTCGCAATTTTGGGTGGCCGCCGAGTATGGTTTTTGATCGATGAGTGGAGTGAAGTACCGATCGACCTGCAGCCATACCTAGCAGATCTTCTTCGGCGTGTTGTTCTTCCTGTCAACGAAATTACAGTTAAAATCGCCGCGATTGAACATCGCACTAATTTTGCGATCCTTAAAGATCGTGGAGAGTACATTGGGCTCGAACTTGGCGCAGATGTATCGGCCGACTTAAATCTTGATGATTTTCTAGTGTTTGACAATAATCAGGAAAAAGCTACTGAATTTATTTCAGACTTGATATTTAGACACTATCAATCTTCGCCGGACGACCATCCTTCCTTCACCGATCCAAGTCATTTAGTCGCGGCGATATTCACGCAACGGCCAGTTTTTGAAGAGTTTGTGCGCGCCGTGGAAGGTGTACCTCGTGATGCACTGAATTTGATCGCCAAAGTCGTCACGAAAGCTTTCGGTAGGCAGATCGCCATGAACGATGTCCGGGCAGGAGCGCGCGACTGGTACAATCAGGACAAGGCGGCCGTGATCAGAAATGATACGCTCTTGGCCGATCTGCTACAGCATATCATAGCCGAAGTTATTGGCACTCGTCGTGCTCGAGCATTTCTCTTATCATCCAAGTCAAGGCACAATGGTGTCGAAAAACTATTTGATTCTAGACTGCTTCACATTCTGAAAAAAAACGTTTCATCTCATGATGATCCAGGTCAACGATATGATGTATATAAGATCGACTACGGTTGTTATGTTGATTTAATAAATACAACGAAGGCGCCGGCAGGCCTATTCCAAATGGACGATGAGGAGTTTACAGAAGTACCTCATGATGATTACCGCTCAATACGGCGTGCCATACTAGATCCAGATGCACTGATCTCATCTGAGGCGAAGTCCGCTTAGCGTCCGTTTCTAGGAACTGTATATGAAGCGCTGAACGACCAAAATGGCGGCGCGTAGCTGTCGTTGAACCAATAGTTGTTGAAAGGCCGCTCCGGGCCGTTTGTGTCGGCCAGGCATCTGCCAAAGTCAGGGCTGGAGCGCCTCAAGGCTGCCTGGAGCGCGTTCCGGAAGTTTGCCGTCACCGAAATCGTCAGGATGGGAGCAGCCAGCGAAAGGCGCCGCGCAGGAATACCTGTCCGTTCTCGGTAATCGGTGCCCCATGGGCGATAAGGACTTTTTCACTGGGCCAAGCCAGAATGCGACGGAGCGCTGCGCGGGCGGTGGTACGGTCAGTGAAGGCAAGCCTGAATTTTCGTGGAACAGACGGTTCCCGTGCAACCATCAGATCAAGGCGGGCCACGACCCCGCGCCAACCCTTGAACCAGCCTGATGGAAACTGCTGCAACAGATCCGCGAAGAGGACTGTGCGGCTGGCACGGTGAAAGAGGACGGACTCAGTGGTGATCCTGTTGCCTCTAACCACCACAACTTCAATTTGCCCTTCCCAGCCAGAAGTGGTGAGATCTCCTATCTCGCCGGCTATGGCTAGATCCGGTCGGTTTTCGCGCAAACCTGGAGGAGCGAAGATCCACGCGTCCGGATAAGCACTCTGCCAATCGCTGATGAAGCTGTCGTGTAAAGTGTTAGGTGGAATCAGATATCGTACTATGCCTAAGGCATCGACGGATGCGCACAGCTCTGGTGAAAGCGCTACGGGAGACCACAGCACGAGTTCGCCGTTGTTTAGGCGGATGATGGCCATGCGGGTGGGATAGTGAAACCCGGCGGCGGCTGTCACCGTAGGGCCATTAGAGATCCAGATACTTGGTCCGAACTCTTCGAGCATAGCTCGGCACTCCAATATTTACACATGTGTAAATTTACCCTACTGTGTAATTATGGCAAGTCCGAAACGCAAAGAGCGCTCACGAACTCTTATCCTCGACGCAGCGGAGGTCGCGTTCCGAGAATTGGGCTTCGACCGAGTCTCGGTTAAGGAGATTGCCAGCCGTGCTGGCCTGACGCGCAAGACTGTCTACAACCTTTTCGGCTCAAAGGAAGAAATCGCACACAGTCTCATCGCACGGGCGGAGGCCCAGGACACTGGCTATCGCGACCGCATCACCGAGGAGCAAGATGCCGTGGCGCTTCTCGAAACCGTTCTGATCGACAGCGCACACTGGTGTCTTGCCAATCCCACGCTGGCAAAGCTCGCTCTAGCCCCATCCGAGAGGCCATCACTTGCGCCGCCGCCGCACCGCCCCTCATTTCAAGGCCTTGTACGAGACATACTGGCGCTCGGCCAGAAACAGGGGCGCATAAGGAAAGATGAAGCAGCAGAATTCATGGCATTGCTTGTGCTGGGGGTTTTTGGACAGGCGATCCTAAGCGCGCTCCAGACAGGAGAGGTTCCCGCGACTGACATCCGGAAGATTGTGCGTTTAGCGGTGGAAGGGATCGGCGATGGTGTTTCCCTTAAACCGCAGTAACCGCTAAGTTTGCACTGCCAATTTCACCGAGTGACCTGGTTTGGCAGTTGCCGCGAATGTCTTCTTCGACTTGCTGCGCCGCAGCTACATGGTGTCGGACGAACGGCGGCTTCGGGCCGAACTAGCTTCAGCTACTGCTTGAAGGGAACGACGTTTGACCCGCCATTGGCAAATGCAACGGCACCTTCAGTGCGAATGGTTGTAAGTGCCTCATCAAACGCTGTTTGGTCGTCGTCGAAGAGATCATCCCAAACAATGGATGTTCCATCTTCGGTCACAACTTCCAGCGACCAGCCGTCGCCACCTTCCAGTTTGTAGATTTCCACCTTTAACGGAACCCCATCCTCAATGATGCGCTTAGAGGCGCTTGATATGACAAGATTGGGTTCACGTTCCATCTGAATGCCTCGCTGGCTTGCTACAGCTTTATAGGGTCGTTGAGTGCAAAAGCCAACGTCCGCAATGCGGATGCTGCCTAGCAACATTGCCATAGATGCTAAATGACAGCTCCGGGCCGAAAGCCACGGTGTGTCCGCTTTAGCGACATCGCTTTCAGAACCGACAATCTCCTCCCGCTCTTCCCGGGCCCGCCGACGCGCGCGCCAGCAACATCCATCGGAAGGTGCCGGGCTTCGCGCCATTGCCCGGGTGACTTGCCCGTAGATGAAGTTGAACGCGCGGCTGCATTGAGAGGAATTCACGCAGCCGTCCCGGCGCGCCAGCGCCAGGAAACAGTATCGCGCGCGGCCACTCGCTCGGGCCATTTGGGCCGCCCGGGCCATTCGAAAACGTCGTCAGCGATGATAGTGTATTCTATTTTAATTCAATCCTCGATTGAACTTCCGGCAGGCACAGGCTAAGCTCGGCCGGGCGTAAATCCGCGTCAAAATTCCCGGGAGGTGGTTTGTTCGATGACCCGACATTTGTTGAGATCTGTGCTGGCAGGCGCCTTTTTGGCCGTTTTCGCCGCCCTGGCGGGCCAATCGGTCCGCGCTGACGACATTTGCTTCGGCGGCCCCTTGAGCGGCAACACGGAAGCGCAGGCAAAATGCCCCGGCGTCTGCAGCAATGCGGGCGGCAGCTTCTCCGGCTCCTGGACCAGCGACCCGGCGACTGTCGGCAACGCGGGCTGCGCCTTCAGCACCTCGGTCTGCGGGTGCAGCGGCGTGCCCGCCTCCGGCAAGATCAACCTCGCCTACTACATCGACGCGCCCAACACCGGCGATCAGCCTGTGATCGGGACCATCACGAGCGACCAGATGACCGCGCTTGGCAGTTCCGACTTCACCCATATCGTGTTCGGCTTCGGCAATATCTGCACAAGGGACACCTGCGGGCAGTATGGCAACCAGCCCACCGACGACCCGATCGCGGTGTGGAACGTCAACCCGGCCTTTTACAACGGCGCCACCAATGCAGGCGCGGCCGAGGCAATACAGACCCTGGCCGCCACGGGCAAGGAGCTGTACATCTCGGTCGGAGCGGCCTGGAACCCCGAGACCTGGTATCTGTTCGGCTCCACCGACAGCACCACCGTGACCGCCGCGGCCAAGGAATTCCATACCTTCTTCAAAGCCTATGGCTTCACCGGGGTCGACATCGACTTTGAGCCACTCACAGACGGCACCGGTCTTTGCGACTCCGATATCGAGCGTTGCAAAACCGGGATGGTGACCTTCATCACGGCGTTGAACGCGCAGGCCACGGCAACAGCAGGCGACCCGGCGATCAACTGGTCGATGGCACCCTATCGAACCCAGCAGGGGAACGTCTCGGGCGCGAATGCCGACATCTATTCGACGCAGTGGCAGTACTGCATGTTCCTGGAAGCGCAGGGTGACGCCAGCAAGGTGCTGGTGAACCGGCAATACTATGACGGCGGCTCCGCGGGTCACACGCCCGCATCCGTGGTCAGCGCGGTCAAGAAAGAGCTGCAAACGAAGTTCCAGTGCAGTTCCGGCGGCCCGACCCATCAGATCAGCGCCGCGCAGCTGAACCCGCTGCTGGGGGTGAACCTGCCCCTCGCGCACAACCCGAACTGCCAGTTCCCGGTGGGCGCGATCACCGCGCCCTGCGCGCAGTTCGCCTCGGCCATCGTCAAAGCGGAGCCGAACATAGCGGGGGTGGGCGCCTATGACCTGAACAACGACCTGAGCAGCGTCAACGACATTGCGACCTACGCCGCGCAGATCAACGACGGGCTTGTCAACGGCGCGGCTGCGAACAACTAGTCCCATCGCGAGCCCATCGCGAGCCTCGTGGCGGGACGAGCGCCTATTGCACGCGCTCCATCACATCGCGTGCAATACAGAGTTCGGCGGCAGACCTCGGCAAGTTGGCGTCTGAAAGAGACCGGCCCGCGCCACAGGTCCTGTCCTGTCCAGCCGGAACATGTGCCATTCGGGACAGGCGTCAACGTCCGGGCCAGGGTACCGGCTTGCCGAAATAATAGCCCTGGGCGGCTTCGATGTTCAATTCGCCCAGCAGTCTGGCTTCCCTGGCCGTTTCCACATGTTTGGCAATCACCTTGATGCCGAGTTCGTGAGCGGCGCGCACCAGGCCCGCCAGGATCGCCGCCTTGCCGGGCGCCTCCACCACCTGCTGGGTGAGGCCGGCTTCCAGCTTGAGCCATTCAACCCGCAGTCCCGTCAGCCGGGACAGCACCGGCCAGTGTCCGGCAAAATCGTCGACCGCCGTCTGGCAGCCGAGATCGGTGACGAACTTGAAGAAGGCTTCGACAACCGCCGGCTCGCGCAGGAAGTCCTTTTCGCCGATTTCCAGGCACAGTTTGGAGGCGAGCAGCGGATTGGCCGACAGGCGGTGATACAGACCGTCGCGGAACCCCGGGTCCCGGGCGGATTCCACCGAAACGTTCATCGTCAGGATGGCCCGTCCCGTGTTGCACTCGGCAGCGTCCAGCACCTTGTCGAGGGTCCAGGCATCCACCTTTGCAATGACGCCCGACCGTTCAGCGGCCGAAATCCAGGCCCTGGAGGAAAGCCCCGCGGCGCGGTCGCCCTGAAGGCGCAGGAGAATCTCGGATCCGAAGACCTGCTGGTCCTTCAGACGGATGATCGGCATCGCGAACAGGGTCAATTCGTTGCCCCGGAAGCTGCCCGGCTCGGGAAGCTCCGCACGGCCGGCGTCCTGGGTCCGGCATTCGGCCGGGGCGACAGTGTGGATCTGCACCGAGCGGCCGCCGAAGCGCTTGCCACGCAGACAGGCCCTGTCGGCCAGACCCAGAATGAGCGCCGCATCGGTGGCGCCAAGCGGCAGTCCGTCGCCGACGAAGGCAACGCCGATCGAGCCGCCGATGGTGAACACGCGGTCGCCGACCTCCAGACGGATCCGGTCGAAGCCGTCGAGGATTTTTCCGGCGAGTTCGAGCGCCGCTTCCTCGCTGGCGGCCGGAACCATGCCGGCGAACTCGTCGCCGCCGATCCGCGCCGCCGTGCCGACTTCACCCAGCGTCGCGCGCAGACAGGCCGCCACCCGCAGCAGCATGTCGTCGCCGACATCGTGACCGCCGAGATCGTTGACCTTCTTGAATTCGTCCAGATCGATATAGAAGACGGCAAGCCCGTCGCCCGCGGTCCGGTCCCTATCCTGATCTCCTGCCTCTCCACCTGCTTCTCCGGCGGCCACGCCTCCGGCCCCGTCACCCGCTAGGCGGCACAGTTTCCGCTTCAGCGCGCGCGTGAACGCCCTCCGGTTTTCCAGACCCGTCAGGGGATCGAGATAGGCCAGCCGCCTGTTTTCGGCGGTTTCACGAGGGCAGTCGACGTTACGCCGGATGATCGCCATCGACGCCCCGATGCGGGACGCCCCTGCAGCGGCCGTCAGGCTGTGCCCCGTGCCGTCGACCGGAGCGGGAATGGGAACGACGCGAATCTCGCACATCTGCCGTTCATCGGTAAACGCGGCGGTCTCGAAGCTGCGGGTTTCGGGCACGTAAAGGCTCTGTGTCCTGCCCGCATCCAGACCTTCCAGCGTTTCAGCGAACAGGTCGGCATCATGGTTGCTGCTAATTGCGTCCAGCAGCACGGCCGCCTTCTCGCCGGCGCTCTCCGTCCCGTTGAAAATCACGATGTCATCCGGAAATTGCGCCAGGAATTCCTCGGCGGCCAGCAGCCGGGGGGATGCCGTCTGCCCCACCGGGGGCGTTGCGATTTCGTCCTTTGCGCTGTCCGCCAGGTCGAACTGGACCAGCACCGCGCGGCGTGCGGCTGTCAGCGCAATGAATGTCGTGCAGATCAAGTGACGGCAGAAAACCTCGCCGGATCGCAGCAGGATCGTGCCGCTGGCCTGCGCCGGCACGCCCGCGAAGGCGGCCGCCAGGACCGCCTCGCAGCGGTTCCTGCTGCTCTCGGCCAGAAGGTCCTTCAGGCGAGCAGGAACCTGCAAGACGCCCCTGTCCGCACACACCGTTTTCAGGCGGGTGTTGTGAACGAGAATGCTGCCGTCCTGCGTGACAAAGGCCGCCGCGTTCGGCAGCACTTCCAGCAGGGACGCATGGAAATCCGAAAGTATATCGCTGTCCGCACGACCGGTCTGATCCAGCCGGCCGTCAATGAGCCGATGGCTGACTTGCACCATACCGCCCTTTCAAAAAATTGCCGTTTAAAAGGCGCATACTCAAACACACACTGCGCCGCCCCAAGATCAAAATAACTAGCACAGTTCAGTTCGCAATTTCGGCGCCGAAAAAATACCCACAAATCTTAGGATTATTATAGTAAACAAAGTTTTTTGGTATCTGAATAAAATATAATTAAAATTTTATTCAACTACTATTCAAGATTCACTTTCACTCTGATATCACGCCATATTTTCATCATGCCACTGACTTAAAGACGCCTTGGCGACCTGCTATGGAGAGCGCCGCTGACCCGGGCCGATTTCAGCATGTGTGGACAAAGTCGCGGCCGGACAACTCTCATGAGGCGAATCATGCCCAGAACGCATCTCCTGCGTGCCCTCACCGGCACTCTCATGGTCCTGGCCGCCGGCGCCGCCGCACCGGCCCAGGCGTCCGCGATCCAGCAATGCGGCAAGGCCTCCTGGTACAAGCTGCGCGGCACGACAGCCAGCGGAGAACAAGCGGACCCCGCCGGACTGACCGCCGCTCACAGGACGCTCCCCTTCGGCACGCTCGTGGATGTGACCAATCTGTCGAACGGCAAGACCGTGACCGTCCGTATCAACGACCGGGGCCCCTATGCGAAGGACCGGGTCATCGATGTGACCTTGGCCGCCGCCAGGGAACTCGGCTTTGTCCGCAAGGGTGTGACCCGGGTCGAGGTCACGGGCAGCGGCGTGCTACACGCGGACAAGCATAAGCAGTTTTGCCGATAAATACGCGTAAAAAGAGACAAAACCGCTGCGAAACAGCACGGAAATTCATCGAAGCAGGCAATTTAAGTTATTGATATAAATAGATTATTTTGTATTTTAATTGGTCCCGGAATGACTCAACATGAATAACGATCAGTCGCATTAAAGTGAATCAAAAAATAAAATATTTTACGGTAATGACATTCTCGAAAGATGCCGGTAAAGTTGCCGCCGTGGTCGATGGGGCCACGTGCACAGTAACTTTATTCGCGCAGTCTTAACCGGCTGCGCGTTTTTTTTGCCGTCCGAATTAACAGCACCGAAAAAGGCGCCCCCAAACCAATCTCCCGGCAGGTCCGTATTGGTCCCGCTCCGGTCTTTCGTTGACCGCCCGGTCCGAACCGGCACGCCCGGCCTCAGACCGGCCTGCCCCCGGCCAGTTGCTCCAGCACCTCTCCCGCATGCGCTTTCAGGGCCTTGCGTGTGTCGGCGTCCATGGCCGCCCAGGTGGCATAGGGCCGGTTGAGGCGCGGATTGCCTTTCAGCACATCCGCGTTGCGGTCGAGGAAATCCCAATAGAGCGCGTTGAAGGGACAGGCGCCCTTGCCGGTGCGCCGGCGCACGTCATAATCGCAGCCCTTGCAGTAGTCCGACATCTTGTTGATGTAGTTGCCCCCGGACATGTAGGGCTTGGAGCCCAGCAGGCCGCCATCGGCGAACTGGCTCATGCCGAGCGTGTTCGGCAGCTCGACCCACTCATAGGCGTCCGCATAGACCGCAAGATACCATGCGTGGACCTCCTGCGGCCGGACCCCGGTGAGCAGCGCGAAATTGCCGGTGATCATCAGTCTCTGGATATGATGCGCATAGGCCTCCTCGATCGTCTGGGAGATGGCCTCGCGCATGCACCGCATGCGCGTTTGCGCGGTCCAGTAGAAGTCCGGCAACGGCGCAAAGGCGTTCAGCGCATTGCTGTCGCCATAGTCCGGCATTTCCATCCAGTAGATACCGCGCACATATTCGCGCCAGCCGAGGATCTGGCGGATGTAGCCTTCCGCGGCGTTGAGCGGCACCTGGCCGTTCCTGTAAGCGGCCTCGACCTTGCGGCACAGGTCCATCGGGTCCAGCAGCCCGGCATTCAGATAGACCGACAGCATCGAGTGGAACAGGAATTTCTCGCCGCGCAGCATCGCGTCCTGATAGGTTCCGAACCCGGCCAGCGCCTCTTGAAGGAAATGATCGAGCGCCTCCTGCGCCTGATCCCGGGTCACCGCAAACCAGAACGGTTCCAGATCGCCGATATGATCACCGAACCGCCTGGCGACCAGTTCCAGCACCTCCCGGGTGATCCGGTCGGGTTCGAACCGTTGCGGCGCCGGCATGAACAGATCCGCCTTCGCCGGCTTGCGGTTGTCGGCGTCGAAGTTCCATTTGCCGCCGGCGGGCTTGCCGCCCTCCATCAGCAGCCCCGTCTTGCGCCGCATCTGGCGGTAGAAATGCTCCATCCGCCGTTGCCTGCGGCCGGACGCCCAGGCGCGGAACTCCGACACGGAACACTGGAACCGCGTGTCGGTGACGATGTCCACCGGCACACCCAGGGCGGACGGCCAGGCGCGCATGTCCTCCAACACCCGCCATTCGCCGGGCTCGGTCACCAGGACCCTTTCCGGACGATGGCGTGCCGCGGCCCGGGCGACCTCGCCCTGAAAGCTGCCGGTGTTGCCGTCCGCGTCGAGCGTGACGTAGTCGACCTGCCAGCCGGCCGCGCGCAGCTCTTCGGCAAAGTGGCGCATGGCGGCAAACAGGAAGGCGATCTTCTTCTTGTGATGGCGCACATAGGTCGCCTCCCGCCACACCTCGGCCATCAGCACCCGGTCGGATGCGGGGTCCGCGCGCTTGAGGCTGGAAAGGTCCGGTGAAAGCTGATCGCCGAGAACGACGACCAGGTTGCGGCAGGGCTGCGGATCGCTCATGGGGCCTTCCGTGTCCGTGTCAGATGTCCTCTCTACGCAGCCGCCCTGCCGCCCTATCACTCCGGAGGCATTTTTTTTGCAAAAAACCTGACCGCCAGGCGCGCGCCGGCGTCTCGCCGGACCGACGACCGGCCGCACGTCCCGGCTCTTTCGGCCACCGCCTGCAATCTTGTCCAAAATCTCACAAAGCCATTGCTCAGGGCCGCCCGATCTAGTATCAGACCCCTCTATCCGCCGCGCAGCTCTTGCGCGCGCGAAGAGCACCCGTAGCTCAGCTGGATAGAGCGCTGCCCTCCGAAGGCAGAGGTCACAGGTTCGAATCCTGTCGGGTGCGCCATTTTTTTCAAATAGTTGCTGATCGCTGGATTGTCGGCTGATACTGCCGTAGGCCAATCATCATATCGCTCCTATGCGGCCCGCGGGTCGCCAGGATCCCCTGGCAAGTCGATGAACGGTGACGACTTCGCGCCCTCGATGTCGGCAACGCACGCCAGAACGCCTTCCATGTTCATGAAGTGGCTGTAGAGGTTGCCGAGGCTGACGCCCGCCTGGCGCGCGATGTCGCGTTCGCCAGTCTGGTGATACCCTTCTCAAGAAGGCAAATGACCGTCGCGTGGACGATGCCAAGCTTGCGCGGATGTGCGGGCCATTGGTCTTCTTTCATGGGACGAGGCTGGCTCCAGACAGGCACGTGACGGGCCCCAGACTGAGGGCCCAGACAGGCACGACCGTCTTCTGCCGGGCAGTGTCCCGCTCCCGTTTCCGACGGCGTCTGGCGGGGAGCGGCGGTCGATCGGGCGCGGCCTTACTGGATAACGGCTTCGCACCTGGCCTTGACGGCGGCGATATTGCCGGTGTCGTCCTGCACCTCGATCCTGAGGATGGTGCCGCCGGCGCTGGTCAGAATGGCGAGCGTGCAGCTGTCACCGGCCGGTTTGGGCACCTTGGAATAGGTTTTCGGGTTGGTGGAGGACCAGTAGTAGACAAGCTGCTTGGGATCGTCCTGCGTGACGATCTTGCCGGTTGCGTCCTTTTTCAGCGCCTGATCCAGGCCGATCACCTGATCGGGCGGACCGTAGGCTTCGAAGAAGGCAGCCGAACTCCGGCCGACATAGTCGCTTTCCAGTTGAGGCGACTGGCTGGTCGACTGGCAGCCGGCGACGGCCAGGACCGCTGCCAGAACCGCAGGCAGCAGGGCGGTGCGCGGGAACCGGCTTCTGCCGGCGCCTGCCGAAAGGACATCAATGCAACTCTTCAGCGCGGATTTCCCGAGCATGCGCTTCGGCTCATGTGTTGCCAGCCTTCCTTGCGGATCTTCCTTGCCAAGCCTTTCCTTGCCAAGACTTTCCGGGCCGCGACTTTCCGTGTCAGCCTCTGCGGTCAGGAAATCGTCAGTTCCAGCGCCGGATGCAGACGCTGCAGGTTGCGAAGCGACTTGGATTGCCAGGGGATCGACTTGGACCCCAGCACCCGGACACCGACTTCCGGCTTTTTCCTGATTTCGATGGTGAATTTCGCAAGCAGGTTGATCCCGGAACTGTTCAGGAATTCGAGACCGGTCAGATCCAGCGTGATGAGTTCCGGCTTGGCGTCCAGAATGGAATTCATGATCTCGAGAATGGGCGCATAGGCATCGGTGCCGGACAGCCGCATCGTCCCCTCATAGTGGATGGCGGTGCCCTCAGTCCAAACGCGGTAATCGTTCGTGCTGATTTCCATTGTGATTTCTTCCTTTGGAATATATCGGCGATCAGGAAAGTCGCAAAGAAGCAAATGTCGTCAACTCAAGGCCTTCACTTACACGCTCCGACGCGAAAGACCAGCCCAATTCGGCCCCGTAGTCACTCATCAGGGTGAGCAGCCCGAGGCCCGATCCGGAAGAATCCGGGTCAAGCGCATTTTCTTCAATGCGTTCCAGCAACAGTTCCCCGGGCTCGCGTCGCAGCAATTCCGTCAGCAGTTCCTGGAACCGCGTCGCGGTTTGCCGATCAACACAGTTCGTGATCTGGATCTCGAAGGTGTCGGCCTGGAGACTGCTGTGGATCTCAATGTTGCCGCCGTGGCGGAACTTGACCGCATTTTCCAGGATCTCGTTGATCATGTAGCTGATGGAGTGGCGCGCATCGACGTCATCGATCTGGCCGCCGCAGGCCCGGCTGAAATACTCGCCGATGAAATCCGACGTGATCCCGCAATGATGCCAGCTCAGGTCCAGCGGTTCTGCCATCAGCTTCAGGCGGAACCGGGTTGCATCACCGCCATTCGAGGCAGCCGTTTGTCCAAAATCCTCGACCATGCCCTACCTATGCTTCAACACGACCAGTGTAATATCGTCAAATACCTTGTAGTCGCCGATATGCGACTTGACGTCCTTTATCACGGCTTCGGCAATGCCCTTGGCGGATTGACCGCGGTTGTCATGCGCGCTCTGGCTGAGCCGGTCGAGACCGTACATCTCGCCCGCGGCATTCTCCGCCTCGGTGATGCCGTCCGTGTGCAGGACGAGAATGTCGTCCGGACCGAAGTCCAGGTCCAGTGTCGCGACGAAGGGCAGAATGTCGGCTTCCAGGCCGACGGGAAAACCGAGATCCATCGTGTCGATGCGCTCGGTTTCGCCGGTGGCCCGGATGATCAGGACTTCCTCATGCTGTCCGGACAGCGTCACCTTGCCGTCCTCGTAATCCACGAAGGCCAGTGTCAGGTGCTTGTCGGACCTGGTGCGGGTGATGTTCTTGTAGACCGCGCGGTTCAGGACATCGAGGAAGGCGACCGGGTCCCGGTCTCCCTTTTCCTGCAGGGCGCGCGCCACCGACTGCACCATCAGCATCAGGACGCCGCTTTCCAGACCATGCCCGGTGACATCGCCGATGCCGACCTTGATGCGGCTGCCGTCGAACAGGACATCGTAATAGTCGCCGCCAACCTCGTCGGCCGGCTCCATGAAGGCCGCGATCTCGACCTGGGGAATGCCTTCCAGCTCGCTCAGGCGCGGCAGCACCATTTCCTGAATGCGCTTGGCCACGTCCAGTTCGGCCCCGAGCCGCAAGTTCTCCGATTTCAGGCGCTGGTTGAGCGCGACGATCTCGCCATTCGCCGTTTCCAGCTTCCGGGTCCGTTCCTCGACCAGGTTTTCCAGGTTCTCGGTATGATAGCTGATTTCCTCGGCCATGTTGTTGAAGGCGAGGCCCACAGCGGCCACCTCGTCCCGGGTCGGGATGGCGACACGGACCGAATAGTCCTTGTTCTGCAGCGACCTGGCGGCATTGGCCAGTTCGGACAGGCCCTTGGTGATCCTGCCGGACACCGCATAGACAGCCAGGGTCACGATCAGCAGGCTGACGAGCAGCGCGGCGATCTGCCAGGTCACGATCCGTTCGGTCGCTTCGGCCAGCTGGGTTCGCACCTCTTCCAGGGGCGCATAGATCTCGTCCGTCGCCACCATGAAGCCCAGGGTCAGGTTCTCGGAGACGATCTTTTCGCCGTCCCACAGATTGATAGGAGCCAGTTCCTTGAGAACGACAATGTAGCTTTCGCCCTCCCGGGAGGCGAAATGTTCCTCGCTGCCGAGCGTGATGGTATCGACCACCGTGCCGGCATCGTGGGGCAGTTGCAGGTTGGCGAGTTCGGGATAACGGCTCTGGTTGAGGAAGCGGTTGATGCCGGTCACGCCCTGGCCCTCGCCGCCCACAGACACAAGACCCAGCGTGAGCGCGCCGGCGTCGCTGACCGCAAGCACGTTGCCCGAGGAGGACGTCAGGAAACCAAAGCCGGTTTCCGCGATCTTGACGTTCTCGACCAGACTGGAGAGCTGATCGAGCGTGATGTCGACGGCGGTCATGCCGGCCACATCGGTGCGCTCCGCATTCCACAGCGGCGAGAAGAAACTGACGATGCGGGCGCCGGTGATGGCGTCGATATAGGGCGCCGTGCCCACGATATCGCGCGGCACCGGCCGGGTGGACGCATCCTCGAGCCAGCCCTGCCAGCCCTCGTAGACGCCGGGAAAGAAGAAGTCCCAGAAATTGTTGTCGTTGTGGCCGGGATAAAGTTCGTCGAAGGTCTGCGCCTGCCCGGTATGGGGTGTCGTGCGCATGATCGGCCGGTCCTTCGGACCGACATAATAAAGCTGCAGCTTGGGCGATCCCGTTTTCATCATGCCCGGAGCGACGAGATTGAACGCAGAGCTGTCCGCGATCTGGTCGGCGACCTCGGGCAGCGGATTGCCGTCGTCGTCGAGAAGATAGCCCCAGACGCTGACCACCGACTCGCCCGGCTCGTTCTGTGCCCAGCCGGCGTCGGCGTTGTAGACCAGCTTGTCGCCGAGTTTCGGGTCTTCCTCCACCGTCAGGCCAACGGCGGTGCCGGTCTCCGGATTGTCGATGAGGGTCTGCATCGCCGCGCCCAGCGCCTCGACTTCCGAATACACCTGATCCAGAAGCAATTCGGTGCGCAGCGCCGTCGTGTCGATATAGGTCCGCAGATATTCGTCCGTCGCATCGGACAGGCCCGTCTGAACCTTCTCGGTGGCGTCATCGGACAGGCGCTGCACGTTCCAGATGGCGACACCGCCGGCCAGCATCAGGTCGAACAGGACCGCCGCACTGACAACCGCGATGAACTTCGCGCGGAAACTGTGCCTTGAAAAGCCGCCGATGTGTTCCGGCTCGCTCTTGCGCGGCGGCTCGGCATTTACCTGTGTCACGCTCATTTCGGTTTCCGTCCCGACGCGACCCAGACCGGCCAGCCCGCATAGCCCTTGGGATGCAGGGCCGCGAAGATATGATCCTGAAAGCCTTTCCGGAACTCGCTGATCTGCTCTTCGCTGTCGCCGCGCTCAACGGCCATCTTGCCGGCATAGACATCTTCCCAGGACTGGACGATGTCCGCGAAGTCCTGGGGATCGCCGTCCAGGTTGGTGACCATGAACGATTCCATGCGGATGTCTTCAAAGCCCGAATCCACCAGATAACGGCGGCTTTTCGGGCCCAGTTCGATGTCCATGTTGAAATGCGCCCACAGCCGGGCCACTTCCGTGTAGGTCCGCTGGATCGTCTCCGAGCGCGGCTCGCCCAGGCAATGGGAATTCTTCTCGTTGGTGATGTAGACCCTGCCGCCCGGTTTGCAGATCCGCAGCAGTTCCCTGAGGATCAGCTCCGGCCGGTCGAACACCTGCAGGGAATGGCGGCATGTCACGAAATCGAACTGGTCGCTCTCCAGCAGCATGTCCGAGGCATCCCCGAACACATAATCGATGCCGCGCACGCCGAAATCGGCCGCGACCTTGCGCGCATAATCCAGGCTGGAGAGGCTGTGATCGAGCGCCACGATCCGGTCAGGCTGGTATTCTTTCTGCATGAGGACGGCGAAATCGCCAATCCCGCAACAGATGTCCGCCACCTGCATGCCGGCTTTCAGGCCGTGCCGCGCGAGCATGTCGCGTTCGTGATGCCATGTCAGCTTGGTCTGGGTACGCAGGATCGGAATGAAGCCGCCTTCCTCCAGGAAGGACTGTCCGGGATAAAACTCGTTGTCGTATTCGCTGACGGTGATCTTGTCCGACATGGATTCCAGGACGGCGAATTTTCGCGTGGCCCAGCCGACCACGCTCGACGTGGTGACGTGAACCTTCAGATCGCTGCGCGAGCGCACGAGATCGAGAATCTTGCAGCCGAGAGCATGGAAGGCAACATTGTTCATGCGCACCAGCCGGCGGACATTGACGTAGAACAGGCCGTTCACGTTCGACACGGATTTTTCGAGCGCGGAAATGCAAGTGTTCAGATCTTCCACCCGCTGCGGCCTCAGGCTGCCATGCAGGGAGAACTCCTGATCGTTCTCGTTGTAGTTCCACTGGCAGGCCTGGGCCATGTTGTCGACGATCATTCCTGGTTGTCCTCCAGCGTGAGGTCGGCACTCAGACGCATCCGTCCGTCTTCACATCTTTCAATGGCAAATCGGGCCCCGTAGTCGACACCCAGTTCCAGAAGCCCGAGACTTGCACCCGGCTCGTCATCGGCGAACAGGGCCTCCAGATAGAGGGCTTCGGCATCGTCGCTGACAACCTTCCGGATTGTCTCCTGATAGATGCTGAAGGTCGCGTCATCCGCGGGAAAGGTCAGCACGATCCGGTCCAGATTGCCGTGGCGGTGGACGGCGCAGTCCAGCTTGCCGCTGTCCCCATGGGTGCGGTAAACGGCCTCGAGCAACTCGTTGAGCGCGGATGAATAGAGATTTGAAAACAGCAGCGAATCCAGCCGGTTGTGGCTGACCATGCGGGCAAGATACCCGGACACGAGATCGCAATGCCCCCAATCGGAACAAAAGTCCCGGATATCCAGATCGAGGTGAATCATCTGCGGCAATTCCGAAACCGCTGACAAGCCTTCAGCAGGTGCTTGCATGGTTATTCCCCCGTTGGCGTAGTTCGTCGCAGCTGGTCATGGCGCCGTGTAGACTTGAAAGAAATGCGGAAAATGCGGTCGGTATCACTCGCGTCATCGATAATTCATCTATTTAACAATACGGTGTCGCTCATTGCCAAGAATATATCAACAGTGATTGTACCAATGATGTCTGCCCAAACTGTTAACCGGGACCGGTCAGAACTTCGGGTTTCCTCCGCACGCGCATGAAGGCATGATGGATATACCATGACCAGCAGCAACACAGTCAGCGCCACAGTGCCGCCGCAAAGCCTTGAGCAGGAGCTTGCCCTCGTGCGCAAGGAACTTGAGGAATTGCGCGCGGAGCATGACGATCTCAAACTGCTCTACGAGGGCACGATCGAGCATGGCGAGGCCGTGGAAGATCAACTGGCCGAATACAACATCCTGCTGACCAGAACCCAGGAACGGCTTGAATCGGAACTGCGCGACGCGGGCAACTACGTCTACTCCATGCTGCCGGAAAAACGGTCGGCGTTCCCCGGTGCGGACTGGCTGCTTGTCCCGTCAACCGAACTCGGCGGCGATTCATTCGGCTATCACGACCTCGACGCGGATCATTTCGCGATCTACCTGATCGATGTCTGCGGGCACGGCGTCGGCGCGGCCCTCCTGTCCGTCGCCATCATCAACGTGCTGCGGGCGAACACGCTTGCGGATACCGATTTCCGCGATCCGTCGGATGTTCTGGCAAAGCTCAACAATGCCTTCCCGATGGAACGTCAGAACAACATGTTCTTCACCATCTGGTACGGCATCTACCAGCGCTCGAGCCGACTGCTGTCCTTTGCCTCCGGCGGCCATCCCGCCGCCATTCACCTGAGAACCGGAGCGGACGGCTACGAGGTCACCGGGCTCGGCACGCCGGAAGGCATGGTCATCGGCGCGATTGCCGACATGCCCTTCGATGGCGGTTCGTTCCGGATGCAGCCGGGGGACCGGCTGCTCGTCATCAGCGACGGCACCTATGAAATCGAGGATGATACCGGCGCGACCCTGTCGTGGTCCCAGCTGGCCGACAAGACCCGGACCGTGACCGGCCCAGCGCCCCAAGCCGTCTATGACTGGCTGGCCGCCTTTCAGGCCGACTCGCCGCTTCCGGATGACTTTTCCATGATGGAATTCACCTTTTGACACCCGAGTTGAACACCTGGGCCGAACGCCCACGCTGAACACCCCGGCAACACCCTGAACGGCGTCTCGGGCCCGGCCCGTGATCGCAGGCAGGCCTTCCGACCTCCAATTGCCAGTCCGAGGTTTCAGTCCGCGGTATCGGCCGCCGCGCGGGAGACAAGGACGGTAATGCGGTTGATGTCCTCGATGCGTTCATAACAAACCTCCTCGGCAAGCTGATGCACGAGAAACAGGCCCAGGCCGCCAATTGTCTTGAGGTCGACAGTTTCCTGCGTATCCGGCCCGTCGGGCGCGACACTGCCGTCGAAGGGAGCCGCCCTGTCCTCCATGGTCAGTTCGACATGGTCGGATCCCAGGGAAGCGGTGACCGAGATCCGGTCCGCCTGTCCGTTTGCATATCCGTAGGAGACCGTGTTGCTGAACAGTTCCTCGATAATCAGCAGCAGGCTCCGGCGGACGGTTTCCGGCAGGCCACCGCCCGCGCAGAACGCCTCGAGCGCAGCATAGACCTCCGGCAGTTCCGCCAGATCGTTTCGAACGCTTACTGTTTCGACATTTGCCACAATTTGCTGCCTTGCCAGTCGCTGCGTTGCCGGTTGATGGTGAGCACGCTGATCAGCGCGGCTGTCCAGCCAACTCTTTTGCCGAGGCCAATGTGTCAGCAACTGTCAGGATTTTCAGAAATCCGGAAATCTTGAGAACTTCGATCACGGACGGGTTCACCTGGAAAAGAACCAGCTTGCCACCGGACGGCGCCAGCAGCTTGGCGATGATGAGGAGGGACCTCAATCCGAAGCTGGTGACGTAGTCGACCTTTTCCATGTCGATCAGCAGCGGACCTGCATTGGCGTCGGCAAGGCCCTTCAGATAGGCCTCGAAGGTCCTGGCACTCAAGGTGTCCAGCTTGCCGGCGGGTCTGACGACGGTGACCCCGCCGTCTGTTTCATGCTCGATGGTAATTTCAGCGGCTTCTGCGGTCATTGCCTGTTCCCGGATGCGCACAGGCGGAACGGTTTCTCGAAAGGCCCGTGCATGTGTCGTGGCCCGAA
This sequence comes from Roseibium sp. QJM3NY_11, assembly GCF_056173175.1. NCBI lineage: Bacteria > Pseudomonadati > Pseudomonadota > Alphaproteobacteria > Hyphomicrobiales > Stappiaceae > Roseibium > Roseibium sp. QJM3NY_11. Next base: position 25,981 of record NZ_CM149660.1, read on the forward strand.
TCGGGCGCTCACTGCCAATTTCGACCGGAACCTTGTAAATTTTATAAAGATGTAACACCTGAAACGCTACGAATTTACGAATCAGTTTAGGTTTTGGAACCTGCGAAGCCTGTCCCCTTGATCCGGAGTCCCGAATGGCCGGCGAAGATCCATTGGCAACACTTGACGATCCTCGCGCCGGGGTGGGCCTTGCAGCGCTGGAAAATCCGGCAACGCAGGAAGACTTTCGCGAGACGCCGGAATTCGAAGAACTGGAATCCGAATTCCGCAAGATGGAAACCGGCGGCCCGAACGCGGTGAACTGGAAGCAGCTCAACGAGGAAACGGTCAAGGTCCTTCAGTCGAATTCCAAGGATCTGGTGCTCGCGACGCGTCTGGTCTTCGGGCTCTTCGCCGAAGAAGGCTATCCGGGACTGGCCACGGGCCTTGTCATCCTGCGGGACCTGTCGGAGGCCCACTGGGACACCATGGTGCCGCCGGTGCGCCGGGAACGCGGCCGGGCCGGTGCCTATGACTGGCTGGCCGAAAAGCTGGCGCCGATGGTCGAGGCACAGGCCCCGGAAGGCAAATTCAACGCCGAAGTCTACATTGCACACGAGGCGCTGCTGGAGCTGGACACCGCCCTGGAGCAGAAGATGACCAAGTCGCAGGTCGCTCTGGGCCCTCTGGTCCGGGCCCTGCGGCCCTTGGCAAAGGAAGCCAGCAGCGCCCTGGAGGCGGAGCGCAAGGCCGCCGAAGCCGCTGCCGCGCCGCCACCGGAACCCGAAGCTTCTCCCGCTGCAACCCCGCCGGACGCGGGGCCTGCCCCGGCAGCAGGCACAAGCGCACCGGCGGCACCCGCTTCCACTCCGCCTTCCGCGCCGCCGGCGTCGCAACCGGCGCCCACACCGGCTGCACCACCCGCGTCGGCTCCGGCCGCTGAAATCGCGGTGGACACCTCCAGCGTAACCGGTGCCATCCAGGCGGTTTTCAATGCCGCGACCAAGGCCGCCAGCGCCATCCGCCAGCAGGCACCGGCCGATGCGAGGGGCTATTATGCGGCGCGGTTCGCCCTGTGGGGCCGGATCGAGGCCCTGCCGCCCAGCAAGGATGGCAAGACCGCGCTGCCGCCGCCGCAAAAGGCCAAGATTGCGGAACTGGCCGCGCTCAGGGGCGCGGGAAACCATGAGGGCCTCATCAAATCCGCGGAATCCGCCTTTGTCGCGTCGCCGTTCTGGCTGGACACCCAGTGCCAGCTTGCGGCCGCCATGCAGGACGCAGGCAGCGCCTATGACGCGGCCCGCCGCCTGGTGATCGGCGAGCTCGCCGGTTTTCTTCAAAGGTTTCCCGATCTTCCCGGACTGGCCTTCAGTGACGGCACACCGTTTGCCAGCGTTGAAACCGGAGACTGGATCGCCCAGGAAGTGCAGGCTGGCGGCGCAGGTGGCGGCGCCACGAGTTCCGAGCTGGACCGGGTCTCTTCCGAAGCCATGCAACTTGCCCTTGCCGGCAAGACCATGGAAGGTCTTGCGTCCCTGAAACAGCATCTGGCAACCCGCGGGTCCGGCCGGGACTGGTTCCGAACGCAACTCAAGATTGGTGAATTCTGCCTTCGATTCGAGCTGATGCAACCGCTTTTCGCGCTGCTGAGCTCGCTGCGCACTATCGCTGCCGAACGCGATCTGGCACACTGGGACCCGGAGCTTGCCGTCGCCCTCGCGCGGTTGTCCTGGCAGAGCCTCGGGCACAAGAACATCAAGCAGTTCCTGCCGGATGCCGACGCCGTTCAGGTTCGCACCAGCGTCATGGAAACACTTTCGCTGCTGGATGTCGGCGCTGCAGCGGAGTTGACGGGCCGGAAGTAGTATTGCTTATGTGAATGTCGAAAATCAATTTTTCAGTCCGCTCAATAGAACTGACACATAGTCAAACTAGGAACTGAACAGGAATAAACAGATCTAGAGGAAAACCGGTGCCGGACCGCGTCGTTCCGTGCCCGATGGCTGCTCAGACTACGGGGAACATCATGTCAAAAGAATCTTCGGTCGCACCCAAGGAACGGGTGAATATCAAGTACAAGCCGGCCACCGGCGACGCCAAGGAAGAAGTCGAACTGCCGCTGAAAATGGTGATGCTTGGCGACTACACGCAGCGTCCCGATGATACGCCGATCGAAGACCGGACGCTTATCAACATCAACAAGGACAATTTCAACGAGGTCATGAAGAGCCATGATCTGTCGCTGGATCTGGCCACTGAAAACAAGCTGGTCGACGCTGAAGACGGGGAAGACGCCGGAAACCTCTCGGTGTCCCTGAAGTTCCAGAACCTCAACGACTTCACTCCGGAATCGATCGTCCGCCAGACGCCGGAACTCAACCAGTTGCTTGAACTGCGCGAGGCGCTGGTGTCGCTCAAGGGTCCGCTCGGCAACGTTCCGGCCTTCCGCAAGGCCATTCAGGGCGTGCTGGGAGACGAGGCGGCGCGCGAGAAACTTCTGGCGGAATTGACCAACGTGGCCGGGGCCTCCGAAGACAAGTCCGAGTGACCCGTCCGGCCGTCAGACCGGCCGCCCCAAGCGTAATTCCGATTTTCTAGCTGACGAGATTGAATCATGACAGACACTGACGCACAGCAAGGCGCGGCCCAGACCGAGGAACTCGACTCGTCTCTTCTGGACCAGATCCTCCAGGAGACGAAACTCTCCCCCGCCGACGAAGGCTATGACGTTGCCCGCAAGGGTGTCGCCGCCTTCATTTCCGAATTGCTGAAACCGCAGGCCGGCGGCCAGGTGAACGGCGCCGCGGTCGACATGATGATCGCCGAGATTGACCAGAAACTGTCCAAGCAGACCGATCAGATCCTGCACCATGAAGAATTCAAGAAGCTCGAGTCTTCCTGGCGCAGCCTGAAATTCGTGATCGACCGGACTGATTTCCGCCAGAACATCAAGGTGGAAATGATGAGCGTCGCCAAGGACGAGCTTCTGGAGGATTTCGAAGACAGCCCGGAAGTCGTCAAATCCGGCCTCTACAAGCACATCTACACGGCTGAATACGGTCAGTTCGGCGGCCAGCCGGTCGGCGCGATCGTCAGCAACTACGACTTCGGACCGAACGCTCCGGACATCAAGCTCGCACAGTATTGCGCCAGCGTCGGCTCCATGTCCCATGCGCCGTTCATCGCGGCGGCGGCCCCGTCCATGTTCGGTGTCGACAGTTTCGAGGAAATTCCAAACCTCAAGGACATGGAATCCATCTTCGAGGGACCGAAATACGCCAAGTGGAATTCTTTCCGCGAATCCGAGGATTCCCGCTATTTCGCCCTGGCAATGCCGCGGTTCATGCTGCGCACGCCATACGGTCCGGAAACATCTCCGGTCAAGGCCTTCAACTACGAAGAGGAAGCCTCCAGCGACAGCGACAACTACCTGTGGGGCAACGCGTCCTTCGCGCTGGCGACGAAACTGACGGACAGTTTCGCCAAATACCGCTGGTGCCCGAACATCATCGGTCCGCAATCCGGTGGCGCCGTCGAGGATCTGCCGGTGCACAGCTTCGAGGCCATGGGCCAGTTGCAGACCAAGATCCCGACCGAAGTGCTGGTGTCGGACCGCAAGGAATACGAGCTCGCCGAACAGGGCTTCATTTCGCTCACCATGCGCAAGGGCAGCGACAATGCGGCCTTCTTCTCCGCCAACTCCGTGCAGAAACCGAAGTTCTTCGGCAACTCGCCGGAAGGCAAGGATGCCGAGCTCAACTACAAGCTCGGAACGCAACTGCCCTACATGATGATCATCAACCGCCTGGCACATTACATCAAGGTGCTTCAGCGTGAGAACATCGGCAGCTGGAAGGACCGGGGCGAGCTTCAGGGCGAGTTGAACAAGTGGATCCGGCAGTATGTTTCCGACCAGGACAACCCGTCCGCGGACGTGCGGTCCCGCCGGCCGCTGCGCAAGGCCGAGATCAGCGTTTCGGATGTCGAGGGGGAACCGGGCTGGTACAGCGTCTCCATGGCCGTGCAGCCGCACTTCAAATACATGGGTGCCGACTTCACGCTGTCTCTCAAGGGCAAGCTGGACAAATCCTGATCCCGTTCCGGATCACCAACATGACGACCCGACAGGTGCCGGCCTGAGACCAGTCTCGCGGTCGGCACCTGTTTCGTCAGGATGGGGAATTTCGCTGCATGGCTGTGAGTTTGTTTCAGCGGCTCGAGAGCGATACGACAGGGGCGCACTATCAGAACGCGGACCAGTTCGAGGCCGCCGTCCTGGAGAGTGTGCTGGAAGACCTGAGAATATTGCTGAACAGCACTGCCGGCTGCTGCGAGACCTGTCCTGATTTCGGGCTGACCGATTTCAACTCGATCTCGAGGTCCCACAAGGACACGGCGTCCGAAATCTGCCGGAACCTCGAGCGTCAGATCCGGGATTACGAACCGCGGCTGCGCAATCCGATCGTGCGCGCGGTCGAAGATCCCGAAAAGCCGCTCGACTTCATTTTCAACGTGGAAGCGGAACTCGATCTGGGAGGCAGCCGGAAGCGGATCCGGTTTGATTCCATTCTCGACAACAGCGGACAGATCCGGGTCACCGCTTAAAGACGGCCGAACGGCACCAGGGACACAACGCGGGCATGGCGATCAATTCCTACTATCGCGACGAACTGAACTACCTGAAGGAAATGGGACGGGTGTTCGCCAAGGCCAATCCGCGCCTGTCGAAATTCCTGTCGGAAGACCCGATCGATCCGGACGTGGAACGCCTCATGGAGGGCTTTGCGTTTCTGGTGGGCCGGCTGCGCCAGCGGCTCGACGCGGAGATGCCGGAAGTCGCGCTGAACCTGCTCAAGCTCGTCTGGCCGCATTACCTGAGACCCGTTCCGCCGATCACCCATATCGCCTTCAAGCCGGTCGCGGAATCGTCTGACCTGTCGACCTCCGTGCCGCGCGGAACCTTTGTCCAGACCTCCCCTCTGGAGGGCACCGCGGTGCGGTTCCAGACCCGGTGCGACCTGACCGTGCTGCCGCTCATGCTGACGGCTGCGGATCTGGAGAACCGGCGGGACAGCGCGAAACTGACCCTCGGGTTCAAGAAGACGGCCGGCGCCGACCTGAAAGCCCTTGCAGAGGCGCCCCTGCAGCTGTTCCTCGGCGCCAGCAACGACATCAATCTGTCCCGTCAGCTCTATCTTCAGCTTTGCAACCGGCTGGCTTCCGTGGATTTCGTGCCGGCCAGGAAACCCGCGGTCCGGGCCGATGTCCGTGTGGAACCGATCGGCTTCGCCCGCGACCAGGCAACCCTGCCCTATCCGGATGGCTCCTTCGACGGGTTCCGCATCATGCAGGAGTATTTCGCCTGCCCGGACAAGTTCATGTATGTGCGTCTGCATGGCCTGGAGGCCTTTGCCGACGAGCCCGTCGACGAGTTCGAAATCATTTTCAATTTCCGGCAGAAATTCACCAATCAGGACCGCATTACCCGCGACGCCATCGCCTTGAACACCGTGCCGGCGATCAACCTGTTCGAGACGGAGGGACAGGCCCTTCACGTGGCGCATGACCGGACCGAATATCCGGTGCGGGCATCCGGAAACCGGTCCGTCTTCAGCGTCCACCACGTGACCGGTGTGACCGGCTGGGTGCAGGGCAGCAGCCGCAAGGTCAATTATCAGGCCTTCGAATCGTTTTCCCACGACAGCGCCAGTCAGGACGAGGACAGGCTTTATTATCGGACGGGGATCCGTCCGTCGGTGCTCGGCAACGGCGTCGATCACTACATTTCCTTTGTCACCCGCCTGAACGAGAACGGCCTGCCACCAACGGAAACAATCTCCCTCAGCCTGCTGTGCTCGAACGGTGACCACGCCGCGCGGTTCGGTCTGGGAGCGGTCAACCAGGCAACCTCGTCCACACCCGCCAAACTCGAGTTCCGCAACATCACGCCGATCCTGTCGGAAGTCCCACCGCCGCTGGACAATCAGGTGCTGTGGACGCTGATCGCCAATCTGTCGCGCAATTATGCGTCCCTGATTGACGTGGAAGCGCTGAAAACCGTGGTCGGAGCCTACGACTTCAGAGCCTATGTCGACAAACAGGCCGCCTTGCAGCGGGAGCTGCTGCTGCAGAATTTTCACAAGTTCGAACGGCGGGCGGTCGACATATTCCGTCACGGACGGCCGACACGCGCTTATGAAATCAGCCTGTCCCTGTCCGAAACGGCGATGGGTGGAGAAGCCGAGATCTATCTGTTCGGAACCGTTCTCGACCGTTTCCTGAAGTCCTATGCCAGCATCAACAGCCTGCACCAGCTGACCGTCATCGGCACCGATGCCAATGTCATCCATCGCTGGCAGCCATCCTCGGGGGATGCGCATCTGGTATGAGCGATCAGGAAACTCCAGAACCGGACCGGACGATCCCCGACGAAGCGCTTGTCGGCACGCTGTCGCACACCCACTTCTTCCAGGCGCTCTACCTGATCAGCCTGTTGCATCCCGAGATCCGCAAAATGGGCCCGGGTCAGGATCCGGAGCATGAAGTCCTGCGCTTCCGCTCCACCCGCTCGCTCAGCTTTGGCCCCAGCGACGTTTCAAGCATCGACTACGACGCGGGCACCGGCCGCTACGACGTCCGGGTGAACTTTTTCGGGCTTTACGGCCCTGCTTCGCCGCTGCCGCCTTATGTGACGGAACGCATCATCGAGCGGGACGAGACCCCGTCCTCGCTCGAGGATCTGCTGGACCTGTTCAACCACCGCTTCATTTCTCTGCTCTACGGAATGTGGCAAAAGTCCCGGCATTTCGTGCGCTTCGAAGCCCAGGGCCTGGATGCGACCTCACAGTGTTTTCTGGCCCTGTGCGGGTTTCCGGTCGACGACCGCGCCGAGCTGGGCAATGTGCCGCGCACCGCGATCCTGCCGCATGTGGGCCTGATGTCCCACTATTCCAATTCGCCGGACGCCATTGCCTCGATGCTGTCCAGCTTTTTCGACCTGCCATTCGAGATCATCGAATTCATCTCCCGGATCGTGGACATCCCCACCGACTCGCGTATGGAACTCGGCATTTCAAGTACGCTACTGGGCGGCGATTTGGTGCTGGGTGAGCAGGTGGAGGACGATCTTGGCAAGTTCCGGCTGAGGATCGGGCCCGCGTCCTTCGAGGACTTGCAGGACTTCCTGCCCAGCGGCGCGAAACATCCGGTGCTGGTCGACCTGCTCGCCATGATCGTGCGGGATCCGATCGATTGGGATCTCGAGTTCTGCTACCAGGCCGACACCATGCAGGCCGGGCAGTTGGGTCTGGCAAGGCTGGGCAACAACCTCTGGCTTTCAGGGGACGACGACGGCGCGCTTGAAAACAATGTTCACTTGGCGCCGGCCTCTCCAAGCGGTACCGTTGGCGACGAACACCATGTATTTGTCGCACCGGCTGGAATGGACGGGCCGGCCGGCGATTTCCCCTTTCATCAGGCCTCGTCCTCAGACAAGATTTCAGTTCCGGTATGACTGCTTCTCTCGTTCTTGTTTGTGACACGATCGGCTCCCGGCATCAGTTCGGGCCGGGCGGGGGCGCGTTCGGTCGTTCACGCAAGTGTGACTGGGTGCTTCCGGACCAGGACAGGCACTTGTCTTCCGTGCATGCGCGCGTTCTCTATCAGAACGATACGTTCGTCCTCGTGGACGAAAGCACCAACGGAACCTTTCTGGACGGCCAAAAGGCTGCGATCGGCCGCGGCAAGGCCGTCAGCCTGTCCGTGGGCATGACCCTGCTCGCCGGCCCCTACCAGATCCGTGTCGAGAGCCTCCAGAGCGGACCGGCCACCCAGACCAATCCGTTCGCCAGCTTGCAGGCCAACACCGCCGGACGGCCAGCGCCCTCCGCGGCCCCCCTGAGGATCGATACGTCGGGAGCAAGCCTGCCGCAGACCGCCTCCCTGGATCCGCTCGATCATCTCGGCGGCGGCACCGAGATGCTGCAGCCGGTCGCCTCGGTGCAAGCTCCGGTCAATGCCATCCCGGAGCCCGTGGCCTTCTCCGCCCCGCTGGTGCCGGCCTCGCCGCATGAAACGACCCGGTTTCAGCCCGTTCAGCCACAACTCGACCCGCCGCCCGCTGCCGCGCCGGGCCCCTTTCATCCGTCACCGGCCTCCCCCCTTCCGGGACTGCCGGTGTCGCCCGCCGACATGGGCGGGTCCGCGCAGCCGCCGGCACAGGCTCCGGCCCAGCCGATGATGCCATCACCGGCACAGGCTCCTCCGCCGGCAACGCGCCCGGCGGCGCCAGTTTCCGCCCGTCCTGCCATTCCAGAGGACTTTCTGGCCGGCCTGGCCTCCCCGGCAACGCCGGCCCCTCCGGGATTTCAACAACCGGGCCTGCCTGACCTGGCAGCGCTGATGCCGGCGCAGGCGCCGGCCAGCGGTGCGGCCCCCCTCGCGCAGACAAGCACGATTCCGGAAGATGTCGACTTCGGTTTCGGGGCTCCGGCGCCTGCCGCAGACCCGCCTGCCAGGATGTCTTCCGGCCCTGCACCTGCCTTGCCACCCACGTCCGGGGACACGGCCCACCCACAAGCCGGCTCCGGTCCGGCCGGCGTCCCCCCTGCAGGGGCCATGCCAGCAGGAGTCATGCCCCCAGATGTCATGTCCTCAGGTGTCATGCCCGGTGGTGTCATGCCGGAACCTCCGGCACCTGCATCCGCCGGTGCCGATGCGCCTCTGGATCCGCTCGACGCGCTGAAGAAACGCCGGGCCCAGCGGGAAGCGGAGCTGGCGCAAAAGGCAAAGACACGCGTTGCACCGCAAATGCCGGCCAGGACCGGACAAATGCCGACGCCGTCGCAGACCCCTGCGAGCCCGCTTGCCAATCCGCCATCTGGCCCGCCGTCTGGCCCTCTTTCCGGCCCGCCGTCCGGCACCCGGCCTCCTGCCGTTCAGGACACGGCCACGCCGGCCGCCGCATCGGGCTCCGGTCTCGATCCGGAAGTGTTTCAGGCGCTGCTTGCCGGTCTCGGCTTTGCCGATGCCGACGTGCCGAAGGAAGCGCAGGCCGAAATAGCGCGGGCGACGGGCGAGATGGTCCAGGAACTGGCGAACGGCCTGATTGCCCTGCTCGATGCGCGCAAGTCCCTGAAGACGGAATTCCGGATGTACGAAACGCGTATCCAGCCGGAGGAAAACAATCCGTTCAAGCATTTCAATGTCGGGGAACTCGCCATCGACGAGATGCTGTTCGCGCGCAAGGGCGGTTTCCTGGCACCGGCCGAGGCCGCGAAGGAGGCGTTCAAGAACCTGCAGAGCCATACGATGCTGACGGTCGCAGCCACCCAGAGAGCCATGCGGATCCTGTTCGAGAGCCTGTCGCCCGAAACACTCGCCGGAGAAGAAGACGACGGCGGCCTGCGCATCAGGGGCCTGGGTTCGCGGCGGGGAAAATGGGATGCGGCGAAGGAACGTCACGACCGTTTGCGCGGAGATTTCGACGCCGTGGTCCGGCAGACCATTGCCGAGGCCTTCGTCCAGGTCGAGGAAGACCAGGCGCGCCAGCAGTCAAAAACATTCTGGGAGAACAGAAACAAATGACACCATCCCGGCGGACATTTCTTGGATTTTCGGGTCTGAGCCTGTTTGCGGCACTGGCCGCCTGTTCAAGGGTTCCTCCGCCGACACCGATCAAGGTCGAGCTCCAGGCTGACGAATTCACCAATCCGAATGAAAACGGGGAGCCGTCGCCGGTGGTCGTGCGCGTCTACCAGCTCAAGGAAGTGACCGCATTTCAGAACGCGGAATTCTTCGATCTGGCCGACAACGACAAGAAGGTTCTCGGCGGCGACCTGATCGGTGTCCAGGAATATGAAATGACGCCCGGCAAAAGCCAGGACTACAACAGGGACGTCTCTTCGGAAGCCACCCACATCGGCGTGATTGCCAGTTTCCGGGACATTGAGTCCGCCCAGTGGCGCGATACGATCGAACTGCAGAAAGAAAAGAAAAACGAGTTTGTCATCTATCTGACAAGCCTTGCCGTGCGAATACAAAAACTGAGAAATCGGCGGCTTGGCGTTTTCTAAAAACATTACGTTCACAACAGCCTGCATGATTGATATTTGTGCTACCTATTGCGAAGCAATTGGTGGTTTGCGGTGGATCCTGAATGATGTCTTTTGCGAAACCGGCGGAGATGGGCCTTGAATGAAAGCCTGAAACCACTCTGGCTTGAGGGAATGTTTCTCAGGCCGCAGCATCTGCAGCAGCACGACCGCTGGTTCGAGACCACGCTTGAGCAGCGCGTGCTCGACCTGAGCCCGTATTCCTGGGGACTTCGCAGCGTGGAAATCGATACCGACGCACTGGCCGTCGGACAGTTCCAGGTGACCGCCGCCGATGCCGTCCTGCCGGACGGCAGTGTGTTCTCGACCGCCAAGAACGGCATGATCGCAAGTGCCCGGCAAATCACGGTCGACGATCAGGGCAAGAAGGTCTATCTCGCGCTGCCGCTCAGATCTTCCGGTCAGCTTGAGCTTGGCGAAAGCTACCAGGAAATGCGCCGCTACCTCAAGCGCGCGACCAATGTGCGCAATTCCAACGAAGCCGACAAGCCGGAGGCCAGCATCGCGGTCGGTGCACTGACGGCGCGGCTGGTGCTGGAAGGCGAGAGCCTGGACGAAACGGCCCATCTTGCCATCGCGGAAATCGACACGGTCTCCACGCAGGGTGAAGTCACGCTGTCGGAAAGTTTCATTCCGCCGGTCCTGTCGGCGGGGGCGAGCGCACGTCTGATCTCCCAGATCGATCAGGTCCGCAGCCTTTTGCGCAAACGCGGTGAAATGCTCGCCTCCAACACCTCCGGCCAGGGCGAGAGCACCCGTTCCGGTATCGTCGATCTGATGGCGCTCAGCGTCACCAATCATTACGAAGTCCAGTTCGGACACATCGCCGTATCCGGGCGGCACGCACCGGAACACGTCTACCGGGAATTCATCGGTCTGATCGGGTCCTTCTCGGCCTTCGGAGCGGACAACCGGCGGCCGCCGGAACTGCCCGCCTACGATCATCTCGACCTGCGCCTGACCTTTCAGAGACTGGTGAGCATTCTGGAGAGCCTGCTGAGTTTCGTGGTCCAGCAGAACGCCGTCAACATTCCTCTTTCCAAGCGCGACTACGGCGTCTGGCTTGGCGAAACGACCAACAAGATGGTCTTTTCGGAGGGCCGGTCCTTCATCCTGATCGCCCATGCCAATGTCAGTCTGGAAGTTCTGCGCACGCAGATGCCGATCCAGATCAAGATCGGTCCAGTCGAAAAAATCCGCGAGCTTGTCAACCTGCAGCTTCCCGGCGTCGCCATCAAGCCGCTCTCGGTCGCGCCCCGGCAGATCCCCTACGTTCAAAACGCCGTCTATTTCGAGCTCGACATCGAAAATGAACTCTGGCCTCAAATGCAGAGTACCGCCGCTTTTGCGTTGCATCTGAGCGGAGATTATCCAGGTCTTGGTCTTGAACTCTGGGCCGTTCAGAAGGGATAATAATCCGAATCATGACGGATGATGACCTCGATCAGCCGACCGTGGCTCAAAGACTGAGCCCCAGAGCCCGGACTTCGATGGCCGAGTCCCAGAGCGCGGCCGGTCACGAGGACGATGAACCGACGGTCGCGTTCGTTTCGTCGCCCGGAGGCCCGGCGCACGCCTCCGCTCCGGCACCCGGCGTCAGGACCGAGGGCGGCGGCCCGGGCGGGCTGCAGTCGGCCTCCTCGATCGTCCGTCAGCTGGAAACGGACCCGGAACGGGTCATCGTGCGGGCGGCGACACCGATTCTCCTGATCATTTCCCAGATCCGCAACTCGATCGAGCAGGCGGACGTGCATGCCCTGCGCCAGGAAGTCGTCGACGAGATCGACCGGTTCGAACAGCTTGCCCAGCGCACCGGCGTTCAGGCGGGAGACATCATTGCGGCGCGCTACATCCTGTGCGCAACGCTGGACGAAACCGTGCTGATGACCCCGTGGGGGAGCCGCAGCGAATGGAGCTCCAACAGCCTGCTCAACCAGTATCACAACGAAACCTGGGGCGGTGAGAAGGTGTTCAGCATTCTCGACCGCATCCGCGGTGACGCCAAGGCGAAACTGCCGCTGCTCGTGCTCGTGCACACCTGCCTGATGCTCGGCTTCGAAGGCCGCTACCGGGTGCTGGAAGGCGGCCGGAACCAGCTGGAAGATCTCAGAAACGAACTGTCGCGCCTTATCAGGCGCAACAGCAACCTGCAGCCGGACGAACCGCTGTCCAAAAACGCCAAGGGCGCGCAGAAGGGCAAGAATGTCAGCACCCTGCCGCCGTTCTGGATCCTCCTGGCGATCGGGTTTCTGCTGCTGATCGTCGTGCGCGGCTACAGCGATTTCGTTCTGGACGGTGAACTGGTGCCCACGCTCGGCGCCATTGAATCACTGAACAGGCCGTAGGGGAAAGAGATGCTTCGAACTTATCTCGCCTCCCTGTTGCGACCCGCAAGCCTGCTCGTGCTGCTGATCCTGATCGTCATTTCGGCGCTCGTGCTGATCTGGGGCGGCATCATCACGGTTGCCGGCGTAACCCCGTTCGCGGAGACAGCGCCACGGGTCATCGTGGCGGTCGCGCTGCTGCTGGGCTTTTTCCTGCTCACCTTCGTGCGCCACCTCCTGACCCGCAGGGCCAATGCGAGGCTCATCAATTCCATGCTGGCGAACGACGAACTCGTCTCCATGGGCAACGACATGTCGGCGGACGAGGTCGAGCTGATCCGGGAACGGTTCGAAAGCGCCCTGACGACATTGCGGGACAATCCGGTCGAAGGCTCCGGACCGAAGAACTACCTGTTCGAACTGCCCTGGTACGTCATCATCGGCCCTCCGGGCACGGGCAAGACCACGATCCTGCGCAATTCGGGGCTCGATTTTCCGCTGGCCGAAGGTGGACACGAGGCCATCCAGGGCATCGGCGGCACCCGAAACTGCGACTGGTGGATCTCGAACGATTCCGTTCTGATCGACACCGCCGGGCGCTACACCACCCAGGATGTCAACAAGGGCATCGATTCCGCCGCCTGGAACGGCTTTCTCGAACTGCTGGTCAAACACCGTCAGCGCCGGCCGATCAACGGCGTTCTTCTGGCCGTCAGCATCGAGGAAGTCGCGCTTGCCGGCGAGGCCGAGCGCAAGCAGCAGGCGGAGATCCTGCGGCAGCGCCTGCGCGAATTGCACCGGGCTTTCGGCCTGCGCCTCCCGGTCTATCTGCTGTTCACGAAATGCGATCTGATTGCCGGTTTCGACGAATATTTCGACACCTTGCGGGAAGCCGATCGTCAGCAGGTCTGGGGCGTGACCTTCCCGTATGACGAACAGCAGATCACGGTCGGACCCGGCTTCGAAACCGGCTTTGTCGATCTGGTCGCCCGCCTGGAACGGCACCTGCCGGAGAAACTGGCCGAGGAGCGCAACAACGGCCGGCGCTGCCGCATCTTCGGATTTCCGCATGAATTCGGCAGCCTGGGCAATGTGTTGCGGGACTTTGTCACCGATGTCTTCCGGCCGACCCGCTACGAAGCCCAGCCCCTGCTGCGCGGGGTCTATTTCACTTCCGGCACGCAGGAAGGCACGCCGTTCGACCGCCTGCTCGGCGCCATGGGACGCAGCTTCTCGCTGTCCGCCAGCCAGCAGCCCGCGTTGAGTGGCCAGTCAAAAGCCTTTTTCATCAAGAAACTCCTGACCGACATTGTCTTCCCCGAACAGAATCTCGTCGGCAAGAACAGGCGCCTCGAACGCCGGCTGGCCGCGCTCTACGGCGGAGCCGTCGCCGCCTTCGCAGCTTTTGTGGTGTGCCTGTCCCTGTACTGGGTGGCCGGCCTCGGCCAGGGGCTTGATGTTGCCGAGGTAACGACGAAAAACGCCGACCAGGTTCGCCTTCTGAAGACCGAGGCGGACCGGAACCGGTCTCTGATCAACCTGCTTCCAACGCTCAATGCGGCCCAGAAGATGCGTGACGAGATCAGCGAAAAGGCAAGCTGGGTGAGTGCGACCCCGATCAGCGTCGAGGCCCAGTCCGTGCTTTATCCGGCGGCCGAGCGCACTTACGACACCCTGCTGACGGATTATCTGCTGCCATCGATCAATTCGCGGCTGGAAGCGCAGATCCAGTTGATCTCGACGGCCTCGAACGGCAACAGCGCCCTGCTGAGAGACCAGCTCGAAACCTACCTGATGCTGACGACCGGCCAGAATTACGACGCCACCAAGGTGCGCAACGCCCTGCGCGCCCAGAACGAGTCGACCTTCCTGCTCAATCCGGAAGACCGGGCGCAAATGCAGGTCCACATGGACAACCTGATGAAGCTGCTGCCGATTCAGGGCGTGGCCTCGCCTTCCGAGCTGCCGATCCTGCAGCAGGCCCGCAACCGGATACAGAAAGCACCGCAGGCCAGCGACATCTACAACCGCATGGTCCGGGACGCCGCGCAGCGCTACCGGCTGCCGCCGATCAATGTCGTGAGCACGCTCGGTTCCACGTCGCTTTATGTCGACACCGCCACGGCCGGCGGACGGTCGATTATCCCCGGCCTCTACACCAAGAACGGCTTCTACAATTTCTTCCTGGAGCGCCTGCCGGAATACATCCGCAATTCCATGGGCAGCGACTGGGTGCTCGGCAACACCGTGAACCGGACCACCTACAACCAGGTCGCCAACCAGGTCGTCAAGCTTTACACGGAAGACTACATAAAGGCCTGGCGGGAAGGCACCGCCTATATCCGCGTGGTGGAAATCGGCTCGCTCGGCCGTGCGCAGACGGTTCTGGAACAGCTTTCGGCACCGGATTCGCCACTTACCAATATCCTCAACATCCTGCGGGACAATACCCAGCTTCCGCTGCCGGGCGACAAGGAAGATCCGGCCACGGCGGCGGCCGGCGCGGCGGACCAGGCCGCCAATGCGCCGGCAAATCCGGCGGGCGGACTGGTAGCTTCGGCACAGGAGGCCTCCGCAAAGGCCGCGGTGGAAGCCGCCTTCGGAGACAGCCCCTGGCCCGGCGTTGCCATCGAGGATGCCTTCCGGCCGCTCAACAATCTCGTCGATCCCAACAGCCAGAACTCCATCGACAAGGTGCTCCAGCTGTTCGGCGATCTCTATGGCAACATATCGGGCATCGTGTCGGCCCCCGACCCGAACAAGGCCGCCTTCGACTATGTCAAGGGGCGGGCCCAGAACCCGCAAACGGATTCCTTCACCGCGCTGCGGGCTGAAGCTGCCACCAAACCGGAACCGGTGCGGGCCCTGGTCATGTCGATCGTGAACCGCACAAGAGGCCTGCTCAACAAGTCGGCCTATCTCCACATCAACCGGACCTGGCAGAACGAAATCCTGCCGGTCTGCACCAGCATCATGTCCGGCCGCTACCCGTTCTTCCAGGAAGCGGACGACGACATTTCCCTGCAGGACTTCACCGACCTTCTCGGCCCGGCCGGGGTCGTCGACAGCTTTTTCACCGATTTTGTCTCGCCGTTCGTCAACATACGCGGGCGGCAGCTGATCGAAATCGAAAACCAGGGGTCCAATCTCGGTCTGGCGCCGGATGCTCTGGCCCAGCTTGCCACGGCACAGACCATCCGGGACGCGTTCTTTCCCAAGAACGCATCCAGCCCGGAAGCCAAGTTCACCGTCCGGCCGAGCCTGCTCGATCCCGGTGCGCTCAAATCGACCCTGAAAATCGATGATTCCATCATCACCTACCGCCACGGACCGGTGCGCGCGACGGACTTTTCCTGGCCGAGCCAGGCCGACGGCAGTAGCGCCGAGCTGTCCGTGACCCTGCTGGACAATTCCACCAACGTCTTGAAGAAAACCGGCACCTGGGCGATCTTCCGGCTGATGACCGCTTCCGGCCTGTCCTCCGTGCGAGGCCGCGACCAGTTCGTATTCTCGATCTCCAAGGACAAGGTGAGCGCCAGCTTCGCCCTCAACGCCGGAAGCATCACCAATCCCTTCAACCTGGGTCTTTATTCGGCCTTCCGCTGCCCGCCTTCGCTTTAGGTTGCAGACCCAGGGAGCCGGACATGAAAAACAGCGGGTACTTCGGAAAACGGCCTCTCGAGCGGGATTTTGTCTTCGATGGCCTGAGCGCGGGCCTGACCGATGCCTGGGCCGGCGTGATGTCCGACTGGCTGCACAGCGTACAGAACGAATTGCCGCACAGCTGGCAGCGGCTATATTTCGAAGCTCCCGCCTGGCGATTTGCCATCGAACCGGGTCTGCTGGGACCATCTTCCTGGTGCGGCCTGCTGCTGGCCTCCGCCGACGCCCTTGGCAGGTCGTTTCCCCTGACCGTCCTGATCCCTGTGACCGGAGCCGTTGATCACCTTGCCTTCGAGAGCGCCGTGGACGCGGTCCTCGATGCCCTGGAGGTCCGGACAATGGACTTTGTCGAGGGGACCCTATCGCGCAAGGCCTTCGCCGGGATCCTGGCGCAGCAGGCCGCCCTGCTGTCGAGCGGTCCTCCACCCGTTGCCCCATCGCGGCCCCCCGTGCCTCTCGACGCGGCGGAGCAAGCGCTCAGGATCCGTTTTGCACGCACCGACACAGACGCTATCATCGCCGAAGATGCGCTCGTGTTTTCCTTGGAGCGGCCGCCAACGCCGGGCCTGCCCCTGTCCTACTGGTGGCAGGACGGCAGCGCCACGCGGCCGCCGGAACTGTGTATCTGGAAAGGCCTGCCAAGAGGGCGGGAAACCGGTGGGTTCTTTTCCGGGGAGTGGGCCCGCTTCGGCTGGACGCGCGGCCAGGTCGATCCGGGCAGTCCAATTCGGCCATGGGCCAGGGGGAACTGACGCGATGTAAAACCGGCCCGAAGCGGATTGCTGTTTCACCGCGCCGTATATCACACCGGGTCCGGCATCGGGCCGAGCGCCCCTTGCACGCATGCATTCGATACGCCGCTCAATCGGGCCGTAATCGGCACCGGTTGGAGTAAAACCAGCCGCATTTGATAGGAAACCGTTTCATGGCATTGTCCCGGTTCGCCGACCAGGAGCGCTGCGCAGGGCGGCCTGGTTGGCCGTTCAAGCTGCGCAACGCTGCCCGGCGGGCCGGAACAAGCCACCGGAGGCCACGTTTGGAGACTGTTCTGCCGCGTCGCACGTCTTGGCCGATGATCCACATCGCACTGCGACGTGCTCCTTGCGGAACAGTCTCCAAACGCGGTCAAATGGGTTTCTATCAATTGCGGTTGGTTTAAGCCCTGTCAGGGAGAATACGCTTGGACACGATCACCACATCCGTCTCGGGTCCGCTGTTGCGGACCGAGGCGGCCACACGACAGGGGCCCAACCATCCCGTCAATCAGGACAGCCATTTTTCCGACCCCGCGACCGGCCTGTTCACCGTGGCCGACGGCATGGGCGGCCACCGAGATGGCGATCTCGCCAGCCAGGCGACGGTGCTGGCCGTGTCCCAGTTGGTCAGCCTTCCCGCAACAGATCTCGACAACCGGCTGATTGCACTGGAATCGGCGATTTCCCATGTCAACAAGGCGTTGTACGCGGATTATCTTTCGGCTCCGGAACAGGATGTCTCCGGCGCCACCAGCCTGAGCCTGATCGTGGACGGAACACATGCCAGTTGCATCTGGGCCGGCGACTCCCGCCTCTATCTGCTGCGCCAGCAACACCTGTTCCTGATTTCCGAGGATCACGCGGACGCGGCCGGCCGGCTGACCTCCGCCATCGGCATCGGCGAGAACATCACCTTCGGTCGCAGGACTCTGGAACTGATGCCCGGTGACGTCTTCATTCTATGCACCGACGGCCTGTTGAAGGGCATGGATGAAACCATGCTCGTCAACATGGCCGCCGAAGGCACATTCGGGCTTGCCGACCGACTGGTGGCGCGGTCCGTTGCCGGCGGTTCCTCCGACGATATCACGGTCATCACAGTCTGGGCGGACACCTATGGAAGAACCGGGTGAAGCGCGGGGCGACCGCCCCGAGACGCACGCACCGGCCGCCGGCGAGGTCAGGGCCGGGACCGTCCTCAAGGACCGGTTTCTGCTGCTCAAGGAAATCGGCAAGGGAGGCCTTTCGACCGTCTACAAGGCGCGCGACCTGGTGGCCGCGAAAGCCGGGCTTGCCGATCCGAATGTGGCCATCAAGATCATGCGCGCGGATCAGAATGTCGATCCGGATGTCGTTGCGCTCATGCACCGGGAAGCCCGCCGCCTGAGGGACCTTGTTCACCCCAACATCGTGCGTGTCTACGACATGGACCGGGAAGGTGACATCCACTTCATGGTGATGGAGCTTCTTGAGGGCCAGACGCTGTCGCAGCTTCTCAGGGCATCTCCGGACCGGTGCCTTCAACCCGCACGGCTTTCCCGCCTGCTCGCCGACCTGACCACCGCGCTCAGCCATGCCCATGCCAACGGCGTCATCCACGCGGACCTCAAACCGGGAAACGTGTTCATTCTCAACAATGGCAGCACCAAGCTGATCGACTTCAACATCGCCTATCCGATCGCCAGACCGGTCAAGACCCGCGAGGAAGACACCATCGTCATTCTTGCGCGCTTCGGTGCGGTGACACCGGCCTACGCCTCGCCGCAACGCCTGGCCGGGGCCGAGCCCTGTGAAGCGGACGACGTGTTTTCGCTCGCGGTGATCGCCTATCTCGCCTTCGGCGGAACGCGGCCCTTCGGCAAGACGAATGCGCTCGACGCCCGGAGGGAGGGCCTTGCGCCTGTCAGGCCCGAACAGCTTTCCTGGATGCGCTGGCGTGCCCTCAAGGCGGGGCTATGCCTGAACGACAACGGCAGAACCGCATCCGTCCAGCGGTTCGCAGAAGGATTCTGCCGTCCGACCCCGCTGACACTGGCGAGGCACATGGTCAGCGAGTTTCTGAACGCGCCGGAAGGCGGCAGGCCGGAACCCGGCGAACCGGTAGATCCGGCGCTGGAAGACCGGAAGCCAGAGAACCAGGAAACAGAAAACCCGAAAACAGAGAATCCGGAAACAGCAGACAGCACGCCTGAAGAGCAGGCGCCGGAGCGGGAAACTTCCGCCGGTCCACAAACCAAAGAGGGTTGATCCTGACCCGTCTGAGGCCATTTCCGTCTGACGGCGAGGCGTATCGCTTGGCGCGTCTTGTCGGATAATCCTGCGACACGCGTCTGGCCGCCGGGCCGCCAAACTTGGTCGGATGAGGCATGATCAACGCCCATTGGTATCAGCCGTGGTATGAGCCGTCGGAAGCCGGCAAATAGAACGAATGCTGCTGTCCCGTCGCCCAGCCCTCCCGGACGGTTGCCGAGACGCCGATCAGGTCCTGATCCTCAACGGTCTGCCTTGCGACCTCGAAGACGACTTGACCGGCCAGCGCCGTGCTCAGATCGTCCAGGTTCCGTCTGACCGCCGTTTCCCGGTCCTGGGCAGTCTGTCCGCCGGTCACCGCGCCGCCAAGGGCTTCCTGAAACAGCGAAAACAGACGGGACACCAGCAGCGCCTGATCCAGCGATCCGCGGCCTTCCTTGCCCGGCTTGACGGTGACGCCCCTCCGGAACAGGAGATCAGTGCGATTGGCGACACCTTCCAGCACGTTGATCCCGCATTGGGCGAGCGACGGGGCCGTGCCCGGCCCCGCGACATACCGCGCCGCCGTTGCCACCGCGCGTCCCTTAGCTTCGCCCTCGGCCACTTCCAGGGCGTCAAAGTCGACAGGCACGCCAACCGGAAGGCGCGGAAACACTTCCGAACCCAACTGGCCAAGGATCTGGGCGAGCGCGATCCAGGCACCAGGCGCGAACACGGCCGGATGTCCAGGTCCCCCGGAGACGAGACGCGCCTCGTTCCAGAACAGCGCCAGATGGGAGGCGGCATCGCTGTCCCGCAGTCCCTTGAACCCTTCGTAACCGGGCTGATCCAGGAGCTGATGCGCAGCTTCAAGGGAGGCGAGTTCCGCGCCGGGCACGCCGGAAAACCCCGCTTCCAGACCGAGCAGGCCGACCGTGTCGGCGTCCTCGCATTCCCGGGCAAGGGTCTTGACCAGATCCGCATCCGCCGCCGCGAGACCGGTGAGGTTCGCGAACAGCACCACGTCGTAAAGATCGGCCTGCAGCGCGCCGTCGGAACCTCCCAGAACATCGGCCAGATCCGGGCCGGTCAGGTCATGATCAAGCTGCAGCAGGTGCATTTCAAGCGGCAGGCCCAGCCGGATTTCGCTCAACAGAAGTTTGAGACCGTGCCAGTTCTGCAGGACCGTGCGCAGCTTGCCCTGATCGAAGAACCGGCGCGCCTGCGCCTCCTGCAATGCCGTCACGGGCGATGCGACGGCCGGCGTCGGTTTCGCTTCTCCCTGCCGTTCCTCGCGCATCGTCTGCTGGACGAAGGCCTCGACAGCCGCCTTGGCCAGGCTGCCGCTGTCGGACGGCCGGCTCGTCTTGCCGGGCGTTTCGATCATGGAGAACAGGGCGTCAAGACCATCCTTGTCAGCGCCGGCACTGTCTGCCGACGCCGCATCCCTGTCGGAAGGTGCGGCCGAAGGTGCGACCGGCGGCGCCTGCTCGGGAGATCTTGTGGCGCGGAGCATCTCCAGCACCTTGTCGTAGCGCTGGCCTTGGGACGCGAGACTGTCCGGATCGCCGGCCGCAGTATCCAGATCTCGGGCGAACTGAAACCGGCTCGCGATCCTTGCCGGCCGAAGGTCCTTCAGACCGGCGAATGCAAGCCGCTCCTCCAGGTCGGACGGATGAGACCCAAGCAGGTTCCCGGCGCTCACACTGAAGGCGGGGGCATTCGCTTCCAGGATTTCGGCGACATCCAGCCCCGTCACATTCAGGGCCCCGGCCTGCGCGGGCAGGCCGAAGTCGCCGGCCATCAGCACCCGGAACGGCGGTGCCGGCGACACCGGCCTGGCCTGTGTGCCCGCATTTCCGAGACCTATCGAGAAACTTGCTATGCCCCCCGCGACGTCGTCCTGTCCGCTCATGCCGTCCCTCCCCTGTTGATCACGGTAAGGTCTGCATCGATCGCCAGGAACGCCAGCGTGGCCCTGTCGATCACGACCTGGCCGGTCACCTCGTAGCCCATGCGTGTGTCTGCCGCGTGGCCGGTGACGGAAAACACCAGGGCACTGCGCGCATTGACCGATGCGAGACCGACCGGCGTCACCACCAGATCGATCGTCAGGGGGGCACCGGTGCACATGGTTTCCTGGGTCCGGCCCAACCGTGTGGGGGCGTTGTTGCCTTCCTTGTAGACCTGCGGCGAGCGCGTTCTGAGATAGTCGTAAACGCAGCTCCGCAGCGCGTCAGGTTCCCGTTGAGCCGGTTTCCAGGGTGCCATTCAAGTCCTCATCAATCCCAGGACCCGGTGGTCCTGTCAACGGTTACTGTGCCGGGCGAACGGCTCCGGAAGACCTGCCGCCGGAGCCGCGACCCGCGCGTGCTTCAGGCGTCAGGGTGATCCGTCGCTGATCTGGAACACGATCCCCGACGCGCTTTTCGTGCGATGAGCGACATTCTGGTTGGTCAACGTCACCGGATTCATCTGCTCGCCGTTGGAGACCGCCCCCAGAACAACCGGACGATCGGGATCCCCCTGAAGGAAACCGAGCAAGACCTCGGTGCCCTTGAGCAGCGTGGAATGTGAGCCGTAGCCGTCACCGCCGCCATAGGGCTCCATCTTGCGCAAATGATGACTGGCCTTGCCGTTGAGCAGTCCGCTTTCCTCGTCCAGGATCCTGACCCTGTAGCGGCCGAAATCGTCCAGCTCCGCCCGGCTGCCATCCGATTCCCCGTCAATGGACGCGATCATGTAGCCGGCGATGACCGGCTTCGGTGCCACGACGGGCGGGCGGTAGCCCTTGTCGAACGGCACGCAGACGAACCGGTTGGTATAGGGGGCCGGCTCCTTGCCGGAGGAGCTGAAGCCGATGGGCGTCGAGACGGTGCAGGCATGTTCAACGGAAATGACGATGTAAAGGCCGTCGAGATCCGTGATCGGATGATCCTTGAGCTTGAAAAACAGCCCGGGCCGCACGTTGGGAACGTTGCTCTCGCCGACGAACTGGAGACGCTGGCCCTCGACCTGCTCGACCCTGCGCTTGGCAATGAACTGGCCATCGGACACGGCAGGATAGTTTTCGCCGTAGAGTGTTGTCACCCCTTGTCCGGCAAAGGACGCGTCTTCGGAGACCGACAGCGACACCTTGGGTGTTTCCTCGTTGTATTCGCGCAGCGCGATCGTGCCGCTTCGGGTGCTGTAGTCGGCATTGAAGGACCAGACCCCGAAATTGTCGGTGCCCATGACCTGGTTCTTGCTGCGATAGGGCAGCTCGTCGGTGATCCGGTTGCCGCTCAGTTTGGTGAAGTGTTCCTTTCGGTCGCCGAAAATGACCTTCTCGCGGTCGCCGGAATGATCGAAGGCGAAATAGATGCCGAACCGCTCGCACATACGGCTCAGGAAGTTCAGATCGGTCTCGCAGTACTGGAAGACAAAATCGAGCTTCGGATAGTCCGATGCGGTCACGAGCAGCTCGGACTGGATCTGCCGCGCCACCCGGCTTGCCGACGTGTTCGATCCGGACTTGTTGGCGTCCGACAACTCCCCCTGGATGATGTCGACAACCGTGACATCCTTGTCGGTGCCATAGACCTGGTTCTGGGCGCTGTGCCGCAGCATCGCCAGTTCCGGCTCGAGCACCACGTAATAATTGAATTCCCGGTTCGGCGTCGGATCGCCGGTGCGAGCTGCGCCCACCACGCCAGCGATGACCAGGGATTCACCTGCCCGCTCCAGGGTAAGACGCGCGGTCTTTCCCATTAGGGCGTCCAGGTCGATCGTCTTCTTCGACAGAAGCGAGACTTCGAAACTGTAGGTCTGTCCCAGGGCTTCCCTGCCCGCCAGGCTTTCGACATAGATCTCCTCGCCGGGATCACCCGGCAATTCGATCGTCATATGACCTTGAGATGTATCAGCACTCATCGAGAATTCCTCCTGGGCTGGCCTGACCGGGCCTGCTGGTGGCAGTTTAGCCAATCTTGCCGGAGAAGTGTGACGCTTCGGCAAAACAGGCTTCCGGTCCTCCTGATACCGCATAGGTGGGCGAGGTCATCAGTGCGGTCAATTCCACAGTTTCTGCACAGCAGGCTCTTTTCTGTCACGGAATAGGTCGTTTTGCAGTGAAAAACAGCCGAATTCGCGTCGAACCGGCACGATTGCGGACGGCTCTTCACGGCATTTGTGACGCAGATCACATCTTCCGCGTGGATTATTTCGCGCACTCCCGGAGAAAGTGTGAAGATTCTCGCACAGTGTCACAATTGACAATCAGCGGCATTTACCATCTAAAGTTCTGTTTCCATTGATTTATGAAAATACTCGCCAAACTGGCATACCCCTTGCCAATGACAGGGCAGTCGGCGGCAGAACGCACCGGCAGGTCGGAATTCTCGAAGCTTACAAGTGAGGATATCATGTCCAACATCGCATACGTCACCGTCAAGGGCGCAACCCAGGGCGACATGACAGCCGACGCGACCACCGCCGACAGCATCGGCAACCTGTGGCAGGAAGGCCATGAGGGCCAGTCCCTCGTGTACCACTTCGAGCAGAACGCCGTTGTTCCGCGGGACCCGCAGTCCGGGTCCATCATCGCCACCCGCCGCCACATGCCGACCACCTTCATGAAACCGGTCGACAAGGCCACCCCGCTGTTGTGGCAGGCATTGGCCACCGGTGAGGCTCTGGAGATCGAAGTGCACTTCTGGCGCACCTCCACGGCCGGTGTTCAGGAGCACTACTACACGATCAAGTTCACCGACGCGGTTCTGGTGGAAGGCAAGACGATCCTGCCGGAACGTCACCGACGACAAGAACGCCTCGCGCGGCGACACCGACAAGTGGTCCTTCACCTACCGCAAGGTGGAATGGACCCACGAAAAGGCCGGCACCAGCGCTTCCGACGACTACCGCGCTCCGGTCACCTGATCCGTCCGGCCAGGATATCCAGGGCTCCTATGTTCAGGGCTCCTGTATCCGGGGCTCCTGTATCCGGGGCCCTGTAATCCAAGGTCCAGGCCTCAAGGGCCGTCCCGGTTTCCCGGGGCGGCTTTTTTACCCCCTTTCAATTTTTTAGGGGCCAGAATCGATTTAATCCGCATAGTATTCCTGTCATGAATTCATATTCGGCACGTGATGACAGGCAAAAATCAGTCATAGGGGTGGCACTTGATTGATCTCGATCTTCGCCGTTTGATCGGCCGTTTGAACACCTATTCCCGCCGATCGCTCGAAGGCGCCGCCGGACTTGCCGTCACGCGCGGACATTTCGAAGTCACGATCGAGCATCTGCTTCATGTCTTTGCCGAAGACAGCCAGCACGACCTGCAAAGCGCCTGCCGTCATTTCGAGATTGACCCGGCGCCCCTGAAAAAGGCCCTGGATTCGACCCTTGAGAGCCTCAAGCGCGGCAATCAGGGCCGCCCGGCTTTCTCCCCGCTTCTGATCGAATGGATTTCGGATGCCTGGCTGGTCAGTTCCGTGGAACTGGACCTGGACCAGGTTCGCTCGGGCAGCCTGCTGGCGACCGTTTTCGCCAAGCCGAACCGATTCGGTGACGACCGCTGGCTCAGCCATCTGGAGGCGATGTCCTTTGTCGAGCTGAAGAAGAACTTCAAGGACATCGTCAGCCAGTCGGAAGAAACGACCGCGGGCCTCAGCGCCCGTCCGGCCGGTGGCGATGTGCCGGCGGAAGGCCGGTCGGTCGCTCCCGGAATGGATCCGGACAGCGCCCTTGCCCGGTTCTGCACCAATTTCACCCAGCTTGCCCGGGACGGCAAGATCGACCAGGTGTTCTGCCGGGACCGCGAGATCCAGCAGATGATCGATGTGCTCGGACGGCGGCGGAAGAACAATCCGATCTGCGTCGGCGATCCGGGCGTCGGCAAGACCGCGGTGGTCGAGGGCCTGGCCTGCAAGATTGCTGAAAACGATGTTCCCGACATGCTCAAGAATGTCGAGCTGATCGGACTGGACCTCGGCATGCTGCAGGCAGGTGCCGGCGTCAAGGGTGAGTTCGAGAACCGGCTGAAGGGCATCATCGACGAGGTCAAGGCGTCCGCCAAACCGGTGATCCTGTTCATCGACGAGGCGCATATGCTGATCGGCGCGGGTGGATCCGCGGGCGGCGCGGATGCCGCGAACCTGCTGAAGCCGGCGCTCGCGCGGGGTGAATTGCGCACCATCGCGGCCACCACCTGGAGCGAATACAAGAAATACATCGAAAAGGACCCGGCTCTCGAACGCCGCTTCCAGTTGATCAAGCTGGACGAACCGAGCCCGGACCAGGCCATCACGATCATGCGCGGCCTGCGCGGCGCCTACGAGAAGAACCACGGAGTTTATATCCGTGACGGCGCGGTCGTCGCGGCCGCCAAACTGGCGGCCCGCTACATTTCCGGCCGCCAGCTCCCTGACAAGGCCGTCGATGTGCTCGACACCGCCTGCGCCCGCGTGAAGCTGTCCCTGTCGTCCAAGCCGTTCGTGATCGAGCTGAAGGAAAAGCGCCTCGGCGAATTGCGGCGCGAGCTCGATTCCCTGAAACGGGATCATCAGGCCGATTTCTCCTCCCAGGATCTGGAAGTCACGGATATCGAGAAAGAAATATCCGACGAGGAAACCGCCATCGCGGACCTGACGGACCGCTGGAGCCGGGAAAAGGCGCTGGTTGATCAGCTCCTCAAGATTCGCCACGACCTTGGCCTCAGCCTTGAGGACGACCCGGCACCGGACACGGAAGCTCCTGCAGCCGACGGCGCGGCAGCGGATCCGGACGGCTCTGATGAAGCAGCGGATCCCGCCGGGCAGGCCCCGGAAGGCGGCGACATCTCTCCAGAAGACTATTCCCGGATCGCGGCCGACCTGAAAACGGTGCAGGCCGGCGACCCGCTGATCTCATTCGAAGTGACCGAGGAAGCGGTCGGGCAGGTCATTGCCGACTGGACCGGTGTGCCGCTCGGACGGATGGTCCAGGACGATGCGGATTCGATCCTGTCGCTCGGCACCCAGCTGAAGAGCCGGGTTATCGGCCAGGACCACGCCATCGATGCGGTCGACCAGGCGCTCAGAACTGCCAAGGCCGGGGTCCAGAACCCGGACGCCCCCATGGGCGTGTTCCTGTTTGTCGGCCCGTCCGGGGTCGGCAAGACGGAACTTGCAACCGCAATCGCCGACCAGTTGTTCGGCGGCGAGCGGTTCCTGATCTCGATCAACATGTCCGAGTTCCAGGAAAAGCACACCGTTTCCAAGCTTGTGGGCTCGCCCCCGGGATATGTGGGTTATGGCGAAGGCGGTGTCCTGACCGAAGCCGTGCGCCAGCGGCCCTATTCGGTGGTTTTGCTGGACGAGGTCGAGAAAGCCGACCTGGAGGTCATGAACCTGTTCTACCAGGTGTTCGACAAAGGGGTGCTGTCGGATGGTGAAGGCCGTCAGATCGACTTCAAGAACACCATCGTCATCCTGACCAGCAACCTGGCAACGGATGTCCTTACCGAGATGGGCAGCCTGCGGGAACAACCCGGGGTCGACGAACTGATCGCCGGCTGCCGGCCGACACTGAGCGCGCATTTCAAGCCCGCCCTTCTGGCGCGCATGCAGATCGTACCGTTCTATCCGTTGATCGGCGCTCCGCTTGAGAAGATCGTGCGGCTGAAGCTGAACAAGATCGGCAAACGCCTGCGCGAGAACCAGAAGCTGGAACTCGGCTACTCCGAAGAGGTGGTCCGGTCGATCGCCGCACGCTGTACCGAAGTCGAAACCGGCGCGCGCAACATCGATCACATCATCAACCGCACGGTCTTGCCGGAGCTGTCTACAGAGCTCCTGACCAAGATGGGTGCGGAAGACGCCGATTTCTCCAAGGTGGACATCGGTGTGGGAGAAGGCGGCGCATTCTGCTACGTCCTCTCCTGAACTGCACGAAACGCGAACGGAAGACGGCAGGCGCAGGACCCGGCCGGTTTTCGGGTAACGTCCACGAAAAACGACGGCGGACGCGATGATTTTGGGCGATTTGATAGAGCTGGCCGGCGCCATGACGGCGGGTGTCAAGGTTGAAGCGGTGATGGACCAGGTGGTGGAGGCAGCTCTCGACCTGACCGGTGCCGAAGAAGCGTCCCTGTTTACCCTGGACACGTTCGGCCAGACGCTGCACCGGGCCTGTTCCCGGCACCGCGGCTACATCAAGGCAATGCCGACCGGCAAGCAGGTCATCCTGTACGGCGCCGACATGATGCCGAACCTGAAGGAGCCGGCCGCTTTTGTCGTGTCCACCGGAACGATGCTCAATCTGGAGGATATCGACAAGGTCATCGGATACGATTTCGACCGCATCCGCGAGGAGGACAAACTGGGCGGGCTGTCGACCCGGGCCCTGGTGATCCTGCCCCTGACGATCCAGTCCAACCGGACGATCGGCATCCTGCAGGTGATCAACCCGGGCTCGTCCAGCCACGCCATCCGGGCGCTGCCGGACCCTGTGCTGAAGGAACTGCAAAGCCTTGCCGGGCTTGCCGCGCTCTACATGTGGAATTCGCGTCTTGTGGAGGACAACATCCGCCTGAAGCGCCAGTTCGACCGCCACCTTGCGGAGTTGCCAAAACAGATCCGCAAGACGCCACCGAAAAAGGAAGCCGAGCTGAAGCGGCCCAAGGGGCTGATCGGCGAAAGCCCGCCGATCGAACACGCCATCAAGCTGGTCGGCAAGGCAGCCTGGTCCAATGTGCCCATTCTGGTGCGCGGCGAAACCGGGACCGGCAAGGAGATGATGGCCAGCTTCGTCCACATGTCCAGCGACCGGGCCGGCAAGCCCTTCGTGGTCCAGAACTGCGCCGCGCTGCCCGAGGCGCTTCTGGAAAGCGAACTCTTCGGCCATGTGAAAGGCGCGTTCACGGGTGCCAACACCACCAAGTTCGGCCTTGCCCATGAGGCCAATGGCGGAACGCTGTTCCTCGACGAGATCGGCGACATGCCGCTTGCCCTCCAGGCCAAGGTCCTGCGCCTGCTTCAGGAAGGGGAAGTCCGGCGGGTGGGCTCGACCAAGACCGAAAAGGTCGATGTGCGTATCGTCGGCGCGACCAACATCAATCTCGAGGAAAAGATCGCCTGCGGGGAGTTCCGCCAGGATCTGTTCTACCGGCTGAATGTGTTTCCGATCAATCTGCCGCCTTTGCGGGAACGCCCGTCGGATATCCCCCTGCTCATCGATCACTTCCTGCGCTCGGCCGCGGCCAAGTCGGGACATCAGGTGCCCGTCATTGCCTCCGACGCGCTCGATGCGCTGATGTGCTGGGGTTATCCGGGCAATGTCCGGGAATTGAAGAATATTCTCGACCGCGGCAGACTGATGGCCGAGGAGGGATATCCGATCGAACTGTCGCATCTGCCGCCGGAACTGGCGGGCGCCCGGCACGAGACCGGCAACCGTGTTCCGGGCCTGATCCCGGAAGGCGACCTGAAAACCATTGTCGGCCAGTACGAAGCGATGGTAATCGAGGCGAAAATGCGCGAAGCGAACTGGAACAAAACCAATGCAGCGCGCATACTGAATGTCAGCCGCCGGACCATTATTGACAAGCTCAACCGGTACAACATCACGCGGCCTGTTGGTTTGGAACGTCCTTGATCCGGTCTGGGGCTGCGACAGCCATCGGCTGAGATTAAACTTGGGGGCCCGCAGGCTTGCCGACCGACATGTCTTCCGCCGCGCATGATCTGATTACCGGTTTCGTGTCCGGGCGGCTGTCCTATGACAGGCTGTCCAAAGACCTGAGGGAGGGGGCGCGGCAGTCCCTGGAAGCTTTGCAGGCCACGCGCCAGACCATCCGGGATTTTGTCGAGGAAGGCCGTCTGCCACCGGATCTGGGCCAAATTCTCCTGGGGCAGCTGCCCGCGGCCGATGACGGTGCCGCGGCGCATCGCGGGCCTGCGTCCCCCATGACGTCAGCCGACGCGACCAAACCGCTTGCCACGCCTGCATCCGGGGCCGCCGGTGCGGAGGAGTTCGACGAACCGACCCTGCCGCATGCGGTGACAGCGGCCTTGCCGGGAGATCCCGGCGACCCGCCGGTTTCCGCTCCGGCCGCGCCCCGGCCGGATGCTTCCGCGCAATCCGTCAAACTGCCGCCGCTGCCCTTTCTCGATCATCCGGCCACCGAAGCCGGCGATGACACCCGCAGCAAGGTCGACGATGCCATCCTGTCCTCGCTTGTTTCCGGATACACGGACTTCCGCAGCCGCAGGACAGACGCGGTGCCGGACGGGGCCGCCTCGGGCGATGCCGACAGCGGCAAGCTCGACAAGTTCCTGACCGACTTCCGAAGCGCCCGCTTTCGCTCCGATGCACGGCGGGTTTCCAGCGGCGGCCAAAAGGACGGCCTCGATCTCAATTCGCTGACGGCGGCACAGCACAAACGCGCCGGGGTCGGCTCGATCCTGCGCGACCGCTTCATTCTCGATTCGGAAATCGGCCGGGGCGGCATGGGATATGTCTATTCGGCCGTGGACCGGCGGCGCCTGGAGGCCGGTCATGACCAGCCCTATGTGGCCGTGAAGCTTCTGAACGAGAGTTTTCACAATGACTCCGAAGCGCTGCGGCTGCTGGAAGCCGAAGCGCGCAAATCGCAGGCGCTCGCCCATCCCAACATCACCACGGTCTATGATTTCGACCGCGACAAGGCGGATGTCTTCATTGTCATGGAACTGCTGAAGGGCTCCGGCCTCGACCGCAGACTGGGACAGGCCATGGGCCAGCCGTTGCCGCCCGGCGAATGCGCGCGCATCCTGAAAGGCACCTGCGCAGGACTTGCCCATGCCCACAGCCGTGGCGTGGTGCATTCCGATCTGAAGCCAGGGAACATTTTCCAGCTTGAGGACGGGACCATCAAGCTGCTTGATTTCGGCCTCGCAGCGGCCGCCAGCGCCAGCTCCGACCATCCGATCCAGGACAGCCTCACCGCGGCCTATGCCAGCCCCGAGCAGTTCCGGAGAGCCGAGCGGGATCCGCGCGACGATATCTTCGCACTCGGCTGCATCGCCTACCAGCTCCTGACGGGCCGGCATCCGTTCCTGTCCCGACCGATCGACGAAATTGCCCGCGAGGGCGTTGCGGCCGAACCGATCGAAGGCCTCGACCCGCAGGGCTGGGAGACAGTCCGAAAAGCACTCGACTTCGACAGGGAGCAGCGCCTCGACACCGTGGACGGCTTCCTCGCGGGGCTTTTCGAGGATCAGGACTGATACCGGCGGGTTCGGCCAGGAGGTCAACTCACTCGCCCGCTCCTCACCCGCCAGGTTCTTATTCGATGGAGTCGACGATGGATTCGATGGCTCTTGTGAACATGTGTTCGGGCTGCAGCGTGCGGATCAGGCCGGTGCTGCCGATCTGGATGAGGTCTGTCGACAGGGGCAGGACAGCAGCCACGGGCGTGCGGTAGTTGGAGAAGATCCGCTGGGCAAGCTCGGTGAAGTCGAAGGTCTCCAGCGCCTTGTTGACGATCAGGAACAACTGCGGCACTTCCAGTTTGCGCGCCAGTTCAAGAGTGACGGCCGTGCCCTGGTAGTCCTGGATGTCGGGCCTGAGGATCAGCAGCAGCGTGTCCGAAATGGCGATGGACAGCAGCGTTTCCTCGTTGACCCCCGGATGTGTGTCGATCAGGAGATAATCCAGCTCGAGCCCCCGGCACAGATCGACAAAGCCCCGGTTGAGGTCCTCAACGTCGTATTTTTCCTTCAGGATCCGGGCGATTTCCCCCGTCTTGATGGAGGAAGGCACCAGAAAGACCTTGCCGCCGTCCGGCACCGTGGACTGGCCCTGCGCATCGACAACACTGGCCGTCACGTCGATGGCGGTATCGGTGATGGCGCAATGCCCCCACAGATAGTTGTTCAGGGTCTGGGTGACGCCATTGAGGTCAACCTTGAAAAGCGTGTGGATGCCGGGTGACTGGATGTCCGTGTCGACAATGGCGACCCGGTGTCCGCGCAGGGCCAGCGAAGAAGCAAGGTTTGCGGTGACATTGGATTTGCCTGTCCCGCCGCGATAGGAATGGGTAGAAATGATTTTTGTCACGGATCAACTCTGGTCGTGAGGTCAAGACTTCAGGATTTGTATCTGGATCTGAGATCCTTGGCGCGCGATTGCAAAGACCGGAAGTAGTCCGTGTCGCTGACCTGTTCGATCTCCATCTTGGCCTGTTCCTGATCATAGGTGACGTCGAACTTGTCCAGACGGGTCTTCAGTTCCGCGTTTTCCTTGCGCAGTTTCGCTTCGGCGGCCTCAAGCTGACGCTTGGTTTCCGTCAATTCGGCGATCAGCTGACTGGAATGGAACTCGCGTGCCTCCACCTGCACAACCATGCCCGAAAACGTTTCCGCCAGTGCCCGGATGTCTTCTTCCACGGAGTTGTCCGTGATCACCTGATACAGATCCTCAACGTCGTCGAAGCGGCCGAGGGCAATGGCCTCGCAGGTTCTTGCCAGACTGGCCAGTCCAGGTTTCATGGTGTCAGAAGAACTCATTGCCGGCCTCCGGATGCTGTCACATGGGTTCCTGTCTACCTTGGTTGTATTAACCACGCATTTTCCTGCAACCCAAGAGGTTTGTGCTTCCGGCGCCGGATTTTGGAGCCGTGGTCCGGACTGCCGGCGGCACTCAATTTGAGGACGCCGCCTGCATGGGATTGGTCGGCGTCAGATACTCGCCGGCAACCCAGCCCATCCGCCCGGTATCAACGTCGCGCACATGCACCCAGTCGCCGCTGACGTCGGTCTGCCGGAGGGTGCGGCCCTTGTCGAACCGTTCGATCACGGGTTTCTGCAGCCCCGGCGCCGAGCGGAACGCAACGCGATTGCCGCTGATATACAGCAGCGGCCCCTGAGCCTCCTGCGGCGGCGGAAGGATCACCCGGGAAGCCGGTGGCGGCGGATAGGCCGCCCGCGCGATATCCTCCAGATAGGAACGGTCCCGGAACTGGAGATACAAAAGGGCCAGCACAAACAGTCCGACCACGATCACATAGGGAAAGAACCTCGGCATCAGTCATGTTCCGGTTTCGAAGTCATCACAGGGCCGCCTCCGTAAGCGCTGGTGCCGCAAGGCCGGATCCGGTGAAACGGGTCCTGTCCACGGCCCGGTCCCGTCCGAACAAAATGGCTGGATGACACATCACGTCCGTTCCTTCCGTCTGCCCGCATTTCGAGCTTGTATCAAAGCGTGTTGATTGTGACCCATCAGACCGTGTCTGAAGGCCCTTCGGCCAGACGCCAACAGATGAGACATGATTTACACTCTTCGGTACAAGACGGCGCTACGATATCACATGCCTGACGAAGATCCGTTAAGACCTGCGCTCAGGTTTTCAGAATATCGGAAAATCGATCACGCGGCCAAGGCCCGCAGACAATTCAGCCGGTCGTCGTGTCCCTTGCGCACGCCGCCGGTCATGCCACCGCCACGCCTGCGAGATCCGCAGACATTTCGGCAAGCCTTTGCGTAAAATGATCCATCGGCTCTTCCCACGCCCGTTCCAGGACCCGGACGGACGGATACCAGTGGGAGCGGCCGTCCGGCGCGTACCAGTACCAGGGCTTGTCCGGCGTCACGAGAACGATGGCCGGAACCCCCATGGCGCCCGCGATATGGGTCACCAGACTGTCCGGGCCGACGACAAGATCAAGCTTGCCGATCAGATCGACAAGCATTTCCAGCGATTTCAGATGCGCGCCGGCGTCGATGATGCGTTTGTTGCCTTCAAGCTCGAACCTCTGATCATCCCACATCAGGCTCACGACAGTTCCCGGCCAGTCCGTGAGCGCCCGGTCCACGTCGTTCAGAAGCGGAGCCGGCTGGTATTTCGACCATCCAATGCCGCACAGCGGCCGCTTGCACGGTTGCAGCGAGCCGCGCCAGAAATCATCGGCCCCGGGATCCGCCTTGAGGTAAGGCCTGAACCGTTCAGGGTCATAGTCGGCAACTTCAGGCCGCGCGGCAAAGCCGGCCATGAACACGGAGCTTCCGGTTTCGGCCAGCTCGAACATGTTCTTTCCCTGAAGCGATTCAAGGCGGTAATCCAGGTCCATGCGCTGCAGCAGCGGCAGAAACGGCTCGTGGGCAAACACCACCCTGTCGCCCGCGTCATAACCTTCCTCCGGTCCTGCGGACAGGAAACGGGAAAAGAGGATCGCTTCCAACGGCTTGGTTTCAAGCGGGATGATCACCCTTTCCACCGCTCCTGGAACAGCATTGTCGACCCCGCCGGCTTCAAGTCCAATTCGGGCAACGAGATTGCGCGCCTCGGCAAACTTTCCCTCATGGAACAAGCCCTGCCGGATCAGGGCCACGCCTGTTGCGCCGGTTGCAAGGTCCTGCAATGCCGGTTGCGCCAGCGTGACACTCTCCACATGCTTTCCGGCTCTGGCCATCGCTTGCGCCATGAGCAGGCAAATTTGCGGATTGTCCCTCTGTGTCTTCAGCAGACCCGCCAGTTTTGCAATGCCCTTGTCGGGCTCGCCCCGGAAAGCGCAGACCATTGCGTATTCTTCAAGAGCGTTGACCATGTCCGGCGCGATCTTCAGTGCCATTTCAACAAGTTCGGCCGCCCGATCCAGTTCCCCGACCTGCGCCAGAGAATGCGCGAAAGCGGAGAGAATCATGGGATCGCGCGGGCGCTTCAGATACAAGGCCTCGGTCAGTGCAAGGGCCCTGGCATGATCCCCCAGATCATGGAGAATATGCGCCAGCTGAATTGCGACCGGACCGTTGTCCGGTTGTTTCTCCAGAACCTGCTCGTAGTATTTTCGCGCATCATAATACGCGCCGATCTGCGCGAGCAGCGACCCCAGATTGGCGAGGATGTTGGGATCGTCCGGTTTGAGCTCCTGTGCGATCAGAAGATACCGCATGGCATTTTCAAGCTCGCCCCTGAGCGCGTGCACACTCGCCATGGCTTCATGAAAAGAAGGGTTTTGGGGCTCGAGACTGAGCGCCCTTTCGAAATTGAGCTGCGCAAGGTCCATTTTCCCCTGGGCGCTCTGAGCCAGCGCAAGATTGTAACAGGCAGTCGCGTCTTCGGGGTTCATTTGAAGAACGAAATCGAAACTCCTGATTGCGGCGTCCAGGTCCCCTGACGCAAGTTGGCACATGCCATAGGTCTTCAGGGCCCGAATGGATCGCGGGGCCCGGCTGAGCGCCTGGCGGCACAGCTCTTCGGCATCCTCGATCGCGCCGTTTTCAAGATGTTTGGTGGCCGCGTCGAGCAGGGCATTCAGGTTCGCCATGGTGTCCGTTCACTAAAAATACAGTCAAGGTCGTTGGGCAGGGTCGTTGGGCAGGGGCATTGGGCAGCGGCATTGGGCAGCGGCGTCCGAATGGAGACACGACCGTCCTTGTCGGTCCGCGGAAGCAACGCTGTCGAAACCCACCGTCAGCCGACATTGATCCGTTCCGCGTTCAGCCGGATGTCGGTCTTCGCGGTAACGACGGCTGTGTGCGCGCTCTGGGCCATCGCGCTTTCGATGTTCTGGCTGAACACACCGGCCTTGTGCACGTCGGAGCCGGCAATCACCGAAACACGCTGATGTGCACTGACCGACGTTGACTGCGCGACCGTCTCGTCCGTCCCGGCAATGCGTTTGGATGTCCTGAACAGGCTGTTGAAGGTATTGCCGACAAGGTTGGCCGTTTCAGCCACCATGTCGAAAACGCCGGTCTTGATCGATATCCGTCTGGCCGACAGCACAAGGCCACCCGCCGTTTCGATTTTCAGCGGCTCGTCCACATTTTGCCGTTCCAGAACGGCCAGCACATAAAGCTGCCCATCGGCCTCAGCGGTCAGAACCCTGTCGCCCGGCACGGGCGAGATCAGGCAACTGACGGCGCACCTGGCGGCGACCCGGTCACCTCCGGGATCACGAAGGAAAAGGCCGGTCTCCTCAGACACTTCGACGGTGGAAACCCGCGAAGGTGTCTGCAAGCCGCCGGGCCGCACCGGCCGGGCAGGATCTTCAGCCTGAATATCTGAATTACCGGGTCCGCTCATGATTACCATCCATATCCGCCGATGGCTGAAAAGCCGGGGTCAACACTGTACTTCAAGGCCTGAATCCATCGCGGCCGCAGCGGTCCGCGTGCCGATCACCGCACCCTGGGCATCAACAATCTGCGCGTCAGAAGCCGCAAGCTTGGTTATTCTCTTGTAGACTTGGAGTTCGTTCTTCAGGAATTCGTATTCCTCGTGCAGCCAGACAACCTGCAGCGCGAAAATCGTGAATCCGAATTTCAACCCCAGCACGTCCGTCGAGGAGTTGCCGTTCATCGACAGGGACACACCCGTTGCACTGGCCGTGATCTCCTTGATGCCGAAGGTCGCTGTTTTTATGCTCAGTCCGATATGCGAATACGTTCCGACACTTCCGCCAAGATAGAACTTCAGAACAACTCCGATGTTTGTCTTGTGCGTGTACCCCTTGACGGTCGTTTCCTTGTAGGTATCGACAAATTTTGCATATCCGGCCTGCTGGTAATACAGATCGTTGCTTTTGGCATCGATCAGGATCGAGGTGTCTGCGATGCCCTCATGCGCTGAACTCAGGACAACCTTGCCTTCAGCCTCGATCAGCACGTCACCGTTTTTTTGCGCGACCGTGTGGTTGCCTGTCGTGTTTGTATAGCTGTAGCCGCCTGATTGGACGGCCCGCTCAACGCCGGTACCGATCTCCTGGTAAACATCCCCGGTCGCAGTCGTCTTGAGCGTGTAGTTTCCGTCGGAATAAAAGTAGATGCCCTGAGCGACGCCGGCGGGATCCTTGATATCCGCACTGCCCGGCTCCCACCTGCTTTCATAGGTACCCAGACGCAGATAGTGACCGTCGGTGAAAATGTTCGTGCCGCCGGCGGGACTCCAGTAAAAGAGGTTAGCCATTCGATCCTCCGCTAAGCGCCTGGCATCTTGGACTCGATGCCAATGTGGGCGGCGATGCTTGTCTTGTAATCCGATTGGGCCAGAGCGCTTTTCATGGACGCGGTGTTGAAGAGGTCACCCCAGCCCTCGAGCTTGTTGCTCTTTGCGGCATATTCCAGCTGAATACCGCGCTTTTTGTAGTACAGGATCGAATAGCCCATATCGTGGGTTATCACGTTGTTGCTGAGGTAGACGAAGCCGATTTTAACGCCGCCGGCCGAGACCTTCAGGTCCGTTTCACTCGCATCGGCAACCTTCAGGGACATGGAACAATACTTCGTGCTGACGGCCCCTGAGAGATAGAGCGGTATCACCCAGGCAATGCTGACATTGGTGCTCGTTTTTTCGACGATTTTTTTCTGGGAGCCGACAACCTGCTTCAGGTACGCGCCAAAAGTGTGGTTGTAGATCGCGCGGCCCTTGCTGGACACCTTGCCGGCCGGCGCCTTGATGGTGATCCCGCCGGCATGGTGCGACTCCACCAGAAAGCTGGAGTTGTCGGTCGCCGCGAGCGAGAAGCCCTTGCTGTCCAGTGCAAGCGCGACATCGCCCGATTCGACGGTTGTCGTACAATCGCCTGTCTTGACTTTCTGCGTCAGGGTGCCGCCGATCTCGATATTGGCGGTGCCATTTGCCTCAACGAGGTAGGACCCTGCCGTGGTGATGAATATGCCGTCACTGCCGGCAATTCCACCGGTATAGATGGCTGGAAAACGGCTCGCTTCATCCACCTCGGCGGGGTCGCCGACATGCGCACCCAGGCGCATGTAAACGCCTTTTTCAATCCTCTGGGTGGCATCGCCGGCCGGTGAAACGCCCATGTAGACACTGGTCACAAGCTCCGCCTCCTGTCCGTCGCATGCCCTTTCAACAAACAGGCGCTGTCCCCGGCGCGGACCAGAGCACCGGCGTCGTGACGGCCAATGCCCGATGCACCGCATCGCGTCGCCCGCCGCGCCCCTGGCATGAACTGATGTGTTTCCATCGACCGGCTCCGTCTCACCTGAACAAGCACTAGAATTTTATCCGCTGGAAGAACCCGCAGCCGGCCATCTTTTTGCGCATTTCCGCTGCATAGGTTTCACTGACACCGCCCGAGATCTGCTCCTTGACGATGCCGTTCTGACTCTTCAGCATCTCGACGTAAATCTGGAAAACCGTCATCTTGTTATAAAGAACCATTGTCTTTCTGTAGTTCTGAGCGGCCTTGAACGACAGAAACTGAAAGAAATTTATACTGACATAATATCCGGAATACTTGGCGAAGATGATCTTCAGCGAAGTGATCGTGGCCTTTGCTTCGGCCAGCTTGAAATACGTGTCTCCCACGACATTCAGGCTGAACGAGAAGGCCGTCCGGTCCGTCACGGAGCCGCCAATGACGGACGAGTATTCGAAAAGCTGAACGTAGGTGATCTTCTTCGAGGTGCTATCCTTGATGTCCCGGCTGTCCGAAGTGGTGCTCTTGCCCCACCAGGCGTGCACATGAATGTCCGATCCTTCGGACTCGAGCTTTATATTGGCGTCCGATGACGTGTGTTTTGCCTCGATGGTGATCGCGCCGTCTTCCGCCTTGAGTTTCCAGTCACCGTTGTCGACCGTGACCGAGTGGTCGCCGCCCAGCACCTTTTCAGTCAGCGCACCGCCGAAAGTCTCGACCATTTTGAGATCCGCATCGAGCAGGAAGACGCCCTTGGCCGACATCGTGATTCCCGTCAGCCCCGACGTATCGACGCCCGTGGGCAGGTGGCTGTTCTCGCCGGAACCGGCATACTCCTCCAGGCGCAGATACTGCCCGCTGAACTCGTTCTGATTGTTGGCCAGCGGAACCGCAAAATAGATGTGTTTCGACGTGGTCTCGTCGGCGCGCGCTCTGGTCTTCGCCATGACAGTCCCTCTCCGCTATCCGACCGGATTGATCAGGGTGCACTGGCCCGGGGACGTGATGCCGACGGAATTGACGGTCAGCCCGTTCTCAAGCGGCGGATCCATGAGAGACCTGCAGGCAGGCTGCCCCTGGATGAGAAGACGGGCCGATCCCTTGCCCGATTTGCTTGCGCTCATCGGCATCCCGGAAACGACGCCCGGCCCGGGACCCGCGACGCAGACCGGGATCATCGACAGCATCGTGTGAAACCAGAAAGCGATGGAATAGAACGTGAATTGCGTCGGGATCGTCGTTGCCCGAAATCCGACGGCAGGCATCACCATCGGGACCGGCGGCACGGACGGCATGATGAACGGATCGACGGGCGAAAGATCGACGCTGGGAATTGGTCCCGAGGCATTCACTGTGGGCATGGTCTCTTCCTTCGGCTACCGTCGTTTCTCAAGTCGAGTGATGCGCACGGTGCATATTGTCATTGTCACAATCAACAGTTCGACCTCGTCATATTTGCCGAGGAGCCAAAACCCTACGTGTCTGTGTCGAGCATCACATTCCTGGGGTTATAGGCCTGCGCGACGAGGCGTTTTGCATCCGTCGGCACTGTCGATCCCGACGCGCCGTCCAGAAGCGCGCCCTTCAGGTTGGCCCCATGGAACTTGGTGAGCCCGAACGACGCCTTGACGAAATTCGCCGCCTGGCAGTCCGCGTTGGTGAAGTCACCGTGCTTGAGGTCGCAGCCCTCGAAACGCGCGGCACCGCAATTGGCGTTGTCGAACACGGCCATCTGCATTCGGGACCCGGCAAAAGAGACCGCCGAGACATCCGCATTGGCAAAGACACCGTTGTTCAGGTTGGTGCGCTCGAATTTGGAGCCGGCGAGATTGGACCCGGCAAGCATGGCCAGCGGCATGTTCGCCTCGCTAAAATCACTGCGGCGCATGTTGCAGTTCACAAACGAGGTCTGGGTCATCTCCGATCCGCGGAACACCACCTTCTGAAGGTCGGCATCGACCATGGTGCATTCCTTGAACGTCTGGCCCGAGAGGTCACGGTTGGCGAGGCTGCCATCGACCAGCAGAACCTGGTGGAAGCTCGCGCCGGTCAATTCGGCGGCACGCAGATCCGCCCTGGAGATCATCGTCCGGTAGATATGAGCCCCGGCAAAACTGACCCGTTCGAGAGTGTTTTCAAGAAGACCGACCCTTTCGAAATTCGCGCCGCAAAACCTGGCATCCGAAAGCTCGCAGCACAAAAAGCCGACATCGACATGTGACGTGCGCGAGAAATCCGCGCCTTGCAGCTTTGCCTCCAGAAACCCGACCGTATCGAAGTCGCACTCCGAAAAGATCGACCCTTCAAACGTGCCCATCATGAAGCGGCTGTCCAGGAAGGTGCAGCCCTCGAAGCGCGCACCGCGAAAGTCGCAGCGTATCAGCGTGTTCTTTTCGAAGGTGCACCGGACGAACCGCGCGCCGCTGAAATTGCATACGACGAAGTCCCCGTCCTTGAACGTCGCGTCTTCAAACGTTCGGCGGGTGAAATCCTGATCGGAAATCGCCCGGCTGTACTCGATCGCCAGATGGATCTCGTCAAGTGTCATTGGATGTCGGAAGCTCCAGGATTGTCTGAGCCAGATTGGCCTGGCTGAAATCGGCGCATTTCATCACGGTGTTCATGAAGTTCGCGGCGTAGAGATTGGCGTCTCGGAAACTCGTGTATCTGGTGTCACACTGGCTGAAATGCGCTTCCATGAGATCGGCGGCGAAGAAGTCCGAGTGCACCAGGGCGGAGTCGTTGAAGACCGCCTTGCGCGCGCGCGCCACCCGGAAATCCACGCCGTTCATCGCGCAATTCAGGAACAGGCAGTCAGGCACTTCCGCCCGCACGAAGCAGGTCTCGTCCAGATTGGCCTCCAGGAAGCTCGAATAGTGCCCCTTCAGGCCGTCGAAGAAACTGCCCTTCAGGTCGGATTGGCCGACGAAGGTCGACTTGCTGAAACTTGCGTTGCTCCAGCGGCTGCCCTGTGCCGTGATCTTGGTCATCAGTTGCCGATCGAAATCCGCTCCCGACCAATCGGATTTCGACAGGTCGCCCTCGACGATCATCGTCTTCTCGAATTTTGCATTCCGGAGCGCGGCACCGGTAAAATCGCACTTCAGGAACAGGCAGTTCACAAAGCGCGCCGCATCGAAATCGGCGCCGGAAAAGGAACATTCCAGGAAGGTCACCGTGTCGAAGGCCGCATTCCGGAATGTCGCGGCGTCGAAGTTCGATTTCGACCATGTGCGTTCCGCGAACCGGGCCTTGTCCAGACACGCCCGCTCTCCGCTGACGCCCGAAAGGGACGAGCGCGTGAAATCGGCTCCGGTCGCGTTCGCGTCCGTCAGCACCGCTTCGGTCAGGGCCGCGGCGGAGACATCGGAGCGCTGCAAACTGGCGCCGGCCAGGTTCGCCTTTTCAAGGAAAACGCCGTTCAGATCCAGGTGCGAGAGATCCGCTCCGGCAAGGTCGGCGTCCGCGATGTCCCTCCGGGCAAAGCTTTCGCCGTTTTGAATATGCTCGACAACAAGGTCGCCGAGTTTCTTGCGGACCGTCGGCGTATAGGTCTCCAGAGGGTGAACCGCCTCCAGCATCGCGGAGCGCGCATGCTCCTTGTCCAGCATGAACGCCTTGGCCTCCTCATCGAGATCGCCGAAAAATGTTTCAGCGTCCATGGAGATCGCGTTTTCGGCCTTGGCGATGATGTCGTCGATGGATTTCAAGTCCGATTCGGGAAGGGGGATCTTTTCGATCTCGCGGGCCAGTGCCAGGCTGGGCGGCAAATCGTGCCCGGCCGCCTTGGGCAGCTTTTCGGCAAGCATCGCCTCGAGCCTTTCCAGATTCGCCTTGTTCTTGTCCGGCATGGTCGCAAGCTCGGCCACGATCGCGTCGAAGTCGGTGGGTTTCGGGTCCTTGAACTTCGGATCGCCGAGCGCCTCTTCAACCGTGACCATCTCGCCGGATCTGGGCCGATCGGCGGCTTCCTTCAGGTCCCTGCCCAGGTCTTCGAGATCCTGTTTCAACTGGTAGAACGGATCGGCTTCGGGCAGCGCCAGGGCTCTGGCCCTGACGAGCGGCCAAAGGTCGTCGTCGCCGGCCGCGGCCACTCCGTCGATCTTGCTGACAATCGCATCGATCCTGGCAAGTGCCTCGTCCACCGCTCCCGGAATGACGTCCTCGACCGGCGGCGACAGCCCGGCTGACTTCCGGTTGGCAATATCAAGCGCGGCCCTGGCATTTTTCGAGATGTCGGCTGCTGCCGACTTTCCCCTGGCAGCCGTCTTCAGCATGTTCGCCGCGCCGGGATCGCCTGATGTCATCGCGCTTTTCATCGCGTCGCGAAACCCGAACACCTCGTCAGGCACCACGATCCCGTCAGCCTTGTGCCTTGCGATTGCGGCGGCCGGCCCCGCCATGATCTCCGTTTCATACGCATCTGCGGCGGCTGACAGCTTTTTGAACATGCCCGCAAGATCGACATTGCCCGAAATCACATCCTCAGGTGCCGGAAACGGCAGTCTCGGGATTGGCGGCAGGCTTGTATCCGGACGCATCATGTCCGGCATCTTCGCGTTCTTGATCATTTCCGCATGTTCGAACTGGATCTTCTTTTCGAACTTCTGGGCGACCTCCTCGCTATAGGCCTGTGACCGCGCTTCCATCGCCTGCTTTTCGGTTTCCGGAAGGTCCGGCATGAGCTGGCTGTCGTTGAGCGTGTGCATCGGCCCTTCGGTCGGGTGCGTGCGCAGCCTGTAGATTTCCGCGTAATGGGAGCCGGGGCGCGGCGCGTCGCTCAGCCGCTCTGCCCCGAAGATAAGGGCCACCACGTCGGAGGCCTTTTCGTCGGCGACCTCGAGAATGCCGCGATGGTACATGCCGCCGATTTCCGAGCTGCCGAAGACCCAGACGGTCTCGATCCGGGTGCCAATCTCGGTGAGGCGCTCGGCCTTCATGTCGTGAACGGCGAACAGGCGGATCCGCAGACCCGGCAGTCTGGAGGTGATCACCGGGTGCGCCGCGGACATGCCCCGGACGGACAACGGTTCGGTCCCCTTCAGGGAAACACCGATGCGCTGGTCCGCCGGTGCCATGTTGTGATACGCGCTGTCGAAGCCCGGGGGCGGCTCCGGAAACGAGGTCCTGATCCAGTCCCAGCTCGGCTGACCCACCTTCGATTTGCGCAAGGGATGATCATGTTCGAGCGGACCGAACAGCACCGGCTGCGGTCGGTCCGTCATGGTCTTGATGAGCGCGTCCGGATTCTCGATGTTCGGCAGGGGCGCATAGCCGAAATGATCCAGGATGTATTGCGGATCGCAGCCTTTACCAGCCGGGTTGACCGGATGGCTCTCACTTCCGAATGCCCGGTCCGGTGTCAGCGGCATGGTCTCGTAAGGGGCGGCATAGGACATCTTGACCGCGTCATTGTCCCTGACCCAGTGGCGGTCGCCGAAGACCGTCGCCCGCTT
Organism: Roseibium sp. QJM3NY_11; assembly: GCF_056173175.1. Classification (NCBI taxonomy): domain Bacteria; kingdom Pseudomonadati; phylum Pseudomonadota; class Alphaproteobacteria; order Hyphomicrobiales; family Stappiaceae; genus Roseibium; species Roseibium sp. QJM3NY_11. Next base: position 68,382 of record NZ_CM149660.1, read on the forward strand.
CCTGACAGGGCCGAGCGCGACCCCGACCTCCTGTCCCTGGACCCTGGTTCCCTCAGGTGCGCGCGACTCGCCCGCGATCAGGACTTCCGGGCCCGATTTCGGGAATCCGGTGTCGAGGAAACCGCCCATGGGCAGGTTCGACATGGCGATTTCCGTGTAGACCGCCTCGCTCAGGACCGCCTCGGGATCGGTCAGGTCAAAGCCGTAGAACACGGTCGCATAAAGGTAGTTCCGGCCACCAATGGCCTGCATGTTCTGGATGCAGGAAAGTCGAAACGGCTTGTACAGATCAGGCATGTCGGTCCCCGCAATTCCGACAATATAGAAGTCCTTTTTGTTTCAGCAGGATGACACCACCCGATACCGGCCGCGCCCGCGACGACCGGCCGCCGCGGCCGGTGTCTCCGGTGTGTTCCGGGACCGCCGTCAAAACCGTTTCACAGCGCGGGTCAAGGCGCTCAGCCCGCCCGTGCCTCAGGCGTCAATCTATTTCAAATTATTGATTTTATTATTTATTTCGACGATTTTTCACGCTGGAGAGGCCACCGGGTGCGCCGCCCCCCGCCGGAAGCCAAACGCGGCCCGGACCCGGTTGCGGCGGAGGGCGGACCGGCGACAGGTCGCCGGTCCGCAGCAGCGATGGCGGGCGATTTTTCGCCTCAGCGTTTCGCAATGATGTTGTGCTCCGGGCCGAAAGGAAAACCGGTGATGTTTTCCGCCCCGGTTTCCGTCACGATCAGGATGTCGTGCTCGCGGTAACCGCCCGCGCCCGCCTCTCCTTCCGGGATCATGATCATGGGCTCCATGGAGACGACCATGCCCGGCTGCAGGACGGTGTCGACATCCTCACGCAGTTCCACCGAGGCCTCGCGGCCATAGTAGTGGCTGAGCACGCCGAAGGAATGGCCGTAGCCGAAGCTGCGGTATTTGAGCAGGTCGTGGCCGCGGTAGATGTCGTTGAGTTCCGTTGCGATGTCGCGGCAGCGCGCGCCCGGGCGGATCAGTTCCAGGCCCTTTCGATGGACATCGCAGTTGACCTGCCAGTGCCGCAGATGCGTGTCGGAGGCGTGTTCGCAGAACAGGGTGCGTTCCAGCGCGGTGTAATAGCCGAAGATCATCGGGAAGCAGTTGAGGCTGAGGATGTCGCCCGCTTCCACACGTTTGTTGGTCACCGGATTGTGCGCGCCATCCGTGTTGATGCCGGACTGGAACCAGGTCCAGGTGTCCATCAGCTCAACGAACGGAAACGATTTCGCGATTTCGCGGATCATCGCGTTGGTGGAGGCGATGGCCACTTCGTGCTCCGGGACACCGGCCTGGACCGCATCCACCAGCGCCGCGCCGCCGACATCGCAGATGCGCGCGCCCTCGCGGATCAGCGTGTGTTCCTCGGCGCTCTTGATCGTGCGCTGGCCCATGGCGTCGGCGGCAATGTCGACGAATTCGACCCCCGGCAGAGCCGCCTCCAGAAGCTTCAGCAGGTCGAGGGAGACGTGATCGAACTCGATGCCGATGCGCCGGATCTTCGGATTGGGCATATCCAGCAGCGACGAGATGGCGTGGAAATAATTGTCCCGCCGCCAGTCGGTGTAGATGACCGTGTCGCCATGGGTCCGGCGCCAGGGCTGGCCGCCGTCGATCCCGGCGGCGATGGTCGTCGCCTTGTCCGGCGTGACCAGGAAGCCGTACTTGCGGCCGAAATAGCAATAGAGGAAGCCGGAGTAATAACAGATGTTGTGATAGGAGGTGAACAGGGCGGCATCGATACCTCTTGCCGCCATGAGCTTTCTGAGACCGTCCTGACGGCGGTCCATTTCGTCCGGCGAGAACGGCGAAAAGGCTTTTTCACCATTGTTCATTTCATAGATGCGGATCATGTCGTCGCTCATTCCAGGCTCCTTCCTGTCTGTGGTGTTCACGGTCTTTTCCGGCCTGAAACGCAAAACGGGCCGGCTTCCCCAGGAGAAGCCGGCCCGCCAGGCCCAAAATCAGATTGTTTGCTGCCGGGAGATCCTGTCTTCAGACCTCCGCCCGGTGACTGGCGTTCCGCCACCGGCTCCCGTGGAATGCAGCGGGGCGGTTCAGACCCCGTTCCGGATCAGCCCGGTGACAGTCCCCTCAGCCGTTCCGACCGGCGTCGGAGCATCTCCAGAACCGTCAGGAGCACGACCGAAATCGCCACCATCAGGGAGGCCACCGCCAGAATGGTCGGCGAGATCTGCTCGCGCAGGCCGGTGAACATCTGCCAGGGCAGGGTCTTCTGGCCGGCGGAGCCCAGGAACAGCACCACCACCACCTCGTCGAAGGAGGTGATGAAGGCGAACAGGGCACCGGAGACGACACCGGGAATGATCAGGGGCATCTGCACCTTGAAGAAGGTCGTGACCGGGTTCGCGCCCAGGCTCGCGGAGGCCCGCACCAGCGACCGGTCGAAGCCGACCAGCGTCGCCGTCACCGTGATGATCACGAACGGCGTGCCGAGCGCGGCATGGGCCAGAACGACGCCCCAGTAGGTGCCCTGCAGGCCGATGCGCGAATAGAAGAAATACATGCCGGCGGCGGAAATGATCAGCGGCACGATCATCGGCGAGATCAGCACCGCCATGATCGCCGGCTTGTAGGGCACATGGGACTGGGACAGGCCGATGGCCGCGAGGGTGCCGAAACCGGTCGCCAGGATGGTCGCGACCGGCGCGATCATCACCGAGTTGGTCAGCGCCTGCTGCCAGTCCGGATTGGTGAAGAAGTCGTGATAGTGCTTGAAGGAATAGCCGGCCGGGTCGAGCGCCAGCATTTCCTTGGTGAAGGTGAAGAAGTCCTGCGCGTTGAAGCTGAGCGGCAGGATGATCAGGATCGGGAAGATCAGGAAGAAGAAGATCAACCCGCAGATGACCCGGAAGGAATAGAACCAGGTCCGCTGCAACGGGGATGCATAGGGGGGGAGTGCGCTCATGATCGTGCCTAGCCCAATTTCACGTTATCGATGCCGACGATCTTGTCGTAGACAACAAAGAGAACCATCACGGCGACGAGGAGCAGGGTCCCGAGCGCTGCCGCCAGCCCCCAGTTCAGGGACGACGAGATGTGATAGGCAATCCGGTTGGAGATGAAGATCCCCGATGTGCCGCCCACCAGTTCCGGGGTGATGTAGTAGCCGATCGACAGGATGAAAACGAGCACGGCACCCGCGCCGATCCCCGGCACCGATTGCGGGAAATAGACCCGCCAGAAGGCCGTCCAGTCATTGGCGCCAAGGCTCTTGGCCGCACGCACATAGGTCGGCGAGATGGTTTTCATCACCGAATAGAGCGGCAGGATCATGAACGGCAGCAGAATATGCGTCATGGCGATGATCGTGCCGGTCTGGTTGTTGATCATCACCAGACGACTGGCATCACCGATCAGACCGGTCCAGACCAGGAAATCGTTGATCACCCCCTGTTGCTGCAGCAGCACCTTCCAGGCGGATGTGCGCACCAGGAGCGATGTCCAGAAGGGCAGCAGAACCAGAATCATCAGCAGGTTCGACGACCGCAGCGGCAGGGCCGCGAGCAGGAATGCGATCGGATAGCCGAGCAGCAGGCAGGACACTGTGATGACGATCGACAGGAACAGGGTCCGGCCGAACAGGAACATGTAGATCCGTTCGTCTTCCGGCTTCAGCTCGATGCCGTTGGCGGTCTGTTTCGCATCGAAGGAATTCAGAAAGTAGCCCGGCGTGTAGCGCGGCGAGAACCGTTTCAGCACCTGCCAGGTCTGAACGTCGCCCCATTTGTCGTCGGCATCGATGAACTGTGCCTTAAAGGGGGCATCCTCATCCATGCGCTTGATGCGCCGTCCGGTCTTGCGGAACAGGCTGGAGATGCCGCTTTGCTCGTAGTTCAGTCTTGAGCCCAGGCGTGTGTGGGTCTTCTGGCCGACCGCGATGGCCAGGTCGCCATGAAGCGCGACAAACACCTCTTCGTCCGGCACGGCGCCGGATTCCGGATCCCATTCCGCGAGGGCCACAACAGTCCGGGGAAGCGTCTCGGCGACGATGCCGTTCTCTACCGAGCGGAACAGCATGTCCGCGATGGGAGCGACAAAGGTGACCAGCACGAAAATCAGCAGAGGGGCAACCAGCAGGAAGGCGCGCAGCTTTTCGCGGCGCAGCGCCTTGGCCAGCGAGGCCTTAAGCGGCTTGCCGTCTTTCGTCGTGAGAACCTGATCGGCCGGGATATCGCTCATGAAACAGTTTTCCGCATTTTAAGGAGGAGGACCGGGTGGGGCAGTGCCCACCCGGTCCGGAGCGTGCCAAAAGGCTTACTGAGACAGCCACGCCTGGAATTTGGCGTCGATGTCGTCGCGGTAATCCGCCCACCATTCGTAGTTATAGAGGAAGGTGTTCTTGGCGTTGTTCGGATCGGTCGGCATGTGCGGAGCCATTTCGATGCCGAGATCGGCGTGCTTGCCGACCAGCGGAGCCGACGACTTGCGGGCCGGGCCGTAGGAGATGTACTTCGCCTGATCCGCCAGACGCTGGGTGTCGGTGGCGTATTTGGCGAATTCCTTCACCGCGGCAAGACGGTCGTCCGGAAGGCCGGCCGGGATGATCCAGCCGTCAAGGTCGAACACCTGAGCGTCCCACAGCATCTTCACCGGCTGCTTCTGCTCTTCGATGAGGGCAAACAGGCGGCCGTTGTAGGTGGACCCGATCACGACTTCGCTGTCGGCCAGAAGCTGCGGAGTTTCCGCACCCGCGGACCACCAGACAACGTTGTCCTTGATGGTGGCGAGCTTGGCGAACGCACGGTCCTGACCTTCTTCGGTCTCCAGAACGTCGTAGACGTCCGCCTTGGCGACGCCGTCACACAGCAGGGCCCATTCCATGTTGTTGATCGGACGCTTTTCCAGGGCGCGCTTGCCCGGGAAGGTTTCCAGATCGAACACGTCGCAGATGTCATCCGGCTCCTTGCCGTTCCAGTCAGCGACGTCGGTGCGGTAACCGAAGGTGGTGGAATAGACGATCTGCGGAATGAAGCACTCCGATACGAGAAGATCGCCGAAGTCCTCGGAAGCGGACGTTCCGTCCGGCGCTGCGGCCAGGTCGGTGTCCGGATCGATTTCGATGGCGAGGCCTTCGTCGCACAGACGGATGGCGTCGGACGCAACCACGTCAACCAGGTCCCAGGTGACATTGCCGGCTTCGTTCATGGCACGGAGCTTGGCCACGGCTTCCGCCGAAGACTCGTCCCAGATCACGTTTACGCCCGGGTTTTCAGCCATGTACGGATCGGTGTAGGCGTTTTTCTGGGACGCCTGATAGGCACCGCCCCAGGAAACGACTGTCATGTCGTCGGCGAGCACGGCGCTGCTGGCAAAAGCCACTGCGGTGCCTGCAAGGATTACGGTTTTGAGCTTCATTTGAGTTAGCTCCCTCTTTGTTGGATTTAACGGATTTGTTTCCGTTGTTGTCGCTGGCGGCCGCGAGCCGGCCGCCGGGCGATTTCAGACAACCGCGTCGAGCGCTTTGCAGTCGTTCAGCGCCCAGCCCACCTGGACTGTCTCGCCGACATTCAGCTTGCGCTTCTCTCCACGATTGCGAACTTTCACGATGAACTCGTCGTTGCCGGCCACATTCATGCGGACGCGGATATGGTCGCCCAGGTAAATGAGCTCCTCGATCCGGCCGCTGACCAGATTGTCCATCGAATCGTCTGTGTCGAATTCGACACGCTCCGGGCGCAGGGACAACGTGGTCTTGTCACCGACGGCGCCGACATTGACCTTGTCCGCCTTGAGCCGGGTGCCGTCGTCGAGTTCAACGGCGCACTCCTCACCCTGGATCTCGACAACCTTGCCGTTCAGCTTGTTGTTTTCACCGATGAATTGCGCCACGAACGAGTTCTGCGGGTCTTCGTAAAGATCATCCGGCGTGGACAATTGCTGGATGATGCCGTCGTTGAACACGGCGACCCGGTCCGACATGGTCAGGGCTTCGGTCTGGTCATGGGTCACATAGACCACCGTGACCCCGAGATTCTCGTGAATGTGCTTGATTTCATACTGCATCTGCTCACGCAGCTGCTTGTCGAGCGCACCCAGGGGTTCGTCCATCAGAACCAGTTCGGGATCGAACACCAGTGCACGGGCCACGGCCACGCGCTGCTGCTGTCCGCCTGACAGCTGCGCCGGCCGCCGGTTGCCGAAGGCCCCCAGCTCGACCATGTCCAGCGCGCGCTGGACCTTTTCCTGCTGTTCGGCCTTGCTGACATTGCGGACCTGAAGTGGAAACGCCAGGTTTTCAGCCACCGTCATATGCGGAAACAGCGCATAGTTCTGGAACACCATGCCGATGCCGCGCTTGTGCGGCGGCACATTGTTGATCGGACGATCGTTCAGGTAGATCTCGCCGTGGGTGGCGGGCTCGAAGCCGGCCAGCATCATCAGGCAGGTCGTCTTGCCGGACCCGGATGGTCCCAGCATGGTCAGGAATTCGCCAGGCGGGATGTCGAGATTGAGGTTCTTTACGACAAGGGTTTCCCCGTCATAGCTTTTTTGAACGCCATCATACTTAACGGCAGCGCCCCGTGTATTCGCCATAGTGTCCCCAAGTCCGGTTCATTATTATCAAGCACACAAATTCAAGCGACTCTGGAGGCCTGAACCCCATCGAGCAGCCGGTCAGTGCAATTGTGCATAGAAAAACAAAAATGCCGCTACAAGGAAAGGGGTCGATCAAAAAAAATGTATATTTTTTAATCAGCTATCGATCTAATATTTTGCAGCGTCGAAAAGGTGGGGATTTTTACTCAAGGAAAACACTTGGGAAAAGAGTTTATCTTGCACTGCACTCAGTATCCGTGGTGCAAGGGTTCGATCACATTTCAAATCCGGAAACAGAGTGGACCGCCGCGGCCGGTTTCAACTGCCAACGGCCGTCGCGAACAGGTAACCTCGCCGCCTGCCGGACCGGCACGTGCCCGGGGATCTTGTGCCGGGCGCCGGTCCTCCGTTAAGTTTGCCGCGAACGGCAGGAAACATGTTGAAGCACCCAGATCTCCGGCAACCCCAGTTTCTGACCACCCGGGAAGTGGCCGACCTGTTGCGGGTCAAGGAGCGCAAGGTCTATGACCTTGCCGCCGCGAACGAGATCCCGCACCGCCGGATCACGGGCAAACTCCTGTTTCCCGCCGACCAGATCCGTGCCTGGATCGGGGGCAAGGACGGCAGCCCGGAGCGGCCGGATGTGCTTGCCGGTTCCCACGACCCGCTTCTGGACTGGGCGATACATGCGTCCGGCTGCGGTCTGGCCATGCTCTGCAACGGCAGCGCGGACGGACTGATCAAGTTCCAGGACGGCGCTGCCTCGCTGGCCGGGCTGCATCTTCCCGAGGAGACCGGCTGGAACGTCGGCTCCGTCGGCAGCCTGGGCCTGCGCGATGCGGTCCTGATCGCCTGGGCCCGGCGCAGGCGCGGGCTCCTGATCGCGGAGAACGCCGTCGGCACGATCACATCCGTTGCCGACCTCAAGGGCAGGCGGGTCGCCCTGCGCCAGAGCGGGGCGGGCGCGGCCCTGTTGCTGGCCAGGTTGCTCGGCGACGCTGGGCTGAGCGAGGCGGACCTGATCTGTTCCCCGACCCCGGCGCATTCGGAAAACGACGCCGCGGCCACCGTTGCCGCGGGCGAGGCCGATGCCGCGCTCGGTATAGAGGCCATGGCAAAACCCTTCCGGCTCGGCTTTCTTCCGCTGGTCGACGAGAATTTCGATCTGCTGATCGACCGCAAGGCCTACTTCTCGCAACCGGTGCAGCGCCTGTTCACATTTGCCCGCAGCGCCGACTTCAAGACCAGGGCCGCCGCGCTCGGCGGCTATGACCTGAGCGATCATGGCGTGGTCCGCTGGCTGTCCGATTGACCCAGGCGCCAAAGATACAGGACGAGACACGATGAGCGACATCCGCCCGCATGAGGTCATGATCCCGGTTTCGGAGCCGGACGACGCCAGACTTTATTTCATCGGCAGGATCCACACGCCCTGGACGGATCGCAAGGCGTGTCCGCGCCAGGGCAAGCACGATGGCCCGGACTGCCGGATCGAGATCTTCGAGCCCTGGGTGCCCGCCCTCCAGGGCATCGAGGACTATGACCGGGTCGAGGTTCTCTACTGGCTTGACCAGGCCCGGCGGGACCTTGTCGTCCAGAACCCCGCACACAGTGAAACCACATATGGCACCTTTGCGCTGCGCTCGCCCGTGCGCCCCAATCCGATCGGAACGTCGCTGGTCAAACTGGTCTCGGTGGAGGGTCCCAACCTGATCGTGCGCGGGCTCGACTGCCTCGACGGAACACCGCTGGTCGACCTCAAGCCGGACCGCTGTTCCTTCAGCCCCAAGGCCTCGCCAAAAGCCTGATCAGTGCCGGCTGCGCTTTTCGGACACCTTGACAAGGCCTTCCCAGAATTGACAATCCTGCCGCCACCACGCCGATCGGAGCGGCCCGGCTCGACCGGGCTTCAATGAGTTGACCGTTTTTCAAATGTGGGCGCCTTCCGGCGTGTTCGAACGAACGCGCCGGCGAGCTCCCGGGAGATTTGCATGCACCCTGAGCCTCTGACCGGCGAGACCTCCATCAATGACGCCGTCTCCTTCGAGCTGACCGGTGCGGCCGGCCTCATCGCCATCGACAATCCCCCGGTCAACGCCGCTTCCCATGCGGTCCGGACCGGGATCCGGCAGGCTGTCGAAGCCCTGCAGGACATGTCCGCGGTCAAGGTAATCGCGATTTACGGCAAGGGCCGCACCTTCATCGCCGGTGCCGACATCCGCGAATTCGGCAAGCCGCCGCTCGACCCGTGGCTGCCCGAGCTGTGCAATTTTCTGGAAGCTTCAGACACACCGATCGTCTGCGTTCTGCATGGAACGACCCTCGGGGGCGGCCTGGAAGTCGCCCTGGCCTGCCACGCCCGGGTGGCGCTGAAAGGCACCAGGGTCGGCCTGCCGGAAGTCACGCTCGGCATCCTGCCCGGTGCCGGCGGCACCCAGCGCGTGCCCCGTCTTGCCGGCATCCGCACCGCGCTCGACATGATCACCGGCGGCAAGCCGGTCTCTGCCGAAGACGCCCTTGCAAGCGGCCTGATCGACCGGATTTCGGAGGGCGATCCCCGCGCAGTGGCCCTCCAGAGCGCGCAAGACCTGCTTGACGGGACCCTGCCCAACCGCAGGACAGGTGCACTGGACACGAAGCCCGATCCGGCGGCGCTTGACGAGATGCGCAAGAAACTGGACCGGACGCAGCCGTTGCTGTTCTCGCCGCAGAAATGCGTCGATGCGGTCGCCGCCTCAAGCCTGCCCGTCACGGAGGGCATGAAGGAGGAACGCCGGCTTTACGAAGAGTGCATGGCGAGCCCGCAGCGCGCCGGTCTGATCCACGCGTTCTTTTCCGAACGGGCCGTTTCGAAGATCCCGGAAGCGGTCGCGACACCGCGCGCGATCGATGCAATCGGCGTCATCGGCGGCGGCACCATGGGCTCGGGCATCGCCACGGCGCTGCTGCTGGCCGGTCTGCCCGTGACCCTGACCGAACGCGACCAGGCCGGGCTCGACCGGGGCATTGCGACAATCACCGGCAATCTGGACGGCGCGGTCAAGCGCGGCAAGCTGACCGCCAGCGCCCGCGACGACATTCTGTCGTCGAAACTCAAGACCTCCACAGATCTGGGCGCGCTGTCCGAAGTGGATCTGATCATCGAGGCGGTTTTCGAGGAGATGAGCGTCAAGCGCGAGATCTTCGAAACGCTCGACAAGGTCTGCAAGAAAGGCGCCGTGCTGGCGTCCAACACCTCCTATCTCGACATCAACGACATCGCCGCGATCACCTCCCGGCCCGCAGATGTCATCGGCCTGCATTTCTTCTCGCCTGCCCATATCATGCGGCTTCTGGAAGTGGTCGTCGCCGACAAGACGGCGGACGATGTGGTGGCGACCGGGTTCGCCCTCGCCAAACGGCTGAAAAAGATCGCGGTCCGCTCGGGCGTCTGCGACGGCTTCATCGGCAACCGGATCATGACCTTCTACAAGAAAGCCGCCGACTACATGATGATGGATGGCGCATCGCCGGAAGAGATCGACACGGCCATGCGCGGCTTCGGTTTTGCCATGGGTCCCTACCAGGTGGCCGATCTCGCCGGGCTCGACATCAGCTGGGCGGCCAACAAGCGCCGCGCCGCCACTCGCCCCGCCGAAGAGCGCTACATCCCGATCGCCGACCGTCTGTGCGAAAACGGCTGGTTCGGACGCAAGACCGGCCAGGGGTTCTACATCTACGACGACACGGGGTCCCGGCCGAACCCGGAGGCGCTGGCGATCATCGATGCGGAACGGGACAAGGCCGGCATCGCGCCGCGCGCTTTCTCCGCGGAAGAGATCGTCAGCCGTTTCATGACGGCGATGATCCTGGAAGGCAGCCGCGTTCTGGAAGAAGGCATCGCGCTCAGGCCCATCGACATCGACGCGGTGTTCCTCAACGGTTACGGCTTTCCACGTTTCCGCGGCGGCCCGATGCACACCGCCGATGCCATCGGCGCGGCTGAACTTGTCCGCCGGATCGAGGACTATGCGCGGGAAGACGCTTGGTACTGGCAGGTGCCTACCCTGTTGCGGCAGTTGGCGGAGAACGGTGGCAGTTTCGCGGAAATGAATGACCGGGGGTGACGGGTCCGCCGGCCCCGGATCACGGATGATCAGGTAACCTTCGCCGCGTCCAGGCCACCTGCGGCATAGTCCGGCACGGTTGCCCCCAGCCTGAGACCCAGCTCCGGGTTGGAGGCATTGCCGTCCAGGGCGCGTTTTCCGACACCTTGCAGGATCGCACCCATGCGGAAGAAGGCAAAGGCAAGATAGAAGCCGAATTCCGGAATGCCGCTGAGGCCCATGCGGGCGCAATAGGCGTCGATGAAGGCCTGATCCGCGGGAATTCCGAGCGGGCCACGATCGACGCCCGCAAGGCCCCGTCCCTCGCTGCCGGGCGGGCGCTGCCACTGCATGATCAGCGCGGCAAGGTCTGCAAACGGGTGGCCGATGGTGGACAGTTCCCAGTCGAGCACCGCGACGCAGGCCGTCCCCTCCCCGGCAAACAGCATGTTGTCGATCCGGTAGTCGCCGTGCACCAGCGTGCGCCGGCCGTCGTCTTCCGGCACGTTGCCACCCAGCCAGACGATCAACTCGTCCATTGCCGGAATGGTCTCTGTTTCGCTCGCCCGGTATTGCCGGGTCCAGCGGTCGATCTGGCGGCGGTAATAGTTTCCCGATGGTCCGAAATCCGCCAGGCCGCATGCGTCCAGATCAATCGAATGGATCCCCGCCAGCACCCTGTTCATCTCGTCGTAGAGGCCGCGCCGTGTCCCGGGATCGACATCGGGCAGTCGCGGATCGTCGAAATTGCGGCCGCGCACGAACTCCATGATGTAGAAAACCGACCCGATGACGCTCTCGTCCTCGCACAGCGCCAGCATTGTGGCGACCGGCACGTCCGACCCGGCCAGCGCTTTCTGCACCCGGAATTCCCGGTCGACCGCATGAGCCGATTTCAACAGCACACCGGGCGGCTTGCGGCGCAGGACATAGTCCCCGGACGCCGCCCTCAGCCGGTAGGTCGGGTTGGACTGGCCGCGGTCGAACTTTTCCGCCTCCAGCGGGCCTTGGAAACCGGGCAAGCGCGTTTCGAGCCAGGCGCAGAGTGCAGGAAGGTCCGGATCCGCCGCGCCCGTTGTCATGCGGGGACACGCTGTGTGAAAGGCAAACTGAACACCCCCGTCACACCTTGCCGTTGCCATATTTGCGCAGCTCAGCGCGGGCGACCTGGCGGCGGTGCACGGCGTCGGGGCCGTCGGCAAAACGCAGCGTGCGCAAATGCGTCCACATGGCGGCGAGCGGAAAGTCCTGGGAGATCCCCGCCGCGCCATGGACCTGCATGGCCTCGTCGACCACCTTCAGCGCCATCAGCGGTGCGACCACCTTGATCTGGCTGATCCAGGGCTGGGCGGCACGCGTGCCTTGCGTGTCCATCACCCAGGCGGCCTTCAGGCAGAGCAGGCGCGCCATTTCGATTTCCATGCGCGCATTGGCGATGATGTCGTGATTGGCGCCGAGATCCGTCAGTTTCCGGCCGAAGGCGTCGCGCTCCATGGCCCGCCGGCACAGCAGCTCCAGTGCCTTTTCCGCCTGGCCGATGGCGCGCATGCAGTGATGGATCCGGCCGGGGCCGAGACGGCCCTGGGCGACCTCGAAGCCCCGCCCCTCACCAAGCACCAGATCCTCGCCGGGCACTCGGACATTGGTGAAGCGGATATGCATGTGGCCGTGCGGCGCGTCGTCGGCGCCAAAGACCTGCATCGGCCGCAGCACCTCGATGCCGGGGGCATCAGCAGGCATGAGAAACATGGAATGGCGGCTGTGCTTGTGGGCGTCCGGATCCGTGCAGGCCATGACGATGTAGAGCTTGCAGCGCGGGTCGCCCGCCCCGGTCGCCCACCATTTGTCACCGTTCAGAATCCAGGCATCGCCGTCCTTGACGGCGGTCAATGCAATGTTGGTGGCGTCCGAGGAGGCCACCTCCGGCTCGCTCATCAGATAGGCGGACCGGATGTCTCCGTTCAGCAGAGGCTTCAGCCAGCGCTGCTTGTGGGCCGCGGTGCCGTAGCGCTCCAGCACCTCCATGTTGCCGGTGTCGGGCGCATTGCAATTGAACACTTCCGCGGCGATCCCGACCTTGCCCATTTCCTCCGCCAGATAGGCGTATTCGACCGTGGTCAGGCCGAAGCCCTCTTCACTATCCGTCAGCCAGAAGTTCCACAGGCCACGCTCCCTGGCCTGCGCCTTGAGGCCGTTCAGGATCTCCAGCTGACGATCTGTCATGCGGAACCGGTCACCGGACGGATGGCGGCCGACTTCCTCATGATATTCCCTGTCGAGGGGGGCGATTTCCGTCTCCACCATCCGGCGAACCCGGTCGATGAGCGGGCGAACCCGGTCGGTTACTCCTAGATCCATGTTATCTCCTGACAGATCTGGTCACGCATCCGCTTTCGGCGGTACGGCATACGGTTTGCGGACAGCCGAACACGGCCGTTTCCCGGACAGGGGCGCGGCTTTCTCATGGCCGGTCCGTCGCGCTGTCCAGATAGAACCGGTTCAGCCAATCGGCGACCAGCGCCGGCCGCTTTTCTCCCTCGATCTCCACTGTCGAGCGCCACGTGATGTCGACTTCGCCGTCATTCGGCCGTGTCAGACCGGCCAGCACAAACCGCCCGCGCACCCTGGCGCCGGTCGCGACCGGTGCGAGAAAGCGCACCTTGTCGAAGCCGTAATTCACGGCCATCACCGCACCCCGGATTTCCGGCTGGGCTTCCTGGCCCATGGCCGAGAGCAGCGACAGGGTCAGAAAGCCATGCGCGATAGTGCCCCCGAACGGTGTTCGGGAAGCGCGGAGCGGATCGACATGGATGAACTGGTGATCGCCGGTGACCTCCGCGAACGCGTCGATCCGCGCCTGATCGATCGTTCGCCAGGACGACACGCCGACTTCCGTCCCCACCAGAGGCTCAAGGTCTTCCACACGAAGCGGTCCGGCCTGGAGATCCGCCGTCACTCAGTAGGCCTCCTGGAAGAGGTCGGGGCCCGTCTCGACATTGATGCCGCCGCTGATCGGCAGGATCGCGCCCGTCACATAGGCACCGCCCCAACCGCACAGGTATTGCATCGCCGCGGCGATGTCCCCGGGACGGCCGACCCGGCCCAGCGGCACCTGCGCCCCGACGCGGGAGCGCACGTCCTCGTCCGCCGTCGCGAAGGCGGTCATGTTGCTGATGAAGGGGCCGGGGGCCAGCGCATTCACGGTAATCCGCTTGTGCGCAAGTTCCTTGGCAAGGATGCGGGTCAGATGATGCACCGCCGCCTTGGAGGCCGCGTAGCTGTAGGCCCGGTCGCCATGGGCGGTCTCCCCCATCACCGAGCCGACATTGACGACCCGCGCCGGATCGTCGTCACCGGCTGCCGCATCCAGCAACGGCAACAGGCTCTGGGTCAGTTGGAACAGCCCGGTGACGTTGACCCGCATCACCCGCTCCCACGCGGAATGGGGAAATTCACCGAGCGGTGCCCCCCAACTGGTCCCGGCATTGTTCATCAGGATCGGAAGGTTGTCGGTGCGGTCGGCTACTTCACGCGCGAGCGCGGCGACACCGTCCTCGCTCGACACGTCGCCGGCAAACCCTTCCGCCTTTCCGGACCAGCCCAACGCGTTGAGGTCCGCGGCGGCTGCCTGACAGGCTGCGTCCTTGCGGCTGGCGATCAGGACCCGGGCACCGGCCGCCATCAGGCCTTCGGCGGCCATACGGCCGATGCCGGTGGCCCCGCCCGTGACCAGTGCGGTCTTGCCGGCCAGACCGAACAGGGTCTCCGGTGTCACGCGCTGTCCTCCGCGTATTGTTGTCTGAGCATCAGTTTCGAGACCTTGCCCGTTGCCGTCATCGGCAGAGCCTCGACAAAGACGACATCGTCGGGCACCTGCCAGCGGGCGACCCGGTCCTGAAGAAGTCCGAGGATCTCCGCCTTTTGCGGCTGCGCATCCTCCCGCGCCTGAACGATCAGAAGCGGGCGTTCCTCCCATTTGGCATCGGGCACGGCGATCACCGCGCAACTGGCGACGCCCGGATGGGACATCACGATGTTTTCAAGGTCGAGCGAACTGATCCATTCGCCGCCCGACTTGATCAGATCCTTGGACCGGTCGGTGACCGCCAGAAAGCCGTCCGGGTCGATGGTGGCAATGTCACCGGTGCAGAACCAGCCCTCGGCGTCGAACACCGGTTCGGTCGCTTCCGGGTCCTCGTAATAGCCGCTGGTGACGGTGTTGCCCCGCACATAAAGATGTCCCGGCGTGGCGCCGTCATGGGGCAAACGCTTGCCGGCGTCGTCGACGAGCTTCAACTCGACACCGAAGACGCGCCGTCCCTGGCTCTGTTTCCGGTCGATCCGCCTGCCCAGGGGAAGGTCCGCCATGGCTGGCGGCAGATTGCACTGGGTGCCGAGCGGGCTCATTTCCGTCATGCCCCAGGCGTGGCAGACATTGACGCCCTCCGTCTCGAACGCCTCGATCAATGCGCGTGATGCGGCCGACCCGCCGACGACGATATCGCCGAACCCTTCGGGCAGGCGGCCCCGCTGCCTGATCTCGTTCATCAGGCCCATCCAGACCGTGGGCACGCCCCAGGCGGAAAACACCTTTTCCCTGTCCATCAACTTGAACAGGCTGGAGCCGTCCAGCGCAGCGCCCGGAAAGATCAGGCTGGCTCCGGACAGCGGTGCGCCATAAGGCAGTCCCCAGGCATTGACATGAAACAGTGGCACCACCGGGAGGATCCGGGAGCCTTCCTTCAGTGCCTGCGGAATGGTCACGCACATGCCCAGCGCGTGCAGCACCGTGGACCGGTGCGAATAAAGCGTTCCCTTGGGATTGCCTGTCGTGCCGGAGGTGTAACAGAGCCCCGCGGCCCGATCCTCCGGAAAGTCGGGCCAGTCGATTTCGGCAGGCTGGCCGTCCAGAATGTCCTCGTAACACAAGACACCCTCAAGAGAGGTCTCGGGCATATGCGCCCGGTCGGTCATGATCACGATGCGCAGATCCGCCGGAAAATGCGGGCGCAGCTTTTCCAGAGCCGGAACAAAGGTCAGGTCGGCGAACAGGAGCCGGTCCTGCGCATGGTTGACGATATAGATCATCTGTTCCGCGGACAGGCGCGGGTTGATCGTGTGACAGACGGCGCCGATGCCGGAAACCGCATAATAGAGCTCGAAATGACGATAGCCGTTCCAGGCCAGCGTCGCGATCCGGTCGCCGTCGCCCACACCCAGACCGCGCAGGCCGTGGGCAAGCCGGGCGACTCGCCCGGCGGTCTCCCGGTAGGTGGTGCGGTGGATATCGCCTTCCGTGCGCACGGAGACAATTTCCCCGTCCGGATAGGTGTCGGCTGCAAAGGTGATGAGATCCGCGATTTTCAGCGGACGGTGCATCATCATGCCCTTCATGTGTTTCCTCCCAGAACACGGCCGCTTGTTGCGGTCCTTCAAAGGCTTGTACGCAAAGCCTAGCGCGGGCACCCCTGCGTGGAAAGGTCAATTTCCCGGAAACCCTTTGACAGGGACCGGCTCTTGCGCCAAACCCTGCCTCCAGCCGAATGGGATGGCCGGATGGAATGGCCGACTGGAACGATTGAGATCTCCGCATGACCCAGAAACTGGTCATTGCCGTTTGCACCGCGCAACGGCCCAAGATGCTGCAGGCGTGCCTGGAAAGCCTCGACAGGCTGACCGGGCCCGACGCGATGGAAATGGCGATCGTCGTTGTGGAAAACGACGCCGAACCGCATTTCACCGGCACGGCGGCCACGGCGCTGAAAGAGCGGCTGTCGCTTCCCGTCTTCTTTCATCACGAGCCCCGCAAGGGCATTCCGTTCGCCCGGAACCACGCGCTGGAAGCCGCGCTGGAGCACGCCCCGGACTGGATCGCCCTGATCGACGACGACGAGCGCGCCGAGCCGGACTGGATCGAGAAGCTGCTGAACGCCTGCAAGGCCCACGGGGCCGAGGTCGGCAACGGACCTGTGCGGCGGATCTACGAGCAGCCGGCGCCGCACTGGTGGAAATCCCAGCTTCTGAAACCGCGACCGACCGGATCGGTGATCACCGAAGCCCCGACCAACAACGTCCTCCTGAGCGCGCGCATCGTCGCGAAGGACGGGCTTGGCCTCCGGTTCGACGAGCGCCTGACCTTCGGCAGCGAGGACATCGACTTCTTCCGCCGCACCCATGCGGCGGGCGCGAAGATGATCTGGGTGGATGATGCTTTCGTGGAAGAGGATATCCCGGCGTCGCGGGTGACCACCGGGCGCCTGCTCAGCCGCATGCACATGGCCGCGACCTCGGGCGCGTTCAACATCGTGCTCCGGGAAGGCCGTCTCAAGGCGGCCCTGCATTTCATTCCCAAGAGCCTGCGACGGATGATCTTCGGCCTGCTGGCGACCGTCGCCGGTTTCGTGATCAAGCCCTTTTTCCGCAAACGCGGCGAGAAGCTCTATTATTACGGCCTCATCCGGCTGATGAAGGGCTCCGGCAACCTGCGCGGGCTTCTGGGCCGGGCCCATAACTACTACGACGTGATCGATGGCCACTGACCCGCCGGCGAACCTGAAGAAACTTGCCCATATCCACCTGGGCGTCGATGGCGGCGCGGAGCGGTTTCTGGTGCGGCTTTCCGGCGCGCTGGCTCGCAATGGCGTCGACCAGATCGCCTTTATCCGGAAGGACCGGCCCTGGCGGGACGAACTCGCACGGCATTGCGAGGTCCGCGAGCTCAAGTTCAGCCGGTCGCATCTGAAGCGTCACTTCGTGCGCTGGGGTATTTCCCGGCAGATCCACGCTTTCGGCGCCACCGCGACCCTCGGCTGGATGAGCCCGGCCAGCAAATGGCTGCCCAGGCCCGGCTCCTCCATGCGCACCTTCCTGCGCCTGGGTGACTGGCCGGACGGCTTTCACACCTACGGCAATGTCGAGGACCTGATCGGCAACACGCCGGAGATCGTCCGGCAGGCGGTCGAGATGGGCTGGCCCGAGGCGCGGGCGCATGTGATCAGCAATTTCGTCGACCCGCTGCCGGCGGAGCCCGGGCCGGTGTCGCGCGCGGATTACAATACGCCGGAAGACGCCACCGTGCTGATCCATCTGGGCCGTTTCGTTCAGCGCAAGCGCTTCGATCTGGCCATCCGGACAATCGCGCGTCTGCCTGAGCATGTGCATGCCTGGCTGATCGGCGACGGCGACCTCCTGGACGACATGAAGGCACTCGCGAGGGCCGAAGGTGTTGAAAGCCGGGTGCATTTTCTCGGCTGGCAGCGCGATCCCGCGCCCTTCCTGAAAGCCGCCGACATATTGCTTTGCCCGACCGACGCCGAACCGCTCGGAAACATCGTGCTGGAAGGCTGGAACGCCGGGCTGCCCGTGGTGGCGACCGCCTCCCCCGGCCCGAGCTGGCTGATTGACGACGGCAAGAACGGCCTGCTGTCGCCCTGCGGCGATGCCGAGGCCCTGGCGGCCTCTATCGGCCGTGTTCTCGGCTCGCAGGAATTGCGGTCAACGCTGGCGCGCGGCGGACAGGCCAAGCTGAGAGAGCATTACTCGGAGGCCGGCGTCGTGGCGGCCTATGACAGGCTCCTTGCCGGACCGGCGCGGACCTGAAGCAGGCTGCTTTCAGGTCCGCGCTGCCAGCTTGCGCCAGCGCTTCATGGCCTCGCTCTCGCGCATCAAGCCGCAGGCGATCAGTGCATCCGCACCGGTGAACCGGACACTGCCCGGATAGCGCAGCCCCTCTTCCATCAGCCCGTCCATCCGGGAGTTGTAATCGAGATAATGACCGGCATTGTCGGTATGCTGCTTGCGCGCGAGCGCCTCGGTCACCTTGCTCCTGAAATCGTCGAGATACTTGAAATGGAGCAGCACGCCCCAGTCCGGCGCCACCATGACTTGCCTGTCGATGCCGTGAACGCCGCCGGAAAACACGGTGCCGCCCTGCCACTTCAGCAGCGGGACCTTGCTCTGGACCGCGGCCGGGCTCGGCAGCGCGTTCTTGACCAGCTTGAACAGGAGATGGTCGCGCTTGCGGCCCGGCCGGGTTTCGGGCGCCCTGGCGTGCAGTGAAAACACGGTCGACAGGAGCAGCCGGTCCAGCGCGTTTGCCGGCCGCTTGGCCTGCTGGTGAAACAGGCGCTCGCGCGTGCCGCCAAAGACATGCCTTGCCGGTGTCCTGTAGCGCTTGCCGTGACTGCCTTTCAAGGGATTGTAGCGATAGCCGTCACCGTCGAACCACGGACAGGCGTCCTCAAAACTGTCGCCCGCCCGGTAGGACAGATCCTTCAGCGGCCCCTCCGGATACATGTCCACCATCGGCGTGAACAACGCCCGGTAGCCGCTCTGGTCCAGATATCCGGCGAGCGCGTCGATCGACAGCTCCGGCCAGCCCGGATAGACGAGCAGTTCGTCGACATCGGGGAAGACCACCCAGCGGTCCTGAAGATAGCGGTCGCAGATCAGTTGCCGCCAGACGGACTTGTAGTCCCTGTAGGGGTTGGCCGTCCTTATGACGCTGATGTCGGCCTGCCCATCCAGCAGCGCGGCGGTGCCGTCGTTTGACATGTTGTCGACCACGATGAAGTGCCGCACCCCCAAAGCCCTGTAGTGCTTCAGGAAATGAGGAAACCGCAAGGCTTCGTTGTAAGCCAGGATGACCGCGACGACGCCGTCTCCCGGCAGGGTCAACCGGTCCGCGGCGCGGGTGCCGAATGCTTCGGTGATCTGTTCACTGAGCGTCATCACCGCCACGCCGCCTTCGGTTCGAGGTTGGGTCCCATTCAGGTATCCGCAAAAAACACGTTCTTCGACGCCGGTGTGTCGAAGTCGAAACCGAACCGCTCGATGTCCGCCGCATACCAGTCGGCAACGATCCGGATGGTCCTGTCAGTGTAGAGGTCGCGGTAATCCGCGCGCGAACTGGTGCTGGTATTGCGCCGTTCCAGCGCGCCGGAAAAACCGAGATAGGTCTGCATTTCCGAACTGAGCCGCTCCTGCCTCAGGATGTCGACGGCGATGCCGCCCGTCTCATCGGTCACATAATCCGTCTGCGGGTACCAGCCGGAGACGGCCCGGTGCCAGAAATAGGGTTCCCCCGCCCATTTGAAGCGTTCTTCCAGGAAGAGCTCGAATTCGGCGGGCGAACAGTCCGGCCTTGCATCCTGGTAGGGCCGCGTCTGCAGGGCGAACTTGAAGCGCGAGACCGTGCGCGACCAGGGATTGCGGACAATCGCGAATGCATTCGTGGCCTTGCGGACCGACATGTCGACATCGCGCAGCCTGGCGTGCTCGTAGCCCGGGTTGCGGCCTGTTCCGCCCATATGCTGCTTGAGGCCGTCCGCATAGGCCTTGCTCCTGAGCCGGCGCCGGTTGGCGATCACCAGCCGGCCCTGCAACTGGGGGGCTTCCCGGATTGCCATGCCGCCATTCTTGGGGATGTGAATGAACAGATGTTTCCTGGGCGCAAGGCCAAGCCGCGCCGGCGCGAACTTGAGAAAGTTCCTGATCTGATATTCGTCCATGCTTTCCAGTCCGCACACAGCATCGCCCACCGGCGGTCCGCAGGTGCCTTAACCGAAACCTTTCGGCCTGTCCAATCGGCGGCTCGCCGGTGCCCGCAAAGATACGCCGTACCGGCCGGCGCTCTCCCGGCGAACCAGGACTGCGGGCCTCCAGTTCGATCTCATCATCCGGTCAGATCGTTCGAATATCCCAGCTGGGCGAAGTCGTTCTGATAGATCCGGCGCACGAGATCGACAGCTGCCGGGTCATAGAACATGTTCAGTTTTTCCTTTGCCGCCGTTATCTTGTTCTTCTGCCTGCGCTCGACGGGATGAGGGCTCTTGAAGCTTTCGCCGTCGACCTGGATTCCGCTGATTTTTCCGATGAACGGCGGCAGCTCTTCCGGCAGGTTTTCCAGCCTGGCAACCAGAGAAAAAGACTTTACCGGCTTGTACATCAACCGCGTCTGCGGCCAGAAATGCCGGTTCAGGTCCTCCCGGTTTTCGGCGACCTGCCGCAGGAAATGCACAAACCCGTCCGGATTGGCCTGCCCATAACCGGCGTATCCGGCAAAGCGTGGCACGACGCCGCCACCGACCTTGTCCAGAAAAGCCGAAAGCGCGCGTTCGAACGGATCCCTGACGACGACGAGGGAATGGTACGACCTCAACTCGACGAGTTGGGGAAGGGACATGAGGCCCGGCCTGAGCAGCCTGTCCTTCAAATCCTCCGGCGTGTCGAAGTCGCCATAGCCGCACAGTTTCGCGAAATACAGGCAGATGCTCGAGTTGCCGGATTTCTTGATGCGATTGAAAGACAGCTTCAGTTCCGGAAAAACGGCAACGCTGTCCCGGTGGAAGAAATTCTTGGTGTTGTAGCCCTGGCCGGCAAAGATCACCCGCTTGGAAAGCGAGACCTTGATCCTTCGCCGTGTCGCCTTGGAAACCGGCAGCATCTGGCAGCACCCTCTTTCGCCCGGAACACTTGAACGGATACTGCCTTTTCACGCTCTACCTCAGGCGTCAACCCTCCGGCCGGCCGCAATCCCCCAGCGCCCGGTCCACGCCGCCGCTCCGCCTCACCGCCGCGATTGGCCGGGGCCGATTGTGCCCCGGAATTCAGCCGTTGACGGACGCACGGAGACTGACCAAAGTAAAAAGAGACTCATTTCGAAAGGGAATCCAAATCACGATTCACACAAATTCAGCCAAGAGGCTTTTCAATTGATTAATCGTAACGTATTGATTCTTTTCCCTATTTATAATGGCGAAGCAACGATGACAAAAAGTCTCGACTGTATCGCCAATCAGGATTTCAAAAATTTCAAGACGGTGATCGTCGACAACAAATCGACAGATCGCACCGGCGATATTGCCCGAAATTATTGCGAGATGGACGACAGGTTCGAGGTCCTCACCCAGGACGTGCATCTATCCGCCGTGGACAATTTCATCTTCTGCATGAGATACGGACGGGACCATGCGGACTACTTCTGCCTGCGGGCCTGCGACGACTTTTCGAGCCTGAACTACCTGTCGGCCCTTGTCGGGGCGCTGGACAACCATCCGGACAAGCTTCTGGCCGCTCCCACGGTGCGGCGGGTGAACAACGGCAAGGAGCGGGTGCTGCACCCGGATCCGATCATCTTCGGATACCCCGCAACGCTGCGAAGGGGCATTGTTCCACGCAGCCTCGCCTTCCCCTCGGAGTGGTGTTACGGCCTCGTCCGCTCGGAAGGTGGCGCGGAAATCCTGATCCGGCGCTGGAGCGAATACCCCTATGCCTGGTGCGTGGCGTCTTACGTCGTCTCGGAATTCGTGATGCGCGACCTCGCGGTCTGGGTCGAGGACGCCGAATTCGTCTTCATGGAAGGGTCCGGGTCGTTCGAGAAGTACGGTGCCAGGACCTTCCTCGGCAAGCTCCGTCAGCGTCTCGCCTACAGTCTCGGCTGTTACCGGGTTGTCGAAAAGCTGCCGGGGGTTTCCCTGTCAACGCGGTTCAAGCTGTTCCGGCGGCTGTGGCGCGATTCCCGTATGAAGACCCGCTACGACCTGGAAGACCATCTGCTCCGGGTCCTGAGGCTGAGACGGTAGCATCATGATGACACCTCCACTCAAGGCACGCTTCGGGCAAGCCCGTCACCGAACAATCAGGTCTGGTGCCGTCCGCACCATTGCGACCGAACCGGGGGACACATGAAGGCGGTCATTCTTGCAGGCGGACTTGGCACACGGATCAGCGAGGAATCGCATCTGAAACCCAAGCCGATGATCGAGATCGGCGGCCGGCCCATCCTCTGGCACATCATGAAGATCTTTGCCGCGAACGGGATCTCCGATTTTGTCATCTGCTGCGGTTACAAGGGCTATGTGATCAAGGAATATTTCGCCAACTATTTCCTGCACATGTCCGACGTGACCTTCCACATGGACGAGAACCGGATGGAGGTTCACCGCCACCTGGCCGAACCGTGGAAGGTCACGCTTGTCGATACCGGCGAGGCCACGATGACGGGTGGCCGCGTCAAACGGGTGGCGGATCATATCGACGACACGTTCTGCCTGACCTATGGCGACGGCGTCGCCGATATCGACATCGGCGAGCTGGTGGCCCGGCACAGGGCGGGCGGCCTTGAAGCCACCGTCACCGCGATCCAGCCGCCCGGCCGTTTCGGTGCCCTCGCGATCGACGACGACCGCGTCACCCGGTTCCTGGAAAAACCACAGGGAGATGGCCAATGGATCAACGGCGGTTTCTTCGTCTGCGAACCGTCCGTCCTGTCGCGGATCGCCGGCGACGAGATCCCCTGGGAAGCCGGACCGCTGGAAAGCCTCGCCCGGGACGGTCAGCTGGGGGTTTACCGGCATGCCGGTTTCTGGGCGGCCATGGACACGCTCCGCGACAAGAACCAGCTCGAGCGCCTTTGGCAATCCGGCGACGCGCCGTGGAAGGTCTGGTAGGCGGATGAGCTTCTGGAAAGACAAGAAGGTCCTGATCACAGGCCACACCGGCTTCAAGGGCGCGTGGCTAAGCGAACTGCTGATCGGCCGGGAAGCCGAGGTTTGCGGCATTGCGCTCCCCCCGGAAGGCAAGAACAGCCTGTTTACGCAGCTTTCCCTCGACACCAGGATGGCGGGAACGTTCCTCGACATCCGGGACGCTGCTGCCCTGGAACGCGCGGTCACGGACTTTTCGCCCGACTTCGTCCTGCATCTCGCCGCGCAGGCGCTGGTGCGCCGCTCGTACCGGGACCCGGCGGGCACCTGGGCCACCAATGTCATGGGAACCGTGCATCTGCTCGATGCCCTGCGCAGGCTCGAGCGCCCGGTGACGGCCGTGATCGTCACCACGGACAAGGTCTACGAGAACAACGAATGGGCCTATGCCTACCGGGAAAACGATCCTCTGGGTGGCCACGATCCCTATTCCGCCTCCAAAGCGGCGTGCGAGCTTGCCGCCGCAAGCTGGCGGCGTTCCTTCGGCAACGCGCAGTTCAAGATCGCCACAGCGCGGGCGGGCAATGTTATCGGGGGCGGCGATTGGGCCGAAGACCGCCTGGTCCCGGACATCATCCGGGCGCTCGGGTCGGGCAGATCCGTCGAGATCCGCAACCCGGCGTCGATCCGGCCGTGGCAGCACGTGCTTGATCCGCTGCACGGTTATCTGACACTCGCCGAACAGATGCACACGGGTTCGGACGGCCGGTTCCAGTCCGGCTACAATTTCGGGCCGGAACCCGCCGATGTGCATTCGGTCGGCACCCTTGCCGAGACGATCCTCAAACATTGGCCGGGAAGCTGGACCGACGCCTCCGATCCGGATGCCGTACATGAGGCCGGACGACTGTCGCTCTCGATCGACAAGGCGCGCTGCGACCTTGGCTGGGCACCCGTCTGGCGGTTCGAGGACGCGGTGGAAAAAACAATCGACTGGTACCGCCTTGTCGATGGCGGCGCCGATCCCGCCCGGCTAACCCGCGACCAGATCGCCGCTTTCGAGGCCGCCGCATGAAATTCACGCCGCTTCCCCTGACCGGTGCCTTCCGGATCGATCTGGAACGGCGCGGCGACAGCCGCGGTTCGTTCGCCCGCATGTTCTGCCGCGAAGAGTTCCACCAGTTCGGCCTGAACGAGATCTGGTCCCAGTGCAATGTCTCTCACAGTGTCCGGAAAGGCACGCTGCGCGGCCTGCATTTCCAGCGGCCTCCGAAAGCCGATGCCAAGCTGGTGAAATGCATGGCCGGTGCGGTCTTCGATGCGATTGTCGATCTCCGTGCCGGGTCGGACACCTTCGGACGCTGGACCTCCCAGACCCTCAGCGCTGAAAACGGCGAGATGATCTACATCCCCGCCGGCTTTGCCCACGGCTTCCAGACGCTCACCGACAACGCCGAGCTGCTCTATTTTCATTCGCACAGCTACGGCCCTGAATGCGAAGGCGGCCTCCTTTTCAGCGATCCCGATATCGGCATCACCTGGCCACTGGAGGTCACCAGCATATCGGACCGCGACCGGAGCCTCCCGCCCCTTGCCGAGGTGGAGCCGATCTCATGACTCAAACCTGCCGCCATTGCGGAAACACCCTGACCCGGCAATTCCTGGACCTCGGCTACGCGCCTCCGTCGAACGCCTATCTCTCTCCGGAGGACCTGTCGGCACCCGAAGTGACCTACCCGCTGCGCCTGATGGTCTGTGAGACCTGTTTTCTGGTCCAGACACAGGATTATGCAGACGCGGGCAGCCTGTTCGACAAGGACTATGCCTATTTCTCCTCGACGTCGAAGAGCTGGCTGGCCCATGCTGCCGCCTATGCGGACATGATTTCGCAGCGCCTGAACCTGACCGGCGCGAGCCACGTGGTCGAAGTGGCCTCCAACGACGGCTATCTCCTGAAGAATTTCGCTGCGGCCGGCATCCCCTGTCTCGGCATCGAACCGACGGCCTCCACCGCCGAAGCCGCCAGAACACTCGGCATTCCCGTGGAGCAGGCGTTTTTCGGGCATCGTCTGGCGGACTCGCTGTCGGCTGCGGGAAAATCAGCCGATCTGATCGTCGGCAACAACGTCTATGCCCATGTCCCGGACATCAACGACTTCACCAACGGCCTCGCCGGGCTGCTGAAGCCGGAAGGCGTGATTACCCTGGAGTTTCCGCATCTGATGCGCCTGGTCGAATTCTGCCAGTTCGACACGGTCTATCACGAGCATTTTTCCTATCTTTCCTTCGGCACCGTGGTCCGTCTGTTCGACGCCGCCGGCCTCAGGATCTTCGACGTGGAGGAACTGGCGACCCATGGCGGCAGCCTGAGGATCTATGGCTGTCTGAAGGCGTCCGGTCACGAGGAAACCCCTGCGGTCATCGGCCTGCTGACCGAGGAAAAGCGCCGGGGCATGGAAACCACGGCCTATTACGCCGGTTTCCAGCGCCGCGCCGAAGAGGTCAAGAACCGGTTCCTGGCGTTTCTTCTGGAAGCCCGCAGGGACGGCAAGACCATCGCCGGCTATGGCGCTGCGGCCAAAGGCAACACGCTGCTGAACTTTTCCGGTGTGCGGCCCGACCTGCTGCCCTTTGTCTGTGACGCCGCGCTGTCGAAACAGGGAAAATTCCTGCCCGGCAGCCATATTCCGGTCTTGCCGCCCGAGACCCTCAAGGACCACAGACCGGACTATCTGATCATTCTGCCCTGGAACATCGCCGACGAGATCCGCAGGCAGAATGCGGAGCTTGCCGAGAAGGGCACACAGTTCGTAACCTTCATTCCCGAAACCCGTGTCCTGGGCGATCCCGCATGACCCTGGAGTTCGACGCAACCGCGCGTATTTCAAAGCTGGCCGACATCGAAGACAGTGTGCGCGGTACGCTCATTCGCATCGGTGCACGCTCGGTCATCGACAGTTTCGTCAAGATCAAGCCGGCGGGCGGATCCGGCGATGTTGTCATCGGCGCCGACGTCACGCTCAATTCGGGCTGCGTGATCTACACCGGACACGGCCTGACAATCGGCGACAATGTCGCCATCGCGGCGAACTGCACGTTCGCCCCGGTCAACCATGCGTTTCAGGACCGGCACCGGCTGATCAGGGAGCAGGGCTTCCAGCCCAGCCGGGGCGGCATCCTCATCGGTGACGATGTCTGGATCGGTGCGAACTGTGTTTTCCTGGACGGCGCCGTCGTCAACACCGGTTGCGTCATCGCCGCGGGAAGCGTGGTGAAAGAAGAGGTACCGGCCTATTCGGTCATGGCCGGTAATCCCCTGCGCAGGATCGGAACCCGGTCATGAAGGCCACGGTCTTGGGCTCAAGCGGCTTCATAGGTCGCAACCTTGCCGCCCATCTCCGTGACATCGGTTACGTGGTCGCCACCCCCGACCGCGAAGCACTCGGCGATCCGCACGGCCATCTGGGTCACGTCTTCTACTGCATCGGCATGACCGGCAACTTCCGTGACAGACCCCTTGCCACCGTCGAAGCCCACGCCGGACTGCTGGCCAGGCTGCTGGAGCGTGCCGAGTTCAGTTCGTTCATCTATTTTTCCAGCACGCGGATCTACGCGCAGGCCGGTCCGGAGGAGACAATCGAAGATGCCCCGATCCAGGTGCAGCCATCGGCCGACACCACCTACGACCTGTCCAAGCTGCTGGGCGAAGCGCTCTGCATGTCGCTTGAACAGCCCGCCGTCAAGGTGATCCGGCTGTCCAACGTCTACGGTCCGGACCAGAGCAAGGCCACCTTCCTGGGCTCGCTTGTCGAGGACCTTGCCAGGACCGGGCACGCGGTGATCCGCGAAGCTCCGGACTCCTCAAAGGACTATGTATCCATTTCCGATGTCGTCACCCTCGCGGAAAGGATCGCGCGCGACGGCCGCCACCGGACCTACAATTTGGCAAGCGGGCAGCCGGTCCGGCATATCGACCTTGCCGAGGCCGCCGGCGCTGCGGGCGTCTCCTGCACATTCGCACCGGGCGGTGCCTGCAGGACCTTTCCGGCGATCAACATCACCAGGCTCCAGAACGAATTCGCATTCTCGCCGCGTTCCGTGCTCGACGACCTGCCGGCATTGCTGCGCGCGGCCGGACACAACGCGGCCAATTCAGAGGCACACACATGAACGACACAAGCGACCCGATCCGCGGCTTCGAGGCGGAACGAACGGACCGGATTTCCGCCTATGGCGACCAGCGCGGCTGGCAGGCCTCGTCCCTGGACTGGCTGAAGACCGCGTTCGACCGGAAGTACATGTACAATTTCGCCTGGGGCGGACGGCCGATCATCCAGTTGCCGACCGACATGGCCGTGTTTCAGGAAATCGTCTGGGCCACCAGGCCGGACCTGATCATCGAGACCGGCATCGCCCATGGCGGGTCGCTGGTGATGAGCGCTTCGCTGCTGGCCATGCTCGACTATTGCGACGCGGTGGAAAGCGGCGGCGTGGTCGACCCGAAGACCGCCGGGCGGCGTGTTCTCGGGATCGACATCGACATCCGGGCGCACAACAGGCAGGCCATCAAGGCCCACCCGATGTCCACCAAGATCGACATGTTCGAAGGGTCCTCGATCGAAGAACCCATGATCCGCCGGGTCCATGACCACGCGCGCACCTTCGAACGCGTGCTGGTCTGCCTGGACAGCAACCACACCCACGATCATGTGCTGGCCGAATTGAACGCCTATGCGTCACTCGCCTCCCGGGACAGCTACTGCCTCGTCTTCGACACCGTGATCGAGGATCTGCCGGAAGGGACCTTCCCAGACCGGCCCTGGGCACCGGGCAACAATGCCAAGACCGCCGTGCATGAATTCCTGAAGACCCATCCGGAATTCGAGATCGATCAGGAGATCAACAACAAGCTGCTGATTTCCGCCGCTCCCGACGGCTGGCTGAAGCGGGTTAAATAACCGCCTGCCCCTGCCCGCCGGACAATCCCGGCCGAAGTCAGCGCCTGAGGTCGATCTGGTTTTGGCGGATGCCGATCTGCCAGGACGTGCCGGTCATCGGCTCGCCGTCCAGGTTGAACTGCACCGGTTCGGAGGTTTCGATGGTGATGTTGCGGACACGCCGCTGGACCAGCCCTGCTTCCAGGCCTTCGACCCCGTTCTCCAGAAGCGTCGACAGAAGGTCGAGCACCGTTTCGCTGGCGGCGTATGGAACGATGGTCAGGTCGAGAAAACCGTCGTCGAGCTTGGCACGGGGGCAGAGCCGGATGCCGCCGCCGGCCCGCCGGCCGTTGCCGATGGCAAGGGCCAGGAAGGACCCCTCCCATTCGAAATCCTCCGCTTCCACCCGCGCTTCACACGCGGCCAGTTCGGAAAACCGGTGCAGTCCGGTGAACAGATAGGCGGCCCCGCCAAGCACGCGCTTGAGATTCGGATCGGTCTGCGCGGTCACCTTTGTTCCGAAACCGCCCGTTGCCATGTTGACGAAAACCTGGCCGTTGACCTCGCCCACATCCGTCGGTTTCGCCGATGCCCTTGCGGCAAAGCGCAGACACCCGGGAATGTCCGAGGGATCAAGCTTGATGTGATGGGCAAAATCATTGGCGGTGCCGAGCGGCAGCACGGCAAAGGCAAAAGGCGGTTTTTCAGCACCTGGCATCAGGCGCAGGACTTCGTCGACCACCTCGTGCACGGTGCCGTCGCCGCCGGCGGCGACCAGCGTGTCGATCCTGGTGTCAGCATGGTCGGCCAGGGCTTCTGCGGCGAGCCGGGCAACGTCACCGGCTTCATAGGTCACCCGGACGGACACGTCATGGCCCATGTCGCGGACCGCCGCAACGGCTGTGCGGACATCCTTCCTGTCGGAGGACTTGCCATTCAGGATCAGGCGCAAGTGCTGTTTTTCCAATACCTTCGTCCTTGTTGCAGATCAGCCCGGCAGCATGGTTTCACGGCCGGCGCGGGCGGATCTTGCCTCTTCCATCAGCCACTTTCGAAAGGCCGACACGACGGGCCTCATGGTCCGTCCTTCCGGGTAAACGAAATAATAGGCAGTCTGTTGCGCAAGGGACAGATCAAATAGTCTGACCAGGCGGCCCGAGGCGAGTTCAGCCTCCACAAAGAAGCGCGGGATCAACGCCGCGCCCGCATGGTGGATCGCGGCTTCCGAGATCATGACGAACTGTTCAAAGCGCGCGCCCTGAAAAGCCGCATCCGTTTCGACGCCCGCCAGATCGAACCATTGGCGCCAGGAGAGCGGCCTCGTTGCGAGCTGAAGACGGGGCACCCGCGCAAGATCGGCCGGCTTGCGTATCTGGTGCCGGTCCCGGAACGCACGCGACGCCACCGGGATGACCTCCTCGTCGAACAGGCGTTCGGCGATCGCGCCCGCCCAGACCGGATCGCCATGGTGAATGGCGCCGTCGAAGGGTTCCTCGTCAAAGTCGAAGGGCTGCAGGCGCACGCTCAGGTTCAGGCCGGCATCCGGAAACCGGCGCGCGAAATCGGCAAGCCTGGGCGCCAGCCAGCGGGTGCCGAAGGTCGGCAGCACGGCCAGGTTCAGGACATCGGCACTGCCGGCGTAGGACATGACCTGGCGGGTCGCCGAGGTCATCTGCTCCAGCGCGCCCCGGATGTCGTGCAGATAGATCCGCCCTGCGTCGGTCAGGACGATGCGCTGACGGACGCGGCGGAACAGCTCGACCCCGAGCCGGTCCTCCAGATGGCGGACCTGCTTGGAGACCGCGCCTTGCGTCAGGTGCAGTTCTTCCGCCGCGCGCGTGAAACTCAGGTGCCGAGCGGCACATTCGAAAGCGATCAGAGTATCGGCAGGCGGGACAAAGGCGCGGCGCATGTTTTCCATCCAGTTCATTCCAATTTGGCATGAACGATGGCGGAGCTTTCGCTTTTCCGCAAATGAAATTCCGGCAAGACTGGAGAAAACAGAATGACTGGCAGCCAGATACGGCTGCGATCCAAGGGCCTGGATTCAGAAGGCTTCGGGAGACACGATCATGAACGCACCCGCGAAAATCAAATCCTCGCCCGCAGGCGGCGGCACGTTCGACTGGCAGGATCCGTTCCATCTGCGCGACCAGTTGCAGGAAGACGAACAGCTCATCCAGGACACCGCCCGCGCCTATGCGCGCGACAAGCTGCTGCCGCGCGTCATCGACGCATACCGCGAGGAAAAGACCGACCGGACGATCTTCAACGAGATGGGCGAACTCGGCCTTTTGGGCATCACCCTGCCGGAAGATTATGGTTGCGCCGGTGCTTCCTACGTTTCCTATGGTGTGGTGGCCCGCGAGATCGAGCGGATCGACAGCGGCTACCGCTCCATGATGAGCGTGCAGTCCTCGCTGGTGATGTATCCGATCCATGCCTACGGCTCGGAAGAGCAGCGGACGAAATACCTGCCGAAACTGGCAAGCGGAGAATTTGTCGGCTGCTTCGGCCTCACCGAACCGGATGCCGGCTCCGATCCGGCGGGCATGCGCACCCGCGCGGAAAAGATCGACGGCGGCTACCGGCTCACCGGCTCGAAAATGTGGATTTCCAACTCGCCGATTGCGGACGTGTTCGTGGTCTGGGCGAAATCGGAAGCCCATGACGGGGCCATCCGCGGTTTTGTGCTCGACAAGGGCATGAAGGGTCTCACGGCCCCGAAGATTGGTGGCAAGCTGTCGCTGCGCGCCTCGATCACGGGAGAGATCGTGATGGACCGCGTCGAAGTGGGAGAGGACGCGCTGCTGCCGAACGTGTCCGGCCTGAAAGGCCCGTTCGGCTGCCTCAACCGGGCGCGCTACGGCATCGCCTGGGGCGCCATGGGTGCCGCGGAGGACTGCTGGATGCGGTCCCGCCAATACGGCCTCGACCGGGAACAGTTCGGCCGCCCGCTGGCCCAGACCCAGTTGTTTCAGAAGAAACTTGCCGACATGCAGACCGACATCACGCTCGGCCTGCAGGCGGCGCTCCGGGTCGGACAGCTGTTCGACGCCGGCAAGGCGGCACCTGAAATGATCTCGATGATCAAGCGCAACAATTGCGGCAAGGCCCTGGACATCGCCCGGCAGGCCCGCGACATGCACGGCGGCAACGGCATCCAGGAGGAGTATCATGTCATGCGGCACGCCCAGAACCTGGAAACCGTCAACACCTACGAGGGCACCCACGACGTCCATGCGCTGATCCTCGGCCGCGCCCAGACCGGCCTGCAGGCGTTTTTCTAGAACGCCTCCGGCACGTCCTCACCGGCGGGCGGCACGGCCGCCCGTCCCGTCTTGCACTCAACAGCGAATCCGGCGCGGCGCCGGCGCCACCCGATCACAGGACCAAGGGAGGTTTCATGACGGACCAGACTGCGGATGTCGTGATCGTCGGCGGAGCCGTGATGGGATCTTCCGTCGCCTGCCACCTGGCCATGAGCCCCGATTTCAACGGACGCGTCGTCGTCGCCGAGGCGGATCCGTCCTATGGGGTCTGCGCCTCCGCCCGCTCCGCCGCCTCGATCCGGCAACAGTTTTCCTGCGCGGTCAATATCGACATCTCGCTGTACGGGATCCGTTTCCTCAGGGAAATCGGCGTCCGGCTCGCGGTCAACGGCGACAGGCCCGAAATCGACCTTCACGAGGGCGGCTATCTGTTCCTGGCAACGCCCGACAAGTTGGACATCCTCACGTCAAACCACCGTCTGCAGCAGGACCTGGGCGCCGATATCCGCTTTCTCGATGCCACTTGCCTGAAAACGCGGTTTCCCTGGCTGGAAACATCCGATCTCGCGGCCGGCTGCCACGGGCTGTCCGGTGAAGGCTGGTTCGACGGGTACGGTCTGATGCAGGCCTTTCGCAAGAAGGCCCGCTCTCTCGATGTCGATTATGTTTCCGCCGGCGCCACAGTGAGCGGCGACGGCAGCGGCGGCTGGCTTGTGCACCTGTCCACGGGCGAAACGGTGTCCACGCCCGTCGTCGTCAATTGCGCCGGAGCGTCAGGCGGCACCCGGCTCTGCCGCCAGGCAGGACTGGACGTGCCGGTCGTCTCCAAAAAGCGCTGTGTCTTCACCTTCGACTGCAAGGCACCGCTCGAGCGGTTTCCGCTGCTGGTCGATCCGTCGGGCACCTATGTCCGCCCGGAAGGCAGCGGCTATATCTGCGGATCGGCGCCCGCGGCGGATGCGGATCCGGAGTGCACCGATTTCGACGTCGATCATGGACTGTTCGAGGAGCATATCTGGCCGACACTGGCGGCCCGCGTACCCGCGTTCGAAACGATCAGGCCGGGGGCGGCCTGGGCCGGCAGCTATGACATGAACCTGTTCGACCACAACGCCTTCGTGGGCGCCGTACCCGGTCTCGACGGATTTTTTCTCGCGCTCGGCTTTTCAGGCCACGGCCTGCAGCAGGCGCCGGCGGTCGGACGCGGCCTGGCCGAACTGATCACGACGGGATCCTACAGGACGCTCGACCTGTCGCCGCTGGCGATCGACCGGCTGGCGGACAACAGACCGATCGTGGAGATCAACGTCGTGTGAAGCGCCCGGCGGCCGCTTCAATTCCCTTCGCCGTCCCCTGTGCCGGCATTATTCGGCCACAAGCACCAACGTCACCGGCTTGTCCTCGACCTGGGCGGTCGTGGCCCTGCCCACTCTGGGAAGCGCTGGAGGATCGACCGGGTTGACCTCGGGGCTGCCGGTCTCTTGCACATCGGCGGCAGGTTCGGTTGCGGCGGCTTGCCGGGCGGGCATCGCGGCCCAGTCGAGAAGGCGGGACACGGTGTCCGTCACGATAGCGCGGAGCCGACCGGTCCGCGTCTTGTCCGGCTCGAAGGGCGGCGATTCATGACGCAGGTAGGACCGCTGCGCGAGCAGCAGCGTCATCACATGCAGGCCCTGCTCCGGCCGGCCGAAGGTGCTGGTGATGAACCCGCCCTGCGTCTGTTCGTCGACACTGACCGTAAAACCCTCCTGCCCGCTGAAGGACCCGACCAGCAGATCCCGCAGGTCCGGGTCGCAGGAGACGCCACCGCCGGTGCCGATGCTGACCAGCGGCAGGCCCTTGTCCGTGACACCCTTGATGTGGGAGCGCATCGACTGGCAGTCGAGTACGATGACCTTGCCGTGGCGGCGCAACAGCCTGTCGATCTGGGCGCGCAAGGCCTTGTGAAACGGCGCGTAAAACAGCAGCGTGCGCTGCTCGGCCTCCGTCGGCCCGGGCTCCTCGCCCTCCTGATAGATGCGCTTGCCGTCGAGCGTGGTTGTCGGGCAGAGCGCGCGCGCGGGATCTGTAGCCGGCGCGGTGTGATCCGTGTCCACGTCGATGACATAGCGGGATATCGAGGATCGCAGAACCGTCACGTCGAGGTCGTCATGCAGATCGAAAATGCGCTCCAGCCGCCAGCCCAGATCCACCTGCAGCCGACCCGTTGCATTGAGACGTTTCTCGATAGCATCGGGGATCGCCGTGCCGCTGTGAGGCAGACAGAGAATGAGGGGACTTTGACCTTCTTCAACAAGGATCATGCTGTAGCGCCCGGAGCACTTCCAAAAATCACGAAACGGATTCCAGCTTGGATAATTTACTTAGCGGAAACAAGACATTTTCTTTACAATTCCAAGATATCGAACCCGACATCGACAAGAAAATACTCAGAAAACGCCTTGCCTTCCGGCGAATTGCCGGACAGGAACGTCCAGCCTGACCAGGCAAGGCCGTGGTGTCTCACGCGCACAATGTATGCGCAAGCCCCCATTTCAACGGGTCCACCACTTCCGGGCGCGGTCCCTTCAGGCCCCATTTCATTGCTGCCTCCACCGCCAGCTTCAATGGCTCCCCGGGGCCGTCTTCCACTTGACGAATGCCCGCTGCCGGGCAACCTTGCAGGACATACATTCTGCTCCCGCCACCGATCCGCCATCACCGCCAAGATCCGAATTTTCAATACGAGGACCCGCCATGACGCTCCGCAATGGCAAGGAATTCCTGATGATCCCCGGCCCCACCAACGTGCCGGAAGAAGTTCTGAGAGCCATGCACCGGCCCGCCGTGGATATTTACGAAGGGCCGCTGCTGGCGACTACCGACTTTTGCCTGTCCAGCCTGAAACGTCTGTTCCGGACAGAAGGCAGGACCTATATCTACGCCGCCAATGGCCATGGCGCCTGGGACGCGGCCTTGTGCAACACCCTGAAGCGCGGCGACAAGGTTCTGGCGCTGGAATCCGGCCGTTTCGCGCTTGGGTGGGGCGAGGCCGCGAACATCGCCGGCCTCGACGTGGAAATCCTTCCGGGAAGCTGGGACCGGGGCGTCGATCCGGCGCGTCTGGAAGAGCGGCTCCGGCAGGACACCGGTCACGAGATCGCGGCGATCCTGGTGGTGCAGGTGGACACGGCGTCGGGCGTCTGGAACGACATCGCGGCCCTGCGCAAGGCGATCGACGCCGCACAACATCCCGCGCTTTTCATGGTCGACACCATCGCCTCGCTCGGCTGCATGCCGTTCGAAATGGACGCCTGGGGTGTCGATGTCGCCCTGACCGGGTCGCAAAAGGGACTGATGTGTCCGCCGGGACTGTCCTTCGTCGCCGCCGGTCCCAAGGCCGACAAGGCGCATGAGAGCGCGACCTTGAGGACCAATTACACCGACTGGACCTTTCGTCAGGGCTCCGAGCACTATCAGAAATATTGCGGCACACCGCCGGAGCATCTGCTCTACGCTTTCCAAAAGGCGCTGGAGATGCTGTTCGAGGAAGGTCTGGAACAGGTGTGGCACCGCCATGCGCTTCTCGCCGAAGCCACCCGGCACGCCGTTGCCGTATGGGCCGAAGCGGGCGCGATCGATTTCAACATCGCCGATCCGCACGCCCGCTCCAACTCCGTCACCGTGCTGCGCTTCAACGAGGGCGATGCGGCGGCGCTGCGCGCCTTCACCAGGGAGATCTGCGGTGTCACAATCGGCGGCACCATCGGCGATCTCGCCGGCAAGGGCATCCGGATCGCCCACATGGGCCACGTCAACGCGGTGATGCTGCTGGGAACCCTGTCGGCGATCGAACTGGGCTTCAAGAAGCTGGACATTCCGCACGGAAACGGAGGCGTTCAGGCGGCGATGGAGTATCTGGCGGAGGCGCTGTGAGGTTGACGAGAATCCTGGCTATGCGTCTGAACTTTTCAGCTTACTGCGCATACTTGCAGTACCACCCGGTCCCAGCAAGGCCGCCGTTGGCGCCGGGACGGTAAAAATTCTTAACATGACCGAGTTGCCGCAGATCACGTTCCAGTAATTTCTCAGCAAGTTGCCGTTGAGAACGATGCTCTCCTCTTCTTTCGACACCCACAGCTCGGGCGCGATACCGAGTTTGCCGCACACCCCGTATTCAAGTGGCAGTTCTATGACCCTCCAGCCATTTCCTGTTCAACGTGGTCTCTGCCACTATCGACATTCCTCAGTTTCCATCTTGGAATGAGACTATCATGCCTCTAAGTTTTTCCGATAGACCGATTACGCGTCGGTGGGTAGGTGGTCTGAAGGAAACCTCTCTCTAAAAAAGGAAGAGCATTGTTGAAATACACTGAATAGTTGAAAAACTTGGAATTTTTTCGATAATGCTTCGGCAAAAAGGAGCCGAATCAGTGCCAACAAAGGCTATCGTTGACAAGAGCGCATTCAACCCTGACGCCAAGTTACCGTTTGAACTTCGTATCTCAGACTTCGAAGTCGCGATGCAGGACGTTTACGATTTCTTCGAAGACGTAAACGTCCTTTTGTCAGGAAAGGGGCTTCGCAGGCTCGACGACATGATGCGCCCGGCCGCCCTCTCCGGCATGATATCGGACATGATTACTGCGTCGCTAGCAAAGTTCTCTAGGTCGCTGGTAGAGAATAGACATTTCAATGGCCATCCCGACCTAATCCTGAGAGGGAAATATCCAAACGATGCAATAGCATCAGGAACTTTAGGGATTGAGATTAAGAGCACTAGAAAAGCAGGCGGCGCAGTCGATACGCATGGAGCGCGACACCAATGGATGTGCGTTTTTGTGTATGAGGTTGACAACACGACGGAACCGGCGTCCGATCGTCAACCGATGCGATTCACCGAGGTATATTTGGGTGAAGTACAGGAAGATGATTTTCGCAATAATGCCCGCTCCACCCTTGGCACAAGAACCGCTACCTTACACAAGGATGGTATTGCCAAGCTGAGAGCACATTGGATTTACAAGGTCGATTCCGCCAGATCTAAACAGAAAGCAGCTAAGAAACGCAGGAGGAAAGAGTAATTTCCTAAGTTTACTTATCGTCCTTGACGGTCAGTGCAGCGAGTTTGGGAATGGCTTCTGTTGCCAAGCCGAAGAACGAGGTGTCTAATTCAATTCCAATGCTCGAATAACCCACTGCGTTGCATGCGGCCATCGTTGAGCCAGCTCCCATAAACGGGTCAAGCACGACCCCTTTGCCGAGAGGCAAGACTGCCCTAGCGATCTGTCGCATAAAATGTTGCGGTTTCAACGAGGGGTGCGGTGCAATTCGCTTTTCTACCGTCGGCGTTGGGTGTGAGCGAATTAGGTCACCGAATGGCCTATCTTGAGATGGACGACGGAAGCCGCCTGTTCCCCACTTGCGCAGGTTGTCCTGTACCCGTCCTTCCAATAGAGTGCGAAGGACAATCCACGGCTCCCATTGGCTGCGAGGCATAACCGACACCTCATCGAACTCATGGTGAGCGTTCTTTGGCCGATCTCCACCACGCATCGTCATCACCTGACGCGCGACGTACCCTCGGAGTTCCAATCCTGCTTCGACCATTGCGGAGCTAACGATATGGGTAAGTAACGGATTCGATGCAATGACAACGTTTGCGCCCGGAACGGCGACACGGTTGAGAAGGACGCCTAGCCTCTTGAAAAAGTAGTAGAGTTCGCGCCGATCTTCGTCTGTGAGAACGGTGAAACGAGGCAATGGCGCACGCTGATGCCCATCAAATGAGGGCGGCACCCGCCAAATGCCTCCCTTGCCTTGTCGAAGCTTCGTCTTTTCTTTGTCGGTATATTCAACAAGTCCGTAGGGCGGATCTGTTACCACGGCATGGACGGATTGTGCAGGTTGCTGGGACAGCCATTGGAAACAATCAGCGTGATAGAGCTTAGCCTGCCCAACCGTTACAGACCGAGAATTAGACGGAACTTTCGCGAGCACTTGAGCGTTCGCGAGGCGATAGCGGCCTCTTGCGGTCCGTTCAAATGTTGCCGGGCAATTTAGTCTTAGATAGGAACGAACAGAAGAAGGGGGAACGTCTTGACCAACCCGCGCACAAACCGCGCGCGTGATTTCATCTGTTGATGCCTCCCCTCCTAGGCCGCTCAAAAAGCCTACGATAGAATCCCGAATTAACCCAACAGCAAGAGACATGATTCACCCTTTGTTCTGGATCAATCTGCACTATTTGACGTCTAGACGTCAAATATTTTTTTACCTCGATGCTCCAAGAGTAAGAATAGTAAGTCGCCTGCCTACAGACCGCGCGTCACGGAGGCGCTGGCAATACAGTTGCAGTTGTAGGGAGAAACGCAATCTACACCGAGTGCACAGGCAGTCAGACTGAATTCCGGGCTGGAAGCACGTATCTCCGGCTGGCTAACCGCCAGTTCAACCTTGTCCAGCAAGCAGCGCCGCAGCAAAGCGTCCGCCGCCGCTTCATTGTCAGCTGTAATATCGTGCCAGATACCGCGAATGTCCTGCTCCGCGCGCAGACTTGAAATGTATCTAGCCACGGGACCCGGCTTCGGCTTTCAGTTCCGCTAGAAGGGTGTCGGCGTCGACCGACCGGCTTTCTCCGCTGGCCATGCCTTCGTCACAGGCGCATTTCAAGTTTGCGATTTCGAGCCTCCGCAGTTGCTCACGTTGCTCCCAAAGGCGCAAGGCATACCGGACCACCTCGCTGTTTGAGGTATAGGAACCCGATTTCACCGCCTCTCGCAGTTACGTCAGCTGGTGCGAAGAAAGCGACACGGTCAGTGTCTTCATCGGTTTTGTCTTCGTTCCGGAAATATGACACTTCTAACAATTTCTCACAAAAACTATGAGCCCCCCTCCCCCTCACAGCCGCTCCTCAAGCTTCTCGCAAATCGTCTTCAGCACCTTGATGCGCGCGTGTTTCTTGTTTTCGGCGGAGACGAGCGTCCAGGGGGCGTAGCGGGTGGAGGTGCGGTCGACCATGTCGCCGGCGGCGATGGCGTATTGATCCCATTTCAGGCGGTTGCGCCAGTCGTCGTCGGTGATCTTGTGCTGCTTGTAGGCCGTGTCCTCGCGGGCCTTGAACCGGCGCAGCTGTTCCTCCTCGGAGATCGCCAGCCAGAATTTGCAGACGATGTAGCCGAAGTTGGTGAGTTCCTGCTCAAACTCGTTGATCTCGTTGTAGGCCCTCAGCCAGTCGTCGTGACCGGCATAGCCCTCGACCCGTTCCACCAGAACCCGTTCGTACCAGGACCGGTCGAAAATCGCGAAGTGCCCCTTGCGCGGCACCCGGCGCCAGAAGCGCCACAGATAGGGCCGGGCCTTTTCCTCGTCGCTCGGCGCGGAAATCGGATGGACCTTGTAGATGCGCGGATCGAGCGGACGGATCACCCGCCGGATGGCGCCGCCCTTGCCGGCCGCGTCGTTGCCCTGAAACAGCAGAACGACGCCGGTCTTCGACATCGCCTTGCGGTCCGACAGATCGGACAACTGCTGCTGATACCTGTCACGCTGCTCCTCGTAGTCGGCCTTGTCCAGCTTCTCCGAGAGGTCGATCATGTCGACAGCGGTTTCGCGTTTCAGGCCGCCGATGACCGGCGGAGCGGCAACCGATCTCGGTTCGCCGTCCTTCAGTTTCAGCTTCATGGCGTTCGCCACCGTCTGGGCCAGCGCGGCGTCGCGGTATTCCGGGTCCTGGGACGGGATCACGAACCAGGGGGCGTGCCCCTTGCTGGTTTCCAGGATGATCTTCTCGCCGGTCTCGCTCGCCTTCTTGTGATGCTTGAGCGCCGCCCAGTCCGCCAGAACGTGGCGGGCGGCGTTTTTCTTCTCGATCTTTTTCAGCCGTTCCTTCTGGACCTGCTTGGGCAGGAAGAACCAGAACTTGAGAATCAGCACATCCTCGTTGGCCAGCATTTCCTCGAACCGCAGGATACGCGCGAGTTCCCTCTCGAAGGCGTCCTCGTCGATCTTGTTGTAGATCCGGTCCCTGAGAATTCTCTGGTACCAGCTCCCGAACACGATCGCGGTCTCGCCCTTGGGCGGCAGGTCGCGCCAGTAGCGCCACAGCGGCGGGCGCAGGCGGGCCTCGTCCATCGGATCGCCATAGGCATTGCAGACCAGGTGGCGCGCGTCCATCCAGCCGTAGAGCCGGGCGACCGCTTCGCCCTTGCCCGCGCCGTCGAGGCCGTCCACGAGGATCACGGTCGAAAACGGCTGCTTCTCGATGACCGGCAGCTGCGCGCCAAGCAAGGCCTCGCGAAGCTCAGGTTCAAGCTTCTTGAAGGTTTTCTTGGTCATCTTCTGCGGCAGGCGGGCGGATTCGAACACGAAGATCTCCTGTAAAAGACGCGCTGAATGCATCCTGACCCAGGCGCGCTTAAAAAACCATCTCTCGAACGGCATCGCGCTAATCCGGGAGAACCGGATTTTTCGCTGTTGGATGGAAGAGCGCGCGCCTATATGAAACGATACCCGAATCAGACCGCAGGGCCGCGACCCGGCCAGTGTTCCTTGTTCAACGCATTCGAGACCGAACCCGACCGACATCCGTGACCGAATTTCTAGATCCCGTTCTGACCTTCATCGCGGACAACCCGTCGCTCGCGGGCCTGATCTGTTTTCTTGCCGCCATGGGCGAGGCGCTCTTTCTTGTCGGCCTTTTTGTCCCGAGCACGGTCGTGCTCGTCGGCGCGGGAACGCTGGTCGGTCTCGGCAAGCTCGATGTGGTGCCGATCTTCATCTGGACGACGCTCGGCGCGACCGCCGGCGATGCCATTTCCTACTGGGTCGGCTACACGTTCAAGGACAAGCTCAAGAACATGTGGCCGCTCAAACGGTATGCCCACATGGTGGAAAGCGGCGAAGCCTTCTTCAAGCGCCACGGCGGCAAGAGCGTTTTCATCGGCAGGTTCGTGCCGGGCGTCAAATCGGTCGTCCCGGGCATCGCCGGCATGGCGGGCATGAATTTCACACGTTTTTCGGTGGTCAATGTCACCTCGGCCATCGCCTGGACCATCGCCCATATGGGACCGGGGATCATCGCCGGGTCGGCGCTCGGCGCCATCGGCCAGATCAGCGGCCGGCTGGCACTGGTTCTGGGCGCCCTGCTCCTGGTCATCTTCCTGATCGTGATGCTGGGCCGCTGGCTGATCCTGATCATCCTGCCGCTGTTTCCCAACGCCCACGCGGCCATCGTCAAGGGCTTCGCCAGACGCCAGGGCCGGATTTCGCAGTTGATCGCGCGCAATTTCGATCCGGCGCACCCGCGGTCCAGCGGCATGCTCGCCTCCGCGCTGCTGCTGCTGATCACCATGCCGAGCTTCTTCTGGCTCATGGGCGAAGTTGCCCCGGGCGAAACGATGGTGCGGGCGGATCTGGCCATCCTCAACCTGTTCGACAGCCTGCGCACGCCGGCCGGCGACCGGATCATGGTGTTCGTGACCTCGCTCGGCGACGGGATCGTGGTCACCGCCGTGACCCTTGTCGTCGGGGCCTATCTGTTCGCGCGCAAGGCCTGGCGGCGCGCCACCGGTTTCATCATCGCCATGGCGGGCACGGCGCTGTTCGTGCCGCTGTTCAAGCTGCTGTTGCACCGCTCACGTCCGCTGGAGCTTTATTCTGACGCGCATGCCTACAGTTTCCCGAGCGGCCACGCGACGCTGAACGCGGTGCTGTTCGGCATCTGCGCAGTGCTCATCGTCCACGACCTCAGCCGGTGGGCCAAGGCCAGTGTCTTCACCGTCACGGCGGCCTATGTGATCACGATCGGATTTTCCCGCATCTATCTGGGGGCCCACTGGATGTCGGACGTGCTGGCCGGTCTTCTGTTCGGCACGGCCATGGTCTCGGCTTTCGCCTTCGTGTTCGGCCCGATCCACAACGAGAAAGTCGGCCGAAGGACATTGGCCGCCATTGTCGTCGTAACGCTTGCCGTCTTCGGCGGCTGGCATCTGTCCGGCACCTATGACAAGGCACTGCAGACCTACGAGCCACGTTCGGACAAGGAAGTGCTCACCGGCTCCGGCTGGCTGAACGGCGCCTGGCAGGCACTGCCGGCCCGGAGGATCGAATTGAACGGCGACCGGGAAGAACCGCTGGTGGTCCAGTACAGCGGCTCACTCGACGGGTTTGCCGGCACCGCCGAAAAGGCCGGCTGGCAACGGCCGCCGAAATGGTCGCTGTCCACCGCGGGCGGCTTTGTCGAGGGCAAGACACCGCCCGACTCGCTGCCGATCCTGCCGCGCAGCCAGAACGGCCGCCAGCCGGACCTGGTCCTGATCCGCAAGGACGAGGCAGGCGGGCGCTGGGTGCTCAGGCTCTGGCCGAGCCGCTACCAGATCCTGGATACCGGCAGGTTGCGGGCGCTCTATCTCGGCAGTGTCGTCCATGAGGACATCCTCAGGCCGATGGGCGAATTTTCCGGTCCGCGCACGGACCTTCAGGTTCCCCACCTGGAGGACAACCCGGCCCTGCTGCTGCCGGGTGCCGTCGTGCGCGAAAGAGCGGACGGAACACGTGTGGTTCTGGCGCACGGGTCACGGTCAGCGGTCCCGATGGCGGAAGCGGACAAGCCAAGGTCCCGGGCGCAGAGAAAACATCAGCAATGACCTGAAGCCAGGCACGGCACGGCGAGGCCCGATGGCAATTCCTCCTGGAGCCGACCTTGTCGGCCTCGTCACCAGCCTCCCGTCACCAGCCTCCCGTCACCAGCCTTCCGTCGCCCGGATCAAATTGGCCGCAAATTACGTGAAGCCACCAGCTTGACCTTTTTTGCCAACCTGTCAGCTTGACGCCCGGGACAGGCCCCTTGAAAGTCCGGTCATATATTCATATATTCGAATATATAATAATTGAGAGCGCAGCATGACCGAATTCACACCCCTACTCAGTTTCCTCGGAGGCACGCTGATCGGCCTGGCGACAGTCGCCCTGATGGCCGTTCACGGACGCATCGCCGGCATCAACGGCATCGTCAGCGGCTTCCTGACAACCCAGTTCAAGCAGGACTGGGCCTGGCGCGCCGCCTTTCTCGGCGGCATGATGGTCAGCCCGCTGGTCATGCTCGGACTGACAGGACAGCTTCCGGAAATCAGCGTTCCGTCCTCGCCGGCGCTTCTGCTGGTCGGCGGTTTTCTGACGGGCATCGGCACGACCTACGGCTCCGGCTGCACCAGCGGACACGGTGTCTGCGGCATGTCGCGGCTCTCGGCGCGCTCGATCGTCGCGACCCTGACCTTCATGGCAACCGCCGTCGTGACGGTGTTCCTCACCCGCCACGTGTTCGGAGGATAATGGTATGAGATTCCTGACAGCATTCGCCTTCGGCATCGTTTTCGGCTGCGGCATCCTGATCTCCGGCATGGGCAATCCGGCCAAGGTCCTGAATTTCTTCGACATCGCCGGAACCTGGGATCCGAGCCTTGCCTTCGTGATGGGCGGTGCCCTCCTCGTCACCGCCATCGGCTACCGCCTGGTGTTCCGGATGAACCAGCCGGTGCTGGCACAGGCTTTCACCCTGCCGACCAAGACGGACCTGGACCTGAAACTTGTCGGCGGGTCGGCAGTGTTCGGCATCGGCTGGGGCCTGAGCGGCTTCTGTCCCGGTGGCCTCATTCCGGTGATCGGCCTTGGAACGGACCCCCTGATCACGGCTTTTGCCATCGCCGCCGGCATCGTGACCGCCCGCTGGATGATGGCCCAGACCTATCGCGACACCCCGGCCAAGGCCTGAACAGACGGCCTTCGCCGGCAACATACATGGGAGATTCACATGAGCAGTTCGAATTACCCGGTCGACATGACCCTCGAGCCGGACGTCACCGCATTCTTCGATCCGGCAACCAACACCATCAGTTACGTGGTCAAGGATCCGGCCTCGCAGTCCTGCGCTGTTGTCGACAGTGTCATGGACATCGACTACGCGGCCGGGCGGATCACCTATGACCACGCGGACAAGATCATCGATTTCATCCGCTCCAACGATCTGGAGCTGGAATGGCTGATCGAGACCCATGTCCATGCCGACCACCTGTCGGCCGCGCCCTATATCCAGCGGGCACTCGGCGGCAAGCTGGGCATCGGCGACAAGATCACCGTGGTGCAGGACACATTCGGAAAGGTCTTCAACGAAGGCACCGAGTTTCAGCGCGACGGAAGCCAGTTCGACCAGCTTTTCCAGGACGGCGACACGTACCAGATCGGCGGCATGACGGCCTTCGCCATGTACACGCCGGGCCACACGCCGGCCTGCATGGTGCATGTCATCGGCAATGCCGCCTTTGTCGGCGATACGCTGTTCATGCCGGACGGCGGCTCGGCCCGGGCCGATTTCCCGGGCGGTGACGCGGCAACGCTGTACGACTCGATCCAGAAGGTGCTCTCCCTTCCGGACGACATGCGCCTGTTCATGTGCCACGACTACGGCCCCAATGGCCGGGACATCCAGTGGGAAACCACAGTCGGCGCGGAAAAGGAACACAACATCCATGTCGGTGGCGGCAAGACGAAGGAGGACTTCGTCAAGTTCCGGACCGAGCGCGATGCCCAGCTCGACATGCCCAAGCTGATCATTCCGTCGCTGCAGGTGAACATGCGCGCCGGGAAACTGCCGCCCGCCGATGACAGCGGCAAGACCTTCCTGAAGGTGCCGGTCAACGGCCTCTAGAAGACCGGAACGCAACCACCGGTCCGTCCGCCATCTCGGCGGACGGACCGCGGCCGGGTCCGGCCGGAACACATCAGCGCCGGCAAGCGGCGGGAGACAATCATGAAGGCAATCAACTCGCAGATCTCGGTGGCCCCGCAGATCCGTCCCGAAGATCTGGCGGACTATGCCCAGCAGGGCTTCCGGTCCGTGATCTGCAACCGCCCGGACGGTGAAGGTGCGGACCAGCCCGTGTTCGAGGAAATCGAGGCGGCAGCGAAACGTCTCGGGCTCGAGGTGCGCTATCTTCCCATCGTCGCGGGCAAGGTCCGCGACGCGGATGCCGACGCCTTCGGTGAGCTGATGGACACCCTGCCGAAGCCGGTGCTGGCCTATTGCCGGACCGGAACGCGGTCAGCCACGCTGTGGTCGCTCTCCCAGGCAGACAAGCAGCCCCTGTCCGACATTCTGGCGCAGTCCAGGGCCGCCGGATACGACATGAGCGGGGTCGTGCGCCGGATTGCCAACGGCGGGCGCACACCGACGGAAACAGCCGAAGATGCGCGTTTCGACGTGGTGATCGTAGGTGGCGGCGCGGCCGGCATCTCCGTGGCCTCCAGCCTGTTGTCACGCGACAGCGATCTCGACATCGCCATCATCGATCCGGCGGACGTCCATTATTACCAGCCGGGCTGGACCATGGTCGGTGGCGGCATCTTCGAGGCCGCCGACACGGCCAAGACCATGGGCTCGCTCATCCCCAGGGGCGTGCACTGGATCAGATCCGCCGTTGCCGCCTTCGAGCCGAAGGACAACGCGGTCATCCTGGACGGATGCCGGGTGGTCAAATACGACCGGCTCGTGGTCTGCCCCGGCCTGAAACTGGACTGGCACCGGGTCGAAGGGCTGGTCGACACGCTCGGCAAGAAC
The DNA here is from genome assembly GCF_056173175.1 of Roseibium sp. QJM3NY_11. Lineage (NCBI taxonomy): Bacteria > Pseudomonadati > Pseudomonadota > Alphaproteobacteria > Hyphomicrobiales > Stappiaceae > Roseibium > Roseibium sp. QJM3NY_11. Next base: position 113,277 of record NZ_CM149660.1, read on the forward strand.
GGTGTGACCTCCAACTACCGCTACGACCTGGCGCCCTATACCTGGGAACTGGTTCAGAACATGCGGGAAGGCAGGGCCCTGTTCACCCAGCCGCCGATGCCGATCAAATGTGCCGGCGCGCCGCAAAAGGCGATGTATCTTTCGGGGGATCACTGGTTCAGGAGCGGACGCCTGGACAAGATCGACATTCAGTTCATGAATGCCGGCGGTGTGCTGTTCGGCGTCAAGGATTACGTTCCCGCGCTGATGGAATACGTGAAGCGCTACGACGCCGATCTCAATTATTTCCACAATCTGGTTTCGATCGACGGACCGGCCAGAAAGGCCGTGTTCGAGGTCAAGGAGCCGGACAAGGACGTGCGCCGGGTCGAAACGGAATTCGACATGATCCACGTGACGCCGCCGCAGACCGCGCCGGATTTCATCCGGGTCTCGCCGCTGGCGGATGCCGCAGGCTGGGTCGATGTCGACCAGGCGACCCTGCGCCACGCGACTTACGACAATGTCTGGTCGCTCGGCGACGTGATGAACGCCCCGAACGCCAAGACCGCCGCCGCGGCGCGTAAACAGGCGCCCGTTGTCGCCGAGAATATCGTCTCCGACATTCGCGGACACAGCGCGACGGCGCAATATGACGGCTACGGCTCCTGCCCGCTCACGGTTGAGCGTGGCAAGATCGTTCTGGCGGAATTCGGCTATGGCGGAACGCTGTTGCCGAGCTTTCCGCGTTGGCTGGTGGACGGGACCAGGCCAACGCGGACTGCATGGCTGCTGAAGGAGCGGATCCTGCCGCCCGTTTACTGGCGCGCCATGCTGCGCGGCAAGGAGTGGCTGGCCAAGCCGGAAAAAGTCTCGGCGGCATAAGCACTTCCTGAAAAAGGGTGCCATCAGTACCTGAAACGCGAGCCGGACCCCCGGCTCGCGTTGTTCCAATCAGATCAAAAGGTCATGCAATGATCCGGCTGCAGCGCTACCTGCCCATTCTCGACTGGGGCAGAAGCTACGACAAGACAACCGCGACCAGCGATCTCGTCGCCGCGGTGATCGTCACAATCATGCTGATCCCGCAGTCGCTTGCGTATGCGCTGCTGGCCGGGCTGCCGCCCGAAGTCGGTCTTTATGCGTCGATCCTGCCGCTGGTGGCCTATGCCCTGTTCGGCACGAGCCGCGCGCTCGCAGTCGGTCCGGTCGCCGTGGTCTCGCTGATGACCGCCTCCGCCGTCGGCGAATTCGCCCGGCAGGGCACACCGGAATATCTCGGCGCGGCCATCGTGCTCGCCTTCCTGTCCGGACTGATGCTCGTCGCCATGGGGCTGTTCCGGCTCGGCTTTCTGGCCAATCTCCTCAGTCATCCGGTGATTTCCGGCTTCATCACGGCCTCTGGCCTGCTCATCGCCTCCAGCCAGCTGAAGCATATTCTCGGCGTGCCCGCCAATGGCCACACGCTTTATGAAATCCTGCTGTCCATCGCCACGCATCTGACCGAGATCAACTGGATCACCCTTGCGATCGGCACCGCAGCAACCGGCTTTCTCTTCTGGGTGCGCAAGGGTTTGAAAAAACGGTTGCTTGCCCTGGGTCTCAAGCCGTTCCTGGCCGATATCCTGACCAAGGCCGGCCCCGTTGCCGCCGTCGCGGTCACGACCGTGATTTCCGCTGCTTTCGATCTCGGCGAGAAGGGTGTGCGGATCGTCGGCGACATTCCCTCCGGCCTGCCGATGCCCCACCTGCCCGCCTTCGACAGCGACTTGTGGCTGGCCCTGGCCGGGCCCGCCCTGCTGATATCCGTGATCGGCTTCGTGGAATCGGTCTCCGTCGCGCAGACCCTGGCGGCCAAGAAACGCCAGCGCATCGAACCCGACCAGGAGCTGATCGGCCTAGGCGCCTCCAACATCGCCTCGGCTGTCTCCGGCGGCTATCCCGTGACCGGCGGCTTTGCCCGGTCCGTGGTCAACTTCGATGCGGGCGCGGCGACGCCGGCAGCCGGTGCCTTCACCGCCGTCGGCATCGCGCTGGCGACCCTGTTCCTGACACCGCTGCTGACCTTTCTGCCGCAGGCGACACTTGCGGCGACCATCATCGTGGCCGTGTTGTCGCTGGTCGATCTGGGCGCGATCAAGCGGACCTTCGCCTATTCCAAGAGCGACTTCACCGCCATGGCCGCGACCATCGTGATCACCCTGTTTTTCGGGGTCGAACCGGGCGTGGTCACCGGTGTTGCCCTTTCCATCGCGCTGTATCTCTACCGCAGCAGCCGGCCGCATATGGCGATCGTCGGCATCGTTCCGGGAACCGAGCATTTCCGCAATGTCGACCGGCACACGGCAGCGACGGGCGACAAGGTCCTGACGCTCCGCGTCGACGAAAGCCTGTTCTTCGCCAATTCCCGGTTTCTGGAAGACAAGGTCTATGCCCTGGTGGCGCAAAAACCGGAGATCGAGCATGTTGTGCTGATGTGTCCGGCGGTCAACGAAATCGACGCCAGCGCCCTGGAGAGCCTTGAGGAAATCAACCACCGCCTGTCCGATTCCGGGGTGAACTTTCACCTGTCCGAGGTCAAGGGACCGGTGATGGACCGGCTGAAGCGAACCGATTTCCTGGAGCATCTGACCGGACAGGTGTTTCTCAGCCAGTACGAAGCCCTGTGCACGCTCGACCCGCAGACGGCGCATATTTCCGAGAGCCGCACCCCAAAGAAAGCGGCTCAGTCCAACATCTGGTCGGGACCGGAGATCTAGGGTCCGCACTGTCGGTTCCGGCACGACGCCGGCAAAGCGCCGCGCTCCGCCGGTCACCGCGATTTCAAGCCGTCCCGGCTGAAACGGAGCGCCGGGATCACCTGCTGTGGGCAGACTGCAGGATCGGCACGATTTTCTCGCAGAACCGGAAGTGAACCGGTGGTTTTTCGCCCTCCTGAACCAGAAGCCCCTTGGAGCCGCGGGGCTGGACGGTGACCAGTTCGATGACCTCGGCGCCATCGGTCAACTGGCAGTTGATCGCCGCGCGCTGGGTGCGGATGCCGCTCTGCTCCGCGCCATAGACCTGACAGATCCGGCCCGGTGTCTCCAGCAGGCCCCGGTAGATGGCCAGCGCCGAGCCGGGTGGGCTTCGATCGATTTGCGGAGCCGGGCATTGCTCAAGATCGCGCACCCAGATCCCTTGCGCGAAATCCGCGAATCTCAGGTCGAGCGTTCTTCCCTGGAGCAGCGGCGCTGCCTTCGGAACCTGAAAGATCAGGTCCCCCTTGCCTGCAAGCGCCGGCCCGCCGGCGAGCACGAAGAGAGCTGCCAGCAAGGCCCGTCCCTTGAAACCGTTCAACCGCATTCTCCTTCCCGATTGACATGTCACTTTCCGGATTATGCAATTTGAAGCGGGAACAGGCAAATCGTCTCGCAAAAAGCAACCTTGACGATAGTGGCGCTTGTATTTTTCGAACAAAAGTGGAACAAAAAAAGAATGAACGACGACAGCCAGCCACCTGCCGGAAGAATTCTGCTGGACGACCCGCTCAAGGACGGTCGCCAGTCCGAGACCGCGCTCAAGGTCTGGCGCGGCACGGCACGGCTGCTGCGCCAGTTCGATTTCGCCTGCCTTGCGGAAGTGACCCTGGCCTCCGCCCGCCGCGCGGACCTGCTGGCTCTCGGCCCCAGGCATGAATTGTGGATCGTGGAAGTCAAATCGTCGATCGCGGATTTGCGGGCCGACAGCAAGTGGCCCGAGTACCGCCAGCATTGCGACCGGCTCTATTTCGCGACCCACCCGGATGTGCCCCTGGACATTTTTCCAGAAGCGGCTGGCCTGATCGTCTCGGACGGATTTGGCGCGGAAATCCTGCGCGAGGCGCCGGTCCACAAGCTGTCCGCCGCCACGCGGAAGGCCGTGACCCTCCGTTTCGCCCGCCATGCCGCCTACCGGCTGCACAACCTGGCCGACCCGGACGGGACGCAGTTGTTCGACCGGTTCTAGAAACAGCTTCCAAAACCCGTCGCGGCCGTCCCGGCGCCAATGCCGAAACGGCCGCTGCTGGTCGGCAACAGGCTCAGACGAACAGGTTGACCAGGCTCTCCAGGTGTTCCTGCCTGCCGGATTTCGGCTGCGGTTCCAGGTTTTCGCCGTGAACCCGTTCGGCCAGGGCTTCCAGAGACGAGCCGCCATTCAGGATCGCCGCGTTTTCCGGTTTCTTCCAGCCTGCGTAGCGGTCATCGACAAAGCCCTTCAGGCGCCCGTCCTCGATCACGGCGGCCGCCGCCTTCAGACCGCGTGCGATTGCGTCCGCGGAGCCGACATGTGCCTGGATCAGGTCGGCCGGATCGATGGACTGCCGGCGCAGCTTGGCGTCGAAATTGGTGCCCCCCGTCGTAAAGCCGCCATCCATCAGGATCTCGTAATAGGCCAGTGCCAGTTCGGGTACGTTCATGGCGAAATGATCGGTGTCCCAGCCGCACTGATAGTCGTTCCGGTTCATGTCGACGGAGCCCAGGATGCCGAGCGAGCGGGCCATGTGCAATTCGTGCTCGAAGGAGTGGCCGGCCAGGATGGCGTGGCCCTGCTCGATGTTCATCTTGACCTCGTTCTCGAGACCATAGGCCTTGAGGAAGCCGAAGACGGTGCCGACGTCATAGTCGTACTGGTGCTTGCTGGGCTCCTGCGGCTTCGGTTCGATCAGGATCGTGCCCTTGAAGCCGATCTTGTGCTTGTACTCCACCACCATGTTGAGGAAGCGGCCGAGCTGGTCGAGTTCCTGTCCGATGCTGGTGTTGAGCAGCGTTTCGTAGCCTTCGCGCCCACCCCACAGCACGTAGTTTTCACCGCCGAGCCGATACGTGACGTCCATAGCGTTTTTGACCTGGGCGGCGGCATAGGCGAAGACGTCCGGATCCGGATTGGTGGCGGCGCCGCTCATGAAGCGGCGGTTGGAGAACATGTTGGCGGTGCCCCAGAGCAGCTTCACGCCGGTCGCCGCCATTTTCTTTTCGAAGATGTCCGCAATGGCGTTCACGTTGGCGTTGCTTTCCGCCAGCGTGTTTCCTTCCGGCGCGATGTCGCGGTCGTGAAAGGTGAAGAACGGCATTCCGAGGATCTGGTACATTTCGAAGGCGACGTCCGCCTTCAGCCTGGCCTGTTCCATCGGGTCTCCGCCCGCGGCCATCCAGGAGCGATTGAAGGTCTCGCCGCCGAACGGATCCGAACCCGGCCAGCAGAAGCTGTGCCAGTAGCACACGGCCAGACGCAGGTGGTCTTCCATGCGCTTGCCCAGAACCACCTCGTCCTTGTTGTAGTGGCGGTAGCTCAGCGGATCGCGGCTGTCGGGTCCCGCGTATCGGATCGGCTGCAGATCGCCAAAAAAACCAGTGCTCATCTTCTGTCTCCTCAAAAACCGGCTTGTTTGAGCGCCGGATAAAGTTTGCGCCATTGGCCATAGGCTTCGGCATAGGTTTCCGTCAGGGCCGGTACCGGGTCGATACTGGCCTTGAGCGCCGGCCTGGCGAAGATCGCTTCCGTCGTGCCGAGCGCAGCGGCCTGACCGAGACGGGCAGCCCCGAGCGATGCGCCGAAATCGCCATCGACCGGCACGTCCACCGTGACGTTCAAGAGGCTGGCGATAATCTCCAGCCAGAGCCGTGACCGCGAGCCCCCGCCCACGGCAAGGACCCGGTCGAATTTCGTGCCCGCGATGCTCAAGGCCTGCATGCAGTCCATCAGCGCGAAGGCCACCCCGTCCAGCACCGCGTGGGTCAGCTCCGCTTCGCCGGTTTCATGGGAAATGCCCTGGAAGCCGGCGCGGATATCGACATCGTTATGAGGTGTTCGCTCACCGCCCAGATAAGGCAGGAAAGAGACCGGGGACGGGCCGGAGACCCGGTCGAGCAGGCCGGTCAGATCCGCCGGTGATTTGCGCAAGATTCCGGCGAGCCAGTTCAGACTGTCGGTCGCCGACAGGATGACCCCCATCTGGTGCCATGTGTCCGGCACCGCGTGACAAAAGGCATGAACGGCCCCTTCGACATTGGGCGAGAACCTGTCGTTGGTGACGAACAGAACACCGGATGTTCCAAGCGAGACGAAGGCCGATTCGGGATCGACGGCCCCGACACCACACGCCGAGGCGGCATTGTCTCCGCCGCCACCCGCGACAACAGGCGCCCCGTCGATACCCCAGCGGGCACACAGGTCCGGTTTCAATATGCCGGAAGCCTCAGAGCCTTCCACAAGGCGGGGCATGTTGCGACGGGTCAGTCCCGTCGCCGCCAGAAGGTCGTCGCTCCAGTCCCGCTTCGCGACATCCATCCAGAGCGTGCCCGCGCTGTCGGACATGTCGCCCGCATACTCGCCGGTCAGCCTGAAGCGGACATAATCCTTGGGCAGCAGCACCATGGCCGTCCGGGCGAAAATGTCGGGTTCGTTTTCGCGCACCCATTGCAGCTTCGGCGCCGTGAAGCCGGGCATCACCAGATTGCCGCCCAGCGTCAGGAACTTCGGCTCGGCGGCCTGCAGCTCGGCGCATTGCCGTCCGGACCGGCCGTCGTTCCAGAGGATGCACGGCCGCAGGGGCCTGCCGGCATCGTCCAGCAGGGTGGCACCGTGCATATGTCCCGACAAGCCGATGCCCCTGACCGCGGCCATCGCCTGCGGGGCCCGGCTTTTCAACGCGTCCAGAACCGTTTCACACGCCGTCCACCAGCTGTCCGGATCCTGCTCGGACCAGCCCGGATGAGGGCGTTCCACCGTCAGCTCCGCCGTCGCGGAGGAGATCAGTGCCTGGTCCTCGTCGAGGAGAATGGCTTTGACCGAACTCGTGCCGATATCGAGACCGATGTACATGAGGTGCGTTCCTCAAGAAGAGTAAAAAAGAATGCCGAGGCCCGTTTTCCGAGATTTCGGCACAGGGTCTTGTTCCTGCCGAACAATGCCATCCGGCGTCGCCCGGACAGCCGAAGCTCCGCGGACAGCAGCCCGCGAAGCCATCCGGTTTAGCCGAGCACCGTGTCGTCCACAAGGGCGCCCGGTCCGGGTGTCGCGCCTTCCGGGCATTTGCCCAGAATGATCATGCCGAGCACATCGTCGTCGGTCACATCCGTGGTGCGGGCGGATCCCACAAGCTGGCCGTTCTTCATCACCGCGATCCGGTCGCAGAGCTGGAACACGTCATGAATGTCATGACTGATCAGGAAAATGCCGAGGCCCTGTTTTTTCAGTTCCTGGACGAGTTCGGCCACCATCTGGGTCTCGTGAACCCCGAGCGCCGCCGTCGGCTCGTCCATGATCAGGATCTTGGCGTTGAAGTAGACCGCCCGGGCAATCGCGACCGACTGGCGCTGGCCGCCGGACAGGGCTTTCACGGGTGCGTGGAACTTGCTGAAGTTCGGATTGAGCTTGCCCAGGATCTTGCGGGTTTCCGCTTCCATGGCATCGTCGTCGACAAAGCCGAGCGGCGAGGTCAGTTCCCGTCCGAGGAACAGATTGGACGCCGCATCGAGATTGTCCGCCAGCGCGAGCGTCTGGTAGATGGTCTCGATATTCTGTGCCCGCGCGTCGCGCGGCGAGTGAATGTGCACTTCCTCGCCGTTGATGCGGATCTCGCCGCTATCGGCCCGATAGGCACCGGACAGCATCTTGATCAGCGTCGACTTGCCGGCGCCGTTGTGGCCCAGAAGTCCGACCACTTCGCCGGGGTAGAGATCCACGGAGACCCGGTCGACGGCCTGCACTCCGCCGAAGGAGATGCTCATGTCTTTCAGTTCTACGAGAGGTGTTGCCATCGCTCAGTCTCCCGTGCGCTTGCGGTAGATGATGTCGACCAGAACGGCGAGGACCAGCACGGTGCCGACCACGATGTTCTGGAGCGGCGCGTCCACGCCGACCATGGCCATGCCCGATTGCAGGGACTGCATGATCAGGGCACCCAGGATCGCGCCATAGATCGTACCGATCCCGCCGGCCAGGGCCGTGCCGCCGATGACCGCAGCCGCGATCACCCGAAGTTCGTCGAGGGTGCCGATGTCGTTGGTCGAAAAGCCGAGCCTGGCCGCCGCCACAGCCGCTGCCAGTGCCGCCAGTCCGCCCATGATTGCGAAGACCTTGACGGTCAGGAAACGGGTGTTGATGCCCGATAGTGCCGCCGCATCCGGGTTGCCGCCGGTCGCGAAAATATACCGGCCGAGGCGGGTTCTCTGGGCGACCACCGTCATGACGATGGCCACGACGATCAGGAGGACCACCGAATAGGGAATGCCGTAGCCCATTGTCAGGCCTTCCGGCAGGGTCTCGCCGCTGGCCTCGAAAATGCGCTTCAGCCGTGCCTTTGGAATGTCATAGGCGTTCAGGACCCAGACGAAACCGAGAATGGCACAGGCGGTGATCATCGCCATGGTCGCTTCGGCCCAGGCCGGCTTCACCGGAAACCCGTGGGAGGCCTTGCGGCGGCGCGAGGCGATCTGCAGCCACAATGCGGCCGCGACGGCCAGTACGCCGAAAATCCAGGAGCCGGTTTCGCCCATGGTGCCGCCGATGCCACCGATCTTGGTGAAGGTCTCATCGAGCGGTCCGATCGTCTGACCGGATGTTATGAACCAGGCGACGTTCCGCCAGACCAGCAGGCCGCCGAGCGTGACGATGAACGCCGGAATGGCGAGATAGCCGATCATCCAGCCCTGAAACGCGCCGATGAGGACGCCGACGACGACACCGGCCAGGATGGCCAGGATCCAGTTGGCGGGATGGCCGAGACCTAGGAGTTCGGGCAGGAAATCGGTCTGCACGACCGCCATGACCGCCGCGATGGTGGCAAGAACCGAGCCGACGGACAGATCGATATGGCGGGTGACGATGACGAACACCATTCCTGTCGCCATGATGGCGACGGACACGGTCTGGATCGTCAGGTTGAAGATGTTGCGCGGTGTCAGGAACCGGCCATCCGTGAACACATTGAACACCAGGCACAGAACGACGAACGCTCCGATCATGCCAAGAAACCGGGTGTCGAGCTGCAATGCGGCAAACAAGTTTCGTGCTGTCGGGCTTTTCTGCCCCGACAGTGCGGTGTCGGACATCGAGGTTACTCCTGCTTGGAGACCAGTACGCTTTCGCATCGGGTGGCCCATCCCGGAGAGCGGCTCTTGCGGCCGTCCCTGTTGGAGCGGCCCCGGTTCCATCAACCGGGGCCGTATTCAGTACGCGTTCTAATCAGTTACAGGGAGCCGGACCGTTTTCCACGCCCTGGCACAGGTCTTCCTTGGAGATCCAGCCCGCGTCGACGACGGCGGTCAGGTTGTCCTTGGTGACCGGAAGCGGCGCCAGGAACTTGGCGGTCAGCTCGGAGCCGGACGGAGACGTCCAGACGGCCGCGCCGTCAACACCGGACAACTCGCTGCCACCCGCCAGGGAGACCGCTATTTCACCGGCTGCCTTGCCGAGTTCGCGGGCGTCCTTCCACACGGACACGGTCTGGGTGCCGCGTGCAACGCGGTTCAGAGCGGCGTGGTCGCCGTCCTGGCCGGACACCGGAATGCCGTCCATGCCCTGCGCGGTCAGCGCGGCGACAACACCGCCGGCGGTGCCGTCGTTGGACGCCACGACCGCATCGACCTTGTTGTCGTTGGCCGTCAGGAGCTGTTCCATGTTGCGCTGTGCGTTCGCCGGCAGCCAGCCGTCGGTATAGGCTTCACCGACGATGGTGATGTCACCTGCGTCAAGCGCGGACTGGAGCACTTCCTGCTGACCACCGCGGAGGAAATCCGCGTTCGGGTCGGTCGGCGAGCCCTTGATCATGACGTAATTGCCCTTCGGCGCGGCGGCCAGGACAGCGCGTGCCTGCATGCGGCCGACTTCGACGTTGTCGAAGGTCAGGTAGAATGCGCGCGGATCGTCGATCAGACGGTCGTAGCCGACAACCGGAATGCCTTCATCGGCTGCGGCCTGAACAGCCGGGCCGATGGCCTGCGAGTCCTGGGCCAGAATGATCAAAGCCGTCGCGCCCTGCGCGATCAGCGCTTCAACGTCGGACAGCTGTTTCGCGGACGAGCTCTGCGCATCGGCGGAGATGTACTTCGCACCGGCAGCTTCCAGCGCGCCCTTGATGGCGGCTTCGTCGGTCTTCCAGCGTTCTTCCTGGAAATTGGACCAGCTCACGCCGACGACAATGTCTTCCGCGCTGGCTACGGTTACTGCGGTTGCGGACAGCAGGGCGCCCGCCAGCAAAGTGGTGATTTTACGCATTGCGATGTTTCCTCCAGGTGGCGCAGCTCACGTCGATCGGCCGCACCGAAATATACTTGTATGTTGAAGCGACTTTTGGTGACGCCTTCAGATAGGACAACCTTGTTGCTATTTTTTTTGGGCCCCGAAAAAAAGTTGCAGGAAAGCGCTGCTCCTGTCAACATGGTTTTACAAAACACTGCCCAGCGGGAGCGCGATCTTCCGAAAAAGGGCGGAAACGCCGGGAAAAACCCGGGACTGAGGAAACACCGAGGGAAGAGCTGAGCGAGCATGACACGCAAAGCGGACCGGGATCAGATCCGGCGCCAGAACCGCAGTATTGTTCTACAGGCCCTGCGCCGGAACGGCCCGATGGCACGGATCGACCTCGGGCAGGCAACCCGCCTGAGCCCCGCCACAGTGACGGCGATCACGTCGGACCTTCTGGAGCAGGGACTGATCCTAAATCTGGAAAGCGAAGAGCCCAAGGCACCGCTGGCGCGCGGCCGGCCGCGCGCGCTGCTGAAGCTCAATCCGGAAGCGGTCTATACCGTCGGGGTTCGCCTTGCCGTCAACAGCATCGACCTGTCTCTGGTCGATTTTTCCGGTCAGGTGGTGACGGAAGAGCGCCTGCGGTTCGACACGGCATCCGCAGACGCGTCGAGCTTTCCGGACACGCTGACCGAAGCCATCAGGCTGTTCCTGCAGACAGCCGGCATCGGCCCGGACCGCGTCCGGGAGATCGGCGTCGCCGCCCAGGGGGTTGTCGAAACGGAAACCGGCATGGTCGCCTGGAGCCCGGCCTTTGCCGGCCGCAAGATCCCGATCGTCGGTCCGCTGCACGAGGCATTCGGTGCCGACTGTCATATCTCCAACGATACCAACATGATCACCGAGGCGCTGCACTGGTCGGACCCGAACCGCTACAGCGGCACTTTCGCGGTGATCATGCTCGACTACGGCGTCGGCATGGGTCTTTATCTCGACAACCGGCTTTTTTCCGGCGCCAGCGGCACCGCCGCCGAATTCGGCCACGCCAATCACCTGCCGGACGGCGCGCTGTGCCGGTGCGGCAAGAGAGGCTGCATCGAGGCCTACCTGTCCGATTATGCGCTGGTCCGGGCCGCCTCGCACCTGCCGGAAGACACCGATCCCGTCACTATCAAGGCTGGTGTCGACGGTCTGGCCCGGCTGATCGCGCTGGCCGGATCGGGCGACACGGATGCCTGCAACGCCTTTTACGAGGCCGGCCGGGTCCTGGGCTACGGTCTTGCCCGGATGATCGCGATGATCGACCCGAAGCGGGTCGTGCTGACGGGCGCCGCGATGCGTGCCTTCGCCTTCATGGAAAAAGGCATGTGGGAAGGGCTCGAGGATGCCCTGGTGGCAGACCTGAGGCACAATTTCACCCTCGACGTAATGCCCTGGAACGAGAACCTCATTCGCAGCGGGCTGATCGCCCAGTCCATGGAACGGCTGGACATGGACTTTCTCGGACTGGAGACCGGTTCCCCCGGCTCCCCCGATCGTGAGGCGCCCAGCGACGGTCCGGAGAGCCCGGCATGAGCCCGCGGCGCTTCCTGCCGGGTATCATCTGGCTTGCGGTCGCACTGATGCCGGCCGGACCGGCCGCCGCCGAACCTCCCGTTCTTCCCTGGAGTGAACGCGTCCTTGTCGAGGACGTTGACATCGAGGCTCTGGCAGCCTCCGGAGACGATCCGGTCGCGGTGCTGCAGCCGATCGGCGAGCGGCTTTTCGAGGCCAAGTTCACCTCGCTGGACGGTGCAGGCCGGCCGGATGCGACCGGGGCCATCGTGCCGACAAAGGTGCGCCGCCGCTCCCACCTCGCCTTCCAGCGGCTCGCCGGCATGGATGCCAATGCCTGCGCGTCCTGCCACAATGAACCCGTCATCGGCGGTGCCGGCGCCTTCACGGCCAATGTCTTCGTCTCCGAAGGTTTCGAGAGCGCCGATTTCGACACGATCGATCCGCAGTTTTCCAACGAGCGCAATACCAACGCCCTTCAGGGCGCGGGCCTGATCGAGCTGCTTGCCCGTGAAATGACGGCGGAGCTGAGAATTCAGCGGCAATCGGTCCTGGAAAAGACGCGCTCCAGCGGCCGGCCGGAAGAGATCGCTCTGGAAGCAAAAGGAGTTTCCTTCGGATCGCTGAAGGCCTTTCCGGACGGCACGCTCGACGTGTCCGGCCTGGACGGGATCGACGACGACCTGACCCTGCGCCCGTTCAGCCAGAAGGGGGTCTTCGCCTCCCTGCGCCAGTTCACCGTCAACGCCATGAACGCCCACCACGGCATTCAGCCACAGGAACGGTTCGGCGCGGCCTGGACCGGCACGGACGATTTCGACGGCGACGGCCACGCCGACGAAATGACACCGGGCCAGATCTCCGCGCTGGTCGCGTGGCAGGCCACCCTGCCCGCACCGGGACGGAAACAGGACCTGCCTGAGATCTGGCGGACCGCCGCCGGCCAGGGCGAGGCCCTGTTCGGCGAGATCGGCTGCACCTCCTGCCACATTCCGGCCCTGCCGCTGGGCTCCCTCAAATTTCAGGACCCGGGCCCGTACGACACTGCCGGCACCCTGCGCCAGAGCGATGTCGCCACGCCGCTGGTCTACGATCTCGGCACGCTGGACTGGGTCAAGGCCCTGCCGCGCGACGAACAGGGCCGGGTTCTGGTGCCGCTTTACGGCGATCTGAAGCGCCACAGGATTGCCGACGCGCAGAACGACACCTTCGGCAACGAACTGCTGGCGCAGCGTTTTGTCGCCAGGGATGTCTTCATCACCTCGGAACTGTGGGGCATCGGCAGCACGGCGCCTTATGCCCACCGCGGCGACCTGACCACGCTCAATGAAGTGATCCTGGCCCATGGCGGCGAGGCGACGGAGAGCCGCAAGGCCTATGCGGCACTGCCGGAGACCGACCGCCAGTCCATCGTCGCCTTCCTGCGCAGTCTGGAGATTGCCGAATGAGCCGTGCGGCCTTCAAACTTTCCGTCATGCTGCCGGCACTGCTCGCAGCGTCCCCGGGTCTGGCTCAGGACAGCGTGCCCGAAGCCTCCCTCGCACCGGTGCCTTCCTTTGTGGAGGAAGCGGGGAGCGCGGGCATCGAGCACAGGTATGACGGGGCCTGGGAGTTTTTCGTCGGCGGCGGCGCGGCCATTTTCGACTGCAACGGCGACCGGCGCCCGGACCTGTTCCTGGCCGGCGGCAGGAACCCGGCGCAGCTCTTTCAAAACGGCAGCCCGACGGCTGGACCGCTCACCTTCACGGCGCTGCCGACCGGCATGAACGAACGGCAGGCGGTTCGGGTCCTCGGCGCCTATCCGCTCGACTTCAACAATGACGACGTGCCTGATCTCGCGGTGTTGCGCCTGGGTGAGAACCTGCTGCTCGAGGGCAAGGGGGACTGCCGCTTCGAGGTGGCCAACCGGGCTCTCGGCTTCGATGGCGGGCGTGCCTGGACGACCGCATTCTCGGCCACTTTCGAGCCGGACCTCGACTATCCGACACTGGCCTTCGGCAACTACGTCGACCGCTCCGCGCCCGGTTCGCCCTGGGGCACCTGCCACGACAATTTCCTGTTCCGGCCGGACAAGACGGCGGAGGGCGGCGTCTCCTATCCGGAGCCGACGCGCCTGTCGCCTGGGTTCTGCACGCTGTCGATCCTGTTCACCGACTGGAACCGGTCCGGCGAAGCCGCGCTCCGGGTCTCGAACGACCGGCACTATTACCGCGGCGGCGAGGAACAGCTCTGGGCCGTGCCTGCGGGCCGCCCGCCCAGGCCATACCGCAAGTCCGACGGCTGGCAGCATCTCAAGATCTGGGGCATGGGCATCGCCTCGATCGATCTCGATGTCGACGGCTTTCCCGAATACGCCCTGACCAGCATGGGCGATACCAAGCTGCAGAAGCTGGACGCGGAAACGGACGAGACCGTTCCGGTCTATCAGGACATCGCCTTTGATCTCGGGATTACCGCGCACCGCCCCTACAAGGGCGAGGACCTCAAACCCTCGACCGGCTGGCATTCCGAATTCCAGGACGTTAACAATGACGGCCTGTGGGACCTGTTCATCGCCAAGGGCAATGTCGAGGCGATGCCGGATTTCGCCGCCGTCGATCCGGACAATCTTCTGATCGGCCAGTGGGACGGCCGGTTCACCGAAGCCGGCGGACTTGCCGGCATCGGCCTTGACCGCCGCGGCCGGGGTGCGGGCCTGGCCGATTTCAATTCGGACGGGCTGCTGGATCTGATCGTCGTCAACCGGGCTGCGCCCGTCAGCCTGTTCCGGAACCTCGGGCAGGGAACGGCGGATGCGCCGAAACCGCTCGGCAACTGGCTCGCGGTCGACATCCGCCAGCCGGGCCAGCCCAACCGGCGCGCGGTCGGAGCACGGATCAGCGTCAAGACCGGCAACCACACACGGGTGAAGGACATCCAGATCGGCGCCGGGCATGCCTCCGGCCAGTTGGGGTTCGTCCATTTCGGCCTCGGGGTCGCCGAACGTGCCAACATCCGCATCAAATGGCCGGACGGGGACTGGAGCCACGCCTACCGTGTCTTCGCCAACAGTCACGTGATCATCGAACGCGGCGCGGAAAAGGCCAGGCTCTGGTATCCGCAATAGGCGTGGCCGGGCCGCGTTTCAAAGGGTGACATTGCGGCCGATCTGCCTGAAAATGCCGGGAACATTCAATGCTTTGGAGTTTTCGTGACCATGGCCGGTCCCCACGACAAGACAGTTTTCAATCCGCCTTCCGTGCGTGCGCCCTTCGGGGACTATAACCACGGTCTTCTGGTGCCGGCAGACGCCAGCCTGCTGGTCACGTCAGGCCAGCTTGGCATTCGGCCAGACGACACCATCCCGCCGAACGTCTCGGCACAGGCCGAAATCTGCTTCGAGGCCATCGGCGCCATTCTGGAAGAGGCCGGCATGGGGTTCGAGGACGTCATCCGGATCTCCGGTTTCGTCACCAAACGGGAAGATTTCCCGGCCTATATGGCCGTCCGCGACCGCTACACCGGTGCGCTCAAACCGGTGTCGACCCTGCTCATCGTCGGCGGTTTCACCCGCGCGGAGTTTCTGGTCGAGGTGGAAGTGACAGCCGCGAAGGTTTTTTAACCGGGTGAGACAAGCTTGCGGCTGGTGCAGAAAACTCATCCGGGACAGAGATCCGGCTGCGCAAAACGCGTCCCACCCCGGCCATGCTCACGCAGATCCGGTCCCCGCGTTTCCAGTCACATCAAGTTGGCCGCCCCTCGTGGCCTTCCCCGACTTGATCGGGGATCCAATCTTTTCCAGAGCGGCAGGGCGCGGAGGATGTGTCCATCGCAACAGGCTCCGAAGTGGATTGGATCCCCGCTCGGAGGCGGGGAAGGCCGAACCGGATTCGCTCAGGCACCACGGCCTAACATTTTACCTGGGGTCGCTCTGATGACCGAGACGCAAGCTTCTGGCCAATCAGCGTTTTGCGGTCTTGCTGCGCTGGCGCGTTGAAACAGAACCGCTCTCTCAGAACCGCTCCATCTCCCGCCCGACCTTGTCCAGAAACGCGCCGGTTGTCTGCGGCGTCGCGTTGTTCATGTCGTAATGGGCAAGGTACCTGACGGGGGCGCCGAGTTTGATCTGCGCGCGGACGACCCTTGTGACAATCTTGCGCGGCGGGTCGCCGACCAGGAAGGCCCGCCACCGGCTGCCGCCATAGGTCATGACCGCCGCGAGCTTTTTGATGTGGCGCAGAGTGGGCGTCAGCTTGCCGTCTTCCAGATCAAAGGACACGCCCGGCAGCCAGACCCGGTCGAAATAGCCTTTCAGCATGGCGGGGAAGCCGAAGTTCCACACCGGTGTGCAGATCACCAGACCTTCGGCGGCCTTGAGGCGCTCGCAATAGGCGTCGACCCGTTGCCGGTTTTCCGGAACGTCATGATAGATGTGCCGGTCGTGCGCCGACAGGACCGGGTCGAAGCCTTCCTCGTAGAGATTGCAGCCGTCGACCTCATGGCCCGCCTTTTCAAGGCCTTCACAGGTCCTGTGATACAGCGCCCGGCCGAAGCTTTGCTCCTGCGGATGGGAGTGAACAACCAGTACACGCATGGATTATGCCTCGGCAAAGGCCTGAAGGCCCGGAAACAGGTAATTCTTGCCCGAATTGAAATCGAAATCCGGATTGTCCCAGGCGATCATCTTGCCCGGATTGAGCAGGCCCCTCGGATCGGTCTCCTTCTTGAAGGCGAGCTGCACCTGGTCGGTCTGCTTCATGCCGCCTTCCTCCAGCGTATAGCGGTGCGGATTGAAGATCCGGCAGCCGTTGTCCTCATGAAGGCGGATGATTTCCTCCAGCCGTTCCTCGGTGGTGTAGCGGACCAGCGGCAGGCCGGAGCACTGGACCTGGCCGTCGAAACGCAGGAATTCCAGGTGGCCGAAGATTTCGCCCGGGAACATTTCGGTCATCTTGCGCACCAGCTCCACATGATCCGGACCCGGATACTGGGTCTGAAGATAGGTGAAGGAATTGTCGAACTTGAGCGCCCTGAGCGTGGTGTGGTTCCAGGCCAGCTCATAGGCGTGGGGAATGCCCTTCATGCTCTCGACTTCGTCGGAGCGGAAGCGGATCTCGCCCTTCATCCGCTCGGCCAGGGCCAGCACCGAAGGCATGGAATGCGGTGCCACCATCAGCACGGTGACCGCCTCGCCTTCCTTCAGCCAGGGCTTGTGCCGCGTGAAATAGTCGAACGGAATCGGCGCTGAAATCGGAGCCACTTCCTTCAGCAACAGGCCGTTGCTGCGTGCCAGCCTGTCGGAAAAGACCACTGCATCCATGAAGGTGTCATGGCCGACAATGACGTCGACCCAGTCATAGGCGGTCGTCAGCGGCATCTCGACTTCCGTGATGATGCCGTTGGTGCCATAGGCGTGGCTGACCTTCTGCAGGTCCCAGGCGGACAGCTCGATCACGCGGGGCTCCGCCTCCATCGTGACGATGCGCAAGCGCAGGATGTTGCCGAGATCCCGGAGGCCGCCCCAATGCACGGACCCGACACCGCCGGACCCGCCGGCAATGAACCCGCCGATTGTTGCCGTCTGGGCCGTGGATGGATGAAACCGGAGCTCCTGCCCGGAGTGTTCCTTCGTCTGCCTGTCGAGTTTCGCCAGCACGATGCCCGGTCCGCAGACAACGCGGCCCGGCGCGATTTCCTTGACCGCGTCCATCTTCGACATGTCGAGCACGATGCCTCCGGAGAGCGGCATCGCCTGACCGTAATTGCCGGTGCCCGCACCGCGCGGCGTGACCGGGACGCCATGGGCGAAGGCGGTCCTGAGCACGCGGATCACCTCGCCTTCATCCTTCGGAGAGACCAGAAGATCGCCGGTGACATTGTCGAGCTGGTTCTTCAGGATCGGGGAATACCAGTAGAAATCCCGGCTTTTGGCCTGTACCAGCCGCGGATTGTCTTCCACGGCGATGCCGTCGAGTTCGGCCTTGATCTTCTCGTAGTCGGCCATGATCAGCCTCTCATCAGCGGGTCAAGTTCACAATAATCCGGCAGGCGGCGGTCGATGCCCATGCCATTCCGCATCACGATGCGGTCCGCCTGCGGACGGGACAGAAATTCGCTCCAGCTTCGGGCGTTGAAGATGACCAGATCGGCGGACAGCCCGGCCGCGATGCGCCCGGCCTCCGGCACCTTCAGGATATCGGCCGGCAGCGACGTGACAACCGTGGCCGCGTCATCGAGAGGATGGTCCAGATGCGCGATCCGGACGGCTTCGCGCAGCACTTCCACCATGTCGAGATCGCCGTAGGCATAGAACGGATCACGGGTGTTGTCCGAGGCGACAGCCACCGGCACGCCGGCCGCTTTCAACTCGTGCAGCAGGGTGATGCCGCGCGAGCGCGGCGTGCGCCCCGGCTGACGGTCCTGGAGATACATGTTGCACATCGGCAGCGAGACCACGGAAAGGCCGGCTTCTGCGACCTTGCCGATCGTGGCCTCCGCCGTGCTGTCGTCCTGGCGCGCCAGCGAACAGCAATGGCCGACGGTGACGGCGCCCTCAAACCTGTTGCGCAGCTTGGCCTCGGCGATCGCGCGCAGCGTCAGGACATTCCGATCCTGGGTTTCGTCGACATGGAGATCGAGATCGAGCCCGTTGTCCGATGCTGTCCGGAACAGGACATCCAGCCGCCGGTCGAGATCCGGCATCGGATAGGTGACGCCGCCCAGCAAGGCACCACTCGCGGAAACCACCGAGACCAGGTCGGCGAAATAGGCTTCATCGTCCAGAGCGTCGATCGGGAACAGCGCCACCGCCTGCAGAGCAATCCGGTCTTTCCAGCGCGCGCGCATGTCGCGGAACACCTCGAACGAGATCCGGTGCTGGGGCGCAAGACTGTCGATATGGGTGCGCAGCAGGCCGGTGCCATGGGCATAGGCGCAGCGCAGCGAGAACTCCATGCGCGTCTTGACATCGTCCGCCGTCCAGCTGGCTTCCCGGTCGCTCCGCACCGCCGCCAGCGCCCCTTCGAAATCACCGGTCCGGTTGGGCTCGCGGTCCCAGATATGACCCTTGTCGATATGGGTGTGCATGTCGGCAAAGCAGGGCCAGACCATCTTGTGCCGAAGGTCCGGCCCCTCGATCCCGGCAGGCGCCGTGCCGGCGGCAAGCACCGCCTCGATCCTTCCTTGCGCAACGATGAGATCCGCGCTGCAGAGCCCGTTTGCCGTCGGACCGGAAAATCCGGGCACCACGGCTGCGGGAAGGGTCGCGGCGCGCAGCGCGAACCTGTCGCTTGTGGGAAGGTCCAGCACCATCAGTTCTCCCGCTTCAGGCTGCTTTCGTGCCAGCGATGCAGCGTCCACCAGGAAATGAAGGACGTCATCGCGAAGATCACCACGCCCAGACTGGCCAGGAGGAAGAGCGCGGCGAACAGGCGGGAAATATTGAGACGGAACTGGGATTCAAGAAGACGGAAGGCAAGACCCGAGCCCGCCCCGGCGGATCCGGCGGCGAATTCGGCAACGACAGCGGCGATCAGCGCGAGTCCGCCGCCGATCCTGAGCCCGGTCATGAAATAGGGCAGGGATGCCGGCAGCTTCAGGTAGATCAGCGTCTGCCAGCGCGATGCGCCATAAAGCTCGAACAGGTTGAGAAGATTGTGATCGACGCTTTTCAGGCCCTGGACCATGTTGGACAGGATCGGGAAGAAGGCGACCACGAACGCGCAGATCAGCAGCGCAGACTGGGTCGTCGGCGCATAGATCAGGATGAGCGGCGCGACCGCGATGATCGGCGTGACCTGCAGGATCACCGTGATGGGATAAAGCGCGGTCTCGATCCAGCGCGACTGGACGAGGAGGATCGCCATGCCCCCGCCGCCGATCAGCGCCAGGGCCAGGGAGGCCAGCGTGATTTTTGTCGTCACCCACAAGGCGGGCAGAAGTACGGGCCAGTCGGTCAGCAGCGAATTCAGCACAAGCCCCGGACCCGGCAGGATGTAATGCGGGATCTCGTTGACCGTGACCATGACCTGCCAGAGCCCGATCAGTACACCGATCACACACAGAGGCACGAGAATGGTGAGGACGCGGTCCCGGCGCTTGGCCGCGGCGGCGCTCTCCTTCGTCGGCAGCTTGACGGCTGCCGGGATGCGGGCGCGGACCGGTTCCTGGCCGGTGCCGGCCGCCCCGCCTGCCGGCACGCGATCGGCCGTTTCAGTGGTGGAAGACATCGTCATTGCTCCTCGCCTCCCATGGCTTCGGACAGCATGCCGGAGACCTCTGCGCAAGCCTGACGGTATTCTTCGGAGACGCGGTATTCGGCATCCCTTTCAAGACTCGTGTGCAGCGGAAAATCCGCATGGACACGGCCCGGGCGGGCCTTCATCACCACGATCCGGTTGGCCAGATAGGCCGACTCGTAGACCGAATGGGTCACGAAGATCACCGTGATCCCGGTTGTTTTCCAAAGGTCCAGAACATCGTCGTTCAGTTTCTGGCGGGTAATCTCGTCGAGGGCCGCGAACGGTTCGTCCATCAGCAGCAGCTTGGGTTCCGTCACAAGGGCACGGGCGATGGACACGCGCATTTTCATGCCGCCCGACAGTTCCCGCGGATAGGCCTTGTGAAAATCCTTGAGGCCGACGCTTTCCAGCGCCGCTCCGATGCGGCCGGCCGCCGCCTTCTTCGACATGCCCTTGAGGCGCAGCGGCAGGTAGACGTTGCCGAAGACGGTCTGCCAGGGCATCAGCGTCGGTTCCTGGAACACAAAACCGATGTCGCCATCGGGCAGGCCGCGCGCGTTGATCCTGAAACTCGGCCAGTCGATGGCGCCTTCGGAGATGCCGCCGAGACCGGCGATGATCCTGAGAGCAGTCGACTTGCCGCAGCCGGAGGGGCCCAGCAGGCTGATGAATTCTCCCGGACGGACGGTCATCGACATGCCCGAGAGCGCAACTGTGCCGTTGGAGAAGACCTTTGAAACAGTGTCCATGGCGACAAGCGGACGGGAAGATCTGGGACTGCGGGCCGCCGGTGCGCCGGCGTGTGTGCTGCCCTGTTCGGCTTTGGCCATACTGAACTCTGTATCTGGAGGCGGCCGCCCCGCACGCAAGCGCGGAGCGGATTGTCTGTACGTCAGGGCTATCTTACTTCTTCAGGTCGAGACCGACACCCTTGCAGACGAATTCCGTCGTGTAGGACTTCGAATAATCCAGGGAAGCCTCCACGACACCGATCGACGCCAGCGTGTCGAAAAACTGCTTGAAATGCGCGTCGGTCATGCAGCCGATGCCTTTTTCGAGGGTGTCGCCGGAATCGACGATGCCGTATTCCTTCATCTTTTCCAGCGAATAGGCGAGCTGACCGTCGGTCATTTCCGGGTTGTCCGCCTTGATCAGGTCGTTGGCGGCGGCGTTGTCGCCGTAGAGGTAGTTGTACCAGCCTTCGACGGAGGCATCGACGAACCGCTGCACCAGGTCCGGGTTTTCAGCGACCAGAGCCTTCGACGTGGTGATCATCGTCGAATAGGGGGTCCACCCCGCATCTGCCAGGAGAAACACTTTCGGTGCCCAGCCGGCCTGTTTCTCGATCTCATAGGGTTCGGAAGTCAGGTAGCCCTGCTGCCCCGCCTTGGGATTGATGATGAATGGCGCCGGGTTGTATGTGTAGGGCTTGAACTGGGCGTCGGAGAACCCCTCGAAGTTCTTCTTCATCCATTCGAAGTAGGTGACGTATCCGTCCTTGCCCATGTAGATGGTTTCGAGCTTGGCAAGATCCTCGAACGTGTCGATGCCCTGATCCGGATGCGCGGTCAGGATCTGCGGATCCTTCTGGAACATGCTGGCGACATTGATCAGCGGAATGCCCTGCTTGACGTAGTCGAAGCCCTTCAGGGTTCCGCCCATGTAGAAATCAATCTTGCCCGAGATCAGCAGCGCGTCATTGGCGGCCTGCGGCCCGCCCGGCGCGATCGTGACCTTGAGGCCGTGTTTTTCGTAGGTGCCATCGGCAACGGCCTGATAGAAACCGCCGTGCTCGGCCTGCGCCTGCCAGTTGGTGCCGTAGGTCACCTCGTCCAGGGCGACTGCGTGGGAAGCAGCGGTCCCGGTGAGAAGAACAGCCGCGAGAAGTGTCTTCGCGGATGGGAAAACTGTCATTTGATACCCTCCAGTAAAGCAAATTGCCTTGAAACCGCATATTTTCAGCTTTAGTTGAGCTCTTGTAGTGCGCGTTGAAAAGCATCAAAATTCGCCCGCAGCGATGCCTTTTTGTTATCTCTGCCTTTTCTGGCGTTCAATTATGCCACATGCTCAAAAAGGAGGCACACCTTGGCCCTGCTCCACTCGCGCAAGCTGATCTACCTTGACGAGATTGCACGCGCCGGATCGATCCGCAAAGCGGCAGACCGTCTCAACGTGTCCTCCTCGGCCATCAACCGCCAGGTCCTTGCGCTGGAAGAGGAATTCGGGGTTCCGCTGTTCGAGCGGCTGCCGCGCGGCCTGCGCCTCACCGCAGCGGGAGAGCTTTGCGTGGAACATATCCGCAGCGTCCTGAAAGACTATGCGCGGCTGGAAACCCGGATACGGGCGCTCAAGATGCCGCAGGCGGGGCAGGTGTCGCTGTCGACGACGGTCGGGCTCGCCTCGGGCCCGCTGCCGGAAATCATCTCCAAATTCATCGAGAAGAACCCGCGTGTCCACATCAAGCTGCGCAGCGACGGCGGCACGACGACGGTCAATCCGGTCCTCACCGGCGAGGTCGATATCGGTCTCGGCTTCAACATCGCAACGACGCCCGGTCTGCGCACGCTGGCGACCTTCGACATCCCGATCGGCGCGGTGTTCCCCCCCGACCACAGGCTGGCGCAGAAAACCGGGCCGGTCGACCTGGTCGACGTCGTTCAGGAACGTCTGGTTCTGGCCCAGTCGGGCACCAGCCTGCGCGATGTGATCAATCTCGTGCTGTCGTCCGTCCCGATCCCGGTAGAACCCGTCCTGGAGACGAATTCGTCAGAAACCGTCCGCCAGTTGGTCCGGCGCGGCATCGGCATCAGTCTGCTCAATCCACTCGACGTGATCGCGGAATGCCGGCGGGGCGAGCTTGTGTTCCGCCCGCTGAACGCGGCGCGGGGCCAGCATCAGCCGATGAAGCTGTTCACCCGCGCACGCGCCTCGGCGGATGCGGCGACGAGCCTGTTCATCGAATTCCTGATTCAGGAACTCGTCGCCCAGGTGGAGGAACTGCAGAAAGAGGGCAGCCTGCCGGTTTGACACCTCCTCGCCGGCGGAACGCTTCCGGCACCGGCACTTAGCTTCCCGGACAGTGCTGTGCAGCCGGAGACCAAACCGTTCCTCCGCGCCGTCCCGGACCTGATCCGGGACCTGCCCCAAGGCTTGCCCAGAGACCCCGGCGCAAGGCCGGGGGAGCAAACTTTGGGGCGCAAGGCCGGGGAAGCAAACTTTGGGGCGCAAGGCCGGGGGAGCAAACTTTGGGGCGCAAGGCCGGGGAAGCAAACTTTGGGGCGCAAGGCCGGGGAAGCAAACTTCAGGGGCGCAAGGCCGGGGAAACCAAATGCCGGGGGAGCGGAGAGGCGACGGCGCTGGACCGAGCCGGGTGCGCGCGAGAAAGATCAGTCCGGACGGTACAGATCGGTCAGCGGGTAATTGGCGAAATCGCGCAGCATTTCCAGAAAGCGACCCGCCTGATACGCGCTGATCACCGCCCCCTTCTCCGCCGTGCCCTTCGACGCATCGCCGGCCACACCGGCCGGATTGAGGTCGTGGGCGATCCAGGCCAGGGCGTGCGGAGGGGTCGGCTGAATGTAGTTCGACCGTTTCAGCATGTCCTCGGCCTTGGACACGAAGTTTTCCGCCTTGTCCATCCGCACCAGTTCCGGGCGGAAATGGAGCATCAGCAACGTCTCGACCTCGCCGCCGTGAATGCCGAATTTGGATTCGTGAGCAGAGATGAGACCGTCCGGATGGCCGAATCGTCCCCAATGGGTCACCAGGACCGCCATGTCGAACCGGACGCGCAGTTCCCGGGAGACAATGCTGATGATGTCCGTGTTGCCGCCGTGCGAATTGACGATCACCATCTTGCGGATGCCCGCCTCGAAGACTTTCTGACCGATGGCGGTCCACATCGGAATCAGCAGCTCGGCACCGAAGGACAGAGTGCCCGGTCCGTATTTGTGCTCGTTCGCCTTGCCGATTTCCTGGACGGGCAGCACCAGAATGTCGAGGTCGTCCGGAAGCTGCCTGCGCGTTTCAGCCAGCATGCCGTCCGCAATGGCCACGTCGGTCGCGATCGGCAGGTGGGGCCCATGCTGTTCCGTCGAAGCGGTCGGCAGGATGGCAATGACACGCTCCGGATCGAGCCCGGCAAAATCCGCAGCATTCAGTTCGTTCCAGAAAAATTGCTTTGTCATCTGTTGCGCCCCATTCGTCATCCCGCGATCCGGTCTTGATGGCGTAGGCAAGTCAGCGGCACATGAAAAGCATCATTATGTCCGCAGGCCGATGCCTTTTTGTGTGCGGGCGAAAGCACGCGTCAATGGCCGCAACATCCTTCACCAGCGGAATTACCGCGTTATCCGGCGGCTCGGGACCCGCGGCAGGGGCGCCCCCTGCTGCTGGCGGGCGCGCTCCTGCCCCGGCCCGAAATTCCGGTCTTCGCCCGGCAGGCACGGCGGAACTTATCCCCATTCCTCCACAGCAGCGGATGCCTTGACCCGGTCTTTACAGGCGCGGGAGGGCAGCGGTCACAATTATTCCATAGATGTGTTGCGGGATAGACCACGGGGCAGAGGACGCGACCCGAGGCATATGGGCCCGGGTACCATGAAGATGGGTGACTGACATGTTTTTGGCTTTCTTCGCCGGAGCCGTGATGTATGGCGCCGTCACGCTTGTCTATCTGATCGTGTCCTCGACCAGGGTCCGGGCCGGCCGGCCCGGCAACCCTTTGCGGCTGATGGGGGATCTGGTCGCCGCGGTCTTCTGGCCGGCCACGCTTGTGGTGCTGAGCCTGTCCGCAATGCGCCCGAACCGCACGCATTTCCGGCGTTTGGCCTGATCCAGAGCCGGATTCCGCGCCATGGCGCTAATTTCATCAATTGCATGTTTTTCGATTAAGATGCTGTTTTATCGGCATCTTTATTTATGACCATTTTTCTCAAGTTTATAATCATTCCAAAAAAAATTTGACTAACTGTTCAAATTTTCTTCCAATGACGGTGTGAGCTTCCTCGACCAACGAAGGCGGCCGCGCCAGAAAACGATCGCCAACCTTCCGGAGATCTCCATGACCCAGACCAAAGCCGGCCCCGATATTGCCGCCGGGCGCTTGCCTGAGGACGCATACGCTGACAATTTCAGCGACCTGCACCCGTTGCTGGAACCGCATGAGGCACGGGTCGAAGCCGACCGCTGCTACTTTTGCTACGATGCGCCCTGCATGCAGGCCTGCCCGACCAGCATCGACATTCCGCAATTCATCCGCCAGATCTCGACCGGCAACGCGACCGGGTCGGCGAAGACGATCTTCGAACAGAACATCCTCGGGGGCATGTGCGCCCGCGTCTGTCCGACGGAGACCCTGTGCGAACAGGTCTGCGTGCGCGAAGTGGCGGAAGGCAAGCCGGTGAAGATCGGTGAACTCCAGCGCTACGCCACCGATCACTACATGGCCGGAAACGACACCACGCCGTTCACCCGCGCCGCGCCGACGGGCAGGAAGATCGCCGTTGTCGGCGCCGGTCCGGCCGGGCTTTCCTGTGCCCACCGCCTGGCGGTTCACGGCCACGATGTCACGTTGTTCGATGCCAGGGACAAGGCCGGCGGCCTCAATGAATTCGGCATCGCGTCCTACAAGTCGGTCGACGATTTCGCCGCCCGGGAAGCCGACTTCATCCTCTCCATCGGCGGCATCGAGCTGAAAACCGGGATGCGCCTGGGCGACACGCTTGATCTGGCCGGCCTGCGCGCCGAATACGACGCGGTCTTCCTCGGCATCGGCCTGGGCGGGGTCAACGCGCTCGGCATCGACGGCGAGGACATGAGCGGCGCGCTCGATGCAGTCGACTACATCTCCGACCTGCGTCAGGCAACCGATCTCTCCCGGCTGCCTGTCGGCCGCCGTGTCGTCGTGATCGGCGGCGGCATGACCGCTGTCGATATCGCGGTTCAGACAAGGCTGCTCGGCGCGGAGGATGTGACCATCGCCTACCGCCGCGGCCAGGACCGCATGAACGCCTCGGAATATGAGCAGCATCTGGCCCAGACCAATGGTGTCAGGATCGTGACCTGGGCGCAGCCGAAGGCGCTGGTCAGCGCGAATGGCGCGGTCACCGCGGTCGAGCTGGAACGAACCGAGGACCGGAGCGGCATGCTTGCCGGGACGGGAGAAACCATCACGCTGCCCGCGGACATGGTGTTCAAGGCCGTCGGCCAGACGCTGGTGCAGACAGATCTCGGCGGGGCGCTGGACCTGGAAAAGGGCCGCATCGTGGTCGATGCCGACCGCAGGACCAGCCTTTCGGATGTGTGGGCCGGTGGCGATTGCGTGTCCGGCGGCGAAGACCTGACGGTCGCCGCCGTCGAGGACGGAAAGATTGCCGCCGAAAGCATCAACGCCGCCCTGAGCGCCTGATACCACCGGGCGTTCGGCGCCCCGTATTTTGAGGGAGAGTTCCCATGGCTGACTTGCGTACTGATTTCATCGGCATCAAATCGCCGAACCCGTTCTGGCTGGCCTCCGCGCCGCCGACCGACAAGGAATACAATGTCGTCCGCGCCTTCAAGGCCGGCTGGGGCGGCGTCGTCTGGAAGACGCTGGGCGAGGACCCGGCGGTCGTCAATGTCAACGGACCGCGCTACGGCGCCATCCACGGCAAGGACCGGGAACTGATCGGCCTCAACAACATCGAGCTGATCACGGACCGGCCGCTTGAAGTGAACCTGCGCGAGATCAAGCAGGTCAAGCGGGACTGGCCGGACCGGGCACTCGTCGTCTCGCTGATGGTCCCGTGCGAGGAACAGAGCTGGATCGACATCCTGCGCAAGGTCGAGGACACCGGCGCGGACGGGGTCGAGCTCAATTTCGGCTGCCCGCACGGCATGAGCGAACGCGGCATGGGCTCCGCGGTCGGACAGGTGCCCGAATACATCGAGATGGTCACACGCTGGGTCAAACAGCATTCGCGCATGCCCTGCATCGTCAAGCTGACCCCGAACATCACGGATGTCCGCAAGCCTGCCCAGGCCGCCCGCGCCGGCGGGGCGGACGCGGTCTCGCTGATCAACACGATCAATTCGATCGTCGGCGTCGATCTCGACATGATGGCTCCGGCGCCCACGGTCGACGGCAAGGGCGCCCATGGCGGCTATTGCGGTCCGGCCGTCAAGCCGATCGCGCTCAACATGGTGGCTGAAATCGCGCGTGACCCGGCGACCCACGGCCTGCCGATCTCCGGCATCGGCGGCGTCACGACGTGGCGCGACGCCGCGGAATTCATGGCGCTCGGCTCCGGCACCGTCCAGGTCTGCACGGCGGCCATGACCTACGGCTTCAAGGTCGTTCAGGACATGATCGACGGTCTCAGCGACTGGATGGACGAGAAGAACTACACCTCGGTCGACCAGTTCGTCGGCTCCGCCGTGCCCAATGTGACCGACTGGCAGTATCTCAACCTCAACTACATCGCCAAGGCGAAGATCGATCAGGATCTGTGTATCCAGTGCGGCCGCTGTCATATTGCCTGCGAGGACACGTCCCACCAGGCGATCACCAGCATGGTCGACGGCGCCCGCAAGTTCGAGGTGATCGACGAGGAATGCGTCGGCTGCAATCTCTGCGTCAACGTCTGCCCCGTGGAGAATTGCATCACCCTGGACCCCATGGCCGCCGGCAGCATAGATCCGCGCACGAAGAAGCCGGTCGAGAAAGACTACGCCAACTGGACTTCCCATCCGAACAATCCGATGGCCGTAAGGCAAGCCGCCGAATAGGCGGTCAATCGGACCGGTCACAAGAAACGCAGGCAGGTTCTAAACTTGCCTGCGTTTTTCATTCCGAACGCCGGCCGTCGGGGTCACAGTCGGGGCACAGTTGAGGTCACAGGCCGGACCTTTGATCAAATCACCCGCAAGCCGGTCGCGACCTGCGTGTGGCGCGGGACGTCCAGGTCGTCGACCGGCTGTGGCCTGCTGAACAGGAAGCCCTGCAGATAGTCACAGCCTTCGTCGACCAGAAACGCCTTTTGCGCTTCGGTTTCGATGCCCTCTCCAACGGTCTTCATGCCCATCACCTTTGCCAGCCCCAGCAGGGACCGAACCAGCAGGTCGGCCTCTTCATCCTGGCCGATGCGTGAGACAAAACTCCGGTCGATCTTCATCTTGTCGAACCTGAACTTGTGCAGGTAGCTGAGGCTGCAATAGCCGGTACCGAAATCGTCGATCGCCAAACCGACATTCAGGTCACGCAGTTTCAGGAAGGTCTCCTGTGTGAGCGGATTTTCCTCCAGAAGCAGATCTTCCGTGATTTCCAGCACCAGCCGGTCCGGCGGATACCCGTGTTTTCTCAGCAAGGCGCCAACCTGTTCGGCAAATTTCGGCGCCTGGATCTGGCTGGTGCAGACATTGACCGAAATACCCGCCGTTTGCCACTGGCCCGCATCGCGGAGCGCGCGGTCCAGGACCCAGGCGCCGATTTCCGGCATCAGCCCCGCTTCCTGGGCAACGGGCAGGAACAGGGCCGGCGAGACAAGCCCGCGCCGCGGATGACGCCATCGGATCAGGGCCTCGCACAGCGCGACCTCGTCAGATCCGGCCTTCACGATCGGTTGGTAGAAGACCTCGAACTCCTCGTTCCTGAGGGCCGCATCGAGTTCGACACTGATTTCGCGTTGCTCGCGCAGGAAATCGTCCATCCGTTCATCGAACATCCGAAAGGTGTTTTTCTGTTCCTTCTTGCTGCGCTGAAGCGCAATATCAGCTGCGCGGACCATGCCGATCAGCGTCTTACCGTGCTCGGGGAACCTTGCAACCCCCGCACTTGCGGACGAGCCGATCCGCTTGCCCTCGGCTTCCACCGGCCGGCGCAGAGCGCTGAACAGTTGTTCGATCTCGGCCAGGGCTTCCGCCTCGCTCTCCCACCGCTCCGTCAGGATCAGGAATTCGTCGCCGCCGATGCGTCCGAGCAGATCATAGGGTCCAAGCGACTGCTGGATGCGTTCGACTTGCGCAATGATCAGACGGTCTCCGACGGAGTGCCCGTGAATGTCATTCACCTGTTTCAGATTGTCGACGTCAATATAGACGAGCCACGCCCCCGTGCCCCGTTCAGCACACAGCGCAAGCCGTTTCGCAGCGACAGAGTGCAGGTACGCGCGGGAGGCGCAACCGGTCAGGGAATCGTGATTGGCCGCATATCGTGCCTCCCGTTCCCTTTGCGCGAGCCTGAGCTTGGCCCTGGCATTCTGCCGCAGCGCGATCATGGCCATCGCCAGGATGACCCCAAGGGAGATGGCCAGAATGGGGATCGAGGACACGATGATCGCCGATGCCCTGCTCACGGGATACCAGGCGAGGTATCCCAGAGCCGTGCCGCCGTCATTTGCGAGCGGAACACCGATCATTCCGTCCGGGATCTGTCTGTTGAAAGTCAGGTTGTCGAGCGACAGGTTGGCGAGCAACTGGTTCAGATGCGCCGCGTCGATCGCGAAAGTGGACACCAGGATGTTTGGCGGCGCCTCCACCATCTCGATCCCGCCCGGGTCGGGCACGATCGCGAATGCGGTGACGATGTGCGGCGTGCCATCGATTTCGACAATTTTCACACCGGAAACATCCGACAAATTTCCGGCAAACCGGATTCTGCCGGACGTGGACCTGACAAGAGTGGCCAGGTAATTGGCGCGTATCTTCGCAAGGATCCCTTCTATCCGCCTGCCGATCTTCTGGACGTAATAGTCCGGCATGTTCGCGGCCGAATGATTTGCCGCAAAAATGACCGCCCCGCCGCCATCAACGAGCACGGTCTGGTCCTGCACAAAATCCAGCGCCATGTCGACGCCGAAACGTTCCTTGATCCAGGCCTCCGAACGACTGGTTTCGATATGCACATAGGCGGCATTGGACGCGGCATAGCGCTCCATTTCCTTCAGAAGCGCCAACTTGTGGTTTTCGAAGACACGGCTGACCGAACTGATTTCACGTTGCGCCGCCGCACGTTCAGCCACGACGATCTTGAACAGAACGAGGCCGAAGGAAAAAATGACGGCGCAGAACATCAACAGAACCACGAGACTGGACGAAAATCCGAAGATTGCGGATGCCGAACGGCCGGTTTCAAGATCGGCTTTCTTTTCGGAAACGAAATCCCGTTCCAGTTTTGCCGTCCCGGCAGACAGATCCCGCATGTCAGTTCCAAAGCCCGTCAGTGGTGCAAGCCAGCTATTCTGCCCGAAAAACGCTTAATTTTTTGCCCTCGGCAATCTTGACGAGGCCATTGCCATTTATGCGTGCATCAGAATCATTGCTATTTCTGGATGAAGCTTTGTTCCGAAGGTTTCCGGACACGCCTTGCCGCAGGCTCAAACGGTCGGGATTGATTATGCGGAGACGAAGCGCGAAGGTGTACGGCCATCACACCTGAACATCAGGACACGACATGCAATCGTCTCGAATACTGCTGACGGCCTCGATCAGCCTGTGCACCCTGATCGGCCTCTGGGGCGTCATCGACCCCGCAGGGCTGCTGGCGATCGCCAGTGCCATCGTCAGTCAGTATTTCCTCAGCAGAGGCTGGTTCGTGATGCTCTCCGTCACGATCATGCTGCTGTTCTGCCTCGCTCTGGTGTTCACCCGGGTGGGAGATATCCGCCTTGGCGAGGACTGGGACCGGCCGGAGTATTCCACGCCGACATGGATCGCGATGCTGTTCGCCGCAGGCATGGGCGTCGGCCTGCTGTTCTGGGCCGTCGCCGAGCCGCTGACCCATTTTCACGTCGTGCAGGAGGCGCTGCCCACACCGCTCGCCGCCGAACAGGCGCTGTTGGCCGCCAATTTCAACTGGGGCATTCATGCCTGGGCCGTCTATGGAACGACCGCCCTCACCATTGCCTATTTCAGCTTCAGGCGGCAGACGCCGATGCTGGTCAGCGCGCCGCTGAAGAACCTGTTTCCCGGCGAGACCTGGGCGGAAGTCGTTGGCTGGCTGTCCGATTTCATGGCGATTACCGCCATCGCGATCGGCGTTGCGGGATCCGTCGCCATGGGCGTCTACCAGGTCGCGGACGGTGTCTCCGTTCTTACAGGCAGCGAGACAGCCGGACCGGTTCTGATCATCACCGTGTTTCTTCTGATGATCGCCGCCTATATCCCGCCGCTTCTGGTCGATCTCGGCAGCGGAATGGCCCGGCTCTCCAATATCGCCATGGCGCTTGCCATCGCGCTCGTGGCCTACGTCATCATTATGGGCCCGTCCGAATTCCTGATGAACTCGATCATCGGCGGCATCGGCAATTATGTCGCCGTCGTTGTCCCGCGCGGCCTTGAGACCTTCACTTTCTATGGCACCGAAACCGGCAAGTGGTTTCAGGACTGGACACTGACCTACATGGTCTGGTGGATCGCCTGGGGGCCGTTCGTGGGCGTTTTTGTCGCCCGGATTTCCAAGGGTCGCACCATCCGGGAGTTCGTGCTCGGTGTCCTGGTCGGACCGACATTGTTCTCCACGATCTGGTTCGGGGCCTTCGGCGGGATCGGCATCTTCGAGGCACTCGAAGGCCGGGGCGAATTGCTGGCCATGACGCAGACCAATGTCGAGCGCATGACCTTCGCTCTGCTCGAGCGGTTGCCGTTTTCCACCGTGACCACCCTTGCAACGATCGCCGCAGCGTTCCTGTTCATCGTGACCAGTGTCGTCAGCGCGGCATTCGTGCTTGGCATGTTCTCCACCGGCGGCAATCAGAACCCGAGCGTCCGGGTGAAGGTCACCTGGGGCCTGCTGCTGGGTGTGCTGGGCGCGGCCATGATCCTGTCCGGATCCGCCCAGGCCATGAAAACCCTGATTTCGCTGGGAGCGCTGCCGTTCGTGTTCATCACGGTGCTCCTGCTTGCCTGTCTGGTCCGCGCGCTGATCGTGGATCTGCGAAAGGAGACCGTCCGTGCTAACAGGTGACTTTACAGATACGATCTTGAACCTGGGCACCTTCGCCTTTATCGGCGCCATGGTCTGGCTGGTCGTGCGCAAGGGGCCGGACGGCACGCCCTGAAGAAAACCGGAGGTCTGTCCGGCAAAGGTGGCCCGGAACGCGTGAAGCCGCCCGAATGGGGCGGCTTCGTGTTTCAGTCCTGAGGACAGGCTCAGAGCTTGTCGGTGACAGCCGTCGTGGTGGCGCCTTCCGGCTCTTTGGTGATGACCGGGTCGGAGCCGCCGGCCAGCAGCGACTTCACCGTGCGCTCATAGGCTTTCATGTCGAGTGTGCCGTCGGAGCCGTCGACCAGCTTGTTGATCTCGCCAACCATGCGGATCTGGTGCTTTTCGGTCTGGGCGCCGGTGGCGTCGTTTTCAAGGACGATTTCGGCGGCCTCTTCCGGGTGCTCGGCCGAATAGGCCCAGCCCTTCATGGACGCCTTGACGAACCGGGCCAGCTTGTCGACCATTTCCGGATCTTCAAGGCTGGACTCCAGCGCATACAGACCGTCTTCCAGTGTCGCGACACCCTGGTCTTCGTACTTGAAGACGATCAGGTCTTCCTCCGGAATGCCGGCATCGATCACCTGCCAGTATTCATTGTAGGTCATGGTGGAGATGCAGTCGGCCTGCTTCTGCAACAGAGGATCGACATTGAAGCCCTGCTTCAGAACGGTCACGCCACCATCGCTGCCGTCGGTCGCGATACCGAGCTGGCTCATCCAGGACAGGAACGGATATTCGTTGCCGAAGAACCAGACCCCGAGGGTTCTGCCCTTGAAATCATCCGGCGAGGTAATTCCGGATTCCTTGAGGCAGGTCAGCATCATGCCGGATTTCTTGAACGGCTGCGCGATGTTGACGAGCGGCACACCCTTTTCGCGCGACGCCAGTGCCGACGGCATCCAGTCGATGATCACGTCGGCGCCGCCGCCGGCAATCACCTGCGGCGGTGCGATGTCGGGACCGCCCGGCTTGATCGTGACATCAAGGCCTTCTTCTTCATAAAAGCCCTTGTCCTTGGCCACATAGTAGCCTGCGAACTGACCCTGGGTTACCCATTTCAACTGCAGTGTCAGCTCGTCGTCGGCCTGTGCCGCGCCCGCGGTCAGGCTTGCGCCCAGAATCGATGCGAGCGCCAGACTTTTCAATGCCTTCATTGCCATTCCCCTACTGGTTATGGGCTGTGCCGGTCCGACGCAGCCCTTCTCTGGTATTTGAACCTTTTGCCGAAGCCGCGTCGAACGGATTCCTTGCGTTCACGGCATCCTGGCGTATTGGACGGAACAGGGCGCCTGGGCATTTTTGCCTTCGCGACGGCCCGCACTGACCAAATGGTCAAGAAAATCTAGAAAGCTGCCATGTGATTGGTCAAGGTTATTTTTTCAGCAAGATGAATTGAGGCACCTTCACATGGGGAAAGCCGTCCAAAGTGACCGTGGACTCCCAGGACAATTCTTCCGGCTTTCCGGTGTTCAGCCGTCGCGCCCAGTCTGTTGGCCGCATGCCGACCGGTCGTGCCGTCGTCGACTGACGCCAGAACAAGATCTTGCCGTTACCAATCATCGACATTCAATCTTCTTTGTAGATTTTCCGCATCTCCGGGAATTTTCCATTTATCGAAATCTACATGTATTTCATACAATTTTTACTACAACTTTACGGAGAGTAAGATTTTGCATCTGCCTTGATGCTCGAAGGCAGGTTCAATGCCCTTTGAATTGTGTCTTTTTGCTTCACTTTTTCTGAAAAATGCTATCTTGTTACTCTGCATTCAACTTGTATTAAATTTTCGAATGAATGTGGATCGCAAAGAACCGATCGCGAGGCGGGAGCCTGGAGGCCAAGTTGACGGACCAAGTGACTGATCGCACGATCGAGGTGACATCTTCGCCAGCCCCTGGCCAAAGCGGTCGAGACGGCTCCTCGAAATCCGCTCCCTCCAACAATGCCGCCAGGCCCAGGGACCGGGCCCCCGGGGTCCGGAGCGATATCGGCACGATCGTGCTCCATTGGACGCTTGTGGTCGCGATCTTCGTCAGTCTTCTGACCGGCCTCAGACTGTCGAGCGACGCGGAAGGGGCCTGGTTTTCAACGCTCTTCGAACCGATCCTGCCCCAGGGCGAGATCTGGACCTGGCACTATGTGTCCGCGATCTTCGTGCTTGCACTCATTTTCGCGTATGTGGCCTACATGTCGCTGGCGCGCCTGAAACGGCGGGTGTCGTCGAAGAAAATTGTTGTCCTGACGCTGCCGGCGAACACCAGGCTGCGCCTCGCCGCGGTGAATGTCATCGCCTACTGGATCCTGTTTGCCGCCGTTCTCACGCTGACTGTGACGGGCGTTCTGCTGTATCTCGGCCATGGCGGCCTCTGGATCACGGTCCACTACGTCTCCGCCCTGGTGGTGCTGACCTATATCGGCACACACGTGGTCCTGCACTACGCCTACGGCGGCCTGTCGCAGCTACTGCGCCTGTTCCGGCCGCAGAAATTGCGCCGTTTTCCGGGCATGGCCACGCATCCGCTCGCGCTGTCCCTCCTGGTCGGAGCGGTCGTTCTCGCAGCGGCCGTGACCATCGATTTCGGCACGCGGGGCGATCTCACGGTTGCCCGGACCGATGCATTACCCGAGCTCGACGGCGAATTGAGCGACACGGCCTGGGCCAATGCCAGGCCGGTGTTCGTCAGGACGCACCAGGGATCGAACCTCGACGGCGCGGGCACGTCGACGGTCGAGATCCGCGCGGTGCAGGTCGGCGACAAGATCGCCTTTGCCTTCCGCTGGCAGGACGCGACCCGGTCACTGAAGCGGCATCCGCTGATCAAGCGCGAGGACGGCTGGCACATGCTCAACAACCGCGCTGACATTTCGGACGAAACCGCCTACTACGAAGACAAGTTTTCCGTCGCGTTTTCCAGGACTGACACCTTTGGTGGCGGCGGATCGACCCATATGGGCCCGAAACCGCTCGGCGACAAACCGGCGGCCCTTCACGACCGCGGCCTTCACTACACGACAGATGGCAGCCTGCTGGATGTGTGGCAGTGGAAAGCCTCGCGCGGCGGCATGCTGGGCCGTGTCGACGACATGCATTTCAGCACGCCACTGGCCCCGAACGAGGCTCAGGCCAAAGGCAAGGGCCGCTACAGCGCCGGCTACAGCGCGGACGAAGGCACCTCCTTTTACGTCTACAACTACATGAAAAAATCCGGCTCGGACTATCTTGGAACCGTGGATGTCCGGCGCCTGCCGATCGACTACCAGAAAACCGCCGCGCGGATGGGAACCATCGATCTGTCGGTCGAAGCGACCGACGATGAAGGTTCCGCATGGTGGATGTTCGAGGCCGACAGCGTTCCGTATTCGCCGGAAAAGGACGCCGAAATCCCGGTCGGGGCGGTGATTCCCGGCGTGCTGATCCAGGGGGAGTATTCCGGCAGCCGCGCTGATCTTCTGGGTGGATCGAAGTGGCGGGACGGCTACTGGACACTTGAAGTGATCCGCGACATGGACACGGGACACGCCCAGGATCTCGCCATGAAAACCGGGCTTTATGTCTGGCTGGCGGTGTTCGACCACAACCAGACCCGGCACACACGCCACTCGCGGCCGGTGCGGCTGACCTTCAACTGATCCCGCAAACACTCTTCTCGCACTGGACGCCCACTCATGTCGAACAGCACCTGCACGGTCACAATCAACGGCAAGAAGATCAAGGCCAATGTCGGCGACACGCTGATCGATGCCGGCCTCGGCGGCAGGCTTGTCATCCCCCATGACTGCTGTTCGGGCCAGTGCGAAACCTGCCGGGTACGGGTCCTCAGCGGCAAGGTGGACGATCTGGGAACGCGCGAAAAGAACACGGTGCTGGGGTGTCTCGCCGTTCTGGAAGGCGACGCGGAGATTTCCTATGACCCTGTTCCGGTCGTCAGGACCACGAAGGGCACCGTGGAAAGCATCCGCAAGATCAAGGACGATTATCTGGAAGTCCGGATCCGGACGGTGCGGCCGGTCACCTGGCTTGCCGGTCAGTATCTGCGGGCGACCTTCGCAGGCTGTCCACCCCGCGACTACAGTCCGACGACCCCGCTCAGCCTGGATGCGGAACAGGACGTGATCGTGTTTCACATCAAGGTCTATCCGAACAGCACCGTTTCCTCGAAACTCGGTGTGGACATCACCAAGGGCCATGCCGTCAAGCTGCGCGGCCCCTTTGGCAACGCCTTCCTGCGCCGGCAGCCCGAACCGATCCTGCTGACGTTGACCGGAACGGGTTTCGCGCCGATCTGGTCGATCGCGGTTGCGGTCGGCATGGGCCAGCCGGGTCGCGAGATCCGCATGATCGCCGGTGCCCGCACGCGGGACGGACTTTACATGCGCGATGCGGTCCGCTGGCTGCAGGCACGCGGCATTCCGATCACGCTGACGGCGGGCGACGGCGACAACGAAACCGTCCGGACCGAACGGCCGCATGAGCTGGCCGGCCCGCTCACGCCCGCGCATGTGGTCTATTCGGCGGGTGCCCCCGCCCATGTGGAGGCCATGCGCGAGCTTGCACGCCAGGCCGGCGCGACCTTTTATGCAGATCCGTTCTACGTTGCCGAGGAAGACAGAGGCCTGCTGGCCATTGCAGGCACCCTCCTGAGGAAGGCTTCAGCGCCTTTTTCGGCCGCATCGGCTGGCTGAAACCACAAGCCACGGCCCGCCGAAAGGGCTACTGGGCAGCGGTGCTCAACGATGGATCGGCGTCGAGGATCAGTGCCTCCGCCTCGGCAATCGGCATGGGCCGCCCCAGAAAATACCCCTGGGCGTCGGTGCATCCGATTTCCGCGAGCATGTCGAGAAGTTCCCTGGTCTCGACGCCCTCGGCGGTCGTCGTCATGTTCAGGTTTTTCGCCAGATCGATGACGGCTTTCACGATCGAGACGGAATCCTCGGAATAGGCCATCGAGCGGACGAAGGACTGGTCGATCTTGATCTTGTCGAACGGGAAACGCCGCAGATAGCTGAGCGAGGAATATCCCGTACCGAAATCATCCATGGAAACCTTCACACCGAGGGATTTTGCCTGGTGCAGCGCATCCAGAACTTCATCGGAGTCGGTCAGAAGCACGGTTTCCGTTACTTCCAGTTCCAGTCTGTCCGGCCTCAGGTCGAATTTCGTAAGGGCGTTGACCAGAACCGGACCGAACGCATGTCCGCGCAACTGCCTGGGAGACAGGTTGACTGCGATGCGAAGGTGCTCCGGCCAGTCGGCGGCCAGCCTGCAGGCTTCATTCAACACCCATTCACCGACCTGCAGGATGACGCCGGTGTCCTCGGCGATCGGGATGAAATCCGCCGGTGAAACCAGCCCGCGCCTGGGATGGTTCCAGCGAAGCAGGGCTTCGAATCCAGAGATCTGATAGTCGGCGAGCGTATACTGAGGCTGGAAATAGAGCTCGAGTTCACCGTTTCCGACCGCGGTGCGCAGGTCGGTGATCAATTCGCGGCGTTCCTTGACCGCCGCGCCCATGTCGGCCTGGAAATACCTGCGGGTGTTCCGGCCGTCCTCCTTGGCCCGGTAGAGCGCAAGATCCGCCTGCTTGAAGAGTTCGTCACCGGCACTGCCGTCCCCTGTGGAAACGGAAATGCCGATGCTGACACCGATGACGATTTCATGATCCGCGATCTGGAACGGCTGGGACAGCTCCCAGATCGCCGCCTCGGCGATCTCCTCGATGCTATCGGGGCGGACATGCAGCCGGGTCAGGATGGCGAATTCGTCCCCTCCCAGGCGGACCACGAGATCCTCCTCCCCGCCAAGCAGCCTGAGCCGGTCGGCGACGTGCCGCAACAGCTCGTCCCCGATCGGATGGCCGAGGGAGTCGTTGACGGTCTTGAACTCGTCCAGATCGAGACAAAGAATGGCAAATTCACCGCCCTCGGCCTTCTGCAACTGGAGCAGCCTGTCCATGTGATCACGAAACTCGACGCGGTTCGGCAGCCCCGTGAGCGTGTCGTGGCGCGCCAGAAACGCGAGCCGGTCGCGGGCTTCCTGACGTTCCGTGATGTCTTCGGAGATGGCCACCCAGCCGCCGTCGGCCAGGGGCTGGCGCGTGGTCAGCACAATCCGCCCCGACCGGGTTCTCTCCATCTTGGTGCTTTGCGCCCACGATCCGGGCTGTTGCGGCCCCTGCCGCGCCTCGTGCGGCAACAAGGCCTCGGAACCGAGCGCTTCGGCTTTCTGGAGATCGGAAAGCTGCGCCTCGTTCATGCCCGGTTTCAACGCGCCGCGCTCGAGTTCGAACAGTTCGGCGACCCGCAGGTTGGAGACGATCAGGCTGCCGTCCCTGTCGAACATGCACAGACCATGCGACATGTTGTTGAGAGCCGCGTCAAACAGGATGTTCTGTTCGCGCAACTGCGCTTCCTGGGTCCGCAGAATGGTATTCTTTTCATGGACGCGCGCGCGCAGGGCGTCACGTTCCTTGATCGAATGCTGCAGCGAGACCACCGAACGGGCGATGTCACCGACCTCGTCGTGCCGATCAGTGCCGACGACCTGGTTCTCAAAATCGCCGGCGGCAATGCCGGAGAGGACGCGTGTGATGTTTGTCAGGGGCCGCGTGATCTGCCTGGACAGGAGAAAGGCCACTGCGGCGAAGGCGGCGAGCGCCAGCATGCCGAACAGGAGCAGCCACCTGAGCATCTTGCGCTCCTCCTCGATGCCGATCCGGGTCAGTTCGGCCTGGGTCGCGGTCAGATCCTCGATGGGAACCATGGCGCATACGGTCATCGGAAACAGGGGAATACCGCACTCGACAACCCGGATGCCGTTGTAGGCGATGTTGGGCCTTGTCGGCGACAACTCGAGATCCGATATCCGTCCCTCGAAATTCGCACGCGAGATCACCTTGTTGTCAAAAACGATGGCCAGCTCGAAGGAATTGATTTCGGCCAGGTCGGCCAGCAGGGGCTCCGTCTCCCGCAGCCAGCGTTGCGCCAGCAGTCCGCCGATGACGTAGCCGAATTCATCGAACACCGGCACGAAGATCACCTGCGACAGGGCATTGTCATTGCCGGAAGGCACAAAAATTCCGGTCTTCGAACGCGGCAGCACATCCGAAAACGTCTGCCTGTGCCCCGGGTAACTTTCCATCAGGGCGGCCGTGATGTCGCCGGAAAAACTGAACCGCCGGATCCTGTCATTAAGCGTGACCAGATCAATCGAATTGGAAGAGGCACCGATCACGCGGCCCTTTTCGTCCAGAACGACCAGTCCGTCCACGTCGGCCAGTTGTGCGCCCGCGCCCAAAAGTTCCGACATGGCCACCACGTTGCGCGATTCGACCGCGGCGACGACATCCTGCCGCTCGGACAAGGTGCTGACGCGTCGCAGCCTGTCCTGAAACAGAAACTCCAGACGCGTTCCGGCAAGTTTCACATCAGCCGTAAGTGTCTCCAGCACGCGGGCGTGAGACAGTTTCAGCAGCTCCGTTTCCTGGCGCGCCATACTCCCTTCCAGCTGAAAGGCCACAAGCCCGATAAGGCCCGCGAAAGCACAGATGGCCGTAAACACGGCCCCGTAAGTATAGTGCCAGAGA
The DNA here is from genome assembly GCF_056173175.1 of Roseibium sp. QJM3NY_11. Taxonomy (NCBI): domain Bacteria; kingdom Pseudomonadati; phylum Pseudomonadota; class Alphaproteobacteria; order Hyphomicrobiales; family Stappiaceae; genus Roseibium; species Roseibium sp. QJM3NY_11. The sequence continues at coordinate 152,783 of NZ_CM149660.1, forward strand.
AGGGAGGAATGACGTATCATGCTGATCTTACCCGCTAGTTCCTTACGGGAACGCCTCCGAAGTTGCGGATCGATGCACGCGCCTCACTTGAGCGGCTGTATGTGATAAAGGCCTCCATGTCGCTGTCCAGCGTGCCGTCCTTGTAGATCAGCGCGAGCGTAACGGCACTCGGATAAGCGTCATCCGTCGGATGACTGCCATCGATTTCCAGGACCGTCAGGCCGTCCTCGAGCGGACGCGAATAGGGCCCGAAGGCGATGGCGCCCTCGACGTCCCGCGCGCTCGCAATGGCATCCTGGGTCGTGTGCGCTGTTTTCGAACGGGGCGAAAACTCGAGATCCTGCCAACCGGGCATGGTTGCCTTCAAGACCTGAAGGGTGCTGTCGGTGTCTTCGCGGCGGACCAGGCGCACGCGCAAGTCGGCCCCTCCAAGAGTTGACCAGTTGGTGATCTCCCCCGAATAGAGCCTGACCAGATCAGCGCTGGTCAAGGCCTTGATCCCCGTGGAAGGGTGGGTGAACACCGCGCTCGGGATCTTGGCGAAGGGCAGGTAGACCAGTCCGTATTCGACCTCGTTCGCCGACAACGGCCGGGCGACCCGGCCCAGGCGCTCCGCTCCCGTGCCGACGGCAGCAATGCCACCGCCAGAGCCGATGCTCGGTGGAATTTCCAGGTTGATGTCCGGATGGGCGGCCGAAAAGCCCTTGCCGAGTTCCTGAAGCATCTCAAGCCCATCGCCAGTCCCGACCACGGTGAGGCCTGATTGCGCCTGTCCGGATTGCGGGAGAAGGAAAAGTGGGCAGAGCAGCACTGCCAAGCGGAAAGCAAAACCACGCATAAATACCACCATTGTACGGGTGTGTGGTATCCAGAATGGCATATTCAAGTTAATTAAACGCTAAATCATTGTGACAAATTACAATTAATATGTATTATTGTTCTGGTTTCGAAATAAAAATGAACAAATTCCGACCACAATTTGAACTATTTATCCGGCAATATTTACCTACCAGGTCTTTTTTGCCGACAAACAATCCCGGTCACGCACAACCTACATTACTACCACAGCGATATATCAAGAATACGCTGCATCTATACATATTCACCTGAACTATACGCCCCTCCGGCATTCCGACCGGCCGGCAGCCGATACCTGACCTAAAGGAAGACCCGCTCCTGCCCGGGAGCGCACTCAGGCGCCGGAAACGCGGGTCGCGCTGCTGCGGATAACAAGTTCAACGTCCAGAATGACGGGATCCCGCCGGCAGGCGGCGCCCTCTTCGCCGACGTCAATGCAGTTGAGCAACAGCGACGCGGCCCTGGCGCCCAGAGCCCGCCTGTCCTGCCTGACCGTCGTCAGAGCCGGCACATAAAACTCGGACAGGTCAATATCGTCGAACCCGATCACCGACATGTCCTCGGGCACCCGCACACCGTTTGCCGTCAAGGTCGAGATCAGGCCGAAGGCCACCTGGTCGGAGGCGCAGAAGACGGCTGTCGGCCGGTCCGTCATCTCCAGGATCCGATGGGCCGCCAATCTGCCGGACGCCAGTGAAAAGTCCCCACGGATGATCCATTCCTCGCGCGCGGGCAGACCGAGCCGCGCCCTTTCCTCGAGCATGCCCGTTCGTCTCGCGTGGGTGAGCACATTGTCCTCGGGACCGGTGACATGGGCGATCTTCCGGTGCCCGAGATCATGGAGGTGCTGAACGGCGAGCCGGGCGCCGCGGACGTTGTCGCTGCGCACGGAGGGCAGATCAAGGCCGTGGACCCACTCACAGGCAAACACGACTCTCCCGGACACGCCGTTGTCCCTGAACAGCTGGATCTCGCTGTGTGACAGTCCGCCGTCCAGACAGATCATGCCGTCGATCTGCGAGTCCAGGAAATAGTCCACCAGGGGCTTTTCCAAAGTCGCGCGGTCCCCGGTGTCCGCGATCAGAACGGATGTGTCCCTGTCACCGAGCGTTTCGCTGATGCCGGCCAGGATCTGGGAGAAAAACGGGTTGCCGAGATTGGGCACCATGACGAGAACCGCACCGGCCCGGCGGGTCCGCAAATTGCGCGCAGCCCTGTTGACACGGTACCCGGTCGACCGGATGGCCGCGAACACCTGTTCCCGCGTCGCTTCGGAAAGCAGTTCCGGGTTGCTGAGCGCCCGGCTGACCGTAGCCGTGGAAACGCCCGCCTCCCTGGCGACATCCTGAATACGCGTGTTCTTGTGGTTCAAGACCCTCTCCGGAGCTTTGTTCGTCTTCTTCTTCGGGTCGAGATCGCCTCGGCGAGACCATTGACCTTACATTCCGGGTTGACACAAGCGCGTTTCCCGAGAATGATAAATGTAATCGATTACATAAAAAGATACAATTGAATGCGATCGATGCATAAATGCGGTGGAGGCCGCATGATGAGGACAATCGGACGGATCCGTTCGACGGGAGGACATGATGAAAGCACTACGCGCAGTCTTTGCAGCAACCACCGCTCTGTGCGCGGCCAGCGCCGCCAATGCAACCGATCTGGAAGTCACCCACTGGTGGACATCCGGCGGTGAAGCCGCCGCCGTTGCCGAATTCGCAAAAGCCTTTAACGCAACCGGGAACAACTGGGTCGACGGCGCGATCGCCGGATCCGGCGGCACCGCCCGGCCGATCATCATCAGCCGGATCACCGGTGGCGATCCGATGGGCGCGACCCAGTTCAATCACGGCCGCCAGGCCGAAGAGCTGGTCGAAGCCGGCCTGATGCTCGATCTCACGGAGATCGCCGAGGAAGGCAAGTGGCGCGACATCGTCCGCCCGACCAGCCTGCTCGACAGTTGCACGGTCGACGGACGGATCTATTGCGTGCCGATCAACATTCATTCCCAGCAATGGCTCTGGCTCAACAATTCCGTCTTCGAGAATGCCGGCGTGGCGGTTCCGACCAACTGGGACGAATTCACCGCCGCCTCCGGCCAGCTGCAGGAAAACGGCATCGTTCCGCTGGCCATGGGGCAGCAGCCGTGGCAGACGACCCTGGCCTTCCAGGTCATCCTGACGGCCCTCGCGGGTCCCGAAGCCTATACCAAGATCTTCGGTGACCAGGATGCAGAGCTTGCCGCAGGACCGGAAACCGCAAAAGTGTTCGAGGCGGCCGCCGCTGCGCGCGAAATGGCCAAGGGCTCGAAAGTCCAGAACTGGAACGACGCCACCACCATGGTCATCACCGGCAAGGCCGGCGGCCAGATCATGGGCGACTGGGCCCAGGGTGAATTCCAGGTGGCCGACCAGGTTGCCGGGGAAGACTATACCTGCCTGCCGGGACTCGGCGTGAACGAGGTCATCATGACGGGCGGCGACGCGTTCTACTTCCCGAAAGTGGACGACCCGGAGACCACCAAGGCCCAGCTCGAGCTGGCAAAGGTCATGATGTCTCCGGAAACTCAGGTTGCCTTCAACCTGAAAAAGGGCTCGCTGCCGGTGCGCGGCGATGTGGATCTTGCCGCCGCCAACGATTGCATGCGCAAGGGTCTCGACATCCTTGCAAAGGGCAACATCATCCAGTCGCCGGACCAGCTCATGTCCGCCGACAGCCTGACCCAGGTGAACGACCTGTTCGTGGAATTCTTCAACAACCCGGACATGTCGGCGGAAGACGCCCAGGCGCTGTTCGTCTCCATCGTCGGCAACGCCGACTGAGGCATCCCGGACACGGTCACCCGGCTTTCACGCGATCTGCGCGGAAGCCGGGTGGTCCGGGTCCGCACCTTCGCTCCGCACCCGGGCACCGGGAGTGCCCTTTCGGCATCCTCCGGTGCCGTCCTTCGGCCCTGAGCATGTTCGGCGTGCGCCGGGGCCGGAACAAATCCTTCCGGACACCGTATCGACAGGGAAGTGTGAAGCATGGCCGCAGCAACGGGCCCCGCACGATGGCACCGTAACATCAGCGCCAAGATCGCGGCGATCCCGATGATCGCCACGGCGCTGGTGGTGTTCATAGGAGGAACCGTCTGGACGGTCGTCTATTCCTTCACCAATTCCAAGCTTCTGCCCAGGGAGAAATTCGTCGGCCTGGCGCAATACGAGCGGCTTTGGAGCAGCAACAAGTGGCTGATCTCCATCGAGAACCTGGCCATCTACGGCTCTCTCTCGCTGATTTTTTCGCTGCTGATCGGATTTGTGCTGGCGGCGCTTCTTGATCAGAAAATCCGTTTCGAAGACACGTTCCGCACCATTCTGCTCTATCCGTTCGCGCTCAGTTTCATCGTCACCGGACTTGCCTGGCAGTGGATTCTCAACCCGGATTTCGGCATCCAGCAGGTGGTGCGCAATCTCGGTTGGGAGAGTTTCAGCTTCGATCCGCTCTATGATCCGGACATCGTCATCTACGGCATCCTGATCGCCGGTCTCTGGCAGGGAACGGGGCTCATCATGTGCCTGATGCTGGCCGGCCTGCGCGGCATCGACGAGGACATCTGGAAGGCCTCCAAGATCGACGGCATACCGACGTGGAAGACCTATATCTTCATTGTCGTGCCGATGATGCGCGGCATCTTCATCACCGCGATCGTTCTGATCGCCTCGGGAATCATCAAGGTCTACGACCTCGTCGTCGCACAGACAGGCGGCGGACCGGGCATCGCTTCCGAGGTTCCCGCGAAATATGTCTATGACGCCATGTTCCTGTCCCAGAACCTCGGTCAGGGCTTTGCCGCCTCGACCATGATGCTACTGACGGTCGTCATCATTGTTGTGCCATGGGCCTATCTCGAATTCGGGGGCAAACGGAAATGACCAAGGCGCCGCACCTCCTCAAGGGATCCCTCAAATACGCCGGCGAACCGGCAGAAACCGGTCCGGACCGCGCCCTGCGACCCGGAAGCCCCGTGACCGAAACCCGGATGATGGACGGACCGGCCGGCCGGAAGCCGCGCAAGGTGCTGTCGCGGCGCAACATCATGATCTACGGCACGCTGATCGTCGTCAGCCTGTATTACCTGCTGCCGCTCTACGTGATGATCGTCACCTCGCTGAAAGGCATGCCAGAAATCCGGCTCGGCAACATCTTCGCACCGCCGGTGGACGTCACGTTCCAGCCCTGGGTGAAGGCCTGGGCGGAGGCCTGCACGGGGCTCAATTGCGACGGTCTCTCGCGGGGTTTCTTCAACTCGGTGAAAATCCTGGTTCCCTCGGTGATCCTGTCGATCGCGATTGCCTCGGTGAACGGCTACGCCCTCGCCAACTGGCGTTTCAAGGGATCGGAAACGTTCTTCGCCATCCTGATCGTGGGCGCTTTCATCCCCTATCAGGTGATGATCTACCCGATCGTGATCCTGCTGCGCGAAATGGGTCTCTACGGCAGCCTGAGCGGTCTGGTCCTGGTGCACACCATCTTCGGCATGCCGATCCTCACCCTGCTGTTCCGCAACTATTTCGCTTCCGTGCCGCAGGAACTGTTCAAGGCGGCCCGGGTGGACGGAGCCGGATTCTGGTCGATCTATTTCCGCATCATGGTGCCCATGAGCCTGCCGATATTCGTTGTCGCCATGATCCTGCAGGTCACCGGCATCTGGAACGACTTCCTGTTCGGGGTCATCTACACCAAGCCGGACCTTTATCCGATGACCGTGCAGCTCAACAACATCGTCAACTCCACGCAAGGGGTGAAGGAGTACAACGTCAATATGGCCGCGACGGTTCTGACCGGTCTTGTTCCCCTCACCATCTACTTCATCTCAGGAAAACTCTTCGTCCGCGGCATCGCCGCAGGGGCAGTGAAAGGCTGAAGAAGGATCCCATGGAAGCAAGCATTGCCATCAACAACCTTTCCCTGAGCTTCGGAAGCCTCGAGGTCCTGAAGGATCTCAACCTGGATGTCGGACAGGGCGAATTCCTCGTGCTGCTCGGCTCTTCCGGCTGCGGCAAGTCGACCCTGCTCAACTGCATTGCCGGGCTGCTCGACGTGACCGGCGGGCAGATCTTCATCGGCGGGCGCAATGTCACCTGGGAGGAGCCGTCCAAACGCGGCATCGGGATGGTGTTCCAGAGCTACGCGCTGTATCCGCAGATGACCGTCGCGGGCAACCTGAGTTTCGGCCTGAAAAACGCCGGCCTGCCCAAACAGGAAATCAGGGAGCGGGTCGACCGGGCCGCCAAGGTCCTGCAGATCGAGCCGCTCTTGAACCGCAAGCCGGCGGCCCTGTCCGGGGGGCAGCGCCAGCGCGCCGCCATCGGCCGGGCCCTGGTGCGCGATGCCGACGTGTTCCTGTTCGACGAACCGCTTTCCAACCTGGACGCCAAACTGAGAGCGGATCTCAGGGTCGAGATCAAGCAGTTGCACCAGAAGCTGCACAACACCATGATCTACGTGACCCACGACCAGATCGAAGCCATGACCCTTGCCGACCGGATTGCCATCATGCGCGGCGGCCGGATCCTGCAACTGGCATCGCCGAAGGAAATCTACAACCGGCCGGCCAGCAAATATGTCGCCGAATTCATCGGCTCGCCCACCATGAATTTCTTCGCCGGCGAGATCGCCGAAGCCGGTGGAGGCCTGCGTTTCATGGCCAGCGACAACATCTTTCCGCTTGATGACTATGCCTTTCTGGACAGGCCGCCGGTGGCGGGGGCGGCATGGTTCGGGATCCGGCCGGAGCACATGGTCTGCGGCACGGACGCGGAAAATGCCCCAGTCCGGCTCCAGGGCCGCGTCGAGCTCGTGGAACCTCTCGGCTCCGACACGCTCGCGCGCATTTCCGCTTCCGGGCAGGTTCTCTGGATCCGGATGGACGGCCAGGCCAACGTGGCGGCGGGCGACACCCTCCAGTTCGGCTTCGACCCGGCTCGCGGCAATATCTTCGACAAGGTAACCGAAGACCGGATCTGATCCGGTCTGCCCCTCACCTTCAGGACACTGATCATGGATATCTCTTTCCAGCTCTATTCCGCGCGCGAGTTCACACCGTGGGACGCCGTGCTCGAACGGCTTTCCGGCCTCGGCTACACCCAGGTGGAAGGCTTCGGCGGCACCTATGACGACCCGGCCGCCTTTCGCGCCCTGCTCGACGCCAACGGCCTGAGCATGCCTTCGGGCCATTTCTTTCCGATGGACCAGTTCGAGGACGATATCGGCAAGGTCATCGACACGGCCAGGACCCTCGGCATGAGCCGCCTTTTCGTTCCTGCCGTGCCGCCGGAACAGCGCGTGCCCGACGCCGCCCTTTGGCAGTCGATCGGCGTGCGCCTGGAAGCCATCGGCGCCAGACTTCGCGACGCCGGCTTGCGGTTCGGCTGGCACAATCACGACTTCGAGTTCGCCGCATGCGCGGACGGCCGCCTGCCGATGGATATTCTGCTCGACGCGGCGCCCACGATCGAATGGGAGGCGGATATCGCCTGGATCGTGCGTGGCGGCCAGGACCCGCTGCAATGGATCGAGCGCTACGCCAGCCGCATCACCACCGCCCACGTGAAAGACATTGCGCCCGAGGGCGCGTGCCTCGACGAGGACGGATGGGCCGATGTCGGCCAGGGCACCATGGACTGGAAGACCCTCATGGACGCCCTGCGCGCAGCCGGCACCGACCTCTTCGTCATGGAGCACGACAAACCGTCCGACTACGAACGGTTCGCCCGCCGCTCCATCGACGCCTACCGCACCTATTGAGGATTTTTCATGAGCAAGTCACTCGGCATCGGCATCCTGGGATGCGGTAACATCTCGGCCGCCTACATGCGTCTCGCACCGCTCTTCAAGGGCATCGAAGTGCGCGCCTGCGCCGACATCAACGAGGCCGCGGCCAAGGCCCGCGCGGAAGAATTCAACCTGCGCGCTGAAACCATCGACGGACTTCTGGGGGCCGGCGACATCGACATCGTCGTCAACCTGACGGTGCCGGCAGCCCATTTCGAGGTCTCGAAAAGGGTCCTGGAAGCGGGCAAGCACGTCTATTCGGAAAAGCCCTTCGTGCTCAGTGTCGCCGAGGGTCAGGCACTGGCCGCGATCGCACAGACCAGGGGGCTTCGGGTCGGGTCCGCGCCCGACACGTTCATGGGCGGCGCGCACCAGCTCGCCCGGCACCTGATCGATGCGGGAGCGGTCGGCCAGGTCACCTCCGGCACCTGTTTCGTGCAGAGCCCCGGCATGGAAATGTGGCACCCGAACCCGGACTTCTTCTTCCAGGCCGGCGGCGGACCGATCCTCGATCTCGGGCCCTATTACATTTCCAATCTGGTGCAGCTTCTCGGGCCGGTGAAACGGGTCTGCGCCATGAGTTCCTCCGGTTCCGAATACCGCACGATCACCTCCGAGCCGAGGTTCGGCGAAAAGATCAAGGTCGAAACTCCAACCACGATCCACGCGGTGATGCAGTTCCATTCCGGTGCCCAGATCACCTATTGCGCGAGCTGGGATGTCTGGCAGCACGGCCATTCCAACATGGAGCTCTACGGCCGGGAGGGCACGCTACACGTGCCGGATCCCAATTTCTTCGGCGGCGAGGTGCGCAGGACCGACAAGGCAAGCTTCGTCAGCCAGTCGGAAGCCTGGGATCATCCGTTCTCCAAATCGAACGACCGCGGTCACGCCAATTACCGGACCGCCGGTCTCGCCGACATGGCGCAGGCGATCCTGGAAAACAGGCCGCACCGTTGCGCTTTGGAATTTGCTCTGCATGCTGTCGATGTGATGACGTCGATTCTCGCCTCCGGGGAGAGCGGCGCGTTCATCGATATCAAGACGACCTGCGAACGGCCCGCCGCCCTGGACCCACAGGCGGCCAGAGGTCTTCTAACCTGATTGGAGTTCTCATGACCTGGACGGCAGCGGACACGCGCTACGACACGATGGAATACCGCCGGTGCGGAAAATCGGGGCTGAGGCTGCCCGTGATTTCGCTCGGTCTGTGGCACAACTTCGGCGACGACACGCCGCATGACCGCAAGCGCGAAATCGCACGGACCGCGTTCGATCTCGGTATTACCCACTTCGATCTCGCCAACAACTACGGCCCCCGGCCGGGTGCTGCGGAGCAGGCCTTCGGTGAGCTGATGCGCACCGATTTCGCGCCCTACCGGGACGAGATGATCATTTCCTCCAAGGCCGGCTACCTGATGTGGCCGGGTCCCTACGGCGAATGGGGCAGCCGCAAATACCTGATCGCGTCCTGCGACCAGTCCCTCAAGCGGATGGGGCTCGACTATGTCGACATTTTCTATTCGCATCGCTACGACCCGAACACGCCGCTGGAAGAGACCATGTTGGCCCTCGACCACATCGTGCGCTCCGGACGGGCTCTCTATGCCGGCATCTCGTCGTATAACGCGAAACGCACGAGGGAAGCCGTTGCGATCCTGAAGGAGCTGGGCACACCCTGCCTGATCCACCAGCCGAGCTATTCCATGATCAACCGCTGGGTCGAGGAAGACGGCCTGCTCGACACGCTGGACGATCTCGGTGTCGGGTCGATCGCCTTCTCGCCTCTTGCCCAGGGCATGCTGACCAGCAAGTACCTGAAAGGTGTTCCGGAAGGCAGCCGCGCCACCCAGGGCAAATCCCTCAAGGAACAGTTCCTGAGCGACGACAACCTGGCCACGATCCGCGCCCTCAACGCGATTGCGGAGAAACGCGGCCAGACGCTCGCCCAGATGGCCATCGCCTGGGTGCTGCGAAAGGGCCGTGTCACGACCGCGCTGATCGGGGCCAGCCGCGCCGAGCAGGTTCGGGACTGTGTCGGCACGGTCGCGAACCTGGAGTTCACGGACGCGGAACTCGCCGAAATCGACGCCACCACCCACGAGGCCGACATCAACCTGTGGGCCGCCTCCGCCGAGCGGAAAGGCCCGGCGCGCTAGCCGCATGTCAAGTCCGGCGGGCGTCCTTCCGAATCCGGAAGGACGCCCGCCGTTCCCCCCAACCCGCGCGACCCGCGCCGATCTGCCGAGGAGAGAGCCATGGCCGGACTGATCAAGGGACCAGCGATATTCCTGGCCCAGTTTGCCGGGGACGAAGCCCCGTTCAACTCGTTGCCCGCCATTGCGAAATGGGCGGCAGATCTTGGCTACAAGGGCATCCAGATCCCAACGTTCGACGGCCGTCTGTTCGACCTGGACAAGGCCGCGGAAAGCCAGGTCTATTGCGACGAGGTCAAAGGCATCTGCACCGATGCCGGCGTGGAGATCACGGAGCTTTCCACCCATCTGCAAGGCCAGCTAGTCGCCGTTCACCCGGCCTACGATCTGGTCTTCGACGGGTTCGCCCCGCCGCAAGTGCACGGTAATCCGAAAGCGCGTCAGGAATGGGCGACCGGCCAGATGAAAAAGGCGGCCGTCGCCAGCCGAAACCTCGGTCTCGACGCCTCCGTCAGTTTCACCGGGTCACTGGCCTTTCCCTATCTCTATCCCTGGCCGCAACGGCCGGCGGGACTGATCGAGGAGGCGTTCGGCGAACTGGCGCGGCGCTGGAAGCCGATCCTCAACGTCTATGACGCCCACGGCGTCGATGTCGGCTACGAGATCCATCCCGGCGAGGAACGTCTTCGACGGTGCCACCTTCGAGATGTTCCTGGATGCGCTCGGCGGGCACCAACGCTGCCAGATCAACTACGATCCCTCGCATTTCCTGCTGCAGCAGATGGACTATCTGGCCTTCATCGACATCTATCACGAGCGCATCTGCGCCTTTCACGTGAAGGATGCCGAATTCCATCCGGACGGCCGCCAGGGCGTTTATTCCGGATACCAGAGCTGGATCGACCGCGCCGGCCGGTTCCGCTCGCTCGGTGACGGCCAGGTGGATTTTCACGGCATCTTTTCCAAACTTGCCCAGCACGGCTACGACAGCTGGGCGGTTCTGGAATGGGAATGCTGCCTGAAATCGCCCGCACAGGGCGCCGCAGAGGGCGCTCCCTTCATCGAGAGCCATATCATCGAGGTCACCGAAAAGGCTTTCGACGACTTCTCCGGCAGCGCAACCGACCAGGAACACATCCGCATGATGCTGGGGCTCGGCTAGGACTTGAACCCGAGTTCGTCGATCACGGTCTGGACCGCGAGCCGGAACACCTGTTCGGCCGCGCCCGGCTGGGTGTCCGGCCGCGTCATCAGGCCGACCGGGCCCTTGGTGATGTCGGTGTCGAAGGGCAGGCGCACAAGGTGGCCGTCCGCGGTCTCGTTCTGGACGACGCCTGAGGAGATGATCCAGACCGCGTCCGTACGTCTGGTATAAACCCGGCCGAATGCGCCGGATACCGTCTCTATCTTGTTGGTGATTTCGCCGACGCCGTTGGCAATCATGAACCGCTCGACCAGCGGGCGGATGGCCGCGCCCGTCGGCGGATAGATCACCGGCCAGTCGACAATGCGCTTCACGTCGGGCTTGTCCAGAAGCGGATGACCGGTCCGCACGATCAGATCGACCCGTTCCGAATAGAGCTGGGTGAAGGACACGCCTTCCATGGAGCCCGGGCGGCCGAGGCGGCCGATCACCAGATCGAGTTCTCCCAGCTTCAGGCGTTCGATCAGATAGCCGTGCGGGCCGTCCATGATCTGCACCATCACATTGGGCGCAAGCTCGGAAAACTCCCGGATCACGGGCGGCATGAAACTGGCGGCCACGCTTGGCAATGCACCGACCTTCAGGGTCGGACGGGCATGGTCGCCCTCCTTTTCGACCCCGTCCAGGCCCTGCTGCAGGCTGGCGAGCGAAATCTGCGCGAAGTGCAGGAACACCTTGCCCTGTTTGGTCAGCGCGGTGCCGGCCCGGTTGCGGGTCATCAGGCTCGCACCGATGATCTCCTCCAGTTCCTTCAGCGTCTTGGAAATGGCCGGCTGGGTCAGATGGAGCTTGTCGGCGGCCAGCTTCAGGCTGCGTTCCTGGGCGATTTCCACGAAACACTGGATATGGCGGAATTTGATGCGCCGGTCGATCATTTGAATACTCATTTTGGAAAGAAACAGGCTCGATATGTCATTTTACTTCCCGATTTCGATCATTCAATATCAAATCAACCAGGGAGAAACGGATGCGTACACAGGTTGTCATCGTCGGTGGAGGACCGTCGGGTCTGCTGCTCGGGCAGCTTCTGCACCGCAAGGGCATCGACACCGTCGTTTTGGAGCGCAAGACACGGGATTACGTGCTGCGCCGCATCCGAGCGGGGATCCTGGAAACGGGCCTCGTCAACATGATGCGCGAAGCGGGCGTGGCGGACAGGATGGACAAGGAATGCTATGTCCATGACGGCACCTGCATTTCCTACGAGAACGAGCTGTTCGACATCAATTTCAAGGAGTTGATCGGACAGAATGTCATTGTCTACGGGCAGACGGAAGTCACGCAGGATCTCTATGACGCCCGCGAGGCAACGGACGGCAAGACAGTCTTCGAGGTCGAGGGCGTACAGATCTGCGGCGCCGACAGCGACACCCCCTTTGTCACCTTCACGGCGGACGGCCGCGAACAGCGCATCGATTGCGACTTCGTCGCCGGCTGCGACGGCTTTCACGGCGTCAGCCGCCAGACGATCCCCGAGACCGTGCGCAAGGACTACGAAAAGGTGTTCCCGTTCGGCTGGCTGGGCATCCTGTCCGAAACACCGCCCGTCCATGACGAGCTGATCTACGCGAATTCCATACGCGGCTTCGCGCTCTGCTCCATGCGCAACGAGAACCTGTCACGCTACTATGTGCAATGCGCCGTTACCGACACGGTCGAGCAGTGGAGCGACGCGGCCTTCTGGGACGAGTTGAAGCGCAGGATCCCGGATTCCGTCGCCGACAAGCTGGTCACCGGGCCGTCCATCGAGAAATCGATCGCACCGCTCAGATCCTTCGTCAGCGAGCCGATGCGCTGGGGCCGGCTGTTTCTGTGCGGCGACGCGGCTCACATCGTGCCGCCGACCGGCGCCAAGGGCCTGAACACCGCCGCCTCTGATGTGCATTACCTCAAGGAGGCGCTGGTCCAGTACTACCTGGACAAGGACACCGGCGGGATCGACGGCTATTCCGAGAAGGCGTTGGCCCGGGTATGGAAAGCCGAGCGGTTCAGCTGGGCGACGACCAATATGCTGCACCGGTTCCCGGACCAGTCGGATTTCGACCTGAAGATGCAGCGTGCGGAAATCCAGTCGCTGCATCACCATGAAACGGCGCAGAAATGGTTTGCGCAAAACTATGTGGGCCTGCCCTATTGATGAAGATCGCGCGACTCCCGACTGCGGACATTCACTGGCGCGAGGACGGCGATCCGGACGGCCCGGTGGTTGTTTTCGCCAATTCCCTGGGCACGGACCTGCGCCTCTGGGACGGCGTGGTGGACCGGCTGGCCGGAAACGGCCTGAGGCTGGTGCGCTTCGACAAGCGCGGCCACGGGCTGTCGTCCTGCCCGAAGCCGCCCTATTCGATGGATGACCTTGTCCGGGACACGGACACCCTGCTGGATGAGCTCGACATCGGGTCCTGCGTGTTCGTCGGCCTGTCCATCGGCGGCATGATCGGCCAGTTGCTGGCCAGCCGGCGGCCGGACCGGATCAGCGGCCTGGTGCTCGCCAACACGGCGGCGAAAATGGGCGACCCCACCATGTGGCGGGACCGGATTTCACGGATCCGTGCGGACGGTCTGGACAGCATCGCCGACGCGGTTCTCGAGCGCTGGTTTTCCGGAAGCTTCCGCGGCAGGCCCGAGAGCCTCGGCTGGCGCCACATGCTGTGCCGCACGCCCGAGGACGGCTATGTCGGCTGCTGCGAGGCGATTGCCGCAGCAGACCTCAGCCAAAGCACGGCCAGCCTGCGCCTGCCTGTGCTCGGCATCGGCGGCAGCGAGGATCTTGCCAGTCCGTCGGACCTGGTGCGCGCGACCACAGTTCTGGTACCGGGAAGCCGTTTTGTCGAAATAGACCAGGCCGGGCATCTGCCCTGTGTGGAGCAACCGGATGCATTCACCGGCCATCTGCTGAGATTCCTGAAGGAGGACCTCCATGTCTGAGCGCTTCGAAACCGGTACCAGGGTCCGGCGATCCGTGCTTGGCGACGAACACGTCGACCGTGCGGAAAGTGCCAAGTCCGCGTTCGACGAACCGTTTCAGACCCTGATCACGGAGACGGCCTGGGGCAATGTCTGGGCCTCCGACGGCATCAGCGCACGCGAGCGCTCCATGCTGACGCTCGCCCTGCTGGCGGCGCTCGGAAATTTCGAGGAAATTCCGATGCATATCCGTGCGACAAAACGCACGGGCGCGAGCAAGCAGGATGTGCTGGAATCGTTTCAGCATGTGGCAATCTATGCCGGTGTTCCCCGCGCCAACCAGGCGCTGAAACTGGCGAAGCAGACTTACGCAGAGATGGAAGCCGAGTAGGCTCGCAAGCCGCTTGCTCCTGAGGAGGAGAGGAAAATGCTCAAACCTGGTGAATTCTACCAGCGCAACCGCGAACGCCATCCGCCGGCGCTGACCCCGGACTACAAGAACGTCGGTCGCGCGGTCACCGAAATACTCCATGATCAGTCTCGAGAACACGGTCTCCGAAACGACCGGTCCGGTGTTCGGCCACAACGACCTGGACCCGTTCGACAGGGACCTGATCTTCAACTACGCCAAATCCGGCGAGAGCGCGATCGGTGAGCGGATCATCCTGCATGGCCGCGTTCTCGACGAAAACGCCAGGCCGGTTCCGAACACGCTGGTCGAGATCTGGCAGGCCAACGCGGGCGGCCGCTACCGGCATCGCAAAGACACTTACCTTGCCCCGATCGACCCGAATTTCGGCGGCTGCGGGCGCACGCTCACGGACGAGAACGGCTATTATTATTTCCGCACGGTGAAGCCGGGCGCCTATCCGTGGCGCAACTGGGTCAACAGTTGGCGGCCCGCGCATGTTCACATGTCGATCTTCGGCACGGCCTTCTGCCAGCGGCTGATCACCCAGTGTTATTTCGAGGGCGACCCGCTGATCCCGAAATGCCCGATCGTGAAGACCATTCCCGACCCGGATGCAGTCGAACAACTGATCGCGTTGCTCGATCTCAACGCGACCATTCCGCTGGACACGATCGCCTACAAGTTCGACATCGTGCTGCGCGGGCGCCGGTCGACCCTGTTCGAAAACCGTCTGGAGGGGAACTGAGCGATGGCACAGAAACTTGAATACCTTCAGGAAACCTCGTCGCAGACGGCCGGTCCCTATGTTCACATCGGGCTGGCCCCGGGTGCCGCCGGTTTCGACATCTACAAGCAGGAACTCGGCTGGGACATCGCCGGGCCGAACGCCAAGGGGCAGCGGATCCGGGTCGAGGGGATCGTGATGGACGGCATGGGCAGCCCGATCAAGGATGTCATGCTGGAGATCTGGCAGGCCAATGCGGACGGACACTATGCGCATCCGGAAGGCGGCGGCGCGGTCGAGGACGGTTTCCGGGGCTGGGGCCGCGTGATCACCGACTTCGAGACGGGCGAGTGGGGCTTCGACACGGTCAAGCCGGGCGCCTGCCCGGGCCGCAACGGCACCGTCCAGGCCCCGCACCTGAACCTGTGGATCGTCGCGCGCGGCATCAATATCGGCCTCAATACACGTCTTTATTTCGAGGACGAAATCGAGGCGAACGCGAAGGATCCGGTGCTGAACCTGATCGAATGGGAACGCCGGCGCGCAACGCTGGTCGCCAGCAAGACGACACGGGACGGTCAAACCGTCTACCGCTTCGATATCAATCTGCAGGGAGAAGACGAGACCGTTTTCTTCGATGTCTGAGAACACGGAAAACCGATCATCCTTGCCGTCAACGTCGCCGAGCGTTCACGAACGAAGAGAAAAAATGACCAAACCCTGTATCATCTGTGTCGCGATCACCGGGTCGCTGCCGAAGAAGGAAAACAATCCCGCCGTGCCGATCACGGTCGCCGAACAGGTGGACAGCACCCAGGAGGCCTTCGAGGCGGGCGCGTCGATCGTTCATGCCCATGTGCGCAATGACGACGAGACACCGTCCTCTGATCCGGAAAAATTCGCGCGCCTGAAGGAAGGTCTCGAAAAACACTGCCCGGGCATGATCATCCAGTTTTCGACCGGAGGCCGGTCCGGCGCAGGCAAGGCGCGCGGCGGCATGCTCCCGCTTGCGCCCGACATGGCGTCCCTGTCGGTCGGCTCGAACAATTTTCCGACGCGGGTCTACGAGAACCCGCCGGATCTGGTCGACTGGCTGGCGAGCGAGATGCGGGAGCACACCGTCAAGCCCGAAATCGAGGCCTTTGATCTCAGCCACATTCACCAGGCGGCGGCCATGAACAGGGACGGCCGGATTCCGGGCAAGCTCTATGTCCAGTTTGTCATGGGCGTCAGGAACGCCATGCCGGTCGACAAGGATGTGTTCGATTATTACATCAAGACGGTTCATCGCCTTGCCCCCGGTGCCGAATGGTGCGCGGCCGGGATCGGCCAGCACCAGTTGACCGTCAACGAATGGTGCATCGCCGCCGGCGGCCATACCCGCACCGGGCTAGAGGACAATATTCGCCTCGACCGCGAGACCCTTGCCCCGAGCAATGCGGCGCTGGTGAAACGGGCCGCAGAGCTTTGCGAGACATACGAGCGGCCCGTCGCGACCTGGCAGCAGGCCCGCGAAATCCTCGACCTGCCGCTGAAGGCAGCTTGACCCGATTTGCGTGATGGCTCTCTATGACGAACCGTATCAACGTTTCCGGCCAGTGACCTCGGAGTGCCATGCCCATTTCGCTTTTTTCCAGCTCCGTCTTCTCCGGACTTTATGGCGACGAAGACATTGCCCGCCTGCTGAATGACGCCAGCAACGTCAGTGCCATGATCAAGGTCGAACGGGCGCTGGCCGTCGTGCAGGGGAACCTCGGTGTCATTCCGCGGGACGCGGCCGACGCAATTGAAACCGCCCTTGGCAATATGGAGCTCGTTCCGGCGCAAGTCGCGGAAGGCACACGCTCCGCAGGCGTTCCGGTCCCCGCACTGGTCAGTCTTCTGCGGGCCGCCGTCGGTCCGGAAAGCGGGACCTGGGTCCATTGGGGCGCCACCAGCCAGGATGTCATGGACAGCGCCATGATGCTGCAGGTGAGGGACTGCCTGGAGGTTCTGGAAACCCGGCTCGCCGGGTTGATCGACACGCTGCGGGAGCAGAGCGAACGTCACGCCGGACAGGTGATTGCGGGACGCACCCGCAGCCAGATCGCCACCCCGATCACGCTCGGTTACCGGATCGCGCAATGGGCGCACCCGCTGATCGACGCGGAAGCGGCTCTTGCCGGTCTGCGCGGAACCGTGCTCAGGGTCCAGTTTGGCGGTGCATCGGGCATCAACAGTGCCGTTGCTCCCAACGGCGATGCCCTGTCAGCGGCGCTGGCACAGGAACTCGGTCTTTTCGACAGCCCGTCCTGGCACGTCAACCGGACACCTGTTCTGGCACTCGGCGCCTGGCTGCAGCAGCTCGGCGCGGGACTGGCCAAAATGGCCGGTGACCTTGTCCTGCTCGGACGTTCCGAAATTGGCGAGGTGCAATGCGGAACGGGTGGCGGGTCCTCGACCATGCCGCAGAAAAACAACCCGATCCAGCCGGAAGCCATCGTCACGCTCGCCCGGATCGCAACCGCCGCGCAGGCCGGTCTTGCCGCTGCCGCCGTCCCGGTCGAGGAACGCGATGGCGCCAGATGGCCGCTCGAATGGCAGTTTCTGCCACAGATGCTGATGGCCACCGGAGCGGCGCTCCGTCACGCCCAGGCGCTTGCCGCCACTCTGAAACCGAATGCCGCCAGGATCGCCGCAACGCTCGCCGCCAATCCGGAGATCATGGCGGAAGCGGCCAGCTTCGTTCTTGCCCAAAAGGGTGTGGCGCGGGCGGAGGCGAAGGATCTGGTCGCCCGGGCCGCCGCAAGCACCGAGCCTTTCGCGACGGCGCTGGCACAGTCGAGCCCTGTCGATATCGACTGGGAGGAAGCCCTCGATCCGGCCACAGTCATCGCTCCGGCAACAGAAATGTCGGACCGGATCTTCGCAAGGCGAGCGACTGCCTGAGCGGTGTTTCCGAAAGGCAGGTCCCGGCGCGAGGCCGGGACGGCAATGTTGCGGAAGTCTCGGTTTCGTCCCGTCAGCTCAAGACCCTTGGCAGCCACAGGGTCAGGGCCGGGAAGCTGACCAGGAGGATCACACGGATGATTTCCGCGCCGAAGAACGGCGTGACGCCCTTGAATGTCTCGATCATCGGCGTTTCCCGGTCGAGCGAGGAAATCACGAAGACATTCATGCCGACCGGTGGCGTGATCAGGCCGAGTTCAACCACGACCAGCGCAAGCACACCGAACCAGATCTTCAGATCCTCGGTGCTCATGCCAAAGCCGGCGCCGTCCGCTCCCTGATAGACGCCGCCGTTGATTTCCACCAGAACCGGCCAGAAGAACGGGATCACCAGGAGGATCATGGACAGGCTGTCCATCAGGCAGCCCAGCAGAATCAATGCGATCAGGAGGAGAATCAGGACGGTCATCGGCTCGAGTCCGGAGCCTGCGATCCAGGCCGCGGTCTCCTGCGGCAGGCCGACCCGCGACATGAAGATCTTCAGGAGCTCCGCGCCGAGAATGATCAGGTAGATCATGCCCGAGGTCGATGCGGTTTCCTTGAGCGCCAGGACGAAGTCGTGACGGGTGAGCTTGCGCTGCGCGAGCCCGAAGGCAAGCACGAGAAACACGCCGACGGCCGCGGCCGGTGTCGGATTGAAGAAGCCGAGATAGATCCCGCCGATCACCAGTCCGAAAACGACCAGCACCGGGATCATTCCGACGGTCGCCTCCACGAATTCCCGCCGGTCCGCGACGCCGCCCTTCGGTCCGGCCTCGGGCCGGATGGCGACATAGATGGCGATGGTCAGCAGAAACAGGACGACGGCGAGCAACCCGGGCAGAAAAGCCGCCATGAACATGGTGACGATATTCGCCTCCACGATGACGGCGTAGATGATCAGCACGACGGATGGCGGGATCAGGATGCCGAGGACGCCGCCGGCGGCGAGCGTTCCTGTCGCCAGGGCGCCGGAATAGCGGTAGCGCTTGAGTTCCGGCAGGGCCACCTTGCCCATGGTGGATGCTGTTGCCAGTGACGACCCGCAGACCGCTCCGAATCCGGCGCAGCCGGCGATCGCCGCCATGGCCGTACCGCCGCGCAGCCAGCCGAGCCAGGCGTTTGCCCCCCGGAAAAGCGCCTGGCTGAGGCCGGTCTTGGACGCGATTGCCCCCATCAGGACAAACATCGGCACGACCGACAGGTCGTAAATGGAGAACTGGCCGTAGGCCAGGGTCTTGAGCTGGCTGAGAACAAGCGCCGGCCCGTTCAGCATCATGGTGCCGACACCGCCGACCAGGATCATCGCATAGGCGATGGGCATGCGGATCGCGATCAGGGCAACCAGCACCACGAGCGCGCCCAGGCCCAGGACAAGTGCGTCCGTCATTTTGTTGTTATCCTTTCGACAGCACGCTCACGTCGCGCAGCAGCGTGACGAAGGCCGCCAGAGCCAGCAGGGCAAGTGACACGAGGATGGGCACGAACGCCATCCAGTGCGGGATCTGCAAAATGGTGGTGGTGTAGTCGTAGTCCTTCTGGTTCAGCATGCCGAAATACATGCGCCAGATGAGCAGCCCGGCAAAACCGAGAGCGACCAACGACGCGAACATGGTGAAGACGGCAATGGTTCTTCTGGACGCGCCCGAGGTGAAGATGTCGGCGGAAACGTTGGCACCGACGAGCTGGCAATATGGCAGGAACGCGAAGACCGCTACCGCCACACCCATTTCCGTCAGTTCGAAATCCCCGGGAAAGGGTTTGCCGAAGACCGACCCGACGATGGAGATCATGTTCACCGCGACCACCGCAAGCAGAAGAATTCCGCCGAGCAGGGCCCAGGCGGTGATCAGGCCGCTGGCAGCCCCGGTGAACCCGGGACTGCTGTGTTGAGAGGAGCCCGGCATCAGTTCCCTGAGTGGCTCGCAACCGCTGCCTTGGCCTTTTCGACGAGTGCGGCGCCGTCGATCCCCTTGGCGGCGACTTCGTCCACCCAGCGTTGGGTGACCGGAGCCAGGGCCTCGCGGAATGCCTCGGTTTCCTCTTCGCTCAAGGTGACGTGGGTGTTGCCGGCCTTGACGGCAAGACCGATGCCGAATTCATCGGCTCCGGCCCAGATTTCACCGACCTGCTCGACCCATTCCGGCCCGGATGCATCCCGGAACGCCTTCTGGATGTCCGCCGGCAGGCTGTCCCAGCGCTCCTTGTTCATGGACACCTGGAACGTCGTCGTGCCGAAACGCTCCTTGCCGGCGCCTTCGATCTGGTATTCGGTCTGCTCCTGGATCTTCAGCGGCGGGATGATCTCCCAGGGAATGAAAGCCCCGTCGATCACGCCTTTTTGCAGCGCAGTCGGCAGTTCCGGAACCGGCATGGCGACCGGCGCTGCGCCGAGCGCCTCGATCACCCAGGCACCGGTGCGGGTCGGAATGCGGATTTTCTTGCCTTCAAGATCCGCAGGCGTGTGGACTTCCGTGTCGCGCATGTGAATGCCCTGTCCTGCATGGACATGCAGGAACATCACTTCCACACCCTTGTATTCTTCCTTCAGGTCGCTCTCGTAGAGGTCCATCAGTGCCAGATTGGTGGCCTTGGTGTTGTTGGTGTGGACGCCCGGCAGCTCGAACACTTCGGAGCGCGGGAACAGGCCCGGCGTGTAGCCGTTGACGGTCCAGACCAGATCGACAACACCGTCGCGCACCTGACTGATCAGCTCGGGCGGACGACCGCCAAGCGTCATCGCCGGATAGAGCTCGATCGACACCTTGCCGCCCGAGTTTTCCTCGACCTGTCTGGCCCACGGCACCAGCATCTTGGAATGGGCCGGAGCCTTTTCACCCAGGAAATGGTGCAGCTTGAATTCATGGTCCGCGGCAGCTGCCGAAGTGGCGCCGCCCGCGAGCAGCGCCGCTGCGAGAACCGCGTTTTTGATGATGTTCATTTTTCCTCCTCCGGGAATGGTCTTTTGCCGGCTGGACCCCTGCGATGTCACTTGCAGGTCCGATCAGCCGGATGGGCGGCCTTGCAGGTGCGGGCCACCGGAATTTCAAGGTCTTCCATCGGGCAAGATACTGTGGCCGGGCCCGAATGTGTCAGCATCGGCAACCAGCTCGAAGCATACCTCCAGCACCATCTTCACTAATTAGTTTTGGAATGTAAAATGACAAAATTGCTGAATTACTTTCCATTATAAGCAACAAAAATAACGGTTCCATTCGTGGTTTTTTTTCGTCTAGGGTGCCTGCCAAACTGGAACTGACCGCCTCGCGCGGCGGCATCCGTCCCGGATTGCAGACCGGTTTTTTGACCGGCACGACACCGGACGAGATGCAGGACGAGACACAGTACGAGATACCGGGCACCCGGAACACCGGCCCCGGCGCGGGCAACCATCGAGGACAGAATGGCTGACAGGCTGGAAGGCAAGACTATCACCGCGGGCGGTGCCGTTTTCGGCAAGCTCAGGGCACTTGGCATCGACTATGTCTTCGCCAATTCGGGAACGGACTTTCCGCCGATCATCGAGGGCCTGATCGAAGCCGGCCAGACCGGTCTCGACCTGCCGACACCCGTCACCGTGCCGCACGAACATGTCGCTGTCGGCATGGCCCACGGCTATTATCAGCTTTCGGGCAAGGTCCAGTCGGTCATGCTGCACACCAATGTGGGCCTTTCCAACGGGGCGACAGGCACGATCAATGCCTGGTGCGACCAGATTCCGATGCTGATCATGTCCGGGCGCACGCCCGTGATGGAAGGCGGTCGCTTCGGTGCGCGCACCGTCCCGATCGGCTGGGGGCAGGAGATGTTCGACCAGACCGCCCTGCTGCGCGAAGTGACCAAATGGGACTACGAGCTACGCTTTCCCGAGCAGATCGCCGATCTGTTCGACCGGGCCTGGGCCATCTCGACGTCGACACCGACAGGCCCGGTCTATCTGAGCCTGCCGCGGGAAGTGCTGTGCGAACAGACACCGCCGGATGGTCTCCAGACACCCTCAAAACAGGCACCGGTTCTCCCGGTGGCCTCCGGCCGCGACCTGAAAGCGGCCGCCGACCTGCTGGCCGGGGCGAAACATCCGCTGATCATCAGTCAGCGCGGGGCAGGCTCCGAGGAAGCCTTTGCCGCGCTGGGGGCGTTTGTGAACGACTGGGCGCTGCCGCTGTCCCACTACTGGGCCAACAAGCTCTCCCTGCCCTTGTCCCATCCCATGCAGGTCGGCTGCGCACCGGAAGGCCTGCTTGGTGAAGCGGATGTCATCCTTGTGATCAATTCCCTGGCCCCCTGGTGGCCGGACAAGGTCCGGCTGCGGGACGATGTCGCCGTCATCCAGCTTGGACCGGACCCGTTGTTCTCGCGCACGCCGATCCGCAATTTCCAGGCCGATGTCACGCTGGCCGGTGAAACCGCGGACACGCTGCTGGCGCTGATCGGCGAGATGAACACCCGTCCGCGCGACGAGGACGCGCTCACCCGGCGCAGGCAGCGCATCAGCGCGCAGTCAGCGGAAAACCGCAGGAAAGTGGTCGACCGTGCCGAGAGCGGCAATAGCGGCCCGATGTCCAAGGACTGGGTGAGCCTGTGTCTGGGCCGGGCGATCAGGGGCCGCAAGGCAAGCGTGTTCCACGAACTCGGCTGCCCGCTGGAGCCGCTCGATCTCGACAGCCACAACAGCTATTTCCAGGAACCCCATTCCGGCGGTCTCGGCTGGGGTCTTCCGGCCGCTCTCGGCGCACAGCTCGCCGACCGCGACCGGCTGATCTTCGCGACGATGGGCGACGGCAGTTACATGTTCGCCAATCCGACCGCCTGCCACATGGTGGCGGAGGCGCATGAGCTGCCCGTCATCACCCTGGTGCTCAACAACGAGGAATGGGGCGCCGTACGCCATTCTGTCGTCGGCACCTACAAGGACGGCCTGGCCACGAAAGCCAACGAGGTGCCGCTGACATCGCTGCGACCGAGCCCGGATTTCACCCGGACGGCGGAGGCCAGCCGCGCCTACACGGAAACCGTGACCGAGGGCGACGCGCTTCCGGCCGCGCTGGACCGCGCCATCACGGTGGCCACCCAGGAAAAACGCCAGGTGCTCCTCAACATCGCCATTGCCAGGGTTTAGGCGTAACCGCGCACGAGCCCGATTATCTTGTTTTTCAGATAGGAGCTCATCGGCCGCGCGCCATGGCGCCGGCCGGGATGGCACGCCATACTCTGCGATACCCGGTTTCGATCCAGAAAGGTTGCCCGTGACCCAGTCCGACGGACCCCGTACCTACTACGCACCCAAAGGCGGCCATCCGGGCCAGGACACACTGCTGACCGACCGCGCCGTTTTTACAGAGGCCTATGCCGTTATTCCGAAGGGCACGATGCGGGACATCGTCACGAGCCTGCTGCCCTTCTGGGACAAGACACGGCTGTGGGTTCTGTCACGGCCGCTGTCCGGCTTTGCCGAGACCTTTTCGCAGTACATCATGGAAGTGTCGCCCGGCGGCGGATCGGACCGTCCCGAATCGGACCCCGCGGCGGAAGGTGTGCTCTTTGTCGTGGAGGGCACCGCGACCCTGACGGCCGGCGGCCAAAACTTCGACCTGCGTCCGGGCAGCTACGCCTACCTGCCGCCGCAGACCGGATGGACCTTCAGCAACCCGGGTTCCGACCCGGTCCGGTTCCACTGGGTGCGCAAGGCCTATGAACCCGTCGAGGGCCTCGACCGGCCGGATTTCTTCGTCACCCACGAAGACGAGGTCACCCCGTCTGCCATGCCCGGCACCGACGGCAAATGGGCGACAACCCGTTTTGTCGACCCGCAGGACCTGCGCCATGACATGCATGTCACCATCGTCACCTTTCAGCCGGGCGCCGTCATTCCCTTCGCCGAAACCCATGTCATGGAGCACGGTCTCTATGTCCTGGAAGGCAAGGCGGTCTACAGGCTCAATCAGGACTGGGTCGAGGTCGAGGCCGGCGACTACATGTGGCTGCGCGCCTTCTGCCCGCAGGCCTGTTATGCCGGCGGTCCCGGACCGTTCCGCTACCTGCTCTACAAGGACGTCAACCGTCACATGAAGCTGCGGTCCTGATCGCCGCTGCCCCGGCCCCACGACGGAATTGTCCCAGGGGACAATAAAATTGAAGATCTGCACCGGTGCCCGGTGCTACCCCTTGCCCATCAGCCCTGAACTGCAAGGGCGCGGACCTTCAAACCGGACACACGAAAATGCGGATCGTCATCAACGGGTTCGGCCGGATCGGCCGGACCGTGCTGCGTCAGGTTCTCCAGCTCCGGGAAACAGACCGGATTGAAGTGGTGCGGATCAACGACATCGCGCCACTGGAGACCTGCGCCTATCTGTTCAGGTATGACAGCGTCTTCGGCCCCTGGCCCGGCGAAGTGACGGCGGGCGACGGCACCCTGACCGTGGACCGCCGGACCATGCCGTTTTCCGCCGAGCCCGACCTGTCCCGGCTCGATCTTTCGGGTGTCGATGTCGTTCTGGAATGCACCGGCAAGGCGGACACGCGCAATGTCGCGGAACGCGGTGTTCTGGCCGGAGCCGCCAACGTGCTGATTTCCGGCCCGTCGTCGGCGGCGGACATCACGCTTGTGCTCGGGGCGAACGAGGACCGGCTCGGCAACCACCGGATCGTTTCCAACGGATCCTGCACCACCAATGCGCTTGCCCCGCTGCTGCGCGGTCTCAATGAGGCCAACGGCATCGAGACCGGGCACATGACGACGATCCACTGCTACACCGGCAGCCAGCCGATGGTGGATGCCCCGCGCGGCCCGCTGGAACGCAGCCGGGCGGGCGGGGTCTCCATGGTGCCGACCACGACAAGCGCCACCAAGCTGCTCGCCAAGGTGCTGCCGCAACTCGAGGGCAAGATTTCCGGCGCCGCCGTGCGTGTGCCCGCCATCAGCGTGTCCGCCGTCGACCTGACGCTGATGCTGGCCAGGCCGTTCGGCGCGCCCGCCAACGACGTTCTTCAGGCGCTTTTCGCCGACAATCCGGTCATCGGCTTCACGCAGGACCGGGTTGTCTCGACGGACATGCGCGCGCGTCCGGAATCCCTTGTGATCGCTCTGCCCGAAACGCTCGAGACCGGGGACCGGCAAGTGCGGATCTTCGGCTGGTACGACAACGAATGGGGTTTTTCGGCGCGCATGATCGACGTGGCGCGGCGGATGGCGGGGCGGTAGGTCTCAAGGTCCGCGTTTGCATGTGGAGATGCCCTTCCAACCGCGTTGCGGTTCACCCCCATCTCTGACCCTTCTCCACAAGGGGGAAGGGTGGGGGACACGACCTTGCCCGGAAACAGGCGAGAGCGAACAACTCAAGTAAAAAAGGGCCGCTCACGCGGCCCTTCCGATATTTGCAAATACGCGGTGTCAGGCCGTCCCGTCTTTCGGCAGGGAGCCCTTGCCGTGTCCGGCAAGCCCGCCGGAGACTTCCTCGGTGGATTCGCCGGACAGGTCCTGCGGCAGCACCAGGTTGAGCACGATGGCAATCGCCGCGGCCGGCAGCAGGCCGCTGGTAAGCAGAATGCGGGCCGTGTCCGGCACGTGCTGCAGGGCACCCGGCTCCAGTTGCAGGCCGAGGCCGATGGAGAGCGAGATGGCGAAGATCACCATGTTGCGCCGGTTCCAGTTGACGTCCGACAGCATGGAAATGCCCGCCGCAACGACCATGCCGAACATCACGATCACGCCGCCGCCGAGCACCTCGATGGGCACGGTGCGGATGACCGAGCCGACCTTCGGAATGAGACCGCAGACGATCAGGAAGATCGCGCCGATCGTGACCACGTGACGGCTCATGACTCCGGTCATGGCGATCAGGCCGACGTTCTGGCTGAAGGACGTGTTCGGCAGGCCGCCGAAGAACCCGGCGATGGCCGTGCCGATCCCGTCGGCATAGGTCGCGCCGGCGATTTCCTTGTCTGTGGCTTCACGACCGGCACCGCCCTTGGCAATTCCGGAGACATCGCCGACGGTCTCGACCGCGGAGACGAAGGCCATCAGGCAGAAGCCGATCACCGCCGCCAGCGAGAACTCGAAGCCGTATTTGAACGGCTGCGGCAGAGCGAAGACGGCCGCGTTCGACCAGGAACCGGAAATGGTACCGAATGTCAGCATGCCGGTTGCGAGCGCAAACAGGTAACCGACAATGAGGCCGAGCAGGACAGCGGAAATCGACAGCATGCCCCTGGCGAAGAATTTCAGCCCGAGGGTCACGACAATCACCACCAGCGCGGCCGACCAGTTGAGCAGGGAGCCGTATTCCGGTTTGCCGATGGCAGGGACGCCGCCGGCCGCATACTGGATGCCGACCTTGACCAGCGCCAGACCGATCATGGTCACCACCAGGCCCGTTACCAGAGGCGGCAGCGCGAAGCGTATCTTGCCGATGAAGAGACCGAGCGCGGCGTGGAAGACCCCGCCGATGATCACACCGCCGAACAGGGCGGCCAGTCCGTCGACCCCCTTGCCGGCGACAAGCGGGATCATGATCGGCAGGAACGCAAAGGACGTGCCCTGGACGATCGGCAGGCCGGCGCCGACCGGACCCAGCGTCACGGTCTGAAGCAGCGTGGCGATCCCGGCGAACACCATCGACATCTGGATGAGGTACAGCAACTCGGGAAAGTCGGGCGAATTGGACCCGAAGCCGAAGCCCGCGGCGCCGGCGATGATGATCGCCGGGGTCACATTGGAGACGAACATCGCCAGCACATGCTGGATGCCCAGCGGGATCGCCTTGTGCATGGGAGGTGTAAAGTTGGGATCGCGGAGCTGTTCCGCGGTTCCGATCGACGAATGAGACATATCTGCTCCTCTGAAGGTATTCGGACGCCGCCGCCTCGTTCCACGGGCGAAAGTCGTCCTTGCTGGAAGGCTAATCCGGGCCAGAGTCCGGGCCGGACGCCTCCACGATCCAGGGTTCGGGAAACCAATGTTCCTCCAGATTGGTTCCCGCCCCGATACGGTCCACGACGGCATACCGCCCGGCCTTGCCGAGAGGCGCCAGGACGCCATGCCAGGTGCCGCGGAAAAGATTGATGGACTGGCCGGGTCCACTGATGAAAGCCTTGAGATCGACCGGGTGGCCGGCAAGGTCGTCGGCGACGACGACCAGCATCGGCACGCCGTCCAGCGGCACGAATGCCTGACTGCCTTCCGGGTGGCGTTCGACCATGTCGACGGTATGGGGAAGACTGCGGGCCTTTGCGTCGAACAGGCTGATGCCCGCCTTGCCCGTGCCGAAATCGAGATGCGCCAGGTCGTGATGGCGGCCGCACATGCCCTGATTGATGATCTTGTCGGGCGCCCCCGCGATCTCGATCACGTCGCCATAGGCGGTGAAGGCTTCTGCCGTCAGCGGCATCGGGCGGAGGATACGGCTCACGGCAGCAGATCCCCGAGCCGGAACCGCGCGATGCGCTCGACCTGGCGGCAGGCTTCCTCGAGTTCCGCTTCCCCGCTGTTGTCGATCCGGCGCCGGAAGGCCTCCATGATCGATGCCTTGGTGTGATCCCGCACGGCGATGATGAACGGAAAGCCGTGCTTGTCGACATAGGCGGTGTTGAGCTTCGTGAAGGTCTCACGTTCTTCATCGGTCAGCATGTCGAGACCGGCACTGGCCTGCTCGTTGGTGCTTTCCGAGGTCAGCCGGCCGGCCTGCGCCAGCTTGCCGGCGAGATCCGGATGCGCGTTCAGGACACCGAGACGCTCCGCCGCGCTGGCGGTCCGGAAGATCCGGCACAGCACATTGTGGACCCCGGCGGCGCAATCGTGCGCCGGGCCGAGTTCCAGATCGAAAGCGCGCTCCGCGATCCAGGGGGAGTGTTCGAAGATACCGCCGAAGGCCGACACGAACTCCGCCTTCTCCATCCGGCTGGGCCGGAGGCCTTTTTGCGGCGGATGGGTTTGCGCCCAATGTTCGGCGATCTCGATCCGGCGCGGGCACCAGACGTTGTCGAAGCCCTGGATATGATCAATGAATTTCTTCAGCGCCGCGATCTTGCCCGGGCGGCCGACGAGGCGGCAGTGCAGGCCGATCGACATCATCTTCGGCGTGTCCGTGCCGCCTTCCTCATAGAGGACATCGAACGCATTGCGGAGGTAGTTGAAGAAATCCTCTCCGTCCGTCCAGCCCGGCGCGGTGGCGAAGCGCATGTCGTTGGCTTCGAGCGTATAGGGAATGATCAACTGGTCGCGGCCGTCCACGTCCAGCCAATAGGGCAGATCGTCGTCATAGGTGTCCGAGACATAGGCAAAACCGCCTTCTTCGGCGGCGAGACGGACCGTGTTTTGCGAACAGCGGCCGGTGTACCAGCCGCGCGGACGCGCGCCGACAACCTCGGTGTGCAGGCGAATCGCCTCGGCGATGGCCGCGCGCTCCTCTTCCTCCGGCATGTCCTTGTGTTCGACCCATTTCAGGCCGTGGCTGGCAATTTCCCAGCCGGCGTCCTTCATCGCCTCGACCTGTTCCGGGTTGCGCGCCAGAGCCGTGGCAACACCGTAGATCGTCAGCGGGATGCCGGCCCGGGTGAACAGGCGGTGCAGCCGCCAGAAGCCGGCGCGCGCGCCATATTCATAGATGGATTCCATGTTCCAGTGACGCTGGCCCGGCCACTGGGCGGCGCCCGGAATGTCCGACAGAAACGCTTCGGAAGCGGCATCGCCATGCAGAACGCAGTTCTCGCCGCCTTCCTCGTAATTCAGCACGAACTGAACCGCGACCTTCGCCCCGCCCGGCCATTTCGGGTCCGGCGGCGTCTGGCCATGGCCACGCATGTTGCGGGAATAACGTTTCAAGGCGGCTCTCCTGCTGATACAAACCGCGTTGACCCTGGCAAGAACCGTGCCCCGGTCAGCGGCGTGTATGTCGTCTTCTTATAAATCAGTATAATGCCGCTGACTTTCTTGTCTTTTCAGAAAGTGCTTTCGGAGAACGGCAGGTGCTCCTTATCAGGGCATGCCTGCATCATGCGCACAACCCATGTTTCTTGAAGGAGCCCCGGATGGCCGGTTACCTGACAACCCACGTGCTCGACACCGCCCTCGGCTGCCCGGGAAAGGGCATAAAGATCGATCTTTATGCAATTTCAGGCGACACGCGCACCTTTGTGCGCAGCCTCGTCACCAACGACGACGGCCGCACCGACGGACCGATCCTGCCCGAAAGCGAATTCAGGACCGGCACTTATGAGCTGGTGTTCCACGCCGGCGCCTATTTCGACGCCGCGGGGATTGCCCTGCCGGAGCCGAAATTCCTCGACCAGGTGCCGCTGCGCTTCGGCATGGCCGAAGACACCCACTACCACGTGCCGCTGCTGGTCTCGCCCTACGGGTATT
Source organism: Roseibium sp. QJM3NY_11 (assembly GCF_056173175.1). Taxonomy (NCBI): domain Bacteria; kingdom Pseudomonadati; phylum Pseudomonadota; class Alphaproteobacteria; order Hyphomicrobiales; family Stappiaceae; genus Roseibium; species Roseibium sp. QJM3NY_11. The sequence continues at coordinate 182,192 of NZ_CM149660.1, forward strand.
CGACCTATCGGGGGAGTTGATTTCAGAAGAATTGCGTCCGCTTTCGACCCGTTCCCTTAGGAAGATACGCTCAGTGGAATTGGGGTGAAAGGGTCCGTTGCATTAACCGTCGAAATGTCTGACACACCGTTTTGCTAAACTGTGGAGTGAGCGATGGCCCGGCGCAATCCATTCAAACGACATCGGTTTCCACGTGATATCATCCTGCTGGCGGTGCGTTGATACTGCCGGTATCCGCTATCGTGCCGGGATGTGCGAGACATGTTGGCCGGGTCCGTTGCATTAACGTCAGCGGCCCGCGGCGGCATCCTGACAAGGCCAGTCCGGTGTTACCTTGAAAGGGTCACTGCCGGCATCCATGATTTGTGGTTGTGCCTGACACTCTTTCGAGAAATTCCCTACAATCCTGGTGTGGCGTCCTGAAGGTCAGTTACCGCATTTCACCTCGAAAATACATCTGTGGCAACAATCCACAGCACACCCTGACGTGGTGGAAAAAGCCTGACTTATCTATAGTTTTAATAAAAATTTTCGTATTTTCGCATAAATGCAATTTGTTATCTATGCAAGCGTCAGATAAGTATTGTTCGTTACTTGTATGTGGCATTGCGAAAAATCTGGAGCCTGCAAATCAATGGGTGGACCAATTGTCAGCCTGATCAACGCCCTGGGGCTTTTGACGCTGCTTTCGTTCTTCTACGGATCCGTGAAACGCAGTGCCCTGCCCCCTGTCGTCCAGAAGATTCTAACCGGGCTGATCATGGGTTTCGGCAGCATGGTCGCCATGAGTTCACCGACAACGATTGCCGACGGTGTGCAGATCGACGGCAGAACGGTTTTCGTTGCCGTCTCCGCCGCATTCGGCGGCCCCCTGCCCGCTGTGATAACCGGTGCCATCGCCGGCAGTTACAGACTGTGGCTGGGCGGGATTGGCGCGCCGACCGGAGCCCTGGGCGTGCTGCTGTCCGCGGCAATCGGCCTGGCCTGGCACTACCGGGTTCCGGCAGAAAAGCGCGGCAAATTTCGAAACCTTGCGATCCTGGGTCTGGCTCTTCCGCTCAGTTTTGCGGCAGTCCTGGCCTTGCCGGTGGATGTCGCCCTGCATCTGTTCGTCGCGGTGCTGCCTTTCCTGTTGCCCTATTATTTCGTGAGCACATTGATTTTCGGCACGCTTCTTGAGCGGGAAAAGCGCTTGTTCCACACCGAGCAGGAACTCGAAAAAGCCGCCAACAACGATTTCCTGACGGGACTTCTGAACAGACGCGCCTTCACCAGCCAGATGAAGGACATGCGCACTTCGGCGGAAACCCATCAGATCGGCACCCTTGTCATTCTCGACATCGATCACTTCAAATCGGTCAACGACACAATGGGGCATGCGGCCGGCGATGCCGCGCTGGAGCAATTCGCAGGTCTTCTCAAGCACATGTGCCGGAAAAGCGATATCGTGTCGCGGCTTGGCGGCGAGGAGTTCGGCGTCTACATGACGAACACCACGGCCGCCCAGGCCAGAACGGCGCTGGACAGGCTGCTGACTTCCATCCGGGAGCTGTCCATCCAGGTCAAGGGATCGACCATTTCCGTTACCGCCAGCGCGGGGGCCCATGAATTTCTGCTGGCCGCGACGACCTTCGAGGATGCCCTGCACGAAGCGGACCAGGCACTCTACCAGGCCAAGCAGCGGGGACGGGACCAGGCCATGTTCTCCGACGGCCACCGCAGTGCCGCCTGAAGCGACCCGCGTTCAAGTCCGATAGCCTGTTGCCGAAATCGGCTCAAGCCGCTCCGGCCAGCGACTTGTGTATATGGGCAACCATGAAATCCAGAAACAGACGGACCTTCGGGTCCTGATGCCGGCGGTGCGGATAAAGGCATGCCATCTGCACCGGCACCGGCGGCGCGGTTTCCAGGACCCGCACCAGCCTTCCATCGGCAAGATATTCGGCCACCTCGAAGACAGGTTTCAGGATAATGCCATGCCCTTCCAGGGCCCAGCCGGTCAGGACATCGCCATGATCGGATTCGAACGGTCCGGTGACCGCCACCCGCTTCACGCCAGCGTCGGTCTGCAGCGGCCACTGGAACTCCGGTGCGCCGGGATAGCGCATGTTCAGGCAATCGTGGTCGCCTGAGGCCAGCTCATCGATGGTCTCCGGCTTGCCCTTGCGGGCGAGATAGTCCGGCGCTGCGCACAAGGTCCGGCTGCAATCCGCGATCTTGCGGATCTTGAGATTGGAGTCTTCCGGCAGCCCGAGGAAAAAAGCCGCGTCCAGGCCCTCGCCGGTCAGATCGACCTTGCGGTCCGACAGGCGCAGGCGAATATCGATCAGCGGATTGGCCTGCTTGAAGGCCGGAATCGCCGGGGCGATCAGGCGCTGACCCATGCCGATGGGCGCGGCGACAAACAGCGTGCCGCGTGGCGACCGCGTCACCGTGCTGATCTCGGCTTCCGCCTCCTCGACCGCCTCGATTATTTTTGTTGCGCCGCGGTAGAACAAATTGCCATGCTCTGTCGGACTGAGAGCACGGGTGGTGCGCTGGAACAGGCGCACGTTCAGATGTTCTTCCAACTGGGAAATCCGGGACGACGCAACAGCGGAGGAGATCCGCAGGTCACGCGCCGCCGCGGACATGTTTCCCAGTTCGTAGACACGCAGGAAGGTCCGTATGTTTTCAAGATAGGCCATCTGGACTTTCGGTCGCGGCGGGAGATTGTTCCGGTTTTTTTGAAACTGCTCGGGATTATGCCGAGATACCAGAAAATTATTGCATGGGCTAGCTTCAACGGCGGACTGACAAGAGAGGGTGACATGCTGGACATCGCCATCATTTGGGACTGGATTGCCCTGGCCGTGCGCTGGCTGCACGTGATCACGGCAATGGCCTGGATCGGGTCGTCGTTCTATTTCGTCGCGCTGGATCTGGGCCTGCGCAAGGCGCCGGATCTTCCCAAGGGGGCCCATGGCGAGGAATGGCAGGTCCACGGCGGCGGTTTCTATCACATCCGCAAGTTCCTGGTGGCGCCGGAAAACATGCCCGAGCACCTGATCTGGTTCAAATGGGAAAGCTATTCGACCTGGCTGTCCGGTGCGGCGCTGCTGATGATCGTCTACTGGGTCGGCGGCGAACTCTACCTGCTCGATCCGGCCAAGGCCGATCTCTCCCTGTGGCAGGGGATCGTGATATCCGCCGGATCGCTCACCATCGGCTGGCTGGTCTATGACCGGCTGTGCAAGTCGCGCCTCGGCGAAAGCCCGACCCTTCTGATGCTGCTGCTGTTCGCGCTGCTGGTGGCCATGGGCTACGGCTACAACGAGATCTTCAGCGGCCGGGCGACCATGCTGCACCTGGGCGCCTTCACCGCGACGATCATGACCGCCAACGTGTTCTTCATCATCATTCCGAACCAGAAGATCGTGGTGGCCGACCTGAAGGCCGGACGTACGCCGGACCCCAGATACGGCAAGATCGCCAAGCTGCGCTCGACCCACAACAACTACCTGACGTTGCCGGTCGTGTTCCTGATGCTGAGCAATCACTATCCGCTCGCCTTCGCTTCCGAATACAACTGGCTGATCGCCGCGCTGGTGTTCCTGATGGGCGTCTCCATCCGGCATTATTTCAATACCAAACACACCGGCGCACCCGCACCGACCTGGACCTGGCTCGTCACCGCCATCCTGTTCGTTGCTGTCATCCAGCTCTCCCTGGCGCCACTGCAGCAGGACAGCTGGGAGGCCTCCGACGCCCGCGCACTGACGCCGGTTCAACAGGTCTTCGCCGATGCCGACGGCTTTGACGATGTTCTTGCGATCGTGCCGGGCCGCTGCGGAATGTGCCACGCGCGCGAACCCTTCCACGAAGGCATCCACTGGGCGCCGAAGGGCGTTCTTCTGGAGACCCGGGCCGACATCGCCCGCGCCGCCAAGGAGATCTATCTGCAGGCCGGCGTCACCAACGCCATGCCCCCGGCCAATGTCTCCTTCATGAAAGAGGACGAACGCAGGCAGATCATCCGGTGGTACCGCAACGCGCAGGAACAATTGCCGTTCGGCGTCGCCCTGCGCTAGAGCCGCGTCGGCCCTCGCCTCCGCCGGCCGGACCGTCTCCTGTCCGGGACATCCGTCTTGCCAATTGTCGGCCGATTTCGTTTATCGGAGGACAGGCACATGTCCGGGAGGGATTCATGGCACGAGACATTGTTCTTTACGATTACTGGCGGTCGTCGGCGAGCTACCGGGTGCGCATCGCGCTCAACCTGCTCGGTCTCGAAGCGGAGATCCGGCCCGTCAACCTCTTGACCGGCGCTCATCTTGACGCGGACTATCTTGCGCTCAATCCGCAAGGCGTGCTGCCTGCGCTGATTGTCGACGGCAAGACCCTGACCCAGTCGCTCGCCATCATCGAATATCTCCACGCGACACAGCCCGGCTCGCGCCTGCTGCCGGAGACCGTCGACGGACAATACCGGGTGCGGCAACTGGCCCACGCGATCGCCATGGAGATCCACCCGGTCTGCAATCTCGGCGTGGTCAGACATGTCGCCGACCTCGCCGGCGGCGGCGACGAGACCAAGGCCGCCTGGATGCGTCATTTCATCGGCAAGGGACTGACCGCCTTCGAGACCCTGCTCGATGGCTCCGAGGGCCCGTTCTGTCACGGCACAACACCCACCATGGCCGATTGCTGCCTGATCCCGCAGCTCTACAACGCCGACCGCTGGGGCGTGGATGTTTCCGGCTTCCCGGGCATCCGGCGTGCCGCCGGGGCCTGCGGGGAACTCGAAGCCTTTCGAAACGCGCATCCGGACAAGATTGGCCCGCCGGCGTGAGGCGGCCCCGACGGAGTTGCCCCGGCGCACCGGCCGTCAGTGGATTGCGCCCCGCATCCCCCGTGCCGATGGTGCAGGCTTGCCAGGTCCGCTCCGTTCGAGGTCAGCCGTGTGACGCCGGATTTGCACAGATATCCCGCATCACACGCATGGCGGCGGCACGGACATCCGGCACGGTCTGTTTCAACAGACCGATGCGATCGAACAGGCCCGGCCATCCTCGGCGACGCCCTTGCCGCGCGTGACCTGAACCTCATCGGCGGAGTTGTCTTCCGTCCGTTCCACGATCCGCTGCAATGGGACATGGTCCGGGACGCGGCCGTGCGCACCTGCAAGGCCCTGAGAGCCCATGGCGGCCGCCATCTGGTGCTGATCGATTCCATTTCGCCGCGCCGCGCACCGAAACGCTGGCACCTTCCGTGTAGGTGCGCGAGACGGCTGAGCGGGACACCCCGGCCCGTTCAGCCACTTCCTTCAATGTTACCGCCAAGTCCGCAACCCGAGCGCTTCTGTGCCAATGTCCGTTCCCGAACCTGCAAGATTGCGCATCCCGGTCAATTCGGTGCAACCGATTGCACGCCAGGTCGTGCCCGCGGTCACCGGTCAGAGGATCAGGTCATGTCCGTCGCGCGCGATCGCGTGGATCTCCGCACCGGGAACCCGGCTCGCCATCTCGCGCAATCCTGTCGGGTTTTCCAGAACTGCCGCGGTGGACAGTCCGTCGGCCATCGCGGCGGAACGATGAATGACGCTGACCCGTCGCCAGTCCGCCGGTGCGGCGGTGCCGGTCTCCGGGTCGAGAATGTGTCCGGCGGGGCCGGCCCCGAACAATGTGCCGTCAGAACTTGAGGTCGCCACCGCCCTGTCCCGCAAGTGGATGCGTGCATCGGCCGGCTGATCCTCGCGATCGGCCAGACCGACCGCCCATCCATTGCCGGAGGGCGAGGCGCCGACCGCGGCGATTTCTCCGAGGCAAACCAGCCCGGTTTCAAGTCCCTGCGCCTTGAGCAGCCTGACAACCCGGTCCGTGATGAAGCCCTGCGCGATACCGTTGAAGGTGAGAGCGGCTCCGGGCGCCAGCCGGATCCGGTCCACCGTGACATCGACCCTGTCCCAGCCGATTGCCGCGCGCGCGGCCGCCAGGGCCTTTCGATCCGGCGCTCCCCCGGCGCGGGCATACGCCATCCAGAGCGGTTGCACACTCGGGTCGAACCGCCCGGAACTGGCCTGGAAGACGGTGGACACGAGCGAACACAGTTCCAGCATGTCCGGTTCCGGTTGTTCCAGAATGCCGGTCGTATTGAGACGAACCAGCGCACTGTCGGCACGGTAGAGACTGAACTGCCGTTCAAGCCGCTCGATTTCGCCGCGAGCCGCGCGCAGAAGGCCTTCGGCCTCGTTTGCCGGCAAACCAACCAAACGCAGGTCGGCATGCGCGCCCAGCGCGACCCCTCGCCAGCGCGCGCCCGTGGCACCGGAGGCAAGGACAGGGTGGGCGCCCAGAAGACATCCGGCCGTGATGCCGATGAAACGGCGGCGATTGAGCTTCATTGGACCGCTCCTCCAGCCAGGCTGGTTGCTTCGGAATCGAGCCCGACGGGACCCAGAACATATGCGTCGGGGATCTCTGCCTGCCGCACCACTTCGCCGCCATTGCCCGCCGTGAAGGCGAACGCGCTCTGCTCGCTGCCGAAGGGGATGGCCTCGGGGGTTCCCATTCCCCCCGTCTTGCGGGACCCGATGACATACCAGGCGGTTTTCGCGTCGATCCAGGTCTCCTGACCGGGAAAGTCCCAGTCGGTCGCCCGGCCCATGTCGTTGACATAGATGGCGACGGTTTCGAAGTGCTCCTCCGGCGAGCGGAGGAAGGCAATGCCGTCGCGCACCTGGCTGAACCACAGGGGATGCGGAAAGCCGGCAAGGAAGATTTGTGCCTTCGGTCCCGTATGTTCCAGAATGGTCATGTTGCAGTAGTGTCCGGCCGCTTCCTCCGTCAGGGCGACCGGCAGCGGCGCATCTGTTCCGGCCTGCTGCTCGTTGCACGCGGAAACGACCACCGCCGCGGCGACAATCGCCGCAAGCCTCATGCGCCTCTTCATGGCCGCACCTTTTTGAGTATGAGGGTTGAAAGCGCCAGCGCCACCGCGGTCCAGATGACCGGACTGAGCATGGCCGAAAGCCCGTTGAGCGGCAGTGCCGATCCCGCTCCCCTGCCCAGATTGCCGCCCATGGCTGCGGCGTCGATCGCGCTCATGGTATAGAGGCGGAACGCATCGGCGGGATTCAGCACCAGCAACCAGGGGAAGACGTCTCGCGCGAAAAAGCCGTCCTGACTGGCCAGCAAGCCGCCGAGCAGCGCAAGATCATAGAGCACCACGGCAAACAGCCAGATCGCGATCGCCAGCGCCGCCGCGGTTCCGGTCTGGCGCACGCTGGCGCTGGCGATGTAACCGATGGCGATGAACGTCGCGCCCAGCACCACCGAGCTCGCGATCAGCCGGCCGACACCGGTCAGAGCGCTTGCATCGCCGCCGCCATTGGCAAAAAAGGCGATCAACCCGGCAATGCCGTAGCCGAAGCTCACGGCGATGCCCAGAACGCTCACGTGACCGAGAAACTTGCCGACAAGCACGGCACCGCGCGAGACCGGGCTGGCCAGCACAAGCTGCAAGGTGCCGCGGTCGATCTCGCCGGCAATGGCGTCAAAGGACAACAACAGCGCGATCAGAGGCACCAGATAGACCGAAAGCGTCGACAGGCTCGCGACCACGACGGTGACACCATCGGTCCTGACCTCGCCGCCGGGAGCGCTGCCGAGAAGCACCAGGATAAGCGCAAAGGCCAGAAGAATGAGAGACGACAGGATGATCCAGCGGTTGCGCAGACCGATACGTGTTTCCGTCGCGGCGATGGTCAGAATGCCATGCATCATGCTTGCCTCCTCCAGTCCTGGCCGGGTCCGGTCTTCGAGAAATGCCGGTAGACCTCGTCCAGGGTCGGTGCGGCGACTTCGACATCCTCGACCTGCGCACCAAGCCCGCTGATCCTGGACAGGATGCGCATCTTGTCGTCACGGGCGCAGAAGAGTTCCACCGAGGCGCAGTTGATACGTCCGCCGCCGATTTCCGCATGGACCCTGTCGACCGCGTCGGGCGCGGCCCGCACGCGGATCCTGGTCGGCAGGTCGGCCTCACGCTGAAGTTCGGCCAGCGGGCCGTTGGCGACCAGTTCGCCTTTCCGGAGGATCGCGACCCTGTCCGTCCTGGCCTCCAGTTCGCTGAGCCCGTGCGAGGACAGCAGCACGGAGCCGCCCTGCCGGGCGACCTCCGCGATCAGTTCATAAAAATGCTGGCGCGACAGCGGGTCGAGACCGGATGTCGGCTCGTCAAGCAACAAGAGGTCCGGTTTGCCGACCAGCGCCTGCGCGATCCCCAGCCGCTGGCGCATGCCCTTCGAATAGGTGTCCACCCGGCGGTCCGCCGCGTCGGCGAGGTCGACCTTGTCGAGCACCGTCTGCACGTCCTTCAGGGCGGCCCCTTTGAGCCTGGCATAGAAGCGCACGACCTCGCGTCCGGTCAGCATTTTCGGGAACGCGACCTGCTCGGGCAGATAGGAAACCGTCCGCCGCGCCGGATTGCTCCCCGGCTCGAAGCCTGCGATCGAGATCGAACCCGCTGTCGGCCTGATGAACCCGAGGATGAGACGAAACAGGGTGGTCTTGCCCGCGCCGTTGTGACCAAGCAGAGCGACCTGTTCGCCGTGAGCAACGTCGATCGACACATTCGTCAGGGCGTCGACCTCCTTGAATGTCATGCTGACGTCCCGGGCTTTCACGATCTCGCTCATTGCAGGGACGCCTTCCAGTTGCGCGCGGTTTCGGGCAATTCGCGCGGTTTCATCAGGGGCCGGTCGTCAACGATACCGCCGGGCAGCAGGGCCGGAAACGTGCTTTGCGCCCAGCGGACCAATTGCACGGCCGGGCTGCCCAGGAGCAATTTCGCCGAGGGCTGGGTCCAGATCACCTGGTCCATCGTGTCATTGGGACGGAAAGCCTGGTCGGCGATGCCGTCTCCGTTGACGTCATAGGCGGCGTGATCGCTCCAGTAGTTGCCGGACCAGACATGGTCCCTGGTGCTGACGAACTTGATCTGGGTCCGGTTGCCGATGAAGGCATTTCCGGAAATCTCGTTGCGCGCCGATCCGCCGGTGAAATGGATCCCGATTTCACAACCTTCTATCCGGTTGCCCAGGATGAGGTTCTTGTTCGCATTGTAGACGAACAGGCACTTTTCCCCGCCGCCGAGCACGGCATTGCCTTCGATACGGGCGTTGTTGGCATAATTGAGCATGACACCGTGATCCCGGTCATTCAGCGAGATGTTGTCGCGGATGGTCAGGCGCTTCGAAAACATGATGGCATAGCCGATATGATTGCCGATCGAGACGTTGCCGGAAACGGTGCTGTCGTCGGCGTTCATGTAGTGAATGGCGAAGCGCAGGTTCTCGAACCGGTTGTTGGTGAAGGTGTTTTTCCGACTGGTGTTGACAAAAATCCCGTCCCGGCCCTGGCGTACCGTGTTGCCCGTTACAGTCGCCCCGGGCGCGTTCCAGACATAGACACCGTTGCCGCGCCGGTTCATCAGCCTGTCGCTGCCTCCGATTATGGTGTTGCCTTCGACAAGGGCATCGCGTGCACCATGAATGTCGACGCCATAAAGATTGTCTTCGATCCGGTTGTCGCGAACGATGGCGCGGTCGGCTTTTCTGGTCATCTGCACGGCGCTGTCGATGGTCTCGTGCGAGGTGCCCGAGCCGGTCAGTTTCAGGCCCTTGATGACGACATCCGGCGCGTCGATGGTGATCACCGAGCCGGTGCCCGTGCCGGCCACATGGGCCTTGCCGCCGCCGGCGATCCCGATCGGCCTCGTCAGGACCAGCCCGCCCCGGTAGATGCCCTCACTCAGCAACAGACGGTCGCCGGGCCGGGCAAGGTCGACCGCCCGCACCAGCGCACCGGGGCCCGGCTCGACGCGGATATCGGCGGCAAGCGCCGCCCCCGCGAGGAGGACGGGACCGAGGAGCACTGTGACTGCGCGGACGATCGGGTTCATGGTCTGGCTGCCTCAGACGTTGCGCGGTTCGACAAACATGCGTCCGCGCATTTCCATGTGCAGCGCATGACAGAACCACTGGCAATAGAACCAGTGAACGCCCGGACGGTCCGCCGTGAAGGTGACCGAGGCGGTCGCCTGCGGCGCGACTTCCATCGCAACGCCATAATTGGAAATGCAGAAGCCGTGTGTCACGTCATCCACGTCGTCGAGGTTGGTCACATAGACCGTGACTTCCTGACCCTGCTTGACCGTGAATTTTTCAAGGCCGAACTGCGGTGCGACCGATGTCATGTAGACGCGCACCTTGTCGCCGTCGACGATGACGACATCGTCGTAGTCGAGGTCGACGCCATCGGCTTTCGCCTGGGCATAGGCATCGGTGAACATGGGGTCCTCGCGTGACCAGACATTCACCGGGTTGACGATGTCGGAACGCACGATGATGGCATCATGCGGTTCGGCGAAGGTCGGACCGTCATGGACAACCTTCATGTCGTCCGAGGAGATGTCAATGATCTGTTCATTCTCCGGCTTCAGCGGGCCGACATTCAGGAACCGGTCCTTGGAGAACTTGTTCATCGAAATCAGCCATTCGCCATCGGCTTCGGCGGTTTCGCCCATCGAGGTGGAGTTGTGACCGGGCTGGTAATGCACATCGACCTTCGAGACGATCGGATCGACATCCTCGCCGGCGTAGGCGCGCACGGCCTTGTCGATGTCCCACTTGACGATCTGGCTGTCGAGGAACAGCGTCGTGAAGGCGAACCCCTTGCCGTCGAACGCGGTGTGAAGCGGGCCAAGTCCGAGCTGGGGTTCGGCGACGATGCAGGACCGCGGATCGGCGTCCTCGTCAAAGAGCGCGTCGAGTTTGGTCACATCGATCACGGACACGGTCGGCGACAGCTTGCCGGCGATCATGATGTGCTTCTTGTCGGGCGCGGCATTGACGCCGTGCGGGCTGTTCGGAATCGGAATGTAGCGCGTGTAATTCTTGTTCTGACCCTTGCGGCCGTCGATGACCGCCACGCCGTTGAGCATCTGCACGTCGCCGTCGGCAACGCCCTTCTCGATGGCCTTCAGGTTGAACACCACCACGTGGTCGAGTTCGCTCTCGGTCATTTCGGCAAGGTTCATGCCCATTTCCGAGTTGTAGCTCGTCGAAAAGGCGTATTTGCCCTGATAGTCGCAGTCGGTGTTGTCGAGGTTACCCGACACCATGACCTGCCAGGCCACTTTCATCTCGTCGCCGTCGATGGCGGTGAAGATGTTCACATACTGTGACGGATCATCCAGGACCTTGCCGTCATTGACCAGCGGTGCCTCATGTTCGCCATTGGCGAAAATATAGCCGGTGCGCGGGTATTTCTGCGGCCGCATGCCATGGATGTCATGGGCGTTCGGGATCTCGATGATCTTGTCGCATTTCATGACGTCGCAACGGATACGGGCAACCCGGGTGTTGGCCTTGTCGTTGGCGAAGATGAAGCGTCCGTCATAGGTGCCGTCGGTGAACGACATATGCGGGTGATGCAGATCGCCATTGTCATAGGTCTTCATGCCCTTGGTGGCCAGGAAGGTCCTGGTTTCCTCGGTGAGTCCTTCGGTGAGCACCTTCAGGCTCTCGTTGGTCTGGCCCCAGCCGGTCGCCGAACAGCGGTTGAACACCGGCACGCGCATCAGCTCGCGCATGGACGGGAACCCCAGAATGCGCAGTTCGCCGGTCTGACCGGACGACCAGAACCCGTAGTAGGGATCGAGTTCGCCCGGCTCAAGGTTCAGGGCGGGAGTCGCGGCATTGGCCCTGGTTACAAGCGCCCCGTTCAGAAGGCCCGTTCCGACCCCCGAGCCGGCCAGAACCGCCCCACCTGCTGTCGCGGCCATCAGCGATCTCCGTGACAGGCCTCTGCGTTTTGTTTCTTCGGCTGACATTTTCTGTTTCCTCAGTTTGCTGCTTGAGATGCCGTCGGGGTTCCCGCAGGCGGGGGCCCCTTGCCCGCTGAAGCGGGACCAATCGGATCAAGGTGGTTTTGCTTGCGGAACTTCGCCCGTCTGGCCTCTTTCTTGATGCACACGGGGCATTTTGTGGCGCTCTGGTAGAGGACCTGGCAGTGCAGGCACTGGTGGCATTCGTTGGGATTGATGTTTCCCTCGGGATGGATGGCCTGGACCATGCATTCCTTGGCGCAGCGCTGGCAGGGGTCGCCGCATTCCCTGTAGCGCTTGAGCCAGTCGAACATTCTGAGCCGGGCGGGTATCGCCAACGCCGCGCCGAGCGGACACAGGTAGCGGCAGTAGAACCGTTCGATGAACAGACCCGCGCCGAGCAATACGACGGCGAACAGGACATACGGCCAGCCACGCTGGAACTTCAGGATGATCGCTGTCTTGAACGGCTCGATTTCCGCGTAGCGCTCCGCCATTTCGAGCGAATAGAGCGACAGGCCGAACAAACCGAGGAAGATCATGTATTTGACCGGCCACAGGCGCTCGTGCAGCCCCCAGGGAACGGTGTATTGCGGCACCTTGAAAAACCGGGCGATCTTGTTGGTCAGTTCCTGAAGCGCTCCGAACGGGCAGAGCCAGCCGCAAAACACGCCGCGTCCCCAGAACAGCAGCGAGGCGGCCACAGAGAACCAGAGAATGAACACCAGCGGATCCATCAGGAAGGCCGACCACGAAAAATCCGTGGTGACCGCCGAGAAAAACGCCAGCACATTGACCACCGACAACTGTGCATTGGCAAACCAGCCGAGGCCGACCAGGGTGAATGTCAGGAAGCCGATCCGGAACCAGTATGTCAGGCGTGCGTGCCGGGTGACCTGCATCTGGAAAAAGAACACGCCGGTCAGGACGGTCAGTCCCGCCACCAGAAAGAGGACCTCGAGACGCTTCTGGAGCCAGATCCGCTTCCACAGATGGCTCAATTCGCTGGTATCGGAGACGGCAACGTCGCTCCGGATCTCCGGATTCGCGGCGCTGGCGGTTTCAACCGCGAGTTTCTCGGTGTGGCGATCCGGGATCCTGTATCCGAGATCGAAGGTGATGAAGGTCTTGTCGATGGCACCAACGGCGCGCTGCACCAGCAACTGCAGCCGGAACGGTTCGGCCGGGTCGAATCCGCTGTCGGCACGCACCTTGAAGATGTCGAGTTCGGTGAAAGACGGCGCATCCTCCGCTGCGAGCTTGCCGATGCGCCGGTGCTGCTTGTCGTTGAAACGAACCGAGCTGTCGCCCTGGATCAGCTGAATGCGGTCGAAGATGCCGCCGCGCACATATCCGGATCCCTTGAAGGAATATTTGCCGCGCCCGGCCACCAGGATAGCCTGGTCGCCCTCATCCAGCCAGGCACGCAGGTTGGCATATTCGTCGTCTCCGAGCAGGGAACGGCCGATTTCGGGCGCGCTGACCAGCGCCATCTGCATGTCGATGAACGTGTCTTCCGGCGCGCCTTTTTCAGGACGTTTGATGGCGCGGGGGTCGCCGGTTTCCTCGAACGCGGCGTTCACCTGCCCGACATCCAGCCGCAGGCTGCGGATAGACCCGTCGCCCGCAAGCGTCTGCCAGTCGGAGACCGCAACGTCCGCGCCGCCCGGCATCAGGAGCGCCCTGGTCGGGCCGGCCCCTTCCAGTTCAGGCTCCAGGCCGCCCAGCCCGAGCGATCGTGCGACCTTCAGCCCTGCCCTGACGATTGAATCGTCGATGACGATGATGGTCACGGTGGCGCCGGAGACGATATCGAGATCATGCGCCGAGCCGCCTGCGGCCGCTTCCGCGATGAGATCAAGACCGGCATATTTTTCCGTCACGGCGGTGATCTTCGATTCGGGAATGCCGACCAAAACAATCGGTTCGGAATGCTTGACCAGCCGTACCCCGGTCACTTTCGCAGCCTCGTCGACCCCCATCAGCGTGTGGATCGGCTTTCCGGAATAGCCGGTGGTCGTCACGAAGTCGGAGGTCAGAAACACGTAACCGACGCGCTTGCCGTCCTTCATGGCTTCGACCACGGGAAGATCCGCGCGCAGCCCGCCATACTCGGTGGCACCGGGAACGATGTCCCCGACACTGACCCGATCCAGAAACTTCGTGACGAGCGGTTCCGCCTGCGCGGCGGCGACGCCAAACAGAAGGCTCGCGATCAGGACGAGTACTGAGCCTACCCAAAAGACGCCGATGTCTGTCCTGGTTGTCATTTTTTACTTTGCCCGCCTCAATTGTCGCGAGCTTAACGGCACAAAACAGGGCTCTCTTTGTTCTGGAACAACCTTTCACGTCAAAATGATTTCTTGTTTCGACGCGCTCATGAGGAAAGTGCACTGTGGTGTTTGAGGCAGGTGCCCGACCCGGCCATACGCCCGGGAAATCGGCTAAAGCGGGCTTTCCGAAGACGCGCGCCTGGCCCGGAATTCTGCTCCCGATTACCGGCCAGTCGTGGCGGCGGGCAGATATTTTTGCATTGCACCATAGAAACCGCGGCGGCAGACGCCTATATGCGGGTTTGATTTAGGAAACACTGTTCGCACCCGCAGCAATCGGCCCAGTTGAGACCCGTCAGAAAAGCTCTTCGAATTGCCGCGCCTCGACACGCAAGCATGCTTGCGTGTCGAGGCGCGGCCGCAGGCTTTGGCCGCATGATCGTCTGGAACTCCAGCGGTCCTGCAGTTTCATCCGGCGCATTCCGCTGTTTCCGACATGCTGTTGTCCTCATGACGTTGCGGATCCGCCGGAGACCAGACTTATGTTCGAACCCAGAAGCCTCCTGCTGACGTGCCTGCTGGCCTTCGGCACGATTTCATCTTCCACCGCATTCGCGCAGGGCACCGCTCCTCTCCCGGCGGTCGGCGTGGTGACGCTGAAGGCGGAAAACGTCACGCTTCGCGCGGACATGCCGGGACGCGTCGTTGCCTACGGTGTCGCGGAAGTGCGCCCCCAGGTCTCCGGCATTATCGTCGAGAGGCTGTTCGAGGAAGGCGCCGCCGTCAAGAAAGGCGATCCGATGTACCGGATCGACAAGGCCGTCTATGCGGCCGTGGTGCAGCAGGCCCGCGCCAGTGTCGCACAGGCTAGGGCCGCGCTGACGGCCGCGGAAAAGGATCTGAACCGCGCCAACGAGCTGCTGCAGCGCGAAGTCGTCAGCGAGCAGGCCGTGGACGACGCCACGGCGGAACGGGATGCGGCACAGGCCGGACTTCTGGTTGCCCAGGCACAGCTCAAATCCGCGCAAATCGACCTTGAACACACCACCATCCGGGCTCCGCTTTCGGGCATTGCCGGCCGGGCCCTCACAACGCAGGGCGCATTGGCCACCGCGCAACAGGCCGAGCCGCTGGCGGTTATCCGCCAGATTGACAAGGTCTATGTGGACGTGGCCGCCTCGACGGCCGATGTCCTGCGGTACAATCGCTCCAGGCTGGCCCAGGGAACGGCTGAGGACAGTGGCCTCGATCCCGAAGTCACGCTGACGCTGGCCGACGGGCTGACCTATGACCAGACAGGCACCATGCGTGCGGCCGAACCGCAGGTGGATCCGAAGACGGGTGTCTCGGTGTTGCGCATGGAGTTCCCCAATCCCGAACAGCTCCTTCTGCCCGGACTTTACGTGAAGGCCCATTTGCCGGTGGAAATGGCCAAAAACGTGGTTCTGGCGCCGCAACAGGGGATCAGCCGCGACCGCAGGGGCCAGCCGACGGCTCTGGTGGTCGGCGACGAAAACACCGTCGAGCTGCGCACGCTCGAGGTGCTCGGGACCCGCGGCACCAACTGGATCGTTTCCGCCGGCCTGGCGGCCGGAGACCGGCTGATCGTGACGGGACTGCAGAAGATCGCACCCGGCGCCACCGTCGCTCCGGAAGAGCAATTGCGTGAAAACACCGTGGCGCAGAACTGAACCGCCCGGCCCAACTCAAGACAATCTGAAAGTTCGCGATGGCCCGCTTCTTCATCGACCGCCCGGTTTTTGCCTGGGTAATCTCGATCCTTTTGATGGGGGTCGGCGTTCTCGCGATCATGATACTGCCCGTGGCGCAGTATCCACAGATCGCGCCCCCCACCGTTGATGTCAACGCCACCTATTCCGGTGCCTCCGCGGAGACCGTCAACAACACCGTCACCCAGGTGATAGAGGAACAGATGACCGGCCTCGACGGGCTCCGGTATATCTCCTCGTCTTCCACCTCGACCGGGTCCTCGTCCGTCACGCTCACCTTCGATACCGGAACCGACCCGGACATCGCGCAAGTGCAGGTGCAGAACAAACTCAGCCAGGCAACGCCGCTGCTGCCCGAAACGGTGCAGAGGCAGGGTGTTACGGTTCAGAAATCCTCGGCGGGCTTTCTCATGGTGGCAGCGCTCGTGTCCGCCGACGGGGCGCTCGATGCAGTCGATCTGTCCGACTATCTCGTCTCCAACATGGTGGACCAGTTCAGCCGCATACAGGGTGTCGGCAACGTCCAGGTTTTCGGGGCGCAATACGCGATGCGCATCTGGCTGAACCCGGACCAGCTGGCGGCCTTCGAGCTGACGCCATCGGACATCGTTCAGGCGGTCTCGGAAGAAAACGCCCAGGTTTCGGCCGGATCCTTCGGCTCGCTGCCCGCCCTGGACGGGCAGGCCCTCAATGCAACCATCACCGCGCAATCGCTGCTTTCAACACCTGAGGATTTCGAGCAGATCGTCGTGCGTGCGGAGACCGACGGGGGCCTCGTGCTGTTGCGGGATGTCGCGAGGGTCGAGATCGGGGCGGAAAGCTACACCACCGCCGCCCGTTACAACGGCAAACCGACGGCCGGCATGGCAATCCAGCTGGCGACCGGCGCCAATGCGCTGGACACCGCCGAACGTGTCAAGGCGAAGCTCGAGGATGTTTCGGCCTTCTTCCCGGAAGGGGTCGAATACGTCGTTCCCTACGACACCACGCCGTTCGTTCAGATTTCCATCAAGGAAGTGGTCACCACGCTGATCGAGGCGATCGTGCTCGTCTTCCTCGTCATGTTCCTGTTCCTGCAGAATTTCAGGGCGACCCTGATCCCGACCCTTGCGGTCCCGGTCGTTCTGCTGGGCACCTTCGGCATCATCGCCCTGTTCGGCTTTACCATCAACACGCTGACGATGCTTGCCATGGTGCTGGCGATCGGCCTTCTGGTGGATGACGCCATCGTCGTGGTGGAGAACGTGGAACGCATCATGGAGGAGGAGGACATGTCTCCCTATGAAGCGACCCGGAAATCCATGGGCCAGATCACCGGGGCCCTGATCGGCATCGCGCTGGTCCTGTCGGCGGTGTTCATTCCGATGGCCTTCTTTCCCGGCTCCACCGGAGTGATCTACCAGCAGTTCTCGATCACCATCGTTTCCGCGATGATGCTGTCGGTCGTGGTGGCGCTGACGCTGACACCGGCCCTGTGCGCGACCCTTCTGCGCAAGCCTGAAAAAGGTGCGCGCGAGCGCGGCGTGTTCGGACTGTTCAACCGCAACTTCAACCGGTTGACCCGGGGCTATGCCTCTTCCGTCGGCTTCATCATCCGCCGCCCCTTGCGGATCGGCATCGTCTATCTGCTGATCGGGGCCGGAATGGTCGTCCTGTTCGAGCGCACGCCGACCGGCTTCCTGCCGGATGAGGACCAGGGCATTCTCTTCACCCTCGTGCAGGGTCCGACGGGAACGACCGCGGAGGCGACCGAAGCGGTCCTGAAACAGATCGAACAGCACTACATGGAGACCGAGGCCGAGAATGTCGCTTCCCTGTTCACGGTGCGCGGCTTCAGCTTCGCCGGCCAGGGTCAGAACATGGGCCTGGCATTCGTCAGCCTGAAGGACTGGGACGAGCGCACGACGCCGGACCGCAGTGTTCAGGCGATCGCGGGCCGGGCCTTCGGCGTCTTCTCCCGGATCAAGGAAGCCCTGGTGTTCCCGATCGTCCCGCCCGCGGTGATCGAACTCGGCAATGTCAGCGGGTTCGATTTCTACCTGCAGGCCCGCGATGGCCAGACACACGAGCAACTGCTGGCGGCGCGCAACCAGCTCATGGGGCTGGCGGGCAAGAGCAGTCTGATCGGTCAGATCCGGCCGAACGGTCTCGAGGACGCCACCCAGTTCAACATCGATCTGGATTGGCGCGTTGCCGGCGCCATGGGTCTGTCGGCAACCGATGTCGGAGACATGCTGTCCATTGCCTGGGCCGGACGCTACGTGAACGACTTCCTGGATCGCGGCCGCATCAAGCGGGTCTACGTCCAGGGCGATGCGCCCTACCGCATGGTGCCGGAAGATATCGAACAATGGCGGGTTCGCAATGACACGGGCGGTCTGGTGCCCCTGTCGAACTTCTCCAACGCCAACTGGCGGTTCGGGCCTCAGGGGCTTTACCGCTACAACGGCGTCGCCGCCGTCCAGCTTCAGGGCAGCCCGGCGGCCGGCGTGTCATCCGGAGAGGCCATGATCGAGATGGAAGCCCTGGCGGCGCAATTACCCCCGGGCTACCAGATTGCGTGGACCGGGCTTTCGCTGGAGGAACGCGAATCCGGCGATCAGGCCGGTCTTCTCTACGCCCTGTCGCTTGCCGCGGTCTTCCTCTGTCTTGCCGCACTTTACGAAAGCTGGTCGATCCCCTTCGCGGTCATGCTGGCAATGCCCATCGGGATTGCCGGTGCGCTGGCAGGGGCCTGGGTCGGCGGCTTTGAAAACGGCGTCTATTTTCAGGTGGCGCTGTTGACGGTCATCGGCCTGACCGGGAAGAACGCCATCCTGATCGTCGAGTTTGCCCGCGAGCGGATGGAAGCGGGGGACACGCTCTTTGCCGGCGTGGTCGACGCCGCCCAGCAGCGGTTCCGGCCGATCCTGATGACATCCATGGCCTTCACGCTGGGTGTGCTGCCCCTGGTGCTGTCCTCCGGAGCCGGTGCGGGCGGACGCACGGCCATGGGGTCCGGCGTCATGGGCGGCGTTCTCTCCGCGACCATCCTGGGCGTCCTGTTCGTGCCCCTGTTCTTCGTCGTGATCTACCGGATCTCGAACGGCTGGCGCAAAACACGCATGCTCCCTCCCAACCGGGATCAGGAACCGCAATCGTCGCCGACCGCGCCCCCGGGCTGAAAGAGATCACTGCCGATTTCCCGATGACGCCCGATCATGTGCCGGTCTTGCGCAACGCCGGCCCCCGGGCGGTCCGGGACTGGCGGAATGGAACGGGACCGGCTGATGCAATGACAGCCGGCGCCCCTCTTGCCAGGCCACCGATCATGAACCTTGAACGAACTCCGCACAGCGCGCCCCGAGCATCATTGCCGGCGCATTGGTGTTTCCGGCATTGATGTCCGGAACCGCGGACATGTCACAGACGCGCAGGCCATCCACCCCCCTGACCCGCATCCTGGCATCCAGCACGGCCATGGGGTCTCCGTCCGCTCCCATCCGGGCCGTTCCGGCCGGGTGGTAATTGGTTTTGACGAACCGCTTGCAATGGCGGCGCAATGCTGAATCGGACGTATCCCGGGGATCGGGAATGGCCACGCCCTTGAGCCTCGACGACAAGGGCTGTGACCGAAACACCTCGAGAAAGAACCGCTGGCCGGCAATCATCTCCCGCATGTCGGCCTCGTCCTTCAGCAGGTTGGGACTGACAAGCGGCATCTGCTGCGGATCTGCGGATGCAAGCCGCACCTCTCCCCGCGAGCGTGGCTTGACCACGACAGTGGTGATGGTGACACCGTAGCCGTCCTTGAGTTCCGCGCGCGCATCCCGGTCCAGATAGACAATCGGGACGCAGAAAGCCTGGATGGTCGGCTCCCCGTCCCGGTCCGCCGGGTTGACAAAGGCGCCGGCTTCCACGCCCGCGGACGTAACGGGACCGCTGCCGAACAGTTTGAACTGCGCTCCGTTCCTGAGCATGCGCCAGCCCTCACCCTGCCGGAAATAGCCATATCGGCCGTTGGCATAGGCGGTGATGGGCACTTCCGGATGATCGATCAGGTTCTGGCCGACGCCCTTCAGGTCGACGACGGCATCGATCCCGTGATCACGCAGATGGTCCGCGTCTCCGATACCCGAAAGCATCAGGATCTTTGGTGTGACCAGCGCCCCCGCGGCCAGAACGATTTCCCCAGCTGCACGGGCGGTATGAACGCCCTTCCGATCCCTGTAACGCACACCGACGGCACGACCGTCTTCCATGACAATCCGCTCGACATGCGCGTTCAGTTGGACCGCAAGTCTTCGATCCTGCCGCAAGGGCTCGAGAAACGCATAGGCGGTCGAACTCCGCCGGCCGTTCCTGTTGGTGAACTGGTAGAAGCCGACACCGCGCTGGGTCGGTCCGTTGAAGTCCGTGTTGTAAGGTTCTCCGAGCGCTTGCACTGCCTGCACGAACCAGCGTGACAGGTCGTCGACATGACCGGGATCGGATACCTTCACCTCTCCCTCGGTCCCGTGGAGCGCTCCTGCCAGCCGATTGTTCGCTTCCATCTCCCGAAAGAACGGAAGCACGTCCTGCCAGCCCCAGCCCGGATTGTCGTTGGTCCGGCGCAACTGCGCCTGCCAGGCATCGTAGTCTGCCGGACGGCCGCGCATATAGACCTGCGCATTGACGGAAGACCCGCCACCCAGCACGTTGGCCTGCGGAATATCGTGGACCCTGTCGTCCAGATGCGCCTGCGGCACAGTGGTGTGGTAGCGCATGTATTTCGACCCGTTGATCATCTTGAAGATGCCGGGCGGCATGTCGAGCAGCGGATGGCGGTGCGAATGCCCCGCCTCCAGAAGCAGAACCCTGGCATTGCCCTGCATCACGAGTCGTGCGGCGGCGACGGCCCCTGCCGAGCCGCCCCCGATGACGATGTGGTCGTATTCGGCCGTCATCCTTCCGACCAGTCGAATGTCACGCGGACGAATTCCCAGGCGGCCTTGAGGTGATTGGTAAGCGCCTCTTCCGCAGCCGCCGGATCGCGTTCCAGGATCGCTTCCAGGATCGACTTGTGCGCAAGGTAGTTCATTTCGTTTCGTTCCGGCGACCGCAGCATCCGGTCCCACTGCGGCGCGAGCCAGGAGGTGTAGCCCTCATGGATCGTCGGGAAGATCGGATTTTTCGGAATTCTGTACAGCACACCGTGGAACGCCACGTCCGTGCGATAAAACGCGGCCGAATCCGGGATGGCGTTCCTGTTGTCTTCCAGCGCCTTCTTGAGATCGACGATATCCTCCTTGCGGGCGGAAATCGCCGCTTCTCTCACCAGCGCGCGTTCGATGAAAACGCGGCTGTCGTAAAGGTTCTTGATGCCGGTCCTGTCCGTCAGGAGATGCTGGACCACGTTGCCGCAGGCGTGCAGCACCGTCGCGTAGTCCGGTTTGCGCACGACCGGCCTGAAGCGGGGCCGCGTTTCCACGAGACCGAGACTGGACAGCTTCGAGATCGCTTCACGAATGACCGTTCGGCTGGCACCGAACCGGGTCATCAGGTCCCGCTCCGCCGGCAGCGGCGATCGATTCTCCAGTTCACCCGACACGATCTGGGCCTCGATCGCGGCTACGACATGATCGGCAGCCCGCCCGCCTTCGACACCCGGTTCTGAGGAACGCCTGCTGTCCATTCTCTGCCTCTGCTTTCTGAATTTTGGTATGACATAAAATTCCCTATGGTGAAATCGTAAATTCGACAAACACCAATCAACCCACAAAAATCAGCCCAAATTCCGCGACTTCCGGATGATTTTCAGATCCGCCCAAAGTTTCGGTTTGACTCCAATCCTGTTTTGATTCTTATTGAACCTAATTTGGTATGACCAAAAGGCGTCTCTGGTGTTTGACATTTCGCTCCCTTCCGAT
The DNA here is from genome assembly GCF_056173175.1 of Roseibium sp. QJM3NY_11. Lineage (NCBI taxonomy): Bacteria > Pseudomonadati > Pseudomonadota > Alphaproteobacteria > Hyphomicrobiales > Stappiaceae > Roseibium > Roseibium sp. QJM3NY_11. The sequence continues at coordinate 203,951 of NZ_CM149660.1, forward strand.
CCCGGAAAGTCCTCAGGCATGTTTATCGGCGGACAATGGACCGGTGCAGAAAACCGTTCAACGATCGACGTCGAGAATCCCGCGACGGAAAAAATCATCGCCAGCGTGGTCGACGGCACAAAAGAAGATGCCGAGGCCGCACTCCGGGCGGCGCAGGAGGCTTTTCCCGCATGGGCGGCGCTGCCGGCGGTCGAGCGCGGGCGCGCAGTCGCTGCGCTGGCCGACGCGATCGAGTCAAACGCCGCCCATCTTGCCCGTCTCGTCACGCTGGAGCAGGGCAAGCCACTCAACCACGCGTTCGAGGAGATCTCGGCAAGCGTCACTTTCCTCAGGTACGCCGCGGAAAACGCCAGGCGCATCGAGGGTGATATCGTCACGTCGGACAGCCCGTCGGAAGAAATCCATATCAGGCGGCACCCCTATGGTGTCGTCGTCGGGCTCACCGCCTGGAACTACCCGTCGGCCCTGGCTGCCAGAAAACTTGGCCCCGCGCTCGTTGCCGGAAACACCTTCGTCCTGCTTTCGCATGAAGCGACCCCTCTTTCGGGACTTGCACTGGCCGCGCTGAGCCAGCAGGCCGGCCTCCCCGGTGGCGTCTTCAACGTGGTGACAGGACGTGGCCCCGTGGTCGGAGACGCCCTCGTGCGAAGCCCCGTGTCCGGTCTCATCACCATGACGGGAAGCACGCGCGCCGGCCGCGCGATCTACAGGACCGGCGCCGAGCACATCAAGGTGGTGCGCCTTGAGCTGGGCGGCAAGGCGCCCTTCATCGTCATGGAAGACGCCGATATCGACGCGGCGGTAACGGCAGCCGTTGCCGCCCGCTACACAAATTGCGGGCAGATCTGCACCTGCAACGAGCGCATGTATCTGCACCGCTCGATCGCCGATCAGTTCCTCGCCCGGTTTGTGGAGGCTTCAAGGGCGCTCACGGTCGGCGACCCGCTGAGGAACGCGGACCTCGGCCCGAAGGTCAGCCGGGTCGAGCGGGACAAGGTTGCGCAGATGGTCGGCCAGAGCGTCGAAAGCGGCGCGGAGGTTCTGCTGGAGGGCGGTGTTCTCGAGGACGGCAATTACAGCAAGGGCCACTGGTATGCCCCGACGGTCCTGGAGGTGAAGGACAACGGCAACCCGGCGGCAAGAGAGGAAGTCTTCGGGCCGGTTGCCGTCGCGATGCGCGTTGATGGTTTCGAGGAAGCCATCGCCCTGGCCAATGACACGGAATTCGGCCTGTCGGCCTATCTTTTCACGAACAATTACAAGCGTCTGGCGCAGGCGCCCTATCTCCTGAAATTCGGCGAACTCTACCTCAATCGCTCCAACGGAGAAGCGGTTCAGGGGTTCCATACGGGTTGGGGGATGTCCGGACTTGGCGGTGAGGACGGCCGCTACGGCTTCGACAACTATCTGCGCAAACAGACCGCGTACCTGAATTGGGGGTGACACCTCAAGATCAGCGGCCGGAGGAGTTTGGCCGCACCAAAGTGGAGGAAAACATGAAACGGACTCTCTTGCTGGCAACCGCCATCGCATTCGGCGCAATGACGTCAATGGCCGCTGCGGCCGGCCTGCCCCCTCTGGAGGTGAAGGAGCGCTACAAGGTCGGCTTCTCCCAGATGGAATCCAACAACCCCTGGCGCATAGCTGAAACCAAATCCTTTCACGACACGGCGGAAAGCTGCGGCTGGGATCTGATCGCGACCGATGCCGCCGGATCGGCAGCCAAGCAGGTTGCGGATGTCGACAGCATGATCGCCCAGGGCATCGATGTCCTGTTTTTGCCGCCTCGTGAGGAAAAACCCCTGATCCCCGCCGTCAAGAAGGCCAAGGCCGCCGGCATTCCGACCTTCCTGGTCGACCGCTCCGTCGATCCGAATGCAGCCAAGGCCGGCGAAGACTATGTCTCCTTCCTCGGCTCCGACTTCATCGACCAGGGCAAACGTGTCGCCGAATGGACCATCGAGAACTTCAAGGGCGACAAAGGCGTCATCGTCGAACTGGAGGGCACCACCGGTTCGTCGCCGGCAAACGACCGCAAGAAAGGGTTCGACGACCGGATCCTGCAGGACGAGCGGTTCGAGATCGTTGCCTCACAGACCGGCGATTTCGCCCGGGACCTCGGCCGCCAGGTCATGGAAACCCTGCTGCAGGCGCACCCGGACGTGAACATCGTCTACGCGCACAACGACGAAATGGCCATCGGTGCGATCCAGGCCCTGGAACTGGCAGGGCGCAAACCCGGCGAGGACGTTCTGGTCGTGTCGATTGACGGCACCCGCGACGCGCTGCAGGCGATTATCGACGGCAAGATGGGCGTTACAGTGGAAAGCTCTCCGTTCTTCGGACCGCTCGCCTGCGCCACCATGAAACGCTACGCCGCCGGCGAAACCATCGAACCCTGGGTTCAGGTAGAGGACCGCATCTTCACTCCCGAGAATGCTGCGGACCACATCGACGAAGCCTACTGAACCCGTCTTCCGGGAGGGATCCTTCCCTCCCGGCTTTTTCATTCATCCAGACACCAGGAGACGATATGGCCCCGCTGCTTGCCATGTCAGGTATTGCCAAGCATTTTGCAGGGATCCCGGCCCTCAGGGGGGCGTCTCTGGAAATTTCTCCAGGAGAAGTTCATGCGCTGATCGGCCAGAACGGGGCCGGCAAGTCGACATTGATCAAGATCCTGACCGGTCTCTACCGGCGCGACGGGGGTGAAATCTCCCTCGCCGGCGAACCGAGCCACCTGACCTCACCCCGGGAAGCGCAACAGGCCGGGATCGCGACGATCTATCAGGAACTCAACCTGGTGCCGCTTCGCTCCGTCAGCGAGAACGTTGTGATGGGGCAGGAACCGCGCACCCTCGGCCTGATGATCAACTGGCCCGAGGCACACCGCAGAACCCGTGAAATCCTTGCGCGCTTCGGCATAGACATTGACGTGACCGCGCCGCTCGGCAGTTTCTCGACGGCAATTCAGCAGCTCGTTGCGATCGCCAGGGCCGTTTCCATGGACGCAAAGCTCGTGATCATGGACGAGCCAACGTCCTCTCTCGACAGTTCCGAGGTCGAGATCCTTTTCGGCGTCGTGCGCGAATTGAAGTCCTCCGGCGTTTCGGTGCTCTATGTCTCGCATTTCCTCGACGAACTCTTTCAGATCTGTGACCGGGTCACCGTCATGCGGGACGGCCAGACCGTCGGTTCGAGATCCATTTCCGGCACCACGAAACTCGACCTGATTGCCGCGATGCTCGGGCGCAACGCCGATGAGATTGCCGCAGAAGGCCTGACGGAACTTTCCGGAGGCGATGCCAGTTTCGAGGAAGTTGTGCTCGACGTCGAACGAACAGCGACCGGGCCTCGCCTGTCCGATTTTTCGATGACCTTGCACAGGGGTGAAATTGTCGGCCTCGGCGGACTGCTGGGTTCGGGCCGAACCGAGGCGGCCAGAAGTCTCTTCGGCGTCGATCAGCTCACACAAGGGCAGATGACGCTGAAAGGCGCGGCGTTCCGGCCCGCAGATCCATCGGCGGCCATCCGCGCCGGGATCGGCTTCCTGACGGAGGACCGCAAGGAGGAAGGCATAATCCCGCATATGTCGGTTCGGGAAAACCTGACGCTTGCGCTGCTTCCTGCCCTCAGGCGCAACGGTCAGGTTGACCGGCAGGCCGAAAGGGAGCTGGTTGCCGGGTTCATCGCGAAACTCGGTATCAAGACCGCACATATGGATCAGCCGATCCGGGAGCTTTCCGGCGGCAACCAGCAAAAGGTCCTGCTGGCACGCTGGCTGGCAACCAGACCCGACATCCTGATCCTGGACGAACCCACACGCGGCGTCGATGTCGGCGCGAAACGGGAAATCCAGTCGATCATTCGCAACTTCGTCGACGAAGGCCACGCCGTCATCCTGATCAGTTCCGAGTTCGAGGAACTGGTGGAAGGCGCCAACCGCATCGTGGTGATGCACGAGGGCCATGCGGTTTCGGAACTGACCAACCCCGGGATCACCGAAAATGCGCTCGTCAAGGCGCTCGCTCACCATGAGGAGGTCGGCAGATGACAAGTCTCATTTCCGATGAACCCCGCCGTACCGACCTGTCCACGCGACTGAAGAACAACGGCGGCCTCGTCGCACTGGCGGTTATCCTGATCTTCAACATCGTGGTGACACCCAACTTCCTGCAGGCGCAGACGCTAGCGGTCAACATCTCGCAGGTGGCGACGATCGCGATCGTCGCGATGGGCATGACGCTCGTGATTGCCACCGGCGGCATCGATCTTTCCGTCGGGGCCGTCATGGCGTTGTCGGGAGCGCTGGCCCCGCTGATCTTCCAGTCCGAGCTGGGAACCGCCTACCCGGTTCTCGGGCTCGTCGCATCGCTGTTCCTTCCCCTTGTTGCCGCGCTTGCCTGTGGCCTGTTCAACGGCACGATCATCGCCGTCTTGAAGGTTCAGCCCATCATCGCGACCCTGATCCTGTTCATCTCGGGCCGGGGCATTGCCCAGGTCCTGACAAACGGCAACCTGCAAACCTTTTCCAATCCGGAATTCAGCTATCTCGGCACCGGCAAGATCCTCGGTTTTCCCTTCCAGGGCTGGCTGGCGATTGCGATTGCGATTTTCCTGTTCTGGCTCGTCAACCGCACGATTTTCGGCCGGTACCTGCTCGCCATCGGCGGCAACGAACGCGCAGCGAAACTGTCCGGCGGTCCGGTGCGCAAGGTCAAGATCGGCGCCTATGTCATCTGTTCGATCCTGTCGGGTCTTGCCGGCCTCATCGTCGTTGCGATCAATTCCGCCTCGGATGCCGCCCGCAACGGCAACCTGATGGAACTCGACGCCATCGCCGCGGCGGTTGTCGGCGGGGCCCTGCTCCAGGGCGGCAAGGCGCCGATCTTCGGGGCGATCCTCGGTGCCGTGATCATCCAGCTGGTGAAATACACGCTGCTTGCAAACGGTGTCGAGGACGAGGTCGCCCTGATCGCCAAGGCCGCCATCATTCTCGCCGCCGTCTACATCCAGCAAGCGCGAAAGGAATGAGACGTGCTTGATCAGTCCGCTTTCGACCTACGAAAATACATCTCCCGAAATCCGCAATCCGTTGCTGTCTGGGTGGCGCTCGTTGTCCTGATCGTGTTCGGATTGTTGCGCTACGACAATTTCGGCGGCGCCTACAACATCACATCCTTCCTCAATTACAACGCGATGTTCATCGCGATTTCGGTCGGCATGTGTTTTGTCATCCTGACGGGTGGCATCGATCTGTCGGTCGGTTCGGTGGCCGCCTTTACCTCCGTGGTCGCCGCCTATCTCAGCCCCTACGGGATCGAGATCGCCATGCCGCTCGCGATCCTGTCCGGGATCGGCTTCGGCCTCTTCAACGGTGTCTGCATCGTCTACCTGCGCATCCCTCCATTCATCACCACGCTGGCAACCATGCTGGGGGCGAAAGGCGGGTCTCTGGTGATTTCCGGCGCGCAGACGATTGCGGTCGACTGGGGATCCAACTTTACCCGGCTCGGCATGGAACAGGCGTTCGACCTCGTGCCCTGGTCGATCGTGATCGTCGCCATTCTGATCGTCGGCCTGTGGTTCGTTCTTGAAATGACGAGCCTTGGAAGAACGGTCCTTGCGGTCGGTGGCGGCGAGGATGCCTCCGTCATGATGGGTCTCAAGGTGAACCGCGCCAAGATCTTCGTCTATGCGCTCTCCGGCGGCTGCGCGGGCCTGGCCGGTGTGTTTCTCGCGTCCGGCTTCGGCGCCGGTCAGCCCCTGGAAGGCGTCGGCTGGGAGCTCTCGGCAATCGCGTCCGTCGTCGTCGGCGGCACGCTGTTGACCGGAGGCCTCGGATCGATCCCGGCAACGGTCGCCGGAGCGCTGCTCCTCGGCCTGGTGTTCAACATCCTCAATTTCGAAAACGGCAAGGGCTGGATCAGTTTCAGCGCCTACTGGCAAATGGTCATCCGCGGAGCATTCCTCTTCGCCGTCATCCTTTTCCAGACGCGTATCATGAACCAGCAGACAAGAACGGGGCACGCCTGATGAGTACGATAACGAACATCCAGACCCAGCTGTTCCATGTGCCGCTCGCGGAAGTACTGGTGGATGCAAAACACGGCAACCATACGCTGTTTGAACTCATAACCGCGACGGTGACCCTCGACGACGGCAGCACCGGAACCGGCTACACCTACACCGGCGGCAAGGGCGGGCATGCGATCGCGTCCATGATCCAGCACGACCTGGCACCGTTTCTGATTGGCCAGGACGCAAGCTGCGTCGAAGACCTCTACGAGGCCATGCAATGGCACGTCCATTACGTAGCGAGAGGGGGGATCGCCTCCTTTGCGATCTCCACGCTCGACATTGCGCTTTGGGACCTGAGGGGCAAAAGAAAGGAACTGCCGCTCTGGCAGCTGGCCGGAGGTGCCGGCAACCGCTGCAAGGCCTATTGCGGTGGCATTGACCTGAACTTTCCCCTGCCGAAGCTTCTCAAGAGCATCCAGGGCTACCTCGATCGCGGTTTCAACGGCGTCAAGATCAAGATCGGCCAGCCTACCCTGGCCGAAGACGTCAGCCGCGTATCGGCCGTCCGGGACCTGATCGGTCCGGATGTCGCCTTCATGGTCGACGCCAACTATTCCATGACCACCGACCAGGCAATCGCGGCCGCGCGCGCCTTCGAACCCTTCGACCTGCTGTGGTTCGAGGAACCGATCATTCCGGACAACTACCAGGGCTTCGCCCAGATCGCCGACGCGACGGGTATGCCGCTGGCCATGGGCGAAAACCTGCATACGATCCACGAATTCGAATACGCCTTCGAACAGGCGAAGCTGAGCTTCATCCAGCCGGATGCCTCCAATTGCGGCGGGATCACCGGATTTCTGCAGGTCGCCGACCTGTCCAGGCGGCACGGCATTCCGGTCTGCAGCCACGGCATGCAGGAACTTCACGTCAGTCTCGTTTCCGGCCAGTCGAATCCAGGCTGGATCGAGGTCCATTCCTTCCCCATCGACCAGTACACGATGCGGCCCCTCCAGGTGAAGGCGCATCTGGCCCAGGCGCCGGATGAACCCGGCATCGGGGTCTCCTTCGACTGGAACCTGCTCGCCCCTCACCAGATCCTCACGCACCAGAGGTCCAAATGATCAGCAAGGCAGCCGTCTACCGCGGCGACAAGACATTCACGCTTGAAGAAAAAACAGTTACGCCTCCAGGTCCCGGAGAGCTGCAGATCAAGGTCGCCTACTGCGGTATCTGCGGGACCGATCTGCACATCTATCTGGGTCATATGGACAAGCGGGTCGGTTTCGAGCGCACCATCGGCCATGAAATGTCCGGGACGGTTGCTGCCATCGGCGACGGTGTGACAGGCTACAGGGCGGGTCAGCCCATCGTGGTGCGGCCGCTGGACCATTGCGGCACATGCCCTGCCTGCACAGCCGGCCACCAGCACATCTGCCACAATCTGAAATTCATCGGCATCGATTCCGAGGGCGCCTTTCAGGAATTCTGGAACGTGCCCGCGCATACGGTCCACGTCCTGCCGAAAGGGCTCGATCTGGCACATGCAGCCCTGATCGAACCTCTCGCCGTTGCCTGTCACGACGTGCAGCGCGCGCAGGTTGCCCTTGGCGAAGACGTGCTGGTCATCGGCGGCGGACCGATCGGCCTGCTGGTGGCTCTGGTCGCCCGACAGGCGGGTGGCAAGATCGTCATAAGCGAGATCAGCGAAAACCGGCTCGCCTATGCTCAAAAGCTCGGCTTCAGGACCATCAACCCCGGGAAGGACGATCCGGTGGCACGGATCAACCAGATGACGGGAAACAAGGGAGCGGATGTCGTCTTCGAGGTGTCCGGCAGTCAGCCGGGCGTCGACCTGATGACCGCCGCCGCCGCGACCCGCGGACGGATCGTGATGGTCGCCATTCACGCCAACAAACCCGTTGTCGACATGTTCCAGTTTTTCTGGCGCGAACTGGAGCTGTTCGGCGCCCGCGTCTACAGGCCGGAAGACTACGACGATGCCATGAAGTTTCTGGCGGAGGGTGTTGTCGACTGCGCCTCGTTCATCACCGACATTCAGCCGCTCGAGGATATCCAGGCAGCGTTCGAGGCGCTCACGGGAGATCCGAGCGCCATCAAATCCATGATCAAGATAGACGGAAACCCGCAATGAGCGTTCTGGACAAATTCAGCCTGACCGGCAAGACCGCCCTGGTGTCCGGCGCGCGGCGCGGGATAGGAAAGGAGATGGCGGTCGCCCTTGCGGACGCAGGCGCAGACATCATCGGCGTCAGCGCCAGCTTGGAAACCAGCGGCAGCGACGTCGAAAGGGAGGTCCGGGCGCTGGGGCGGGAGTTTCACGGCTATCAGTGCGATTTCGCCGATCGCGAGGCTCTGAAAAGCTTCATTGCCGATGTCAAAAAGCAGCACCAGGTCATCGACATCCTCGTCAACAATGCCGGCACGATCCGGCGCGCGCCCCTCACCGAACACACCGACGCGTTGTGGGACGAAGTCATGGAGGTCAATCTCGCCTCCCAGTTCATACTGTCTCGCGAGATCGGCGAGACAATGGCCCGGCGCGGACATGGCAAGATCATCTTCACGGCCTCCCTCTTGACATTCCAGGGTGGTATCACCGTCCCTGGATACGCGGCCTCCAAGGGCGGCATCGGACAATTGACCAAGGCATTCGCCAACGAATGGGCGTCGAAGGGCGTGAATGTGAACGCCATTGCTCCGGGTTACATCGCGACCGACAACACCGAGGCATTGCGCAAAGACCCGGTGCGGTCTAAGTCGATCATGGACAGGATCCCCGCCGGCCGATGGGGCGATGCGGAAGACTTCGCAGGGCCGGTGGTTTTCCTCGCCTCAAGCGCCTCTGACTACATGCACGGCACCGTCATGACCGTCGACGGCGGCTGGATGGGAAGATAGCCCGAACCGAGCCCGGCCAGGAACCGCGACAACGCTCCCGGGCGGGCCGGCATGCCCATGTTCGCAATTGATTTCAGCGCCTGAAGTCGTTTTTCCTGCTTGCCGGCTCTGCCCTCTGCCCTCTGCCCTCTGAATAAGGACAACCTGGGAGTCCCGGCCGGAGGCGGTCCGGAAAGGAGCTTTGTTTTGTTTTTTGAACGCCAGCACGCCCGCTGGTTTCCCCTTCGGGCTTTTGATTTGTTTTCGTTGTCAGGGTTTGTTTTGTGCCTTTCTTCGCCGGGTTTTTCCCTTCTTGAAGGGGCGCACGTCAGTTCTGACCGGCATCCGTTGAGCAACAAAAAACCCCGCCAGCTATTCTGACGGGGTTGTTATCTGGTTTCGGGAGGTTGATTTGAGTGTTTTTTTGTCCCCCTGCGTCGGGGGTTGCCCTTCTTGCGGGCTGCTGGCCAGGTTAAAATCTGTATTCGTTACCAAAAAAAAAGCCGCCCTTTGTGGGCGGCTTTATTATTTGGTTGCGGGAGCAGGATTTGAACCTGCGACCTTCAGGTTATGAGCCTGACGAGCTACCGGACTGCTCCATCCCGCGTTAATTGGGTATTTTTGTTGAAGAGATTTTTTTGTCAAACTGCGTTTTGCAGGCCTGGCGGCGACCTACTCTCCCACACCTTAAGATGCAGTACCATTGGCGCTGGGGAGTTTCACGGCCGAGTTCGGGATGGGATCGGGTGGGGGCTCCCCGCTGGGGCCACCAGGCCGGCGAAGCGCAGTTTGCTTGGTAAAACTGGTCTGTTTGTTTGTGCTCACGGTTGAGCGGGCCTTTGGCCCTAACCTGCGCAGGCGCGGCCAATTGTGGCCGACGCGCGGTCGCGCTTTGCGAACCTATCGGTTCGGCTCTTTTCCCTTGCGGGTTTTGAGCGTGAAGCGCTGAGAACAAACTGGTCTTATCGATGATTTTGATGTGATTGGCTGTTTTCGGGCTGCTTACTGCCGGCGTTGCGAGGGAACGACTGTTCCGAGCGCAGCGAAGGCAAGGCCAAGCGGCCGCCGGCCGGTCAGGCCGCGTGGTTCCCAGGACAGGTCGTTAAGGACCGGTACGTCCGTGAGAACAAAACAAACAATCAGATTGAAGGGTCCGGATGGGCCAAACCGTAGGTTTGGCACGATGCGCACCCTTCAAGATGAGCATTGACTAATGAGAGGATCAAGCCGAACGAGCTATTAGTAAAGCTAAGCTCCATGCATTGCTGCACTTCCACACGCTTCCTATCGACGTGGTGGTCTTCCACGGCTCTTCAGGGAGAACTGGTTTTGAGGTGGGTTTCCCGCTTAGATGCTTTCAGCGGTTATCCCTTCCGTACATAGCTACCCTGCAATGCGGCTGGCGCCACAACAGGTCCACCAGAGGTACGTCCATCCCGGTCCTCTCGTACTAGGGACAGATCCTCTCAATTCTCCTACACCCACGGCAGATAGGGACCGAACTGTCTCGCGACGTTCTGAACCCAACTCACGTACCACTTTAATTGGCGAACAGCCAAACCCTTGGGACCTGCTCCAGCCCCAGGATGTGATGAGTCGACATCGAGGTGCCAAACAATGCCGTCGATATGGACTCTTGGGCATCATCAGCCTGTTATCCCCGGCGTACCTTTTATCCGTTGAGCGATGGCCCTTCCACGAGGGACCACCGGATCACTATGGCCGACTTTCGTCTCTGCTCGACTTGTCAGTCTCGCAGTCAGGCAGGCTTATGCCATTGCACTCAACGAGCGATTTCCGACCGCTCTGAGCCCACCTTCGCGCGCCTCCGTTACCATTTGGGAGGCGACCGCCCCAGTCAAACTACCCGCCACACACGGTCCCGGATATGGTTGTACCGCGGTTAGATATCCATGACGACAAGGGTGGTATTTCAAGGGTGACTCCACCTCAGCTGGCGCCAAGGCTTCAACGTCTACCACCTATCCTACACATGTCGTGACGAATACCAGTGTGAAGCTGTAGTAAAGGTGCACGGGGTCTTTCCGTCTGACCGCAGGAACCCCGCATCTTCACGGGGAATTCAATTTCACTGAGTCTATGCTGGAGACAGCGGGGAAGTCGTTAC
>NZ_CM149660.1:220000-880000 GCF_056173175.1 Roseibium sp. QJM3NY_11
CGACCACCAGTCCGGAGGCCAGTCCGCCGGCTGCCGCAATCAACGCCATGCCTCGGGATCGGGCAGCTGCCGCAACGTTTTCCCGGCTTAGCATCCGGTCGAACAGGTTTACCGCCAGAATGGCGCCCGACGCCCCGATTGGATGTCCCCGTGCCAGGCCGCCGCCCATCCCGTTGAGACCGGACGGTTCGATTGCCAGATCCCCGGCGTTCACCATCGCCTGCACGGCATAGGCTTCCATGATTTCGGTCGCGGCCAGATCAGACGGTGCGACGTTCGCGGCCTTCATCAGCCTGCGCCCGGCCGCGACCGGCGCGAGGGCCGGCGCTTCCGGATCTCCGCCGGCACTGCCGGCCGCCAGTATCTCCAGACCCGGACCGCCGAAGCCCGCAAATGCCCTTTGCGACAGGACAAGCACCGCCGCGGCTCCGTCCGCTTCGCATGCGATTGTGGCCGCGCTGAGACCTGTCTCTTCCGGGCCCGCCAGTATCGGCGCCCGCAGCGCCGTTGCCCGAGACAGATCGCGGGTGAAACTGTCGGCGTCCTGCAAACGGCCGCCATCGGTGATCAGCCGTGTCTTCAGAATGGCCCGGGCCGCGACCGCCTTCCTGTGGGAGGCGACGGCGAAGTCCACCTGCGCCTGGCGCGACAGACCACGGTCGGCCGCCAGAAGCGCGGCCGCCTGTGCCAGGTCCGGATCTGCAAAGGGCGGCGGGGCAAACGCGGGCCGGTCATAGGCCACCGGCGGTTCGCCAGGCACCTGCGACCGATGCATGCGCACCGGCGCGCGGCTGAAGCTCTCCATGCCCCCGGCAAGCACGCAGTCGGCGGCCCCTGCCCCGATCAGCCGGGCCGCCATGACGATCGCATCCAGACCCGAGCAACATTGCGTGTCCAGGGTCAGAGCCGGGATGGTGGGGGAAAGGCCGGCGCGCAAAGCTGCGAGCCGCGCAGGATTGCCACCGCCGTAGAGCGCATTGCCCAGGATGACATTGTCGATGCGGTCCGCCGCGATGCCGGCATCGTCCAGGAGCCGGCGCAGCACCGGCGCGGCCAGTTCGTCCGCCTGAAATCGGGCGAGCGCGCCACCGCGCGGCGCAACGGCCGTCCGCCGTGCGGCCACGATCACAGCCCTTTGGTCTCCGGTCACGATGTCTTTTCCCCTGCCAGGAGGTCCTCGACAATCCTGCGGACATCCGGCTTGCCCCCCGCCGTCATCGGCAGGGAGGCGCGCAGATGGACCCGCCTGGGGTGTTTGCCCGGAGCCAGAGCGTCCTTGCAGGCCCGCATCAGCACCTCGTCCGCCCGCTCCAGGGGGGCGCTGAGAACGACAACCGCCTCAAGCCGTTCGCCGCGCACCGGATCGGGCAGGCCTGCCACGACGGCGGCCGCGACGGCGGGATGGCCGCACAGCACGTTCTCGATCTCTTCGGGAAAGACATTGACCCCTGAACTGACCAGCATCCGGCTTCCACGCCCGGTCAGAAACAGAAATCCGTCCTGATCGAGAAACCCGTGATCGCCGACGGTGAGCCAGCCGTCCTGGCGGCGGGTGTCCGGCGCCGTGCCGCAGATATAGCCCGAAAACAGCAGGCCACTGCGCACCCAGACCGGCCCGCTCCGCCCTGGCGGTGCCGGTCGGCGCGGATCGCCGATGGCGATGTCCACGCCTTCCGCCGCCCGGCCGACCGACCCGTCGGGCACGCTGTCGCCGGGCCCGGCAATGGTGACAAAGCTGGTTTCGGAGGCGCCGTAAAATTCATACAGCTGCGCCTCGGGGAAAACCGCGTCCAGCGCCCGCCGGTCTGCATCGCCCCATTTGGCGCCGCTGCTGAAAACCCGCGCAACGGTGGTGACGGGACCCCCGCGCCGGGCGGCCACGGCGAGATAATGCAGCTGGGTGGGCGTGGCATAGAGCACGGATCCGGACCGGCCAAGCTCCCCGAGCACCGCACGCGGATCAAAGCGCGGCATCAAGACGACTTCCTGCCCGGCCGCCAGTCCGCAGACGGCGCCGTAGAGATGCAGGGAATGGGTCAGCTGGCCCGGCAGGACGATCCGGCTGTCGCCTGGAATGGCAAAGGCGGATTCCGACAGGCGAAAACTTTCAAGCCAGGAGCCGTGGCTGCGCAGATAGCCCTTGGGCAGACCGCTTGAGCCGGAGGTGAAGCCGGCATAGAAGCTCTCGTCTTCCCGCGGCGGCGTGTCCCGGTCAGGGTTCGGGACCGGTTCCGGCCGCAGGGCGTTGTCCGGAATATTGGCAAACACCGTCTCGTCGATGACGACATCCGGGGCAACCGCCTTCAGGACGGCGGCGGCCTGATCGGCGGGCCACTGCGGATCCAGGACCACTGCAATGCGGCCGGACCGGGCACAGGCGAGGAAACACAGGAGCAGCGACGCGGGATTTCGCAGGCACAGGGCGAAGCGCCCGCCGCGTGGCGCCAGGGGCCGGAGCCAGCATTCAAGCGCTTCGATCCTGTCGACGAGGTCCCGCCAGGACAGCGTGTCCGGGCCGCAGCTCAGGGCCTGCCGATCCGGACGCCTTTCGGCGAACACATCAAGGCTGTCGCCAACGAACGCCATCGGACGGCGGCCTTCCCGGCCTCGGGATCAGTTCCGCGAGACCATCGCGCTTGGCAGGCCCCGCGCGATGGTCTGCGCGATCAGTGCCGCCAGAACGACCTTGATCAGGTCGCCTGGAATGAAGCCGCTGGCAATCGTCGCGGCCTTCGCAAGAGACATGTTGCCCCAATAGGCCATGCCCGGTACGCCAAAGGCATAGATGACGAGAATGCCGCCGATCGCCGCGGCCATCGCCGCCGAGATCAGCACACTCAGTCCTCGTGTGGCCTGCATCACCAGTCCGGCGACAAACGCTCCCACCGGAAAGCCGACCAGGAAGCCGCCGGTCGTGGAATAGAACCAGCCGATGCCGCCGCGCCCACCGGCCAGGAAGGGCGCCCCGAGGGCAACGACGAACAGGAACAGAAGAACGGCCAATGCGCCGCGCACCGGACCGAGCATGATGCCCGCCAGCATGATGCCCAGGGTTTGCGCCGTGATCGGCACCGATCCTGTCCAGGGCAGGTAAATTGCCGGAACAAGTCCGAGAACCGCGATAATCGCCGCATAGAATGCAATGTGCACAAGTGACCGGTCAGCCATGTTCTGTTTTACCTTGTTTTCATTCGCAAGAGCGCTGCCGCTTTGCGTGAGTGTACCACAGTCCCGTGCCAGGGAGCTGCATCTTCTGTTTCCGTGACCTAGACCACTTTCCTGGCAATTTCCAGACCCGGCATGCCTTCGCGCTACTCGCCAGAACGGCCGCCAGAGAGACCCTCGGACCCGCCCCGCGCCTTCAGCGCTTCCGCCACGTGATCGGACATGCACAGCGACTGGATCGCGAAAGGTGCCAGCAGACGCCAGGAATTCCTGGAGCCCGTGCGTGCCTGCCACGCTTCCCGCAGCTTGCCGTAGACCACAAGCATGTAAGGCGCGAACCGCAGCACCAGAGTGACACCGAGTGCGGGTTTGCGCGGTGAAACACCAAGGAGCGCGAGCGGGCGGAACAGGGGTTCGACAGCCGCCATCATGTCATCCATGCGCGTGGTGACCGATATGAAATTCGCTGCCAGGACCATGGTGAGCAACCTCAACACGGCCAGCATCCCCTCCTGCAGCGTGCCGGAGTACCAGTGCATCAGCAGCAGCAGCACGATGAAAAAACTCAGGGCGCGCACCAGTCCGAATTGCGCGAGCCCCGCGCGGCCGAGAGAGGCGTAACACAGGAGAACGGCGGAAAGACAGGCCAGGAACACCCAGGGGGAGGTGACCTGGAACAACGCCAGGCTGGCCAGGGCAACGGCCAGCAGCTTCACGCCGGCCGGAAGACGGTGGGCCCAGCTGTCACCCTGCAGGTAGACGGACATCATAATGCGGCGACCTCCGTGTCCCCGGCCAGCCTGAGGGCGATGTCGCGCCGGTAGGCCGCCAGGACCTCCTGCGGATCGCCCGCCATGCGCAGCCTGCCCTGTTCCAGCCAGAGCAGCCGGTCGAAACCTTCGAAATGATCGAGGTCATGGCTGACCATGACGATCTTCTGCGGCAGGGACAGGATCTTGTCGCGGATGCGGCGCGCCGCCAGCGCATCGAGGCTGGTCATCGGCTCGTCCAGAACCAGAAGGCGCGGCTCCATCACCAGTACCGCAAGGATGCAGATCAGCTGCTTCTGGCCCTCGGAGAGTTCCGTCACCGGTCTGCCGGCCAGTGCCTCGCAGCCGTGCCGGGCCAGAAAGGCACGCGCCCGGTCGCGGCTTTCAGCCTTGCCGGCACCGAGCTGCGTCAGGCCGAAGGCGATTTCCTCCTCGACCGTGGGAAAGATGACCTGATGGTCGGGGTTCTGGAACACGAAGCCGACATGACGGGGCAGCTCCATCTCGGCCTCCGCGGCCGGAGCCCCGAACAGGGTGAGCGCGCCTTCGCTCGGGCAGCGCAACCCGTTCAGAAGCCGGACGAAGGAGCTTTTTCCCGACCCGTTGAGGCCGATCACGCCGATCCTGTCCTCAGACAGCGACACGGTGAGGTCCTGCAGGATCCGCTTGCCACCGATTTCAAGGCCTGTCGCCTCGAAGACCGCATAGGGCCGGGCGTCCGGATCGCAAACACGCGGCCTGTCCTGAGTGTTCTTTTTGGGCCAGAATGCCATCTTGTACCAAAGAGTGTCGATCATGACCCGAACGCCGTGCTCCGGTCTTTGAGCCGCGCGCCGCTTATCGGCCGGAACGCGGATCTTGTCAAAGCGCCTTAGCCTACCGGCCGCGTGAGCTGGGGAAACTCGGCCAATTGGCCAATGGTCGCCCTGATGCGCTGAAGCGCCCACCGGAAACGCTCGTCGGACGGTTCAGAGCCGAAGGTCAGGCGCAGATAGGGCGCCGGGGCCTGGTTCATGGCCTGGAAATAGCGCGACGACAGGACGGACACGCCCTGATGCCCGAGGGCGGTCTGAAGCGCATCGGGATCGACGGTGCCGGGCAGGCGCAGCCAGCCGAACACCTTGTTGACGTCGCCCTGAAGCCCATGCGGCGCGAGCAGCTCGCGCGCGCTCAGGAAGCGCTGGCGGTTGGCCTTGCGCTTGAGACGCAGGGTCCTGAACAGATGCCCCTCGCGCACCCAGCCGGCGATCAGCTCAGCGGTGATCGGCGAGGCCATCCACGTGCTTTCGCCGATCTTGTCGCGAATACTGTCCTCGAGGGGCGCCGGCACATGGACAAACCCGATCCGGCTGCCCGGTGAACAGACCTTGGAAATGCTGGCGATGGATGCGGTGCGTTCCGGCGCCAGCGCCCCGAATGCCGGCAGTGTTTCGGGCAGAAACGGGGTGTAAGGGTCATCCTCGACGATCCTGAGATCGAACCGGCGCGCGACCTCGACCAGATCGAGACGCTCGCCGACCGACATGGTGTGCGTCGTCGGGTTCTGCATGTTCGGCATCAGGAACACGCCCTTGATCCCATGGCTGCCGGCAGCACGGGCAAGGGCCTCAGGATCCATAGCGCCGAATCCGCCGTCCTCGCGGGTGAGGGCGGGCACGGGCACGGCTTTCAACCCGAGGCCCGCCAGCGACGTGAAAATGGACGGATAGGTGAACCGGTCGACCGCGATCGCGTCACCGCTGCGGAACAGGGCCTGGCAGGTGACCTGTATGCCGTGCTGCGCGCCGCAGGTGACGGCCACACGGGCCGGATCCGCGTCCAGTCCGTAGTCCTTGAAGACCAGGACGCCGGTCTCGCGGTGAGCCCTCAGGCCCTCGGACGGCACGAAGCCGTTGAGCCGGTCGATGCCGGCGGTCCCCGCCATGCGCGTGAGCCCTTCGCCCAGGCTCGGATTGAGATGCGGATAGGCAAAATTGCGCGCAAGGTCGCAGCCCTCGGGCGCGTCTTCCTGCGGGATCAGCGGCGAGACCACGCGCGTGCGAGAGGCCACATATGTGCCCCGGCCTGTCTCTCCCCTGACCAGCCGGCGCCGTTCCGCCTCGCCATAGGCACGCGTGACGGTGCCCAGCGTGACGCCAAGCTGGTAGGCGAGTTCCCGCTGCGGCGGCAGCCTGTCGCCCTGGGCCAGCGTCCCGGACCCGATATCCGCCTCCAGCGCGTCCGCAATCGCCAGATAGATCGGTCCGGCATCGGCCGCGATGGTCGGGATCCACATTGTCATGAGAACAATGTTATCATTGACTGATACAATATTTCAAGACATTGCCTGAAGACACGCATTTTGTACCTATTGTATCTATCTTCCCGACCGCCCGGAGACCGCCCATGGACGCCGCCACCCTATTCGCCTTCGCGGTGTTCGTGGTCATCATGACCGGCACGCCCGGCCCCGGTAACCTGACCTTTCTGGCCATAGGCGCATCGGCCGGGTACCGCACCGCCTTGCCGGTGATCCTGGCCTCGCAGCTCGGATCCTTGCCGCTCAAGCTCTGCGTCGCCTATGGCCTTGGACATGTCCTGTCCGCGGGCGGACCGGTCGTTACCGGATTCAAGATACTGAGCATGGCCTACATGACCTATCTCGCCTGGCGGATCGTGTCGCTGAGCGTGAAGCCGAAGGGGACGGTCGCCCTGCCGAGTTTCCGGGAAGGTCTGCTGATCCACCCGCTCAGTCCCAAGACATGGGCCATGAACCTGGTGGCCTTTTCGACCTTTCTGGCGGGCAACGGCCTCGGCATCCACGAAAATGCCCTGATCCTGATTGCCGGATTTACCCTCGGAGGACTGGTGTTCCACTCGCTGTGGGCCCTGGCCGGCGTCTCGATCCTCGCGCTGGTCGGCGACGGCCCCCTGATGCGGGCCATCACGGTGGCGATGGCCGCCGCCATGCTCGGCGCGACGGCCTGGTCGCTGTTGATCTGATGCTCAGCGCCGGTCCGATTGCCGTTGCAGTTCCAGGTGCCATTTCTGTTCCAGTGACGGAATATGGCGGGAGCCCTGCTCCAGGCCGATGTCGCGCAGCAGTTCCGGGGGCAGCTCGGCCACAGCCAGGCGCCTGCGTCCGCGCGCGTTCCAGACCGCGGAGAGGATCCGGATAAACTCTTTCAGGAAAGAGCGAGATCTTGCGGTTTCAATGCGCTTTCCTGACGCGCTCAGTTCGGAATCGGACATTGGTCTGTCTCCTCAGGTTTCAGGAGATACATATCGATCGGGACCGCTTGCCTTACCAACAAAAGCTGGCTAGCAATGCATAAGCGAGGCTTATGCATGTCATCCAATCTGCCGCCACTTTCCGCCGTGCGCGCCTTCGAGGCCGCAAGCCGTCATCTGAGTTTTACCCAGGCGGGTGAGGAACTCGGCCTGACCCAGGCGGCCGTCAGCTACCAGATCAAGCTGCTGGAAGAGCGGCTCGGTTTTCCGCTGTTCATCCGCAAGGCACGCAGGATCGAGTTGACGGATCACGGCGCGCATCTTGCCGCCCGGGTCATCGAGGCGTTTTCCGATCTGCGCAGTGTCTTCGAGGATGTTGCCGAGAAGAACGCGGGCCAGCTGGTCGTTTCCAGCAACACCACCTTCGCGGTCAACTGGCTGGCGAACCGTCTGGTGCATTTCCAGATGCAGAACCCGGACCTCGCGGTTCGCATTCTGCCCTACGGTCAGAACGCGACTCCGGAATTCGACGCCTGCGATATCGCGGTTTCCGCCTGCAAGGCGCCCCCGAAGACCTGGATCTCCTATGAAATCGTCCGGGCGGATTTCTCGCCGATGCTCAGCCCGTCCCTGCTGGAGACCGCCGGCGGAATCCGCACGCCGGAAGACCTCCTGAAGCTGCCGCTCGTCGATCCGCTGGACCCGTGGTGGGACCTTTGGTTCCGGGCCGCCGGCATGCCGGATGTGGATCTGAGCTGTTATCCGAATTCACGCCTGGGCGCCCAGGCGCTGGAAGCCAACAGAGCGATCGCCGGTCAGGGGGTCGCAATCCTGACGCCGTATTTCTGCAAGACTGCCCTGGAAACGGGACAGCTCGTCCAGCCTTTCGAGCTGACGTGCACGGTCGCGGACGAAAGCTGGTACCTGAGCTATCCGCCCGCGAACCGGACCAGCCGCAAGGTCAGGCTGTTCCGCGACTGGGTCCACAGCGAACTGAAGCGGGACGGAATGCCTGTCCACGCGCCGAAAACAGCCGCAGTCCGAGAGGCCTGACGGTCAGGGCGTGAACACGATGGTCTTGTTGCCGACGATCATCACCCGGTTCTCCAGATGATATTTCACCGCCCGCGCCAGAACGCGCGATTCAATGTCGCGGCCACGGGCGACGAAATCGTCGGCGGAGAGCGCATGGCTGACTCGTTCGGCGTCCTGTTCGATGATCGGCCCTTCATCGAGATCCGGGGTCACGTAATGCGCCGTCGCACCGATCATCTTGACGCCGCGCGCATGGGCCTGGTGATAGGGCTTGGCGCCCTTGAAGCTGGGCAGGAAGGAGTGGTGAATGTTGATCACCTTGCCGAACAGGCGCTTTGAAAGATTGTCGGACAGGACCTGCATGTAGCGGGCGAGCACGACGAGATCGGCGCCGGTTTCCTTGACCAGCTTGAGGAGCTTGTCCTCCTGCTCGGCCTTTGTCTCACGCGTGACCGGCCAATGGTAGTAGGCGATGCCTTCATGCTCGGCTGTACGCCGGCATTCGGGATGGTTGGAGACGATGGCCACGACCTCGGCATCCATCCAGCCGACGCGGATCTGATAGAGCAGGTGCAGCATCGCGTGGTCGAACTTCGACACCATGACGACCACCTTCGGCCGCCGGGCGGTGTCGACCAGCTTCGCCTTCATGTCGAAGCGCGTGATCACCGGGTCGAGCGCCTTTTGAACGCTCTCCAGGGTGACGCCCTCCGGGGCGAGGATCGCGATCCGCAGGAAAAACTGGTTGGTGACCCGGTCCCAGAACTGGTCGCTCTCAGCAATATTGGCGCCGAAATCGGCCAGTTCCGTCGTCACAGCCGCGACGATCCCCGGTCTGTCCGCACAGGACAGCGTCAGAACAAATTGGCTTTCCGGCATGATCTTCCCGTCTCCAAACCTGTGGGGCATCCACCCCGTGCTGGCCCTGTTGTCATGCCGAGACCGGCCCGGGCAGCTCAGGCAGGTATCAGGTTTTCCGCTTTCAATGCCAATACCAGATCACGGACCCGGCCGGCATTGTCTTCTGCAATCCGGCCGTCCCTGTTGCGAAGGCCGTTTTCAAATCCGATCCGGGCCTTGCCGCCCCGACGGACCGCTTCGACCAGGCAGTCCGTTTCCCGGTTTCCAAAGGCGCAGACGGCCCAGTCGACCGCCAGAGCACCGCGGCGCCCGGCCAGCGTCTCCAGAAACGGCTCCAGATCATTTGGCGCGCTCTGCTGGTCCGCCGCGTGCCTTCCAAGGACGAACAACAACTGGTGCCGCTGTCCCGGAATGACCCCCGTTTCGGCGAGATCGAAAAACCGCTCCAGATCCGCATCGCTGTAGACGATGTGCTGGACCGCGCATTTCCGGTTCAAACACTCCTCGTAGAAACCCCGGGCGGCTTGCGTTTCCCCGTCCGGGACCATTTCGCGGACCGCAACCGAGACCGCCTCGGGATCAAGCGCACGAACCAGAGCACGCTGTTGTTCCGGGCTGTATCTTCCAACAGCTTCCGTGGTGACCTGAACCTGCATTTGCGGCACCGCGGCCCGCATTTGCGACAAGAGCTCACGGTAGAGGCCGGCATCCAGGACATGGGCACCGGCGGTGTCGCGCACATGGGCATGCAGCGCGCCCGCTCCTGCGGCGAAACAGGCGCGCGCGTCCTCGACGGTTTCGCGAATGGTCATCGGCAAGGCAGGATGATCCGCCTTGGTCCGGCGGGCGCCGTTGGGCGCGGTCATGATCAGGGGCAGTAGCGGAAGATCGTCGCGATCCGCCATGTTTCAGAGCACCTTCCGGAAGGCCACGTCCAGCTTGTCCGTGATTTCGCCGATATGGGCGTCCTCCAGAATGAAGGGCGGTGCCAGCAGAACGTGGTCGCCGCTCACGCCATCGATGGTCCCGGACATCGGATAGCAGATCAGGCCGGCCTCGAAAGCGGCCTTCTTGAGCGCCTTGCCGATGCCCCGGGCCGGGTCGAAAGGCGCCCGGCTTTCCCGGTCCTCGACGATCTCGATGCCCCGGAACAGCCCGCGACCGCGGATATCTCCGACATGGGGATGCTGGCCGAAGGCATCGGTGAGCGCGGCCTGCAGCGCGGCGCCCATGGGGGCAACCCGATCCACGACCCCACCTGTCAGTTTCTTGAACACGGCGAGCGCCGCCGCGCAGGCGGTCGGGTGACCGATATAGGTGTGGCCATGCTGGAAAAAGCCGGAGCCGGACTCGATGGCCTGATAGATGCCGGAGGTGCACAACATGGCCCCGATCGGCTGATAACCGGCACCCAGGCCCTTGGCGATGCACAGGATATCCGGAGCGACACCGTCCTGATCGCAGGCAAACAGGGTGCCCGTGCGCCCCATGCCGCACATCACCTCGTCCAGAATCAACAGCACACCGTACTGGTCGCAGATCTGCCTGATCCGCTTGAAATACCCTTCGACGGGAGGAACCGCACCCGATGTCGCTCCGACGACGGGCTCCGCGATGAACGCCATGACGTTTTCCGGGCCGAGACGCTCGATTTCCGTTTCCAGTTCGTTCGCGACCCGCTGGCCGTAGTCAAAGGCCGACTCGTCCGCACGGCGGCCGCGATATTCGTAGCAGGGCGCTATATGGGAGGTTTCGATCATCAGCGGCGAGAACGGCTCGCGCCGCCACTGGTTGCCGCCGGCCGCAAGCGCGCCAAGCGTGTTGCCGTGATAGCTCTGCCGCCGGGCGATGACCCGATGCCGGGAAGCCTCCCCCTTTTCAAGGAAATACTGACGCGCCAGTTTCAGGGCGGCTTCCATCGCTTCCGAACCGCCGGACACGAAATAAACCCGGTCGAGCGCTCCGGGCGCCTGCCCGATCAACAGATCAGCCAGTTCCTCCGCCGGATCGGACGTGAAAAAGCCGGTATGGGCGAAGGCGATCCTGTCGACCTGGTCCTTGATGGCCCGGATCACGTCCGGGTCGGAGTGGCCCAGGCAGGAGACCGCTGCCCCGCCAGATCCATCGAAGTATTTTTTCCCCGACTTATCAATAATATAACATCCATCACCCGAAACGGCGGCAGGAAGCGATGCTTTGGTGTGGCGCGGAAAAACGTGAGACATGACGATGACAACCCGATTGGTGGCGCTTGCGATCCGCACTGGCCTGCATCATTTGTAACAGAAATAACTCACTTCTGAAACATTTGTTTCTAAGCCACGTTAACCACGTTTTTCATTACAATTTTAATCAAATTGCCGGAGCCTTGGACCGGGGGGACACCACCGCACTCCGTTACCACCAAGGCTTGCCCGTCATGCGTCAGCGTCTCATCGCCTGGATCCTGTTTCTCGGACTGACCGCCGCACTTGCCGGCTGCGGCACGGTGGCCGGCGTCACCGGCATGGGCTGGGTGACCGCATCGCATAATTCGATCGATTACGACGACACGGCCTGGTGTGTGCCGCGCAAACTGAAGAAGGTGCTCAACCGGGTTGCCAAGCGATACGGCAAGGTGACCGTGCACTCGACCAAGCGATGGTGGCTGGAGAACTGGTGGAAGGGCGGTGCCAAGGATTCCTACCACCTCAACTGCCAGGCAGTGGATTTTTCCGTGCGCGGCAACCCGTCCTCCGTTCTCGCCTACCTGAAGTCCCAAAAGGCCGTCGGCGGCTACAAGCACTATTCCTCCGGCCATTACCACATCGACACCGGTCCGCGGCGAACCTGGTAACCGGCTATTTCAGTTCGCCCAGTTCCAGCGCCATTTCCCAGGCGACCGGGTCGAAGCCGATGAAGTTCTTGACGGCGCCCTCGACGATGGGGCGCCTGATGACGGAGGGATTGTCGATCATCACGTCGAGCGCGCTGCTGGCATCCGTGACGCCGTCCTGCGTGGCTTCGTCGAGGCGCCGCCAGGTGGTGCCGCGCTTGTTCAGGACCGCATCCCAGCCAAACTCATCGACAATCGCGGCAAGCCTGTCGCCGTCGACGCCATCTTTCTTGTAATCGTGAAACTCATAGGGAATGCCGGCTTCCTCGAGGAATTTCCGGGCTTTTTTGACCGTGTCGCAATTTCGTATCCCGTAGACTTTCATGGGGGTCCTCCATCTGTTTGGTGCCAAGCGGGACTGTGCCGATCCGCGCTCCGGTTTCAAGGCCGTTTGCGGCAAAAAACGGATTTGGGGAAAACCGGGCGCTGAAGCGGCTTGACCTCCGCGACATGCCGCGTTTGAAGTGGTGCAGGATGTCCCGGACGGCCAACTGGCCGGCGGCCGCACCGGAGGTTGGTGAACACATGGCTGAAAACGTGCCGGGGAAAACCGTGTCTGACAAGACCGGGTCTGGCGGACCAACGTCAGGCGAAGCCGGAAGAAACAAGGTGCGCAAAGGCACGATCGGACAGGGCAACTGGCGCCAGCGCCTGCGCCTGGTGAGCGGTCTGACGCTGTTTGTCTTCTGTCTCAGCCATTTTTCCAACCATGCGCTTGGCGTAATTTCCTTCGAAGCGATGGATCGCGCCTCGATCTGGCACTACGCCATATGGCGCAGCCTGCCGGGAGAAGTCATTCTCATCACCGCGGCGCTCACACATGCGGGGCTGGCCCTGTGGCGCACGGGCCGGCGGCGGACCCTCAGGATGTCCCGCTGGGAATTCGGCCAGCTGGCGCTCGGGCTTTATATTCCGTGGCTGCTGATCCCGCATGTGACCGCCACAATGGGTCTGGCGAAGGAGTTCGGCTTCTCGCCCACCTACGAGCAGATGCTGACGATTCTCTGGCCGAACCTGGGCGTCAACCAGTCCGTGCTTTTGCTGGTGGTCTGGATCCACGCCATGATCGGCCTGCATTTCTGGCTGCGGCTCTATCCGCTCTATCACCGCCTGAAAACGGCGGCGGCGGCCTTCGCTCTGGCGGTTCCCGTGCTCGCGCTCTGGGGCTGGATCGAAGCCGCCCGGCG
Source organism: Roseibium sp. QJM3NY_11 (assembly GCF_056173175.1). NCBI lineage: Bacteria > Pseudomonadati > Pseudomonadota > Alphaproteobacteria > Hyphomicrobiales > Stappiaceae > Roseibium > Roseibium sp. QJM3NY_11. Next base: position 233,104 of record NZ_CM149660.1, read on the forward strand.
GCTCGCCCTGACCCGGGACATCGCCGTCAGGATCACGCCGGAACAGATGCTCTGGTCCGGTGACGTGGTGCTTCAGGCCCGCGCTGTCGTATTTGGCCTGATCGCGGTCACTCTGCTGGCGATCCTGATCCGGTATCTGCTCGGCCTGCGCGCCCGGAGCCTGACCATTACCTACCCGGGCGGACTTGCCGTCAAGGCCCAGCCGGGCCCCACGCTTCTGGAAATCAGCCGCATGAACGAGGTGCCCGTCGCTTCCGTGTGCGGCGGGCGGGCCCGTTGTTCCACCTGCAGGGTCAAGGTGCTCAAAGATGGCGGATCGCTTGCTGCCCCCGGCGCGGCCGAGGCCGCTGTGCTGGCCCGCATCGGTGCCGGCAACGATGTGCGCCTGGCCTGCCAGCTTCGGCCGGAACACAGCCTCACCGTACAGCCGCTGGTGCCGGTCAAGGCCAGCAGCGCCGCCGGCGAGCACCTGAAAGACGCCTATTACTGGGGTGTCGAGCAGGATGTGGTGGTGATGTTCGTGGACCTGCGCAATTTCACCGGCATCACCGAGTCCCAGCTTGCCTATGACGTTGTCCATCTTCTGAACAGCTATCTGGACCAGGCTTCGAACGCCATCCGCGCCGAAGGTGGCTATGTCGACAAGTTTATCGGCGACGGCATCATGGCCATCTTCGGCATGGACAGCAACGTGACGACCGGCGCGCGGCAGGCCCTGGCTGCCTGCCGCCGTATCGAGGCCGTCATGAAGGCACTCGACGCGGAAAAAGGACCGCAGTTCAAGGATCCGATCCGGCTGGGTATCGGACTGCATCTCGGCCCGGCCATTCTCGGGCGGATCGGCGCCGCGGGCACGGAAGGCAGCCGCGGCGGCCTGACCGCGCTCGGCGATGTGGTCAATACCGCCAGCCGGCTTGAAACGGAGAACAAGTCCCATGACAGTTTTCTGGTGGTTTCCAGCGATGTGGTTGACGCCGCACAGGCGGTGATCGACGACGCAAAGGCCGCCGAGATCAAGGTTCGCGGCAAGGAAAGGCCCTTGCGGATACTCGCGGTCCACAGCCTGGACGGGCTCGTTCTTCCCGCAGCATCGAACGCTGCCGGATCCGCCACTTCCCTGACACCTTGAACCGATCCCCTCCGGGAGGCGCCGCGCCGCCCGGGGGCAAATCCAACGTGAAACCGCCGGAGGACCTGTGAGCCGCACCTATACCCCCCGTGAAATGCTGGAGAAACTGATCTCCTTCAACACCGTGTCCGACCAAAGCAACCTCGCTCTGATCGCCTTTGTCGAAGACTATCTCGCCGGTTGGGGTGTGCCGTCGCGGCGGGTGCCGGATCCGACGGGCCAGAAAGCCGCCCTGCATGCGCGGATCGGTCCCGATGCGGACGGCGGCACCGTCCTGTCGGCGCATACCGATGTCGTGCCGGTGGCCGGCCAGAACTGGTCGCACGATCCGTTCACCGCGTGGGCGGACAACGGCCGGCTCTACGGCCGGGGGGCCGCAGACATGAAAGGATTTGCCGCAACGGTTCTGGCCAAGGTGCCGGATTTTCTCGGCGCCGACCTCCAGGTGCCGGTCCATATCGCGCTCTCCTATGACGAGGAAACCGGTTGTGACGGCGCCCGGCGCCTCATCCCTGAAATGCTGAAGCAGGGGCCGCGGCCCGCGACCGTGATCGTGGGCGAGCCGACGCTCATGAAAGTGGTCACCGGACACAAGGGCATCGTCGTTCTCAGGACCAGCATCACCGGCCATCCGGTTCATTCCAGCCAGCTGCACCGGGGTGTCTCGGCGATCTCAGTCGCGGCGAAGCTGATCGGCTGGCTGGATGCCAGGACCGCCGAGAACAGGGCAAAGGCCGATCCGGACTGTCCCTTCGAGCCGCCTTACACCACGCTGCATTGCGGAACCATTTCCGGAGGACAGGCCCACAACATCACCGCGCAGCACTGCGAATTCGTCACCGACATTCGCCAGTTGCCCGGAGACAGCGCCTCGGACTGGGTCGCCGCATATCGGGCGTTCATCGAGGACAATGTCCTGCCTGGCCTCAAGGCCGTCTCCGAGAATTGCAGGATAGACATCAGCGAACTGGCGAACGTCCCGGGGCTGGAGGAGGAAGCCGAGGGCCTGGCCGAACCGATCGCGCGGCGCCTGACCGGCGACAACGGGCGCCATGTCGTTGTCTATGCCACGGAAGGCGGCCTTTTTCAGTCGCACGGCCTGTCGACCGTCGTCTGCGGTCCGGGATCCATCGACCAGGCCCACCAGCCGGACGAATTCATCGCCCTCGACCAGTTGGACCGGTGTGCCGCATTTCTGGACAGGCTGCTCAAGGGAATGTCGCGAATTGCCGGTTGAACGGGTTTGAACCCAAACGGTTACGGTGTCATAGTTCAATTCGACATCATGGCGTCATGGCCCCGGACAGGGTCTGCAGAACCATGGGTTGCTTCCGGAAACCGGAATACGAGGGGACGATGAAAAACACAAGAATTTTGGTAGCCGCCGCACTTGTGGCGACGGGAACAGTGTCGGCTGTGCAGGCAGAGACACTCAAATTCGCCTTCCAGGGCACGCTGAACGCGCTGGATCCCTACAGTCTCAACGAGACTTTCACCCTGTCCTCGCTCGGCAATACCTATGAAGGTCTGGTCCGGCGCGGCGCCGATCTCGCCATCGAACCGGGCCTGGCGGAGCGCTGGGAGGTCGTCGATCCGAATCGCTGGCGTTTCCATTTGCGCAAGGGCGTGAAATTCCACAATGGCAGCGACTTTACCGCCGAGGACGTGGCGTTCTCGGCCGAGCGCGTGCGCTCCGAAGGGTCCGATCTGAGCACCCGCGTGCCGGCGGGCGCCAAGGTGGAGATCGTCGATGACTACACCGTCGATTTCGTTCTCGAGGGCCCGAACCCGATCCTGCACTACGAGTGGGACACGTTCTACATCATGGACAAGGAGTGGACGACCGAAAACGACGCGGTACAAGTCACCTCCGCCTCGGACACCACGCCGAACCATGCCGCGCTGCATGCCAACGGCACCGGTCCGTTCAAAGTCGCAAGTCATGAAGCCGGTGTGAAGACCGTCTACGAGAAGAACGACACCTGGTGGGACACGGCGACCCACAATCTCGACACGGTCGAGTTCACGCCGATCGGGTCGGACGCCACCCGCGTCGCCGCGCTCTTGTCAGGCGAACTGGATATGGTCTATCCGATCCCGGTTCAGGACATCAAACGCGTCAACGACAATGCCGGCACCGTGGCCCTGACCGGACCCGAGCTGCGCACGATCTTCCTTGGCATGGACCAGACCCGTGACGAACTGCTCTATTCGGATGTGAAGGGCAAGAACCCGTTCAAGGACGCCAGGGTCCGCAAGGCCTTCTACCAGGCGATCGACATCGAAGGCATCAAACGGAAAGTGATGCGTGACCTGGCAACGCCGTCCGCCATCATGATCTCGCCGTTCCTGTTCGACAAGGCCGGCGACTTCGAGCGCTACCCCTACGATCCGGAGGCAGCCAAGGCGCTTCTGGCGGAGGCCGGGTATCCGGACGGCTTTTCCACCGGCATGGATTGCCCCAACGACCGCTATGTCAACGATGAGGCCATCTGCCAGGCCGTTGCCTCCATGCTGGCAAAGATTGGCGTGACGGTGGATCTCAACGCCCAGCCAAAGGCAAAATACTTCGCCAAGATCCTGGCTTCCGGCGGGTTCGACACATCCTTCTATCTGCTCGGCTGGACTCCCGGTTCGCTCGACAGCTGGAGCATTCTCGACAACCTGATGAACTGCCGCGACGAAGCCGGCAAGGGCTCGCCTTTCAATATCGGCGGCTTCTGCGACGAGACAATCGACCGGCTCTCGGACGAGATCCTCGTGGAAATCGATCCGGAAAAGCGGAACACGCTGATTGCCGAGACCTACAAGATCAGTCACGACAACGTCTATTACATCCCGCTGCACCAGCAGGGGCTGGCATGGGGCGTCGCTGACAACATCGACCTGGTCCAGCGTGCTGACAACCAGTTCAAGTTCCGTTTCGTGACCAAGAACTGATCCTGCTGCATGGTCCCCCGGCCTCGCCGGGGGACCATGTGGATGTCAGACACACATTCGAACATTGAAGAGCTTAAATGATTGGATTTGCAACGCGCCGCTTGCTGCAGGCGATGATTGTCATGCTGGTGGTCAGCCTGCTCGCCTTCACAATGTTCCGCTTCGTCGGAGATCCGATCAATCAGATGGTTGGTGTCGAGACCTCCATCGAGGAACGCGAGGCCCTGCGTGAGCGGCTGGGGCTGAACGATCCGATCGCCGTGCAGTTCTATCACTTCCTCAGCAAGGCCGTGCGCTTCGACTTCGGCACGTCCTACCAGTTTCACCAGCCTGTTTCCGACCTCTTCGCCAAACGCATTCCAGCGACACTCGAGCTGAGTTTCGCGTCGGCGATATTCGCGCTGGCCGTTGGTGTGCCGATGGGAATCTTCGCCGGCCTCAACCGCGAGTCGGCCCTTTCGAAACTGTTTCTTTCCGTGTCGCTGATCGGCATATCGCTGCCGACCTTCTTTATCGGCATCCTGCTGATTTTCCTGTTTTCGGTCACGCTGCAATGGCTGCCGAGCTTCGGGCGGGGCGAGACCGTGCAGATAGGATCCTGGTGGACCACCGGTTTCCTGACCGTGTCCGGCCTGAAAGCGCTGATCCTGCCGTCAATCACACTCGGTCTGTACCAGATGACCCTGATCATGCGCCTGATCCGCGCCGAGATGCTGGAAGTGATCCGCACCGACTACATCAAGTTCGCCCGCGCCCGAGGCCTGCCGGACCGGCTGGTCAATTTCCGCCATGCGCTCAAGAATACAATGGTGCCCGTGATCACCATAACCGGCCTTCAACTCGGCGCGATCATCGCCTTCGCCACCATCACCGAAACGGTGTTCCAGTGGCCGGGCATGGGCCTGATGTTCCTGCAGGCGGTCCAGAACGTGGATATTCCGATCATGTCGGCCTATCTGCTGCTGACCGCCTTCCTGTTCGTGATGATCAACTTCATCGTCGACATTCTCTATTTCTTCATCGATCCGCGTCTGCGGGTCGGCCGGCCATAAGGGAGACAGCCCCCATGCCCACCGTCTCCAACGAAGAAGCCAAGGCAGCCGTCCAGGACCGTTCGGAAACCGTCGCTCCCCAGGGCCGCATGGCGCGTGCCCTCGACAGTGACCTGTTTCACGCCTTCCTGAAATCCCGGATCACGGTCGTGGCAGCCATCGGCACGCTGATCCTGTTCGCGCTCGCAGCCCTGGCGCCCTGGATCGCGCCGCATGATCCCTTCGATCTGGCGTCGATCTCCATCATGGATGCCCGTGTGCCGCCGGTCTGGATGGACTATTCCGACCCGCGCTTTCCGCTCGGCACGGATGATCAGGGCCGCGATCTCCTGTCCGGCATTTTTTACGGCATGCGAATCTCCCTGATCGTCGGCTTCTGTTCCGTCATCGCAGCGGCGGTGATCGGCATTACGCTGGGACTGATCGCGGGATATGCGGGCGGCCGCGTCGATGCGATCATCATGCGGATCGCCGATGTCCAGCTGACCTTTCCGGCAATCCTGATCGCGCTTCTGATCGACGGCATCGCGAACGGCATCGTCGGCAATCTCGACCGGGAGGTGTTCGCCTTCTACATCCTGATCGTGTCGCTGGCGCTGTCCTTCTGGGTGCAATATGCCCGCACCGTGCGCGGTTCGACCATGGTGGAGAAAAACAAGGAATATGTGCAGGCCGCCCGTGTGATCGGCATTCCGCCGGCCATCATCATGGCCCGCCACATCCTGCCGAACGTGATGGGTCCGGTGCTGGTGATCGCCACCATCAACCTGGCGCTCGCCATCGTGACCGAAGCCACGCTGTCTTTTCTCGGCGTGGGCATGCCGCCGACGCAGCCGTCTCTCGGCACCCTGATCGCGATCGGCAACGACTTTCTTTATTCGGGCGAATGGTGGATCGCGATTTTCCCGGGGCTGGCGCTGGCCTTGCTGGTTCTGAACGTCAATCTTCTGGGCGACTGGCTGCGCGACGCCCTCAATCCGAAACTGCGGTGAGACGTTCATGAGTGTTCTTGACATCAAGGATCTGACGGTCGAGTTCCCGAGCCGGAAATCCGTCTTTGTCGCGGTCGACGACGTGACGCTGAGTGTGGAGGCCGGCAAGGTGCTGGGTGTCGTCGGTGAATCGGGCGCCGGCAAATCAACGGTCGGCAATGCCGTGATCGGTCTTCTTCAGGAACCCGGACACATCGCCCGGGGCGAGATCTACCTGCACGGGGCCCGCATCGACCAGTTGCCCTACAGTGAGAAGCGCCGCTTGCGGGGCCGCAAGATCGGCATGATCTTCCAGGATCCGCTGACGTCGCTCGATCCGCTGCAGACCGTCGAGAGTCAGCTTGTGGAGACCATCCGGACCCACCTGCCGCTGTCCTCCCGCGCAGCCCGCAAGCGCGCCGTGGAGCTGATCGACGCCGTCGGCATTCCCGACCCGGGCGAACGCGTCAAGCAGTATCCGCATCAGTTTTCCGGTGGCATGCGCCAACGGGTCGTTATCGCCCTGGCCCTGTGCGCGGAGCCGGAACTGGTGATTGCCGACGAACCGACCACCGCGCTGGACGTCTCCATCCAGGCACAGATCCTGGACCTGATGAAAAAGCTCTGCGAGGAGCGCAACGTCGCCATGATGGTGATCACCCACGACATGGGCGTGATCGCGGACATCACCGACCATGTCGCCGTGATGTATCAGGGCAGACTGGTCGAATACGGCGAGACCAGACAGGTGCTGGGAACCCCGAACCATGCCTATACGCAGAGCCTGATTTCCGCGGTGCCGCGTCACGATGTCCGGGTCGAACGCTTTCCGGTGGTGAACTACATCGAGAAAGCCGGCACACCGCAGAAACAGATCGACATCTCCACACACTGGCTGGGGAAGGTGCGCGACTATGAAAAGGTCACCGGTCCGCTTGTCCAGGTCCGCGATCTCGACATGCGCTTCGAGACCCGCGGCTCGGTGTTCCCTTCGCGGCGGAAATACTTTCAGGCCGTCAGGAAAGTCAGCTTCGACATTCAGGAAGGCGAGACCTTCGGGCTCGTCGGGGAAAGCGGGTCCGGCAAATCGACCATCGCCCGCCTGATTACCGGCCTCTACCAGCCCAGCGGAGGCTCGGTCCAGTTCGGCACGACCGAACTGACCTCGCTCAAGAACCGCAAGGAAGTCCTGGCGATGCGCCGCCAGATGCAGATGATCTTTCAGGATCCCTTTTCCTCCCTCAACGCGCGCATGCGCGTCCGGCAGATCATTGCAGAGCCGATCCGGTTCCATCGTCTGGCCTCCGGCAACGCGGAAGTCCGGCAAATCGTCGACGATCTTCTGGATCACGTCGGCCTCGGTGCCCAGGCGGGCAAGAAGTTTCCGCATGAATTCTCCGGCGGCCAGCGGCAGCGCATCTCGATTGCCCGCGCGCTGGCCACCCGCCCCCGGTTTCTCATCTGCGACGAGCCAACGTCCGCGCTCGATGTGTCGATCCAGGCGCAGATCCTCAACCTGCTGAAGGATCTTCAGGAAGAACTCGGACTGACCATGCTGTTCATCAGTCACGACCTCGCCGTCATCCGGCAGATGTGCAACCGCGTCGGCGTGATGCGCAACGGAGACCTGTGCGAGGTCGCAGATTGCGACAGGCTCTTCGAGGCCCCGCAGCATGCCTACACGCGCGAACTGCTCTCGCTCATGCCGTCGCTGGACCTGCTGTCACGCGCAAACCTGGAGACTGTCTGAAAACCCGCGCCGAAACGTTTCACGTGGGCCGGCAAGTCTCTGACAGGGAGTCTTTTTTCAGATCGGGGCGAGTCGCGCCCTTGACTCTTTCCCCCCGCCGATTCCCCGGCATGCGCCTTCCGATAACCACAATCCTCTCCGGACCCGGCAGTTTTTGCCGTCCGGCGGGGAGCCCGCGGTTGCGCTGAAATCAGACGCAAACAGATCACGTCACACCTACGCTGTCGACCAAGCATTTTCAGATTGAAAATCAGGCCTCCGGATCTTGTCTGCAATATTTTTTGAAAATTGGAACGCATTTCCAGCCGACTCTCAAATATAAAATCCGGCTTATCCGGTCCCGGTAGTTCGCACTTCGGCGCCGGGCTCCGGAACGAGCGGACATCCTCCAGTTTTTTTCTGAACAATACATGAGACGGCGCCAATCTGCCGTCGAAACCATCTGTGGCCAGTGCCTGGTAATTCTCGCAGGGCACCGCGCGCTTCAAGGCAAGACCGACCGCCACGCCGACCCTGTGGCATTGCCTGCGCAAGGTCCGTCCCGCATTTTTTGCCTGTCGTTTCCGGGCGCCCTGCCGACAGGGTCTGGCGTCCTGACCAGCAACCACAGCCACATAGTCACGAGAGCCCCTCCGGCCATGCCGAAAACAGCCCTGAATTCCGCAATCTGGTATTTTTCCATGATCCTGGCCACCGCATGTCTGGTGCTGGCGAATCTGGTTGCGGTGCCGGGGTCCTGGCCGCCGGCCGGCGCGGTGTTCCTGTTCGGTGCGCACAGCGCACTGATCTACGGCATGTTTTCTTCGATCTTCTCTCTTCTCGCCCTGTCGTTCTCGCTCAATTCCGTGACAGGCCGGCCGCTGACGATCGTCACCGCACTCGCCGGCGCGTCCCTGCTGGGCACCACGCTCGTCCTGCATCACGCCGCGGGTCCCTTCGCCAGCCTGGACGGCGTCGGCGCGGGCGCCGCCAACGCGCCGGCCGTCGCAGCCGCGTTCCTGATGCTGCTGCGTGCCTTCGGCGTCGCCATTCTGCCGCCCCGCGGCGACCGCAGCGGCGTCGCGGAGGCCGGCTGGTCACTTGCACTGGCGTTTTCGGCGGCGGCTGCGTCGTGGTTATTCGCCAGTCCCGCCGCCGTACCGGCCACGCTGGCAGCGACACTGCTGCTGGCCTGGCCGAACCTGATCGACGGCATCAACGCCTTCGCCGACAAGGTCTTTCACACGGCGGCGCTCGGGTCCGGTGCCCGGGAGCTGGCACCCGGCGCCTTTACCAGAATTGCACGGGCCCGGGACATCCTGATCGACAAGGCCGCTGTCATGTCCGGCCCCGACCTGATGGTCACCAACGTGATGGCATTCAACAACGAGCCGAAAACACTGCTTGCCGTGGCCGCTTCCGCAGAGGCGCAATCCACCCACCCGGTCGCCCATGCCCTGCGCCAGCTGGCCGCGCAGTGGCACGTCGACCTCAGGCTGCCGGACCGGTTCGAACCCGCGCCCGGTCTCGGGGTCGTCGCCCTCCTGGGCGGACAGACCGTGGTGATCGGCACCCCGGACCTGCTGAAGACCCTCAGGATCGACAGTTTCACCGCCGATGCAATCGCCCGCTCGCTGGAAGCGGACGGCAAGACCGTGCTGCGCGTGGCCGTCGGCGGCCGGGTCGTCGGCGTGCTCGGTCTGGAAGGAACCCTTCGGCAGGACGCGGGTGTGACCGGGCAAGCCCTTCGCCAGGAGGGACTGGTGCCGTGGCTGGCCTGCGGTGACAGCCCGAAAACCCGGGAAGCCCTTGCCGGGATGCTGGGACTTGAGCTTCCGGAGGACCCGCAGCCGGGCGACACCGTGCACGAAGCGGCCGCCAGGTTTCCCGCTGCCTCCGCGCCGTTGGTCCTGACCCTCTCCGGGGACCGGACGCGCCTGGAGCTGCGGGGCGGCTTGTCCGGCGACGACAGCCCCGGCATCGACACGCCGCCTCCCCTGGCCGTAAGCGATACGGACGACATCGGCGCCTTTCCCGCCCTCAAGGCACTTGCCATGCGCCGCAACCTGCTGGCCGTGCATGCCCGGCGGTTGCTGCGCTGCCTTTGGGCAGCGGCGGGGATCGGCGGTGCCTGCGCGCTGCTGCCGCTTGCGGCAGCCCCGGTGCTGTTCCTCGCCTGCCTGGCCATCCTGTGGGTGTTCGCGCGGTTCTCCGTCGCCGACACCCTGAAAGGGACGGCCTGACCCGCGCTGCCTTCCCTCCCGGAACCGATTTCACAAGCCATTGCCTTTACAGCGCAGGAGAGCTGGTGTTTATCGGTTCGCAATACCAGTCGATCGAATTTGACATCTGATACCCGGTCACGGCTGGACCCCTGTTCTTTGTCAAATTCCGGAAATTGATCAGAAACAAAAACCAGTCCTGTGGCTTTGGAATTTTCAACATTTGCAGTCGTGGTCTCGGCGCGGGAATGCGATTCATGAAATCAGGCCACCATCGAACGCGTTGAGGGATGAGGCGCCATGAACGATATCAAAAAACCGGAACTGCGGTCCGCCGCCTGGTTCAACAACCCGGACAACCCGGGAATGACGGCGCTTTACATCGAGCGCTATCTGAATTTCGGCATCACCCGCGAGGAACTGCAATCCGGCAAGCCGATCATCGGCATCGCCCAGACCGGCTCGGACCTGTCGCCGTGCAACCGGCACCATCTCGAACTGGCCAAACGCGTGCGTGAAGGGATCCGCGAGGCCGGAGGCATCGCGTTCGAATTCCCGGTGCACCCGATCCAGGAAACCGGCAAACGGCCGACCGCGACCCTCGACCGGAACCTTGCCTATCTCGGCCTTGTCGAGCTGCTCTACGGCTACCCGATCGACGGCGTCGTCCTGACAATCGGCTGCGACAAGACCACGCCGGCCTGCCTGATGGCGGCGGCAACGGTCAACATTCCGGCGATCGCACTTTCCGTCGGTCCCATGCTGAACGGATGGCACAAGGGTGAACGCACCGGATCGGGGACCATTGTCTGGAAAGCCCGCGAAATGCTCGCCGCCGGCGAGATCGACTACCAGGGTTTCATGGATCTCGTTGCCTCCTCGGCGCCGTCCGTCGGCTATTGCAACACCATGGGCACGGCCACCACGATGAATTCCCTCGCCGAGGCGCTCGGCATGCAGCTTCCCGGCGCAGCGGCGATCCCGGCACCTTACCGGGAGCGCGGCGCCATCTCCTACAAGACCGGCAAGCGCATCGTCGACATGGTCCGCGAGGACATCAAGCCCTCCGACATCATGACCCGCGAAGCCTTCGAGAATGCCATCGTCGTCAACTCGGCCATCGGCGGATCGACCAACGCACCGATCCATCTGAACGGCATCGCCCGCCATCTCGGCGTCGAACTCGACAATGACGACTGGCAGGCGATCGGCCAGGACGTGCCGCTGCTGGTCAACCTGCAGCCCGCCGGCGAGTATCTCGGCGAGGACTATTTCCATGCCGGCGGCGTGCCGGCCGTCGTCGCCGAACTGATGCGCCACAAACGGCTGCCGCATCCGGACGCGATCACGGCCAATGGCAGGTCGATGGGCGACAACTGCGCCGGCATCACCACGGACCTGCCCGACGTGATCAAGCCCTACGACAAGCCGATGAAGGAGAAGGCCGGGTTCCTGAACCTGAGAGGCAACCTCTTCGACAGCGCCATCATGAAGACCAGCGTGATCTCGGAAGAGTTCCGCAACCGTTACCTGTCCGATCCGAACGATCCGGAGGCCTTCGAGGGCCGGGCGATCGTGTTCGAAGGGCCGGAGGACTACCACCACCGGATCGACGATCCGGATCTCAATATCGACGAGCATTGCATGCTGTTCATCCGCGGCACCGGCCCCATCGGCTATCCGGGCGGCGCGGAAGTGGTCAACATGCAGCCGCCGGCGGCGCTCATCAAACGCGGCATCACGGCTCTGCCCTGCATTGGCGACGGCCGGCAGTCGGGCACATCCGGGTCGCCGTCGATCCTGAATGCCTCTCCCGAAGCCGCCGCGATGGGGGGACTGGCTCTGCTGAAGACCGGGGACCAGGTCCGTATCGACCTCAGGAAGGGCACAGCCAATATTCTTGTTTCCGATGAGGAGCTTGTGAAGCGCCGTTCGGACCTGGAAGCCGCCGGCGGTTTCCCGATGGCCGAGAGCCAGACACCCTGGCAGGAAATCCAGCGTGCCATGATCGGCCAGTTCGACAAGGGCATGGTTCTGGAACCGGCCGTGAAGTACCAGGATGTGGCGCATACCAAAGGCTTGCCCAGAGACAATCACTAGGCCCGTGCGCCAGGCATCGATCCTGACCCCGTGTGTCCGCATTTCAGACTTGACGATTACGTAAACGGCATGCTTCAACGGGGCCATGACGGGCGGACGCCCACTTCAAACGGGAGAAAGACGATGTCCTTGGAACAACTGACTGAGGCTGTGCGCAAGAAAGTCGCCGACGGAGGCATAGAAGACTCCGTGAAATTCGATCTCGGCGAGACCGGCATCATCTATCTGCAAGGCTCCGAGGTGTCCAACGAGGACCAGGACGCCGACTGCACGATCAAGATGTCCGCCGAGGATCTGGCTGACCTGCTGTCCGGGGATCTGAATCCGACGGCAGCCTTCATGGGCGGCAAGATGCAGGTGGAGGGCGACATGAGCGTTGCCATGAAGCTTGGGAACATCGTCTGACCGCTCTCTGTCGAGAGATTCTGCCGGCCGGCGCCTTCGGGAGCCGGCCTTTTTTGTTGCGGCAACCACGTCCGCGACCTCGGCCCGAGGACGCGCGAAAGCCGGTCTCGAAAGCCGGTCTCGAATCCGGGCCGCTGATTTGATGAAGTCCGGACAGACAAACAAAAGCGGCGGCCCGAAGGCCGCCGCGAAGACATCTGTCGGGAGCTTTTCTACCGCGTGATGATTTCCGGTCCCATCAGACTGTAGGGCAGCCAGGTGGACAGGGCCGGGAGATAGGTGATCATCACCAGGAACAGAAGCAGGACCAGCACGAACGGCGCTGCCGCCTTGACCACCTGAACCAGGCTCATGCCGGTGATCCCCGACGTCACGAACAGGTTGAGCCCGATCGGCGGCGTGATCATGCCGATCTCCATGTTGACCACCATCAGGATGCCGAGATGGATCGGGTCGACACCGAGCTCCATGCCGATCGGGAACACCACGGGCGCCACGATCAGCAGAAGGCCGGAGGGCTCCATGAACTGGCCGCCGATCAGGAGCAGGATGTTGACCGCGATCAGGAACGTGAACCAGTTGAACCCGGCCTCGACCATCCAGTCGGTGATCACCTGCGGGATCTGTTCGGCGGTCAGCGTATGGGCGAACAACAGGGCGTTGACGATGATGAACATCAGCATGATGGTCGTCTTCGACGAATCCGTCAGGACCTTCTTGGTGTCCTTGTGGACCAGGGCCGGGAAAAACTTCCAGCCGATGTAGCCCAGATTGCGGCCCCAGATCCTGCCGCCGACCGCATAGGTGGCCGGCAGCGCCGCCGGCGAAAGACCGTGGCGCAGCATCGGATAGCCGATCAGGGCGGCCAGCAGCACCGCCGCGCTGTCAATGCCGAAAAACCCGGCTCGGTCCGTGAAGACGTGGGCGAGGGCCGACCAGACGAACATGGCGATGACAGCATAGGTGATCGTCTTGAAACCGGTGAGACCCAGTTCGCCGTCATCCTCCTTGATCCAGCCGATGCCCACAAGCGGGCCCATGTCGCGATAGACGAACAGGGCGATCAGCCCGGCATAGACGGCAGCCACCGCCGCGGCTTCGGTCGGTGTGAAGATGCCGCCATAGATGCCGCCCAGAATGATCACCATCAGGAACAGGCCGACAGCCGCTTCCGACAGTCCCGCCCAGAGCTCCTTGAACCCGGCCCAGGGTTGCGCCGGCAGGTTCTTGACGCGCGCCATGACATAGATCGCAGTCATCAGCATGAGACCGGCGATGATCCCCGGAATGACCCCGGCCAGGAACATGCGCCCGACGGAGACGTTGGTCGCGGCCGCATAGACCACCATCACGATGGAAGGCGGAATCAAGATGCCGAGCGTGCCCGCATTGGCGATGACGCCGGCGGCGAATTCCTTGGTGTAGCCCGCCTGACGCATGCCGGCGATGGCGATGGTGCCGATGGCAACCACGGTTGCCGGCGAGGATCCGGACAGTGCCGCGAACAGCATGCAGGCAAAGACACCGGCAATCGCCAGGCCGCCCCGGATCCAGCCGACCGCGTCGATGGAAAAGCGGATGATGCGCCGGGCGACGCCACCGGTCGACATGAAGCTGGAGGCGAGAATGAAGAACGGGATCGCCAGCAGGGTGAAGTTCTGCGACGCGTTGAAGAGCTGCACCGCCACCGAACTCATCGAATCGTGACTGAACAGCACGATGTAGAGCACGGCCGACAGGCCAAGCGACACGGCAATCGGAACACCGAGGAACAGAAAGCCGAACAGGAACATGAACAGGAATGCGGTTTCCATCGACCTTAATCCTTCAAGATGTCTTTGTTTTCAGCCACCAGTTCCTCCGCCTCGTGGGCGGCGATGATGGCGTCTTTCTTGCCTGTGAGGATCAGGACGAAGGCCTGGGCGGCACGATAGGCCAGAAGGGCCAGACCGATGGGCAGGATGATATAGGGCATCCAGCGCGGCACCCGTTCCCGGACCCCGAACCATTCCTGGACGAAACCGGGCCATTTCAGATCTTCCATGCCGATCGGCAACCGGTAGAACTTGTGCACGTATTCATAGGCGCCGCCCGTAGCCCCCTTGTTTTCCAGCGACAAGAGGCTGCCGAACCAGGCGGCATCGATCAGGAGCAGGGCATAGAGCATGGTGAGGGCCGCGCCGAGCAGGGCAGCGAGGCGGAACAGGGGTCTGGGCAGCAGGTTGATCACCGCGTCGACCCCCAGATGGGCGCCGATCTTGATGCCGTAGCTCATGCCGAACAGGATCAGCCAGGCAAACAGCACGCGGGTGAATTCCAGCGCGGCACCCCAGCCGGAATTGAAGCCGTAGCGGGCCACAACCTGGGAAAACGTGACAAGGGTCATCAGCGCCAGGATCGCGGCAACGATGTTTTCATCGAGGGATGCAATGAATTTCGGCGCGATCTGATCGAGAATGACATACAGGCAAAAGAACACGGCGGTTAACAAGAGCGGCCAGTAAAAGGCCAGAAACTCCGAACCCATTTTCCCATCCCCCAATTCGGGCGCTCATTGGCGAGCTTGTTTGTGGTTATGAGGAAGAAGGCCGGGCGGCCTTCTTCCAGTCTTGTTACAGTCCTGTTTCAGGCAGGAGATCAGCTGGCCTTGTTGGACGCAACCGCGGCGTCGATCACATCCTGGCCGATGTCTTCACGGAACTGATCCCAGACCGGCTTCATGGTCTCGACCCATTCGTTGCGCTGTTCCGGCGTCAGAACGCGGACTTCACCGCCGTTTTCCATGATCTTTTTCTTGTTGTCTTCGTTGATCGAGGTCGAGCGCGCGTTGTACTCGTCCGTGACTTCGTTGAAGATCGTCAGGAACTGGTCGCGGACGTCCGGCTCCAGGCTGTTGAGCCACTCGTCGGAGGTCACTGCCAGGTAGGTCAGCAGCTGGTGGTTGGTTTCGGTGGTGCCGTCCTGAACCTCGAAGAACTTCTGGGTGTAGATGTTCGACCAGGTGTTTTCCTGACCATCAACAACACCGGTCTGCAGCGCGCCGTAGACTTCCTTGAAGGCCAGCTTCTGCGCGTTGGCGCCCATGGCTTCGATCATCGCCACGGCAACGTCGGAAGTCTGTACGCGGAACTTGAGGCCCTTGGCGTCGCTCGGCACAAGCAGCGGCTTGTTGGCGGAGAACTGCTTCAGGCCGTTGAAGACATAGCCCAGACCGACAAAGCCGTAGTCGGACATTGCGCCCAGAAGTTCCTGACCCTTGTCACCCTTGGTGAAGGTGGTGACGGCATCCATGCTGGAAAACAGGAACGGCAGATCGAAAACACGGTATTTCAGCGTGTAGGATTCGAATTTGGACAGGGACGGGGCCGCAAGCTGGACGTCGCCGAGCAGCAGGGCTTCCATCACCTTGTTGTCGTCGAAGAGCTGCGACGACGGGAACACCTGCATGCAGGCCTTGCCGTCCATTTCGGAGTTGATGCGTTCGGCAAGCGCGGACGCCATTTCCCCTTTGGGGTGGCCCTGCGCGGCAACAACATGGCTGAACTTGATGACGATTTCGCCGTCACCGCAATCATCTGCGAACGCAGACGGCGCAAAGGCGAAGGACGCTGCGGCTGCAGCGGCAATTACTAGTTTTTTCATCGGATGTCCTCCCAGACATTGAAGAATGACGGCCATTGCGGCCGGACAGCGCGGTGGCTGATCGGCTCCTCAGACGCAATCCCCGTGCCAAGTGCCTCCGAGGCGTTCAAAACCGCCCGATGCCGCAGCTTGACAGAGGGCTTGCGCCCTCATCAATCCGGAGCATATCCCAAAAATGGGTGGAATCCGACACATGGCCCGTACAGTATGTGTCGATTCCGACACATACTGTACGGGCAGCTTTCACTGCCAGAGGGCGCCGCTTTCCGGGTCGTGCCGCAAGGGGCGGGTCAGCCTGACCAGCTTGTCCGGGTTGCGGATGCTGTAGATCCGGTCGATCCGGGCCTCCGTGTCATAGCCCAGTGTCATCGCCGTCACGACCCGCGATCCGTCAAAGACGGCAACGCCGCGCAGCCCGTTGATGTCGAGCAGCTCCGGGCGGCCGCTTGACCACAGGCGGCCGATGATACGGGCGACATATTTGGCAACGGCCGCGCGTCCTTCCAGAACGCGTCTGAGAGCTGCCGTCTTGCCGCCGCCATCGGAGCTGAATTGCACCGTTTCGGACAGCAGCCCCGCCAGCCGGTCCGTCGAACCGCTTTCGAGCGCCGCCAGGAAGGCGCCCAGCATACGGTCCTGGTGATCGGGTGCGGGAACGTATCTCGAGGCCGGATCCTGAAGGTGTCTGCCTGCCCGCGACACGAGCTGGCGGCATGCCTGCTCGCTCACGCCCAGCACGGCCGCCACCTCCGGGTAGGATTTGCCGAAGACCTCGCGCAACAGATAGGCCGCGCGTTCCCTGGGACTGAGCCGCTCGAGCAGCAGCAGAAAGGCCGTGGTCAGCGACTGGGCCCGGGCCAGATCGCGTTCCGGATCGGACCCGGCCTCGATCTGCAGCGGCTCGGGGATCCAGGGGCCGACATAATCGACCCGTTGCCGGTGCGCGGCCTTCAGATGGTCCAGGCAGCAGTTGGTGCAAACGGCGGTCAGGAAACCTTCCGCATTGGCGACCGGTGCCCTGTCCGCCTGGCGCCATTTCACGAAAGTGTCCTGAACGGCGTCTTCCGCGTCCGCCATGGACCCGAGCATGCGGTAGGCAAGACCGAGCAGGCGCGGACGCTGCGCGGCGAAAATATCCGTGTCCGAACGATCCATGTGCGGGACGCCTGTCAGTGATTGGAGACCTGAATGCGGTTCCAGAGATTGATCATGGCAACGGCCGAGGTGATCGCGCTGATCTGAGCATCCTGATAATGCGTCCGCAACTCGCTGCGCAGGCTTTCGTAGTCGGTGCGCGGGTCCAGCTCCGTCAAGGCCTCGGTCCAGGCGAACGCGGCCTTTTCCGCAGGCGTGAAATCGTCCACGTGGCGCCAGACGATCACGCGCTGCAGCCGCTCCTGGCTCTCGCCGTCAGCCAGGGCCTCGCCGATGTGCATCTTGACGCAATAGGCGCACTGGTTGATCTGGGACGCCCGCAGATCGATCAGGTGACGCAATTTCGGTTCCAGACCGGACTTGCCGATCTCCATGCTCGCAGCGGCAAGGCGCTTCACGATCTCCGGCACGTTTTCATGATGATTGATGGCGGCAGGGTGTGTCATGGGTGTCTTTCCATTGTGGGTCATTGACAGGGTCACACCTGATTGACGAATGGACGGACGGGTTTGTGACATGGGGCCAAAAAAATAGTCTGGAACCGGCAGCAGGAAACTTACGGCCCCGCGCTCAAACCGGCGGAGCGTCGTCCTTGCCGAGCCCGTATTTCCGCATCTTCTCGTAGAGCGTCTTGCGGGACAGGCCAAGATTTTCGTAGGTCGGCTTGATGGCGCCGTCGTTGCGTTTGAGTTCGGCGGTGATCAGGGCCCGCTCATAGGCGGCGACCTGCCCGAACAGGGTCGCGCCGGCGCCTCCGGCAGGTTCGGTGACCTGCTCCACCCCGAGCACGAACCGGTCGGCGACATTGCGCAATTCGCGCACGTTGCCGGGCCAGTCCCGGGTCATCAGACCGGCCAGGTATTCCTCGCTGATATCCGGGATTTCCCGCCGGTAGCGCGCCCGGGCCTCCACCGCGAGATGCTGGAACAGAAGCGGAATGTCCTGCAGCCGGTCGCGCAGCGGCGGGATGACGACATTGACCACATTGAGCCGGTAGAACAGGTCGAGACGGAAGCGGCCCTCGTTGCCCGCCGTTTCAAGGTCTTCCTTGGTGGCCGCGATGAAGCGCACATCGAGTTCGATCGCCGTGTTGGAGCCGAGCCGCTCGATGGTACGGGACTCGATCACCCTGAGGAGCTTGACCTGAAGTTCCTGCGGCATGGATTCGATCTCGTCGAGAAAAACCGTTCCGCCATGGGCATGTTCCAGCTTGCCGATACGCCGGCCGCTGGCGCCCGTGAAGGCGCCTTTCTCGTGGCCGAACAGTTCCGATTCGATGATCTCGGCGGGCAGCGCGCCGCAATTGAGCGCAACAAACGGCTTGCTGCGGCGCGGCCCCTCGTCATGCAGAGCCCGCGCGACCACCTCCTTGCCCGACCCGGTCTCGCCCAGGATGAGAACATCCGCGTCGGTCGATGCCAGCGCGGTGACATTGCGCCGGAGCAGGTCCATGGCGGAGGTCCGCCCGACCAGCCGGCTTTCCAGACCGGTGCGGTCCGCCAGTTCCTCGCGCAGCTTGCGGTTTTCCAGGACAAGCCGCCGCTTGTCCAGCGCGCGCTCGGCCACGGAGGCAAGACGCGCCACCGAAAACGGCTTTTCCATGAAATCATAGGCACCGGCGCGCATAGCCTCAACGGCCAGCGGCACGTCGCCGTGGCCCGTTATCAGCACGACGGGCAAGGCCGGATCGATCTCGAAAGCCTTTCGCATCACCTGGAAACCGTCTGTTCCGGGCATGCGGATGTCGGTCACCAGGACACCGTAGAAGCCCCGGTTGATCCGCTCCAGCGCGTCCGCCGGAGACCCGGTCGCGAACACTTCGTGACCGGACAACTCCAGCCCCTGGCTCAGGGAGCCGCGCAGGTCCTCTTCATCGTCGATCAGCAGGACTGTGGCCTGATCCATGAGCCTCTTTCTTGTTATTCCGCCGCCAGAACGCCCTGGTCCGCGACCGGCAGGCGCATGGCGAATTCCGCACCGCCACTATCCCGATTCGCCGCTTTCAGCGACCCGGAAAAGTCATGGACGATCTTGTAGGCAATGGACAGACCGAGGCCGAGCCCCGCGCCGACATCCTTGGTCGTGAAAAAGGGATCGAAAATCTGCGGCATGTCCTCGGCGTGGATGCCCGGGCCGTTGTCGCTTACCGTCAGCACGGCCACGTCCCCTTCCCGGTGCAATGCCAGCCGGACCTGCGGAGACGGCACACCGCCGACCGCGTCGAGGGCGTTGGACAGGAGATTGATGACCACCTGCTCCAGACGGATGCGCCCGCCCTTGACGATGATGTCCTCTCCGGGCACGTCGATCTCCAGCCGCACATTGCTGCGCTTGATTTGCGGTTGAAGCAGCAGTGCCGTTTCGTCGATGACCTGGCGCAGGGACACCGGCCTGATGTCCGTGCCCGACTTGCGGGTGAACCCCTTCAGGGTCTTCGCGATCTCGGCCATGCGGGTCACCATGCCCTCGATCCGGGCGAGATTCGCCTTGGCCTCGGGCGCGCGGCCCCGTTCGATCAGCATGCCGGCGATTTCCGCATCCGACCGGATGGCGGCGAGAGGCTGGCTGTATTCGTGGCTCAACGCCGCCGACATCCTTCCCAGCGTTGCCAGTTTGGCAGCCTGTACCAGTTCGGCCTGGGTCAGGCGCAGACTGGCCTCGGCCTGCTCGCGTTCGCGCACTTCCTGCTCCAGGCGGACATTCGCCTTGCGCAGATCCGCGGTCCGGCTCTGCACACGGCGCTCCAGCCGCAGGGCCTCCGCCCTGGCCCGCCGTTCCTGGCGGACGAATTCGGCGCGACGGGCGATCAGGGTCGCAATCCCGCCCGCGGCGATCACACAGACCAGCAGCGCCACCAGAAGCGCCCAGCCGGATCTGTGACGCGCATCCTCGATGGCGACCTGCGAGCGGACCTGCCAGCCCAGCGCCGCGACATTCTTGCCGAGACGCAGGTGGTAATCCGGCGCGATCGCCGGCGGCAGCAGCAGCTTCAGTCGCCCGGTCGCGGACATCCCGGCGATGTTGCGCCCCGTATCGAGCGCATCAACCTGCTTGCCGCGCCACTCGGGCACGTTGGTGACCACCACCCGGCCGCTGGTATCCAGCGCGAAGATCGTGTCCTTGCTGAGCGCCCAGGCCTGCTCGACATCGTCCAGGCTGACCCTGACCGCCAGCACCCCGACAATCGTGTGACCCCGGCGCAATGGCGAGGCGAACACGTAGTTCGAGGAGGTCTCCGGGGTTCCGATTATCAATTGACGGCCGAGCTGCCCCTGCATGGCCTGATTGAAGGCCTGCCGGATTTTCTCCGCGCCGCCGATCGACCCGGCGGAAACGCCGTCCCGGCTGGAGACCACAACATTGCCGCCGGCATCCATCAGCCAGACTTCCTCCGCACCCGACATGCCGGCGGCAATCGCGGTGATGCCCGGATCCGGTGCCGCGCCCTGTCGGGACAGCAATTTGACGGTGTTGCTTTCCCGCGCAAGCAGCGGTGACAGCAGGCGAAACTTGTCGAGAAGCTGTTCGAGCACCGCCGTCTGCACCGCAAGATTGGCTTTGGCGCCGGTCTCCAGCTCCGCGAGCGTGATCCGCAGGCTCGCGTGCCCCGTCAGCCACAGGATCAGAAGTGTCGCCGCGACCAGCACCGAACCGATTCCGATCTTCAGCTTGCGCCAGGTTCTGCGCTGGGGTCTGCTCAACATGGCCCCAGTATACCCCGGCTGATCCCCTGGTGGAACAAAGTCAAAGGCATGGCCTGCATCAAAAGAACACTTTCCGGTCATGGTGACGTTGCGATTGCCCGGTTCGGCTCGCCCGGCAACGCGCGATCCGGGGCATCTTGCAGGCGGTGAACCGCCGCGGATGGGCCGGACAGATGTTTCAGCATGATCGGGAAGAGTTCTAGTCGGCCGGAGAAAAGACCGGCGCCGGCACCCGTTGGCGCCGGTCGATGGCAACGCTCTTGATCAGCACCGTGACGGTCTTGCCCGTGTGAAGGCCCAGGTCCGCTACGGAAGCCCGCGTGATCCGGGCGCGGAGGGTCTGGCCGCTGACCGTACACAGGATTTCGGCATAGGGCCCGGTCTCGCTGGAGATGCTGCTGATCGTCGCGGCAAACGCATTGCGGATCGACAGGCCCTCGGGCGGCTTGACGGCCAGGGCGACGTCCCTTGCCCGAATGCGCAGGCGTACGGCCTCGCCGACGCCGGCCACCCGGTCCGGAATCTGCAGGACCGCGCCGCCGATGTCGACGTCGGTCAGGCCCCATTCGGGATCGAACCCGGCCACGGTCCCTTCAAGCAGCGCGCCGGCCTCGTGGCGCCCGGTCGCGCGGCCGAGATCGGTGCGCGCCAGCATGTCGGCCGCCGGACCGAAGGCCGGTGTGCGGCCTTCCGACAGGATCACCAGCGTGTTGGACAGGCGCGCGACCTCCTCGATGGAGTGGCTGACATAGAGGATCGGAATGCCGGCTTCCCCGCAGAGGCGATCCAGGTAGGGCAGAATGTCGTTGCGCCGGCCCTGGTCGAGATTGGCCAGCGGCTCGTCCATGATCAACAGCCTTGGGTCGGACAGGAGTGCGCGGCCGATGGCCACGCGTTGTTTCTCGCCGCCCGACAGGGTCCGAGGCATCCGGTCAAGCAGGCCGCCGAGGCCAAGCAGGTCCGTGACCTCGCCCATGTCTCTTGTCCCCCGGCGCCGGCCGGCCCAGCGCGCGTAGGTCAGGTTGGCCTTCACGCTCAGATGCGGAAACAGCCGGGCATCCTGAAAGACATGACCGACATGGCGCGCCCGGACCGGCAGGTCGATGCCCCTGTCCGCATCGAACAGCGTGGTGCCGTTGACGGAAATCCGTCCACTGCGGGGCCTGATCAGCCCCGCGATCATGTTGGTCAAGGTGGTCTTGCCGGCGCCGGACTGGCCGAACAGCGAGGTGACACCGCCGCTGCTGCGGAAACAGGCTTCAAGGTCCAGTTGACCGATCCGGCCCGTGATGTCGACATCAAGCATGCCCACCTCCAACGCGCGCCCGCAAGCGGCGGGCCAGCACCTCGGACGCGATCAGGGCGGCAAACGCCACGACCACAGCGATCAGGGTGAGCCGGAAGGCGGCCAGATCGCCACTGGGGGTCTGGGTCGCCGTATAGAGCGCCAGCGCCAGGGTGCGGGTCTCGCCGGGAATGTTCGACACGAAGGTGATGGTGGCGCCGAATTCACCCATCGCCTTGGCGAAACCCAGGATGGCGCCGCCGAGAATGCCGGGCAGGGCAAGCGGCAGGGTGACCGTCACAAACGCGATCAGGCGGTGCGCCCCGAGCGACCTGGCCGCCTCTTCCAGTTTCGGATCCACCGCCTCGAAGGAAATGCGGATCGGCCTGACCATCAACGGGAAGGCCATGACACCGGCGGCCAGCGCCGCACCGGTCCAGTTGAAGGCGAAGCTGATGCCGAGGGTGTTTTCCAGGAACGCGCCCGCAAAGCCCTTGCGGCCGAAGGCGAGCAACAGGACATATCCCGTGACAACGGGCGGCAGAACCAGCGGCAGATGCACCAGCGCATTGACGATGCCATGACCCGCGAAACGGGTCCTGGCCAGCAGAAAGGCGACCAGAACGGCAAGCGGCAGCGCGACCAGAAGGGCGGCGGCGGCAACCTTGAGCGTCAGGACAAGTGCCTGCCATTCAGCGGGCTGAAGATTGAAGAAATCCACGTGCGGTCAGTCTGCTGTTTCCGGTCCCGGGCCGGTGATGGATTGCCCGGGTGTCGCTTCGTTATCGGCCACAAAGCCGAAGGAACGCAAGATTTCCTTTGCGGCGGGTCCTGAGAGAAACTCCAGATAGGCCTGCGCGGCCGGATGCCGGCCGGTGGCGGTCAATGCCGCCAGATAGCGGATCGGCGGATGACTGTCCCGTGGAAACTCATGGACGATGGCGACATCCGGTTCGACCAGGGCATCCGTCCGGTAGACCAGCCCGAGCGGCGTGTCGCCACGGGCGACCGACGCCAGGGCGACCCGGACGTTTTCCATCGGCGCGAGCGCGCCTGACACCGATTGCCACAGGCCCGAAGCCTCAAGAGCGGCCTTGCCGTAGCGGCCGGCCGGCACGGTATCCGGATCGGCCATCGCCAGGCGGTGACTGTCAAGCCGTTCTGCAAGATCCCCGGCCACCGGCGTCAGCGGCACGCTGCCTTTCGGTCCGATCAGGACGAGGGCATTGGAGGCGAACTCCACGACCGTTTCGGCCCTGACCGACCCGGCCTGCCGGACGTAGTCCATCCAGGCGGCGTCCGCGGACACGAAGACATCCGCCGGGGCACCGGCTTCCACCTGCCGGGCGAGCGTGCCCGTGCCGGCGAAGGAGAACACCAGCGGTGTTCCGGTTTCCGCCATGAACGCCGTGCCAATCTTTTCCAGAACCTCGCGCGTGCTGGCGGCCGCAAAAACGGTAAGAGGCCGGTCCGCATGCGCAGGCAAGCCCGCAAGCGTCGAAAGGATCAAGGCCGTCAAAAAGCCCAGCAGGTATCTGCCCATGCCGCTAATCCTGGCATCCTTCGGCGCGATCTCCGCATTCCGAAAGGACTCAATAGTCGGAAGACCTTTTTCGCTTGTCACGATAGATACCTCCCTCTCGCGCTTTGGCGCGCCAGGGCCGGGCCCTGGCAAGCGCCACTTCATAGGCCGGATCCTCCCTGTCCAGTTCCGCGACGGCGAAAGCGTCATCGTTTTTCTGAACCGCCTGGGTGATCGGGTCTCCCTCGGGTCCGCATATGAAGGCCGGATATTTGTGGGCCTTTTGCGCTGGCGGCGATGCAATGATCCAGTAACAGTTCGAATATGCATGTGCCTGAAGTGCCGTCTTGAATTGCTGCGTAATCCCATAACTCGCGAAGAGGACTGCGTCCGCACCGAGCCGTTCATACTCGGCAAACAGTTCCGGAAAGGCGGCTTCAATGCAGATGGCACAGCCGAAGCGGAAGCTGTCGATCGTCACCACGAGTGGATCGGTTCCCGGCATGTACCAGTCGTTGACCTCGGAATTGGACAGAAATCGCTTGTCGTAGCGGCCGGTAATCAGGCCCTGATCCGAAATGACAACGAGGCTGTTGGTCGGGTGTTTTCGTTCCGAAACCGGATGTGCGGAACCGACAACGGCATGGATACCGCAAGTCTTGCAGGTGGCGGCAATCTCGGCCAATTCGCGATCCAGCTGCGCCCAGTCGTATCTCAGCCAGTCGGACGGCGCGGCCACCTGGACCTTGGAGTAGCCGGACAGGGCGCCTTCGCAAAACAGGACGAGACGAACCTGCCGCTCCGCCGCCTGCCGGATGCTCTCGCGGATGGTTCTGCCGTTTTCGGCAACGTCTGCGGAGACGAAGGTTTGGGCTGCGGCGACCTTCAT
The DNA here is from genome assembly GCF_056173175.1 of Roseibium sp. QJM3NY_11. NCBI lineage: Bacteria > Pseudomonadati > Pseudomonadota > Alphaproteobacteria > Hyphomicrobiales > Stappiaceae > Roseibium > Roseibium sp. QJM3NY_11. Next base: position 257,849 of record NZ_CM149660.1, read on the forward strand.
TTCCTGTTCAAGCCCGCCGGTCCTGCCGGATCATGTCGGCCCCCTTCTCGGCGATCATCACGGTCGGGGCATTGGTGTTGCCGGAGGTGATCGTCGGCATGACGGAGGCATCGACGACGCGGATGTTGTCGAAACCGCGCAGACGCAACCGGCCGTCGACGACGGAGCCTTCGTCCGTGCCCATGCGGCAGGTGCTGACGGGATGAAAGATCGTCGTGCCGATATCGCCCGCCGCCCGCACCAGGTCGTCTTCGTCGGTGTAGTCCGGACCGGGCAGATATTCCTCCGGCTGATACGGTTGCATGGCGGGCGCCGCCATGATCCTGCGGGTCAGGCGAATGGCGTCGGCCGCAACACGCCGGTCGGCCTCGGCGGACAGGTATTTCGGCAGGATTTCCGGCTGGTCGCCACGATCCGGCGAGGTGATATGGACATGGCCGCGGCTTTCCGGACGCAGGTTGCAGACGCTCGCGGTCATGGCGGGAAACGGGTGCAGCGGCTCACCGAACTTCGACAACGACAACGGCTGCACGTGATATTGCACGTTGGCGGTCTCGAAGGACGGGTCGGTTCTGGCGAAAACGCCGAGCTGGCTCGGGGCCATGGCCATCGGCCCGGACCTCTTGAGCAGATATTCCAGGCCGATTTTCGCCTTGCCGACCCAGGATCTGGCCATCTCGTTCATGGTCAGCGCGTTGCGGACCTTGAAGACCGGTCTGAGCTGAAGATGGTCCTGAAGGTTCTCTCCGACGGAGGGCAGGGCGTGGCGCGTCTCGACCCCGGCCTTGCCCAGGACGTCCGGATTGCCGATGCCGGACAATTCCAGAAGCTGGGGCGAGCCGATCGCGCCTGCGGCAAGGATCAGTTCTCCCGTGATCGCAAGGCTTGCGGGTTCTCCGCCGACGCTCATGTCCAGTCCACTCGCCACGCCGTTTTCAAACTGGATCCGGTCGACATGCGCTTCCGTCAGAACCTGAAGATTGGGCCTGTTTCTCGCGGGCCGCAGAAACGCCTTGGTGCCGTTCCAGCGCAAGCCGGACTTCTGGGTCACCTGGAAATAGGCGGAGCCGAAATTGTCGCCACCGTTGAAATCCGCGGTCTTGGGGATGCCGTTCTGTTCACAGGCATCGCGGAATGCGTCGAGAAGCTCCCAGGAGATGCGCTGCTCCTCGACCCTCAGGTTGCCGCCCTGGGCGTGCACGTCGTTGTCCCAGGCGTAATGATCCTCGGACTTGCGGAAATAGGGCAGGACATCGTCCCAGCTCCAGCCGCTCAGGCCAAGCTGGCGCCAGTGATTGTAGTCGCGGGCCTGGCCGCGCATGTAGATCATGCCATTGATCGACGAGGATCCGCCCAGGACCTTGCCGCGCGGGTAGACCAGCGAACGCCCGTTCAGTCCCGGGTCCGCCGCCGTTTTGAACCCCCAGTCCACGCGCGGATTGCCCATGCAATGCAGGTATCCGACGGGAATGTGGATCCAGATATAGTTGTCGCTCTTGCCGGCCTCCAGCAGCAGAACCCTGACATCCGGATCCTCGGACAGCCGGTTGGCCAATACGCAGCCCGCCGTTCCCGCGCCGACAATCACATAATCCCACGCACCCAGATCGCGCATGTTTCCTCCGAGGTTCTGTTTCGTGAAAACAGACACGGCGCAGCGGACGCGGTCAAGTCACCCGTTCAGACGGGCCTCGCAAATCGGGTCGCTGCTGCGTTTGCCGCCGCCTAAGGTCGCCTCTCACCCTTCCAGGAGACCTACCGATGTTTCAGATCCATCCCCTGCCCGCCGCCGAATTCGCGCACCTCAACGGTCTTTCGGACCCGGATCTCGCGGCGCGCAACGTGCAGGTTCACATTTCCGACGGCGCTTTCCCCTGCCGTGTTTCCCTGGCCGATGCCGCCGCGGGCGAGCGGGTGTTCCTGCTCAATTTCGAGCATCAGCCGGGCGACACGCCGTACCGTTCCCGGCACGCGATCTTCGTGAAGGAAGGAGCCGTTGAAACCCGTCCGGCACCCGGTGCCGTGCCCGAGGCCATCACCTGCCGCCTGCTTTCGGTGCGGGCCTTCGACAAGAGCGATGACATGATCGACGCCGAAGTGGTCGAAGGCACCGATGCCGGTCGCCAGATCTCGACCTTCTTCGACAACCCGCAAGTGGCCTATATCCATCTGCATTTTGCCCGGCGCGGCTGCTTTGCAGCGAAAGTCACCCGGTAAACGGTGTGAAGCGCGGGCTTTTTCCCGGTCAACCGGTTCCTGAAAACCGGTCTGACCGGACCTTGGCGCGGTGACCGCAGGTCGCACATAATGGAACCGCATTGTGTCTTTAATCTTTAAGGGTGCATTATACAATTTCGCCACCATAAGGAGAGATGGCCATGCAGACCGTTGCCGAACGCCGTGCCGCCTTCAAAGCGCTTCACGAAACAGGACGGGCCTTCCTGATGCCGAATCCGTTCGACACCGGGACCGCACGTATCCTGGACGGGTTGCGGTTCGATGCCCTGGCAACGTCCAGTGCGGGTTATGCCTGGACGCGCGGTGTCAGGGACGCGGAAGGTCTGATCAGCAGGGATCTGGCGCTTGCGCACGCCGCCGAGATCCTCGGCGCCACGAACCTGCCGGTGAACGGCGACCTGGAAAACGGTTTCGGCAACGCTCCCGAGGACGTCGCCGACACGATCAGGGCGGCCATCGAGACAGGTCTCGCGGGCTGTTCGATCGAGGATTACACCACCGACCCCGCGCATCCCTATTATGCCCACGACCTGGCAGTGGACCGGATCAGAGCGGCCGCCGAGGCGAAGAACGCCCTGGCACCGGATTTCGTCCTGACCGCGCGCAGCGAGGGGCCGGTCCAGACACCTTATGAGCTGGAAGAAACAATCCGGCGTCTGAATGCCTTCGTCGAGGCCGGTGCCGACTGTGTCTACGCACCGCAACTGAAGGACAAGGACCAGATTGCCGCCATACTGAATGCGGTGAATGCGCCCCTGAACATCCTTGCGGGCCGCAGGAACTTCCATCTGACCCGCAAGGAACTGGGGGACATGGGCGTGACCCGCGTTTCCATCGGGTCCGGCCTTGCCCGGGTCGCCTACAAGGCCTTTACCGAAGCGGCGGTGGACATCAAGGATGGCGGTGCCTTCGGCAGTTTCGACAGGATGAACGACACCGTCGATTTCGAATCCTTCATGAAGGCGAAGCCCTGAGTGACACGAATGCCGGCGCGATCGCCGGCAGCCCGGCAAAGGCGCAACCGTCCCGTGACATGCCAGGTCACGGGACGATGCGTGCATGCCGGAGATTCGGGTCAAGCGGATCTGATGACCTTGACACTTGAGCGGGGGACAGGCCGCAGACGGGTGTCAGTCCGATCCGCTAGTCGGGTATCCCTTTGGTCTGCTTCTTCTGTTTCATGATGCCGCGGACCATTTTACCGAAGGCCTTGTCCCTGGACCGCCGCTCGGAGAGGCTGGCGGAGTTGAACGCTTCCTCCGCCTTGAGCTTGCGCCACCGCCGGTGCCTGGACGGCTCAAGATGTCCGGCCCGGATCGCTTCCTGGACGGCACAGCCCGGTTCCGTTTCGTGCTGACAGTCCCTGAACCGGCACGCGGCCGCCAGCTCGGTCAAATCCGCAAACAGATCCCCGATACCGGAGGCCGCGTCGGTGAGCTGCAATTCGCGCATGCCGGGCGTGTCCAGAACAAGACAGCCGCCGGGAACCCGATGCAGCTGGCGGCGCGTGGTCGTGTGGCGTCCCTTGGCGTCGTCTTCCCGGATGCCTTGTGTTTCGATCGACTGCGTTCCTGCAAGAGCGTTGGTCAATGTCGACTTGCCGACCCCGGACGAGCCGAGAAAGGCGACCGTCTGTCCGGTTTTGCACCACTCGGCCAGGACCTTTCCCGGCTCTTCGCCGCGGGCGTCAAGCGTGACGACCGGAACCAGGTCCGAGATCGCGCGCGCCTGATCGGTATAGCTCCGGGCATCGTCGACCAGGTCGGATTTCGTCAGCACGATCACGGGACTGATTTCCGCTTCCATGGCGGCCGCGATGTAGCGTTCCAGACGGGCAATATTGAAGTCCTGGTTGCAGGACGAGACGACAAAGGCCGTTTCGATGTTGGCGGCAATGAGCTGGACTTTCCGGTCCGTTCCCGGCGCGCGCCGCTTGAGCAGGGACTTGCGATCCAGAACGCGGCTCGCGGCGGGGTGCTCGCGATCCAGCAGAATCCAGTCACCCACCGTCGCATCCAGGCGCGGCGGAATGGCTTCGTCGATGTCGGCGCCGATCACATGCAGCGCGTTGCGGTGCACTTCAACAACCCGGACCGGGGGCGTGGCCGCGAGTTCGTCAGAGCTGATCTGTTGAGCAAAAAACGATTGCCAGCCGAGCATCTGCAGTGGAGATGACCGCTGGCCGGGTCCCTTGGGCTTGTCCGCCGAAGGAAAGAAACCGGAGTATTTACGTGGCATTGGATGTCTCTTGATTTAAACACACGTCTTCGAGCGCCCTGTCGGGGCACCGGTTCATGTATTTACGGCTCTCCGGTCTTCAGAGAGCCGGATCACACAAGCTCTGACATCCAATCTCCATGTTCGCGCATCACATGCGCTGACTTGAAATAGCTCCTGATCGCCGGGTTTTCAAGCGTTGCGCGCCGTTTTCCGCCGTCACGCGCCAGTGCCGGCAAGTCTTTGCCGGCACTATTCCGGCCGTTCGCCCACATAGGCCGCCCTCGGGCGGATCTGCTCCGGGGCGGCATATTGCTCGAGCGCATGGGCGATCCAGCCGGTCATGCGCGCGGCACAGAAAATGATCTTGCCGGCGTCCTTCGGCAGGTCGTAGGTCTTCTGAAGCGCAGCCAGCACCAGATCGATGTTCGGCGCCACGCCGAAAAGATCCCGGGCAACACCGATCAGTCCGGGCAGGCGCCGCACGAACGGATGGTCCGGTTCACCACGGTAAAGCACGTCCAGAAGGCACTCGGCGCGCGGATCCTTTTCACCATAAATGACATGACCGAAACCGGGCAGGGTTTCACCGCGGCTGAGGCGGTCTGCAAGAACGGACTCGATATCGGTTTCCGGAGTTATGTCTGAGAGCCAGGCCGTCGCCCGATCGGACGCGGCGCCGTGGCGCGGACCGGCAAAGGCGCCAAGTCCGGAAATCAGAGCCGCGTGAAGAGGGGCCCGCGTCGAGGCAGCGCAGCGGGCCGCGAAAGCGCTGGTGTTGAGCTCATGATCCGCGCACAGGACGAGGGCAGCCCGGATCACGTTTTTCGCCGCAGTGCCCGCGCCGAACGCAGTGGCAATCTGTGTGTGGACCGGAACGGCCACCGGCTTCGCGTCCAGCAGCGCCGCAACCGAATACCGCAGCAGCGCGGCGCCCTTCAACTGCAGCAGTTGCGGCGCCTGGGTGTAGGCGGCCCGGTCCTGCAACGGCCATGCGGCAAGCGCCATCATCAGCCGGTCAAGGGCCGCCAGGCCCGCGGGCAGGGCCGGCGGCGGCAGGGGCGCTGCCTCCGAGAAGGGGTCGTGTTCCGACGCCCAAAGCAGGGTCGCGACGGATTCCAGCGTGGAGTTCTGGGCAAGATCGCGCGCGCGCCGGCCCCGGTAGACCGGCCCGTCTTCGGAGATGAGCGTCAGTTCGGTTTCCAGAACCGGATCGCCCGTCAGGGGCCGCTTGCCGGTCTGATCCTCCGCCGCCTTGCGGCCCTTCAGACGGCGCACATCCGACGCGTCGTAACGGCGCTGCTTGCCGTGTCCCGCAACCGACGAGATCTGCCCCCGGCTGACATAGGCGTAAAGGGTTGCCGGCTGAACGCCGAGTTCGGCGGCCGCCTCGCGGGCGGAAAGATAAATCGGCTTGCTCATTCATTGATTGTATTTATCAACATTGATCAATGCAATGAGTTCTTCCTATCTGGCGCGAACAAACAAGGAGATGATCATGACCGAAGCGCCGAACCCCGCCCGCATGACACCGGACCCGACCGCCGGACTGGAAGGCATCGTCGCCGCAACCACACGGCTCAGCCATGTCGACGGCCAGAACGGTGTCCTGATCCTGCGGGGAAAGCGCCTGGAGGATCTTGCCGGGACAATATCGTTCGAAGGGGCGGTCCGGCATCTCTGGCAGGATCTGGAAATCGCCGGCAGCGACAGTCTGTCCGCAGGGTTCGGCCAGGCCCGCATTGCCGCTTTTCAGGTGGTGCCGCTGCTGGAACAGGCCCCGCCCGGACTGTCGGTGTTCGAGCGCATGCAGCTCGGACTTGCCGCGCTGCCGGAGACGAACCGGCCCGACGATGCGGCCACCATCACGGGCGCCCTGCCGGTGTTGCTGGCGGCCGCTCACAGGTGTGCGGCCGGATTGCCTCCGCTCGCCCCGGACAGCACGCTGGACACGGCAACCGATCTCCTGCGGATGCTGACTGGAGTGCGGCCGCCGCAAAGCCATGTGGAGGCGCTAAACCGCTATCTGGTAACCATTCTCGATCACGGGCTGAACGCCTCCACCTTCACGGCGCGGGTGATCGCCTCCACACAGGCGGACCTGAAACAGGCGGTTCTGGGGGCCATGGGCGCCTTGAGCGGGCCGCTCCATGGCGGGGCCCCGGGTCCGGTGCTGGACATGATCGATGCCATCGGGCACCCGGACAACGCAACCGGCTGGATCGGTGGCGCCCTGGCCCGGAAGGAGCGCCTGATGGGGTTCGGCCACCGGATCTACCGCACCCGGGATCCGCGCGCGGATGTGCTCAAAGCCGGTCTGAAGGCCCTTGGCGCGGACAACCCGAAGGTACAGCTGGCCGAGCGGATCGAATCGGCGGCCCTTGCCGCGCTGCGGACAGCCAAGCCTGACCGGCCGCTGGAGACGAATGTGGAGTTCTATACAGCGGTGCTGCTGGATGCCATCGGCATCGACCGGAGCCTGTTCACACCGCTGTTCGCCGCAGGGCGGACAGCCGGCTGGTGCGCCCACGCGCTGGAACAGCAGCGGACCGGCAAATTGATCCGGCCGTCGTCACGCTATGTGGGGCCGCCGGCCGCCTGAGGCCTTTTTCCGGGGAGGCTGGCGTCAAGGTTCCCATACCTGGATCTGGCCTTCCTTCCGGTTTCGGCTGTTCAGCCGGTAGACCATGTCGCGCACCCACACATGAATGGGAGACCGGTGATTGAGGCTGGTCCAGACAAGACCGATCGTAACCAACGTCCTGACCGGACAGGCCATCACCCGAAGCCCTTCGCTGACGGCGTTCGACAAGCGTTCAGGAACGGTGGCGACCAGGGTCGATCCCGCCACCAGACGCTCCAGTCCGGCCGGGCTCGGCACCCGAAGGGCCACCCTCAGGTCCTTGCCCATACGCTCGAGCTCGATCAGATAGCGCGAACGCCATTGTCCGCCATAGGTGACGAGCACGTGGTCAAGGCCGAGATAGTCCTCGAGACTGAGCGGCGCGCCGGCATTGGGATGCGCCGGATCCAGCAGGCAGACATAGCGGTCCCGGTAAAGGTCACGCCTGTAAAAATGCGGATCGGACCGTTCGAAGGGCCCGATCAGGAGGTCCGCCTCGTTGCGCATCAGGCGTTCATGGCCGATGCCGGACGCATCGATGATTTCCAGCTCGAGGTTCGGTGCCTCCCTGGTCAGGGTGTGCACGATTTCCGGAATGATCAGAACGCGTTCGTAAAAATTGCAGGCGATGGTGAATTTCTGCCTGGCCGTCCTCGGATCGAAGCCGGGCGGTGCGGCCAGTTGCCGGAATTCCGAGGTCAGGCGCCGGGCCTGACGAACGATGTCCTCACAGCGGGCCGTGGCGTCGAGGCGGCGGGCCTGACGGACAAACAACGGGTCCTGAAACACGTCCCGCAGCTTGTTGATCGTGTAGCTGACGGCCGACTGGTTGACACCCATTTCTTCGGCCGCCCGCGTGAACGAGCGCAGCCGGTGAACGCTGATCAAAACCTGAAGGGCGCGAAAATCGACCGCCATTGGATCAACCGGTCTTGTCATCAGACTTTCCTTCCCGATGGTTCCGAGCCGCGCAGGACGCGTTAAATCAAAAAATTCGATGCTATTCATAAAGTCAATCGTATTGCCTGATTTAATGAGGGTCGTTCTACTGTCCGCCAGTGCCGGATTTGGGAGGAGATGGCAAATGGCGACAGCACCGGTCGACGAGAGCCTGACCCTCGAGCAACTGACACGGGACCCTTATCCGATCTATCGAAGGATGCGGGCTGAGACGCCGATCGTGCGGGTGCCGGCGGCAAACCGGATCTTTCTGACCAGGGCGAAACACACCCGCATGGTGAAGGACGATCCGGAGCTGTTCAGCTCGGACGACCCGGTGACGCCCATGCGCAGGGCGTTCCTCGCCCACACCCTGATGCGAAAGGACGGTGACGAGCACCGCCGTGAACGCATGGCAATGCAGCGGGCCTATTCCCCGAAGGTCATCGACACGGACTGGGCCGATCTCTACCGGAAAATCACCGCCGAGTATCTCGACCGTCTGCCGCGCGGCGAAACGGTCGACCTCTTCACGGATCTTTGCGGGCCTGTCGCGGCCCGGATCCTGGCGCATGTCCTCGGCCTCGACAACGTCAGCGATGCGGACATGCAGCGCTGGTCCCAGGTGCTGATCGACGGCGCCGGAAATTTCGGCTTCGCCGAGGAACCGTTCCGTCTTTCCGACGCGGCCAATGCAGAGATGGATGCCGTGTTCGAGCAGTGCATTCCGCGGCATCTGACCGAACCCAACAATTCCGCCCTGTCGGTGATGCTGAACGCGCGGGATCCGATCTCGAAGGGCCAGATGTTTGCGAATATCAAGATCGCCATCGGCGGCGGCATCAACGAGCCGCGCGATGCCCTGGCAACCATCATCTACGGGCTGCTGACCAACCCCGACCAGCTTGAGGAAGTCAAAAGACAGGAGGCCTGGGCGGATGCTTTCGAGGAGGGAGTCCGATGGGTCGCGCCGATCCAGGCGTCTTCCCGGCGCGCCACCCGGGATCTCGCTATCGACGGCATCGACATTCCCGAAGGCGTGACGCTGATGACCATCCAGGCGTCGGCCAACCGCGACGAAGATCTCTTTGAAGACGGTGAGGCGTTCAATGTTTTTCGCGCGAAAGCGCCGCATCAGGCCTTCGGCAGCGGCCCGCATCATTGCGCGGGCGCCCATGTTTCACGGCGCACCGTCGGAGACATCATGCTGCCGATGCTGTTCGAGCGCTTTCCCGGCATGACACTGGACAGGCCGGAAGACGTGGTCTGGAGCGGCTTCGGATTTCGGGGGCCTTTGAACCTGCCCGTCAGACTGGCGTGAGCGAACGGGGTCACCACCTGCGCCGGAGAAAACAGCAGAACCGCATACACGACAAGGGAGGACATCATGTCGAACTACCGGAACCTGATATCGGCCACCGCCGGAGCGGTCGTGGCAACCGGCCTTATCCTGGCGGGCACATCAGCCCCTGCCCTGGCCGCTGACGTCACATTGCGGCTCCACCAGATGCTGCCGCCCCAGGCGAGCGTGCCGAAGAACGTTCTCGAACCGTGGATGGCCCGCCTCAAGGAGGAATCCGGCGGGCGGATCGAGGTTCAGCACTACCCGGCCATGCAGCTTGGCGGCAAGCCGCCGGAACTGATCGACCAGGCCATCGACGGCGTTGCCGACATCGTCTGGACCCTGCCAGGCTACACGCCCGGACGGTTCCCCCGGACCGAAGTCTTCGAACTGCCCTTTGTCATGACCGATGCCGAAGCCGTGTCGCGTGCTTTCTGGCAGCTGGCCGAGGAGACCATGCTGGATCAGGACTTCAAGGACATGAAGGTTCTGGGTCTTTGGGTCCATGGACCCGGCCTGATCCACTCAAAGCAGCCGATCGAATAGTTGGGCGATCTGAACGGCGTCAAGCTGCGCGCGCCGACCCGGGTGACCAACGGCATGTTCAGCGAACTTGGAGCGACCCCGGTCGGCATGCCGATCCCGGCGGTTCCGGAAGCCCTTTCCAAGGGCGTGATCGATGCCACGGTGGTGCCGTGGGAAGTCACCGGCGCCCTGAAGATCAATGAACTCGTCGACTACCACACGGACTTCGGAGAAGACGCCCTTTATACCGCGACCTTCGTGCTGGCGATGAACCGGGCAACGTATGACGCGCTCCCCGACGATCTGAAGGCGGTGATCGACACCAACTCCGGGCTGGAACTCTCTGGTTTTGCCGGCAGGCAGATGCAGCTGGATGACGCGGGACCGCGGGACGCGGCCATCGCGAAAGGGGCGGTGATCATCGATCTGTCACCTGAAGAAGTCGCCCGCTGGAAGGAGGCGACAAGCCCTACAAAAGACAAATGGATTGCCGAAATGGATGAAAACGGCCTCGACGGCAGCGGCCTCTACCAGCGCGCGATGGAGCTGATCGAGGCCAACACCGAAAGGTAACGGCTCCTGCGCGCGCCTTCCCCCGGGGACCGGCATCCGGTTCCCGGGGGAACAGGCTTACTGCGCCATTTCCGCTTCGCGCACGGCAAGCTCGATCTCGTCGACCAGTCCGTCCTCCAGGCCAAGGCGCGCTGCCAGCATCTGCAGATAGGCCTTTTCCGCCGGATGGTCCGGGTCGATGGCAAGGCGGGAGGCGGCGTAGATTTCCGCGGCCGTTTCCGGACAGGTGGCACTGGCGACGACCTTGTCGAGATCGAGCGGCGACCGCAATTCGTCCATCAGGAAGGCCTTGGCCTCGCTGTCGAGACCGGCTTCGTCGATCTTGGCGAAGATCCGGTCCTGTTCGTCGCGATCGACATGCCCGTCCGCCTTGGCGGCGGAGATCATCGCGGTCAGCAGGGCGACGGCCATCTGGTTTTCGCCACCGGGATGTTCATGCGGGTCGAAGGCAGTGCCGCGCGGGGCGTCCAGCGGGACCGGCTCGTCGGCCGGGTATTGCGGGCGCGGCGCATTGCTCTGATTGGCCTTGTGCCCCTGATAGGCCTTGTAGGCAAGACCGGCCACAAGGGCGAGCCCGCCATAGGTGACCGCCTTCTTGCCGATCTTGCGGCCCGACTTCGAGCCGAGCATCAGGCCGGCCAGGCCGCCCAGCGCCAGGCCGCCACCCTGTGACGACAGGAAATCCTTGCCCTGGGACAACAGGTCCCCGGAACGTCCGCGCCCATCGGAGCGGCTGTCGCGCTGGCCATCGCCCTGACTGCCGCCCTGGCCACCGAGAAACTGATCCAGCAGGGATTTTGCGTCAAACATCATAGGCTCCGTCATAAGGTCAAGTCGCGGTTGTCCCTTCACATGGGCGTTTGCCGCAAGACTGACAAGACCGTGCGACACTTCCATACATTTGCGCGGGCCGGAAGGACAGGTTTCCGCACCCGGCAACAAGCACGCTTACCCGAGCGGCAGCAGATTGTCGTCCTTGAGCGTGTCCATGGCGATCGAGGAGCGCACGTGCTGGACCGCCTCCTGGGGCAGCAGCTCGTCATTGACGATCCGGCTCAGCGCCTTCAGATCCGGCACCACGATCTTCAGCATGTAGTCGAGGTCTCCGGTCAGCGTGTGCGCTTCCTGCACTTCCGGCATGGCCTTCACCATGGTTCGGAACCTGCGCGCATTCTCCCTGGAATGCGCCCCCAGCGAGACGCCGACGAAGGCGGTGACCGTCAGGCCCAGCGCTTCGGGATCGAGCGCGGCCCGGTAGCCGCGGATGACGCCGGTTTCCTCCAGCTTTGCCCGCCGCCGCGACACCTGGCTGGCAGACAGGCCGATCACGTCGCCGAGCTCGGCGTTGGTCAGGGCCGCATTGCTTTGCAAAGCCGCCAGCAGTTTCACATCAAAGCCATCCAATGCTATATTCATGCACCTTCTCCCGTTCTTACGCACATATTGTGCGTCACCTTACGGGCAAACACGTGGTTTGCACACACTCTGCGCGGCTTTTCTTTCATTCTGGGGCAACACTCGAGCTTCCAGAGAAGGACCGACCATGGGACCGTTTCCACACGATGCACCGCCTGCCCGGATTACGCCTGAAAACCCGGCCGGGACCGACGGCTTCGAATTTGTCGAATTCTCCCATCCGGAACCGGAAAAGCTGGACATCCTGTTCCGCAAGATGGGCTATCAGCCGGTCGCGAAGCACAAGAGCAAAAACATCACGCTCTACCGGCAGGGTGACATCACCTATGTGCTGAACGCCGAACCCGGCAGTTTCGGCATGACCTTCGTCGACATGCATGGCCCCTGCGCACCGGCCATGGCCTGGCGGGTGGTCGATGCGCAACAGGCCTTCGACCATGCGGTCTCGAAGGGCGCCACGCCCTATGAAGGCACCGACAAGACCCTGGACGTTCCCGCGATCGTCGGCATCGGCGGCTCGCTGCTCTATTTCGTCGATACCTACGGCGGCAAGGGCTCGGCCTATTCGACGGATTTCGACTGGCTGGGCGAAGCCGATCCGAAGCCGGAAGGCGTCGGTTTCTATTATCTCGACCACCTGACCCACAACGTCTTTCGCGGCAACATGGACAAGTGGTGGGATTTCTACCGCGACCTGTTCGGCTTCAAGCAGATTCATTTCTTCGACATTGACGGCCGCATCACGGGCCTCGTCAGCCGGGCCATCACCAGCCCCTGCGGCAAGATCCGCATTCCGCTGAACGAGTCCAAGGACGACACCAGCCAGATCGAGGAATACTTGCGGAAATACAAGGGCGAAGGTATCCAGCACATCGCCGTCGGCACGGACGACATCTACGCCGGCACCGACCGGCTGGCCGCGAACGAGCTGAAATTCATGCCGGGCCCGCCGGACACCTATTACGAGATGTCCGGTGAACGCGTCAAAGGCCACAGTGAGCCGATCGAACGCATGAAGCGCCACGGCATCCTGATCGACGGCGAAGGCGTGATCGATGGCGGCATGACGAAAATCCTGCTGCAGATCTTCTCCAGAACCGTGATCGGACCGATCTTCTTCGAATTCATCCAGAGGAAGGGCGACGAGGGTTTCGGCGAGGGCAATTTCCGCGCCCTGTTCGAATCCATCGAGGAAGACCAGGTCCGCCGCGGAGTGATCAAGCCTGAGGCCGCCGAATAAAGGCGGAGTAGCGGCAAGGCCGCTTGTTGGCCCTCTCCCCCGCAAGGGGGAGTGAGGCGCAAGCGGCATGGTTCCTTCATCTCACAACCGGACTCCGGGCGAGCGAAAGGGTTTCGCTTCTACAAGCTCAGGTGCGAGCAGGCCCCGGATCTGCGCTGCGCTTGTGCGGGGCGACTGCGAACCAAACCAAACCGGACCGGGCCGAAAATCAGCGGCAAACCGGTCGAACCATGGAAATCGCTCAACCCTTCACCTTTGCCTCCAGCACATCCCAGACCTGCGCCGCCACATCCGGGCCGCCGAGGTTGCGGACGGCGCGGATGCCGGTGGGGGCGGTGACGTTGATTTCGGTCAGGTAGCCGTCGATCACGTCGATGCCCACCAGGATGAGGCCTTTTTCGCGCAAGGACGGGCCAAGACGGGCACAGATCTCGCGTTCGCGTTCGGTCAGGTCGCTGTCCGTCGGGGCGCCGCCGCGCACCATGTTGGATCTGAGATCGCCTGCCGCCGGCACGCGATTGACGGCACCGGCGAATGCGCCGTCGACCAGCAGGATGCGCTTGTCGCCGTGTTTGACGTTGGGCAGGAACTGCTGGATCACCCAGGGTTCTCGGAAGGTGGCGGCGAAGAAATCATACAGGGAGCCGTAGTTGAGATCGTCCTGCGTGATCCGGAAGACGGCCGCGCCGCCATGGCCGAACAGCGGCTTCATGACGATGTCCCCGAATTCCTTGCGGAACAGGTCGATCTCCGCCTTGTCCCGGGTGATCAGGGTCGGCGGCATCAGGTCGGCGAATTCGGTGACGAACAGTTTTTCCGGCGCGTTGCGGACTTCCACCGGGTTGTTGACCACCAGCGTGTCCGGGTGAATTTTCTGAAGCAGATGGGTCGCGGCGATATAGGCCAGATCGAAGGGCGGATCCTGGCGCATCAGCACAACGTCCATCTCGCGCATGTTCGTCCGCTGCGGATCGCCAAGAGTGAAGTGAGTGCCCTTTTCGTCGCGCACCTCCACCGGCTCGAGCGCACAGAAGATGTCGTCGCCGCGCATGGCCAGCCGGTCGGGCGTGTAGTGATGGAGCTCGTGGCCGCGCGCCTGCGCTTCCAGCATCAGCGCGAAGGCACTGTCTCCGGCAATGTTGATGGACGCGATATGGTCCATCTGGACCGCAACTTTCAAGGCCATGAGGCAACTCCCGGCGGGCGGCGCCTGTCAGGCGCCATTGGGATTTTCGGAACGATTGGTGCAGATATGCGGTGCGCGTGGCCGATTGTCCAGAGGCGGCGACCGCGCCCCGGCCCGTGCAGGCAGGCCCAGGGCGGGTGAGGTCCCGACCTCTAGCCCTCTTCCAGCATCTCCGCCCAGGTCTTCGGATGATCGCCATTCAGCGGGTTCTTCGGCGAATGCCTGTAACGAATGGTTTCCATCCGGAAGGCGCGCGCGTCGAACAGGATCATGCGGCCGACCAGTCCCTCACCCGTTCCGGTCAGTTCCTTGATCACCTCCATGGCCTGCATGGCACCGATGATGCCCGTGAGCGCCCCCAGAACGCCGGCCTGGGCGCAGGTCGGCAACAGGCCGTCGCGCGGCTTTTGCGGGAACAGGCAGCGGTAGGTGGGTTTCGGATTGCCGTCCGCATCGCTCTCGTACGGCTTCAGGGTGGTGATAGAGCCGTCGAACTGGCCGACAGCGGCGGTCACCAGTGGTTTTCCGGCAAAAAAGCAGACATCCGACATCAAGTACCGCGTGTCGAAATTGTCCGTTCCATCGACCACAAGATCATAATCCGAGACCAGCGCCATGGCATTCTGGCCGGTGATGCGGACCGGATACGGATTCACTTTCACGTTCGGATTGAGCCGCGCGATCGCCTCCGCCGCGCTGGCGACCTTGGGTTCGCCGAGCTGATCGGTGTCGTGGATCACCTGCCGCTGCAGATTGGACAGCGTGACGGTGTCGTCATCGACCACACCCAGCGTGCCGACGCCGGCAGCCGCAAGATACTGCAGCACGGGCGCGCCCAGACCGCCCGCCCCGATCACCAGCACGCGGGCACTTTTCAGCTTTTGCTGCCCGGCGCCGCCAATCTCCTGCATGACGATGTGGCGGGCATAGCGTTCCAGTTCGGCGGGAGAGAGCATTCAGATTTTCCGTGTCATCAGTCGCGGGCCGGGTTCGGCCCGGTCATTTCAGGATCCGGCTGACCAGCCGGGCGGTGTAGTCCACCATCGGGATCACCCTGGCGTAGTTCAGCCGGGTCGGTCCGATGATGCCCAGGACGCCGACAATGCGCTGGCTGGCGTCCCGGTACGGCGAGAGCACCAGGGACGAGCCCGACAGCGAGAACAGATTGTTCTCCGAACCGATGAAGATGCGCACGCCATCGCCCTTTTCCGCAAGGCCGAGCAAATGGATCAGGTCTTTCTTGCTTTCCAGGTCGTCGAACAGCAGGCGAATGCGTTCCAGATCCTCGACCGCGTCCAGATCGGTGAGCAGATTGGACCGGCCCCTGACGATCAGCGTGCCGGGATCGGTGGCGCTTTCCCCTCCCCACACGGCCAGCCCGGCGTCGATCACCTTCTGGCTGAGCTGGTCGAGTTCCGCCTGATCCGCATCGCGGACCTTTTCAAGTCCGGCGCGGATCTCCGACAGGGTCCTGCCCTGGATCTGGGCATTCAGATAGTTGGTCGCTTCCACAAGCGCCGAGGAGGGCAGGTTGGGCGGCAGGTCGACCACCCGGTTTTCCACCGAGCCGTCGTCACTGACCAGCACCGCCAGGGCCTTGCCGGGCTCGATGCGCACGAATTCGATATGCTTCAGGCGCATGTCGGTCTTGTGGGTCAGCACGACACCGGCCCCCATGGACAGGCCCGAGAGCATCTGGCTGGCCTCGGTCAGAACCTGCTCCGCCGAATTGGCCTGCTGGGAGGCCCGGACCTGAACGTCGATCTGGCGCCGTTCCTCCTGGGTCAGGTCGCCGACCTCCAGAAGCGCATCGACGAAAAAGCGCAGACCGATTTCGGTCGGCAGGCGCCCGGCGCTGGTGTGCGGGGCATGCAGCAGACCCAGATGTTCCAGGTCCGACATCACGTTGCGGACGGAAGCCGGGGACAGGGACACGGTCAGGTTCCTGGACACGTTGCGGGACCCGACCGGCTCACCGGTTTCCAGATAGGTCTCGACGATCGCGCGGAAGATTTCTCGGGATCTCTTGTCGAGGTCGCTCAGGCTCAAGGCGTGTTCTCCGGTAGCACCAGGGTTCGGGATCGCTGTTCCGGGCGTGCTTTTCGCGGCCGCCGGAAGCCTTCCTGTCAAAGATATAGGCGCAAAATGGTCTTCGCGTGAAGCAGGCCCTTTACGGCGGACAAAATTGGGGTCTACAAGGCCTCAACGAATACGCCGGGAACCAGCGGTTTCCACCGGCTCCAAGGTTGAAAGGGAAATTCATGCGTCCGTCCAAACGCGCCGCCGACGAACTGCGTGCCATCACGCTGGAGCGCAGCGTCTCCAAGCATGCGGAAGGCTCCTGCCTGGTCAAGTTCGGCGACACGCACGTTCTGTGCACCGCCAGCCTCGAAGAGCGGGTTCCGCCCTGGTTGCGCGGCCAGAACCGGGGCTGGGTGACGGCGGAATACGGCATGCTGCCGCGGGCCACCGGCGACCGCATGCGCCGGGAGGCCAGCGCCGGCAAGCAATCGGGCCGGACCCAGGAAATCCAGCGGCTGATCGGCCGGTCCCTGCGCGCCGTGGTCGATCTCGAAGCTTTGGGCGAAGCCCAGATCTCCGTCGACTGCGATGTCATCCAGGCCGACGGCGGCACCCGCACGGCCGCGATCACCGGCGCCTGGGTCGCTCTGCGCGATTGCGTCGAGTGGATGAAGGCTCGCGAGATGGTGTCCAAGCCTGTCCTGAAGGACCATATCGCGGCAATCTCCTGCGGCATCTACGAAGGCACGCCGGTTCTGGACCTCGACTACGCTGAGGACAGCAATGCCGAAACAGACGCCAATTTCGTCCTGACCGGCACCGGCGGCATTGTCGAAATCCAGGGCACGGCCGAAGGCGCGCCGTTCTCCGAAGAGGAATTCGGCCAGCTTCTGGGCCTCGCCAAGTCCGGCATCGGCCGGCTGGTCGATCTGCAGAAGATGGCCATTCTCTGAGGAGTGCATCCATGAGCCATCGCATCCTGGAACCCGGCAAACTCGTTGTTGCCAGTCACAACAAGGGCAAGATCCGCGAGATCAACGAACTGCTGCAACCTTTCGGGTTCGATGTGGTCTCGGCGGGCGATCTGGGTCTGCCCGAGCCGGAAGAAACCGGGCTGACCTTCGAGGCCAACGCCGCGCTGAAGGCGCGGGCGTCCGCGCAGGCGTCCGGATTTCCGGCCCTGGCAGACGACAGCGGCTTCTGTGTCGAAGCGCTGAACGGCGATCCCGGCATCTATTCCGCACGCTGGGCGGGTCCGGACAAGGATTTCGCCATGGCGATGCGCACCATCGAGGAAAAGCTGCAATCCGCCGGCGCAACGGCCGAGGACCGCCGGCGCGGTTCGTTCGTCGCCGTTCTGTGCCTGGCCTGGCCGGACGGGCACGAAGAGTATTTCCGCGGCGAGATCGAAGGCACCGTTGTCTGGCCGCCGCGCGGCACGCAAGGGTTCGGCTACGATCCGATGTTCCGGCCGGACGGCCATGAGCGCACCTTCGGCGAAATGGATTCTGCCGACAAGCATGGCTGGTCGAAGGACACGCCGGCCCTGTCCCATCGCGCCCGCGCGTTCGAATTGTTCGCGGCCGGCTGCCTGAAGGGACGATAGGCGTGATCACGCGGGAGACAGTGGAAGGCGGCTTCGGCATCTATGTGCACTGGCCCTTCTGCGCGGCCAAATGTCCTTATTGCGACTTCAATTCCCATGTCCGGCACCAGCCGGTCGACCAGGACCGCTTTGCGGCCGCGTTCGAGCGGGAACTGGCCCATTTCGCCGAGCTGACAGGCAAGCGGACGGTCCAGTCCGTGTTCCTGGGTGGCGGCACGCCCTCGCTGATGGCGCCGGCCACGGTGGAGCGCATCCTGACCGCGATCTCGGACAGATGGACCATGGACGATACCGTGGAAATTTCCATGGAAGCCAATCCTTCGTCCGTCGAGGCGGAGCGGTTCCGGGGATATCGCGCCGCCGGCGTCAACCGGGTCTCGCTCGGCGTCCAGTCGCTGATCGACACCGATCTGAAACTGCTGGGACGCCTGCATGATGCAAAAACGGCGCGGACCGCCATCGACACCGCCAGGGCAACCTTTCCCAGGCTGTCCTTCGACCTCATCTACGCCCGGCCCGGCCAGACACCGGCCGGCTGGGAGACGGAACTGGGGCAGGCGATCGATCTGGCCGCCGATCATCTGTCCCTTTATCAGCTGACCATCGAGGAAGGCACGCCGTTCCATACGCTGTATCACGCCGGCAAGCTGAAAATGCCGGATCAGGATCTCGGCGCCGAATTCTACGAACTGACCCAGGATGTGACGGCCGCAGCCGGCCTGCCGGCCTACGAGGTTTCCAACCACGCAAGGCCCGGCGCGGAATGCCGGCACAACCAGGTCTACTGGCGCTACGGCGACTATGTCGGCGTCGGTCCGGGCGCCCATGGCCGCCTGACCGTCGGCGCCAGCCGTCTGGCGACATCGACGGAGCGCCATCCGGAGACGTGGCTGGAAACAGTCGAGCGGCACGGGCATGCGCTGGTTGAAAATACCGGTCTTTCCGAAGAGGAGCAGGGCGACGAATTCCTGCTGATGGGCTTGCGGCTCACCGAGGGCATCGACATGAAACGGTATGAACGCTACGCTCACAAATCCCTTGACCCGAACCGCCTGAACGCGCTCAAGGAGCACGGCATGGTGGAAGAAATCGGGGAAAACAGGGTCCGGGCGACCCGGGACGGATTTTTCGTGCTCGACGCGGTGGTCGCCGATCTGGCCGCATGAGGCCCGCGGGCTTCATCGTGAAAATAATGCTACCAAGCTGATTTAAATGTTTTATCCGGTATTGTGCATTGCACAGTGTTTTGGTGCCAAAGTGACTTTGGCTGCAATGCTGAGCAATTAGCTGCGTTTACATATAACAAATAGCAGTATTGCAGGCAGCTTCAGGGCTGGCTATCCTGTTGCGATGCAATAGATGGTGCAAATAATAACGACGAGCCGGAACATGTTCACAAATTTTGCCGAAGGGGCTGGCAACGGTTTGTTCAACAATGGAGATGCGTCATTGCCGTTCTATCACCTTTATGAAATGAACCACGCCACCATGGCACCTTTCCGGGCCATGGCGGACATGACGCGGCTTTACTTCCAGAACCCGCTCAATCCGCTCGCCCATACCAGCTACGGCCGGACGGTCGCAGCCGGCTGTGAGGTTCTGGAGCGCACCACCCGCCGCTACGGCAAGCCGGAATTCGGCCTTGAAGAAACGACGGTCAGCGGCGTCCGCGTTCCGGTTCGGGAAACCACCGTCTGGAGCCGCCCGTTCTGCGACATGATCCGGTTCGAGCGCGGGGTGACCTCCCACCGCAACGACCCGAAGATCCTGATCGTCGCGCCGATGTCCGGCCATTACGCGACACTGCTGCGCGGCACCGTCGAAGCGCTGCTGCCGAACGCGGATGTCTATATCACCGACTGGATCGATGCCCGCATGGTGCCCATCCAGGACGGCAAGTTCGACCTTGACGACTATATCGACTACATCATCTCGATGCTGCATCTGCTCGGCCCGGATACCCATATCCTGGGCGTCTGCCAGCCTTCCGTTCCGGTCCTTGCCGCGGTCGCCGTGATGGAAGATCGCGAGGATCCTTACGTTCCGGCCACCATGACCCTGATGGGCGGACCGATCGACACGCGCGTCGCTCCCACCGCCGTGAACGACCTTGCCGTCGACAAGGGCATCGACTGGTTCCGCAACAATGTCATCATGAAGGTGCCGTTTCCGCATCCCGGCTTCATGCGCGATGTCTATCCGGGCTTTCTGCAGCTGTCGGGTTTCATGGGCATGAACCTCGACCGGCACGTCACCGCTCACCGGGACTTCTTCCAGCATCTCATCGAAGGCGACGGCGACGGCGCCGAAAAACACCGCGATTTCTACGACGAATATCTCGCCGTGATGGACCTGACCGCCGAATTCTATCTGCAGACGGTGGAGGCGGTCTTCATCGATCACGCACTGCCGAACGGGACGATGACCCACAACGGCCGGCTGGTCGACTGCACCAAAATTTCGCGCACGGCGCTTCTGACCGTGGAAGGCGAGAAGGACGACATCACCGGACGCGGCCAGACCAAAGCCGCCCATGCCCTCTGCACCGGCCTCGCGGACGACAAGAAAGCGCATTACGAGCAGCCGAATGTCGGCCACTACGGGGTCTTCAACGGCTCGCGCTGGCGCGCCGAGATCGCGCCGCGTGTCATGGACTTTATCCGTTCGAACCGCACCAACCTGCCCAAGAAACCGCAGGAAGCCGGCCCGGCGCGGAAAAAACCGTCCCCGGCACCCTCTACCGCCGCAGCGAAAAAGCCGGCAGCGGCGGCCAAAAAAGCCCCGAGTTCGCTCGAAAGCATCCTTCTGGCGAAGCCTGACGGAGCCGCCGATGACCTGAAGGCGATCAGCGGCGTCGGCCCGAAACTGGAATCGGCGCTCAACGAAGCCGGTATTTTCCACTTCTGGCAGATTGCCGGCCTGACCGCCGCCCAGATCGAGGCGCTCGACAGCAAGCTTGATTTCCGCGGCCGCATCGCCCGGGACAACTGGATCGAACAGGCCCGCCTGCTGTCGGAAGCCGTCATCTGACAAACATGCGTAGAGGCGCCCTTCGGGGCGCCTTGACCTGACGACAACGTCCCGGCCTGCCGGTCAAAGGCCCATCGGACAGTGCTCCCTGGCTTGTTTCAGCCAAGATGTGATCGGCGGATCACCCGGCTCTGGGCTGACCTTTTTTGTTCATGAAACCAATATTTTAGAGATTTTCCGGTGCGGGACCTGCCGGAATTTCCGTCGGCTGAAACCTGTGTTCGACATCACAAATCCTTGAAGCGCTGCCAGCCAATCCCTACCTGAACATCGTGGATGTCTTAAATGGATAGGACGATGACAACAGCCAAAAGTTGCATGATTAAACCTGCCTGGACGCCGGCAACCATCGGCCTGATGGTTCTGGGGTTCGTGGTGTTCTGGCCGCTTGGCCTTGCCATGCTTGCCTATATCTTGTGGGGCGACCGTTTCGAGGGCCTTGCCCGCGACGCCCGGGATCAATGGCGGGGCAGCCCGCTGAAGGGAGCTTTCGAAAACATGTCCAGCACTGCCGGCCACCCGCGTACGGGCAATGTCGCGTTTGACGATTACCGCGAACGGGAACTCAAGCGCCTGGAAGAAGAACGGGCCAAGCTCGATACGATGCGCGCCGAGTTCGACGACTTTCTTCGGGAATTGCGCCGCGCGCGCGATCAGGAAGAGTTCGACCGGTTCATGGCGAAGGGCGGCCGGAGCGGCGGTAGCGACCCCGCGCCGCTATAAGTCTTCTGCCCGCGCCCGTCTCCGGACGGCCAGACCGAGAGCGGCGCCAGACATGGCGCCGCTCTCGTCGTTTGGGGTCGGAAAAACACACACCGTGACAGCCTGGCTCCAAGAATTGCCGCGAAAAACCCTGCCAAATTTTCTAAACTCGGTTCAACTGATTCGCCCGGACCATCGCCTGATCATGTTTTTACGCTCCCGCAAGAAAGCCCTGCCGGACCATTTGGAGATCGACACCGGAGCCGCGCCGGTGCGCATCCGCCTGAAAGCGAACCCGCGGGCGCAGCGGTATCTGCTGCGCCTGCCGGCAGACCAGTCCGGGCCCGTCCTGACGGTGCCGAAGGGCGGCAACCTGGCCCGGGCCGAACATTTTGCCCGTCAGCACATCGACTGGCTGGTCGAGCGCCTCCAGGACCGGCCCGATCACATTGCCTTCCGGGCCGGCGACAAGGTGCCCCTGCGCGGCGAGGAGCACATCATCGTGCCGACCGGCAAGCTCCGCGGCCTTGTCTCCACAGGCCAGACTGCGGACCGTTTGCCAGCCCTTCTTGTTCCGGGCGCCGACGACCACATGCCCCGCAAGGTGACCGCCTGGTTGAAAGAGCAGGCCCGCGCCGACCTGACCCGATGCGCCGAAGAGCACGCACGCACCATCGGCGCGAAGATCGCCGCGATCAGCGTCCGCGACACCAGAAGCCGCTGGGGCTCATGTGCGTCCAACGGCCGCCTGTCGTTTTCCTGGCGGCTTGTTCTGGCGCCGCCGGACATTCTCGACTATGTCGCCGCACACGAAGTGGCGCACCTCAAGGAAATGAACCATTCGGCACGGTTCTGGCGCCTGTGCCAGGATCTGGCGCCGCAGACCCCGTCCGCGCGGCAGTGGCTGAAGGACAACGGCAGGCACCTGCACGGCTTCGGCTGAGACCGGATGCAAGGGCTTCCGGTCCGGATTTCCGTTTTCAAATCTTCAAATTCGTGGTTCGCTTGGCCGATTGAATTCGGGAGGCGATGCATGACCCTATTTGAACTGAGCAGAGCCGGGCTTGTCGGCGTGGTGCTTGCGACGGGTTTTGGAGGTGTTCTGGCCGGCGAAGCCGCCGCCGACAGCTGCTGGAACCACAACGGGTCCCTGATGCGCCTGCAGGCGCAGGGCAACCAGCGCTGGCTGTCCTATGAACGGCCCCGGGACGTGCTGCGCGGCTCCGGCGTCCAGCGCGGAACCCTGCTGTTCAACGGGGTCAAGAGCGGCAACCGGTATTCCGGCACGGCCCGGGTCTTTTCCAAATATTGTCCCGGATCGCCGCTGGAATATTTCGTCGAGGGGCCCGTGCGCGGCGACCAGCTGCAGGTCACCGTCACCGGAACCCGCGAGGTGCACAACCGCTGCCGCCCTTCCGGCAAGTTCACCACCGACACGCTCGTCTTCACCTACAGCCACCAGTGCTGAGATGAAGACGGTCAGGTTCCTTCAGGCAGACGATCGCTAGCCAGACGTTCGCGATGACGGAGGAGAACGGGTCTTCGGATCTGCCCTTCCGTCACGGTGTCATCCGATCCGGAGACCGCCCTAGCCACCGCCGAACAGGTTGCGAAGCAGGTTGAGCGGGCCCCGGCGCTGGCCGTCCTCGCCGCCGCCGATCGGGGCGGGTGGAAGCGGATCGCTGCCGCTGCCGGAACTGGCCACCGGCACAGGCCTGCGCGGCGCCGCAACGGCCACCGGCAGATCGGGCACGCCGGGCAGCTCCGCCACCGGCAGGCCCACATGGGCCGCGTCCATCACCTGCTTCCAGACCGTCGCAGGCAGGCCGCCGCCGGTTGCCTTTTTGGTCGGGGAATTGTCGTCGTTGCCGAGCCAGACCGCCGTGGTCAGGTTGCCCGTGTAGCCGATGAACCAGGCGTCTCTGAAATCCTGGCTGGTGCCGGTCTTGCCGCCGGCGGGCCGGCCGCTGTCGAGCCGGGCCTTGCGCCCCGTGCCGGTCATCAGCGTCTCCGACATCATCAGGTTCATTTCCCCGACCATGCGCCGCTCCACGACGCGGCCCCGGCCATCGCCGGAGCGTGAATACAGCGTCTTGCCGTCGACGGTCTTGATCCGGCGGATGATATGGGGCAACACGCCGTAACCGCCGTTGGAAAACGGCACATAGGCGCCAGCGATTTCCAGCGGCGTGACCTCGGACGTGCCCAGCGACAGGGACAGGTTTCTTTTCATGTCCGACGTGACGCCAAGCCGCGTGGCCGTGTCTGCCACCGTGCCCGCGCCGACCTGATGCGCCAGTTGCACCGCCACCGTGTTGAGCGACAGGCTGAGCGCCCGTGTCAGGGTCACCGGACCGTAGTGTTCCTTGGTGTAGTTCTTCGGCGACCAGCCGCCGTATGTGACCGGCTGGTCCTGGCGGATGGTCTGGGGGCTCATGCCGTTTTCCAGCGCGGCGAGATAGACGAAGGGCTTGAAGGCGGAGCCCGGCTGCCTCTTGGCGTAGACCGCCCGGTTGAACTGGCTTTTCGAATAGTCCGCACCACCGACCAGAGCCTTGACCGCACCGGCCGTGTCGAGCGTCACCACCGCGCCCTGGGTCACGCCGTAGCTCTGGCGGTTTTCCTTCAGGGCGGTGCGCAGCGCCTGTTCCGCCGCCTCCTGCATCGCCGGATCGATGGTCGTGTCGACAATGATGTCCTTTTCGATCGAGCCGACGAAATGCGGCAGCACGTCCATCACCCAGTCGGCGGCGTAATTTTCGCTGGCCGTGGTGTAGCGGCGCACGACCTTGGCCGGGGCGGCGAGGGCGTTCTTGGCCTCATTGTCGGTGATGTAGCCTTCCTCGTTCATCGCCGCGAGCACGAGCTGGGCCCGGTCCTCGGCAAGGTCCGGGTTGCGGGCCGGCGAATAGCGCGACGGTGCCTTGAGCAGGCCGGCGATGGTCGCAGCCTCGGCGATCGTCATCAGCCGGGCGGATTTGCCGAAATAGCGGCGGGCCGCCGCGTCGACCCCGTAGGCTCCCGAACCGAGATAGACCCGGTTCAGGTACATTTCGAGGATCTCGTCCTTGGAATATTCCGCCTCCAGCCAGAAGGCCAGAACCAGCTCCTGGATCTTGCGCTTGATGGTCCGATCCTGCTCCAGGAAAAGGTTCTTGGCGAGCTGCTGGGTCAGGGTCGATCCGCCCTGCTGCAGGCGTCCCGAGGTGAGGTTGATGATCATGGCGCGGGCGAGACCGATCGGATCGAGACCGAAATGGGACCGGTAGCGGCGGTCCTCGATGGCGATCACTGCGTTGGCCAGATAGGGCGGCAACTGTTCCAGACGCACGGCTTCGCCGCCGGTGTCGCCGCGGTTGGCGATCAGCGCGCCATTGGAGGCAACGATCTTGACGTTGGGCGGCCGGGCCGGCACCTGCCATTCGGAGGTCGGCGGCAGGAAGGCGGCGTAGTAGCCGACCACGCAGACCACCGCGATCGTGCCCCAGATGCCGAGCACCATGCTCCAGTAGACGCCGCGCTTGAGCAGCCGTCCCAGCGCGGCGGGAAGCTGAAAACGACGGGTCCGTTTGCGGCTGCGCCGCTTGGCACCGGAGCGTCCGCCCCGGGCACGGCTCTTGCCGGTGCCAGCTCCGGTTTTGGCCCCGGATTTGGCTGGCTTGCGCGCGGGAGACGCGGGTTTTTTCGGAGCGGTTTTCTTCTTGGCGGCAGGTTTGCGGGACTTCGCCTTGCCGGAAGATTTTGAAGCGGGCGCAGCCGGGCGGTCCTGCGGTTTCAGCCGCAGGTCAAGCAGGCTGCTGCCCGACTGTCCGAATGTCGGTTCAACACGCGGCTGGCGTTTCGCCCGAGGCGCCATTGATCCCTTTTCCCTACTCCATACCAAACCGGGTCGGCGTTCGCCGGCCAAGGACCGGGTTCCCCGGGGATGATTCTAGAGTGAGGTGATTTAAGGGGGCGTTAAGGCTACCGAAATTCGCAGACCCGGGCCGGAGCAGCCGATTGACCCGCCGGCACACCGGTTCCGGTGCGCGTTTCGCCTGGCCGCAAGGACATGCGGGAAGCCTGTGACCAGCCGGACGGCTCTAGCTGGAGTAGCGGCTTGCGTCAGCGCCGTAGTAGTTGACGTAGCGCGTGTTGAGTTCGGACACCGGCATGATGATCAGCACGTCCGTGGTGCCGAACTGGTGATCGATGACGGCGCCATCGCCGATGAAGGCGCCAAGGCGCAGATACCCCTTGACCAGCGGCGGCAGGGCACGCAGCGCTTCCCTGGAGTTGACCTGTTCGGCCGGCAGGCGGTTCATGTCCACATAGCGGTCTGCCACCGCGCGCACGCGCCATTCTTCCGGGGCGCGGGCATTGTGGTGCAGGAAGGACAACTGGCCGGCGAGCGTGTCGGGACAGATGCCCTCGATCGACGCGCAGCCAAGCATCACGTCGATCTTGTGGCGCAGAACATAGGCCCAGATCCCGTGCCAGAGCAGCTCGACGGTTTTCTTGTTGCGGTAGGGTTTCAGCACGCAGGAGCGACCGAGTTCCATGAACCGCTTGTCCGGATTGGCATCGATCAGGGCCTGAATGTCGTATTCGGCGGCGGTGTAGAAACCACCGTTCCGGTCCGCCATTTCCTGACGCAGGATCCGGTAGGTGCCGACGATTTCCGGTTTCAGCCGGCCAAGCTTGTTGCGCTTCAGCGAAGCGTGATCGACGACGAGCAGATGATCGCAATAAGCATCGAACGGATCGGCATCCCGGCGGGTCGCAAGGGTGTGTGCGTCGGGAATGGCCGACATTTCCTCGTAGAAAACCTCGTAGCGGAGACGCTGCGCCTTTTTGACTTCCTTGAAGTTCCGGGCCATGCGGACTTCAAGCGACCCGATTCGGCCAAGTGTTTCGCCGGTCTTGACAGGGGTGCGGAGCGCGGTGCCGGGACGCTGAACGTTCGCCATGTTTGCGTCGGGGCGCATTGCAGGCGTGAATTTGCGGACCAGATTCCTCGGAGAAAACAGTCCTTGCCGCATTATGGACATTCCACCCTCATGTCTTCCCATTGGCGCACATCGATCGGTCTCTGAGGCTATTGACTGATTCACCCGCCAATTTACCTACGCGGGAACAACAATCCCCGGCCCGGTGGCTGTGCTTGGACCACGCCGTAGAACATACTATTCCGACAACCGGATGACACCAGATTTTTTTCCCGTGCCTTGCCGGCACGCAGGATACGCCTGTTCGCGGGGGTTGGTATTACACGGCAGGGTCCGTCGGTGGATGTTCACGGACACGCGAGACCGCGGCACATTCCTCAGGCGCGGCCAACTTCGGACAGGGCATCCGAAATGGCTTCGACGGACAGCGGTTTGGTCAGATAGCCCGCCGCCCCGACTTCCGCCGCCTTGTCGCGGGCATCCTTCATGACATCGGCCGTGACGATCAGCACCGGCACAGCCGGGCGGCCTTCGGCCTGTTCATCCGCGCGGATCTGGCGGATCGCCTGAAATCCGTCGAGGCCGGGCATGTGGAGATCCATCAGGATGGCGTCGTAGGACCCGTCCGCTGCCGCCTCGACCGCCCTCTCGCCGTCAACAACCATGACAGGCACATGGCCGAGCTTGCGCAGCATCGCCTCGCTGAGGAGCCGGTTGATATCGTTGTCTTCGGCAACAAGCAGGCGCAAGGGCCGCGCGGGCATCTTGTAGCGGCTGGACAGGAAGCTGTTGCTCAGCGGTTCGGCGCTGACATCCCAGGCGTGGTCCATGCCTTCGTCGCCCAGCAGGCCCGAGAAGATCTGGACCAGAGTCTCGATGCGCACCGGCCTGATCAGATAGGCCGCGTAGCCGGCTGCGCGCAGGTTCTCCAGGCGCTCACGCTCCGGCGGCGCGATCATGACGATGGCGGGTGCCCTGCATCCCGTCAGCCGCGCGGAGGCGAGCCAGCCGCCGCTGTCGGAGAGCGCCCCGTTGTCGACGATCAGAAGGTCCGCGCTCGCAAGGCAGGTGTCGAGTTCGGGATTGCCGGGGGCCAGCACCTTCACTTCGGCCTGATGCTGTTGCAGGCGCCCGGCCAGCAGCGGGCATTCGATCCGGCTGTTGCTGACAAAAACGATCCTGCGGCCCACGACCTGCTCCAGACGCTGGTCCCTGTCCGCCAACAGACTTTCGGGAACCGGCAAGGAGACACGGAAATGGGCGCCGCCTCCGCCGGCAGGCCGGGCCGAAATTTCACCGCCCATGAGGCCCGCGAGCCGCTGCGCGATCGCCAGGCCAAGCCCGGTACCGCCAAACTTGCGGGCAGGGCCGTGGTCGACCTGTTCGAATTCCTGGAACAGGCGTCCGGCTTCTTCCGCATCGAAGCCGATCCCGGTGTCGCGCACATCTATGTCCAGAAAACTGCCGCCTTCCGGGTTGGGCCGTCCGCTCAGTTCGATCGCAACGCCGCCCTCGTCGGTGAACTTGACGCCGTTGCCGATCAGGTTGAACAGGATCTGGCGCACACGTGTCGCGTCCAGCGAGACCTCTTCAGGCAGATAAGGATCGACCATGGCGCCGATTTCCAGCTGTTTCGCATGGGCCTTGGGCGCAAGCAGCTCGACGACGCTTTCGACCAGGGCGCCGACACGGACAGGCGCGGCGTAAATGTCCAGCTTGCCGGCTTCCACCTTGGAAAAATCGAGCACTTCGTCGATCAGCAGGAGGAGGGTTTCTCCCGATGTTTCCAAGGCCTCGATATAGGCACCCTGTTCCTTGGTCAGGCGCGTGTCGCGCAAGAGCGCGGCCATGCCGAGAACGCCGTTGAGCGGCGTGCGGATCTCGTGGCTGACGGTCGCCAGAAAGCGGGATTTCGCCTCGTTGGACGTTTCCGCTGAATGGCGCGCGGCAAGAAGCTCTTCCTCGATCAGCCGGCGTTCGGTCACGTCGCGCAGAACGGTCTGCACGAGCTGACGGTCCGTGGCGGTGTCACGCACGGGAATGTCGATCCGGGAAAACCAGCGGCGGCCCTGGGCCGTTTCCAGGGGAAGGTCCTCGAACCCCATGCCCGTGGCACTGGCATCCGGCCCGGAGGGGCCGGACCCGTTGGCGCGGGACATCTCAACGAGCGGTAGCCGCATCTCGCTGCCCGGCTGCAGGGCGTGATACGGCCCGAACACGTCGTCGGCGGCGGTGTTCACATAGGTAATGGTGCCGTCCTGGTCGCGCCGGATCACCACATCGCCGAGGGTTGCCAGGATACTGGCATGGCGTTCATCGGATTCGCCCAGCTCCCAGGCCCTGTCCTCGAGTTCCTCGCAGCGGGCCGTCAGGCGGCGGATCTTGTCGTCTTTCACCTGCACGGCCTGAATGGCCCGGTGGACGTTGTCGGCAAAGAGCCGCCAGACCGCGAGGCCGCCGGCGAAAAACGTCAGGCCAACGCCCAGGTAGCGGTTGATACCGTCCGTGGAAACCAGCAGAAACCCCGCGGCCAGTCCGACAACCAGGCCGGCAACGGCCAGGTGCTGCAGCGATTTCGCCGGTGCCGAGACGGGCAGATCGGTCGCCCGGCGGCCCGGTCCGACGTCCGGACCGCTGTCGCGATCCGGGTCGGCCACCCGGGAAGATTTCGGTGAAACCCTGTCCTGACGCGCAGAGTGAAACGATCCATCGGCGACCCGCTCTTCTTCCACCTTGTCGGCATCCGGCACGGCTTTGGCGGCACGATCACTGTTTTGACTGACCAAGTTCACTACTCTCTACAAGACCCAGTTGGGATCAGAGTGCAGTGAAAACTTTGAAAAACCGTTTCATTGACAATTACACGGATACCTTTTTAACGGTCAGACGGTGGTAT
Organism: Roseibium sp. QJM3NY_11; assembly: GCF_056173175.1. Classification (NCBI taxonomy): domain Bacteria; kingdom Pseudomonadati; phylum Pseudomonadota; class Alphaproteobacteria; order Hyphomicrobiales; family Stappiaceae; genus Roseibium; species Roseibium sp. QJM3NY_11. The sequence continues at coordinate 287,332 of NZ_CM149660.1, forward strand.
CCGGTAGCCAGCTTTGCAGATAGGCGGCCACATTTGGCCTCCCGGACATCATCGTCCCCTGCCAGGCGGTCTTTTCGTGGTTGACCACAGCCAACTCCCAGACACAGCCGACCACATGAGGCCTGAGCGCGGCAATCGGGTCTTCGCCATCGTAGGGAAGACGGACGTGATCCTGACACAGGATGCACCCCTCGACCCACCAGTAAACCTGCAGCGTGATGCCTGCGCTTCCCTTGTGATAGATTAGGAAACCGGGATAATCCTGCGACCGCTCGACGTTTATGTCCTCAAGACGCGCTGCCGCCAGGCTGCACGCTTGCGCCAGATCGCCGGCCTCCATGGCCATGCCGAGGTCACTCAACCCGTAAACCTTGAACGTGTATGGCGGACAGGACCAATGGCCGAGCACGGCCACGGACCGCGGCAGATACCGGATGGCGTTGCTCTCGTTTTCAGACCTGTCCATGAGTCCTGTCCTGGCTGTGGTCCGTGTGCCGGACCGGACCCTGTCAGAACGTCAGCGCACGTCGAGGAAGCCGATGATCCTGCGAACGTCCTTGAGCACCGGCTCGGCGATCTCGGAGGCCTTTTCCGCACCGTCCTTCAGGACGGTATCGATCTCTGCCCGGTCCTCCTTGAGACGGCGCATTTCGTCTGTCATCGGAGACAATTTGGCCACGGCCAGGTCGGACAGCGCCGGCTTGAAGGCGGAGAACTGCTGGCCGCCGAACTCGCGGAGCACCTCTTCCTTGGTGGTGCCGCTGAGCGCCGCATAGATGCCGACGAGATTGTCCGCTTCCGGCCGGCCTTCCAGACCGTCCGTCTCGCCCGGCAGGGCATCCGGATCGGTCTTGGCCTTCTTGATCTTCTTGGAGATGGTATCGGCGTCGTCGGTCAGATTGATGCGCGACAGGTCGGACGGATCCGACTTGGACATCTTCTTGGTGCCGTCACGCAGGGACATGATCCGGGTGGCCGGTCCGGCGATCATCGGCTCGGTCATCGGGAAATACAGAAATTCCGGAAGCTCCGGTGACGGGGACGGGTTGGGCACACCGATACCCAGTTCCTTGATCCGCCCGGCGAAGTCGTTGTTGAACTTGGCGGCGATGTCACGGGTCAGTTCCAGGTGCTGTTTCTGGTCGTCGCCGACCGGCACGTGGGTTCCGCGATAGGCCAGGATGTCCGCGGCCATCAGGTTCGGATAGGCGAACAGTCCGACGGAAGCGTTTTCCCGGTTCTTGCCGGCCTTTTCCTTGAACTGGGTCATCCGGCTGAGCCAGCCCATGCGCGCGACGCAATTGAAGATCCAGGCCAGCTCCATGTGCTCGCGCACCTGGGACTGGTTGAAGATGATGGATTTCTTCGGATCGATTCCGGCAGCCATATAGGCGGCGGTCACTTCCCTTGTGGCGTTGGTCAGTTCCTGCGGGTCCGGAAACCCGGCCGTGATGGCATGGGCATCGACGACGCAGAAAATGGTCGGCATCTGGTCCTGCAGCGGAACCCAGCGCGACACCGCGCCCAGGTAGTTGCCAAGGTGGAGATTGCCGGTCGGCTGAACGCCGGAAAAGACACGGGGCTGGAACGCCGTCATCTGAAATCCCTTTATTGGTGCGGCCGGTTGGAAGGGCGCTTATGAACATTCGGGCGCGCCGGGTGTAAGCCTGCGCCGTCCGCCATGCAAGCCGGAAACACCTCGAACCTGCGTTTCACGCTCAGGTGTTGCGCCGTGTCAACGCTTTGACCATGCCCAGAAGGTCCGAGCCGCCGCTGAGCTGGGTGAACAGGGCGAACACGGCCATGCCGGTCAGAACCAGCGCGCACAGGCTGGCAACCCGGACAAGAAGCCAGGCGTCCGACAGGGAGGGCGCCAAATACTGCGCCGCGAAATGCACGATCAGTCCCATCAGCAGACTGGCCAGAAGCACCAGCAGGAGCCTGCGCAGAAGCTTGAAATCGGGCACGAAATGGCCACGTCGCCACAAGAAGACAATCAGGAGGCCGGTGTTCATCCAGCCGGCAATCGTGGTCGCCAGCGCGATGCCGACGTGTTTCAGCTCCGGAAACAGCGCAATCGACAGGCCGACATTCACAATCATGGCGACGATGGCAAAGATCATCGGCGTCCTGGTGTCTTCGCGGGCGAAATAGCCCGGTGAAAAGACCTTGTTGAGCACAAAGGCCGGCAAGCCGAATGCGAAGGCGGTCAGAGCCGCCGCCGTGCCCTCCACGGCGGCGGCATCGAAGCGCACACGCTGAAACAGGACCGAGACGATTTCATCGGGTATCACGGCCAGGGCGACCGCGGCCGGCAATGTCAGGACCAGGGAAAATTCCAGCGCCCGGTTGAGGCTGTGCTGGTAGGCCGCCGTCTGGCCCGCACGCAATTGCCGCGTCAGGCTGGGCAGCAGCACCACACCGATGGCGATGCCGATGACCCCGAGCGGCAACTGATACAGCCTGTCGGCATAGTAAAGCAGCGCGTTGGCGCCTTCCTGGAGCGAGGCGATGATCTGACCGACCGCGATGTTGATCTGGGTGACCCCGCCGGCAATCACACCGGGAAATCCGAGAACAAGCAGGCGCCTGGCCGATTTGGTATAGCGGGGACGGTAGACCGGGATGCGGAAACCCAGCCGTTTCAGGTCGATGATAACCACAGTGAGCTGCACGATGCCGCCGATGGTTACACCGACGGCCAGAATGACCCCCAGCGTCATGTCCGCCTCGACACCCCCCAGGAGCACACCGCCCAGAACAAGGCTCATCACGACATTCAGCATCACCGGGGCGAACGCCGCCGCCGCGAACCGGTTGTAGGTGTTCAGGATGCCGCCGACAAAGGCCAGCAGCGACATGAAGATGAGATAGGGGAAGGCGATCCGCGACATCAGCACGGTCAGGTCGTATTTGGCCGGATCCTCCACGAAGCCCGGGGCCAGCGCCCAGACGACGCCGGGCATGAAGATCTGGGCCAGGGCCGTGAGGGCCAGGAGGCAGAACAGCAGGGCGGCACCGATCTCGCCGGCGAAACGCCGCGCGCCGTCCTCGCCCTGTTCCTCCACCGCACGTCCGAACAAGGGAATGAATGCCGAGTTGAAAGCGCCCTCGGCGAACAGGCGCCGGAACAGGTTGGGCAGCCGGAATGCGACCACGAAGGCATCGGCCACGGGGCCGGCACCGACAGCGGCGGCCAGCAGAACGTCGCGCACGAAACCAAGCAGACGGCTGAGCAGGGTCGCGCCGCCGACCGTTGCGAAATTGCGGACTAGACTCATTCCGGCAGGGCTCCAGAGAGAGAAAATTCTGTTGTCAGGACACGGACCGCGAGATCTTCCGGGAAACAGGTGCGGCCGGATCCAGTTCCACGTGTCCTTCGACGGCGGCTGACAGCCGCTCGCGGATGATTTCCTGACGCCCGATATTGGCGATTTTCTGACCGGTCAGATCGGTGACGTAAAAAACGTCGACCACTTTCTCGCCGAATGTCGAGATATGAGCCGAGCCGATGTTGAGATTGAGTGTGGCGATGGAGCGCGTGAGATCATACAGCAGACCGGGCCTGTCCAGGCCGGAGATCTCCAGAACCGTGTAGTCGTCCGAAAGCGCATTGTTGACCAGAACTTCCGTTGCGACCCTGAAGGCTCTCATCCGGCCCTTCATGGCGCTTTTGCGCGACACGGGCTCGGGTGGCTGCTCCTCGCCGCGCAATGTGGTTTCGATCAGCCGGGCGATCCGTTCGCCGCGCCGCTGCTCGTCCTCGTCCCCCGGCAACTCCCGCCGGATGAAGATCGTGTCGAGGGCAAAACCGTCGGTGGTCGTGTCGATTTGCGCGTCCACGATATTGGCTCCGGTGGAATAGCAGGCCCCGGCAATGATCGACAGCAGTCTGGGATGGTCCGGCGCCATTATGGTGAGTTCGGTCACGCCTTCGAATGCGCGCGGGATCACCTGAAACGCCAGACGTTTGCCGTCCTTGTCGGATGCGTGCAGAAGCTCGGCGTGGCTCAGCAGCCGGTCCGGTTCCGTGCGCAGCCAGTAGGCGGCATAATGACGGCTTTGGTAGGCCTTGCGGTCTTTTTCCGGCCAGTGGCCGATGCGGCCGTCGAGCTCTTCCTTGGCCAGTGCGATGGTCTGGCTGTGGGACATCTTGGTGTGACCGCCGGACAGATGCGGTTCGGTCGCATAATAGAGCGTGCGCAGCAACTGGCCCTTCCAGCCGTTGAAGACCCCCGGCCCGACAGCGCGGATGTCGGCAACAGTCAGGATCAGCAGAAGTTTCAGCCGTTCCAGGGACTGCACCGTCTGGGCGAAATCCGTGATGGTCTTGCGGTCCGACAGGTCGCGCGACTGGGCGATGGTGCTCATGTCCAGATGATGGGCGATCAGCCAGGCGACGGTTTCCGTCTCCGCATCGTTCAGGCCGAAGCGGGGGCAGATCTTGCGCGCGACCCTGGCGCCGGCGACCGAGTGGTCTTCCGGGCGGCCCTTGGCGATGTCATGCAGGAACATGGCCACGTAAAGCAGCTTGCGGTTCTGCAGGGTCAGGATGAGGTCCGTCGCCAGCGGATGATTGTCGCCCGAATTGCCCCGCTCGATTTCGGCAAGAACGCCGATGGAGCGGATCAGGTGCTCGTCGACCGTATAGTGGTGATACATGTTGAACTGCATCATCGCGACGACCTTGCCGAATTCCGGGACAAAGCGGCCCAAGAGCCCGGTTTCGTTCATCTTGCGCAGGGTCTTTTCCGGCGCGTGCCGGGACGTCAGGATCGACAGGAACAGCCGGTTGGCTTCCGGGTCGGCACGCAGATCCGAATCGACCAGTTTCAGGGAATGCCGCATCAGTCGGGTCAGGCGGGGATGCATGTTGTAGTCATGCTTGTCCGCGATCTGGAACACGCGCAGAAGATCGGTCGGATCGGTCTCGAACACCTTTTCGGAGACGGCATTGAGCCGGTTGTTCTCGACAACGAACGCGGCCGCCCCTTCAACGGGTTTCGCGGTGCCGGACAGGCGTCCGCCGCGCAGGCGCCGCATCATGCCCGTCAGGCCCTTGCCGCGCGGTTCCTTGACGTGCTCCTCTTCCAGCGCCGCGCAGATGATCCGGGTCAGGTCGCCGACATCCTTGGCCACGAGGAAGTAGTGCTTCATGAAGCGTTCGACATCCTTCATGCCCGGATGCTGGGTGTAGCCGAGACGGAGCGCGATCTCCCGCTGGACGTCGAAGGACAGGCGCTCCTCCGGCCGGCCGGTGAGGAAATGCAGGTGGCAGCGCACCGCCCACAGAAAGTCCTCGGTCTTTCTGAACCGAGTGTTTTCGGACCGGCTCAGCACACCCTTCCTGACAAGGTCCGACTGGGAGTTGACCCGGTAGTGGTACTTGGCGATCCAGAACAGGGTGTTGAGGTCCCGCAGGCCACCCTTGCCTTCCTTGATATTCGGCTCGACAAGATAGCGCGAGGTGCCTTGCCGGCCGTGGCGGTCGTCCCGCTCCTGGAGTTTGGCCGCAATGAATTCCGAACTGGTGCCCTCGACCACTTCCGCGTCGAAACGCTGCATCAGGTCCTCGAACAGCGCCTTGTCCCCCCAGATGTACCGGGCTTCCAGCACCGCCGTCCGGATGGTCATGTCGGTTCGGGAGAGGCGGATGCACTCTTCGATATTGCGCGTGGCATGACCGACCTTGAAGCCGAGATCCCAGAGCATGTAGAGGATGTATTCAACGACCTGCTCGCCCCAGGGGGTCTGCTTGTAGGGCAGCACGAACAACAGGTCGATATCGGATCCGGGCGCAAGCGTGCCGCGTCCATAACCGCCCACGGCGGCCACCGACATGCGTTCTGCGGCGGACGGATTCTTGATCCGGTAGACGTGATGCTGGGCGAAATCGTAGATCACCCGGATCAGTTCGTCCTGGACGAAGGACAGCCGGGCCGCGCACAGCAGGCCGCTGCCGTCCTCGTTCAGTCTTTTCTCCGCTGTTTCCCGCGAGGTCCTGACCACATCCTTCAGTTCGCCAAGAACCGCCGCCCGGATTTTCATGTCCGAGCCATCGCCGTCACCGGGTTTCGTGAGCGCGGTCAGACGTTTCCTCAGGTCGTTTGCATCGATCAGTCCGGCAATGTCTTCCTGGGAGAGTTTCATGCTGATCCAGTGGCTTCATCGTCATCGGGCAGGGGTTTGTGGGAGGTTATATAGAGATCATGCTTGAAGGACAGGTAAATCCTTGCAAACCCGCGCCGGTCGACGCGGCCTGGAGTGTTTTCCGGTCACATTGAACCATTCGACAGGAACATGCTCTAGACGTCATCCTTGACGGCGGCGACGCGGAGCTGGTGCAGAAGGGCGGCGAGCGAGCCTTCCGACAGGCCGCCGATCTTGAGCGCGAGCTGATTGGCCAGCTCCGTGGCCTTGGGATCCATGCCGGCGGTGTCGATGGTGACACGTGGGTCGGATAATTCCGCCAGCCGCTGGATTTCTTCCGCCTCGTCCCAGATCACGTTGAAATAGGTGATGATCCTCTGCACCAGGAACCAGGTCGGCTTGCCGCGCTTGCCATGCTCGAGCGCGGACAGATAAGCGCTGGAGACCGAAAGGGCGGCCGCCATTTCCTTCAGCGAGACATCCCGTTTTGCCCTCAGCTCGCGGATCTTTGCTCCAAGCGGTGTCACGGTCCCAGCCTTTTTCTGCGAATGCGGACGTAGAGCGCGCCGGCGCCGCCATGACTGGCATGCGCTTCTTCATATCCGAGTACGACGGAGCGCAGGTCCGGCATCGACAGCCACTGGGGGACCATTCTGCGCAAAACGCCGCGCTCGTCCATATAGGCGTGGTCACTTCCCCCGCCCTTTCCGGTGATCACCAGCACGATCTGGTGCCGGCGCGCCTGGGCCTGGTAGACAAATCCACGCAACCGGTCGTGGGCCTGGTGCTGGGTCAGGCCGTGCAGGTCGATGCGGGCGTCTATGGCCTTCACGCCGCGCACGACCTTGCGCCGGTACCGGTGTTCCAGTTGATGCAGCGGCAGCGGCGCCTTCGGCGGCCTGGTGGCGGAGGGAGCCTTGATCGCCGTTGCCGTTCCAGGCGATTCGACGGTTTTCTCGGGGACCGCATCGCTCGTCTTGGCCAGCGCGTTTTCAAGCTCGCGCGCACGATCGGCATCGAGCGGTGTCAGCGTCCGGGCAACCTTGCCCCACAATTCCCGGTCTTCCGGTGACAGGGACCCCTTTTTTCCACGCCGTGCCATCGGTCAGTCCATCGCCGCCGTGCCGCGTGCGTCCACCGGGTTCGGCACAAGTACCGTGAACCCGGCCGCATGACGGATCTCGCCGGCAATCTCGCCGGCCAAGGTCCCGGAGCCGACAAAGATGTCGCCGCGCGCGGCACCGCGGATCGCCGAACCGGTGTCGTCTGCCACCATCAGGCGCGCGAAGGCCCCGCCGCTGTCGAAATCGTCGAGTTCGGCATCGACAAACACCAGGGTGCCATAGGGGATATGCCCGGGGTCGACCGCCAGGCTGCGGCCGGCGGTCAGCGGCAGGCCCGCGCCTCCGACCGGGCCCTGCTCCGGCCCGACCTCGGTCACTTCGCGAAAGAAAATGTAGGACCGGTTTTCCCTGAAAAGCGCATCGCGCCTGTCCCGATGCCGTGCGAGCCAGGACCTGAGGCCCGACATGGTGAAGTCCTCGGGCGTGCCTTCGCCGCGCTGGACCAGCAGGCGCGCTATCCCGGTATACGGATGGCCGCTCTTGCCGGCATAGCCGACCCGCATGACCGACCCGTCGGTGAGGCGCAGGCGCGCGGATCCCTGGACATGTACCAGAAAGGCGTCGACCGGATCCGCGAGCCAGACGAGTTCGAGGTGCTCGTTGTCCAGCGCCCCGTCCATGATGGCGCCGCGATCCGGCATCTCGGCGAGACCCTCACCCGTTTGGTGGCCCTGTTGGCGGTCCCGTTGGCGACCATGGCTGAGATGATCGGGCCAGTCCGCCGGCCGGTTTGCGTCGGTTACGGTCTCCAGCCCGTCGGGCTTCCTGTGAAGCGGGACCGGAAAATCCGCCGTCCTTTCACGGGATGCCTTCAGTTCCGGCTCGAAATAGCCGGTGACAAACCCCTTCCGGACGATCCGGTACGGTGTAAAGCGGCTTTCGAAGAATTCGCGGGCCGCTTCGGGCCTGTCGCGGCCGGTCTCCCGGGCCTGTTCGCAAAGACTGCCGAGATCTGCGGCTGCCAGGAACGGAAACGCCCCGCCGCCCCCCAGGGCGCCGGGCGTTTCGCAGAAACGCAGGAAGCTGCGCAGAGACTGTGCATGATCATCCCGGATCCAACCCGGGAGATCGGCGAAAGCTGTCTCTTCAAGGTGATCCGGAATCTGCGGGCCTGGCGCCATGGCGGAAGCAGCTCCTGAAAAGCAAAGCGGCGCGGCCACGGCCGCGCACCTTAAAACGGCGGCATGGCGGGAAACGGAACCCGGCCACATCCCGCGCATCCTCGTCAGTCGGCGGATTCGGTCGCGACCAGCTTCCAGTTCGGATCACGCGAGGTAGCGTCCCGGGCAAAGGTCCAGATGTCGATGACTTCGGTCACTTTCGCCGGGTCGCCATCGACGATCTCGCCGGCCTTGTCACGTGTCGCGGAAATCAGCTGGCTGTGGATCTTGACCGTGACCTGGGCTGTCGAGCCCTTGAGGGCCGCTTCGACGATTTCCGCCTTGTCGATGCCCACAAAAGTTGATTCGATCGTTTCACCGCGCTTCTCGCGCTCGTCGATCGCCGAAACGAAGCCCTCGTAGACATCGGGGGATAACAGGTTCTTCAACGCCTTCTTGTCGCCGTCGGCGAAGGCCATCACGATCATTTCGTAGGCCGAGCGCGCGCCTTCCAGGAACGGCTCCGGCTCGAAACTGCGATCGACGGACAGGATCTGCTTCAGCGCGCTGTTGAGCGCGGACCCGGCCGGTGCGACATTGTCGATCACCACTTCGCCGCCCGGTCCGCCGTTTTCGACGGGTTCGGTTTCCTGGCCCGCCTGGTTCGGCAACGGGATCACATTGTCCTGGCCGTTGGCGGACTTGTGGTCATCCTGTTGTTCCGTCTTGGAATAAGGGTCGAAAGGCGGCCGCTCGTTTCCGGTACGCTTGCCCAGCACAGACTTCAGTCTGAACAGGATGAAAACCGCAAGTCCCATGAGGAGGAGGTTCAACGGGTCAAAAATCTCGTTCATTTTAACTTCCGGTTACCCTTCTGAGGTACGCGAGCCGCCCCCTGCTGGTTCGGTGAGCTCTGCCCATCACGCTTTGACTGTCAGGTTCTTATTTAGGGGTCCTTGAACCAGCATCCAGACCCAAGAGCAAGACAGAATATGTGCCAAGTTCGTCTTTCACGAGCACTGCAGCTCGCATTTTTGTGACTGAATGTCTACCTTATGGAAAATAGCCTATCAGACGATGGAGGTCCCGTGGGACTTTATATCATTGCCGCCATTCTTCTTCTGCCCCTGATCGAGATCGCCGTATTCATCTGGATCGGAGGCCTGATCGGGGTCTTTCCGACGATCCTGCTGACCGTGATCACGGCGCTGGCCGGGTCGCTGATGCTGCGCCAGCAGGGCCTGTCCCTGCTCACGCGCATGCAGAAGGAGCTCGACGCCGGCCGCGCCCCCGGCAACGAGGCCATGCAGGGGGCCATGATCGTGCTCGCCAGCATTCTGCTGCTTATTCCGGGGTTTGTGACCGATGCCGTGGGACTGCTGCTGTTCGTCCCTCCGGTTCGCGAGGCGCTGGCGCGGTTCATCATTTCCCGCTCGAATGTGGTCATCGTCAATGGCGGTTCCGGCGCGTACCGGCCCGACGACCACGTCGTCGACCTGGATCAGGAAGACTGGTCGGAAAAAAACGGCGGGCCATCGTCCGGCGACACAACGCAGGCAAGGATCAGTCCCTGGACCGAAGGATCGGACACCACAAAACCCTGACTGGCCAGCCGATTCCGGTCACCAAATCGTGACATCGGACGTATGCGTAATTTTTACCAGTTGAGGGTAGCACTGCTTCCAGAAGGGGCGCCGCGACCGTTCCGACCGGCAGAAAAGGCAGCAGACAATGACCGCTGAGCGCGTCGACTGGGTGGATACGGCCAAGGGCATCTGCATCCTGTTCGTGGTGATGATGCACTCGGTGCTCGGTGTCGAGGCCGCAGCCGGAGAAACCGGCTGGATGAACGCCGTCGTCGCCTATGCCGCACCGTTCCGCATGCCGGACTTCTTCCTGATCTCCGGGCTGTTCCTGTCCAATGTCATCGCCCGCGACTGGAAGCTCTATCTCGATCGCAAGGTCGCGCATTTCGCCTATTTTTACGTGCTCTGGATGACCATCCAGTTCGCAGTGAAGGCTCCGGTGTTCGCCGCCGAGATGGGCGCCGCGGGCGCGCTGGAATTCTATCTTCTCAGCTTCATCCAGCCTTTCGGCACGCTGTGGTTCATCTACATGCTGCCGGTCTTCTTCGTGGTCACCAAGCTGGCCCATGACCGGGGCGTGCCCTGGCAGCTCATGCTTGCGGGCAGCGCCCTGCTGCAATTGGCCCCGATTCACACCGACTGGCTGCTGGTCGACGAATTCGCGTCCCGCTACGTGTTCTTTTACGCCGGTTTCATCTTTGCGCCGCGGATCTTCGCGCTGGCGGCGTGGGCACGGGCGCGCATCGGTGTCAGCCTCGCCTGCCTGCTGGTCTGGAGCCTCGTGAACGGCGGCCTGGTCGCTCTCGGCTGGGAGGCGCTGCCCGGCATCGCCCTTGCCCTGGGTGCGGCCGGCGCCGGCGCGATCATCCTGACGAGCGCGCTCATCGTCACTTCGGGCCGGCTCGAGTTCCTGCGGTATTTCGGCCGGAATTCCATCGTCATCTATCTGGCCTTCTTCTTCCCGATGGGTGTCGCCCGCGTGATCCTGCTGAAGCTCGGCATTCTGGATATCGGAACGGTTTCCCTGATCGTGACGATCGTCGCCTCCGTCAGCCCGATGATCCTGCTCTGGCTCGTCCAGAGGACCGGGTTGGGCTGGTTTCTGTTCCGGCGTCCCCAATGGGCCTACCTGACCGGCACTTACACTGAAAAACGTCAGGCGCAGGCGGCGGAATGAACCGCATTCTTGTCTGCCGGACCTGCAAACAGGAGACCGAAGCGGTCGCCGAAGGCGCACTTGCGGCGTTGAGGAACGCCCTGCTGGAGGCCGCGCTCATTGGTGCCTTCGATGTCGGGACGGTGGACTGCATGGGTGGGTGCGAGCAGCCGGTCTCGCTGGCGTTTCAGGGCGAGGGCCGTGCGACCCTGGTGTTCGCGGGCCTGTCCTTTCCCCAAGACATCGACGACATCGTCGCGACCGGTCGCGCCTGGCTTGTCGCCGAAAACGGCTGGATCGAGGATGCCCGGCCCTGCGGACGCCTGCGCCTGTGTCTCAGGGCAAGGATACCGGCACTTGAAGCCGGTTAGGGCACACGCACCTTCAAGGACGCCTTGAGCGGCTTGTCGCCGACGGCGAGCATCTTGTGATCGTTGGTGTTCAGTGTCACCTCAACCACCGCTTCGCCTTCAGGCAGTGTCGGCAGATGCAGCCAGGGACCATAGTGCCGGGCGACCTTTTCGCCGTTGACATAGACATGGGCGTGGCCCTCTCCGGGAACATGCTCCTGGCTGGCGTGTTCGGGCGCGAAGGTGAAGTTTTCCGTCATGATGTGGAGATTGAAGCCGCTCGCCGGATCCGGCGTGACGGCTATTTTCAATGACGGAGTACCGGGCCCCGCCGGCACGGACACAAGCTCGTCGTGGCTGTGGCCGGACATGTCGTGCCCGGAATGGCCATCAGGCCGGTGTGCGGCAGGCGCATGGGCCTGGTGCGCGGCCGGGTCGCCATGATCGTGTCCGTCGAACGTGACGCCGTAGCCGGCGGCGGTGACAAAGCCGATGCCGCCCCCGAAGATCAGACCGATGACGAAGAGTGAAAGAGACCGTTCCATTCGAATTCCAGTTGTTCAGCCGAAAAGACAACGGGCGGAACGTGACGTCCCGCCCGACCGGTATTCAGTCGCATTTGCGGTCAGGCCGGCTGCGCCGCTTCTGCCCGTACGCCTTCGCGCTGCCAGAAATAGCCGGTGAAACAGCCGAGCAGCAGCCAGGCCGCCATGCCGACGCCAAGGGCACGGCTGGCGAACAGGGCACCGATCTCGGTCGGCACCGGTCCTGTGAACGCCTCCGGCTCGGGTGCGCCGATCACATGGGGAACCAGCAGCAGGACCGCCGCCGTGCCCCAGGCCAGCCAGTTGCGGCCGAAGGCGATCAGCCACAGACCGGCTCCGGCCGTTGCGACCGTGGTCCACCACCAGATCTGGCGCGCGCCGACATCGGCAGCCGCCACCCCCGGCACTTCCGGAGCAAGCGTGAAACCCGGCGCGAAATGGAACGTCACGAAGCCGGCAAGACCCCAGATCAGTCCCGTCCGCGCCGTGATGCTTGCACCGCGCATTTCCGCGATTGCCATGCCGGCGATGAGGATGAAGGCATAGCCGGTGTAGGTCAGCATGGTGAAGACGATGCTCAAGCCATCTCGGACCGCATCGAAGCCGCCAACGTCCTGATGGGCGCTGACCGCCGCGGCGCCGAAATGCACCAGTTCCCCGGTTTCGTAAAGTTCCGCGTGAAGCAGGACCGGCTGTACGAAATAAAGCTGAAGCAGGGCCGCAATCAGACCTGCCGCAGCGCCAGCGAACAGGCCGCTGACGAGAATTCGTATGAGCATTTTAGTGGCACGGAAATCCGGTGGCATGGCGGACATCATGTGCCGCATCATGCAGGGCACCGGCCTGTACATGGCCCGTGATCGAGATGATCGCCACGCCAAGCACCACGGCGAAGGCAAGCGGTACGATCCTGGCGATAGACAGGTTTGATTTGTATGTCTGTGTCGTCATTTTAATATCCTCGTTGCCGTCACACCCGACGGCCGGGTTGGAGTCGATGCCTGGCAGGTCTCCTGGCTCGCGGGTCGTTGCGCTTGACCGGGCCTTCCCTGCAGGTGCCTGCAAGTGGCATGTCCGGCCGGCGCTCTCCGCATACAGTCGCGGGGGCGGCTTCGGCATCCGGAGCCCTGATTGGGTCCACCGTGTCCGAATTCCCTGTTCGTTTCCCGGCACTTTGTGCCGAACGGAAAACCAAGCCCTTGCATAATGGCCTATTTATTTTTTCCGCGAAAGCACAAATCCGACATTTCGGTGTTTTGCTCTGGCGGCCCGGCAGGTCCGGAAACGATTGGCTGCCGCGATAGGCGTGCGCCATTCGGGATTTCTCAACTTTAGGACTTTTCTCCGGAGCGGGCTGCGGGCATGATCCGCGCCATGTCGACGCAAGTAACCGCCCCCGCCCTCACCGCCGACGACCACCTCATTCTGGTCGACGGTTCCACCTTCATTTTCCGCGCCTACCACGCGTTGCCGCCGCTGACGCGCAAGCCGGACGGCCTGCCGGTCGGCGCGGTTTCCGGCTTCTGCAACATGCTGTGGAAGCTGCTGCAGGAGGGTCTGACCCCGGAAAAGGGCGACGAGCCGACCCATTTCGCCGTGATCTTCGACCATTCGGCGCAGACGTTCCGAAACGAGATCTATCCGGAATACAAGGCCCACAGGCCCGATCCGCCGGAGGACCTGGTGCCGCAGTTCGGACTGATCCGGGAGGCGACCCGGGCCTTTTCCGTCCATTGCATCGAGCAGGCGGGCTTCGAGGCCGACGACCTGATCGCGACCTATGCGCGCGACGCCGCGGCGCAGGGCGCACGCGTCACCATCGTCTCCGGCGACAAGGACCTGATGCAGCTGATCGGCCCGAAGGTCGGCATGATCGACACCATGAAGAACAAGATCTTCGGCGAGGCGGAGGTGTTCGAGAAATTCGGCGTCGGCCCGGACAAGGTCATCGAGGTGCAGTCGCTGGCCGGCGACAGCGTCGACAACGTGCCGGGCGTGCCCGGGATCGGTCTGAAGACCGCGGCACTCCTGATCAACGAGTTCGGCGATCTGGAAACCCTGCTTGAGCAGGCCGGCACCATCAAGCAGACCAAGCGGCGCGAGAACCTGATCGAATTCGCCGACCAGGCCCGGATTTCGCGGCAGCTTGTCACCCTGAAGCAGGACGTGCCGGTGGAACTGCCCGCCGCGGCGCTCTCGGTGCGGGACCTGGACGGTCCCAAGGCGGTCGGTTTCCTCAAGACCATGGGGTTCAGCACCCTGACCAAGCGGGTGGCCGAAGCCACCGGCGCCGACGCCGGAAGCGTCGAGCCGGCTGTCTTCCAGGTGCCCGGCTGGGACGTGCCGGACCACAAGGGCCGGATCCTGGAGCACGCGGACAGCGGCGCGGGTCCGGATGCGGCAGCGGACACAGCCCCCGGCAAGGACGGCCTGATGGTGCCGCGGAGCGTGGCCGACGCCCGTGCCGAGACCATCCGGGCGATCCCGGTCGATTCCAGCGCCTATGAAACCGTCACCAGCGCCGAGCGGCTGAAGGAATGGTGCGCGGCGGCTTTCGAGACGGGCTATGTCGCCTTCGACACGGAAACCACCTCGCTGGACGCCATGCAGGCGGACCTGGTCGGCCTGTCGCTGTCGACGGAGCCGGGCAAGGCCTGTTACGTGCCGCTGGGCCATGTCGACGGCGAGGGCGACCTTCTGGGCGGTGGTGGCCTCGTTGCGGGCCAGATCCCCTTGAGCGACGCGCTGGAGATCCTGAAACCGATGCTGGAGGACCGGTCGGTCCTCAAGATCGCCCAGAACCTCAAATACGACTGGCTGGTGATGACCCGCTACGGCGTCGACATCACGCCCTACGACGACACCATGCTGCTGTCCTATACGCTTGACGCCGGCAAGGGCGGCAACGGCATGGACGAGCTTTCGGAGCGCTGGCTCGACCACAAGCCGATCCCGTTCAAGGAGATCTGCGGCTCCGGCAAGTCGATGATCACCTTCGACAAGGTGCCGGTCGACAAGGCGACCGCCTATGCCGCCGAAGACGCCAACGTCACCCTGCGCCTGTGGCTGATCCTGAAGCCGCGGCTGGCCAGCGAGCATATGGCGACGGTTTACGAGACCCTGGAACGGCCGATGGTGCCGGTGCTGGCGCGCATGGAAAAGCGCGGCATTTCCGTCGACCGGCAGATGCTGTCGCGGCTGTCGGGCGATTTCGCGCAAGGCATGGCGGCGCGGGAAGCCGAGATCTACGACCTCGCGGAGCAAAGCTTCAACATCGGCTCGCCCAAGCAGCTTGGCGATATTCTCTTTGGCAAGATGGGCCTGCCCGGCGGCAAGAAGACCAAGACCGGCGCCTGGTCGACATCGGCCCAGGTGCTGGAGGACCTCGCCGCAGAAGGCCACGAGTTGCCGTCCAAAATCGTTTCCTGGCGGCAGCTTTCGAAACTGAAATCGACCTATTCCGATGCGCTGCCCGGCCGCATCAACCCGGAAACGGGCCGGGTGCACACGTCCTATTCACTCGCGGCGACCACCACCGGGCGCCTGTCCTCCTCCGAGCCGAACCTGCAGAACATTCCGGTCAGGACGGAAGAGGGCCGCAAGATCCGCAAGGCCTTCGTCGCGGAAAAGGGCCACAAGCTGATCTCGGCCGACTACAGCCAGATAGAGCTGCGCGTGCTCGCCCATATGGCCGACATTCCGCAACTGAAGCAGGCCTTCGACGACGGGCTCGACATTCACGCCATGACGGCCAGCGAAATGTTCGGCACGCCGATCGAGGGGATGGATCCGATGGTGCGCCGGCGGGCCAAGGCGATCAACTTCGGCATCATCTACGGCATTTCCGCCTTCGGCCTCGCCAATCAGCTCGGCATTTCGCGCGGCGAGGCAGGGGACTACATCAAGACCTATTTCGAGCGCTTCCCCGGCATCAAGGACTATATGGAAGCGGTCAAGAAGCAGGTTCACGCGGATGGTTTCGTCACCACCCTCTTCGGCCGCAAGGCCCATTACCCGGACGTGAACACCAAGAACCCGAACATGCGTGCCTTCTACGAGCGCGCCGCGATCAATGCACCGATCCAGGGTTCGGCGGCGGATATCCTGCGCCGCGCCATGGTGCGCATGGAGGACCGGCTGACCCATTCGAAGCTGGACGCGCAGATGCTGCTTCAGGTGCACGACGAACTGATCTTCGAAGTGCCGGACAATCAGGTCGACGCCACCCTTCCGGTGATTCGCGATGTCATGGAAAACGCCTGCGACCCGACGCTGAAACTGTCCGTCCCGCTCCAGGTCGACGCCCGCGCCGCCGACAACTGGGACGAGGCGCACTAACGATCATGGGACATCAGGACTTCGCCTTGATCTACGGGCCGTGGCCGGCTTGATCACACTGTCGTGCGCCGTCTTCCTGCATGGGGTCCCTCGCCGAGGTCTGGTCCCCCGGGACCGCTGATCGATCTCCGAGTGTCAGAGCATTTTTGGGGCGTTTCTCAAACGCCCCAGACCGTTGACAGGCTCTCCGCTGGTCCTCCCGGACAAGTGCAGCGACGCTGCGCGCTGATCCGGGACCCAGCGTGTCAGCGCGAGCGAAAGCGAGCACCAGATCAAGTCAAGCCTCTGAAATCATAAGTAAAGACGCGCCTGCGGCGCGAAATACGCGCTGGGTTCCGGCTCTGGCCATGCAGCTGCGCTGCAGACCGGCCGGAATGACGCTGTGAGGTTGTCAACAAGCTAGGGCGTTTCTTATCTAGGCCGCCTCGACTGCAGTGAGGAACCGCTGGATCTCCGCCTGCATGTCGTCGGTGATCTGAACGGCTTCGCCCGCCTTCGCCTTGACAGTGCCCGAGGACGTGTTGGTTTCGGTGACGGCATTGTCGAGTTCGTTCATGTTCCCGACGACGGTCTTGGTCTGCTGCGCGGCCCCTTGAATGTTGCGGCTGATTTCGGAGGTCACCGCAGTCTGTTCGGTCACCGCGCTGGCGATGGCAGAAGTGTATTCGTTGACGTCGTTCATCGTCGCCGAAATCCCCTTCATCGCGCCAACAGCCGCATCCGTGGAGGCCTGGATGCCGCCGATCTGGCTTGAGATCTCTTCCGTCGCCTTGGATGTCTGGGTCGCCAGTTCCTTGACCTCGGCGGCAACAACGGCGAAGCCCTTGCCGAGCTCGCCCGCGCGGGCGGCCTCAATGGTGGCGTTCAGGGCCAGGAGATTGGTCTGTTCGGCGATTGCCTGAATGAGGGTGACCACTTCGCCGATCTTGCCGGCGGCGGTTGCCAGTCCGGAGATCTTTTCGTTGGTGTCCTGGACATCGGCGGTGGCCTGATCGATGACATCGGTGGTGCGCTCGACCTGCTGAGCGATTTCCCTGGTCGACGATTCCAGTTCCTCGGTGGCGGCGGCGACGGATTCCACATTGGACGCGGCTTCCTCGGAGGCGTGCGTCGCGCCTTCCGCCTGGCTCGCACTCGACGAGGCGACGCCTTCCAGCAGCGCGGCGGTGTCCTGCAGTTCACCGTTCACCTGGGTCACAGACGACAGCATTTCCGCGGACCTGGTCCTGAAATCGGCGATAAGGATCTCGACCGTGTTCTGGCGCTGCTTCCGGTTTTCGTCCTCTCGGGATTTCTCACCCTCGAGTTCCACTTGCGACCGCCGGTTGGCGCAGCACACGTCCACGGCGCGGGCGATGTCGCCGACCTCGTCGATCCGCTGCATGCCGCGGATGTCCTGATCCGCATTGCCCTCGGCGAGCTCCGAGATCTGCTGCGTGACCACCTGAAGGGGCGCGAACACGCTGCGATATGCGTAATAGACACCTGCTGCCGCGATCGCCAGAAGGGCGACGGCCACACCGGCGCCAAGCACCCGTCCGAAATTGCGGATGGCTGTGTAAGGCGTCTGATCGATCGCGAGGATGGCGGACGCGGCCTTCTTACCGGAAAAATCCTTCAGCGAGAGCGCATCGAGGTGATACTGGCCACTCGCATCCGTTGCCGGGCCGCTGGCGAGATCCACCAGGGCGGTCAGCGGGTCGATCCCGTCCGGAAGACGCGAGCCGATCACCTTGGCTCCGTCCGGCGTGTCGATCACGACCGCGAGCGGAACCCCGGTTTCCCTGGTGAATTGCTCGACGAATTTTTCATGAAAGCTCAGGCCGAATTCCACCGAGCCGACGTGGGCGCCGTCGTGAACGATCGGAGCGATGCCCCGGTTTCCGAGGCCCGCAACGCCTTTTTCCAGTCCGGAAATTGTCTGTCCCCTGGTGTTGGTCGCCACCACGGTATGGCGGAAGCCGGACAGGTCGTCGCCGAACTTTTCAGGTTTGTGAACCCGCAGGAAGCTTTCCGCCGGCGGCAGATGAAACTGGAACTGGCGGATGTCATAGGCAGTCTTCAGACCTGCGAACGCCGGAACGAACTCCGCCGCCAGCCCATCCCGGTCGCCGGCGGCAAGCTTTTCCCGGACACCGCTCTGGCCGGCGACGACGGCGGCCATCAGCAGGGCCTGCCGGCTGTCCGCCTGGATGCGTGAGTGAAGAGCCCGCTCGGCGGCGGTCACTTCCCGGTCGAGTGCCATATCAGTGAGTCCGGAGGTCAGAAACTCGCTGATGGAGAGCGCCGACCCGGCGCCGACGAGTGCCAGGACAACAAACAATACGGTCAATTTTGCTCTGATCGTCTTCATGGTCGCTCCAGTTTCTCAAGGAAAACTGGCAACCGAAGTTGAATGAACCGTTAAAAATGCAATTTTCGATCCCAAAATCAGGCACCACTGCCTGGAAATTGCATTCAAATATGCGAATGAAACAATACGACGGCCCGGAAGCTCCGAAAATCGTCTCTCCACCGCCGGTCATGACGGCGCGAAACGCCACCAGTGATTCGTTTTCGGGACCTGCGGCGACCGGTGCCGGTGGCCTGTCCGGCCCCCCAAGGCGGTGGCCTGTCTGGTCACACCACCCTGAGATCCGGTGTCATCTTGCCGGCGAGCGCGGAGCGCGGCGCGATGGTGTTCTGCATCAGCTCGCTCAGGTGATCTTCCAGATAGTCGACGATCGGCGATTGGGACGACGACTGCGTGTAAATGGCAAGCTGAGTTGCCGGCAGTGCCGGAAACCCGTCCTGCTCCTTCAGCAGCTTGAAGCCTTCAAGGATGGCGCCGGAGGGCAGACAGGAGATGCCCGCGCCGGACAGGACGGCAACCTGGGCCGCGGCCACGCTGGTCGTGGTGATGCGCTCGTACCATTGCCTTCCGGACCGGGCGAGGGCGCTGAAGGCAATCTCGCGAAACGGACAGGGTTCGGGAAACAGGATCAGCGGCAACGGATCGCTCAACTGGCAGGTGTCGCTGACCGCCCAGTGCAATGGCTCCTCGACCATCTCGACGGGCCTGGGCTTGCCCTGGGAAACAAGTGCGATCGCCAGATTGATCTCGTTGGCATTCAGCATGTCGTGCAAGGTGGCGCTGTCCGCGACCGTCATCTCCAGTTTCACATTCGGATGAATGCGCACGAAGTTGCAGAATATCGACTGAAGCTGGCCGGTGGCATACCACTCCGGCAATCCGACATGGACCGTGCCGGTCAGCTCGGGCGCGGACAGGCGCAACCGCGCCTCCTCGTGGGATCTGAGGATTTCCGTCGCGTGCTGATAGAGGATCCGCCCCGCGGGCGTGAGGTCCATGGTGCGCGCGTTGCGCTCGATCAGCGGTTTGCCGACGCGTTCCTCCAGCCGCCGCAACTGGGTGCTGACGCAGGGCTGGGTCCGGTTGAGGCGTGTGCCCGCATGGGTCACGTTGCCGGCCTCCGCGACGGCGACAAAGGCTTCCAACAGTTCGATGTTAAACCGGCCGATCGTCATGTTCCCGTCTCCGTTTCAACAGGTCACACGCCTGCAAACACCACCAGTCAAACGCGAACAATCATAACGTTCTATTATGACGCGCTTCAATTATAAATTTTAGACATGGTCAAAAATACCGTAACTCGGGAGTCTCGATTGTCAAAAACAGGTATCAGCCATGACTTTAGCGCTTTCCTTCGGCCAGCCGGAGCATCGGACAGATCACCGTGCCTCCCTTTTGGAAGCCTCACTGCAGCAGAAGGTTCACCGGGCGATTGCCGCTCACACAGAATTCAGCCTCGATTGCATCCTGACCCAGGACAACAGGCTGAAATACACCAATGCCGGCACCGCGGAGACGGCAACCGGTCATCTGGACGAAGTCTTTCAGCTGATGCGCCAGTTGAACGAAGCCGGACTTTCATCGGACACGCTGGGACAATCGGGCGCGAGCGGGCGCGCGTTCCGGGACGCGCTCGAACAGAGTTGCAGGGCGATCGCGGATGCGGTCAGAGGCGAACCGCTGATCTATGTCGAACTCGGCCCGGAACCGGTCAAGACACGCTTCATTCTCAAGACCCTGCTCGGACTCGGTGTCACTATCGAGCGCTATATCGCCGTCGACATCAACCCGAAGTCGTCCGGCCCCATGGAAGCCGCGCTGAAAGACATATTGCCGGACACACCACTTTCGTTCGTCACCGCCTCCTTCGACTCGTTCCGACTGGCCGAGGAAGTCCAGGACAGTGACGCGCCGGCCATGGTCACGATGCTCGGTTTCCAGGAGGGCAACGACGACCCCTTCATCGTCAACGACTGGCTTCGCAACATCGCCCGCCCCGGCGACCTTCTGCTGTCGGAAAGCCAACTCCATGTCGCCAACCAGATCGACAAGATCTCCGGGTTCTACGCTCACCCGGCCATGCAACGGTTTTCGCGCATTGCCTTCGAGCGGACAGTCGACCGGACCCTGCCGACCCTGAACAGGTTCTTTCTGCTGCCGGTCGCGATCCGGGACGGTCAGTGCGCGCATGTCGCCATTCTCGCCGAGGAATACGCAAACGCAATCAATGGAAGAAACTTGCATGTTTCCAACTTCTGCCTGAAACTCAGCCTCGACCAGTACCGCCACTACAGGCTGGAAGGCGGCCATTTCAGCATAGTCGGCGAGAGCTGTACGGATGACCAAACACTTCACTTCCAGCTCTCCCGCCGGGTATGAGATGAACCGGAATCAGACCCGTGGCCTGACCGCCGCGGGACTGGCCATCGTCGCGGTCACCTATGGTCTGGCACGCTACTGTTTCGGCCTGTTTCTGCCCGATATCCGCCAGGAATTCGGGCTGTCGTCCGAACTGATCGGCTTGATTGCCGGCCTGTCCTACATGGGTTATCTCGCGGCGACCTTCACCGGTTCCTGGCTGTCGACCGTGTTCGAACCACGGCTGCCGATCCTGCTCGGTGGAATTGCGGCGACCGTCGGCATGGGCCTGATCGCCTGGTCGCCGACACCGGCCGTCCTCGCCGCCGGCGTGTTTGTGGCCGGCACCAGTCCGGGCCTCGCCTATCCTCCGTTTTCCGATGTCATCGTCCGGCACACGGAGGCGAGCCGGCAGAATGTGGTCTATGCCTGGATCAATTCAGGCACCGGATTCGGGGTCGCCTTTGCCGGTCCGCTGGCCCTTTATGCCGGTGGAGACTGGCGCCTGGCCTGGCTGGTCTTTGCCGCCCTGTCGCTTGCGATCACCTTCTGGAACGCGCTCGCGCTGCCGCGCCGCAACGTGCATTCCGAGACCGGCCCGCGGGCGGTGCCGCTCCGGGTCCTGATGGACAGGACCGCCCGGACACTGTTCGTGTCGGCGTTTCTGTTCGGTGTGGTCACCGCGGTCTACTGGACCTATGCGGTGGAACTGCTGACCATGCTGACGGGCAATCCCCGCGACGCGGTCCTTTTCTGGATCGTCCTGGGCATCGCGGGCGTCACCGGCTGCTTCGCGGGTGGTCTGGTCAACCGCTGGGGCCTCGGCGGCACCTATCGCCTGCTCGCGATCCTGGTCGGTGCATCTGTCGGCACACTCCCGCTGCTGGTCGAAACCAGGATTGGCATCTACCTGTCCGCCGCCTGTTTCGGTGCGGGTTTCATCGTGATGACCGCCCTGCTCGGCATGTGGAGCATGCGGATTTTCCGCGCCGCGCCCTCCGTCGGCTTCGGCTTCACCTTCTTTCTGCTCTCCCTGGGCCAGGGGGTCGGGCCGGTCCTGAGCGGTTTCCTGATCCCGGTGACCGGACATTCCATGCTGTTTTTCGCCGCCGGGCTCATGTGCTGCGGGTTGGCGGCAGTCAGAATTTCAGACGCGGCGGCAGCGCGTTTGCCATAACAGCCGGTTATGGTCATCCGATTTCGCATAACCGCTAATTGCTGGCATTTCTCATTAAGTGCATGCAAGGTCATGACACGCTATGATTGTCAGTATACGTGTGATTGGATCCATGATTATCGCCACGTCAACCAAGACCGGTGCCAGCCTCGACATGGAATTGTGCCGGGCCATGTATGAAAAAGACCCGGACAAGATGATCGAGCTGGTCTCGAAATGGCTCGAGGTCAACCGGTTGGAAACGAGCGACAGGTTCTGTATTCCCGAATATCTGAGCAACGTCCTGTCCCGCACAGGCGGGCCCACCGGCAACTGGGGCCGCACCCTGGCCTCCTGACGCCGTCCGCCACTCCGGCTGACGCGCGGCCCCAGGGGTTACGGACGCTTGTCCAGAACGCCGACCCGGGTTGAAGATCGCTCCAGATCCCGAATCAGCTGCTTCATTTCCGCGATTTCCCGGACCTGAGCCTCGATGATGCCGTCCGCGAGGTCGCGCACACGGGGATCGGTGATCTCTGCTCTGCGGCTTGTCAGGATGGCGATGGAATGGTGCGGAATCATCGCCTTCATCCAGGCGATGTCGCCGATGGTCTTCTGACTGCGGACAAGGTAGAGCGATCCGGAAAAGAGAATTGCCGCAGCGATAAGGATCGCGACATTGGCAAGGCGATTTCGGTACATGTTCAGCATGAAGGCGAGCATGACCACCGTCATGGCAGCGCCCATGTAAAGGGCCATGAAAAGGCGCGTCTCGCTGAAATAGATGTGATCGGCCGCGTAGGTGTTCAGATACATCAGGCCGAGCATGACCGCGGTCGATGTGCCGATCATCGCAAGGAAGCGCAGGTAGTGGTTTTTCATGGAGCAGGTCCTCATGTAACAAGCAGAACGAGAGCCACCGCGATGTCGTCGCGAAGTCCTCGCACGAGGTGACAGCGGATGGGGAAATGCTCAGGCGGCTGTCCGGCACAGGCCGCCTTGCCGGCTTCGCCACCCTGCGAATTCAACGAAAAACGGGCCGGAAAGGTTCCCGTTGACTTGGCGCCGGGGCGTTCAAGACGGCGACGGGGCGCTTCATCCAGACGGCGCGCGCACCGCTTGTTCCATATTTGTTCTTGAACATCCTGCCGTTGTGTGCTTGTCTTCGACACCCTTTCAGGTAGAGAAATCGAAGAGCGCGGACATGGTCAGCAAGGTCACTACAGTCGCCTTTCAGGGCATTGAGGCCGTGCCGGTGGACGTGCAGGTGCATGTCGGCCCGGGCATGGTCGCCTTCAATGTGGTCGGCCTGCCGGACAAGGCGGTCGGCGAAAGCCGGGAGCGGGTCCGTGCCGCCCTGTCCGCGTCGGGTCTGGCCCTGCCGGCCAAGCGCGTTACCGTCAACCTCGCGCCCGCGGACCTGCCCAAGGAAGGCTCGCATTACGATCTGCCGATCGCGCTCGGGGTCATGGCCGCCATCGGCGCGATCCCTGCCGAATTTCTCCACGGCTACGCCGTTCTGGGAGAACTCGGCCTGGACGGCACCCTGGCTCCTGTCGCAGGTGTGCTGCCGGCGGCCATGGGGGCGTCCGCCCTCGGCAAGGGCCTGATCTGCCCCGCGGCCAGCGGCAGCGAAGCCGCCTGGGCCGACCGGGACATGGACATTCTGGCACCCCGTTCTCTCATTCAGCTTGCAAATCACTTCAAGGGCACGCAGGTGCTCAGCCGTCCCGTCGCGAAATTGCACGGCAATGCAGGACCGCTGCCGGATCTCGCCGAGGTCAAGGGCCAGGAAACAGCCCGCAGGGCGCTCGAAATTGCCGCTGCCGGGGGCCACAATCTTCTGATGACCGGCCCGCCCGGATCGGGCAAGTCCATGCTGGCCAGCCGGCTGCCGTCGATCCTGCCGCCACTGACCCCGCGCGAGCTTCTGGAAGTCTCGATGATCGCCTCGCTGGCGGGAGAACTGGCCGAAGGCAAGCTGACCGACCGGCGGCCGTTCCGGGCACCGCATCATTCCGCCTCCATGGCAGCGCTGGTCGGTGGCGGCCTGAAGGCCCGGCCCGGGGAAGTCTCGCTCGCCCACAACGGCGTCCTGTTTCTGGACGAACTGCCCGAATTCACACCCCAGGTGCTCGACAGTCTGCGCCAGCCGCTGGAATCCGGCGAGGCGGTGATTGCCCGCGCCAATCACCGGGTCACCTATCCGGCGCGCATCCAGATGGTGGCCGCCATGAACCCGTGCCGTTGCGGCCATGCGGGCGAGCCGGGCCACCAGTGCCGCCGCGGCGAACGCTGCGTGACCGACTATCAGGCCCGGATTTCCGGCCCGCTGCTCGACAGGATCGACGTCAGGATCGAAGTCCCGGCGGTGACCGCCGCCGACCTGATCGGCACGGCCGCAAGCGAAAGCTCCGCCACAGTTGCCGCCCGTGTGGCGGACGCAAGGAAAATCCAGCTGGAGCGCTTCCTCGAACTCGGCATCGCCTGCCGGACAAATGCCCAGGCACCCGCATCCGCCGTCGAGACCCTGGCCCGGCCCGACGCCAAGGGCCTGGCGTTCCTGCGCGATGTGGCCGAACGCATGGCGCTCAGCGCCCGCGGCTATCACCGTGTCCTGAAGCTGGCCCGCACCCTGGCCGATCTCGACACTGTCGACCAGGTCGGCCGGATCCACCTTGCCGAAGCCCTGAGCTACCGCGGCGAGGACCGGTCCCGCCGGGCGGCCTGACGGATCAGGCCTTCGGCTTTACGGCCCGCACGGCAAGCCCGGCCTGACACCATCATTTTAATCTCCGTACGCCCGAGGTTTCCAGCTATGCTGGGCGATACATTCTCACGCATTGGAAACAGATCATGGCTCGTCCGCCCCGCCGACATACCACCGCCATCGAACAGGCCGAAGCCCTGTTCAAATCGGCGACGAAAAAGCCGGCCGAAGAAACGCCCAGGCCGGTCAGAACGGCGATGCCCGTGGGCAAGGAGACAGTGTCCGTGCGCCTCGACCGGGATGTTCTGGAACATTTCCAGGACGACGGCCCCGGCTGGCAGGACCGTATCAACGCCGCACTCAGGAAGGCCGTAGGTCTGAGTTAGGGTCCGAACCTGCAAAAGAGGTCGCACTGGTTTGAAACGGTTTGCGCCTCCCGAGGTCAACCCGATCGACTCCGCACCACATGGAAATGACCACACCCCGCATTGTCGGCGCCACCAACCGGGCATCGATAAGCGTCTTGTTAGGATATGCGTGCAAGAATGCCGCAACGTGAAGCTCCGGTGCGCCCATCGGAGCCGCGGAACTGCCGCGCCCGTGACGCCTGTCCTCCCGAACCCGGGGCAGACGGGCTGCTGAAACGACACAGCGGAACCCTGTGGTTGGCCAACGAGATGAAACTGACAGACAGGCCGGACGAGCCGGAAAAGTCGTTCTCGAACCCGGACGGGTTTCCCCGGCGCCTGCAACGCGGCGGTGAGGCCGGCCCGGTTGAGCTGACGCTGTTCACGCTGGCGGTCGCGACGGCGACCCTTTTGACCCTGACAACAATCCTGATGCAGGTGCTCTGACCCGGCTCCACCGCGGGCCCCGCATGCACGCCAACGCCCGGGGTTGCTTGCATTGGATCCGCCCGCTTCCCATGTCCCTGATCTGCGCTGCAATCAGGGAGAACGGCATGCTTGTCACCACCACAAACACCATTCAGGGCAAGGATCTGGACTACAAGGGTCTGGTGACCGGCGAGGCGATCCTCGGGGCGAACCTCTTCAAGGATCTGTTCGCCGGCATTCGCGACATTGTCGGCGGCCGCTCCGGCGCTTATGAGGAAGAACTGGCAAAGGCACGCAAGATCGCCGTCGACGAAATGTGCCAGCAGGCCCGGGCCATGGGCGCCAACGCCGTGATCGGCGTCGATCTCGACTACGAGACCGTCGGCCAGAACGGGTCCATGCTGATGGTCAGCGCCACCGGCACCGCGGTGATTGTTCGCTAGAGGCTGCCCATGCAAGCCGACATCCGCGTTGCGGCCGGGTTCCCCGAGGCCCAACGGCCCGTGGCCGCGCGTCTTTTCTGGGCCGCCTTTTCCGGCAAGCTCGGCAGGATCCTGGCACCGGAAGACAAGGCGTTGCGCCTGATCGAGCGTCTGCTCGACCCGCGTTTTGCGGTCAGCGCCACCGACGCCGACGGCACCCTCCTGGGCCTTGCCGGCTACAAGACCCGGGACGGCGCCCTGATCGGCGGCGGCCTCCCGGACATGGCATCGATCTATGGTCCTTTCGGCGGGCTCTGGCGCGGCGTGCTGCTGGACCTGCTCGACCGCGCCGTCGAGCCTGACTGCCTGCTCATGGACGGCATTTTCGTTGCCGGGTCCGCGCGCGGCAAAGGTATCGGCAGTGCCCTTCTGGAGGCCATCTGCGAAGAAGCCCGGACCCGTGACATGTCCCGTGTCCGGCTGGATGTCATCGATACCAACCCGCGCGCAAGAACTCTGTACGAACGTTCCGGTTTCAAAGCGGTCGACACGCAAAAGACCGGCCTCCTGAAACCCCTGTTCGGTTTCGCATCGGCCACGCGGATGGAAAGACAGGTTCCGAGCCGTTCCTCACAATGATCCCGGCGGACGGCCTCTTTTCAGCCGTGCCGCGAGATGCTCTATTCGTGTGAACAGCATCGGCAGGAGCATCTTGAATGGCCTCACACGGATATGAAGGCGGGCGGCTCGATCTGCCGTTTGTCGGCATCTGCACTTTCGGCAAGTCCCCGTATCAGCCGGACTGGGACGCGATCGACGCGGATGTCGCCGTGCTCGGCGCGCCGTTCGATCTCGGCACCCAGTGGCGCTCCGGTGCCCGGATGGGACCCCGGGCAATCCGGGAAGCCTCGACGCTGTTTTCCTTCGGCCACGCAGGGGCCTATGATTTCGAGGACGACATCACCTATCTGCCGGCGGAAACGACCCGGATTGTCGATCTGGGCGATGCCGACATCGTGCACACCGATACGGTCGAAAGCCACCGCCGCATCGAGTTCGGCGTGCGCAAGATCCTGGCAGCCGGCGCCCTGCCGGTGGTGCTGGGCGGCGACCATTCGGTCAACATCCCCTGCATCAACGCGTTTGACGGCGAGGAACCGGTCCACGTCGTGCAGATCGACGCCCATCTGGATTTTGTCGACGAACGCCACGGCGTGCGCTATGGCCATGGCAATCCGATGCGGCGCGCGGCGGAAAAACCCTATGTGACAGGCCTGTCCCAGATCGGCATCCGCAATGTTTCATCGACGGCGCGGGACGGCTATGAGGATGCCCGCCGCATGGGGTCCGACATCCAGTCCGTGCGCCATGTGCGCCGGCTTGGCATCGACGGCATGCTGGCGCGGATTCCGGAAGGACGCCGCTACTACCTGACGATCGACATCGACGCCTTCGATCCCTCCATCGCGCCGGGCACAGGCACACCCAGCCACGGCGGCTTTCTCTATTACGAAGTGCTGGAACTGATCGACGGGCTGGCCAGGCGCGGCACCATCGCCGGCATCGACCTGGTGGAAGTCGCGCCGGACTACGATCCGACCGGCTCCACCAGCACCCTCGCGGCGCAACTTCTCATGAACACCATCGGCCGGGTGCTTCACCGGCGCAAAGATGAATAGGCCCCGCGGGATCAGACATCCGTGGGGCCGTTCGGATCACAGTCCTTCGAACAGCGCTGTCGACAGATAGCGTTCGGCGAAGGAAGGAATGATCACGACGATGTTCTTGCCTTCCATGCCTTCGCGCTGTCCGACCTGGATGGCGGCGGTCAGCGCCGCGCCGGAGGAAATCCCGACCGGTACGCCTTCGGTTTTTGCCACTTCTCGGGCCATGGCGAAGGCGTCCTCGTTGGCGACGGTGAGAACCTCGTCATAGACCGAGGTGTCGAGAATTCCCGGCACGAAGCCTGCACCGATGCCCTGGATCTTGTGCGGTCCGGGCGTGCCGCCGGAAAGGATCGGGCTGTCGGCGGGTTCCACCGCGACCACATGAACGGCCGGCTTGCGCTGTTTCAGCACCTGGGAGACGCCGGTGATGGTGCCGCCGGTACCGATGCCGGAAACAAACACGTCGACGGCGCCGTCGGTGTCGTTCCAGATTTCCTCGGCGGTGGTGTTGCGGTGGATCTCCGGGTTGGCGGCGTTCTCGAATTGCTGCGGCATCACCGAGCCTTCGATCTCACCCAGCAACTCCTCGGCGCGGGCGATTGCGCCCTTCATGCCCTTCGGCCCTTCGGTCAGTTCCAGTTCCGCGCCCATGATCTTGAACATCTTGCGCCGTTCAACAGACATGGTCTCAGGCATCACCAGGATCAGCCGGTAGCCTTTCGCGGCGGCCACGAAAGCCAGCGCGATGCCGGTGTTGCCGGATGTCGGCTCGACCAGGGTGGTCTTGCCCGGCACGATCCGACCGTCGGCTTCCATGGCCTCGATCATGGCCACGCCGATCCGGTCCTTGACGCTGGCAATCGGGTTGAAGAATTCCAGCTTCGCCAGCAGGTTGCCCTTGACACCATGGGCCTTCGCCAGCCGGTCCAGCCGGACAATCGGAGTATCGCCGATGGTGTCCGTTATCGAGCCATAGATCTTTCCGCGGCCTTCGGTCTTCCTGGTCATGGCTTTTCTCCCAAATTGGCCGGACGTCTGGCGGACCGGCATCGTTCATTTTCCGTGGCGCTAAGATAGTACGGCACCGGACGGGTTATAAGAGGCGGAAAATGCCTTTGCGGCGGTTGCCGTAAAACCATTTTCCAGAAAACCCTCAGGTCTTGGAAAACAGCAGGTCCGGCAGATCCGCCATGGCCTCGAACAGAACCGCACCGGCTTCGGTCATCGCCGCACGGTCGCAGGCGGGATCCTCCACAAAGGCGAAAACGCGCATCCCGGCGGCCACGGCGGCCCGGACGCCGGGCAGACTGTCCTCGATGACGACGCATGTCTCCGGCGCATGGTTCATTCCGCGTGCCGCCAGCAGAAAGACATCGGGTGCCGGTTTGCCCCGATCACAGTCCTGCGCGGAAAACAGCCGGCCCTCCAGACGCGGCAGCAAGCCGGCGCTGCCAAGGGTCGTGCGCATCTTTTCATATTTGCCCGATGAGCCGACGCAAAAGGGCACGCCCGCGGCATCCAGATGGTCGAGCACAGCGGCGACACCCGGGATCGCCGAGACGCCGGCCCGGAAGCTTTCCAGATCGCGGGCCCGAACCTGTTCGGGCCAGTCCGCCGGGAGGGTCTTGCCGGTCAATTCCTCGACCAGGCGCTGCACATCCTCCAGCGTCCGGCCCATGAACTGCTTCTGGCAGTCCGGTCCGGTCATCGGATGGCCGAGTTCGCTTACCATCGCGGCCATGATGGCGTTGGCCTGCCTTTCCGTATCGACGAGAACACCGTCACAGTCGAAAATGACAAGGCCCGGGGTCGGTTTTCCCATCACCTAAGTATCCTGTCAGACGCGGCCGGTGGAGCCGAAGCCACCCGCTCCACGCGCAGTATCGGAAAGGGTTTCGACTTCCAGGATCCGTGCCTGAAGCACCGGCGCGATCACCATCTGGGCGATGCGTTCGCCGCGGCCGACCTCGAACGGCTCCTTGCCGAGGTTGATCAGGATAACCTTCACCTCGCCGCGATAGTCAGCGTCGATCGTGCCGGGCGTGTTCAGGACCGTGACCCCGTGTTTGGCCGCCAGGCCAGACCGGGGCCTGACCTGCGCCTCGAACCCTGCCGGCAAGGCCATGGCAAGACCGGTCGGGATCAGGGCCCGGTCACCGGGCGCAAGCGACACCGGCGCCTCGACGGCGGCAAGCAGATCGAGGCCGGCGGCCAGCGCCGACTGATAGGCGGGCAATGGCAGGTCCCGGCCATGATCGAGACGTTTCAACTCAAGGGTGACAGACATGAAGGGATCCCGGCAGTGAATGTTGCCGGCGAGTGACGATATTCGCGGCGTCCTGTCAAGATTGGCCCGGAGCAACGACTCAGGCATCGTTTCGATGGAAAGACTTGAAGTTGCGGGCATCTCCTGAAACACTCGGCCGCAACTCAACGCCTTCCCAAGGGAGACAAGGACAATGGGACGTTTGATTTTCGCGCTCGCCACCGGGCTTTTTCTGGCCACCGCGCCAGCTTCCCAGGCCCAGACCGTGGGCTTCGCGGACGCAATCAAGATTCTCGCAGGAAGCTGCGGCAGCGATATCGGCAAATACTGTGCGTCCGCGACGCTGGCGAACAACGGCATCACCTCCTGCCTGGAGAAGAACCAGGCCAAGGTCTCGCAGAAGTGCAACGCCGACCGCACGGTGGTCATTTCGCTGATTCAGGCGCGCCTTGCCGCGCAAGCCGCAGCCCCGGATCTTTGCCAGCGCGACGCGGCGCAGTATTGCAAGGGTGTCAAGGCGGGAGGCGGACACATTCTTCGCTGCCTGTTGAAGGCGCAGCCATCCGTCAGTCAAAAATGCAACACGGCTATCGATCTGGCCGGATACCGCTAGAACCGGGCAGGGGAGTATTGAAATGAACAGGTTCCTTCAGGCCGGTATCGCGGCCGCATGTCTCACTCTTTCCATCTCCGGTGCGACGGCCCAGACAAAGCTCAGCCGCAACGAGATCATCAATTCCCTGCAGGGCGCCCAGCAGAAGGTCGACATCACCGCCGACCAGTTGCAGAAGGCGGCGCTGGAGAACATTCAGAAGTATCCGGGCGCAAACACGCCCCAAAGCCTGCCGCTGGCGGACAAGCTGGCGACGCTGCGCCAGTTCAATATCGAGATCACCTTCGAATTCGACTCGGCCCGCATCCGGCCTGAATCCTTCGAGACGGTCGGTCTGATCGCCGACGCCCTGCACACGCCCTACCTGCAGGGCCAGACTTTCTTCATTGTCGGCCACACCGACGCCAAGGGTCCGCGCGAATACAATCTGAACCTGTCCCTGGAACGGGCCCGGGCGGTCCGCGAGGCGCTTGTGACCACGTTCCTGGTGCCCGGCGAATACCTGTTTGCCGTCGGTCTCGGCGAGGAGCAGTTGCGCGACCCGTCCAAGCCCGACGCGGCTGTCAACCGGCGCGTCCAGTTGATCAACATGGGCTTCAAATAGGGTTTAGAGACCAGCCGGACTTTCGAAGGCTCATTGTTCAGGGTGATTGAACGAGCCTTCCTTGTTTCCGGGTCTAATTTCCGCGCAGGAAAGGCTTATTCTTTCAAGCGTGGAAAACAGACCCGGGAGCGGCACATGGCTGCGGAAACTGAGACAATTTCGCCTGTTTTTTTCGCGCATGGCGCGCCGATGCTTGCTGTCGAGGATACGGCGGCCAGCCGATTCCTGAAGGCGTTCGCCGCGTCCCAGCCGACGCCGGAGGCCATCCTGATCCTGTCCGCGCATTGGGAAACGGACAGGCAGAAACTGTCCGCGCCGGGGCCCTTGCGCACCTATCACGATTTCCGGGGGTTCCCGGACGCACTCTACGAGATCGACTATCCGGCCTTCGCGGATGAAGATCATGTCGACGCGGCGGCCCGCCTTCTGGAAGCAGCCGGGTACGAAGTGGACCTGGACAGCGACCGGGGTCTGGATCACGGGGCCTGGGTGCCGCTGTCGCTGGCCTATCCGGACGCGGACATCCCCGTGATCGCACTGTCCCTGCCGGCCGGCAGCACGCCATCGTCCCTTCACGCAATGGGACGGACCCTGGCACCATTGAAGAACAGGGGCGTTCTGATCGCCGGTTCCGGCAGCACCACCCATAACCTGCGCGACATCCGCCCCCAGGGGACACCTGCTCCGGACTGGGCACTGGAGTTCGACCGGTGGCTGGATGACGGTCTGGAGGCCGGCTCGATCTCCTATTTCGACGACCTTGAGAACGCTCCGGACTTCCGCCGCAACCATCCGACGGAAGAGCACCTGCTGCCACTGTTCTTCGCCTTCGGCGCCGGCGGTCCGGATGCCAAGACGCAGTTGCTGCACCGAAGCTACGAATACGGCACGCTCAGCATGAGTTATTTCCGCTTCGCGGCGTGACTTGCGGCGATCAGTCCGCCAGCGCCTGCGCGGCGCGGGCGATGATCCTGCGGGCGACATCCGTCTTGTCCATTTCCGGCCAGTCCTCGACGCCGCTCCTGCTGACCAGGCGGATCGTGTTCGCGTCGCCGCCCATGATGCCCGTTTCCGGGCTGACATCGTTGGCGATGATCCAGTCGGCGTTCTTGCGCTCCAGCTTGCCGCGGGCATTGTCGATCAGGTTCTGGGTTTCGGCGGCGAAGCCGATCAGGAGTTTCGGCCTGAGGCCGGCATCATGACCGACCGTTGCCAGGATGTCGGGATTTTCGGCCAGATCCAGCACGGGGGGCTTGCCGCCGGCGTCTTTCTTGATCTTTTCGCCGCCTTCCGCGGTCACCCGCCAGTCGGCAACCGCGGCCGCCATGATGGCAATGTCGGCAGGCAGACGGTCCTTCACGGCTTGCAGCATGGACGCCGCCGTTTCCACGTGGACCACGTCGATATTGGCCGGATCGGGCAGGGTCACCGGACCTGAAACAAGCGTCACCCGGGCACCGGCCTGCCAGGCGGCCCGCGCGAGCGCGTGACCCTGCTTGCCGGACGACCGGTTGGCGATATAGCGCACGGGATCGATCGGTTCGTGGGTCGGCCCGGACGTGATCAGCACATGCCTGCCGGCGAGCGGAAGCTGCCCGGCCGCCATGGCCTGTTCCCGCAAGACCGCCTCGGCGGCGGCGGCAATCTCCAGCGGCTCGCTCATGCGACCGACGCCCGCTTCGCCCTTTTCCGCCATTTCACCCGCCGCCGGCCCGCAAAAGGCTATGCCGCGGTCCCTGAGCACCGCCACATTGCGACGGGTTGCCTCGCTCTGCCACATTTTCGGGTTCATGGCCGGGACGGCCAGCACAGGCTTGTCCGTTGCCAGCAGCACGGCGGTGGCGAGATCATCGGCGATGCCATGGGACACTTTGGCCATCAGGTCGGCGGTGGCCGGGGCGATCAGGATCAGGTCGTGGTCCCGGGCCAGACGGATATGACCGACATCGTGTTCCGCCTCGCGGTCGAACAGGCTGGTAAAGACCTTGCCGCCGGACAGCGCGCCCACCGACAGCGGCGTGATGAATTCCTGCGCGCCCCTTGTCATCACCGGAACCACACGAGCGCCACGTTCCGACAGGCGCCGGATCAGCTCGAGTGCCTTGTAGGCCGCGATCCCGCCGCTGATGATCAGCACAATCTGCTTGCCGCTCAGCATCTTCAAAGCACTCCCGATGGTAGCGGATAAGGTCTTCCGGCCACAGACCCTAGAACCCGGACCGGAAGTCCCGCGGCGCCGGAGAAATGACCTGGGTCCCCTTGCCGGTGACCTGATAGACGGCAAGGCCCCGCTGGTTGAGCCCGGACGACTGGAAACGGAACAGCCCGTCAATGCCGATAAAGCCGTCGCGGTTGGTCAGGATTCGGTGCTCGAACCTTTGCTGGCCCGCGGACCGGATCAGGCCAGCGGCCAGCGTGACGCCGTCATAGACAAGGCTGGCGTTTCGCGGTGGCGGCGATCCGTAGGTGCTCTGATAGCGCTGCGCGAACGCCTTGAAACCCTGGTCTTCCGGTCCCGCGAACCAGGCGCCGGCCAGCACCGGGTTGTTCTTGATCTGGGGCGAGTCCCACTGCCCGGAACCGAGCAGCTTCACATTGCCGAGATTGGCGCCCTGGCTGACCAGCGTTTGCACGACAAGCGCCGGAACGCCGCCACCGGCGGGCACGAACAGGGCATCGATGCTGGACATGACGGATTTCAGCGCGGACGTCTTTGCGACAAGGTCCGCCGTGTCGGTTCCGGTCAGCTTGTAGCGCTGGATGGTCGCGATGCGGCCCGCCGTGCGGCCGACTTCCTGGCGGAAGGCCGCCTCGACAACCGCGCCGTAGGACCCTTCGGGGACGAGGGCCGCATAGGAGGATTTCTTCTGGCCGGCGGCATATCCGATGATGCGCTTGGTGTCCGTTTCCGGCAGGAAACTCAATAGGTAGACACCGCGAGCGGCAACGGAGGTGTCGGTCGAAAACGCGATGACCGGCACGCCTGCCGCGCGGGCGGCGCGGGCGGCACCGGAAACCGCCGGTGAAAACACCGGACCGAGGATCAGCTCGGCGCCTTCCGAAATGGCGGCCTGTGCCGCTGCACGGCCGCCTTCAGCGGTGCCGCCGGTGTCCTTCACCAGCAACTGGACGTCCGCGCTCGGGAAATTCTGCAAGGCCAGTGCCGCGGCGTTCTTGAACACGGTACCGATCGAGGCATTCCCGCCGGCGCTCGCAAGCGGAAGCAACAGACCGACCCGCACGCCGCCGGTGCCGATGACCTCACCTGTCGTCTGTGGCTGGGCGCCGGGCTGGACCTGATCGCCGGGAAGCGACCCGAGCGTGGAGCCCATGCAACCGCCAAGCAGCAGTGTGCCTGTCCCGGCAAGTGCCGTTTTCAAGAATATCCGTCTGCGCTGTTGCACGCTGTCGCCCCGCATTCCGCCCGCCATTTCTGTCAATCCACCCGTTGAGAAGACTTACGTATTCGCCGCCTTCCTGTCCAGTTTTAGCGGCGTTTCAATGGAATATCGCCCGGATCAATAGTGGATTTGCCTTGCATCGGTTGCCCCGCGAAGGTAGCGCAGGGAACAGAAAAGCTTCCCGAACGGCCCGCCGCCCGCAAGGAAAGCGTACAGGAGCGGCGGATCTTCAACCGGAATCGATCAGGAAATCAAAAGTCGATCGATCCAGGATGCACAATGGAGGCGAGATGGGCACCGAACCACCGGTACCGGGGGACAAGAACCGCTACAGCCTCGCGGAACACACCTTTTCCGCTCCGAACCTGGAACCGGCGCTCTATATCGTGGCCACGCCGATCGGCAATCTCGGCGACATCACCGTGCGCGCCCTGGAGACACTGGCGGCGGCCAGCGTGATCGCCTGCGAGGACACAAGGGTGACGGCAACGCTGACACACCGGTTTTCCCTCAAGACACCGCTGATCGCCTATCACGAGCACAATGCGGACAAGCAGCGGCCCAAAATTCTGGAAACGCTTGCCGGCGGCAAGGCGGTCGCCCTGGTGTCCGATGCCGGAACGCCACTCGTGTCAGATCCCGGCTTCCGCCTGGTCCGCGATGTGGTCGCGGAAGGCTACAAGGTCATTCCGATCCCAGGGGCGTCCGCCCCGCTTGCCGGACTGGTCGCGTCCGGTCTGCCGAGCGACACGATCCTGTTCGCCGGTTTCCTGCCGCCGAAGAACGGTCCCAAGACACGCCGTCTGGAGGACCTCGGACAGGTACCGGCAACGCTGATCTTCTTTGAATCGCCGCACCGGACCGCCGCGACACTGAAGCTGATGCGCGAGGCGCTCGGGCCGGAACGCGAAGCTGTGGTCGCCCGCGAGCTGACAAAACGCTTCGAGACCTTCGAACGCGGCACGCTTGCAGAGCTGGCGGAAAGATTCGAAGACCGGCAGGTCAAGGGTGAGATCGTTGTTCTCGTCGGCCCGCCGGAGGCCCGGCCCGAAGCTGACGCCGGCGATCTCGACGCCCTGCTGCGCGCGGCGCTTGCCGGAATGCCGGTCAGCGGCGCCGCCAAGACCGTTGCCAGGGCGACCGGGCTGGACCGCAACGCGGTCTACAAACGCGCGCTCGAACTGAAGGCGGATGACGGCTGATGGCACGCCGTCGGAAGAATTCGGCAACAGATCGGGCAGCAACTGGCCGGGCAGCAACAGACCGGCGCCGGCGCGCCCACGCGCTCGGCCTTTCGGCGGAAAATCTCGCGGCCTGGTACCTGCGCCTCACAGGCTGGCGCATCCTGAAGCAGCGCTACAAGACGAAGGCCGGCGAGATCGACCTGATCGCGAAACGGCGCAAGACAGTCGCCTTCATCGAGGTCAAGGCCCGCAAGACCCGCCGCGCGGCCCTGGATGCGGTGACGCCGGCGAGCCGGAACCGGATCACGCGCGCGGCGAGGATTTTTGTTGCCGAGCACGCCAGGGCCGGTTTCTACACCCTGCGTTTCGATGTCATCGTCGTCCGCCCCTGGGCTTTGCCGGAGCGGATCGAAAACGCCTTCGAAGCACGGGACTGACGCTCCTGTTGCGTTCGATAACAAAAACCCGCACCGGCAGGGCCGGCGCGGGTTGCAATCAACAGACCCGGGTCTGAAACGTCAGTTCGGCTTCGGCGCGCCTTCGGCCGGTGCCTGCTGCGCCATGTTCTGGCGGTACAGCTGGGCGAAATCGATCGGGTCGAGCATCAGCGGCGGGAAACCGCCGTTGCGGGTGGCTTCGGACAGAATGTTGCGCGCGAACGGAAAGATCATGCGCGGGCATTCGATCATGACGAAGGGATGCATGTGGTCCTTCGGAACACCGGTGATCTTGAACAGGCCGGCATAGACGAGTTCGACATTGAACATCACCATGTCCGGGCGTTCCGCCTTGGCGCTGAGCGTCAGGATGACTTCGAACTGATCCTCACCCATCTGCTGAGCGCCGACGTTCACATTGATGTCGAGCTTGGGCTGGTCGCCCTGTCCCAGGGACCGCGGCGCATTCGGATTTTCGAAAGACAGGTCCTTGATGTACTGGCCGAGGATATGCATGCCCGGCGCTGCGGTGCCTTCCGCCTGCGGCTGTGCGCCGCCGTCATTGGTGTCGGTCATCGTCTCATTCCGTTGCGCGGTGCTGATCTGACACGAGAAGCGAAAAGTGCCGCCCGTCGGCCGCCGGCCCGCGTGATCCGGACAGCCGTGTTAGCGGCTGGCTAGCATCTCGAACCCTCAGACACAAGGGCAACGGCCTTGCCAGCGCCCGGAATCCGCTTCAAAAGGAGAGGCTGCTTCAGATCAACGGAGGTTCAATCGAATGCGACCAGACATCCAAAAGTTGATCGATCCAAAAAATGTCAGGGCATCTTTCGAGGGTTCAGATGAACGCTCGAGTCCCTCGTCTCAAGAGACCCCATGGCCGATCATCCGACATCCAATATCACGCTGCCCCACAGGCGGTTGAAACTCGATACCCTGGTGCGCTTGCGCTGGCTGGCGGTCGGCGGACAGACCGCGGCGCTGCTGGTGGTCCATGTCGGTCTCGGATATCCCACACCCGCGGGCCCCGCCTTTGCCATGGTGGCGCTGTCGGCGTGGTTCAACATTTTTCTGAAGATCCGCTCGCCGTCGGCAATGCGCCTGTCCGAAAGGGCCGCCGCTCTGCAGCTGGCCTATGACATCCTGCAAATGAGCGGTCTCCTGTTTCTGACCGGCGGACTGGGAAATCCCTTCGCGTTTCTGCTCATGGCGCCCGTGATGGTGTCGGCGACGGGTCTTTCGGCGCGTTACACCGTTGTTCTGGGCATTCTGGCCACGGTCTGCGCCAGCGTTCTGGCGGTCCTGCACCTGCCGTTGCCCTGGCCCGTCGGTGATGATTTCTCGCTGCCCGTGGTCTATTCGGTCGGCATCTGGATCGCCCTGGTGTCGACGCTCGGTTTCATGGCGACCTATGCTTTCCGGGTCGCGGAGGAAGCCCGCCAGCTTGCCGACGCCCTGGCCGCGACAGAACTGGTGCTTGCACGCGAGCAGCATCTCAACGCACTGGACGGCCTGGCGACCGCGGCCGCGCATGAGCTCGGCACACCGCTCGCAACCATATACCTTGTGGCCAAGGAACTTTCCGGCGAACTGGAGGACGGCGATCCCCACACGGAGGATCTCGCGCTGATCCACTCGCAGGCCGAACGCTGCCGCGGCATCCTGCGCCAGTTGACCAGCCTTTCCAGTGAAGCGGACCGAACCTACCAGCGCATGCCGGTGTCGCAGCTCCTGGAAGATGTCATCGACCCGCACAGGGGCACCGGCGTCGCCATTCACGCCACCCGGTCCGGCTCGGGCTCCGAACCGGTCGGCACCCGCAACGCCGCCATTCGCTACGGGCTGGGAAACCTTCTGGAAAATGCCGTCGATTTCGCGAAGACCAGGGTCGACGTGTCGGCGAGCTGGGACGATGCCGCGCTGTCGATTTCAATCATGGACGACGGCCCGGGGTTTTCCGACAACATCCTCGGCAAGATCGGCGACCCCTATCTTTCGATCCGCGGTGGCAAGTCGCCGCAAAGAGGCACCGGCGGCGGACTGGGGCTTGGAATATTCATCGCGAAAACGCTGCTCGAACGCACCGGCGCCAAACTCAGTCTCGACAATCTGGCGCCGCCGCGCACCGGTGCCCATATCCGTGTCAGCTGGCCGCGAAAGGCCTTCGAGCACGACAGCACAGTGGACGAGGCGCCCTTTTCGGCCCATAACGGCAAGAATGCCCGGTTGACGCAGGCAGCAACGGACGACTCATCCGGGCCGCAGGTCGACGCGTAAGAATAAAAAACGGTAAGACGAGATGACGGACCAGACACCATCCCTGAGCACTTCGGAGGACATGAGCCTCCTGATCGTCGACGATGACAAACCGTTCCAGCAGCGTCTTGCGCGTGCCATGGAAAAGCGCGGGTTTGCCACGGAAACCGCGGACAGCGTTCGGGACGCGGCCGCCAAGGTCGCGCAAAACGCGCCGGCCTTCGCGATTGTCGACATGCGTCTGGAAGATGGCAACGGCCTCGACGTGATCGAGAATATCCGGCAGAAACGCCCGGACGCACGCGCAATCGTGCTGACCGGATACGGCAATATCGCAACGGCCGTAACCGCCGTGAAGCTCGGCGCCATCGACTATCTCGCCAAGCCCGCTGATCCCGACGACATTGCCGCCGCCCTGGCCCGCAAGCCCGAAGACAAGGCCCGGCCGCCGGAAAATCCGATGTCCGCGGACAGGGTCCGGTGGGAACATATCCAGCGGGTCTACGAACTCTGCGACCGGAATGTCTCGGAGACGGCACGGCGGCTGAACATGCACCGCCGCACGCTGCAACGGATTCTGGCCAAGCGCGCGCCGCGCTGAAGACGCGCTTGCGCTGCATTGCAGGGTTGCCCTTTCACCGCCACTTTGCCTAAGTAGTCCGAACTGGTGATATTGTTGCGCTCCCATGGAGATCGCTTATGCGGCCTTTCGCTGCTCATGGACGTTTTACTCCCCTGCTGAAGCCCGGACTGCTCGCGGCCTGCGGCATGGCCCTGATGTGCGCCGGCTCCGCGGCGCTCGCCCAGGCTGTGCCCGAAACTCTGCGCATCAATGTCGACCCGCCGGATCCCGGTATCCGGTCGATCACTCTCAACAGCAAATACCGCGCCATCATCAGCCGCGACGACAAGGGTGTCGTGGTCGACACCCAGGGCAGCGACAACGCTGCGCCGCCGTGTGAAGTGAAGCTGGAAGTGACGCTCGAAAACAGCCGCGTGTTGCACAGGAACGCCAATATCTGTTCCGGCAGCACGCTGGTCGTGGATGTCTCCAGCGACGGCAAGCCCGGCGCGGCGGCGCGCGTGGTCGGCACCAATTCCGGCGTGTCTGCCGGACCCGTCAGCACCGCGCCGGCAGACACGCCTGCGGGCACCCGGCAACAGACACCGGTGGATGATACTGCCGCCATCACCGACCTTGATCCGCCGGCCGATACCGGCGGCCTCAAGCCCCTGGATCAGGTCGACACGCCCATATCGGCCCCCGGAACCTCAGGAACCCAGACCTCGTCCCTGCCGGACGATGCGAATATCGGCCCGGGAGACGGCCTTTCCGGCGGCGGCGCCAATTCCGGTCCCGTCCTCGTCACAGCAAACGAGGCCCGGCAGTGGCTGGCGGAACCCGGAACGCAGCCGGGGTCGCCAACGATGCTGCAGCATGCCGTTCCCCAGACTGACGACCGGGATTTCCGCGCGGATTGCAGCACCCAGTCCGGCTTCGCCAGGATCACCTTCCAACAGGCTCCGGCAGGTCTTCTGGAGGGCATGCCACAGGCTGTGCGCATTTCAGCCGACGACTTCGAGGGCACCTACAATGCCTTCGGCTCGGCGGCGGCCAATGCAGCCGGCGTGTCGCTTCCCGAAATCAACATCGAAATGAGCGACCCGCTCTGGGACGCCATGATCCGCTACAGCGCCCTGTCGATTGCCGTTGAAGGCCTGCCGGCGCATTCCGTTTCCCTCCGGGGCAGCGCCAATCCGGTTCGCCTCTTCGTGGCGACCTGCGCGCAGCCGCAGCAGGTGGTTTCGGACGACGCCTTTGGGGCCGGGGCCGAAGAACCCGGGTCGGACCTGTCCTGCAGCGAACTCGGCCGGGTGCGGTCCGTGGAGGCCGTCCGGCCCGGCCAGATCGTCTTCCGCAATGCCAGTCGCCAACCTGTCGAGGTTCACTGGGTCGACTATCGCGGCGGCGAGCGGCCCTATGCCCGGCTCGAACCGGGCCAGATCCTCGAGCAGCAGACCTATATATCCCATGCCTGGACCGTGCGCGGCGCCGGCGGTGAATGCCGCGGTATCTACGTCACCCGCACGCCCTACCGCGAAATCGTGATCCAGGGGGCCCCCGGTCTCGGTAGCCCCGGAAGCGGCGGTGATCCCTGGGGCGCACCGGGTCGCGGGTTCGATGCCCAGCCCGACAACGGGTTCCCCGCAGGACCGGTTCCGCCCGGTTCGATCAACGGCACGCTTCAGCCGTCTCTCGGGCAACAGACGGCGCGGGCAAACGTCGCCGATTATCTCTGCACATCCGGGATCGATCTGAATGTGGTTTTCTCCGCCGACATGCAATCGGCCACGGTCGCGGAAATGGGCTACGGGGCCGTCACCCTGCAGCGTCAGGGCAGCGCCAACAGTTTCTATTTCGAATCTCAGGGGCATGTGCTGAAAGGTCAGGTCCAGAACGCGACCTGGACGCGTCCGGGCCTGAGGGACGTCTTCTGCGCAAGACGCTGATGCCGGGTGGCCACAGCCATTGTAAATTCCCGCAATAAAATCGCGGTCCGGATTCATAAACTTTCTTTTTTTGCAAAATAATTGTTGGCGTCATCTGAATTCGCAAGAATTTTAAGCAATTGGTCAGCAAATTCGCCTCACCCTCATCGGACATAACCCGATAGGAATCTCAAGACCATGTCCTTTGCACGTTGGCCCATCACGTGGAAAATCAGCCTGCCGATCGCCACGATCCTCATCTTCACCATCGCTATTTGCGTTGTCAGCCTCAACAGCCTCTATGGTGCGATGTTTGCCGAACGGCTGAACAAGATCGAGGAGATCACCGACAGCGCAGTCTCGATCGCGGCTTATTACCAAGGTCTTGAGACGTCGGGAGAAATGTCCCGCGAAGAGGCCCAGGCCGCCGCGAAGGCTTCGATTGGTGCCATCCGGTTCGAGGACAACAACTACGTCTTCGCCTACGATTACAAGGGCATCGCACTTGTGCACCCGAAAGCGTCCCTTGTCGGTACCGACATGATCGGCTTTGCCGACAAGACCGGCGTGAAGATCGTTGCCGAACTGATCACGATGGCGAAAGCGGGCGGAGGGTCGCTGCTTTACTACTGGCCGCGTGCCAACAGCGAAGTGGCACTGGCGAAATACGGCTGGGGCGCATCCTTCGAGCCCTGGACCTGGATGATCGGAACCGGCGTCTACATGGATGACCTGGACGCGGCCTACTGGAGTTCCGCGACAACCATCCTGGCGCTGGTGGTGATCGGTGCGCTGATCGCGATTGCCATCGCTGTTGTCACCGTCCGCAACACCGTGCGCCCGCTGCGCGCGCTGACATCGAACATGGGCACGCTTGCCGATGGCAATACAGACATCGTGATCGAGGGCGCCGACCGCGGCGACGAAATCGGACAGATGGCAAGTGCCATGGAAGTCTTCGTGCGCAACGAGACCGCGCGGCGCGATCTGGAAGTGCAGCAGAACAGCTCGCAGGAAGAGACGGCCCGCAAAGGGGCCGAGATCCAGCAGCTCAGCGGCGACTTCGACCGCCAGATCATGGACATGCTCAACATCATCGACAGCTCGGTCCAGAATCTGCAATCGGCCTCCGCCGACATGATCAGCGGTGCGGCGCAGACCACCGAGCAGAGCGGGCTGGTCTCCAACGCCTCGTCGCAGGCCGCTCACAACGTGGAAACCGTTGCCGCGGCCGCAGAGGAACTGTCGGCTTCCGTCAACGAAATCCGCCGGCAGGTGCAGTCGTCCAGCGAGATCGCCGCCCGCGCCGCCGAGGAAGCCCAGTCGACCAATCAGCGCATGCACGGTCTGTCGGAAAGCGCCAGCCGGATCGGCGAGGTGGTCACACTCATCCAGGCGATCGCCGAGCAGACCAACCTGCTCGCCCTGAACGCCACCATCGAAGCCGCCCGCGCGGGGGAGCTCGGCAAGGGCTTCGCGGTCGTGGCGGCGGAAGTCAAGGAACTGGCCAACCAGACCTCCAAGGCAACCGAGGAGATTTCCAGCCAGATCACGGCCATCCAGGACGAGACCGGGCATGCAGCCACGGCGATTTCGTCGGTGACCGACATCATCAACAACATGAACGAGATCGCGTCTTCCATTGCCTCCTC
The DNA here is from genome assembly GCF_056173175.1 of Roseibium sp. QJM3NY_11. Taxonomy (NCBI): domain Bacteria; kingdom Pseudomonadati; phylum Pseudomonadota; class Alphaproteobacteria; order Hyphomicrobiales; family Stappiaceae; genus Roseibium; species Roseibium sp. QJM3NY_11. Next base: position 330,086 of record NZ_CM149660.1, read on the forward strand.
GGTCGAGGAGCAGGGTGCGGCGACGCAGGAAATCGCCAGCAACGCCACCGAGGCATCGCGCAGCACCGTCGAAGTGACCACGAATATCGAAACGGTCGCCTCGGCAGCAGAAAACACGCGCGACACGGCGGAGAAGGTCGACAGTTCCGCCCAGCAGCTTCAGCAAAACGCCGGCATGCTGCGTGAGCAGGTCGGGTCCTTCCTTCAGGAAGTGCGCAGCCGTTCGGTCGCCTGAAGCCATTCGGAAATGACGTGTTGAACAGCCCCCGCGGTCCGGGCCGGACCGCGGGGGTTTTCTTATGTCTTCAGATCTTGCGCAACGCGACCTTGGAAATGCGGTGGCTGGCGTTCTTCGTCAGGATCAGATCCGCCCTCGGCCGGGTCGGCAGGATGTTTTCACGCAGGTTGACCAGATTGATCTCGGCCCAGATCCGGTTGGCGGTCTCCACGGCGTCCTCGTCCGTAATGCGCGAGTACTTGTGGAAATAGGATCCCGGGTCCCGGAAGGCGGTTTCGCGCAGGCGCATGAACCGGTCCACGTACCACTTGCGCAACAGGTCCTCATTCGCATCCATGTAGACCGAGAAGTCGAAAAAGTCGGAGACAAACGGCACCGCGCGGCCGTCCTTGGGGAGTTCGCGTGTCTGCAGCACAGTGAGCCCCTCGACGATCAGGATGTCCGGCCGGTCGACGGTCACCGTGTGACCGGGCATGACGTCGTAATAGAAGTGCGAATAGACCGGGGCGCGCACGAAGCGTTTGCCCGCCTTGATGTCCGACAGGAATTTCAGCAGCCGCGGCCGGTCGAAGCTTTCCGGAAAGCCTTTCTTGGACATCAGGCCCTCGGCTTCCAGAACGGCGTTCGGATAGAGGAACCCGTCCGTGGTGATCAGGTCCACCTTGGGACTGGCCGGCCAGCGGGCCAGCAGCTCGCGCAGGACACGCGAGGTCGTGGACTTGCCGACGGAGACCGAGCCGGCCACACCGATGATGAAGGGCGTCTTGCCGTCACGGGTGCCCAGAAAGTTCTGGGTGGCCTGATAGATGCTGATGGTGGCTTCGGCGTAAAAGGCGAGCAGGCGGGAAAGCGGCAGGTAGATCGTCTCGACCTGTTCCATCGACACGGGCGCATTCAGGCCCTGAAGCTGCGCAACCTCATGCTCGTCGAGCGTCATCGGCGTGTCGGCGCGCAAGCGGGACCACTGGCGATCGGTGAACACCTGATAGGGGGACAAATCCATGTCCAGGGCCGTGGCGACTTTCTGATCCATTGTTCGCAGTCCCTGCTGCGCGGCTGACAAAAGGCGTGGGTCCTAGTCCCTGGGCCGGGACGCCTTTTCTTCCAGTCCGGTCTGGCCCGTGCGGTTCGCAAGCTCTTTCATGACATCCTTGAGAGGGACATCGGATACGTTGAGAACCACCAGCAAATGATAAAGCACATCGGCGGCCTCCGCCGTCAATTCGTCCCGGTCGTTCCGGACGGCGGCAATCGCCGCCTCAACCGCCTCTTCTCCCAGTTTCTGGGCGCATTTGGCAACGCCCCTGCTGACGAGCTTGCGCGTATAGGATTTTTCGTCCGCGCTGTTCGCGCGCGCAGCAATTATGCCGTCCAGGTCTTCCAATGTGAAGTCGGTCATTCGGCTAGGTCCCTTGTGGTGCTTCACGCGTCGAGGCGCATCGGCACACCGGCGTCACTCATGTGCTGTTTGGCCTCGTGAACGGTATATTCACCGAAGTGGAAGATGGAAGCCGCCAGAACCGCGGTCGCATGACCGTCGCGCACGCCTTCAACCAGGTGGTCCAGGGTGCCGACACCGCCGGACGCGATCACGGGGACGGGCACGGCGTCGGCAATCGCGCGGGTCAGCGCAATGTTGTAGCCGGACTTGGTGCCGTCCCGGTCCATGGAGGTCACCAGCAGCTCTCCCGCGCCAAGGCCGACCACTTTCCTGGCGAAAGCGACCGCGTCGATGCCGGTCGCTTCGCGGCCGCCATGGGTAAAGATCTCGAACCTTTCGGGTTCGCCGGGCGCGTTGACCTGTTTGGCGTCGATCGAAACGACGATGCACTGGGCGCCGAATTTTTTCGCCGCCTCCCGCACGAACTCCGGGTTCTTGACTGCCGCGGTGTTGATCGAGACCTTGTCGGCACCCGCGATCAGCAGCTTGCGGATGTCTTCCACCGTGCGCACGCCGCCGCCGACGGTCACCGGCATGAAACAGGCCTCCGCCGTGCGCCGGACAACGTCGTAGATCGTGTCCCGGCCCTCGTGGCTGGCGGTGATGTCCAGAAAGCAGAGCTCGTCCGCGCCGGCCGCATCATAGGCCTTGGCCGCCTCCACCGGGTCGCCGGCATCGCGAAGATCGACGAAATTGACGCCCTTGACGACACGGCCCTCCTTCACATCAAGGCAGGGAATGACACGGGCTTTCAAGGTCATGAGGCTTTCCTTCGCGCAGACCCGATCAGGTCCATCGCCTCTGTCGGATCAAGACGCCCGTCATAGAGCGCCCTGCCGGAGATCGCGCCCTCAAGGATGGCGCAGTCCGGCTCCAGAAGCCGGTGAATGTCGTCGATCGAGGCCAGGCCGCCCGAGGCGATCACCGGAATGGACACGGCCCCGGCGAGTTCAAGCGTCGAGGGAATATTGAGACCCTTGAGGACACCGTCGCGATCGATGTCGGTGTAGATGATCGCCGCGACGCCGGCGTCCTCGAACCGGCGCGCCAGATCGACGGCTGTCAGCTCGGAGGTTTCCGCCCAGCCTTCGACCGCGACATGGCCACCCCTTGCGTCGATGCCGACGGCGATCTTGCCGGGAAACCTGCGGCACGCCTCTTTCACCAGATCCGGATCGCGCACGGCGACCGTCCCCAGGATCACGCGCGTGATGCCCTTGGCAAGCCAGGCCTCGATGTGGTCCAGCGTCCTGATCCCGCCGCCGAGCTGAACCGGATTCTTCGTCGCGCCCAGGATCGCATCGACCGCCGCGCCATTGACGCTTTCGCCAGCGAAGGCACCGTTCAGGTCGACCACGTGCAACCACTCGAAGCCCTGGTCCTCGAAGGCTTTCGCCTGGGCGCCCGGATCGTCGTTGAACACGGTGGCCTGGTCCATGTCGCCGAGCTTGAGGCGGACGCACTGGCCATCCTTCAGATCGATGGCGGGGAAGAGGATCATGTTGTCTTAAATTCCTTCAACGATGACGATCTCGCCATCGGCGACCTGCTGGCGGACCTTGACCGCGTCCTGATATTCCGGCGAATTATAGCAATCCAGCGCGTTTTGAAAGCTTGGAAACTCGATGATGACGTTGCGCGCCCGGCCGGGGCCCTCGACGGCATCGGTCTTGCCGCCGCGGGCCAGAAACCTGGCGCCGAAGCGTTCGAAGGCCGGTTTCGCGGTCTCGACATATTTCGGATAGCCGCCTGTGTCATGCACATCCACGCGCGCGATCCAGTATCCCTTGCTCATTGTCATCTCCCGAAGTCCTGCGTGTTACGGGGTCCAGTCCAGGAAATTGGCGATCAGCTCAAGTCCGAGCCGCTGGCTTTTTTCCGGGTGGAACTGGGTTCCGATCATGTTGTCCTTCGCCACCATGGCCGTGAAGGTCCCGGCATAGTCGAAGGTCGCCAGCCTGTCAGCCGCGTCGGCACAGGCAAAATGGAAGGAATGCACGAAATAGGCATGCAATCCGTCCGGTCCGGTGTCGATACCGGCGAAGACAGGGTGGCTTTCCGGCCGGACGTCGATGGTGTTCCAGCCCATATGCGGGATCTTGAGGTCCGGATCGGCCGGTTTCATTTCGGTGACATCGCCGTTGATCCAGCCGAGCCCGTCAACGGTCTCGAATTCCAGACCCCGGCTTGCCATAAGCTGCATGCCGACGCAGATGCCGAAAAACGGCTTGCCCTGCTGCCTGACCGTTTCTTCCAGCGCCTCCGGCATGCCCTCGACCGCCCACAGCCCGCGCTTGCAGTCCGCGAACGCCCCGACGCCGGGCAGCACGATGCGATCGGCTTTCAGGACACGATCCGGATCGGACGTGACGATGACATCGGGCACATGGGCGTGGGCACGGGCTGCGCGCTCGAACGCCTTCTCCGCCGAGCGCAGGTTGCCCGATCCGTAGTCGATAATCGCAATTGTCATTGACGGGTCTCCGGACCGAGGGTCAGGCCGACCACCTGTTCGCTGCCGATCCTTGGTACGATGGCCTGCCGGGCAGGGCGCTCGGCGTCCTTCAGGACCGGTGCCGGGGAGATCCGGTCGGCGGCCTTGTGCAGAAAGCGCAGCTCCGCGTCGTCCCTGTTGGAGGCGTCGATGATGCCGACGACGCGCCAGCCCTTGCGTTCCAGCGACCAGCGGCGCAGCGCCTGGGCTTCGTGACCGAACACTATGGCCATAAACACGGCAACCACCGCCATGGCCTCCTGGCTGACGGACAGCGCCACCACCTCGACCAGCAGGGTGAGGGCGAGATAGCCGAGCAGCACCAGCCACATGCGGTGCACGACCAGCCAGAAAACCGAGAACAGAACCGCCAATACCGAGAACCTGTCGGGAACGAATGCCAGACGCTCCGTCTGGTGCGGATCTCCCCCGACATCGTCGAATTCAGGCGGAGCCATAACAACGAAGGTGTTCATGCGCGTGTCCTGCCTAGCCGCCGAGCTGACCCTTGGTCGTCGGTACCCGGTCCGCCTGCCGCGGATCTATTTCCACCGCCTTGCGCAGGGAGCGCGCGACCGCCTTGAAACAGGTTTCGGCGATATGATGGCAGTTGGAACCGTAAAGATTGGCGATATGAAGGGTGATCCCCGCATTCATGGCGAAGGCCCGGAAGAACTCCTCGAACAGCTCCGTATCGAACGCGCCGATCTTGTCCCTGTCGAAATCGACGTCCCAGACGAGGAACGGACGGCCGGACACGTCCAGCGCGCAACGGGTCAGCGCCTCGTCCATGGCCAGATGGGTGTCGGCGTAGCGGGAGATGCCCGCCATGTCGCCCAGCGCCCTGGAAATCGCCTGGCCCAGCGCGATGCCGGTGTCCTCGACCGTGTGGTGGAAATCGATATGAGTGTCACCGTCGGCCCGCACCTTGATGTCGATCAGCGAATGGCGCGCCAGTTGCTCCAGCATATGGTCGAAAAACCCGACGCCGGTCTTCACATCGTAAGAACCGGTACCGTCCAGGTTGATCTCGACCGCGATGCGGGTTTCCTTGGTGTCGCGCGATACAGTCGCAGTGCGCATGCTGATGTCCTCAAGATGAAGCAGAACCGGCGGTGTTGTAGCAGCCTGACACGGCTAATGAAATAGCGACTTCGACGGGAAAGGCACGGCAGGTTTTCCACCCGGTCAGGACAGAAGCGGCAATCGCCGATATGTTTTGCCGCGCACCACAAGCAGAGGGATCAGTCATGTTCAAAAAAGCAATCTCGGAAGGCGGCCTGGCCATCGTGACCGGTGCCGCAAGCGGCGTCGGTCTGGCGGCCGCAATCCGGTTCGCCGAGGCGGGCCTCGGTGTCATTCTGGCCGATCTGCCGGGCGCACAGCTTCAAGCCGCCACGGATCAGGTCCGCGCCGCCGCACGGGCAGAGACGACCGTATGCGCCGTTCCGACCAACGTCAGCGACCTGTCGCAGGTCGCGGCACTGGCGGACAAGGCGTTCGAATTGGGGTCCGTCGCGGTCCTGATGAACAATGCGGGCATCGAAATTCCGACCTCGGCCTGGGACCGGATGGACAACTGGACGAAGGTCATCGACGTGAATTTCTTCGGCGTCCTGCGCGGCGTCCAGGTCTTCACCCAGCGCATGATCGACGCTGGACGGCCGGCCGTGATCATCAACACCGGATCCAAGCAGGGCATCACCACGCCGCCCGGAAATCCGGGCTACAACGTCAGCAAGGCTGCGGTGAAGGTGCTCAGTGAGCAACTGGCCCATGAACTGCGCCAGGCCGGAGCGCCGATCTCCGTGCATCTGTTCGTGCCAGGGTTCACCTATACGGGCATAAATGCCCAGCATTTTCCGGAAAAGCCGGCATCTGCGTGGACACCCGAGCAGACCGTCGACTATTTCCTGGATCGCATGGCCGCCGGCGATTTCTATATCCTTTGCCCGGACAACGACGTTGACGGCACGCGGGACAGACGCCGGGCCGCCTGGGCGATCGGCGATCTCATCGAAAACCGTCCGCCGCTGTCCCGCTGGCATGGCGACTACAGGGACGCTTTCGCGGAATTCGAGAAGACGGGCGCAAGCTGAGCAGGCGCCCTGAACCGGAAAACCGGCAGCCCCCGGTGTTGCCGCTTCTGGCGCCTGATGGCCTGAAATGCTATGTTCGACTCATTCCCCGCCGCACCCAGGAGATCCGATCATGCCGAAAAGCCGCTTCGCACCCACAAGCTCGCGCGACCGTCTGGTGTTTGCGCTGGACGTGCCCACGGTCGGCCAGGCGGAAGAGCTGGTCAAACGGACCGACGGCAACGTCGGCGTCTACAAGATCGGCATGGAACTGCAATTCGCGGGCGGACTGGACCTCGCGCGAGATCTGGCGGCGGACGGCAGAAAGATCTTCCTGGACGTCAAACTGCACGACATCGACAACACCATCATGAAAGCAGTGCGCAACGTCGCCAAGATGGGCATGACCTTCGTCACGGTGCATGGCTACCCGAAAACCATGCGGGCGGCAGTGGCCGGACTGGCGGAAGAAGGCAATCCGGATCTGTGCCTGCTTGGTGTGACCGTGCTGACATCCATGGACGAGGCGGACCTCCACGCCGCCGGGTACAGGGGACCGCTTGCGGATGTGGTGGAAACACGCGCCCGGGACGCAAGAGCCGCCGGCATGGGCGGGATCGTCTGCGCTGCGACCGAAACCGAAAGGTTGCGGCCGATCCTCGGCGACGACCTGGTCATCGTGACCCCCGGCATCCGGCCGGCGGGCAGTGCGGCAGGCGATCAGCGCCGCGTCATGACCCCGGCGGAGGCGATGCGGACCGGCAGCGACTATCTGGTCGTCGGCCGCCCGATCAGCCAGGCGGCCGATCCCGGCGCGGCGGCCGAGGCCGTCATTGCCGAGATCGACGGGGCGCTGGAACCGGTTCCGGCTTGAGCCCCGCCCTTGTCGGCGGACCGCCCTGTCAGCCGATCACGCCGTCGACCGGGAAACCGCATTGCTCGGCAACCTTGCGATAGGACGCGGTGAAGCCGTTCAGGGACGCCGTGTAGACAAGTCCACCCGGCCCGACGATGTCGATCTGGCCGTTGCGCTGCATCGCCTGCAGAACAATCTGGTTGTTCTCGAAGGGAAAGCTTGTGTTCGCGAAGGCAAAACCGTCTTCATCGAAACCGCCAAAAACCGTCGCCTGCGCACTGTCGCCGTCATCAAAGACGAAATTCACCTTCTCGTCGTTCTGAAGAACGGTCGCATAGCCGCGAATGGCTCTTTCCGTGAGCTGGACACCCGGGAAGGTGCCGGGCGGAAGTGCATCACCGTTCGAAATCGAAAATCCGACGGTCGGATCGCCGTCCCCCCCGGTCCACATCGAGCAGGTGATGCGCAGATCCTCGCCCGTGTCGACGGTCTCGATCAGGACGGTCCAGTCCTTGTAGTCGAAATACTGTTCGGCGGCCTGGGCGGACGTGCCCGCGCAACAGACAAGGCTCAACAAAGCCAGAGATCTGAAATTCATGCAAAATTCCTCTGAAAACCTGAGTCAAGAAATTGAATGGATCTTCTTTCAACACGGATTTTCTTAAGATTTGAAGCCGTCAGCGCAAATGAATTCATCCTGACGGCTGCCGGGATGGCGCAAGTGACCCCTGCATCAAAACCGGTTCACGCCGCCTGATCGTCCTCGCAGGTGCCGGACCGCAGCACCATGCCGTAGAGATCGCGCGGGTCGTCCGGGTCGGCGAGAAGGTCCAGCTTTTCGAAATGGCCGGTTTCCGGCAGGAGGTCGCGCACATAGCGCAGGGCGGCAAAGTCCTCGATGGCAAACCCGACGCTGTCGAACAGGGTGATCTGGTCGTCCGAGATGCGGCCCGGCGCCTTGCCGGCATAGACCTGCCAGAGTTCGGTCACCGGGTGATCCCGGTCGAGCTGCTGGAATTCGCCCTCGATATGGGTCTGGTCCGGAAACTCCACGAAGATGTCGGAGCGCAGCAGAATATCCCTGTGCAATTCGGTCTTGCCCGGGCAGTCGCCGCCGACCGCGTTGATGTGAACGCCGGAACCGACCATGTTGTCGCTCAGGATGGTCGCGTTCTTCTTGTCGGCCGTCACCGTGGTGATGATCTGCGCGCCCTCGATGGCATCTTCCGGCGTCTTGCAGATGGTCACGTTGAGGCCGGAATGGGCCAGGTTGCGCGCCAGGCGCAGACTGGCCTCGTGCTCGATGTCGAAGGCCCGGATATCGGTGATGCCGAGCAGTTCCTTGAAGGCCAGACACTGGAAATCCGACTGGGCGCCATTACCGATGACGGCCATGGTGGTCGCGCCTTTCGGCGCCAGATATTTCGCCGCCAGGGCCGAATTGGCCGCAGTGCGCAGGGCAGTCAGGATGGTCATTTCGGAAAACAGCAGCGGGTAGCCGGTGGCCAGGTTCGACAGGACGCCGAAGCCGGTCACCGTCTGCAGGCCCTCGTTGGTGTTGCCCGGATGGCCGTTGACATACTTGAAACCGAAGATCTTGCCGTCGCTGGTCGGCATCAGCTCGATCACGCCCTGGGGCGCATGGGCGGGAATGCGCGGTTTCTTGTCGAAGCTTTCCCAACGCAGGAAATCCGCCTCGATATAATCGGCGATGCCGCGCAGGACGGTTTCAACGCCCACGGCACGCACGTTGCGCATCATGTTGTCGACGCTGACAAAGGGAACATAGGCCAGCTCGGACGGTTTCAGGTCGATGGGGCGGCGGTGCATGATCAGTACCTCTAGAAGCTGGTGGTCGGCCGGTCGAACACGCGGCGGCCGAACAGGCTGCCGGTCAGTTCGACCATCAGACGCGCGGTTTTTCCGCGTTCGTCCAGAAAGGGGTTGAGTTCAACGAGATCGAGCGACGAGACGAGACCGCTGTCATGGAGCATTTCCATCACGAGGTGGGCCTCGCGGAAGGAGGCGCCGCCGGGCACGATGGTGCCGACCGCCGGCGCGATGTCCGGATCGAGAAAATCGACATCCAGGCTGACATGCAGAAGGCCGTTGGCCCGCCGTACGCGCTCGAGGAACGGCCCCAGCAGTGCGGGAATGCCTTCCTCGTCGATCCGGCGCATGTCGCTCACACCGACACCAAGGCCGCGCAGCATGTCCCGTTCCGCTGCATCGATGGACCGGACCCCGAGGATCTCGACATTGTCCGGACTGAGGGCGTGGCGCAGCGGGGCGCCGAGAAGGTCGTCGAAACCCGGCAGGCCGCACAGAAAGGCCAGCGGCGTGCCGTGCAGATTGCCGCTCGCGGTGCTGTCGAAGGTGTGAAAATCCGAATGCGCGTCGAGCCAGAGCACGAACAGTGGGCGGCCCAGCGCCGCCGCAGCTTTCGCCTGACCGGAGACCGTTCCGGCTGCCATGGCATGATCGCCGCCCAGATAGACCGGCACAACCGGCGTCTTGCCGAGCGCGGCCGCCTTGTCGTGCAGGGACCGCGTCCAGGCGACATGCTCCCGGTAGTGCTTCACAACCGGGTTGGGGTGCGTCAACGAACCGGTTTCGGCCGGTTCGAGATTGCCGTGGTCGGCAACCACATGGCCCAGCGCTTCCAGCGTATCGGCAAGGCCCGCGGTGCGGTAGGCGTCCGGCCCCATCAGGCAGCCGCGCTGCCCCGCGCCCTTGTCCACCGGTGCGCCGACCAGGACAATCTGTTTTCCGGCAACGTTCACGTCAGCCTCCGCCTGCATTCGGTTTCAGGATCTTGCGCAAGGGCGGCGGCGGAGTAAATCCAGATACTTGATCAAATGTGCAGACAAATCTATCATTTTGGAAAGCCCAATAAGGCAATTTGGAAAATGGACGATCTTGATCTTCGGTTAATCTCGCTTCTGCGCCATGACGGCCGCAAATCCGTCTCCGATCTGGCAAGTGACTTGAAGGTCTCCCGGGCCACGGTCCGGTCCCGGATGGAAAAGCTGATCGAAACCGGCGAAATCCTCGGTTTCACAGCGGTCCTGCGCGACGACTGGCGCGACCTGCCGATCCGCGCGGTCACGCTGGTGGTGGTCGACGGCCACAACACCGAACCGGTGATCCGCTGGCTCAGTGCGATGACGGAGGTCCGGGCGATCCATTCGACCAACGGCAAGTGGGACCTGGTGCTGGACATCGCAACGCGGGATCTTGCCGCCTTCGACGATGCCCTGAACCGCATCCGGCTGATCGAAGGCATCACCGGAACGGAAACCAATCTCCTGCTGACAACCCGCAAGGGCCCGGCGGTTTCGGCAAGCGAATACGAGGACGTGCTCCGATAGGCCATTTCCGGCTCGCAAACCGGGTCGCGGCTGGCGCCGGCACGGGCTAGGATCCGGGCAGAATTAAAAACCTGGTACATTCGACATGACCAAAGCACTGGACCTTGCCCGCCTCGCCCCGGACCCGCAGCCGATTTCCATCGGGGCGGAAGCTGCCGAGAATTACGACGTTGTTCGCCGCACCCTGAAACGGATCACCGAGGACTGGCGCGAACAGCCGTCCCTGGAACAACTGGCCGGGGAAGCCGGATTGCAGCCCATCCAGTTGCAGCGGGTGTTCTCGCGCTGGGCAGGCCTGACCCCGAAGCAGTTCCTGCAGGCAATCACGCTGGACCATGCCAAGGCGCTTCTGCGCGGATCCGCCAGTGTGCTGGACGCGTCCTTTGAGGTGGGCCTGTCAGGATCGTCGCGATTGCACGATCTGTTCGTCACGCACGAGGCCATGACACCGGGCGACTACCGCAGCCGGGGCGCCGGTCTGAAAATCGTCTATGGCTTTCATCCCTCTCCCTTCGGCCAGGTGCTGGTGATGGCCACCGACAAGGGCCTGGCCGGACTCGGCTTCGCAGATCCGGGCGAGGAACACGCCACGCTGGAAGACATGTGTGCCCGCTGGCCGGTGGCGAACTTCATCGCGGATCAGGAAGCGACTGCCTCCTATGCCGGACGCGTGTTCGACCCGCAAAGATGGCAGCAGGACCAGCCGCTCAACATCGTCATGATCGGCACGGATTTCGAGATTCGGGTCTGGCAGACACTCCTGAAGATCCCCATGGGCACGGCGTCCACCTATTCCGACATCGCCGCCTGCCTCGGCAATCCGAAGGCGTCCCGCGCGGTCGGCAGCGCCGTCGGCCGCAATCCGATCTCCTTCGTCGTGCCCTGCCACCGGGTCCTTGCCAAAGGCGGCAAACTCGGCGGCTATCACTGGGGCCTCACCCGGAAACGGGCAATTCTCGGTTGGGAAAGCGGATTGGCGGGACCGGTTCTGGAGTGTGTTTGAGGTCTCATGCGGCGAGGAATCGCCGTCACGCTGCATTCGGCCAAAAACCCCCACCCCTAACCCCTCCCCACAAGGGGGAGGGGGACCGCGCTTTACAGCGTTTTCAAGTCTTCTTGTCCAACCGATTTGCCAGAAATCAAAAAAGTTGGATCCGGGCGAGGCAGAATTCCCCTCCCCCTTGTGGGGAGGGGTTAGGGGTGGGGGTACCCGGTCGTCTCCAGTCCAAGGCGCAGTCGAATTTGCGTCACGACGCCATCCAGGTTTTCGTCAACCTCATGCGGCGAAAACCTGAGAACATCGAAACCTTCCTTGTTCAGCCAGGCTTCACGAATCTCGTCATGCTTGCGTCTTTCCGCTCGCGAATGGACTTCACCGTCGATCTCGATGACAATTTTACGAGAAAAGACGGCGAAGTCTGCCACATAGGGCCCGATCGGCGCCTGCCGGCGCACACGAACACCGTCGGCTTTCAATTCTCGCAATGCACGCCACAACGCTTTTTCGCCCCTTGTCTGATCATTTCGAAGGTTTTGCGCCAGGCGCCGTGTTCGCGCGCTGATCCGTGTCGGGCACATGCCGGCACACCCCCTTATCGCACCGGTCCCTCGGGCATCGGGTAGTCGCCGGTGATGTCCCAACCGAAGGAGGCGATGCGTTCGGCGGCCATCTGGGTCAGCTCGCCGGTGATCAGGAAATCGACACCGGACGGTGGAAAGGGCAGGCCGGCCAGGCCTTCGTGAAGGGCGGAAAAGGTCTGCGCCACGGTCTGTGTCCAGGCAACCATGTCGAGCGGCAGGACGACAGCGGCGACGCCGTCCCGGCGGATCGCCACGGGAATGCCCGACACCAGCTTGATATCACCGAGCCCGGAAACCGTCCGGTTGTAGGTCTCCAGAAGAACGATCCGGCGCAGCTGGAAATAGGCAAGGTCACGGCTGTCGGCCTCGGCCGCCTTGGCGACGACCAGGTCGAGATCGCCGACACCCGGCATGGCCTGCAGCTGATAGGCGATCATCGCCTTTTCCGACTCCGTGAAGAACGGATTGGTGGCCAGGCTTTGAATGATTGCCTCGGACACATCCGCCTCGCGCAGCACCGACGTTGTCCGGTCGCGGAGTTCCGAAGGTGTGCTGTCGACGATCACATTGCGGAAATTGTCGGCCTGGCGTGCGGCGTTCACGATCAGGCCGCCCGGCAGCAGGCTGGTGATCGCAGTGACCGTCCAGCTTCCCGCGGTGGTCACGCTGGCTGTTTCGTCCAGCTTGTCCGACAGGGGCTGATAGAAGGTGTAGGGGTCGACGCCGAGTTCCACCGCCAGCTGCCGGCGGGCCTGCGCCTGACCAGTGATCGATTTTGCCAGCTCCGCCGGCGATCCCGCCTTGCCGTGGACCGCCGCTTCGACGCCTTTCGACAGACGGCCGAACATCCGGCCGACCCCGGTTACGGTATTTCTGGCCGTGCCGACCGGGTCCGTGACGGTGCTTTCGACAAACTCGACGGGTTTCATGGCCGCCTGTTTCAGGCCGTCGACAAATCCGGCATCCTGCTTGAGGCCTTCCAGCGCCACCAGCACCTTCAGTTCGGCCAGACGCAGCTTCAGCAGGCCGTCGCCCTCGACACGTTCCACGCCAAGATCGGTTTGCAGCTGATAGATGCGCAAGAAGCCGTCGCCGCGCACGGGCGGCAGCACCGCGTAGCCGGGTCCGAGCTGCTTGCCGGCGAGCACCTTTGCCGGATCCTGTTCCGGGGGCGTTTCGTAGTGCTCGCTCAGCGCGGCCGCACTCCCGCACGCAAGAGCGCCACCAAGCAACAATCCGGCCAGATGTCTGGACAATTTCTGAAATCCGAGTGTCAAAAGAGCCTCCTTGAGGTGGCAAGCGGTCTCGTGTTCGGTCGGTCCGGCGTTCAGTCCGGCGCCATTCCGCTGCGCGCCAGGACCTCTCCTGCGAGATAAAGAGAGCCGCAGATCAGTATGCGCGGAGGTTCGCCATCCTTGCCGGCACAGGCTGCCACATCGGCCAGGGCCGCGTCCAGCGATTGGAACGGGGTGGCCTCGAGCCCGGCGCAACGCGCAAGATCGGCGAGATCTTCCGGGGTCCTGCCCGTGCCGCTGGAGACGATCGGCACCGTGCCGACATGGCGGACAAGCCCGTGGAAGGGCCGGAAGAAACCGGCCGGGTCCTTGGTCGTCAACATGCCGGCGACAAGGTAGAGCGGACGCGGCGCGCGCTCTTCCTGCTCGCCCATGAAGCGGGCGATGGACAATCCCGCGCCCGGGTTGTGACCCCCGTCCAGCCAGATCTCCGTTCCATGCGGGCACATGTCGTGAAGCGGACCGTGAACAACCGGCTGCAACCGGCCGGGCCAACTGACGGATTTCAGACCCCGTGCAAGAACCGCCGCATCCGGCATCAGACCCGCGGCCTTGAGGGTGGCGATCGCCAGCCCCGCATTGGCAATCTGGTGGTGGCCGCAGAGCACCGGCAGCGGCAGGTCGACCAGCTCGTCGTCATCCTGAAAGATCATCCGGCCCTGATCGGTCTCCGCAAGGAAATCCTGGCCGCTGATTGTCAGGGGCGCCCGCATCCGGGCGGCCTGCCGGCTGATTGCGGCCAGGGCGCTGTCCTCCTGAGCGGCACAGATCACCGGGACGCCGGGTTTCACGATGCCCGCCTTTTCCGAAGCGATCACCGCCAGGTCGTTGCCGAGAAACTTTTCATGATCCATGGACACCGGCGTGATCACTGTTGCCAGGGGCGTGTCGATGACGTTGGTCGCATCCAGCCGTCCGCCGAGACCCACTTCCAGCAACAGAATATCGGCGGGATGCTCCGCGAACAGCAGAAGCGCCGCAGCCGTGGTGATCTCGAAGAAAGTGATTTCCGCACCACCGTTGGCTTCCTCGCAGCGCTGCAAGGCCTCGCAGAGCACAGGGTCGGACACGTAGCGGCCGTCGTCGCCGAGCCGGATCCGCTCATTGAACGAGACCAGATGCGGGGACGTATAGACGTGACAGCTCTTGCCCGAGGCCTTCAGGACCGCGCGCATGGTGGCCGTCACGGAGCCCTTGCCGTTGGTGCCGGCAACGTGAATGACCGGCGGCAGCCGCCGTTCCGGATTCCCGAGTGCCGCCAGAAGACGCTGCATCCGCCCGAGGGAGAGGTCGATCTCCTTCGGGTGCAGGGCCAGCAGCCGGTCCAGAATTCTCGTTATTTGATCCAGGGCGCCCTCCACAGGGTTCCTTTGTCCCGTTTTCGCGCAAGCTCCGGCTTAGAATAAGGCTGCCGGTGTGACAAGCAGGCTGACCGGAAATGTCGCCTCAGGTTGCTTTCGCGACGGAATCAGGAGACCGGTCAGGTCTTGCCGGCCGCCTCGGGTTCCGTTGCAGGGGCTGCGGCGGTCTCCACCGCCGCGACGGGCTCGGCCTCGGGGGCCGGTTCCTTCGGCGCTTCGAGCCGCGGCAGTTCGACCTCCCGCTTCATGAGAATGCCGCAGATACGCGACAGCGTTTCACGCATCTTCTGGCGCGGCACCACCATGTCGATCATGCCGTGGTCGAGCAGATACTCGGCAGTCTGGAAATCGTCGGGGAGCTTCTCACGCACGGTCTGTTCGATCACGCGGCGCCCGGCGAAGCCGATCTGTGCGCCCGGTTCGGCGATATGGACATCTCCCAGCATGGCATAGGAGGCGGACACGCCGCCCGTGGTCGGGTTGGTCAGGACCACCACATAGGGAAGACCGGCCTCGCGCAGCATCTGCACGCCGACGGTGGTCCGCGGCATCTGCATCAGCGACAGGATGCCTTCCTGCATGCGCGCGCCCCCGGACGCGGCAAACATGACAAACGGAGTGTTGTCCTTCACCGCTTTCAGCATGCCGGCAAGAATGGCCTCACCGGCCGCCATGCCGAGCGATCCGGCGATGAAATCGAAATTCTGTACCGCGACCGTGAAATCCATGCCACTGACACGGCCCTGCGCGACCAGAACGGCCTCGTCTTCACCCGATTTGGCCCGGGCTTCCTTGAGGCGGTCCGAATACCGCTTGGAATCCCGAAACTTGTGCGGATCGGCCTGAACGTCCGGCGTCTTGACGTTGGTGTAGTTGCCCCCGTCAAACAGCGCTTCCAGGCGTTTGCGGGCCGGCATGCGCATGTGATGGCCGGAATTCGGGATCACCCAGAGGTTGGCCTCCAGATCCCGATGGAACACCATTTCGCCGGTTTCCGGGCACTTGATCCAGAGATTTTCCGGAACCTCGCGCTTTTTCCAGAGATCGCGAATCTTGGGGCGTACGATAGAGTTGATCCAGTTCACGTCAGACGCGTCCCGTTCCTTGAGAGCACAAGACGTGCTCGGGTTGTTCATGGGCAGAGATATGGGGTCCGCCCGCTTTCCATCAATTCCGGTTGCCGAACAAATCGGGGCCGGCGTTTCAGGCAGATCTGGCCCGGGCACACCCGGCAGCCAGGTCGGAAACCACGTTTGCGACCGCCTGAACGGTCCCACCGGTTGCCTTGCCGGCATCGTCCAGACTGTCGCGAATGGCATTGACCAGCACGGAACCGACGACGACACCGTCCGCATCCTGACCGATCACGGCCGCCTGCTCGGCGGTCTTGACGCCAAATCCGACAGCCACGGGCAATTGCGTGTGTCCCTTGATGCGGTTCACCGCGGTCGCGACCCTGCCCGTATCGGCAATGTCGGCCCCGGTGATCCCCGTCACGGAGACGTAATAGACGAAACCGGAGGTGTTGGCCAGAACGGCGGGCAGCCGCTTGTCGTCCGTCGTCGGTGTCGCCAGGCGGATGAAGTTGAGACCTGCCTGAAGCGCGGGAATGCACAATTCGTCATCCGCCTCTGCGGGAATATCGACGATAATGAAGCCGTCGACCCCGGCCTCCTTGGCGACATCGACGAACTTGACCGGATCCCGCACATAGATCGGGTTGTAGTAGCCCATCAGAATAATCGGCGTGTCCTGGTCCGTTTTCCGGAATTCGCGCACCATGTCCAGCGTGTCGTTCATGGTGTGGCCCGCAGCCAGAGCGCGCTGGTTGGCAAGCTGGATCGGAATGCCTTCCGCCATCGGATCGGAAAACGGCATGCCGAGCTCGATGACATCGGCACCGGCTGCCGGAAGGGCGTTCAGAATGGCGCGGGAGGTTTGAAGATCGGGATCACCCGCCGTGACAAAGGTGACCAGGGCCGGCCGTCCGGCCTCCGCACAGGCCTTAAAACGGCGGTCGATACGCGTTTCCGTCATTCTTTGCTACCCTTTTCGCGCTTGCCGGAAAACCGGGGGCGTTTTCCGCCATTGCGATGTACGGGTGCAGCCGGGCCCGTGTCAATGTTCTGATGGCGTTTGCCGAGAATGCACGGCCGGGATATCCGCCGGCCGTTACCGGCTCGGATAGTCGATCAGGCCGATCGCTCTCAGGTCGGCGTCGGACCGGTAGATGTGTTCGCCGCCGATTGGCCGAGTGCGTCCGGAACGCTGAAACGGGGTTCCCGTGCCGCGAAATACGGTGGTCAGCGGTGCCGCCGAAGGCGCGCTCAGAAAAAGGGCCTGCAAGGTGCTCATCTCAGGAACCATGGATAGGGGGCTTCTGCCGCCAGGAATCACGATGGCTGCAGCTTATGAGTTTTTTGCAGTGCAGCAACCGGGCGCTGCGCAGGTCAGCCCCACGCGAATTGCATGGCTGGATTGTTCGATACGCAGAATTAGCCTCTGGAAAAATGCACTCTGTGCGCCTATGTTGGTCCCATTGCAAACCCCTGCATTCCAAGGAGCTGAAAATGGCCCATTCCCTGTTTGAACCTGCCCCCGAGCCCTTCGGCGAACGTGTATGGCGCCGCATGAAGGATATCGGCCTGACCGCAGGTCACGGTTCACTGTCCCCCGGAGCCGCGCGAACCGACCCGGCTCTGCTGGCGCAGGCCCAGCATCTGGACGCACGCGGACGGCAACAGCTTCTCCAGGCCATGCTGACCGCCCGCCCGATCAAGAAATAGGGCCGCGCGGTTGTGCCGCGCAGCCCTCGAAATTGCGAATGCCCCGGTGTTCAAGGGTTTTCAGAGATCGAACCCCAGCATCTCGCCGACGGCAAAAACGTCCTTGTCGCCGCGACCGCACAGGTTCATGACGATGATCTTGTCCTTGCCCATCTGCGGCGCCAGCTTCGCCACATGCGCCAGTGCATGGGACGGCTCCAGCGCCGGGATAATGCCTTCGACCCGGGTCAGCATCTGGAAGGCTTCCAGGGCTTCGGTGTCCATGATCGGCACATAGTTCACGCGGCCGATCTCCTTCAGCCAGGAGTGCTCCGGCCCGATGCCGGGATAGTCGAGGCCGGCGGAAATTGAATGGCCCTCAAGGATCTGGCCGTCGTCGTCCTGAAGCAGATAGGTGCGGTTGCCGTGAAGAACGCCGGGCTTACCGGCCGTCAGCGACGCGCAATGCTCCTCGCCCTCGAGCCCATGGCCACCGGCTTCGACGCCGTAGATCTCGACGCCCTTGTCATCGAGGAATGGATGGAACATGCCGATGGCATTGGAGCCGCCGCCGACGGCGGCCACCAACGCGTCCGGCAGCCGGCCTTCGGCTGCCATGATCTGCTCGCGCAGTTCCCGGCCGATCACCGACTGGAAGTCACGCACCATTTCCGGATAGGGATGCGGGCCCGCCGCCGTGCCGATCAGGTAGTAGGTGTCGTCGACATTGGTCACCCAGTCCCGCAGCGCCTCGTTCATGGCGTCTTTCAGGGTCCCCGCGCCGGCGGTGACCGGCACGATCTCGGCGCCCAGAAGCTTCATGCGGAAGACATTCGGTTTCTGCCGTTCCACGTCGGTCTTGCCCATGTAGACCACGCAGGGCAGGCCGAAGCGCGCGCAGACCGTGGCGGTCGCCACCCCATGCTGGCCGGCGCCGGTCTCCGCGATGATGCGGGTCTTGCCCATGCGTTTGGCCAGCAGGATCTGACCCAGGCAGTTGTTGATCTTGTGGGATCCGGTGTGGTTGAGCTCGTCGCGCTTGAAATAGATCTTCGCGCCACCCAGCTCCTCCGTCAGCCGCTCGGCAAAATAGAGCGGCGAGGGACGGCCCGTGTAATGGGTGTTGAGCGACTCGATCTCCGCGTGGAAGGCCGGGTCGTTCTTGGCGTCCTTGTAGTGCTGTTCCAGTTCAAGGATCAGCGGCATCAGGGTCTCGGCGACGTAGCGGCCGCCGAAAATGCCGAAATGCCCACGATCGTCCGGACCGGTCCGGATGCTGTTCGCCATATCGTTCACGCGTAAACTCCTTGCCGCAGAGCGGTTTTCTTCCCGATATCAGGCACCTTTGGCCGCCGCCAGAAAAGCGCGTATGAGGTCGTTGTCCTTGACGCCCTTGTCCCGCTCGACACCCGAGGAAACATCGACCTCGGACACGCCGCTGACGCGAATGGCCTCGGCCACGTTCGACGGGTCCAGGCCTCCGGAAAGCATATAGGGCTTGCCGAGGTCAAGGCCCTTCAGGAGAGCCCAATCATACGCGACACCATTGCCGCCGGGAAGGTCGGCCCCGGCCGGCGGTTTGGCATCGAACAGGATCCGGTCCGCGACGATCGCGTAATATTGCGCCTGTTCCAGATCGGCGGCTTCGGAAACCGCCACGGCCTTCATGATCCCGGTGCCGTGCATGACCTTCACCGCGGCGAGGGATTCCGGCGCTTCGGAGCCGTGAAACTGGATGGTGTCGGGAGCGACCAGCTCCTTGATCCGCGACAGGCCGTCCAGATCCATGTTGACCGTCACCGCGACGATCTCGGCCTTGCCCCTGGCCATGTCAGCCAGCCGGCACGCCTGGCTGAGGGACACATGGCGGGGGCTCTTGGGATAGAACATCAGCCCGACCATGTCCGCACCGGCCTCCAGCGCGGCTTCCATGGTGTCCTCGGTCGACAGACCGCAGATTTTGACTTTTATATCCGACATGGGTTCGAGGTATCACCGGTGACGAAGGGTTTGTCAAAGAGGAAACATCAAACGATCCTATAGCGCATCGAAAAGACTCACTTCAATGTGACAGTCCCTCTTACGCACCTTGAGATACAAGCCACACATTTTTCAAACGGCAGGGCGAGAAGCAAGCGATGCTGCATTCCACTCAAACAAACATCGGGCAGCCGACGCTTGTTCTACTTCATCCAGCCGGATTCGACGGCCGCATATGGCAGAAGGCCACAGAATTGCTGCCCGATTTCAATTGTGTGTGTATTGATCTGCCTGGTCATGGCCTGTCCAAAGGACATGCGGTTACAGATTTCGAGGAGGCCAGTGACGCTGTCGCCAGGGTCGTGGAGAAACTGGGCACGTCCCCGGTCCACATTGCCGGCATTTCAATGGGGTCCTACATCGGGTTTTACCTGATGCTGAGGCACTCTCCCCTCGTGCAAAGCGCCATCCTGAGCGGTTTTCAATGCGAACCTATCCCCGCTCCCGCATTGATGCGCGCCATGATGCACGTTTCATCCTGGATGATCAATTCCCGGCGCACACGCGAAAAAATGGCGCGTTCCATGGGGGTCGCAAATGTCGACCTGATCAGCAGGAAGGGCCGCCCCAACGCATCGGCCTCGACAATGCGAAAAGTCGGGCGGCTTGCACTGGAGTTCGATGTCCTCGATGCCTTGAGACACATTTCGGTGCCCACGCTTGTCTTGGCCGGGGAGAAGGAACATCCAGCTATCAAGGCATCCCTGCCCGTTTTTCAAACACGGATGTCCAGGTGCAAGGCGCGCACAATTCCAAATCTCGGTCATGGCTGGATTGCCCAGTCACCGGAACTCTTTGCGGAATCAGTGCGTGCCTGGATCCTTGACCTCACCTTGCCTGAAGAACTGGAGCCAGTGTCAAAAGCTGACTGACCCTTCAGGTGTCCTCCGGGACGGGCAAATGCGCAATGCCCCCTCTCACGTCACGTTGAACGCCGCGATGGCGGCCATGTTGACGATGTCGCTGTCCTTGGCGCCGATGGGCAGGATCTGGATCGGCTTGTCGAAACCGACGAGCAGGGGGCCGATGACGGTGGCCCCGCCCAGTTCCTGCAGCATCTTGGTGGCGATGGAAGCGGAGTGGAAAGCCGGCATCACCAGAACGTTCGCCGGTCCGGACAGGCGGCAGAAGGGGTAGGAGGCCATGCGGTCCATGTTGAGGGCAACGTCCGCTGCCATTTCCCCGTCATACTCGAAGTCGGCGCGGCGCCGGTCGAGGATCTTGACGGCCTCGATGACCTTTTCTGAGCGTTCGCCCTTCGGGTGGCCGAAGGTGGAATAGGCCAGCATGGCAACACGCGGCTCATAACCGAGCTTGCGGGCGACATGGGCAGCCTCCTCGGCAATGTCGGCCAGTTCCTCCGATGTCGGCATGTCGATCACCGCCGTGTCGGCAATCAGCACGGTCCGGCCCCGGGCAAGCGCCAGGGAAACACCGATGATCCGGTGACCCGGCTTCGGATCGATGGTCGCCTTGACGGTGTCGAGGGCCACGGAGTAGTTCCGGGTCAGGCCGGTGACCATGGCGTCGGCATCGCCGCGCGCAACCATGATCGCGCCCCAGTAATTGCGGTCGTTGTTGACCATGCGCTGGCAGTCGCGCAGCAGGTAGCCCCGGCGCTGCAGGCGGCCATAGAGATATTGGGCGTAGTCGCTGTTGCGATCCGAAAGCCGCGCGTTCTGGATGGAAATGCCGGTCTTGCCGAGATCGACCCCGGCGTGTTCGGCCATCTTTCGAATTTCGTCCTCGCGGCCGATCAGGATGGCCTCGCCCAGCCCTTGCGAGGCGAAGCTTGCCGCCGCGCGGATCACCGGCTCCTCCTCGCCCTCGGCAAAGACGACCCGTTTCGGCTGCTGCCGCACCTTGGAGAAGATCCGCTGCAAGGTGCCGGCGACCGGATCGCGGCGCGCGGACAACTGATGCCTGTAGGCCTCCATGTCGACGATCGGACGCCGGGCAACGCCCGAATCCATCGCTGCCTGGGCAACCGCCGGCGGGATTGCATGGATCAGGCGGGGGTCGAATGGCACCGGAATGATGTATTCCGGCCCGAACTTCGGCCGGTTGCCACGATAGGCCGCGGCGACCTCGTCGGGCACTTCCTCGCGCGCCAGTTCCGCCAGCGCGTGGGCGCAGGCCACCTTCATGTCGTCGTTGATGGTGGTCGCCTGGACATCCAGTGCGCCCCGGAAAATATAGGGAAACCCGAGCACGTTGTTGACCTGGTTCGGATAGTCCGAGCGGCCGGTGGCGACAATGGCGTCGTCCCGCACGGCGGCGGCCTCTTCCGGGGTGATTTCCGGATCCGGGTTGGCCATCGCGAAGATGATCGGATTCGGCGCCATTACCCTCAGCATGTCTGCCGTCAAGGCCCCCTTGACCGACACGCCCAGAAAGACATCCGCGCCTTTCAACGCGTCATAGAGCGAGCGCGCGCCGGTTTCGATGGCATGCGCCGATTTCCACTGGTTCATGCCCTCCTCGCGGCCCTTGTAGATCACCCCCTTGGTGTCGCAGAGCGTGACATTCTGGTGGGGAACACCCATCGCCTTGACGAGCTCGATACAGGCGATGCCCGCCGCGCCCGCGCCGTTGCAGACAATCTTTGCATCCTTCATGTCCCGGCCGGTCATGTGCAATGCATTGATCAGACCCGCCGCGGCGATGATGGCCGTACCGTGCTGGTCGTCGTGAAAGACGGGAATATCCATCAGTTCGCGCAGGCGCTGCTCGATGATGAAGCAGTCCGGCGCCTTGATGTCCTCAAGGTTGATGCCGCCGAAGGACGGCCCGAGGTAGCGCACCGAATTGATGAATTCCTCGACCTCTTGGGTGTCGATTTCCAGATCGATGGAATCGACATCGGCGAAGCGCTTGAACAGGACCGACTTGCCCTCCATCACCGGCTTGGAGGCCAGTGCACCGAGATTTCCCATCCCCAGGATCGCGGAGCCATTGGAGATCACGGCGACCATGTTGCCCTTGGTCGTATAGTCGTATGCCCTGCTCGGATCGTCCGCGATCGCCTGCACCGGAACGGCTACGCCGGGCGAATAGGCCAGTGACAGATCGCGCTGGGTCGCCATCGGTTTGGTCGGGTTGATTTCCAGCTTTCCGGGGCGGCCTTCCTGGTGGAACTGCAGCGCCTCCTGATCGGTAAAGCTGACATTGGTCTTGGACGATTTGTTTTCATCAGACATGGCGCGGACGTTTCCTCTAGAGAACCTGCTCTTGGCGGCGGGCGCCCGACCTTATCCGCTGGATATTGAAGCCTCAACCCGCGACGTCCCGGTCCAAACGCGCATGGACGGAAAAACCGCCGGTGGACAAACGCGTGGCCTTTCTCCTTTGGATCGATCCGCTCAACCGCAATCAAGCGCTTTCCCTTGAAAGCCGGTTGATCTACGTATCAGACATGAGTGGACAGAACGCGCAAAACCCGGTTCCGGCGGACACCAAGGTCACGCCGATGATGGCCCAGTTCCTGGAGATCAAGGCTGCCAATCCCGACAGCCTGCTGTTCTACCGGATGGGCGATTTCTACGAAATGTTCTTCGAGGATGCGGAAGTGGCCTCGGCGGCGCTGGGCATCACGCTGACCAAGCGGGGCAAGCACCAGGGCGACGACATTCCCATGTGCGGGGTGCCTGTGCATGCAGCGGACGATTACCTGCAAAAGCTGATCGCCAAGGGCATTCGCGTTTCGGTCTGCGAACAGACCGAAGACCCGGCGGCGGCCAAGAAACGCGGCTCCAAGTCGGTGGTCCGCCGTGATGTGGTCCGTCTCGTCACCCCGGGCACCCTGACCGAGGAACGGCTTCTGGACGCAACGTCCAACAATTACCTGATGGCGCTGACACGCCTGAAGGGCGGGTCTCTTCAGGGCGAAGCCGTCTACGGACTGGCCTGGATCGACATGTCCACCGGATCCTTCCAGGTGTCCGAAACCGACCACCAGCGCGTCGCCGCGGACCTGGCCCAGGTCGCGCCGCGCGAACTGATCCTCGCCGATCACCTGCTGCAGGAGAGCGACTTGCGTCTGCTGGCCGAACAGTCCGGCGGCTCGTTGTCGCCGGTGCCGCGTGCCTTTTTCGACAGCTCGACGGCCACCGACCGGCTGGCGCATTATTTCGGCGTCAAGACCCTGGACGGCTTCGGCACCTTCAGCCGGGCCGAACTGTCGGCCGCCGCCGGCATCCTTGCCTATGTCGAGAAAACCCAGCTCGGCGAACGCCCGCCCCTCGACCCGCCGGTTCGCGAGGCCGGTGCCGGCAGAATGCTGATCGATCCGGCGACCCGCGCCAATCTGGAATTGTCCCGGACACTCTCGGGTGAAAGACAGGGCTCGCTGCTGGCCACCATCGACCGTACGGTCACGGGCGGCGGGTCCCGGCTGCTCGCCAGCAGGCTGGCCGGCCCGCTGTTCGATGTCGATGAAATTCAGCAGCGCCATGACGCCGTCGGCTTTTTTCTCGAACACGAACTGATGCGCGAAGGTCTGCGCCAGACCCTGAAGGGCGCACCGGACATGGCCCGCGCGCTGTCACGCATCGCCCTGAACCGGGGCGGCCCGCGGGACATTCTCGCCCTTGCCCTGGGACTATCGGCGGCACGGGCCGTGCTTGACCAGACAGGATCGAGCCCGGTGGCAATCCCGGCGGAAATTTCCGCCGCCCGCGCCAGCCTCGAGCGGGCGCCCCACGACCTCGGGGAGGAACTGACGCGCGCCATCCGGCAGGATCCGCCCCTGCTGAAACGGGACGGCGGTTTCATCGCAACCGGCTACAACGGCGACCTCGACGAATTGCGCTCGCTGCGCGACGAGAGCCGAAAGGTGATCGCGAAACTGCAGGCGCAATATGCCGAAGAGCTCGGTCTCCGGTCGCTGAAGATCAAGCACAACAACGTGCTCGGCTGGTTCATCGAGACCCCCACCGCCCAGGCGAACAGACTCACCGGCGATCCCGCCCGGTTCATCCACCGCCAGACAATGGCCGGAGCCATGCGGTTCACCACGACCGAACTGGCCGAACTGGAATCGAAGATTGCCAGCGCCGGCGAACGCGCGCTGGCCATCGAGATGGAGATTTTCGACCGCCTGGCAAATGCGGTCATCGATGCGGGCGAGACCATCAAGGCAGCGGCACAGGGCCTCAGCGCCCTGGACGTGTCGGCGGGGCTGGCCAAGCTCGCCCAGGAAGAGGCCCATGTGCGGCCGACCGTGGACGACAGCCGGGCCTTCGACATCAGGGGCGGGCGGCATCCGGTTGTCGAAAGCGCCCTGAAAAAAGGCGGCGGCGACAGTTTTGTTGCCAATGATGCCAATCTTGGCCCGGACTCGGACGAGGACATCGGACATATCTGGCTGATCACCGGTCCCAACATGGCCGGTAAATCGACGTTCCTGCGCCAGAATGCCCTGATCGCGGTGCTGGCCCAGATGGGGGCGTTCGTGCCCGCCATGTCCGCGCATATCGGTGTGGTCGACCGTCTGTTCTCGCGCGTCGGCGCGGCGGATGACCTGGCACGCGGACGCTCGACCTTCATGGTGGAAATGGTCGAGACGGCCGCCATCCTCAACCAGGCGGGCGACCGGTCCCTGGTCATTCTCGATGAAATCGGCCGGGGCACAGCCACGTTCGACGGCTTGTCGATTGCCTGGGCGACCATCGAGCACCTGCACGAGGTCAACAGGTCCCGCGCGCTGTTCGCCACCCACTACCACGAGCTGACGGCGCTTTCGGCCAAGCTCGACCGCCTGTCGAACGCCACGGTGTCGGTCAAGGAATGGAATGGCGAGGTGATTTTCCTGCACGAGATCGTGCCGGGCGCCGCCGACCGGTCCTACGGCATTCAGGTCGCCAAGCTCGCCGGCCTGCCGGCAACAGTGGTCGAACGCTCCAAACAGGTGCTCAGCCAGCTGGAAGAGCAGGACCGCAGGTCCCCGTCCGAGAGCCTGATCGACGAACTGCCGCTGTTTGCCAGCATCGCACCGCCCGTGCCCAGCGCCACAAGCGCGGAGCCAGACCCGGTGACAGGCGCTCTTGAGGACATCGACCCGGACGACATGACCCCGCGCGAGGCACTCGAGGCACTCTACCGGCTGAAGTCGCTGCGGGCGGAACGCACCGGCTGAAACAGTGGTCCGGAACTGACACCGATCCTTCGGCACGCGCGTGTCGGGTCTGTTGCCTCGGTGAAAAAGACCGTGACGGCGGCGTGTTGCAGGACTAGGCTGGTGTTCCCACCCGATATTCCAGTCCGGCCATTCGCTCCATGACGTTTTTCCTCCAGCTCCCCCGTCAGGCGGTGCTGATCCTGCTGCTTCAGTTCACCAACAGCCTGGGCGTGTCCTCGCTGGTGCCGCTGATGAGTTTTTTCATCGTCGACGGCCTCAAGGCCGAACCGTGGCAGGTGGGACTTTACACGGCGCTGTTGATGCCGCTGACCCTGCTTGCCAACAGATGGGCCGGCGAGCGGCTCGATCACGGGTTTGCGGTCAGGAAATTGCTGCTGATACCCGTGTCCGCCTTCGTGCTGCTGTCCGCCTTGCTGACGCAGGTTTCGAGCTTGTTGATGCTGATCGTGCTGATCGCGCCCCTGATGAGCCTGTCGAACATGGGATCGGGCACCATCTTCACCTTCGGCAGGCTCTACGCGGAGCGGCAGGCGCTCGATATCGGCCGCGTCAATTCCTGGCTGCGCATGACCGTGTCGCTCGCATGGATGATCGGTCCGGCCCTGTCATTCACATTGGTGGCGTCCTTCGGTTTTCCGGTGGCCTTCACCTGCGCCTTCGCCATCGGGCTCGTGTATCTGGCGCTGTGGCATGTCGTGGTTCCCGCTGACTTCAGGGCCAAACCGCGCATCCGGCCGGAGAAGGGACGGGAGCCCGTCAACCTGGGTCTTCTGATCGGAGGAATGTCCTGCATCGGCTTCGTGATCACCAATTCCCTGTTCGTTTCCGCGATGCCGCTTTATTTCGTCAACGAGACCGGCCTGCCCGGATCGACCCCCGGATTGTCGCTGTCGGTCAAGTGCCTGGTGGAGATCTTCGTGATCTTCGCGTCCGTCCGGCTTGCCGAACGCATCGGCACGCGGCAGGTGCTGATGCTCGCGGCCTGCCTGGCCGCTGTCAGCATGCTTTTGTTCACGCAAGTGTCCGCGCTCTGGCAGGTCCTGACGATCTCGGTTCTGGAAGGCACTTATTACGGCCTCTTCGCCGGCGTGGCGATCAGCTTCGTGCAGAGCTTCGCACCGGACAGGCCGGGGCGGGCCACCGCCGTCTACATGAACAGCCTGTTCCTGGGCAGCATGATCGGCAGCGTCTCCATGGGTTTCATCGCCAGCGCCGCGGATTTCAGAACGGTGCTGTTCGTGGCGGCAGTGAGTTCGATGGCCGCCCTCGCCACGCTGGTCGTCACCTTCCGGGTTCAGCCGGAAACCTCACAAACCTCAGAAACCTAGAAACTCCGGAAGCCGGGACCTAGATTCCCCCGGCCTTGGCCACGGACAATGCGTTTGTGATCGCGCCGGCGAAACTGGCCCGGTCGTCCGGATTGAGAAAATTGCCGAGATCGACGGTTTCTCCCCGTCCGGTCAGGGAAACGCGCACGACGCCCTCATCTTCGATCCGCTCGATCTTCAGCCGGACCCACACCGGATTGAAGCGGTATTCCTGGTGGTGCCCGCCGGGCCCGACCTTGCGAATGGCAATCTCGCTGCGGGAAACGACGATTTCCTCGAAAGCCCGCGCGGACCGGTAGTTCATGCGAAAGGCAAACCAGAGCAAGACAATGTCCAGGCCGAAAAACCCGAAGACCGGCCAGGCGCCGAGGCGCAGGAACACCAGTCCCGAGACAAAACAGACAAGGCCGAAGCAGCCCATCAGGATCAGGAACCCGTTCGGTCCGAGAGACCTGTAGGGTGTCAGCACGGCTGTGAAGAACGGCCGGTCACGTTCGTCGCGTTCGTCGCCGGCGTCGGGTTTCGGATTGTTCTTGCTCATGAGGATTGATTATAGAGGGAACATGACACAAGCAAAGAGCCCAACTTCCTCAAAGGCACGCGGCCTGTCCCCTGCAAAGGCGAAGACCCGGCGGAAAGCGCCCTCTGTCGACAATCCCGGCAAGGTCCTCAAGCGGTCCCGCTACAGCAAGGCGGAAGTCTACAGGATCTTTCAGCGCTTTCACGCCGACAATCCGGAACCCGAGGGCGAACTGAATTATGTGAATGCCTTCACGCTCCTGGTCGCCGTCGTCCTGTCCGCCCAAGCGACGGACGTTGGCGTCAACCGGGCCACAGGGCATCTTTTCCAGATCGCGGACACGCCGGAAAAAATGATCGCTCTGGGTGAAGACAGGGTGCGTGAGGAAATCAGGACGATCGGACTTTACAAGACCAAGGCCAAAAACGTCATTCGCCTGTCGGAACAACTGGTGCGCGACCATGGCGGTGAGGTGCCGGAAGACCGGGACGCCCTTGAAAGCCTTGCCGGTGTCGGCCGCAAAACGGCCAATGTGGTGCTGAACATCTATTTCGGCCATCCGACCATCGCCGTCGACACACACCTGTTCCGGCTGGGCAACCGGATCGGCCTCGCACCCGGCAAGACGCCCCTGGACGTCGAGAAAGCCATGGAAAAGGTGATCCCGCCAGAATTCGCCCTTCATGCCCATCACTGGCTGATCCTGCATGGCCGCTATATCTGCAAGGCACGCAAGCCCGAGTGCCGGCGCTGCGTGATCTACGACCTTTGCAAGAGCCCGGAAAAAGAGCCATTCGACGCCATTCCCGAGGTTGCCCTGCGCGCGCGGGCACAGGTTGAACGCGATGAACGGGAGACCGCCGATTGACCTTTCCGCTCGGTCCTTTCCCTGTCTGCCGGCGGCTCCGGTTCCGGGTGCCGACAGTGAACGACGCCGTTTTCTATCAGGAGCTGATGAGCGAGCCGGACTATCTCAGGTTCATCGCCGACTACGGCATCAACAGCCCGGAAGCTGCCGCCGACTACATCAAGTCGAAATCACTTGTCCGGTTTGCATCCCAGGGCGTCGGGCTCTGGCTGGTCGAATTGAAGGATACCCGCGAGCCTATCGGCGTCTGCGGCCTGGTGGTCCGCCCGGAACTCAAGTATCCCGATCTCGGTTTCGCGTTTCTGGCGGCCCATCGCGGCCGCGGCTATGGGTGCGAAGCGGGACAGGCGGTGCTTGAATTCGCCGAAAGAGCGCTGAAACTGCGTACTTTGTGCGCAATCACCCATCCGGACAACGCGCGCTCCGCCAACCTGTTGAAGAAGATCGGCTTCGAGGCGCAAGGACAGCGTCACCTAACGGAAATCGGATCGACCGCCGACTATTATCTCTGGAAACTGCGATATGTGGACGCCGGCCTGGGCTGATGCGCGTCAGCGTTTCTCGCGCACTCTCACGACCACATCCACCCGAACGACTTCCATGCCCGCCGGTGCCTCCGGCAGGCGGCCGATGCCGACGCCTTCACCCGGAATGTCGATGACGCGGTTTTCGCCTTCGATGAAGAAGTGGTGGTGGTCGGACACGTTGGTATCGAAGTAGGTCTTGTTGCCGTCGATCGCGACTTCCCGCAGCAGGCCCGCTTCCGTGAACTGGTGCAGAGTGTTGTAGACCGTCGCAAGGGAGACCGGCACGTCGGCGTCGACCGCTTCCTCATGGAGCAGCTCTGCGGAAATGTGACGGTCGCCCCTGGAATAAAGCAGTTCTGCCAGACAAACACGCTGGCGTGTCGGCCGCAGACCTGCCGTCCTCAGCATATCGGTCACATCCTTGCCGGCGGATTCTGTCGCCATATGCATCGTCATTCCGGTCCGATCCAGGTCTTCAGTCGCTGTCTCACGAAGGCTTCCCGGTCCGAACGACCGTGTCTGGGGAGGCGCATTGCGTGGGTTCAGGCCTATATCTGCCATTTCTTGTACCCAGGATGCAAGTTTTAAACGCCGTGGCCCGTGGGCCAAAAAGACGCAAACCCTTCACCGGGAAAGCGCATCCGCGGGGTAAAGTCCCGAAAAATCGCGGCAACTTCGCTCAACTGACATCTTTCAGTCATGGTTCCCCTGTGTTAGGAAGGCGCCTCAAACGCACCGAAAACGAACCAACCGGCCCGCTCACCCCGGGCAGGGCATTTATACGGATCCTGAATGACCGAGCGCCGCTCCAGCTACGATTACGAAGACCTTCTCGCCTGCGGCCGCGGCGAGCTGTTTGGACCGGGCAATGCGCAATTGCCGCTTCCGCCGATGCTGATGTTCGACCGGATCACGGAGATTTCCGAAACCGGTGGTGAATTCGACAAGGGATATGCCCGCGCCGAATTCGATATCAAGCCGGATCTCTGGTTCTTTCCGTGCCATTTCCAGGGCAACCCGATCATGCCGGGCTGTCTCGGTCTCGATGCGATGTGGCAGTTGACCGGTTTCTTCCTCGGCTGGCTTGGGCTCGAAGGCAAGGGCATGGCCCTGTCGACCGGCGAAATCAAGTTCAAGGGCATGGTAACGCCGGACGTGAAACTGGTTGAGTACGGTATCGATTTCAAACGCATCATGAAGGGCCGCCTTGTGCTCGGCACCGCCGACGGCTGGCTGAAGGCCGACGGCGAAGTGATCTACAGGGCAACCGACCTGCGCGTGGGCCTGGCAAAGAGCTGACCCCTTTCAAGCAGGATTGACCATCGGGCCGGCGCTTCTTTGTTCTCGGGGGCGCCGGTTTGCATATTATCTATGAGCCGGCGGGCTGCCGGGGACCCTCGAAGCCTCGCCGACCAGAGCAGGAACTTAGGAGACCGCAATGAGACGCGTTGTCGTCACCGGTATGGGAATCGTATCCTCCATCGGATCAAACGTACAGGAAGTGCTGACCAGCCTGCGCGAAGGCAAGTCCGGGATCAGTTTCGCACCGGATTACGCCGAACACGGCTTCCGCAGCCAGATTCACGGCAAACCGGATGTCGATATCCCCTCGCTGATCGACAAGCGCCAGCTTCGCTTCATGGGCGACGGCGCGGCCTACAACTTCATTGCCATGCAACAGGCGATTGCCGACAGCGGACTGGAAGAGACCGATGTCTCCAACGTGCGTACGGGCCTGATCATGGGCTCGGGCGGTCCGTCCACCAAGAACCTGTTCCAGGCGCATCAGATCGTTCTGGAAAAAGGCGCCCCGAAACGCATGGGCCCGTTCATGGTGACCCGGGGCATGAGTTCGACCAACTCGGCCTGCCTGGCGACACCGTTCAAGATCAAGGGCATCAACTATTCGATCACCTCGGCCTGCTCCACATCGGCGCATTGCATCGGCGCCGCGACCGAACAGATCCAGTTCGGCAAGCAGGACGTGATGTTCGCCGGTGGCGGTGAGGAACTCGACTGGACCCTGTCCTGCCTGTTCGACGCCATGGGAGCCATGTCCTCCAAGTACAACGACACGCCGCAGACCGCGGCCCGTGCCTATGACGCCACCCGCGACGGGTTCGTCATCGCCGGCGGCGGCGGGGTTGTCGTTCTTGAAGAACTGGAGCACGCCAAGGCGCGCGGCGCAAAGATCTACGCCGAAGTGACCGGTTATGCCGCAAACTCCGACGGCTACGACATGGTCGCACCGTCCGGCGAGGGCGGGGAGCGCTGCATGCGCCTTGCCATCGAAACCCTCGGCGAGCGCAAGGTGGACTACATCAACGCGCACGGCACCTCGACCCCGGTGGGCGACATCGGCGAGATCGAGGCGGTCCGCAAGGTCTTCGGTGAGAACCAGCCCCCCGTGTCCTCGACCAAGTCCCTGACCGGCCACAGCCTCGGCGCGACCGGCGTGCAGGAAGCCATCTACTGTCTGCTCATGCTGCAGCACGATTTCATCACGGCCTCGGCGAACATCACCGAGCTCGACCCGGCCCTGAAGCCGGAAGAAATCGCCATGGAGCGTGTCGACAATGCCGGCCTTGATACGGTTCTTTCCAACAGCTTCGGCTTCGGCGGCACCAATGCCTCCCTTGCGCTGTCGCGTTTCCACGGCTGAGGAGTTCTGAATGTCTGAACTGATGAAGGGCAAGCGTGGCCTGATCATGGGCGTTGCCAATGACCATTCGATCGCGTGGGGCATTGCCAAAGCCCTTTCCGACCAGGGTGCGGAGATTGCCTTCACCTACCAGGGCGAAGCCTTCGGCCGGCGCACCAGGCCGCTGGCGGATTCCATCGGCTCGAAGATCCTGTTGCCGTGCGATGTCGAGGACATTGCCTCGGTCGACGCCGTGTTCGACGCTCTGCGTGAAGAATGGGGCAGCATCGACTTTCTTGTGCATGCGATCGCCTTTTCCGACAAGACGGAACTGCGCGGCAAATATGCGGACACCACCCGGGAGAATTTCTCCCGAACCATGATGATTTCCTGCTTTTCCTTCACCGAGATCGCCAAGCGCGCTGCCGCCCTGATGACCAACGGCGGCTCCATGGTCACGCTCACTTATGGCGGCTCCACCAAGGTGATGCCGAACTACAACGTGATGGGTGTCGCCAAGGCCGCTCTGGAATCGTCCGTGCGCTATCTGGCCGTCGACTATGGCGAACAGAACATCCGCGTGAATGCGATTTCCGCCGGTCCGGTGCGCACGCTTGCCGGCTCCGGTGTGTCTGATGCGCGCCTGATGTTCAATTTCCAGAAGCGCAACTCGCCGCTCCGCCGGACCGTGTCGCTCGAGGAAATCGGCGGAACCGGGCTCTACCTGCTGTCGGACCTCTCCGGCGGCGTGACCGGGGAAGTGCATTTTGTCGACAGCGGCTACAACATCATGTCGATGCCGCGCCTGAACGAATTGAAGGAACAGGAAGTCAAGGTCGACTGAAGCTTTCAGACAATTTTCCAAAATCAGAAGGCGGCCGTTTGGCCGCCTTTTTCGTTTGATTCAACACCTGTCGCCTGCCCGGCTGAAACGAAACGTTCGGCGCGCCCAGGGTCCGGCAGCTCAGTCGCTGACCACTTCGTCCGGATAGACCCCGAACAGCCGTGTCTGGTCCAGCCAGCCGTCGTAGCTGTCGCCATTGACCCGGCACCAGCCGCCGGAGCACTCCGAAACCGATGTCAGCACGAAAGGTTCCAGCTCGGCGACAATATCCGCGTCCGAGCGCGAGCGTGCCCGCAGCGGTGTGCGGTCGTTCTTTTCCCAGGGGGTGATCAGGGCGGTGCGGCGGCCGGACAGGAGCGAATGGAAAACCCAGCCCTGTTTGCCTTCCCAGTCGCGGATCTGGCGCCAGTTCTCGAATTCCTGGATGATCTCGACAGGAAGTCCGGACTGAACGAATGTCCAGGCGATCTTGTGCTCCCGGGAGGGACCGACACGGACATTGACCCTGTCCGATTTCAGGCTCACGAATCGCGGCAGCGGCAGGTCGGTCGGTCTTGTTGCCGTTCCTTGCGCGCGCGCTGCTCCGGTCATGGCAATCAGCCCGACCACAATTGCGGTCACGCATAAAAAGAGCCGGGAGTTAGGAAACGAACGTGCCATATTGTCCGGATGTCCAATTGTTATTGATCGCTTTTCCGAGGAAAAGCTGTACCGAAAAATGCGCGCGAAAACCAGAGTCCCGAGCACGGCGCCCTGGTTATCAGCGGCGAATTCAACCGATCCCTTGTTTCTGCTGGACCATCTGGTAAGGAATGAGAGTGGTCTTTTCCGCTTGCGCAACGCGCAGGGTCAAGGTGGTACCGTTGGGGTTAACAAGTCCTCAATGAAGCGCGGAAGGCAGTTGGTATGACGAAAAAGAAGCCTGTCGTTGTTGTCACCCGGAAGCTTCCGGAAGTGGTCGAAACGCGAATGCGCGAACTTTTCGAAACGCGACTCAACGAAAATGACAGGCCCTACAGCCAGGCAGAGCTGGTCGAAGCTGTCAGAACAGCCGATGTTCTGGTGCCGACCGTGACCGACCGGATCGATTCCTCGGTGCTGTCGCAGGCGGGCGAGAACCTGAAGCTGATCGCGAATTTCGGAAATGGTGTCGACAATATCGATGTTGTCAGCGCCAACAACCGCGGCATCAACGTCACCAACACGCCCGGCGTTCTGACCGAGGACACCGCCGACATGACCATGGCGCTGATGCTGGCCGTGCCGCGGCGTCTTGCCACAGGCATCAAGGCCCTGGAAAGCGGCGACTGGGCAGGCTGGTCGCCGACCTGGATGCTCGGCCACCGGATCTGGGGAAAACGGCTCGGCATCGTCGGCATGGGCCGAATCGGCCAGGCCGTCGCCCGCCGCGCCAAGGCCTTCGGCATGTCGATCCACTATCACAATCGCCGCCGATTGCCCGAAAGCGTCGAGGAAGACCTCGAAGCGACATATTGGGAAAGCCTCGACCAGATGCTGGCACGGATGGACGTGGTGTCGATCCATTGCCCGCACACCCCCGGCACCTTCCACCTTCTGTCCGCGCGAAGGCTGAAGCTCCTGAAGAAGGACGCCTATGTGGTCAACACCGCGCGGGGCGAGGTGATCGACGAGAACGCCCTCATCCGGATGCTCGAAGCCGGAGACCTGGCCGGCGCCGGCCTCAACGTCTTCGAGCACGAACCGGCCGTCAATCCGAAACTGGCCAAACTTTCGAATGTCGTGCTGCTGCCGCATATGGGCTCGGCAACCATCGAAGGCCGAATCGAGATGGGCGAAAAGGTCATCATCAACATCAAGACCTTCATGGACGGCCATCGTCCGCCGGACCGTGTGCTGCCGTCGATGTTGTGACCCGGTTCCAGGATCGCTTTCGTGGCTGAGCCGTCTTGCGGGCCTTCGTTTCGCGCCCCGGAGGCGCTCACCTGGCTGAATACATTGGAAGCCGGCAGGGCCTGGCTTGAGGCGCTTCCCGGTCTTCTTGACGCGGCCCGATCCCGGTTCGATCTCGACACCCTTGGCACGCCGTTTTCCGGCGGCAACGTGTCATATGTCGTGCCGGCGGTGCGCCAGGGCCGGGACGTTGTCCTGAAACTCAGATTCATCGACCGGACATCACGCCATGAGCCCGAAGCCCTGGCCTTCTGGAACGGCAACGGCGCCATCCATCTGCTCGACCATGCCCCGGACCTCGGCGCGCTGCTGCTGGAGCGCTGCCGGCCGGGCCGCTTTCTCGCAGACGATCCGGACGCCGACCATCTGGGTGTTCTGGGTGATCTGCTCCGCAAACTCCTGGTGCCGGCCGGCGCGCCCTTCGGCTCCCTGAAGGCAGAGGCGGCGCTCTGGCTGGACACGCTGTACAGCGACTGGCGCGCGGCCGGAAAACCCTGTGAGCAGCGTCTGGTGGACGCGGCGGCTGCCTCCCTGACAGACCTGGGCGCGGACGAGACGGAGCAGATACTGCTCAACCAGGACCTTCACGGCCACAATGTCCTGTCAGCCGACCGCCTGCCCTGGCTGATGATCGATCCGAAACCGCTGGTCGGTGACCCTGCCTTCTGCCTGAGCCCTGTCGTCAGAAGTTTTGAATTCGGACATTCAAGACAGGCGGCCCTGTACCGCCTGGACAGGCTGTCAGCCGAACTCGGCCTTGACCGGGAGAGGGCGCGCCTGTGGACGATCGGCCAGACCATGTCCTGGTCCTTCGACAGCCCGTTCGGTGCGCGCCACTTCGAGACAGCTCGCTGGTTGCTCGGCTGATACCCGGAACCTGCCATCCATCGGCACAGACCTCCGGTGACCCTCGGTACTAGCTGCCGTATTTGGCCCAGATCGCATCTTCACCCATGCCTTCGATGAAGGCCTTGTGGGCTTCGACTTCACCGGCGCCGACCGGACGTTCGATTGGCGCCGGCCGCGGGCGGGCGTTGAAGGAACCAAGTTCGCCGGGTTTGCTGGAGACGGACTGTGACGAAGTTTCTTCTTCCTCCGGCATCAGGCCAAGGCCCTTTTGCCGGCCGCCGATCAGTTCCAGATAGACTTCGGCCAGGATCTCCGCGTCGAGAAGCGCGCCGTGTTTGACGCGCCTGGAATTGTCGATGCCGTAGCGTGAACAAAGCGCGTCGAGCGAATTCGGTCCGGAGGGATGCTTGCGGCGGGCGATTTCGAGCGTATCGAGAACCTGGGTCTGGGCAATCAATCTGCGTCCGGCCCGTTCCAGCTCCATGTTGATGAAGCCCATGTCGAAGGCCGCGTTGTGGATGACCAGGGTGGCATCGCCGACAAATTCCAGAAACTCGTCGGCCACATGCGCGAACAGCGGCTTGTCCGACAGGAATTCCTGCGACAGGCCGTGGACCCGGAATGCCCCTTCCGGCATGTCGCGCTGCGGGTTGATATAGACGTGATAGGAATTTCCGGTCGGGATGTGGTTGATCAGTTCCACGCCGCCGATTTCCACAAGCCGATCGCCGTCTCTCGGGTTCAGACCGGTGGTTTCGGTATCGAACGAGATTTCCCGCATGTCTTTGCCCTTTTTCTTCTGCATCCACTGTGCAGCTTGGCTCCGGCGAGACAAGAGGATCGGCCGGTTTTCCCCGGCGTTGTGCGACGCCCGGGAGATTTCGAAAAGGTGTCAGGCTTTCCCTAGGTCATCCACACCCCGCGATTGCCTTCAGGATGGCTTCTACGCTGCGGCGTGCCGGATCCATGCCGAGGCCGGTGTCGATCAGAAAATGCGCGCGGCGGCGTTTTTCCAGGTCAGGCAGTTGCTTGGAAAGAAGCGCCTGAAATCGGTCTTCGTCCATGCCGGGCCGGGAAAGCACCCGCTGCCGCTGGATTCCGGCAGCCGCAGTCACGACCACGGCAATATCGACACGCCGGTCGCCGCCGGTTTCAAACAGAAGCGGAATGTCCATCATGACGATGCGGCGGCCGTCGGACCGCGCCCGCTCTAGAAACAACTGCTCTTCCTCACGCACAAGCGGATGCACGATCGCCTCGAGCCGTTTCATGGCCTCCGGATTGCCGAGCACATGCGGCGACAGCAAGGTCCGGTCGACCTTGCCTTTGCTCACCGTGCCCTGAAAAGCGGCCTCGATGAGCGGTGCGGCACGACCGGCGTAAAGTGCATGAACGCTGGCGTCCGCATCGTGCACTGGAACGCCCCTTGCCGCGAACATTCTTGCCGTGGTCGACTTGCCCATGCCGATGGAGCCGGTGAGGCCGATCCTGATCACACTGCGGCTCCCAGATCGTCCAGGACCAGCTTTCGAAGCGTTTCATCGACCTCCGGACGCACCCCGAACCAGCGTTCGAACCCCGGCACGGCCTGGTGCAGCAGCATGCCGAGACCGTCCACTGTCCGGTTGCCCCGGTGCGCCGCCTGACGCAGCAGATCCGTTTCGAGCGGGACATAGACCGCGTCCGTAACGAGCGCCGAACGTGGCAATGGGGCAAGATCGATGTCAAGCGGTGCCTTGCCCGTCATGCCGAGGGAGGTCGTGTTGACCAGAAGGTCGGCTTGTTCCAGAACTGTCCTCAGCTTGTCCCAGCCGTGAGCAACCGTTCCGGCGCCAAATTCGTTCTCGATTGCGCTGGCTTTTTCAAAGGTTCGGTTGACGATATGCACCCTTGTGAATTTTCTGGATAAAAGTGCCCACACCACCGCCCGGGCCGCGCCGCCCGCGCCCAGCACCACCGCGGATTCACGTGAAACGTCCCAGCCAGACGCCTGCTGATCAAGATTTCCGAGAAATCCGAGCGCATCGGTATTGGCACCGCAAAGCTGCCCCGTCTCATTCAGCCACAACGTGTTGGCCGCGCCCATGGCTTGTGCCGCCGCGTCCAGATGCGCGCATGCCGCGGCGGCGACTTCCTTGTGCGGCACGGTGACATTGGCGCCGGCAAGTCCGGAATTCGCGAAATTCCGGTAGAATTCCGGCGCGGTTTCAGGCGGCACGTCCAGGCGGCTGTAGTCTCCGTCAATGCCGTGCTTGTTCAGCCAGTAGCCATGCACCAGCGGAGACCGGGACTGGGCCACCGGATGGCCGGTAACAGCGGCCTTTTTCGTCGCACCGCTCATGTCTCGATCACCTTCAACCTGCGCAGCTCGTCCAGAAGCGGCAGCATCGGCAGTCCGAGAATGGTGAAATAGTCGCCTTCAATCCTGTCGAACAGCTGCAATCCAAGGCTTTCCAGCTGATAGGCCCCGACGCTGGACAGAACCGCGTCGCCGG
The DNA here is from genome assembly GCF_056173175.1 of Roseibium sp. QJM3NY_11. Lineage (NCBI taxonomy): Bacteria > Pseudomonadati > Pseudomonadota > Alphaproteobacteria > Hyphomicrobiales > Stappiaceae > Roseibium > Roseibium sp. QJM3NY_11. Next base: position 367,749 of record NZ_CM149660.1, read on the forward strand.
CCGCCGCCAGATAATGACCGATGAATTCCGGAGACAGCGCGCGCATCGTGAGGCGCGCCGTGGAAACATGGCGCCAGATCGCTTCGCCGTTTCGGGAAATCACGACGGCGGAGTGAAGTTCATGGGTCTTGCCGGAAAAGGCCAGCAGTTGCCGGCGGGCGGCTTCCATGTCCTCCGGTTTTGTCCGGCGTTCTCCCTCGAAGGCCAGGATCTGGTCGGCGCCGACCACCAGATCCGCGGAACGGCGGGTGCTGACGTTGTTGGCCTTGGCCTCGGCCAGCACACTTGCCAGGTCCTCGGGCGTGAAACCGGCCTCCAGAAGCGGGGCTTCCATTGCCCGCTCATCGACATCGGACGGATCGATCTCGATTGCCAGACCGGCGTTGTTCATAAGCTCTGCCCGGATCCGGCTGCCGCTCGCCAAGACAAGTGCCATTTTCAGTCCTCGTTTTTCGTATTCGCGGATCAGGTGTCAGCGTCCCGCGTCTTCCTGCCCTGATTTGTAGTCCTTGAAAAGGGTCAGGATTTCGGCAGCCGTTTCCTCGACGGACCGGCGCGTCACATCTATCAGCGGCCAGCTGTTATCGGAACACAGCCGCCGGGTCATGTTGATTTCCTGAGAAATTTCCTTCCGGTCGACATAGGTGTCGTTGTAGCCGTCCGAATTCAAGGACAATACCCGGTTCCGGCGGATCTGCTGGATGCGCTCGGCGGAAGCGATCAGGCCCACGATCATCGGGGCCTTCAGGTTCTTCACATGATCCGGCAGGGGAATTCCGGGAACCAGCGGCACGTTCGCCGCCTTGATGCCGCGGTTCGCCAGATAGATGCAGGTCGGGGTCTTTGACGTTCCGGGAAATGCCGATCAGCACAATGTCAGCGGATTCCAGGTCGTTCCAGACCTGTCCGTCGTCATGCAACATCGTGTAGTTGAGGGCCTCCATCCGGCGGAAATATTCAGCGTCCAGTTCATGCTGACCGCCGATCCGGTGGGTCTGGGTGACATTCAGATAGGACTGGAACACCGCAAAGACCGGGTCGAGAATGTTGACGAAAGGCACGCCGAGTTCCCGGCATTTGTTCTCCAGTCGCCTGGATATTTCCAGGTCCACGAGGGTGTAAAGCACGATTCCCGGCGCCTTCTCGACTTCGCTGATCACCCGGTCGAGCTGCTTTTGCGAGCGCACCAGGGGATAGACATGCTCGATTTCCTGAACATTCTCGTATTGAACCGTGGCCGCGCGGGCCACTGTCATCAGAGTTTCGCCGGTGGAGTCGGACACCAGATGGAGATGGAAGTAGTGTCTCGACTTGTTCACGATGTCATCCCCAGGCCTGTTGACGATTTGGGCAGTTCGTTGATGTCCTCGTGCCTAGCACGAAGTTTATGCCCGCTCAGCAGGAATTGTTAACAAAGTCTGAACGCGCGCAATCCGACGCCGAAACGGTTTCGCGGAGATGTGAATTCACAACAGCGCTGTGACATATCGACAGATTGTCCACCAACCCCCAATTTCTTAACGAAACGTAAACAGCCGGACAAGTAGCTGTAATGACGGTAAGATTTTTGTTATCGACTCCTGGGGAGGATTCCTGCTTAACAGCGGTGCGGATTTTTCCCGGCGAGAAATTCGGGCGTATGGATTGTGGACGGAAAATGATCCCGGTAATCCACGCTCAATAATAAAAAACAGATTCAAAATAAGAATCTTTATTGTTTTGAAATGTGGGAAAGGCGACCTCATGAAATCCGAAGACAGGGCCGTGATGCGGGTGCTCAGCGGCGAGAAGATCTGGCCGCCTCCCGTCTGGATGATGCGCCAGGCCGGACGTTATCTGCCTGAGTACCGGGCCACCCGTGCGAAGGCTTCGAATTTCCTGGATTTGTGTTACACGCCGGACCTGGCCACGGAAGTCACGCTTCAGCCGATCCGCCGGTATGGTTTTGATGCGAGCATCCTGTTCTCGGACATCTTCGTCGTGCCGGACGCCATCGGCTATCCGGTTCGTTTTGAAGAAGGACGGGGTCCCGTGCTGGAACCGCTGTCTTCCGATCTCATCGACCGTCTGGAACAGGACAGGGCCGAGGATCATCTGAAACCGGTCATAGAAACGGTTGCCCGCCTGAGAGCGGAGCTGCCAGAGGAGACGACGCTGCTGGGCTTCTGTGGCGCTCCCTGGACCGTGGCATGCTATTCCGTCGCCGGCCATACCACCCAGGACCAGGTGGCGGCGCGCGTGGGCGCGTATCGGGACCCGGACCTGATGCAACGCTTCGTCGATCAGCTTGTGGAAGCATCCATCAGGTATCTCGTCCGCCAGCTCGATGCGGGCGCCGACGCGGTTCAGATCTTCGACACCTGGGCCGGTGTCCTGGACGATGCGGGCTTCAGGCGCTGGTCGATCGAACCGACACGGAAGATTGTCGCCGGCGTCCGGGCGGTGCGGCCGGGAGCGAAGATCATCGGTTTTCCAAAAGCGTCCTCGGCCCGGATGCAGTCCTTTGTCGAAGGCACCGGCGTCGATGCGGTCGGGTTTGACTGGACGGCGCCCGATCACCTCGCGCTGGAGATCCAGAAACGTGTTCCGATCCAGGGCAATCTGGATCCGATGCGGCTGGTGGCCGGTGGCAAGGCACTGGAAGAGGGCGTCGCGCATATCCTGCGAACCTTCGACAAGGGACCGCTCGTGTTCAATCTCGGCCACGGGGTCACGCCGGATGCGGATCCGGACAATGTCGCGCGGATGGTCGAGCAGGTCAGAAAGGGTTAGCAGATGGATCTTTTTCTCTGGATCAAGGCATTGCACGTCATTGCGATCATCGCCTGGATGGCGGGAATGCTCTATCTGCCGCGCCTCTTCGTCTATCACACCGATGCGGAACCCGGATCGGTGCAATCGGAAACCTTCAAGGTCATGGAACGGCGCCTGCTCAAGGCGATCATCAATCCTGCGATGATCGTGGCCTGGGTGCTGGGCCTGTGGATGGCCTGGGAGCTGGAGGCCTGGCGGGACGGCTGGTTTCACGCCAAGTTTGCCCTGGTGCTGGCCATGTCCGCTATGCACGGTCATCTGACCGGCTGCGTGAAGAGGTTCGCCAAGGATGAAAACACCAGGTCGGCGCGCTACTACCGGATCCTGAACGAAGTCCCGACGGTGCTCATGATCGGCATCGTGATCTTCGTGATCGTCAAGCCTTTCTGAGGCAAGACGCGGTGTGAAAATTGCTGCGGCGGCCGGATCCTCCCGGCCGCCGTTTTCATGCCCGGATGATGCCTTTGAAAGCTCAAAAACCCGGCAGATTTGCAGTCTTGCGCTTTACCATAAAACAACGTATCTTCCGCCAATCTTCAAACGGCATAGCGAACGTTTTCAGTCGTTCCGCAGTTGCCGTGCAATCTGGATACGTCTTTAAAGTCTCTCAGATATCCTTCGGCCGACCCATCACTTCCGGCCCGGAGTGACCTTCCAAACCAATATCCCATAACAACATTAAGAACCCCAATTCGATGCGGGAAATGAAACTCAAAGACCTAAAAGCAAAAACACCGACAGAGCTCCTTCAAGTTGCCGAAGAGCACGAAGTCGAAAACGCCAGCACCATGCGCAAGCAGGAGCTGATGTTCGCCATCCTCAAGAACGTTGCTGCGCAGGATGTGGATATTATCGGCGAAGGCGTTGTGGAGGTGCTCCAGGACGGCTTCGGCTTCCTGCGGTCCCCCGACGCCAACTACCTGCCGGGACCGGACGACATTTATGTCTCTCCCTCGCAGATCCGCCGATTTTCCCTGAGGACCGGAGACACCGTCGAAGGCCAGATCCGGAGCCCCAAGGAAGGCGAACGTTACTTCGCTCTTCTCAAGGTCAACACGATCAACTTCGAGGATCCGGACAAGGCGCGTCACAAGGTTCACTTCGATAACCTCACACCGCTGTATCCAGATGAGCGATTCCGGATGGAAATCGAAGATCCGACGATCAAGGACCTGTCGTCCCGGATCATCGATCTGGTCGCACCGCTCGGCAAGGGCCAGCGCGCGCTGATCACGGCGCCGCCGCGGACCGGCAAGACGGTGTTCCTGCAGAACATCGCGAAATCGATCACCCACAATCACCCGGAATGCTACCTGATCGTTCTTCTGATTGACGAGCGTCCGGAAGAAGTGACCGACATGCAGCGGACGGTGGACGGCGAAGTTGTCTCCTCCACCTTCGACGAACCGGCGACCCGTCACGTGCAGGTTGCCGAAATGGTGATTGAAAAGGCCAAGCGCCTGACCGAGCATGGCCGTGATGTCGTTATCCTGCTGGATTCGATCACGCGTCTCGGCCGGGCCTACAATACGGTCGTGCCGTCTTCGGGCAAGGTTCTGACCGGTGGTGTCGATGCCAATGCGTTGCAGCGTCCGAAGCGCTTCTTCGGTGCTGCCCGTAACATCGAAGAGGGCGGATCGCTGACGATCATCGCGACGGCCCTGATCGATACGGGCAGCCGCATGGACGAAGTCATCTTCGAAGAGTTCAAGGGTACGGGTAACTCCGAAATCATCCTCGACCGGAAGATCTCCGACAAACGTGTTTACCCGGCGATCGACATCCAGCGTTCGGGAACGCGCAAGGAAGAACTTCTGGTTCCGCACGAGCGGCTCAAGAAGACATTCGTGCTGCGCCGGATCCTCAATCCAATGGGCACTGTCGATGCGATCGAGTTCCTGCTCGACAAGCTGAAGCAGACCAAGTCGAACGACGATTTCTTCGACAGCATGAACACTTGATCCCAAACGGATCGTTCTCTATTCAAAGGCGCGGACCCGAAGGGGTTCGCGCCTTTACTTTTTGTTAACACCTGTTTCACGTGAATCAGCTTCTTTGATTCGGATCCGTTGCGATGACCAAGACCGTCTTTCTGGAAACAGAGCGATTGCTGCTGCGCGCCTGGTGCGCTGAAGATGTTGATCCGTTCTGTGACCTATGCGCGGACCCTCACGTGATGCGGTATTTCCCGGAGCCGTTGACCCGAGAAAAGACCGAATCGCTGGTTTCAAGGTGTATCGAAAAGCAGAAGAAGTACGGGTTCTGCATGGCACCTGTGGAAGTGAAAGCCTCGGGCGAATTCCTGGGTTTTGTCGGTTTGAACCGTCCGGACTATGGCGTACCCCTGCCTTTCGATCCATGCGTTGAAATCGGCTGGCGGTTAAAGCAGTGGGGGTGGGGAAAGGGCTATGCGAGCGAAGCAGCAAGCGCCTGGCTTCGATTCGGCTTTGAAACAGTCGGCCTGGAAGAAATCGTTGCCTTCACCATTCCGGACAATCTTCCCTCGCAAAAAGTCATGACCCGGATCGGCATGACACGTGACGAGAACGGAGATTTCCTGCATCCGCTGTTGCCGGAAGATCATCCCGTCGCCCCGCATGTTCTGTATCGGTTGACGCGGACCGGCTGGGAACAGTTGCCGGACCGCGCCGCTGCCCTGTGACAACACCCCGGAAAACACATTGATTCACGTGAAACGGACCGGGCGTGCACATGTCGGTTTTGATGTTTCACGTGAATCCGTTTGATTCGGATCCGGTCCGCCTGCTTCCGGTTCACTGATGCGCCGGGAGCCCGGTTCATCTGCCATCGAGGTGGCCAATGATTCACGTGAAACAGATTGCGGGTCACTGCCTGGTCTTCGGAATGATCGCCGGACCCATTGAATCGGATTCGGAACGATTGTGACCTTCCGATGCGATCTTCCCGGACGTGCCGAGACTTGATAAGGAAGCGGTTCACACTGAAGGACCGGCCGGAAGGAATATCGTTGACTGACACGATCTATGCGCTTTCAAGCGGGGCGGTGCCCTCCGGCGTCGCGATCATACGCGTCTCCGGACAACGGACCTTCGACATCGTGGAAACCCTTGCCGGGCGTGTCCCCGAGCCACGCAAGGCGATACTTGCCAAACTCCGACATCCCCGGACCGGCGATCTGCTCGATGAGGCGCTGGTGCTGTGCTTCAGGGCGCCGAAGAGTTTCACCGGAGAAGATGTGGCGGAGTTTCATTGTCATGGCGGACGGGCGGTTGTCAGCGGGCTTCTGGCCGTGCTCGCAGACTTCGACCAGTGCCGCCCGGCGGAGGCGGGAGAGTTTACCCGGCGTGCGTTCGAGCACGGGCGGATGGACCTGACAGAGGTCGAGGGGTTGGCGGATCTGATCGCCTCGGAAACGGAGAGCCAGCGCAAGCAGGCACTCCGTCAGATGGGGGGCGCGCTCGGTGACCTCTATGATGGCTGGCGCAAGCGGCTCATCCACATGCGCGCGATGATCGAGGCCGACTTCGATTTCGCCGATGAAGAAGATGTTCCCGGCAGCGTGGCGCAGGAAGTGTGGATCGAAGCCGGTACCCTTCACGAGGAGATCGCGGACCACCTGGATCGGTCGACGAGTGGCGAGCGTCTCCGGTCCGGACTTCAGGTGGTGCTGATGGGCGCGCCGAATGCCGGCAAGTCGAGCCTGTTGAATGCCATTGCCGGCCGTGATGTTGCCATCGTGACGGAAGAGGCCGGCACCACGCGGGACGTGATCGAGGTCCATCTCGACCTCGGCGGATATCCGGTGACGCTTGTCGACACGGCGGGCCTGCGCCGGACAGAGGCGGTTGTCGAGCGTGAAGGGATCCGGCGGGCGGAAGAGCGCGGGCGCCAGTCGGATCTGATTCTCTGGCTGGTGGAGCCTGGAGGTGTGGACTGGGACGATCCGGAGGGTGGCCTTCCGACCGATTTGCGCGCCCATGTTCCGGTCTGGACCGTACGGACCAAGAACGACCTTGAGACTCCTCCGAAACAAGACTCTTCCGGAACGATCAAGGAAATTCCTTGCTCCAGCAAAATCCCACAGGGTGTCACGGGGTTGTTCGGGCACTTGAGCCGTTTTGCAGAAGAAACCATTTCTGTGGGGGAGGCACCTCTGGCCACCCGTGCCCGGCATCGACACTACCTGCAGGACTGCCTTTCCGGTCTCAGAACGGCGGTCGACGCGGCCCATCTGCCCACCGAACTGCGGGCTGAAGATCTGCGCCGGGCGGCAGATGCCCTGGGCAGGATCACCGGACGGATCGATGTAGAAGATCTGCTGGATGTCATCTTCCGGGATTTCTGTATCGGAAAATAGGAATGCGTGGGGCTCAATGACCCTGTTTCACGTGAATCATTCCTTGTTCCGAAAGGATCGGTTCATGTCCGGAACGTGTTTCACGTGAATCATTTCAGCCGGGTGCGGGAACGAAACGATGGTCTCTGAGGAGGTCGGCCCGCCTCGCGAATTCCGCTTTGACCCATACGCACGCAAGGCTTATAAGACCGCAACACGGTGCCGGCCTGTCCAGCCTGTGATACTCTGGCGTGAAGCCGGACCCTGATCCCAATTCCTGAACGGACACTGCCCGGGCCTGATCGTTGCTGACAGGTCGTGCGCACGGTAAAGAACATGAGCGAACTGGAACTGACATTTGACGTTGTGGTGATCGGTGGCGGCCATGCGGGCTGTGAGGCTGCGGCCGCCGCTGCCCGTGCGGGCGCGGCCACCGCCTTGGTCACGCACCGTTTCGATACCATCGGAGTGATGTCCTGCAATCCCGCGATCGGCGGATTGGGGAAGGGTCACCTGGTTCGGGAGATCGATGCGCTCGACGGTCTGATGGGACGGGTCGCGGATCGGGGCGGCATCCAGTTCCGCATGCTGAACCGCCGCAAGGGGCCGGCCGTGCGAGGGCCCAGGGCACAGGCCGACCGGAAACTCTACCGGCAAGCCATGCAGCAAGAAATCTCCGCCATCGACGGTCTGACAGTCGTGGAAGGGGAGGCGCACAAGATCAGGTTCAACGGCGAGGGTGCCGATCGGACGGTCGCCGGGATCGGGCTCGCCGACGGCCGCATGGTTCTGTGCAAGGCCATCGTTCTGACCAGCGGTACATTCCTGCGCGGGCTCATCCATATCGGCGACAGGAAGATCCCCGCAGGGCGCTCGGGCGAAGCGCCTGCGATGGGTCTGTCGGAGTCGCTGGAGGAAATCGGCTTTGATCTCGGACGCCTGAAAACAGGCACACCGGCGCGGCTTGACGGGCGGACCATCCACTGGGACCGGCTGGAAGAACAGCCCGGCGATGTGGACCCGATCCCGTTCTCGACGCTGACAGAGAAGATCACGACGCCGCAGATACCCTGCCATATCACCCGCACGACTCCGGAGACCCATGAGATCATCCGGCAGAACCTGTCCCGCTCGGCGATGTACTCCGGTGAGATCAAGGGACGGGGACCGCGCTATTGCCCGTCCATTGAGGACAAGATCGTTCGTTTCGGTGACCGGGACGGGCACCAGATCTTTCTTGAGCCGGAAGGCCTGGATGACGACACGGTCTATCCGAACGGCATTTCCACATCCTTGCCGGAAGACGCGCAGCTTGCTTTCCTCAGGACCATTCCGGGTCTGGAGGACGTGAAGGTCCTGCAGCCGGGATATGCAATCGAATACGACCATGTCGATCCGCGCGAGCTGCGGCCCACGCTGGAGGCCAAGCGCTGCGGCGGACTTTATCTCGCGGGCCAGATCAACGGCACGACGGGATATGAGGAAGCGGGTGCGCAGGGTCTTGTCGCCGGTCTCAACGCGGCTCTGAAGGCGGCTGGCCGTGAGCCCTTCGTTGTGGACAGGTCCCAGGGCTATATCGGCGTGATGATCGATGACCTGGTGACACGGGGGATTTCCGAGCCCTATCGCATGTTCACCTCCCGGGCCGAGTACCGGCTGTCGCTCAGGGCGGACAATGCGGACCAGCGTCTGACCCCGCTGGGCATTGCCATCGGCTGTGTTTCAGAGACCCGGCGGGCTGCATTTGAGCAAAAGATGTCCGGGATTGCCGCGGCACGGGATCTGTTCAAACGTCTGATCGTGACGCCGTCGGAGGCACAGAAGAAGGGCCTGCCGGTCAACCAGGACGGTATCCGCCGGTCCGCGTTCGATCTGCTGTCCTACCCGAATGTCACGCTGGAAGGTTTGATCGGGGTCTGGCCCGAGCTCGCCGAGATCGACTCGGCTGTCACGGAGCAAGTGGCGACGGATGCTCTTTATTCCGTTTATCTGGATCGTCAGCAGGCCGACATCGAGGCGCTGCAGCGCGACGAGGCCTTGGGAATCCCCGATGGTTTCGATTACGAAGCGATTACGGGTCTGTCCAATGAAGTCCGGCAGAAGCTGATCGATCTCAGACCGGCGACCCTCGGTCAGGCAGCACGCATGGACGGCATGACACCGGCCGCCCTGACCCTGATCCTGTCGCGTCTGAAGCGGCAGGACACCCAGCGAGGCGCTGCCTGATGGCGCGGCCGGTGGTGTTGAACAGTTCTGGACAGGTTGTGCATAAGTTTGGGGATGTTTCACGTGAAACGTTGGAGCGGCTGCAGATCTACGTCGACCTGGTTTTGAAGTGGCAACCCGCACAAAACCTCATTGCACCGTCCACCATTCCGGATATCTGGACCCGCCATGTGGCCGACAGTCTGCAGACCCGGTGGAGTTATCCAGAGGCACGGGTCTGGGTGGATATCGGCAGCGGCGCCGGGTTTCCCGGTGTGGTCACGGCGATCCTGATGGCGGACGATGATGCCGACGGTCATGTCCACATGATCGAGAGCAATCAGCGCAAGGCGGCGTTTCTCAGAACGGCGCTGCGGGAGACCGGCTCCAAAGGCACGGTGCACGCTGGCCGGATCGAATCGGTTGCGAAAGAGTGGACGCTGGGGCCAGTGGATGCGGTTTCCGCCCGCGCCCTTGCCTCGCTCGATCTGTTGATGGCCTTGTCGGAGCCCTTCACACGCCAGGGTGCCCGGGCCGTTTTCCACAAAGGCCAGGATTTTCAGAGAGAAGTTAACGAAGCTACTGCCCGTTGGGACTTCGACATGATAGAAAAGACCAGTCTTGTTGATCCAATGAGCCGGATGCTTCTTTTCTCAAATATTTCTGCCCGGCCGGAGTAACCCAGGAAGGTGTGGTGGCAATGAACATGCTTCCCGATATGCCGCGCGTGCTCTCGCTGGCAAATCAGAAAGGCGGGGTGGGCAAAACCACGACCGCCATCAATCTGGGCACAGCCCTGGCAGCGATCGGCGAAAAGGTTCTGGTGATCGATCTCGATCCCCAGGGGAACGCGTCGACCGGCCTCGGTATCGAGCATCGTGACCGCGATCTGTCGACCTACGAGGTTCTCAGCGGTGACTGTTCGCTGGCGGAGGCCGTCCGGGAAACATCAGTGCAGCGGCTCTGGGTTGCCCCGTCAACCATGGACCTGCTTGGCCTTGAGCTTGAAATCGCCTCGACGAGCGACCGGGCCTTCCGGCTGCGCAAGGCGATCGAGGGGCTGACACAGTCGCGGCTGTTCAAGGAGATCGGCTTCACGTATGTGCTGGTCGATTGCCCGCCGTCGCTGAACCTGCTGACCATCAACGCGCTGTCCGCGTCGCATTCCATCCTGGTGCCGTTGCAGTGCGAGTTCTTTGCCCTGGAAGGGCTGAGCCAGTTGCTCAGCACGGTGGAGCAGGTCAAGAACGCGCTCAATTCCGAACTCAGCATTCATGGCATCGTGCTGACCATGTATGACAGCCGAAACAACCTGTCCAGCCAGGTGGTCGCCGATGTGCGTGAGACCATGGGCGACGCGGTGTATGAAACCGTCATTCCGCGCAACGTGCGTATTTCGGAAGCGCCGTCCTACGGCAAACCGGCCTTGCTCTACGATCTGAAATGTTCCGGCAGCCAGGCCTATCTGCGGCTGGCCTCGGAAATCATTCAGCGTGAGCGCGCGTTACGCCACGTGGCGGCCTGACCTGCCGGAGACGGATTCGGATCCGAACTGAAAACTGTTGTCCGCGATGGCTGTCAAAGCCGACTGTCGCGGACTAATTTATTGAAAAGTCAGAAGAAATCAGGTGCGGTATGGCGGAAAAAGAGGTCAAAAACAAAAGATTGGGCCGTGGACTTGCGGCACTGATCGGAGATTCGGCTCAGGAAACCACCGCACCGCCGGAAAAGATCGTCCGGGATACGCGCAGGGTTCCGATCGAGCATCTTGAACCCAATCCGCGCAACCCGCGCAAGACCTTCACCGAGAAGGACCTTGGCGATCTGGCGGAATCCCTCAAGTCGAAGGGCATCGTCCAGCCCATTCTGGTCCGGCCGGCCGCCGGCAAGAGCGAGCGGTTTGAAATCATCGCAGGCGAACGGCGCTGGCGTGCGGCCCAGCGGGCCGGTCTTCACGAAGCCCCGATCATCATCCGGGACGTGACCGACCAGGAAGCGCTTGAACTTGCCATCATCGAGAACGTGCAGCGGGCGGATCTCAATCCGATCGAGGAGGCGATGGGCTACGAACAGCTCACCGCAGAGTTCAGCTACAGCCAGGGCGAGCTGGCAAAGGTGATCGGCAAGAGCCGCAGCCATGTCGCCAACACCATGCGGTTGCTCAAGCTGCCGAACTCGGTCAAGGATTACCTCGCGGAGGGCCTGCTGACGGCAGGGCATGCCCGTGCCCTGATCACGGTCGAGGATCCCGCGGCGCTGGCCGAGCTGATCGTCGAAAAAGGCCTGACGGTGCGGGATGCTGAAAAGATCTCCCAGGATCCGGATGCACTGGCCAAGCTCAAGGGAGAAAAGACCCCGGGCGCGAAGCCGCAAAAGGACGCCGATACCAAATCGCTGGAAAAACGCCTGACCGACACGCTCGGCCTCAAGGTGACGGTCGGTCACAAGCCGGGCAAGGAAACCGGCGATCTCAAGATCAAGTACACCTCGCTCGAGCAGCTCGACGAATTGTGCAAGAAACTGGGTGTCGAGACGCGGTAGTATTAGTCGACCGCCTCGGCACAAGTTGCTGTTATAAATGTAATTTCTTGAAAACTGATCGTCGTTTTGGGCTTGGTCCGAATGGCTTTGCCGCGGCCCTGCAAGGATTGGATGTCAGGACGGGTTCAGCGGCGCTGGTTGCGGGCGCGGGCGGCCCGGCCTAGGGTCAGCAGAGCTTCCGACAAGACCGGTACTCCGAGCGCGTCGTTCAGGCGCGAGACGCGGGTGGCTTCGCTCAGGATGGACATTGCCTTTTCCAGATCCTTCAACGCCCAGATCCGCAACTGCTGCGCGAATTTCGGCTTGCGGCTGAAGAAAACCGGCGGGCGCTGGCTGTCGATGACAGCCTGGGCGCTCTTGCCCTTGTCGACGTCATTGCGCATCCGGTGAAGCTGCTGGAAATGTTTCAGCGTCTGATTGGCGATCACCGATGCCTTCGAACCGGCATCGGCGAGCCGCTCCAGGCCGTGGTCCAGCGTGGCAAGGTCGCCGGTGGCCGCGGCATCGATCAGTTCGGACATCTCGAAAGCGGAGGCGTCGCCGATCACGGCGGTGATGTCCTCGCTTTCGATCTTTCCCTTGTTGAGCGCGTATAGACACAGCTTCTTGAGTTCACCCCGGCTGGCCATGCGGTCGCCGCCGAGCAGACTGTGCAGGGCCGCGCGCGCTTCGTGGGTGATTGTCAGGCCGGCGTCCCGCGTTTCCGCATCGATCAGCTGGTCGATACCGCGATCGTTGTCCGCGTAACAGGGCAGCGCAATCGCCCGCTTGTGTGGCTCGACCAGTTTTCTGAGACCCACGCCCTTCTTGATATCACCGGCTTCCAGGACAACGAGGGTCTGCCAGTCCTGTAGTTTCAGGACCGGATCGAGGGCCGGGGCGAGATTCTTGCCCGAGGCGTCCTTGACCCAGACGATCCGGCGGCCGCCGAACAGGGGGATGGTCAGCACTTCGTCGATCAGCCGGTCCGGATCCGAAGAGAGCTCCGAAGCGTCGATCTTGATCAGGTTGAACGGATCGCTTTCGCCTTCCGAGGCCTTGGAGACAAGCCGCGTGGCCCGCTCCGAGACAAGGCCGGTGTCGGGGCCGAACACCAGGACCACGCCACCGTCTTCCGGCGGATTGGCAACGAAGCGGTCAATCTCCGCTGCTTTGAGAACGGTCACGGCCCTGCGGCTCCCGGAAACGGTTACGACTGGCTGGCAAAATAGCCGGCAATGCGCGCGGCGATGTCGTCGGCAACAGCCTTGGCTACGCGTTCCTGGGCGTCGCGGTAAGCGCGCGTGTTGGCGAAGCGCTGGTTGGAGAAGTCATAGGACGCGGACTTGAAGGCACGCCCGGTCATGAGCGTTTCGCTGGTTGTCAGGTCGCTGAGGACGAAGGTGGAGTTCATGGTGGTGGTGTAGGCCGAGGGGACGTCGGAAAACTGCTCGACGCCGACTTCGGAGCTGCCCACGTCCATCAGAACCTTGAGGCGGTATTTCTTGGGGGCGGAGCCGGCGCCGCGCTCGAACCGGAAGGTCAGCTCGTTGTAGAGCACCCGGGCAGCGTCATCGTTGGCATACAGGCTGTTGATCGAATCGAGATCGATCGCGGCAAGTTCCGTTGCCACGGGAGACGGGGTTGCGCCGAGTTCACCGGTGCTGGTGCCGTAGAGCGGGCGGACCTGGCAGCCGCTGACCACAAGGGCGGCGGCGAAACCGCTGCAAACGGCAAGGCGCCGCAACGCGCTGCCGGTCTGGAAGAGTTTGTCAAACAACGACATTCACGATCCTTTGCGGTACCACGATGAGCTTTTTCGGCGCACTTCCGTCAAGCGCCTTCCTGACGAAGTCGAGTTCCAAGGTAGCCGCTTCGACCTCCTCTTTGGAAGCCTCTTTCGCAATGGTCAGCTCGCCGCGCCGTTTGCCGTTGACCTGAACCGGATAGACGATTGAATCGTCGGCCAGGAGATCCGGGTCGGCCTGCGGCCAGCTCGCCTCGGAAATCAGGTTGTCGTGGCCAAGCACCGACCAGCATTCCTCGGCCAGATGGGGCATCATCGGTGCCATCATCTGAACCAGAAAGTCGGCGGCTTCCCGCACCGCGTAGTCCGCGCCGGCATCGGCCATTCCGTCGTTGAAGACCTTGCTGGTTGCGTTGACCAACTCATAGAGACGGGCAACCGCACGGTTGAAGCCGAGGTTTTCCAGATCACTCGAGACAGCGTCCAGCGTCTTGTGGTTGGTCCGGCGCAGATCGAGCGCCTTGCCGGAAACTTCCGGTGGCCGGCCGCCACGGGGTTCTGTCTTTTCCGCTATGTCGCCGACAAGCCGCCACACGCGCTGCACAAAACGCCAGGCGCCCTGAACACCGTCCTCGGTCCAGATGACATCGCGCTCGGGCGGGCTGTCGGACAGCATGAACCAGCGGGCGGTGTCGGCGCCGTAAGTGTCGATGATATCGGTCGGGTCGACAGTGTTCTTCTTCGATTTCGACATCTTCTCGATGGCGCCGATGCTTACTTCATCGCCGGTTTCCAGAAGCACCGCCCGACGGGTGTTGTCGCCGTCCTCGATCCGGATTTCGGAAGGGGCCACCCAGCGGCCGTTCGCGCCGTCGCCGTCCCGATAGGTCTCGTGCGTGACCATTCCCTGCGTGAACAGTCCCTTGAAGGGTTCCTTCAGATCCAGGGCCCCGACCTTCTGCATGGCCCGGGTGAAGAAGCGGGAATACAACAGGTGCAGTATCGCGTGCTCGACGCCACCGATATACTGATCCACCGGCAGCCATCCGTTGGCGGCATCCCGGTCCGTCGGCTGGTCGCAGTCCGGCGCGGTGAAGCGGGCGAAATACCAGGAGCTGTCCACGAAGGTGTCCATGGTGTCGGTTTCGCGCCGGGCCGGCTTGCCGCAGGACGGGCAGGACGTCTCGCGCCAGGTCGGATGCCGGTCGAGCGGATTGCCCGGCTTGTCGAAATCGATGTCGTCCGGCAATTGCACCGGCAGGTTGCCGTCCTTTTCCGGAACGACGCCGCACGCGGCGCAGTGAACGACCGGGATCGGGCAGCCCCAGTAGCGCTGGCGCGAAATGCCCCAGTCGCGCAGGCGGTAATTCACCTGGCGTTCCGCCTGGGGGGCACCGTCGAGCTTGACGGATTCCAGTTTCTTCGACACCGCTTGCTTGGCATCGGAAATGGAGAGGCCGTCCAGGAAACCTGAATTGAAGATGGTACCGTCGTCCGTGAAGGCTTCGCTGCCGACATCGAAGGACTGCGGGTCGACGTCCTTCGGCAGGACGACCGGCTTCACCGGCAGACCGTATTTGCGGGCGAAGTCCAGGTCGCGCTGGTCGTGCGCCGGGCAGGCGAAGATCGCGCCGGTGCCGTAATCCATCAGGATGAAGTTGGCGACATAGACCGGCAGTTCCAGGCTGGCGTCCAGGGGATGCTGGACGCGCAAGCCGGTGTCGATGCCCTTTTTCTCTGCCTTTTCAATGGCTTCCTCGGACGTCCCGACGCGCTGGCACTCCTCTATGAAGCCTTTCAGTTCCGGATTGCTTTCGGCGAGCTTGGCCGAAATCGGATGATCCGGCGACAGGCCCATGAAGGATGCTCCGAACAACGTGTCGGGCCGCGTGGTGAAGATCTCCAGTGTCCGGTCGCCGGTCGGCGCGGGCTCCGTGAACTCGAAGCGCACACGCAGACCCTCGGACTTGCCGATCCAGTTCTTCTGCATCAGCCGCACCTTGTCCGGCCAGCGGTCCAGGGTGTCGATCGCTTCCAGGAGATCTTCCGAATAATCCGAGATCCTGAAGAACCACTGTGTCAGTTCGCGCTGCTCGACCAGGGCGCCGGAGCGCCAGCCGCGGCCGTCGATGACCTGCTCATTGGCGAGAACCGTCATGTCGACCGGATCCCAGTTGACCTTGGCGTTCTTGCGGTAGACGAGGCCGGCCTCGAGGAATTTCAGGAACAGGCGTTGCTGCTGGGTGTAATATCCGACATCACAGGTTGCGAACTCCCGGCTCCAGTCCAGCGACAGTCCCATGATCTTGAGCTGCTCGCGCATGGTGGCGATGTTGTCGTAGGTCCAGTCCTTGGGGTGAACCTTGTTCTGCATCGCGGCGTTCTCGGCCGGCATGCCGAAGGCGTCCCATCCCATCGGATGGAGCACGTTGAACCCCTTGGCGCGCTTGAACCGGGCAACCACATCCCCCATGGCGTAGTTGCGCACGTGGCCCATGTGAATGCGGCCGGACGGGTAGGGAAACATTTCAAGGACATAGTATTTGTCGCGGGGGTCGTCGTTGTGCGTTACGAAGACATCCTTGTCGTTCCAGATTTTCTGCCAGCGCGCTTCCACTTCGCGCGCGTTGTACCGTTCCGTTGCCATCAAATGTGCCGTTTGTTCTTGCCGCCGGATCCGGCGGATTTCCTTGAATGTCTGACTGCCGGACTGTCACCAGAAATCGTGTCCGCGGTCAACATGCGAGAGGCGAATGTTGGTGCTGCTGCCTGTTTATGTCGCAATGCCGTACTCGTAAAGCTATCGGATCGTGGATCCGGCGGAAGAAACAGGTTCCGGTTCAGCAAAAGCGTCCCAGATGTCCTTCATCCGGGCTCCCGCCGGGTGGGCCTTGCTGAAAAGGATATACAGCGGAAAGATGCGGATCGGCTCCGACATCGCGATGCGGTCCGCCTTGTCTTGCAGCACGGCGCGGCTGTGTGTCAGGCCGACGCGGTCGATTTCAACATAAAGATCCGCCCGTCCGAGCGCGAGCATGTTCCATGCCTGTTCTTCCTGTGGCACAGCCTGAAAGATAACACCGGCCTTTTCCATAGGCGCCTGGTACCAGTAGCCGGGAATACCGACGACCGTCAGTCCGCGCGCCTCGATTTCCTTAAAGGACAGGTCTTGAAGGCCGTCCGGAAACCGGTCCTTGCGGTAAAAATAGACGTATCTGGCCAGATCTATGGGCGTTTCCGGATAGATGAAATCTTCTGTTCTTTCCTTCTCGTGGATCCAGGAAAACGTGGCCGGCAGGCTGCCGTACCGGGTCATTTCAAAAGACCGGAGCCATGGGAAAAACTCGAATTCGACGTCATGTCCGGCAGCACGGAATGTCTCGGCGACTTTTTGGGCGTGCAGTCCAAAGCCGGGTGCGTCGTGTGACGTGAAGGGCGGCCAGTCGCCAATCGCGAAGGTGAAGGTTTCCGGCTTCGCGACCGTGCTCTGGAGAACGAGTGCGAGGAACACTGCAAATGCACGAAATCCACCCGAGGTCATTCGCAATTCCGGGAAAGAAACTGGTCCATGGTTGCGGATCGTGGGCAAAAGAAATGAACAAATGCGTAAGACCCTTCCGCGAAGGGGCTTATAATCAAGAAGGGTTTGAACGGATTTTCATGAATCTGCTAATAGGTGACGGGATGGATACCCGCGTCACGTCAATGAGCCGGTACCGTCCCCGGTTCAATCCCGCCGTCCAACTGGAGCATTTCATGGTGTCTGCAACCGAACGTCTGGAAGAGGTTAAGGCCGATATCCGCAGCTCCGAGACCGTGCATGGCCGTAAAGAGGGCTCTGTTACCCTGATTGCGGTATCGAAGACCTATGACGCGGATGTCATCCGTCCGGTTCTGGCGGCAGGACAGCGCATGTTCGGTGAAAACCGGGTCCAGGAAGCAATGGGCAAATGGCCGGCTTTGCGCGAGGAATTTGACGGGATCGAACTGCATCTGATCGGGCCGCTGCAATCGAACAAGGCGAAAGAAGCCGTGGCGACCTTCGATGTCATTCACACCGTTGACCGGCCGAAAATCGCCGGCGCGCTCAAGGCGGAAATGGACCGGCAGGGAAGGGATCTGCCCTGTTTCATTCAGGTCAACACAGGCGAAGAGGCTCAAAAGGCCGGCATTGCCCCCAGGGACGTCGATGCCTTCGTCAAGGACTGCCGGGAAGACGTCGGGCTGAATATCGTCGGCCTGATGTGCATTCCTCCGGTCGAGGAAGCTCCGGGCGAGCATTTTGCGCTTCTGGAAAAGATCGCCGGACGCAACGGCCTCACCCAGCTGTCGATGGGCATGTCCGCCGACTATGCGATCGCGGTCGGCTTCGGGGCGACGCACGTGCGGGTCGGCTCGGCGATCTTTGGCGCGCGGGACTACGGCTGAGAAGCGGTTTGTACCGTTTCCAAACCGTCGTGGGCTTGTGCCGGGGCCTCGAAGAAGATCCCGGATCGTGCCCGCAGGTGCCAACTTGAAGGCTGTTAGGGCAGGCCACTCCCCCGCCGTCACCCCGGACGGAGCGCAAGCGCAGATCCGGGGTGACATCAAAGGGAACCCAATACGCCTGAACTCCAGGACCAACCGCTCTTTCAGCGACGCTCACGTCAGCGCCTGCAGACACAAGGCCGGGACGGCGCTGAATGTTGCCGCGAGTGATCTGCCAGATCCGCCCGCCCGGAACCGCGAAAGCGGGTGCAACAGGTGCGCCGCAGACTGCAAATCTCCAGAAAAATCATTCATAACAATAGCTTGATGGATTTACAGTGTTCTTCCTTCCCGCCGCAGTCCCGCCTGAAACCATTGATGTTGACGGGAATTTGTTCTGCCTGTGACGGATCGTCATACCCGGACACAACAATGCCGCGAAGGTTTCAAGGAGACGCCTTTTGGCTGTCGCGATCGGCCCGCACTGTCCGTCCTGTTCCGGTTCGGCGGGTCGCAGGGACCTTTCGGACGGACGGAACAGCGGGACCGTCCACGGCTGCAGAAAAGCGGCCGGGTGGGGACGGCCCGGCCATGACCAAACCACTGGAGGTCACATCATGTCCAAACGTCTTACCGTTGCTCTTCTCATCGGTGCGTTCACCGCGTCGTCCGCAGCCCTTGCTCAGGGCATGTCGTTTCAGGCGGTCGACAGCGACCAGGACGGTTACGTGAGCTTTGAGGAAATCTCGGCCGCTGTTCCGACCATGTCGGAAGACCTGTTCCAGGCAGCGGATTCCAACCAGGACAGTCTGCTCGACCCGGAAGAATTCGCAACCGTCCTGCCGTAAGGCGAGCTCCGGGCGATCATCCCCCCGTAGGCTGCAACTTCGACGAATGACCGGTTTCATCCGATCGGTCCATCGTTGGCTGCGCAGTTCGATCGCCTGAGAAAGACCACCGCCGGACGGTCACGCCGGCGGTGGTTTTCCGTGTCCGTCTCACTTTCGCAAACCTTCAAGTGCAGCCAGATGCATTGCCATCTTGTGAGGTTGGGTTCAGTCGCACCAGAAATCCGGGGTCAGAAGCAGGATTCCTCCGAGGATCTCGAGACGGCCGAGTATCATTTCAACGGCCAGGGACCACTTGGCTGCGTCAGGAAGAGATTGAAACGTTCCTGAAGGCCCGATGATGTTGCCGACACCGGGCCCGACATTGGCCAGCGCCGTGCCGGACGCGCTCAGCGCGGTTTCCAGATCGAATCCCAGCATCATGTAGATGAGGGAAAACCCCGCGAACGATCCCGTATAGAGCACCGCGAACACCAGAACGCCTTCCAGCACGTTGTCCGACACCGCCTGGCCCTGATACCGGGGAACCGCGATGCGGTGCGGGCGGATCATGCGGCGCAGGAGCGCGTGGATATAGGCGGTCAGGATCGCGATGCGGAACATCTTGAAACCGCCGGCCGTCGAGCCACTGCAGCCGCCGAAAAACGTCAGCACGAAGAAAATAACAATGACCGCCGGTCCAAACTGCAGATAGTCGTTCGCCGCGTAACCGGTGGTCGTGATGATGGAGACCACGTTGAAGACCGCCAGCGTGAACATGTGAAACGGTGTGTCGTGAACAATGTACCGTTCGAAGAAAAAGACCCCGAAAGAAGCCGAAGTCACGAATGCCAGCAGAAGCACGACCTGGATATCCGGTGTGAACCGCCGGCGCTCAAGGCTTCTGATGAGGTATAAAAACGGCAGGCTGGAGAGCAGCATGAACACGGTGGCGACCCAATAGACCGCAGTTCCCTGAAACTGGCCGAAAGACTGGTCCGAGGTTGAGAAGCCGCCGGTGGATACCGTGGTCATGGTATGGACGACGGCGTTAAAAAAGCTCATGCCGCAGATCAGGTAAAGGATCATGCAGCTCAGTGTCAGCCCTCCGTAAAGGAACAGCAGCCGGTAGACGAAGGGCGTTATGCGGCCATAGGGCCGCGTGGTCTTTTCCGACGATTCCAGCGCGAAAAGCTGGCTGCCGCCCACCCTCAGAGCTGGCAGAAGCCATATGCCGAGAACGATGACACCGATGCCGCCGATCCACTGCAACAGCGCGCGCCAGAGCAGAATGCCGGGAGGAAAGCTGTCCAGTCCGGTCAGTACGGTGGATCCGGTGGTGGTCAGGCCCGAGGCGGCTTCGAAAAAGGCATCGGTAAAACCGAGCCCGAGATTGCCGGAATAAAACGGTATCGCACCGGCGATGGAAAACGCGAACCAGGCTGCGGTCACGAACACGATCGCCTCGCGGAATCCGGAGGGCGGTTTTTCGCCCCTGAATGCCAGTGCAATCAGGCCGCCCGTAGTTCCCAGCACCAGCCCCGATACCAGAAAGACCTGCCAGTCCGCGTGCCCGGCAACGGCATCGGCCATCGCGGGGAGGGTCATCAACAGGGAAATCAGGATGAGCAAACGACCGATTGGTAAGGCTATGGCTCGAAAATTCATTGACCGTGCATCCGGGAAGGACGGCTGTCAGGACGGCAGTCGGCTTTGTTTGAAGAAGTTCTTATCCGCCCGCGCCGTGCAAAATGCAAGGAACGGGTTCCTGAAACGGGAACAGGCATCACCGGTTGCAAGGGCTTTCAGGCGTATTGACCCTGAAATGCGCTTTTGCAAGAGTGCCTTCCGGACCCTTTCGTTTTGAAGCGAAAGGCTCTTTTTGGGAGGAATAAAATGAATGCATTTTCCTGGGCGCTGGGCGCCGCAGTGGCGCTTGGCCTGTCTGCCGGTTCGGCGCAGGCTGCCGACACGACCTTGCGTATATCGCTGCAACTGCCGCTGACGAGCCATCTGGGTCAGAACCTTCAGCTCTTCAAGGAAGAGGTGGAGAAGACCTCGAACGGTGACATCGCTGTCGAAATCTACGATTCCGCGCAGCTTTACAAGGACAAGGAAGTCCCGGCAGCGGTCGGCTCAGGCGCCATCGAGATGGGCGTCGCATCACTGACGCGCTACGTCGGTGACGTGTCCGCGGTCGATATCTTCTATCAGCCGTTCCTTTTCGACACGGAAGCAAAGGTCCGCGCGGCCGTCGCGCCCGGGTCGCCGGTGCGTGGCCCGCTTGACGACGCCATCTCGGAAACCGGATCCACGGTGTTGTGGTGGCAGGCCTACGGCGGGGCGATCATGCTCTCCAAGGACGGTCCGGTGAAAACACCGGCCGAGATGAAGGGCAAGAAAGTCCGGGTTTTCGGCAAGACGCTCGGCGATTTTGTCACGGCCGCCGAAGGCGCACCGACGCTGATCTCCGGCTCCGAACAGTATCTGGCCTATCAGCGCGGTACGGTGGATATCGGCATGACGGGCGTGTCCGGTGTCAAATCCCGCAAGCTGTGGGAGGTGATGGACACGATCACCGTGACCAATCATGCCGACATCGAGTTCATCGTCGTGGTGAACACGGATTTCTGGAACGGGCTGCCGGAAGACCACAGGGCGCTCATCCAGGCCGCGGCGCTGAAGGCGGAAGCGGATGTGCGGGACCGGATGTCCGAGATCGAGGCCGCAGCCTATGCGCAGGCCGAGGAAAACGGCATGACCATCTATACCCCCACGGCGTCGGAACTCGAAGCCTGGAAGGCGGTGAGCCAGCCGGTCTACGATGCTTATGTCGAAAAATCCGGGGACCTTGGCAAGACCGTCATGGATGCAGCGAAAGCTCTCTGACGCGGACTTGACCCGTTGGGCGGCGGCCGGAAAACATCCGGCCGCCGCCGAAATCCTATGTTCTTTCTCTTTTGAACCCTCCGGTGGCTACAGGTCCCGGTGCCGGGGAATTCCATGAAAACCTTTTCACATCTCCTGAAGGCGCTGGCCTGGATCGCGGCGCTGCTGTTTTTTGTCGCCGGGGGCATGCTGACCTACGAGGTCGCGGCGCGCTACCTGTTCGTGGCGCCGACAATCTGGGCGGCGGAACTGTCCCAGCTCTGCCTCATCTGGGGCACCATGATCGCCATGCCCTGGCTGCTTCAGGCCAACCGCCATATCGCCGTCGATGTGGTGACCGACAGGCTGGGCCCCGCGGGGCGGACTGTCTGCCGGTTGCTGGCAATGACCGCGGTTGCGCTTTTCAGCGCCGTCGTAGCCTGGAAGGGCGGCGGCATCTTCCTTGAGTCCTTCGAGCGCGGCCGGACCACCGGCTCGATGCTGGACATGCCGATCTGGGTTTCCGAACTGGCGATCCCGGTCGGCTTTTCACTGGTGTTCCTGCAGGCGCTGATCGAACTCGCGCGAACGCAGGGTGGTGGTGGCGGCCCGGAAGACAGCCGGGACGGCGAGGTATCCGCATGACGGTCGTGCTCATCCTGATAGCTTTGTTCTCGCTGCTGCTGATCCGGGTGCCGGTGGCTTTCGCGCTGGGCGGGCTTGGCCTGGCGCTGCTGATGCTGGGCGGATTTTCGCCGTTGATGGCGCCCCAGGCGATCCTGTCGACCCTCGACGGCTTCATCCTGCTGGCCGTGCCGCTGTTCCTGCTGATGTCGAACATCCTGCTGAAAGGGGGCGTCGGCAGGGATCTGTTCGCGGCCGTCCACGCCTGGGTTGGCCACTGGCCGGGCGGCCTCGCGGTTGCCACCATCATTTCCTGTGGCATCTTTGCCGCGATTTCCGGGTCTTCCGTCGCCACCGCCGCGACCATCGGCACCGTCGCAATACCGGAAATGATCGGGCGCGGATATCAACGTCGGTTCGTCTACGGGCTGCTGGCCGCCGGCGGAACGCTCGGCATCCTGATCCCGCCGTCCATCCCGATGATCGTCTATGCCTTCGTCACCGAACAGTCGGTGCTGGACCTGTTTCTCGCCGGCATCGGGCCGGGACTTCTGCTGGTGGTGCTGTTCATCGCCTTTTCGATGATTTATGCGCGCTGGTTCGGCGGGTTCACGCCGGAGCCGCCGACGGAATGGCCCGAACGGGTCCGGGCAACGCTCCGGGCGTTGCCGGCGGTCCTGCTGGCCGCCTATGTCATCGGGGTGATCTATACCGGCGCGGCGACACCGACCGAGGCAGCCGCGCTTGGTCTTGCCGGCGCGCTTGCGATCACGCTGGCGATGCGCCGGTTGAGCTGGACAGGATTCCGTGAGGCGATCTTCGAGAGCATGGCGACGACGGTGGCCATTCTCCTGATCGTTGCCGGTGCCAAGGTCTTCGGCAAGGCGATCACGCTCTATCGGATTCCGCAGGAGATATCGGTCTTCATCGGCCAGAACATCGATACGCAGCTTGGCTTCATCCTGGTGGTTGCGGTCGTGCTCCTGATCATGGGGCTGGTGTTCGAGGCGCTGTCCATGGTCCTGATCATGACGCCGGTGCTGTTGCCCGCCGCGCTGCTGCTCGGCTTCGACCCGATCTGGTTCGGCGTCTTCATGGTGGTGATGGTGGAATGTGCCCTGATCACACCGCCGGTTGGGCTCAATCTCTATGTCATCCAGTCGGTTGCCAAGGCCAGTCTCACGGATGTGTCGCGCGGCGTTCTGCCGTTCCTTCTGCTGTTGCTGTTCTCCGCTGCGATCCTTTATGTATGGACCGATCTGGCGCTCTACATTCCCTTCAAACTCTGAGGTTTCATGACCATGCCGTCTCCGGCCGAAACGCTTCGTGCCCTGCTGGCGCAGGACACGCTCCATGTCATGCCCTGCTGCTATGACGCGCTGTCGGCAAAGCTGATCGAACAGGCGGGGTTCGATCTGACCTTCATGTCCGGGTTCGCCGCCTCCGCGTCGCGGATCGGTCAGCCGGACCTCGGGCTGATGTCCTATGGCGAGGTGCTCGATCAGGCCCGGAATATCACGGATGCGGTCCGGATTCCGTTGCTGGCCGACGGCGATACGGGGTACGGCAATGCCATGAATGTGCGCAGGACGGTCACCGGAATGGCCAAGGCCGGTGCGGCGGCGGTGATGATCGAGGATCAGGTCGCGCCTAAACGCTGCGGT
Organism: Roseibium sp. QJM3NY_11; assembly: GCF_056173175.1. NCBI lineage: Bacteria > Pseudomonadati > Pseudomonadota > Alphaproteobacteria > Hyphomicrobiales > Stappiaceae > Roseibium > Roseibium sp. QJM3NY_11. The sequence goes on from NZ_CM149660.1 coordinate 391,803, forward strand.
CATACGCCGGGCAAGGCGGTGGTGACGCGCGAAGAGGCCTTCGACCGGATCCGAGCGGCGCAGGATGCCAGGGAGGCGGGTGCCGACATCCTGATCCTGGCGCGCACCGATGCCCGCCATGACCACGGACTCGGCGAGGCGATCGTGCGGGCGGCGAAGTTCAAGGAACTGGGGGCCGATATCCTGTTTGTCGAGGCGCCCAAGACCGTTGCCGAGATGGCGGAAGTCTGCCGGGAACTGCCGGGTCCGAAGATGGCCAATATCGTCGAAGGCGGCGAGACACCGGACCTGTCGCACCGGGAGCTTCAGGACATCGGCTATGCGATTGCCGCCTATCCGCTGACCCTGATGGCCAGCGCCATGAAGGCGATGATGGCCACACTCGCGCAACTGAAGACGGACCAGGACCGCACGCCCGACCTGATGGACTTCAGGGAATTGCGCGACAGGATCGGTTTCAACGACTACTACCGGATCTCGGCGACCTACGAAACGTCGCGGCGGGATGCCGAATAGTCCGGTTGGTTTGTTTCGAACGGTGGAGGGCACGGCGAATGCCGTTCCGTGACAACGGGGCGTCTTCCTTGACTCTCTGACCGCTTTCAGGCATAGACCGCGAACTCCATATGAGTGAGCAACAATTCGACCCGCCGACCGGGACCCGTCAAGGTCTAAAGAGTTCCCGGAGGTCACCACCCGACAGCGCGATGCGCCCTCGGGTGTCAAACTGCTTTGCGCAGTTCGATCCGGTTGGAATCGAGGCAGGGCTGCCCATATGGTTCGGGAGATTTCCCGAAACCGACGATGTTCAAGGACCCTTTGATGTTTGAAAGCCTGTCCGATCGACTAAGCGGCATTTTCGACAAGCTCACCGGCCGCGGTGCGCTGTCGGAAAACAACGTCAACGAGGCGATGCGCGAAATTCGCCGCGCGCTGATCGAGGCTGATGTCGCGCTGCCGATCGTACGGTCCTTCACCGACAAGGTCCGCAACCGGGCTGTCGGCGCGGAAGTCGTCAAATCGGTGACGCCGGGCCAGATGGTCGTGAAGATCGTTCACGATCAGCTTGTCGAGATGCTCGGCGAAGAGGCCCAGCCGATCGACCTGAACGCACCGGCGCCCGTGGCGATCATGATGGTCGGCCTGCAGGGCTCGGGCAAGACGACGACGACCGCCAAGGTCGCGCGGCGCCTGACCCGGCGCGACAAGCGCAAGGTGCTGATGGCGTCACTGGACACCCGCCGTCCGGCGGCCCAGGAACAGCTCAGGGTTCTGGGCGAACAGAACGAAGTCGACACCCTGCCGATCGTCGAGGGTCAGGGCCCTGTCGAGATCGCAAAGCGTGCCATGTCCGCCGCCAAGCTGGGCGGCTATGACGTGGTCATGCTGGACACCGCCGGCCGGATCCATATCGACGAGCCGCTGATGGTGGAAATGGCGGATATCAAATCCGCCGCGCAGCCCCATGAAATTCTGCTGGTGGCCGATTCCCTGACCGGTCAGGACGCCGTGAATCTGGCGCGGAACTTCGACGAGCGTGTCGGCATCACCGGCATCGCGCTGACCCGCATGGACGGTGACGGCCGCGGCGGTGCGGCGCTGTCCATGCAGGCGGTCACCGGCAAGCCGGTCAAGCTGATCGGGACGGGCGAAAAAGCCGATGCGCTGGAGGATTTCCATCCCAAGCGGATCGCCGACCGCATTCTGGGCATGGGCGACATCGTCTCGCTGGTGGAAAAGGCCGCCGAGGCCATCGACGCGGAAAAAGCCGCCCAGATGGCGAAAAGGATGCAGAAGGGTCACTTCGACCTGGACGATCTGGCCGAACAGCTGAAACAGATGGAAAAACTGGGCGGCATGTCCGGCATGATGGGCATGCTGCCGGGCGTTGGCAAGATGAAGAAGCAGATCGAGGCGTCCAACATCGACGACAAGATGTTCAAGCGTCAGGTCGCCATCATCCAGTCGATGACGCCGACCGAACGCCGCAAGCCCGACCTTCTCAAGGCCAGCCGCAAGAAGCGCATCGCCGCCGGATCCGGCGTGCAGGTGGCCGAAGTGAACAAGCTTCTGAAAATGCACCGCCAGATGGCGGACATGATGAAGAAAATGGGCAAGGGCAAGGGCATGCTCGGCAAGCTGATGGGCGGCATGGGCGGCGGCATGCCCGATGTCGATCCCAAGCAGCTTGAAGAAATGGCCAAATCCGGCCAACTGCCCGGTGGCATGGAGCTGCCCAAGGGTCTGCCAGGCGGGCTGGGCGGCGCCGGGCTGCCACCTGGAATGCCGGGTCTGCCCGGCCTCGGGGGGCCGAAACTTCCGGGTCTGCCGGGCATGGGAAAAGGCAAGAAACGATGAGCGAAGCGGAAACCCGTCTGGGCCAGAGTGCGGCGCTTGCCGAATTGAAAGCCCTGCGGTCGTCCATCGACAACATCGATGCGGCGCTGATCCACATGCTCGCCGAACGGTTCAGGTGCACTCAGAAAGTGGGTGTCCTGAAAGCCAACAACGACCTGCCGCCGGCCGACCCGGCGCGCGAGAAAATTCAGATCGAGCGGCTGAGGCAACTTGCCGGCGACGCCAATCTCGATCCTGACTTTGCCGAGAAGTTTCTGAACTTCATTGTTCACGAAGTGATCCGGCACCATGAAGCCATTGCCGCAGAAGCCGGCAACTGAAAAAACTGGAGAAATATCATGGCTACGAAAATTCGCCTGGCACGCGGCGGTTCCAAGAAACGCCCGTATTACCGCATCGTCATTGCCGACATCCGCTCCCCGCGCGATGGCCGCTTCATTGAAAAGGTCGGTTCCTACGACCCGATGCTGCCGAAGGATTCCGAAGACCGCGTGCAGTTGAATGTCGAGCGCATTCAGTACTGGCTCGACACCGGTGCCCAGCCGACCGACCGCGTTCACCGTTTCCTGGATGCCGCCGGCCTGAAGAAGCGCGACGCGCGCAACAACCCGAAAAAGGCCGAGCCGGGCGCGAAGGCCAAGGAACGCCTGGAAGCAAAGCGGATCGCTGAAGAAGAAGCGGCTGCCGCCGCCGCCGCTCCGGCTGAAGAGGCTGCTTCCGAAGAAGCTGCCGCCGAATAAGTCCGATGACAGCCGCCGCGCCGGAATTGAGCCAGGGAGCCTTTTGAGATGACGTCTTCAGACGATCGGAAGGTGCTGATGGCCAGGATCGGTGCGGCGCACGGCATTCGCGGGGAAGTGCGGGTCAAGGCTTTCGGCAGCGACCCGCTTTCCTTTGCCGACTATGGCACCCTTGTCACCAAGGACGGCTCCCGGTCGTTCGAAGTGGAAAAGGCACGGGTGCAGAAGACGGTTGTGATCACCCGGTTCAAGGGTCTCACGGACCGGAACCAGGCCGAGGAACTGAACGGGGTTGAACTCTATATCAGCCGCGACCAGCTGCCCGAGCCTGAAGAAGACGAATTCTACTATTCGGATCTGACCGGCCTTGCCGTCATCGATCAGGGCGGCGAAACGCTCGGCAAGATCGCGGCGGTGCAGGATTTCGGCGCCGGCGACCTGCTTGAGGTCCGGCCGCAGCGCGGCAACACCTTCTATATCCCGTTCACGAAGGACTTTGTGCCGGAGATCAGCCTGGCTGAAGGACAGGTGCGGGTGGACCTGCCCGAGGACTATTTTTCCGAAGGAGCGCCGGAACCGTCCGAGGGTGCGCCCGAGCGGTAACGGGTACGGACCGGTTCCAGACCCATCCGGCCCAGATTGAAATCTTCCTGTTCGTCCTTGACCGCCTGGCGGGTTTCGGAGCGGATCAGGGCGATCAGGGCCACGATCATCGAGACGCCGATGCCGTTGGCAACCGCGTCGGAAAGAGACATTTCGTGGTGGGGCAGGAAGCCCTGCAGCACCTCGCCACCCAGCCCCATGCCGAAAGCGACGACCGCGGAAATCCGCAGACGGCAGCAGAAGAGGGCGTGGATGGACAGGGTCAGAAGGGCGAAAAAGCCGATATGGATGACCTTGTCATAGGGGTGGCCGACACCGGTGTTGAAGACCAGGCCGACGAGAACGCCAAAGGTCATCAGACAGATCAGCGGCAGAACGCGGCTGATCGAAACATCGAGATAGTGCCGGTCGACACGTGCCTGGATGAACGCGGGAAGTTTGAAACGGTAGACTGGAAACCTTGGCACGGTGAAAGACCCGATTGAATCGCTCTTGTCAGGGTAGGCACCGGGCCTTAATCAGAACTTTCTTTCCGATGATCCGGGTGTTGATATCGCCGGATTTCGGAGAATGCAGTAAACGGCTCCTTAACCGGGGGCGGGTTTTCGGACACGGATCAACGGCCAATCGGGAAAACGGGCAGCGGTCATGGCTTTCAAGGCAACAATCCTGACGCTCTATCCGGACATGTTTCCGGGGCCTCTGGGTCACAGCCTGTCCGGACGGGCGCTGGACAAGGGCCTGTGGCAGCTCGAGACCAGCCAGATCCGCGATTTTGCCACGGACAAGCACCGCTCCGTCGACGACACGCCTGCGGGCGGCGGCGCCGGCATGGTGCTCAGGGCCGATATTCTGGCCAGGGCCGTCGATGCGGCCGCGCAGCAGGACGATACGCGTCCGAAGCTGCTGATGAGCCCGCGCGGTCTGCCGTTTACCCAGGACCGCGCCCATGAGCTGGCCGAGGGACCCGGAGCCGTCATCGTCTGCGGCCGCTTCGAGGGGGTTGACCAGCGAGTGATCGAGGCCCGCGGCCTGGAGGAAGTCTCCATCGGCGACTACATCCTGTCCGGCGGGGAAATCGGCGCGATGACGCTGCTGGATGCGGTCATACGGCTCATTCCCGGGGTCATGGGCAACATGGAAAGCGCGGATACGGAAAGTTTCGAGACGGGTCTTCTGGAGCACCCGCATTATACCCGCCCAGCCGCGTTCGAGGGGGCGGTCATTCCCCAGGTGCTGACCTCCGGCAACCACCGCAAGATCCACGAGTGGCGCATGGCGGAAGCCGAACGCCTGACCCGTGAACGCCGCCCGGATCTCTGGGATGCCTATATGGCGGATGAAGACGACGTGGATTGACGAATCCGCATGACATGGGGGGTGTTTTCCTGTATACGCCCGCCGAAGCCGGGTGATCGTGTGTCTTGATTTTGAAGGCATGCCTTGTGGACGGGTCTGGAAAGACCTGAAATCTGCGGCCATCCGGCGGACAAAGAAACATGGCCCAGAGCTGGTGAATTCGTTCCCGGTCCATTCGGAGAACGCTCTGACCGCTTTGTAAATGAAAAGGGAAAAATGCCATGAATATCATCGAACAGATCAATGCCGAGGAAATGGAGAAAATCGAAGGCCAGCGGAAGCTGCCGGAATTTTCTCCAGGTGACACCGTTCGCGTCAACGTGAAGGTCACCGAAGGCACCCGCACCCGTACACAGGCTTACGAAGGTGTCTGCATCGCCCGTTCCGGCGGCGGCATCAACGAGAGCTTCACGGTGCGCAAGATTTCCTACGGTGAAGGTGTCGAGCGGGTGTTCCCGATCTTCTCACCGATGCTGGAAGGCGTGGAGGTTGTCCGCCGCGGTAAGGTTCGCCGCGCGAAGCTCTACTACCTGCGCGATCGCCGCGGCAAGTCGGCCCGTATCACCGAGAACACCAATGTCCGCGCCAAGCGTCTGAACGAAGTGGCCCGCTCCGAGGCTGTTGCCGCGAAGGTCGCCAAGGCGGAGGCCAAGCAGGCCGAAAAGGAAGCTGCGGAAAACGCTGCAGAATAAGCCGGCCCGGCTTGAAGAATTTGAAGACGGCGGTCCGGATGGGCCGCCGTTTTTTCGTTTTTGCCGCTGGCGGTCAATCCCAGTTGAATTCAGCTCAACTCGGAACGCTTGACGTTTGAGCAGAGCTGCGTCATTCACTAGCCTTGACAATTGAGGACAGACCCCCGCGGCCGGACTGGCCGAAGGAGGGACTCGCCGGGCTCCTGCAAACTGAAGAGGTTTGAACGACGGTCCGGCGGGACTGAGGAGAGACCCATGGCCAAGGCACGGACGCTTTACGACAAAATCTGGGACGACCACGTGGTCGACATGCAGCCGGACGGTACCGGCCTGCTCTATATCGATCGTCACCTGGTGCATGAAGTCACCAGTCCGCAGGCCTTCGAAGGTCTGCGCATGACCGGCCGGAAAGTGCGTCAGCCACAGAAAACCCTTGCCGTCGTCGACCACAACGTGCCGACCACGGACCGCCGCCATGGCATCGACGATCCTGAATCCGCACTGCAGGTGGATACGCTGGCCAGGAACGCGGCCGAATTCGGGGTCGAGTATTACTCCGAACTGGACATGCGTCAGGGCGTGGTTCACATCATCGGCCCCGAACAGGGCTTCACCCTGCCCGGCATGACCATCGTTTGCGGCGACAGCCACACGTCGACCCACGGGGCCTTCGGCTCCCTGGCGCACGGTATCGGCACGTCGGAAGTCGAACATGTTCTGGCCACGCAGACGCTGATCCAGAAAAAAGCGAAGAACATGCTGGTGAAGGTCGACGGCAAGATCCCGGACGGCGTTACCGCCAAGGACATCGTGCTGGCGATCATCGGCAAGATCGGCACGGCCGGCGGAACCGGCTACGTGATCGAATACGCCGGCGAGGCCATGCGCTCGCTGTCCATGGAAGGCCGCATGACCGTCTGCAACATGTCGATTGAAGCCGGCGCGCGCGCGGGCCTGATCGCGCCGGACGCGGTCACGTTCGACTATATCAAGGGCCGCCCGAAGGCACCCAAGGGTGAAGCGCTGGACAAGGCGCTGGCCTACTGGCAGACGCTGCATACGGATCCGGACGCCTATTTCGACAAGGTTGTCGAGCTGGACGCCGCCAATCTGCCGCCGATCGTCTCCTGGGGGTCGTCGCCGGAAGATGTGGTCTCCGTGGAAGGCATCGTCCCGGATCCGTTGGAGATCGAGGACGAGAACCGCCGCGCCTCGAAAATCCGTGCGCTGGAATACATGGGGCTCGAGCCGGGCACGAAGATCACGGATATCAGGATCGACAGGGCCTTCATCGGCTCGTGCACCAACGGCCGGATCGAGGACCTGCGCGCAGCGGCGGCGGTGATCGGAAATCACAAGGTGTCGTCCCACGTCAGCGCCATGGTGGTGCCGGGCTCCGGACTGGTGAAGGAGCAGGCCGAAGAGGAAGGCCTGGACCTGATCTTCAAGGAAGCCGGTTTCGAGTGGCGTGAGCCCGGCTGTTCCATGTGCCTTGCCATGAATGCGGACAAGCTGAGCCCGGGAGAGCGCTGCGCCTCGACGTTGAACCGGAATTTCGAGGGCCGCCAGGGTCACAAGGGCCGGACGCATCTGGTGTCGCCGGCCATGGCTGCGGCGGCCGCGATCGCAGGACATTTTGTCGACATCCGGCAGTGGACCTCAAATTGATTCGATTGAGGAATTCATGATTTCAGGGGGCGCCTTCGGGCGCCCTTTTGCGTTGGAGCCGCCGGTTTGTCACAGTGCCGTAGAGATTTCTGCTTTCACGCAAATAATTCATAGCTTTAAGAAAAATGCCTTGCCGGAAACGGGTCTGGCTTTCTGTTGCGAGAAATGAATTTACCGGGCTTCACAAGACTGTCACCTCGGCACTACAATACTCCCGTCACAAAAGGACGTGATCCGCTGTCCGTTTGACCGGGCATCGGACGATCCGACTAGTCGTGAGGAGCGGAGCGTGACGATAGCGGTTTCGCCGGGGACGCATCCGGCGTTGGTGCTCAATGCGGACTATCGGCCCTTGAGCTACTATCCTTTGTCCCTGTGGAGTTGGCAGGACACCATCAAGGCTGTGTTTCTGGATCGGGTGAACATCGTTTCGGAATATGACGCGGCGGTCCGAAGTCCGAGCTTCGAGTTCCGATTGCCGAGCGTCGTTTCCCTCAAGACCTTTGTCAAACCCAGCCGATATCCCGCCTTTACTCGCTTCAACGTCTTCCTCCGCGACAAATTCCAGTGTCAATATTGCGGCTCCAGGCATGAGCTGACGTTCGATCACCTCATTCCGCGCTCCAAAGGTGGTCTGACGACCTGGGACAATGTCATCACGGCCTGCTCTCCCTGCAACCTGCGCAAGTCCAACAAGTCCTGCCAGCAGTTGAACATGTGGCCTATGCACATGCCCTTTCAGCCGACCATCCAGGACCTGCACAACAATGGCCGGGGTTTCCCGCCGAACTACCTGCACGAGAGCTGGCTGGATTTCCTCTATTGGGACACCGAACTGGAACCCTGAAAACACTGCCACCTGTTTCGACCCTTCATGGGCTGCCGGGGCTATCAGGGACTGTTGCCGACCGGAGCACGCCGGATCGTGCCGTCTTGGGTTCCGGCTGGTATTGAAGAATTTTAATCAATAAATTGATATCTTGTTAATAGCTTTCCTAAGGTTCATTTAAGGAAATGGGTACCTTTTTGCATTATTTGTCTCGGTGAAACATGAGGCAACCATGCACAGTCGACGCATTCACTCCGTGAAGTACCTATTGAGACGTTTGATAACCCAGCGTGACGGGGCAATTCTGCCTATTTTCGGACTGATGGTTATTCTCATGATCGTGCTTGCGGGCGCCGCGGCCGATGTTACCCGTGCGGTCAGTGCAAGGGAAAAGCTGTCCTTTGCCCTGGATGCGGCGGCGCTGTCCGTGGCGGCGGACCTGTCCACCTCTGTGATGACCGACGCGGAGATCACCGAGGCGATGACCGCGTCCTTCCGGGCCAATCTTGAGGACGCTGAATTCCTCGAACAGGCCATCGGCAATCTGGAGTTCACTGTGGACAGCGAAAACGGGGTCATCTCCGTGTCGTCCAGGGCCTCTCTCAACAATTATTTCATCGACCTGGGCGGTTACATGCAGAGCGCGCTGGGTCCCGAAACCTTCGAATTCGGCACGCGCTCGCAGGTCTCCTATTCGAGGTTCGACGTGGAACTGGCCCTTGTGGTGGACGTCACGGGGTCCATGTCCTCGAGCGACATGCGCACGCTGCGCGAGGCCTCCGCCGGCGTGGTGGACATCCTGGTGCCCGAAGCGGTGGATGAAAGCGACGCGATGGTCCGCATTTCGCTCATTCCCTACAGCCAGGGCGTCAATCTGGGCCCCTATGCGGACAAGGTGAAGGGATCCGATTTCTACAGTGTCAGCGGCGACTGCGTTACCGAGCGTCAGGACTACGACAGCAATGAAGTGATGTTCACGGATGCCGCCTACGACTATTACACCGATGCCAGCCCGCCGCCGGAGGGAACCTTCTTCGGCGGCGGCAGCACCAGTTGCTCGTCTTCTTCCGAAATGGTGCCGCTGACAAGCGACAGGGACACGCTGCTGCCCGCGATCGATGCGCTTACCGATACCGGCGGCACGGCCGGTCAGACCGGAATTGCCTGGGGTTGGTACAGCCTGTCGCCGAATTATTCCTCCCTGTGGCCCTCGGAAAGCACGCCTGCGGCCTATTCGGACGACGAGGTTCTCAAGTTCGCGATCATCATGACCGATGGCGACAACAACCGGTTTTACGAATTTATCGAAGAAGAGGAACAATGCGGCTGGGTCCGCAATCGCGGCCGATGGCGCTGGGAGTGCAGCACCGTGCCCGTTAACGCATGGCGCGAGTCCGGTGAAAGCGAATCCTACAGCAATGTGTCTTCCACACGATCCCGGGACATGTGCGCGGCAATGAAAGCGTCCGATATCGAAATTTTCGGCGTTTATTTCGGCACCAGCAGCACTTCGGCCGGCGCACGCAACATGCAGTCCTGTGCCAGCGACGGCAATTATTATCAGGCATCGTCCGCAGAACAGCTCATCAGTGCCTTCGCGAACATCGCACGCAAGATCCAGTCGATCTATCTGTCCAAATGATCCGGCGGCGCAATCCTCTGCCGGAACCCTGGCCGGAAGGCCAGAAGGAAGGTCGATGGGACGGTGGGTGTAAAAACAATTTCGACAGCAACCTTAAACTTTTAGGTACTTTTGTCGGGTAGGATCAGCCGCATCTCAAGAGGCAGCTATGCGGTATTTTCAGCGTAAGATTTTCCAGACCCTGGCAACCAGATTCATTGGCGACCGCAAGGCGTCGATCCTGCCCCTGTTCGGCCTGATGGTGATCCTGATGCTGCTCATCTCCGGGGCGGCATTCGATGTTTCCCGGAGCATCAACGCGCGCGAGAAACTATCTTATGCGCTCGACGCCGCGGCCCTTTCCCTGGCCACGGACCTGTCAACGTCGGTGATGACGGACGCTCAGATCAAGGAGGCCCTCACGAAGTCATTCAGGGCGAACCTGGCCGACACGGAGTTCCTTGAAGAAGCCATCGAGAACTTGGATTTCATCGTCGACAGCGACAACGGCACCGTGACGGTCTCCGCTTCGGCGACGCTCCAGAACTATTTCATCGACATGGGTGGCTACATGAAGGAGAGCCTCGGTCCGGCGTTCTTCGCCTTCGGAACGAGCGCCCAGGTTGCCTATTCGCGGTTCGACGTGGAGCTGGCCCTTGTGGTCGATGTTACCGGGTCCATGAGGAGTGACATGGACACGCTGCGGGAGGCCTCGGAAAGCCTCGTGGACATCCTGATCCCGGAAGAAACGCAGGAGGAGGACGTCAAGGTCCGCATTTCCCTGGTGCCGTATAGTCAAGGCGTGAACCTGGGGACCTATGCCGACAAGGTCAAGGGTGACGCCTACGGTTATGCCGATGGCAGCGAATGTGTCACCGAACGCGTTGATTATGACGATGGTACCGATCTTTACGAGGTCAAATACACCGACCAGCCCTACGATTATTACGATGAAACCGATCCGCCGCCCATGAATGTCTTTTACGGCGGTGCCAGCTGGAGCTGCTCGTCGGATTCCGAAATGATCCCGCTGACATCCGATCGGGAAGAGCTGATCGACGCCATCGAGGCGCTGGACGACAATGGCGGCACCGCCGGGCAGACCGGTATCACCTGGGGGTGGAACAGCCTGTCACCCAACTACAAGGACGTCTGGCCTGCGGACAGCGCTCCGGAAGCCTATGACAATGAAGACGTTCTGAAATTCGCGGTCATCATGACCGACGGTGACAACAACCGGTACTACGAGATTGACGAAACGACCCAATGGGAAGAAACCTGCACGACAAAAATCAAGAAAAACGGTAAGAAAAAGGAAGTCTGCACCTGGGAAGAGGTTGTGGCCTATGTGTGGGATGAAGAACCTGAGGGCGCATATTATAGCAACGAATCTTCGACCTCCTCTCGCGCCCTCTGCGAGGCCATGAAGGATTCGAACATCGAGATTTTCGGCGTCTATTTCGGCAACAACAACAGCTCGGCCGGCGCAAAGAACATGGCGTCCTGCGCCAGCGACGGAAATTACTACCAGGCGACATCCTCCTCGGAGCTGATCGGCGCCTTCGGCAACATCGCCAAGAAAATCCAGTCGATCTACCTGTCGAAATAGTCCGGGTAAGAAAAAAGGCCCGTCGCGTCGACGGGCCTTCAGGTGTGCTGTTGAGCCGCTCAGGCGCGGTTCTGACGGTTGTCGATCAGGTCGTCGACCACGGCCGGATCGGCGAGAGTCGACGTGTCGCCGAGACTGTCGAAACTGTCTTCCGCGATCTTGCGCAGGATCCGGCGCATGATCTTGCCGGACCGGGTCTTGGGCAGCCCCGGAGAGAACTGGATCAGGTCGGGAGACGCGATCGGACCGATTTCGGACCTGACGTGCTTGACCAGTTCCTTTTTCAGCTCGTCCGTGGGTTCCTCGCCCTCCATCAGCGTGACATAGGCATAGATGCCCTGCCCCTTGATGTCGTGCGGATAGCCGACGACCGCGGCTTCCGAGACCTTGGGATGAGCCACCAGGGCGCTCTCGACCTCGGCCGTGCCCATGCGGTGGCCCGAAACGTTGATGACGTCGTCGACACGGCCGGTGATCCAGTAGTAGCCGTCCTCGTCGCGGCGGCAGCCGTCCCCGGTGAAGTAAAGGCCCTTGTAGGTGGCGAAATAGGTCTGCACGAAGCGTTCATGGTCGCCATAGACCGTGCGCATCTGGCCGGGCCAGCTGTCCTTGATCACCAGATTGCCTTCGTTCGCACCCTCCAGGAAATTGCCTTCCGCGTCGACAATGGCCGGCTGGACGCCGAAGAACGGCCGCGTGGCCGAGCCCGGCTTGAGGTCGGTCGCTCCCGGAAGAGGCGTGATCAGGATGCCCCCGGTTTCGGTCTGCCACCAGGTGTCCACGATCGGGCAGCGGCCTTCGCCGACCACGTTGTAGTACCAGGTCCAGGCTTCCGGGTTGATCGGTTCGCCCACGGAACCAAGCAGACGGAGCGACTTGCGCGAGGTGCTGGTGACGGGATCGTCACCAGCACCCATCAGGGCGCGGATCGCGGTCGGCGCGGTGTAGAAGATGTTGACGTTGTGCTTGTCGCAGACTTCCCAGAACCGGCCGGGCCCGGGATATGTCGGAACGCCCTCGAACATCAAGGTGGTGGCACCATTGGCCAGCGGGCCGTAGACAATGTAGCTGTGGCCGGTCACCCAGCCGACATCGGCCGTGCACCAGTAGATGTCGCCCTCGTGGTAGTCGAAAACATATTCGTGGGTCATGGACGCATAGACCAGATAGCCGCCGGTCGTGTGCATGACGCCCTTCGGGCTGCCGGTCGAACCTGAGGTGTAAAGAATGAACAGCGGATCTTCCGCGTTCATTTCCACCGGGGCGCAATGATCGGACACCCGGTCGGCCTCGTCGTGGTACCAGAACGTCCCGTCCCTCCTGCATGGGAACGTCGCCGCCGGTGCGTTTGACGACGATCACGCTCTTGACCGGGGCCTTTTCGATGGCCTTGTCGACATTGACCTTCAGCGGAACCTTGCGGCCACCGCGCAGACCTTCGTCGGCGGTGATCACGCACTCCGACTTGCAGTCGCCGATGCGCTGGGCAAGGCTGTCCGGTGAAAAGCCGCCGAAAACGATGGAGTGAACCGCGCCGACGCGGGCGCAGGCCAGCATCGCGTAGGCAGCCTCGGGGATCATCGGCAGATAGAGCGTTACGCGGTCACCCTTCTTGACGCCCTGCGCGTGCAGCACGTTCGCGAACTTGTTCACCTCGTGGTGAAGTTCCTTGTAGGTGATGACCTTGTGTTCGCCCGGATCGTCACCTTCCCAGATGATGGCCGGCTGGTCTCCGCGTTTTTCCAGATGCCGGTCGACGCAATTGGCGGAGACATTGAGTGTGCCGTCCTCGAACCATTTGATCGCGACATTGTGGTAGTCGTAAGACGTGTTCTTGACCTTGGAGTAAGGCTTGATCCAGTCGAGGCGCTTGCCGTGCTCCCCCCAGAAGCCCTCCGGGTCTTCCACGGATCTCTGATACATTTCCTGATATTTGGCGTTGTCGACATGCGCCCGTGCGGCAACCTCCGCGGGAACGGGAAAAACGGAATCGGACATTGAAAACCTCCCAGAAACAACAATAAGGCCCGCGAGTGGCGCTCCGCGCAATCCCCGCAGCCTGTTTTGCCGGGGGCCATTATGCGTATGCCCCCCTGCAGCGTCCAGATCCTAACATTAGTCCTTTAGTCGCCGAGTCCTTGGTCTAATGCGTTCAAATACGTAGATATTTGCACTTCGGTCAACTCAGCAAACCGATCAGAACGCCCTGGACCAGAAGAACGCCGAGCCAGTGCCCGCCATCGATCAGGGTCAGGCTCCAGGGCTTGCCCTGGAAGCGGTGATTGACGATCTGCGTGGTCATGACGATGCCGATCCAGATCATCAGGGCCGAGATGATCCCGGCGCGCAGTCCACTGCTGCCGCTGTGGTAGATGATGCCGGCAAAGACGAAGGCCATCACCAGCTGGCAGAAAAAGGCGATCCCCAGGGTGATCGGATCCGGTCTGGTCTGTGCCGCCGTCAATGCGGCCGCCTTCATCCATGGTTTGCCGAGGACGCCGTACCAAAGCGACCCGAAGACAAAAGATCCGATTGCAGCGGCCGCTACCGCGATCAGATTCACACCGTCGAACATCATGATCCACCCTCCGTATTTTCCGGGAACAGCGTGGCCGGGCAGAGCGCAAAGATCAAGCGGCGGTCTTGATCCAGACGCTCAGGCGGCCGCATGTCTGGAAGCCGAGCTGGCCGTAGACGGGCAACAGGCCGTCATCGGTTTCATACGCGCAGACAGGTCTGTGCGCATAGGGGGCGAGCAGTCCGTGCAGGGCGCTGTAGCGCCAGTTCCTGCGGCAGAACAGGTTGGACAGGCCGACCACGTCCTTGCCGTCCAGCCGGGGACCCGACGAGAACACGGCCCCTGCCCTGATGGCATCTTCCTTCATGATGGCGGCGAAATCTATTGTTGCCGATGCCAGCAGCCTGGGGGAAAAGACCGCCTGAAGCTGTTCGTTGCCGTTCCAGCCCGCGGCCCATTTCTTCAAGGCATCGGGATGGGTGATCTTGTGCCAGTCCGGCTGTATCGGTGCTTTTCTCGCTGTCTGGGCCGACCGGAACAGCCAGGTGCCGGAAAAGAGCTTCCGAAAGCCGAGCGGTCCAAGGCCGAGCGTGTCAAAGCTGTCCTTTACCGTCGCCTCTTTCGGCAAGGCTGCCAGGGCCTGCTTGAAACCCGCGCCCGGGGCCTCGGACAAGGTGACGATGTTGGGATGGAGCGGCAGCAGACGGTCTTCCGCTTGCCAGAAACCCGGATGGAATCCGGTCTTCGCCCCGGCTGCCTTGAGAACCGCATCGCACCAGATCGCATTGTTGTGCGCGCAGATGCCCTGATTGCCAGCACTCATTCAAAACAACTTTTCAATGGAAGGGGTCACCCCTATGCGTTCAACCCGCCCTTGTGAACAATGAAGTCTACCACAGACTGAAGCCCTTCGCCCGCCCTGGTGTTGGCGAAGACAAATGGCCGGTCCTTGCGCATTTTCTTCGCGTCCCGGTCCATCACGCTCAGATCGGCGCCGACATGCGGGGCCAGGTCGGTCTTGTTGATGATGAGAAGATCGGACCGGGTGATGCCGGGGCCGCCCTTGCGCGGGATTTCCTCGCCGGCGGCGACATCGATGACATAGAGCGTCAGGTCGGCAAGTTCCGGCGAAAAGGTTGCTGCCAGATTGTCGCCGCCCGACTCGATCAGGATCAGGTCCAGATCCGGGATCGCGCGGGTGAGGTCCGCGATGGCGGCCAGATTGATGGAGGCATCCTCGCGGATCGCCGTGTGCGGACAACCTCCGGTCTCCACGCCGCGAATGCGGTCGCTGGTCAGGGCCTGGGAACGCATCAGCGCCTCGGCGTCCTCGCTGGTGTAGATGTCGTTGGTGATGACCGCGATCGACCAGGTGTCGCGCATGGCCTTGCACAGACGGTCGGTCAGGGTGGTCTTGCCGGATCCGACCGGACCGCCGATGCCGACACGCAAGGGGCCGTTTTTGGAATTCATGAGCGAAACAGCCTCGAATACTGGGTTTCATGCGCCATTGACGCGATGTCCGCAAGGAATGTGGAGGTGCCGAGATCGTCGAGACCGGAGGCAGCTGCCTCTTCGGCAACGTCGAAGATGACCGGTTCGATGTGTGCCAGGACGGTCTGGCTTTCGGTCTGTCCGAGCGGCACGGTACGCATCGCCGCGGAGACGATGTTGGCGGAAAAGGCGTGGAGCCAGGCGATCAGGGCCGCATCGTCGGGAATGTCATGGGCCGCGCAGGCAAGGCCCACGGCAACGGGATAGGGCCAGGGATCGTCGTCCGCCGCGAGGGTTTCGCGGCACAGGTCCGCGGCGCGGGTCGACCGGCCGGGCAGCCAGCTTCTCGCGATAGCCCCGGCAAAGGCGGTTCCCTGGGCACTTGTTTCCAGATGACGTTCTTTCGACGGCTGCAACGCCAGACCCAGCGCGCGCAGCTCCGCCAGGGCCTTTGCATCGCCGTCGGAAGCGGCCCTCAGGGATTCCTTCAGCAGGATGGCATCGCTGCGGCCGGCACCGAAGCGCAGCACGTCTTCCAGCCACGGAATCAGCTCGGCGGCGCTGGTGACGTCACCCCGGTCGACCGCCTGTTCCAGCCCGTGGCTGTAGGTGAAGGCGCCGACCGGAAAGGCGGGCGACAGGAACGTCTGCAGCCGGTAGAGCGCGGACAGCGACAGGCTTTCAGTCATGGCTGTGTTCGTGAGGATGCGCATGATCGTGCCCGTGTTCATGTTTGTGATCGTGGGAATGCCCATGGTCGTGGCCATGGGTGCGCCCGTGGCCATAGGCGCCGCCTTCCGGATCGAAGGGGGCTGATACGGGCGTCGGTTTTCCGCCGAGCTTTGCCACCATGCCCTCGATGACATGGTCGCGGCGTATCCGGAGCTTGTCGCCCATCAGTTGCGTCGGCAGGTGCCGGTTGCCGAGATGCCAGGCGATCCTGACCAGATGCGCCGTGTTGTCGGCCTCGATCTCGACCAGGTCTTCCGGCTCGGCGAGGATTTCGACAATCCGGCCGTCTTCCAGTTCGACACCGTCGCCGTGATGGAGATGAACGGCCCGGGGCTCATCCAGCAGGAAGGTGAGCCCGGAAGCGCCGGTCAGCACCGCCCGGCGGCGATACCGGTCGTCCAGGTCGAGCGTGATCCGATCGGCCGGTGCGCCGGACCAGCCGCCCGCGGAATGGATTTTCCGGACGCGGATCATCAGGCGGCTTCCGCCTTCTGTTTCATGGCCTTGAACCCCGGCCGTTCGCGCAGGCGCTTGAAATAGTCATGGACCGGACCTTCCTTGGGCAGGTCGAATTTGGCGACAAAGGCCCAGCCGGAACAGTGGCCGATGATGATGTCGGCAATGGTGAAGGTGTCGCCCATGACGTAAGGCCCGTCACCGAGCCGTGTTTCCAGGCTCTTCAGTCCCCGGGCGAATTCGAACCGGCACGCCTCCTTGACCGCCGGTGCGCGCAGGCCCTCCGGCAGAACGAAACTGTGCTTGGCGGAGGTCCACAGGGCGCCTTCCAGCACATCGACGCCGAACTGGGTGAAACTGTCCTGCCGGGCGCGCTCCAGCGTGCCCGCCGGAAAGGTGAACCTGCCGTGCTTGTCGGCGATATAGGTGCAGATCGCGACCGATTCGGTGATGGCGGTGCCATCCTCGATCAGGATCGGAACCTTGCCGTCCGGCGTCAGGTCGCGAACCGTTTCGGATTGCGGCGGCGCCGGGTCGACCTCGTAGGCCTCGCCCAGTTCTTCCAGGAGCCACATCACCCGCATCGCGCGGGTGCGCGGAAATCCGACGATCTTGTACATGTCCTGCTCCGTGTTTCAGTTTTGCGCGGAGCTTAGAACAGGAAATAGCGCTGCGCCATGGGCAGGACCTCGGCCGGTTCGCAGGTCAGCAATTCGCCATTGGCGCGGACCTCGTAGGTCTCCGGATGGACCTCGATGTCCGGGGTGGCATCGTTGAGCACCATGGATTTCTTGGAGATGCCGCCACGGGTGTTCCTGACCGGCAGAACCAGGCTGTCGAGGCCGGCCTTGTCCTTGACCCCGTCGGTGTAGGCCGCCTGGGAGACGAAGGTCACGCGGCTCTGGGTCATGGCCTTGCCGAAGGCGCCGAACATCGGCCGGTAGTGGACCGGCTGAGGTGTCGGGATGGAGGCATTGGGATCGCCCATGGGCGCGGCGGCGATGGTGCCGAGCTTGATGACCATGTCCGGCTTGACGCCGAAGAATTTCGGGTCCCACAACACCAGGTCGGCGAGCTTGCCGACCTCGACCGAGCCGATGTGCTCGTCGAGACCGTGGGCGATCGCCGGATTGATGGTGATCTTGGACATGTAGCGCTTGACGCGGAAATTGTCGTTCTCGCCGGCCTCTTCCGAAAGGCGGCCGCGCTGGACCTTCATCTTGTGCGCCGTCTGCAGCGTGCGGATGATGACCTCGCCGACCCGGCCCATGGCCTGGCTGTCCGAGGCGATGATCGAGAAGGCTCCCATGTCGTGCAGGATGTCTTCCGCGGCGATGGTCTCCTTGCGGATGCGGCTTTCCGCGAAGGCAACGTCCTCGGGAATGGACTTGTCCAGGTGATGGCAGACCATGAGCATGTCGAGATGCTCTTCCAGCGTGTTGACGGTGTAGGGCCGTGTCGGATTGGTCGAGGACGGCAGCACGTTGAGCTCGCCGCAGACCTTGATGATGTCCGGCGCATGGCCGCCGCCGGCGCCTTCCGTATGGAAGGCGTGGATGGTGCGGTTCCTGAAGGCGGCCGTCGTGTTTTCCACAAAGCCGCTCTCGTTGAGCGTGTCCGAGTGGATCATCACCTGGACGTCGTATTCATCGGCAACGGAGAGGCAGGTGTCGATCGCGGCCGGCGTGGTGCCCCAGTCCTCGTGCAGCTTCAGGGCCGAGGCACCGGCCATGATCTGTTCCTCCAGGGCTGCCGGCAGGGAGGCGTTGCCCTTGCCGGCAAAGGCCAGGTTCATCGGGAAACTGTCGGCGGCCTGCAGCATCCGGGTGATGTGCCAGGGCCCGGGCGTGCAGGTGGTGGCGTTCGTGCCGGTGGCCGGGCCGGTGCCGCCGCCGAGCATGGTGGTGACGCCGGACATCAACGCTTCGTCGATCTGCTGCGGGCAGATGAAATGGATGTGCACATCCAGCGCGCCGGCGGTCAGGATGCGGCCCTCGCCGGCGATCACTTCGGTGCCGGGTCCGACAACGATTTCGACGCCGGGCTGGATATCCGGATTGCCGGCCTTGCCGATTCCGGTGATGCGGCCTTCCTTCAGGCCGACATCGGCCTTGACGATGCCCCAGTGGTCGACGATCAGCACGTTGGTGATCACGGTGTCGACTGCCCCGGCGGAGCGGGGGGCCTGCGACTGGCCCATGCCGTCGCGTATGACCTTGCCGCCGCCGAATTTCACCTCATCGCCATGGGTGGTGAAATCCTTCTCCACCTCGATCACGAGATCGGTGTCGGCGAGGCGCAGCCTGTCGCCGGTGGTTGGTCCGAACATGTCCGCATAGGCGGCGCGAGGCATCTTAAAGGACATTTTTAGTCTCCAATCGGCGATCAGAAATCCGGTCGATCAATTTGAATAGTCCTCAACCGTGGCGGTGAGGTCGTCGGTGCGTTTGACCGTCAGCACGATCAGGCAATTGCGGTAGGCGTCGCTGCCGCCGGGGCCGCCCATGAAGGGAAAGGCGTAGGCCTTGCAGTCCTTGCCGGCATAGGTCTCCCAGGCGGCCTGGGCTTCCTTCAGCGCAGCGGGCGCCCCCTTGAGGGCAGTGGGCAAGGCGGCATCCAGTTCGCTCACCCGTGCGGCCAGAAGCTCATAGGCTTCCCGCATTTTCGTGCCGGCGTCTTCCAGGGCTTTGTCGGCGCAATAGCTACGCTGGCTGTCATCGAGTGGATATCCGCAGTCGATGTTCTCCTGCGCCCGGGCGCCGGTGAAGGTGACCGCGGCCAGAACCAGACTTGCGGCCAGAACGGCCAGAACGGCCAGAAGGGGAAGTGCTCGGATCATCATCTTCTCCGGTGCGCTCAGAGCGCGCCCATGATCTTCTGATTGAACCCGTAGACCGTGCGGTCGCCCTGATAGGGGACAAGGGTTACCGAGCGGGTCTGACCGGGTTCGAACCGCACCGCGGTCCCGGCCGGGATGTCCAGACGCATGCCGCGTGTCTTCTCGCGGTCGAAGGACAGGCCCTCGTTGGTCTCGTAAAAATGATAGTGGCTGCCGACCTGGATGGGCCGGTCACCGGTGTTGGCCACATCGACAGTGACCGTCTCAAGACCGGCGTTCAGTTCGATGTCGCCTTCGGCCGGGAACAGTTCTCCGGGGATCATGGTCGTCTCCTTCGGGTAAATCAGCGGCGGGTGTCAGCGGATCGGTTCGTGCACGGTGACGAGCTTGGTGCCGTCCGGAAAGGTGGCCTCCACCTGGACGTCGTGGATCATCTCGGCAATGCCTTCCATGACCTGGTCGCGGGTGAGCACATTGGCGCCGGCGGCCATCAGGTCGGCGACACTGCGGCCGTCGCGCGCGCCCTCGACGACAAAATCCGTGATCAGGGCGATCGATTCGGGATGGTTCAGCTTCACGCCGCGCTCCAGGCGGCGGCGCGCAACCATCGCCGCCATGGAAATCAGCAGCTTGTCCTTCTCGCGGGGGGTCAGGTTCATGAAGTATGCTCCTTCAAATCAGCAATGCCAGACACGCGGCAGTTCCATGCCGCGGTATCCGGTCAGAAAGGTTGTCAGGGCGCTGCGCAGGCCGCGCCCATCTTCGGACACAAACCGTGCGATCAGCAACCCGCTCCATGCACTGGCCGCGGCCTGCACGCCTGCGCCGGTCCGATCGGCAAGCAGGTTCCTGGCCCGCTCAAGGCGGTCTTCGGCGTCCAGGGCGCAGTCGACCAGCGTGGCGACGGCGACACCGCCCTTTGCCGTCGCCCGGCCGCGCAGGCAGCGGGCGGGGTCGCCCTGAAGGCGAATGTCGTCGGCAAAGACAAGCCTGTCGTCGCGGCGAAGGCGCCAACTGTCGGTGAACAGCACCGATCCGACCCGTTCACCCATGGCGGCGCGGCCGACCACCACGGATTCCAGCATCAGCAGCCGGGCGTCGCCCGTCAGGTCCGCGTGCAACTGGCGCTTCAGACGGGAGGCGTCGAAGAGGATGGTTTCCTGGGGCAGCCACTCGACGTCCGCACCGGCTTCCAGGCAAAATCGGCCGGTCACCCGCGCCGAGCCGGCGTTGCTGCGATAGGCCCGTTCCGCTGTCTGGCTGGTCATGATTGCGCGTGTCCCGGCGGCTGCATTGACGGCGAAGGACACTCTGTCGCCGCCGGTCAGGCCGCCGGCCGTATTGATCAGGACGGCGGTCACCGGGGTGCCATAGACCTTTGGAAGCCTGATTTTGGCGGATCCGCTCTGATAGAGGTCGGCGAGCCGCGTCCGGCCTCCGGCGGCCTTGAAGCCGATGCGTGCCTCGGCCCTCACACGTTGCATCGCGTGCGGGCTCACCTCGAAGTCCGATGCCTTGGCAGCATCCAGCATGATCGATCCGCCTCCCGGGCCGTCGGCCTCGTGTTTTTATCAATGGGCGTTGCCGCCAGGTTCTCCCGGTGCCGTCCGGACTGCGGCCGGCAGAGCGCCGACGGCAATTCTAGCAAGACCCGGGCCAGAAACGGGGGCCGCAGCAGACCCTCCTTGTCCGGGAGCGAAACTCTCATTTTATCAACGGCCAAGGAACGTCGCGATTGCAGTTTGCATAAAATTTCAGCAACTGATGAAAAAAGCGGCTCTGGACAGAAGGCACGAAAGGGTTGCCATTGAGGCTCTCGCGGGGTCATCTGGAGGCAGCCAAGATGCCCGAACACCTTGATGGATCGATCAACTTTTCGGATTATCAATCGATTTCGATTGAAAACCCGTTGATCTGGGCCGCATGTTCCGGTTTTTTAGGGAACAGCAGCCGCTGTGCTGCGATTTCGGGTCCTGACGGGATGACAAGCGAGGAATTTCTGTGACTGGAAGCCAGATCGGCCGCCTGACCTCTGTCCTCGTGACGGTGCTCGCTCTCGTCCTGCTGCTGCCGGTGGCGCGGGCGCAGGCGGACATCGGCGCCTATGTGCTCGTCGACGCCAAGTCGGGCGCGGTGATCGAGGAAAACAACGCGACCCGCCAATGGTACCCCGCCTCGCTGACCAAGATGATGACCGCCTATGTCACCTTCAAGGCCATCCGCGCAGGCCGGATCTCGCTCAATTCCGCCGTGGTCCAGTCGAAGAATTCCCTGTCCGAGCCGCCCAGCAAGATGGGCTTCAAGGTCGGTACCCGCTTTACCGTCGACACGGCGCTGAAGATCATTCTGATCAAGTCCGCGAACGATGTTGCCGTTGCGCTGGGCGAAGCCGTCGCCGGGTCCGAAGCCGGGTTCATCGCCATGATGAACGCCGAAGCCGCCCGGCTGGGCATGAGCGGCAGCCGGTTCACCAATCCGCACGGTCTGCCGGACAACCGCCAGGTGACGACCGCCCGCGACATGGCCATCCTGGCCATGGCCTTGCGGCGCGATTTTCCCGAAGCCCGCGAATTCTACAAGCATCCCGGCATCCGTTTCGGCAAGAAGGCCCTGCGCTCGGCCAACCGCGAGTTCCTGCTGCGCGTGCCCGGCGCCAATGGCATGAAAACCGGCTACATCTGCAATTCCGGCTACAATGTCTCGGCCTCGGTGACCCGGGGCGGGCGCACGCTGATCGCGATCATTCTGGGGGCCGGGTCCGGCCTTGAACGCACGGCCTTCGCGCGGCAACTGTTCGATGAAGGCTTCCGGAAGCGGGGCGGCAGGAACATCAAGAGCCTGACCGGCGTTTCGGCCGGGCCGCCCGCCGACGGCTATTGCCGGCGCAACAGGAGCCCGGGCGCGAAGGGTTACATGGCCCGGTTCGACATGGAAAACGAAAAGCAGGGCGGGTTCCTGTTCTTCAAGGCCAACCGGGAAGACGTCAAGGTCGACGAAGCGGGCTTCACGCTTGCCAACGGCAAGCCGGACTGGGCGAAGATCCTCGACCGGACCCTGGGACCGCGCCGTCTCGCCTATCGTCCGCTGCAGGTCGGTCTGGGCAAGCCGGACGCCGCGCCGGCCGCAGGCGGCAGCGTTGCGGTCGCGGTGGAGGTTCCGGCCGAGGACATTCCCCTGCCGGCGGCCAATCCCGTCCGGCGCGCGCAAATCCAGATCCGCCAGAAGCTTCAGACAACAGCGGCGGCCAATGTCGCCGGGGCCGCCGTTGCCGGAGCCAATGTCGCAGGGGGCAGTGTCGCAGGGGGCATACCGCAGGCGGAGGTGGCCCGGCCGGGAGCGGCCACGGACACGGCGCAGGCCGTTGCGCCGGGCTCGATTTTCCGCAAGGGGCTGGATTTTACCGTGCCGGTTCCCGCCCCGAGCCCGCGCAGGCAGTGATCCCGATCCCGCGGGTTCCAGTCGAAGCTTATCGGTTATATTAACCATTTATTTACGCTGCTCCTTAACAGTGTCGTAAGCATTTCTCTGAAAAAGCCGTGGCCCGACCAGAAAATGCCATGACACCCGCAGGGTCATTTCGGGTACAGAACGTGCCGAAACACACAACGCGTGAGATCGCCCCATGATGGAACCGAGATCCACAGCCACTATCCGGGCCCTTGCCAGCCTGGCCGAGCTGTCCGCCAACCAGCTGGAGGACGGGGCGTCCGTCGAAGAGGTGATCGCAACCCTTCGCAAGGCCGCCGAGGCCGTCAAACTGGTGGTCGATGCGGATGAACAGGATCCGGACGAGGCCGACGCCGACGAAGAAGCGTTCGGCGACGAGGCCGAGGTGGTCCAGGACCTGACGCCGATGGACCTGAGCGGAAACGATGTCGACGGCAAGATCGTCGCGCTGGCCGGACCCGACGTGGCTGCCGAAAAAGACAGCGACAAGGACGACGAAGCGGTGCTGAACGCCGGATAGGCGGGGTCATCGCCTCGGACCGTTGACGACCACCGGGCCGTCATCCCGGGCAAGCGCAGCAAAGCTGCGCGCTGACCCGGGACCCAGCGGATCAGCGCGAGCGACGCGCGCACCTAACCCCTTCAAGTGATTGATTTCATAAATTTTTGACGCACCAGAGGCGCGGCATGTGCGCTGGATTTCGGGTCAGCATGCAGGTTCGCTGCACTTGCCCGGGATGACAGATCGAGAGGGTTTCACCAAACCGGGCGGTCTCCCCACCTGTCCCGCCCCGGTTCGGCAAGGTCCGGGCGGCCATGGCCTCTGCCTCGCTACGCCCGGGACGGCGCAGGGGATGCACGGACTGGTTCAGACCATCACGGCAGGCCTGGCCAGATTGCGCTGCCGGTGCTTTCTGCCTATGTCTTTGCAGGCAACCTGCGTGCCGCCGTCCGGGCGGGCGCGGACCACCTGGAGAACACCTCATGGCTTCGCCGTCGCCGTCTTCGCAGCAGCAGCAAAAGGGACCCAAGCCCCCGATCCCTCTGTCGGTCCTGACCGGCTTCCTGGGGGCGGGCAAGACCACCCTGCTCAACCGGATCCTGAAGGATCCCGCCATGGCGGACACGGCGGTGATCATCAACGAATTCGGCGAGATCGGTCTCGATCACCTGTTTGTCGATCAGGCCGGCGACGGCATCGTGGAACTGGCTTCGGGCTGTCTGTGCTGCACCATCCGGGGCGATCTGGTGACCACCCTGGAAAACCTGCTGCGCCGGCTCGACAACGGCCGCATGGACAAGCTCAACCGGGTGGTCATCGAAACCACGGGTCTGGCCGACCCCGCCCCCATCCTGCACACGGTCATGCTGCACCCCTATCTGGTGATGCGCTACCGGCTGGACAGCGTGATCACGCTGGTCGACGCGGTGAACGGCCTGTCGACGCTCGACAACCACGAGGAGGCCCGCAAGCAGGCGGCCGTGGCCGACCGGCTGGTGTTCACCAAGACGGACCTTTTGACCTCGGAAGACGCACAGGCCGGGTTCAAAGACCTCAAGAACCGGCTGCGGGAGCTCAATCCCGGTGCACGGCGGCTGGATGCGCAGTCCGGCGAGGCCACCGTGGCCCAGCTGTTCAATGCGGGTCTCTACGATCCCGCCAGCAAGATCCCGGACGTGGCCGCCTGGCTGAATGCCGAAGCCTATGAGGACCCGCACGGGCATCACCATGATCATGGCCACTCGGACGCCCATGGACACGGGCACGGGCATTCCCACAAGCACAGTCATGATCATAGCCATGAGCACGGGCATTCCCATGGCCACGATCATGCGCATGACGTGAACCGGCACAGCGATGCGATCCGGGCCTTCACCCTGTCGACGGACCGGCCGGTCCCGGCGTCCGCGCTGGAAATGTTCCTCGACCTGTTACGCTCGGCGCACGGTCCCAAGCTGCTTCGGGTCAAGGGCATCGTGCAGATCGCCGAAGACCCTGACCGCCCGGTGGTCATCCACGGTGTCCAGCACGTCTTCCATCCGCCCGCGACCCTGGAAGCCTGGCCGGACGACGATCATCGCACCCGCATGGTGTTCATCACCAAGGACCTGCCGGAAGGCTTCGTGCGCCGCATGTTTGAAGCCTTCTCCGGCGCCCTCCTGCCCGATACGCCGGACCACCAGGCGCTCACCGACAACCCGCTGGCGGTGTCTGGGTTTACGAGCCCGGTGTGAGCAGGGGATGTGAGAGTGGGGGGGGCGCAGGTGGGGAGGTGCGAACGATCAGCTTATCCAGCATTGATCCTAACTCGTTTGTACTCTATTTGTTCTAGCGCATCTAATACCTACCTATGCCATAGAGACAATATGAAAGATCGTATTAATTCTGAGCAACGCGCCTACGCCACTGAGGTTCAAATCCGGACCGCTTTAGTGAGCCGTTTAGTGCAGGTTGCAAGGTCGGAAAACTGTATCCTCGCAGCAGAGGCTGTTTATGGATTCGAAAATCGCAGAGCCGACTTGCTTGAACTGGACGAATACAGTCATGCTTTCGAAATAAAATCTGATTACGACAACACTTCGAGATTGCCAGGACAGCTAGCCGAGTACTCGAAAACCTTCGATTTTGTGACCGTAGTCACGACGCAAAGGCTGTTGCAAAGTGTGCGGGAGATAGCTCCCAAAAAGGTTGGATTGATGGTATTTGATGGACAAGCAATTGACCACGTAAGAAAGCCAACTATCAACAAACAGCTTTCAAAGTTTCATTTGGCGAGTGGAACGACAAAGGGACGGCTACTGAGTGCTTTGCCTCCGTCGTTGAGGCGGAACGGTGCGATAGAAGTGCGTGCGAAAGCTGTTAAGCTGTTGACCACTAAGGCCCTAAGAATTTTATTCCTCTCGGAATTGGCAGAAAGATTCTCTGAAAGTTCAGCCACTTTTTTTTCAGAGACCGACGCCCAAATTTCTGCCGAAGACCTACTTCTTCTTCGACGCAGTTCCCGTCTATTTGCTTAGATCGGGTCACACGCAAAATATTTGAGCACCTGAGAGATATGAATTTCCATCCGAACTGAAATCCAATGGGAAGGCGAATTGCTTCCCACCTTGCCTGCTGCCGCTGCAACGATCTCATCGTTGCCCCAGCTTCCGTTCACTGTCTGATAGTTCGGCGCAAATCCCATCACTTTTTGGGCGACTGATTGATAGTGCACTGAGTAGGGAGCCAAGACGTTCTTCGTCTTAATTTGCCCCTGCATCACAACTTCTTTTGTACCGACAACTTTTCGTTTTTCACGAAAGTAAAATGTATGCATCCCATTGTTTCGGGTAACAAAATCGATCCTTGGACGCCAGCCTTGCGTGATAATAATTTCGTCGTTTCGGATAGGATTGATAGAACCATAGTCCCCATACTTAACGTCAGAGTGAGCTTTCTTAACTTCCTCATAAAGGTAAATTTCTTCGACGCGAAAAATGTCGTGTTCCTCATCTCCGACATCCGTCACCGATTTTGGGAATGATGTTGCTAACACAACGACCTCAACATCTCCCAGCTCTGCATAGATCGAGCTAACGACTTGCGTAGTGCGCTTCGCATGAACCAAACCGTTGCCAGGGCGAACGTACTCATGGTCCAGAAGAATGAAAAAGCGCCCACCATTATTTCGATAGGCGTCAATCTCCGGCTTGAGCGATACCAGATCGAACAGAAACTCATCATCCTCTGTAATTGCGACGCGATACGCAATCTCTTTGAAGCCTTTGGTGAACTCCGTAAATTAAGTCTTGAGATCAGACACAAATTTTGCCTCGTCGTCATCTTCGGCGGGGTTCACGAGGAGCGTTGGCCTTAACTGTAACCCGTCATTCTGACGATCAAAGACGAAAGTTGTCCATTTTTCGTATCCGTTGGCCGAGTTCCCCAACGCCTCTATCTCTGCACAACTCAGGCTAGGTTCACGGGTGAGATCAAGGAAGAACCATTCGCATTCTGTCATCAGCTCAAGAGATGTCTGCCAATTGCGTTCGAAACCGTACACGCCAAACGTCGACAATAGCTGCTCAGCTGTGAGCAGTTTTCCGTCTTTATCTTTTCCGGCGTTTCTCTTCTTCTTTCCTCGGGAAAGTTCCACAATCGGAATAACAGCTGATCGGCGTTGGCTAGCCAGTTTCCGCCACGCTCTTTTTTCTGCATCGGCAGTTTTGAAAAGGAGAAAATAGTTCTCGTCCAAATTAGACACCGTGCCCTTTCAGCCCAAGGTTCTTTGCTCGATACCGTAGCGCCAAAGGAGATACTCCGAAACGCTTGGCAAGCTCCGACACATCGCCTTGGGATCTGCGAACCTCCTCCCGGAAATGGTCCTCTGGCATAAGCAAGGCGGCCGCGAATGAGTTTGCTTGATACTCCAAGTGATTTCGTTCGTCCGATCTGTGAAGAATACGCTCGCCCTGTTCCAGCCCTTCCAAATTTTCCCGATGCAATTGATAGTGTGCGAATTCATGCGCCATCGAAAAACGCTGACGAGTGCGGCTATGCTTTGAGTTTACACCAATCTCAAAGTGGTCTTGGGTCGTTTCCTTGATGTAAGCATCAATACCATCCGGTAGTGGCATTTTTTTGAGAGATAAATAGGGATTTTTCTCGATGAGCCTCTCAATATCAAGCTCCACCCCTTCAATCAGGTTGTGGCGAATGCAATACTGTATAACACGCTCAGTTGTGTCGAGAGCACCAACTTCAAGATCAGGCAGAGCAGGAACTGACCTATTGATCGGCCTTTTCGGAGCTTTTCTCATTCAGAAATCTTTCCCTCCTGCCCTTCGACGTACTCTTCGTCGGTGTTAGTGTATTCGTCCAGCCGGACACGTAGTTCTTCTATTTCTCCGCGAACGCCTTCCAAAGCTGGTTGGAGTTCATCGTAAACGGTTTGCTGAAGCTCTTCAGTTGACTTATCGTCTTCTTTGCGAAGTTCACTTAGCGCGTCTTTCGCCGCCTGAAGT
This sequence comes from Roseibium sp. QJM3NY_11, assembly GCF_056173175.1. NCBI lineage: Bacteria > Pseudomonadati > Pseudomonadota > Alphaproteobacteria > Hyphomicrobiales > Stappiaceae > Roseibium > Roseibium sp. QJM3NY_11. The sequence continues at coordinate 419,772 of NZ_CM149660.1, forward strand.
GAAATTTGCTTCAGCGTGTCCTGCAATAGTCGATCAGCGTCTTTGGTCTTGAAAAAATATGGAACCTCTTTTTCCACTTCTTCACCAATGGTCTGCTTATTAGAGCTTCGAATAACGGTAAATGCGAGCCATGAAACCAGTGCTTGAACGGCAACCAGTACAGCGATCAAGGTGGAATAGAATCCACTTACGGCGGCCAAATATGTCTCTTCATCCCATTCACTACCGTAAAAGCAATACGTAAACCGATCATAGAAACGGGTTTCGGAAACTTTTCGGCATGTTGCGTCAGATACGAACGAGAAATCTACTATGTGGGTCACAAATACAAACAGAATTGCAATAACCGCAACAGCCGTTGTGACAGCCACCAGTAGGTACCCCCAAAAAATGCCAACTGGCTTCTGAGTTCTGTTGGCACCATTTGAAAGTTGTGTCATGCAATGTGACTTTCGGTAGTTACCCATTCATGCGACCCTAGGATAGTCTGCAAGGCGGCCTTCGCTGGCTTGTCAATTTGCACCAACTATAGGCTGCGAGCCAAACGCGTTCAATTGCAGTAAATTGGGCCAGCAGCTCTAAGGTGTGTTTTTCAATGTATGCGCTTAACAAGCGGATTTCATGGCCCGTCACGCGAAAAATCTGCCATTTTAGGATCTGTTACTCGTCCAGACCGTCAACGGTTCGGGGATTCATGGGTATTTTTGTTACGCGCTTGGTTGGAGACATGCGTCGAACGACCGTGAACAATATAAAGCCCGAATCGTGCGCCTAGCAATCGTCGGCGCATTTTGCATTCAGCTATGTGCGATTCATGTGAGTACCATCCTGACAAATCCAACCAGATGCCTCTTACTCCCCACCTCACTCTCCCTTCCGCAACCTAATCAGCCCCTCCTGGGCGGTCGACGCAATCAACACCCCGTCGCGGGTAAACAACGATCCCCGGTTCATGCCGCGGGAGCCGGAGCTCGAGGTGCTGTCGGTGGCGTAGAGCAGCCAGTCGTCGGCGCGGAACGGGCGGTGGAACCACATGGCGTGGTCGAGGCTGGCGGCCTGGATCTTCGGGTTGAACACCGAGGTGCCGTGCGGGAACAGGGACGTGTCCAGCAAGGTCATGTCGGAGGCATAGGCGAGCACGCAGTGGTGGATGCGCTCGTCGTCGGGCAATGGACCGGTGGCGCGGACCCAGACATATTGCTGCGGTGGCAGCGGCTTGTTCGAGAAATAATGGGTCATGTCGACCGGACGCATCTCGATCGGCCGCTCCCGTTCCCAGTAGCGGCGGATGTTTTCCGGTGCCATCGACAGGAACCGGTCCTTCAGCTCCTGTTCGCTGGGCAGGTCGTCCGGCGACGGCACGTCCGGCATGGCGCTCTGGTGCCCGACACGCCGGACCACCAGGCCTTGAGCGACAACCCGCTGGCGGTGTCGGGGGTCACCAGTCCGGTGCGGTAGGGGGGTGGGGACGGGCGTGCGTGGGTCGGGGCGGACTGGCAATTTACGTCAAGCTGAGTACCTAAGCGGACATTCGCTGGAAAGTGGACTGCCGCCGGAAAGTGGACTGCTGCAGGTTTCGACCCCATTCCGACGACCTTTGGTAAGCGTGCGAACGACTTCATTTTCTCGCAGTGACCATGCCAATCAAGGTCGGATGGCGCTGATCCGGTCAACGCGCTATCCTGACTGCTGGGCAACGTTTGGGAGGACGCGATGCTTGATCTCGAACATGTCGACGAAATCGACCGTGTGCTGCGCGGGGTGGAAACCGGGCGCGACAGTCTTGTCGCGGAGAGCTGGAGGCGTTGTGTTCAGAGCTATGGCATGGATCCCTCGCGGCCGGACCCCGCCCATGTCGTTACCGAGTCCGAGCTGCGCGCACACCGCGAGCAGTCGGAAAGACTCATAGCCACGGCCCGCTCGGGCCTCCAAACGCTTTTTCAACAGGTCGCGGGACAGAACTATGTGTTGCTCCTCGCCGATGCAAAGGGTGTTTGCGTCGATTTCTTCGGCGATCCGCGTTTCGAGGACCACTTGCGTCAGGCCGGACTTTATCTCGGTTCGAACTGGACCGAGGACTTGGCCGGCACTTGCGGTGTCGGGTCCTGCATTGTCACCGGGAAAGCCGTCACCATCCACCAGGGTGATCACTTCGGGCTCGCGCATATACCGCTGTCCTGCACAGCGGCGCCGATCTTCGACACCAAGGGTGAGTTGTCTGCGGTGCTCGATATTTCGCTCTTGCGCTCGCCTTCGCCGAAACCCTCGCAGTATCTTGCCATGGGGTTGGTGACCGCCTCGGCACGGCGGGTCGAGATGGCCAACTTGATGGCGACGACCCGGCGAGAATGGGTACTTCGTTTCTCGACCAACCCCGAGTTTCTGGAGGTTGATCCCGAAGCCGCTGTGGCGCTCGACGGCTCGGGCCGAATCGTCGGCATGACATCGGGGGCGCGAACGGCGCTGGATCCCGAAGTGGGCGGCGGCCTGATCGGCTCGCGGATCGACGATTGGCTGGAATTGTCGATGGACAACCTGCCGGACCTCATGCGTGGACGGCCGACCGAAGAGCGGGTGTTGCGGCTGAAGGACGGGCGCTGCCTGTTCGGCCATGCCATAGCGCCTCAGACCCCGCTGACGATCTCCGCGCTCAGGCAGCGTGAACCGGCCCTGCCTGGAGCACTTGGCAGCTTTGCCGGGGGGGATCCGGCGCTGAGGGGTCTTCTGGAACAGGCCGCGCGTCTGGCGCCAACGCAGGTGCCGCTGCTGATCACCGGCGAGACCGGCACCGGAAAGGAGAGACTGGCCCGTGCCATCCATGTGACCGGTCCCAAGGACCGCAGCTTTCACGCCATTCGCTGCACCGGACCAGGCGCAGTCGAGTTGCTTGCCGATGCGACGCCCGGAACATTGTTTCTGCGTGGAATCGAAGACATGCCGCCGGACGGGCAATCCGCCCTGCTGACGATGCTCGACGGGCGGACCGATCTTCGCATCGTGGCGTCCTGCCGCTGTACGGCCTTTGAACTGTCGCGCATTCTCCGTGACGACCTGTTCTATCGCGTCGCGGGCAACACCCTGGCATTGCCGCCGCTGCGCCTCCGTGCCGACCTGGACTGGCTCATCGACCGTCTGCTTCGCTGGCGCTGCACTGCAAATATACGCTTGTCCTCCGCAGCCAGGGCCGATCTGAAATCGCGCGTTTGGCCCGGGAATATTCGGGAACTGGAGCAGGTTCTGGACGTCGCCGTTGCGATGTCCGAAGGATTGGTCATTGACCTGCCGGACCTGCCCGTTGCGCCGAAGCGGGCCGAGCCAGAACCGGACGGTATCGACGAACTGGAAGCGTTGCTGGCGGCCTGCGGCTGGAATATGGCGCAGGCGGCGCGGCGGTTGGGCGTAAACCGTTCGACCATGCTTCGGCGCATCCGGAAGGCAGGCCTTACGCCACCGGCTTGACGCAACACGGCCGTTGCGCGCCGTTGCAGGCGCAACGGCCGCGCGATGTGTATCCACAATTGCCCTGCGTCAGGACCAGTTGCCGTTGCTTGCCAGCGCGTCCACTTGATAGTCGTGGTGCCGGAGGACCAACACCAAAAACGAAAAGGGAGGAGCACATGCTCGATATGACTGTTGCCGGCCGGACTCAGGCTTTTTTGGACGGTTTCGGCGCCGCGCTGACTCAAAATGACATTGCCAAAGCGCGGGATATGTTTCTGGACGATTGTTATTGGCGCGACCTTGTGACGTTCACATGGAACTTCAAGACGATTGAGGGCAAGGACCAGGTCGAGGACATGCTGAAGCACCAACTGGCCACGACCAGGCCCAGCAACTGGCAACTGGCCGAGGGCGAGATTCCCACCGAAGATGATGGCGTCACTACCGCAAGGATCCAGTTCGAGACTGAAATGGCGCAGGGCTATGGTCTTGTGCGACTGAAGCACGGCAAGATCTGGACCCTGCTGACCACGATGGTCGAGTTAAAGGGGCATGAGGAGCCGGCAGGCTTCATGCGCCCGCTCGGCGCCAGGCACGGAGCCGGGAAGAACCGCGAAACCTGGAAGGAAGAACGTGAACGCGAGGCTGCGGAGCTTGGCTACAAAACCCAGCCTTACTGTCTGATCATTGGCGGCGGTCAGGGCGGCATCGCGCTCGGCGCCCGCTTGCGCCAACTCGGCGTGCCGACAATCATCGTCGAGCGCAACGACCGGCCCGGTGACAGTTGGCGCAAGCGATACAAGTCACTCTGCCTGCACGACCCGGTCTGGTACGACCATTTGCCTTACATCAAGTTCCCCGAGAACTGGCCGGTATTTGCCCCAAAGGACAAGATTGGTGACTGGTTGGAAATGTACACCAAGGTAATGGAGCTGAACTACTGGAGCCGCACAACTGCCAAGTCCGCCAGCTTCGACGAGAAGACGGGGGAATGGACTGTCGTGGTGGATCGCGACGGCGAAGAGGTGGTGCTGCGTCCCAAGCAACTTGTCATGGCGACCGGCATGTCCGGCAAGAAGCGGATGCCCGACTTCCCCGGCATGGACAGGTTCAAGGGCGTGCAACAGCATTCGTCGGAACACGACGGGCCGGACAAATGGGCCGGCAAAAAGGTGGTCGTCATCGGCTCCAACAATTCGGCCCATGACATCTGCGCCGCGCTTTGGGAACACGACGCGGACGTGACCATGGTGCAGCGGTCTTCTACACACATCGTGCGATCGGACACGCTGATGGAGATCGGACTGGGTGCGCTCTACTCCGAGGAAGCGGTCCGCAACGGTGTGACGACAGAAAAGGCCGATCTGATCTTCGCCTCACTGCCTTATCGGATTCTGCACGAGTTCCAGATCCCGGCCTATGCGCAGATGAAAGAACGCGATGCTGCATTCTACGATGGGTTGGAAAAGGCTGGTTTCTGGCTCGACTGGGGGGATGACGAGTCCGGCCTGTTCATGAAATACCTGCGCCGCGGTTCGGGCTATTACATTGACGTGGGCGCGAGCCAGCTCATCATCGACGGCGAGATCAAGCTCAAGCGTGGCCAGGTCGTCTCGCTCGACGAGACCGGGGTCAGTCTTGACGACGGCAGTCATCTCGACGCCGATCTCATTGTCTACGCCACCGGCTATAATTCGATGAACGGCTGGGTGGCGGACCTGATGGGTCAGGAGACGGCGGATACCCTTGGCAAATGCTGGGGCCTCGGTTCAGATACCACCAAGGATCCAGGGCCCTGGGAAGGCGAACAGCGCAACATGTGGAAGCCGACGCAGGTGCCGAACCTCTGGATGCATGGTGGCAACCTGCACCAGTCGCGCCATTACTCGCAGTTCCTGTCGCTGCAGATCAAGGCGCGGATGGAGGGTATCCCGACACCCGTGTACAGGCTGCAGGAGGTCCACCACCTGAGCTGACCAATCGGATCGAGTCCAGGTTTTTGAGGCCGGGCACGCTCCTTCACTGCCTTCGGTGAACCAGCGTGCCCGATCATTCGATACCGCAATGTCGTCTTGCGGAATGAAGCCGACATTTGTTGCCAAGCGACCGATCTCCCAACCGGTGCGCCGAGTCGCGTCGGATCTCCCGTGCGTCCTAACCCTCACCCGTCCTTCCGCAACCTAATCAACCCCTCCTGCGCCGTGGAGGCAATCAACACGCCCTCGCGGGTAAACAGCGATCCCCGGTTCATGCCGCGGGAGCCGGAGCTGGAGGTGCTGTCGGTGGCGTAGAGGAGCCAGTCGTCGGCGCGGAAGGGGCGGTGGAACCACATGGCGTGGTCGAGGCTGGCGGCCTGGATCTTCGGGTTGAACACCGACGTGCCGTGGGGAAACAGGGACGTGTCCAGCAAGGTCATGTCGGAGGCATAGGCGAGCACGCAGTGGTGGATGCGTTCGTCGTCGGGCAACGGGCCGGTGGCGCGGACCCAGACATATTGCTGCGGCGGCAGCGGCTTGTTCGAGAAATAGTGGGTCATGTCGACCGGGCGCATTTCGATCGGCCGTTCCCGCTCCCAGTACTTGCGGATGTTCTCCGGTGCCATGGACAGGAACCGGTCCTTCAGCTCCTGTTCGCTGGGCAGGTCGTCCGGCGACGGCACGTCCGGCATGGCGCTCTGGTGCTCAAGGCCATCCTCGCGCAGCTGGAACGACGCGGACATGGAAAAGATCGCCTCGCCGTGCTGGATCGCGACCACCCGGCGCGTGGTGAAGCTGCCGCCGTCGCGGATGCGGTCGACCTCGTAGATGATCGGCACTTCCGGATCGCCGGGACGGAGGAAATAGCCGTGCAGCGAGTGCACATGCCGGTCCTCGACAACGGTGCGGGAGGCGGCCACCAGGGCCTGGCCGATCACCTGGCCGCCGAACACGCGCTGCCAGCCGACCTGGGGGCTGCGACCACGGAACAGGTTGCGTTCCAGCGGTTCCAGGTCAAGAATCCCGAGAAGGTTGTCAATGGCCGTGTTCATCGGCGTGATCCCTGTTAAAGCGTTATACGGTCAAATGGTTCAATTCGAGCGCGAAGCGCTCTAGATAAGGTCCGGAAGATGCCGGAGCAGTGGCCGGGGGCGGCGGCCTGCCGAGACCACTCTTGGACGGCAGGTGACGTTAAAGTCAAGATGTCTTTGGGGAAGCCGAAGACGAGGAGCGGAAGACGATGGCCAGGAAAAAGAACGCCGTGGACATGTTCGATGTGGTGATCGCCGGAGGCGGCTATGTCGGCCTCTCGCTGGCGGTGGCGCTGAAACAGGGCGATCCGGGCCTGGCCTGCGCCGTGGTCGATCCCAAGCCGATGGCGGATCTGCACAAGGATCCGCGCGCCTCGGCCATCGCGGCGGCGGCCTCGCGCATGCTGGGCCAGCTCGGCATCTGGGACAAGATCGCGTCCAAGGCTCAGCCGATCAACGACATGATCGTCACCGACAGCAAGCTGCGGGACGCGGTCCGGCCGGTCTTTCTGACCTTCGGCGGCGAGACCGCGGACGGCGAACCCTTCGCGCACATGATGCCGAACGGCGTGATGATGCCCGCGCTCTACAAGGAGGCCAAGGCGCTGGGCGTGTCGTTTTTTGCGCCGGGCATGGCGGAGACATTCCGCACCCACGCTGATCATGTCGACCTGGCGCTTGAGGACGGCACGCTGCTGAAGAGCCGGCTGCTGGTGGCGGCCGACGGCGTGCGCTCCAGGCTTCGGGATCTCGCCGGCATCCGAACGGTCGACTGGGACTACGGCCAGTCCGGCATCGTGACGACGGTGAAGCACGAACGGCCGCATGAGGGCCGGGCAGAGGAACATTTCCTGCCGGCGGGCCCGTTCGCAATCCTGCCCCTGCCGGGCAACAGGTCGTCGCTGGTGTGGACGGAAAAGACCGCGGATGCGGACCGGCTGGTGAAGTCCGACGACTTTACCTTCGAGCTGGAGCTGGAACGCCGCTTCGGCCATCACCTGGGCACCCTGGAGCTGGACGGACCGCGCCGGGCCTATCCGCTCGGGCTGAAGCTGGCGCGGGACTTCGTCAAGCCGCGCTTCGCGCTGATCGGCGATGCCGCCCACGGCATTCACCCGATCGCGGGCCAGGGGCTCAATCTGGGCTTCAAGGATGTCGCCGCGCTTGCCGAAGTCGTGATCGACGCGCGCCGGCTCGGACAGGATCCGGGCGGCTTCGATGTGCTGGAGCGCTACCAGCGCTGGCGCCGGTTCGACACCTTCCAGATGGGGGTCGTGACCGATGTGCTCAACAGGCTGTTTTCCAACGACAGCGACGTTCTGCGCGCGGTGCGGGATTTCGGTCTGGGCGTGGTCGACCGCATGCCCGGCCTGAAATCCCGCTTCATCAAGGAAGCGGCGGGCTTTGCCGGACCTGTTCCGAAATTGCTTTCCGGTGAGCCAATCTGATAGGACTTCGGACCGACAATCCTTTTCGCCGGGTGCCATTTGCCGGAAATCCCCTGAATGAATGATTATCCCGAGAGTTTTCCCAGGCCGCGCTCGATCCTGATCACAGGCAGTTCCTCCGGCATCGGCGCCTCGGCGGCTCACATCCTGCGCGGCCGGGACTGGCGGGTTTTCCCGGCGGCGCGGCGGCAGGAGGATGTCGACCGGCTGACCGACATGGGCTTTGAGGCGGTCCGCCTCGACTATGAGGACGCGGCCAGCATCCAGGCGGCCGCCGAAGCCGTGCTGGAGCGGACCGACGGTCGGCTCGACGCGGTTTTCAACAATGGGGCCTATGCCATTCCGGGCGCTCTGGAAGACATGCCCACAGAGGCGCTGCGTGCGCTGTTCGAGGCCAATTTCATCGGCTGGCACGACCTCACCCGGCAATTGATCCCCGCGATGCGCGCCAACAAGTCGGGCCGGATCGTGCAATGCTCATCGGTGCTCGGGTTTGTCGCGCTGAAATACCGGGGCGCCTATACGGCATCGAAATTCGCTCTTGAGGGCTATTCGGACACGCTGCGCCAGGAACTCAGAGGGTCCGGCATTCATGTCAGCCTGATCGAGCCCGGTCCGATCGAGACCCGATTCACCGAAAACGCGCTTGCCAATTTCGACCGCTGGATCGGCGCGGACGGCATGAAAGCCTCCCGATTTCACAAGACCTATGAGAGGCGCCGGCAGCGCATGGAAGCGGGTGAACAGGGCCCGTTCAAGCTGCCGCCGGAAGCGGTGGTCAAGAAGCTGGTGCATGCGCTTGAGGCGAAGCGGCCGAAGGCGCGTTATCATGTCACGGTTCCGACGACGATCATGGCCGTGGCAAAAAGGGTGCTGCCGACCGGACTTCTCGACCGTTTCTGCATCCGGGCGGCCGACGGCGAGAAATAGACTTCCGGTCGTGCCGTGCCAGATAACAGGCTTCCACCGGCCATATGAGGTAACACCATGGCAGAGCTTTTCAACATCCTTGTCCCCATCGGAATGGCGGCGGTTGCCATCGTGCTTCTGCTGGGGATCTGGAACATGTTCCGCAACGGGCCGGCCAACCGGTCGCAGATGCTGATGCGCTGGCGGGTCGGGCTGCAGTTCCTGGTCCTTGTGCTGGTGATGGGCGGGCTCTACTTTTTCGGCGCAGGGCGCTGACGAAAAACAGGCACGCTCTGGTGCAGACCTGCCAAAACAGGTTCTAATTCTGCCGGATGGCACAACGGGGGGGACGGGATCGATGGTTGTCCTGAACAAGATCTACACAAAAACCGGCGACGACGGCACCACAGCGCTCGGCTCCGGGGAGCGCCGGCCGAAAAACGATCTCAGGATCGAGGCCTATGGCACCGTCGACGAGACCAACGCGGTGGTCGGGCTGACCCGGCTGCATACCGGCGCAGCCGCCCCGGAAGTGGATGCTGTGCTCAACCGGATCCAGAACGACCTGTTCGATCTGGGGGCGGATCTGGCAACGCCGGAGACCGATGAGGACCTGGGCTACGAGCCGCTGCGCATCACGGACGCCCAGGTGGAGGCGATCGAGGCGGCCATCGACATGCTGAATGCCGATATCAGTCCCCTGAGATCGTTCGTTCTGCCGGGCGGCAGCGCAGCATCGGCCCATCTGCACCTGGCCCGGACCGTGTCCCGCCGCGCGGAGCGTCTGATGGTCGACCTGGCCGCGCGCGAGCGGATCAATCCCGCCGCCGTACGCTACATGAACCGGCTGTCCGATTATTTCTTCGTCGCTTCGCGCCACATGAACGGCAAGGGCGAGGAAGACGTTCTCTGGGTTCCCGGCAAGAATCGCTAGGCGCCCGGTGTTCCTTCCCCTCCACGATCAAAACGGGCTGGCGCATGTCCGGCGCCCCTACGTGAACCTGACGATCATCGCGCTCAATATCCTCATCTTCCTGGTGTTCCAGGGTGCGGGAGACGATCAGGCCATCGGCGCGTCGTCCTACTCCTTCGGCCTGATCCCGGTCGTGTTCTTCGAAATGCGCGAACTGGCGGAAGCGCTGCGCATGCAGCCGGACTGGATGTCGCTGGTGACCTATTCCTTCCTGCATGGCAGCTTCATGCATCTTCTGGGAAACATGCTGTTCCTGTGGGTGTTCGGCGACAATGTCGAGGATGCCATGGGCCATGTGCGCTACCTGGTGTTCTATCTGGCCTGTGCCGCCGCGGCCGGCCTTGCCTATGCGATGATGGACACGCGGTCCGAAGTCCCCTTGATCGGAGCCTCCGGCGCGGTCTCGGGGGTGGTGGCAGCCTATCTGATGCTTCATCCGAGAGTGAAGGTCTGGGTGCTGTTCCTGGGCCGCATTCCACTGCGGCTGACCGCATTCTGGCTGCTGGGTACCTGGGTTCTCTACCAGATCTTCAATGCGGTCACGGCCGCCGACAGCAACGTTGCCTGGATCGCCCATGTCGGCGGTCTGGCTGCAGGCGCCGTGCTGGTGCTGGTCCTCCGGCGCCGGGGCGTGCCGCTGTTCGACAGAAACCTCACCTGAACGTTCCGGGGACGGCGGCGGGACAATCCGGCGCAGGCCTGTCGTGTTTTCAGGCCCGGTTTTCCCGCAAATGCTGCATTGCCGAACTGTCGCCGTTGCGACGCGTGTTTTTCCAGGCCCGGCAAATTGCCGCCTTAGACCTTTTACCGCGATTGACAGCCGCCGTGCGGGTCAGTACCGTCCCCCGCCATGCGCCACGATTGGCTCTTTTCCGCCATTTGTAACCTTACGTCATTCTGGTGGACGGGCCTGAGTAAGCGGTGCGGTGAAAGCCGGCCCAGCAAGAGGTTGAGACCAAATGAAGATCCTCGTACCCGTGAAGCGGGTCATCGACTACAACGTTAAAGTCCGTGTCAAATCCGACGGTTCCGGCGTCGATCTTGCCAACGTCAAGATGTCGATGAACCCGTTTGACGAAATTTCCGTCGAAGAGGCCCTGCGGCTAAAGGAAGCCGGCAAGGCAACGGAAGTCGTTGTCGTCTCCGTCGGTCCGCAACAGGCGACCGAAACGCTCCGCACCGGCCTGGCCATGGGCGCCGACCGCGGCATTCTGGTCAAGACGGACGAAACCACCGAGCCGCTGGCCGTTGCCAAGATCCTGAAAGCCATCGTCGAGGCCGAGGAGCCGGGTCTGGTGATCCTCGGAAAACAGGCGATCGACGACGACTGCAACCAGACCGGCCAGATGCTGGCCGCGCTGCTCGGCTGGAGCCAGGGCACATTCGCCTCCAAGGTGGATCTCGGCGACGGCACCGTCAACGTCACGCGTGAAGTCGACGGCGGCCTGCAGACCGTCAAGCTGAAGCTGCCGGCGATCGTGACCACCGACCTGCGCCTCAACGAGCCGCGCTATGCGTCGCTGCCGAACATCATGAAGGCCAAGAAAAAGCCGATCGACGAGAAGACACCGGCCGATTTCGGCGTTGATGCCGCTCCGCGTCTGACCGTCGTGTCGACCGCGGAACCGGCAACCCGTCAGGCCGGTGTCAAGGTCGGCTCCATCAGCGAGCTGGTCGACAAACTCAAGAACGAAGCCGGTGTCCTTTAAGGCCCGTCGCAGGAGGAAAACACGATGACGACACTTCTTGTGGCTGAACATGCCGGTGGTTCGCTGAACGATGCCACGGCCAAGGCCCTCACCGCTGCTGTCGCCCTGGGCGGCGACGTGCACATTCTGGTTTCCGGCAAGGGCGTCCAGGGCGTTGCCGAGGAAGCCGCGAAGCTGACCGGCGCCGCCAAGGTCCTGGTTGCCGAAAGCGATGCGCTGGAACATCAGCTTGCCGAACCGACCGCCGACCTGATCGTGGGCCTGGCCGGCGATTACGACGCCATCCTGGCCCCGGCGACCGCCAACGGCAAGAACACGCTGCCGCGTGTCGCCGCCCTGCTCGACGTGATGCAGATTTCCGACATCACGGCCGTTATCGACGCGGATACCTTCGAACGCCCGATCTATGCGGGCAATGCGATCCAGACCGTCAAGTCGGGCGATCCGAAGAAGGTCATCACGGTGCGCACCTCGACTTTCGCCGTGGCGGAAGACGGCGGTTCGGCCGCGATCGAGACCGTTGCGGGCACAGACGGCGCGGGTCTGTCCGAATTCGTCGGCGAGGAACTCTCCAAGTCCGACCGTCCGGAACTGACCTCCGCCAAGATCATCATTTCCGGCGGCCGCGCGCTCGGCTCGGAAGAGAAGTTCCAGGAAGTCATCATGCCGGTGGCCGATGCACTCGGCGCTGCCGTTGGCGCCTCGCGGGCCGCGGTGGATGCCGGTTACGCGCCGAACGACTGGCAGGTCGGCCAGACCGGCAAGGTCGTTGCCCCGGATCTCTACATTGCCTGCGGCATCTCCGGCGCGATCCAGCATCTGGCGGGCATGAAGGATTCCAAGGTGATCGTGGCGATCAACAAGGACGAGGAAGCGCCGATCTTCCAGGTCGCGGACTACGGCCTGGTCGCGGATCTGTTCGACGTGCTGCCGGAACTGAAGGCCGCCGTCGAGTAGAACCTGCGACAAAATGATCACGGACCCCGGGGTGAATGACAGTTTTCGCTTCGGGGTTCTTGCTGTTCGGCGCAAGACTTGCCAAAAATAGCCGCAACCCGACCAGACGGGATGTTTCTCTAGCAATCTGCGTTCCAATGAGCGCGGGTCGCTCCAATGGGGTAGAATCGATCAACTTTGGGATGTCCCCCGGTTCGGGCAGGATATCCGTTGATCCAGCGATCGGATTTTCAGGATGGCAGTCGAAATCAAGAAAGTCGGCGTGATCGGCGCCGGTCAGATGGGCAGCGGTATCGCGCATGTGTGTGCACTCGCGGGCTTCGACGTGGGCCTGAGCGACATTTCCACGGAGCGGATCGAATCCGGCCTTGCCTCGATCAACGGCAACATGGCCCGTCAGGTCCAGAAATCCCTGATTACCGAAGAAGAGCGCGCCGCCGCCCGTGACCGGATCACGCCGGCCGGGGATCTCGACCTTCTGCGTGACGCAGATCTGGTGATTGAATCGGCCGTCGAAAACGAGCAGGTCAAGCGCAAGATCTTTGCCCAGGTGTGTCCGATCCTGAAGCCGGAAGCCATCCTGGCAACAAACACGTCCTCCATTTCCATCACGCGTCTGGCGGCGACGACGGACCGTCCGGAGCGTTTCATCGGCATTCACTTCATGAATCCGGTGCCGCTGATGGAGCTGATCGAGCTGGTGCGCGGCATTGCCACGGAAGACGAGACCTTCGAGGCGTCCAAGGCCTTCTGCGTCAGGCTGGGCAAGCAGGTCGCGGTGGCCGAGGATTTCCCGGCCTTCATGGTCAACCGGATCCTGCTGCCGATGATCAACGAGGCGATCTACGTGCTTTACGAAGGTGTCGGGTCCGTGGAATCGATCGACAAGGCCATGCGGCTCGGCGCGAACCACCCGATGGGCCCGCTGCAGCTGGCCGATTTCATCGGCCTGGACACCTGCCTGTCGATCATGCAGGTGCTCTATGAAGGCCTGGCGGATACAAAATACCGTCCGTGTCCGCTGCTGGTGAAATATGTCGAGGCCGGCTGGCTCGGCCGCAAGACCCAGCGCGGCTTCTACGATTACCGCGGCGAGGAACCGGTTCCGACCCGCTAAGATCCGAATTTGATGAACCTTGCCCGTTACTGCCTGACCGCTGCCGCGCCGGATCCCGAGAAGACAGCTCTGGAAGTGATCGGCGCGGGCGGCACCGTTCTGGAACAATGGCACTACGGTGCGCTCACCGACGCGGTGCTTTCGGTTACCGCAGGACTGTCCGCCACCGGGCTCAGCCGGGGCGACCGTGTTCTGTTGCGGATCGGCCATTCCAGCGATTTTCCGCTGCTGTTCTTCGGCGCCATCGCCGGCGGCTATGTGCCGGTGCCAACGTCGCCGCAGCTGACATCCACGGAAACATCCTCGATTCTTGCCGACAGCGGTGCCCGGCTGGTGCTGCATGACGGCAAGACGGGCGTTCCGGAGACGGCCGGGGCCCGGCTTCTGGGTCCGGCGGATATCAGCGGCCTGAAACAGGCCACACCCGCTTCCTTTGCAGACACGGACGCTGAAGACCCCGCCTTTCTGATCTACACATCAGGCACCAGCGGAACACCCAAGGGTGTTCTTCACGCGCACCGGGCGGCTGCGGCACGCAGGCCCATGTACCAGGGCTGGTACGGGATGCGGGCGCGGGACAGGCTGCTGCATGCGGGTGCCTTCAACTGGACCTACACGCTGGGCGTCGGCCTGATGGACCCGTGGGCGAACGGGGCGACCAGCATCGTCTATGACGGCCCGCGCGATCCGGAGCTGTGGCCGGACGTGATCACGGTCAGCCGGGCGACGCTTTTTGCCGCCGTGCCGAGCCTTTACCGCCGGATCCTGAAATACGGTATGGTGAGCGCGCAGTCGTTTCCCGATCTGCGCCATGGCCTGACCGCCGGCGAGGCCCTGTCCGCAGGTCTTCATGAGGATTGGAAAAACCGCAGCGGCCGGGAGCTTTACGAGGCTCTCGGCATGAGCGAAATCTCGACCTATCTGTCCAGCGGCCCGGACACGCCGGTGAGGCCCGGATCACCAGGCAGGCCGCAAGCGGGCCGCAAGGTTGCGATCCTGCGCGAGACCGGTGACGAGGCCGGGTTCGCTGCCACGGATGAGGCCGGACTTCTTGCCGTTCATCGGGACGAGCCCGGGCTGATGCTGGGCTACTGGAACAGACCGCAGGAGACCAACGCCGCCTTTCGCGGCGACTGGTTCCTGACAGGCGACCGCGCCCGGCGGGACGATGACGGCTACTACTGGTACGAGGGCCGTGCGGACGATCTGATGAACGCCTTCGGCTACCGGGTTGCGCCGGAAGAGGTGGAACGGGTGCTGGCGGGCGATCCGCAGGTTCAGGAGGTCGCGGTGACCGCGGTTTCCGCCCGCGACGGTGTCAGCCTGATCACGGCTTTTGTCGTGCCGGTGGATCCAACTGCGTTCGATGCCGACCGGCTGGCCGCGCATGCCGCCGCCAATCTGGCGGAATACAAGCGTCCGAAAGACTACAAGGTCCTCAAGGAGCTGCCGCGCACCCCGTCCGGAAAGCTTCGCCGGACGGCTCTGCGCCGGCGCCCGGGCCCGTGACCCGGCTGAAGGCGTTTACGCACTTTTAACAGCCGGGCACTAGGATGATTCGCAACTAGGGAGTTTCTGATGGACAGCGTCGGCATCGCCAACACGTTCGTTGCGCAGAGCCAGGCCGAGACGGCCCAGGCGCTGCAGTCAAAAATGCTGAAAATGTCCGCGCAGCAGGATGCCAACCTGGTGGCGCTGCTGCAGCAGGGTGCTGAAAACCTGCAGTCGGCCCAGGCCGCTCCCGGGGCCGGTCTCGGTGCCCAGGTCGACGTGACTGCCTGAACGCCTTTCCCGACTTTCCGTCCCGAATTCTTAACACGATGGTCTGAATCGCCTCGCGCCGCGCGTGAATTCGACCGGATTCGCGGGATGCTTCACGGGCTTTCCCCTGCGTCGCTCCAAGGTGTGGATGCCGGCGACTGTCACTGATTTCAGTATCTTGCCGGGTTTCTCATAAAATTTTAAGTAAATCTTCGGAAGTGCATGGACACACCGGTAAGGAACCTGCCGGGTAATTCCTGGTGTTTACCTTTGAACCTGCCTGTATCTGTCAATATGTGTCAGCAAGATCGTATCCAGAGATTGGAACCCCGATGCCTGACGCAATACAGGGATCATATGCAGCATTTCAACCGTCTTTCGCCTCCGCGCAACCGGACCAGGTCGCGCAAAAGGCAAAGGCGATCAATGCCGGTCAGTCCGAGGTGGTTGCGCAAACCGTGCAGCGCCAGGCGGATTTCAGCAGCAGCCGCGCGGAGTTCCTGAGCCGTCAGGCTGAACAACTGGAAAACCGCGCGGAGACGCGCAACCCGGAAAACGGTCTCGGAAGTCAGGTCGACATTCTGGTCTAGAAACCGGTTTCAACAGTACGCCAAGGAGTATCTGATTATGGCGAGTGTATCCGACAGCACTTCTTCCTCGGCCGCCTACAGCGCGGCCAGCGTTCGAAACGAGCTGTCTGCGAATGCGGTCAAGGACCAGAACGATCAGGAACGCCAGGTGGCCGAAAGGCTTGACGAGGCCCAGGCGACCCAGGAACAGGACCGCCGCGAGCAGCGCCAGATCCCGGGTCTTGGAAACGCGGTCGACATCACGGTCTGATTAACCGACCGCCGGACACACGGGTTTGTGGGTCCGGTTTCAGGGAGCTTCAGGGGTGGTCACGAGAGCGGACTTTCAATCGGCATCGATTGAAGGTCCGTAAGTCGTTCTGCGCCACAAATCCTGTCGCCCCGCAAGCCGTCCGCTCCCAAAAAGTTCGGGCTAAACAGTTGGGGCTGCCGGCGCGGTCACCGGAACGCAGGGTGTCTCACGTTCCAGCAGCCTTCATGGCGCTCTCGATAAGCGCCTTTGCCTCGCCGGAGGCCCATTCGGCGGGGCCGTACATGGTGCCGACTTCGCAGCCCTCCGGTCCGACCAGGATCGTTGTCGGCAGCCCGGTGGCGCGGGCGACCTTCCTGAGATCCTTCAAAAGCCGGTTCGAACTGTCCTGGTAGAAGGCGAGATTTCCGACGCCGATTTCGTCCAGGAAAGCTTTGGGCTTGTCCGGCCCTCCCCGGTCGAGGTTGACCGCAACCACCTCGAATTCATCGTTTCCGAGATCGGCCTGGAGCTGATCCAGTGCCGGCATTTCCTTCCGGCAGGGCGCGCACCAGGTTGCCCAGAGATTGAGAAGCACCGTTCTGTCGGCGAAATCGGCCAGCGTTACCGGTGCGCCGTCGTCTCCCAGAAACGCAAGGCTGCGCAGATCCAGCGGCTGGCTCGCGGGCAGGAATGCGGCCACCTCGCCGGTGGCATGGGGCTTGACGGCACCGGCAGCCGCCAGTGCGGCCGTACAGCTTTGCGTGCCGGCGATATTGCCATTCGGACCAACGATCACGTATAGAGCCGCTACGGCGGCCACTGCACCAGCGAGCCCGGCGGCGATGATGCCGCGTCTCGAGGCTTTTGCGGGTTCGGTAGGCTTGGTCATTCGTTCACACCCCGACGGGGCGCCTTCTAAAGGACAGGACATGAGCAATCGCATGTGGGGAGGCCGGTTCGCCGAGGGACCGGACGCCATCATGGAGGAGATCAACGCCTCCATCGACTACGACCGGAAGCTTTATAGGCAAGACATCGACGGCTCGAAAGCCCATGTGCGCATGCTCGCTGAAAAAGACATCGTGACGCGGGACGATGCCGACAAGATCGTTCAAGGTCTAGACACAATCCTGTCAGAAATTGAAAACGGGACATTCACCTTCTCCCGGGCTCTGGAAGACATTCACATGAATGTGGAGGCCCGCCTGGCCGAGTTGATCGGCCCGGCCGCGGGCCGGCTTCACACGGGGCGCTCCCGCAACGACCAGGTGGCAACCGATTTCCGCCTCTGGGTTCGGGACACGCTCGACACGCTCGAAGCTCAGCTGAGCGAGTTGATGCAGGTTCTGGCCGAAAAGGCGGAAACGCACGCCGCCGTCGTCATGCCCGGTTTCACGCATCTGCAGTCGGCGCAGCCGGTCACCTTCGGCCATCATCTGCTGGCTTATGTGGAAATGTTCGGCCGCGACCGCAGCCGGATGCGCGATGCCCGCGCGCGCATGAACGAATGCCCGCTCGGCGCGGCGGCGCTGGCCGGCACGTCCTTTCCGATCGACCGTGCGATGACGGCCGAGGCGCTTGGCTTCGACCGCCCCTGCGCGAACTCCCTGGACGCCGTGTCGGACCGGGATTTCGTGATCGAGGCGCTGGCCGCGGCGTCGCTGACGGCGATGCACCTGTCCCGTCTGGCCGAGGAAATCGTGATCTGGTGTTCGGCGCAATTCGGCTTCGTCAAACTGTCCGACAAGTTCTCGACCGGGTCGTCGATCATGCCGCAGAAGAAAAACCCGGACGCGGCCGAACTGGTGCGGGCCAAGTCGGGCCGCATCTACGGATCGCTTCAGGCGCTGCTGGTGATGATGAAGGGATTGCCGCTGGCCTATTCCAAGGACATGCAGGAAGACAAGGAACAGGCCTTTGACGGCCTGGCCAGCATTTCCCTGGCGCTTGCGGCGATGACCGGCATGATGCGGGATCTGGAGCCTGCGGTGAAAACCATGAAAAAGGCTGCCGGGTCGGGGTATTCGACCGCAACGGACCTGGCCGACTGGCTGGTTCGCGTGCTCGGCCTACCGTTCCGGGACGCCCATCATGTCACCGGCAGGATCGTTGCGCTTGCGGTTGAAACCAATGTCGAGCTGCACAAGGTGCCGCTGGAGGACATGCAGGCGGTGGAACCGAAAATCACGGCGGAGATCTATTCGGTCCTGTCCGTCGACAAGTCGGTGCGCAGCCGCGTCAGCTACGGCGGCACCTCGCCGGTCAACGTGCGCAAGCAGGCGCGGCGCTGGCTCAAGGATCTGGCGCGGGGCTGAGGGTCTTGCCGAATGCGCCGTGTCATGCGAGGACAGGAACCGGCGCATGGCGTCAAGACACGGTCCGGGTCCGCGCGGGAGCGGATCAACCGGTACAAAGGGGCACAATGGCGATGACAACCCGGCTCAAACTCCTGGCTTTGCTCGGCCTTTGCCTGGGCCTGATCCTGACCGGGTGCGGCCGAAAGGGCAGCCTGGACGACCCGGGGGCGCCGGTGCCCGAGGCAGGCGAAGCCCTGGATCCGGCCGTGGCAGCGCCTGCGCCCGCGGTCCCGCCGGAAAACGACCGGTCCTTTCCGCTCGATTTCCTGATCCGGTAAGAGACCGGCGCAGCGGGCGACCGGGTCGCCCGTCAGGCAAGTGATGATTGACCCTGGAGCTCCCGCGTTCGGCGGAAAACGGACACGGTGCCCGACAGTTTGAACACGATCGACCTTCCTGATGCCGTGCCCGCAGCGTGGCATCTGGCGGTCCAGCCGCACGAGGCATTCCTTGCACCATTTTGATTACAAGAACGGCGAACTATACGCCGAGGATGTCGCAATCGCGCGGATCGCGCAGGAGGTCGGTACGCCGTTCTACTGCTATTCGACCGCCACGCTGTCCCGCCACTACCAGGTGTTTTCGTCCGCGTTCGACGATATCCCGTCCCTGGTCTGCTACGCCATGAAGGCGAATTCGAATCAGGCGGTGCTGAAGACACTGGCTCAGCTGGGCGCGGGCATGGATGTGGTATCCGAGGGCGAGCTGCGCCGGGCGCGGGCCGCCGGCGTTCCGGCCGACAGGATCGTCTTTTCCGGCGTCGGCAAGACCGAAGCCGAACAGACACTTGCGCTGGAAGAGGACATCCTGTGCTTCAACGTGGAGTCCGAGCCCGAACTCCGGCAATTGTCGCGGGTCGCCTCCGCGATGGGCCGAACCGCGCGGGTGTCCATGCGCATCAATCCGGATGTGGATGCCAGGACCCATGCCAAGATTGCCACCGGAAAGGCGGAGAACAAGTTCGGCATTCCGTGGCAGAGGGCCCGGGAAGTCTATGCCGAAGCCGCCGCGCTGCCCGGTATCGAGGTTTCCGGAATCGACATGCATATCGGCTCGCAGATCACCGAGCTGGAACCCTTCGACAATGCCTTTGCCCGCCTGGGCGACCTGATCTCGGACCTGCGTTCTCAGGGCCACAGGATCGATCACGTCGATCTCGGCGGCGGGCTCGGCATTCCCTATGTCACGGACAACAATCCGCCACCGCATCCGTATGCCTATGCCCAAGTCGTCAAGAAGCACGTGCGCGAACTCGACTGCAAGGTGATGTTCGAGCCGGGCCGCATGATCGCCGGCAACGCGGGGATCCTCGTGACTGAAGTCATCTACATGAAGGAAGGCGCGGACAAGACTTTCGTGATCGTCGATGGTGGCATGAACGACCTGATCCGGCCAACACTCTATGAGGCCTATCACGAGGTCCGTCCGGTCCGTGAAACGGTGGATGGCACGGAGCGAATCAAAGCGGACATTGTCGGGCCGGTCTGCGAAACCGGCGATTATCTGGCCCAGAACAGGGATATGCCCAGGGTCGTTGCGGGCGAGTTGCTGGCGGTCTATTCCGCGGGCGCATACGGCGCGGTTCAGTCCAGTACCTATAATTCGCGTCTTCTGGTCCCGGAAGTGCTGGTAAACGCTGATCAATTCGCGGTGGTTCGGCCACGGCCGAGCTACGAGGACCTGATCGCCCTGGACCGTATTCCGGACTGGTTCAACGGTTCGTGACACAATCTTCCGGCAATTAGTTGTTCCGACAGGTTGCCGGACGGCTTCCTTTGCCTCACTTTATTGGGGGTGGGCAGGTTCCGCAGGCTGATTTATCCGGGTCGACATATCCGGATTGACTGCCGGTTTGCGGGGCTGGTGTGGAGATCTTGATATGGAGTTCGTTCGGCTGCGGCCGCCGGAATGCATTCCGGGATCGTGATCCACGCCGACAATACCAACTTGCCAGTCACCCTTCGGGCCTGAAGTCCGTTCAAGGCATGCCGGGAATCGGGACAAACTTCAGATCCGGGTGACAGGAACCGGAGGCGCCATTGAGCCCGACTGACAGCAATCGAGATCCCGCCCGGCCGACGCTGCCCGAGGCTGCCGGATGGCGGGCCTTTGTCAGATCCCGCCTCGACCGTATCGTCCGGCACAGCCGCTGGGCCTTGTTTGTGGAACGCCTCTGGCGTGCCGCGCTCCCCGTTCTCGTTGTCATTGGCGCTTTTGTCGGCCTGTCCTGGCTCGGCCTGTGGCTGGTTCTGCCGGTCTGGGCCGGCCCGCTGGGCGTTGTCGCCTTTGCCGGCGCCGCGTTCTATGCCGGGAAGGATCTGCGGCACCTGTCCTGGCCCACGCGCGAAGAGGCTCTTGGCCGGGTCGAGCAGGCCTCGGACCTTTCGCACCGTCCGCTGACCGCGCTCGAGGACGAGCTGTCGATCGGAACCGACAATTCGGAAAGCCAGGCCATCTGGGCGCTGCATCAGCGCCGGACAGCGGCGGCCATTGCGGCGGTCCGCTCCGGAGCACCCGACCCACAGGCCTACCGGAAGGACCCCTGGGCGCTGCGTGTTCTCGCCGCCTGTCTGCTTGTCATCGGATTTTCGACCGCCAGCGGCGATCATGCCGGACGTCTGGCCTCCGCCTTCCAGAACCCGTTCAAGACTGTGGACCCCCCCAGCCGGCTGGACGCCTGGGTGACGCCGCCGCTTTATACCAACGAACCGCCGATCTATCTGAGCGGGGAAAGCGCCCGGTTGCGCGAGCCCGGTGCGCCGGTCTCCGTTCCGGAGGGGTCTGTTCTGGTCGTCAGAAGCCAGGGTGCCCGCGAACTTGCCATGACCTTCGCCACGGTGGACGATGACGAGCCGCAGGTGATCGAACCGGATGTTCTGACCGAAAACCCCGACGAGGAGCTGGCGCACCTGCTGCCGGTCGAGCGGCGCCTCGAGCTGGAGACCGCCGGAGTGGTCGAGCTTCTGATGGGCGGTGAGCGGCTGCACAGTTACGTCTTCGCGGTCCGACCGGACGATTCACCGGAGATCCGTCTGACCGACGATCCGGAGCCACAGCTTAGCGGTGCCCTGAAATTCTCCTACCTGGTCAAGGACGATTACGGCGTGGTCGCGGCCGAAGCCCGCGTCGCTCCGTTGCCCGATCCCGATGACGGCGACCGGGTTCCCAGGCCACTGGTGGACGCACCGCAGTTTCCGTTGTCGCTCCCGCCCCGGGCGGGAACGGCCAAAACGGCTGAAACGATCCGCGACCTGACGTCTCATCCCTGGGCGGGATCGGAGGTCGACCTCATTTTGAGCGCGCGCGATCAGGCCGGTCAGGAAGGCGTGTCGCCCGCCTACCGGATCGCCCTGCCGCAGCGCCGGTTCGGCAAGCCGCTGGCGCGGGCGGTCGTCGAGCAGCGCCGGAACCTGGCCCTCGATGCCCAGAACCAGGTGGAAATCATCACCGCTTTCGATGCCCTCATGCTGGCGCCGCAGGCCTTCGACTTCAAGGCACGCAATTACCTGGGCATGCGGTTTGCCTATGGACAGCTTGTTGCCGCGACAACGGACGAGGAGCTCAGGGAGCTGCTGCCGCTGTTGTGGGATCTTGCCCTGTCGATCGAGGATGGCGACCTGTCGGCCGCCGAGCGCAAGTTGCGCGAGGCTCAGGAGGCGCTGCGCAAGGCGCTGGAGGAAGGCGTCAGCGAGGAAGAGATCGCCAAGCTGACGCAGCAGCTTCGGGAGGCCTTGAACGAGTACATGCAGGCGCTGGCCGAGCAGATGCGGCAGAACCCGCAGGCGATGCAGCCGTTTGACGGCAACCAGCAGACCCTCGATCAGCAGGACCTGAGCGAGATGCTCGACCGGATCGAGGAGCTGGCCCGCACGGGATCGCGGGACGCCGCGCGCGAACTGCTCGCGCAGATGCAGCAGATGCTGGAGAACCTGCAGGCGGGGCGGCCGCAAATGATGCCCAACAGCATGAGCAGCGAAATGATGGAAATGCTCAACCAGCTCGGGGAAATGATCCAGCAGCAGCAGCAACTGATGGACGAGACGCACAAGTTCAATCAGGACCAGCAGCAGCAGCGCCAGGGGCAGCAACAGCAGGGACAGCAACAACAGGGACAGGGCCAGCAGCTTACCCAGGAACAGTTGCAGCAGATGCTTGAGCAGCTTCAGCAGGGACAGGGCGATCTGGCTCAGCAGCTGCAGCAGCTCATGGAGCAGCTCAATCAGAACGGCATGGGCCAGAACGAAGCGCTTGGCGAAGCCGGTGAGTCCATGGGCCAGGCGGAGCAGTCCCTGGATGGCGCCCAGGGTCAGCAGGCGCTCGGTCAGCAGGGCGACGCTCTCGATGCCCTTCGGCGCGGCGCGCAAGGCATGACCGAACAGATGATGGGCCAGGGAGAAGGTCCGGGGTCACCGGGCGGTCTGTCTCCGCAGGACGAGGACCCGCTGGGGCGGCCGCGCCGGGCGGAAGGTCCCGATTTCAACAACCGTGTGCGCATTCCCGATGAAATCGACGTGCAACGGGCGCGCCGGATCCTTGAGGAATTGCGCCGTCGCTTCTCCGATCCGTCCCGGCCGAAGCTGGAACTGGATTACCTGGAAAGGTTGCTGAAGCGGTATTGACGGCGAGGCACGGGCCTGGTCCGGAGTCTGACCGGTCTTGGGTCAGAACCGGGCCAGAAACCGGGTTGGCATTATCGGATTGGAATCGGGCGAGCAAGGGAACTGCCGCGCCGTTGTCCAACCGGAGAATTTCGCGGGATCGGCGCCGTCTTCAGGCGTAGCGACGGGTGGTGGCCTGCGGCAGTTCGCCATTGATGGCGTCACGCACCGCCTTGCGGATGTCGGCAAGGGAAAACGGTTTGGTGATCACGTCATGCACCAGGGCGTCAAGGCCATTGGCACGTTCGCGCTGGTCGGCGAAACCGGTCATCAGCAGGATCGGGAGCTTCGGATAGTCGCGCGCGGCGTGCAGGGCCAGGGCTATTCCGTCCATGACCGGCATCTTGATGTCGGAGAGAAGCAGATCGTAAGCGCCTTTTTCCCGGCCCAGCTTTTCCACAGCTTCACCGCCGTCTTCCGACGCATCAACGGAATGTCCGTCCAGTTCAAGTGCGCGCTTAACGAAACTGCGGACAGCTTCATCGTCTTCGGTAAGAAGAATGCGAGCCATGCTCACTCTCCTGTTGTGCCGTCCGTTGCACCCTCCTCCGGTGCAACAACGTATCCAATATAGGGCAACTGCCGCCAAGCGTGGCCCATATCCATCCCATATCCGACGACAAACTTATCAGGACAGGCAAACCCGACATAGTCGGCAGATATGGCAGCTTTGCGGCGCTCCGGTTTGTCCAGCAAGGTTGCGACCTTGACCGAACGGGCGCCCCGGTTTTTCAGCCTCTCTCTCGCAAAGGTCAGCGTGCGGCCCGATTCAAGGATATCATCCACCAAAATGATATCGCGGTCGTTAACGTCACTTTCGACATCGCGCAATATCCGGATGGTGTCGGAGCCTTCGGTCCCTGCACCGTATGAAGACAGGTGCATGAACTCCATTTCCGGCTGCAGGCCCGCGCGGTGCATGGCGCGCACCAGGTCGGCGGCGAAGATGAAACTTCCCTTCAGCACCGCGACCACCAGAAGGTCATGCGGTTTTCCTTCCGCGATTTCCTCCGCAAGCGCGCCGACGCGCAGGGAAATAGCGTCTTCATCGAACAATGTACGAATATGTGCGGTCATGATCACTCGAGAACTATCTGGCGTTTGCCGCGCTCGACAAACCGAACCTGGATATCGGTGGCGCTGCTGGGAGGGTCGGCTAATATCGTCCTGAACCGGGTCTCGTCCAGTGCATTCAGCGATTTTGTTCTCGGTTCCACCGTCCAGGCGTAAACTTCCTGCTGATCGGCGCTGCGGATGGACAGGCGGACCGCGGGGACGGTGTTGCTTTCTTCGAGCAGATTGCGGATCGATCCTTCGACAACGAGAACCCGCTTGCCGTCCTCAACTTCATTGAAGACCCGCAAATTGCGGAATTCGAGCCCGCGAAGGTTGACCTCCAGGCCGATCAGCTGAAACAGGCTGGCCAGGTCCGGAGACTGTTTCACGATATTGTCGCGCATCAGGACGAGCACGGCACAGACGGCCAGAACGCCGCCGAAGAGCATCACGCCTCCAAGCCGCCGGAAATTGCGCCGGAACAGCCAGCGCAGCAGGGCACCGATATGGTTTCTGCGAAACTTGTTCGGATTGACGATGATCTTCGGACGTTTCGCAAGGGACTCGATATCGGTCGAATTGCCGTCCTCTTCCTCTTCGTCCCGGAGATCCTCGGCAAACTTCGACTCGTCGGTGCTGGCCGGCGCTGGCGCTGGGGCTGGGGCTGGGGCTGGGGCTGGAGCCGGGTCCGGGGTCGCGGCAGCGGCCGTGTCGGGCGTCAATCCGTCTTCATCGCCCGCGTCGTCGTCTTCGCCGTCAACTGGGGCGGTTTCGGTGCTGTCGTCTTCGGCATCCGCAGCCCAGCCGGCCTCGTCCTCGTCCTCCGCTTCCGCCTCGGTGGGTCCGGCGGCGGGGGTGGCAGCGGCGGCGCTGCCGGCATTTCCGGCGCTCTCGTCCACAGAACCGAAGGCGACGTCAGCCTCTTCTTCGTCATTCGGCGAGACGAACCAGCGGTTGCCGCATTTGGCGCATTTGACACTGCGGCCTTCCGGGCCAAGTGCCTCTGCCTTGATTTCATAGGACGTACTGCAGTCCGGACATTTGATCTTCATGCGCGAAGACCTTTCGTCATGGCATGCTCAAACGGCTCGTTCTGGAACCGACGGGGCGAAATCCGGCATGAAATATTGGACAAAGGCCACCAAATACGATGTCGGGCTTTCAGGTCTCTAATGGACCTTTATATGATTAATGCAACGTTAACAGGCTGGCTATAGAGCGATAGCCGAACAGGGCCTTCCTCAGTAAGTTGTTTGTAATGGCGCAACCAGGGATGACAAGGTACACGGACAGGCGGGCAAGACGGCTGGCCCCCGGATCGCGGCCTGTCGCTGAAACGCGGGGCTATTGCCAATTCTTGGCCAATTGCGGGCCGTTGTACCCAGGCGCCGCTACAGGAGTATGTTCGTGATCCGCTTTGAAAATGTCGGATTGAGATACGGTATGGGCCCTGAAATCCTTCGGGACCTGTCCTTCGCCATCGAGCCGCAATCGTTCCAGTTCCTGACCGGACCATCGGGCGCGGGCAAGACAAGCCTGATCAGGCTCCTGTTCATGTCGCTCCGGCCGACGCGCGGTCTCATCAAGGTGTTCAATCGCGATCTGAGCGTGATCGACAAGCAGGAGCTGCCGAGGCTCAGACGCAAGATCGGCGTGGTGTTTCAGGATTTCAGACTGCTGGATCACCTGACCACCTATGAAAACGTCGCCCTGCCGCTGCGGGTGGTCGGCAAGGAGGAAGCGGAATACAGGTCCGACGTGATCGATCTTCTGAAATGGGTCGGGCTCGGTGAACGCATGCATGTGCTGCCACCCGTGCTTTCAGGTGGCGAGAAACAACGCGCGGCGATCGCGCGGGCGCTGATCACCCGTCCGGAAGTGCTGCTGGCGGACGAGCCGACGGGCAATGTCGATCCGCCCCTCGCCCGGCGGCTGTTGCGCTTGTTCATCGAATTGAACAAACTCGGCACCTCCGTCGTCATCGCGACCCATGACATCGCGCTGCTGGAACAGGTGGACGCACGTCGCATGGTTCTTGCCGACGGGCGCATTTCAATATTCGAGTAGGATCCAGGGGGAGACCGGATTTGACCGGGGTACGGACGAACAGCGTGCCAGTTTACCGCGGCAACCGGCCGACGGGGGCGTCCCGTCCGGGCCTCCTGCGCACCGCTCCGTTCGGCGATCGTCAGGCCTGTGCGAAAAGCCGTGACGGGCGACCCCACCCTCTTCAGCGCAACTAGGCGGCACAATGGCCCAGTCCGACGACACCGAAAAGAACAAGGGTTCGACCGCCAAGGTCAGTCCGCCGCGGCGGTCTGGACGGTCCAAGGGCCCGAGGCAGGCCAAGGGCCCGGGGCGCCCCGCCAAAAAGGCGGCGCCGAAGCCGAACAGCGAAGACCAGGGCGACGACGCCAAGCTGCGGCCGGTCGCGGCGATCGTGCCGCCGCAGTCGGTGGCCGGCCGGGCACTGACCCTGGTCGTCGCCATCATGAGCTTTCTGGCCTGTCTGACTGTCGGGGCGGTG
This sequence comes from Roseibium sp. QJM3NY_11, assembly GCF_056173175.1. Taxonomy (NCBI): domain Bacteria; kingdom Pseudomonadati; phylum Pseudomonadota; class Alphaproteobacteria; order Hyphomicrobiales; family Stappiaceae; genus Roseibium; species Roseibium sp. QJM3NY_11. The sequence goes on from NZ_CM149660.1 coordinate 446,514, forward strand.
TCGGTGGTCTGGGATGCTGCCGATGCCTGGCAGAACGATCTGGTCCGCGAGATCACGATCCAGATCCGCCCGACCGAGGGCGTGAACATGCTGCGCGAGATCGACAAGGCGGTTGCGCTGGCCCAGGAATTCCCGGGGATCGACTCGGTCCGGGCGCTGTCGGATGCGGAGACCAAGGCCCTGCTGGAGCCCTGGCTGGGCGAAGGGTTGCAGCTGGAAGGCCTGCCGGTGCCCCGGCTTATCCAGATCACCGTCGGCGACCCGGCGCTTTTGAACCTCGATCAGCTCAGCGCGGTGGTGTCGGACACCGTGACCGGCGCCAGTGTCGACGACCATTCCGTCTGGACATCGCGGCTGTCGGCCATGGCGGGGGCGGTGGTGGTCGGAGGTTTCGCCATCATGATTCTGGTGATGGCGTCCATGGTCCTGAGCGTCGTGTTTGCCACGCAATCGGCGATGGCCGGCAACAAGGACGTTGTCTCGGTGCTGCATTTCGTCGGCGCTGAAGACAGTTTCATCGCACGGGAATTCCAGAGGCATTTTCTGGTGCTCGGCCTGAAGGGAGGGGTCTCGGGCGGCGTGGCGGCGATCCTGTCTTTCGTGGTTCTCGACATGCTGACCCGCCAGGGGTCGGGTCAGGCCGGGTCCGATCAGCTGTCCGCCCTGTTCGGCAGCGTGTCGGTCAGTCTGCCGGGATATCTCGGTGTTTTCGGCGTCGTCTTCCTGGTTGCCATCCTCACGGCTCTCACTTCCGGCCTGGCGGTCAAGGCCCATCTGGCGAAAGTGGATTGATTTTTCTGACAGATTGCCGCGAAAATGGCCGAATCACTTATCATAGTTTCACCATGACGCACGCGGACACTGTCATAGATCAGGCTTTGAAGGACGACGCTTCGGACACCACGGAACGGGTCGCGGGCCGCCCCGTGCCGGTTCGCAGGAAGCGATTCGGCCTGCGAGTCGTCCTTGTCGCCGTCGTCACGGCCCTGATTGCGGGCACGTTCGGCCAGTTCGCCCTGTTTGCGCACAAGATTGCGACCGCAACGGTGCCAACAGCCTCGAACGCGGACGCCATCGTCGTGCTGACCGGTGGTCACGCGCGTGTCAGCGAGGCGGTCCGGCTTCTGGAAGAAGGCCGCGCGAACAGGCTGCTGATTTCCGGTGTTCATCCGGGCACGACACGCGAGCAACTGGCCAAGGTCACCGCATCGTCGATGCCGCTCAAAAAAAACAGCGTCGATCTGGACCGGGTTGCCCTGAACACGGCCGAGAATGCCACTGAAACGGCGAGCTGGGCCAGAAAGAACGGCTTCTCCTCGCTGCTGCTGGTCACCAGCGCCTATCACCTGCCCAGGGCGCGCGCGGAACTGTCCGGAGCGCTGCCGTCCGTCGACCTTATTGCCTACCCGGTTTTCTCCAAGGAACTCAAACTGGACACCTGGTACATGGAGCCGGCCACAATCCGGCTTCTCATGCGTGAATATGTGAAGTATATCCTCGCCCGACTTCGAATTACCGTGAAGGGTGTGCGCTGACGCGTTCAGACCACGACCGCGCGGTGGCAATTTTCCTGATCAGCGTTCACGGTGCCATGACCTTATTGCGATCTACCCTGTTTCAGGTCCTGTTCTATTTGCTCAATCTGGTCGTGATGATCCTGTTTTCCCCGATGCTGCTGCTGCCGCGGAGCTGGAGCTGGTGGGTGATGCCTGCCTGGGCGAAGGTGCTGCTGTTGCTGATGCGGGTCGTTGCCGGTATCCGGATGGAGGTTCGCGGTCGGGAAAACCTGCCCGATGGCGGTTTCATGGCCGCGATGAAGCACCAGTCCGCCTGGGAGACGGTGGCGCTGATCCCGCTTTTTTCGAGCCCGACCTTCATCCTGAAGCGCGAATTGCGCTGGATTCCGATCTTCGGATGGTACACGGCCAAATTCAGGCAGATCCCGGTCAACCGGGGCAAGCGGACGAAAGCGCTGGCCGCGATGGTTGCGTCGGCCAAGCAAGCCATCTCCGAAAAGCGCCAGATCCTGATCTTTCCGGAAGGCACGCGCAGGCCCGCCGGGGCCGAGCCGAAGTATAAATTCGGCGTAGCCCATCTTTACCGGGACCTGAATTGTCCCGTGGCCCCCATCGCCCACAATTCCGGCCTTTACTGGCCGCGGGCTTCCTGGAACGTTTATCCGGGAACCGTGATTGTCGAGATTCTGCCGCCGATTCCGCCGGGACTGGCCACGGACATCTTTCACGCGCGCATGGTCACGGCGATCGAAACCACCAGTGACCGGCTGATCGAGGAGGCCCGTCAGGCGCCAAACCCGTCGCCTGTGCTCAAGCAGGTGGATGCGCGGCGCGCCTCGGGCAGTTCCGCGCAATAAGGATCCCTGTCTGTTCACGCGGAAACTCATGCCGACGCCATCAGGTGGATATAGTTCACCGGCGCGGTGTGCCGCCTTGCGCGTCGGCAGATGTCTTTTCATTTGCCATCCGGCTGGCAACGACAGTCGCCACACGGAGGGAATTGGCCAGAATGGTGTGGGAGGAATTTGTTCCTCCCGATCCGGGCATGAAGCTCGCGTCGACGACGAACACCCCCGGAGCGGCCCGGACTTCGCAGTCCCGCGTCAGGAGACTGGTTCGGGGATCGGTTCCAAGGACCGCGCCACCATGGAGATGCGCGGAGCTGACGTCCGCGCCGCGGACATTGTCGGACAGTCCCAGCAACCTTGCCCCCGGAAGATTTTCCGCCAGCCCGCGCACCTGCCGCTCGACGTATTCAATCAGCGCCTCGTCCTGACCGGTCGGTTTGTAGTGCAGGACCGGCCTGCCTGCCGGGTCCGTCTCGATGACCTTGTTCTCGCTCGGCTCCGACGTTCCCTTGAAGCTCACTTTCAAGGTGACCCTGTCTGGTGAGAGCGTTCCAATCGAGCTGTCCAGCCGGCGCAACCGGCGGAGTTTTTCCGCATGGCGCGCATCGCCTTCGAAGCTGCGTGCATCGTAGAGGGATATCTTGCCGCCCAAATGCGGGTGAAAGTCGCTGGGTGCATAAAGCCGCCTTGAGGATACATTGGCAAAGCGCCCGATCTGCTGGTCGGGAACGCTGTCTCTGGGAATGTCCGTGTCGATGTAGGCGGTGAGCTCGTTTGTCAGCGTGAACTTGCGGCCCAGCAGTGTCCTGTCGATATCCGGGATTGTGGCGAGCAGCGGAACCGTCGAGGTGACCCCGCTGGCCAGGACAATCCGGTTAGAAAAAAAGTCCGACCTGCAGCCGGACCTGTTGATGCATTCAAGGCGATAACCACCGGACGCCGGAATGATTTTCTCAACACTCCGGTCTTCGAAATACGAGACATTGTCCATCGCACGTACCGTCGCTGCCGTGCGGAAAACCCAGTTTTTCATGTGACTGTTCGCAGAGGCCGGATCACGGCCATGCAAGGTCACCGGGTCCACGGGGGCGGAAGACCAGCCGTGTCCACCGAGACAGGTGGCGCCGCAATAAGGGTCCCAACCCTGGGTCCGCAGAAGGTCGAACGTCATCTTTTCGAACGTGGACACCCTGTTGCGCGGCGTTACAAGGCCCGCGTCAGCCGGCGCGTTGCGGCCTCTCAGCAGATGATCGGCACAATAAGGCCGCAGCCGCCGCTCGATGCTATCGTAATAGGGCGTCAGTTCCGGCTGACCGATTGGCCAGAATTCGATCGGCCCGTTCCGGTCTTCCGGCAGTTCAAGGAAGTCCGGCCCCTGGAACCGCGACAGTTGCCCGTACCACAGATTTGCCGCGCCTCCGGGAAGTCCGCAGGTCCACCACTGGTCCTCCTCGCGGTGTTTTCCCTCGCGGGCGAACCTGATGCTGCGCTTTTCGCGCAAGTTTCCCCGGACCCCCCGGTCGAGGATCGCAATCCGGGTCTCCGGAGCCACTGTTGCGAAGTGCTCGATCACAGGCCCTGCGGACATTCCCGCGCCGACGATCAGGATATCAAACTGCATCGATTTCGCTCGGGCCTGACCCGGCGGGTGGAAGCAGGCGGTCCACGGCGACCCAGTCATGGCCGCCGTAGCCGTTGAAATCCGTTGCGGATGCGTTCGAATAAGCGCCCATGCCATGGAACAGCAGATAATCGCCTTCGCGGCAGTCTTCCGGCAACGCGACCGGTTCGGGCAGCTTGTCGACGGAATCGCAGGTCGGTCCGAAGACCCTGAAGAGCCCGGCCGTCCCCTGACGGCGCTCTCCCGCCGGCGTGAGGATCTCGGTGCGCCCGGCAAGACCGACCAGAGGAAACTCGTTCAGCCGGCCATAGATGCCGTCGTTGAGATAGAGCGTGTCCGCCGGCGAGCGGGCCTTGATCCGGGTTGCGAGCGTCACGGCATCGGCGATGAGGGCGCGGCCGGGTTCGCACAGCAGCCGGACCGTGCCCGGATCGAAATGCGCGCGGAATTCGGCGCCGATGATCCGCAGGATGTCACCCAGTCGCGGCTCTTCGGTTGTTCTCCAGCTCGGAAAGCCGCCCCCGACATTGATTTCGGCGGGAACCGTACCGGTGTTTCGAGCGATTGCCGCGGCGATGCCAAGGTGGTCCGCCCAGGCTTTCGGGTCATTGCATTGTGTGCCCACGTGAAAATTCAGGCCGGTTCGATATCCGCGCCTGGACGCTGACTGAAGGAGCCGCCCTGCGTCGGCAATTGTGGCCCCGAACTTCGCGCCGAACCCGTAGGCGGAAGACGGGTTTTCATGCTTGAACCTGACTGAAATCGTTGCCGCTCCAGGTGGCACCAGCGCGAACAGCTTTTCCAGTTCCGAAGGGCGGTCCACCGAAAAGGAAGACACGCCGGCGCGCAAGGCGGTCTCGATCTCGGCCGGGCTTCGAACCGGGTTGTTGTAGTGCAGCACGGCTCCCGGTGCCTTCCTCCTGACCTGCCTGATTTCAGCAGGACTTGCGACATCAAAACTGCAGACGCCGCAATCGAGAGCATGGCCGAGGACATCGGGATGATTGTTGGCCTTGATGGCGTAGGACAGGCCTTCCGCAAATGTTTCCTGAAATAGGGACACCCTCGCGCGCAACACGTCGGCGGCGTAGAACATCACCGGTTCGTCCGGGCGGGCCCGCGCCAGACAGGCGCCGATCGAGGAAAAGCTGCCGGATCGGGCGACCTCAAGGTGATGCAATTTCATGTCCAGCCTCCCCGCAGGATGATTTGGATGATTTGTATGTGGCCAGCCCGCACACCACCCGAGCCAGCCAGTCCGCGAATACTGTGCGGCAGGCCCGTTCGATTGCCGGGCCCAGATCGCGGGCCTCGTCGTGAAGCGTTTGCAGCCGGCCTTCGATATGGGGCAGGTTTTCCAGCATCCAGCCTTCAAAGATCTCGCGGGTTGCCTCGATATGAAACTGGGTCGCCAGAACCCGGTTCCGGAACCCGAAGGCCGCGCACATTCCGCCCGGGCCGAAAGCCAGCGGGGTTGCGCCGGGCGGGCACTCGAAGCCGTATTGGTGCCATTGAAAAACATGAAAGCGGCTGGCCTCCAATGCTTCAAGAGCACCGTCCGGTCCGGCCGGACGAACCGGAAACGGCCCGATTTCCGGTTGTGTCAGTGGCCTGGGCGAAGCGCCGAGCATCATGGCGATCAGTTGCGCTCCAAGGCAGATTGCGAGGACGGGAACGCCCTGCGCGACTGCCTTTTCCAGAAAGCCGATCTCGCGCTGCTGCCAGTGACGGGCGCCGGAAGACCCGGGATGGGCGGTTCCGCCAAGCACGATCAGGAGATCCCAGGTCTCCGCCGGTCGGGGCGGCGTGATCTGAAGCACCGGGTTCCAGTAGCTGCAGACAAAGCGCTGGTCCAGCAGGCCGCCGGTCAGATTGCCGAGCGTGTCGCCGAAATCGTGGATGAGAACCAGAGCCTCGCGCATGTCAGAGTTCGGCTCCCGTTCGCGCGGGTGTGCTCATCATGTGGTAGGCGGCGATACACATGGACGCAAACACGGCGGCCGCGGCACTGAACCGGATCAGGGTGCCGGGTCCGGCGCCATGGTCGATCAGGCTGCCGATACCGATGGCGACGACCGCGCCCGCAGAGGCCGCCGTGAAGCCCCGCAGGACAACCGCCCTGGCGAATTCCAGAGGTTTGAACTCGCCGGACCACAAGTAGACGGCCGCATAGTTCGACATGGCGATGCTGCCGCCGAGACCGAGAAAGAAGCCGATGTGGCCGATGCCGGGCAGCAGGGCCAGGCTGGCAATGCCGGCAGACAGAACCAGAAGATGGCACCAAAGGAACATCGGGCCAGAAATGCGCGGGGCGAGAAACGTGGCAAGGCCGGTGCCCGCTATTTGCGCGAGGGCATAAAGCGTCAGGATGTTGACCGAGTTGATGCCCTCGAACAGGGTCTTGTGAAACAGCAGGGCCGCCGTATCGAGACCGAATGTCACGCAATAGATGGCCGTCAGCAGCAGAAAGCGGGGGTCAAGCAGCAGCTGGAAAGTGTTGGATCCTGCGGATCTGTCCTTGCTGACGGCAGGTGTGCCGAAGCGCATCGCCATCAGGAAGGCCGCGCCCCCGACCACGAACGCGCAAGCCGCCGCGATCGTGAAGAAATTCGCCAGGTCCGAAACGGCCAGCACAAGCACGACAACGGGTGGCACCACAAACAGCGACAGGGGATAGGCGGCCGACATCAGCATTGCGCCAAACCGGCCCAGATCGGTGCGGTTTGCCGAAATCGTCATCTCGGCGGCGTGATACAGCATGTGCCGGGACGACAGTCTCAGCAGCACGAAGGCGATCACAAGTCCCGTCCAGGACACCGATGCGGGCACGAAACCCAGCAGAACGATGCCGGTCAGGATCAGGGAGGCCGTCAGCAGGCGTTCCGGCCGGATCCTGGCGGCATACAGGCCCGCGAACAGATAAAGCGTGGAGGCGGCCAGGCCGCCAATGCTGATTGCCGCCGCGAATTCCGCATTGCCGAGCCTTGTTGCGGCGAGAATGTCCGGTGCCAGGATACCCCAGACAAAGGTTTGTCCGAAGGTTCCCGCTCCAAATACGGACAGCAGCAGCACGAGGCCGGTCGCGAGCGTCCGCGGCCGGACCCGTCCCGTGAGGGGGTGCTCCGCGCTCATGGTTTCAGGGAGGTCATGATGTAGTGAGGCCGCTCGGCTTCGGGAAAGGCGGGCGCATCCACGATGCCGGCCGCCTTCTCAAGGTCGCCTGTCCCCAGCCGCGCCGTTCCGGCACCGGTCAGCACCAGGAGGCTGTGATACCCTTCCAGCTTCGCTCCCGCTATGTCCGATCCGGTCTGGTCGCCGATCGCCAGCACCCTCGCCGGTGCCGGACAGTCGGTCAGGGACCGCACCACCTGGTAGATGGAGGAAGACGGCTTGCCGAAATTCACGAAGCTGCCACCACCCCGGGCATAGGCGGAGACAATGGACTCCAGTCCGTTGACCAGGCCCTTGACGGAGACCGAGTGCAGATCCGCACTCGGGCAGATGAGTGGCAATCCGCGCCTGATCGCGTCCGGTATCCAGTGTTCGTGATCCGCGCTTCCTTCTCCGGGCGGGACGCTGAGCAGCAGGACATAGTCCGCTTCGGCGATGTCCGGGGCGCAGGCAAGACCGCTTTCCTCAACGATGGCGATGTCCCTGCCGTCGGCCAGGACAAAGGCGCTGGGAGAAGAGCCCGCGAAGCCGTGCCAGACCGAGGCCGGATTGCGGACGAGCGCTTCGATGAGATAATGCGCCGAACTGACAATGTGGTCGTAGCAGTCGGACCCGATGCCGAATTGCCGTTCGAGCCGGTCGGCGTTCACCAGGTTGGATTTGCTGGAATTGGTCAGGATCAGCGTGGTCTTGCCAGCTTGCTTGATTTCGCGCAAGGCCTCGTGCGCACCCGGATAAACCGTGCGGCCTTCATGGAGAACGCCCCATTGATCGATGAGAAACACATCGTAGTCCGGAAGCACATCCAGAATGGATGTCAGTGCCGTTACAGAGTCAGAATTCAAGAAATCCACCCTCCTGGAGGTATCTGCGGTAGTCGGCTTGGAAACCGAAATAAGAGCAGCCGGGCACATCGTTGAGGCACATGAAGCCCCCCATGCGGATGCGCCAGAACCGTTTGAAGACGTTGATGATCTTCATGGCCTCATCCGGTGAGGCGGAAATCCTGCGGGTCGCGAGATAGTGCGAGAGAAATTCGGTCCCCGCGCCTTTATGCCGGATCAGATTGAGGTCCAGGATCTGCACAAGGTCATAGCCGGGCGACCGGAAGCGGGCCGCCTCCCAATCGATCAGGTTCGGTTCGCCGGTGCTGTCGATGATGATGTTGCGAGCATGGAAATCCCCGTGAACCAGTGCCGGCGCGACCAGGTCGGGTGGCGCTTCGCGGAGGCGGGCGAGCCATTCCGGAATACGAGATCTCAGGTTTTCCGCGGATGCCGGGTAAAGCCCGGCAAGGGTGGCTGCTTCGGCTTCGAACAGGGATTGCCAGAACGCTCCGGTTTCCTCCGGTCCATGGGTTGTCGCGGACAAGGTCCCGTAGCCGGGCGCGGCGATCTCGTGAACATGGCCGATCGCGATGGCAAGCGCGCGCAGCAGCTTTGAAGACGGACGGTCGTCCAGCAGGTCGTCCAGACGGGTGCCGTCAATGAAGCCGAATACGGCAAGAGGGTTTATTGAAAGCGTGCCGCTTTCGTCGGCGCCCAGAAACGCGGGCACCCTTGGCCGGTCTCGGGAAAGCAGCGGATAGGCCAGCCGTTCCGCGGCGAAATACTGTCCGTATTCAGGATCGGTAAAGTGGCGCTCCCGGACAACGATGTCGCAGGGCGGGTCACTCAATTGCGCCCGATACACATGGTTCAACATGCCACTGGCGAGGGGCCGGATAGCCGAAACGCTTGCCGAGCGGTACTGCGGTTCCATCGCACCCTGGACCTGGCGGGCGCTGATCATTGCGCCACTTTCCACCTGGTGAGGTTGCCCGACACTTCTTCGGCCGTCGTCAGGATCGGCTCCGCATCGACGGTCTTCAGCCAGACAAGGTCGTTTTCGAGCGGATGGGTCCCGGTGAGGTCCGTGTCGAGTGGATCGCCAAGGGCGAGTTTGACGAACTGGGCCGGGAAATTGAGGCCTGCGCGGGCGAGAAAGTAGATCGACGTGTAGAAGCGGGACGCCTGGATCTCCGTTGGGTTGGGCACGTCGTCGTTGTCATAGGTCAGGTCGACCGCGACGACCCCGTTGGGCACATGGGCGGCCGCCTCGATGGTGGCGAGCGCGACCTCGTGGATCTTCGGGTCGTCCGTGGTGGCCTGCGCGGCAGTGATGCCGCTTACGCCCGACGGGCTGAGATGGGCATATTCCCAGTGCAGACGCTTGCGCGCCTGGCATGTGACCAGCCTGCCCGCGTCCCACAGTCCGATCCAGGTGGCCATCTTCCGGCCGAGCCGTTGCGAGGCGCTGAACCGGTTCCAGCCGGAATTCCGTTCGACCCAGGCGCAGGCCAGCACGGGATCGGACGTTGGCAGAGAGCCAGAACCGCCGCTGCCGTGGGTTGCCCTGATCCAGATTTCGCCGAAGTCCGCGATCGCCCTGTCCACATCGGCAGGCTCACGGAGCATGATGGTCTCGGGAACGGTGATGCCGGCCTCACGGCAGGCAAGATAGGTCTCGAACTTGTTTTCGTAGGACGTGACCGCCGCGGGCGGAGGCATGAAAACACGCGCATTGATCCGATCCCGGTTTTCAGAGACGAAGATCAGTTCGGCGTTGGTATCGGCGGCATAGAGCAGATCGGGCTCGACTTCCTCGATCAGCCGGTTCAGGGCCGCAAGATAATTTTCGTCGCCGGGCGGGGGCAGCAGATGCCGGCTGTCGGCACAGGCCAGATGCAGGCGATAGATGTCGGTGTCCGCTCCATGGATCTGGAAACGGTCCGGTTGCAGGGCCAGAGACTTGCAGAAATTGATGCCGGCAGGATCGCCTGCGCTCAGGACCAATATTTTTCTTTTCATGATTTTGCACCGTCCATATTCGGGAGCCCGACAGGATCGGACCCGGTCACCACGGGTTCAAACTGCCGTATCGATCGGCTCCAGGCCGAAGGCGACCGAACGCTCGACACAGGCGGCCGCCAGATCCGTATCCTGGCCCGACGGGCCCGATTTCCAGGGGGCCGGTGCTTCCTTGAGACAAGGATTGACGAAGAACATCATGGACGCACGGTTCTGTTGCGCGTTGGTGTTGCGCACCCGGTGCCACAAGGCCGGAATCTCTCCTCCCGTCATGATGGAAAGCAGGCTTCCCGGCATGAGCAGGATCTCGTCCCTTTCCAGAACAACCGGTTCAAACCGGTCGTCCGGCCTGATTTCCAGGCCCGGCTCGAGTGCCTTGACCACGGTCAAAAGGTGCCCGTCCTCGTGATGGTCCTGCAGAAAATCGCGGGTTTCCGCCGAGGGGCGGTAATAATTGACCTGCAGATACGAGGCGTCTCCAACTTCCAGCACCGCCCCGTCCGGATTGATCTCCTGGCGAAGGGCCTCGAACAGTGCGTTTATCGTCGGCTGGTAGACTTTCGAAACGTCCAGCAGAGATTTGAAAAGCACATTTCCGGTTGCCCAGCCACGGGCCTGTGTCGAAGGGATATTGCCCAAGACGACCCCATAGGCCTCGTTCAGATCCGGCCTGTCTTCGGAGATTGAGAATTCCGCGCCGATTTCGCGATAGCCTTCAACATCGCTCTTGAACCTGAAGGCGGCTTTCTCGGCCTTGTCCTGGTTGAAGAACCGGTCGGCCGAGCCGAAGGCCGAAAGGAGGGTATCAACGTCTTCGGCGTTCAGTCTGATCTTGGCGTGACCCTTGCTGATGAGCTCCCGGGCGATTCGTTGCATAGTTAGCCTCCTCACAAATTTTGGAGGGATTTGCTACCTATAGTACGTAACAGTTTTATGACGCATCTTTTGAGGGTGTCGCCGGGTGTGACGGTCGGATGGGCCGGCCGCCTCTGCCCGGGATCAGTCCGGAGTGTCCGAAATCCTAGGTTTTCAGCCGGTCCGAGAGCCAGGACAGACCGGTGTCGCGGATGTCCATGTCTTCGAGATGGGCTGCGGTGTTGATGACATATTCCGGGTTTTCGCCCGACTGGCCGACCGCGCCCTGAACGATTTCGAGCTGTTTTTCCAGGGGCAGCGCCCCGGCATATTGCGCATGGCCGTGGTCGACCATATAGACCAGCGCCTCGATCTTGCCGCCGTCATCCAGTTCGATGTGATGATGGTGTTCGCGGTAGACCATCGTGGTCTGTTCCCGGGCGCGCAGGTAATCCAGCGTCTGCGGCCATGTCTCCTCGGCGACCTGATAGGCGATGCCGCGGCAGGCGCCGCCATTGTCCAGACCGAAGACAAGTCCGGGCCGTTCCCGGGTGCCGCGGTGTACCCAGGAATAGACGCAGAGAGACCGGTGGGCGCCGGTGAGCAGCGCTCGTTCGGACCGCAGGAAGGCAAATCCCGGGTTCCACATCAGGGAGCCGTAGCCAAAGACCCAAAAATCGCTCATATCGACCTGTATTCTGTTGCAGAGCCTTTTTAAGAAACACGGGAACAGGTGCCCCGCTTGGATCAAATGGTTCCGTGTTTCTTGAAAGTGCTTTGGCAAGTGCGGAGATACCAAGCCGCGCCCGCCAATTCAATGCCGCTTCGGTGCTGCGGTTTCGCGCCGGACACGGTAGACAGGGTCCCTGTGGCCCCCGGAGAGGAAGTTCAATCTCGTGACGGATACCGAAATCAAGGCGCCGACGCTCCCGAAATCGCCGAAGCGTTCCAGGCGCGGCTATATTCTGCTGCTCGTCGCGGTTGTCGTGGTGGTCGCGGGATGGTCGGCGGCCTGGGCCTACGGCCGGTCCGTGCTGGCCGGACAACTGGACCTGCAGCTTGACCGCATGGCCGGTCAGGGCCTGGAGCTTGCCTGTGCCGATCTGTCCATCGCCGGCTATCCGTTCCGCTACGAGGTCGCCTGCCGGGAGATGCGCACGGAGGACCGGTCCGGAGCGACCGGGTCGCTCGGCGGGCTGGACGCCGTGGCGCTGATCTACAATCCCCGGCATGCGATTTTCGAGGCACACTCCCCGGCGTCCCTGGCGGTGCCGCTCTCAGGCCTGGCCGGAGAGATCACATGGGACACTGCCCGCGCCAGCATGAAATTTGGACAGAATTCTCTCGGAGCCCTCGATGCGGTGATCGACAAGCCTGAGATCACCCTTGCGGGCGACGTGCCGGACGGGCTGGTTTCGGCGGACAAAGCGGAAGTGCATGTGCGCGAAGCGCCGGGAACGGCAGGCATACTGGAAGGATTCGTGACCGTCGACAGTCTCAGTCTGGCTGCCCTGCCGGAGTTGAGTCAGGCGATCATGCTGCGCGGTCATGCCCGAATCGACGGCGGCATGGGTCTCCTCGGGGGGGCGGACCTCATCTCGCTGGTGCGGGCCAGTGGCGACGGCCTGCCGATAGACCTGGTTCTGGGGGAAGCCGTGCTCGGCACGGGCCGGGCAACCGCGCGCGGCGATCTGGTTCTTGCGGGCGACGGCACGATATCCGGCGCACTCGACCTGACACTCGGCAATGCGGGCGCGCTGGTGCGGGCCCTGAAGCCGTTGTTTCCCGCGCAAGACCGGACTTACCCGCTGCTTGAGGGCGTGGTGAACAGTCTGGAACCGGCGGCAACGGAGATTGACGGTGTCCGGTCCATCACGATTCCGGTCACAATCACCAACGGGCTGATCCAGCTTGGCCTACTGCCCGTCGGCCGGATCCCGCCGCTGTTTCAGGCGGGCACCTAGGATAGAGAACGCCAGCAGAAGTGCCTGTTTCGCTCAGTCGCCGGCGATCCGGTCGATCGGGATGACGTAGCTCTTGCGGTGGTCGGGTTCGGCGATCTTTTCGTATAGAGCGACGGCCGGGGCATTCTTGCCCGGAACGAGCCAGCGCAGGTGCAGCCAGCCGCGCGTCTGCCCCTCTGAAACCAGGGTTTCGATCATCCGGCGGCCGATGCCCTTGTTGCGGTGATCGGGATGCACGTAGATATCGTCGAGCTGGCCGATCCGGAGGCCGGTGATGAGTTCCGGCAGGTCGAAGAACACCGCGAAACCGACCAGTTCGCCGCTGTCCAGCGTACCGATCACTTCGGCGCTCTTGTCGCCCAGAATCCGTTCTGCGTAGTATTCGTCGGGGCGCCGGGGCGCGCCGCGTTTCAGCGCCTGAGCGTTTTCGGCAATGAGTGGCGCAAGCTGATGGGCATCGTCCGGCCCGAGAGCCCTGATCTGCGGTGTCGTCATGTAGTCCCCGGAAAAGAAAATCGACTTAGGTGAGGCACACAATGTCCCGAAAACCGATCCGGGATCAAGGACCTCGATCAAATATGCTTTGCGGCGGGTTTGCCGGGGCAGATCCGGCAACGCTCTTTCGCGGGCCTCCGATTCATGCCATGAGCGTGACAACCGAAACGACGGAAAGACGGCATGGCGAACGCGGACAGGCTCAAGGCGACACTCATCGGAATGAGCGCGGTGCTGATGTGGGCAACACTTGGTCTGTTCGGCGCGGGGTCCGGCCAGGTGCCGCCGTTCCTGCTGAACACGCTCTGTTTCGGCTTTTCCGGTGTGATCGCCCTGGTGTGGCTGGTGGTGACGGGCAGGACACGCTTGCTGCGCCAGCCCATCGGCGTCTGGGCCTTCGGCACCTTCGGCCTGTTCGGCTTCCATTTCTTCTATTTCACCGCGATCCGCAACGCGCCGCCGGTCGAGGCGAACCTCATCAACTACACCTGGCCACTGCTGATTGTCTTGTTTTCCGCGCTTCTGCCGGGCGAACACCTGCGGCTGCACCATGTCATCGGCGCGGTCCTGGGTCTTGCCGGCGCGATCTTGCTGATCACCGGCGGTGAGGGCGTGCAGTTTTCCGGGGGATCGATGCTCGGCTACGGCGCGGCGGTGGCGTCCTGCCTGTTCTGGTCGAGCTATTCGGTGCTGTCGCGCCGGCTCGGCTCCGTGCCGACGGAGGCCGTTGCCGGCTTTTGCCTGATGACGGCGCTTCTCTCCGGCCTGTGTCATCTGGCGCTTGAGGAAACCGTCTGGCCGGCGGTGCCGCTGGAATGGGCGTCCGTTCTGGCCCTGGCCGCCTTCCCCGTCGGACTTGCCTTCTTCACCTGGGACATCGGCGTGAAACGCGGCGACATCCAGGTGCTGGGTGCCGCCGCCTATTCCGCGCCGCTGCTGTCGACCCTGCTCCTGATCGCCTTCGGGTTCGGTCCGCTGACGATGGCCGTCGGCATCGCCTGTGTGGCGATCACGCTTGGCGCCGTCATCGCGGCCAAGGACATGATTTTCAGGTCAGCCTCGAAAGGGGGACCGGCGACGCCGTCAGATGGGTCATGATCACCACTCTCTGGCATGACAGGCTGTTCCCCCCTTCGGCGAATGGTATTACTGGCCCGATCCACTAGGTTATTCCGAATTCCGCGTTCCCTTTGATCAGAGACCAACCGATGACCACTTCGTTCAAACCCCGCCGCTCCGCCCTCTACATGCCCGGCTCGAATGCGCGGGCGCTGGAAAAGGCCAAAACCCTGGATGTGGACTGTCTGTTGCTCGACCTGGAGGATGCGGTCACACCGGACGCCAAGGACCTCGCCCGCAGCCAGATCGTCGCGGCTGTTTCCGAAGGCGGCTATGGTGAGCGCGAGGTTGTCATTCGGGTCAATGCTCAGGAGACCCCCTGGGGCGACGATGATCTCGCGGCCGCGGTTAAGGCCAACCCGGACGCGATCCTGGTGCCGAAAGTCAACGCGCCCGCCGACCTGCAGATGATCGCCCACAAGCTTTCGGTCCTGGGTGCGTCCAGCGATCTGAAACTCTGGGCGATGATGGAAACGCCGCAGGCGATGCTCAATGCCGGCGCGATCGGCGCCTGCGGCCGGGACGGGCAGGTGCGGCTGTCCTGCTTCGTCATGGGCACCAATGATCTGGCCAAGGAAACCCGCGCGCGCCTGTCGCCCGGACGGGCGGCGATGACGCCATGGCTGATGACCTGCGTCGCCGCGGCGCGGGCCGGCGGCATCGACATTCTCGACGGGGTCTACAACGCCTTTCAGGACGCGGAGGGTTTTGCCGCGGAATGCGCGCAAGGCGTGGACATGGGCATGGACGGCAAGACGCTGATCCACCCGAAACAGATCGGGCCCTGCCATGACGCCTTCAGCCCGTCGGAGGACGAGATCGCCTGGGCCCGCAGGATCAACGAGGTGTTCGCGCAGCCGGAAAATGCCTCCAAAGGCGCGATCCAGGTGGACGGCAAGATGGTCGAGCGGCTACATGCGGAGATGGGCCGGCGGGTGATCGCCATCGCCGATGCCATCGCCGCCCGTGCCTGACCGCAAGCACGTATCCTGACAGCAACGAGAGACTCTTCATGAAACTGTACCGCTTCATCACCGGCGTCGACGACAGCGAATTCTGCCACCGGGTCACCCAGGCGCTCAACAAGGGCTGGTCGCTGTCCGGCTCTCCGTCGCTGACCTTCGATGCCGCCCGCGGCGCGACCATCTGCGGCCAGGCCGTCACCAAGGACGCCCCGGGAGACTACTCACCGGACATGAAGATCGGCGACTATTGAGGGTCAGGCGCCCCCGGCCGTGACAGTCGAGGGCTCCGGGCACGCCCAAGGCACGCTCTTGCCGGCGACTGCCGGGTTTCAGCCTCGACGGCACCCGAATGGCCTTACCGCATCAGCAGGATCGGGACCTTGCAGGTGCGGATCATCTCGGAGGTGGTCGACCCGATGATGAGATGACGGATGCGGGAATGGCCGTAGGCGCCCATGACGACCAGGTCGTAATTCCCGTCTTCCACAAGCTTGCCGAGGGCGGCATCGGCCTTGCCGGTCTGAACGAGGATCTGCGCATCGAAGCCGCCGGCGGCCAGGGTCGCCCGGGCGTCTTCGAGGGATTTGCGGATGTCGGTGGTATCGCTGCCCGCGAAGGCGAGCGTGACGGGCAGGCCTGCCAGAAGCGGGTTCCGGGCGAGGTAGTCGACCGCCTTCATGGAGGACTGGCCGCCGTCGAAGGCGATCAGGACACTGGTGACCGGCTTGAATTCGCGGTTGGCGACAAAGACCGGCTTGCTGCTTGAGCGGATGACCCGTTCCAGGTTGGAGCCCAGATGAAGCTTGGCGAAATCCGCCGCCTCCCCGCGCTTGCCGATCACGATCATGTCGCCGGTGTCTTCCTTGGCAAGGACCGTCTCGACCAGATCGCCCTGCCGCAGCCGTGTTTCGACGGTGACACCATCGGCTTCGATAATCGCCTGGGCATCTTCCAGGATCGCGCGGCCCCTGGCCTGGGTGAGCTTGGCGCGCCGTGCGTCGAGTTCGCTCAGCTCGTCCAGAATGTGCGTCCGGGCGCCGAGCTCGATTGCTCCGCTGAGATCCTGCCTGTCGGCACCTTCCCGGCGTCCGAGCACGTGATAGATCTTGATCGTGCTCTTCGTCCGCTTCGCGATCCAGGCTGCGTAGTGGCAGACGCTTTCGGAGTATTTCGAACCGTCCACCAGGGCGATCAGCGTTCCCTTGGTCATGTGTGCCTCCCTAAACCCTAATGCCCCAGCAGTTTTTCCATGGCGCCCGGCTTGTCGTGAATTGCAAGCCTGTCGACGATGGTTTCCGTTGCCTCGTTCATGCCGACGATGTCGACCTCGGCGCCTTCCCTTCGGAACTTGACCACCGCCATGTCGAGGGCGGCAACGGAGGAAATGTCCCAGATATGGGCGCGGCTGACGTCGAGCGTCACCTTTTCGGCCGCTTCCTTGAAGTCGAGGGCCTTCATGAAGTCCTCGGAGGAAGCGAAGAACAGCTGGCCCTCGACCTTGTAGGTCCGGTGCCGCCCGTCCGGGCTGATGGTCGTTGTCACGCGGAAGATCTGCGAGATCTTCCAGGCGAAGAACAGGCCGGACAGCAGCACGCCGACAAGCACGCCGATGGCAAGGTTGTGGGTGTAGACCACGAAGAAGACCGTCGCCAGCATGACGATGGAGGACGAACGGGGATGTTCCCTGATGTTCCTGATCGAACTCCAGGAAAATGTTCCGATCGACACCATGATCATGATCGACACCAGGGCCGCCATTGGAATCTGGCCGACGAGATCGCCCAGAACCACCACCATGAACAGGAGAAACACACCGGCGGCAAAGCAGGACAGGCGCCCGCGTCCGCCGGATTTCACGTTGATCATCGACTGGCCGATCATGGCGCAGCCGGCCATGCCGCCGATGAAGCCGGTCGCGGTGTTGGCGATGCCCTGGCCGATGCATTCCTGGTTGCGGTCGGAGGATGTGTCGGTGAGATCGTCGACGATCTGCTGGGTCATCAGGCTTTCCAGCAGGCCGACGACGGCTACGGCAAGCGAATAGGGGAAGATGATCTGCAGCGTCTCGAAGGTCAGCGGGATGTCCGGGATCAGGAAGATGGGCAGCGTGTTCGGCAGCTCACCCATGTCACCGACGGTGCGCACGTCCCAGCCGAAGGTGATCGTGAGGACAGTCAGCACGAGGATCGTGACCAGCGGTGAGGGAATGACCCTGGTCACACGCGGGAACAGATAGATGATCGCGAGGCCCGCGGCGACAAGCGCGAAGGTCAGCAGCGGAACGCGCGAGGGATCGAGTTCCGGCAATTGCGCCATGAAGATCAGGATGGCGAGCGCGTTGACGAAACCGGTCATGACGGAGCGGGAGACGAAGCGCATCACGTAGCCGAGCTTCAACAGGCCCGCGCCGATCTGCAACAGGCCGGCGAGCACGGTGGTCGCGAGCAGATATTGCAGCCCGTAATCCTTGACCAGCGTGACCATGAGCACCGCCGTTGCGGCGGTTGCGGCCGAGATCATGCCCGGACGACCCCCGGTGATCGCGACCAGCACAGCTATGGAAAAGGACGCGTAGAGACCGATCTTCGGGTCGACACCGGCAATGATGGAAAACGCGATTGCTTCCGGGATCAGGGCGAGCGCAACCACGAGACCCGACAGCAGGTCGGCCCGGATGTTGCCCGTCCACTGGTTCTTGTATTGAGTGAAGGAAATCATATACAGCCCAAAGTTCTGTCTGCCGAAGCGGTTGGCGCTGCGGTGTGCCAGATCATTCGTATCGGGTTGTCCGGCGGATCGGCGGCCGGAAGAGCCACCCGGGAATCGCACCCGGGTCCTTGTGGTCCGGCATTCATACCGCGCTGCAACCGGGAAGCCAAGTCCCGGCAGGTGGTGGTTGCCGTTTTATCATGTGGCACGCGCCGGACCGTGTCATGCCGTGAACAGGGCGCTGAACACCTTTTCGTAGACTTCTTTCACCAGCGTGGATTCCGCTTCGCCCTGCCGGGACAGTCTGCCCAGCCCCGGTGCGGCGTTGACCTCCAGGACGATCGCGGCCGTGCCGGGGACCGGCCGTTCCGGCAGGATCAGATCCACTGCGGCGTAGCGCAGAGCCAGAGTCCGGGCGGCATGACGGGCGAGAGCTGCAATGCCTGCGGACAGGGGGCCGGTGACGATGCGGGCTGTGCCGCCTGCCGACAGGTTGGCGACGGGCAGCACGGTCACCGTCTGGCCGTCCGCCGGGACGGTTTCCAGCATCAGGCCTTGCTGGGACAGGTTGAAATCGATCCGACCGTCGGTGGCGTCGACAAGCGGGTCGGCGTCGATGAGTTCGGCGAGGCTGCGCGCGCCGTCTCCGGTCACCTTTGGCGGGTGGCGTTCGATGGCGCACAGGATGCCGCCGTCAAGCACCAGAATGCGCACTTCCTGGCCCAGGATCTCCTCCTGAACAAGGAGGTGCTGGTGGCGTTTGGCGAGGATTTGCAGGCCGTTCTGGAGGGTGTGGTAGGTGTCCACCCGCATCACGTCCAGGCCTTCGCGGCCGCAATTGGGCTTGATGAACAGGGGAAAGCCCCGGTCTTCCGCGAAATCCAGGACCTCTTCGGGCGGGCGCTTGCCGTCCCGGATGTCATCGGCTGGAACAAAATGGCCGGCGGGGACGGCGATCCCGGCTGCTTTCAGAAACGAGGCGGCATAGGCCTTGTCACCGGCGATTTCAGACGCGCCGAGCGAATTGAGATCGAAGCGGGTGCCCTTGAAGAACCAGCGTTTGCCGGCCGGGCTCTCGACCAGGCCCGCATGGCCGTGCGCGTCTCCGGCGGTCAGCCGCAGATCGTTGCGGGCGCAGAACGCTTCCAGCAGTTCGAAGACGGCGGCGCGGGATCCGGACGTCTCTGCCGCGCTCACGGCCGGTCCGCCGGACCGGCCGTCAATTCTTGCCCTGGCGAGCATTGGCCAGGTAGTCGATCTTGAAGAGGTCCGGATTGGTCGGGCCGTTGGAGACGACGTTATAGACCGCCACGGAGGTGTCGTAGCCCTGCTGGTCGGTCACGGTCCACTGCTTCAGGGCGTAGTCCTTGGCATCGAAGATCAGGGTCAGTGTGCCGGAGTTGAACTTGGTCTTGTCGAAGATGGTCACCGTGACAAGGTCCTCTTCCACCAGCACATTGGTCACGTTGGTGTCCTTCTGCAGGTCGATGTCGTCGGACAGGAGAAAGCGCAACGGGGTCTGTCCCAGCGGCCAGATGTCCTGGGTGTTGAGTTTGCGGTCCTTGACCGAGACCGAGGTGCCGTCAGCGACAATGTCGAGAACGGACGGCTTGGCATAGTAGAACCGGACCTTGCCGGGACGCGCCATGTAGAACTTGCCGTCCGACTGGCTGCCGTCTGGACCGAACTGGATGAAGTCTCCGTGCATGGTCTTCACCGAGTTGAAATAGACATTGAGGTCCTGAAGGGTCTTCTGCTCGTGCTCGGTCAGGGCCATGGCCGGCACAAGCGCCGACAGGGCAAGGCCCGCGGCCAGACCTGTCGCCGCGAAAGACTTGAACAGACGGTGAGCGAGGCGTTTCAGCATGATGCAGGATCCTGGGTCTTTGTCTTCGGAACACGTTTCCTAGAGCTAACGGCCGTGTGTGGCAAAGCTTTGGCACCACCCGACATAAAATCACAAAAAGGGGGAAAACAAGGGGTCAGAATTCTTCCTCGAGGCCGTTCTGCACCAGAATCTCCCGCTTGCCGGCGTGATTGGCCGCGCTGATCAGGCCTTCCTGTTCCATGCGCTCGATCAGCGAGGCGGCGCGGTTGTAGCCGATCGACAGGCGCCGCTGGACGTAGGAGGTCGAAGCCTTCTTGTCCTTGAGCACGATGGCGACCGCCCTGTCGTAAAGATCGTTGCCGTCGCCGCCGCCTGAGGCGCCGTCGCCGCCATCATAGGGGCTGTCGCCGCCGTCTTCCTCTTCGGTGACGGCTTCCAGATACTGGGGCGTGCCCTGGACCTTGAGATGCTTGACGATGTCTTCCACCTCCTCATCGGCAACGAACGGGCCGTGGACACGCTGGATGCGGCCGCCGCCGGCCATGAACAGCATGTCGCCCATGCCGAGGAGCTGTTCGGCGCCCATTTCACCCAGGATAGTGCGGCTGTCGATCTTCGACGTCACCTGGAACGAGATCCGGGTCGGGAAGTTCGCCTTGATGGTGCCGGTGATGACATCCACCGACGGGCGCTGGGTTGCCATGATCAGGTGGATGCCGGCGGCCCGGGCCATCTGGGCAAGCCGCTGGATCGCGCCTTCAATGTCCTTGCCGGCGACCATCATGAGGTCGGCCATCTCGTCGACGACAACAACGATATAAGGCATTGCCTCGAGCGGCAGGTCCTCTTCCTCGTAGATCGGCTGGCCGGTGTCGCGCTCGAAGCCGGTCTGGACGGTGCGGGTGAAGCTCTCGCCTTTTTCCAGGGCCTGCTTGATGCGGGTGTTGTAGCCGTCGATGTTGCGGACGCCCATCTTGGACATCTTCTTGTAGCGGTCCTCCATCTCGCGGACCGTCCACTTCAGCGCCACGACGGCCTTCTTCGGATCGGTCACGACGGGCGTCAGCAGGTGCGGAATGCCGTCATAGATGGACAGTTCCAGCATCTTCGGGTCGATCATGATCATCTTGCACTGCTCGGGTGTCAGCCGGTAGAGCAGGGACAGGATCATGGTGTTGATCGACACGGACTTGCCCGAACCGGTGGTCCCGGCCACCAGAAGGTGGGGCATGCGGGCCAGGTCGGCGACGACACTCTCGCCATTGATGGTCTTGCCGAGAGCCAGCGCCAGCTTGGACTTCGATTTCTCGAAGTCCTGGGCGGCCAGCAATTCACGCAGGTAGACGGTTTCCCTGCGGGCGTTCGGCAGTTCGATGCCGATGGCGTTCTTGCCCGGGATCACCGCGACACGGGCGGAGATCGCGCTCATGGATCGGGCGATGTCGTCGGCAAGCCCGATGACGCGGGAGGACTTGATGCCCGGTGCCGGTTCCAGCTCGTAAAGGGTCACGACGGGGCCCGGACGGACCTCGATGATTTCACCGCGGACGCCGAAATCCTCCAGCACCCCTTCCAGAATGCGGGCATTCTGTTCCAGCGCGTCGGCTGACAGGCCCGGCACCTTGCCGGCCGTCTTGGGCTCGGCGAGCAGATGCAGCGGCGGCAGTTCATATGCCTCGGGCGCGCCGAGAAACGACGGCTGCGCCTCCGCGATGGCACGTTTGCTCTGTTTCGGACGCGGTGCCGCCGGGATCACCCGGCCGGCCGTCGCGGACTGCTGGGTGGCCGCCTCGCCGACGGATGCCGGCGCGGCAATGCCGACGGGAACGACCGGCCTTCCCGTGACCGGTCCCTTGTCGATCAGCAGCTCATCGGGCGCAAAGGTGTCGCCATCGCCATGGTCGTCGTAGTCGCCACCGACGTGGCCAGCTTCGTGGCCGGCATCGTGGAACGGATGACCGAAGCCGCCGGTTTCGGTATCCTCGTCGTTGTCGTCGCGGTCGTAGAATTCGTCGAGACCGTCATCGTCCTCCGGGACCAGACGGCCGGTGAGCGCTCTGCGGAACGCCTTCAACCGGCTGTCCTGACGGCTGTCTTCGGGTTCATAATCGGATTCGGTGTCGTCCTCGTCCCAGTCGTCCTCGTCGCGCGGGCGGCTGCGTTGCAGGCCGGTAACCCGGCGCAACTGGGTCGCGGCCTGCAGGCCCCAGTGTTCCATCTGGCCGACAAATGCGCTGGCGATCATTCCAATACGGGATTCGGCCTCGTCATCGTCCAGGCCGAGATCGTCCTCGAGAGACTTCCCGTGGCCTTTCGGGGCAGCGGCCGGTTCGACCCGGGTGACGGGCTCGCCGGCGGAGCCAAGCCATCCGGCGGCGGCCAGCAGGAACAGAACGGAGGGCACACCCAGCCCCAGGCCGCCGACAATGGTTGCCGCGCCGCTTGTCATGTTGCCGGTGATCAGGGCCGGAGCCCAATGAACGGTGTCGCCAAGGAACCCGCCGAGGCCGGTTGGCAAAGGCCAGCTGTCGGGAACGGGCAGTGCGGCCAGGGCACCGGCCGCGAGGCTGGAGCCGATAAGCCAGTAGGCAAGCCGGCGGCGGCCGATGCCGAGCGTGTGTCCGGTCAGGAGGCGCCAGCCCCACAGAACCAGAGGGATCAGGAATACGGCGGTCGCGAGGCCGATGGTCTGCATCAGGATATCGGCGAGGATTGCGCCCGGTGCCCCAAGAGCGTTGCGAACCTGGCCGCCGGTCGCGTGGTTGAAGCTCGGGTCGCTGACCGACCATGTGGCCAGACTGGCCGCCAGCATTGCCGCCACGGCGATGATGCCGAGTCCGGCGGCGCCGGCCAGATTGCGCCGGGCAAACCGTTTGAGCGGGCTTTCGGTGTCCAGAAGGTCAACCGAACCCCTGCGGCCGTTGCCGCGAACTGCGCTGGCCCGCCTCATGCTGTTTCTCCCATCCAGTTTGCCAATCGATCAAGGGCGGTTTCCACCTGCTTCAGCGGTGCGGTCAGGCTGATGCGGATATAGTTCCTGCCCGGATTGCCGCCGTCCGCCTGATCCGAGGCCAGATAACCGCCCGGCAGGACCTTGATCCCGATGTCGCTCCACAGCGCCCGGGCCACGGAGACGCCGTCGCCCCAGCGGCTCACGTCGAGCCACAGAAAGAACCCGGCCTCAGGTGTCACCGGCCCGAGGATCGGACCGAGGATCCGTTCCGCGGCCTCGAACTTTTCGTTGTAGAGCCGGCGGTTCTCCGCGACATGGTTTTCGTCCTGGTAGGCGCGCACGGCCAGGGCCTGGGCGGGCAGCGGCACCTGGGGTGCGGCGAGACCGCGAAACTTTGCCCATCTTCGCAGGAAATCCGGGTCGCCTGCTGCGAAACCGCAGCGCAGACCGGCCAGATTGGATCGTTTCGACAGCGAATTCAGGACGATGATGTTCGAAAAGCCGCCGCCCATCGCCTTGGCGGCTTCAAGGATGCCGGGAGGCGGCGTCTCGCGATAGATTTCCGAATAACATTCATCGGCGAAAATGAAGAAACGGTGCTTGCGCGCAAGTTCGATCAGGCGCTGCCAATAGGCGATATCAACGACATGGCCTTCCGGATTGGTGGGTGAGGCGATGTAGAAGGCGACGGTTCCTTGCAGAAGATCCGGATCGAGACTGTCAAGATCGGGCAGGAAGCCGTTGGCGGCGACCGCATCCAGCAGGACAGCTTCGGCATCCGCCACATGGGCCGCGGCGGCATAGGTCTGGTAGAAGGGGTTGGGCAGGATCACCACCGGATGATCCAGACCCTTGTCGAGCTGGTCGCGGGCGGCAATGGCGCCGAAGGACAGACCCTCGCGAGAGCCGTTGAGCGGCAGCACGCCGTGGTCCGCATCAACGGTGCCGTCCAGCGCGTAGCGCCGGTCCAGCCACGAGGCGACGGCCTGCCGGAATTCCGGTGTGCCGTTGATGGGCGGATAGCGCCGGAAATCGCCCACGTTCTCCGCCAGAACTTCCGCCGCGAAGTCCGGTATCGCGTGCTGCGGCTCGCCAATGGTCATGATGATCGGATCACGGCCGGGCGTCACGCCGTCCAGAAGGTCGGCGAGCCGTTGGAACGGATTGGAGCTCGGCAGGCACTTGCCGCGCTGATAGGGCTTTGGGCTGGCAATCATCAGGGATCCGAAAGTCGTTACGCATAACTCTGGACCGACTCTATCGCCTGTCTGGTAAATCCCTTATTAACCAACCGGCACCGGAACAGACTTTCGTCAGTAGACCTCCGATGTGCCGGCGACCGATTTCAGCGTCATGAACCGGACGACGATATAGTCGTACTGTTTTTCGCGGCGCGACGGGCTCGCGGCGCCCCCGGTGGTGGGCAACCCGAACAGGATGCCCTTTCGTTCAGCCGTATTCTGCGCGGCGTACCGGCTGTTGAATGCATCCATGCGGGTGAATTTCATCTTGCCGCCCGATGCCGGGTCGATGGCCTCCAGATCCGCCTCGAAATCGTTGATCTTGCGGGTTGCGAGAACCCAGTGATCGCCGCTGCCGCCCTTCTTGTAGTCCACATGAAGAGCGACCGGATTTCCCGCGGCGAGGTGTCCCAGAAGGATATCGGCGGCGTTGGTCGGCAGGCTCGTGCCGAACCCGTAGTGGGTGCCCGTCATGCCGAGGGCATTGACTGCCGTCTTCATGTTGAGGCTGTAGCCGGTGAACGCACCGGCATTCTTGCAGATCGTGTTGGCGACAAGCGGCGTCAGGGACTTCGGTGTGATGCCCGCCGGCCAATAGGACGGGACGCGGCTGCCGATCGCGGTTGCCGCCATGGTGAGCGTGCACAGGCAACAGCCATGACTGGCGATTGTCGAGAACTTGTCGCCGGCATCGATGCCGCCGCTCTTGTTGGAGTCATACTGGGTGCTGGTGCCCAGATGGGACGCATAATTGCCCTGCCGGAAGGCGGCATAGTCGCCTGTGTTGCCGAGCGCGGCTCCCACGGCACCCGTGGTGCTGGTGTCCAGGGGGGCCGGGCTGATACTGGAGACCGCTGGCAGATTGCCGTTCAGGGCCCGCCAGGTTTGCCCGCCGGGATCGACGCGGCCATCCGCCCACTGGGCGCTTTTGCCCATCACGGCGGTCTGAAAGGCGCGGATCGCGGTTTTTGTCAGGGACCCGCAATCGCCGTCGACGGTCAAAAGCTGGCCGGTGGCGGCCGCGAATGCCGCGTTCGCAAGGTAGTGATCGTTTAAAAGACCTTGTACGACGACGATGTCACTGAAAAAATTATACGCGTCTGAGTCGCCGACAGAAAATTTAATCGACATGATAGTATAAGGCATTCTTGTTCTCGCGATTGAGAGGCGGTAATCGTTGAAATCTGAAATTCTGAATAGGCTAAGCTGAAATTCGAACTCTTTTTAACAGGTTTTACAATGGCTGTGACGGTCAAAGATCCGATTTCCGTTGTTTGCTTCGGAGATTTGCTCACATGGGGGTTCAATCCGGTCGACAAATCCCGATACGGACACGACATCCGCTGGACGCGGCTGCTGCAGAAGGAACTCGGCGGCGGCTTCCATGTGATTGAGGAGGGCGTCAACGGACGCACGACCGTATTCGAGGATCCGGTCAAGGGCGACAAGAACGGGCTTCGGCATCTGGAGATCGTGCGCAAGACCCACATGCCGATCGACATCCTGATCATGATGCTCGGGACAAATGACCTGCAGGCGCGTTTCGCGATGAACGCGGACACGATCGCGGTGGCGATGGGGCGGTTGCTGGATTTTGCGCGGCGGCCGACGGACGACGTTGAGGGTCGGGCGCCCAGGGTGCTGCTGATGGCGCCGCCGCCTCTGGGACCGATGGCAGGCACACCGTTCGCGGCGCAATTCAGCGAGCAGAGCGTCGTGGAATCTCACCGGCTTGCCAAATGCTATTCTGACAAGGCGGCGGACTACGGTGCGGCCTTCTTCGATACCGGCTCGGTGATATCGGCCAGTGCCGTCGATGCGATCCATCTGGATGCGGAGCCGCAGGCCGGCCTCGCCGAGGCCGTTGCCGCAGAAGTGAGAAAACTCACCTGACGTTCGGCTGTCTGTCTGGCCTCAGAACCGACTTCAACACGGATGTGGACCGCGATCAGAAATCCACGGTCAGGCCCTTGATTTCCCAATCTTCGTAACGGGTTGGCTCCAGCCCGCCGCGGCCGTTTTTCTCTTCCGGCAAAGCCTTTTCGCGCGCGTCGATTTCACTTCGGCGGGCTTCGGCCTCCCGCAGGGCGCGCTGGGCCGCGGGCGGCAGGTCCTCGAACCGTTTTGCGGGAGCCGCCTGCGGTTCGGTCCTCAGTGAGGGCGCCGCGCTGTGGCTGTAGGCGGCGGTCGGGGTGTCCGGTTTGTCCGTCATGGGCCCTGTTCGTCCAGATTACGATCCTGTCATGAACATATAGGGCATTCTTGCCAAGATTGGCAGCACTCCCCATCTTTCCGGAAGAACCGGTCCCTGACGGGGCCATCAGACACTTCAGGATCAGAAAGCGAAACGGAAACCAGCGGCGATGAACTATATCCGCACAGCAATGCTTCTGGCGGCGATGACCGCCCTGTTCATGGGGATCGGATTCATGATCGGCGGTCAGTCGGGCATGATGATCGCTCTTGCCGTTGCGGCGGCCATGAACCTGTTCAGCTACTGGAACGCGGACAAGATGGTGCTGCGCATGCACCATGCCCGGGAGGTCGACGAGCGCAGCGCGCCCGACTTCTACCACATGGTGCGGGGGCTGGCACAAAACGCCGGCTTGCCGATGCCCAAGGTCTACCTGATCGACAATCCTCAGCCGAATGCCTTCGCCACCGGACGCAACCCGCAGAATGCGGCCGTTGCGGCGACGACCGGACTGCTCAACATGCTGTCGCCAGAGGAAGTCGCCGGCGTGATGGCGCATGAACTTGCCCACGTGAAGAACCACGACACCCTGATCATGACCATCACCGCGACGATTGCCGGTGCCATTTCGATGCTGGCCAATTTCGCGTTCTTCTTCGGCGGGAACCGCAACAATCCGCTCGGGTTCGTCGGCATGCTCCTGATGATGATTGTCGCGCCCATGGCGGCCATGGTCGTGCAGATGGCGATTTCGAGAACACGGGAATACGCGGCCGACCGCATGGGCGCCGAAATCTGCGGTGAACCGATGTGGCTCGCCTCCGCGCTCGGCAAGATCGCCGGCGGCGTGGAGCGGATCCACAATCCGGACGCGGAGGCAAATCCGGCAACAGCGCATATGTTCATCATGAACCCGCTGTCCGGCGAGCGCATGGACAACCTGTTCTCGACGCATCCGAACACCCAGAACCGCATCGACGCGTTGCGCAAGCTGGCCGATAGCGGCCCGCTTGGCGGAGATCGTGCCGCGTTCGGCCGTGCCGCGCCGCGGGCCTCCGGGCCCTGGGGCGGGACAGGGCGGCGGGCTCCCTCCGGCGGATCGCGTCCCAGCAAGGGCCCCTGGGGCTAGTCGCAAGCCGGGACAAAACGGGCGTACCCGGAAAAATGCTTTGCCGGAACAGCGACCGGACCTAGAATGGGCTCCTGCGCCGCGACCGGTCACCCGGTCTGCGGCGCTTGATTTTGATGCAGGCCGTATGTCACCGGCCGACACGCGATTGGAAAATCCTTGACCAAACGGCCGAACAGCAATCCGAAACCCGAAGCCGGCACGGCGGCGGAAAGGTTCGACAAACCAGGTTTTGCCGCCCGCAAGGTCGCGGCGGATCTGCTCGGCAACGTGGTTTTCAAGAAGCGGCCGCTTGACGGGGAGCTGGACACGGTCTCGGGCCATTCCGGATTTCGTGTGCTGGCCGCCAACGACCGCGCGCTGGTGCGGGCGATCGTCGGCACCGCCCTGAGGCACCGCGGCGAAATCGCCGCGGTTCTGGAGCGTCTGCTCGACAGGCCGATTCCGGAAAAAACCGGCAGAATTCTGGACATTCTGCATGTGGCCATCGCGCAGATGCTGTTCATGGAGGTTCCGGACCGCGCCGCCGTCTCGCTGGCGGTAGACCATGCCGGCCTGGACCGGCGGGCGCGGCCCTACAAGGGGCTGGTCAACGGAGTGCTCCGGCGCCTCGGCCGTGAGAAGGAAGTGGTCACCGGCGGCCTCGAACCCGATCTCCTGAACACACCGGACTGGCTTCTGGAGAGCTGGCGCGAGACTTTCGGAAAAGACACGGCCCGGATGATCGCGAAAGCGCACCAGAGCGAAGCGGCGCTGGATCTTTCGGTGAAGGCGGATCCGGAAGACTGGGCGCGCAGGCTGGGCGGAGAAACCGTCGGCACGGGCAGCGTCCGGCTGACGAAAAAAAGCGCCGTCGAGGCACTGGAAGGCTTCGAAGACGGTCAGTGGTGGGTTCAGGACGCCGCGGCGGCGCTGCCGGCCCGGCTTCTGGGAGAGGTCACCGGTCTGGAGGTCGCGGATCTGTGCGCGGCGCCTGGTGGCAAGACGGCGCAACTGGCTGCGGCCGGGGCGAACGTGACTGCCATCGATATTTCCAGCGCGCGGCTGAAACGCCTCGAGAGCAACATGACCCGGCTGGGCTTGAACGTGCGGACGGTTGCCGCCGACCTGCGAAAATTCGAACCGGATGCACCGTTCGATGCGGTCCTGCTGGATGCCCCCTGCAGTGCCACCGGAACGATCCGCAGGCACCCGGACGTTCCCTGGATAAAGCAGCCCTACGACGTTGAGAAACTGACCGAAATCCAGCGGGACCTGCTGGACCGTGTCGTCGGTTGGGTCAAGCCCGGCGGACTGATCGTCTATTGCACGTGCTCGCTCGAAACGTCCGAGGGCGAGGCCCAGGCGGCAGCCTTTCTGGAGCGCCAGAAAGGCCGTGTGACACGGGTGGACGTGGCGCCCGACGAGGTCGGCGGGCTTGCCCATCTGGTCACAAATGACGGATATTTGCGCTGCCTGCCCTGCCACAATGCGGCGGCAACCGGTGAGTCCAAGGGCATGGACGGGTTTTTCGCAGCCAGATTCAAGCGTCTTTAACGCGGCATAAACTGTTCATTTGCAATGATTCTCTAAATGAAATGCTAACCTTAACGGTGTCTTTTTCCGTTTTCGCAGCCGGAGAGTTCCCATAGACGGGTTTGAACCATCAGTATCGGGGATGGTTTGGTGAATATCGCAAGCCTGAATGAAAGAGGCCTGGTCTGGCGTCTTGTGGCCCTGCATGTTTGGCAACGCTCCCTGAAGTGGATGCATGGTGGACCGCTGTTCCGCATGCAGCCGTTTTCGGCTGTGCCGGCGCGCCTTCTGATCGCACCGCAGGACCTGCGCACGGCGGATGCGACCAACGCCGCCGACATCTATGGCGGCCGTTTTCTGTTTTCCGGCCACCTCGTCGAGACGCAAGGCCGCTCCCCGTTCGAACTCAAGGCCGTGCACGAGGACTGGCAGCGCGAGTTGCACAGTTTCGGCTGGCTCCGCGACCTGCGCGCGTCCGACAGCCAGATTTCCCGGCAGAATGCCCGGGCGCTCGTCGAGGACTGGATCCGCTATAGCGGCCGCTGGCACGACATCGGCTGGGAAGCGTCCGTCGTCACGCGGCGGATCCTCTCGTGGCTGGCGCACTCGCCGTTCATTCTCCAGGACGGCGATCACGACTTCTACCGGAGTTTCGTCAAGTCGCTGGCGCGGCAGGTGCGCTTTCTGCGCCAGACCATCAACGAGACCGAAGACGGCGTCGAGCGGCTTCACGGAACGCTGGCCATCGCGTCGGCCTGCATCTCCATGGCCGGCCAGGGCCGGTTCGCGCGCCAGAGCATCCGTCGGCTGGACCAGGAGCTCACCCGCCAGATCCTGTCCGACGGCGGGCATATTTCGCGCAATCCGAAGGCACTGATCGACATCCTGGCCGATCTCCTGCCGATTCGGCAGGCATTCGTCGCCCAGGGCCTGGAAGTGCCTCCGGCGATGCTGCAGTCGGTGGACCGGATGATGCCCCTGTTGCGTTTCTTCCGTCATGGCGACGGCGCGCTGGCCCATTTCAACGGCATGGGCTCGACGCCGGGCGATCTGGTGGCGACCATCCTGGCCTATGACGATGCGCGCGGGGCGCCGCCCCTGAACGCGCCCCATTCCGGGTATCAGCGCCTGAGCGGTGGACAATCCGTCGCGATAATCGACACGGGCCCCTCCCCGGCAGTCAATGTCTCGGGCGATGCCCATGCCGGCTGCCTGTCCTTCGAGTTTTCCTCGGGAAGCAACCGCATCGTGGTGAATTGCGGCGTGTCGCCGAAGTCGAACCCGTTGTGGCGCCGGGTCAGCCGGTCGACGGCGGCCCATTCGACCGCCGTCATCGAGGACACGTCCTCCTGCCGGTTCCTGTCCGACAAGCCCTTCGGTCAAATTCTCGGGGCTCCCATTCTGTCTGGCCCGGCCACCGTTCCGGTCGAGCGGGAGGACGACGCCACCGGCAGCAGGGTCACGGCCTCGCATGACGGATATGTGGCCGAGTTCAATGTCGTCCACGAGCGGGATCTGAGGATTGCGGCCGACGGGACGGTTCTGGACGGTGTCGACACATTCGGCGCCGTGGGGCCGGTCGATCCGGACCAACACTATGCGATCCGCTTTCATCTCCACCCGGGCCTGCGCTCGTCGCTTGTTCGCGGCGGCTCGGCGGTGCTGTTGGTGTGCAGGGACGGAGAAGCCTGGGAGTTCGAGGCGCCGGGCACTGAGGTGGGGCTTGAAGAAAGCATCTATCTTTCGGATGTCTACGGACACCGCAAGACCGACCAGATCGTGGTGAGCGGATCGCTGCTGGAATCGCCGTCCGTGGGCTGGCAATTCCGCAAGACGGTGGCGGCCAAACTCAGCCGGCGCGGCACCAGCGATTTCGACGACGTGGAAGAATTGCCGCTCGAGGAATAGGCGCCGCGAACCTGAAGTGACCTTCCGATTTGCCTGAAGACGTGCTAGGGGCAGCCGCAACTCTCCCAAGGCGTCCCTTACCGCGAGGCAAATTCATGGCCATTGTGTCCAAAGCCGTTCCCGTTCCCGAACTTGTGCCCGTCAAACGCGCGCTGCTGTCCGTCTTCGACAAGGCCGGTCTGGTCGATTTCGCCAGGGCACTGAGCGAGCGCGGCGTCGAACTGGTGTCGACCGGGGGGTCCTACAAGGCCCTGAAAGAGGCCGGGCTGACCGTTCTGGACATTTCCGAAGTCACCGGCTTTCCGGAAATCATGGACGGGCGGGTCAAGACGCTGCATCCGATGGTTCATGGTGGCCTGCTGTCGATCCGGGACGACGCCGATCATGCGGCCGCCATGCGCGATCACGGCATTGCCGGCATCGATCTCTTCTGCGGCAATCTCTATCCGTTCGAACAGGTGGTTGCCTCCGGTGCGGATTACGCCACCGGGATCGAGAACATCGACATCGGCGGACCGGCGATGACCCGCGCGGCGGCCAAGAACCACGCTTACGTGACCGTGGTCACCGACCCGGCCGATTACGGCACGGTGGTTGCCGAACTCGACGCCAACGGCGGCCAGTCCCCGATCGGGCTGCGCAAGACACTGGCGCTGAAGGCGTTTGCCCGCACGGCGGCCTATGACGCGGCCGTTTCCAACTGGATGGCCGATCAGCTCGGCGAGGCGACGCCTGCCCACCGGGCCGTCGGCGGCGAACTCGCCGAAGTCATGCGCTACGGCGAAAACCCGCATCAGACCGCGGGTTTCTACAAGACCGGCGAAAACCGGCCCGGGGTTGCCACCGCGAAGCAGGTCCAGGGCAAGACGTTGTCCTACAACAACATCAACGACACGGACGCGGCCTTCGAGCTGGTCAGCGAATTCGATCCGGCGCGCACCAGTGCGGTGGCCATCATCAAACACGCCAATCCTTGCGGCGTGGCGGAAGGGGCGACCCTGAAAGAGGCCTATGAAATGGCCCTGCGCTGCGATCCGGTGTCGGCATTCGGCGGCATCGTCGCGCTGAACCGGCCGCTGGACGCGGCCGCCGCCGAGGAAATCGTCAAGGTCTTCACCGAAGTGATCATCGCGCCCGATGCGGATGAGGCCGCGCGCGAAATCATCGCGGCGAAAAAGAACCTGCGCCTGCTGGTCACCGGCGGTCTCGCCGACGCCCGCACGAAAGGGCTGTTCGTCAAGTCCGTTGCCGGCGGCCTGCTGGTCCAGTCCCGCGACAACGGTGTCGTCGACGATCTCGACCTGAAGGTGGTGACGAAGCGCGCGCCGAGCGATCAGGAGCTGGCCGATCTGAAATTCGCCTTCCGCATCGCCAAGCACGTCAAGTCGAATGCCATTGTCTATGCGAAGGACGGCGCCACAGTCGGGGTCGGCGCGGGTCAGATGAGCCGTGTCGATTCCGCCCGGATCGCTGCCCGCAAGGCGCTTGACGCAACCGAAGCCGCGGGATTGAGCACGCCGCTGACGAAGGGCTGTGTGGTCGCATCGGACGCCTTCTTCCCCTTCGCGGACGGACTGCTGTCCGCGGCGGAAGCAGGGGCGACGGCCGTCATTCAGCCGGGGGGCTCGATGCGCGACGACGACGTGATCGCGGCGGCCGACGATGCGGGTCTGGCCATGGTCATGACCGGGATGCGCCACTTTCGGCACTGAGTCGACACGAGAACGTCACGGGCCGGGCTGCGCCGCATCCGGCTCGTGACCGGGTTCCGCCGTTCTCAGGGTGGCGGTCAGGGATGCGGTCAGGGGCGCGGTTCGCTGACCCTCAGCAACAAGGCCAGACCCACGGCGAAAAAGACCAGAATGACGGACATGCCGGCCGGCTGGCTGTTTGTGATGGCCGTGACGACGCCGACGGTGAGCGGCGCCAGGAAGCTGGTGACCTTGCCGGACAATGCCAGCAGACCGAAATACTGGGTCATGTTCCCGGCAGGAGCGAGGCGGATGAGCAGGCTGCGGCAAGCCGCCTGAAGGGGACCGGAGACCGCACCGATCACGGCGCCGAGCACGATGAATGTCCGTTCGGGCAGGGACGCCAGCAGCGCCCCGTCCGGGGCGGCCTGGGTCTTGATGACAAAGAAGATGGTGGTCCGGTCGACGGATATCATGCCAAGCCCGCAGATCATCAGGACGATCAGCGAAAACACGATGACGGACTTTGCTCCGAACCTGTCGTCCATCGGTCCGCCGAGCAGCAGGCCGAGCGTGCCTGTGACGGTCAGGATGATGCCGAAGGTGCCGATTTCCAGGGCGCCCCAGCCGAGCTGACCGGCCGCGTAAATGCCACCGAAGGCGAACAGGGCCACCAGGCCGTCCTTGAAGATCATGTTGGCCAGAAGAAACAGGAATATGTTCCGGTTCTC
Source organism: Roseibium sp. QJM3NY_11 (assembly GCF_056173175.1). Lineage (NCBI taxonomy): Bacteria > Pseudomonadati > Pseudomonadota > Alphaproteobacteria > Hyphomicrobiales > Stappiaceae > Roseibium > Roseibium sp. QJM3NY_11. The sequence continues at coordinate 479,817 of NZ_CM149660.1, forward strand.
GCGTGCCTCGGACACGCTCGCCGCAAGATTTTTCAGACCCGCACGGATGGCCGGACCGATTTTCGCCTGATGAGGCATGTCCGGAACAAACAGAAACATCGGCAACACGAACACGAGGTACCAGAGCGCGGACAGAGGCCCGACCGCCCTGTCGCCGCCGCCGGTCGCCGCATTCAGACCGAACGCCGGCTCAAGTCCGAAAAGCGTCCTGCCGGTGTCCGGGCTCGCGGCAAGGAACCCGAGGGCGATCACCAGCGAGACCAGCCCGCTCGCATACCCCATGGCCCAGCCGAAACTCGACAGTCGCCCGATGCGGGACGGCGGCACCAGCCCGGGCATCATGGCATTGTTGAACACCGTCGCGACCTCGATCGAAAAGGTGCCGATCGCGAATGCGGCGAGCGCGATCGCAATCGCGTACGGGCTGCCCGGGACGGCATACCAGAACGCCCAGCAGCACAGCACAAAGGGTATCGAAAACACCAGGATCCAGCGTTTGCGCCGGCCGGTGGCGTCCGCGACGGATCCCAGCACAGGTGCGGTGAGCGCGATGGCCAGACCGGCGGCGGCGGTGGCGTACCCCCAGAGCGACTGGCCCTGTTCCGGCGTTTCCGTCAAGGCGGAGGCAAAATAGGGGGCAAACACGAAGGTCGTCACGAGCGTGAAGAACGGCTGTGCCGCCCAGTCGAACAACGCCCAGGAAAGAACAGCGCGCCTGCCGGCGTGGCCGGCGGAAAAGTCGGTAGTGACGGTCATTGTCGAGCGGTCCTTGCCGGTGCCCATGGCCGGGTGCAGGGTTCTGAGGAGAAGATGGCGCCTCCGTTCGGCCGGACCTTGTCAGGATGAGGCGCCGGTGCGTGGCAGGCGGCCGGAAACCGGAAAGTCACGATCACGGACCGGCGGGGCTTCCGCCGGTCCGGTCTGTCCGCGCAAGGCGTCAGGCGGTGCCGCAGATCTCCGCGAGCAGGCTTGCCGCGACCGAGAATTTCGACACGCTCAGGCTGCCGTCGAGAATTTCGGTGACGGACTGATTGGTACGGCTGACCTCGGATTCGTGTTTTTCCAGCCAGCCGGCAAAGCCACCGTCGCCGACGGCCTCGATCGCGAGTGCCCGGTGTGCGCCGAACAGGGTCGCCCGGGCCCGGTCGAGCGCCAGGCCGTCGTAATAATCCCGCACGTCCAGATCGTTGGCGCGCTCGTGCATGGCGCCGATATGGAAGTGGTGGGCGACTTCGTAATAGGCGGTCGCGGCCGTATCCAGATCCGAAGCCGTCTCTTCGGAGACGATCACGATATCGGGAATGGCGTGTTCCGCGGGAAGCCAGGCGATCCGGCGGGCCAGCGCTTCCGGGACCCCCTTGGAGACGTAGTCCGCCGCCCGCGCGTTCAAGGTGGCAGCCGGTTCTTCGGGAAGAACCGTTTCCAGCCGTCTGCGCAGCGCGGCAACGCCTGAACGGAACCGTTCGACAACCGCGAACAGGCCCTTGTCGAAGGACACGTTGCGCTTGAACCAGACCACCCGTTCGAGCAGCAGGCTCTGGATTTCGGAATAGAGTTCAAGCTGGAGGTTGCCGTCGATCACGGTGTCGAGGGCGTCGATCTCGGCGTTGAGCTCGGTCAGGTCGTAGCTGTTGCGGACCGCGACAAATCCCTGGGCAATTTCCGTCGGTGTCGCGCCGGTCTGGTCGATCAGCCGGGTCAGGAAAGTCGGTCCGCCCCGATTGATCATGGAGTTCGCGAGCATGGTCGCAATGATCTCGCGGCGCAGCCGGTGGCTGCTGATCTCGTCCTGATGGGACGTTGCCATCTGGTCAGGGAAATACCGGAACAGCTCCCGGGCGAGATAATCGTCGTCCGGTACGGAGCTCTCCAGGAGCGAATCGTAGAGCGTGAGTTTGGCGTAGGCCAGAAGCACGCCCAGTTCGGCGCGTGTCAGGGTCTGGCCGGCCTTGCGCATTTCGTCCAGCGTGGCCTCGTCCGGCAGTTCCTCGACAACCCTGTCCAGCAAGCCGGCCGTTTCCAGTTGGCGCATCATGCGCACCTGGTAGCCGAAATCCTCCATGCCGCGCAGTTGGGTCATGGAAATCGCCAGGGTCTGCAGGTAGTTGTTTCTCAGAACCAGTTCGGCGACCTCGTCGGTCATTTCCGCGAGCAGTTCGTTGCGCTGTTCCAGGGTCAGCTTGCCGGACTTCACCGCCGCGCCGAGGGCGATCTTGATGTTGACTTCCATGTCCGAGGAATTCACCCCGGCGGAATTGTCGATCGCATCGGAGTTGCAGCGCCCGCCCTTCTTGCAGAACTCGATCCGGGCCAGCTGGGTCAGGCCGAGATTGGCCCCCTCGCCGATCACCCTTGCGCCGACATCGGGCGCGGTGATGCGGATCGGGTCATTGGCCCGGTCGCCCGCATCGGCGTCGGTTTCCGTCGTGGCGCGGATATACGTGCCGATGCCGCCGAACCACAGCAGGTCGACCTCCATTTTGAGGATCGCCGTCATGACTTCCTGCGGCGGCGCGCTGGACTTGCGCAGATTGAGGAGGTTCTGGATCTCCGGGGACAGGGGGATGGACTTCAGCTGCCGGGAAAACACGCCGCCGCCCTTGGAGATCAGCTCGGTGTTGTAATCCTTCCAGGACGAGCGGCCCAAGTCGAACAGGCGTTTGCGCTCCTCGAAGGTGGTGGCGGCGTCCGGATCCGGATCGATGAAGATGTCGCGGTGGTCGAAGGCGGCAACCAGCCTGGTCGCCTTCGACAGCAGCATGCCGTTGCCGAAAACGTCGCCGGACATGTCGCCGACGCCGGCCGCGGTGAACGGCTCGCTCTGGATGTCGCGGTTCATCTCGCGGAAATGACGTTTGACGGCTTCCCAGGCACCGCGCGCGGTGATGCCCATTTTCTTGTGGTCGTATCCGGCCGATCCACCGGAGGCAAAGGCGTCGCCCAGCCAGAAATTCCGGCTTTCCGATATGCCGTTGGCGGTATCGGAGAACGTCGCTGTGCCCTTGTCCGCGGCAACGACCAGATAGGGGTCGTCCACGTCGAACCGCTGGACCCTTTCCGGTGGCAGAACCTTGTCCTCGTCCAGGTTGTCGGTCACGTCGAGCAGTGCGTTGATGAAGATCTTGTAGCTTTCCGTGCCTTCCTTGAACCAGGCGTCGCGGTCGCTCATGGGCGGTAGGTTCTTGGGAACAAAGCCGCCCTTGGCACCCACCGGCACGATCACGGCGTTCTTGACCTGCTGGGCCTTGACGAGGCCGAGCACCTCGGTGCGGAAGTCCTGCGGCCGGTCGGACCAGCGCAAGCCGCCGCGGGCGACCATGCCGAAGCGCAGATGCACGCCTTCCACGCGCGGGCTGTAGACGAAGATCTCCCTGAAGGGGCGCGGCCGGGGCAGGTCGTCGATCTCACGGCTGTTGATCTTGAAGGCGAACACCGGCTTCGGCTGGCCATTGCTATCCAGCTGATAGAAATTGGTGCGGAGCACGCTTTCGATCGTGTTCTGGAACCGGCGCAGGATGCGGTCGTCGTCGAGACTGGCGACATCTTCCAGGTTGGCGGTGAGTTCGCCTTCGAGCCGTTCGGTGCCCAGGTCCCGGTCCTTTTCGGTCAGGTCGGGATTGAAGCGCAGGTGAAACAGTTCAACAAGCTTGGCGGCGATGGCCGGGTAGTTGTTCAGTGTCGACCACATGTAGTCTTCGGAGAAGCGGATGCCTGCCTGGCGCAGATATTTCGACAGCGCCCGGATGACCGCGACGTTGCGCCAGGCGAGGTCCGCGGTCAGGACAAGGCGGTTGTAGCCGTCATCCTCGGCCTGTCCGGTCCAGACCGCCATGAACATGCTTTCAAGGCGGGTCTTGAGCTGATCGTTGACGACGATGTCCTCACCACCGCGTGCTTCCAGGGTCATCTCGTGAAGATAGGACAGCGGCGCGTCCGCCGGCGTTATCCGGTAGGTCCGCTCGTTGATCACCCGGAAACCCATGTTTTCCAGCATCGGCACGCGGGCGGACAACGGGATCGGTGCGCCGCGGTGATAGACCTTGAGGGACAGCCGGTTTTCCTTCGCGCCGTCCAGCCGGTGGAAGGTGATGGTGGTGTCGCTCGGGCCTGTCAGGGTTTCCAGCTTGGAAATGTCGGAAACCGCCGACTGGGCGTTGTAGACTTCCTTGTAACCGCCGTGGAAGGATAGGGCATAGCGGTCCGCCAGCTTGCGGGCCTGCGGTGGCGACAGCTTTTTCCTCAAGGCATCGCGCACGCTGTCGGACCAGGTGCGCACCATCTCGGCGACGGCGGCTTCCAGTTCCTCCTGCCCCGGCTGGGGCGTCTCGCCCTTGTCGCGGCCGATGATGTAATGCACCCGCGCCAGCGGTCCTTCGGGATAGGTCACGTACCAGGCGGACACGCGGCCCTCGTAGATGGCTGCCAGATAGGTTCCGACATTCAGGCGGACTTCGGTGGAATAGCGGTCGCGCGGCACGAACACGAGGATCGAGACGTAACGGTCGAACTTGTCCGGCCGTGACAGCACGCGGATGCGCGGGCGTTCGTCGAGTTGCAGGATGGCAATGGCAAAATCGTAGAGCCGGTCCCGGTCGATCTGGATCAGCTCATCGCGCGGGAAGGCTTCCAGCACGTTGCGCAGGGCCCGTCCGGAATGGCTTTCGGAGCCGTAGCCCGCGCGGGCGAGGACGCTGGCGACCTTGCGGCGCAGAAACGGGATCGTGCTCGTCGGTTCGGTATAGGCGGTCGAGGCGAACAGGCCGACAATGCGCAACTCGCCGATCAGGTTGCCGTTGTCGTCGTAAAGCTTGGCGCCGACGTAATCCATATGCACCCGGCGGTGCACGGTGCTCTTCACATTGGCCTTGGCGATGATCAGCGGTTCGGGTTTTTTCAGGAACTCGCGGATCTCGGGCGTGATCTGCACGAATTCCGAACCGCGCCGGAGCACCCGTACATCCGGGTCCGTGAGCAGACCGAGGCCGGTGCCCTCGTGCGGGGAGAGCTCGCCTTCCTCGATGCCGCCGTCGAACGTGTATTCGCGCATGCCGAGGAAAATGAAGTTGTCGTTCTCCATCCACTCCAGAAAATGGATCGCTTCCCACAATTCGTCGCTGCTGTCGGGGATCTGCGTCGTCTTGTAGGTGTCGATGGCTTCGGCGAGCCGTTCCTGCATCGGCTTGAAATCGGTCACCACGGCGCGGACGTTATCGAGGACCTTGTCCAGTTTGGCCCTCAGCGCCGCGCGCTCTTCTTCCGAATCGATCCTGGTCACGTGGATGTGGATCAGGCTTTCCTGGCGGTCTGTGCGTTTCGGCGGTTTCTTGTGCGCAGAGGCGGCGATCAGCTTGCCGTCTTTCTGGCGCTCGACGATGAAGATCGGGTGGAGGACCAGATGCACCTCGTACTTGCTGCCCTGCAGTTCATCCATGACGGAGTCGACCAGGAAGGGCATGTTGTCATTGACGACCTCGATGACTGTCAGCCCGTTGACCTTCTTGCCCTCGGCCTGAAAGGACGGTTCTCCGATGCTGACGCGGTGCGTGCCGAGATCGTGGTCCTGGAAATCCTGCCAGGCATGCCGCGCGAAGCCGATCAGTTCCTCGGCCGAATAGGTCACCAGGTCTTCCGCGGCGCCCCGGTCATAAAAGGCGCGGGAGAATTCGGCGAGGGCCGGATCTTCCTGTTCCAAGAGCGCTTGGACCGCGTCGATGAGTTTCTTTTTCTCGACGTTGTGTTTGTCCGGCATTTTCCATCCCCCTGGGCGGTCGTATGGTTTGGCTCTGTCGCGATCTGGTTTTTAGACTTATGGTCATATGTCGCCGACATAAAAGGTTTCATGACGGGAGGAACAAATTGTCAAGTAAAGTCACGGCCTTGCAAATCGATTCAATTGAAACATTAAGTGAAAAAACACAGGCGTATTTCGATGTGTGCGAGGAGAAGCTGGGTCTGGTGCCCAACGTTCTCAAAGCCTACTCCTTCGATGAAACGAAACTGCGTGCCTTCACGGACATGTATAACGACCTCATGCTGGCCGATAGCGGGCTTGACAAACTCGAGAGGGAGATGATTGCCGTTGCGGTATCTGCGGTCAACCGCTGTTTTTATTGTCTGACCGCCCATGGCGCCGCGGTGCGCGAACTTTCCGGCGATCCGGTGCTCGGCGAATTGATGGTGATGAACTACCGCGTGGCGTATTTGTCCGGCCGACAGCGGGCCATGCTCGATTTCGCCGTCAAGCTGACGGAGAGACCGGCGGAAATCGTGGAAAGCGACCGGCAGGCGCTGCGGGACGCGGGTTTCACCGACCGCGACATCTGGGACATCGCCTCGGTGGCAGCCTTCTTCAACATGACCAACAGGGTCGCCGCCGCATCCGACATGCGTCCGAATGATGAGTATCACTCAAGGGCCCGTTGAGGTCTTGGTGGCGGACAATGCGGTGACAAGCCCGTTGTTTGGGTGTATGACGCTTGCGTTTTGACAAGGAGAGGAGCGGGCCATGGCCGCGCGCGTATTCATAGATGGTGAAGCCGGAACGACGGGTCTGCAGATCCGCGAACGCCTCGCCATGCGCCGCGACCTGGAGCTGATCTCCATCCCGGAGGAAAGCCGCAAGGACCCGGCCGCCCGCGCCGACTATCTCAACAGGGCCGACGTCGCCATCCTGTGCCTGCCCGACGCGGCGGCCAGGGAAAGTGTCGCCCTGATCGAGAATGACACCACCCGGGTGATCGATGCGTCCAGCGCGCACCGGATCGCCGACGGCTGGGCCTACGGATTCGCCGAGATGGACGTTGACCAGGGCGACATCATCGCCGCCGCCATGCGGGTGGCCAATCCGGGGTGCTGGCCCCAGGGGCTGATCGCCTCCGTGCGTCCGCTGATCGCGGCGGGTCTGCTGCCGGCGGATGTCAACGTGAGCTATCACGGCATTTCCGGGTATTCCGGAGGCGGCAAGGGCATGATCTCCGACTACGAGGCAGCGGGAAACGCCGCCAACGTGTTCGCGCCCTACGCGCTCGGCTTCAATCACAAGCATCTGCCGGAAATGACCGAATACACGCTGCTTGACGCAGCGCCGCTGTTCGCGCCGACCGTCGGGAATTACTACAAGGGCATGCTGACGGTGGTGCCGCTGAATCTGGCCGGTCTTGCAAGCGTGCCGACCGGCGCGCAGTTGCATGCGGCGATCGCCGATCATTTCGCGGCCGGCAGCGACAGTTTCGTCGAGGTCGCACCGCTGCAGGATCTGGAACGCGCGGACGAGCTCGATCCGCAGGCGCTCAACGACACCAACAAGCTGCGCCTGCATGTCTTTGCCAACGATGCGCGTGCGCAAGCCGCGATCCTTGCGGTCTACGACAACCTGGGCAAGGGCGCATCGGGCGCTGCGGTCCAGAACCTCAATCTGATGCTCGGTGTCGACCAGACGACCAGCCTTGCGGCTTGAGAAAACGCTTTCAGGAGAAAAAAATGGAAAAATTCGAAACCCTGACCGGCGTTGCGGCGCCGCTGCCGATCGTGAACATCGACACGGACATGATCATTCCCAAGCAGTTCCTGAAGACGATCAAGCGGACCGGTCTGGGATCGGCCCTGTTCCACGAGATGCGCACCAATGACGATGGCTCGGAAAACACGGATTTCATTCTGAACAAGCCGGCTTACCGGAATGCGAAGATTGTGATCGCGGGCGACAATTTCGGCTGTGGATCCTCCCGCGAGCATGCCCCCTGGGCGTTGCTCGACTTCGGCATCCGTTGCGTGATCTCGACCTCATTCGCCGACATCTTCTACAACAACTGTTTCAAGAACGGCATCCTGCCGATCCAGGTGTCCGAGGACGAGCTGGACACGCTGATGCATGCGTCCGAGCGCGGCGCCAACTTCACGCTGACCATCGATCTGGAAAAGCAGGAAATCCAGGGCCTGGAAAGCGGCGACATCGCCTTCAAGATCGATGCGTTCCGCAAGCACTGCCTGATGAACGGTCTCGACGACATCGGCCTGACCATGGCCAAGGAAGGCCAGATCGATACCTTCGAGGGCAAGATGGGTGAAAGCCGTCCCTGGGTCTGAGGCGGGATCTATCGCTTGAACAGACTGGGCTGCCCGGTATCTGAACCGGGCGCTTGCGCCCGGCGTTGCCGATCCGGATTGACGTCATCATTTCAGGACTTGTCGTCGTTCCGGACCCGTCGTTCGGCGTTGATCTGTTCCAGTTCCGCCATTTTGTCGCCGATGGGCTTGAGCGCCGCGACAGTGTTGCGGAAATTGCTGGCGCGCTGGTCGAGGAGGCGCTGGGCGAGCTCCGGATATTCCTGGATCATGCGCTTGAAGAGCGCGCGGCGGATGCGGATGATGCGCACGGCTTCCGTCGCCTCGGCCCGGCAGGGCCGCCTGTTTTCGGCCAGAAGGGCGGTCTCGCCCAGCAGCGTGCCCGGGCCGACCCGGTCGACTTCGACAAATCCGTCGGCGCTTCTGGTCTGAAGGCTGACCATGCCACTGGTGATGACGAGACCGCCGTCGGCACGGTCGTCCTGATCGAACAGGCGTTGTCCGCGGCTGTAATCCATGCTTTCGGCGCTGAAGGCGAGCAGCCGGAGCTGATCGTCCTGGAAGTCCGAAAGCATCGGGATTTGATTGAGAATCGCAATGTCTTGGGCAAGGCTCATGCCGAAGATTTACGCCGATTACCCGTTACGGCACAAGCTTATATCCACCGGCTTCCGTGACAAGAAGCTCCGCGTTGGACGGGTCCCGCTCGATTTTCTGCCGCAGGCGGTAGATGTGGGTTTCCAGCGTGTGCGTGGTGACACCGGAATTGTAGCCCCAGACCTCGTGCAGCAGCACGTCGCGGGTGACCGGTTTTTCGCCGGCGCGATAAAGAAACTTCAGGATTGAGGTTTCCTTCTCCGTCAGGCGCACCTTGGCTCCGGCATCGTCCTGCATCACCTTGGCGGCCGGACGGAAGGAATAGCGGCCGATCGCGAAGGTGGCGTCCTCGCTCTGTTCATGCTGGCGCAGATGCGCACGCACGCGGGCAAGCAGCACGGCGAACTTGAACGGCTTGGTGACATAATCATTGGCGCCGGCTTCCAGCCCCAGGATCGTGTCGCTGTCGCCGTCATGACCGGTCAGCATGATGATCGGTGCCTTGAACCCGGCCTTGCGCAGCAGCTTCACCGCTTCGCGGCCGTCGATGTCCGGCAGTCCCACATCCATGAGCAGAAGGTCGACATGCTCGTCCTTGGCCATTGCGATGCCTGTGGTTGCGCTGTCGGCCTGGATGGTTTCGAACTCGTCGTACAACGAGAGTTGTTCCACCAGTGCTTCGCGCAGTTCGCTATCGTCGTCGACAATCAAGATCGTGCGGGCGGTCATCGTCGCGGTCCTTGCCAGAATCTTCAAAAACAATCACGTCAACTTGTGCAAATGACACAAGAGTGTTCCTTTCCCCTATGTGCGCGTGAAATTGCCGCCATACAAGCTGCGACGCGTCAATTCTTCTTCACGCGCGGGTCAGGGCCGGTTTATCAGGACCTTCAGCGCAGTGCAGGGCAAGGATCGGGGCCGTCATGGGACATGTCAGAAAAACGGCGGAGACGCTCGACGTTCGCGCATTGGTCCGAGACCGGACACGGGGTATTGTGCGGCTTGGACCGATCACGGTTCCGTGTGCGCTGGGGAGGTCGGGCATCGTCGTCCGCAAGCGCGAGGGCGACGGCGGCACACCGGCGGGCCGTTTCCGGCTGCTGAATGTCTGCTATCGCCCGGACCGGGGGTTGCCGCCGGCCACATTGCTGCCCGTCGAACCGCTCACGGAACGCTCCGGCTGGTGCGACGATCCGGCAAGTCCCCGCTACAACCGGCCCGTCGAACGTCCTTTCGGTGCCAGCCATGAAACAATGTGGCGGGACGACCGGCTGTACGATGTTGTTGTCATTCTCGACTGCAACATGGCTCCGGCGGTGAAGGGCAGAGGCAGCGCAATCTTCTTTCACATCGCCCGCGAGGACTACCGCCCGACCGAAGGCTGCGTTGCCGTTGCGCCGGCGCACATGCGGCTGATCCTGTCCCGGATCGGTGCCGCCGCCGACATGGTGATCAGCGCCTGACAGGTCTTGCGCTCGGTCTATTCGGCGGCCTGCGGCCGGTAGATGATGAAGGAGCCGCTTGTCCGCACGGTTGTGCGCGTACCGCCGTCCTCGTTGATGTCCGCTGTCCTGACATGGAACCTGTTGCGCTGGACATTGTGCGCGTCGTCCTGGGGGTTGAGGGCGTCGTTGACATTGCATTCCAGAAAGGTCGCGTGCCCGTTGGCATCGATGCTTTCCAGAATGGCCGTGTGGCGCGGAGCGCCCCGGCTGCCTTCGAACCAGCTGCCGTCGGAATGCTCGACGCGGTAGGTGAACCGGCTGAACTGGAAAACATCGCCGGGCCTGGCACTGCCGAGCTGGTCGATCACGCGGCCCCAGGCGTAGATTGCCGCCGGCTTGTGGAAGCCGAGATGCTGGAAACCGTTGTTGACGAGGGTCCAGCATTCGCCATTGCCCTCGACCCGGCCGAGTCGCGCAGTGGCATAGGAAATCAGGCGTTGCGCCTGTTGTTCACTGATATCGGGCACATTCAAGATCCTTCTGTGCTGAACCACGCGGCTGAAGATAGGCGCGGTTTCGACCGGGCGATGTAACCGGCATCACATTCTTGTGATATTCCGCTTCGCGGTAGCGCCGCGCGCGTTCACTCCAATGATCATCGCAGGATTGGGCCTTGCGGCCGCCGTCTGCTAAGAGATGCAATCGAAGCCCGGCAGGGCGGGACCAATGAAGCGGAGAAGACCATGCGCTGGAAAGGCCGCCGCGGCAGCAGCAATATCGATGACAGACGTTCGAGGGGCGGGCGCATGCGGATCCCTTCAGGACGCCGCGCCCGCGCCGGCGGCGGTCTCGGTCTGGCCGGAATTGTGGTGGTGCTCGGCATCGCCTGGCTGACAGGTGTCAATCCTCTGACCCTGCTGAGCCAGCTTGATGGCGGTGGAAGCTACCAGACGGTGCCTTCCCGGAGCCAGGCGCCGCAAACGGCGGCCGATGACGAGACCTCCCGGTTCGTGTCCGTGGTCCTGGCCGACACCGAAAACACCTGGGGCGAGATCTTCCGGCAGGGCGGCGGCAGCTATCCCGAGCCGACGCTGGTGCTGTTTTCCGGGTCCGTCTCCTCGGCCTGTGGCCACGCAAGTGCCGCCACCGGACCGTTCTACTGCGGTGCCGGCAGCAAGCTTTACATTGATCTCAGTTTCTATCAGCAGCTGGCCTCGCAGTTGAACGCGCCCGGCGACTTCGCCCAGGCTTATGTGCTGGCCCATGAGGTCGGTCACCATATTCAGAACGTGCTGGGCATCCTGCCGGAATTTCACAAGGCCAGGCGATCCATGAGCAAGGCGGAGGGCAATGCCCTGTCCGTGCGCGTCGAACTGCAGGCGGACTGTTTTGCGGGCATCTGGGCGCATTACGCGGCCCGCCAGCGCGGCTTCGTCGAAGACGGTGACATCGAGGAAGCGCTCAACGCCGCCAGCAAGATCGGCGATGACACGTTGCAGCGGCAGGCGCAGGGCTATGTTGTGCCGGAAAGCTTCAACCACGGCACCTCCGCGCAGCGGGCAAGATGGTTCCGGGAGGGCTTCCGGTCCGGCAGCATGGATGCGTGTGACACGTTCAATGCCCGGGACCTGTGAGCCGGATGCCTGCTTTCAGGCTGGGTTCGCGGGATCATGAATGAGTCTGGGCGCGCCGGCTCGTTTACGCAGATCTGACGAAAACGCCTGTCCCACTGGTAATTAACGGCATTTTCCGCCATATAGTGCCAATGTTCGCAAGATGGCGGACCTGTTTTCTCAAGCTTGAAAAAAGTGCATTCGGCATGGCGTCTGAAACCAGACCCTTTTTGAAGATGAACGGCCTTGGCAACGACTTCGTGGTCTGGGACGCGCGGGAGAAACCGCTGCGTCTGACAGGCGAGGTCATCGCGACCCTCGGCGACCGGACGACCGGCATCGGCTTCGATCAGATGATCACCGTGGAACGGTCTTCTCTCGGCGTCGACGCCTTCATGCGCATTCACAATCAGAATGGCGGCGAGGTCGATGCCTGCGGCAACGCCACGCGCTGCGTCGGCCGACTGCTGATGGAAGAAGTCGGCAAGGATCTGGTGACCATCGAGACCGGCGCGGGGCTTCTTCATGCTTTCGCGGCGGACGGCGCACGCACCGTCACGGTCGACATGGGTGCACCGAAGCTGGACTGGCAGGACATTCCGCTTGCCGAGGAATTCGCCGACACTCGGGCGATCGAGTTGCAGATCGGGCCGATCGACGATCCGATCCTGCACACGCCTGCCGCGGTCAGCATGGGCAATCCGCATGCGATTTTCTGGGTCGACGACATCGAGGCCTATGACCTGGAACGCGTCGGCCCGCTGCTGGAACACCATCCGGTGTTTCCGGAAGGCGCCAATATCTCGCTCGCGCATGTGTTCGACGAGAACCAGATCCGGTTGAAGGTCTGGGAACGCGGGGTCGGTCTGACGCTGGCCTGTGGTACAGCGGCCTGTGCGGTCGGCGTGGCCGCGGCACGGGATGGCAAGACCGGCCGCAAGACGACCATTCATCTGCCCGGCGGGCCGCTCGCCATCGAGTGGCGCGAAAGCGACGGGCATGTGCTGATGACCGGCCCCACCGAAATCGAATTCGAGGGCGAAGTCGATCTGGACACGCTGGACTGGCGCAGGACCAATACCGGCGACATGGCGCCGGAGGCAGAGGCCGCGTCATGAGCGTCGATGTGGTGACCTTCGGTTGCCGGCTCAATTCCTACGAGTCGGAGGTGATGAAACGCGAGGCGGAGGCCGCGGGTCTTCAGGACGCGATCCTGATCAACACCTGCGCGGTGACCAATGAGGCCGTGCGCCAGGCACGCCAGGCGGTGCGGAAAGCCAAGCGCGACAATCCGGATGCCCGCGTGATCGTCACCGGCTGCGCCGCCCAGACCGAGGCCGAAACGTTTTCGGCGATGGACGAGGTCGACCTGGTGCTCGGCAACACGGAGAAACTGGAGCGCAAATCCTACTCCGACGTCGCTGCCTTCGGCCTTTCCGATACCGAGAAGGTGCGGGTCAACGACATCATGAGTGTCGAGGAGACGGCCGGCCATCTGATCGACGGCCTGACCGGGCGGGCGCGGGCCTTCGTCCAGGTCCAGAACGGCTGCGACCACCGCTGCACCTTCTGCATCATCCCCTATGGCCGCGGAAATTCCCGGTCCGTGCCGATGGGGGTTGTGATCGACCAGATCAAGCGCCTCACCGCCAACGGCTACAACGAGATCGTCCTGACCGGCGTTGACATCACCTCCTACGGCGCGGATCTGCCGGGGGCGCCGAAGCTCGGCACCCTGAGCGCCAAGATCCTGAAAATGGTGCCGGACCTGAAACGGCTGCGCCTGTCCTCGATCGATTCCATCGAGGCCGACGACGACCTGATGCGGGTCATCGCCGAAGACGAACGGCTGATGCCGCATTTCCATCTGTCTCTGCAGGCCGGTGACGACATGATCCTGAAGCGGATGAAGCGGCGGCACCTGAGGGCCGACACGATCCAATTCTGCGAGGAGGTCCGGCGGATGCGGCCGGAGGTGGTTTTCGGCGCGGACATAATCGCCGGTTTCCCGACCGAGACCGAAGAGATGTTCGAAAATTCTCTGAAGATCATCGACGAATGCGGCCTCACGCATCTGCATGTCTTTCCGTTTTCGCCGCGCCCGGGCACCCCGGCGGCACGCATGCCGCAATTGCCGCGTGCCCTGATCAAGGAACGCGGGGCCCGGCTCCGCGCCAAGGGACAGGACGCCCTGGTCCGGCACCTGGCGGCGGAGGCTGGCAAGACCCGGCCCGTGCTGATCGAAAAGGAAGGTCTCGGCCGGACGGAGCAGTTCACCCAGGTCGAACTGGACGGCGGCGTTGCCGGAGAGATTGTCGAAACCAGAATTATCGGCCATACCGGCCGGCACCTTCTGGGCGAAGCGCTTTCACGGGTGGCTTGAGGGGATCCGGATCGGTCGGTGAATGGCGCCGGACAGATCCGGGTGCTATCACAGGCTGTGGCCGGGTCTGGTGCCTCTTCGTTTCGGCGGATCGGACAGATGATGTCAGACAGAAATTCTAGGGCGGGTTCATGAGCGAAAAAAAACGCGGGTTTCTCGGGCGGCTGTTCGGGGGCAAGGACGCGCCGGAGAACCAGCCGGATCCTGCGGAGCAGGCTGACACGCAATCCGCTGCGCCCGATGCCGAAGCCTTGTCGGGCGACGAGGCTCCGGGCATCGAGATGGAGGTCGAGCCGGTTGCGGCCATGAGCGCCACGGTGCAGCCGCTGGAAGCTGCCAGCGGCCCCGATCTCGTTGACGGGTTCGCACCGCCGCGGATGCCGGACGTGCCCTTTGACGAGATGTCGACGGATCTTGCTCCGGAACCGGAGATCGCGGAGCAACCCCGGCCGGAATCTGTGGTTTCGCCGGACCCTTTGCCCCAGCCGGTCCCCGCTGCCGATGAACCGAAGGCGAGCTGGTTTCAGCGGCTCAAACACGGCTTGTCGCGATCCTCGGCCTCGCTGACCGAGGGCATTTCCTCGATCTTCACCAAGCGCAAGCTGGACGCCTCCATGCTGGAGGAGCTGGAGGATATCCTGATTCAGGCGGATCTCGGCGTCGACACGGCGATGGCGATCACCGAGCGCCTGTCCGACGGCCGCTACAACAAGGAAATCTCGCCGGAGGAAGTCCGGGCGATCCTGTCCGAAGAGGTCGAAAAGGTGCTGGAACCGGTTGCCCGGCCGCTCGACCTCGATACCGGCAACAAACCGCATGTGGTGCTGATGATCGGTGTCAACGGCACCGGAAAGACCACCACCATCGGCAAGCTGTCCCAGAAGCTGCATTCGGAAGGCAAGACCGTCATGCTCGCCGCCGGAGATACCTTCAGGGCCGCCGCCGTCGAGCAGTTGAAGATCTGGGGTGAGCGCACCGGTGCCGAAGTCATCGCAGGGGACACGGGCGCGGACGCCGCCGGTCTGACCTTCGATGCCATGAAGGCCGCGAAGGACAGGGCGGTTGACGTCCTCCTGATCGACACGGCCGGCAGGCTTCAGAACAAGGCCGAGTTGATGGACGAGCTGGAAAAGGTCATCCGCGTGATCAGGAAACACGATCCGGACGCGCCGCACACGGTTCTCCTGACCCTGGACGCCACCACCGGCCAGAACGCGCTCAACCAGGTGGAAATTTTCGGCAAGGTCGCCGGGGTCACCGGTCTGGTCATGACCAAGCTGGACGGCACCGCACGGGGCGGCATTCTGGTCGCGATTGCCGCCAAACACGGTCTGCCTGTGCATTTCATCGGTGTCGGCGAAGGGGTTGCCGACCTGGAACCGTTCTCGGCCAGCGACTTCGCCAACGCAATCGCGGGACTGGCCTGACAAGTCCGGTGCTGTTTTTGCAAACAGGCCGTGGAACCATTCGGCCCGTCTCGCGTTGTATCAAGGGCAGTCTTGTTCCGCGCCGTCGAAAAACAGTTTCCCAGACCGGCCGGTTCAGCCGGGATTGAAGTCGCGAAAGGCCGTCATGCGTTTTTCAATGGCACTCCGATGGCTGTTGGCCCTTGTGCCGGCTCTTGTGCTGGCCATGGTTTTTTCCTCGCATGTTGTGGCCCAGTCCGACCCGCCTTCGGGCCAGATCACGGCGGCACCCAGGTCCGGAGACGACCACGCAATCGAGGTGCGCATCGAAGGCATCTTCAGCGAACTGGAAGGCCTTGAAAGTATTTCCGTCTCGGTGAAGTCCGGAGTGGTGGACCTGGCCGGTACCGTCACCGAATCCGTTCTGGCCAAGAGAGCTGAAGCCCTTGCCGGCCGGGTCGCCGGCGTGGTCGCCGTTCAAAACAGCATTGTGGAAGAAACCGCGCTGGAGGAACGCCTTGTTCCGGTTTACGAACGGCTTCAGTCGCGTGTCTTTCAGGGAATCAGCTACCTGCCTCTTCTGGTCGTCGCCGTTCTCGTGCTGATGTTCGCCGGCTTCACCGGTTTCCTGATTGCACGGCTGGAATGGCCCTGGAACCGTCTGGCGCCCAACGCCTTTGTCGCGGATCTCCTGCGGCAACTCATCCGGATTTTCTTCCTGATCAGCGGTGTGGTTCTGGCCCTTGACGTTCTTGGTGCGACCGCCGTGATCGGTACCCTGCTGGGGGCGGCGGGCATCGTCGGTCTCGCGGTGGGGTTCGCGGTCCGCGATACGGTGGAAAACTACATCGCCAGTATCATGCTGAGCATCCGGCAGCCGTTCAGCCCGAAGGACTTCGTCAGGATCGAAGGCCACGAGGGCTTTGTCATCAGCCTGACCTCGCGTGCGACGATCCTGATGGAGGCGGACGGCAATCATATCCGGATTCCGAATGCGATCGTCTTCAAGAGCACGATCATCAATTATTCCACAAACCCCCAGCGGCGATTCGTCTTCGAGCTCGGTGTGGATTCCGACAGTGATCTGGACGAGGCACTGGAGGTCGGCCTGGAAACCGTTCGTGGTCAGGACTTTGTCCTGCGTGAACCGTCTCCGGATGCCTGGATCAACAAGCTGGGCGATTCCAACGTGGTGCTGACTTTCGCCGGCTGGATCGACCAGAACAGGACCGACTTCCTGCGGGCCCGCTCGGAGGCCATGCGGCTGGTCAAGGGCGCGCTTGAGGACAGGGGATTTTCCCTGCCGGAACCGATCTATCGCCTGCGTTTCGACGGCGGTGCTCTGGATGCCCTGAGCCGGGGCAGCGAACCCCGGAAAAAGCCGGTCAGGGCCGCAGGCAAGAAACCCGCCGTCAAGGCAAACGATACGGAAGCGGACAGGGATCTGGAAAAACGGGTCGACGCGGAGCGCAAGGCTGCCCATGTCGGAGACTTGCTCGACGACGAGGCCCCGAAGGAGTTCGGTGCCGCCGGCGAACCCCGGTGAATGCGGGCGCGACGACGGGCAGCGATCAGGTAAAGGAGACGTCCACCTTGCGCCATCTGGCTTCGACAAACGAATAGCCGGCGAAGATCATCAGGCCGACCGCCAATGTGAACAGCAATGGCTGTCCGTAGGGGAGCTGCTGGATGTAGCGAAGCGCTTCCTGGGTGCCGGGTATCTCCGAGGGCGACGACGGCGCCCCTTCGATACCGAGCCACACCATGGCGGCCAGAAGAGCAAAGACAACGCCTCTCGCGCCGAGACCCAGGGCCGAGGCCGCGTGCACCAGTTTCATTGGTGCCTCGTCTTCATCGAAATGCCTGCTGTATTTTCCGGTGAGCACTTTCCACCAGTGCGCAAGGGCGATGCCGAGGAACAACAGGGACAAGAGCGTGGCGAAGGCACGGGCGCCCGCGAAGTGCACGATGGCATCAAGGACGCCCAACGACGTCTGACCGCTTCCGCCCGATCCGGGCAGGCTGACCGCCAGCGTCAGGGCGGTGACTGCGAGGGTGGCATAAGTTGCCGCGCTGGTAAGAAGGGCCAGGCGAACCACCAGGGCTCTGGGAGCATGGCCGTGGTTGTCCGCATCCATCACAGCCTGGATCAGACGCCAGGCTGAAAAGCCCGCCAGTCCGCACGCCATGATCCCGATCAGAACGATCCCGAAAGGCTGTGCCAGAAGCGCGGTCAGAGCACCTTCGGAGCCTTTGCTGCTTGCCGCGCCAAGCGACGCGAGGATAGCGAAAAAGGAAATGATGGCGTAGACGACGCCGCGGGAGAAATATCCGGCGCGCGCAACCGCCTGCACCCAGGTGAAAGAGTCAATCATGATGCCGGGCTTTTTTGCCGCTGGACAAGCCGTGCTGCTCCCGGGCCGTGCCGGCTTCACCGCCTGACTGGCGGGCGGAAGAGCCGGACACACCGTGCCGCGTATTGGGGCGTCGCAGCTGAGGTATTCGGGTGTGTCCGGCCCGCTCGGGACTGTTTGACAGGGGCAGGGTCAAGCCAGGCCGAGAAAAGACAGGATGACTCCGACCACGACCACAAGACCGACCAGATAGATAATGTTGTGCATGACGTTCTCCTTTCGCAAAGAGAACTTCTGAACGGGCGGATGGTTCCCTGCGGACTTCAAGCGCATGCTCCGGCATCACCCTTGCAACACGGGATGCCAGCCGCAGGTCATTTCCGGTTCAAGCCCCCGGATGCCACCCGTCCGGCGCCATTTCGAAGCCCTCGAAGCGGAAACCCGGGGCCACGGTGCAGCCGACAAGGGACCAGGCGCCCAGGGACCTTGCCTGCTGCCAGCCGTCGCGCGGCACGATGCCTTGCGGGCGCTGGCCGGCAAGAAGATCGTTTCCCACAGTGAGGACTTCCCTGGTTCTTCCATCCGAGCTGATCGACAGCTCCAGCGGCGCGCCCGCGTACCAGTGCCAGGTCTCGACCGCGTCGACCTTGTGCCAGTGCGACAGCACGCCTTCGGGCAGCAGGAAATAGATCAGCGTCGAGGCGGCCCGGCCGTCCTCGCCCGTCACCTCGTCGCGAAAGGTCTCGGCATAGAAGCCGCCCTCGGGATGGGGCTGCATGTTGAGCAGCGCGACGACGTTGTCAGCGGTCATTTTTGAGTACATAGTCATCGAGGGTTCCGGAAGCGGTCGGGGAAAGCCGGAAAGAAACCGGTCAGGACGCATTCGGTCCGGAGCAGAAGGCCAGATCATCGATGGTTTCGCGCAGGGCCGCAACCACTTCCTCGTACAGGACCTGCATGTCCAGCTTGTGACCGCCGCCCTGCTGCAGCGGGATCGCTTCCGCCTGGTGGACGATCCGGTGGACCACGTCCCTGGCGCGCTGCTCGGCGCTGCGTGCCAGATGAGCTTCGGAACTGTCAGGTGTCATGGCAAGTGCCCCTTCATGATCACGATCACGTGCATATGGGGGCAAAACTCAATCGTTTTAAGTCATCCGGCGCAGAAAGCTCAAAAAAGCGCCGGATGCGCTCCCGTCACCCAGGCGGTATCAGGCGTTGTCCTTGCGGGTGCGGATCTCGGCGAAGATCTCTTCCGCGGACTTGCCGTCCATGCCGAGGGCGGCGGCGACCGAAGCCTCGCCGGCGCGCAGAAACGGATTGGTGGCCTTTTCCCGTTTCATTGTGGTTGGCAGGGTCGCCTCGCCTCCTGCCCTGAGCGCGGTGACTTCCGCCGCGCGTGCCTGCAGGTCCGTGTTGTCCGGCTCGATGGTCAGCGCGAAGTTGGCATTGGCCTCGGTGTATTCATGACCGCAATAGATCACCGTGTCGTCGGGAAGCCGGCGCATCAGCTTGGAAAGGGACGACCACATCATTTCCATGTCGCCCTCGAATACCCGGCCGCAGCCGAGCGAGAACAGGGTGTCGCCGGTATGGGCCATGCCGATCGCCGGGAAATACCAGGAGATCTGGTCCAGCGTGTGCCCGGGTGTGGAGATTGCCGCGATTTCGTAAGGTCCGCAGAGCACGTCGTCGCCGTCTTCGACGGTCCGGTCCAGTTCGGCGATCTTCTGGCGTGAGCGCTCGGGTCCGATCACGGTGGCGCCGGTGGCCCGTTTCAGGTCGCCCAGGCCCTGGACGTGGTCCCAGTGATGATGGGTGATCAGGATGTGGCTGAGTGTCCAGCCGGTCTGCTCCAGCGCCTGCTCGTAGGCGGCCGCGTGCGGCACGTCGATCGCAACGGTGGTGCCGCTGTCACGATCGTGCACGAGCACGCCGAAATTGTTGTCGAGACAGGTGAACTGGTGGATTTCGGTGGTGTCACTCAAGGCCATGCCGGGCTCCTTGCAGGAAGGGTCTGTTTGATGCGCACAGTGTCAAAGAGCGGCGACAAGGGCAAGGCATGAGATCTTGCACTTGGCCCCGGTTCCATGTTCAATCGCGCCGACCCTGTTCATTGAGCCAGCCTGAATGTATCTCAACGTCGTCCATCTGCGCGCCTTCTACGATTTACCGCTCGGGCGGCTGTTGCGGAGCCTTGTCGGTGCGCCGGTCCGCAAGATGTGGCCGGACATGACCGGGAAAAGCCTGCTGGGCGTCGGCTATGCCGGTCCGTTCATGCGGCCCTATCTGGAGACCGCCGAACGGGCGATCGCAGCCATGCCCGCACCACAGGGGGCGGTTTCCTGGCCGCGTGAACGCGCCAGTACCTGCACGCTGGTCGAGGACACCGACCTGCCGTTTCCCGATGCCTTTTTCGACCGGGTCCTGCTGGTTCATGCGCTGGACCATTGTTCCGACCCTGCGGCGGTGCTGAGGGAAGCCTGGCGCGTGCTTGCACCCGGCGGGCGGCTGATTGCCGTCGTGCCGAACCGGCGCGGATTGTGGGCCCGTTCCGAACTTTCGCCGTTCGGCTATGGCCGGCCCTATTCGGGTGGCCAGTTGAAGGATCTCCTGAAAAGCTGCCAGTTCAAGGTGGTGGACGACAGGGAGGCGGTGTTCATGCCGCCTTCGAGGACGCGCACGATCCAGAGCGCGGCCCGGACCTGGGAGGGCATCGGCCGGAGAATCTGGCCGGCCTTCGGCGGTGTTCTGGTCACGGAAGCCGAGAAAGTCGTCTTCCAGAGCCTGCCTGCCGGAGGGCAAAAGAGCCGGTTCCGGGTTCTGCGCCCGGTGTTCATCCCCGAAGGCGTTGCCTCCGGTCTGAAACCGGTGCGGGCGGTGCATCGAAGGTCCGGGGTGAGACAGGTTTGACCTGTCCGGCCCGCTTCAGCGTTTCAGAAGAAACACGGCCTGTTCGGCGACGATGTTCCAGACCCACCAGGGCGCATTGATCGGGATCTTGTTGCCCCGTCCACTCAGGGCGATCGCCTTCTCGACGTTGGCGTCAAGTTCGTGGCACAGCTCGACGAAATCGCGCAGCGAGCAGAAATGGATGTTCGGCGTGTCGTACCACTCGTAGGGAAGGTATTTGGTTACCGGCATGCGGCCGCGGAAAAGCAGCTGTGCCCGGTTGCGCCAATGGGCGAAATTCGGCAGGGAAACCACAACATGCCTGCCGATGCGCAACAGCTCGCTCATGACCTTCTTCGGTTCCCGGGTGGCCTGCAGCGTCTGGCTGAGAATGGCGATGTCGAAGGCCCGGTCCGGGTAATCGGACAGGTCCGTGTCCGCATCCCCCTGAATGACCGACAGGCCCCGGGCGACGCAGCGGTTCACGCCGGCCTGGGACAATTCGATGCCGCGTCCATCCACATTGCGTTCATGCATCAGGAGATCGAGCAGGGCGCCGTCTTCCGAGCCGATGTCGAGGACACGGGCGCCTTCCGGTACCAGAGAGGCGACGACCTTGTGGTCGCCGCGGACATGACCGGGACCGGTCTGTGTCGGTGCGAGGTTCATGGCGTCAGATCTCCTCGCCTGGAACCGGAATGCCGCGGGCGCGGGCCGATCCGGTGACGAATCCACGGATGGTGGCGAACATTTCCGGGACGTTCAGAAGGAAAGAGTCATGTCCCCAGTCCGCTTCGATCTCGACGAAGGAAACATTCGCGGCAGCGGCATTCAGGGCCTTGACCACGCGGCGGCTTTCCGTTGTCGGGAAAAGCCAGTCCGACGTGAAGGACATGACGCAGAACCGGGTTTTCGTGTCCCTGAAGGCATTGGGCAGGGCGCCACCGAATTCCTCGGCCAGATCGAAATAGTCCATGGCGCGGGTGACATACAGATAGGAATTGGCGTCAAACCTGTCGACGAAGGTCATGCCCTGGTGACGCAGGTAGCTTTCGATCTGGAAATCGGCGTCGAATCCGAAGGTCAGACTGTCCCGGTCCTGCAGGTTTCGGCCGAATTTCCGGTGCAGCGATTCATCGGACATGTAGGTGACATGGGCGGCCATGCGCGCTACCGCCAGACCCTTGGTCGGCCGGACGCCTTCGGCGATGTAACTGCCGCCGCGCCAGTTCGGGTCGGCCATGATCGCCTGCCGGCCGACTTCGTGGAAGGCGATGTTCTGGGAGGTGTGCCGCGCCGCAGCCGCGATCGGAATGGCCGCGAAGACCCGCTCCGGATAGCTGACCGCCCATTGCAGCACCTGCATGCCGCCCATCGAGCCGCCGATCACGGCGAACAGCGTGTCGATGCCCAGGTGATCGAGCAGCCGTGCCTGGGCACGGACCATGTCGCGAATGGTGACCACGGGAAGGTCGAGCCCGTAGGCGTTGCCGGTCTCGGGATTGATCGTCGCCGGTCCGGTGGTGCCCAGACAGCCGCCAAGGACATTGGCGCAGATCACGAAGTAGTGGTTGGTGTCGATCGGCTTGCCCGGACCGACCATCAGGCTCCACCAGCCGGGTTTGCCGGTCACCGGGTTGGTCGAGGCAACATACTGGTCGCCTGTCAGGGCGTGGCAGACCACGACCGCATTGGTCCTGTCCGCATTGAGCTCGCCATAGGTTTCATAGGCGATCTGCCAGGGACCGAGCCGGACATCCGAATCCAGTTCAAGCGGCTCTTCGGCCGGAAACCGGGCGAGCTTGCTGGAGGGCGCAACGGCTTCATTCGGTTTCGCATCCGGTGATGTGGCGGAATTTGGTGTGTCTGCGGACATGGCTCTCGGGTTTGGTGTTTGTTCCCGATCGGGCCCGGGCGGGAAGCTCCGGCCGACCGCCTGCTGCGTCGGCCCGTGTCGGACGGGACGGGCGCGCGGCCACGCGATGGCCAGACTGGCGACCTAGCCGCGCCGCGCGCGCCGAGTCAATGTTTTCTTTTGCGTTTGCGCATTCGGGTGCCTATGACTATGCGCCGCTGACCCTTTGACGAAAACCGGAAAAAGTCATGTCTCAATTGCCGGACAGCGGAATGTCGCTGCATGATCTGAGGGCGCGGGTCGATGAGATCGATGCGCGCATTCACGAGGCTTTGATGGAGCGCGCGCAGGCGGAAGCCGGCATCCAGGCGGCCCGGCGCGCGGCGGGCGAAAGCCCCACGCTGTTTCATCCCGAGCGGGACGCGGACATGATGCGCCGCATGGTGGAACGCCATCAGGGTGACCTGCCGCTGTCAACCGTTGAACATCTCTGGCGCGATCTGATCTGCGCCTGCACCAGTCCGCAAACGGACATTGCGGTTCATCTTGACGGCAGCGCGGACGTTATCGAAATGCTCGATCTCGCGCGCTTCTATTTCGGATTTTCCGTGGAACTGGTGCCGGGTGCGGATGCGGCCGACATTGTCGGGGCGGTGACCGCCTCCGCGGGCGATCTCGGCCTCGTCGCCCTGACCGACCGGGCGGAACTGCCCTGGTGGCGCGGGCTGAGCGAGACGGGGGCTCTTGTCCGGGCGCGGTTGCCGTTCGTGGTTCTCGACGAACGGCCCGCGGATCTGCCGGCGCTGGTTCTGGCCAGGGCGGACAGCATGATCGACAATGCGGACATTGCGGTCTATGACGCCCGCTGGTCTGATCTCCTGCCGGTCAGGCTGATGGATCAGGGCATCGAGGTGCTCAGTTTCTTCCGGTCCGCGAGCGGCGTCGACGCGCTGCTGGCGATTTCGGGAGACCTGAGCGAGGAAGAGGTCATGACGGCCTGCGCAGGTGCCGAGCCGGACGTCTTGAGACGTGTCGGCGGATACGCCGCTCCGATAGACGGCGATCCGGAAGATATTTTTGCCGCCGAGGGCGAGGAGCCTCAGGCCGGGGAGCCTCAGGAATGAACGAGATGAGCACAGTGAGTGAGACCGGTAAAACAGCTGGCGAGATGCCGTCGGCGCGTCCGCAACCGAAGCCGGGCGTTCTGGATATCGCCCCTTATGTCCCCGGCAAGTCGAAGGGGTCGCATGGCAAGACCATTCACAAACTCTCCTCGAACGAAACGCCGCTTGGCACAAGCGCTGACGCCAGAGCGGCCATCGAAGCCGTGGCCGGGGCGCTGGAGCTTTATCCCGACGGAGCGGCAACGGACCTCAGGGCAGCGATCGGCGAGGTTTACGGTCTCAATCCTGACAGGATCATCTGCGGGGCCGGCTCCGACGAGGTCCTGAGCCTGATCGCCTATGGCTATCTCGGTCCCGGTGACGAGGCGATCTACTCCGAGCACGGGTTCCTGGTCTACGACATTGCCATCCGCGCCGCCGGGGCAACGCCCGTGATCGCGCCCGAAATAGACCTGACGACGGATGTGGATGCGATCCTGGCCAGGGTCACCGACCGGACCAAGGTGGTCTTCATCGCCAACCCGAACAACCCGACAGGAACCTACCTGCCCTTCGAGGAGGTCCGGCGCCTGCATGAAGGCCTGCCGGATCATGTGCTGCTGGTGCTGGATGCCGCCTATGCGGAATATGTTCGCCGCAATGACTATGAGAGCGGGCTTGAACTCGCGGCCACGTCCGAGAACGTGATCATGACGCGGACCTTCTCGAAGATCTACGGTCTTGCCAGTCTGCGCCTGGGCTGGGGGTTCGGACCCGCACATGTGATTGACGCCCTCAACCGGATCCGCGGGCCTTTCAACGTTTCCGCCATGGCCATTGCCGCGGGCGTGGCCGCCGTCCGCGACCGGGCGTTCGTCGCAAGATCCGTGGAGCACAATGAAAAATGGCTGCCGGTGGTGACGGGTGAACTGGAAAAGCTCGGTCTGAAGGTGACGCCGAGCGTCGGCAACTTCATTCTGGTGCATTTTCCGGACGCGGCCGGCAAGCGCGCCCCGGATGCCGATGCCTATCTGCTGGAACGCGGCTGCGTGCTGCGGCTGGTCGGCAATTACGGGCTGCCGAATGCCCTTCGCATGAGCATCGGTTCCGAAGAGGCCAACCGGACCGTGATTGCGCATCTGAAAGATTTTCTGGGACAGAAGTAAAGATCACCATGACCGCTGCCCCCCTTTTCGAGCGCATGGCCCTGATCGGCATCGGCCTGATCGGGTCCTCCCTGGCCCAGGCCGCCCGCCAACGCGGCCTGGTGAACAGCATATCGATTTCGACCCGCTCGGAGGAAACCCTGAAACGGGCCGAGGAACTCGGTCTGGGCGACCGCTACGAGGCCGATGCCGCCGTTGCCGTGGAAGGCGCCGATCTGGTCATCATGTGCGCGCCGGTGGGTGCCAACGAGGCGATTGCCAAGTGGATCGCGCCTGCCTTGAAAAAAGGCGCGATCCTGACCGATGTCGGCTCGACCAAGGGATCGGTCGTCGATCAGGTGAGCCCGCATGTGCCCGACGGTGTGCACTTCATACCCGGGCACCCGATCGCCGGCACCGAACAGTCCGGTCCGGACGCGGGCTTTCCGACGCTGTTCGATGACCGCTGGTGCATCCTGACGCCGCCGGAGGATGTCGATCCGGACGCGCTTGAAAAGCTGAGCGCCTTCTGGCGGGGCTGCGGATCGGACGTTGACCGGATGGATCCGAAGCATCACGATCTGGTGCTGGCGATGGTGTCCCATCTGCCGCATCTGATCGCCTACAACATCGTCGGCACCGCCGACGACCTCGAGACCGTGACCAAATCCGAAGTCATCAAGTATTCGGCCTCGGGTTTTCGCGACTTCACGCGTCTGGCGGCGTCCGATCCGGTGATGTGGCGCGACGTCTGCCTCAACAACAAGGACGCGATCCTGGAAATGCTGTCGCGGTTCTCCGAGGACCTGTCCGCTCTCCAGAGGGCGATCCGCTGGGGCGACGACCAGATGCTGTTCGACCTGTTCACCAGGACCCGGGGCATCCGCCGGTCGATCATCGAGGCGGGCCAGGAAACCGACGCGCCGGATTTCGGGCGGCACGGCAAGGGACAGCCCGAGGGGCCGGCGGAATAATCCCCTCCCCCTGGGGACGCGCGAGGCCGCCGTCTCCGGGCAGGGCCCACAGCGCGGCGCGGGCTGTCAGCTGGTCCGGCTGACGATGAACCCTGCGAGCGCGCCCAGGATGTCCGCCCTGTCGCCGTAGGGCGCCAGCAAGGCGGCGGCCTCTTCCCGCAGACGGGCCAGTTCCCCACGGGTTTTTTCAACGCCCCAAAGGCCGACAAGCGTTGCCTTGCCGGCGTCAGCATCCTTGCCCGTGGCCTTGCCCGCGGCTTCCGGACTTGCCTCGACATCGAGCAGATCGTCAGCCAGCTGGAATGCGAGCCCGATGACCTCGCCGAAGCGCGTCAGGCGGTCGACATCGGCGGTCGGCGCGTCGGCGAGCAGGGCGCCAGCGCGACAGGCATAGCGCAGCAGGGCACCGGTTTTCATCGATTGCAGCAGGCGAATGTCCGCCTCGGTTCGCGGCCGGTGTTCCGATTCCAGATCGAGCATCTGTCCGCCGGCCATGCCGCCGACGCCGGCGGCGCGCGCGAGGTCCCGGGACAGGCGCAGGCGGATGGCGGCATCATGGTGGACGGCGTCCTCCGCGATGACGTTGAAAGCCAGCGTCAGCAGGGCGTCACCGGCCAGGATGGCGGTTGCCTCGTCGAAGGCCTTGTGCACCGTCGGCTGGCCCCGGCGCAGGTCATCGTCGTCCATGGCCGGCAGGTCGTCATGGACCAGCGAATAACAATGGATCAGTTCCAGCGCGCAGGCGGCCCTGACGACGCCGTCATCGGAGCGCCCGAACAGGCTTGCCGTCTCCCAGACCAGGATCGGGCGCAGGCGCTTGCCGCCGTTGAGAGCGCCGTGGCGCATTGCCGCAACCAGCCGCGGCGGGCGCGCGGTCTCTCCGTGAGAGGCGGTGCCGCTCAGTGCGCGATCCAGAACCGCTTCGACACTCTCGGTCCGCGCTGCCAGATGCTGTTTCAGGTCAAAGGTCACCATGTGCTCCAGGACGATCGATCAATAACTCTTGCAAGGACCGGGTTTCCCTGAAACCAATTGGCTGTATCGTCAAGGCTCGAATTTGAAAAAGGCCCTTCAACCGGCCGATTGACACTTTCAAACCAAACAATTTGGAGACTTTCCTCATGAAACTGCTGTCGAGCCTGCTGCGATCCTTCATCAAGCGCGGGCGCATGCGCGTGATCGACCTTGCTGGGACGGTGCATGAATTCGGGTCCGGCGAGGACGGGCCGACGGTGACCATCCGTCTGCACGACAAGGCTCTATACCGGTCGCTGTTCCTCAATCCCGAGCTCGCGGCAGGCGAAGCCTACATGGACGGCACGCTGACCATGGAAGAAGGGTCGACCTGTTACGATTTCATGTTCCTTTTCTCCATCAACCGGGCACCGCTCGGGGCGAACCCGGTCCAGGGCCTGCTGCGCAAGGGCTGGAAGCTCTTCAGACGCCACCAGCAGAAGAACAGCGTGGAGCGCGCCAAGACCCAGGCCCGGCACCACTATGACCTGTCGACGGATCTCTACAGGCTGTTCCTGGACGAAGGGTTCAACTACAGCTGCGCCTATTACACGGATCCGGACGATTCGCTGGAAACGGCCCAGGCGGCGAAACTGACCCATCTGGTCGCCAAGCTCGATCTGCAGCCGGACATGGAGGTGCTCGAGATCGGCGGCGGCTGGGGGTCCCTGGCGATCCGCATGGCCCAGGCCGGCGCGCGCGTGACCTCGCTGAACGTGTCCCCCGAGCAGGTCAAAATCGCGGAGGAGCGCGTCCGTGCCGCCGGGCTTGAGGACTGGGTGACCTTCGTCCTGAAAGACTACAGGGAGTTCGAGGGCCGGTTCGACCGCATCGTCTCGGTCGGCATGATGGAACATGTCGGCATCGGTCATCTGGATGCCTATTTCAGCCAGATCCGCGACTGCCTGACGCCGAACGGGTACGCGGTTGTTCATTCCATCGGGCGCATGACGCCGCCGGGAACGACCGGACCGTTCATCCGCAAACACATTTTCCCCGGGGGCTACGTGCCGGCGTTGTCGGAAGTCTTTGCCTCGACCGAACGGCTTGGATTATGGGTCTGCGATGCGGAAATCCTGCGGCTGCACTATTATTACACCATCCGGGACTGGCGCCGGCGGTTCGAGGAGAACCGTGCGGCGGCTGCCGGTCTCTATGACGAGGCTTTCTGCCGGATGTGGGAATTCTACCTGTGTGCCGTCGAACTGGGGTTCCTGCACGGGTCCAACATGGTCTTCCAGCTTATCCTGTCGAAGGAACGGGATGCCGTGCCGATCGTCCGGGACTTCATTATCGACAACGAACGGGAATTGAATGGCAAGAGTTAAGCCGGCGAAGGGCGGCGGATCAGGATCGGGACGGACACCCGCCCGGAAGACGGGATTGTGGCCTACCGTCCGCAAGCGGATGCTTCAACTGCTGCTCGTCCTGCTCCTGCTGCCGCCGGTTCTGACGGTGATCTATTCGGTGGTGCCGCCGGTCAGCACGCTCATGATCGGCCGCTATGTCCAGTTCCTGTGGGTCGACCGGCAATGGGAGCCGCTCGAGCGGATCACACCGCACCTGGTCAGATCGGTGATCGCCTCGGAAGACAGCGGGTTCTGCGAGAACGACGGCGTGGAATGGGGGGCCCTGCAGGAGCAGGTCGAGGCCCTCAGCGAAGGGGAACGGCCGCGCGGGGCCAGTACCCTGACCATGCAGACCGCCAAGAACCTGTTCCTTTGGGGAGACCGGTCCTATCTGCGAAAGGGAATGGAACTTCCCCTGGCGCTGATGCTGGACGCGATCCTGTCGAAAAAGCGCATCATGGAAATCTATCTGAACATTGCCGAATGGGGTGAGGGCATCTTTGGGGCGGAGGCCGCCGCGCAGGCCTGGTTCGGCAAACCGGCGAGCGACCTGACACGGACCGAGGCCGCCCGGCTGGCGACGGCGCTGCCCAATCCGCGCGGCCGCAACCCGGCGAAACCGTCGCCGGGCCACCGCCGGCTGGCGGCGACCAACCTGGCCCGGGTCAAGGGTGCGGGCGCCATTTTCGGGTGCGTTCTGGAGAATTGAACCTGGCGGGAGATCCGTGCGGGAGCGCTTTCGCCGGCCGCGCCAAGAAAATTTTCGCTATGGGGTGGCAAAACGCCGGTGTTGCCTGTATAACGCCGCGCATTCAAACACGTTGCGTGACGCCACGCCCCGGGCGAACCCGGTCCGGGCCGCGCGGTTATGGACCACGGAGAAAAAGATAAAATGGCCGTTCCAAAGAGAAAAACTTCGCGCATGAAGCGCGGTTTTCGCCGTTCCACGGACGCCCTGAAGCAGCCGACCTACGTCGAGGACAAGGATTCGGGCGAACTTCGCCGCCCGCATCACGTTGACCTGAAGACCGGCATGTACCGGGGCCGTCAGATCCTGTCCCCGAAGGAAGACGCCTGAGACCGGCCTGCTTTCACCTTCTGAAAGCGGACCCGTGACCTGGCTCTGATTCCCTTCGGGCGGATCGCCGAATGGCAAATCAGGATTGAGGCCGGCCCTGTTTCGACAGGCCGGCCTTTTTCTTTTGGCCCGCCTTGAATTGGCTCTCAAGATCGTGTCAGCTCGCCGCATTCGGCCCGCTTCGGGCAAGAGTCATACGGGAGCTGCTTCATGCGCCTATTTTCCGCCATTCCCTTCACGTTGTTTTCTCTCCTGATCTACAACGCGCTTGCGTTTACGGCCGGTGCCTCCGATGCCGGCTTCTGGGCGCAGCCCCTGATCACGATCGCCATGGTCTCGGGCGCGACGTTCCAGCTCCTGACCAGCAACGTCCTGATCACGGTCGGCCTGTTCTTCCTGTTCATCGAGATCCTGAAGGCGACGCGCATCGGCACGACGGCGCTGCTCGACCACATGTTCTCGGTGCTGGTCTTCGTCGTCTATCTGGTGGAGTTTCTGGTGGTGCAACAGGCGGCCACGTCGCTGTTCTTCATTCTGATGGCGATCTCGCTGATCGATGTGATCGCGGGCTTTTCGATCTCCATCACAGGTGCCCGCCGTGACGTGTCCTTCGGACACGGACAGGTGCACTGAGGGCATTGCCGGGGCTGGTGCGGCCTTCGCAGAATAGCACTGCTGTCATCCCGGGCGCCGCGAAGCGGAGACCCGGGACCCGGGACCCAGGAGTCCCGGGCCTTGCGGTGTCAGTACGGCCGACTATGAGGAGGCCGGGGTTCCCGCTTTCGCGGGAATGACACCCTGGAGGGGCGGCCCGGTCAAAAATGTGGCCCGTCAGCGGGCGTGCGCGCGCCTCACGCCTCACCATCCTCGACAATGTCGTGCTTCTGTCTCAGCTCTCGCCAAATTAGATGGCGGAGCGGATTGCCGTCCCGCGCGCCGCGCTCAGGTGTCGCCGTCTTCCACGAGCGCGTGTTTCTGGATCAGCGGGAGCTGGGACAGCGTGAACAGGATCGTGATCGGCATGATGCCGAAGACCTTGAAACTGACCCAGAAATCGGTCGAGAAGCTGCGCCAGACGACCTCGTTGATGATCGCCAGGACGAAGAAGAACACCCCCCAGCGGAACGTCAGCTTGCGCCAGCCTTCGTCGGTCAGCCGAAAGGCGCTGTCGAACACATAGCCGAGCAGGGCCTTGCCGAACAGGAGGCCGCCGAGCAGGATCGAGCCGAACAGGCAATTGACGATGGTCGGTTTCAGCTTGATGAAAAGCTCGTCATGCAGCCACAGCGTCAGGGCGCCGAACACAATAACGACAACGCCGGACACCAGCGGCATGATCGGCAGCCGTCGTGTCAGCCACAGGGACACCACCAGCGAGATCGTGATGGCCACCATGAAGGCCGCGGTGGCGAGAAAGATCGGCTTGCCGACGGCTTCCAGCACGGGAAACGACGCGGCGATCTGTTCGCCCCTGGCGTTGAACAGGAAAAACACGCCAAGGGGCCCGAGTTCCAGCGCCAGCTTCAGAAGCGGCGACAGTTCCTTGCGGGTCGGATCGTTGGGGGCGTGTTCGAATTCCATGTTGTGCTGCTCCGCGGTTGGTTACCGGGAGATAGGGGCACAGAACCGGACGGGTCAAGTGGGAGGGCTGTCTTATGCGTCCAAAGATGCTAAATGCTCTGGACGGAGCTGGGGGAACAATGCGTGTGGAGGCTGCCCCGTGAGACGTGTCATTGTCTTTCTTCTGACGAATTTTCTGGCGATGCAGATCTGCCAGGCGGCGACGCCTGTCATCTGGGAAAACCTGAAGGATCCGAAAGCAGCGGAATTCATCGATCCGTTTGCCGCCCTTGGCATCCAGGACCTCAGGTCGCTCGGGACAGTGCTGCGGCTGCGCCAGCGTCTTGAAGACGCCAGCCTGGCGGATGAGGCAAGACGCCGGATCGAGGGCAGGCTGCGGAGCGAGGAAGCCGGACTGGCGGCGGCAGGCGTGCGCACGGACTGGCTGTTGTCGCAGCGGGTGGAAATCGGCAGGAAACGGGCCGCCGCGGTGCTGGCAGGCAATCCCGCACTGGCGGGCAAGGAAATTGCAATCACCGGCTACGTGATCCCTGTCCAGGACCCTGGCGGTGGAGGGGTGACCGGCGGCTACCTGGTGCCGGAACAAGGCATGTGCAGCCACATGCCTGCACCCGATCCCAACCAGATGATCCGCTACCGTGTGTCGAGCGGATGGGAGGCGCAATACATCTATGAACCTGTCCTGCTGACCGGCAAGCTGTCCATTGAAACCGTGCGCCAGCAGATCACGCTGCTGGATGGTCAGGTCGACATGATTGCCGCCTTCCACATGGATGTCACGGAGGTGCGCAGCCTCGATGAAAAGACGCGCCCCAATCCGGAAAACCGGCTCTGGAAGAACTTCCTGAACTTCGGAAAGCCCGCGGCGGAAAGCGGCCAATAAAAAAGCGCCCCCGGGGACGCTTTTTCACCGAATGAAACCTGTTGTCTCAACCGTTGGCGATGTACTGGCCGCCATTGATGGTCATGACGGCACCGGTCATGAAGGCAGCAGCGCCGGAAGCCAGGTAGACCACTGTCTGGGCGATCTCCTCAGGATGGCCGAGACGGCCGACCGGGATGTTGGAGACGATCGATTCCAGCACCTTTTCAGGCATGGCGGCGACCATGTCGGTGTTGATGTAGCCCGGGCAGATGCAGTTGACGGTGATGCCCTTGAAGGCATTTTCCTGCGCCAGCGCCTTGGTGAAACCGATCACGCCAGCCTTGGCGGCGGAGTAATTGGTCTGCCCCATCTGACCCTTCTGGCCGTTGATGGAGGAAATGTTGATGATCCGGCCCGAGCTGCGTCCGCGCATGCCGTTGATGACCGGCTTGGTCATCGTGAACATCGAGTCGAGATTGGTGGACATCACCGCGCGCCAATGGTCGAAGTCCATCTTGTGGAACATGCCGTCGCGCGTAATGCCGGCATTGTTGACCAGCACCTCGACCGGACCGAGGTCGCTTTCCACCTGGGCGATGCCCGCGGCGCATTCATCGGGATTGGCAACGTCCCATTTGTAGACGTGAATGCCGGTTTCGGCCTTGAAGGCTTCCGCTTTCTCCACATTGCCGTGATACGTGGCCGCCACAGTGTAGCCTGCGTCTTTCAATCCCCGAGAAATCGCCTCTCCGATTCCGCGTGTGCCACCTGTGACCAATGCGACCTTGCTCATTCCGCTTCCTCCTGCCTTCCCGCTCCGGGTCCTTCGGACCTCATGGGTTCCTGAATGGTTCAGGAACCGTCTTTTTCCAATCATGGCCAGCGGTGGCTGGCCATGATCTCCGTCAAATGATCTTCGAGATCAGCGTTCCAGGCACATGGCAACGCCCATGCCGCCGCCGATGCACAATGTGGCCAGACCCTTCTTGCCGTCGCGGCGGCCCATTTCATGGAGCAGCGTCGTCAGGACGCGCGCGCCGGACGCGCCGATCGGGTGGCCGATGGCGATCGCGCCGCCGTTGACGTTGACGATGTCGGGGTTCCAGCCCATGTCCTTGTTGACCGCACAGGCCTGGGCGGCGAAGGCTTCGTTGGCCTCGACAAGATCGAGATCAGCGGCGTTCCAGCC
This sequence comes from Roseibium sp. QJM3NY_11, assembly GCF_056173175.1. NCBI lineage: Bacteria > Pseudomonadati > Pseudomonadota > Alphaproteobacteria > Hyphomicrobiales > Stappiaceae > Roseibium > Roseibium sp. QJM3NY_11. The sequence continues at coordinate 512,721 of NZ_CM149660.1, forward strand.
GGCTTTTTCCAGCGCCTTGCGCGACGCCGGGATAGGACCGGAGCCCATGACGGCCGGGTCGACACCTGCGGTCGCCCAGGACGCGATGCGGGCGAGCGGCGTAAGACCGCGCTTTTCGGCTTCCGCGGCGCTCATGACCAGGATGGCGGCGGCGCCGTCATTCAGGCCCGATGCGTTGCCCGCGGTGACCGAGCCTTCCTTGGTGAAGGCCGGGCGCAGTTTGGCGAGGCTTTCCAGGGTCGCGCCGTGACGGATGTACTCGTCGTCCTCGACAACACGCTCGGCCCGGCGCTCCTTGACCGTCACCGGGGTGATCTCGTTCTTGAACCTGCCGGCCTTCTGGGCGGCTTCCGCCTTGTTCTGGGAGGCGACGGCGAATTCGTCCTGCTGGTCGCGGTTGATCTGCCATTTCTCGGCGACGTTCTCGGCGGTCTGGCCCATGTGATATCCGTTGAAGGCATCCCAGAGGCCGTCCTTGATCATGGTGTCGATCATCTTGAAGTCGCCCATCTTGTAGCCGGCGCGCATGTGCGCGCAATGCGGTGCAAGAGACATGCTCTCCTGGCCGCCGGCCATCATGATGGTGGCATCTCCGGTGAGGATCTGCTGCGCTGCGATGGCAACGGTGCGCAGGCCCGAACCGCAGACCTGATTGAGGGTCCAGGCGGTGGCCTTGTCCGGAATGCCGGCATTGATGGCGGCCTGGCGCGCGGTGTTCTGGCCCTGTCCGGCGGTCAACACCTGGCCGAACACGACCTCGTCGATGTCACCGCCGTCGACGCCGGCCTTTTCCATCGCGGCCTTCATCACGATCGTACCAAGGTCATGCGCCGGTGTGTTGGCGAAAGACCCATTGAAAGACCCGACAGGCGTGCGGGTCGCACTGACAATAACGATATCGTTGAAAGCGCTCATTCTACTCTCCAGGACTCGTGGCCGGACGGCCGTAGCAGTTTGGCGCCACCAGGGCACGGACCCATGAATGAGGTTGTAACGGTGTTCACGGCGGAGGCAGCGCGCTCGACCGGGCGGGGGGCCCCGTCAGTGCGTGCGTCCGCGATTTCTCGTGCCGTTCCATCCCTGTCCAAGGGTTCGTACCCCAGGGGCACTCTGATCCTTGTTTATGCCGGAACTAGAAACCTCACCCGCAGTCGTGTCAACCGTAACACTCCTAATTGAAGCCCTGTTTTCGCAATTGCGGCATCATCCTTTCGTCGGCGCACATAAAAAGGGTGGCACGATCCGATACGATTGGCTTAGTCTCATTGTCGGAGGTGATGGCAGGCTCGCGAAGGCCTTGTCGTCAAATGGAAAACGGGAGTGGGGAGTACTCCCCCTCGAGCGCACCCCGTGTTCTCCAGAACGCGGACGAGAGGCTCGGATCCCTGAGGATGGATCGGATTTCTGCATTCATTGGAATTTACGTGAATGCAGGCCGATCTAGCCGTGAGGCAGATAGGCGGAAGTGACGAATGGCCAAGACAAACGAGCCGACAATTATCAAGAAATACGCCAATCGGCGGCTCTACAACACGGGCACCAGCACCTATGTCACCCTTGAGGACCTGGCGGTGATGGTGAAGGGGGAAGAGGACTTCGTCGTTTTTGATGCAAAGAGCGGTGACGAGATTACCCGGTCCGTCCTGACCCAGATCATTTTCGAGCAGGAAGGCAAGGGGCAGAACCTGCTTCCCGTCACGTTCCTGCGGCAGTTGATCCGCTTCTACGGCGACAGCATGCAGGGGATTGTTCCGAGTTTTCTGGAATACTCGATGACATCCCTCACCAAGGAGCAGGAAAAGCTGCGCTCGCAAATGGGCGGTGCCTTCGGCGCGACGGCCTTCGATGCCATCGAGGACCAGGTCAAGCGCAACACGGAAATGTTCGAGCGCGCCATGAAGATGTTCATGCCGTTCCCGGCCGGCGAAGGCGGGTCGGCCCAGACCGAGGCGACTGACGACAAGGCGGGCGGGTCGGATCTGGACGACATGAAGCGCCAGCTTGAGGAAATGCAGAAAAAGATCAACCAGCTTGGCGAGAAATCCTGAATCAGGATTTCATATCCTGTCGATCAGCCCGAAGGCTTGCGCATTTCCGGATCCTGGAATTTCGCAAGCGCCGGGTTGCGGATCGCTGAACAGTGGATCGTCGGACAGTGAATTGCAGGAGCACGACTTCCCGCCTGAGGGACAGTCTCCGCGGCATTGCAGGATGAGGGCGGTGTGGGGACCACACCGCTCGGGAAGGCCTGTCCTCAACGCTGCAAGCGGCGCAGGCGGCGTCCCGCAGGATCGCCTGCCTGCTCCGCTTCGACCGTGATGCTCAGCCGCAGTCGGCCGTGAGGCTGGCGGCTTCGATGCCGGCAACGGCACAGGCCTCGTCATTGTCCGATGTGTCGCCGGTGATGCCGACAGCGCCGAGCGTCTGCCCATCCGCACCCTTGATCAGCACACCGCCGGGCACCGGAACAATGGCGCCGCCGGAAACGCCGTTGAGGGCGTTGACGAAATGCGGACGCGATTCGGCATTGGCGTTGAGCCACCTTGTGCCGGTGCCCACCGCGAGGGCGCCGACCGCCTTGCCCGTGGCGATCTGGGGCCGCATGATCGAGGACCCGTCCTGGCGCTTGAGCAGGACCGTGTGACCGCCCGCATCCAGGACCGCGACCGTCAGCGGCTTGAGCTTCAGCTCGGCTGCCTTTTCGAATGCGGCGGAAGTGATGGTCTCTGCGATTGAAAGTCCGATACCGATTGTCATTGATTGGCACCCTTCTGGTGGTTCATATCTTCGACCTGAAACGGGAACGTCTCAGCGCCGGGCGATCCTGTCGGGAGACTGCCTTGAAACGGCAATGAGCAGAGGTTTGCGCATTTCGCCGGTTCTCCTTAAGGTGCTGCCCGCGAATTGAATTTGCTATCAGAACAGAAGCTTGCGGAATAGTCGGTATTCCCGAGAAGCTTCTGGAACATATCGGAAAGAATGCGGTTTCCCGCAGGAGGATTTCAGTGAAGCGTGATTTTCAGGCACCTGGCCGGTCCCCGGTTTTCGCAAGGGAAGCCGCCGTGGCAACCTCGCATCCCCTTGCGACCAGTGCGGCGCTTGAAACACTTCAGGCTGGCGGCAACGCGGTCGATGCGGCCATCGCTGCGGTCGCCGTGCAATGTGTTGTCGAGCCCCACATGACGGGAATCGGCGGCGACTGTTTCGCGATCGTGATGGAGCCTGACGGCCGCCTGACCGGGTTCAACGGCTCGGGCGCTGCACCGCGCGCGGCAACACCGCAGAAGCTGGCGGAGCTCGGGGTCGACGAGATCACGGACACCTCGCCGCATTCGGTTACCGTTCCCGGTGCCGTGCGCGCCTGGGAGACGCTGCTCAAGGCTCACGGCACGCGTGGGTTCCAGTCTCTCTTCACGCGCGCCATACGATACGCCCACGAGGGATTTCCGGTGGCACCGCGTGTCGCGCACGACTGGGCGGGTGACGTGGACAAATTGCGGGCCGATCCGGTTACCGCGGCCCACTATCTGGTCAAGGGCGAGGCCCCGAAGGCCGGGACGATCCTGAAATACCCGCATCTGGCCGAAACGCTGGAAAAGATCGCCGAAGGCGGGGCCGATGCCTTTTATTCCGGCGACATTGCCGAAGACATCGTCGCAGCGCTGCGCTCCCGGGGCGGGCTGATGACCCTGGACGATCTTGCCGCCTGCCACACCACGGCGGTCTCACCGGTGATGCGGGACTACAAGGGGCACACGGTGGCGGAGCTGCCACCGAACGGCCAGGGCATCATCGCCCTGGTCATGCTCGGGATTCTCGAGCGGTTCGATCTTGAAAATCTCGATCCGCTGGGCGCGGAACGCTTTCATCTGGAAATGGAGGCGGCGCGGCTTGCCTATGCGGTTCGCGACCGGTTCGTGACCGATCCGGGCCATATGGATGTGTGTCATTCCCACCTGATCGGCTCGGCCTATCTGGACCGGCTTGCCGCGCAAGTCTCGCCGGAAAAGCGCCTTGCCGCGATTCCCCAAAGCGGACTGGCGCCCCAGACCGACACGGTCTACCTGTCCGTGGTCGACAAGGACGGCCTGGCGGTGTCCTTCATCAATTCCCTGTTCACCGATTTCGGCAGTGGCATCGTCGCGCCGGAAAGCGGCGTTCTGCTGCACAGCCGCGGCAAGTCTTTCCGGGCGGCTCCCGGACATCCCAATTCGATCGATGGCGGCAAACGCCCGATGCACACCATCATTCCCGCGATGATGCTGAGGGATGGCGCGCCGTATCTGTCCTTCGGCGTGATGGGAGGTCAGTACCAGGCCTGCGGCCATGCGCATCTGCTCACCAATATCGTCGACTACGGCATGGACGTACAGGCGGCCATCGACTTCCCGCGCATGTTCTTCGACATGGACAGCCACGATTTGCAGGCCGAAAGGCTCGTGCCTGCGTCGACTCTGGACGGCCTGAGAGCACTGGGTCACAAGGTCGTGCCGGCGGACGGGCCAATCGGCGGCGCCCAGGCGATCATGATCGACAGGGCGCGCAAGATGCTGATTGCCGGCTCCGATCCGCGCAAGGACGGGCACGCCGCCGGTTATTGATGCCTTTGGCCTGGTCGGGGGGCTGGTTCGGATCTTGCGCGACAATCCGCCCGTTGAGATTGCAGCCGTTCGGGTGTCGGTTGGGCCGGTGGCCGTCGGGTGACGCGCCAACAGGTGTTTGAGGATACGATCTGACATGGCTGGTTTATCGCGGCGCGAACTGCTGCTTGGCGGCACGGCAACCCTGGCGGCCTTCGCCGCCGGCGGTCTCCTGTCCCGCCAGGCGCAGGCCGCCGTCCATTCGTTGACGCTTGCCAGGATCCGCCATTCCGTTCTGCCCGGCACGATTACCGAAAACATGATGAGCTTTGCCCCAGACGGCCCGCCGCCGGTGCTGCGCTTCAAAAAAGGTCAGGCGACTTCCATCAACGTCCGGAACGGGCTTGACGAGGCCTCGGTGGTGCATTGGCATGGGCTGAGGATTGCCAACGGCATGGACGGGGTGCCCTATCTGACCCAGCTTCCGATCGAGGCGGGGCAGCAATTCCGCTATCAGTTCACGCCGCCGGATGCCGGGACATTCTGGTACCACCCCCATTGCAACACGCTGGAACAGATGGCCCGCGGCCTGACCGGGGTCCTGGTCGTGGAGGAAGACGAAGACCCGGGGTTCGACCAGGACCTGCCGCTGAACATCCGGGATTTCCGTCTGGGTGGCGACGGCCAGTTCATCGATCTGTTCAAGCCCCGCAACGCGGCCCGCGGCGGGACCTACGGCACGGTCTCGACGGTCAACTGGAAGGTCGCGCCGCACTATGAGCTTGCTGCCGGCAGTCTGGTGCGGCTGCGTCTCGCGGTGACCAACGTCACCCGGGTCGGAACGTATGACATCACCGGCGGTGACGCCCAGCTGATCGCGCTGGACTCAAATCCATTGCCCAGGCCAGTTCCAGCAAAAGACGTGGTGCTGTCTCCCGGGCAGCGGGCCGACATCGCCCTGCGCGTCCCCGACGATGAAAGCGGGACGGTGCGCCTCCTCTTGAAACGCCCCAATGGCGACAAGGAGTTGGCGGTGTTCCTGCCGCAGGGACAGGGAGCTCGCCGCGATCTCCGCGAATTGAAACCGCTTGCGCCGAACCCGGTGCCGGAGCCCGATCTTGCCAATGCGGAGGTGCTGGACTTCGTGTTCGGCTGGTCACCGGAAGGCGATGCGCCGCAGGCCAGTATCTGCGGATCGCTCGGCTATACATTCTGGTCGATCAACCGCACTGCCTGGGCCGGGGACCTGCCGGGCCCGTTCGATCCGCTGGCAATGCTGCGGCTTGGCAAGTCCTACATCCTGCGGTTCAGGAACGAGACGCCGAACGCGCACCCGATCCATCTGCACGGCGTCTCCTTCCGGCTGCTCAGGTCGAACAAGCGACAGCTGGCGCCGCTGGTGACCGATACGGCCTTGCTGCTGGAGAACGAGACGATGGAAGTGGCCCTGGTGGCCGACAATCCGGGCGACTGGGCATTCCATTGCCATGTCATCGAACACCAGAAGACCGGACTGGCCGGTTTTCTGCGGATTGCGGAATGAGTTTATCGCTGTCCGGTACATCCGGTTCGGGCCGGACAGCAGCAGGTGCGGGCTAGCGTTCCGTCTTGAACAAGTGCCCGGCGGCGCGGCGGCGCGGCAGGGAGGCCGTGTCCCGGTAGGTGTTTGCACCGTTGAGTGAAGCGGTCTGTCTGAATGCCCTTGTCTGAAGGTCGCCGTCACGGGTGGCGATCAGATGTGCCAGGAAGACCGAGTTCGGCAGGTAGCGTGATGAAAACGCGGACTGATCACGCTCCAGAACGGGTTGCTGGGGTGCAGGAAGATGCGCGGAGAAATCGCTGGCCTGACGTTCGGATTCCGTCTCTCCCAGAGAGGGACGCTTGCGCCTCACATTGGAACGGCCTGCCGAAGTTACCGGGTTCACTCGCACAGCTCAACGCCTCACTGTTTCAAAATGGCACGCCAAGGCCTGCCCTGTCTGAAACTTCGCAATCACCATGCCAATATAGGAACGCGTTAACCTTTTGTCCGCAGCTTTGTGCCAATTCCCGGTCACAAAAGTTAACAGGTTGGTGCAAAACCGGACAAATGCAGTGAGAAACGGGGATAGCGGTGGCAACCGCCGGGACGCCCTTGCCATCGCGATGACGAGGACTGTCTCGCCGCGAGGCAGCAGCCTGTCCGGTTGTCACGGCCGGGGGCTGGTCAGGATCCGGTCATGAATATCGGCGGTTATTTTGGCCCCGCCGCGAGAGCATGTGGTCGGTCCGTGGGCTGGCGATGGTCAGCCAGACGGCGTTTTCACCGTGAGCGGCAGTTGAAACTCCAGCGGCCAGAGCCTGCCGGTGCGCAGCAGAAGCTGGAGGGTCAAGGCGACGGACATGGCATCGTCGAGGGCGTCGTGCTGGCGCCTCGGCGCGCTTTCGATGTTGAAATAATCCGCCAGTCTGCCGCTGGTCGTGCTGGCAACATCTTCCCGGGGCATGCCGGCGTTGAGCAGAAGGCCGGAGGCATTGCCGAACCGCTGTATCGGCATTTTTGGCGCAAATCCCTCGACATAACAGCTGATGGCAAACAGATTGAGCTCGTCCTTGCCCCACGACCACAAGGTGCCGTCCCCGGCGAATTTGTCGAAAAGGTCGTGCGCCTCGGCCATGCCGATACCGTCCCGGTCGACCGAGGCCTGATCGATCCCGGTCAGTTCCGTGAAAAACGGGTCGAGAACGGCCTTTCGGCCATGCCTGTCCCTGGAGGCAATGAGGACCTGAAACGTATCCAGAATTTCATGGCCGGGGTCGAGGGAGAGCTTTACGGCCCCGATCTGGGCCACGGACGGATCCGGGTCGAGCGGGCCGCCCCAGATCCGGCTCATGGCACCGGTGGCGGTCAGAAATTCGCAATCGAAAATGATGGCATGGGTCATGACGGTCAGATCCAGATGAGGAATATGGTGGCGAGAAACAAGAGCACGGTGGAATAGAATGTCAGCGCGAAGCCGAAGGCGCGCGCGCCGGCGCCGGATGCATAGCCGCGCCAGAACAGGGCGCGCCCGCAGAAGAACAGCAGGGCGGCCACCGGCAGGGCGCCGAGCAGCGGCGCCGGTGCGAGGGCGGCAAAGCTGCCATAGACAAGGACGGCCAGAACGGTCTGCTCAAGCGTGTTCTGCAGCACCGCCTGCAGCCTTCTTGCGTCCGCTGTTCCGGCGGTCAGGCCGCTGCCGTCGATGTCTTCAGGGGTGAAAAAGCGGTGCCGGGCCAGAATGCCGATGGAAAGCAGCAGCCAGGCAGAAATGGCCAGAACGGACCGGGCCGCATACGCCAGCCGCCCGGCGGCCGTATCGGCCGGCAACCAGTCCGCCGGCATGAATGCGGCGCCGGCGCTCAGCGCCAGGACGGACACCGCCATGGCGGCGATCATGCCCTTGAGGACAGGGCTCTGTTTGTCGGAAAGCGGCATGTGTCCGGAACCGGTCGGTTGCATCCTGTTCGATGCCCGCAGAGGATCACATGACAGCGCAAAAGAAAAGCGCGGCCCTGAAGGCCGCGCTTGACGAATTTCATCGGGACCCGGCGTTAAGCGGGCAGGGCACCCTGTGCCTTGTCGACCAGAACCTTGAAGGCGTCCGGCTGATTGATGGCCAGGTCGGACAGAACCTTGCGGTCGACTTCGACACCGGCCTTGGTCAGACCGTCGATGAAGCGGCCATAGGTCATGCCGTGCTGGCGGGTTGCCGCGTTGATGCGCTGGATCCAGAGCGAACGGAAGTTGCGCTTCTTGGCCTTGCGGTCGCGGTAGGCGTATTGAGCGGCCTTCTCGACGGCCTGCTTGGCAACGCGGATCGTGCTCTTGCGGCGGCCGTAATAGCCTTTGGCAGCCTTCAGAACTTTTTTATGGCGAGCGTGGGCGGTTACGCCCCGTTTGACGCGTGACATCTAGGTAATCTCCTTCGGGGCTGGCTTTAAGCGTAGGGCAGGAACTGCTTGACGATCTTCGCATCCTGGTCGCACAGCGTGGTGGTGCCACGGGCGTTGCGGATGAATTTCGTCGAGCGTTTGATCATGCCATGACGCTTGCCGGCCTGCGCGGTTTTCACCTTGCCGGACGCAGTCAGTTTGAAGCGCTTCTTGGCGCCGGATTTCGTCTTCAGCTTGGGCATTTTGCATCCTTTCCTTGGTGTGCCTGTCAGAAACAGGCACTTCTTTCTTGGTGCATTCAGAGCCGACACGGCATGCCCTTGGTTGTCGCGGGGGTCTGCATCACGATGCTGGATCAGGATACAGGAAACCAGTCCACGACGAGCCGGACGACTCTGGACCGGGCGCTTATATGGGAGCTTTCGGCCAAATGCAACCGGAATCGGGAGCGCGCAAGGGACGTTTATCTGCGCTCCTGCGCCTGCTTCCGGTTACAGACCGCGACGACATGGAGTGCGCAGCCCTATGCGGCCCGTTTGGCTTCCGCCCTGGCTGCCTCAAGCCTGACAGCAAATGCATCAGGTGTTGCTGTTGCAGTGCCTTGAAGACGGATGAAGTCAACAGTCTCGATGCCGAGGAAAGCGAGCAGAAACTTCAGGTAGGGTTCGAGAAAATTGGCGGCTGCAAAAGGTTCCTCCGGCAAATAGCCCTCGGAGCCATAGGCACAAACAATGACGGCCCGCCGCGCTTTCACAAGTCCCCTGAAACCGGTCTCGTCCATCGAAAACGTGTGACCGATCCGCATGATCTGGTCGATCCACGCCTTGAGAGCCGCAGGAATGGAGAAGTTGTAGATCGGAACCGCGAAGAGCAAGGTGTCGGACCCCTGAATTTCTGCGACAAGCGCATCCGACAGGGCTGTCGCCGCTTTCAAATCATCGGGCAGGTTGTCTTGCGGCGCATAAAACCCTTCGATGGTTTTCTGGGCGATGAACGGGATCGAGCCGTCTGCGACGTTTCGGGTAATGACCCGGCATCCCGGGTGTTTCGCCCGAAATCCGGCTTCGAACGTGTCGGCAATGGCAGCGGAATGGGACCCGTCCAGCCGGGAGCTTGAATTGATGCGGAGCAACTGTGTCATGAACTTGCCTCCTTTTTGCGTGGCAAGCCGGGTTTAGTTTCCTGCGAGATTTCGAAAAACAGATCGAAATGCATTGGATCCGTGCGTATTGTGCATGAATGGATCTGACATCACTCAAGACGGCCTTGCTGGTCCGGGACCTCGGCAGTTTTGCCGCCGTTGCCCGACTTCAGGACCTGGACGCCTCAAGCGTATCCCGGGTCATTGCCCAACTGGAACAGGAGGTCGGGTTCCGGCTGTTCCAGCGCAGCACCCGGAGCCTTGCGCCGACCGGAGAAGGGGAGCTTTATCTGAACCGGATCGCACCCCTGGTCGAGGAACTGGAGACAGCCGGAGAAGAGGCCCGCACAACGGCAGTCTCGCCACGTGGGACCTTGCGCATGACTGCCAGCATCTCCTTCGTTCAGGAGTGCCTGATGCCGCTGCTTCCCGAATTCCGGGACAGATACCCGGAGGTCGATATCGAGCTGCTGGCATCCGACGCCAATCTGGACCTGCGGGCAGAGGGCATCGATCTGGCGGTGCGTTTCGGGTCCATGCCCAAGGGAGACTGGATCGTCACGAGGCTGATGACCACCAGCTATCGCGTTGTTGCCTCGCCGGGATACCTGAACAAGAACGGTCCGCTTTCGCATCCCGATGACTTGTCGGAGCGCGATTGCATCCGGTTCGCCATTCCGGGTTTCCGGACCTACTGGCAGTTTCTGCAAGAAGGAAAGACCGAGCCCTTCAGCGTCCCGGTCAGTGGCGCGACAGTGATTTCAAATGCCTTGTCGATCCGCTCTGCGGCGCGGTACGGCATGGGGGTTGCGCTTTTGCCGATCATGCTGGTGCAGCGGGACCTTGAAAACGGCACGCTTGTCGATCTCTTCCCGGATCATGCCTGCGCAGCGGCGACTTTCGAGACGGCGGCCTGGATCCTCTATCCGAGCCGGTCCTACCTGCCCCAGAAGGTGCGGGTCATGATCGATTTCCTTAAGGAGAAAATCAGCTAGTGGTTTGGTCCCGACTGGCTGCGTTGTTGCCTCGGATGAGGCACGTTGTCAGTCAGGAAAGAAAGCAGACATCGTCTCACGTAGCGTTTGCTTTGCAATCTGGGGTATTTAATTTGTGCTGATTCCCGTGCGTGGTTTTTTCCACATGATTAAATCAGTAAGCCTGCTTTACTTACTTATACGTGTGTGACCTGCGGTTGAAAGTCGACTTGTGCCGCGGAACAATTGGATTGTTGATCCTTCATTTTCGGATGCTGTCAATGAATCCAAATATTTGTCATGATCGAAAAATCATTTTTGTTCACAACCCGAAAGCGGCGGGAATGAGCTTCCGGAAGTGGCTGGGCTTCGATGGCCCTGTCAATCACGGTGTGCCGACGATGAACACGCCCTACGAGCTTTGGAACACGTATACCGTCATCACCTCGGTCCGCGAGCCGCTCGACCGGGCCGTGTCCTGCTACAGGTTTCTGACGCACGACAGTTACACCGGGGTATTCAAGAAGATCTATCCGGATCTGGAGGGCTGGGATCCCCTGACCTTCTTCCGGACGATCATAAACGAGCAGTTGTTCGTGCTGGCCGGCCAGTACAAATACGCGGAGCATTTTCAATCGAACAAGAAGCCGGATTTCCTGTTCAAGTTCGAAAACATGGACACGAGCGAGCTCGGAGCGCGTCTGGGTATCGCCGAGCCGTTGCCGAGAGCCAATACCGGCAAGAACAAGTCACCGGTACAGCTTTCCGAGGACCTGTATCTGAGCCTCGTCGAGCATTTCAAGGTCGACTACCTGCTGTTCAATTACCGGCCCAAACCCTACAGCGCTTTCATGGAGCGCCAGGAAAAGCTCGCGGCATAGGATTTGCCGCGAGTGTTTGTGCCGCCGATCGGGGAACGGTGGTCAGGCGTTCACATCGACCACCACACGGCCCTTGACCTGGCCCTTGAGGATATCGGCACCGAGCCTCGGCAGATCTTCCAGGGTGGCCGTCTGAACGATCGCCTCGAGCTTGTCCATCGGCAGGTCCTTCGCCAGCCGCTCCCAGGCCTGCAGGCGGGCGCCATAGGGTTTCATGACGCTGTCGATGCCCAGAAGATTGACTCCGCGCAGCAGGAACGGAATGACGGTGGCCGGCAGGGCCGCGCCGCCGGCCAGGCCCACGGCGGCAACGGACGCGCCGTATTTCATCTGGCCAAGGACCCGCGCCAGCATTGAACCGCCGACCGCGTCCACGCAGCCTGCCCAGGTTTCGCTTTCCAGCGGCCGCTTGACTGTTTCAGCGATATCCTGACGCGGGACAACGCTGCTGGCGCCCAGCGACTTCAGATAATCCCAGGTGCTGTCCCGTCCCGTTACGGCGGCAACTTCATAGCCGAGATTGGCCAGGATGGAGGTCGCAACCGAGCCGACGCCGCCGGCGGCGCCGGTCACCAGGACGGGTCCGTTTTCCGGCTTCAGGCCATGATCTTCCAGCGCCATCACGGCGAGCATGGCGGTGAAACCCGCAGTGCCGATCGCCATCGCGTTGCGGGTTGTCAGGCCTTCAGGCAGCGGCACCAGCCATTCGCCCTTGACGCGGGCCTTCTGGGAATAGCCGCCCCACCAGGCTTCCCCGACCCGCCACCCGGTCAGCACAACCTTGTCGCCGGGCTTGTACCAGTCGTCCGAGGACTCCTCGACGGTGCCGGCAAAGTCGATGCCCGGCACATGCGGATAGGTGCGCACCAGTCCGCCGCCGGGGCCAAGGCAAAGACCGTCCTTGTAGTTCAGGGTCGAATATTCGACCGCGACGGTCACGTCGGCTTCCGGCAGCCGGTTCTCGTCAATCTCCTGGATCGCCGCGTGGGTCTTGCCGTCCTCGTCCTTGTCGACAATCAGCGCCTTGAACGTCATCATGTGGCCTCCAAATTCCCTTTTTTGAATTCTAACGGTTGCGCGGGCCGGATCGCTGCCGATGGGCGGCGTCATGATCGCCTGCGGAGACCTTGCGGTCCCTGTTTTCGACACGCTGCGCGCACCGCTTTTAAAAGTCAAACATTTAATTGTCCGACATTTAAACATTTCGAATTGACCCCCGTATGCCACCTCTCTAGTTTTGTCGGCGGGTCAACACGCGCCGGAGAGATCGTTGGCGATCGAATTCAACACGATTCAGAAAGAGGGCCTGTCGGTCCAGATCGCCAATGCCATCCGTGATGCGATTCTGGAAGGCCGCCTCGCCGGTGAGGAACGTCTGCCGAGCGAAGCCGAACTCGCCGCCCGGTTCGGTGTTTCCCGATCGACCGTGCGCGAGGCGCTCAAGCGGCTGGCCGCGCAGAACCTGATCCGCAGCGAGCGTGGCTCATCCGGCGGTGCGTTCGTCAACCGCATGACCTGGGCAGAGGCGCAGGGCAATCTGGTGACGGCGACGCGCCTGTTGATCGGCATGAACGACATTCCACTGGAAGATGCGATCGAAGCCCGGTTCGCGCTGGAGACGGCGGCGCTGCCGCTTGCGGCGGAAAAGCGGACCCGGGACCATTTGGCGGACATGCGCCGGGAAATTCAGTGCCAGCGGGATCCGCAAACCTCCGACCAGGACTTTTGCGCCTCCGATGTTGCCTTCCACACGGCGATTGCCAGCGCTACCGGCAATCCCTTGCTGAATTTTCAGTTGTCGGCGGCCTTTGAAGCCATGCAGCCGTTGATGAACATGCTGGTCTACCGCCTGCGCGACCGCGAGCGGATCGCAGATCTTCACGAGGCGCTGGCCGATGCGCTCCACGCGGCGGATGCCGATGCGGCGCACCGCCAGCTCGAAGCCCTGGCGGCCTATACCAAGGATCTGGCCGCCGAGCGCCGCGGCCCCCGCACGCCCTGATCCCGCACCCGCCGCGATCCGGAAACGGTCCCGGTTTCCCGTTCCGGACGTTGCCGTGACCCGCGCGTGCGGCCTTTCCAGGGGCGCAGGGTGCCGGATGGGCGAGCAGATGACGCAGCGGCATTGCACAATATCATCCTAAAGTATAATAAAGACGAAAGTCGAAGACTGAGTCGCGCCCGAATCGTTCGCGACCTGGTTCGTCGGCTGGACCGAAGCCGCAACCACCTCCACGCAAGGCGGCTTCAACCACACGGAGCAGACCCATGAAATTCTGGAGCATCGCACTTTTCGTGCTGGTTCTCGCCGGCGCCGCCGCCACAAGGCACACCAATCCAAACCACGACCTGACCCACCACCCGGTCAGCACCGGCGTCCCGGTCACGACCTTGCATACGCCGGCCACACCTTAGAACCGCACCCGGTCTGCGTGTCCGCCGGCTGGCATTGCATCAGCCCGCCGAGGGTCGACGCCCACTGTTTGTGCAGCGCATCTGAGATAGATCAAACCACGAATGGGCGGAAACGGGTAACAAGATCTGGGAGCCATCGGGTCAATCAGGGCTGCATCGTTCCGGTGCGCTGATTTCCTGACGAGGCGGTTCAGGTCAGAGATGCAGAAAAACCATATCTTCGCGCTTGGTGCCGCCATTCTCCTGGCGGGGGTCGGCTACTACGTTGTCAGCCGCGACGGCAGCTCGCTTCCAGATGACATTGCGTCCGGAAACGGGCGCATTGAGGCCACGCAAGTCGATATTTCGACGAAAATCGCCGGCCGCGTGAAGGAGGTGCTCGCCCGGGAAGGCGACCTTGTCGAACCCGGCGAGACCGTCGCGACGATCGATGTTGCCGAACTGCAAGCCCAGTTGCTGCGCGCCGAGGCCGATGTTGCCAGCGCCCAAAGCGCGGTCGCGGCGGCCCGGGCTTCGATCGAAGAAGCAAAGGCAAGGCTTGTTCTGGCCGAACAGGAGCTTGCCCGCACCGAGGTGCTTGTCGAAAAAGGCCATGACAGCCAGGAAAACCGGGACGTGCGTGTCAGCGAGCGCAACGTCGCCAGGGCCAATGTTGCTTCGGCGGAGGCGACGCTGGTGGCACAGCAGCGCAGCGTCGATGCCGCCCGTGCGGTTGCCACGGAAATCCGGACCCAGATCAACGACGGCGTGCTCAAGTCGACGGTGATCGGCCGGGTGCTGTATCGCCTTGCCGAGCCGGGCGAGGTCCTCGCCAGCGGCGGTGCCGTCATGACGCTGGTCAACTTCCAGGACATCTACATGGAGATCTTCCTGCCCTCATCGCAGGCGCACCGGGTCGCCATCGGCGCAGAGGCGCGTGTCCAGCTCGATATTCTCGATTTCGCGATTCCGGCGACGGTCAGCTTTGTCTCTCCTGAGTCGCAGTTCACGCCAAAGGAAGTGGAAACACCCAACGAACGCGAGAAACTGATGTTCAGGGTCAAGGTGCGGGTGCCCTCGGACCTGGTTCTCAATCACATTGAAAGTGTCAAGACCGGCATCCGGGGTGTCGCTTACGTACGGCTGACCCGACTGGACGGGGAGCCCTCGGCCTGGCCGGCGAACCTCAAGCCGATGCCTGCGGGGCTCGCGCCGGAAACCGGTGATACGGGCACGCACTAGCGTGCCGGTCCCGGCATCGCCGGCAACGAGGAAGCGGCATGGCTGACCAGGTCCAATCAGTTGCGAGCATCGCTGAAGTCACGCATCTCTACGGCAGCAGGCGTGCGCTCGATGACGTGAGCCTCGACATTCCCGCCGGACAGATGGTCGGTCTGCTCGGGCCGGACGGGGTCGGCAAATCAACGTTGCTCGGGCTGATCGCGGGCGCGCGCAAGCTCCAGCAGGGCCGTCTCGAGGTTCTGGACGGCGACATGGCCTCGTCTCGTCATCGCAACGATGTCGGGCCGCGTATCGCCTACATGCCGCAGGGTCTGGGCAAGAATCTCTACGCCGATCTGAGCGTGCGGGAAAACCTGGATTTCTTCGGCAAGCTCTTCGGTCAGGGCACTGCCGAGCGAGACGCGCGCATCCGGCACCTGACGGCAGCAACAGGTCTCGATCCGTTTCTCGAGCGGCCCGCCGGCAAACTGTCGGGCGGCATGAAACAGAAGCTCGGCCTGTGCTGCGCCCTCCTCCACGATCCTGACCTGTTGATTCTCGATGAGCCGACAACGGGTGTCGATCCGCTGTCGCGGCGTCAGTTCTGGCAACTGATCGCCGCGATCCGCGCCGAGCGGTCCGGAATGAGTGTCATCGTGTCGACCGCGTATATGGACGAGGCCGAGCTGTTCGACTGGCTCGTGGCCATGAACGACGGTTCTGTCCTGGATGCCGGCAGCCCCCGGCAGCTCAAGGAAAAGAACGGTGCCGACGATTTCGATACGGCCTTCATGCGCCTGTTGCCCGAAGGCGCCCGCGGCTCGGTCGATCTGACCATTCCGCCCCTTGAAAAGACCGACCGCGCGCCGGCGATTGCCGCCAGGGGCCTGAGCCGCCGCTTCGGGGACTTCACCGCAGTCGACAATGTCAGTTTCGAGATCGGGCGCGGTGAGATTTTCGGATTTCTCGGATCCAACGGTTGCGGCAAGACCACGACGATGAAAATGCTCACGGGCCTGTTGCCGGCTTCAGAGGGTGAGGCACTCCTGTTCGGCAAGCCGGTCGATGCCAGTGACCCGGAGGCCCGCAAGCGCGTCGGTTTCATGACCCAGGCGTTCTCGCTCTATGGAGAACTGACGGTCGAACAGAACCTGACACTGCATGCGCGCCTGTTTCGACTGAGCACGGAAAAGACGGCGGAGAGGATCGATGCGCTGGTCACGCAATTCGGTCTGGCGCCGCACATGTCCGCTCTGGCATCGGCGCTGCCGCTGGGCATGCGGCAGCGCCTGTCGCTGGCCGTGGCGGTCATTCACGAGCCGGAAATGCTGATCCTCGACGAGCCAACGTCCGGCGTCGATCCGGTGGCACGTGACGAGTTCTGGGAGTTGCTGGTGGAGCTGTCACGGCGCGACAAGGTGACAATCTTCATCTCCACGCACTTCATGAACGAGGCGTTGCGTTGCGACCGCATCTCGCTGATGCATGCCGGCCGGGTCCTTGTCTGCGACGAGCCGGAGCACCTCATTCAGGCAAAGGGCAAGACCACACTCGAAGAAGCCTTCATCGCCTATATCGAAGAGGCGATTGGCGACAGTGGCACGGACCCGGTGCCTGCGGAGATTCTGGCGCCGGCGACAGCCCGGTCCGGCCCATCCAGAGCCGTTGCCGGTGCTGTCCACGGTTTCAGTCTTGCGCGTCTTCTCGCCTACAGCTTTCGCGAAGCGAAGGAAGTCATGCGCGACCCGGTGCGCCTTGCGTTCGCCTTCCTGGGCAGCTCGATTCTGCTGATCGTCATTGCCTACGGTATCTCGCTTGATGTCGAGAATCTGAGTTATGCGGCGCTCGACCTCGACAGGACACCCGAAAGCCGGCAGTACCTGCGCAGTTTCGAGGGCTCCCGCTATTTCATCGAACAGGAGGAACTCGTCAGCCGGGACGACCTCGAACGGCGGCTGCAGTCGAACGACATCACGCTGGCCATTGAAGTACCTCCCGGCTTCGGCCGCGAATTGAAGAACGGCCAGACGCCGTCCATATCCGCGTGGATCGACGGGTCCAACACGATGCGCGCCGGCACGCTTGAAGGTTACGTCGAAGGCGCGCACGCCCATTATCTTTCCGATCTGGCAACGGCTGCCGGGGTGGATGCGGACGCTTCTCTGCTCGTCACGCTCGAACCGCGCTACCGTTACAATCCGTCATTTGAATCCATCTATTCGATCGGTCCGAAGGCCTCGGGCATGCTGTTGCTGATGTTTCCCGCGGTTCTCATGGCAATCAGCATTGCGCGGGAAAAAGAGATCGGAACGATCATCAATTTCTACGTGACGCCGACACGCCGTCTGGAGTTCCTGATCGGCAAGCAATTGCCCTATGTGCTGATCGGAACGATCAATTTTGTCATCCTGACGTTTCTTGTCGTGTTTTTCCTGCAAGTGCCCCTGAAAGGCAGCCTCGCAGCGCTTTTCGTCGGGGCGGTTCTCTACGCTTTCGCGGTCACCGGTTTCGGGCTGATGGTGTCGTCCGTAACCCGCACGCAGGTCGCCGCCGTGTTCGCGACAACGGTGCTGTCCATGCTGCCGACGATCCAGTTCTCCGGCATGATCCAGCCGGTTTCGACACTTGAGGGCGGAGGCCGCCTGATCGGATCGGTCTGGCCGGCCACCTACTACAATCATCTCAGCGTCGGCGCCTATACCAAGGGGCTCGGCTTCGCGGACCTGATGCCGGATCTGGCGGTGCTGTTTCTGTTCGGACCGGTTTTCATCGTGATCGCCGCGGCCTTCCTGAAGAAACAGGAGGCCTGACGGATGCGGACCTGGATCAGGATCTTCTGGCTTGGCACCAAGGAACTGCGCAGCGTTCTCGGAGACGTCTTCCTGCTCGCACTCATCGCCTGGTCATTCACTTTCGCGATCTATTCCCAATCGACCGGGATGAGCGAAACGGTCAACAACGCCTCGATCGCCATTGTCGACGAGGACCGGTCGACCCTGTCGCGCGCGATCGGGAATGCGCTTTATCCGCCTTATTTCCAGACACCCGAACTGATCGAGGCGACGGACATCGACCGGTACATGAACCAGGACCGGTTCATGTTCGTCGTCGTCATTCCACCGGATTTCGAGAAGGATGTGCGCAAGGGGCGCCAGCCGAGCGTTCAGATCAACATCGATGCGACGGCCGTCATCCAGGCAAGTCTCGGCAATGGGTACATCCAGAGCATCATCAGCACGGAAGTGGCCCATTTCAAGAACCGTTCCGACGAGGAGACGTCGTATCAGGTGGATCTTGTCGACCGCCGTGCATTCAACCCCAACGGGACCCAGAAGTGGTTCAGCGCCATCGTGGCGCTGCTCGACCAGTTGTCGATGCTGACGATCATCCTGACCGGTGCGGCATTGCTGCGCGAGCGGGAACACGGCACGATCGAGCATCTTCTGGTGATGCCGCTGACCTCGTTCCAGATCGTCATGGCCAAGGTCTGGGCAAACGGCCTGATCATCCTGGCCGCCTTCTCCCTGTCGATGCTGTTCATGGTCGAGGGCGTGCTCGATGTTCCGATCGCCGGTTCCAAGTGGGTGCTGTTGTCCGGCACCGTCGTCTATCTGTTCGCCGCGTCCGCAATCGGCATCTTTCTCGGCACCGTGGCCCGAACCATGGCGCAGTTCTCGCTGCTGATGATGATGACGATCATTCCGATGATGATGCTGTCCGGCGGAATGACGCCGATCGAGAGCCAGCCGCAGGAAGTGCAGTATTTCACCTTGCTGCTGCCGTCGCGCCATTACATGGCCTTCGCGCAGTCGGTTGTTTTCCGGGGTGCCGGACTGGATGTCGTCTGGCCGCAGTTTCTTGCCGTCGCCGGCCTTGGGGCCGTCTTCTTCGTCTCCAGTCTCGCCTTGTTCCGCCGTTCGATCTCAGTTGCCAGATAAGGACACTCAAGCCATGGTCCCGCATGCCGAAAAGAAGTCTGTTGCCGTTGCCGGGTCATCGGCGAAAGCGAAATCCGGCCGCACCGTCACGATGACGGGCCCCGCCGGCTTCTGGCCGGACGAAAAGCTGTTCCCCAGGCTGCCGTCGCCGGCTTTCCTGGAAAACGATTCCTACACCTCCAACGCCCTTGCCGAGGTGCTCAACCGGGCGACCCACGCGTCCTTCGCCAAGGTGACCAAGGGATTGTCGCCGACGTTGCTGATTGCCGCCTATTTCGACTGGCTCATTCACCTTGCCTGCGCTCCCGGCAAGCAGGTGCAACTGAGCGAAAAGGCAGTTCGCAAGCTGGTGCGCCTGCAGCACTTCATGCTCGAATGCGCGGCCAGTCAGGGCCATGCGGATGCCTGCATCGAGCCGTTGCCGCAGGACCGGCGCTTTCAGGCCGAAGCCTGGCAGCAATGGCCGTTCAACGTCCTGTATCAGTCGCACCTGCTGGCGCAGCAATGGTGGCATGTCGCCACCACGGGCGTTCCGGGCGTGTCGTCCCATCACGAGCGGGTGCTCGAATTCACGGGGCGCCAGTTCCTGGATGTGTTCGCGCCGTCGAACTATGTGGCGACCAATCCGGAGATCCTGGCCCGGACCCTGGCCGAAGGCGGCCTGAACTTCGTCCGTGGGTTCCAGAATTTTCTTGAGGACTGGCAAAACGAGGCCGGAGGGAAACCCCCGGCAGGAGCGGAGAAATTCCGGCCGGGGCAGGAAGTGGCGGCGACGCCGGGCAAGGTCGTCTATCGCAACAGGCTGATCGAGCTGATCCAGTACACGCCGACAACGGAGACTGTGCGTCCCGAGCCGGTCCTGATCGTGCCAGCATGGATCAACAAATACTATATTCTCGACCTGTCGCCGCACAATTCGATGATCAGGTACCTGGTCGGCAAGGGCTATACGGTGTTCGCGATTTCCTGGAAAAATCCCGATCCGGGTGACCGCGATCTCGGCATGGACGATTACGGAAATCTCGGCATCATCGCCGCGCTCAATGCGATCGCCGCGATTGTCCCGGATGAGGAGGTGCATGGTGTCGGCTACTGCCTGGGAGGCACGTTGCTGGCCATCGCCGCGTCCGCCATGGCGCGCAAACCGCGCCAGCCGTTCAGGTCGCTCAGCTTTTTCGCGGCCCAGATCGATTTCGAGGACCCGGGCGAATTGCAGCTGTTCATCGACGAGAGCCAGGTGCAGTTCCTGGAGGACATGATGTGGGAGCAGGGCTTCCTCGATTCCAAGCAGATGTCGGGTGCCTTCCAGTTGCTGCGGTCAAGTGACCTTTTCTGGTCAAGCAACATGCGCAAGTATCTGTTGGGCGAACGGCCGGGGATGATCGACCTGATTGCCTGGAACGCGGATTCCACCCGCATGCCCTACCGGATGCATTCGGAATACCTGCGCAGTCTCTACCTCAACAACGACCTTGCCGAAGGCCGCTTCGAGGTCGACGGACATCCGGTCACCATCAGCGACATCCGCGTACCGCTGTTCTGCGTCGGCACCGACCGCGATCACGTAGCGCCGTGGCGCTCGGTCTACAACTGGAACCGGATGACGGATACCGAAGTGACATTCGTTCTGACGAATGGCGGTCACAACGCGGGTGTCGTGTCTGAGCCGGGCCATCACAACAGGCATTATCAGATCGCCACGCGCCAGCATGACGACCTCTACACCGATCCGGATACGTGGGCGGCGACCACGCCGTCGCGGGAGGGCTCCTGGTGGACCGCCTGGACCGACTGGCTCGATACGCATTCGGGTGAAGCCGTGGCGCCGCCGCCGATGGGCAACGCCGAAGCAGGCTACGCCCCGATCATCGACGCGCCGGGGACATATGTGTTCCTGAAATAGGCGGCGGCCCGACCCGGGCTTGCGGGATCAGCCTGGCTGCACGTCCGCAACAAGGTGCCTGTCGCCGACATCGCGGTAACTGACCCGGCGGACGGATGCGCCGGCAGGGATCACCGGCGAGGGAGGTTCGCCCGGCGGCACATCGAAATGCACCCTGCGCTGTTTCGGGTCGGGGATAGGAACGGCCTCGAGCAGGCTCTGCGTATAGGGATGCTGCGGGTTCTCGAAAATCTGCCGGCGGGTGCCGGTTTCGACGATCTGGCCCAGATACATGACCGCAACCCTGTGACAGACCTGTTCGATCACCGCCATGTCGTGGGAAATGAACAGGTAGGACAGGCCGAGGTCGTCCTGAAGCTCCCGGAGCAGATCCAGGACACGGGCCTGAACCGAGACGTCAAGGGCGGAGACACATTCGTCGGCGATGATCGCCTTGGGCGACAGGGCCAGCGCCCGGGCGATGCAGATCCGTTGCCTCTGGCCGCCGGAAAATTCATGGGGATGGCGTGTCATCATCTCCGTGGGCAGACCGACCCGGTCGAACAGGGACGCCACCTGCTGTTCGCGGGCGCTGCCACTGGCCAGACCGTGGATCGCCAGGGGTTCTCCGACGAGATCACCGACGGTCATGCGCGGATCGAGGGACGCGTAGGGATCCTGAAAGATCATCTGAAGATCCCGGCGGAGTTGCTTTTGCTGCTGCGGGCCACCGATGCCCGAATGTCTGCCGTTGACCCGGATGGTGCCCTGCCAGGGTACCAGGTTCATCAGGGCCTTGCCGATTGTGGATTTGCCGCAGCCGCTTTCGCCGACCAGGCCGAGGGTCTCGCCCTCGTTCAGATGCAGCGACACGCCTTCCACGGCGTGGACCCGCGAGACGACGCGGTTGAGCACACCGCCGTGCAGATCGAACCGGACGGTCAGGTCCTCGACTTCAAGCACCGGCGCCTCGGGTTTCGTGCCGGCGGCAGGGGAGGTGCCGGTTCCGCGCATGGCCCCCAGCCTGGGAGCCGCGGCCAGAAGCTGCCGCGTATAGGGGTGGGCCGGACGATCGAAGATGTCGCCGACCGGGCCCTGCTCGACAATCTCGCCCTGGTTCATGACGATCACCCGGTCGGCCATCTCGGCGACCACGCCCATGTCGTGGGTGATCAGGATCACGGCAGTGTCGAAGTCCTTCTGCAGGTCGCGGATGAGCTGAAGGATCTGGGCCTGGATGGTGACATCGAGCGCCGTCGTCGGTTCGTCCGCGATGAGCACTTTCGGGTTGCAGGCCAGCGCCATGGCGATCATGACCCGCTGGCGCATGCCGCCGGACAGTTCGTGCGGATATTGCTTCAACCGTCTGGCGGGTTCCGACAGATGCACCGCCTCGAGCATTTCCAGGGCCCGTTTGTCCGCGCCCGTCCGGTTCACCTGCTGATGGGCGAGAATTGCCTCGCGCAGCTGGCGGCCGATGGTGAGAACCGGATTGAGAGAGGTCATCGGTTCCTGGAAGATCATGGCGATGTCGCCGCCCCGGATCTGCCTGAGGCGGCCCTCGCCCAGACTGGCCAGGTCCTGGCCCTGGAACAGGATTTCGCCACCCGAAAGGCGGGCCATGGGTTCGGCCAGCAGGCGCATCACCGACAGGGCCGTCATGGACTTTCCCGAGCCGGATTCTCCTGCGATGCACAGGGTCTCGCCGCGTTTCAGATCGAACGACAGGCCTTTGACGACCGTCTTGCGCCCGCCGGGTGTCGCCACGTCGGTGCTCAGGCTCCTGACGGCCAGAACGGTTTCGTCGCCGGCATTGCGATCTGCTGGGAGTCCCGTACCAGGGGTCTGTTCAGAAGTGTGTTCCGGGACTGTGAGCACGTCGGTCTCTCGAGCTGGTTTCATTGCGCAGAGAATTGGCGGATGGCAGTGCTGTCACCGCCATCCGCGCACTGTCACTGAAGGACGATTTTCGGGAAGTAGAATGAGACGACCCAGTTCGGGGCATCCACGATTTCGGATATCCGCAGATCGCCACAGACCGAGCACAACATGTAGGCCTCGACCGGGCTGTATCCATGACGGGCACACAGCAGATCGATCATGTTCGACAGCGCTGCGCGTGCGCCTTCGAAAAGGTCCGTGCCGATGCCGGTGGTCGCCTCGTAGCCCAGCGTGTCCAGGTGGCCGGTCACGGGTCCCGGCGTTTCGAAACGCGGCATCTTGAGGTTGGCACCCTTGATCAGGTCCAGCTCGATGACGGTGTTCATCGGGCTTTCGATCGCCGTGCCGCAGACCTCGCCGTCGCCCTGGGCCGCATGGGTGTCGCCGATGGAGAACAGCGCCCCGGCGACTTCCACGGGCAGGTAGAGCGTGGTGCCTGCGGCCAGATCCCGGATATCGAGATTTCCGCCGACCCGGCGCGGCGGCACGATCGAATGAAGCCCGGTTTCGGCCGGGGCGACGCCGATGGTCCCGGCGAAGGGCTTCAGCGGAACCTTGCCGAAGGGCGCGAAGGCGGATGTGCCCAGCTTGTCCTTGTCATAGGACCAGACATGCAGCGCGGGATCGGTGAACTGGTCCGCCAGCAGTCCGAAACCCGGAATGTTGGCGGTCCAGCCGAAGCCGGACGGCTTGAACTCGTGGATCTTCACCACGAGTGCATCGCCCGGCTCGGCCCCGTCCACATGGATGGGGCCGTTCACCGGGTTGATCTTGCCGAAATCGAGGGTGGCAACGTCCTCGACGGTGCTGCCGGGCGTCAACTGGCCGGCGGAACTGTCGAGACACTCGAATTCGAGCACGGTTCCAGGCGCAACTCTCTCGACCGGGACAAACGAGTTGTCCCAGCCGAAATGGTGTTGTGCCGCGTGGATCGTATAGCTCGCGGCCTTGCACTTACTGCACATCTTTCGCCCACACGTAGTCGTAGTTGACCGGGATATGAACCGGATCGACAAAGATGGCGTCCGGACCGCCGAGGCGTTCGGACCGCATGGTGAAGCGCTGTTCGTGGAACACCGGTGCCCAGGCCGCGTCGTCCATGACCGAGATGAAGATCTTGCGCCAGGCTTCCTCGCGAGCGGCTTTCTGGGCCGGATCGGTCATGCTGTCGGCCTCGGTCGCCAGCTTGTCGAGCTCCTCGTTGCAGTACCAGGACCAGTTCCAGCCGCCCTGAACGGCACCGGCGCAACCCAGGATCGGACCGTAGAAGTTGGACGGATCCGGGAAGTCGGCGATCCAGGCCATGCCGCCCGACCAGATCATCGGCGCCTGGTCCGGCTCGCCGCCGGCCGCGATCACGTTGGCCTGTGCCAGCGCCTTGATCTCGGCCTTGATGCCGATGGCGGCAAGGTCTGCCTGGATGGCCTGGGCGATACGCGGGTTCGGATCGGTGTTGTAGACGTAGATCTCGGTTTCGAACCCATCCGCGAGACCGGCTTTTGCGAGAAGTTCCTTCGCGCCTTCCGGATCGAAGGAATAGCCTTCATAGGCGGTGTCATAGCCGGGCATGGTCGGCGGCAGCGGCTGGTTGGCCGGCACGGCGCGGCCGTTGATGATCCGCACGATGCGGTCCTTGTTGATGGCCATGTTGACGGCCTGACGCACTTCCAGCTTGTCGAAAGGCGGCATCTTGACGTTCATCGTGACGTAGCCGGTGTGAAGCTGGCCGCCTTCGATGATCAGGTCCTTGTATTGCGGATCGCCGGTCACCTCGAGGAACTTCGCCGGCGGAATGCCGTCACCCGGAATGTCGGCTTCGCCGCGCTGAAGGCGCAGCAGGGCCACGACCGGCTCCTGGCCGACCTCGAAGGTGATCTGGTCGAGCTTGGGAACACCGGCGCGCCAGTAATCCGCGTTGCGCTTGAAGACGAGCTTCTGGCCGAGGGTCCAGTCCTCCAGCGAGAAGGCGCCGGTGCCGACCGGATGCTTGCCGAAATCGGCGCCCCATTCCTCGACGGCTTCCTTGGGAACGATCGAGGAAAAGTTGATGGCCATGACATGCAGGAAGGTGGCGTCCGGACGGGACAGCTCGATCTTGACGGTATAGGGATCGACGACCGTGACGCCTTCCAGGGTCTCCGCTTCGCCGGACGAGACCGCATCGAAGCCCTTGATCGAACCGAAGAAACCGGCGCCCGGGCTCTGGGTTTTCGGATTGGATACGCGGTTGAGCGAATATTTAACGTCTTCGGCCGTCATTTCCCGGCCGTTGTGGAACTTGACGCCCTCGCGCAGTTTGAACGTGAACACCGTGCCGTCGTCGGAAATCGTGTAGTCCTCGGCAAGGTCCTTCATCAGGGTGGTGGTGCCGGGCTCATAGTCCATCAGCCCGTCGAACAGGCTCTTGATCATGGACCAGTTCTGCCAGTCGTAGCCGATGGCCGGGTCCAGCGTGGAGACGTCGTCCTTGTAGGTGACGATCATGCTGCCGCCCTGCTTGATGTCGTCGGCCATGACCGGCGACAGGGATGTCGCCGCGAGCAGCGCCGCGGCGCCTGCCAATACAGTATATTTCATATTCCAACCTCCGGTTCAGGTCCTGGGTGCCGGACCGCTCTGACGGCGGCTGTCCCCGGCGTGAGGGTTGCGCGTCAGCGCAGCTTGATCCTTGGATCAATCAGGGGGGCGACGAGATCGGCGACGAAATTGCCGATCACGATCGCCATGGCGGATACCAGCGTGACACCCATGATGATGGGGATGTCGACGCGCTGGATGGCCTGCCAGGCGAGCTGGCCGATGCCGGGCCAGCCGAACACGCTTTCAACGACCACGATGCCGCTCATGAACAGGCCGATATCGATGCCGATCATCGCGATGATCGGCAGCATGGCATTGGGGAAGGCGTGCCCGAACAGGACCTGCCAGCGGCGCAGACCCTTGGCGCGCGCGGTGCGGATGAAGTCCTGGCGCAACACGTCGATCATCGAGGACCGCATCATGCGCGAGTACCAGCCGGCGCCCAGAAGACCCAGGGTCAGCGAGGGCAGCACCATGTGCCGGAAGGTGCCGTAGCCTCCGATGGGAAACCAGCCGAGCTGGACGGCGAAGACATAGAGCAGCAGGATGCCGATCACGAACTGGGGCGACGACACGCCGATGAAGGACAGCACCATCAGGCTGGTGTCCGTCGCCGTGTTGCGGCGCAGGGCCGCTATCAGACCCATTGTGAGACCGATGACGAGCTCGCACACGATCGCACCGGCCATCAGGAGAAGCGTTGCCGGCAGTCGGGACCAGATCAGGGCACCGACCTCGGTCTTCTGCAGGTAGGACCGGCCCAGGTCACCCTGGACGAGCCCGGCGAGATAGCGGCCGTATTGCTGATAGAAGGGCAGGTTGAGGCCGAGCTGTTCGCGGATGTTCTCGACCGTTTGCGCCGTCGCGCTGCGCCCGGCGATCTGCCGTGCCGGGTCGGCCGGGATCAGATAGAGCAGCACGAAGGTGACGAAGGAAATCCCGAGCATGATCAAGAGGGACTGGAAGGTGCGTCTGAGGATATATCCGCCCATGGTCAGTGCTTCCCCTTCTGGGTCGGGTCGAGCACTTCACGCAAAGCATCGCCCAGAAGGTTGAACCCCAGGGCCAGCCCGATGATGGCCAGGCCGGGAAAGAACACCAGCCAGGGCGCGGAAGTGAAATAGGTCTGGTTCTCGTAGACGATGTTGCCCCAGGACGGGGTCGGCGGCTGAACGCCGATGCCCAGGTAGCTGAGCGTTGCCTCCAGCAGCACCGTGGTGGAAATGCCCAGGGTTCCGAACACGACGATGGTCGGCAGCAGATGCGGCAGCACGTGCAGGAACAGGATGCGGTTCCGCCCGGCGCCCATGGCCCGTTCGGCCAGGATGAACTCGCGTTCGGACAGGGACCGTGTCTCGGTATAGACGACACGGGCCATCTGCACCCAGTTGACCATGGCAATGACCATGGCGACGATCCACAGGGACGGACGGAACAGTGCCGCCAGCGTGATGGCCAGCAGCAGCGCCGGGAACGCCATCATCAGATCGGTGAACCGCATCAGCACGGTTTCAACCCAGCCGCGGAAATATCCGGCCAGAATGCCGACCAGCGCGCCGAAGGAGGCCGCGATGCCGTTGGCGACCACGCCGATGATCAGCGAGGTCTGGGCGCCGTAGATCAGCCGGGACAACAGGTCCCGTCCCAGAAGATCCGTGCCGAGCCAGAAGACCGGACCGGGCGGCAGGGGCGCGCCTTCAAGGGTCAGCCCGTCGAAAAACTGTTCAGCGGGATCGAATGGCGCCAGCACCGGTGCGAACAGCGCCGCGCCGACAATGATCGCGATCAGGACGAGCGCCAGCACCGCCAGCTTGCGGCGCATCAGGCGCGACAGGACGCCGTCGGGGGCGGTCAGAGCCGCAACCGGCACCGGTTCAGGCCTTGCGTTTGCCGACATCGGTCCCTCCGGCGCGGGCCAGCAGATCGAGGGCAACGTCCTCGATGGTCTGGCGGCTCGTCATGGCCATGTCCTGCAGGACGCGATAGGCGCCGTCCGCGTCGCCGTCCTGATGCTGCATCAAGAGAAGGATCGCCTCGGCGACCTGGGGCCGCAGGGACAGGCGCTCTTCAAGTTTTGCGATGCGCTCGCTGGACAACCGGCGCATGGCGAAGGTCTGCGTGGCGACCACCAGCGCGCCATAGACGCCGGTGGGCCGGATCGGCTTGTTGAGATGGGCGATGGCCCCCCGGCGGATGGCCCATTCGACCCGGCCCGGCGCCTCGGTGCCCATCAGGGCGATCATCGGCATGGGCTGGGCCTCGACAGGCCAGGGAAACTGGGCGTCATGGCAGACATCCGCGTCGAAAACGATGAGATCCGCCGTTTCCGCGTTTGCGGGCAGATCCGGCCAGGCGGTGGCGACGCCAACACCAAGACGCTCGAGCTGGCGCGCGGCCGCATCCCGGTCGGCATGGGGTTTGTGCAGGATGATCGCGGACCAGCCACGGAAACTGGGGGTGCGGAACAGGGTGCTCATGACGACACCAGCCTCAGGAGGGGAGGCAGGCGGTCATTGCTGTCCTCTCTTCCCGCGTTCGGACGGGTGTCCGTGCCCAGCGGAGCGTAGTCGACAAGATAGGGATCCGGCGCCAGAGGTCCCGGCAGGGTCTCGGTTATCCGGAACCGGGGCGTTGTCGCGTCAGGGGAAGTCTCGACACGTGCGATCAGCGGCTGCAAATGGGCATGGTGGGTGCTTCGGTCGATCCTGATCTGCCGGATGGGGGTCTGGTGCGGCCGGCTGCAGATCTGTTCAAGCACCTCGGAGGGGTCCGCGGAACCGCAGGCCTCGATCGCCCGCGCGAGCAGCCATACGGCCTCATACGGTCCGACGAACATCGACGAGATGGCCCGGTCCGGGTCCCGCAATCCGCGCATCTGCATCAGGAACGCCCGGTTCTCCGCTGTTTCGAGCGTTTCGAAATAGGTGGAGGTCGAGATCAGGCCCTCGGCGGCCGCGCCGAGAACCGGCAACTCGGCTTCGGTCAGGTTGCAGCTCAGGATCGGGCAGCGCCCGGGGCCGAACGCCGCGTCTTCCCGGGCCAGGTCCTTCATGGCGCGCAGGAAAGCATAGCTGCTGACGCCGATCAGGTTGTTCAGGATGAAATCGGGTTTCTTTTCCCGGATCTCGGATATCAGATGTGCGATATTCTCATCGCCGATGGCGATGTAGCGTTCGCCCAGAACATGTCCGCCGCAGTCGGCAAGCAGTTCACGGGCGATGCGGTTGGTTTCCCATCCCCAGATGTAGTTCGAGCCGAGCAGAAAGGCGTTGCCGCCGAACTTCGGCACCACATGCCGGAACAGCGGCACGACCCCCTGGTTGGGGCAGGCGCCGGTATAGACGACCCGGTCGTGGCTTTCGAACCCCTCATAGGGCGTTGCATACCAGAGCAGGCCGCGGCCGCGCTCCAGCACCGGCAGGACTTCCTTGCGGCTGGACGAGGTCTGCGTGCCGACGATGTGCTGGCAGCCTTCCTGCCGCATCATGCGATCCGCCTCGCAGGCATAGTTTTCCGCCAGACCCGCCGGATCGCTTTCCACCCGCTCCAGGGTAAAGCCGAACCGGCCCGAGGCGTTGACCTCGTCGATGGCCAGACGGGCGCCCCAATAGGCTTCCCGCCCGATCTCCGAATACGACCCGGATTGCGAAAAAAGCACGCCAACCGGAATGTTGCGAACGCTCATGTCTTTCCGGCCCCTTGCGGGCCGCTCCTTCAGGTCGAAACCTCGGTCAAGGCACAAAAAAACCCCGACCCGCAATGTCGAAACTTGCGCAAGATCGGGGCTGGATTGCCGCGCGGCTGACCAGATGCCGCTATATGACTTTCAGGATTGCCGAAGCATTTGCGCTTGTCAATCGCAATGCCGGTGAAAAAATAAGCGAGCTTAATTTCGCGGCATATCCGGGTGACGTGCCTGGAACGCCGAACCGGGCCTGCAGGTGCTGCGGTGCCGGTCGTCCGGGGGGCAGCGTATCGGCATGAAGGTTTTGAAATGACCGGTCAAACAAGGCGAGGGCCTTCGGGCGATGGGACCGGGGCCAGCCTGGTTCCTGCCACGCGAATCCTTGCGCCAGGGTCAATTCAGGATTGAACCTGCTCAGGGTTCATACGCGCGCCCAAATTTGAAGCAGGTGCCGGTTCTGGGGCCGGTTCAAGTTCCGGGTAAAGGCTTTTTGCGAACATTTGGCTGGGTGGTGAAGATGATCTGCTCCGCACCGAACCGGTGGACGCGATGGCTTTCAACCAGTCCCAGACGCCCCAGGAGACGGCATGACGCTGTGTTGGCGCTTTGCGTTTCGGCCACTATCCGCGCCAACCCGACATCCTCAAGTCCATGCTTTATCGCGGCGCTGACAGCTTCACGTGCTATGCCCTGGCCCCAGGACGAGGGCCGAAACTGATATGAAACTTCCCAGTCTTTCCCGTCCTTGTGCGGCGTGAGTTCGACAAGCCCGAGCGCTCCGCCGCTCCCGGTGAGGGTAACTACCCACGCCCCGGAGCCTTCCTGTCGGGTCAGGTGCTGTCTGAAGCGCGAATACCACCGCCGCCAGGTCACGGGCCCTCCCAGGTGTCTCCTTACATCCGGATGGCTCATCAGCCTGCAGTAGAACCAAAAATCCCGCCAGATAACGGGACGCAGGCACAGTCTGTCGGTTTCCATCGATTTAGCGAACATTGTACTGTTCATAGATCAGGTCGCCGCAGCGACGCAACCAACTGCCAAGACGTCTTCCAGAGACGGCAATTCGCCGCGAAGGGGCCCGACAAGCCGTAAACCCGATCCGCAGACATCAATGTCATTTCCCGGTCCAATCGCCCGCTTTTGACGACCCGGACATGATGAGAAGTTATAAAAAAATGGTGACCCCGACTGGATTCGAACCAGTGACCCTCAGATTAGGAATCTGATGCTCTATCCTGCTGAGCTACGGGGCCTTATTGCGGTCGATTAGCATGATTTGCCGGGGATGGCGACTCCCGTTTGCGCGGGGGGCGGAACACGGGCCGCGTCGGAAAACCTGGCGGGGGCGCAGGCCCTGCGCGATTGCCGGCGCAGGGCGGCAGGCCCGGAATCGGCTGCCGTGTCTTGGACTTGCCGTATTCGCTGAGTAGCACAAGGCCTGTCGTGACCGCTTTCACAGCCTGGCCGGAGCCGTATTGGCCCTGCGTGCCTTGCGAAAGGGGCACTCTGGACAACGGCTGAGAGGATGACCCGTGCCGCGGAGGCTGGTGAAATTCGGTGGGACGGTTCGGGCCGGTCGGCGCTCGCGCGGGTCAGGTCCGGTCCTGCCGGGGCTCGCGATGATCGTTCTTCTTGGCGCCTCCGCCACGGCACAAGAGAGCGCGGGCGGAAGATCCGCTCCGGTGCCTTCGGCCTTGCCGGCCTGTGTCGGCGAGGCGGAGAGCGCCGTCGAGGTCATCCATGGGCCGGACGACAATCTTTTCAGGTCCGCCGACGGCACGCGTTACGTGGCAACGGATCTGCGGGATGAGGTGGACCTGGGGCCGCCGCGGGTCCGGGAGGCGGAGACATCGGATCGGGCCGGTTTTGCAGGCAGGGCCGTGCCGCTCGGGCCGCCGGACCGCTGGAACCGGGTGCCGGCCTGGATTGTCGTTGACCGGGACGGCAAGGACCGGCTGTGGCAGGCGGAGCGTTTTGAACAGGGGCTGGCGGTGTTCGCGCCGGCGCGCGCTCAAGCCGCCTGCGCGGACGCATTGCGCCGGGCGGAAGGCCGGGCGCGGCGGGCCGGTGTGGGTGTCTGGCGGAACAAAGGCGCGGGACTGGCGTTTTCAGCGGTGCGGCCAAAGTCTTTTCAGACCGCGGCCGGGCGCTATGTCATTGTTCGCGGGCGCATAGTTTCCCTTGGAAAAACCGACAGCACCCGCTATCTGAACTTTGGCAGATATTGGAAAACGGATCTGACCGGCACCTTGAAAACCTCCGGCGAGGAGGAATTCGACACGGTTCTCGGCCGTTCCGGCCGGTCGCTGGACGATCTGGCCGGCCGTTTCGTGGAATTGCGCGGCACGGTCGAGGATCGGGACGGGCCGCATATCGCGCTCCGGCATCCGGAGCAACTGGTGGTACTGGATGACTGACAGGCAGGGCATGACGGCCAGGGCAATTCCGGATTTCGGCGGTCTTTCGGCTTCGGTTCCGGCTCAGGCTCCGGCTTCGGCTGATGCACGCTCGGTGCGCCGTGCCGGCCTGCGCCGCCGGCTGAGAGCGCTTGCCGCCGGCAGCGCCGCGCTTCTGACCGCCTCCTGCCAGTTGCTTGGTGACGGGCCAGGTGTGGGAACCGTGACGCCCGGCACCCTCAGGCCGAACCTTGCCGCCGATATCGGCGAGCGGGAGCACCCGAGGGTCGTGGCCACCTATGGCGGTGTCTACAAGGACAGCGGTGCGGAACGGGCGGTCGCCAGTGTCGTCGGCCGGCTGGTTGCCGCGTCGGACGATCCGTCCCAGACCTACAAGATCACCATCCTGAACTCGCCGGCGATCAACGCCTTTGCCCTGCCTGGGGGCTATCTCTATGTCACGCGCGGCCTGCTGGCCCTGGCCAACGACACGTCTGAAGTGGCCGCGGTGCTGTCCCATGAAATGGCCCATGTGACCGCCAGCCACGCCATCAAGCGCCAGCAGCGGGCCGAGGCCAAGCAACTGGCCAACCGGATCCTGACCGATGTCGTGCAGGATTCCGAGGAAGCCCGCAAGGCGATCATCTCCTCGCAGCTGTCCTTCGCCCGTTTCAGCCAGGTGCAGGAGCTGGAGGCGGACGCCATCGGCGTCAAGACACTCGCCAAGGCCGGGTTCGATCCCTATGCGGCCGCCCGGTTCCTGCGATCCATGGCGGCCTTCGCCAGCTATCAGTCGGCGGACAAGTCGGGCTCCTCCGCGCCGGACTTCCTGTCCTCGCATCCTTCGACGCCCGAGCGGCTGCAGATCGCGGTGCGGTCCGCCCGTCAGATCGGAGCACCCGGTATCGGTGAGCGCGACCGGGAACGCTATCTCGGTCAGATCGACGGCATGCTGTTCGGCGACGATCCGCTGGAAGGCTTCGTGCGCGGGCGGTCCTTCCTGCACAAGGCGCTGGGCATCGGCTATACGGTTCCGGCAGGATACATCCTGGAGAACACGCCGGAAGCGGTGCTTGCCAGCAATGGCGACGGCACGGCGATCCGGTTCGACGGCGCGGATGTCAGCGGCTATTCCAGCCTGCGCGACTACATGAATTCCGGCTGGATCAACGGATTGCTGCCCGAAAGCGTGCGCGAGACCACCGTCAACGGCCTGGCGGCGGTAACCGGAGCGGCCATCACCCAGGGCTGGTCGTTCCGGATCGCGGTCGTGCGCATCGGCCGCACCGGCTACCGGTTCATTTTCGCAAGCCGGTCGCCGAACGACCGCTTCGATCAGGACTTCCGCGCAACCGTGGACAGTTTCAAGCAGTTGTCGCCAACGGAGCGCGCGCGCCTCAGATCCCTGCGGGTCAAGGTGGTCCAGTCCAAGCCAAGCGACACGGCGCGCAAGCTCGCGATCGGCATGAGCGGGGTCGAACCGTCGCGGCGGCTCGAGTTCTTCTCGATCCTGAACGATCTCAGCCCCGACAAACCCATCCCGGCCGGCACAGCCATCAAGCTCGTGGTGGATTGATTTCCACGCAGATGCCAGCGGGCCGCTGCCCCCGCGCTGTCCCCGGTATTGCCTTTACATCAGTTTCGAAAATGACGACGTGCCCACACCCGCAGCAGCCTTCCCCGACTTGATCGGGGATACATTCCTGCTTGCCGCTTGCCCGGTGGCGGATCGGGACGCGCGAACGGGCAAGGAGCTTTCCGTCGTGCCGCGTTGACACCGGCTGGATCCCCGATCAGGCCGGGGAAGGAGCCGGGGTGAGGCGGTTCTTCCGGATAGCGGCCCGGGTCAGGCTTTCTGCCGGCCCTGTCTCAGACGCTGTAGGCGGTCTGGTCGGGCTGGGATGCAAGGAGGGCCGATTTCAGCTTTTCCATGGCACGGCTTTCGATCTGGCGCACGCGTTCCTTGGAAATGCCGAGTTTCGTACCGAGGGACTCCAGCGTGGCGCCATCTTCCGAGAGGCGCCGTTCGCGCACGATCTTCAGTTCACGCTCGCTCAGGACCTTGAGCGCCGAACTGAGCCACCGGCTGCGGCGCTCGGAATCGATGTTGCCCGTGACGATCTCGTCGGGCAGCGGGGCGTCGGATACCAGGAAGTCCTGGCGGTCGGCGGAAGAACCTTCGCTGTCGGTGATCGGTGCATTCAGGGACGTGTCCGGACCGGACAGGCGCGCGTTCATGAGCGCGACGTCCGACTGTTTGACACCAATCGCGTCGGCGATCTTCTGATGCAGTTCGCTGTCGGTGAGGGGTGTCTGGTTGCCGGAAAGCTTGGCGCGCAGGCGGCGCAGATTGAAGAACAGCGCCTTCTGGGATGACGAGGTGCCGCCGCGCACGATCGACCAGTTGCGCAGGATATAGTCCTGTATCGAGGCCCGGATCCACCAGGTGGCATAGGTCGAGAACCTGACTTCGCGTTCCGGCTCGAAGCGCGCCGCCGCTTCCAGAAGGCCGACATGGCCTTCCTGGATCAGGTCCCCGAGGTTGAGGCCGAAGTTCCGGAACCTGGAGGCAACCGCGATCACCAGACGCATGTGCGACAGCGAGAGTTGTTCCAGAGCCTTCTCGTCCCGCGCGTGCCGCCATCGAAGCGCCAGGTCCATTTCCTGCTCACGGGTGAGGTAGGGGGCTTTCATCGCGGTCTGCACCAGCTGACGTTTTTCGCTCATGGACATGATCGACGCTCCGATGTGTTGTCGGCGGATTAACACCCACCGAACTTGACGACGTGCCATCTGACCGCGGTATCGGTTTCTTCGGCAAGGAGCGGTTCAATGGTCGATGCCCTGCATCGCGCGCCTGACCGGCGAAAAGATAGGGTCCGTCAAATGGGGCCTAATCAACTTCGGCTTAAATTACGTGCCTCCTGGCAGGTTAGATCACTTGAGGATGCCGCTGGGGCAGAATTTGTGCACTTTCCCGTGAACGGGTCGGGGCGCTGTCCGGTCAACGCAAAAGGGCCCGGAACGATCCGGGCCCTTGAACTTCATTCAGGAATTGATCCGCGCTGAACTCAGGCGGCTTCTTCCTTGTCATCGTCATCATCACCGGCTGCGGCTTCGGCAGCGGCTTTCAGACGGCTCGGAGATTTCGCCAGATTCTGTTCGATCTGCTTGACCGCTTCGGTTTCCGAACACTTGTTCACGGCCGCGATCTCGCGCGCCATGCGATCAAGCGCAGCTTCATAGAGCTGGCGTTCGGAATAGGACTGCTCGGGCTGGCTCTCGGACCGGAACAGGTCACGGACCACCTCGGAAATCGAGTTCAGATCGCCGGAGTTGATCTTGGCTTCATATTCCTGCGCGCGGCGGCTCCACATGGTCCGCTTGACGCGCGGACGGCCACGAACGGTTTCCAGAGCCTTCTTGACCGCAGCCGGGTCACCGAGCTTGCGCATGCCCACTGTCGCGATCTTGGCGACGGGAACACGAAGGGTCATCTTGTCCTGTTCGAAAACGATAACGAGCAACTCCAAAGTGTGACCTGCAACGTTCTGTTCTTCAATGGCGGTAATCTGGCCGACGCCGTGTGCCGGATAAACGATAAACTCGCCGGTTTTGAATCCCTGGCGCTGCGCGGTCTTTTTGGTGTTTGTTGCCATTCTGGTATTCTCTCCTGCGCAGTTGATCAGTCCGTGTCGGACCTGTGCTGAACCGCTGCGATGCGGCCCTCTATTTTTATGTGACACGAAGCCCGCCGAGCGATCCGAAGTGGAACGCCTGTTGATATGCGGCGTGTCAGGGCTGGTCAGTCGTTGAATTCCACACTAGAACCTTGATTAGTCATCATGAGCTGCCGGTGCCTTTGTCCGTCCGGTGGTTGAGGCCCGGGACAGAAATTAAAGACTCCGACTTAAGGGGTTGTTCTCGTGGTTGGCGACTGTCCTAAAGATATAACATACTTTTGTGGAAAATTAAAGTGTTGTGCTTTTCAGATGCGCAAACGCAACAGCAGACCTGACCTTTTACCTGTGTCAGGTGTCTGAAATTCCAGAGAGAATCATCGTCCCGCCAGATTCGGAATTGCTTGCGGACGTTCCGATGTGCACAGGCGGGAACGAATCAGGCAGGCGCTTTCGGTGAAAAATATTGTTCCAGCTTGTTCTCTTTGCCGTCAAATTCCTCGGCCTCGGGCAGAGCATCCTTCTTTTCGGTGATGTTCGGCCACTTTTCGGAATATTCGGCGTTGAGCCCGATCCATTTCTCCAGACCCGGCTCGGTGTCGGGCAAGATGGCTTCGGCGGGACATTCCGGTTCACATACGCCGCAGTCGATGCACTCGTCGGGATTGATCACGAGCATGTTCTCGCCCTCGTAGAAACAGTCCACGGGGCAGACTTCAACACAGTCGGTGTATTTGCACTTGATGCAATTGTCTGTGACGACGTAGGTCATCTCTATCCTCATTCGGCACCGGGACCGTTCTTCATGGCGGTTGCCAGAAAAAACGCGACCGGCGGTCAGGTTCGTGCCGCGTTTCTGCGAGAAGGCACGATCAGTGTCTCGTGTTGATGTTGGGTATCGCTTTTGTCAACTGCGTGCAAGCGCTCCGGATGACGCAGTCAGGGGCGAAAAGAGAAAGTTTTTCCGTTTTTCCCGCCGAAGCCGGATTCTGCCTCAATCGTCGCTGCGAAAGGCGTCGAGTTTGCGCCTGTCGCGCTTCGTCGGCCTGCCAGCGCCCGCATCCCTGAGGCCCGGAGGCGGCGGTGGCGCTGCCTGTTTTGGCGGGGGCGGGGGCGACAGGTCCTCATAGAGCCGGCGCGCCTCCTCGTAAGGACCGCGCTTGGAGCCGAGCGCCACGACCTTGAGAACCAGAACACGTCGTTCAAGCACGATTGTCAGCACGTCGCCCGTGCGCAAGGTCTTGCTGGGGGAGGAAATCTTGTCCTTGTTCAGACGGACATGACCGGAAGCCGCCAGCTTCTGGGCAAGCGACCGGGACTTGGTGACCCTGGCGTACCAGAGCCACTTGTCGACACGCAGGCTGGCGCCCTCGGAATGTGCCTCCGGCTGCGGAATTACTTCTTGTCCTTGCTTTCCATGTTCGCCTTGAGCGCCATCAGCGCCGCGAAGGGCGAATTCGGGTCTATGGGCTTGTCTCTTTGCGGCTTGTCGCGGCGGTTGCCGCCGTCAGAGCCCTTGCCGCCGCCTTTGCCGCCTCTGGTGCCGTCCTGGGCTCCGCGATTGCGGCCCGGACCGCCCTTGCCGCCCTTGCCGTGACGTTTCTCTCCCTGGGGCCGGTCGCCCTGGTTGCTCTCGCCCTGGCCGGACTTCTGGGGCGCACCCCGGCGGTTGTCGCCCCGGCGCTGATCGTTGCGGCCACGCGGCCGCCGGTCCGGACGGCCGGGCCGCCAGACCTCGATGGTGACCGTTTCCAGTCCGGTTTCCGGTTCGGTGGCGGGATCGGTGTCCGGTGCCGCATCGTCGGCAGCAGCCGGCGTGTCGTCCTGTGCAGGTACTGCGGCTGTCGGTTCGGTTGCGGCAGTTTCCGCCGGAGCCTCGTTCGGAGCGGGCTCTTCCGAGGTGCCGGTGGGCTCTGCCGCAGTTGCAGCCTCGTCCGCGGCCGGCGCCGTCGCTTCGGCACCGGTTGCTTCCGGGGACTGCTCCTGCGGCGCGGCGTCTGGTCCGGCTTCCGTTTCCGCTCCGGACCCGGCCACGGGGTCCGTTGCCTCAGTTGCGGAGACGTCTGCCGGAGTGCCGGCATCGGTCGCGGCGGTTGCATCCGCAGGGGTCTCGTTCGCGGCGTTCGTTTCGCTCGTGACGGCTTGTTCGCCTGCCGGTCCTGGCAGCGCCGGGCGCTGAACTTCCCTGGTCTCACTGCGGTAGCCGAGCGATTTCAGAACGGCGGAAAAATCCTCGCCGGCACAGCCCAGAAGGCTGGTCATCGCCACGGTGACCGTAAAGGCGCCGCCCTGCGCCGTGGCGCCTTCCGGCGGACTGACTTCCGGGTCCAGCGGTTTCCAGGCGATGAGCGGCCGGATCAGGTCAGCCAGGCGCTCAAGTATGTCGACGCGCACGGCGCGTGGGCCGCAGACACGAAAGCCGACCACCTTGTAGAGCGCCTTGTCGATGGTCTCGTCGACCGGAATGGAGGTTCGGCCGGATGCGGACAATTGCGGCAGCTCGGTCATGCCGTTCATGTCGAGCGCGCCGTGCTTCAGGGCCCAGAGCTGCGCCAGAAGCTGGCTTGGAGCCGGCTTCAGCAACGCGGGAATGAACACGGTATAGGCGCCGAACCGAATGCCGTGCTTGCGCAAGGAGGCGCGCATGTCCTGGTCGAGCTGACGGATTTCGTCGGCAGCTTCCTGGCGCTCGAGAATGCCCAGGCCTTCGACGAGGCGGAACGCGATGCCGCGCGCCAGGCCTTCCAGGCCCTCTGACGTTTTCAGGTCCGTCAGCGGCTTCAGCAGCGTTTCGATCTGTGACCTTGCCCAGAGATCGAGACGACCCTGGACGTTGTCACGGGCAGGCCCGTTCAGATGCTCGTCGGCCAGCAGCAGCACGGTCGGTGTCAGAACGTCCTCGCCGGCCACCATCTTGGCCACCGGTTCGCCGCGCCAGCGCACGGTGCCGTCGGCGGTCAGGACAAAATCGGTGTTCTCGGACTTGCCCAGTTTTTCGGCCCGGGATTCGATCTCGGTCGTCAGGGCTTTCTGCGCCGCGGCCCGAACCGTCTTGCCGTCGGGTCCTTCCGCTGCCGCGTCGGGGGCAAACCGGAAGCCAAGCAGATTCCCGATGTGCTGTCCTTCTACGAGCACATCGCCGCTCGATGTAATTTCCGCTTCCAGCATTGCGTTCTCTCTCAAACGTCGCATCAATACACTTGTCCGCCGATCCACGAAGCGCTGTGTCAGCCGCTCGTGAAGGGCGTCGGATAGTCGATCTTCAATGCCGCGGGTCACACCCTGCCAGTGGGCCGGATCGGCCAGCCAGTCGGGGCGATTGGCGACATATGTCCAGGTCCGGATGTGTGCAATCCGGTTGGCGAGTGTGTCGATATCACCATCCGTGCGGTCTGCGAAGGCCAATTGACGCGAGAACCAGTCATCGGCGATGGCATTGTCCTGCATCATATGGGTGTAAATCGTGTTGAG
This sequence comes from Roseibium sp. QJM3NY_11, assembly GCF_056173175.1. Taxonomy (NCBI): domain Bacteria; kingdom Pseudomonadati; phylum Pseudomonadota; class Alphaproteobacteria; order Hyphomicrobiales; family Stappiaceae; genus Roseibium; species Roseibium sp. QJM3NY_11. The sequence continues at coordinate 551,400 of NZ_CM149660.1, forward strand.
CAGCTCCGCATGGTTCGCCGGGGCGATCTTGCGATAATCGGGAACCTGACACACGTCCCATATCAATTCTACCGCGTTTTGGCCTTTTGCCATGCCGGATATTGCCGGATCGCGCAATAATTGTTCAAGAGCGGTGATGTCGTCACCGGTCGGCGCCCGTGCGAGACCGTCCTCCCTGGGAACGATGTCGAGGCTCTGGCGCAATGCGCCTGCGGATGAAAAATCCAGCGCACTGTTGCGCCATTGCAGCACTTTCAGGCTTTCGAAGCGATGACTTTCGATCTGTTCGACCAGATCGTCGTCCAGAGGATCGACCCGTCCGGTCACGCCGAAGGTGCCGTCGCTTGTGTGCCGCCCGGCGCGTCCGGCGATCTGGCCCATCTCGGAAGGCGTCAATTGACGATACTGGTAGCCGTCGTATTTGCGGTTGCCGGCGAAGGCGATGTGCTGGAGATCCAGGTTCAGACCCATGCCGATGGCGTCCGTGGCCACCAGATGGTCGACATCGCCGTTCTGGAACAGTTCCACCTGGGCATTGCGGGTGCGCGGGCTCAGGGATCCCAGCACCACCGCCGCGCCGCCGCGCTGGCGGCGGATCAGCTCGGCTATGGAATAGACCTCATCGGCGGAGAAGGCGACCACGGCGGAGCGCGCCGGCAGGCGGGACACTTTTTTCGACCCGGCATATTCCAGAACGGACATGCGCGGTCGTGTGATCACGTTCAGCCCGGGCAGCAGCTTTTCCAGAAGCGGCCGTGCGGTCGCCGCCCCCAGGAGCAGGGTCTCGGAGCGGCCGCGCAGGTTCAGGATCCGGTCGGTGAAGACATGGCCGCGATCCAGGTTGCCGGCCAGCTGGACCTCGTCGATCGCGACAAATTCGGTGTCGAGGTCGAGCGGCATGGCTTCCACCGTGGACACCCAGAAGCGGGGCCTGTCCGGGATGATCTTCTCTTCGCCGGTGATCAGCGCGACGGAGTCAACGCCCGCGCGCTCGGCCACCCGTCCATAGACTTCACGCGCGAGCAGCCGCAGCGGCAGGCCGATCAGTCCGGAGGACTGGGCAAGCATGCGCTCGATGGCAAGATGGGTCTTGCCCGTGTTGGTCGGTCCAAGCACCGCTGTCACTGTGCGGGACCGGGCTGACGGCGGCAGCGGCATGGATTGAAGACGAGGCATGGAAGAGCTGGACGATCGGCTTTCTTCGGCTCGGTGCCAGGGACCTGGCACCTATATCTGGTGCCGGGTGTCTAACACAGGCGGTTGTCCTGTGTCGCCACTCTTTTGGCCCGGAGGCAGGTTATTCGCGCAGAAAACAAAGTGTGGAGAACGACTCTGGAACAAACCGAAACCGAATCGGCGACACCTGGCGATTCAGGGTTTGTTCCATACCACATGTGGATCCGGCGGCGGTCGGCGCCACGAAATCGTGAATCGGGTCAACAAGTTGAATCTTGCTTGCGCCCCCAGGGTGATTTGCACCGAATCCATGTCAATCAGAATCTTGCCAACTGACGGCGCGGACCGGAACGCGGGCTCCCGTCCTGCCGGACACAGGGTGAACGGAAGCGGGACGAATCGGTGTTTCCACGAGATTCCGGATTTGTTCCTACAAGATGTAGTGGTGTGCAGGCTGATGCCATCTATCGGAAAAATGCTCCGCCCGGCAACGACAAGCCCAGCCCTGAATCTGGCCCCGAACCCGCTCCGAACCCGAACCCGAGCGCGTCGGACACCGGGCGCGAGTAACCTGGAAGCGCGGCCGGGCTCTGCCGGCGGGCAAGTGAGCCGGCTGAATTGCCGGGCCGGTGCCGGCGGTGTTCCGGCGGCAGGGTTTGGGCCGAAATTGCTGCGCCGCAAATTTTTTGAAAGTGTCTATGATGTCGAGGCTTAAGCCGATTTTGCTATCTATTTCCACACGTTACCGGCGCAGGCGCAAAAAAATTCGCCAGTCCAGAAAACGGACATGGCGGCGGCCTCTTTTCAAGAGCGTCCGACCAAAGTAGAAATCATGCCGAAAGTGGCGCTGCTGTTTGCGCGACATCAGGGGGTGTGGACGTTTGGCGATAACCAAAATTCTCGTTGCGAACCGGTCCGAAATCGCGATCCGGGTATTCCGGGCGGCCAATGAGCTTGGCCTGAAGACCGTCGCGATCTATGCCGAGCAGGACAAGCTGGCCCTGCATCGCTTCAAGGCGGATGAGGCCTACCAGGTCGGCAAGGGAATGGGGCCGATCGAGGCCTATCTGTCCATCGACGAGATCATCCGCGTCGCCAGGCTCTCCGGTGCCGATGCGATCCATCCCGGCTATGGGCTGTTGTCCGAAAGTCCGGAATTCGTGGATGCGTGCGAATCGGCCGGCATCACCTTCATCGGCCCGAAATCGGAAACCATGCGCCGGCTCGGGAACAAGGTGGCCGCGCGCAATCTGGCGATCGAGGCGGGTGTTCCGGTGATGCCGGCAACCGATCCGCTGCCGGACGACATTGCCGATATCAAGGTGCAGGCCGCGAAAATCGGTTTCCCGGTGATGCTGAAGGCCTCCTGGGGCGGTGGTGGCCGGGGCATGCGCGTGATCCCGGACGAGGCGACCCTGGAAAAGGAAGTGGTTGCCGCCAAGAGGGAAGCCAAGGCCGCCTTCGGCAAGGATGAAATCTATCTGGAGAAGCTGGTCGAGCGCGCCCGCCATGTGGAAGTGCAGATCCTGGGCGACGGCGAGAACGTGGTTCACCTGTTCGAGCGCGACTGTTCGATCCAGCGCAGGCACCAGAAAGTGGTCGAGCGCGCGCCTGCACCCTATCTCGATGAGGCCAAACGCGCGGAACTGTGCGGTTACGGCCTGCAGATCGGCCGCGCAGTGAACTATCGGGGCGCGGGCACGGTCGAATTCCTGATGGATGCCGATACCGGCGCCGTCTATTTCATCGAGGTCAATCCGCGCGTACAGGTCGAACATACCGTGACCGAGGAAGTCACCGGGATCGACATCGTCCAGGCGCAGATCAAGATCAGCGAAGGCGCAAAGATCGGCACGCCGGAGAGCGGTGTCCCCGCGCAGCCGGATATCCGTCTCAACGGCAACGCCCTGCAATGCCGGATCACGACGGAAGATCCGGATCAGAATTTCATTCCCGACTACGGCCGCATCACCGCCTATCGCGGCGCCACCGGTTTCGGCATCCGGCTGGATGGCGGCACCGCCTATTCGGGCGCGGTCATCACACGGTTCTACGATCCGCTTCTGGAAAAGGTGACCGCCTGGGCGCCGACGGCGGAAGACGCGCGCAAGCGCATGGACCGGGCCCTGCGCGAATTCCGGATCCGGGGTGTGGCCACGAACCTGGTGTTTCTGGAAAACATCATCGGCCACGCGGATTTCAAGGCCAACAACTACACCACCCGTTTCATCGACGACACGCCGGCGCTGTTCCAGCAGACCCGGCGCAAGGACCGGGCGACCAAGCTGCTGACCTATATCGCGGATGTGTCGGTGAACGGCCATCCGGAAACCAAGACCCGGGCCCGGCCGCCGAAGGACGTGGCCGCCCCGGTGGCACCGGAATTCGGCACTACCGCCGCCCCGGAAGGCACGCGGCAGTTGCTCGACCGGCTCGGTCCTGGCGGTTTTGCCGACTGGATGAAGACGCAAAAGCGGGCACTGGTCACCGACACGACCATGCGCGACGCGCACCAGTCCCTGCTCGCGACGCGCATGCGCAGCCACGATATCGTCGGCATCGCGGATGCCTATGCAAGCGGCCTGCCGACCCTGTTCTCGCTGGAATGCTGGGGTGGAGCGACCTTCGACGTGGCCATGCGTTTCCTGACGGAGAGCCCCTGGGAACGCCTCCACAAGGTGCGCGAGAAAGCGCCCAATATTCTGCTGCAGATGCTGCTGCGCGGTTCCAACGGCGTCGGCTACACCAATTATCCCGACAATGTGGTGAAGTTTTTCGTCGCCCAGGCCGCCGAGAACGGTGTCGATCTCTTCCGCGTGTTCGACTGTCTCAACTGGGTGGAGAACATGCGCGTTTCCATGGACGCGGTCCAGGAGGCGAACAAGCTCTGCGAGGGCGTGCTCTGCTATACCGGCGACATGCTCGACAGTGCCCGGCCGAAATACGACCTGAAATACTATGTCGGTCTTGCAAAGGAACTCGAGGCGGCCGGCGCGCATATCCTCGGCCTCAAGGACATGGCCGGTCTGTTGAAGCCCGAGGCGGCGAAAGTCCTGATCCGGACCCTCAAGGAAGAGGTCGGCCTGCCGATCCACTTCCACACACACGACACCTCGGGGATCGCGGCGGCCACGGTTCTGGCTGCGGTCGAAGCGGGCGCCGATGCGGTGGACGCCGCGATGGATGCGCTGTCCGGTCTGACCTCACAGCCCTGTCTCGGCTCGATTGTGGAAGCCCTGCGGGGCAGTGACCGCGACACCGGACTGGACGCGAAGACGATCCGCCAGATCTCGTTCTACTGGGAAGCCGTGCGGGCCCAGTACCGGGCGTTCGAAAGCGACCTGCGCTTCGGTGCTTCGGAAGTCTATCTGCACGAGATGCCCGGCGGCCAGTTCACCAACCTGAAGGAACAGGCCCGTTCGCTGGGGCTGGAAACCCGCTGGCACGAAGTGGCGCAGGCCTACGCCGACGTCAACATGATGTTCGGCGACATCGTCAAGGTGACACCGTCCTCCAAGGTGGTCGGCGACATGGCGCTGATGATGGTCAGTCAGGGCCTGAGCGTGGCGGAAGTCGAGGATCCCGCCAAGGATGTCGCCTTCCCGGACAGCGTCGTCCAGATGCTGCATGGGGATCTGGGACAGTCGCCGGGCGGATGGCCCGCGGCGCTGCAGAAAAAGGTGCTCAAGGGTGGCACGCCGATCACGGTCCGTCCGGGCTCCCTGCTGGAAAAGGCCGATCTGGAGGCGGAGCGCAAGGTGGCAGCCGAAAAGACCGGTCATGAAGTCAGCGACACGGAGTTGGCCTCCTATCTGATGTATCCGAAGGTCTTCACCGATTTCGACAAGGCCCAGCAGCAATACGGACCGACGTCCGTGCTGCCGACACCGGTCTATTTCTACGGGCTCGAGGCAGGTGACGAGATTTTCGTCGAGCTGGAACCCGGCAAGACGCTGGTGGTCCGGTGTCAGGCGATCGGCGAAACGGACGAGAAGGGCGAGAAGAAGGTGTTCTTCGAGCTCAACGGCCAGCCGCGCATCGTCAAGGTGCCGGACCGGGCACACGGAGCTTCCGGTGCGGCGTCCATGCGCAAGGCCGAAGACGGCAACGCGGCCCATGTCGGTGCGCCGATGCCGGGCGTGATCTCGACGGTCGCGATCGCCGCCGGACAGGAGGTCACGGCGGGCGACGTGCTGGTCTCCATCGAGGCCATGAAGATGGAAACCGCGCTCCATGCCGAGCGCGACGGCAAGGTCAAGGAAGTCCTGGTGAGCCCGGGGGCCCAGATCGACGCCAAGGACCTGCTGGTGGTGTTCGAAAGCTGATCGAGGGGAGCCTGCCGGGAGTGCTTCCGGCGGCTCCTGACCCCTCTACCCACGGGCGGGGAGTGTCAATGCCAGGCAAGCAGCCGTCCATGGGGACCTCGCTTGCGCTTCCTCACGATGAGGGTATCGGGTGGTTCCGTTTGAGCCGAGCTGCATTTTCATCCTCATTCTGAGGAAGGCTGAAAGCCTGTCTCGAAGGATGGTCCGCTTGCCCGAAAAACACTCCGGCAGTGCTGTGATACTGCCGGCTGCCCACTTATTCCGCCGCCTTGAGCGCGCCAAACTGGACCGGGGCCGCCGCGGTGCCGATCCACAAGTCCAGAAACCGGTCGAGCCAGGTCCTGACGGCGGGGTCGTAGACAAACCGACCGGCAAAATGATCGCGGCGCTGCTGCGCGCCGGGCAGGGCCATGCGCGGCGCGCCCCTGGTGGTCCAGCGCACCATCATCTGGTGGGTGAGTTCGGGATGGAACTGGATGCCGTAGGCGGCCGGTCCATAGCGGATCGCCTGGTTGGGATAGGTGGGGCCGCTTGCCAGAAGCTCGGCCTGTGACGGCAGGTCAAAGCCTTCCCGGTGCCATTGGTAGACCTTTTTCGGCCAGGTCATCATGGAACTTCCGGCGTCGGTCGGGCGCAACGGATAATACCCGATTTCGACGAGTTCCTCCCTGTGACCACCGACGGTGCCGCCGAGCTGCTTCACCATCATCTGGGCGCCGAGGCAGATGCCGAGAAAGGGCTTGCGCTCCCTGAGCGGCACGCCGATCCAGTCGATTTCCTTCTGAACGAAGGCATCGGGATCGTTGGCGCTCATCGGTCCGCCGAAAATGACGGCACCCGCATGGTGGTCCATGGTGTCCGGCAACACGTCGCCGAAGCGCGGTTTGCGGATATCCAGCGCAAAGCCGCGCTTGACCAGCTCCTGGCCCACCCGCCCGGGCGACGAGTGTTCCTGGTGGAGTACGATCAGGACCTTGGGACAGTTACTTGCGACTTTGGTATCGAAAAGCATGCATTTAATATGAGGCAGGATGGAGCAGAAATCGAGTCCTGTCGGCCCGTGAGCCTGCATAAATGTGTGGCCTAAAGGCTTGTTTGTGCCTTCAGCCTCGGCTCAATACATCCTCATTTATGAGTTCGTGAGCTAGTCCAGCTCACTTTCCTCCGGCGCGGTCTGGGCCACCTTGTGGCGAAGGGTCATGCGGTCACGGGTCGAAATGCCGAGCAATTCTGCAACCCGCCAGATGGTGTTGTCCTCGAATTCGTGAACGTGGCCGTCCGCGTAGACGATTTCCCACATCATCTCGACGATCGCCAGGCGCTCCGTCTCGTCCGTGGTGCGCTTGAGAACGGACGTGAAGCCATAGAGATCGACTGCTTCCTCGTCCCGCTGTTTGGCGGCGGCGATCAGCTCGCTGGTCTCCTTGTCGGTCAGATCGTAGTGTTTCTGCAGAATTTCCCTGAGCTTCGCGCTTTCACTTTCCTCGATCACGCCATCGATGTCGATCAGGTGAAACAGCAAGGCGGCAGCAGCCAGACGCTTGTCATCCTCGGCGAAGGCCTTTTCTCCGCTGTCGCCGAAGGTCAGTTCGCGAACAAAGCTTTTCAGTGCATTGAGCATTTTGGTCGTTCCTGTAGTCGGGCCCCCCAAACAGGCCGCTTGTTATTGCTATAACATCGGTTCCTTAGCATCAAAGAGTTGACACCCGCTTTAGGATCCTCGGACAATTGGAATCCGTTGGTTGCGCGGGCCTGTTTCTGCCGCCAAGACGTTCGATGCCCCAAACGTCGGACATGCCGTGATGCACAGCTTGAAACCATGCCCTTGGTCTTTCCGAACTTCCAGGAGCTTTCCTGTGGCTTGGCCAACGAAAACCTGTTCAGCGAAAACCTGTCCAGCGACACTCCGGCTCCGGACGGCTTGGCCGGATCATGACCACAACCCGGTCGTCACCAAGACTTGGGATTCAATTCCGGTATTTTCCAGTCAACTTTTTGGAATAGTTCTAAACTATTGATGTTTTTACATTTATAACTTGACTTCCGGTCTCATGAAATGGTTTCACCGGGTCGCTGCAGGCACCAAGGTGCCGCTCGAAAATTGGAAAGATGCGGGAATGCCGAATTGTGGCGCCGCATCCGCCAGGTGAGGGGATCAACCCATGAAGTCAGTCAAATTCGGCCTTCTGGCCGCAACCGCCCTTTTCGCAACCCCGGTGCTAGCCGCTGCGCCCGCCGATGTGCTGTCCACATACGGCGATATTGCCCAGGCAAAATTCGCGGACTCTCTTGGAACCGCGAAATCGCTCGAAACCGCGGTCGACAAGCTGATCGCGGAGCCGACCGAAGCCAATCTGGAAGCTGCCCGTGCGGCCTGGATCGAAGCCCGCAATCCCTATCAGCAGACCGAGGCCTACCGGTTCGGCAACGCCATCGTCGACGACTGGGAAGGCAAGGTGAATGCCTGGCCGCTGGATGAAGGCCTGATCGACTATGTCGACGTGTCCTATGGCGAAGAGTCGGAAGAAAACGGTTTTTACACCGCCAATGTGATCGCCAACCCGACCCTGAAGGTCGGCGGCGAGACCATCGACGCCACCGAAATCACCGCGAGCCTGCTGGCCGACACCCTGCAGGAAGCCGGTGAAGTGGAATCCAATGTCGCGACCGGGTATCACGCCATCGAATTTCTGCTGTGGGGCCAGGATCTCAACGGCACGGACGCCGGTGCGGGCACCCGCCCTGCGACCGATTTCGATCCGGCCAATTGCACGGGTGGCAACTGCGAACGCCGTAGCCAGTACCTGAAGGCCGCGACCGAGTTGCTGATCGCCGATCTGGAAGAAATGGTTTCCGCCTGGACGCCGGGCGGCGCGGCACGTGAAGACCTGGCCGCCAAGGGCGATGCCGGCGGTCTTGCCACGATCCTGACCGGCATGGGCTCGCTTTCCTACGGCGAACTGGCCGGCGAGCGTATCAAGCTGGGCCTCATGCTGCACGACCCGGAAGAAGAGCATGACTGCTTCTCCGACAACACGCACATGTCTCACTACAACGACGTGGTCGGCATCCGGAATGTCTATTTCGGCGAGTACAAGAGCCCGCTCGGCAACGATGTGTCGGGGGCGTCCCTGGCCGAAATGGTCGCCGAGAAGGACCCGGCGCTGGCCGAGGAAATGAAGGTCAAGCTCGACGCGACCCTGGCCGCTTTTGAAGCGATGAAGACCCGCGCCGAAGGTGGCGAAGCCTACGATCAGATGCTCGGCGAAGGCAATGAAGAAGGCAACGCGGTTGTCCAGACCGCCGTCGATGCCCTGGTTGACCAGACCGCGTCGATCGAGCGCGTTGTGAAAGTGCTCGAACTGGACGAGATTGCCTTCGAAGGCTCCGACAGCCTGGACAATCCGGGCGCCGTCTTCGAATAAGATCAACTCCCGGCAGGCATTTTCGGATGCCTGCCGGTTCTTCCGTGAATTGGGGCTCGCGGAAACCAGCCAGGATGCGAGCAATGAACCGGGTCCCCAGCGTGGGCGCACTGACCGGCGCCCTTTTGTGCATATGCCTTGCCTCAGGCGCGGCTCCGGCCGACACCGTGCTGACGCACCGGGACGACCTGTCCGAAAAGGACAAGGCCAAGGTCTCGAAGGTGATTTCCCCGCCGGCCGATTTCGGGCAATCCGAACCGTTCGAACCGATGCAGGGTGGCGCGGGCACGTCGCGCAAGCGACCGGACAGGGATGCCTTCTCGCGGTCCAATGCCAATCTGACATTCGAGGAACAGCACAGTTTCAAGGTCGGCAACGGCCTGTTCAAGAAACTCTGGGCGTCCTCGCCGTCCTCGACGCAGGCCTCGGACGGGCTCGGTCCGCTGTACAATGCCAGATCCTGCCAGGGCTGCCACCTGAAGGACGGCCGCGGCCGGCCGCCGCGCCCGGGCGACGAGGCCGTGTCCCTGTTTCTCCGCCTGTCGATCCCGCCGCAGACCGACGAACAGCGCCAGGCGCTTGCCGACAGAAGGATCCTTTCCGTTCCCGAACCTGTCTACGGCGGGCAGTTTCAGCACTTCGCGGTGCCGGGCCTGGCGGGAGAAGGGCGTTTCGACATTGAATTTGAAGAGATCGTGGTGCCGCTGGCCGGTGGCGAAACCGCCGTCCTGCAGAAACCGGACTATCGCATCCGCGATCTCGGCTATGGCGAGATGCATGACGAGACGATGATCTCGCCGCGCGTGGCCCCGCCGATGATCGGTCTCGGCCTGGTTCAGGCCATTCATCCGGGTGACCTAGAAGCCCTGACGGATCCGGACGATCTGGATGGGGACGGGATCTCGGGAAAGCTCAGCCGGGTGCGCGATCCGGGCACCGGGGATATCACGATCGGCCGGTTCGGCTGGAAAGCCTCGAACCCGACCATCCGGGCACAAACTGCAGGCGCTTTTTCAGGTGATATCGGCATCAGTTCGCCGGACATGCCGGACAATTTCGGCGACTGCACCGAGGGGCAGCAGGCCTGCCGGGCATTGCCGCATGGCGAACAGGCGCATCTGGGCGTGTCGGAAGCGCCCGACCCCGTGATGGAGCTGGTGACATTCTATTCGGAAAACCTGGCTGTGCCGGCGCGCCGGGACGTTGACGATCCGCAGGTGCTGGAAGGCAAGGAAGTCTTCTACCGGGCCGGCTGCCCGGCCTGCCACCAGCCGAAGTTCGTCACCAGCCGGGCGGCGGACAACCCGGCGCACCGGTTTCAGCTGATCTGGCCGTATTCCGATTTCCTGCTGCATGACATGGGCGAGGGTCTTGCCGACCACCGTCCTGTGGGCGATGCCTCGGGCCTGGAATGGCGGACACCACCGCTCTGGGGCATCGGCCTGACAGAGGCGGTCAACAAACACACCCGCTTCCTGCATGACGGGCGGGCGCGGAACCTGCTGGAGGCGATCTTGTGGCATGATGGTGAAGCGAAGCCCGCACGCGATGCGGTGGTTGCGCTGACGCCCGCGGACCGCCGCTCCCTTATCCGTTTTCTGGAGTCCTTGTGATGCGTCGACTGGTACTGGCCGCAATGGCGGTGTTCTGCGTTCTTCCGGCGAAGGCCACCGAGTTCAACCCGCAACTGGAGGGTCTGGTCTCAGGCTATATCCGTCCGGCCACAACGCGCTTTTCGGAAACCGCTGCCGCGCTTCCCGGCGCGGTCGAGACGGTGTGTCAGGAAACCGGTCAGGCGGCGGCCGACGGGTTCAGGTCGGCTTTTTCCGATACCGTTCTGGCTTTTTCGGGCGTTCATTTTCTGCGCTTCGGACCGCTGATCGACAACGACCGTGTCAGCCGGCTTGCCTTCATGCCCGATCCGCGCGGGATCACCCAGCGCCAGCTGCGCAAGATCCGCGCCGGCAAGGACACCGACGTGCTGTCCGCCGCGCGCCTTGCGGACAAGAGCGTGGCCGTTCAGGGACTGACCGCGCTTGAGCTGATTGCCTTCAGTAAATCCTCCGAGGTGGTGCTCGGCCGGGATGCGGCCGACAAGGCCTTCACCTGCGGCTATGCGCTGGCGATCGCCGTCAATGTCGCGAAGATCGCAGAAGAGCTGGCCGAGGACTGGGCGGATCCCGACGGCTACAGCACCGTGCTGCTGTCCGCCGGGCCGGACAACGACCGGTTTCGTACTTCCAGGGAAGCGCTGGAGAGCATGTTCAATACCGTTGTCACCGGGCTTATCATTGCGCGAGATCAGGATCTTCTGCCTGCGCTGGGGTCCTCGCAGGAGGGCGCCAAGCCGCACCGGTTTCCGTTTTCCCGCTCCGCCAACAGCATTGTGTTCCTGTCCGGGGAGCTGACGGGCCTTCAGGAGACCCTGGGCAGCTTTCACCTCGAGGCGTTGACCCCGGAAGAGTTCGCCTGGATCTTCGATTCGATTTCGTTCGAATTCGGCAATGCCCGGTCGATTTTGGAAGACCTGACGCCGCCGCTGCGGCAGACGTTCGGGGAGGGGGACAGCTATGCCCGGGTCAAGGTTCTGGCGATCACGCTGCAGTCGCTGCGGGACACCATCGCGCTCGAACTGGCCGGCGCGCTGGATCTTGCCGGAGGCTTCAATGCGCTCGACGGTGACTGATTTGCGCGCGCTGTCGCGGCGCGGGTTTCTCGCCGCCCTGGGCGGCTTGGCAGCCGCGCCCGCATTTGCCGCATCGCCGCTGGCGGAAAGCTTGTCAGGCCGTGAAGCAGACGAAGGCATGCCGCTGTTCGCCAGTGCCTACCGGCAGGAAAACGGGGATTACGGCATCGGCATTGTCGACGGGTTCGGGCAGATCCTTGCTCGGGTTTCGCTGCCGGGAAGGGGCCACGGGATCGCGGTCGCACCGGACAGGCGCCGCCTGGTCGCCTTTGCGCGCCGGCCGGGAACCTTCGCGCTCATCATTAGTCCGTTCGAGGCCGCCGAACCCCGATTGCTGAGTGCGGAACCGGGTCGGCATTTCTGTGGACACGGCTGTTTCTCCAGCGATGGCCACCTGCTCTACGCGGTGGAAAACGATTTCGACGCCGCTCGCGGTGTCATTGGCGTCTATGACACGAGCGGGCGCGATATCCGGCGGCTGGGCGAATTCGGCACCGGCGGCATTGGCCCGCATGACCTGATGCTCACGCCGGACGGCCGGACGCTGGTTGTCGCGAATGGCGGCATCCGTACACATCCGGAAAAGCCGCGTGAAAAGCTCAACCTCGATACGATGGCGCCGTCGGTGGTCTTTGTGGACAGCCGGACCGGCGATCTTCTGGCCGAGCACGCACTGGATCCGGCGTTGCATCAGTTGTCCCTGCGCCACATGGCGCTGGATGCGCAGGGCCGGGCATGGGTCGGCGGTCAGTTCGAGGGGGCCGAAAGCGAAACGCCGCCGCTGGTCGGCGTGTTTTCCCGCGACAAGGCCCCGGACCTGCGGGAAATCCCCTCACCTGTGGCCGCCGGGTTGCGGAACTATATCGGCTCGGTGACGGCAAATGCCTCCGGGGAGATCATCGCAACTTCGGCTCCGCGCGGCGGGCAGACCCTTTTCTGGAATGCGGCGACCGGTGATTTTATCGGCGCTCAGACAATTCCGGACGGTTGCGGGGTCGCGCCCATCGATCAGGGCAGCTTCCTGATTTCCGACGGAAACGGGGCCTTGTCACTGGTGAGCGAACCGGACGGCGCCGCGGAAGTTCTCGCCCGGCCGCCGGGGATTTCCTGGGACAATCACCTGTTTTCCCTGTCCTGACACGCAGCGCGTCTGGAAAGAACCGGATGGTTCCTGTTTTCGTCACGATCGCCCGGCATTGTATCTCGGGACGTTTCGCCTCGATTGGTCTACATTGGGGCCGAATCGCGACGGGGAGATTGTAAATGCGTCGGCTTTTGATCGGACTGGGCAGTCTGCTGTTTCTGTTGGTGACCATTGTTCTGGTGGTGCCATTGTTCCTGCCCAAGGACGAAATCAAGCGCCAGGTGGTCGACCAGGTGGATTCGCGCCTGGGATGGCGCGTGCGTCTGGACGGCCCGGTGTCGCTGTCGCTGTTCCCCGGTTTCTCTCTGGTGGCGGAGAAGGTCGGCGTTGCCGGCGAGGCCGGAGCTGACGGGATCGAATTTGCCCGGGCCGAGCGTGTCGAGTTCGGGCTGGCCTGGACCGGCCTGATGTCCGGAAACATCCAGGTGACCGGTATTTCCCTGGACCAGCCGGATATCTATCTCGAAGTCGGCCCCAATGGCACCACAAGCTGGGAGCCGCGCCGGGACCTGAATTCGGAGACCGGCGCCGGACGCTCGGATGCGGCACCCGCGCAACCTGCGCAAACGGGATCCGCGCAAGAGGCTTCGCCCGATGGCGGATCGTCGGCGACATCCTCCGAAGGCTATCTGAAGAGCATCGGGGTCGATCGGCTGAGCATCACCGGCGGGACGCTGACCTACAAGGACCAGACCTCGGTTGACCCGGTCAGGATCAGCAATCTCGACATGACTTTGAACGCGCCGGACCTGACCGGCGAGGTGACACTGGACAGCAGTTTCACGCTCCAGGACATCGCGCTGGGGATTGCCGGATCCCTGTCGAACCCGCTCGGGCTGACGGCGGGTGAACAGGTGCCGCTCGATCTGACCGTGTCGTCGGGGGAAAATGTCGTGAAGGTCGCCGGACAGGCAGGCCTTGCGCCGGTCCGGGCCGATCTTGCGCTGGAAGCCGCCGGCCCGTCGCTCAAGGCATTGGCCGGGCTCGCCGGGCAGACGCTGGAGACGGATCCCGGCGCCTTTGCGCTGAATGCGGGGATCACGGGGTCCGAAACGGCGGTTTCCGTTGCGGACTTGACACTGGATCTCGGGCAGCTTTCGCTGGGGGGCGCGGCCGACGCGGATCTCTCCGGACTGGTGCCGGAAATCTCCGGCCGCCTCGTGCTGAAGGATGGCTCGATCGCCGACCTGCTGCTGCTGGCCGGCCAGGCACAGCCCGCAAGCGGCAAGCTGAGCGCGGATGTGGCCTTTGAAACCGTTGGCCTTACGGGGGATGAACTCTTTGCCGGTCTCGACATCAATGGTTCCGTCAGCATTGCCGATGGCGAAATCGGCGGGCTGGGACTGGCCTCGGCCGTCGGCGGCGACCCGGAAGCGGACCGGCTGACCAATCTGGCGCTGGACCTGAATTTGCAGGGTCTGGAAAACCCGATCGCCATGAGCGGATCGCTCGCGTGGCGCGGGGAAGCCTTCAGCCTGACGGGCGAAGCGGCGACGGCGAAACTGCTTGCGGGGCAAGCCGCCCCGGTCTCCGTGACCGTCAAGGGCAACAGGCTGAGTGCCGGCTTCAACGGTCAGGCGTCCCGGAGCGGGGCGGTCGATGGGGCCGTCAGTCTGGAAACGGCGGATCTGCGCGGTCTGATGGCCTGGATGGGCCAGCCACTCGGCGCGGGCGGTGGCCTCAAGCGGTTCAAGGCGTCCGGGATCTTCGGGATCAGCGGGGAAACAGTCTCCTTCGAGGAAACCCGGTTCACGCTCGACGATACCTCGGGAGAAGCCAATGGCCGGATCGTGCTCGGCGACATTCCCTCGGTCACGGCCCGGCTCGACCTGCGCGAACTGGTGCTCGATCCCTATCTGGGCGGCTCCGGAACGGCGCCTGGCGCCACCAGGGCCTCCGGATCCTCGGGATCCGGCGGGAACAATGCCGGAAGCGGCGGCGGCAAGAGTGGCGGCGGTTCCGGCTGGAGCACGGTGCCGATCGATTTTTCAGGCCTGAAGGCGGTCAACGCGGATTTCAGGCTCACCACGCGCGAAATCCGCTGGGACAAGATCAAGATCGACGAGAGCGCGCTCTCCACCACGATCAGCAACGGTGTGCTGACGGCCAATCTGGAAAAGGTGGCCCTTTACGGCGGTACCGGGACCGGCACGGTGACGCTGAACGGGGCTGCAGCGGTTCCCGAAGTGGCCGCGACATTCTCGATGGCGAAGCTCAGCGCCTATCCCTTGCTGCGCGACGCGGCGGATTTCAGCTGGATCGAGGGCAAGGCCGCCATCAATCTCGATGTGAAATCGAAAGGCGGCAGCGAGCAGGCGCTGGTCCAGGGGCTGAACGGCACGGCGGACTACAATTTCGCGGATGGCGCCATCCGTGGCATCAACGTGCCCAAGATGGTCCGCGGGCTCTCCGTGGAGACCTTGCTCGGCTGGCAGGCCAATACGTCCTCCAAGACCGACTTCAGCACGCTCAGTGCCAGTTTCCAGATCCGGAACGGCGTCGCGACCACCAGCGATCTGTCGATGGTCGGACCGCTGGTGCGCATGAGCGGCAAGGGCACGACAAACATGCCGGAACAGAGCCTTTCCTGGCGGGTGGAGCCGAAAATCGTGCCGACCCTGGAAGGTCAGGCACCGCAGCCGCGGCGCAAGGGCGCGGACAAGAAACTCGCCGGACTGGGCGTGCCGATCGTGATCGAGGGCAACTGGAACGACCCGCGCATCTATCCGGACATCAAGGGCATCCTGGAAAACCCGGAAGCGGCCTACAAGATGCTGGAACAGACCGGCGGCGAGCTGATCTCGATCCTCAACGGCAAGAAGGCGCCGTCCAAGGAGCTGGTCGATCAGGCCAACAAGGTCATCGAGAAAGCCACCGGCGGCCGCACCCAGATCGACGTCCAGAAGGTCATCGAGGGCAAGGTCGACGACAAGGAAGTCCTCAAGGCCGTCGAGGAGGGCTTCGGCCTGCCGCAGGGCCTGCTCGGAAACGTGTTCGGGAACAAGAAGAAGAAAAACTGAGGGCCGGGCCCCCCGTACGACGGTGAGGTCCGGCGGTGCCACAAAAGTCCAGCATACCAAGATCATTGCGGCGGCGGTCGACGGACGCCGAAATACGGCTTTGGCACTTTCTTCGGAACAGGCCGCTTGGAGGCTGGAAATCCCGGTGGCAGGTCTGGATCGACAGGTATATCGTTGATTTTGTTTGCTTGGATGCAAAGTTGGTTGTCGAGCTGGATGGCAGTCAGCACGCAGAAAATGTGGACTCTGATCTTTTAAAGGTCCGGAATCCTGGAGAGGAACGGCTTTCGCGTTGTGCGCTACTGGAATTCGGATGTCCTATCGAACACGTCTGAAGTTCTGGATGACATCATCGCCCATCTTGAGCTTCGAAAATGATGCGCAAGACAAGCTTCCCTGGTTTCCGGTTGAGTCTACTCCCCTCACCCTGACCCTCTCCCAATGGGAGAGGGAACCCTGCAGGGAGAATTTTCTTCCAGTTTGTTCTGCTTGAGACAAGAGCAGGCTGGTCAGAATGGCATGGATGTGTCACCCGCACGCGTAACCTCTCCCATGGGGAGAGGTCGGCGCGCAGGCGCCGGGTGAGGGGCGGAGCCTGGAACCGGAACTCCGGGTTGCCCAGCAGCGAGATCATCGCTCCCTGGTATGAAACCCCAGTGCCGAAATCATCTCGTTGACGGCGCTTTCCACGGTGCCGGTGTTCTCGATGCGGACCAGGTTGGCAACGCGGTCGGGTTCCAGATCGGCCCGTTTCAGGCGGCGTTCTATGTCGTCTCGGGTTTCCCGGCCGCGGGCCGCAAGGCGTTCGGCGAGGATTTCAACGGGTGCTGTGATCAGCAGGGTGATGGCGGTCTGGTATTTTTCTTCCGCGCGTTTCAGCACACGCCGGGAGCCGTTGGCGATGACGGTGCCGCCGGTGCGGATGAAGTCGTCATAGGCCGGCGGGATGACGTAGCCGAGGCCATGGGCTTCCCAGGCCAGCGCGACTTCTCCGGCAGCGGTCATCCGGTCGAAATCGGAGCGGCTCAGGGTGTCGTGATCCTCCGCGTCGGCATCCGCCTCACGGGTGATCGCCCGCCGTGCAAAGACCACGTCGTCCCGGGTGTCGAGCCGCTGCTTCAGGGCGTCCATCAGCGTGTCCTTGCCCGCGCCGCTTGGTCCGACGACGAGAATCATGCGTCCGGGGCCCAGTCTTTCGGGCCCCGGCTTTCCGGCCGCATCCGCCGCCGCGTCAGGCAACGCGTCGACCCTCGCGCCAGACGCCGCGAATGATCGGGATGCCGCCGACCATCTTCACCTGGATGAGATCGGCGCGCAGACCCGGTTGCAGCGCGCCCCGGTCGGTGAGTCCGATCGCGGCCGCCGGAGTGGAGGTCACCGTCCTGACAGCCTCGGGCAGGGAAATCGTTTCGACGTCCGCGGCGAGCTGGAAGGCGGCCTGCAGCAGGGAAATCGGCACATAGTCGGAGGAAAGCACGTCGAGCACGCCGGCTTCGGCGAGTTCCTTCGCGGAAACATTGCCGGAATGGGAGCCGCCGCGCACCACGTTCGGGGCGCCCATCAGGACGGCCATGCCGGCGTCATGGGAGGCTTTCGCCGCTTCCACGGTGGTCGGAAATTCCGCGATCCTGGTGTGCAGGCCGATGGCCTCGTCGACATGTTCGCGGGTGGCGTCGTCGTGGCTGGCAATGGCGATGCCGCGTGCCTGGGCAATGTCGGACAGTTTCTTCCGGTTGTCCGGGGCCAGACCGCTTGCGCGTTCCTGGCGCCTGCGGATGAAGACCTCCATTTCGGCGTCGGAAAAGCCCTTCTTGCCCTGATAATAGACCTTGTAGGCGTCGAGCGAGACAAACTGGCGCTGGCCGGGCGTGTGATCCATCAGCGATATCAGCCGGATGCTGTCGTCGTCCTTGAACACCTCGAAGGCCTCCAGAACGTCCGGCGCGGAGACCTCGCAGCGCAGGTGGATGAAATGGTCGGCGCGAAGGCGGTTTTCGCGCTGGCCTGTCTCGATGGCATCGGCCAGCTTGCGCATGTCCGGGTAGCGCAGATCCGCGTCCTCATCCATGCCGACCCGGAGCGCGTCGAACACGGTGGTGATGCCGGAACAGGCGATCTGTGCGTCATGGGCCTGCACCGCGGACACCGGGTTCCAGCGGACTTTCGGCCGCGGGGCGTAATGGGTTTCCAGATGATCGGTGTGCAGTTCGACAAGGCCCGGCAGCAGATAATCGCCCTCGCAGTCATGTCCCGCGACCCCGGTCGGTGAGCCGGTTCCGGAGATCTGGCCGGTTTCGCCGACCGTCAGCGACCCGTCAATCACCTCGTCGGCGAGGATGAGGGTGGCATTCTTGAAGACTTGGGGCGTCGCGCTCATGCAGGTTCCTCGTTTGTGGGGTGATCGGGGGCCGGGGAATGGGGGGCGATTGCGGCGTCCAGTGGAGACACGGAGCCACTGAGTGGAAAGACCGTGTGCACCTGGAACGGGGCGCCGCGCTCCGCCTCTGTATACAGCGCAAAATGGCTGCAGGTGCGCGGGCGGCCGGTGACGTTGGCGAAGTAGGCTTCGGCCGTTTCGGCCAGACAGCGCATGTCTGCTTCGTTCTCCAGCTTGCTGGAGAGTGTCATGTGGAAGCGGAACTCCTCGAAGATGTAGGGATAGCCCCACCGGGTCAGGAGCCGGTCCTGCCGTTCCGTCAGACCGCTGTTGCGGCGGCGCTCCAGATCGGCGTCCGAAAGCGGTGCCCGGAACGGTTCGAAGCGGCGGACACAGAGCCCAGCAAAAGCTCTGAGGCCGGGCTCTTCCCGCTCCGGTGTCAGGGCGAGAAACCGTCCGAGCCGGTTGACGCCCAGGCCCGTTATGTCGAAGGGCGCGATTTCGTCGGCAAACTGCTCGCAGGCCTGCAGCAGGGCTGCTTCGGTCTGGTCGCCGCGCAGGGAAAACGGGGCCTTCAGCGTGCCGTGAAACCCGTAGCGGCGCGGGTCCGTCGTCAGGTCCCGGACCCTGTCCGCTGTCAGCCCGGCGACGGCCGGCTGCGGCAGAGCCTTGCCCGTGGCCGGGTCGCGGCCGAGCCAGGCATTGCCGAGCTGCATCAGCGGGTCGTGTGCATCGGCGGCAAAATAGAGGGCGTAGCGCATGGTCGGATTCGCATTCGGTTCACGGGAGGCCGGAAAGACGGCCTAACGGCGGGTGGTGACCGTTCTGTGACAGTTTCCACCCGCCCGCAAGGCTTTCCTCGTCATTTTGGTCAAGCGGCGGCCTCGGCGCTGAAACCGGTGACATCGATGATCCGGTCGGCGATCTGCTCGCGGACATCCTGATCGTGCAGGATGCCGACCATGGCGACGCCCCTGGCCTTTTTTTCCTCCACCAGCCGCACGACCACCGCCCGGTTGGCGGCATCCAGGGACGCGGTCGGTTCGTCCAGCAGGAGGACCGGATAATGGGCGATGAAACCACGGGCGATGTTGACCCGCTGCTGCTCGCCGCCGGAGAAGGTCGCCGGCGGCAGGGTCCACAGGCGCTCGGGCACATTGAGCCGGGACAGCAGGGCGCGGGCGGTGTCGCGGCCCTCGGCTTCATCCGTTCCCAGAGCGATCAGTGGTTCGGCCACAACGTCCTCCGCCGAAACACGCGGGATGGTGCGCAGGAACTGGCTCACATAGCCGATGGTATCTTCACGCAGGGTGAGGATGCGGCGCGGCTCGGCGCCGGCCACATTGACAATCCCGTCACCGACGGTGACCAGGATCTGGCCCTCGTCGCAGCGGTAGTTGCCGTAGATCATCTTCAGGATCGAGCTCTTGCCGGCACCGGACGGGCCGCCCAGGACCACGCATTCGCCGGCATCAACGGAGAATTCGACATTCTGAACCACGGGAATGACGGTGCCGCCCTGCAGATGCATGGTGAAGGACTTGCCGACATTGTTGAGATACAAGCGCACAGGCATCGAACGCCTCCTTTACACCTGGAGAATGGAAGAGACGAGCAACTGGGTGTAGGGCTCGCGCGGGTCGTCCAGAACCTGGTCGGTCAGGCCGGTCTCGATGACATTGCCATGGCGCATCACCATGATCCGGTGGGACAGCAACCGGGCAACGGCAAGGTCGTGGGTGACGATCACCACGGACAGACCCAGATCGGCGACCAGGCGGCGCAGCAGGTCCAGAAGCCGGGCCTGTACGGAGACGTTGAGGCCGCCGGTTGGCTCGTCCATGAAGACGAGTCTCGGCGCGGTGACCAGATTGCGGGCGATCTGCAGGCGCTGGCGCATGCCACCCGAGAACGACCGCGGGTCGTCGTCGATGCGGTCGCTGTCGATTTCCACCCGGCCGAGCCAATCGTCCGCCGTTGAACGGATGTTGCCGTAGTGCCGCTGGCCGACGGCCATCAGCCGCTCGCCGACATTGGCGCCGGCGGAGACATTCATGCGCAGGCCGTCGGCGGCGTTCTGGTGGACGAAGCCCCAGTCGGTGCGCATCAGAAGGCGGCGTTCGGCCTCGGTCAACTGGTAGAGGTTGCGCATGGAACCGTCGCGCATGCGGTATTCGATGGCGCCGGCCGTCGGGGCAAGGCGCGTGGACAGGCAGTTGAGCAGCGTGGTCTTGCCGGAACCGCTTTCACCGACGATGGCCAGAACTTCACCGGGCCACAGGTCGAACGAAACATCGAGGCAGCCGACGCGGTCGCCGTAATAGCGGGTAACCTTGTGGACCTGCAGCAGCGGGTCTTCGGGATGGGTGACGCTCATTGCGCGGTCTCCTCCGGCTTGTGGCCGCCAATTCCGGCCATGGTTGGATCCGCCGCCATCGGGCCGAGATGGCCGTCGGCGCGCCGTTCCTCGCAATAGTCGCTGTCTGAACAGACGAACATGCGGCCGCCCCGGTCATCGAGGATGACCTCGTCCAGATAGACATTCTCCGCACCGCACAGGCCGCAGGGCTTGTCGAAGGTCTGGATTTCGAAGGGATAATCCTCGAAGTCGAGGCTCTTGACTTTGGTATAGGGCGGAACGGCATAGATGCGCTTCTCGCGGCCCGCGCCATAGAGCTGGAGCGCGGCCATCCGGTCGATCTTCGGATTGTCGAATTTCGGTGTCGGCGAGGGGTCCATCACGTAGCGGTCGTTGACCTTGACCGGATAGGCGTAGGTGGTGGCGATGTGGCCGTTCCTGGCGATGTCCTCGTAGAGTTTCACATGCATGAGGCCGTAGTCCTCCAGCGCGTGCATCTTGCGGGTTTCCGTTTCGCGCGGCTCCAGAAAGCGCAAGGGTTCGGGGATCGGCACCTGGAACACCAGCACCTGGTCCTCGGTGAGCGGCTTTTCCGGAATGCGGTGCCGGGTCTGGATGATCGTCGCCTCCGATGTCTCGTAGGTCGTGCGGATCCCGGCCGTCTTTTCGAAGAAACCGCGCAGGGAGACCGCGTTGGTGGTGTCGTCGGAGCCCTGGTCGATCATTTTCAGGCAATCGGCCTGTCCCAGGATCGCCGCGGTCACCTGGACGCCGCCGGTGCCCCAGCCATAGGGCATCGGCATTTCGCGCGAGGCGAACGGCACCTGATATCCGGGGATGGCAATCCCCTTGAGGATCGCCCGGCGGATCATGCGTTTGGTCTGTTCGTCCAGATAGGCGAAATTGTATTCGCCCTGTTCGAATATCTGAGCCGTGTCGTTCATTCCGCGGCCTCCCGGTCAGCGTCGTCGTTTTCTTCCTGCCGGCGTTTTTCGAACCATTCGGACCGCATCTGGCGGACCAGTCCGAGTTCGGCCTGGAAATCGACATAGTGTGGCAGTTTCAGGTGTTCGACGAAGCCGGTCGCCTGGATGTTGTCGGAATGGGACAGCACGAACTCGACGTCCTGGGCCGGCGCGACCGGCTCTTCGCCCAGTTCCTGCCAGCGCATCGACCGGTCGACCATGGCCATCGACATGGCCTTGCGTTCGACCTGGCCGAAGACGAGGCCGTAGCCGCGCGTGAAGGTCGGCGCGGTGCTGGCCGAGCCCTTGAACTGGTTGACCATCTGGCACTCGGTCACCTTGATGGTGCCGAGCTTCACGGCAAAGCCGAGCTCCTCTGCGAAGAATTCCACCTCGACCTCGCCATAGCGGATTTCGCCGGCGAAAGGATGCGTGCGGCCGTAGCCGCGCTGGGTGGAATAGGCCAGCGCCAGAAGAAAGCCTTCGTCGCCCCGGGCCAGGTTCTGCAGACGCAGGTCCCGGTCGGCGGGAAAGGCCAGCGGCTCGCGGGTCAGGTCGCCGACGGGGGTGTCCTCGTCGGTGACCGGGTCCGGTTCCATCAGGCCCTCGTCGCCAAGCAGGTCGGTCACGCGCGGCATGGCGGTTTCCTGCGGCTCGGCGGCTTCCACTTCCGGTGCCATGCCGTCGTCCTCGGCGGCGAGCGCGAAGTCCAGCAGCCGGTGGCTGTAGTCGAAGGTGGGGCCCAGAACCTGTCCGCCCGGAAGGTCCTTGTAGGTGGCCGAGACACGCCGCTCGACCAGCATGGCGCCCGTGTCGACCGGCGTGCTGTAGCCGAAGCGCGGCAGGGTGGTGCGGTAGGCGCGCATCAGGAAGGCGGCCTCGATCAGGTCGCCGCGTGCCTGCTTGATCGCCAGGGCGGCGAGCGTCTCGTCGTAGAGCGAGCCTTCCCCCATCACCCGGGCAACGGAATGAGCGAGCTGCTGCGCGATCTGCTCCAGGGTCAGCGCCGGGACGGACGTGTCGCCCCTGCGGCGCTTCGCGGTGAGCTTGTGGGCGTTGCGGATGGCCTTTTCGCCACCCTTGACGGCAACATACATGGGGTCACATCTCCTGAAGCGTGATCCGGGTGGACCGGGGCAGCGCGGCGGCTTCAAACCGGCCGGCGAAGACAAGGTCGATCCCGCGCGGGAATTGACGGGCATTGGCGGTCACCTGGTCCCAGAAGACCGGCGGCACCGGCCCTGTGGCGAAGGAGACGGTGTCCTTGATGCCGGGACCCCTGAGGGTGACCTGTGCCGGGTTTGCGAAATCCTGTCCGGTGAGGATCACCGTCGTCGACCGGTCCGGATATTCCGCCGAACCCTGGTTGAAGGCAGCCAGCGGGATCATGGCAACCGGCGCGCTGACCAGCGCGAAGGCGGCGTCGACGGGTTCCGACACGATCGGCGCGCCGGTGTGAAAGCGCAGGAAGGTCTTGACCGCGTCCGACGTCATCAGCGGCCGGTCGAGCCAGACCGGCGTGTCGTAGTCGAACAGGGTCAGGGCGATGGCGGCGGCGACCGGCGTCAGAGGGGCCGGCGGGTTCAGGGGGCCGGTTTCGATCTTCCGGCGGGTGCCGGGCCGGGCCATGGCGTCCATCAGGGCACGGAAGCAGCCCTGCGCATCGTGGACCGGATCCGGAAACCCGGCGGCCAGCGATGTCTGGTTTGTCTCGGAAGCGATCGTCATCAGGTGTCTCCCCGGACCATGGTGAAGAAATTGACCTTGGTTGCCTCGGTTTCTTCCCGGACAGTGGTCTTCGCGGCGGCCTGTGCGGCGGCGAGCGGGGCGATGATCTTGTTTTCGATGGTTTGCCGGGTCTCGGGGCGCTGCCAGAGCGCGTCGATCACCGCCGTGTGCATAGCCTTCTGCTTGTTGCGGCCGAGGCTGTAGGCGCTGCCGGTCTCGCCGGTGTCGAGGCGCACGACGCAGCGGGTGACGGTGACCTCGCCGAGATTGAACGGACTGCCGGTGCCGCCCATGCGGCCACGCACCATCACCAGACCGGTTTCGGGCTGGCGCACCAGTTCGAAAGCCGGGGGAGACAGTGTGCCGTATTTCTCGGCGATCGTTTCGGGCGGCGCGGCCGCAAGGGTCGCCATTGCTGTCTGGCGCGCGGCGGACGCATCGCCGCGCGCGTCGTTCGATGTCCCGACCGGGTCCTGCGCCTGGGCACGTCCCGTGGCCGGTTCATCGGCGTTGGTATCTTGAGAATGGTTCATGAAGCGCGCTTTTTGGTTTGGGCGGTTCTTCGGAGGCGTTCGGAAGTGCCCCTTGTCTAGGATTGGTTTGTCTATTTGTCTATACAAATATTCCGATTGACTCTTTGGTACCGAAATTTGATGACGGGCGCATGACGATCAACAGCACACTCGACCGCGGCGCCGGCATTGCCGTCTGGCGCCAGATCATGGAATCGCTCAAGGCGGAGATCGTCAGCGGTGCCTTCGAGAAAGGCAGCCGGCTGCCGCCTGAATCCGAGCTGGCCGCCCGGTTCGGCGTCAACCGCCACACGGTCCGCCGTGCCATCGCCGCCCTGACCGGCGAAGGCATCTTGCGCGCCGACCAGGGCCGCGGCACGTTCGTCGCCTCGGCGCCGCTCAGCTATCCGATCGGACCAAGGACGCGGTTTTCGGAAATCGTTTCGGGCCAGGACCGGGCGCCGGACGGCCGCCTCATCGGCTCCGCGACCGAGGAGGCCGACGCGCTGCTGGCTAACCGGCTCGATGTGCCGCTCGGCACCGCGCTCCTGCGGGTGGAGACCCTGCGCGTTGCCGACAGCGTGCCGATGATCATCGGCACAAACTGGTTCGAGGACGCGCGTGTACCGAATTTCGTTGCGGACTACGCCGACAGCGGCTCCATCACGAAGGCTCTTGAACGGGCCGGGATCACCGACTACCGGCGCAAGGAAACCCGCATCACCGCCGAACTGGTCGAAGCCAATGACGCCCGCCAGCTGGGCCTGTCGCTCGGCCAGCCCGTGATGATCATGGAAAGTGTCAATCTCGACATGTCCGGCAGGCCGATCCAGTACACACGGGCGCGCGTCGCCGCGGACCGGATGCAGCTTGTGGTGAACGAGGCGGGGTGAGGGCGCGCCGGTCTCGTTCACCCCGCGCGTGCAACATCAGCGCCTGAGAGCCGCGGTTTCCGTCAGTCTATGAGGGCCAGCTGTCGAAGGGCTGTTTTTCAAGGCGCATCGAACCGTCGGCACCCTTGTGGATGTTGATCCAGGCACGCCAGTTTTCATCGTCGGGCTCGGGATCATGTTGCGGGTCTCGTGCGCCAGCCGCAACTCGTGCATGTCGGCTGCCCGCAGCATCGGTGCGTGATGGTCGCGCAATTCCTCGACATAGGCCAGTGCCGCCTGCATCATCGATCCTTTCTTGATGTAGAGCACGAAGTTCGGGATCATGATCCCCTGCAGCGTCTGGGTGACCCAGGCCGGGCCATAGCCCGCCTCGCGCCGAAAGGGAGCCAGGATTTCATTCCGGATGCCGGCAATGCGCGCATGCGGGATCGAGAGGGCGTCCACCGACCGCGCATAGTCCGCTGCCGCTTCCCCCGCGATGGCCCCCTGAACGGCGGAGCCGGCAAGCGACGAGCCGACCTGGGTATAGATCCCCCCTGCCATATGACTGCCGAGCGCATCCCCGCCTTCGAACGCGCGCGGCAGGACGATCAGTACCGGGTGCAGCAGGATCACCGTGACCGCGGAATAGGTGATGTATTTGTGAACCTTCTGGATCTGCGGCGGCTTGAACAGGCTGAGCAGAGTCTCGTTGCTGCGGGCCAGAAAAAACTGACCGAGCATCATTGAAAACGCCAGCAGCGTCAGGATCGAGAATGCTTCTTTCAGGACGGATCGCCGTGGCGGCTCTCCGAGGGCGTAGAACACCAGCGGCAAGCCAACGAAGATGGCCAGCCCGGCAACGATCGCGGTCCTTCTTGCCGTGAGGTTCATGTCTATCCCCATGGCACAATGACGGGAATTGATTTCTCCGGCGCCATCTCGATGGCATCGACCGGGCAATACATGCGGCACAGATGGCAGATCTGGCAGTCGGCCGGATATGTGATCACCGCCTTGCCGCTGTCGGGATCAAACCGGATCACGTCGCAGGGGCAGGATTTCACACATTCTTCGCAGCCGATGCAGCCCGTGATGCTTTTGATGGTCATTTGTCTGGTCCAGTCAGGGTCGCGGGCAGATGGAGATCGGGACGCAGCGCCCGGAACCCGGTCGCTGACAGGGTGGAAGCGGGATTTCTCCCACTTCAGCGTCCGGGGGAGGCCCCGGCGAGCCTGCGGACCGTCACGGTCCGGGCATGTGTCATCAGACAGTCTCCCTCACGTCATGCGTTGCAGGACATTGTCGCGCTGGATCAGGCGATGCCAGACGGTTGCCATGGCTATGTGACCGAGCACCACAAGCGCGAGGATCCAGCCCAGTTCCCCATGCCATTCCGCCGGTGCCTGCATCCAGGCGATTGCGGTTTCGCGTGCCGGGAAAA
Source organism: Roseibium sp. QJM3NY_11 (assembly GCF_056173175.1). NCBI lineage: Bacteria > Pseudomonadati > Pseudomonadota > Alphaproteobacteria > Hyphomicrobiales > Stappiaceae > Roseibium > Roseibium sp. QJM3NY_11. The sequence continues at coordinate 577,433 of NZ_CM149660.1, forward strand.
CCGGAATGCCGAGATAGCTGAACCCCCGGGTGCCGCCCGCGGCGGCGAGGAGCCTGACTGCCGGGACGATCACCATGAGAAGATAGATCGCCACATGCCCAAGGACCGCCGCCTGTCCCATTGCGCCCGAATGGGTTGGCCGCTGCGGAATATGTGCCAATCCCCACAATCCACGCAGCAGGACCAGCAGGAAAAGGGTGGTCCCCAGGGCCGAGTGGGAGCTCCAGAGCGTCTCCCGCAGCGCATTTTCACGAGGCAAGGCCCAGTGTGCGGCGGCCGACAGGAATTGTACCGCAAACAGGGCGGCCATGCCCCAGTGGAACGTTCGACTTACGAGACCGTAGCGGTCGGGACGGTCGGACAAGACGTTCATGAAAAACGGCTCCTCATGAGTTCTTCCAGGATGAATGCGGTTCAGCAGGCCTGTTCAGTCAGGGGCGCGGAGGACGATGGCTTGCGTCGCAGACCGTCTCCCCTTCAATGAGAACGCAACCGGATTGCGCCGCCAGGCAGCCGAGAATCTGGTTCGAACCGGCTGAACCGGCGTGATAGTGGTATGGCAAGCCTTCGGCTTCATGCCCGTGACACGCATCGAGCCCTTCGGCGGCATGGCCGTCGGCCAGCAAATGCGGGAAAACAGCGTGGCCGTCCATCGCGATGCCGATCTGGCCGCCATGTGCCTTCACGGCATCGCTTTCGAGCGGGCCGAGCGTCGTCTCCACGCCGGAAAGGCAGTCCGTCACGGCATGGTAGTGATAGCCGACATGCGGGTTCACATGACCGCCGCAATCGTCGAAGGGTGCGATCGTGTGCGCGCCCAGGATCGCATCCAGCGGGGCCGGCCCGTCAAGTCGGACGCCGTTGAACGCAACACCCGAACCGGTCCGGTTCGTGGGGGCCGGTCGTTCGGCGGGAACCGGCTCCAGCGGAATCACATAGGTGATCGTCGCGTCTTCGGGCATGTATTCCGGCAGGCATTGAACGCAATAATTCTGATACGCCGGGTCGACATCGGGGCGTGCGGCCGCCTGGCAGGCTTCCAGCGTGCCGGTGAACCGCACCGCGCCCGTGTCGGCGTCGAAAAGCTGCCAGCGCGTGTCGCCATAGGTCTCGGCGAGGCTGGCGATGAAGGCGCCATCCACGTCCACGGTCTCGCCGTCGAGGAACCAGATGCCGCCCGCATCGGCGCCGTCCGAGATGTTCGAGGGGCACCATGGTCCTGGCGTGCGGTCCAGCGGGTTCGGACGCACCGTGATGGAAAAGCAGGTCGTCTGCGTGCCGCCTGACAAGGTGCATTCGACCGGATCGGGACCCTTCACGACATCCGCGGTCTTGAAAAAACCGGCGATGCGGGCAAGGTGCGCGTCGGCCGTTTGCGCAGACGCCGGGCTTGCCGCCAGGAGGGTTCCGGCGAGCAAGGCCGGTACCAGAAACGTTACCGGATTCGCAAACATGGTTGGTCCCTCGATTTGTCCAGAATGCAATGCAGGCATCTTGTCGCCATCGAACATATAGTATATTAACTGTTAGCATGCAAGATAATCAATATCAGTTCCACGGTCTCCTTCACAGCGCAGACCTCGTCGAGACGGAGTTGCGCCGGAAACTGGCACCGCTCGGCATCCAGCCCCGTCAGGCCCGCATCCTCGAGGCGATGGGCAGGACCGGGGCCATTTCGCAGGCCGAACTTGCGACGGCGTTCGGGGTCACTTCCGCGAGCATGAGCACGATGACGGACCGGCTTCTGGCCGCCGGATACATCACGCGTACGATCGACCCGGCATCGCGCCGGCAAAACGTGCTGGAATTGACAGAAATTGGGCGAACTCTCCTTGCCGGGATCGGAGAGGCCTGGTCGGAGGTCGACTCCACCATCGGGGACGTTCTCGGCAAGGATGCAGGCACGCTGTTCGATCTTGCCCGCCGGTTGCGCGACGGGTTGGGCGGTAATGTTCCGGGCGCACGGAACAGCAGCAGCGATACTGACAAATCCGATTGAGCGGCGTCCATCGCATGGTTGGGGCCGCGTGCATCAAGATTGAGCCGAAGCAATGCGGCGGACGAGTCGGTAATTGGAGCGACTACCGACACTGAGTCAGCCAGGCCCGGGAGAGCGGAGGGCTGATTCCGGGAACAGGGCCGCCCGGGTGGCTATTCGGATCGATAGCACTGACCTCCACAGTTCGGTCATCCTGCCACCCGGCTCTGCTGTGCATTGCGGATCAAAGCAGTCAGGCGAAAGAAGCCGTGTGCCATCTTGGTAAAGGGTGTCAGCAGAAAGAAACTGAGAACAGCGCCCAGGTGCAAGGCCAGGAGAACCGGCATAGCCGGGGTTGCGCCAAGGACATAAAGTGCAAGGCCACTGAGAGCAACAAACCCAAGCAATGCGATAAATCCTAGATCACCGCTCCACGCATTTCTGTCACCGAGTTCCCGTTCAGAGCGCAATTTCAAGACCGCCATCCAGACACATCCGACGGTCAATGACAGACCGCCCGGGACTCCCAGCATCTTCGGGACGGACCAGAGTGGATAAGGTGCAGGCTGGTCCAGGAGGTAGTGCATCAGTGTTCCGGATGCGGTTGCCGCAAAACACAGAAGGAAACCGTACATTATGGCCTGGTGCGCATAGCGGCGACCGTGCGAAAAGCGGTCCTCGTCTTCGAAATTGCAGCCGTCGCCATGACCGGCCGCCAGGTCCTTCATGCTGGCCGCGGTCTTGACGGCGGAGACGATATCCCGGACGTGCAGCCGGCCACCGCCGACTGATTTCCAGTATCTCCTCAGGCTGACCGCGATGCTGGCGAGCGGAAATACAAATGCGGGCAGGAAGATCGCTACCATCGCATTGTGGGACAGAACGGCATAAAATCCGTCTCCGGCGGTGGACCCGATCATGCGGATTGCCAAAAACAGGATCGCAAATCCGAGGACCGAGGCGATTGCGATCGCGCCGCCATGCGTGTGAAACCGGCGTGCCAGCGGCGCGGGCCAGGCATGGCTTTCCCAACTGTCGCGCCGGACTTCGGCGAGTGCCTTGGGAAGGTTCAGGTCGAATTCATGTGGCGCGGTGTACTGGCAGGCATAATAGCATCCCCGGCAGTTGTGACAGAGATTGGCCAACTGCGTGATGTCCCCGTCCAGAAAGGACCGTTGGCGGTGGAGCGCGGGGAAAACCGAACAATACCCTTCGCAATACCGGCAAGCGTTGCAAATTTCGGCCTGGCGGCGCGCTTCCTGAACAAGATCAGTTTGCATGGGCTGCGGCCTCCCGGCCCGCGATGCGTCCGAAGACTGTGCCGATGGTCATGCCGAAGCCAGCCAGATATCCCTGGCCCAGAATGGATCCGGCCATGGTTTCACCAGCGGCCCAGAGGTTCTTGACCGGGCCGTTTCTTGTGCTGCACTGAGCATTTTCGTCGACCTTCAAACCGAGATAGGTGAAGGTCACGCCCGTGCGCAGGGAATAGCCGTAAAACGGCGGTTCGGTGATCGGGCGGGCCCAGTTGGTTTTGGCAGGCGTGATACCGGACGTTGCAACCCCGTCAAGTTCGGTTGGACGAAAAGCTGATGTATCGCCGCAAGCGGAATTGAAGTCGGCAATTGTCGAGCGCAACTTGCCGGCCGGCAGACCCATTTGAGCCGCGAGGTCGTCAATCGTATCGGCTTTCAGCGGCGGAAAAACAGATGGCATGAACAGATCCAGAGACTTGGCATCAATGATGGCAAATCCAACCTGATCCGGCTGCGCAGCGACCAGACGGCCCCAGATGGCATAGCGTTTCGGCCACACATCCTCGCCTTCATCATAAAAGCGGTCGGCGTTCTTGTTGACGACGATGGAAAACGGCACGCAGTCGAGCCGGGTAACAATGCCGCCGTCATATTTCGGCGCACGTCCATCGATGGCAACGGCATGGCATTGATCGGCGTCGCCGACCGACCGCACGCCCTGGTCAAGCAAATCCGCCAAAACCACGCCACGGTTATAGGGCGTCCCGCGAATGAGAAAGTTCTGCGCAGCAGGGCCCCAGGCCCGTGTCAGCCAATCGATATCCGCCTGAAAGCCGCCCGAAGCCACAACCACCGACCCTGGAGCGACCTGCCTCGTTTCACCATCATGGGTATAGTCTATCCAGGCAATCCGGTCGTCCCGGATCTCCAGATGTGTGACCTGGGCTTCATAGACGACATCCACCCCCAGCTTCGCAGCGGTGCGGTAGTAGGCATTCACCAGGGACTTGCCGCCGCCCATGAAAAACGCGTTGGTGCGTCCCAAAGACAAGGTTCCCGAAAGAGATGGCTGAAAGCGAACCCCGTGGTCCTGCATCCATGGCAGACATTCCTCGGAACGTCTTATGGCCAGGCGGGCCAGATCCCTGTCGGTCTTGCCTCCGGTAACCTTCATCAGGTCAGCGAGGTATTCGTCTTCGCTGTAGTCATCGACCAGCGGACCCAGTGGCCCCTTGTGCATGCAGCGGAAATTGCGGGTATGGCGTGAGTTGCCACCGCGATAGGGCTTGGGAGCGGTTTCGAGGATCAGCACCTTCGCGCCGGTCTCAGCGGCCGTGATCGCCGCGCACAATGCCGCATTCCCGCCGCCAATGACCGCGATGTCGTATTGGGTGGTCATAACTCTTTCCTCTCCGGGAAAAAGTATCAATCCGGCTTTGATTTGACCAATGACGGATTTTCTGAAATTGATGCGTTATGCGCATTAAATATGATTTCAGCGACCTTGAAGCTTTTCTGGCCGTCAAGGAGACCGGATCATTTCACCAGGCAGCCGACCGGCTGAACCTGTCACAATCGGCTGTTACCCGCCGGGTTCAAAAGCTTGAAATGGCACTGGACAGTGTTCTCTTCGATCGAACCACACGGGAGGTCAAACCGACGCTCGCGGCCAAACGTCTGCAAGCGCGCGCGGAAGCTATTCTGGAAGACGCCCGGGAAACCACGCGATCCATGCGCGATGCGAGCGTCGCTTCCTCTCATCAGCGGGGCGCTGTCATGACCGTCGCGATTGTCCCGACGATCATCGGGCGATTGCTTGTCCCGGCAATCCGTCTCTTTCGAAGCGCGGGTCATGTCACCCGGATTCGCCTGCTTGATGGAAGTGCGAACGAAGTGGCCGAGACCGTCGCCGGCGGAGATGCCGACTTCGGGCTCTGTTCCATTCCGATCCTGGAACCGTCGACGGAATTCGACCCGCTTTTTGACGACAGACTTGTTCTGGTCATGCCTGCCGACCACATGCTGGCTGAGCGAGAAGCCGTTGGGTGGACCGATCTGGAAGGCATGACGCTCATCTTGCCCGCGCGGGGCACCGGCAATCGTCTTCTGATCGACGATGCCATGGCCCAAGCGCGCCTCCTGATGACCTGGACCCACGAAGTCAATCGCTCGACAACCGCGCTTGAGCTGGTCGAGGCGGGGCTTGGCGTGGCGCTCTTGCCGCACTCGGTACTCAAATCAGTCACCACGGAAAGCATCGTGGCACGTGCCTTGAAGGCCCCGGAAATCATCCGTCCGATTGGGTTGCTGACTCGCATTGGTCAACGCGACACGCCTGCGATTACCGCACTCAAGAGCGCGATCAGGGCTTCTGTCTAGCCACTCTTCGCCCCGACGTCATGTTTCAGCCGTCGTGCCGGACATCCGGATTGATCATGTGAATGGGGGCACCCTCTTCATAGGCATTCACCTGATCGAATATGTCCGCAAACTGCAGGTCAAATTCATCTTCGGTGACGAAACCGATATGCGGTGTCGCGATGAGATTGCGGTGGGACAGCAAAGGATCAGCCGGATCCGTTTGTGGTTCCGCGTCGAATACATCGATGGCCGCGGTGCCCGGGCGACCCTTGTCCAATGCGCCCAGCAACGCGCCCGGTTCAATCAGGCCCGCACGGGAAGTGTTCACGAACACCGCGCCGGATTGCATGCGCGAGAGATCCTTCGCGGTGATGATCCCGCGGGTCGCGGGCTTCAAACGAACATGGACCGACACGACATCACTGCCGGCAAAAAAGGCGTCACGGCTATCGGCAATGATCATGCCATCGGCTTTTGCTCTGGTTCGCCCCTCCGCCGACGACCACCAGACAACATCCATTCCAAAAGCTTCGGCATAACCAGCCACGGTTTTCGCGATCCGTCCGTATCCGTAGAGCCCCAAACGGCGCCCGCGCAGCGTCTTTCCGACACCCATCTGCCATTGACCGGCCTTGACGGAGGCCATCTGGGCGGGCAGTTGCCGCATCCCGGCCATGATCAGCGCCCAGGTCAATTCAGCGGCCGCATAGGAAGGTGTGCCGGCGTGCATGTTGGAACACAGCAGAACCTTGTGATCATTGCAGGCCTCGACATCAACATGCGGATAGACGCTGCGCTGGCTGATCAGACGCAGATTGGGCAACCTCTCCAGCAAGGTTCGGGTCACTTTCGTGCGTTCGCGGAACAGGACCAGAGCCTCGGCGTCCTTGAGACGCCCGGCGAGTTGCGCTTCATCCGTGACGTGGTCGTTCCAGACGGTCACGTCGTGCCGGCTCAGCCTTTCAAAACAGGACAATCCACGAAGTGTGTCGAACCAGTCGTCGAGAATATGAACACGCATTGCGCTGTTTCCTTGCGAGGCAGCCGAAGAACTCCCTGCTGAGGGGACTTGTCCGAAAGCCCGTCATTCAGTGGGACAAAAGGACCGGAATCGGAGTGTTCTTGATAACGCGCGCGGTCACGCCGCCCAAAAAATCCTCACGAAACTTGGAATGTTCATAAGCGCCCATGACGAGCAGGCAAGGATCTTTTTCGCGGCAATAGGCCAGGATCGCACGTGCGGGACCTGGGGCTGACCCAATCACTTCGTGAGTGGCTTTGACATCATGGCGCTCCAGATGCTCCATCAGTTCGGAAACCGGACGCGGAGTCGTTTCGTCGCCCAGTGTCAGAACCGTGACCCGGCCCTGATCCTCAAGCAGACCAAGGCTGTCAGACAGCGCCCGGGCGGAAGCCCGGCTGCCGTCCCAGGCAATTGCCGCATGTGCATGACTGACGTCGGCGTCATGCCCCTCCGGTACAATCAGGAGCGGGCGCCCACTCATGAGCGCGATGCGATCCGGGTGCAGAATGACATGTTCGTCGACATCTTCCGCGCGGTCCTGCCCCAGGATCAACAGATCAAAGCTGCGGGCACATTCCGAAAGGACGGCATCCACCCGTCCGGCTTGCCGTCTGAAATGCAGACGATCGCCAAGACCAAGTCCGTCCCGCAAGACCTCGAACCGTGCCTCAATCCCATCAAGGATATCCGCATTCGCCTGTTCCAGTATTTCACGCGCCCTGGCGGGCACCCAGGTCGCGCGGCTGTCGATGATCTCGTGTTTGGAATGGGCCAGAAGAACCGTGACATGCGCTGTGTCGCGCGCGAGAGAGGCGGCGTATTTTAAAGCAGAAACCGCACTGTCAGATCCGTTGAATGCAACAAGAATATTGCGAATGCTCATGCGTGCGCCTCCTCTCCGGTCCGGCTCCGGCTTGGGATGTATACATGGCCGTCGGCCAGTTTTCGTGCCGTGCGAACCAGACCCGCGGAAATCAGCGTGAAGCCGTTTTCAGAAGTAAAATCGACAAGGACCTCGATTTTACCCGACGGATGTTCCAGAACAACTTCAACCGGACTGACCGAAGGTCGCGTCAGCATGCCGTCGGCGACAGACCCGGGTGTGAGCGCGCATGCAGCCAGGCACTGCGCTCCCGTTACCGCCATGGTCGGATGTGTGTTCCATGGCATGAAGTAGCGGGCTGCGATGGTCCCCCCATCTGAAGCTGGTGCCAGCAGTCCAAACTTGGGCGTGACAGACCTGGCGACGTCTCCCATGCCCATGAGCTTTCCGGCCTTGATCCGGATCGGTTCCATTCGATCGAAGAAGGCACGATTGTCATCCAGTTCCTGCGAACTCTCATGCCCGGTCAGGCCGAAGTCCTTTGTACGGGCAATCACCACCGGCATTGCCACATCCATGCAGGTGACCTCGATACCGTCAATGACGTCTCGCAAGTTGCCGGTTGGCAAAAATGCGCCGGTCGATGATCCCACGACGCCCATGAAAGACAGCAGGACGGGCGCTGATGATCCGGGTGACCCTGCGATCTCCGTATCGCCGTCATAAGTGAGATTGCCGCCCGGGGTCCGCACCTTGGCGATAACCCGCGCGCCCGTATTGACAGCACGGATCCGGATATCCGTTTCATCGCCTGTGGGCGAGATCAATCCCATTTCGATTGCCGCAGGTCCGACGCCGGACAGGATATTGCCGCATGTCGGTTTGAAGTCGACCAACTGATCCTCGACGGAAACTTGCGCAAAAAAGTAGTCAATATCCGCCCAGTCATCGTCAGACGCGGACAGCATGGCCACCTTTGTGGTGACGGCGGCGCCGCCGCCAATCCCGTCGATATTGAGAGGGTGGCCCGACCCTAGTGCGGCAATGAGAACCTGCGCCAGATCATCCAGGTCCGTCGGCAGGTCCTCCCGGCGAAAGTAGGGGCCACGGGAGGTTCCACCACGCATGAAGATGTACGGAATAGCTGTCTGGGTCATTTCAACGGCCACGGCAGGTCAACCGCTCCCTGCAAGAGCCCTGGAGGAAAGTCCCGGTTCAGCGCACCGGCCATCAGGCACATGAAAACAATGCCGGAAATCGTCAGGACCAGCGTCATGACCCAACTTGAACCGGCACGTACGCGCAGGAACGTGACCAGAAAACCGGCCAGCGCCAGAATAAATCCGACAAACCAGGTGGCGGCGATCAGGGCGCCGAACCATGCAAGCGTCGACCACAAGCCGTACGGAGCATCGGCATCTTCGCCCGCGATTTCCTTGTCGGCGAAAATCACGTCACGTTCCGGCCTGCGCATCATCTGGATCAACAGGATCAGGCAGCACAGCAAGGCTGCTCCTCCGACGACCAGCGGAATGACCTTGTCGGTCATGTTGTAGTCGGGGATCATGCCGGCGTTGATCAAAGCGAATGTCAGATAGGATGCGATAACGAGAAGAAAGATCAGCGGAGCCCGCTTGGATCCGGACTCGACTTCTCCGTCCGCCATGATCGTTTTCGCCTGACGGATGCCGAGGACAACCGACACCACGGTGACGATGATGAGAACGATCACGATCGGACTGAAGATGTAGTCGAACCCGTCCTCAAAGCTTTTCCGGAACCTGAAATTCGCGATCTGGAAGGCCTGGTTTGTGAATTTCTCAACCGGGTTCGACAAGACAAATCCGATGAGAAACGCAGGGCGGGACCAGTCGAAGCGGCGCAGGAATATGCCGATCAGGCCGATGACGCACAGTGCCAGAAGGTCTTCAAAATTCTGACCGGACTGGAACGCCGCAAAGCTGATCAACATGAACAGAAACGGCGCAAGGTAGGTAAAGCGGATGGTGGTCAGCCTGGCGATCCCGCCCGACGCGGCAATGCACAGGATTGTTCCCAGAACATTTGCCAGCGCCAGCAACCAAACGATCGAATAGGTGATGTCGAGATTGCTCTTCAGCATTCCAGGGCCGACTTCGATGTCACCCGAGCCCAGCAGAGCGACGGCGCCGATGAAGATCGCCATGGATCCCGAACCCGGGATGCCGAACAGCAAGGTCGGGACGAGACCGCCGCCTTCCTTGGCATTGTTCGAGCTTTCCGGACCGATCACGCCGCGGACCTCACCCTGGCCGAAGCCTGATTTGTCCCTGGTTGTTTGAACCGTGTGCCCATAGGCGATCCAGTCGACAACAGATCCTCCCAGGCCCGGAATAATCCCGACGACCACGCCAATGATCGAGCATCTGACTGAAAGCCAGATATTGGCGAACCAGTCCCTGACACCCTCGGCCCAGCCGGCGCCGAGGCTGGCGCCCTTCGCGATCGAACGGTCCTGCCGGAGCAGGGACACGATCTCCGGAATGGCAAAAATGCCCAGGCCGACGATCACAAGTTTCAGACCATCCGTCAGATAGGGAATGTCGTAGGTCGCCATGCGCAGGCTGCCACCGGCATCAGCCTCGCCAATGGTTCCGACCATCAGGCCCAGTCCGGCGGCTGCCAGCCCCTTGAAGGCGATGCGGCCCGCCAAAATGGCGACCATGGACAGGCCCAGGATGGTGATCATCAGCATTTCGGGCAGGCCGAATGCCAGGACGATGGGGCGGGCAACCAGAATGAACACCGTCAAGAACGTTGCGCCAATCAGTCCGCCAAACAGCGAAGAGGCGAATGCCGCGGACAGAGCCCTTGCAGCTTCTCCCTTTTTCGCCATCGGGAAGCCGTCCAGCACCGTTGCCTGAGAGGCGGACGAACCGGGGATGCCCATCAATACGGACGCAAAGGTATCGGATGTCGGTACAACCGCGACCATGCCGATCATGAGCGCCAGGCCCAGAATTGGGTCCATGCCGAACATGAAGGGAAGCAAAAGAGAAAGACCGGCAATTCCACCCAGACCGGGAAAGACGCCGACAGCCAGACCCATGACGACCCCAAGAAACAGGTAGCCCAGGACAACAGGTTGAAGGATCAGGGCCCACGCGTCGTTGAGCGCAGGGAGAGCCGTGGCGAAAACCTCCATGGGAAGCCGCCTTTCATTTTTGCAATGTCAGAAGAATCCGGTGCGCGACCGTGGCCGATGAGGCCAGTCGCGCACCAGGACCGGGACCTATTTCAGCTCGACGCCGTAAGCTTCCTTGAGCCAGTTGATGACGTAAGCCTTCGCCTCATCGGGCACATTTGTCGCGGTCCCAAGCGCTGTCAGCGCGTTTTCCCCGGTGAAGACCGGATATTTGCCGACGCGCTTGGCGGATATGTCAGCGAAGTTCTGATCCGCAACAACAGCCTCGAACGCGGCGGTGTAGGTGTCGATCACATCCTGTGGTGTACCGGCAGGCAGGAATGCCAGTTTTTGCACCGGGAACCCGGCGACGAAAAAGGCTTTCCAGGCGTCCCAGGCCTGGCCGGAGGTTTCACACCCGTCGGTCGCCTCACAGACTTCCTTGAAAGTCGCGATTTCCGGGAATGTCGGATCACGGACAATGTTGCCGTCCCCGTCAAGCGCGCCCCATGTCATCATCGGAACGGCTTTGCCCTGGTCGACAAGATAAACACCGCCCTTCAGGTAACCGGACGAGGTCTGGTAGTCGATGGTTGCTTCGCCGCGTTCAAACATCAGCCGGCCATCGCCGCGGCCCTTGATGCCGAAAACCGGTTCAACGTTCATGCCGAGCATTTGCCAGGCCAGAAGAGGAACCAGGTCGAGACGGGTCGCGCCTTGCGAACCGTAGATGAAGTCGGTGTCTTTCAGGGAATTCGCCGAACCGTCGAATTTGGCGCCGGCTTCGGCGTTCAGATAGGCGACGCCGCCGGTTCCCGATGCCATGACCGGATTCCAGTCCTTGTATTCATAGCGAACACGCGGGTCATCAAGCAGATAGGGAAACTGTGTGGACCCGGATGAGCCGAACAACAAGGTGCCATCGTCATGCTTTTGCTTCTGGAACCAGTTCGCGCCTTTGGTCGAGCCTGCACCGGGCATGAACTTGACGACAATGGTCGGCTTCCCGGGCAGTGCGTCACCCAGCAACGGCGCGAAGAAATTTGCCCATTTGGCGGATCCGCCGGTTTCGGAAAACGGAATGATCCATTCAATCGTCTTGCCGGAAAAATCAACTTCGGCAGATGCGGGAGCTGTCATGAACGTTGTTGCAAATAGCCCCAAGGCAGCATTGCGCGTAAAGTTTGAAATGGTCATTGGATCCTCCCTGTTGACCAGACAAACACAGGGACGTCCTCATCGCCACTGTTGAATGTCACATGAAAATGGGGATTGATTCCCCTTTCAATCGGCGGATCATTGAAAGCCAACCTTGCAACAAGCTTGCAGAAGTCAGGAAAAATGAGAATCGCAATCATCGAGGACAACAAGGCTCTCGCCAGTGCCATCGCGTACCGTCTGCGTGACCGGGGGCACTCGGCGGACGTCCTGCATGACGGCGATCAGGCCGATGTCTTTCTGTCTCAGGACGGGGCTGACCTCGTGATTCTGGATATCAATCTGCCCGGGCAGACCGGGCTTGATGTTCTAAGGTCTCTGCGGGCTCGTGCCGACAGCACTCCGGTTATCTTGCTGACCGCGCGGAGCAATACCAGTGACCGGGTCCTCGGACTGGACATGGGTGCGGACGATTATCTGGTCAAACCTTTTGAAATGGACGAACTGGAAGCCCGCGTCCGTGCGCTTTCCCGCCGCAAAAACCTGGATTACGGTGTCAGTGAAATCTTCGGTGGTCTGGAGTTCAACCGCACGTCCAGGCAGGTCCTGGCAGACGGCGTTCTGCTGGAAATCCCCCGACGGGAACTGGCCATTCTGGAATGTCTTCTGGAGCGGCGCGGACGCATTGTCTCCAAGTCGCAGCTCACCAATCATGTCTATGGTGTCGGCGCCGACGTTGACGATACCGCTGTCGAGCCGCATGTGTCACGATTGCGCCGTCGTCTGGAGAAGCATGCCGTATCGATAAAGACCGCCCGCGGCCTGGGATACATGCTTGAGGCCAAAGCATGAGGCACCGTTCGGCATCACTGCGTATCAGACTGTTTACGCTGATCCTCTTCCCCCTTGTCCTGATGGCGATCTTCATGGGGTACTGGAGGTTCACAGTCGCCCAGCATACATCCGAAGACCTGTTCGACAGGACACTGTTGTCGGCCGCCATGGCTATTTCCCGGGATGTGGCGATATCGGATGGCGACGCCTTGTTGCCATCCACCCGGGACTTGATCAGGGACGTTTCCGGCGGCGAAGTCTTCTACCACGCGACTGGACCTGGCGGGATCTACATAACTGGCTACGCATATCCTCCGACGGTCGCCGGCAAAGCGGCAACGGACAAATACGCGCCGAAGTTTTTCAAGGCGAGTTACCGTGGTGAAGAGGTTCGTGTTCTCAATGTCACGGAACGTGTGACAATCGAAAACCTGACCGCGGATGCGACCGTGACTGTCTGGCAACGCCTGGCCGATCGTCAGGCGTTCACGAACCAGCTGGCCGTTCAGGCGGCGACGATCATAGGTGTTCTTCTGGCGACGCTGGCACTTGTGGTCTGGTTCGGTGTGGGGCGGGGCCTGCGTCCCCTGCTTGACCTTCAAGATGCAATCGCCATCCGGTCGACAAGCGATCTCAGCCGAATACGCCGGCCGGTTCCCGCAGAAGTTCAGGGGATCGTTCTGACCCTCAACCGCCTGTTTGAACAACTGGAAACAAGCATCAAGGCGCAGCAGGTTTTTATCTCGGATGCGGCCCACCAGCTTAGAAATCCGGCGGCGGCTGTTCAGTCGATGGCGGAGGCGGTGCGGGATGCCCCGACAAAGGAGGACCGCGATTTCAGGACAACCGAGCTGGTGAGCGCCGCACGGGCGTCCGCGCGGATAGCCGACAAGCTTTTGTCACTGGATCGGTTGCAACAGTCGGTCACGCCCATGGCACCCGAAGAGTTCGACCTGAGTGAACTGGTTCGCGACATTTGTGCGGATATGGGGCCGAGCATACTGGCACAGGGTATCGAGTTCGAACTTCATTCTCCCGATGAGAAGGTTCCGGTCTGCGGTGACCGTGTTTTTGTAGCCGAGGCCATCAAGAACCTCATCGACAATGCTCTCAAGCACGGCGGCGAGGCATTGAGCTCCATCAGTGTTCGATGCTCACGTGAAGGCTCGGCAGCGCATGTCACTGTCGCCGATGACGGCAGGGGGCTTTCGCCGGATCAGCGCGAAGCCGCGTTCGGCCGGTTTTCTCAAGTCGAGCCCTCCGACGGAAGTGGCCTTGGTCTGGCGATCGCTGTGTCCGTCGGCGAACATCACGGAGGATCGCTTGTGATCAACCGTGTCGACAAGGGTGCGAGCCTGACGTTGACCTTGGAATGCAACGTCTAAGCGGCCCTGCATTCCGGTTTGGTTGATCTTGCGGCAATTGTCCGGTGCCGTGACGGTTGTCTGAAGGTCGTGTTTCGTATCGCGCGGATTTTCGCGTGTCACGTCACCCGGGTACTCCTTCCTCGTCCCGCCCCAACCGTTCCACATCCCGCGCCATGCTGTCGGCAAGGTCCGTCAGTGCGGCGGGATCGCCGCCCAGGTGGGCTTCCACCCTGAGGGCGGTGATATTGGCCTGATAGCGGCGGGCGAGGCGGTCGGGGTCGGCGCCGGGAGGGAGTTCGCCGTTCTCCCGGGCCTTGCGGAAGAAGCCGGCGAATTCGGACCGCATGCCCTCGAAATAGGCTTGGGCCCGCTTCAAGACTGCGCCGTCTTCGGCCGTGGTGTCCAGAAGGGTCTTGACGATCATGCAGGCACGGTTGTCAGGTGGCCCGCCCGCCATCGCGCCATGGCTCCGCAGGTGATCCGCCAGACCGCCCAGAACGGTGTCCGCTACGGCCATCTGGTCCCTGACGGACTGGCGGCTGGTCAGAAAATACCGCTCCAGACCCGCCAGAAAGAGAGCTTCCTTGCTTTTGAATGCGGCATAGATGCTGCCTGGCTTCATGGCCAGCGCGGCCTCCAGATCCTTCAGGGAGGTGGCGTGATAGCCCTTGCGCCAGAACAGGTCCTGGGCCGCGTCCAGCGCTTTTTCGCGGTCATAGGGTTGAGCTCGTTTCATGGGTCAAAAAATAGGGCCTTTCTGCCGGAATGTCTCGTCTCGCAAATGTGGGGCGCACTCACATTTGAGTGATTGCTCAAACAATCTATTGAGCAATCACTCAAACGAACTTATCTGCTGATCGCAAGCCCGGCCTGCCGCCGGACAAATTCACGGGTTCCTCCCGCCCGAACACCCTCAAAGGATGAACAGAGATGACCGACTTCACGCTTTACGACGAGACCAACGCTCCGGAAGATTCGCAGCCGCTGCTGGCAAAATCCAAGGCCGCCTTCGGCATGGTGCCAGGGCTTCACGCCGTGATGGCCGAGGCGCCGGGCCTGCTGGAAGCCTATCAGCGCGTGCATGAGCTGTTCGCGAATTCCAGCTTCGACAAGGACGAACAGACAGTGGTCTGGCAGACCGTGAACGTGGAGAACGCATGCCATTACTGCGTTCCCGCGCATACGGGCATCGCCAAGAGCATGAACGTGGACGATGCCATCACCGATGCGCTGCGCAACGAAACGGCGCTGCCGACGCCGCGCCTGGAAGCGCTGCGTGATTTCACCCTGAAACTGGTGCGCCAACATGGCAACCTGTCCGACGCGGACGTGCAGGCGTTCCTCGATGCCGGGTACACCAGGCGCAACATCCTGGAAGTGGTTCTCGGCTACAGCCAGAAGGTCATGTCCAACTACACCAACCACATCGCCGACACGCCTGTGGATGCGCCTTTCCGGAAATTCGCCTGGGAACGCGCCGACAAGGCCGCCTGACGGCCAGATGTTCCGGGGCGGCGGGAAGCCGCCCCGAAGCCAGCTTCATTTGGTCATGGCAAGGACATGGTACATGTCCCTGTGCAGGAACCATTCGCCGTTGACATTCTTCCAGACATGCATGGACCGGCCGATGATGGTCTGCGCGTTGAAGGCGACCTGCGTCTCTCCAATCTCGATCGCCGTATCCGCGCTGGTCTGGTCGATTTCCAGAATGCGGTACTTGAGGTCCGTGACACCATTTGAAAACGCATTGGCATAGTGCGCCGCAATGGGCGGGCGCCCGAAGAGAGCCTTGCCCCGAGGTGGCAGAAGCGCGCCTTTTTCGGTGTAGAAACCTGATACGGCCTCGGCATCCCTGGCGTTATAGGCCTCAATGAAGGCCTTCATTCTTTTCTGGAGAGGGGTTTCCTGGGCCTGTACCGGGCCGGAAACCGCCAGGACAATCAGGGTAGTCAGGACAATCAGGGCAGTCAGAAAGAAACGGAACATCGGCACAACGCTCTCCAATTCACATGGCCTGTCCGGCAGGCAATTTCGTCAGGGCGGCAATTCGAAAAAGATTTTCGCAGACTAGCCCGTTTTTTCGGTGACATGCCAGCGATCAGGCCAGCGATCAGGCCTGCGCACCGAAGTGACCGGACCGCGAATTTCGACGGCTGGACCGATGGCGGACAAGATGGCCGGTTGTTGCTGCGGACACCTGGCGATACCGAAACGCGAATTTGTTGTTGAAAACTACAGGGGCGCCATACTTTTGCAGGAATCGGATAGCGGGACCCGTATTCGGACCCTAGTCTGCGATGCGCATGTATTAGGTGTGGCCTCGCGTTGCACTCGATAGCAAAAGCAAGGGCTTAGAAGCCGATATTCGAACGCAGACAGGACCCGATGCTCTCGTCCCAGACCCATTCTCCGCAGAATTCTCCCGCCACATTGCGGCATTGCCGCTCCGGGTTGCTGCTGGCAACGGCCCTGACAGGCAGTCTTGTTCTGGTGCCCGTTCTGGCGCCTGGCGCAATATCGCCTGCTCTGGCCACTGTCGATACCATCGACGGCTCGAGCGAGACGGTGATCGGCAGCGGAGCGGGCGCCCCGGGGACGCTGGGCAGCCCGTGGGACAATTCCGGGACGATCACCATAGGCGATACCGGCACGGGGTCGGTTGCGGTTTCTGCCGGCGGCAAGGTCACGAGTTCAGGCGGGACCATCGGCAGCCAGGCCGGTTCCGTGGGAACGGTCACGGTGGACGGGTCCGGATCGGACTGGACCAACGACGTCGGTCTTTCCATTGGCGGTTCCGGCACGGGCACACTGACGATTTCCGATGGCGGAAAGGCCACGGGCACGCTCCTGCAGATTGGCAACACCAGCGCTGCCAATGGTACGTTGACCGTGACCGGAGCGGGGTCGCAATTTGTCTCCACGACGGGTGTCAATGTCGGCAATGCCGGCACAGGCACGCTGACGGTTTCCGATGGCGGCAAGTTTGTCGGTGACGACGTGGATATCGGCTGGTCGACCGGTTCGACCGGCACCGTGACCGTCACGGGTCAGGGCTCCCTGATCCAGGCGGCCAACGGGGCCATTGTGGGCAGTGATGGAACCGGAACCCTGACGCTCGCCGACGGCGGCAAAATAACCGTCAACGCGGGCAGCGGCACGCTGAATATCGCAAAAAACACCGGGTCAACCGGCACGCTGAACATCGGCGCGGCCTCGGGCAGCACGGCGGCTGCGGCCGGAACGGTCAACGCCGACACCGTGGCCTTCGGCAGCGGCACCGGCAAGATCGTGTTCAATCACACTGGCACAGACTATGCCTTCGATGCCGACATCACCGGCAGCGGCACCCTTGTCAGCGAAGCCGGCACGACAAAGCTCGGCGGAGACCTGTCAGGCTTCACCGGGACAACGACGATCTCCGGCGGCACCCTTGCCTTCAACAGCACATTCACCACGGCGATCACGGTCGCCAGCGGCGGCACCATCGGCGGCACGGGCACGGTGAGCGGTTTCACGCTGTCCTCCGGCGCCACCGTCGCGCCCGGAAATTCCATCGGGACGCTCAATGTGGCGGGAGATGTGAACTTCGTCTCCGGGTCCACCTACGCGGTCGAAGTCGACAAGGACGGCAACTCCGACAAGCTGGCCGCGACAGGCACGGTGACCATCAACAGCGGCGCCAAAGTCACCGTGAGCGCCGAAAACGGCACGGACGACGGGTCGACCTACGACACCTCGACCACCTACACGATCCTCACCGCCGGCACGGCGGTGAACGGTACGTTCGGCTCCGTCAGCGAAGATTTCGCGTTTCTCGACGCCGCGCTCGGATACGGCGCGACCAACGTCACCCTGACGCTGACACGCAATACGTCGGACTTTACGTCCGCGGCGGTTACGGGAAACCAGACCGCCACCGCCTCGGCCGTCGAAAACCTCGGCAGCGGCAACGCGGTCTATGACGAGGTCGTGGCGCTCAGCGGCGCGGCTGCGCGGGCAGCCTTCGACACCCTGTCCGGCGAGGTCCATGCCTCCACCAACACGCTGCTGGTTCAGCAGAGCCGCTTTGGCCGCGATGCCGTCAACAACCGCATCCGCGGTGCTTTCGGCGGGCTGGCGGCAGGCGATGTGCCGATGATCGCGTTCAACGGGGCCGGCGAGGCGCCGGGCAATTCCGTGGGCGTCACAGCCTGGGGTCAGGCCTATGGCGGCTGGGGCGAGACCCGTGGCGGCGATGGCAAGGCGCAGATGGACCACACCAGTGGCGGGTTCTTCCTCGGTCTTGACGCGGACGTCTTCGACGGCTGGCGCGCGGGGATACTGGCCGGTTACGGCAAGACCAGCTTCGATGTCGATTCCCGGGCCTCGTCCGGGGATGCCGACAGCTATCATCTGGGCGCCTATGGCGGACGCCGGTTCGGCGCGCTCGGTCTGCATCTGGGGGCCGGCTATGCCTGGCACGATGTCTCGACAACGCGTAATGTCACCGTGGGCGGACTGAGCAACACCCTGAATGCCGATTACGCGGCGTCCACCGCGCAGGTGTTCGGCGAGGTCGGCTATATGCTCGACACGCCGTTCGCCCGGATCGAACCCTTCGCGGGGGCGGCCCTCATCCATCAGCACAGCGACGGCTTCACCGAAACAGGCGGCGCGGCGGCCCTCACCGTCGGCTCCACATCGCAGACCCTCGGTGTCACCACCCTGGGCGCGCGGCTGGAGCGGCAGATCGCGACCAACGGTGCCTTCAGCGCCACGGTGTCCGGCAGCGTCGGCTGGCGCCATGCCCTCGGCAATCTGGATGCAGTCTCGACGATGCGCTTTGCCGGCGGAAATGCATTCGATATTTCCGGCACGCCTCTGGACCGGGACACAGCCCTGATCGAGGCGGGTCTGAACTTCGGCCTTGGCGAAGGCGTGACCGTCAGTGCCGGCTACACCGGCGAACTCGGAGCGACCGCCAGTGACCACGGCTTCAACGCAAGGCTTTCCGCGCGGTTCTGACGCGGCATGCACTGGTGGAGCCGGCGCTGCTGCGCAGGTTCGATGATCTGTTTCGGGAATCTGGACTGAACGACCGGAACTGACCGGCCGGGCCTGAACTTTGGGCAGTGTCCTGACCGGATGGAAAGGGTCCTTGACATATCTGCCTTCCGGCGGCAGTGTAAAGCTTGCTTTACATACTTGCCGGAGGCCGCAATGACCCACCAACAGGCCACGCGCCGTTATTTCATGATTTTCGTTCCCGCCATGACCGGTTACATGGCCGCCACGATCGGGGTGGTCTGGGCACGGGATCATCTGGACCTGCCGGTGACTGTTCGTTACATGCTGGCCGCACTGCCGATCATCGCGATCCTGTGCACGATCTGGGCGCACTGGCGGTTCATCACCGAGATCGACGAGTTTCTGAGGGCAATCCAGATCAAGGCGATCCTGTTCGGCCTGGTCTGCCTGATGGTGATGGCGTCGGTCTGGGGAACGCTGGAGAACCTGGCCGGTGCGCCGTCCCTTGATGTCTTCTGGCTGGTGCCGACCTTCTGGGCGTGTTACGGCGCCGCGGCCCTGGTGATCACCAAACGGGATGGCGGCGCCTTTTGATGCGCAACAGGCTCAAGGTCCTGCGGGCGCAACGCAAATGGTCCCAATCGGTGCTGGGCGACAAGCTGAACGTGTCGCGCCAGACGATCAATGCCATTGAAGCCGGACGGTACGATCCGTCTCTGCCGCTGGCTTTCAGGATCGCCCATCTGTTCGAAATGGCGATCGAGGACATCTTCGAATGTGATGACGACCTCCCGCCCGGGCCCTGATCAAGGGCCGGGTGAAATGCCCTAGGTCCAGAACTTCGGCGTTTTCCTGGTGGCGTCCCAGTAGCCTTTGGCATGTTGCCACCTGGCCTGGCACTGGGCCTCGTGCCAGCCGATGACGAAGCCGATCGCCAGCCGCGCCGGTCCGGACTGGGGTCCGGTGGCGGTGTATTTTTCCGGCAGGGTCTCGGCCATTGCGACGTCGTTGAGATAGCCGAAAATGTCCTGCAGCTTCTTCATGCGCTTGAGGAACGGTTTTACGCCGTCAGCCGGATAGAGGCTGCCGAAGAATTCGATGCCGTAACGCATCTTCTTCATCGCCTTGCGCATTTCATGGCGTTCGGGGACGGGCAGGTCCTTGATGCGCTTGCCGTATTTCAGAACCTTTTTCCACTGTCTGGCGAGGGCATGGCCGGCATACTTCTCGATCGGTTGCGCCAGAAGCGCGGTCTGGCCGAGATTTTCCGGATCGAGCCAGCCCCGGCCCTCGGTGAACGCGGCCAGATCCAGCAGGAAGGCGTTGACCTCCGCCGATTTCAGATGATCGGTCAGCGTGCCACGGGTGTCCTTCCCGCGGGCTGCGTTCAGATCTGTCAGCAAGGCGTCGAAGGACAGGCTGTCCGGCGCCTTTTCGATCAGCGGAACGACGATTTCATCGATCAGCACATCCATATCCCGCAAGGCACCGGCCTCGGTGGCGATGATGCGGGCCATCGCGTCCAGTGGCTGGGTGGTCGCCGGATTGAGGACCGGCCGGAACAGCCGGAACGCACTGCGCAACCGGCGCAGGCCGACGCGCAACTGATGCGGTCCTTCCGGGTCTTCGGAGGCCAGAACCACCAGCCTGTTTTCGGATATCTGGGTCAGGCAGGAGCGCAGCACATCGCGGAAGGCGACCTCCGTCGAGGCGCCCTGCTTGAACGAGACGGCCTCGGCGAAACAGGGCGTGCGTTCTTCCGGGGTGCTGCCTTCTGCGAAGCGGTAACCGCGCTCCGCCTTGCTGAACGGCGAATACCGGAAGGGGACATCACCAAGCACCGCCCGGGCTGCCTCATAAAGAGCCAGGCTCGGGCCGGATTTCAGTTCCATTTCCAGCTCGGTGAGCGGCTGGGATCCCGCGCCCGCCAGGATGTTGCCGGTGTCGAAGGCGAGTTCGATGTGCGCGCCGTCGCTGTCGCGGGACAATTGCCGGGTCGTCCGTTTCATCACCGTCTCGAAACACTCGGCCAGGGGTGCCTCGCCGATGGTCTCGGTCAGCTTGTCACGCACCGACGGGTCCTCGATCACGGAGAAATCGAGCGCGCGGCCGGGCACCGGGTGTTCCGCCTCCACCGGTGTCGACAGGCCACCCATCACGCCGGTTCCCAGCTTGACGGTCTGCACCCAGCTGCGGCCGGCCTTGCGCACCCTCAGGGAGATCTTGGCCTTGCGCAGTGCCTGGTCAGGCGTGTCGAAATAGATGGACTGAAGGGTTTTGGTCACCGCCTTGCCGGCGGCGAACCCTTCAACAGTGCCGCCGCGCCTGATCGCGTCCTGGACTGTCGGTTCCAGTTCGAGCTTGAGCTCGATTTCACGTCCTGATTTGCTCATTCCGGATTGTTAGCCAACCCCGATCCGCTTGTCCAGAAAAAGCGCACAATTTGCGCTTTTGTTCGCTGTCTAAACAATCGCGACTGCGCCTGACCTGTTCGCACCTTCAAGGTTGTTCCGGATTTCCGTGCGGCGCAGGCCTGACTTGTCCGGTATCACGAAGCGGCGCTTTTCAGAAGGCGATGGCGCCCGCCAAAGCCGCTACTTCCGCAGCCGGGAGATCACGGTGCGGGTCTTGTCGGCGATGCGGGCGGCGAGGCGAAAATAGCGCGGCACCGGGTTGTGATTGAAGGCGATTTTCCGGATGTAGGCCGGTACGTGCCACTCGGCCACGGTGCCGGCGGGAAAGAACAGGTTGACGCCCGGTTCGCCGACATAGGTGTTGCCGTTGTGATCGGTGATCTCGACCCGGCCTTCCAGGAACATCACCGCCTCGTCCATGGCGTAATGCCAGCGGAACCGGCCGGCGGTGCACGACCAGTGGCAGACGTCTCCGCGGCGGTCGCTCAGTCCGGACAGCTGCCTGCACATGGCCTGAGGATTGCCTTCCAGGATCCATTCCGGCCGGATCGGCGCCGGCGCCAGGTCGCTCACGGGCATCCGGTCCAGGGTGAACACCTCGGCTCCGGTCCGCACGGTTGCCTCGGCATTCGACTGGAACCCCAGTTTCGAGGCCAGCCCCTCCGGCGCGATGCGCCCGGCAAGGTCCGATCCCGGAAAATTCGACTTTTTGACCTGTGGCATGTTTTCTCCCGTCCTCCAGTCGGGAAACATCCTTGCGGGCACGCGGTTGAAACAGTCTTAAGCGCGGGGGACGCGCGGGGCCAACCAGGGCCGAAGTCGGCCGATTGTTAAAGTTACGGTGAACCGGCGGTAAAAACGGATCGTAAAATTCGAGCTTTCACCCTTCCGCCGGTGGTCCGCGATCCGCTCCGGTTGGTTGCCCGCGCAGGGCCCGCGCAGCACCCGCGCGGACGCCCCCGGGCGCCCCGTCCGGGTCGCGCCCCGAACCGCTTGCATCCCGCCGGACGCCATGATAGGCACCCTCTCCGGGCCCCTCTGGCGGAATTGGTAGACGCGCGGGATTCAAAATCCCGTTTCTTCGGAAGTGCCGGTTCGATTCCGGCGGGGGGCACCATTTTACCTACGGACCCGGAAACATCACCTAAGACCCTGAAGAGCAAGGTGGTTTTCGGGGTTCTATACCCTTCGAATCGGCTATAGGCCAAATGCTCGGAAAACGCCATTCTGAGCACCAGTTTTTGCAAGGCAAGGTTTCTGGAATTCCATAATTTACAAGGGTTTGAGAGGAACTTAAGCGAAAGTTCTATCATCTGGCCCTGGGTCGCGTTTGGTTTGAGGCCATTTGCGATTTGGTCTTGGATAAGAAGCCGTTCCTTTTCCAGCTTTTCAATTTTTCGCTCATAGGCTTTTGACGTCAATTCGCTGGATGTATCGACAAGGCGATCCATCAACTCATCAATCTGTTTTTCAAGTGACGACGCTTGTTGTTTGAGTGATTTGCGGAGTGTTCCCAACTTCTCCATGCGCTGGTTCCATGCATGTTTGACCATCTCTGGAATGAGGCGCGTCAGGGATGCGTGCGGGCGCATGTTCCGGAGCAAAGCGACAAAGTCACCTTCCAGAGTGTCACGCTTGATAGACTTGCCGTAGCTCTCGCAGCCTTTGGTATGGCACAGGTAGTAGGCATGTCGTTTTCCAGTTCCGCTCTTTGACCAGCAGGAGCAGAGCCAGCTCTGTCGACTTAGCACACCACGAAGTCGTAGACGGTCTGCATCAGGCGACCAATATTCCGTCCAACACCGGAACACCGGTTGAGTATGCAGGTTCGACAACAGGTCCTGGCTACAATGAAAAGGGCTCACCCTTTCAGGTGACCTGGAGCGTTCGTCCCGAAGTCGCAAAGGTGTCCATCAGCTCGCTTGACACCTGGCTGCAGGGCAACAGCTTTGATGAAGATCACGCACATGGCGTTCGCAATCTCGTTGTGAACCCGGATTTGCTGTCTGCGTTCTAAACAAATGCGCTTCCGCCGATCCTGCGGAACTGTAAAATAAAATTAGGCCCCGCAGCTTGATGCAGCGGGGCCTTTCTTACGTCGACACGGACTGTATCAACGACTATCGCGTTGCGCTGTCCGTTCAAGCTGGCCGCAGGTGAAATGCGTGGATATGGCCTTCTTTAAAGAAGCAAATTGCGTTCTTGTAGGTCGTGTGGTGATGGTGATGATGACCATGGTGATGCACGGCCATCTGAACGACGACCCGGTCTTTATGATGCTCTTCGCGGTAATTTACGACATGATCAAATTTGGCATGGTGGTGGCCTCTATTGGCTAGGGCTCGTCGCGCTCGGTGGACACATCGACCGACCTCATTTTCCTCATGAGATACATGGGGGTGGGGCATATATTCAATATGGCCATTTTCATGTTGATCGCTGGCGATCGCAGCGCCCAGCACACCCAGTGCGACACCGGCGATGAGCGCCGCGTTGCGTCCATCCTCCGCCTCGGCGGTTGGGGTCATAGGGAAAGCCGCCAAGAGCGCGGCGCAGGAGCCCGCCAGCAGGATTTTCTTGAGCATGGAAATGTCCTCAAAAGTCTTTGGAGATACGAACGGTGCTTCGATGGATTAGGGACTGTGCGAGGAAGCTTATATCTATCTGCGAATACCAGAACGTTAAATTTTCGCCTGTAGGATCTAATCCCTATCAGGTCAAAAAGACAAACAATAGAAGCTTGGCTCAAGCTGGATTCAAACGAGAGTGAGGTTAAGCTAAAGCGTAAAATCGCTCTGACCTGCCACGGGATTTTTCCTCCACCGTTGATAAGAGTCCGATCCAACTTGAGGACGGACAATGAAACGAACGAGATTCACGGACGAGCAGATCATCGGCATTCTGGCGGAGCATGAGGCAGGTGGTCGCACAGCCGATGTATTTCCCGCAAACGTGTCCATTTCCCCGGATGACATTTCCCGGCTTTCCCGCTATGGGAACTGCCATGATCAGACGCCTTTATGACTGGACCCTGTCCCTTGCTGCCGGACCGCGCGCGCCTGCCGCGCTGGGGGCGGTGTCGTTTGTCGAGAGTTCGGTGTTTCCGCTGCCGCCGGACATCCTGCTGATCCCGATGGTGATCGCCCGGCGCGACAAGGCCTGGTGGTATGCGCTGCTGTGTACGGTGACCTCGGTCCTGGGCGGTATCCTGGGCTACCTGATCGGGATGTTCCTGTTCGAGCAGGTGGCCGTGCCGATCCTGACCTTCTACGGCAAGATGGGCTTCGTTGAGGAGTTCAAGGAGATCTATCACCAGTACGGCTGGTGGTTCGTCTTCATCGCGGGGCTGACGCCGTTTCCATACAAGGTGATCACGATTGCCTCCGGTGCGCTCGGACTGAGCCTGCCGGTGTTCATCGCGGCCAGCATCGTGTCGCGCGGGATCCGGTTTTTCGCGGTTTCCGGCCTGCTTTACCTGTTCGGCCCGCCCATCCGCGATTTCATCGAAAAGCGTCTCGGTCTCATGTTCACGCTGTTCGTGGTGTTGCTGGTCGGCGGCTTCGCCGCGCTGAAGTTCCTGTGATCGACGAGGGCATCATGAAATCTGAAACCATGGCACGTTATGCGACCGGGCTGCTGCTGCTTGGTGGACTGGCGGCGATCGCGACGGCCTGGGGCTTTCAGCTGATCGGCGGCTTCGTGCCGTGCAAGCTCTGCCTCGAACAGCGCATCCCCTATTACGCCGGCCTGCCGCTGGCCGCCTTGGCGCTTTTGCTGATGGTTCGGGGCCGGACCGGCCTGGCTGTGCTCGCGTTGCTGCTGGTCGCGGCGGTGTTCGCCTATGGGTCTGGTCTGGGCATCTATCAGGCGGGCGCCGAATGGGCGTTCTGGGACGGGCCGAATGACTGTGGCGGCGGCAGCGCGGCGCCCAGTTCGGCGGCCGACATGCTCAAGACCCTGCAGGCGACCCGCATCGTCAGTTGCACGGAGGCAAGCTGGCGGCTGATGGGTCTGTCGTTTGCCGGCTGGAACGCGGTTGCCTCCGCGGGCCTTGCCGTGCTCGCGCTCCTGGCGGCTTTGCTGTTGAAACGGAGCGGCAACAAGGCCAGTGTGAAGGCATGAGCACGCCTGAACATCCAAAGGACAAGCAGCGCCGGGACGCGCTCCACGCGCTCGACAGGGTCGAGGCCGAAAGCGAGACCATCGCCGGCTCGACCTTCGTGCGCATGGCCGACCGGGCCCGGAGCCATCTGAGCGCCGGGGACAAGGACGAGGACGACCGGATCGAAGTCCTGGGAACGCGCATCGGCCGGGGCCTCGGCGTGATATTCGCAATCGGACTGGTGATCTACCTTATCGTCACCTACCTGTAGGCGGCGATCCCTGGCGGGATCGGCCGGTCAGACAGGCAATTGAAGACACGTCAGGGGACCCCATATGGCATCCGTCCGGCCGGTCAGCCGAAGTGGTTGGACCGAACGCAAGGCACCCGAACTGGAAGATTTCGAGGCCATGGCCAGTGAAGTCCTGGCCGGGCTGCCGGACGATCTTTTGCTGCGCTGCGGTCACTTGCAGATCAGCCTGGCCGACTATGCGCCCGACGACGTTCTGGATGCGCTTGCCATCGACGACCCGCACGACCTTCTCGGCCTGTTCGAGGGCGAAGGCCTGAGCGAGGGCGAGGAGACCCGGATTTCAGGCCAGATGCCCAACCGGATCTGGCTGTTCCGCCGGCCGATCCTGGACTACTGGGCAGCCATGGACGAAACGCTGGGCGATGTGGTCGCCCATGTCCTGATTCACGAAATCGGCCATCATTTCGGCCTGTCGGACCAGGACATGGAACGCATCGAGGCCGCCACCGACAGGTGACGGCCTGCAGGGAGGGCGTGTCCCTCCCGCAACAGGGCGCGTGTCGATCTCAGGAGCGACTCTCGCAGAGGAGCTTTACTCCGCGGCTTCCGCTTGTGCGCGATCGATCGATTCGATGATCAGTTTCTTGGCGGTTTCCACGCCTTCGATCCCGGTGATCTTGACCCATTTGCCCGGTTCCAGATCCTTGTAATGCTCAAAGAAATGCTTCACCTGGGCCATGGTGATGTCCGGGAGGTCGCTGATGTCGTTGATGTCGTCGTAGCGCTTGGACAGCTTGTGGGACGGAACGGCGATGATCTTCTCGTCCTGGCCGGATTCGTCTTCCATCAGGAGCACGCCGATCGGGCGGCAGCTCATGATCGCGCCGGGGACGATCGGGCGCTGGTTGACCACGATAACGTCAATCGGGTCGCCGTCGCCGCACAGGGTGTGCGGAACGAAACCGTAGTTGCCCGGATAGCGCATCGGGGTGTAGAGGAAACGGTCGACATACATCGCACCGGCTTCCTTATCCATCTCGTATTTGATGGGTTCGCCGCCGACAGACACCTCGATGATGACGTTGATGTCTTCGGGCGGGTTCTTGCCAATCGGCACGGCGTCGATACGCATCGGGAAAACTCCTGTTGATCGCTGCTGCGTCTATCGCAATCCCGCCGGGGAAGTTCAAGCCTTTAATTTTGCATTGCACCTAATTGATTAACGTGGCTTGATCCGGTCGCTGAACCTGGTGTGGAGGTGCAATCATGACACGGCTGACATGTGGTCTGAAACGGGTTTTTCCGCCAGCAATGGTTCCCTTGATGCTGATGGTGTTCATTCTGGTGCTGGCGGGACCCCTGCCGCAAGCCCGCGCGGCAGGGGCGGACAGCGTCTACACCAAGATCCGGCTTGAGGCCTGCGCCCAGATCGAAACCGCTTCCGAGGAAGGCACCTTCGGCGGCGCCTGGGAGTGCCCCGGGTACCAGGGGCAGGCGGTTTACGTCGCCGAGGGCGACCTGCGCATGTTCGTCTCCTTCGGCCCGTTCGCCGCGGACGAACCGGCGGCCGGGCAGACATTGCCGAATTTCAACACCGTCAACGAGACCCTCGAGTGGCGCCTTGATGGCGGAACGCCGGTTGCCACGATCCTGCGCTGGTTCCCGAGCCTGGATGACGGCGCCAGCACCGGCAGCGTCCTGATCGTGACCCAGTTGAAACCCGGTGGCGGCACCTGCCAGATCGCGCGGGTCGATGCCCAGGCCAACAGCAATGCCAATGTCATGGCACGTCAGGCCGCCGATACGCTTGCAGGCACGTTCGACTGTGCCGAGCCGCCGCGGATCCTGGGACAACCCGGCATTCTCCAGTGGTGACACCAACCGCAATTGATAGGAACCTGTCTGATCAGGCGGACTTCGCCGGCCAGGTGTAGATCGACAGTTCCAGCCGGCGGCCGCCGGGCCGGTACCAGGACTTCGCCGACAGCCGGCCGCCGACGGCCTTGTAGAAGGCGCGGGCGGGCTGGTTGTCGCTGAGCACCTGGACGGCGAGGCCGGACATGTTTCTGGCGGCAAGGGAGGCCCGGACATGGTCGAACAGGGTGCGGCCGAAGCCCAGGCCCTGATATTCCGGTTTCAGGTACAGCTCGTAGATCTCGCCTTCCATGCCGGTGTCGGCGAGCCGGCAGGGGCCGCTGGTGGCATAGCCGGCGGGCACGTCGGCGATGGTGAGGATCCGGATGTCGACGCCGCGGGCGAGCGCGCCGTGCCACCAGTCCGTGCCCCGGCGCGACACCATTTTCTGCAGGTCGACGCCGTGCAGGACACCCCGATAGGCACCCAGCCAGGCTTCGCAGTGAATGCCGGCAAGGGCATCGCAATCCGCGGTCCGGGCCGCGCGGAGATCGATCAGGTCCGTGGTCATCGTCAAAAAAGGATACATCAAGAGCCCGAATGAAAAAGGGGCAATCTTGAGGCTGTCGCCGGAAAACGGCGCGCGGCCGGACGTGTCTCCGGAAATCTGACGAGAACGGGCGGGTCAGCCGTCCGCGCGCAGGCGCGCAAGGATCTCTTCGGCGACGTCCTGGCGAACCTTGCCGAGCGCCTTGAGTTCTTCCGCGACCCTGTCGATTTCCGGGCCGGCAGCGCCGACCATCATGGCCACGTTCTGGGCGTGCAGGGCCATGTGGCCCTTCTGGATGCCGGTGGTCGCCAGAGCGCGCATGGCGCCGAAATTCTGGGCGAGGCCGACCGAGACGATGATGCGGGCCAGTTCGTCGGCGGTGGTCACACCGAGAATCTTCAGGTTGGCCTGTGCCGTCGGATGGATTTTCGTGGCGCCGCCGATGAGGCCGACCGCCATCGGCATTTCCAGGATGCCGACGAGGTTGCCGTCGCCATCCTTCTCCCAGCGGGTCATGGAGCGGTAGCGGCCGTCCCGGGCGGTGAAGGCATGGGCTCCGGCCTCGATGGCCCGGGTGTCGTTGCCTGTCGCCAGCACGACGGCGCTGATGCCGTTCATGATGCCCTTGTTGTGGGTGGCCGCGCGGTAGGGATCGCTATCGGCGAAATGATACGCCGACAGCATGTCGTCGCGCACCCGGTCTCCGCCGATTTCGTCAACCGGCCAGACCGCGCGCACGCGGGCCAGGCGGCGGTCGGCCAGATTTGTCAGGATGCGCAGCAGGCTGCGCGCGCCGGTCCATTCCTCCAGTTTCGGTGCCAGTGCCTCGGCCATGCTGTTGACCGCATTGGCGCCCATGGCGTCCCGGGTGTCGACAATGATGTGCACCACGGTCATCGGCCCTTCCGGTGTGCCGATGACGCGGATGTCGAGATCGCGGAAGCCACCGCCGAATTTCACCAGAAGCGGATCGGTGGCATCGCAGATCATCCGGATTTCACCGATGCGCTCCAGCACCTTCATGCGGACGTTTTCCGGATCGTCGGCGCCCAGAAGCTGAATCTGCGCGGCCATCACCGGGCCGCTGGTCGAGGTGCGGAAGCCGCCGGTGGAGCGGCAGCGCTTGGCGGAATTGCAGACCGCCGCGATGACCGAGGATTCTTCGGTCGCCATCGGCACCAGAACGTCCCGTCCGTCCACGGTGATGTTGGTGGCGATGCCGACCGGGATGGCCATGCTGGTGATGGCGTTCTCGATCAGACGGTCGGCCAGGTCGATCTGGCCGGAGGCCGCATCGGCGAGGCCGGCGACGGCTTCATTGTCGAGTCCGGCCTGCCGGGCCACGGCCTGCAGCCGGGCCTCCGGAGACATTTTGTGAAAGCCTTCAATTCGGGACGAGGTGACGTTGCTCATCGGATGTCCTGCGGTTCAGTTGATCATGGAATTGGGAAGCCAGAGCACGATCTGCGGGAACAGCGCGCAGATCAGGATGCCGAGGGCCTGGAGGAGGATGAAGGGAACAATGGCCCGGTAGACGGTGCCCATGCCGATTCCGGAGGGCAGCACTCCCTTCATGTAGAAAAGCGTGTAGCCGAAGGGGGGCGAGATGTAGGCCATCTGTGCGGAGACCAGGAACAGGACGCCGAACCAGAGCCGGTCGAAGTCCAGGAAGTCGATCACCGGTAGAAACACCGGAACGCACAACAGGATGATGCCGATCTCGTCGAGGAACATGCCCAGAAGAAACAGCATGCCCAGCATCACCATCAGCACGACCCAGGGGCTGGCGTCGAGGGTCTGGATGAAGTTCAGCAGGAAGTCGGCGCCGCCGGTGCCGGTGAAGATCGCCACGAACGCCCGGGCGCCGATCGTGATCCAGAGGATCATCGCCGTGACCTTGACCACGTCCAGAGCCACTCCGGACACAAGTTCCCAGCCGAGACGGCGCTCGACCAGAGCGGACAGGAACGCGAGGAACACGCCGACCGCGGCGGCCTCGGTCGGTGTGGCGATGCCCATGTAGATGGTGCCGAGAACGCCGACGATGATGATGAGGGGCAGCACCAGCGATTTCAGCGCGGCGATGCGTTCGTCCCAGGTGGCGGCTTCGCTGTCGTCCGGCCGGGGCGCGACGGCGGGGTTGAGGGCCGCGCGCAGGACGATGTAGCCGATATAAAGGGACGCCAGCAGCAGTCCGGGCACGACGCCCGCGATGAACATCTGGCCGATGGAGGCCTGGGCCGTGACCGCATAGACAATGGTGATCACGGACGGGGGAATGAGGATGCCGAGGGTTCCGCCGGCACAGATCGTGCCGATGGCGAGTTCCGGACTGTAGTTGCGCTTGAGCATCGAGGGCAGGGCAAGCATGCCCATGGCGGCCACCGCGGCACCGACGATGCCGGTCATGGCGGCGATGATGGTGCAGATGACGATGGTGCCCACAGCCAGTCCGCCCGGCAGGCGCCGCGACCACAGTTCCATCGCCCGGTAAAGACTTTCGATGACGCCGGATCTCTGCAGGGTGCTTGCCATCATGACGTAGAGCGGGATCGCGAGCAGCGATTCCGACGTCATGGTGGAATAGAGATTGAGGATCGTCACGGTCAGGGCGGCCGGGCCCCACAGCAGCAATGTGAAGACGAGGGCCAGCGCGCCGAGCGTGAAGGCAAGCGGCACGCCCGTCAGCAGCAGGCCGATCAGGCCGGAGAACATGATGAAAAGAACGAATTCGGAGCTCATGCGTCCGCTCCGATGGTGTTTTCAGCGGGAAAAACCGTGCGAAGGATTTCCACGACGGCCTGGGCGAACAGCATCGCGAAGGCGAATGGCACAATGAACTTCAGCCACCAGATCGGAGGGTTCCAGGCGGAAAAGCTGGTTTCGCCCATGCCGTAGGCATTCATCGCCAGCGGCCAGCTGACAACGGCGAACACACCGGCGAAAACGGCGACGACAAGATAGGTGAACACGTCCGAGACAGCTTTCGCTCGTCCGTGCAATTTGTCACTGAATATGTCGACGGCCACATGGCCCTTCAGATGCAGCAGGTACGGACCAGCCAGCATGAAATGTGGACCGAAGACAAGCGTACTTGCCTCCATGGCCCAGACCGTCGGGGCATCGAAGGCGTAGCGGGCGACAACCTCGAACAGCAGCATCGGCACCACGGCGAAGATCAGCGCAGCGGCCACAAGGAACAGAACCCGGTTGAAACCGGTGACGAAGGAGCAGATCGAATTCATGACATCGTGACCGCGGAAGGCTGGGGCACACAGCTGGCGGCCGGTGCCGAAGCACCGGCCGCCAGCCGGCGGGAGGAAGATCGAACGAGATCCTAGAGCAGACCCAGAGACGTCATGAAGTCAACCTGGCTGTTGAGGACGCGGGTTGCCAAGTCGTCGTCCTTGGTCGCCTTTTTCCAGGCTTCCACGGCCTTCTGGCGATTGGCGGCCACGTCCGCCGGGTCGAGGTAGATCACTTCGACGCCCTTGTCCTGATACTTCTCAAGAACTTCGACATTCTGGACCAGGATGTGCTGGCGCAGCGCGCCGGACACTTCCCGCGCGGCAACCGCAAGGGCCGCCTTGTAGGCGTCCGGAAGCGCCGCATAGGCCGCCTGATTGGCGACATAGCTGGTCGCGGTGGTCGGCTGGTGCACGCCGGGCAGGATGATGAACTTGGCAACCTCGGCCAGACCGGCCTCGTAGTTGGCCGTCAGGTCGCCCCGGTCGGCAAAATCGATCAGGCCCTTTTCAAGCGCCGTGTAGACCTCACCGGTTGCCATTGGCGTGACGGCGACGTCCATGTCTCCCATGACGGCCGAGGCCAGTCCGACGAAACGGCCTTTCTTGCCGGCCATGTCCGCGATGGTTTCCATCCTGACCGTGGAGTGGATGGGTTCTTCGCCATAGACCGACGGCGCGATGTAGAAGAGACCGGCCTTGGCATAGGCTTCGCGGGCGAGGTCCAGTCCGCCGAGTTCATAGAACCAGGCTTCATACTGGTCGGAATCGGGGAAGCCGAAGGGGACCGTAGACGTGAAGGCGAAGGCCGGGATCTTGCCGGCTTCGTAGCCGTCGAAGGTCTTCATCATCTCGAAGGCACCGGCGCGAACGGCGTCGAAAGCCTGGTTGGCCGGGACAAGCTGTCCGGCGGAAAACAGTTTGATGTCGAATTTGCCATCCGTCAGTTCGCTGACGCGCTCGACGAATTTCTTTTCGTATTCATACGGTGTGGTGCCCGCGTCCCAAAGCGCCTGCATGCGCCATTCCACGGCATCCTGAGCCTGTGCCGCGATCGGTGCGGCCAGTGCAACCCCACCCATGACAAGACCCGCAAGGAGCCCGCGTCTGTTTACTGCCATTGTTTTTCCTCCCGTTCAGACATTTGCTTTCTTGACTAATGGCGCAAACTGTCATGAAAAGTAGTGGGACAATCAAGGGACGGTTGGGTGGAAAATTCAAGTCACTGTCCCAGTGAAAACGGGGGGACAACCCTATGAGCGACGGCAAACGGCGTCTCACGCGTGTCGACGAGATTGTGGAAAAGGTGACGCTGATGCTGGAGGCGGGCGCCTACAAGGCCTTTGAGCGGCTGCCCTCCGTTCGTCACGGCGCCCGCGCCCACGGCGTCTCGAAAAACACCATGGCGGAGGCTTACGACCGGCTGGTGGCCCGAGGCCTGCTCGAAGCGCGGCCCGGATCGGGCTATTACATCTCCCAGGTCAGGCCGGACACACCGGCTCCTTCTGCGCCTCATGTTGCCGCCGCCGTCGACGGTATTTCCCTGCTGCGTGAACAACTGGAAAAGCATTACGAGGTGCGCCCGGGGGACGGCCGCCCCCCGCCCTTCTGGATGGAAGGCTCCGAACTCAGGCGGCATTTTGCGGTCGCCAAGGTTCCCTATCCGGAAGAAATCCAGTTCGGCTACGGCAGTTTCTGGGGGTTCGGTCCGTTGCGCGACCGTCTGAGGATACAGTTGCTCGAGCGCTCGATCCCGGTGCAGCCGGACGGCCTGCTTCTGACCAACGGCGTCAACCACGGGCTGGACCTGATCATCCGTCACCTGACCGAGCCGGGGGACACGGTCTTTGTCGACGAACCGGGCTATTATCCGCTGTTTTCCAAGCTCACGTTCGCGAAGCTCAATATCGTCGGCATCCGGCGGGACAGGGATGGCCCGGACCTGGACGATCTCGCGGCGAAACTCGCGATCCATCGGCCGAAGATGTTCTTCACCCAGTCGCACGGCCACAATCCGACCGGGGGCTCGTTGTCGCCGTCACGGTCGTTCGGGCTGATGCAACTGGCCGAACGCTGGGGCATTCTGCTGGTGGAAAACGATGCCCTGTCCGACATCCTGCCGTCGACGCTGCCGCGGCTTGCCGCGCTCAACGAGTTGAGCCGGGTTCTTTATCTGGGCAGCTTCTCAAAGACGTTGTCGGCCAGCCTGAGATGCGGTTATGTGGCCGGCTCGCCGGAGATCATCCGCCGCCTGGCGGACATCAAGATGATCACGCAGGTCAATTCGTCCGAGCATGTTGAACGGTTTGTCTTCAATCTCATCCAGGCGGGTCATTACCTGCGTCACCTCAGGCGTCTCAGGGGGCGGGTCGAGGAGGCCTACAAGGCGGCTTTCGGCAGTCTGGAAGCCCTGGGGCTTTCCCTGATGGAGAGTTCCGTACCGGGATTTTATCTGTGGGCCGAATTTCCCGGCGAGATCGACGAACAGGAATTATGCGCGGAAGCCAGCCGGGCGAGCATCTTCATTTCGCCGGGCTCGGTTTTCTATCCGAACCGCAAAACCCGCCGGCGGGCGGCCATGCGGGTCAACGCGGCCTATGGCACGGACCCGAGGTTTCTCGGATTTCTCGACGATTTCCTGAAAAGGGCGAGATGACGGGGCCGGGGTGGGCGCCCTGACGGAGGCCGTCAAATGAAAAGGGCCGGCTTGTCGCCGGCCCTTCAGTTGCCCTGATGTTTGACTCAGATAAATCTGGTGGACCGGCGAAAACTCCGGGGGGCTGGGGGGCTAATGCATTCCGCAGCTTCCGCTTGTCCTACCCATCAGGGTATGATCTGAATATGGGTGGTCAAAATGGCTCGCCAAGGGCTGGAATGAGGCAAAAACAAGGAAATTTCTTCTTTCTTTCTGGGCAAAGTGCCGTTACGTCTTTTTTGTACGTTTTCCTCCGGAAATTCCCTCGTAAAATTACCGGTATTGCGGCCTGAAGAGGCCTTCGCGGCTTTGCGGACTTGCCATCCGACCCCAAGGCAACGCAAGATGACAGTCAGGTGACAGGCCGTGCCCGGCGCGATTCCCTCACCGCTGCGAAACCGCAAACGGAATGGAGGCGGAATGAGCGAAGCCGATGACAGCGCGTTCAAGCGCGGCACGGGATCCATCCCGATGCCGCAGGCCCAGCCGGCTCCCCCTTCCAAACCTGTGGTCGCCTTCGACCGGCGTGAACTCAATACGATCCTGAGGCTCTACGGCCTCATGGTGGCCGACGGCGAATGGCGCGACTATGCCATCGACCTTCTGAAGGACCGGGCGGTTTTCTCGGTGTTCCGCAGGTCCTCCGAAATGCCGCTTTACCGGATCGAGAAGGACCCGAAACTGGCCCGGCGCCAGGGGGCCTATTCGGTCGTCGCCACCGGCGGCGTGATCCTGAAGCGGGGTCACGATCTTGGCCAGGTTCTCAAGGTGCTCGAGA
This sequence comes from Roseibium sp. QJM3NY_11, assembly GCF_056173175.1. Classification (NCBI taxonomy): domain Bacteria; kingdom Pseudomonadati; phylum Pseudomonadota; class Alphaproteobacteria; order Hyphomicrobiales; family Stappiaceae; genus Roseibium; species Roseibium sp. QJM3NY_11. The sequence goes on from NZ_CM149660.1 coordinate 612,295, forward strand.
AAAAGAAACACCTTCGTGTCGTCACCGCCTAGGGCCGGGTTTCATGCGGTGCCGGACGGTTTGTAGACGATGTCGGCGGATGGCGAGAATTCCCGGAAGTAGGGCTCGCAATGGATCCGCTCCAGTCGGTTCATGTAGTCTCGCCGGTCCGGGTCCTGCGTGCGGCGCAGGCCGCGGGCGCGCCTGAGCGGTTCCGGGCAGTCAATGAAGATCGTTGCGTCGAACCAGCTTCTGACGGCCTCATGCAACAGGAAGATGCCGTCGCACAGAACGACGGCCGGCCGGCTGTCCCCGAGATCCAGCGTGTAACAGGCGTCGAGTTCTCCGGAATCGGGGTTCCAGGCACGGTTGAATTCCAGACGCCTTTCCCCGCGCAGCGCGCTCAGCGCTTTTTCAATCTCGTTCCAGTCGTACCAGTGCAGAGGGTTTTCCGCGGTGCCGGCCCTACCGCCGTCGCCGGTCTGCTCCGCGATGCGCCTTTCGCGGTCCTTGAAGCCGAGGCTGGAAAACCGGTCGCATTCGAAATGGCACGCCTTGCCTGCAAGTGCCTGCATCAACGACCGGCACAGGGTGGTTTTTCCTGCGCCCGCGAAGCCGCTGACGGCAACGAAGACACTGTCCCGGTGCCGGGCTCCTTCCAGGACCCGCGCCGTCAGCGTGGCAATATCCCGGACTGGTTTCTGCGTGTCGTTCATCGGCACCGGAGCGCTTTCAAATCAAGGGGCTGACAGTCTGTCGCCCCCGAAGACGTGATCGAAGCCGAGCGGGGAAATCTGTGAACCGCCAGGGGTTGCCGGCCGCGCTCAGAACTTCAACGACAGCTTGAGGTTGACCAGGTGGCTGTCGGCGTTTTCGCGAAAGGCTCCGGAATAGCCGATCGAGCTCTTCAGCCCGGACTCCTTGAAATCGAACTCCATGCCGGCCCCGACGAGGGCGATGTTCCGGCCGATCTCGGCGGTCGTGCCCGTCAGGTCAGAGCCGAGCAGCCGGACTTCACGGCTGTACTGGTCCGGACCGATGGCGCGGGCATAGGCGATGTCGAATTGGGCGTGAACCGTGGCGAAGGCGAGGTCGGCGGCACGCGGGCGCATGTTGAGCCCCGGGCCGATCGTTGTTTCGGTGAAGTTGCCGGCCGGGGCGGAGAGGTCGAACACGCCGGCACCACTCTCGTCGTAGGCGCCCATCCATTGATGCACGACGCGGCCATGCAGATAGGGCCGGAGCGCACCGGCGCGCGTGTCGAAGCTGGACCCGGCGCGCATCGCAAGCCAGCCGCCGAGGTCGGTGCTTTCACTGCTGGCGGTAAGGCCGGACCCACCGAGGACCGTGCCGCCCGTGCCTGAAATGTCCTTGCGCGTCTGATTGGTGCGGAACACGCTGAAGCCGGCGGCCGCATCCGCGAAATAACGGTCGTCGTCGTAAGTGCCGAAAACCGTCAGGTGATATCCCGTGACATCGGCGCGGTCGCTGCCCGACTTGATCCTGGAGCCGGTGAACCCGAGACCGGTCCCAAACGTCGTGGTGTCGGTTCGCAGCAGTTCCATGCTGCCGAAGACGCCTCCCGACCACGACTCGGCGTCGCTGCCGGACCCGTCTCCCGAAAGCCGGCTGGCGGCCATGATCGGCTGGATGACGATCCTCCTGCCGGACGCCTGCCCCTTGCTCCCGCCATGTGTGGAGACCATGACGCTGTTGCCGGCACCGGATCCCGCCAGATCCTGGCCGCGCCGGGTCACAGCGATGAGCTGGTTGAGAATGTCCATCCGGGCCCAGACGGCCTGGGCCGGAAAGGCGGCCGTCGTGGCCTGCTTGGTGGCGACCAGATTGCCGACATTCAAGAGGCCCCAGCCATAGACCCCGTCAATCCCGCTGGCGCCGATATCGGTTGAGGTCTGCAACACAAGTTCGGCGAGTTCGGCCGCCGAGGCGTTCGGGTACATCTCCCGGGCCAGGGCGAGGGCACCGGTGACATGGGGCGCGGCCATCGAAGTTCCGGAATACCGGACGTAGCCGCCGTCGGTGGCTGTGGAATAGATGCCGTCCTCGTCTTCGTCGTCACCGCCGCCAGGCGCGGCCATGCACCAGTTCGCGGCCACGCCGCACCAGTTCGCATAGTCGGTGATCTTGCCGTCGCGGCCGACTGCGGTCACGGCGAGCCAGCTTGACGTCAGTTCGGAGAAATAGAGCGGCAGTTGCGCTTCCAGGCCCGGATTGGTGTCCCCGTCGTTTCCCGTGGCCCAGACAAGGACCGCGCCGCGGTTGGCCGCATCCCGGAAGGCGCCCAGCTGGTTCGGCATGTTTTCGCGGATGTAGGCACGGCCCTCGGCAATGTCCTCGTCGTCTTCCGGATCGACGACGTTGCCTCCCCAGGAGTTGTTGAAGAACTCGATGCCGTTGTCGAGGCCGTAGCTGTAAACCCGAGGAACGACGACCTCCAGTTCATCGTCGTCCGCGCTGCCGTCCTCGTCGAAGATGGTGAGGGCGGTCAGCTTCGCGTCCGGAGCCACACCCATCATGCCGGTGCCGTTGGAGGCCGCACCGATAATGCCGGAGACGTGGGTGCCGTGGCCGTTCGGATCGTCGGTGACGGGATCCTGGGTGTATCCGTCCAGGGAATAACCGCTCAGGTTGGGAGACAGATCGGTATGGTCCGGCGTTATGCCGGTATCGACAATGCCGACACTTGCGTTCTTGCCGGTGTAGCCGGCCTGGAAGGCCGCCTGGGCGCCGATCAGCCCGAGGCCATACTGATTGGAAAATTCATCCGCGAGACCGGACCCGGGCAAAAGGCAGACAATTGCTGGCAGGATGGATGCCGGGCGGACCTTGGTATGGCGCATGGGGGGACCGTAAAATTGACAATTCGCGATGCTAACCGGAAATTGTGCTTTCAGTCAAAGCACCCATTTGCGGCAGGCAAAAAAAGGCCCGGCGAATGCCGGGCCTTTCCAATGTCTCGCATGGTCCGGAACTGCCGGATTACTCGCGGTTGCCGAACAGCTGCAGCAGCATCAGGAACATGTTGATGAAGTCGAGGTAGAGCCGCAGGGCGCCCATCACGGACTTCTTGGTGGCTACCTCGGCGCTGTCGCCTTCATAGTACATTTCCTTGATCTGCTGGGTGTCGTAGGCCGTCAGGCCGGCAAACACCAGAACGCCGATCACGGAGATCGCGAACTGCAGGGCGGATGATGCCATGAAGATGTTCACGATCGAGGCGAGGACGATGCCGATCAGACCCATGAACAGGAAAGAGCCCCAGCCGGACAGGTCCTTCTTGGTGGTGTAGCCGAACAGGCTCAGGGCACCGAAGGACGCCGCCGTGATAAAGAAGACGCGTGCGATCGATCCACCCGTGTAGACGAGGAAGATCGACGACAGGGAAATCCCCATGACGGCCGAATAGACCAGGAACATGATCCGGGCCGAACTTGCGCTCATGGACTGGATCCGGAAGGACAGCCACATCACCATGCCGAGCGGTGCCAGCATGACGAGCCATTTCAGCGGGCTGCCATAGAGCGTCGCGCCAAGCTGGGTCAGCATCTTGCCGTTGCCCAGGCTGGCGACGGCCAGGCTGGAATCGGTTGTGGTGGCCAGCATCGAGGTCGCCAGCGCAAGGAAGCCTGTCAGCGCGAGGCCGATGGCCATATGGTTGTAGACGCCCAGCATGTAGGCGCGCAGGCCCTGATCGATGCCGGCCTCGGCGCGTGTGCCGGCACCCGCATAAGTGCCTTGGGATTGACGGTCAAAGGTCGACATGGTCGTGGTATTCCCCTTTTATTCGACGTGTGCCCGTGTTGTCACAGGCAGCACAACTCCCTCAACATATGGGAAATTGCTGTTGCAAGCTCAAGACGGAAATTCTGAAAAATTCGTTATCTTTCCGCTTTTGACGGCATCTTATTCCAATATGATTGCAAATGGGCGATTATTTCATGGCCTTGAGGCGCGATGCGATCTGCCGGTCGCAGGTGCCGCCCGGATTGCGCACGATCTCCTCGGACGCGAAATCCAGGATTTCCTTGTCCTTGTCGCGCATCTGCTCGACGGTCACACCCGGCTTGAACCACTGCAGAACCGCATAGTCGCCGCCTGCATCGGTCAGGAATGCGACAGGCTTGCCGTCCTCCATGATGCCCATGCGGCCGACGCGCACTTCCTCGATCGTGGTATTGCGGGCTTCGCCGTCGATGGTGATCCGGTTTTTCCGGACATTCAGTTTCTTCAGCTTGGATCCGGAGGTGCCGGCCCAATTGCCGAAGAAGCGCTTGCCCTTCTTTTCGACGGAGAGGCAGGAATTGGTGAAGTTCGGGATGGACAGGCGTTCCGCGGTGACCTCGACCGGCTCGCCGCCTTTTGGCGCAAGTGTGTATTTCATCGAGTTTTCGCCGGTGCGATAGACCCTTATGCCGACCGGCGTGTAGCCGCTGTCGCCGATGGTGCGGGTGAAGAAGTCGAACTGATTGGCATCATTGGTGCCGGCGCGGCGATAAAGCCAGCGCTTGGGCAGGCCATCCTCGAAGACCAGCCAGTCGCTGACCACCAGGCCACGCGAACCTTCCGGAGTGTCAAGCTGCCAGACACCCGTGTGGAACGGGCTTTCGGCAGTTGCCGTTGTCGCAACCGGCACGCTCACGACTGCTGCGAGCACGGCGGCTTTCAAGATGACTTTCAATCGGCTTCCGTAAAAAATTTCAAACATTGCGCGGCCCCTTGAACTTCCTACCCTGACAATAACCGGATAACCAAGAATGAAACCGCATGCAAGTTGCGCCAGGCTGAAGTCCGCCGGGAGCGGATTGCAGTTTCCCGCAAGGTTCCGTCAGCCGGGCCGGACTCGTCCCCGGCTGACGCTTTTTTTACAAGTTTCGCAGCACCGGTGCCGGTTTTTCACCCAGAATGCGCCAGGTTCCGATCAGGCCGAAGCCGACGGTCAGCACCAGCGCGATCAGCGCCGCGCCCGCTGCCGTCAGCGGCATCAGCACGAAACTGCCGTCCATGATCCGGGTGATCACATACCAGGCGGCGAGACCGCCGGCGAACAGGGCGAAGACCGCCGTGGTCAGCCCCAGAATGGCGTATTCCAGCGCATAGGCGACAATCAGGCGCGCCCGGGTCGCTCCCAGGGTTTTCAGAATGACTGCATCGTAGATCCGGCTGCGGTGTCCGGCGGCCAATGCACCGGCGAGCACGAGCACGCTGGCGACCAGCGTGATCGAGCTGGCCCCCCGGATTGCCCAGGCAAGCTGCGCGACCAGGTCGTTGACCTGGGAAATCGCGTCCCTGACCCTGACGGCGGTCACTGTCGGATAGGCGTTTGAGACGGTCTTCAGGAGCGCCAACTCCTGCTTGACAGGCACGTCGTCTTCCCAGCCAAGGGTCATCAGATGGGCGTGCGGGGCGCCCGCGAAAGTGTTCGGGGAGAACACCATGACAAAATTGATCGCAAGCGATTGCCATTCCACATCGCGCAGATTGGCGATTTCCGCGGTGATGTCGCGGCCGAGCACATTGACCGAGACCTCGTCGCCGATTTTCAACCCGAGATCGGTTGCCGCTTCCGCGTCGAAGGAGACCAGCGGCACGCCGGAATAGTCCTCCGGCCACCAGGCCCCCTCCACCAGCTTGGAATTCTCCGGCAAGGTGGCGTCGTAGGTGATGCCGCGGTCGCCGCGCAGGACCCATCCGGAGCCGTCGCGGGCCGGCACGAAGTCCTCGGAGGCGATTCCGTTCAGGCTGACGATCCGGCCACGCAGCATCGGCACGCTCTGCAGGTTCGCCTTCGGTGCTTCGGCGGCAAGAAGGGCCTCGAAAGCGTCGCGCTCCTGGCTCTGGATGTCGACGAAGAAGAAACTCGGCGCCTTGTCGGCAATGGTGGCGGTGAGCTCCCGGCGCAGGTTGCCGTCGATCAGCGCAAGCGCCACCAGCAGCGTCAACCCGAGGCCGAGCGACAGCACCACGGAAGGCGTCAATGCGCCGGGCCGGTGAATGTTGGCGATGGCCAGCCTGAGTTCGGTCGAGCGCATCGACGGCAGACGCCTGGCAACATGCATGATGGCCCGGGCCACCAGCACCAGCAGCACGAATGCGCCCGCGGCAGCGGCCAGATAGATCCCGGCCATGCGCTTGTCGTGGGCCAGGGTCACGGCGATCACGGCGAGCAGGGCGACAGTCACGGCGGTTGCCAGCAGATAGCGCTTGCGCGGCAGTTTCGTGCCTCCGGTGACGATGTCCCGGAACAGGGCTGTTGGCGGCACGTCATGGGCCCGGCCAAGCGGCCAGAGGGCGAAGGCCAGGGCCGTCAGAAGACCGTAGGCCAGACCCAGGCCCAGTTCGGTCGGGTAGATATTCGCGGCCATGGCGACCGGCAGCACGCCGTCCAGCGCGGCTGCCGCCGCAAACGGGATCAACGCCCCGATGACGAGGCCGGCGGCAATGCCGATCAGCGCGAGGACAATCATCTGCACCAGATAGATCCTGAAGACGAAACCGCCGGTGGCACCCATGCATTTGAAGCTGGCGATGACCTCGCGCTTGGTTTCCAGATAGGCCCGGATGGCATTGGCGACACCGACGCCGCCGACGACCAGCGCGGTCAGGCCGACCAGGGTCAGAAACTGGGCGAAACGGTCGATGCTGCGCTGAAGGCCCGGGGAAGCATTGGCGCGCGAGCGGACCCGCCAGCCGGCGTCCGGACGGGCTGATCTGGCGTCCTCGACAATGGCCTCCAGCGCTTCCAGACCGGGCGACGGGTTGAGGCGGACCCGGTAATGCCAGCGGACGAGGCTGCCGGGTTGCACAAGATCGGTGCCGGGCAGCGCCGCGTCGGAGACCATGAGACGCGGGCCGAATTCCATGCCGCCCGCGAGCTTGTCCGGTTCGCTGGCGATCACATCGGTGATCCGGACCGTGCCGCGACCCAGAGACACCGTGTCGCCGACGGCAAGATCCAGCCGCGCCAGCAGCGCAGGATCGGCGACCGCTCCCCAGACCCCGTCGGTCTGCGCGAGCGCTTCGTCCAGCGACCGGCCGCCCGCCAACGCGACGGCGCCATAAAGCGGATAGGCAGCGTCAACGGCTTTCAGTTCGACAAGCGCCTGATTGCCTTCGCGATCCGCATTCTCGGGCAGCCGCGCCATGGCCCGCATGGTGGCCACGCGGGAGATGTCTCCGAGGTCCTCCAGGTAGGCGAGCTGATCGGGCGCGGCTTGCCTGTGAATGAGGCGGAACGCGAGGTCGCCGCCGAGAATCGCTTGGCCTTCGCGCGAGATTCCCTCGGTCAGGGCGCGCGACACGGAGGTGACGCCGGCAATGGCCGCCACGCCGAGAGCGATACAGGCAATGAAGATGTAGAATCCCTTGAGGCCGCCGCGCAGCTCCCGCAAGGCAAATCTGGCCGCCAGAGGAAATGTCTGGTGGCCGCGTGAGGCCGATCCCGGCACAAAGCCGCTCATGCCTGGACCTCATGGGGGGCGGCGGTCGCGACGGCTTCCTCGATTTCGCCGGAGCGGACGCGGATCATGCGTCCGCATTTGGCTGCGAGATTCGGATCGTGGGTCACCAGAACGAGCGTGGTGCCGCGCGCTTTCTGCGCGGCAAACATCATGTCCACGATCTGCGCTCCGGTCGAATCGTCCAGGTTGCCGGTCGGCTCGTCAGCGATCAGGATTTCCGGTTCGACGACGAGCGCGCGTGCCACGGCGACGCGCTGCTGTTCGCCGCCCGAAAGCTGGGCGGGATAGTGGGAGAGCCTGTGGCCGAGCCCGACCGCCTCCAGTTCCGCCCTGGCCTTGGCGAAGGCGTCGCCATCGCCTGCAAGCTCAAGAGGGACGGCAACATTCTCGAGGGCCGTCATGTTCGGGACCAGGTGAAAAGACTGGAAGATGATGCCGACATTGCGGCCGCGAAACCGGGCCAGCTGGTCCTCCGAAAGCGGTCCAAGACCGGTTCCGGCGACCGTCACGGAACCTGTGTCGGCCCGTTCCAGGCCGGCCATGACCATCAGCAAGGTCGATTTGCCGGATCCGGAGGGGCCGACAAGACCGACGGATGTGCCCTGCTCGATCTCGAGATCGATCCCCTTCAGGATATGCACCCGGCCGGCGCCGTCGCCGAGGGTCAGATGGACATCTTCGAGGGCGATCGCGATCGATTTTTTCATTGTCAGGCCTTTACAACGGACGTGCGATCGTCTTCCTGACGGATGCATGCCCTCGACAAGTGGACTCCCTGCGACCATATGGGCCTGATGTCCCGTGTCTTCCAGTCCTGAAAGAGAGTTCGCGTGAACCGGTTTCTTGCCCCTCTCATCGTTTCGATTGTCGTTTTGCTCGCAAGCGCGGCTCACGCCGAAGATTTCAAGCTGGTCGTGCTTGGCGACAGTCTCGGCGCAGGGTATCAGCTGCCCGCGGGAGACGGGTTCTCCGGACAACTTCAAAAAGCCCTGGAGGCAGGCGGGCACGCGGTGGAGGTCGTCAATGCAAGCGTGTCGGGTGACACCTCTTCGGGCGGACTGTCGCGGCTGGACTGGTCGGTCGGGACGGATACCGACGTGGTCATTGTGGAACTGGGCGCCAATGACGCGCTCAGAGGCATCTCGCCGGAGATCACGCGGACGAATATCGACGAGATTACCCGGCTTTTGCGCGCGCGCGGCGTCGAGGTTCTGCTGGCCGGCATGATTGCGCCGCGCAATCTCGGTCCGGAGTATGCGCAGAGCTTCGATCCGATCTATGCGGACGTGGCCGCGGCGCATAACGCCCTGCTCTATCCGTTCTTTCTGGAAGGGGTCGCCCTCGATCCGGATCTCAATCTTGCCGACGGCATGCATCCCAATGCCAAGGGGGTGGCCGTCATCGTTGAAAACATTCTGCCGAAAGTGGAAGCGCTTTTGGACAGGTCCCGCTCATCCCGGGAGTGAAAACTCCGGGATGTCTCAATTCAAAATATGAAGGATAGCCTGATGGAACAGCGCCGTCTTGGCCGCACGGATGTGCAGGTGAGTGCTCTTTGTCTCGGAACCATGACCTACGGCGAACAGAATTCGGAAGCCGAGGGTCATGCGCAGATGGATCTTGCGCTCGAAAAAGGCATCAATTTCTTCGATGCCGCCGAACTCTATCCGATACCGCCCAGAAAAGAGACCCAAGGGCGCACCGAGCGGATCATCGGATCCTGGCTCAAGAAGACCGGCAACCGGGACAAGGTGATCATGGCGACCAAGACGGTCGGCCGGACGGACATGGACTGGTTCCGGGAAAATGGCGAGAAAGGCCGGCTGACCCGTGCCCAGATCGAATTCGCGGTCGACCGCAGTCTGAAGAACCTGCAGACCGACTATATCGACCTCTACCAGATCCATTGGCCGGACCGGACCGTTTCAGGTTTCGGGTCGAACCCGACGCGCTGGGTGGATGTGGCGCCCGCCGAGGAAGAAAACAGCATTCAGTCGACGCTCGAAGTCCTGTCCGATCTGGTCAAGGCGGGAAAGGTGCGCCACATCGGAGTGTCCAACGAAAGCGCCTGGGGGACAATGCGCTTCGTCACCGGATCCGAAGGTCATGACGTGCCGCGCGTGGCTTCGATCCAGAATGCCTATTCGCTCGTCAACAGGACCTTCGAGACCGGCCTTGCGGAAGTTGCGCGGCGCGAGGACGTGGGACTGCTGGCCTATTCGGTGCTGGCACAAGGCTATCTGACCGGGAAATACCGCAACGGCGCCTTGCCGGCGGGCGCGCGCAAGACCCTGTTCGACCGTCTGCAGCGCTATGAACATCCGCGCACGATCGAGGCGGTCGATGCCTATCTGGATCTGGCGAAGGACGCGGGACTCGATCCGTCACAAATGTCCATTGCCTTCGCCCTGTCGCGTTCGTTCGTGACCTCGGTGATCCTCGGCGCGACCCGGATCGACCAGTTGGAGACGGATATCGGCGCCGCCGACCTGACCCTGAGCAGCGACGTCCTGGAAAAGATTGATGCGCTGCATCAGGAGTTCGGCAACCCGGCTCCCTAGATCCGGGAAGAATCACACCTGCCAGCGAGGCCGGAACCCGGGAGTCCGGGGCCGGCATCGGCCGGGCTGCGAGAGCAATTTCTGAAGGAATCCCAAAAACTTAATTTTTTGTCTTGCGAATTTCATGAAGTTGATTCCTCATGGGTTTCATCAGCTACAGCGGAGGGAATACCCATGCCGCGCCTATTTACAGGCCTTGAGATTCCGTCAGAGACGGCCCTTATGCTTTCGATGCTGAAGGGAGGTCTCCGGGGCACCCGCTGGATCGATCCGGAAAACTATCACCTCACCCTGCGCTTCATCGGCGACATCGACGACCGCACCGCCGACGAGGTGGTCGCGGCGCTGGACCGGATCCGCCGTGACCCGATCGAGATCCGGCTGAACGGGCTGGGTTCCTTCGGCAACGGCAAGCCGCATGCGGTCTGGGCGCGTGTCGAGCCGTCGGCGCAGCTTGCCGAGTTGCAGGCCGAGCAGGAACGGATCCTTCAGCGCCTGCATCTGCCGCCCGAGCGCCGCAAGTACATTCCCCATGTCACGGTCGCGCGCTGCAAGAGTTCGACCAACGAGGATGTCGCCAAATGGCTGAGCGAGCGCGGCAACTTCCAGGCACCGCCCTTCATTGCCGGACGCTTCGTGCTGTTTTCCGCGAAAGCCAGCGTGGGCGGCGGCCCCTATCTCGTCGAAGAGGCTTATCCGCTGGCGGCGTGAGCGGGCCTGAAGGATAAAAGGCGCTGCCCGGCTCAGCCGGACGTTGGCTTGAGCAACCGGGCATAGACATCCAGCGTCTTCGCGCACATGGTTTCAACGGAAAAATTCTGCCGGACATGGGCCAGTGCCCGGTCGGTCAGATGTGTCCGGTTCTCCGGCTGCAGGCGCAGCGCCATCGCGATGGCCTCGGCAAGCGCGGCCGGATCGCCGGGCGGAACACGCCAGCCCGTCCGTTCTTCTTCGGCGACCTCGGGCGGGGCCAGCACGGTTTCGGGCACCGCGCCGAGATCCGAGACGATGACGGGAACCGAGGCGGCCTGGGCCTCGACGGCGGCCCTCCCGAACGCTTCCGGCTCTGTCGAGGCGACAACCGCGAGATCCGCCAGTGCAAGCGCTGCCGGAACGTCCGCGCAATGCCCGACCAGCCGCACCCGGTCGTGCAACGCGTTGTCGGCAATCAGTTTCTTGAGCTCGGTGACATAACTCTCGCGTCCCTGCGGGTCACCGGCGAGGATCGCGATAGGCTCGTCGCCGCCGGTGTCCGGCAGCCGCGCCATCGCCTCGATGACCACCCTCTGCCCTTTCCAGGAGGTGAGCCGCGCCATGTTCAGGATAATCGGGTGTCCCGCCGGGATCCCCCACTGGTCCTTCAAGGCCTGCTGTCGGAGCGCGCTGACATTGTCCGGCTCCAGACCGTTGAGGTCGGACCCGCGCTGGATCACCGTGATCCGGCCTTCGGCGAAGGGGTGTCTGGCCGACACAAGCCGGGCAATGAAGTGCGAATTGGCGATCACCGCATCACCGCGCGCCATCACCGAATTGTACCTGGCCTTCAGCGCGTTCGATTGATTGTAGGTGCCGTGATAGGTGGTGACGAAAGGAATTCCGGTCTTTCGTGCGGCCCAGAGGGCCGACCAGGCGGGCGCCCGACTTCTGGCGTGGAGGAGGCTGATGTTCCTCTCCTTCACCAGATCGGCAAGCCGCGACACGTTTTTCCAGATCGTGAGCGGATTTTTCGACTTGACCGGAAGCAGGATGTGCTCGGCGCCGGAGGCAGTCAGTTCCGGAACCAGTTGGCCGCCCTGACTGACGACAAGAGCCGTGCCGCCTGCCTCGACCACCGCGCGCGCGACATCGAGGCATGTCCGCTCCGCGCCGCCGGAATTCAGATCCGGGATCACTTGCAGGATCGTGGCCGCAGGGGGCAATTGTCGCAATTCGGACCTCCGGAAAACTTTTCAAGACGTGGCGTCTGTGTCAAACGGCATGTTCAGATCAGACGACCGGAACGAGAGCCATAATATGGAGACGGGCGAACCGCAATTCATCAATGTCGGAAAAAAGGCCGGGGCACGCCGGATCGCGGTGCGAAAGGCACCGGGCCAGGAGCCTGGCCTGATGTGGTTGTCCGGCTTCAAATCGGACATGGCCGGGACAAAAGCCGAAGCCCTGGCGGGTTTCGCGGCAGCGCGCGACCGGGAGCTGGTGCGCTTCGATTATTCCGGGCATGGCCTGTCGGGAGGCGATTTCGAGAGCGCCTGCGTTTCCGACTGGCTGGAAGAGGCGGAGGCCGTGTTCGACCGGTGCTGTTCCGGCGGGACCGTGCTGGTCGGTTCTTCCATGGGCGGCTGGATCGCGCTTCTGCTGGTGCTTGGCCGCAAGGCGACGGGACGCATCAAGGGCCTGGTGCTGATCGCACCGGCGGTCGATTTCACCGAGGAGCTGATGTGGAAGCAGCGGTTCGATGACGATATTCGCCGAACCATCCTCACGGAGGGGCGCTGGGCACAGCCATCCGCCTATGACGAAAACCCTTACGTCATCACCCGAAAGCTGATCGAGGACGGCCGCAGGCATCTCCTGCTGGACAAGGTGTTGCATCCGGGCTGCCCGGTCACGATCCTGCAGGGGGCGCGAGACCCGGATGTTCCGGCTGCCCACGCGCGCCGGCTGCTCGAAGCGCTGCCGCAGGACGATGTCAGCTTCACTTTGGTGCCCGACGGCGACCACCGCCTGTCCCGGCCGCAGGACATCGACCTGCTGCTAAGGGCGGTCGCCGAGATGGTGGAACCATAGCCAGCCGACGCGCAGCCCGAAGCGGAGCTCTCGTCAAGCGCTATAGCGGCATCGCCTCGCGGCCCTGTTTGAGGACCCGGTACCAGGCCCAGAACAGGCGTGCGGCAATTGCCCGGTGCGGGGCCCAGTCGGCGGCGATGGTGTCGAGGTCTTTCACCGGTGGCTTGTCTGCAAGTCCGAGGGCATCGCCGACGGCGATCTGCAAGGCCAGGTCGCCGCTCGGGAAGATGTCCGGGTGGCCGGCGCAGAACAGCAGGAAGATATCCGCGCTCCAGCGGCCGATGCCCTTGATCGCGCACAAGCGCGCGTGCGCCTCCTCCGCCGGTGCTTCGGCCAGCCCGGCCAGATCCAGCCCGTCGAGACAGGCGGCGGACACCGCACGCAGGGTCCGGATCTTGGGCCGGGACAGCCCGGCGCCGGCCAGGTCTTCATCGGAAAACCCGTTCAACTGTTCGGCGGTGAGGGGCGTGACCAGTGTCTGCAGCCGGCTGAAAATGGCGGACGCGCTGGCGACCGAGACCTGTTGACCGGCGACGATCTGGGCGAGACCCTCGAAATTCGCGGCGCGGCGCCGCAAGGGCAGCGGGCCGGCCCGATCGGCAATCCTGGCCAGGCGCGTATCCGCCGAGATCAGCGCCGCCAATCCAGCCCGGATGTCGTCTTCTGTCACGATCGGTTTCATGTGGCCGGACCCGGGGTTCGAGGCGAATGCAAAAGCGCGGCGGCGTTCACTTGCGTGCAGGCACCGGAGTGGTAGGAAGGTCTTGTAAGTTCCACCCTTCCGCGTCAACCCGGCAGCATGTCAAAAAACGTTTTCCGCTTCGCGCCTTCTCCCAACGGGCATCTGCATCTCGGCCATGCGCTGTCGGCGCTGCTCAACGCCCGTGCCGCTGTCGCGCTCAACGGCCGGCTGCTCCTGCGGGTGGAGGACATCGACCGGACCCGGTGCACGCCCGGGCTGGAACGGGACATGTTCGAGGACCTGACCTGGCTGGGGCTGCAGTGGGAGCAGCCGGTCGTCCGCCAGTCGGACTGTTTTGCGTTCTATCGCGCGGCGCTGGAACGCCTGCAGGACACGGGCCTGGTCTATCCAGCCTATCTGACACGCGCGGAGATCAAAGGGTTCGTGTCGAAGCGGGAGGCGGCCGGCGAAGCCTGGCCGCGCGATCCGGACGGCGCGCCACTCTATCCGGGGGATGCGGCGGTCCTGTGCGATGCGGAACTGCGGCAACGGGCCGCCAGCGACGCACCGTTCGCCCTGCGGCTCGACATGAAGGGCGCGCTTGAGCGGATCGGCGCGCGGCCGAGCTGGCAGGAAGCGGGCGCTGAGGGCGGCGGTCTGTTCGAACCGCCGGTCTCGGTCGAAGCCGATCCGGCTGCCTGGGGGGACGTGGTGCTGGCGCGCAAGGACACACCGACCAGCTATCACCTGTCGGTGGTGGTCGATGACGCCCGCCAGGGGGTCACCGATGTGCTGCGCGGGCAGGATCTTTATCACGCCACCAGCGTTCACCTGGTGCTTCAGGATCTGCTCGGGCTGCCGCAGCCGGTCTACCGGCACCACCGGCTCGTCTTGGAAACGGACGGCCGCAAATTGTCGAAGTCGAACGGGGACACCAGCCTGAAGGCGCTGCGCGCGGCGGGCATGACCCATGCGGTGCTGCGCAGGCAGATCGGTCTTTGAGCCGGGGCCTGTTCAGAGCAGACCCGGCCCGAACCACATGTCCAGGAACCAGATCCACAGGCTCGTGGTGATGATGGCGCTCAGGGTCGTCACGGTGATCGCATTGGCCGACATGGCATGGCCGGTGCCATAGCGGTTGGCGAAGATATAGGCGTTGGCGCCGGTCGGGCAGCTTGCCGTCAGGGTTGCGACGGCGGTCCACAGCGGCGGCAGCTGGAACACGAAGGCCCCGGCGACAAAAACGACGACAGGCATCACTAGGATCTTCACCGTGGCGAGCAGGAAGCCCGGTATCACGTTGCCGCGCATGCCGTATTGCACCAGACTCATGCCGAGGGACAGCAGCGCCAGGGGCAGGGCCGTCGCGGCGATGCGGTTCAGAACGTCCATGCCGATTTCTGGTATTTCGAGGCCGGTCAGACGCCAGAGGAATGAAATGACAATGGCCAGGATGAGCGGATTGGTGGCCAGTTTCCTGGCGATGCCCAGGAGCAATTGTCCGAGCGGCGGTTTGGTGGTGCCGCTGTCGATCGCGGCGGCGCGTTCCATGGCAACGGCCATCAGGATGGTCATGACCGCCAGATGGATCGAAATGATCAGAAGCAGGGGGACCAGTCCGGCTTCACCGTAGACGGCGGAGATGAGAGGCAGCCCGACCATGATGCCATTTGCGAAAGCCGCCGAGATGCCGCCGATCGCGCCGGCGCGGGCATCGCGGCCGAAGCCCTTTCGGATGATCAGGGCGCCAAGCACCCAGGCAATTCCGACCCCGAGGAAATAACTCGCCCACAGGGCCAGCGGCACGCCCGAGCTGAGATCGGCACCGATCAACGTGCGGAATAGCAGGACCGGAATGGCGACGACAAAGACAAATTGTCCGAGGGCCTCGCTGGCATCTTGTTTGAGAACCCGAAATTGCGCCAGGGCATAGCCGATGCCGATCAGAATGAAGACCGGGGCGACAATGGAAAGGGTTTGTCCAAGCATGGCGAGCTTCGGCCTCTGGCTGATTCACATTTTTTCAGGTTCGGGACATGAGACTGGCGGTTCCGGGGAACCGAAAAGCAACCGGATGGACAGCGGCCAGTCATCAGGGTAAGCACGATACTGGTCAACTTGGCTTTTTGACATCCATCTGGCAAGCCCTGTCGATGTCCAACCCGCGCGAAGGAGCCTGGGCCGAATGACAGATCAGGACGAAGACAGTGTCAAACTGGCGTTGCTGGCCCACGATCTGAGAACACCGCTCGCGGCCATGCGGCTGACCGCCGAACTGATCGGCACGGGCCCGCTCAACAGCACGCAGGCCGAGCAACTCTCGATCCTGATCCGCTCCATCGACGCGCTGACGCGGATGACCGGGGACCTGGTTGCGGAAGCGGGACCGGGAACGGCCGTCACGGGCCAGGAAACCAGGGTGGCGGATGTCGTCACCGAAGTTGCAAGCCTGTTTCAGGTCGCTGCGGCGGCCAAGGGACTGTCGCTTGAAGTCGTGGTCGACGAACGTGCCGCGGACACCTGGACCAACAAGACCGCACCCTTGAGGCGTGTGCTGACGACCTTCGTGGACAACGCGGTCAAGTACACGGCGGAGGGCGGTGTTCGCGTGACGTTGACCGCGCTTGAACAGGGCGCGGACGCCGAGACCAGGAGCCCGGCCCGGGTCAGTCTGACCGTTTCCGACAGCGGGCCGGGTATCGACCCGGAAGAGGGCGCGCGGCTGTTCAGGCCGTTCGTGCGTGGCCGCCATGGCCGAGAGACGGGTCCGGGGACGGGTCTGGGGCTGTGGGGCGCCGAGCAACTGGTGCAGGACATGAACGGCCGGATTTTCCTGGAGCGCGCCGAAACCGGCGGCTGCCGTTTCAACGTGGAGATCCCCGTCGCGCCGGATGGCGCCGGCTCGGCACCGGGCGGGGACATGTCGGCCAACGGGGCCGAGGGCGGACGCGGCGGCGCGGTTCGCGGGCGGCGGACTGCGGGTAGCGGCCTGTTGCCCTTTCACGCACTAGTGGTCGACGACAACGAGACCAACCGCAAGCTTCTGTCTGCGTTGCTTGAATCCTTCGGCATCACCACGGACATTGCCCGGTCCGGAGAGGAGGCAATCGAGATGGTGCGCAACGGAGCCTATGATGCGGCGCTGCTGGATCTGCACATGCCCGGCATGAGCGGCGTTGAGACCGCTGAAAATCTCCGGGCCTTGCGGACGGAGCAGGAGTTGCCGCTTGTCGCGGTCACCGCCGCGCTGGAATCCGTCGGCGACGAAAGCCTGAAACAGGCCGGTTTCCAGGACACGTTGACAAAACCCTTGTCCGCGGCGGCCCTCTATGAGGCAATGGAGCAGGCACGCAGCCTGAAGCAGACGTCACGCGCACCCGCGACGCCCTGAGGCACCGGCGCCGGCCGGCTGTCGTTCCGCAGGAAAGGATTGGATGGACCGGCCGGATGCGCTAAACAGCCGCCATGAAGCCGACCCGAGCCCGACTGACATCTGCGAACAGCGCCAGCCGCAAGATCCTGGACTGGTGCACCCACCACCCGATCATCGTCGTGGCCGTGTATGTCTGTGTCGTCTCGCTGATCTTTCTGATCTTTCCGGGCATCGACCTGAAGGCGAGCGCCCTGTTTTATTTCGGTCCGGACGGATTCGCGGCGCAGGACGTGCCGTTCCTGCGCGAAGTCCGGCATCTGGGGCCGTTTCTCGTGCGGGTGATTGCCGTTGCCTGTGTCGGTATCCTGCTGCTTAAACTGCTCGTGCCGGGCCGTCCGCCCCTGATGCCATTGCGCCAGCCGGTCTTTCTGCTGTCCACGCTGATTCTCGGGCCGGGCGTTCTGGTAAACGCGGTCCTGAAGGACAACTGGGGGCGCCCCAGGCCGCGATCCGTGGAAGAATTCGGCGGCGACCTGCCGTTTCAGCCGGTCTGGAAAATGACCGATCATTGCGACAGCAACTGTTCTTTCGTTTCCGGAGAGGGGTCTGCGGCCATGTGGCTGGTTGCCACGGCCTTGCTGCTGCCCGCGACCTGGCGCAAGGCAGCTCTGGCCTTCCTGATCCCTCTCGGACTTGTCCTGTCCGTCAATCGGGTCGCCTTCGGCGGACATTTTCTGTCCGACACGCTGCTGTCCTGGGGGCTGACCCTGCTGCTTGTTCTGGCAATTCACCACCTGCTCTTCGTGAAGGACCCGCCGCTGACGACAGACCGCCAGCTCGATGAATGGTTCACCAAGCGCGGACGCGGTGCGCAGCGGCTGGTTCGGCGGCTTCTGGCCAGAATCAGGCAGTCGCTTCGGGTCGTGGCCCGTATTTTTTCGACCAGTTGAACCGGCGCGCGGCTATTTCTTGCGCGGACGGGTGCGTTTCAGGATCCGGGCGAAACGAAGCGGGGACCTGTCTTCCACCCAGGTGATCGCATGGTTCAGTTGCCGGGTCTTGCGGCGGCGGCTGCGGAGCATGCGTGCCGCGCCGCGGCTTGTGCCGACGATGACGACCAGACCCAGCGCCAGCAGTGGAACGCCGGTTGGGATGGGCAACCACACGGTCGCCAGTCCGGCCGCGATAAGGACCGCGGCAAGGAACCACCAGAAAACTTTCATGTTTCATGCCACGGGAGTTTGCACGGGACAGCCACCAATACAGCAGGCTGTGAGACGGATTTATGAAGCCGGAGATCAAGCCGGGTGCTGTTGTCCGGTTGTCGGCAGGTTCCTGTCACATATGGTGGTATAAGGTAGGCTGACAGCCTCAGGGAGGATCAAATGGCGGAGCGACTGAAACCGGAAGACCGGGCCGCGGGCCTGAGCGGCTTGCCTGACTGGCACACATGCGAGGGGCGGGACGCCATATCGAGGTCGTTCCGGTTCCGGGACTTCCGGGACGCGTTCGCCTTCATGACGCAGGTCGCGCTGGTGGCCGAAAAGATGAACCATCATCCGGAATGGTCGAACGTCTACCGCAGTGTCGACATCACGCTGTCGACCCATGATGCCGGCGGACTGAGCCCGCTCGATCTGGAAATGGCCTCAGAAATCGACCGGCTTGCCGGACGATTTATCTGATCCCGGGTCAGGCGGCCTTGGCGAGCAGAAAGCGATGGCCGTCATCGACCCGCACGGCTTCCAGCAGGGTATGGCCGTTTTCACTGCAGAAATGGGGAATGTCGATTTCGGCCATCGGGTCGGTGGTGAGTACCTCGAGCCGGTCGCCCGGATTCAGCCGGGTCAGGGCCTTGCGGGTCTTGAGAACAGGGAGCGGGCATTTCAGACCTTTGAGGTCCAGCGTCGTGGCCGTGGTCAATCAACTTTCTCCATGGGATGACGTTGTTGGGGTAACATAGTGCTTTCCGGCGTGGACCGACAGGCGTTCATAGATGATTAGGGGTTCGCGACTAGGTTGTTTTAACTAGATCTGACAATCCGCAGGGCGGAAAGTTCAGGCACGGGTTCCGGGCGCGCCGCAAGGCCTGTTCGCCGAAGCCGGCGATGTCAGCCACCGGTCGTTCCACCAGACGGGGCGTCGTCAACATTTCTGGGCATGATCCGGGGGGGCAGATGAAGGCGGGATTGCAGGGACTCATTTTGCTGGTGCTTTCCATCCTGCTTTGGCCTGGCCATCCGGCAAGGGCGGAGCCGGTCGAAGTGACAATCGTCACCCAGAATTTCGCCCCCCTTCAATGGAGCAACCAGGGCAAGCCGGACGGATATGTCACGGCCTATATGCTTGCAGTGGCCGAGAAGGTCAGCCGGTCCGTTCCCGTTCGTATCGAGGCGTTCGAGTTTCTGCCCTGGAAGCGCGCGATGCTGACGGCGGAAACCGTGCCGAACGTGCTGTTGTTCTCGCTGTCGCGCACGGCCGAGCGCGAGCAGAAGTTTTTCTGGCTCGGTGAAGTCTCGCCCTATGGCCAGTATTTGTACCAGCTTGAGAGCAGCCCTGAAATCAAGGTCGACCGGATCGAGGATCTGCTTGATCTGGACGTGAGGGTGGGCGTGCAGGATGGCGGCAACCTGTTTGCCTATCTCAAAAAGCTCGGCTTTGAGGGCACGGGCAAAATCGTGCCGATCACCGACTACCATCAGGGCATTGAGATGCTGTATCTCGGCCGGATCGATCTCCTGCCGCTGACCGGGTTCCTGGCCGAGGCGAGCGCTTGCAAACAGGGGTATGACGGCAGCCGGCTCAAACCGGTGATTTTTGTCGGAGAACTCGCGAAGCCCCTCTGGGCGGTGTTCAGCAAGGGGACGGACCCGGATCTGGTTGATGCATTCAGGGCGGAAATGGCCGTCTTGAAGGACGAGGGGTTTCTGGATGCCCAGATTCTTTCGCATCGGAGCAGCTGGCAGGCGCTTGCGTGCGGTGCCTGGACAGTGGAAAACTAGCGACAGCCGTCTTGTTTACGGCTGCCTTTTGCTGAACAGGACCAGGATCCGATGAACAAGAACACAGGCTCCCCTCTGGACGTCCTCGATTTCTGGTGGAACGCGGGGGCGAAGAAGTGGTTCGCCAGTGACAGTGCGTTCGACACGGCCTGCAAGGATCGGTTTTTGCCGGCGATCGAGGCGGCCCGGGCCGGCGATCTGGACCATTGGGCAGAGACGGCGGATGGCGCGCTGGCGCTTCTGCTGCTGCTGGATCAGATGCCGCGCAACGTCTACCGTGGTACGCCGGAGGCGTTCAAGGCCGACGGCAAGGCTGTCGCGACCGCCGAGGACGCCCTGGCGCAAGGATTTGACCGGGCCTTTCCGAAGGATGCCCGGGGATTTTTCTACCTGCCCTTCGAACATTCCGAAAACATGGCGCATCAGGAAAGATCCGTGGATCTGTGCCGGGTGCTCGGTGACACCAACCTTTATCATTATGCCCTGATCCACATGGATGTGATCCGCCGGTTCGGCCGCTTTCCTCACCGCAACGCCGTCCTCGGTCGGCAGACAACGCCGGAGGAAGCCGCCTTTCTGGAAAGCGGCGGCTTCTCCGCCTGACATCCGGTTCCTGAGAATGTCCCTGGCCGTCTGGTTCCCGGGCTTTCCGGCGCATGGCTTCGCGCAATTGCCGTATTTTTAAGCGCCCCATTCGGCTGTTGAAATTTTGCATACATTTTAATCACTGCCGCGATTGGTGGCTATTTTTTGAGCTGATTTTTTGCCTGAAAAGCCATCAGTTTCCGAGTGCCCCGGATCAGGATGCGGTCAGATCCAGGCCTTGAATCCGCATGTTTCCGCGACTTCTCCAGAAGAAATATCGAGTTGGCACGGTCCTTGATAGGAAAGGGGCGAAACCGGCCCGGAGCCACGACGCGTGGTGAAGCCGAAGACCTGAAGGGATCCTTCCAGAGGGGGACGCAATCAGGCGCGATGTCCGGGGTGGTAGGCCGAGCTTCTTCGACGGGAAGGGGCACAAGCAAGGGGAATGGAACGAGCAATGAAAATCGTGATGGCCATCATCAAGCCGTTCAAGCTCGACGAAGTGCGTGATGCCCTGACGGGCATCGGCATCCAGGGGCTGACGGTGACAGAAGTGAAGGGCTATGGCCGACAGAAGGGGCATACCGAAATCTATCGCGGCACCGAATACGCCGTCAGCTTCCTGCCGAAGCTGAAGATTGAGGTCGCCGTGGACGCCGCCTCCGTCGACAAGGTCGTCGAAGTGATCTCGGGCGCCGCCAAGACCGGTCAGATCGGAGACGGCAAGATCTTCGTTTATTCGATCGATCAGGTCGTGCGCATCCGTACCGGCGAAACCGACGCCGAAGCTCTTTGATTTAGGTAAGGAAACGTATCATGAAAAAACTTGTCGCTAAGGGCGCGACGTCGCTGGCCTTGCTGAGTCTCTCGGCATTGCCGGTGCTTGCCCAGGACACCGAGGTCGCCGTAGTCGTTCCGGCCGTGTCCCCCGAGGTCGCCTATATTCTCAATACGCTGCTGTTCCTGATCGGTGGCTTCCTGGTCATGTGGATGGCCGCCGGCTTTGCCATGCTGGAAGCCGGCCTTGTCCGCTCCAAGAACGTGTCGATGCAGTGCCTGAAGAACATCTCGCTGTATTCCATCGCGGGTCTGATGTTCTGGATCACCGGTTACAGCCTGATGTATACCGGCGTTGACGGCGGCTATATGGGCTCCTTCGGTCCGTATTCCTTCGACGCGGTCGGCGGCGACGCCCTCGACACCGGCTATTCCACGGCTTCCGACTGGTTCTTCCAGATGGTGTTCTGCGCAACCACGGCGTCGATCGTCTCCGGCACGCTGGCCGAGCGCATCAAGCTGTGGCCGTTCCTGATCTTCACGGTCGTTCTGACCGGCTTCATCTATCCGATCGCCGGTTCGTGGCAGTGGGGTGCCGGCTGGCTCTCCGAAATGGGCTTCTCCGACTTCGCCGGTTCGACGCTGGTGCACTCCGTCGGTGGCTGGGCCGCTCTTGCCGGTGCCATCATCCTCGGTGCGCGTAAAGGCAAATACGGCGCGGACGGTTCGGTTCATCCGTTCCCGGGTTCCTCCATGCCGCTGGCAACTCTCGGTACGTTCATCCTGTGGCTCGGCTGGTTCGGCTTCAACGGTGCGTCCCAGCTCGCCATGGGCACCATCGGTGACGTCTCCGACATCTCCCGGATCTTCGCCAACACCAACATGGCTGCTGCGGCCGGTGTTGTTGCTGCGGTGATCCTGACCCAGGTGCTCTACAAGAAGGTCGACGTGACCATGGCCCTCAACGGTGCCCTGGCCGGTCTGGTGTCCATCACCGCCGAGCCGCTGGCTCCGAGTGTCTGGCAGGCCGTGTTCATCGGTGCCATCGGTGGTGTGATCGTGGTCTTCACCGTGCCGCTTCTGGACAAGCTGAAAATCGACGACGTGGTCGGCGCCATCCCGGTTCACCTGCTCGCAGGTATCTGGGGCACCCTGATCGTGCCGCTGTCCAACAGCGATGCATCCTGGGGCACCCAGATCGTCGGTATCGTGGCCTATGGCGTGTTCACGCTGGTTGCTTCGGCCATCGTCTGGATGATCCTGAAGGTCACCATGGGTATCCGGGTCTCGGAAGAGGAAGAAGCTCTCGGTCTCGACAAGGTCGAGGTCGGCGTGGAAGCCTACCCGGAATTCGGAACCGGTTCCCAGCGTCTCTGAAACGAGACACTGCGATAAAAATCTCCCAGGCGGTCTATTGGCTCAGACCGCAAACTTGGAAAGCCCGGGGTTCGCCCCGGGCTCTTTTTTATGTCCGGGCGGACAAGTCAGTTCTGCCTAAATAATAAACTTATGAGCACGGAGTGGGCAGGTTTCCGAGAGTTGTGTGCAAGTGAGGTTCCGTCGCCGCCCAGATAATTGGCGGATTTCTGCGTATTTTTTAATCTTCTGCCTGATTGGCATGCTGTTTGTATAGGTAGCGGTTCAAAACGCACAAGCAAATGGCAATTTGCCTATCGGGGGGTCAGAAATGAATGATACCGGAGTTGGAGGGGACGTCTTTTTCGTTCTCGTCGGGGCTATACTCGTGTTCGCCATGCATGGCGGCTTCGCTTTTCTCGAAGTCGGCACGGTGCGGCAGAAAAATCAGGTCAACGCGCTGGTGAAGATCCTTGTCGACTTCGCCCTGTCGACGGTGACCTATTTCTTTGTCGGCTATGCCGTTGCCTATGGCACGACCTTTCTCGTCAACGCGGCAGCCCTGTCCGGCGGCGGGGACGGGTTCGAGCTTCAGGGCCTGACGCTGGTGAAGTTCTTTTTTCTGACCACGTTTGCCGCCGCCATTCCGGCGATTATCTCCGGCGGCATCGCCGAGCGGATGAAATTCTGGCCGCAGTGCCTTGCGACCGTCGCGCTCGTGGGCATTGTCTATCCTCTTTTCGAAGGGCTTATCTGGAACGGCAATTTCGGTTTCCAGAGCTGGCTCGAAACAAGTTTTGGCGCACCGTTCCACGACTTCGCCGGTTCGGTGGTGGTCCATGCCGTCGGCGGCTGGATCGCCCTTGCGGCCGTCCTGCTTCTGGGCGCCCGCATCGGCCGCTACGACCGCAACGGAAATCCGGTCGGCATTCCGCCATCTTCGCTGCCCTGGCTTGCCATGGGGTCGTGGATGCTGTGCGTCGGCTGGTTCGGCTTCAACGTGATGACCGCCGGGTCGCTGGAAGGCGCATCGGGTCTTGTCGCGATCAATTCGCTGATGGCCATGGCCGGCGGGATCCTGGTTGCGCTTCTTGTCGGCAGGAACGATCCGGGTTTCGTTCACAATGGTGCGCTTGCGGGTCTGGTCGCCGTGTGTGCCGGGTCGGACGTCATGCATCCGGTCGGCAGTCTCGTTGTCGGCGGGGTTGCCGGAGCGGTGTTCGTTATCGGCTTCGGCTACTGTCAGAACAGGTTGAAAATCGACGATGTGCTCGGTGTCTGGCCATTGCACGGCATCTGCGGGGCCTGGGGCGGGATCGCGGCCGGTTTCTTCGGCCTTGAAGCCTTCGGCGGTCTTGGCGGCGTGTCGCCGATGTCGCAACTGATCGGCACCGCGCTGGGCATTCTCTACGCAAGCGCCGCGGGCTTCGCGGTCTACGGGCTCCTGAAGACGACCATGGGCCTGCGGTTGACCCCGGAAGAGGAGCATCTGGGCGCGGACCTGGCGATCCACAAGATCAGCGCCAATCCGGAGCATGATCTGGGCCGGTAGGATTTCAGGCGGAGCCGGGACGGCCGTTGTTGCGGCGGTCCCGGCTCATGAAGCCGGGAGCAGGAACCGGCTAGGCGTTGCGCGTTTCAGGCCGTTTCGCGTTTCAGGCCACGGGGCTGCCGTCGCGCAGCAGGGCCGCCAGGTTGTCATGGCTGTCGACAACACGATGGGCGCCGGCTGCGCTCAGTTGATCAGCATGACCGTCATGGCTGTGACCGCCGCCGACGAAACCCCAGACCGACATGCCTGCCGCCAGCCCCGCCTTGACGCCATTGGCGCTGTCTTCAATGACCAGTGTTCGTGCGGGGGGCACGCCGAGCCTGGCTGCCGCGAACAGGAACAGGTCCGGTGCCGGCTTGCCGTTTTCAACCTGTTCTCCGGAATAGATATGCGGATCGAAATAGGCAAACAGACCCGTGTGCCGGAGCTTGTGGATCAGGCGGTGCAGACGGGAGGACGAGGCGACCGCACGCGGACCCTTGTGGGCGTCCAGAAGCTGCTTGATGCCGTCGATTTCCGACAGTTCCCGGTTGATGCGTTCCATGGTGGCCGCGTCCAGCTCCGTGCTGAAGGTCGCCGGCAGGGGCCCCTTGCCGAGAGCCTGGTGGTCCCGGTCGAGAGCGGCCCAGTAGTCCGTGCTGCCGAGGCCCTGGAACCGCTGCATGTAGGTGTCCAGCTCGTAGTGGAGACCGATGCCGGCCAGATATTCCCGCTCCACATCGACATAGATCTTTTCCGAATCGACCAGAACGCCGTCGCAGTCAAACAGGATCGCCTCAAATGTCATGTGTGCCCTCGTTGATGGAACTCTAGTGCGAGCCGTCATACAGTCCTTTAACAACCTGTCTTTGAAACAAGATGACAAGCAGGGCCGGAGGCAGGACCGCGAAGATCGCGAGCATCGCTCCCCGCAGGCTGCTGGTGCCCAGATACTGCATGCCCCTGACCAGGGTGTAGGTGTTTTCATCCGACGTGACCATCACCGGCCACAGGTACTGGTTCCAGCCATTGACGAACAGGACGAGGAACAGCGCCGCCGCGGTCGGCAGGCTGAGCGGCAGCAGGATGTCCTTGAAGAACTTCAAGGGTCCCGCGCCGTCCAGACGGGCCGATTCCAGCAGAGCGTCCGGCACGGTCAGCAGAAACTGGCGGAAAAACAGGGTGCCGAGACCGGAGGCGGCAAGCGGCAGGATGAGGCCCGTGCGCGTGTTCACGAGATCCAGATCCGCGACAACGGCATAGGTCGCCAGAAACCGGGCTTCCAGCGGCAGCATCAACGTCAGCAGCAGCAGTGAAAAGATCAGGGATGCGAAGCGGACCCTGAAGTAGATCAGGGCGAAGGCGGTCAGGAGCGACAGCGCGACCTTCAACCCGGCAAAGCCGGCCCCGAGCAGGAAGGAATTCCACACCATCGACACCACCGTGATGTCGCCGGAGAACCCGGCGCTGGTTGTCAGCAGAGCCTGGTAGTTGTCAAGGGCGGCGCTGCCGAGGTCCAGGCGCGGGCGCAGCCGTTCACCGGCGCCGTGGGTGGTTGCGGCGAACAGCGAATAGAGCGGCAGCACCATGAAAACCGTGCCGCAGGCAAGAATGCCATGGTCGATCAGACGGGCCTGCCATCGTGTTCTCAAGGCCATCTGCGGGGTATCCTGAATTCGGTGGCTGATCGTACGGACGGCGGTCTTCATAACACGACAATGCCGGAATGCTTGGCCTTGTGTTCCGGTTCGACATGAATGGTGACGCGCGCACCCGGCACGTCCTCTGCGATCGCCGCCTCGATGCGGTCGCAGATGTCGTGGGCGGCTTCGACGGCCATGTCTCCGGGAACCACCAGATGAAAGTCGATGAAGGTGGATCTGCCGGCTGTCCTGGTTCTGAGATCATGGGCCTCGAGCGCCCCCTGGCCATGTTCGGATATCAGCAGCCGGATCTTGTCGAGCACTTCACCGGAAGCGGCCTCGTCCATGAGACCGCCGACCGATTCCTTCACAAGGCCCCAGCCGGACCACAGGACGGTCAGGCCGACCAGAACCGCCAGCACCGAATCCAGCACCTTCCAGCCGGTCAGCATCACCAGAACAACGCCGGCCAGCACGCCGACCGAACTGATGACATCCGTCACGAGATGCTTGCCGTCAGCGACAAGCGCGGGAGATCGCGCGGATCTGCCGTAGTGGATCAGATAATTCGCCCAGGCGCCGTTGATCATGGCCGCAACGATGTTCAATCCGATGCCCATGGGAGAAAAGTGGGGACTGTCGCCCTGGGTGAAGCCGATCCAGGCCGCGCGGAAAATTGTCAGGGCCGCGAGCACGATCATGACGCCGATCAGAACCGCGGCGAAATACTCGGCCTTGTCATGTCCGTAGGGATGATTGCTGTCCGCGGGTTTCGCGGCGAACCAGACGGCGGCGAGCGTGGCGAACGCGGATGCGATGTTGACCGTGGTTTCGAGCGCATCCGAGTAAAGGGCGATCGAGTCCGTCAGCAGGTAGGCAGCGGTTTTCAGTGCGAGCACCACGAGGCCGACAACAATGCTCAGGAATGCAATCTGAAGCCTTCGACGTAGGTTCATGCCAGTCCCCCGGGTCGACAGGAATTGTCGATCAGCCTTGCCGATCAGCCTTCCGGACGGGTGTGTGGAAAGCAGCGGACACCGCCGGCCCTGAAAGACGGTTCACGCCTGACCCCGGGGGGCAGACAGTCCGTGTATCGGGCCTGGCGGGGCAAGGGGTAGCAGTTTTTTCGCGGCTGACAACCTGTTCAACGGGATGGATCGCTCTTTTCCCGGTTGAATTGACTTTCGGTCACACACCCGGCGCCGGTCAGAAACCGCCGCGCCAGTCCATCACGGCCGCGCCGACGATGGCGCCGGGTCCGTCCTGATCTTCCACCTGCACGAGGATCGCGCAGCGGGCGTCGCCTTTCAGCATCAGCTTCGATTTCGGCATGCGGAATGTTTCCTCGCCGCCGGACCACATTCCGATCGGCTGCAGGTTCTGCACCACGTTGACATAGCGGATCTTGCGACCCGCGTTCTCGCCGCGGCCGATATCGACCATGGCTTCCTCCGAGATGCGCAGGAAATAGATGGTCGCCATCTTTCTGCCTTCGGGCAGGGTGCCGTCGACGGTCGCCTGCACCACCATGTCGGAAATGTTCAGGTCGACCGTGGCGGTAAAGGGCTGTGCACGCGCCAGTGCCGCAAGGACGTTGCTTTCCCGGCTGCCGACCACGTGCTCGTCGCCGTTGATCACCATTTGCGGGGTGTAGACCGAGCGATCGCCGCGCCGGGCCGCATAGGCACGCTGGCGCTGCGAATGGACCGGACTTGCAAGTGTGTCCTTCCAGCCGAGATAGTCCCAGTAGTCGACGGGCATGAGGACCGTCAGGACCGACTTGTCCTCTGAAACAAGCCGCTCCGCGAGCCGGTCGGCCGGTGGACAGGACGAACAGCCCTGGCTGGTGAACAGCTCGATGACCTTTTCCGGTTGCGCGCGCGCTTCCTCCCAGGGGGTCGCGATCGCGGCTATTGCGGCAAAGACGACCAGCCCTGTTCGGCAAGCACGCGCGGCTTTCCGGGACAACATTCGCACCATTGGCTCTTTCCTATTCCGATTGCTTCCAAAATAGGCAATCAATCAGTCAATCGCGAGTCACGAGCCGGTGACCGTCCGTGCCGGGGGGTAAATCGCGGGAATGTGAGAATTGCGGATGAGGGAGAGGTCCCGGCCGCCACCGGTTCAGTTCTCAGCCAGCACCTTTTTCAGTTCCGGCAGGAAGGTGTCCCGATAGGATCCAGGATTGAGCGGGCCGATATATTTGAAACGGATCATGCCTTTCGCATCGACGATGAAGGTTTCCGGGACCCCGTAGACCCCCCAGTCGATCGCTGTCCGTCCGGCCGCATCCGCGCCGATCCGGTCATAGGGATTTCCCAGGCTGCCGAGAAACCGCCGGGCGTTTTCCGGCTTGTCCTTGTAGTTGATGCCGATCAACTGGACGCCGCCGACCCGGGCAAGATCCTCAAGCAGGGGATGCTCCTGCCGGCAGGGAACGCACCAGGAGGCGAACACGTTGACGACCGAGACCTTGCCGACGAGATCGGCCGCTGAGAAACCGGGAACCTGGGAGCCATCGGCGGTCAGGCCCTCGACGGGCGGCAGGGCGACATCGGGCGCGGGTTTGTCGATCAGCGCGGACGGAATATCCTGAGGATTGCCGCCGAGCATGAGCTGAAACAGGAACAGTCCCGCAAGGGCCGCGAAAACGACAAGCGGCAACAGGACGAGGACCGGAAAACCGCGTTTCCCGGCGCGAGGCTCCTCGCCTCCATCCGAGCCGGCACCGGTCTGCGGAGCTGTCATGATGCGGTGTGTTCCTTGGTTTGGGGACGGGCGCGGGATATGCCCCTGGCCGCGAGGTCCTTCAGGGCCCGCTCCTGAAGGACCTTGTCGATGCGCACCCAGGCGATCAGGCCGAGCACGGTCGCAAGGCACAGGCCGTAGGAGGCGAGGATGAAGCCGGAATGGGGTCCGAGATCCATGACTTTACTCCGCTGGCTGGGTGGCGTTGGCCACCGTTCCGGGCTGCGCCGCACCGGCCGCGCGCAGGCGCAGGGAACGCACCCGGCGCCGCAAAATTTCGTTGCGCATGGCCATGAGATGCAGCACGAAAAACAGCAGCGTGAAGGCGATGGCCATGACGAGCAGCGGCCACAGGATGTCGGGATGAATGGTCGGCCCGCCGGCGCGCATGACGCTGGCCGGCTGATGCAGCGTGTTCCACCAGTCCACGGAGAACTTGATGATCGGCAGGTTCAGGGCCCCCACAAGGGTCAGGATCGCAGCGGCCTTGCCGGCCCGGATCGGATCTTCCATGGTGCGCCAGAGGGTCATCAGACCGAGATACATGATCAGCAGCACGAGCACGGAGGTCAGCCGGGCGTCCCAGACCCAGTAGGTGCCCCACATGGGTTTGCCCCAGAGCGAACCGGTGACCAGGGCCATGAAGGTGAAGGCGGCGCCGATCGGGGCGGCGCATTTGGCCGATACGTCCGCCAGCGGGTGTTTCCAGACCAGCGTGCCGAGCGAGGACAGGGCCATGATGGAGTAGCACATCATGGCAAGCCAGGCGGCGGGCACATGGATATACATGATCCGCACCGTGTCGCCCTGCTGATAGTCTTCCGGGGCCACGAAGAAGCTCATGTAGAGACCGGCGGCGAACGCGATGACGCACAGGCCGGTGAGCCATGGCAGGACCACCTGGACCAGTCTCAGGAAACGCGTCGGATTTGCATAGTCCCAGATACTCATGGAACCGTTCTAATCTAGTGCGTTGCCCGCTTCAATGGACAAGACTGCCGCAGGCCCGCTTGGCGGGTGCCTATTTTGTCAGTCGGCCGCGAACCGGAGCGCAGCCGCCGAAGCGACCGGTCCGATGACGGCGGAGATCAGCGAGAGAGCGCACAGGATCAGGAAGGGCGTCAGGAACGGCACCGGATCGTGGATCGCGGCATCGGCTGCGCTGACGCCGAAGATCAGCACCGGGATCGCCAGCGGCACCACCAGCACGGCCAGCAGAAGCCCGCCCCGGCGCAGGGAAACGGTCAGCGAAGCGCCGATGGCGCCGATCAGCGTGAGGGCCGGTGTGCCCGCCAGCAGCGTCACGGTGACGGCGCCCATCGCAGCCGGTTCGAGATTGAGAAAGATCGCCAGCATCGGTGCCGCGATGACGAGCGGCAACCCTGTCGCCACCCAATGGGCGAGGCACTTGATCAGGACGACCAGCTCCAGCGGCCGGCCCGCCATCAGCATGAGATCCAGCGTGCCATCGTCCCGGTCGGCCTGAAACAGCCGGTCGAGCCCCAGAAGCGTGGCAAGCAAGGCGCCGATCCACAGGATCGCGGGGCCGATGCGCGACAGGAGGTTGAGATCCGGACCGACACCGAAGGGAATGACGGTGACGACGGCCAGGAAGAACAGCACGCCGACCATTGCGCTGCCGCCGACGCGGACGGACAGGCGCAGGTCGCGCTTGAAGAGAGTCAGTGCCCAGGAGCTCATGAAAACGCATCCCCGATCGTCTGCGTGGCCGCGTCCGAGGCCTGCAGGTTCAGTGTCTGCGTCGAAGTGAGGGCCAGATCTGTATGGGTTGCCGTGATGATCATGCCTCCGGAGGCGAGATGCGCGTTCATGAGGCCGAGAAGCTGTTTCTCCGAGGCCGTGTCCAGCGCCGAGGTCGGTTCGTCCATCAGCCAGACCGGGCGTGCGGTGACCAGCAGGCGCGCCATCGCAAGGCGGCGGGTCTGTCCGGCGGACAGGAAGCCCGCGGGCAGATCGCAGGTGTGCGCGATGCCCAGGGTGTCGAGCGCCTGGCGGGGGAGGATCTCTGCGCCCTCGTAATCCGGGGTTTGGACGGCGTTGGTGAAACTCATCCAGAATTCGAGGTTTTCGAGCACCGACAGGGCGGGCTTGACCGCGTTCTGGTGTCCGAAATAATGAGCGTGCTCGAATGTGGCCCTGTCCTCTTCGCCGCCATCAAGCCGCAAAGTCCCGCCTGCAAGGGGTACAAGACCGGCCAGGGTCCTCAGCAGCGACGACTTGCCGATGCCGTTGGCGCCGGTCACGACCAGGGCGCT
Organism: Roseibium sp. QJM3NY_11; assembly: GCF_056173175.1. Lineage (NCBI taxonomy): Bacteria > Pseudomonadati > Pseudomonadota > Alphaproteobacteria > Hyphomicrobiales > Stappiaceae > Roseibium > Roseibium sp. QJM3NY_11. Next base: position 643,073 of record NZ_CM149660.1, read on the forward strand.
GCCGCTCTCAAGGTGAAACGAGATATCCTGGAACACCCGGCGTCCGCCGCGGTCGATGGTCAGGTTTTCGGCTATCAGCTTCAGGGCATTTGCTCCGGCGGAGTGGGATTTCCTGTCTTGTTAGAGGGCCGGGCCGTTCGGACGCAAGGAAAAATCCCGAAGCTCAAACGTGCCCGAGGCAAATGAGAGGCAATTGAAAAGGGGGACGATGAAGCGGAGCGCGGCCGCAGGGCACCGCGCTCCGGTTGCCGGTCAGTCGAAGACGGAGGCGATCTGATCGACGCTGACGCCTTCCTTGATCTCGCGCAAGCGGGCGTAGATCAGGGCAACGATGATGCTCAGGAAGCCGACGCCGATGGTCGAGATTGCGGCAAACAGGAGCACCGCAATGACCATGCCGGCGGTGCCGGTGATCGCGATCAGGCCAACGATGAACATGGCGACAACGTTGATGAGCATGGCGCAGATCAGCGCCAGGATGAGGGCGCCGAGGATCGGCCAGCGGTATTCCTTGGTGAGCGCCCGGCTGCGGCCCATGCCACCGAATCCCGCCCGCTCGATGACGATCACCGGAGCGATGACCGAAAACACCGCATAGATCCACAGGCCCGGAACGATCAGCAGCATCATGCCGATACCGACCAGGATGGTCACGACGATCGAGATGATCGCGAGCGGGACGACGGCGCTCAGGGCGGGGCCGACATACCGGCCGACCTGAACAGGCCGCGCCAGTTTCGCGTCATAGGCGAGCTGAACCAGAAGGGCGGTGGTGATTGAATAGACCACCATGTTGATGACGAATGACAGGATCATGGCGACCACCTCGCCGGAGCTGTCGAATGCCTGTGTTTCCACCCCGAGGGCGACACCGAATCCCGACAGCATGCCGGAGATCAGCAAACCGATCAGGGTCGGTACGAAACCGATGATGACGACCTTGAGGAAATTTCCGAAAAGGATCGAAAAGCTTTCGCTGATGATCGAGCCGACGCCGAGCGCGGCTTTGGGTTGTTGGGTGGTTGCGTCTGTCATTGAATATGCTCCATGTCATTCAAAATAAAGTCAAAAAGCGAATTTGAATTCCAAATTTCAAGTGTCCGCCAAGGCGGAATTTTGTGTGTTCTCACCATATGTCCAACCGGCTACAGCCTCAAGCGCAGGATTTTTCCTGCGTGCGGCCTCCGCTCCGGTCACGGGTCCGCGGGATCGGGGCTCTCCTCCTTGTCCTGGGCATAATGCTTGTTTTCGCGCCGGTCGCCGAACAGTTGCCGTTGTTCGAGATGCTGGCGCTGGGCGTTGTAGAAGGCGTTGAGGAAACGCAGCCGGTCCTGCGGTGGTACCGGGTCGGCGTAGCCGATTTTCCTGCGGATCTTCTCGACGATGACGGCGACGGTCGCCGATTTTCCATCGGCGGCTTCGGATGCCGGCCGTGCACTCTGGTTGCGCAGCAGCGTTTCAAGTGTCTGCAGTTCGAAGGCGCCGTAATGGTCGAGCTGGTGGGCCAGGAAGACGAACTTTTTCCTGTCGGCCGCCGGCAGCGGTGCATCGCTGGCAAGATCCTTCAAGAGCACCGGCACGGGCAGGTGGATCACATGGGTGCCTGCCATCATGTCGCCCAACCGGCGGCGGTGCCGATTGAACAGCGGAACACACAGCGCTATCGACACCCAGGCCAGTGCAGCGACCGATTCCAGTGGCGTGGCCGCATCCAGTGTCAGCAGAAGGGTCGCGGGCAGGAAGATTTCCGCTTCCTTCATCAGGTTGCGCAGCACCAGGGCGTGCGCGGTGAGCGGGCCGCCATCGTGGGAAACAACCTTGATCTTCATCAGTCGCTTGCCGAGCGTCTGGCCGTTCCAGGCAAGCTCGGCGCAGATGTAGTAGGGCACGCGGATCAGGAAGAACAGCAGGGCGCCGACGGCGAACATCGTCTGCGGATCCGAGATGTCCAGAACCAGGAGCAGGATCAGCAGGCAGACCGCGGCGACGGTGGTGATGACGATGTCGGTGATCTGGGCGGTGAAGCGCACGCCCAGACCCGCGACCGGCAGGGTCAGGGCAACGCCTTCCGGCGGCATCAGGATGTTCGGGGACAGCAAGGCCCGGCGGCGTTCCTTCCAGCGGCGCAGCATCAGGAGCGCTCCCGTCCGGCCAGCACAAACCACAAGAGCCACAGCACGCCGATCCCCCAGCCGATCGCGAGCCGCGCATCGGTCTCCTCCACGAGCTGGCGGGGGAAGCCCTCCAGGATCGCGGCGACCAGAAGCATGAATGCGGCGACCAGCGCCAGCTTGACGGCATCCCGGCCCGCGTGACGCAAGGCATCCGCCCGTGTCCGGTTGCCCGGAAACAGCAATGCCGTGCCGAGTTGCAGTCCGCCGCCACAGGCGATGCAGATGGCGGACAGCTCGGTGACGCCGTGAACGGACAGCCAGCCGGCGAGATCCGGGCCAAGGCCCCGGTCCACGTGAAGGGCGACAAATGCGCCAAGGCTGAGTCCGTTGTAGAAAGTGAGAAGGGCAGCTGGCGCGCATGCGAACACACCCAGACCGAACACAAATATCGCGATCCTCGTGTTGTGCGAAAACAGAAAGGTCGCGAAAGCCCCGAGACCGCTCGTTCCGGTCTCGTGACCATAGAGGATCGAACGCAGGGATTCGGTGGTCGCGTCGGGGCCCCGTCCTCCTGCCATTTCCGAGGGCATGAACACGTAGAACCAGTCGTTGTTCTCGAAGTAGAGCAGGTATCCGGCCAACGCTCCAAGTCCCATGCACAGGAAGCCCAGGAGGATGTAGAGCCAGCTCCGGCGCATCGCCTGCGGCGCGCTCCTGGTGAAGAACCGTGCGATGACACCGCCAAGCCTTTGCTGGGGGGCATAGACACACAGGTAGGCGCGGGCCGTGAGCGCTTCCAGGTAACCCAGTAGCGCCTTGTCGAGAGAGATTTCCCGTGCGATGGCGAGCGAGGTGGTGGCCTGCCGGTAGAGGGACGCCAGATCCCGCGTCTCCGCGAAGGTCATGTGTTGCAGGCCTCCGGTTTCCGCGGCCATGACGAGGTGTTCCAGCCGCCGCCAGTCCGCCTCGCGCTCCTTGCGAAACCGTGCCGAGCGGATGAGGTCGTCACCGTTCATCAGATCAGCTCCCGTGCCTTGATCTCGAGATAGGTCGAGATGAGGCGCGCCGTGATCGCGTTCGGCCTGGCATCGACGATCGTGACGCCCATCCGGCCGAGCCGCTCGAACACGAGCCGCCGCTCGTTGATCGACTGGTTGGCGGCGACCAGCGCGGCCGCGCCGTCAAGATCGTCCGGTGCGGCCTCGACAAGCGTTTCGAGGTCCGGATCGCGGATGGCGACGAAGATCACGAGATGGCGCTTTGACAGAATTCCGATGTTCTCGATCAGGAGTTCGGCGGAGGTGGTGTCGACAAAATCCGTGAAGATGATGATCAGGCTGCGTTTGGGCGTGCGCGCGTTCAGTTCGGTCAGCGCGAGCGTGTGGTTGGTCTCGCGGCTGACATAGGAGAGTTCCGCGGTCCAGCTGCGCAGGCGGGCAAAGGCGGTGCGGCCGGGCGCGGGCGCGGAAAAGGTGCGCGGGCGCACGTCATAGGAGTAATGCCCGACCAGATCGCCGCCAATCGATGCCGCCCATGCGGTGGCAAGAGCCGCGGTGACCGCATGGTCGATCTTGGGCAGTCCGGCGATCTCCTCGCGCATCAGGTAGCCGTTGTCAAGCGCGATGATCACATGGTGGTTGCGTTCCGCGCGCAGTTCCTTGGCGACCAGCGCGCGCCTGCGGGCGGACCGTTTCCAGTCGATTGTCTTGATGTCCATGCCCGCAACGAAGTCGCGCAGTTGCTGGAACTCCGAACCCTCGCCGATGGCACGGTTTTCCTTCACACCATAGAGCGTTAACGTCACGGTGGTGGTGATCTGCCCGGACTGGACCAGGCGGATATTAGGAACGACCCGGATTTCCGCGCCCAGAGCGAGACGCGGCACGAATTCCAGCAGCCCGAGCCGGGAGGGCCAGCACAGCCAGAGGTGTTCGAAACGCCAGAGGCCTCGACGCACGGCCCGGCAGGAGACCGTGGCAATGGCGGTGCCGGCGGGACCCGGCACGAAGGCGATGGGCGCATCTCCCGCCGACCCGTTGCCTGGCCCGTTTTCTGGCGCGTTGTCTGGTCCGTTGTCCAGTCCTTCCGGCCACTCCAGTCTGGCGCCGAGGCCAGGGGGTGCTGCTTCGATCTCAAGGCGCAGGGTGCCGGTTTCGCCCACGAAAATTTCCGCCGGGGCGTCGAAATCCAGAGCATTGGGGCGCCGGAAGGACAGGACAAGGTCAACGGTCAGAAGGAGCGCGAGGACAATCCACGGCAGCCAGCCGAGCTGGCGCAGCGCATCGCCGGCCACGACCGCGACCAGCGACAGGGCCAGCGCGGCCAGCCCGAGTACGAGCAGTCGTTTGGATGGCCGGATCAGCGGGGCGCCTCGATCTGATTGAGAATGTTTTCCAGAACCTGTTCCGGACTGCGGCCCTCTATCTCCGCCGCCGGGCCGAGAACGATGCGGTGGCGCAGGGCGGGGACGAACAGCCGCTTGACGTCGTCGGGGATGGCATAATCACGGCCGTTGAGCGCCGCGGTTGCCCGCGCGGCGCCCGCCAGCGCGTCGGCGGCGCGGGTCGAGGCGCCAAAGGCGATTTCGGAGCTTTCCCGGGTCGCCCGGATCAGCCGCAGGATATAGGCGAGAATGTCGTCCTTGAGGATGATGTCGTCGATGATGCCCCGGGTGTCCGCCAGGGCCGCGGCGTCCAGCACCTTGGAAAGGCTTTCCGTTTCCAGCCCGGCTTCCAGCGGCTCCGCGGCATGCTGCCTGAGGATTGCCAATTCAATGTCTTCGGGCGGAAAATCGATCACCAGCTTGAACAGGAACCGGTCAAGCTGGGCCTCGGGCAGGGGATAGGTGCCCTGTTGCTCGATCGGGTTCTGGGTTGCGATCACGAGGAAATCGCTGCCAAGCGAATGATCGGCGCCATCGATACTGACCTTGCGCTCGCTCATGGCCTGCAGCAGGGCGGCCTGGGTCTTGGGGGGCGCACGGTTGATCTCGTCGGCAAGAAGGACCTGCGAGAAGACGGGCCCCTTGGTCAGAACGAAGGCATTGGTCCGGAAATCGAAGATCGAGGTGCCGAGCACGTCTCCCGGCATCAGGTCCGGTGTGAACTGGATGCGGCCGAAGTCGAGTGCCAGCGCGGCCGCGAAACTGCGCGCCAACAGCGTCTTGGCGGTGCCCGGCGGGCCTTCCAGCAACACGTGGCCACGGGCGAAGAGGGCGACCAGCATGAGATCGACGACCTCCTCCTGGCCAAGCACCGTCCGACCGATTTCGGCCCTCAGTGCGTCCGTGCGTGCGCGCAAGGCGTCAAGCGTCATGGCTTATTTGCTCCAAAACCTGTTCCAATTGGTCGATCTGGTGAATGGCCTCGGCTGCCGGAAGCCGGGCGGGAAGCGCGCGGATGGCAGCCAGAACGGCCCGCAGCCGGAAGGTCTCTTCCGGATGCCGCCGGGCGGCATAGGCGAGAAAGGCTTCCTCGCCGGAATAGTGGCGCGCGTAAGCCGGTCCGAACAGGCTTGCGGCCGTGGCGGCCAGGCGCGCCGTGGCATATTCACGGATCAGGGCGCCGTCCTGGCCGGACAGCCGCATGAGCCGGGCGCGGGCGTTGACGGCGAGCATCTTGCCGGCGCCCGGGCCGGACCCTTCGGGCCGGACGGGTCCGTTGCGCAAGGCGGCGCGCCACAGAAACAGTGCCAAAACCAGAGCGGCGCCGGCCCATAGTGTCACGAATGGCGGGCCGAAAAAGCGGGCGAGATCGTCCCAGGTCCGTTCGCGCGCCGGCTCGCTGACGGGATCCCGCAGCCAGATGTCGCGGCTGTAGTCGATGACGATGTTGCGGTCTCCCGCCCTCGAGCCCAGGACATCAAGCGCAATCTGCGCATTGTCGCCCAGGCGCAGACCGTGATTGTTCAGGAGATCCGGATCGGCGAGCACCAGAATGCGGTTTTCCCGCCGGTTGCCTGCTTGCGTGTCTGCCCGGCTCTCTGTTTGCTTGGCTGTTTGGTTGTCCGGGCCGGCATCAATGGCGGTGGCCAGAGGACAATCGGCCAGAAGCATGGCCGCCCCTTGCCCGATGACCGGCCTGCAATCGGCATTGGTGAACATCTGCGCGGCGTAAATCCGGGCCGTGAGATCTTCGCCTTCGGGCGACCGGTAGCGGAAATCGGTGAACGGGCTGTCGGCGGAAACAGCCGCGATGTCGGTGCCGCCGGTCAGTTTTTCCAGAATGTCTTCCAGCCGTTCGGTCTCGACATTGAGGACAGGATGGGCAAGGCCGGTCAGGCGCATGCCGCTGCGCCATTTCGGCAGGACCACAAGGGCGGGCACTCTTCGGGCCTTGGACGTAATGACCGGGGTGAGGAGGTCGTATTCGTCCTGCTGCCGCAGCAGTTCCTCCGTCGTCACCGGCCGGGGCCGCGCCACGTCGAGCCTGGTGTCGTGGAGCGGGATCAGCAGAAGGCCGACCGCGGTCTGGTCCATCAGCCAGCCACCGGTGAAATTCTGGGCGCTGACACCATTGGCGGCCAGCCACACCTGCAGGCCGTCAAAACCGGCCGGGGAGCGGCGCAGGGATTGCTGCTGCTGAGACAGCACGTACCAGCCGGCTGACAGCACGACCAGGCAGATCAGGCCGATGATGATCATTTCCAGGCGCGGTCCGCGCGCGTCGGGGCCGGTTGCGGTCTCGCTCATGCGGGTCCCGTCCCCAGAAGGGGCCGGCACTGGTCGACATGGGTCCGGAACTCCTGTTCCGTTACGTCGCGTCCGCCGAAGTGCACGCGTTCGCTTGCCAGGACCAGGTCGCGCAGTTGGTTCAGACACCGCTGGCCCGGGGGCAGATGGCGCAGGGCGTCGCGGGCGGTCCAGCTGCGTTGCATCAGGATGCCGTTTGCGGCCACGGTCGCCGCCAGCACCTTGCGCATCAGCAGCACCAGCGCCTGCCGCCGGTCCTTCATGTGCAAGATGTCCTCGAGCGTGCCGGTTTTCTCTGCCCAGTCCGGTGCCTCGGTCCGGTGGCCCGGCCGACCCCTGACCACGTTGCGCGCCTCCCGCCCGAGCGAAACGGTCATGCCGCCGCCGAAGCGATACACCCCATAGGCGATTGCAGCGAGGATCGCGGCAGTGACCAGGCCGACGATCCAGCGGGCGGTGTCCGATGCTTCTTTGCGAACACTCAAGGACCCATCGTCCGAAGTTTGTCCGGTGCCTGCGTCGGGCTGCTGCCGGGTTTTCAGATCCGGCGCGGGGCCGGCCGGATCGAAATAGGTCACATCGGTGTCGATGCGGCGGAACCGCAGTGCCTTCAGGTAGGCGTCTCCCGAGGCACCGATCTCAATTGGCGCGCGCACGGCTTCCTGCGCCCTGGCCGGAACCAGGGAAGCAATCAGGATCAGCGGGGCGAGACCTACCAGAAAACGGCGCATGAGAGTTTTCTAGAGCGTGTCGCATCAATATGGAACCATTTGATACGACACGCTCCCGCGTGTTTGTCCGAACCGGCGCAACAGACAGCCGCCGCCCCGGCCGTCCGCCTGATTTTGACGGCTGGCCGGGAGCGGCGGCTGACAGGGATGCGTTCTCCTAGAAATGAACCGATCTGGCGGCGGCCGGTTTTTGCAGCGGCGGAGCGAACTTTGTCAGATCGATCCCTTCCACGGCAGCCTTGTACTCTTCGATGCTCGGTGTTCTGCCAAGAACGGCGGAAAGCACCACAACGGGCGTCGAGGCGAGCAGCGACTCGCCCTTTTTCTCCCCGGAGTCTTCAACGACGCGGCCCTTGAACAGGCGCGTGGATGTCGCCAGAACCGTATCGCCCTTCGCGGCCTTTTCCTGGTTGCCCATGCACAGATTGCAGCCGGGCCGTTCAAGGTAGAGGATGTTCTCGTAGTCGGTACGGGCCGCGTTCTTGGGTGCGGCGTCGTCGAACTCGAACCCGGAATATTTCTGCAAAATGCTCCAGTCGCCTTCCTCTTTCAGCTCGTCGATGATGTTGTAGGTCGGCGCGGCAACCACCAGCGGCGCCTTGAACTCGACCTTGCTGTTGGCCTTCTCGAGATTCTTGAGCATCTGGGCAACGATCTTGATGTCGCCCTTGTGGACCATGCAGGACCCGACGAAACCGAGATCCACCTTCTTCTCGCCCCGGTAGAAGGAGACGGGACGAATGGTGTCGTGGGTGTATCTCTTGGAGATATCCGCGTTGTTCACATCCGGATCGGCGATCATGGGTTCGTCGATCTGATCGAGATCCACGACAACCTCGGCGAAGTAGCTGGCGTTGTCATCCGGGGCCAGCGCCGGTTTTTCGCCGGACCGGATCTCTCCGATCCGCTTGTCGGCAATGTCGATCAATCCCTGGAGAACCTTGGTGTCGTTGTCCATTCCCTTGTCGATCATGATCTGAATGCGGCTCTTGGCGATTTCGAGCGAGCCGATCAGGGTGTCGTCGTTGGAAATGCAGATGGATGCCTTGGCCTTCATTTCGGCCGTCCAGTCCGTGAAGGTGAACGCCTGATCGGCGAGCAGGGTGCCGATATGGACCTCGATGATGCGCCCCTGGAAGACGTTGTCGCCGAACTGCTTGAGCATCTGGGACTGGGTCGCATGGACCACGTCACGGAAATCCATGTAGTCCTTCATGGAGCCCTTGAAGGTCACTTTCACCGATTCCGGGATCGGCATCGTTGCCTCCCCGGTCGCCAGAGCCAGGGCAACGGTGCCGGAATCCGCTCCGAAGGCCACACCCTTGGACATGCGGGTGTGAGAATCGCCGCCGATGATGATGGCCCAGTCATCGACCGTGATGTCGTTCAGGACCTTGTGGATCACATCCGTCATCGGATGGTAGACATCCTTCGGATCTCTTGCCGTGATCAGACCGAACCGGTTCATGAATTTCATGAGCTTGGGGATGTTGGCCTGCGCCTTCAGATCCCAGACGGAGGCTGTGTGGCAGCCGGACTGATACGCGCCGTCGACGGTGGGGGAAATCACCGTCGCGGCCATGGATTCCAGTTCCTGCGAGGTCATCAGACCGGTGGTGTCCTGGGAGCCGACAATGTTCACCTTGACCCGGACATCCGAACCCGCGTGGAGGACGGTGCCCTTGCTCACGCCGACGGCATTCGCGTTGAAGATCTTCTCGACGGCGGTCAGGCCCTGGCCTTCGTGAGACACTTCCTTGGACGGCGCGAACACCGGCGGCAAATCGATGCCGAGGGTTTCGGCCGCGAAGCTCTGCAGCTTCTTGCCGAAGACGATGGCGTAGGAGCCCCCGGCCTTCATGAATTCGACCTTTTGGGGGTTCAGCGACGAGGAGATATCGACAAGCTCTTCATCGCCGGCTTCGTTGTAGAGCTTCCGGGTCTTCGTATTGATCGTGAGGACCGTGCCTGTCTCGACAGAGTATTTCTGCTCGAGAACGGGGTTGCCGTCATTGTTCAGGATCGGCTTGCCGTCGTCGCCCAGTTTCTTGACCCAGTTCTTCAGGTCGATGCCGATGCCGCCGGTCACGCCGACGGTCGTCAGGAAAATGGGGGAAATGCCATTCGTGCCGGCAACTACCGGGGCAAAGTTGACAAAGGGCACATAGGGGCTGGCCTGCTTGCCTGTCCACAGCGCGACGTTGTTGACACCGGACATCCGGGAGGAGCCCACGCCCATGGTGCCTTTCTCGGCGATCAGCATGACGCGCTTGTCCGGATGCTGCAGTTTCAGCGCCTCGATTTCCTTCTGCGCCGCCTCGGTGATCATGCACTTGCCATGCAACTCCCTGTCGGAGCGCGAATGGGCCTGGTTTCCGGGAGACAGCAGGTCGGTGGAGATATCACCTTCGCCGGCGATATAGGTGACGACCTTGATTTCCTCGTCGAGTTCGGGAAGTTTGGTGAAGAACTCTGCCTGTGCGTAACTTTCGAGAATGTCCCTGGCGATCTCGTTGCCTGCCTCCAAGGCAAGCTTCAGCCGGTCGGTGTCCGCCTCATAGAGGAAGACCTGGGTCTTGAGGACTTCGGCTGCGTCCCTGGCGACGGAGGGGTCGTCGCCGAGGGCCAAATCGAGCAGAACCTCGACCGAGGGGCCGCCTTTCATGTGTGACAGGAGCTCGAAGGCGAAGGATTTCGAGATTTCCTCGACGACCGACGTGCCGAGAATGATCTCTTTCAGGAACTTCGCCTTTTCACCGGCAGCGCTCGTCGTGCCGGGCAAGGTATTGTAGATGAAGAACTTGAGGGATTCTTGCCTGTGTTCGTGCCCCGGATCCTTGATCTGGTTGACGATCTCCTTGACGAGTGCGCCGTCTTCGATGGGCTTGGGATGCAGGCCCTGGCCTTTGCGCGTGTCGATCTCATTCAGGTAGTCTGTGTACAAGCTCATGGTGATCCCGGCGTCCTGATGGTTTGAGTCAAGCATTTGCATCTTTGTACGCGACACCGATTGCAAATGTTTGAATCTCCAAAACCACTCGTTATTTATTTATGACTGGTGGCATTCCTGAATTTGACTTTTGAACCGGAGACCGGTCGAAACCGGGTCTCACCTGCCAAACTCGAACCACCAGAAACGGCTGAAGCCCGGCTGCCGGCCACTGTCGGTCCGACGAGCCGGTCATCAAGCTGGTTGAGCGTGGTCTTAATTGAGTATACAATGGTATGCAATAATTTTCTGAGCCTTGAATGCAGGACCTGATCCGATTGCGGCATCAGCGGTCGCAGTCGCCTCGACAGCCTGACGGCCCCTTTCAAACCACCGTAGGCCAACCGGTTCAAGGACGAGGTGCGGCAAGGTGATGTCTGGTGAAGGGGGGCAAAGATTGCTATAGGGGCGGCGCATCAACTTGCGGCGGCGACTGAGGGAGAGGCTCTCTATCGTATCCCCGCGGAACTGCTTCGGATGACACTGCGTTTCCAAAGAGCGTCCGGAGTTATGAGAGATTACGCCAGGCACCGGATCGGACGCGGCCCGGACCTGCGGACACATTAGGAGATCGCGCGTTGTGACCCAGTCCCTCGATAGCTTCAAGTGCAAGAAAACGCTGACCGCCGGCGGCAAGACCTATACCTATTTCTCTATACCGGAAGCCGAAAAGAACGGTCTGGAAGGCGTGTCCAGACTGCCGTTCTCGCTGAAGGTCGTTCTGGAGAACCTGCTGCGCTTCGAAGACGGACGCACGGTCACCCGGGAAGACATCGTCGCCTGCGCGGAATGGCTCAAGACCCGCAAATCCTCTCACGAGATCTCCTATCGCCCCGCCCGTGTGCTGATGCAGGATTTCACCGGTGTCCCGGCGGTTGTCGACCTGGCTGCCATGCGTGACGCCGCCGTCAAGCTCGGCGGCGATCCGGAGAAGGTCAATCCGCTGGTGCCGGTCGATCTCGTCATCGATCACTCGGTGATGATCGACTATTTCGGTACCCAGGACGCCTTCCGCAAAAACGTGGAACTGGAATACGTGCGCAACAAGGAACGCTACGAGTTCCTGCGCTGGGGCCAGTCCGCCTTCAACAATTTCCGCGCCGTTCCACCGGGAACCGGTATCTGCCATCAGGTGAACCTGGAATATCTCGCCCAGACCGTCTGGACGAAGGAAGAGGACGGCGAAACCGTCGCCTATCCGGACACGCTGGTCGGCACGGACAGCCACACGACCATGGTCAACGCCCTGGCGGTGCTGGGCTGGGGCGTCGGCGGGATCGAGGCGGAAGCCGCCATGCTCGGCCAGCCGATCTCCATGCTGATCCCGGAAGTCATCGGCTTCAAGCTGACCGGCAAGCTGAACGAGGGCATCACCGCGACCGACCTGGTGCTGCGCGTCGTGGAGATGCTGCGCCAGAAGGGCGTTGTCGGCAAGTTCGTCGAATTCTTTGGTCCCGGCCTTGACAACCTCAGCCTGGAAGACACTGCGACCATTGCGAACATGGCGCCGGAATACGGCGCCACCTGCGGCTTCTTCCCGGTCGATGCCGACACGCTGAAATACCTGCATGCCACCGGCCGCGACGCGGACCGCGTTGCGCTCGTGGAAGAATATTCCAGGGCACAGGGCATGTTCCGTGCAGGTGGCGAGGAGCCGGTGTTCACCGACACGCTGGAACTCGACATCTCCACCGTCGTTCCGGCCATCTCCGGCCCGAAACGCCCGCAGGACCGCATCAACCTCGCCGACGCCGCGGCCGGCTTTGCCACGACCATGGCGGAGGAGTTCAAGAAGGCGGACGCGCTGTCCAAGCGGGTTGCCGTTGAGGGCAAGGACTATGATCTGGGCAATGGCGACGTGGTCATCGCAGCGATCACCTCCTGCACCAACACGTCCAACCCGTCTGTGCTGATCGGCGCGGGCCTGGTTGCCCGCAACGCCCTGAAAAAGGGTCTCAAGGTCAAGCCCTGGGTGAAAACCTCGCTGGCGCCAGGGTCCCAGGTGGTGACCGACTATCTGGAAAAGGCTGGCGTTCAGGACGATCTGGACGCGCTGGGCTTCACGCTGGCGGGTTACGGCTGCACCACCTGCATCGGCAATTCCGGTCCGCTGGATCCGGCGATTTCCGCGGCGATCAACGACAACGACCTGATCGCCTGCTCGGTGCTGTCCGGCAACCGCAACTTCGAGGGCCGGGTGAACCCGGATGTGCGCGCCAACTACCTGGCCTCGCCGCCGCTGGTCGTCGCCTACGCCATTGCCGGCAACCTGAACGTCAATATCACCGAGGATTCCCTCGGTAACGACCAGGACGGCAATCCGGTCTATCTGAAGGACCTGTGGCCGACCACGGCCGAGATCACCGACCTGATCCGGTCGTCCATCAACGAGGAGATGTTCCGCGAGCGTTACGGTGACGTCTTCAAGGGCGACGAGCACTGGCAGGCGATCAAGGTGGAAGGCGGCATGACCTATGGCTGGCCGGCTGCCTCGACCTATGTCCAGAACCCGCCTTACTTCGAAGGCATGACCATGGAGCCCAAGCCGCTTCAGGACATCAACAATGCCGCCGTCATGGGCCTGTTCCTGGACAGTATCACCACCGATCACATTTCTCCGGCCGGCAACATCAAGGCCGACAGCCCTGCCGGCACCTACCTGGCGGAACACCAGGTCGCCCAGAAGGACTTCAACTCCTATGGCGCGCGCCGCGGCAACCACCAGGTGATGATGCGTGGCACCTTCGCCAACATCCGCATCAAGAACCAGATGGTTCCGGGTGTCGAGGGCGGCGTCACCATGAAGGACGGCGAAAGGAAGTGGATCTACGACGCCTGCATGGAATACAAGGAAGCCGGTGTTCCGCTGGTGGTCTTCGCCGGCAAGGAATACGGCACCGGGTCTTCCCGTGACTGGGCCGCCAAGGGCACCAATCTCCTCGGTGTGCGCGCTGTCATCGCCCAATCCTTCGAGCGCATCCACCGTTCCAACCTGGTCGGCATGGGCGTCATCCCGCTGACATTCAAGGACGGCGAGAGCTGGCAGTCGCACGGGATCACCGGCAAGGAACGGGTGACCATCCTGGGCATCGCCGACATCAAGCCGCGCCAGATGATGGATGTCGAAGTCACCTACGAGGACGGCACAACCAAGACCATCGAGTGCCTGTGCCGTGTCGATACGCTGGACGAACTGGAATACATCAAGGCCGGCGGCATCCTGCACTACGTGCTCAGGAACCTGGTGACGAGCTGATCGGTCAGAGGATCAGACAGCTGAAGATTACAGCGGGCCCTTCGGGGCCCGCTTTTTTGTTGAGTTAATATCAAAATACGCTAATATTTCTATTAAAACGTGCAGTTTTCTAAATTTTTAAATGCAAAATAGGTTTGATATGGATAAGAAGATTGATGTCCTGCTTGTGGTCGCGCTTTCAGAAGAATTTAAGGAGATAATTTCCTCCAAAATTTTCGAATTTGAAGAAAATAATTTAGTCAATTCTTACGAAAATTATTCTTTTGAATTCTTTGATGAGCGTAACAGAAAAATATTTGGGGTAATATGCTGCGCCAATGATATGGGTGCAAGAGTCCGAGAGTGCACAACTACTTTTGCCGCTCAATTTTCTCCTTCGATGGTGATTAGTCTTGGCATTTCGGGGCGCATAGGAAATGATGCTAGAGTTGGAGATGTTATTGTTCCCGAATATATCCAGCTTTTTGATCATCGGTCGGCAACGAGTGATAATGATCAAGGAGGTTATGAATTTGTACCCGGTGGTAGTCCCGTAGTCTCTGATACCGCATCTTTATCAATTATTTCGAGCATCAAATATTCAGAAAATACTAATTTCTTAAATTTTGAAGATTTTTGTAAGCATAAAGAAGTAAAGCTTGAAAGGGAGGCGCTCGACTTCGTTAGTAAGAAGAGCATCGATAAGGATATCGCATTCATCCCCCGTGTACTGAAGGGGCCATTTGCTTGTTCAAGCACCGTGATAAAATCCTCTGTCTTTAAAAACCAAACTCTCAGGCATATTGATCGAAATTTCGTTGGCATAGACATGGAAAGTGGCCATGTCGGCAGCGCCCTTGTGGGAATGCCGAGTACAATACGACCTCTATTTTTTGCGATTCGCGCAATTAGTGATCCAGGAAACGCAGAAAAATCTGCGTATGACTCTGTAGGGCCCGGATATTTCAGGAGATGGGCTTTGTATAATATGTCTCTCTCCTTGAGAGCATTTTTGTTGTTATTTGACTTCAGTTTCGAAGGCATCTCCGCAGAGCGAGATCTGCATAGTTCCGCGAAGATCCATGATCTTGGCGTGCATTATGTTGACCAGTATCCTGGACAACAAATCGCTCACCCTTTGGATGCTGAACTAAACAATAAAAGGTTTTCAAATCTTTATCGACAAGCTGGTCCTTTAAATGAAGGTGCGAAAATCAAGTGTTCATTTGAAGATATATTAAAGGATGTTTTATTATCTTCTGATCAGCAAATGTTTCTTGTTAGTGGCCACGGCGGATGTGGTAAAAGTGCTTTATTACAGTTACTCAAACGTAACATTGAGACCGCTCAACAAGGTGGGCAGTGCCTTTTCTTAAACGTTAGCATTTTGATAGAGCACATGGCTGGAAAAGACTTGGATCAGTATCTCAGGAAAATGATTTCTGATCAAAATCCACTTATTTTTGAATCTAGCGGCCCTGTCTATGTTTTTCTGGACGAGCTACGGGGAGATAATAAAGAAGAATTTGTAATAGAATTAATAGAAAAAATAATAGGGTCTAAAACAAAAGTTTTTGTGCTCTCGTTTGGTGAGGATCATTTTGCTTTAAAGAAAATTTCGGACCCCAATATTACACCTTACTTACATAACCGACCTTACAAGACAATTTATGAGTTAAAAAATACACACATCACCGATCAAGAGAACGCGATTAAAATAATCGAGGGAATTTTTCTAAATTTCAAAACTCATCATGAACTCACAGCAGAGGAAATATATTTACAGATAAAAAAACTGAAATTTCCCTATTTGAATCATTTCGTTGTTTCAATATTTCTTGATAATATTACCAAGCAATCTTTTGCCAATTTGGGGTCAAGTTCTATTTACTTATTTAAATCTATGAGTATACTGTTTTCAGCTCTTGCTCAAAGTAAGGAGTTGGAGTTCGCCTTTGAAGACGTGTGCGTTGAGGCGTTGAAATTGCATTCTGTTGATTTACTTAAAGAGAGTAGAGAACGTAGTGAAATTCGTAATTTCTACGAAAAATACTATGGGCATTTTCCTAAGATAGTCCAAAATGTCTTGATTTCGAACGCAATAATTCACTTATTGTGTAAATATACTTCTAATCCAGAAATTTTTAATGAGTTTTTGATAAACAAGTCGGCATTTATTCGGCTTGTTTACTCTAGTGATGTCAATAATTCGGTGAAGGATTTGATCCTTGAAAATGGGTTGGAAGAAAAAATTATTGAAGCTGCTGAGTGGATACTTACCGAAGAAATCGAATTTGGGAACCCGTTTGCACTCTATCTTCTTGGACGCATGAGGACACCTGGCTCCAAGATAAAGGCCAATAAAATTCTCGAAGAAGCTAGGCATTTTCTAATAAATAACGGAAAAATTGGCAATAAATTTAGATATACAGAAGATGAAAAATTGCTCCTATTGGCTAGGAGATCCTTATATATTAGCCTGTCAAAGGCTGGTGACGAAAAGGCGACGGATGAATACGTTAATTTAGTTACATCTGATAGTTTTGAAGAGGCGTTGAACCGAAATTTTCATATGGAATACTATGGTGATGATCTAGCATTAGGGGTTACCGTCAGAAAATTTCTCGAGCATGCTGGGGGGAGCTGGCGTCGAACCAGAAGAGTACTAGTCGATCGAATTAACGAGGTTTTGCGAAACGCATCAGTCAATCAGTACGATAGAATAGTTATTGTTACATATTTTAGTTTTGTTAGATATGATCATGAAAAAGGTCGGCATTGCGATTCAGATGTTAGATTAAAAGACATAGAACTTGCTAATAAAATATTAGATAGCAATATTCACATTGGGAGAAAGCTCAAAATTTATGTCCAAATGGTACGTGATAATTTAGAAAAATCAAAATTCGACTATTTGGATTGTATACTAGAACTATATAAAATAAAGTTGATGCCAAGGCATGGCTGGTTGCGGTGTAAAGTTGGAACGCAAAATAATTGCCTAGTAGAATCTGTGGCTAGTCATGTTTATGGCGCAATATTACTCGCGGACATTTTCTTAACTTCGAACTTCCTTGATATTGATGTGAGTCAATCTGAAGTAATATCTTTGTTGATATCGCACGATCTTGGAGAAGTCATCACAGGAGATTTTTCTCCTACTGACGGTGATGCTCAAGAAAAGGAAAAACTAGCGATAGGAAGACTTTCTTGTTTCTCTTGTTATGAAAAAATGGGAGGTCTTAAGAGAATTGAAGAAAATTTTGAAAAATTTAGTGATAGAAGAACTACAGCATCGGTGTTAGCATTTGATTTTGATAAATTGGATGCGGTCTTACAATTTTACTTTTATCATGAAAAAATTGATCGTAAAGAAGATAGCAGTTTCCTTGAATATCATATCGAAAAAATAAAAACGCCGGAGCTGAGAGCGATAGCGATAGACGTGCGCGACAAGTTATTGCCCTAGATGTGTATTCGTAACGGTTTAATGTAGAATTTCTGGATAACGACATGATGGGGTCATTTTTTAACTTGTTGGCTCGATAGAGCTTGGTTGGATAAAATCGCAGTTTAGCGAGCCTTTTAAGTTGAAAAACAATCTACCACTGTAACAAGAGTGGGACAGTCTTAAACTCCAATTCATCGTCTTTTCGGACTGCGAGGCGGGCAAGCGCAATCACGTAATCCGGAACGCGGCGCAGCGGTCGCGCATTGGCGCGACCTTTTCAAAGAGCATAGGAGATCCTGCGCTCGCGCTGACACGCTGGATGCCGGACCGGCCCGCAGCCTTGCTGCACTTGTCCGGAACGACCGAAGAAACGTCCAGTTACGCGCGAAGCTCTTGTATGGCGGATTGCATTGCAGCGAAAAACGGTGTTCCATCTTTGCGCTCAGATGATTGTTACTGCCATGCGTGGATTTGATGAGAGCGATATTGATGACACTCGTCCTGCTCACCGTCACAGTTCAGGCGGCACTTGCCGATCAGTGTGTCGACCGCTTCACTGAACTTTACCTGCAGCTCGACCAGGGCATGCCGACCAAAACGATCGCCACGACCGCCTTCAAGGGGGCGCCGCCCTCGACCAACGAATTCCATCATGTCAGCCAGGACCATTACATGACCGTGCCGACTTCCCCGGCCGGTCCCTGGGTGCTCGGCTATAACAACGTGCTTTATCAATCCGGGGACGAGGGCAAGACCTGGCAGAAGGTGCGCGAGATGGAAACCGGCCAGAATGCGGACAAGGCGCGTGCCGACAAGCTGACCAACGCCGAAACCATCCGCAACGCCGCTTGCGGCGAGGAGGACCTGGGCGGCGAGACCGTGGATGTGGTGGCGGCCGATATCACCGTCAGCCAGGGCATGGTCACGGAGAACCGTTACTCCTACTGGGTCCGGCGCGGGGACGGCTTCATCGTCAAGGCGGTCTACGACACCACGGCGCCGAGTTTCGAAATGACGACCACGCAGGTCATCGAAAAGGCCCCGGGAATGACGCTGCCGGCACCGGAGTGAGGGGATAGTCTCTCAAGAAGTGATCTTCCCCGACTTGATCGGGGATCCATTCGTTTCCAGAGCAGGAGGGCTTTGGGAATGTCCCCGGCGGCCCGGCTCTGCGCGTTGGCGGCGGACGGTACCCGCAGCACCGTGACCCGGATCCCCGATCAAGTCGGGGACGGCCGTAGGGAGGAGGGGTGCATTGTGTCTCCTTGCGGCCCTTCGCCATGGTTCCGGGCGGTCGACTTTCAAAGAGCGAAACCGATGTCTTTTGCCGGCTTTGCCGTCCCGCCCCTCACCCCCTGCCCCGATACGGCGCGACGCCCTGCTCGGGGATCCAGACGCCTTCAGGGGCCGGGCCGGTCTGATAGAAGACGTCTATCGGGATGCCGCCGCGCGGGTACCAGTAGCCGCCGATCCTCAGCCATTCGGGCTCAAGCAGGTCTGTGAGGCGCCTTGCGATGGAGACCGTGCAGTCCTCGTGAAAGGCGCCGTGGTTGCGGAAGGAGCCCAGGAACAGCTTCAGCGACTTGCTTTCGACCAGATAGTCCTTCGGCACGTAGTCGATCACCAGATGGGCGAAATCCGGCGCGCCGGTGATCGGGCAGAGCGAGGTGAATTCGGGCGCGGCGAAGCGGACCATGTAAAGCGTGCCGGCCTGCGGGTTCGGCACCTTTTCCAGCACCGCCGTGTCCGGATCGTCAGGCAGTGCGGTCGCGGTGCCAAGCTGGGTCAGGTTATGGTAGATGGTTTTGTCTGACATGGATTTCTCTTTTGTCACGACCTCATCCTGAGGAGGACAGTCGGGTCCGTCTCAAAGGATGGGCTGCTTGTTCCGAGTTTGCCGCCCATCCTTCGAAACGCCGCTGGTGCAGCTCCTCAGGATGAGGGTGATTGTGTCGTGAAATCCCCTCAGACTCCCCGCAAGTTGCCCCAGATCAGCGTGTGAAGCTGAGGCAGGACGGTGGCCGTATACCACTGATCGGCAGTAACCTTGCCGACCAGCCAGCGCATGCGGTCCATGATGCCGGCCATGTCGATGGCGCTGACATGTTCTTCGGCCGCGGGCGGCGTGTGGTTGCCCGGCTGCAGGTAGAGGCCCAGGTCCGGATACCGGCCGGCAACGTCGCGGGCGAAGGCATAATCGGCTTCATCGAAGATGACGACCTTCAGGACCGTTTGCGTGTCCGGCCCGGCTGCTTCGACGCATTCGGCAAGCTTCTGCCAGTCGGTCACCATGCCGCTTGAGGGCGGCTTGGGGCTGAGGGTCAGGACGTTGAGCCCGGCGAACCAGTCCCTGGCGATGCTGCCCTGGGTTTCCAGCGCGAAGCGATAGCCTTCCTTGCGGCCGAGTTCGATCAGGGGCCCAAGCGGCTGAATGGCCGGGTTGCCGCCGGACAGGGAAACCGTCAGCGGATGGCCGCCGGAGAGGAGTTCCACCTGCATCAGGATCGCTGCCGGCGTCATCGGACACCATTCATCCCGGTAGATGCTGTCGACGGCATGGGGCGTGTCGCACCAGGTGCAGCGGTAATCGCAGCCGCCGGTGCGCACGAACACCGTCGGCTGACCGATCAGGGCTCCCTCGCCCTGGATGGTCGGTCCGAATATCTCGTTGACGCGGATGTGGTCGCTTGTCATGCCGCATGCACTCCCGGAGTTGCAAGGGGCCGGTATTCGGCGCAGGTCTTCGGGGTTTCCTTCACCCTGACGGCGGAGGTTTCCGGCCAGCGCTGGCGGCACCAGTTATACAAGAACCGCGCCATGGTCTCGGCAGTCACGCAGTCGTCGCCGAGCACGTCGTTGAGGTGCCAGTGGTCGAGCGTGTCATCGATGAAGCGCTTGAACTCGGAAAGCTCGCGGTAATCGCGCACGAAACCGGTGGCATCAAGCTGTTCCGACATCAGTTCAACCTCGACCACGTAATTGTGGCCGTGCAGGCGCGCGCAGGGGTGATCCTCGCCGAGCCCCTTCAACTGGTGACTGGCGGAGAAGTGGAATTCCTTGGTGATCCTAAACATGGCAGGCCGCCTTCCAGAATTCAGCGTCGGCATACGCCGTCGGATCGATGCCGCCGGCCAGGTGAAAGGCCTCACGCCGTTCCACGCAGGTGCCGCAGCGCCCGCAATGCACCTCGCCGCCCTTGTAGCAGGACCAGGTGTTTCGGTAGTCGATGCCGAGCCGCAGGCCTTCGGCGGCAATCGCCGCCTTGGAGCTGTGCACATAGGGCGTGAACAGGCTGATTTGCCCAAGTCCTTCCAGCGCATGGCGCTGCATGGTCTCGAAACTTTCCGTGAAAGCGGGGCGGCAGTCGGGATAGATGAAATGGTCGCCGCCATGAACGGCGGTTGCCACCGCGTCCGCGCCGCGTGCGCTGGCGATGCCGAAGGCAATACTCAGCATGATCGCGTTGCGGTTCGGCACAACGGTGATCTTCATGGTGTCTTCGGCATAATGCCCGTCCGGCACATCCAGCTCATCGGTCAGCGCCGAGCCGGAAAGCCGGCGGCCGATATCGGACATGTCGATCAGGATATGTTCGGTGCCAAGCTCGTCGGCGCAGACCCTGGCGTAGGCCAGTTCCTTTTTATGCCGCTGGCCATAGTCGAAGGAGATCAGGCCGATGAGCGCGTGCTCTTGCGCAATCTTGTGCGCAAGGGTGACGGAATCCATTCCGCCGGAACAGATGACAAGTGTTTTCAACGATGTGATCCCTTGTTTTCGCTGCAAGCGTCCGTCGCGACGCTTTTCACCGGGTGGGCTGCGACCGGTGGTTCCCATCGTGGGAACGGCGCGCCTTTTAGCAGCTTCTGGCGAAAAGGGAAGGGAGGGGGAGGAATTCCTGTTCAATCAAGCCCAGATGGCCATCCGGAGACCGCGCTCGTCGCGCTGATATCCGTTCGGAAACGCCTCGGCCTGGCCCCGGAAAATCCGTTCCGCGATCAGGCTGTTGACCGCCGCATCGAGCAGATCGTCGCGGCCGCAGCCGCGCGGCGGAGGCTGATCCAGGAATGTTTTCGAGAGGCCTTTTGCCACAAGCAGATCGCGGCGCTGGTTCAGCCCTTCCGGGTTGGCGCGGCTCTTGATCTTCTTGGGCAGGCTCATTTCCCGTTCGCCATTGAGGCGCCAGAAGGCGAGTTCCGGGTGAACCTCGAACACGCGGGCTTCAAGCTCCGGTGTCATCAGCGCGTCGATCTCCCGGATCTTCGGGAACAGATAAAAGCACTGTTTGGAGACTTTTTTC
The DNA here is from genome assembly GCF_056173175.1 of Roseibium sp. QJM3NY_11. Classification (NCBI taxonomy): domain Bacteria; kingdom Pseudomonadati; phylum Pseudomonadota; class Alphaproteobacteria; order Hyphomicrobiales; family Stappiaceae; genus Roseibium; species Roseibium sp. QJM3NY_11. The sequence continues at coordinate 664,580 of NZ_CM149660.1, forward strand.
GGCGGTTCCGAGGTCTTCAGCGCGGTGGCGCAGGCCTGCAAATAGTCTTCTTCGTGGACGGCGGCGCGCGACGGCACCGCGAAAACGGAGGATTGCCGCATACCAAGATGTTTGCGGGTGGCCTTCTCCGGACCGCGGCCAGTGGGGCCGATGCGCTCGGGCAGACCGATCGGCATGTCCACGGCGATGATGTCGATTTGCGGCTCGAAAGCCAGCAGGCCGGCGACGTCCGGGAAAAGATGAAGCGTGAGGTCGGCAGGGTCGTTCAGGTTGCGCAGCACCGCGATCCAGCCGGCCTTGCAGCCGTCGACACCTGCAACGAGTATGTCCCCTCCGTCAGGCACAGTCAGGCCCGGGCCGTGGATTCCAGCACCCAGCGCGACGTGACCAGCGCCATCGCCTTGACCACGGATTGCTGTTCCTCGGCAAAGAGCAATTCGTCCGCGCCCTTGCGGACGCTGCGCGCGATCAGTTCGAAGACGGACGCGGAAGCGCGCTTGAGCGCGTCCTCGTCGCCAAGGCCCGCCATCAGATTGGTCAGGAACAGGCCGGCTATCAGATCCCCCGTTCCGTGCGGCGGGTTGGCAATCGCGGCATGTTCGGCGGCGACGGCACCGCGCGGGCCGGCCAGAACGTTGGCAATGGCATTGCGGCGCAGCGCCGGGGAAGAGGTCACCAGAACACGTTCGTTGCCCAGGATTCGCGCGGCGGCCAGCGCCTGCGTTTCGCTGCCGACGTTGCGGCCGGTCAGCCAGCCGAGTTCGAAGGCATTGGGGGTGACGATGTCGGCCAGGGGAACCAGATCGTCGCGGATCGCCTGTGCGGTCGCTTCCGGCACATAGAGGGAGCCGTCGTCACCGAGGTGGTCGCCCATCACCGGGTCACAGAGATAGGGTGCGCCGGGGTTCGCGGCCTTGACCGCCTCCACCAGCGCAGCGATGGCCTTCGACTGTCCTGCCGCGCCAAGATAGCCGGTCATGACCGCGCCGATGCCGGCCAGCTTCGGCGAGGCGGCGAGTTCTTCGGTGATGGCCTGGAAATCAGGGGCCGGGGGAACGATCCGGGTGCCCTTGCCCTGACCCGGATGCCAGGGCAGCAGGATGGTCGGCAGAAACCAGACATCGTGGCCGAGCCGTTCCAGCGCGAAAGTCAGGCCGCGGCCGCTGATGCCGCCGCGCACCACTTGGGAGGTGATCACGAGGATCGGCTTTTTCTGTGGCTCGGGAACACCCGGCGGCTGCATCATCTTGGTAACTTTCCGAAGGATCAGGCGGCGTCGGAAGTGGAGGGTTTGGCCGCGCCGAAGCGATTTTCAATGTAGTTCAGAACCATCTGCTTGAACTCGTCGGCGATATCCTGTCCGCGCAGGGTCGTGACCTTCTCGCCGTCGACGAAGACCGGTGCCGAGGGGGTTTCCCCGGTGCCCGGCAGCGAGATGCCGATGTCGGCCTGTTTGGATTCACCCGGCCCGTTGACGATGCAGCCCATCACCGCGACATTCAGGTTTTCCACGCCCGGATACTGTTCGCGCCATGCGGGCATGGACACGCGGATGTGGTTCTGAATGTCCTGGGCGAGTTCCTGAAAGGTGGTGGAGGTGGTGCGGCCGCAGCCCGGGCAGGCCGCGACAATCGGCACGAAGGCGCGAAAGCCCATCACCTGGAGGAGTTCCTGTGCGACCTGGACCTCGCGGGTGCGGTCGCCACCCGGCTCCGGGGTCAGCGACACGCGGATGGTGTCGCCGATGCCCTGCTGCAGCAGGATCCCCATGGAGGCGGCGGAGGACACGATGCCCTTGGTGCCCATGCCGGCTTCCGTCAGGCCCAGATGCAGCGCGTAGTCGCAGCGGCGGGCGAGATCGGCATAAACGGCGATCAGGTCCTGCACCTGGCTGACCTTGGCCGACAGGATGATCTTGTCCCGGCCCATGCCGAGCTTTTCCGCGCGTTCCGCGGACAGCAGTCCGGACTGGATGATGGCCTCCCGCATGACGGCGGCCGCGGAAACCGGTGTGGTGCTTGCCGCGTTTTCGTCCATCAGCCTGGTCAGCAGTTCCTGGTCGAGCGAACCCCAGTTGACGCCGATCCTGACCGGTTTGTCGTGTTTCATCGCAATTTCGATGATCTGCGAAAACTGGGTGTCGCGCTTGGCCTTGAAGCCGACATTCCCCGGATTGATGCGGTACTTGTCGAGGGCTGCCGCGCAGTCTGGATAGTCGGTCAGAAGCTTGTGGCCGATATAGTGGAAATCGCCGACCAGCGGCACGTTCACGCCAATGCGCTCCAGCCGTTCCTTGATGCGGGCGACCTGAGCGGCGGCTTCGGCCCGGTCGACGGTGATGCGCACGATTTCCGAACCCGCGCGCGCCAGCGCAGCGACCTGGGCGACGGTTGCGTCCGCATCGGCCGTGTCCGTGTTGGTCATGGACTGAACCACGACCGGTGCTTCGCCGCCGACCATCACGTTGCCGACCATGACACCGACGGATGCGCGGCGCGGCAGGGATTTTGCGAAATCATCGATCATGACGGGCACCAAAAGAACTCGGGACGTTGGGAGACCACCCCCTAGATGTGCGATCCGGGGCCGGATTTCCAGCGCATGATTATGCGCTGCGGCAAAAAAGAGCAATGGCGCTGCGGCGCCCGGGCTGTTTTTCACCCCGTGCGCGGCGAAGTTTGCGCTGATGGCCGCAAGCGGCTAGGTAGTTGCAGCGCAGCCGCCGGGTCGGCCTTTGCGGGAATTTCAGGGGGCACAATATGTTCAAGCGTTTGCTGGCGGATTCGGTTTCGCTCGTCTTCCGGAATATGGAAATGGTGTTCAAGGTCTGCGGCACCTGGTTTGCCATCCAATTGCTTCTTTCCCTGGTCATTTTCGGGAGTGTCGGCGACACGGGCACGGCAAGTGCCGGGAACGCGGAAGAGCCTTCGGCGGTCACCGTGCTGCTGGTCATGGTCAATTTCGTGGTCGCCATTCTTGCTGCCACCTCGATCGCGGTGGCGTGGCACCGGTTCGCGCTGCTGGGTGAACAGGCTCCTGCCATTTTCGCGCGGGTCGGCGCGCTGGAGATGCGCTTCCTGTGGACCATGATCCTGCTGATTCTGATCGGCGCGGCCGCGCTGGTGCCGGTGCTCCTCCTCCTGATGGTGCTGGGGGTCTTTCTGCCGGACACCCTGTCCATGCTTCTGATCGTCCCGGTTGTCCTGTTTCTGGTTCTGCCCCACCTGATGCGCCTGAACCTGGTTCTGCCGGCGGCGGCCGTCGAACGGCCGATCGATTTCAGGGAAGCGCACCGGTTGGGTGCCGGCCTCGGCTGGCGCATGCTCTGGGCGGTGATCCTGCTGTCATTGCCGTTTTCGCTCGCGGGTCTGGCGATTGAATACGTGTTGTCGCTGGCGGTGGCGGGGTTGCCGCTGATGGTTGTCCAGATCCAGGTCATGATCCTGCATGTCCTCCTGCAGATCCTGGTGACCGTGCTGGGCCTGTCGGTGATCACGGCCGGTTACCGGATCGCCATGGAGCGTCCCGGCGAAACGCCGTCGTGACAGTCCCGAACGGGGCTTCGGCTGTAGCTGCGCACGCCGGAAACGCCGAGCCACAGTCCCGCTCCGCCAGCCGCAGTCCGATTGCAGGCCGTGCTGGCATGCCCGCCCAAAATCGGTATCCTGCCGGCAGTTGGAAACCGACACCTGAAAACTGACAGCTGAAAACTGACAGTTGAAAACCGGGGCAGGCCATGTTCATCACCGTTCTGGAACGGTCGCTTTCACTGGCGCAGCACAATATCGGTACGCTGCTGCGGACCGGCTGGGCTTATATCCTGCTGCTGCTCGCGCTGAATTTCGCCATCGGCACCTCGCTGATGCCGGAAAGCGGCTTCAAGACCGTATCCTACATGACCGAGCCGGTTGCCGCCGCCGATGAGGGCGCGCTCAGGGCGCTGGCCGGACTTGCCAACCTTCTGGTCGGTTTCTCCATCGCCATTGCCTATGTGCGCCGGATCCTGATCGGGGCGCGTGACTTTCCGGTTGCCTTCGGCGGGCGAACGGTTCGGGTGATCGTCAACCAGATCGTGCTCAGCCTGATCGGCATGGTGTCGCTGGTCCCGCTTTTCATCATTGCCGGGATCATCGCGGCGCTCACGGCAGGGGTCGGTCTGCTGCTGCTGGTTCTGGCGCCCTTCATTGCCCTGATGGTGGTTCAGAAATTCTCTGTCGTGCTGCCGGCGGCGGCCGTCGACGATCCGTTGACGCTGAAGGAAAGCTGGCGCGCGACCTCCGGTCTCGGCTGGGCTATGGCCTTCGCCGCGCTGGTGATGAGCCTGCTTGCCGCGTTTCTTGTCGGCATGTGGGCGCTGGCGCTCGGCGTCGGCGACGGGCTGCTGCCGGCCAGTGCAACCTGGCCGCAGGTCCGGTCCGCGATTTTTCCGATGGGCACGATGCTGATTCTGGTCTGGGTGTTCGCCAGCCTGCACGCGACCTTTTACGGGCTCGTCCGCGAGCGTTACGCGGACCGGCTGGGCCTGAGACGTGAAGACCTTGCCAAGGTCGATTCAAGGCGGACGGAGGCGCGGGCGAAAGCGCGCAAGGCCCTGGACGGTGTCCACCGCATGAAACGGCGCTGACCGGCCGTCGCACCCCGCGATTTTCCGAGTGTAACGGCACCTGGTGGCGATCCTTCCGGCCCTTGCCCCGATCACTTTTCGCCATTCCGATGTTGCAGTGCGGCGACAACTGGCCGATTGTTGCGGCCGAGAAGAATTCCGTTTTTGGGAGACCGTGAATGCTTGCCAACAAAACCGCCGTCGTGACCGGGTCGACATCCGGCATAGGACTGGGGTGTGCCCGCGCCTTTGCCGAGAAGGGCGCCAATGTCGTGATCAACGGTCTGGGTGATGCTTCGGAAATCGAGGCGACCCGGGCCGCGATCGAAAGCGACTTCGGTGTGCGCTGCCTCTATTCGCCCGCCAACATGCTGCATGGGGATGAGATCGCGGGAATGATCGCGGATGCGGAAAAGGAATTCGGGGCGGTCGACATCCTGGTGAACAACGCGGGCATCCAGTTCGTCTCTCCGGTCGATGAATTTCCGGTCGAAAAATGGGACGCGATCATCGCGATCAATCTCACCTCCGCTTTCCACAGCACCCGCGCGGTCCTGCCGGGCATGAAGAAAAAGGGCTGGGGCCGGATCATCAACACCGCTTCCGCTCATGCCCTGATCGCGTCTCCCTTCAAGTCCGCTTATGTCGCCGCGAAACACGGCATCGCCGGATTGACCAAGACCGTTGCGCTGGAAGTTGCCCAGCAAGGCATCACCGTCAATGCCATCTGTCCGGGTTATGTCTGGACGCCGCTGGTGGAAGCGCAGATTCCCGACACGATGAAGGCGCGCGGCATGACCGAGGAGCAGGTCAAGAACGATGTCATGCTGGCGGCGCAGCCGACCAAGCAGTTCGTCACCATCGAGCAGGTCGCCGGCTATGCGGTGTTCCTGTGCTCCGACACGGCGGCCTCCATCACCGGATCCATCCTGCCGATCGACGGTGGCTGGACCGCACACTGAGCGGCTGGGGTCCGCCTGAAGATCACACGCCGCAAGATCAAATGCAGGGAGGCCCGTCATGACCGCACCGAAAAAAATAAATCTTGCTCTTCAGGGCGGAGGCGCACACGGCGCCTTCACCTGGGGCGTTCTGGATTGGTTTCTGGAAGACAGCCGGTTTTCCATCGATGCCATTTCCGGCACGTCCGCGGGCGCCATGAACGCGGTGGTGCTGGCCAGCGGCATGGAGGCGGGCGGTGAAGACGGCGCGCGTGCGCAGCTTGAAGCCTTCTGGCGCGAGGTCAGCCGGCAGGCGCAGCTCAGTCCGATCCAGCGCACGCCGCTCGACATGATTCTGGGCCAGTGGAGCCTCGACCATTCGCCGAGCTATCTGTTTTTCGACGTCGTGTCCCGGTTCGCGTCGCCCTACGAGTTCAATCCGCTCAATGTGAACCCGTTGCGGGATATACTCGATGGGCTCGTCGATTTCGACCTGGTGCATCGCTGTTCAGGCGTGAAGCTTTTCATCGCGGCGACCAATGTCTACACGGGCAAGATTCGCGTGTTCAGGGAGAAAGAGGTCTCGCTCGACGCGGTCATGGCGTCGGCCTGTCTGCCGCAGCTGTTCCAGGCGGTCGAAATCGACGGAGAACCCTACTGGGACGGCGGGTACATGGGCAATCCGCCGCTCTACCCGCTGTTTTACGAAACCGATACTCCGGATGTGGTGCTGATCCAGATCAATCCGATCGAGCGCCGGGAGGTGCCCAAAACCGCGCGGGAAATCCTCAACCGGGTCAATGAAATCACCTTCAATTCCACGCTGCTGCGCGAGCTGCGCGCGATCGAATTCGTGACCCGCCTGATCGAGGACGGCAAATTGTCGGGCGACGACTACATGAAGGTGCACATGCACCGGATCTCCGCGGGCGAACTGAAACCCTTGCAGGCGTCGTCGAAACTGAATGCGGAGTGGGCCTTTCTCACCAACCTGCGGGATATCGGCCGCCAGACCGCGAAGGACTGGCTTGCCCGCCACTATGACAACGTCGGCAACCGGTCGACTCTTCAGATCCGCGACGAAATCACCTGACAAGACGCGCGCACGGCCTGGTTGGTCCGGTTCCGTTAAGGTCTTGTTAGCCGTGTTTGCAAGCGGCTTTGCAAATTGCAATGCAGGACACTGCAAGAAAGTCTTAACGCGATCAGTATCTTGTGTGCGCATGCGGCCATGCGCCCAGATATGGCGGTGGTTCTCCTGAAAACTGTTTGGCAAGGCTTTTGCGGTGTTATCGGCACGCTGATTGTCAGGTAGTGCGTCGTCAGCGACTGAAGTGGATGGAAGAAGCGGGCACTTGCGACCCCGCCCGCTTCTTCCCTCCCTCCTCCCCCCTCCTCATTCCCGGGCCGGGGCGCTTCTTTTTCCATTTCATTTGTGCTTTTTCAGTTTTCTGTCAGGTTCAGGTCCTTAAACTGCCGTTTTGGCGACCTATGTCTTGGCAAGACAGGCAAAAGGACAAGTGATGAGCGACAGTGTGATCCGGGTGCTGGCGGGCTGTTTCGGAGCGATGGTGATGCTCGTCGCCGCGGGCGCGGCGCAAGCCGGCAGCGACGCGGTGCGGATGGCGGAGATCAAGCAGCAGGGCGGCTGTCCCGACTGTGACCTGCGTCTCGCGGAATTGCGGTTTCTCAAGGTGGAGGATGCCAATTTCCATCGCGCCAATCTGCGTGAAACCGACCTGAAGGAAGTGATCCTCACGAACGCCAACTTCAAGGGGGCGGATTTCCGCCGGGCGGAAGCGGAGCGCGCGAATTTTTCTGGCAGCGATTTTACCGATGCAAGCATGCGTTCGGTCGACCTGGAAAAGGCCACTCTTTCAAATGCCAATTTCCTGAGCGCCGACCTTCGGGACGCGGACCTGAACGCCAGCATCGTCACCGGCGCGATCTTCGACAGGGCTGATTTACGCAATGTCTTCCTGATGCGCTCGGTGGCCACGGAGACCTCCTTCAAGAACGCCAAGATGGACAGTGCCAATCTGGAGCGGGTCGATCTGAGCGGAGCGAACTTTCAGGGAGCGCGGCTGCGCCAGGCCAAGCTCGACCGGATCAAGGCGCATAACGCGGATTTTTCCGGCGCGGACATGTCGGGCGTTCGTCTGGTCAGCTCCGATCTGACCGGTGCCAACCTGACAAAGGTCGATTTCAACGGCGCGCTGCTGCGTCGGACCCGCCTGGTCGGCGCGGATCTGACCGGCGCCTACAATCTTGATCCCAGCCGGATCCTGGGCGCCTGCGGCGACGAGACCACCAAGCTGCCGCGCGGCATCGAGTTGATCGAGTGTACCTACTGAAAGCCAGAGGGTTGGTTCGCTGGCCTCGGCATCAAAAAAGGAGGCCGTGGGCCTCCTTTTGAAACTGGCGGGTGCTTTTCCGTTTCCGGCGCCGGGCCTGGGTCCGCCTGAAGACCCCGCGGACGTGCCCGGTCAGTTGAACAGGTCGAACGCGAACCGGTAGGAAACGCCGAGACCGACACTGAACTGGTCCTTGCTGCCGTTTTCCGCAATCGGGCTGTCGGCGGCATCGCCGATGAGCCGGTCGTATCCGCCCTGAATGTGCAGCCGGACGTCGTCATTGTAGTCGTAGCTGGCACGGGTGGACAGGCCGACGCTCTTGAACCCGCCGCTCGCATTGTAGCGGGTCAACCGGCCGCCGCTATTGGCGGCTTCCGAGGCCGTCACGCCGAAATAGGTGTCCATGTAGTCGCCGCTCGCGAAGTCCGCGCGCGGACCGAAGCTGACTTCCCATTTTTCCGCCGGATAGACGATGCCGTCGATGCCAAGCTGGCCGACCTGGCCGGTGTGGCCATTGATGCCCTGACGCAATTCGGCAAAGGCGCGGAAATGTTCGGTGCGGAAGCCGCCGCCGAGGCCGAGTTCCAACGCCCAGTCGACCGTCCTGGTGCCGGACAGGTCCGCGCTGTCGCTGGCTTTGCGCTCACCGACAAAGTTGAAGGCAGGATAGAAGAACACGCCGCTCTTGCGGCGACCGTCAATGACCTGACCCAGGCCGGGCAGGTAAAAGCGGCCGATTGAAATGATCGGAAACGGATAGACCAGGTAGCTGTCGGAGGCCTCGTAGCGGGGCTTGACCATGGCGCCGATGCCCAGATCGACAACAAACTGGCGGTTGGCGTCCTTGCTGGACAGGTCCCCGCTTTGGGCCAGAGCCGAGCCGGGGGCCAGAGCCGTGCCGGACAAGCTGCCCAGGGCAAGTGCGAGCGCAGCGCGCGTCATTAACTTCAACATGCAAACCCATCCAGAAGGAGATCCATTGGCGGCAAGATAGCACGAGCCAGTTTACTTAATCCCTACGAAATCAAGCTTTTCCGGGACTGTTGTATTTTAGCATCTGGACCGGCCCGGGGCCGGCCCGGGAAGGGCCCAGGTACGGCGGTGGGCGAAGAAATTCGGCTTATAACGGCTGCCGACTTGCAGGGTTGCTGCCGGGAAGCTACATGAGTGGGAAATTCGCAGCTACGTAGTAGGACGGCACATGAACGCTTTAGTCGGTTCGTTTCTGGATGTGGTGGGCATGGCCCTCTACCTCTATTCCCTCGTGATCATCGCAAGCGCGATCTTCTCGTGGCTCTTTGCTTTCAACATCGTCAATTCGAGCAATCAGGTGATCAACACGATCGGGCGGGTTCTCTACAACCTGACCGAACCGGCCCTGCGTCCGATTCGCCGGTTCCTGCCTGATCTGGGCGGTGTCGACATCTCTCCGGTGATCCTGTTGCTGATCATCTGGTTCCTGCAGAGTTTCATCGCGCGCCTGAGCCAAGGCGTTTGAGCCGCTTCATGTGAGCGAAAGTCTTGGGACAGACCGGACCCTGGGGTCCGGTCTGTCCCGGGCTGAAAAAGACCTAGTCTTCCAGCGCTCTTGCCTCGTCCGGCAGCATGATCGGAATGCCGTTGCGGATCGGGTAGGCGAGCTTCGCGGTACGGGAAATCAGCTCCCTGGCGTCTGCGTCATATTCCAGCGTCGTCTTGGTCACGGGACAGACGAGAAGTTCCAGGAGCTTCCTGTCAACCGGGCGTTCGGCCGGCTCGATTGTCGATTCGGGTGTCGATTCGGCTGTCGGATCAGGCGTCGTTTCTGGCATCGGCTCGGTCTTTCGGGTTGAAGCGGCAAGGGCCAAATTGCGGTGTCACTGCAGGGTCGTGCCGCCGTCATTCTGGGATCTGGCGAGATCCATCTCGGTAATCGCGATCAGCGTTTCGGCCCGTGTCTTCAGGTCGCGCGCCTCCAGAAGGGCCTGCTTTTCCTCAGGTCCGTAAGGGCACATCATGCACAGGGCGTTGACAAGGACCTCTGTCTCGGCTTCCGACACACTCTGCCAGTCTGCTTCCAGATCGTTGGCGTCGAGATAATCCCGCAGGGTCTTCAACAGGCCGTTGCGGTCGACGTCGTGTTCACCCTCGCCGCATTTCAGATCGTGGGCGAAGGCGGCGAAGTCGCATTCGACCTGTCGAAAATTCGAGAAGCGCCGGACTTCGGCGCCGACGCCGAACCTTGTGATGCCCTGCAACGTGATCAGGTAGCGGCCGTCTCCGGTTTCCTGAAAACTGGTCAGCCGGCCGACGCAGCCGACACTGGCCAGTTGCGGCGTGTCGTCGTCGCCGGCCTGGCCGGAAAGGGGTTGAACCATGCCGATGAGCCGGTTGCCGGCAAGTGCCGCGTCCACCATGTCGATGTAGCGCTGCTCGAAAATGTTCAGCGGCAACTGGGTTCTGGGAAGAAGAAGGGCCCCCGGCAACGGGAACACGGACAGGATTGGCGGCAGATCCGCGATGGTCTCGTAAATGGCATTTCCGGCCTGCATTTCAGCGCCTTCATTGTTGTCGTTATCGCGGCATGCCTGCCGGCGTCATGCTGCGCGATGCGATGCATGGGGCAAGGCTGCGGAGCGCGGCCGATGGCCTCTCGCGCCATCGACCGCATCACGTCACCGGCTCGTTCGGGAGCCCTTGACCCGGTCCGCGTTCATCTCGCCCTTAATGTGTGTCACGGCTTCCGATCGTCAAGAAAACAGGACGGCGGAAAGCTTGCGGCGGCCATAGGCGCTGGCCGGGTCCTTGAAGCCCCAGGCCTCGAAGAACTGAAGCAGCTGCTTGCGGGCACCGTCCTCGTTCCAGTCGCGGTCGCGGCGGACGATCTCGATGAGCTGGTCGACGGCGCCGGTCTTGTCGCCCTTGCCGTTGAGGCCGAGGGCGAGATCGAACCGGGCCTGCAGGTCAAGAGGGTCCTTGGCGATCCGGTCCTGGAATTCCGCCAGATCGCCGAGCGCGGCAGCCTGCTCGGCCAGGTCGACGGCCGCGTTCGCCGCTGTATAGGCCTCTTCGGAGCGTTTTTCCTCCGGAACGAGGTCCAGTGCCTGGCGCGCGCGCTCCGGCTCATCGGCCCCCAGGTAACACTGGGCAAGGCCGGCGATCGCCGTCACGTTGTCCGGCTCCATCTGCATGACGGCGCCATAGAGCTGGGCGGCCTGGCCGAAGTCCCCGGCCGAAAGCTGTTCTTCGGCCTGCCCCAGCAGGGCGTCCGTCTGGCTGACCGGTGCCGGACCGGCGACTTTCTCGATGAAGGCCCGGACCTCGCTCTCGGACTGGGCGCCCATGAAAGCGTCGACCGGCTGACCATCCTTGAAGGCGACCACGGCGGGGATGGATTGAATGCCCATCTGGCCGGCGACTTCGGGATGATCCTCGATATTCATCTTGGCAAGTTTCACGGCGCCGCCCGCGGCCTTGACGACCGCCTCGATGATCGGTGTCAACTGCTTACACGGTCCGCACCAGGGCGCCCAGAAATCCACGAGAACCGTCTGCTGCCGGGACGCCTCGATGACATCGCTCATGAAGGTTGGCGTGGTGACGTCAAAAACCAGTGCCGCGTCCGGAGAGCTGCCGCCACCCAGGCCGCCGCCACCCTGGCCGCCGCCGCCCTGACCGCCTGCCCCCTGACCACCTGCACCCTGGCCGCCCGTCCCCTGGCCGCCATAGCCTCCGCCCATGCTTGTGCCGAAGCCGCCACCGACCTGGCCGCCGATGCTGTAGTTGCCGTTGCTCATGTGCCCGCCTCGATTTTTGCCGCCGGCTGATGCTCTCGGCGGCTTGTAAAGTTGAAACCCTCAACGGGTCGTGTTGTTTTCTAACATGGCGCCAACGCACCGGAATTACAAATGTCCGGCCCGCCTTCAGCCCGGCTGCGACGGTGCGGATGCCTTTGCCTGTTCACTCACGGCCAGAACCTGAACCTCGTGGCCGCAGGCTCTGGTGAAGGTGAGCAGATCATCGGCTGAAATCGTGGTCGTGGCGTCGTTTTTCAGGGGGTGATAATTCAGCCTGGCATGCGCCATCATCGCCGCGTCGAAGACCGGCGTGACCCGGTGAGCCTCCCGGTCGTTGATCAGCGAAAACGGCGTTACCGAACCGGGCTCGACCCCGAGCACCTCCAGCAGCAGATCCGCATTGCCGAAGGACACCCGCCCCTGCGCGCCGATGATCTGATGGATCTTCTTCAGGTCGATCTCGGCGTCATGCAGGGCGACGACCAGGAACAGGCGCCCCTTCTTGTCCTTCAGGAACAGGTTCTTGGTGTGCCCGCCCGGAATCCGGTCATGGAGATCGCCGGATTCGGCGACCGTGAACACAGGGTCGTGGTCGACGGTCGTGACCTTGATCCGGTGTTCGCTCAGAAAGGCCAAAAGGTCGTCGCGTGCCGCCGGCATGGTTTTTCCCGAAAAATTTCCTCTGCCGGGCTCAATAGCGCGAATTGCAGGCGTGCGACAAGGGCAAATCACGGAGATAAAGCGGCGGAAACAAGCGGTTTTTCGCCGCATCCGGCGGGCGAGGTCCACAGAGAGACAGCTAAAAAAATTTCTTCAAGTTCGGTGTTGCAATCCGTCTCGGCATGGTTCATATACTGCGCCACCAAAGCCGGGGCGGAGCCGCCGCGGACAAGGTCGCTATGCGGGCGTAGCTCAGGGGTAGAGCACAACCTTGCCAAGGTTGGGGTCGTGGGTTCGAATCCCATCGCCCGCTCCAAATTTCAAACAAAAGCCGCGGTTTTCCGCGGCTTTTGTTTTTTGCGGTGCGATCTGATCACTTTCCTTCAAGTGCCGGTGCCGGAGTTTTCACATCTCCGCAGCCTTGAAGATTCCGGAGGCCCACTCCAGAAACACCCTGACACGCGGCGAAAGCTGACGGTTCTGGGGATAGAACGCGGCAAGCGCCAACGGCGGCGGCGGGGTCTCGGGAAGAACTTCCACAAGACGCCCGGCCGCCAGGTCCTGCCGAAAGCGGTATCTTGGGGCCTGAACCAGTCCGAAGCCGTCCCGGGCCAGATGGTGCACGGTGTCGGCGTCATTGGCCGTCACCTTCGCGGGCAGCAGCACGTCTTGCAGGCGGTCGCCGACCTGAAATTCCAGCGGCAGGGCGGTGCCGGTGCGCGATGACAGGAAGCCGACCATGTGATGACCGCCGAGATCCGCGACCGTCGCAGGGGTTCCGTGACGCGCAAGATAGTCCGGGCTGGCGCAGGTGATTTCCGGAATGCGCGCCAGCCTGCGCATGATCATGCCGCTGTCGTCAGGCTCCCCGGCGCGGATGACACAATCGACCCCTTCCCGGACCAGATCCACCAGCCGTTCGGTCTGGCCAAGCTGCAGCGTGATCCCCGGGTGCCGGTCCAGGAACGCGGACAGATGCGGCAGCAGGAAGGTGCGCGTCAGCTTCCCCGGCGCGTCGACGCGGAGCAGGCCCGTTGGTTCATGCCCGCGCAGAGCGCCTTCCGCTTCCTCCAGATCGGCCAGAATGGCCACGCAGCGCCGGTAGTAGCCGTCCCCGTCGGGAGTGGGCGCGACGTGCCGCGTGGTCCGGTCCAGCAATCTTGTGTCCAGGCTTTTCTCCAGGCGCTGGACGGCTTCGGTCGCCGTGGATCTCGGCAGGTTCAGATCGGCGGCGGCTCTTGTGAAGCTGCCGCGTTCCACGACCCGCACGAACAGGCGCATTGTTTCCAGACGATCGATCATCTGTTCGTGATAGCCGAATTATGTTTCCGGTTACAGGCTGATTATTCGGAAGAGGTGCTCGGGTAGCGTGGCGCGCACCAACAAGGAGATCCGGAGTGGCACAGACATTCAGAACAGCGATTGTAACCGGCGGCAGCAAGGGTATCGGCGCGGCGATCGCGCGTCGCCTCGCACGGGATGGCCATGCGGTCGTGGTGAATTATGCCCGCGACGACACCAGCGCCGGTGAGGTAGTCGCGTCGATCGAATGCGCCGGCGGCAAAGCGCTCGCCGTGAAGGGGGATGTCGCGGATCCGCATTGCCTGACGGACCTGTTTGATGCGGGCGAGGTGTCCTTCGGTCCGGTGCATGTTCTGGTCAACAATGCCGGCATCATGGACAACGGGCCGGTCGGCTCCGTGTCCGATGCGGATTTCGAGGCCCAGTGTGCCGTGAATATCGGCGGGGTGTTCCGGGGTCTGCGCGCGGCCTCCGCCCGTTTGGCGGACAATGGCGCGATCGTCAGCCTGTCCTCGAGTGTCGTCGGGCTCTATCAGCCGGGTTACGGCGTCTACGCCGCCACCAAGGCTGCCGTTGAAGCTTTGACCCACGTCCTGGCGAAGGAACTGGGATCGCGCGGGATTACCGTCAATTGTGTCGCGCCCGGCCCTGTCGAAACCGGGCTGTTCATGGCCGGAAAACCCGAGGCGGTGGTCGACAGAATCCGGCAGATGAACCCGTTCAACCGCCTGGGTACGCCGGATGACATCGCCGCGGCGGTGGCGTTCCTGACCGGTCCCGACGGCCGCTGGATCAACGGACAGATCCTGCGCGCCAATGGCGGCGTTGTCTGACCGGGCCGCGGAATGACGCCGGCCAGCGGGGCGAGTGTGCGCAGTTCGACTAAAGATTGATGAAAACGTGCCCGGCAACCTGAACAAAGTGGCAGGGTGCTGTGTCCTATGGTGGCGCTGCAGCGGGCGAAGGGGCGTCTTTGAAATGGCGGCCGGCCGTGCCCTGCAGCGCTTCAAGTACCTAAACTTCTGCGGCGGGATCTTCCGGTCCCGCTGCAGCTCCTTGCGAAATCCGCCGCAAAATCAGACCTTCAGGAACCGGCCGTCTTCGGCATCCGAACGTTCGGCAAGGTCAAGGGCGACCTGCAGCCTTGCTCCGTGCTCGAAGTCGGGATCCGCGGGCGCGCCGTCGCGCACGGCTGCCACGAACCTTTCATAGACGGTCGGCACCCGGTCGACGGGGACATCTGTCCAGGTGGCGCTTTCTAGATCGGCCCCGCGGCAGATGCGCAAGGTTCCCACCTGCTTTTCGAAAAGGACCTCCAGCCCGCCCTTGTCGCCATAGAGCCTGAGGCGCAGGTCGTTCAGGTGGCCGGAGGCAAAGCGCGTGGCGCTGATGGTGCCTAGCGCACCGTTGTCCAGTTCGGCGGCCAGGGTGGCGCTGTCATTGACGTCGAGGGTGTAGTCGCCGATCCGGCCGTCCTCGGACTTGTCGAACGTCTTCAGCCGGCAGGAGAGTTCGCTCACGGGGCTGCCTGCGGCGAAGGTGACGAAATCCAGGATGTGAATGCCGACATCGCCGAGCACACCCTTGGACCCGTGGGCCGTGGACAGGCGCCAGAGCCACTGGCTTTCGGATCGCCAGTCGCCCCAGGCCGGCTGGGTCAGCCAGCTCTGCAGATAAGAAGCCTCGAAATGGCGCAGGGCGCCAAGGGCGCCAGCGGCGACCAGTTCGGCCGCTTTCTGGAGCACGGCGACATCGCGGTAGCTCAGGTTGACCATGCCGACGAGGCTCTTGCGGGCGGCAAGATCGGCCATTTCCCCGGCATCCGCCGCGTTGGTCGCCAGAGGTTTTTCACAAAGGACGTGTTTGCCCGCCTCCAGAAGCGCCAGCGTGGTCGCATGGTGCGCGGCATCGGGCGTGACATTCGAGGCGGCATCGAAGCTGCCCCATGCGAGCGCCTCTTCCAGTGATTCGAAGCGGTGCGGGATGTCGTGCCCGGCACAGAACCGCTCCAGCACATCGGCGCGCCGGTCGACGCCGGCGACCAACTCGACCCCGGGGATCTTGCGAAACGCGGCCGCGTGGCTGCGGGCCATGTTGCCGGTTCCCAGGATCAGGATCCGAAGCGGCTTTCGGGCATTGGTCACGGGTCAATTCCTTTGAATGCCGGCGCGTGTCAGCGGAAGCCGTCGTCGCCGTCCGCGTGCAGTTTCAGTCCGCGGTCCTCGATTTTTTCCGGTGCGTCCGCGGTCGGAACGTTCGGAGCGGCATTGGGGTCCGCAATCCGGGCCATCGGGTTGAAGGCCCATCTGACACTGTTCTTCAGCACCGTGCGCACATGGCTGTCGTGGTAGGTCGCATAGGTCTCGTGCCCCGGCCGGAAATAGAAGATGCTGCCGGCGCCGCGTTTGTAGGTCAGGCCGGACCGGAAAACCTCTCCGCCCTGAAACCAGCTGATGAAGACGGTTTCCAGCGGCTCCGGCACACCGAAGGGTTCGCCGTACATTTCTTCCATGTCCAGTTCGAAACTGTCTGGCAGACCCTGTGTGATCGGGTGGTTGCGGCTGGTCACCCACAGCCGTTCGCGCTCGCCCGCCTCGCGCCACGTGAGATTGCACGGGCTTCCCATCAGACGCTTGAACGGCTTGGAAAAATGGGCCGAATGCAGAAAGATCATGCCCATGCCGGACCAGACCGCGTCGCAGACCCGCTCAACCACGGTGTCGGACACCTCGCCATGAGCGGCGTGGCCCCACCACAACAGCACGTCCGTGTCGGCGAGCCTTGCTTCCGTCAGGCCATGCTCGGGCTCCTGAAGGGTCGCGGTGGTGGCACTGATCCGCGGATCGGAGTTCAACGCGTCGGCGATGCAGGTGTGCATGCCGTCCGGATAGGTCGCCGCAACAATGCTACTTTGGTGTTCGTGGACATTCTCGCCCCAGACGACTGCTTTGACCGGCATTGCGGTTTCTCCCGTTCTCATGGCATCGGCCAAAGATGATTTGATGCGCGCCTGATGATTTTTCAAAGCGCTTTGGCTAGCGCTAGCACCAGCGTTTCACCCTGTCAAACCAACAATCCTCCGGCACTGTGGAGAGACACGCTCTCATCGCGTGTTTCGGAGCGCAGATGGCGCCCCTCCGCCACCATCGCAGGAACCGGAAGGCGGGACGCGGCGTTTAACACTTGAGCTGCCAACAGGAGCGCAGGAGAGAACAGCATGTCGGACGATGATGATTGCCGATCGTTTCAGGAGTTTATCAAGAGCGCGGAATTCCCCTGTGTGGGCGCGAAGTCGGCACTGGCGCGGGACGCTCTTACGGTGTTCAAGGCGGGCAAGATCGATACCCCCGTCAAGGACGTCGATATCCATCAAGCCTTGCGGGCGTTCAGCGAAAGCCTGGACATGGACAGTCCCGTGGTCAGATCGTTCGTGGTGATCTTCGACGGGCCGGGCGACCTCGACGAGGAAGGCTTCGAAAAGGTGCTCTGGAACCGACTGCAGTGTCTCCACAACCTGGATGTGGTCGCAGGGGCCGCCTGGAGCTCGGATGTCGACCCGGATCCCGCCTCGCCGCATTTTTCCCTCAGCGTCGGCGGCGAACCGTTTTTCGTCATCGGTCTCCATCCGAACGCGTCGCGGCCTGCGCGCCGGTTTTCCAAGCCGGCCCTTGTGTTCAACTCGCACGCGCAGTTCGAGAAGATGCGGGAAGATGGCCGTTTCGACAAGATGAAGACCATCATTCGCGAGCGCGACGCGGAGCTTGCCGGTGCCGTCAATCCGATGCTTTCGGATTATGGCGATGGCTCTGAAGCGCGCCAGTACAGCGGCCGCCAGGTCGGAAAGGACTGGAAATGCCCGTTCGAGATGAAGGAAATCGCCTGACATGTATCATCGCATTCCACCGCGCGAGGGAACCGCGTTCAGGCTCAAAAAGGGACAGTTGCTGACGGTTGTTGACCCGGAAGGAGAGCAGGTCTCGGATCTGGTTGCCTACAATGCCGCCGAGACGGTGGAGCATATTTCCTCGGGGCGCTCGATCGACTACGCCAGCCGTCTGTTCCTGACCACGGGCGACGTGCTCTATTCCAACCGGTCGACGCCGATGCTCACGATCGTGGAGGATGAGGTCGGGCGCCACGATTTTACCCTGACGCCCTGTTCGCGCGACACCTTCCGGATCATCTATGGCGACAAGAGCCCGCACCACGGCTGCCAGGGCAACCTGGAAAAGGTGCTGGCGCCTCATGGCATTCCGGCCGACTCGATCCCGATCGCGTTCAACGTGTTCATGCATGTATCCGTCGACGCGCAGACAGGCGAGATCAAGGTGCTCGCGCCGAAGAGCAGGGCGGGCCAGAAAATCGTTTTCCGGGCGGAAATGGATCTGATCATCGGGATGACCGCCTGCTCCGCCGGCCAGTCGAACAATTTCAGATACAAGCCGATCGATTATGCCGTCAGCGGCTGAGCGATCCCGTCAGAGGTGACCGCATCCATGACCGACAGGCATGTCACAGCTTTCAGGGCCATCGGCAAGACCGGGTTTGGCGGGGTGGCGCAGGCCGTGCGATGCGCTTGCCTGGTCTGGCTGGGCGTTGTCGCTGTCTTCCTGATGACCGGTCCGCCGGAGGCCAGGGCCCAGGCCGACACCGCGGACATCTGGTACGAGGCCGATATTCCGGAGGCGGGCGATTGCAGCGTTGACATGCCGGCGGACCGCAGGACGCCACGCGGTCTGATGTCGACCTTTCTGCGACTGAGCGAGGCCCGCCGGTTCGACAAGGCCGCAACCTGTCTCAATCTCAGTGAGCTGGAGGACGTCGGCGATGGCCTGCAAGGCGCGCGGCTGGCGCGCATGCTGGCAGGCATTCTGCACCGACGGGTGGTGATCGACTGGGCCGGCCTGCCGGACCGGCCGGACGGCATGAATGTGGACCTGGCGTCCAACCATCCCTTCGCGGGCAAGCCGCGCCGGACCCTGAAAATCGCGGAACTCAGCGCGGCGGGGCGTCCACTGACCATCAGCATTTCACGGTACAAACCCGTTGGCGAGGATCAGGGTGAGGACGCGGACGCCGCCTGGCTGTTTTCGCCGCAAACCGTCGCCAATATTCCAAGGCTGAATGCGCTCTACGGTCCCGGCTGGCTTGTGGAACATATTCCAGAGCCCCTGATGGTGGAAGTGGCCGGACCTGTCCGTCTTTGGGAACTCATCGGGTTGCCGGTCCTCACGGTGCTGTTCGCCCTGCTGGCATGGGCGCTGCGCATGATTATCGGCTGGAGCACGAGCCGTCTGCCGGTCAACTTCATCAGGCGGGCCTCGCACCGGATCCGGACGCCGCTGGCCATTGCCCTGGCAGCCTTCGTGCTGCAGGAACTGCTGGATGCCTTCCTGAGCTTTTCCGGCCCGGTCAACGCCGTGCTGACGCCGGTCTTGCTGGTGGCGCTGATCTTCTGCCTGACCCTGGCGATCCTGCGGACCATTGATACCAGTCTGGACCTGGTGACGGACCGGTATGTCGGCGACCTGGACACCGAAGGCGATTCCGACCGGCGCCACCTTTATACCAACATCTATGCGGCCCGGCGTTACGTTCTGCTGGTGGCGGTGGGGATTACCCTGATCGTCTTCCTGATGCAGCTCAACCTGTTCGACAGCCTCGGCATGTCGCTGCTGGCCTCGGCGGGTGTCGCCACGGTGATCCTCGGGATTGCGGGACAGACGGTGCTCGGCAATCTGCTCGCCAGCCTGCAGATCGCCATTGCCAAGCCGATCCGGATCGGCGACGCGGTCCTATACGAGGGCAAATGGTGCTACGTCGAGGCGATCTACTACACCTTCATCACGCTGCGGGCCTGGGACAGCCGGCGTCTGGTCGTGCCGGTCAAGTATTTCATTTCGCAGCCGTTCGAAAACTGGACGATGACGGACGCGAAGACCACGCGCAGCTTCACGATGGAACTGGACCTTTCGGCGGACCCGCAAACCCTGCGCGAGGTCTTCGAGGACATCGTGAAGGAGGAGAAGCACCTCATGGCGGACGAGTTCCGTCTCGTCACGGTCGAGGAATACGGCCAGTCGACGCAGAATATCATGTTCTACGCCACCGCCGACAGCCCGACCGAAGCCTGGATGATGAATGTGCGCCTGTGCGAGAAGATGGGGGACTGGATCCGGCGGAACCGGCCGCAATGGTGGCCGAGATTGCGTCTCGCCATGCCCGGGGGCACCGGCAGTTCTGATCCGGACGGCGCCGAGACTCCTGTGGCGGGCGTCTGAAGCGATGGTGCCGGGTGTTCATCAGAGCCGCGTCCGGAACTGCCCGGCGCAGGGGCGTTCCCGGGTCTCGCCGCGCGTGACCGCCAGGATGCTTTTTTCGCCCCGAATTCCCGGTTTTGCCGCCGTGTTCTCTTCGCGAACCGGGAACCAAATCCGAACCGCAGAGTTTTTGTCCTAGATGCCGGTCGGTTGCCGGCTGTTTCCAGGACGAGAGCGAGGACACCATGGCCAGGAACACGGATCGGAAAACAAAAACGGAAGAAATCGGCGGCCGGCCGGCCTATCGCGGACAGGGCGGCGAGGTTCACCAGGTCGCCGGCGGTGACATCCCGACCCTGACGACGGCGCTTGGAACGCCGGTGGCCGATGACCAGAACTCGCTGCGGGCCGGACAGCGCGGGCCGACGCTCCTTGAGGACCAGCACTTCCGGGAGAAGATCTTCCACTTTGATCACGAACGCATTCCCGAACGTGTCGTCCACGCGCGCGGTTTCGGCGCCCACGGATTTTTCGAGGCGACCGACGACATTTCGGACCTGACCTGCGCGGCGGTGTTCAGAAAAGGCGAAATGACGGATGTGTTCGCCCGGTTCTCGACGGTCGCGGGCAACAAGGGCTCCGCCGATCTGGCGCGCGACGTGCGCGGTTTCGCAGTGAAGTTCTACACCAGCGAAGGCAACTGGGATCTCGTCGGCAACAATATTCCGGTGTTCTTCATCCAGGACGCAATCAAGTTTCCCGATCTCATTCATTCCGCCAAGCAGGAGCCCGACAGAGGCTTTCCCCAGGCGCAGACCGCGCATGACAATTTCTGGGATTTCATTTCCCTGACGCCCGAGGCCGTCAACATGGCCCTTTGGATCATGTCCGACCGGACGATCCCCAGGTCCCTGCGGTTCATGGAGGGTTTCGGGGTCCATACGTTCCGGCTGGTCAACGCGGACGGCAAATCCAGTTTCGTCAAATTCCACTGGAAACCCAAGGGCGGGTTGCAATCCGTGGTCTGGAACGAGGCGCTCAAGCTGAACGGCGCCGATCCGGACTTTCACCGGCGCGACATGTGGAATGCGATCCAGCGCGGTGACTATCCGGAATGGGAGCTGGGGCTGCAGGTGTTCGACGAAAAATTCGCGGAAGAATTCGAGTTCGATGTGCTCGATGCCACCAAGATCATTCCGGAAGAACAGGTGCCGGTGCGCATCGTCGGGCGCATGGTGCTGAATCGCTGCGTCGACAATTTCTTCGCCGAGACCGAGCAGGTCGCCTTTCAGACGGGCAGCGTGGTCCCGGGGATCGACTTCACCAACGACCCGCTGCTCCAAGGCCGCAACTTCTCCTATCTGGACACGCAACTGTCGCGGCTGGGATCGACCAATTTCACCCATCTGCCGATCAACGCCCCGCGTTGCCCGTTCCACCACTTCCAGCAGGACGGCCACATGGCCTTCCACAATCCGAAGGGGCGCGCGAATTACGAGCCCAACAGCTGGGGCTCCGAAGGCGGTCCGCGCGAGAACCCGGACAAGGGCTTTCAGTCCTATCCGGAAGAGCTCGAAGGGGCGAAGGGGCGCTACCGCTCGGAGACATTCGCCGATCACTACAGCCAGGCGCGTCAGTTCTACCGGTCCCAGACCGAGGTGGAGCAGGGGCACATTGCCGATGCCTTCGTGTTCGAACTGTCCAAGGTGGAGACCCAGGCCATTCGCGAACGGATGGTGTCGCATCTCCTGAATGTGGACGAGACGCTCGCCGGCAAGGTGATCGAGGGACTGCGGCTCCAGTCAAGGCCGAGCGCGGCGGAACCCGCGATGAAACCGCGCGACGACCTGAAGGTCTCGCCGAAACTTTCGATCGTGGGCAACGGTCCGGAGAGCTTTGCGGGCCGCAAGGTCGGTGCACTGGTAACCGACGGTGCCGATGCGGCGCTCATCAAGGCGCTGAAAACGGCCCTGGAGAAAGAGGGCGCGCAGATCGAGTTCATCGCGCCGATGGTCGGCGGGATCGATGCCAGCGACGGCACCTTCATCGAAGCCGACGAGAAGGTCGATGGCGGCCCGTCCGTGCTCTACGATGCGGTGGTGATCCTCACCTCAGGCGACGGCGCGGAGAAACTCGCGACGATGCCGCCGGCCCGCGATTTTGCCGCCGACGCCTTCGCGCATTGCAAGTTCATCGGCTACACCGCGGAGGCAAAGCCGCTTCTGGAGAAGGCCGGTGTCTGGTCGGACCGCGACGCGGGCTGCATCGACCTGTCGAAGACTTCTGCCGACGACAGTTTCGTCAAAACCTGCCGCGCGCTGCGGTTCTGGGACCGGGAAGCCAAACTCGGCTGAGCCGTCGAGGCATGCACCAACACCGCGGCCGCGTCCATCCGGATGCGGCCGCTTTGCGTCAATAACCGGCCGTCAGTGCGCCCGGTCTGCGCGGGTCGGACGCGCCGGCGAGAATGCCGTTCACCGACATGATCGACTGGGTCGACCCCATGGCGTTCTTGACCGCCACCTTGTGCCCGCGCTCTTCCAGCATCCTGATGGTGTCGGGAGACAGTCCTTCCTCGATCCGGATCTCGTCGGGCAGCCACTGGTTGTGAATGCGCGGAGCCGCGGTCGCCTCGGCGATGTTCATGCCGTGGTCGATGACGTTCAGGATGATCTGCAAGGTGGTTGTGATGATCCGGCTGCCGCCGGGCGAACCGGTCGCCAGCAGCAGGTCGCCGTCCCTGAAAACGAGCGTGGGGCTCATCGAGGAGAGGGGCCGTTTGCCGCCCTCGACCGCGTTGGCGGTGCCGCCGATCAGGCCGTAGGCGTTGGGGACACCCGGCTTGGCCGAAAAATCATCCAGTTCGTTGTTGAGCAGAACGCCGGTGCCATCCGCCGTCAGGCCGACGCCGTAGGAAAAGTTGAGCGTGTAGGTGTTGGAAACGGCGTTGCCGTCCTTGTCGACAACGGAGAAATGGGTGGTCTCGTTGCTTTCGTACGGCAACGGCGTACCCGGACCGACCTCTTCGGACGGTGTTGCCGTGTCCATCCGGATGGTGTCGGCCAGGGCGATGGCGTAGTCGCGCGCGGTCAGTCCCGCAACGGGCACCTCGACATAGTCCGGGTCGCCAAGAAACTTCGCGCGGTCCGCATAGGCACGGCGCATGGCCTCGGCCATGACATGAATGCCGTCGGCGGAATTCGGGCCGAATTCGCGCAAGGGAAACGTCTCCAGGATGTTGAGGATCTCGACGATATGCACACCGCCCGAGGAGGGCGGCGGCATGGAGGCGATGTCATGGCCCCGGTAGCTGCCGGTTACCGGATTGCGCCAGACGGGCCGGTAGGCCGCAAGATCCTCCACGGTCATGCCGCCGCCGGCCTGCTGAACCTTTTCGGCGATCTTGCGAGCGGTCTCGCCGGTGTAAAAGCCGGCGGCGCCCTGTTCGGAAATCTTGCGAAGCGTTCCCGCCAGGTCTTCCTGTCTGAGCGTCTCTCCCGGCAGATAAGGCAGGCCCGGGGTCTTGTAGAAGATAGTTCGGGACGCAGGATCCTTGAGCAGGCGCCGTGCCGCCGCCGTCAGCGAGGCGGACAGGTCCGGTGTCACCTGGATGCCGGTCTCGGCCAGCGCTATGGCCGGTGCGACCAGCTCTGCCCAGGTCAGTTGGCCGCTGCCGTGCTCTTCGAAGGCCGCCGCGAAACCTGCGACGGTGCCCGGAACGCCGACTGCCAGGCCGGAAAAGCGGGACTTGTCGTTGTCCGGTTCGCCGTCCTCGCCCAGGAACATGTCCCTGTAGGCGGCAGCCGGCGCCTTTTCGCGGTAGTCGAGAGCCCTGGTTCCACCGCCGTCGGCCATGTGGATCATCATGAAGCCGCCGCCGCCCAGATTGCCGGCGCGGGGCAGAGTGACCGCAAGGGCGAAGCCTGTCGCGATCGCGGCGTCGACCGCATTGCCGCCCTTCCTGAGGATGTCGACCCCGATGCCGGTGGCAACGGCTTCCTGACTGGACACCATGCCGTTTTGCGCGGTGACAGGCTGGAACCGGTCCTTCAGGGAGTAGATCGGCGCGTCCTGCGCGGCGAGCGGCCCGGCCGATCCGCCAAGGAGGGCGATGCCGAATGAAACGGCGACAAGGGTGGATTTCGAAAAGGGGTTCATGTTGCCCTCCGGCTGACTGACGTGCTGGCCAGATCATGGCCTGTTCCTGGAGTGTGCCGGTCCCCGGCGCGCAGTGCAATGAAGTTGCACGCCCGGGTTTTGATTCCGCGCGGCGGTGTTTGATCCACCGCAAGGTCTCGTGGCCCGATAGGCTGCAATCTGTTCGTCGCAAGGCGGAGCCGCCCACAGGAGCCATCGTCGCAAGGAGATACCATGACCCTCGCATTTCCAGACCTGAACCGGCATTTCCGCCAGAGGCAACAACTCGCCCTGGCTGGCATCATGCTGTCCTGTTTTCTCTTTGCGGGCGGATCCGCACAGGCCGGGGACCCGGCCACCGGCAAGACACTGGCACTGAGGTGGTGTGCAGCATGCCATCTGGTCGCCGACGACCAGCCGAAGGCGTCCAGCGCGTCGCTGCCGAGTTTTTATGACATGGCACGGAACCCGGACTGGTCGGAGGAGAAACTGGCGACATTCCTCGCCGATCCGCACCCCAGCATGCCGGGAATGAGTCTCGGCAACACGGAAATCGCCAATCTGTCGGCCTATATCGGATCGCTCGCACCCTGATCCCATTCAGAACGCGAATTCGGCCAGCATTGCCGCATGATAGGAGCCGGCATAGTCGCCGTTGCCCGAATCGAGTGCCTCGTCCGGCAGATCGCAGTTGAACACCCTGACATTCACCGTTCTGGCGGTCATGGCGGCGCTGGCGAAAATGTGGTCGAGCGTCTGTCCCCGGCCCTTGTGGATCACGGTCTTGCGCCGTTCGGCTGGCAGGGCCGCGTCGAGCTGGAACAGCCGGCGGGGCTCCAGAGCGGGTGAACCGGTGTCTTCCGGATCCGCCCGCAACAGCCGCAGCGTGCCGGTCTCGCCGGTGGCATTGAAATCTCCCGTCAGCACGATCTGTGCCTGTTCGTCCGCGTCGAAAAGCGCCTCGATCGCCAGACGAATCTCCAACGCCTGCGCCGTCTGCTTGAGCACGGCCAGCTGATAGCCCTCCGCCCAGGCGGAAATCGACTTCCAGCTGCGATCCGGCTGTTTGCCGCCAGGGATCATGGCGGCGATGGGCGCGCGCAGGTGAACTGCGAAGAGATGGAGCGGTCTGTCGGCGCCGATGTCGATTTCCGTCCTGAGAACCGGCCGGTCGAACTCAATTGATTGCGGCCCCTCATAAGGAGGAACGGCGGATATGGGCTGCCAAAGGGGCGGCCGGGCGTGCGTCTGATACAGGCTTTCCGAGTGCCTGATCGGGTGCCGGGACAGGATGACGAGATTGTGCCGGTCGCCCGGACCTTTTCCCGAAGGGCGGGCGCTGGTTGCGCGGTGGTACCCGAGATAGGGAGTGGTCTCCAGCAACAGGTCGAGCGCCAGGAAGCGCCGGGAGGCGGCGCCCCCGGGTTTTTGCGCGTTGACTTCCTGCAGGCAAAGTATGTCCGCCTCCAGCTCGAGTATCTTCGGCCGGAGCGCCTCCAGACGCGGCAGCAGCGCGGCCGGATCATGCCGGTCGGCCCCGAAGGATTCCATGTTGAAGGTCGCAATTTTCACGTGTCGGGTCCGGTGGAAGGGCTGTGCAGCAAAACCATAGATCATGGGACCCGCGACCGGAACAGGGCAAGATCCGGAGACGAGTCTATCGAAGCGGTGGACGAGGTGCTAAACAGCGGCAAACGGACCGGAGGCGGACTTGACGGGCTCAGATTCATGTCCCTGCGGCAGTGGCGCGGGTTTCGACGCCTGTTGCGGGCCTTTCCTTGCGGGAGCCGATATCCCGAAGACGGCCGAAACGCTGATGCGCTCGCGCTACGTGGCCTATGTCCGGGAGAATATCCCCTATCTGAAAGAAACCCTGTGGCCGAAGCACCAGGCACGTTTCGACGCGGCGGGCACCGCCCGGTGGGCGGCGGAGAACCACTGGACGGGCTTGCGTGTTCTGGAAACCGCCAAGGGTGGCCCGGAGGATCGCGAGGGAACGGTTCTGTTCGAGGCGGGCTTTCTTTCGGGCGGCAGTCTGGGCACCCACCGGGAGAAGAGCCGGTTCCGCAAGAAGTCCGGGCGCTGGTATTACGTCGAAGCGCTGGCGGAATGACACGGGTGAGGCGTTCGGCCCGCCGCAGCTGAATGGGCACGAAGCGACGATGCCACGAAGCCATGAAGCAGAAGGGTGTCCGGGGTGAAAAAATGTCCGGTCCCTGCAACTGGCGGCGGAGCAGGGACCGGACCAAACTGCGGACAGAAGGGGAGGCAACCCTCGACATCCGCAATGGAACATCCTGATTGCCGGCTGTCTGAAAAGCCGGGTCCGGTCCGGGGCGACCGAATCAGAATAATGTTCTCTATTTGTTCCAATTAATCAGACGACAGATCATGAGTCAACGGTAACGGTGGGGCCGTGATGGGATTGTGGTCTGGTTGCAGTAGCTATTCCCCACAATCTTGCCCGATGGCCATCCCCTGCCGGGAGGCCGGTCATCACACATCTGTGACTCTGCTGTGTGCCGAAGCGGTTGATCAACATGGATTATTAAGAGCCTCATGTAATAAATACGGTAATACCGAAAAGGATGGGTTCTTGCGTTTTACCGCCATCTCCTGGACGAAGCATTTTCGCGGCGGCTGGCCTACGGCCCTGCGCAGGCTTGCCGAGCCGGCGTCCGGGTTGCTGCGGGGCAGCGCAATGGACAAGGGCGCCGCGGGACGCATGGCCGTCACGACATTCGCGATCCGTGTTGGCGGGGCGGGCCTTGCCTACCTGTCCCAGATCGTTCTGGCCCGTCTCCTGGGAGCGCATGACTACGGCATCTACTCGGTTGCCTGGACCTTCCTGATCATCCTGGGTGCCATGATGTGTGGCGGGTTTTCCAGTTCCGTCAGCCGGTTCATTCCCCAATACCTTCAAAAGAATGACCTGGACGGCTTGCGCGGATTTCTGCGGGCCAGCCGGCAAGTCGCCGTTGTCCTCGCGACGCTGGCCGCGGTCGTGGGCATCGCTCTTGTTTTCCTGCTGCGAACCGAAATCGATTCCGGTTATGTCCAGCCGCTGATCGTCGTTCTGATCGCCCTGCCGTTTTTCTCCTTCGGCCAGGTTCAGGACGGAATCGCACGCAGCTTCGACTGGCCGTCGCTGGCGATGGCGCCGACCTATATCTGGCGGCCTCTCGTGATTTTGTCGCTGATTGTCCTCGCCGCACTCGCGGGCTGGCAAACAGATGCCCTGACCGCAACGCTCGCGGTCGTGCTGGCGACACTTCTTGTCGCCCTTTATCAGCATTTTCATCTGCACACGCGGCTGGCGGAGAAGATTCCGTCCGGACCGCGCAGGACCGAATTGAAATACTGGCTGGCGGTTTCCATGCCGATGGTTCTGGTGGAAGGCACCCTGCAGCTGATCACCAGTGCCGACGTCATCATGGTCAGCTTCTTTCATGACCCGGATGAAGTGGCAGTCTATTTTGCCGCGTCCAAGACCCTCGCCCTTGTCCATTTCGTTTATTTCGCGGTGCGGGCGGCGTCCGCTCACCGGTTCTCAGGCTATCTCCAGAACGACGACCGGGAAGGGCTTGCGACCTACATGCGCCAGGCGACCCAATGGACCTTCTGGCCGTCTGTCGCCGCCGGCGCTGGGCTGCTTCTGGTCGCGCCGTTGCTGCTGCGCATGTTCGGCAGTGAATTTGCAAGTGGATATCCGCTGATTGCGCTGCTGATGATAGGGGTGCTTGCGCGGGCTTCCATCGGTCCGGCGGATGCGCTTTTGACCATGACCGGGCACCAGAAATCCTGCGCGGCGATCTATTCGGCAACATTCCTGCTCAACATTGTGCTCAACCTGATCTTGATCCCCCTCTTGGGCCTCGCCGGAGCGGCGATCGCGACGAGTTGCGCCATTTTATTCGAGGCCACGGCCCTCGCTCTGACGGCAAAACGCAAACTCGACATCACGACCTTTGTCCTTCTGCCGCTGATTTCCACCATCAGGGACCGGCCGGATGCCCCTTGATACGCCCGGTGCCGTCCAGCACGAGCTCGTGTTCCTCGACCCGTTGGACCCGGATGCGCCGAGTGCCGGGTGGCAGGCGCTCTGCGATGCGGCCATCGATCGGAACCCGTTTTTCAGCCCCGGTTTCCTCTGTCCGTTGCTGGAGAACATGGGCCGGGGATCCGTCCGCCTGGTTGTCGTGCGCGATCGCGTCACGGGGCGCTGGCTGGTCGCGGCCCCGGTCGGCCGGCGCAGGCTGGGTCTTGCGCTGGCAACCAGCGCCGCCTGGTCGACGGACTATTCCCCGCTCGGGACACCCCTGATCCATCCCGATGCCGGCGAGGATGCGCTCCGGTGTTTCTTCGAGGCCTGCGCGGGGCACGGAGGCGTGTTTGCCATGTCCTACCTGCCCCTTCATTCGAAATCCGCGCAGCGGCTGATCGCCGCCGTGCCGGGCCGGACGCGCGTGGTCGCAAGGTCGGCACGCGCGAGCCATGGGTCTGGTGGCAATGGCGCCGCCCAGCTCGCGGCTGCCGACAGCGGCAAGAGGCGAAAGGAAATGCGGCGTCTCCTGCGGCGTCTCGGCGATCACGGCAAGACCCGGTTCTCAAGCCATCAGGGCGCAGATGCGATCGCGGCCTTCGAAGCCTTTCTGCATCTTGAGGCCGGCGGCTGGAAGGGCCGAACGGGCACGGCCCTGCTGAATGCACCGCAGACAGCAGCCTTCGCGCGCGCCGTGGTTGCGAACATGTCCCGGCGAGACGGCGTGCGCATCGACCAGCTCCGGGTCGGGGAGGAGCTGGTCGCCGCGCTGGTGCTGTTCCAGGACCGCGGCAAGGTCTTTTCCTGGAAGATCGCGTTCGACGAGGCGTATGCGCGTTATTCTCCGGGCGCGCAGATCGCGCTTCAGGCGTTCCGGACAAACCTGGCAAGTCCGGGTTTCACCGGGGCCGACTCGCTTGCGGTTCCGGGACACACCATGATCGGGCCGCTGTGGCGCGGCCGGATGGAAACCGGGACGCTGCTGTATGCGCGAGGTACCTTCGGCGGGTTGCTCAGAACGCTTTGTGTTGCCGACCTCAAGCTCAAGCAGGCCGCGCGGCGTGCCGCACGGTCCCTGAAACGGCGATTGACCGGCTGACCGGCGTCAGCCGCCCGTGCCGGCCTGTTCCCTGAGCTTCCTGCGGATGATCTTGCCCGTTGTGGTCATGGGAAGCGTGTCCACGAATTCTATTTCCCTTGGATATTCATGCGCCGACAGGCGCTCGCGCACAAAGGCGCGGATGTCGTTCTCAAGATCCGCGCCGGCCGACTGCCCCGGGTTCAGGACGACATAGGCCTTGACGATTTCGGTGCGCAGCGGGTCCGGCTTGCCGATGGCGGCCGCCAGGGCGATGGCCGGGTGGCGGAGCAGGCAGTCCTCGATTTCACCCGGGCCGATGCGGTAGCTCGCGGAGGTTATGATATCGTCGTCGCGGCCGACAAAATGAACATAACCGTCCTCGTCCATCAGCCCCTGGTCGCCGGTGATCATCCAGTCGCCGACGAACTTTTCGGCGGTGGCTTCCGGCTTGTTCCAGTATTCCAGGAACATGACCGGGTCGGGGCGCCGGATCGCGATCTGGCCGAGGCTTTCGGGTGGAAGCGGCCGGCCGTCTCCGTCGATGATCGCAACGTCGTGCCCGGGCGTCGCCTTGCCGATGGCGCCCGAGCGGCTCACGCCCAGTTCGGATGCGGATCCGAGCACGGCATTGCATTCGGTCTGCCCGTAGAACTCGTTGACCGGAAAGCCGAATTCCTCCAGGAACCAGTCATAGGTCTCGGTGCCGAGCGCTTCGCCCGCGGAACCGACGCTGCGCAAATCCAGCTTGAAACGGCTGCCCGGAGTTTCGACCGAGCGCAGCATCTTCAGGGCGGTCGGCGGAATGAAGGCATTGCGGATACGCTGGCTTTCCAGAAACCGGAATGCGAATTCGGGATCGAATTTCCGCGCCGCGTGGCAGACGACCGGGACGCCGAGCGCAAGCGCGGGAAACAGCGCGTTCAGGAGCCCGCCCGCCCAGGCCCAGTCGGCCGGTGTCCAGAACATGTCGCCGTCGCGCCCCAGGAAATTCTGGGAAAGCTCGATCCCCGGCATGTGGCCGAGCAGCACCCGGTGCCCGTGAAGCACCCCCTTGGGCTGTCCGGTGGTGCCGGAGGTGTAGATCATCAGGGCCGGATCGTCCGGTGTGGTGGCCAGGGTTTCAAAGCGGTCCGACGCCGCGGACAGGAGCGCGTCGAAATCGGCGACGCCGGCCTGCGGTCCGTCGACCGAGACGACCACCTTCAGGCCGGGCAGTTCGTCGCGGATCATGGCCAATTTCTGAAGACCGGCCGCATCCGTGACCAGAGCGCGGGCGCCGGAATCAGCCAGCCGGTACCGCAGTGCTTCCAGGCCGAACAACGACGCCAGCGGCACGGCGATGGCGCCGGTCTTGTAGGCCGCAAGGTGGGTGATGGCCGTCTGGGGGAGCTGCGGGAGAAGCAGCGCGACCCGGTCGCCGGGGGCAATTCCACAGCCCTGCAACGCGTTGGCGAACCTGTTGGCGGCGCGGTTGAGAGCGGCGTGAGACCAGTCCTGACGGGACCCGTCGGCCAATACGTGGCGGATCGCCAGACGATCCGGGTCGGTCATCGCCCAGCCATCGCTGATGGCCCCGGCCATGTTGTATGTATCAGGAAGGGCCCATCGGAAACGGGCTTTCAGCGTGTCATAGTCGCTGGCAGGCTGCAGCATAGAAAGGCGTCCGGTGCTGTAAAATTAGGCAGCGGAGTTTAGTGCGGAGATTGCTGCAGTGCAATAGACGCCAGTGCTCACGTGCCGGCCAGCGGATGAGCCGTCTCAACCAACTCGCGCAGGCGTTCGTCCAGAACATGGGTGTAGATCTGCGTGGTCGAGATATCCGCGTGGCCCAGCAGCTGCTGGACAACCCTGAGGTCGGCGCCGTTCTGAAGCAGATGAGACGCGAAGGCGTGACGCAGGACATGCGGCGACACCTTGCCCGCATCAAGGCCGGCGGCAATCGCCAGGTCCTTCAGTTCGCGCCCGAAATGCTGGCGGGTCAGGTGGCCACTGCCGCCATGGGAGGGAAACAGCCAGGGGCTTTTCTCAAAGGCCCCCTCGGCCGCCCGCAGCGCGACATAGTCCTTCATGGCGGCCTGTGCCGGCTTGGACAGCGGCACGAGGCGTTCCTTGCCACCCTTGCCCCGGATCTCGATCAGGCGGGCATCCCGTAGAGCCGCCGAGACCGACAGGGCAACCAGTTCGGAGACCCGCAGGCCGGTTGCGTAGAGCACTTCGATCAGCGTGTACATGCGCTGCGCCCGAAGCCGGGCGGCAGCGCTCTTGTGCGCGGCTTGCGCATGTGAAGCGGCGGTGCCGATCAGCTTGTCGACATCCTCCTCGGACAGAACCTTCGGCAGACTGCTCCGTTTTTTCGGGGCCGACAGGGTCCGGGTCGGGTCGTCCTCCCGCAGGCCTTCCGCATAGAGAAACTTGAAGAACTGTTTCAGCGCAGAGAGCCGTCTTGCCTGCGAGGTTTCCGCGAAACCGCGCCGGTTGAGGGTGCCCAGGTAGGCGGTGAGGTCCTCCGAAGTCGCCCCGGCAAGTGTCTTGCGTCCCAGAAAATCCGAGAAATCCTCAAGATCACGGCGGTATCCATCGAGCGTGTTTTCCGCCGCGCCGCGTTCGGCGGCCAGCATCTCGAGGAAATTTTCCAGATCGAATCCGGTTGCCATGCTTCTCTTCCAGACGCCTTCACGGAATGCCGACCAGCAAATGACCCTAGCGACCGAAACCGTCTTTCTTCACACGAACCTCGATTTGCCGCTCGCGCGGATCGACAAATGTCGCCAGGGCATAGATCGCGCCATAGCCGAGGGCCCCCAGCAGCAAAAGCACGAACAACAGGCGGGTCAGGGTCGGCACGGTGGATCTCTTCCGTTCAGCTCACCTCAGGGCGAATCGTTTGCCCGATTGTCTCAACAAGGGTGGGGGGGACGCAAGACGGATGCAGGCTTCGCCAGCAAGACTTCCCCCGTGTCTTTTTTGGCGAATATGTTAAAACGCGCCCATGAGACAATTCGATAACACCCGGGCTCCGGAAGGAGACATCGTCGGCAGTCCCGCGAAATCTGTCGACCTTGACCGGCTGGTGCGCGCCTTGGGCCGTCGATCCATCGTTCTGGTCGGCATCATGGGGTGCGGCAAGTCGACTGTCGGCAAACGGCTTGCGCAACGGCTCGGTCTTGATTTCATCGATGCCGATACCGAAATCGAGCGGGCAGCGAACATGACGGTCGCGGAGATTTTCGCCGAGCATGGCGAACCCTATTTTCGCAGCGGCGAAGAGCGGGTCATCGCCAGGTTGCTTGGTGAGGGGCCGCAGGTGCTGGCCACGGGCGGCGGGGCGTTCCTGAGCGATGCGACCCGCGCCGAGATCGCCGAACGGGGCCTGTCGATCTGGCTCCAGGTGGATTTCGATACGGTGATGGCGCGCGTGCGCCGTCGGTCGACCCGGCCGCTGCTGCAGAACCAGGACCCGGAGGGCACGATGCGCAAGTTGATGGCGGACCGCGAACCGGTTTACGCCAAGGCGGCGCTGACGGTGATCTCCAAGGACGTTCCCCATGAAGCGGTGGTCGACCAGATCGTCGTCACCCTGGCGGATCATCTTTTCGGCAGTGCGGACCAGCACGCCGCGCAGACCTCTCAATCTTGACGGTGAATGGCTAAACAGCATGACAGACACGGCAACGGCGCGCGCATTGACGGGCGGGGACGAACAGACGGTGCGTGTGGAACTGGGGCAACGCGGCTACGACATTCGGATCGGGCGCGGCGTTCTTGAGACCGCCGGCGCTCAAATCGCGGCGGTTCTGCCGGGGACGCGGCTCGCGGTGGTTGCCGACGAGACGGTTGCAAGCCTGCATCTGGAGGCTTTCGCGGACAGTCTTGACCGGGCAGGTCTGCGCCATACGGCGATCACGGTGCCGCCCGGGGAGAGCACCAAATGCATGCGGGAATTCGAGCGCCTGTGCGATGAAGTGCTGGCGGCACGGCTGGAGCGCGGTGACGCGATTGTCGCCCTTGGCGGCGGTGTCGTCGGCGATCTGACCGGGTTTGTCGCCGCCGCTGTCCGGCGCGGCATGGCGTTCGTTCAGGTGCCGACCAGTCTTCTGGCGCAGGTGGACAGTTCCGTCGGCGGCAAGACCGGGATCAACTCGCGCCACGGCAAGAACCTGATCGGGGCATTCCACCAGCCTGTTCTGGTCTTGGCCGATACCGCCGTGCTCGACACGCTGCCGCTTCGGGACTTCCGGGCCGGCTACGCGGAAGTGGCCAAATACGGTCTTCTCGGGGATGCCGAATTCTTCGCCTGGCTGGAGGCCAACTGGAAGGCTGTCTTCGCAGGCGGTCCGGAACGCGACGAGGCCGTCGCCCGCTCCTGCCGGGCCAAGGCTGAAGTGGTGGCCGCAGACGAACTGGAAACCGGCCGCCGGGCATTGCTCAATCTGGGCCATACCTTCGGCCACGCGCTGGAATCCGCCGTCAGTTATGAAACGGGACGGCTCGTGCATGGCGAGGGCGTTTCGATCGGCATGATGCTTGCCCATGAATTTTCCGAACGGCTGGGGCTGATCGGGACTGAACCCGTTGCCCGTGTGCGGGCGCATCTGAGCGAGGTCGGGTTGCCGGTGACGGTCCAGGACATTCCCGGACAATTGCCGACGGCGGGAACCTTTCTGGACATCATCGCGCAGGACAAGAAGGTCAGCCGGGGCGCGCTCACCTTTATCCTGACCCGGGGGATCGGCGACGCGTTTGTCGAAAACGATGTGGATCCCGATCTGGTTTCGGACTTCCTCCAGGAGAAACTCGAGGCATGATGGAAACGGCTCTCTGGCTGGCGATCGCCGCCATATTCGTGTTGCTGATCCTGTCCGGATTCTTCTCCGGTTCGGAAACGGCGCTGACGGCGGCCTCGCGGGCGCGGATACACCAGATTGAAAAGAAGGGGGATTGGCGCGCCCGGGTGGCCAGCGGACTTATCTCCAATCGCGAACGCCTGCTCGGCGCCCTTCTGCTCGGCAACAACCTGGTCAACATCCTGGCGTCGGCCCTGGCGACAAGTGTGTTCATGACGTTGTTCGGCGAGGCCGGTGTCGCGCTTGCCACCCTGGTCATGACCGCGCTGGTGCTGATTTTCGCGGAAGTTCTGCCAAAAACCTGGGCGATTTCCAACCCGGAGCGCTTCGCGGTCACGGTCGCGCCGATCGTGCGCGTGGTTGTGGCGGTGTTTGGGCCGGTGGTCATCGGTGTCGAGTGGATCGTGCGCTTTCTCCTGAGGATGGTCGGTGTCACCGTCGGCACCGACATGTCGGTGCTGTCCGCGCATGAGGAGCTGAGAGGCGCGGTCGACCTGCAGCATATCGAGGGCGGTCTTGAAAAAGGCGAGCGGGACCGTCTGGGCGGCCTGCTCGATCTTGCCGATCTGGAAGTGTCCGACGTGATGGTTCACCGCACCAACATGGTCGCGCTGAACGCGGACGAGGATCCGGGGAAACTGGTCAATGCGGCGCTGGCGTCCCCCTACACCCGTCTGCCGCTGTGGCGCGGCGAAAGCGACAATTTCATCGGCGTGCTGCACGCCAAGGATCTTCTTCGTGCCCTGCATGCGGCCGGCGGAGACGCTTCCAGGATCGATATTCCCGACCTTGCCGCCCCGGCCTGGTTCGTGCCGGATACGACGAGCCTGCAGGATCAGCTCAACGCCTTCCTGCGGCACAAGTCGCATTTCGCGCTGGTGGTCGACGAATACGGCGAAGTCATGGGCCTCGTGACCCTGGAGGATATCCTGGAAGAAATCGTCGGAGAAATCGCCGACGAGCACGATGTCGAACTGGAGGGATTGCGGCCACAGGCGGATGGGTCGGTGATTGTTGACGGCTCGGTGCCGATCCGCGACCTCAACCGGGCGGCCGACTGGAGCCTGCCGGACGACGAGGCGACCACGATCGCCGGTCTGGTCATTCACGAGGCCCGGATGATCCCGGAAGAGCGCCAGATCTTCACCTTCCACGGGTTCCGCTTCACGGTGCTCCGGCGCGAGAAAAACCGGATCACGCGGCTGCGTATCATGCCGCTCGGCCAGATCCCGGGTGTGAAACCACCGGTCTCGGCCGCAGTGCCGCCGGGCGAGACCGCGGACGGCGCGCCAGTGCGGACCGGCGCATGAAGCGTGCGCGGGTCAGGCTCTCCGGACGGCAACCGACCTATCGGATTCAGAACGTCGTCGACCCGCGCGGCACGGGGATCGGGCTCACTGTCGGCGCGGATTTCCAGCGCCAGCGCGTGGACCTTGCCTGCCAGTTCGTCTGCCAGCAGGTCATTGATCGCCCGGTGACGGGCGACCCGGTTCATGCCCTCGAACGCAGCGGCGGCGATCCGGACCCGAAAATGGGTCTCGCCACCTTCCCGCCAGCCGCCGTGGCCCCGGTGATTCTCGGATTCGTCGATGACGTTCGACAAACGACGGCTGGAATGCGGCCGTGAGCTTGTCGGTTATCGTTTGCTGGATGCTCATGTGATTTAGTTAAAGGCACCGTTTTTGAAGTTCAAGTCTATGCGCGGCTGATGGCGGCTGATAGACTCGCTGGCTGTTCGACTTCCCGGAGACAGGCTGAGGCAATTAGCTTTGGATACCGGGACATTCCATCCACTTGCAGCTTGCCCACGGGCCGGCGGACTCCAATATTCTGCGATATGAAACTGGACTCGAAAATTTTTGACGGCATCCGGGTTAAATCGGGCAAGGGACGGGTCGAAGAAGGCCGTCATCCGGTCTGCGACCATCCGGGCTGCAAGCGGCCAGGTACGAACCGGGCGCCGAAGGGGCGCGACCGGGAGGGGCAGTATTTCAATTTCTGCGTCGACCATGTCCGCGAATACAACAAGTCCTACAATTATTTCAACGGCATGCCCGACGACGATGTGCGCTCCTACCAGAAGGACAGCCTGACGGGGCACCGTCCGACCTGGAAAATGGGCGTGAACAAACAGGCGGCGGAAGGTCCGGATGGTCACGACGGTCGTGCCGGAATGCGCGAAAACGCCCAGAGACGCACGGAGCAGGTGCGCCGTCCGCGGCAAAGAAAGCTGCTAGCGCTTGAAAAACGTTCGCTGGATGTGCTCAATCTTTCCTACACGGCCCGTGGCGCGGATATCAAAGCGCGCTATAAGGAACTCGTAAAACTGAACCATCCGGATGCCAATGGCGGCGACAGGTCTTCCGAAGACCGCCTGCGGGAAATCATTCAGGCCTACAATGTCCTGAAGAAAGCCGGTTTTCTTTAAGCCTGCAGAATCCTGCCGGCTTTCCCCTATCGACCCATTCCGACCCGTCGGGACTGCGGAGGACTGATGACTGAGACGACGACTGCGGCCACCGCGATGCCGGACACGGAAGTTTCTGTAGAAGAGGTTTTTGGCTTCAAGTCCAACCTCAAGGTGCCGGCATTTTCCGAGCCTTCGGAACATGTGCCCGAGCGCGATGAAGATTACCTGTTCGACCGGGCCACCACCCTGGCGATCCTCGCCGGCTTCGCCCATAACCGGCGCGTCATGGTGACCGGCTATCACGGAACGGGCAAGTCGACCCATATCGAGCAGGTCGCCTCGCGTCTGAACTGGCCGTGTATCCGCGTCAATCTGGACAGTCACATTTCCCGCATCGATCTTGTCGGCAAGGACGCGATCGTGATCAAGGATGGCCTGCAGGTCACCGAGTTCAAGGACGGAATCCTGCCCTGGGCCTACCAGCATAACGTTGCGCTGGTATTCGATGAGTACGATGCCGGCCGGCCCGACGTGATGTTCGTGATCCAGCGGATCCTGGAATCCTCCGGGCGTCTGACATTGCTCGACCAGAGCCGGGTCATCCGTCCGCACCCGGCCTTCCGTCTGTTCGCGACAGCCAACACCGTTGGTCTCGGCGACACGTCCGGGCTTTATCACGGCACCCAGCAGATCAACCAGGCGCAGATGGACCGGTGGTCGATCGTCACCACGCTCAACTATCTGCCGCACGACAATGAAGTCGATATCGTCCTGTCGAAAGCCAAGCATTTCCAGACGGACGAAGGCCGTACCACGGTTTCCAAGATGGTCCGGCTCGCCGACATGACCCGCAACGCCTTCGTCAATGGCGACCTGTCCACGGTCATGAGCCCGCGGACGGTGATAACCTGGGCGGAGAATGCGGAGATTTTCGGCGATGTCGGCTTTGCCTTCCGGCTGACGTTCCTCAACAAGTGTGATGACATGGAACAGTCCCTTGTCGCTGAATTCTACCAACGCTGCTTCGGGGAAGAGCTGCCGGAATCATCCGTCAACGTCGTGATGAGCTGAGGGTAAGATGGCACCACGGCCAGGCAGCAATTCTCTACCGGGCAACAAGCCCACACCGACCACCGAGCCGTTCAAGCAGTCGGTGACCGGTGCCATGCGGGCAATTTCCGGCGAGGGAGAACTGGAAGTCGTCTTTTCCGGCGACCGCCCGGGCCTGTCGGGCCTGTCGGCGCGCCTGCCCGAACCGCCGCGCAAGGTGACCGCGCGTGACATCGCGGTCACGCGGGGCCTGTCCGACAGCATGGCGCTGCGCATCGCCTGCCACGACAAGGCGGTGCATGCGAAGAACCTGCCGCAGGGGTCGGACGCACGTGCCATTTTCGAGGCTGTGGAGCAAGCGCGCTGCGAGGCTGTCGGCGCACGGCGCATGCAGGGTGTCGCGGAAAACCTGTCGGTCATGCTCGACGACCGTTTCCGGAAATCGGGCGCGCCGGAGATTACCAGCCGCGAGGAAGCGCCGTTGCAGGACGCGTTGTCGCTGATGGTGCGCGAGCGGCTGACCGGCTCCAAGCCGCCCGAGAGCGCGGCTAAGCTCGTCGATATGTGGCGTGGCTGGATCGAGGACAAGGCCGGGGCCGATCTGGACCGGCTGGAGACCGAGGTCGAGGACCAGACCTCGTTTGCCTCCCGCCTGCGCGATGTCTTGAAGTCGCTCGACATGGCCGACGAGCTCGGCGATCACGACGACGACATGGATCCCGATCAGAACGAGGACGACGGCAACAGCGACGACGCGGAAAGCGGCGACGAGGGCGACCAGGACAGCGGCGAACAGGAAGCTGCGCCGCAGGAAATGGAACTTTCCGGCGAGGAACAGGACAGCGGCGACACCGAGGCGGCCGATGGCGACATGGACGACTTCGCCGATCAGGACATGTCCGAGGACTCTGAAGAACCCGGCGAGAGCGAGCGGCGCGAATCACCCTTCTCCAACCGGCCCGAGACCGACTACCGGGTGTTTACCCATCAGTTCGACGAAACCGTCACTGCCGAAGATCTTTGCGATGCCGCCGAACTGGACCGGCTTCGCGGCTTTCTCGACAAGCAGCTGACCCATCTGCAGGGCGCCGTGGCGCGGCTGGCCAACAGGCTGCAGCGCAAATTGATGGCGCAGCAGAACCGCGCCTGGGATTTCGATCTTGAGGAAGGCCTGCTGGACTCGGCGCGCCTGACCCGGGCCGTGACCGATCCGATGGCACCGCTGGCCTTCAAACAGGAGCGGGACACCAATTTCCGCGACACGGTGGTGACGCTGCTGCTCGACAATTCCGGTTCCATGCGCGGCCGCCCGATTACGGTTGCGGCCACTTGCGCGGACATTCTGGCACGCACGCTGGAACGCTGCGGTGTCAAGGTGGAAATCCTGGGCTTCACGACCAAGGCCTGGAAAGGCGGGCAGTCGCGCGAAAGCTGGATCGGTGCGGGCAAGCCGCCGACCCCGGGCCGGCTGAACGACCTGCGCCATATCATCTACAAGTCCGCGGATGCGCCGTGGCGCCGGGCCCGGCGCAATCTCGGCCTGATGATGCGCGAGGGGCTGCTCAAGGAAAACATCGACGGCGAGGCGCTGCTCTGGGCCCATGACCGCCTGCTGGCGCGGCCCGAACAGCGGCGCATCCTGATGATGATTTCCGACGGGGCTCCGGTCGACGACACCACGCTGTCGGTCAATCCGGGCAACTATCTGGAACGGCACCTGCGCTATGTCATCGAGGACATCGAGACCCGGTCGCCTGTCGAACTGATCGCGATCGGCATTGGCCACGACGTGACGCGCTACTACCGGCGGGCGGTCACCATCGTCGACGCGGAAGAACTGGCCGGGGCGATGACGGATCAATTGGCCGATCTTTTCGACGACAATGTCGACACCGGCGGTCAAACGCGTGGCCGCCGCCGTGCGGGCCGCCGGTAGGCTGGTCCGATGAGATGGGCCGTGGCGGCAATGCGCAACCGGCCGCATCGCCGTCCGGGGATTGCCGGGGCGATCCTTGCCGCCGTGCTCTGCCTGTTGTCCGCTCCGCAATCGATATCCGCACAGGACTTGCTCGCGGACGGGCAATCTGTGACAACGCGCACCAGGCCGATCGAGACCTTCAGGATCGGCAGTGAAGAGACCCGGTTCGGTCAATTGACCTTTCTCGGCGGACTGGAACTGATCGCCTCGGGGCGCAAGACCGGAGGCTTGTCCGGTCTGGTCAGCCTGGACGGCGGCAACCGGTTCCTGGCGGTGACCGACAACGGTCATTGGGTCACGGCGCGCGTCAACCAGACGACCGCAGGCAAGCCGCTCGGACTGTCGGATGTGCGGGTCGCGCCGTTGCTCGGCGCCGATGGCCGGACGCTCGTCGCCCGCTGGGGTCACGACACCGAGGCGCTCGCCCTGACCGGGTCCGGGCTCTATGTGACCGCCGAAACCCGCAATGCAATCTACCGCTACCCCTGGCCGCTGGCCAAGGGAACGGAAAGGATGATCGGCGAGGTTGCCCTGCCGAAGGCAATTCGCGACTTGCCCCGCAACGCGGGTCTGGAAGCGCTGGCGGCCGGGCCAGAGGACAGCGCCCTGGCGGGCAAGCTGGTCGCCATCGCGGAATCCGCAAGGAGTGATCTGCACGACCTGTCGGGATTCATCATCGGTCCGGCCGGTACCGAGCGCTTCGCCATCCGCCGCAGCGACCGCTTCGACGCCACCGACGCGGTCTTTCTGCCCGGTGGCGATCTTCTGCTGATGGAGCGCCGGTTCAGCCTGCGCGATCTGATCGGTCTGCGTCTGCGCCGCTTTGCCGGTTCCGACATCCGGAAAGGCGCTGTGCTGGAGGGTGCGGTGCTGCTGGAGGCGGATTTCGGCTACCAGATCGACAATATGGAAGCTCTCGGTGTGCACCGGACGGGCGCCGGAGACACTATCCTGACCCTGGTCTCGGACGACAACCGGTCGTTGTTGCAGAGAACCTTGTTGCTTCGTTTTCGAATTGACGAATAGAATTCAGGGAAAGCCCGTCAGAGATATGCGGCCTGTGTTCTTTTCGGGACAAAATTTTTCATTATGTGATTCTATCAATGAAAGTATGCCGTGCTTTTGATCGCAGACATACTTCCATGACGATTGATTTCAGGACGGTTTCAGCAGCTGCCTGCCAGAACGAGATTGCCGTTGCAATTGGTCAGGGAACCCGCTGCTTGCGAGCTTGCATTGTTGACGGATTGGTCAACACGGCGGCATTCGGCGGTGATCACACCGCTGTTGTTGTCCACGGCAAGGTTGCTGCAGGTCTGACTCCATGAGCCTCCCGGTTCCTGGCACGACAAATGGCCGTTCCAGTTCGGAATGTCGCCCTTGCAGTCGGCCGCCTTTGCCAGATAGGTGCCGATTTCCTGGCCGTTGAGCGTTTTGCAGACGGCGGAAAGGGTGCCGTTTTCCATTGCAATCTGGGTACAGGAATCGGAATAGCTTCCGCCGGGGATGTGATTGTCGGCGAGGGCCTGCCCGGAAGCGCTCATTGCAAGCAGGGCCGCGGAACAGATGGCAATTTTGAACTTACGCATAACATCCTCCCAAGATTTAGTGCATGCACTAATTATTAGGTTGTGTTTTGTGATATGTCAAACCTATAGATGTATTTTGATTTTTGATCAGGTTGTATTTCTACGGTCATGCGTGCCCATCCATAGGCGTGTTGTTACCGGCCGCGCATGAGCGAAAATTGCCAAGACCCGGAAACAGGCCAGGAAACAGGCCCGGAAACAGACGTGGCGGGCGACAGAACTTGTGGGGCGAAGGGAAGAGAGAGAGATGCATCCGGCCTGGGCCCGGCAGGGCCGGCGGCTGGTCTCGGCAGGTGCTGCAGCAGGTCGGCCCCGGCAATCGAAGCACGATGGGAATCCACAGGCTGATTGACCGGGTCAGGAAGACAGGCGCTGACGCCTGTTCAGGCGGCCTTGCCGTTGGTTGCCGGCTGAAACAGGCTCAGCAAGACGCGGTAGGGCGCCAGCAGGGCGACAGCGACCAACATCTTCACCAGGAAGTCACCGGCGGCCAGAGACGTCCAGAGCTGGACCTGTGTTTCCCCGCCGATGCCGAGAAACGGCACCGGAAACGCCAGCGATCCATCTTCCATGCCGAACAGGCCGTCGACAAAAGCGAAGCTCGCGGAAAAGGCGATGCCGAAGAACAGGATCGTGTCGACCATCGAGCCGATCAGGGAGGAGGCGACCGGAGCCTTCCACCAGGTCAGCCGGCGCAAGCGGTCGAAGATCGTCACGTCGAGCAGCTGGGCCACAAGAAAGGCGGTGCCCGATGCGATCAGGATGCGCGGTGTTGTGAAGGTTTCGTCGAATGTCCAGAACAGCAGCGGCACGACAATCGCCAACAGGAAACCGGAAACGACGACCTTGCGGGCAGCCGCCGGTCCGAACCGGCGGTTGGTCAGGTCCGTGACCAGGAATGCGACCGGATAGGTGAAGGCACCCCAGGTCAGCGTGTCGGCGAGGTTCACGCTTCCGACGAAATGCTCGACCGGAAACTGGACCAGGTAATTGGAGGCCGCAACGACAACCGCCATCGCGAGGATCGCGATGGCGTGATGGCCCACGGAGAAACTCCGGGTCTCTGTCATGATGTCACCCTGATGGGTCAGGCAGCAGCGGCGGATGCAGCCTGCTTGCGCTTGACGCTGACCTTGATCTTGCGTGCGGCGTCGGACAGTTGCGCGTCGGACGCTTTCATGAGGTAGGCGTCCAGACCACCGCGGTGCTCGACCGAGCGCAGGGCGTGGGCGCTGACCTTCAGCTTGAAGGTTTCGCCGAGCGTGTCGCTGATCAGAGACACGTTGCACAGGTTCGGCAGGAACCGGCGACGGGACCTGTTGTTCGCGTGAGAAACGTTGTTGCCCGTCATCACATCTTTGCCGGAGAGTTCGCAGCGGCGTGCCATGATATCACCTTTTGTTTTCGTGGCCGGGCCGCTACATGGAACCCGGCAAGTCCAAACCGGAAACGGCGCGGACCTGAGGCCCGGCGACATCATCTCCGGCATTTCTCGGAAAAAGTTGCTCCGCTATAATCGCAGCGCGCGCCCTCGTCAAGACATCTCCGGTGCTTTGCCATGATTCACCGCTTTTATTTGCCTCACGCGTCCGCGTTAACCACTGAGTTACCATAATTTAGAATGATTGTGATCGTTCATAGCACGGGACTCATGTTAGGCTTTCCGTCACGGAACACTGTTGGCGCGGGGGCGCAACTCGTTGCCTTTTGGGCAGTCCGGAGGTTTTAAGTGTTTGGTTTGACGTCTTTCGGGCGGTTTGTCGCCCTGCCAATGCTTGCCGCGGCTTTGCTGGCGACGCCGGCGCAGGCCGGGAAAAGCAGCATCGGCGGTCTTTACAGTATCTCCATCGCCGGGTTCAAGGTCGGCCGGGGAACCCTGTCGCTGGTGATGCAGGGCAACGCCTATTCGGCCAAGGTCAATCTGGAACCCGCCGGCATCGGCACCTTGTTCACGACCGGAAAGGGCGGAGCCGAGGCGGCGGGCTGGCTTGTCGG
The DNA here is from genome assembly GCF_056173175.1 of Roseibium sp. QJM3NY_11. Classification (NCBI taxonomy): domain Bacteria; kingdom Pseudomonadati; phylum Pseudomonadota; class Alphaproteobacteria; order Hyphomicrobiales; family Stappiaceae; genus Roseibium; species Roseibium sp. QJM3NY_11. Next base: position 707,602 of record NZ_CM149660.1, read on the forward strand.
GTCACGGGTCGTTCCCTCCAAGTACCGCATGGCTTCCCACGCAGCCAATCTCGATTTCCGCGTCAACCTGAGCCAGGGATCGGGCAGCATCCGGTCCATGGATGTCGCGCCCCGGTTCAAGCCCAACGCGGAACGGATCAAGGTCACCAACCGGCATACGCGCAACGCGATCGATCCGCTGAGCGCCGTGCTGATGCCGGTCGGCCGCGCCAAGGACAGCCTGGGCCCGAAGGCCTGCGCGCGCAAGCTGCCGGTGTTCGACGGCTGGACCCGCTTCGACATCAAGCTGAGCTACGAGGGCACCAGGGACGTCTCCGGACGCGGCTATGACGGACAGGTGGTTGTCTGCAAGGCCCGCTGGGTTCCGATTGCCGGACACCGTCCGTCCAAGGATTCGGTCAAATACATGGCCAAGGCCAAAATGGAAGTCTGGATGGCGCCTATGGGCCGCGACAACGTGCTGGTTCCCTACCGCATCTCGATGGACACCAAGAACGGGCGTCTGGTTGTCGAGGCCTCGAAGCTGAATATCCAGGGCGCGGGAAGCGACAGCGCAGCGGCCAACTGACACTTCGTCAACCGTCAGGGCCGGTTTTGTGGCGGGAAAAAGCGCCGGGACCGGGCACCGGGCGCGCATGCCGAGGCTTGCGCCCTCTTGCGTCTCTTGATACAGCCCTCCACGTTACGCATTCAGGCACGTTCCGGTGCCTGTGCGGCAATTTTCCCGAGCTTCCGCCGTCCTCCCCGGCGAAGCCCGATTGTTTCAGGTAACCGAGTACATGCACAGCTATTTGGACTTCGAGAAGCCCGTTGCGGATATTGAAGGCAAGATCCAGGAACTGCGGGCCTTGGCCGCGGAAGATGGCGAAGCCGTCAATGTGGACAGCGAGATCGAGCGGCTGAAATCGAAGTCCTCGCAAACTCTGCAAGACCTCTATGGCAAACTGTCCCCCTGGCAGAAAACGCTGGTGGCCCGCCATCCGGACCGGCCGCATGCGGTTTCCTACATCGCCGGTCTGATCGAGGATTTCACACCGCTGGCCGGTGACCGGAAATTCGCCGAGGACCACGCGCTGATCGCCGGGATCGGCCGCTTTCGCGGCCAGTCGGTGGCTGTGCTTGGCCAGGAAAAGGGCCACGACACCGGATCCCGCCTGAAGCATAATTTCGGCATGGTCCGGCCGGAAGGATACCGCAAGGCGGTCCGGATCATGGAAATGGCCGAACGGTTCGGCCTGCCTCTTATCAGTTTTGTCGACACCTCAGGTGCCTATCCCGGACGCGGTGCGGAAGAACGCGGCCAGTCGGAGGCCATCGCGCGGTCGACGGACGCAGGTCTCGGGCTGGGGACACCCTCCGTTGCCCTGGTGATCGGCGAAGGCGGATCGGGGGGCGCGATCGCGCTGGCGACCGCAAGCAGGGTGCTGATGATGGAGCATGCCATCTATTCGGTGATCTCGCCGGAAGGTGCGGCCTCGATCCTGTGGCGCGACAGCGCCAAGGCGCAGGACGCCGCGACGGCCCTTAAGATCACCGCGCAGGACCTGAAACAACTTGGCGTGATCGACAGCATCATCACCGAGCCGGTCGGCGGTGCGCATCGCGCGCGGGAGATCGTTATCGACAATGCCGGCAAGGCGATCGAAGCAGCCCTGGACGAACTCGCGGGCCTGTCGCCGGAAGAGCTGCGCAAACAGCGGCGGGAGAAATTCATCTCCATCGGCCGGACGCTGGGCTGACAGATCGATCGCCGGCCCGGCCGGTCCTGACATTCCGGGCCCGACGCTGCGGCACCTGCCCGCCATTGTGTGGCCAGAATTTGCCGTCATTCAGGCTGGGTCGGGACGGTCGGACGGACCGTGCCGCGAATTTTTTGTTCCTATCACCAGAATGTGGGTCGCGGGAACAATCCGGGTTCAGTAACTTATCGTCAACCATCACCCCCTAGCCTTTGCGCGGGGGCGCAGACGTTAGGAAACGCGGCCGGGCCGTTCGGAAAACCTTCCCTGGGAGGGTTCGAACACTCCGGGCCGTTTCGGGTTTCGTTCAGTTTGGGATTTGACCATGGTCTTCGGGCGCTATTTTACGACGCCATCCGGCCTCAAGCAAAGAAGTCAGCATCCGCGCGGCCGCATGGCCGTGAGGCTCGGCGCCGCGATCGTGGCCGCCGGCGTTCTGGCCGGCTGCCAGGGCGACGAATTCAGCGCCGGGCCCAACAAGGCAAAACTTCCGATCAGCGCGTCGCTCAAACGCAAGATGAACGATCTCAACATGAGTTCGAAGTCGCCGATCCTGATCCGGATCTTCAAGGAGGATTCCGAGCTTGAAGTCTGGAAGCAGGCCCGCGACGGCAAGTACAAGCTGCTTGAAGAATTCGAAATCTGCAAATGGTCGGGCAAGCTCGGGCCGAAATTCAAGGAAGGCGACCGGCAGGCCCCGGAAGGCTTCTACGAAATCACCCCGGCGCTGATGAACCCGAATTCAAGCTATCACCTTGCCTTCAATCTCGGCTATCCGAACAATTACGACCGTGCCCACGGGCGCACCGGCTCGCATCTGATGGTGCATGGTGCCTGTTCGTCGCGCGGCTGCTACGCAATGACCGACGAGCAGGTCCAGGACATCTACGCGCTGGCCCGGGACAGCTTCAAGGGCGGTCAGCGGTCTTTTCAGGTGCAGGCCTATCCGTTCCGCATGACACCGGAAAACATGGCGCGCCACCGCACCAGTCCGCATCTGGAATTCTGGCAGATGCTGAAAACCGGCTACGATCATTTCGAGGTCGCCAAGACGCCGCCGGAGATTTCGGTCTGCGAGCGGAAATACGTGTTCGACGCGGTTCCCCTGGTCGAGGGCGTTCCCTTCCGCGCCAGCGCCAAATGCCCCGATTACCGGGTCAGCCCCCGGATCGCCTCGGTTGTTGCGTCCAAGCAGAAGCGGGACAACGAGAAATACCAGCAGATCGCAGCCCGTCTCGATGCCCGCGAAGAGCGGCAGAAGCGCTGGGAAGAGCGCTCCAACCGGCTGGCGGAAGCGCTCGGCGGCGGCGAGGAAGACACCGTTACGGCCGCGGCGGATACGGACGCCGCAACGGCCGGCACACCGGACCAGCCGGTGGAGACGGTTACGGCAGCCACCGGGACTGCCGCCGAGGCACAGAAACGCCCCGGCGCCGCAGTCGAGACCGCGTTCGCCCCTCTGGCGCCGCCCAAGGGCAACAGTACCGTCGGAAAATTCTTCAAGCGCTGGGTGCCGTTCGGACCGAAAGCCTCCGACGAGGCGGGGGTCGGGCCGATCACCACCGACATCGTGCCGGGCCAAAAACCGGACTGATCACGACAGGCGCTAACGCCCGCTGACCTGCAGCGGCGGCAAACCGATGGAGACGCCCGCGCGCAGGATGGCGGGGTCGTAGGCCTTGCGCGCGAACACCTCCCTGACCAGCGTCTCGAAGCTTTCCAGCGGATCTGTCGGATAATCCGGGTCGAACGAACTCTGATCCCAGCGTTCGCAGAAGTCGGCGCAGGCCCGGAAGTGAATGTGATCCTTGAAACGGTCCCTGGCGTTTTCATCCCAGCCATAATGCCTGCCGTAATAGAGCATCTGGAAAATGCCGTGATGCTCGACCACCCAGGCGACTTCGTCGCGGACGAACGGCCGGATCACTTCGGCGGAAAACCGGTCGTGGTTCTGCGGCGCCAGCCCGTCGCCGATGTCATGCAGCAGGGCGCCGGCGATCCAGTCGGTGTCCGCGCCTTCACGCCGGGCCCTTGTGGCTGCCTGCAGGCCATGCTGCATCCGGGTGATCCGGTAGCCGGACAGCGTGTCTTCGTCCTGCCGGCGTAGTTCGGCCAGGATTCTGTCCGCAGTCAGAGCGTGATACGGCTTCTCGGCCTGTTCCAGAAGCTCGTAATCTTCCCTGGTGCCGTCTTTCATCCGGGTGAAGGATACGGTTTTCATGGCGCGCTCTCCGATTGTTCGGCAAGGGGAACAGGGAAAGGCGCTCCTGTCCAGTCCCGTGCGCCCCGCAGGGCCGGAAGCGTCACCCGCGCTGCGCCTGTCCGGCACTGTTCGGGTCCTCTGCAGGCTGGACGAACGTGGCCGGAGCTTCCCTGCTTTCCTGCCTATTTCGGCATCAAGGCCCAATAGTCGAAATCGAGCACGACTTCGGGAAGATAATTGTCCTCGTGGTCGCGGCCGGGGAAGTCGTTGCAGGCGCGGTTCTTTGTGGCGACGAGACGCAGGCGCAACGCGCCGACATCCATGCGCCCGTCGATTTCGGCCTTGTCCAGCACTTCGGACCAGGCGTAGACGGTATCGCCTGCGGCCAGCGGTCCGACATGGCGGCCGCCATTGATGCCGGCGATGTGAAAGGCGTTGGCAAGTCCGTTGAAGGACAGCGCCCTGGCGATGGAAATCACGTGGCCGCCATAGATCAGGCGGTGGCCGAAGCGGTTGTGCGCTTCGGTATGGTGGTTGAAATGCACCTTGGCGGTGTTCTGGTAGAGGCGCGTCGCCATCTGGTGCTCGGCTTCCTCCACCGTCATGCCGTCGACGTGATCGATCTTCTCGCCGATCTCGTAGTCGCCGAAGCGATACGGCGATCCGGCCAGGTCGTTGTCCCAGTTGGCGGTGTCGAGCAGCGGCACGGCGGTGCCCAGCGATTGCGGGTCGAGCGCGGCGGGCAGTTCCGGCACCACCGGTTCGGGCGCCGGATTGGCGGCGACCCGCTTGTTGATCATCACCCAGCGGACATAGTCCAGCACTTCGGTGCCGTTGGCGGTGTAGCCGGTCGAGCGCACATAGACCACGCCGGTCTTGCCGTTGGAATTTTCCTTCTTGCCGATCACCTCCGAGACGGTCGAGATCGTGTCGCCGGGAAAGACCGGTGCCAGGAACCGGCCTCCGGCATAGCCGAGATTGGCGACGGCGTTCAGGGAAATGTCCGGAACGGTCTTGCCGAAGACGATGTGGAAGGTCAGCAGATCATCCACCGGCGCATGGGCATAGCCGAGCGACCTGGCAAAGGCGTCGGAGGACTGCACCGCGAAACGGGACCCGTAAAGCGCCGTATAAAGCGCCTGGTCGCCGCTGGTGACGGTGCGCGGGGTGGCGTGCCGGATCACCTGACCGACCTCGAAATCCTCGAAAAAATTGCCTTGATCGGTCTTGCTCAACACTGCCTCCTCACTGTGATCTCGCTGGTGCGCATTAAGCCTGTTGCGGCGCACGCGGGCAAGCTGGACCTTTTGCGGAGGGAGTGGCTTAGTTTGTCCCCGCCCCGTCCGGCAGCGCCCCGCAGAAGCCGCCGCTGGGTGCGGTGCCGGAGCCGAGGGCGAGGAGCGGCGGGGCCTTGTAGGGGTTGGGCGGCGTGGCAGAGGCGTCGAGGGCGATCAGCGCGGCGATGCCAAGCACCGCGATCGTGGCGGTCACCAGCCGGGTCATGGTCTCTGCTCCAGCTTGAACAGCGGGCGCAAACGGACGCCGTAGATCGATCCGGCGAAGGCGGCGGCGAACCAGACCCAGCCGTGCAGGCTGCCCGTGGCAATGCCGGAGAAGAACGCGCCGACATTGCAGCCGAAGGCGATTCGCGACGAGTAGCCCAGCAGAAAGCCGGCGACGATGGCCGCGATCCAGGCCTGGGCCGGCAGGCCGGGCACTTTTTGCGACAGACCGCCGGTCCGCCAGCTCGCAACCAGAAAGGCCCCCAGGATGATGCCGATATTGGTCAGCGAGGTGTAGTCCGTCAGGATACTGGCCTTCAGGCGCTCGAGCGACCCCGGCGCGCTCCAGAACGCGGAGCCGGACAGGTCGGCGCCGGCGGCGGAAGCGGCCTTTGCCGCCCACAGGCCGAGCCCGTAGACGACGCCCCAGGGCTGTCCGGCGACGATCAGGTTGAGGATGGCGAAAGCCGCGAGCAGAACGGCTGCAATGATCAGCCGGCGCGGCAGGCGGCGGTGTTCGGGCGGTGCGAGCTTCCACAGGACGGCGGCGACTGCCGCGAGACCGACCAGCGTGAGGGCGACGCCCTGCCAGCCGGAAAACTTGATGATCGGCAGCGCGCCGAGGTCCGTCCACCAGATCAGGTGATAAGCGCCCGCGAAGCTGCCGATGGCAAAGAACGGCAGGGCCACGAGGGCGACCGCGTTGCCGGAGCCCGCGTTGACCAGGGTTCCCGAACCGCAGCCGAGCACGACCTGCATGGCGGCGCCGAAGATGAATGCCCCGGCAATCATGGCAAAGCCGACGGGAGCCTGCGCGCCCGCCAGTTCACCGGAACCGGCGGAAATCATCGGCAGCGCCACCAGCGCCACCAGGCCGATCGACAGAAGCTGCGCCCAGATGCCGGCGGGGTCCCTGCGCAGGATCATGGCGCGCCAGGGGCCGGCGAAACCGAAGCGCAGGCCCTCCAGCACGATGCCGAAGCCGAGCCCGATGGCAAGCATCAGCCCGAAGCGGCCGCCGACCAGAAGCGCTGCCGCGAAGACGGCGCCGAGGGCGGCCAGAACGAGGACACCACGGCGCAGGAGGGGGCGCAGGAAAGGCGCCGTGGTCTTGACGGAAGTGTCGGTCAGCGTGGTCACGTCAGTTGATGATCTGCTTTATCTGGATCAGAAGGTTTTCGAACAGGCCCGGTGTGTTGGCCATTTCATAGCCAGCATTTGAATATTCCACCATCGAGCCCGGGTAAAGCTTGGCGTTTTCCACACCGGCCAGCTCGGACACGGCAAACCAGTGGGTCGCGGCCCAGTGACCGGTGTTGCAGAAGGACACCGTATCCTTGCCGTCCCGGACGCCCAGGGTCGCCTTGAGGGCGGCCGGGTCGATAGCCGTCGACATGGCCGGTGAGTCCTTCTCGAAGAAGGTCGTATAGGAATGGTTGGTCGCGGTCGGCAGGGTGCCGGGGCGGGCGGCTGCCGCATGGGCCTTCTCGCCGTTAAAGAATGCCGCCGGACGGGCGTCGACCAGAAGCGCGTCCTTTTCGCCGACGGCGACGGCCGCGACGTCGGCGGTCGTTGCCAGCCAGGTGTCGTCGAAGGTCAGCTCAAGGTCGCTCGGCATGGCGGATTCGACTGTCTTGTTGACCGGCAGGCCGGCGGCCCGCCACGAGGTCAGACCGCCGTTGAGGATCGACAGGTCGGTGAAGCCGGTGGATTTCAGGGTCCAGTAGACCCGTGCCGCGGCGCCGAAGTCGGTGTCGGTCTTGCCTTCGGACAGGATCACGATCGGGGCGTCCTGCTCCAGGCCGAGTTCTTCCAGTTCGGCTTCGAGCTTTTCGACATCTACGAGACCGCCCGGGTTTTCCGCCGGACCGCGGAACATGCGGTAGGGCGCGAACAGGGCGCCGTCCGCATGGCCGTCTTCGTAGCCCGCGTTGCGGATGTCGAGAAGAACCGGCTGCGTGGTCTCCAGAGATGCGGACAGGTCAGAGGCTTCGACCAGAGGTCCGTAGGTGGCGGCCTGGGCGGAGGTCGCGAGGCCGGCGGCCATCGCCAATGCGAGCGCGAAGTGTTTCATGGGATCAGCTTTCCTGCTGGGCGGCCTGATGGTCCTGGACCGGGCCGCTTTCGGTCTGTTGCCGCAGACTCTAGGCCTGTCCACCTGCCGGAGACAGGGATGGCGTTTCAAATTTCAGCGAGCGTCCGGATTCCTGACCCAGAAAGCGCTCCGTTTCTGGCACGAATTTGCGGATTCCGGGGGCGTTGTCACATCCGGGGAGCGCGCCGGGATGCCGAAGTTCACATTCTCGTTGCCAATTGCGGGTGCGTCGTCAGTTGCCGGGGCGCTGACCACGGGAGAACTCGCGTATCAACGCGTTTGTTTCGGGCCTCGACGCCTGATGGCGATGGCGCAGTGCCATCACGTCGCGCGCAATATCGATGTCCTCGATCGGGCGTGAAACAAGGCCTGCATCCATCGGGATCGCCGTCTCGGGCAGGATGACGGCCCCCGAACCTTGCCGGGCCAATCCGAGCAGCCAGTCGACGCGGTTGGACCGATAGGCAGCATAAAGCACGTGGCCACGGTCGGCGCAGGTGCCGTGAAGGGTGTCGCGCATCTCGCAATTCGGTCTGTCGAGCATGGCCGTTGCGGCAAGCGCGTCCAGTGTGACGGCATCCAGACGGCTCAGTGGGTGTCCTTTCGAAACAACCACATGATAGACCTCTCGATAGAGAGGATCTATCCGATATAGCTCCGGACTGACTTCGTCGGCAGTGACGACAACATCAAAGTCTCCCTCCCGCAGTCCATTCAAAAGGTCGTCCGGCCCGGCGACAATCAATTCTATTTCTGCTTGGGGGAGGCGCCCCCTGAACCGTTCCACCGCTGCCGAAATAGTGTTGAGACCAATTGTTTCGCCGATGCCTATACTGACCGGGACCCGCTCGAGCCGGGTGTGCCGGACCGCCTCCGCCTTTGCTTCCCCGGCCTCTATCTGCACTCTGTTCAGCCTCGGATATACGAGCTTTCCAAGAGGTGTGAGCCGGCAACCGGCACGGTCCCTTATGAACAGCGCCCCACCAAGTTCATCTTCCAGTTTCTTGATGGCAGCGGTCAGGGAGGGTTGTGATACGTTGGAGGCACTGGCCGCATGCGTGAAATTGCGATGCGCGCATACGGCCAGAAAATAGCGGATCTGGTTCATTTCCATAGGCTGTTCCCGGATGTCGTTCCGGCAGCTTCGGCAGAACCGGATGCATAGTCAATGCCTATCGAAGAATAGAACATGAGGATTGGAGGCTGAAGGCTGCCCCGTGGGACAAGGTGACATCAGGACTTGAAATCGATGCAACCCAAATCCGGAGATGACCCATGAGAATGCAATTTGTTCCGATGCTGTCCGCTTTCGCCTTTCTCGCCACCGCGGCACCGGGTGCCGCACAGGAGACCGTCATGAACGACTACACGGCAAGCTATATCGAAATGCAGGCCGCTGATGGCCAGTCGGAGGCCCTGGCCGAATTCCTGACCGGAGCGGCGCCTGTGGTGAAAGAGACCGAGCCCGGCACCGAACTCTGGTTCGCGCTGCGTGCCGATGACACGCTTGCCATTTTTGACGTCTTTGTCGACAAGGCGGCGCGGGACGCCCATTTCTCCGGCGCGGTGGCCGGTGCTCTGAACACCAGTGCCGAGGCCCTGGTACAAGGCGGCTGGGACGACGGCGTGGTTGCCAATATCAAGACTTCGGCTGTGCTGTCGGCAAAGGCGCCGGTCGATCTCTACAGCGCGGCAACCGCGACCTATATCGCGCTTGAGGCGGCGCCGGGCAAGGCTGAACACCTGGCGGAACTGCTGCGCTCAGCCGGGCCGGTCGTCGCTGAAACCGAGCAGAAAACCCTGTTCTGGGTGGCTCTGCGGATCGACGAAACGCGTTTCGCGATCTTCGACATTTTCGCAGACAATTCCGGTCGCGAAGCCCATTTTTCCGGTCAGGTCGCGGGCTTGCTGAAGGAAAAGGCCGTCGATCTCGTTGAAGGCGGCTGGGACGAGGGCGTCGTCGCAAACGTCCACAACTACGATATCCTTGCCATCAGGTAACGCCGGCAGGAACAAAAAAACGCCCGGCGCATGCAGCGCCGGGCGTTTTTTTCTATTCTTGTGGTCACTTCACGCAACTCGCCGGATTTCCGAATGCAGAAACCGGTCAACTGGTTCAGATCAAACGGACCATTCAACGCGGCCGTTCTTCCGGGCGCAGCGGTGCCGGGGCTCTGAAGTTCCCGTCAGGCGGTGGCCTTGTTGGCCGTGCGTTCGGCGCGCTTGCGCTCATGCGGGTCGAGCATGGCCTTGCGCAGGCGGATGGACACCGGGGTCACTTCCACCAGCTCATCATCGGAGATGTAGGAAAGCGCTGCTTCCAGGGTCAGCTTCTTCGGTGTGGTCAGCTTGACCGCATCGTCCTTGCCCGCGGAGCGGATGTTGGTGAGCTGCTTGCCCTTCAGCACGTTGACTTCCAGGTCGTTGCCGCGCGTGTGCTCGCCGACGATCATGCCCGGATAGACCTTGGTGCCCGGGTCGATCATCATCGGGCCGCGGTCTTCCAGGTTGAACAGGGCGTATGCGACGGCTTCGCCGGTGCCATTGGACAGAAGCACGCCGGTGTGACGGCCCTGGATCGGACCCTTGTAGGGCTCGTAGCCATGGAACAGGCGGTTGAAGATCGCAGTGCCGCGGGTGTCGGACATGAGCTCGGCCTGGTAGCCGATGAGGCCCCGGGTCGGTGCATGGAAAACGAGGCGGGTGCGGTCGCCGCCGGAGGGTTTCATCTCCAGAAGATCGGCCTTGCGTTCCTGCAACTTCTGCACGACCGCGCCGGAATGTTCCTCGTCGACGTTGATGATGACTTCCTCGACCGGCTCCAGCCGGTTGCCGGCATCGTCATACTGAAAGACGACGCGCGGGCGGCCGACACCGAGTTCAAAGCCTTCGCGGCGCATGTTCTCGATCAGGATCGCCAGCAGCAATTCGCCGCGACCGGCGACGACGAAGGCGTCCGGCTCGTCTGTTTCTTCCACCTTCAGGGCAACGTTGCCTTCGGCTTCCTTCATCAGACGCTCGCGGATGACACGCGACTGCACCTTGGCGCCTTCCGTGCCGGCCAGCGGGCTGTCGTTGACGCGGAAGGTCATGGACAGGGTCGGCGGATCGATCGGCTGGGCCTGCAGCGGTTCGTTGATGGAGGGTGCGCAGAGCGTGTCGGCGACGGTGGCCTTGGTCAGGCCGGCGATGGAGACGATGTCCCCTGCCTCGCCCTGCTCGATCGGCTGGCGCTCCAGGCCGCGGAAGGCGAGGACCTTGGAAATGCGGCCGGTCTCGACGACGCTGCCGTCGCGGGCCAGGGCCTTGACGGGCATGTTGGGCACGGCGGTGCCTGAAACGATGCGGCCGGTCAGGATGCGGCCGAGGAACGGATCGGACTGAATGGTGGTCGCCAGCACGCGGAATTCACCCGGCTCGGCTTCCGGCTCGGCGATCCGGTCCAGAACCATGTCGAACAGCGGGTCCATGTTGTCCTGCGGTCCGTCCGGCTCAAGCGCCATCCACTCCTGTTTGGCGGAGCCGTACAGAACCGGGAAATCGAGCTGGTCCTCGTTGGCATCGAGGGCTGCGAACAGGTCGAACACCTCGTCGAGGACTTCCTCGGCGCGCTGCTCGGGCTTGTCGATCTTGTTGATCGCGACGATCGGCTTCAGGCCGAGCTTCAGCGCCTTGCCGAGCACGAACTTGGTCTGCGGCATCGGGCCTTCGGCAGCGTCGACAAGCAGGATGACGCCATCGACCATGTGCAGGATACGCTCGACTTCGCCGCCGAAATCGGCGTGGCCGGGCGTGTCGACGATGTTGATGCGGGTGTCCTTCCAGACGAGCGATGTCACCTTGGCGAGGATGGTGATCCCGCGCTCGCGCTCGATGTCATTGGAATCCATCATGCGCTCTTCGGTGCGCTGATTGTCCCGGAAGGCGCCTGACTGTTTCAAAAGAACGTCAATGAGGGTCGTTTTGCCATGGTCAACATGCGCGATAATGGCAATATTACGAAGGTTCATAAGGGAAGCTCCAAAAGACAGCGGGGCCCTTCGCGGGCCCGCACCTTGTCTGGACGTTTTTGATCGATGGAACGGCAAATCGCCGAATTTGGCGCCTTTATACTTGGAGCGCGGCATTTGTGCAATGCAATGCGATAACTGCGCATTGACTTCGCATCCCGCCGCGTTTTATCCGTAAGGAAACCTTACTAAATTGGAGCTCTGATGAGCGTTGCCTATCCCAATGTTGCTGTCACCATGCTGGTTGTCGATCTGGCGCGGTTGCTACGGCGGCGCTTCGAAGCGGAGTTGTCCAGGGTCGACACGGGACTGACGGCCGGAGAAGCGCGCACGCTGTTCTATGTCTGGCGCAATCCGGGCCACAGACAGGCCATTCTGGCTGAATTGATGTATGTCGAGCCGATGACCCTGGTCGGGTATCTCGACACGCTGGAAAAAGCCGGACTGATCCGGCGTTGCCCCGATCCGAACGACAAGCGGGCCAAGCTGATCGCCTTGACGCCGCTGGCCGATCCGGTGCTTGAAAGGATCGGGACCGCCCTGGGCGAAGTGCGGTCGCAGGCGTTGGAAGACATCCCGGAGAACAACCGCAAGGTCCTGGAAACCCTGCTGCAGACGATGAAGGACAGCCTGCTGCCCGAGGTTTCAAAGGGAAAGCAGAAATGACCTCCGACAGCACGATCATGAGCGCACGGCGCACGTCGCTTCTCGGCGCCGGTCTTGTCGCGATCGGCCCCATTTCAATGGCGCTCTACACGCCGGCCATGCCCGCGCTTGTCGAGGCCTTCGGCACCAGCGATTCAGCGGTCAAGCTGACCCTGACCGCCTATTTCGCCGGCTTTGCCCTGGCCCAGCTGATCTGCGGCCCGATCACCGATGCGTTCGGGCGCAAGCCGGTCACGCTGGCCTTTCTGACGCTTTACCTGATCTCCAGCGTGCTGGCGACTTTTGCGCCGACGGTGGAATTCATGATCGGCGCGCGCGCGCTTCAAGGTGTCGGCGCGGCCATCGGTATCGCCGTTTCCCGCGCGATTGTCCGGGACCAGTTCACCGGCCAGGCCTCGTCAAGGATCATGAACGCCATTGCCATGATGCTGGCGCTGGGACCGGCGATCTCGCCGACCATCGGCGGTGTCGTGCTGGAGCTGTTCGGCTGGCAGGAAGTCTTCTGGTGCATGGTGATCTACGGCGCCCTGCTGATGGTGGCGGTTGTCGTCTTCCAGGTGGAGACCAATCCAAATCCCGGCAAACACCACCTCAAGCCCGGCCGTCTTGCCACCAACTACCTGACGCTTCTCAAGGATCCCCGTTTTCTGGGGCCGAGCCTCCTGATCGGGTTCGGACTGGGAACACTCTATGCGCTGGCGACAGTTCTGCCGTTCGTGCTGATCTATGAGGTCGGGCTGTCGCCCTCCGAATTCGGCATGAGCATGATCATCCAGTCCGTGGCCTTCATCTCGGGCACCATCGTGACCGGCCGCCTGCTCAGGGTCGTGGAAGCGCACAGGCTGGTGCCTTACGGCATGGCGATCTGGGTTGCCGCCTCGGTGCTGATGTGCTGGTTGAACCTGACCCAGCAACCGACCATCATCACCGTGATGGCGCCGGTCGCCCTGTTTGCCTTCGGCCTGGCACTGGTGCTGCCGGCCAGTTTCACCGACTCCATGGCGCCGTTTCCCGATATCGCCGGCGCGGCGTCGTCCCTGGTCGGATTTCTGCAGTTCGGCGGCGGTATCGTTGCAAGCCTGGTTGTCGCGGCCCTGCATGATCCCGTCCTCGGACTTGCCGTGATTCTTCCGGCGATGCCGATTATCGGAATAGCCTGCAGTCTGTTTTTCAAAAGCCAGGTCCCGCAATCGGCTGCCGCGCATTAGGGATGAGCCGGAGGTGACGAGCCGGGATAATGGAGGCCGCCGGTCCGACGGTGCTTGACCCGTTCCAAGGGAGCGGGCATCAGGGGCTGCCGTGATCAAGGAACCGCGCCATGGCGAAAGCCGCTGCCTACCGTCTGCCGACAGACCGCCCTCACGTGATGGGCATCCTGAACGTCACCCCGGACTCCTTTTCCGACGGTGGGCGTCATGCGGTTGCGGAGACCGCAATTGCTCATGCCAAAGCGATGATCGCGCAAGGGGCCGACATTCTGGATGTCGGCGGGGAAAGCACCCGGCCGGGGTCCGACCCGGTGTCTCTCGATGTGGAATGGTCGCGGCTCGACCCGATCCTGGACGAAGTGATTGCCCTTGGAACACCGGTGTCCATCGATACCTACAAGGCGGAGATTGCCCGGCGCGCGTGTGCGGCTGGCGCCGTCATCGTCAATGATGTCTGGGGACTGCAGAAGGATCCCGCCATGGCCGACACGGTGGCCGAGGCCGGTGTCCACGTGGTGATGATGCACAACCGCCCGCAAGTCGACGCCGGGCTCGACATCCTGGCGGACATCGACCGGTTTTTCGAGACCTCGATGCAGCTTGCCGAAAGGGCGGGCATTGCGAAGGGCAAGCAGATTCTCGATCCCGGCTTCGGCTTCGGCAAGACCATCGACCAGAACTTCATTGTTCTGAACCGGTTCGAGACACTGAAGAAACACGGTCTGCCGCTGCTTGCCGGCGCGTCGCGCAAACGCATGATCGGTGCGGTGCTTCAGGCGGAGACGGCGGACCGGCTTTACGGATCCATGGCGGTCCACATGACCGCGATGCTCAAGGGGGCGTCGATCGTGCGCGCTCATGACGTGGGTCCGCATGCCGATTGTGTGCGTATGCTGGAAGCAACCCTGCTTGAGCGGAACCCGACCTGAATGACCGTACCAGAAACGAAACGCAATGCGCCGACCCGCTCTGCCCTCGGGCTGGGCTCCAATCTCGGCGATCCGAAGTCCAACCTGGACGAGGCTGTCCGCCGGCTGGAGCAGACCGAAGGCGTGACGCTTGTGGCCCGCTCGTCGGACTACAGGACACCGCCTTGGGGGCCGGTGAAGCAGGATGATTTCCGCAATATCTGCGTTGTGGTCGACACGGTGCTGAGCCCGCGCGACCTCCTGAAGCGCTGCCTCGCCATCGAGCTCGAACTCGGCCGTGTGCGCGACGAGCGCTGGGGCCCGCGGACGATCGATATCGATGTCCTGATCTATGGCATGGAACGGATCGCGGAAGCTGATCTGGAGATCCCGCATCCGCGCATGGGCGACCGGGCCTTCGTGTTGATCCCGCTGGCCGAAATCTGGCCGGACGCCCCGCTGGCCGACGGACGCACCGCCGCCGAAGCGCTGGAAACCTGTCCGGACCAGGAGGGTGTGGTGAGGCTGGACGGCTAGGCTTTCTGGCAGAGCCCGGGACAGGACGTCAAAGGATGCGCCAAAGCCCTTGCCAGACGCGGAAGGGGGCTCCGGATTGCCCCGGCCTTCACGTTATTGAAACGGATTCAGGTCAGTCTTCGGCCAGGATTCGCGGGAGTTTTCATGAACGGGATCAGGCAATTCTATCTCAAGATGCTGCAGTCCGACGAGCTGAACAGCCGGTTCGGCGGGCCTCTTTTTGTCGCCATGCTGGTGGCCACTTCCTTGTTCCTGGCCGCAACCTGGATCAGATCCGACATCGGTTTGCTGGAATTCGGCGACAGCCCGGCCGTTGCCCAGCATGAAGACTTTGCCGCGTTCTATCGCGGCGGCCAGATGGCGGCAGAGGGCAGGGCGGCCGAGGTCTACGACTACCGCCGGTTCGTCGAAGGCCTTTCCGGGGACAATCAGTCGCTGTTGTTCCTCAACCCTCCCCATGCCCTGCTGTTCTACGAGTTGCTCGCAAAGACGCCCTATCCGGCCGCGCGAGGCCTTGTCCTCGGCTTGAGCGTCCTCTGCCTGTTTCTTTCCGTCCGGATGATCCGGTTGCAGGCCGGCTTCTGGCCGTATGTGTTCGTGGCGTTTTCGGCCGGCACACTCTATTCGCTGCAATTGCTGCAACTGTCTCCGATCACAACGTTTCTGTTGTTGTTCGCGCTGCTTTTCAGCCGGCAGAAACCCGTGCTCAGCGGTCTTGCGCTCTGTGTTCTGACAATCAAGCCGCAATACGGACTTCTGGTCCCGGTCTATCTGCTGGCGATGCGGGACTGGCGGGCCTTCGGCGTGGCGGCCTGCGGAACCCTTGTGCTGGTCGCCCTGTCCATCGGTGTTTACGGCGTTTCGGTCTGGCAGGCCTTTTTCGCGTCGATGACCGGCGGAGTGCATTCGATCCAGTTCCAGATCTCGCACAACATGATGGTCACCGTCGGCCAGTCGATGGGCAAGATCGGTGCCGGTGCCGACCTCAAGATTATCGCGCAGATCGTCTGTATCGTGGTGTCCGGCGTGGTCGTCTGGATTTTCGCCCGTCATTGGCGAAGGGAGGCGGCAGCCCCGCTTTCCCTGCTCGCGATGAGCGTGGCAGCGCCGTCTTTCCTGTTCTACGACTGGCTGATGTATGCGATGGCGCTGCTCCTTATGCTCAAGCTGGCTCCGGCATGGCCGCTGTCGTTGCAGGCACTTGCCGGGCTGCTGTGGATCGCTCCCGTGGTGCATGATGTCCTGAACGTCTATGACGCCGGCGCGGCCTTCTATTTCTCGAGCCTCATTCCAGCGATCGCCGTTGCCGTCCTGGCCCATGCGGCCGCCACGTTTTCGCGGCAGGAAAGCGCGTGCGGCCGGTTTCGCACGCCACATGAAAGGCCCGGAGAATTGCCTGTGTGAGACACTGTCGAACAGGGGCCGGCGCAGGCCGGTGCCCGGTTCGCGGTGTCTCTACAGCCCGATGAAGCTTTCCATGTGAAACCGTGCGGTGGCCGGGTCCTGGCGATGGGGCGTGCCATACGGGCAGGCGCGGCGGGCCAGGCATCCCGACCAGCAGTCGAACGCGCGGCTCTGCGACAGATGGTCCCGGCATCGTGGAACGTCGTAACCTTCGGTCAGCGACAGTGCGTTTGCAGGGCAGGCGGCCAGGCAGGGTTTGTCCGCGCAGGTCTCGCAGGGTCCGGGCCCGTCGGCGCCACGCGGCGTATCCAGGGTTCCCGCTGTCAGAAACGCGGCCCGGAAGCCGGTCCAGGGACCGAAGTCATGATGGGCGAGAACACCCATGGGGCTTGGGGAAAAACCGCCGCAGGCCGCCGCCCATTGCTGGAAGGGATGGTAGGGTGGCCCCTCGAACGGAAAGAGAGCCTCGAACCCGTGTGACTGCGCGAGATCGCCGAGAACCCGAGCCGTGTAGCGGTCGAGCGGGTCGGCGGCACCATCCGCCCATTCCGGGCTTTTTGTGAGGACAGGCCAGATCGAGGGTCCGGTGCTGCCGACCAGCAGCAGCGTGTTCGGCCGGTCGCCGCCGGCAAGAGCGGGAACGCTGTCGCCGACACCGGGGGCAAAACCGCCAAGGCACAGGAAGCCGGCGGCGGCGAGGTCCATTTCGAACACCGCTGCAGCCGCTCCCCTCATGCCGGCACCGTCAGCCGAGCCGGTCGCGCTTGGCCAGCGTGCGCAGGCGCAGGGCGTTCAACTTGATGAACCCGGCCGCGTCCTTCTGGTCATAGGCGCCCTGGTCGTCCTCGAAAGTCACCAGTTCTTCCGAATAGAGCGAATACGGCGAAGCGCGGCCGGTCAGGATGACGTTGCCCTTGTAGAGCTTCAAGGTGACCGTCCCGGTGACGTGCTCCTGGCTCTTGTCGATCAGGGCCTGCAGCATCTCGCGTTCGGGCGAGAACCAGAAGCCGTTGTAGATCAGCTCCGCGTAACGCGGCATCAGCTCGTCCTTGAGGTGGGACGCGCCGCGGTCAAGCGTGATGGATTCCATGCCCCGGTGCGCGGTCAGCAGGATCGTGCCGCCCGGGGTCTCGTATATGCCGCGGCTCTTCATGCCGACGAAGCGGTTCTCGACCAGGTCGAGACGACCGATGCCGTTGTCGCGGCCATAATCGTTGAGCTTGGCGAAGAGGGTCGCCGGAGACATCTTCTCGCCGTTGAGCGAGACCGCGTCGCCCTTTTCGAAGCCGATCTCGATTTCGGTGACAACGTCGGGCGCCTCGGTCGGATCGACCGTGCGCTGGTAGACATAGGCCGGGGCTTCCTCGGCCGGATCTTCCAGCACTTTGCCTTCCGACGACGAGTGCAGCATGTTGGCGTCAACGGAGAAGGGCGCTTCGCCGAGCTTGTCCTTGGGAACCGGGATCTGGTGTTTTTCGGCAAAATCGACCAGATCGGTGCGTGACTTGAAACTCCAGTCCCGCCAGGGTGCGATCACCTTGATGTCCGGGTTGAGCGCGTAGGCGGCCAGTTCGAAGCGGACCTGATCGTTGCCCTTGCCGGTGGCGCCATGCGCGATGGCGTCGGCGCCGGTTTCCTTGGCGATCTCGATCAGGCGCTTGGAAATGAGCGGCCGGGCGATGGAGGTGCCAAGCAGGTAGACACCTTCATAGACGGCATTGGCGCGGAACATCGGAAAGACGAAGTCGCGGATGAATTCCTCGCGCAGGTCGTCGACATAGATCTGCTTGATGCCGAGCATCTCGGCCTTCTTGCGCGCCGGTTCCAGCTCTTCGCCCTGACCGAGATCCGCGGTGAAGGTCACAACCTCGCAGCCCAGTTCGGTCTGCAGCCATTTCAAAATGATCGAAGTGTCGAGGCCGCCGGAATAAGCCAGCACGACTTTCTTGATGTCACCATACGCCATTGTCGGGAAGGTCCAGTTTGTTGGTTGTACGCGGCGTGCCGCGATGTTGAAAATTTGCCGCAATTTAGCCGGTTCTAGGCACGGCGCAAGCCCCCGGAAGGGAGAAATGGTCAGGGAGACTGTCGCCTGACCGCAACACCCGGTTGGAGCCAGACAGCAACTTGACACCTTGCAATTATCGGCGGAGCGATTGAGGGTGTTGACGAACAGACTATGAAGGACTTTGCGACACGGGAGGCGGCATGGGGCTGATTGATTTTGAACTCGATACATACGACTATCTTACATTCGTGATTTTCCTGGCCGTCGTGATCGGGTTTTTTTATGTGATCGTCACGCTCGGCGGCTTGCCGGGCAAGATGGCGGAAAAGCGCAACCATCCGCATGCGGACTCGGTCAAGCTCGGCGGGTGGATCGGCCTGTTCACCGTGTTTCCCTGGATCCACGCGTTGATCTGGGCCTATCACGACTCCATGACTGTAGATATCCGCGAGTTGCCTGATGGCGGTGCCGGAAAGGCCGGTTCGAGCGAACGATTGAAAACCGGCGAGACGCTGGAAGCGGGCTCGGCGCCAGCGATGCCGTCGGAGGTCGAGGCAGGCAATGTACTTCCTTCGGATCCCAGGGACGGAGCTTCGGCATGACCGTCGCGCTTCTGATCCTCGGCGCCTATGCCATCTTCATGTGGCTGGTGTTCTATAGATTCCGCTGGCTCAAGTTCAACATCGCCTGGGGTTTGGTCTCCTTCTGGGTGGGCTTTCACGTCCTGTTCCTGCTGGTCGTGTTCATGCGCTTCTATACGCCCTACACGATCGACGGCCATGTCATCCGCCAGACGATCCAGATCGCGCCGCGTCTGCCGCATCCGACCGTGCTGGAAGAGGTTTTCGTTGCCCAGAACCAGAAGGTGAAAAAAGGCGACAAGCTCTATCAGTTCGACAAGACGCTTTATGAGGCCCAGCTCAAGGAAGCCGAGGCCAATCTGGCGAGCGCCCGCCAGAACGCGCTCATCCTTCAGCAGGACATCGTTCTGGCTCAGGAGGCGCTTCAGGAGGCGCAGGCCAACGCGCAATACGCGACCGACCAGGTCAATCGGTATACGGATCTGGTACCGCGTGGCGGGGCGAAGCAGGAAACGCTTGACAAATGGACCTCCCAGCAGACATCGGCCAATGCGCAGGTCGCCGAGGCCGAGGCCGACCTGAAAAAGGCGCAACTGGCTGCCGATGCGCAGTATGATGGCGTCAATGCTGAGGTCGCGTCGGCTCAGGCGCAGGTTGACCAGGCGCGATACTACGTCGACCAGACCACCATTCTTGCGCCCGAGGACGGTGTGATCATCAGCCAGCAGGCGCGGCCGGGCCTGGTGGTCGGCGGCTTCCGCATCGGCGCGATCGCGGCCTTCGTCGCCGATGCAGATCCCTATTTCCTGGCAACGTTCTATCAGGAACACCTGAAATTCGTCGAACCCGGCCAACCGGTGGAAGTGGCACTGGATATCTATCCGGGCCAGATTTTCGCCGGCAAGGTCAAGTCAATCTGGGAAGGCACGGGCCAAGGCCAGATCGTGCCCCATGGACGTGTGCCGGAGTTCCTTTTCATGAGCCCGCAGGGCCGGTTCGCAGTCGAGATCGATCTGGATGAGGATCCGGCGCTGAAACGCTACCCGGCGGGTGCCCACGGTGCGGCCGCGATCTATACCGGCGGCGGCGGGGACTGGGTCGCCGTGCTGAGACGGGTCAACATGCGGCTCTACGCATGGGTCAATTTCATCGTGCCGTTTGATGTGTAGGAAAGCAGCGGGCATGGGGCGTTTGCGGCATTGGGGGCGTTTGCGGCATTTGGGGTGTTTGCCGGCATTGGCAGGCATGCTGTTGGTCGGTGGCTGCATGGTAGGGCCGGACTTCGAGCGGCCCGACGCGCCGATCCTCGACAACTGGGGCAAGGGTGCCAACCTGCCTGTCGACAGCCGCACCGGTTTCACCAGCCGCAGCGCCCATTCAGTGCCCTGGTGGCATGTCTTCGGGGACGAGACGCTCAACAGCCTGATTGCCGAAGCCTACCGGCAGAATGTCGGGTTGCAGGCCGCGGGCGTGCGCGTCTATCAGGCGCGGGCGCAGCTCGGCATTGCCAGGGGAGAGCTGTTTCCCCAGGTGCAGGAGATCAAGGGCGGAGCGAAGAGCATCCGGTTCAGTGCCAAGGATCCGTTCATCCGCGATCTGGAGCGGGTCGGTCTGGTCAACGATCACATCACCAGGGTCGATGCGGGTTTCGATGCCGGCTGGGAAATCGATGTCTGGGGCAAGATCCGCCGGGACGTTCAGTCGGCGGACGCCAATCTGAAGGCCAGTCTTGCCTCTTACGACGACGCACTGGTGACGCTGACCGGGGATATCGCCGCGACTTATGTCACAGTGCGTGAACTGCAGCAGCTGATCGCCGCCGCGCGCCGCAACGCGGGCCTGCAGAAGACATCGCTCGATCTGACGAAACTGCGTCTGGACAACGGCGTGGCGACCCGCCTCAACGTCAACGAGGCAACCGTTCTCTACAACAACACGCTGGCCAGCATTCCCGGCTACGAGGCGGAGCTGGCACAGGCCTATAATGCGCTCAGTGTTCTCGTAAGCGAAGCTCCCGGCGGCATGAAGACACGCCTCGGCGGGAGGGCCCGGTTTCCCGGTGTGCCGGCCGAGGTCGCCGTGGGCGTGCCAGCAGACATGTTGCGCCGGAGGCCCGACATCCGCTACGCCGAATATTTGGCTGCCGCCCAGTCGGCGCAGATAGGTGTGGCCAAGGCGGACCTGTTTCCGGCCTTTTCCATTTCCGGAGCCATCGGCGTCCGTGCGGACGATTTTGCCAATCTGTTCGACAACGGCACCACGGCCGGTTTCATCAATCCGGGGTTTTCGTGGAATTTCCTGAATTACGGCCGGATCCGCAACAATGTACGGGTGCAGGACGCCAAGTTCCAGGAAGCCTTGCTGAGTTACGAAAACACCGTGCTTTCCGCCTATTCGGAAGTCGAGAACGCGCTGACCGGGTTCCTTCGCGCCAAGCAGCAGGCGGTCTATCTGCGCCGCAGCCTGCGTGCTGCGCACGCTGCAGTTTCAGAGGTCGATGCGCAATATGAGGACGGTACGGCGTCCTACAATCGCGTGGTCGATGCCCAGAAAAGCCTGCTCGTGGCCGAGGAACGCCTGATCGCGGCGCAGGCCAGTGTGCTGACCAGTCTGATCGCGGTCTACAAGGGACTCGGCGGCGGCTGGATGCCGGACAACGTCAAGGGCCTGATTTCCGAAAAGACCCGCCAGCAGATGGCAGAGCGCACCCGCTGGGGCGAACTTCTGGCAAAGCCGGTCGAGGAGGCCGGCTGACAGGCTGACTGAGACTCTGGCCGTCAGCGGCCGACGATATCAGAAAGAGACTACGCGAACGCCCTGCCCCTCGCGCATGCACTTTTCGTGACCTAAATGTGAGTTCTGAGAAGGTTGTTCATCCCGGACGCGGCGCAGATCCAGGCTAGCACGGGATTGACAGGCAAGAGGCGTGACTCATATGGCCGCTGCTGCGTCGACCACACCATATCTGGCCAGGAACATGTCGACACTTTCCTCGATGATCTTGCCGATTTCCTGACGCTCGGGCACACGGCCGGCATGGATGTTGGGAAAGAAGGCGCGCGATTTGATCAGGCCGAGAAACTGGGAGGCGGCGACTCCGGGGTCCTCGGCGGTCAGCTTGCCTTCCCGGGTTGCCCGTTCCACGAATTGTGTGAACACGGCAAGCTTGGTCATGCGGCTGTTCATGTCCGCCGCCAGCTCCGGGTCCCGGATGGTTTCACCCATGACCATGCGGGCAAGGCTCATGAAACACGGATTGGTCAGCAGTTCGCCCTCGGCCCACCCCAGGCGGACCAAAGCGTCCCGGATCGGCAGAGCCGGATCGTATTGCAGCTCCAGCGCGGAATTGACCTGATCGGCCAGACACTGGCTGATGGCCTTGAACAGGACGTCCTTGCTTTCGAAATGGTTATAGACCGTTCGTTTCGAGACCTGGGCACGCTCGGAAATGCGGTCCATGCTCGCACCGGCAAATCCCTTGTCCTGAAATTCGGCGATTGCAGCCTGGACGATCTGTTTCTTTTTCTGATCGGATACTGACATTCTCAGCTCATAGACACCCCGTTGCATTTCTGCCCATTGGCAGAGCCCCCGCCCCTTTCATCCCAAAAATCGCGCCCTATGTAAACCAGGGCGTTTACAGACGCGCAGTCAATGATTACACTGCACAGTGTAGTTTACTTCCTTTAGCCAGACCAGACCAGCCAAAAGGGACGTCTCCTGATGTCTGTATCACTTAAAATCAACCGGGAACCGCGGACGCTCGACGCCGATCCCGAAAGCCCGCTCCTGTGGGCGCTGCGTGACGAACTGGGTTTGACCGGAACCAAATTCGGCTGCGGCATCGCCGCTTGCGGTGCATGCACCGTGTATTGGGACGGCGACCCGATCCGATCCTGCCAGACGATGGTCGGAGACCTGGAAGGTGCCGAGATCACCACCATCGAGGGGATCAGCAGCAAGGCGGCCGACGCGGTCCAGACCGCATGGACCGAGCTGGAAGTGCCGCAGTGCGGCTATTGCCAGTCCGGCCAGATCATGGCCGCGACCGCGCTTCTGGCGGAGACGCCGAAGCCGACGGACGAAGACATCGACGCGGCCATGGACGGCAATGTCTGCCGCTGTGCCACCTATGCCCGTATCCGCAAGGCGATCCACCTTGCTGCCGACAAGATGGAGGGCTGATCCATGTTGCATCTCCTGCAAAAACCTCTCGAGGCTGCCCAGCTGAGCCGGCGGACCTTTCTCAAGGTGTCCGCGGGCACCATTGGCGGTCTCGTCCTGGCACTGAACCTGCCGCGCTCCGCCAAGGCCGCCGCCGAGGGTGAATTCATCCAGCCGTTCGTGCATATCCGTCCGGACAACACGGTCGTGGTGCTCTCCAAACATCTCGACAAGGGCCAGGGCACGGCCTCGGGTCTGGCGACACTTGTCGCCGACGAACTCGACGCCGCACACGACCAGGTCAGGGTCGAGTTCGCCCCATCCAATCCGCAAGTCTACGCCAACACACTGTTCGGCGTTCAGGGCACGGGCGGCTCCACTGCCATGGCCAACTCCTTCATGCAGTACCGTCAGGCAGGCGCTGCGGCCAAGGCCATGATCGTGGCCGCCGCCGCAAGGGACTGGGGTGTCCCGGCGTCCGAAATCACTGTTTCCGGCGGTGTCGTCTCGCATGGCTCCAGCGCGTCGGCGACGCTGGGCGACCTGGCAGGCCTTGCTGCCGGTGAAGAGGTCCCGGCAGAACCGGTTCTGAAAACTCCGGATCAGTGGGTCTACATCGGCAAGTCGTTCCCGCGCCTCGACGTGAAGAACAAGTCGGTCGGTGCGCCGAACACCTACACCATGGATTTCCAGCGGGATGGTCTCCTGGTGGCAACCGTCGCTCGGTCCCCCCGCTTTGGCGGCAAGGTCAAATCATTCGACGCGGCGGAGGCGAAGAAAGTCTCCGGTGTGGTCGACGTTCTGGAAATCCCGAACGGGGTCGCGGTGCTCGCCGAGAGCACCTGGCCGGCGATCAAGGGCCGGTCCCTGCTCGAAATCGAATGGGATGACAGCGAGGCCGAAACCCGGTCCAGCGATGCCATGCTCGCCGAACTGAAGGACATGACCGGGAAACCTGGTGTTAAGGTCCGCCAGGATGGCAACGTCGACGCGGCCCTGGAGGCCTCTGCCAGGGTGATCGAGGCGGATTACGAATTTCCCTTCCTGGCCCATGGCGCCATGGAGCCGCTCGACATCGCGCTGATGTTCGACGGCGAGAATGCGGAGTTCTGGTTCGGATCCCAGATCCAGACCATCGACCACAACGTGGCGGCAACCGTGCTCGGCATCCCGTTCGGGAAGGTCCGGATCAACACGCTCTGGGCAGGCGGATCGTTCGGCAGGCGGGCCCAGGCCGATGCCCATCCCGTTGCCGAAATCGCGACGCTGGCCAAGGCGATGCAGGCGGCCGGAATGGCGCCCGCGCCGGTGAAGATCGTCTGGACCCGCGAAGACGACATGGCGGGCGGGTATTACCGGCCGATGTCGGCGCACCGGATCCGGGTCGGCCTCGATGCGGCGGGCGGTGTCACCGCGTTCAAGTACAACATCGCGGCAAAATCGATCGTCAAGGGCACGGCGTTCGAGGCTGCGCTCATGAAGGATGGTGTCGATCACAGCATGACCGAGGGCGCGCATGATACGTCCTACGCCTTCCCGCTGATGAACATGGATCTGGCCTACCAGGAAACCAAGGTTCCGGTTCTGTGGTGGCGCTCCGTCGGGCACACGCACACGGCCTATGTCATGGAAACCATGATCGACCGGCTGGCGAAGGAAGCCGGCAAGGACCCGGTCGCCTATCGCCTGGAAATGATCCGGGACGATCCGCGCAAGGTGGCCGTGCTGAAACTGGCGGCAGAAAAGGCCGGCTGGGACACGCCTGTGCCGGACGGCCGGTTCCGGGGCGTTGCCGTGCACAAGTCCTTCGGATCCTATGTCGCCGAAGTGGCCGAAATCTCCCTGCGCGATGACGACACCGTCAAGGTGGAGAAAGTCGTGGCGGCGGTCGATTGCGGCACACCGATCAACCCGGACAACATCCGGGCCCAGGTCGAGGGCGGCATTGGTTACGGTCTCGGGGCGATCCTGCGCAACCAGGTGAGCCTGGTCGATGGCGTGGTCGAGGAAACCAACTTCGACACCTACGAGCCGCTCAGGATGTCCGACATGCCGGAGGTCGAGGTGCATATCGTCGCCTCGAACGAAGCACCGACCGGCATCGGCGAGCCCGGTACACCGCCAATCGGCCCGGCCGTCGCCAACGCGATCGCCGCTGCGAAGGGCGACTGGATCACGAGTTTGCCGTTCTCCAGGGCAGGTGTCGTGTAGGCTTATTGTGCTGTGCGAAAAGAAAAAGGCCGCCCCCGGGCGGCCTTTTTTTTCGTTGTAAGGGCAATTGGAGAAGGGTTCAAGACGGGCTTTCTGACGGATTTTTTTCTTTTAAATCAAATATTTCGTAGCTTGGCCGCAGAAAAATGGCGTTTTTTTGGCCAAAAAAATTGTATTGAGTCACTTGCATTGGCCCTTGGGGCCGGTTCAACTTGAAATAGTAATTGTGCTATGCAGCATTTACTAGAAGTAGGTCTTCGAATTCACGATGGGCAAGAACATGCTGACCAGATCGGAATTGCAGTTGCAAGCAGGCCTTACGCGAAAAGCCCTGCGCATCTACGAGGAAAAAGGACTGCTGGTCCAGGGACTGAATGCGAAACGGCAAGCGGTCTACCGCCAGGAAGATGTGGAGTCAGCCATCCTGATCAAATCGCTGCGTCAGGCCGGCGTCCCGATCGCGCAAATCGAGGAGATTCTGCGTCCGGGCCCGGCGGCGCCCCTGAAGGAAGTGGACGCGATAAGAGATCTGCTGCATGCCTCCGTCGCAAGCACTCACGACGCGCTACAGAAGCTGGAAACGTATTTTGCATGTCAGGAAAAGCAGGTTCGGAAACTGCGTCATGGCGGTTACTGGGCACTGGGAACTGAAGCTGTCGTCGACAAGAAAAGCGTTGCCGATTTTGTAACCGAATTTGCAATGCAGATCCGTGAATGCGGTTTGGATACGGGCAAATTCGCGGCGCGTTACGAAAATGAGCAAGATAGCGTAGTCAAGGTAACCTGTTTCAAGGAGGCGCCGGAGGCGGTGCCGTCCACTCTGGACGACTACAAGCAGTATTTCATTCCCGAAGATCTTTACTATGCAGTCAAGGCACAGGGCGTTACCGGGATCTACGGCTGTTTTGAGGGTTGCTACAGCCTCCTTGAGGAAGCGCGCTTTGAGGAGACGGCCAAGCCGCCCCGCCTGGGCCCCATCGAAATCTACCTGAACTACCCGTATGACCAGGCCCGCGGGCAGACCTTCGAGGCCCTGTTGCTGAACTAGGGTACGGACAAAAGCGCAATCGGCACGCGATACGCCGAGACCCGACATCCGGTCGGAAAGCTCAAGTCAGGATGACTTCATACACCATCGCCGGCATCGCCGCGGTGAACGGACTTTTGCATCTTTCGTCACCAATAACCGGAGCCTGTTGAAATGACACACGAGATTGGCCTTGCCCGCCCTTCCTCCGATCAACAGGTGCGGCGCCTCTGGCAGCATGTTTCACTCCTGCGCCCTTCGCACTGGAGCAAGTCGCTGATCGCGATCCCGATCGGTCCCGTGCTGATGATCGGTGATGCAACAGGTCCTGGCCTGCTTGTCCTGGCAGGGACGATCACGATGTTCAGCCTTGCCTCGGCCGCAGTGTATGTCGTCAACGATCTCTCGGACATAGAACGGGACCGGGCGCATCCAAGCAAGCGCAACCGGCCGCTCGCTTCGGGCGTGGTGACGCCGCAGGCGGCCCTGTGGATGCTGGCCGGGCTGCTGGCGGCTCTGACCCTGCTGGCGATTGTTCTCCCGGCCCTCCTGACGGCGATCGTTGTCCTCTACCTGCTGTGCAATCTGAGCTACAGTTTCTGGCTGAAGCACGTACCGATCGTCGAGATGCTGATTGTTCCCGCCGGCTTCGCCTTGCGGACAGTATCAGGCTATGTGGCCTTCGGTGTTGTTCCCGACCCCTGGGTGATCGCGACTGTGCTGTCGGGGAGCCTGCTTCTGACTGTGGGCAAGCGGCGGGACGAGCTGCGCCGCGTCAAGACTTCCGCGGATCACCGGCCGGTGCTGAGGCACTATTCCGAGCCACTTCTGGATGCGTATCTTCTGGTCGCGGCAGTGGCCTGTCTCGGTACGGGCCTGGCCACCATGATCCAGTTCTTCGATGCGCTGGACCAGCGCGTGCTGTTCTTCATCAGTCTGCCATTCGCGGTCTATCTCTTCAAACGCTATCTTCTGCTTGCCTTTGCCGGGACCGGGACAGGCAATCCCACACGCCTGCTCCTTTCCGACCGGACCATCCACGTGGCCTTTGTGGTCTGGGCCCTGGTGCTGGGCTCTTCCGCGCTTCTGAACAGTTTCGGGACTTTCGACGGGATCTCTGCGCTGCAAACCGCACATGCCGCGCACTGAGGGCTCCGACAGAGTTGCAGCGGCGCCGACCCAGGAGGATGCCATGTTGAATGCCCGTCTTGCCCTGACCGTCGTCCGGTCCGCGCTCACCCTCGTCGCGCTTGTCTGGATCGCGGCGTTCTTCAACCAGCATCGCGAGAAACTGGTCCTGGCCCTCACCGAAATCGATCCGGGCGCGCTGGGCAGCGCAATGCTTTGGGTCCTGGTTGGCCTGTTGCCGGGCGCACTGGCCTGGCAACGGCTCCTGGCCCGGGAGCTGCCCGGCGTGCCTGCCGCGCGCGGTGTTCTGGTCTATCTCCGTTCAGGGATCGGGAAGTACACGCCGGGGGGCGTGCTGGCTTTCGCGATTCAGCATCGGCTTCTGCGCGCGGAGAATGCCGGAAGCATCCTCCTGCTGCGGGTCTTCGTGGGCACGGCGCTGGCTGCCTGTCTCGCGGCCGCTCTGATCGGGTTGCCCGCGGTGTCCGCCCTGTTCGGTATCAATGTCTGGGTCCTTGGTGTGCCGGCAGTCCTTGCCACGGTGGCTGGGCTGGGGCTTGCCTGCCGGATGCGGCGTTGGCCTGTGGTGCCAAGGAGCCTGGAGCGCATAGGCGTTCCCGCTCCGGGCCCTTTCGCGGCAACGGTGGCGATCATGGCGGGCGCCTGGACCCTGACCGGGCTGCATCTGGCCGCACTGGGTCTGCATACCGGGGCGGGCGCCGTGTTCCTTGTGTCGGCCTACGCCTTCTCTGCCATCGCCGGCATCGTTTTCGCGGTGCTGCCCGGGGCGGTCGGTATCCGTGACGGCGCGTTGCTGGCGATCCTTTCCCTGCAGTTGGCGCCGGCGGATGCCCTGATGCTGGCTTTGCTGAGCCGGGCCCTGATCATCGCCGGAGACGTCATCGGAACCGGGGCCGCTGCCCTGGCGCTGGGACGCCGGATCAATGTTCACACCTGAACGAAAGGACCCTCCCATGCCGCAGCAAGACTTCGACGTCGCGGTCCTGTTGAACTATTACGCGCCCTATGTTTCGGGCCTGACGGAGACTGCCCGTGTCGTGGCCGAGGGCCTGGCGGAGCGGGGCTGGAAAGTGGCCGTGGTGGCGACCCGGCACGAGCCGGGGCTCCCCGAGGAAGAAATCATTGGCGGTGTCCACGTCTTCCGGGCACCGGTTCTCTTCAAGGTCGGGCGGGGACCGGTCAGCCCGGGTTTTCTGACACTGGCCCGGCGGATCGCGGCGCGCTCGAAGGCTCTGCATCTGCATCTGCCGATGCTGGAAGCAGGAGCAATCGCGGCCATCGCTCCGCGCATTCCGGTTGTCTCGACCTACCATATCGACCTTTGGCTGGCGCCCTCGCTAACCAGCCGGCTACAGATCGCTGCGGTCAATCTGTCGGCACGGATCGCGCTCCGCCGCAGTGATCATGTGGTGGTCAACAGCGACGACCAGGCGCATCATTCGCTGCTTTGGCCGTCGATCGATTCGGTCCCGTGGTCGTCCATTGCCGCGCCCTGTCTGGACCCGCGCGGCGGTCATCCGGTCTACCGCGACGGGGACGGGCACCACGTCGGCTTCCTCGGCCGGATCGTGCCCGACAAGGGCATCGAGTTTCTCATCCAGGCATTCCTGCGCACGGCGCGGCCTGAAGACCGGTTGCTCCTGGGGGGCGAGTACGACACCGTCGCTGGCGGCAGCAATATCGCACGGCTCCATGAACTGGTGGACGGCGATCCGCGCATCCGTTTCCTGGGGGCGCTCAAACGGGACGAGACACGGGATTTCTATGCCTCGATCGACACTTTCGCGCTGACTTCGGTCGCGGAGTCGTTCGGGATCGTCCAGGCCGAAGCGATGATGTGCGGGCTGCCGGTCGTGGGCTCCGATCTGCCGGGTGGGCGCGTGCCGGTCGTGGAGACCGGCTTCGGCATCCTTACCCGGCCGCGCGATGTTTCCGGCATCGCCGCCGCACTGAGCGACCTGCGCGATTTTCCTGCCGCGCAAAAGCGATCCCTGGCTGAAAAGGCACGGGCGCTCTACAGCGCGCAAAGCTGTATCGAGCGGTATGCCGCGCTGTTTTCCCGCCTTTCAAGAACCCAGGCGGTCGATACCCGTTCCGCTGTTGCAATGGCCGTCAAGGAATGACGGCGCAACGCGAGGCCCTGTGGCGCAGTTCTGACCCAATGCCGATGATCAGGAGATGAAGATGGAAGTCACGCTAACCGGCGGCTCGGGTGTCCTGGGCCGAAACCTGACAAGGCGGCTTGTCGCGATGGGGCATCGTGTCACCAGCCTGGATCTGTCCCCCATGCCGGAAATCGAGAACTGCAGGCAGATCATTGGCGACATCCGGGATGAAGGGACTGTGGCGCAGGCGGTTTCGGGCGCGGACATTGTGATCCATGCGGCTGCGGCATTGCCAAGCTACCGCCCGCAGGACATCCGGTCCATCTCCGTCGGCGGCACCCAGACCGTCATGGATGCCTGCCATGCGGCCGGGACCGAACGGGTTCTTCAGATATCCTCTTCGGCGGTCTATGGACTGCCAGATGTGGTGCCGACAACGGAAGACTATCCGCGGGAGCGAGTCGATCCGTACAATTGCGCCAAGATCGACGCGGAGCTGATTTGCGAAGCGTATCGGGCCAAGGGCATGTGCATTCCCATTCTGCGGCCGAAGACCTTTCTGGGGCCCCATCGGCTTGGCATCTTCTCGATGCTGTTCGAGTGGGCCGAGGAGGGACGCAATTTTCCGCTTATCGGAGGCGGCCATTACCGGAGTCAGCTGCTTGACGTCGACGATCTGGTCGACGTGGTCGTGGCGGCGATGACCCTGCCGGACGTTCAGGTGAACGACAATTTCAATGTCGCCGCAACCGACTTCACGACACTTCATGACGATTTCCAGGCTGTGCTCGACGCTGCGGGCAAGGGCAAGAAAGTCATCCCGCTGCCGGTCGGCCCGGCAATCGGATTGCTGCGCCTTCTGGAAATGTCGGGGGTCTCGCCGGTTTACAAGCGGCTTATCTACAAGCTGAGCCGCGATGCCTATGTCAGCACCAGTCATGCGGAAACCACACTCGGGTTCCGTCCGAGACATTCAAGCAGGCATGCCATCCTGAGGACGTTCCAGTGGTGGCGGCAGCAGAACATGTCGAAGGCGGCCAGCCGGCAGACCGGTCGCACGAGTCGGGAACCCTGGAAGCAAGGCGCGCTCGGTCTGGCCAAGTGCATGTTTTAAAATTAGAAATTCGAGGCGATCGGGATGTTTGAACGCAACGCTGGATCTTGGGTGAGACACTTATGGCACAGGAAGCCGGGCACGCGTATCCGCGGCGGGGTCTTGTCGAAAACGGTCCTTGCCCTGTCCATCCTGTGGCTCGCATTCGCCATAACGCATGAGATCCTGACCGGAAGGTTCTGGCTCTGGGTTGTTCCCGGAGTGGCGCCGCCGATCCTGTTCGCGGCGGTTCCCCTTGTTCTCGCGATCCTGACTGTGTTCATCCGACCCTACAGGGGTGCCGTTTTTCTGGTCGCCCTGGCCGCGTTTGTTGTTTCCGTGCCATCAACCGGACTTAACTTCTCGGTGCTGACACCCCGGGCGGAAGCCGTACAGCCCGGCCTCGCGGTCTCGGTGGTTCAGATGAACACGGACTACTGGGGCCAACTCCGCGACGGAACGCTCACGGATCCGAGAAACAAGGACGCCATGCTGGCGTACCTGCGGTCCCTGGACGCCGATGTCTACCTGTTACAGGAACACATGCAGCGGGTGGGCAATACCGCGCCCCCGGTGACGGATCTGTCGGATGTCGCGAAAGTCTTTCCCGAATATCAGGCGATCGCGGCGGGAACCCTGCTGACACTGAGCCGTCTGCCGGTGTCGGAACACGCCGTTGTGCGCTCCAGCAACCCACCCATCCTGCAGCTGCCGCCGCCGCCTTACGCGTTGAAAGTCGATGTGCGTGTCGGTGAACGGGTCCTGTCCACCTACAATATCCACATGCCGATCCAGATCATCATCGAGAAAAACTGGTTCTCATGGGATTTCTACAACGAAATCAGGCGGCGTCATTTCATCCGAAAGGACGAGTTCGCGGCTCTGACGGCGGACGTCTCCCGGAACCAATTGCCGCTCGTCGTCGCCGGAGATTTCAATACCAGCCCGGCAATGGGCGACAATCGGGAGCTTCTCGCCGTGAGCCAGGACGCCGCCGCCTTCAGCTCGATCGTGTATCCGGCCACCTGGCGGGTCGGAGGACAACTGCCGAAACTGTGGCGAAACGACTGGTTCCTGATCCGCAATGACATCCGGGTTGACCGGTTTGAACAACTGGATCCGGAGGGAAATTCGGATCACCTTGCGCAATTTGTCGGTTTGACGCTCATGGATCAGCCGGAGGGTGCTTCCGGAAAATGACATCGAGCCAGGGAAAGGTCACTTCCCGGCCGAAAATGCGGGTTCAGAAAGATGTCACGGACGCGGTGGGCCGGGTCTTTTCAGCACGTTGCAGAGCCGGTCGATGGTGCGTCTCACTTCGGGAAGGTGGCGATCGTCCTGATGTGTGACGAGCCACTGGTCGTGGGACAGTTCCGGTATCGTGTTCCCGGTCCGCTGCAGGGCCTGTTGGCTGTCGCCGATAAACGTCGGCAGGAGGGCGATGCCCATGCCCGCCAACGCCAGATCCAGACTGTTGCGCGGCGCATTGACCTCGCAGAGAGCATCATTCCCGACGGTCCTGTCCAGCCATCGCGCAGAAGGTGTGTCCGCCAGCACCTTGATCCACCGTTCTGGCGCGCCGGGCAGGGCGTAAGGTGCGAACTCGACTTGCATGAGTTTTCGGCCCGCGAGGTTTTCTCCAGAGGGGCGTTGATTGCGGAAACCGATCACAACTTCGCGGTGCGGAATGTTCAGGGTTTTTTCCGCCGAAATGAACCGCAGCCGGATATCCGGCGGCCTGCCCGTGATGTCATCGAGGCACTCCAGCAGGGCCAGGGTTGTCCACGTTCCGGCGGAAATCTTGATCAGCGGCCGCTCTGTCTGTTCCGGCGTCGCCGCCAGCCTGAGGATGCGGGTCTCGATTTCGGTGAGCGCCACCATCAAGTCGCGCCCCTCGGCAGTCAACTCGTAGCCGCGGTCGTGCCGGATAAACAATTCGCGCTTCAACGTCCGTTCCAGCGCGTGCATTCGGCGACCCAGGGTCGCGGGGCTGCGCCGGGTCGATTTCGCAGCCGCCGAAAGGCCGCCATCCCGAGCCACCGCGAGGAAGAGATGCAGATCGCTCCAGTCCAAATCCTTTTCAACCATGAAAAGATCCGTTCAAACAGTTTCATTTCGTCATTCAGACAAAGACTTTATTTTAAGAGCAGGTCAAGTGCCGTAGCCGTGGTCCGGCAAGCCCTCTGCGGGAGAAAAGGACGGAGTGAAGCACGCCGGCCCGAGAAGTGACGGAGACGGATATGAAGTTTCCCCCGAACCTGGGAACGGGCGAAGTGCCGTTTCCCCACGCCCGGCAAACGCAGGCACGACGCGATGAAGACGCCTTTCTGGAAGCGCATGGCGGTGCCGGTTGCGTCGTGCTGTTTCGAATTGTCGAAGCGATCGCGTCTGGCGGTGAGCCCTTGTGGCGGCGGTTTCTCAAATTTCTGCGGGCTTTTCCAAAGGCAAGCCCGGAACCTTCCGCAGTGTCAAAACAGGAGCATGTATGACGCAAGCCAAGAACAGCAGTCCCTCCATGGCGAAAACCGGCTTGGGACAGGCAGGCCCGCTGGTTTCCCGAATGGGGCTCGGTACCATGACCTTCGGCGCGGAGACGGACGAGCAAGAGTCTTTCCGGCAGCTCGATCTTTTCGTCGACCAGGGCGGAACCTT
The DNA here is from genome assembly GCF_056173175.1 of Roseibium sp. QJM3NY_11. Lineage (NCBI taxonomy): Bacteria > Pseudomonadati > Pseudomonadota > Alphaproteobacteria > Hyphomicrobiales > Stappiaceae > Roseibium > Roseibium sp. QJM3NY_11. The sequence continues at coordinate 740,864 of NZ_CM149660.1, forward strand.
CCTTGATACCGCCGATGTATATGGCGGCGGGGTCTCGGAAGAAATCATCGGCAAATGGGGGCGCCGGCGCGGCGGCATGGGAGAGCTTGTTCTTGCGACCAAGGGACGGTTCGCGCCGCCGCCCGGAAGCCACGGCGCCTCTCGGCGCGCTATCGTGCGATCCGTGGATGCCAGCCTCAAGCGGCTGCAGGTCGAGGCCATCGATGTTTATTTCATTCACGGCTGGGATCGCCACACCGATGTCGCCGAGAGCCTGGCCACGCTGGACGACCTCGTCAGCGCGGGCAAAATCCATAATATCGCGTGGTCGAATGTCTGCGGGTGGCAGATTCAGAAAATTGTCTCGACGGCCCGGGCACAGCGGTATCCCGTTCCCGTGGCCGTCCAGCCTCAATACAATCTACTGGACCGGGGGATCGAACTCGAAGTCCTGCCGTGCTGCCTGGAGGAGGGAATGTCACTGACGCCGTGGTCGCCTTTGGGCGGTGGCTGGCTGACCGGCAAATATACCGCTGACGCACGGCCAGCCGGAGCGACCCGGCTGGGAGAGGATCCTGACCGGGGCGTGGAGGCCTATGACCTGCGCAACACCAGCCGGACGCATGCCGTTCTCGAGACGCTCAGGTCCATCGCATCCGACCACGGCCGGCCTCCTGCCCATGTGGCGCTCGCCTGGCTTGGCAGCCGCCCCGGCGTTGCCTCGATCCTGCTGGGCGCGCGCACCGCGGAGCAACTGGCCGACAATCTTGCGGCCAGGGATCTGGTTCTGGCAACGCCTGAACTGGAAGCCTTGACGAAAGTGTCCTCACCCGGCCTGCCCGCATATCCTTACGGGTTTCTGGAAGACTGGTCGCAACTCGGTGTCTGGAAGACGCTCGGAACGTAAATCAGTTCAGGATTGGAATGCAGGCGGGCCTTGTCAGACAGCCGCCAGCGCGTCCCGATCCTTCTTGCGCATGCGTTCCGAAGCGGACTTGAGCTGGCCGCAGGCGGCGAAGATGTCGCGGCCGCGCGGGGTGCGGATGGGGGAGGCGTAGCCGGCGCGGTTGACGATGTCGGCGAATTCCTCGATCCGTTCCCAGTCGGAGCACTCGTACTCGGAGCCCGGCCAGGGGTTGAAGGGGATCAGGTTGATCTTGGCCGGAATGCCCTTCAGCAGGCGGACCAGATCGAGCGCGTCCTTGTTGCTGTCGTTGATGTCCTTCAGCATCACATATTCGAAGGTGATGCGCTTGGCGTTGGACAGGCCCGGATAGTTGCGGCAGGCCTCCAGCAGCGCCTCGAGGTTCCACTTCTTGTTGATCGGAACCAGAACATCACGCAGGTCGTCGCGGACCGCATGCAGTGAAATTGCCAGCATGCAGCCGATCTCGTCGCCGGTGCGGAAGATTTCCGGCACCACGCCGGATGTCGACAGGGTGATCCGGCGCTTGGACAGCGACAGGCCATCGCCGTCGGAAGCGATCAGAAGCGCCTTCTTGACGTTGTCGAAATTGTAGAGCGGCTCGCCCATGCCCATCATGACGATGTTGGTGACCAGGCGGCCCTCGGAGGGAACGACGGCGCCCTGGGGCGTGTGGGCGTCGGGAAAATCGCCGAGACGGTCGCGCGCCAGCAGGATCTGCGAGAGAACTTCCTCCGCGGTCAGGTTGCGGACAAGTTTCTGGGTGCCGGTGTGGCAGAAGGTGCAGGTGAGCGTGCAGCCGACCTGGGAGGAGACGCAAAGGGTTCCCCGGCCTTCTTCTGGAATATAGACGGTCTCGACCTCGACGGGACGGCCGGCACCGCGCGGCGGAAAGCGGAACAGCCACTTGCGGGTGCCGTCGACCGAGATCTGCTCGGTGACGATTTCCGGACGGGCAATCGTGAAGGCGTCGGCCAGTTTCTGGCGCAGGTCCTTGGCGATATTGGTCATATGCGCGAAATCGGACACGCCGCGTACATAGAGCCAGTGCCACAGCTGGGAGGATCGCATCCGCCACTGTTTCTGAGGCACGCCGATCGTGCCGAGAGCCTCGCCAAGCTCGTCGCGGGAAAGACCGATCAGTGTCGGCTTGTCCTCGGCCTGCAGGAGCGGGCCCGCTGCACCTGGGACGGTTTGCGCGTTCGGATTGTCCCGCGCGATGTCGAGCGTAATCGCCATGTCATGATCCGTTGTTTCGTCCGGCGCATGTCAGGGCGTTTCAGTTTCGAACGCGGCCGCCGGGTTACCTGGCCAGCAGGTAGGAACCTAAGGGCCTCCAAAACCACAATCGGGCGGAAAAATCAAGGTTTCCGCTGCGCAGGGGAGCCATGCGCGCAGGAGCGGGGCCGTTGAATGCGAAAATGAATGCGAAAACCCGGACCGGCACTGGCGTGCCGATCCGGGTTCCATCCGTGTTGCTGCGGCAACAGACGCCGTTACCGGCAGGCCTGGGCCGCGGTGTCGATCGCGGCGGTGACGCCGGACAACGAGAACTTGTAGGTGGTGCGGGTCCCACGGCTGGATTCGCCGTTGACCGACATTTCGCGCCCGGCCTTCATGGCAGCCACCAGCTGCGCTTCGGTCGCCGCGTTTTCCACCCAGGCCCCGTCATTGTTGGTGAACAGGGAGAAGTCCTTGCCGTCGATATTGACGGTCACGGACGACTTGTCCTTGAAGGGGTAGCCGACCAGCAGGCTCGGTTCGGAGCTGACACCCTCGGCGGGCCGCGATGTCACGAAGAAGAAGACATCTCCGTGATTGCGGTCGCCCGGGAGCATTGTGGTTGGCTTGGTCAGCGCATAACAGACCTTTCCGCTTCCGCCGGTCAGCGCATAGGCCGCCCAATCCTTGTGCTGCTTCAGGAGCGTCGGGGTTTGCGCGAAAGCCACTGCACTCGAAACGGCCAGACCTGCGAGGGCTAGAACCAGCGATTTTGCTTTCATCATCTCCACACCGTTTGGCTTTGAGTTTCCGTCAAATTCTATTCAATTGCCGTTTGACATATAAACCTTGCTTTAATGATAACTTAAAGCGGGTTACGAAAGGGTTGAAGCCCGACAATCGATTTTTGTCTGTTTCCCGGCGTCCCTGATTGTCCCACAGGCTGTTGCGGCAAAAGGCGGCAACAGTGTGGCGAAGGCCGCGGCCTTCTTTCGAATCGTCGCGAACCTGCCGGAGCCGGTCCCGCAAAAATGGTCTTGTGCGACCGGGACAGTCTGGTTCCGGTGCCGGGCACCCGCGTTGCCCGGACACTTTCGGGTCGAACGACTTCCGCGAAGCCGGATCCTTCTAGGCTGATGACAAACGGGCCACCCGCACCGTGGCGCCACCTTGACCATGCAGCGCATCGCGCGCCAAGCCGCAGGCCTTGCCGGGTGGATCGTAAATCGCCATCAAATGGTTTCCTACAAGCGAGAAACGCTCTAAAGATTGTCGAGGGCCCGAGGATTGGCAGGGAGTGTTACGGTCGTTGGCGCATGCACAGTACTTATCGGGTCTTATCGTCAAGGTTGCGGCCGAACGGGACAAGGCCGCCTTCGTCGAATTGTTCGACCACTTCGCGCCACGCCTGAAGGGTTATCTGATGAAACAGGGCGCTGACGAGGCCACGGCCGAGGAAGTCGCCCAGGACGTCATGGTCACGCTGTGGCGCAAGGCCGAACTGTTCGATCCAAGCAAATCATCCGCCAGCACCTGGCTCTACCGGGTTGCACGCAACCGCCGGATCGACCGGTTGCGGCGGCGCAAGGCTGCCGATCTCAATCCGGAAGAGCCCGCGCTTCAGCCGACACCCCTGCCTGATATCGCCGATGAAATGGATGCCCGGCTCCGGGAGGAGCGCGTGCGGTCGGCTCTGGCCCAATTGCCGGAAGAGCAGAGGGAAGTCGTCAGGCTCGCCTTTTTCATCGGCCAGTCGCACAGCGAAATCGCCGAAGCATCCGGCCTGCCGCTTGGCACCGTCAAATCGCGGATACGCCTTGCCTTCGGCAGGTTGCGCCAGATCATCGAGGCGGACGAGGCCGTCGATGTGGATTAGGTCACGGCCTTGCAAATGTGAGGCAGCAGGCTAGTTCCCCGGCACCTTCCGTCCGCCGCGCATGACCGGGCCGCCGCTGACGTGTTTCGGACGTTCGGTCTTGGGTGCGCCGGCGGTGACCGGGCGGTCCGCAAAGCGTCCGAGCGCCCGGTGGCGGTCGTACATGACGATCGCGCCGGCCATCGCCACGTTGATGCAGAAACTGGTCGGGATCTTCACAACGTGGTCGCATCTGGCCAGCATGTCCGGCGACAGCGAGCCGCGCTCGGGACCGAGTACGTAGGCCGCCTGAAGCGGGTGGCCGAAACTCGGCAGGTCGATGCTATCGTCCGTCAGTTCGATGCCAACAAGCTGACAGCCTCTTGGCAGATCCATGGCATCGACGCTGTCCCAGGTGAACACGGGCAGGTGGCCGGGGCTCTTGGAAGTGTCGGACGGCGGTGCGTTGCGGATTTTCCTGTCGGCGTCCACCGTGAAGAAGAAGTTCGCCCCGAACGCGTGCGCCGAGCGCATCAGCGTGCCGAGGTTCATCCGTTTCGAGAGGCCTTCGGCCCCGATCGCAAAATACCCGCGCATTCATCCGTCCATTTCTCGGTTTGCAGCCTCATACCCGAATTCGGCCGGGGCAGAAAGTTTTCCGGCGTATCTCAACCGCTTCCTAATCCGGAATGCCAATTCCTGCCGGACGCATGACTTGCTACCCTTGCCTTGAACCGGTGCGTTCCCGCGCTCAAGATACAAGAGGTTGCCGTGAAAGCCTGCCTTTGCAAATCCTTCGGTCCACCCGAAAGCCTGGTCATCGAAGACATCGCGGAACCGGTGGCCGGCCCCGGTGAGGTTCTGGTCCGGGTCCGGGCCTGCGCGCTCAATTTCTTCGACACGCTGATCATCCGGGGCAAATACCAGTACAAGCCGGACCTGCCGTTTTCACCCAGCGCCGAATTTGCCGGTGTTGTCGATTTGGTCGGAGAGGGCGTCACGTCGGTGTCGCCGGGCGACCGGGTCATGGGGTACATGCGCTGGGGCGCGGCGCGGGAAAAGGTCGTGGTCGGCGAGAACGCCCTGGTGGCCCTGCCGGACGACGTGTCCTTTGAAACCGCCGCCGGTCTGTCGGTCACCTATGGCACCACGCTGCATGCCTACCGGGACCGGGCCGGGCTGAAGGCCGGGGAGACCGTCGCCGTCCTTGGCGCTTCGGGCGGGGTCGGCCAGGCGGCAGTGGAAATTGCCGCGATCATGGGGGCAAAGGTGATTGCCTGCGCCTCGTCGGAGGACAAGCTGGCGTTTGCACGGACACTCGGCGCCGAACTGACCGTCGACTATTCAACACAGCCGCTCAAGGAAACCCTGAAGGACCTCACGGGCGGCAGGGGGGTCGATGTCGTCTATGACCCGGTCGGCGGCGACCTGTCGGAACAGGCCCTGCGGGCCACAGCCTGGGAAGGCCGGTTCCTGGTGGTCGGATTTGCCGCCGGGGAGATCCCCAAAATCCCGCTCAACCTGTTGCTGCTGAAAGGCTGTGACATGCGCGGCGTGTTCTGGGGCGCCGCGCTCGACCGGGACCCGGACGGCCACCGGGCCAACATGGGCCAGGTCCTTTCCTGGATAGAGGACGGCCGGCTGAAGCCGCATGTTCACGGCGTCTATCCGTTGGAGGACATTTCCACCGCCCTTGCGGAAATCGCCGCGCGCCGCGTGCGCGGCAAGGTCATCGTGACGCCTTGAGAATCTGCACGGGACAATCGGGCGGCAGAGCCGGAACAACAGGTGGCTGATCCTTTGAGACAGGCCTTTGGCCTTCCTCAGGATGAGGGTGATTTTGACATGAGCCCGATTGGACCCCAAAAACCGACCTCATCCTGAGGAGGGCCGTCAGGTCCGTCTCGAAGGATGGGCCGCACTCCGGCAGTTCTATGTCCTCAGACGGAAAACTCGGCGATCACGGGGGCATGATCGGAGGGTTTTTCCCATCCACGCGCGTCCCGCAGCACGCTTGTGCCCTTGATGTAGGGCGCCAGCGGTGCCGAGACCCAGACATGGTCGAGGCGGCGGCCCTTGTCGGCGGCTGCCCAGTCCTTGGCCCGGTAACTCCACCAGGTGTAGAGCTTTTCCTCCATCGGCGTGAACTGACGCATGGCATCCAGCCAGCCGCCGGTCTCGCGCAAGTTTTCAAAAAGCTCGGTCTCCACGGGCGTGTGCGAGACGACTTTCAACAGTTTCTTGTGCGACCAGACGTCCTGCTCATACGGGGCCACGTTCAGATCGCCCACAAGCACGGCCGGCTTCGCTGTTTCCGCACCCTGAAGCCAGGCCTGCATCTCGGCCATGAAATCGAGCTTGTGACCGAATTTCGGGTTGATCTCGCGATTGGGCTCGTCGCCGCCAGCCGGCACATAGAAATTATGCAGCCGCAGGCTGGATCCGTTGAACGGCACATCGACGGCCACGTGGCGGCTGTCGCCCATGTCGCAGAAGCCGCGTTTCTCGATGTTGCTCAATGGCAGGCGGGACAGGGTCGCGACCCCGTGATAGCCCTTCTGGCCGTTGATGGCCATGTGCTCGTAGCCGGCCTTGCGGAAGGCGTTTTCCGGAAAGTTGGCGTCCGGGCACTTGGTCTCCTGGAGGCAGATCACGTCCGGCGCGGTTTCCTCGATCAGCTGTTCGACGATCGGCATGCGCAGGCGCACGGAGTTGATATTCCAGGTGACGAGCTTGAGACGATCGGTCATGAGATCCTTGCCGGGGGAGGTTCGAAGGTATCCCGAGTCATAAGGATTTGACCGGCGAGTGCAACGGTTTTGGCGATCGCCAGCCGCTCCTGCCCCGGTCGTGACCTAACCGTAGGCCTTCGGAAACAGGGTCGGGGCGTTGTAGCACTTGCGCAGGATCTTTTCCGCGCGGGCGAAATAGACGGTCTTGTCGCCCGGATCGAAATAGCGCAACCACAATTCATTGGCACTGGTCCACTCGAAACCGTTTATGACAATCCAGTGGGTCCACAGGCCCTTGGCGCTCTGGAGCATGATGAAAGGCGCGTTTCTTTCCACGAAATCGAGGAATTCCAGAATCGTCGAGTCGTCAACGGCGAACGCCGTGTCTTCGTTGATCGTGTATTTGTTGATATTCAGATTTGTCAGTCTGGCTTTTTCAAAGAGCGTCTTGGCATCCGGGCCGGTGATGAATTTTTCGTCGCGATATCGTTGCGCGAATTCCGGATCAATTTCCTCCAGAGCGTCCTCGACCTTCCGGCCGGGAGACGACTTGCCCCAGTCGTAGACATTCGCGAGCGCGGCCGCCCAGCAACCATTGTCGTTGTCCTGCTTGTAGTTGGGCAGCTCCGGAAAGATCCGGTAAATTCTGGGGTCGGGGTAGCGGATCTTCTTTTCAAGCCTTGCGGCCCATCTGAGCGGCAGACAGATCTTGCCCGGGTCCGCGGCTATGGAAAATGCGAAGTTCTTTCCTTGCGGACCGAGATCCTTGCAGCCGATCTTGTTGCGCAGGTACCAGTTCACTTCCCTCGGATCGGTGGTTCCGAAGCATTCCTTGAGGAGATTTTTCGCGGAGGTGCCGACACGGACCGCGATGTTCTCCAGTGTGTCACCGTTGACGACCCGGTAGAACGCATATCGGGACATGTCTACGGGGGCGTATTCGTTGTAGAAATAGTGAACCGACGCGGGCTTTTTTTCATAATCCGCCGCCAGAGGCGGAAGATGCGGAGGGGATGCCATGACCATGCCTTTCGTCTCATAGACCTGAACGGACCTTGTCCTTGAACAATAGGCCGCGCGCCCGCTGATGCCGTGACGGCGGTCACAGGTGCGCGCAATCTGCCGATTGATTTCCGGAGGCAGGGGAGGAAAGCGGCCACCAAAGTCATTTCGGGCAGTCGCGGAAGAAGAAAATCATCGGAGATATTGCGGGGACGCCGAGGCAGGGCGTGGTCGCGGTCCGGATGTTACGGGTCCGTATCGTCTTCGGACGGGGCCTTGCCGGTCTCGCCGGCCAAACGCAGCGCCTGGTGCGTGAGTGCCGGGCCCACAAGCTCGAATACGACGGTCGAGCCGATGATCACGGTCAGGATCTCGTTCCGGTATTGCGGCAGGGTTTCGGCGGCCACAAGTGCCATGCCCAGGGCAACGCCGGCCTGGGGCAGCAGCGACAGGCCGAACAGATAGCTGTCCTTCCTGCCGGCGCCGGGGGAAACCCTGCCACCGAGCCAGCCGCCGACGAAACGTCCCACCAGCCGGAGGACGATGTAGCCGCCGCCCAGCAGGCCGAGGTCCCAAAGCCGGGCCGGTTCCAGGGACGCGCCGGCCAGCACGAAGAAAAAGATCATGAAGGGCCATTCGACATGTTCGATTTCATGAAAGGGGCGGCTGTGATGACGTCCGGAATTGACCACTGTCGCACCGCAGGCAATGCCGGCCAGCAGGAACGACAGGTCCAGCCACAGAGCCAGTCCTGCGGTCAGAAAGACAATGCCGAGAGCTTCGGCCAGTGTCGGATCGCCGGGCTTGATGCGGCCGGACAGGTAGCCGGCGGGCAGGCCGATGAAGACACCCAGCAGGATCGATCCGGCCGTTTCCCATGCCGCGTGCAGCAAGGCGCCCGACCCGTCGCCGCCGGTGAGGGCCTGCGCGCCCATCAGGCACAGGGCGAACATCAGGATGCCCCAGATGTCGTCGACGGCGACGATGCCGGATAAGATCGAAGTGAACGGTCCACTGGCCTTGTCCTGGCGGATGACGTCGTTGGTCGCGGCCGGGTCCGTCGCGGTGGCGAGCGCCGCCAGCACCAGCGCCAGGGCCGCCGGCACGCCAAGGAGCCACAATCCGGAAAAGACGATGGCGGCGGTGGCGAGGACCGCGCTGACAGAGATGATTGCAACAGCGCTGCCGCTGTTCCTGAGGTGCACCCTGGAGAGTTTGCCGCCGAGCAGAAACGCGACCATGGACAGTGCCAGCACCGAAAGCGTGTCGTAGAGCGCGGTCAGGTTGTCCGGCAGAAGGTTCAGCATCGCCGGGCCGGCCGCAAGTCCGCACAGGATCAGCAGGGTTACACGCGGCAATTGCGTGCGGTGACCGATCTCGTCGGCCAGCATGCCAATGAGCAGCAAGGTGCCGATAGCCATCAGTGTGTGGGCGATTTCCATCTCTCTTCATGACCCGTGCGGTCCGAAAGGTCCTTGATCCGCCGCAAACCCGGGGGCAGGGCAAAGGCCGATACGTATTTTTGCTGAAAAATCGTCAATCCGTCCATACTCCGTTAGGAAATCCCACGCATTTTGGACCAGGGCGGAAAGCTTTTTTTAACCTTCTCGAGGACGCTGTGCTGGAACTGGTGAAACAATTTTGTTCGGTCTTCGGGGTCCTGTTCCTGGGCTCCTGCGCGGCATATGACTTTCCCGATCCGACACCGGAAGACTATGCGGTGCACGGCATCGACATCTCGCGCTGGCAGGGTGACATCGACTGGGTGGCGGCCAAGCGGTCGGGGGTCGCCTTCGCCTGGATCAAGGCGACGGAGGGCGGTGATCATGTCGATCCGCGGTTCGTCGACAACTGGGTCGGCGCGCGCCAGGCCGGTGTGCCGCGCGGCGCCTATCATTTCTACTATTTCTGCCGGCCGGTCGAGGAACAGATCACCTGGGTGAAAGAGATCGTTCCCGTGGACCCGCAGGCCATTCCGCTGGTTCTGGACATGGAGTGGAACGCTCATTCCAAGACCTGCCAGAAGCGTCCGGCGCGTGCGCAGATCCTGCGCGACATGAAGATCTTCCTCGACGAAATGGAAAAGCACTACGGCAAACGTCCGGTGATCTACTCGTCGGTCGACTTCCACCGGGACCGGATGGTCGGAGCACTCAAGAACGAGCAGTTCTGGCTGCGGTCCGTCGCCAATTTCCCGAACAACATCTACGACCAGCGCGACGACTGGGTGTTCTGGCAGTATACGGCGGAAGGCCGGGTTCCGGGCATCCGCGGCGATGTCGACCGCAACGCGTTCTTCGGTACCAAGTCCCAGTTCCGCGACTGGTTGAATGGCGACTTGAAGCGCTAGGCTGGAGCAATGGAAAAGACGTGCGAGAAAATCCTCACACGTCCTGACTTGCTTGTCGTGTCGTCGATCGAGGGCTTGGCGGCCGGCCACAAGCGGGCGGGTTCTTCCGACGGCTCGGGTTCAGCCGAAAATTATTGTTGTGTCAGATCTTGCGCCAGCATGAGCGCATTGCCGTCCGGATCGTAGAATGTGGCGGTGCTGACCATGCCTTCTATGGTTTCGGTCTCGCCGTCGAATTTCACGTTCTCCCTTTCAAGGGCTGCCCGGGCCGACGCAATATCCGCAATACCAAACACGGGCACCAGGTTGCCCGGAGACGGTTCCATCTGCTCGCCCAGTCCAAGGGTGACGCCTTCCGTTTTGGTCTGCATTTCGCTCCAGCCGGCCTCATCGATATGCATCAGCAGCTCGAAGCCCAGGTTCTTCTCATACCAGTCCGCACTGGCATGGCGGTCACGCACCGACAGGGCGAGGGTGATGGTGTTTTCCAAAGAAACGACAGGCATGAAACTTTCCTCTGTAGCAAAAATATAGTAGCTATAATTCATGGATATGCCTCTGCTTGTCAAGCTCACATCGAAAGCCTGGTCCCTGAAGACACTGGCGCTGCTGCATTCCGGCGTTCCGGGCCGGCAGGCACCGTTGATCGCAGCAACCACGGCGTCGCGCAGTGCCTTTGCCGCCAGCCTGGAGCTCCTGATCCAGCTGGACCTGCTTGAGAAAAACCCGGGCCATGGCCACCCGCTCCGGCCGGAATTCCGTTTGACGGAGCAAGGCAAGGTGGTGGCCGCCATGGCCCACAGCATCCTGGAAGCAGCACCAGGCGAGGACGGTTTTGGTATTTTGAAACGAAGCTGGCCCGTGCCTATCCTGGCGTTGACGGAGGCTCCCAGCCGGTTTTCCGCCATCAGGTCCGGTCTGGGGGCGATTACAGATCGCGCACTTTCCAAGTCACTGGGGATGCTCGAAGAACGGGAGTGGCTTCGGCGTGAGATCGATGTGTCACAACGCACGCCGTTTCCGACCTATCAGGCGGTAAATGCGGGGCAGACAATCAATCGGGCCATAGGACTGAGCCTTTGAAGCCGTTCCCTGGAGGCTGCGAAACTTCAGTGTCCACAGCCTCAAGAGAAGCCGGCCCGGCTTTGCGGCTCTATCCTAGCGAACGGCGATCTGGTGAGCCACGTCCCTGCCGTTGCTGACGGTGACCTGGGTGAAGCCGATCATTTTGCAGAAATCGAGAAAATTCAGATCCTGCGGCTGGCTGGAGCGCGCGAAGAGCTCCGTTGAACGGGCCATCGAGGTCAGCGAGGCCAGCAGCGCGCGCAACCGGTACAGCGTGTTGTACTGACCGTCGCCGGTCGCCACGATGATCAGCTTCTCAAGGTCGGCACCCTTCGCAAACAGATGGTATCCGATCACGCGGCCGCGCTCTTCGTGCCGGCCCGCCAGCCCGATGACGAACGCCGCCCGCGAAGTCTTGCCGGCATCGGGCGAGGGTGTGAGTTCGGAAACATAGACCTCCCGCGTTTGAGGCTCCGGGTAATAATAACCCGCATGGGCGTCGAAGGCCGCCGCCGGGCCGGTTACGGCGGCAAGCCAGAGCAGCGACGCTGCGAGTCCGGCCGCGATAAAGTGAGTCTGTTGCATGGTGCTGTGCCCCGAATCTTTGCCCGTTTGCTGCGAATGAATGACCGCAACCGGACCCATCAAGCCGCGAACGCAAGCCGGACGCAAGCCACCAGGGCGAAGATGCGGCGACGAACACGTCGAGGAAAGCATGCGACGCTATATTTTTGCCATGTTGTCTCCGCACTGGTTGTGGGTGCCGGGGCGCAGATTTTCGGAGTTTTGAACATGTTGATCCGCTTGTCGCTGGCGTTGATCGCGGTGGCCCTGACGGCCTTGCCGGCCGCCGCGCAGTCCCGTCCGGCAATCGCCTATACGACCGCGAACCTGAACATGCGTGCCGGTCCGGGGACAAACTACCCGGTGATCGCCACCGTTCCGCGGGGCGGCGGCGTGACCGTGTTCGGCTGCACCGCCGATTTCAGATGGTGTGATGCCGCCTTCGTCAACATGAAGGGCTGGGTCTCCGGGAAATACCTGAGCTATGGCGGAGACGGTATCTATTACGGCCGGCCGCTGCCGAGTGCAGGTATCCATCTTGGTGTGCCGCGCTACCGGGGCAACTACCGGATTTATCCAAGTGGCGGCCCCGTCTACAAGGGCGGGCCTCCGGTTGCCGTGCAGCCGGTGCCTGCACAGCCCAGGGTCTTGCCGCCCGCACAGGGCTATCCCTACGGTCAGCCCCTTCCCCGCAACGAGCCGTGCCCGCGCTACCCTGACCGCTATTTCGAGCATCAGGTGTGCTGAAGCCTGCGGCGTGGCCGGTCTATCGAGCCGGTGTCAGTGCCTGTGCGGAGGCGGCTGTCGGGGCCGGTCCGGCCATGACCAACGACCAGAACACCTTGTGCTTGGCATTGGAGGCATAGGTGGTGGCAATGCCCAGACGGGTGGCGTCGCCGGTCAGCAGAACCTGATCGTGCTTGGGTGATTCCCGCCATCCCGAAAATGCCTCGGCGAAGGTCCGGTAGCCGGCGCTGACATTTTCTGCCGCCGCCGTCTTGGGCTCCCCGATCGAGGCCATGCGGGCGGCGAGTTGCTGGCTCGGCGCAAGCGAGGCCTTGACGGTTCCGGCCGCCGCCATGGCATCCGCCTGGGATTTTGCGATTGTGGTGAGCCGGGGATCCGGTTTGACCGGCAGCAGGCCGTTGTTGATCCGGTACTGGGAGATCATCTGCGCGGCGGTTGCCGCGTCGACCTGACCGTCCACCCGCGCCATGTCCTGGTAGAACGGCGGGGTCTGCGTCCGGTCGCCCATGCAGGCGGCGAGGGTGAGTGCGGCCGCGCCGGCAACGGCGCCCATCAGGATGCGACGGTTCTTCGAAGGAAGGATCAAGGTCTTGAGGTCCCGTTTTCTTGCAAGGGGCGTGATTCGCCCAGGCTGCAACGGTGATGGGACCACAGTTGAGCAGAATTGCGGCGCGGTTCGAGCGAACAGGGCAGACGCCTCCGGCAGCATCTGGTTTGTCCGGCAGCCGGGGCCACTTGATTTCTGATATTTCTTGTAACATATAAAGTTACATAAATGGCGCCGGGCCGGCCAGTCCTGCTTGATGCCTTGATCCGTCCGCGCCGCCTGCGAGGGAGTATGCAATGTCCTCATTCTCGGACCCTGCCGCCGTGTCGGGATATGCCGACAGGACGGCGCGGCTGGTGCCGGGTCTCCGGGACCTTCACCGCATGGCCGGCATCCTGCTGGCGGAACGGGCCCGGCAGGACGCGCATGTTCTGGTTCTGGGCGCCGGTGGCGGGCTGGAGCTGAAGGCCTTCGCCGGGATGTATCCGACGTGGCGGTTCTGCGGTGTGGACCCTTCAACCGAAATGCTGAACCAGGCCCGGGCGGAACTCGGCTGCTCCCGTGGACGCGTGACCTTTCACGAGGGCTACATCGAGGACGCGCCGGCGGGCCCCTTCGATGGGGCAACCTGTCTTCTCACCCTGCATTTTCTGGAAGAAGCGGAGCGATTGCGGACGCTGCGCGAAATACGCCGGCGTCTGACGCCCGGAGCGGCTTTCATTGCCGCCCACCACAGCTTCCCGGTGGAGGCCGGCGGCAAGGACAGGTGGTTTGGACGGTTCGCAGCTTTCTCGTCCGCATCCGGCGGGTCAGACCCTGATGCCGGGGCGGGCATCGCGGCGATGAAACAACGGCTGCCGGTTCTCTCGCCCGAACGCGATCGGGAGCTTCTGTGTGAAGCGGGTTTTGCGGATGTTGAATTGTTTTACGCTGGATTCACGTTCCGGGGATGGGTTGGCCGGGCGCCATAGCGACCAGCAAAAAAAACCGGCCCGCGGAACACGGGCCGGCCGGTTTTCATGCGGTTCCGGCATTCTGCCAGAAAGTGTTGATCACGGCCCGTCTGATGGCCCGTGCCGGCAAGGCGCGCCGCGTCGCGCCTTGTCCGATACACCGCGATGCCCTGACACTCTTTGGGCGTGCGGGGAGCTCAGGCCATCAGCGCTTGCACGCGTCAACAACGTCCTCGTAGGTTCTCAGACCGGTCGTCGGTGCACAGACGAGAACCGACATGTTGCCGGGAGCATGCTGGTTCTTCCACATCTTGGTATGGGCCTTTGGGATCTGGTCCCAGGGAAACACTTCTGACATATACGGGTCGATGCGCCGCTCGATCATCAGCTTGTTGGCCGCCGAGGCCTGTTGCAGATGCGCGAAGTGCGAGCCCTGCAGGCGCTTCTGGTGCATCCACATGTAGCGGACATCGAAGGTGCAGTTGAAGCCCGAGGTGCCCGCGCAGATCACGACCATGCCGCCCTTCTTGCACACGAAGGTGGAGACCGGGAAGGTCGCCTCGCCGGGGTGCTCGAAGACGATATCGACATTGTTGCCCTTGCCGGTGAACTCCCAGATGGCCTTGCCGAACTTGCGGACTTCCTGAAACCACTCACCGTATTCGGGTGAATTGACCTTCGGCAACTGGCCCCAGCACTTGAAGTCCTTGCGGTTGACGACGCCCTTGGCGCCGAGATCCAGAACGAACTGACGCTTGTCCTCGTCCGAGATCACGCCGATCGCGTTGGCGCCTGCCGCCGTGATCAACTGGATGGCATAGGAACCGAGGCCGCCGGAAGCGCCCCAGACCAGAACGTTCTGACCGGGCTTGAGTTCATGGGGGTGATGGCCGAACAGCATGCGGTAGGCGGTGGCCAGCGTCAGCGTGTAGCAGGCGCTTTCCTCCCAGGTCAGGTGCTTCGGGCGCGGCATCAGCTGCTGCGCCTGGACACGCGTGAACTGCGAGAACGAACCGTCCGGGGTCTCGTAGCCCCAGATGCGCTGGGACGTGGAGAACATCGGATCGCCGCCGTTGCATTCCTCGTCGTCGCCATCGTCCTGATTGCAGTGCACCACGACCTCGTCGCCGACCTTCCAGCGCTTGACCTTGTCGCCGACGGCCCAGACGATGCCGGAAGCATCCGATCCGGCGATATGATAGGGCGCACCATGACCGTCGAAGGGGCTGATCGGTTCGCCGAGACCCGCCCAGATACCGTTGTAGTTGACGCCCGCGGCCATCACCAGAACCAGAACCTCGTGGCTGTCCAGCTCCCAGGTCGGTACGACCTCGAGTTGCATGGCGTCTTCGGGCGGCCCGTGCCGGTCGCGCCGGATGGCCCAGGCGTACATGTTTTTCGGCACGTGACCGAGCGGCGGAATCTCACCGATTTCGTAGAGGTCTTTCACCGGAGCGTCCTCGCGCGTTCGGTTGTCATTGGCTTCGGCGGCTGCTGTCATTCTCCCCTCCCAGGGCTTGTTGGCCTTAGAATCTCGCAATTGCACAACGGTTGCTCGGGCAAAAACCTGATTTTGCGCAACTATCGTTCAAAAACCCGGCTCATATCTATACGACTATTGCTTAACTTGCGTTTTGGTGCCAAGCGTATTTTGCATTGCAAGAGAGAGTTTCGCGGGTGCGCAAACTCCGGCACACCTCTGTCCGACCGGGAGACGCAGGCGGACGTGCTGCCGTAGACCCGAAGAAAAACAGGCGCGTGAGCGCCTCAGGAGGATGAGCGGCATGAGTGCGACGGGCGAAACGGGGCAGCACAAGGACCGTCCCTGGATTTTCCGCACCTATGCGGGGCATTCGACGGCGGCGGATTCAAACAAGCTGTACCGTGGCAATCTTGCCAAGGGACAAACCGGACTGTCGGTGGCGTTCGATCTGCCGACCCAGACAGGCTACGACCCGGACGACCTGCTCGCGCGCGGCGAGGTCGGCAAGGTCGGCGTGCCGGTGGCGCATCTGGGCGACATGCGCACCCTGTTCCGGGACATCCCGCTGGAGCGCATGAACACGTCGATGACGATCAATGCGACCGCACCCTGGTTGCTGGCGCTTTATGTCGCGGCGGCTGACGAGCAGGAGGCGGACCGCACGCTTCTTGCCGGCACCACACAGAACGACATCATCAAGGAATACCTGTCCCGGGGCACGTATGTGTTTCCGCCGGCGCCGTCCCTGAAACTGACCACGGACGTGATTGCCTGGACCTATTCCAACATGCCCAAGTGGAACCCGATGAATGTGTGTTCCTATCATCTGCAGGAAGCCGGGGCGACACCGGTGCAGGAATTGTCCTTCGCGCTGGCCACGGCGGTTGCCATTCTGGACTCCATGAAAGCCGGCGGCGCGATCCCGGAGGCGGATTTTCCCAAGGCGGTGGGCCGGATTTCCTTTTTCGTCAACGCGGGCATGCGGTTCATCACCGAGATGTGCAAGATGCGCGCGTTCACCGAGTTGTGGGACGAGATCTGCCGGGACCGCTACGGCGTCGAGGACGAGCGCTACCGCCGGTTCCGCTACGGGGTCCAGGTGAATTCGCTTGGCCTGACCGAACCGCAGCCGGAAAACAACGTCTACCGCATTCTGATCGAGATGCTGGCGGTGGTCCTGTCCAAGAACGCCCGCGCCCGCGCGGTGCAATTGCCGGCCTGGAACGAGGCGCTCGGCCTGCCGCGCCCCTTCGACCAGCAATGGTCGCTCCGGATGCAGCAGATTGTCGCCTATGAGACCGATCTTCTCGAATATGCGGACATCTTCGACGGTTCCGCCGAGATTACCCGGAAGGTGGACGCGCTGAAGGAAGAGGCACGCGCGGAACTCGCGCGGATCGATGCCATGGGCGGCGCGGTGGCGGCGGTGGATTCCAGCTACATGAAGCGCCAGCTTGTGGAATCCAACTCCGCGCGGCTGGCGGCCATCGAGGCAGGCGACCAGGTGGTTGTCGGTGTCAACAGATGGACCGACAGCGAACCCTCGCCGCTTGCGGCAGGCGAGGATGGCGGCATTCTGACCGTGCCCGAGCATGTCGAGGAAGAAGCGATCGAGAAAATCAGGGCCTGGCGCGCGGAGCGCGACACAGCCGCGGTGGAAGCCGCGCTCGGCGCCCTGAAGGCGGCGGCGCAGGAAGGTCGCAACATCATGGAGCCGTCCATCGCCGCGGCCAGGGTCGGTGCGACCACCGGGGAATGGGGCCGCACCCTGCGCGAGGTGTTCGGAGAATACCGGGCGCCGACAGGTGTGGGACAGAGCATGCGCGAGGACGGAACCGACCTGGAAGCGGTGCGCGGCGAGGTCGAAGCGGTCTCCGGGAAACTTGGCCGGCGGCTCAAGTTCCTCGTCGGCAAACCCGGCCTCGACGGGCATTCCAACGGGGCGGAGCAGATCGCGGTGCGCGCAAGGGACTGCGGCATGGAAGTCGTCTATGAGGGCATTCGCCTGACGCCCGACCAGATCGTCAATGCAGCTGTCGAGGAAGACGTTCATGTCATCGGCCTCTCCATCCTGTCCGGATCTCATCTTGCGCTGGTGCGAGACGTGGTGGACAGGCTGCGGGCGGCCGGTGCGGACGACATACCGGTCGTTGTCGGCGGGATCATTCCGGACGAGGACGCCGCCGAGCTCAAGGCCATGGGCGTTGCTGCCGTCTACACGCCCAAGGATTTCCAGCTCACCGACATCATGGCCGACGTGGTCCGGATCGTCGGCAGCGGAGCGCCGAAGGCGGCCTGACGTTCAGGCGGAGCCGTCGTTGCAGCAACGGCCTCGTGCCACTTCGCTGATTCGCCAGGTGGTTTGTTCCCTGTGAAACAGTGGGTTAACACTACGTAAAGCTTTGTTAACTCTTTGTTGAGAGATTCAAAGGGTGCCGCCAGAAAGGCGGCAGTTCTCTGAATGGCCAGGAGGCCGGAATGGCGACGATTGAGCGGCCGGTATCGGCCCAGGTCGTGGCGCATGCGACAGAGTATCCCGCGGACCGGGACGGTGACGATGCCGGCCATGACCGCAGAAAAAAGCGTGACACCGCAGAGCGCCAGGACACAGACACCGGCAGGCCCGAGGATAACCCGGCCGTCCTTGTCGATGCACACCACATTGAAAATCACACGCTCGACGGCGTCGCGGCGTATCGTGCGGCCGCGCTGCAGGCGCTGGAACCGGGTATCGATCACGGTCCGGTCCATCCCCTGCCCGGGCCGGTCAACCGGCTTCCCGCGGACAATATCCGTCATGCCTATGAGGACCGCGGCGACGACGAGCCTGCGCATGCCGTCAATGTGGCGACCTGAGCGCACCGGATATCGCGCCTCCAAAAAGCCCTGAACCGATCAACACTTGATCGGCTTCGCAGACTTCCCAAATTGCAGCTACATACGTATTGATGCGTATATCGCGCCGCTTGTTGCATGGCCAGGGGCGGTTCAGGGCATGGAGGCTCAACGGCGTTGACCGAAACCATCGTAAACCTTGCGGCGCAGAACCTGCTGTCGCCGATTATTCTCTTTTTCGCTCTCGGGCTCGGTGCGGCGCTCGTGCGCTCGGATCTTTCGGTTCCTGAAGCTGCCGCAAAGACCCTGTCGATCTATCTGCTGTTCGCGATCGGATTCAAGGGCGGGGTCAGTGTCAGTGGGCACGGTGTCGACGCCGGTTTGCTCCTCTCGCTCCTGGCCGGTCTGGTGCTGTCCTTCGCCATTCCGTTCGCGGCATTCGCTCTGCTGCGGGTGATGACCTCCCTCAACACAACAGACGCCGCCGCAGTTGCCGGGCATTACGGATCCATTTCCATCGTGACCTTCGTGTCGGCGACGTCGGTTCTGCAGAGCCAGGGTCTGGCAAGCGAAGGGTACCTGGTTGCCGTCGCGGCCGTGATGGAAGCGCCGGCGATCCTGTCGGCGCTGTGGCTGGCGGCGAGGGCCCCGGCGAACGGATCGGGCCGGTCCGGGGGAATGTCCGGTCTCTGGCGCGAAATCCTCCTGAACGGGTCGATTGTTCTGCTCATCGGATCGTTCGTGATCGGGCTTCTGTCCGGACCGAAGGGGCTCGCCGACATCGAAAGTTTCATCGTCGCGCCGTTCAAGGGCGTGCTGTGCCTGTTTCTTCTGGACATGGGTCTGGTTGCCGGGCGGGGGCTCCGGGCCAGCGCCGGGCAATTGCGGCCGGGCTTGATCGGGTTCGGCATCCTGATGCCGGTACTGGGGTCTGTCGCCGGCCTTGCCGCGGCCGGTCTTGTCGGCCTGTCCACGGGAGGGACGGTGCTGCTGATGACCCTCAGCGCGTCGGCCTCCTATATCGCCGTTCCGGCGGCGATGCGGGTCGCCCTGCCCGAGGCCAACCCGTCCATTTATCTGACAATGTCGCTGGGGATTACCTTTCCTTTCAACCTTACGATCGGAATTCCCCTCTACCTCAGCATCGCCCAGGCAACCGGAGGATAAAGCCGTGGACACGAAAGACGCCAAGCGGGTCGAGATCATCATCGAAGCGCCGATGGAAACCCGGCTTACCGACGCGCTCGACGGGGCCGGTGTCACCGGCTACACGATCCTGCCGGTCATGGGCGGCAGCGGTCTGTCCGGGCGCTGGAGCCGCGAGGGCCAGGTGTCCCGGGCGGGCGGCATGGTGGCCATCGTCTGCATCACCCGTCCGGATCGGCTGGACCTGCTTCTGGAAGCCGCTTTTGCCGTCGTCGAGCGGCATATCGGCGTCATTTCAGTAAGCGATTGCGCCGTGCTGCGGGCCGAAAGGTTCTGAGGCGGGCGGGCGGCGACCCGCTGGGAGGCGGCGCCCGGCTCAAATTTCCCTTGAACTGCCGCGGTTCAGGCGCCGGGATTGATTGATTTGCATTCCCCTTGTCTGGTGGTATGACCCAAGTGAAATACGAGCCGGTTCGGCTCGAAAGTGCTGGAGACGCATCCTTGAATTTTCCAACGCACCTCATGACCGGATATGGCCGCTTTCTCAACAAGGGTTTCGTCCGCTACAAGGAAACGCATGAGCGCCTGGCGGTTTACGGTCAGACGCCCGAGGTGATGGTGATTTCCTGCTGCGACAGCCGGGTGACCCCGGAAGGCATTTTCAATGTCGGACCAGGCGAATTGTTCGTGGTGCGCAACGTGGCCAACCTGGTGCCGCCCTACGAGGATACCGAGGGCCAGCACGGCACCAGCGCGGCGATAGAATTCGCGGTCGACAGCCTCAAGGTGAAGCATATCGTCATCATGGGCCACGGCCAGTGCGGCGGTGTGAAGGCTTTCCGTGAAAACGCCAATGCGCCGCTGGCCACCGGCCAGTTCATCGGCCGCTGGATCAAGCTGCTGGAGCCTGCGGCAATCGCGATGGCCTGCATGCCGATCGACAAGGCGGACGACCCGCAGCTCGCCATGGAATATGCCGGCATCCGGCAGTCGCTGAAAAACCTGATGACCTTCCCGTTCATCGAACGTGCCGTTCAGCAGGGCGTTCTGCAGATCCACGGGGCCTGGTTCGACATCGGGTCCGGCGAATTGCGTGTGATGGACCCGGAAACACAGCGCTTCGACAAGGCCGAGCCGGACATTGCTGAAGGTGCTCCATGACCCGGGACACCAACGAACCGGACATGGGTTTTCCCGTGCTCTACCGGCGCATGGCGGCCTATAACGCCTTGATGACGGAGAGGGCCTATGTGGCGGCGGGGCAGATGAGCGACACGGACAGGAAAGCGGACAAAGGCGCCTTCTTTCGCTCGGTCCACTCCACGCTCAATCACATTCTCTTCGCGGACAGGGCCTGGATGGGCCGGTTCACCGGGCGCAGCTATGAGATCAAGGGCATGGGCGTCGATCTATACGAGGATTTCGAGGCCCTGAAGGCGGCCCACCTGGCGATGTGCGCCGACATTTCGGCGTTCTGCGAAGAGTTGACGCCGGACTGGCTCGCCGGTGACCTGCAGTGGACGAGCGGGATGGACGGCATCGCGCGCAGCCGGCCGCGCTGGCTGCTCGTGACCCACATGTTCAATCACCAGACCCACCATCGCGGGCAATTGTCGACGCTTCTGAACCAGGCGGGGATTGATATCGGCGTGACCGACCTGCCGTTCATGCCGGATCTGGCTGAAGGTGATACAGCCTGACGGCGGCGGAACCGTCACCGTCCGAAATCAGACGGCCGCGCGCCGCAACTGCCCCAGATCGTTGCTGAAGACCGTGTCCCGAAACGAGCGCAGCAGTTTGGCGTCGAGCTTGCCGTCCATTTCGTTCAGGATCGAAAAAGCCTGCCTGGGACTGTAGCTGTCCTTGTAGGCCCGTTTCTCCGTCAGCGCCGAATAGATGTCGCAGATCGTCACGATCCGCACGGATCGTGAAATCTGGCTTCCCTGCAAACCTTTCGGGTAGCCGGTTCCGTCGATGAATTCATGATGGGACACGGCGATTTCGCAGGCGTCTTCCGGCACGCCCCCGCAGGTTTCCAGGATCTGCCTGCTATGGTCCGGATGCCGGTTGACAAGCTTGCGTTCCGCGTCCGTAAGCCTGCCGGGCTTGTCCAGAATCGACAGCGGGATCTTGATTTTCCCGAGATCGTGCACCATGGCGCCAAGACCGAGACGAATCTGGCCCGATTCGGGAAGTCCGAGTGCCTTGGAAAATCTGATTGTGTGACCCGTCACCATCATCGTATGGCAAAAGGTGTGACTGTGATGCTGCTGGACGGCGGAAAGCCATGCGTCTATGCCCTCCGACTCGATCGTGGCGGCGATATCCTGCGCGCTTTCGACGAGTTTTCGAACTGGCAAGGGCGTGCCATTGAGCGCTGCCGCCGTCATCTCGTTGAGCGATGCGCATGTGTCCGTTACGGCGGCCCTGACCTGTTCGCAGACAGAGCCGTCGAGCTGAGGCTGCGCGTAGTCTCCGAGTTTGCCGCGCAATTTGCCCAGGAGAGTGTTGAAGGAGTCGTTCCTGTCGACAAGCTCGTGGCAGCCAAGTTCGCGCACCTGCATGACTTGCTGGCGGTTCTGGAAATCGACAAGGCCGATCATCCGGAATCCGGACCTGTCCCGCAGGGCTTTCAGATGGTGCAGGTGGTCCAGCGGGGCGGCGAGAAAGTCCGCAATCATCACCGCATCAGAGGGCACATCCGGATCCAGATCGGGAAACCTCACCAGCCTGGCCGGGTAGGTCGAAGCGATGCCCAGGAATTGCTTCGAGATCTTTGTCAGGTCCGATGCGGAAAGTATTACCTGCATGGTGGTGTGAATACTCAGAATAAATGATTTAACACATGAAATCTAATTCGGTATTCATAAGAAAGACTTAAAAAAAACACAAGAATCGGGTCTTTCGGATAACTTCGGTCCGTGAATATTGTCATTTTTAACGATATACTTTTGTTGGACTATCCTGCCGGTTGAGCCGGGTTGCCGGCCGGGGCAGCGACCGGGGCAGCGGCCGGCGGGTGAGGCCTGGGGGGCGAGGTCTGCTAACTCGCGAACAGCAAGGCGCTGCCGGCCACCACGAGTGCCGCGCCCGCCCAGGCGCCGAGAGCGGGCATTTCACCTGTGCGCCACCACATCATCGGCAACATCACCACAGGTGTCGTGGCTGACAGGGTGGCCACGATGCCGACTTCGCCGCCGGAAAGCGCATACAGGATCAGGGTCATGCCGAGACCCATGCCGAGCAGGCCGGAGACGGCGATGATGCCGACGATGGGCAGGGTCAGGCTGCCGGACGGTTTCACCCAGGACACGGGCAGCCGGGTCAGAACCACAAGCCCGAGGGCCGCAACGGCGACACGGATGCTCGAGGCGGCAACAGGATCCGCGCCCGCCTCCATGATCGGACGGGCGATCAGGGAGCCGACGGACTGGGACAGGGCGGCGGCGAGGCCGACCAGGACGCCGACCCAGAGCGGGCCCTTTATGTTCTCCCATTTGTGCAGTTGCGACTTGCGTTTACCGAAACGGATGGCCAGCAGGACGCCGAGAAAAGTCAGCAGGAGCCCGCCGACTTGTACCGGAGACAGATATTCGTCCAGAACCAGCCAGCCGAGGATCGCCGACATCGGCGCGTTGAGGGAAAACAGCATGGCCGTCCGGCGCGGCCCCATGCGGTTGAGGGTCAGGAACAGGGCGGTGTCGCCCAGAAAGATGCCGATGAAACCGGACAGGACCAATGGTGCGAGATGGTCGTTGCCGATGGACGCCCAGCCGGTGGTCGCAGCCACCCAGAGGCCCAGCATCACAGCCACCAGCACCATTCGCGTGCAATTGAACGCGATAGCTCCCAGATGCAGGGCGGGCCCGGCGGAGAGCAAGCCCGTGAGGGCCCAGAGCGAGGCGGCCCCGAGGGCGGCGGCTTCGTAGAGAAACATTGAGATTACGGTTTTCTGGACAGGAAGGGCACGTCAGCCGGTTTGCTCAGCTCCATGGAGCGGAAGTGCGGGTCTTGTCGTTCTTTTTCACGTTCTTGGCAACACGGAAGAGAGCATTGCCGGTCAAACGCCGATCCTGGCGGGCCGGACATGGAAAGAGCGCGGTGGCTGGCCACCGCGCTCCGGAATTGTCTTGCCGGATTTCGCTGGATCCGGTTGTCAGGAACCGGCCTGTTCAGGCTGCGGCGACATTGCGCAGGAAGTTCTCGACTTCCTGTTTCAGTTCTTCCGTCCGCGATGCGAGCTGGCCCGACGCGTCCAGAACCGCCTGGGACGATTCCAACGTCTCGTTCACCGTGCCGGAGAGATCCGACATGCGCGAGGAGACGAAGGTCGTGCCTTCCGCTGCCTTCTGGGCGTTTTGGGAGATTTCGCCCGTTGCAGACCCCTGTTCGTCGACCGCGGCGGCGATGGTGCCGGTGTAGGAGTTCACCTCTTCCATGATGGTCGTGATCTCGGCGATGGCGTTGACCGACTCCTTGGTGGCTTCCTGGATCGCGGTGATCTGGGCGCTGATTTCCTCGGTCGCCTTGGACGTCTGGGTGGCCAGCTCCTTCACTTCCGCCGCAACGACGGCAAAGCCCTTGCCTGCTTCTCCGGCCCGTGCGGCCTCGATCGTGGCGTTGAGGGCCAGCAGGTTGGTCTGTTCGGCGATTGCCTGGATGAGCGTGACGACTTCACCGATCTTCGAGGCGGAGGCAGCGAGGCCCTCGACCTTTTCGTTGGTGACCCGTGTGCCTTCCGTGGCGCGGCCGACCACTTCCGTGGTCTGGGAAACCTGACGCGAGATTTCACCGATGGATGCGGACAGCTCTTCGGCGGCACTTGCCACGGTCTGGACGCTGGAGGTCGCCTCGTCGGAGGAATTGAGCGTTTCCGTTGCGCTGGCGGCACTCTGACCCGACAGGTCGGAAAGCCTGCCAGCGGTGTCTTCAAGGCCGTGAACGGTTTCGTCGACGGACCCGAGAACATTGGAAATGCTGTTCCGGAACGTACCGATCAGGTCCTGAACCGTGTTCTGCCGACCGGCTGCCGCCTCTTCGGATTCCCGCTGCTGGTCCGCAAGCTCAAACCGCTCTTTGGCTCGGGTCCTCAGCGTGTTGACCGCATTGGCAAGGATGCCGATCTGGTCGGTACGGTCCTTGAACGGAACCTCTGTTTCCAGGTTGTCCCGGGCGATGTCCTCGGTAATCTCGGCGAGCCGGGTGATCGGGCGCATCTGACGGCCGATCGCATAAATCAGCAACAGCACGGAGATCAGGACAACCGGCAGGGCCCAGAGACCATATCGGCTCATCAACTGGGTCACATTGGCCTGCACGGCCGCTTTTTCAACCCCGGCATAGAGGATGCCGATGGTTTCACCCGTGCCGGAGAAGATCGGCTGGTAGACCGTGTAATAGTCCTTGCCGAGAATGGTCGCCTGGCCGTTGAAGGTGGTTCCCTTCGTCACGATGGGATAGACGGCGCCGTTCTTGCCGAGCGGCGTGCCGACGGCGCGTTTGCCGTCACCCTTGATGATGTTGGTGGACTTGCGCCAGAAATCCCTCGTTTCGGGATCCCAGGCGAACACCGTTGCCGTCTCGCCCGTCATGCGGCCAATCACGTCGATCATGTCGTGGTTTTCGAAGCTCGGAATTTCGGCAAGTTCGATCTTCGAGACATTGCCGTCCGAATTCCAGCTTATCCGTGCGCCTTCAACTCGTTCTTGCAGTATTGTTGCTGCAACACGCAGGTTGACGTCCTGTTTCTTCAGAGCAGTGTCCTGCGCCTGTTCATGCGCAACCTGATAAAGAATGACGCCGACCACAAACATGGAAACGGTCAGGACACCGGCGGACACGACCGCCAAAGTGGATGTCACGCTCAGCCGAGCGAAGATATTATTCATCGAAGCCCTCTCTTCTCTCCCGGCGGTATGGTCAGGCAAAATACTTAAGCCAAAGGTAACGGGCGTTACATATCCCGGAAATGCGCCATTTTTTTCTCAATTGACGGGTAAGTATTTGCAATATTACTTGATTTTATGGAGTGACAGGCTGCTGAAGGGGACAAAACCGGCGTTTTTGGACGCTTTTCTTCTTCTGCTGCCGTCATCGTCACGCAGGTCAGTGTGACGTGATTCCGGGTGTCGCGAATCAACCGGTCCGCGATGGACGGTACGCCGCCTTCGGGTGTCAGGCCTGCGCAGGCGCGCGCGTCGACCCCGCACCGATGACCCGTCTGCGGATCGGTTCCGCGGGCGGAAGGTCACGCAGGGCGGCATGATGGGGCGACTTGATACAGGTCGGGTCGGTCGCGGCGGCGTCGCCGGTCATGGCGAAGGCCTGACAGCGGCAGCCGCCGAAATCGATCTCCTTCCTGTCGCAGGAGCGGCAAGGCTCGGGCATCCAGTCGTGGCCACGAAAGCGGTTGAAGGCTTCCGAGCTTTCCCAGATCTCCCGCAGCGACCTCTCTTTGACCGTGTGGAACGCCATGGACGTGATCGTCTGTGCCGCGTGACACGGCAGCACGGTGCCGTCCGGCGTGATCATGAAGGCGTCCGAGGCCCAGCCGCCCATGCAGGGCTTCGGGTAGTCGGCATAATAGTCCGGCGTCACGAAATCGATGTTGAGGATGCCCTTCAGGTCCTCGCGTGCCGTTTCGACGAACGCGACCTGGCGCATGACCTCATCGTAGTCGGGCAGAAGCGCAGCCCGGTTCAGGTAGGCCCAGCCGTAGTATTGGACATTGGCGATTTCCAGCCGTTCGGCGCCGAGTTCCAGGGCAAGGGCAACGAAGTCCGGAACTTCGTGAATGTTGAGTTTGTGAATCGGCGCATTGACGGTGAGAGGCAGGCCGAGTTCCCGTATCCAGGCAGCCGCCTGACGTTTCTTGTGATGTGCGTTCTTGTAGTGGCCGATCAGTTCCGTCGTGTCCGCGTGGGCGCCCTGGAAACTGACCTGGGCGTGGTCGAGGCCGGCGTCGACGTAGGTTTCGAGGCGTTCCAGGGTGAGGGTAACCGCGGCGGTGATGAGATTGGTATAGACACCCCGGGCGCTCAGACATCCGATCAGCTCGTCCAGGTCCTTGCGCAGGGTCGGTTCTCCGCCGGACAGGTGCACCTGAAGGATGCCGAGATGGGCCGCCTGGCCGAAGGTATCGAGCCAGGTTTGCGTGTCCAGTTCCCGGTTGGCCTTGAGCAGTTCGACAGGATTGGAACAATAGCCGCATTGCAGCGGGCAGCGATGGGTCAGTTCGGCCAGCATGCCCAGCGGTGGTCCGGGAACGGGACTTTCGGCCTGACCGGTCATGGCCGGGATCCGTGATCTTGTCGTCCGTGCGCTTCCGGGCGGCAGCGGACCAGCAGCCGGTCGGACCATTCCTGCAGGAAGGCGATGACATCCGGAGCGATGTCAGCGGCGGGTGCGTTGTAGACCTGGGCGAGGCTTTCGGCGATTTCCGAGACGGTGGCATCGCCGGTGCAGCGGCTGAGGATGTCCGCGCTGATCTCGTCCGGCCAGAGCACCTTCTCGGGAGCGAGCACCACCCATCTTGCTCTCAGGCCGTCGTAGCGCAGGTGGACGTGAGAGGGCAGTGCGGGCCGGCTCGCCGAGGTTACTTCCGTGCGTTGGCGCAGGGCTGTCACGGGTCTACTCCGTGCCGGCCGGACGGAAGGCGCCAGGCGCGATCAGGCCCGGTTCCACATAGGCAAAATGCAGGGCATCGAGCATCGACCACAGGATATCGCATTTGGCAAAGAGCGCCTCGACGGCGTCGGCCTGCCTGTCCGGCGTATCGGCCCACAATGTGACGAGATCGAGCGCGTGCTCTGCATCGCGTGGCGCCTGATGCAGGCGCGGCTTGAAATAGGCGAGCGTGTCCTCGGTGATGTAATCGTAGCGCGCGAGCATCGCGGGAACACGTTCGCCGATGGCGACCGGTGAAAACAATTCGGTCAGGGACGAGGCAACCGCAACCAGCAGGGAGGACCGGGAGACCAGGTCGATATAGGCCTGAACGGCAAAGCGGGTCGCGGGCAAGGCGTATTTGCGGGACTGCACCATGTCCGTGTCGAGCCCGAGCCCGTCGGCCAGTTTCAGCCAGCGCTTGATGCCGCCGTCCTTTTCCGCGCCGTCACCGCCATCATGATCGACGATGCGCTTGCGCCACTCGCGCCGGAAGTCCGGGTCCTCGGAACGGGACAGGATGAGGGCGTCCTTCTTCGGGATTGCCGCCTGATAACAATAGCGGTTGAGGGCCCAGGCCTGCATCTGCGCCTTGCTGAGGTCTCCCGCGTTCATGAGTTTGTGAAAGGGATGATGAATGTGATAGCGATCGAAACCGGCGGTCCGCAGCGTCTGTTCCAGTTCCGAGGCCGAAAGCAGGCGTCCGGCCTTGCGGATTTCGTCAGCCGCTGATGGGGTCACGCCCGATTGGGTGCCCGATCGAGCGCCGGACTTCTCGGCGCCTTGAACGGCCCTTGCCGTCGCCGTTTTCGTCATAGCGTCAACTCCATCCCGTCATAGCCGATCTCCCAGCCTGCCGCTGTCACCGTTTTCGCGGCTTGCGAGCCGGGGTCGAGGATGGGGTTGGTGTTGTTGATGTGCACGAAGATCCTGCGGCCGAGATCGACATCCTTCAGCGCCTTCAAAGTGCCGGTCGCTCCGCCGATGGCCATATGTCCCATGCGGGCACCGGTCTTGCTGCCGACACCCGTATCCGCCATCTCCGTGTCGTGAAAAACCGTGCCGTCGAACATGAGGCATGCGCCGCCGTCGATCCGCTCGCGCAGGGCATCGGTTACGGCGGCGCAGCCGGGAATGTAGAAAAGGGTTTTGTCGGACTCTTGCGCGGATGGCGCATCGGAAACGCGCAGGGCGATGCCGATGGTGTCGCCCGCAGCCGTGCCGAAATTCCGGTCGTTCTCGTTTTCGAGAAACAGGGCCACCTTGCCGGGGACGGCAAAGGTCTCGGCGGTTAGGCCGAGAGGGCCTTCGGGTCCTTCCAGGACGGTCGTGCCTTCAAGGGGAAGTTCTCGCCGTTCCACCACCTCGGGGTTCAGGACCTGGAAGATGCTGTTTTCGGCAAGGGTCTTCAGGACCCGGGCCGTTGCATAAAGAATGAAAGGTTCGCGCTCACGCAGGGAGAGGAGCCCGGCAATGTGGTCCACATCGGCGTTGGTCAGGACAACGGCTCCGATCGGCGTATGCCGGAGCGGGCCGTCCGCCCGGGGCTGCAGGTCCGGGCTCGCGGCAATCTGCTCCCGGATATCCGGAGAGGCATTGAAAACAGCCCAGCTTCGGCCGTCCGCGCTCGCAGCGATGCTCGATTGCGTCCGGGCCAGAAAGCCGGGCCTTTTTTCACGCACGGCGCGGCTGAGCGGGGCGTTGCAATTCCATTGCGGAAAGCCGCCGCCGGCCGCGGAACCGAGGACCCTTATTTTCACCGGGTGCCTCCCCCTGCGTGGTGCCGAATTATTTCTTGCGGCCGCAGGTGCCGATTTCAGCAGGCATGTAGCGCGTGACTTCGAAACCGGCTTCAACGGCGGTCATTGCGGGCTTTTTCCAGGTTTTCATGTCGTCTCCTCCTCTGGTTAACATGAGGGGAAAGCTTAACATTGGGCATCCCTGCTCGCAGGCGCCACCTTAGTCGGTGTTTTTATTCGGGCGTGCGCAGAGGTGCGGCCGCACTTGTTGCGATCAAGTATTTGATCGCGTGCAGGTTTTCAGGAAGGTCGCAAGAAATGGCGGCAAGGCGCCTGTTGCGATGCAAAAAAAGTCGATGGTGGCAATCGGAGGATTGCACGTTCCGGTCGAGACCCCTTGCAGAGGGATGCCGGGCGCCTGTCGATCGTCCGGACCGGTGCGTCGAAGTGCACCGGTCCGGATCGGCTTTAAAAAAACTCAGGCCGCCGCTTTTTTCGGTGAGATCAGGCCGCGGTTGATCAGGACCTCGGCAATCTGGACGGTGTTGAGCGCGGCGCCCTTGCGCAGGTTGTCGGAGACGACCCACAGGTTGAGACCGTTCTCGACCGTCGCATCCTCGCGGATGCGGGAAATGTAGGTCGCGTCTTCGCCGGCGCTCTCATAGGGGGTGATGTAGCCGCCGTCTTCCTGCTTGTCGATGACGAGACAGCCTGGCGCTTCACGCAGGATGCCGCGCGCCTCGTCTGCGGAGATCTCGTTCTCGAACTCGATGTTGATGCTTTCCGAATGACCGATGAACACGGGAACGCGCACGGCGGTGCAGGTCACCTTGATGGCCGGGTCGAGCATCTTCTTGGTTTCGGCCAGCACCTTCCATTCTTCCTTGGTGTAGCCGTCTTCCATGAAGTCGTCGATGTGCGGGATCACGTTGAAGGCGATGCGCTTGGTGAACTTTTGCGGTTCGATCGGATCGTTGACGAAGATGGCGCGGGTCTGGTTGAACAGTTCCTCCATCGCCTCCTTGCCGCCGCCGGAAACCGACTGGTAGGTCGACACGACGATGCGCTTGATCTTCGCGTGGTCATGCAGCGGCTTCAGCGCCACGACGAGCTGCGCCGTGGAGCAGTTCGGGTTGGCGATGATGTTCTTCCTGGTAAAGCCGGTGATGGCGTCGGCATTCACTTCCGGCACGATCAGGGGCACGTCCGCGTCGTAGCGCCACGCAGAGGAGTTGTCGATGACGACACAGCCCTTGGCAGCAATCTTCGGCGACCATTCCTTGGAAACGGTGCCGCCAGCGGACATGAGACAGATGTCGGTGTCGGAGAAATCGTAGTTCTCCATCGCCTGGACCTTCAGCGTCTTGTCGCCGAAGGAGACGTCGGTCCCCTGGGAGCGCCTTGAGGCGAGGGCGATGACTTCATCCGCCGGGAAGCCGCGTTCGGCCAGAATGTCCAGCATCTCGCGGCCGACATTGCCGGTGGCGCCTGCGATTGCGATCTTGAAACCCATGTCTGACTAATCCTTGTCCGTCTCCCCGCTCCGCCGGCCTGCCCGTTGAGGGGCGCTGCCGGCTCCTGGCGCCTCCCATCCCCGGGGAGACGGGATGAGCGGCACCGTCAAGCGGTGGTTTTGGTGGTCTTGGTGGTGCGTTTAGGAGCGGTTGCGGCAGCCGTCAGGGTCTCGCCGCGCATAAAGGTCGCGCTGGCAAGGGCCTGGGACATCATATCCAGAATGTCGGCTTTCAGCCGGGTCATCGGAACTCGCAATCGTCAAAACTTGAGACGGCGGAGTTCTTGCCCGGAATCCCGCCAAAGTCAACAGGTAAAGCCATGACCGGCCCGATCCGCCTTGCCAGCGGCCGGTGCGAAAGCGCGTTGGGCCCGGACTCACGATGCCCGAAAAGTGTATCGCAGTCTGTCTATGCGTGGAAAAGGCGGCCTGGTCCGGCCGACTTCCAGGGAAGGCCGGCAAGGACCATCATGTGCCAGGCCAGCGCCAGATTGGAACTGATGACCGGTTTGCCCAGCCGCTGCTCGCAAGCCTCGATCACCTTGAAGGTGCGCAGGTTCGTGCAGGACGCGAACACGGCCTCCACCTCCGGGTCGCTGCCGACCCTGCAGATGGCTTCCTCCACGGACGCCAGGGCAATGCGCGCGACGACGGCTTCTTCGCCCTGGTCGAAAGAGCCGACGGTGACAGGGTCCAGGCCGTTTTCTTTCAGGAAGGCGCAAACCGCGCCGGAAACGCTGGCCACATAAGGCGAGACCACGGCGACCCGCGTAACCTTCAGGTGCTTCAGCGCGGCAGCAACCGCGCTGGCCGGATTGGTTGCCTGCGCTTGTGGGTGAACCCGGCGGATGGCGTCGGTGACGGCGTCCGGCCCGATCATCGTCGCCCCGGATGTGCAGGCATAGGCGACGGCATCGAGCGGACGGTTCGAGGGCAGGAGCGCGGCGGCACCGGCGAGGCCCGATTTCATCTGCATCAGGGTTTCCGGCGTGACCTGCGGCGCGCTTTCGATCCGGGTGTGATACAGGGCGACGCCGTCCAGATCGAACAGGCTGCGAAATTCGCTTTCGATGGTTTCGTCCGCGCGCAGAACGATCAGTCCAAGCGCCGCCTTTTCTCCCGGGCCAGTGTCTGTTTCAAAGCTCAGTTTCATGCCCCTGCCTTTCAAGCCCCTGTCTCCGAAAATCAGCCACCGATGACCGGAATGTCCGGTCCGGAGGGAACACTCAGGAAGTCCGGATCCCCGTCGCGAATGACGATGTTTTCCTCGTGGACCATCATTTTGCCGGCGCCCAGATCAATGCCCGGCTCGAGCGTCAGCACCATGCGCTCGCGAAGCACCGTCTCGTCGAAACCGGTCAGGGACGGGGCTTCGGTCAACTGCATGCCAAGACCGTGACCGAACCTGCCGACATCGCCTTCGCCCTGGCCGATCGTGTCCGCCATGGCCCGGTACAGGTCGGCGCAGGTTCGTCCGGGCCGGGCAATGGCCGCGGCAGCTTTCACCGCCGCAACAAGCGTCTCATGGGCTCGCCTGACGGCCTCGGAGGCCGTTCCGATCGCGAAGTTGCGGTCGAAGTCGCAGAAGTAACCGGTTCTGGTAGCGCCGGTGTCGAGCATCAGAACGTCGCCGGCCTTCAGTTCCCGTTCGTTCGGCGGCGAGATCACGTCGCCATAGCCGCCCTGGCCGGCGCCGCCGACAAGATAGGGAACGTCATCGGCGCCCTGGTTCAGCAGTTCGATCCGGAACGCCCGGAACACGCCGCTCAGGGGCTGACCCTCATGGAACAGGCCGGGCGCATTGGCAAAGGCCGCCGACCCGATCCGGCAGATGTCGCGCAATCGCCCTATTTCAGCTTCCGATTTCACCATTCGGAGGGCCTGGACCAGATCGGTGGCATTGACGAATTCCGCGCCGGTCAGGCGGTCCTGCAGCGCCATGAAATCGGCCAGGGGCATGCGCAGCGAACTTTCGCGGCCCATGGGCATGCCGATCCGGCTGTACTCCCTCAAGGCGTCCGCCAGGGTGCCGATGCCGTCATCGACGGGATGCGGCGCGGAGAAGGTGCGGATGTCGTCCAGCCAGGTGGTGGCCATCAGGTGGGCGCCGATCTGCGGGATCACCGCAACCGGCTTGCCGCCGGCCGGCACCACGAGGAACCACGGCCGGGTCGGACTTTGCCAGAAGGGTGTCCTGAATCCGGAAAAATACCGGACCTCCGCTTCCGTGGTGAAGAACAGCGCGTCGAGACCGGCCACGCGCATGGCGCGCTGCGCCCGTTCGGTGCGCGCCGCGAACTCGGCTTCGGGAAAGTCCGGTTCAGCCATCCTCCGGGCCTTCCGAAAGATAGCAGAGCGCGCGTGTCTCCGGTCCGAGGTTCAGCGCGCGGGCGTGGGCGCCGGCATGATGCAGGGCGGCGATGCCGGCGGCGCCCGATGCCGTCGTTGCCAGAGCGTGCTCCGCGAGCAGAGCGACCGTTTCGGCTGCCTCTTCATCCGAAATCGTCGCGAAGATGTCCGCTTCCCGCGCCAGATACTTCAATGCCAGGTGCGACGGTTCCTTGCAGTCGAGCCGTCCCATGATCGAGACGGGGCCGGGCGCGGCGACCGCCTTGCCGGCCTGGATGCTGGCCTTGAGCGCGGGCGCGAAGTCCGGTTCCACCACCACGATGGTAACGTCCGGACCCCAGGTGGCCCGGGCGCTGAACGCGCAAGCGGCCGCTAGACCGCCGACACCGGCCTGCAAGAACACATGGGTTGGCGGCTCGGGTATCTGCCGCGAAATTTCGGTGCCCATGATCAGGTAGCCTTCCATGACGTCCCGTCCGGCGCCGGTCATGCCCGGCCACGTGCTGTCGGGAAGAAGGACCCATCCGTTGGCCTCGGCCTGCCGTTCGGCTTCCGCCATGCTGTCCTCGTAGGTGGCGCCGGCCCTGACAACCGTCGCCCCCGTTTGCCGAAGCCGCACCGCAAAGGCTTCCGGCACCGTTTCGGAAACAAAAACGGCCGCCTTCGCCCCGCAGAGCGGCGCGCCGGTGGCGAGCGACAGCCCGTGGTTGCCCGCGCTGGCGCAGGCGAAGGTCACGCCCTCGAGAGCCGTTCCAAGGTCATTCGCGTTGCCGTCCCGGACTTTCTGCCCGGCCCGTTTGGCGATCGCATAGGCCGCGCCCAGCGCCTTGAAGCTGCCAAGACCCATCCGGTTGCGCTCGTCCTTGAGGTAAAGCGCGCCGATGCCGAAGGCCTGCGCAATATCCTTGCGGTCCAGGAGCACGGTCGGGCCTCCGTCCGGGCTTCTTGCCAGAAAGGTCTCCGCCGCCACCGGGGTTTCGGAGATCGTGCCTTCCGCAAGGCCTTCGGGGTTGGGCAGGCCTTCGCCAAGCCAGGGATTTTTCAGTATGTCCATGGGCCACCTTGATCGTGTCGATGGCACAGGTCATCAGCAGTCACCGCCAATTTCAAGTGCTGCGGTGCCAAATGACGGTTTCCGTCCAACTCGCGGTGTTTTCGCGACAGCAATCCGGGGCTTGAAAAACTTCTATAAATCGAGATATCATGATTTATGGATATAAATGACGCCTTGGGTGCCTTCGGGGCGCTCAGCCAGAAAACACGGCTGGATGTGTTCCGGCTTCTGATCAAAGCGGGTCCCGCCGGCATGAGCGCAGGTGACATCGGCGAGGCGCTGGGCGTTCGCCAAAACACGATGTCGGCCAACCTGTCGGTGCTGCTGCAGGCGGGTCTTGTCCGCAACGAACGCGAGGGGCGGATCATCCGCTATTTCGCGGATCTGGACGGCACCAGGCAACTGTTGACGTTCCTGATGGCTGACTGCTGCGGCGGTCATCCGGAATTATGCGCGCAGGTCATGGAAACGATTGCCTGCCATAAATCGTAAACCACGCTGGGAGACCCCAATGTCGGACGAAGTCTATAACGTGCTTTTTCTATGCACCGGCAATTCCGCCCGGTCCATTCTGGCCGAATCCATCCTGAACAGGGACGGACAGGGCCGTTTCAAGGCCTATTCCGCCGGCTCTCACCCGAACGGCAGTGTTCGGCCCGAAGCTCTGGAACTGCTGAATAAACTCAATTTCAAGACCGAAGAGCTTCGCTCCAAGGACTGGAGCGAGTTCGCGGAACAGGGTGCCCCGGTGATGGATTTCGTCTTCACCGTGTGTGACAACGCCGCAAGCGAAGTCTGCCCGGTCTGGCCCGGCCAGCCGATGTCGGCCCATTGGGGCCTGCCGGATCCTGCGGCGGTTGATGGTACGGAAGCCGAGCGGCGGCTGGCGTATAGCGACGCCTTCCGCATGCTGAACAACCGCATTTCGATCTTCATGAACCTGCCGATAACGTCCCTGGACAAATTGTCCCTGCAGAAGAAACTGGACCAGATCGGCACGTCCGCCCACGAGCCGGCCTGAAGTGCCGCGTCGGGCACCCGCCCGACGTGACGCCATCCGGTCTCTGACGCCCTCAGCATTCGACCCACCCTGTGCTCATCCGGGCGCAGGGTGATCTGTTTTCAGGCCGGCGCGTTGTGGTGCCGTTCCGGGCGCAGGGTCAGCAGGGCGATGATCAGAGCCGTCAGCGCACAGGCCGCGACCGCGCCGACCAGCGGCAGCGGCGTGCGGTCGAAGAACGGACTGCAGATCAGGATCATCACGCCGCCGGACACCATCTGGAACGTGCCGCCCAGGGACGAAGCCATGCCGGCATGCTCGCCGTGCTCTTCCAGGGACATCACCATGGTCGGGGCGATGACCTGTCCGAGGCAGGTGTTGCCGAGAAACAGCAGGGCCATGAGCACCGGCAGGTCGTCGATGCCGCTCCAGACCAGCACGAACAGCAGCGACGTTGCCGCGGCGAAGCCGCAGACTGCCAGCAGGGCGACACGGCCCATGCCGAAACGTTCGCCGAATGTTGCCGCGAATTGCGACGACGCAAAGAAACCGACGGCGTTGAGCGCGAACACCAGGCTGAAGCCCGTCGGTGTCAGTCCGTAATGGCTCATGTAGACCAGCGGCGCGGCGGCGATGAATACGAAGAAACTGGCCAGCGAAAAACCGCTGATCAGGGTCAGGCCCATGAACCGGGCATCCCTGAGCAGATAGACCGCGCTGCGGATCATGGCGACCGCATCGATCCGTGCGCGGCGCTCCGGCGGCAGTGTTTCAGGCAACAGGAAGGCCATTTGCACCATTGCGGCGAATGCCAAGACTGCAAGAACGCCAAAAATCAGCCGCCAGCTGCCGAATTGTATGATCACGCTGCCGGTCAGCGGTGCCAGCATCGGCGAGATGCTGATGACCAGCATGACGAGCGCCATCAGCCGGGTCGCCCGGCTGCCCGTGTGCAGGTCGCGCACGACGGCGCGCACGATCACCATCGGGGCGGCCGCGCCAAGCGCCTGGACGAAGCGGCCGATCGTCAGCGTCGAGACATCCGGCGCCGCCGCGCACAGCGCGGAGCCGGCGATAAACACGACGAGGCCGATGAATACCGGCATCTTGCGGCCGAACCGGTCGGCCAGAGGTCCGTAGATCATCTGCGCCAGACCGAAGGCGATGAAATAGACCGTGAAGGTCATGTGGACCGCCGCGTCGTCGGTGTTCAGGTCGCGCACGATTTCTGGCATCGCCGGCAGGTAGAGGTCGATTGCGAACGGGCCGACTACAGCCAAGAGCCCGAGCACGACTGCGGCGCGCACAAATCCGATCTGCATGAAATGTTCCGATAAAACCGGCGCCTGGGCACAAAAGCACAACAGGCGCGAAACATGGGGAACCACCAGAGTGGAAGACCCGGCTATCGAAGTCGAGTCCTTTCTGGTCTGAAGCCTTGCGAAAATCGCATATCCGGGTTGCGTGGCAAGCTCATTGAACTTGCGGATGTGTTTTCCCGGATGCCGGAAAAGCCGCCTGAAGATTCCATCCACCGCCGTGTGTCATCAAAGCTTCATTCAAGTGTCACCGATCTTGCAAGGAGCCCTTCTAGCTTGCCGCCATCTTTAACTCGACATTTGTGGGAGCAAGTGCAGTGGCGAACCTTCGCGGACGTTTTTTAAAAGGTGTCAGTCTTGCCGTATTGTTCGGCCTCGGGGCCGTTCCGGCTGCCCAGGCCGGTTATTTCGAGCGCATCAATTCCTACCCGGTCTACAAGACCCTGCCGGATGGCGCCGACAAGGCGACGGAGACGGTTGCCGAAATCATCTACGCTTCCAAGGACGGCCGCACGCTGGCCTTCACCGACAGCCCGGGCGAGGCGATCGTGTTCGTCAATGCCGCCAATCCGCTGAATGTCCAGCCGCTGGCGCGCGTCGCGCTCGGCGGTGAGCCGACATCCGTTGCTGTCGGCGCCAGGGCCGCCTACGCCGGTGTCAACACCAGCGAAGACTTTATCAACGCCACCGGCCACATGGCCGTGATCGCGCTGGACGGCATGGGCATCACCGCGATATGCGACGCCAAGGGCCAGCCGGACAGCGTTGCGATCTCGCCGGACGGAAAGTTCGTTGCCATCGCCATCGAGAACGAGCGCGACGAAGACCTCAATGACGGCGTAATCCCGCAGATGCCAGCCGGCCATCTTGCGATCTTCGACCTCGACGACAACGGCATGCCGACCAACTGCGACGCGGTCCGCATCGTCGACATGACCGGTCTGGCCGAGGTGGCGCCG
This sequence comes from Roseibium sp. QJM3NY_11, assembly GCF_056173175.1. NCBI lineage: Bacteria > Pseudomonadati > Pseudomonadota > Alphaproteobacteria > Hyphomicrobiales > Stappiaceae > Roseibium > Roseibium sp. QJM3NY_11. Next base: position 777,866 of record NZ_CM149660.1, read on the forward strand.
ACCGATCCGGAGCCGGAATTCGTTTCCATCAACTCGAAGAACCAGGCTGTCGTCACCCTGCAGGAAAACAACCACATCGCGATTGTCGACCTGGCAAGTGGCGACGTGACCGTGCATTTTTCCGCCGGCACGGCATCCGCTGAAAATATTCCGGTCTCCAAGGCACGCATGAGCGATGCCTCGGGCTCCACGGAAAATGTCCGGCGGGAGCCGGATGCGGTTGCCTGGATCGACGATGAGCGCTTCGTCACCGCCAACGAAGGCGACTATGAAGGCGGCTCGCGCGGCTTCACGATCTGGAACGCAAACGGCAACGTCCTGTTCGACAGCGGCAACCAGATGGAACATCTGGGCATGTCGCACGGTCATTACCCGGCCAAGCGCGCCGCCAAGAAGGGCACCGAGCCGGAAGGCGTCGCCATCGGCGCGTTCGGCGGCGAAACGCTGATCTTCGTCAACTCCGAGCGCGGCAACTTCGTCGCGGTCTACAGGGACACCGGCGCCGAGCCGGAATTCGTCCAGCTCCTGCCGACGCATGTCGGTCCGGAAGGCCTGCTGGCGATCCCGAACCGCGATCTGTTCGCGGTTGCCAACGAGGTGGACGAAGACGGTGTGCGCTCGCATGTCTCGCTCTACCAGTACGGCGCCGAGGCTCCGGCCTATCCGTCGATTGTCTCCATGCTTGACCCGGAAAAGCATGCGCCGATCGGCTGGGGCGCGTTGTCGGCCCTCGCTGCGGACCCGCAGGACGCCAACACGCTCTACGCAGTCAGCGACAGCTTCTATGACGATGCCCGCATCTACACGCTGGACATCGCCTCCAAGCCGGCGAAGATTACTTCCTATGTGACGGTCACCGGTTTCAACCAGTCCAAGCTGGACCTGGAAGGCATTTCGGTCGCGAAAGACGGCGGCTTCTGGCTGGCGTCAGAAGGCCATCCGGAAAACGACCGCAGGCATCTGTTGCTGAAAGTCGGTACCGATGGTGCGGTGAGCGAGGAAATCACCCTGCCGCAGTCTCTGATCGACCAGGCGCAGCGTTTCTCCTTCGAGGGTGTTGCCGAGTTCGAGATGAATGGCGAGACCCTGGTGGCCGTCGCCGTTCAGCGCGAGTGGAAGGACGATCCGAAGGGTCACAGCAAGATCGCCATCTACAACCCGGCGGACAAGTCCTGGGGCTTCGTCCACTATCCGCTCGACGCGCCGAAAAGCGCCGCCGGCGGCTGGGTCGGCCTGTCTGAAATCGTCTCCATGGGCGACGGTGACTTCGCCATTCTGGAGCGCGACAACAAGGGTGGTGAGGATGCCGCCATCAAGCAGATCACCACGATTTCGCTGAAAGGTGTCACGCCCGCGGCCCATGGCGAGACGCTTCCGGTTCTGGACAAGCACTTCGCGATGGACATCCTGCCGGCCATGGCCAAGGGCAAGGGCTGGGTTCTGGACAAGCCGGAAGGCCTGACCATCACCGCCGACGGCCGCCTGATCCTGGTGACCGACAATGACGGCGTTGACGATGCGCCGGGTGAAACCCAGCTCATCGACCTCGGCCCGGTGTCCCGCCTGAACTGAGGCACATCGTTCAAGGTCTTCCCCGAGTTTTCAGGCCAGGACCTGACGGAAGGCCCGGCGGCTTCGGCTGCCGGGCCTTCATTCGTTTGAAACGGTCGCATGAACGCCTGGTGCCCGGGTCCAGAGACCTCAGGAAACCCTGCCATGATCCGCCAGGTAGTCGAGCAGAGCCCGGACACGGGAGGGTAACGGACCGCCCTGGCCGATATGGAGGGCATGAAAGGCTTCCCTGTCACCGGGATTGAGATGATCGAGCACGGGAATGAGACGGCCGGCGGCAATATCGTCGCGGACCGTGAAGGCGGCCAGCCGGGCGAGCCCGTTTCCGCTCAGGGTGAGCCGGCGAAGGGCCTCGCCGTCGCTTGCCTGTACGCGGCCGGCGACCGGCAGAACGATCGTCCCGCCCTTGTCCTTCAGCGGCCAGCCATCGACCGTTCTGGCATAGCCGAACCCCAGCCGGGAATGCTTCTGAAGATCCTCAACGCCTGCAGGTGTTCCAAATCGCTCAAGGTAGGCGGGAGAACCGACGATGACCATGGCGGTCTCGCCGAGCTTGCGGGCGACGAGGCTTGAACTCTTCATCGGGCCGGCGCGCACCGCCACATCCGTCCGCTCAGCCAGCAGGTCGACGACCCTGTCGGTCTGGACGAGATCAAGCGTGATGCCGGGATGAAGCTCCAGGAAGACCGGCAGGACCGGTGCCAGGACATGGGCCGCGTAGGACGCGCTGGTGTTGAGGCGGATACGGCCGACAGGCTCTTCTCCGGCGCGCGCACTGCGCTCCGCGTCCTCCATATCCGCAAGGATGCTCGAGGATCGTTCATAGAACGCACAGCCTTCGGGAGTGAGCTGAAGGGCGCGCGTCGAGCGGTTGACCAGCCGCACGCCCAGCCGGGCCTCCAGGCGCGAGACAAGCTTGCTGACGGCGGACGGGGTCATCAGGCAGGTGCGGGCGGCGGCTGAAAAGCCGCCTTGCTCCACCACTTGCACGAAGACTTCCATTTCTCCGGACCGATTGACCTGGGAGCGCTCCATCTTTCCTTCAATTCACAAATGATATTCTTGACAGCATTCTAATTCAACAAGGGGTCGGCGTCTATCTTTCGCTCAGCGCGACAACCGAAAGGAACATCCAATGGAATATCGCACGCTCGGCCGGTCCGGTCTGAAAGTCCCTGTCCTGAGTTTCGGCGCCGGCACCTTTGGCGGATCGGGGCCCTTGTTCGGCGCCTGGGGGAATACCGGCGTCAAGGAAGCCGGCCGCCTTGTCGACATCTGTCTCGAAGCGGGGATCAATCTCTTCGACACTGCTGATGTCTATTCCGGCGGCGCGTCGGAAGAAGTCCTCGGCGCGGCGCTCAAGGGGCGGCGGGACAAGGTGCTGATCTCGACAAAGGCAGGCCTGCCCATGGGGGACGGGCCGAATGAGGCAGGGTCGTCGCGGCTGCGGTTGATCCGGTCGGTGGAAGACGCGCTGAAGCGGCTCGGTACGGATCGTATCGACATTTTCCAGCTCCATGCCTTCGACGCTTTCACACCGGTGGAGGAGGTGCTTGCCACGCTGGACACGCTCGTGCGGGACGGCAAGATCCGCTATGCCGGCGTCTCCAACTTTTCCGGCTGGCAGATCATGAAGTCGCTGGCGGCCGCCGAAAAAAACGCCTGGCCGCGGTATGTCGCCAATCAGGTCTATTATTCGCTGATCGGGCGCGACTACGAGTGGGATCTGATGCCGCTCGGTGCCGATCAGGGGATCGGGGCGCTCGTCTGGAGCCCACTCGGCTGGGGGCGGCTGACCGGCAAGATCAGACGGGGCGTGCCGCTGCCCGAAGGAAGCCGTCTGCACGAGACCGCCGATTTCGGTCCGCCCGTGGAAGACGACCATCTTTTCAACGTGGTGGATGTGTTGGACGAGGTGAGCCGCGAGACCGGGAAAACCGTGCCGCAGGTCGCACTCAACTGGCTTGTGCAGCGTCCGACGGTCTCCTCCGTCATCATAGGCGCGCGCAATGAAGACCAGCTTCGCCAGAACATCGGCGCGGTCGGCTGGTCGCTCTCGGGTGAGCAGATCGGCAGGCTGGACGCCGCCAGTGCGGTCACAGCGCCTTATCCGCATTTCCCCTACCGGAGGCAGGAAGGCTTCGCCCGGTTGAATCCGCCACTCGCCGGCTAGCCACATGAGGTGCCCGGGGCACCCGGCACGGGCGATGGCGCGTACCGGTTTCGCCGCGAAAGACCCGGCACCTTCGGCTGCCGGGTCTTTTTTCTTGGCATCGTCATCGCGGAGGCAGCGCAGCGAAAATGATGGATCAGGGGTCCTAGGTCTGCCGGGGGCCGATGTGCAGGTGTGACCGGGTTTCCGGCGCTCCGCCCCCTTTCAAGAGATTTGCCCGGCCGGGAGCGACTACGTCCACCGTTCTTGCGAAATGGTCGCCTCCTCCCCGGTGCCTTCCCCGACTTGATCGGGGATCCACTCATTTCCAGAGCGGTTCGACAGGATGTCCGGCCGTGCAGCTTCGATCCGCCACCGCGGCAAGCGGCAAGCGGCATTGGATCCCCGATCAAGTCGGGGAAGGCCGCCCTGGATGTGGTCAGGCAATCTCTTTCGAAATGCGTTCATGACGTCAGAGAGCGTGGATGCCGGACGGCTTCTCTCGAGAGTCTATGGCAAGCTCCGCGTTTTGTCGTATAGGAGGGCCATGATCTTCCTCCTGAACATGTCGGCCCGTCCCGCCCCATGAGCGCCAGCCTCGTCGGCCTCTTCGGGATTTCGTTTCTCGCGGCGACCCTTCTGCCGGCCCAGTCCGAACTCGGGCTCTCCGGGCTGATTGCCACCGGAACCGAGCCTGTCGTCCTGCTGGTTGCCGCGGCCAGCCTCGGCAACACGCTCGGGTCCATGGTCAACTGGGGGCTGGGTCGCGGCGCCGCGGCGTTCTCTGACGCGTCCTGGTTTCCGCTCAAGCCCGAGAAGCTGGCACGCGCCACCGGCTGGTACCGCCGCTACGGCCGCTGGTCCCTGCTGATGAGCTGGGCACCGGTGATCGGCGACCCGCTGACCCTGGCGGCCGGCGTGCTGAGGGAACCCTTCTGGAGTTTCGCCATCCTGGTGGCGATCGCCAAGACGGCGCGGTATCTGATGGTCGCGCTGGTGACCTTGCAGGTGTTCTGAGAGGCAGGCCATCGGGGTTCCGGCTCGAGGGGGGCGGGAGCAAGTGGAGACGCCGCTCGTTTGGCTTGGCTTGGCCATGATGTCCATGGCGATTTGTGTCTCTGCCGAAGGTCCGCTCTTCCCAAAGCGCCAATCCATCGCCATGGTGCCCTGATGAGCGCATTGTTTGAAGAACTCGACTATTCACCCACGCCCATCGGCGCGATTTCCCTGCGGCGACGGCATATCCTTGCCCTGAAGACCGATGTCTTCGAGATACTGCTCGGCGAAGAGCACCTGATGTCGAGCCTGTTCACCGCCTCGGAAGTGGCGCTGGCCGATCTGGGGATCGCGGCGTTGAACGGTGGGGATCTGGATGTGCTGGTGGGCGGGCTGGGCCTTGGCTACACCGCAAAGGCCGCGCTGGCGCATGACACCGTTGCCCGGCTCACGGTTGTCGACCTTCTGGAGCCGGTGATCCGCTGGCACCGGGAAGGGCTGGTGCCGATGAAGACCGAACTGGCCGACGACACGCGCTGCAAGCTGGTGCAAGGGGATTTCTTTTCCCTGGCGGCGTCGGACACCGGCTTCGATCCGGACAGGCCCGCCCGTCAATACGACGCCATCCTGATCGACATCGACCATACGCCGGAGCGCCTGCTGCATGGCGGGTCTGAAGGGTTCTACACCGCCGAAGGCCTGCGCGCTTTGAAGCGGTTCTTGAAGCCCGGCGGGGTTGTCGGCCTGTGGTCCGACGAGGCCCCGGACGGGGCGATCACGGGGTTGCTCGGCGAGGCCTTCGAAGAGGCCTGGGCCGAGCCGGTTGTCTTCGCGAACCCGCTGCAGGACGGGCGCGAGGTCACGCAGGCAGTCTACCTTGGCCGCAAGGGCTGAGCTGACTTCAAGTCAACGCGACATTCCCTAGTCGAGAATGCTGCCACGCCAGACCAGGCGTGACTGCAGCGTGACCGTACGCGGGGTGTCGTCCGCCGCTTCGGACAGATAGGCGACGGTGGCATCGGCGATATCCTCCACCGGCTGACGAAACGTCGTCAGGTTGTAGCTTTCCCAGGACGCCTGCTCGATGTCGTCGAACCCGATCACGGAGACATCTTCCGGCACCCGCAGCTTGAAGCGGCGGCGGGCGGCGTCGACCACACCGCAGGCGACCAGATCCGTCGCGCAAAAGATGCCGTCGGGTCTTTCCGGGCGGGTCAGAAGCCGTGTGCCAACGTCAAGACCTGTCTGGTAGGATGTCGTTCCGCTTGCTTCTTCAACGACCTCGGTTCCCGTTTCGGCGGCGGCTGCGCGAAACCCCCGGCAACGATCCTCCAGACTGGGCGTGCCTGCCAGGGACGAGGCAAGCGCCGGGCGGGAGCACCCGGCGGCAGCAAGCGAGGCGAAGGCCTGACGCCCGGCGGCAAGATCGTCCACCCTGACCCGCAAGGTGCCCGGCAGTTGCTCGTTTCGATTGATCAGCACCAGGCGCATGCCGTTGCGCAGACAGGTTTCGGCCAGCGAAGCATCGGGCATGCCGGACAGAACGATGGCGGCGTCAGTGCGATAGGAAATGGCCTGCCGCAGGGCTTGTGCAACGCTTTCGTCCGAGCGGTCCGTATTGATGAGCAACCCGACCTTGCCGGCGGCCTGCAATTTCTCAGACAGGGTGGCGAGCAGAAAGGATCGATAGGGTGTCTGGATCTCGGCGGCAATCAGTGCAACGATGCCAGTCTTCGAGGTCAAAAGCCCGCGCGCAAGGTTGTTGACGTGATAGCCGAGTGTTTCGGCTGCCGCGTGCACCTTGGCCCGGGTTTCGGAAGAGACGGATGCTCCGGGTGTAAACGCTCGCGAGACAGCCGTGCGCGATACGCCCGCCAGTTCCGCGACATCCTTCGCGCTCACCTTGTTCTTGATCATGTCACATTCTCGCAATGCTGTGCATCTGGCTCTTTCGATCTAATTATAGCAAATTTTTGACACTTTCTTGACAAAGGTCGCGGTTGATTGCAATTTAATGCACAGGTGTGCATAGCATCTATTCCCAGATTTTTGGGAAAATGGGAGGAAATTATGAAGTCATTGAAATATGCCCTTCTGGGCGGTCTTGCCGTGTTGCCTGCCAGCGCAATGGCGGACGAACTGAACCTGATCTGTTCGGCTGACGTTGTCATCTGCGAGAAGCTGGTCAGCGAATTCGAGGCCGGTCATTCGGACATCGACGTGAACATGGTGCGTCTGTCTTCGGGCGAGGCCTATGCCAAGATCCGGGCAGAGGCCCGCAACCCGCAAACCGATCTGTGGTGGGGCGGCACCGGCGATCCGCATCTTCAGGCCGGCCAGGACGGGCTGAGCGCGAAGTATGAATCGCCCATGCTGGGTGAGCTTCAGGACTGGGCGCAAGGCCAGGCCAAGGTCTCCGACTATCACACCGTGGGGGTTTATTCCGGTGCGCTCGGTTGGGGCTACAACACCGAAATCCTTGAAGGAAAGGGCATCTCTGAGCCGAAGTGCTGGGCTGACCTGCTGGATCCGGCGCTGAAGGGCGAGATCCAGATCGCCGATCCGAACTCGTCTGGCACCGCCTACACGACGCTGGCGACGCTGGTGCAATTGCTTGGCGAAGACGAGGCGTTCGACTTCCTCAAGAAGATGCACGCCAATGTCTCGCAATACACCAAGTCGGGCAGTGCGCCTGTGAAGGCTGCCGCACGCGGTGAAACCGGTCTGGGGATCGTCTTCCAGCATGATGCCGTTTCTCAGGCTGTGTCCGGGTTCCCGATCGGCGTTGTCGCCCCTTGTGAGGGAACCGGTTACGAGATCGGTTCCATGTCCCTGGTCGAGGGTGCTCAGAACCCCGATGCCGCGAAGACATTTTACGATTGGGTGCTGACGGCGGAAGTCCAGAACATGATGCCGGAGGCGGGGTCGTTCCAGATCCCTTCCAACGCCAGTGCAACGCCGCCGAAGGAAGCTCCGGATCTGTCGACGATCAAGCTGATCGACTACGACTTCGCCGAATACGGCAGTGCGGACCGGCGCAAGGCGCTTCTGGCGCGCTGGGATAAAGAGGTCGGCTCGTTGCCGCTTCAATAAATCCCTGACAGGGCGGGTGGCCTTCCGGTCACCCGCTGCCCGGCCTTCCAGACCCATCGGACCGAATCATGACATCCAGAGACAACCGCAGGCTCGATCTGATCCTTGCGGCGGGGGTCTTCGCGTTGATCGCGTTGCCCTGGTACCGCATTCGCTCGGGCTTCTTCAGCTTCGAATGGCTGGAAGATTTCATTTCTTCAGAAAAACTCTGGCCAGGCCTGGTGCAGGGTCTGACGGGGCGCTGGCAGCTCTGGCCCATTCTGGCATTGCTCGCCGTTGCTATTTTCCTGCGCATCACACAGGCGCCCGGAAAGCGGGGCGGTGCGCTGATTGCCGTCGGCGCGGCGGGTCTCGCCTGGATGCTGGCCGAGGGGCTGGCTATCGGCCTGCGCGGCTGGAACTGGGGGCTGCTTGAGGCAATCTTCGGCGATGTCGCCGGGCAGCCGGCCTTCGGTGCCGGCGCCGTTGTGCTGGGGACGCTCTTCGCCCTGATGATCTCTTTTGGCGCTGCCGAACGGGGCGCCCTCAAGGGCGATGCCTTCGTGCTGGGTGCGATCACCCTGCTGGTGCTGCTGGTTGCCGTGTTTGTCTTCTATCCGCTGGTGTCGATGTTCACCGGCGCGTTCCAGGAATTCGACGGGTCCTTCACCAGCGAAGGCGTGCGCCGGAACATCATCGATCCGAAAATCTGGTCGCTGGCGTGTTTCTGGGGCGGCAATTGCGGCGTTGCGTGGCGCACCTTCTTCCTTGCGATCTGCACCGCGACCGGGACAACCCTGCTCGGCCTGGTGTTCGCGCTGGTGGCAACACGGACCGGTTTCAGGTTCAAGAAGTCGTTGCGCCTCTTGACGGTGCTGCCGATCATCACGCCGCCCTTCGTCGTCGGCCTGGCGCTGACCATGCTGCTGGGGCGGTCCGGATCCCTGACCCAGGTGATCGAGGCCGCCACGGGCTGGGAACTGGGGCGCTGGCTTTATGGCCTCACCGGCATCTGGATTGCGCAGATGCTGAGTTTCACCCCGATTTCCTTCCTCGTCCTGATCGGCGTCGTGGACGGCATCAGCCCGTCGATGGAAGAGGCCAGCCAGACGCTGCGGTCCGACCGCTGGCGGACCTTCCGCAAGGTCTCGCTGCCGCTGATGGCTCCGGGGCTGGCGAACGCGTTTCTGATCGGCTTTATCGAATCGATGGCCGACTTCGGCAACCCGTTGGTGCTGGGCGGTTCCGGCGGCGTGCTGTCGACCGAGATCTTTTTCGCCGTTGTCGGCGCGCAGAACGATCCGTCCCGCGCTGCGGTGCTGGCGATGGTGCTGCTGTTCTTCACCCTGTCGGCCTTCCTGGCCCAGCGGCTTTGGCTGTCCGGGCGCAATTATGCGACGGTGACGGGCAAGGGCGACGGCGGGCGGCACATCAGCCTGCCGCGCCGGGTCGGCTGGCCGGTGATCACCGTGGCTGTCGCCTGGGCCGCCTTCACCATCACGGTCTATGCGATGATCCTGTTCGGCGGTTTCGTGAAGATCTGGGGTCTCGACCATTCCCTGACGCTCGATCACTACGCCAAGGCCTTCGGCATCGGCTGGGACAACGGGGTCCTTTGGACCGGCGTCGCCTGGGACAGTTTCTGGACGACGATGGAAATCGCGCTGATCGCCGCGCCACTGACCGCGGCGGTGGGGCTGCTGACCGCATGGCTGATCGTGCGCCAGAGGTTCCCGGGGCGCTCGGTGTTCGAGTTCGCGCTGATGATGAGCTTTGCCATTCCCGGCACGGTGATCGGCATCAGCTACATCATGGCGTTCAACCTGCCGCCGCTTCAGATGACAGGCACGGCGGCGATCCTGATTGCCTGCTTCGTCTTCCGCAACATGCCCGTGGGCGTGCGCGGCGGGGTGGCGGCCATGGCGCAGCTGGACGGCTCGCTTGACGAGGCATCCCTGACGCTGGGGGCGAGTTCCGGCCGGACCATGCGCAAGGTGATCCTGCCCCTCATGCGCCCGGCGATCCTCGCCGCGCTGGTCTACAGTTTCGTGCGGGCAATCACCTCGATCTCGGCGGTGATCTTTCTGGTCAGTGCGAAATACAACATGGCCACGGCCTATATCGTCGGGCTGGTCGAGAACGGCGAATACGGTATCGCCATCGCCTATTCCTCGGTCCTGATCCTGGTGATGATCACCGTCATCGGCGGCTTCCAGCTGCTGGTCGGGGAGCGCCGTATCCGGCGGGGCGAGGAACAGGACGCCAATTCCGGTTTCTCTTCAAAGGAAGCACGAGCATGACGCAGACAAAAGGCGCTGTGGCGTTCCGCAACGTACGGAAGGCCTTCGGCAGTTTCACCGCCATTCCCGATCTGACGCTGGACATTGAACCCGGCAAGCTGGTCACGCTGCTGGGGCCGTCCGGCTGCGGCAAGACAACGACGCTGCGGATGCTGGCGGGGCTGGAAAGCCCGACGGACGGGCAGATCCTGATCGGCGGCGACGATGTCACCCGCCTGCCAGCCGACCGTCGGGACGTGTCGATGGTGTTCCAGAGCTATGCGCTGTTCCCGCATATGCGCGTCGGCCAGAACGTTGCCTACGGGCTGGAAGCGGGCGGCATGAAATCGGCCGAGGCGCGCAAGCGCGCGGAAGAGGCGCTGGAACTGGTCGGTCTGTCCGGCCTCGCGGGCCGGTTGCCGGCGGAACTTTCCGGCGGTCAGCAGCAGCGGGTTGCGGTGGCAAGGGCGCTGGTGCTGGAGCCGCAGGTGCTGCTGCTGGACGAGCCGCTGTCGAACCTCGATGCGCGGCTGCGCCGCAAGGTGCGCACGGACATTCGCGAATTGCAGCAGCGGATCGGCCTCACCGCCGTCTACGTCACCCACGATCAGGAAGAAGCGCTCGCCGTCTCCGACACCATCGTGGTGATGAAGGAGGGCAAGATCGCGCAGATCGGCACGCCCCGGGAACTTTACGAATCTCCTGCCTCGGACTTCATCGCCGACTTCATCGGCGAGGCGAATGTGGTCGAGGGCCGCGTGATCTCGGTCGATGGCGATGCCGCGCAGGTTGAACTGGGCGGTGTGACGCTGTCCTTGCCCTCCAGGGGACAGTTGCCGGGGCCCGCGCAGATATCGCTGCGCTCGAACGCGCTGAAAGTGACGGTAGCCGGAAAAGGGGATGGAACAGGCGTGCGGGGCACCATCGCCTCTTCCGCCTATCTCGGCGATCACGTCGAATATGAAATCGACGGTCCGCTGGGACGGATCTTCGTGGTTGACGATGAAAGCGACACGCCTTTGCCATCGGGCACGGCTGTTGCCCTGGAAGTACGCCCGCGCGGTGTTGCGCTCATCCCTGGAGGTGCATGATGACGAACGACATGAATGCGGAGCGACTCAAGCTGGCCGTCGATCTGGCCCGGCGTGGCGGAGATCTGGCACTGGACTATTTCCGCCGGCGCGATGCGCTTGTCGTCGAGACGAAGCGTCACGTGACCGATCTGGTGTCCGAGGCGGACCGGGAAGTCGAAACCCTGATCCGCGACGCGCTCGAAAAGACGTTTCCCGAGGACGCGATCCTGGGAGAGGAACACGGACTGTGCGAAGGCAGCTCCGGCTTCACCTGGGTGCTCGATCCGATCGACGGAACCGCGCCGTTCCTCAACGGCCTGCCGGGCTGGTGTGTTTCCATCGGCGCTTGCGACAGCGAGGGCCCGGCGCTGGGCGTGATCTATGCGCCGGTGCTGGACGAGCTCTTCGTGGCATTCCGGGGCCAGGGGGCCACGCTGAACGGAACGCCGATCAAGGCGCTCGGCGGCGACCTGCGCGCGGGCCTGCTGGGGATCGGTGCCAACGACCGGGTGGCGAGCGATCGCGTCGGCCGGATGCTGACCGAGCTGATGGACGCCGGCGTCGGCTGGATGCGCTACGGCTCTGGCGCGCTGATGCTGGCCTGGGTCGCCGCCGGGCGACTGGTCGGCTATGCCGAGCCCCGCATGAACGCCTGGGACTGCATGGCGGGCTATGTCCTCATCCTTGAGGCCGGCGGCCGTGTTCTGCCGTTCCCGGACGGCCCGGGCCTGACGCTCCCCGCCCCGGTCCTGGGGGCCTCGTCGGGTGCGTATGAGGAACTCCGGGATATTTGTGCTTTTGGGTCTACGCCGGATTGGTAGGGGGGGCACGGAACGCCAGCCTCTCTACTGTCATTCCGGGCAAGTGCAGCGCAAGCTGCGCGACGACCCGGATTCCAGAGCATCATTCGCGCCGCAGGCGCGGCCATTTTCAAAGTGAAGACTGAAGAAAATTCGTGCTCGCTCGCGCTGATGCGCTAGGTTCCGGATCTGCGTGCAGCGTGCTGCACTTGTCCGGAATGACAACCGTGAGGGCGATGCTTAGCCTCGCAGGTCGTTCACCAGCGTTGATGGTTCGGGAAGCGGGACCGTCTCGCGATCACGTCCTTCAAATTCCTCCTGGCAACGCTCTTTCGGAAACGCGGCCTTGGTCGCCGCCGATGCAGCCCCGTTCCAGATGTGCGGATCGTGGACTTGGCCGACAGCCGGCAAGGCGTCCCCTAGTCGGCCGTTCTCAGGTTTTCGGCCCGATCTGCAAAGCTGCCATTCGTGGCGAGGCGACCGCAGGTCTATTGAGGACGGGAAGCGGGCTTTTGTTGCGAGCAGAACGAACGGCTGCTCTGCGGACTTTGACAATCGCAGCGTCCTTGCCTCAAAATTAGGGAAGAAGGTGTCTACGGATATAGGGGCTATTCAAACCGCGAACATTAAAATGGGAGAAAAACAATGAACAGCGATAGGGCGCAGCTTCAAGTCATTGTATTAATACAGGTCTTATGTTTTGCCTATATTGGAAGACCAGGTGCCCCAACGCTCCAGAACACATCAGCTTGAAGATAAATCGATCAATGAGTTCAAAAGGCTGCTACCAGAACAATGGGTTTGCAGGGAGAAAAGTCGTGACTACGGTGTCGACCTGGAGGTAGAGATTTTTGACGGCAACGGCCAGGCGACCGGATGTTTTTTCAATGTCCAACTCAAAGCTACAGACGACGCTGAAAAGTTCGATAAAGTAACAATCAAGACTGATCGGCTACGCTATTTGGCATCACTGAACGTGCCTGCAATAATAGCCAGATATTGCGACCCAACCGGTGGTTGGAAATGGATTTGGAACCAAGAAGCACTGGCGCAGGTGAGGCTCGACACACAAACCGTTAGCCTGACGCTGCCACACGATTGGAAACAAAAAACCACTTCCAAGATTGAGAATTATATCGTTGCGCTTCGAAGAGTGCACAACGCGGGCCAAAATGAGACCGTATTCATAGAAGTCGAAAATCATACCGGATCATTTCAGTACTTTTCTGATTGCGAAAGGGCGCTTCGCAAAACCTCAAATGCACTACCATTCATCACACTTAGAAAGGGGGGGCTCGAAAATTTGAAGCTGAGCATACAGCTCAGGAATGAATTCATAAGAATAGAGCTACCCCATGTAGCCAATTTGGATATTTACATAAATGATTGCACTCATGAAGAATTAACGGCTGCACTCCTGTATGGGCTACCTGCTGTTTTCCTGCGGATGGGCCTTCACGCCCACGCCAAACTTGCTGCGATGTTTTGCCTAGGAGAAAATCTAAGTACTCGATTGAAGGAGTTGGCAACAGAAGTTTGTCAGGCGCTTGTGAGCGAGCCCTTGGAGGCCACAAAGCTAGCAATCTTGAATAACCTGCATTTAGAACAAGACTATTTCTACTTCAGGTTTGTGATCTGGTTGTTAGAAAATGGCAGAAACGACAAGCGCTTCTCGCAGGCTCTAGAAAACTTAAACAAAGAGTCCGCCAAGGCCGCAATTGCGCAGGGCCGAAATCCATCAGCTATATTTTATTCTCTAGGCAACAGTCAGGCGTCCTTGGGTCTGTACCGTGACGCCATCAGCTCATTTAACCGTGCACGGAAATTGGAACCAAACTACCTTTCCAGATCCTATTTTCTAAGCGAGCTTGCGGGGGCGTTGTTTTTCTCAGGAAAATATAGATGTTCAGTGGAGGCGTACGCGGCAGCTTTATCGCATGGAAGAACGGAAAAATTACAGTTCTGCTTGGCAGATGCCCAACTTTATGCTGGCTTGTTTGAAGAGGCCTCTGCTGCATTTGAGGAGCTTAAAAAGACAAAAGATGATAGCCTGTCATCAGAAGTCAGATTGAAAGCACAACTTGCTGAGTGGTTTATCTATCGCAACATTGAAGCGAAACCGTATCAGGCTGAGAAACTTTATGCCTTGATGGTTCAGTCGACAGAAAGTGGCGATCTGATTGACACCCTCTTCGCTCTTTTGGCTCTCGCACTTTTGATGCCACAGGCTCCCGAGCCGTGGGCAGCATTTCTCCAGACCAGCTTCCTTTTATCAGAACATAAGATGATGTTGGATGCGATGGTTACTGCCCATGCAGAATGTGGGGCAGAAGCTTACAGCATTTGTCGACAAAGACTCTTAGAAACCGGCGAAATCGCGGAGGCTACAGCCGAGATAGCAGAGCTTGACAGTTCTTTCGCTGAGGCCCGTAGAATTGATCGGTCACGAGACCCCGCGCCAGTTACGTTTCGGTTGATTGGTGAAAATGGGCCAGAAGCAGTTTTCACGAAAAAAAGGCCTCAATAATTCAACCGCCTGCGCCTGACACCCAGAATGGCACCCAAGCTTATCCGCGCGCAGACGCACTCGCAGCCTGCGAGACTTGAGAATCTGAAATTTATAGAGAATTTGGTAGTGGAGGAGAGGCTCTCCCCCCGAACACGCGAACTATGATTTTGCTGTTCGTTATCAAAGGACTGTTTCGGATCAAAACCAGCCGTTTGCAAGTCTATTGGCGAATGACTGCTCTGGGCCGAAAACGACTCCGCGCAAGCGGTGCATGAACGTCCGCTTTGCTTATCGACCGTATGAAACCCGACAGTCCCCTCCCGGCCCCACACTGGTAATTCGCTCGCATTACGGTGCATGGCAGAACGCCGTCCATTCTGCCCATTCCGTTTCTCAACCTCCGTAACCGAGACATCCGCGCGTACGGCCCCCCCCTCAGTTGACACCCCCGCACCGCACCGCTACTCCTTCCCCATGGGGTTCCTGCGAACGCCCCGTGAGGCTCAGGCTCAAGATTCGCGAGCGACATTTGTTTCGGCGCCGGTGGCGGCGGCAAGTGTGTTCGATTGAGGATCAAGGAGCCGAAAATGCCAGCCCCCAATGAAATCACAATTTCCAATCTGCAGCGCCTGATCGGCACGCCGGACTGTCCGGTGATCGTCGATATTTCCATCGATCCGGACTTCGACGAAGACCCGTATTTCATCCCCGGTTCGTTCCGGCACCCGCATACGGACAAGCGCGGGCTTGTCGCGCGGCTGGACGGCCGGGCTTGCGTCATCACCTGCCAGCGCGGGATCAAGCTCAGTCAGGGGCTTGTCGCCTGGCTGCGTACGGAAGGGGTCCCGGCGGAATATCTGTCCGGCGGCATGTATGCGTGGCGGGATACGCCCGGAACCCTGCGCATCCCCGCCGGGTCGATCCCGGAGCCGGTCGATGGCGCGACGCTGTGGGTCACGCGGCACCGTCCGAAAATCGACCGCATCGCCTGTCCGTGGCTGATCCGACGGTTTGTCGACCCCGAGGCCCGGTTTCTGTTCGTGTCTCCTGTCGAGGTGGAAGGCGTGGCGAGCCGCTATGGCGCGACGCCGTTCGACGTCGAGAACGTTCATTTCTCGCACCACGGCGAGTGCTGCACCTTCGATACGATGCTGGAGACCTTCGAGCTCAAGAGCGAAGCTCTGCAGCGTCTGGCGGATGTCATTCGCGCGGCCGACACCAACCGGCACGATCTGTCGCCCCAGGCGGCGGGCCTGCTGGCGGTGTCGGTTGGCCTGTCGCGGCAGTATTCGGACGATGTCAAACAGCTTGACGCCGGCATGACCGTCTATGACGCGCTCTATCGCTGGGCGCGGGACGGGTTCGAGGAAGGCCACGACTGGATACCTTCTTCCGGTTCAGCCTCCACCCCGACCTCCTCATCTGCCACCAAAGCGGAGCCGTGGTCCTGATGACGGCGAATGAAACCGCGAACGGGGACGGCGCGCCGTCCCTTGCCGCCGCGACGCGGGTGTGGGCGCGGATCGGGGTGCTGTCGTTCGGCGGGCCGGCGGCCCAGATCGCCCTGATGCACCGGGAGGTGGTGGAGGACCGCCGCTGGCTCTCCGAGCAGACCTTTTTGAACGCACTGTCGTTCTGCATGCTGCTGCCCGGACCGGAAGCCATGCAGCTGGCGACCTACGCGGGCTGGCGCATGCACGGCACGGTCGGCGGGCTTGTGGCGGGGCTGCTGTTCGTGCTGCCGGGGGCGGCGCTGATGCTGCTGCTGGCCGCGTTCTATGTGACCTTCGGGGCGCTGCCGCTGGTTCAGGCGCTGTTTCTGGGCGTCAAGGCGGCGGTTCTGGTGATCGTGATCGAGGCGCTGTTGCGGATTTCGCGGCGCGCGTTGACGCGTCCGCTGCATACCTGGATCGCGGCAGCGGCCTTCGTGGCGTTGTTTGTTCTTGATGCGCCCTATCCGCTGGTCATTGCGGCTGCCGCCGCAATCGGCCTGATCGAGGGGCAGCTGGCAAGTCGGGTGTCCGACCTCGGGCCGGCGCAGCCGGACGATCCGTCCGGGCAGGGGACGGTCGGTCCCCTGGCCACCGCACGCACGGTCCTGGTCTGGCTGGCGCTGTGGTGGTGCCCGCTGTTGCTGCTGGAACTTCTTTTTCCAGGGCATGTGCTCGGTGAGATCGGCCGGTTCTTTTCCGTTCTGGCGACGGTCACATTCGGCGGCGCCTACGCCGTGCTGGCCTATATGGCGCAGGAGGCGGTCAACGGGTTCGGCTGGCTGAGCGCCGCTGAAATGGCGGATGCGCTGGGTCTGGCCGAGACCACGCCGGGGCCGCTGATCCTGGTCACAGAGTTTGTCGGTTTTCTGGCGGCAGCGCGCGACGGGGCAGGCGGACCGGATCTTGTCATGGGCGCGGCGGGAGCCGCCGTGACCCTGTGGGCAACCTTCGTGCCGTGTTTCCTGTGGGTCTTTGCCGGCGCCCCCTATATCGAGCGGCTTCATGCCATGCCGAGGCTGAAGAGCGCGCTGGATGCAATCACGGCGGCGGTTGTCGGCGTGATCTTGAACCTGTCGATCTGGTTCGCCCTGCAGGTCACGTTTTCGGATGTCGCCCGGCAGGAATTCGGGCCGCTGCGGCCGCTGGTGCCGGATGTGACCACACTGGACTGGCGGGTGCCGGTGCTGACGCTGGTCGCGGGCCTGCTCATGCTGCGCCTGCACAAGGGCATACCGCTCACCCTGGCGGTCTGCGCGCTTCTCGGGCTACTTCTGGCGCAGGTCTGACAGGCGGGCGGTCAGGCACTTGCCTGTCATCGGCCAACAGGTGCCAGGCACGTCTCCCGCAAGCTCCGGGCAAGGCGGATGTGTCAGGAAGTTGCCGGCGGGCAGTGGTTCCCGGCGCCCGGGGACCCTGCGCCCGGGGACCCTGGGGCCGCGGGTTTCAGTTTTTTCTGGCATGGTGCACCGTGCGGGGCTACCGTCTCCGGATCGCAACCACTGGATGCCGATGCATTCGTATTTTTGGGATATGTTCATGAAGTTCAAAGCCTTTACCCTTGCCTTTCTTGTCGCGGCAGCACCGGCTGCGGCCGAAGACGCGCTTCTTCAGGAAGCCATTGAATTCACTGGTCAGATCTTCTACCTCGACACCGGCGTGCCGGGACTGGTGATTGCCGCAGTACGCGATGGCGAAACTGCCTTTTACGGGCTGGGCGAGACCAAAAAGGGCAATGGCAAGACGCCGGACGCGGACACGGCGATCAACGTCGGCTCCATCACCAAGTCGTTCACGGGGCTGACGCTGGCGACCCTTGCCGCCGAGGGCACCGTTGCGCTGACCGACCCGGCCGGCCCGCTGATCGACCTGGTCGACACGCTGCCCGAGCGCGACGGCCACAAGATCCGCCTCGTCGACCTTGCCACCCATGCCGGTGGCCTGAAGCGCGAGTTGCAGGAAGTTCCGGATGTCGAGCGATACAGCGACGCCTCTTTCCAGGCCAACCTGAAGGACGCGGGCTTGCTGTTCACGCCCGGCACCGGGATGCTGTATTCCAATGTCGGTTTCGACCTGCTGGCGATGGCCCTGTCGGGGGCGGCCGACAAGCCGTATGACGCGCTGCTGAAGGAAAAGGTTCTCGATCCGATCGGGCTGACCGCGACAGGGTATGAAAGACCCACCGGCGACACGGTCATGACGGGCTATGACTGGGAAGGCAACGAGATGGTTCCGGGCGCGCAGTTCGCCAACAGATCGGGAGCCTCGCAACTCTACACCACTGCCAACGACATGCTGCGGTATCTTGAATGGAACCTCGACCGGTTCGGCAGCGAGGGCGCGGAAGCCCGGGGGATCAGCCACGCGGCCTGGGCGATGCGTGACGGCATGAACCCGGTCTACGGTCTGGACGAGTCCGGCCACATGAACGCCATGGGTCTCGGCTGGGTCATCATGATGCCGGAGGGCGACAGCCCGCTGATCATCCAAAAGGCGGGCGGCAGCGAAGGGCTGCTGAGCTACGTCGCGTTCGCGCCGAACCGCGGCGTCGGCGTCTTCATCTCCATCAGCCAGTTCAATTTTTCCGCCGGCATGGAAATGGCCAACGTCGCCAACGAACTGATCGCCGTCCTGGCTCCGCGCTGACGGCCCTGTCACCGACGTCCTGAAAATACGGCCGGGCTTTTTTCAAAAAAGCCCGGCCGTGTTGTTTTACCCGTCTTGTTTCCCCCGTCGGCACTGCGCTCCGGTCGGTGCCGCGTCAGATGGAGACCTTGCCGCCGTCCACAGTCAGCGGTGCTCGATGAGGTCCCATTTGTTGCCGAACGGATCGCGGAACACGGCGACCTTGCCGTAAGGCTCCGTGCGGGGAGACTCCAGAAAAGTGACGCCTGCGTCCTGCATTGCTCGGTAATCCCGGTCGAAATCATCCGTGTTCAGGAACAGGAAGACCCGTCCACCCGCCTGGTTGCCGATGGCTGCCTGCTGGTCGTCGCCGGCCGCGCGTGCCAGAAGCAGACGCGTTTGCGTGCTGCCTTTCGGACCAACCAGCACCCAGCGCTTGCCATTCGGAAGAGGCGTATCCTCAATCAGGTCGAAACCGAGGCTTTGCGTGTAGAAGGCGATCGCCCGGTCATAGTCCGGCACGACCAGCGTCACGGCGCCGATGACCTGTTTCATGGATGGCCTACTGCGCTTTCCGGTAGACGGAGATGTTGGTGAAGCTGGCGACGTTGACCAGATGCACGGTCTGGGTCACGGTCAGGGTGCGGCCGTCGTCGGACAGTTCGCGTTCGGCCTTCATCAGGGTCAGTCCGCCCCGGCGCGCCTCGGAAACAAGCTTATCGTCGCCCTGAAAGACGAGGCGCATGGCGTCCACCAGACCGCTTTTGCCCAGCTTGACCTCCGGTCCGTCGGGCATGGCCTCGAACGTGTCGTTGGTGATCTCGCCGTCGGCATCGACCTGGTTCATCGTGAACACGGCCATGCCGAAATTGTCATCGATCTTCAAGGTGGCGCTCTTCGGCGGGTCCCCCTGCTCGAAGTCGCTTTCCTCCGAATCGAGGATCCAGGTGCCGAGAAAAGGCGCGAGTTTGTCTTCGTTCATCTGAGCAACCGCGGTTTGAAAGAAAAAGCCGCCACCGGGATACCCGCTGGCGGCTCGTGGTGCAAACGCTGATGAGGCCGTCAGGCGCCGAGCGCGTCCAGCTCGGCCACGATGGCATCACCCATTGCGGAGGTGGAGATGGTGGCTTCGCCTGCCGCGGCGATGTCCTTGGTGCGCAGACCCTTGCCGAGGGCATTGGCGATCGCCTGGTCCAGCTTGTCGGCCGCAGCGACCTGTTCGAAGGAGTAGCGCAGGGCCATGGCGAAGCTGGCGATCATGGCGATCGGGTTGGCGGCGCCGGTGCCGGCAATGTCCGGTGCGGAGCCGTGGACCGGCTCGTACAGCGCCTTGCGCTTGCCGGTGACGGCATCCGGAGCGCCGAGGGAGGCCGACGGCAGCATGCCGAGCGAGCCGGTCAGCATCGCGGCAACGTCCGACAGCATGTCGCCGAACAGGTTGTCGGTGACGATGACGTCGAACTGCTTGGGCCAGCGGACGAGCTGCATGCCGCCGGCATCGGCCAGCATGTGTTCGAGCTGAACGTCCTGGTAGGCGTTCTTGTGGGTCTGGGTGACGACCTCGTTCCACAGAACACCGGATTTCATCACGTTCCGTTTTTCCATGGACGTGACCTTGTTGTTCCGCGTGCGGGCCAGTTCGAAAGCGACACCGGAGATGCGTTCGATCTCGTAGGTGTCGTAGACCTGGGTGTCGATGCCGCGCTTCTGGCCGTTGCCGAGATCGCGGATTTCCTTCGGTTCGCCGAAATAGACGCCGCCGGTCAGTTCGCGCACGATCAGGATATCGAGACCCTCGATGATATCCTTTTTCAGGGACGAGGCGTCGGCCAGCGCCGGATAGCAGATGGCGGGGCGCAGGTTGGCAAAGAGCTGCATGTCCTTGCGCAGGCGCAGGAGACCGGCTTCCGGGCGTACTTCATAGGCAACGTCATCCCATTTCGGGCCGCCGACGGCGCCGAAAATCACGGCATCCGCCGCCATGGCCTTGGCCATGTCTTCCTCGGAGATCGACTGGCCGTGGGCGTCATAGGCCGAGCCGCCGACAAGGCCTTCATCGGTTTCAAAGGACATGCCGCCCTTGTCATTGAACCAGGCAATGACCTTTTTCACTTCCGGCATGATTTCCGGGCCGATGCCGTCGCCGGGCAGAAGCAGAAGATTTTGAGAAGCCATGGACGTTCCATCCCGCATTGTTTTGAAATTCGTTCCCGCTGGGTTACCGCGTCGGCCCTTGTGTTTCAAGGCCAGGCCAGTTGCGAAGAACTCAAGCGTGGAGAGGTGAAAGGTCAATCCGGCAGGAAACCTGGCCGTCGCGCGCGCTTCGGACTAGGTGTGGTTTCTGATCAGGTTGTTCCGTTGAGGACCTGAACTGGCGTTTTGCCGTTGATGCCCATGTGTGTGCGTTTTGTGTTGTACCAGTCAAGCCACCTCGGCAGGTCGGCCTCCCGTGTCAGCGAGGATCTGAAGGGTATGGCGTAGGCCCATTCCCGCAGCATTGTCTGGATGAAGCGCTCGGCCTTGCCGTTTGTCTTAGGCGTGTAGGGTCGGGTTCGGATATGGCGGATGGAGAGCCTTTCCAGGGTCCTTCGGAATAGTTTCGCGATATAGCCGGAGCCATTGTCGGTCATGACTCGCTGAACCCTGACGCCACGCGCCTTGAACCAGCGCAAGGCGCGGATCAGGAAGCTGGTGGTGGAGCGACGGGTCTCGTCGGGCAGCACCTCGACATAGGCCAGCCGTGTCGCATCATCGATGGCCACATGCAGATAGTCCCAGCCCGCGCCCTGGCTTCGGCCCCGGCGCGAACCGGTGATCCGGTGTCCGACCCGCTCGAAGCGGCCGAGTTTCTTTATGTCCAGATGCAACAGTTCGCCCGGCGTCTCGCGCTGGTAACGTCGCACAGGAGGCTTGGGATCGAGCCTTGCAAGGCGGCAGAGCCCCAGACGGGAAAGCCATCCGGCGACCGTCGATCGGGCCAGCCCCAGTTTTTCCGCGATCTCCGCCGCTGTCAGCCGGTACTCCCGGCGCAAGCGCTCAATGCCGAGCACCTGATGCGGCATCGTCTTGTTGGCGATGGAGCATGGACGGGAGGAGCGGTTATCCAGGCCTGCGGGCCCCAATTGCCGGTAGCGCCTCAGCCACTCCCGCGTTCGCCGCTCGCTCAGGCCGAACTCGGCGGCGACCGTCTTCACAGGCCGTCCCTCATCGATGATACGGCGGATCATCTCCGCTCGACCCAGCGGCGTCGTTCGGGCATTCTTATGCGGGTTGTTCATCCTTGAAACCTTCCGGTGAATGTTTGGTCGCAAACACCTTCAGGCTTTCAATCAGGATGAACAACCTTCTCAGAACTCACAACTAGGCCCCTGGCCAGCTTCGGACAGCCTGCCAGAGCAGGTTCGCCGCCAGGGCGGTCATCACCCATCTGAAGCCGGTCCTAAAGGTCTTTTCCTCCATCCGGCCCAGCAGGCGGCTGCCCGCGAGCGTGCCGAGGAAACCGCTCGCGATCATGAGCACGATCAGGCCTGCCCAGGGCGCGAAGGCGAAGCCGAGCAGGCCGAAGACGACGATCTTGAAGACATGCATGATCAGCGCCGTGACCGCCTGATTGGCAACGAAGCCGTGACGCGGCAGACCCAGCGTGGCAAGAACCGCACCGCCGATCGGGCCGGCGGCGCCGAAGAACATCGACAGAAACGTGGAGGCAAAGCCTGCGCCTGCCATGGCACGTTTGCGCGCCTTGCCGAATTTGGGTGCCTTGCCCCAGACCACCCACAGCACGAACAGGCCGATGCCGGCTTTCAGGATCGCGGCGGGCAGTTCGATCGCGATCGCGCCGCCGATCGCCGCGCCGAAAGCGGCGCCCACGGCAAACCAGAGCGCGATCAGCCAGTCGACGTGTTTCAGTTGCACGACCGCCCGTCCGGCGTTCGAGCCGAGCTGGACAACACCATGAACGGGCACCAGCGCGCCGGCGGGCATGACCGCCGCCATGACCGCGATCAGCGCCACGCCGCCGCCAAGCCCGACGGCGGCCGTCAGGGCGGAGGTGAAGAAACTCGTCAGGATCAGGAAAACTGTCGCTGCCGTGCCG
Source organism: Roseibium sp. QJM3NY_11 (assembly GCF_056173175.1). Lineage (NCBI taxonomy): Bacteria > Pseudomonadati > Pseudomonadota > Alphaproteobacteria > Hyphomicrobiales > Stappiaceae > Roseibium > Roseibium sp. QJM3NY_11. Next base: position 800,530 of record NZ_CM149660.1, read on the forward strand.
AGCTGATCGGGAAAGGCGAGGCTCAGGATGCTGCTCACGTCACGACCATCTCGTGTTGGCGTAATTGACCGCCTCGCGCACATCGAGCCTGCGGGTGGAATTGCCGCTGCGCAGGTAAAACACCGAGGCCTTGTTTTCCTCCATGTAAACCGCCCGCGGTGCGGGGCTGATGATGATCATGGCGACATCCTTGTCCTCCACCCTGGCAAAGACGGTATGAAGGTAGGGGCACAGGTCGCCGCCGAGGGTCCTGGAGACGATGTCGTTGATGGTGCGCTCGAAGGAATCGAGATCGGGGCTCTTCAGGGTCGCCAGATCGGGATCAAGGCCGAGCGGCCGGCCATCGTCGTCAACGCCGATGAGAAGATGGCCGCCTTCGGCATTGTAGAACCCGGCCAGGGTCTTGGCGACGACCTTCTCCAGGTTCCGGTTGACGCAGTTTTCCTTCAGGTCCCAGCGCAGGGAGGATTTGAATTCGACCCGGTGGGTTTCCCCCTGCTGCATCAGGTCCGGCACGAAGGCGGTCTGCTCCTCGCGCAGGGAGCGATAGGCTTCGGTTGTTCGCATGTAGTTGCGGGTGAAAATGCCGAAGGCAAGGCCGACGATGGCGCCGAGACCCGTGTAGGCGACCGCGACGTTGAGATGCCGGGGCACGATCAGCAGCCACAACCGGGCGGACAGGAACTGATAGAATCCCGGCGTTGCCTCGGGCGCGCGCGCCAGTTCCCACCAGATCACCATCAGGTTCAGGGGATGGATTACCAGGACGCCGACCACGGCGCCCACAAGAACATAGGTCGCCAGAAAGGAGAGTTTGAACGGGGAAAGCGTCATGCAGGAATGTCCAGTGAAAACGCCGGTCGGGACGGGCGTTCTTTCTAGGACAAAATCCCGCCGTCGTCATCCCGCTTGAGCGTAGTGCGAAGAGGGGCCCATGCCGCTTGCGTCTCTCTCCCCCGCAAAGGGGGAGAAGGACACCGAGCGGTCATGCCGAAATTCCGACGAAATGTCCGCTGCCCCGGTTGCGCGTGGAGCAAGTCCTCCATTGACGGAGCAGATCGAGGACCTTCGCGGCCTTGTCGGACCCTGCAGACAACCAGAGTTGGTGACGCAGGAAAAGGTGGTTCTTTCCGTCAGGCTGCCGGGGGGAGGGCGGTTTCGACCAGTTTCACCCAGTAGGAACAGCCGACCGGAATGAGGTCGTCGTTGAAATCGTATGCCGGATGATGCAGGCCGGCACTGTCGCCATTGCCCGCGAAGATGAAGGCGCCGGGCCGTTCCTCAAGCATGTAGGAAAAATCCTCGCCGCCCATCATCGGCTCGATCTCGCGGTCGACCTTGCCTGCGCCGGCAATGCCCTCGGCGATTTCGGCGGCGAAATCCGTCTGCGCATCGTGGTTGGTCGTGACCGGATAACCGCGCCGGAAATCCAGCTCGGCCTTCGCGCCGAAAGCCTCACCGACGGAGCGGACGATGGTTTCCATGCGGGCCTGGGCCAGATCGCGCATGCCCGGGCTGAGGGTCCGCACGGTGCCGCGCAGGGTGACCTCCTGGGGAATGACGTTGAAGGCATTGCCGCCATTGAAGACGGTGACGGAAACCACGACGGAATCGAGCGGGTTGGCATTGCGGCTGGCGATGGTCTGCAGCGCGGAGACGATCTGTGAGCCGACGACGATGGGATCAATGGTCTCGTGCGGCTTGGCGGCATGACCACCCCTGCCGGTCACCGTGATGCGAAACTCGTCGGTCGCGGCCATGATCGGGCCCTTGCGGATGGCGAATTCGCCGACCGGCAGGCCCGGGTAATTGTGCATGCCGTAGACTTCCTCCATCGGCCAGCGGGTCATCAGGCCATCGTCGATCATGGCTTTCGCGCCGGCGCCGCCTTCTTCCGCAGGCTGGAAGATGACAATGACCGTGCCGTCGAAATTGCGGGTTTCGGCAAGATATTTCGCCGCGCCGAGCAGCATGGCGGTATGGCCGTCATGGCCGCAGGCATGCATCTTGCCGGGCACCTTGGAGGCGTAGGGTTTGCCCGTGATTTCCTCGATCGGCAGAGCATCCATGTCCGCGCGCAGGCCGACGGTCCTGCCGGCGCCGCCGTTCCGGCCCTTGATCACGCCGACCACGCCGGTCCTGCCGATGCCCGTGGTGACTTCGTCCAGGCCGAAGCTCTCCAGAAGTTCGGCCACCTTGCCGGCTGTCCGGACGGTTTCGTAGAGAATTTCAGGGTTCTCGTGAAAATCATGGCGCCATGCCGTGATCTCGTCGGCAAGATCGGCAAGGCGGTTGACGATGGGCATGAAGGACTCCTGGAAGCACTGATATCTAGAGCGGCGCTCGCTCAAGGCGTAACCCTATCGCAAGCTGCAAAAAGAGAAAGTGGTGTTGTTGAAAAACTTTGCGGTGCGGCATTCGAGCGCGCAATGGAACCGGGAGATCGTCGGTTTCAGGCTGTTTTCGGGGCCAGCCGATAGACAAACGTTCGTTTGATCTCACTGTCTTCCAGGGCGCCGACCACCGGGACGCTGTAGACCGCCAGCTCGGTCAGGCGGGAGCGCGGCAGATAGGACCGGCCCGGATCGCCGACCAGCACGTCGATGCCGTCCTCGAGCAGCCGATCCAGAAACGCCAGCACCCCGTCGGCCATGTGCTTGTCGTAGAAGACATCGCCGCAAATGACGAGATCCGCCTGCGGCACCGTGCCTCGCGTTATGTCTCCGGTTTCAATGCTGAGCGCAACGTTGTTCAACGCTGCGTTCATGCGCGTGGCGGCTGCCGCGAAGGGGTCGATATCGACCGCATGACAGGAGGCGGCCCCGGCCATCATGGCGGCGATGCCGACCAGGCCCGAGCCGCAGGCAAAATCGACAACGCGTTTGCCCCGCACCAGGTCCGGCGTGTCGAGAAGGTAGCGCGCAAGCCCCTGTCCGCCCGCCCAGGCAAAAGCCCAGAAAGGCGGCGCGAGGCCCAGCGCGCCCAGGTCCTCCTCGGTCTTTTGCCACAGCGCCATGGCTTCATCGGCCACATGCAGCCGGATTTCCTCCGCATGCGGAACGGGCTTTATCCGGGTCTCCCGGCGGATGAAGTCGAAGGGGTCCTTGACGGGCGGCATGCGCTTCACCGGTTGAGCGGGCCGGACGGGCCGCCGGAAGAGGTTTTCAGGCGTGTTTCTTCAGGCCGGGCTTTCCAGGCCGCCCATTTCGCAGACGATCTTCCATTCTTCCGCCGTCACCGGCTGCACGGACAGGCGCATGGAGGTGACCAGGGCCATCTTCTCGAGCCGCGGCTCGGCCTTGACATCGGCCAGCGTCACCGGCTTCGGCAGGTCGCGGACCGCCTTGAAGTCCACGCATTCCCAGCGCAGGTCGTCAATGGTGGTGTCCGGGTGGATCTCGCTGCAGACCTCGACGATGCCGACCACTTCCTTGCCGATGTTGGAATGGTAGAAGAAGGCCTTGTCGCCGATTTCCATGGCGCGCATGTTGTTGCGGGCCTGGTAGTTGCGGATGCCATCCCACTGTTCACCGAGGTCGCCTCTGGCTTTCTGCTGCTCCCAGGACCATTTGTCCGGTTCTGATTTGATCAGCCAGTATTGCACTTATTTCGTCTCCGGATTCTTGATGGCCCAGTTCCACGGTCGGATTTCAACGCTCTCGAACAGACCGGCGCGCGCGTAAGGGTCTTCCTGCGAAATTGCCAGGATCTCGTCGCGATTGCTGGCCTCGATCACCACCAGCGAGCCGGTCATGTTGCCGTCGTCATCCAGAAACGGACCGGCTGCCTTGAGGCTGCCGCCCAGGCCGTTGAGAAACTCCAGATGCGCCGTGCGGTTGTCGAGACGAGTTTGCAGGGCGCCGTGCTTGTCGGTGCAGATCAGGGCATAGAGCATGAAATGAGGCCTTCAGATTGTCGATTCCGGGTCGAACCTAGGGCCGGGGAGAGACAAACTCAATGGGGGTGGACCTGCCGGATCGGTCGGGCGTCCAAAAAGAAGCGCTTCCTGCCGGGAAGACGGAGGCCCTGTTCCGAAAAAGACGCTGCAATTTCCGAGGCGCCCGCCCCGTCTCCGGGGCAGCACAGCGTGTTTCCCGAGGCCGGCGCGGAGGCAGGCGGAAACAATTCACATTCCTTCCGATTCCGCCTTGAGCGGCCGGGCCATGAGGGTGTTGAGCGCGTCGTCGATGGTCTGGTGCTCGTCGATCATCCTTGCGACGGTTTCGCAGATCGGCACCTCGACGTCGTGTTTTTCCGCAAGCTTGACGGCAACACGGGCCGAATAGGCACCTTCGGCGAGTTTCCCGCCGGCGGAAATCAGTTCGGAGGCCATGAAGCCTTCCCCGAGGCGGAGGCCGAAGGAAAAATTGCGTGAGTGACTGGAAGAGCAAGTCAGCACAAGGTCACCGAGGCCGGACAGTCCTGTCAGCGTTTCGCTTTGCGCACCCATGGCCGTGCCGAGGCGGGAGAGTTCCGCGAAGCCCCGCGCGGTGAGGGCGGCCTGCGCACTGGCGCCGAGTTTCCGGCCGGCGACGGCCCCGCAGGCTATCGCCAGCACGTTTTTCAATGCGCCGCCGATCTGCGTGCCGAGGATGTCGATCGAGGCATAGGGACGGAAACTGGGAGACTGCAGCGCCTCGCACAGGCTCAGGGCGGTCTTGGTGGAATTGGCGGCAATGGTGACGGCAGTGGGAAGGCCGCGCGCCACATCGTCGGCAAAGCTCGGCCCGGAAAGCACGCAAGGCTCCACGCCGGGCAGTTCCTCGCTCATGACCTTCGACAACAGCTTGCCGGAGGACTGCTCGATGCCCTTGGCGCACAACAGGACCGGCCCGCGGACCGCGCCCGTCTTCTTGAGGGCGGCCAGAATGGAGCGGGTGGTCTGCGCCGGAGTGACCAGCAGGACGGCATCCGCGTCAGCGGCCTCCGCAAGGGACCCGGTTGCGTTCAGATCCTCGTCGAAGGTGATGCCGGGAAGATACCGCGGGTTCTGCCTGCGGGCACGGATATCGGACACGATCCCGGGATCGCGGGCCCATTGGCGCACGTCCCGCCCGGCACGGGCGGCCGTGAGGGCCAGCGCCGTTCCCCAGGCGCCGCCGCCAATGACGCCGATTGTCTTAATGGCGCCCATCGTTCTGCCTTTCCATCCGCGACCGTAATGTATCAAGTTGCGCTCCAAACTCTTCAAAGAACAAGGTCTTGGGCGGCGCATCGTTGGCGAAAAGATCGACCCAGAACAGGCGGAACCGGATTGGCGGCCCGCCTGAACTCGGCGTCATTTCGAAATGTTCCCATTCCACAGCGGGCTTTTCACGAATATGGCCGTGAAAATGCCGTCGACGATGCAAGCCGGAGAGACTCCCGGGCACATCCTTGATGATGTGATCCTGGTCCGCGAACGATTCGAGCACGATATCCAAGGAAAGTCCTGTTTCTTCGAAAAATTCACGCCGGGCGGCCTGAAGATAGCTTTCGCCCGGGTCCAGCGTGCCTCCGGGAACCTGAATGTCCGGATCGGGATGGTCCGGTTCGACAAATACCAGCAATTCCGGTCCGCAGGTCAGGTAAACATAGGCCTTGTGATAGATTTTCACGCTGAAATCCTTGGGCTGACGAGGTCCTCAGGCGGCTCTGGAGAAGCCGGCCACACGGCCGCGCAGGTCGGTCAGCGGCGCGCCGAAGGCGGCAAAGAAAGTCTCCTCGTCGCGGGCCTTTTCGCCGAACAGGTCAATCCAGAAGAACCGGCAGCGAATCGGATCGCCGCCGGCGCTCGGAAACATCTCGTAATGCTCCCAGGTGTCCCGCGGCCGCTCGGTCAGCCGGACGTGATAATTGCGCCGGATGTGACGGCCCTTCAGCGGCCGGTTCGGCGGCGCGCGGTACTGGCCGACCGGGGGCATGGCCCCGAACGGGATGTCCTGGCTTGAAAAATGGTCGAAGGCCGCGTCGATGACCAGGCCGGTCTCCTCGGCGAACTCGCGCATGGCTCCATGCAGGAAACTCTCGCCCGGATCGATCGTGCCGCCGGGAACCTGAGGGCCGAGATAAGGCGTGTCAGGCTCGTCAAAGACCAGAAGATCCGTGCCGCAGGTCAGGTAGACATAGGCCTTGTAGTAGAGCCGCATCTTCAAAATGTCCCTGTTGAAAAACGCAAGGGCTTCCTAACAGCCCCGGGGGCCGGGCAAAAGGGCAAAGCCGCGACCGGACCGCTTGAACCCGGCAAATGACTTCAAACCTTGGCCCCCTTCTTGCCGGCGCCTAGAACGCCGGCATTGGTGGCGTCGAGGGGCCAGCGCGGGCGTGGCGACAGGGCCATGTCGTCGACCGGGCCCAGTTGCAACCGTTCGATGCCGGCCCAGGCGATCATGGCCGCATTGTCCGTGCACAGGTTCATGGGCGGCGCAATGAACCGGGCTCCGGCCTCGTCGGCTGCAGACTGCAGGCTCCGCCGGATCTCCTGATTGGCGGCAACGCCGCCTGCGACGACGATCGCAGGGTCCGCGCCCGGATGCCGCTGCCGGAAAAGGTCGAGGGCGGAGGCGGTCCGCCTTGCCAGAACATCGGACACGGCCCGCTGGAAGGCGGCGCACAGGTCGGCGACGGTCTGCTCGTCGACCGGTTCCAGTTTCTTGGCCTGGGTCCTGAGGGCGGTTTTCAGACCGGCAAAGGACATGTCGAGGCCGGGCCGGTCGAGCAGCGGGCGCGGCAGCCTGAACCGGGTAACGTCTCCCCGGGCGGCCATCTTCTCCACGTGGGGACCGCCGGGATAGGGCAGGCCTAGCAGCTTCGCGGTCTTGTCGAAGGCTTCGCCGATGGCGTCGTCGATGGTCGTGCCGAGCCGTTCGTAGTCGCCGACGCCACGTACCAGCAGAAACTGGCTGTGGCCGCCGGAGACGAGCAGCAGCAGGAACGGGAAATTCAGGTCGTCGGTGAGCCGGGCGGTCAGCGCATGGCCTTCCAGGTGGTTTACACCGACGATCGGCTTGCCCGCCGCCATGGCGATGGCCTTGGCGGTCATGAAACCGACGATGACGCCGCCGATCAGACCGGGGCCGGCCGTGGCGGCGACCGCGTCGATGTCGTCCCAGGAGCAATCGGCCTCGCGCATGGCCTCGGCAACGATCCGGTCGAGAATTTCAATATGGGCACGGGCGGCGATTTCCGGGACCACGCCGCCGAATTCGGAATGCTCGTCGATCTGGGAGCGGATGGTGTTTGAAAGGATTTTCTTCCGGGCCGGCCCCCGCACGACAGCCGCCGCGGTCTCGTCGCAGCTGGTCTCGATGCCGAGGACCGTCAAATCGGTCGCATTGTCTTTCGAATTGACTGAGGTCATTGGTCTTGCAGTGTTGGCCTGTGCTAGGACACTTCAACGAAGCAAATCAGTTTCCCGGGGTATTTCCGCCGGGCGTAGCATCTGGACGGTAAGCCTTGCAATCAAATCCTTTGCGCATCGGAACGCGCGGCAGTGCCCTGGCATTGGCGCAGGCCAATGAAACCCGTGACCGGCTGATGGCGGCCCACCGGCTTCCCGAAGATGCCTTTGAGATCGTGGTCATCAAGACCTCCGGCGACCGGATCCAGGACAGGCCTCTGTCGGAAGTGGGCGGCAAGGGCCTGTTCACCAAGGAGATCGAGGAAGCGCTGATCGACGGGCGAATAGATCTTGCCGTTCATTCGTCCAAGGACATGCCGACGGTTCTGCCGACCGGTCTGGAACTGACGGCGTTTCTGCCGCGCGAGGACGTGCGCGACGCGTTCCTGTCGCCCAGGGCAAAAACGCTGACGGATCTGCCGCAGGGCGCCGTCGTCGGATCCAGTTCCCTGCGCAGGCAGGCGATGATCAAGCGGCTGAGGCCGGACATCGAAGTCGTGATGTATCGCGGCAATCTGCAGACCCGGCTGCGCAAGCTGGCCGAGGGGGAGGTGGACGCGACCCTTCTGGCGGCCGCGGGCCTGAGACGGCTTGGCCTGGAAGATGAAATCACCAGCCTGCTGGAGGTCGACGAATTTCTGCCGGCGGTCGGTCAGGGAGCGATCTGCATCGAAAGCCGCACGGACGACGACGCCACGCGTGCGATGCTCGCGGCGATCCACGATCTCGAGACCCAGGTCAGGCTCGATGCGGAACGGGCGTTCCTCGCCGTTCTCGACGGGTCCTGCCGGACGCCTATCGGCGGTCTTGCCACGCTCCGGGACGGACTGCTGCAATTCAGGGGCATCGTGCTGAAGCCGGACGGCTCGCAGGCGCATGTGACCTCGGGCAGCGGCGCGCCGGCCAACGCGATCGAGATCGGCATTTCCGCCGGGGAGACCCTGAAGGCGTTGATGGGCCCCGGATTTCTCGCGGGTCATTGACCATGCGTTTTCTGGTGACAAGGCCACAGCCGGACTGCCGGCGCACGGCGGACAGGCTGCGCGCCGCCGGCCATGTCGCCGACGAGGCGCCGCTTCTGGTCACGCGGGAGACCCTGCCCGACCACTTCGACCTTTCGGGCGTCACCGCCCTGGCCGTCTCAAGCCGGCGCACGGTTGCCGTCCTGGAAACCCATCCGCAGATCGGCGCACTGCGGGCGCTGCCGGTCTATACGGTCGGTGATGCGACAGCGGCGGTCTGCCGGAACGCGGGCTTTGCAGACGTCCTCTCCGCGCAAGGCGATGTCGGGGCGCTCGCCGATCTGGTTCTGCGGTCGCAGGCGTCGAACGATGCCGGCGTCGTGCTTTATCCGGCGGCGGCGGACCGGGCCGGCGATCTGGAGGGGAGACTGGCCGCCGGCAATGTGTCCTGCCGCACGGTTTCCGTATACCGGATGGATCCGGCCGGCGCCTTGCCGCCGGATGTTCTGGACCTGCTTTTGAGGGGGGCATGCGACGGCGTGCTGATCTATTCGAAACGAACGGCGGAAACATTGAACGACCTTGTGCGTTTCCATGGTCTGGGACACATTTTTTCCGGATTGCAGGGCTACGCCCTGTCGTCGCAGGCAGCGGCGCCCCTGTCGGGCATATTGCCCTTGAAAACGGCCGCTGCGCCGAATGAAGACGCCTTGTTGGAGCTGGTTTTAACACAGTCTTAACCAGAACCGGGGAGTCGTTCTATTGCAGCGCGCAAAAGTCTTTGATGTCGCGGTACCGCTTCGCAAAGAGGTGTGTATAGTGAAGGTCTTGGAACCGGTTCTGGTTCAGGAGGAGATGAAATGACGACGGACAAGAAACCCTCTGGCGGCGCATCCTCAACGGCCGGAGGCCGGGACGGGACCGGGTCCGGCGGGTCGGACAAGCCGGGCAGCAGCACCGCGTCGTCATCCACCGCGTCCTCCAAACGTCCGGTCACCATCGACCTGACCGCCGACAAGGTCGGTGCCAGACCCGGAACGCCTTCTTCCACCGGCAGCACGTCCAGACCGGGCGGCGTGAGCGGAGCCGCGAGCACGGGCGGCGCCGGGGCGTCTTCCGGTACCGGCACAAGCTCCAGTGCTGGTTCGGGCGCTCATTCGGGCGCAAGTTCTGGTTCCGGACCGACCTCCTCCAGCCAGGGTTCAGCCCGTACTCCGGGATCCTCTCCAGCAGGAGCAGCCGGATCCGCGAGCGGATCCTCACCGACGTCTTCCACTTCTTCAACGTCCGCCGCCGGCAAGGCGAGCGATTCGAAATCGGCTTCTTCCGGAGCCTCTGCAAAAACCGCGACCACCAGCACGGCATCCGCCTCGACCAGCCGGCCGTCGGCACCAGAGAGCGGAGCGTCCGGCGCGTCGCGCACGTCCGCTTCAACGGCCTTCTCCAGTCCGCCCGCAGCCGAAGAGAGCGGCGGGATCGGCGCGTTCGGTGTGCTTGTTGCCGCTGTGATCGGCGGATTCCTGGTGCTGGGCGGCGGCTACGGTCTCTACAAGGCCGGCCTCGTCGACCTGCCGCAGGAACCGGACCAGCAACTCACAAGCGCCCTCGGCGCGGCGGAACGCAAGATTGCGGACCTTGAGGAAAAGCTCGGCGACGTGACGTCGGCCGTGTCCAGCCAGTCCACGAGCGGCGCTGTCTCGGCGCTGGAAAGCAAGGTTTCAGAGCTGGAAAGCTCTTTGTCGGAGGCCACGTCCTCGGCATCGGCGGATCTCGCGCCCGCGGTGGAGGCCCTCAAGACGGATCTTGAAAGCCTGCGCGCGGACATGTCCGCGGGTACAAGCGGCGGCGCTGCCGGCGTACCGGTCGACCTGAAACCGCTGCAGGATCGGCTGACCGCGCTCGAAGATACCGCGAAATCACCAGACCAGGGCCAGCCGCCGGTTGACCTTGCGCCGCTGGAACAACGGCTTTCGGCACTCGAGAAAGACACGGGATCTTCCGCCGCGGCGGCTGAAAAGCTGTCCGGGTCCGTCTCCGGCCTCGAGGCTCAACTGTCCGATTTCAAGACGGCACTTGCCGGCGTCGAAAGCCGCGCCGCGAGCGCGGAGGCGACTGCGAAGGCGGCCCAGGCTGCCGTCTCGACCTCGGACGTCTCGCTGAAGACACTTGCCGACAGCCAGGCGCGGGCGACGGAAACGCTGTCCAGCCTGGCCGCGGACATCAAGTCGGTCGGGGCCGCAAATACGGCCGCGCTGGAAAGCGTCCGCTCCGACCTCGACGCGATCTCCAAGCGTCTGGCCGCGGTCGAGGCAACCATGGGTGACGCCACGGCGCGGGAAGTCGCCGCCAGAGCGCTGTCCGTGTCCGCACTGAAATCCGCCGTCGATTCCGGCCGGGCCTATGAGACCGAACTGGCGGCGGTGAAGGCCGGTCTGCCTGCAGATATCGACCTGTCCGCGCTGGAAGCCCATGCGAAAACCGGCGTGGAACCTGTCTCCGTGCTGATCGCGGGGTTCCCGCCGGTCGGACGCAAGATCTACCAGACCTTTTCCGAACCGGACCGCACGGGCGACGTTCTGGACAGCCTGCTGTCGAGCGCCAGATCGATCGTCAGCGTGCGCGGGCTCGGCGACGATGGGGGAACCGGACCGGACGCCGTGCTGCGCCGCATGGAGACCGCCGTCTCGTCCGGAGACCTGAAGGCCGCGCTGGCTGCCTATCAGGAGCTGCCGGGCGACAGCCAGGCGGTGGCGGCGGACTGGGCCGCGCGCGCGCAGGCCCGTGTGGAAGTCAACGATCTGACCGACAAGGCCTCGCAGGAAGTGCTCAATGCACTGGCGGGCAAAGATAATTGACCGGCGGCCGGATATCCGGCTGACCCGGCATTGCGACATTCAGCCGGTCTTGACCGGTAACTCTCGGGAGCGAGCTACATGATCCGCGTCCTTCTCTTTATCGCGCTTTTGTTTGCCGTCGCGCTTGGTTTTGCCTGGCTCACGGACCTGCCGGGCACGATTTCCGTCGAGTGGGCCAGTCCCGATCCGAACACGGTGCCGATCTCCTGGGAGCAGACGCCGGGCGTTGCCGCGGTGGTCGTGGGCATACTGCTGGCGATTTTCCTCGCGGTGGTCTGGGTGATCCGGGTCATCCTGAAGTCGCCGCATATCGCCAGCCGGTTTTTCCGCCGCCGCCGTCAGGACAAGGGCTATGCGGCTTTGTCCCAGGGCCTGATCGCATTGGGAACCGGCAATGCCAAACTGGCGCGCCGTCATGCCGTGGACGCGGACCGTCTGCTTGAAGAGGAGCCGGCGGCAAAGTTGCTGCTTGCGCAGACCGCCCAGCTTGCGGGCAAGGACGACGAGGCCCGCCAACGGTTCGAAGCCATGCTGGAGGATCCCGCGACCAAGGCGCTGGGGCTTCATGGCCTGTTTGTCGAGGCGGAGCGGCACAAGGAGCCTGTGGCCGCCCGTCATTATGCCGAAGAGGCCGCCAAGACCGCACCGGGGCTGGAATGGGCCGGCAAGGCCGTGCTCGGCTATCAGGCCGTTGCCCATCACTGGGACGAGGCGCTCAAGTCGCTGGAACGCAATTACGCGGCCAAGCTGATCGACAAGAAAACCTACCGGCGCCAGCGCGCTGTCATCCTGACGGCTCTTGCGGCCAAACTGGAGGACGGCGAGCCGGAACGGGCCTATTCGCTGGCCAAGGAAGCGCACGGGCTGGCGCTCGATCTGGTTCCGGCCGCAGTGCTGACGTCGCGGCTTGCGACCCGCCGGGGCGATATCCGCAAGGCCTCCAAGGTTCTGGAGGCCACCTGGCGCCTGTTTCCACATCCGGATCTGGCCGAGACCTATGCGCATGTGCGCACGGGAGACTCCGCCGTCGACCGCCTGAAGCGCGTCAAGTCGCTGTCCGCCCAGCGGGCGAACACGCCGGAAGGGGCCCTGGCGGTCGCCAGGGCCGCGCTGGAAGCACGTGAATTCGAGGAAGCGCGCGCGCAGCTCAAAAAGGTGCTGCAGTCCGAGCCCACCCGGAAGGCGTTTCTGCTGATGGCCGAGCTTGAGGAAGCCGAGCACGGCGACCGGGGCAGGATGCGCGACTGGCTGGCCCGCGCGGTTTCGGCCCAGATGGACAAGGTCTGGATGGTGGACGGTGTCATCTCCGCCGATTGGCAGGCGGTCTCGCCCGTGACCGGCAAACTGGATGCGTTCCGTTGGCTCACACCGGAAAGCCTGCCGGAAGACGATGGTGTCATTCTGGAAGACAGTCTGTTCGAGGCTCCGGCACTGCCCGTCATCGGTCAGTCTTCTGCCGCGCAAACCCGACCGGAAGAGCCGGGACCTGACACGGGCAAGGGCGACGCGGAAACGGTTGTCCTCGAAGCGGAGCCGATTGACACGGGGACTTCAAAGCCGTCCGCGTCAGCGGTGCAGCCCGGAAAGCAGGGCTATGAGGGCACGACGGACGATGTCCGGCTCAGTCCGCCGCTGAAGGATCTGCCGGACGCCGCGTCGGAAGCGGACACCGCAGCCAGGCTGAAAACGGCACCTGAAGCCGGGCCTGAAGCTGGGCCTGAATCTGGGTCGCAATCCGCGACCGGCGCTGCTGCGCAGACCGCCGGTGAGGCTCCTGCCGCAGCCAGCAAAACGGACGACGGGGCAGGCAAGACGGATGCGAAACCGTCCGGGCCCGGCCCTGCGGGCACTGGAGCCGCAAAAGACAAGCAGGCGAGCGCACCACAGCCTGTCGCCGTGAAAGACGACGCGCAGGCGGCGGAAGGATCCGTCAAGGCAGGCGCGGGCGAACAGGCGTCGGCTTCTCCGGCCGGCGGCGACAAGGACAATCTGAACCGGCCGATCGAGTTTCCGCTGTCGCGCATGCCGGACGATCCGGGGCCGGATGACGACGAGACGGACAGCGCGGCCAAAACGACCCGGCCGCGGTTCTTCAACTGATCCGGCGCACGGCCGGATTTTTCCGGGGGGGCGCCGGAGAAGCTGTGATCTTCCGCCGGGAAGCATCACTCCGCGCTTGCATCTGACCGCAAGCTCCGGTAATTAGCGGCGCATTCGGCCTTTGCCGGATCTTCGCGCCACATCGCGCGTCGCCTGACGTTGGTCAGACATCGCCGCTTTAGCTCAGGTGGTAGAGCACATCATTCGTAATGATGGGGTCGCAGGTTCGAGTCCTGCAAGCGGCACCACTTCCCGATTTTTTCAGGTCCCAAATTCTCCTGTTCCGGCATTGTCCAGTTCCGGCCATCGGCCCGATTGAAGACGTTGGCACCGGTTTGCGGGGCGGCAGCGCGAGGGCGCCGCCGGGCACGCACGTGTGGGTGGTCGGCCCCTTTTTGCAAAAGTATAAAATTGGCAATTTAAGTATAATTGTAATTACTGCGTATATTTTTTCATCACGTGAATTTAGTTTTAAGTTTTTGTTATTGTAAGAAGTGCGAATATTTGTAGAAATTATTGCAAGTTTATGCCGTATGTTACAGGTTTTTACCCTTTGTTATTTTCGTGGAGACAGATTTCCTGACGGGAAGAGGAAACGAACGTGGCGCCATGAGCAAACCGAAGCATTTCATTTACAGCGATTTCGATCCGGGTGTGTTGCTCGATGCCCTGTCCTCGTCGATCCACCAGGGATTTTCAGTCATGGACCGGAATCTCGATCTGGTGATGATGAACCACACCGCAATGGCGCTCTTGCAGCTTCCGATCGATCTGCTGCAAAAGGACAGAAGCCTGAGAGGTGTCTTCCGGTACAACGCGGAGCGCGGCGACTACGGGCCGGGTGACATCGAAAAACTGGTGCGTGTCCGGATCGATCTGGCGAAAATGTTCGTGCCGCATGATTTCGTCCGCACGCGGCCGGACGGAACCGTCATTCGCGTCCAGGGCACGCCCATGAAAAACGGCGGGTTCATAACGCTCTATACCGACATAACCGCCGAGCATCAGCAGGAAAACGCGTTGAAGGAGATGCGGGACCAGCTTGAGACATCCCTGGGAGAGCGAACCCGCGAACTGGTGGTTCATCAGGACATGCTTCTGAGTTCAATCAACGCGATCAAGGACGGGCTGATAATTTCCGACGCGGACGGGAAAGTGGTTCTGGCCAACAACAAGATGTTCGAGATCTATCCGCAGTTGCCGGCCTTTCTGGTGCGCAAGGTTCATCTGAGCGACGTGATCCGTTCTGTCTTTCCGGACGAACCGGACAGGACGCTCGACGACCTGTCGCATGCGGCCATGTGGGGAGAACGGAAGTACCCGAACGGCTGCTGGTACAAGATCACCAGAACCAGGACCGACGAAGGCGGAATGCTTTCCGTCTATACGGACATCACGACCTACAAGGAGCAGCATTCCGTTCTCCAGAGCCACACGGACGAGCTTGTCCGGCACCTCAGGAAGGAAAAAGAACTGAACGAGATGCAGCGTGAGTTCGTGTCCATGGCATCTCACGAGTTCAGGACACCCCTTGCAATCATCGACAGCAACGCGCAGCGGTTGCTGAGACGGATCGACAAGGTGGTGCCGGAGACGCTGAAGGAGCGGCTCGGCAATATCCGCGAGTCCGTCGAGCGGATGCAGTATCTGATCGACCGTTTCCTCAATTTTTCGCAAACCCAGTCGATCGGAATGGAAATCGAGCGGGAGCAGGTTGACCTCGGCAAGCTCGTCCAGTCCGTCTGCGACCGGTATCAGGCGATCACCAGAACGCACAGCATTGCGGTCGACGTGACGTTCTTGCCTGACACCATCGATCTCGACAAGAAACTGATCGAACAGAGCGTCTCCAACCTGCTTTCCAATGCGGTCAAATACTCCCATGAGAACTCGACGGTTTACGTGACGGGTTCCGAAGCCGGCGGCCAGGTGCTGCTGTCCGTCAGGGATGAAGGTGTGGGCATCCCTGCGGAGGAACTTCCGAACATCTTCAAGCGTTATTTCCGTGCCTCCACCTCGAGCGGCATCGCCGGAACCGGAATAGGTCTCAACATGACGCAGATGATTTTGCAAAAACACGGTGGAAAAATTCATGTCGAAAGTCAGGTTGGCCAGGGCACGACAATAACGATGTCTCTGCCCGTCATCGATCAGCAGGGTTGCCGTAGAGCTGCGCGCGCCGGTTGAACAGAAGCCAACATTCACAGCATGGGTGAACAGAACATGTCCGAGAAAGCCAGAATCCTGTGTGTCGAAGATGAAGACATGCTCCTTCAGGATCTGAAGGAAGAGCTTGAGGACGAGAATTACGAAGTGTTGACCGCGAAAGACGGACAGGCGGCCCTTGCGATTCTCAAGGAGGAAAAACCCGACCTGATCATCAGCGACATGATGATGCCGAAGCTGGACGGTCCCGGTCTGCTGACGCATCTGCGTCAGAACCGGCCGAGCCTCAACGACGTGCCGTTTATCTTTCTGACCGCGAAAGCAACCCGTGACGACCTTGTCGCGGGCAAGAGGCTCGGCGTGGACGACTATCTCACCAAGCCGGTCGACTACGACCTGCTTCTCGCGACGGTGGAAGCGAGTCTGGGGCAGGTGACCCGGGTGAAAAAACAGAACCAGATGAAGTTCCGGCGCATCTACAACGCAATTCAGAAGCAGAGAGCGACGACCGAGGATCTCAAGATCTCCTTTGTCGCCCAGAATCCGGCCTCCGTGCAGCCGATCCTGAACGCGCTCAAGGATCTGGGATGCGCCGTTTCCATCATCACGGAAAATCAGCTGGTCAAGAAAAGCTTTTCTGTCGGGGATTCCGACATACTGTTTATCGTGTACAGCAAGGTTGTGCATTACTATTTGAAATATGTGACGGAGGACATCAGCAAAGACTGGAAGGGTCTCTCCGTACTGCTGGCGCCCCCCAAGCTTTCGCAGGAACAACGCGAGAGCATCAGGGATGCCGGCATCAGCAACATGATTGAATATCCGTATCCGCCGATCGAGGTTTTCAAGCTTCTGATGCGGAAAATGAAGGCCTGACAGGGGCCTGTGTTCGGCGCGAAGTCCGTCTGCTGCGCCTGAAGCCGGGGCGCCGCCGACCGGGGTACGCATTTTTCGGAGCCATTGAGGCCCGTGCCTCTGCGAAGGCCGTTCCTGCGGTCGTGCCGGGGATCGGCAAGGCTGGCGAAAGGATCACCGTTCATGATCGCGGTTCAGGAGATTTCCTGCCGCTTGCCCGGGGGGCGTATCCCGGGGATTTCAGGCCGGACCTGGCCGCACGGTGACATTGTTTCTGGATAGTTTGAACGGCTTCTTGATTTGCACCGGCTCAGTTGATTCAATGGCAGAATCAGTAAGTCTCCTCCAGTTCGTATCGGTTTCACTGCCTGGATGCTCGGAGAACGGTGTGGGCAAAACAGCTAAGCTTGAATATATTCGGCGGATCCTGCCGCTCTGCCTGAGCGTGCTCGGCATCGTCGGCGGATATTTTTTCATGTCGGTGCTGAGCGGTCTGCTTTGTCTGATCGCCGCGGCCGGTATCTACGCCGCTCCGCCAAAGCCGAAAGCGCCTTCGGGTGCCGTCAGGCCGGTGAGCGTGCCGCCTGTCGCCGTGCTCGACATGATCGGCTTCACATTCGGCATCGTGTTCTTTTCCATCGCCTTCATCGGAATGGGCGACTGGGGCGGCGCCGCAGCCCTGGCCGCACTGTTCTGCCTGGGACCGGCATCGGTGTCGCTGGTGCTGTTCTCGGTCGCAGTCCGGCAGGAAACGTCCTGGGTCCGGTTCTTCAGCAACGGTTTCGAGTTCACGCAGTTCGGCCTCAGGGTGCGGGTGATGTACGAGGAGCTGAAAAGGATTGACGTCCGCCTCTGGCAGGCCTCCGGCTGGGTGGCCTGGTTCCAGGCGACCATCGGCTCCATCGGCCCGCGGGCGGCCGTGCTTCTGAACGGCGCGGAAAGCACGAAGACACTGGTGTTCAAGCGCAAGGACAACGCCACCTTCACGATCTCGTCGGAGCTGGTGCCGGATCTCCAGCGTATCCTGATCGACATCGACCGAGCCGGGCTGGAGCTTCCCGAAGGCATCAGCGAATATCAGCGCCGGAAGATCCGCGAGCGCCGCGAGCGCCTGTATGGCGGCCCCGAAAAGCCAGCGCCGGTGTCCGCGCAGAAGGAAGTCGCCCGCATCGCCGCCCTGATCGAACATGCAAGGCGCAGCGCGGGGCATTGAGCATGGTTTCCCGCCCTGCCGGCTGTGGTGTCGACCGTCGGAACGGGTATCATACCAATCGCAATTGAAAGGAACCCGTTCGACCGCGTTTGGAGATTGTTCGGCAAGGAGCACGTCGCAGAGCGATGTGGATCATCGGTCAAGACGCGCGACACGGCAGAACAGTCTCCAAACGCGGCCTGCGGTGGCTTGTTCCGGCTCACCGAGCAGCGTTGCGCTGCTTGAACGGTCAACCAGACCGCCCTTCGCAACGCGCCTCGTCGGCGAACCGGGACAATGCAATCAAACGGGTTCCTTTCAACTGCGCTTGGTATCAGTCCCCACCCAGTCCGGTTTGCGCTTGTCGAAGAAGGCGGCAATGCCTTCGCTGGCCTCCGGGGTTTCCCAGGTATCGGCAAGGCGGCGGATGCTGTCGTCGATGACCGTGTCGGTGATTGCAGGGCCGAGACTGCGCGCCAGCGCCTTGGCGGCGGCAACGGCGGCCGGAGCCGCGCCGAGATAGGGCTTGATCTCTTTCTCGATCGCATCATTGAGCGCGTCTTCCGAAACCACTTTCGCGGCGAGGTCCAGATCCCGGGCTTCCGCGGCACTGAAAATGCGCGCCGACATGAACACCCGCCGTGCCTTGCCCTCGCCCATGCGGGCCAGCACATAGGGGCTGATGGTGGCCGGGATCAGGCCGAGCCGGGTTTCCGTCAGGCCGAATTTCGCGCTTTCCACGGCAATGACCGTGTCGCAGACACTCATCATGCCGATGCCGCCCCCGAAGGCCTGCCCCTGAACGCGCCCGATCAGGGGTTTCGGCATCTCGTTGAGCGCCCGAAGCATCATGGCGAGCTTGCGGGCTTCCGTGATGCGCGTTTCGCGGCTGGCCGTCATCTGTTCGCGCATCCAGCCAAGATCGCCGCCGGCGCAGAAGCTGGCCCCGGCCCCGGTCAGCACAACCACGCGGACCGCGTCGTCAGAGCCCAGTTCGGCCGCCGCCTGCGTCAGTTCGTCGATCATGCGCGCGGACAGGGAATTGTGCTTGTCCGGCCGGTCGAGTGTCAGAGTGGCCACGCCGCGCGCGTCCGTGGAGATGGAAATTGTCTCGAATGTCATGGATTGACACTCCTGAGGGTTCGCGCAAAGGCGGCAACGTCGGAGAGGAGTTCGCCATTGATGCCGGTTTCGAAGCCTCTCCCGGCCATCAGGGCGACAACGGCCTCGGTGGCGACGTTGCCCTTTGCACCGGGTGCGTAGGGGCAACCGCCCAGGCCGCCGACCGCGCTGTCGAACGTGCGCAGCCCCTTGTTCAGACCGACGTCGATATTGTCCAGCGCCCGCCCCTTGGTGTCGTGAAAGTGGCCGGCGAGCTTCTCGGCGGGGACCGCTTCCAGAACGGCGTCAAGCATCCGGGCGGTGGTTTCCGGGGTGGCGGCGCCGATGGTGTCGCCCAGGGAAATCTCGTAGCAGCCGAGTTCGAACAGGGTTCCGGCGACCTCGGCGACCTTCTCCGGCGGCGTCTCGCCGTCATAGGGACAGTCGGTGACGCAGGACACGTAGCCCCGGACCGGAAGGTCGTCGTGGCGGGCTTTTTCCAGCAGCGGCTTGAAACGCTCGATACTCTCGGCAACCGAGCAATTGATGTTCTTTCTGGAAAAACCCTCGGACGCCGAGCCGAAAATCGCGACTTCGTCGGCAGAAGCATGGCGGGCGGCGGTGTATCCCTTGACGTTGGGGGTCAGCACGGCATAGTCGACGGCCGGATGCCGGTAGATGCCTTCCATCACGTCCTGCGCATCGGCCATCTGCGGCACCCACTTCGGACTGACGAAACTGGTCACCTCGATCTTGCGGAAGCCGCAGGCCGACAGGCGATCCACCAGGTCGATTTTCCGTGCGGTCGGCACGAACAGCTTTTCGTTCTGCAAGCCGTCGCGCGGTCCCATTTCAAAGATGGTAACGAAGTCGGACATTTCTGAGCTCATCTGGTTGAGAGGCGGCGTGCGCCAGGTCGTGTCATTGCGGATCGGTGCGCGGCCGGCGCGGCACTTGTCCGGATCAACGTGAAAGGGGGCTGGTCATTCTTCCTCAGCTCTAGCACGCAGTTCGCGGCGGATCACCTTGCCGGTGGTGGTCAGTGGCAGGGTATCCACGAATGCGACCTCGCGCGGGTATTCGTGGGCGGCCAGGCGGGTCTTGACGAAACCGGCAATCTCCTCAGCCAATTCGTCGGAGGCTTCAAAGCCGGTCTTGAGCACGACATAGGCCTTCACGATCTCCGTGCGCCGGTCGTCCGGCTTGCCGACAACACCGGCCATGGCGACGGCCGGATGCCTGATCAGGCAGTCCTCGATCTCGCCCGGGCCGATGCGGTAGCCGGATGAGGTGATGACATCGTCGTCCCGGCCGACGAAGCGGATCCAGCCGTCGGTATCCTTCATGCCGGTGTCACCGGTCAGCAGCCACTCGCCGGCGAATTTCTTTTCCGTTGCGTCCGGATTGTTCCAGTAGCCCAGGAACATCACCGGGTCCGGGCGCCTGACGGCGATGTTGCCCTGGGTGTCCGCCGGAAGTTCCTGGCCCTCCGCGCCGACGACGCCGACCTGGTGGCCGGGCACCGCACGGCCCATGACGCCCGGCCGGGCCTCCATCAGTGCAGCGCAGCTGGAGACAACCATGTTGCACTCGGTCTGGCCGTAGAATTCGTTGATGGTCAGGCCGAAGGCCTTGCGGCCCCACGCGATCAGCTCCGCACCGAGTGTTTCACCGCCGGAGGCGACCGAGCGCAGCTCCAGCGTCCAGCGTTGGTCCGGATCGGCCACCTGGCGCATCATCTTGAGCGCGGTCGGCGGCAGGAAGGTGTTGCGGATCTTCTGGTCCTGGAGAAGCTGGAATGCGGCTTCCGCGGTGAATTTCCGGAACCGGCAGGCCACCACCGGCACGCCCAGATAGAGCGCGGGCAGCAACACGTCGAGCAGACCGCCGATCCAGGCCCAGTCGGCGGGGGTCCAGATGCGGTCGCCGGGCTGGCCGAGAAAATCGTGGCTCATCTCGACCCCGGGCAGATGACCGAGCAGCACCCGGTGGCCGTGCAGGGCGCCCTTGGGCTGCCCGGTCGTGCCGGATGTGTAGATGATGATGGCCGGGTCGTCGGCAGCCGTTTCGAAAGCGTGGAACGTGTCTTCATGCCCGGCCATGTGGCTGGCCAGGTCGAGGGCGCTGCCGTCCTCGCCGTCGACGCAGAACACCGTGGTGAGGTCGGGCAGCTGGTCCCGCAGGGGGGCAAGCCTGGCGGCCCCGCCGAGGTCCGTCACCACAACCTTCGCGCCGGAGTCGCGCAGCCGGTATTCCAGCGCTTCCTCGCCGAACAGCGTGAACAGGGGGATGGTGATCGCGCCCAGTTTCAGCGCGGCGATATGGGCATAGGCGGTTTCCGGGCGCTGGGGCAGCAGGACACCGATCCGGTCGCCGGGCTGCACACCACGGCTCCTGAGCAGATTGGCCAACTGGTTCGACAGGCGCCTGAGATCGGCATAGCTGTAGCGGGCGATATCGCCGTCCTCGTCGACAAAGACCAGCGCTTCACGCTCCGGTTCCCTGTCGGCCCAGGCGTCGCACACGGCGACGCCGATATTGAACCTGTCCGGAATGTCCCAGGCGAAGGTTCCGGCCAGGGTCTCGTAGCTGGTGGCATCAGGCGGCAGCATCGGCTTCCTCCGCAAGGGCCAGAAGAAGGGTGCCGTCGGTCACCTGGTCGCCTTCGCTGACGAGCACTTCGCCGATGGCGCCGTCCCGGGGAGCCCGCAGCGTGTGCTCCATCTTCATCGCCTCCAGAACCAGCAGGGGCTCGCCCTTGGTAACGGCATCGCCGGTCTTCGCGGTCAACACCTTCACCAGCCCGGGCATCGGCGCGATCAACTGATCACCCGCGGCGCCGGCCTCCTCGTCCGCGCTCAGCGTATCGGGCAATCCGACCGGATAGGCATGGCCGCCCATGAAGACCGTCAGGCCCTTGCGGCCGCTGGCAACGACCGCCCGGGCGCGGCGGCCGCCGCATTCGTAGGTGATCGCACCGGCGTCGACCTCGATCAGCGCGTAGTCGCGCGCGCCGTCTTCCAGATGGACCGCAAAGCGCCGGTTTCCAAGCGCATGAACCTCCACATCGCGCCGGTCACCGGCTATTTCCAGAAGCGCGAACTGGCGCGAGGCGCTCCAGATCCGCCAGCCTGCCAGGGTCTCGAACGGATCGGCGCCACGGGCCGGCCGGGTCAGGCCGAGCGCGGTCAGCGCCGCCAGAGCGATGGCGTCTTCCGGCATGGCCGGCTCCGCGATCAGCTCTTCCAGGTCACGGTCGATCAGGCCGGTGTCGACCTCGCCTCGGGCAAAGCCCGCATGGCGGCAGAGCGCGGCGAGAAAGCCGGCATTGGTGACGCAGCCGGCGACTTCCGTGGCCTCCAGGCTGGCCAGCAGCTTGCCGAGGGCGGCCTCGCGCGTCGGTCCGTGCGCGATGATCTTGGCGATCATCGGGTCGTAGTAGGGCGTGATGTCGTCGCCCGCGCGCACGCCGCTGTCGATCCGGGCGCTTGCCTCGGGCAGGGCAAGATGTTCCAGCGTGCCGATGGCCGGCAGAAACCCTTTCGGAGCGTCTTCGGCATAAAGCCGGGCTTCAAACGCCCAGCCTTCGAAGGACAGCTCTTCCTGGGATTTCGGCAAGGTCTCGCCGGAGGCGACGCGGAGCTGCCATTCCACCAGATCCTCGCCTGTGATCATTTCGGTGACCGGATGTTCCACCTGCAGGCGGGTGTTCATTTCCATGAAGTAGAAGCGGTCCGCCCGCAGGCCTTCGGAGACATCGGCGATGAATTCGATGGTGCCCGCGCCGCAGTAATCGATTGCCCTGGCCGCCGTGACGGCGGCATTGCCCATGGCGCTGCGCATCTCTTCCGACATGCCGGGAGCCGGGGCTTCCTCGATCACCTTCTGGTGGCGGCGCTGCAGCGAGCAGTCGCGCTCGAACAGATGCACCGCATTGCCGTGGCTGTCGCCGAAGACCTGGATCTCGATGTGACGCGGCATGGTGAGGTATTTCTCGATCAGGACGCGGCCGTCGCCGAAGCTCGCCTCGCCCTCGCGTTTCGCGCCCCTGAGGGCCTCGGCGAAATCCTGCGGGCCATCGACGCGGCGCATGCCCTTGCCGCCGCCGCCGGCGCGGGCCTTGATCAGGACGGGATAGCCGATCCGGCCTGCCTGGAGCTTGAGGAAATCCGCCTCCTGGTTGTCGCCGTGATAGCCGGGCACCACCGGGACGCCCGACTTGACCATCAATGCCTTGGCGGCGTCCTTCAGGCCCATGGCGCGGATGGACGCGGCGCTCGGCCCTATGAAGGCGATGCCGGCCCTGTCGAGCGCGTCGACGAAGTCCGGGTTCTCGGAGAGGAAGCCATAGCCCGGGTGAACGGCTTCGGCGCCGCTCTGGCGGCAGACTTCGATGATCGCGTCGATTTTCAGATAGCTTTCGCCCACCGGGGCCGGACCGATGGAATAGGCCTCGTCGGCCATGGCCACATGTTTCGCGCCTGCATCGGCGTCAGAATAGACGGCAACGGTCCTGATGCCGAGTTTTGCGGCCGTTTCCATGACCCGGCAGGCGATTTCGCCACGGTTGGCGATGAGGATCTTGTTGAACATCAGTGATCCGCCCTCCCGAGCGTGTCGGCTTCGAAGTTGGTCATGTCGTTGCCACGGGTCATTTCCCCGTCCTGCCGGTTGTTTTCAGAAACGCCTGGACATGGAAGGCGATCGCCTCGGGTGCATCTTCCTGCATGAGGTGGCCCGCACCGGCAACCGGTATGAATTCGGAACCAGGGATCATGGCATTCAATTCGCGCCCGCGTTCGATCGGGATCCAGTCGTCGTCCTGGCCCCAAAGTATCCGCACCGGGCAACGGATCTCACCGTAGCGGTCTTGAACTTCGTCCGTGTAACGCTGGTCCATTTGGGCGATCTGCCGGTAGAATGCGGCCTGTTTTTTCGCGCCGAGCCATTGATCCGCGTAAGGGGTGAGCGTCTCCGGGGTCGCCTTGCGCTTCATTGCAGATTGAAGATAGGCGGGCAGAATGGCCTCGTGCATGTATTCCGGCATGCCGGCAAAGGCGGCTTCGTGCTGCTTCACGTGCTGCACCAGCGGGGATCCCCATGGCCGGAGCGCGACCGGATCGATCAGGGTCAGGCTTCTATAGTCCACGCCGTCGATCAGGTGGGCGCGCAGAGCTGTCGCGCCTCCGAAATCATGGGCGACGATGTCCGGTGCGTTCAGGTTCCAGTGCCCGATCAGGGCGGCGAACACCCGGTTTTGAATGCCAAGCGAGACATCGCCATCCGGCCGGTCCGAGTTGCCGTAGCCGAGCATGTCGAAAAAGTAGACCTTGCGTTCGCTGGCGAGCAAAGGCGCCACGCGCTGCCACTCGCACGACCAGAAGGGGGTTCCATGCATCAGCACCACGGGTTCTCCGTCGCCAAGGCTGCCCCAGCGAATCGTGTGGCCATGAAAATCGAAGGTTTCAGGTGTCTGCCAGTTGGTCATTGGGTTTCACATCCTGAACAGGCCGAAGCGCGTGGCTTCAATGGGCGCATTGAGCGCGGCCGAAAGCGACAGGCCGAGAATGTCGCGGGTCTTGCGCGGGTCGATGATGCCGTCGTCCCACAGGCGCGCGGTGGCGTAGAGCGGGTGGCCCTGTTCCTCGAACTGGTCGACGATCGGTTGCTTGAAGGTCTGTTCCTCGTCCTCGGACCAGGAACCGCCCTTGCGCTCGATGCCGTCACGGCGGACGGTGGCCAGCACGCCGGCGGCCTGTTCGCCGCCCATCACGGAAATGCGGGAATTCGGCCAGGTCCACAGGAAGCGCGGGCCGTAGGCGCGGCCGCACATGCCGTAGTTGCCGGCGCCGAAGGAACCGCCGACCAGCATGGTGATCTTCGGGACAGAGGTGGTGGCGACTGCCGTGACCAGCTTGGCGCCGTCCTTGGCGATGCCGCCGCTTTCGTACTTCCGGCCGACCATGAAGCCGGTGATGTTCTGCAGGAACACCAGCGGCACCTTGCGTTGGGAGCAGAGTTCGACGA
Organism: Roseibium sp. QJM3NY_11; assembly: GCF_056173175.1. Taxonomy (NCBI): domain Bacteria; kingdom Pseudomonadati; phylum Pseudomonadota; class Alphaproteobacteria; order Hyphomicrobiales; family Stappiaceae; genus Roseibium; species Roseibium sp. QJM3NY_11. The sequence goes on from NZ_CM149660.1 coordinate 825,166, forward strand.
AATGGGCGCCCTTGACCGCGCTTTCGGAGAACAGCACGCCGTTGTTGGCGACGATGCCCACGGGCATGCCGTGGATATGGGCAAAGCCGCAGACCAGCGTGGTGCCGTAGCGCGCCTTGAATTCGTCGAACCGGGAACCGTCGACCGTGCGGGCGATCACCTCGCGGATGTCATAGGGCGTCTTCAGGTCCGCCGGCACGACGCCGAGGATTTCCTCCGGGTCGTAGAGCGGGTCTTCCGGGCTTTGCAGGGTAACGGACGGCGACTTCGAGCGGTTGAGGCTGGCGATCGCGCGCCGGGCCAGGGCCAGGGCGTGGGCGTCGTCGCGCGCCAGGTGATCGGCAACACCGGACAGGCGCGTGTGCACGTCGCCGCCGCCGAGATCTTCCGCCGTGACTTCCTCACCCGTAGCCGCCTTGACGAGCGGCGGGCCGGCCAGAAAGATCGTGCCCTGGTTCCTGACGATGATGGTCTCGTCGGACATGGCCGGCACATAGGCTCCGCCCGCCGTGCAAGAGCCCATGACGACGGCGATCTGGGCAATGCCCTTCGCCGACATGTTGGCCTGGTTGTAGAATATCCGGCCGAAATGGTCCCGGTCCGCGAAGACCTCGTCCTGGTTGGGCAGGTTGGCGCCGCCGCTGTCGACGAGGTAGATGCAGGGCAGGTTGTTCTCGGTGGCGATCTCCTGCGCGCGCAGGTGTTTCTTGACCGACATCGGATAGTAGGTGCCGCCCTTGACCGTGGCGTCATTGGCAAGGATCATCACCTCCTGGCCCTCCACCCGACCGATGCCGGCGATCATCCCGGCGGCGGGGGCCGCACCGTCATACAGGCCGTTGGCCGCCAGCATGCCGACTTCCAGAAAGGGCGATCCGGGATCGAGCAGGCGCGAGACTCGTTCGCGCGGCAGGATCTTGCCGCGTGAGACATGGCGCTGACGGGCAGTCTCGCCGCCGCCGTCGAGCGCGGTTTGCGCGGCTGCCCGGACCGTGTCCATGGCCGCCTCATGGGCGGCCCTGTTGGCGGCGAATTGCTCGCTTCTGGGCGAAAGGCTCGACTTCAGGATGCTCATGTCATCCGATCTCCCTTGGGGATTGTTCACGGGGCCGTGTGCCGGTTCCCGGTGATCCGGTCTCCGGTGCGACGGCCTTGCGCACCAGATCCAGATAAAGCTCTTCGATGTCCGGCCTGGACAGGCGTCCGCCGTCTCGGAACCAGGCCGGAATGCCGGTCAGCATGGCGATGATCGCGCGGGTCGTGACCATGGCGTCCTGAACGGCGTAGCGTCCGGCGGCGGTGCCGTCTTCGAGAATGCCGGCAAGGACCGCCTCGTAGCGGCGGCGCTCGGCCTCTACGAGGTCGAAGTTCGCCGGCTCGAGATTTCTCAGTTCCATGTAGGAAATGAACACCTCGTCCGCCCGCTCCAGGTGGTAGCGAATGTGGAAGCGCACGAACCTTTCCAGCGGATCGGTTTCCGGCGGGAAATCACTGCTGTCCCAGGCGGCGAGCAACGCGGCCATATGCGACAGCATCAGGTCCTTCAGGATGTCCTGTTTAGTCGGGAAATGATTGTAGAGCGCGCCGGGCCTGACGCCGACATCGGCGGCGATCTCGCGCATCGACACGGCGGCGTAACCGGCGGCGGCAAAGCGCTTCAGCGCCGCCTCGCGGACGCGCGCGGCGGTTTCCTGGCCCTTCGCCCGGGCCGGGCCGCGTATCTGCGTTTGAACGGCTGCGTCGCTCATCAGGCTCCTCCCTGCCTCTGAAAGTAAATGAACGACCATTCATTTACAAGAAGATTTTGAGGGCGAGGCACAGCCTGACGCACACGATGGCCTGCAGTGCCAAAGAGCGTTAAAACAGGTTCCTAAGGCGGGTCATAAATCACGCACTTGGAATAAACCGGCAAGACTGTCAAAAAACTTACATGGATAACCTGTTCACAGTCCTACGGTATCCGGCGTTCACCAGAAGGGCGGATGACCAAGCACATGAAAACTGATCCGTGCGCGCAATCGGCTGGAGTGACTGCGCGCCGATCTTGAGTGTTTCGCCTCAATTGTACAAAGGGACCGACGGATGACCGAAGACAGCGCAAAGACCTGGGTTGAGACCGAATGGGCGGACAGTCTGGACGAAGAGCTGGAAATGGAGATCGACGATCTTCTTGTCGCCAAGGATCTTGCGTTCATCTCGGACAAGAAACACAAGTCCCCGGTCGAGCGGAACACCTATTTCCACGAACTGCTGCGCCTGCAGTCGGAACTGGTGAAACTGCAGGACTGGGTCCAGCACACGGGCGAGAAGATCGTCATCGTGTTCGAAGGCCGCGATGCCGCCGGCAAGGGCGGCGTCATCAAGCGCATCGCCCAGCGTCTCAACCCCCGGGTCGCCCGCGTGGTCGCGCTTCCGGCGCCGACCGACCGCGAAAAGACCCAATGGTATTTCCAGCGCTACGTGCCGCATCTGCCGGCGGCCGGTGAAATGGTGCTGTTCGACCGGTCCTGGTACAACCGCTCCGGTGTCGAGCGGGTCATGGGCTTTGCCGACGACAACCAGGTCGAGCAGTTCTTCAACGACGTTCCCGAATTCGAGCGGATGATCGTGCGCTCGGGTGTCCGCCTGATCAAATACTGGTTCTCCATCACCGACGAGGAGCAGCAGTTGCGCTTCCTGATGCGCATCCACGATCCGCTGAAGCAGTGGAAGCTGTCGCCGATGGACCTGGAATCGCGCGTGCGCTGGGAAGATTACACCAAGGCCAAGGAAGAGACCTTCGAGCGGACCAACATTCCCGAGGCGCCGTGGTTCATCGTCGAGGGCAACGACAAGAAACAGGCACGGCTCAACTGCATCAGCCACCTTCTGTCGATGATCCCCTACGAGGACGTGCCGCACGACCCGATCACCCTGCCGGAGCGCGTCTACAACTCCGACTACGAACGCAAGGTCCTGCCGGAGCACCTCTACGTGCCGCAGAAATTCTGAGGCACGCCAATCCTGGTTGAAACCGCGGGCGCGTTCGCACCGGCGCGCCTGTTTCTGTTTCGGTACACGGGCCGGCCTGACAGGTGGCAGGTTGTCTGTCGTGTGTCTGGCCGATCCTTCGAGACGCCGCTTCGCGGCTCCTCAGGATGAGGGTGGGGGCTTTGGCGCGCTCTGGCATTCCCGGACCTCTCAAAACCCACAGCCTCATCCTGAGGAGCGCGCTCGCGCGTGTCTCGAAGGATCAGCCACATCCTCCTGAAGCCCGCGATCCCGGACAAATGCCAGTCACATCGCAAGCCTTCCTGCGCGGTGACCGCCCTTGCAAGACCCTTGTCATTCATGCCAACTGAGGGGCGTGCCTCAAAAACTGGAAAAAAGACAAGGGAAGGATGCCCGGGATGAATGGGAAGAAAATTCGCTGGGGGATCGTCTCCACCGCAAAAATCGGCCTGGAAAAAGTCATTCCGGGTATCCGGCGGTCGCAGACCGGAGCCGCGTGTGCCATTGCCTCCAGGACGCTCGACAAGGCACAGGCCGCGGCGACCGATCTCGGCATCGAGAAGGCCTATGGCTCCTACGAGGAGCTGCTCGCCGATCCGGACATCGATGCCATCTACAATCCGCTGCCCAATCACCTGCATGTTCCGGTGACGGTGCAGGCGGTGGAGGCGGGCAAGCATGTCCTGTGCGAAAAGCCGATCGCGCTCGATGCGGCGGAAGCCGCCAGGCTGCTCGAGCTGCCGAAGGACAGGCTGATCGCGGAGAACTTCATGGTGCGGGCCCATCCCCAGTGGATCAGGGCGCGGGAGATCGTGCGCTCCGGAGACCTGGGCGAGCTCAAGGCCATCCAGTGCTTCTTCAGCTATTTCAACGACGACCCGGGCAATATCCGCAACATGGCCGATATCGGCGGTGGTGCGCTCTACGATATCGGCTGTTACACCATGCTGGCCGGCCGCTATTTCTTCGACGCGGAGCCGCAGCGGGTGGTGTCGCTGGTCGATCGGGATCCGGAATTCGGCACGGACCGGATGACCAGCGCCCTGCTGGATTTCGGCCGGAACCGGCACCTGAATTTTGTCGTCTCCACCCAGTTGACGCCCTATCAGCGGTTCAATCTGGTGGGCACGAAAAAGCGTTTGGAGATCGTCATCCCGGTGAATGCGCCCCAGGGGGAGGCTGTCCAGATCCGCCTCGACGACGGCTCGATGCTCGGGGATCGCGCCATGGAAACGCAGACCATTGCACCTTGTGACCAGTATGGCGAGCTGGTCGACGTCTTCGGCAGGGCGATCACCGGGGAAACGCCGCTGCCCCATGGCGCGGAGGACGCCGTCCAGAACATGAAGATCCTGGACGCGCTGTTCGCCTCGGCGGACAAGGGCGGCTGGGTGGATGTCACCTGATCCTGTAGCCCCCGCGTCCCGGCCACGGCTCGGCTAGGCGGCCAGAGCCACGGCGTCGCTGCCGGCCGGAAGGCGCAGGGGACAGGCCGGATCGGTCACCGCTCTCCAGACGGCTTCGACCACATCCGCCGGCAGGGTCTGCTCCTGGTCCGCAATCGCCATGAAGCTGCTCATGACGTTGTCGATGAAGGGTTTGTAGTCCGCCGGCGGATCCTTCGCATCTGCCCCCAGTGTCCTGGCATTCTGGCCGAAGCTTGTTGTCGGTGCCCGTCCCGGCAGCACCAGCCGTACCCGGATGCCCAGGGGCGCCAGCTCCAGGGCCAGGCACTCGGTAAAGGCGTTCACGGCGGCCTTGCTGGCCGTGTAGACCGGCAGCAGCGGCAGCGGTTTCAGCGTCACGCTGGAAGACACGTTGACGATGACGCCGGCCTTTCTCGAACGCATTTGCGGCAGCACCGCCCGGATCAAGTCAAAGGATCCGAAGGTGTTGGTCTCGAACAGAGTGCGGATCACCTCCGGGGGCGTGCCTTCGAAGCAGGACAGAAAGCCGATGCCGGCATTGTTGACCAGCGCGTCAATCGGGCCTGCCGCCTCGACGGCCCGGGCGATGCTGTCGCGGTCGGTCACGTCCAGAGGGAGCATCCGCAGACGGTCCGAGGCCGGCAGAAGCGCCTCATCCGGATTGCGCATCGTTGCAACCACGGACCAGCCGCGATCGAGGAAACGGCTTGCGGTCTCCAGACCGAAACCCGAGGAACATCCGGTAATCATCACCGATTTCATGACACAATCTCCTTGGAATGGATGCTTGTGATTTTGGCGAAATCGATCAAACTATCTATAATGGAAAGTCTCTTATTTGTTTTTGAAAGTCCTGAATGTCCGATCCGCTTTCCGAGATGATCTCGCTTCTGCGTCCGCAGGCGCCCTATTCTAAGCTGGCCGAGGCATCCGGACCCTTCCGGGTGCGCCGGGAGGATGTGGACGAACTGTTCTATTGCATGCTGCTTGCCGGCCGGATCTGCCTGGAGATCGACGGCAAGCCGGCGATGGAATTGAGCGCCGGTGATTTCGTGCTGATACCGGCGGTGGCCGCGTTCACGGTCTCCAGCCTTGATCCGCCCCCGCCGCCCGGGCTGGTCAGCCACCCTGTTGCGTGCGAGGATGGAATTTTCCGCATCGGAGGGCAGGACGGTCCGGCGGAGGTCCAGCAACTTGTCGGACATTGCAGTTTCGCGAGCCCGGACGCGGAGCTTCTGGTTTCGCTGCTGCCCGATCTGGTCGTTGTGCGCGGCGAAGGCCGTCTCGCCACGCTGGCCGCCCTGGTTCGTGACGAAGCGCGCGCGGATCGCCCGGCGCGGGAGGTTGTGGTGGAACACCTCCTGCAGGTTCTCCTGATCGAGGCGTTTCGCTGTTCCGAACACACGGATGCGCCCTCCGGGCTGTTGCGCGGCCTGGCCGACGCGCGTGTCGGTCCCGTCTTGCGAACCATGCATGCAACTCCGGACCGTGCCTGGACGGTGCCCGAACTGGCCGTCCTGGGGGGACTTTCCCGCTCCGCCTTCTTCACGCGATTCACCCGGATCGTCGGAATTCCGCCAATGGGCTATCTGATGAACTGGCGAATGTCACTTGCAAAGCACCTGTTGCGCGCGGGCAGGCACAGCATCGCGGACGTGTCAGACAGGATCGGTTACGGGTCATCCAGTGCGTTCAGCACAGCCTTCACCCGTCATGTCGGCCAGGCGCCCGCGCGGTATGCGAAGGCGGTGCGCGCGGAATAGCGTGCTCGTGGTGCCGGCGCGTTCCGTGTCCGGGTTTGACAGTCCGAAGCAGGTGCGATTCGGCGTTGAACCAGCAAACAGAGAGATTAATCGACGAAATTACGTAGAGAAACATACTTTTTTCTGCAATTTTTAGGCATTTGACTCAGAAATTTCGCGGAAAAAAATACGTACTTTTCCATATGCTGCAAAAAATTGCCTAGAGGAATTTTGCACTTTATGAGCGCAGTATCGGCATAATTTCTTAGTTTAAACTCAGAAATTTCTCGTATTAAGCACTTTTTACAATGAATTATTGCAATAAAAGTATATTAACAACTTAATCGTGACATCACACATGTAATAGTGAGTGAGGAATGTCATGACTGAAGCGGTCCAGGCGAGAGCTGCACAACTTTTCACAGCATTCGAAAAGCGTCTCGATCATGACAGGGCCGAGCTGATCGCGAATGGAGACACGGCAGCTGGCCGGGCTGGCGGTCCGGATTTCGACGCTGTCCGCTTCATCGCCCATCGCATTGTCGGGAGTGCCCGGATGTTCGGATGCGAGGACCTGGCTGAACCGGCCGGGAAGGTCGAAGGACTCGTCGACGCCGGTGCAGACGTGAGCGCAATCGTTCGGGCAGTGAACGAACTGGCCGAGCGGATCGAGCTGACCCTTTCAAAGGGTCTGGGGTCTCCCGACTGGAATGGATTTCCGTCCTGATGAGCCCCCGAACAGGAGCCGATATGCGCGCCCGGGAAACAATCTGTCAAAGGCCTGGCAGGAGGCCGCAACCCGAGCAGGCTGTCACCCCGATGAGGTCGGTTGTCGTTCTCGACAAGCCGGAGGGGTTTGACCAGACCAGCCTGCTGCTCGGCGGGTTGGGGTTCAATGTCGTGCCGCTCCTGGACACCAGCAGCGCAAAGGGTTGCAGGGTGGCCCTGATCAATCCGGACTGCGATCCGGAGCTGGAGATCTGCGCGTCACTCAGCAAGATCTGCAAGGTTCTCCTGACCACCAACAAACGGGATTTCTCGTTCAAGATCCAGGCGGTCCATCAGGGGGCGCAGGGTCTTTTGTCCAGGCCGCTCAACGCGGTCGAGGTCTTTGCCAGTCTTGAGGAGACCCGCAAGTCGGATATGCCGGAGGCCCGCGTCCTGATCGTGGACGATGACGAACTGACGGCATCAGTCTATGCGATGGCGCTCGAGGAATGCTCCGTGAGAGTTGCCGTGATTACCAACCCGCTGCTGGCGGAAAAGGCGATCGCGGAATTCCGGCCGGATCTGGTGATCATGGATATCGACATGCCGCAGGCCAGCGGGCTCGATGTTGCCCGGGCCATCCGGCTCGACCCGCAGTTCACGTCGCTGCCGATCCTGTTCCTGTCCTCGGTCAGCCGGAAGGAGGTTCAGGAAGAAGCCCGGGAAATAGGGGGCGACGATTTCATCAGGAAACCCGTCGATATCGGCTACCTGGTGAAGATGGTGCGCATGCGGGCCGCGAGGGCGGTCGAACTGCGCCAGATCATGGCGCGGGACGGGCTGACCGGTCTGAGCAATCACGTCAGCTTCAAGGAAGCCCTGACCACGGAACTCAACCGCAGCGCACGTGCGCAGTCGGAATTCACCGTCGCCCTTCTGGACCTCGATCACTTCAAGTCGATCAACGATACCTACGGCCACCAGGTGGGGGACACGGTCATCCAGACCTTCGCAACCCTGCTCAAGAGTTCCCTGCGAAACGTCGATGTCATCGGCCGCTATGGCGGTGAGGAGTTCGCGGTCATTCTGCTGGATGCGAATACGGAACAGGCGGAGGCCACGATGGACCGCATCCGGCAGGAATTCGAACGGATCGAGTTCCTTGCGAGCGATCAGGTCTTTCACGTGACCTTCAGCTGCGGCCTGGCCGGGTCGAAAGACGAACGTGGCGGTGAAGCGCTGCTGGCGCTGGCGGATACAGCGCTCTACGAGGCCAAGGCCGGTGGCCGCAATTGCATACGCACATATCTGCCCGGTTGTCGGAGCGAATTCTAAACCGGGGATCAAGCGACAGGGACGCATCATGTCACAGGACGGGACGACCTCTTTCAGAAGATACATCGCGAAATTCGGTGACCTGAATCTGACGGGGAGCCTCAAGAAGAGGATCATGATCCTGACGGCCTTTTGCGTCGCCCTGTCCACACTGGCGATCGGCGCGCTGTCCTATTCACGGATACGGTCGGAGACTCTCCAGCTCGCCGAAGTCAAACTGGCCGCCGAAGCGCGCCTGCTGTCGCAGCGCTTCAGCCTTGACTACCATCAGATCGCCAACGACCTGATGACAGTCGCCGAGACACCGCCGGTCCAGGGGTTGATCCGAAGCTTGCAAAACGGCGGCATTGATCCGCTGGACGGCTCGTCGGAAGCGCTCTGGCGCAGCCGGATGGCTACGATTTTTCAGGCGGTTCTCAGAGGCCGTCCGGAATACTTCCAGTTCCGGTACATCGGCGTCGGGGCGCGTGGCCGCGAACTTGTGCGAGTTGATCGCACATCTGCGGGTCTTGAGACCCTCATCGGGAAGGCCCTGCAGGAGAAGTATCAGGAGCCATATTTCAAGCAGGTGAGAGAGGCGCCGTCCGGAGCCGTGGTTTTCTCCGACGTGAGCTACAATCGTGAATACGGACGCGAAGACGGCGCCGGGATACCGGCGTTGCGCGGCATGTTCCCCATCGACGGTCCGGACGGGGAGCGATACGGCTTTCTGGCGATCAACATCAATTACGAGGACATGCTTCAATCCGCCTTCCTGGAAATCAAGCCTCAGCGGAACACCTTCGTGATCAATGGTGCCGGCGACTACATGCAACATGATGCGGATGATGACCAGTTCGCACACCGGCTGGAAATCCATGACGCCCTGACGCGGCCCCTGCCGGATATCGTGCGGCGGGTCCAGTCGTTCAAGGATGGAGAGGGGCTGTTCTTCACCGAGGACAAGGTCGGCTATTTCGTTCGCGACGCGGATGAACACGCCCAGGCGTCCGCCAATCTCGGTGTTGTTGTCGAGATTCCGATACACGAATGGTACGGAACCGCCACACAGACCCGAAATGAGTTCCTGCTGGCCGGTTTCCTGGTGATACTGGTGAGCACGGGTTTTGTTGTCATCGTCACGCGCTCGATGATGCAGCCGCTGTCCGATCTTTCCAACGCGGTGCGCTATTCAAGTCCCGACGACAGGCTGGATTATCTGCCGGTGACGCGGAAAGACGAGATCGGTGAACTGGCCATAGTCATCCGGAACCGGAACACCAAGCTTATCGAGAGCCAGGCCCGGGCCTCCGCCATCGTCAACAACGTCGTCGACGGCCTCATCCTGATCGACGCGCATGGCCGGATCGAGCAGTTCAACCCGAGCTGTGAAAGGATGTTCGGCTATCCCGCGTCTGAAATCATAGGCAAGAACGTCACGATCCTGATGCGGCGCGAGGTCGCCGTGAACCATGCGAGCTATCTGCAGCGATACAGGAATGGCAAAGGCGGCAAGGTGCTCGATATCACCCGGGAACTCGAGGCCGTCGACCGGTCGGGCCGGGTGTTTCCGATCGAGCTTGCCATCAATGCCGTCACCGTTGACGGGGAAACCAAGTTCAGCGGCGTGATCCGCGATATCAGCCAGCGCAAGGAGATCGACCGCCTGCGCAAGGAGTTCGTCTCGACAGTCAGTCATGAACTGCGCACGCCCCTGACCTCGATCAGAGGGTCGTTGACGCTGATCGATACGCTGGCATCAGAGGGACTGCCGCCAAAGGTTCACAATCTGCTGGCGATGGCCCGGAACAACACCGAGCGCCTGATCCTCCTGGTCAACGATATCCTGGACTTCGAAAAACTGCATGCAAGGAAGACACAGTTCTTTTTCGAAGCCATCGATCTGAACGGAGAAGTCGAGAAAGCCGTGGAGTTGACCCAGGGGTATGCCGTCGATGCGAACGTCTCGCTCAGCATGGATCTGAGCCCAGATGCGATCACGATTTCCCTGGATACGGGCAAGTTTCAGCAGGTGCTCGGCAACCTGATCTCGAACGCGGTAAAATACTCTGAAAAACAGGGCATGGTGACATTGCGGACGCTGGTCGCGGGTGATCATGTGCGCATTGAAGTCGAGGACAGGGGCAGCGGCATACCGGAATCCTTCCGGACCCGCATCTTCGAGCCGTTCTCGCAAGCCGACGGAAGCGCCTCCCGGCGCAAGGGCGGCTCGGGCCTCGGGCTGAATATCACCAGGAGCCTGGTGGAAGGCATGCGGGGCAAGATCGGCTTCAAAAGTCAGGAAGGCGCCGGAACAATCTTCTGGATCGAATTCCCATTGTACGAGATGCAGCCGGTTGCCGTGACCGAGCCGGAAGAGGTGCGAGATCCTGGCGGCTTGCTCGGTCTGCATCTGGAAGACGATCGCGATTTTCATATCATCCTGCAGAGCGGCATGGATGGTGAACTCGAACTTCTTCAAGCCCGAACGCTCGCCGAGGCAAGGGATCTGCTGGACAAATACCGGTTTGACATCGTTATCATCGACCGGATCATCCGGGATGGCGAGGGACTGGACCTGATCCGCAGTATTCCCGATCCGGACCAGACAAAGATTGTCGTCGTCACTGCGACCGATGAAAATGTTCAGCACCTCCATGTGGATGAGACGCTGATCAAGTCGAAGACCCGGCCCAGTGAATTCGCGTCGAGATTCGCGAAGATCGTTGACGAGATCAAGGCCGCCCGGCAGGCCGATCAAACCCGGTCCGGCCCGAGCGTGCCGGTCAGCCCTGCAGCAAGTTCCTGATGTCGGAGGCAAGGCTGATCGGATCGAAGGGTTTCGAGATCACGCCGATCGCACCGAGCTCCAACAGCAGGTCCACATCTTCCTGCATCGATTTTGCCGTGACGAAGACGACCGGGATATCCCGCGTCGCGCCGGTTTTCTTCAGGTGAGTGAAGGTGGTGGGACCATCCATGTCGGGCATCATGTAGTCGAGCAGGATCACGTCCGGCTTCCACTCCACGGCTTCCACGAGCGCGTCCTTGCCCGAATTGAGGCATCTTGCCTCGAAGGCATCGTCAAGGTCGAGACACAGTTCCACGATCGAGGCGATATCCTCGTCGTCATCGACATAGAGTGCTTTGATCATCGGCTGCGGACCTCCGGAAACAGGATGTTCCGCGGCGGTGCGCGGAAACTGCCGTTACGATACCCTGGAGCCGTTTACAATCACTGAAACCATATGGTGAAACTGCGACCTGCCGCGTCGCCTCGATGGTTCTGAGGGCAAGCGGCAACAAAAAAACCCCGCCGGAGCGGGGTCTTGAAATTCAGCAGCGGGATGCGGCAGCCTATTTGATGGGTGCCAGTACCATCACCATCTGGCGGCCTTCCAGCTTGGGATTGGATTCGACCTTGGCGATCTCGTTGGTTTCCTCACGGACCTTGTTGAGCAGCTTCATGCCCAGGTCCTGGTGCGCCATTTCGCGTCCCCGGAAACGGAGTGTGACCTTCACCTTGTCGCCGTCATTGAAGAAACGCAGCATGTTCTTCATCTTCACCTCATAGTCATGGGTGTCGATGTTCGGACGCATCTTGATCTCCTTGATCTCGACGGTCTTCTGCTTCTTGCGGGTCTCTGCGGCTTTCTTCTGGGCCTGATACTTGTAGCGGCCATAGTCCAGGATCTTGCAGACGGGCGGATTGGCATTCGGCTGAATCTCGACGAGATCAAGCCCTGCATCCATGGCGATGCCCATCGCCTCTTCTGTCAGTATGACGCCGCGGTTGGCGCCTTCGTGATCGATCAACTGGACTTCGCGTACGCGAATTTCTTGGTTTGTGCGCGGGCCTTCCTTTGTAGGAGGCGGGGCGCGGAACGGACGGCGAATGGTCGCAATCTCCTCTATCGTTTCAACGTGATGTCAGGAACTGGCTTTAATCATGCGCGAAAAGCCTCGGAACATCTGTACCAAGGGGATTAAGCATGCGTGGCCTGACGCCATCCCCTAAGCTCCTGCGAAACTGGCCAAAAGTCAACCGAATTCGGTGCATCAGAGTCTGCCGGGCAATGTTTTTGCGAGGTCGGCTTTCTCGGGGGGACAGTCTCGGGCTCCAGTCTCGGGCGCTTATCTCGGGTCCCTGTCTCCTGCGGCCGGTTCGGGACGGCCGACCAGTGCGCACCGGCCATCCGGGTTGCAATCCGGCCAGTGGAGGATCAAGTAAGAAGCCGAAACACTCCGATCAAGAAGGATCCGGGATTTGGACGGTGGAAAATTCATCTATCAGCTTCTCAAGGTGGTGACCGGCTTCATTCTCGCCGTTCTGGCCAGCGGCCTGTTCCTGGCCTGGGGGTTCTTTCGAGCCGGTCATCCGGAAGACGATCCGGTGGCTTTCGCAACCATGATCGGCACCGGCCTGGTCGGGGCGAGTGTTGTCGGTGCAACGGCGCTGGTGCCGGCCGGCCTGTTGATTGCGGTTGCCGAGGCGGTGCGACTGCGCGGGCTGATCTTCCATGTGGGGGCGGCCGGGGCGCTTGCGTTTGCCGTATGGAGCCTTGGTGCCGAAGCGGAACCGGGAAGCGTCCGTCCCGGCAGTGCGATTGCCCTGGCGGCCGGTTTCATCGCCGGTGCCGTCTATTGGGGCGTTGCCGGGCGTACCTCCGGCCTATGGCACGGCAGATCCGGGAGGACATCCTTGCCGACCACGAACGACCGATCCGCTAAAGATGGTGGCGCGTCGCGGCGGGACTGAGCTGCGTGTCCGCCGGGAAACCGGACCTGGGGAGGTCTCAGACTGCTGACAAACTCACCGGGTCATTCCGGCCGGTCTGCAGCGCAACTGCATGGCCAGAGCCGGGATCCCGCGGTTACTTCGCGCCTCAGGCGCGTCTTTAATAATGATTTCAGATGCTTGGTTTGCTCTGGTGCTCGCCTTCGCTCGCGCTGACATGCCGGGTTCCGGATCAGCGCGCAGCGTCGCTGCACTTGTCCGGAAGGACCAACTGAGAACCTGTCAGCAAGCCGGGACCCGGGGAGGTCTCATACCATCCGCATTTGATAGGAACCCATTTGATGGCATTGTCCCAATTGGCCGACGAGGCGCGCTGCGCAGGACGGTCTGGTTGACCGTTCAAGCAGCGCAACGCTGTTCGGCAAGCCGGAACAAGCCACCGAAGGCCGCATTTGGAGGGTGTTCTGCCGCGTCGCGCGTCTTGGCCGATATCCACATCGCCCTGCAACGCGCTCCTTGCCGAACACCCTCCAAATGCGGTCAAATGGGTTCCTATCAAATGCGGATGGTATCAGAGGTCGCCGTCCTTCAACGCCTCGCGTGCAGCGTGGTAGTGATCGTCGCGCATGTGCCGGCGGATCAACGCGAATGCGGCCATCAGCACCGCGGCGTCGTCCCCGAAACCCACTCCGAGGATAAAATCCGGGATGGTGTCGAGCGGCATCACGAAATAGGCAAGGGACGCCAGCAGTGTCGCGCGTACCTTGACCGGGGTCGCCGGGTCGAGCGCGCAGTAGTAGCCCGCGACGACGTCCTCCATGAACGGCACCTGCCGGGCCGCCTTGCGGGCGGTGGCAAGCAGCTTTTCCCGTATGGACTTTTTCTGCTCGTCTTCCGGGCCGAGGATTTCGGGGTCGAAGCCCAAGTCTTCAAAGGTCGTGGTCATGGTCCTGCGCCTGTCGTTTTCCTGCTTCCGGAAAATAGGTCCTGCAACCGGCCTGTTCAATAACCCGCTGCGACCAGGCAGGACCCGGCCGCCCCCGGGGCGTCCGTCCGATACCTGAAGGAAGCCCTTGCGGTCAGCGCTTTTTCAAAGCGTTGCCGGGCTGTTCTCGTCGGCTTCGGCCAGCTCAGTGTGCCCGAGCCGTTCCAGGGCCCGGTCGACTTCCAGCAACCCCGACGTGCCCGCCCGGTCGTTGCCCATCGGGCTTTCCGTGGCGGCGCGTTCCAGGGCGCGGGCGTCCTCGCGCATCTTCAGAAGTTCGGCGACCCGGTCTTCCCGGCTGCGGCTCCTGTCACTCAGAATTTTGGCGATCTGGTCATTGACCGGGCTGGTCATCGGATGTCTCCCTGTTGGTCGAAACGGTCTGTCGTCCGCATCATGTGGTTTCCGGCGCGACGCCCGCCGATCTAGTAGGTGAGCATGAATGTAAGCACGAGCAGTGCCAGGATCGCGCCGCTCAGGCCGAAGCCGATGGCAAGGCCCTTCCAGTTGCGGTCTTCCTGCCTTCGGATCCGCTCTTCCAGGCGGATGTCCTGCCGGTGAGCGTCTTCGTGAAATCCTTGCTGGGTCATCATCTGAACCTCGCGGTGTCGCGTGTTGACGGTGCCTGCCGCTTTCGCAGAGCACCTTCGTAAACGCCCGGCGCGCGGCTTTGTTCCAACGCGGAAAGGGAGGCTGCCTCAAGCGTGTGCCCGCGCGGGAACCCGGTTCAGCCACTGAGAACCAGAGCGTACAAAGCCCAGACAGCCGCGCCCACGGGCAAGATCGCGATGAGCGCGTAGAGACCGTCGCGGGTCATCCGCGAGAAGGCGATCAGGCAGACGGCTCCGCCGAGCAGCGACGAGGAGAACGGGACCAGTTCGAGCAGTGGCATGAAGGCGCCGAACAGCGCGCAGGACAGAGGCAGCAGGAACTGGAACGGCCGGTGGAACAGGAAGCGCACGCGGGTGTGCGAATGACCGTCGAGCCAGGCGGCTGCCGGACGCAACCTTGCCATTGCCTCGCGCACCTTCGACCCGGCCAGGCTGCGTCGGCCGAGCCACTGCGGCAGCCAGACCTGGTCCCTGCCGATCAGCCACTGGACCGAGAACAGGGCAATTGTCAGGCCGCACAGGCTGGAAAACAGGGGAATGCCGCTGAGCGGTGTTACCACCGCGGCCGCGGGGATCATGATCAGCGCGGCGAAACCGGTCTGTTCGAACGTGTCGACGACGCGGCCGAGCCGCAAGGTGTCCTGCCGCGCCACGTCGACGGTCCTGTCGATCAGGTCGGTGAGCGCAACGCTCTCCTGACTGGTACGGGTCATGGAAGGCACCTTCGGCCGGCTGCTGTCGAAACGGGCATCAACTTTTTTCGAAGACGATCGTCTCGATATCGCCGATCTCGTGATTGGTGAGATCCTTATCGATCTCTGCGATCACCTTCGAGGCGACCTCCTTGTGCAGGTTTTTGCGGATCTCCCCCAGTACCGATGGCGCGGCGACCAGCACGAGCTGGCTGAAATCCCCCTTGTGGGCGCGCTTGTAGAGAATGTCCGACAGTTCCGACGCGAACCGATCCTCGGCCAGGGAATGCCAGTCGGTTTCGGCGACCGCGCTTCGATGGGCGCCGGGGCCGTCGCTGAGGCGACCCGGACGATCCGTGCCCTGATCGTGCGTGGCCGGGTTGTCCTGTTCCTTCTTCTTGAAGATCTCCAGGTTGGGGAATTTTTCGTCGCCTTCATTGCGCAGAAAAAGTGCCTTTGCGCCGTCGGCCACAACGATCCAGCCATCATGCTTCAAGCGGATTGATGAACTCATCTGGTCCTCCTGTCGGAATTGTCAGCGGTAAACGGCCTGAAATCCGATCCGTTCCGAAAAGATGCAATGACGGAAACGGAACCGTTTTTCAGTACCGTGCGTTTTCGGGTCAGGTCAGTTTACAGCGGAAGGCGCGAAAATCATGTCCGAGCGGATCGCCGCAGAGTTCAATTTCGACTTTGCAGCTTTTCCAGCGGAGATCATGGCACTGCGCATGATCGCCGCGATCCTGCTTGGCGGTGTCATCGGGTTCGAACGGGAAGGGCGCGGCAAGGATGCGGGGCTGCGCACGCACATGCTGATCGCGTTCGCGTCCTGCCTGTTTCTCCTGGTCAGCCAGGAACTGGCCGAGCTGCCCTTCGAGGGGGCATCCAACGTCAATGTCGATCCGCTGCGGCTTGTGGAAGCCGTCACCGCCGGGGTCGCGTTCCTTTCCGCCGGCCTGATCTTTTCTCAGGGAGACCGGGTGCGAAATGTGACCACCGGGGCGTCC
Organism: Roseibium sp. QJM3NY_11; assembly: GCF_056173175.1. NCBI lineage: Bacteria > Pseudomonadati > Pseudomonadota > Alphaproteobacteria > Hyphomicrobiales > Stappiaceae > Roseibium > Roseibium sp. QJM3NY_11. The sequence goes on from NZ_CM149660.1 coordinate 841,381, forward strand.
ATGTGGCTGGCCGGGGCTATCGGGACCGCCTGCGGCGTCGGCCAGATCGGCATCGCCTGCGTGGCCACGGCACTGGTGGTGACCGTCCTCGCTCTGGTGGGCGCACTCGAACGCCGGATTACGAGGCGCCGCGCGGCCCGGGGGGACGGCGGCCGCGCCTGACAGGCCGCCTGCACGCCTGGCGGCAGGACGTCAGGAATTGCCGCGCGTTTCCAGCAGCCGCCGTGCGATGACCTGCGCCTGGATTTCGGCCGCGCCTTCAAAGATGTTCAGAATGCGGGCATCGCACAACACGCGGGAGATCTCGTATTCAAGGGCAAAGCCGTTGCCGCCATGGATCTGGAGGGCGTTGTCGGCCGCGGTCCAGGCGACCCGGGCACCGAGCAGCTTGGCCATGCCGGCTTCCAGGTCGCAGCGCTTGCCGCTGTCTTTCTGCCACGAGGAAAAATAGGTGAGCTGCCGGGCGATCATCAGTTCGGCGGTCATCAGGGCCAGCTTGTCGGAGACGCGCGGAAAGTTGACCAGTTCCCTGCCGAACTGGACCCGTTCCCCGGCATATCTGAGGCCGAGATCGAGCGCGGACTGGGCGACACCGAGAGCGCGGGCTGCGGTCTGGATGCGCGCACCTTCAAAGGTCTGCATCAGCTGCTTGAAACCTTCGCCCTCGACCTGGCCGAGCAGGTTGCCGCCCTTGACCTCAAAGCCGTCGAAGGCAATCTCGTATTCCTTCATGCCGCGGTAGCCGAGCACCTCGATCTCGCCACCGCTCATGCCCTCGGCCGGGAACGGATCCGCGTCCGTGCCGCGGGGCTTTTCCGCGATGAACATGGACAGGCCCTTGTAGCCCGGCTCTTCCGGATTGGTGCGGACCAGAAGGGTCATGATATCCGCGCGCACCGGGTGGGTGATCCAGGTCTTGTTGCCCGAGACCTTCCAGACATCGCCGTCCTTCACCGCGCGGGTTTTCAGCGAAGCGAGATCGGAACCTGTGTTGGGTTCGGTGAAAACGGCAGTCGGCAGGATTTCGCCGGAAGCGATTTTCGGCAGCCAATGCTGTTTCTGCTCCTCGGTGCCGCCGCACAGGATCAGTTCGGCGGCGATTTCGGAGCGGGTGCCAAGCGAGCCGACGCCGATATAGGCGCGAGACAGTTCCTCGGAGACCACGCACATGGCTTCCTTGCCGAGACCGAGGCCGCCGAATTCTTCCGGAATGGTGAGGCCGAAGACGCCGAGCTCCGACATCTGGGTGACCACGTCCATCGGGATATAGTCATTTTTCAGATGCCATTCGTGGGCGTGTGGCACGACGGTGTCTTCCGCGAAACGCCGCATCTCGTTGCGGATCTGCTCCATGGTATCGTCGAGGCCCGGGTCACCGAACGTCGAATGGCCGGCCTGGTCGCGGATCAGGCCGGTGATGCCGTCGCGGATGCCCGGGGTGTTGCCGGTTTCGATCAGGGACGCGATTTCGGGTGTGAGGCTCGCGTTTGCCTCCTCCCGGGTGATGCCCAGGTCCGCCAGGCGAACGAATTCGCCCTGGTTCATCGGAATGCCGCCGAAGATCTGCGCCAGATATTCGGCGAAGCCCAGTTGAACGATCCCGTCCTCCAGAGGGCCATAGCGGCCTTCGGACGCAAGGCGGCGGGCATAGGCATCCAGCTGGCGCAGCGCCTCGACATACGTCGCCAGCCAGGCCAGACCATGGGTTGCCCGCTGTTCTTCCTCCATCCGCGCGGCGGAGATGCGGCCGTCCCTGATCACCAGATCGCGCACCCGCCGCGCCGCCAGATCAAGCAGCCGGTCAAGCGCCACAACGGCGGCTGCCGTGCGTTCCTGAAGATCGACAGGCGGACGGGCAGGTGATTCTGCTGCGGGCAGGGCTGCGGTGGACATGATGATCTCCGTTTTCATTTGTTGCGCAGCAGCGCTTTTTGTTGAAGCTATGTTGCGTTGCACACCCGCATTTGTCGAGGATGAATTTATAGACCTTTTGGCTGAGAGGCTTTTTGGAAGCCGGTCTTGACGGAGCCCCTGGCTCCGGGCCAGATCAGGATCATGAGCGCCCGACAGACAGTTCTGGTCATTTACGCGGTCCTGAAGGACGCAATCGGCCATTTCACCCGCGACGACGGCTTTGCCATGGCCAGTCACGTCGCCCTGTCCGGCCTCCTGGCGGTTTTTCCCCTGTTGATCTTCATCGCGTCCCTGGCCGCGTTTCTGGGAATGACCGGCGCAGCCGACACTGTTTCCGGTCTGTTGTTCGAGGCCTGGCCGCAAAGCGTTGCCTCGCCGGTGGTCCGCGAGATCCACAACGTTCTGACCGTGAGGCGCGGAGACCTGCTGACCTTCGGTGCGGTCGCGGCTCTCTGGTTTTCCTCCAATGGCGTCGAGGCGCTGCGCACGGCCCTGAACCGGGCGTACCGGCAGCAGGAAACCCGTTCGTTCATTCTCCTGCGCCTGCAATCCCTGGGGCTGGTCCTCCTGGGCGCCGGCATCTTGCTGGCCTACACGTTCCTTGTCGTCCTGGCGCCGTTGGCACTCGAAACGCTCAAGGTGTATGTGCCCCAGGTCGAAACGTTCCTGCTGTCCATCAATGTTGCCCGTTTCTCGCTGGCCGGGTCGCTGCTGATCATCGGACTGTTCATCACGCACTGGCTGTTGCCGTCCGGCGACCGTTCCTTCCGAGACCTGTGGCCGGGCGTGCTGGCAACCCTGGTCATGTGGATTTTCGCCGGCAGCACCTTTGGCGCCTATCTGGCCAGCTTCGCCAATTATGTCTCCACCTATGGCGGGCTGGCCGGGATCATGACCGCGATGATCTTCCTTTACATCTGCGCGCTGGTGTTCATCCTCGGCGGTGAACTCAACGCCGCGATTTCCCGTCAGCGGCTCTACTGGCAGCGCCGCGTCAGCCGCCTGCCCGTGAAGCCGGAACCGGACGTCTGACCTGGTTTGCAGGGTCGGGCCGCAAGGCGCCGCATTCAGCCGGTCTTGCGGATGGTCAGTACGGCACTGATCACCAGCACCATGCCCGCGATCTGGACGGCGGTCAGGGTTTCGCCGAACAGGAAATAGCTTTCCACGGCCGTGGCCACCGGAACCAGGTAGAACAGGCTGGCAACCTTCGACACGGCGCCTTCGCGGATCAGCAGCATCAGCAGCAGAACAGCGCCCACGGACAGCACGAGAACCAGCCAGGTCATCGCGAAGATCAATTCACCGGACCAGGTGATCTGCCAGCTCTCGGTCAGGCTGAGCGGCGCGGTGACGACCAGGGCGCCGACATATTGCCAGACCGTGGCGGTCAGCAGGTCCGTGCGCTGCACGAAGCGTTTCTGGTAGACCGTGCCCGCACTGATGGCGATGACGGCGACCAGCACCATGCCGACGGTGGTCACGGTGATGCCGCTGCCGCCCAGATCGAACCCCGGACCGAGCACAAGGGCGAGCCCGAGAGCGCCGATCGCCATTGAAAGCCAGTGCTTCCAGGAGATGGTCTCGCTCAGGAGGGCAACCGCCATCAGCGCTGTCAGGACCGGCTGCAGCCCGACGATGATCGACGACGCGCCTGCCGGCATGCCCTGCTTGATGGCCCAGAACACGCCGCCGAGATAAATGCCGTGCACCAGTATGCCGGTGACGACACAGTGCAGGATGGCGGGAATTGTGGTCGGCCAGGACTTCGCCAGCACCAGGGCCAGCAGCATCAGCACGGGCAGGACAGCGGCAAACCGTACGGTCAGAAAGACCATCGGATCGATGTAGGGCGCGCCGAGTTTCGACCCGACAAATCCGGTGGACCATAGCAGGACGAAGATCACCGGAGCGAATTTGGCAAGGAGTTTCAAAAGTTGCCTCAAAAGGAGGAGAATCGCCGAAAATTTAGGCGTTTTACGAGCGGAATAACTACCTGATATTAACAGGAAATTGGTGATTTCGACCAAGTCTTAGGGTCAACACACGGCTGATATGGGGCATACGCTGGTGACCTTCAGAACTCAATCTTCTTTTCGCTTCCTGTCCGGATTGCCGGTCAGGGCGCGAATTCTCTCGCTCAGTCTTTTCACCATTGTGGGACTTCTGGCAATAGGCGCGGTCTTCTTCTGGAGCCAGAAAGAAGTGGACACCGCTTTCGCGCGCATGGGAGGCAGTTCTCTGCTGACGGAACAGGTCGGCAAGCTCTCGGAAGCGGCGGTCGGACTGAGGACGCAGGAAAAGCACTATATCAGCGCGCCTTCCGCAACAAGCCTTGCTGTCTTTTCCGAGGCGATGGCGCGGGCGAATGCGATCCTGGTGGAGATAGCCGAAAATCCGGCCGCTGCCGACCATGAAGCCGAGGTGGCCGACGTCGGTGCCGTGCTTGCCGAGGCCATGGAGGCCTTCCGCGCGCTGGACGTCATTCAGCAGAAGATCGGCTATGACGGCTCGCAAGGATACCTGGCCGGTCTCGACGGATTTGCCGGGGCGGTCAAGGACCGTCTCGCGGAGGAAATGAAATTCGGCGGCGGTCCCGACTTTGAAAAGCTCGCCCGTGCCATCCTGAGTGTCCAGCTGGCCGAAAAGGAATTCACGCGCAATGCCGGCACGCAGGCGCTGGAGGTGTTCGAGGCCGAGTTCGCCGCATTCGAGAAGCTCCTGAAAAAGGTCTATATCTCCGACGCCATCAAGGAGAAGCTTGCCGGCGATATGGCCAGCTACAAGGCCGCGTTTGACGGCTATACGGCGGCCAATGGCGAAAAGGCGCAGACCGCGCAATCGCTTGAAGCGCTATTCGATCTGGTGCCGCCCCGCATCGCTTCCCTGAATGCGGCAGCGGACACCCTGAAACAGGAGGCGACCGCGCAACTGGCCGCGGCGCGCTCGATCGCCGCCGTCGCGATCGGCGGTACTATTCTGGTCCTGCTGATCCTCCTGCCCGCGATCGCCCTGCTCATCGGGCGGTCGGTCGCCCGTCCCCTGGCCCGTCTGCAGGTGGCCATGGAGGCGCTGGCGGGCGGGCACACGGATCTGGACCTGCCGGAGACCGGCGGCAGCGCGGAACTGGCCTCCATGGCCCGGGCGGTACAGGTGTTCCGCGACAACGCGGTCGAGCGTGCGGAGCTTGCCCTGGCGCAGGATCGCGAAAATCAGGACCGCGCAGACCGGGTCGCACGTCTCGATGCGCTGATTGGCGCGTTCGAGGGCACGGTTTCCGGAGCGCTCGACAGTCTGGACCGGGCCAATGACGAGCTGTGCCAGACCTCGCATTCCATGGAGCAGTCCGCCGACGACGTCGCCACCCAGTCGGGGGAAGCGATCGGCGCGGTGCGTGCCGCCGCCGACAACGTCACGTCAGCCGCTCACTCGGCGGAAGAGCTCGCGGCGTCCATTGCCGAAATCGCGGGCCAGGCGAACAAGTCGACCGAAGTGGCCCAGCAGGCGGTCAGGAGCGCGGCATCGACGGTGACCACCATGGAAGACCTGTCCAGGGCAGCAGACCGGATCGGAGAGGTCATGGGCCTGATCCGGGATATTGCCAACCAGACCAACCTGTTGGCGCTCAATGCGACCATCGAGGCGGCCCGGGCCGGCGAAGCCGGCAAGGGTTTCGCGGTGGTCGCCGCCGAAGTGAAACAACTCGCCGAACAGACCTCGCGGGCAACGGGAGACATTGCCACCCAGATCGAGGCGATCCAGGGATCGTCCGGACAGGCGGTCCGGGCCATCGAGGATGTCAACCGGATCATTGCCGACATGGAAGGGCTGGCATCGACTGTGGCCCAGGCGGTGGAGCAGCAGGACGAGGCGGTTCAGGCGATTTCCCGCAATGTCTCCAACGCATCGGAGCGGTCCGGGATCGGGGTCGCTCGCATGGAAGCTGTCGGAGCGGCCGCCGAACTGGCGCGCTCGAACGGCTCGGAAGTGGAACAGCTCGCGGGCTCGCTCGGGCGGCAAGGCACGCTGATCCGCGAGGAGGTCGCCGGATTCCTGCAAGGGGTGCGCAACGCCTGAGGTCACCGACGGGGGTTTTGGGGTCCGGAAAACGCTGCGCCGGTTTCGACGCGGCGTTTCGCCCTTCTGGCGGACGGCTGTCCTTCGTGTTAGCCATGCGGGAGGGAAAAAAGGCCGAACGGCCGAGTGTTAAGAAGGCGGACGGAATGCAGGAAGACATCGTCATCATCGGTGCGGGCCAGGCAGGCGCACAGGTTGCCCACTCCCTGCGGCAGGGCGGGTTCGAAGGTCCTCTGCGTCTCATCGGCGACGAACCTCATCCGCCCTACCAGCGGCCGCCGCTGTCCAAGAAGTTCCTTGCCGGCGAGATCGGCGCGGAGGGTCTCTGGCTGCGCCCGCCCGCCTTCTACACCACCCAGAATATCGACCTCATTCCAGACACGCGCGTCGCCGCGATCGACCGGGACGCGAAGCGCCTGAAGCTGGAGAGCGGCGACACGCTTTCCTATGGCAAACTCGTTCTGGCAACGGGCACCCATGCCCGGCTTGTCAAACTTGACGGGGCCGACAAGGACGGCGTCGTCACGCTGAGATCCATTGCGGATGTGGACCTGATCCGGGACCGGCTCCAGGCGACCGGGCGGATCGTGATCGTCGGCGCCGGATACATCGGCCTGGAAGTTGCCGCCGTCGCCAGGGCACTCGGCAAGGACGTCACGGTTCTCGAAGCGCAGGACCGGCCGATGAAGCGTGTCGTCAGCCAGACGGTCTCCGACTTCTTCATCCGGCTGCACGAGAGCCACGGCGTCGATCTGCGCCTGAACACCGGGATCGAGTCCCTGGAGGGTGGAGACGCGGTCACAGGCGTGAAGCTGCCGGGCGGAGAGGTCGTGCCTGCGGAACTGGTGCTTGTCGCGGTCGGCGCCGAACCCAATGACCGCTTGGCCGCGGAGGCAGGTCTTGAAGTCGACAACGGCATTCTGGTCGACGGCTGCGGCCAGACCAGCGACCCGGATATCCACGCCGCCGGCGATTGTACCCGGTTCTATTCGGGCCGCTACCAGCGGTCGGTGCGCATGGAAAGCGTTCAAAACGCGATCGACCAGGCCAAGGCGGTGGCGCAGTCCCTTGTCGGCCAGGAGGTCGATTACGACCCGATGCCCTGGTTCTGGTCCGACCAGTACGACATCAAGCTGCAGATCGCCGGCCTGTCGGAGGGCTATGACGACACCAGGGTCGTCGGCTCGCCAGACGACCACAAGTTCTATGTCGCCTATCTGCAGGCCGGGCGCCTGATCGCGGTCGACAGCATCAATTCGCCGCGCTCGCACATGATGGCCCGCCGGGTGATCGGCGAGATCTGGCGCGACGACCTGCTGCCGGCGGCCTAGGGGCGGGCTTCCCCGGCGCTTGTTCTTGTGCGACCCTCGACCTAGTCGGCCGCCGCATTCTGCAGGATCAGCCGGATGGTTTCCTGGGGGATTTCCAGATGGACCATGTGGCCGACGCGCTCGAAGATGTGGGTGGCGACGGTGCCGGGCAGCTTGTGCGCCTGGCGGGTGGGCAGCACGCGGTCCTGGGTGCCCCATACCACCTTGATCGGCATCGGCAGGGCCGCCAGTTCGTTGCGCGGCAGGGTCTTTTGCACCGAGCCGTCGATGATTTCGCCGGCGATCGTCTCGAGCGTCGCAGCCGCACCCGGCCGCGCCCGGCTTTCTGCGGCCGTTCTTGCAAGAAATTTCGGCAGCTTGAACTCCCAGCCGAAAAACTGCTCCAGAAGCGTTTCCATGGTGTCCGGATCGGTGGCCGCCGCGTAGCGGCGCAACAGGCGGTGGTTGATTTCCGGTCCGAACCCTCCCGGAGCAAGCAAGGTCATGCTGGCGACCAGCTCCGGATCGCGCAGGGCGATCAGTGCGGCGATCGCGCCGCCCATGGAATGGCCGACCAGGTGTACCCGTGTCAGGCCGAGGGCTTCCAGGGATCGTGCCACAGCCTTGGCCGACACGCCCGCGTTGCCGATCCGCGGCCAGCCGAGCGCATCGCCGTGACCCGGCAGATCGAAAGCAAGCGACCGCTTTGCGGACGCAAGACCCGTCTGGATGTTGATCCAGGTCTGCTTGTCACCGCCAAAGCCGTGCAGAAGCACGATCGGGGCACCTGAGTCCGGGTCTGTCGACGCCTGGTCCCGGACCGGCAGATGCATTGGAGCGTCGGAGCTTTGGTCTGTCATGATTCCTGCTGTTTTGAGGCGTTTGAAATGAGGGGCTTCAGGATCTATCGGGACGGGGTGCCCCGTCCAGGGAAAAAAGCGGCTGCGGGTCCGTGAAGCCGCTGAGTTCGAAGGAGCCGACCGGTCTGGATCTGGCGGCCGCCAGCCGGGCGACATCCTCCGTCATGAGGACATCGGTTCCGACGGACTTGGTGAGGCTTTCGATGCGGGCGGCGGCATGGACCGTCTGACCGATCACGGAAAAGGTCAGCCTGCTGGCAACGCCGATATTGCCGAACATCACCGAACCGACCGAGAGGGCGATGCCGGCTTTCAGGGGATGGGCCAGCGACGGATTGCTGTTGAGGGCCCGCAGCCGGCTGCGGGTTTCATCCGCGGCCGAAAGGGCCTGACTGACGGCCTGGTCAAGGCCCTGCCGGCCGATCGGGAACACGCCCAGGACGGCATCGCCGATGAAGTCGAGCACTTCGCCGCCTTTGTCCAGGATGGCGCCGGCGGTTGCCTCGAAATAGGTGTTCAGAAATGTCAGATAGGCGTCGGGTCCGAGAAACTCGGCGATGGCCGTCGAATTGCGCATGTCGCTGTAATAGATCACCGCGTCGATGGTCTCTCCGTCCCCGTGCCGGATCTGACCGCTGAGAACCTTGTTGCCGGCGATCGTGCCCAGATAGGTCTCGGCGATGGTCTTGCTGATCTGTCCTTCAATGGTCGCGCGGGCGGCGAGGGCAAGCCGTTTTTGAATGTACCGGATCGCCGTCAGGGCCTCGTCGGAAAACCCGTTGTCGTCGCGTGTCGACCAGCTGACGACAATGCCGGTGGAAGTGAACTCGCTCGGGATGGCCGGGATTTCGAAAGCGGTCGGTATGACCAGATAATCCGTGTAGCCCGAGGCGGAGAGATTTTCGAGCAGCGGAAATTCCTGCGGAGCATTGGCGCCGGCCAGCCGCCGGCGCAGCATCGGTTCCCCGCTGATCAGGACAGCGCGCACGGGGCTTTGCAGCCAGTCCTCGGTTTCCTCGTCGGAATGTGCGATCCTTTCGTACTGGACGGCGTTGCCGCTCTCCCAGAACGCAAGTTCGGCCTCGATCAGGGGGTGCAGCGTCGACCAGGCGAGCATCGCCCTGTCGACCGGTACGTTGCACTGGCGCAACCGCTCGCACATTTCACCGAACATCGCCGCCATGTCCGGTGCGCCGAGGGCCTGGCCGATAAGCCAGTCTTCGATGCCGTCAATTTCCGCCATACTGATCATGGCGCAAAGGTAGAGATCTTTGACCCCGGTTTCCACCCGTGGCGGCAGGTTGGTGTCATTTCACATGCGGCAGGGTGACCTGGCCCGGTGGAACGACGATCCAGTTGACGACGACCTCGGGCAGATCCGCCGGAGTGCTGTAGCGGAACGACCTGGAGCCGTCGCGCGTGGCGCCCGGATAAAGTGCGTTCATGTCGTTCTCCGGCGTCTCCCGGTCTCCCCGCCAGACAATCATCAGGCCCTTGTCCTGGACGTCTTGCGGGTCGATCCAGGGGCTCAGCATCAGATTGTGCCGGTAGAACATGGACGGCCGCCCGGGGGCGAACAGGGTCACGTTGGCCGCGGACCACATATCGCCTGCGACATAGGCAAGGTCCGTCCCGGTTTCCGTTTTCCAGATGCGGGCCAGATCCGCGGCGATGGCTCTGCCCGGATAGTGGAGCCGTGTCTGTTTCTGCTTCCAGTGGGGCTCCAGCAGTGCCTGACCGAGAAGCACGCCCAGAAAGATCGCCTGGATCGCGATAGCCGCCGCCATCGCCCTGCGGGGAAAAGCCCATATCGCCGGCACGGCAAGATATCTGACAGCCACAATGCCCGACAGCACGAACATCGGCGTGCCCCACATGTGTTCGAACTCGCCGCCGGTGAGCGTGGAGGCGAGCAGGACCACCGCCAGCGGCACGAAGGCGAACCAGAGCAAGAAACGGGTCTGAAGCGGCGCAAGCCGGGTGACGGACTGTTTTCTGGACGAGCGGAAACGGCTCAGGGTCGTCCAGCCCAGCCCCGCGAGCACGACCAGAAACAGGCCGGCATGGTTGCCGATCTGCGCGCCCAGGAAATTCACCGGATTGACCGCGTGGTCGAACAGCGACTGCGCGGCCTTGCTGCGGCTGGCCGCATAGTGCAGCGTCAGGAAATCCGTCTCGATCAGCCACAGGACATGCGGCACCGTCAGACCGGCACAGACCAGCGCGCAGACCCAGGGTCCGGCGGTGAACACAATGCGCCGCGCATCGGCGAATACCAGCGTGTAAAGGCCGATGGTGCCGATCAGCAGCAGGACGAAATACTTCGTGTAGAGCCCGAAGGCTGCGAGCGCGCCGAGCAGGATCCAGTCGCTCAGGCGGCCCTTTTCCAGAGCCCTGTGAAAGAGCAGCATCATGCCGGCCCAGACCGGAACCTGCAGGATGTTGGGATTGAATTCGGGCATCGGCAGGGTGAAGTAGAACGTGACACTGGTCAGCACGACCGCCCAGAAGGCCTGCCGGTCCGACAGCCCGAGGCGCCTGGCGAGCCGCCAGACCAGGAGGTAGCCGGCGGCGGCGCAAAAAGCGCTCAGCCAGTAGCCGCCGAACGTGCCGCCGCCGGTCAGGCGGTAGGTGAGTTCCAGCAGCCAGGCCTGCATCGGTGGGTGTTTGGTGTATCCGAGCTGGAGTTCCCGGCCCCATGCGAAGCCCTCGACAACGTCGAGTGGCGGTGTCGGAAAGGTCAGGCTGGGCACAAGTGCGAAGAGGAGGCAGACCAGTCCGCAATACCAGATTGCCGCGCGTGCCGGAGTCATTTCGGGTCTCGCCAGGGTCAGGTTTCGGCCGGCCGGTGGGAAAAGGCCCACAACCGCGCACCGAGGAAGGAAAGGGCCGGGACGATCGCGATCGATACCATAAGGCCCACAAGGTCCGGCCAGGGTGTCAGTTCGAGCCAGAGGGTCAGCACGAAGGAATTGAGCGCGAAGCCCGACACGGCGATGACCAGAAAGCGGGTCATGCTTTTCAGGGCCGTGCCGTCCTGGCGCAGGTGTGAGAAGCTCCAGAAATAGTGACCGCTGAACGAGACGGCAAAGGCGGTCAGAAACCCGCAGATGTTCGCCGGAAAGACGGTCAGGATCCCGGATTGCAGCAACCCCGCCGCGACAAGGGCATGGGTCAGGGTGGCCAGGGCGCCGACAATCGCGAATTTGCCGACGGCCGCCGTTTCCGTCTTCAGGGTCTGGCGCCGGGCGTTACCTGGCATTGCGGGCCCGGTCCGTTCCGGCGCCTGTTTCAGGCTCCGCTGCAGCGGATGGACTGCTTTCGATCACGTCCTGCAGGATATAGACCGGCCTCTGCTTGGCTTCGTTGAAGAGGCGCGCGATGTATTCGCCGATCATGCCGATCGACAGAAGCTGGACGCCGGAGAAAAACAGCAGCGCCACCATCAGCGACGCATAGCCGGGCACATCGACGCCCGAAAGGAAGACGCTCAGGATCAGGTAGAGCGCATAGGCAAAGGCACCGAGCGAAATCAGCGCGCCGCCGTAGAACCAGACCCGCAGGGGCAACGTGGTGAAACCGGTCAGGCCATCCAGTGCGAAGTTCCAGAGCTTCCAGTAGTTGAACTTGCCCGTGCCGGCCTTGCGCGGCGGACGTTCATAGGGCAGCGCCATGGCCGGAAAGCCGACCCAGGCGAACAGGCCTTTCATGAACCGGTTGCGTTCCGGCAGGCGCAGCAACGCGTCGATGACGTCCCGGTCGATCAGACGGAAATCGCCGGCATTGGCGGGCATGTCGATATGGGCGAGCCGGTTGAACAGCCGGTAGAACATGCCAGCGGTCGAGCGCTTCATGAGTGTATCGGAGGTGCGGGCCACCCGAAGTCCGTAGACCACATCGTAGCCCGCGCGCCACCCGTCCAGCATCTGCGGGATCAGGTCCGGCGGGTCCTGCAGGTCGACGTCGATGATGACGGCAATATCGCCCCTGACCGCTTCCAGCCCGGCGGAAAGAGCGGCCTCCTTGCCGAAGTTGCGCGACAGTCCCAGAAGGCGGCCCGGAAGTCCCGCGGCCAGTTCCCGGGTCAGGATATCCGCTGTCCGGTCCCGGCTGCCGTCGTCGATGAACACGTATTCGTAGGCCAGTCCGGTCTGCTCCAGCACTGGCCGGGTCGCGGCGAGGAAATGGTCGATGACTTCCTCCTCGTTGAAGACCGGCACGATGATGCTCAGCAGGGGCGCGGCGGGACGCGCGGCTTCCCGGCGGGAGATGTAGACGCTCGAGGCGGCGGTTGCGTTCATGTGTGGCTCAGCTCATTACAGTGGGCGCAACCTGCCGTAAAAAGATGAAAAAGGCCAGCCCGATCACAGGACTGGCCTTTCATGTCGCAATGCTGTCCGGCGGTCAGACGAGAGCGCCGTGGCAGTGCTTGTATTTCTTGCCCGAGCCGCAGGGGCAGGCTTCGTTCCGGCCGACCTTGCCCCACGTAGCAGGATTTTCCGGATCACGCTGGCCGGAACGGCCGACGTGGCTGTCGGCAAGTGCCATCTCGTCTTCCCCGGTGAGCGGGTTGATGTGATGGGCGTGCATTTCCGGCTCTTCCGGCATCTGCGGGGGCTGTTCGGTGACCAGTTCGACGCGCAGCAACTGGGCGGTGGTCATCTGGCGGAGCTGCGCCAGCATGGATTCGAACAGGGTGAAGGCTTCCGTCTTGTATTCCTGCAGAGGGTCGCGTTGCGCATAACCGCGGAAGCCGACCACCGAGCGCAGGTGATCGAGGTTGGCCAGATGCTCGCGCCACAGGTTGTCGAGGGTCTGCAGCAGGACCGCCTTTTCCACCTGACGCATGATGTCCGGCGAGTATTTGGCGACCTTTTGCGCCATCGCCTCGTCCGCGGTCTTGAGCAGGCGCTCCTTGACCTCTTCGTCGGCGATGCCTTCTTCCGCGGCCCAGTCCTTGATGGGCAGGTCGAGATTCAGGTATTTGCGAACCTCTTCCTGCAGGCCCTCCGTGTCCCACTGCTCCGGATAGGCCCGTTCGGGGATGTGACTGCTGACAAGGCCTTCGATCACATCGTGGCGCATGTCGGAAACCGCGTCCTGGATGGCGTCGCTGTCCATCAGTTCGATGCGCTGATCGAAGACCACCTTGCGCTGGTCGTTCATGACATCGTCGAACTTCAGAAGGTTCTTGCGGATGTCGAAATTGCGCGCCTCGACCTTCTGCTGCGCCTTTTCCAGTGCCTTGTTGATCCAGGGGTGGATGATCGCTTCACCTTCCTCCAGACCGAGCTTCTGCAGCATGGAGTCCATGCGTTCGGAGCCGAAGATGCGCATCAGGTCGTCCTGGAGCGACAGGAAGAACTTGGAGTGGCCCGGATCGCCCTGACGACCGGAGCGGCCGCGCAACTGGTTGTCGATCCGCCGGCTTTCGTGACGCTCGGTGCCGATGACGTAGAGACCGCCTGCCTCAAGCGCCTTCTGCTTGAGGTTCTGGACCTCGGCCCGGATCGCGGCTTCCCTGGCATCCCGATCGGGGCCCGCCGGCATGTCGCCGAGCTCCATTTCGATCTGCATGTCGGCATTGCCGCCAAGCTGGATGTCGGTACCGCGACCGGCCATGTTGGTTGCGATGGTGACCGCGCCAGGCAGACCCGCCTGGGCCACGATGAACGCTTCCTGCTCGTGATAACGGGCATTCAGCACCGCGAAGACCTTGGACTTGCCGTCCTCTTTCTTTTGAGCCGCGGCAAAGGCGGCCGGATCGGACAGGTCGATCTGCTTGTAGCCGTGGGTCTTGAGAAGCTCGGCCAGCATCTCGGACTTTTCGATCGATGTCGTGCCGACCAGGATCGGCTGGCCGCGCTGCTTGCAGTCGTCGATCAGCAAGGCGATGGCGTTGAACTTTTCCTGAACGGTCCGGTAGACCTCGTCGTCGTCGTCGATCCGGCTGACGGTGACATTGGTCGGGATCTCGACGACCTCGAGCTTGTAGATGTCGGCGAATTCGTCGGCTTCTGTCGAGGCCGTGCCGGTCATGCCGGCCAGCTTGCCGTACATGCGGAAGTAGTTCTGGAACGTGATCGAAGCGAGCGTCTGGTTTTCCGGCTGGATCCGGACCTTCTCGCGGGCTTCGAGGGCCTGGTGCAGGCCTTCCGAGAAGCGCCGGCCCGGCATCATGCGGCCGGTGAACTCGTCGATGATGACGACTTCGTCATTGCGGACGATATAGTCCTTGTCGCGCTGGAACAGCTTGTGCGCCTTCAGGGCCTGCTGCAGGTGATGCACGATGGAGACGTTCTCGACGTCATAGAGCGACTCGCCCTTCAGCAGCTCAGCCTCGCCGAGCAGCTTCTCGAGCTTCTCGTTGCCGGCTTCGGTGAAGGCGGCGGAGCGCTGCTTTTCGTCGAGTTCGAAATCCTCGTCGGTCAGATGCGGAATGAAGGCATCGACCGTGTTGTAGAATTCCGACCGGTCCTCGAGGGGACCGGAAATGATCAGCGGGGTCCGGGCCTCGTCGACCAGGATCGAGTCGACCTCATCCACGATGGCGTAGGCATGATCCCGCTGAACCATCGATTCGCGGTCATGCTTCATGTTGTCACGCAGGTAGTCGAAGCCGAATTCGTTGTTGGTGCCGTAGGTCACGTCGGCGGCATAGGCCGCGCGCCGTTCCTCGTCGGACAGGCCGTGGGTGATGCAGCCGACCGAAAGGCCGAGGAACTTGTAGACCTGGCCCATCCATTCGCTGTCGCGCTGGGCCAGATAGTCGTTCACGGTGACCACGTGGACGCCCTTGCCGGTCAGTGCATTGAGATAGACCGGCGCCGTGGCGACAAGCGTCTTGCCCTCACCGGTGCGCATTTCGGCGATCTGGCCCGAATTCAGCACCATGCCGCCGATCAGCTGAACATCGTAGTGGCGCTGTCCGAGCGCGCGCCTGGCGGCCTCGCGCACCGTGGCAAAGGCCGGCACGAGGAGGTCATCCGGTTTCGCGCCATTTTTCAGTTGCTCGCGGAATTCCACCGTGCGGGCCCTGAGGGCATCATCCGACAGAGCCTGAAGGTCCGGCTCCAATTCGTTGATCTGATCGACCGTCGCTCGAAATGCCTTTACCTTCCGGTCGTTAGCCGAACCGAAAATCTTACGTGCTAATGCGCCAAGGCCAGCCATGTGGCGGTCCTTCCCTAAGGGGCGGCGCCGAACGGCAATCCGGCGCCTGCCCATGAAATCGTCTCAATTGCTGTCCACGTTGCCACCGAACGCAATGCGCTGGCCGGCAAACGCGGCCGAAAAGATGCCATCCCGGCCCGCAAGCCAGAACGCCCGAGAGATAAGAGGGGGCTGTATGCTTGTCAACGCCGCAGGAATGCGCAATGTAGCCACGCCCTCCCTGATCGAGGGAAGAAAGATTACTGTTCCTAAAGGTAAAGGACTTCTCATGTTCCGAATTTCGATGCGCGGGCCGGCCCGGGCGCTTGCCGTTTCCTTTCTGGCCCTGTCGCTCGGATCCGTCTCGCTGTCCGCCGCCGAACCCGGCGACGTGGTCGCAAAGGTCGGCGACGCGGAGATCACGGAAGCAGACATTGCTTTTGCCGCCAAGGATCTTGGTCAGGAATTGCAGCGGTTTCCGCCGGCCCAGTGGCGCAAGATTCTTCTCGACGTCATGGTCGACATGGAATTGATGGCCCAGGCCGCGCGTGCGGAGGGCCTCGACAAGGATCCTGACTTCCAGAAGCAGGTGGACTTCCTGGAGCTGCGCAGCCTGCGCAATGCCTATCTGGCCCAGAAAATCAACGGCGATGTGTCCGATGACGACCTGAAAGCGGCTTACGACAAGCAGTTCGCGGATTACGAAGGTCCGGAAGAGCTGAATGCCCGGCACATCCTGGTCAAGGAAAAGGCCGAGGCCGAAGAGATCATCAAGGCGCTTGACGGCGGCGCCGACTTCGCCGAGCTGGCCCGGGAAAAGTCAACGGGACCGACGGGCCCCAACGGCGGCAGCCTCGGCTACTTCGCCAAGGGCCAGATGGTGCCGGCCTTCGAGGAAGCCGCGTTGGCCCTGGATACGGGCAGCTACACCAGCACGCCCGTGGAGACCCAGTTCGGCTGGCATGTCATCAAGCTCGAAGACAAGCGCCGCCAGGAAAAACCGGCTCTGGAAGCCGTTGCCGACGGACTGCGCCAGCAACTGATGCGGGAACGCTACGATGTCCAGCTGGCTGAACTCAAGGACCGGTTCACCATCGAGATCCTGGATGAAAACCTCAACCAGCCGCAGCAGGAAGCCCCGGCGGACGACGCGAAGAGCGAATAAACGCGCGCAAACACGTGCGATCGCGACCCGGCAGCCCCTGGCTGCCGGGTTTTTTCATGCGGTGACCAGGAACGGTGCCTGCCTGAAAAGGCTTGCGCTTGTCCCGCGCTTGTGGCTAGGGACTTAACCTGACCTATTGACCTGGATTGCTTCGATGTCGACCACCGTTTCGCCTCTTGCCCCCAAATCCTATCCCGAGATGCCTGAGATCAGGGGTGTGCAGTTTGCCACCGCTGCCGCGGGCATAAAATACAAGGGCCGGACCGACGTCCTTCTGGCAACGGTCGCGGAAGGAACGGCGGTTGCCGGTGTCTTCACGCGTTCGAAATGTTCTTCCGCACCGGTGGACTGGTGCAAGGACCGCACAGGCGCCGGCAAGGCGCGGGCGCTGCTGGTCAATTCCGGCAATGCCAATGCGTTCACCGGCAAGAAGGGCAAGGCCGCCGTCGAGCTGTCCGCGCAGATCGTGTCGACGGCGCTGGGCTGTTCCGAAGCGGAAATCTTTCTCGCCTCGACCGGCGTGATCGGCGAACCGCTTGCCGCGGAAAAATTCCGCAGTGTGGTCGATGATCTGAAAGCCGGTCAGGGCAGCGCCGGCTGGCTGGATGCCGCCAGGGCGATCATGACCACGGACACCTATCCGAAAGTCGCCACCGCCAGCGCCGAGATCGACGGTGTCGGCGTGACCATCAACGGCATTGCCAAGGGCGCCGGCATGATCGCGCCGGACATGGCCACAATGCTGTCCTTCATATTCACCGATGCACCGGTCGCCGCGGACGTGCTGCAGGCGCTGCTGAGCGGCGAGGTGGATGGCAGTTTCAACGCCGTCACCGTCGATAGCGACACATCCACATCCGACACGGTTCTCCTGTTTGCCACGGGAGCTGCCGCTGCAGACGGCATTGAACCGGTGACCGCCCTGGACGATCCGCGCGTGGCCGTGCTGCGCGCCGCGCTGGGCGACGTGATGGTCGATCTGGCCCACCAGATTGTCCGGGACGGCGAAGGCGCCCGCAAATTCGTCGAAATCCGCGTGGAGGGCGCCGAAAGTGATCCGTCCGCGAAGAAGATTGCCCTGTCGGTCGCCAATTCGCCGCTGGTCAAGACAGCGATCGCGGGTGAGGATGCCAACTGGGGCCGTGTGGTGATGGCGGTCGGCAAGGCTGGCGAACCGGCGGACCGGGACCGGCTGGCGATCTGGTTCGGCGACGTGCGGGTGGCGGTCGAGGGCGAGCGGGATGCCGCCTACAGCGAGGACGCCGCGTCCGCGGTCATGAAGGAAGAGGACATCGTCATCCGCATCGATCTGGGTCTTGGAACGGGCCAGGCGTCGGTGTGGACCTGTGACCTCACCAAGGAATACGTGGCCATCAACGGCGACTACAGAAGCTGACAGGCCTTCGCGAATTTCACGATGTATCGTGAAGCGTGGTTAAGGCCGCGTTGCACCGGCGCCTCAAATTCGGACTACTTCCCATGACCAAGATTGTGCTTGTCGCCGCCTGCGCCCTTGTCGATGCCGACGGCCGTATCCTGCTTGCCCAGAGGCCGGAAGGCAAATCCATGGCGGGTTTGTGGGAGTTTCCGGGTGGCAAGATCGAAGCGGGCGAGCGCCCCGAAGAGACTTTGATCCGCGAACTCGACGAGGAACTGGGCATCGAGGTTAACGAGGCGTGTCTGGCGCCGCTGACCTTCGCCAGCCACTCTTACGAGGATTTTCACCTGCTTATGCCATTGTTCATCTGCCGAAGATGGACTGGAATGCCACAGGGCCGCGAGAACCAGGCCCTGAAATGGGTGCGGGCAGCCCGGCTGAGGGACTATGCGATGCCGGCTGCCGACGAACCGCTCATTCCCCATCTGATGGAAGCGGTTTGACGGCGCGCGCATGCCGGGCAGGGAGTGATTGAATTGAAAAACGGGTCGATCGATTTCGAACCAGCCAGACGCCTTGCCGTCCGCTTCCTTCGCGACGAACGCGGGGCCACGGCTCTGGAATACGGCATGATCGTCGGGTTTATCAGTATCGTCGTGATCGGCGGCCTGGGGATCATTGGCGAAACCATGAGAGACGATATTTTCGGTGCCGTTGTCTCTGCCCTGAGCGCCGGCGCAGGAAGCGACTGACACCGCCTCCCAGTGGTGCAAGCTCTGAAAAATCAGCGTATTTCCCGAAATTGCGCGCCTTGATGGCGCAGGCCTCCTCACATCATTTCATGTTCGCCCGGGAAACCGGAACCTAGTCCGGAATTTTTGTTTCCCGGACCCCGAGTGCGTCGGCCAGCCGGGTCTTGGCGGATCCGGGGCGCAAGGGCTTTTGCTGGCTGTCGTGCGGCGCCCATCCCGACAGGGTCACAAACGAGAAGGTGGCGCGGATACGGCCATCCGGATCGGCGTGGTTGGCGGCGTAAAGCTCGGCGGCGCGCATCAGGACAGCGCGCGGCAGTGGCGTGCGGCTGCGGTCCTTCAGGATGCTGGTCGCGCCCATCGACCTGAGATCGGTCATCAGTGCGAACATCGTATCGTAGCGCACCGTGAAGGTATCGACATCCGTCACGGGCAGGGCAAAGCCGGCCCTCTGCAACAGGCTGCCGAGATCGCGCGTGTCGGCGAATGGAAGGACCCGGGCCGCGGCCCCGCCCCGGATGTCCAGCTCGGCGCGGGTCAGACTGTCGCGCAGTTCCGAAAGCGTACCGGCGCCCGGTAATGTCGCCAGAAACAGGCCGTCGGGAACCAGCGCGCGCCGGATCTGAACCAGACTGCCCGGCAAGTCGTTGACAAATTGCAGGTTGAGCGCTGAAACGATCAGATCGAGCGACCTGTCGCGGAACGGCAGCAGGGCGTCATCGCAGACCAGGTCGGGCGGCGAGAGGCCGGGGTCGGCCGCGAAGAGATCTGCCCTGAAGACGGTTTCGGCCTTGCCGGTGTCGCGGATCGCCCTCGCAATGCGGCCGGTATGGCCGCCCAGATCCACTGCGGTCTGAAAGCGCCGGTTGACCAGGAGCAGACGGTCCTGAAGATCCTCGGCGACGGCCTGGAGGAGAAAGTCGGCTCCCGCTTTTGCTCCCCTGAGGGCGCGCAGGCGGCGGCTCACGAGAAGGTCACGGTCAAATAGGTCAGGCTGTGCGCTCACGGGTCACCCGGCGGTTCGATACCATGGCGGTCACATATGGTATCCGGCCTCCGCCGTCAAAGGAGGTGTCGCCGCGCGGGCGGTCCGGCAGGGGCGATCCCGGAATTTCACGGGCGTGTGGTAGGGTCCCGGTGAGGATCGGTCTGAACGCGGGAGGTGGTGTTGCAGTCCGTCGGCCGGAGACTTCTGGAAATGCGCGCAATCGTGCCGGGCGCCGCGCTGGACTTCATTCTGCCGCGGCGGTGCCCTTGCTGCGATACGCGGGTCGCCTGTGAACAGGGGCTGTGTGCGGACTGCTGGCGGGAGATGCCGTTTCTGGAACGGCCCTGGTGCCACAGGCTCGGCAAGCCCTTTGCCTATGACGTGGGCGAAGGCGCGTGGAGCCCGCAGGCCATTGCCGCGCCGCCCCTGTTCGACCGGCTGCGAGCGGTCGCCTTCTATGACGGGCCGGCCCGGCAACTGGTGCTGTCGCTGAAGTTCTCCCGGCGGCGCGAACTTGCCCGGCCCATGGCCCGCTGGATGGTGCGGTCCGGCGGGGAACTTCTGGACAGGAACAGCCTGCTTGTCCCGGTTCCCCTGCATTGGTCGCGGCTGCTGTCGCGACGTTTCAATCAGGCTGCGGACCTTGCAAGGGAGATTGCCCGCGAGAGCGGCGGCCGATTCGAACCGCGGTTGCTCAGGCGGCACAAGCGCACCCGCCAGCAGGTCGGACTGACCGCGAAGGATCGTCACCGCAATGTCCGGTCGGCCTTCACCCTCGACAGCAACCGGGCCGATGGGGTCGCCGGGCGGCCCGTGGTCCTGATCGACGATGTGCTGACCACCGGTTCCACGGTGGCGGCCTGCACCAGAGCGCTGCTTGGCGCCGGCGCCGTGTCGGTCGACGTGCTTACCTTTGCGCTTGTGGACCCGGCCAGCCGCACGGGCGCGGGGTCTGATTTTCAGTAAGGTGTCTGCAAACTCTTGAGTTTGCTCCGGACGCACGCATATAAGGCCGGTTTGAAAGGCGCGGCTGTTCTTGTAAAACAGCGCCGCCTGCCACGGTGAAAGGACCGGACCTGATGGCTGAAGTTGTTATCTACACACGCCAGCTTTGCGGATTTTGCACGGCGGCCAAGCGGCTGCTGGACAAAAAGGGCGCCGTCTACAAGGAACACGACGCCACTTTCGACCCGGGCCTGCGCAAGGAAATGGTGCAGAAGGCCGGTGGACAGTCAACTTTTCCGCAGATCTTCGTTGGTGCCACACATGTTGGCGGCTGCGACGAGTTGCACGCGCTGGAGCGCGCTGGCAAGCTGGACGCCCTGCTCGCGTCCTGATTTACTGTCACAATATCGTGACCCAGCGGAGAAGGCGGTCGAATGGCCTTATTCACGGCAGCATGTGTTCAACTGCGCAGCGGCAAGACACTTTCAGACAATGCCGAGGCGGCGGAGAGCCTGATCCGCTCGGCCGCGCAGGACGGTGCGCGATACATCCAGACGCCGGAAATGTCGAACGTGCTGGTCCGGACCCGGGACGAACTGCTCGAGAGGATCTCGGTCGCCGGCTCGGACCCGTTCCTGAAAATGGCCATCAGGCTTGCCTCCGACCTGAAGGTCTATCTGCATCTGGGATCTCTCGCGGTTCTTGCCGGCGGCGGCAAGGTCGCCAACCGCGCCTTCCTCATCGGACCGGACGGGTCGGTTATGGCCACCTACGACAAGATCCACATGTTTGATGTCGATCTGCCCAATGGTGAAAGCTGGCGGGAATCGGCGACCTACGAGCCGGGAACCCGCAGCGTGATCGCAGACCTGCCGTTCGCCAGGATCGGCATGGCCGTGTGCTACGACGTTCGCTTTCCGGCGATTTTCCGGACCCAGGCCCGTCAGGGTGCCCAGGTCCTGACCGCGCCGGCGGCCTTCACCCGCCAGACCGGCGAAGCCCACTGGCATGTGCTCCAGCGTGCCCGTGCCATCGAGAACGGTGCCTATGTGGTTTCGGCGGCGCAGGGCGGCCTTCATGAGGACGGGCGGGAAACTTACGGGCACAGCCTGATCGTTGATCCATGGGGGCAGGTGATCGCGGAACTGGACGGAGATGCTCCTGGCCATGTGCTGGCCGAAATCGACACGGAAAATGCGGTGAAGGCGCGTGGCCGGATCCCCGCAATTGCGAACGAGCGGGATTTTGACTGCCACGTTGCCGAAGGCCTTGAGGAGTTACATGCGTGATCAAATACACGCTTGTTTGTGACGATGCGCATGCATTCGAGGGTTGGTTCCGGAATTCCGGAGATTTTGATGCTCAGCGCAGCCGCGACCTGGTCGCCTGCCCGGTGTGCGGCACGACCGATGTGCGCAAGAGCCTGATGGCTCCCGCGGTGTCCACGGCCAGGAAAAAGGAAGCCCTGGTCGGCGCTGTCCGGGAGGAAATGCAGGCACCGGAGACGCCGGCGACACCGGAGCCTGCGGTTGCCGCGCCATCGGCAGGGAAGCGCTCTTCCGCCCTCCTGCCGAAGGACTTCCAGCAGAAGGAAATCCTCGAAGCGCTGCGGATAGCCCGGGCGCGCATCGTCGAGAATTCGGAGAATGTCGGCGACAGATTTGCTTCCGAGGCCCGCAAGATCCATTCCGGCGAGGCGCAAGAGCGCAGCATCTACGGCGAAACCTCTCCCAGGGACGCGGAAGCGCTCGCCGAGGAAGGGATAGCCGTGTTTCCGTTGCCTGAATTGCCGGAGGACAAGAATTGACGGGTCCCGTCTGGCGCCGCTTGCCGGACGGACCCGCCTTGTGTTCCCTTTCAGGCTGTCTCTCCCCTTCCGCGTGAGCACACCGGAAACGCCCTGATCAACAGCGGAGTGACCGGGCAGATAAAATGGAGCTTGAAGGTCAGGATTTCCTGTTGAACTCTCATCAGAACACGGTATTGCCTGTTCGCGCCGGGATCAGGAATGCACATTGCGGCGAAAGGTCGTTCGTGAACCTGCGTGGAGTTCTCGCGGAATGACAAGGAAAACCGGAGAACTGTGGAGATGCACTTGCTGAGTGTCTTGAGGGAAGGGACCGCTCAACTGCACACCCGCCTGGACCGCACGATCTCGCAACACCCTGTCACGACCCGGGCCGGGTACGAGCGGTTCTTGAACCTTCAGGCCGCGGTGCTGCCCGGAGCGGAGAGGTGGCTTGCGGGGACCAATGACTTCAGATCCCTCCCCGATTTCAGCAATCGTTTGAGGACCGGAGCGCTGCTGCGCGATCTGCAGGGATTGGGGCACGTTGTTCCCGGCGAACAGGACCTGCCTTATCTGAACGCGGGATGCTCGGTGGCCGGAATTTGCTATGTCCTTGAGGGGGCGCGGCTCGGGGCGGCGCAAATGCATGCGCTTCTGGACCGCGCGGCTCCAGACCTGCCCGCCGAGTTTCTGGCCCATGGCAGGGGGTGCGGCTTGTGGAAATCTTTTTTGACCTGGCTCGCAGCTCATGACAATTCTACCGAGAATTGCGAGCGGGCGTGCCTGGCTGCGCAGCAATTGTTCGGGACCTACCTTCAGGTGCTGGAACGGGAAAATAGCGACGAGGTAGATTTAGTTGGACAAGGTTGACCTGACCAATTGTGATCGCGAGCCGATACACCTTCTGGGGAAAGTGCAGTCCTTCGGGTTTCTTCTCGCGGTGACCCCGGACTGGATCGTGTCGCATGTTTCCGAGAATATAAGCGATTTTCTGCCCGTTGAACCAGCAACCGTGCTCGGCCGGCCGGTCCTCGAATTCGTGCCCGCCGACAGTATTCACGAAATCCGGAATCGGCTTCAGTTTCTCCAGCCCCACAAGGGCGTGGAGGTGGCCTACGGCCTGAAACTTGCGGCCACGGACCGCCGGTTCGACGTTTCGGTCCATTTCATCGAAACCAACGTCATCATGGAGTTCGAACCGGCGGCCTCTCTGGAAGGGGCCGCGAACGACACCGTCAATGTCCGTATCGCTGTCGACCGGATGGCCGATCTTCCGGACATCGATGCCATCCAGTCGCATACGGTAAGGTTCATCAAGTCGATTACCGGGTTCGACCGGACAATGTTCTACAAGTTCGCCCCCGATGGCTGCGGGGAGGTCGTCGCCGAAGCGAAGCAATCGGACATGACGCCGTTTCTGAACCTTCGTTATCCCGCGACGGATATCCCCAAGCAGGCGCGCGCACTCTACATTGAAAATCCGATCCGGCTGATTGCCGACGTGTCGGATGACGGAAACGGGATCCTTCATCAGGCAGAACCGGACAGCCAGCCGCCGATCGATCTTTCCGGCAGCCGTCTCAGATCCGTGTCGCCGATCCATCTGGAGTACCTGCGCAACATGGGCGTCGGGGCGTCCATGTCCATTTCCGTCATTGTCAACGGCAGCCTGTGGGGACTGATCGCCTGTCATCACAACGGGCCTCTGGTGCCAAGCATGCGGCAACGCAACTGCGCGCTGCTGTTCGGACAGATGCTGTCACTCATCCTCCAGGCGCGCCTGATCGCCGAAGACAGGGGCAACGACGAGCGTATCGCCAGCCTGACCGCAGACATTTCCCGCAGCCTGACATCGGAGACGCAGTCGCCGTCGCTTCTGACATCCTCGGCCCAGGCATTTTGCGACATCCTGAACGCCGACGGGTTCGCCGTCGTCCAGGAGGCGGCCATCCTGAAGACGGGAACTGCGCCAGATGACGAAAAGATCCGGGATCTTTGCGACTACCTGATCGAGCAGTCGGGAAACGAGGTCTTCGTATCACACCACATTTCGTCCTTTATCAGCGGCTGGGACACCGGCAACAGGACCGTTGCCGGTGTCCTGTCGATCCCGATTTCCCGGTCTCCCCGGGATTACATCCTGTTTTTCCGCGAGGAACTCGTGCAGTCCGTCAACTGGGCGGGAGATCCGGAAAAACCCGTGATCCCCGGACCTCTCGGGGCCCGGCTGACACCGCGCAAAAGCTTTGAAGTCTGGCAGGAAACGGTCCGGGACCAGAGCGCGGAATGGACGTCATCCGATTTGAGAGCCGCCTCTCAACTGCGCATCATGCTGCTGGAAGTCGTGTTGCGCATGGCCGATGAGGCCGGCCGGGAAAGAAAGGCCGCGAACGAGAAGCAGGAGCTTCTGATCGCAGAGCTCAACCACCGGGTGCGCAATATTCTCGGTCTTGTCCGCGGTCTCATTTCCCAGACCGAAGCCGGCGCGCGCACGACCGAGGAATTTGTCAGAAAACTCGACAGCCGAGTGCAGTCGCTTGCCCGTGCGCATGACCAGATCACCCGCAACAACTGGTCCGCGGCCTCTTTTTCAAGCCTTGTCGAAACCGAGGTGGAAAGCTATCTGTCCGACAGGACGGACCGGATTTCCGTGAAGGGGCCGGAGGTTCTGCTGAACCCGCAAGCCTTTTCGTCCATGGCGCTCGTCATGCACGAGATGATCACCAATTCCGCCAAATACGGCGCGATTTCCGTCGAGCAGGGCAGGATCGAGATCGATCTGACACTCGACGACCGGGGCGGTCTCCTGATTTCCTGGTCCGAGATGGGCGGCCCTCCGGTCCAGGCCCCCGAACGGCGCGGGTTCGGGTCCACCATCATCGAGCGAACCATTCCGTTCGAGTTGAAAGGCGTGGCCGAGGTCACCTATGCCCTGAGCGGGGTGAAGGCGTCGTTTCGAATTCCGGAAAATTTCGTCGAGCAGGGGCATGCCGACTATGTCGTGCCGAACGCGCGGGGCACTTCGGTCACCCGCAAATTCGATGCGCCGCGTTCGGTGCTGGTCGTCGAGGACAACCTGATCATCGCCATGGACGCGGAGGGCATCTTCGAGGCCCTGGGCAGCCAGGAGGTCTGCGTTGTCTCGGACGTTAAATCCGCGTTGGCTGAAATCGACGGGCGAACGGCTGTCTTCGACTTTGCGCTGCTGGATATCAACCTTGGTTCGGAAACCAGTTATCCCGTCGCCCTTCGCCTGCGCGCACAGAACGTGCCGTTTGTTTTTGCTTCGGGGTATGGCGAAAATGCCGATATTCCCAAGGAAATCGCAGATGCACGGACTGTCAGCAAGCCCTATGACAAGGATGTGCTCATCGAGGCCTTCACCGGCCCCGCGGCCGGGTAAACGCCCATGTGGCAAGCCGCGCCACGCCTGCCAGCCTGAAGACGTCTCCATGCTGGCAGAAACGGGCGGCTGTTCTGATCAGGACTTTGCGGGAGCTGCCCGTTTCCGCCGCGACGCCGGTCTGATTTCGTCGATGTTCTCTTCAGCGGCCCTGGTCAGTTCGCTGACGTTTTCCAGAGCGGTTTCGCTGAGTTCCTCGACAACAGCCGCGTTGTCGGAGAAGCTGTCGCGAATGAGCGCGGACTGCTTTTCGATATGCGCCTGATATTCGGTGGCCATCTTCGAGTAGAAGGCCTGCAGCGTCGCCATGGCCTCTTCAGGCGCGGTGCACCGGCTCAGAGACTTCGCGCATTCGAAATCCTCGTGCAGGCGGTGACTGAAGAAATCCATATGGTCGTCGAGCGTCTTTTCCGCATGCGCCCACATGGTTTCACCCATTTTCTGGAAACCGGCGACGGTCCGGGCCTCGATCTTGTCTTCGCGTTCGGCAAAGGCCCAATTCGAGAAGGCGGGCTTCGGCCAGTCGGCCATCATTGCGCTGAAATCGAAGGCACCGGTGTTTGGCTTCGTGGACATGAAAAATCCTCCGCTCATTTGCATGACAAGGCGCAGGTGCCCGGTATCGGATGATGCGCCGGGGCTGCTCTTCAGACCGCGAAACTGTTCGGTTCAGGAAAATGTTCGGGTCAGGCCCCGGGCTTGCCCAGAGGCAGCTTGATGTTAATGCGAACGCGAGGTTCGGCCTTGATCCGGATCAAAACGCTCTGTTTTTTCGTCCGCGATCGATCCTGCCCGCGGTCCCGTCACCGCCGGTTCAGAAATTCCCGCAGGACCCCCGTGACCGCGTCCGGTTCCTCCAGCGGGGACAGGTGCCCGCTGCCCGCGACCACCACCAGATCACTGCCCGGGATATGCTCGTGGATTTCCCTGGACACGTCGACCGGTGTCAGCCGGTCGCCATCGCCGACAAGAACCAGTGTCGGGCAGGCGATCTCGCCCAGGTGCGGACGCGCGTCGATCCGGTCGATCAGGGCGGTCTGCTGCCGGATGAAGGCCTCCGGACCGGTCTCCACGGCCATGTCGACGACAATCGCCTTCAGGTCCTCGTCCTCTTCGCGGCGCTCGTGGACAAAACCCGGATAAAGCAGATGCGGAACCTTGCCGAAGCCTTTCTTCCGGGTCAGGTCGATCAGGAACCGGCGCCGGTCGGCCTGCTCCGGCCTGTCGGCACGCGCATTGGTGTCCAGAAGGGCAAGTTTGGCCACCCGCTCCGGAGCTTTGCGCATGATTTCCATGGCGATATATCCGCCCATCGACAGGGCGATCAGCGAAAACCTCGCCGGCGCCTGTTCCAGGATACTTGAGGCGATGGCGGTGATGCTGTCATGCTGCCGGTGATCGGCCACCATGATCGGACGGTCCGCGAATGCGACGATCTGCGGGGCGAACAACTGTTCGGTGCACAGCAGCCCGGGAATGAACAGGATCGGGTCGCCCATCAGCTGTTCTTCGCCCTTTCCGCCAGCAGCATGTAGTTCACATCCATGTCGCGGGAGCGGGCCCAACTGTCTGTCAGCGGGTTGAAGCTGACGCCGGAGCGATCGATCACCTTCAGGCCTGTCGACCGCAGTGGTGCTTCGATCTCTGCGGGGCGCACCAGTTTTTCGTAGGAGTGGGTGCCCTTCGGAAGCCAGCGCAGGACGTATTCGGCGCCGACGATGGCCAGCGCATAGGCCTTCAGTGTCCGGTTGATGGTCGCAACGAACATCAGGCCGCCGGGACGAACCATGCTGCCGGTCGCTTCCATGAACAGCGGCACGTCCGCCACATGCTC
The DNA here is from genome assembly GCF_056173175.1 of Roseibium sp. QJM3NY_11. Lineage (NCBI taxonomy): Bacteria > Pseudomonadati > Pseudomonadota > Alphaproteobacteria > Hyphomicrobiales > Stappiaceae > Roseibium > Roseibium sp. QJM3NY_11. Next base: position 868,948 of record NZ_CM149660.1, read on the forward strand.
AACGACTTCCATGTTGAGGACGACATCGAACGTCTCGCCGCTCGCGGCCAATGCTTCGGCTGATTCCGACCGATAGTCGATTTCCAGACCGGACTTCTGCATGTGCAATCGTGCAATTTCGATATTGGTTTCGGACGGATCGGCGCCGACGACGTCCGCTCCGAGCCGCGCCATCGGCTCGCTCAACAGGCCGCCGCCGCAGCCGATATCCAGAAACCGCAGCCCCTTGAAGGCGTCGGACGATTTCGGGTCGCGGCCGAACTGCCGGCACACCTCCTGCTTGATATAGGCAAGACGCACCGGATTGAACTTGTGAAGAGGCTTGAACTTGCCTGTCGGGTCCCACCACTCGTCCGCCATGGCGGAAAAGCGCGCGACTTCCGCGCTGTCGATCGTTCCCGTGGGTGCCTCAGCCCTGCCAGTCATCGGACGGTCCTTTCCTTGGTGAAGACACGATCGTCTCCAGCCGGATGGTTTTTGTACAGCTGTCGTTCAGTGTCTTTGACTTTTTGTCAAGTGACAGCCTCACAAGCCAGGTTGCAGCAAAGGGACGCAGCCTGTATGCATGCGCCGATCCAACCGGCGCTGAAGGCTCCGAGTCCCTGACCCGATGCTTGCGCTTCACGACAGATTTATAAAGTTTACGAGTGGTATGGCCCGACTGGTTTTAAAATTTGGCGGAACTTCCGTCGGCGATCTCGATCGCATCCGAAATGTCGCCCGCCATGTCAAACGGGAAGTGGATGCGGGGCACCAGGTTGCGGTGGTGGTTTCGGCGATGGCCGGACAGACCAACAAGCTGGTGGAGTTCTGCCGCGAGGCGTCTCCCCTGCATGATGCCCGCGAATATGATGCGGTGGTCGCGTCCGGCGAGCAGGTGACTTCCGGTCTGCTGGCGCTCGTGCTGCAGGACATGGGCGTCAACGCCCGCTCCTGGCAGGGTTGGCAGATCCCGATCAGGACGGACGAGAATCACGGCGCCGCCCGCATCAGCGAGATTGACGGCAGTTTTCTCGCCGAAAGGCTGGAGCAGGGACAGGTTGCCGTCGTCGCCGGTTTTCAGGGCGTCGCGCCCGACAACCGGATCGCCACCCTGGGCCGCGGCGGCTCCGATACCAGCGCGGTGGCGATTGCCGCGGCGATCAAGGCCGACCGCTGTGATATCTATACCGATGTCGACGGCGTCTATACGACCGACCCGCGCATCGTGCCCAAGGCGCAGCGCCTGGAACGCGTCTCCTTCGAGGAAATGCTTGAAATGGCCTCGCTCGGGGCCAAGGTGCTTCAGGTGCGTTCGGTCGAAATGGCCATGATCCATGGTGTCCGGACTTTCGTGCGCTCAAGCTTCGATGATCCGGATGCACCGCAGGCCGGCCACAACGGCCTTCCGATTGGTACTCTTATTTGCGACGAGGACGAACTCGTGGAACAGCAGGTTGTCACCGGCATCGCCTATGCGAAGGACGAAGCCCAGATTTCTCTCCGTGACGTGGCCGACAAGCCGGGCGTTGCCGAGAGCGTGTTCGGTCCGCTGGCCGATTCCAACATCAACGTGGATATGATCGTCCAGAATATCTCGCCGGACGGCAAGACCACGGACATTACCTTCACGGTTCCGGAAAGCGATTTCGAGCGCGCCCAGAAGGTGCTGCACGACAACCGCCCGGCGATCGGCTTCCAGAATCTGGAAGGTGCCCGGGATGTTGTGAAGGTCTCGGTGATCGGCATTGGCATGCGCTCGCACGCGGGCATCGCGGCCCAGTGTTTCCGGGGACTTGCCACCAAGGGCATCAACATCCGCGCGATCACGACATCGGAAATCAAAATTTCGGTCCTGATCGATTCTGCCTATGCGGAACTTGCGGTGCGGACTCTGCATTCGCTATACGGGTTGGACGGATAGTCTATCCGGCAGGCTCGCTCCGGCACGCACCGGAGCCTTGGCCTTACTGAAGCGGGATCAATCGGGGGCGCTATGCGCAGCAACCTGGCCGGACCGCGCCTTCTGCTCCGCAGGCTTCGCGAAGTCATGGCAGAGCCGATCATGGCGCAAGAGCGACTCGACAAGATCGTTGTTCTGATCGCGTCGAACGTGGTTGCCGAGGTCTGTTCGGTTTATATCCTGCGCGCGGACGGGGTTCTCGAACTCTATGCCACCGAAGGTCTGAACAGCGAGGCGGTCCACAATGCCTCTCTGCGCGTCGGCCAGGGCCTTGTCGGTCTGATCGCCGCCGAGGCGCGGCCGCTGAACCTGCCCAATGCCAGCGCCCATCCCGGCTTTGCCTATCTGCCGGAGACAGGCGAGGAAGCCTATAATTCCTTCCTGGGCGTGCCGATCCTGAGAGCCGGCCGTACGCTCGGCGTCCTGGTCGTTCAGAATCAGTCTCACAGGACCTATCTCGAGGATGAAGTCGAGGCGCTGCAGACGACCGCGATGGTGATTGCCGAAATGGTCGCCGCGGGCGACCTGGAGGCGATTTCCCAGAAAAACACCGGTCTCGACATGTCCCGTCCGATCACCGCCACGGGAGCGGGTCTGGCGGAAGGCGTGGGCCTGGGGCACGTCGTGCTGCACGAGCCGCGCGTGGTTGTCACCAACCTGATCGCGGAAGACAGCGACAAGGAAAAGGCCCGCCTGGACGGCGCGATCAACCGGCTGCGCCTGTCGATCGACGATCTTCTGGCCAGCGGCGAGATCGCGGCCACCGGAGAACACCGCGAGGTGCTCGAAGCCTATCGCATGTTCGCCTATGACCGGGGCTGGATCCGCAAGATCGAGGAAGCGATCCGGAACGGCCTGACCGCCGAGGCGGCTGTGGAAAAGGTGCAGAGCGACACCCGTGCGCGCATGCTCCGCCAGACCGATCCCTATCTTCGCGAACGCCTGCACGACCTGGACGACCTTGCGCACCGGCTGATCCGCGAATTGATGGGACGGGAGCACGGGCCGGACGTCGGGGATCTGCCGCAGGACGCCATCGTCGTCGGCCGCAATATGGGCGCGGCGGAACTGCTCGACTACGGCCGCGACAGGATCCGCGGCCTTGTTCTGGAAGAAGGCGGGCCGACCAGTCATGTGACGATCGTCGCCCGCGCTCTCGGCATTCCGACTGTCGGACTGGTCGAAGACATCGTCAGCCTTGCCGACGGCGGCGACGCGATCATCGTGGACGGCGACACGGGCGAGGTGCATTTGCGCCCGGCAGCCGACCTGGAAGACGCCTATGTGGAAAAAGTACGGTTCCGGGCAAGGCGGCAGGCCCAGTACCGAAGATTGCGCAGCAAACCCTCGGTCACGCGGGACGGCGTCGAATTCTCGCTGCAGATGAACGCCGGCCTGCTTGTGGATCTGCCGCATCTGGAAGAAGCCGGAGCGGCCGGGGTCGGACTGTTCCGCACCGAGCTGCAGTTCATGGTGGCGTCTTCGTTCCCGCGCATGCGCGAGCAGCAGGCGCAATACACCCAGGTGCTCGACGCGGCCGGAGACCGGCCGGTGACCTTCCGCTCGCTCGACATCGGCGGTGACAAGGTGCTGCCCTATCTGCGCTCGATCCAGGAGGAAAACCCGGCCATGGGCTGGCGGGCCCTGCGCCTGGGTCTCGACAGGCCGGGCCTGTTGCGAACCCAGATCCGGGCCCTGCTGCGAGCCGCCGCGGGCCGGGAGCTGAAACTGATGTTCCCCATGGTGACGGTCGTCGACGAATTTCTCCAGGCGAAGGCGCTGGTCGACAAGGAGATCCAGCACCTGCGCCGTCACGGCCACGGGACACCGGATAACGTCCGCCTCGGTGTGATGGTCGAAGTGCCCTCTCTGCTGTTTCAGCTCGAGGAGCTGATGGGCCATGTCGATTTTGTTTCGGTGGGCTCGAACGACCTGTTTCAGTTCTTCTGTGCCGTCGACCGGGGCAACACCCGTGTCGCCGAACGGTTCGACACATTGGGGGTGGGCTTTCTGCGGGCCTTGAAATCCATCGTCGACGCCGCAAATAAGGGGCATGTGCCGGTGACCCTGTGCGGCGAACTGGCGGGCCGTCCCCTGGAAGCGATGGCGCTGGTGGGCCTCGGCTACCGGGACCTGTCGATGTCGCCGTCGTCGCTCGGACCCGTCAAGGCCATGCTGCGCACGCTCGATGCCGGCCGGCTGTCGGCCAGGCTTCTGCCGCGGCTGGAACCCGGACATGACAATGGCACCATCCGGGATCTGCTGCAGCGCTTTGCCGCCGAAACGGATGTGGCCCTCTAGTCACGACTTTCCAAATGAGCATGAAAGGTTTCAGCCACGCATGTTGGCGCGTCATAAACTCGATACCCTGCTGGACCGGTTCGCTGAACTCGAGCACCTGATGTCCTCGAGCCCGGACCCGGCGGTCTATGTCAAACTGTCGCGCGAATATGCCGGGCTGGAACCGCTGGTGGTGAGGATTCGCGGCCTGATCAAGGCCGAGGGCGATCTGGCGGGGGCCGAGGCCCTGATCGCGGATCCCCAGATCGACGCGGAAATGCGGGAACTGGCCGAGCTGGAGCGCGACGACCTGTCCGAACAGGTCGAGAAACTGCTTCAGGACGTGCGTGTCGGCCTGCTGCCGAAGGACGAGGCCGACGCCAATGATGCCATCCTGGAAGTGCGCGCCGGCACCGGGGGCGACGAGGCCGCGCTCTTTGCCGGCGACCTGTTCCGCATGTACCAGCGTTACGCCGAATTGCAGGGCTGGAAGGTGGAGGTCCTGTCGGCCAGCGAGGGTGAAGTCGGCGGCTTCAAGGAAGTGATTGCCTCGGTCTCGGGCGACAACGTGTTTGCCAGGCTGAAATTCGAGTCCGGCGTGCACCGGGTGCAGCGGGTTCCGGCCACGGAATCCGGCGGGCGCATTCACACGTCCGCCGCGACGGTGGCGGTGCTGCCGCAGGCGGAAAATGTTGATATCGACGTGGCCGAAAGCGATCTGAGGATCGACACCTACAGGGCGTCCGGCGCCGGCGGGCAGCATGTCAACACGACGGATTCGGCCGTGCGCATCACCCACGTGCCGACCGGCATCGTCGTCGCCGTTCAGGACGAACGCTCGCAGCACAAGAACAAGGCACGGGCCATGCAGCTGCTCCGGGCGCGCATCTATGACGCGGAGCGCGAGCGCGCCGCGAGCGAGCGCACCGAAGCGCGGCGCCTGCAGGTCGGCTCCGGAGACCGTTCGGAACGCATCCGTACCTATAATTTTCCGCAAGGCCGGGTGACCGACCACCGGATCGGCCTGACCCTCTACAAGCTTGAACAGATCATTGCCGGCGAGGCGCTCGGCAACGTCATCGACGCGTTGATCATGGACCATCAGGCCGGTCTGCTCGCATCCGAAGACACCTGAGAATGGAAATCGGTCGGCTGTACAGGTCCGTGCGCGACCGGTTCCGGGAAGCCGGTCTGGCGACGCCGGACCTGGATGCCAAATGCCTTGTCGGCGCGGCACTTGCCCTGCCGGTCTCCGATCTGATCCTGAAGGAGCGGGACCTTGCCGGCGAGGAGGCCGTTGCGCTGGCGCAGGCACATGCACGGCAGCGGCTCGCGGGCATGCCGGTCGGGCGTATTCTCGGTGAGCGGGACTTCTACGGCCGCCGGTTTTTCCTGAATGCGGCGACCCTGGAACCACGGCCGGACACCGAGACGCTGGTCGACGCGGTCCTGGAGCGCAGCGCGCCGGACGACGCGATGATCGTCTGCGACATCGGGACCGGGACGGGGGCGATCGCGGTGTCGCTGCTGGCCGAACGCCCAAACTGCCGGGCGATCGCGGTCGATCTGTCCGCCGACGCGCTGGACTGCGCGCTCCGGAATGCCGACCTGCACCGGGTTGCGGACCGGATGCTGCCGGTCCGTGCCGATTATGCATCCGCGCTCAGACCGTCGTCACCGGCCGTTCCGGGGACCGGCTTCGACTGGGTCGTCAGCAATCCGCCCTATATCCGCTCGGCGGTTCTTGCGGGATTGTCCCGGGAAGTGACGGAGCACGATCCGGTTCTGGCGCTCGACGGCGGAGAAGACGGTCTGACAGCCTATCTGCGCATTGTGCCGGAGGCGGCCAGCCTGCTTCGCGCAAGGGGGCGAATCGGTCTGGAAATCGGCTATGATCAGGCGGAAGAGGTGAAAAAACAGTTGCGGCATCATGGCTTTGGAGAGATTGAAATCATTGGGGATCTTTCCGGAAACGACCGGGTCGCGGTGGCCCGGAAGGCATAATTCCACCGTTTTGAACCGATGGCGAAAAAGCGCTTGGAAATCGTGACGGAAACGGTTACGTTCCCTTTGCCGAAACCGGAGATGTGATCAGCGTTCAGCGTGGAATGCGCATCCGGAAGCGGGGGCAAGGACGCAGTTTCATCGTTCTGTATTCCACTGCATATCGGACTATCCGGTATATTCGGACTGTCGAAGAAAAGACAATCGCGTTGGCCTCGGGCCCTTGGCGCGCTGCGTGTGTTTCAAGGACAGCCGCTAACCAGCAATGTTGGTTTCGGTAGCTATTTCGTATCGGGTTTATACAATTCCGATGTTTGGTCGGCCGACAGCTGACCGCCGTTCCGCAAGAGAAAACGGCAGGATGAGACCAGGAAATCAGAGCAATAAGCGTATGCGCGGACGGGGCCGCAAAGGCCCCAGCCCGTTAACCCGGACTTACGAATCGAACGGTCCTGATGTGAAAATCCGCGGCACAGCGATGCATATTGCGGAAAAATATCAGCAGCTTGCCCGTGATGCCCAGGCATCCGGGGACCGGGTGATGTCCGAGAACTACAACCAGCATGCAGAACATTATCTGCGCATCGTTGCCGCTGCCCAACCGCAGCAGCAGCCGGCGCAGGTACCCGTGCGTTCCGAAGCCGAAGAAGGGGCCGATGCCGCTCCGGCGAATGGAAACGGCCATGCGAACGGTGCCGACCGGGCTCCTCAGGAAGCCGCCGCCGAGAGCGATGGCGATATGGTGGATGCCGACAGTCCGCAGCCCTTTATCGATGACATGCCTGTCATCGACCAGGAGGGCAAGGTGAACGGTGCCGGCCAGAAAGCCGAAGGCACGGACGATCCGGCGGAAGAAAAACCGCGCCGGCGGACCCGGGCCACCCGGACCCGCGCGCCGCGCCGCACCGCGGACACGGCATCCGCGGAGGGTTCCGCAGAAGTGTCCGCTGCGCCGGCCGATGCCGGCAAGGACACCGATGGCGAAGAACCGGTCAAACCGCGTCGCCGGACAGCGCGTCCCCGCCGGCCCAAGGCCGCCGAGGAAGCACCGTCCGAAGCGGTTCCGGTCGGCGACTAGAGCAACGGCTGTTCGGCCGGTTTCGATCGAACAGCCGGATCCTGACCGGTTCAGACGGGTTGGGGCCGGTCGCTTGCAACAGAGCGCCGTGTTCAGCGTGGTTGCCGTGTTCAGCCTCGCACAAGTCGCATTGATCAAGACGGCGTCCTTCGGGACGCCGTCTTGCGTTGTGATCCGTGTTTTGCGCCAGATCAACGCGCGTTCGGCCGAAATCGTTTGAACGTCTGAAATCGGGTCGATGGCCAGAGCATTGAGAAGCCGCGTGTGAGAGCCGGGAGTTTCCATGGCCTGGCCTTCTGCGGGTCGATCGGGTTTCGAATGTCCGCCCGTACTTGACGGGTCATTTGATGATCGGGAAGCCACAGGGGGGCTTTTGTGATCAAAATGCCACACTATATTAGGGTGGCAGCGCTTTCGGAGGCTGCACAGATGCCCGTCTCAGGGGTCTGTATGCCAGATCGTTCCCCACGCTTCGGGTGGTGCGGGCGGCTAGGAGGTATCTAATGAACTTTGAAAAATACACTGAACGTGCACGCGGCTTTGTCCAGTCCGCCCAGACCTTTGCGCTGGGGCGCGGTCATCAGCAGTTTACGCCTGAACATATTCTGAAAGTGCTTCTGGATGACCCGGAAGGCATGGCCAGCGGCCTGATCGACAGGGCCGGCGGCCAGTCCAGGGCCCTCAAGGGCGACCTTGAAGCCCAACTGGACAAGATGCCGAAGGTTTCCGGCGGCTCGGGCCAGATCTACATGGGCCAGGCGACGGCGCGCCTGTTCGAGCAGGCGGAGAAGATCGCCGAGAAGGCCGGAGACAGTTTCGTCACCGTGGAACGTCTGCTGCTGGCCCTTGCCATGGATGGCGACAGCGAGGCCGGCAAGCTCCTGAAGCGGCACGGCGTCACGCCCAATGCGCTGAACGAGGCCATCAACCAGCTGCGTCAGGGACGCACCGCCGACAGCGCGACCGCTGAAAACCAGTATGAGGCGCTGAAGAAATTCGCGCGTGACCTCACCCAGGTTGCCCGCGACGGCAAGCTGGATCCCGTGATCGGCCGCGACGAGGAAATCCGCAGGACCATTCAGGTGCTGTCGCGCCGGACCAAGAACAATCCGGTGCTGATCGGCGAACCGGGTGTCGGCAAGACCGCGATCGCCGAAGGCCTTGCGCTGCGGATCGTCAATGGCGACGTGCCGGAATCGCTCAAGGACAAGCAGTTGCTTGCCCTCGACATGGGCGCGCTGATCGCCGGGGCGAAATACCGCGGTGAATTCGAGGAGCGTCTCAAGGGCGTGCTTTCGGAAGTCGAGGCCGCCGCCGGCAACATCATCCTGTTCATCGACGAGATGCACACGCTTGTGGGCGCCGGCAAGGCCGACGGCGCCATGGATGCGTCCAACCTGCTGAAACCCGCGCTGGCCCGCGGCGAGCTGCATTGTGTCGGCGCGACCACGCTCGACGAGTATCGCAAGCACGTTGAAAAGGACGCGGCGTTGGCCCGTCGTTTCCAGCCTGTCTTCGTCTCCGAACCGACGGTGGAGGACACGATTTCCATCCTGCGCGGGATCAAGGAGAAATACGAGCTTCACCATGGGGTGCGTATCACCGACAGCGCGATCGTCTCGGCCGCGACGCTTTCCAACCGTTATATCACCGACCGGTTTCTGCCGGACAAGGCCATCGACCTGATGGACGAGGCCGCGAGCCGGCTGAGGATGCAGGTCGATTCCAAGCCGGAGGAGCTGGACGAACTGGACCGCCGGATCATTCAGCTGAAGATCGAGCGGGAAGCCCTGAAGGCGGAGAATGACGAAGCTGCCCGGGACCGGCTGGTCAAGCTCGAGAAGGAACTGACCAACCTGGAAGAGCAGTCGCAGGCACTGACCGCACGCTGGCAGGGCGAAAAGGAAAAGCTGAACCTGGAGCAGAAGATCAAGGAGCAGCTGGAACAGGCCCGCATCGATCTGGAGATCGCGCAGCGGCGCGGCGATCTGGCCAAGGCCGGAGAGCTTGCCTATGGCGTCTTGCCCGAGCTGGAGCGCAAACTGGCCGAAGCCGAAGCTCCGGACGAAGGCGAGGCCATGGTGGACGAGGCGGTGACGCCCTCCGACATTGCCCAGGTGGTGTCGAAGTGGACGGGTATTCCGGTCGACAAGATGCTGGAAGGCGAGCGGGACAAGCTCCTGAAAATGGAAGACCTGCTGGCCAACCGGGTGATCGGGCAGGCCGAGGCGATCCATGCGGTGTCGACGGCGGTGCGCCGGTCGCGCGCCGGTCTTCAGGATCCGAGCCGGCCGATCGGCTCGTTCATGTTCCTCGGCCCGACGGGCGTCGGCAAGACCGAGCTCACCAAGGCGCTTGCCAGCTACCTCTTCGACGACGACAGCGCGATGGTGCGCATCGACATGTCGGAATACATGGAAAAGCACTCCGTTGCCCGGCTGATCGGCGCTCCTCCCGGTTATGTCGGCTACGAGGAAGGCGGTGCGCTGACGGAAGCCGTACGGCGCCGGCCCTATCAGGTGATCCTGTTCGACGAGATCGAAAAGGCGCACGGCGATGTCTTCAACGTGCTGCTGCAGGTTCTCGACGACGGCCGCCTGACCGATGGCCAGGGCCGGACCGTGGACTTCCGCAACACGCTGATCATCATGACCTCGAACCTGGGAGCCGAGCATCTGGTCAACCAGCCGGAAGGCCAGGACAGCGAAGCGGTTAGAGAGGAAGTGATGGCGTCGGTCAGGGCCCATTTCCGGCCGGAATTCCTGAACCGCCTTGACGAGATCGTGCTGTTTCACCGCCTGCAGCGGGACCAGATGGCCGATATCGTCCAGATCCAGCTGGCGCATCTGCGCGATCTGCTGAGCGATCGCAAGATCACGCTGAAGCTGGAGGACAGTGCGATCGGCTGGCTGGCCCAGAAGGGCTATGATCCGGCTTATGGCGCGCGACCGCTGAAGCGGGTAATCCAGAAGGACCTGCAGGATCCGCTGGCCGAAAGACTGCTGGCGGGGGACATCCTGGACGGTCAGACGGTTGACGTGTCAGCCGGGTCGGACCGGTTGATCTTCCAGGTAGAAGGGACCGAAAGCGCCGCCGCCTGAGTTGCGGCCGCCCACGCAATGAAAACCCGCGGAACGGATCGTTCCGCGGGTTTTTTCGTGCGGGGCTTCAGTTGATGGCGGCGATGCGCGAGGGCTTGCGCACCCGGTCCAGCAGCGTGTCGACACGGTAGCGTTCCGCCTCGAAGGCGGTGCGCACCGCACCGTCGAGGGTCCGGCCCTTGGGCAGCTTGATCCGCATCGGATCCATGTAGCGGCCGTTCACCAGGACCTCGTAATGCAGGTGCGGGCCGGTCGACAGGCCGGTGGAGCCGACATAGCCGATGATCTGGCCCTGGCTCACGCGGACGCCTTCGCGCAGGCCCTGGGCGAAGCCGGTCATGTGATTGTAGGTGGTGGTGTACCCGTTGGTGTGGCGCAATTCGATACGCCGGCCGTAGCCCGAGCTCCAGCCCGCCTTCTCGATCATGCCGTTGCCGGCCGCCATGATCGGCGTGCCGCGCGGGGCGGACCAGTCCACGCCGCGGTGCATCTTGGTGTACTTGTGGATCGGGTGCCGGCGCATGCCGAAGCCGGAGCGGAACTTGCCGCCGTTGAGCGGTTTGCGGATCAGGAACTTCTTGGCGCTCTGGCCGGACGCGTCGTAAAAATCGGTGATGTGGTCGTCGGGTGTGCGAAACCGGTAGAATT
>NZ_CM149660.1:885000-1065000 GCF_056173175.1 Roseibium sp. QJM3NY_11
CTTGGCGACAAGAGGCGATGAAGGACGTGATACGCTGCGATAAGCGTCGGGGAGCTGCGAATAAGCTTTGATCCGGCGATTTCCGAATGGGGAAACCCACTCCGTATGGAGTACCCGCAAGGGAGCAAACCCGGGGAACTGAAACATCTAAGTACCCGGAGGAAAGGACATCAACCGAGACTCCGTTAGTAGTGGCGAGCGAACGCGGACCAGGCCAGTGGCTAAGATTTAAGAACCGGAACCGTCTGGAAAGTCGGGCCTTAGCGGGTGATAGCCCCGTACGGGTAGAAATTATCTTAGTCCTCGAGTAGGGCGGGACACGTGAAATCCTGTCTGAACGTGGGGGGACCACCCTCCAAGCCTAAGTACTCCTTGTCGACCGATAGCGAACAAGTACCGTGAGGGAAAGGTGAAAAGTACCCCGACGAGGGGAGTGAAACAGTTCCTGAAACCGGATGCCTACAAACAGTTGGAGGGCGCAAGCCTGACAGCGTACCTTTTGTATAATGGGTCAGCGACTTAATTTAACGAGCAAGCTTAAGCCGGTAGGTGTAGGCGCAGCGAAAGCGAGTCTTAATAGGGCGTTTTAGTTCGTTGGATTAGACCCGAAACCGAGTGATCTAGCCATGGCCAGGTTGAAGGTGCGGTAACACGCACTGGAGGACCGAACCCACGCCTGTTGAAAAAGTCGGGGATGAGCTGTGGCTAGGGGTGAAAGGCCAATCAAACTCGGAAATAGCTGGTTCTCCGCGAAATCTATTTAGGTAGAGCGTCGGATGAATACTCTCGGGGGTAGAGCACTGGATGGGCTATGGGGGCTTACCGCCTTACTGATCCTAACCAAACTCCGAATACCGAGAAGTACTATCCGGCAGACACACAGTGGGTGCTAACGTCCATTGTGGAGAGGGAAACAACCCTGACCGCCAGTTAAGGTCCCTAAGTTATGGCTAAGTGGGAAAGGATGTAGAACTCCCAAAACAACCAGGATGTTGGCTTAGAAGCAGCCATCATTTAAAGAAAGCGTAACAGCTCACTGGTCTAATCAAGGGGTTCCGCGCCGAAAATGTACCGGGGCTCAAGCCATACACCGAAACTGCGGGTGCATCCTTCGGGATGCGCGGTAGCGGAGCGTTCTGTAAGTCTGCGAAGGGGGACCCGCGAGGGCTCCTGGAGATATCAGAAGTGCGAATGCTGACATGAGTAACGATAAAGAGTGTGAGAGACACTCTCGCCGAAAGTCCAAGGGTTCCTGCGCAACGCTAATCGGCGCAGGGTTAGCCGGCCCCTAAGGCGAGGCCGAAAGGCGTAGTCGATGGGAATGCAGTTAATATTCTGCAGCTTGTGGGTAGTGACGGATGCCGTGTGTTGTATCTCCTTATTGGATTGGGGGTGCAGCGAAGGTGTTCCAGGAAATAGCTCCCACGTATAAACCGTACCCGAAACCGACACAGGTGGACTGGTAGAGCATACCAAGGCGCTTGAGAGAACTATGCTGAAGGAACTCGGCAAAATGCTCCCGTAAGTTCGCGAGAAGGGAGACCTCATGGTGGGCAACCACTGTGGGGTGGCACAGACCAGGGGGTGGCGACTGTTTATCAAAAACACAGGGCTCTGCGAAGTCGCAAGACGACGTATAGGGTCTGACGCCTGCCCGGTGCTGGAAGGTTAAGAGGAGGTGTGCAAGCACCGAATTGAAGCCCCAGTAAACGGCGGCCGTAACTATAACGGTCCTAAGGTAGCGAAATTCCTTGTCGGGTAAGTTCCGACCTGCACGAATGGCGTAACGACTTCCCCGCTGTCTCCAGCATAGACTCAGTGAAATTGAATTCCCCGTGAAGATGCGGGGTTCCTGCGGTCAGACGGAAAGACCCCGTGCACCTTTACTACAGCTTCACACTGGTATTCGTCACGACATGTGTAGGATAGGTGGTAGACGTTGAAGCCTTGGCGCCAGCTGAGGTGGAGTCACCCTTGAAATACCACCCTTGTCGTCATGGATATCTAACCGCGGTACAACCATATCCGGGACCGTGTGTGGCGGGTAGTTTGACTGGGGCGGTCGCCTCCCAAATGGTAACGGAGGCGCGCGAAGGTGGGCTCAGAGCGGTCGGAAATCGCTCGTTGAGTGCAATGGCATAAGCCTGCCTGACTGCGAGACTGACAAGTCGAGCAGAGACGAAAGTCGGCCATAGTGATCCGGTGGTCCCTCGTGGAAGGGCCATCGCTCAACGGATAAAAGGTACGCCGGGGATAACAGGCTGATGATGCCCAAGAGTCCATATCGACGGCATTGTTTGGCACCTCGATGTCGACTCATCACATCCTGGGGCTGGAGCAGGTCCCAAGGGTTTGGCTGTTCGCCAATTAAAGTGGTACGTGAGTTGGGTTCAGAACGTCGCGAGACAGTTCGGTCCCTATCTGCCGTGGGTGTAGGAGAATTGAGAGGATCTGTCCCTAGTACGAGAGGACCGGGATGGACGTACCTCTGGTGGACCTGTTGTGGCGCCAGCCGCATTGCAGGGTAGCTATGTACGGAAGGGATAACCGCTGAAAGCATCTAAGCGGGAAACCCACCTCAAAACCAGTTCTCCCTGAAGAGCCGTGGAAGACCACCACGTCGATAGGAAGCGTGTGGAAGTGCAGCAATGCATGGAGCTTAGCTTTACTAATAGCTCGTTCGGCTTGATCCTCTCATTAGTCAATGCTCATCTTGAAGGGTGCGCATCGTGCCAAACCTACGGTTTGGCCCATCCGGACCCTTCAATCTGATTGTTTGTTTTGTTCTCACGGACGTACCGGTCCTTAACGACCTGTCCTGGGAACCACGCGGCCTGACCGGCCGGCGGCCGCTTGGCCTTGCCTTCGCTGCGCTCGGAACAGTCGTTCCCTCGCAACGCCGGCAGTAAGCAGCCCGAAAACAGCCAATCACATCAAAATCATCGATAAGACCAGTTTGTTCTCAGCGCTTCACGCTCAAAACCCGCAAGGGAAAAGAGCCGAACCGATAGGTTCGCAAAGCGCGACCGCGCGTCGGCCACAATTGGCCGCGCCTGCGCAGGTTAGGGCCAAAGGCCCGCTCAACCGTGAGCACAAACAAACAGACCAGTTTTACCAAGCAAACTGCGCTTCGCCGGCCTGGTGGCCCCAGCGGGGAGCCCCCACCCGATCCCATCCCGAACTCGGCCGTGAAACTCCCCAGCGCCAATGGTACTGCATCTTAAGGTGTGGGAGAGTAGGTCGCCGCCAGGCCTGCAAAACGCAGTTTGACAAAAAAATCTCTTCAACAAAAATACCCAATTAACGCGGGATGGAGCAGTCCGGTAGCTCGTCAGGCTCATAACCTGAAGGTCGCAGGTTCAAATCCTGCTCCCGCAACCAAATAATAAAGCCGCCCACAAAGGGCGGCTTTTTTTTTGGTAACGAATACAGATTTTAACCTGGCCAGCAGCCCGCAAGAAGGGCAACCCCCGACGCAGGGGGACAAAAAAACACTCAAATCAACCTCCCGAAACCAGATAACAACCCCGTCAGAATAGCTGGCGGGGTTTGACCTGCTGCCGGTTTAGTGGACACCGAGTTAAGGTGTTTTCCATGAAACTGGAGCGATGGAATGCAACGAAGGAAGTTCAGCCGCGAATACAAGCTTGAGGCGGTGAAGTTGGTGCGGGAACGCGGGGTCAGTGTAGCGCAAGCAGCCCGCGATCTGGATGTCCATGAGAATGTGCTGCGCAAATGGGTCAAGGACTATGGCTCTGACCCGTCGCAAGCTTTTCCGGGTCACGGGCAGATGAAGCCGGAGCAGCTCGAAATCGCGAGACTGCGTAAGGAAGTCGCTAAGCTGAAGGCGGAGCGTGACATCCTAAAAAAGGCCGCCGCCTACTTTGCCAAGGACGTGATATGAAGTTCGCGTTCATTGCAAAGCACCGTTCTATCTGGCCGGTGGCATGGCTTTGCGAAGCGCTGGGTGTATCGCGTTCCGGCTTCCATGCCTGGTGACCTGCCACGGGATTTTTCCTCCATCGTTGATTAGAGTCCGATCCAACTTGAGGACGGACAATGAAACGAACGAGATTCACGGACGAGCAGATCATCGGCATTCTGGCGGAGCATGAGGCAGGTTCAAAGTGCGCCGATCTGTGCCGTAAGCACGGCATGTCTGAAGGCACTTTCTACAACTGGAAAGCCAAATTCGGCGGCATGACCGTGCCGGAAGCGAAGCGGCTTAAGGGGCTCGAGGACGAGAACGCGAAGTTGAAGAAACTTCTGGCCGAACAGATGCTCGATCTCGCCGCGATGAAGGAACTGGTTTCAAAAAAGTGGTGACGCCTGCTGGGAAGCGCGAGGCTGTCGCGCACCTGAAGGCACTCTGCGGGCTTTCAGAACGGCGGGCGTGCCGTATTGCAGGGGCGGATCGCAAGATGATCCGCTACCGGTCACGACGTGCGCCGGACACAGCGCTGCGTGGGCGTTTGCGTGAGCTGGCCAATGAACGTCGCCGGTTCGGTTACCGGCGGCTCTTCGTTCTGCTGCGCCGTGAGGGGGAACCCTCCGGGATCAATCGGATCTATCGGCTGTATCGCGAAGAAGGGCTGACGGTGCGCAAGCGGAAGGCCAGACGCAAGGCTGTCGGGACAAGGGCGCCGATCCTGGTCGAAGCTCGTGCGAACGCGCGGTGGTCTTTGGACTTCGTGCATGACCAGTTTGCCAAAGGCCAACGCTTCCGGGTGCTGAACGTGGTGGACAACGTCACTCGTGAATGCCTGGTAGCCATCCCGGACACTTCGATCTCCGGGCGCCGTGTTGCACGTGAGCTGACAGCCCTGATCGACCGTCGAGGAAAGCCCGGCATGATTGTCAGCGACAATGGCACGGAACTGACTTCGAACGCGATCCTGCGGTGGTGTTCCGAAAACCGCATTGAATGGCACTACATCGCACCAGGAAAACCTATGCAAAATGGCTTCGTGGAGAGTTTCAACGGTCGGATGCGGGACGAATTGCTCAACGAGACGATGTTCTTGAACCTGGCCCATGCCCGCGTGGTCATCGCCGCATGGCTGGCCGACTACAACACCGAGCGCCCGCATTCAGCTTTGGACTACCAGACCCCGGCTGACTATGCGCGGACCCTGGCGACTGCAAGCGCCCGCCCCGCTTCGAGAGATGAAAGCTCCGCGTATCGGGCGCTTGCTCAACCTGCGCCAACAGGCGTAAATTCCAACCGGGCTCTAGTCGCGGTTGGATGAAAGATCAGTGGCAGGTCACTGGCTCAATCGTTCTCCGAGTCAACATGCCCGATATGACGAGGTCTTGCTCGACAAGATCAAAGGCAGCTTCAAGGGCAGCGACCGTACCTACGGCGCCCGGCGTATCTGGCATGACCTCCTTGCCGAGGGACTTTCCTGTGGTCTGCATCGTGTCGAGCGGCTCATGCGCGTCAATGCAATGAGAGCAAGGCCGAGACGTCGAGGCTTGCCGAAGGATGGTGGTGAGCGCTCGCTCACTATGCCGAATATTCTGGATCGTCAGTTTGCGGCAGACAGACCGAACCAGAAGTGGGTGGCCGATTTTACCTATCTATGGACGGCTGAGGGCTGGCTCTATGTGGCCGCCGTCATCGACCTCTTCTCTCGCCGCGTCGTCGGCTGGTCAATGAACAACAGCATGACCTCCCAACTCGTAACCGACGCGCTGATCATGGCCATCTGGCGCAGAGGCAAGCCGGATGCGCTGTTGCATCATTCCGATCAGGGCAGCCAATACACCAGTGAGCAGTTCCAACGCCTCATGGCCGACCATGGCATCACCTGCTCAATGAGCCGGTCTGGAAATGTCTGGGATAACGCCGCGATGGAAAGCTTCTTCTCATCCCTGAAGACAGAAAGGACGGCACGCAAGATCTACAGAACCCGAGACCACGCCAGAGCGGACGTGTTCGACTACATCGAACGCTTCTACAATCCGAAGCGTCGACATTCGACGCTGGGTTATCTCAGCCCAATGGAATTTGAAAACAAGGTGGGATTAGCTTAACTCGGTGTCCGAAAAACCGGCAGTAGCTCAGTTTTTTGTTGCTCAACGGATGCCGGTCAGAACTGACGTGCGCCCCTTCAAGAAGGGAAAAACCCGGCGAAGAACCGCACAAAACAAATCCTGACAACGAAAACAAATCAAAAGCCCGAAGGGGAAACCAGTGGGCTTTCTGGCGCTCAAAAACAAAACGGAACAATGCGACGGGAAGATCGGGAACCTGACAGTCCAGGGAAACACTTTGCAGGTTATCAAGCAGATGCGAACAGGCGTCGTTGAGATATGTGGCGGACGACCGAGAGCGGCCGGTTACCACTGTGCCTCTTGCGCCAATCTCAATTGCGCATCGTCGTGGTTTTCGATTGCGCCAAGCCGGGCTGTCAGCTTCTCGGCGACCAGATCCGGATACTCTAGCGGCGGGCAATGGCCGCAATCAGGGATGATGTGAAGTTGGGAGTGTGGCACAAGAGCGTGCATCTCCCTGGAATGGCGGACGGATATGATCTGATCCTCCTCGCCGGCCAGTATTGTCAAGGGACAGGCACAAGCTGCGAGCGAAGGCCTGCTGTCAGGACGGGCCATGATTGCTCCGGTCTGAATTGCCAGCGCTTCGTACCCAAGCGTTTCAGAAGCCTGCACCATGGCTTCCAGCCTTTCCCGGTCATATTTTTCAGGATCGAAAAGACAGTTTTTCAGATTTACGGTCTGATAGTCTCTCAGTCCCTGGCGCCGTGCTCGATCCAGTGCTTCCTGGCGTCTGATGCGCGAGTTCGGGGTTTCCGGTGCGGCGGTCGTTGCAATCAACGTGAGACTGATCAGCCGTTCGGGCCACCTGCGCAAGATTTCGAATGCAATATAGCCGCCCATGGACCAGCCGGTCAGATGAAACCTGTCCGGCGACTGCCGTGCCACCGTCTCCGCCATTTCGGCTATGGAAGGCGAAAACTGATGCCCTCTGGGGACGATCAGGGGAAAATGCAGCCCAAGCCGCTCCATGAGCGGCAACCAGGAACTGGCATCGGACTGAAGACCGGGGACGAGAACGAGCGGTTCAGTCACTGTTGCTTCCTTCCATTCGGGCCGGCACCAGATGGCAGGCGGCCGAGTGTTCGATCGAGGAGGTTTGCTTCAGAGCCGGAATGACGGCGGCGCATTCGGAAACGGCTTTCGGACATCTGGTCCTGAAATGACAGCCGGCCGGCGGATTGAGAGGACTTGGCAACTCCCCCTTGACCTCAGGACGTCGCGTCCTGGCCTCCGGTCGGGGGTGCGGCAGGGCCTCGAGGAGCATTTTCGTGTAGGGATGTTGCGGAGATTCAAAAAGTTCCCTTGAAGGCCCAACCTCCACGATCCGCCCGAGATACATGACGGCGACACGATCCGAGACGTGGGAAACGACGGAAAGGTCGTGCGACACGAAGATCATGGACAGGCCCATACGGTCCTTGATGTCGAAGAGCAGGTTCAGGATTTGGGCCTGAATGGAGACATCCAGCGCTGACACCGGTTCATCTGCAACGATCACGTCCGGACTGCTGACAATCGCCCGGGCAATGCCCACTCTCTGGCACTGGCCGCCGGAGAGTTCATGCGGGAACCGGTCCAGGTGATGGAGGCTCAATCCAACCTGCAGTGCCAGATCGTCAACCAGGCCATCGGTATCACCTCCGGCCTGCGGCAGGAAGTTGCCAAGGGGCTCTGCAATAGACGCACGGACCGTCATGCGCGGGTTGAGCGAGGCGAGTGGATCCTGAAAGATCATCTGGATGCGCTTGCGCTCTTTCCGCAATTTCCCGCGGGACAACCTGTTCAGACAATGGCCTTCAAAGACAACGTCACCGCTGCTGGGCTGATCGAGTGCGACAAGCAGCCGGGCAAGCGTGGACTTGCCGCAGCCGCTTTCTCCGACCAGACCGAGTGTTTCGCCCCTGCGCAATTCAAGATCAATTCCGTCCAGAGCCCGGACCGTGTTTCGGGGTTTGCCCAACAGGGTGCGACCGACCGGAAACGACCGGCTTACCTGTCTGACTTCAATGAGAGGCGTTGCCGTGTTCATGCCCAGGCCTCGACGATCGGGTGGCTTTTCATGGAAACCGAAACCTGCTCGTGATTTCTGCACCGGGTGAAATGATGGCTTGCCACTTCGAGAGCCTCGGGTGGCGTCGCACGACATTCCGGAGAAGCGAAGGCGCATCTGTCGTGGAAGGCACAGCCAGGCATACGGTCGGTCAGCCGGGGAACGCTTCCGGGAATTTCCGTGAGCCGTTCATGCGCTTGCGACCCTTCCGAGGGCATGGATTTCAGCAACCCGGCGGTATACCCGTGGGTCGGGTTCCGGAAAATCTCGTGAACCGGGGCTTCCTCGACAATGCGTCCGGCATACATGACCGACACGCTGTCAGCGGCTGCCGCGACCACACCGAGATCATGGGTTATCAACACGACACTCATCCCGAGTTCGTCCCTCAGGTCCGAAATCAGATTGAGGATCTGCGCCTGAACGGTGACATCGAGTGCCGTGGTCGGTTCATCCGCGATCAGGAGCTCCGGATTGCAGGCAAGAGCCATGGCGATCATCACTCTCTGACGCATGCCACCTGAAAGTTCATGCGGATAGGCATCAAGACGGCTGCGGGGATCCGGAATACGCACCAGATCCATAAGGTCGAGCGCGCGTGCCCGCGCTTCGTTGCGGGACATCTTGAAGTGTTGCCGCAGACCTTCGCCAATCTGATATCCGACCGTATGGACCGGGGTCAGCGAGGTCATGGGGTCCTGAAAGATCATGCCTATGCGGCGGCCCCTTATGGACCTCAGGAGAGACGGACGCGCCGAACGCAGATCCGTATCCCCGAGGTGGATCGCGTCTGCTTCGATCGATGCCGATTTCAGGGGCAAGAGTCCCAGGATGGCCATCATGGTCACGCTCTTGCCGCAGCCACTCTCACCCACCAGCGCCCGGATCTCGCCTCTGCCGACCGATAGCGAGACCCCGTCCAGTGCCTGCAGTTTCCCCTCACCTTTGCCAAATGAGACCGAGAGGTTTCTGACGTTCAGAACCGGATCGGATTGCAAGGGATCGCCCATGTCACAGCCTCCTTGTCGATTTGCGTGGATCAAGAACATCCGACAGGCGGTCCCCCAGGACGTTGGTCACGAGAACCAGAAGGGACAGGAGGACCCCCGGGTAGGCCATCAGACTGGGATAGAACTGAAAATACTTGCGCGCATCGGCCATCATGCCGCCCCAGCTGGGGACATCCGGCGGTGTACCGACACCCAGGAAGGACAGGATGGCCGCCGCAATGATCGCCGATGCGGCCGCATAGGTCGCCTGGACGATCACCGGGGCAACCGTGTTCGGCAGCACATGACGGAAGACAAGAGGCAGCCCTCCGGTGCCGACGGAAATCGCCGCGTCCACATAGGGTTGCTCGCGAATGGACAGGACAACAGACCTCACAAGACGCACCATTCGCGGAATTTCCGGAATTGAAATCGCGATGATGACGGTCGTCAGGCCCGGTTGAAGAAGGGCAGCCAGCGCGATTGCCAGAAGGACGGCGGGAATGGCCATCATCGCATCGACGATACGCATGACGATGGTGCCGCCGATCTTGGTCAGGCCGGCCAGAACGCCAAGGGTCACGCCCGGTATCACCGCAATGACGGCAACCGAGAAACCGATGATGAGCGATATTCTCGTCCCGAAAACGGCGCGGGAAAAGACATCCCGACCCAGATGATCCCTGCCCCACCAGGCATCGGGCGAAGGTGGTTTCAACCGCAGGGCCGGGTTTATGGCCATCGGGTCACCGGCAATCAGGGGCGCAAAAGCTGCGACCAGAACGAACCCGCCGAGAACCGTCAGGCAAACAATCGTCCATGGCTCTTTCATGGCGACAAGAAGCGCTTCGAGGATCGGTCGCCTGATCACTCTCCGGGCGGCACGGCTTGCGTCTTCTTGAAGGGACGTTCCACCTGGAACGAAGGGCTGGTCAGTCATCAACGCTCAGCCTTTCACACGGGGGTCGATCAGAGCGTAGCTCAGATCGACCAGCAGGTTGATCAGGATCAGCGACGCGGAAAAGAACAGGATCACACCCTGAATGACCGGGTAGTCGCGCTGCGTGATTGCATCAACGGTCAGCCGTCCAATTCCCGGAATATTGAAGACACTTTCTGTGACGACGACGCCGCCGATCAGGGTGGCGAAGCCGATGCCCACCACGGTCACCACCGGAACACCAACGGATTTCAGGGCGTGAACAAACAGGATGCGCGGTGCAGACAAGCCCTTGGCGCGCGCTGTGCGGATATAGTTTTCACCAAGCGCGTCCAGCACGGAGGCGCGCGTTACCCTTGCGATGAGTGCGGAGAAAACAAGTGCCAGCGAAACTGCGGGCAAGGTCACGGAATGAAGCGTTGTCAGCAGGCCGTTTGACAAGGGTTTGTACCCCTGCACCGGGAAAATGCGCCATTCAACGGCAAACAGGTAGACAAGCACATAGGCGATGACAAAAACCGGAACGGAAAATCCGATCACCGCAAATGCCATGCAAAGCCGGTCGACAATGCTGTTGGCCTTCCATGCCGCGACGGCGCCGAGCGGTATGGAGATCAGCACGGTCAGCACGAGCGTGGTCAGGCTCAGCACAAGCGTCGGCTCCACCCGTTGTGCAATCAGCCAGGTGACGGGTTTGCCGGAATAGATCGAGGCGCCGAGATCAAGCCTCAGGGCGTCGGAGAACCAGATCGAGAACTGCTGCCAGAGAGGCAGGTCGAGATTCAGCCGGGCACGGATCTCGTTCACCTGCGAAGGCGTGGCATTGTCACCTGCCAGCAGGACGGCAGGATCGCCAGGTGTCAGATGAATCAGTGAGTAGATGAAGATCGAGACCAGCAGCAGCGTCGGGATGCCTGCGATCAGTCTGGTGGCACAATAACGAAGCATGTTTCTCCCCCAGCGCTCCGGTGGTGCTGCCGCCTGAACGGCGGCAGCACTGTCTCAGTTGACCCGGTGCACGTTCCAGAAGAAAGGCACAGGCCCGTCGATGTAACCTTTCAGATCGGACGCAATGCCGATGGAAGGGAAGGCCTGTCCGACCGGCACGTAACTGACGAGATCATGGGTGACCTCCTGCATGCGCGCCGCCAGCTTCCGGCGCTCTTCGTCCGTGGGTGCGTTTGCAAATTCCCGACGAAGCTTCTGCAGTTCTTCAGAGCAGGCCCAGCCGAACCAGGCGTCACCGCAATCACCCGAGACATAGACGTTTGTCATCGGGTTTGACTGATCGACAAAGCCCCAGCCGGTGAAGAACAGGTTCCAGCCACCGTCGGCGACAGGTTCCTTGGACGCCCGTCGTGTTGCAACGGTCGCCCAGTCCGCGGGTTGCACCTCGACATTGAAGCCTGCTTCTTCGAGCATCGGTTTCAGCACGGAATAGTAGATGTCGTGGGTCGAGATATCGGTGACATGCATCAGAAGAACCGGCGTGCCGTCATAGCCGGCCTCTTCGAGCAACGCCTTTGTCTTGTCCGGGTCACGTTGCAGCACTCTATCCGTGTTGACGTCGCTTGCATAAGGCGTGTCACAGAAGAAGACGGCAGCGCATTCCAGGTAGCGGTCCGTCGCATCGCCATAGGCAGCCTGCAGGAACGGCGTCTGCTCGATGGCCCATTGCAGCGCCTGACGCACCTTCGGGTTGTCGAATGGCGGGTTCAGGTGATTGACCACCAGTTGCATGGAGTTGCCGGATTGACGGGCAGCGACTGTCTTTGCGGTTTCCACACCGTCAAAGAACATGAGCATGTCCGCCGGCACTTCCTCGATCCAGTCGACCTCGCCGGCGATCAGAGCATTGATGGCTGTCGCGGTATCGGGAATGTACTGGAGTTCGACACGGTCGAAATGGGCGACCTTGCCTCCTGCTGCCATGCTGGCAGGTTCGTCACGTGGAACGTAATCTTCAA
Source organism: Roseibium sp. QJM3NY_11 (assembly GCF_056173175.1). Taxonomy (NCBI): domain Bacteria; kingdom Pseudomonadati; phylum Pseudomonadota; class Alphaproteobacteria; order Hyphomicrobiales; family Stappiaceae; genus Roseibium; species Roseibium sp. QJM3NY_11. The sequence goes on from NZ_CM149660.1 coordinate 897,007, forward strand.
ATTTTTCAAGAACCACGATGGAACCGGGCACCCATTCATCCGGCAACAAGCGGTAAGGACCCGAGCCCATCGGCACTTCGATGGGCTCCGACGCCGGTCTGGCCGCCATTTCGGCAGGCATGATAACCGGAACGTTGGAGGAAATCTTGCCAAGCGCGTCCAGAACGAGACCCCACGGCTCGTTCAGGGTCAGAACGAGGGTGCTGTCGTCCGTGGCCTCGATGGTCTCCATCTTGCCGAAAAGAATACGGCCAAGGCCGTCGACGCTTCCCCATCGCTTGATCGAGGCAACCGCATCCTGCGCGGTCACGTCACTGCCATCGTGAAACTTGAGGCCGTCGCGCAGGGTGATCGTGTAGGTCAGGCCATCATCCGACACGGACGCGCCTTCGGCCATTTGCGGCTGAACCGTGTAGTTCTCATCAAGCGCGAACAGCGTGTCGTACATCAGATACGCTGCATTGCGGATCGTGAAATTCGTGGTGGCTATGGGATCGAGCGTATTTACGTCTCCATTGAGCCGGAGCCGCAGAACTTCTTCCGATGACGCTTGTGTCGCTACCGACAGCAGCAATGCAGCTGCAAGCGCGCGAGCCGTATGACGCAACATTGTGAGTGTCCTCCCTGGATCGTGTCCAAATCGTTTCGTGTGAGGGTTACCGCCAATTCTGGCGCTTTTTCTCCACCCAAAAATGCCTTACACGAAACGATACGCACAATAACCTCATGAAATCAGTTCTTTCAACCCCATGTTTTGTGTGCTCTTGAATTTTTTCAATTTTTACGAAATTGTAGCGCACGAAACGTTTCGTGAATCTGGAGAGCAAGCGCCTCATGGCGACAATACGCGATGTAGCCCGACTGGCGAATGTATCCCCGACGACCGTATCGGCGACCCTGAGCGGAAAGGCGCCTGTCAGCGAAGAGTTGAAGAAACGGGTCTGGGAAGCAGTCGAAAAGGCGAGCTACCGGCCAGACCCGCTTGCACAGAACCTGCGCCGCGGCTCCACCATGACCATCGGGTTCATTGCGCCCGATATTGCCACGCCCTGGGCCTCACATCTCGCAAAGGCCGTGCAGAAATCCCTGGCCGAGCGGGGTTACAACATGCTTCTGGCCTCCAGCGAGGATGACCCGGAGCGTGAATTGCGCGATATCGCGCTCATGCTTGACCACCGCGTTGCCGGATTGATCGTTGCCCCGACCAGTCTTGGAGACGGCTATGCGGAGAACCTGGCAAAAGCCGTCACGTGTCCTGCCGTCCTGGTCGACCGCGTCGTGGCGCCGGAGAAATTCGACATCGTTGCCGACGACAATGAACTCGGCGGCACGCTGGTGGCCGATTATTTGCTGCGTCTCGGCCACAGGGACATTGCATTTCTGGTTGGCCGGCCCGGTATTTCCGCATCTTTCGAGAGGTTTGAAGCCGTAAAGGCCGCGCTGGAGAAGGCGGGGGCAGCGCTTTCGGAAAACCTCGTCAGACATGCGATCTTCACCGTGGAAGGGGCCTACACCGCGGTCCAGGAGCTCATGGCTCAGCCACACAGACCAACGGCGCTTATCTGCATTTCAAATCCGCAGATACAAGGCGCCATGGCCGGGCTCACCAACATGGGACTGAAGGTGCCGGATGACGTGTCGGTGATCGGATTTGACGGCTTCAACCCACCGGAGGGCTGGTCTCCGGTCATAACCTGCCTGGTTCAGGACACTCAGACATTGAGTGAACTTTCGGTCGATAAATTGCTTGGCCGCATTGCCAAGGATGACGCGGACAGCCCCGGGATCACAAGGGTAAGACCGCGTTTGCGCGTTGGTACCTCGTGCCGCAGCATCAGTGGGCCAGACCGACAGGCATCTTGAGGGCATCGCCGGTTTGCTGGCATCAAAGCGGCAGAGCGCTTGGTCCCGTCGCAGACTTTCCTCAGGTTTACGCGGCCTGAAGACTTCGGCGCCGCGAAAGTGCCCCGATCTGGCGGAGGTGCAGACCTGAGTCCTGGCGCCGTCAGCACCAGCCCTGTCGGCTGGGTCCGGCACCGATGGTACTTTCTTCTCCCGGAAATGCTGTTGTCGATCAGAGTGCTGGTCTATGCTTGCTGCCTGGCCTGAAACACTCCCCGTGCTTTTGGTGCCCGGTTGACGCCTGAAGGCACGCTTTAATGAGTCCGTATTCCAGACCCGCACCCTCCATGAACCGATCCGAACAAATTTGCGCAGCCTTGCGTACCGCAATTCTCGAACGCGCCCTGCTGCCGGGCATGAAACTGCCCGAGGACGCATTGGGTGAACGTTTCGGCGCGAGCCGGACGATCGTGCGGCAGGCGCTTGAACGCCTTGACGCCGAAGGGCTGGTGGAACTCAGGCGGAACCGCGGAGCGGTCGTCGCGACGCCGAGCCTGGAAGAGGCCCGGGATCTCTTCGACCTGAGAGGCCAGATCGAGGACCTGGTGATCAGCCGTCTGATCAGGAATTTCTCGAAAGGCCATCTCGAGCGTCTCAATGCCCATCTGCAGAAGGAAATCGATGCGGAGACAGGCCCCGAACCGGTGTCCATCCGGCTGGCAACGGAATTTCACATCCTGCTCGCACAGTTGACTGAGAGCCCGGTGCTGATCCGCTATGTCGAGGAGATCGGGTATCGTTGCGGCCTGACGCTCGCCCTTTATTCGCGGCCCCATTCCACCGATTGCGGCATCCAGGAACACCGGGAGGTCATCGAGGCGTTGTCGACGGGCGACGAGGCGCGCGCCCGCGACCTGATGAGACATCATCTCGGCGCTGTTGCCGACCGCGCCCTGATCAAGCCGGAGACCGAAGGCGCGCCGCTTTACCTTGATGCTCTGGAACCCTACGTCCGTGCCGCCCGCGAGGATGGCTGACCGCAGCCGGATCCTGCCACGTCAGGCCTCGATGCCCATCCGGGTCAGGATCCGCTCGGCGCTGTCGTTCCAGACATCCATCCTGGCGATCTTGCCGTCTTCCACTTCGAAGCGGTCGATATAGCGGTTGCCTTCGAAGGGCGCGCCGTCCGGCCATTCGCCGTAAAGCGTGCCGACCGAATAGACCACGGTGCGCTCGCCGGCCGTGGCAACATCGAACGTGTCCATCTTCTTCTTCACCCACTTGTAGCGGCCCGCATTGAAGGCCGTCGGACCGGAGGGGTGGTCGAAGACCCGACCGCCGGTGAAGGTGATGACGACGGTGTCGGCAACGAAGGTTGCCGCCAGTTCCGGATCCGGCTTCATCGACGCGTCCAGATAAGCCTGCACGATCCGGGCTTCCTCCGGCATTTCCAGGGACGGCTGCTCTTCGGTGCTCATGGGAGTGTCTCGCTGACTGATTGGCCTGAGCACAAGGATAATGAGGGAGGGGCATCTTTGCATGCAAATTTTGTATGCAAAAATTGCATGCAATTTAGGCGGCGCTGCGCCTGATAAATCCGGCTTTGCCCGTTTTTGTTGGTTAAGTCCTTGAAAAATATGAGAACTGCGATTCTGGCATCACTATTGCTGAGACAGGGCGTTCGGACGTGAGGTTCGGACGACCAGAGGAGTCAGTTATGAAGTCAGCACAGTTTCTTCCGAAGGTGACCCGCCGCGTCCTGATGTCCGGTGTTGTCGGTCTCGCCGTCGCGACCAGTCTGCCCGCTTTCGCCGCCGAAACGATCAAGATCGGTCTTGTTGCCGCCCTGAGCGGACAGTCCGCGAAATCGGGCCAGGCGATCACGCGCGGCCTCACCATCGCCATCGACGAGATCAACGAACAGGGAGGCGTGCTCGGCAAGCCGCTCGAACTGGTCAGCCGTGACGACGAGAGCAACCCGGGCAAGGGCCTGGTCGCGGCGCGCGAACTGGTTCAGCGCGAAGGCGTTGCCGCGTTGATCGGCGGGCTGGACACGCCGGTGTCCTTTGCCATCGTTCCCTTCGCCAACCAGGCCAAAATGCCATTCGTCGGCCCCTGGGCGGCCGGAACGGGCATCACCAAGAACGGCGCGGAGGAAAACTACATCTTCCGGGTCTCGGCGGTTGATGAATATGTCGACGAGGCCATTACGGAATACCTGGTTTCCAATTACGGCTCCAAGAAGCCGGGCATGATCCTGATCAACAATCCCTGGGGCGAATCCAACGAAAAGGGCCTGACCAAGGCGCTTGAGAAGCGCGGCATGGACCATGCCGGCATCGAGAAGTTCGAGAGCAACAACGTCGATGTCGTGCCCCAGCTCACCAGGCTCAAGGAGAACGGCGCCGACGGCCTGTTCGTGGTGGCAAATGTCGCGCCAACGGCCCAGGTGGTGAAATCCCTCGATCGGATGGGCTGGGATGTGCCGATGGCCTCGCATTGGGGACCGGCCGGCGGCCGCTTCACCGAACTGGCCGGCAAGAGCGGCGAGAAGCTGCATTTCATCCAGACCTATCTTTTCACCGAAGGCGATGCCAAGGGCGAGGCGATGTTCGCCAAGCTTCAGGAGACCTTCCCGGAGATCGAAACCATGGCTGACGTGACGCCGGCCACCGGGATCGCCAATGCCTATGACTCGATGCTGCTGCTCGCGGCCGCCATCGAGAAGGCCGGTTCCACGGACGGTCCCGCGATCCGCCAGGCGATGTACGAGATCGAGAACATCGAGGGCCTGATCAAGACCTATGCCGACCCGTTCTCGCCGGAAGATCAGGACGCCATCGCGCCGGAGGACTACGTCTTCGCGCATTTCGTCGAGGGCGAGATCATCCCGATCGAGGACTGACATCAATTCGATCACCGCCTCCCGCACTCCGTGTGCGGGAGGCTCTGTTTCCGGGCCTGACGGGGCCGCAAAAGACTTGGATACGTGCCATGACACTGATGATCGCAGCCCTGGTGACCGGTATCGGCCTCGGCAGCATGTATGGCCTGATCGCGCTCGGCTTCCAGATCACCTATTCCGTTTCGTCCACCGTGAATTTCGCGCAAGGAAGCGTGGTGATGCTGGGCGCCGTTCTGGGCTACGTGTTTTCCGAAAGGCTCGGTCTGGCCTGGTGGCTGGCCTATCCGCTGGCGATCCTGTGCTGCGGTCTCTTCGGCATGCTGGTGGAGGCCCTTCTGGTGCGGCCTTTCGCATCGCGCGGATCGGAGGCCTGGCTGATGGCAACCGTCGCCGGCGGCATCTTTCTGGACAATGCGGTCCTGTTTTCATTCGGCAACGAGCCGCGGTCCCTGTCGTCGCCGCTCGTCGAGACCACCTGGCAATTTGCCGGTACGGGCCTCTATCCCCAGCAACTGCTCATTCCCGTGGCCGCCGTCGGCGTCGCACTGGCCTTGCATGTCCTCTTCCGCAAGACCCTGCAGGGACGCGCGCTCCTGGCCGTCGTCCAGAACACGCAGGCCGCGCGGCTGATGGGTATCAACTGTTCGCTGATGATTTCCGGCTCCTTCGCGATTTCCGCAATGCTGGCCGGATGCGCGGGCCTGCTGATCGCACCGCTGTTTTCTGTCCATTCCGACATGGGAACCCTCTTCGGACTGAAGGCTTTCGCGGTTGCCATCCTGGGCGGCATGACGTCGGCCTCCGGCGTCATTCTGGCCGGTTTTCTCTATGGTCTCACCGAAGCTCTGGTCACCGCCTATCTGGGCTCCTCGTCGACCCATATCGTAGTCTTTGCCCTTGTGATCCTGGCGCTGACGATGAAACCGGATGGCCTGTTCGGCCGGCCGGCTGTCAAGAAAGTCTGAGGAAGCGCCGATGTCATTTTCAGGCAAACGTCTTGGGCTGGACCTTGTGATCCTGGCCGCAACGCTGGCGGGGATCGGCTCGGTGCTGGCAACCGGCGGATACACCCAGTTCGTGATCGGGCTTGTCGCTCTGACCACCATTCTGGGGGCGGGTCTCAATGTGCTCTACGGCCTCACGGGCCTGGTGTCGCTCGGCCAGGTCGGCTTTTTTGCCATCGGAGCCTATGCTTGCGGCATCGCCACGCTGTCCGGGATGTCCTTCTGGCTGGCCCTGCCGCTGTCCGCCGTCACGGCCGGTATCGCGGGCGGCTTGCTGGCCGTGCCTGCCGTGCGCATGGCCGGGCCGTTCCTGGCGATGGTCACGATCGCCTTTGCCTTCATTGTGGAGCATGGCGCGGTCGAGTGGCGCACGCTGACGGGTGGTCAGAACGGCCTGATGGGCTTTCCCATGCCCGCAATCGGCGGCCATGTCTTTTCCGAGCGCGACCTTGTCCTGCTGGCCGTTGGCCTGGCGGGGTTTGCGCTTTACCTGTTCCGGCGTCTGGCCGACAGCGGCTGGGGCATGGCCATGACCGGCATGCGCGACGCGGAGATCGCCGCGTCCTCCCTCGGCTACCGGCCGTTCGCGGTCAAGTCAGCGGCCTTCGTGATCGCGGCGGCCATGGCCGGTCTGGCCGGCGGGGTGTTCACGCCGCTGATGATGTTCATCGCGCCCAGCAATTTTCCGTTCTCGCAATCGATCCTGTTTCTGTTCGCGATCCTGATCGGAGGCTCCGGCACAGTGCTCGGTCCGCTCGCGGGCGCGCTGGTGACCGTGCTCCTGCCGGAATTCCTGTCCGGACTGGCCGAATACCGTCTGCTGTTCTTCGGCGGGCTGCTGATCGGGGTGCTGCTCCTGGCACCGCGCGGCATCGTCGGGACCGTCTCCGCCTTGCTTCCGTCCCGCAGCCGGACCATCGTCACGGCAAAGACGGAGACCGTTGAAGAGGCGCTGCGCAAGACAGGCGCCGGGTCCATTGTGGAGATCGAGAACCTCGGCATTTCCTTCGGCGGCGTCCGGGCGGTCAATGGGGTCTCGCTGTCGATTGCGGCTGGTGAGGTGACCTCGATCATCGGTCCGAACGGCGCCGGCAAGACGACCATACTCAACATGGTCAGCGGATTTTATGCGCCCTCCGACGGGCGGATCCTGCTGGGCGGCAGGAACCTGGCGGGCGCCCCCGCCCACACGGTGGCGCGGGCGGGGATCGCTCGCACCTACCAGACGACAAAGCTGTTCGAGAACCTGTCTGTCGTCGCTAATGTCGTCTCCGGTCTTTCCAGAGGCGCGCTCGGCAATCCCTGGAAGGATGTCCAGTCGCCTGCGAACCTGGAACTGGCAGCGGGCCTGTTGCGCTTCTGCGGCTATATGGGAGAGCTGGAAAAGCGCGCCGGGGACCTGCCGCATGTCGACCGGCGCCTCGTCGAAATCGCGCGAGCCCTGGCGACGCGGCCGGAGATATTGCTGCTGGACGAACCCGCCGCAGGCCTGATGCGCGCGGACAAGGAGGCCGTTGCCGGTCTCCTGCGCCGGATCGCCGGTCTCGGCCTTGCGGTGGTTCTCGTCGAGCACGACATGGATCTGGTGATGGGCATCTCCGACAGGATCCTGGCGGTGGACGCCGGCACGCCGATCGCCTTCGGCACGCCGGCGGAAATCCAGGCCGACGAGACCGTCATCGCCGCTTATCTGGGAGACGGGTCCTCTTCGGCGCATCCGCGCTCGGTACCGCTGGAGACGGTGGAGACACCCGTCCTGTCGACCCTCAAGCTGACAGCGGGCTATGGCGCGGCGCCGGTGCTGACGGATGTTTCCGTGAAGGTGCGGCCCGGGGAGATGGTTGCGCTTCTCGGGGCGAACGGTGCCGGCAAGTCCACGTTCCTGTCGGCGCTTTCCGGGCTGCACCGGCCGGTCGGCGGCCGGATCATCCTGAACGACGCCGCGGTTCATGACCTGGCGCCCCATGACCTGGTCGAACGCGGGCTTGTGCTGGTGCCCGAGGGGCGCCAGGTGTTTCCGGAGCTGACGGTTCTGGAGAATATCGAGCTGGGTGCCTACAAGCGGCGCAAGGAAATGTCAGCGGCCGAAATAGCCAGCCACCTGGACCGGTTTCCGCGGCTGAAGGAGCGGCTGTCCAGCCGTGCCGGGCTGCTGTCGGGCGGCGAGCAGCAGATGATGGTGATTGCCCGTGGGCTCATGGCCCGTCCGGAAATCCTGCTTTTGGACGAGCCGTCCCTGGGACTGGCCCCGGCCATGGTCAACGAGCTCTATGCCATCCTCGGTGAGTTGCGCGACGAAGGCACGACCATTCTTCTGGTCGACCAGATGGCAACCATGGCGCTGTCGGTCGCCGACTACGCCTATGTGCTCGAACAGGGCAGGGTGGTTGTCGAAGGGCCGGCGGGCGAGCTGGCCGCCGACCCGCGTCTGATGGCCGCCTACCTGGGCGGCGGCGAACCGGGTGACACGGTGCCGGATGACACGGTGAAGGAGGCCATGGCATGAGGGATTGCGTCATTCGCGATGTCAGGCTTTCAGGTCACCCCTCCCACGTGGATCTTCTTGTCAGCAACGGACTGATCGCGGCGATCGCCCCCCGCATCGCGACGGATGCCCGCCAGGTTCCGGGCAACGGCGCCCTGCTGACGCCCGGTTTCGTCGAAAGCCATATCCATCTCGACAAGGCCTGCATCCTGGACCGCTGCCACAATGAAACCGGCACCCTGGAGGGCGCGATCGCCTCGGTCGGAGCCGCCAAGAAGGGCTTTACGGGAGAGGATGTCTACGCGCGTGGCGCGGCGGTTCTGCGCAAGGCCGTCGTCCAGGGCACCAACGCCATGCGCACCCATGTCGAGATCGACCCCGGCATCGGCCTGACCGGTTTCGACGCCGTCCTGCGGCTGAAGAAGGATTTCGCCTGGGCTCTCGAGCTGCAGATCTGTGTCTTTCCACAGGAGGGCCTGACCAACAATCCGGGAACAGCGGAGTTGCTGGAGGAAGCGCTTTGCACAGGGGCCGATGTGCTCGGCGGCTGTCCCTACACGGACACCGATCCGAACGCCCAGATCCGGATCCTGTTCGAGATGGCGGCCCGTTTCAACGTCGACCTGGATTTTCACCTGGATTTCGATCTCGATCCGGGCTGGCGGCATCTGGACGAGATCGCGCGGCAGACGGTGGCCTTCAACTGGCAGCGCAGGGTCGCCATCGGTCATGTCACGAAGTTGTCGGCCCTGCGGCCGCGCCAGCTCGCGGAGACGGTGGCGCTGGTGAAGGATGCGGGCATCGCCCTGACGGTGCTGCCGGCAACGGATCTCTTTCTGATGGGACGGGATCACGATCATCTCGTGCCGCGCGGCGTTGCGCCGGCGCATGTCTTTCATGCCGCCGGGGCCTGCTGCACGGTCGCGACCAACAATGTGCTCAACCCGTTCACGCCTTATGGCGACTGCTCGCTGACCAGAATGGCCAATCTGTTCGCCAATGTGCACCAGCTGAGCACGCCGCGCGAACTGGAGGCCTGTTTCGACATGATCACGGCCGCGCCCGGGCGACTGATCAACCGGAGTCGGGTCCTGGCGGTCGGAGAAGAGGCGACATTCGTCGCCGTGCCCGCCGAAACCGGGGCCCAGGCGATCGCGGAGATCGCGCGGCCGGTCTGGGGCATGAAGCGGGGACGGATGAGCTTCGAACAACCGGCGGCACGATTGTTGGCGCCAGACGTGGTTCGAGCCCTCGGGGGCGCGACGGAGATTGCCTGAGGACAGTGATTCAGGAAAAGAAACGCGGGTCTCGAGGCTGTGCCGCGCAGACCTTCGCGCCACAGCCGGCACAGTGGTCGAGAGTTGTGGTTGACACCGCGGCAGGCAGGCGCGGGTACTGATTTCGCCTGCAGGAACGCTTGAACGTCGGGTACGAGAACATGAGCGAAACTGCGACCAGTCGGGAATTCCTGATCCGGTCCCGCGCCACGATCACCGGCGTCGATGCGGACCTCGACGGCGAAGTGGTCGAAGGGGCGGCCATTCATGTCCGCGACGGCCTGATTGCGGCGGTGAAGCCGTTCGGCGAGCTGTGGGCCGAATACCCGGATCTTCCTGTCGAGGGCGGTCCCGGTGCGATCGCTTTTCCAGGCCTCGTCAACGGCCATCATCATTCTGGGCTGACGCCGTTCCAGCTCGGCGTGCCCTACGGACCGCTGGAACTCTGGCTGCCGCAGTTCCGGGGCATGCGCCATGTCGGGCACAGGCTCGACACGCTTTACTCGGCGATCGAGATGCTGGAATCCGGGACCACAACGGTCCAGCACATCCACCCCGGCCTGACCGGCGGCCCGGACACCTGGACGGACCTGTCGGACAAGGTCATCGGCGCCTATCGCGACATCGGCATGCGGGTGTCCTTCTCCTTCATGATCCGGGACCGCAACCAGCTCGTCCACGAAGACGACGCCCCCTTTCTGTCCCGGCTGCCGGAGGACGAGGCGACCTACTGGCGGCCGAAGCTTGCGGCGGGCAAGGCGCCGATCAGCTCCTACATGGACTGGTTCGAGGCTCAAAAATCCGTCTGGGCGGGAACGGATCCGGACGGGGTCTGCTGGCAGCTCGCGCCGGCCAACCTGCACTGGTGCACCGATGACTGCCTGACCGCGATCTTCGACACCGCGCGGCGCACCGGGTCCGGGATCCACATGCACCTCGTGGAAACCCGGCTGCAGGCGGAATACGCCCGCCGGACCTACGGCAAATCGGCGATCCGTCATCTCGCGGATCTCGGCTGCCTGAGCAACGATCTCACCCTTGGCCACGGCATCTGGGCCGACGAGGCCGACCTGGACCTCGTTCACGACTGCGGTTGCGCGATCTGTCACAACGCCAGTTCCGGCCTGCGTCTCGCCAGCGGCGTTGCGCCGGTCAATGACATGCTGAAGAGGGGCATACCTGTGTGCCTCGGCATCGACCAGGCAGGGATCAACGACGACCGCGACATGCTGCAGGAGATGCGGCTGGCCTGGGCGCTGCACCGGGAGCCGGGGCTGACCACCTTCCGGCCGTCCGCCGGACATGTTTTCAGGATGGCGACCGAGCACGGCGCGGCAACCACCGGGTTCGCAGGCCGGATCGGGCGTCTCGAGATCGGCAAGGCCGCCGATGTGGTGCTGGTTGACTGGAACGACATCGCCCGGCCCTTCATCGACCGCGGCGTGCCGCTGGTTGACGCGCTGCTGCAGCGCAGCCGGCAGATGGCAGCGGACACTGTTTTTGTCGGTGGCCGAAAGGTCGTTTCCGGCGGCCGGGTGATCTCGATCGACCGGGACGCGGTCTTCGAGGAGATCGGTGCAATTCTGTCTGCGCCGCTCTCCGCTCCGCAAGCCGAGGCGCGGGAGCGGACCGCAAGCCTGGTTGGGCACATGGCGCGCTGGTTCGATGGGCATTACCCGGAAGACACCCGGTGTGCCTACCGCTTCAATGAGATCGCCGGGCCAGCCTGATCAGTTCGTTCGGCAAGCTGTTGAGAGCCGCGGCCAACTGGTTTGCGAACCGGGCCGAGGCAACCGACAGCGTCCGCCCGCGCATCTGCATCAGTGTCAGGTTGCCATAGGGAACGTCTTCCCTTGCAAGCGGGCGGAAGGTGAGCCTGTCGTCTCCGAAAATGTTGAGCCCGATGGGGAACTGGAAGCCGACAGCCGCTTCCTGCTGCACGTAGTGGCGCATGAACTCGAAGGAATCGGCTTCGGCGATCGGTTCCATCTTCTGGCTCATGTTCGCAACGGCCAGGTCGAGCAGGTAGCGGATGCCGATCCGTTTCGGCGGCACCACATGCGGATGCCCGAGACAGTCCCTGAGGCGAAGCCTTTCCTTCGCCGCCAGGGGATGGTCCCTGGCCATGACCGCATAGACGGGCTGTTCAACCGACAGGAGCACATCGAAGTCACCGAGATGGGCCGGTTCGAAGACAAGGGCCAGATCGCTCTCGAAGGCGCGCAGGTCTTGTTCCGCCGCATCCCGGTCGCGCACGTGAACCGAAAAGGAAACGCCGGGATGCTCGGCCCGGTAGGCGGCGATCTGGGCCGGCATGAAATAGGGCTGGATCGCCTGGGAACAGGCAATGCTGACATGGCCCCGGCGAAGGCCGGACAGATCCGCTACCTGGCTGCGAACCCTGTCCATGTCGGCCACCTGCCTGCGGATATGCTGGATCAGCAGTTCGCCCGCCGGATTGAGGCGGACGCCGCCGTGCAGGCGTTCGAAGATCGGAGCGCCGAATTCCTCTTCAAAGCCGAGAATGCGCCGGTTCAGGGCGGAGGAGGTGATGTTCATGTCTTCGGCGGCCTTGCGGATGGACCCGGCCTTGGTGACCGCGTCGATCAGCTTGAGCGTTTGAAGGTGCTTCATATTCAATGCCTTGCCTTTTGCGCTGCAAATTACGAAGCACAAGAGTGCAATAATAGCAATAGAAGTACGCACCAAAGGCGCGCATCCTGAGTTCAACGGAAAGGACGTTCCTCCCCCTTTCCTTCCAACAGGGGATTGCTATGACCTATGAAACATCACGCCGCGGCTTTCTGACCGGCGCCGGAGCAACGGTTCTTGGTGCCTCCGTCCTGCCGTTCCTGAAGGTGCTGCCGGCTTCGGCGGCCGGCAGCGACGTGGTGGTTGCCGTCACGGGCCAGACCATCAACAGTCTCGATATTCACCGCACGGGCACGAACCGGCCGAGCTACCAGGTGGCGGTGAACGTCTACGACAGGTTGGTCAGCTTCGGCACCAAGACGCTTGAGGACGGCAGCCTGTCCTACGACTATTCCGTGATCGAGCCGGAGGTGGCCGAGAGCTGGGAGACCACGGACGACGGCATGGCGATCGTCTTCAAGCTCCGGCCGGAGGGCAAGTTCCAGGACGGTTCGCCGATCACCGCGGAAGATGTGAAATGGTCTTTCGACCGCGCGGTCAGCGTCGGCGGTTTCCCGACGGTGCAGATGAAGGCCGGTTCGCTTGAAAAGCCGGAGCAGTTCGAGGTCGTCGACGAGTTCACTTTCAAGATCAATCTCTTGCGCAAATCGAAACTGACCCTGCCGGATCTTGCGGTGCCGGTGCCGATGATCATCAACGCCAAGGTGGCGCGCGAACACGCGACCGAGGACGATCCCTGGGCGATGGAGTATCTCCACAAAACCCCGGCCGGATCGGGGGCCTTCAAGGTGGCCGCCTGGAAACCGGGCGAACAGCTCGTCTACGAGCGCAACGATGGCTGGACCTCCGGACCCGTGCCGGCAGTCCAGCGGGTGGTGCTGCGCGAGGTTCCGAGCCCGGCAACGCGGCGCGCGCTGCTGGAGCGTGGCGACGTCAATATGTCCTTCAACATGCCCAACAAGGACGCCAAGGAGCTGTCGGGCACCGAAGACATCACCATCGCCACCACACCGATCGAAAACGCGATCTACTGCCTGTGTCCGAACCTCTCCTTCGAGCCGTTCAAGGACAAGAGGGTCCGGCAGGCGATCGCCTGGGCGGTGCCTTACGAGGAAGTGTTCCAGACTGCCGCTTACGGCCGGGGCGCACCCATGTGGGGCGGGGCGTCGGCAACGCCGGCCGATATCGCCTGGCCGCAGAAGTTTCCCTATGCCAACGATCTCGAAAAGGCCAGGGCCCTTCTTGAGGAAGCCGGTTACGGCGAAGGCTTCGAGGTGCCGCTGTCCATCGACCTGTCCCAGAGCGACTGGATGGAGCCTGCCGCGCTGCTGATCCAGGAAAACCTGGCGAAGATCGGCATCAAGGCCACCATCGAGAAGATTCCGGGCGCCAACTGGCGCACCGCGTCTCTGGTCGAAAAACGCCTGCCGCTGCACCTTGAAACCTTCGGCGGCTGGCTGAACTACCCCTGCTACTATTTCTTCTGGGCCTATCAGGAGGGCCATCTCTTCAACTCGTCGAACTACCGGAACGAGGAGATCGAGGCGTTGACGTCGGAAGCGCTGCACATGTCGGTCGACGACCCGGCGTATGCGCCCAAGATCAAACGCATGATCGAAATCGTCTGGGACGAGGTGCCGCGCATTGCCCTGTGGCAGCCGGCGCTCAACGTCGGTACGCGCAGTCTTGACGGCTACGAGTACTGGTTCCATCGCCAGCTCGACGTCCGTGGCCTGAAGAAGGCCTGACGGCAATGACCGGTCGCCTGTCGACAATCGGGCTAAGGATCACACACGCCATTCCCGTGATCCTGGGGGTTGTCGTGGTCAGCTTCCTGCTGACCCGCGCCCTTCCCGGCGACCCGGCCGTCTATTTCGCCGGGGCCGCGGCCGACGAACAGTCGATCGCGGAGGTCCGCACGGCGCTCGGGCTCGACAGATCGCTTGCGGAACAGTTCCTGGTCTATGCCGGGGGCGTACTCACCGGGGATCTCGGCAATTCGCTGTCGAGCGGGCAGCCGGTGCTGCAGGATCTGGCCAACCGGCTGCCGGCGTCCCTTGAACTCACACTGACGGCGCTGCTGCTTTCCTGCAGCATCGCCATTCCGCTCGGCGTGCTGGCAGCGACACGCCCCGGGTCGGCAGTCGATCACCTGTGCCGTGTGCTCGTTACGGCAGGGGTGTCGCTGCCGACCTTTTTTACCGGTGTGGTTCTCATCTACGTGTTCTACTACCTGCTCGGCATCGCGCCGTCGCCGCTCGGTCGGCTCGATTTCATCTACATCGAACCGGCGCATGTCACCGGGTTCTACCTGATCGACGCGGCGATTGCCGGGGACTTTGAAACCTGGGTCGGTGCGCTCAAGCAGCTTGTGCTGCCGGCGACGACCCTGGCGCTTTTCACGCTGGCGCCGCTGGCCAGGATGACCCGGGCCGCCATGCTGAGCGCGCTCTCCTCCGACTACATCAGGACCGCGCGCGCCGCAGGCCTGACGGAGGACAAGGTGCTGTTCACCTATGCCTTCCGCAATGCCCTGCTGCCGGTGATCACCACGCTCGGCATGGTGTTCTCCTTCACCCTGGGGGCCAACGTCCTCGTCGAGAAAGTGTTCGCCTGGCCGGGTATCGGATCCTATGCGGTCGAGGCGCTCGTCGTCTCCGACTATGCCGCCGTGCAGGGCTTCGTTCTGGCCATGGCCCTGCTGTTCGTCGCGCTGAACCTTCTGATCGACCTGACCTACACGCTCATCGACCCCCGCATCGGATTTGAGACCAAATGAGCGATCTGGCCACCTCCACCACCACGCAAACGGACGGCACGCTGGCCCATGTCGCCTATGTGCTGCGTTCCAACCCGGTGACACTGCTGGCCTTTGCCATGTTCGCGGTCCTTCTGGTGGCGGCGATCCTCGGACCGGCGCTCGTGCCCTATGACCCCATGGCCTCGAACGCGGCGCTGGCGCTCCAGCCGCCGTCCTTCGACCACTGGTTCGGGACCGACAACCTGGGCCGGGATGTCTTCAGCCGCGTGATCGTCGCGACCCGGCTGGATCTGGCGATTTCGGTCGCTGCCGTGGCGCTGTCGTTTCTGATCGGCTCGGTGCTCGGCAGCATCGCAGGCTACTGGGGAGGCTGGATCGATACGGTGCTCAACCGGCTGTTCGACACGATCATGGCCTTTCCCCTGTTCGTCCTGGCCATGGGCATCGTCGCGGCGCTCGGCAACACGATCGAGAACATCGTCTACGCCACCGCGGTCATCAACATTCCCTTTTATGCCCGGCTGGTCAGGGCGGAAGTCAACATCCGCCGCGATGCCGGCTTCGCCCAGGCGGCCAAGCTCGCCGGCAACTCCGACATCCGGGTCCTCGCCCTGCACATCTTTCCCAACGCGCTGCCGCCGATGATGGTGCAGGTGTCGCTGAACCTCGGCTGGGCAATCCTCAACGCCGCAGGGCTGAGCTTCATCGGCCTGGGTGTGCGCCCGCCGACAGCCGAGTGGGGCATTCTGGTCGCGGAAGGCGCCAACTTCATCGTGTCCGGTGAATGGTGGCTGGCGATCTTTCCGGGACTTGCCCTGATGTTCGCCGTGTTTACCTTCAACCTCCTGGGAGACGGGCTGCGCGACATCGTCGACCCCCGGCAACGCTCATGAGCCTCCTGTCGATCAAGGACCTGAAGGTCTCCTTCAAGACCCGGCGCGGCGATGTCGAGGCGGTGCGCGGCGTGTCGCTGGATGTCGCCAAGGGCGACGTTCTCGGCATTGTGGGCGAATCCGGATCCGGCAAATCCGTCACCTCCTACGCGCTGATGCGCCTTCTGGAGAGCAACGGCCGCATCACCGGGGGCGCCTTGAGCTATGGCGGCATCGACCTGCGCACGGTTCGCGAAAGCGCGATGCGGGATCTGCGCGGCCGGGAATTCTCGATGATCTTCCAGAACCCGCGCTCGGCTCTCAACCCGATCCGCAAGGTCGGCCACCAGGTCGAGGACGTGCTGCGCCGCCATTCCAGGGCGACGCGGTCGACCGCGCGCAGGGAAGCGATCAGGGCGCTTGAGGCGGTCCGCATCCGCGATGCCGAAGCGCGCTACAACGCCTATCCCTTCGAGCTCTCGGGCGGCATGTGCCAGCGCATCGTCATCGCGCTGGCGCTCGCCTGTGACCCGAAGCTGCTGATCGCCGACGAGCCGACCACCGGCCTCGACATCACCACCCAGAAGACCGTGATGGACCTGATCGCGGACCTGATCGCCGAACGCGGCATGAGCGCCATCGTGATCACCCACGATCTCGGTCTGGCCGCACAATACTGCGACCGCATCGCGGTGATGAAGGATGGCGAGGTTGTCGAGGAGGGATCGGCCGAACGCCTGTTCTCGGCGCCCCGGAACGCCTACACCCGCAAGCTGGTGGACGCGACCCCCCGGGCCGGTGCGTCCGTGCGGTCCCTGTTGCCGGCGGAGCTGCGCACGCCGGCGCCGGTTCTGGAGCCGATCCGGGCGCCTCTTCTGGAGGTGCGTGATCTGGTGAAGACCTATCAGGGCAAATCCGGGCCTGTGCATGCGGTCAAGGGCATCAGTTTTTCTGTCGGGAAGGGCCAGAGCGTCGGCCTCGTCGGCGAATCCGGCTGCGGCAAGTCGACGACCTCTTCCATTCTCGTGCGCCTCGCGGACCCGACCAGCGGGGAAATCCTCTTCAACGGCGAGGATCTGGCGAAGACACCCGCAAGAGATTTCGCCCGCGATCCGAGACGTCCGAAGATCCAGATGGTGTTCCAGGATGCCACCGACAGCTTCAATCCCCGGCATACCGCCCGGCAGTCCATCGGCGAGCCGCTGGCGCGCCTGACAGGATTGCCGGCCAGGCAGCGCCGGGACCGCATCGGGGAACTGGCGGACCTTGTCGGCCTGCCCCGGCCCCTGCTCGACCGGTTTCCGCACCAGCTTTCTGGAGGGCAGAAGGCGCGCGTCGGCATCGCGCGGGCCATTGCTGTCGATCCGGAGTTCCTCATTCTGGACGAGCCGACCGCAGCGCTCGACGTGTCCATACAGGCGATCGTGCTCAATCTTCTGGTCGACCTCAGGGCCAAGCTCGGCATGAGCTACCTCTTCGTCAGCCATGACCTGCATGTCGTCCGGCTGCTCTGCGACCATGTCATCGTGATGCGGGACGGGGAAATCGTCGAGGAAGGGCCGGTAGACCAGGTCATGGAAACGCCTGCCCATCCCTACACACAGGAACTGCTGGCCGCGGCGCCGGCCCCGCCCGTTCTGGCGGAGCCGGCCAGCTCCGCCGCCGAATGAGAACAAGAGACATTGAGGCAAAAAATGTTCGATCTTCCCTTCACGTTTTCGTCCCTTGAAGCCGCCTATGCGGGCGGGACGGCCCCTGCGGATATTGTCGAGGAAGTGTTTCGGCGGATCGAGGCCATCGGCGATCCCGGCATCTTCATTCATCTGCTCGACAAGGAAGAGGTGCTCGAACAGGCCGCAGAACTCGGCGCTTTCGATGCCGCGAAGCCGCTCTGGGGCATTCCCTTTGTCATCAAGGACAATATCGATGCCGGCGGCAAGCCGACGACGGCCGGCTGCCCGGCTTACACGTACCAGGCCGGTGAAGATGCCTTTGTGGTCGGAAAACTGCGGCAGGCCGGCGCGCTGCTGATCGGCAAGACCAACCTCGACCAGTTCGCGACGGGCCTCGTTGGTGTGCGTTCGCCCTTCCAGCCGCCGAAGAACGCCGTCGATCCTGCGATGGTGCCTGGCGGTTCGTCCTCAGGGTCGGCGGTCGCGGTCGGCCACGGCATCGTCAGTTTCTCCCTCGGCACGGATACGGCCGGGTCCGGCCGCGTGCCGGCGGCGCTCAACAACATTGTCGGCCTGAAGCCGACGCTTGGCGCCCTGTCCGCGACCGGCGTCGTGCCCGCCTGCCGGACACTCGACACGATCTCGATCTTCGCGCTGACCGTGGCGGACGCCTATACCGCCTACCAGGCCGCTGCCGGCTATGACGAGCAGGACGCCTATTCCAGGCCTGTCGGGATTGCGGACCTGTCGCCGGTGGCCGCCGGTCTGCGGATCGGTATCCCCGACAGCGCGTCCATCGAGTTTTGCGGCGACAGCGTCCAGGAAACCTCCTTCCGCGACACGGTCGCGCTTCTGAAGGCGGAGGGAGCGGACATCGTCGAGGTCGATTTCACGCCGTTCTACGATGTCGCGCACATGCTCTACGAGGGCGCATGGGTCGCCGAACGCCATACGGTCATCGAAGACCTGATGAAGGAAAACCCCGAAGCGGTTCATCCGGTGACCCGGAAGGTCGTCGGTGCCGCACTGGACCTGAGCGCGACCGACGCCTTCAGGGGCTTTTACAGGCTGAAGGAGCTCGCCCGGAAGACCGAGCCGGTGCTGGCGAAGCTGGATCTCCTGTGCGTGCCGACAATGCCGACCTTCTACAGCGTGGCGGACCTGGAAGCCGATCCGATCGGCCCGAACTCGCGCAATGGCACCTACACCAATTTTGTGAACCTGCTCGACATGTGCGGCCTTGCCGTGCCGGTGTCGCCGCGGTCCGACGGGCGGCCGGGAAACGTGACCCTGCTGGCCGCTGCGGGCCGCGACGGCTTCCTGGCTTCGCTCGGCACCCGGCTGGAGCAGGTGGCGCCGCACACGCTGGGGGCGACCGGCTGGGCATTGCCGGCACCATCGGATCTGCTGCCTGCTCCGAGCCCGGGAGAGATCGCCATTGCGGTGTGCGGGGCGCATATGTCCGGCATGGCCTTGAACGGCGAACTGACCGGACGCGGCGGACGTTTCCTGCGCGCCGCGCAGACCAGCGATGCCTACACGCTGCATGCACTCGCCGGCGGCCCGCCGAAACGTCCGGGCCTCGTGCGCGGTCCGGCCGGCTCCGGCACGGCGATCGAGCTGGAAGTCTGGGCGCTGCCGGCCACGGAAGTCGGCGGGTTTCTGGCCGGTATTCCGGCGCCGCTCGGACTGGGCACGGTCGAGCTTTCAGAGGGCACGAGCGTGACCGGTTTCATCTGCGAAGCCGCAGGTCTGCAGGGCGCGGAAAACATTTCCCATCTTGGAAGCTGGCGAAAGTTCATCGCCTCCGCAGCGGTGAACCAGCCCGTTGTGGCGGCAGAATAAGATTGGAGAGGAGCGGGCAATGGACGATCTGGATCTACCGATAATCGATCTGATGCCGCTGGTTTCCGGAGCGCCGGGAGGACTTGAAACCGTCGCCGCTCAGCTCGGCCGCGCCGCGCGCGAAACCGGCTTCTTCTACGTGAAGAACCACGGCGTCGAGCAGGCTCTGATCGAGCGCGTTTTTTCGGCGGCCCACGCGCTCTTCGCGCAGCCGCTGGACGCCAAGATGGCGCTGAGGAAAGACTTTTTCAGAACCAATCGCGGCTATGTGCCGATGAAGGGTGAAAACCTCGATCCGGCCCAGCCGTCAGATCTCAAGGAAGCCTTCAATATCGGCCTGGACCTTGCCGCGGACGATCCTAAGATCCGCGCCGGCGAGCCGTTCCGGGCCGTCAATCAATGGCCCGACCTGCCCGGCTGGAAAGACGCCGTGCTGACATATTTCAACGCCGTCTGGGCGTTGGGGCGGCTGATGCACCGGGCGGTCGCCGCCGATCTCGGCGCGGATCCGGACTTCTTCGAAGACAAGCTCGATGCGCCGATGGCGACGCTTCGGCTGCTGCACTATCCGCCGCAACCCGCCGGGGCGGAAGCCGGACAGATCGGCGCGGGCACCCATACGGACTACGGCAACATCACGATCCTGCTGCCGGATGCCGTCGGCGGCCTGGAAGTGCGCAAGAGAGACGGCGTCTGGCTCAAGGCGCCGACCATCGAAGGCGCCTTCGTCTGCAATATCGGCGACTGCCTGATGCGCTGGACCAACGATGTCTATGTGTCCACGCCCCATCGGGTGGTCAATTCCAGCGGGCTCGAGCGCTATTCGATCGCCTTCTTTCTGGACCCGAATCCGGATGCGACCGTTGCCTGCCTGTCGACCTGCCTGCAGCCGGGAGAAAGCCCGAAATATGCGCCGGTCTCCGGGGCGGAGTACCTAAAATCCAGACTCGATGCCAGCTACGAGCCGGTCAAGGCATCGGCCAGCGGCCCCGGGTGAGTGGGTAAAAATTAGACAAAATAGGAAAATGCTTAAATCTTGGGCGGAAACGTTGGTGGCGAGCAAGCGAAATGGCTTGAGCCGGCAGCCCGGGGAACGGGAAGGAAAGAGAAAGTTACTGCAACGTCAACGCTTTGTCCCGGAACGGTCTGTTGATCCGGGAACACAGGGAGTTGGCACAGGGATTGCTCGTTTTATGCAAAGGCAGGACGGAGCCGGGCGGATGTCGCATGGCTTTGTCAGAATACGGAGGACGTCATGTCAAAATTCGAAATTTCACGCCGCACCATCCTGAAATCATCCGCAGCGGGCCTTGCCGCGCTGTCCTCGGCCGGTCTGCCGCGTCTGGCGCATGCGTCGGACCTGACGGTCGGCATCGTCTATGTCGGTCCGCGCGACGACTTCGGCTGGAACCAGGCCCATGCCGTCGCCGCAGCGGCCCTGAAGGACGTGCCCGGCGTGACAGTCGTCGAGGAAGAGAACGTGCCGGAGACCATCGCGGTCCAGAAATCCATGGAGTCCATGATCAATCTGGACGGCGCCAATCTGATCTTCGCGACGTCCTTCGGCTACTACAAGCCGTTCGTGCTTGATCTGGCGGCGAAATACCCGGACGTGGAGTTCCGGCATGCCGCACCGCTGTGGACCGAAGGGGATCCGAAGAACGCGGGCAGCTACTTCGGCTATCTCGATCAGGCGCACTACGTAGATGGCGTCGCCGCCGGGCTGTCGACGACCAGCAACAAGCTTGGTTTCGTCGCCGCCAAGCCGATCGGCACGGTCCTGCGCAACATCAATTCCTTCCTGCTGGGCGCGCGCAAGGTCAATCCGGAGGCCACGGTTCAGGTCATTTTCACCGGCGAATGGTCGATGCCGGTGCGCGAGGCCGAAGCGGCCAACGCCCTGGTCGATGCCGGATGCGACGTTCTCACCTGTCATGTCGACGGGCCGAAAGTGGTGATCGAAACCGCCGAATCGCGCGGCATCAAATGCTGCGGCCACAATGCGTCCCAGGCCCCGCTCGCGCCGAACGGCTTCATCACCGGGGCGGAATACAAGTGGGAGACGATCTACAAGATGTTCGCCGCCGACCTCGCCGAAGGCGAACCGCTGCCGAACTTCACCGGTGGCGGCTTCAACGTCGATTTCGTCCGCTCCACGCCCTATGGCGCCGGCGCCACGGAAGCTGCGATCGCCGCCGCCGATGCGGCCCGTGCGGACGTCAAGGCCGGCAAGCCGATCTTCGTCGGTCCGATCAACAAGCAGGACGGTTCTCCGCTGCTGGCGGCGGGCGCCAGCCTCGACAACTACGAACCGTCCCTCGACCAGACCGACTACCTGATCGAAGGCGTCGTCGGCTCGATCACCTGAGCCCACGCGCAAGCCTGCCACACCCGATGTCCTGTTCGCGAACCGGGCCCGGGTGTGGCCGAAGCCTCGGCGCAGCCGCCCGCAGATGTCGTGGCGGCCGCCCAATCATCAGGGAAAAGGTATGGCAGATACCACGGAAACGCCCGGCATCACCGTTCGATCCAGCCTGACGGCCGATCTTCTCGACAGGATCGGGCGCTCGGCGGAACATGTGGTCATTCCGCTCCTGGCGCTGATCGTGTCGGGCTGCCTTTTTTCCCTGTTCCTGCTGGCGGTCGGCAAGTCTCCGGTCGACTTTCTCTCGCTCGTCTGGCGCGGCGGCTTCGGGACCAGCTTTTCCTGGCAGAACACGCTGGTGCGGTCGGCGCCGCTCATTTTCACGGCGCTGTGCGTGGCCATCCCGGCGCGGCTCGGGCTGGTCATCATCGGCGGGGAGGGCGCGCTGGTGCTCGGCGGCTTCGCCGCCGCCGCGATTGCGATTCCCATGATCGACTGGGCGCCCAGCTTCCTGCTGCTGGGCGTCATGGCGCTCGCGGCCATGGTGGCTGGCGGGCTCTGGATCGGCTGCGTCGGCGCGTTGCGCCACTATCGCGGCGTCAACGAAACGATCGCGTCGCTGCTGATGTTCTACATCGCCGTCTCGATCCTGAATTTCTTTGTCGAGGGGGCCCTGCGCGATCCGTCCGACCCGAACAAGCCGTCAACGCGGCCGATCGGCTCGGACAACATGATCGGCGCCATTCCCGGAACGGATGTGCATTGGGGGCTGCCGGTCGGCGTTGTCCTGTGCGTCCTGCTCTATCTCCTGATGAACCGGACCACCTTCGGCTTTGCCGCGCAGATCGCCGGCGGAAACCTGAGGGCGGCACAGGCGCAAGGCCTGCCGGTCGGCCGGCTGGTGGTGGTGTCCTGTGCGCTCGCCGGCGCCTGTGCCGGTCTCACCGGTTTCTTCGAGGTTGCCGCCATTCACGGCAAGGCCAACGCCTCGCTGATCGCCGGCTACGGGTTCACCGGGATCCTCGTCTCGTTCCTGGCGCGCCACAATCCGCTGGTGATCGTGCCCGTGGCGATCTTCCTCGGCGGGATCGCCGCCTCGGGCGGACTGATCCAGCGGCGCATGGACCTGCCGGACGCCACGGTGCTGGTGCTGCAGGGCTTGTTGTTCCTGGTCATTCTGGTCTCGGAAACCTTCTACGGCCGGTTTTCCATCTTCAAGCCGAGGGGCAGAACCCGATGAGCGACGATCCCGGCCTCATGACTGTTCTGCTGGCGATGTTCGCCGGAGCCATCAGGGTCTCGACCCCGTTTCTGTTCGTCAGCCTCGGCGAATTGCTGACCGAGAAATCGGGGCGCATCAACCTGGGGCTGGAAGGCACGCTGGTGTTCGGCGCCATGTCCGGCTACGCGATTTCCTACCACACCGGCTCGCCCTGGCTCGGGGTGCTGGTCGCCGGTATCTGCGGGTCCGGCTTCGGTGCGCTGCATGGCTACCTGTGCAAGCTGCCGAAGGTCAACGACATCGCCATCGGCATCGCCCTGATGCTGTTCGGGACGGGCCTCGCCTTCTTCTTCGGCAAGGCCTACATCCAGCCGTCCGCGCCGCGCCTGCCCTCGCTGTCCTTCGGTGCCTGGAGCGATCATCCCGGCGTGCGGCAGGCCCTTGAAATCAATCCGTTGTTCCTGCTGGGCATCGCGCTGGCGGTGTTCCTGTGGTGGGCGCTGAAGAATACCCGCTACGGCCTGACAATCCGCACGACAGGCGACAGCGCGCCGGCGGCCCTGGCGCTCGGCATCGACGTCGACAAGGTCCGGCTGCTGTCGACCATGGCGGGCGGGTTCTTCGCCGGCATCGGCGGGTCGTTCCTGTCGCTCTATTATCCGGGCAGCTGGACGGAAGGCATGTCGTCCGGACAAGGCCTGATGGCGGTCGCGCTGGTGATCTTCGCAAGGTGGAACCCGCTCGCCTGTTTCTGGGCGGCGCTGCTCTTCGGCGCGGCCGGTGCGCTCGGCCCGGCGTTGCAGTCCATCGGCATCTCGCGCGGCTACCACTTCTTCAATGCGGCGCCCTACATCCTCACTCTTCTGATCATGATTGCGAGCACCTCGCCCCGGCGTTCCCTCAAGGGCGCGCCGGGCGAACTCTCGATCACCAAATAAGGAGCCACGACATGAGCGGACTTGGCGGACTGAACAAAGCCCCGAACGGCGTGGTCCTCGGCATGGTGCAACTGCAGCTGCCGACCGTGGTGACGCAGACGGACCTTGGCGAGCAGACGCAGGTGATCGTCGACATGGTGGCCAAGGCACGCCGCAACATGCCGAGCATGGACATGGTCGTCTTCCCGGAATACGCCCTGCACGGCCTGTCGATGGACACCAATCCGGACATCATGTGCACGCTCGACGGTCCGCAGGTGGCCGCCTTCAAGCAGGCCTGCGTCGACAACGATATCTGGGGCTGCTTCTCGATCATGGAGCGGAACACCGGCGGCATGCCCTATAACTCGGGGCTGATCATCGACAACACCGGAGAGCTGAAGCTCTATTACCGCAAGATGCATCCCTGGGTTCCGGTGGAGCCGTGGGAGCCGGGCGACCAGGGCATTCCGGTGATCGACGGTCCGAACGGCTGCAAGATGGCACTGATCATCTGCCATGACGGCATGTTCCCGGAGATGGCCCGCGAATGCGCCTACAAGGGGGCGGACATCATGATCCGGACGGCCGGTTACACGGCCCCGATCCGCGACAGCTGGAAATTCACCAACCAGTCCAATGCCTTCTGCAATCTCATGGTGACCGCCAATGTCTGCATGTGCGGCACGGACGGCACCTTCGACAGCATGGGCGAGGGCATGATCGTCAATTTCGACGGCACCATCCTGGCCCATGGCACCAGCGGCCGGCCCAACGAGATCATCACGGCCGAGGTCCGCCCGGATCTTGTAAGGGAGGCGCGCATCACCTGGGGCGTTGAAAACAACATCTACCAGTTCGGCCATCGCGGCTACGTGGCCGTGAAAGGCGGGGCGCAGGACTGTCCCTACACCTACATGACGGACCTGGCCGCGGGCCGATACCGCCTGCCCTGGGAAGACGACGTCGTCCACACAGACGGCACGTCCTGCGGCTTCGAGGAGTCGGTGCGGGTGTTCGGCGAAAAAGCCCTCAGCGACGCGGCGGAGTGACCGGCATGAGACTTGTGCAATCCCCGAGTGTTGAAGGGATCAGGGGGCAGGTTGCCGCAGATCCCTATGCCTGGCCCTATAACGGCGATCTCAGGCCGGAAAACACGGCACTGATCATCATCGACATGCAGACCGACTTTTGCGGCAAGGGCGGCTATGTCGACAGCATGGGCTACGACATCGGCCTGACGCGGGCACCGATCGAACCGATCAGCCGGGTGCTCGCCGCGATGCGGGCCGGGGGCTATCACATCATCCATACCCGGGAGGGGCACCGGCCCGATCTCGCCGACCTTCCCGCCAACAAGCGCTGGCGCTCGCGCCAGATCGGGGCGGGGATCGGCGATCCGGGGCCTTGTGGCAAGATCCTCGTCAGGGGGGAACCCGGCTGGGAAATCATTCCCGAACTTGCTCCGGTCGCGGGCGAACCGATCATCGACAAGCCGGGCAAGGGGTCCTTCTGCGCGACGGACCTGGAACTGCTGCTCAGGACCCGGGGCATCGACAACCTGATCCTGACGGGCATCACCACCGATGTCTGCGTGCACACCACCATGCGCGAGGCCAACGACCGCGGTTTCGAATGCCTGATCCTGTCGGACTGCTGCGCGGCGACCGACACGGGCAATCACGAGGCGGCCCTTAAGATGGTGACCATGCAGGGCGGGGTTTTCGGCGCGGTCGCCGACAGCGAGACGCTGCTGGCTGGATTGCAAGGTGTTTTGCGGGAGGCCGCACGATGAGTGCCGCGGAAAAAGCCGCACCGGAGCCGCGGTCCGTCGGTGTCGAAACCATCGGCATGACCAAGGTCTTCGCCGGCCTGACCGCGCTCGATAACGTCTCGATCCGGGTGGCACCCGGGTCCTTCCATGCGCTGCTGGGCGAGAACGGTGCGGGCAAGTCCACCCTCGTCAAATGCATGATGGGCTTCTACCAGCCGACAAGCGGCACGATGCTGGTCGGCCAGAAAGAGGTTGCCGTTCCGAACCCGCGGGCGGCGCATGCCCTCGGGATCGGCATGGTCTATCAGCATTTCACGCTGGTGCCGTCGCTGACGGCGGCGGAAAACCTTGTCATCGCCCGGGCCGACACGTCGGCCGTGATCGACTGGAAGAGGGAACGCAAGGCACTCAATGCCTTTCTCGAGACTACGCCGTTCAAGGTGCCGCTGGATGTCGCCGTTTCGGGTCTCTCCGCCGGGGAAAAGCAGAAGCTGGAGATCCTGAAGCAGCTCTACCTCGACCAGCGGTTCCTGATCCTGGATGAGCCGACCTCGGTGCTGACCCCGGACGAGGCGGACGAGGTGCTCGGGCTTCTGCGCGGCATGACCGAGACGGGCGAACTCACCATCCTGATGATCACCCACAAGTTCCGCGAAGTGACGGCCTATGCCGATGACGTCACGGTTCTCAGACGTGGAAAGGTGGTTGGTAGCGGACGGGTTCAGGACCTCTCGGTTCAGGACATGAGCCGGATGATGATCGGCGAGACGGAGATCCGTGCGAGTGCCGCACGGGCCGCCCGGCCGGGCAAGACCCTGAAGCTCGAACTGGCTGGCCTGTTCGCCGATGACGATTGTGAACTGCCGGCCATCGAGGCGATCAGCCTGAAGATCCACGCGGGTGAGATCCTTGGTATTGCCGGCGTGTCCGGCAACGGCCAGTCCGAGCTGATCGAGGTCCTGTCCGGTCAGCGCCAGCCGACCGACGGGCGGATTTTCATCGACAAGCAGCCCTATGAGCCGGAACGGGGCCAGATGGACCGGTTCAAGGTGTTCGGTTTTTCCGAGGAACCGCTGAAGAACGTCGCCGTGCCGCGCATGAGCGTTGCGGAAAACATGGCGTTCCGGACCTTTGACAAGACGCCGATATCGCCGTTCAGGGGCTGGCTGTCGCCGCCGCCGATGCGCAAGCGCGCGCGCGAACTGATTGCCGCCTACCGGGTCAAGACGCCGTCGACGGAAGAGCCGATCGAAAACCTGTCCGGCGGCAACGTGCAGCGGGCGATCCTGGCGCGGGAACTCTCCGGCGAGGTCGATATCCTGATCGTCGCCAATCCGTGCTTTGGGCTGGACTTTGCCTCGGTCGCCGAAATCCGGGCGCAGATCATGGATCAGCGCAACAAGGGCGCCGCCATCCTGCTGGTGTCCGAAGACCTAGACGAAATCCTCGAACTCGCCGACACGGTTGCGGTGATGTCGGAAGGCAGGATCACCTACCAGGCGCCGATGCCGGAAACGGACCGGGCCACGATCGGCCATGCCATGGCGGGGCATCCCTGATGATCAGGGTTGACGCCGCACCTTTTGCGTTCACTTTCGACTCCGCCGCAACGGCGCTTGTCGTCATCGACATGCAGCGCGATTTCATCGAGCCGGGCGGGTTCGGCGAGACCCTGGGCAATGATATCTCCCACATGCAGAGGGCCATTGCCCCGACCGCGAGGCTGCTCGCGCTGTTCCGGGCCAACGGCTGGCCCGTCATCCATACGCGCGAGACCCATGCGGCGGACTTGAGCGACTGTCCGCCGGCCAAGCGCGAACGGGGCAGCCCTGCGCTTCGGATCGGCGACACCGGGCCGATGGGCCGGATCCTGATCCGGGGCGCGCCCGGCGCGGAAATTATCAGTGAGTGCGCCCCCGTTGCCGGTGAGATCGTCATCGACAAGCCGGGCAAGGGCGCCTTTTACGCGACCGGCCTGAGCGCTGTCCTGCAAGGGCTCGGCGTCAGAAGCCTCGTCTTTGCCGGGGTGACCACGGAGGTCTGCGTGCAGACGACCATGCGCGAAGCCAATGACCGGGGCTACGAATGTCTCTTGATCGAGGAGGCGACCGAAAGTTATTTTCCCCAGTTCAAGGCGGCGACGCTCGAGATGATCCGCGCGCAGGGCGGCATCGTCGGCTGGACGGCACCGCTGGCATCATTCGAACAATCCGTCAAACGCCAATCGGAGCAGGCATGAGCACTGAATTCGACGCCAAATCCCACGTTGCCCACATGGAAAAGGTCATGGGGCTGACCATCGAGGACGACTGGAGGCCGGTCGTCGAAGCCCATATGGCGGCGACGCAGAAAGCCGCCGAACTGGTCCTGTCGTTCCCGCTTGCAGACGACATCGAAGCCGCTCCGGTGTTCGAGGCATGAGCATGCTTCCGGAAACGGCGACCGGGATCGCCGCCGCCGTCGGATCGGGAGAGCTGAAGGCGACCGACGTCGTCCAGGCGTCGCTGGCGCGGATCGAGACGCTCAACCCGGCCTTGAATGCGTTCACCGATGTGAGTGCCGACCAGGCCCTGGCCGATGCCGAAAGCGTCGATGCGGCCGTCGCCGGAGGAGCGGATCTGCCACTCGCCGGAGTGCCCTTCGCGGTCAAGAACCTGTTCGACATCAAGGGCGTGGTGACGCGGGCCGGATCGAAGATCAATCTTGAAAACGCTCCTGCGACCGCCGATGCGACACTGGTTGCGAAGCTGCGCAAGGCGGGTGGCATCCTGGTGGGCGGCCTGAACATGGGCGAATACGCCTATGACTTCACCGGCGAAAACGCCCATGACGGCAATTGCCTCAACCCGCACGATCCAAGCCGGATGAGTGGGGGTTCCTCTTCCGGATCCGGCTCGGCGGTGGCAAGCGGCATGGTGCCGGTCACGCTGGGCTCCGACACCAACGGCTCCATCCGGGTGCCGTCGTCCTTCTGCGGCCTGTTCGGGCTGAAGCCGACCTATGGTCGCCTGTCGCGGCATGGCACCTATCCCTTTGTCGGCAGCCTCGATCATCTCGGCCCGCTGGCACGTTCGGCAAGGGATCTGGCGCTGGTGTTCGACACGCTGCAGGGACGCGACGCGGGCGATCCGGCCCAGGCGAACCGGCCTCCTCTGGCAACGCTCGAGGGACTGCCAGGGCAGACCGACGGATTGCGGATTGCGGTCGCCGGAGGCTATTTCAAGCAGAAGGCCGAACCGGAAGCCCTAGCCGCCGTTGACGCTGTCGCCGCTGCGCTGGGGGTCACGGCCGAGATTGACATTCCCGAGGCCGCGAGGGCGCGTGCGTCCGCCTATGTGATCACGGTGGCGGAAGGCGCCAGCCTTCATCTGCAGCGGATCACCAGCCGGCCGCAGGACTTCGATCCGGACACGCGCGACAGGTTCCTCTCCGGCACCATGGTGCCGGCCGTCTGGGTGCAGCAGGCACAGCGCTTCCGCAGCTGGTTCCAGGCGATGATGCGCGGCATCTTCGAGCACGTCGACGCCATCCTGGCACCGGCAACGCCGTTTCCGGCGCTTGCCTCCGGCACGACGACCATCACGCTCGACGGGGAAACCATGCCGGCGCGGCCGAACATCGGGCTGTTCACGCAGCCGATTTCCTTCATCGGCCTGCCGGTGGTCGCCGTGCCGGTCTGGCTTGAAGGAGCGTCGCTTCCGATCGGCGTCCAGGTGATCGCGCCGGCCTGGCGGGAGGATATCGCACTCAGGATTGCCGACCGGCTGGAACGGGACGGCATCTGCCAGGCGCCGTTCGCAACGCCGCGGGCGGAACTTGCAAGCTGATGGAGACGGTCATGGAAGACGGGCGCTGGGCGGGCAGGAACCAGGACAAGGACAGGATCCGGCAGGCGGTCTGGTCCGGCCTGAAGGAAAGCGGGACCGGCATCGGGCCGGCCTTCAGTTGCATCCCGAATTTCGCCGGCGCGGATCTGGCGGCGCGCAACCTGGCCCGGCTGCCGCAATGGCGGGCGGCGAATATCGTCAAATGCAATCCCGATCCGCCGCAGATTCCGGTCCGGCTGCGCGCGCTCTATGAGGGCAAGATCGTGTATGCGCCCGTTCCGGAACTGCTGAAACCGTTTCCTTTCGTGCGGCTGGACCCGGACAGGCTTGCGAAGAAAGGCATCCAGTTCGAGCTGGCGGCGACCTCGCAGGGCTTTGTCGAACATGGCGAGCCGGTCGAGTTCGAGGACATGGAACTGCTGGACTTCGTCGTGGTCGGCTGCGTTGCGGTCAGCCGGCTGGGCGCACGCACGGGAAAGGGCGGCGGCTTCGCCGATCTGGAACTCGGCATCTTCCGCGAACTTGAGAAACTGAAGCCGGACACGCCGATCACCACCACCGTGCATTCCTCGCAGGTGGTCGACAATGACCAGTTGGTGATGATGGGCCACGACAGCGCGCTGCACGCCATTGCCACCGAGACGGATCTGATCGAGACCGGAACGTCCTTCGCGCAGCCGCGCGGTGTTGCCTGGGACGAGGTGCAGCCGGACCAGTACCGGGACATTCCGTTCCTGAAGACATTGCGCGCGCGCATGGAAACCGAAGGAAACCAGGACTGATGGAGATCAATATCGCGGCGGTGAAGGCAGAGGTCGAAGCCGTTTTCAAGGTGTATGAGACGGCACTGGTGAGCAACGATGTCGAGACGCTGGACCGGCTGTTCCTGAACGCGCCGACCACGATCCGCTATGGCGGCGGCGAAAATCTCTACGGCTACGCAGACATCGCCGCCTTCCGCTCCGCCAGGGAGGGCGGCAATCTCGAGCGGAGGCTGGCCAGGACGGTGATCACCACCTATGGCACCGCCTTCGCGACGGCCTCGACGCTGTTTTACCGCGAGAGCGCCCCCGGCAAGGTCGGCCGCCAGATGCAGACCTGGATCAGGACGGATGCCGGATGGCAAGTCGCGGCGGCCCATGTCAGCGTGATCGACGACCGCGGCTGACCGGCGGCGCGGGGGTCTTCCGGGCCGCCGGCTTTTTTGTGTCCTCTGCCGGAGGAGCCTTGAGTTGTCCGACGGACAGACCAGGGTCTTAAAACGTGATCGCCCGGTCGCCCTCGGCGTCCCTGATGCGGGTCGGCAGGCCGATCCGGTTGAGGATGCCCAGGAACGGATGCGGCGGCAGTTCTTCCACGTTGGCCATCTTGTTCACGTCCCACTCGCCGGTGGCGACCAGCATGGCTGCGGCGACCGGCGGCACGCCCGCCGTATAGGATATGCCCTGGCTGCCGACTTCCTCGTAGGCTTCCTTGTGATCGGCCACGTTGTAGATGAACACCTCGTGATCCTTGCCGTCCTTGATGCCCTTGACGAAGTCGCCGATGCAGGTCTTGCCGGTGTATTCGGGTGCCAGTGAGGACGGATCCGGCAGGCAGGCCTTGACCACCTTCAGCGGCACCACTTCCAGCCCTTCCGCCGTGGTGACCGGCTTTTCCGACAGGAGGCCAATGTTCTTCAGGACGGTGAAGACGTTGATATAGTGTTCGCCGAAACCCATCCAGAAACGCACATCCGCGCCGTCCATGTTCTTCGACAGGGAATGAACCTCGTCGTGTCCGCAAAGATAGGCCTTGCTCTTGCCGACAACCGGCAGGTCATATTCCTTGCCGATCTCGAACATCCTGTTCTCCTGCCATTTTCCCTTCTGCCAGGAGTAGACCGTGCCGGTGAATTCGCGGAAGTTGATCTCCGGATCGAAATTGGTGGCGAAATACTGCTGGTGGCTGCCCGCATTGATGTCGACGATGTCGACCTCGGTGACCTTGTCGAGATAATCGTCCTTGGCAAGGCGGGCATAGGCGTTGACCACACCGGGGTCGAACCCGGCTCCGAGAATGGCGGTCACGCCTGCCTTTTCGCACTCCACGGCGCGCTTCCATTCATAGTTCGCGTACCAGGGCGGGGTTTCACAGATCTTGCCCGGCTCTTCGTGGATCGCCGTGTCGATATAGGCCGCACCGGTCTTGAGGCAGGCGCTGAGCACCGACATGTTCAGGAAGGAGGTGCCCACATTGATGACGATCCGGGAGCCGGTCTTTCGGATCAGGTCCGCGGTGGCGTCGATATCGAGCGCGTTCAGCTCATGCCCTTCAAGGACACCGGGCTGTTTCAGCGCGTCTTTCTCATGGACTGTCTTGATGATGGCGTCGCATTTGGACTTCGTGCGCGACGCGATGTGAATATCGCCGAGAACATCGTTGTTCTGCGCGCATTTGTGCGCCACCACCTGGGCGACGCCGCCGGCGCCGATGATGAGAACATTCTTTTTCATTGGATCCCGTGCCTTCCTTGAAACTTGAAGGGAGAATTTTCGAGCCAGATCTCAGGACAGGCTCTGCTCGTAATCCCGGTAGGTGAATTCGCGAACGGACGTGATCGATCCATCCAGGTCCTTCACGGCGATGGCCGGCATTTTCACGCCGTTAAACCAGTTCTTCTTGACCATCGTATAACCGGCCGCATCCTGAATGGACACACGGTCACCGGTGCGGAGCTTTTCGGGAAAGCGAAATTCCCCGAAAATATCCCCGGCAAGACAGGACTTGCCGCAGATCATGTAGGCATGATCGCCTGCGTCCGGTGTCACCTTGGCGTTTTCGCGGTAGATCAGCAGGTCCAGCATATGCGCTTCGATGGACGCATCGACGACCGCCAGGTTCTTGCCGTTGAACAGCGTGTCCAGCACGGTTGTCTCCAGCGTGGTGGAGTTGGTGATCGCGGCTTCTCCCGGCTCCAGATAAACCTGGACGCCATATTTTTGAGAAAACGCCTTCAGCCGGTCGGCAAACAGATCGAGCGGATAGTTCTCACCGGTGAAGTGGATGCCGCCGCCGAGACTGACCCACTCCGCCTGTTTCAACAGGGCGCCGAACCTGGTTTCGATGTCGCCGAGCATCCGGTCGAACAGGGAAAAATCGCTGTTCTCGCAGTTGTTGTGGATCATGAAGCCGCTGATCCGGTCCATGACCTTTTCCACCTTTGCCGGGTCCCACTCGCCGAGCCGAGAGAACGGCCGGGCGGGATCGGCCAGATCGAAGCTGGACGAGCTGACCTGAGGATTGAGGCGCAGGCCGCGCACGATGCCCGCGGACTTGTCGGCAAATCGCTCGAGCTGGCTGATCGAGTTGAAGATGATCTTGTCCGCATGGGAGATCACTTCATCGATTTCGTAGTCGGCATAGGCGACCGAATAGGCGTGCGTCTCCTTGCCGAAGCGCTCGTGACCGAGGCGGACCTCGTTCAGGGACGACGACGTGGTTCCGTCCATGTAGTCGCGCATGAAATCGAACACGCACCAGGTTGCGAAGCACTTCAGCGCCAGCAATGCCCTGGCG
This sequence comes from Roseibium sp. QJM3NY_11, assembly GCF_056173175.1. Taxonomy (NCBI): domain Bacteria; kingdom Pseudomonadati; phylum Pseudomonadota; class Alphaproteobacteria; order Hyphomicrobiales; family Stappiaceae; genus Roseibium; species Roseibium sp. QJM3NY_11. The sequence goes on from NZ_CM149660.1 coordinate 929,986, forward strand.
CCCGAGCGTTCCCGCACATAGGCGATCTTCTCCAGATTGCGGAGCAGGCCCGCCTTGTCGATCAGGTAGTATGGGGTCTGTAGCATTGATGTCTAACGCCGTTGTTGAATGCGGCCCGTCGCAGGACCAGAGCCGCATCTGAAAGAGTGACCGGACACACCCAGACTTCAATCAGGCCTGAACGCCGAAATCAATCGGCCGCGCGGAATTCCAGTATGCGCACCGGGCTGGCCGTCGGCGTGACTGATAGCGTTTCAAAGCCTGTTTGGGCAAGAAGCTGCGAGAATTCTTCTGCGGACCGCTCCCGACCGCCAAGCTGGGTCAGCATGAACATGTCCTGCGAAGAGCCCCAGGCGCCGATTTCGACCGCATCGGTCATTATTTCGATCAGGAATAGCCGCTCGCCGCCCGTAAGGGCCCGCCTGGTATTCTGCAGAATCGTCGTAGCAGCATGATCGTTGAAGTCATGGAAGACGCGGCTGAACAGGTAGACCTCAGCGCCACCGGGAACGCTTTCGAAAAATGACCCTGTGACGACGGTTGCGCGCCCCTCGTGCCGCATGTTCTCAAAAAGGGGATCGTAAGACTCGACGGCGCGAGGCAGTTCAAACAGTGTCCCTTCGGTCCCGGGGTTTTTCTCCAGTGTCTGGGCCAGAAACGAACCGTTGCCCCCACCGACATCCGTGATTTTCGTGCCCGGCTCGAAGTGCATGCTCCGGACGACGACGGCGCCGATACCCTGCGACGCTTCGTGCATCTGATCGTCGAAACGCTTCTGCGCCGCGCTGTCCCGAGCGTGCCACTCGAAGAAGGCGGAACCATGGGCCAGATCGAAGGCCGTCGTTCCGGATCGAAGCTGGTCCGTCAACCTCTCCCACGAGCGCCACAGCAGCGGGTCGAGTTCGCAGGCAATCCAATTGGACAGGCTTTTCTGGTGACCGGGCATGAGATAGTGCGTGGCGGGCAAGCCGACATACCGCTCCTGATCGTCCTTGCCGATAACATCCATGTTGACGAGATGGGTGAGGAGCCGGTCGAGCAGAGCGGCCCGCGACCCGGTTTTCGCCGCGAGGTCTTCCACAGACCAGGCATCTTGGGCCAAAAGGGCGGGAATGCCGAGTTCGACCAGAGCCCGTATACACTGGGAAGTTCGATAGGCGGTGATCTGGGCCATCAGCTTCAACGGCGGGGCGCCCTCCGGCTGTACTTGCGGCGCTTCTGCGGATGAGTTCATGTTACCCGTTCCTTCTGTCTGAATAGATGTCTGAAATGTCGAAATTCCAAGGCCTGCATATCGCAGGGGTGGTTTTCACGCAGACCGAGTGTCAGGACGAAATCCCGCTGGCACTTCTCCGGAGGGAAATCATCCGGCCGCGCAGCGCGTCCTCCGACACATCCCTGTCGAATTCCCGGAGTGCCGTGCAGGACAGGCTTCAGGCATTGATCCGGGGTGTCCCGAAGAGATTGAAACCGAACTCTTCTCTCGCTCGGTTGTCCAATACCGGTGGAAAAATCATCCGCGCGGTGTCCATGGCAGATATCCGGTCCGGGCCGGTGATGAGGCACCGGATCCTTTGCCCAAAACGAATGAATCGAAACACGGCTAGGCTCCAAGGGTCGCGCCTCCATCGACCACGATGTCCTGAAGGGTGATGTGCCCTGCCAGGTCGGACGCCAGAAAAAGCGCCGTTTCGGCGATGTCGTCGGTGTTTGCGATCTTGCCGAGGGGGATGCCGAGCTTGAACTGGCCGGGCAGGCCCGAGATCAGCCGCTGGTACCCGGCGGGGCCCCCGACCATATCGCTGAGCATCGGCGTGTCCGTCGAACCCGGCGAGACGATGTTGCAGCGAACGCCGAACGGGGCGAGCTCCAACCCGATGCAGTGGCTGAGGCTTGCCATCGCCGCCTTTGACGCGCAATAGGCGGTCATGCCGGTCCGGGGCGCATGCGCCGCGTTCGAGGCGATGTTCACGATGGCACCGCTGCGCTGCGCCTTGAACACCGGTATCCAGTGCCGGAGCAGATAGAACGGGCCACTGGCGTTGACGTCAAAGCAGGCCTGCCAGTCCTCCGGGCTCAGGTCCTCGGCCGGTCCGGTCCTCAGAACACCTGCCGCGTTGACCAGGATATCCAGCCGGTCGAGCTCGGCCTTGAGGCTGTTGCAAACGTCGGCAACCTGTCCGGGGTCGGCCAGGTCGACCTTGATGACGGGGAACGGCAGGCCGGTTGCGCCTGTTTGCCGGTCAAGCCCTGTCACCTGCGCGCCGGATTCGCAAAAGCGTTCTGCGATGCGGCGGCCTATTCCGCTGGCCGCCCCCGTCACGAGAACGCGTTTGCCGGCGAACAGGGGATTGTTCATGGGTGCTTGTCCTGTTCCGTCAGGCTGCAAGGGACTTGCTCTCGATCAGGGACCACCAGCCGTTCAGGGTCGGAACCCGCGCCAGTTCGTCGAAGCCGACGACAACACCGCGTTCCTTCAGTTCGCTGGCGAGCTTCATCACCTGGATGGAATCCAGACCATAGAAGATCAGGTTTTCTTCCGGATCGAGGTCCGAATCGTCCTCGATGAGCTCCAGAACGCGGCTTTGCAGCCAGTCCCTGGTCGGCCGTGCTGCCGCGGCTTCCCCCGTCAGGCCGGCCGTGTCGATGACCGCGCCACAGCGGGTGGCGACGTATTTCAGGGCCATCTGATGCTCGGCCGCCGAGAAATCCGCGACCGCATCGGAAATCATGAAAGCCTGAATGTCATTCATGAAGGCGTCCGTGACGGTCATCAGACAGCCGATGTGCGCATAGATGCCTCCGACGATGAGCTGGTCCCGGCCGAGCGCTGCCATGCGCTCCTTGAGGTCGGACCGCTGAAATGCGCTGTAGCGCCATTTGGTCAGCACCACGTCGTTCTCGCCCGGTTCAAGACCCTTGACCACCTTTTGCAGCGCCGGATCGGCCACGGTCAGACCAGGCCCCCACATGTCGTTGAGGAGCGCCCGGTCTTCCGGCGCCTGATCGTGCGGCTGGGCGGTATAGAACACCGGAACGCTGTTTTCATCTGCCCAGGAGCGGGCGCGTTGCAGGTTCGAAATCAGCTTCCGGCGAAGATCGCCGTCCTCGCCATAAAAGCGCAGGAAATAGTCCTGCATGTCGTGGATGAGCAGGACGGCGCGTGCGGCATCCGGTTTCCAGGAGGTCTTGTTGTCGGGAAACTCCCGCGGCATCGGATAGTCGGAGATTGTCGGAATGGTCATGAGACACCTTTACTGGGTTAAGGCGGGTGTGAATTTCAGCGCGAGTTCGGCACGCAGCTTTTTCTTGTCGGGTTTGCCGAAGGCGGTGAGGGGAATGGCGTCCGCAAAACTGAACCGGTCCGGCAGCTTGTATTCGGCGATGCCGAGCGACATCAGATGCCGCCGGAGGGCGAGCGGCTTGATACAGGAGTTCTGCGAGACAATGACCGCGCAGCTCTTTTCGCCGAGCATCGGGTCCTGGATGGCGACCAGCGCGGCTTCCCGCACGTCCGGGTGAAGCAGCAGCAGGCTTTCAACCTCTTCGGCGGCAATCTTCTCGCCGCCCCGGTTGATCTGGTCTTTCACGCGACCGACCACGCTCAGATAGGTCCCGTTCGAGCGGCACACCAGATCGCCGGAATAATAGAAACCCTCGTCGTCGAAGACCTCGGCATTGTGGTCGGGGCTCCGGTAGTATCCGCGGAACGTGTAGGGGCCTCTTGTCGCGAGCCTGCCCGTCTCGCCGTCGGGAACCGGCCGGCCGTCCTCATCCACGATCCTGATTTCATCGTCTGGGCTGATCGGGCGTCCCTGCGTCGTGAAGACGAGTTCGTCCGGATCGTCGAGGCGGGTGTAGTTGACCAACCCTTCTGCCATGCCGAACACCTGCTGGAGCTTGCAGCCGAGGATCCTGGGAACCATGCGGGCATGAGATTCGGGAAAATGCGCCCCGCCCACCTGAAGGAGCTTCAGACTGCCAAGCGCGCTGCGGTGGTCGGGGGCGGCCTGGAGCCAGAGATTGACGGCCGACGGCACAAGGCCGGTCATTGTCACGCCATGCTTGCGAACGAGCTCGAAGCAGGCAAGCGGTTCCGGGTTGGGTGCCAGGACCATGCAGCCGCCCGCGTGGAAAACGCCGAGGGCACCGGGGGAACTGAGCGGGAAGTTATGCGCCGCCGGCAGTGCGCAGAGAAAGCGCGTCCCGGGCGTCAGGTTACAGATTTCCGCACTGGCTCGCACGCTGTAGTCGTAGTCGTTGTGGGTGCGGGGGATGAGTTTCGGCGTTCCTGTGCTGCCGCCGGAAAGCTGGAAGAAGGCGACGTCACCGGGCTCCGTCGGCTCGAAGTCCGGGGCGGCCTCGTCCGGCGTGGTTTCTATCCAGTGCGACAGGCTTGACCCGGGCGCGTCTTCTCCCAGGAGGAGAACTGCGAGCGGTTCTTCCTGCATGTCGCGCAGGTCCTCGATGAAGTCGTCGGTCGCAAACAATTCGTGCCGGCGGCCGGCAATCAGAAGCTTCGGCCTGATCTGCTTTGCATAGGCCGTCATCTCGTGCCGGCGGTGACTGTAAAGCGCGTTCACCGGTGCCACGCCGACCTTCAGAAGGGCGAAGAAGACGATGTAGAACTCGGCGAGGTTCGGCAGTTGCACGAGCGCGGTATCTCCGGGTCCGAACCCCCGGGAAGCCAGTCTTGTGGCCAGGTTTGTGGAAAGTTGGTCGAGCCGCTCATAAGAGAAGGTTCGCTCACCGCAGATCACCGCCGGCGCCGACGGCCGGGTCTGCTGCTGATGGTCCAGAATCCGGGTAAGCGGCCGGTCGATCCAGTAGCCGTGCTTGCGGTACCGCTGGGCCAGATCGTCCGGCCAGCGCTGAAAATCTACGTTCATTGGAATAACCTGGGTCTTGAAAGGGGCGGGCGGGTTATGCGGCAAGGCCGCAGGCGTTGAGCATCGTGCCCAGCTTGGTCTGGACTTCGGCCCACTCGGAGTCGGGTTGCGATGCCTCGACAATGCCGGCACCCGCAAACAGGCGGACCTTGTCGCGTTCCACGATGCCGCAGCGAATGGTGAGCGCCCATTCGCCGTTGCCTTGCGCATCGCACCAGCCGACCATTCCGGTGAACAGTCCCCGTTCGAAGGGTTCGACAAAACGGATGAGCTGTTGTGCCCGTTCGGTCGGATAGCCGCAGACCGCGGGGGTCGGGTGAAGACGACAGGCAAGCTCCAGTGCCGTTGTCGACGGGTCGTTCAACAGCCCGCCAATCCGGGTGGAGAGGTGCCACAAGGCCGCTGTACTCAGGAGCGATGGTCTGTCCGGCATGTCGAGACTGGCACACAAGGGCTCAAGGATGCGCCGGATGTCCTCAACGACGATCCTGTGCTCGTACTGGTCCTTTTCCGAAACGAGCAACCGGTCGCTGGCATCCTTGTCCGCAACAGGGTCGGCCAGACGTTTTGTGGAGCCGGCGAGCGGATTGGAGACAATCCGGTTTCCCGTCTTGCGAAGCAACAGTTCCGGACTGACGCCAATCAGCTCGCCGCCATCAGGCAGCGGGACCTGAAACTGGTAGCCGTCCCTGTTCTGCGCACGCAAACTGCGCAGAAGCCGGTCCACGTCAATCGGTGCGGAAAACTGCAGTTCCCGCATGACCGAGAGCACCGCCTTGCGCACGTCGCTGTGCTGGAAATTGACGATTGCGTGCTGTACCGCCCGCTTGAAACCGGTTTCGTCGGGGATGCTCCGCTGCTCGAGCAATGTCGGCATGTCCAGGCGATCGGCTGGCGAATCACCTCCGTCGGGCCGTGTTCGCCATTCGTGGTCTTCCGGTACGTAGAGGCATGAAACTTCGCGAAGATCGAACGGAATGGCGCCGATGACGATCGGGTTTTCCTGGCCTGCTTTTCTGCCCCGGTCGAGAGCGTCGTCAACGGCTCGGTGAAAGAGGTCTCCTGCCGTATTTCCGTTTCGAACCGGCACCGCGATTCGCTCCCGGATACCTTCAGCGTGCAATTCATTTTCGCCCGAGGTGAACAGAAATTTTCCCTTGGTATCAGGCAGGATGGCCATGTCTTCATGACTCATCACTCGCGCTCCGATTGCCATGGAGCATCTCCTATATGGCTGGTTGACTTTCTTCAATACCTGAGTATAAGACTCATATTTTGTCAACACCAAAAGTCGCAATGAAAAATCTTACACCCATGCAGGCGGCCTACTGGACAGGCCGCCAAGCCAACGGTTTCCTCGGAAATGTCGCGGCCCATCTTTATGTGGAATTCGATTGCGGGACTCTCGATCCGCAGCGGCTGGAGAAGGCCGTTCTGAAACTTTATGAAACCCACGAGATGATGCGTATGCGCATCACCTCGGATGGGCTGCAACTCATTGGAAAAATAGAGAAAAGTTTTTCTTTCGAAGCCGAGGACCTGACCGGGCTGGATGCCGATGTCCTCGATGGGCATCTGGCGGAGAAGCGGGCGCACTGGACCTGCCGCACGCTTGACCTCGCATCCGGCAGAACCTCCGCGTTCGGGCTGAGCGTCCTGCCCGGCGGCGCCTGCCGTCTGCATGTCGACACTGATATGGCGGCCATCGACCCGCCCAGCTTCTGCGTTCTGATGGAGGACCTCGCGAGATTTTACGAAGACCCTCAAACCGGCATCGAAAAGGGTGATTCCAGCTATTTCGCCTGGCTGGAGCGGAAAAATTCCGACGCAGACCTCGCCGTGCGTCAAGCGGAGGACAAACGCTGGTGGCAGGACCGTCTCGCGGAGCTGCCACCCGCCCCGAACCTCCCCGAAGCGCCGATGTCACAATCCGTGCATAGCGGCCGGCTGGCCGCGATGCTGTCACCCGAAGAGCGCAGGTCTCTGACACGCACCGCACGCGAACTTCGCATCACGCCGTCCGCCCTGATGCTGGGCCTGTTCGCCGCGGTTATCGGCAAGGCCACCGGCGACGACAGGTTCCGTCTCAATGTGCCGATGTTCTGGCGGGCGCCTTACACGGACAACGTCGCGCGGCTTGTCGGCGATTTTTCCAATATTCTCATCCTGGCGGCCGATCCGGCGCCAGGAGAGGCGCTCGGGTCGCTCTGCAAACGTCTGGCTGAGCGCATGCGCGATCTGCTGGCGCATTCGTCCTATCCCGGCGTGAACGTGATGCGTGATCTCTCGCGGGCAAGACGATCCTTGCAGACCGCCCCGATCGTTTTCACCTCCGGTCTCGATCTGCCGGGGCGCGATCTGTTCTCCGAACGGGTGACCAGCGTCTTCGGTCCGATGAGCTGGGCCGTGTCCCAGGGGCCTCAGGTGGCCCTGGACGCGCAGGTGGCCGCCATGGGCGGCGGCATTCTTATCAACTGGGACATCCGCTATGACGCGCTGCCCGAAGCGTGGATCAACGCCGCCTTCGACAGCTATGTGGCGCTTGCCCGCAGGGTTGCGCAAGATCCATCGGCGTTGGGAAAACCGGCATTCACCCGTGAGGCCGCCGCCGGTGACGCCTGCCGATACACCGAAGACATGCTGCGGGAACTGCTGAGCCGGCTGGCCCCCGAGACCGGCGCTCGCGGTCCGGAGGAAATCCGCAGGCGCGGGCTTTCCGATGCCGATCTGACGGATCTTGTGGCCTTCCTCAACCGCTACATTCCGGACATGAACCTCACCCGGGAAGACATCGGGCCGGCGACCACCGCCGCCAGTTTTGCAAGGGTCGTCAGGGCCCGGTCCGCAGGGGCCTCGGAAAAAGTCGGCCGGGCCTATCTGGAAGCGATCGACGCCCGTGGCCGCGCGTCTGTTGAAACCCAACCCGCCGAATAAATCTCGCCGAAAAACCGCTGGAGACACCATGGAAACCGAACTGACGTCATTGCAGCGCGCCTATCTTCTGGGTCGGAGCGACTATGTGCCGCTTGGCGGCGTGGCAATGCAGGAGTTTCGAGAGTATCGCGGCCGCTATGATCCGGACCTTCTGGAAAGACGGCTCTTTGAGTTGGCGGAAAGACACGAGAGCCTCCGCACGGTCATCGACCGCAAGACCTATTCCAGACACGTTCTGGACAAGCCCTCGGTGGATTTCGCCGCCATCGATCTGTCCGGTCTGGCACCGGAGGACGCTGACCGCAAGATCGACGATTTGAGGCAGGAATTCTCGCATCGCCTGTTCGACCTGACGGCGCCGCCCTGGCAGGTGGTCGCGTTCAAGCTGCCTGAACCGGCTGAGGCGACCGGCGACACCTGTGCCGTCTTTTTCCGGTTCGATGCCCTGATCCTGGACGGATTTTCAATTGCGTCCCTGCTGGTCGACTTGTTCGAGGACAAGCAGCCGGAAACCGCTGCCCCGGCTGCATCCCCGGCTACATCTCCGGCAGAGCCTGATCCAGACGTGGTTCGCCGGGACGCGTCATACTGGAAAACCAAACTGAATTCTTACCAGGGAGCCCCACGGCTGCCCTGGAAGCGGCCCCTGGAAAACATAAAAACCTCCCGCTACGAACGGGCCGGTGTTGTCGTCGACAAGGACCGGTTCCGGACTTTTTCCCGCCTGGGCGCAAGGAACGGCCTCTTTCAGAACACGGTCCTGTCGGCCACGATCCTGGAAGTCCTGACGCACTGGCTGAGTGAGGGGTCCCTTCACGTGGGCATACCCGCCGCGCCGCGCCGGGACAGCGGATATGCAAACCGGTCGACTTTCTTCGCCGTTGCCTGGGAAACACGGCCGGACACCGATATCGCGGAGCGCGCGGGCGCGCTCCAGTCGGATACTCTGGATGCGCTGGATCACCTCTCGTTTTCCGGTGTCGACATCAACCGGTTTCTCATGGACATCGGCGGCACCGATGGCGGCGTAGCCCTGCCGGTCGTTCTTACCAACGGCCTCTCCTGGCCGACACTCTCGTGGGATCACCCCGTCCGCCTGCAGGGGTGTCTGACGCAGACGCCTCAGGTCGCGATGGACATTCGCCTGTCGACCACGCCGCAGGGCGACCTTGCCGTCGATATCGACTATGCCGTCGAAGCGATCGACGGCGCCGTGGTCCGGGACATTCTGGCGGCCATCGACAGGGCGGTCCGGGTCATCTGCGATACGGAAACGCTCGCGTTCAGCGCCCGGGACATTCTGGAATTCAGCCACTACCGGTTCAATTCCCCGGAGGAAGACACTTCCGGCTGTGGTTATTTGAGCCGCATCGCGGATCACCTGTTCCAGGCGCCGCCTGAAAACGATGCGCTCGTCTATGGCGACCGGCGCCTTTCCTACGCGGAGCTTGGGATCGGTGTGCAAAAGGCGATGACGTTCCTGGAAGAGCGGAAGCTGACAAAAGGCAATATCGTCGTCCTGTCGCTGCGGCGCTCCCCGGAACAGGCAATGCTGACCCTGGCCTGCGCCCTCAGGGGCATCACATGGGTGCCAGTCGATGCATGCGCGCCGGCGGACCGCTTGAAATACATGTACGACAACTGCCGGCCCGACCTCGTCGTGGGCTCCACATCCGTGGAGGGCTACGACGAGGTTCCGCTTGAAACCGTGCTGAACACGGTTGCTTCCAAAGACCCTTTTGCGCTGACGCTTCCCCTGGACGAGCTGTCGTCAAGCGATGCCGCCGCCTATTATCTCTATACCTCCGGCACGACCGGAAAGCCGAAATGCGTCGTGCTGTCCAACAGGTCCACGGACAATGTCATCGGCAGCACCAATGCGGAATGGGACATCACGTCCAGCGACATTTTCATCTCCGTCAGTCCGCTCTATCACGACATGTCGGTCTACGAGGTGTTCGGCTGCCTGACGGCGGGGGCCACCCTGGTCCAGCCGGTGCAGGGCGAGGAAAAGGACGCGGTGCGCTGGAACCAGCTTGTGGCCGAACACGGCGTGACCATCTGGTCGTCCGTGCCGACGATTTTCGAGATGCTGCTGTCGTGCCGCAAGGGGGAGGAGCTTCGATCCCTGCGGCTCATCAATCAGGGTGGCGATTATCTGAAACCGGCGGTGATTGCCGAGTTGCGGCAAACCAATCCCGATGTACGGCTGAGTTCGATCGGCGGGCCGACCGAAACCACCATCTGGAGCATCTGGCACCGGATCTGTCCGGAGGACACGGGCAACATACCCTATGGCCGTCCGCTGCCGGGCAACAGGTACTTCATTTTGAACGAACATGGCGCACATTGCCCGCCCGGGGTTGTCGGCCGGATCCATTCCTGCGGCGTGAACACGGCGCTCGGGTATCTCGAGGACGGCGAATTGCACCAGCATGACTTCGTCACGATCACGGATGAGCATGGCCGGAGCGTGCGCGCCTTCCGGTCGGGGGACAGGGGCAAATATCGCCGCGACGGCATCATTTTGTTCGACAGCCGTGTTCAGGGCTACATCAAGGTGCGCGGTGTCAGGATTTCGATCCCCGACGTCGAGAACACACTCGTGAACCATCCTGAGGTCGCGCGGATCCTGCTGACGGATCTGGGCAATGAGCGAAACGGCGAAACCGAGCTGGGAGCACTCTACGAGCCGGTTGCCGGAAGCCGCGTCACGGATGCGGACCTGCGAAGCTTTGCCAGGCAGCATCTGCAGGAATCGCACATTCCCTCCCGGTTCCTCAAGGTGGACAGCATTCCGCTTTCGGCCAACGGCAAGCCGGACCGCAGGCAGGCGCAGCGTTGCCTTGCCGAGGCCGCGGCCACGAAGCAGCGGCCGCAACCGCAGCAGGGACCGGAAAGCCGGCGTGTCCTCGATATCTATCTGGGTGTGGTCGGCAAGGGACAAGGCCGCCCCGTGGACGGCTCCACCGATTTCCTGTCGATCGGCCTTCTGCCGTCTCATCTCAAATCGATTTCAACCCGGATCAACGCGGAATTCGGAGTTGCGATTGTTCCCAAGCAGCTTCTGCAATGCCGCAACGCCGATCAGGTGCACCAGCTCGTGTCCGCGCAATGCGCATGAGCAGGACCGCGACGAAAAGCTGACTATCCAATCAGACGGACAGGCCCTGTCCGTATCCGCACCGACACAGGAGGACTGTTCATGCCGGACACCAATCCCACCGGCGACTGGATGCCGCTGACCTTGCCCCAGCTCGATTTCTGGGAGGAATTCACCTTCCATCCCGATCAGCCCGTTTCAACGGTCGCGCACTTCATTGAAATCGAAGGCGACGTGGACAAAAGCGCGTTGGAACGCGCGATAGATCAAACCATCAGAGAAGCCGAAATCTTGTCCGCAAGGTTCAGGGCGGAGGACACGGGCGATGCGCCCATGCAGATCTGCGATCCGGACCTCGTGCCGGAGCTGAAGGTCACCGATCTGAGAGGCAAGGAAGATCCGCTGGCCTTTGCCAGAAATCTGATGGAACAGGACCTGGCCGCAAGACTGGATCTCAGGCATGACAAGCTGTCGGCCCATGCGCTCTACCGTATCGGCAACGCGCGCTATCTCTGGTATATCCGCGCGCATCATATCATTGTCGACGGCTACGGCCTTGCACTGATCGAGCGGCGCTGCTCCCAGCTCTACAATCATTATTGCGGGGCCGGTGACGCCGGCCTTCCGTTTCATTCCCTTGCAAGTTTCCTGGACGAAGAAAACCGGTATCAGGACAGCCCGCAATGGCAGGCCGACCGGGCATTCTGGGCGGATTATTTCGGCAAGGCTGAAGGTATCGAAGTGCTGGAACGGGGAGACGAGGACTACGGCGGCCCGGGTCTTTGCGGAACACATTCCTTTCCGCCCGAATTCGCCGGGGGGCTGCAGAGGACGGCCGCGGCTGTGGATATCGGCTGGCCCGACCTGCTCACGCTGGTCTCAGGCCTTTATCTGTATGCAACGCTGCCCGACACAGAAAAACAGTCTTCGGATTCACTGACCCTGTGGCTTCCCTTCATGAGCCGTTGGGGCAGCGTCGGGGCGCATATGCCGGCGCTGCTGGTCAATATCCTGCCGTTCCGGATGCAGCTTGAAAACTCGGAACGGCTGGCGGATTTTCTGAAACGTTCCGCTGCGGAACTGAAGCAGCAGAGGCGGCACAGCCGTTTCAGGATCGAACAGATTTCTCAGGATCAGGGCCTCGCGGAAGGAAGCCGCTACTTCTTCTCGCCGCTGATCAATGTCCTGCCGTTCAATTCACCGACCTTCAACGGCTGTCGGGCACAGCGGCACATTCTTGGCAGCGGGCCAGCCGACGGCTTCAATCTAACGTTCCGTGGGGAGGGCGACGGCAGGGAGCTTGTTCTCTGCCTGGACGGCGATCCGAATCTGACCGGCAAGCAGGAATTCGCCCGGCACGAACAAGAGCTGCCGGCGTTCCTGTCCCGCATTCTTCAGCCGGAGATGCTCGTTCGCCCGGTCGGCAGTCTTGTCGGGGAAACGGCTTCATCCGCGCATCTTGAAAAGGTGGCGCTGCATTTCCCGATGTAGCGGTTTCGGTCATCCGGCAGATATAGTTGCCTGACGTATGAGCCGCTTGCTGCCAGGCCGCCTTCGAGCATTCAGCCCGGAGGCGGCCTTGTTCTTCTGCAAGACCCGGTTCAGGTCGTTTACAACTCGCGGAGCGGTGTGGCGGACACGCCAGGCAGCGAGAACTGTTCGAACATGTCCATCACCGTTGCCTGGATCGCATCCACCTGCCTCGGGCTGTAGCGCCTCGACTGGTAACTCATCAGGACCCGGATGGACCGGTCGCCGTCGATCACCTCCTCCATCACTTCGAACTGCAGTCCCAGATGGGACTCGTGCTTGTCCGGATCGACCTGGCGGAATGAGATCCGGCCGCCATCGGGCTTCGGCAGATCTCCGTTCAGTTTGTTTTGCGCGTGGATCTGGATGAACACATCGAAAAGATGGTCGCGTTCGGACGTCATGCCGAGCGCCGTTTCGACCAGGTCGATCGGAATGTCGGAATAGAGCATCGATCCGTTGATCATGTCCTTGATGTTGCCGATCAGCTTTCCGGCCGTCGGGTTTCCGCCGAACCGCACGCGATGGGCAACGACCGTGGTGAAATAACCGATCGTATCGAAATAGTCCGGATCCGTTCGGCCCGAAGCCGACGTGCCGATCACCAGGTCCGTCAGGCCGCCAAGCCTTTGCAGTGCTGCAGAAATCGCTGCATAGACGACATTGAAGAGAGACGCGCTGTTTTCCCTGGCATTCGCATAGAGACCCTCGGAAATCTCCTTGTCCAGCCGCATCTCGACCCAGCCGCCGGCAACGGTCTCGCTGTCCGGCTGCTCCGCCGGCGCGGGCTCTTCGGCGAACAGGACCAGTTCTCTCGGGGCATCGCCGAGCATGTCGGTCCAATAGGCAAGGTGCTCGCCATTGACGCCTTCGAGAACCTGCTTGCGCGCGAAGTCATGAAACGGGGCCGGCTGCCCGGACCAGACCGGCGCGGAGCCGGCCGCCCTGGCCCGATAGGCATCCACAAGTTCGTCCATCAACAGGTTGACCGACCATTCGTCGAGCGCAAGGTGCTGGAACAGGAACGAAAGCACCTGACGGCCGGTTTCAGGATCTCTCAGGAACCGCAACCTGACCGGCAGCTCCCTGGACAGATCGAAGCAATAGCCGGCTTCGGCATTTCGGTCGGTGTCCGTGCTCTCTTCGCTAGTCCAGAACCACTTGTAGGTCTCAAGCTCCGCAACAGGCACGATCTTTTGCAGGACATGCTCTTCCTCGTCCCTGTAGAACAGGGTTCTGAGGGCGGAATGCCGTTTCATGAGGTCCAGAAACGCCGCGCCAAAGACTTTTTCATCGACGGTGTCGAGGAAGTCCAGGGCAAACGGCAGATTGAAGATCTCGTTGTAGCCGAGAGCCGAATAGATCTTCCAGAGCGACATCTGTGCCAGTGCGAGCGGTACCACAGCTGTATCCGCAGGACCCGTACCGGTCTCGTCCGGCACTGTGCCGACCGTCTTTTTGGCGCCCTCGACGTATCTGGCATGATGTGCGAGCGCCGAGGCCGTCGGGTTGCCGAAAAGATCGTTGAAGCGGACCTCGATGCCATGATTGTGCAAGAGGCGGCCGATGATCCTGGTCGCGACCAGGGAATGGCCGCCAAAGTCGAAAAAGTCGTCGTCCGGTTGCAGGTCCGGCGCGGCGAGCGCCTCTCGAAACTCAATCAGAATTGCGGATTGGACGGCTGCGATATCGGGCTCTTGTCCTTCGGCGGGCGTTCTGGCCGGCTCTCCGGAAACCGCCTTGCCGGCGAACGACGGCACATTGCCCAAAGGAAAATCGCCCAAAGGAAAATCACCGGTGTCTTTCCGGACCGTTCCGTTTCTCAGTACGCCGGCAAACAGGTCCAGCACCAGGCTGCCTGCATGCCGGTTGACCTTCTGGCCGGTGACCAGTTCCAGAACCGTTCGTCCTTCCGCGTCGCGGCCTATGGCAAGTTCGAAATCCGAACGCGGCTCCGGCGTTGGCAACGGCACCCGGTCCAGGGTCACGGTCGGCACATTGAAGAATTGCTGTGGCTCGGTCAGCCACTTGACGGCGACTTTCGGGAGAACCGCCGCGTTGGCGTCGTTCACCGGTGTGTCGAGGTTTGCCGAGGCGCTCAGAAGGGCGCGTATCCGGGTCTCGGCATCCTGCAAGTCCATGTCGTGCGATACAACGACCTTCACGGTGTCCTTGCAGGCAAACGCTTCGGAGTGGTCGCCCAGCCGGTCCTCCGGTCTAGCCGGGAACAGGGCTTCGATCCGCTCGTGTCCCCCGAGCCTGCAAAGGAATTGCGCAAAGCGGGCTCCGATCGATGCCAGCTGCGCATGAACGTCCGGGACCGGATCATGGGATGGGCGGGACGGCCCGGTCTCGATCACGGTTCCATATCTGCGTGCAATCTGTTCGTTCGGGGCGGCCCCGGCGAAGGGCCTGCCCAGGTCGACCACCGGGGTGTCCTGGGGCACATCGTCCCGGCGCAGCCAGGCAATGGGGGCAATGTCATGAGTGTCGAGGTCGATCTCGACCGCATCGTTCAGCGAGGGCGCGGCGAGCGGTTTGCGGCCGTAGGCAAGCGCCAGGTTTCTCAGGACATCCTCGGGCGCGCACATTTCCTCCACGATGCGGTGCATGAGAAGGGTCAGGATCACTTCGTCCAGGCAGAAAATGACGAGGGCCCTGAACGGCGGTTCCGTTTCGCTGACCCAGGAAGCCTGCTGACGCGCCAGGATCAGCGAAACGGCTTCCTGACGGGACTCTACATTGACGATTTCCAGGGTCTCGACATGCTCATCAGCCGGATATTTCAGCAGCTCGCCATCGTCGCTGAACCGATAGCGCATGGTGAGCTCCGGGAGCGCGCCGGCAACGGTGTCCACAGCACGGGTCAAGCGGGCGATATCGGGTATGCCGCCCAGCCTGTAAGCCAGGGCATGGCGCAAGGTCAGGTCCGGATCCTGCTTCTGCGCCAGCCAGATCCGCTCCTGATGCTGCGTGACGCCGAGCGGTTCGGCCGATGCTGCCGTTTCCGGAAACCAGGCGGTGTCTCCCATGGCTGGATCGATATCCGCTTGGGATCTGAGCACGTCGTCGAATCGCTCGAACTCACTTCCCGTCAACAGGCGGTCGAAGCCTCCGGTCATTTAAATCTCCTGATATCAAGTCTGGTGCCGGTTGCGTGTCCCTGAAAGCCGTATCGCGACGGAGGATTCATGCAGCCTGGCAACGGCCGCAAGCGAACCCACGGCTCGTGACCGCAATCAGTGGCAATTTTAACAGACACACCAATCAGGAGCAATTAAACTTGCATCAAAAACTCATGTTTTTTATTCTGTCCATGGCCCGCTCGATTTCACGGACGGGTTTCAGAACCGGGTCGCGGTTTTCCGAGATCACCCGAGCCTCCAAAAGGGCGACCCGGGTGACCTGCGTCAGGTGCGTTGCAAAGATGAAAGGCGGAGCCTACTGCGCTTTTCCGCTCCAGGTTTCGACGGCGTCCAGCATGTGTTCAGCGCTCGCAACCGTCGGCGTGATGACTTTTGCGGGATCGACGAACAGGATGCGGTCCTCCAGGGCGGGTTTCATGAAGCGGTCCCAGCCGGGCACGATCTTGCCGAGCTTGGCACGTGTTCCCGCTTCGTCGCGTCCATCGCCCATGTAGTTGTTCAACAGAACGAGGACATCCGGATTCAGTCTGCCGAACGCCTCTGTGCTGAGCGGCATCAGCATCATCGATCCGCCCTCGGCCGAAGGCCCGCCCGCGTCGCTGACCTCAAGGCGGGTGTACCCCAGATCTTCAAGCGCCTGAATCATGCCTGACGAGTTGCCGACCACATTGAGCTGATCGGTCAGAAAGATCGGAAGATAGGTCTGGTCGGCGATTTCGGCGGGCAAGGTCTCCCGGAGTTGGGCGACGCGTTCGAGGTAGGCGGCCTTGCGCGCCGCGAAGGCGTCTTCAAGACCGACGAGCGCTGCAAGATCTGCCTGGACCTCGAAGCCGTGCACCTTGCTGCCGTCGATATTCTGCAGATAAACAGGCGCTACGGTGGCAAGCTGATCCACCTTGCCGGCATCCAGGGCCGTTGCAAGGATCAGGTCGGGCTGCAGGGCCCGCAGTTTCTCCAGGTCGGGCTGGCCGAAGGGGCCGAAGCCGCTCGGTTTGGGTTTTCCTTCTCCAAGAACAGTATCGATGAAATCCACCGCGATGACGAACCCGCCGTCGTCGGTTCGCCCGTAGCTGCCGGTCACATCGAGCCCGAGATCCATCAAGGGGACACCGAGCAGAGGTTCGTGCATGACGACGATGCGCTCCAGGTGCTCCGGCAGCGCGACCTCCCGGCCGGTATCGTCGGTGACCGTGCGTTCTGCCGCCAGGGCCGGGCTTAGCGCCAGAACGGCCGCAATTGTGCAGGGGATCAGAAAACGCATGATGAACCTTTCTTTCAATGAGACTGTTGTTTTCTCAGCGCCTGAAGACGCAGCGCAATGATGAACAGCGGCACACCGACCATCGTCAGACTGAGCCCCAGCGGCAGGGGAAGGCCTCCGGCGACGCCGCGTGTCATGGCGTCGGCCGCAACGACCAGAATTCCGCCCATGAGACCGGAGAGAAAGAGCCTGGCCCGGGCGATGGCCGGTGAGATGAAGCCGGCGATATGCGGCGCAAGAACGCCAAGGAAGACCAGGGGCCCCACCGCCGTCACGGCGGCGGCGCTCAACACGACGGCAAAAACGAGAACGACCGGACGCGATTTTGCCACCGGCTCGCCGAGCGCCATCGCCATCTCCGGGCCCAGGTCATAGGTTGCCATGGCGGGTCCCGACAGCAGGATACCGGCTAGACTGAGCACAAACAGGGGCGTGAAGGCCGTGATCATCGTCCAGTTCGCCTGGAAGAGCGACCCGGCCAGCCATTCGGAAAGCGCGATGGAGGTTTCCGCCGGCAGGTAGAGAATGAGAAGCGACCCGAAAGAAGAGAGAACCGTTTCGATGGCGATCCCCATCAGGACGATCGACAGGCCGCTCGAGCGCTCCCCGCCGACCAGCCAGAGGAGCAGTCCCGCAACGCACAGCCCGCCGGTCACCGCAGCAAGAACCACAAGGCTTTTCGGTGCCATGGGCGCGATGATCAGAAGCAGCATGATCATCGTCATCGACCCCTGGCTGAAGCCGAACAGGCCGGGGTCGGCGAGCGGGTTGCGCGCGATGGACTGGAGAAGCGCACCGGACAGCGCGACGGCCCATCCCACCATGAAACCCAGCAGGATGCGCGGCAGCCGGACCGTCCAGAGGGCATACCCCTCGGTGCCGGAGATCTGGCCCCCGGAAAGCGCGTTCAGAAGATCGAAAAATCCGGTATCCGTGAGACCCAGTCCAGTGGAAAGGATTGCCAGCACAAGAGCGGCGACGGCCAAACCGACGCCGGTGCGCAGATTGCCGATCCGCATCTGCAGACCGTTTGAAAGACGCAGGACGCGCTTGCCGTCCATCGCCAGGCCCCGCCTGATCATGCCGCCTCCCGATGTGACGGTGAAAGATAGAAGCGCTTGACGATCACCACGAACACGATGCCGCCGAGCAGGTCCGTCACCAGCCCCGTGTTGAGGACAAAAGGATGCAGGGCCTGCCTGGCGACAAGGTCGGCCAGCAGACAGATGACTGCGCCGCTCGCAAAGGCGGCGGGGAGGGCGAAGGCGAGATTGTTGCCCACGAAAGGGCGGACGATATGCGGCACGACCAGCCCGACGAAACCGATCGGACCGCATACGGCAACCGCCGACCCGGATCCGAGCACCGCGGCCAGGATCGCGGCGCGGGACACAAGCGGAACATTGACCCCGGCCGAGGCGGCCTTTTCCGGTCCGAACAGGATCAGGGTTAGCGGGCGCGCGAGCACGATGAAAGTCACGATGGAGGCCGCGCCGATCCACCAGAACATTGCAAGGCGGTCGATATAGGCATGATTGATGTTGCCGATGACCCAGCTCAGGAAATCGGAGCGCCGCGCGGGATCGGACAGAAGCAGGGCATTGGTAATGCCGGTGAAGAGCATGGAAACCAGCGCCCCCGACAGGATCAGGGACAGTCCGCGCGGATCGTTCTGGCGGCCCGCGAAGCGGGCAACGGCAATGCAGGCCAGAAAACCGGCCAGGGCACCGGCCAGTGCGGCGGCCCCTTGCAGGCCCGTCCCGATGTTGAAGAGCAGCGCGCCTGCAACCAGGAACATGGCCGCGCCCGCATTGACGCCCATCGTGGCGGGCGACGCCAGAGGGTTGCGCACAAGGCTCTGCAAGACGACGCCGCTGGTGGCGGCGATGCTTCCGACATAGATCGCCGTCAGGCTTCGAGGCACTCTTTGGTAAAGGAGAACGGCTTCCTCGTAACTTTGCGCCTCAAAATGCAGCAAGGCTTCGATCAAACCGGGAATATCGGCCGCGCGAAATCCGTAGAACAGATGGATGGCGAAGGTCAGCACCAGAACGGGCAGGGCTGCGAGAAGAAACAGACTGCGCTTTTCCATCAGGAGACCGGTGCGTGGCCCGTCCGCTCCGGAAAGCAGACGAGGCGGCCGTCCCGCTGGAAAATCTGCGTCCTGAGGTCGAAAACCTGTTCGATGTTCCGGGTTGTCACCGTTTCGGTGACCGGCCCCGCAGTCAGGCATTCGCCCGACCGCATCAGGATGACGTTGTCCGCGAACGCGGTGGTCAGGTTAAGGTCATGCAGCACCGCGATGACCGTCTTGCCGTGGTTCTCCGTCAGGTCCCGGACCAGTTCGAGAACGGCGAACTGGTACTTCATGTCCAGATGGTTCACCGGTTCGTCCATCAGGATCACGTCCGTGTCCTGGGCCAGCACCATGGCGATCCACGCGCGCTGGCGTTGACCACCCGAAAGCTGATTGACCGGAAAGTTGGCTCTGTCGCCCAGGCCGACTGTTTCCAGGACCTGCCGGTAAAGTGCGCGATCGCGTTCCGACGGTCCGCCGACCAGAGAATAGCGCGCGTAGCCCGCCAGCTCGATCAGTTCGCCGAGTGTCATGTAATCCGGGCAGAAACAGTCTTGCGGCAGATAGGCAATTCTACGCGCGAGTTTTTTGCGGCCGATCCTCGACACCGGTTCGCCTTCCAGGAAGATGTCCCCGGAGTGCATGGGCAGAAACCCCATGATGGCCTTCAGCAGGCTGGATTTGCCGCAGCCATTCGGCCCGACGACTGCCGTCAGCCGGCCCTTCTGGAACCGGACGGAGACATCGCTCAGCACGTCGCGTTTTCCATAAGCCGCGCTTACGTGTCTTGTCTCCAGCAATTTCGACCTCTTGACCTTCTGCAATGCAGAAGTCTTTATACTATACGAAACGAGCCAGCAAACTCAAAGCAAGCTCTCGAACGCGTTTCCAATCCAGTCAAGAGCGGATTTGATGCCCCCCTTAAAGAAATTGCATATCGGAATGTCGCTCGCCCCGACATGGCTCAGCGGCGACGCCTGGCGGCGCCCGGACAGCTGTGTCGAAGGCCTTTACGGCAGCGACTTTTTTCTCGACATCGCGCAGCGCGCGGAGCGGGCGAAGCTGGACTTCGCCTTTCTGCCGGATTCGCTGTTCCTGAACACCGGCCTGCTGGAAACCGGCACAGGCTTCGCCAGTCTCGACCCGACACTCCTGCTGGCATCGATCGCGCGCGAGACCTCCCGGATCGGCCTGCTCTCGACCGCCTCGACGACGTTCTACCCGCCCTATATCGTCGCGCGGCAGATCCAGTCCCTGAACTGGCTCAGCAACGGCCGCGCCGGCTGGAACATCGTCACGGCTCTGGACGGCAATGCAAATTTCGGCCTGTCCGAGATGCCGAGCCCGGAAGACAGATATGCCCGGGCTGCCGAGTTCACCGAAGTCGTCAGGCTGCTCTGGGAGAGCTTTCCTGGCGAGGCCCTGAAGCTGGACAAGGAAAGCGGCCGGTTTGCCGATCCCGGCCTCGTCCGGGGCATCGATCACGAAGGAACCTTTTTCAGCGTCAAGGGACCTCTGAACCTGCCTCGCCACGGCAAGGTACCGATCCCGCTCGTACAGGCGGGGGCCTCGGAATCCGGGCGCGCCTTCGCCGCCTCGGTCGCCGATGCCATCTTCGCATCCACTCCGGACAGGGCCGCCGCCGGCGATCTGCGTTCGGATCTTCGCGGCCGCGCCGAAGCGCGCGGACGGCGCGGCGACGACATCCGGCTTCTGCCGGGCCTCAGCCTTTACCTTGCACCGACATGCGCGGAGGCGCAGGAGCTTTTTGCGGAAACCAATGCCCGGACGAGCCGGGAGCGGTGCCTGGCCACCGTCCGCGAAATGACAGGACTGGATCTTTCCAACTGGCCGCCGGACAGACAGGTGAAGGCAACGGACATGCCGCCGCCGCCGGAAAAGGTGCGCAGCCGGACCCATTCGCAACTGCTGCGGCGGATGATCGAGCGGGACGAGCCGGTGGTGGCGGATCTGCTCAGCCGCCCCGAGGTCATCGGATCCGCCCATTGGCTTGTCGTCGGAACACCTGCCGACGCGGTGGCCGAGATCAGAGACTGGGCAGCCGCCGGAGCGATCGACGGGTTTGTCGCCTTTCCCGGGGGATCGGTGGATTCGGTGCGGCTGTTCCTGGAACAGGTCGTCCCGGAGCTCGGCGATCTGGGCCTCTTCCGCAAGGACTATGCAGGCACGACCTTTTTCGATCACCTGCGCGACACTTGAGGCCTGCATGACTGCGGATCGACTCGCAGGATTGAATAGCGCGCTTCCCGGCTGAAGGAGAAACCGGTGACCACGAAGAAAATTCTGGATTTTCTCGATTGCCACAGACCCGAGGGACCGTGCCTGGTCGTCGACCTTGAAGTCGTCCGGAAGAATTATCGCGCCTATGAGCGCGCTCTGCCGCGGACGCGAATCCACTATGCGGTCAAGGCCAATCCGGCTCCGGAAGTCCTGGCGCTGCTCGTCCGGCTGGGCGCGTCCTTTGATGTCGCCTCGATCCGGGAAGTGGAGATGGTGCTGGAGGCTGGCGCGTCCGCAGGCCGCATCTCCTACGGCAACACGATCAAGAAAGAACGCGACATTTCGCGTGCCTACCGGCTGGGTGTCCGTCAGTTCACAGCCGACTGCCCGGAGGAGGTCGAAAAGATCGCCCGTGCGGCGCCCGGGGCGCAGGTGTTCTGCAGATTGCTGACGGACGGAGCTGGCGCCGAGTGGCCGCTCTCGCGCAAATTCGGCTGCGATCCCACCGTCGCGCGCGATGTCATGCGTCATGCCCGGGGGCTTGGTCTTGATCCCTGCGGGCTGACCTTTCATGTCGGCTCCCAGCAAACCGACCCGTCCGCATGGCAGCGCGCTCTGGAAGACGTTGTTCAGGTCTACCGTGGCCTTGCCGACGACGGCATTCTCATCAAGTCCCTTAATCTCGGCGGCGGATTTCCGGCGCGGTATCTGAGCGACGTTCCGATGGCGGCCGACTACGGCCGCGAAATTCTCCGTGCCCTCAGGTCCCGTTTCGGCAATGCCTTTCCCGATACGGCGATCGAGCCCGGTCGCGGTCTTGTCGGGGACGCGGGAACCATCAAGTCCGAAGTCGTCCTGATTTCAAGAAAATCCGCCAGGGATCCGTTGCAATGGGTCTATGTCGACATCGGCAAGTTCGGCGGTCTGGCGGAAACCATGGACGAGGCGATCAGATATCCACTCAGGACCAAACATGGAAGTGCCGGGACTGTTCCCTACATCCTGGCGGGTCCAACATGCGACTCGGTGGATGTGCTCTATGAAAACAGACCGTGCGGTTTGCCGCGGAGTTTGAAAATTGGCGATGACGTGCTGATCGAGGGCGCAGGCGCTTATACCGCGACATACGCTTCGACAGGGTTCAACGGGTTCCGGCCGCTGGATGTTTACGTCCTGTAGCAGGGCGTAGGGGGATGAACATCCCGAGCAAGAATGCCCGCATATGTCCTTAAAGTCGCGCGCAACTTGTTCCGGTTCGTCAACCCGCAGAAGCAGCGGCACTCAGAACCAGACCTGATCCGGATCGGGCAGGGGAATGGCGTCGAGGAGCATGCGTGTATAATCTGCTTTCGGATTGTCGAAGAGCTCCGGCGTCAGCGCATTCTCGGCGATCTCGCCGTGGTGGAGCACAAGAATGCGCGTGCACAGCCGGCGGATGACGGACAGGTCATGGCTGATGAAGGCCAGCGTCAGTCCGAGCTCCCTGACGAGGTTTTCCAGAAGATTGAGCACCTGCGCCTGGGACGAGACATCAAGGCCGGAAACGATTTCATCCGCGAGAATGAAATCCGGTTTCAGTGCGATCGCCCGGGCAATGCCCACCCTCTGGCGCTGTCCGCCGGAAAGTTCATGAGGATAGCGGGCCGCAAATTCACGTGGCAGGCCGACCATGTCGAGCGCCTCGTCGACCCGGCTCCTGATGTTGTCGAACCCCTGAAGCCGCAGGGGACCGGCGATGATGCCGCCGACCCGCCTTCGCGGATTGAGCGAGGACATCGGATCCTGAAAGATCATCTGAAAGCGTCGGCGCAACGGGCGCAGGCTGTCTTCGGTCAGATGCGTAATGTCCGTGCCCTCGAAGCGGATGCTGCCGCTGTCCGGCTCGATCAGGCGGATCAGCGCCCGGCCCAGGGTCGACTTGCCGGATCCCGAGCCGCCGACGATGCCAAGCACTTCGCCCTTCGGGATGTCGAAGGTCAGCCCCTTGAGAACCTCGATGCGTGGCGCTGCCCCCAGCAGCGGCTTGCGGGACATGTCCGGGAACGACACCTTCAGGTCGTTCAACTGGTAAATCTTGTCCGTCATGGCTGCCCGCCTTCTTTCATGGTCACGTCGAAGGCGGCGATTTCCCGGTTCACTTCCGCAACAACGCTGTCGGGGACAGGCGTCAGCGAGCCGTCCGGGTCGGTGTATCTGGGTGTTGCCGCCAGCAGCGCGCGGGAATAGGCATGAGCCGGGCCGGCGAAAAAGGATCGCACGACGGTATCTTCCACCACCTTGCCAGCATAAAGCACCGTCAGCGACTGGGCGATCTTGGAGACCACGCCGAGATCGTGGGTGACGAACAGCAGCGCGGTGCCATGGCGCTGCTGCATTTCGCGGATCAGCTTGAGGATCTGCTTCTGCACGGTCACATCGAGCGCGGTGGTCGGCTCGTCGGCGATGATCAGCTTCGGTTCCGCGGCAAAGGCGGAGGCGATCAGCACGCGCTGGCGCATGCCGCCCGACAATTCATGCGGGTAGGCCTTCATGACCCTTCCGGGTTCCTGGATATGGACTTCCTCCAGAAGTTCCAGCGCGCGCGCTTCGGCGGCCGGCCGTTTCCAGCCGAGAATATCCACCAGCCGGTCCGTGATCTGTGGGCCGACACGGCGCGAGGGGTTGAGGGCGGTCAGCGGGTCCTGGGGGATGAGCGCGACCTTCGCCCCGATCCGCTGGCGCCGGGCCTTCGGCGAAAGCGTCTGCAGGTCCTCGCCCTCGAGCAGGATCCTGCCTTCGCTCACCTCAGCCGCGCGCGGCAGGATGCCGAGCACCGCCTTGCCGATCATGCTCTTGCCCGCGCCGCTCTCGCCGACCAGTGCGCGCACGTCTCCGGCTTCGACGCCGAGCGAGACACGCCGCAGCAGCGGCGGGCCGTTCCTCAACCGGACCGTCAGGTCCTCTATCTGCAGAAAGCTCATCGCAGCACCGGATCGAAATGTTCTTTCAGTCCCTCACCGAACTGGGAGAAACTGAGCACTGTGAGAAACAGGGCGAACAGCGGAAACACCAGCACCCACCACGCCTGATAGATCGAACTCCTGCCCTCGGCGATCATGCCGCCCCAGGTCGGCTGGTCGGTGGAGATCGACAGGTTGACGAAACTCAGGATCGCCTCGACGATCACGGCGATGCCCATTTCCAGGGTCAACAGGGCGACGATGGTCGGCAGCACGTTGGGCAGGATTTCGGCGAGCGCGGTGCCGAAGCGGGTGCGGCCGGCGACCCGGGCCGAGGCGACGTAGTCCATCGCGCCCTGGCCCATCGCCTCAGCACGGACCACCCGGGCGAACCGGGTCCAGTCGATGACGACGATGGCGATGATCACGGACATCAGGCCCGTGCCCAGAACGGCAATCAGCAGGATCGCGAACAGCACCGGCGGGAAGGCCATCCAGATGTCGACAAGACGCGAGATCGCAAGGTCGGCCCAGCCCCGGTAGAAACCGGCGATCAGACCGAGGGTCGCGCCGATGAGGCAGGTCAGGGTGCCGGCGACGAATGCCACGATCAGCGCCAGCCGGGCCCCGTAGAGCATTCGGCTCAGCACGTCACGGCCGAGCGAATCCGTGCCGAGCAGATAGGCCGGGTCGGCGCCCGTTTCCCAGAAGGGCGGCAGCCGCCCGGCGAACAGGTCCTGGGCAAGCGGATCGTGCGGGCTGATCAGGGGCGCGAAGACTGCGGCCAGGACCAGCAGGGTCAGCCAGCCGCCGCTGAGCCAGAGCCTCAGGCCGGGCAGGCGGCGAACATGTCCGCGGGCATCATGCATGGCGCAGCCTCGGGTTCAGGGCGGCATAGGTCATGTCGACCAGAAGGTTCACCAGGGTGAACAGCAGCGCGAACACCAGAACGATGCCCTGGATCAGCGGCAGGTCGCGGTTGATGACCGCGTCGATCGCCATGTTGCCCAGCCCTTCATAGGAGAACAGCCGTTCGATGATCACGGTGCCGCCGATCAGGAAAGTGAACTGCACGCCGATCAGCGTCAGCGTGGGCAGGACCGCATTCGGAAGGGCGTCGCGCAGGATGATCGAGGTCTCGGAATAGCCCTTGGTCCGGGCCAGGGTGATGTAATCATCGTGCATGCATTCCTTCAGGGATTGCTTGAGCAATTGCAGGATGATCGCGGCGAGCGGGATCGCCAGGGCCAGCGCGGGCATCAGCATGTGGGCCAGCAGGTCGGCGACCACGTCGAACCGCAGCCGGGCGAGCGCCTCGAAAAGATAGAAGTGCGAGCTGAATTCGAAGCCGAGAGACGGTGAGATCCGGCCGGAAATGTGAAACAGCGGCCAGACCACGCCGAAAAGCAGGATCAGCGCAAGACCCCACAGAAAGTCGGGCAGGGAGAGTGCGACACCGCCGGCGACATCAACGCTGCCTTCCACCTTGGTGCCACGATAGAGGGTCGCGGTCAGCGCTGCCGCACCGCCCAGAAGCACCGCGATGACAAGCGCCAGCACGGACAGTTCCAGCGTCGCGGGAAGGCGGCCCAGCACAAGGCCGAAGACCGGCTGGCGCAGGGTGATGGACGTGCCGAAATCGCCCTGGACCACGTTGGAAATCCAGATCCAGAACTGCTCCGGGATGCTCTTGTCGAAACCGTAGAGCGCCTGAAGCCGCGCGATGTCGGCCTCGGTCGCTCCCGGTGGCAGCATCATGGCTATCGGGTTGCCTGGCACCACGCGGATGACGACGAAGACGATGACGGCGACCCCGAACAGGGTGATCAGGGTGGTGACGAGGCGCGTTGCGAACGCGCGCGCAATTGGCATGAAGACCGGCCTGTGATCCGTCGGAAAAAAAAGTCGCCGCAACGCTCCGGGAGCAAGGAACAGCTTGAGCGCTGCGGCGAAGGCGGGTTTGGTGACGGCGCGTTACGGACGGGTCATCAGATGCGGCAGCAACGCGCCCGATGCATGGGGCGTGACCTTGACCTGGTCGGAATGCAGGATCGGCTGCACATACTGGATCAGCGGAATGACCAGCGCGTTGTCCGCGATGAACCGGTCGACCTCTTTCCAGCCCGCGATGCGCTTGTCCTCATCGGCCTCGCCCCACAGCGGCAGGATCTTCTGCATCAGGTCCTCGCCGTCCCAGACCGAATGCGGCGACGGGCCGAACATGGCAAAGCCGGTGGAGGTGGTCGGGTCGCCGATGGCATTGCCCCAGTTGTAGAAGGCGGCCGGAGCGAGCGTGTCCGCGGCGCGCAGCTCGTAATGCTTGGCGATCTCGTAGACCTCGATTTCCGCCTCGATGCCGATCTTGCGCCACAGCCCGACGATGGCCTGGATGATTTCATAGTCCTTGGGTTTGAAACCACGCGTGGTCTGGATGGTGAACCTGACCGGATTGTCCGGGCCATAGCCGGAAGCCGCCAGAAGTTCCTTGGCCTTTTCCGGGTCGTAAGGCACCGTGATCGAGGCGTCATAGGCCGAATAGTCGGGTGTCTGCAGGGTGTCGATGGGAACACCGTAGTTTGACAGCAGCCGCTCGACGATGAGTTTCTTGTCAATGGCGTGGGCCATGGCCTTGCGCACGTTCGGATCGTTCATCGGCTCGACGTCGTTGAGGAAGATCATGCCGATGTCCGACACCGGTGCGGCGGTGCCGACGATGCCGGCCTGCTCCTTCAGCCGGTTGAATTCCTCGTAGGGCATTTCCAGGGTCACATGGGCATTGCCGGACATGACCTCGAAGGTGCGGCTGGAGGCGTCGGTGACGAACTTGATGGTGACCGACTTGAACTCCGGCGCGCCGCCCCAATAGTTCTCGTTGGCTTTCAGCCGCACGAAGGCGTTGCGCTCGAACTTGTCGACCATGTAGGGGCCGGTTCCGATGGGGTTGGCCTCGAAGCCATCCGCGCCGACTTCCTCGAAGTATTTTTTCGGCAGCACATAACCGGTCAGGAAGCTCATCCACTTGAAGATGGTGGGCTCGTATTCCTTGACATCGGCGGTGATGCGGTTGCCGTCGATCTCGAAATTGCCGATCTTGCCCCAGATGAACTGGATCGGGTTTCCGGTCTCCGGATTGCCGGCGCGCTCCAGCGACCAGACGATGTCTTCCGGTGTCAGCGGATCGCCATTGTGCCAGGTCACGCCCTCGCGCACATCCATCCAGATTTTGGACTTGTCGTCGTTCCAGCCCCAGGCGGTGACGAGGCCTGGTCCGAAACTCAGGTCCGTGTTCTGATGAATGAACATGTCGAAAACGGACTGATAGAGTCCCTGGATGGTCGGGTTCACCGCAGAGGGGCCGACCGTCGGGTCCCAGCTCGGCAGGTTGACGTTGTAGGCGATCACCAGTTCCTCGATCTCACTGGCAAGAACCGGCGTTCCGACAGCCGTCAGCACTCCGCTGGCAGCCGCGCTTTTAAGCAGCGTGCGTCTTGATACTTTCATGTCTACTGTTCCCCATTTTATAGCTCTGGTGCCGCCGCGTTTTTTGTGTCGCTATCCGGCAAGTTTTTGCGCGAGCAGATATCCGGGCCCGGCTCCGGTGCCCGCCCCCGGCCAGACGGCGGCACCGGTGTGGAACAGGTTCCTCACCGGTGTGGTGCCGTCGGCAAAGCCGCGAACGGGTCTGAACAGGAAGTGCTGGGTCAGATGATGGCTTCCGCAGATCTGGTCGCCTCCCACCAGATTGGGATTGTCCGCCTCCAGCATGGCGGGTGTCACGATATGGCGGCCAAGGATCTTGGCGCGGGTCCCGGGTGCATAGTGCTCGAGAATATCAAGAGCGCGCTCGGCAAAAGGCTCGGCCGCTGTGCTCCAGTCGGTGGCGCCGATCTCGCCGGCCGCGTCGCCGGAGATGGTGCCGGGCGCCATGCGGACCTGAAGCCAGAGCACGTGCCTGCCCTCGGGGGCGCGGCTCGGATCGACGGCGGTGGGCTGGCCGCAGACGATGATCGGTTCGTCCGGGAGGAGGCCGGCCTGGGCCTGCGCATAGGTGCGCGCCATCTGGTCGAGATCCGGCGCCAGATGAACATAGGCGAAGTTCTTCAGCTCCTCGCCCGCCCGCCAGTCCGGCAGTCCGGACATCGCCAGATGGATCATCATGGTGCCAGGCGCATGCGCCGATGTCGTCATGCCGCGTTGATAGCGGTCATTGCCGGTCTCGCCGGTCAATTTCAAGAGAGCCTTCGGGGCGACATTTGCAATGACTGCCCGGCGGGCCATGAACCGGCGGCCGTCGGCGAGTTCGACGCCGCGGGCCTCGCCGTTTTCGACGATGACACGTGTCACCTCGGCATTCGAGACGACCGACCCGCCCTTTTCCTCGATCGAGGCCACCATCGCCTTGACGAGGGTGTCCGCACCGCCGTCGCCGAGCACCATGCCGAAGGCCTGGTTGGCCATGCCTTCCAGATAGGGGAAGAGCGCGCCGCCTGAAATGTCCGGGGCGAAATCGAGATGCATGCCCCAGGCTCCCAGCAGGGCGCGTACCTTGGGCGAAACGAAGGTCTCGTTCAGCCAGTCCCTGGGTGAAGACAGCAGAAAGCGGATCAGGTCGAGCAGGCCGCCGGTGCCGTTCCGGCGCCACTCCTTGATCAATATATATGCAAATGCACGTTTTTTTGCCGGACTGCCCAGAAGGCCGAACAGGCATTCCGCCCGGGCCGGGAACTCGGCCGAAAGCGACCGCCATGTTTCGGCGTCTTCCGCGCTCATGGCGCCAATCCTGCCGGCGGTCAGCTCCAGATCATTGCTGACGCCAAGCCAGGTGCCGTCGCAAAAAGCGGAGGCAAAACAATCGGATGCGGGGGCAAACTTCAATCCGTGCCGGCTCAGCTCCGCGCCGTATTCCTTGTGAAAGGCAGAGCCGGCGAACAGGGAAAGATTCATGGCGGCCCAGTCGTGGCGAAAGCCGGGCAGGGTGTATTCACCGGTTTTTACCGCACCGCCCGGTTGGGAGCTGCGTTCGAGGACGCCGACTTTCCAGCCTTTGGACGCCAGATGAACAGCGCAGGCGAGACTGTTGTGTCCGCCGCCGACAATCACGCTGTCCAGGGTTTCGTCCATCATGCACTTTGTCTCCTCGTCAAGAAGATAATTGCAAATACAAATAAATCTGTCTAGCATTGAATTTCGATAACGAGCCGACAGGCCGAAGAGGTACAGAGGGAACACATCATGTCTGCAGAGAGCGCGCTCAGCGGGCTGGGGTCGAAGATCCTGTCCGGAGAGATCGAAGTGGTGGATTGTTCGGGGACATTGGGGCCGAAGACGCCGATTCTTCAGCTCCCGCCTGATTTTGCCAAGAACACGCCCAAGATCGAAATTCACAAGATCAGCGAATACGACAGCGACGGGCCGTTCTTTGCCTGGAACTGGATGGTCCTGGGGGAGCATTCCGGCACCCATTTCGATGCGCCGCATCACTGGATCACCGGCAAGGACTATGAAGACGGCTTTACCGACACGCTCGATGTCCAGCGGCTGATCGCGCCGGTCAATGTCATCGACTGCTCGGCGGAGAGCACGGACAATCCCGATTTTCTGCTGACGGCGGACCTGATCAAGGCTTGGGAAGCGGCCAACGGCGAGATCGGCGCCGGCGAGTGGGTCGTCATGCGCACCGACTGGGACAAGCGCGCCCATGACGAGACCCTGTTCCTGAACGCGGATGAAACCGGACCGCACAGCCCGGGGCCGACGCCGGATGCAATCGAGTACCTTCTGTCGAAGAAGATCGTCGGCTGGGGCACCCAATGCATCGGCACCGATGCCGGCCAGGCCGGAGGCATGGAGCCGCCGTTCCCGGCGCATAATCTTCTGCACCGGGACAATTGCTTCGGGCTGGCGTCGCTCGCCAATCTTGACAAGCTGCCGGCGAAAGGCGCGATCCTGATCGCGGCGCCCCTGAAGATCGAACGCGGGACGGGCAGCCCGATCCGCGCCCTGGTCCTGGTTCCGAAAGCCTGAGGTCGACATCGTGGCCGCCCCGCATGTGATCATCGGTTCCGGCATCAATGCCCTGGTTGCGGCAGCTCTGCTGTCGCGCAAGGGCGAGCCGGTTCTCGTTCTGGAGCGCTCCGGGGTGCCGGGCGGCTGCATGCGGAGCGAGGAAATCACTCTGCCGGGCTACCGGCACGATGTCATGGCAACCACCTTCGTCCTGTTTCTGACGTCGCCGGCCTATGGCGAGCTGGCGGGAGATCTCGGGCGGCATGGCCTGGAGTTCTGTCACAGCCCTTGTCCGGCGGCGGTTCTGCGGCCGGGCGGAGAGACGGCGGTGCTGTCCATGGACCGGGCGGCCAATGTGGCCGCTTTCGATGCGCTGGCGGCGGGAGACGGTGGGCAGCACGCCGCCGACGTGGGCGGCATCGAGGCCGATGCCGATTTCCTGTTCGCGCTGCTCGGCAATCCGCTCTGGTCGGTCAAAATGGCGCGCCTGATGGCCAGGCAGGCCTGGAAACGCGGCCTTGCCGGACTGAAAGCCTGGTTCGGGGCCGCGCTTCAGCCGGCGCGAGGCTGGCTTGAGACGAGCTATTCCAGTGAAACCTTGCAGGCACTCTGGGCACCCTGGGTGCTTCACACGGGGCTGACCCCTGAAAGCACCTATTCCGGTCAGATGGGCCGGGTGATCGCCTTTGCCCTGGAAGCGGCCGGTGCGCCGGTGGCCAGGGGAGGCGCAGCCAGTGTTCCGCAGGCCTTCTGCAAGCTGATTGAAGAAAACGGCGGCGAAATCCGCACCGGAACAGATGTCGAGCGCATTGTGGTCAAGAACGGCAAGGCCGTTGGTGTGCGCACGGCGAGCGGGGAGACCATCGACGCGCAGTCGGTCATTGCCTCGGTGACGCCGACGCAGCTCAGCCAGCGGCTTCTGGGAGAAGAACCGGCGCCCGATGCGGTGCGCAAGTTCCGCTATGGCCGCGGCAACTTTCAACTGCACTATGCGCTGGACGGGGAGCCGGACTGGATCGCCGAAGGGCTTGAGAATGTCGCCCTGATCCATCTTGCCGACGGCATCGACAGCGTGTCCAAATCCTGCAATGAGGCAGAACGCGGGCTCCTGCCCGAAACGCCGACCATCTGTGTCGGCCAGCCGCACCGGCTCGATCCCTCCCGCGCTCCGCAAGGCAAGGGCATCCTGTGGCTGCAGGTTCCCGACGCGCCGCGTGTGATCAAGGGAGACGCCGCCGGGGTCATCGAGACCGGACCGGAGTGGACGGAAGCCGTCCGCGAGGCGTTCGCCGATCGCGTGGAGGAGATCCTGCGGCGGCACATCAGGAATTTCGACGAGATCAAGCTGGCGCGGAGCGCCTGTTCGCCGGCGGATCTCAACGATCTCAATATCAATCTGGTCGGCGGTGATCCTTATGGCGGGTCCTGCAGCATCGATCAGTTCTTTCTCTGGCGTCCCTTTGCCCATTCCGCTAACAGCGACACCCAAATCCGGAACCTGCACATGATAGGTGCCTCGACACACCCCGGTCCGGGGCTTGGCGGCGGATCCGGCTACAATCTGGCGAAAGGGATGGGTGCATGAGCGACGAGGATCCGGCTGAACGACTGATGGAAGACACCCGTGTGCCGCGACTGGGCGAAATCGGACTTGAGAATTTCCCGCCCTATCTGATGAACCGCATCATGGGCCGCTACAACGCATCGCTTCGCGAGGAAATGACCAGGCTGGGTCTGACCACGCCGAAAATGAGAACACTCGCGGTTCTGTCCGTGCTGGACGGTCTGCTGATCCGGGAATTGTCGATTTATGCCGTGGTCGAGGTCTCCACCCTCAGCCGGGCGCTGGATACGCTGGAGCGGGACGGCCTGGTCCTCAGGGTTGCCGACAAGGACGACAGCCGCGCCGTGCGCGTTCACCTGACCCCGAAGGGCCGCCAGACCCACGAGCAGCTCTGGCCGCATCTGGCCGATGCGTACCAGCAGATGTTCCAAGGCATCAGCGATGCCGACCAGCGGGCCTTCGTCGCCACGCTGCAGACCATCTTGAAAAACGTGCGCAAGCACCCGATTTGACGTGACCGCGTAGGAGGAGCCGATGGCCGAAAGGTCGTTCAAGGCTGAGGTAGAGCATCTTCGAAAAGGCGCCGGAGACACTTTCACCGGTGAGGGCATTCTTGCCATCACCAAGGCGCTTCTGGAAAACGGCGTCGGCTATGTCGGCGGCTATCAGGGCGCTCCGATCTCCCATCTGATGGATGTGCTCGCGGACGCAGAAGACCTGATGGGCGAACTCGGCATCCGCTTCGAGGCCAATGCCTCGGAAGCGGCCGCTGCCGCCATGCTGGCGGCCTCCGTGCATTACCCCATTCG
Organism: Roseibium sp. QJM3NY_11; assembly: GCF_056173175.1. Classification (NCBI taxonomy): domain Bacteria; kingdom Pseudomonadati; phylum Pseudomonadota; class Alphaproteobacteria; order Hyphomicrobiales; family Stappiaceae; genus Roseibium; species Roseibium sp. QJM3NY_11. The sequence goes on from NZ_CM149660.1 coordinate 962,485, forward strand.
CGGCGCGGTCACCTTCAAGGGCTCGGTCGGCGTCAATGTCGCCTCCGACGCGCTCGCCAACCTGGCGTCTTCCGGGGTGAACGGCGGGGCGCTGGTGATCGTCGGCGAGGATTACGGCGAAGGCTCCTCCATCATGCAGGAGCGCTCCTATGCCTTTGCCATGAAATCCCAGTTCTGGCTTCTGGACCCGCGCCCGAACCTGACCTCCATCGTGAAATCCGTCGGCGACGGCTTCGCCTTGTCGGAGGCCAGCAACTCGCCTGTCATGCTGATGGTCCGGATCCGCTCCTGCCATGTGACCGGCAGTTTCGCGACCGGCGACAACGTTCCGCCGCCCCTGTCGGTCCGCGATGCCCTGTCCAATCCGCAGCGCGACTTCAAGCGCGTCGTGCTGCCGCCGATGTCCTACGCCCACGAGCACGACAAGATCGACAACCGCTGGCCGGCGGCCGAAGAGTTCATTCTGGAAAAGGGCCTGAACGAGCGTTTCGGTCCCGAAGACGGCAGGGTCGGCATCATCTGTCCCGGCGGCATCTACAACAGCGTGATCCGCGCGCTGCAGCGGCTGGGTCTCGCCGACATCAGCGGCAACACCACAATTCCGCTCTACGTTCTCAACGTCACCTATCCTGTTGTGAAATCCGATCTGCTGGATTTCTGCGCGGGCAAGGAGGCGGTGCTGATGGTCGAGGAAGGCCAGCCGGAATTCATCGAGCAGCAACTCGGTGCCATGCTCTACAAGGAAGGCCGGACCACGAAGCTGGAAGGCAAGGGCATCTTCCCGCGCGCCGGAGAATACACCGGCCAGATCATGCTTGACGGTATTGACGCCTTCGTGCGGCGGTATGCGCCGGAGACATTGCCGGGCAAGGTGCTGGCCCCGAACGCGCCCAGGCCGGAATTGCCGGATCTCAGCCAGACCGTTCCGATCCGCCCGCCGGGATTCTGCACCGGATGTCCGGAGCGGCCGATCTTCGCGTCGCTCAAGATGGTGGAGCAGGAGGTCGGCCAGCACCAGATTACCGGTGATATCGGGTGTCACCTGTTCGCCTGCCTGCCACCCTTCGAGATCGGCGGCTCGACCATGGGTTACGGCCTGGGTCCCGCCTCCAACGCGGCCTTCGACGGCGGTGGTGCGCGGCGGGCGATTTCGATCCTGGGCGATGGCGGCTTCTGGCACAACGGCCTGAGTTCCTCCATCGGCAACATGGTGTTCAACAAGTCCGACAGCGTCGCCATCATCGTCGACAACTACTATTCGGCGGCGACCGGCGGTCAGGACATTCCCTCCAGCCGTGCGAAAAACAACACCAAGTCGACCAACAACCCGATCACGAAGGCGCTCGAGGGGGCCGGGGTCAAGTGGATCCGGCAGATCGACCGGACCTATGATGTCACGAAAATGCGCGCCACAATCCGCGAGGCGCTGACAACCGACTATGACGGGCCGAAGGTGATCGTGGCCTCTTCCGAGTGCATGCTCAACCGCCAGCGGCGCGAAAAACCCCTGCGCAACAAGGCGATCGCGGGTGGCGCACGGGTCGAGGTGCCGCGCTTCGGTGTCGATCAGGACGTGTGTACCGGCGATCACGCCTGCATCCGCCTGTCGGGCTGTCCGTCGCTGTCGCTGAAGAAACTGGACGATCCCCTGCGCGACGATCCGGTCGCCCATATCGATCAGTCCTGTGTCGGCTGTGGCAACTGCGGCGAGGTCGCCGACGCCGCCATCCTGTGTCCGTCCTTCTTCGAGGCCAAGGTGGTGCACAATCCCGGTCGCTTCGAGCGCTGGCTGGTCGGTGTGCGGACGAAAGTGATCACCTGGCTTCAGGACCGCCGGTCCGGGAACCGCCTGACCTTCACCGTTGAGGAGATCTGATGTCTCTCGCCCTGCCTCTCGATGCACAGCCGGCCGATCCGGCCCTCGACGGCATCATCAAGCTCGCCGTCATGGCCGTCGGCGGTCAGGGCGGTGGTGTCCTGACAAACTGGATCGAGAGCGTTGCGCGCGCGCAGGGCTATCACTGCCAGGCGACCAGCGTGGCCGGGGTCGCGCAGCGCACCGGCGCGACGATCTACTATGTCGAAATGGCGCCCGGAACCGTGACGGCCCCCGTCTTTTCTCTGGCACCCTCCGCCGGTGACATCGACATCCTCATCGCCGCGGAACTGATGGAGGCCGGCCGTGCCATCGTGCGCGGCTTCGTCACGCCCGACCGCACCACCTTGATCGCCTCGACCCACCGGATGCTCGCGGTCTCCGAAAAGACAGTGCCGGGTGACGGCATGGCCTCGTCCGAAGAAGTGAAGGCGGCTGCCGAGGTGGCGGCACGAAGGGTCGTGCTGGCCGACATGGATACGGCCGCGCTCAAGGTCGGTTCCGTCGTTTCCGCCTCGCTGTTCGGTGCGCTGGCCGGCGCGCAGGCTCTGCCTTTCGAGCGGGAGGCTTTTGAAGAGGCGATCCGCGTGGGCGGCAAGGGGGTCGAGGCCAGTCTGCGCGCTTTCGCCGTGGGCTTCGACCTGGCCAGGAACGGCGAGACGGTTACACAGGCATCCGAACCCGCACAGCAGGAATTACTCGGGCCGGCCGGTCCCAAAAAAAACCGCGACGGCTACGCCAGACTGGAGGCGCGGATCGTCGCGCTGCCGGAAGCCGTGCAGGAGATGACCCGTGCAGGCTTGCGCAAGGTCGTCGACTTTCAGGACATTGCCTACGGCACGGAATATCTGGACAAACTTGAGGGACTCGTCGGCGCTGACGATGCTGCGAAGGATTTCGAACTGTCGCGCGAGGCGGCGAAACACATCGCCAATGCAATGGCGTATGACGATGTCATCCGGGTGGCGGACCTGAAAACGAGGGCGCAACGGTTCCGCCGCATCGAGACCGAGATGCGGGTCGGCGCCGGGCATGTCCTGCAGCTCACCGATTATCTTCACCCGCGCGCGGAGGAAATCGTCGGCCTGCTGCCGGAAAAACTCGGCGGCAAGCTGGAAAACGACCCGGTCTGGATGAAGCGCATCGACCGCTGGGTGAACCGGGGTCGTCGGATCCGCACCGACAGCCTGCGTGGCTTTCTGACGCTCTATACGCTCGGCGGATTGCGTGGCTGGCGCCGCAGGACGCTGCGCCACCGGATGGAGCAGGACCACCTGGAGACCTGGCTGAAGATGGTGGCGGGATATCTTCCCGCGCGCTATGCCATGGCGGTCGAGGTCCTCAAGTGCCGGCGCCTGATCAAGGGCTATTCGGACACTCATGCCAGAGGTCTGTCGAAATTCGACAAGGTGCTTTCCGGAGCGAGACTGGTGGAACACCGGGACGACGGTCCCGAATGGGTCGCCCGCCTGCGCGAGGCCGCGCTCAAGGACGAGAAGGGTACGGATCTCGACGGCGCACTGAAAACGGTCGAAAGTTTCGCGCGCGCGCAATGAGAGGGATCCGGAAGGATCTGCGAGGGGCCTGTCGCAAAGATTTCCGCATTACGGCGGCCTGCGGGCCAATGCGCTCCGGCTTCATCGGAACCCTCTTGCCTCGGCGTCCGAAAAAAACCTGCAGCTTAAAGCTCATTTCGTGTGAGTTTAATCTCCTGGATGGAAACCCGCCGGGTTTCTGTCTGGCGGCAAAAAATGGTCAAACGGTCAAAAGAAATCCAAAGCCCGGAACTGTGCGCATGCCTCTTGGCGCATGGCTCATGCGCATTGACGGCACGCATTTCCAATCCTAGTCTCGGAGCGGATTTTCAATCATCGGAGTTGGCGTCATGGCTCAATCATCTGCCCGCAAGTCCACCAACCTGACGATAAACGCCGCCCTGGTTCGATCCGCCAAGGATCTGGGGATCAACATCTCCCAGGCGGCCGAGGATGGAATCCGTTCGGCAGTTTCCAAAACGATGGCGGATCAGTGGAAACAGGAAAATCAGACGGCGCTGGAAAGCTCCAATGACTTTGTCGACAGGCACGGGGTGCCGCTTGCCCGGAACCGTTTGTTCTGATGCCGCGCAACCACCTTTACCGGCTTGAACCCGACAATGTGCTGGTTCTGGACGTACAGGCGGACATTCTCGACACCCTGAACACCAGGGTCGTCGTGCCGCTTTTGCCGAAGTCCGACGCGCCGGCGCCTGCGCGATTTTTGAACCCGATGTTCACAATCGACGGCATGACCCATGTGATGGTGACGCAGTTCCTGACAGCGGTTTCAGTCCAGCAACTGAGCGAGCCCGTTGGGGATCTGGACGCGTGCTTTGCGGAAATCACCCGCGCGCTCGACACGCTCTTGCAGGGGGTCTGAATTCCCAGGGCTGGTTGTGTCCCGGGCGTTCCCTGGTTGCCCCTGTCAACTGCGGTTGGTTTTACCTGGTGGAGCCGATCAACATCCTACAGGGCGTCCGGGTTTGTCGTGTGGGCGTGATCCCCGGGAGAAAAGGCCGTGGTGCCGCCTGTTTCCCGTGCCGCCTGTCTGGCGCAGTTCAGCAATTCCTTCCTGTCTTCCGGCTTGTGCAGCAGTCCGAGATTTGTCACCGTCGTCATGACACACGCGATTTCCTGTTGCGCATCGAATACAGGAACCGCCTGGCCGGTGATGCCGGGCAGAAGATGGTCGGTCAATTCGGCCCAGCAGCTTGCGCGTACGCTTTCCAGGCTTGCGCGCGAGGGGCTTTTGCCGCGGAAATGCGCGGGCTGGAGCTTTCGGGCCACATCGATCTGCTTGTCCGGCAAAAAGGCCTGGAACATCAGTCCGCAAGCGGAATTGTCGACCGGCAGAACGTCGCCCAGTCCAACTGAACTGATGGAAAAGAGGGCGCTGCGGTACCAGCGCACAACAGTCGGGCCGCGCTCCGTCCAGATGGCCACGCCGGCACTCGCGGCAAAGCCGCCGGCCAGGTGCTTCATGTGCTTCGCGGCGATATCGACGGGGTCTATTCTCTTCAGGGCGCCGATGCCGATGCTCAGGGCCGTCGGTCCGAGATCGTAAAAGCCGGTCTGGGGGTCTTGCATGACCAGCCCTTCTTTCACCAGGCTCTGCAGGTAGCGATGCGCAGTCGGGCTGCCGGTGCCCGCTTTCCTGGCGATCACGCCCAGGGCCATGGCTTCGGTCCCGTTGGCGAGAATGTTCAGAAACCGCGTTGCAATGGAAACGGACTGGATGGTTCCGGAGCGTTTGGGCGTCTGTCCCGGCATGTCCTCGTCAGTCTCGCTGCTCATGAAGTCCGCACCTGCTGGGGATACCGGTGCGTCTTTCCCGCGCTGCCGTTGTTCAAACTGTTTTGCATGGGTCTCCCTCCCGTTTGTCCGTCAGGGTAGGAGGCTAACGCCGTGAGTTCAATCGGTCATCTCTGATATTTTTCGTTAAAATTCAGCTTGTTGAGAGCAAGTGTTGCGTTTCGGTAACCTTTATTTATGAGTTTTTAACTCATGTTGAAATGCGAAATCAATTCTGTATAGTGAAATCAAGTTGATCCATTGTTCAAGGGGTTGGGCAAGTTTGGACCGCATTGGTCAATGGGTCTGCTCCTCCGAAATTTGTCGCAGGCAAGGTTATTCCAGCTTGTGCAAAAACATCATCATCAGGGTAATAAGATGAAACCGACTCGGATTTCGACGTTGCTTGGCAGTACGGCTGTGTTCACAATTTCACAGTTCGTTTCCTGTATCGCGTTCGCTCAAGATACTGGACCAGACGGCGCTCCAGGTGCCACTGTTCTCGAAACGATTTATGTAAGTGGAGAGAAAATCACCCGCAGTCTGCAGGACACGGCCAGTTCGGTGGAAATCATTTCCGGTGCTGACCAGGCAACGCGCCCTGATGAACAGAGTGTGCAAAGTGCCATCAAGGACGTTCCGAACGTCTACTATCCCGGAACGGTCGGCGTTGCGCCGGTTATTCGCGGGCAGGACACGCAAGGGCCGAACACGGGGGCCGTCGCCTTCTATTCCGGCACCGTGCCACGCGCGTCGATCAATATCGACGGGCACTACCAGACCTACTTTGAAACCGTGTTCGGGGCGACGTCCATCTGGGATCTCGACCAGATCGAGGTGTTCCGCGGGCCCCAGACCACATCGCAAGGGGCCAACAGCATCGCCGGTGCGATCATCGTCAAGACCAAGGATCCGACCTTCACGCCGGAAGGCGCCATCCAGGCGGAATACGGCAGTTACAACACCCGCCGGGTGTCCGGCATGCTGTCCGGTCCCCTGAGCAACCAGTTGGCCGCCCGCGTTGCGATGGACTATTACGGCCGCGACACCTTCATCGACTACATCAATTCGAGCTTTACCGAGGATGTCACGAACCTCGACATCATGTCCTTCAACGGGCGTGCAAAGCTGCTCTTCACTCCGGACGCCATTCCGGGGCTGACGGCCAAGCTCACTTATGCGACGGCGCAAAACAACCAGCCGACCTACGAGGCGGCAACCGTTGAACCGTTCGACAGGCTTGAAAACTCGCAGACCAGCGTGCCGAGCTTCTATTCGCGCACGAATACCGGGATCGCCGACCTTTCCTACGAGTTTGAAAACGGCATCGTTGTCAGCAACCAGACACAGTACACCAACCTCTATGTCGACCGCCGCCTGGAATCCGTCGGCAATGGCGATGCGACCATCAACCAGCAGAACTGGTCGAACGAGGCTCTGGTGAATTTCGGCACCCAGGACAGCATGTTCAGCGGTGTCGCCGGTTTGTACGCAGCCCACACACAGTCGGACGAGAGTCTGCTGCTGCCGTTCAACGGGTCTCCGGATTTCGATGACACCAAAACCAATCTGGGCGTCTTCACGGAAATCGACTATCGCATCAACGAGACCTGGACCCTGACAGGTGGTCTCCGGTTCGAGAGCGACCGGATCAAGCGCACCGGCAAGTCGACAAGGGCAGCCACCAGGGCGGTGGATTTCGACTATGACGAAACCTTCAATGCGCTTCTGCCCAAGATCGCACTGGCATACAGCATCACGCCGGATGTGACCGTGGGCGGCCTGATCAACCGGGGCTTCAATCCCGGTGGTGTCGCATTTGATTTCCTTAACGGAACGCCTCTTTCGTTCAAGGAGGAGACATCCTGGAACTACGAGATCTTTGGCCGTGCGAAACTTCTCGATGACAAGCTGTCCGTATCGGCGAACCTGTTCTACACGGATTATCAGGACTCCCAGAGATACTTCCAGACCGTGCTTCCGGGCAGTTCGGTCACCCAGCTCCTGACGCTGAATGCGGAAAAGGCTCATACCTATGGCCTTGAAGTCGCGATGAGCTATCAGGTGCTGGACAACCTGCGCTTCAATGCGAATGCCGGTGTGCTGAAGAGCGATATCAGCCAATTCGACGCGCTCCCCGCGGTGGAAGGCAACGAGTTCAGCAAGGCCCCCGGCTATACGCTCGGGTTCGGCGCCGAGTGGCGCATCCTGGAAAATCTGGTTCTGTCGGCGAACGTCGAGCATTTTGACGGCTATTATTCCGACGACCTCAACTCCCAGGCATTTCAGGTGGATCCCTATACGGTCGCCAATGCCCGGGCGACGTACCAGATCCACGATCATTTCCAGATCTACGGATATGTGGACAATATCTTCGACGAACGCTCTCCGACCTATCTGGAAAACCGGCCGGGCGTCGCATCATTTGCGATCATGTCGGCGCCGCGCATGTTCGGCGTGGGTGCAAAGGCTACGTTCTAGGGCCTTTGAGACGTTAGAAAGAAACCGGCGGCACGGGAGCAACCCGGCCGCCGGTTTTTGTTCTGCCGATGTTGCACAGGCGGACATCCGCGCCGCCAGGGACGGGTTCAAAAAAGGAATCGCTGCCGGCACCGACATCGATCAACCTCGTGGCGGGATCACCTTGTGCGCGGACCAGCCTTGTACCGGCGCGAGGTCAGGTTTCCTCCCGGTCCCCATCCTCGTCCGCGCCGCGATGAACGGGCTTTCCGGATTTCCTGTCTTTCTTCAATGCCTCGAAGCCGATGATGACATCGAGGAGTTCTGTCGTGATCTCGCTCTGGCGCAAGGCCTGGGTGTCGGACCTGAGCATCTCCAGCCGATCGTCGACCGACTGCTCGGCCTGTTGCATCAGGGCGAGCCGGGCCGCGTTTTCCGTGACCAGTGCTTCTGCCGCCGCCCGGAACAGGCTTGCGAACAGATGCGCCCGGATCAGCGCCATGAACAGATCGCCGGGCTGCATCGAGAACGTCGGAAGGCTGCGCGAGGACCAGGGCCTGGTCGCGAGATCCTGAAGAAGGTCTGGATCAAGAGGCAGCAGGGCCGCGATCCGGGGCGCCTGCGATCCGTCACCGGAGCGGGCAAAATAGGCGAGCGAAACGGAAATTTCCCGGGGCTGGCTGCTGTGCCGGATGCTGTCCAGACGCTTTGTCAGGAGGTTTGCGAGCCGGCCAATTCCGTCGACGGACGCGGGCGGAAACAGGGCCTTTTCAATTTTCAGCCCCTGATCCGTCAGGGCATCGGCCATCTGTGCCCCGATGCACAGGATCGTTGTGGACGGGGCCTCGTTCGGCCCGATATGGCGCCCGACATGTGTGGCCAGCGCTTCATTGTAGTTGCCGCAAAGGCCATGGTCCGACCCGAAAACAACGAAGACCCGGGCCGCGACATCCCTTGTCGTGGAGATCATCGGTCCGGTTCGGGACACAAAGGCATGGAGGCCTTCCAGAACGGTGTCGTGATAGGATTCAATGGCACGGGCCGCCTGCTCGTAGGGGGCGGAATTGATGACGGACAACGTCTTCATGGTGTGAACCACGCTGCGGATGCCCTGCATGCTGGCTGTGCGCCGGGTCAGTGCTTCAAGGGTTTGCGCCATCGTGCTTTCCGAGGGTTTGACGGGCCTGCTTTCCAAGCGCAGCCATCTGCGCGCGGGCCTCTTCGCCGAGCGGCTGGTTGTGCGCAATCTGATCGGCCAACGGGCCAAGTTCGCGCGCGGCAGACGCTCTGAGGGTGCTCATGGCCGTGAATGTGTCGGCCTCACTCAGTCCATCGAATTGCCCGTCCATGGCAGACACCAGGACGGCAAGCTGCTCAAGGGCCGGGATCGGATCGCGTTCTGCCTGCCGCAGCGACGCGCGGACGGCGGCCCCGCGCACAAGCCGTGCCCGCGTGGCATCATCCAGCCGTGTGCCGAACCGGGCGAAGTCCTCCAGCTCCTCGAATTGCGACAGGGTCACACGCAGGTTTCCAGCCACCGACCGGAACGCCTTGCTTTGGGCCTTGCCCCCGACCCGGGAGACCGACACGCCCAGATCGACCGCGGGAAACTGGTTCTTGCGCACCAGGCGTGGCGACAGATAGATCTGTCCGTCCGTGATCGAAATCAGGTTGGTCGGAATATAGGCGGACAGGTTTTCCGCCTGGGTCTCGACGACCGGCAGAACGGTGATGGAGCCGCCGCCGGCGGATTGTGCGAATTGCCCGGCGCGCTCCAGCAGGCGGGCATGGATGTAGAAGATGTCGCCGGGAAAGGCTTCACGGCCCGGCGGACGGCGCAGAAGAAGCGAGAGTTCGCGGTACGATCTTGCATGGTGGGTCAGGTCATCGAGAACCACCAGCACGTCACGTCCCTGATGCGCAAAATACTCGGCCATTGTCAGCGCCGCATATGGCGCGACATAGGCCAGGCCGGCTGCGCCCTCGTCGCCCGCGGACAGGACGATGGTCCGCGCCGCCATCCCGCCTTCGCGGATGGCGCCGATTACCTTGGCCACCGCGTCGCCGCGTTGCCCGATCGCGCAGTAGATGCAGATGACCTCGGTCTTCTTCTGGTTGAGGATCGCATCCACGGCCAGAGACGTCTTGCCGGTCTGGCGATCGCCGATGACAAGTTGGCGCTGGCCAAGACCAATGGGCACAGCCGCGTCGACTGCCTTCAGGCCGGTCGCCAGCGGCCGCGAGATCGCCATGCGGTCGAGAATTCTCGGTGCTTCCGCTTCCACGGGCCGTTCCGCCTCGGCCTTGACCGGACCCTTGCCGTCCTGCGGGTCACCGAGTGCATCCACGACCCGGCCCAGAAGCGCCGGACCGACCCTGGTGCTGACGACCTTGCGGGTGCGCATGACGCTTTCGCCCACGGCGACGCGGTCCGATGCGCCCAGGAGAACGACGCCCAGGCGCCCCGGTTCAAGATCGAGGACGATCCCCTGGACGCCGCATTCGAACCGCAGCAATTCTTCCGACAACGCGCGTTCCAGGCCGGTCACGACGGCAATCCCGTCGGCCACCTCTTCGACCCGCCCGATCTCGCTCAACTGGGGCGCGGGCGCCGGGCTGTCCAGAAGGGCCTTCAGAACGGTCTCGGGACCGGCGCCGATGTTGCCGGTGTCAGTGCTCATGATCTTGCGCTCTCAAATCGGTGCCGTTGGCCAGTTTTTCCGAAATTACGGCGTCGAGCCCGTCGATGTATGTGTCCACGGTCCAGGCAAGCTGCGCGCCCCCCATGCGCAGGATCACGCCGGGAGACTGTGCCGTATCCGTATCGAACCGGACGGATGCATGCGGAAAAACGGTTGCCAGCTCGGCGGTCAGACCCTCCTGCGCCGATTGCGGCAAGGGCGCATGGCTTGTCACCACCGCGCCGGTCGCCTTGCCCGCGGCGCGCTTCAGGTCGGTGGACATCGTCCTGATTTTCCTGACGAGATGATGCGCCATCCGCTCTTCCAGCGTCTCGTCCGCCAGATCGGCCAGGGCCTTGCGTGTGAGCGACAGGAGCGCACTTGCGCCGGCGCCATGCATCCGGGCGGTGTAATCGCGCGTCTCCTGATCGAGATGCGCTCGCCAGCTTGCATGTTCCTGTTCCATCCGCTGGCGCGCATCGGACAGCAACGCATCGCGTTGTTCCTCGGCCTTTATCCGGATCGTCTCCGTCAGGTCGGACTGGGTTGCCTGCAGGGCGCGCGTCTTTTCAAGAAACGCCGCCTCGGCTGCCTGTGCCGCCTTCTCGGCTTGCCCGGCCTCCTGCATCCTGGTCGTGATCTCCGCTTCGCGCGCGTCAATGCCATCCAGAATGGGGCGGTAGAGGAACCGCTTCAAAAGCCAGACCAGAACCAGAAAGTTGGCGATCTGGGCCGCAACGGTGATCCAGTCTATGGACATGGGTCAGCTACCCGCCGTCTGCGCCGCTTCCATTGCCGCATTCCAGAAAGGGTTCGCGAAAAGGAGGATCATGGCGACAACGAAACAGTAGATCGCCGTGGATTCGATCATGGCAAGGCTGACGAACAGCGTGCGGGAAATGGTCGGGGCCGCGTCCGGTTGCTGGGCGATCGCGGTGAGGGCGGTGGCCGCGGTGCGGCCCTCGCCGAGCGCCGGGCCGATGGCGCCGAACGACACGGTGAGGCCGGCCGTGAAGATCGAGATCGCGGCAATGAGGGCAAGGTCTGTCATGGAGTATCCTTTTCAGGCTCGGACTGTGGTGGGCGCGCGGTGGCGCTTGAGATGTAAACCGTCGCCAGGATCGCGAAGATGTAGGCCTGGATCATGCCGGTCAGGAGACCGAGCACATCCATCACCACCGGAAAGAAGAAGGGCGCGACGCTCAGGAGGATGGCCGCGATCACGGCCCCGCTCATGATGTTTCCGTAAAGGCGGATCGCCAGCGAGACCCCGCGTGAAAACTCGGAGATGATATTGAACGGGAGCATGATCACGGAGGGTTCGATATAGGTCCTGAGATATCCGCCGATGCCCCGGCTGCCGACACCGAAAAGCGGGACCGCGATCAGAACGGAGATCGCGAGCGCGGTCGTGGTCGACAGGGACGATGTGGGCGGCTCGAACCCCGGAACAACCAGCAGCAGGTTCGACGTGGCGACAAAAAGGAACAGGGTCCCCACGAAGTACAGCAGATGGTGCGAGGGCCTCTGGGCGATTTCCCCGATCTGGCTCTCGATGCCCTGAACGATCACTTCCAGCATCGTCCGCCAGCGGCTCGGCGGCACGTCCGGACGCAGATTTCGCGTGATCAGCATTGACGCGACGGTGAGCAGCGCCATCACGATCCAGGTGTAGAAAACGGTCGCGTTTATGGGGATGCCCCAGGCGTCCACGATGACCGTCTGGTCGGGGGACAGGGTCATGGCGCGCCTTCGGCGGGAGCGTCGACGCGGGCAAGCGTCGTTGCGATGAACCGTGCCGCGAGGAACGCGAGGCCATAGCCGGCAAAGGCCCATGGACCGCCGTGTGCCACGATCACCCAGCCGGCCAGGAGCAGGGCAGCGATCCGCAGCACGGCGCTCAACGACAGCAGCCCGATCGTGTTCCTGCTGCGCAGGGCGAGCCGCATCCCGAGTGCCAGACCCAGGAAGAAGACGGCTCCCATGACGGCGCCGGCCGCCAGCCCCAGCAACAGTGCAGTCCAGTCAACAACCATCATCTTTCGCCTCCTTCCCTGTTTATCCACGCGGCGGCCATGATGGCGCCCAGCACGACACCGCCCAGGATCAGGGCGATCGTCCAGGAAAACCCCTGTGGTGCGACCTGGTCCAGCCAAAGGCCGAGAAAAGCACCACCGACCGTCGGCACGGCGATGGCCCAGCCGACCATTCCGAATGTGCCGACGCCCCTCAGCGGGCTCGGTCCCGGATGATCGCGCGTCGACTTCATCCGCCTGGCCTGCCGGGCGATCTGCTCCGTGGATTTGTCCTGTTCCGGTGTCATTGCAGCGGCCTCTGCAACTCGGCAAACCGCCGAACCATGTCGGCCTCGAGCCTGGACAGGGCGGAGCGTGCCTGGCGCTCCTCTTCGTCCATCTGGATGAAGCTCGTCTCCACGGTGTCCTGCAGACTGTCCAGGTCGTCGCCGCGAACGCCGCGCCGGGCGGCAACGGTGATCACGTGGCCCTTTTTAACGAGCAGGCCTTCGTCCAGACCGAAGATTTCCTCCGGCCCGTCGAGAAGACGCAGTGTCATGACCGACGGCACCAGCGCGGTGACGAAGTCGGCATGATTGGGCAGAATGCCGAATGCGCCATTCGGTGCCACGGCCGTCAGGCGCGTGGCCTGCCCTTCGAAGAGCGTGCGCGTCGGCAGGCGCAGGGTGACGGTCATCACTGAGGCCATGCTCATGTCCCGGTCTCCAGATCATCCAGACCGCCGATCATGTAATAGGCGCTTTCGGGCAATTCGAACTCGGTCTGTGCGAGGATCGTCTCGCAACCGGCCAGGGTATCGGCGATCGGCACCTGCTTGCCCGCCATCCCGCTGAAGGACCCGGTCGTGAAGAAGGGCTGCGTCAGGAACCGTTCCAGGCGACGGGCCCGGGCCACGGTCGCACGGTCGGCGGAGGACAGTTCCTCAAGGCCGAGCATCGCGATGATATCGCGCAGTTCCTCATATTCCGCCAGGGTCCGGCGCACGGCGCGGGCAATATCATAGTGCCGCTGTCCGACGACGGAAGGCGTCAGCATCACAGAGGCCGAGGCCAGCGGATCGACCGCCGGATAAAGACCTTCGCTGGCCCGCTTGCGCGACAGCACCACAGATGCCGAAAGATGCGAAAAGATATGCGCGGCCGCCGGATCGGTGAAATCGTCGGCGGGCACATAGACCGCCTGGATCGAGGTAATCGCCCCGCTTTTGGTCGAGGTGATGCGCTCTTCCAGCGTGGCCAGTTCCGTTGCCAGGGTCGGCTGGTAGCCGACGCGCGACGGCATGCGTCCCATCAGGCCCGACACCTCGGATCCGGCCTGAACGAACCGGAAGATGTTGTCGATCAGGAGCAGAACGTCCTGGCCCTTGTCGTCGCGGAAATACTCGGCCATCGTCAACGCGGTGTTGCCAACCAGAAACCGGACGCCGGGCGCCTCGTTCATCTGGCCGAAAAGCATGACGGTCTTCTCGCGCACCCCGGCCTCGCCCATCTCGCGGTAAAGCTCCTCGGCCTCGCGCGAGCGCTCGCCGATCCCGCAGAACAGGCTCACGCCCTTGTGGTGCTGGACGGTGTTGTTGATCAGTTCCGTGATCAGGACCGTCTTGCCCACACCGGCCCCGCCGAACAGCCCGGTCTTGCCGCCCCGTTCGATGGGCGACAGAAGATCGATGGCCTTGATCCCGGTCTCCAGGATCCGGGAATGCAGGACCCGGTCGCTCAGGTCCGGCGGCGGCTGATGGATCGAGCGGAATTCTTTCGCCGCAGGGGCTGGCTGGTCATCGATCGGCGCCCCGAACACATCCAGCATCCGGCCCAGAACACCCTCTCCGACCGGGACCCTGATCGGGCCGCCGGTCGCCTTGACCGTCATGCCGAGCCCCAGCCCGCGCACGGGGGCCAGCGCCATGGCCCGCACCATGCCCTCGCCGATCAGTCCGGACACTTCCAGGGCAATCTCGCCCGCATAGAGGAGATCGTGAATGCGCGGCACCGGCCCGTCGAAGGCCACGTCGACAACTCCGCCGCGAATGGCGGCGATGTGCCCATCCGTTGAAGCATCCGGTTTCGGGGTGGCCCTGGTCGTCATCCGATTGCCTCGGCTTGCCAGATGCCGTCGCCCCAGTTTTCCCGTCGTTTGCGGTCACGCCCGTTCGGCATCAATTGGTCTCCGTCGAGCCGATGCATCGCCAGCCTTCCGATGCAGGGCCTTGATCTGGTCCGCCAAATGACGGCTTCCAGATCAAGTTGGAAAACAGGATTTCAGCCTGAAAATAGCAGGAAAAAGCCCGGTAAAATTGACCAAGATCAATAGACGGCAGGAAGATGAGCCAGACCGGGAGCGGGGGACCGTTTGAACCCGGATTGCCGCGCAGCGCCTTCGTCACCCGGCGGGGGGTGGCGACCGGGACTTCCGATCTCCCGGTCGCAACAGGTGCCGCGACCGAGAGCACCGGAGTACCGGGCCAGGGAAACAGGCCCGGGAAAAAGCGTCAGGAAAAAAGCGTCAGGGGAAAAGCGCGGGGGCCTCGATGGCCCGCCCGCGCCGAAGACAATTCTGTGTCTTTCCTCAGAGAAAGTCGTCTCGTCTGGGTGTGAAACAGTCGACCAGCTTCCCGGGTTCCAGACAGACACATCCGTGGGTCAGTCCGGACGGTATCACAAAGCTGTCGCCTGCCTGCACTTCACGCTCTTCCTCGCCGAGGAAGAACCTGAACCTGCCGCTTTCCACGAAGGTCGACTGCACGTGGGGATGGCTGTGCAGAGCCCCTTCTGCACCGGCCTTTTCGAAGCGGAATGCGACCATCATCAGATCCGGATGATCCGCCATGACCTGACGGGTGACGCCTTCCGAAGTCTTTACAACTGCAAATTCGGCCAAAGACAGTTTTCCTTCTTGCTCAAGCGATCAGCTGAACAGCATGCCGCCATTGATGTCGACGTTGGCGCCGGTCACGAACGCGGCGTCATCGGATGCGAGAAATGCCACGAGATTGGCAACATCCTCCGAGGTTCCCTGACGCTTCAGGGGCGTTGCCGCCTCGACGTTGCGGCGCACTTCCGGTTTTGTGAAGGTGTTGTGGAAGTCCGTGTCGATCATGCCCGGGCACAGGGCATTCACACGGACCGCCGGGCCCAGTTCCTTGGCGAGGCCCCGTGTCATGGTCATGACCGCCCCTTTCGAGGTGGCATAGGCGATGGCGCCCGGCCCGCCGCCATCGCGGCCGGCCTGGCTGGCGATGTTGACGATGGCGCCGGCGGTCAGATGCGGCAGGCAGGCCTTGATCATCAGAAAGGTGCTGGTCAGGTTGAGGTCCATCACCGCACGCCAGTGATCGAGCGACATGTCCGCGATGGTCTTGCGCGCGATCAGGCCGCCGGTGTTGTTGACGAGGATGTCGATGCCGCCGAACGTCTCGACCGTTCTGGCGACGAGAGCGTCCACGCCGGACGGGTCGTTGAGGTCGCCCTGCAGGGCGAAGGCCTTGCCGCCGGCGGCCTCGATCTTCGCGACGGTTTCGTCCGCGCCCTTGCTGCTGGAGAAATAGTTGATGGCGACACTGGCGCCCTCTTCGGCGAGGCGCATGGCGCAGGCCCGGCCGATGTCCCTGCCGCCGCCGGTCACGATTGCGGTTTTGCCCTTGAGTTTCATCTTGTTTCCTTTGTGCGTGTCATTTTTCCGGGGTCTTGCCGACATCGAAAGTTTTCGGAACGACCACCTTGAAGGTCCTGTCGTCGGAATCGGTGAAATAGAGGTCGCAGTCGTAGCCCTGGTCGTCCAGGAAGCTGAACACCCGGCGCGGGGCCGACAGCGGATAGGGCACCAGCAAGGTAGCGACCCGGTGCCGGACGGCCTTCGGGAAGGTGGCCTTCAGGCAGGTGCTCACCGGCAGGCCCTCGAATTCCGCCGGATCGACGCCCGGGAAACCCGTTTCCTGACCGAGCTGGGGCGAGCCGGCCTCCGACCAGAGGAACTGGCCGTAGAAGCCGGCCTTTTCGCCCGTGTAGCGGAAGGTGGCGTCGCCCAGGGTCATCGGGGCATTGGCGTGAAGCAGCCAGTCTATCGCGACCGGCGAGCGAGCATCGATGCTGTCGACGATGACGAAATACGCTCCATTGACAAAATAAACGTCCCGAAGGACGGAGGTGACGTCTTCGTTCAGGGTGCGGTAGGCCGCCGTGGCATCGCCGCGGATGAAGATGTGATCGCCGCGGTCCTCCGCGTCGACGATCTGCCCCGCCGAACGGATCGCCTTGGCCTTGTCCTTGCCGGCATACTGGCCCTGGCCGTCGATGAGGATTGCGTTCTTGGATTGGGTCTGGCGGCGCCAGGTCTGGTGCATCGTGCTGTTGAAGGCGACATAATGTCCGGACTGGATTGCGAGATCCTCGCCAAAGGCCGCGAGGCAGAAGGCGTTCTGGTCGCCGTGGCTGTGGCTGACCGCGCCGAAGGGCGAGGCCTTCATCACAAACTGGATGTGGTTGTCCGGATCGTCGATCTGTTGCTGGATCGCGGCCCAGCCGATGCCCTTGAACCATCTGAGCCGGTCGTCTTCCGCGGGGGGCACGGCTTCGATCTCGGGGAAGTCGGTCCTGTAGACGAGCTCGTCGAAGTTGAAGTCCCACCAGCCCCAGTTGTAGAACGCCTTTTCCGTGCCCGGATTGGTGCGTCTGATTTCGTCAAAGTACCACTGGTAGGCGCCGTTGCCGGTCACGCCGGCGTACTGGCGCAGATTGTAGCCGATCTTGACCGCGGGCAGGTCGCCCATCGTGCTGTCGTCCCCGAAGGTTGCCCGTTTGGTGTCCGGCGCCTTGGTGTAGAGCGGAAAGTCTCCTGTGTTGCGGAAGAACGGCCGTCGGTAGAGATCGAGGCCCGTGTAGGATCGGAGCAGGTTGGCCGCATCGATCAGGTAGGCCATGCCGGTCATCCAGTAGTGCGGGCCCTCGGCCCAGCCGCCGTCGGCATCGCCCCAGGGCGAATAGACGGTAAACAGGAACTCGACCGCATAGTTCAGCCAGTCTTCGGCTTCGGGCGCATGGTCCAGAAGAGCGATCGAGGCCGGGACGAGAACCGCCGATACCGCGCGCACCGCATGACTGTCGAAGGGAAAGAGCTGGATGTTGGCATTGCGGATCAGATGGTCCGCCGTTTCGCGGGTGCGCGCCAGAAGGGCATCGCGCACAAGCCGGCGTTCCTCTTCACTCAACGCGTCATAAAGCCAGTCGTATCCCCAGGCGAGCGCGAGATTGACCCGGAAGGCCCATTCGTCCGTGTAGGCGCGCGATGTCGTGCCCGTGGGAGACCAGGCAGCGGCGGCCAGCAGCCACGCGCGGGCCCGCTCCAGCATGGCCTCGTTTCCGGTAACCTTCGCACCGATCGACAGGTGCCGGATGGCATACAGAAGCTCCTGACAATCGATATAGGTCTGCCGCCAGACCGAGGCGATGCGCGTGTGCTCCGGATAGCCTGCAGGTTCCTGCATGATCTCGCGATCCATCCAGGGCAGCACGGACTTTTCAAAGAACGTCGACCAGCTGCAATGGTCCGGGTCGGAGATGACGTCGTCGCGGAAGGCCGCGAGCCTGTCCGGCGTCATCCACAGGCGCGGATGCGACCGGTCGGCGCTTGCATAGCGCGTGGTGCGCGACGGCAGTGGCGTTTCAGGCAGTGCCACCCTGATCGTGAAGGTTCTGGTCTTGCTCCACGTCGACAGCGGTTCACCGGTTTTCGGATCGCAGACAGCGTAGGACCAGTGGTATTCGCCGGGCGCCAGGGCAGTGTCGGGTGTAAAGAAATTCAGGCGAATGCGGGTGTATTGCCGGGTGTCTCCAGCCGGGTAGTCCGCATCGGGAGAAATCCGCAGCACGTATTCGGCTTCGGTCTCGATCACCGGAAGCCAGGTGAACCTTGGCGGGTTCTCGACAATTTCGGACCGTTCGTCGGGCGCATACTGAATGGTCAGCCGGCCGGGCCTGGGCTGATCGAGCACGGTGGTGTTTCCGGACATGAGCGGAGAAATCCTGTTGTCTGCGAAGGAAAGGGGGCCGCGGAGATCAACACCGCGGCCGCCGGCTTGCGGGATCAGCCGTATTGGCGCGTGTAGGCGGAGTTCATCGCGTCAAGCACCTCTTGCAGGCCCATCTTGTTGAGCGTGGCCACGTAGTCGTCCCAGTCGGCGACGACATCGCCATTTCCCAGGATCCAGCCCTGCTGGCGCTCCAGCATGTATGTCCGGATCGAGGCCCAGTACTTGTCGTAGACCTTCTGCTCCTGCGCATTCAGAGCCACGCCCAGGAACTGGTCGATCAGGTAGTCGCCTTCGTCGTAAAGGGCGATGCCTTCCAGCGCATACTTGTTCGACCATTGCTTTTCGTAATTGTAATCCTGGAAATAGCCGCGTGCCTGAAGCTGGGAGCCGACCTCGTAGAGCTGGTTGTTGACCGGTTTGCCGTTGGTCAGGAAGTCCTCTGTGAATTGCGGCTGGCCGTCCACCATCGTGTATTGCTCGCCTTCCACGCCGAAATTGGCCAGGCGGCGGCCTTCTTCGGTGAACCAGAAGTCGAAATACTTGATGGTCTCGACCGGGTGTTCGTTGGTGTAGCCGATCGCCCAGCCGTCCGGCTTGATGGGAATGCGCCGGTGTTCTTCCATGCGGACACCCGAAACGGAGGCGGGCGGTGCGAACGCCTTGAACTGGAACCCTTCCACCTTGCCGCCGAGGGAATCATTGTAGCCCGACGTCGAGGCAAACCAGTCATGGGTCATGCCGCCCAGGTTCTCGGAAAGCAGATACTCTCGCGACGAGGACCCGCGCGTGAAGATTTCCGGATCGATCAGGCCTTCGGCATACCAGCGGGCGAGGTTCTTGATGCCGTCACGATAGCCTTCGCCGGCGTATGGGTGTTGCAGCTTGCCGTTGTCGACGTAAAAATCATGATAGGTATCGGAGCCCGACGAGCGGCCGTCCCAAAGGGTGACGAGGCGGATCAGCTCCGGCCACTGGCGGGCGAAGAACGGGACTTCGTCCTTCAGTCCGTTGCCGTTCGGATCTTTGTCGCGAAACGCTATCAGAACCTCTTCCAGCTCTTCGACAGTCTGCGGAGCTTCGAGCCCGAGCTTGCTCAGCCAGTCGTGACGAATGAAATACGCGCGGCCGTATTTTCCGTCCGGCAGGTAGGGGATGTAATACATCTCGCCGTTGGCGGCCTGGATTGCCGAGCGGATCTCGGGGCGCTCGTCGAGAAAGGCCTTGAGGTGGGGGGCATGCTCTTCGATCAGGTCGTTCAGGCCGATGAACGCACCCTCGGGGCCGAACTGGTTGACGAAGTCCTTGATGCGGCTGGAGCCGACAATATCCGGAATGCCGCCGGAAGCGAGCATCAGGTTCAGTGCTTCGGTCTTGCCGTTGTTCTCGTCCGTGCGGGTGTTCGCTCCCACGGTGGCGTCGATCAGGTGAATGCCGGTCAATTCGCGGGCGATCTGTTCGACCGGCCAGTCTTCCTTGTAGCGCGGGTAGCGCGCGTGGTTCATCTGGATCGTCAGCTCCAGCGGTTCGTCGACGATGCGCAGGTCTTCTTCGGCCATGACAGGCCCGCCCAGCATGGTCGCGCCAAGCAGAGCAGCTGCAAGTGTCAGATTTCGCATGATATCCTCCCAAGTGTCACGTAACGTCATTCCTTCACTCCGCCCAGCATGGTTCCCTTTTCGAAGTAGCGCTGGAGGAACGGGTAGATGACCAGTATCGGGATAATCGAACAGACGATGATCGCCGCGGTCACGGTTTCGACGCTGTAGGCCGCATCGACCAGCGAGGCGCCGAATTCGTTGTCGTCCGACAGGGTCACGATGGTGTGCCGCAGATAGACCTGTAACGGGATCTTCTGTTCGTCCTGCAGCAGCACCATGGCCCAGAAGAACCCGTTCCAGCGCGACACGATGCAGAACAGCGTCACGGTCGCAATGGCGGGTTTGGACAATGGCAGATAGACCTTCCACAGCACCTGGAATTCGCTGGCGCCGTCCATGCGCGCGGCCTCTTCGAAGGAGTTGGGGATCGCCTCGAAGAAGTTGCGCAGAAGGATGATGTTGAAGCCGTTCACGGCGAAGCCGATGATGATCCCGAAATAGCTGTCCAGCAGTCCGAGGTCGCGCATGTTCAGGAAGAACGGGATCATGCCGGCGTGAAACCACATGGTGAATGCCACCATCAGGTTCCAGAACCGGCGTCCGTAGAGCTGCGGACGCGACAGGGCATAGGACCCCGGAATGATGATCAGCAGGCTCATCACCGTTCCGAGAATGGTGTAGATGAAGGTGTTCTTGTAACTGATCCAGAACATCGGCTCGCTGAGGACGTGCTTGTACGCCTCGAGCGTGGCCCCCACCGGCGACAGCACGACCTGGCCGGCGCGGGCGGCGAAGCCCGAGCTGAACGACACGGCGGCGATGTAGATGAACGGATAGAGGGTGGAGACGGCGAATATGGCGATCAGGATCATGTTCAGGATCACGAAGATCCGGTCGCCACGGCTGTAGAGATGAAGCTTCTTCATGGTTGCCTCCTCACCACAGCGATGTGCGCGAGAAGCGCTTGGACAGGGTGTTGGCCGAAATCACCAGCACGAAGGCAACCACCGCGTTGAACAGACCCGCGGCGGCGGCCATGTCGTATTGTCCGTCCTGGATCCCCTGGCGGTAGATGAAGGTGTTGACCACATCCGCCGTCTCATAGGTGGCGGGCTGGTACAGCAGGATCACCATCTCGAAGCTGACCTCGAGGATGTTGCCGATGCGGATGATCAGCATGATGATGATCGTCGGCAGGATGCAGGGCAGCGTGATTTTCCACATCATCTGCCAGCGGCTGGCACCGTCGACAACCGCCGATTCATAGAGTGTGGGCGATACCCCGGCGATCGCGGCAAGATAGACAATGGACTGGAAACCGGCCTCCTGCCAGATGCCCGTGCCGATGAAAATCGGCCTGAACCATTCGGGCTTGGTGAGAAAGTAGACCGCGTCGATCCCGAACCATCCCAGCACCGTGTTGACGATGCCCGCGGAGGGCGACAGTGCGGTGATGACGATGCCGGCGATGATGACCGACGAGATGAAATGCGGCAGATAGACGATGGTCTGAGCCGATTTCTTGAACCACCTGTTGAGAACCTCGTTGAACATCAGGGACAGCACGATCGGGACCGGAAAACCGAACAGCAGCCCGTATGCGCTGATGATGATCGTGTTCTTGACGGCGCGGAGGAACTGGTCGTTGTCGAACAGGGTCCGGAAATGCTCGAATCCGACCCAGGGGCTGGCTTCAATGCCGCGGAAGATCGAATAGTCCTTGAAGGCGATCTGCAGGCCGTACATGGGTTTGTACAGGAACAGGAGCAGCCAGACGATCGTGGGGAGCAGCATCAGGTAGAGCTGCCATTCCCGCCGCAGGTGGTCACCAACGCGCACCATCCGGCCGGGCTTGCGCCGGCGCACGGCTTCGGAGGCCTCGATCACCAGCTCCTCGGTCGTCCCGCCCTGGAATTCCGGATTGCTGATCATGACACGTGCACCTGTCCGGGAAAGGCCGTGCCGGTCTCGGCGTCGAAGACGCGGATCATTTCGGGCGCGACAGTGAACCCGGTGACGTCGTGCAGTCCTTCCGCGTGGCCCACGGTTCCGGTGCGGATCACGAAAGGCTCTTCGTCGAGCCTTGTGTGCAGCAGGGCCTCGGAGCCCAGGGTCTCGACAAGATCGAGGTCCACGGCGACGCGATGTTCGGCGCCGTCGCCGGCAACGGACACGAATTCGGGACGTATGCCGAGGATCACTTCGCGCCCGACACTGTCCCGCAGAGCCTCAAGCTGCGCGAGCGGCAGCGTCTGGCCGCCGAATTCGGCGGCCGGCGCAGCGGCGCCGGCGGCAAGGCGCGCCTTGACCATGTTCATGGGCGGGGACCCCAGGAAACCGGCGACGAAAGTGTTTACGGGATTGAGGAAGAGCTCCATAGGCGCGCCGGTCTGCTCGATGTGGCCGTTGTTCATGACGACGATCCGGTCGGCAAGGGTCATTGCCTCGACCTGGTCGTGCGTGACGTAGATGCTGGTGACGCCGAGGCGGTTGTGAAGACGGCGAATTTCCGCGCGCATCTGGGTGCGCAGCTTGGCATCCAGGTTGGACAGGGGCTCGTCGAACAGGAAGACCTTCGGCCGCCGGACGATCGCGCGGCCCATGGCAACGCGCTGGCGCTGTCCGCCGGACAGTTCCGCGGGCCTGCGTTGCAGATAGTCCTTCAGGCCGAGAATGCCGCTGACTTCATCGACCGCAGCCGCGATTGCGGCCTTGCTCTCGCCGCGGATGCGCAAGCCGAAAGCGATGTTGCCGGCAACATTCAGATGCGGATACAGCGCATAGTTCTGGAACACCATCGCGACATCGCGATCCTTGGGGGCGATGCGGTTCATGTGACGGCCGTCGATGGCGAGATCACCTTCCGTAATCTCCTCCAGGCCCGCAATCATCCGCAGGGTCGTCGACTTGCCGCAGCCCGAGGGGCCGACAAGAACGACGAATTCCTTCTCGTTCACTTCCAGATCGATTCCGTGCACCACACGCAAGGACCCATAGGCCTTGACGATGCCTTCCAAGCGTACCCCTGGCATTCCACCTCCCACGCGGCCACGCCATGAACTCCCATCCGGCGCGGCAGCCTTTCCATCCGGCAGTGGTTGTCGAAACGATCTCCACACGCCATTACTTTAGACTGGTATACTAGTAGCTAATCTGGAATACTAGTCTGAATTTGAAAATCAAGGGCAGGGCCGAGACGCTCATGCCGGTCCGGACCCGGTGCCAATCTGATCTCGACATGGCCTGAACACGGGTTCGGGGAGGAACGGCGACCGAGCCCGTCCGCCGGTATCGGGCAAGGGAAAGAAAGCCGGGACACCTTGCGGGACTTTGTCACCCGGTACTGACGGGTTGGCATTCGTGGCCTGACGGGGCTATTCAACGAACAGGTCCAGCGAAACCGGGCCGGCGATACTGGTCGCACGATACGGGCACGGGACTGGCTGAAGGCAGTCGGGCCACTCTGGAGGAAACAAGATGGTGCACCTCAAGCAGGCAGGCGACAGACGCCCGCTGGTCGACGAGATATATGACTATCTCCACGAAGAGATCGCCAGCATGCGCCTCAAACCGGGCGACCGGATTTCCGAAGCGGATATCGCGGCGCGGTTCGGCGTGTCGCGGCAGCCGGTTCGGGACGCTTTCAGCCGCCTGGAAAACCAGGACCTGCTGCTGATCCGCCCGCAAAGGGCGACGGAGGTCAAACGCTTTTCGGCCCGCGAGATCGAAAAGTCCCGTTTTGTGCGGGCTGCGGTCGAAGCGGAAGTGCTCCGGCGGGCCGCCGCCAAATGCGACCGTGTCGGTGCCGCTATGCTGGAAGACTGTCTCGACCGGCAACGGCAGGCGATCGCGGACAACGACTATGAGGCCTTCGGAGCGCTCGACTACGCGTTTCACCGGACCCTGTGCCAGATTGCGCGACTGGACTTTGCCTTCGAGGTCATTTCGGCGGAAAAGGCCAAGGTCGACCGTCTGTGCATTCTCGGTCTGTCAAAAGAAGACCGGATGCCGCAACTGGTTGCCGATCACGAGGAAATCGTCGCCTGCGTGACAGACGGGGACGCCGAGCGGGCAGTCGTGGCGGGCATGCGCCATCTGTCCCGTCTGGACGCCACCATCGAATCCATCACTGCCACCAATGAAAGCTTTTTCGAGGAGAGCCCGGGCTGAAGTCCAGGATCAGCCCGACCGGACCGCGGCCGGTAGCCCCTTGCGGTTCCAACGTCATTTTCCTCGCCTTCAAGGCCCTGCAAACTGCCCAAAGCCCGCATAGACCCCCGCCAGACAAGGCCCCGCGCACCCGGCCGTTCCGGCGGCCTGCCGTCCAACGGTACCGTTTTCCAGGTGGCCTGGCCGCTCACTCTCAAGACGATCATGCTGCACGGCATCGTCGTGATCGATGCCATCCTGGTTTCGTCGTTGGGCGAAACGGCGGTTGCCGCCATGGGCATCGCATCGGTGTTCGGCGGATTGCTGCTGGGTATCCTCGGCGCCTTCTCGAACGGAACGCAGATAAGGCTGGCGCAGGCCTTCGGTGCCGCGGACCCGGCCGCGCTCCGCACCGGTTTCCTGTGCGGTCTCCTGATCAACGGCTGTATCGCACTGGCCGGTATCGGTGCGGCTTTCCTGGCCGGCGAACTGATCGTCGACAGGGTTGCGCATTCAGCGTGGATCGGCACCGAAGCGAAAAACTATCTGAGTGTCCTGCTGCTCGTGTTCCTGGTGGAGGCCGTGGCGCTGAACCTGTCCAGCCTCTTCAATGCCCGCGGTGAAACGCGGGTCCCTTTCCTGAGTTATCTGGTGTCCCTGCCGGTCAATGTCGGGGTGAGCTATATCCTGATACACGGTCATTTCGGCGCGCCCGAAATGGGCGTGACCGGTGCCGCATGGGGAACGGTTGTCGGCGCGGTCCTGAGGCTTTCGGTCCTGGTCCGGGAAGCCCGGCGCTCCGGTATTCTCAAGGCCGGCCAGGAGACGCGGCAGCGGAACGCCTTTGCAGCGGCGCTCCGCCGCCATTTCCTGTTCACATTGCCGATTGCCGCGACATTCGCGAGCGCATCGCTGGCCAACGCCGTGGCGACCCTGATCTACGCAGCCCTCAGCGTGAGCGAATTCGCGGCGCTGACGCTGATGATGCCGTGGATCATGGTGGTTGGTGCCATTGCCATGTGCTGGGCCCAGGCAACCGGGATCCTTGTCGCCCAGCTGATAGGAGAAAGGCGCAGCGGCAGTGACCTGGATGCATTTCTGGGGGCGGCGTGGCGCGCGGCCTTCGGGGCCGCAGTGCTGGTCTCGCTGGTCTATCTGGCAGTCTGTCTTTTGTCCGGCCGGATCTATCCCGGTCTCAACGAGGATACCCGCGCCGCGCTCCTGGGCTTTTTGCCGGTTCTCCTGCTTCTGCCGTTTCCCAAGGTGTCCAACGCCATGTGCGGCAACACGCTCAGGGCGGGTGGGGAGACGGTCTATGTCATGCACATCTTCATCTGGTCGCAATGGGCATTTCGTCTTCCGGCAACCGCATTGCTGGTGCTTGTTTTCGACGCGCCGGTCATCTGGATTTTCTCGTTGCTGCTGTTCGAGGAGCTGGTGAAGCTTCTTCCGTTTCACCTGCGGCTCCTGTCGGGAAAATGGAAGGCCGGCAGGCTCTGAAGCCAGCCGCAATCACATCCTGGTCGATGACGCAGTCCCGTGCCTCATGGTGGTGCCCCGGTACACGAGGGCAGTCGGCACGGTGCCGGCTGCCTTTACTGCCATCCGTATTTTTCTCTTTTTCTGCCGATAAAGTTATTGTATATCAAATAATATCGATTTTTTTGAAAGCAATTTCGTGAGCCGGAAAAGCGGATCGATCCAAGACGAACGGCTCACGAGCGTCCCGGCGGCTTGCGCCGTCTTGCAGTAATCGGGGAGGAGACCCAATGAAACAGTTCCTTAAAACCCTCGCGGTCGCGTCCATTTCGGCGCTGACGCCTTTCGGGGCGGCCACCGCAGCGAATGTCGACGGGCCGTCGGTCTTCTGGAAAATCTCGATGTACGGCAACCCGCGGGCGCTTACCGCCGGGATGGAAGCCCTGGCGGAAAAGGTCGCTGAAGAAACCGGCGGCAAGTTTCAGATCCGGATTTTCTACGCGGAACAGCTCGGCCCGGCGCGCGAAAATCTTGACGGCCTCAAGCTGAACGCCTTCGAGGGCGCCGGCATCTGCAATTTCTACCATCCCGGCAAGAACCCGGCATGGATGGTGTTTTCCCTGCCCTTCCTTCCGATCGGCGATCCGCAGGTGGGGCGGACCGCGCGCATGCGCATGTTCGAACACCCGGCGATCGTTGCCGACATGGCCAAGTGGAACGCCATTCCCTACGTTTCGGGCCTGCTGCAGCAGTTCGAACTGATGGGCAAGGGGACACCACCCGAGAAACTCGAGGACTGGAAAGGCTTGCAGGTGCGCGCGGGCGGCGGCCTGGGCGATGCCATGGAGGCGCTCGGGGCGACCAAGCAGACCCTGTCGGCCTCCGAGACGCTCACGGCCTTCCAGAATGGCACGGTCGACGCGGCGGCCTTTCCGTTCACCTATGCCCACGTTGCCTTCAAGATCAACGAGGAAGCCGACTGGTACACCTCGAACCTGGCGCCGGGAACGTCGGAATGCGGCTGGGTCCTGAACAAGACCGCCTTCGAGGCGCTGCCGGAAAATTACCAGGCGCTGATCATGGACAACCGGGATCTCGTGCTCGATGCCCAGCAGGCGGCCTATGACGCCCAGGACGAAGTCAACCTGCAGCTCTTCGAAAAGACCCTGCACAAGATCGCCTACAGCGAAGAGGAACTGACCCGGTTCCGCGAAATCGCCGGCCGGCCGGTCTGGACCAAATGGGTGGCCGACAATCAGGACAGCTTCGATGCGCAGGCGGTTCTGGACGCCTTCCTTGGCTACGCCGAGGAAGCGCGCAAGCAGTAACCCCCTTCCGGGTGGTGCCGCGGTTCTGCCGCGGTGCCGATTTCCCGTTCAGGAACAGAACCCATGTTTGATACCCATCCGGCTGCCGGCGGCTCCAGCCTCGTTGCCCGTGCCGACCGGCGGCTGTCGCCGGTGGAAGACGCAACGAATTTCGTGGCGGCGATCTTCATCTTTCTGCTCATGTGCCTGGGGATCGCCCAGATCGTGCTGCGCACGGTGTTCGACACGCCGTTGTCCGGCTATGTCGACCTGGTCGAGCTGTCCATGGCCGGGATGGCCTTTCTCGGGGCCGCCTACACCCAGCGCATGGGCGCCCATATCCGCATGGAACTGCTGCTGTCTCATCTGCGCGGACGCGGTCTTTGGGCGGCCGAGATCGTCGGCGCGCTCGTCGGCATGGGCATCATCGCGGTGCTGATCTGGTACAGCGGCGCGCATTTCTGGCGGTCGTTTCAGCTCGGCGACACCACAATCGATGCGGAGTTTCCGGTGTGGCCGTCCAAGCTGGTGGTTCCGGTGGCGTTTTCCCTGTGGTTCCTGCGGCTGTCCGTCCAGCTGGCCGGATCGGTGCGCATGTTCATCGATCCGTCCCGCGCGCCCGAAGGCGTGACATTGATGAAGAACGCGGCCCAGGTCGCCCAGGAAGAAGCAGAAGAGGCGCTCGCGGCCTCCCAGGACGGAAAGACTGACGGATGCTGATCGGACTTGGATTTGAATACCCGCTGCTGGTCGGCCTGATCGGCATCGGACTGCTGGTCCTTCTCGTCATGCTCGGCGTGCGTGTCGTGTTCGCGGCAGCGACCATCGGCCTTCTGGGGCTGGTCGAACTGATCGGCTGGGGCCCTGCCGCCGGCATCGTCGGCATCGTGCCGCATGCCAAGTCGACGATCTATGCCCTGAGTGTCCTGCCGATGTTCATCTTCATCGGCTTTGTCGCCTTTCATGCGGGCATGACGACGCAACTGTTCAATGCCGCCAGCAAGTGGCTTGGCTGGCTGCCGGGTGGCATGGCCGTCGCGACCGTGTTCGCAACGGCCGGGTTCGCTGCCGTTTCGGGCGCCTCGACAGCGACATCCGCCGTGTTTGCCCGCGTCGCCATTCCGGAAATGCTGCGCTACGGTTACGACCGGCGGCTGGCGGCGGGCGTGGTTGCGGCGGGAGGCACCCTGGCAACCCTGATCCCGCCGTCTGCGATCCTCGTCATCTACGCGATCATCGTCGAGGAGTCGGTCGGCCGCCTGCTGCTGGCGGGCTTCCTGCCCGGCCTGGTCTCGGCGCTGATCTACGGCGGCATCATCATCGGCTGGGCGAAGGTCCGTCCCGAGGCGGCGCCGTCGGTGGGCGGCGCAACCTGGGGGGAAAGGTTCACGTCGCTGCCGCCGTTGCTGCCGATCGTGGCCGTGGTCTTCATCATCATTTCCGCAATCTATCAGGGGTGGGCGACCCCGACGGAGGCCGGCGCGCTGGGCGCGGGCATCGTCTTCGCGGTGGCCCTGTTCCGCGGCACCGGGCTGCGTCCGATCACGGCCAGCCTGATGGAAACGGCCAAACTCACCGTCATGATCTTCTCGCTGATCTGGGGTGTGACGATCTTCGTGCGGTTTCTCGGCTTTTCCGGGGTCGCGGAAGCGTTCACCGCCTGGGTCGTCTCGCTCGATGCCTCGCCCATGACGATCATGATCTGCATCCTGCTGGCCTATGCGGTCCTCGGCATGTTCATGGATGCCATCGGAATGCTGCTGCTGACGCTTCCCGTGGTCTATCCGGCGGTGATCGCGCTGGGCTTCGATTCCATCTGGTTCGGCATCATCGTCGTCAAGATGGCGGAAATCTGCCTCGTCACTCCGCCCATCGGCCTGAATTGTTTCGTGGTCAGCGCGGTGCGACCCGACATTCCGCTCCCGGATGTGTTCCGGGGCATCATGCTGTTTTTCATCGCGGACGTGATAACCATCATCGTTCTGCTGATTTTTCCCGAGATCGTCACCTGGCTGCCCGATCTGATGCGTAACTGAGGACCTGGAACAATGCGCCTGGCATCAAGCCTTGCACTCGCCACTGCCGAGACCATCGCCGAAACCGTTCTGGCCATCGGCCGCCGTGAACAGATGAAGCCGCTGACCGTGGCCGTGCTGGACTCCGGAGGACGGCTGGTGACGATGAAATCGGAGGACGGCAGCGGTCTGCTGCGCTTCGACATCGCCTACGGCAAGGCCTGGGGTGCCCTTGGCATGGGCTTGCCGTCGCGCACGATCCGCGACTACCTGTCCGCGCGGCCAACCTTCCAGACGGCCTTGTCCGTGGCCGCCGAAGGCCGCTTCATACCGGTACCGGGCGGTGTCCTGATCGAGGATGACACCGGCAGCACGATCGGTGCGGTCGGTGTCAGCGGTGACACCTCGGAAAAGGACGAATACTGCGCCATCCACGCCGTCAGGAAGGCAGGTCTTGCGCCGCTGCCTGCCGAGCACGATCCGAACTGGCAGGCCTCCTCGCTGTCGGACAAACACTGACGCTCACGTGCCCCGGTTCCGGTGCGAGCCAAACTGAGTGGGAACGGCTCTAGAGCAAATCGCACTTAATCGGAATCGCTTTTCACTTTCTGGAACCAGGCATTCCAACGCAAAAAGCGATGCTGATTTTTCCGTTTAAATGCAACACGCTCTAGAACAGCGTTTCCGGCAACAGCATGCTGATCGCCGGGATGTAGGAGAGCAGGATCAGGGCAACCAGCATCAGCAGGATGGTCGGCAGGGTTGCAAGGAACACCTCGCCCAGCTTCATTCCCGAGACGCCCATGGCGACGAACAGATTCAGGCCGACCGGCGGCGTCAGCATGCCAACCGACAGGTTCACCAGCATGATCACGCCGAAATGGATCGGATCGACACCGATCTGCTGGGCGATCGGCATCATCAGGGGCGCCAGGATGATGATCGCGGAGGCGCTGTCGAGAAAGCAGCCTGCGATCAGGAGGAGCACGTTGAAGAAGGCGATGATCAGGAAGGGGTTGCTGACATCGCCGAGGATGTAGGCGGCAAGCTGGGCGGGCGTGCCCGTGCTGGCCAGGACCCACGAGAATGCCGACGCGCCGGCCGTGATCAAGAGAAGCGGACCGGAGATCAGGCCCGTGTTGCGCAGGACCATCAGCGTGTCCCTCACGGAAATGCTGCGATAGATGACCGCGCCGACAAACCAGCCGTAAAGGCAGGCTGCGGCGGCGGATTCCGTCGGTGTGAACACACCGGAATAGATCCCGCCAAGGAGAATCAGCGGCAGGCCGAGACCCCAGGCGGAGTTCTTCAGCGCCGCGAGAATCCCCTTTAAAGTCGGCATTGCATCGCGCGGATATCCCTTCCGGGCGGAGTACCAGGTCGCGAAGGCGATGAGGATGCCACCGATCATAATCGCGGGCAGCAGGCCAGCGGCAAACAGCTTGCCCACCGAGGTGCCGGTGACCGAGCCGTAGATGATCAGGGCGATCGACGGCGGCACGATGGGGCCGAGTGTGCCGGCTGTGGTGATCAGGCCGATGGAGAAGAACTTGTCGTAACCGGCCTTCACCATGGCCGGGTACAGGATCGACCCGATCGCGATCACCGTTGCCGGGCTCGATCCCGAGATCGATCCGAACATCAGGCAGGCCACGACCGCTGCCGCCGCGAGACCGCCGGGAAGCCAGCCGATGATCGCCCGCGCCAGGTTGATCAGACGGTCCGACAGCCCGCCGATCCGCATCAGCTCGGCCGCGAGAATGAAGAACGGGATCGACATGAGGGAGAAATTGTTGATGCCGGAAAACATGCGCATGGGCACGAGGACCGGATCAATTCCACCCCAGAAATAAAACACGGCCGCAACCGCGAGCGCGAGCGCGGCGAAGATCGGCAGGCCGAACAGGAGAAGGCCGAAGAATACGGGTACGAGAGCGCCAACCATGACCTGTCCTCAGCTCGTCTTGATGTCGACTTGGGGCGGGACGTAGCTCCGTCCGGCGAAAAGTTCCTGCAATACAAGCAGGTAGCGCAGCACCATGAAGGCACCCGAAACCGGGATCACGGTGTAGATGTAGCCCACGGGAATGCGCATTGCCGGGGACATCTGTCCCATCCGGGAGGTGTTCAGGGACAGTTTCGTCCCGTACCAGATCAGCACTCCGGCGAAGATCAGGCCGAGGCAGGCCGCCCCGATCTGGAGAAATTTGGCCATCCGGGGGCTTGCGATGGCATAGACCGCCTCGACGCTGATATGCGACGCGTAGCGCACACCCATCCCCATGGTCAGGAAGCTCATCGTTATGAGTGCATAGAGGATGAATTCCTCTGACCAGTAGAGCGAGTTGTTGAACACGTATCGGGCGATGACCTGAACGATTGCCACAAGGGTCGCCGACAGGATCAGCGATGTGACCAGCACGTTTTCGATCAGGTCGACGATGCGGTTGAGCCAGTTGATCATGTGCGCAGCCCCCGGAAGTCCGTTACTCGCCCTTGGCGGCCGCGAGTGCCTTGTCCATCAGAGCCGGCGTGACCTTTTCGCGGAACTCTTCATAGATCGGCTGCGAGGCTTCGATGAACGCGGCACGTCCCTCGGCGGGCAGTTCCTGGATCTCGATCTGGCCCTTGATGCCTTCGATGATCTTGGCTTCATCCTCTTCGGTGAACTGGCGTGCCGCGTCCCGGCCAACGATCATGGCCTCTTCGATGACGGTTTTCAGATCGTCCGGCAGGCTGGCCCAGGCAGCGTTGTTCATCACCGCCGCGTAGGTGTGATAGGCGTGGCGGGAGAGCGTCATGTATTTCTGGACTTCGTAGAATTTCATCGACGCGATGTTGGCCAGCGGATTTTCCTGACCTTCGACCACACCCTGCTGCAGGCCGTTGTAAACCTCGACATAGGCCATGGCCGTCGGGTTGGCGCCATAGGCGCGGTAGGTTGCGAGAATGGTGGGAGCCTGCAAGGTCCGCATCTTGATGCCTTCAAGATCGCCCGGACCGTTGATGGGCCTGATGTTGTTGGTCATGTTGCGGAAGCCGGCGCCCCACATCGCGATGCCGTGCAGGTTGTTGGCCTCGAGTGTCCCCAGCAGTTCGGTGCCGACTTCGCCGTCGAGAACGCGTTTCATCGATGCATCGTCATTCATCAGGAACGGCAGATCGAACAGATACATCTGCTCGTTGAAGTTGGCGAGATTGCCGGTCGGCGGGATGGCGATGTGGACCATGCCCATCTGTGTCTGTTCGATGATTTCGACATCGCCGCCCAACTGGGCTGCCGGCCGGATATTGATTTCGATGCGCCCGTCCGAGTTCTTCTCGACTTCTTCCTTGAACACGACCGCGGCACGGGCGTTGGGCGTGTCTTCCGTCAGCACGTGGGCGAAGGTGAAGTTGAAGTCGGCCGCATGGGCTTGACTGGCGAGCGTGGTTCCGAGTGCAAGGATCATAGCCTTGCCGAGTGTCTGCAGTTTCATGACGTCCCTCTGGTTTGGTTGGTTTTATCGGAGATCAAAGTGGTGGCAGGCCCAGAAGGTCCGGTCCCTGACCAAGGATGTTTTCGACCGCCAGC
This sequence comes from Roseibium sp. QJM3NY_11, assembly GCF_056173175.1. NCBI lineage: Bacteria > Pseudomonadati > Pseudomonadota > Alphaproteobacteria > Hyphomicrobiales > Stappiaceae > Roseibium > Roseibium sp. QJM3NY_11. Next base: position 995,014 of record NZ_CM149660.1, read on the forward strand.
CCCACAGCCAGCAGCCGTTCTTCCTGACCCGGTCCCGCGATGATCTGCAGGCCGGAAGGAATTCCATTCGCGTCGAGTCCCGTCGGCAGGGTTAAGGCGCACCAGCCGAGCAGGTTGACGATGGCCGTGTTCCGCAATGCCAGCATGTTGGCGGCGCGATAGGTCTCGGGATCGGCCAGATCCGCGACGACCGGTGCGCTGACCGGAACCGTGGGCGTGACCAGGAAATCGACGGTGTCGAAGACCCGGCGTGCGGTTTGGCCGCTTTCGGCGAGCACGGCGCGGCGGCGCAGGTATTCCGTGGCACCGATCTCATCGGCCGCCTGAACCCTTGCCATCACCGCCGGATCCAGCCGTTCGATGCGTTCGGGGAAGTTGCGGTCGAGGAAAGCGCGCAGCTCCGGCGCAGCCAGTCCACCGGCGCGGAAGACCTCGAGGAGCGCGGCCGCGCAGGGCAGCTCGACATCGTTCAGCGTTGCCCCGGCGCCTTCCAGGGCACGCAGCGCCGAGCTGGTGTTCTGCGCGATGGAATCATCGATCCCGTCCCAGACAACATTCCGGACCACGCCGAGGCGCAGGCCCGTCTCCGCCGCCACGACAGGCCGGCCGCCGCCAGGGTCGAGTGCGGCGAAGGCAACGGCCAGATCGTCGATTGTGCGCGTCAGAAGTCCGGGCGTGTCCAGCGAAGGCGACAGTGGAATGATGCCGTCCAGCGACCAGCGGCCATGGGTGATCTTCAGGGCGGTCTGACCGGTGAAGGATGCAGGGATGCGGACGGATCCGGCCGTGTCGGTGCCCAGGGCGAGCAGGGCGGATCCCTGAACCAGGGAGACACCCGCGCCGGAACTGGATCCCCCCGGTGCGCGCGGCGCGTGGGGGCCGGACCAAGGGTTCAGGGGGGTGCCCGCATACGGGTTTGTTCCCAGGCCACCGAAGGCGAATTCAACAGTCTGGGTCTTGCCGGTCACGATCCCCAGCTGCGCCAGCAGGGCCGACACGACCGGCCCCGCCGTTTCCCAGTCCGGCGGGAAGGCGGTATCGGTTCCACCGAACACGGGAAGGCCTGGAACACCGTAGAGATCCTTGACCGAAACCGGCAGTCCCATCAACGGTCCAAGATCGCCCCCGGTCGCCAACAGCGTGTCCACCGCATCGGCCTGGGCAAGCGCACGGTCTCCAGCCCAGCTGCGGTAGGCATTCAGACGCGGCTCGGTCGCCGCATGGCGGTCCACGGCCGCCTCCATGAGTTCGCGGCAAGTGATGGCACCTTCGCGGAGGTCGTTTGCGAGTTGGGCGATCGATTTCACTGGCACCGGTCAGGTCCTCGTGGTTCAGGTGTTCTGCCTTCAGCATAGGCAAAAGCGGCGGCTGCGCTACTGTCTCGATTGAAGCCCCGTCAATCGGATTGGAAGCGCCGGTCATCTTGAAAATTCAATAATATGTTGTTTTAAAAGAATAAATTCTGACGTTATGGATCAGGCGAACCGTCAAGCGTTGCTCTTTCGGCAAACATGCGTTGCTTTCTGCGCACTCCCGTATCCGCAAAATTGTGCCTAATTTGCGAACTTCCACGAAGTTGCAAATAGGGAGAAAGAGCCTTGTCTCACGAGACTGAACGCCGCCTGACCGAACTGGGGATCACCCTGCCGAGACGGCCGAAACCGATCGGCAACTACGTTCCCGGCGTCGTTGTGGGGAACATGCTGTACACCTCCGGCACGCTGGGCACGCAGCCGGACGAGAATGACGAGGATGTGCTGCCCTATGTGGGCAAGGTCGGTTCCGACCTGTCGATCGAGGAAGGCTATGCGTCCGCGCGGCTCATGGCGATCAACCATCTGGCCATGATGAAAGCCGTGCTGGGGGATCTGGATCGGGTGAAACGGATCGTGAAGATGATCGGTTACGTTTCATGCGCACCCGATTTCACGGAGCCGCATCTGGTTCTGAACGGTGCTTCGGACCTGTTCGTGGCGCTCTGGGGCGAGGACAACGGCAAACATGCGCGCGCGGCCCTGACCCAGCATGTGCTCGGGCTCGACGCGCCGGTGGAAGCGGACATCACGATCGAACTTCACGCCTGAATCGCCCGGAGCCGCGCCAGCATTGCGGCATCGGATTTCTCATGGCCCGGAAAGGCCATCGACAAGGCCTCTATGAACGCCTGGCTGGCCGGAGACCGCCGCTGATCGCGCCGCACGATGGCGTAGATGAAGCGGTGGTCGAATTCACTGCAATGCAGATTGAGCGGCACCAGTGCGCCGGCCTCGACCTCCCGCAAAGCGGCCTGCAGCGGCACAAACACGATCGCATTGTTGAAAATCGCGTGGCGGATCAGGAAGTGCAACTGGTCCGCCACAAGGATCGCGTTCGGGGTCGCCCGAATCTTCCGGTAGGCGCGAAAAATCAGATGATGGATGCCGAAACTGTCATCCGGCACGACGCAGGGCATGGACACGATGTCCGCCAGTTCCAGCTGCCTGCCGTCGGCCAGTTCATGGGAAGGCGGCGCCAGAGCGAGCAGCGGCTGGCGCCATTGGCCGGCGATTTCGATGTTGGGATGGGTAAAGTGGTCATACACGAAACCGATCTGGCAGAGATGCTTTTCCAGCGCCTCGAGCACCCGTTCGCGGCCGCGGATGCGCACCCTGAATTCGACCGCCGGAAACCGCTTGTGGAAAGCGGTGATCTGTTCGGAAAGGAACGGGTCCGAGATGCCCTCGACCGTGGCGATGGACACACTGCCGGATTTCAGCTTCCGAAGATCGGATATCTCGTCCTTGATCTGATCCATCTGATCCAGGATCGTGGCGAAATTCTTCGCGATGACATGTCCCGCATCGGTGAGACGCACGCCATCGGCGCGCCGTTCGACGATCTGCTCCTCGAATTCCCGTTCAAGCTTCGCGATCTGGCGGCTGATTGCGGAAGGGGAGACATGCAGCCGGTCCGCCGCGAGCCTGATCGATCCCAGCCGGGCGACTTCGAGAAAATACCGGCAGGCCGTGCGGTTCAACATGGAAAATACTGCTCTTCTGTCAGGCCGTGGCCTCAGGGCGTCGTCGTGGATCCTAGAATATTTCGCGTTTGATTTGAAACAGTCGGCCTTGAATGCCCGCAGGCCCGGCCGGCTGGTCCGTCTGGATGAACCGCACTCCTCGTTCCGGGGGGGCGCGCGTGCCGGCAAGGATCCGGCGCCGGAGATGCGAGGCCCGAAATCCCGGCATGGCGGCACGCCCGCCCGGGGTCATCGGGACCTGAGATCGGGCCCGGTGCCGTGTTCCATCATGCCTTCGACATGCCTGGCGGTCAGCCTGAGTGTCGCCTCCACCTTGGGCCGAATTTCCCTGAAGCGGGTCGAGGGAACCGGAACGGAGATCGAGTGCAGGTCTCCGGACCAGTCGCGGAAGGCAAACCCGATGGCCGAGATGCCCCGGGTGTGCTCGTCGAGGTCGTACGCCAGGCCGGATTCCCTGATCCCTGCGAGGGTCTTCATGAACCCGGACAGATCACGCTCGATCCGCTGACGGTTCCATTCCGCGCAGGCCAGGTCCCTGGCCATGTCGTCGTCCAGCCGGGCAAGGCAGGACAGGCCATTGGCGGTGGTGGTCAGGGGAAAGGCGTCGCCGACCGAGGACACGGTCCGCAACCGGTGGGTGCCGGGCACCTGATCCAGAAAGATCATGGCCGGCCCGCGCAGAACGGACAGGTCGGCGGTTTCTCCCGTCGCCTGAGAGAGTTCCGTCAGATGAAGCCTGCAGCACTCGACGATGTTGTAGCGGGCGGCTTCGGCCAGGGCGCTCAGCTCCGGGCCGAGCCGGAGCCTGCCGCCATTGGCTCCGGAGATCACCAGCCGTTCTTTCTGCAGGGCGCCCACGATCCGTTGCACGGTCGACCGCGGCAGGCTGACCGCTTCCGCAATCTGGCCGAGGCTCATTCCCGACTGGTCCTCCTTCAGAGAGCGCAGGATTTTCGCTGCCCGTTCTATGACCTGAATGCCGTTGCGGCTCCTGTCAGGCTCGTTTTCCGGTGAGAATTCTTGGTCGCTCATGGTCTGCAATGCCGGTCTGTTTGCTGATTCTGGTGAAGAGGCTTGTCCCACCATACGGTACAAAAGACCTGAATCGCAAATAGTTATTGACTGCAATGCGGTGCATGCGTACCATCATGCGAAACAACGTCATTGATAATAATCATAAGAAACAATGTCATCAGCATCGCAACACCGCTTCGGCGGTGATCGGAGGAGTATTGCGAAATGGTCAAGATCCGCGGCATTGAATTTCAGGCCAACACCGACAACGACATGGGGCTGGAGTTCTACAATCTCTCGCACCGATACGGGTTCCAGTGTCCGAACTGGCCGTACTTCCAGGACGTTCAGATCGACCGGAAGCACTACATGGCGAAGTCCGGTGTCCTGTCGCAGACCATCACCACCACCATGCATGTGACCACGCATATCGATGCGCCGGCCCATGTGGTGCAGGGAACGCCGTTTATCGACGAAGTGCCGTTGCCGCATTTCTTCGGGTCCGGTCTTGTCGTCTCGATCCCGAAGAAGAAGTGGGAACAGATCACGGCGGACGATCTGGAAAAGGCCTGCGGCCATGCCATCCGCAAGAACGATGTACTGATCATCAACACCGGCTGGCACAAGCAGTATGAAGACGGCGATTATTTCGCCTATTGCCCGGGCCTGGTTCCCTCGGCTGCCGACTGGATGGTCGAAAAGGGCATCAAGGTCGTCGGTCATGACACCCAGGCCAACGACCACCCGCTGGCAACGGCAATCGGCCCGCAACGCAACGGTCCCATTCTTCCCCATCTGGAAGGGGAATATAAGGAATGGTCCGGCGGCCGTGACTGGAAAGACGACTTCCCCGAGTGGGAGCCGGTTCACCAGAGGCTGTTCAGCAACGGCATCCTCGGCATCGAGAATGTCGGCGGCGACCTGGACGCGGTCACGGGCAAGCGCTGCACCTTCGCCTTTTTCCCCTGGAACTGGGACCGTGGTGACGGCTGCATCATCCGTCTTGTCGCCATGATCGACAAGGGACAGCAATACCGGATCGAGCCCGGCGAAAATTTCTGAGCACGTCATAGCCGGCCGCTGCCGCGGCCGGTCCACATGCGGGAATCTGGGAGGAAGCCAATGCATGTAAAACGTTTTGAGGACGCCAAACCCTATGACGCGCCGAACCACCGCGAGATGGTCGGGCTGCGTCTCCAGGGGTTCGAGCCTGGCGGACCGGAAAATCAGTGGGTGGGACTCAGCCAGTTTCTGCCCGGCGGCGGTGCCGGCCCGGATTCGACACCCTTCGAGAAGGTCTATGTCGTGCTGGACGGCGAGATGACCGTCGAAACCGGGGGCCGGGAAACGGTCCTGAGAAAATACGACAGCTGCACGATCGCGCCCGACGAGGTGCGTACGATCGAAAACCGGACGAACCACATCTGTACCATGCTTGTGGTCCTGCCCTACCCGCCGGGAGCGAGCCGATGACGGACAACTGGACCAATCCCCTCGGTCTCTTCGATGTGTCGGGCAAGGTGGCCCTGGTCACCGGCGCTTCCGGGGCATTTGGAGCGGTTGCCGCCAAGGCGCTTGCCGGGGCGGGCTGCAAGCTGGTGCTTGCCGCGGGCAATGAAGCCGCGCTGACGTCGGTCACGGCCGAGTGCGAGGCCCTCGGCGCCGAAGTCGCGTCGATGGCCATACGCCCGTCCGACGAGGCGGCGTGCGGCCAACTGGTCGAGCGCGCGGTCGAGCGGTTCGGGTCGCTGGATGTTCTGGTCGTGGCGTCCGGCATGAACAAGGTCGCCAAGATCGAGGACCTGACCCCCGGCGATTTCGAAAACGTCATGAACGCCAATGTCACCCAGTCCTGGCTTCTGGCAAGGGCGGCCTCAGGGCAGATGAAGGCGCAGCCGGGCGGCGGCAAGATCGTGCTGGTCTCTTCCGCGCGGGGGCTGCTGGGTCATCCGGCTGGCTACACGGCCTATTGCGCCTCCAAGGCGGCGGTCGACGGCATCACCAAGGCGCTCGGCTGCGAACTCGGCGAGGACAACATCACGGTCAATGCGATCGCGCCGACCGTGTTCCGCTCGCCGCTGACCGCCTGGATGTTCGAGGACAACGACAAGGCCAAAGGCTTCCGGGACGGATTTCTCGCCCGCGTACCCAAAGGGCGCCTCGGCGAGCCGGAGGACCTGATCGGTCCCCTGCTGTTTCTGGCCTCCCGGGCTTCCGATTTCTACACCGGGCATATCCTTTATGCCGACGGCGGATACACGGCGGGCTAGACGATGGCAAAGTCCCTCAACATCGCTGTCCTGGGTGCCGGTCTGATGGGGCACGGCATCGCCCTGACCTTTGCGCGGGCAGGGCACGGTGTCCGGGTGTACGATCCGGTTTCGGCCGGTCTGGACGCGTTGCACGGCCGGGTGGCGGCAAGTCTCGAGGCAATGGGCGCCGAAACGCGGGAAATAGACGAGACCGTGTTGCGGATCGCGCCGGATCCGGAGATCGCCACCTGTGTCGGGGGCGTGGATTTCGTGTTCGAGGCCGCGCCGGAAAAGGTCGACCTGAAGCGCGCCCTCTTCAAGGATGTGGAACGGTTCGCACCGCCGGACGCGGTGTTCGCCTCCAATACGTCCGTGATTCCGATCACGTCCATCGTTGCCGATCTGGAAGACAAGACCAGAGCGCTGGGGACACACTGGTGGAACCCGCCGCACATGATCCCCCTGGTCGAGGTGATCCGCACCGAGTGGACCGCGGAAGCCGCGATCGAGGAAACGGTGGCCTTGCTGGACGCCGTCGGAAAAACGCCGGTCCGGGTCGAAAAGGACGTTGCCGGGTTCATCGGCAACCGGCTGCAGCACGCCATGTGGCGGGAGGCCATCTACCTGGTCGAGAGCGGGGTCTGCACGGCGGAAGCGGTCGATCAGGTCGTCAACGCCAGTTTCGGGCGCCGCCTTTCGGTGCTCGGCCCGCTCGCCAACGCCGATCTCGTCGGGACCGACCTGACACTCGATATCCATGAGAATGTGCTGGCCGATCTGGATAACCGGCCGGCGCCTTCGCCGTATTTGCGCGACCTGGTGAAAGCCGGAAAGCTCGGCATGAAAAGCGGCGAGGGGTTCATGAGCTGGACGCCGGAGGACATGGAGGATGTCCGACGGCGCGTGGCCACTCATCTGCGGAGGCTCGAGACGATTCTACCCGACTGACAGCCTGCCGTACCAAGCGCATCTGGGAGGAAAATCGATGACGCTATTTCGGAAGACAGAAGGTATCAATCGCCGCACGTTCCTGGCCGGAGCTTCGGTCGGACTGGCGGCACCCGCCATTTTGACCCGGACACGCGCCTACGCCGCGGACCCGATCATCCGGATCGGGCACGTGAGCCCGCGCACCGGACCGCTGGCCGGTTTCGCGGAGGCCGATGACTACGTCCTCGCCGGTGTCCAGAAGGCGCTCGCCGGCGGGATCGAAAACAACGGCAAGACCTATCAGGTGGAGATCATCTCCAAGGACAGCCAGTCGAACCCGAACCGCGCGGCGGAAGTGGCTTCGGAGCTGATCCTGGGCGATGAGGTGGACATCATCGTCGGTGCCTCGACCCCGGACACGACCAATCCGGTGTCCGACCAGGCGGAACTGAACGAGGTGCCCTGCATCACCACCGACTGCCCCTGGCAGCCCTATTTCTTCGGCCGCAACGGCGACCCGGCGACGGGCTTCGACTACACCTATCACTTCTTCTGGGGACTGGAGGACGTCATCAAGGCCTTCCTCGGCCTGTGGGAAGAAAGCGGCGTTGCGCGCAAGGTGGGGGGACTGTTCCCCAATGATGCCGACGGCAACGCATGGGGCGACGATGTCCACGGTTTCCCGCCCGCTCTGGTCGGCAGCGGGTTCGAGCTGACGAATCCGGGCCGCTACCAGCCGCTCACCGATGATTTCTCGTCGCAGATTTCGGCCTTCAAGGCCGCAGGCTGCGAGATCCTCACCGGCAACATGATCTCGCCGGACTTCGCCACGTTCTGGTCGCAGGCGGCGCAACAGGGCTTCTCCCCCAAGGTGGCCACGCTCGGCAAGGCACTGCTGTTCCCCTCGTTCATCGAATCCCTGGGAGACCGCGGCGATGGTCTGACCTCGGAAATCTGGTGGACGCCGGATCATCCATTCTCCTCGTCCCTGACCGGCATGTCGGCAAAGCAGCTTGCCGACGGCTACACGGCCTCCTCCGGGCGCCCGTGGACCCAGCCGATCGGCTTCAAGCACGCACTGTTCGAGGTGACGACCGACGTGATCCGCCGCAGTGCGGACCTCGACGATCCGAACGCGATCCTGGAGTCGATCTCGTCCACCGATCTGGCAACCGTCGTGGGCCACATCAACTGGGGCCTGGGTCCGGTCAAGAACGTCTCCAAGACACCTCTGGTCGCCGGCCAGTGGCAAAAGGGGGCCAATGGCATGGAGCTGGTGATCACGTCCAATCACAGCGCTCCGGAAATCTCCACGACGGGCACGCTGAAGCTGCTCGGCTAACTGGACAAGACGCACGGCCCAGCGGCCGTGCGTCTCCGGATCAGACTTAAAGGCGCGGAGTTGAATGACAGCAGTTCTGGAACTCAAGGGCGTTTCCAAAGCCTACGGGGCCATCACCGTCGCGGACGAGCTGAGCTATCAGCTCGGCCATGGCGAAGCCCTGGGCGTGATCGGCCCCAATGGCGCGGGCAAGACGTCCATGTTCAACCTGATCACAGGCACGGTTCATGCCGACAGGGGACAGATCCTGTTGAAGGACCGCGATGTCACGCGCCAGAGCGCGGCCCGGCGCTGCCGGTCCGGCATCGCCCGGTCATTTCAGGTTCCCCAGCCGTTTTCGGCGATGACCGTGTTCGAGAACACCCTTGTGGCGGCCACGCACGGAACCAGGAACACGCTTTCATCCGCCAATGCCCATTGCCTTGAAGTTCTCGAACTGACGGGCCTCATCGACAAGGCCAACGACCCGGCCGGCAGTCTGACCCTGCTGGGACGCAAGCGGCTGGAACTGGCCCGGGCCCTGTGCGCGCGGCCCCAGGTGCTTCTGCTCGACGAAATCGCGGGAGGCCTGACGGAAAAGGAATGTCACGACCTGGTCGCGACCATCAACACCATTCGCAAGACCGGACTGTCCCTGATCTGGATCGAACACATCGTCCATGCCCTGCTGTCCGTGGTGGACCGGCTGATCGTCATCGACTTCGGCAGGAAGATTGCCGATGGCGACCCGAAGGAAACCATGTCCAGCCAGGCGGTGCAGGAGATTTACATGGGAGTGGATGCCGATGCCTGACGCGCTGCTCTCCACCCGGTCCCTGGAAGCGCATTACGGCGACTTTCAAGCGCTTTTCGGGGTCACAATCGACGTTTATCCGGCGGAAGTCATTGCGATCATCGGCGCCAACGGAGCCGGAAAAACCACGCTGATGCGCTCGATCACGGGGCTTCTGTCGAACGGGCCGCAGATGGTCACCTGGAAAGGCCAGGCCATCGGCGCCCTCAGGGCGGACCAGGTCGCACGCCTGGGAATCGCGATGGTGCCGGAAGGCCGCCAGCTGTTTCAGTCCCTGTCCGTCGAAGAGAACCTGATCATCGGCGGTCAGATGGGCCGCAGGGGTCCCTGGTCTCTGGAAAAGGTCTTCGGACTGTTCCCGGTCCTGAAAGAACGGCGGGCCGTCCCGGCGACCGCACTTTCCGGCGGACAGCAGCAAATGGTCGCGATCGGACGTGCGCTGATGTCCAATCCGGACATCCTGTTGTTCGACGAGATCAGCCTCGGCCTCGCCCCCATCATCATCAAGTCCATCTACGAAGCGCTGCCGGAAATCATCGGCGAAGGCATGAGCGCGATCATCGTGGAACAGGACATTGCCAAGGCGGTGAGCGTGTCGAACCGGGTGTATTGCCTTCAGGAAGGCCGTGTTTCGCTGGAGGGGCGGCCACAGGAGCTGTCCCGCGAAGCCATCAGCGCCGCCTATTTCGGAGTTTGAGATGGATTGGGTCAACGCCATTGTTCAAGGTGTTCTGCTCGGCGGCCTGTACGCGCTGTTCGCCGCGGGCCTGTCGCTGATTTTCGGCGTGATGCGGCTGGTCAACATCGCGCACGGCGACTTCATCGTGCTGGCGGCGTTTCTCGGCCTGACGATCACGACCACGCTGGGCCTGTCACCTCTGACGGCCCTGGTTCTGGTTGTTCCGGTGATGGCGGCGACCGGGTACGTTCTTCAGCGCGGCATCCTCAACCACACGCTTGGCGACGATATCCTGCCGCCGCTGCTGGTGACCTTCGGCCTGTCGGTGATCATCCAGAACGGTCTTCTGGAAATCTACAGCGCCGACCCGCAGAAAATGAGTGCCGGTGCCCTTGAGACCGCGAGCCTGTCGTTGCCGGGCGATCTCAATATCGGGGTTCTGCCGCTGCTCATGTTCGCCGTCGCGGTGGCTGTCATCGCCGGCCTGCAGTGGATCTTCTATTACTCCGCCCTCGGCCGGGCCTTCCGTGCGGTGTCCGACAATCAGGACATTGCCCAGCTCATGGGTCTGAACAAGGCTCATGTCTTCGGACTGGCCATGGCCCTGTCCCTGGCCGTGGTCGGCATTGCCGGCGTGTTTCTCGGCATCCGCACGAGTTTCGATCCGTCGATCGGGCCCGGTCGGCTGATCTTCGGCTTTGAAGCGGTGATCATCGGCGGCCTCGGCAATCTCTGGGGCACCCTGATCGGGGGCATCATCCTGGGCGTCAGCCAGAATATCGGCGCCCAGATCAATCCGGGATGGCAGCTGCTTGCCGGCCACCTTGCCTTTCTGTTCGTGCTCGCCGTCCGCCCGCGCGGCCTGTTTCCCAGGATCGACTGATGACAACAGCACACACTCACAAGATTTCGCGATCCTCGAAGACGGCCGTGACCGCGGCGGTCCTGGGGCTTGTGGTCCTGGTCCTGCTGGTCGCCGCGCCGTGGTGGGCCGGACGCGCCGACATGCGGCTCCTCAGCGAGATCTTTCTCTATCTTTCGCTGGCGTGCCTGTGGAACCTGCTCGCCGGTTATGCGGGTCTGGTCTCGGTCGGCCAGCAGGCGTTTGTCGGCTTCGGCGGTTACATGCTGTTCGCCCTGGCGATGTTCGCCGGCTTGTCGCCGCTCGCGGCCATTCCGCTGGCCGGGGTCCTCGGAGCGCTGGTGGCCGTTCCGGTCGCCTTGCTCATCTTCCGGCTGCGCGGGGCCTATTTCGCGATCGGCACATGGGTGATGGCGGAGGTCTTCCGCCTGTCCTTTGCCCAGGTATCCGCGCTTGGCGGCGGATCGGGGACCAGCCTGCCGGTCGCGCTCGTGAAATCGATCGCCTCCAGCCGGTCGATGCGCGAGGCGACCACCTACTGGCTGGCGCTCGGCATGGCGGTGCTGGTGCTTGTGGTGATCTACGCCCTGTTGCGCTCGCGCAGCGGGCTGGCCCTGACCGCGATCCGCGACAGCGAATTGGCCTCGCAAAGCTTCGGCATCGACATCTGGCGGCACAAGTTTGCGGTCTATGTGCTCACGGCAGGGCTCACCGCGATGACCGGAGCGCTGATCTTCCTGCAAAAGCTCAGGATCTCGCCGGATGCGGCATTCAGTGTCAACGACTGGACCGCCTTCGTGATCTTCATCGTCGTGATCGGCGGCATCGGCACGCTGGAAGGGCCGATCATCGGTGTGATCGTGTTCTTTCTGCTGCGCGAAACCCTGGCCGATCTCGGATCTACCTACCTGCTGATCCTGGGGATGGTGGCGATCGTCGTGATGCTCAAGGCGCCGAAGGGGCTCTGGGGAACCCTGAAGGCGCGCACAGGCCTGGAACTGTTCCCGCTGTCTCGGCGGGTTGTGAAAAACAAGACTTGAAAAGGGAGGCGGCATTGGCTCGCAAACGCAACAAGACCATCATAACCTGCGCGGTCACCGGGGCGATCCATACCCCGACCATGTCCGATGCGCTGCCTTACACCTATGACGACATCGCCCGGCAGGCCATAGACGCCGCGGAAGCGGGCGCGTCCATCCTGCACCTGCATGCGCGCGACAACGAGACCGGGGCGCCTTCCGTCGATCCCGCCGACTTCGCGCCGTTCCTGCCGCGCATCAAGCAGGCGACCGACGCGGTCGTCAACATCTCGACCGGCGGATCGTTGTCGCTTTCCATTCAGGACCGGATCAGGCCCGCGGCGACGTTCAGCGCGGAAATGTGCTCGATGAACATGGGCAGCATGAATTTCTCGTTTCATCCGCTCGCGGGACGCTACGAGAACTGGAAGTTCGACTGGGAACGCGACTATGTCGCCAATTCCGACGGCAATATCTTCCGCAACACGTTCAGGGACATTCGCGAGGCCGCCGAGACCCTGGCTCCGCACGACATCAAGTTCGAGCACGAGTGCTATGATGTCGGTCACCTCTACAACCTGAAATTCTGCATGGATGCGGGGCTCTTCAAGGCACCGATCTTCATCCAGTTCGTGATGGGCATCCTGGGTGGAATCGGTGCGGATATCGACAACCTGGTGTTCATGAAGAAGACGGCGGACAAGCTGTTCGGCGACGATTATCGCTGGTCGGTTCTGGCCGCGGGGATGGCCCAGATGCCGATGGCAACCACCGCCAGCCAGATGGGCGGGCATGTGCGTGTCGGCCTGGAGGACAGCCTGTTCATCAGCCGCGGCAAGCTCGCCGACTCAAACGCCCAGCAGGTCGCCAAGATTCTCCGGATCGTGGAAGAACTCGGCAGCGAAGTTGCAACACCCGACGAGGCGCGCGAGATGCTCGGCCTCAAGGGTGGCGACAAGGTAAATTTCTGAAAGGCCGTTCATGCTCACCCTTTATCATGCCCCCACCAGCGTCTGTTCGCAGAAGGTCCGTATCGGTTTCGCACTGATGGACCTCAAGTACGAAAGCCGCATGCTGAACCTTCAGGTGGGCGACCAGTTCGATCCCGACTATCTGAAGCTCAATCCCGACGCGGTGGTGCCGACGCTGGTCGACGACGGTCTCGTCGTTGTCGAGTCGAGCCTGATCCTGGCCTATCTCGACCGCGAACACTTCGGCGGCCGGCTGATGCCGGCAGAAGCGGGCGCCCGGGTGCGCGCGGAGCATTGGCTGCTGCGGTGCCTGCCCATTCACGCGGCGATCAACACGCTCAGTTTTTCTACCGCGATGCGCGGCAAGATCCTGGCCGAGAAAACCAGCGCCGAGATCGACGCGCTGGCGGCCCGGTTTCCCGATCCGATGATGGGAAAGAAACGCAAGGACCTGATCCAGAACGGGCTTGCCTCGCCCTATGTGGCACAGGCGCTGATCTATCTGCGGCGCCTGTTCACCGACCTGCAGAATGAACTGGAGGAGGGGCCGTTCCTGAACGGAGCCAGCCCCGGCATCAGCGATGTGGCCCTGTCCGCCTATGTCGACCGGCTCGACCGGCTGGGGTTCAGCGGCCTCTGGGAGGACACATTTCCCCGCGTCGGAGCATGGCTGGAAGCCTGGAAGGCGGTGCCGGCCTATGCGCAAGGGATCACGGATCACCTGCCGCCCGGCAGCGCCGAGGCAATGAAGGCCGGCGGATCCGCGCACTGGCCGGAACTGGCGCTGCGCTGGAGGGAACTGGCCGACGGAACGCACTGAGAATTTCCGCCCGGTCCGGGCGGGAGACCGGCGGGTGTTCCCCGCTGCGATTTGGGAGGAGGATATGATGATGAATTCTACAACAAAGGCGGTCGCCGGGGCCTTGATGGTGGGCATGCTCACCGGCCCGGTGATGGCGGAAACGCTCAAGGTGACCACGTTTCTGCCGCCGGTGCACACGTTCGTAAAGGCTATCAATGCCTGGGGAGAAGAGCTCACGGACAAGTCCGGTGGTGAACTGGAGCTGGAAGTGTTTCCCGCAAGCCAGCTCGGACCGGCTCCGCGGCAGTTCGATATCGTGCGCTCCGGCGTCGCGGACATCGCGATCTTCCTGCATGCGGTCACGCCGGGGCGGTTTCCGATGACGGAACTGGCCGGGCTTCCCCTGACCCATCCCTCCGAAGGGGATGCAAGCGCGGTCAGCTCGCGCCGCCTGACAGAACTCGCGCCCGAGTATATCGCCGGCGAGCATGAAGGAACGCGCATTCTGTGGATGGCGGTCACTCCGCCGCTCAAGATCAATCTGGCAAACACCGATCCGAGCGATCTGGGCAACCTGAACGGGCTCCGCCTGCGTTATGCCGGTTCGACCTGGCAACAGATCGTCGAAACGCTCGGGGCAGCGCCCGTGCCGGTACCGCCGGCAGAAACCGGGGAAGCGCTCTCCAAGGGCATTGTCGACGGTGCCACCTTTCCTTTCGAGGCAACCATGGCCTTCGACCTTGGACCGGTCATCAAGTACTCGTTGGAACCCGGGCTCGCATCGGCGACATTCGCTGTCGTGATGAGCGATGCTGCCTATGAGCGTCTCTCCCCGGAGATGCAGAAGCTGATCGACGAGACCACCGGTCCGGACCGGGCCGCGTGGTTCGGCTCCCTGTGGGACGAGGGTGAGCAGCACGGCCGCAAATACATGGCCGATGCGGGCGTGAACATCGTCACGCTGGATGACGCGCAGCTCGAGAGCCTTCATGAAACCTTCGCGTCCATCGTCGAGGACGGCAAGGCACGTGCGGGCGACAAGGCGCAGGGCTTCCTTGAGGCCTACACGAAATGACGGCACAGCGGCCTGCCTCCGGGCAGGCCGCACCGTCAACCTGAAAGACGCGTCTGATGTTCGAAAATCCAGAAAAGACCGATCCCGTGACCCGGGTCATGCATCTGATCGCGGGGCTCGCCCTGACGGTCATGATGCTCGTGGTGGTCGGCGATATTGTCCTGCGTGCCGTCTTCAATATCCCGATCCAGGGAGCGTATGACGTGGTCGGCATTTCGCTGCTGGTCATGACGGTGTTCGGCATCGCACCGGTGGTGGCCCGCCGGGGAGAGATCGTCATCGATCTGGCCGACGCCTTTTTCCCGCAGAAGGTTCTTCGCGGGCTCGCGGTCGTCGCGGCATTGACGGGCGTTCTTCTGTTTGCCTTTTTCGGCTGGGCCATGATCGCACCGGCACTGGATGCCTGGCGCTGGGGCGAACGCTCTCTGGAGCTGGGTATCCCGAAGTGGCCGTTGTGGCTGATTGCCTTTACCGGGCTTGTCGGCATTTTCTGGGCCTATCTGCTGCAGCTCCGCCAGTCGCTTCGCAAGGCCCCGGCCGCGCCGGATGAAGAGGGCGGGTTGTGAGCACTTTTGTCCTCGGTCTCGGCGGCATCGCCGTGATGCTGATCCTGCTGTTCCTGCGGCAGCCGGTGTGGCTGGCGCTGGGCGTGATCGGCCTGGTCGGCAACTGGGCGCTGAACAGCCTGATGTCCGCGAAATTCATCGCGGGCACCACGATGTTCGACGTTGCCTCCAACTACAATCTTTCCGTCGTGCCGCTGTTCATCCTGATGGGCGAGATCGCCACGGGATCGCGCATGTCGGCGGAACTGTTCAATGCGGCGCGCGTGATTCTGTCCGGTGTGCGCGGCGGGCTCGGCCTGGCCACCCTGGCGGCGTCGGGAGCGTTCGGTGCGATCTGCGGCAGTTCCGTCGCCACCGCGGCCAGCATGACCCGGATCGCGATGCCGGAAATGAAGCGCGCGGGCTACAAGGAGGGGTACGCGGCGGCGTCCGTGGCCGCCGGCGGATCGCTCGGCATCCTGATCCCGCCCTCCATCATCCTGGTGATCTACGGTTCGATCACCGAAACGTCGGTGGCGCGCCTGTTCGCGGCCTCCATGCTGCCGGGGCTGGTGCTGCTTCTGCTGTATGTCGCCGTGGCACTGGTCGTGGCCCATCGCGGGTCCTCCGTGCCGAACGAGGCCGCGGCCCCGTTCCGGGACCGGGTCCGGGCGCTGCGGGGACCGTGGCAGTTCATGGTGCTCTTCATCCTGACGATCGGCGGCATCTATGCGGGCATCTTCAGCCCGACGGAGGCCGCGTCCGTCGGGGCCTTCGGGGCGGCCTTGCTGGGGTTCCTGCGCGGGTCCCTCTCGATGACGGGCCTCTTCGATGCGATCAGGGCCAGCGTTCTGGTGTCCTGCGCGTTGTTCATGATCATCATCGGAGCGACGCTGTTTGCCAATTTTGTCGTCCAGACCCGGCTGCCGGATACGTTGCTCATGCTGGCCCAGTCCGCGGACCTTGCGGCCTGGCAGGTGATGGCGATCATCGTCGTCATCTACATCGTGCTCGGCTGCTTCCTGGAAGGCATCGGCATGGTGCTGATCACCGTGCCGGTGTTCCTGCCGATCGTGACCGGCTTCGGCTTCGATCCGGTCTGGTTCGGCGTTCTGGTCGCCCTCCTGGTCGAACTCGGCCTGATCACGCCGCCTGTCGGCATGAACCTGTTCATCATCCGTGCCCAGATGCCGGAGGTGCGCATGCAGGAGCTCTACCGGTCGATCCTGCCGTTCCTGATCGCGCCGGTCATCCTGATCGCGATCCTGTTTCTTATCCCGTCCCTGGCGCTGTGGCTGCCATCCATCTTGTATTGAGGACCCGATGTCGATCCTGATCCTGGAATCGAACGCCGATTTCTATGCCTCCAGACTGGCCGAGACCGTGCCTGATCTGGAATTCAAGTCCGCAGCAACGGAGGAGGAGGCGCTCGCCCTGGCGCCTGACGCCCGGGTTCTGGTCGGTCTTGCCCCCTATCTCAGCCCGAAGCTGATTTCGGCCTGCGAAAAGCTGGAATGGATACAGGCTCTGACCACGGGGGTGGATAACCTGAAGGGCTTGAAAAACATCGCGATCACCAATTGCCACGGCATTCACGGGCCGCAGATGTCGGAACTGGCCGTCATGATGATGCTGGCCACGCTGCGCGATTTTCCGAAGATGCTGGCCAATCAGAAAGCGCATGCCTGGGAGCGCTGGCCGCAGCCGATCCTGAACGGGCGCACGGCCTGCATTGTCGGCCTGGGCGCCATCGCGGAGCATCTCGCGGGCATTCTCGCGGCGTTCGGCATGACGGTCACCGGCGTTTCCGGCGGTCGCAGCCAAGCGCCGGGTTTCGCGAAGATCCACCCGCGCGAAGAGCTTGCCGAAGCGGCCGGCGCCGCGGATTTCCTGATCCTGCTGACACCTTACACCCCGGAGACCCATCACATCGTCGGCGCGGCGGTGATTGCCGCCATGAAGCCAACCGGCATTCTGATCAACATCTCCCGTGGCGGCTGTCTCGACGAGGATGCGCTGGAAGAAGCCTTGCGTGCCGGGCGCATCGCCGGTGCGGCCCTGGATGTCTTCTCCAGATCACCGCTGCCGGCCGGTGATCCTCTCTGGGACCTGCCCAACCTGATCGTCACGCCGCATATCGGCGGGTTTTCCGACGTTTACCGGGAGCAGGCGCTGCCGATCCTGGCGGCGAACATGACCGACTATGCAAAAGGCGGTGTGTCCGCACTGAAAGGAAGGCTGGACCGATGACCAATTCTCCGGTTTCGATGGGGGAGCTCGGGCGGCGCTGGGCCGTCACCCGTGGCGTCATGGAGGCGCATGACCTCGATGCGATCGTCTGCCAGGCGCGCGAGGACTGGATGGGCGGTTACGTGCGCTGGCTGACCGATGTGCCGGCCAACAATGGCTACCCGCGCACGGTGATCCTGTTCCGGGACCGGCCGATGACGGTGATCGAGATGGGGGCCTTCGGTACCGACCGCAAGACCGATCGGGCGGCACCGGCAACGCGCGGTGTCGAGCGGATCCTGGGCACGCCGTCCTTCCACTCGATCAACTACACCATCGATTACGACAGCGATCTCGTGGTGAGCGCCCTGAAGGACGCCGGGGCTGTACGGGTCGGAACAGTGTGCCCGGCGGCGCTGCCGCACGGGCTGATGCGTGCGCTGGAGACCGCGTTCGATCCGGTTAACGTCACCGACGCCCTGGACCGGGTGAAGGCCGTCAAGAGCGCCGAGGAAATCGCGCTGATCCGTCAGGTCGCCGCTCTGCAGGACAAGGTGTTCGAGGAGGTTTGCGACTTCATCCGGCCGGGTCTGACCGATCGCGACGTGGCCGCCCATGCGGAAGCCGTCGGCCGCAGGCTCGGGTCCGATCAGGGCATCTATCTCGGCCTGTCCGCGCCTCTCGGCCAGCCGTCGAGATTCATGAACCGGCCGTTTCAGACCCGGGAGATCCAGTCCGGCGATCACATGTCGCTGCTGATCGAGATCAACGGTCCCGGCGGGTTTTATCTGGAGATTGCCCGCACCATGGTGCTGGGCAAGGCCGACGACCATCTGCTGCAGGCGTTCCAGAATGTGAAGGACGCCCAGGACCACACCCTGTCGCTGATGAAGCCGGGAGCGGCCCCGGCCGACATCGCGGCGGCGCATGACGCCTGGATGGAAGCGCGCGGACTGCCGCCGGAGATCCGGCTCTATGCCCATGGCCAGGGGTGCGAGATGGTGGAGCGGCCGCTGATCCGCAGCGACGAGACCTTGCCGCTTGCCGAAAACATGTGCCTGGCCGTTCACCCGGGCTACGACGACGGCCGGGTGTTCGCGGTGATCTGCGACAACTACCTGGTCACCTCCGACGGCGTCGGCGATTGCCTGCACAAGACCGACAAGAAGATTTTCGAACTTTGAAGGACCTGGAATGACCCTGACCCCGAAGATCGCGCTCGAAGAACACTTCATGCATCCCGATTTCGTCGACTACTGGGCGACGACCGCGCCGAACATCAGCCCGAACCTGTTCGGCAAGGCGCGGACCGCGCTGGAGGATTTCGGCGAGATGCGGCTCGGTGCCATGGATGGCATCGGCGTCGAAAAGGCTGTCCTGTCCCTCGCGGGGCCCGGTGTCCAGGCGGAAAAGCGCACCGAAACCGCCGTGCGTCTGGCGCGACAGGTCAATGATTTCCTGGCGGCCGAAATGGCGCAGCGGCCGGATCGTTATGGTGGCTTCGCGCATCTTGCCATGCAGGACCCCGCCGCCGCCGCAGACGAGCTGGAGCGCTGCGTCACCCAGCTCGGCATGCAGGGTGCGATGATCAATGGCCAGACGGGCGGCACCTATCTGGACGATGACCGCTATGCGCCGTTCTGGGAGCGTGTCTCGGATCTGGAAGTGCCGGTCTATATCCACCCGAACAACCCGCCGGAGCGGGTGCACATGTACCATGAGCATCCCGAGCTCTGGGGCCCGGTCTGGTCGTGGACCGTGGAGACGGCGACCCATGCGTTGAGGCTGGTCTTTGCCGGTACATTCGACCGGTATCCCGGTGCGAAGCTGGTGCTGGGACACCTTGGCGAATGTCTGCCCTACCTGATGTGGCGGCTCGACAGCCGCTGGGAGATCTCCAACCGGGGACCCATGCGCCTCGAAAAGGATCCGTCCGCGTATTTCAGGAACAATATCTGGGTGACCACCTCGGGCATGTGCGCCGACGCGCCGCTGCGCTGTGCCCTCGACATGATGGGTGCGGACCGGGTGCTTTTTTCAGTCGATTATCCGTTCGAACAGGCGTCCGAGGCCGGCGACTGGATCGAACAGGCCCCGCTGTCCGGCGAGGAGCGCGCCATGGTCTGCCATGAAAATGCGCTTGCCTTGCTGAAATTTCGGGGTCAGGACGCGGCATCTGACTGATCTGGCATCCGTTTGAGCCGCGCCACGGATGGCCGCGTTCCGATCCGTCAAGGCCGGGGGAGGCGCGTCGGATTCGGCCGGCCGCAGATCTGAGATTCCGGCGGGCTTCAGATCAGGTTCGGCAACGGCGGCACGATGTCGTCGACGCGCAGTTCAAGCGTCATCAGGTTCAACAGCGGCATGGGTTCCCTGGTCAGGTTCGACATGATGGTCAGGTTGAAGCCCAGCTTCCCGTCCTGACCGGACGGGGCATAGGCCTGTGACCAGTCCTGGATCGCGGCACTGAGGGTCGTGATCATGCCGGATATCGGCGGCGCCTTCTGGCCCGCACCGGTTCCCGGTACCGAGACAGTCATGGGGGGCAGCACGGCGACGGGGATGCTCACGGCCATCTTGTCCAGCCCGCCCGTGAACGCGTAGGAATAGCCCACATCGAACTGGATGGTCGCCTCGCCCTTGAACCCGCTCGCAAAGAGCGCCGTGAAGAGCGCGGTCAATTGCGCGTCGAGCGATCGCCGCACGGGAAGCCCGTCCGGCGATCCCAGCTTCGCGATGTCGACCGGCTGGCTGGTCGAAATCGTCGGGTGGAACGGATTGCCGAAGGAGACAGAGGGCGTCTTGTAGACGAACGGCAGGTTGATCTTGCCGCCGACGTCCTCGTTCTGGGTCAGATGGACGATCGAGATGGCATCCTGCTGATCGAGGATCTGGAGACCGGGCAGAACGACCTTGCGCGCGGCAATCCCCTGAAGGGCGGCGCCCTGAGCCCAGGCGTCATCCGGACCGGACTGATAGCCATAGGCATAGATACCCTTGGCGGCATCGCTCAAGGCGGGCACGAGGATCTGTTGGTACCCGCCGATCCGGATTGCCGGATCGCCCGTCAGTTCCGGTGGCGGCGCGCCGTCCGTGGAGGTCAGCGTGACGATCCAGGCGGAGACGGGTGTGGAGTTGAACTCGAAGGTCTGCGCGCTTTCCTCGATGTAGAATGCGTAGCTGTCGGCGGAAGCCAGCGCCCTTTGCCGGGAGACCATTTTCAGGCTGGCGGTTTCGAGGGCGTCTTTCGTGATGGCTTGACCGGCTGTCACGCCAGCCGCCTGGGCGGCAATGTCGGTGGCCATCTTGTAAAAGGCACCGAGTGCGAGTGCGGCATCCTCGATCTTCTTCTGGTCGGAGGTGGCGGCACTGATCTGGGGAACATTCGCGTTGATCAGTTCGACCACCGCCGACTGGCTGGTGATGAATTGAGCCAGGCCCTGGAAGGCATCGGTCAGCGAGGCCAGCAAAGCCGCGCCATTGTCCATCAGGTTGTAGAGAACCTCCGAGTAGACGCGGTCCTGGGAATAATGGAAATCCAGGCTGTAGGTCAGGCCATAGGTCCACTGGGTCAGATCGGACAGGTGTTCGGAGGCAGGGTGCGTCGCGGCGCCCGTCTGGGCTTCCATCCTCGGCGTCGACGGGAAGCCCCGCAGCAGGATCGGTACCTTGAAGGTGCCGAGGTCGCCGGCGAGCGGCGCGAAAGCCTTGTCCACCGGCGACAGCCAGCTGGATGCGTAATAGTTTCCCTCGACACCGGGGACCGGAGCGATCTGGTGCTCCAGGGCCGCACCGGCATAACGGAGGTCGAGTTCGATCTCGTCGACGACCGTGCCGTCGACCTTGAGCACCTGCGGCGACTGCAGCAGGAAGGTGACCGGCTGGTTGTCACCGTCGGCAAGCGGCATCTTGGGGGAGGTCAGGGTCACCAGGCTGGCGAGTTTCTGAGGATCGCTCACCCATTGCAGATTGCCGTAAAGCTGCGGTGTCTTCTCGTCAGGAGTTTGCGGGATGTTCGCCTTGACCTGAGCGCCGAAGCTGACGGCGGCGCGTGTCGTGTAGAGGTTCGACAAGCGTTCGAGCAGGCTCTGCCTCAGCGCCTCGCGCGCGGAGGCCAGACGGGTGCCGGGCTGGCCCTGGTAGACTTCGGCCATCAGGTTGGAGGCAATGCCGGCCAGGGTTTCCTTCTGGTCGGCAAATGCAGTGAGGAAACTGGTGACGCCAGCGGGCTTGTTTTGGGCGCGCGCGTCGATCACCAGGATCGAGGAGGAGTATTCGGGCGACAGCAACGTGTCGAAAAAGGCGAAGAATTCCTTCACCCAGCGATCCGCATCGATCCCGGAGAACGCCTTGGAACCGGGTGTGGTGGTGAAGGTGTTTGTCGACGGTTGATAGTCGTCCAGAGACGTATAGGGATAAATGGGCACCGTGCGCGAGATCAGGGTGTTCGACACCGGCTCGGGTGCGAAGATTTCAGGCTGCGACGGATCCGCCACGGCGAAGCCGATGCCGGTGTCCGAAGCATTCTGTCCCAGGCGGACCGCCCAGACGGCTGCCTGTGTCACGCCTGCGCCGGGCGCGTAGCGGTTGGTGCCGGTGGCCACGCTCAGCGTGTTCTTGCCGGGAACCGAAAGCGTGTCCTCCAGCGCCTTGGCAAAACTCGCCAGCACGTTTCCATCTCCCGGAAGTCCGTCTGCGGCCGAGCCGACATCCGCGAGCGGCGCGACTTTGCTGCGGACGCTGCGAACGCCGGGAATGGCCGCGAAATCGCCTTCCGCGACACCGTTTGTCCGGGCGATCGTCAGGCCCAGTTCCAGTTCGAAGACCTCTGTTGCGGGAACCCGGGACTTTTTGTCCTGGACCGTGATCACGAAGTCGGTCTTGCTATCGAACTTGTCGGCGGGATCCGATCCGGTCTGACGCAAAAGGAAGGCCCTGATCGCCGTCAGCCAGGCCGCCAGGGTTGCAGTGTTGGAGGCAGGCAGGATCTGTGCCTCGGGAACCATTACCGGATCGGGCAGCAGGGTCGTGTCGATGCTGAAGCTCAGTCCGCTCGGATCCGCGATCTGGTTGAGGATCGCCGTGACCGTCTCCAGTCCGGCACGGGCCTTCGCTTTCCATCCGTCGGTCTTGTCGTTCAGGTCCGGCAGATAGGGCTGTGCGTCGAATGAAAGCCGGACCGACAGGACGAACGCATCGCCCGCCGGTTCGGTGTCGGCCACCGTCCAGTGCGCGCTGATCGAGGGCCATTGCGCCACGCCGATCACCAGGTCGGTGTAACCGGTGAGGCTGGGCGTGCCGTTCAGTTTGCCCGCCGCGGTGGTGCCCAGATCCACGTCGGAAACCATCTTGTTGCCGAACACGTCGTTCCAGCCGAAGGCCAGTTGCAACAGGCGTCCGTTGGCATCGTAGGGATTGTCTCCGACCGGCTTGTCCCTGGCGAGATCGACATATGGCACCGATGTCTCGAAGACCAGATCGTCGTCGGGCGTCATCTGGCGCGCGAACCGGATCTTGTCGTTCGTCGGGTGTGTGGTCTTGCCCTGTTGCGACAGCGGCAGGCCCAGGTTGGACGCGATGAAATCGGCGTTCGCCTCGACCCGGTAGGCCAGCAGCGTGTAGTCGTTCAGGAGATAACCGGACGCGAAGCCTGGATCTTTCGGGTTGTCCGGGATCTCCGGCAAGCCGTCGCGGACCGCGGTCACCGGCTGCGTGCCGGCGGCCTGAGACCCGTGCTGGGCCAGCGGGCCGGTCATCAGGGAGACCTGCCCGCCGGTGGCCAGGAGGCCGGGACGGGCCGCGTTGGCGCCGGCCAGTGCGAGGGGCGACGTGCCGTAGAAGCTCGCGATGGATTGCAGGGAGGTGCCGCCTGGCGAGGTGCCGACAGTGCGGTCCACATCCGGCAGACGGATCGCCGTGCCATTGGGCAGCCCGTCGGTCCAGTATGCCGGGGGAACGCGCGGATTGGCGTCCCTGATGTCCTGCGGTTTCATCGCGAAATGGCTTGCAATGTCATCCAGGTTGCCACCGGGTGCGGAGCCGTCATAGGGAACCTGATAGACGGCATTGCTCAGCTTCAGGACGGCGCCGGCCATCAGGCCGATGGCCGCTGCCGTCGTCTCGACCAGCGAAACCAGGGTGGAATTGTAACGTCTGACGATGCCGCTCAGGCTGTCGACGCCGGCGATCGCATGGTCGAGCCGGGTGCTGTCGGTCCTGGCCACCACGTTGGTCGCGGACGTGTCGATCGGATCGCCCGTCGTGACGGCGTTCATCCACGGCTGCAGGCGCACGGTCGGCTGGTACTGGACGATCAGGTTCAGCTCCGCCTCGCCCTTGTCGTTGAAGGCTTCGTCCGGGAGACCCGACTTGCTGGCATCGTCGTAGTAATAGAGGAAGAAGCCGCCGTTGCGGGTGATGCTGGCTTCCCACAGCAGACGAATCAGATCCGTCGGCTTGTTGAGCAGGTTGGCGGGAGCCGGTTCGGCCACAGCTTCGGCGATGAAACCCGCCGGCGGCCGCGTGGTGGTCGACAGGTTGGACTGGGAGATCCCGAAGCTGACGCCCGGTCCGACCTCGGCGCGCAAGACTTCGCCGGTGCTTTCGCTGGCGCTCTGGAAGCCGACGGCCATGGAGGCGAACGCGCTGTCCTGGGTGACATACTGCACGATCCGTTCCAGGATCACCGTGTCGTCGGCACTGGCGCCGGTGATCTCGTAGGTGTCTTTCTGGGCCGCGGAGGTCGCGGCGCCACCGGGCAGTTTCTTGACCACGAAGCGAATGCTCGAGGCCCAGCCGAAGACCTGCATGTCGGCGTCCACCGGCAGACCGGTGGCCTGGTCGGTCGTGACCTTTTGAAGAACGAAGGCGGGGCTCGGCTGGCTGAGCAGGCCGCTCTGGTCGGTGCCCAGAGACGACAGGCTGACCATCGAGCCGGGCAGCGGCCAGATCCGTGCCACCGCATTGTCCAGAACGGGGCCGTTCGGGAACGGGACCGCGGCCAGGCTCTGCCAGAGGATCGACGAAGACAGCGGGAAGCGCGCGGGCTCCTGATCGGCTCTGGCCGTGGCCGAGATGCTTCGGGGACCGGCGGCCAGCACGTTCTTGCGGCAATAGTCGGAGACCGCCTTGAGCCGCTGATAGTTCTCGTTTCCGTCGGGCAGTTTTTCCTCCGGCGGCGTGACCTCGAAGGACAGCTGAGTCGCACCGCCCGCGAACGACAGCCACGGTACGGTGCCCGGAACCGTGAGGTTCAGAGACAGCGGCGCTGTCGGCAGGGCCTCGACGCCGATCTGCTGGCCGGTCAGGGCATAGAGACCTGCAAAGTCCGGCAGGGTCAGGGTGCCGCCGCTGTCCGCCACCCACATGCCCGGTTTCTTCGGCGTGATCTTTGCCGTGGGCAGCCTCAGTCCGTGCAGGTAATAGCGCGAGGTCATGCCCGACAGATGGCTGATGGTTCCCGTGCGCTGCACCTCGGCCAGCAGTGTGCTGACCGGGAAGCGGGGCAGGTAGACCAGGTTCAGCACCGCGTTCGTGCCCGCCTCGAAAAGACCCGCCACGTCACCGTTCCCGGTGCCCACGGGATTGGGGACGCTGCCGCGCGAAACGCCGGCAAGATCGTTGATCGTCAATCCGTGCCCGGCGGCGACACTGCCCAGGGTGTCGCCGGACCGGGTCGTGTAGCCGTGCAGCGGCAGGGTCAGGGCGCTCAACGGCAACAGCAGGCCGTCATGGGTCAGGATGTCGGTTCCCGCCAGCATTTCCGCCAGCGTGGCTTTCATGCGTCCGGCCAGGATCGTCAGGGTTTCGGAGCCGGACGTGACATATTTTTCGCCCTTGTAGCTGATCGGCACGCCGGCGGTCAGGATCCCGGCGATGGTGGCATTTTCGCTCGCAAGCTCGGTGGCGCTGTAACCCTTGCCCTCGGCCAGCGATGTGAAAGTGTCCCCGTCCGACAGGGTCAATTGCACGAAGGGCAACTTCATCACCTTGCCGGCGGCCAGGGCAGCGGTCTCGTTGCCCTTGAACAGGTCGTAGAGCGAGAACGGCTGGCCAATCTTTTCAAGCTCACCGGTGGTGTTGACCCAGCTCACGATATCGTTCGGCAGCGCGGCCGGGGCGAGCGGATACTTGAAGTCGCGCAGCCCTTCGCGCATGGCCTGCAGCATCTGTCTCATGACCAGCACGAAATAGTCGCCCTGGATGAAACTGGCGACCGAGACATCGCCGGTACCGAGGACGACGGCGTCCTCGATCGGGTGTTCTTCTTTCTGGACCTGAACGGCGAGCTGATCGAAATAGTCCCGAAGCCAGCTGATGAAGTCCGGATCGACGGCGTTGTAGCCGCCGAAGGCGTAGTCGAGCGCGGCCTGGTTGCCGATCTTGGGCGCCTTGACACCCAGGCCCATCGGCATCGGGAAATAGGCCGCCTGGACCGTGTTGTCGTCGGTCGGCAGGCTGACGGTCATCTTGAACTGGCCGCCAAGGAAGGTCTCAACGTCCGCCGAGGTGATCGGCATCGGATTGCTCTTGCCATCGCCGAGCGCTTCGATCAGCCCGGCGAGGTCCATGTCATCGACCTGGATGCCGTCGACCGCGTCGACAGTGACGTTCTGCTTCTGGATCGAGGCGATGGCCCAGCGGGCGACCATCTTGGCGAGCAGGTCGAAGGACGTGTCCGCCGCGGCGCCGGCGGCCCGCAACATGTTCGCGGGATCGTCTTGGCTGGCGGCGCCGGGTCCCTCGATGAAGAGGCTGGCGATATAGGCCGGGAACTGCAGTGCCAGGTTCGGCGCGCCGGTCTTGTCGAAGGCGCGGTCCCCCGCGACGGTCAGGCCGAAGCCCGCATAGGCGGTGAGCGGCGCGCGCTGTTCCGCCGGCCGGGGGTCCAGCCGCGACCAGACCGGTACGGTCGTTGCGAGCAGTCGCAGCCCGCGCGCGTCGAAGGCGTTGTGCGAGCGCATGTTCATGCGTTCGGCGAACGGGGCCAACAGGCGTCCGCCATCGGTGCTCTTCTCGACCTGCCAGGGTGCGTCGGCAGGATTCTGCAGATAGCCGATTTCGAAGGTTTCGGTGATCTTCAGCGCGAAGCTGAAGCTCAGATGGATCTTGAACAGCCCGAGATTGATGGTGATGCTGGCACTGGCGGTGACCTCGGCCGACACGGTCACCGGGATCGGTTCGTAGGCGGCGAGCGTGACCTGGACATAGACCTTCAGCCGGATGTCCACGGAGGCCTTGACCACCACGAAGTCGACGGATCCGTAGACGTGGCCCAGGACGCCGAAGGTGCCGCGCAGCCAGAAGAAATATTCGCCGGAAAGCGCCAGAGCACCGCCCCCGCCACCGGTCGACACCTTGTCATAGGGGTTCCACTTGGCGAGGATGCCTTCGATGATGCCGAAGACCGTGATGCTGAAACCGGCCTTGAGCACCCCGTATTCGATCGACTTGCCGAGGCCCATCTGCGCGCCGAAGCCGAAGACGATGTTGGGGTTGAAGAAACCGTTGGTGGCCTTCGGCAACTGGTCGACCGCGATCGCGGGCAGCTTGCCGAAGTAGAATCCGCCCGATCCAAGGACCGGAATTCCCGGCGGGATGATCGCCTCGACCGAGAACGAGCGCGAGAAATCCTCGTTCCATGGGAAGCCGATATCGAACTTGAAATCGCCGTTGGTATAGATCTCGACCCCGAAGGTCGGCAGCGTGATCGTCACCGCGCCAACGTCGATGCGGCGCATGATCGTGGGCAGCACGATTTCGGCGGAGAACACGCCCAGGCCTTCGCTGAGCTTCCGGTACATGATCTGGAAGTCGAGACCGGCGAAGATCTTGGCCGCCGGGGCGTCCTTGTCCAGGGCGATCCTCAATGCGTAGAGCGTGGGATCGGTGAACACGATCTGCAGGGTGAACGTGTATTTTGCGCCGCCCTCGTCGGACACCAGGACGGTCAGTTCGCCGCTTTTCGAATTGGCGCTCTCGACTTTCAGGATGCCGAAATCGGTGCCGAACATCCAGTTGTTCGTCGGATCGAAGCCTATCTGCGGCAATTCCCCGTCCTTGGGGACCGGCAACTCGCCCAGGATCTTGATGGCCTCGGGAACGGATTTCACCGCCTGCAGGCCAGCGACCTTGATATGCTGGCCCGCCGCGAGCAGGCGCAGGTCCAGATATTTGTTGCCGCCGCCGGGAGGCGCGGGTGTCTCGCTCGGATTGGCGGCATTCCAGCCAAGCTGATCGGTGGTGTTGGCGCCTGCTTCCTCGGCGGAGACGAACTGCATCCACGGAAAACTGCCCTTGAGCGTGACGTTCACGCTCTTGTCGGAGGGCTCGTACTTGATGCCGAAACTGTCGATCCGCGCGAAGATCAGATCGATCGGGCCGATCTCGATGTCGAACTGGACGGTCTTGTCGGTGAAGTTCCAGATCAGCTTGAAATTGGACAGCTTGATCTTGTTCAAAAGGTTCCACGGCGCGCCGAGGCCGAACTTCGAGCCCGTCAGCCATGAAATGAATATCTCGACCATCGACCCCAGCGTGGTGGAATCCGTGAAGGTCATCGTCGCCGTGTTGGTCGAACTGTCGATTTCGCCGTGCAGGATTTTCCAGTAGAACCCGTAGAGACGCTTGTTCGGCGCGTAGTTGTAATAGAGCTGCAGCTCGATGTTGTTCCAGGTGATGTCGGCGGTCACGATGCCGTAGCTGCCGTCATCGGTGACCAGCAGTTCGGTGTTTCGCGCGGGCCCGGCCAGGGGGACGATCGCGCCGGCGTCGTTCAGGACAGGAACCAGAGCCCGGCTGCCCATCGCCGCGAACATCCGCTTCGTCTGGTCGACCTGCCCGCGCCCGAAGCGTCCGGTGATGACGGTCTCGAAACTGTCGCCCAGGGGCGTGTTCCAGACGCGGATGGAACCGCCGACCATGTAGGAGGACGCCTTCGAGGGATCGGCACCCTTCTCGGGTGTCTGAAGGGTGAAGGCCAGATCGGAGATATCCAGGTTCGGCAGCCCGTCGACCCACCAGTTGTCGCCGAGATACGCCTGGACGATCTGCTTGACACGGATCGGCTTGTCGCCCTGTTTGCCGCTGAAGAACCAGACGCCCTTTTCGCGATAGGCCGCGGTGATGGTGAACGGAACGGCCAGGTCGGCGCCGGAGTCGGTCTTGAAATCCAGTTTTGTGTTGGCTGTCAGCGCGCCGGTCACCGCCGTCTGCTTCTCGGTCTCGCCCTGTTGGCCCTCGACGATCAGGAAGACGTTGGTCAGCGCGAAGCTCGCAATGCCCAGGCTGAGTTTCCAGACCGCGTCGTCCATGGTGAGCCCGCCGCTCACCTTGTAGATGGTCGCCGCGCCCTTCTCGCCGGGCGTGACCGTCATGTCGAAGCTGGAGACGACGGCGGCCAGATTGATCGTGTAGTTGTCGGGCAGGAAAAACGTGACGAGATCGCCGACCGGAATGGGCGGGCCGCCGTCTTTCAGTCCCGCGGTGACGGTCAGTTTCGGGTAGCTGACGGTGACGTCCACGCTGCCACCGGCAGAGCCGATCACGACATTCGTCGACGCCTTCCAGGTGATCTGTCGCGCGCCTGTCGGCTCGATCAGGCCGATGTCGAAGGCCAGCTTGCTCAGTTCCAGCTTGCCGAACAGCGGCCAGGGCTTGTTGTTTTCAAGCGTCAGCTGAAAGCTGTTGATCTGGCTGGCCTTGAAATCGTAACCGAATTTCAGCTTCCTTAGTTCGATATTGGCCACAGAAGAGATCTGCGGCGGCAGCGTGGTCATGAAATTCAGACCGCCGAGCAGCTTGAACAGGTCGTCGAGCGAAGGCGGATTGACCGAAAAATCGCCATCAATGACAACCTTGCCGTCAGCCGAACTCGGGAACGCCAGATCGAACGACACCGGGTTGCCGCCAATCTCGATCTTCGACGAGATCGTGCCGTGCATCCGGTTGTCATTGCCCGGAATGGTCGCGTCGACCTTCAGGCAGTCCAGCTTGAACCACTGCACGCCGGCCAGGGAGACTTCCCCCACCGAGAGCGTGAAGGCGGCGTCGATGTCCTTGCCGTTCTCGTTCATCGTGAAGACGACGGTGGCCTTGAGCGGAATGCCCAGGAAGTCCTGTGTCCGGCCGGTCACGGTGATCTTGTCGCGCGAAGCCGGGAAGGTGACCTGAACGGGCGAGGTCGGCGAACCGATGTTGAAATCGCTGCCCTCGATCACTGCGGTGAGAAACTCGGCGAAGGGGCCGTCCGGAATGACCGTCGGGATCAGCGACAGAACGCCCTTGCTGATCGCGTTCTCGATCTGCTGGTAGAGTTTGTCGAGCGGGGTGTCGCCCTCTTCCAGAGCCGCCACGGCCAACCGGCGCAAGGCGTGAGGTGTCCCACCGGCATCCTCCACCTGGGTTGTTACCAGGAAGACCAGTGCCTGCAGGAGCTTGTCATTGGCGCTGGCACCGTAAAACCGTTCGATCTCCTCGAAGTATTCGCTGAAGCCTTTGGCACCTCGCGTCATCTGGCCGATCACTTCGGACAGTGCAACGACTAGATCGCCTTTCTTCGAGCCGGTTTTGAAATCGTAATAGCCCAGTTGAATATTGTCGTAGGTCAGGGACTCCAGTTCTGCCGCCCTGGCGCTGATCACGGCGGCACGGTCATCCGACCCGTTGCCGAAGGCGGACGGATAGGATTTGACCTTCTTGGTGTTGAGTTTGAAAAACGGTTTGCCCAGATTCAGAGCCAGATTGGCCGTGCCCTGACCTTCGAACATGGACGGGATGCCGGCGATCGAATAGAGATAGTTGAAGGCATCCTGGGGCATCAGCGGGGCGCCGATGACCAGAACGTCCTTATCCGTCAGGGTGGCGATCAGTCTCTCAAGCTCGGCCGGTTCCATGGTCGGCGCGATATGGATGCGGCCTTCCTTGCCAGTATCCGCATCCGGCCGGACCAGGCCGTTCAGATAACACCAGGACTGGACGTTGAAGAGGGTCTCGTCGAATTCGTCCTCTTCGGATTCGTACCCGTAGCCGAAGTCGTCGTCTCCGCTGCTGTCGCTGTCGCTGCTGCTTTTGGATGGCGGCGGGGCCGGCCTGACCGGCGGCTGGTCGGCGAGCGGGTAGTAGGACGCAATTCTCTGCCAGGTTGTTTCTTGGAGATTGCTCAGAATCGCTATCACGACCGGGGCCTTGCCGAGCGTGCCACTCGATTGCGCGAGCGCATTTGCCGAAATGTACTGGAAGGCGATGTTGGTGGCGGTTCCGGTGACCGGATTGCCGAACGGCTTGTCATAAAGACCATAGGCCGGGGCCATGGTGATCTTTTTCGCGACAGCGGCTTCCGAGAGGACCTTTGCGACGGCAATGCTGTTCCGGTTGGTCAGATTTTCAGGAATTTCGAGGAGTTGGGTCCAGTTCGGCACCGCTGGTTGCGCCATGGCGAAGGCCCGGTAGGTATAAAGCTTCCCCTGCAGGCTTGCCTGTTGCGGCAGCACGATCGGTTCATCCGCGTCCTTGGCAAGCAGCAGGCTGCGCGGGTTGTCGACCCGGTTGACGATCTCCCACATGTAGGGCTGGACCTGGAGATAGAAATCGACCTTGAACACGTCGGCAAGGTTCGGAGCGGCCTCTCTTTTCATCTCCGAACCGCCGTTGATACAAAGCGGCAGCTCTCCTTCCAGACCGGTCACCTTCCGTTCACCGTTCTCGGTGTAGGGGAAAAACGTGATCACGGTCCCGGGAGCCAGCTCATAGGGCTGGGGGTTGGCGGGATCGAGGCCGGGCAGCAGAACGGCGAGCTTCTGCAGCACCGTCATTTCCTCGTGTCCGGTGGTGTCGTAGATCAGTTCGATGTTGTTTGTGAAACCGAGCTGAAGCAGGCGCTTCATCAGGTTCACGGTGTTGGCCTGATTGCCAAACCCCTTGGCGTTGTAGACGAAATAGCGGAGCTTGCTGTCGCCGATCCACGTCTTCAGTTTCGTCAGCCCCTCGGCTGACAGGTTGGTGTTGGTTGCTTCGGCGGAAGCCGCGAAATCCTTGATCAGATCGGCGAGCGAACGGCCGTCGGCAAAGACACCAAATCCCGGTTTCGGCTGCACGTTCATGGCTTCGTCCCCCGGGTTTCGGCGTCGTCCTGCTTCTTCGGCTCGTTGTTGTAGGCCGCGTACCAGCCCAGCCCTGTCTTGTCTTTGGCACCCGGATCGGCGTCGCCGAACAGGTAGAAAGCGGTGCTGCCATTGGGCGGCAGTTTCAGGAGCCCCATGAACTTGATGGCGATTTCGTTCAGCAGCAGCATGAACTGCTTGTCGGCGGGCCCTGCAAGCGCGGTTCGCGGGACCAGAGGGTGCAAGGTTGCCGGGTGCAGCAGGGTGCCGGGCTTGTCCTCGTACAGCAGCTGGATCGTTCCGTAGGACATCGCCAGAACATTCTGCAGGCTGATCAGGGGGGCGCCATTCGATGTACCCGGCATGTGCAGCCCGGTGGTGGCGCGGTAGTTGATGACGTTGTTGACGTCCGGTCCCGCGGTGCTGTCGGGGGCCCAGGCCAGCAGGAGATAGGCGTTCAGCCCCAGTTTGCCCGCCAACTCTCCCGCCGATCCCAGGTTCAGGCGGAACTTCAGGCCGTTCCAGGTCTTGCCGAGGCCGCCCATCCGGGCGTTCGTGACCACATCGAGATAGCCGAGCGCTGCCGGGCTGTCGCCGTCGGACGGCCCGCTGACCAGGCCTTCAAGGTCCAGCGAGAACGCTTCGAACAAACTGCCGGGACGCGGCGTGCTGGCCTGAATGTTGAACCCGATCTGCGAGCTGTTGAAGTCGATGACCCGGTTCCTGACCACTTCCGGCGGTGCGTCCGGATCCGGTGTATCGAACGACATGTCGAGCCCGAGCTTGGAAAAGCTCAGTCCCGTGCGCGGCTGTTCCTTGCCGGTCTCGCCGCCGAACGAATAATAGTCGACGGGCTCGCCTTCGATCGTCTTCATCACGTGGAAGCCGAGAAAGCCGTTCAGGGCGAACCATATCTGGGTGCTCGGCGGGCCGGGCGCGATCGTCAGCATCTCGGCTGAGATGATCTCGACTTTCTCCAGAACGTTGTTTGTCATGTTGTAGATGAAGTCGCCGGCGGTCTTCATGCCGTAGGTCGGCTTGTCGTTGTTGTCCTGGAAGGTTCCGGCAAGGACGACGGAGTTGTAGGGATTGCCCCCTGTGCCCATGTCGGTCACCAGGCTGCCGAACAACCGGTTCATGGTGAGCTGGGTATAACTGGAGAAGGTCTTGACCGAAGTGTTCTCGAAGAGGACCTTCAGCGTCAGCGTGATGAAATCGTAATCCGCGGCGGGCTGCGGCACGACCGGCTGTACCGGTTCACCGGTCTTGGGGGGCACATAGGCGCTGTCTTCGTAGTAGATCAGCCCATAGACCGAACTCTGCCCGTCAATGGAAATGCCGCTGCCGTTCGGATCGCTCCTGATCTGGCTGATCCGGATGGCGAAATGGTGGGCATAGTAGCGGTCCACATCGCGAACGCCCGCGGAGATGCCGGCCAGGTCCGACGGCGGGCTGACGATCTTGGCGCGCAGGACGATAACCCCGGTCCAGTTCTCGTCCCGGGCGATGTCATTGAAGGCCCTGAAACTCTCCTTGTCCGGCTGGGCCAGGGCGTCTTCGAAATAATCCTGCAGCCATTGCGACAGATTGATGAGCTGCGCGGAATCCGGCGTGTCGCTGCGCTGGAGCGTTGTCGGTGCCGCGAACACACCCGCCGACGTCCATTTGGACGGGTTGGCGACCAGGTTCTGATCCTTGGGAAGATCGGGATCGTAGAGCCTGCCGCGCCTGCCCTTGACGATCATCACGTTGGCGTAATCGCCGTATTGCGGCGACTGGCCGATGTTTGCGCCGAGCGTCCAGCCTCCGATATTGAGCGTGTTCTCGAAGCTGCCCCCGTCGCGCACCAGATGCTTGTCGTTGGCGACCACCAGGAACAGATCATTGGTCTGGAAAGCACCCTGGAGCGCTTCGGTCGGCTTCTCGAAAGCCATCGTGCTGGCCTCGGGTGTGGTGATCTGGCCCAGCAGAATTTCAAGCCAGTCCGCGCTGCCGCTTGCCGTGTCGATCGTGGCGATCAGTCCCGAAGGGGTCGTGAACCGGGTCTCGCCATCGCGGGCTCCGGATGCGGCAAGCCCGCTGAAATGGGCCTTGCCGGAAGCGTGTGCCCTTGCGGACAGCACCGCGTCGCCGGTCGGAGGGCCGATTTCCCCGCGGCGCGTGGGCCCCACGATCATGCTTTCGAAATCGCGGCTCTTGTCTTCATCAAACCCGGTCGGCAGGCTCGACGGCTGAAAGCCGGCATAGGGCACCATCGGAAAGGCGATGCTGCCGTCGGAGGGCAGTTTCTGGCCCGGATCGACGTGGCCAAGGACATCCTTTTGCTTCGCCCAGACATAGGGATCGTAGCCGAAGAGCGCGGCGCCGGCCGGCTGGGCCGCATAGCTCGCCTGACCCGCGGCCGGCGGCATGATGGCCACCCACGATGTGGTGTATTCGCTTGTGAGCAGCGTCAGTGTGTCGGCCTGCGGCCCGGTGGGCGAGGCGACGATGGGCGGAAAGACATCCGTATAGGCGGGCTTGTAGGGAAAAAAGCGCATGCGGGCGGCGGTGTCGGCCGATTGTCCGGGCAGAACCGAAACAAACTCGGCCCCGGAAAGGCCGCACAGCAGTTCGGCGGTGGTGCCGTTCGGTCCGGGCGGCGTGTCGATCACGAAATCGCCGAACGGTCCGGCATGAAAATCGACCGTGGTCTCTGAGACACGCTCGCCGACCGAGAAGATGAAACCTGCGGTCGCAAGGCCCGGTCCGCTCGTGTCCGTGCCGACCGGGTAGAGGGTCACCTTGTCCCCGCTGACCGTCCGGTAGTGAGAGCGCAGCAGCGTGCGGGACCTGTCGATATTCGATCCTGTGAACCAGAGACCGGAGCGGGGTGTGTCCGATGCCGTGCCATTGAGCGGCACGATCGTGTTCAGCGTGTCGGCCAGGTCGAACCGGGCCGAAAAGCCGATCATGTCGCTGCCGTTCTCGATGCCGGCGAGCGGCAGCCATTCGGAGGACATGCCTGTCGTCGACGCGTCGTTCCTGCTGATGAAATGAAAGCCCCAGTTCCACTCGTCGTTCAAGGGCCGCCGCTGGATGTAGGGGAGAAAGCTGATACAGCCGCGCTCTGTTCCGGCGAAGCCGATTTCGCCGTCCGCCGCGTCGCGCATGACCGGGGCGTCGTCGCCGGAAAAACCGATGCCGCTGCTGCTGCTGCCTGCAAGTTTCAGGGTGGTGCCGTCCAGCGACACTTTCATGCCGTTCGCCACCGACAGCAACATGGCCGACACGACCAGGCCGTTGACGAGGCCGGAGGCAAGAGAGCTGCCGTCGTCCGCCAGGCCCAGGAACGGCACCAGATCCCGATCGGTCAGGGTCTTCGGGTCGCTGATCCAGACAATGCCGCGGTTTGCCGGCGCGCGCGCGACCAGGGACCAGATCCCCAACGCGAAGGCCTGCTGCGCGGCGGCATCTCCGATGTCGAGCGTACTGGGCGAAAAAATGAAAATACCGCCGAGCGAGGCGGTTTTCAGCGCCTGATCAATGGTCAGCGTGGCGTCGGCGGACTTGGCGTCCTTGCCCAGCAGGAACGCCGCGGCGCCAACGGATCCGGAATTGTCCGCAAGGTAGTAGGACGGAAATCCGTCGGGTTTGCGGGTAAAAAAAGCCATGGATGCCCCTCCCCAAGGTGAAATCCCGGCAAAACTCTCCCGTGCTCCGGGGTATCCCCGGAACAGGCAAAGTCAAGCACTCCGGTCGCGCAGTCGCGGCTCTTGTCAGACGGTGAAGGTGCTCGTGGCAGCCAGCGCGGTCTGCTTCAGGTTCGACGGGTTTGAATCGTAGCCTGAAGCGAAGAGGCCGATCGTGTAAGTCGTGCCGCGCAGGACCTTGATATTGGTGATCGAGACGATGCCCGACGAATTCGAACCGGTGGCCGGGCCATACCACTTCGGCAGTTGCGAATAGGAAGCGGTCTGCCCCTCCCAGATACCGACATAGGTCCTTGCCTTTTCCGGGTTGAAGCCGGCGAGCATGTCGTATTTCGTCGATATGTAATTCGCGCCGAAGCTGAACATATTGACGCTGGGGCTGAAGATGTCACCCTGCTGCTCCTCTTCCGAGGTCGCCGGGGAACCGCCAAGTGCTGGAATGAAAACCGTGGCAACGACATTGGGGTAAAACCAGTTGGAGTCCCCCTTCGGTCCGACGGAATAACCGATCAGATAGGAATTTTGCGTGATGTCGACGCCTGTGAATACGTGATCGCCGCTGGGTGAGTTGCCCGGAATGGGGGTGGACTCTCCCGCGGAATTCCAGGGGACCTGGTTTCCGGTCTGCCAGATCCACAAGGCGTTGCTGAAAGTGTTGGGCTGGTTGCCGTTGGGCGTGTCGTATTTGACACCGATCTCCTTGCCGGTGGGCGGAAAAGTCGTGTTGATACGGACTGTCTGTGGCGCAGGTACCTGAAACAGCTTGCTTACGGGGGACTCCGGCATTTTTCTTTCCTCCAAAAATCATTTTCTTGACCGGCGCGCGCAACCGCTCGTCCGGGCACTCGGCTCAAACAATGGAAACTCCCTTGCCGTGCGCGAGAGGAGTTTCTGATGCAAAACTTGTAATTAATCACAGTACACTAATCAGTTGCGCATGCAAGAATGGCGTTTTGTATTTTTTGATATTAACTTAGCGGAATCTATGAATATCTGTTTTATTATCTATATTTATACAGGTAACTCAATAATTTGAGGGGTTCTGTTCAGGCGGGAGTGGAGAAGGCCGGAGCGGAATTGGTTCCTGCTTACGCGGTGCGTTCAAAGACCACCATGCTGGCGAGCCGCTGCAACTGCAGCTCAGCCTTTTTTTC
Source organism: Roseibium sp. QJM3NY_11 (assembly GCF_056173175.1). NCBI lineage: Bacteria > Pseudomonadati > Pseudomonadota > Alphaproteobacteria > Hyphomicrobiales > Stappiaceae > Roseibium > Roseibium sp. QJM3NY_11. The sequence goes on from NZ_CM149660.1 coordinate 1,031,491, forward strand.
GGAAAAGCCGCTGGAGAACAGGGCGAGCGTATAGGTCGTTCCCTCGGCAAGCTGGAGCCCGCCCAGGTAAGCGTCGCTTGAGGAACTGGTAAAGGTGATCTGTGAAAACCAGCGAGGTGGCGCGGTGTAGGGCGAGACCTCGCCCTCCCAAAGTCCCACCCAGGATTTCGCGGCTTCAGGGTTGAAACCCGCAAGAAATGAATAGTGGAAGGCCAGCGTGTTCTGGCCGACGAAACAGGTTCGGATGCTGCTGGTTCGCCTGTCCGCTGCCGTGTCCCGGGTGGTCGCGGCTGGAATATAGGCGGAAGCAACGACGTTGACATAGGGCGACCAGGTGTTGCCCGGATCTTCGGGGCCGGCCGCATATCCGAGGACATAGGCGCCGAGGGAAATCCCGCTTTCGATCGACTGATCGCCGGAGGGGGTGTCGCCCTGGATCTCCGTGCCGATTTGAGATGTCACGCCGAAAGGCACGCTGTTCGCGGACACCGGCCACAAGTGAACGGCGTTTCCGTTGGTGTTCGGACGGTTGCCGTCTGGTGTCTCGTAACCGAAGAGAATTCCCTTGCCGCTCAGGAAATCGATGCGGACCTGGACCGAAGTGACAACCTGCTGCTGAACGGCGCTCAGCGCTTCTGCGCGCAGACTCGGCCCTTCCAGCTGCAGTATTCGCAATCCGTCCTGCTGATCCGCTTCGTCCACGTTTCACTCGCCCTGTCTGATCGGCCGCCATGTGCCGCTGAAGGTCGCTCTCATGCCATCATTTCGAGAGCGATATTACAGAAGCGAAGCGCAGAAGCGATACATCAGAAGCCCTGGTGCCCGCCAGGGTGCAATCGAGGCATCCCGGCTCGCTGCGGCAAGCCTGGAGGCTGGTGGGGCATGCCGGCGGACGTCCGTGACTGGCGCTGCCCGAGAAAGCAGGGTCCTGCCAATGTCGCGACCAGGCGCTTTCAAGAGGGCGGCAAGGCGTTTTTGGTTGAACTAATTGGATAACAAACCTTTTGCGGGCATTTTTCTTGTCGAAAAATTGTTTGTTTTATTGCGGTCAATAATTCTTGTTTGAGCGCGTGTTTTGAAATTGACACAAGTCCCTCCGGAAACCGCGTTTGGCGGTCTGCGAACCTGATTGACGTGGTCCGCCACCCCGTCGTCATTTCGAGCCATCCAAGGGACCGGATGGATTGCAGATGACTTCAGACACCGAAGCGGTCGCGCAGGCGGTAGACCAGCACCGAGGGGGCAAGGAACCAGGGCTTGCCCGAATAGAGCGGACGTGTCGGGAAGGGGATGCGTTCAAAGGCCGACGGGGCTTTCTCGCGGCCGGCCGCCTTGCGGCCGATGCGCATGCCCAGATAGCTGGCCATGCCGACGCCAGAGCCGCAATAGCCGCCGGCGAAATAGAGCCCGTTGTCCTCGCCGGCATGGGCGAGGGCATCGAATGTGTAGCCGACAAACCCCATCCAGGCATGGCTGATCCTGACGCGCGCCAGTTCCGGGAAGAGCGCTGTCATGTCCCGGTGAAGTTTCAGCGCGCTGTTGCGGGGGTCGGTTTCACTCAGGGAGACCCGGCCGCCGAAGAGGATGCGTTTGCGGTCCGGGGACAGGCGGTAATAATAGACCAGCTTGCGGGTGTCCGAGAGCACCCGGTCTGTCGGAAACAACCGGTCGACGGTCTCTTTCGGAAGTTCCTCGGTGGCAATGACATAGGACCCGATCGGGATGATCCGGCGCTGGTGCCAGGGGGACAGCGGCCCGGCGTAGCCGTTGGCGGCCAGGATCACCTTGCCCGCCTTCACCGAGCCTTCGCTGGTCAGGACCCGGAAGCCGGTCGCCAGGCGCTCGATGTGCAAAACCCGGCAAAGACCCTTCACCAGCGCTCCGGCGCCGATGGCCTTGCGGAGCAGGGACGGATGATACCGGGAAACGTCGATGCTGCAGTGACGAGGATAGACGATGCCGCCGTGATAGGCGTCCGTACCGAGTTCCGATGCCATGTCGCTTTTGGAAACCATGAAGGTGTCCGTTTTCCAGACCGGATGTCCTTCCGCGCATTCCCGGGCGAGCGTGTCGTAGAGACGGGGCTTGTGGGCGCCGTGGAACCGTCCGGTTTCCCGCAGACCCATGTCGATGCCGTCTTGCTTTGACAGGGCATGCATGTGGTCGAGCGAGGCCTGGCCCTCCTCGCACAGACTGGTGGCAAGCTCCTTGCCATAGCGGCGCGTGAGTTTGGCAAAGGAAGGTTTGAGACTGGTCGAAAGCTGACCGCCGTTGCGCAGGCTGCAGCCCCAGCCGGGCTGTTCGGCGTCGAGCACCAGGGTGCCCAGTCCTTCGCGCGCCGTTTCCAGGGCCGCGTTCAGGCCGGTGTAACCGGCGCCGATGATCAGTGTGTCGATCTCCTCGGGCAGGGGCACCTCGTCGAGGGGCACCTTTGGCGCCGTGTCCTGCCAGTAGGGGGTCGTCTTGAACCCGTCGGCGAACAGTTCTCGTGACATCGGTTCTCCTTCACGCGGCCCGTGTGTCTTCAAGGATCAGGTCGGCGCCCTTTTCCCCGACCATGATCGCGGGTGCGTTGGTGTTGCCCGAGGTCACTGTCGGAAAGATCGAGGCATCGACGACACGCAGGCCGCCGACACCGTGGACCCTCAGCCTCGGATCGACGACGCTGTCCGCACGGTCGGGACCCATGCGGCAGGTGCCGACCGGATGAAAGACCGTTGAACAGCGGCTGCGCACGTCTTCCAGCATGTCCTCGTCGCTCCGGACAGAGGGGCCGGGCGCGATTTCCGCTTCGATGACGGCCTGCAACGCGGGACTTGCCGCGATCTTGCGCAGCAGCCTGCAGCCCTCGATCATCTCGGTGAGATCGTGGTCGGTGCTGAGCGAATTGGGATGGATTTCCGGGGTGTCGAACGGATCGGCAGAGCGCAGGCCGACATGTCCGCGGCTGGTCGGGCGGGTCGGCTGCAAGCCGAGCAGGAAGCCGGGAAAAGGATCCGGATTCATCAGGGGGCGCTGGCCTTCGGGCGCCCTTGTGTAGCTGACCGGCGAAAAATAGATCTGCATGTTCGGCCGCGCGCATCGCGGATTGCTCTTCAGGAAACCGCCGGCCTGGTTGAGGCTGAGCGACAGCGGGCCGCCACGGGTCAGGGCGTAGCGCAGTCCTTGCGCCAGCTTGCCCCACCAGGGATGAAGCTGCTGGTTCAGGGTCGGCACCTTGGAACGGTAGAGATAGTCGAGACCGAGGTGGTCCTGCAGGTTGCGGCCGACGGCGGGCGCGTGCAGGGCCGGAGCAATGCCCTTAGCCTTCAGGGCCGTGCCGTCGCCGATGCCCGACAGCATCAGGATCTGCGGCGAGTTGACGGCGCCTGCGCTCAGGATCACTTCCCGACGGGCGCGAACGGTCTCTTCCGATCCGCCCCGGCTGTAGACCACGCCTGTGGCCCTGCCGTCTTCCAGGATCAGCCGGGTGGTGTGGGCACGGGTCCGGATGCTGACGTTGCCGCGCTTGCGCGACCGGGCGAGATAGGCCCGTGCGGTCGACATGCGCAAGCCATCCCTGGCGGTGATCTGATAGTATCCGACACCTTCCTGGTCGGCGCCGTTGAAATCCGGGTTGACGCGGAAGCCGGCCTGTTCGCCGGCTTTCAGGAACTGCGCGCACAGGGGATGGGCACTGTCTGTCATGCTGGACACATGCAGCGGGCCGTCGCCGCCCCGGTAGTCGCAGGCGCCGGCCTCGTTGGTTTCGGAGCGCTTGAAAAAGGGCAGCACGTCCGGCCAGCCCCAGCCGGTGTTGCCAAGGGCTTTCCAGTCGTCGAAATCGGCATGCTGGCCACGGATATAGACCATCGCGTTGATCGAACTGGAACCGCCCAGGACCTTGCCACGCGGCCAGTAGCCCGTGCGGTTGCCGAGGCCGGGATCCGGCTCGGTCCGGTACATCCAGTTGATGTTGCGATTGTAGAAGGCCTTGCCGTAGCCGATCGGCATCCAGATCCAGACATTCAGGTCCGAGCCGCCAGCTTCCAGCAGGCAGACGGTGTAGCGGCCATCTTCTGACAGACGGTCGGCGAGCACGGCGCCGGCCGATCCGGCGCCGACGATGACAAAGTCGAACTCCGTCATGGTGTCTCCTACCCCTACGATCTAGTTCGCCGGCTTGTCGCGCTGGACAAGGATGGACAGAAGCGCCAGCAGGCCGGAGCCGACCATGAGAACGAAGGAGACCGCGTTCAGAACCGGTGTCGAACCGACCTTGGCCATGCGGTCATACATGGTGATCGTCAGCGGTGCCTCCGAGCCAACCAGAAACAGCGTGGTGTTGAAATTCTCGAAGGAAACCAGAAAGCCGACAATGCCGGCGGCGATCATGGCCGGACGCAGGAAAGGCAGGGTGACCGTGCGCAGAACACGGGCCCGGGTTGCCCCGAGGTTGAAGGCGGCTTCCTCCATGGTGGCATCGAATTTCTTCAGCCGTGCGGTGATCACCAGCGAGGTGATCGTGGTGATGAAGGAAAACTGTCCCAGCACCACCAGCAGGAGACCGGGCCTGAGGAATTCCAGGTCCAGGCCGTAGCGGTCTTCCATGAAGTTCGCCGTGTCGCTGGCGAGCACCAGAATGGATATGCCGAGGATCACGCCGGGGATCACCAGAGGCAGCACCATCAGGATGTAGAAGAAATTCTTGGCCGGAAACTCGCCGCGCACGAACAGGAAGGCGTTGGTGGTGCCGACCAGGACGGACAGGGACGCCACGAAGATCGCGATCACGAAGGAATAGTAGAGACCCTGCAGCAGACGCCGGTCGTGGAACATGCCGAGTTTCGGTTCGGTGTCGGAAAAGAACCAGTCCAGCGTGAACCCCTGCCAGGGCAGGGCCGGGAACAGGCTGTCGTTGAAGGCGAAGGCTCCGGCCGAAATCAGCGGCGCGGCCAGGAAGACAAAGAACGCGGCCACATAGAGCCGGTAGCCGAACAGGAGGGGGGAGGTCTTTTGCATCTTCGCCTCCTCAGCTCTTGGCGACGGTGTTGGCGAGGGTCTGGCCGCTGAGCCTGAGGCCGAGCCAGATGACGGCGGAGGTGAACACAAGCAGCAGCATGCCGAAGGCGGCGCCGCCCTCCCAGTTGAAGCGGGTGATGAACTGGTTGTAGATCTGCTCCGTGAACCAGCTCGAATTCTTGCCGCCGAGCAGGATCGGCGTCAGGTAGGACCCCGCCGTCAGCATGAAGGTGACAATGCAGCCGGCGACGATGCCCGGCATGGCATAGGGAATGATGATCCGCCGCAGCACGGTAAAACTGTTGCCGCCGAGATTGTAACCGGCCTCGATCATGGCATTGTCCATGCCGTCGAGCGTGGACACCAGCGGCACGATCATGAACAGGATCACGGTGTAGACGAGACCGACGATGACGGCGGCGTCGTTGTAGAGAAATTCGATCGGCTGACCGGTCAGCCCGGTCCACAGCAGGAATTTCGAGATGATACCGGTTTCGCGCAGGAGCAGGATCCAGCCGAAGGAGCGGATCAGGTCGCTGACCCACAGCGGAATGAGGCAGAGCAGGAACAGGCCGCCCCGGGCGCGCGGGCCGGCAATCTTGGCGATGTAATAGGCGATCGGGAAGCCGATCAGCAACGCCAGGGCCGTGACCAGCAGCGACATGGAGCCGGTTCTGAGCAGCGTGTTCCAGTAGATCGGTTCGTTGATGAATTCCAGGTAGTTGGCGAAGCTGTATTCATAGACGCGCGGGGCGACCTTTTCCTTCAGCGACAGCAGCACCATGCCGATATGCGGCAAGAGGATCAGAAGGATGATCCAGAGGGCGAAGGGCGCGAACAGAAGGATGAGCGACAGCCTCTTGATGTCCCTGCTGCGCATCACGCAGTCTCCTGGCGGGCGAAGCACATGGCCTGTTTCGACGACCAGACCAGACGGACGTCCTCGCCGGGTTTCAGGTCGTTGTCCCCGGTGATCGTCACATCGGATTCAACCAGTTCACCGCTGTTCGTGCGCACCAGCACGCGGCTGTTGGCGCCATTGAAAAGCAGGCTGTCGACGACACCGTCGAGGCTGTTGTCGTCCGCCGGCGCGGTGCCGGCTTCAGCGGCCCGTACCGTTCGAATGAACTCCGGACGCACGAATATGTCGACCTTGTCGCCGTCCCTGGTTGTCTGGCCGCCGGCTGTGCTGAAACTCATGGCCAGACCCTGATCGGTTTCCACCTTGCCGCCGGTGCCGTCGCTGGCCTTGACGGTCCCGGACCAGCGGTTGCTGTCGCCGACGAAGCTGGCGACAAAGGCGGTTCCGGGACGGTGATAAAGTTCCTGGGGCGCGCCGATCTGCTCGAACTTGCCCTGATTCATGATGGCGACATGGTCCGACATCACCAGGGCTTCCGACTGGTCGTGGGTGATGTAGATGAAGGTGGTGTTGAACTGGTGCTGCAGCAGCTTCAATTCGATTTTCATCGCCTCACGTAGCTTCAGGTCGAGTGCGCCGAGAGGCTCGTCGAGCAGCAGGACGTCCGGGTCGAGCACCATGCAGCGGGCAATGGCGATGCGCTGCTTCTGGCCGCCGGACAACTGGTGGATTTCGCGCCCGGCAACATCGGGCAGGGCGATCCGGTCCAGGACGTCATGCACCTTGCGTCTGATTTCGGCCTTGCCGAACCCGGCGCAGCGCAGGCCGTAAGCGATGTTTTCAAAGACATTCATCATCGGGAACAGCGCCAGGTGCTGGAACACCATCTTGACATTGCGCCGGTTCGGCGGAACGCCGAGCACCGACTTGCCCTTGATCCTGATGTCGCCACCGGTGGGCTCCTCGAAGCCGGCGATCATGCGCATCAACGTGGTCTTGCCGCAGCCGGACGGCCCGAGAATGGAAAAAAACGAGCCGCTCGGAATTTCGAATGATACGCCCTTCACGGCCTTGAAGGTGCCGAATGTCTTGGCGATGTCGCGACATTCCAGGTCGTAGCTCGGGGTATCTTGAATCATGAATGCGCGCCAACTGAAAGGGACAGTGAGTTGGAGAGATGCCGTAAAGGCGGCATCCCCCGGAAGGATTTTGCAGTTTTTTTTGACAAGGCGCCGCCGGGATCGAAGCGACCCCGGCGGCGTGTCGCCGGATCAGCCGCCGGTGGCTGCCTTGATCTTTTCCAGTGTCTTGCCTTCCATGTCCTCGACACCGGGAGGAATGTTGGCAAAGAACTTCAGATTGTCGATGTCCGCATCGGTGAAGGCGGCATTGACGGCAGCTTTCTTGTCTTTCGGCAGCAGGTCCTTGCCGCCCTTGACGGCGGCAATGGCACCGGTGCTTGCCGACATCATCGTGACGTTTTCCGGACGCAGCACGAAGTTGATCCACTTGTAGGCGGCGTCATCGGCCTTGGCCTTGCGCGGCAGCGCGAAGGTATCGATCCACGCAAGCGCGCCTTCCTCCGGCGGGACGAAGACGATGTTCGGGTTCTGGTCGAACAGCTTGTAGGCTGTGGAATCCCAGGTTTCCGAAGCGACGATTTCGCCCGACAGCATCATGGCGGACAGGTCGTCGCCGCCCTTCCAGTAGGCCTTGATGTTGGCCTTGCACTCGATCAGCTTGTCGGCGACCTTGTCGAGAATACCCTGGTATTTCTCCAGATCGTCATAGGCCGCGAACGGGTCTTCGCCCATTGCGTAGGCGGTGCCGAGCAGGATCGTGCGCTTCAGACGCATGGAGGTCTTGCCCTTGTAGGCCGGGTCGCACAGATCCGCCCAGCTCTTCAGGTCAGGTGCCTTGGTCTTGTCGGCCATCAGGCCGGACGTGCCCCACTGGTGCGGCACCGCATAGACGCCGCCGTCGATGGTGGTGTTCGCCTTGACGCCGTCAAGCAGCTTGGCTTCCATCACGCCGGTATCGATCTTGGAAAGATCCAGCGGCTTGTAGATGTCATATTCCAGTTGAGCCGCGTAGATCCGGTCGTGGCTCGGCTGTGCCAGGTCGAAACCGGCACCGCCGGTCGCCCGCAGCTTGGCGATCATTTCCTCGTTGTTGGAGAAGGTGACCTCAACATCGATATCGGGATATTCTTCTTCGAATTTCTGAACCAGTGCGTCGGGGGCGTAGGACCCCCAGGTCAGCAAGCGCAGCGTTTCCGCCTGGGCGGTCCCTGCGCTTGCGAGCATGGTCGCGGCCATTAGGCCGGCCAGTTTTGTTTTCAAATGCATAACGTCCTCCTGAACACACACAGTAAACAAACCGCCTGAAAGCCTAGGTCTGAATTGGCCTGCCAAATATATCCATTGCAGATAATTTAGCAGTCCAATTTAAACGTGTCGCGAGTCAGCTCGCGCTGCAGTCCGGCAGAATGGTCTTCAAAACATCGATGCCTTTCCTGATCTCATCCTGCGCGCAACTGCCAAATCCTAGCACGATGCCGCGTTGGGAGATGGGGGCGACGGCGTAGCGGGTCAGTGGTGCCGCCGTAATACCGTGGGCCGCGGCCCCTTCGACGATCTTGCCTTCTTCGAGGCGGGAGGACAACAGGCCGATTGCATGGAAGCCGCTGCTGGTCGGCTGCAGGTTGATATCGCCGGCAAGGCCGGCGGCCGCTGCCATCAGGGTATCGTGGCGATGCTTGTAGAGTTGGCGCATGGTGCGGATGTGGGTCGCAAACATGCCCTCGTCCATGAACTCGGCGACAATGGCCTGTGTGACCGTCGGAACCCCGCTGAGCCAGGTCAGGCAGACCTGTTCGAAACTCTCGATCAGGCCCTCCGGAACCAGCACGAAGCCGAGCCTGAGGGCAGGGAACAGGGATTTCGAGAATGTGCCGACATAGATGACCCGCCCGTGGGTATCGATGCTTTTCAGGGTCGGGGGCGGCTGGTCGCCGTAATAGAATTCGCCGTCGTAGTCGTCCTCCACGATGAGCGCGTCGGCGTCGTTGGCGGCTTTCAGGAGCGCCAGCCGACGCGGCAGGCTCATGACATGGCCGAGGGGCTGCTGGTGCGACGGGGTGACGAAGGCCAGACGGAAATGGGGGGCCTTGGCAAGACCGTCCTCCACCGAGAGTCCTTCCTCGTCCACGGCGACGGAGACCGGATTGGCGCCGACCGCGACAAAGGCATTGCGGGCGCCGATCGCACCGGGGTTTTCGAACCAGATCGGTTCGCCGGGATTGACCAGCATGCCGCCCACCAGGGAGAAAGCGCGCTGGGCGCCGTTTGTGATGAAAATCTGCTCCGGGTTGCAGCGGATGCCGCGCGAGGCATTGAGCTGGCGGGCGATCGCCCGGCGGAGCGGCATATAGCCGAAGGGTTCGCCATAGCCGGTGATGTGGTCGCGGTCCTTGCGCCAGTGGCGGGCGGACAGCTTTGCCCACTGGGCCATGGGAAAGGCGTCGAGCGCCGGCAGCGCGGTGACGAAGGCCTCGGACCTGTGCGGCAGCCGCGTGCGCGGCGCCAGATCGGGGATCGCGTGGCGGGCGGCGTGGGACAGGCGCGGCACGACGGCAGCGACATCGCTCGCCTCCCGCAGGGGTTTTGGCGCCAGGCGGGCATTGAGGGCTTTGCCGACATAGGTGCCCGCGCCGACCCTGGCTTCCAGAAGGCCTTCGGATATCAACCGGTCGACGGCGTCGATGACGGTGGTCCGCGACACGCCGATCTCCTGCGCCAGCGTGCGGGTCGCCGGCAGCCGGTCGCCGGGCGTCAGTGCTCCGGTCAGAAGCAGGTCGCGCAAGGCCATGTAGAGCTGGATGGCTATCTTCCTGTCGGCGGTCTTGTCGATCTTGATCGAGGACAGCACCGCACCGGCATGGCGCTTCATTCAGGCTCCTGTTCCAATTGGCTCCCGGTCCAATTGGTATGAGAGTTTGCTCAAAACGGATCTTATATCAAGTCCAATTCCAGGTAGGTTGACCTTTAGCCAATCACAAACCCGCCGGGACGGGCCGCGACCAGGGTCCGTGGAAAAAAGATGAAAATCCAATCAATTGAAACGTTTACCGATGAATTTGTCTGTTTTGTCCGGGTCACGTCGGACAGCGGTGCAACGGGCTGGGGGCAGGTGGCACCCTATTTTGCGGATATTACTGCGGAAGTTGTGCACCGGCAGGTGGCGCCCTATGCGCTCGGCCAGGATGCCTTCGACATCGACCACCTGATGGACATCATACCGGACCGCGAGCACAAGTTCCCCGGGGCCTATCTGCGCCGGGCCATGGGCGGGCTGGATACGGCGCTGTTCGACCTGCGCGGCAAACTGGAAGGCAAGCCGGTCTGCGAATTGCTCGGCGGCGCGCCCGGGAAGATCCGGGCCTACGGCTCATCCATGAAACGCGACATCACACCGAAGGACGAGGCGGAGCGGCTGAAAAGGCAGCAGGACCTCTTCGGCTTCGACGCTTTCAAGTTCCGGATCGGGGCCGAATGCGGCCGTGATCAGGACGAATGGCCCGGGCGGACGGAGGAAATCGTGCCGACGATGCGCAAGGCGTTCGGTGACGACACGGCGCTGCTCGTGGACGCCAATTCCTGCTATTCGCCGGCAAAGGCCATCGAGGTCGGCAAGGTCCTGCAGGATCACGGCATTTCCCACTATGAGGAGCCCTGCCCGTACTGGCATTACGACCAGACCAAAGAGGTGACCGACGCGCTGGAGATCGACGTCACCGGCGGTGAGCAGGACTGTTCGCTGGTCGACTGGAAACGCATGATCGATCAGCGTGTCGTCGACGTGATCCAGCCGGACGTGTGTTATCTGGGGGGCATGGTGCGCACCATGAAAGTGGCGCGGATGGCCCATGAAGCCGGCCTTCCCTGCACGCCGCATGCGGCCAATCTGTCACTGGTGACCCTGTTCACCATGCATCTGCTGCGGGCCATTCCGAATGCCGGCAAGTACCTGGAATTCTCGATCGAGCAGGAAGACTACTATCCGTGGCAGTACGGGCTTTTCAGGGCCTCGCCCTACGACGTCACTGACGGCCAGGTGACAGTCACAGACGCGCCCGGCTGGGGGGTCGATATCAACCCGGACTGGCTGGCGAAATCCGCCTACAAGATCAGTTCCAGGGAGGGCTGAGCATGTCTTCAGCAATCGACCTTTTGAAAGAATACGCCGAGACCGGCACGCTCAAGGCGCTGCCACTCGGTCATTTCATCGACGGTGCGTTCGCGCAGCCGTCGCACAACCGGACCCTGGAAAGTTTCGACCCGGGCAGGAGCATGGCTTTCGCCCGGTTCACCGCAGGCACGGCGGAAGACGTTGACCAGGCCGTGATGTCGTCGCGCGCGGCGTTCGAGACCGTCTGGCGGGACACTGCACCTGTGGAGCGGGCGCGGATCCTTCAGAAAGCGTCGGCACTGATCCTGGACAATCTCGATCTACTGGCCGTCACCGAGACCCTCGACAGCGGCAAGCCACTGCAGGAGGCGCTTGGCGACGTGCGCGGCGCGGCGCGGACCTTCGAGTATTACGCGGGCGCCTGCGACAAGCTGCAGGGCGACAGCTTTCCGCTCGGGCCGGATCATATCGGTTACACCATTCACGAGCCGGTCGGGGTCACGGCGCATATCATCCCGTGGAACTTTCCGATCTCGACGGCGGCGCGCGGCTTCGCTCCGGCGCTGGCAGCCGGCTGCACCGTGGTGGCCAAGCCGGCGGAACAGACCCCGTTCACCGCGCTGCTGCTGGCCAGGATCCTGAGCGATGCCGGTCTGCCGGATGGTGTCTGCAACGTGGTGACCGGAACCGGCCGGGAAACAGGGGCGCCGCTGACCGCGCACACGGATGTCGATCACATCACCTTCACCGGGTCGATTCAGACCGGCCGGACCGTGATGAAAACGGCGGCCGAAGAGATCACCCGCGTGGTGCTGGAACTCGGCGGCAAGTCGCCTGTGGTGGTGCTGGCCGACTGCGACCGGGAGCAAGCCCTGACCGGCGTGCTCGGGGCAATCTACGAAAATGCCGGCCAGATCTGTTCGGCAGGCTCGCGCCTCGTGATCGAAAAGAGCATCCATGAGCAGTTTGTCGAAGATCTGGCAGCGCGGGTGAATGCCCTGATACTGGGGCACGGTCTTGAAAAACCGGATGTCGGCCCGATCAATTCCGCCGGCCATCTGGCCAAGGTCGCCGGCTTCATCGACCGGGCACGGGAGCGCGGTGCGAACATCATTGCGGGCGGGTCGGTGACCCACGATCCGGCGACGGGCAAGGGCTGGTTCTTCGAGCCGACCATCGTCGATGCGGTTGCCGCCGACGATGAGCTGGCTCAGGATGAAATCTTCGGGCCGGTGCTGACCGTCCAGGTGGCCGATGATGCCGACCATGCGCTGGAACTGGCCAATGACTGCCAGTACGGACTGGTCGCCGGCATCTACACGTCGAATTTCGCCCGGGCCCATCAGCTCGCGCGGCGGATCGATGCCGGCCAGATCTATATCAACGAATATTTCGCGGGCGGGGTCGAAGTGCCGTTCGGCGGCAACAAGAAATCCGGCTTCGGCAGGGAGAAGGGCCTTGAAGGCCTGAAGAGCTACTGCAAGACCAAGAGCATCGCCGCAAGGATCACCTGAAGGCGAATGCCTGAAAATTCTGTCCCGACTCCCACTGCAAGGCCGGTTCGCGTTCCCCGAACCGGCCTCTTTTTTTTATGCGGTTGCCGTCAGTCCCGGAGCGGCTGCTCCGGCACCTCGTCAGGTTCGATCACGGGTGTTTGCCCTGCTTGCGGCGCCGGTTCGACAAGCTCTCCGTCACCGACCGGTTCGGGCCTTAGAACGCCTTTGCAGTCGGACAGAGGTTGTGTCTCCATGTTTTCCGAAGACCGACTGTCACCGTGATCCTGACGCGGCCGGACGATGCAGTCTTCATGCTCCTGAGCGGCGACACCTGGTGTCGCAGTCAGGACGACAGCCGCCATCAAGGCGGATTTGAGCGCGGCGCGGGACGGGCCGGAGCGATTTGATGCAATGTTCACCTGGGTGACCTCCTTGGTTCGCTTCCGTCGGGAAAACGTCCCGAGGGCCAAGGAGTTCAATCAGGGTCTGCCGGAGCCGGCGAAGTTTCGGCGATCACGTTTCGGTCGGCAGGTCCGGCAAATGCTTCAGCAAGGACTCCTTCGCGCCCCGGATGTGTTCGCGGGTCAGCGTCGAGGCGAGGTCCGCGTCACCGATTTCGCAGGCTTCCAGAATGGCGAAGTGCTCGCGGCCGGCACGGTCCATGCCGTCGGACATGACGAGCTGTGCGCGGACCTGGCGTTCGACGCGGTCGATGGCATTGTCGGCGATCTCCTGGAAGAACTTCAGGTCGCTCGCGCTGTACAGCGTTTCGTGAAAGGCGCGGTTGAGATCGCCATAGGCCATCGGATCCGTGGCCGCGGAAAAGGCCGCGCATTTGTCGCGTGCCCCGGCCAGCAGCTGCCGCGACATGCGCGGCACCGCATCCCGGATGATTTCCGGCTCGACCAGGGCCCTCAGGTCGAAGATCTCCGCGGTCTCCTTCGCCGACAGCCCGGCGACCACGGCGCCCTTGTAGCGCCGGGTCCTGACAAGGCCCTGTTCCTCGAGGCGCGAGATCGCCTCGCGTACCGGAATCCGGCTGGTGTTGAACAGACGGGCGATTTCGTCCTGGCGGAGCGGTTCGCCTTCCTCGATCTGGCCCTCGATAATGGCTTTCCGGAGCGCGTCGAAGACAATCGAAGACGCCGAGGCGGTCGCGGAAATATCCATCGATTTCAGTTTCATAAGCCGTTTCTCCCTGAGGCCTTCTTTTAGGGGAAGGTCGCATTGCTTTGAAGTGAAATTCATTTTGAATATTTCATATTGAATATTGGATCCAATCTGGTTTATCAATATCGGGCCAGACGATTTTCCGGGGAAGGAGGACGCCCCGGCGCCGGGCACGCTTCGCAACCGGTCAGGATACGACCGGAGTTTGACATGCAAAATCAGGCCCGGGTCGGAAGAGGTCCGGGGACCAAAAATCTTCGAAAAAAGGAAGAGGGGAACTCATGTTCAAGAAATTTCTGGCCGCGGCCGCCGTGTCGATCGCCACAGCGGTTCCGGCAACAGCCGACACGCTCGACGATGTTGTCGACCGGGGTGAACTGCGCTGCGGCGTGGTGCTCGATTTTCCGCCGATCGGCTACCGGGACGAAAACAACGAACCTGCCGGTTATGACGTTGACTATTGCAACGACCTTGCGGCTGCCCTGGAAGTCGAACCGGTCATTCTGCCGCTGACCTGGGCTGAACGCCTGCCGGTGATCGTCACCGGGCGCGCCGACGTGGTCTTCGGTGCAACGTCCGACAGTCTTGCACGCGCACGGACGGTCGGCTTCAGCATTCCCTACGCAATCTACTATGCCCAGGGCGTGGTCAATTCCGATAGTGGTATCAAGACGTTCGAAGACATCCGCGGCAAGCGTGTCGCGGCGGCCATCGGCACCGTGCCGGAACAGGAATGGCTGAAGATCGCCGCCGAATGGGGCGAGGAGGATCTCTACCAGGGCTACCAGTCCGAAAATGAAGTGTTCCTGGCCGTGGCCCAGGGCAAGGCCGATATCGGTATCACCACAAACACGGCAGTCAAGCCGATTGCCGATCAGTATGACACCATCGACGCCGGCCCGCGCATGCCCTGGACCACGGATTACACGTCCGTTGTCGGCAAACGCGAAGACGTGACCTGGCTGAATTTCCTCAACCTGTTCGTCACCCATCAGGCGCGATCCGGCCGGTACCAGGAGCTGTGGGGCAAATATGTCGGCGGCGAAGCTCCCGAACTGCGCATTCCGGGTGTGATGTACTAAGTCGCGGACCTGAAGCGTTCCGTCTGGAAACGGGCTGTGCGCGTGTTCGAATGGCGTCTTTGACCCGAGGCCGTCTCACTCCCGGTGAGCGGCCGGCGTGAAACAGCGGGTGAGGGGGCGGATCTGGCAGATACGCCGGGGAACTCTCCTCACCCATCCCTCTCGTCGAGGGAAGGTGTCACGCCCTGCCATGCGAACACGCCGCCTTGCCCTGATCCGGAGGATCCAGCCGGAGCTATCGGTAGATCAATGTTCGACTATAATTTCCACTGGCGGCCGGTCCTGAAAAACCTGCCGGACCTGCTGGAAGCGGGGCTCCTGACACTTCAGGTCGCCACGCTTGCGATGGTCCTCGGTATCGTCATCGGCTTGTGCCTGGCGCTGATCCGGATGAAGCTGAAGGGGCCGCTCTACTGGCTTGCGACGGCCTGGGTGGAGCTGGCGCGCAACACGCCGGCCCTGTTCCAGCTGTTTTTCTTCGGCTTCGGTCTGGGGGCCTTCGGCCTGCACCTGACACCGTTCGCGATCGTGCTCGCGGGCCTCAGTTTCAATTGCGCCGGCTATCTTGCGGAAAATTTCCGCGGCGGGTTTCAGGCGGTGCCCGATACCCAGCTGCGTGCGGCGCGCTCACTCGGCATGACTGCGTTTCAGGCCTATACGCGCATCATCATTCCGCAGGTGTTCCGGATCGTCTATCACCCGCTCACCAATCAGCTTGTCTGGGCGGTGCTGATGTCGTCGCTCGGCATGCTGGTCGGTTTCCGCGAGCTCTCGGGCGAGACCCAGTTTTTCGCCAGTCGTACCTTTCGGATCTTTGAATATTTCGCCATGACCGCCGTGATCTATTATGTGATCGTGAAGTTCATTCTCCTTGCTTCCCGGCTTCTGGCCATGCGCCTGTTCCGATACTGAGGAGACCGGTATGAACCAGACACTCAACTTCTTTTCCGGCTTCAACATCAACGATCTGTGGTTTCTGGGAGAAGCCGCCCTCAGAACCATGTGGATCTCCGCCCTGTCGATTTCCATCGGCACGGTGCTCGGCGCGGTGTTCGGCTGGCTGCTTTACGAGGGCCGGGTCTGGGCGACTGTCCTGCTGGCCCCGGTGCTCGATGTCTTCCGCTCCGTGCCGCTGATCATTCAACTGGTGCTGTTTTACAATTTCGCCCCGATCGCCGGTCTCAACCTGGATCCGTTCGGATCGGGTGTGGTGATCCTGACGATCTACACCGCCGCCCTTGTCGCCAGTGTCGCCCGCGGCGGGATCGAGGCTGTCGGGCAGCCGATGCGCCGGGCGGCCCGGTCACTGGGAATGAGCTACTGGCAGGACATGCGTTATGTCGTGCTTCCCATCGGCGGGCGGGCGGTGTTTCCGGCCTGGGTCGGGGTCGCGCTCGGCGTCATGAAGGACAGCGCCCTGGTATCCGTGCTTGGGTATGTCGAACTGCTGAAAGCCAGCCAGATCCTGATCACTAGGACCCAGGACCCGTTCCTGATCCTCTCCATTGCCGGCGCGTTCTATTTCGCGCTGTCCTTCCCGATCTCGCGCTTTGCCGCAAAACTTGAAAAGAGGTGGGCTCAATGATCGAGATACGCGGCCTTGAGAAATATTTCGGTTCCCTGCAAGTGCTCAAGGGCATCGATCTGGACGTTCAGAAGGGCGAGGTGCTTTCCGTCATCGGCGCGTCGGGCTCCGGCAAGTCGACGCTGCTCTATTGCATCAACGCTCTGGAGCCGATCGACAAAGGCTCCGTGATCGTCGACGGCACCGATGTCCACGCCAAGGGCACCGACATCAACAAGCTGCGCCAGAAACTCGGCATGGTGTTTCAGCAATGGAACAGCTTTCCGCATCTGACAGCGCTTGAAAACGTCGCGCTGTCTCCCCGGATCGTCAAGGGCAAGTCAAAAGCCGAGGCGTTGCAGATTGCGGAAAAACAACTGAAACATGTCGGGCTGGAAGACAAGCTCAACGTCTTTCCCAATGCCCTGTCCGGCGGACAGCAACAACGCCTCGCGATTGCCCGGGCGCTTGCCATGGAGCCGACCTACATGCTGTTCGACGAGGCAACTTCGGCGCTCGATCCGGAACTCGTCGGCGAAGTGCTCGACACCATGCGGTTGCTGGCCGACGAGGGCATGACCATGATCTGCGTCACGCACGAAATGGGCTTTGCCCGCGACGTCTCCGACCGGGTCGCGTTCTTCCAGTCCGGTGTGATGGAAGAGATCGGTCCGCCGGATCAGATCTTCGGTCAGCCGGTCTCTGAAAACACCCGCAAGTTTCTTGCAAACGTCCGCTGATCCGCCGCGATAATCGGCCGTCGGCCCGGAGCATCCTGCAGGCGCGTGAGCACAGGCGGTTGACCGAACACTTAACAGGCAGATGAACTGTTGGAGATCCGCAGGATTCCGATTGGCCATCCGCCGACCCAGGGGCTCATGTCCGCCACGCGCAATCCGTGGCGGCGGGCCCGACCCTTCAAGGAGTAGACAATGACGTCCAATATCTTTTCCGGCACGATGCCTGCCCTGATGACCCCGTGCAAGGCCGACCGCTCGCCGGATTTCGATGCTCTCGTGAAGAAGGGCAGGGAACTGATCGATGCGGGCATGTCCGCGGTCGTCTATTGCGGGTCCATGGGTGACTGGCCGCTTCTGACGGACGGCGAGCGCATGGAAGGCGTCGAGCGTCTGGTCCGGGCCGGTGTGCCGGTGGTCGTGGGCACTGGCGCCGTCAACACGAAGGCCGCCGTCGCCCTTTCGGCGCATGCCGAAAGGGTCGGCGCGCACGGGCTGATGGTGATTCCGCGGGTGCTGTCGCGCGGCAGTTCGGTGATCGCGCAGAGGCATCATTTCAGCGCCATCCTCAAGGCCGCGCCGAGCCTGCCCGCGGTGATCTACAACAGCCCCTATTACGGTTTCGCCACCCGCGCAGACCTGTTCTTCGACCTGCGCGCGGAGTTTTCGAACCTGATCGGCTTCAAGGAATTCGGCGGCTTCGACGATCTGCGTTATGCCGCGGAAAACATAACATCCCAGGACGACCAGGTGACCCTGATGGTCGGCGTCGACACCGCCGTCTATCACGGCTACGTCAATTGCGGCACGACGGGTGCGATCACCGGCATCGGCAATGCCCTGCCCAGGGAAGTGCTGCATCTGGTGGCACTGTGCAGGAAGGCGGCGGAAGGCCACGCGGAAGCGCGCCTGAGAGCCAAGGAACTGGAAGAGGCGCTCGGTGTGCTTTCCAGCTTCGACGAGGGCCCGGATCTCGTGCTTTACTACAAGCACCTGATGGTGCTGAACGGGGAAGACGAATACCGCCTGCATTTCAACGAGACCGACGCGCTGAGCGATGCGCAACGCAACTATGTCGAGGCTCAGTACAGCCTGTTCAAGGCCTGGTATGCGGACTGGTCGAAGCAGGGAGGCGTGATCGGCGAATGCGCGTAATCGACAGTCATACGGCCGGTGAACCGACCCGGGTCGTGCTTGACGGCGGTCCCGACCTTGGATCGGGCACGCTGGCCGAGCGGGCGGCGCGGCTGCAGGCGGAGCATCTCGATTTCTGTGCGTCCGTGGTGCTTGAGCCGCGCGGACACGACGCGATCATCGGGGCGCTGCTGGTACCGCCGGACGATCCCGGGTGTGCGGCCGGGGTGATTTTCTTCAACAACCTTCGGAACCTGGGCATGTGCGGCCATGCCACCATCGGCCTCGGGGTCACGCTGGCCCATCTGGGACGGATCGGGCCGGGCCGGCACGGTCTCGACACGCCGGTGGGCAGGGTCGGGATCGATCTTCTGGATGCCAACACGGTGTCGGTGGTCAATGTCGAGAGCGACCGGCACCTCAAGGACGTCACCGTCGAGGTCGACGGGGTCGGGCCGGTGACCGGCGACGTCGCCTGGGGCGGCAACTGGTTTTTCCTGGTCGGAAAAAGCCCGGTCGCGCTGAGCGGAGCCAATATCCGCCCGCTGACCGACCTGACGCTTGCCATACGCACGGCACTGGAGACGGCGAACGTGACGGGCAGGGACGGTGCCTGGATCGACCATATCGAGCTGTTCGGACCGGCTGAAAATCCGGAGGCCGACAGCCGCAATTTCGTGCTGTGTCCGGGAGGCGCCTACGACCGCTCGCCCTGCGGCACGGGCTGTTCGGCGAAACTGGCCTGCCTGGCGGCGGACGGAAAGCTGGCGCCGGGCCAGGACTACGTTCAGGAGAGCGTGATCGGCAGCACCTACAGGATCAGTTACCAGCCCGGTCCGGGCGGCGGCGTCATCCCCACAATCACCGGTCAGGCCTTCGTGACATCGCGCGCCACCTTGATGTTCGACGCCGCCGATCCCTATCGCGCGGGCATCCGCCTTCAGGACACATCCTCGTAATCGAGGACGAGATGTCAGCCGGTTTGCGGGGCCGCCGTCCCGCGCATTTTTGCAGGTTTGATCATTCATGACGGACACACAGGTCCACGACAGTGTTGTGATCGGCGCCGGGATCATCGGCCTTAGCAGCGCGCTCGCCCTTCAGGCGCGGGGCCGGCAGGTCATGGTGCTGGACCGTGAACGGGAGACCGCGCGGACATCGGACATGAATGCCGGCGCCTTTGCCTTTGCCGATATCGTTCCGCTGGCGACGCCGGGGATCATGCGCCGCGCGCCGAAATGGCTGCTCGATCCGCTGGGCCCCCTGTCGATCCCGCCGGGCTATGCCATCCGGATCGCACCCTGGATGTTGCGCTTCTGGCGGGCCAGCCGGCCGGACCGCTTCAAGGCCTCCCTGACCG
The DNA here is from genome assembly GCF_056173175.1 of Roseibium sp. QJM3NY_11. Lineage (NCBI taxonomy): Bacteria > Pseudomonadati > Pseudomonadota > Alphaproteobacteria > Hyphomicrobiales > Stappiaceae > Roseibium > Roseibium sp. QJM3NY_11. Next base: position 1,051,087 of record NZ_CM149660.1, read on the forward strand.
CGCAGGCCGCCTTGATGAAGCTGTCGCGCGCGGCCCTGGACCGGCAGGTTGCCGATGTCGGAGGCGCCGGCCTGATCCAGCCCGAGGGCCAGCTTCAACTCTATGAGGGCGCACATGAATACCGCGCCAGTCTTGCCGGCTGGGCCTTGCGGCGCGATCACGCGATACGCTTCGACCTTCTCGAAAGTCCCGAAGCCATCGCCGAAATCCAGCCTGGTCTGGATCACCGCTTCACCCATGCCGGGTTCACGCACGACTGGGTCAATACCTGTGATCCGGCCCGCTGGCTGGGGCAGCTCCGGTCCGTGTTCCTGGAACGCGGCGGCCGGATGGCCGATTGTGCCGCAAGAGTATTGACGCCGGGCGAGGCCGGTGTCGGGATTGAAACTTCGGCCGGCACCATGCTGGCTCGCAATGTCGTGGTTGCCGCAGGGGCTTGGTCCCACCGTCTTGCCCGGACGCTGGGCGACCGGATCCCCCTGGAAACAGAGCGCGGCTACAATACAACGCTGCCCGAAGGCGCCCTGGACCTGCGCACGCATCTGACCTTTTCAGGGCACGGTTTCGTGGTGACGAAGATCAACGGCGGCATCAGGGTCGGCGGCGCGGTCGAACTGGGCGGGCTCGACCTGCCGCCCAACTACAAACGTGCCGACATCCTGCTTCAGAAAGCGCGAAGCTTTCTTCCCGAGCTGAAGACGGAAAACGGCACCAGGTGGATGGGGTTCCGCCCGTCTCTGCCGGACAGCCTTCCCGTCATCGACCGCTCACCGCGGGATCGCCGGATCCTCTACGCCTTCGGCCATGGCCATCTGGGGCTGACCCAATCCGCCGGAACCGCGGAACTGGTGGCCAGCCTTTCCGGCGAAACACCGCCCCCCATCGATATCAGCGCTTTTTCAGCGCGCCGTTTCCAAGGCAGCTTTCAAGGAGAACTTTCATGAAAATCTCGGCCATCAATGTCTATCAGGTCGACCTTCCACTCAAGGAAGGGCGCTACAGCTGGTCCAACGGAAACTTCGTCGAGGTGTTCGACAGCACCGTTGTCGAGATCGAGACGGATGAGGGTCTGAAAGGGTATGCGGAATGCTGTCCGCTGGGATCCGCCTATCTACCCAGTTTCGCGCTCGGCGTGCGCGCCGGGCTGCAGGAACTGGCGCCCCATCTGATCGGCATGGATCCGCTGAACATCGGTGAGATCAACCGGGTGATGGGCGCGGCCTTGCGCGGTCATCCTTATGCCAAGGCGCCGATCGACATTGCCTGCTGGGATCTGCTCGGCAAGGCCACGTCACTGCCGGTCTATGTTCTCCTCGGCGGCGCGGCCCAGGACGATGTGGTGCTCTACCGGGCGATCAGCCAGGAAGACCCGGAGGTCATGGCGAAGAAGATCGAAGGCTATGCCGCAGAGGGCTACACCAAGTTCCAGCTCAAGGTCGGCGGGGATGCCAATGACGATATCGAGCGCATTCGCGCGACACGGTCCGTTCTGAAAGCCTCGGACCTCCTGGTCGCGGACGCCAACACCGGCTGGACCCGGCACGAGGCGGCCCGGGTGGTCGGCGCCGTTTCCGATCTGGACGTCTATATCGAGCAGCCCTGCCTCACCTATGAGGAGAGTGTTTCCATCCGCCGCCGCACCGGCCTGCCGTTCATCCTGGACGAAGTGATCGACGGACCGAACACGCTGGTGCGCGGCATCGCGGAAGATGCGATGGATTGCATCAACCTCAAGATCTCCAAGGTCGGCGGGCTGACCGCGGCCAGGCTGATGCGCGACCTGTGCGTCGCCCACGGCCTTCCCATGACCATCGAGGATACCTGGGGAGGTGACATCACCACCGCGGCGATTGCCCATCTGGCCCGGTCGACGCCGGCCGAATTCACGTTCTCGGCGACAGATTTCAACAGCTACGGCACCGTCGATATTGCCGAGGGCGCGCCAAAACGGATTAATGGCCGGATGACCGCTTCCGAGCGTCCGGGCCTCGGCATAACGCCTATCCTCGACGCATTGGGCGACCCGGTCGCCCGGTATTCCTGAGAGAGCATCATGCGCAGCAGCAAGACCGTTCACGTGATTTCCTGCCATGCGGAAGGCGAGGTCGGCGATGTCATCGTCGGCGGGGTCGCGCCGCCGCCCGGAGACACGCTCTGGGATCAGCGCAGCTTCATCGCCAGCGACGGGACCTTGCGCAACTTTATGCTCAACGAACCGCGCGGCGGCGTGTTCCGGCATGTCAATCTGCTGGTGCCGCCGAAACATCCCGACGCGGACGCGGCTTTCATCATCATGGAACCGGAGGACACGCCGCCCATGTCCGGGTCCAACTCGATCTGCGTGGCGACGGTGCTGCTCGACAGCGGTATCGTTCCCATGAACGAGCCGGTCACGGACATGGTGCTGGAGGCGCCGGGCGGTCTGGTCCGGGTCCGGGCCGAGTGCCGCAATGGCAAGGCAGAGCGGATCTTTGTCCGGAACGTGGCAAGCTTTGCCGGCAAAATGTCGGTGCCGCTCGAGGTGGAGGGGCTTGGGACCCTGACGGTGGATACCGCCTATGGCGGTGACAGTTTCGTCATGGTCGACGCGGAGGCGCTGGGCTTTGCCATTGCCGAGGACGAGGCGGGGGACCTTGCGCGCCTGGGTGTCAGGATCACCAACGCGGCCAATGCGCAGATCGGGTTTTCCCATCCGGAAAACCCGGGCTGGGATCACATTTCATTCTGCGCCTTTTGCGGCCCCGTGGCACGGAACGACACGGGCCTGCACGGCCGCTCCGCGGTTGCCATTCAACCGGGCAAGATCGATCGTTCACCGACGGGGACAGCCGTGTCCGCGCGCATGGCGCTGATGGCGGCCAGGGGGCAGATGACGGTCGGTGACACCTTCGAGGCGGTTTCCATCATCGGTTCCTCTTTCACCGGGCGGATCGTTGCCGATGCGGCGGTCGGCGACGGCGCGGGCATCATTCCGGAAATTTCCGGCCGGGGCTGGATAACGGGAATTCACCAGCACATGCTGGACCCGGGCGACCCCTGGCCCGGCGGTTACCGGCTCCGCGACACCTGGGGTGCCTGATCCCCGTCTGACACTGGCCGATAACAATATTCCCAAGCAGTTTGCGCAGTCCGCCAAAGGACACGACAGGCAATCGTGTCTTTCGAGTCCTTTGACGGATCGTCGCCGCCCTCAAAACTCTTACTACTGATTTCCAGTGGCGCTGTGTACTGTTGCGCTATAATGGTAAATGCGTGAAAGATTCGGGCTGAGGTGGCTGCAATTGGGTTGCCGGACCGGTCAGGCGCAACAGATCATCCTCAATCGAATGCAGGGGACGTATGACAAACCTTGTGGACCGGGGTATCTGCCTTGTCGGGTGTGGTTTTATGGGCAAGGCTCTTCTGTCGCGCTGGCTCGCGGACGGGATCGCGGCCGAGTCGCTGTTCGTTCGCGATCCGAGACCGGCCGACTGGTTGACGCGCGTCGAAGGCATCCATCTCAACGAGCCCTTTCCCGATCAGCCGGCCGGGATCGTGATCGCAACCCGGCCGCCGGATGTCGACAAGATCCTGCCGTCTCTGGAAGCGTATGGCGGCGGCGGCACGCTGATCATGTCGATCGCCGCCAGCAAGCCGCTTTCCCTTTTCGAGTCGCATTTTTCAAAAGGCACCCCCATCGTCCGGGCGATGCCGAACCTGCCGGCGACGGTCGGCGCCGCGATCACCGCCTATGTCACGAACGGGCAGTTGAGTGACGATCAGAAGGCGCTGTTCGTCAGGCTGATGACGTGCGTCGGCACGGTTGTCGAAATGCCGGAAGAAGACCTGCTGCCGATTGTCACCGCGCTTTCCGGAGCGGGGCCGGCCTATGTCTTCGCCATGGCCGAAGCCTTCGCCGCAGCGGGCCTCGAACTCGGCCTGCCGGAAGATCTTTCACACGAGTTGGCCATCAAGATGATCGCCGGGGCCGGACGCATGCTTGCGGAGCCGGAGGCGGATGCCACCGGTTTTCGCGTCGCGGTTACCTCCAAGGGCGGTACCACGGAAGCGGGCATGCTGGAATTCATGGCGGACGAGCACGGCATTCACGATCTCGTCAAACGCACGGTCGAGGCCGCCGCCCTGCGTTGCGGAGAGCTTTCAGGCCAGCAGCGCCAAAAGGACCCGGCTGACCTGAAGGTCATAAAGGACTGACGCGGTTAACCGGTCAGATGCTGTCCACCTCATTCGAACGTGTCCGCCGGTATCCTGACGCAAGGCCAGGACGTGCCGGTCGGACATCGCCCGCGTGAGTGAGGGGCAGAGGTGTCAGGACCTTGCCGTGGTCAGAAAGCGGATCGAGTCCGAAGGGGCGTGTACAGCGCCATTGACGATGAGCGGGGACGGTTCCGCAAGCCAGACGGACACCGTCTCGAAAGCCGGCTGCCAGTGTCCGCTCCGTTGCCAGTCCAGATGTACCGCGCCGTCACTGCGGGCGAGCGCGAGCCGTGTCAGGCAATGGTCCCCGGTCAGCGCATCGGGGCTTGTGCCGTCGTCGTCATAGAACTGCGTGACGCTGTCGGGCGTGCCATCGGGTTGCGGATAGATGCGCCAGGTCCGGTCTGTGTCCGAGGCCGGGTCCGAACGCAGGCCGGCCGCCGCGAGCGGCAGGACCGCGCCGCCGCGCACGAACAGCGGGATCGTCTCCAGGGAGACGGGAACCTCGATCACCTGCCCGCCGGGATACCACCGGCTGCCGTCAAAAGCCCACCAGCCTTCGGCGTTCGCGGGAAGCGTGACCTTCCTGCAGGTGGCGCCTTCTTCCACGACTGTTGCGACCAGAAGGTCCTTGCCGAGCAGAAAGTCGAACTCCGCCGCGCGACAGGCCGGGTCGTCCGGATGATCGAGAAACAACGGCCGCAGCATGGGTTCGCCATCGGTCACCGCCTGGTGGAGCAGACCGTAGAGGTAGGGGATCAACTGTGCGCGCAGCTTCAAGGCGTCTCGCACCAGCGGCGTGATTTCCGGATACATCCAGGCTTCGTTGGCCGTGCCGTCGTCATTCCAGGAGTGGATGGTGAAGCGTGGATGGAAGATGCCGTTCTGCACCCAACGCAGGAACAGCTCCGGTTCCGGGCGGGGGCCGGCGAAGCCGCCTACATCGTGGCCGATATTGTAGAAACCCGACAGGCTGAGGCCGAGACCCATGGGTATGTTCCAGCGCAGCGTCTGCCAGGAGGTGTAGTTGTCGCCGGTCCAGGTCTGGGCATAGCGTTGTGTGCCGGGGCAGGCACAGCGGGAGATCAGATAGGGCCGCTCGTCCGGCTTGTCGGCCCGCTGGGCATCAAAGGACGCCCGCGTCATGAGCTGGCTGTGCAGCGGCCGGATCAGGTTGACCGCAATGGCATCACCGAACCCGGCGCAAATCGCCTCGTCGTCCCAGACCTCGTATTCGTTGTTGTCGTTCCAGGTGCAGTGAATGCCTTTGGCGAAGAGCTGGTCGTGCAGGTTTGTCTGCCACCAGGTCACGGTGTCCGGATTGGTGAAGTCCAGATGCGAGCCGGTGCCGTCCCAGAAGGGGGATTGTTCCGGGGAGCCGGTTTCGCTGTCGCTGATGAACAATCCGGCCTGCTGCACGTCCCGGTAGAGCGGGTGATCGTCAAGCAGAACAGGCTTGATGTTGGCAATCAGGTGAATGCCGGCCTGGCGATACGCCTCCGTCAGGGCTTCCGCGTCCGGGAACCGGTCGGTGTTCCAGTGGAATACGTAGCGTTTTGCCCCGATCGCGGTATAGCCGGAGGACAGCTGGAAACTGTCACAGGGCATCTGCTCGTCGGAGAGCTTGTCCAGGAATTCCATCAGACGCTCCTGGGCGTTGTCGGAATCCGTGTATGCCATGGTCGAACCGGAATAGCCGAGACCCCAGCGCGGCATGAAGGCGGTGCCGCCGGTCAGCCAGTGCTGCCGCCGGGTGATGTCCAGGACCGTCGGTGCCCAGCTGAAATAATAGTCCAGGTCGCCGTCATCTGCGCGGAACGACCGGAAGGGCGGATGGTAGTTGTCCTTTTCATTTCCCAGATCGAACCAGCACGGGGCGAGCGTGTCGTAATAGAGACCGTATGCGCCAAGTTCGCCGCGATCGGTGATGGTGAACGGAACATGCTTGTAGAGCGGATCGGTTGAACGGGCGTCATAGCCCATGGCGTCCAGGTTGCGCATCTCGAAGCGGCGCCCGGAGCGCTCCAACTGTCCGGTCTTCTCGCCGAGACCGTAGCTGCGCTCGCCGTCGAACCGGCGCATGTAATGGTACTTTCGATGGTCCCGCCGTCCGATCATGTAGGCATCCTGGGGCCGGTCACGGGCAATTTCGCGATAGGGGCTATCGGGCGCGGTGCGCGCTTCCCAGACCAGAGCCAGCGGCGTTTCGACAGTCAGACGGAGACAGTCCGTTTCAAGAACGATGCGGGTTTCCTGCGTGTCCAGCACGAATTTAGGACAGGTGAAGCCGTCGAGATCGTCCCGGGGCCGGCCTTCCCAGGGGACATCGGCGGCGGGCGCGATGGCCCAGGTGCGGTCGAGCCGCCAGGCACCGTCCTTCAGGAGGCTGACCCGGATCAGATCCTGTTCGAGAACCCTGATTTCGAGCCGGTGCCGGGTTTCGACATCCACGGCGAAGCCCGTGCCGGTTCGGCCGGCGAACTGCCAGTCTTTCAGCGATTTCATGAATTTTCCTAGTAACCGAGAAGAACGCGCGGCAGGAACAGGCTCAGTTCCGGCACATAGGTGACCACGAGCAGCAGCGCGACCAGCACGGCGTAGAAACCGAGCATCGGCCGGATGACTTCACCAATTTTCACTCCGGCGACCGAACAGCCGACAAACAGGGCCGACCCGACCGGTGGCGTGCAGATGCCGATACACAGGTTGAAGGTCATGACCACCCCGAAATGCACCGGATCCATGCCGAGATCCTCCACCACGGGCAGAAAGATCGGCGTGAAGATCAGAAGCGCCGGCGTCATGTCCATGAAGGTGCCGACCACCAGCAGTGCCAGATTGATGATCAGCAGCAGCACGATCGGATTTTCGGACAGGCCGAGCAGGATATCGGAGATGGAATAGGGAATGTCGGCAAAGGCCATGGCCTTGGACATGGCAATCGAACAGCCGATCATCAGCAGCACGATCGAGGTCGTTACCGCGCTTTCCAGAATGATGCCCGGCAGATGGCGCCAGGTGACCTCGCGGTACACGACCAGCGCGAGGAACAGGGTGTAAACGACGGCCACAGCCGAGGCTTCCGTGGCGGTGAAGACGCCGCCGATGATGCCGCCCATGACGATCACGATCAGTCCGAGCGGCAGCATGGCCGCCAGCGACTTGTCGAGGACTTCCTTTCTGCTCGGGCGCTCGGCAACCGGATACCCGCGCCGCTTGGCGATGAAACCGGCCACCAGCATCAGGCTCAGCCCCATCAGGATGCCGGGTACGTAGCCGGCAACGAACAAGGCCGCGACGGAGGTGCCGTTGGTGATCAGGGAATAGACGATGAAGGTGGCGCTCGGCGGGATCAGCAGGCCGGTTGGGCAGGAGGCGATGTTGACGGCCGCACTGAAGGCCGGATCGTAGCCTTCCTTCTTCTGCAGGGGGGCCATGACACCGCCGACGGCCGCTGCCGAGGCCACGGCGGATCCGGAGATGGAGCCGAACATCATGTTGGCAAGCACGTTGCAGTGGGCCAGCGCGCCGGGCAGACGGCCGCCCAGCACCTTTGCGAACTCGATCAGGCGCATGGCGATGCCGCCCCGGTTCATGATGTTGCCCGCCAGAATGAAAAACGGGATTGCGAGCAGGGTGAAACTGTCAAGGCCGGAGGCCACCTGCTGCGCGACGATATAGACCGACTGGTCGAACGACATGAACAGCAGGAAGGTGGCAAACGCGGCCAGACCGATCGAAAAGGCGATCGGCACTCCAAGGACCATGAGCAGGGCGAATGTCCCGAACAGAACCAGGACCGATTGAATATCCATGAAAGTGGGGTGTCCTTGTCAGTCCAGCGGGCCGCCGGCCTTTGCAGCCGTCGCCTGGTCGTTCGGGCCGCGGCCCTCGCGGAAAAGGTCGGCCAGGAATGTCAGGCAGTAATAGAGCATGCAGAGGCCGGAAAACGGGATTGCCGTGTAGATCAGTCCCATCGGCAGGCGCAGGGCCGGGGAGACCTGGCCTGTTTCCAGCGTTCTGCTCACAAGGTCGAGACCGCCATAGACCATGACGACGGCGGCAAACAGGGCGATCGCGGCGATGATGCCGCAATTGACCAGCAGGCGGGCCAGCCCCTTGGTGATCACCGGCAACAGGTCGATGGCCAGGTGACGGCGCTGGCCGAGCGTATAGGCTCCGCCAAGAAGGGCGACCCAGATGAACAGGAAACGGGCCATCTCGTCGGTCACCGTGCTCGGGCTTTGCAACACGTAGCGCGAGACGACCTGCCAGACGACGCAGGCCACCAGCACCGTGAAGGCGATGGTTATGACAAGGCGCAGGACAAGGTCCACGCCCCTGGTGATAAGTGTCACGATTTTCCTCCCGCGCCGGGTCTTCCGCGCCAAGGGTGGCGCCTTGTGGTCAGGGTCCGGTCACACTAGACATGCGACAGGAATAAAAATTGGTCAACCAATTTTGTAAAAAAGGTTGACTGATTTGAAGAATTGGACGAACAATTTGCCATCCGCGGCGATGCAAGGCCGCGAAACAGGGTCATGCCGCACTCAGGTGAGTTCACCGTATCGCGGATGATCCGATGGCCGGACGGAAAAGTCCGGCAGGTTCCTGGTTTCTCGCGGCCGAGGCCGCTCTTGGGAGGAAAACATGTCGAAATTCGTGAAACTCGCGGCCGTTCTGGCCGCTGGTGTGGTCGCGCTTGGCTCTGCGGCCAACGCCAAGACACTGCGTCTCAATCACAACAATCCGGAAGACCATCCGCTGCACAAGTCCATGGAATTCATGGCCGAGCGTGTGGATGCGCTGACCGATGGCGACCTGAAGATCCGGATCTACGCCAATGCCCAGCTCGGCACGCAGCGTGAGTCCATGGAACTGATGCAGAACGGCGCCCTGGACATGGCACGCTCCAACGCGTCCGAACTGGAAGCCTTCGAGGAATCCTACGGCGCGCTCAACCTGCCTTACATCTTCGTCAGCGCCGACCATTATTACGATGTGCTCAAGGGCGACATCGGCGCCGACATCCTGTCGGCCTCCGCAGACAAGGGCTTCGTCGGTCTTGCCTTCTATATCGAGGGTGCCCGTTCGTTCTACGCCAACAAGCCGATCCATTCGCCGGCCGATCTCGAAGGAATGAAGATCCGCGTCCAGCCGAGCCCGTCCGCGATCCGCATGGTCGAGCTGCTCGGCGGCAACCCGACCCCGATCTCCTGGGGTGAGCTCTACAGCGCCCTGCAGCAGGGTGTGGTCGACGGCGCGGAAAACAATCCGATGGCCCTGACCTCCGCCCGTCATGGCGAAGTCTCCAAGTTCTTTTCCGATGACGGCCATACCATGATCCCGTCCGTGGTGATGATCTCCACCGAAAGCTGGAACGGTCTGTCCGACGCGCACAAGGAAGCCGTTCGCACGGCCGCCGGCGAGTCCATGGACTTTCACCGCGCCCAGTGGGACGCCATGAGCGCCGAGGCTGTCGAGACCGCGAAAAGCGAACTCGGCGTGGAATTCATCGACGTGGAAAAGGGTCCGTTCATCGAAGCTGTCCTGCCCATGCACGAGGAAGCCGCGCAGAAGTCGCCGGTCGTTGCCGACCTGATCAAGCGCATCAAGGCCGCCGCCCAGTAAGCGGTTGATCGAAAAGCACCAGGTCCGGAGACTTACATAAATGCTCGAACGTTCCCATCTCGCCGACAATGCGCTTCAGGCGCTGCATGACGAGGACTACAACGTCCCCTTCAACACGCAGACCCTGAACCATGACGGGCTGGTTTTCATGGGCGGGCGGGCTGTCACCAGCCTCGACGGCGACTGGACCTTTTGCGTCGATCTTCTTGACACCGGCCTCCGGCAGAAATGGTTCGCCATGCTGCCGGAGGCCCCGGAGGACCGCACGGAGCCCTGGGACTATGATCCCTACATGGGCGAGACCGTGCCGGTGCCCTCCAACTGGGCCATGCTCAAGGAGAAATGGTATTTCTTCGAGGGCAGCGCCTGGTACACGCGGCCGCTGGATGTCGACACGGTCGATCCGGACAAGCGCCAGTTCCTGCGCTTCGGCGCGGCAAGTTATGACTGCAAGGTCTTCCTGAACGGCGAATTTCTGGGCAATCACTACGGCGCCTCGACGCCGTTCTGCGTCGACCTGACCGGCAAGCTGAAGCCGGGCCGCAACTGGATCATGGCCTGCGTCAACAACACCCGTACTCTTGACCGGGTGCCGATGCGCAACACCGACTGGTTCAATTACGGCGGCCTCTACCGCGAGGTCTGTTTCTTCGAGACGCCGAAGAGCCTGATCCGGGATTTTTTCATCCATCTGGTGCCGGACGGAACCTACGGGACCTTGCGCGCGCAGGTCACGGTCGATGGGCCGGTTGCCGGCGCCGCGCGGCTGGAGATTCCGGATCTTGGCATCAACGTGGAGATGGCCGTCGACGGGGCCGGCAAGGCGCAGGCGGATATCCCTGTCCGGCCGGACCTGTGGAGCCCGGAAGCGCCGGTGCTCTACGATGTGACCGTCAGTTGCGGCGAAGACCGGGTCACCGACCGGGTCGGTTTCCGCCAGATCGAACGCCGCGGCACCGATATTCTCCTGAACGGCGAGCCGCTGTTCCTGCGCGGTATTTCCGTGCACGAGGACGATGCGGCACTTGGCAAGGTCACCAATGATGCGGATCTGCGCCGGCGTTTCGAGCATGCGCGCGACCTCGGCTGCAACTATCTGCGTCTTGCCCATTATCCGCACCACGAACAGGCGGCCCGGATCGCCGACGAACTCGGCTTCCTGCTCTGGGAGGAGATCCCGGTCTACTGGGCGATCGATTTCGACAATCCGGCCACCTACCGGGATGCGGACAACCAGTTGGCGGAACTGATCAAGCGCGACCGCAACAGGGCCAGCGTGATCATCTGGTCGGTCGGCAACGAAAACCCGGACACGGATGCGCGGCTTGAGTTCATGAAGGGGCTGGCGCAGACCTGCAAGACGCTCGATCCGACCCGGCTGACGTCGGCGGCCTGCCTGGTCAACCATGCAAGAAACCGGATAGAAGACCGGCTCGCGGCCCATATCAACGTCATCGGCCTGAACGAATATTATGGCTGGTACGAGGAAAACTTCGAGGATCTGGCCGCGATCGGCGAAAACTCCGATCCGGATCGGCCTGTGGTGATTTCGGAAACCGGCGCGGACGGCGTGATCGGCGAAAAAGGGCCGGCGCGGGGCCTGTTCAGCGAAGACTATATGGCCGAGGTCTATCGCAAACAGATCGCGACCTTGCGCCGCCTGAGCTACATCAAGGGCATGTCGCCGTGGATACTGTACGATTTCCGGGTCGAACGGCGCCAAAACATCTTCCAGAACGGCTATAACCACAAGGGGCTGATCGCCGCCGACAAGACCACGAAGAAAAAAGCGTTCCATATCCTGGCCGGCTTCTATCATGAGATCGCGGCGGGAGGCGAGACCGCGAGGGAGGCCTCATGACGGGCGATGCCGCAAAGCGCCGCTATCAGGAAATTGCCGAACTGCTTGCCCGGCGGATCAACGAGAAGGGCTACAAGCCCGGCGACAAGTTTCCGACCGAGCGCCAGATTTCGCTTGAACTGGGCATCAGCCGGTCGCTGGTCCGGGAAGCCTTCATCATGCTGGAAATCGAGGGTTATCTCGATGTGCGCAAGGGGTCGGGCAGCTATGTCGCGGCCGGCGAGAAAATCTCGCTGAACATTCCCAAGGCCGATTTCGGTCCGTTCGAGCTGCTTCAGGCCCGGCAGCTTCTGGAAAGCAGCATCGCCGGCTTCGCGGCAACGACCATCACCAAGAACGATATCGTGCAACTGCGTGAAACGCTGGAGCTGGAACGCAAGGCCATCGAAAACGGGCAGGAAGACTATACGGCGGACAGGCTGTTTCACCGGCAGATTGCGGAAGCGACCCAGAACAGCGTGCTGGTCGACCAGGTCGAGGACCTGTGGACCAAACGGGAAGACAGTCCCATGTGGGCCCGGCTTCATGACCGCATCTTCGATCTCAGCTACCGGGCCAAATGGCTGGATGACCATGCCGCGATCCTGGAAGCGTTGCGTCACCGCAATTCGGAAAAGGCGCGGGCCGCCATGTGGCAGCATCTTGAAAGCGTCCGCCGGACCCTGCTCGAACTCTCCGACGTCGGCGACCCGGAATTCGACGGTTATCTTTACAGACCGGCTGCCGCGGCGCCCTAGTATCAGGAAAGACTGCAAGTCATGATCGAAAGCTGGCGCTGGTTCGGGCCCCGGGATCCGATCTCCCTGACGGATATCCGCCAGACGGGCGCAACCGGCATTGTGACCGCCCTGCACGATCTCCCGAACGGAGCTGTCTGGCCGGAGGCGGATATTTCCGCGCGGCGGGACATGATCGAGGCGGCGGGCCTGAAATGGCTTGTCACCGAGAGCATTCCCGTCCACGAGGACATCAAGACCGGAGCGCCGGGCTGGGAACACAAGGCCCGCAACTGGGCGCGGAGCGCGGTGGCCCTTGCCCGGCAGGGCGTCGCGACCATCTGTTACAATTTCATGCCGGTGCTGGACTGGACGCGGACCGACCTGGTCTATGAACTCGAGGACGGCGCGACCGCGCTCCGGTTCGAATATGCCGCCTATGCCGCCTTCGATCTCTTCATCCTGCAACGCGAAGGTGCGGAAGCCGGTTACAGCGCCGACGAGATCGCGGCGGCAAGAGCCCGGTTTCAGGCCATGTCGCCCGCGGAGCGGGACCGGCTGACGGCCAATATCCTTGCCGGCCTGCCGGGGTCGGAGGAAAGCTACACACCGGACAGTTTCCGCGAACGGCTCGGTTCCTATCGCGATGTCGGCCGCGAGGACCTTTTCCGGAATTTGCAGAATTTTCTGGACTTCGTGCTGCCGGAGGTCGAGGCGGTCGGCGGCGTGCTGGCGCTGCATCCCGACGATCCGCCGCGGTCGCTGTTCGGGTTGCCCAGGATCGTGAGCACGCAGGCGGACCTGGAACGGATCGCGGCCATGCATACCTCAAGGGCGCACGGCTTTACCCTGTGTACAGGGTCGCTCGGCGCGCATCCGGACAACGACATTCCGGCGCTTGTCGATCTGCTCGCGGACCGCATTCATTTCCTGCATCTGCGGGCAACCCGGCGGGAAGACGATCCGCGTAGCTTTCACGAGGACGCCCATCTGGCCGGCGACCTCGACATGGTCGCCGTCATCCGCGCGGTGAGGCGACTGGAACGGCAGGCGGGCAAGGTCCTGCCGATGCGGCCGGACCACGGTCACCGTATCCTGAACGATCTGACAGGCACGTCCACGCCCGGATATCCGGCCATCGGCCGGCTGCGCGGCCTGGCCGAGCTGCGCGGCGTCGCCTGCGCAGTCGAAGCGCTGGACACGGCCGGCGCGCAGTAGCCGTCAGCGATCTGCGGATCCGGTTTCCCTTGACGGCCGGGCAAGGGGAATGACATGGCTTGTCATTCGCACATGTCAGACACTTTCCCGGAAAAGCCATGCCGACACATCCAGATACGACACCTCCTTCCGATGCTCCGCTGCGGGAGCCGGGCGCTTCCGTCGAAGACGGTCGGGATATGATCGTGATCGAGGGGCTGGCGGTGCCCGCCGAGATCGGCGTGCTCGACAGCGAGAAAGGCCGCCGGCAAGCGGTGCGCTTCGACGTCGAGATCCGGACGGTGCCGGACT
>NZ_CM149660.1:1070000-5787930 GCF_056173175.1 Roseibium sp. QJM3NY_11
TTTTGGGATTATCTGAGTGTTTAGGCGCTCGGGTGGTTCGAATACGGCGGTGCAGGCAAAGATGATCTTTTTGTGTTTGGCCTTCTGTCGGGTTTGTGTGCGGTAACGCGCTCAAGCAGTTGGCGGTTGGTCGGGCAAAAGGAATTGTCTTGGAGTTGTCCGGATTGGCCGAACCGCAGGTTCGGCGCGATGGGGCACTGTTCAAGATGAGCATTGATAATGAGAGTGATCAAGTGAAAGAAGGGCATTCGGTGGATGCCTTGGCGACAAGAGGCGATGAAGGACGTGATACGCTGCGATAAGCGTCGGGGAGCTGCGAATAAGCTTTGATCCGGCGATTTCCGAATGGGGAAACCCACTCCGTATGGAGTACCCGCAAGGGAGCAAACCCGGGGAACTGAAACATCTAAGTACCCGGAGGAAAGGACATCAACCGAGACTCCGTTAGTAGTGGCGAGCGAACGCGGACCAGGCCAGTGGCTAAGATTTAAGAACCGGAACCGTCTGGAAAGTCGGGCCTTAGCGGGTGATAGCCCCGTACGGGTAGAAATTATCTTAGTCCTCGAGTAGGGCGGGACACGTGAAATCCTGTCTGAACGTGGGGGGACCACCCTCCAAGCCTAAGTACTCCTTGTCGACCGATAGCGAACAAGTACCGTGAGGGAAAGGTGAAAAGTACCCCGACGAGGGGAGTGAAACAGTTCCTGAAACCGGATGCCTACAAACAGTTGGAGGGCGCAAGCCTGACAGCGTACCTTTTGTATAATGGGTCAGCGACTTAATTTAACGAGCAAGCTTAAGCCGGTAGGTGTAGGCGCAGCGAAAGCGAGTCTTAATAGGGCGTTTTAGTTCGTTGGATTAGACCCGAAACCGAGTGATCTAGCCATGGCCAGGTTGAAGGTGCGGTAACACGCACTGGAGGACCGAACCCACGCCTGTTGAAAAAGTCGGGGATGAGCTGTGGCTAGGGGTGAAAGGCCAATCAAACTCGGAAATAGCTGGTTCTCCGCGAAATCTATTTAGGTAGAGCGTCGGATGAATACTCTCGGGGGTAGAGCACTGGATGGGCTATGGGGGCTTACCGCCTTACTGATCCTAACCAAACTCCGAATACCGAGAAGTACTATCCGGCAGACACACAGTGGGTGCTAACGTCCATTGTGGAGAGGGAAACAACCCTGACCGCCAGTTAAGGTCCCTAAGTTATGGCTAAGTGGGAAAGGATGTAGAACTCCCAAAACAACCAGGATGTTGGCTTAGAAGCAGCCATCATTTAAAGAAAGCGTAACAGCTCACTGGTCTAATCAAGGGGTTCCGCGCCGAAAATGTACCGGGGCTCAAGCCATACACCGAAACTGCGGGTGCATCCTTCGGGATGCGCGGTAGCGGAGCGTTCTGTAAGTCTGCGAAGGGGGACCCGCGAGGGCTCCTGGAGATATCAGAAGTGCGAATGCTGACATGAGTAACGATAAAGAGTGTGAGAGACACTCTCGCCGAAAGTCCAAGGGTTCCTGCGCAACGCTAATCGGCGCAGGGTTAGCCGGCCCCTAAGGCGAGGCCGAAAGGCGTAGTCGATGGGAATGCAGTTAATATTCTGCAGCTTGTGGGTAGTGACGGATGCCGTGTGTTGTATCTCCTTATTGGATTGGGGGTGCAGCGAAGGTGTTCCAGGAAATAGCTCCCACGTATAAACCGTACCCGAAACCGACACAGGTGGACTGGTAGAGCATACCAAGGCGCTTGAGAGAACTATGCTGAAGGAACTCGGCAAAATGCTCCCGTAAGTTCGCGAGAAGGGAGACCTCTTTCTGGGCAACCGGAGAGGGGTGGCACAGACCAGGGGGTGGCGACTGTTTATCAAAAACACAGGGCTCTGCGAAGTCGCAAGACGACGTATAGGGTCTGACGCCTGCCCGGTGCTGGAAGGTTAAGAGGAGGTGTGCAAGCACCGAATTGAAGCCCCAGTAAACGGCGGCCGTAACTATAACGGTCCTAAGGTAGCGAAATTCCTTGTCGGGTAAGTTCCGACCTGCACGAATGGCGTAACGACTTCCCCGCTGTCTCCAGCATAGACTCAGTGAAATTGAATTCCCCGTGAAGATGCGGGGTTCCTGCGGTCAGACGGAAAGACCCCGTGCACCTTTACTACAGCTTCACACTGGTATTCGTCACGACATGTGTAGGATAGGTGGTAGACGTTGAAGCCTTGGCGCCAGCTGAGGTGGAGTCACCCTTGAAATACCACCCTTGTCGTCATGGATATCTAACCGCGGTACAACCATATCCGGGACCGTGTGTGGCGGGTAGTTTGACTGGGGCGGTCGCCTCCCAAATGGTAACGGAGGCGCGCGAAGGTGGGCTCAGAGCGGTCGGAAATCGCTCGTTGAGTGCAATGGCATAAGCCTGCCTGACTGCGAGACTGACAAGTCGAGCAGAGACGAAAGTCGGCCATAGTGATCCGGTGGTCCCTCGTGGAAGGGCCATCGCTCAACGGATAAAAGGTACGCCGGGGATAACAGGCTGATGATGCCCAAGAGTCCATATCGACGGCATTGTTTGGCACCTCGATGTCGACTCATCACATCCTGGGGCTGGAGCAGGTCCCAAGGGTTTGGCTGTTCGCCAATTAAAGTGGTACGTGAGTTGGGTTCAGAACGTCGCGAGACAGTTCGGTCCCTATCTGCCGTGGGTGTAGGAGAATTGAGAGGATCTGTCCCTAGTACGAGAGGACCGGGATGGACGTACCTCTGGTGGACCTGTTGTGGCGCCAGCCGCATTGCAGGGTAGCTATGTACGGAAGGGATAACCGCTGAAAGCATCTAAGCGGGAAACCCACCTCAAAACCAGTTCTCCCTGAAGAGCCGTGGAAGACCACCACGTCGATAGGAAGCGTGTGGAAGTGCAGCAATGCATGGAGCTTAGCTTTACTAATAGCTCGTTCGGCTTGATCCTCTCATTAGTCAATGCTCATCTTGAAGGGTGCGCATCGTGCCAAACCTACGGTTTGGCCCATCCGGACCCTTCAATCTGATTGTTTGTTTTGTTCTCACGGACGTACCGGTCCTTAACGACCTGTCCTGGGAACCACGCGGCCTGACCGGCCGGCGGCCGCTTGGCCTTGCCTTCGCTGCGCTCGGAACAGTCGTTCCCTCGCAACGCCGGCAGTAAGCAGCCCGAAAACAGCCAATCACATCAAAATCATCGATAAGACCAGTTTGTTCTCAGCGCTTCACGCTCAAAACCCGCAAGGGAAAAGAGCCGAACCGATAGGTTCGCAAAGCGCGACCGCGCGTCGGCCACAATTGGCCGCGCCTGCGCAGGTTAGGGCCAAAGGCCCGCTCAACCGTGAGCACAAACAAACAGACCAGTTTTACCAAGCAAACTGCGCTTCGCCGGCCTGGTGGCCCCAGCGGGGAGCCCCCACCCGATCCCATCCCGAACTCGGCCGTGAAACTCCCCAGCGCCAATGGTACTGCATCTTAAGGTGTGGGAGAGTAGGTCGCCGCCAGGCCTGCAAAACGCAGTTTGACAAAAAAATCTCTTCAACAAAAATACCCAATTAACGCGGGATGGAGCAGTCCGGTAGCTCGTCAGGCTCATAACCTGAAGGTCGCAGGTTCAAATCCTGCTCCCGCAACCAACTTAACTTGCTGATCATCAGTCTCAAATGCTCCTGAAGCCTTAACCGGCTCCAGGAGCTTTTTGTGTTTGAGGATCTCCGTCTCGTTGAACTTCAGCTGAGACGGGTGGCTTGCTGAGATCGCCAAGATCCCGGCAAGGTCACCGTGAAGATCAACAACCAGACGGTCTTCGCGATCGTCTGGTGTCAGTACGATCTTCTCGATGAGTGATCTGATCAGTTCTGCAGCCTCTGGGCGGCTGTCTGCCACATTGAGGGCTTCCAGAAGATTTTTGACTTGTGTGTGGTAGCGTTCTGCCATGGACGGGTGCAGCAGCGGTGGCGCTTCTGCAACGTCCTGAAGCATGGCTTCCAGTTCAATGCGTCTTGCTTCGAGTGCATGCATCTTGTCTTTGATCGGCGCTACAGGCGCGCCTTCAGAAATTGCGTCGACCATTTGATCGAGTTTTTTCTTCGTATGCTGTAATTCCTGTTTGTGTCCCTCAAGCGAGATATTGTGGTTCCGGCGCAGTTCGTTCAAGTGCGCCGTATACTCTTTGCAGAAGAGTTCACACAGCTCCGGGTCCATCAGGTGAGCGCGGAGCGCTTTCAGGACGTCTTGATCCAGTGTATCGCGTTTGAACCCCTTGCGGTTGTCGCAGGTGCCTTTGTTGCGGGCGTTGGAACATCCAAGGTGCGTTTGGGAAATCATGGAATAGCCGCCACCACAGCTGCCGCATTTGATCAGACCTGAGAAGAGGTTCTTGGGACGCTGCTTGGCCCAGAACGGTTTTGTGTTTGCGTTGAGCCTGCCCTGGCGGTCGCGCACTGCCTGCCATAGGTCTTCATCGATGATGTGAACCGCCCCGGGTTTGCCGGAGGCTCCAACTCCTGAGTAGGATGGAGCACCATGAGCAAAACGACGAACAAGTTTTCCCCTGAAGTACGTGAACGAGCGGTCCGCTTTGTGCTGGATAATGAGAGCCAGCACGGGTCACGCTGGCAGGCGATCGTTTCGATTTCGGCGAAGATCGGTTGCTCGGCGCACACGCTGAACGAGTGGGTGAAGAAGGCCGAGGTGAACAACGGCTCCAGGCCGGGTATCCCGAGCGAGATGACCGATAAGATGAAGGCTCTGGAGCGGGAAAACCGTGAGCTTCGCCAGGCCAATGAGATCCTGCGTAAGGCGTCTGCTTATTTTGCTCAGGCGGAGCTCGACCGCCCACTGAAGCGATGATTTCCTTCATTGATGAACACCGTTCGGTGCTCGGGGTCGAGCCGATCTGCAAACTGCTGCCGATTGCCCCGTCGACTTATTACCATGCCATCGCCAAACGGGTCGATGCGGGTCGTCTGTCGGCGCGTGGTCGCCGCGATATCGCTCTGAAGATCGAGATCCGTCGTGTGTTCGAAGAGAACTTCCGGGTCTATGGCGTGCGCAAGGTCTGGCGGCAATTGCAGCGGGAGGGCTTCGATGTCGCCCGTTGCACCGTGGCGCGGCTCATGAGGGCGATGGGGCTTCAAGGGATCATCCGTGGCAAGCCGGTCAAAACGACGTTTCCGGACAAGTCGGCACCCAGTCCGCTCGACCGCGTGAACCGTCAGTTCAGGGCTCCGGCACCGAACAGGCTCTGGGTTTCGGATTTCACATATGTGTCCACCTGGCAGGGCTTCGTCTACGTCGCTTTCGTCATCGATGCATTTGCCCGGCGTATCGTCGGCTGGCGTGTCAGCAGGACGGCGCATGCGACCTTCGTTCTTGATGCCCTGGAGCAAGCACTTCATGACCGACGTCCCGTTCATGGCGGTGGCCTCGTGCATCACTCGGACAGGGGTGTCCAGTACGTGTCCATTCGCTATTCCGAGCGGCTGGCAGAAGCAGGCATTGAGCCCTCGGTCGGGAGCGTAGGCGACTCATATGACAATGCTCTCGCCGAAACGATCAACGGTCTTTACAAGGCCGAGGTCATTCATCGACGTGGACCGTGGCGCAACTGCGAAGCCGTCGAGTTTGCCACACTCGAATGGGTCGACTGGTTCAATCACCGGCGTCTTCTGGAGCCCATAGGAAACATCCCTCCGGCTGAAGCGGAGGAACGATACTACGCCACGCTGGATCAACCGGCGGTCGCAGCATAACTTAAACCAAACAGCCTCCGGAAAACCCGGGGCGGTTCAATCCGACTTTTACGGCTGTCTTCAACAGATCCGTCAGCATGCAATGTTCCACTAGTAGTGCTTCTTTTCGACAATATACACTAAGTTGCACAAATCGGGAGAGACACTCCGGTAACCGGCGTCTGTAAAGGCATCAAGGAGCTGCAGCGGTCAACGTTGCAAGCTGGTCACCACGTGTTGACCACCGTCACAAGGAGGGTGGCCGCATTGCTCAAAAGCAAACAGAGTTCATCTTCGCATTCTGTATCGATTTGGGTTTCGATTTTGTGCGATCGCATTACAAGCAAAGCTCGGACCGAACGAGACCAAAGGCAACATCCCACGAGCATCTTTGAACTTTCGGGTATCTCAGTAACCGATGCTGCAGGAGCACTAGGTTTGGATCGACACTTCTTGGAGGTGGGCAGTGAACCATCCAAACCAACTTTTAGGAGGCCATCTTGCGGTTCTGGACCACGATCAGCCTGATCCTTGTTTTGTCTATAGTGGGGCTCGCCTATGAGATCGCCGCCGGCCGCGTCCTCGCACCATTCTTCGGTACATCATTGGTGACATGGACAGCGGTCATCGCGACCGTCCTGGCCGGTTTTTCGGTTGGCAGCGCACTGGGGGGGCTCGTGGCTGAACGCGAGCGCCACGCTGCGGTGAGCAACGTGTGTGCGGCACTTGTCGCGACGGCAATTCTGATGGCGCTATCACCTAGCATTTTTGGGTTCTTCTAAAGTGTGCCTTGGCAAGATGAATGATCAGTTGGGGTTGTTTGGAGATCCATTTGCAGGAGGGATTGCATATGGCTGTATCTGGCCAAGTACTGCGACCACACATTAGCAATTTCCGCACAATAGGCGGCGCGAGCAGCTTCTCCGCCGGTCAAAGTCTCTGCGGCCGCTAATCCAGTGCGCACAGCGTTCAGCAATCCTTGCGCTGCAACAGGGTCAAAGGCTATCGCTGCATCGCCGCATGCGACCCAGCCTGGCCCCGCCGGCCTTGGGCAAACACTCGCTGATGCATCGGCGAACTGAAGATGAGCGGCGGTAAATGCCGCTGGATTCAATCGACGCGCTAAAACACCTGTTTGCAAAAGCATCGCCTGCCAGCGATTGGGTCTTCGACGGAGCGATAAAGCATTTTCGACGGAGGTATGGTAGGCAGCAATAGGGCGACCCGAAGGCAGGATGGCACCATACCACCAACCATTGCGTTGGGACTCGATCAAGGTTTTGGTGGTGGCCTCCATCTCTTCTATCGGTGTTCCAATCGCCCAAACGGCGATCTGGCGGGTCTGCCAGTGACGGGTCACGCGGCATGATCTTGCGACTACGCCGCTTCGCCCCGTCGCGTCGACGATCAGCTTAGCTGTCCGGAAGCGTTTGCCGTCCAGGTACATTGACCAGTGGTCGTCGTTCCGCTTTAGGTGCCTGACCTTGCAACGAAGTTGCATCGCCCCCGCTTTTTCGGCGGCAGCAACCAAAGCTGCATCGAAGCCGCTGCGATCGAGCCGCCAATCCGGTCCGCCAGGACGCGTCAATGCATCCTCGATCACAACTGGTCCGCCCCAAGCTGATACGGTGCCGCCGATCGGACGGTGGTGTGAAGCGTCCAATGGACCGGGTAATCGGTGCCGCGCCAGTATCTCCGCTGCAAATGCTGGCAACGTCTCACCAATCCGCGGGCCTGGGCGTGGTCCAGGATCGATGAGGAGCACTCCAAATCCGCGCCGCGCCAGACTGGTTGCGGCGATGGCGCCTGCAGGCCCCGCACCAATTACCGCAACGTCTTCGTGGGTCACCGGCGGCGGCGACGCAAATTGATCGCGTCTTGCAAATGTTCCTCAGTGTTCCAACCAGAGCGTTGCAACTGGAGACTTCGCGCTGTTACCCGCTCAGCTTTGACGGCCAATGCTGCGGCGGCTTTCATCGAAGCCTGCAGTGACGGGGCCACAGTTTCGACATACAGGATTTCCGGAAAGTCTGGAACGTCTTTGACACCGTCTCGTGCTTCAACGATGCCTTGCTGTCCGAAGATCGCAATCATCCGCTCCATGCGTTTCACGATATCCGGCGCCTCGTCGATAAAACGATACCAGCTGGCACGCCTGTTGTATGCTGCGATACGCTCCTCTAGTGGGACGGACGGATCTATGACGATCTGATAGTCGGGTTCAGTCAATACTTGGTTAGGCACGCGTGCAGGCCAGAAGGTGGGCAGATAAGGGTCGAACCCAGGTTCATAGCCCGAACGGCAATAGGCG
Organism: Roseibium sp. QJM3NY_11; assembly: GCF_056173175.1. NCBI lineage: Bacteria > Pseudomonadati > Pseudomonadota > Alphaproteobacteria > Hyphomicrobiales > Stappiaceae > Roseibium > Roseibium sp. QJM3NY_11. Next base: position 1,078,049 of record NZ_CM149660.1, read on the forward strand.
GTGTCCCCCTGCCAGGGCACGCCCATCCACCGTGTCAGGTCGCCGGCCCGTTGACCATGCAGCGGACCGGATGGCGAGAGCGCAACGGCGGGAGACAGACTGGGCCCGTAATCCTCATATTCCGTATTTGCCTTACGGCGAATGCGGAACGGTGCTGCGTACATCGACGAATGCCGCATGGGCCACGTCAGTTCGCAGCCCGGGTGAAATGCATCCGCAAGGCAGAAATGCAAGGCGGCCTGATCGAGCATGGCAGGCCGATCCTCCAAAGGCACCTGGTCGAGGGACTCAGGAGGTTTGTGATTTGGATCCCAATCGGCAAGAAAATCACCCGTGACCCAACGACCGAGATGTAGAGCTTGGACCGAGGGTAGCGCCAGCATCGTGCGGGGGCTTTTGGCGTCCAAGTCTCCACCAAAATCATCACCATATATCCAAGGCCAGACCCTCGGCTCGTTAACAGTGGTTTGTGTCGGCCGGAACGCATTCATAATCTGCTGTCGAAGTTCCTGCCAAGGGTCTTCGGCGCCCGGTGCACGGGAAAGGCGCGCCAACAGGGATTGATCGTCAAAGTTCATGGGCCCGCCGCTACCGAACATTGTTGCAAAGCCCTTGTTCACCCATTGCAGGTTGGACAATCGCTGCAATTGAGGCAGGACATCCTTAGTAAAGGAAGTCGTGGCGGGTACCGGTAGCGCTCCGCTCGCGACGAACGTGTCTGTCATAAGATCGTACATCGTACGCCAGCCAATCACGTCGGGCGCATAATTCGGCGGTGCCACAACGACCCAGGCTCCATCGACAGGTACCGGCCGACCGTTGATCGAAACCTCTGCCGTTACCGGCCCGTCTGACGTATCGTCGTACCAGGTGTCGGCATTGTTGAACGTATCTGGCTCATTCGGATCGTATGGTGGCGCACCTACAAGAGATTTGGAAACTCCCCGGCCACCCAGAACAAGCAGTTGTCCCAAAGCCGTGGTCTGGAGTTCTCCCAGATAGATTTTGTTTTCCTCGTGCCCACTGACTGCAAAGCTTCCCGTATCAAAAGTGTGCTCTGCTCCTCCTGAAACAGAGATGCCAGAGATCGATCGCGGGCCGGGAGTAATGGCGAGCTTCTCGCGCGCAGATTGCGACCTCTCGCTCGCATTACGACGGAGCACCTTCAAGTCGGCGGTTTCCGGAATGTCCATCGCGGTTATGAACCGGTACCACTGTGCCTTCCGGTTGGCGAGTTCCACGGTCCACGTGATCGCTGCGTTGTTTACATTCAACTCCCGGACTACTTCTCCTGCGGCGTTAAATCCATATATCCGGAACTTCGCCGCTTGACGTTTCAGATTATCGCCGTCGCGATAGAAGCCGGCACCTTCCCTCGGTGGGCTTATGATTTCAGGGCCTACGAAAAACGCATCTTGAGCGTCTCCGAGTCGCGCGACCCCGATCGCAGGGTGAATTGCAGCCCGAACAATAGTCGTGTCCTTGCACGGTGGCAGGTCTGGGATTGGTCGGGACTGGTCGGGTTCGCCGTCGGGAACACCATTGGCATTGCGACGGGTCTCGGCAGATGCTGCGTAGACAACTCGGCGGGCATCGGCAATCGAGCCCTGCGGCGCATGTTCGGCGGTAACACGCCATATATTCCAGGACAAATTTTCGCCATAGGCAGCCTGTCCGCGGTCATCGATATCCTGCTGGTGCAATTCAATGTCGGCGACGTGCACAAACGGGCTTTCGTCTTCGGGCCATGCCACAGTCGCGGCATCCAACGGCATTGAATCGGGATTCGTGCGATCTTGGATCATGAAGCGGAAGCCAGCTGGGCCATCAGCTAAGCGTTTTCGAAGGTCGGCGCTTAGATAGGTCGGGTCTGTCGGTTGCTTCGATGGCGGGTCGAGATGAAATTCAGGCTCGAGTTTGTATTTGACGTACCTACCTGGCCCTAGGGCGAAAGGCAGAATGCTCCAGTAGGGCGATGCCAGAACTGAGGCAACGGACTTTCTCATTTCATCAAGAATCTTGGCTGTTTTGGGATGATCGTCCAGATACTTTTGATAGTTACCATCGACGACACCTGCATTTGTGAATTCGCACATGTCCTTGGCGGTATCGACGAAAAACACGTCCATGTTCTGAAAAATGAAATCGAATGTCGTATCATCCGGAGCACCGAAGATTTTGGGTGTCGGTGTATCAAACAGCTTCAGCCCGACCCCCACGGTGGTTTGAAAGTCCGATGCTGTCTGTATGGTGTCTGACGAAAATCGCATCCACAGCGGGTACTCTTTGTGACTGAACAAGCCCACCGCCAAGTTCTCCGGCAAGTCCGGTCGAACCCGAAAGGTTCCCTGAACCACGCCGTGAGGTTTCAGGAATACCGGACGAAGGGCCGGACATTGGCCTGCATTGATCCGGCCCATTTGGACAATATCCACAAACATCGAAACCAAAGAACCTATTGGGTCTGCATCACAATCGATGGCCGGTGTGGTTTTGTGTACAGCTTTTTCTAGTCGATGCATTACTTTTCCACCCATAAGAAAGCGACAATTAAAAGACAAATCTGACGAGGTAAGAAATCCAATAGGAATACTGATACCTTTTGCGAAAAATTGCACGTAAAAGTTTCATTTAACTTTGTGTAGTCGCGCGTAGGTGAGGTGTAAGCCACCCCGACAAACTTCATCGCTCTTACAAAGACGAAAGGTTAATCATAAGGCCAAAGGTCTCCAGCGGTGACGAGCAAGTATTAGCGGTGACAAATCGGATGCAGACCTATAGCTAAGCAGAGCGCAGTGTTGAAGCGTTTTGCTCATCGCAGCGCGAATTACACGAAGATTTGATTGCATATAACTTAAAGTTGTGTTTTAGTGCAACTGGAGAAGGTATCATGCTAAATTATTCGATTGAAGAGCTCCGTAACATCTTAGAGTTTCGACGTCATCGAACAACATCAGAGACTCACGAAATTATTTTGGGTGCTCCTGCGCCGGCCGATTCAATTGGCGGGATTTCGCGGAAAGATATTGACGATGCCTTCCCAAGGAGTGACGGAAATGATCCGAGAGAGCAAGATCCAATCTCAGAGGTTTCGTCAAAAGACATTGTTGACGAAATACGCGCGCGTCAGAAGTCGATTTATGGCGATGATGATCGCGTCGAGGTCACAAACTGTACTCTCGAAGAGCGTAAAGACCTTGCTCGCTCTGTCGCGGCAATTATCCCGAGGTCCCGTCTTTTCAGTACGGGCGGGGACCAGGTCAATATTGGCGGTGCAACCTTAGCGCAGAGATACGCCGCGATTGGTAAGCCGCTTTGCGACCGCGAGGCTTTTCGAGACCAGCCTAGTAGCGCAACAGGCTCTGCGTTCTTGGTAACACCCAACATTGCCGCTACAGCACACCATTGCCTTAACGAAGACAATTCTGCACTTCATTGCTTGATATTTGAATTTGAACTCGGGCAAGACGGCATTGCGCCCACGAAGTTCAATGTAGATCAACTTTATCCAGTGAAGCGCTTTCTCGACGGTAAGATCAATAATGCCGGAGAAGATTGGGCGCTCGTTGAGTTGGAGAGGCCGGTCGCTGATCGCGACCCGCTCGTCCTTCGCGAAGATGGCGCACCGGAAGAACATACCCCACTGTTTGTGATTGGACACCCTTCTGGGTTGCCCAAAAAAATTGCCGGAAATGCAGAAATACGGGATAATTCGATTGCGTCGCATTTTGTTGCCAATCTCGACACATATGGTGGAAACTCAGGCTCCCCCGTTTTTAATGCGCTCACAAATAAGGTTGAAGCGATTCTGGTTCGTGGGGCTGCTGACTTTGTACCCATGGGCAATTGTTACTCATCATTGATTTGTCCAATTACAGGGTGTCGCGGAGAAGACTGCTCGCGAATATCCGATGTTGTTAAGTCACTTCAGCAATCACCGTTAGCATAATAATTCCCGAGGAGAGGAAGATGGATAAAAACCTAATTCTCGAGTCACGTCGTGATGCTTACACGACATTTGCCTTGGACTTCGAAAAAGGGACTATCAAGCTAAAAGATGGTGGAGGTTTATCGGTTATCGTAATTGAAATAGCGACACGGGACTCGCGATCGCTGAAAGCGGGCGAGCTCGTCGATTTAGAAGAAATTGATACGAACAACATCTACGTTGAAGCCCCGCCCGGTGTTCACGGAGATATATCAATCGAATTCGAGTTTGCCGATGACCAAGGCACGAAAGACTTCAATGTTTCAACGACGGTGCCGCTCGTACGGCTCGACTGTGATGCTGATCGCGACGGAGTGATTGGCGAGGATGAACCTGGAAAAGCCAATTGGATCTGGGGAGCAAATGGTCACGGCGCGATCGTCCTCGTTGACAATGACCAAGATGACGATGATCCAACACGGCTGGAAGAGAGAGAGCAAATTATTGTGCGCCCATCCGGCGTTGCTGCAAATAATACAAATTTTCGTCTGGCATTAGAAGTCGCGCCTGAAGCCGCTCACCACATCTCAGTTTTACGAAAAACGAGTTCTGGCTTTGAAAAAGTTCTCGGCCGCCGACCGGGTGACAATTTGCAAAGCGTCACAAATATTGGTTATGTCAGCCTTGAAGGTGAAACGCTCTACGTTGCCGCGCATGCTTTTCCGGGACCTTACTTTGAAGGCCTGTTGGTATTCAACTTGCTGCTCCTCACTCCGTCTGGAGACCATTACCAGATTTCAGGGATGGATAGAATATTGATGCGAGTTGCCCCATGGGTCATGACGCCAAATACGCAGCCTGCGAAAAAAATATACACGACACAGATCAAAAGGGATAACGGCGGCATCACGGCGAACGAACTCTTTTTGAAAGGTTTGAAAACGGCCGTAGAAGCAGAGGGGCTGGAACTCGAGATCATTGGCTTTGACGATCACAATGGTGATCGATGGATTCAGGATGAAATAGAAATCGGATATTCGCGCAGCCATCGCGGTTCGCTGCCCGTCGTTTTCGACAGTCCTCGTGACCGAGGTCTCGATGATTATCCAGAAACCCGCATGCTTGGACCCGACTTTGGGCATTTTGTCGTCGGAGGGGGGATTCCTAATAGCCTTGATTCCTTCGGTAATCTTGAAGTTTCGCCGCCTGTCACTGTAAACGGGATAAACTATCCCCTGGGTCGAATAATTGTTGGTGGACGCAAAGCTGGCGAACTTGGACGGGACACTAACCAAATGATGGCAGAAGTACGCCAGTTCCTATACGCTCAACGTGTTCAATTTCCATTCGAGGTGTATACTGACTGGCTGGCTGTGGGACATGTCGACGAGATCGTTTGTTTTGTGTCGGATTCAAATGCACCAAAAGGGTTTCGGTGCCTGCTAGCGAGTCCTGAGCTGAGCAAGTCAATTCTGAAAAACTTACTGGATGCGGGGCACGGCAGTGTAAAACTATTCGAAGGTCTCAATCGAATAAATCGGTTCGGTGATATCATTGGCTCGGCTGAGACCACCGTTGAAGAATTGGTGCGCAAGACTGAGTTCTGGCGAGGTAATGACGAATACCAAGCAATTATGGATGGTGTCAGGGCTACCCTCATTCAAGAGCTTGGACTGAACGACGATGATTTCCGCGATGTTCCTGTCGTCTTTAAAGTTGATAGACGAGAAAATGGCGACTTGTACCGGACCTTGGCCTACTTTCCAGATATGGTGAACCACTTAGTACACAAAGATCTCAGCATAGTGCCTAAGCCGTATGGACCCAAAATTGACGGTATATGTGCGTTCGAAAAAGCGTTTCGCGATGCCGTCCCAAGTCGTCGCGTAACATTTATTGATGACTGGTATTCCTATCACGAGGTGTCAGGTGAGGTGCATTGCGGGACAAACGCTCTGCGAGAGCCCTACGCTGTCTCGCGATGGTGGCAAACAACACCAGAGGGTGGTTTTGATATTAAAGCGCTCCAAGTTTAGTTTGAGGTAGTGGCAACTCTTAGACCGTCAATCGCTGTCGCGCGCTTACGATGTTCACTTCTCTTGTCTCATAAAGCGCTATTCGCTGGTGAACCTATTGAGGCCACTGTTTTTGGGCAATATCCATTTCTGTGTAGCTGCGGTGCTTGAAACCGTTTATACGCTGTTAGAGCGGTTCATGTTTATTCAGAATCGTAAGGGATTCCCATTTTCATTGATTTGTGATTCAAGATTGATGCTGGATTTGGAGGCCAGCATCACATGACAGCACCTCTTTCCAATGATCTTCGCAAGCGGGTAGTCGCGGCGGTTCTTTGTGGCGAAAGCTGCCGATCTGTTGCCACGCGTTTTGGCGTTTCGGTGTCTTCCGTTGTGAAGTGGTCTCAGCGCTATCGCGAGACGGGCTCGGTGGCACCGAAACAGATTGGTGGTTATCGGAAGCCGGTTCTGGAGCCGTATCGTGACTTCATCATCGAACGGATCAATCAAACACCGCATCTTACTCTGCATGGTCTGAAAGAAGAGCTGTCCGCTCGCGGGGTTAAGGTCTCGCACAATGCGGTCTGGCAGTTCTTGCGGCGCGAGGGCCTCCGGTTCAAAAAAAACACTGTTTGCTCTTGAGCAAGCTCGCAATGACGTTGCGCGAAGGCGGCGGCGCTGGAGATCCTTTCAGGGGCGTCTTGACCCGGAACGTTTGGTTTTCATCGACGAAACCTGGATCAAGACCAACATGGCTCCCCTGCGTGGTTGGGGGGCAAAGGGCAAACGCCTTCGTGGCTTTGCGCCGCACGGTCACTGGCGCACACTGACCTTTCTCGGCGCGCTGCGCTGGCATGGCCTGACCGCACCGTGTGTCTTTGATGGTCCGATCAATGGACAATGCTTCCGCGCCTATGTCGAACAGATCCTCGTCCCGACGCTCAAAACAGGCGACATCGTAATCCTGGACAATCTGGGAAGTCATAAGTCAGCCAGCGTGCGTCAGTTGATCAAGGCCGCCGGAGCCAGGATCTGGTTCCTGCCACCCTACTCACCGGATCTCAATCCAATCGAACAAGCATTTGCCAAAATTAAGCATTGGATGCGAACTGCTCAGAAACGTTCAATAGAAGACACTTGGCGACACGTCGGCGCCCTCGTCGCAGATATTCAGCCAGGCGAGTGTGCAAACTATATCACAAACGCCGGATATGCTTCCGTCTAAACATGAAACGCTCTAGCTCTCCAAAATGTGAACGGCTCGAATTTGCCTCAATAGAAGCGCCTAAAATCGCGGCAAAAAATGCCGTTACTTGGGTAATCATCCCATTTTTCGTCGGGTCGAAAACTGGACTTCAGGCCGCTGTTTTGAGTTTCATTGCGGGTGTAATGCCGCCGATGGCCATGTTGGGCCGCTCGTTGTTGTATGTCCATAGCCAGCGTGTGGCGTGGTCTTGAGCCTCCTCGATCGTTTCGAATATGTATTGTCCGAGCCATTCATGGCGTACCGTTCGGTTGTAGCGCTCGACATAGGCGTTCTGTTGCGGTTTGCCGGGCTGGATGTACTGCAAGCCGATCCCACGCCTTGAGGCCCATATTTGCAGGGCGGCACTGACGTTTTCCGGACCATTGTCCACCCGGATGTTCAAGGGCTGGCCGCGCCATTCGATGATCCGCTCCAACGTGCGGATAACCCGAAGGGCCGGAATGGAAATGTCGACCTCAATGCCGAGACCTTCCCGATTGAAGTCGTCCAGAACGTTCAAGGTCCTGAAGCTGCGCCCGTCTGCCAACTGATCAGACATGAAATCCATCGACCAGGTCATGTTCGGGCCATCCGGCACAGCCAAAGGTTCCGGCTTTTCCCGAACCAGACGCTTCTTGGGCTTGATGCGCAGGTTCAGTTCAAGCGAACGATAAATCCGCCGGACCCGCTTGTGGTTCCATGCGAAGCCTTTGACATTGCGCAGATAAAGGAAACACAAGCCGAAGCCCCAGGTGCGATGCGCCGTCGTAAGACGGACCAGCCAGTCCGCGATCTCGCCATTTTCATCGCCCAGTTTGCGCTCATAACGATAGCAGCTTTCGCTGATCTGGAACGTTCGGCAGGCAAGCGCGATGCTCACGCCACGCAGCCGGACTGCACTGATGGCCATCTCCTTGCGCCGAGACGGCCTCAAGGCTTTTTTCCCAGAGCATCCTTCAGCAGCTCGTTCTGCATCGCCATCTCGGCATACATCTTCTTCAGACGGCGGTTCTCGTCGGCCATGGCCTTCATGTCCGCCATCAACGACGCATCCATGCCGCCGTATTTCGAGCGCCAATTGTAGTAGGTCGCGTTGCTGATCCCGTGTTCCCGGCAAAGATCGGCAACCGGCACACCGCTCTCACCCTGCTTTAAAATCGTCAGGATCTGGCTTTCCGTAAATCTTGATTTCTTCATCTCGTTCTCCAAGCGTATCAAAGGCCGGAGAAGTCCAATTTTCAATCCAGTGGTTTTTGGGGATGATTACCGCGGGATTGCTGGGCGGAAAGAAATGATCGACCGCGAGCATAAGCTATCCGTCGTGCGCCAGGCGAAGCTTCTCGGCTTCAGCCGTAGCAGTGTCTACTATTCGCCGCGTCCAGTATCCGATGGCGATCTGGCTCTGATGCGCCGGATCGACGAACTGCATCTCGACTATCCCTTTGCCGGAAGTCGAATGTTGCAAGGGCTCTTGAATGGAGAAGGGCTGGAGACTGGGCGGCTGCACGTCACCACGCTGATGAAGAAGATGGGCATCGAAGCGATCTATCGCCGCCCGAGCACCTCGAAACCAGCGCCAGGGCACAAAATCTATCCCTACCTCCTGCACAAGCTTTCGGTCACCCGGCCCAACCAGGTGTGGGCAATGGACATAACCTACGTTCCGATGGCTCGCGGTTTTGTCTATCTCTGTGCCGTTGTGGACTGGTTCAGCCGGAGGGTTCTGTCGTGGAGGCTGTCGATCACGATGGAGGCAGCCTTCTGCATCCAGGCAGTCGAGGAGGCACTGGCTCGCTATGGCAAGCCAGAAATATTCAACACCGACCAAGGTTCGCAGTTCACTTCCATCAACTTTACGGCGGTGCTGAAGAAAGCTGAGATCGCCATCTCGATGGACGGCAAGGGTGCGTGGCGGGACAACGTATTCGTCGAACGGCTCTGGCGTTCGATCAAATACGAGGAAGTCTACCTCCACGCTTACAAGACCGTGTCCGAGGCCCGCGCTGGCATCAGCCGCTATCTGACCTTTTACAATAGCCGACGCCCACATTCATCCCTTGACCGGCAGACGCCGGATCAGGCCTACTTCAACGCGCTGACGCCGATGATGGCGGCGGCATAATCGAGGCGGAAATCCACTTAGCAAAACGCCCCGATCTGTTCAGACAAACCGAGCCAGCTCTCTCGATAGAGTGCCTTCCATTGTAAAGCATCGGCATAACAAGTGTATCGCGTTGCGCGTATAACTCCTTTTCGATCACTAGTTTGGCAAGTTCTAGTGCAGCCTCGATATAACCTTCTGCGTAGGAAGTCGGATCGCCTTGTCTGCCGATCAATGCGTTCCATTCAGAGTTATCAGGCAAGAAGAAAAAAGGGTCTTCTGACATTGTTCAAACCTATCCTTATTCCTCCGGAAACAGTCCCGGCATCCAGCGTCCTATTAGCTTGGCGGGGAAGGCGAGGAGGAGTGGGGCGCGGCTGCTTTCTGATTTTAGAGCGCCGGACTCGATCAAGGCCGATGTAATGCGGCGCGCCGTGCGATCACTGGCTCCCAACATCTCAGCCACCTCGCTGCGGCTAAGCTCGCCCTGAAAGAGTATGGCTTTGAGCACCAGGTCGGATTTTGCAGGCAGAGCGCCTGCTCGCATTTCTTCCTCTGCCCAGATCATGATCCGGTCACGTAGCCGATCCGGCTTCATCAGCCCTTCCATGAAGTCGATTTGATCAATGCAGATCGTGAGAAAGAATTCCGTGAAGTTGGAAAGGGCGCTTTCACTCAAACTACCGCGTCCATCGCGATCACCACGGCGCGGCTCATCACAGGCCTGTAAGTGCGTTTTATAGGCCGCTTCATTGCGTGCCAGCCCCCGCGCAATCGACCATAATCCGCCCGTGTTGAGCGTCTGGCGCAGCATAGCATAGGACATCAATCGCGCAACGCGGCCATTGCCATCAAGGAAAGGGTGCACCCAAAGCATGCGGTGATGCGCACAGGCTGACGCCAATATGGAGTCGATCTTGCCCGATCTGCGATAAGCATTATGCAGACGATCTAAAAAACGCGGCACAGAGCCCGGGCTGATCGCAAAATGCCGTCCAACCCGTACGTCGCTTTCCCGCAGCTCTCCCGGTACAACGCGCAAACGCTCGCCCGTGTCTGGGTTCTCGACGAAGAGCAGATCTTCGGGCAAAAGCGCGCAAAAGCGGCGATGGATTTCCAGAAGGCTTGCCGGCGCTGTTGGCGCATCCTCAAGGCCGTTATTATCAACCCATTTCTGAACCTCGATATGGGCCTTGGCTTCAAGCTGCAAATCCCGTTTTTTGGGATCAGCGCTGTAGTCATCCTTGAGTGCACGCTCGATATCGACAGGATGCGTGTTATGCCCCTCAATCAGATTGCTGTAGTAGCAATTCATCGAGCGGATCAGATCAGCCAGGGCAGAAGCCGTGGAAGCAGGAAGGCTACTGCGAAAGGCGGCAGTGCGCTCAGCCAATTCGAGAGCCAGATCATTGAGCTTTGATCTGTCACCCGATCCCTCGCTCACCATCAAAGGCTCGAATAATCCTATCGACTCCCCTTCATCCCTTATAGTCATTATTTCCTCAATTTTGGCCGCTTTGATGGCTGTTTTTGTTTCTTATTTTCATTATATAATACATATGTTTATATGATTTGTCACGAAATTTAGACCGCCATTTTGTCCGCTTTAGTGGCCGGTTCTGTGACCGCTATAAAGGAGGGGCGTCCAGGCGGGCTGTCGTGAACCGAGCCTGTCGTCTCGGCCGGTCGGCTTCCATCCCTGACGCATGAGCATTGAACTGCTTTGCAGCGCTTGCTCTTAGTCGGAAAAGCCAAGAGGCCTTGCCTCTTTCTCCCCGCAAGGAAAATAGACACTGGCCGTGGCTCGGCTTTGCCTGCGCCCGCACCACCCAGCATCGATTTTCCTTGTCCCCTCCCATCTCCATCCTCGGCCGGAAGCAGGGTTGTATGAACAACCCACTTTTGATTTGGAGGATTTATCTATGACTTATCTCTTTGCTCAGCCTTACGACATCTCAGCGCGAGGCTTCTATTTTTCAGACTTTGAAGACTACCAAACCAAGGCAGCCAAGGCCGTAAACAGCCACGGGCAGCGCGTGGAAGAATTCGAGATCCAGTTTATCGATGGCGATGACATCGATTGCGAACTCGCCAAAGCCTACGGGATTAATCATGCCAATCTAAAAAGCTATTTCAGCGCCGTTGATGAACTGGACGAAGACGAAAAGAAAACGGTGATCTTGGCCGTGGGGGAATGCGGCCAAGACATCGAGCGTGTTCTTGGCTATATCGGCGGCGTGGATCTGGAAATCTACTATCTGTCCAACATGCGGGAGCTGGCTGAGCAGTTTGTCGAAGCAGGCCTGTTCGGTGAGATCCCCGAGCGCCTGCAATACTACCTTGATTATGATGCTATCGCCCGTGACCTGTCGGCGGACTACGCCGAGACGGTCATCGCTGGTGAAACCCTTATCTATCGCTGCGCGTAGAAGGAGGGGATCATGACACCGACCGAAACCTTGGAAACTGAATTGGAATGCGGCGGATATTGCGCGGGACGCCCTTGGTATTATCTGCTCGGCGGCAAACGACCGACCTTGAAGCAAATCTGCGCCTATGCCGAGCGATTTGAAAAGCGCGGATACAGGGCAGAAGAAATCGACGCTGCGCATAGATTACCCGAGCCCAAACGCACGGCAACGCTTTCAAAGATCCGCGCTGAAATCATGGACGAGCTGCGCAGGGATATCAGCGGTTACCGACAAGCCGTAAGGAATCTATCGGCCTACAGGAAAAACCACCAACCCGAAGTCAGCCCAAATATCTGTGATGATGTACATGTCGCCATGAGCCTGAAATTCCCCCATCTGCTGAATGATTTCATCGATCTGCAGAAGCTGAATTCGATACCGTCTCAGCTCGAACCGTTTTGATTGGTTTGAGGGGCAAGTCTCTTGCCTTTCTGCCCCATGGCGAATGTGGGGGTGCAAATGCAAGGGGATGGGTGCGTGCGCAGGGCTTGCCCGAGCCACGGTTCCTCTTGCATGCAGCGGGGGCAAAGCCCCTAGTTTTAAGCCAATAATGGTCAGTATATCGGCCATAATTGGCTAACTATCGCCATTGTCGATAGTTTTTGGGCTTGGTTCTATTGCCCTCAAACGCTACTAAGGGTTGATGTGGGGGCGAGCTGATTTGAAACTTCCGGTATTTGGTACGATTTGCGTCATGGCGTTCATTCTGTTGGCAACAGCGAACGCGATGATAGTACCGCAAGACCCGTCCGCATCTTGCGAAACCCACGCATGTATTTTCGTTAGAACCTTCAGTGAATACCAAACGCTTTTAGGGGCGGGCTTGGCAATTCTGGCTGCTTATATAGCCGCTCGCCCCGCGTGGCAGCAGCTTCAAAAAATGAGATTGCAGCAAGATATCGCCGCCCGATCCGCCATTGTAGATAGACTCAAAGCAATGGAAAAAAATGGGAGGGAAATGGAATCCGAAATCGACCCTCTCATGCAGGAGATCTGGAGAACTATCTATGATTATGTTGGCTTAGATGAAGTGGAATACGATCCGGAAACCTTAAATGTACATTGGGCGCATAATAAAATGCATCAATGTAGTTCCATAGCTGCAGAGCTCGAAAAACAGCAAAACAGAATGCGTGATACGCATAAAATCGAAGAAGCACGTCAAAAGGTGATCGAGGCGATGAGGGGGCTAGAGAATTGCTTCGATGATATCAGTGCTTATGCGAGGAACTCCGGCGACCCATTCGTGACGTCAGAGATCGAAGAAAAGCTTCAAAATCTTGAAGTGTCAGGTTGTGACGAACTCCCCCAAAAAGCCGATGCCGCAAGTGATGCCCACAAAGAGGCGCAGAAGATCATAGCATCTGAAACCCAGGCAATTCGTCGGCGGCTTCGCCAGATTGATGATGCCATTCTTGCTGAGCCCGATTGAGCGGTTTTTTACTCCGGGGCTACGGCTAAGGCACAAAGGCCGGGAGGAAATTACGCCTATCCAACTCGGCCTCGATAGCGGCCAAAGTAGCGCGTATCGCAGGTAAATCCGCCGGATCAATCTGCGGGCAGGTCAGGGCGCGGAAGAGTAATTTTTGCAATCCATAAAGGGCCTGGTCACTAAGCCTTCCAAGTTCATCTCGTCCTATCCATCCATTCATATGAGCCTCCGTTTCGCTTTGGACCCAGCTAATGCGGGTCGTCTCGCTGATCGGAGAGGCATGCGGCTGTTCGGCGATAACACCCATGAGGGGCGCAACATCAGAAGTGGAGCAGGAAGGCCTAAGCCGTCCTTGTCATCCAGCCGGGCAGACCATGTCAGAACCGAAAAAAGCCATAGACCCGCGCGATCGCAGGGGCAGCAGAAACGGTGCGTTGAAATTTGGATTGGCGTTGGTGAAACGCATTCGAAGCGCCAGAGATCTTCTGTTGGATCGGTGGAGCTCGTCTTTAACGCTGTCTTCCTGACCGAACGTGGGCTGCCGTCAAGTGCCTGCCCGCGCCGGTTCGTCAAAAAACTCACCCGTGTTGGACATGACCGCAGCCCTTCCCCGCCCGATCTTTCGGGAAGGCGTAGACAAGCCAAACCGAACCAAAGGAGAAAATCATGGCACACACAAACGAAAACCAACCCACTCAAGCAACCAACGCACCGGACTTTCTTGCCTGGCACGTGATCGACAAAGGCGAAAAGTCATACTGGAACAAGGTGGGAGCTGCCTGGAAGCACAAGGATGACAAAGGCTTCACCCTCCAGCTCGAAGTCGTCCCCATCAATGGCCGCATTGTCATGCGCCAACCACTGGATGACCCGAAAAGTTGATACCGATAGGGAGCGCCACAGGCGCTTCCTTCTATTTTGACCCTGAAACCGAACGGTTCAATCAACCTTGTTTTTGAGGTCCAGAAGGTTTTGCTGCCGGAATAGGGCATCGGTTACTTGTTCCAGGCGCTCTCGAGAGCATCGCACAGCACATTCCAATTCTATCAAACTGGTCATGGTGTCGATCAGCTGATCAAGTTCTTCATCGGTTATGATTGTCTTGTTCATGTGGCCAACTCCATTCGCTTGAATGCGCGATCCAGCGTCACCGGATTGACCCCATATTGCGCAGCAATCTTCTCCCTTGGTTCTCCCATCTGATGAATTGCTGCATGCGCCGAAGCGATTTGCTGCGGTCGAAGGCTATAGGGGCGGCCAATGGACTTGCCTCTCCGTCTTGCTGCTTCCATGCCGGCCAACGTGTTTTCGATGATGATATCCCGTTGGAACTCAGCAAACGCGGAAAACAGGTGATAGACCAGCTTGCCTCCGGGTGTACTGGTGTTGACGGCTTCTGCGATTGAGCAGAAATGAATGCCATCTCGTCGAAAGCGGACAAGGAGATCCGACAGGTGCAGCACGGAGCGTCCCAAACGGTCGAGCTTCAGGACAACGACCGTGTCGCCGGATCTCAGTTCCTTCAAAAGGTCGTCCAATCCGGGGCGTGCTGACTTCGCACCGGAGACGCCGTGGTCTGTAAAGATCTTGTCACAGGGAAGAGACGTCAGGGCGTCCAGCTGTATCCGAAGCTTTTGATCGAACGTGGAAACGCGGGCATAACCGATCTTGCGACCGGTGCATTCTAAGTGTGGCCAACTGGTGTTCATATCGGCCTCCTGTCATGGACAAAAGGGAACCCTTTTGTGTGGTTGGCAGGAAGGGGTGTTTTGTGTGGTGGGTGAAAATCAAAACCGCATAAACGCGGTCTTTCTTGCTGCATTAATTCCATAATTCTAATTCAATATAAGTATAACAAAAGCCTTCCCTTATGTTTGCTGTAAATCGCGAATTTCTTGCAAGCTTTATCGTGTTTTTGATGGGATTCTGCATGCCCGGGTATGCAGAAGAGCGATTTACGTCAAAGGACTTTCTGGAATGGAAAGAAGAAGAACGATCTTCCTACATTCAAATATCCCTAATCACAGTAAGCACGATTGCCAGCCGGAATGACCCAACCCAGTCAACCTGCATTGGCGACTGGTATGATCGTAACAAAGATGGCGCCAACGACTACATCTATGATGTCATGAAAAAGAATACCGACCACCACCCGGTCGCCATCATACTGGCCATCGCGGAAAAGGAATGCGGGTCGTTCCAATATGGGCAGAACTAGAAAGTCAGATCGGTGGGATTTGCGGTGGGCGCGACCGACGAGCCAGTCTCAGATCGAGGGGCCGATGGTTGACTATCGAAGCTGCGTTCTATGGCCGAAACCTCACTATCAAGCGCATCAATGGCTTCTGAGATCTTGTCTTGTTCGTCGCTTAACGACTGCAATTCACTTGCCGTCGGCGGGCTATCCTCGTCCTCGAGAGCATCCATAATCTCCCCAAGGCGAAGACTCTGTTTATCGCCTTCCGTCTTGAGTTCTTCAAGCTTTGAGCGCCCTTCTATCCGTTCGAGGTAAGTCTCGTAGGTCGGACGACCGTCCCAATTAAGGCCCTGCACAATAATCGGGTCGACTAACTCGCCATCGGCTGTAAGTACTGCGCCGTCGTCACGCATGAATGCCTTGCGGCCATCGGGCAGCGTTACCGCCTGATCGAGTGTTGCTTCGATCTGGCTTCCAAATTTGGTGGCGGCTCGTTCGATGCGATCCTGTAAATCTGTCAATCGCGCTTGAGCCGAGCGGTTGTTCTCAGCCACTTGCTGGTGAAGCTGGGCATAGGCCAGATCGTTGAGAAGCAGGAATTCCAGCGTTGAGAGTTTGCCATTTGAGTTCTTCTTGCCGGTTCTGGCAGAATGAATCTCGTCGAAGGCCTCAGCGCTTAGGAATCGATGTTGACGTCCAACTTCGTTACCCTGAAGCTCGTTGTTGTAGTCTTCAAGATCCTGGGCCTTGGCCCGCTCCCTTTGCGCCTGCGCGATATAATTGAATTCCTTCGTATGCATGCCCTTATTCTGAATTCTCAATAAAATACAATTATCTAGTCAATGCTTCCATTCTACCATATTGGCAGGAATGATTGCAAAAAGAGAGCATTGAGCCAAGAGTCATGGCTCAAGTTCCAGGTCATCGTCACCTCGGTAGAGCCCCCGAGCGCGCCGCAGTTTCTGCGGGGTCGGCGTATTGAATTCCTTGCTCAGGCTCTGCTGCCGTTTTTTGCTGGGGTCCATTCTTGCAGCTATCTCTCGCTGGAGTTCAGCGCGTTCCAACTGATGGTGCTGCTTTAGTTTGCGGGCCGACCTTTGTAACGCCTGTCGTTCTTCAAGGTGTTTGGTGATCTGACCGTCTCTTTCCGCTTCATCCCGTTTGAGCGCTTCCCAGGCCTCATATTCGTTCTGTCGCCGGATCTTGCCGTATTTACCAGTTAGACGGCTCCAGATACCGCCAAGGCCATTTGGCAACCGTTCCGTCCGCCGCTTGTTCTCCTCATCCCTGCGGCTTTGCTGTGCGTCTTGCAGGTCCTGTCGTTCTTGCTGTTGGCGCTTTTTGACCTGGTGAAGCTTGTCTTTGATCGGTTTTCTTTGCCGGTCTTGTTTAGCTTTCAGATCCTCGGACAGGTTTTGCAGCTTTTCCGTCCAACGGGCATTCAACAGGGCTTTGGTCTCATTGACGGTTGGTAGTGTGGAGGGATTGCCCAGCTTACCGCTGAGTTCCTTTGTTTTTACGCCGGTGTCTCTGGAAAGGGAAAAGACTTCGCCTTGAATATCGACGACGACAAACCCCCGACGATCACCTTTGGCCAGAAGATAGCCATAGCTTTGCAAAGCGCTCTCGAAGGCATCCTTGGAATCTGAGCCCTGCCAACACTCCCGAAGAAAAGCCTTGCGCAATCTGGGGTCTTGTTTTGTCCGTTGGGCTTGCTGCCATTCAGCCAAGTTGAAGTTCAACGGGTTCCGAGCAGATCGATGGAGAATGCCGGTTGGAATGTCCCAATCATGCTCCAGATAAAGGTCTCTGGAAACGTCCATAAGCCGGTTCTTGAAAAAAGGCATGGGGACAGCCTTCATCTCCTGACTGTCAATGCGGCTCCAGACAGCATGACAATGCCGTCTGCCATCCTTCTCATGAAACACAATTGCTCTTGGACAATCCTCGAGCGCGAGTTCAGCTTCTATGCGTTCAACAGCCTCTTCGAACTCTTCGATGGAAACGGATACATCGGATGGTGGGTTCATGCTGAGCGAGAACAGGTGCTTTGAGCAGCGGGTGCCCTTGGCTACGCATTCAGCCTCGATGAGCGCATCGGTCAGATCATCACTCGAGAAACCGCGCAGATCATAAACTTCAGCATGCTCGTTGTCGCTGACGTTGAGAAGGTGGGATGCGAGTTCCCGCGCGCTTCCTCTGACTGAGCCCTTGAGGATCATTCAGCACCTCCAGGGCGCACACCAAGGGCCTTCAATAGTTCTTCGCGGATTTCTTCGACAGCTTCGCAGGCTTCCAGAAGGGATTGTTCCGTGTCTGGAGTGACGGGCAACGAGCCTGTGTTCACGGCTCGTGCAAGCTGGTTAAGATTGCTGGATAGCCGAGACTGCCCCAGTGCGCCCAAAACACGACCAAGGGCAACATGGTCTTTGACGGGATGTTTGCCTCTCGTCTTGCGCGGCTTGGCATCCTTGCCCAAGACCTGTTTGCGAATGTAAGCGCCAAGCGGAATGCCTGCTGCTTCTTCTTCCAACTTTGCCCGTTCCTCGAACGTCAACCTCAGTGAAAATGGAACATTGATCAGTGTTTTTGCCATAGCGAGTCCTTTCCGGACCCGGTCTGGCGGCGAAAACAACTCTCCTAACACATTCAATGTGTTAGGAGCCGTAACGCCATCCCGAGATATCTGTTGCTAGTAGGAGTAGGCTAAGCGGGTTGCGTGCTCCCGCAACCAAATAATAAAGCCGCCCACAAAGGGCGGCTTTTTTTTTGGTAACGAATACAGATTTTAACCTGGCCAGCAGCCCGCAAGAAGGGCAACCCCCGACGCAGGGGGACAAAAAAACACTCAAATCAACCTCCCGAAACCAGATAACAACCCCGTCAGAATAGCTGGCGGGGTTTTTTGTTGCTCAACGGATGCCGGTCAGAACCTGCTCGCCTGTTTTGAGCTGCTGCTGGTTTCGTGGACACCGAGTTAAGGTGTTTTTGACCTGCCACTGATCTTTCATTCAGCCGCGACCGGAGCCCCGAAACCCGAGCGAATGCTCCGCGTGACGGGGGAGGGGCAATGGCATTACCAACGGGATCGGGTGCGGGGATTCAGCAAGTCGGATGGTCCCGATACGCAGAGAGGTGGCTCGGGAAATCTGAACAGCTGGGATAAGTGGAATTTCTGCCTGTCTTTGGCTTAGATGCCGGAAACAGGAGAGACGATGACTAGACGACCGCGCCGGAACCACAGCCCGGCTTTCAAGGCGAAAGTGGCGCTTGCCGCGATCAGAGGCGAACAGACGCTGGTGGAACTGTCCCAGCAGTTCGACGTGCACGCCAACCAGATCAAGCAGTGGAAAGACCAACTCCTTGAGGGGGCGATGGGCGTTTTTGGCGATGAATCGAAGACGGAACCGGCGGGGCCAACCGTCGATGTCAAAACACTGCACGCCAAGATCGGGGAGTTGACGCTGGAGAATGATTTTTTAGCCGGAGCGCTCGGCAAGGCGGGATTGCTGGGCGGAAAGAAATGATCGACCGCGAGCATAAGCTATCCGTCGTGCGCCAGGCGAAGCTTCTCGGCTTCAGCCGTAGCAGTGTCTACTATTCGCCGCGTCCAGTATCCGATGGCGATCTGGCTCTGATGCGCCGGATCGACGAACTGCATCTCGACTATCCCTTTGCCGGAAGTCGAATGTTGCAAGGGCTCTTGAATGGAGAAGGGCTGGAGACTGGGCGGCTGCACGTCACCACGCTGATGAAGAAGATGGGCATCGAAGCGATCTATCGCCGCCCGAGCACCTCGAAACCAGCGCCAGGGCACAAAATCTATCCCTACCTCCTGCACAAGCTTTCGGTCACCCGGCCCAACCAGGTGTGGGCAATGGACATAACCTACGTTCCGATGGCTCGCGGTTTTGTCTATCTCTGTGCCGTTGTGGACTGGTTCAGCCGGAGGGTTCTGTCGTGGAGGCTGTCGATCACGATGGAGGCAGCCTTCTGCATCCAGGCAGTCGAGGAGGCACTGGCTCGCTATGGCAAGCCAGAAATATTCAACACCGACCAAGGTTCGCAGTTCACTTCCATCAACTTTACGGCGGTGCTGAAGAAAGCTGAGATCGCCATCTCGATGGACGGCAAGGGTGCGTGGCGGGACAACGTATTCGTCGAACGGCTCTGGCGTTCGATCAAATACGAGGAAGTCTACCTCCACGCTTACAAGACCGTGTCCGAGGCCCGCGCTGGCATCAGCCGCTATCTGACCTTTTACAATAGCCGACGCCCACATTCATCCCTTGACCGGCAGACGCCGGATCAGGCCTACTTCAACGCGCTGACGCCGATGATGGCGGCGGCATAATCGAGGCGGAAATCCACTTAGCAAAACGCCCCGATCTGTTCAGACAAACCGAGCCAGCTCTCAGCATTAGCCTTCAATCGCCGTTGAACACCCCTTCGCGCCGCTCAAGGAGGGCCGCTACGGCCTCGGCGTGATCTGATGTCTGGTGCACCGCTCCCTGATAGGCGGCGGACAATTCAAGCAGTTGATCAAGTGTCGATGTGGTGCCCTCACGCATCAGGCGTTTGGTGAGCCGGAGCTGCCTTGGAGGGTTGCGGGCAATGCGGCGCGCCATGGCCATGGCCGTGTCAAGAAGCGCGCCCGGTGGTGCAACCTGCGACACCAACCCCCAGGCTAGCGCTGTTTCGGCGTCGATCGGATCGGCTGTGAAAGCCATCTCGGATGCGCGGGACAGACCCACTTGCCGGGGCAGGATCCAGGCACCGCCATCCCCGGAGACGATACCCACATTGACGAAATTTTCGGCAAATGTCGCTTCCTCCGCCGCGATCCGAATGTCGCAAAACAGGGCCAGGTCACAGCCCGCTCCGTAGGCGGGTCCGTTGACCGCCGCGATCATTGGCACCTCGACGGACCACACCGCCTTGGCGACACACTGGATCCCTGCCCGGTAGCCATTGCGCACGGCGATGGCGTCACCTGCAAAGATGCCTTCCTTGTCGCGCATGTGTTTCAGATTGCCGCCCGAGGAGAAGGCCTTGCCCGCCCCGGTCAGGATCGCGCAGCGGATCGACTGATCGGTGTTGAGCCACTCCATCGCGGCGCAGATTTCGGCGACCATGTCGGCATCGGTGATCGGATTGCGCAACTCCGGAATGTTCAGGGTCAGGGTGGCAATCCCGTCTTCCTGCGCAATGAGCAGTTTTTCGGTCATCGGGTCTCTCCGGCTTCTGGTTTGGCAAGATCGCCTCCAATCGTGCCGTCGGCCATCAGCGCGTTCAGGTCGAACGCGGCCGGATCGAGCAACCGCGACAGGATCGACGCGGTATCCGCGCCAAGTTCGGGGGCAGCAAGCGGTGCGACAGCCGGGGTGCGCGACAGCCTGAGGGGCGAGGCCACGCCGACCAATGCATCGCCTTCGGGCGTGGCAGGGCGGATCTGCAATCCGCGCGATATGACATGGGGGTCGGCGAACACCCGCTCGATGGTATTGATCGGACCAACGGGCACGCTTGCCGCGTTCAAGTCTGATATCCATTCATCAATACTGCGCCCGGATATCACGCCTTGCAGGATCGGGATGAGCACATCGCGGTTGCGCACCCGCGCGGGATTGGTGGCAAAGCGCGCATCGGCGGACAGGGCCGGCACACCGGCAACCTCGCAGAACCGTGCGAACTGTCCGTCATTGCCCACGGCGAGGATCACATGGCCGTCGCTGGCAGCGAAGGCCTGATAAGGCACGATGCTGGGATGGGCGTTGCCAAGCCGCCCCGGAGAAGAACCGGTCGCAAGGTAGTTCATCGCCTGGTTGGCCAGCGTCGCCACCTGCACGTCCAGCAAGGACATGTCTATGTGCTGCCCCTGGCCCGTCGCATCGCGGTGACGCAAGGCCGAGAGTATGCCGATGACGGCGTAGAGCCCGGTCAAAACGTCCGTCAGCGCCACGCCAACCTTCATCGGCTCCGCTCCCGGCACGCCATCGGGTTGGCCGGTCACGCTCATCAGCCCGCCCATGGCCTGGATCAGGAAGTCATACCCCGCGCGTTCGGCATAGGGGCCGGTCTGGCCAAACCCGGTGATCGAGCAATAGACCAGATCGGGTTTGATCCCCGCCAGCGAGGCATAATCCAGCCCGTATTTCGCCAACCCACCGACCTTGAAATTCTCGATGAACACGTCGGATTGCGCGGCCAAGGCCTTCAGGATGCGCTGTCCATCGGGCCGTGCCATGTCGACGGTGACTGATTTCTTGCCCCGGTTGGCCCCGTGGAAATAGGCCGCGCCCCGGTCCATGCCTGCCAGGTCCACCACGTTCGGCGGCCCCCAGGAACGGGTATCGTCTCCCTCTCCCGGCCGCTCGACCTTGATCACTTCCGCGCCCATATCCGCAAGGATTTGTGTGGCCCACGGTCCTGCGAGGATGCGCGTCATGTCCAGCACGCGGATCCCCGACAGCGCGGCTCCGGGGGCGGACGTTGAATTCTCTTCCATCTTGCCCTCTAGCGCATGGTCGAAAATGCAGTAGGTGACAGGAAGTTCGAGGCGATATTCGCAACGACCTCTCCGTGTTCCTTCTGGTGCGCTGCGCGGGCAGCAAGCCATTCGGGATCGGCGGCAAAGCTGTTCCAGAGCCGTTCGCGTTCCTCAAGGGACTCCCATGCCAGAAAATAGGTAAGGTCGTGGTTCGATGGACCGATCAGGGTGGTGAAAAAGCCCGCGGGGCGCAGTCCGATCCGCTCCCATATCCGCAGGGTCGTCTCCTCGAAGCGTTGCAACAGTGCTGGCATGCCGCCGGGCACACAGGAATAGACGCGCATTTCATAGATCATGATGTGTCCTCTGGAGGGCTCAGGCCAACGTGTAGGAGGTCTTGACGGTCGTGTAGAACTCGGCGGCATAGCGCCCCTGCTCACGCGGCCCGAAACTGGATGCCGTGCGGCCGCCGAAGGGCACGTGGAAATCGACTCCGGCGGTGGGAAGATTGACCATGACCATGCCCGCCTCGGAGTTGCGCTTGAAATGCGTGGCGTGTTTGAGGCTGGTGGTGGCAATGCCCGCTGAAAGGCCGAAGTCGGTGTCATTGGCGACACGCAGCGCTTCGTCGTAGTCCTTGACCGCGATCACTGCTGCGACGGGTCCAAAGATCTCTTCCCGGGCGATCTGCATGTCGTTGGTGCATTCGGCAAAGAGTGCGGGCCGTTGGAAAAAACCCTCCGTGGTGCGGGACAGGCGCTCGCCGCCCACAACCAGGGTTGCGCCTTCGAGCTGACCGATCCGGATATAGTCCTCGTTCTGCGCCAATTGGCTTTCGTCGACGACCGGGCCGATCTGGGTGTCATCCGCCAGGGCATCCCCGACCGTGAGCGCGCTGACCCGTTCGCTCAGCGCGGCCAGAAAACGATCATGTATCGCCTGCTCGACTATGATGCGGGATGAGGCGGTGCAGCGCTGGCCCGTCGAATAGAATGCACCCTGGGTGACGCACTCGACGGCGACATCCAGATCGGCGTCGGCCAGAACCACGAAAGGGTTCTGGCCGCCCATCTCCATCTGCGACTTGCGCATCAGCTTGGCAGACTCAACAGCAAGTGCCGCACCAGTGGGCTGTGAGCCGGTGAAGGTAAGCGCATCGACGTCCGGGCTTTGCACGATGGCCTGCCCCACAACGGAGCCGCGGCCCATGACAAGGTTCAGCACACCGTCAGGCAAGCCCGCGCGGCGCAGAATATCGACCAGTTCCCACGCGCAGCCCGGCACCAGATCGGCAGGTTTGAACACGACTGTGTTGCCGTAGCAAAGGGCGGGCGCCAGCTTCCATGCGGGAATGGCGATGGGAAAATTCCATGGCGTGATGATCCCGACCACGCCAACCGCCTCCCGGGTGACTTCGACCCCGACGCCCGGTCGAACCGACGGCCCGGTCTCGCCTGTCAGGCGCAGGGCCTCGCCGGCGAAAAAGTCGAAGATCTGCGCAGCGCGGGCAGTCTCACCAATACCTTCCGCAAGCGTCTTGCCCTCTTCGCGGGACAAGAGCCGCCCAAGCTCTTCCTTTCGCGCAAGAATTTCGTCGGAAGCCCGGCGCAGGACGGCATGACGCTGAATCGGGCCGCTGCGCGACCATGCGGGAAAGGCGGCCTTCGCGGCTGCAATGGCAGCTTCGGCCTGCGCTTTGTCGGCGCGGGCATAATGCCCTATGACATCAGCCGTGTTGGATGGGTTGATATTGGGCGCAGCGTTGCCTGCGACCCATGTTCCGCCAATGAAATTCTGTTTTTGATCCGACATTCGTGCCTCTTGAAAAGGGTTCAGCCGACAACGGCAGTCTGGTCGGAGTAACGCACGGTGAAGGTCATCGCGCCTTCGTTCAGCATCCAGCGTGTCAGAGTGTATTGCCGCAACCCCGTAGCGTGAAACGGATCGGCGTCAGCACAGGCGCGGGCGTCGGCTTCGTCCACGGCGCGCACAATGATCATGCCGCCATAGGGCACCGTCTCGCCTTCTTCAAACAGCGGGCCCGCACCAAAAAGGATGCCCTCGCGTTCCATCTTGATCTGATACTCAAGATGCGCCGGCAGAAGTTCCTGCATGCCGGGGCCACGCGCCGGTGTGGTGGTGATGACATAGAGGTTCCGGCGCAACATCCTGGCATAGAGGTCTTCGGGCTTTTCGGTGCTCATGCTGTGGTTCCTCCTGCATCAGTCGGGTGACCCGCGGACGACTTGTCCGCGGGTCAGTTTCGTTCAGCGTTTTTCGATGCCGGCCGTGTCGATCACATCGGACCACACGGAGATCTGCCGTTTGATGAGCGCCTTCATCTCTTCACCGGACGATGGCGAGGGTTTTGCGCCGAGGGACTCGATCTTCTCGCTAACCGCAGAAACGGCCAGAGCATCGTGGACTGCACCCCGGATCGTGTCGGCGACATCGTCCGGAACTCCCGCGGGCATGCCAATGCCGGTCCATGACACGATGTCGAAGTCAGGTGCTACCGTTTCGGCAACCGTCGGCACGTCCGCAGCATCTGGCCAGCGGTCACCCGAGGTGATCGCGAGGATGTCATACACGCCCGCGTCTGCCTGGGGCCGGATTACGGTACCCGTGTCGATGACGACATCGATCTCACCGCCCATCAGTGCTGTCGATGCTGCAGCGCCGCCCTTGTAGGGAATGTGCAGGAAGTCTGCACCGGTGCGCAGCGCCAGCAATTCGCCGGTCAGGTGCTGGGTCGAACCAACGCCCGAATGCCCGATCTTGATCGTGCCCGGTGCGGCCTTGGCGGCCTCGATCAGAGCTTCCATGGACTCGTACTCGCCAGAGCGCGCAGCAACCATGAAGGGGAACTGGCCAAGGGTCGAGATGAAGGTGAAGCCATCAACCGACTCGTAAGGCAGGCTGTTGTAAAGCGCCGCGGCAACCGCATGACCACCGACCATCAACTGCATCGTGTAGCCATCCGGGTCTTCCTTCGACACATAGCCGGAAGCAACGGTGCCGCCCGCGCCCGGGCGCGACTCCACCACGACAGGCTGGCCAAGCGTCTTGGACATTTCCTCGGCCATGATGCGCGAAACGGTGTCGGCATTGCCGCCGGCGCCGAACCCGTGGACGATCCGCAAGGCACGCTCAGGGAAGTCCTGCGCTGCCGCCGGCATCGCCAGCGCCGCCATGAGCGGCAGTGCTGTTAGAAGTTTATTGAACATTGTCTTCCTCCCAGTTGTTTAAGCCCTAGTTTCCTGGATTGTGCCTCGGGCTAGGAAAGGCCTGACGCGCGCTCATGGCGTGGAGCGCGCGCGCGTTCTTAGGCTGGAGACGCCCGACCAGATCGCGAACACGACCAGGAATGCCGAGCAGGCGACCAGGACTGCACTGATCGGTCGCGTCAGAAAAACCGTGAAGTCGCCGCCGTAGAGCAACATCGTTCGACGGAAATTGTCTTCCAGGAGCGGCCCGAGCACAAAGCCCAGCAGGACCGGTGCAGGTTCGAACCGAAAGTTCTTCATCAGGTACCCGAGGATCCCGAACGCCAGCGTCATAAGCACGTCGGTCACGCTGGTCCGGTGTGAATAGACACCGACACAGATCATGACCACGATCATCGGGTAGAGCTTCTGGTAGGGAATGCGCAGCAACAGCACCCACAGCCTGATCAGCGGAATGTTGATCAGCAGCAGAATGATGTTGCCCACGAAGAAACTCGCGATGACGCCCCAGAACAGCTCCGGCTGGTCCACCATCAAGCGCGGGCCGGGAATAATGCCGTTGAGGATCAGCGCGCCGATTACCAGTGCCATCACCGCATCTCCCGGAACACCGAGCGTGAGGGTCGGTATGAACCCGGTTTGTGACGCTGCATTGTTTGCGGATTCAGGAGCCGCCAGACCGGGCAAGTGCCCTTTGCCGAACTTCTCCGCAGTTCTCGAAAACCGCTTCTCCGTTGCATAGGCCATGAAGGATGCGATGGCAGCACCGGTTCCCGGCAATGCTCCGAAGAAGCTGCCGATGCTTGACCCGCGGATTATCGGGAACACCAGCGACCGTGCCTGCGCACGTGTCGGGATCACGTCCCGCATGCTGACCGACAGGGGCGGTGTACCCACCGCTGGCCGCTGAGACGCGTTGCGGATGACTTCGCTCACTCCGAACAGCCCCATTGCGAGGGACACGAGGCTGATCCCGTCGGCAAGTTCCGGCACCGCGACGAAACGGTAGTAGCCCGTCGTCGCGTCCGCTCCGACCAATCCAAGGCCAATGCCGAGGATGACCATCGCAAAGGACCTGATCTGTGAACCCGACCCGATCATGGACGCCGCCAGCAGACCCAGTATGACCAGCATCGCATATTCGGGCGCGCCGAATTTCAGGGCGATGACGGTCATCGGGATCGCGGCCAGAACCAGGATCGACACGCCGACCATACCACCCGCGAAAGACGAGAAGGCTGCCACGAACAACGCAAGCCCGGCACGATTTTCCTGCGCCAGCGGATAGCCTTCCAGACAGGTCACGACCGAAGACGGCGTGCCCGGCAGGTTCAGAAGGATGGACGCAATGGACCCGCCATATTGCGAACCATAGTAAATGCCCGCCAACAGGATCATCGAGGTTGTCGCATCAAGGTAGAAGGTCACTGGCAACAGCAACGAAATCGCCGTGATCGCTCCGACACCGGGCAGAACGCCGATAAGCTGTCCAAGGAACACGCCCATGAACGCGTACATGAGGACATGTGGCTGAAGGACGACCGAAAGACCAAGAAGGAACTGATCGAGCATAGCTACGTCCAAAACGCCGGAATCGGCAGCTCGAGTGCGACAAGAAACAGGAGCCAGCCCAGGAGCGTTGCGATGACGGCGTAGACGAGGACGGGGATCGGTCGGGCCTGATTATCGGCAAACATGGAAACCGCCACGGCCAGGAACATCGACGGCACAAGGCCCGCGACATCCACGAGCACCGCAAAGATGGTGATGGCTGCGGATATGAAGATCAGGCCACGCCAGTGCATCACACCCGCGCTCGCCTGTTCGGGTGCCCGCAGGTCCATGATGATGATTGCGACAGCAAGGCAGGAAAGCAGACCACCGACGGTTTGCGGAATGAACCCCGGCCCCATCTGATTGAGCGTGCCTGTGGGGTACCCCCAGGCAAAGAACAGCATGGCAAGACCGGCCAGCAACAGCACTTCGCCGCTTGTGGCGGCAAGTACCTTGCCTTGACCTCCATGATCTTCAGTTTCTGCCAAGGTTTCCTCCCAAAACGCCGGTTGCCAGGCGCTGTCCATGTTTCCGCTTCTTATGGTTTTTCCGGCACTGTCGCGGCCGGTTGTGGAACGCCAAGCTTGTCGGCCAGACCGGCCAACCGGGCAAGCGTGCCATCCGCCACGGGGATGCCATCCTGCATCCGCGTCTCCGACAGACGAAATCCACGTTCTCCCGGCAACAGTATTTCGTCTGTGTCTGGCGTTTTCGGCAGGTTTTTCAACCTTTGGCCGAGTTCCGAGATGTGGTCCGTAAAGACGTCTGGTGCACCGAAGGCATCCACCTTGATCGCAAGAGCGGCCCCGTTCATGGCACCCTTTCCGCCGCCGAGCACTGTTGCGATGACCGGATTTGACACCAGAACGCTGGACAGGACCTCGATCATCAGCGACAGGCCCGATCCCTTGGGACCGCTCATCGGTGTCAGCGTGGCCACCTGTGCCGGGTCGGTAGCAGGCGCGCCGTCCGCGTCGATGGCCCATCCGGTCGGAATTTTGGTGCCCGCGTCTTTCGCATGGATGATCTTTCCCAGTGCAATGGTCGACGTGGACATGTCGAGCAGCAGTGGCCGCCCCCCCGATGGCGCAGATATCGAGATCGGATTGGTCGACAAGCCCGAAACCCTGGCGCCATGGTAGGCCATCAGGGGTCCCGAGGCTGTAATGACAAGCCCGATATAACCACGCTCTGCCGCCCGCAGGGCGAAGTAGCCAATGGCGCCGGCATGGGTGATGTTGCGCGCAGAACACCAGCCGATGTTGAAACGACTTGCAATATCGATGGCGGTGTCCATCGCGGTAACCATCGCCGAAGGGCCCGGCGCGCGCGCAGCCTCAACAACGCATATGGCGCCATCGTGCTTCACGATTTGCGGATTGGCTACAGGATCGATCAGGCCTTGCTGCACCATTTCGATGTAACGCGGGATGCGCAGCACCCCGTGCGAGTTCGCACCACGCGCATTTGCCCACACGAGGATATCCGCCGTGCGCTCCGCATGGGCCGGACTGTATCCCCCGGCCTCAAGCAGGCCCGCGGCATAGGCCTTCAGGGTATCTGCGCGAAACATCGTCACGAGATCGCGCTCAACGGGGTGGGAAAGAATTTCTTCAGCCAGGCGTCGATCAGCGCGCGGGTGTGCGGCGCATCTTCGTCGGAGAGCGGAAAATGCGACACGCCCGTTGGTATCATCAGTTCGGCGTTCGCTCCCGCTTTCTGGAAGAGACTAATCGATTGCTCCATCGGTGTGATGACGTCGCCAGCTGTGTGAAACAGCAACAGCGGACGCGGCGCGATGTCGGCCACGACATCCTCGGCGCGGAAATTGTACATGGAGATCGCCGTTTCGACCGGCACTTCGAATTGAGCGTGCGGCGACAGGTTCTTGCGCAACTCTTCCGGGATAGGCACCACGTCGAAGCGCGAAACCCACATGCTTTCGCCGGTCTCGGCCTTGTGCCTGCGCCCGTCTTCCAGAATGCCGGTAAACCTGGCCCAGGCTTCGGGCGTTGGATGCTGGCCGCGGAACTTGCGTTCCCCGTCACCCCAGCCGCAAAGCGACAGGACACAGGCAACCCGCTGGTCGACGCCACCGGTAAAGATGGCAACCGCTGCCCCGAAGCTGTGGCCGGTGAGGCCGATGCAGTCAGGGTCGACCTCTTCACGCTGCGAAATGAATGAGAGTGCATTGCGCGTGTCGGCCACCTGATCGTGGCACCGCACCTCGCCCCGTGCGCCTTCCGACGTGCCGCAGCCGCGGAAATCGATACGGAAAACACAATACCCCATCTCTTCGATCATGCGGGCGACAAGCTCGACGTGCGACTTGTCCTTGGTGCCGACGAAACCGTGCAAGACGATAAATGTCGGAAGGCGCTGCCCCGGCTTGCGGCCCTCGGGCACGTGCAACACGCCAGACAGTTTCAGGCCATCGGACATGAACGTTAGCGAATGTTCCATTTGGGTGCGCCTCTTTGGTGTCGGCTGGCGGCAGCGCTTATGCGCCGCCCCATGAGTTGCAGAAATTCGCGAAGCTGGACAGATGGCCGCGCAAGAATGCCTCCGTATCGGCATTGACGATTTTGCCCGCGTCCACATCCAGCTTGCCCTTGGCGCCTGCGATCTGGACCTCGGGCTTGGCCATTATCATCATGTCCTGCGACAACAGCGTGTGGCGCAGCCCTTCGTGCACCCGCGCACCGCCCAGAAGGCCGGGAGAAACACTCCAGATCGAGACGGGCTTGTTGGCCAGCGGACCTGGGCTCTTGCGGGACAGCCAGTCAATCGCGTTCTTCAGTCCACCGGGAATGGACCAGTTGTATTCGGGTGTCACGATCAACAGGGCGTCCACGCCTTCGACAGCAGAAATGAACGCGCTGACGGCTTCAGGCATGCCTTCGTCCAACACGTCCTGATTGAACAACGGCAGGCTGCCGGGGTTCGGGAGCGCCACCGCCGTCATGCCGTCAGGCAACAAGCCTGCCGCAGCGCGGCCTGCAGCACGGGACAGCGAAGCGCGCCGTAATGAACCTTCCAGGATCCCAAGTTTTGTCACGCATTTCTTCCTTTTCTTGATCGTCAGGCTGCTGGAGCGGCCCATGGGAAACGATGCTCGCGCCACGGCAGCGGTGCAGGCTCTCCCCAGACATTCATGACGCGAATGTTGTCGGGGCGCTTGAGTGCGGTGATGACATTTGGCTCAAAGCGATCATCATCGTTGATCAGCGCCATGTTGCCCGCGCATTCAACCATCGCGCCGCAGGCATCGATGTAATAGGCGTAGGTGTTGTCGCCGGGCCGGTGGCGGCCCGGACCCCAGATGAAGTTCTTTTCGATAGTGTCGAGGCGATCGCCCAGGTGGCAGTAATCCGAGAATTCGACTACTTCCCATGAGTAATGGTGCAGACCCGTATCGCCCCGCACAATCCCGAGGATGTGATGCAACCGGTTCGCCCCCCGCATCCAGCTCAGCCCGTCATCCACCATCCGCTCTGAAAGCCGCATACCCATGATCTTTTCCATCTGGGCGCGGGTTTCTTTTGGCTCGGGCGAGGTAATGTTGACGTGGTCGATCCTGAGCGGCGCCATGCCGGGTGTCGGGTGCCGCCTGCCGTAAACTACCGTTTCAGCGGCACCGTGAAGTTCGAACGTGTGCCCCTGAGGCGTCACGAACTGCATCCCGGTCACGCAGCAATCAAGGCTTGGCTCGGTCGAGACAAGCTTGCAGCCCGCTTCTTCGACCCGGCTTGCCGCTTCTGCCACAGCCGCTTCCGACACCGCCTCAAATCCAAGCGAGCGGATCGCGTTTTCGCTGGCCTCGTGCAGGACCAGTTCGACCATACGTCCATTGGAAGACAGCCAGACACAGCCAGCCTTCTCCCGGGTTACGCGCAATCCGAGAATGTCACAGGATTCACGCACCATTGCTTCGATGTCCACCACGTTCAGCTGAACGTGTCCCACCGAGTTCACCAGATAGCTCATGGCCAAAGCCTCCTCCTGCTATTTTCCAATTGGCATAGCATGCACTTTCGCAAATGCAAGAGATTTTCGAAAGTTCTACTATCATAGAATAAATTAACGTTCAACGGAAGCCGATCAAAGCAGGACGGCGGGCTCATTATTCAGCCTCCACAGCGTTCGAAAGCACTCCAATTCCCTCGATTTCGACATCAACGACGTCCCCCGGGCTCAGAAACTCCTTGGGGTCTCGCGTTATTCCAAAACCCGTGCAGGTTCCCGTCACGATCACATCGCCCGGCGCAAGCGGTGCAAACGTGGAGATGTAGGAAATCAGATAGGGAACATCGAAGATCATCCGCGATGTGGTCGTGCGCTGCTTTTCGACCCCGTTGACCCGCGTCATCAGTGCAATCCCCTCTTTGGGATCGGGCAGGTCGTCCGCCTGCACCATCCACGGCCCGAAAGCGCCGGTTCCGGTAAAGTTCTTGCCGGGCGTGAACTGGTGAGAATGCTTTTGCCAGTCGCGCACGCTGGCGTCGTTGTAGATCGAGTACCCGGCCACATGCTCCATCGCTCGCTCGGCGGGGATGTGGCGTCCGCCGGTTCCGATGATGACGGCCAGCTCGCCCTCGAAATCCAGCTTTTGCGAGGAATGCGGCTCGATCAGCGGCGCGCCATGACCAATCTGCGAAGTCGGCAAGCGCAGGAAGAGCACCGGATAGGCCGGAGCCTTGTCCCGGTCAGATTCGTCCTCCCAGTAGTTGATGGCCGCCAGCACGATCTTGTCAGGGTTCGGAATCACTGGAGAAAAGTCGATGTCTCCGATGTCGAACTCCGCAGTGGTCAGGCCTGCCAGCACATCGGGCGGCATGCCGGCTGCGATAAAGGACTTGAGATCAGGGTATTTGCTTGCGTGACGCGCCCCGAGATCGACGAGGCCCTTTCCCACGACAGCCCCCCAGGAGGCACGTCCGTTACGGGAAAAAGAGAGCAGTTTCATTCGTTAACCTTCACATTTTCGAAAATAAGTGTATGCTCGAAAAAATGAAAATTGAACCCCTTTTCTCAAAACCGGTATTCATTCGCGCATACATGAGATATTCAAAAATCCAAGGCAGGCGATTGATGCGCTGTGCACGCGCCGTGGCAAAGATTGATCCAGACTGGAGAACCGCGTGACGCCTGGTAGTTTGACAACAACAAACAGCCGATCCCTGAACTCCGGCGGGACCGGACAACGTGACGTGCTGACGCGTTTGCGCACAGATATCGTGAGCAGCGTCTTCGAGCCGGAAACCCGGCTGAAATTCGCAGACATGACGAAGCGCTACGACGTTGGGATCGGCACGCTGCGCGAAGCTCTCTCACAACTCTCGTCCGAAGGATTTGTCACGGTGGAAGCCGGCAAGGGCTTCAGGGTTGCCCCCGTCTCGGCCGAAGAACTCATCGAAATCACCGACCACTTCATCAACTTCGAAAAGCGCGCCGTGCGCGAAGCCATCGAACATGGCGGTGAAGATTGGGAAACAAACATCGTTGCCGTGAACCATCGGCTCAGCCTCATCGAGATGCTGCCCTGGGAACGGCGGATGGAGCGACATTCGGAATGGGTTGAACGTCACCGTGAATTCCACGAAGCCATCGTCGCGGCCTGCAAGGGAACATGGCTGTTTCGGCTGCGGTCCATCATGTTCGACCAGCTCGACCGGTACCGCTTTGTCACCAAACGGGCCCCGGAGGGTCTCGGCGTCCGGAAATTTGAAGAGCATCGCGAAATTATGGCAGCAACGCTCGCACGCGATGCCGATCTCGCATGCGACCTGATCGAACAACACATCCGCGACACATCCGAACGCGCGATCAAATTGCTCTGACGGAGCGGTTCATCGATAGTAAGGGCAGGTACCGGCCGATCCGCTGGAATTCCAAAATCGCTTTGGTCAAAAATCAACGGCAGGCGGGTCTCCATTGACACCATGCACGCGCTTTCCGTGGCGACAAGGGGTTGAACGCGCGCGCTCTGCAACGCGCCCTCAACCGAACGATTGGCGGTCCTGATAAGCCGCAAAACCGGGATTTAAGGACGGCTTTTGCCCTCCAAACGGCTGTCCTATCTGAGTGAAGCCGTAATCGAACCCCTCATTGCGGACTGCAGCGCCAGAGGTGCTCAAAGCTCGGGGCTTGGTTCATGTGGGCTTTACGAGGGGCAAGAGTGAACTGCATCTGATGTACTCCGCCCTGAGCCCTCGGTTATGTCTCTGAAGTCGAGAGCCGTCGTGACGAATGAGCCTGAAATAGCCGAACTCTCGCAGGCAATTGCCGACCGCGACGTCCTCAAACAGGTTGCCGCTCAAGCCGGATTGACAGTTGCAGCAGGCTCGTGTGATCGCGGCAAACGTCACGGTCTCGGTGTGATCAGGCTCCCGCAACCAAACAAACGCAAATAAACAAAAAGCCCGCAAGGAGAAATCCTGCGGGCTTTTTGACGTTTGAGCGCCTCGCAGACATGCTCATCAACCGGATCCTTTCCGCAGCGGTTCGGAAAGCGCTGGTGACACGACAGATCTCATTCAGGAAAGCATGATGGCGGAGACAGCAGCCCTTGAGGATGAATTCAGGCGCTCCTGGCGTGTGCGCGTATCGTGTCGAGCCGGTAGATGATGTCTCCAATCAGGCCGCGCGGCAAAAACATGACACAAGCGATGAAAAGGCTTCCGAGAAACACAAGCCATGTTTCGTCAAAGACCGAGGACAGGTTGCTTTCCAGAACACGGACGAGAATTGCCCCGAGACAGGCGGCAATCAGCATGCCGCGCCCGCCCAAAGCAACCCAGATCAAGACCTCCGCAGACAGGGTAAAACCTATCAGGGAAGGTGAGACGAAACCGAACTGGGTCACAAACAAAGCGCCGGCCAAGCCTGCGAACGCCGCGCCGATGGCGAAGGCCGTCGCTTTGTATGCGGTTGTGTCATATCCGAGAGCCAGGGTTCTGGTTTCATGCAGGGACAGGGCTTTTGCCGCAAGTCCCCACCTGGATCGAAGAATGGCCGTGAGCACCGAAAAACCGAGAACGAGGGTGACGAGCGCCGCATAGTAAAGCGGGACGGTCTCCCAGACCTCGAACCCACCTCCGTTGAGGCCAAGGTTTATCGGTGGCACATTCATGAGCCCGTTGAGCCCACCCGCAAAGTCCCAGTTGATAAACAACCGTTCAACGACGAAGGCAACCGCGAGCGTCACGATGCCGAAAAAGGCGCCTTCAAGCCCTTTGGCCGAAAACAAAAACAGGCCAAGTACATAGGCAAAGAGGGCGGGAACGATCATGGCCGCCGCAAGTCCGGCCCATGTGGAGACAAGTCCCGCCGCTCCGGGAGCCATTCCCAGAGTGACGAAACTCATGGCGTAAGCGCCAAGTCCGAAAAAGACCGCCTGGCCCAGGCACAACAATCCGCAATGCCCCCAGACAAACGCGAGACTGGCTGCAAACAGGGCATAGGAGAAATATATCGACAGGTCGGCCAGGAGCCATTCGGCGGAGATCGCGGGCATGATGATAAGGATGAAAAGGCAAGCAAGCGCGGTCAGTACTTGTGTGTCTGCGGTCTCAAGCGTTTTCCGGATCATGTTTTGCGTCTCTTGTGAGCAAGCAGGCCGCCGGGGGCCAGGCGGATAACGATAATGGCAAGCACGAACACCACGAGCTGTGCCCAGACCGGGGACAGGAATGTTGCCGTCAGATTATCGGCCAGTCCAACTCCGCTTGCACCTGCAACCGGGCCTGTGATGGTCCCCAGCCCACCGACAAGAATGGCCAGAAAGGCCGGTACCAAAAAGCCAAGCCCCATTTGCGGATCCAGGGAAACAAGCGGTGAAATGACTGCCCCGGCAAGGCCGGCAAGCCCTGCTCCAAAAGCGAATGTCAGGCGATCGAGCCGGCGCGTATTGACCCCGAGGCAAGCGGCCATCGTCCGATTGGCGATCACACCTCTCGCGGCCAAACCGGTTCTTGTCTTGAAAAAGAACAGGAATGTTGCGGTCACGCAGCATATCGAAACCGCCATGATGAACAGCCGGTAGGACGGGTAGGACGTTCCCAGGATCGGTACCGCTGCGCTGAATGGCGCTTCGACGGAGTAGGAGCCCGGACCAAATCCGATGACGATCAATTGTTTGATCAGCAAGGAAATGCCCCAGGTGGCCAGGATTGTATCGACTACCCGGCTGTAGATGCGCCGGATCACCAACTCTTCAAGGACGAGGCCGACAAGGCCCACGACAATCGGAGCAAGGACCAGACCTATCCAGAAGGATCCACCGGACATTTTGACAGCCAGCAAGACGTACCCGCCAAGCATGAGAAACTCGCCGTGGGCGAGATTGATCACATTCATGAGCCCGAAGATGATCGCAAGTCCCAGCGCAACAAGAAGCAGGATGAGTGCATAGTTGCATGCGTCGAGAAGGATGATGGCCAGTTCGCTCATGTCAAAATGCCAGATACTTTTGAATCACACCGGAATTACCGGCCATTTCACTGGCGAGCACTTCGCCCTGAATGGATCCATGCTCCATAAAGACGGCGCGGCTGCAGATCCTGGTGACCATATCGATATTCTGTTCGACGAGGATGATGGTTACGCCCCTTTCTTCGGAAATCTGTTTCAGCATTTGTCCGATTTCGGTGACGATGGAGGGCTGAATGCCTTCGGACGGCTCGTCCAGCAGAAGCAAATCAGGCTGTCCCATCAACGCCCGGCCGATTGCCAATTGCTGCTGTTGCCCGCCGGAAAAGGCACCGGCCTGCATTTTGGCCCGCTCGCGCAGGACCGGGAAAAGACGATAGACTTCATCAAGGTCCTCTCTGGTCGCCTTCAAGTTGCCCAGCAACAGATTCTCTTCAGTCGTGAAGTCCTTGAAAATTTCCCGTCCTTGCGGAACATAACCAATGCCGGAGGCGGCGACCTGGAACGGCGCTGCACCCGTAATGTCGCGCCCGGACATCCGGATTTGACCATTGCGCAGCTTTATGGTGCCCATGATGGTTTTCAGCAGCGTGGACTTGCCGACACCGTTTCGCCCCATCAATCCGACGATCGTCCCCGCATCGACACTCAAGGACAAACCCTGCAGGACCGCCCCTTCGCCATATCCTGACGTGACTTCAATCAATTCAAGGAGTGGCTGGACCAAGATAGGCCTCCTGAACGGCTTTCATCGTTCGAACGTCTTCATAGCCTCCGTCGGCAATGATTTTACCGTCCATCATCACCGCAACCCTGCAATCGAGTTCCTCCACGAACCACATGTCGTGTTCGATGAGAATGATTGAGACGGTTCCCCGAGCCATCAGACTGGAAATGAGATCAGCTGTCTTTTGCGTTTCCTGCCGGGTCATGCCGGCGGTGGGCTCATCCAGCAAAACAAGACTCGGGCCCATGCCGAGGACCATTCCGATTTCCAGCCACTGTTTTTGCCCATGCGACAGGTGTCCGGCGGTCGTTTCTGAAAGATCTGAAAGCGCAATTGTCTCAAGAATGCCGTTCGTATCAGCAGTCTTTTCCCCGGAATGCGGCAACAAACCGAGCAGCCCGCGCTGTCCCGCCTTTGAAAAAGCCGCCACTTCCAGGTTTTCCCGAACCGTCAGGTCATCATAGACCGACGGCACTTGAAATTTGCGACCAATGCCGAGGCGGGCGATCTTGTGTGGGGCCAGCCCCACCAGGGATTTCCCGTCAAGCGACACGGTCCCGGCTGTCGGCGACAAGAAACCTGAAACAAGGTTGAAGAACGTTGTTTTTCCGCAACCGTTCGGCCCGATGATGCACAGGAGTTCGCCTGCACCAACCGTCAGATCGAGCCCGGCGATGGCCTTGACCCCGCCGAAACTCTTGAACAATTCCCGAACCTCCAGGCCGCTTCCGGACATGAGCTGTTTCAGATCCGGCGTTCAGGAACACAGGGCGTTCGGAGCGAGGCTGCCGAGCGCCTCAACAACCTTGAGGTCTCGTCCCTCGGTCTTTGCCAGATACATGTTCATGGTCACATGATGATCAGCGGCACCGATCGTGAGCGGTCCGGTCGGGGTTTCGATGGTCAGGCCCTCTAGCCCGTCGACAAGCGCCTCCTTGTCGGCAGTTCCAGCTTTCTCCAGCGCGGCCTGCACGGCTTTCAGGGAATTGTAGTGGGTCATCACATAGTGGGAAATCGGTGTTCCCACGCCCGCGGATTTCCGGATCTTGGCAACGAAGTCCTGAGCTTCCGGTGTGTCCAGAGAGGCAGCGAAGGGAACCGTCACCCACATGTTCTGGCCTTTGCCCTCTCCAAATGCGCCAAGATATGTCTCGGCAAACCCGAGGAAACCGACCGTCACTTCGTCCAGAAGGCCAAGGTCTTCCGCCTGCTTGATGAAGGTGATGCCATCCGCGCCCGGGAGAGCGAACAGCAGAACCTTCGCCCCGGAGTCCTTGATCTTGCGAATGACGGGTGCAAAGTCCTTCACGCCCCAGGGCGTAAACTCGGTGCCTGCGACGCTGCCCCCGAGATCTTCGATCAGCCCGGAAGCTGTCTCGAACATTTTTTGCGGCCAGACATAGTCCGCGCCGAACATGTAGAAGCTGTCGCCTGCGTTTTCCTTCAGGGCCGGGATCAGTTTTTCCAGTTCCTGGTTGGGGACCGTGTTGAACCCGAAGATGTAGCGGTCACATGCACCGCCTTCGTAGTTGGTCGCGTAAAGAAGCGGTGTGTTCATGCGCTTGACCGTTGGCGCCATCGCATCCCGGGCGTTTGAGGTGATCGGCCCGCTCAGAGCGAGCACCCCGTCGCGCCGGATCAGGGATGTTGCACGTTCCACGGAGGTTTTCGGATCGGTCTTGTTGTCTTCGTAGATCACTGCAACGGGCTGTCCGAGTATGCCGCCGGATGCATTGATCTCCTGCGCGGCGAGATCCAGTCCCAGCTTGGCCTGGTTTCCGAACAACTCCAGCCCGCCCGAGAAAGGCAGAACCGCTCCGATCTTGATCGGTTGCGATGAAGCGATTGCCGGGGCGGCAAATTTGGCGGCCGCGAGTACGCCGCCGGTTGAATACATTGTGGCCGACAAAAAACGGCGCCGAGACAAATTTCCCATCTGACTGATCCCCTCGATCATACTTGTAAACCGGATTGCAGGCCTTCTGAACGCACCTTTCAAATCGTGTGTATGCTAACAATTGAATGATGGGTTGGCAACGGCGATTCGCCTGCTAAATTGGCGTGATAAAAAAGTGTGCAACTTTTCAAATGACCGAAGAAGACAGGGGAACAGACATGCCAATCACTGACCGGGACGTGCTTGTCGCAATCGATGTTCAAAATGATTTTTGTCCCGGAGGGGCATTGGCCGTCGCCGACGGGGACGCTGTTGTTGCGCCGATCAACGGGCTTGGTGAAAAGTTTTCGCACATGGTGGTCACGCAGGACTGGCACCCGTCGGGACACTCGTCGTTCGCCAGTTCGCATCCGGGAAAAGAGCCATTTTCCCTGACGGAGCTGGACTATGGGGCGCAGACCTTGTGGCCGGATCATTGTATCCAGGGAAGTCAGGGGGCCGCGTTTCACAAGGATCTTGTTCTGACGGGCGTTGAACTTGTGATCCGGAAGGGCTTCCGGGGCGGGATCGACTCCTACTCGGCGTTCTTTGAAAACGACAGGAAAACGCCGACCGGCCTTGCCGGCTATTTGAAGGAGCGGAGCTTGCGACGGGTGTTTCTGGCAGGGCTGGCCACCGACTTCTGTGTGGCTTTTTCGGCGGTGGATGCCGCGGTGCTCGGTTTTGAAACGTTTCTGATCGAGGATGCTTGCCGGGCAATCGACATGGACGGTTCTCTGGACGCGGCCCGCAAGGCAATGGCCGATGCGGGGGTCCGGACTGTCGCAAGTCATGCAATGTGATTTTGTGTTTGGTTTTCAGACAGGAGTTCTGGAACGTCAACGGCCTTTGCTGGCCGGTCCGCATGCAACCGAGCCGCCTGGCTGAATGCTTACTGAATTTTCTTCAGAAGCCGGGACAGGGTACGCCGCTCGGCTGCTGTCAGCGGGGCGATTGTCTCGGTGGACACCTCAAGGCCGAGTTTAGCGTTTGCACCGAAGTAGCGGTGCCCCTCCTGTGTCAATGAGATCAGTTGCCTGCGTTTGTCGCCGGGATCCTTTTCGGATTGCAGCAAACCGCGCGCGCTCAATCGGTCGACAACACCCTTTGTTGTCGCCACGTCCAGTCCAACCGTTCTGCCCAGCCGGTTTTGTGAAACCAGGCCCAGCTCTGTCAGGCGCGCCATGACAGCGAACTGAGTCGGGGTAAGATCCTGGATCTTTTCGGAGAAGATCACCGCATTGCGCTGATAGGCCTTTCTGAGAAGGTAGCCGATCTGTTCATCCAGAACGTAGCCGTGATCGGAAACGTCATCGCCCGGCTCATTCGCTTCGGAGAACAGTGCTTGTTCGGCTTGATCGTTCACAGTGTTTCCTTGTCGCCTTTGCGGCCATTCAGACAGACAGATAGGCATCCCGGATTTCGGGTTGGTTTTCAAGTGTGGAAAATGACCCGTCGAACTTCTTTTCACCGCCTTCGATAATAACGGCCCGATCGGCGACGGCTCCGGCAAAATGGAGGTTTTGTTCCGAGATTATAACAGTCAGGCCTTCCTGCTTGAACCGGAGAATGGTCTTTGCCATCTGCTCGACGATGACGGGCGCTATGCCTTCAGAGGGTTCGTCCAGCAGCAAGAGTTTCGGATTGCCCATCAGTGTGCGCGCAATGGTCAGCATCTGCTGTTCGCCGCCGGACATGGCCTTGCCGCGGTTGTGCCTTCGCTCCCAGAGGTTCGGAAAAATCTCGAACAGGGCCTCCAGGGTCCACTCGGGAGCATCGCTGCGGGCTTTTTGACGGCCAACCTCGAGGTTTTCCAGGATGGTCAGATCGGTAAAGATGCGCCGCTCTTCTGGGACGAAACCGACACCGAGCCGGGCAACCCGATGTGATGGCTGTCCTGCGATGTCGGTCCCTTCGAAGATGACGGAGCCCGACTTCGGGCGGACCAGCTGCATCACGGATTTCATGGTCGTTGT
This sequence comes from Roseibium sp. QJM3NY_11, assembly GCF_056173175.1. NCBI lineage: Bacteria > Pseudomonadati > Pseudomonadota > Alphaproteobacteria > Hyphomicrobiales > Stappiaceae > Roseibium > Roseibium sp. QJM3NY_11. The sequence continues at coordinate 1,117,779 of NZ_CM149660.1, forward strand.
CTTGCCTGCGCCATTGCGCCCCAGCAGTGCCACCACTTCGCCCCGGCCGACGGAAAAACTCAGATCGCTCAGAATATGCGCCTTGCCGTAGAAACTGTTGAGGGATGTGACTTCAAGCATGGGCGTCCTCCTTGTTGAAGAGCATCCCGCCACCCAGATAGACCTCTTGAACCTTCTTGTTGTTGCGGACTTCCGTGGCTGTGCCATCGGCAATGAGTTCACCGCGGTTCAGGACCATGATGTGGTGCGCATGGGCGAAGACCACATCCATGTCGTGTTCGGTAAAGAGAACGCTGACGCCCCTCTCGCTTACGATATCAGAGGTCAGCTGCATGAGCTTGATCCGCTCTTTGGGGGCCATTCCGGCAGTCGGTTCGTCCATGAGCAGCAGTGTCGGATCATTGGCAAGGGCGATCGCAAGTTCCAGGCGTTTGAGATCGCCATAAGCCAGGATCGCGCAGGCCCGGTCGGCCTGATCCGCCATGCCGACGATCTCCAGGAGCTCCGTTGCCTCTTCCCGGTAGAGCTTGTAGGCGTAGGGCCTGATGGCAAAGATCTTGCGGTGATGAGACATCAGGGCCATCTGGACATTCTCGGCAACCGTCATGCTCTGATACGTGCCCGTAATCTGAAAAGTGCGGCCGACACCCCGGCGCCAGATGTCCCGTGGCGGCTTTCCGGTTATCTCCTCCCCGTTGAGAAAGACATTTCCCGAAGAGGGGGGCAACTGACCCATGAGCATGTTGAAGCATGTGGATTTTCCGGCACCGTTCGGGCCGATCAGAGCCTTGAGTTCTCCGGCGGCGACTTCGAAACTTACGTCCTTGACCGCCTGGATGCCGCCGAAGAAGCGGTTCAATCCGTTGACCTTGAGCACGGCGTTCATTTCATGAACTCCTCTGTCCGGCGCAGTCCGATGCGTTCACTGACCTTTCGGAGTGTTCCGACAATGCCGTCAGGAGCTATGATGACAACGCCGATGATCACGAGGCCCAGGATCAGCCGCCAATATTCCAGCCGTGTGAGCCAGTCTTTGGCCACTTCCATGAAACCCGCGCCGACCACGCCTCCGGACAGTGTTTTCACACCGCCGAGAAAGACCACGATCAAGGCATCAAAACTCTTGGAGATTTCCAGTTCGTTCGGGAAGATCGAGCCCTTTGAGAAGACAAAAAGTCCTCCGGCCAGACCGGCAAGAGCGCCCGCAATCGAGAAGGCCAGCCACTGGATCAGCTTGACGTTGATCCCGGTCGCTTCCGCCTGGCGCGCACTATCTCGTGTGCCACGCAGCGCATAGCCGATGGGTGCATGAGTAAGATGGCGCAAGAGGATGATGCCGCCCACCCCGACAATCAGCGTGAAATAATAGTAGGCGGTTGTTCCGGAAAGCCACTCGGCGGGCCAGATATTGACCAGTCCGTCATCGCCGCCTGTCACTTCGTACCACTGGAAGGCCGCAGACCAGATCAGCTGGGAGAAGGCCAGCGTCAGCATGGCGAAATAGACACCGCTTAACCGGATACAGAACCAGCCGAAGAGGATCGCCAGCAGGCCCGCGGCCAGAGGGGCAAACAGAAACGCAATCTCCATGGGGGTGTCCGAGTAGGAAACCAGCAGCGCGGCTGCATACGCGCCACCACCGAAGTAGGCGGCATGACCGAAGCTGACCAGGCCTCCCGTGCTGAGTATGAATTGCAATGAGGCCGCAAACAGGCAGAAGATGATGATGTCGGTCAGCAGGACCTGCGTGAAACTTCCGCTGAAGGCGGGGACCAGAGCGAGCACGGCAAGAAGCGCAGCAACCGCCAAGCGGCCGTACAGGCCCGCCGGACGGATGGGCCTGTCGGGTTCGCCGGACTGACCATGCTCTCCAGCTTTTTCTTCGCGTCCGAAGAGCCCGTAAGGCCGCAGAAGCAGCACGACAGCCATCACGACGTACATCAGCACAAGCGTGCTCTGGGGAAGGTAGGCGACACCGAAAACGTTGAGAACGGAAATCAGAACAGAAGCGACGAAAGCACCGGGAATTGACCCCATGCCGCCGATGACAACCACCACGAAAACCGAGGAGATGATGTTCAGGTCCATCAGGAGATCAGCCCCGCCTTTCGGCAGCTGGATCGCGCCACCGAGCCCGGCCAATGCAGACCCGAGGAAAAACACGCCGGTAAAGAGCCAAGACTGATTGACCCCGAGGGCCCCGACCATTTCCCTGTCCTGCGTGGCGGCCCTGACAAGAATTCCGACGCGTGTTTTGGTGATAAGCCACCACAGGCCCAAAAGGATGAAGGGCGTGATCGCGATCAGCGCAAGATCATATTGTGGAACGGGTTCGCCCATGATGCGAACAACGGATTTCAGCCCGGGAGCTCGAGGCCCAAGGCGGTCCTCCGCCCCCCAGATCATCAGCGCAAGATCCTGAATGACCAGAATGACACCGAAGGTCGCCACCAGCTGGAACAGCTCCGGGGCGCGGTAAACCGGCCTGAGGACGCACATTTCAATGATGACGCCGATGAGTCCGACGATCAGGCCTGATAGCAGGATCGCGCCCCAGAACCCGAAGGCCCCGGGCAATGTGTTCATCAGGGTTATCCCGAAATAGGCACCGAGCATATAGAGCGACCCGTGTGCGAAGTTCACGATCCGGGTAACCCCGAAGATCAGTGACAGCCCGGAGGCCACCAGAAACAAAGCCGCGGCGTTTGCAAGCCCTGTCAGGATCTGAGCAACAAAAAGACCCATGGGGAGTTACCATTCCTACGCAAAGATTTGACGGGCCGGCGCGGAGAGACCCCGCGCCGGGAAAGTCTTCGGTGAAGTGCAGGCTTATTCAGCCGGACGTTTCGCCTTGATTTCTTCGTCGCTCGGCATGTAGGGGACCGGGTCCTTGTAGGACCAGTCAACCATGACCCCCTTGCCGTCTTTCAGGGCTGTGGTTCCCACGTATGCCCCCATGGTCGACTGATTGTCGATGCCGCGATAGACAATCTCGCCCATGGGCGTATCGACCTTGAGGTCTTCGAAGGCCGCAAGGAGAGCAGGTGTCTCCGTCGATCCGGCTTTTTCCAGTGCGGCTGCGATGCTTTTCACGGTCATGTAGCCGACAATGGAACCGATCTTGGGTGTTTCGTCCGGGTATTCAGCCGTGTAGGTGTCCACGAAATCCCTGGCAGGCCCTTCCGTAAAGCTGTACCAGGGATAACCGGTAACGAACCAGCCTTCCGGAGCCTCGTCAGCCAGCGGCTCGAGATATTCCGGCTCACCGGTCAGTAGTCCGTAGACCTTTCGGCCGTCGAATACGCCGCGAGTAGAGCCCTCACGGACGAATTTCTGCAAATCCGGACCGAAGGTGACGTTGTAAATTGCATCCGGTTTTGCCGCTTCGATTGCCTGGACTTCCGCTCCGGCATCGATCTTGAACAGAGCAGGCCACTGTTCGGCGACAAATTCCACTTCCGGCTTGAGCTTCTTCAGATTTTCCTTGAAAGCTGCAACAGCGGCAGTGCCGTAGGCATAGTTGGGAGCGATCGTGGCATACCGGACAGCATCTGTCTTGGCAGCTTCTTCGGCCAGCATGGCTGCCTGAACGAAGGTGGAGGTGCGCAGGCGGAATGTGTACGGATTGCCGGATTCCCAGACCAGCGCATCGGCAAGCGGTTCCGCGGCCAGGTAGATATAGCCCTTTTCACCGGCAAGAGACGCGATTGCGAGACCGACGTTCGAAAGGATCGTCCCGGTGAGCATGACCGCGCCGTCACGGGTCATGAGTTCTTCGGCAATCTTGACGGCGTCACCAGGCTTGCCGTTGTCGTCACGGAAGATGAACTCCAACGGACGATCCAGGACGCCGCCTGCGTCGTTGACTTCCTTCAGGCCGAGTTCGATACCCTTCTTGTAGGGTTCGGCAAAAGCGGCCAGCCTCTTGTAGTGGTTGATTTCACCGATTTTGATGCTGTCCGCGGCAAAGGATGAACAGGTTGCCGCAAGCAAGGCGGCGCTTGCCGCCACTAAGGTTTTTAAACTCATTCTACTTCCCTCGTTCTGGTAGGTGATTGCGGCGCCTTTTTCGGTCGCTCTGTATCGTTTGGTCTGATCCGCCGCGAGGTTCCCGCTTGTTGAAAGATCAGTCGTGGTAGACGTAGGCAGGGGTCGGATTGGACGCGAGATCTTGCGTCCGTTCCTTCTCTATGAGTTCGCTGATGCGCTTTCGGTAGACCATCGGTCCCTTGTCGATGGCAATGCGGATGGGACGGCGCTTGGCAGGCCGGTCTTCTTCCTGCTGAATGGCCTCCAGCACCTCCTTGTCTTCCTGAAAAGCGATCCTGAACATGGCGTCCATGCTTTCGGAGGCTGCCTCATCGTCAATCGCCGTGTTTCGAACGTGCATCCAGCGGTCGATCGTGTGGTCTTTGGTGACCGGTGTGAGAAAGTGCAGCGCGAAAATCCTGTTGCCTTTGTCGCGTTCGTCTTCCGCCAGATTGTCGGTGGTGGGAGCGCTGCCGAAATCGATCACTGCGATCGAAGGCGTATGGAGATAGTAGTAGTGCCAACGGTCGACATTGTCCGTGAAGCCTCCGAACTTCCTGAAGAAACCGATCGGCTCCGCGTCCCGGATCCAGCGCCAGGCGACGATCGTCTTCCCCTCGGTTGAAACATGCACCGGGATGTTTTCCGAAGCGGCGTTGCCGAGAGTTGTCGGGTGAACGAAGCTCACATGAGCCGGGTCGACGAGATTTTCGGCGACGTTCAGGTAATTTGCTTTCAGATGCAGCGCATCGCCCTGATGGGCCAGCCAGTTGGGGTCTGTGAACTCCGGCATGTCGAAAATATCATCCGGGTCAGCCTTTTCCCTGTCGCCTGTCCAGATCCAGGCAATGCCGTGGCGTTCGTGAACCGGATAGGACACGACGTAAGCCGAGCTCGGAAGATTGCTCTGGCCCGGTATGCGAACGCATTTGCCGTCGCAGTCGAACGTCATTCCGTGATATCCGCACTGGATATCGTCTCCCATACGCTTGCCAAGTGACAGGGGAAGCAGCCGGTGGGGGCACTGGTCCTCCAGAGCCGCGATCGTGCCGTCCGTCTTCCGGTACATGACGATATGCTCGTCCAGGATCGTGAAACGACGGAGCTCGTCGTCGATCTCGGAAGACCAGGCTGCGACGTACCAAGCATTGCGAACAAATTCCATGGCTCTCCCTCCTGTCTACGGCTATCTCAAACCGTCGGTTCCTGTGAGTTTGCTGTGGGTCAGCCCCCCGACTCTCGGCAATGGGCGGCCTGTGGGTGAAAGGGCAATCGCAATCAGAATTTCGTCGGCGCGGGGGGCGTCGGAAATCCGCGCTGGCATTCCATCGAAGTGGGAACGGACGTAGGCCGCATCCTTGTGGCCAAGCGGCACGTCAAGCGTGTCTCCCGGCCCGCCCATCTTTTTCGAGGAGGGCACCAGCGCCTTGCCGCCCCCGATCACGCCGCGCAAAGGTGCGCCGAGTGCGGGATGCAGAACCGCAGCTGCATGTTCTAGTTCGCCGGCTTCTCCGACCAGCGCGGCCTTGCCGAAACTCTGAATATCCGCCGGCTGCAATCCGCTGACTTCAAGGCATCTTCTGGCGAGCAGATCACCCATCTCCGCTCCGATCTCGATCAGCTCGGAAAGATCTTCCGCAAACCGGCCCGCTACCGGATTGGTCACGACAGCCGAGCAGCACACACGCACGGACGCAGGGGCTACCCGCTGACCGGCCTCTCGACTGACCGTTTCCAGAGTGGTAACAAGTTTGCGGATCAGGGCCGTCATCTCAGACCGTCTTCTCCCTTTATCTCGGAAGCTTTCAGGCCACCGACACGTGCATGAATGCGCGGGCCGGTGGTCATCACGAGCGCCAGCAGAATTTCGTTGGCTTTCGGCCCGTCAGCCAGACCGACCTCCATCGAATCGAAGTGGGAGCGGACATAGGATGCGTTGCAGTGGGTTACCGGAACATCGAGCGTGGTGCCCGGCCCGCCCACCTTTTTCGTCGAGGGCACGATTGCGTTGGATGCGGGCAGGATTTCGCGCATGGAATAGCCTCCGGGAACATGCCAGAGCGCTCCGTGCTCCAGCTCTCCGGCAATTCCGACGATGGCGCCCTTGCCATAGCCTTCAATGACGCTGGCATCTCCGCCAAGTACGGTCACCATCCTCTCCGCCATTCGCAGGCCGAGTGGTTTGAGATCGTCCATGAAGCCCGAGATGTCTTCGACATAGGATCCCGCAAACGGGTTCTCGATGACGCTGACCATGGCCACGCGGCGCAGAGGGTGCTCCGATGCCGGGCCGCCTTCATGAAAGATCTCTTCCAGTGTCACTGCGGTCTTGCGCAGGATCGGTTCAAGCACAGGCTGCCTCCCTCATTTCGCTTGTTGTTATGTGCTGTGCTGGAGAAACGACGCGGCGCTCGCCGGACAAGGCGATATAGGCGGCCACAATTCGTCCTGTCGTCCGATAGTGTTGCGCCGTTTCGACACCGCGCTGAAGCGCTGCTTCAATTTCGTTTGGCGTCAGTTCCGCAACGCCCGTTGTTACCGGCCTGTCTTGAAGATCGCTGTCCGGAGACAAATCCGAGGCTGATGTGCGCCCAATTTTGGAGGACCGCGGCAAGTCTACCTTGTTGGCGATCAGCGTTGCGGCAGCATCGGCTTGGGCTGCGCTTGAGGCCAGGACCGTCACCGCGTCTGCGATTCCCAGCGAATGGGACCGGCCGCGCCAGCCGCTTGTGGCCAGACCACCGATTCCGTCGTCAGGACCGATTTCCACCGATCCGCCCGACAGGCCAATTGCGGGATCGTCGCATATGCCGATCCTGAATGACCCTTCCCGGACGAACAGCGCAATGTCACCGCCGTTGTTCACATAGGCCCTGGTCAATGTCCGGCCATCGCGCAAGATGCTCAGGACATGGTCTGCCACACTACCGGCAACAGCGGCCATTGGCGTGATGAATTCAGGCGTGAAGGGCTGCGTTGCCGCCCACATGGTCTTCGCGACCGGTCCAGCAGGCGGCGGTCCGGAGGCCGCACGCAGGCGCGGCAATTCATCCGTAAGGCCGGTGAGGACGGCCGGGAAAGCGGCCCGGACCCGGGCATAGGCTTCGGACACCTCCTCCGGTGCGCCGAAGGCCTCCAGTACGAGGTCGATCGGTCCATGCTGAAGATGAAGCCGCCGCCCGTCCGGGAGCATCCGTGCCGTGGGTGTTTCCGACCAGGTCCGGCGGGTCATCAGGATGTCCCTTTCCACGGGTAGGCGTTCGCCCTTGTCGGCCAAGGGCTGTCGGCCGGTGTGGCAACACCACGTCGGCCGGTCAGAATGTGATCGTTTTGCCTGCCGGTTTTTCCGGACAGGGCCTCTTGCAGCGGCATGACGTAGTCCATGTGCCCACCGAGTGCCCGATAGTCTTCTGCGCGCATCGTGAATTCGATCGGTGCCACAAGCGCCGGCGTTGGAACGTAGCCGAAGGCATTCTTCGGCATGCGTGTCACATCGGCCATCAGGGTTATGCCGCCGCCTGGCCAGATATAGACCGGCGCACCGCCGCAGCTCACATAGGTCAGGGACTGCTGGACGGACCGGGTCAGGCCGACAGGATGTTCCGTTACTCCGGACCGCAGGGATCCGCCGGCTCCTGCCATGAAGAGCACCGAGGTCAGAGCCGGTTCGCAATTGTCCTCGATCCGTTTCACCGAAGGAAGGAGCCGGTCGGGCATCTCCTTTTGAACCGGCAACAGCTCTTCATCGAGTTCGTAATAGGCGGCATGTTCTCCGGTTGTGGAGACCATCAGCAGGCTCAACCCGGGTCTAGCGGTCCTGGTGTCGAAGTTCCCGAGAATGGCCAGTGGGTCCTGCAGGTTGGTTCCACCCCATCCCGTCCCCGGCTCGGCCACCTGGAAATAGCGCCCCGGCGTGGAACGGCGCCCGTTGATCTTGACGCCTGTCGGTTCCCATCCGATGACCTTGCCCGCCTGGTGCTCGGACATGACACCGGTGATGTGATCGTCGACAACGACCACTTCATCGACAAGCCCTTTCCATTGCGCGGCGAACATTCCGACGGTTGCCGACCCGCAACCGACCCGCATCCGTTCTTCGGATGTGCCATTGATGATCGGGGCCTTGCCCGCCTGGACCTGAAGGTTCGCACCACCATCGATTTCAAGCGCGACGTCTTCACCGTTGCACAGTGCAAGCATTGTCGAACAGGTCAGCCGGCCTTCTTTTTTCGAGCCCCCGGTGAGGTGATGCACTCCGCCAATGGAGAGCATCTGGCTGCCATACTCCGATGTTGTTACGTGGCCGATCACTTCTCCACCCGACCGCACGGGCGCGCATTCCTCGCCGAGGTGACGGTCCGTGTCGATCTTCAGCTTGACGCCGCAGTAGCTGAAAATCCCTTCGGTCACGACCGTGATCATGTCGATGCCATCGACTTCAGAGGCCACTATGAAAGGCGCGGGCTTGTAGTCGGGATAGGTCGTTCCTGCGCCTATGGCCGTGACGAAACCGTCCTTGCCGGGCACAATTTCGCCGTCCCATTCCTTTTCCAGGAAGGGAACGACATCTCTGCCGGACGCCTCGGTGTGTTCGAGAATTTTCAAGGGATCGAGGCGCACCAGCTGGCCGTTGTCGTTGGCATAGCGGTCGCAGGCGCCGGAACGGCCTTCAGCGATGTAGCACATCACCGGACAGGCGTCGCAACGGATCTTTTCTGGCTTGCCTTCAGCAGCAGTCAACGTCCTGACTCCCTTTGTACGGCGTCTGCATTTCGTTAGTATGCAAACATATTTTCGAAAAACGTGTCAATGCGGATTGCGCGCGCTCAGCGCTGAATTGCTGTGCAGCCATGCCGGAATTCGCATCACGATCTTCAATCGACAAATGCTCGTTCCACAACAAACTGGGACGGTTTGTTGTTCGCGCCCTCTGTCAGTCCGTGGCTGATGCAGAGTTCCTTCGTGTCCTTGAGCATAGCCATGGAGCCACAGATCATGGCGCGGTCTTCTTCGGGGGAGATCCTCGGCAAGCCGAGATCATTGAAGAGTTTTCCGCTGACAATCAGGTCGGTCAGGCGGCCCCGCCTGGTGAAATCCTCTCTTGTCACTGTCGTGTAGTGCAGGAGGTTGTCCCGAACCAGTTCACCGACCAGGGGGTCTTCGCGCAAATTGGCGACAAGGTCCTCGCCGTATTTGAGTTCTTCGCATGTCCGGCAGCCATGGGTCAGGATCACCTGCTCGAACTTGTCATAGGTTTCCGGGTCGCGAATGAGGCTGGCAAAGGGGGCTATGCCTGTTCCCGTTGAGAACATCCACACGCGTTTGCCAGGAAGAAGCGCGTCGTTGACGAGTGTTCCAGTCGCCTTTTTCCGCATCAGGACAGTGTCGCCGGGCTGGATTTTCTGCAGATGCTCGGTCAGCGGGCCGTCCGGAACCTTGATGGAATAGAATTCCAGTTCTTCATCCCACGCAGGGCTGGCGACCGAATAGGCCCTGAAAACCGGTTTTTCTGCATTCGGAAGGCCGATCATGGCGAACTCACCCGACCGGAATCGAAATTGCGGGGGCCGGGTGAGGCGAAAACGGAACAAGGTGGCAGAATAATGCTCAACCTCATTCACCGTGAGTGCGTAGCATCCGCCAGGAACGGGAAAAGGTGAGGGTTTCCCTTGTAGAATCGGCAATTCGATATCGAGCGCTTCAGACATGACGACATGACTCCCGGCTTGTTTCGTGCCTGCGAGGTTCGTGATTTTTGTTAGTATACAAACGAATAAAAAATATAAAAGCAAACAAAAAATGCATGCGCAAAATTTGAGCTATAAATTCGTGGACCGTGCTTGACAGTTTCAATTCAGTCGGGTCTTATTTTGTTAGTATGCAAATGAAATGCATTGAGGTTGCCGATGCAATTCCATCGACCAGATTCTCTGAATGCCGCCCTTGAAGTGCTGGCGACCGAACCGGTCAGGCTGCTGGCCGGAGGAACGGATTTCTTTCCGGCTCTCGCAGGAAAAACAACGTCCGATCCGGTATTGGACCTTAGTTCCATTGATGCTTTGCGGGGCATTTCCGAAGAGGCCGGCAGGTGGCGCATCGGTGCGACTACCACCTGGTCAGATATCCGGGATGCGCAGTTGCCTGCTCAGTTCAGGGCGTTGCAGCTGGCTGCGGCCGAGGTTGGGTCTCTTCAAATCCAGAATGCCGGCACGATTGCAGGCAACGTCTGCAATGCGTCCCCGGCAGCCGACGGGGTTCCGCCGCTTCTCGCGCTGGATGCGGAAGTGGAAATCGCCGGGCCGAAGGGTGTCCGGACCGAACCCCTGTGCGATTTCATCACGGGCGTTCGCAGGACGGAGCTGAAATCAGGTGAGCTTGTCACCGCACTCAATATCCCGAAACACCCTGGCAGTCGGTCATTTTTCCTGAAGCTCGGCGCCCGGAGGTATCTGGTCATTTCGATTGCGATGGTGGCGGTCAACGTGACGGTGTCCGGAGACGGGAACCTTAAAGCAGTTTCCATTGCCGTGGGGGCCTGTTCCGCAGTCGCCAGGCGTTTGCATGGCCTCGAGCAGGCGCTGCTGGGGTCGTTGCCGGGTTCAGTAGAATTCAGGGAAATCGTTCAGACTGCAGATCTGTCGGAATTGACGCCGATTGACGATGTCCGTGCCCCAGCAGCCTATCGTCTGGACGCGGTAAGAATATTGATCGCGCGTGCCATCAAACATGCTGTCGTAGGGGGGAGTTAGGATCATGGCGATCGCGGATTATGAACCGTCCTCCTGCGTATCTTTGGAACTGAACGGCTGCCGTGTCCGGCTTGGCGGACCTCCCGGCGAACGACTTTCCTTTGCCTTGCGGGAGCGCGCCGGTGCGACAGATGTCAAGGTTGGCTGCGATGCCGGTGATTGCGGAGCCTGTACTGTTCTCATCGACGGCGAGGCCGTGTGCGCCTGTACAACAGCGCTGGGCCAAGTTGAGGGCGCGCAGGTCGAAACGCAGGCAGGGCTCGTTCGGAACAGTGAAATTGCCAAGGCTCTTGCCAACTCCTTTCAACGGCATCAGGCCGCGCAATGCGGCATCTGTACTCCGGGGATGATGGTTGCCGCTGTCGGACTGCTGCGCGAGAAACAGGCGCCGAACGAGCAAGACGTTCAAGATGCCCTCGGCGGTGTCCTTTGCCGCTGCACCGGATACCGAAAAATCATTGACGCGGTGATGGACTGTGAAATCTCGGATGGCACTCCGGTCGGTGGCGTCGGCGTGCCGATGGCCCGCATCGACGGACTGCAGAAGGTAACCGGCACCGAGCTTTTCAGCGACGATGTTGCCAGCGAAGACGCTTTGGTTCTGCGTGTGGTTCGGTGCCCGCATCACCGGGCAGGCTTCACATTCGGCGACCTCGAGGCGTACTGTTTGGAAAACGGCCTCGACCTGATCCTGACCGCAACAGATGTGCCCGGGAAAAACTGTTTTGGCGTGATTCCGGGCTTCGAGGATCAGCCGATGTTTGCCGAGGGTGAAACCCGCTTCAAGAATGAGGCCGTCGCAGCCATTGTCGGCCCTGGGGAGTTGGTGAATGCGCTGGAATTGGCGCATTTTCCAGTGGCATTCACCGCTCTTCCCCACGCCCTGATTCCAGGCGAAGCATCAGCCATTGACGACTTGCACAAAGAAAGAGCAGACAACGTCATGTGCCGCGGTTTTGTCCAAAAAGGAGACGCGGAAGCGGCCATGGAGGCCGCTGACGTTGTCGTCGAAGGCCGGTTCTCGACGGGCTTCGTAGAGCATGCCTACATCGAACCGGAAGCCGCATTCGCGCGGCGTGTCGGCGACCGGATAGAAGTGCATTGCTGCACGCAAGCGCCGGTGATGAACCAGGAAGGACTGGCTGTTCTGCTTGGATTGAGCAAGAACGATGTTCGTGTCATTCCGACTGCGGTCGGTGGCGGGTTCGGATCAAAGCTTGATCTGACCGCCCAGCCTTATGTGGCGCTGGCAGCGTGGATCCTGCGCAAACCGGTGCGTGTCACCTACAGCCGGATTGAGTCGATCACGACCTCGACCAAGCGCCATCCGTCTGAAATTGCGATGAAGATCGGCGCAGACAGGGACGGCAACATCGCCGCTGTCGAGTTCGACGGGATTTTCAACACCGGAGCCTATGCGAGCTGGGGTCCGACGGTTGCGAACCGGGTTCCCATCCATGCGTCCGGTCCCTACCTGACGCCGAACTATATTGCCCGCAGCGCCGGGATTCACACCAATACAACACCGTCCGGCGCGTTCCGAGGTTTCGGCGTGCCGCAATCGGCGCTCGCGCAGGAACCGCTCTATGACGATCTTGCCAATGCCCTCGGCATCGACCGCCTGGAATTTCGCCGCAGGAATGCCTTGAAAAACGGCGACCCGACAGTGACCGGACAGGTCTTCGAGACAGGTATGGGTATTGTCGATTGTTTCGACGCACTGGAACCGTCCTGGATCCGGGCGCTGGAGGAGGCCGGCAGCTTCAACGCCAAGGGCGGGCCCGTGCGTCGCGGTGTCGGTATCGCAGGCGGCTGGTACGGCTGCGGAAACACATCCATGTCGAACCCGTCGACGATCAAGGCAGGCGTTCGTGCCAGTGGCAGAATCGTGCTGCATCAGGGCGCGGTCGATATCGGTCAGGGGTCCAATACGGTCATTGCGCAGATCTTTGCAACAGCGCTGGGGGCTCCTGTCCACCAGATCGAACTCGTCGGACCGGACACCGACCTGACACCGGATGCCGGCAAGACCTCGGCCAGTCGTCAGACCTTTGTCACCGGCAATGCGGCCCGTCTGGCAGGGGAAACTCTGAGGGCTCGAATTTTACGTCTTGCGAACGTTTCGGCCGAGGCCGAGCTGAAATTCGCCGACGGTCTCATCAGCGTTTCGGACGACCGTGAGGAAAGGGAAATATCACTCGTGATGCTGGAACCGGACTCTGCTGAGTATGTTCTGGAGGTGGCCGGAACCTACGATCCACCCACCCAGCCTCTCGACGAGAATGGCCAGGGCGTTCCCTATGCGGTGTTCGGCACGACCGCCCAGATGGCCGAACTCGAAGTGGATCTCGAACTCGGGACCGTGAAACTGTTGAAGATCACGGCCGCGCACGATGTCGGCAAGGCGATCAATCCTCTTCTGGTGGAAGGGCAGGTGCAAGGTGGCGTGGCACAGGGAATTGGCATGGCGCTGATGGAGGAGTTCTTGCCGGGCCGGACGGAAAATTTTCACGATTACCTCATTCCGACCTTTGGCGACGTGCCACCCATCGAGACCTTCATTCTGGAGACCGGTGACGAGCACGGCCCCTATGGTGCCAAGGGACTGGGCGAACACTGCCTGATCCCGACCGCACCGGCGATCTTGAACGCAATCAAAGATGCATGCGGTGCGCGTGTCGCGCATCTGCCGGCGACACCGGACAAGGTTCTTGCCGCGATCAAAGCCCTCAAGCGGGCATGAACTTCAACGAGCGCACCCTAGACTAAGAACAGACCAATAAATGAAATCATCCCCATCAAGCGCTCCCGACACTTCGCATCTGCAAGCAGCCGGAGATCTGGCCACCTCCAAGGTGGCAGGTGTTGACGTTGGCGGGACCTTTACGGATCTCGTCATGTATGACGCCGAAACAAGGTCGGTCCGGCTGGCTAAAACGCCGACAACGCTGGACAATCAGGCGTTCGGTGTTCTCAAGGCGCTGGAACTCGCCGATGCCGATCTTTCCGCGCTTGATCTGATCGTTCACGGCACCACCACAACGACCAACGCCGTGCTGGAACGGACCCTTTGCACGACCGGCCTGGTCACGACGGAGGGGTTCCGGGACATTCTGGAACTCGGGCGGCGCACCCGGCCCCAGGCTTACGGCATGAAAGGCGAGTTCAGGCCTGTGATACCGCGGGACCTGAGGCTGGAAGTGCCCGAGCGTTTGATGGCCGATGGGACAGTGTACAAGCCCCTGGACGAGGACGCCTTCAAAAGGGCCTTGCGGGAACTGCTGGACAAGGGCTGCGAGGCACTCGTGGTGCATTTTCTGCACGCCTACGCCAATCCGGCGCATGAAATCAGGGCCGGTGAAATCGCGGCTGAAATCTGGCCGAATGAAAACATCACTCTTGGTCACGCTCTCCTGTCGGAAAGCCGGGAGTTCGAACGCGGCGTGACCGCAGCCATCAACGCGTCCGTGCAACCCTTGCTGCGCCGCTATGTCGAGCGGCTGGCCGATCAGCTCTCCGAAAAAGGCTACCGGCACGATGTCCTGGTCATGAATGGCAACGGGGGGATGGTCTCCGCACGCCATGTCGCCGTCGAGGCGGCCAAGACAGTCATGTCTGGTCCGGCATCTGGTGTCATGGCCGCCGCATACACCGGGCGTCGTGCCGGAATTCCAAACCTTCTGACCTACGACATGGGTGGAACCTCGACGGAACGTCGCGCTCATCCGCGATGCGGAACCGGCAGTCTCCAACGAGATCGAAATCGAATATGCCATGCCGATCCATGTACCGATGGTGGATGTGCGCACGGTGGGTGCCGGCGGAGGCTCGATCGCCCGGATCACGGAAGCGGGCCTGCTGCAGGTCGGCCCGGAGAGCGCAGGGTCAATGCCCGGTCCTGTCTGTTATGGCCGGGGGGGCACAGAGCCGACTATTTCCGACGCCAATATCCTTCTCGGCCGCATGAATCCCGAGAAACTCAATTCCGTGTCCTCGACAGTGTCGCTGGCGGATATCGAGGAGATTTTTTCCGAAAAACTTGGAAAGCCATTGGGGATCGGCGCTCAGGAGGCGGCTGCCGCTGTCCTGAGAATAGCCAATACCCGCATGGCCGACGCGGTGCGTATGGTTTCCGTCAGTCTTGGCGAAGACCCGCGCGACTATGCCTTGTTTGCCTTCGGCGGCGCCGGCCCGTTGCACGCGACCTCCATCGCGAGGGAGCTCGGCGTTCCCCGGGTCCTGGTCCCCTCGCGTCCCGGGATTACCAACGCATTGGGCTGCGTTGTGGCCGACCTGCGTCATGATTTCGTCAACACGGTCAACAAGCCGCTGTCGGTTCTGGAGATCGAAGATGTATACGCGCTGTTCGACACCCAGGCGTCTGAAGGCAGGGCTCTCATCGAAAAGGAAAATGTTCAGATCGAGGAACTCAGGGAGGTCTATTCCGTCGACATGCAATTCATCGGGCAGACCCATCTCCTGCGGGTGCCGTTGTCAGGGCCCCGTCCGAGCCTGGACGAACTGCAACATCTTTTCGAAAAGTCCTATTTCAATCGTTTTCACGTGGAATTGCCGGAGATCAAGGCAAGTCTCGTCAACGTTAATTGCTCCGTGATCGGCCGCAGATCCGAAATAGACCTTTCGCTGCTGATCGATCCTTCCGGACGGAAGGGCTCTTTCCAGGACGCGATGACGGGTCGCCGGGCTGTGTGGTTCGACAACCTGATGGACACGCCGATCTACTGGCGCGATCACCTTCCGCTCGATGCGGAGATCACCGGGCCTGCCATCATTGAACAGATGGACACGACGATCGTCATCGATCCGCGCGACAAGGCCGTGCAAGACCCGGACGGCAATATCATCATTGAACTGGGAGCCGCCGGCGCATGAGCATTGATCCGATCACCCTCAGCGTCATTCAGTCCGGCCTGCAGCAGGTCTGCGACGAGATGGATCTCAGTTTCTCCCGCGCCGCGTTTTCTCCCGTGATCGCGGAGGCAAATGACCGGTCCGACGGGATCTATTCCGCGCGGGACGGGTCCTTGATCGCGCAGGGGTCACAAGGGCTGCCGGTCTTTGTCGGTACAATGCAGTACTCGACACGTGTCCTGATCGAGATGATCGGGCGGGGCGAAGTCGCGGCTCCGGCGGAGGGCGACATCTATATCGTCAACGATCCCTATCTGGGCGGCACGCATCTGATGGATGTGCGGTTTGCCATGCCCTTTTACCGGGACGGCGACATTTTTTGCTGGCTGTCGAATACGGGGCACTGGCCCGACACAGGCGGTGCGGTTCCGGGCGGCTTTTCCGCATCTGCAACTTCGGTGGAGCAGGAGGGGTTGCGGCTGCCGCCGGTCCGCCTGTTCAAACAAGGTGAGCTCGACCGCGAAATCTATTCCATCATTTGCTCGAACATCCGCGTTGCCGATCAGCGGATCGGCAACGTCA
This sequence comes from Roseibium sp. QJM3NY_11, assembly GCF_056173175.1. Lineage (NCBI taxonomy): Bacteria > Pseudomonadati > Pseudomonadota > Alphaproteobacteria > Hyphomicrobiales > Stappiaceae > Roseibium > Roseibium sp. QJM3NY_11. The sequence continues at coordinate 1,134,011 of NZ_CM149660.1, forward strand.
AGGCCCAGGCCGCCGCGCTGCTGGTCGGCGCGGAGCGGTTGACGAGGATCCTCGACCGGTACGGGGACGATGTCGTGAAGCAGTCGATCGAGGAACTCAGACAGCGTGCGGCGGATCAGATGCGCGCGAACGTGCGGCTGATCCCGAACGGGATCTACCGCTCCAAGGCCTATGTGGATTCCGACGGCGTGGTCAACGAACCACTTGTAATCAATCTGGCGATCGAAGCGGCTGACGGTGAACTGATGTTCGATTTTTCCGGTTCTTCCGATCCCTGCAAAGGGCCGATGAATTCCGTTCTGGCGACGACCCTGTCTTCGGTCTATCTCGCCATGCGTCATATCTTTCCCGAAGTGCCGATCAGTGCAGGCGCTTTCGAACCGCTCAAGGTGCGCCGTCCGGAAGGGACCTTTCTCGACGCGCAATATCCGCGGCCGGTTTCCGGATGTGCGGCGGAGGTCAGCCAACGGGTTGCCGAGGCCGTCTTTGCCGCTCTCGTGGAAGCATTGCCGGACAGGGTGACGGCTGCACCGGCAGGCAGTTCCGGAAACTTCGCACTCGGCGGATATGATCCGGCAAGCGGACGCGAGTTCGTGATGTATCAGATCTCGGGAGGCGGTTACGGAGGCAATTCCGATCACGACGGATTGACCAACGGCTGTTCGACGATCGGGATTTCCAAGGCGCCGCCGGTGGAAATCATGGAGCAGCAGTTTCCCGTTCTCTATCATCGCTATGCGCTCAGGGAAGGGTCCGGGGGCGCGGGCAGGCATCGGGGCGGGTTCGGACTGGATTACGAGATCGAGCTGCTCCGAGGCCATGCAACGGCCAGCTTTGTCATGGATCACGGACGGTTCGGGCCGCAGGGCGCCCTTGGTGGACAGGACGGTCAGCCAAATTCCGTCACGGTCTGGCAGGACGGGAAGGCCATGGTTCCCGAGCACCTTTCCAAGGCGCAGGACATTCCCCTTCAACCAGGCGACAGGGTCCGGGTCGGTACTCCGGGGGGCGGCGGTTACGGACCTCCGGAAGAGCGGGAGAACGATCTGATCGAGCAGGATGTCCGATTGGGCCGTTACACGGCAGCCGAAGCAAAGGCGTCTTTCGGAAAGTCGCCGTCGCCTGCCTGACGAAACAACGACATGAACCCTGCGTTCGATTGTGTCAGCACGGCCTGAAATATCCTCCGTGCCATCAACATCCGATGTGCCTGTCAGGACACAAGCAGCATGGTATTTTTGTAAGCCTCGGCGTGATCAAGCTCCCGCAACCAAACAACAACCCCGTCAGCATAGCTGGCGGGGTTTTTTGTTGCTCAACGGATGCCGGTCAGAACCTCTGTGGGCTCCTTCAAGAAGGGAAAAGCCCGGCGCAGAACGGCACAAAACAACAAATCCTGACAACGAAAACAAATCAAATGCCCGCTTGGGAAACCAGCGGGCTTTCCTGCGTTCAAAAGCCGAGGTGGAACAATGCGACGGGGAGACCGGGGACCTGACAGTCCAGGGAAAGTTCGGCGCCAAAGCGCGAAAATCTCAAATCCTGATCACGGGTCGGGTCCCGGTGAAAATCGGCAGCAGGCCCATTCGCTATTCTGAGGGGCGGGCATCGAGCTGTCTGTCGGAAGCGTTGGCGTCAGTTACGACGATGCACTTGCCGTAACGATCAACGGTTTTTACAAGGCCGAGGTTATCCATCGGCCGGGACCTTGGCGAAACTTCGAAGCCGTGGTGTTTGCCAGGCTGGAACGGATCTACTGGTACAAGAGCCGCCGACAACGTCCGGAGCCTATCGGCGCCCTACCGCCAACCGAGGCTGAAGAACGATACCACGCCATGCTGAATCAGGCAGCCATGGCCGCAAAAGTTAAACCAAACGGTCTCCGGGAAACCCTGTGCGGTTCAGACCTTCCGTTGCTGGTGGGAATGACGTGTACCTTTGGTGTCTCGATAACATGCTCAGACATAGCTTTCCTCGCCTCGAATCGGATGTTGTCAGGCCCACGGACGCGCGATGCCGATTTAGGATCACTTGCTCTGTGACCTGGATCGAATACGCAAGAAACAAACTTGTCGGCAGTGAGTTGAGGTCAACCATTTCCCGGATTGGTCGGGCCTCAATCCTCCCCCAAAACGACCTCCGGCATCATCCGCGAATAAACTGAACGAAGATGTTGCTGCATCATCTGCATGGCCAGTTCTCCGTTTCTGGCCGTGATGGCGCGCACAATCGCATCGTGTTCGACAAAGCTGGTATAGCCGGGTCCGGGCTTGCGGGTATCGCGCGGTTGGCCCCAGACAATCGAGCGGCGTACCGAGTTCAACGTTTCGAAAAAATACAGGTAAAGCTGATTGCGTGTGCCGCGTGCGATCACGTGGTGCAACTTGTTGTCCCAGGCTTCGTAAGCGCGCCAATCCTTTGCTTCGCAGCACTTCTCGGCGCATATTTTCATTTGTTCACAGTCGGATTTGCTCGCGTTTTTGGCCGCAAGCCGCGCCAGTTCCGGCTCAATGCTGTATCGGACCGTGATCACCTGTTCGGGCTTTATCTGGTCACGAAGGTAGGTAACATCCTGAAGGTTCAGGACGGGCCGCGAGCCAACAAAAGTGCCGCGACCGACATGCCGCCAGATCAACCCTTGCGCCTCCAGATCGGCAAGGGCCTTGCGCAGTTGGTTGCGTGTCGTGTCCAGACGTTTGCACAGTTCGCGCTCGGGCAAGATGCGGTCATTCAACCGATATCCGGCACTGTCGATCAGGTCACGCAGTCTTTGTGATACCGCGGTTGTCTCATTCATATCGCCACCCAATTTACTGATTGGTTGATTGAATTAGAGCGAGAGTCAATCAACTCTTATCGGCAAGGTTAGCAAGAGATCGCAGGATATCGCGACACTCTGCTGCAAAAAAGACAGTGTCGGGAGGAAAATATCGTGCGACTAGCCACAGTGTCAGCGGGTGGAGAGCAAATGTGTGCGGCCGTTCTGAATGACGACCGCCTTTTGAGCCTGTCCAAAGCCGCGCACCATCTGACGGGACCTGCCGCCGAGGCATTGAAGGCAAATTCAATGCTCCTTCTGATTGGCGGACCGCCAGAGACGCTCGATGTCGCTCGCAGTCTTGTGGCAGACGCCGAAGCCGGTGCTCTTGATACGGCAATTTTGACCGAAGGAGCAGAGCTGCTGGCGCCAATTCCGGTCATTCGCAAGAATGTTCTTTGTGTCGGGCGCAACTACACGGAACACATCGCCGAGGGGGACCGGGCACAAAAGCAAAAGGTCGGCGTAACCGAATATCCGGTTTTCTTCACCAAGCCACCAACGTCCATCGTGGGCCCGGGGGGCGATGTGCTGACTTTTCCGACCGTCTCAAAACAGACTGACTACGAAGTTGAACTGGCGGTGATTATCGGCACGCCGGGGCGCAATATCGCCAGAGCGGACGCAATGAAACACGTCTTCGGCTACACCATTTTGAATGACATCTCCGCCCGCGACGTCCAGCGCCGCCATGGCGGGCAGAATTTCAAGGGAAAGGCCTTTGATGGCTCGTGCCCCATGGGCCCCTGGATCGTGACCGCGGACGCCATTGATGATCCTCATGCATTGCCGATTTCACTCACGGTGAATGGTGAGACCCGGCAGGACGGCAATACCGCGGACATGATTTTCGATATCGAGACACTCATCGCCTCGTTGTCGGAGGGGATGACTTTGGAGCCCGGTGACATCATCGCGACCGGCACGCCGTCGGGCGTGGGATACGCCATGGACCCACCAAGTTTCCTAAAAGATGGCGATACCGTCACTTGTAAAATTTCAGGGATCGGCACGCTCACGAACTCGGTGCGCGCCGTATAAGCGATCTTCCGAAGACGCCGATAGGACGAGGGGGATTGGAAAGAACGCGAAGGGAGGACTAAGCGTTATGATGAATCGTAGAACATTTACGTCGTTGCTGTCGGCGGTGCCGGTAGCGGGACTGCTAGGAAAGGGTGCCTTTGCGCAAAGCCTGCGCGAAATCACTTTCGTGCAGCCGAGCCCGTCTGCCATCAACTCATTTCCGGTCTTCGTCGCCATCGGCGAAGGTTATTTTGAAGACGAAGGCCTGAACGTTACGGTCGAAGCCATCAACGGTTCGGGTGCGGTTTTGCAGGCATTGTCGGCAGGGCAAGCGCACTTTGGCCGTCCGGGCCCCGGCCCGATGATCGCAGCGCGCTCGCGCGGCGTGAACGCGGTGCATATCTACAACGTGGCTGCACGGAGCAACTTTGGAATCGCGGTCCAGGAAGAATCCGACTATCAGTCGATCGAGGACCTGCGCGGCAAAGTTATCGGGACCGGTACAGCGGACGGTGCCGAGGTGGGCTTTGCCCGCAACGTGCTGTCGGGTGCCGGAATGGTCGAAGGCACTGACTTTGAGTTCCTCACTGTCGGTGACGGCGGCCCGGCAACCGCGGCGTTTCTGAACGGCGAGATTGACGCCTACTCGGCGTCCACCGCAGATACCGCCGTTCTCAACCAGCGCGGCATGAAGGTGCGTGACATCACGCCCGCCGAGTTCGGCCGTTTCTTCGGCAACGGTATCGCCACCATGGCCGATACGATCGCAAACGACCGTGAGCTTGTCGAAGGTTGGAGCCGGGCCTTTGCCAAGGGCCATGCCTTTGCACTGGACGATGCCAATCGTGATGCGGTCCTTGCCCACCTTGCTGCAGGCAACCCGCAGGAAGGTGAAGACAAGGAGTTCCAGGCGGCACTGTTCGACGCGGTACGCTCAAAGACGATTGCTGGTGGCGACAGCCCGCATCTCGGCTGGTATCCGGCGCAAGTGTGGCAAGAGTGGCAGGATGCTCTTGTCGCTGGCAATGAAATCTCGGGTCCTCTCGACGATCTGAGCGCGGTTTGGACCAATGAGTTCGCTGAACTCGGAAATTCGGCTGTCGGCAAATGAACGCCCCATTGGCATATGAATACTCCGGCGCATCATCTGATGCGCCGGTTTATGAGTTGACCAACGTCAGTAAAACCTACGCGCGCAATTCGGTGGTCGCGCTGGAGAACGTGGATCTCACCTTGCGCCACGGGAGCTTCACGTCGATCATCGGATCAAGCGGTTGCGGGAAATCGACCCTGTTGAAGATCATGGCAGGTCTCATTCCTCCCACAAAAGGCCGTGTGGTCCTTCAGGACAAGCCTGTTACCGGCCCGCGGCGGGACATCGGAATGATGTTCCAGCAGGCCACGCTCTTCCCATGGAAGACTGCGGTTGAAAACATCGTGCTGCCGATCGAGATCCGGGATGGAAAAGCGGCTGCCAAGAAAGCCAAGAAAAAGGCGCATGACCTTCTCGACATGGTCGGGCTGAAGGGGTTTGAGAACGTTTATCCCAACGAATTGTCTGGCGGCATGGCGCAGCGCGCCTCTATTTGCCGGATGCTGATTACTGAACCGGCGGTTCTGCTTCTGGACGAGCCGTTCAGCGCGCTCGACGAGCTGTCTCGCGACATGATGAATATGGAATTGCAAAGAATTTGCCGTGAGCAGGACGCGACGGCCTTTCTGGTCACCCATTCCATTCAAGAAGCGGTCATCCTGTCGGATGAGATCGTCGTGATGAAACCACGCCCGGGCCGAATTGCTGAGATCGTCAAGGTTGATCTGCCCCGGCCGCGCACGCTTGACTTGATGACGACACCGAGATTTGGCGAAATCGTGGATCACATTCGCAGCATGTTGGACAAGGGAGAAGGCATGTGACTGATGCGCCGATCAATCAGCAGCCAGAAACCGGGGCTGCGGACGATACCGTCTGGGTTCAGGAAGTTGCTTTTATCGATTCCATACCCCGCTGGATCGCCATGACATTCGTGTTCGTGGTTTTCATCGGCACATGGGATGTGGTGACGCGCCTCGAGCTCGTTTCGCCGATCATTTTGCCCACGCCGTGGGAAACCTTCGACGATATGATTTTTGTTGGAAGCAATCTTTTTAGCGGCGGCTATATGCTTGGCTCTCTTTGGATCACGATCCAGGAGGTTCTCTACGGCTTCGCGCTTGCCATCGCCATCGGCTTCTCGCTTGGCGTCCTCGTCGGCGAAACAGTGTTCGGGGAAAAAGCTGTCATGCCCTACCTGGTGGCCATCGACACCATGCCGAAGGTCGCCTTTGCGCCCCTCTTTGTGGCCTGGCTGGGCTTTGGCATCGAATCCAAAGTGTCGCTGGCGGCGTTTATCGCCACCTTCCCGATCGTGGTTGGAACGGCGGCGGGCCTTCACTCAGCTGATGAAAATGCCCGCATGCTCTTCAAGACCATGGGCGCGAGCCGGATGCAGACATTGATCAAGATGAAGCTTCCAACCGGGCTTCCGCAGATCTTCACAGGGCTCAAGATCGGCGCCGTTGGCGTGATGGCTGGCGCGATCACGGGCGAATTCCTGGGCGGCGGCAAAGGTTTTGGCGAACTGATCCGGGTCGCTGCATCCCAGCTCAATACGCCGCGCGTGTTCTCCTTGATCCTGTATCTGAGCCTCGTCGGGCTGGCGCTGTACCTGATCGTGCAATGGACGCAGCGCAAGGTCGTCTTCTGGCAGAAGGAATCCGTAGGTGCACACGATCACTGAAGCATCCACCATACCGGTGCATACCCTGCGCGATTTCGTTTCGGCGGCGCTGCAGTCGAAGGGCGTCCCGCATGATGATGCCGTCAAAGTCGCCACACTCATGGTAGAGGCGGACATCTTCGGGTATGGCACACACGGTGTTTTTCGCCTGCGGCAGTACCTGGCGCGTCTGGACGGGGGCGGCTGCAACCCGACCCCGTCGGTGACCGTGGCGCATGAAACAATTGCCACGGGCGTGATCGACGGGGACGACGGACTTGGTCATCTTGCAATGTCCGCGGCGCGTGATCTGGCCATCGAAAAGGCACGCGCTGCCGGTATCGGCTGGGTTGGCGTTCGCCGCGGCAATCATGCCGGGCCCCTGGCGCTCTATGTGAGGCCGCAAGCCGAGGCTGGTCTGCTTGGCATGGCGGCGGCAGTCGGAAGCGCGAACCACGTTCCTCCGTACGGGGGAACCGACCTTCTTCTTGGCACCAACCCGATTGCGTTTTCGGCGCCTGCCGCCGGTGCCGATCCATTCGTATTCGACATGGCCACCACCGTTGCAGCGATGGGAAAGATCAAGACGCTTCTGCAACAGGGCAAGGAGATGCCGGAAGGCTGGATGGTTGGGCGGGACGGTAAACCGCTCACGGATCCAACCCGGAAATCGGAGGGCTTCCTCCTGCCGATCGGCGGCGCGAAAGGGTTCGGGCTGTCGGTTGCAATCGGGCTTATGGCAGGTGTCCTCAACGGGGCTGCCTTCGGATCAGACGTCGTCGATTTCACGAACGACACGACCTCTTCCACCAATACCGGAATGTTTGTCATGGCACTTGATCCCGTAGCCTTTGGAATTGGGGACGACTTTGCGAGCACCGCCAGCCGGGTCTTTGACGAGATGCGTGCCTCGGAGCCGCTTCCGGGTCATGATCCCGTGCGTTTGCCGGGTGACGGCAAGACCGCGGCAGCTGATGCGCGCCGGTCCATCGGCCTTGCCCTGAACCCCGCTCTGCGGCGCGACCTGAATGTGCTTGCCGCTGATTGCGGACTGCCAGCTCCGTTTCCGGATGAACGCGCAAAAGGCTGAGAATGCGTTTGTTCGGAGCGCTTCCGCGTGAGAAGCGATGCCGGCGATGTCATTCTGACAGCGCCAATTCAAAGGCACACTGAGACCAGTGTGCCTTAAACGGCTTCAACGTCGGGTGCGTTCTGCAACCAGCGCAGCACCGAAGTTTGCTTGTTTTTCATGTGAATAAACAAGATTGACGCCAGCTTCTTGCCATCGCGCGCTTCCAGCGTTCGAATGATTTCATTGTGTTCGTCCACGGCTTCGCGCCAGCGCTCGTCAGACATATTGGCCGCATATCGTGCGCGCAGCATACGTGCTGACAATGCCATGCTGGAGTTAGCCAGGGTCTCGTTTCTTGCCGCAGAAAGTATGCCTAGATGGATTTCCTGGTTCAACTTGAAATAAGCGGCCAAGTCCCTGTCACGATAGCTTTGTATCATTGCGTCGTGAAGTGAGCGGATCTTGGCGATTTCCTCATCAGAGATCTTTTCGCAGGCCAACTCCCCCGACAGGCCCTCAAGAACGGCGAGCACCGGAAAGACCTCTTCGACCTCTTCCATTGTGACGACGGTGACCCATGCTCCGCGATTTGGTTCCAATCGGACCAACCCCTCTGCGGCCAAAACCTTCAACGCTTCGCGCAATGGGGTCCGTGATACACTGAATTGTTCGCAAAGGGCCTTTTCCGGGACCTTTTTGCCCGCGGCCATCTGGCCCTCAATGATCAAAGGACGCAGACGCTCCACCAATTCAAGGTGAAGCGACCTTCGTTCGATTATCATGTTTGCGGATACATCAGTCATTTGCAGCGTTTACACTCGTTTCAGTGCCAAGTCGAGAAGTCGGGCTATGTGCATCGGATTGCAATCGGTGTTATCTGCGATCTGGTGGCGACAAGACGTGCCATCGGCCACGATGATTGCGTCACTGGATGCGGCGCGCGCAGCTGGAAGAACGTCCAGTTCGGCCATCTTTATCGACGTGTCATATGTGTCCACACCGTAGCCGAATGCGCCTGCCATGCCACAGCAGCTGCTTTCGATCTTGGTAACATTGGTGTCCGGCAAGAGGGCCAGCGTTCGTTCGATTGCCGGCATGACCCCCATTGCTTTCTGGTGACAGTGCCCGTGCAACCTGACCTCGGGCGCCGGAGACTGAAGGCGCGAAATGAACTGCGGATTGTCCCTCTGATCGGCAATGAACTCCTCGAACATCAGGGCCAGTCTGGCGATCTTTGCACTGTCTTCTCCGGGCAACAACACCGGTATCTCGTCGCGAAGGGTCAGCAGGCAGCTTGGTTCCAAGCCGATGATGGGAATGCCACGTTCTGCATAAGGCAAAAGAGCATCGACCAGCCGTTTGGCCTCTTGCCGCGCTTGATCAACCAGTCCGACCGACAGAAACGTACGGCCACAACACAATGGACGGCTGGTGTCTGCAGGTTTCACCACATCAACCGAAACGCCAGCCGCGTTCAGAACCCTGACTGCCGCGCGCAGGTTTTCAGGCTCGAAATAACGGTTGAAACTGTCAACAAACAGAGCGGCGTCCGGCGTTGAGGTCGCGCTGACTTCGGTATCCCTGAACGGTTTGGCGACCCATTTGGGCAAGGGGCGTTTTGCGGTGAAACCCGTCAATCGTTCTGTTGCTTTGGCCAAACCGGGCACCTTGTCCCGCAGGTTCAGCAGAAAAGGCAATTTCGCCGCCCAGGGCGCGTATCGCGGCAGATAGCCGACAAGCCGATCATGAATGCTCAGGCCGTGCTTCTTGGCGCGCGCAGAGAGCACCTCAATCTTCATCCGCGCCATATCCACGCCTGTCGGGCACTCGCGCTTGCAGCCCTTGCAGGACACGCAAAGCTTCATCGCATCCGCCATCTCTTCGGACACCAGTGCGTCAGGCCCAAGCTGACCGGATATCGCAAGACGGAGGGTGTTGGCGCGGCCGCGGGTCAGGTCTCGTTCCTTGCGCGTTACCCGAAACGAGGGACACATGACGCCCCCCTTCAGTTTGCGACAGGCTCCATTGTTGTTGCACATTTCAACCGCACCCTGGAATCCGCCGTCTTTTCCGGTCCACTCGGACCAATCCAGTTCGGTTTTCAGGTGTGAGGTCTGATATCCCGGTCCATAGCGGAAAAGGCTACGGTCATCCATCTTCGGCGCATTGACGATCTTGCCAGGGTTGAACACGCCGGTCGGATCGAAACGATCTTTGACCTCCTTAAAGGTCGCGACCATCCGGGAGCCAAACATCTTTTCATTAAATTCCGAGCGGACGATGCCGTCACCATGTTCGCCTGAATGCGACCCCTTGTAGCGGGCGACAAGGTCAAAACATTCCTCGGCAATCGCGCGCATTGTGGCGACGTCATTGTCCAGCTTCAGGTTCAACACCGGGCGCACATGCAGACATCCGACCGACGCATGTGCGTACCATGTGCCTGTGGTGCCGTGGCGTTCAAAAATCTCCGTAAGCCCGGCCGTGTAGGCGGCAAGGTCAGGCAGTTCGACCGCACAATCCTCGACAAACGATACGGGCTTCCCGGCGGTCTTCATGGACATCATTATGTTGAGGCCGGATTTGCGCAATTCAGCGATCTGTCCCTGCAGGCCTGCATCCGTCACCGCGGTGACGCCGCCCCAGGCCTTGCCGGTCCCGGTCCATGAAAACCCGAGATCGCCCATCATCCGGTCGAGGTCTTTTAGCTTTTGCGCCCCGTTGGCTTGCGTGAATTCCACCAGCAGCAAAGCCTCGGGCGCGCCTGTCACAAAATTTTCGATTGTCCTGGCAAAAAGCGGAATGTCCCGGGCCAGCGCGATCATCGTATGATCGACCAACTCAACGCCCTCGGGGTCAAGCGTCACCAGATGTTGTGCGGCATCCATTGCCTGATGAAAGGTCGGGAAGTGACACACGCCCAAGGCTTTGCCGTCCTGAAGCGGGGAGAGTTTCAACTCGATCGCGGTTGTGTAGGCAAGCGTACCTTCCGAGCCGACAAGAAGATGCGCCAGGTTCTGGGTGTTCAATCCAGACGTCAGTGCGTCGATGTTGTAGCCACCCACGCGTCGCATGACATTGGGGAACCGGGCGGCGATTTCAGCCGTTTCTCTTTGGCCGACCGCCGCAAGATCCCTGGAGAGCGCGTTGTAGGCCGCGTTCTGGTCGGTAAGACCCGTTCCAAATCGGTGTTTGCTGCCATCGGCCAAAATCGCGTCAATCGACAGCACATTGTCCCGCATCATGCCGTATCGAATGGATTTCCCGCCGCAGGAGTTGTTCCCCGTCATCCCGCCAATGGTTGCGCGCGAAGCAGTAGAGACATCGACCGGGAACCAAAGCCCATGCGGTTTGAGCACCCGATTCAGTTCATCGAGCACGATGCCCGGGCGCACGACGCAGCGCCTGTTGGCGACATCAAGTTCGAGTATTTCATTGAAATACTGAGTGTTATCCAAAACCAGCGCTTCGTTGACGGTCTGGCCACACTGGGATGTACCGCCGCCGCGTGGCAGGATCGGCACACCTTGATCGCGTGCGCAGTCAATCGCCGCCAATATGTCGTTTTCTGATTTCGGCGCCAATACGCCCACAGGCATCATCTGATAAATCGATGCGTCCGTTGCGTAGCGACCGCGCGAAAACGGATCGAACATCAGATCGCCCGACACCCTTTTTGAAAGTTCACGCGCGATGTTGTTCAACGGAAGGATCCTTGGTTTGTGCAGTCTAAAATGAATTATGAATTAAAAATTGCATTTTCACAACTTCGCTGTCATTCTGAGACGCACGTTCAAACGCAGGTCCCACAAGGTTCGAATTATGAGACAAGCTGGTCGTCATTTTCTGCAAATTCCCGGCCCGAGTTCGGTCCCGGATCGCATATTGCGCGCGATCTCCGGTCAGGTGATTGACCACAGGGGGCCAGCGTTCGCCAAAGTCGGTACGCAGTCCCTGGAAGGGATCAAAACCATCTTCAAGACCGAACAGAATGTCGTGATCTATCCTTCGTCAGGCACCGGCGGATGGGAGGCGGCGCTTGTCAATGTGTTGTCGCCGGGCGACCGGGTGCTGATGTTTGAAACCGGGCATTTTGCGACGTTGTGGAAAAAGATCGCCGAGAAACTGGGCTTGAAGCCCGAGTTCATTGAAGGCGACTGGCGCGGCGGTGCAGACCCGGACCAGATCGAGGCGTATCTGGCTGAAGACAGAAATCACGAGATCAAGGCCGTTTGCGTTGTTCACAACGAGACATCGACAGGATCCGTCTCGCCGATTGCTGCCGTCCGCAAGGCCATCGACAACGCCGGACATCCTGCGTTGTTCATGGTCGACACAATTTCGGGTCTCGCGTCGCTGGACTACCAGCACGACGAATGGGGCGTTGATGTCACCGTGTCCGGATCGCAAAAAGGGCTGATGTTGCCGCCGGGCCTTTCGTTCAACGCGATAAGTGCCAAGGCCATGGCGGCGAACGCTTCGGCCACGTTACAGCGATCATATTGGGATTGGGCGGACATGGTCGGTCCGAACAAAACAGGATACTTCCCGTATACGCCCGCCACGAACCTTCTTTACGGACTGAATGTCGCCATTGACATGTTGCACGAAGAAGGGCTGGAAAATGTCTTTGCCCGACATGCACGTCACGGGGCAGCTGCACGCGCTGCTGTTCGCGCCTGGGGCCTGGAAGTTCTTTGCAACAAGCAGGGGCAGGAAAGTGGCGTGCTGACGGCTGTTATGGTTCCGGAAGGCCATAGTGCAGATGGGTTCCGGGCAACGACCTTGGAACATTACGATATTTCTTTGGGTAACGGCCTGTCGAAGGTTGCCGATAAAGTATTCCGAATTGGCCATCTCGGTGACTTCAACGACCTCATGTTGGTCGCTACACTGGCAGGCGTTGAAATGGGTCTGGCAAAGGCCAAAATTCCCCACAACGATGGGGGAGTCGGAGCTGCGATGGCGATGCTGGAGGGCACGCAGATCGCGGCAGAGTGACGAAAGCAGTCACATTTCCTAGGGAGGAATCACTCATGACCATCAAAGCAATTCTTATTGCCGCATCCGCTGCGATTGGCGGAACAAGCGGTGCCTTCGCCGCCGACATCACGCTGAAGTTTGGCCATGTCGGCAATCCTGGTTCGCTGTTTGAAGCAAGCGTCGACAATTTCGCGGAATGTGTGAATTCGTCGATGGGCGGCAAAGTCGAGGTGCAGACCTTCGGCTCTTCTCAGTTGGGCAAGGACAAGGAGCTTTTGCAAAGGCTCAAGCTGGAGCAGATCGACTTCGCGCTTCCGTCATCCGTTATGTCTTCCGTCGATGATGCGTTCGGCGTTTTCGAGATGCCCTACATCATCCGTGACCGCGACCACATGCGCCGTGTCCAAGACGCGATGATGGACAAGTTTCAGGCGGCTGCAAACGGTGGCGGATTTCACATCGTTGGCCTGGCCGAGAACGGCTTCCGCCACATCACCAACAACACGCGGCCAATCAATGTGCCGAGTGACCTCGAAGGCATCAAACTTCGCACGCCCAATGGCGTGTGGCGGGTCAAGATGTTCTCGGAATACGGCGCAAACCCGACCCCAATGGCCTTCTCGGACGTGTTTACCGCGTTGCAAACCGGCGTGATGGACGGCCAGGAAAACCCCTATGCGCAGATCGCATCCGCGAAGTTCCAGGAAGTCCAGAAGTACCTGTCAATTACTGGGCATGTCTACACACCTGCCTATATCCTCGCTTCGCAGAAGGGGTTCGCGAAGCTGCCGGAGGATGTCCAGGCCGGTCTGTCCGCCTGTGCGGCGTCCACGCAGGACTTCACCTACGAAAGAGCGGCCCAACTGGAAACCGAATTGCTGGAGGTCATCAAGGCTGCCGGTGTCGAGGTGAATGAGGCTGACAAGGATGCATTCGTCGAGGCCTCTGTGCCGATCTACAGTGCATTCGCCGCCGAAGTTGAAGGCGGGCAGGAAATGATTGACCTGGTTCTGGGCCTGGCGAACTCAAACTGACGCTTGTAACGGGCAGCGGGCAATCCGCTGCCCATTTGTTCCTGTGGCTATACAGATCCGCGTGAGCGCCCCTTTGGCTCCTGCAAGAAGACAAGGCCCGACGTGCACCAGCTTTCAAACTCACTCCTACCTCGGATTGTCACAACCCTCGGCAAAGTGCTGGAATGGATCACGATCTCGCTGATGGTGCTGCTGACCATCGTCGTAATTTCGGCGGTGATTGCACGGATCTCGGGTCAGAGTTTCTCGTGGTATGACGAAGTCGCCGCGATCATGCTCGCCTGGATAACTTATTATGGCTCGGCGCTTGCGGCACTTCACCGTCGTCACATCGGGTTTGATACGGTGCTTCTGGCGATGCCGGTCAAGGCACGTCTGGCTGCCTTGCTGGTGGGCGAGGCAATCGTGTTGATCTTCTTTGTGCTGATGGCACGAGCCGGGCTTCAGGTTCTCGAAGTGCTCGCGGGTGACACACTGATCTCGCTGACCTGGGTTCCGGTTCAATTCACCCAGTCGATTATTCCGATCGGCGCGATCCTGTTCATCCTGTGCCAGCTTCTCAGCTTGCCGAGTTACTGGGAAGCTACCGCCGACGGTGTTTCCCTGGAACACGCGGAGATCGAGGAAGAGGTTGAGGCTGAGATGGTCAAGAACAAGGATCGTACCTGATGCTGATTGCCGCGATCTTCTGCGCCTTGCTGGCGATGATTTGCATCAATGTGCCAATTGCAGTTTCGCTGGCCATGTGCGGCGTGATCGGACTCCTGGTGACCGAGGGCGCAGGCAGTCTGGTCACGATTGCCCTGGACATGTATGACGGATCCACCAAGTTTTCATTGATCGCGATTCCGATGTTTGTATTGGCTGGTGCCATTATGAATGCAGGCGGAATCACGGATCGGCTGATCAATTTTGTGTCCGCGATCATCGGCTTCATCCGTGGCGGTCTGGCGATGGTCAACATTGGCGTGTCGCTGTTCTTTGCAGAGATCTCGGGATCGGCTGTGGCCGATGTCGCTGCAATGGGCTCGATCCTGATTCCACAAATGAAAAAGCGCGGGTACTCAAAGGAGTTTTCCGCCGCTGTCACGTCGTCCTCTGCCTCTTTGGCGATCATCATTCCGCCGTCGATCCCCATGATCCTTTATGCCGCCTCCGCGAACACCTCAGTCGAGCAATTGTTTGTGGCCGGCGTTGTGCCGGGACTCCTGGGTGCTGCCGGGTTGATGGGCGTCGCCTATGCTTTCGCCAAACGCTATGACTATCCGGTGGAAGAGGCATTCAATCTTCCGCGCGTCCGCGAGACGTTCAAGGACGCAATGCCGGCTTTTGCGTTGCCAGTGATCATTCTGGGAGGGATTTTCGGCGGATTTGTCACGGCAACAGAGGCCGCAGGCCTGGCCGTGCTGGCCGCACTTGTTGTCTCTGCCTGGTATCGCAACCTGAACTTGGGACATTTGCGCCGCGCTATGCTTGACGGCGGCATTCAAACAGCCGTGGTCATGCTTTTGGTTGCCGCATCGGTTCTTATGGGCGGCTTCTTGACCCGCGCGCAGATCCCTCAGCAACTGGCGGAAGGCATTCTGTCTGTCACAACGCAGCAATGGGCGATCTTGCTGATCCTGAATTTCTTTTTCCTGATCATCGGGTTCTTCCTGCACTCGGCAGCCGCGATCATTCTGGTTGTCCCGATCGTGATCCCGCTGATCTCCGCTGCGGGTATTGATCCGGTGCACTTTGGTCTTGTCGTCACCCTGAACCTTGCAATTGGCCAACAGACACCGCCGGTCGCATCCGTTCTGATCACGTCCTGCTCGGTGGCGCGGGCGAATATCTGGGACGTGTCCAAGGTGAATATCTGGTTTGTCTTGGTCCTGTTGGCGGTGCTGATGCTCTGCACTTATGTGCCGGCGGTGCCGATGTTCCTCGTTGAGTATTTCTATCGATGACCGAAGACCTTACCCAACACCTGAGTGACGGTGTCTTGTGGGTGGCGTTCAACCGCCCGGAGACGCGCAACGCGCTGACATTTGCGATGTACGACGCGCTCGCAAATCTCTGCACGTCGCTGCCAACCAACGGATCGGTCCGGGCGATCGTCATTTCCGGCAAGGGTGGAAAGGCGTTCGCGGCCGGCACTGACATGAGCCAGTTCCGCGATTTCAAGACTGCGCAGGACGCGCTGGACTACGAAGCCCGCATCGCGCAAGCGCTGGACGACCTGGAGCGTTGTCCGGTACCGACGATCGCAGCGATCAATGGGGCGTGCACAGGCGGTGGGGCCGCGATTGCGGCGGCGTGTGATCTGCGTATCACCTCTGCCAGCCTCAAGTTCGGGTTTCCTATCGCACGCACCTTGGGGAACTGCCTTGCCAGCGATAACCTTGCCCGCCTGTCGGATCTGATGGGAGCAGGCCGCGTCCGCGAAATCATCTTCACTGCGCGGCTGATCCTGGCTGAAGAAGCCCAGGCGATTGGCTTGGTGAGTGAGGTTCTGCCGGATGAGGAGGCGCTTATGGTTCGCGCCAGGGAACTGGCGCAACTGGTCGGCACCATGGCGCCCCTGACCTTGCGCGCCACAAAAGAGGCCATGCGTCGCCGGCGTGCCGCGATTGCGGTTGAAGACGACGACCTGATCGCGATGTGTTACACCAGCGATGATTTCCACATCGGTATCGATTCATTCCTGAGCAAATCCAGACCGGAGTGGACCGGAAAATGACGGCCGCAACAGGGCCCTTGACCGGTATGAAGGTCATCGAGCTTGCGCATATCATGGCAGGTCCGGTGTGTGGCCTGATGCTGGCGGACATGGGCGCGGATGTCATCAAGGTGGAAAAGCCACAAGGCGATGATTCTCGTCGGTTCGTCCCACCCCAGATTGAAGGCGAATCCGCCGCCTACATGATGATGAACCGCAATAAGCGGGGAATAGCGCTGAACCTCAAGGACCCGTCGGCGCGAGACGTATTGCACAAGCTCCTTTCAGATGCGGATGTCGTGATAGAAAATTATCGCTTGGGCACAATGGAACGGCTGGGTCTTGGCTATGACGATCTGGCGGCAATCAACCCGCGCCTGATCTATTGCGAAATCTCCGGATTTGGACGTACGGGCCCGTACGCGGAGCGCGGGGGTTTTGATCTGATTGCCCAGGGCATGGCCGGTCTGATGTCGATCACCGGCGAGGGACCGGGGCGTCCGCCGATCAAAGTGGCCGCACCGATTTCAGACATCAATGCCGGTATTCTGGCGGCCATGGGTGTGAGCGCGGCATACGCAAACGCGATGAAGACCGGCCGGGGTCAAAAAGTCGACACGTCGCTGTTTGAGGCTGCGATTGTGCAAACATACTGGCAATCGGCGATTGCTTTTTCCACCAGCGAAAATCCCCAGCCGCTTGGCTCCGCGCATCCGCTTAATGCGCCTTACCAGGCGTTCGCGACCAGCGACGGCTGGATCAATGTTGGTGCCGCGAACCAGCGCAACTGGCTCCGTTTGCTGGATGTCATCGATACACCTGAGCTTGATGCGGATCCGAGGTTTGCGTCGAACCTGGCGCGGATGCAAAACCTGCCCGCGCTCGTCGAAATCCTGAATGAAAAACTGCAGCGGGACACGACCGCCAACTGGTTGGCCAAGATGGAAGCGGCGGCGCTACCAGCCGGTCCGGTGCTTGGCATTCTGGAGATGCACGAGGACCCTCAGGCGGTTGCGCGTGATATGATTGTAGAGACAAGTCACCTCATCGCGGGCGATGTCAAGACCATCGGACATCCGGTCAAATTCAGCAAAACACCTGCCAAAGTTGCCAGGGCCGCGCCGGTGTTGGGACAGCATAGCCGAGAGGTGTTGGAAAAGCTTGGGTATGATCAGGAAACTGTCGCGAGCCTGATTGAAAGCGGGGCGGTCATCGCGGCGTAGTCTGCCAATAGGCCAGGGTGAACACGCAGATCGGGGATCGGAATGAAACTTGCTTTGGATACAGCGCAGAAAATTGTCTCGGCCGCATTGGACTGGCGGCGCGCCCATGAGATGAAACCCATCACAATCGCGGTTCTCGACAGCGGTGGATTCTTGATTGCGCTGGCCCGCGAAGATGGCACCAGCAATCTGCGTCCTGACATTGCACAGGGCAAGGCGCGGGGGGCTATCGGTATGGGGCTTGGCTCGCGTGCCCTGTTTGAACGGGCAAAGTCACAGCCCTATTTTATCCAGGCAATGAACAGCATTGCCGAAGGATCGCTGGTGCCGGTTCCCGGTGGTGTTCTGATCAAAGAGGACGGCGAAGTCCTCGGGGCAGTTGGAATAACCGGTGACTCGTCCGACAATGACGAAACCTGCGCAATCGCAGCAATTGAGGCCGCCGGATTTACGGCAGACGGAGGCTAATCGACGCCCGAGCCGCCGGGAACGGTCATGCCGCCCCAACGTCCGGCCCTTGGCGTATTTGCCCGTGGGGTCGTGGATCTTGACATGACCGGGGCCCATCAAGAAGGGCAAAGCCCGATGCAGAAGCGCAGAAAACCCAAATCCTGATCACGGGCCGGTTCCCGGTGAAAATCGGTAGTGATGCCTTGTGCGCAGGCTTTTGGTTCGATATGTTATCGATAACTTTTCGCATTGGCCGGAATAGAGCATGACATTTTTTAAAGACATGAAATGTTTGACGCATCGAGGGGCGCTGGCGATGCTGGGCGCTGCAGTCGGCAAGGCCGAAGAAATCGGACAACCCCAGTGCATCGTCATCGTCGATGCAAGCGGTGAGGTGCTGGCAGAAGTCCGGATGACAGGCGCCAAGTTTCTGAGCAGGAAAAGCGCTTTGGCGAAAGCGCTGACGGCGTCTTCGACTGGTGCCGAAACGGCGCGTATCCCGGAAGAGGTGCGCGCCCTGATCGGTCTTGCCACGGATGGCTGCGTGACAGGGCTGCCGGGCGGATTGCCGATTGTTGTCGAGGGCTGCCTGGTCGGAGGGATCGGTGTTGGATCCGGAACGGGTGAGCAGGACAGGGACGTTGCCCTGGCCGGCCTGCGCGCTATCGGAGCGGACTGTTGAGGTCTCGTTGCTTGCAACCGGGCTATAAGGCGCTGCTATGGCGCGCCGGCTTGCTGCCGCAGGTCACGGCCCCTGCGAATGGGACCGGACGGAAACCAAGTTCCGGCGGCAGGTCTGCGGCGCGGCTTGAAAATATCGATGCTGCGAGGGGACTGGCGGAATGGGTGCAAGGCCGTTTTCGCGATCCGGTTGCAACCCCCGAAAGGGGCGACCTCCATCACTCCGCCAATTTCAGGTGGCCGGTGCTCAGGCGAATGCGATCTGTGCCTTGACCGCCTGGCTTCTGTCACCGGCAATCTCGAACGCCGCAACCGCGTCTTCCAGCGCGAAGGTCTGCGTGATGAAGGGTTTGACGTTCGATCAGGCCTTTCTGCATCAGGCTGACGGCGACAGGGAATTCCTCGTGAAACCGGAATGAGCCTTTCAGTGACAGTTCCTTTGCCGTGATCGCCATCATCGGCAGGGACATGTCGCCGCCGAGGCCAAGTTGCAGGATTGTGCCGCCCGGGCGCATGGACGAGATCCCCGCGGCAAGGGCGGGCGCCGCGCCGGAGCATTCGTAAAGAACATCGAACGTGCCCTTGTCGGGCATGAACCTGTCCAGGCCACTCGGGTCGTCCGCCATGTTGAGCGCCAGGTCGGCGCCTGCCTCCCGGGCCTTTGCCAGCGTAAACTCACTGAGGTCGGTGGCGACGATCAGGTCCGCGCCGGCCCTGCGCGCGGCCAGAATGCACAGAATTCCGATCGGTCCGCAGCCGGTCACTAGAACCGATTTTCCCATCATGTCGCCGGCCTTGCGGGTGGCGTGCAGGCAGACCGACAGGGGCTCGGCCATGGCCGCTTCGCCGGCGGAAAGGCCGTCCGCGGGCGTGCACTGGCCGGCCTCGGCAACAAGCACCTGCCGGAATGCGCCCTGAATATGCGGAAAGGGCATTGCGCTGCCGTAAAAACGCATGTTGAGGCACTGGTTGTGCATGCCTTCATCGCAAAACCGGCACTTCCGGCAGGGCCGCGAGGGCGACACGGCGACCAGCTGTCCGGGTTCAAGCCCGGAAACGCCGGCGCCAAGGGCCGTGATGTGACCCGAGACCTCATGACCGAGGATCATCGGTTCCTTCAGGTGCACCGGACCGAAGCCACCATGATTGAAATAGTGCAGATCCGAGCCGCAAATGCCGCCGGTCGACAGTCTGATCTGAACTTCGCCCGGGCCCGGCTGTGCTTCTTCACGATCTTCGATGCGCAGGTCTTTTGCCGCGTGAATGACGATGGATTTCATGTAAGCCTCACAATACGGGGGTGAGCAGGTCCCTGCCTGCAAAATGCGCGCTGAGATTGTCGCGCACGAGCCGGCCCATGGCCTTCCTGGTTTCAATGGTGCCTGAAGCGTGGTGCGGCTGCAGCAGCACGTTGTCGAGCTCCAGGAACCTGGGGTTCAACGCGGGTTCGCCTTCGAAGACGTCAAGCGCAGCGGCGCCGAGCCGCTTGCTCTCCAGCGCGTCCAGTAGCGCGGCTTCGTCGATATTGGAGGCGCGGCTGATATTGATGATCATGCCGTCCGGACCGACGGCGTCGATCACCTGCCTGTTGACGATATGACGGGTCTGGGTGGACGCTGCGAGCGTGACAAACAGGAAATCGGCGTGTTCTGCCAGCTCCACCGGATCGGCGATGAAGGTCCAGTCTTGCGCGTAGTCTTTTTCGGAAATGTCCGAATAGGCAATGTCCAGGTCAAATCCCGCCAGGCGCTTGGCCACTTCAAACCCGATCCGGCCGAGGCCCAGAACACCGGCTTTTCTTCCCCAGACCCGGCGTTTCAGCGGATAGAGCCCCTTTGCCTGCCAACTGCCGTCCCGCACCCAGGTCTCAGCGCCGACCATGCCCCGCGACTGGGCAAGCATCATGGCTATGCCGAGGTCTGCAACGTCGTTGGTGAGCACATCCGGCGTGTTGGTGACCCGGATGCCGTGGTCCTTGCAGGCCTCGAGATCAACCGCATCAAACCCGACGCCATACACCGAGACGACTTCGAGATTGGGGCAGGCCGCGATCATCGCGCGGCTGGCTCCGAGCTCCCCGCGTGTCGCGATCCCGCGGATCCGCTCTCCGACTGAATTCAGATACGCATCCGGATCACCCGCCTCGAAATATCTGTGCAGGGTGAAGCTTTCCTCCAGCGGGACCTGGTCCCATTCCGGATACGGGCCGACCTGGAGAATGTCGGGTTTGGTCATTTTGATCCCTCCCTGGGTTGACAATTTATGTTATCGATAACATAACAAGAGAAAGTGTCAATCACTTCATGTGGAGGGAAATCAAATGAGCCTGGCTCTGTTCGACCTGTCCGGCAAACGGGCGCTGATCACCGGTTCATCCCAGGGGATCGGTTTTGCACTTGCGCGCGGCCTGGCGCAGGCAGGCAGCGAGATCGTTCTGAACGGCCGTGACACGGCGAAACTTCGTGAAGCCGGCGCTGTCTTGCGTTCGGAGGGCCACACTGTCGAGGAATTGTCCTTCGACGTTACGAACCACGATGCGGTCAGGACCGCGATTGACCGCTTCGAAGCCGAAACCGGTCCGATCGACATCCTGGTGAACAATGCCGGCATGCAGCACCGGACGCCCCTTGAGGATTTTCCGGCGGAGGCGTTCGAGCGCTTGCTGCAGACCAACGTCGCCTCCGTGTTTCATGTCGGACAAGCCGTTGCGCGTCATATGATCGGGCGCGGCGCGGGAAAAATCGTCAACATCTGTTCGGTCCAGACGGCGCTGGCGCGGCCCGGCATCGCCCCTTACACGGCAACCAAGGGCGCCGTTGCCAATCTGACCAAGGGCATGGCGACGGACTGGGCCAAACACGGGCTGCAATGCAACGGCCTTGCGCCCGGTTACTTCGATACCCCGTTGAACGCCGCCCTGGTCAATGATCCGGCATTCAGCGACTGGCTTGGCAACCGGACACCGGCAGGGCGCTGGGGCAATGTGGAAGAGTTGGTCGGTACCTGCATATTCCTGTCTTCCGAGGCGTCCTCCTTTGTCAACGGCACCACCGTGTTTGTCGATGGCGGCATTTCGGCGTGTCTGTGATGACCGCCTTTGTCGTCATGGGGGTGAGCGGCTGCGGTAAAAGCGAGATCGGCCGCGGTTTTGCCAGAGCGATCGGCGGGAAGTTCTTCGATGGGGACGACCTGCACCCGGTGGAAAACATTGCCAAGATGAGCCGCGGAGAACCATTGAGCGATGCGGACCGCGAACCCTGGCTCGACAGGGTCGGGTTGCGCCTGAAAGACGTCAGCGAACCGACGGTGGTGGCCTGTTCGGCACTCAAACGGGCTTACCGCGAGCGGATCATCGACAGGGCCGGAGGTCCGGTGATCTTCCTTTATCTTGAAGGCACCCGGGACGTCCTGAGCGAACGAATGACGTCAAGGGAAGGGCATTTCATGCCGCCGGCCCTGCTGGACAGTCAACTTGAAACACTGGAGCCGCCGGAGCCGGACGAGCTGTCGGTCAAGGCGTCTATAGACCAGGCGCCTGATCTGGTGGTCGCCGAATTGCTCGCCGGAATTCGAGGAAAAACGCAATGAGTGAAAATGTAGCCCTCATCGGAGCGGGGGCCATGGGCGGCGCAATCGGTGCGCGCCTTGCCGAAACGGGCAACAGGCTGATGGTCTTTGATCCGGATACCGAGAAAGTGGCCGCGCTGGTGGACAAGGGCGCGCAAGCGGCGGCGTCCGCCGCCGACGCCGCGAGCCGGTCGGATTATGTCATCACCAGTCTCAATTCGCCCGGGATCGTCGAGATTGCGGTCTTCGGCGAAAAGGGGATTGCCAGTGGCGCCAGGCCAGGAACGCTGATCATCGACATGTCCTCGATCGATCCGGATGCAACCAAGGACCTGGCCGGCAGGGCTGGGGCAGCCGGCCTGCGCTGGGTCGACAGCCCCCTTTCGGGCGGAGCGCCCAAGGCCCTGGTCGGCGAGCTGACGCTGATGGCGGGCGGTTCTGCCAAGGATGTCGCCGATGCGCACAACGTTTTGAAGCATGTCAGCGCCAATTACACCCATATGGGCCCGGTCGGATCCGGACAGACGACCAAGTTGATCAACCAGGTCCTGTGCGGGCTGGGGTTCCTGGCCGTGGCAGAAGCAACCCAGCTTGCGCTTGATGCGGGGGTCGACGCCGCAAAGATCCCGCAGGCGCTGAAGGGCGGGCGTGCGGACAGCGCGATCCTGCAGGAATACATGCCGCGTTTCGTGGAGCGCGATTATCGGCGCACCGGCCGGATCGACAACATGGTCAAGGATCTGAACGGGGCTCAGGATCTGGCCCGGCGCACGCACACGTCGATGCCGCTGACGTCCCTTTGTGCCGAAATTCACAGAATGCTGACCGCATCCGGACTTGGCGGCGAGGACCAGGCGGCGCTCATGGAGTTTTTCAAGGGACCAGAGAAGGAGCACTTCAAATGATCACCCGTTTTGCGCTGTTCGAAGGCAGTGTCAGGCCCGGCAAGACCGAGGCCTTTCGCACCGCAGTCAAGGAACGGCTGGTTCCCCTGTGGACGCGGTTTCCCGGAAACAGCGATGTCCGCGTGATGTTTGGCGAGGAACGCGACGAGGGAGCGCCGGAATTTCCGTTGATCCTGGCAATCTCCTATCCGGACAGGACCGCAATGGCGGGGGCGCTTGAAAGCGACGTGCGGGAGCGCTCGCGCGAGGTGACCGGCGAAATCGTCTCCGAGTTTTTTGAGGGCAGGATCCATCACCATGTGACCGAAGCGAACGCATACGGAAGATAGGGTCTTTTCGGCGTTTTCCGGCGCAAGACAATACGGACCGGGACCGGTATGGATAGGGCCTGTCACTGCGATTGCAGCGACAGGCCCATTTTGCGTAACTACAGGCTGAACTCAGGGCGGGAATGAATGCAGCGAACCGTAACGATGAAGGATGTGGCCCAGCGGGCCGGCGTGTCGGTCATGACCGTGAGCAGGGCGTTCAAGCAGCATGCGTCGGTCGGAGAGGACACCCGCAAGCGCATCCTGGAGATTGCCGAGGACCTCGGATATGTGTTTGACAGCAATGCGGCCACATTCCGGTCCCAGCGCACCGGCTTTGTCGCCGTGCTGATTCCATCGATCAACAACGCGAATTTCGCCGACACCGTGGGCGCGCTTTCAGAAGTCTTGAAGGACGCCGATCTGCAGGTGCTGCTCGGATATTCGAATTATGACATTCACGAAGAAGAACGGATCGTCGAACAGTTCCTGAGGCGCCGTCCGGAAGCGATCGTACTGACCGGCGGCCGTCATACCGACAGAACCCGCCAATTGCTCGAGCGCGCAAACATTCCCGTCATTGAAACCTGGGATCTGCCCGAACAGCCGATCGGTCATGTGGTCGGCTTTTCCAATGCGGCCGCCATGGATGACCTTGTCGGGCATCTGGTGACAACCGGCCGCAGGCGCATCGCCTTTATCGGTGGCGACACGGATGGCGACACGCGCGGTGCGGACCGCCGGCGTGGCTTCATCGATGCCATGACCGGACAGGGGCTGGCGGCCGACCGGCTGATCGGCGCAGGCGACCCGCCGATTTCAATGCGCGAAGGGGCCGATGCCATGTCCAGGCTATTGGGGAACTTTCCGGACACCGAGGCGGTCATCTGCGTGTCGGATCTGTCCGCATTCGGTGCTCTCACCGAATGCATGCGCAAGGGTGTGAAGGTGCCTGAAGACATCGCGATCGCCGGATTTGGCGCTTATGACATCTCTTCAATCTGCGTGCCGACCCTGACGACAGTCGATCCTCACCCGGTGGAGATTGGCCACAAGACCGGTGAGATCATTGTCTCGCTGCTTCGTGGCGACGGGGCCAGGGAAAACGGCCCGATCCGGTTGGAGATCGGGCCGCTTTTGAGTGTTGGAGGCTCCAGCGCGTAAAGGCTGCTTACTGTTGTGAAGCGTCCTGAATGGCGTTCACGAGGGCATCGCCGTTCTGCGCAATAAAGGCTTCCCAGACCGGCTTGACCTTTGCCTGAAACGCTGCGCCGTCGACATCGCGATTGACCTTCATGCCGGCTTCTTCAAGCGCGGTGATCATTTCGTCTTCCTTGGCAATGCTCAGCTCGCGCTGCATGGCGACGGCTTCGGCGGCGACCTCGACAATCGTGTTTCGCTGATCTTCCGTCAGGCCGTTGAACTTGTTGAGGTTCATGGCGACAGCCAGCGGTGAATAGGCATGCTGGGTGAGGCTCAGGTAGTCCTGGACTTCATAGAACTTGAAGGACAGCGTCACGCCGATCGGATGGTCCTGGCTGTCGACAACGCCGGTCTCGAGCGCCGTATAGAGTTCCGCGACCGGAATCTGTTGAGGGTTGGCATCCAGCGCCGCGAACATGTCGTTGAGGGCCTTGGAATTGTTGACCCGCATCCGCAGGCCCTTGACGTTGTCCGGCGTGCGGATCGGACCCTTGTTGTTGGTCATGTTGCGGTAGCCGTTTTCGGGAAAGCCAAGCCCCTTGAGGCCGTGGGTTTCGAAATCGGCCAGAACGCCTTGCCCGACCTCACCGTCCAGGACCGAATAGGCTGTCTCACGGGTCGGAAACATGAAGGGAAGGGTGAAAGCTGCCGACTCGGGCATCAGGCCCGAAAAGTTGTTGAGGCCGACCATGACAACATCGATGATGCCGGCGCGGGCGCCGTCGATCATCGTCGCATCGTTTCCGAGTTGTCCTTGCGGGAAGATCTGGACCTTGACTTCGCCGTTCGTTCTCGCGTCGACTTCTTTCTGGAAGAACTTGGCGAGATCCTGCTGCAGGTCGGTCTCGGGGGCAGCATGGGCAAACTTCAGCGTGACTTCCGCAAGCGATGACGTTGCCATGCCCAGGCTTACCAGCGTGGCCAGACCAATCTGTTTCAAGTGATGTTTCATTGAGAGTTCCTCCCTTCTCAACCGATGAACCATTTCATCGGAACCGTGATGATGCTCGGGAACACAACGAAGAGTGCGAGGAGCATCAGATAGGCGGTGATGAAAGGCCATGAGCCTTTCACCGCCGCAGACATCGGCACGCGGCCGACACCGCACACCACGTTCAGAACCGTTCCAACCGGCGGGGTGATCAGTCCGATGGAGCAATTGATGACGAACATCAGTCCGAAATAGACCGGATCGATGTTGGCCAGCTTGACCACGGGCATCAGCAGGGGCACCAGGATGAGAATGGTCGGCGACAGGTCCATCACCATGCCGACGCACAGCACCAGAACCATGATGACCGCCATCAGCAGGCGCGGATTGTCGACCAGCGGTCCGAGCAGTGCGGCGAGTTGCTGCGGCAGCTGCGCAACGGTGATGAGCCAGGCGGCGACCATCGCACAGCCGACCAGAAACATGACCATTGCCGTCGAGCGGCCGGCATTCACCAGAATGCGGAAAAAGCGCTGGAACGTCATTTCCCGGTAGATGACCGCCGAGACGAAAATCGCGTAGACGGCGGCGACAACCGCCGCTTCGGTCGGGGTGAATACGCCGAACCGGATACCGCCGATGATGATGACCGGCAAAAGAAGCGCCCAGACACCATCGGTGAAGGCGGCCATGCGTTCGGCGGCTGTTGCCCGTTCCAGTGTTTCGAGGTCTTCGCGGCGCATCAGCAGGTTCCAGACCAGCATCAACGCAGCACCCATCATCAGGCCGGGGACAATGCCCCCCAGGAACAGGTTCTTGATCGAGATGTTGCCGGCAACACCGATCAGGATCAGCGGCAGGGACGGCGGAATGACCGGAGCGATGATACCACCAGCCGCGAGAAGGCCGACCGAACGCCCGTCGGGATAGCCGGCCTTTTGCATCATCGGGTACAGGATGGCGACAAGGGCGGCCGCGTCGGCAACGGCGGACCCCGACAGGCCGGCAAGCAGGATTGCGGTCAGAATGGCGACATAGCCGAGACCACCCTTCTTGTGGCCGATCATGGAAACAGCCATGCGCACGATGCGTTTGGACAAACCGCCCGTGGCCATGACTTCGCCGGCGACCAGGAAGAACGGGATTGCCAGCAGCGGAAAGCTGTCGACGCCGTTGATGAGCGCCTGCGCCAGGATGTCCGCGCTGAAAAGGTTCATTTGCAGCATCAGGGCGATGGCGGCCAGGAGCAGCGCAAAGGCTACCGGCAGTCCGAGCAGGATGGCGCCGATCAGGACGCCGAGGAAAAGCAGGAGGGTCACGGGGTGTTCTCCCGGTTTTCGTCAAAATCCAGAGCGTCCGGCGAGATAATGCGCACAGCCGCGATCACGGTCATGAGAACGGCTGAGATGACACCGGCCAGGTAAAACAGGGCAGAGGGGAGACCGGTGAGCTGGGAGATGTTGTTCCAGTTGGCGTTCATCTGGCGAAACGCCCCCCAGAACAGCATCAGGACCGATATCAGAATGACCAGATAGGCGAGGCGCCGCAGAAAGGGGACCAGTCGCGGCAGAAACGCCTCGGCAACTTCGGTCACCGCAAGGTGGTCTTCACGGCGCAGCACCACGGCGGCCCCGAGCATGACGACCCAGACCAGCCCCAGACGTGACAATTCGACCGAGGGTCGCAAGCCGGATGAAAATCCGTACCGCAAGACCACGTTGGTGAAAACCAACACGATCATTGCCAGGAGCAGTGCCGCCATCGTCCAATCAATGACGCGCCATAACTTCCGCCAAATAACCAACGTTTCCTCCCGAAAGTTGACCGCTCAAGCGCGAAACAGTGTTAGGTTATCGATAACCTGATTTATTTGTTATCGGTAACACGCTAGATTGTCAACGGAGCTGCGACAGATATCCGGGCGCGGCAACCGGCGCAGCCGGAGGGGAGGGTCAAGACATGGTCACGCTTGCGGACGTTGCCAGGCTAGCGAAGGTCAGCACCATGACCGTTTCGAAAGTTCTGCGCGGAACCGGCGCCATTTCAGACCAGACAAAGACGCGCGTCTTCGAAGCCGCTGACGAACTCGGCTATGTGCCCAACCGGCTGGCCGGATCGCTCAGCACGCAAAAAAGCATGTTGGTTGCGGTGCTTATCCCCTCGATCGCCGATACGATCTACGCGGAAATCATCAGCAGTCTGCACAGTCTGCTGGACCGGGCCTCGCTGTCGATCTTCATCGCCGAAAGCCTGATGGACCCGGAGGTTGAAGAACGCCAGATCCAGGAGCTGCTCAGTCTGAGGCCAGCCTTTCTCGTGCGCAGCGGCGGGATTGCGTCCACCCAGCGCACACAGCTTCTGCAGCAGCGATTTGATGTGCCGCATATTCAGATCTGGGACGGCGACGATCCCCAGGGGCAGGTCACAGTCGGTCCGTCACATGTCGAGGCGGGAAAAATCGCCGCACGCCATTTTCTGGAGCTTGGATTGGGCAAGGTCGCTTATGTCGGCGCGGAAACGCAACTGGATCTGTGTGCGTCCCGGCGCATGGCCAGTTTCATTGCGGACATGAGCGCGGCCGGTGCGCAGGTCAGCGTCGTGACGGATCCGGACGTCCCGCGGCAGGCCGAAAGCGGCGAACTGCTCACACGTCGGCTCTTGGAGGACGGACCGAAAGTCGAGGGCATTTTTTATCTCAACGACGCCATGGCGATCGGTGGCTTGAGAGTTCTTCTGAAGTCCGGATACCGGGTGCCGGAAGATGTCCGGGTCCTGGGTTTCAACGGCACGTCGCGGGAGCAGACGATCAACACCCGCCTGACCACAATCAGCACCGACGGCCACCGGATCGGCGAGGCGGTCGCCGAC
Source organism: Roseibium sp. QJM3NY_11 (assembly GCF_056173175.1). Lineage (NCBI taxonomy): Bacteria > Pseudomonadati > Pseudomonadota > Alphaproteobacteria > Hyphomicrobiales > Stappiaceae > Roseibium > Roseibium sp. QJM3NY_11. The sequence goes on from NZ_CM149660.1 coordinate 1,162,537, forward strand.
GCCATTCTGGCAAGCGCCGGCGGACAGGTTGCGGAAAGTCACATTCTGTGTCCGTTGACGCTGGACCCCGGCAACACGACCTAGGGTAATCAGGATTTGCTCGAGACGTGGCGGATTTCGGTTTCGGCTGCGTTGGAAAGTCTTTGTGGGGGCGGCGTCGGAAAGTCCAAGTGGCGGGCGGCGTCAGACAGTGTCTCCCGGGACAAGCTGAAAGCCAACGTCGCTGACGGATGTCGCGCTGTCTCCATTGACCTTGAGCAGCAGTTTTTCAGCCGCGAGCTGGCCGATGCGCAGATGATTCACATGGACCGTCGTCAGACGGTAGGGCAACACCGAGGCGATCGGCAGCTCGCCCCAGCCGGCGATCCCGATGTCACCGGGTATGGAGATCTGTTGGGCCTGGCAGAAATGAACCGCGCCGACCGCCATGTTGTCGTTCTGGTAAAAGATCACCTCCACATGCGGATCTGACGACAGCAATTGCTCGGTTCCGTAAAAGCCGGGATAAAATCCGGGAATGTCGTTGAGGCAAAGCTGCCTGGTGAGCTTGCCGCCACCATCCTGAATTGCCTTGGCATAGCCGTTCAGGCGCGATGTGGCCGCATTGGCCGCGTCGTGGGACGTTCCGACATAGCCGAAACGGGTGTAGCCTTTCGTCAGCAGAAAGCGCCCCATGTCGTATCCGCTGTCGAAATGATTGAGCCCGACGCACATGTCCACGGGGCTTGAATTCAGGTCCCAGATTTCAACGAGCGGGACATTCGCGCCCTTCAGGATCTGGATGGCCCGGGGCGAGTGGGCGCGGCCGGTGAGGATCAGGCCGGCCGGCTGCCAGGACAGCACCGTCTCTATCCAGTTCTCTTCCTCGCTCTGAACATGCTGGGTCATGCCGAGCACGGTCTGATGATTGAAGCTGGCCAGCTTGCGGTCGATCCCTTCCAGAACGTGGGTGAACACCTCGTTGCCGAGATCGGGAATGCTGACACCTATGAATGTCGACTTCTTGTCGCCCGCAAAGACCGTCGCGAGCCGGTTCGGCAAATAGCCCAGGCGCTCCACTTCCACCATCACCTTGGCGCGTGTTTTTTCGGAGAAGCCGCCTTCGTCACGCAGCACGCGGCTTGCGGTCATTTTCGAAACACCGGCGGCCTTCGCAACTTCCGCGAGGCTTATCTTTTTGTTTTTATTTTGTAATTTAGGTTCTGACAAAATTTACGTTACCGGTAACTTTTTGATTGACTTCGAATTGTGACGGGCGGATGATAATCCTACGTTACCGGTAACTCAATCACTGTCTTGAGGAGAAGGCCGTAAGGTTGGGGATGGTAACGATGGGAGGAAGACCGTGCCAGGAAGTTTGAAGAACCGTCTTTTCTTTGACGGTATCCAAAAGCATTTCGGTGGAACTTATGCCGTTCGAGACGTCTCGCTGTCGATCGACCGGGGCGAGATCGTCGCTCTTCTGGGCGAAAACGGTGCCGGCAAGTCAACGCTGATCAAGATCCTGGGCGGCATCCACAAGCCGGATGCGGGCAGGGTGCTGATCGACGGTGAGCCCTATGAGCATCGTCCGGGCGGCTTCGGCCAGCGGCAGGCCGTTGCGTTCATTCACCAGGACCTGGGGATGATCGAGTGGATGACCGTCGCCGAGAACATGGCTCTGGCGCTGGGCTTTTCAAAAAAATTCGGGCTGATCAAATGGAACGACGCGGAGCAGTTCGCCGAAGTGGCGCTGAAACGGGTCGGATGCGATTTCTGCCCGTCGACACGGGTCCAGGATCTTTCGCGGACGGAAAAGTCCCTTGTCGCGATTGCCCGTGCGCTGGCGGTCGATTGCGATTTTCTGGTTCTCGACGAGCCGACGGCCTCCCTGCCCACCGATGAAGTTGTCCGGCTTTTCGAAGCCCTGCGCCCGCTGCGCGACAGCGGCGTCGGCATGATTTACGTGTCCCATCGCCTTGATGAAATCTTCCAGATTGCCGATCGCGTTGCGGTCCTCAGGGATGGTGAACTGGTCGGTGTGCGTGCGATCCAGCACACGACCACGGAAGAGCTGGTTCACATGATCGTCGGGCGCAAGACCCGCCAGGTCAGCAAGCTGAATGAAGCACCGGGGGCTCCGCTGCTGACGGTCAAGGGGCTTCAGACCAAGTCCGCCGGTCCGGTCGACCTGACGCTGTGCCGCAACGAATTGGTCGGCCTGGTCGGATTGCGCGGCGCAGGGCATGAGGAAATTGCCCGGGCGCTCTACGGCCTGGAAGATCATCGCGGCGAGGTGACGCTTGCAAACAGCGAAGTCCCCGATCTGAGGTCTCCCAAAACGGCACTGGATTCCGGAATTGGGCTGGTCGCCCGGGACCGAACCGAAGAATCGGTCGCGCTGCCGCTGACCATTCGCGAAAACACGTTTTTGAACCCGCAAGCCACGGGCCGGGGTCTCTTTTCGATCCTGTCTCCCAGTGCCGAGGCCAAAATGGCCGAGGAAATCGGGCGGCAGGTGGCGCTGAGCCCGAATGACCAGAGCATGGCCATAGAGGCTTTGTCCGGAGGCAACCAGCAGAAGGTCGTGATCGCGCGCTGGCTGGCGACAAACCGGAAGCTCCTGATCTGCGAGGATCCGACCGCTGGCGTCAACGTCGGCGCAAAGGCAGAAATCTACGCCCTGCTCAACAAGGCACTGCGCGAAGGGGTCGGCATTTTGCTGGTTTCGACCGATTTCGAGGAGGTCGCAACAATTTGCCACCGCGCCATCGTCTTCAGCCAGGGACAGATCGTCGACGAACTCTCCGGCACCAAGCTTTCGACTGAAAACCTGATTCAGGCTGCGTCAGCCAGCAACGCCGCGGCGGCCTAAGGACATCAACAATGCAATCACTTGAATCCCATGCGCTCGAGCCCACCAAGGCTGAAACCCAAGGGCTCTCGATCCGGGGGAAACTCCTGCGGCTGCTGCCGGTCTATGGTCTGGTGATTTTGACCGTCTTCCTGATCGTGTTGTTTTCGATCCTGTTGCCGACAACCTTTCCGACACTCCTGAACCTGCGGGCGATCGTTTCGGACAAGGCCATCATCGCGCTGTTGTCCCTGGGCGCGATGATTCCGATGGCCGCCGGCCGGATCGATCTGACCGTCGGCTACGGCATCGTGCTCTGGCACATTCTGGCCATCAGCCTGCAGACCTTGTTGGGAATTCCATGGCCCATGTCGGTGATGATCGTGCTGATGCTTGGGGCGATGACCGGGTTCTTCAACGGTCTGCTCGTGGAAGTTGCCAAGATCGACAGTTTCATCGCAACCCTCGGCACCGGCACGGTTCTTTATGCGATCGCCCTGTGGCACACCGGCGGGCGGCAGATGGTCGGCGTCCTGCCGGACGGTTTTTATGCGCTGAGCACGACATTCGTCTTCGGCCTTCCGATCACCGGTTTCTATCTGATCGCGATCACCGTCTTCATGTGGCTTGTCCTCGAATACACGCCCGTCGGCCGGTATCTCTACGCCATCGGTGCGAACCAGCGCGCCGCGCAGCTCAACGGCATTCCGACCCGCAAATTCGTGATTGGCGCGTTCATGGCCTCCGGAATGATGACAGCTCTCGCCGGCGTGCTTCTGGCGTCCAAGCTTCGGATCGGCCAGGCAAGCGTTGGACTTGAATTCCTGCTGCCGGCCCTGGTCGGTGCCTTCCTGGGCTCAACGACGATCAAGCCGGGACGGGTCAATGTCTGGGGCACGGTGGTCGGGGTTGCAATCCTTGCGGTCGGCATCTCCGGAATTCAGCAATTCGGCGGCTCGTTCTGGGTCGAACCGCTTTTCAACGGCGTCACTTTGCTGATCGCAATCGGCATCGCCGGCTACGCACAGCGCCGACGGGGGGCGTTGAAAAAATAACGTTCTTGCTCTGGGAGGATACTATGCAGAAACGTGATTTCCTGAAGGTTTTTCTTGCAACAACAATGCTGGCGGGGATGGGGGTTCCCACTCTTGCACAGACAGCGTGGGACGGCCCGACAACGGGACCGGCGGCCGCCGACGGCAAAACCGTCGTGGTGGTCGCGGCCGACCTGAAAAACGGGGGCATTCTGGGCGTCACCAATGGGGTGGAAGAGGCTGCTGCCAGGATCGGCTGGGACGTGCGCGTGCTTGATGGCGCCGGCTCGGTACAGGGGCGTACGGCGGCAATCGGCCAGGCCATGGCCCTGCAGCCCGACGGCATCGTCATCAACGGTTTCGACGCGGTCGAACAGCAGGCCGCTCTGGAAGGCGTGGTCGCAGCCAGCATTCCGATGGTGGCCTGGCATTCCGGTCCGAAAATCGGTTGCGACGCCCCCGGAGGAATTTTCGCCAACATCTCGACCGATGCGATGAGTGTTTCGGAAGTCGCCGCGAATTGGGCGATTGACGACGGCGGCAAGGACATCGGGGTGATCATTTTCACCGATTCCACCTATCAGATCGCCATCGACAAGGCAGACCGGTTGCAAGAGACCGTCGAGGCGTCCGGCGGCAAAGTGCTTGAATATGTCGACACGCCGATTGCCGACACCTCGACCCGCATGGGGCCGCTGACCACCACCCTTCTGCAGAAATACGGTGACAGCTGGACCCATGCGCTTGCGATCAACGATCTCTATTTCGATTTCATGGGTCCGGCTCTTGCGGCGGCCGGCATTTCCGCCACTGATGGACCGCAGGCAGGCTCTGCCGGTGACGGCTCCGAAGCCGCGTTCCAGCGCATTCGAACCGGCGGATATCAGGCCATCACGGTTGCCGAGCCGCTGAACCTTCAGGGCTGGCAGCTTGTGGACGAGCTGAACCGTGCCGTACAGGGCGAAGCCTGCTCGGGCTACGTCACGTCCCCCGCTCTGGTGACCAGGGACGGGCTTGAGAAGATGGGCGACAGCAACGCTTTCGACCCTGACACACCCTACCGCGAAGCCTACGCCGCCATCTGGGGCAAGTAGTCTTCCTGGTGCGGGCCGTCGGCAGCAGCCGCGGGCGGCCCGCCTAGCGAACCAACAGACGAAACTGCAAATCATTTTTGCCGGGGCTTGGCCGCGGACAGGGAAGGTTTGTCTTCAATTCGGGGTGAACACATGCCTACCGGCGACAACAATTCCGGTCCCTTGGTGTCGATGCGCAACATCACGAAACGCTTCGGCGGCGTGACCGCGCTTTCAAACGTCGACCTGGACGCATATGCGGGCGAGGTCCTTGCCATCGTCGGCGACAACGGTGCCGGAAAATCGACTTTGATCAAGATCCTGACAGGGGTCTATCAGCCGACGGAGGGAGACGTCTTCGTCGGTGGCAAGAAGCTGGTGATGAACAGTCATTCCGACGCGATCGAGGAAGGCATCGACGCCGTCTACCAGACGCTGGCGCTCGCGGACCATCTGGACCCGGCGTCCAACATGTTCCTCGGCAACGAACTGACCAGGTCGGTCCTCGGGATCACCGTGCTCGACAACAAGCGCATGCGCGAAGAGACGGAACGTGTCCTTTTTGAACGTCTCGGGGTCAGGCTGCGCTCCCTCGATGTGCCGACGGCCAGCCTGTCCGGTGGACAGCGGCAGGCCGTCGCCATTGCGCGTGCGGTCTATCACGAGGGCCTGCGGGTGCTTGTCATGGACGAGCCGACGGCAGCGCTCGGACCCCAGGAAACGGCCCGCACCCTGAAACTGATCATGGCCCTCAAGGCCCAGGGACTGGCCGTCATTCTGATCTCTCATTCCCTTGACGACGTTTTCGAGGTCGCCGACCGGGTGCATGTGCAGCGGCGCGGCAAATGCGCCGGCGTCGTGAGTGTATCGCAGAGCTCCCCGCAGGACGTTCTGGGCCTGATCGTTGGCGCCGAAGAAGCGGCTTAGGAGAAAACAATGACAACGACTACGCATCCGGGGCAGCCGGTGAAGTTCTCCGAACGGATCGAGCCGTTCCTGGCGATCATCGGACCGATGGTCATGATCCTGGCCATACTCCTGTTCATGGGCGTGGCCGACCCGGCCCGCTATTACAGGCTCTCCAATCTCAACCTGATCCTGCTGGACGCCGCGCTTTACATGCCGATGGCGATGGCAATGACCTTCGTCATCACCCAGCGCGGCATCGATCTGTCGATCGGATCCGTCGCCGCCCTGACCAGTATTCTCATGGCGTTTCTGATCAAGCAGTACGGCTTCTCCACGCCGGTCGCGATCACGGTCGCCCTGGTTCTCGGAGCCTTGTGCGGTCTGGTCAACGGATTGGTGATCACCAAGTTCAAGGTGCCGGATCTGATCGGCACGCTGGCCATGGATCTGGTCTATCGCGGCCTGGCACTGGTGATCGCGAAAGGTCTCGTGCTGGCGCGGTTCCCGGAACTCCTGACCGAAATCGGCAGGGGCCAGATCCCCGGGTTCATTCCCGTTCCCGTCGTGATCGGCCTTCTGACGATGGCGCTCGGCTACTGGCTGTTGAAACGAACGTATTTCGGCCGCTACACCGTCGCGATCGGCTCCAATCCCGAAGCCGCCGAGATGACCGGTATCGCGGTCGACCGCTACAAGGTCTATGCCTATGTGCTGATGGGCGCGGCAGCGGCCCTGGCCGGCGTCATGCTGACCGGCAAGCTCAATGCGATTCAGGCGACTTCCGCGCCCTATTTCAATCTTCACGTGATTGCGGCCGTCGTCGTCGGCGGCACATCGCTGTTCGGCGGACGGGCGTCAATGCTTGGCTCGCTCGCCGGCGTGTTGCTGCTGTCGATGATGATCAACGCGCTGGTCACGCTCCGGATCGAGTTTTTCTGGCAGTCCGTGGCCTCGGGTGTCGTGATCGTTGCCTCGGTCGCACTCTACACCTGGCTGCAGAAAAAGGACCGGGACGGTGCCAGGGGACTGATTGCCGGGTTCACGACCCCGGAAAGTCTCAAGCTCCTGCGCCTTACAGGCGGCCTGCTCGCAGCGCTCGCTCTCCTGCTTCTCATTGGAACTCTGCTCGCCGGCAACACCGTTGCCAGCGGCTGAGGTCCATGTTCGCGGAAATTCATCACCAGGGAGGAAAATGATGAACAAGCTACTGATATCCGCACTCGGTCTTCTGGTGCTTTCGGGCACCGGCAGTCAGGCCGAAGACACACTGCCGCTCAGGGAACTGCCGGGGATCGCCGACAGGGACTACTGGGTTCCCGGCGAAGTCAACGCCGAGGGCAAGCTGGAGGCGTTGCAAGCCGTCGTCGGATCGGAAGGCGTGCCGTTTGCCGGCAGCCAGGAAAAGCCGATTGAAATCGCATTGATCTACCCCTCGGCAGACACCTCGGATTTCTGGGCACGCAACTTTCTGGCCATGACCAAGAGGCTGGAAGAGCTGGGCATCAAGTACAACACCACGGAGTTCGCAAGCCGTCAGATCGAGCACTCGCTGCAGTCGACCTATGCCAATCAGGTGCTGCAGGACGGCGACATCTACGATTACGTGATCTTCGGTCCTTCGGAACTCGCCATCCAGGCCGACAACATCGACAAATTGGCCGGGGCAGACGGTTTCAGGACATATGTCTGGGCTTTCCATACCCCGATGAAGGACCTGGAAAACCAGCCGGATGTCTGGTTCGATTTCTCTTCGGCCGCCGGTGCGCTGGTGATGTGCGACTACATGCTGGATCGGCTCGGCAACCGCATCACCATGGCCATGAACCGCGGTATTCCGGGGATCACGGACAATCAGCGGTCCGGTGATTTCAAGGATTGCGTCATGGAAAAGGGCGACTGGACCGTCGCCTACGAACACTATGGCGAATATCAGCGCGAAGGCGGCTTTGAAGGCACCAGCCTGATCCTGCAGGCCTATCCGGAAGCCACGATCATTCACAATGCCAACACGGCCATGGCGATGGGCAGCGTTGAAGCGCAGGTTTCCGTCGGCAAGGAGAAAGAAATCTTCTCGACGGGTTGGGGCGGCACCGGCCTTGAGCTGGATGCCATCCGGCGGGGCGAGCTGGATGCAACACCCATGCGCATGGGTGATGATGTCGGCGCGGCGACGGCGGAAGCGATCAAGGCGGATCTGGAGGATCGGGCCGGTGAACTGCCGCTCGTGTTCCTGGGCCGGATCACTGTTGCCCATGACCAGATGGAAGCCGAACAACTCGACGCATTGCAACAGGAAGCGTTCCGCTTTTCCGGTGTCGGTGCCCTGGAGCGTTGATCCTGCAGCCTGTCGAGAACGGCTAGCTTCTGCGGTGGTCGACCTGAGTTGATCGAAGCCGTCAAAGCAACGCTACCGGTCCTGTCGGACCGGTAGCGTTTGGATCCGGAGCGTTCCTTTGCAGCAAGTTGCGGGCACCGCGGTTGAAGGGATATCAACCAAGTGCCGGACCCGCGCGCCGGAAGCTGGCAACCTTCAAATGCGCGGACGCGCCGTCGATACGTATCAGGCAAAATGGGGTCCGGATTCAAGTCACCCTGGAAACCGTATGAAGAAGCAGGGCTGGGGAACCACCCGCCCCGTCCCCTTCGAACTCTTTTGGAAAAACAGCGGGAAACATGATGTTTGGTGTTTTGGAAGGAACCGGGTTTGAAGTGATCGAACCGGAATTCGCGGCCTGTTTCATCGGTCACGCGCGGGTCGAGCGTCTGTGGACCGGTGCCCGCTGGTCCGAAGGGCCGGCCTGGTTTCCCGCCGGGCGGTATCTCGTCTGGTCGGATATTCCGAACAACCGGTTGCTGCGCTGGGACGAAACCGACGGCTCCGTCTCCGAATTCCGCTCGCCTTCAAACAACGCCAATGGCAATACGGTCGACACGCAAGGACGGCTGGTGACCTGCGAGCATCTGACGCGCCGGGTGACGCGGACCGAGCACGATGGGTCCATTTCGGTGATCGCCTCCCATTGGGAAGGCAAGCGACTGAACTCACCCAACGATGTCGTGGTGAAGTCCGATGAATCGGTCTGGTTCACCGATCCGTCCTACGGCATCCTGATGGACTATGAGGGAGAGCGGGCGGACAGCGAAATCGGGGACTGCCATGTCTATCGGGCGGATCCGGAAACGGGCAAGGTCGAGGTGGTCGCCACCGGGTTCTTCAAGCCCAACGGTCTGGCCTTTTCAGCGGACGAGGCATGGCTCTACGTCTCGGATACCGGCATCACCCATCACGAGGACGGTCCCGCCCATATCGAGAAACTGAAACTGGGCAAGGACGGCAAGACGCTGGAGGACAGGCGCGTTTTCGCGGTTTGCAGCAACGGCATTTTCGACGGCTTCCGGCTTGATCGCGACGGCCGGATCTGGGCATCCGCCGCAGACGGCGTGCATTGCCTCGATAAGACGGGGGCGCTGATCGGCAAGATCCATATTCCCGAAATGGTTGGCAACGTTTGTTTCGGGGGGGCAAAACTGAACCGTCTGTTTGTTGCCGGAACCACATCGCTCTATTCGGTCTTTCTGAACGTGAACGGGCTTAAATGAGCATGTGACGGGTTCGCGTTGAATTCACGGGGTCTTCGTGGCGGCGGTCCGGTCGCGGAGAAGAGACGCGCGCCCACTCCGCAGGCCCCATGGCACGCGGATTATGATCCCGCTGCTCTTGACCTCAGGCTTCCGCAACCCAATCAGACAAAGGCCCCCACTCACCAGAATGAACGGGGATTTTGGCGTTCCGGAAGCTCAAACTGTAGAGGATTCGAGCGCCGACGTGATCCGGTTCGCCGCATACTGGACCTTGTCGGCAATGCGCTGCAGCTGATTGTCGGGAAAACGCACGCTCGGGCCGGAGATCGACACCCCGGCGATTACTTTCCCGAGCGTGTCGAAAACCGGGGCAGCGATACATCTCATGCCCATGTAGCGCTCTTCGTCATCGAGCGCCCAGCCGAGGTCCCTTATTTTTGCAAGTTCCGACTTGAGATGATCGGGCTGGGTAATCGACTTGGACGTCTGTCTTGCAAGCTTCCTGTCTTTCAGGAAGCGGTCCAGCTGGCTGTTGTCCATATGAGCCAGCAATATCTTGCCAACGCCCGATGTGTGGAAGTAACTCGCCGCCCCGTTCTTGATTGACGCTCTGATGGGATTGTCGGATTCCACCTGGATCAGATACAGCAGTTCTCCGCCGTCCTCGATCGCAAGGTTCGCGGTTTCTCCTGTCAGACGGGCCAGTTCCTCCATTACCGGAGTTGCGGCGGTCATCAGGTTGGAACCGGCCTGGTAGGCATTGCCGACGCGAAAAGCCTGCGCTCCCACGCACCAATGTCCGTCCTGTTCATTGAACAGCACCATGCCGCGTTGTTGAAGGGTTGCAAGGATACGGTGAGTTGACGCAACAGGTGTATTGGTGTTGCGTGAAATCTCTGACAGTGTAGCCTTCTGGTTGTCGGCGAGAAAGACAAGCACTTTCAATCCGCGGTCCAGGGCCTGAACCGTCTGGGTAGGGGTGTTGGGCGCGCGGGTGGTCCCTTTGGGGCGTCCTCTTCGAGAAGGTTGTAGTTTTCCAGCCATAAGCCTATTGCCACCTGATTTTGAAGCGAAAGTATACCAAACCAAAACGCATTTTCAGATCAAAAAATGAAAAATAAAAACGTATTTAAAGCAATGGTTTACCAGTAATTTTGCCTGTTTGAAAATAGGTTTTTCATTAAAATTGACAAATTTGCGAGGTGTTCTATCTTTGGGGTGTCCGCATGGCCGCGGGCTGGGCCTGACCGTCAGGATAACGGCGGCAGCGCACCATTCCATTGGGAGGAAACATGTCTAAATCTATCAATCGCAGAAACTTGCTGCGTGGGTCCGCCGTTGTCGGCGCAGGCGCACTTGCAGCACCGGCTGTTCATGCGCAGGAGGGTCAGACTTTCAAAATGCAGGCCGCTTGGGGAGGCGGCATCTTTCTTGAAAACGCACAGTCCTATGTGAACCGGGTCAACGAAATGACCGGTGGCGCCCTGAAAATCGAGCTTCTGCCCGTGAACTCGGTCGTGAAAACCAGCCAGATGCAGGATGCAGTTCACCGCGGTGTTCTGGATGCGGCGCACTATGTGCCGGCCTACTGGTACTCCAAGTCGAAATCCGCCTCGTTGTTCGGAACCGGTCCGTGCTTCGGCTGGTCAAGCCAGGAAGTGCTGGGCTGGGTCAACTATGGCGGCGGCCAGGAACTCTTCGACGAGCTTATGGCGTCTCTCGGATTGAATGTGGTGTCATTCTTCAATTCGCCGATGCCGGCACAGCCGCTTGGCTGGTTCAAACAGCAGATCACCGATGCCGATCAGATGAGCGGCCTGAAATACCGTACCGTCGGACTGGCTGCGGATGTCCTGCTGGAAATGGGCATGTCCGTCGTCCAGTTGCCCGGTGGCGAAATTCAGCCGGCCATGAAATCCGGACTGATTGATGCTGCGGAGTTCAACAATCCGACATCGGATCGCGATTTCGGCATGCAGGACGTGTCCAAGCACTATCATCTCGCGTCGTTCCACCAGAGCCAGGAATTCTTTGAAGTCACCTTCAACAAGAAGAAATACGACGCTCTTGCGCCGGAGCTTCAGGCGATCCTGAAATACGCTTCCGAAGCCGAGAACTCCAACTTCTACTGGCACAACACCAAGCGCTATGCCGACGATCTTGTGACCCTCGCGGAAGAGCAGGGTGTCAACGTCTATCGCACGCCGGACAGCGTGATGCAGGCACAGCTGGAAGCATGGGATGTCGTCGTCGACCGGATCTCGAAAGAAGATCCCTTCTTCGCCAAGGTCGTCGAAAGCCAGATGGCCTATGCCAAGACGGTGATGAACTACCTGAACTTGAACCAGCCCGACTACAAGCTGGCTTACAAGCACCACTTCGGCTGATCTGTCCGCTGATGATTGTTTGAAGGGGAGGTTGCGGTTTCGCGACCTCCAATAGCTGCGGCTGAGTTGGTGAGGGCAGACCTTGATCAAGACAATTCACGCCATCGAAGGGCTGAGCCAGTGGATCGGCAAGGCCTTCGGATGGTGCATTCTCATCCTGACACTGTCGGTATCCTATGAGGTGTTCGTACGATACGTGCTGAACGCCCCGACCGTCTGGGCCTTTGACGTGATGGTGCAGATGTATGGTGCCCTGTTCCTGATGGCAGGCGCCTACGCGCTGGCGCAGGACGCGCATGTTCGCGGGGACGTGCTTTACAGACTGTTTTCCGTGCGCTGGCAGGCGCGCGTGGATTTCATCCTCTACATACTCTTCTTCTTTCCCGGCATGATCGCGCTGTTCTGGTACGGCTGGGAAATCGCGGCCGACAGTTGGCGCTACAAGGAAGTCAGCTGGAACAGTCCGGCCCGGATTCAGATCTATTTCTTCAAGACGTTGATACCGGTTGCCGGTCTTTTGCTGATGGTTCAGGGCGCGGCTGAAATGATGCGCTGCTGGATCGCCATGCGGGAGGGGAAATGGCCTGCGCGGATCGATGACGTCCGTGAAACGGAAGACATGTTAATGCACATGACTGAAGGAGATCTCAGTTCGGTGACGCATGTGGAAAGCAACAAGGAAAACAACAAATGACCGATCCACAAGTCGCCATCTTGATGCTTTGCCTGTTCATTGTGCTGGTGCTGCTCGGATTCCCGATCGCATTCACTCTGATCGCCATGGGCGTCGGCTTCGGGTTTTATGCCTATTATCAGGGCGCGCCTGACAGCATCGCGGACTTCTTCAACAACAACATTTTTTACCTGCTGAACCAGAACACCTATTCGGTGATGGAAAACGACACGCTTGTCGCCATACCGTTGTTCCTGTTCATGGGGTATGTGGTCGAGCGCGCGAACATCGTCAACAGACTGTTCTTTTCCCTCTATCAGGCTGCGCACAATCTTCCCGGATCACTGGGGATCGCAGCGCTGATGACCTGCGCGGTCTTTTCGACGGCCTCCGGTATCGTGGGTGCCGTCGTCACCCTGATGGGGCTTCTGGCCTACCCGGCCATGAACAAGGCGGGGTATGACAAGAGCTTTGCCTCGGGCATCATTTGCGCCGGCGGCACGCTCGGCATCCTGATCCCGCCTTCGATCATGCTGATCGTCTATGCGGCGATCGCCGAATTGTCTCCGCTGCGGCTTTATGCGGCCGCGGTGTTTCCGGGACTGCTGCTTGCCGGGCTGTACATCGTCTACGTAATCATCCGGGTCAAGATCAACCCCGCGCTTGCGCCGATGCCCGACAAGAAGGACATCCCGCCCAAACGCGAAATCTATTTCAATCTGCTGGTCTCGTTCGTTCCGCTCACGGTACTCATTCTATTGGTGTTGGGATCCATTCTGGGCGGTCTGGCAACGCCTGCGGAAGCCGCCGCCATGGGTGCGCTGGGCGGGCTGGTCCTGGCGGTGGCCTATCGGTCGCTGACCTGGCAGAAAGTCAAGGAAAGCGTCTTTCTGACCGCCAAGGCAACCGCGATGGTGTGCTGGCTGTTTGTCGGTTCGTGGACGTTCGCTTCGATCTTCTCCTATCTCGGCGGACATGATGTGATCGAGCATTGGGTCCTCAGCATGGACCTGGAGCCGTGGCAGTTCCTGATCATGGTGCAGCTGATCATATTCCTCCTGGGATGGCCGCTCGAATGGTCGGAAATTCTGATCATCTTCGTGCCGATCTTCCTGCCCATGCTCGATACGTTCGGCGTGAACCCGTATTTCTTTGCCATGCTGGTTGCCCTGAACCTGCAGACCTCGTTCCTGACGCCCCCCATGGCCATGTCCGCGTACTATCTGAAGGGCGTGTTGAAGGCGCAGATCGAACTGGTCGAGATATTCAAGGGTCTCATGCCGTATCTGGCGATCGTGATGCTGTGCATGGTGCTGATGTACCAGTTCCCGGGCATCGCTCTCTGGCTTCCGGATTACCTGTTCGGCAAGTGGATACCTTGATGAAGCACGAACTCTCCTTGCTCTCCGCGGCTCAGGCTGCGGAGGCTATTCGCAACGGCCGGATCTCGTCCGAAGCACTTGTCAAAACCTGTCTTGACAGGATCCGGCACAGCGAACCGGACATTGGAGCGTGGGCGCATCTTGTCCCGGAAGAAGCGCTCGAGCAGGCGCGCGCCGCGGATCTTATTCGCAAGATCGGCCGGGCGACCGGAGCTCTGCATGGCGTGCCGGTTGGTCTCAAGGACATTGTCGACACGAAAGACATGCCCACCGAACAGGGATCTCAAATCAACGCGGGACGGAGACCGGATGCTGATGCGAGGCTGGTAGAGCGCTTGCGCGAGGCCGGTGCGGTGATCATGGGCAAGACCGTCACCACCGAGTTTGCCTATCTCCGGCCGTCATCCACGCGCAACCCGGCAAATACCCTGCACACGCCCGGCGGCTCTTCCAGCGGCTCCGCCGCGGCGGTTGCAGCGCGTCACGTTCCCCTTGCCGTCGGCAGTCAGACCGGCGGCTCCGTGATCAGGCCCGCGTCGTTCTGCGGGGTGTTCGGATTCAAGCCGACACGGGGCACGATTTCCAGAAGCGGCCTCCTGCGCACGTCCGCGACGCTGGACCAGGTGGGGGTCTTTGCAAATTCGCTGTCCGATGCGGCCCTGCTGGTCGATGTGATCGGCGGCTACGACCAGACGGATCCCGCCAGCTTTGCCCGTCCCCGGGCCGGACTGCTGAAAGGGGCAGAAGCAGATGTTCCCGTGGAGCCGACGATCGCATGGTTCGACATGCCCTATCATGACCGTCTGGCCCCGGATGCACAGGCCGGATTGGAAACCGTGATTTCAACTCTCGGGGCACGCGTCGAACGGTTCTCGCCGAGACCGGAGCTCGCCGATCTGGTGAACGTCCACAAGACGATCTACGACTACGAGATCACGGAAATCTTCGCTGATACTGTCGCGGCCAACACGGGCGCAGTCAGCCAGGAGCTCCAGGATGCGATTGGGCGCGGGCAGTCGATCAGCCTCGATCAATATCAGGATGCCCTGGCGGTGAAGGCCTCGGCCGAACAGTTCTTTGCCAGGTTCTTCAATGATTTTGACGCCATCCTGTCACCTGCCGCATCCGGGGAGGCCCCATTGATCTCCGAAGGGCATACGGGCGATGCCGTCTACTGCACCGCCTGGACACTTGCAGGCTTGCCCAGCCTGAGCCTTCCACTGCTCGTCGGCGAAAACGATTTGCCTGTCGGGGTGCAGCTGATCGGTGCCGCGGAAGAGGATGACCGATTGCTGCGGACGGCTGCCTGGATACAACGCAGCCTCGCCGGCCACCAAAGTGAAAATGGAGAGTAACAGCATGTCGCGCCTTACAAACATTATCCTGGGTGCGTTTGGCACCGCCCTGATGGCGGTGTTCGTTCTCGGCCTGTCGCATAGCATCTCGACGGGATTTGCCGGCATCCTGGGGGGGCTGCCCTTTACGATCATCGTCCTCTTTGTCCTTGGGCTGGCTCTGTTCAATCTTTGGGAAGATGCATTCCGGAAAAAGGACTGATCCCATGAGTGGAAAACCCGTTCTGTGGTTGCCCCGCCGTGTTTCCGATTCGACAATTGCGCGCGCCCACCAGAATTACGATGTCATCGTGACGGAAACCGACATGCCCGGCACCGCCGACGAGATCGTTGCCATGAGTGCTATGGCCGACGCGATGATGCCCTGCCACTCCGAGCATTTCAGCGCTGATGTTGTTGCGCGTCTTGATCCCCGGTTGAAGATCATCGCCAATCATTCTGTCGGCGTGGATCATTGCGATATTCCTGCGCTCAAGGCGCGCAATATCGTGGTTACGAACACGCCGGATGTGCTGTCGGACGCGACGGCCGAGCTTGCCATGCTGCTCATGCTTGGGGCTGCGCGGCGGGTTGTCGACGGTGAGAGGCTGGTGCGCACCGGTTCCTGGGACAGCTGGAGTCCGGCCTTCATGGTCGGCAAGCAAGTGTCGGGTTCACGTCTGGGGATCGTCGGAATGGGGCGCGTCGGCCGGGCGTTTGCGGCAAAGGCACGCGGCTTCGATATGGAGATACACTACTACAACCGGTCCCGGTTGCCGGAAGGGCTGGAAAAGGGGGCGGTCTTCCACGAGACGATCGAGAGCCTCCTGCCGGTTTCAGACTTCCTGTCGCTTCATTGCCCGGCCACTCCTGAAACGGTCGATCTGATGAATTCCCGGCGGTTCGGGTTGTTGCCCGACGGTGCCGTTTTCGTCAATTCTGCCCGCGGGGCCCTGGTCGATGAAACCGCGTTGCTGGAAGCGATCGGGTCCGGAAAGCTTGCGGGAGCGGGTCTTGATTGCTTCAAGACCGAGCCGGGTGGCAATCCGGCATTCGCAGAGTTCAACAACATATTCATGTTGCCACATATCGGCAGTGCTACTGCCAAGACGCGCGATGCGATGGGTTTTCGCGCGCTGGACAATCTGGACGCATTCTTCGCGGGTGAGACACCACGCGACGCATTTTAGAAAAAGAGGAATCTGGTATGGCAAAAGTTGCGTTTCTCGGCCTTGGGGTGATGGGCTACCCGATGGCAGGGTACCTGCAGAAAGCAGGGCATGAAGTGACGGTTTACAACCGTACCGCTGCGAAGGCTGAAAAATGGGCCGGCGAGTACGGCGGCCGTTTTGCCGCAACACCGCGCGAAGCTGCCGCCGCTGCGGATATCGTGTTCAGCTGTGTGGGCAACGACGATGATCTGCGAAGCGTTTGCACGGGAGATCAGGGCGCTTTCAGCGGCATGGCGGCGGGAACGCTTTTTGTCGATCACACCACGGTGTCCGCAAAAGTCACGCGCGACCTTTTCGAGCTGGCCAAGGAAAGTGGAATCGGCTTTGTCGATGCACCGGTTTCGGGAGGTCAGGCCGGCGCCGAGAACGGCCAGCTCGTTGTCATGTGCGGTGGGGATCAGGCCGCATACGACAGGGCCGAGCCGCTGATCGATGCGTATGCCAAGAAATGCGTTCGCCTGGGTGAAAGCGGCGCAGGCCAGCTGACAAAAATGGTCAACCAGATCTGCATAGCCGGGCTGGTCCAGGGCCTTTCGGAGGGCCTGCATTTTGCCGAGAAGGCCGGCCTCGACGGGCGGGCGGTGATCGATGTGATTGGCGGTGGCGCTGCCGGAAGCTGGCAAATGGTCAATCGCTACGAGACGATGCTCGATGATCATTTCGAGCATGGTTTCGCTGTCGACTGGATGCGCAAGGACCTCGGTATCTGTCTGGCAACGGCCAACGAGAACGGGGCCAGCCTGCCGGTAACCGCTCTTGTCGATCAGTTCTACAAGGATGTTCAGAAACTTGGTGGCGGCCGCTGGGACACCTCTTCCCTGCTCAAGCGCCTGCGCGCGCTGGGCTGATCCCGCACAAGAATGGATCAGGGCCGGTCGCGTTGCCCGCCCTGATCCGCACCGGATCTTGACGGAAACCATCTGTCCGTTTCAGGCCTTCAAAGAAACGATTGGCGACGATCCGCACGTCCGGGCGCAGCTCTGAAATAACATGGTAGAGCATGGCACCATCGAAAATGCCGGAATGACGCCTGCCGATCATGTCGGCTTACGGCCGAACCAGATCGGCCAGCCTTTCCGGACCGTCCGGGCGAGGGGCTGCAATCGGTATCTGCGCCTAATCGATGGCGTCGACCTGATAGGGCACGATGCCGCGGCGGCCGGATTCGATAAAGGGTTCCTTGTCCAGAGCGGGGAAGGCGCGCTGGTCGCAGGTGTCGCGCGGGCAGATCCGGCAATTGACACCGATCGGTTCGGGCGAGGCGATGTCCTCCACAGCGAGACCGTCGGCATAGACCACGGTGTCGGCATATCTGACCTCGCAGCCGATGCCGAGCGCATAGCGGCGCTCGCCGCTGCGATGGTCCGGCTGATGTTTGGTGACGCTTGTAGCCACGCACAGATAGCGCACGCCGTCTGGCATCTGGGCAATCTGCGCGGTGAACTTGTTGGAGTTCTGTTCAAAGGCCTGATGCACGTTCCAGCGCGGGCAGGATCCGCCGAACCTGGCGAACTGGAAGCGGGTCGCGCTGTGCCGCTTGACCACATTGCCGGCCCGGTCGATCTTGACGAAATAGAACGGCAGGCCCTTTGCGCCGGGGCGCTGCAGGGTCGAAAGCCGGTGGCAGACGGTCTCGATGCTGGCGTCAAGGCGGTTGGACAGAAGCTGGATGTCGTGCCGGCTTTCCGAGGCCGCTTTCAGGAAGTCGTCATAAGGCAGCAGCAGCGCGCCTGAAAAATAGTTTCTAAGGGCCAGCCTCGCGATGCTCTCGGCCGATTTCGTCTTGAACCTTGCCCGTTCAACTTCCTCCGAAATCAGGTCACGGACGCAGAGTTCGGCGATCGCGGAGCCGAGAAGAAAGTTTCTGGTCGACTGGGGGACCGCGCGGTAAAGGGCGATGGTGCGGGCATGCTCTTCCTGCCGGATCAGGGTGCCGTCGTAGTCGGGGAACTGGGTGACCGAGATGGCGAACCGGTCCTTCAGCCAGCCTGTCAGGGCCGCGAATTTGGATGGGGCGCGGGCAAGGCCGATCTCGCCGGCGAGCTTTTCCGCCGCCCGGTCGATCGAATCGACATAGTTGTCCATGTAGTGGAAATAGTCGCGGACTTCGTCATACGCGGATTGCTTCAGGCCCGGCCCCTCCACGTCGGAGCCGCCCTGCTGGACAAGATCGTCGGCGATGGCTTCCCGGTCGTGATAGGTCCGCAGCGCGCCGTAGAGATCCATGATCGCCTTGGTTACGCCGGGCGCCCGGGTCACCAGTTCGTGGATCTCCTGCCGTCCGACCGAGGCGCTGTGATACTGGGTGTCTGCAAAGATCTCCTGCAGATCCTGGGCGACCCGGTCGAGATCGTTCTTCTCGAAGGCCGACAGGTCGACGCCGAAGATACGGTTGATCGTGAGCAGAACCGACGCGGTCACCGGCCTGTTGTTGTTCTCGATCTGGTTCACATAGGCGGTGGACAGGCCGATCTTTCTGGCGAATTCAACCTGGGACAGGCTGAAATCGGATCGGATCTGACGCAGCGTGTGGCCTGAAAAAAGCTTTTTGCTCACGCCGGTGTTCTCCAAAGTCATATTGCAAATTATTTGCAATATCCAATATGCACTTTAACATTTTACAATAGCCGGGTAATCATGAACAGTGCCGCAGCATCAAACATTCAAAAAAACACCGGCAAGATGCCCGAATGCTTTCAACGCGGTCAGCCGGGGAATGCCGATCAGGTCCGATCGGCCGTCCACCGACCCGCGATACGGACAGTGTCCGAACCCCAAGGAGCAGAGTGATGACAGCCCATTTCGCCCTGACGCCCTGTGCCGCCCGGGACGGCGCTACCAGCGGTTTCGCTGCCGGCATCAGATGGCCGCTCAACCTGAGCGAACTTGTGACCCCCCGGCAACTCGAAATTCTGCTGAAGCTGTGCGAGGGCAAGGTGAACAAGCAGATTGCCTACGATCTCGGTGTTTCCATTGCGACGGTCAAGGCGCATATCCGCAATGCTATCACCCGTCTGGGGGCGAAAAACCGCACCAATGCGGTGGCTATCGTCGCCGCCAACACCGCCATTTTCCAGAACGCGGCGGGCTGACCGGCTTCTCCCCTGCAGCCTGAGCTGTGCACCGCCCCATCGGCTGTCCTATCGGCTACACCGCCCAGAACAAGACAAGGCACCCGGCAGAGGTGCTTGATAAAGGCGGCGTTTGCCAACCGGTCCAAACCTCACGAGCGCCGGCCCGTGGGGTCAATCGAGGTCTCGTTTGTCGAGGTGACCGGATGGGCCTTCAGGCGCTTCGCCTGATCATCGCGGCCCGGACCAGCGCGACCTCTTCGGACAGAAAATCGCAGAAATCCTTCGCGACGATCGAGATCGGCCTGTGTGTCGGCGTGAGGATGGACAGGTTGTTGTGGATGCGCGGCCGGAACGGCCGAAACACGATCTGGGGCGGTCCCATGCCGCGCCGGCTCTGCTGCTGGGCGTTGTAGGCGGTGACCATGTCGCAGATCAGGGCACACAGGCCGGCTTCCACGAATTGCAGGCCCGGCCAGGCCGTCTGCAGCTCGAAACGCTGATTGAAGCGGACGCCGGCATCGCGGAAACGCGCCAGCGTCTGCTTGTGGCTGCGGTGCTCGGATTGCAGCAGGGCCAGCGGGTAGCCGTCCAGTTCCGTGGGCGTGATCACCTCCTTCGAGGCCAGCGGATCGGTCGCCGGAATGGCGCACATGCATTCAAGGTCGAAATCGATCTGGTCGAAGGAATTGCGTGCGCGCGGTGTTTCAGCGAAGCCGATGTCGAACTGTTGCGCTGCGATCAGGTCCTCGATCTCTGCCGAGCTCCGGCTGGCGATGGCCACCTTCACGCTCGGCTTGTCGGCAATGAAGCGTGACAGGCAATTCGGCAGAAAGTCGGCGGTTGCTTCCGGGATGCCGGCCACCCGCAACTGGCCGTGTTCCCGGTTGGCGAGGCCGCGCAGGGTCCTCTTCGAGACCTCGAGACGCTTCAGGATTGCCTCGGCTTCCTCCAGGAAAAACTCTGCTTCGGGGGTCGGTACCAGCCGGCCCTGTTCGCGCACGAACAGTTTCAGTTCGAGTTCCGTTTCCAGTCCGGCGATGGTCGAGCTGACGGCAGGCTGGGTTCGGCCGAGCGTTCGGGCGGCTTCCGAGATGGAGCCGCTGCGCATGACCTCACGAAAGGTCGACAATTGCCGAATTGACAGATTCATGGTTCCGCGAGAACCGCCTTCCAGAATTACAATCAGTTAATGTGTCGCCTATTCAGGTAAAGGTCAACACTACGTCCAATACTTTCTCCAGAAACGACTTAAGTGTTGTTGGTAAGTTTTATTTAATGAAAAATAACAATCCGAAATATTAGTTATGGTTCAAAAATAATTACCTTCCGGAATTCGTAAGGTGTCCCCGTTTCCGGACGGCGATTTCCGGCGCTCTACGCGTCCGGGGTCCTGAGCAGGCCGATGTCGAAGGCATTGACATCCTGCAGCAGTTCGATGAAGCCACGCGCCGCATGATCGAGCGAGCGGCGTCCCTTGTCCGGCGTCGCGCGGGCCGCGTTCCCGAGCGCGCCCGCAGGGTTGAGATCCTCGGCCATCCAGCCGTATTGCGCCTTGCCGTGCCCGCGCAGGTGTTTGAAATCAGTCAAGTAACGCTGCTGTTCGGACAGAAAGTCCGTTGCCGCATCCATACGCACGAGATCGGGGCGCAAGTGCAGCATCAGCGAGGTTTCGATGTCCCCGCCATGGATGCCGTAGACAAATTCATCTTCCGGATACAGACCTTCCGGCTGGCCGAAGCGCAGCCAGTTGGTTGCGGTCACGAACATGCCGTGCCTTGTCCTGAGTTCGCGGGCGACAATATCCAGGACCGGGACGTTGCCGCCGTGGGAGTTGATCAGCACGAGCTTGCGCAGACCCGCACGGGCGACACATTCACCGATCTCAAGCCAGCATCGTGTCACCGTGTCCCAGGACAACGTCAGGGTACCGGGAAAAGACAGGTGCTCGTCCGACTTGCCGACTGCCTGAACCGGCAGGAATGTGGCCGGAAGATCCGGCGGCAGAAGTTCCAGCACACGGTTGACCTGGCCCTGCGCGATGGTCAGGTCCGTGGAAACGGGAAGGTGGGGTCCATGCTGTTCGACCGCGGCAACGGGCAGAACCGCGATCCAGCTCTCATGGCCTGGCGCCTGGAAGTCGCGCGTGGTCATGTCTTGCCAATAGGGGCTGGGAAGCATCACGTCGGACCGCCTCGCGCGCTGTTAACCGTCTGACCTGATTTGCACATCGTGAGAAAGCAGGCAAGGGGGACGTGGCCGCAATCAGGCTACCGGCCCCGTTCACGAGGATATGATGCCGGATTCTTAACCGGTGTTTAGAGTTTACTGACTCCTGTCGGGGACAATCTGCGCCATGATCGGCGCGCTCTTGTCAAACACGCCAGCGACCCTTCTGAAAAGCAATGGTGTCGCCAGCGAAACACGGTCCAGCCCGGAGGAGACAAACCCGGGCCGGGAAGGGCTGGGCGCGCGCGAAAGCCAGGCCGGTCAGAGGGCCGCGTCCCTGCGGGCCGGCGGCAGTCCGACGCTGACCGCAGAGGCGGTCATGGTGCTGCAGGAGGCCGACAGTTCAAGCGGCTCGAAGGCACGCGTCCCCGGGGCGCAGTCTCCGGCTTCCGAGGACGGCGAGGTCGACAACGTCACGGCACAAGGCGCGCGTGAGCGGACGGTTGCTGCCGCAACCGGAACCGGCGGCCAGGCCAACGCGGTGCAAGGACAGCAAACCGCGGACGAAGAGGACGATCCGGACGGAGACGGCCTGAATGAGGCCGAGGAGAAGCAGGTCTCGGACCTGAAACAGCGTGACGCCGAGGTGCGGGCACACGAACAGGCCCATGCCCGTGTCGGCGGTGCTCACGCGGGGGCGCCGAGCTACACGTTTCAGCAGGGACCCGACGGCAAGCGCTACGCGATCGGCGGCGAGGTGCAGATCGACACGTCAACGGAGCGCTCACCCGAGGCCACCATCCGCAAGATGCAGGTCGTCATCCGGGCGGCGACCGCGCCCGCGGAGCCGTCTTCGCAGGACCTCAAGGTGGCGCAGCAGGCAAGATCGCAACTGTCCGAGGCCCAGGCCGAGCTGCGTCAGCAAAAGGCTGAGGAGCTGTCCGGAGACGAGGATGCCGCCGGTTCCGGGGCCGCCCCGGCCGAAACCGGCCCGCCGGAGGGCGTTGCCGGGGCGACCGAAGACGATGCGCCTGCCAGGGCGAACGGTTCGGAACGCCGCGCCGATACCAGCGCCGCCATTGCTGCGTATGAGGCTGCGTCCCGGTCGGCATCCCAGTCCACATCCCAGGCCACATCCCAGGCCACATCGAATCCGGCATCCCCGGATGTCTCCGGGGCTGACGGGCTGGTTGTGTCCTGATCGCAACGGCGTCCTGACGGTCCTGGTCCGCTCTCGCTCCAGCGCATCCGGCGGCCGTCCGAATGCCGCGCGTCCGTTACTTGTCTAACGGGCGGAGGCGTGACAGAAAGGCTTTTCCTTTCGGCACGTCAGCCCTTCAAGAACATCAGACAATGACAAATCCTCACCAGGACCTAGCCTCTGCCGCGCGCCGGGTCGTATCGGCGATCTTCTTCATGTGCGGGTCGTTTATCGGCATCTGGGCGTCCCGTATCCCGCATGTCAAAGCCGGGGCCGGTCTCGACGAGAGCGGTTTCGGGCTTCTGCTGCTCGTGATGGCGTGCGGAGCGTTCGCGTCATTTCCGCTGGCCGGGCTGCTGATCGACCGAAGGGGCGCGGCGCCCGTGACCAAGTTCTTCGCTGCCGCCACCGTTGTCGGTTTTCTGCTGGTCGGCCTGGCGCCATCCGTTCCGCTGCTCACCGCGGCCCTTTTCCTGGCGGGATTTTCCTTCGGTGCGCTGGATGTGTCGATGAACGGGTGGGGCGCGGAAGTCGAAACCGCTCTGGGGCGGCCGATCATGTCCTCCTATCACGGGTTGTTCAGCCTTGGCGCGGCGATAGCCGCCCTGCTTGGCGGTGCCGCGATCGAGGCAGGTCTGAGTGTCGCGCTTCATTTCATCCTGTGGGTGGCGCTGACCGCGCCGTTCCTGGTCTGGTTCTGGCGCCAACCCTGGCCGCAGATCGCCGGGCCTTCGGACGCGGCCAAGGCACCGTTGTTCGCGCTGCCGAAAGGTGCGCTGGTGCTGGTCGGCCTGATGGCGCTCGTGGCGGCGCTCGGCGAAGGCGCGGTCACCGACTGGGCGGCGCTGTACCAGATCGGGGATCTCGGATATTCGGAAGCGATTGCGCCGACCGCCTTTACCATCTTTTCCACGGCCATGGTCATCATGCGGCTGTCCGGTGACAAGGTCATCGCCCGTTTCGGGGCGGTCCGGGTGGCCCGCTGGAGCGGCCTGGTCGCCTTTGCCGGCTGCCTGCTGCTGGTTTCAGGGTTGAACATCTGGGCGGTCTGGGCGGGCTGCTTTATCATGGGGCTCGGATATGCGGTGCTGTTTCCGCTTGCCATGTCCCGGGCCGCGGGCGATCCGCACATGTCCAGGGGATCGGCTCTGGCCGCCGTTGCCACTCTTGGCTATGGCGCATTCCTGTTCGGTCCTCCCGTTCTGGGTTTTGTCGGTGACCTGCTGTCGCTTCGGGCGTCCTTTGCCGTTGTCGCTGTCCTGACCATGGCCATCCCGCTGCTGGCGGGATCCCTCAAGGTGCGCTCCTGAAATCCTGGCCCTGAAATCCCAACCCTGACACCCGGGCCAGGTGGGCCCTAGGCAAGGATACATGATCCCATGTCGCAACAAGATCAGGCGCCCGTCGTCGTCTCGCTGAGAAACATCCGCAAGGCTTTCGACACCGGCACGACGGCGCTGGACAACTTCTCCCTAGACATTCGCGAAGGCGAATTCGTGTCCCTGCTCGGACCGTCAGGATGCGGCAAGTCCAGTGCGCTCAGGATCATCGCCGGGCTGTCGGAACCGAGTGCGGGTGCCGTCGAGTGGCCTGCTGCGCAGCCGGACAGGAAGATAGATCGGGAGCGGAACGGCCGGGACCTGATCGACCGGGATCTGGCGTTCGTCTTCCAGGAACCGACGCTGATGCCCTGGGCAAGTGTCTTCGACAATGTCTGGCTGCCGTTGCGCGCGCGCTGGGTTTCACGCGAGCGCGCCCGCGAGCAGGTGATGGATGCGCTTGCGACGGTCGGTCTTGAGGACGCCACGCAGCTCTTTCCGCGCGAATTATCCGGAGGCATGAAAATGCGCGTGTCGATCGCCCGCGCGCTGATTACCCGCCCGAGGGTCCTGTTGATGGACGAGCCCTTCGCGGCGCTCGACGAAATTACCCGCTTCAAGCTCAACAACGATCTCCTGCGCCTTCAGGCCAGCTTCGGCTGGACGGTGCTGTTCGTCACCCATTCGGTGTTTGAATCGGTCTATCTGTCCAGCCGGATCGTTGTCATGGCGGCAGCGCCCGGCCGGGTGAGCTGCGAGAAAACGATCACGCCCTCGCAGCCGCGCGACGATGCCTTCCGCAATTCCCGGCAGTACAGTCTTTATTGCCAGGAGGTTTCGACGGCCTTGCAAACGGCGATGGAGCCCCAAGGCATGGGCTGATCCCCGGTGCGGGCCGCCGCGTCCAATCGCAGCCCAAAACATGCCAGCCGGCGCCCCTGCGGCCAAATCATCCTCGGTTCGCGCAGTGTCATTCGACGGTTAAATACTCCGTCTAGGGTGCGCCGCGTCGACGTTGAGCGTGATTCGAGTTTATTTGGGACGGGGATGGTGCAATGGCTTTCAACTACAAGAAAAGCATAACCTTTCGTCTGGTTCAGGCGGCGAAGGCACAACGGGCCCGTGCGGGATCGCATCTCATGCGGATCGGCCTGCATCCCGGGCAGGAGCTGGTCCTGAAGGTGCTCGCCGATGCGGACGGCAGGACCATGAGCCAACTGGCGCTGGCTCTCGGCGTTCAGCCGCCGACGGTGACGAAAATGGTGACCCGCCTGTCCGCGCAAGGCTATGTCCGGCGCCAGGTGTCCGACACGGACGGGCGTCTGGCCCGGGTCTACCTGACCGATACGGGGCGGGAGCTGGTGGTCTTCGTGGACAAGGCCTGGAAGCGGCTTGAACGCGAGGCCATGTCCGGTCTCGACGACAAGGACCGCAAGAAACTGCGCAAGCTGCTGCGGCAGGTGGAAAAGAACCTGTCCATCTCAATCGACGACGATCCCGAACACGAATCCGATTTCGAGACGGACGGCGAGGAGACCCCGGACGCAGGGAAGACCAAGGAACTGTCCGCAGCCTGACCGGAAGATGTCTTCGGGTTTTGCCTGGGAACGGTTCTCGACGGACCGGGCGCCTCGACAACCGGCCGGCCGCCAAGATTAAAAATTGCTCATTTGAATTCCGACGCGTTCGAAACCATCTCTTCTTGAGATCCGGAGCATCGCGGAGCGAAATTGAAATGGCAATGAACTACACGTCGATCAACGAGGACAGGGGTGCCCGCCGCGCTGCGGAGTTGCGGCGCCGGTTCGCGCAGGCTTCCAGCAAGGCCGCACGCGGCGACGGGTTCGGATTTGGACCGGCCGCGCAACAGCGCCTCCGGCACGTGGGCGCTTCGCGGCGCTCCGAGCTGCATTCATTTCTGGCCTGGAGCGCTCTGGCGGCTGTGGTTGTTGTCATCGGAATGATGCTGTTCAGGGCCCTGTAGCGTTTTGTCCGCCGCCAGGGGGTGCGGCCGCCGACCCGGCAGAAGGGTCGGCTTGCCGCCTGATCGATTGTTCAGATGTTTTCCACGCGGATGGCTTCGCAGACCGCGTCGGTCACGTCCTGCGTCGTCGACGTGCCGCCGACATCCGGCGTCAGCACGCCATCGTCGCAGACTTTTTCAACCGAGCGCATAAGCCGTTCCGCGGCGTTCGTCTCGCCCAGATGCTCGAGCATTTGCGACGCTGTCCAGAAGGTCGCGACAGGGTTGGCGATGCCTTTTCCGGTGATGTCGAAGGCGGATCCGTGGATCGGTTCGAACATGGACGGGAAACGGCGTTCCGGATCGATGTTTCCGGTAGGGGCCACGCCGAGACTGCCGGCCAGGGCTCCTGCCAGGTCGGACAGAATATCGGCATGAAGATTGGTGGCCACGATCGTATCGAGGCTCTTCGGGTCCTTCACCATGCGGACGGTCATCGCGTCGACCAGCATCTTGTCCCAGGTCACGTCCGGAAATTCCTTCGAAACCTCCGCAGCGATCTCGTCCCACATGACCATGCCGTGGCGCTGGGCATTCGACTTGGTGACGACCGTGAGAAACTTGCGCGGACGCGACCGGGCGAGACGGAAGGCATAGCGCATGATCCGGGTGACGCCGACCCGGGTGAAAATCGCGACTTCGGTCCCGACTTCCTCGGGTAGTCCCCTGTGCGCACGGCCGCCGTGGCCGGAATATTCGCCTTCGGAGTTCTCGCGGACGATCACCCAGTCCAGATCCCCCGGTCCGACCCCTTCAAGGGGAGACGAGATGCCGGGCAGGATCTTCGTCGGACGGACATTGGCGTATTGGTCAAATCCCTGGCAGATCGGCAGCCGCAGGCCCCACAGGGTAATATGGTCCGGCACGTCCGGCGCGCCGACGGCCCCGAAAAAGATCGCATCGAATTTCTTCAGTTGCTGCGTTCCGTCTTCCGGCATCAACGCGCCGGTGCGCTTGTAGCGGTCCGAGCCCCAGTCGAAGTGTGTCACCTCAAACGCAAAACCGCCGTCGCGTCGCGCCAGCGCTTCCAGCGCCTGCAGCCCTGCCGCGATGACTTCCGGTCCGATTCCATCCGCCGGGATAGCTGCGATTTTATAGTGCTTCATGGCTCTTGTCTGTTCCTTCGAAGGGCTTCGATACCGGACGCGTCACACAGGATGGCTCCCTTGGGGGCAGGTGGCCTCTCTGGAACAACGTCATGCCGGAATTGTCCGCCTGACGTTAGGAGGGATGTACGGGATGGCTCAATGTGCATATGATTATATACAATGACGTAATAATGGGGTCGGGTGCCGGGTATATGCAAATCTACCAACTCAAATGTTTTCTTGCGGTGGCGGAAACGCTCCACTTCGGCCGGGCGGCTCAATCCCTGGATCTGCTGCCCGCTTCCCTAGGCCGGCAGATCAAGATCCTCGAAAACCAGCTTGAAACAAACCTTTTTCTCAGAACCACGCGCAACGTCACGATAACGGAAGCGGGGCGTGCCATTCTGGAGGATGCCCGGAACCTCGTTGCCCAGTCGGAGCGGCTCGAGGAAAAGATCCGTTCGATCCGGGCCTCTCAGGTGCCTGTCCTGCGGGTGGGGGCCATCGACAGCGCATCGGCGGGACTGATGCCGCAATTGCTGCAATTACTGAGGAAAGACCAGCCGGACATCGAGGTTCAGCTTTTCGAACAGAAGACCATCCATCTTCTGCCCAAGCTTCTCAGTGGCAGCCTAGATATCGCATTTTGCCGGCCGCCCGATGTGCGCGATCCAAGGATCCATTTTCGCACTCTTTTCCACGAAACCGCCGTGGTTGCGCTTCCCTCAGACCATCCGCTGGCGGCGAAAAGCGAAATTTTCATCGAGGACCTTGTCGATGCGCCCCTGATTGTCCCCGACAGACGATCGCGGCCGCATTCTCACGACCTGACGATGAAGCTGTTCATGGATGCCGGCTTGACGGCGCGCGTCGCGCAGATTGCCGAGGAAAAGCATACGATCGTCAATCTGGTTGCGACGGGAACGGGCCTGGCGATCGTTCCCCGCTGGACCGCGCGTATCGCGGTTACGGGTATAAAGTTCGTGCCGCTGGCGATTTCGTCCGGTTCCCTGAGATCGAAACTGATCCTGGCGGCTGCCTGGTCGCGGGGGACCCGTGATCCGCAGCGCGATGCATTGCTGGACGTCCTGGACAGAAACCTGAGAGACATTGAAGATACCGCCTGATAATAACGAAAAATAATATAATCTTCAGCGCGTTTTCACGGCCTCCGTTCCTCTTCATGATCAAGGCTTGCGGTGCCATTGCAGACACTCATGGTGCCGGAAGAATTCTTGGGAGGAAATATGTCTATCAAACTTGCTTCTGTTGCCGCTGTCCTCGCCGGCGCGCTTTGCGCTTTGCCGGCCACCGCACAGGACCGCGACGGCTGGCCGACCAGCATCACCATCGGAACCGGCAGCCAGGGCGGTACCTATTTCGGCTACGGCAGTGGCTTCGGTGCGATGATCAGCGAAAAGCTGGACATCAATGCGGGCGCTGAAGTCACCGGCGGCCCTGTCCAGAATGTCACGCTGGTGGAAACCGGCGAACATCAGCTGGGTTTCGTGACCCTTGGACCGGCCGACGAGGCACGCAGGGGCGAAAGCCCGCTGATGCCGGGTGTGCCGCATGAAAATGTCCGTGCCTTGTTCCCGATGTATCAGACCCCGCTCCAGGCGGCGGTTCTGGCCAGCTCCAACGTCAAGAGCTTTCAGGACCTGAAGGACGGAAAACGCGTTGGCGTCGGTCCCGCAGGGGGAACCTCGGCAACCTACTGGACGCGGTTCTTCGAACAGACCGATTCCGGCGTCAACATCAGCAATGCCGGTGGCTCCGATACGGCAGGACAGCTCAAGGACGGTCTGATCGACGCGTTCGTTTACGCGGCAGGTCTGCCGACCGGCGCCTATTCGCAGCTTGCCGTCGAGAACGATGTTCGCTTCCTGTCCATGGATGACGAAATCCTGGGCAAGATGCTCAAGATCGTTCCGGCCATGCAGCCGTTCCTTATTCCGGCCGATACCTATGAAGATCAGCCGGAAGGCCTGCAGACCGTTTCGCTCTGGAACTTCGCCATTGCGCATCAGGACATGCCGGAAAGCCTGGCTTATGAAATCACCAAGCTGGCAATGGAAAACAACCCCCGCATGGTTCAGAACCACGCAGCTTCAAAAGAAACGCTTCCCGAGAACGTGGTCAAGAACACCGTGATCCCGTTCCATCCGGGTGCGATCCGCTGGTTCAAGGAAAACGGATACGATTTTCCCGGTTTCAACCAGTAATCCGGATCTTTCAACTTGAGTGGGCACGGGCGGTCGAACTTCATTCCCCGCCCGTGTTGCGTTTCCATTCCCTCGTCTGAGCGCCAAAAATGACCACATCACCGAATACCCCGGAACAGAACAAAGAAGAAAAAGGGCCGGCTTCGCTGATAGAAGAGCAGACAGCGCGCGCGCTGGTCGACGAGGAACCGCGTTCCGGCAACCAGCGTGACTTCACCGGCGCACGCAACATGCTGGTTTCCTGCATGTGTGTTGCCTATACGGTGTTCCACCTGCTGGTCATGAACGTCTTTCCTCTGGAGACCTGGGCCTATCGTCTGATCCATGTCGGCGGTGGCCTGTTTCTCGGTTTCCTGCTGTTTGGCGCGACGTCCATGTCGATGCAGGATGAGCGGAAATCGAAAAGATCCCTGCTTGGTGCCGGTCTTCTGGCGCTGGGGGGCGCAGGAATTCTTTATGGCGCTGCCGGTGTTGCGGCCATCTGGATCAACGGCTCGGTGCTCGGCAACGCGCTGCCGCCCGCATGGGCGCTGAGCAGCTTCGGTCTGCCCCTTGTTCTCGGAACGGCGCTGATCATCGTGCATGGCTGGACTTTTCCGCACACGGAACGGACCCGGTTTTCACCAGGAGATGTGCTTCTGGCGGTGGCTGCCATTGCCTGCACCGGCTACCTGATCTTCTTTGCGCGGCAACTTCAGTTGCGCGCCGGCATGCCGATGGCGCTGCCGGGCGACATGTGGGCCGCCGTGACCGGCGTGATGCTCATCATTGAACTGACCCGCCGTCTGGCCGGCCTCGCTCTTGTCGGCATCGCGGGCGTGTTTGTCGCCTATGCGTTCCTGGGACCCTGGCTTCCCGGCATTTTCGAACACCGTGGCTATGACGCGAAGCGCTTCTTCTCGTATATCTTCACGGACAACGGTGTTCTTGGCGCTCCCATCGCGATTTCGTCGACATACATCATCCTGTTCGTCGTGTTCGCGGCGTTTCTGCAGACCACCCGTGTCGGGGAATATTTCGTCAACCTCGCGTTCGCGGCTGCGGGCCACCGCCGTGGCGGCCCCGCGAAGGTGGCGATCTTCGCCTCCGGGCTCATGGGGATGATCAATGGAACCTCGGCCGGAAACGTGGTCGCCACCGGTTCGCTGACGATCCCGATGATGAAGAAGGTCGGTTACCGGCCCCAGACCGCAGCCGCGGTCGAAGCGGCTGCCTCCACCGGCGGACAGATCATGCCGCCGATCATGGGCGCGGGCGCCTTCATCATGGCGGAGATCACCGGCATCCCTTACATGGACATCGTCTGGGCCGCCATCATCCCTGCGATCCTCTACTTCATCTCGGTCTACTTCATGGTCGATCTGGCCGCGAAGAAGGCCAACATGCGCGGCCTGCCGAGAGACCAGTTGCCGAAGCTCGGAATGCTGTTGCGGCAGGTCTATCTGTTCACCCCGATCATCGTCCTGATGTATGCGCTGTTCGCAGGGTACTCGGTGATCCGCTGCGGCACGCTCGCGATGATGACCGCCGCCGTCGTTTCCTGGCTGACACCCTATCGCATGGGGCCGCGCCAGCTGTTTCACGCCTTCGATATCGGTGCGCGGATGGTCCTGCAGCTCGTCGCGGTCTGCGCCACCGCGGGCATCATTGTCGGTGTCATCGCCCTGACCGGTATCGGATCGCGTTTCTCGACCGTGCTGCTGACGCTGGCCGACCAGAGCCAGATCCTGGCGCTGTTCTTCGCCATGGTCGTTTCGATCGTGCTGGGCATGGGCATGCCGACCACAGCCGCTTATGCGGTCGCGGCGAGTGTGATCGCACCGGGCGTCGTGAACCTTGGCGTCGAGCCGCTGGTGGCGCACCTGTTCATCTTCTACTTCGCCGTCATGTCTGCGATCACGCCTCCGGTGGCGCTCGCCGCCTATGCCGGGTCCGCCCTGGCCGGATCTGATCCGGTCAGGACGAGCGTGGAGAGTTTCCGTATCGGCCTTGCGGCCTTCGTGGTGCCCTACATGTTCTTCTTCTCACCGGCGATGCTGCTCCACGGAACCGCGCTGGAAATCGTTCATGTCGCGGTCACGGCTGTCGTGGGTGTCTATTTCCTGTCCTGCGCGGTGCAGGGCTGGTTCCTGGGCCACGCGAGCGCGATCATCCGCCTGGGACTTGCGGTGGCCGGATTGACCATGATCGCCGGTGGGTGGCTGACGGACGGCATCGGACTGGCCATCGCCGTCGTGCTTGTGGTCCTTCAGAAAAAACTGGTGAGCGCAGCAGATGTCGCACATGGCGCCGACTGACGAATACGGTCGCCGGAGGGGGTACCCACCCGGATCGAAACAGTAGGGGGAGAGGTCAGGCCACTGGCCAGCCCCAGCTGTCCGATCTCAACCGGTGATCGCAAGAACGGGCCGGCATTGCCGGCCGGTTCGCTTTTGAGACAACCGTGCGACCGTCCCTGTCATGACTGTGGGCCCGATGGCGCGTTGCGTTCCGTCTGGGGCATTCTGTGTGCCGCGTTCGATCTGATCCATTTGGTCAGATGGGTCATGCTCACAGGCTCTGATATCAGATCAGGAACGGATAGCCGCCCTCCAGCTTCAACAGGGCGATCTTGGTTTCGGTGCCACCGTCGCCGGAATAGCCCCCGAGGCCTTTTGCCGACAGGATCCTGTGGCAGGGAATGACGATCGGGATCGGATTGGCGCCGCAGGCCTGCCCGACAGGCTGGCCGTAGGTGTTCAACTCTCGTGCAACGTCCCCGTAGGTGCGCGTCTCGCCATAGGGGATCGCCAGCATCGCCTTGAAAACGGCCTGGTGAAGCTCGCCGCCTTTCGGGGCGAGAGGCAGGTCGAAATCTTTCAGGTCTCCGGCCAGATAGGCTTCAATCTGCCTGGCGGCCTCTTCGAGCAAAGGTGTTTTGTCTTGGCGAGAAGGGGTATTCCATAGTATCCGGGTTATTGCGCCGTCACTTTCAAAGATCGACAGGCGCCCCAGCGATGTATCAATTTCCACAACAGGCATGCCGGCTTCTCCCGCTTGTCTCCCTCTTCAGGTAACGGCTGGCAGACCGTATCGCAACCGGAGTGTTCCAGCAGGAACGGTCCCTCCCGTGTCATTCATCTGCGGATGAGCAATCGAAAAAGGCTTGCTGCCAATGGCGCAAGACAGACAGAAACAGCCTGCACGCGGAACCGCAGCGGTGGCCGCGCCGCTTGCGGGCATCGGTCTCATCGTCCTGGCTTGCCTGAGTTTTTCGATTCTGGACGCCATCGCGAAATACCTCTCCGCCAGTTTGCCAACGCTGCAGATCGCCTGGATGCGTTTCGTCAGTCATTTGCTGCTGGCTCTGGTCCTGTTCCAGGTCTGGAAAAAACCTTCGCTGCTGAAGACCCGGCGGCCGTTCCTGCAGATCGTCCGCGCCTTCTGCCTGCTCGGGACCACCGTTTTTAACTTCCTGGCGGTGCGCCACCTGCAACTGGCCGAGACAATGGCGATCATGTTCGCCGGTCCCTTCGTGATCACGGCGCTTGCCGGACCGCTCCTGGGAGAATGGGCCGGTCTGAGGCGCTGGGTTGCGATCATTGTGGGGTTCATCGGTGTTCTGGTGGTGACCCAGCCGGGCCTTGGCGGCATGCACTGGGCGGCGATCTATTCGGTCGGCGCGATGACCTTCTACGCGTTCTATGCGATCCTGACACGCCAGCTCACGGCGACAGATGGCTCCGCGGGCATGCTTATCATTTCCGGCCTTGTTGCCAGCCTGGCCATGGCTCCCTTCGGGATCTCGGTCTGGCAGACGCCGCCGGACATCCTGAGCTGGGTCCTGCTCCTTGCCACCGGCGCACTCGGTGCCGGCGGGCATTACCTGTTCATCATGGCGCACCGGATCGCTCCGGCCCCGGTGCTGGCGCCGTTCATCTATATCCAGATCGTCTGGATGATCGCGCTCGGCTTTCTGGTCTTCGGCGATGTTCCCACCACCACCACTGTTATCGGTGCCGCCATCGTGGTCGCTTCCGGCCTCTATATTCTGTATCGCGAGCGGGTGAAGGGCCTCTAGAGCCACTCCGGGTCAGATTGGCTCCAGGACTCCATAACACGGCACCCGAACGGCGCCCGAACGGCGCAGGCATCGGTCCATCAATCGGGGCGGGCGGTTGACGGGATCAGCGACTTCCTCTCTTAATGGCGCCTTGTGTCGGACTACGCCCATGAGTGAAGACCGCCAACCTGTTTGAAAGCCGATCTTTTTTGGGGGATAGGATGGAACTGAACCGCCGAATTTTTCTCGGAGCCGCCGCCGCTGCCGCGGGAACTCTTGCCATGCCGCATGTGGCGCGGGCGAATGCCGCCGCCGATGCCTATTTCAACGGCTATCATCCGGACAGCGGATTTGAATATCGCCGGACCAACTTCAAGCGCATCGATCCCGTCTGGCACCGCCAGATGGTGAAATATCTCAGCGACGAACCGCCCGGAACGGTGGTTGTCGATACCAACAATCATTTCCTTTACTGGGTCTGGGAAAACAACACCGCGCTCAGGTATGGCGTCGGTGTCGGCCGCGAGGGGTTCCAGTGGTTCGGACGCGCGCGGATCGACCGCAAGGCCCTGTGGCCACGCTGGGTTCCGCCGCCCGAAATGCTGCAACGCCAGCCCGATCTGCCGCGCAAGGTCGACGGCGGAGCGGCCAACAATCCGCTTGGTCCCCGGGCGCTGTATCTCTACCGGGACGGACGGGATCTGGGCTACCGGCTTCACAGCACGCTTGAGCCTTGGAGCATCGGTCACGACGTGTCGAGCGGCTGTATCCGGATGTTCCCTGAAGACGTGATAGATCTCTATCAGCGTTGCCCGAAGGGAACAGGCGTGCTGGTGCTGGAGCACCTGGGGGCGAATGCCGGTTGAGGCCGGCTCGTCGTAAAGACGACCGAGAAGGAATTGGGGGCTTTCTTTTGAAGAACAGGTTTGGCCGGCTGGGCCGGAGCGCGCTTGTCGCGCTGATATGTGGATTTGGGGCCGCCGGTTGCAACAGCGCCGGCGGATTGTCTTCACCGAACGTGACCAATGCGCCGGTTGCCGGGTTCGAGAACATTTCTCCCGGGTCCGAGGAAGAGTTCATCATCAATGTCGGCCGCCGGATCTATTTCGAGCAAGGCTCCGCCGTTGTTACCGACGAAGCCCGCGTGACGATCGAGAACCAGGCCCGCTGGCTGAAGAGCAACAAGAAATGGCTGGTCAAGGTTCAGGGTCATGCCGATGATCAGGGCAGCGAGGCCGCGCAGAAAACCCTGTCGACCCGGCGCGCGGATGCGGTCATGGCCGAACTGGCCAAGCTCGGCGTCGGCAAGAACCGGATGTGGGCCAAGGGATACGGAGTGGAACGTCCGGTTACGGATTGCGCCGAAGTGACCTGCAAGTCGCAGAACCGCCGGGTGGTCGTCAATCTCAGGGAAGAGTTCGACGAATCCGCTCCTCAGACGAAACGCTAAAGCGGTACGCGGTTCTGTGGCCGCGCACCGCTCCGGGGCTGTCGCCCGAACGGAATACCGGCTTACCCGGGGGCTTGGACGGTCGCCCTTACCGCCGCTGCGGTCATCGAGAAGTGTGAATGCCTGAAGACAACGGATCCAAGCCTTCCTCGCCGAAAATTCCGCTGAAGCCCGGCCAAAGGCTTACTCTCGGGCATATCGCCGATCAGCTCGGCATCTCCACGGCCACGGTTTCGCTTGCCCTGAGGGACAGCCCTCTGGTGGCGGAGGAAACCCGGGCGAAGGTCAAGAGGACCGCCGAGGAGATCGGTTATATCTACAACCGGTCGGCGGCCTCCCTGCGCACGTCGCGCAGCCAGATCGTCGGCGTTGCGGTGCACGATATTCTCAATCCCTATTTCGCCGAGGTGTTCTCCGCGCTCGAGGATGTGCTGGAGGAGCAGGGGCAGATGGTTTTCATCTGCAACCACAGGGACGATGTGAAGCGCCAGCGTGCGTTCGTCAACACGCTGCTGCAGCACCGGGCGGACGGCCTGATCCTGTGCCCCTCGGTCGGAACATCGGCCGAGGAGATAAACCGGCTGGTGGATCAGGGCATCCCCGTGACGCTGGTGGCGCGCGAGGTTCCCGGGGTCTGGGCCCCTTGCGTGCGCGGGGACGATCTCGCCGGGGCCTACCAGATCACCCGGCATCTCATCGGGCAGGGGCACAAGGACATCGCCATGGTTGGCGGTCGCCGCGGGAGTTCGACCGGCCGTTTCAGAAACGCGGGCTGGCGCAAGGCCCTGGAGGAAGCCGGACTGGAACCCGACAGGCAGTTGGACCTTCCGGAAATGATGACCCAGGCCGATGGCCGGGAAGCTGTTTCGAAGGTCCTGGAGGCCGAGCGGCGCCCGACCGCGATCGTCGCCTTCAACGACCTGGTCGCATTCGGCCTGATGACCACGTTCCGGCGGGCCGGTATCGAACCGGGACCGGACATGGCGATCACCGGGTATGACGATATTGACGGCGCGGACGCGCGCACGCCGGCCCTGACCACCGTCTCCGCCCAGCCCGACAAGATCGGCCGCCTCGCGGCCTTGACGCTGCTGCGCCAGATCGCCGGCGACCGTGTTCCGAACAAGCCCATCGTGATCGAGCCCGACCTGCGGATCCGTGAAAGTTCTCCGCCGCCGGGGATCCGGCTGGCGCCGAAACTGGCCGAATAGATAAAATTCCGCGATCGATCGGGGCATGTCTCAGACCGCTGACAGACTTCAATTCGTCATCCCGGCGCGCACTTCGCGTGGCCGGAATGACGATAGTCAGGCCATGTCGTTGGCATCACTCGGGGGCGGCCATTGGCCGCCCGCTTGTTTTGTCAAAGGGGCGTTCGCTGTCAGCGTGGCTCGTCGAGCAGGCCCTTGATGATCGTGTAACACGCCAGCAGCAGCACGATCGTGAACGGGAACCCGGTGGAAACCGCCATGGCCTGCAGGGCGCCGAGCCCGCCGCCAAGCAACAGGGCGATGGCGACCAGTCCCTCGAAGGTGCACCAGAACACACGCTGGGACACCGGAGCATCGACCTTGCCGCCTGCCGTGATCGTGTCGATCACCAGGGAGCCGGAATCCGAGGACGTGACGAAGAACACGATCACCAGGACGATGGCGATGAACGATGTGATTGACGCCATCGGCAGGTCGGCGAGCATGCCGAACAGCGACAGCTCCGGGCTGTAGCTGGCTATGACATATTCATGCACCTTGCTGCCTTCCAGGGTCAGGGCCTGCTCGATCGCCGTTCCGCCGAAGGCCGTCATCCACAACACGGAGACAATCGTCGGAATGATGAGCACGCAAATCACGAACTCGCGCACCGTCCGTCCCCGGCTGACGCGGGCTATGAACATGCCCACGAACGGCGACCAGGAGATCCACCAGGCCCAGTAGAAGGCAGTCCAGCCCTGCCGGAAGCCGTCGTCCTCCCGGCCGAACGGCATCGACAGCGGAACGATTTCCTTTGCATAGGAGGCGATGTTGGAGAAGAAGCCCGAAATCAGCGCGGATGTGGGCCCGGCGGCGATCACGAAGACCAGCAGCAGCGCCGCGATCAGCATGTTGATTTCCGACAGGACCTTCACGCCGCCGTCGAGACCGCGCAGCACCGAGATCAGGGCGACCGCGGTGATGCCGATGATCAGGATGACCTGCGCTGTGACGCTCACCGGAATGCCGAACACGAAGTTCAGGCCGGCATTGGCCTGCTGCGCGCCGAAGCCCAGCGACGTTGCCAGACCGAACAGGGTCGCGAATACCGCCAGGATATCGACGACATGGCCCGGCCAGCCCCAGGTGCGTTCGCCGAAGATCGGATAGAAAACCGACCGCATCGTCAGCGGCAGGCCCTTGTTGAAGGAGAACAGCGCGAGCGCAAGAGCGACCACGGCATAGATGGCCCAGGGGTGCAGGCCCCAGTGAAAGATGGTCGCGGCCATGCCCATGGCTTTTGCGGCGGCGACGTTTTCGGGGATGAGGTTGCCGTCCGCGTCGAAGGGCGAGGGCACGCCCACCGGTTCGGAGAAGGCCATGTGATAAACCGGCTCAAGCACGCCGAAGAACATCAGACCGATGCCCATGCCGGCAGCGAACAGCATCGCGAACCAGCCGAAATAACTGTAGTCCGGGTCCGCGTCCCTGCCGCCGATACGCACATTGCCGAGCGGCGTGACGATCAGCGCAAGGCAGACGAGCACGAAGACGTTGCCGGACAATATGAAGAACCAGTCGAGGTTCGAGGTCAGCCACTTGCGCATGGTGTCGAAGATCGGGCCGACCTCGGTCTGAAACGTCAGCGT
Source organism: Roseibium sp. QJM3NY_11 (assembly GCF_056173175.1). Taxonomy (NCBI): domain Bacteria; kingdom Pseudomonadati; phylum Pseudomonadota; class Alphaproteobacteria; order Hyphomicrobiales; family Stappiaceae; genus Roseibium; species Roseibium sp. QJM3NY_11. The sequence continues at coordinate 1,200,403 of NZ_CM149660.1, forward strand.
GAGAAAGACAAAGGCGACGATCGTCAGTCCGGACACCAGAAAGACCGGATTGTGGATGTCCAGGTTGAAGGGGCCAACACTGGCTTCGATGTTGTCCTGCCCGATCTCGTAATCCGTATCGATGATGTTGGCGTCCCCTTCTGGACCGGGGATGCTCGAATTGTCTGAGTTGTCGCTCATGGGAGCGTTCCTTGTGGTTCGGGAAACTTGGTTATCTGACGAGGAAGACGGATACGTCCGCATGGCTGGCCAGCCGGCCGCCATTGGAGGGCCAGAGGTGATCCGCCAGGTTCGGGACATGGGTTGCCATGACCACAAGATCGGCGCCGGCCTCCCGAACGGCCGTCAGAAGACCTGTGTCGAGATCGATCGCCGGGTCGTGGACGAAAACGGCGTGACCCGACGCATTGATCCCGTATTTGACGCCCTGCGCAGCCGCGAATGCGTCGAGTTTCTGACGGAATTCCTGCGGCGTGTGTGCGACCGACCCGGGCGCGGCGGATGCGACGGCCGCGAACACCACGGGAAGGTTGTCCTGCCTGGCCAGGAAAACACCCGCCGAAACGGCTTTTTCCAGTTTCTCGGCATGATTCAAGTCTATCGGAATGAGTATCTTGTTGAACAACTGTCCCTCCCAGATTTGTGTCCACACCCTGGTTCGGCGCATGGCCGACCGGATTAGATCCGACGGTCAGGGGAAGAGCGCTTCAAAAAATGCGGAAGCGCGACGTCTGCGCTCGATCGAACGCCGGGCGCTGCCGAGATCATCCGCCGGAGAGGCCGCAATGATGGTGTTGCCGATGAGGATGTTTCGAGCCGCTCCCTGCCCCTGCGCGGCAGTGTTGCATGCACAGGGGGCCGCGTCAAAGAAACAGCGCCCGCGCGTGCGGTCGCCATCGCGGGGCGCTGATGCGGCAGGCAGGTGTCGCAGGAGGGATCAAAGAGCCGGTGTGGATTCCATCTCGGTCCGGTAGACCATGCACTTGTTGCGGCCGGTCGACTTGGCTTCATAGAGCGCCGTGTCGGCCTTCTGCATGAGCGTGGAGAACTCAACGTCCTCGCGGGCCGCCGCGGCCAGGCCCATGCTGCATGTCACCGTTTGCTGGACATGATCCATCTGGCATTCGTCCATGATCTTGATGCGCAGGCGCTCGCACACCAGCATGGCGTCTTCCACAGTGGTGTTGTGCAGGATCATGCAGAATTCCTCGCCGCCGACACGCCCGAACACATCGACCGCACGCAAGGCGCCGCCAACGGTGTCGGCAAACAGCTTGAGGACCTCGTCTCCGGCGGCATGGCCGTGCAGGTCGTTGATATGCTTGAATTTGTCGATGTCTATCATGACGGCCGTGAACGGGCGCTTGGTTCGGCGAAAGCGCTGAATCTCGGTATTGGCGCGCTCCAGGAAAGCCCGTCGGTTCAGGATCTGTGTCAGATCGTCGATACTGGCAACCCGCTCCAGGTTGATCTTGGCATCCATCAAGGCCTGATGGTCACGCTGGCGGGCGATTTCATGTCCGACCCAGTCCGCGAACTGGCGTACAATCTGAATGTCGGCCGGCGAAAACGGACGCTTGCGGGGTTGGGCGGCGGAAAAATTGATCGTGCCGTGCACGACGCCGTCGACCAGCAGCGGCGCGCCGATATAGGTTTCCAGCGCGAAGATTTCGAAACACGGATGCCTGGCAAACTGGGAGTTCGCCGCATTCGCCGTGGCCAGGGGACCGTCGGCGTCGAGTGTCAGGGTGCAGTAGGTGTCCTTAAGCGGAAAGGACGTGCCGGGCTCAAGCTCGCCACTGGGGCTGTTGGCATGCGTGATCGTGTAGTGGTCATCGATCACGTGGCTGATGATGCCGAAGGGCAGGTCGAAATGTTCGGTGCCAAGGCGCAGAATTTCAGCGATCTTGTCTTCGTGACCCAATTCGCGCGTGGAGGTGATCGCATAGAGTTCCGCGAGGGTCCGCTCGGTTTTCTTGCGGTCGGTAATGTCCGTAATCAGGACGACAACGCCCTTGACCTGGTCATTTTCAAGAACGCGCGGATTGCAGTCTATCTGGCACTCGCGATGGATGCCGTCCGGGAAATGAAGGCCGACTTCGCTGGACACCTTCTTGCCCCTGCAAGCCTCCTGCAGAAAGGAGCGCATGACTTCGCGCTCTTTCCAGGGCAGGCGATCGCGCAGGCGGGTGCCGAGCAGGTCGTCCGGCGTGCCGTCAAACCACTCGCAGGCGGTCTTGTTGAGAAAGATACACTTGCCGTCCGGATCGACCTCGACAACACTTCCGGTGATGTTGTCGGCCATCAGTGACAGGTTCTGATAAGCGTTTTCCGACTCGGCACGGGCATGTTTCAGCTCGGTGATATCGGCGCGTATGCCGGCAATACCACCGCTTCTTGTCCGGGTTTCGGAAACTCTCAACCAGCGGCCATCGCTGAGGCTTTGTTCAATGACGGATCCGTTCGCGTTCCGGTGTGCCGACAAGCGTTTCTCGAACCACGCCTCGTTGTCGAGGTCGAAGGTATCATACTGCTTCTTGTTGAGGCCGAAGCGCAGGATGTCCTCGAACCGGTTCCCGGGAAAGATTGCGGGCGCGGTCAGGGCGTAAATCTCGCGGTAATTGTCATTGCAGATGATCAGGCGGTCTTCATTGTCAAAGATCGCAAAGCCCTCGTTGATCGCATCCACGGCGTCCTCCAGCGTGAGCGCGATATCGCTGAGCTTGTTTTCAAGCGCCTTGCGTTCGGAAAGGTCCCGCGCAATGAACAGGAAACCGGAGAGATTGCCGTCAGTATCAACAAGCGGCGCGCCGACAACTTCGGCGCAGACCGTGGTGCTGTCGCCGCGCAGCAGTTCGAGCGTGTAAGTCTTTTGTTGCGGCCGGTCCGCGGGCGACTGGTAAAACTCGCCCATTTTCTCGAACTGGTCGGTGTCTGAAAAGAAACGCTCTGTCGTGGACCCGACGCAGTCTTCGCTGCTGACGCGCAGGAGCTGTTCCATGGCCTTGTTGACGAACAGAATTTCCCGATCGGCATTGGTGACGACAACACAGTCGGTCATGTCGCCGAACGATTGTTGAAGATCCAATGTGATGCACTCAGCCATGTCCATCCCCGTAGTCGCGCCTTTGGTCGGGCCTCGGTTTCATACAAGACAATAAAAGTTTAATAAAAGGGATACGTAACGTAAGAATTCAACCGATTTCGGAGCTTATTTACAATTATCCCTTGTGGTGATTGGTAATAGTGCCTATTAATTAAGCTCCTTGGTTGTTTTCAAGTAAATTTTCTATGCGTGCCAGCGCTTTTATGATGTTTTCGGTGGAGTTCGCATAGGATAACCTGATGTATCCTTCGCCCAAAATCCCGAAATCAGGTCCGCCGATCACTGCGACACCTGCCTGTTCGAGCAGTGCTGACGCAAGTTCCTTGGCTTTCCAGCCGGTGTTCTTGATGTTCGGGTAGGCATAGAAGGCCCCGAGGGGCGTCCGGCAGGTCACGCCTTCAATGGCATTCAGACCGTCCACCGTAACCTTCCGCCGCGCATCGAATTCCCGAACCATGTCCCCAACGGCGGTCTGCGGACCGGTCAGTGCCGCGAGCGCACCAAACTGCGCGGGTGCGTTCACGCAGGACCAGGCGTTGACGGCCAGCTTGCGCGCCTTGTCCATGAGCTGATCCGGCCAGAGCGAAAAGCCCATTCTCCATCCGGTCATGGCATAGGTTTTCGACCAGCCGTCCAGGAGGATCAGCCTGTCCCGTATTGCCTCGAAAGTCAGCAGGGAAACGTGCTCTGCGCCGTCATAGGTCATTTGTGAATAGATTTCGTCCGACAGGATCGCGACGTCCGGATGGCGGTCGAGGCCGGCAACCAGCTTTTCGATCTCGGCGCGGGGCGTCACGCCGCCGGTCGGGTTGGCGGGCGAATTCAAAATCAGCAGTCTTGTCCTGTCCGTGATCAGCGACAGGGTTTCCTCGGCGGAAAACGCGAAGTCGTTCTCCTCGCGGATCGGGACCGGCACGGGACGTGCCCCGGTGAATTCGATCATCGATCTGTAGATCGGAAATCCGGGATCCGGGTAAAGTATTTCCGCGCCGGGTTCGCCGAACATCAGGATCGCCATGAACATGGTCACCTTGCCGCCGGGGACGACCAGCACGTTGCCGGGATCGGTTTCAACGCCATGCCGGTTCAGAAGATCGGCACTGACGGCCTCGCGCAGGGGGGCGATGCCGTTTGCCGGCGTATAGCCGTGGTGGCCGTCCCGCAACGCCTTGACCGCCGCCTCGACGATATGCTCCGGCGTCTTGAAATCCGGCTGACCGATGCCGAGGTTGATAATGTCGCGGCCCTGGCCGGCAAGTTCCGTGGCCCTGGCGAGCACGGCGAAGGCATTTTCCTCACCAATCCGGTCAAAACCGGCAATTGTCTTCAGCACGTGTTGCTCCCCCTGTTCTGGCTCCTGACAGACGTTTAGAACGTGTATCGCCAATTTGAAACCGTGCGATGGCCAGAAACTGCGAAAGCCCGTGCCGGGTTCCTCTACTGACAGGCGGAACGGTGAACGCCTAAGGCGGTGTTCGACGGGCGGCAATTGCGGAATTTTTTTCCCGGCTCTCCCAATAGCCGGTCGATGTGCTTATATTCGCGCCCAGGACGCCCGCCATGCGGGCCTTATCAAGCAATATCACGCCAGGAAGCTTCGCGATGACTGCGACACAGGACGCCCCGGCCCAGATACCCGTCACCGTGCTGACGGGGTATCTGGGGGCCGGTAAAACCACCCTTCTCAACCGGATCCTGACCGAAAATCACGGCCAGCGGTATGCGGTGATCGTCAATGAGTTCGGCGAGGTCGGCATCGACAACGATCTTCTGGTCGAATCCGATGAAGAAATCTTCGAGATGAACAACGGCTGCATCTGCTGCACGGTGCGCGGCGACCTGATCCGCACCGTCCAGAACCTGATGAAGCGCAAGGGGGCCTTCGACGCGATCATCGTCGAAACCACCGGCGTGGCGGACCCGGCGCCCGTGGCCCAGACCTTCTTCATGGATGACGACGTCCGCGCTTCGGCGAAGCTGGATGCGGTGGTCGCCGTCGTCGATGCCCGTCATGTGCTGCAGCGGCTGGAGGACACGGAAGAGGCCGAGGACCAGATCGCCTTTGCCGACGTGATCCTGCTCAACAAGACCGACCTCGTGTCGGACGAGGAACGGGCCAATGTCGAAGCCCGTATCCGGGCGATCAATCCCTATGCGGTCCTGCACCACAGCGAGCGCTGCGTTGTCGACATCGCCAAGGTCCTGGACCGGGGTGCATTCGATCTGGATCGCATCCTGTCGCTCGATCCGCATTTTCTGGAACACGGGCATAACCACGGGCATCACAAGGATGACTGCGATCCGGACTGCGACCACGATCATGACCATCATCACGGTCATGACCATGGCGATGACCACGGCCACGGTCATCACCAACATCATCATGACGAGAACACGCATTCGGTGAAGAGCATCTCGCTGATCGCGGGAGACCTCAACCCCGACATGTTCTTTCCCTGGATCAATCAGATCACCCAGGTGCAGGGGGCGAACATCCTGCGGATGAAAGGCATTATCGCGTTCAAGGACGATCCGCAGCGCTATGTGATCCAGGGGGTTCACATGATTGTCGAGGGCGATCACCAGCGCGACTGGAAAGCCGACGAGCCGCGGGAGAGCCGGCTTGTCTTCATCGGGCGCGATCTCAACTGGGATGTGCTGAAGGACAGTTTCCAGGCTTGTGCCGCGCAATGAGGAATTGACACTTGCCGACGATTGCACCTTTGGAGCTGGACGGCTTTGTCGTCAGGGCCGGCTTCCTGAAAGACTGTGCCTGTTTCGCGACCGGGGAAGGAGAGGTTCTTTTCTCCGCCGCGGGCGAGCATCGCTGCAGGCCGCACAAGGCCGGCCTGCTGGCCGCGGAAATCAGCCGTGACGGGTCCGGCCTGATCACTTCGGGGGACGATGGCTGCATCCATGTCACCGGCCCGGACGGGTCCAGCGCCCTTGTTGCCGAGCGGCCGCGAAAGTGGATCGACCTGATTGCGGCCGGTCCGTCCGGTGCGGTCGCCTTCGCCAGCGGACGTACCGCCTGGATCCGGTTCGGCGACGGCCGGGAAAAGGAATTTGCGCATGAACGCGCGGTCGGCGGTCTGGCGTTCGCGCCCAAGGGCATGCGCCTGGCGGTGTCCCGCTATGACGGGGCGAACCTGTGGTGGGCCACTACCGACGGAGCACCGGTCGAGCTTTCCTGGAAAGGTGCGCATCTGGGCACCAGCTTTTCGCCGGACGGCAAATACCTTGTCACGGCGATGCAGGAAAACGCGCTGCATGGCTGGCGGCTGTCGGACACCCAGGACATGCGCATGACCGGCTACCCGGCCAAGGTGAAATCCTTCAGCTGGTCGCTCAAGGGCCGCTATCTGGCGACGTTGGGGGCAAATGCCGCGATCCTGTGGCCCTTTTTCGGAAAGACCGGCCCGATGGGGCAGACGCCGTTGCAACTGGGAACGCGCGGGGACGCACTGGTCACCGCGGTCGCCTGCCATCCGAAAGAGGAAGTCGTTGCGATCGGTTATCAGGATGGCATGATCATGATGAGCCGGTTCACGGACAATGCGGAAGTTCAGTTGAGACGGCCGGGAAATGGTCCGGTGTCGTCGATGGACTGGGACGCGGACGGCACGCGGCTGGTCTTCGGAACGGAGACGGCCGAAGCCGGCATCGTCAGTCTGCAGGATTGACGGGCCGGACTGCGAACGGGAGATCCGGATGGCGCGGATACTGTTGTTGATTGCCATGCTGATGAGCGGAACGGCCACGTCCCAGTTGCCGGAATTCTCGCAGCAGTACCGGCAGCGCCTCGGTGGCGCCATCGACGCGCTGGAAGAGATTCTGGCCGATTTCAACAGGGATGCCCAAAATCACGGCTTGACCTCCGCGGAGGCAATCGCGCGCCAGAAGTCGTCCGGGGACGCTTTTGTCCGCGCGCGGGGCGACAGCATGCTGAACGCCGAGATCCGTCTCAGCCGCCTTCAGCAGCAGCAGGCGGAACTGCAATCGGCAGGGCCGATCGAACGGCTGATGATTTTTGCCCGCGGCTTCGATCCGCAACTGGCCCAGGCGACGGCCGAGGACTACGAACCGGCCGTCCCGGTGACGGTTGCCGGGTTCACCAGTGCCGGTGCCGGTGCGTTTGCCGGGTACCTGGTCATGCGCATCCTGATCGGTTTTGGCCGTTTCGGGCGCCGGCGCAGACCGCGGCACGGCTGACCCGGCATTTCCGGCCGCCGGCACGCCCTTTTTCCCGGCGCTGCGCTGGGCCGGAACAGGTTTTAAGCCCATCGGGGGCATGGCGTACACGGGTCATCGGAGACCTGGTCACTGGAAGGATGCCGGATGGACGCAATCACGCGGATGCGCTGCTTCATTCAAGTTGTCGACGCAAACGGGTTCTCTGCTGCAGCCCGGGAAATGGGCCGGTCGAAGGCGCTGGTCTCGAAATATGTCGGCGAGCTGGAAGACGAGCTCGGTGTCCGGCTGTTGAACCGGACCACGCGCCAGATCTCGATGACGGAAGTCGGCGAAGCCTACTACAAGGAAGCGGCGGAAATCCTGCAGCGAATCGATGATCTGCAGGCGTCCGTGCAGTCCTCGCACGAGGAAGTGCGCGGCCGCCTGCGGATCTCCGCTCCCCGGTCCATGGGGGATATGCTGCTCAACAGGGCGATGATGGACTTCCTTGTCCGGCATCCGGAGATCAACCTCGACCTGCGTCTTGAAGACCGGTTCGTCGATCTGGTCGAGGAAGGCTTCGATCTTGCGGTCCGGGTCACGCAACTGGACGATTCCAGCCTGATTGCCCGCAAGATCGCGCCTTTCCGCACTGTGGTCTGCGCCAGTCCGCAAACGATCGAGAAATACGGGGTGCCCAAGGTCCCCTCCGACCTTGCTACCCGCCCCTGCCTGATCGATACCAATTACCGCTACAAGCAGAACTGGGCTTTCGAGGAAAACGGCCAGCGGAGTTCCGTGGTGGTCAAGGGGCCGCTGGAAATCAACAGCGCGGCAGGTGCCCGGGAAGCGGCCCTGTGTGGCCTGGGCTTTCTCAGGACACCGTTGTTCTTTGTCTCCGAAGACATCGCTTCAGGAAGGCTGGTCACGCTGCTTGAGGACTATGAGGAGCCTATGCGCGGCATATACGCGGTCTATCCGCACAGGCGGCATCTCAGTGCAAAGGTCCGCGCCTTCGTCGATTTTCTCGTCGAGACTTTTGCGAGAAAGTCCTGTCCGTGACGGGGGGGCGAGTGCCGGATGCCAGGCGGCCTGGACCGGAATTCCGGCGCATGTGTCAGCGGTCTCAATGGTCGTTGCGGCTTCGGGGCCGATCAAATGGTTCGTGGCCTGCCAAACGGTGACCGTGAATGCGGCACGTTTGTCCGGCGACACCACGACTTGAATGGGGAAGCCCGGAGCCCAACATGTCAGCGATGAAAGAGCCTCAGGAACAAATCGCCGCCCGACTGGAACAGGTTTTCTGGAACAGGGGATTTGCGGAGCCGAGCGTGCCCGAGCTGCGGGCCGGGGCCGGTGTCAGCATGCGCACGCTCTACCGTCATTTTCCATCGCGGGAAGCCATGATCCTGGGCGCGCTTGAATACCGTCACCGCCGCTATCTGGACTATGTCCGCAGCGGCACTGTCGAGCCGGGGCTCGCGGCGGCCGAACAGCTTTTCGACAAGCTTGGTGGCTGGATGAGCCTGACCGAAGGCAAGGAATGCCTGTTCAGGCAGGCTATGTCAGCCAATCCCGACAGCACCGACATCGAGTCCATGGTCAGACGCCACAAGAAGGAGCTGCTCGGTTTTTTCGGCGCATTGAGCGGCCAGGACCGGTTTGCGGCAACCCTCTATATGCTCCATGAAGGCGTTACCGCCTGCTACGCCGAGTTGGGCGAGGCGGCTGTGGAGGATGCCAAGGCCCTGGTGCGCCTGATGTTCAAGTCCGCGAACGAGCGCGAACTCTCCTGATACCTGCGGGGAGCGGGCGGCGTTCCCGCCGCTTCCTGCGGCGGAACGGGCCTCAGGCCCTGGCTGCTCCGGCGAGCCGCTCTTCGGCCATGGCATCGGCAATCCGTTCAGGCGTTGTTTCCTCTCTGGCGGAGCGGGCGAAGATGGCCGACAGGGTCTCGCCGATCGAGAGCGTCTTTTGCCGTACCTCCGTGTCGTCGCCACCCGGTGTGGCCAGCGCGATGGAAATCACCCCTCCGGCATTGATCACGTAGTCCGGCGCGTAGAGAATTCCGCGTTTGCGCAGGGCATGCCCGTCTGCCGGTGTCTGAAGCTGGTTGTTGGCTGCGCCGGCCACGATCCGGGCCCGGATATGGGGGATGGTTCTGGCGTTCAGGCCGGCGCCGAGGGCGCAAGGCGCGAAAATGTCAGCCTCGACCATATGCGCTTCGGCGGGGTCGACCGCGGCTGCGCCGAAGGCGTCGACGGCCCTGAGGACAGCGGGCACGTGAATATCCGACACGATGAGCCTGGCTCCTGCTTCGTGGAGCCGCCGGGCAACGTCGTAGCCGACATGGCCCAGCCCCTGGACAGAAACCGTTCTGCCGTCGAGGTCGGGGCTGCCGAAGACGTGCCGCGCGGACGCCTTGATGCCTTCGAACACACCCAGGGCGGTATAGGGGGAGGGGTCGCCAAGGCCGGTGGCGCTGGTGCCGCGCACGTGATCGGTCTGGCGTGCCACCGCTTCCATGTCACCGGTTGTCACACCGACATCCTCCGCAGTGATATAGGTGCCCGACAGGCGCTCCACGTGGCGACCGAAGGCCTCCATCAGTGCCGGCGTCTTGTCCTTGCGCGGGTCAGCGATGATCACCGCCTTGCCGCCGCCAAGATCGAGTCCGGCCAGTGCATTCTTGTAGGTCATGCCACGGGAGAGGCGCAGGGCGTCGGTCAGGGCGTCGCCCGGGTGCTCATAGGGCCAGACGCGGCAGCCGCCCAGAGCGGGGCCGAGGGTGGTGTCATGGACCGCGATGATCGCGCGCAGGCCGGTGGTCCTGTCGTGCACGAAGACAACGTCCTCATGGCCGCTCATTTCCGGGTGGTCGAACACGGTGCTGTGGTGGATGGATGTATGCAAAGCGTTCATGTCTGGCTCTGTAAGGTCGTTGTTGCTGGGAATATTTTAGCCCTGTGGATAGGAATGTTGTCTTTTTTCTTCTGATTTCACTCTGGCATGTGATTGTTTTGATCCATATGTGGATCATCTTTGTGAAAATTTTTCCGATCCAATTTTTGCACTGCACTGTAGGCCGGTCATCTTCCTGCCGTCTTCTCTGGTCAAGGGAGAACGGACATGCCATGTAAACATATTACATCTGACACTTGAATCTGGCGGGATGGATCGTGCGGACTTTCGTTGCCTCTACGTGCGGAACCTGTTTGGGAACCGGCTTCCGGCTTTGCCTGGGACTTGTGCTCCTGCTGGCGTCGCTGACGGGTGTTTACGCCCATCCCCATGTGTTTGTGGAGGCGCGATCGAAACTGGTGTTCGACAGCGCCGGGAAAGCGGTGGCGGTCAATCACGTGTTCCGGTTCGACGATGCCTTTTCGGCTTTCGCGATTCAGGGCTTCGACACAGACAACGACGGTGTCTATTCGCGCGCGGAGCTGAGCGAACTGGCCAAGGTCAATGTCGAGAGCATGGCGGACTTCGGCTTTTTCACCTTCGGCGACAACGCGCGCGTCGAATTCGATTTCGGCGAACCGACCGACTACTGGCTCGAGGTCGCCACCGTACCGCTCAAGGACTATTGGGTCATGAAGCCCGAGGACTTCGAGGCCATGCAGGAAGACGTCCAGATGAACGGCGGCGCCATGCCGGACGACGTCAAGCTGCTCGAACTGCATTTCACACTGCCGTTCAAGGAGGCGAGCGACACGCAGCAGGCGATTACCCTGGACGTCTACGATCCGACCTATTACGTCGACTTCCGGTTTGGCCAGGAAGACGAGGCCATCGGGACCGTGAACGCGCCGTCAAGCTGCCATGTGGCGCGCCGGGAGCCGCCGCCTCTGGACGACGCGACCGCCTATGCGCTGGCCCAGATCGGTCCGGACCAGCGCGATCTGCCGCCTGAGCTGCAATCGGCGGCGGCCTCGCAGATCAACCAGATGATCGTGACCTGTGGTGCGCCTGCCGCTGTGGCGGCTGCCGGCCAGGCGCTGCCCGAGGCGTCGGGCCCCGATCAGAACCGGGTGAAAGCCGTCACCGAAACGGCACAACAGGATGTCGCGGTGATCGACGGACTGGAAAATCCCGAGGTTCAGGTCGGATTTCTCGATGCCATCTTCGGCACGATCGCCGTCAAGCAGCGGGAGTTCTACCAGGCACTGGTCGCCAGCCTGCGTTCATTCCGGAGCAACCCGAATGCCGGATGGCTGCTGATGGGCTTGTCCTTCGCCTACGGGATTTTTCATGCGGCCGGTCCCGGCCACGGCAAGGCGATCATCACGTCCTATGTCGTCGCCAACAACGAAACACTCCGCAAGGGCGTCGTTCTGTCGTTTGCATCCGCGTTCGCGCAGGCATTGACCGCCATCGTTCTGGTGGGGGGGCTCGCGGTCGTGTTCAATCTGACCAGCATCGCCATCACGGACACCGCGCACTGGTTTGAAATCGGGTCCTATGTGCTGATCACCGGTCTTGGCGCCTGGCTCTTGTGGCAGAAGGCCATCCGGCCCGTCCTGGTCCGTTTCTCCGTCTCCTCCGCCGACGGCGCGCTGGCGCTGGCCGGAGCAGGTCATGGTCATTCGCACCATGATCACCACCACGACCACTCCCACCATCATGGGGGGCATTCACACGGGCACCATCATCACGACATCGGCGCGGACGGCGTGTGTTCGTCCTGCGGTCATGCCCATGCGCCGACACCGGACATGATCCAGGGCAAGATCACGGTGACGCGCGCGCTTTCCATCATTCTGGCGGTGGGCCTGCGCCCGTGTACCGGCGCGCTGGTTGTGCTGGTGTTCGCCCTGTCGCAAGGCATGATCGCCGCGGGCATCGCCTCGACGCTCGCCATGGCGGTCGGGACCGGTATCACCGTGTCGCTGCTGGCCGGACTTGCGGTCGGGGCGAAGGACCTGGCGGTCCGTCTCTTCGGCGAAGGCAGCGCCATGTCCGTGCGGATCCACCGAACAATCGAGATCGTCGGCGCGGCGGTCGTCTTTCTCCTGGGCCTGACCTTGCTGATCGCGGCGGTCGGCTGGGGGTAATACCCCCGTGCTTCAGCCCGGTTTCACAGCCCCAGACGTTTTTCACGGTAGGCACGGGCGGCATCGCCGAAGGCCTTGAACAGTTTCTTCGAGGGCCCATCCGTGGTTACCCAGTATTCGGGATGCCACTGGGTGGCGAGCATGTAGCCCGGACTGTCTTTCAGGGACACGGCTTCGATCGTGCCGTCTTCCGCACGGGCCTCGACAACCAGCCCCGCACCCAGGGCGCCGACGGCCTGACGGTGCAGCGAGTTGACGTCGAAGGCGTCCACACCCAGAACGTCCGCCAGGCAGCCGCCGGACCTGGCCTCCACAGGGTGGGCAATGCGGAAACGCTCCTCCTGCCTGTCAGATGTGGGCGCACGATGATCGTTGCGGCCCTCCAGCGCCTGGATTTCCGTCAGGAGGGTGCCGCCCAGGGCGACGTTCAGCTCCTGCATGCCCCGGCAGATCGCAAACACCGGAACGCCACGCTCCACGGCCCGCTTGAGAAGCGGCAGGGTGGTTGAATCGCGGTCCGGATCATACGGCCCGTTTTCTTCCGTCGGGTCTTCGCCATAGAATTGCGGATTGACGTTGGAGCGCGAACCGGTGGCGAGCACGCCGTCGACCTGATCGAGGACCGCGTCAAGGTCCAGTTCGGCCCCCAGTGACGGCAGGATCATCGGAATGGCATCCGATCCGCTGACGACGGCCTGAAGATAGGTCGATGTCGCGGCGTGCCAGTTGTAACCTTCAAAGGCTTTCACGTCTGCGGTTACCAGGACGAGCGGTTTGGTCATGTCAGAGCCTGCGCAAGAGAGAAAATCGGTTCCGGTCGGAGGACTTGAAGCTCAGGTGTAGCGGAAGACCGGTCAGTCCAGCAATCCCAGATCCTGCGCCACCTTGTAGAGCTGCGCCGCATTCTTGTTGCCGACCTTTTCGCGCAGGTTCAGCCGGTGCGATTCCACCGTGCGCACGGAGATGCCGAGTTCCTTGGCGACTTCCTTGTTCGGCTGTCCCTTCGCGATCGCGGTCAGCACCTGGCGCTCCCTGTCGGTCAGCCCGTAAGGGTCCGCCACCGGCGCCGACGTGCCGGCACCCACGAGGGTCGGCCCGACCGCGGAGGAAAAATAATAGCCGCCATTGGCGACACTGGTGATGGCCGTGATCATTTCCGCGGCCGAAATGTCCTTCAGGATGTAGCCGCGCGCGCCGGCCTGGACGACACCGCGAACATATTCCGGGTTGTCGTAGACCGACAGGATCAGGACCGCCACCTGGGGCAGGGACTCGCGCATCCGGGTCGCGGCTTCCAGGCCGTTCATCACCGGCATGGAGACATCCATCAGCAACACGTCCGGCCGCAGCTCGGCCGCGAGGTCGAGCGCGTCCCGGCCGTTGGTCGCTTCGCCGACGACTTCCAGTTCGGGGATCTTCAGAAGCCGCGCGCGGATCCCGTCCCGTACCAGTTCGTGGTCGTCCGCGAGCAGCACCCGGATGGGGCGGGTGACGGTTCCGGACAAAGGGGAATGCATTGTCATGGCCACCATCATGCCGCCTTTGCCGAGACGTTGTCGAGCGGCATCTGAACCTTGATCTTGGTGCCTCCCGGGCCACGCCGGCTCAGGGTCAGCTTGCCGCCGTAGGTCTCGATGCGCTCGCGCATGTTGCGGAAGCCGAGGCCGCCGGATTTGGGCAGCGGGCGCGGCAGGCCGACACCGTTGTCCTCGACGCACAGAACGAGGTTCTGGAGACCGACCTTCAGGCTGATCGTGACCTCGCTGGCCCGGGCATGACGGGCAACGTTGGTCATGCATTCCTGCACCACCCGGTAGAGCGCTGTCTTGGCGCCCTCGGGCAGACGGCTGTGGCATTGCTCGGCGGTGACATTGACCGTGATGCCCGACTGGTTCTGGAATTCCTTGCCGAGACTGCCGAGGGCCGCTGACAGGCCCATGTCATCCAGGACGCTGGGCCTCAGATCCCGGGAAATCCGCCGGACTTCGGCAATCGTTCCGTCCAGGGTCTGCAGGCACTTGGCCGCGTGCCCCTGCAGGCCGGGGTCGCGGTTGGCCTCGCTGTGGATCAGTTCCACACCATAGCGGACCGATACCAGCAACTGGGAAATGCTGTCGTGGAGCTCCGTCGAGACACGCTTGCGCTCCTGTTCCTGGACCTGAAAGATCCGGTTGGTCAGTTCCTTCAGCTTGCTGTCGGCAAAGCGTTGTTCGGAAAAGCGCACGCCGGCGATCAGCGATCCGGCGATGATGATCGTCGCCAGCGTGATCATGAAGATCACGAACAGGGTCTGGCGGATGCTGCGGGTGAATTCGGCCCGGATGGCGGCAACCTCCTTGGCGATGTCGTCCGTATAGAGACCCGTGCCGAGCATCCAGTTCCATTTGTCGAGCAGGATCGCGTAGCCCAGCTTTTCCTCGACCGTGCCTGTCGACGGCTTGTGCCAGACATAATGATGAAAGCCGCCGCCGCCGGTGGCCTGGCTGATCAGGTTGCGGATCACGTAATCGCCGTTGTCGTCCTGCAGGTCCCACCAGTTGCCGCCGACCAGATGCGGCAGTTTCGGATGGACGACGTTGGTGCCGTCGAGCGTGTAGACGAAGAAATAGCCGTCATAGTCGAATGTGAGGTTGTGCAGGATTTCCCTGACCTTTTCCTTGGCGCTCTCTGTCCCGCCGGGCTCGTCGGCGTAGATTTGCTGGATCGAGGTCAGGGCCAGGTCGACGTAGTTGCGGATTTCCTGGCGCTTGGCGGCCAGAATGCGTTGTTCGACCGACCGTGTCTCGGCGTTGATGAGTTCGCGGGACTGGTAGTAGGTCGCACCGCCGATCAGCAGGGAGACCGCGATCAACGGCAGGATCGTGATCAGCAGCAATTTGGTCTTGAACGTCACCTGTTTCGCCCTCTTGTTGCGCAAGCGGTGCATGCACCGGAGATCTGTTGCGCAGATCTCAGTAGTATTACCGA
Organism: Roseibium sp. QJM3NY_11; assembly: GCF_056173175.1. NCBI lineage: Bacteria > Pseudomonadati > Pseudomonadota > Alphaproteobacteria > Hyphomicrobiales > Stappiaceae > Roseibium > Roseibium sp. QJM3NY_11. Next base: position 1,215,703 of record NZ_CM149660.1, read on the forward strand.
GAGGGTGCGCAGAACCACGAATAGCGCAGGCCCCTTCCGGTCAACTAGACATACGCCGGGATCGGTGCAAGTGTGTTTCCGGTCCGCCATTTGGTCCGTTTAGGGAGGAAACTAATGGATCGTCGTTCGTTTATCAAAAAAGCCGGCCTTGGCGCTGGCGGTATTGCTGCAGGTTCCGCGCTCGCCGCTCCGGCCATCGCGCAGGGCGTCAAGGAAATGGTCATCGTGTCCACCTGGCCGCGGGATTTCCCGGGTCTCGGTGTGCCCGCGCAGCGTCTTGCAGCGCGCATCGCAGAGCTGACGGAAGGCCGTCTCAACGTTCAGTATTTCGCCGCCGGCGAACGCGTTGGCGCCTTTGACTCCTTCGACGAAGTCGCATCCGGTAACGCGCAGGCCTATATCGGCGCTGACTACTACTGGAAGGGCAAACATCCGGGCTGGGCCGCCTTCACGGCTGTTCCGTTCGGTCTGACCTACACGGAAATGGACGCCTGGACCAAGTTCGGCGGCGGCCAGGAACTGTGGGACGAGCTGGCCGGTGAATTCGGCCTGAAGAACCTTGCCATGGGCAACACGGGCGTCCAGATGGGCGGCTGGTTCAACAAGGAAATCGAGACCGCCGACGACCTCAAGGGTCTGAAGATGCGTATTCCGGGCCAGGGCGGCGACGTCATGGCGAAACTGGGCGCGTCTCCTGTGTCCCTGCCGGGCGGCCAGATCTACGAAAACCTCGTTTCCGGCGCCATCGATGCCACCGAGTGGGTTGGTCCCTTCAACGACTTCTTCATGAAGTTCTACGAAGCGGCCAAGTACTACTACTACCCGGGCATGCATGAGCCGGGTGCTCAGCTGGCGATCGGCATGAACAAGGCGTTCTGGGACGGCCTGGACAAGGTCGATCAGGAAATCATCAAGGCTGCTGCCAACGAAGAGAACGCACTGACGATGGCGGAAACCAACGCCAACAACGGTGTCTACCTCAAGCGTCTCATCGAAGAGCACGGCGTTGAACTGCGCGAGTTCTCGGACGAGATCTACGACAGCTTCGGTGAAGCTGCGCAGGAAGTTCTCGAAGAAGCGATGGATCACTCCCCGCTGTCCAAGAAGATCTTCGAAAGCGTGATCAACGCGCGTCAGGAAATAGGCAGCTGGATGGCGATTTCCGATGTGGCCTACAGCAACAAGCGCAACCGTTATCTCGGAATTCCGGAATAATCGGAAAGCAGTTAAAGGGGCGGGAGAAATCCCGTCCCTCTTTCATAGACAAAGTTAAAAAGGCACAGCGACGATGACGGCCTTGGACATGGTTCAAGACGGCTCGCCTGTCATGAAATCCGGTGAAACGCCTTCGCCGGAAAGCGCCCGCATCTCACGCCTGTTCGGCTGGATCGTATTGGCCATCATGACGGCGTTTTTGATCAACAATTATCTGACCTACTGGCAGGACCTTCCGGGCATTGCGCCGATCTACGGGGGCGCGGCGAACGGATCGCTGCCGCTGCTCTGGTCGTGGCTGCAACTGGCGGTCTATGGCGCGCTTGTGCTGGGTGCCGTGGCCTATGTGCTGAAAAACAGCCGGACACTGCGCCAGGACAGCGCCCGTATCTGTTCCATCAATGCCTTTCTGATCCGTGCGGCGTTCTTTGCCGTTCTGATTGTCGGCTTCGTGGACAGCGTGATCTCGTTTCTGCGCATCGAGGACCTGCTGCCCCTGCTGACCGGTCAGGATCTCGCCGACGACCTGGGCAAATCCAGGTTCCGCGGCGCCTATGTACACATGCCGCTCATCGGACTGTCGGTGATCATCGCCGCCTTCACCCGCACGCTCGGGTTCACCTGGCTGGCGCTTCTGGTCGTCGTCGCCGAACTGCTGATCGTGATCGGCCGGTTCGTGTTTTCCTACGAGCAGGCCTTCCTGGCGGATCTTGTCAGGTTCTGGTACGCGGCGCTGTTCCTGTTCGCCAGCGCGTATACGCTTCTGGAAGAGGGACATGTGCGGGTCGATGTTTTCTACGCAGCCCTGACGACCCGCACCAAGGGCTATATCAACGCCATCGGATCGGTGGTTCTCGGGATGAGCCTGTGCACGGTCATCCTGGTCATCGGCATGGGCGGCAAACAGAACATCATCAACAGTCCCATCCTGACCTATGAAGTCACGCAAGCCGGTTTCGGTCTGTACGTGAAGTATCTGATGGCGGGTTTCCTCGGCGTGTTCGCCGTTTCCATGATGGTTCAGTTCGTGGCCTATTTCCTGGACGCAATCGCCGACATTGTCGGTGAACCGGGCGGCCGGGATCACGAAAACCATTCTGTTCAATAGCGCCAGACTTTAGCGCCTGACGAGACCGTCCGATATGGAACTTTTCTTCCTTCTTCTCCTTGTTGTCCTGATGGCGTTCGCGCTGGGCTCAGGGTTCCCGGTCGCCTTCGCCCTGCCGGGATCGGCCATCCTGACCATCGGCATCGCCGCCGGATCGGGGTACCTGTTCGCGGGGGACGCGGGCGCTTATTTTTCCCATGGCGGGCCGGGCCAATGGCTCAGTGCCGGGGTGACCAACTTTCGCGGCATCTACTGGGAGGCCGAACGCGATACGCTGATCGCGATCCCGCTGTTCGTCTTCATGGGTATCATGCTGCAGCGCTCCAAGATCGCCGAAGACCTGCTGGTGACAATGGCGCGGCTGTTCGGCCCGGTTCCGGGCGGTCTCGGGATCTCGGTCGTTTTCGTGGGCGCATTGCTGGCCGCGACCACGGGTATCGTCGGCGCCACCGTTGTGGCCATGGGACTGATTTCCCTGCCGGCCATGCTGCGCAACAACTATTCGGTGCCCCTGGCGACGGGAACGATTGCGGCTTCGGGCACGCTCGGCCAGATCATTCCGCCGTCCATCGTCCTTATCATTCTGGCTGATCAGCTGGCCAGCGCGGTCGATCAGGCGGGCTCCCTGCGCCAGGCGCTGTTCAAGTCGAGCACCGGCGAACTGTCCATGCCGTCGGACTTTTCAGTGGTCTCGACAAGCGCCGGCGAAATGTTCCTGGGGGCGTTCCTGCCCGGCCTGGTTCTGGTCGGACTGTACATGCTGTTCATCCTCGGCTTCGCGCTGCTCAACCCGAAGTCGGCTCCGGCGGTACCCCAGGAAGGTACGTTCACACGCCAGTTTGCGGTCAAGGTCGTTCTCACCCTGGTGCCGCCGCTGGCGCTGATCTTTCTCGTGCTCGGCTCGATCATCGCCGGCGTCGCCACCGTCAACCAGGCCGGCGCGATCGGTGCTGTCGGTGCCATGGTGATGGCCGGATACCGGCTGCGGGACGGCAAACGGGGCGCCTATACGCCTGCGATCATCGTCATTCTGGCGCTGCTGGGCCTGGCCGTGATCATCAGTTTTCTCGGCGCGGTCAACATCAAGCTGATCCAGACCAGCGACGATCTGCTCGCGCTGGTGCTGGCGCTGATCGCCGTCTCGCTGCTGGTGGTCGCGATCTTCTGGTCCGGCTGGCGGACGCTGAAACTGGAAAACACCCTGCGCGGCGTCATGGTGGAAACCGCCAAGACCACGTCGCTGGTGTTTATCATCCTGCTCGGTGCCGCCATGCTGACATCCGCCTTCCGGGCGTTCGGCGGCGAGGACCTGGTGAAGGACTTCCTTCAGGGGCTTCCCGGCGGGTTCTGGGCCCAGTTCCTGATCGTCATGCTGGTGATCTTCATCCTCGGCTTTTTCCTCGATTTCATCGAGATCGCCGTGGTGGTGGTGCCGATCGTGGCGCCGATCCTGCTGGCGGATCCGTCGGCCAACGTCACTGCGGTCTGGCTCGGCGTGATGATCGGTCTCAACATCCAGACCTCGTTCCTGACCCCGCCCTTCGGGTTCGCGCTGTTCTACCTGCGCGGCGTGGCGCCGGCTGTGGTCAAGACGCTGGACATGTACAAGGGTGTGATCGCCTTCATCTGCCTGCAGCTTGTGGCACTGGGGATCGTCGGTCTTTATCCGCAGCTGGTGAACTACCTGCCGAACCGGTCCTCGCTGCTGTCGGAAACCGCACCGCCGCCGAAAAATCCGCGCCTGCAATACTGCATGGAAAAACTCGTCAACGAGCAATTCCAGGCGAATGGCGACGGTATTCTCTCCGCCGTCGGGACGGCGGAAGCCATCGACATGAGTTATCTGCCGGAGGATCTGAGGGACGACATGTCCGAAGGGTTCGAAAAGGCCCGCGAAGCGCTGCCGCTGATGCAGGCGATCACGGAAGCCGAGGCCCAGGTGGCGGCGGCTGCGGGCGACTACAGGCCGGTTCATGTGCGCGTCAGGGCGCTGGAACGGGATGCCCGGCGGATCGACGAACGGATCGAGGAACTGAAGGTGATCGTTCAGCGCTCCGGTGACAATGCGGTCTATACGGCGGAACAGGGCGCGCGCGCGCAGGCGCGCATCGAAGAGCTGAACGTCGAGCACGATGCGATCCTGGCGCAGATCCCGGAGAGCTGGGAGGACACCTACCAGACGTTCTCCAAGATCCAGAAGGCCGAGAACACGGCCCGACTGACTTATCGCCGGACCGTCGATCAGGCCTATGAACCAGTCATCGAGCTGAAGGCCGTCCTGGCCGATGCGGACATCGTCGCTCAGTTCGGGCCGCAACTCGAAGCGCTGAAGGAACAGGTGCTTCAACTGGAGCCGGAGGCGGCGGTCGATGCCATCGCCGAAATGCGCTCCACAATCGGCAGTGCCGAGGGCACCGGTGACATCCGCAAGGGATTGTCGGACGCGCGCAAGATCATGCGCAGCCGGAAGCCGGATGCGCAGGAGGCGCTTGCGGAGATCGACAAGTCGATCGCCGCGCTCGAGGCCGATCTTGTCTGGCGTCAGCGGGCCGCGGAAGAAATCCTGCCGCAGCTTGAAGCCTATGACGCTGCCGTCGGCACCACGATCGGCCTGCGCGCACAAGACCGCCTGCCGGACGATCTGGCACTGGACGTGGCCGGCTGCCTGTCCGGGCACAGGGATGTCAGCTTGAGTTTCTGACGGTGTCGGCCGAGAATATGGCCGAGAATATGGCCGAGAACATGGCCGAGAACATGGCCGAGAACGGGGATGAAAACGGGAGGAGCGATCCTCCCGTTTCTGCGTGCGGACCGGCACGCGGTCATCCTCCCGCGGTGAGCGTCGGTTTCTCCCCGACGGCAGCGAAGACCGCCGGACCGAGGACCGGAAGACAACCCCCCTTACGCCGATCATCCATCTGCCAAGCGGACCAAGAGCTTGAGCGCCACTCCAGCCGAGTTCCCCTTGAGGACACTCCTTCCAGACGCAGCACAATGGCTGCCCACCCCTCAGGCCTCCCCCGGCAAGCGCAGCGCGACCGGGGGTCCAATCGTTTGCAGAGCGGCCGGAATGGTCGGTGCGGTTGCTGCCGGTGGGCCTGATCGAACCTTGTGCGGGGTGCGACGTGGGTTGGACCCCCGATCAAGTCGGGGAAGGCCCACTGGGGGTGGGAGGCCTTTTGCCTGAAGACCGCCTCAGGGAGGGCGGGCGTGTGGGGGACTGCTGCAGAGTCTTGTCAGCTCCACTTCACCTCGCAGGCGAGCATGTAGCCGGAGCCGTAGATGGTGCGGATATGGGCCGGCTCGTTCTTGCGGTTGAGCTTCTTGCGGATGCGCGAGATACGCACGTCGATCGACCGGTCGAGACTTTCATCCCGGCCGCCGTGTTCCAGCAGGTAGTCCCGGGTCAGAACCCTCTTGGGGGCGCGCAGGAGCGCTTCCAGCAGCGTCGCCTCGCCCGTGGAAAGGAACGTTTCCTCACCTTCCGGAGAGGTCAGACAGTGGGAACACGGCTGATAGCACCAGCCCTCGAAACGGGCCATTTCCACGCGGGCCTGCGGTGGCGACGGGTCAGCCGAGCGGCGCAGGATGGAGCGGATCCGGGCGACGACCTCGCGCGGATCGAACGGCTTGACCACATAGTCGTCGGCCCCCAGTTCCAGCCCCATCACCCGGTCCGTCGAATGGCCCCGGGCGGAGAGCACGATGATCGGAACCGAAGACCGGCGCCGGATCTCGTTGATGAGGGCCATGCCTTCCATATCGGGCAATCCGAGATCGACAATGCAGGCGTCGGGGTCTTCGAGGTCGAGCGCCGTCAGCATCTGCGCGGCGGTCGAAAACACCTTGCCCGCCATGTCGAACTGCAGCATGGCATCGAGCAGCAGATTGCCGATCTCCGGCTCATCGTCGACGATGAAGACGGTGCGTTTTGCTGCTGTCGCGAGACGTGTCCGCAAGATCGTTGTTACCTTTTCGTTGCGAGAATGCGCTGCAGGGTGTCTGCAAGTTGATCATCCGCGAAGGGTTTCGCCAAGACAGGAAATTCACACGTGCTGTCCTGGCCGGCGAGCGCCGACCAGTCGGCATAGCCGGACATGAGGGCGATGCCGAGATCGGTCCGTTTGCGCCGGATCTCGCGGGCCAGTGCCAGGCCGTTGACCTGGCCGGGCATGATGATGTCGCTCAGGACGCCGCGCAGGTCCGGCAAGTCCAGGGCGAGCGCGCGGGCATCGTCGGCGCTTTCGGCCTGAAGCACGCTGTAGCCGAGGTTCTGCAACTGGTCGGTGACCGTGCTGGCGACATCGGGATCGTCCTCGACCAGAAGCAGAAGCTCGCCCCGGCCGCGTTTGACCGTCGCGGCTGTTCCTGCCTCCGACCCGGTTGCCGCCGGAGCCGCGCGCCGGACAAGCGGCAGATGAAGCGTCAGGTAAGTGCCGACCCCGAGCGCGCTGCTGACCTGGATCGCGCCACCGGACTGGCGGATGAAACCGTAGACCATCGACAGGCCCAGGCCACTGCCCGTGCCGAAATTCTTGGTTGTGAAGAATGGCTCGAACACTTTCAGCCGGGTGTCCTCGTCCATGCCGCTGCCGGTGTCGCCGACAGTGATGCGGGCATAGGCGCCGGGGGCTGTTCCCAGATCGTCCGCGTCCTGCGGCAGCAGCACGGTCTGGTCCAGCGACATCGTCAGCACGCCGCCTTCCGGCATCGCGTCGCGGGCGTTGAACGCCAGATTTATGAGCGCGGTCTCCATCTGGGTCGGGTCGATGCAGGCGGCGATGTCCGTGTCCGCTGCGCTCAGCTTCAGCTCGATCGAGGACGGCAGGGACCCCTCCAGCAGCCTGCCCGCACTGGCGATCACATCAGCAAGTGCCACGGTCTGCGGATCGATCGCCTTGCCGCGGCTGAACGCCAGCAGCCGCTGAATGAGGTCCGAGCCGCGTTTGGTCGCTTCCAGCATCGGCGACAGCTTGCCGTCCAGCGTGTCCTTGGCCACCGCTCCCTCCATCCGGCTCAGGCTGAGCAGGTTGCCCATCAGGATCGCGAGCAGGTTGTTGAAGTCATGGGCGAGGCCGCCGGTCAGCTTGCCAACCGCATCCATGCGTTGGGATTGCACCAGCGCGGCTTCCGCCTGCTTCTGGTCGGTGGCGTCCAGCGAAAGCACGAAGATGCCGAGCGTGCGGCCATCCTGAGTCATGTCGGGGATCAGGGTCGAACGCATGTAGGCACTGGTGCCGTTGGGCCGCTTGCGCTCGTATTCATAGCTGACCGCGTTGCCCTGAAAAGCCCGCTCGATATGCGGTTCCAGGATCTTGAAGAGATCCGCGCCGACCACCTCGGAGGCTGGGCGTCCGGTGATGGAGGCGACGGACTGGCCGAACCAGTCAGCATAGCGGCGGTTGGCAAACCGGAACACCGGGCCGGGCGACAGATAGGCGATCAGCGCGGGAATATTGTCGGTCACCAGACGCAGCCAGTCCTCTGACTGGCGCAGCGCACGGGTGCGTTCCTCGACCGTGCGCTCCAGCTTCTCCTGACGGTGCCGGTCCACGGTGACATCGGAATAGGTCGTGACGAAGCCGCCCCGGGGCAGGGGCGTGCCGGAGACCGCGATGACCTGGCCGTTGGGGCGAATTCGTTCGAAATAATGCGGCTCGAACAGTTTGGCCCGTTCCAGCCGGCGGGCGATCTTGCCCTCGATATCGCCGGGTCCGTATTCGCCGCGCTCGGCATTCACCCGAAGGAAAGCTTCCAGATGGGTGCCGCGGCGTGCAAGCTTTTGCGGGAAATCGAGCATTTCCCACAGGCCGCGGTTCCAGGCAATAAGCTGGAGATCGGCGTCGAATACCGAAAAGCCCTGATTGATGTGATCGAGCGCGGCCTGCATCAGGTCGAGCTGCGTCTTGAGCTGCTGTGTCTCCTCCATCGCGCAAGACTAGAACAAAACCGGAGCGGACTGAACTGGTTTGGCATAGTCCGAATGGAGACAGGCCGGTCGGTCAGGGAGCGTCCGGGGGCGACCGCTGCCGGCATGGGCTATTTCGCCGCGCTGATCGCGTAGCGGTGCTGGGCGGCGCGTTCGAGGCCTTTCAGGAACGAGAAGTCACGGGATTGAGCCCTGTGGATGGCGCGCAGGTTCGTGTCGACGCGAATGTCGGAGAAGCCCGCTTCCTGCAGCAGGCGGGCCACTGCGTCTGCCCGGGCACCTTTGGAAAAATACACCCGCGCCAGAATGCTGCGGTGGATCTCCCTCATGTCCGCAGGACCGGATTTGGGGCCGGTAGCGGGGCCGGCGGGCATGCGTTTTTCCAGAAACGCTGCAAGACCTGCGGCGAGCCTGGAGACGAAACCGGCGTTCACGAAATCGCCGTCCACGATCAACAGCCGGCCACCCGGTTTCAGCACCCGGTGCCACTCGCTGAAGGCGGCGGGAGGATCGACCAGGGTCCAGACCAGATGACGGCAGACGAGCGCGTCGTAGTGATCCGCCGGTTCCATGGTCCGCTCGGCATCGCCGAGGACGAAGCGGATTGCACGCTGTCGGCTCTCTGCCTTGGCCCGGGCACGCTCCAGCATCGGGTCGGCCCAGTCCATCCCGGTGACCTGGAAACCAAGGTCGACCATGAGATGGGACAGGACGCCGGTGCCACAGGCCAGATCGAGTGCGGTGCGGCCTTCGCCCGCCCCCAGATGACGCTGCAGCAGTTTTTGCCAGGCGACCCGCTCGTTTTCAGAAAAAATTTCGTGGCCGGCCTGTGTGTCGAATGTTGCGGCCCGCTTGCCCCAGTAGTCCTTGATTTCCTCGCGTAAATCGAAATTCGACAGCATGTCCATTTCACTCGGTACGGGCTTGGCTGGAATGGTTCCAGAAGATAATTGTTGACTCAAATATTCAGCAAAAATAGGAAAAAACAAGAGTATAAAACTCAAGTTTAACAATCGATCCGAGGTTGATGTGAATTTCAAGTTCCAGATAGCCGCTGCCGCGCTTGCTGCTGCGGTTTTATTCCCGACGGGCCTGATGGCTGCCGACACCGTGACCGTGACCGACATCGCCGGGCGCAGTGTCGACGTGCAGGTGCCGGCTGAAAAGGTCATCCTCGGCGAAGGACGCCAGATCTATTTCACCGCGGCGCTCGACACGGATGCGCCTTTCAAGCGGGTCGTCGGCTGGCGGGACGATTTCGAGAAAGCCGACAATGACGGCTACCACCAGTATCTGGAAAAATATCCGCAGATGGCCGATCTGCCGACCTTCGGCGGCATGAAGAACGGCACGTTCGATATCGAACAGGCGGTGGCGCTCGAGCCGGACGTGATCATTCTGAACATCGATGCCAAGGCCGCGACGGAAGACGGCGGTTACATCGAGAAGCTGGCGAAAGTCGGCATCCCGGTCGTCTATGTCGATTTCCGTGACAAGCCGATGGAAAACACCGAGCCGTCCATGCGCCTGATCGGCAAGATCTTCGGTGAGGAACAGAAGGCCGAGGACTTCATCGCGTTCCGCGCAGCGGAAATCGAAAAGGTCACCGGCAAGCTGGCGGAGCAGAGCAACCTGACGCGCCCGGTCGTTTTCGTTGAGCGGGCCGGCGGCTATTCCGACGATTGCTGCATGTCCTTCGGCAACGAGAACTTCGGCAAGATGGTCGAAATCGCAGGTGGCGTGAACATGGCCGGAGACATCATTCCGGGCACGTTCGGAACGGTGAACCCGGAACAGATCATCGCATCTAATCCCGACCATGTCGTTGTCACCGGCGCCAACTGGGAACTCTATGTTCCGGGCGGCAACTGGGTCGGCGTCGGCAGCGGTGCGGATCCGGAAGTCTCGTCCGCGAAACTGGCCAACCTGATGACCCGCCCGGGCTTCACGGGCATCCAGGCCGTCAAGGACGACAATGTCCACGCAATCTGGCACCAGTTCTACAACAGCCCCTACCAGTTCATCGCGATCCAGCAGATCGCCAAGTGGCTGCATCCGGACCTGTTTGAAGACATGGACCCGAATGCCACCTTCCAGGAACTGCATGAGCGTTTCCTGCCGGTCGACTACCGGCCCGGCTATTTCGTGTCGCTGAAAACGGATGGCTGACATGCAAGTGGCTGACACGGGTGCAGCCGGAACGGGGCGCGGTCTTTACCGCGCCCTTGCCTTTCGACGGGTGCTGCTGATCTGCGGTCTGATGATCGCGCTGGCGACCACCTTCTGCGTCGATCTTGCGCTCGGGCCGGCGCGCTATCCGCTGAAGGAAGTGCTCGGCGCGCTGTTCTTTCCGGGGGAGGCTGCGCTGCAGACGCGGGTCGTGATCTGGGATATCCGCATGCCGATCGCGCTGATGGCGGTGTCCGTCGGCGGCTGCCTGTCGCTGGCCGGCGCGCAGATGCAGACGATCCTCGCCAACCCGCTCGCCAGCCCGTTCACGCTCGGCATTTCGGCGGCAGCCGGTTTCGGTGCCGCGCTGGGGCTGGTGGCTGGCGTCGCGATCTTTCCGGCCGCCGTGCAGTACATGGTGCCCATCAACGCCTTCATCATGGCAATGGCCGCTTCGCTGTTCATCTATGCCTTTTCGACGTTCCGGGGCGTGAGCGTGCAGACCATCGTGCTGCTCGGCATCGCGCTGGTGTTCACGTTCAACGCGCTGCTGTCGCTGCTTGAATATCTCGCCTCCGAACAGGCGCTGGCGGCAGTGGTCTTCTGGACCATGGGCTCGCTCACCAAGGCAACCTGGACCAAGGTCGGTGCCACTTTCGCGGTGCTGATCGTGTGCGTGCCGTTCTTCGCCCGCCATTCCTGGGCGCTGACGGCCCTCCGGCTCGGAGATGTCAAGGCGGCGAGTTTCGGCGTCAACATCCGCTCCCTGCGCCTCAAGACCCTGATCGGCGTCAGCCTGCTGGCGGCCATTCCGGTGTCCTTCGTCGGCACCATCGGTTTCGTCGGCCTGGTCGGACCGCATGTCGCGCGCATGCTGGTCGGCGAGGATCAGCGTTTCTTTCTGCCTGCCGCGATCCTGTGCGGTTCTCTGATGCTGTCGGCGACGTCGGTGGTCTCCAAGATGCTGCTGCCGGGGGCGGTTCTGCCCATCGGCGTGATCACGGCCCTGGTCGGGGTGCCGTTCTTCTTCGCACTGATCTTTGCCGACAGGAAAAACTCATGGTAGCGCTCCGCCTTGAAGATCTCGGCGCGAAATACGGCTCCGGACTGGCCGTCGAAGGTGTTTCGACACCGGATCTGGCCGGCGGGGAACTGACCGCCGTGATCGGACCGAATGCCGCAGGCAAGTCGACCCTGTTCAAGCGGATCGCGGGTCTTCTGAAAGGTCCCGGAACGGTGCATCTGGAGCGCGCCGGGTCTGCTCCCGAGGACGCCATCCGCTACATGCCCCAGGACACCAGCGCCAACGCGGTGCTGACGGTCTATGAATCCATTCTGCTGGCGGCCAAGCAGGGCGGGGGCTGGCGGGTGCAGGACCATGAGCTGGCGGCCATCGACCACCTGCTGCAGTCGCTTCAGATCACCGATATCGCCTTTCGCAATCTCGGCGAGTTGTCCGGCGGTCAGCGCCAGCTCGTCTCCATCGCCCAGGCCCTGGTGCGGGATCCGGAAGTGCTGCTGATGGACGAGCCGACCTCGGCGCTGGATCTCTACCGGCAGGTGGAAGTGCTGAGCTACATGCGTGACCTCGCGCTGAGCAAGAACATGCTCGTGCTGATCGCCCTGCACGACCTCAACCACGCCCTGCGCTACTGCACCAGCACTCTGGTGATCGCCGGCGGCAGGCTGGTTGCCGCGGGTCCCAGCAAGGACGTGATTACAGCCGACCTGATGCGCGACATCTACAGGGTCGAGGCGCGCATCGAGACCTGCTCGCGCGGTGAGGCACATATCATCATCGACAGGTCGGCGGCGTGAGGAGGATGCATGTTGTCGCTTCCGGTTCGGGCCCTGCCGACTTGCCAAAAGAAGCAAACGCACGTCGAACGGACCTCCGCTTCCTGCGAGGGCTTTGCCGGAAACCCGCCGGCGCAATGCGACCTTTCCGCGGCGCCCTGCGGTGGTTCTGTCTGATGCCGTTGCTGCTGCCACTGCCGGCGATCGCGGAATCCGTGCATATTCCCGGCCCTCAGGGCCATTTCGAGGCGGAGATGATCGCTGTCGACGGCGCCGATCATGCCGTCGTCATCATTCCCGGATCGGGGCCGACGGACCGGGACGGCAATTCGGCGTCGCTAGGCCTGTTCTCAGACAGTTACAAGATGATCGCCGAAGATCTGTCCCGCCACGGCGTGGCCTCCATGCGCATCGACAAGCGCGGCTTTTTCGGCAGTGCGTCGGCCTTGTCCGATCCGAATGACGTGACCATCAAGGCTTATGCGGAAGATGCGCGGCGCTGGGTCGACAAGGCGTCCGGCCTTGCGCCCTGCGTCTGGCTGGCCGGTCATTCGGAAGGCGGTCTTGTCGCGCTGGTGGCGGCGCAGGCCGCGCCAGAATCCCTTTGCGGGCTGATACTGCTGGCCGCGCCGGGACGTCCAATCGGGCAACTGATGAGGGAGCAGTTTGAATCCAACCCCGCGAACGCGCCGCTCCTGCCGGAGATCGAGGCCGTCGTCACGGATCTGGAAGCAGGCCGTACCCGGGATCCGGCATCGTTGACACCGATCCTGCGGCCGCTTTTTTCCACCGGATTGCAGCGCTACATGATCGACCTGTTTTCCTATGATCCGGCGATTGCCGCAAAGGACTGGCACGGCCCCGTGCTGATCGTTCAGGGGGACGCGGACATCCAGGTTCGGCCTGAAGACGCAGACCTCCTCCAAGAGGCTCTGCCGCAGGCGCGGCGCTTCGATCTGCCCGGCGGCACACATATGCTCAAGACCGATGTGGCGGGACAGCCTTTCGTCACCTACACGGACCGCACGCTGCCCCTGCACGACGATCTCGTGCCAGGCATCGTCCGGTTTCTGGAAGAGTTTTCGAAACCTTAGGGCGGGGACCGTCAACGGTTCAATGCTGGGATCGGATCAGGTCAGCTCTTTCGCACCGGCCGGTGTATCGATCTGAGCCCGGTAGCGGATTTCGCGACCCTTCACGATCCTGGGCGGGTGATCGACCGCAAGGATGCGGTACAGTTTTTCGATGGTGGCGGGGTCCGGATGCTCGAGCGTGAGTGTACGAAGGCGTGCGCCCAATTCGGGTATGTCGTCCATCGATGTCGGGTCGCCGCGGTGATCGATCAGCGAAGGCAAGGCGCCGTCGGCAGGAAGTGTACCGTTTCCGGGGATGGCAAAGGCGAAGGCCGGATCTTCCGGCGGCAGGGGAACCTCGTTGCCGAAGACCGTACCATGTGCGGCGACAATCGCTTGCAGATCATTCGTTGCTGCAACCCAACCCCGCAGCCGCCTTCCCTCGTCCCAGTCCTGCCTCACCGCGTCCTGATCGTCCAGACCGAACCAACGCGCCCGTCCGGGTGTTTTGCCGTCCGGGTCGAGCGCGACTATCTCCAGATAGACCCCGTTGCCGAGCTGAAGCCGGTGATTGTGGGTGCCCATGTAGTGGTGGCGGGTTCCGAACGGCACGTCTAGAGCCAGACAGTCGCGGACATGGGCGGCTCCTTCACGGAGTGTCGGGGCAATCACGGTGATGTGGTCAAGCTTGAGCATTCGCAGCGGGCTCCAGGGCGGCAGGGCAAGAAGATATGACCCCATTACAGCGCCTCTGGCCAGAGCGGAGACCGGTCTAATCTTCAGTAAATGCCGCTCCCACCCTTGCATTGGCCACTGCGGATGAATAGCTCCGGAGCAAGGAGCTTCTCATGAAACATTTCTCGCTGCTCGACCTGTCGCCGGTGCCGGAAGGCAAGACCGCCGCCGACGCGCTGACCAACACGGTCGATCTGGCCCGCGCGGCGGAGAAGGCCGGCTATCATCGTTACTGGCTGGCCGAACATCACAACATGCCGGGCATCGCCAGCGCGGCGACGGCTGTCGTGATCGGCCATGTCGCGGCGGCCACGGCAACCATGCGGGTCGGCGCGGGCGGGATCATGCTGCCCAACCATGCGCCGCTGGTGGTGGCCGAGCAGTTCGGGACGCTGGCGACGCTTTATCCCGGCCGGATCGACCTGGGGCTGGGCCGCGCGCCGGGCACCGACATGGCAACCGCCAGGGCGCTGCGTCGCCACATGGCCCCCGAGGACGGTTTCCCGCAGGATGTGGCCGAGCTGATCGGCTATTTCGGGGAGACGCAGGACGGCACTTCCGTGCGCGCCATTCCGGGTGAGGGGACCCATGTGCCGGTCTGGATCCTCGGCTCCAGCCTTTATGGCGCGCAGCTCGCCGCCTATCTCGGCCTGCCCTATGCCTTTGCCTCGCATTTCGCGCCGGACATGCTGGAAGAGGCGCTGGCGATCTACCGGTCCTCGTTCAAACCCTCCGAAACGCTGTCCGAACCCTATGCCATGATGGCGGCCGGGGTCTGCGCGGCAGAGACCGACGAAGAGGCTGTCTATCTGCGCTCCTCGCAGATCCTCGCCTTCGCCCGCCTGCGCACCGGCCGTCCCGGCAAGCTGCCCCTGCCGAGGGATGATCTTTCGGCCGATATCCCCGCGCCGGTGATGGCGCAGGTCAACCACGCCCTGTCCTGCTCGGCGACCGGCTCTCCCGCCACGATCCGGGACAGGCTGCAGGGCCTGATCGAAAAACACAGGCCCGACGAACTGATGGTCACCGGCATGATCCACGATCCGGCGGCCCGGATACGCTCGTTCGAGATCGCGTCGGAGGTGCTGGCGGATTTGCGGGACGTTTCAAAAGTGGCGTGAGCGCCGGGTGCCGGCCGGTCGCGGACCTGACCAGCGATGTCGTTCCGGGGCCGGCTTAGGAAACCTCATGTTCAACCGCGAACGGGTCTGACGAAGGATCTTCGGTCCAGCTGTATTCCGCGCATCTTGCAACGTGTCTTGCGGTTTCCCGGTCGAGAACGCGGGCAATCACGGCCAGGCTCATGTCCATGCCCGCGGACACTCCGGAGGACGTGAAAAATTTCCCGTCCTCGACCCAGCGCGCCTTGCCGATCCAGTCCACCCGAGGACCAAACGGAACCGCCCAGTTGAATCTCATCTTGTTGGTTGTCGCCTTGCGGCCATCGAGAACACCCGTGCGCGCCAGAAGTGCGCTGCCCGTGCAGACGCTCATGACAATGTCCGCCTTTTCGGACGCCGCCCGGATCCAGTCATTGATGGCTTCGTTGACCTCTTCCACCGGCGTTCCCGGACCTCCGGGAACCAGAAGCAGATCATAGTCATCGCTTTCACCGACAAGGTGGTCGACCGCGACCCGCTGGCCGCTCCTGCAGGTGACGTAGCCAGCGGTGTCGCCGACCGTGCTGATGTTGAATTCATTTGGCAACCAGCCGAAAAATTCGAGTGGGCCGAACAGATCCAACGTCTCGAAACCCGGAAAAACGAGTGCGCCAATCGATTTCATCTTGTTTCTCACTTCAGGTCTGGAGGTACGCGCATTCCGGGTGCGCTTTCAGGAAACGGTCGGCCGATGCCGGGTTCCTGACGAGGTGTTCAACAGGACGTATCGGGCGGCGCAACAGTTCTCCGCCGCAGTTCGGGCAGAGATTGTCGAAGTGGGTTTCCGCGCAATCCCTGCAGAATGTGCATTCGAACGAGCATGCGCGGGCGTCCAGGCTTTCCGGTGGCAGGTCGGTGTCGCAGCATTCGCAGTTGGGCTTCAGTTTCAGCATTTTCCTCTCCCTTGACCAGATGGAACATGCGTAGACTAACAGGTCCTTTTCTGGCATAAATGACAAGATGCCCTCGAATACTGCCAAACTGCCGTGAGACACTCCGCTCCCCACACAGTTCTGTTTGTGGTGTTCCCGCATATCAAACTGCTGGATCTTGCCGGCCCGCTTCAGGTTTTCGCGGATGCGGTCGCGGAGCCCGAGCGTGATGTCTACAGGATTGAGGTCGTCTCGATGGACGGCCGGTGCATCAGGACCGATACGCCGGTTTCCATTGCCACGGCGGCGATGGCGTCCTGGGCCGACGCGCAGATCGATACGCTGATCATCGTTGGTGGCAGTGGCGCGCGCGCGGCGGCCCTGGACCCTCTTGTCGTGGACGAAGTCCTGAGGCTTGCGAAAAAGGCGGCGCGCATCGCATCGGTCTGCACGGGCGCTTTCATGCTGGCTGCCTGTGGTCTGCTCGACGGGCGCCGGGCTGTGACACACTGGCGCTCCTGCGATGCTCTCTTGCGGGCGCATCCGTCCGTGCAGGTCGAGACCGACCCGATCTACGTGAAAGACGAAAACATCTGGACATCTGCGGGCGTGACCGCTGGCATCGACATGGCCCTGGCCATGGTGGCCGAAGACCTTGGCCGGCACGCTTGCCTCTCGTTGGCGCGCGAACTGGTGTCATTCGCGGTTCGTCCGGGCGGTCAATCCCAGTTCAGCACGACCCTCGACAGGCAGATGCTGGATGAAACCGGCCGGTTCGACAGCCTTCATGACTGGATCGCAGACAATCTCGACAGGGACCTGCGGGTCGAGGCACTTGCTGCAAGAGCCGGCATGAGCCCGCGAAATTTCGCGCGATCATACACCCGGCAAACCGGCCAGACACCTGCCAAGGCCGTTGAAGGCTTGCGCGTCGAAGCGGCTTGCCGGTCGCTTGAGGAAAGCAGCCAGCCGGTGAGCGAGATTGCTCACCAGTGCGGGTTCGGGGACGACGAACGGATGCGCCGAAGCTTCATGCGTCTGCTTCATGTGACCCCCAGCGACTACCGCCAGCGCTTCGCGCTTGACCGGATAACAGCCATTGGCGAGTGAGCCGCTCAGGAGGGCGGAGGCTCCGGTTCCCGGGCAGGTCGGCATCGTGCCCCGGGCGTTCAGTCCGGTTGCCTGTAAATCCACCATGCCAATGGAATGATCGCGCATTCCAGTGCGGCGTAGAAAATCAGGAGAGGCGAAGGCAGGCCATCAAGGGCGAAGCTGAGCAGCCGCCCGGCGACCAGCCCGCCCGCAAACACCATTGTCGTCAGGATCGCAGCATTCCTGTGCCGGTCCGTGAGGGCGCAGAAGAGCCAAAAAGCCCCGAGCGCCAGATAAAGGCACATCACGGCTCTCAGGATGTGGGCGAAGTTCACACCCGGGTCGGGGACGCCCAGGAAGTTTCCGGCAAACCAGACCGGATCGATTCCATACAAAAGCGCGATTACCGCGACCATGGCGAAGGCCAGGATCAGAAAGCCTTTTTTCAAGTTCATCGTGCACCCCCACATCCCCAGCGAAAAGTCTTTTCGGCCACTATATACATTTTTGTACGCTTTCGGTCCGAACTGGAGCAAGCCGCTCATATGTACCGGCTGCTCGCGGGGTACAGCTGTTTGGTCACGAGGAGGGCGCTGGCGGGCTTGCCGGAAGTATGCTGGTGGCGCGAGCCGGACTGCGTGGCGTAGCCTCGAGCTATCCGGATACAAGTGAAAAACAGAGGATGATCGATGGCTGAAACGCTCGGACTGAACCACCTGGGACTTGCAGTCGCGGACCTGAACAAGACCACGGCGTTTTTCGTCAATGTGCTTGGGTGGCGTGAGACTGCAAGGGACGAGAGCTACCCGCGCACCACGATCACCGACGACCAGATGCGGCTGACCCTCTGGCAGGTCGATACGGCCCGTCCTGTCAACGGCTTCGACCGCCGCGGGAACGTCGGCCTGCATCACCTGGCGCTGGAAGTCGCCAGTGAGGCCGATCTGCTAAAGCTCGCCGACAAGGTGGCCGCCTACCCGGAGGTCCGCGTCGAGTTCCTGCCGGAATTCATGGGTACGGGCCCGAGAAAACACATGATGTTTGCCGAGCCGGGCGGTATCCGGTTGGAACTGGTGTGGATGGGGACCTGACGGAGATCCGGGCATCTGTCCGGATCGGGGGGCTCAGAACGCCAGTTTCAATCCGACCTTGAGACCGTGGTCCTGTGTGCTGGTCCCCATCAGGCCGTTGTAGTCGAGCGATACAGCGGCGCCTTCTCCGAAATCGAACGCCAATCCGGTTTGCAGGAAGGCGGTGTCCCGGTCGAGTGAGGCGCCCGTCACGGCAAAGTCACTGCCACCTTCAAGGGCGAGGGTGGTCTGCGGGGCCGTGTCGCCAAAGGCATGGAGCGCGCCGACGGCTCCATGCGGACGGGCAAAGGCGTCGCCGGCCATGGCGAAGCGGGTTTGAGCCCGCAAGCCAAGGGTGGAGATGCCGGCGACCTCGGAAATTGAAGATGCGGTCAGCGCCGCTGCGCTGCCGGTCTGTTCGATGCCGGCCGTATTGCCGTCGAATGCGCCGTGGATGCGCTCACCGGCGGCATTCGGGCGCAAACCTGTTGACGGGGCATCGTGTTCGGTCAAGCGCTCGTCCTTTCGGCGCAAGGGCGCAGCCCCTTGCGAGGTTTCAAATCATCAAGCTATCTAAGAAACGAGCCGCGGGGCGAGCTATCCGATTCCGGCAAAACGGCGCGAATTGAGGACGCTGCGGCAATCCGTCAACAACTACGTGTCAGCGTCCGAGCGTTGCCGACGGTGTTTCGCCGAACATCCGCCTGTAGTCGCCGGAAAAACGGCCGAGATGGAGGAAACCGTGGCGCATCGCCGCTTGCGTGACCGTGGTGTGCGCCGGATCTGACGCTGCAAGCACGGCGCGAACCTTGTTGAGCCGGCATACGCGGAGATAGGCGACCGGCGAAAGCCCGACATACTCCTGAAAGGCGTAGCGCAGCGTCCGCTCGGAGACGCCGAGCACTTCGCAGAGGTCGATGACGCTCGGCAACACGTCCTCATCGAGGCGATCGTCGACGAAGCGCCGGGCGTCTCGCCCGACCTGGAAGGCACGCATACGCTCGTTGTATGACGGCGCAGGGCAATCTTCTGTCGTTGTCGCGATCTCCAGAACGGTTTGCAGCAGATGACGGCGCAGGTGCGCATGGTTCCCGGTTTCACCGCGCGCGGTCGCTTCGCGCGCGGCTTTTAAACACAGGTCGACCACTGTCCTGAATTCACCGGACCGGCGGCTGGTCAACGGCGCCACCCCCAGTGGCGGGCGCTCCCAGAAAGCCGGGTCGAGCACGCGTGCACTCATCAGAAATTCCTCCTGGCTGAATCCGATGTAGGCGGTTCCGCTTCCGCCGGGAACATGGACGTCGAATTCAGCATTGCCGGGCAGGAAAAAGATCGTGTCGGTCCGCTCGCCGCAGTGTTCGGAAAAACGCGTTTTCGGCTGTTCCGCGCTGATGGAGAGGGTACAGAAATCGGCGGGTGTCGCACCCAGCTTCTGGACGGATACGTCCTGATCCTCCCGGACGAACTGCAGGTTTCCGATTTCCAGTCTGTCGAGCATTGCCACCTTGCAGCCGCCCGACAACTGGACGCATTCCATCTCGACCCAGGGCTGAAGCGAGGCCTGGACTGCGGGATTCTCGATTGTCGCCGAGTGGAACCGCATGCTGCGCGGGCGGGAGCCGTCTTTCGTACCGTTCGCCATGTTCAGATAAAACCGAAAGCAATCAAGTTGGGGCCCCCAAGATCCGGATTGGTTTCCGGACCGTTCTTGTAATTTCTACCATGTCTGCCGGAAATATACGTGTTCGTCAAATTTGCGTGGACCTGCGGCGGCGCGCATTGTCCGGCCACGTTGCACTGCGGTTGCCCGCCTTTCGCAGCCGCAGCGCGATTGCAACAATTCGACATGATTGAAACATACTGCTGCAAATCCGCCGACCTAGCCTCCTGTCGTCGGTCGTGAGGCGGGCTGTCGCGCATTTTCCGGAAATTTCCGGTTGAAGCTTGCGGCGGCAGGGCGTTTCATGGGCGGCAGGGAATGATCCCGGAAAAACCGGGGCGCCTTCAAAGGATCAATCCGCCGTCACGGCATGACCGTGGCCAGGGCGATCCTCCAGAACAAAGATGGAGCATCTTGTCCGCGTTCCTTCGGATGCGGGCAACTCCAAGGGGAAGAAACGACATATGGTTGGGTCGGCCAGCGCTTCGTCGCGTGGGGAGGACACCTTTCCGAAGATCCTGATGCACAATGCACAGGTGTTCG
The DNA here is from genome assembly GCF_056173175.1 of Roseibium sp. QJM3NY_11. NCBI lineage: Bacteria > Pseudomonadati > Pseudomonadota > Alphaproteobacteria > Hyphomicrobiales > Stappiaceae > Roseibium > Roseibium sp. QJM3NY_11. The sequence continues at coordinate 1,236,126 of NZ_CM149660.1, forward strand.
GGTCCCGGACCGCGTTCCGGGAGAAGGATTTCGGGATCTGGCAGAGCTGGACCTGGTCCGAGGTGGCGGAGGAAATCCGCGCATTTTCCATCGGATTGCAGTCACTCGGGCTCAAGGCCGGAGACAAGATCGCCATTGTCGGCGCGAACCGGCCGCAGCTCTATTGGGCGATGGTCGCCGCGCAGGCGATCGGGGCGGTGCCGGTACCGGTGTATGCGGACAGCGTGGCCGAGGAAATGGCATATGTGCTCGGCCATGCGGAAGTGGTTTTCGCGGTTGTCGAGGACCAGGAGCAGGTCGACAAGCTGCTGTCCATGTCGGACGAGGTGCCGTCACTCAAACACGTCATCTATGACGAGGCGCGGGGCCTGCGGGACTACGACCACACCCACCTTCACCATTACGCATCGGTCCAGGACAAGGGACGGGCACTGCTGGGCCAGTCGGCCTCGCTTGCGGGCGAGTGGGAGCAGGGTTTCGCGTCCGGCAAGGGGGCGGACATCGCCGTGATGCTCTACACCTCGGGCACGACCGGGCGCCCCAAGGGCGTCATGCTGTCCTTCGACAATCTGGTGATCTCGGCGCGCAACGGCAATGTGTTCGACAACCTGAATGAAACCGAGGAAGTGCTCGCCTATCTGCCGATGGCGTGGATCGGCGATCACGTGTTCTCGCTCGCCCAGGCCTTCACGGCCGGCTATTGCGTCAACTGTCCGGAAAACATGGACACGATCGATGTCGACCGGCGCGAGATCGCGCCGACTTATTTCTTCGCGCCGCCGCGGGTCTTCGAGACCATGCTGACCATGATCATGGTCAACATGGAAGACGCCGGCCGCACCAAGCGCGCCATGTTCGACTTCTTCATGGATGTCGCGCGCAGGGCCGGCGAGAAGATCCTGAATGGCGAACAGGTCGGCCTCAAGGACCGGCTGCTCTACAAGCTCGGCGAGTTCTGCGTCTACGGCCCGCTGAAGAACCGCATGGGCCTGACGCGGATGAAGGTCGGTTATACCGCGGGCGAGGCGATCGGGCCGGAGATCTTCCAGTTCTACCGTTCGCTCGGCCTCAACCTGAAACAGCTCTACGGCCAGACGGAAGCCAGCGTCTATATCACCCTGCAGCCTGACGGCGAGATCCATGGCGACACGGTCGGCAAACCGGCGCCGGATGTGGAGCTGAAGATCGCCGAAAACGGCGAGGTCATGTACCGCTCGCCTGGCGTGTTCGTCGGCTATTTCAAGAATGACGAGGCGACGGCGAGCACCAAGACGCCGGACGGCTGGGTGCATACGGGCGACGCCGGCATCATCGCCGACAACGGTCACCTGAAGATCATCGACCGGGCCAAGGATGTCGGCAAGTTGACCGACGGGGCCCTGTTCGCGCCCAAATATATCGAGAACAAGCTGAAGTTCTTTCCCAACATCAAGGAGGCGGTGGCCTTCGGTCACGAGCGGGACCGGGTCGGGGTGTTCATCAACATCGACCTGACCGCCGTCGGCTCCTGGGCGGAGCGCAACAACGTCAATTACGCCTCGTATCAGGAACTGGCCGCGCATCCGGATGTCTATGCCATGATCGAAAGCCATGTCGATCAGGTCAACCGGGATCTGTCGCGCGAGCCGATGATGGCGGGTGCCCAGGTCAGGCGGTTCCTGATCCTGCACAAGGAACTTGATGCGGATGACGGCGAACTGACACGGACCCAGAAAGTGCGCCGCAGCTTCATTGCCGACCGCTACGGGCCCCTGATCGAGGCGCTTTACGACGGTTCGGCCAAAAAATACGTCAAGACGGAAGTGACCTTCGAGGACGGCCGCAAGGGCGCGATCGAGGCGACGGTCGAGATCCGCGACATGGCCCGCCATGATGCCGGCCCGGCCACACGGGAGGCCGCCGAATGAATGCTTTTGTCGCCGACAAGGCGCAGACACCGGCAGGTCCGGATGCGGCCGCCGAGCGCGAGGTCCTGCTCAGGGTCGACAACGTGTCGCTGGCCTTTGGCGGGGTCAAGGCGATCACCGACATCTCCTTCGACATCCGCAAGGGCGAGATCCGGGCGATCATCGGCCCGAACGGTGCCGGCAAGACCTCGATGCTGAATGTCATCAACGGCTTTTATCATCCCCAGGAAGGCACCATCACCTGGCGTGGCCGGGAGCGGCGCAAGATGAAGCCTTACGAGGCAGCCAGCCAGGGCATCGCGCGCACGTTCCAGAACGTGGCGCTGTTCAAGGGCATGACGACGCTGGACAACATCATGTCCGGCCGGTCCCTGAAGATGCGCCGCAATTTCTTCTGGCAGGTGCTGTGGCGCGGTCCGGCGGAGCGCGAGGAAATCGAACACCGCAGGAAGGTCGAGGACATCATCGATTTCCTCGAAATCCAGGCGATCCGCAAGACCCCGGTGGGGCGTCTGCCCTACGGCCTGCAGAAGCGGGTCGAACTCGGCCGGGCGCTCGCCATGGAACCGGAGCTGCTTCTTCTGGACGAGCCGATGGCCGGCATGAACCTGGAAGAAAAAGAAGACATGAGCCGGTTCATCATCGACGTGAACCAGGAATTCGGGACGACGATCGCGCTGATCGAACACGACATGGGCGTTGTCATGGATCTTTCGGACCGGGTGGTCGTGCTCGACTACGGCAAGAAGATCGCGGACGGTCCGCCGGAAGAGGTCCAGGCTAGTCAGGCCGTCATCGACGCCTATCTCGGCGTCAGTCACTAACGAAGGGGGTAACGTGATGCTCTACGACATTTTCATAGATCCCTTCGTGCAGATGTACGACATGCCGGATTTCTTCCTGCAGGTTCTGTGGGAAGGCTTCGTCGCCGGGATCCTCTATGCGCTGATCGCGCTCGGGTTCGTGCTGATCTTCAAGGCCTCGGGCGTCTTCAATTTCGCGCAGGGCATCATGGTGGTGTTCGCCGGACTGACGCTGGTGGGCCTTCACGAGAACGGCGTGCCGGCTTTCCTGGCACTCATCCTGACCATCGCGGTGATGGGGGTTCTGGCCTACGGGGTGGAACGGGTGGTGATGCGGCCGCTGGTCAACCAGCCCGAAATCATCCTGCTGATGGCGACCATCGGGCTGACCTATTTCCTGGTCGGCTTCGGCGAGTTCGTGTTCGGCGGCGAGCCGAAACAGATGATTACCGAGGAACTCGGCCTGCCGACCGGTTCGACCGCGTTCGAGATGGGCGAGCGCGGGCTGATCATCCTGCAGCATATCGACATCGCCGCCGCCGTCATCGCGGTGATCATGGTGACGGCGCTCGGGATCTTCTTCAACAAGACCCGCATCGGCCGGGCGCTCAGGGCGGTCGCCGACGATCACCAGGCGGCCCTGTCCGTCGGCATTTCGCTCAACCAGATCTGGGCGATCGTCTGGTTCGCCGCCGGTCTGGTGGCGCTGGCGACCGGCATCATGTGGGGGGCGCGGTCCGATGTCTCCTTCGCACTGGAGATCGTCGCCTTCAAGGCGCTGCCGGTGCTGATCCTGGGCGGGTTCACATCGATCCCGGGCGCCATCGTCGGCGGCCTGATCATCGGTTTCGGCGAGAAGATCGGCGAACTCTACTGGGGGGGTCTTGTCGGCGGCGGTATTGAATCCTGGCTCGCCTACATCATCGCCCTGATCTTCCTTCTGTTCCGGCCGCAGGGCCTGTTCGGCGAACGCATCATCGAGCGGATTTAGAGAGCCTTCCATGACCAGATTGACGCATTCTGTTTGTTGTACAGCGAGGCGACCTGCGCGGAGGGGCGTGCAGCCCATAGCGGTACTATGGGCAAGCGGTCCGACAAAGCAGGCGTCCGCTGGAAACAAACCCGAAGGGCAGGGCCTGTTTGGCCCAATGCCGTCGGGCTTCGCCTCGACCGTGCGACCGGCACGGCCTTCGGCAAACCCCTCGACCTTGAACCAAACCGGCTCCTGCAGAATGCTTCAATCTGGTCACGGAAGGCTCTAACCCATGTTTTATCGCGAAGCCGGACAATTCAAGACCAGCTACAAGGCCGACCAGGCGCTGTTTCCGATCCTGCAGGACCGGATCGGCATGGCCGTCATCCTGATCATTGCTTTCGCGGTCATTCCCGCCTTTGCCAATGATTTCTTCCTGACCTCGATCATGATCCCGTTCCTGATATTCGCGCTGGCGGCGATCGGACTGAACATCCTGACCGGCTATTGCGGCCAGCTGTCTCTGGGAACCGGCGCCTTCATGGGCGTCGGCGCCTATGCGGCCTACAAGCTGACCTCGATCTTTCCGGACGCCAATGTCATCATCATGGTGCTGGTGTCGGGGGTGTTTTCCGCGGCCATCGGGGCGGTGTTCGGCCTGCCGAGTCTGCGCATCAAGGGGCTGTATCTGGCCGTGACAACTCTGGCGGCGCAGTTCTTCCTGGAATGGTGCTTCATCCGCATTCCCTGGCTCTACAACTACAATGCCTCCGGCGCCATCGAAGTGCCGCGCCGGGAAATGTTCGGCTTTATCGTCTCCGGTGCCGAGGCCTTGCCGATCACCCGTTATTTCGTGGTGCTGTGCATCACCGCCGGGCTGGCCCTGCTGATGGCCAATGTTCTGCGCGGACGGATCGGGCGCTCGTGGATGATGATCCGCGACATGGACATCGCCGCCGAACTGATGGGCATCCAGCCCCTGCGGACCAAGCTGATGGCCTTCGCGGTGTCGTCCTATATCTGCGGCGTCGCCGGGGCCATGATGGTGTTCTTCTGGCTGAATGCAGCGGAGCCGTCGTCCTATTCGATCCGGCTGTCCTTCCAGATCCTGTTCATGGTGATCCTGGGCGGGCTCGGCAGCCTTGGCGGCGCGTTCATGGGCGCGGCCTTCATCTGGATCCTGCCGGTGTTCTTGAAATTCGTTCCGGGTCTGTTGGGTATCGACATCGCGGCGGAGACCGTGGAGCATGCCACCTTCATGATCGTCGGCGCGCTGATCATCTTCTTTCTGATCGTCGAGCCGCACGGGTTCGCGCGGTTGTGGCAGATCGTGAAACAGAAACTCAGGGTCTGGCCGTTCCCCTACTAGGCTTGGGGCGACCAGTCTTTTCGTACGTCATCCGGACCCTGGACCAGGCCGGTGAGGAATGGCGCAACAGGTCCGGCGGCGTTTATCGACTTTCGCCGCATGGGAGGAAAAACATGAAAGACTTCAAGCAACTCGCGTTGGGAGCGGCTGTTGCCGTCGGCGTCGGACTGACCGGTCTCATGACACCGGCGGCCCAGGCCCAGGACAGCAACTATGTGCCGCTGCTGACCTACCGTACCGGTCCCTATGCCGGGTCCGGTATCCATATCGCCAACGGCATGCATGACTACCTGAAAATGCTGAACGAGCGCGACGGCGGCATCGGTGGCGTCAAGCTGGAGCTGGAAGAGTGCGAGACCGGCTACAACGCCCAGAAAGGCGTGGAGTGCTATGAAGCCACCAAGGGCAAGGGCGCCCTGGTCTACAACCCGTATTCCACCGGCATCACACTGCAGTTGATCCCGAAAGCCGGTGTCGACAAGATCCCGGTCCTGTCCATGGGCTACGGCCTGTCGGCGGCCGCGGACGGCAATGTCTTCCCGTGGGTCTTCAACGTACCGGACACCTACTGGGACGGCGCGTCGGTTGTGATCAAGTACATCGGCGAGCAGGAAGGCGGCCTGGACAACCTCAAGGGCAAGAAGATCGGTTACATCTTCCTGGATGCCGGCTACGGCCGCGAGCCGATCCCGCTTCTGGAGCAACTGGCCGAGACATACGGCTTTGAACTGCTGCAGTATCCGGTGCCGGGCGCGGAAATGCAGAACCAGTCCTCGCAATGGCTGAACGTGCGGCGCGACCGTCCGGACTACATGGTCATGTGGGGCTGGGGCGCGATGAACCCGACCGCCATCAAGGAAGCCGTCAAGATCCGTTTCCCGATGGACAAGTTCATCGGCGTCTGGTGGTCAGCGGGCGACGATGACGCAGCGGCCGGCGGAGAAGGTGCCAAGGGCTACAAGGCGATGAACTTTTCCGGCGTCGGCAGCGACTTCCCGGCCCTCGCCGACATCCAGAAGCATGTCATCGACGCGGGCCTGAGCTCGACGGACGCGGAAACCATCGGCGGCACGCTCTACAACCGCGGCGTCCTGAACTCGGTTATCATCGCGGAAGGCATCCGCACCGCACAGGAGCTGACCGGGAAGAAGGTCATCACCGGCGCGGACATGCGCATGGGTCTGGAAGCGCTCAATCTCGACGAGGCGCGCCTCGAGGAGCTGGGCCTGAAAGGCTTTGCGCATCCGATGAAGGTGACCTGCGAGGACCATGCCGGCAGCCATCCGGTCTTCATTCAGCAGTGGGACGGCAAGAAGTGGCAGCAGGCTTCGGACTGGATCGAGCCGATGACCGACATCGTCCGTCCGTTGCTGGAAGCAGCCGCAAAGGACTATGCCGAGAAGAATGCGCCGTGGCCGGCGCGGACCGAACCCTGCCCGAACTGACGGCAGTCTGCTCCGCCGCGCGACCTGCGCGCGGCGGAGCCTCTCAGGAGAGCACGGAATGGCATTAGCGGATATGGAACAGAGCGGGACTGACACGGCAGCGGAAGCGGCCGAGACGATCCTTGCGGTCAACAATATCGAAGTCATCTACGATCACGTCATTCTGGTTCTGAAAGGTGTTTCGCTAACGGTTCCCAGGGGCGGCATCGTGGCGCTGCTCGGTGCCAACGGCGCGGGCAAGACGACGACCCTCAAGGCGGTGTCCAATCTGCTCGGCGCGGAACGGGGCGAGGTGACAAAAGGCAAGATCCTGTTCGAGGGAGACGAAGTCCAGGCCCTGTCGCCCAACGACCTGGTCCGCAGGGGCTGCATCCAGGTGATGGAGGGGCGGCACTGTTTCGGTCATCTTTCCATTGAAGAGAACCTGCTCACCGGCGCCTATACCCGCAAGGACGGGCACGGTGCGGTGAAGGCCGACCTTGAAATGGTCTACAATTATTTCCCGCGCCTGCGCGAACGGCGACAGAGCCAGGCCGGCTATACCTCCGGCGGCGAACAGCAGATGTGCGCCATCGGACGCGCTCTGATGAGCCGGCCGAAGATGATCCTGCTCGACGAACCGAGCATGGGCCTGGCGCCGCAGCTGGTCGAGGAAATCTTCGAGATCGTGAGACAGCTCAACCAGAACGAGGGCGTGTCCTTCCTGCTGGCCGAACAGAACACCAACGTGGCGCTGAAATACGCGACCTACGGCTACATTCTGGAATCCGGCCGGATCGTGCTGGACGGGGATGCCAAGGCGCTGCGCGAGAACGAGGACGTCAAGGAATTCTATCTGGGCGTGGGCGGCGAGGGCCGCCGGTCGTTCCGGAACGTGAAACACTACAAACGACGGAAGCGCTGGCTGGCCTGATCGGCCATGACCCGGGGCCGGAAAGGCGGAAACGATCATGAGCGACACCCAGTTTGACGCGCGCGAGCGGCTTGATCCCGCCGAGCGCGAACAGCAGCTTTTTGCCAGATTGCCGGAGCTGATTGGCCACGCAGTCACCAGGGCTCTGGGCTGGGCGGCCCATCTGGCGGGGCATGATCCCGCCGTGGTCACGGACCGGCGCGCGCTCGCAGCCTTGCCCGTTCTGCGCAAGTCGGACCTTCTGGAGCGGCAGAAGGCCAACCCGCCCTTCGGCGGTTTTCTGGCCGGGGAGCTGACCGGTGCCGCACGGGTGTTCATGTCACCGGGACCGATCTGGGAGCCGCAGGCACCCGGGCCGGATCCCTGGAATGGCGCGCGCGCGCTGGTTGCCGCCGGATTCGGGAAGGGTGACGTTGTGTTCAACGCGTTTTCCTATCACCTGACACCGGGCGGGTTCATTCTGGATCAGGGAGCGATCGCGCTCGGGTGCACCGTATTTCCGGCGGGGGTCGGCAACACCGACACGCAGGTGGAGGCGATCGAAGTGCTGAAGCCGTCCGGGTTCGTCGGCACGCCGGATTATCTGAAAGTCCTTCTGGACCGCGGCCGCGAACAGGGCAGGGATGTCTCTTCCATCAGGAAGGCCCTTGTGTCCGGGGGGGCCCTGTTTCCGTCCCTCCGGCAGGACTACGAAGACCAGGGCATCCAGGTCGGCCAGTGCTACGCCACAGCGGATCTCGGCGTGATCGCCTATGAAACGGAAGCGCGTGAGGGCATGGTCGTCAACGAGGACTATATTGTCGAGATTGTCCGCCCGGGAACGGGCGACCCGGTTGCGGAAGGCGAGGTCGGCGAACTGGTCGTGACCAACTTCAACAGTCTTTATCCGCTGATCCGGTTTGCAACGGGCGACCTGTCGCGAATTGTTCCCGGCCAGTCGGCGTGCGGGCGCACCAACATGCGGCTTGCCGGCTGGATGGGGCGCGCGGACCAGCGGACCAAGATCAAGGGCATGTTTGTCGATCCGGCCCAGATCGCCCAGATCGTCGCCACGCATCCGGAGATCTGCAAGGCCCGCCTGGCGGTGGTCCGGCGCGGCGATGCGGACGCCATGACGCTGACAGTCGAGACCGAGACGCAGGAGAACGGTCTTGCCGACCGCGTCGCCGCGACCCTGCGCGATGTGACCCGCCTCAAGGGGGATGTCGAACTGGTCGCTCCCGGCGGACTGCCGAACGACGGCAAGGTGATTGCCGACGAACGGGAGTACAGTTGAACGCCAGGCGTTCGCTGTTCTCAAACGGTCTTCCGGCCGCCCCGGATTTGATCCCGCATGGGCCGACATCAGGTGTCTCAAGCGTCGTTTGACGAGCAATTCGGTTCCGGAACTCGGGCGTGCCCCGTCGTCTCTGGTGTCACCCCGGGCGAAGCGCAGCGAAGACCCGGGCCCCACTCGCCTTTCCTCTTGGCGCAGGCTGCGCTTTCGACGGGCCGCTCTGCAAACGAGTAGGCCCCGGATCTTCGCTTACGCTGCGTCCGGGGTGACCGTGAAGCGAGGAACGGAGCCGTAAGACACCTGAAGTCAGCGCTTGGGGGACTGGATCCGGGGCCTTGAGCTGGTGTTGGTTCAAGGCCGGAACGCCGCCGATTTTCATTTCTTCGGCTGACGGGTCGCCCGAAACTGATCCGGCCGCTTCAAGGAGCGTATGAAAAATGCCGCATTGGCCTTGATGGCCGCATGGCCTATGTAAAGCGGCAGAGTGACAGAAGCCTCGAGGAATGTCCCCCATATGACCGTTCAACCGTCCGCTGCCCTGGCTGCCGACCAGGAAAAAGAGTTCCGGAAAATACACCTGCCGAAGGACCATCCGTCCGTGAAAAGCGGCAAGGTCGGCGTGCTTCTGGTCAATCTGGGAACGCCGGATGCAACGGACTACTGGCCGATGCGCCGTTATCTGCGCGAATTCCTGTCCGACAAGCGCGTGATCGAGTGGCCGCGGGCGCTCTGGTATCCGATCCTCTACGGCATCGTGCTGATGACCCGGCCGGGCAAGTCCGGCAAGGCCTATGAGGAAATCTGGAACCACGAGAAGAATGAGTTGCCGCTCAGGACGATCACCCGCAGCCAGTCCGACAAGCTCGCGGAGATCATGGGCGATGCCGGCGGGCAATTGAAGATCGACTGGGCGATGCGCTACGGCAAGCCGTCGATCCCGGACAAGCTGAAGGCGCTCAAGGACGATGGTTGCGACCGGATCCTGGTGTTTCCGCTCTATCCGCAGTATTCGGCGGCCACGACCGCGACCGTGAACGACGTCGTGTGCAAGACGCTGCTGGAACTGCGCTGGCAGCCAGCGATCCGTACCGTGCCGCCCTATCACGACGATCCGGTCTATGTCACCGCGCTGGCGAAATCGGTCGAAGAGCATGTCGCGGGTCTCGATTTCGAACCGGACGTGGTGCTGACCTCCTACCACGGGATCCCGCAGTCTTATTTCAAGCGCGGCGATCCCTACCACTGCCATTGCATGAAAACGACGCGGCTGATGCGCGAGGTGCTCGGCTGGGATACGGACAAGTTGCGGGTGACCTTCCAGTCGCGGTTCGGACCGGAGGAGTGGCTGCAGCCCTATACGGACAAGACCGTGGAACAACTGGCCAAGGACGGGGTCAGGAATGTTGCGGTGATGAACCCCGGTTTCGTCGCGGACTGTCTCGAGACCCTGGAGGAAATCGCAGGCGAAGCCGGCGAGATTTTCGAGGAGAACGGCGGCGAGAATTTCAGCCACATCCCGTGCCTCAACGACAGCGGTCTGGGCATGGACGTGCTGGAGCATATCGTCCGGCGTGAACTGGGCGGCTGGATCGGGACCGGCGGATAACCGGGCGGAGACGGTTGAAGGTCCAAAATCTGACCCATCCAAGGGCGTTGATGCACCGTGCGTACGGTCACACGCGCGTGCAATATGCCCGGGGGATCCGGAAGACACTCCGGGCCGCCCCGACCGGCGAATAGGCTGGAACAGCTTGTTGATTCAGCGCATAGTGGCGGCGCTATCTGATTGCTTTACGGGAGACGTCCATGCCTATCGCAGGATTAGACATTGTCCTGATCGGCCTTTTGGTGCTGGTCATTCTGGTTTTCTTCGCCGGGGTGAAAACCGTGCCCCAGGGGTTCAATTATACCATCGAGCGTTTCGGCAAATTCCGGAAGACCCTGAAGCCGGGCCTCAATTTCATCATCCCGTTCATCGACCGGATCGGTCACAAGCTCAACATGATGGAGCAGGTTCTCGACGTGCCGTCGCAGGAAGTCATCACCCGTGACAACGCGACGGTAACCGCGGACGGGGTGACCTTCTACCAGGTGCTCGACGCCGCCCGGGCCAGCTATGAAGTCCTGGGTCTCCAGAACGCGATCCTGAACCTGACCATGACCAACATCCGGTCGGTCATGGGGTCGATGGACCTGGACAGTCTTCTGTCCAACCGCGACGAGATCAACGCCCAGATCCTGCGCGTGGTCGACGCGGCCGCCGAACCCTGGGGGATCAAGATCACCCGTATCGAGATCAAGGACATCAATCCGCCGCGCGATCTGGTGGATGCCATGGGACGGCAGATGAAAGCGGAGCGCGAAAAACGCGCCTCCATTCTTGAGGCCGAGGGAAAACGGCAGTCCGAAATCCTGAAAGCCGAGGGCGAAAAACAGTCCCTCATCCTGGAGGCCGAAGGCCGCCGGGAATCCGCGTTCCGGGATGCGGAAGCCCGTGAGCGCGGCGCCGAAGCGGAAGCCAAGGCAACACAAATGGTCAGCGAGGCGATCGCCGCCGGGGACATTCAGGCGATCAACTACTTTGTCGCCAACAAGTATGTCGAGGCGTTCAAGGAACTGGCGACCTCCCGCAACCAGAAAACGCTCATCCTGCCGATGGAATCAACCTCGCTGCTGGGCGCGCTGTCCGGCATCGGTGAAATCGCGAAGGAAGCGTTCGGCGATGGCAAGAGGACTGGCGGCACATCGTCCCGCATTCCGGATACCGGCGGGTCCGGCGGAGAAACCTCGTGAGCCTGACCGAAAACATCATTGCTCTGCTGGGGCCTTGGAGCTGGTTCGTTCTGGGCCTGCTCCTGCTGGGGCTGGAGATCCTGGTGCCCGGCACGATCTTCCTGTGGTTCGGCGTGTCGGCGCTGGTGGTCGGTGTGGTGGCGCTGGTGTTCGGCTTCAGCTGGCAGATCCTTGTCGGACTGTTCATGGTGCTGTCTGTGGTGAGCCTTCTCGCCGGCCGGCGGCTGATGTCCCGGCTGTCGTCGGAAAAGGGCGATCCGGGGCTGAACCAGCGCGGCAGCCGTTATATCAACCGGGAATTCACGCTCGCCGCTCCCTTGAGCGAAGGCGCCGGAAGCCTTTCCATCGACGATACGATCTGGCGGATCACCGGTCCGGATCTGCCCGCGGGAACAAAGGTGCGGGTGGACTCCATCGACGGCGTCCGTCTGGTGGTTTCGCGCGCAGAGTGATCATGAGGGCGGGAAAGCCGGTCTGAAGAGCCTGGTCCCAGCCGCGGCTTCGCTCAGGGTTTGTGGCCGAGGGGAAGCGGCGGCTCTTCCGCCTTCAGCAGAATGCCGATCCGCCGGTTGGCGGCCAGATAGGGGTCGTTGGGAAACAGAGGTTCCGTATCCGACTTGCCGACAACCGCATAGAACTGATCCTCGGGCACGCCGTATTCGGAGAGGATCTGCCGGGCGATGTTGGCGCGTTCGCTGGACAGGTCCCAGCCGGTGTAGCTCGGGTTCGCGGACAACTGGCCGGCTGTCGTATGGCCGGTGATCTCGACGCGGTTGGGCATCCGCGCAAGCACCGGCGCCATCTTGGCAATCAGGCGGCGGGTGGTCTCATAGGGGTATTTCGACCCTTCGCGGAACATCGACCGACCGTCCTGGTCGATCAGCATGATGTTCAGGCCCTCTTCGCTTTCTTCCAGAATGATGTTGTTGGAAATCTCGGTGATTTCCGGCATCTCCTGCCAGGCCTGCCGGAGGGACGCGGCCGCGGTCGCGAACTGGCGGGGCTTTTCGATATCGGCTTCCAGGGTGTCATGGGTGTTGGCTTCCGGTCCCTGCTTGCGCCGCTTTTCATGGCGCTCCTGGGAAAAGTCGGAGTCCATTTCCTGCTCGACCTGGCTGATGTCCTTCATGTAATCCCGGATGGGAATGCCTTCGACCTCGATGATGCCGGTTTTGCGGGAAGTGTCCTTCACGCCGAAGGCCTCCCGCATCGAGCCGGCCACCACCTGCAGCTTCTCCTTGTCCTGAATGGAGAAGGAGATGATCAGAACGAAGAAACACACGAGCAGGGACATCAGGTCGGCGAAGGTCACCAGCCAGTCGGGAGCGCCGCCTCCGCCTTGCGGTTTCTTTTTCTTAGCCATGCCGCGCGTCCGGTTCCGTCTTCATTCTAAGCCGCGTCAGCCAGTTCGGCGCGCGCCTTCTCCGGCAGATAGGCAATCAGCATTTCCTTGATCAGGGCCGGGCTCTTGGACTCCCGGATCTGGCAGACACCGTCGATGATCAGTGTCTGGCTGAGGTCGTCGACGTTGAACTTGGCGTCGAGCTTGTCCACCAGAGGCAGACAGATGATGTTGGAGACAAGCGCGCCATAAAGGGTCGTCAGCAGGGCGATGGCCATGGACGGGCCGATCGCTGCCGGATCATCCATGTTGGCCAGCATCTGCACCAGGCCGACCAGCGTCCCGATCATGCCGAAAGCCGGGGCCGAATCGCCAAGCGCCTTGAAGACGCGCTTGCCTTCCGAAAGACGTGTCAGCTGCAGGTCGCGCTCGCGCTCCATGGATTCCTTGATGAACTCCAGTTCATACCCGTCGGCGATATACTGCACGCCCTTGGCAAGAACCGGATCGGAAACATCCACGTTTTCCAGGCCCAGGGGACCGGACTTGCGCACGATTTCGCCGAGATTGGTGATTTCCGAGATCAGGTCACGCGGATTGGCGTTCTTGCCGGCGAGCGCCACCTTGAAACCGGTCACGAAGGCTGTGATGATATCGGAGAGCTGAAAACGGATGAGCGTTGCGGCAAAACCGCCGCCGAGCACGATCAGCATCGACGGAACGTCGACAAACTGACCGAAACTGCCACCGAGAAAAATAGCAGTGACAACAACGCCGAACGCGCCGACAATGCCGATTAATGTCGCCAGATCCATTCTGTACACACACCAAGGTCTGTGGCTTTCAAGCCAGGGGAACTTGGACGCAGTGTACGGGACCTATGGCTAATCAATTCCTAATGTAGCGCGTGTTCTTCTCACGGACGTTAGGAAATGACCTTTCGTGAGGCCGATGTGACTTCGGCAGCGCCTCAGGCGGCGCCGATCCGCAGCAGATCGTGCAGATGCACGATGCCGACCGGGCGCCCGTCCTCAATCACGAACACCGAGGTGATCGACAGGCTGTTGACCAGTTCCAGGATCGAGGCCGACAGCGTGTCGGGGCTGACCGTCTTCGGCGACCGGGTCATGATTTCGCCCGCGGTCTTGCTCAATAGGTTGGAGCCGACATGGCGGCGCAGATCGCCGTCGGTGATGATGCCGATCAGTTGCCTGAGCTCATCCGTGACACCCAGAACACCGAAACCGCGCTGGGTCATCAACACGATGCCTTCGCTCATCAGCGTTTCGGCGGGGACCACCGGGATCCGCTCGCCGGTATGCATGATGTCCCGGGCTGTCTTCAGGCTGGCGCCGAGACGGCCGCCCGGATGAAAGACGCGGAAATCCTGTGCCGTGAAACCGCGGCCTTCCAGAAGCGCGACCGCGAGCGCATCGCCGATCGCAAGCTGGATCAGGGCGGATGTGGTCGGCGCGAGGCCGTGAGGACAGGCCTCGGCGACGCTCGGCAACTTCATGACGATATCCGCGGCCCGGCCCAGGGTGCTGTCCTGACGGGAGGTGATGGCGACCAGCGGCACCTTGAAGCGGCGGGTGTAGCTGACGATCCCGGCCAGTTCCTGGGTTTCCCCCGACCAGGACATGGCCAGGACGACGTCCTTGTCCGTGATCATGCCGAGATCGCCATGGCTGGCTTCGCTGGCATGTACGAAAAACGCCGGTGTTCCGGTGGAGGCCATGCTCGCGGCGATCTTGGTGCCGATATGGCCGCTCTTGCCGATCCCGGTGACGATGACGCGGCCGGTGCTCTTGCGGATCAGTTCGAAGGTCTGCCCGAAGGGACCCGAAAGCCCGTTCTTGAGAGCCGCCCGAACCGCGCTCAGACCGGCAATCTCGGTTTCAAGCGTCCGTTCGGCGGACACAAGACACTGGGACAGCTTGTCGATCTCTTCTTCGGACGGCAGGTCGGGCAGGGAATTGGGCATGGAACAGGTCTTTTTTTGTTATTGACTGCCTAGCTCTATGCCAGACCTTCGGCCGGATCAAGAACCCGGGATTGTTTAAATGGATTAGATAATGCAAGGGCCGTTGTCCGCACTTTGTAACATCCATTTTGCAAAGAAGAAACGAAGCATTAACCATCCTTGGTCAGTTTGGAGAGGACACGATGTCGACTGGTCCCGGAATTTCATGCACCGTCTCTTGCAAACGCTTCTCTGTCTAGCCGTGTTGCAGACCGCTCCCGCGGCTGCGCAGACGGTTCCTGACGACCTGCGCGGTATCGGCGACCCGGAAGATGCGCTCGCGCCGGAAGAGGCCGCGGATCAGGCGGCCGAGACCGTGGCGCCCAATCCGACGCAAGCGGGGGTCTACGCCCTGCGCTCCAGTCTCAATTCCGCCGCCGCGGAAACAGGTTCCAGCGGACTGGGCACCAATGGACAGGTCACGCCGGTGCGGCCGTTCGCGGACAGGATCACCGCCGTTACCCGCGCCGTCCCGCTGTCGGAAACCGGCATAGACGACAGTGTCTTCGGGGGCGATACCACCTTCGACGCGGCGCAGGGCATCCGTCTGGGGAGTTTCACGCTCACGCCGCAACTGTCCGTGTCCACAGGCTGGACCGACAACACCTCGGGCTCGTCATCGGGCACAGCCGGCGCGCTTTACCTGATCTCCCCGGATCTGTCGCTGACCTCCGACTGGTCCCGGCACGAGCTCGACGTCTCCCTGCGCGGCACCTACTCGGGCTATCCGTCCAATCCGGACGACGACGACACCTCCGTCTTCGCGGCAGCCAATCTGAGGCTGGACATCAGCGAGGCGACCCAGGTGACGACCAGCCTTGCCTATTCCTACACGCGCGAGGAGGACGGCAGCGCCGAGGCCTCGGCGTCCGGTACGGATCACAATCATGCGCTTTCGGCGGATGTGAGCGGGACACGCAGCGTTGGCCGGATCGCGGCGACGGCGGCGATCGGCGCGGACCGGAACCTTTATACAACCGACAGCGGGTCTGAAAGCGGGCGCAACAACACGCTCTATTCGGCCAGCCTGAGGCTCGATGGAAACACCGGCAGCGTGGTGTCGCCCTTCGTGGAAGGCGCCTTGCTGCTCAGGCGGTTCGACGAAACCTGCAGCGACAGCCTTTGCGAGAAGCGTGATGCCAACGGCTACCAGCTCCGGGGCGGGGTGACGATCGCTTCCGGTCCCAAGCTGAGCGGCGAACTGGGGGCCGGCTGGCGCATCGAGGACATTGACGACAGCCGGCTGGAGGCTCTGTCAGGCTTTATCGTCGACGCCTCTCTGGTCTGGTCCCCCAGCCGCCTGACCACGGTGACCGCGGGCCTGGGGACCAGTTTCGAGGCAACCGACATCGATGGCGCCAGCGGCTCGATCATCTATTCCGGCGACCTGCGGGTCGCCCACGGCTTCAGCGACCGGGTGGTCGCCGAAACCGGGTTTGGATACAGCTACCGGACCTACGAGGGCGTTTCCATCGAAGAGCAGACGCTGACAGGCTTCGGCGGGGTCACCTTCGCCCTGACCCGGAACGTGGCGCTGACGGCGGATTACACGCACCGGCGGTTCGACAGTTCGCAGTCCGGTGGAGATTATACCGAAAACGCTGTTGAAGCAGGCCTCAGATTCCGGCATTAACTGTACGGTAACCAAATCAAGATCATTCATGGGTCGGGGGCAGACACTGATACGGACCTGGGCGTCAAGGAGGCCCTGATGCTGAGCCATGCACGGCGGATCGCGAAAGAAGTGATGCCTTTTCCCCGAACTGAATATTCCCGACGGCCCATCAAAAGTCCGGGCAAAAGTCCGGGCAAGAAGCCGGGCGCCGCCCTGCTGGCGGTCCTGATGACGTCCATGATGATGTCCATGGTGACCCTGGCGCTTCCGGCCCGGGCCGACCAGGCCTTTGACCGCTTCGTCCGGGGCTTCTGGCCGAAGGCCGAGGCCGCCGGAATTTCCAGGCAGACCTACAATGCGGTGTTTTCCGGCATGCAGCCGGATGACGATACGCTGCGCCTGATGAGCAAGCAGTCCGAATTCGTCAAGCCGATCTGGGACTACCTGGACAGCGCCGTCTCCGACGATCGCGTCGAGAAAGGCCGCAAGCTGCTGAAGGAATACGGCACCGTGCTGCAACGGATCGAGGCCCGCTACGGCGTCGACCGGGAAGCCGTGCTGGCCATCTGGGGCATGGAAACCAACTATGGCGGCTACATGGGCCGTCACAATGTCATTCAGGCGCTGGCGACGCTCGCCTATGCCGCGCCGCGCCGCAAGAGCTTCTGGCAAAAGGAGCTGGTGACAGCCCTCGGCATCGTCCAGGCGGGCCATGTCCGCTTCAAGGACATGGAAGGTTCCTGGGCGGGCGCCATGGGGCACACCCAGTTCATGCCGTCGAGCTGGAAGGCCTATGCCGCCGATTATGATGGCGATGGCCGCCGCGACATCTGGACGTTGATCCCCGATGCGCTTGCCTCCACCGCCGCCTATCTGAAGAAACACGGCTGGCAGACGGGCAAGACCTGGGGCTACGAGGTCAAGCTGCCGGCGGGCTTCGACTATCATCTGGCCGATGGCGACAAGACGCTGACGCTCGGCGAATGGCGCCGTTACGGCGTGCGCCGCTCCAACGGCCGGGATTTTCCGCGCCCGTCCGACAAGGGCATCCTGGTTCTGCCGGCGGGGGCCAGCGGTCCGGCTTTCCTGATGCTGCGCAATTTCTATGTCATCAAGCGCTACAACAACGCCACGGCCTATGCGCTCGCGGTCGGGCACCTGGCCGACCGGCTCATCGGCGGCGGGCCGCTCGACGGGGACTGGTCCCGGGAGCATCTGCCGCTCAGCCGGTCGGAGACCGCCGAGTTGCAGGCGCTGCTGAACCGGCGCGGCTATCCGGTCGGCAGCGCCGACGGCAAAGTCGGCCCGGCGACCCGGCGCGGCATCCGGGCCTATCAGCAGGCGCGCGGCATGGTGCCGGACGGCTATGCCTCCATCGTCCTGCTGGCGCGGCTGAAGATGGACGGATAACATCCACCGCGGTCAAATGGGTTCCCAATGATCGCGGCTGGTATAGACTGGCTGCGAGAACCCTTTCCATCCGGAGCCGAGTGTGCGCAGACACAAGCCGTATAGCCGACACATGAAGGCGCGTTGCCGTTTCCCGCTGGCGGCTGCCGTCTGCATCGCGCTGCTGGCTGTCCCGAGCGGGCCGGTGAGCGCGCAATCGGCTCCCGACGCAGAGATCATCCTTGCACAGAACGGCCCGTTTCGCGGGTTCAACCCGTTCGCGCCGCTGCAGCGCCTGTTCGGCGGCGGCGAGCGGCGCTCCAAGCGGCAGGCGCCCCAACAGAAGGCCCCGAAGGTGGTCCGGCCGGCCGGCACACCGCCCAGGTTCGAGGTTGTGACCAAGGACCCGGATGCGGGCCTGATCCTGGTGGTCGGCGACCGGATGGCGCGCGGTGTCGCCGACGGGCTGAAATTCACGCTCGCGGAAAAACCGCAGATCCGCGTGGAGCCGGTGACCGAGGACAAGGCGGGCTTCACCGGCGCGCCGCCGCCGGACTGGGCGACGCAGGTGCTGTCGAAAATCCGCGGCGCCGATGTCAAAGCCGTGGTGGTGATGATCGGGCGCCAGGATATCGGCAGGACCTTTCCGGGCGAGCCGCCCGTGGAGTTCATGACCGCCGAATGGCTGGACACCTACCGCGACAAGGTCGCGGCGCTGGTCCGGGTGGTCCGGCAGGAAAAGAAACCGCTGATCTGGGCGGGCCTTCCTCCCAGCGATGACGAGCTCGTCAACGCGGATTTCACCCAGCTCAATTCCTTGTTCAAGGCGGGCGCGCAGGACCGGCGGGTCCGCTATGTGGATATCTGGGACATCTTCCTGGCCGAAGACGGCAGCTATTCGTCCTATGGCCCGGATGTGGACGGCAAGAACACGCGGCTGAGAACCGGTGATCGGATCGATTTCACCTGGGCCGGCTACCGCAAGGTCGCGTTTTTCGTCGAGCGGGAACTGTCGCGTCTGCTCGGCGGCTACGGCGGCCTTGCCTTCGAGGGCGTCGAGGACGATCCGAACTTCATCGTCCTGACCGGCCGCACGACCTCGCCGGAATCCCTGCTTCTGGGCGGCGAGGACGACAAGGCGATAGATCCAGCCAGCCGGACCTACGGCTTCTTCGCCCGGGGAGACCCCCTGCCGCCGATGACCGGCCGCGTCGACGACCCGCGGCTGCCGGTTGAGGGGGCTTCGGCGCTGGAGGAGGCGCCGGCCGAGAGCACCATGGCCCCGCCACTCGAGGACACCTTCGTTCCCCCCGCATCCTCCCACCCTGCACTGCACGGCCTCCTGTCCGGTAGGGCCGACGGCGACTCCCGGATTTCGGTGACCTTGCAGCCATCCGGGCAGTGACGGGGTTGAATGGTGTCAGCACCGGAACAACCTGATCAGAAACCGCGACTGGCGCGCGTCTGATGCCTCAAAATACGCGAGCCCGAGGACGAAATGGGCGTCTACAAACATGGCCCCTCAATGGCGGTCTCACGTTTCAGGGATTCTGACTGCCCCAGAGCTAGAACCTTGCGGCCATTCTGGCGCTGAAGGCATGATTTCGGGCATTGATGCCGAGATCGCCGTTGTAACCGGCGGTGAGGTTGATGTTTTTGCCGAAGTCTAGGTTGAGGCCCGCCTCGATCAGGGCGGCGTCCCTGTCCAGCGGCAGGCCCGAAATCTCGAACGGATCGCCGCCGGAGTCGAAACGCATGATTGAAGTGGCATCGAGATCGCCAAAGGCATGCTGCCAGGCGAGAGAGCCGGTGAGGGTGGCGGTGAAAGTGTCGCCTGCAGCCACTTGCTGCTCGGCGCGCAGGCCGAGGCTGGTGATGCCGAGAGTCTGCGAAGCGGTGGCAACGGAGAGCGCTGCCGCGCCGCCCGTCTCGGTGAAGCTGTTGTTGCGTTGATGGATCAGGGACGCGCCTGCGAAGGGCTCGAACCGGGCAACTTTTGTATTGACGGTAAACCCGGCTTCGCCGAAGAGCTGCGCGGTGGCGGCGGAATAGTCCGCGCTCAACGTGTTTTGCAGCGTTCCGGCGGTCGCGCTCCGGCTGGTGGAGACATCATTCCAGGAATAGCTGGCCCCCACGTGCACCCCCAGGGCCTCGAACCGATTGCCGGCATAAACGCCGAGCGTATAACTGTCCGTACTGCCAGACGATGCGCGGGCATCCACATCGAAGCTGGTGTTGCCATAGCCCGCCATCACGCCGCCGCGCCAGCCGTCGAAGAGGCTGGTGTCCACGCCCATGAAGAAGCCGCCGCTGACATGGTCCATGGTGCCTGCATTGCCGTCGCCGTTGCTCCGGCCCCAGTTGCCATAGGCCTGTCCCCAGGCGAAGGCACCGTCGCCGGAGACGGTTGGCGCTTCGCCTTCTCCGTTGAACGCCATCATCTCCATCTCGCCGGAAGCGATGCTGTCGAAGGCCGTCCGGATGCGATCGCCGACGGCATCGCGCGCGAGACCGCTCTGCTGGGTCAGCAGGGTGTTCACGGAGGCGTGGACTTCGCCCGAGAGACTGTCGAAGGCGGTGCGGGCATCGGCCTCGCTGAGCGCACTCACGGCGTCAAAAACCGTATTGCCGGATCCGAGCGTGTCGAGAGCACCGGCTGTCGCACGCTGGTTCGGCGTTCTGGCGGAGGAGGCGAATGAGAAATCGTTGCGGAACAGCTTCAGATAAACGTTGTTGGCATCATAGCTGAGGGACGAGTCGAGGAAGGCGAAGGTATCGGTGACCGAGCCGAAGGTGCCGGTGACAGCTGTGTTTGCCGTGAGCACCGTGTAGGTGGTCGCGACAGAATAAGCGGAGCCATCGTCCGTGCCGTTTTCCGCCGAGACGCTGACGGTCGCGCCGCTGTCGATGGCAATTGTGCCCGTGGCAACGATCTTGTCGGATTTACCGTCCTTGTCGACCTCGACGGAGTAGGTGGAGCCGGAGGCGAAACTTGTATCGCCGCTGACATTCAACGTGCCGATGGAATTGCCCGGCGCAATGGTGCTGCCGGACTTCGCAACGACCGAACCGACGGTGCCGGAGCCGCCGAGTGTGCCGCCGTTCAAGGTTATGGCGCCGGTGCTGCCGTTGACCGTCAGCAATCCGCTGGTGACCGTCGTGCCGCCGGTATGGGTGTTGGTGCCGGTAAGGGTCAGTGTCCCGGCACCGGATTTGGTGAGACTGCCGGTGCCGGAGATCACGCCGTCATAGCTCAGTGCGTCGGAGCGGTTGAAGATCAGGGTGCCGTTGTTGGCGACATCGCCGGAAAGGCTGCCGCTCGTGCCGCCATCACCGACCTGCAGCGTACCGGCCGAGATTGTCGTGCCGCCGGTATGGGTGTTGGTACCGGCAAGGATCAGTGTCCCGGTACCGGATTTGGTGAGACTGCCGGTGCCGGAGATGGCGCCGTCATAACTCAGCGCATCGGAGCGATTGAAGGTCAGGGTGCCGTTGTTGGTAACATCGCCGGTGAGGCTGCCGCTCGTGCCGCCATCACCGACCTGCAGCGTACCGGCCGAGATTGTCGTGCCGCCGGTATGGGTGTTGGTACCGGTAAGGATCAGTGTCCCGGTACCGGATTTGGTGAGACTGCCGGTGCCGGAGATCACGCCGTCATAGTTCAGTGCATCGGAGCGGTTGAAGATCAGAGCGCCGTTGTTGGCGATATCGCCGGAAAGGCTGCCGCTCGTGCCACCGTCACCGACCTGCAGCGTACCGGCCGAGACTGTCGTTCCGCCGGTGAAGCTGTTGGTGCCCGTCAGTTTTGTCGTCCCGGACAGGACATTGACCGATCCGCCGCCGCTGATGACCGCATCGAATGTGTAATTCGTGTCCGTGTGATTGAAGACGATCTCTCCGTCACCCGCCCCGAAGGCAATCGATCCCGGAGCAAAAGTGCCAGCTGCCGCGGCTGCGTCGCCGGAAGCCGCGCCGATGTTCAGCGTGCCGGTCGAACCGGCCTGGCTGGCAAGGGTTACCGTGCCCGAGGCGTTCACTGTGCCCCCTGCGGACAGGGTGAGAGTCCCTGCACCGGCATCGCCCACGGTGAGAGCCGACGCGTTCGTCCAGGTGGAGCCGGTGCCGGTTACCGTGACGGTCCCGTCGCTGCCGCCCAGACTGCCGACGATGCCGTTTGAGTTTGTCAGGGTTGCACCACCGGAAACGGTCAGAGACCCCGTACCGTTCTGCGTCAGCGTGGTGACCCCGGTCAGGTTGCCGGTGAGGGTGACCGTCCCTGTTCCGCTGTTGGTCAGGGACCCGGTCAGTGTCCCTTCGAGTTGCATCACACCGGTGTTTGCCACGTTGCCGGTGATCACCCCGGTCGAATGGACCGTTGCGCTGTTGGTGACATTGCCGGTGATGGTTCCGGCGTTGTTGAGCGTGCCGGAGCCGGAGTTGGAAACTGTTGCAGCCGTCAATGCGCCGCCGGCCACGATCCGGACGCCTGCCGTCGTCAGCGTCGAACCGGAGCCGCCGGACGTGTTGTTCAGGCTGGTGCGGTCGAAAACGCCGCCGGAAATACTGAGTATTGCGCCGTTCTCGTTGACGAAGGCAGCGGTGCCGGACCTCGCGGTGGCTCCCGTGACGTTGAAGACCGCGGATGAGCCGCTGTTGGTGAGGGTGGCCGCATTCACCTGTCCGCGCACGTTCATGGTGCCGTTGTTGGTCAGATCGCCGCCCGTCGCCTCCAGAACGCTCGTGGCCGCGTTGGAATTGAGTGTCGCGCCGGCGTGGTTGAGGATGCTGTCGCTTCTTATGGTCCAGTCATTGCTGATGACGGAAGCCGCGGCCCCGCTTGCAAGGCCGTTCTCGATGGTGCCGGTGACAGTGAGCGTTCCCGAACTGGCGACTGTCGTGCCCGAGCCGCCGGTCGTGGTGTTGGTCAAGCTGCCGATCGTACTGGTCGTGCCGCTTCCGATGTCGAAGGTCGCCGTCCCGGTGTTGGTGAAGGTGGTCACCCCGGTCAGGTCGTCGGTTATGTTGAAATCGGCGCTGCCCTGGTTGGTCACGGCCCCGGTCAGCGTCCCCCGTGCGTTGACCACCCCGCTGCTGTCGTTGGTCAGCGTGTCGACTGTCAGAGCTGAAGAGCCACCCAGCATGTCGATCGTGCCGGCGTTGGTGATCGTGTCGCCCGCGGCATTCAGCGTTGCGCTGTTGGCGATGTTGATATCGCCCGTTGCGCTGTTCTGGATCGCGCCTCCGACGGAATTGACTGCCGTGGAACCGGCATTGAAATTCAGGGTGCCCGCATTGGTGATGACGCCGGCCTGGACATCGAACGTCTTGGCGCCCGCATCATTGAAATTGACGATGCCTCCGGCGAGATTGTTGTAGTCGCCCGTCAGTTCGACCAGAGACCCGCCGCCGGCGACATTGACCGTGCCGGAATTGTTGGCGGTGTTGCCTGTCCCCACCAGGCTGGCCCCGGTCTGAACGTTGATGGTCGAGCCGCTCGCATTGGTCACCGCGGAGGCCCTCAGTGTATCGCCGGCGCTGACGGTCAACGCGGCGCTGCTGGCGTGGGTGAGTGTGCCGGTGGTGGTGAAATCTCCGCCCGTGGTGAAGACGCCCGCCGCGGCGGTGGCGAAGTTCGTGGAGTGGCCGGTGCCGGACCAGGTCGGTCCGGCAGTCCGCTCTTCCGTGATCGTATCGGAAATGTTGAAGATCACGGTTCCGGTTTCGGAATGCCCGTTCCGGTAGGTCAGGTTCTGAGTGTTGACCGTGATCGACCCGGTTGCGCTGCCGATCGACCCGTCGCCGATGAAGGTGGTCAGCCCGGTCAATTGCACCGTACCGCCGCCGGAATTGGTGAGCGAACCGGCGGCGTTGTTGGTGAAGGTACCGCCGATCGTCGAAGTGCCGGTCAGGTCGAAGGTGGCATTGTTGGCGACATCGCCTGCCCAGGACCCGGCGACCAGCGTGCCGGCATTGTTGGTCAACGTGCCGGTGGTGGTGTTGGTGCCGCTGAGCGTGAGCGTGCCCGCGCCCTGTTTGGTCAGCCCGCCGGAGCCCTGGACCACACCCGAGATCTCACGGTCGGCGGCATCGCCGGTCGTGAGCGTGTTGTCATTCAGGTTGATATCGCCCGCCCCGAAAACCGCGCCGATGGTTTCGTCATTGCCGGTCAGGGTGAGACCGCCTCTGTTATCGATCACAGCGGTGTCGCTGATGGCGTCTCCGTTGCCGGCCACATTCAGATTGCCGTCTCCGAAGGCACTACCCGCCTCGATGACGATATTGTCCGTCGCCAGCGAACCGGTCAGCGTTGTCATCCCCGTATTGACAGTCAGCTGACCTGTGAAGGTATTGTCACCCGATAACGTTTTTGCCGCAGAAATCGCGAAGTTGCCGGCTCCGGAAATGACGCCGGAATAGAGACCGGTGCTACCGACCGAGTTGCTTCCGACCGAAAGCGTCTGTCCGGTCGCAATTACTGTAGTGCCGCTCCCGACAAAATCATCGATGGACTGGGTCGCCGCGACATCGAAGGTTGCACCGCTGTTGACGGTGACCCCGTCGCCGGTCCCATTTAATGCAGCGACTTGTGTGGTGCGCAGTGTTCCCTCTTCGACGGTGATCATCCCGTATATTTCGGTGAAATTCGTCAGGTCCAGCGTGCCGCCGCCGGTTTTGCGCATGCCGACGTCTCCTGCTCCATCGGACGGGCGCAAATTGAGGGTCGCGGTCCCAGTGGCGACATTGATTTCATTGCCCCCTGCGGTAAGGGTGAGGGCGTCACCGGTCAGCGTGTAACCGCTCGAATTGAAGGTCAGGCCGCCAACGCTCTGCGCTCCGTCGACCGTGACGGTTCCCGCTGTGCCGCCGAAAATGGCTTGCGCACCCGCTGTCCAGGCCTGGTTGGTTGCACCGGCGTCGTCCGTCCAGGTCTGCGCCGATCCGTCCCAGGTACCCGACCCGCCGACGACCGAGGTGTCTCCGGTGGTCGTGTCCCATGTCAGGCTCTGTGCCCGCGCGGGCGTCGCCAGGGGAGGGGCAAGGGCAAGGCTGCCCGTCAGCGCCGTGGCCAGCATCAAAGTGGAGCGAGGCGGCGGGGCACAGGAAACAACTGACGTGTGGCGGCGAAAGAAGAATTTCTGCGCGCGTATGCTCGGTAGCGGATACATCTTGGCCTGTAAGTACGCGATAAGTCTGCGGTGATGCCGAGGGTCGTGAGTGACGGAATCGCCGACTCAAGTCACCAAACTCTTGAGCGCATTTTAGAAACGAGGGAGACGTTAGCTATCCGATTTCTGCAAAACCGGGAAATAATCGGAATATTTTCAAACTTGTCGATTTCGAAAGCATCAGGCCGCCAGCGTTTCAGGCAGCAGGATGCCGAACATGCGCTTGAGCGCAAGCCATCTTGATCCTTCCGGGCGACCCCAGCCGCTTCCCGAGGCGAACCTCTCGATCCTGACGACTGGTCTACGACGGCGCGCACGAGCCCTTCATGCCCCGGCGGAAAGCCGGGGCGATGGGAAGAATGTCGGAACCGAGAATAGGCGGCATCACCGCGGCAGGTCGGTCTCGCCGGTCAGGAATTCGTCGACGGAGCGGGCGGCCTGGCGGCCTTCGCGGATGGCCCAGACGACCAGGGACTGGCCCTTGCGGACGTTGCCGGCGGCAAAGACGTTGTCGATCGAGGTCTTGTAGTCGTCCGTGTTGGCCTTGACGTTTGTGCGGCCGTCGAGCTCCAGGGCGTCGCCAGCCTCGGCAATGTAGGTCTCCAGCAGGGGACCGGAGAAGCCGATGGCGGCCAGCACCAGATCGGCGCGCAGGATGAATTCGGTGCCTTCGATCGGATGGCGCTTCTCGTCGACACGGGCGCATTTGACGCCGGTGACCTTGCCGTCCTCGCCGACCAGCGCCAGCGTCGCGGCGGAGAATTCGCGTTCCGCGCCTTCCGCCTGGCTGGAGGAGGTGCGGAACTTGGTCGGCCAGTAGGGCCAGACCGCCATCTTGTCTTCCTTCAGCGGCGGGATCGGCCGGATGTCAAGCTGGGTGACGGAGAGCGCGCCCTGGCGGAAGGCGGTGCCGACGCAGTCGGAAGCGGTGTCGCCGCCGCCGATGACGACGACATGCTTGCCGCCTGCCCAGATCGGCGCGTCGTCGCCGGCCGGCTCGCCGCCGACGCGGCGGTTCTGCTGAACCAGGTAGGGCATCGCCCAGTGGCAGCCTTCCAGCTCCATGCCGCCGACACCGGGATCACGCGGACGTTCGGCGCCCGCGCACAGGATCACCGCGTCATGGCGCGCCGTGAGTTCTTCCAGGCTGACGGTCGCACCGACATTGACGCCGTAGTGAAAGGTCACGCCCTCGGCTTCCATCTGGGTGACGCGGCGGTCGATGTAATGCTTTTCCATCTTGAAGTCGGGGATGCCGTAGCGCAGCAGACCGCCGGCCTTGGCTTCCCGCTCATAGACATGGACGGTGTGGCCGGCGCGCGCGAGCTGCTGGGCGGCAGCCATGCCGGCCGGGCCGGAGCCGATGATGGCAACGGCCTTGCCGGTCTTGGTCGCGGATGGCTCGGGCAGGATCCAGCCCTGTTCCCAGCCCTTGTCGGCGATGGCCTGTTCGACGCTCTTGATGTTCACCGGAACGTCTTCCAGGTTCAGCGTACAGGCTTCCTCGCACGGGGCCGGGCAGATGCGGCCGGTGAATTCGGGGAAATTGTTGGTGGAGTGCAGATTGCGCAGGGCAATGTCCCAGTCGCCCTGATAGACGAGGTCGTTCCAGTCCGGGATCTGGTTGTTGACCGGACAGCCGTCGGGGCCGTGACAGAACGGAATGCCGCAATCCATGCAGCGCGCCGCCTGGTTGACGACTTCCGGTTCGTTCAGCGGAATGGTGAACTCACGGAAGTGACGGATACGGTCAGAGGCAGGCTGATACTTCTGTTCCTGCCGATCGATTTCCAAAAAACCGGTTACCTTGCCCAAGGCGACCTCCTTATAACTTTTCGCGTCCACAAGGCGGCTCGATCGGCCGCCGCTCGCGGCCGAGAGCCCTGTTGTTCCGATGCCGGGATTATTCGGCAGCAACCATTCCCAGGCGCTGCTCTTCCATTTCCCGCAGCGCGCGGCGGTATTCGACCGGCATGACCTTGACGAATTTCGGCCTGTAGGCGGTCCAGTCGTCAAGGATGGCGCCGGCCTTGGTCGAACCGGTCAGGTCCGCGTGTTTGGTCAGCATCTGGCGCAGGCGCTCGTCGTCGTGCCGGGTCATGTCGCAGGAAAGATCGACGCGGCCCTTGTGCTCGATGTCGCCGCCATGGTGGTGCAGCTTCTCCAGAAGATCGTCTTCTTCTGTCACCGGCTCCAGCTCGACCATGGCCAGGTTGCAGCGGGAGCCGAACGTGCCGTCTTCGTCGAGCACATAGGCAATGCCGCCGGACATGCCGGCCGCGAAGTTGCGCCCGGTCTGGCCGATGACGACGACAACGCCGCCGGTCATGTATTCGCAGCCATGGTCGCCGACACCCTCGACGACGGCCAGAGCGCCGGAATTGCGCACGGCGAACCGTTCCCCGGCGACGCCGCGGAAGTAGCATTCGCCCTCGGTCGCGCCGTAGAGCACCGTGTTGCCGACGATGATCGACTCTTCAGGCACGATCCGGGCATTTTCCGGCGGCCGGACGACCAGCTTGCCGCCGGCAAGGCCCTTGCCGACATAATCGTTGGCGTCGCCGGAAAGGTTCATGGTGACCCCCCGGGCAACGAAAGCACCGAAGGCCTGCCCCGCGGTTCCCTTGAGGTTGACCGTCAGGGTGTCCGGTTTCTTCAGGCCCTTGTTGCCGTAGCGCCTGGCGATCTCGCCGGACAGCATGGCGCCGACGGACCGATCGACCGAACAGATGGTTTCCTCGATGACCGTCGGCTCCCTGCTGTCCAGAGCCGGTTTCGCGGCGGCGATCAGGCGCCGGTCGAGGATGTCCGCGATCGGGTGATCCTGACGCTCGGTCCAGCGGGTTTTCTCCGGAGCGGCTTCCGACTGGAAGAAGATCCGGGAGAAGTCGAGGCCCCTGGCCTTCCAGTGGTCGAGCGCGGCTTCCTTGTCGAGGAAGTCGGAGCGGCCGATCAGGTCGTTCAGGTCGGCGATGCCGAGACCGGCCATCAGTTCGCGGACTTCCTCGGCAACGTAGAAGAAGTAGTTGATGACGTGCTCCGGCGTGCCCTTGAAGCGCTTGCGCAGGACCGGATCCTGGGTGGCGATGCCGACCGGGCAGGTGTTCAGGTGACACTTGCGCATCATCAGGCAGCCCGCCGCGATCAGGGGCGCGGTGGAGAAGCCGAATTCATCGGCGCCGAGCAGGGCGCCGACAATGACGTCGCGGCCGGTGCGCAGGCCGCCGTCGACCTGCAGCGCAATCCGCGAGCGCAATCCGTTCAGAACCAGTGTCTGCTGGGTTTCGGCAAGGCCGATTTCCCAGGGGCTGCCGGCATGCTTGATGGAGGTCAGCGGCGAGGCGCCGGTGCCGCCGTCGTAACCGGACACGGTGATGTGGTCGGCGCGGGCCTTGGCAACACCTGCCGCGACCGTGCCGACACCGACTTCGGAGACCAGCTTGACCGAGATGTCGGCCTGCGGATTGACGTTCTTCAGATCGTAGATCAGCTGCGCCAGATCCTCGATCGAATAGATGTCGTGGTGCGGCGGCGGCGAGATCAGGCCGACGCCGGGTGTGGAGTGACGCACCTTGGCGATGACCGCGTCCACCTTGTGGCCGGGCAACTGGCCGCCTTCTCCGGGCTTTGCGCCCTGGGCGACCTTGATCTGGATCATGTCGGAATTGACCAGATATTCGGTTGTCACGCCGAAGCGGCCGGACGCCACCTGCTTGATGGCGGACCGCATCGGGTTCGATGAGCCGTCCGGCAGCGGGTTGAAACGCTCCGGTTCCTCACCGCCTTCACCGGTGTTCGACTTGCCGCCGATCCGGTTCATGGCGATGGCCAGCGTCGAGTGGGCCTCGCGGGAGATGGAGCCGAAGGACATGGCGCCGGTGACGAACCGCTTGACGATGCTTTCCGCCGGCTCGACCTGGTCCAGATCGATCGGCGAGCGGCCGATTTCCTCGGCCGACTTGATCCGGAACAGGCCGCGGATCGTGTAGCGGCCGCTTTCCTCGGTGACATGTTTGGCGAAGGCCCGGTACATGTCCGGCAGGTTCGAGCGCACCGCGTGCTGCAGGGTCGCGATGGAATCGGGCGTCCACATGTGGCTTTCGCCGCGGGTGCGGTAGGCGTATTCGCCGCCGATTTCCAGGGACCGGCGCAGGATCGCGACGTTGCCGAAAGCTTCCTCGTGACGCTGAACGGTTTCTTCCGCGACTTCGGCAAGGCCGATGCCCTCGATCATCGTGGCCGTGCCGAAGAAATACTTCTTCACCAGCTCCGATGACAGGCCGACCGCGTCGAAGATCTGGGCGCCGCAATAGGACTGATAGGTCGAGATGCCCATCTTGGACATGACTTTCAGGATGCCCTTGTCGATCGACTTGATGTAGCGCGTGACCACCTCGAACTGGTCGACCTGCTCCGGGAAGTCCATTTCCATATGCATGGACAGCAGCGTCTCGAAGGCGAGGTAGGGATTGATCGCCTCGGCGCCGAACCCTGCCAGAACACAGAAGTGGTGAATCTCGCGGGCTTCGCCGGTTTCCACGACGAGGCCGACCGAGGTCCTGAGGCCCTTGCGGATCAGGTGATGATGAACGGCGGCGGTTGCCAGCAGGGCAGGAATGGCAATGCGGGACCGGTTTATCAGCCGGTCGGACAGGATGATGATGTTGTAGCCGTCGCGAACGGCTCTCTCGGCCCGCTGGCACAATTCCTCCAGCGCGCCTTCCATGCCGCCGGCACCCTTTTCGGCATTGTAGGTGGTGTCGAGCGTCTTGGCGGAGAACTGGTTGTCGGCGATGTCGCCGATGGCGCGGATCTTCTCCAGGTCCTCGTTGGTGAGGATCGGCTGGCGCACTTCCAGACGCTTGGAGGTCGACATGCCTTCCAGATCGAACAGGTTCGGGCGCGGGCCGATGAAGGAGACCAGGCTCATCACCAGTTCCTCGCGGATCGGATCGATCGGCGGATTGGTGACCTGGGCGAAGTTCTGCTTGAAGTAGGTGTACAGCAGCTTGGACTTGTCCGACAGCGCCGAGATCGGCGTGTCGGTGCCCATGGAACCGATGGCTTCCTGGCCGACGGTGGCCATTGGCGTCATCAGAAGCTTGATGTCTTCCTGGGTGTAGCCGAAGGCCTGCTGACGGTCGAGCAGGCTTTCGCCCGCGACCGGTGCGCGCTGGCGCACGCCCGGAAGATCCTCAAGGACGATCTGGGAGCGGTGCAGCCAGTCCTTGTAGGGATTGGCGGTGGACAGCTGGCGCTTGATCTCGTCGTCGGAGACGATGCGGCCTTCCTCCAGGTCGATCAGGAGCATTCTGCCGGGCTGCAGGCGCCATTTGCGAATGATGCGCTTTTCCTCAACCGGCAGCACGCCGACTTCGGAGGACATGATGACAAAATCGTCGTCCGTGACGATGTAGCGGGCCGGCCGCAGGCCGTTTCGATCGAGCGTCGCGCCGATCTGGCGGCCATCCGTGAAGGCGACGGCGGCGGGGCCGTCCCACGGTTCCATCAGGGCGGCGTGATATTCGTAAAAGGCGCGGCGGTTGTCGTCCATCAGCGGATTGCCCGCCCAGGCTTCCGGGATCAGCATCATCGCCGCATGGGCCAGCGAGTAGCCGCCCATGACCAGGAATTCCAGCGCGTTGTCGAAACAGGCGGTGTCCGACTGGCCTTCGTAGGAGATCGGCCAGAGCCTGGAGATGTCGTCGCCCAGAAGCGCCGAGGACACGGACGCCTGACGGGCGGCCATCCAGTTGACGTTGCCGCGCAGGGTGTTGATCTCACCGTTGTGGGCGACCATCCGGTAGGGATGGGACAGGTCCCAGGACGGGAAGGTGTTGGTCGAGAAACGCTGGTGCACCAGGGCCAGCGCGGACGTGAAACGCGGGTCGCTCAGGTCGGCGTAATAGGCACCGAGCTGGTAGGCCAGGAACATGCCCTTGTAGACGATGGTGCGACTCGACAGGGAGACGATGTAAAAGCCCTTGGCGACCGCGTCGGTCTCGGCGCGAACCCGGTTGGAAATCACCTTGCGCAGGACATAGAGACGGCGCTCGAAATCATCCTGATCGCCGCTGGACTTTTTGATGAAGATCTGGCGGGAAACCGGTTCGGTGGCGGCGATGTCCGGCGCCTTGGAGAGGGAGGAATTGTCCACCGGCACGTCGCGCCAGCCGATCAGCTCCTTGTCTTCCTCTTCCATGATGCGCTCGATGATCTCTTCGCATTTCGCGCGTAGAGCCTCATCCTGCGGCATGAATATGAAGCCGACACCATAGTCGCCGGCGTCCGGCAGGGAGGTGCCGGCCTTTGCCATCTCCTCGGCGAAGAAAGCGTGCGGGATCTGGACCAGCATGCCGGCTCCGTCGCCCATCAGCGGGTCGGCGCCGACCGCGCCGCGGTGGGTCAGGTTCTCAAGCACCTGCAGTCCGTCGGCAATGATCTTGTGGGACTTTTCGCCCTTCATGTGGGCGACAAAGCCGACACCGCAGGCATCGTGTTCGCGCGACGGATCGTAGAGCCCTTTGTCGGCGGCCGTGCCCAGTCGTTCTGCAAGCGGTGTAGGGATGGCGGGCGTCAGCGTCGCCCCCCCGGCCTGCATGGCTGTGCTGGTCGTCAGCTCTGTTCTCGTCATGTGCGCCCTCACTGTTTACCCCAGTGTCGTCGAGGTTCGAAGCGTCCGGTTCCGTTCGGGTCGCATTCCTTCAAGAATGCGGCTCGGCGAACCCTGGCTCATAATGCCCCGGCTCTGTAATTGTATCTACAGCGTCGGTCCGTGAAAACAAACCGCCGCATTGACGCAGCGGTTGCACCGCTGCCGAAACAAATCGTCTCGCCTTCGTCCGGATCCTCCCCGGATCCGCCGACTGGTCGGCCCGCCCGCCGCGCCTGCCGTGACCTCATGGCCGCACCGGCATCGCGCAGCAATTGGGACAGTATCCCTGTCCTATTGCAAGCGGCGCGAACATGACAGATTTAACCGGCGTGGGCAAGTGTGTTTCTGCTTCGGCGTATTATAATAGTTTCGCGCGAAAAGTTCCATTCGTCCGTAACAGTCATTTCCGGCAGATTTTTGGTAAGATTGTTGCGTTTGTTAATCTTTGCATCCTTATGCTCGCAAAACAGTCACAGCCGTTTGATTTCCTATTTATCGGCAATACGCTCATTTAAAGTGTATGCCGCGCCGTCGGAAACGAGTGGCAGTCGGCGTCAAAATGTAGGTTCCACCAGAGGAGTTAGATATGAAGCACAAGGCTATGTCCGCCGCAATCGTGGCAGGTGCCGTTGCAACCGCCATTGCCGGAATCTCCACGACCGTGCCGGCGCACGCCCAGGCAAAGGAAAAATGCTACGGTGTGTCGCTGAAGGGCCAGAACGATTGTGCGGCGGGTCCGGGCACCACCTGTGCCGGAACCTCCACCATCGATTATCAGGGCAACGCCTGGACGCTGGTTCCCAAGGGCTCCTGCACGACCATGGACGTGCCGGACGGCCGCCACGGCTCCCTGACCGCCCTTGACCGCGATCTGCCGAAGGCCTGATCCCGGCCGCTATCGCGGCCCGTTTTTCTGGCAGGCGGATCGATTGCCGCCTGCCCGACACCCCGCTTCCGCCCCGGAGCCCCCAAATGCATGCCGAGCCTCAGCCAGACACCGCGACACGCACCGCCGCGGCCATTGCCGCCAAAGCGGGCGCGGGCCTGAAGGGCGAGCATGTCCGCGCTGTTCAGGAGACCCGGCCCGAGATCGGCTTCTTCGAAGTCCATGCGGAAAACTACATGGGCGCCGGCGGCGCGCCGCACCGCAATCTGGAGGCGATCCGCCGGGACTATCCGGTGTCCCTACACGGCGTGGGCCTGTCGATCGGCGGCGGGCAGCCGCTGGACAAGGCGCATCTTCAGCGGCTCGCGGCTTTGAACAAGCGCTATGAGCCGGGCCTTTTTTCCGAACATCTGGCCTGGTCGACACACGACACCACCTATTTCAACGATTTGCTGCCTGTCCCCTATGACGAGGCCACGCTCGAAAGGGTGTGCGACCATGTCGACGAAGTTCAGGAAACGGTCGGCCGGCAAATGCTGCTGGAAAATCCGTCGACATATGTGGCCTTCGCACAAAGCACCATGAGCGAACTTGATTTCCTGAAGGAAATCGCGCGCCGGACCGGCTGCGGTCTGCTACTGGACGTGAACAATGTTCACGTGTCCTGTACCAACCATGGCCGGTCGGCGGAAGATTATCTGGCGGAGTTTCCGATGCAGGCGGTCGGTGAAATACACCTTGGCGGCCATGCCCCCGATACGGATGACGCGGGACGCCCCCTGCTGATCGACGCCCATGACCGAGAAGTCGACGCAGCCGTGTGGGCGCTCTATGACGGGCTCATCCGGCAGCACGGTCCGCTGCCGACCTTGATCGAATGGGACAACGACGTGCCCGCCTGGCCAGTACTGCTGGCCGAAGTGCAGGCCGCGGAGCGCGTTCTTGCCGGTGCCGCCGACCGGCACCTGAAGCGCACGGGCTGACATGAGCGCGCTCAGGACCCTGCCAGGCGCCGATGCGTCCGGCTTCGCCGAGGCGCTGCTCGATCCCGACAGCGCGCCGCCGGACGGCGTGATCGGCCCGGACGGCATGCCGGCTCCCAAACGGTTCAACGTTTACCGCAACAATGTGGTCGTCAGTCTGAGTGAGGCCCTGGGCAAGACCTATCCTGCGGTCAGATCGCTGCTGGGCGAGGATTATTTCAACGCGCTTGCGCGTGCGTTTCTGACCGAACATCCGCCGGTGTCGCCGGTGCTGATCTGGTACGGCGAAGCTTTTGCCGGCTTTCTGGCGGCGTTTCCACCGCTGGAGGCCTATCCCTATCTGACGGATGTGGCACGGGTGGAATGGGCCTGGCTGCAGGCCTACCACGCCGGGGACGCCGCGCCGCTCGACCCGTCCAGCCTGGCCGCGGTGCCGCCGGAGAGCATCGGGTCCGTCCGCTTCGCCAGGCATCCGGCCGCCTGTCTGATCGGCTCCGCCTGGCCGGTTGCGGACCTGCTGCGCGCCAACAGGCTCGAACCGGACTGCGATGTGTCCGTGGACCTGGGCAGGTCGCAGCCGGTTCTGGTTGTCCGTCCGGACCTCGATGTCTCTCTTGTGGTTCTGCGCGCGGGCGCGGATGTGTTCATAAGCGCGCTGTTCAACGGTGAGACGCTGGCGGAAGCGGCCGGAGCGGCCCAGAATGAACATGCAGAATTCTCATTGGCCGACTGTCTGTCGGACTGTCTTTCGAACGGTGCCTTCACGAGCCTGGCAGCGGATGTAACTGACTGACCCCGGAATGAGATCACGTCCGGGAAGGGGGAACAAATGGGTACGTTGATTGGATTTTTCGTGCGCTTGTACACGATGGTGTTCGGTGCTCTGGAGCGGCTGACAAATGGCTGGTTCCTGGGGCTTGCGGCCCGGTTCGTGTTCGCGGCGGTATTGCTTCAGTTCTTTCTGAATTCCGCGATGACCAAGATCGGCGGCAATTTCATGAACATCTTCACGCCGACATCCGGCGCCTATGCGCAGATGCTGCCGAAGCTGATGGAACAGGTCAGCTATGACACCAGCCAGATCGCCTTTTTTCCCTATGGCCTGATCGTCCTGCTCGGGACCTGGGGGGAATTCATCCTGCCGGTGCTCGTCGTCGTCGGCCTGTTCACGCGCTTTGCCAGCCTGGGCATGATCGTCTTCATCATGGTTATGACCTATGTCGACATCACCGGCCACGGCGTGGATGCCAAAACGATCGGCGCCCTGTTCGATGGCAACCCCTATGCGACGATCGCCGATGACCGGCTGCTCTGGATCTTCCTGCTGCTGGTGCCGACCCTGAAGGGGCCGGGGGTGGTATCGCTCGACTGGCTGCTCGGCCGGTCCTACCGCAGGCGTGAAATGTACTACGACTGAGACCGGCCCCGGCAGGTGCAAAATCATGTTGCCGGGCGACCGGCGACCTGATTAAACCGGGGTATGAATTTCGCAAGCGACAATTGGGCGGGGGCGGCGCCGGCGGTGATGTCCGCGCTCGCCCGCCACAATACCGGCTTCGCGCCGGCCTACGGCACGGATCCCCTGACAGCGTCGGTCTCCCGGACGTTCAGTGACATTTTCGACCGTGAGGTTTCCGTCTATTTCGTGGCGACCGGCACGGCGGCGAACGCGCTCGCCCTGACGGCCTATGCCAGGCCCGGTGGCGCCATTTTCTGCCACCGCACGGCGCATATCCAACTGGATGAATGCAACTGCCCGGAATTCATGACCGGCGGTGGCAAACTGGTGGGTGTCGATGGCGCGGCCGGCAAGATCACCCCGGAAGGGCTGACAGATGCCATGGCCGGGTTCCCGGCGGGCGTGGTGCATCACGGCCAGGTGGCCTCGGTCTCCATCAGCCAGGCGAGCGAATGCGGCACTGTCTATACGCTCGACGAGATCGCCGCCATCAAGGACGTTCTGCCGGACACGCTCCGTGCCGCTGCACATGGACGGAGCGCGCTTTGCCAATGCGCTGGTGACGCTGGGCTGCACGCCGGCCGACATGACCTGGAAGGCCGGGGTCGACGTGTTGTCGTTCGGGGCGACCAAGAACGGCTGCTGGTGCGCGGAAGCAGTCGTGTTCTTCGATCCGGATGCCGGCCGGGAGTTTGAATATTTCCGCAAACGCGGCGGACACCTTTTTTCCAAGAGCCGCTTCGTGGCGGCCCAGTTCGAGGGCTACTTCGAGGACAACGGCTGGCTTGTCACTGCCGCCCATGCCAATGCCATGGCCGGCGGACTTGCCGAGGGGATCCGCGGTCTGGGCGGACGGACGGCGTGGCCGGTCGAGGCCAATGAGTTGTTCCCGATCCTGAAGCGTGACCGGTTCAAAGCCCTTCAGGACGCGGGAGCGATGCTCTACGAATGGCCGGCCACCGATCTGCCGGCCGGCCATGCGCCTACATCCGATGAAGTCTGCCTGCGCATGGTCACCAGCTTCGCGACCACCGATGCGGACGTTGCGGCGTTCCTGAAAGTGTTGTCGGAGACGGTCTGAGCGGCGGGTTTCCGGTTCATCGGACCGGTGCTCGAGCCGGTTGTACGCATTGCTGCCGACGACCACGATGCGCCCCCGCGACTGCTCGATCCGGTCGAACAGCAATCCACACAGGAGGAAGTGAGCGAAATGGTTCACGCCGAGCTGGCTTTCAAAGCCGTCTACGGTGATCTGCTGTCTGGCAACCTGCGCGATCGCAGCGTTGCAGATGAGGGCGTCGATCCGGGGTGCGATCTTCGTGACCTCCGCCGCTGCGTCCCGCACTGACGCCAGTACCGCCAGGTCCATGTGCACGAAACTCACTTGGGCATCAGCGCCGAATTCCTGTTTCAGGCGCTCCATGGCGGATTGTGATTTCCCGGCGCTGCGGTTCATCATCACCACTTTCGCGCCCCTGGACAGAAACACCCGCGCGGCCTCGAATACGTGTCCATGCATCTGGATGAGACAGTCACCATCGAGGATATGGCCGCGCAGGTGGGGATGAGCCGGGCCGTGTTCCATCGCAAATTCAAACAGGCCACGACCATGTCTCCCATCCAGTTTGCGAAGTCCATGCGGCTGAACAGCGCCGCCACGAAGATCGCCGGGGGCATGACCGTGAACGCCGCGGCTCTTGCGGTGGGCTATGTGAGTTCCTCCCAGTTCAGCCGTGAGTTCAAACGCCTGTACGGGGAGTCTCCCCGGCAATGGAGCCACTCCAATCAGCTTCCTGCGGGAACGACGTGATGGACGGTCCCTGCATTCGCAGGGACGGCTGAGGGAGGCGGCGAATGCTGCGCTCAGTTCTTTGTGAAAATTGCCCGGACAGCGGTCGGTCAGGCTCCGTGCCGAGGGGGATCGGAAGGGACTGAATCCCCTGGATTCGAAACGCGGAAAGGCGCCTGGTTTCCCAGGCGCCTCAGACTGCTGACAAACTCATGTGGGTCATTCCGGCCGGTCTGCAGCGCAGTTGCATGGCCAGAGCCGGAATCCAGCGATTACTTCGCGCCGCAGGCGCGTCTTTAATAATGATTTCAGATGTTTGAATCGCTCCGGTGCTCGCGTTCGCTCGCGCTGATGCGCCAGGTTCCGGATCAGCGCGCAGCTTCGCCGCACTTGTCCGGAATGACCAATTGGGAGTTTGTCAACAAGCTGAGGCGCCTGGTTTCCCAGGCGCCTCGTGGGTCATGCCTTTGCCATTGAAGGCGAAAGCTTTACTGAACCGTCGTTTCGATCTGCCTGGCCGAACCGGAGGTGATTTCGATCTTGCGCGGTTTCATCGCTTCGGGAATTTCCCGGACGAGATCGACATGAAGCAGGCCGTTCTCAAGGCTGGCGCCTTCCACACGGACATGCTCGGCGATCTGGAACCGGCGCTCGAAGGTGCGCGATGCAATGCCCCGGTACAGGATTTCCCGGTCGGCATCGTCCTCGGGTTTTTCGCCCTTGATGGCAAGAACGTTTTCCTTGGCTTCCACGGACAGCTCGGCTTCGTCAAAGCCGGCGACCGCCATGGTGATGCGGTAGGAATTCTCGCCCGTGCGCTCGATGTTGTAGGGCGGATAGCTCGGCGCGTCCGAGCCGGCGCTGTCGAGCATGTTGAAAAGACGGTCGAACCCGACGGTGGACCGGTAAAGCGGAGAAAAGTCCAAGTGACGCATGTGTCTGTCCTCTCTTTGAGCAACTGATACTTCACTGATAGGCGCAATCCCCTGTCCCCCATCATTGGCGGGACCGGACTGCGGCGCAGACCCGATTGGCGCCTGCAAGACTGAATCTGGGAATTGGGGATTTTCATTTCAAGGGGCAGCCGGGATGGGTGACCTGAACATGAATGTCACCTGAACGGTGCCTTCCGGTTGCGTTCAAGTGGCCCGGTGCATCTTCGGGGCAACGTCAGCACGGGCTGGCGGATCAGACAGGAGAGACCCGCATGTTCACCAAAGTTTCGAAATTAACCGCCCCGATCGCCGGCGCCATTCTGCTGGTTACAGTCGGGTTCGCCAATACGGCTTCCGCTGCTCCCCGGGCCGCCGATGCTCAGGTTCAGTCCGCGCAGGCCGAACTGGTCGTCAAGGTCGACCACCGCAAGGGCAACGGCCGCAAGGACTGGAAAGGTCATCGGGGCAAGCGTGGAGACTGGAAAGGGCATCGCGGCCGTCACTTCGCGATGGAGCCGCGTCAGATCCGCCGCAGCCTGCGTCATCGCGGTTTCCACAAGATCCACATCGTGGATCGCCGGGGTCCGGTCTATATCGTCAAGGCCCGGACATGGGGCGGCCAGAAAATGCGGCTGGTGGTCGACTCGCGGACCGCGCATATCGTTCGCAGCCGTTCCATCGGTCATGGCCCGCGCCGGAATGGCCCGTGGTATTGAGTTCAACCCGCCATCCTCAATCCTTCAGTCCGGTTTCCCGGGGGAATGACCCCGATGGAGCCGGGCTGTGGCTATTGTGGGCAGGCGGCAAGCCCGCTATCACAGGATGGGTCAAACGGCTGCAGGCCGACCGGACGCTAGGCGCTGCCGAAGCCGGTCCGATGCCGGCCAATGCCAGTCAAGGCGGCCAACGTCTGTGTTCAGGGAAACGGGTTACCGATTGAAGATCAAATCCTCCGCACTTCGGGAAGACAGCGTGCATGCGGCCCTGGCCGATCATCCGGACAACCCGGTACCGGAAGGCGCGCGGGCCGGGTTCGTGACCACGCCGGACGGTATACGGATCCGTTATGCCCATTGGCCGGCAGGGGAAGGCCCGCGCAAGGGCACGGTGACCCTGTTGCAGGGGCGGGCGGAATTCATCGAAAAATATTTCGAGGTGATTGACGATCTCCGCAGACGGGGATTTGCCGTGGTGACGTTTGACTGGCGCGGCCAGGGCGGCTCCCAGCGGCTGACGCGCAATCCGAAACGCGGACACGTTTCCGGTTTCAAGAAATATCGCGTGGATCTCAGAACCGTGCTGAAGGATGTTTCACTGGCGACCTATCCCGGTCCGCATTTCGCCCTGGCGCATTCCACGGGCGCGCTCGTGCTGCTTTCCGATGCCGCCCGGCTGCGGACCATGCTGGATCGGGCGGTTCTGACCGCGCCGCTTCTGGGCCTGCCCCCCGGCGCGTGGCTGCCCGGTCTGAACGGCCTGCGCAGACGGGTCCTGCGGACGCTCTCTCTGGGTCTTCTGGGCCGTGTGCCACTCAAGGCGAATGCGCCCAGAACATCGTGGTTCATCGAAAGGATCGGCTATCCGGCCGCGCGAGCGCTGTCTCTGGTCGGCTTCGGCAGGGTGTTTGTTCCCGGTGGAAACAGGGACATCTTCGTGCCTTTCAAGACCAATCTGCAAACCTCGGACCGAACCCGGTTCGAACGCTTCAACAAGGTGCTCGAACAGGTGCCGGAACTCGGCGTCGGCGCGCCGACGCTCGGCTGGCTGGGCGCCGCCGGTCGAGCGATGACAGCCCTGAGACGGCGGGCGGCCGGCCCGAACATGCACCTGCCCTGCCTGGTGATTGCGGCGGGCAAGGACCGGATCGTGTCGACACCGATGATCGAGGACTTCGTTGCCAGAACAAAGGCCGCGGCCTATCTGGAAATTGCCGCTGCGGAGCATGAACTGATGATGGAACGGGATGCCTACCGGGACCAGTTCTGGGCGGCTTTCGATGCGTTCGTTCCCGGTCTGGACGTGGAGCACGAGCTGGACCGCGCGGCACTCTAGGACACGGCCCTTTCAGCTCGTCCCAGGCCGGATCTGGCCGGATCAGGCCTTGGCCAGTTCCCTGAGCAGGATGTCGTGAAACCGGGGGTCGCCGGAGGCCACGATCTGGCCGCCATCGGCCGGAGAACCGCCGGTCCAGGTGGTGACCACCCCGCCGGCACCTTCGACGATCGGCACCAGTGCGACAATGTCGTAGGCCTGCAGGCCCGATTCGATCACCGCATCGCCAAGTCCGGCGGCCACCATGCAATAGGCATAACAATCGGTGCCATAACGCGAGAGCTGTACCTGTGCCTCGACACGGTCGAAGGCCTGCCGTTCCGTTTCGTTGAAGAGCGCCGGAGTCGTCGTGAAGATCGTCGCGTCATCCAGGCGGTCACGGGAGCGGGTGCCGAGTGTGCGCGACCCGAGCGGTCCGCGATACCAGGCCGTGTCACAATCCCCGAAGAAGCGTTCGCCGATATAAGGCTGCGCCATCATGCCGAGGCTCGGTTTTCCGTGCGTCCTGAGGCCGATCAAGGTGCCCCAGGTCGGCAGTCCGGTGATAAAGGCCCTGGTACCGTCGATGGGATCCAGCACCCAGACCTGGTCGGCATCGAGGTTTTCCGGCCCGTGCTCCTCGCCGAGAATGCCGTGGTCCGCATAGGTGCGGTTGATCAGCTCGCGCATCGCCGTTTCGCCGTTCCTGTCGGCGATGGTGACCGGGTCGAACCCGGTGTCCCACTTGTTGTCGATGTCGAAGCTCTGGCGGAAATGGGGCATGATCGCACTGCCCGCCGCATCCGCGAGCTGCTCCAGAAACGGGGCGAGTTCATGGGAGCCGGAAACAGGCTGTAACGACATCGAGATCTCCATAAATCGGTCGGCCGCGCATCGGCTGATGTTGCGGCTTTTCGCCTGTATAGCGTGTTTTGCAAAAAAAAGTGTCGGTAAAACCGGCCCGAATGCTCATAGTTTGTTCAGTATGGCCCCATGTGCAGACTTGACCTTTGTGCGGTGCGGTGCGATTTTATTGCAGTGCGATACGTTGTGTCGCGCCGCCCTCCTTGGGCGTTTCCTCCCTAGACTCGGGCCGCCTCATTCTTTGAGTGCGGCCTCTTTTTTTGGGATTTTTATTCTGTCTTGTCTATCGCCAGCGTCTATTCGGCGGCAATGGGTTCGGCGGGCAGTGCCGCGTCGGGGATGGACGTCAGTTCACGGGCGAAGCTGCGCAGATTGTGGAACAGATCGGCAAAGCCGGCG
Organism: Roseibium sp. QJM3NY_11; assembly: GCF_056173175.1. Taxonomy (NCBI): domain Bacteria; kingdom Pseudomonadati; phylum Pseudomonadota; class Alphaproteobacteria; order Hyphomicrobiales; family Stappiaceae; genus Roseibium; species Roseibium sp. QJM3NY_11. Next base: position 1,277,141 of record NZ_CM149660.1, read on the forward strand.
GACGGCTCCTGGGTCGTCTCGTCCATATAGAGGCCGCGGTTGATTTCTATCTGCAACGCGTGAAGGCCACTGGAGGGTCTGCCGTAGTGCTCTGTGATGAAGCCGCCGGCATAGGGCTTGTTCCTGCTGACACTGTAGCCCATGTCCTTCAGCACCGCGCAGGCGAACTCGGTCAGGTCACTGCTGCAACTGGTGCCGTAGCGGTCCCCGAGAATGAAGTCCGGGCGGGTGTCGGTAGCCTGGCATTTGACGCTCGACGGCATGGAGTGGCAATCGATCAGCACCGCGTAACCGAAGGTGACGTGTGTCTGGGCCAGCAGGCGCCGCAGGGTCGAATGGTACGGCTTGTAGATTTCCTCGATCCTGTGCAGGGCTTCTGCCACGGGAAGCTTGTGACGGTAGATCTCGTGATTCTCGCTGACGATCCGCGCCACGGTGCCAAGCCCGCCGGCGACCCGTATCGAGCGGACATTGGCATAGGCCGGCAGGCGCCCGTCGAACATTCTCGGGTCGAGTTCATAGGGTTCCCGATTGACGTCGAGATAGGCCCTGGGAAAATGCGCCCGCAGCAGCGGCGCGCCGAGCGGCACGACATGGGCAAACAGATCGTCGACAAAAGCGTCCTCCGACCGGCGGATGGATTTTTCATCCAGCCGGGAAGACGCCAGGAATCTTTTCGAATACTGGCGGCCGGAATGCGGGGAGTTGAAGACGAATGGAATCCTCTGATCGGCGGGACACAGGATATCGAACGCGGGCAGCCCGTTGAAGTCGGCTTCGAAGGGAGCTGTCGAAGAGGGCTGGTCGAGGTCCGTCAAATGGTGTTTCCCGTATGTCGTCCGGTTCGGACGAGCGCCTATGGTGCCAAGGAATCAACACGCAGTCCACAGTCACGGCCTCAAAACCTCAGGAGAACCAATTCTCCCTACCATTCTTTGGAATTCGAGCTATAACCGGCAGTCGGGAAACCCGTACCACAACCGATGATTAAGGGAATTGGTCGACAACGATGCCGCGTATCCTGCTTGCAGAAGATGATGATGACATGCGCCGCTTTCTGGCCAAGGCGCTGGAGAATGCCGGGCACGACGTGGTGTCGTTCGACAACGGCAAGAGCGCATACGAACGGCTGCGCGAGGAGCCGTTCTCGCTGCTTCTGACGGATATCGTGATGCCTGAAATGGACGGGATCGAACTGGCGCGGCGCGCGACCGAACTCGATCCCGACCTCAAGGTGATGTTCATCACCGGCTTTGCCGCCGTCGCTCTCAATCCCGAATCCGATGCACCGAAGGACGCAAAGGTGTTGTCCAAGCCCTTTCATCTGAAGGATCTGGTTCAGGAAGTGGAGCGCATGCTGGAGGACTGAGCCTCCGTTCCGACGGGAGCTGCCGGCACATTCGCAGGACACTCACAAGACTGGGGAATTTTTGACGGTTCGGTGAACAAGGGGGGTTGCACAGTTTGCTGAACCCCGTTATATCGCACTCCACCACGGCGTTGGGGCGCCGGGGACCGAGAAATTCGGGCGTGTAGCTCAGCGGGAGAGCACTTCGTTGACATCGAAGGGGTCACAGGTTCAATCCCTGTCACGCCCACCATTGTTTCGCTGGTTGATGGTTTCAGGCAGCGCGGATTGATCTGACAGACAGGCGCATCTGCTGCCGCTGCTTCCAGGCCGATCCACTCGAATGTGAGCGCCTCTGGCGCTCATTTGGTTTAAAGTAGCAGGACCCTCCGGGGGGACATTGACATGAAGATCAAAAACTCGCTCAAAGCGCTCATGACCCGCCACCGCGACAATCGCATGGTGCGCCGGAAAGGCCGCGTCTACATCATCAACAAGAAAAACCCGCGTTTCAAAGCACGCCAGGGCTGATCCTGTTGCTGCGCCGATCTGCGGCTTCGGTTTGAATTCGCCTTTTGTATCAGCTGCTTGTGCAGACTGATTGTGGAAGGTTCACCGAGCTGAGCAGTTGGCGCACGAAGATGTGTCAAATTCCCGGATTGACCGCCGCATGCAGCGACCCATAATCGCTGCATGCGTATTTTTGTGTTTACCCTTCTTGTCCTTCTCGGAGCGCCTTCCGCTGGCGCCCAGACCGTGCCGGACTTCGGCCCGGAAGCCGCGCCGCCGTCGGCGGAGGACTTCAGCCCGCTTCCGGAAGACCTGCCCGAAGAGGGCGGTCAGGTTGTTGTCGAGGACACCGATCCGGACGAGGAAAAATCCCGTCTGGACGAGCTCTTTACCGATCTTGCCGAAGTGGATACGCCCAAGTCGGCCGAGCGCATCGCCCGGGAAATCCAGTTGATCTGGATGGCGTCCGGCAGCGACACCGTCGACGTGCTGATGTCCCGGGCCGGCAAGGCGATCCAGGCGGAGGACCACGGACTTGCCCTTGACCTTCTGGACGCGGTCGTGATTTTGAAACCGTCCTATGCGGAAGGCTGGAACAGACGGGCGACCGTTCACTACATGCGTGAGGATTTCGGCAAGTCTCTCGTCGACATCGAGCGCACGCTGGCGCTGGAACCGCGGCACTGGGGCGCCCTGTCCGGACTTGCGATCATTCAGCGGCGTCTCGGGTTTGAAACCGAAGCGCTGACGACTTTCCGGCGTGCCCTGGAGGTCAATCCCGGTCTGGAGAACGCCGCCAAGGCGGTCGAAACCCTGGAAAAGGACGCGGAAGGCGCGCCGGCATGAGTGCCGGGTGACCGGCCTGGCCCTTGATTGCCGCTTTCGGGGTGCTATGTCGCTCTCATGATGACGACTTTTCTTGTGGCGGTGGCCGGTCTGGCGTTGCTGGCCGCCTATACCCGCTTGCGGTCCGGCCGGATCACGCGCCGGCTGACGCCGGACGGCGCCTTTGCAACCGTGGACGGTGTCCGACTTCACTATCATTTCCTTCCGGGGGCCGGGGAAAAGCCGGGCGCGCCCGTGCTGGTGTTCCTCCACGGTGCCAGCGGCAATGCCTATGACATGAGGCTCGCGTTCGAACCGGCCTTCCGGGGCCGGGCAGCCGCCTTGTTCGTCGACCGGCCGGGCCTGGGCTATTCCGAACGCGGGCGCGCCGTTCACCGCTCTCCGGACGGTCAGGCCCGGTTGATTGCCGGCCTCCTTGAGGAGCTTCGGATCGACAAGGCGGTGGTGGTGGGTCATTCGCTGGCGGGAGCGGTGACGGCGGCTCTCGGACTGGCCGCGCCGGACCGGGTCAGGGGTCTGGCGTTTCTGGCGCCTGTCACGCATGTCTGGCCGGGCGGTGTCACCTGGTACTACACGCTCGCCGCCTTGCCCGTTGTTGGCTGGCTGTTTGTCCGAACCCTGACGCTGCCGGTTGCCGAGCGGCTGGCGCCGGCGGCCATGACAAACGTCTTTTCTCCGGATCCGGCGCCTCGCGGCTATGCCCGGTCGATTCGTCTCCCCCTGCTGTTCCGCCCGGAAAGTTTCCGCGCCAATGCCAGACACATACACGACTTGAAACGGGCGCTCACAAGCCAGGCGCCGCGCTACCCCGGTCTGACCCGTCCGGCGCTTGTCGTCACGGGCACGGAGGATACGGTGGTGTGGCCGTCCATCCATTGCGAGGGACTGCTCACCGATCTTCCCGATGCGGAACTTGTCGTTCTGGACAGGGCAGGGCACATGCTGCATCACACGCACACCCAGGCCATCGTCACGGCGCTCGACAGGCTGGTGCTGCGGGTTGAGGCGGACGGCCGGGAAGAGACGCAGGACCGGCCGGCGGCACTGCAGCAGCCGGCATGAAAAAGGCGGCCGGGTGGCCGCCTTTTCAATCTAATCGGTTAGAGCGTCAAATGCCGCCCTGGCCGTCCTTGCCGACAAAGGCAATCCGCAACATGTTGGTGGAGCCGGGCGTGCCGAAGGGGACACCGGCCGTCACGATGATTCTCTGCCCCGGTTTCGCGAAATCCTCCGAATAGGAGATGCGGCAGGCACGATCGATCATGTCTTCCTCGTTGGCGGCGTCCTCGCTGACAACGCAGTGAAGGCCCCAGCCGAGGGACAGGCGGCGCGCTGTCGCCAGGACCGGGGACAGCACGATCACCGGGCTGGCCGGCCGTTCACGCGAGGCGCGCAGGCCCGTGGCACCGGACGTCGTGTAACACACCACTGCCGCGAGATTGAGCGTTTCGGCGATCTGCCGGGCGGCCGCGGAAATCGCATCGGCGCCGGTTGCTTCCGGCTCGGTCCGCTGAGAGTAGATGATGTTGCGGAAGTTGGTGTCCTGCTCCACCTCCCGGGCGATCCTGTCCATGGTGGACACGGCTTCGATCGGAAAGTCGCCGGCGGCGGATTCGGCCGACAGCATGACGGCGTCGGCGCCCTCGAAAACGGCAGTGGCAACGTCGGACACTTCCGCGCGTGTCGGAACCGGTGCCGTAATCATCGACTCCAGCATCTGGGTGGCGATCACGACAGGTTTGCCGGCGCGGCGGCAGGCGCGGGTGATCCGTTTCTGAAGTCCTGGAACCTGTTCCAGCGGCAACTCCACGCCCAGATCGCCGCGGGCGACCATGATGGCATCGGACAGCTCGATGATCTCGTCCAGCCGACCGATCGCCTGAGGCTTCTCGATCTTGGCGAGAACACCGGCGCGGCCGCGGACGATCTTGCGCACTTCGGCGATATCGTCGGCACGCTGCACGAAGGACAGCGCAACCCAGTCGACGTTCTGCTCGAGCGCGGCGATCAGGTCCTTGTGGTCCTTCTCGGTCATGGCGCTGGTCGCGATTTCCGAATCGGGAACACTGACGCCCTTGCGGTCCGACATCTTGCCGCCGACGACGACTTCCGTGACCGCTCTGGTCGCGCTGGCTTCCGTGACGTTCAACTGGACCTTGCCGTCATCGAGCAACAGGCGGTGACCCGGCTCCAGTGCCTTCAGGATTTCGGGGTGCGGCAGATGAACACGATTGATGTCGCCGCCGGACGTGTCGGCGTCGAGCGTGAAACTCGCGCCGTTTTCCAGCACGACCGGGCCGTTTGCGAAAGTGCCCACACGCAGCTTCGGTCCCTGCAGATCGGCCAGAATGCCGATCGGCCGTCCAATTTTCTCCTCGACAGAACGGATGCGCTCCACAAGCATCTTCAGACGATCATGATCGGTATGACTCATGTTGATGCGGAACACGTCCGCACCCGAGCGATACAGTTTTTCGATGATGTCTTGTTCTGAGGAGGAGGGTCCGAGAGTTGCCAGTATCTTGACTCGTCGGTTACGCCTCATCGCCCACCTGTCCCCTGCTGCACGGGTTCGGTCAGCTGGACCGTCCAGCTGCTCTGCTCGCCCGTGTCTATTTCAAAGAAGCCTGTCCGCTCAAATCCGCGAGCCACGCAGTCCTCAATTCCGCGAATGGTGAATTCCTTTTCCCGGGTGCACATGAATGCCCGGCCACCCCATTCGCCGAATTGGTCATAATCAACTGCGTAGATGTAATAGTATCGTGACACCAGTGCACCGGGCACCAGTGTCTCGCAGGAATTGGAAGCCAGATTCCACCAGCCTTCGGTCACCCAGTCGGTTTTGTCCTTGTAACCGATTGCGACCCCGACCTGGCTGTCCGTCTTGTTGCACAGACGCAGATCAGCCCTGGCATCGTTGCTCGCGGCAGAAAGAAACAGCATGGCGAGAGCTCCGGCGCAGGCAACCTTGGCGGGCGCGTTCATACGTGCCCGATCCCTGCCCTGGTACCGTTCCCCAACCTTAAACATATGCAGTCGTTCACTTTGCTGCTTCACAGACATTCGTTTTTTGCGTGGACAAGGGGGACTTGTCAACGTCGTTAACAGGATCAGGAAGCTTTCGCCCAAACTTGTTTTCCCGACCGTCTGAAAATACGTGCCCGATCAGACCATCCCAACCCTTTGTGGTTAGAAATGGGGCGGGAACATGACCGTTTGGTCCGCGAGCGATTTTCGCTGACAATAAAGCGTATACAGGGTTGTACGTTCCTAGGCAAAAGTGCCGGTGACCGGCGTCTGGATCTTTTTCGCGCGGGCACCGGAATCTGCAGCCGCCGGCCCGCGGGGCGGTGATTTGGGTCTTGGTTCCGATGCCTGATTGCCGTACACCTGACGGCCTGCATATCGAGAGCCGCACGCATTTCCATGAAGCGAGAGATGACAGAAACTGCAGCCGAACCCGGTGTGGCTTTTCAGCCAGTCGAATATATCAGCGGGGATCCCGATTCGGGTCTCCTGCTTCTGTGCGACCACGCGCGCAACACGGTGCCGCCCGGTTATGGCGACCTGGGGGTCCCGGCGGAGCAGTTCGAGCGCCATATCGGCTATGACATCGGCGCCCGCGCGGTCACGCTCGAACTGGCAAGGCGTCTGAACGCACCTGCCTGCCTGACCACATATTCCCGTCTGCTGATCGACCCCAACCGGGGAGAAGACGACCCGACCCTGATCATGCGCCTGTCCGACGGCGCGATCGTGCCCGGCAACGCGCAGGTCGACGGGCGGGAGCGTGCCGGCCGGATCGAGGCGTTCCACAAGCCGTATCACGACCTGATCGACCGGTCGCTCAACACGATGATCGCCAAGGCGCCGCCGCCTGTCATTGTCTCGATTCACAGCTTCACGCCGGTCTGGCGCGGGGTGCCCCGGCCCTGGCACATCACGGTGCTTTGGGACAGCGATCCAAGAGCCGCCCGGCCGATGCTGGATGGTCTGAGAGCTCAGGAGGATCTTGTCGTGGGGGACAATGAACCTTACGACGGCGCTCTCAAAAACGACACAATGTACCGCCACGCAACCAGCCGCGGTCTGGCGCATGCTTTGCTGGAATTGCGCCAGGATCTGATCGGCGATCCGCACGGCGTTACAGAATGGGCCGATCGTCTGGAACCGGTCCTGCGAACCATAGTGACAAGTCTGGACTGCCGCCGCATCCAGCATTTCAAGTCGCGCAGTGACACGGATTGAGTGCCCTGCAAAGGGCGGCGAGACAAAACGAGGAGGCCGCAAGCCATGGATGAACAGACCAAACTGGAACTGGAAGCAGCCGTCTTCCGCCGCCTTGTGGCGCATTTGCAGGGACGAACGGACGTTCAGAACATCGACATGATGAACCTGGCCGGATTTTGCCGCAACTGCCTGTCCAACTGGTACCAGGACGCTGCCGGGGAAAAGGGGCTGGAACTCGACAAGGCGTCGGCCCGGGAAATTGTCTACGGCATGCCCTATGACGACTGGAAAGCCAGGTATCAGTCCGAGGCGACCGCCGATCAGAAGGCCGCTTTCGAGAAAAACAATCCGGCCCACTGAACCATCGTTCAAAATTGCAGGGCGGCAGCTTGACGGTCCCGGCCGACTCTGGCAGGGCACAACACGATTTCAAGAACCGCGGTCAGGGCTCGCCCGTCCGTGCCGTGCAATCCGACAGGTAATAAGAAACAACAAGGAGACTTTAGAACATGTCCGATCCGGGTGGAGTGGCAGCCGATCAGCTGCGGGCATTCGTCGAGCGCATTGAGCGTCTGGAAGAAGAAAAGAAGGTCATTTCCGACGACATCAAGGATGTCTATGCCGAGGCCAAGGGCAACGGTTATGATGTCAAGATCCTGCGCAAGGTCGTCTCGCTGCGCAAGAAACAGCCCCATGAGCGTGAAGAGGAAGAGGCCGTGCTCGACCTTTACCTGCATGCGCTTGGAATGGCCGCCGAAGTGCCGTCCGAAGGCTGAGCAAGAGTAAATCGTGCCAAGCGATCGAGCGGCTTTCGAGCCACTCCAGATAGCTGACAAACAGAGCCCGGCAGTGATGCCGGGCTTTATTGTTTTTTGATGAAAGGGTCGTCTATCGGGCGAAGCGCACGGGAAGCACGATCACTGCCGGGCCGCCGTCGAACCGGTCGGTGCGCAGGCCGCCGTAGGGCGTGTGGTCGAAACTGGCCGCAACAAACCGGTTGCCGGGCAGCATGACGTTTTTCAAGGCACGCTGATTGGGGTGCTTGAGCCAGGCGAATGCCTGATGGCGCGTGGTCCCGGCGCCGGACAGGAGTGTCGGCTCCGACTTGTCAGGCAGGCTGGCAAAACCTGAAAGCGGATCAACGATCTGGTCCTGCGGGATCCGTCCGGAGACGGACGGACGCCTGGCCTGGTCCGAACCGGTGGTGGCCGTGCTGCCGGGCCGCGGCCCGGGAGTGTGTTTCTGCAATCCGGCGGAAGGACGCAGCGACCGGTTCAGGACAGGCGGTGTGGCCGCCGCCGATGCATAGGCAAGTGTCGTTCCCGGCCGGGGAGCGGGTGTCGGCGAGGGCACGGATGTTCCCGTCGCCGCGGCAATGGCCGCTACCGGATCAGTCACCGGAGCGGAAACAGGGGCCGGAGAAGAAACAGGGTTTGGAACCGGCAATGCCGCAGTCACGGTTTCCGCTTGGCTGTCAGGCTCTGCAGCTGTCTGGCCAAGTGTCGCGGCCGCGGCCCGGGCCGCCGCGCTCAGGCCCGAATTCGGCTTTTGAGCCGGCGCGCGGGCAATCTGGAACCGGGAATCGATGGTCTGGCTCGGCGCTGCCGGCTGGCCCGTTTCCAGGGCCGTGCGTTGGGCGTCGAGCGTGTTTGCAGGGGGCAGAGGCGCCGCGCTGGCAACGGCAACAGGAGCCGCGGCCTGCGGTTGCAGATCCGGTTCCGCGCCGGCAATGGCAAGCGGCGGCGCGTTGCTGCGAACCTTGCGTCCCGGGACCGGCGGATTGTCGACCACCGGGGATACGCTTGCCGTCCGGGTCGCCTTCGGAGCATTGCCGACCGCGCCGGGCCGGGCTGTTTCATTGCCGTCACGGCCGCCGCCACCAAAGAGCCGGGCGAACAGATTGCCGTCGCCGGCGCCGTCAGCAGCCGGCTTGACCGGGATCGGTGCGGCCGGGTTGGTCAGGCTCTGGTTGCGGGTGGTGGCTCTGGAAGGGCTGTTCGAGGCGACAATCGTCGGCCGGGAGGTTCTCGAACTGCCGGACTTGCTTTGTGCCAGGGCGACCTTGTAGCCGCTGAGCGGCTTGCCGTCGGAAGGAATGTGCAAGGTCTTGCCGTTGGGGAAAACCCTGGCAAGCTGGGAACGGCTCATGCGTGGCCAGTGCCGGATCCGTCCGGTATCCATGTGAACGAAGGGGGAGCCGGACCGCGGATAATAGCCAACGCCGCCCACTTCCTTGCGCAGGCCCGCTGCCCGCAGCTTGGACAGGTTCACGCCCGGGATATAAAAATCCATGGCCTTGCCCAGCGTGTGCTGGCTGTTCTTGGCGACGCCGGAAGAGCGCTTGCGGAGCATGTTGTTGGTCGCCGGGGAACGGTAACTGGAAACGACGTTGATGTGATCGCGTGCGCCGACCTTCTGGTAGACCTCCCAGACAAGATCGAGCAGCTCGGGGTCCATCTTGATGATTTCGTTGCGGCGCCAGTCGCGCAGGAAGCGGTTGGCCTCGCGCAGACCCTCGGGCAGGTAGCGTCCGTTCCTCTTGAAGGTGACGGACACACGTTCCTTGGTGTGGGTGTTGTACAATTTGAGCGTACGGGTTTCAGCCTGGGCCGCGGCTGTCAGACAGACCGACACGACCAGAAACGCGCTTGCCGTTGTCACGGCACGCTTCAGCCATCCGACGGCGTCGAAATCAACAAACCGGTTACGCAATCTCTTTCTCGCCGTTTCCGAGGGTTTTCACCCATCCCGTGCTCCCCAGCAGGGAACCAGTTTAGCTGCCGCAAGTTAAGAAGTTTTTACCCTAAATTCACTTGCCTGAAAATCGTGACGGAAATGCAACGCCGCATATTCATTCCGGTACTGCACCCCGGCGATGCTGGATAACCGGAGAATGCGTCAAAATATCGTCAATTTCCACCCCGTCGCCTTGATCCTGCTCAAATCAGGCGGCGGCGTCCTTGCCATCGCCCTCGAGGCCGTATTCCTTCAGCTTGCGATAAAGTGTGGACCTTCCGATGCCGAGCCTGCGGGCAACTTCCGTCATGCGGCCTGAATAATGGTTGATCGCAGCCCGAATCAGTTCCTCCTCGATATCGGCAAGTTTGCGGATGTGCCCGTCCTGATCGAGGCTGCGCATGAAGCCGAAGGGAGCGGATTGTTCGAAACCGGCGGGCGCAGGGGCGGTCGGCATCACTCCACTCTGATTTCCGGCCTGACTTGCGCCCAGACTGGCGGCTGAATTATGGGTCTGAGCCGAGGCCGGCGCTGCCGGGCGGGGCGCCTCGGGCGTTGCTGCCGGAAGAGGGTGCGCCACCGGCGTGGCCGAATGGGTCGCGGCGGCAACCTGGGGAAAGTCGTTGATCGTCAGCTGGGGTCCGTCGCACAGGACGACCGCGCGGAAGACCGAATTTTCCAGCTGCCGGATATTGCCCGGCCAATGATACTCCTGAAGCATGGCAAGCGTGTCGGTGGAGATGGCCGAGACCTGGGGTTTGCCTTCTTCGGCGGTAAACCGCGCCAGAAAATGCCGGGCCAGTGCGGGAATGTCCTCGCGCCGGTCGCGCAGGGGCGGGATCCAGATCGGAAAAACGTTGAGACGGTAATAGAGGTCTTCCCGGAACGCACCTTCCTTGACCTGGTCAACCAGGCGCCGGTTCGTGGCCGAGATCAGGCGGAAATCCACCTTCACAGGACGCCTTGCGCCGATCGGGTCGATCTCGTTTTCCTGAATCGCCCGAAGCAGTTTCACTTGCACGTCCTGGGGCAGCTCGCCGACCTCGTCGAGGAACAGCGTGCCGCCATGAGCCTCCTGGAACTTGCCCGCATGCTTGTCGACGGCGCCGGTGAAGGCGCCCTTTTCGTGGCCGAACAGGATCGATTCCACCAGATTGTCCGGAATGGCGCCGCAGTTGACCGTGACCAAAGGCTTGGACTTGCGGTCGCTCGACCCCTGAATGGCGCTGGCGATCATTTCCTTGCCGACACCGCTTTCCCCCTCGATCAGGATCGGAATGTTGGAGGCGGCGGCACGCTTGCCGAGATTGATCACCCGTTCCATGGCGGGAGAGTGGGTGATGATGTCGTTGAATGTGAGCGTGCCGGAAGCCTGTTTGCGGATGCGCGTGATCTCGCCTTCCAGAGCGGAGGTCTTCAACAGATTGCGGATCGACACATTGAGCCGTTCCGGGGCCACCGGCTTGACCACGAAATCCTGGGCGCCCGCATTCATGACGCTGACCACGGTGTCGATGCCGCCATGAGCGGTCTGCACGATCACCGGGGTCGCGTTCTTGTCGCCGCGCAGTTTTTCCAGCACGCCGAGCCCGTCCAGTTCCGGCATGACCATGTCCAGAATGATCAGATCGATCTCGCTGGCCTCGGGGCCGGACATGATGCGCACGGCTTCGACGCCGTTTTCCGCGGTCTTCGACCGGTAGCCGAACTTCTTGACGGCTTCCTGCAGCAGCCTGCGCTGAATCGGATCGTCGTCAACGATGAGAATTTTGCCGCTGATTGCCTGCATAACCTGTGTCACTCGTTCCGCAAATATGTCTCGTTTCGAACCATTCTGGTGGCAATTGGGTAAACAAATCGTCCAGGCGGGGTCAAAAAAGTTTGCCAAGCCTGATTGCGGCGGGACCGGACCAAGCCTACAAATTCAGAACCAGTTTCCTGCCGCAGCCTCCTGCCGGCCACCGTTCACCGGAGTTTACCGCACCGATGCCGCTTCCCGTATTCGCGCCTCAGTCGTCAGCATCCACGGAACTTGAAAATCTTCCCGAATGGGATCTCACCGATCTCTACCCGTCGGTCGACGCGCCCGAGGTGACGGCGGATCTCAAAGAGGTTCTCGACCGGGCGAAAACCTTCGAGACCTCCTACAAGGGCCGCCTCGCGGACCTTGCCGGGGACAATGTCGCCGCTCTGGTCACGGCTGTCAGAGCCTATGAAGATCTTGAAGATGTCATGGGCCGGCTGATTTCGTTCGCGGGACTTGTGTATGCGGAAAACACCATCCGGCCCGAATCGCAGAAATTCTATGGCGACGTCCAGGAGCAGATCACCACGGCGGGATCGCATCTTCTGTTTTTCACCCTGGAGCTGAACAAGATCGACGACGCGGTCATGGAGGCGGCGCTCCAGGATGCGCAGTTCGCGCATTACCGGCCCTGGGTGGAGGATCTGAGGAAAGGCAAGCCGTATCAGCTGGAAGACCGGGTGGAGCAGCTGTTTCACGAAAAGTCGGTCACCGGCGCGAGTGCCTGGAACCGTCTCTTCGACGAAACCATGGCCTCGCTGTCCTTCGATGTCGCCGGCGAGGAGCTGGCGATCGAGCCGACGCTCAACCTGCTTGTGAACCCGTCCGCCGAAAAGCGGCGCATGGCTTCCGAAGCGCTTGCGAAAACGTTCGGGGAAAACCTCAGAACCTTCACGCTGATCACCAACACGCTGGCGAAAGACAAGGAGATCTCCGACCGGTGGCGGAATTTCGCTGATATCGCGGACAGCCGTCACCTGTCGAACCGGGTCGAGCGCGAGGTGGTCGACGCCATGGTGGCCGCGGTGCGCGACGCCTACCCGCGCCTGTCGCACCGCTATTACAAGCTGAAAGCCAAATGGCTGGGCATGGACCAGCTCAACACCTGGGACCGGAACGCGCCGCTGCCCGATGCGGACACGCGGGTGATCCCGTGGGACGAGGCCAGGCGGACCGTGCTGTCCGCCTATGAAGCCTTCTCCCCGGACATGGCGGAGATTGCCGGCCGGTTCTTCGAAAAAGGCTGGATCGACGCGCCCGCCCGCGCCGGCAAGGCACCGGGCGCCTTCGCGCATCCGACTGTCCCCAGCGCGCATCCCTATGTTCTGGTCAACTACCAGGGCAAGACCCGTGACGTGATGACGCTGGCCCACGAACTGGGCCACGGCGTCCATCAGGTCCTGGCCGCACCGAACGGACCGCTGATGGCGCCGACGCCGCTGACGCTGGCGGAAACCGCGAGTGTCTTCGGTGAGATGCTGACTTTCAAGTCGCTGCTGGCGACGGCGGACAATCCGCAGACCCGAAAGGTCATGCTGGCCTCCAAGGCGGAGGACATGATCAACACGGTGGTGCGCCAGATCGCGTTTTATACGTTCGAGCGCAAGGTGCACACGGAGCGACGCAACGGCGAGCTGACATCGGAGAAAATCGGCGAATTGTGGCTCTCGGTGCAGAGCGAGAGCCTGGGGCCGGCGATCAGTCTGAACGAAGGTTACGAAAGCTTCTGGACCTATATTCCGCATTTCATCCACTCGCCGTTCTACGTCTATGCCTATGCCTTCGGCGATTGCCTGGTGAACTCGCTCTATGCGGTCTACGAGGAAGCGGAAACCGGCTTTCAGGAAAAATACTTCGACCTTCTGAAGGCCGGTGGCACAAAGCATCATTCGGAACTTCTGGCGCCCTTCGGGCTGAGCGCATCGGATCCGGATTTCTGGAAGAAAGGCCTTGCCGTCATCGAGCGGCTGATCGACGAACTCGAAGCGCTCGAAACGGAGTAGCGCATGCAAAAGCCGGCAGCGCCGCCGTTTCGGCACACGCCTTATGACGGCTCGAGCCAGCCTTTCACCGTCGGCCTGAAACCGGTGACGGAGGAGACGTGGCTGGAAACCGATCCCAACCTGACAAGGTATCTTGCGGAGAAGGAGCGCCTTTTCACATATGCCCTGGAGACGGTGTTCCGGGCCGAACCGGCGACAGACGCTGCGCAGCGCGAGGTCCTGAACCTTGTTACCGACAATCTCGAGCGCTTTCACACCGGCAGCCATCGGCTGTCCGGGGGGGCCGTCGAACTGCTCGAAAGCGGGCAGCGTGTCGGCCTCGAGGCGACGCCGGCGCTTTTGACCGCATCCCGGCTGGTGCAGGAAGACCTCATCCTCATGCGGCCCGGGCCGGACGGCTATCGTCTTGCCGCGGCCTCCCTGTGTTTTCCTTCCTCCTGGTCGCTGGCGGAAAAATTCGGCCAGTCGATGACGGGCATTCACGACAACGTGCCGGGCTTCAATGGCGGCCGCATGGGCCAGATGGTCGCGCGGATCTTCGACAACATGAAAACGGGCCAGCTTGTGGGGCGCTTCAACTGGTCGGTCTACCCGGATGGAGACCTGCATCACCCGCGCCCGAAACAGATCCGTCCGGAAATCTCGGGGAGTGCGCTGGCCCGGTTGTTCCTGCGGGTCGAGCGCCAGACCCTGCGCAGGCTTCCCGAAAGCGGCGATATCCTGTTCACGATCAAGATCCATCATGATCCCCTGGCCGCACTGGCCGCGTCCGAGGATCGCGCGGAACTCGCCCGGAACCTTCGCCGGCAGCTTCTCGATCTCGATGCGGACCAACTCGCCTACAAGGGGCTGGTCAGCACGCGCGACGCGCTTGCGGAGGCGCTCGACGGGCTTTTCGCCGCAGCGCATTAGCGACGGCGGATCTGGATTTTACCGCGCTTGTGCATATTTAGGCGAAGAGACAGTTTCGGGTGGCCAAGCACGGCGCCCCGACGACGGAGCCCAGAATCGCATGCCGCAATCCAAAGACCGTGAAAGCAACCGGCTCAGCGCCCGCATGGGGCGTTATGCAAGGGTCGGAACCAATATGGGCGGGATCGCCGCCAAGGTGGCCGGGGCACGTCTGTTCGGGATGGAACTCGACAACGGAAAGAACGCGGCGGAACTGGCCGAGGCGCTGGGGGGGCTCAAGGGGCCGCTGATGAAGGTGGCGCAGCTACTGTCGACCATACCCGATGTGCTGCCGCCGGAATACACCACCGAACTGGCCAAACTGCAGGCCAATGCCCCGCCGATGGGCTGGGCCTTCGTCAAACGCCGGATGCGCGCGGAGCTCGGCGCGGACTGGCAAGGCCGGTTCGAGGAGTTCGGCCGGGAACCGGCGGCCGCCGCCTCGCTGGGGCAGGTACACCGGGCCACCGGCCACGATGGCCGGGTTCTGGCCTGCAAGCTGCAATATCCGGACATGGCCTCCGCCGTCGAAGCCGATCTCAAGCAACTGCAGATGCTGTTCTCGCTGCACCGGCGCATGAGCCCGGCCATCGACACGCGCGAGATTGCCAAGGAGATCGGCGCCCGGGTCCGCGAAGAGCTGGATTATGTCCGCGAAGCGGCGCATATCGCCATGTACCGGCGTATCCTTGCCGATGCCGACCAGATCCGGGTGCCTGAGGTGGTCGAAGAACTGTCGACCAAACGGCTGCTCACCATGGGCTGGCTGACCGGCCAGCCGTTGCTGGACTACAAGGATCACAGCCAGGAAGACAGGAACCACCTGGCCAGGACGATGTTTCACGCCTGGTGGCATCCGTTCAGTCATTTCGGCGTCATTCACGGCGACCCGCATCTGGGCAACTACACGGTCTTCGAAACGGACGGGGCGCCTGCGGGGATCAATCTTCTGGACTACGGCTGCATCCGGATCTTTCCGGACGGGTTCGTCGAAGGGGTTGTCGATCTCTACCGCGGGCTTCTGGAGGGAGACGAGGCACGGGTAGTGTCCGCCTATGAACGGTGGGGCTTCAAGAACCTCAGCAAGGAAGTGATCGAGATCCTCAATATCTGGGCGCGGTTCATTTACGGACCGCTTCTCACAGACCGGGTGCGGTCGATCGCCGATGGCGTCTCGGCGGCCGAATACGGCCGCAAGGAAGCTTTCCGGGTTCATTCGGCGCTGAAGCAGCTCGGCCCGGTGACGGTGCCCCAGGAATTCGTCTTCATGGACCGGGCGGCCATCGGTCTGGGCGGGGTCTTCCTGCATCTGAGGGCAGAACTGAATTTCTTTCAGCTGTTCAACGAACAGATCGACGGCTTCGATGCGTCGGCTGTACGCGACCGCCAGCATGAAGTGATGACCGCGGCCGGGCTTGCCGGAACCTCGAACGCCGCCTGAGGACGGTCAGGCAGGCCGCAGAAATTGCGATGGCAGTCAAAACGTCGCGCGCGGACGGAGCGAAACGGTCAAACCGGTCATTGCCGAACCGGGGCTCTTTATTGTATGTAGGCTGCCGACTTTGGAATTTCCCTGGGGGACATGATGTCTGACGATAACGCACCCGCAATGGACTATGACGCTCACGAGCAGACCTATGAGGGGTTCATCAACTTCTCCAAGATCGGGACGATCGCGGTCCTGAACATTGTTCTGTGCCTGATCCTGTTCGCCTTTGGCGGCACGGCCGCCACCGTGTTCGGCTGGCTGATGCTGATCGCGACCCTGGTCTCGACCGTCGTCGGCCTCGCGCTCGGCGCTTCCGGCTGGATTCCGCCGACGGTGGTGTTTGTTCTGACCGGTATCCTGACAATCCTGGCGGTCTGACGGCCGGGAAAACCGGCTGATTGCTGTCACCGGGACAAGGCGCGGCGCGAGCTGCGCCTTTTTGTTTTGCCTGGCCGTGAGAGATTTCGAAAACCACATGCCATGACCCAGTCCGCACCGTCCGAGTTCGTCTATGCGCCTCCGCTGGAGCCCTATCTTCAGGTTCTGCATGCCGATGACGATCTGCTCGTGGTGGACAAGCCGAGCGGATTGCTGAGTGTTCCGGGCAAGGCTGCCGAGCATGCGGACTGTATTGAATTGCGGGCGCAGCAGTGGTATCCGCAGGCGCGCATCGTGCACCGTCTGGACATGGACACATCCGGTGTCATGGTGCTGGCCATGAATCCCGCGGCTCAGCGGCATCTGGGGTTGCAGTTCGAGCGCCGGAAAACGCGAAAATCCTATATTGCGGAGATCTGGGGACAGCTTGGCGAAGAGACCGGAGAGGTCGACCTGCCGCTGACCTGCGACTGGCCAAACCGGCCGAAACAGATGGTCAGCCATGAGGCCGGAAGGCCAGCGCTGACGCGCTGGCAGGTGCTTGAACGCAAGGGCCACTGCACCCGGGTGAGGCTGTTCCCGCACACGGGGCGGTCGCATCAGTTGCGCGTTCACATGCTGGCCCTTGGCCATCCGATCCTCGGAGACCGGTTCTACGCCGAAGGCGCGGCCCTGTCGGCATGCGACCGGTTGGCCCTTCACGCGGAAAGCCTGGAACTGCACCATCCGGCGGATGGCGCAAGATGGACATTTGACGCTGAAGTTCCGTTCTGAGCGCCGTAAGACCTGGCGCGGAAACTGCCGTGTGTCCCCGTTTTACGGAGCCGGGGTTTCAAAACCCGGATAAAGCTCGTCCATGCGGCTGCCGCAAATAGTGGCGATGGTTCCGGCTTCCTCCTCGGTCAACGGCTCCGGTTCCCTGTAGGAAACGGCCGGGGTCATGTCCTCTCCCGATGCGGTGATCCAGGTGTTGACCTTGGTGTCCGCGACCGCAGGCTTGATGCCGCGCAGCCCGGAAAAGGCCTCGATTGCCTTGAGGTTGCTGTCCAGGTTCCGGACGAGGTCCTCATACTGGACGACATGCAGCATTGCAGGCAGGTTCTTGAAATCGTTTTTCTTCAAGGCGGCGATGACGTCCGTGTTCTTCACCCACTCCAGGCAGGATTCGATCACGTGTTGCCGGCTTGAAATCCAGCCCTTCGATTTCTGAGACCTGATCACGTCAAAGACGTTGCGGTAAATGTAGATGCATTTGAGGTCGTTGATCAGATCAGCGATCCTGACCACCCGGGTGAATTCGAGCTTCGGAAACCTGACGGCCCAGATTTCCTTGTTCACCAATCTGGTCGCTTCGTCATGGTGCTGTCTGTAAAACTTCACGGCGCCGACGAGCGCATGTTTGCTGAAGTCTCCCGGCAGATCGAGCCCGGCCATCCAGTAGTCCACATCGCCGCTGAACACGTTCTTCCATTCAACGGCCTGCCTGTCTTCGTTCTTCTGAATGAGCAGCATTTCCTTGTGCGCGAAGTCGCACAGTTCGGCGATCCGGCGACCCGTGAATTCGCCATAACAGATGCCGTTGTCCGAACTGGTGATCAGACCTTGTAGAAATGTGGTGCCGGAGCGGGTGGTCGGGGAAGCAACAAAAAGGGGGGCTGACATGGGACCGCGCTGGCTATGGTCACGGAACCGCGCGACCGGATTCGGGAATCAGGTCTGCGGATGCTAGCACGTTTGGTTCAGGCGCTCAGCCGCGGCTGAGGCGGCCCAGACCTTCGCGGGCAATCTGGTTGGAATTGTCCAGCGTCATGGCGCGGGTGTAGTTGCGGCGTGCATCCGTCTTTTTTTCCAGCATTTCCAGCGCAAGGCCCCGGTTGGCCCAGGCTACCGAGGAATCCCGGTCGAGATTGACGGCCATGGACAGGTCGGAGAAGGCGGCATTGGGATCGTTCACGGCCAGATAGGAGATCCCGCGGGCAATATACGGCGCGCTGGCCTTCGGATTGAGACCGATGGCGGTGGCGAAATCCTCGATCGCGCGCTGATCCTGTTTCTGGGCCTGATAGATCAGGCCGCGATTGTAGAAGGCGCGCGCGTCGCTGCTGTCACGGGTGATGACGGAATTGAAATCCGCAAGAGCGGCGCTGTAGTTGCCCTGCTGGCGGTAGATGTTGCCGCGGCCGACATAAGCCACGTCATAATCGGGCTTGATGTTGATCGCGCGGGTGTAATCGGAAACAGCCTGGGGGTTCTGGCCAAGGCGCCGGTAGACCAGAGCCCGGTTGGCGTAGGTCTGATAGGACTGCGGGTTGAGCTGCAAGGCGCGGTTGAAATCTTCCACGGCCTTGTCGAGCTTGCCGGCCTGTCCGTAGGCAATGCCGCGCGTGCTGTAGGCGGTCGCGTCCGTAGGATTGGCCTCGATCACCGCTGTCAGCGAAGCAATGTTGGTGGAGGAACCTGCGGAGGTGTTGACCGGGACGTCATTGTAGACCCCCGTCGAATTGCAGGCAGCCAGCATGGTTGCCAGGCCCAGCCCAGTGGCGAGCGGCAGAATTTTGCGCATGCGGCCCATTCGATCCCTTACAGTCAAGCGCTCAGACATGCCGTTCCTCTGCCTTGAATAGGGCGGTAATGTGACTATGCGCCGACAGCATGGGCCATATCCCTAGCATTCTCCGCAAAACGCCAAAAGCCGACCGGGACTTCGGTCGGCCTGATGACAGTCTTGTCGAGAGTGGCGGCCGGAGCCGCCAGGCCCGCTCGAGCCGGATTAACGGCGAGCGGCGGGCTTGCCCGGAAGCAGGCCTTCGCGCTGTGCCCGCTTGCGAGCCAGCTTGCGTGCGCGGCGGATGGCTTCAGCCTTCTCGCGCGCCTTCTTTTCGGACGGCTTTTCAAAATGACCGCGAAGCTTCATTTCACGGAAGATGCCTTCGCGTTGCATCTTTTTTTTCAGCGCCTTCAGCGCCTGATCGACATTGTTGTCGCGAACCAAAACCTGCACGCGTTTTTTCCCGTTTTTTAAGTGCCGCGGCCAATCCGCAGCTGGAATGGACTATGATTTAAGCGAGGTCTGCCCGACAAACTTATGTGACTGCTCTGGAAACATGCAGCCAACACTCACCGATGCACCGAGCATTTGCCCGTGTACAGTAACCTGATCGCCGCTGACGCGTCGCTCACTTTGGCCAGCTTGATACCAGAGCAGTTGTGATGTGTCCACAGCCATTCGAAAAGAAACAGGCGAAATCGGGCAATGCCGGGCCGGAACGGTGCGCCGGCACGCTGCCCAGGACGGGGTGCAGGACGGGGCGCAGATGAGTGTGGACACCACTTCGTATCAGGACTAGAGGTGACTGTCTTACCAGAAGAACCTTTCACACAGAATCCGGTGCGGCCCCGGCTGCATTCCTGGAGGAAACAATGGCGCGACAGCTGTCCAGGGTGTCCGAACCGGCAAAGAACGTTTCGCTGTGGCGAAGCGATATTCTGCCGACCCTGTCGCTCGGGCTGCCGCTCGCGGGTGCCCAACTGGCACAGATGGCCATCAATGCGACCGACGTCCTCATGATCGGACGGTTGGGCGCGGAGGAGCTGGCAGCTTCGGTGCTGGCATTCAACTTCTTCACGCTGCTGTGGTTTTTCGGCATGGGGCTGCTTCAGGCGGTCATCCCCATCGCGGCCCATGCGCGCGGACAGCGCAAGCCGCGAGATCTTCGCCGCGTCGTGCGCATGGGGTTCTGGGTGTCGGTTCTGTTCTGCATTCCGGTCTGGGGAATCCTGTTCTTCATCGAACCCATCCTCCTGATGCTCGGACAGAAACCGGAGCTGGCCGCGCTCGCTGAAGACTACATGCGCTATCTGCAATGGACCATGCTGCCGGGTCTGCTGATCATGGCGATTCGCGGGTTTCTGACCGTGATGGAGCGGACGCAGATCGTGCTGTGGGCGACGATCGCCGGCGCCGTCGTGAACGCGATCCTCGACTATCTGCTGATCTTCGGCGAATTCGGATTTCCAAGACTGGGACTGGCCGGGGCGGGGATTGCCTCGGTCTTCAGTGCCTCCGCAACCTTCCTGTTCCTGATGGGCTACGCGCTGCTGCATCCAAAGCTCAGGCGCTACAACATCATGGGAAGGATCTGGCGGTCGGATTGGCCGGTCATTCTGCGGATCGTCCGGCTCGGCACGCCCATCGCGCTGACGATTGTCGCGGAAGGCTCGTTGTTCACCGCGTCGTCGATCATGATCGGCTGGCTGGGGACCCTGCCGCTCGCCGGTCATGGAATCGCCCTGCAAATCGCGTCGCTCACTTTCATGGTGCCTGTCGGCTTTTCGGTCGCCGCAATGACCCGGGTCAGCCTTGCGGCCGGGCGCGGGGACCATCGGGGTATCGGCCGGGCCGGCTGGGCCGCGCTCTTCGTCACCATGGTGTTCATGAGCTGTTTTGCGGTCCTGTTCTGGACGATCCCCGAAATGCTTGTCGGATTTTATCTGGACCTGGACGATCCGCAGGCCCGCGACGTGCTGCGCTACGGTGTTTCGTTTCTTCTGGTCGCGGCGCTGTTTCAACTGGCCGACGGCGGCCAGATCATCGGCGTCAACAACCTGCGTGGCCTCGGCGACACCACCATCCCGATGTTCTATGCGCTGTTCGGCTATTGGGTGGTCGGCATAAGCCTGTCGCTCGGCCTTGGTTTCGCTGCCGGCTGGGGCGGCGTCGGCGTCTGGTGCGGCCTGGCCGGCGGTCTGGCCTCGGTTGCGGTCCTTGCCAATCTGCGTTTCGCACGGCGGGAAAAACTGGGGCTGACGCTCGGCTGAGTGTGCTCAGCCGGTCTTCGTCGAAGTCTTCGCCGAAGTCTGGGCCAAAATCCGGGACGAAATCCGGTTCACATGGCCCAGCTTGCGGCCGGCGCGGGTTTGCGACTTGCCGTAGAGATGCAGCCGCGCCGAAGGATCGGCCAGGACAGCTGCCCAGCCGTCCACGTCGGCACCGATCAGGTTTTCCATGACAGCGTCCGAATGGCGCTCGGCGGTGCCGAGCGGCCAGCCGGCCACCGCGCGGACATGCTGGTCGAATTGTGAACACAGGCATGCATCCTGGGTCCAGTGGCCGGAATTGTGCACCCGTGGCGCGATTTCGTTGACCAGCAGCTTCTCGCCCGCAGCGTTCTTGACGAGAAACATTTCCACGCCCATGACGCCGACATAGTCCAGTCCGGAGACAATCCGCTCGGCCATCGATCGGGCCGCGTGTGCCGTTTCCCGCGAAACGCCGGCGGGCACGGTCGAGGTCTTGAGGATATGGTCTTCGTGATGATTGCGGGCAAGATCGTAGCAGGCCGTGTCGCCGTTGACATCGCGCGCGGCGATCACCGAGACCTCGCAGTCGAAGGAAACGAGGTCTTCCAGAACGGCCGGAACGGCGCCCAGCCTGTCGAAGGCTCCCGCCGCGTCGGCCGGCGTGCGGATCATCTGCTGGCCCTTGCCGTCGTAGCCGAAACGACGGGTCTTCAGAACACCCTTTCCGCCAAGGTCCGTAAGGGCCGTTTCCAGATCCGCCTGGGATGCGATTTCGGCGAATCGGGCGATCGGGACGCCGGCGCCGGACAGGAACCGTTTTTCGAACAGGCGGTCCTGGGCGATTTCCAGCGCGCGCGCACCGGGCCGGACAGGGACCCTGGCATCAAGATATGCCGCCGTCTCTCCGGGGACGTTCTCGAATTCATAGGTGACAACGCCGACCGAGCCCGCAAAGAGATCGAGCGCCTCCATGTCGTCATAGGCTGCGACCGTAAAAGTGGTACAGACCTCGAAGGCCGGGCTGTCGGGATCGGGGCACAAGACATGGGTCTTCAGCCCAAGACTGGCGGCCGATTGCGCCAGCATGCGGCCAAGCTGCCCGCCGCCGAGGATCCCGATCGTGTCGCCGGGGCGCAATCGTGACATTTCGCTCATGCCGGACCTTCCTGTTCGAACCGGGACACCTTGGCTGGAGAATCTAGTCGGTGTCCGAAGGGGTTTCCGCGACCGCGGCGGTGCGCTCGGCGCGATACGCGTCCAGGGCGGTCGAGATGTCGGGGTCTGTCAGCGCCAGGACGGCCGCTGCCAGGAGCGCGGCATTGGTGGCGCCGGCCTTGCCGATTGCCAGGGTTCCGACAGGAATCCCGGCCGGCATCTGGACGATCGACAGAAGACTGTCCTCGCCCGACAGAGCCCGGCTTTCGACGGGAACACCGAATACGGGAAGGGAGGTCAGGGCCGCCGTCATTCCCGGAAGGTGGGCGGCACCGCCGGCTCCGGCAATGATGAGCTTGAAACCCTGCGCCTTCGCCCCCTTGGCGAATTCATACATTCTGTCCGGGGTCCGGTGGGCCGACACGATGCGGGCCTCGTAGCCGATGCCAAGCTGGGCGAGCGTATCCGCCGCGTGTTTCATTGTCGGCCAGTCCGACTGACTGCCCATGAGGATTGCGACATCCGCTTGTGCCATAGTGCGCTCCATTTATCGGCCGGCCCGGAAGAGCCGCGGAGTATAGGCAGGAGACCGCGCATCGCAAGCGCGAATCTCGGCGGAACCGGCAAATGCGGTTTCGCTTGCGGCGGCGTCCGGTTTTCCGCGTGAACGGAGGGGCGTCAGGCGATGATGTCGGGGAACAACTGGTCTTCGAGAACCGAAATCCGGTCCTTGATCATCAGCTTTCGCTTTTTCAGCCGCTGCAGCTGCAAGGCGTCAAGGTTGGCTGTGGCGGCCAGCGCTTCCACGGCCACGTCAAGATCCCGGTGTTCCTGACGAAGCTGGGCGAGTTCCACCCGCAATGCCTCACTGTCCTGTCGCGCCATTCAAGTCCCCCAAAGCAGGACATCAGTCCTAATGCATTTCAGCGATACCGGGCAAGATAACATCTTTGGCAAGCCTGCGGTTGGTTACCGCCCGGGGCGGTGGATTACAAGCCGGGTAATCACCTGAAAAGATTCGCCTTGGGAGAAGTTGTGAACTGGCAAATCTTTCATGGGAAATTTTTGAGAGATTTGAGCCTGTTAGCCCAGGGCATTTTTTCAGGGTTTCGTAAGGATAATCGCGGGAATGCATAATTC
Organism: Roseibium sp. QJM3NY_11; assembly: GCF_056173175.1. NCBI lineage: Bacteria > Pseudomonadati > Pseudomonadota > Alphaproteobacteria > Hyphomicrobiales > Stappiaceae > Roseibium > Roseibium sp. QJM3NY_11. The sequence goes on from NZ_CM149660.1 coordinate 1,300,531, forward strand.
GTCGGCAAATCGCCCGGACTATGTGGAATCAACAATCGACAAGCCCGGAATTTCTATGGCAGCATGATTTTGTTGAGCCAACAGACAGGAGGTTTTTCCATGTCAATGCAGTCGCATCTCTCAGAACTCGAGCGCCGTCACGCGGAAATGGAACGCAGGATTGAAGACGCTCTGTTGCATCCGAGTACTGACTCGCTGGAATTGGCTAACATGAAACGAAAGAAGCTCAAGATCAAGGACGAGATCGAGCGAATACGGCAAGACGTGACGCTTCACTAGGCGGACGGACCTGAGGTTTTTTGAAACGCCGCGCAATGCGCGGCGTCTTTTTGTTTATAGACCCTAAAGCGCCCTGGCCTGTTCGCGCAGCGCGAATTTCTGGATCTTGCCGGTCAACGTCTTGGGCAGGTCGCAGAACACGATCTTCCTGGGGGTCTTGAAGCCCGCGAGATGCCCCTTGCAGAACGCGATGAGATCGTTCTCGCCGGTGTTCGCGTCCTGTCTCAATTCGACAAAGGCGCAGGGCGTTTCGCCCCATTTCTCGTCCGGTCGGGCGACAACCGCCACTGCCTGGACGTCGGGGTGCTTGTAAAGAACCTCCTCTATCTCGATCGAGGAGATGTTTTCGCCGCCGGATATGATGATGTCCTTGGACCGGTCCTTGAGCTGAATATATCCATCTGGATACATGACCCCCAGGTCGCCCGAATGAAACCAGCCGCCCCGGAAGGCCTTTTCGGTCGCTTCCGGATTGTTCAGATATCCCTTCATGACCACATTGCCGCGGAACATCACCTCACCGAGGGTCTCGCCATCCGCCGGGACAGGCTCCAGCGTTTCCGGATCGAGCACGGCCAGGTCTTCCAGCGCGACATAGCGCACGCCCTGCCGTGCCTTCTTCTGTGCCTGAAGGTCGGGCGGAAGATCGTTCCACTCGCGCTTCCAGTCGTTGACGACGGCCGGACCGTAGACCTCGGTCAGGCCGTAAAGATGGGTGACGTTGAAGCCGGCGGTCTTCATGGCGGCCAGGACGCTCTCGGGGGGCGGTGCCGCGGCGGTGTAGAATTCCACCTCGTGGTCAAGCGTCCGCTTCTGGTCCGCCGGGGCGTTCAGCAGGGTGGACATGATGATCGGTGCGCCGCACAGATGCGTGACCGATTCGTCCGCGATCAGGTCCCACATGGTTTGCGGGCGGACCCAGCGCAGGCAGACATGGGTCCCGGCCACCAGGGACAGCGACCAGGGAAAGCACCAGCCGTTGCAATGGAACATCGGCAGGGTCCACAGATAGACCGGATGTTTGGGCATCGCCGCGGTGATCACGTTCGCCTGGGCCAGCAGATAGGCGCCGCGATGATGATAGACCACCCCCTTCGGATTTCCGGTGGTGCCGGACGTGTAATTGAGGGTGATGGCGTCCCATTCGTCGTCCGGAAGCGACCAGGAGAAGTCCGGGTCGCCGGATTGAACGACGTCCTCGTAGTCGAGCGCGCCAAGACGCTCTCCGTCCTGCGGGAACTCGGGATCCGAATAATCGATCACGGTCGGCGACACTGTTGCGAGCGCCAGGGCTTCCTTGACCACCTTCGCGTATTCCCGGTCGGTGATCAGCACCTTGCAATCGGCATGGTCAAGCTGGAAGGCGATGACCGCCGCGTCGAGACGCGTGTTCATGGAATGCAGCACCGCGCCGGCCATGGGCACGCCGTAGTGCGCCTCCAGCATAGGCGGCACGTTGGACAGCATGACGCTGACCGTATCGTTCCGGGTGATGCCGAGGCCGGCGAGCGCCGACGCGAGCCGGCGCGCCCTGCGGTAAAAAGTGCCGTAGTCGGTCCGCTGGGTGCCGTGCACGATCGCCGTTGTCTCGGGAAAGACATCCGCCGCGCGCGCCAGGAAACTCAGCGGGCTCAACGCGGCATAATTGGCCGTGGTCTTGGCAAGGTCCTGTGTGAAAGGGCTGACTGCGGCATCCATGATCATCCTCCCGAGTGTGTCGCTCCGGTATGAAAACCGGAAATGTCCGCCTTCGCAATTCCTCATTGCGAACAGCGCTGTCGTCGGCCGTTTGTGTCGGAGCGTTTTGATCGTGACGCATCCGGCCGGCCGCGCGCCGCAGGGAGCGACGGCGGCAGCGGGGAACGGGTCGTCATTGGGGACCTGATCAACACTCTCTGGCCGTGTTACAGCAGCCCGACCGCCCCGTCATAGGTCAGTTTGGCGCCGATCAGGCCCATGAAGACATAGATGATGGCGTAGAAGGTCTTCACATTGACGATTCGCACCAGCCTGACGCCGATGAGGGTCGCAACGAGGGCGACCGGAAAAAGGGTCACGGATGTGGACAGATTGGTCGTATCGAACTGGCCCAGGTAGAAATAGGGCACGAGCTTGATCGCGTTCACCGTGGCAAAAAAGATCACCGCCGTCCCGGCAAAGAGCACCGGCGCCATCCGCAGCGGCAACGTGTACATCTGGTAGGGCGGGCCGCCGGTGTGGCTGATGAAACTGGTGAAACCGGCGACGGTTCCCCAGAACAGGCCCTTCGGCACGTTGTGGCTGCTGGCGTGCACGGCCTTGCGCTGCTTGAAGACGTAATCCGCGACAAAGGCAAGCGACATCAAGCCGATCAGGAAGAGCACAACGGCATCGCGGACATAGGCGGCGGTTGCCCAGCCGATGCTGATGCCCAGGATGGCGGCGGGCAGCAACAGGGAAAGGCATTTCCAGTCGGCTTGCCCGCGGTAGGCGAGAAGGGCGACCACGTCCATCACGATCAGGATCGGCAGCATGATGCCGGCTGCCTGAAGCGGTGAGATGACCAGGGACATGATGGGAACGCCCAGCATGGCGAAGGTGCCGCCGAACCCGCCCTTCGACAGGCCGACGAAAAAGACCGCCGGAATGGCGGCTGCGTAAAACCAGGGATCGGTAATGGGGGTCATGGCCGGAATGGGTGTGAGGGGACACTGAGAAGACCGGCAGACAATCACGTTGCAAGGTTTACGTAAAGTCCCGACCTCCTAATTGCCTAAGGCGGGAGGCTTGCTTTTTCAGGTTCGCTTACAGCACTCTATGCGGCAAAAGTCAGGACGGCGTACGGGAGACGCCCGGTGGACGTCCGCGCGGTGATTGGGAGGATTGGTCATGGCAAGCCGGTATCGCGAGATCTATGAGAGCTGGAAGCAGGATCCATCGGGATTCTGGGAGACGGCCGCCGACGAAATCGACTGGATTTCGACAACCGACAAGGTCTTCGATCCGGATCAGGGCCGATACGGCAGCTGGTTCCCGGACTGGGAATGCAACACCTGCTACAATTGCCTCGACCGGCACGTGGAGCGGGGACGGCCCGGACAGCCCGCCCTGATCTACGACAGCCCGATCACCGGCAGGACCGCAACCTACTCCTATTCCGAGCTTCTGGAAGAAGTCGAAGCCCTGGCCTGTGTCCTCGATGACCTCGGGCTGCGCAAGGGCGACCGCGCGATCATCTACATGCCGATGATCCCGCAGGCGGTGATGGCCATGCTGGCCTGCGCCCGGCTTGGCATCATCCATTCCGTGGTGTTCGGCGGGTTCGCCGCGAACGAGCTGGCCACCCGCATCGACGACGCGACACCGAAGGCGATCATCGCCGCTTCCTGCGGCATCGAACCGGGCCGGGTGATTGCCTACAAGCCGCTGATCGACCGGGCGATCGAGCTGGCGTCGCACAAGCCGGAAAGCTGCCTTGTGTTTCAGCGCGAAGAGCAGCTTGCGGATCTGGTGGCCGGCCGGGACCACGATTTCGGCGCCCTGCAGGCGGACGCGATCGCCGCGGGCCGGAGGATCGCACCGGTCCCGGTCAGGGCGACGGACCCGCTCTATATTCTCTACACCTCCGGAACGACCGGTCAGCCCAAAGGCGTCGTGCGCGACAATGGCGGCCACATGGTCGCGCTGAAATGGTCGATGAAGAACCTTTACGACGTCCAGCCGGGCGAGGTGTTCTGGGCCGCTTCCGACGTCGGCTGGGTGGTCGGCCATTCCTATATCTGCTACGCACCGCTGCTGCATGGCTGCACCACGATCCTGTTCGAGGGCAAGCCCGTCGGCACGCCGGACGCCGGTGTGTTCTGGCGTGTGATCGCCGATCACAACGTGGTGTCGCTGTTCACGGCGCCGACCGCCTTCCGGGCGATTCGCAAGGAGGATCCGACGGGCGCGTTGATCGGCCAATACGATCTCTCCCAGCTCCGTTCGCTGTTCCTGGCGGGCGAGCGCGCGGATCCCGAAACGGTCAACTGGGCGATCGAGCAACTGCAGGTGCCGGTCATCGACCACTGGTGGCAGACGGAGACCGGCTGGTGCATTGTCGGCAATCCGCTCGGTCTCGGCCAGTTGCCGGTGAAGCCCGGCTCGCCGACAGTGCCGATGCCCGGCTACGATGTGCAGGTGCTGGACGATGCCGGCCATCCGCTGGGGCCGAACACGCTCGGCAACATCGTGATCAAGCTGCCGCTGCCGCCGGGGGCGCTGCCGACGCTTTGGAATGCGGACGAGCGGTTCTTCGAATCCTATCTCGCCGACTTCCCGGGCTACTACAAGACCGCGGACGCGGGGATCATAGACGACGACGGCTATCTCTCGATCATGGCCCGGACCGACGACATCATCAATGTCGCCGGCCACCGTCTGTCGACCGGCGGCATGGAGGAAGTGCTGGCCACCCATCCGGACGTAGCGGAATGTGCCGTGATCGGCATCGCCGACAAGCTCAAGGGACAGCTTCCCTGTGGATTCGTCGTGTTGAAGTCGGGCGCGGAACGATCCCATGAGGATATCGAGAAGGAACTGGTGAGACTGGTGCGCGAGAAGATCGGCCCGGTGGCCGCCTTCAAGATCGCGATCACGGTCGACCGCTTGCCGAAAACCCGGTCGGGCAAGATCCTGCGGGGCACGATGCGTCAGATAGCCGACGGCGAGACCTACAAGATGCCGGCCACGATCGACGACCCTGCGATCCTCGATGAAATCAGCGATGCCTTGAAAACACACGGAATTTTCGTCTGAAAAATGACGTGACCCTGCCGGTGGCCGATATCGGCCATCGACATGGCGGGTTTTGCAAATTAATGTCGGGCCGCCGCAGCGCGGCCCGTGCCAATGGCGCGGCACGTTCATAATTCAGCAGCCGTGAGGGTTCCGTGTCTTTGGAGAATAAGGTCGCCATCATTACCGGCGCAGCCCGTGGAATCGGGTTTGCCGTTGCCAGGCGTTTCGTCGAGGACGGCGCGAAAGTCGTCATCGCCGATGTGGACGATGACGCCGGTGAGGCCGCTGCCGCGGATCTGAAAAGCCTGGGCGAGGCCATGTATGTGCATTGCAATGTCGCCGAGCGCCTTGACGTGCGCAATCTGGTCGCCGCGACCTTGAATGCCCATGGCGACATCGACGTTCTGGTCAACAATGCCGGTATCGTCGCGGGCGCCGACTTTCTGGACCTCGAGGAAGAGGATTTCGATCGCGTCCTGTCCGTCAATCTCAAGGGCGCCTTCCTGTGCTCGCAGGCGGTCGCGCGGCACATGGTCGAGAAGGTGGAGGGCGGCGGCGAGCCGGGCTGCATCATCAACATGTCCTCGATCAATTCGGTGCTCGCCATTCCGAATCAAATTCCGTACTGCGTCTCCAAGGGCGGGATGTCGCAATTGACCAAGACAAGCGCGCTGTCACTGGCGCAATACGGCATCCGCGTGAATGCCATCGGTCCGGGCTCGATCATGACGGACATGCTGGCCTCGGTGAACAGCGATCCGGCCGCGAAGAACCGGATCATGTCGCGCACTCCGATGCTCCGGATCGGCGAGCCGGCCGAAATCGCCGGCGTGGCCGCGTTCCTGGCGTCCAGTGACGCCAGCTACGTCACCGGACAGACGATTTTTGCCGATGGCGGCCGCATGCCGCTCAACTACACGGTCGCGGTTCCCGACGAGGACTGAGTTCGCGGCCGCCGCGTCACGCGGGCCGTAGCCCAGGCTTCAGGCCGGGGATGCCGGTTCAGACCGTCTCGGCCGCCTGTTCGGCGCCGAACTGAAGCCGGGCGAGCTTGGCATAAAGCCCGCCGGCGGCGCTGAGTTCGGCGTGGGTGCCGGTTTCGGCGATCCGACCATCTTCCATGACGACGATCCTGTCCGCCTTGAGGACGGTTGCCAGCCGGTGGGCGATCACCAGAGTGGTGCGGCCTTCCATCAGCTGATCGAGAGCGGATTGGACAAGCCGCTCGCTTTCCGCGTCCAGGGCGCTGGTGGCCTCGTCAAGCAGCAGGACGGGTGCATCCTTCAAAACGGCGCGGGCGATCGCGATCCGCTGACGCTGGCCGCCGGACAAGGTGATGCCGCGTTCGCCGACCATCGTGTCGTAGCCGTTCGCCATCGCGTCGATGAACGGGGCGGCGAGCGCCGCACGGGCGGCGGCAACAATCTCGTCGCGGCTTGCGTCGGGCCGCCCGTAGGCGATGTTCTCGGCAATGCTGGCGCCGAAGATCGCAGTGTCCTGGGGAACGATGGCGATATGCCGGCGCAGGTCCCGGGGATCGAGCCGGGTCAGGCCGACGCCGTTCAGGCGGATCTCGCCGGTGTCGGGATCGTAGTAGCGCAGCAGCAGGCTGAAGAGGGTCGACTTGCCGGCACCGGAGGGACCGACAACGGCGACGGTCTCTCCCGGAGCTACGGTCAGGTCCAGCTCCTGCACCACCGGCATGTGCCGGGCGTTGCGATAGGCGAAGGAAACGCGGTCGAAGACGATTTCACCGCGCGGGTTTTCCGGCAAGGGGGCCGGAGAAGCCGGCGCGCCGATTTCCGGCTGGATCTCGAGGAGTTCGGACAGGCGTTCCGCGGCGCCCGCCGCCTGGGACAGCTCGCCCCAGACCTCGGACAGGGCGGCAAGGGACCCGGCGGCCAGAATGGAATAGAGCAGAAACTGGCTGAGTTCGCCGCCGGTGATGCGGCCGGCGAACACGTCGCTCGCGCCGATCCACAGAACAGCGACGATGCTGCCGCCGATGACCATGAGCGCAAAGCCGGTCAGGGCGGCGCGGGCGACGATCGCCTTGCGCGCGGCCTGGAAGGCTTGCTCGACGGCGCTGGCGTAGTGGCCCGCGCTTCTGGCCTCATGGGTGAAGGCCTGAAGGGTTCTGACCGAACCCAGCATCTCACTGGCATAGGCGGACGCGTCGGCAAGCGTGTCCTGCGCGAAGCGCGACCGTTTGCGCACCTGCCGGCCGAATCCCAGAATGGGAACAAGAATGACCGGGATGGCGGCCAGAACGATTACGGACAGGCGCGGGCTCGTGACGACCATCATGACCGCCGCGCCGGCGAACATGATCAGGTTGCGCATCGCCAGCGAGGCGCTGGCGCCGAAGGCGGCCTTGATCTGGGTCGTGTCCGCGGTCAGCCGGGACAGGATCTCTCCGGACCGGGCGCTGTCGTAGAAGGCCGGGCTGAGCTGGGTCATGTGGGCGAAAACGTCGGTCCGCACTTCGGAGACCACCCGTTCGCCGAGCCACATGACCAGGAAATAGCGGATCGAGCTGGCCAGCGCGAGGGCGCAGACGACCACGATCAGCACGGCGAAATAGGAATTCACCAGTGCGGGATCGTCGGCGCCGAAGCCGTAGTCGATCATTCTGCGGACGGCCGCCGGCAGCAACAGGGTTATGATCGCGGCGGAAAACAGGGCGGCGATGGCGGCTGCCACCATGAGCTTGTGCCGGAGCAGGTAGGGCAGCAGCCGGGTCAGCGGCCGCAGCGATCCGCGTGCCGGGTTCGGGGTGGACGGCTGATCTGATAGTGGGGCGTCGGCCACAGGGCTCTCCTCGTCGTTCTTTCTCCGTCTTTAGCACGTTCATGTCCGCACTCAATGGCCGAGGCAGGCCTGCGTTCAATTGTCCGCTGACCGGACGCTCTACGCCTGAGCGCGAACAGCCAGGGCCAGTCCGGACACCGGAGCGGGCGCTGCAGAGACCGCTTCCGCCCGCCTGCGGGCCTGTCATGCTCCACCGAGGCGGCGGCCCGCGGCCCGACCCTGGTCCGTCTGCCGAGGACAGGTCCAAATTGGAGGATTTAGCCCCTTGTCTTGCCCGCTTCCTTGGGGTATATCCCCGCCTCATGTTTCTGAAGGCGGCGTCCGTGCGCGGACCGGCGGCCTTCATTTCGTTTCGCGTTGACCTGACGGTTTTTCCGGATTTTCGGAAAGCCGCTGTGAAGCGCCTGAGAGGACCGGCCATGAAAGCGGATATCCATCCCGACTACCACACCATCAAGGTCGTCATGACCGATGGGACCGAATACACCACCCGCTCCACCTATGGATCGGAAGGCGATACCCTGACGCTCGATATCGATCCAACGTCTCATCCGGCATGGACCGGCGGTGACCGTCAGTTGATGGACCGCGGCGGCCGCGTGTCCCGCTTCAAGAACAAGTTTGCAGGCTTCCTGGGCTCCTGAGCCTTCGAAACGCGACAGTTCAACACGAAAACCCGGCCTCGCGGCCGGGTTTTTTGTTTGAAGGCAACGCGCTTCAACTCTCTCCGAGTATCCATGGCTGGTCGTCCCTGCTGGTGTCATGGACGGGACGATTGACCTCCCGCACCGCTGAGATCAGGCACGGGTGTGATGTATCCGTCCGATGACAGCCCGCCTTTCGTCTCGAATGGCGCTGCTTTGCAGGAAAAAGGCGTGGAACCCGGCAAGCAAAAAGCCGCCCGGGGGGCGGCTCAGCTTGCTGACAAACTCTCAGTTGGTCCTTCCGGACAAGTGCAGCGGCGCTGCGCGCTGATCCGGGACCCAGCGTGTCAGCGCGAGCGCAAGCGAGCACAAAACCAAACAAGGCTCTGAAATTTTGGATAAAGACGCGCCTGCGGCGTGAAGTAACCGCTGAATCCCGGCTCTGGCCATGCAGCTTTCGCTGCAGACCGGCCGGAATGACCCGGTGAGTTTGTCAGCAGTCAGAGCCGCCCGGGGGCGGCTTCGCAATTCGATGATCCGGTCAGCTCAGGCGAGGTTGCCGAAAGCTGCGTGCAGCTTGCTGATCTGGGAGGCCACCGGATTGTCGTTGTTGGCCTCTTCCATCGGTTCCTCGGACTTGCGGTACAGCATCGTGTCGAGATGAACAATGCGCTCCTGAAGCCGGGTGGACCGTTCGATCAGCTCGCGCAGGTTTTCCGGAAGCTCGTCCCAGGACGGACCGCCCGTTGCGCTTGAGAGCTTGTCGAGGCGCACCTTGTTCTTGTCGCTGCCGGCCTGTTCGCGCGACATTTCGCCTTCGTTCACCGCGCGCTGCAGCAGCAGCCATGAGGCAAGCTGCATCAGGCGCGTCGTCAGGCGCATGGACTCGGTTGCATAGGAGAGCGAGGCGGGCCGCGGAAGTTGCTTGGCCTCGTCCCGGCCGCCGCCATCCAGGTACATCGCGGTTTCCTCAACCAGCGACATGCCTTCCTGAAACAGGGTCTGGAAGTTGTCGGAGCTGGCAAGATGGTGCGCGATATGCACTGCGCCAATGGGTTCGCCGGCTTTTTTTGTGTCTTCCGTCATTGGATTGCTACGCCTCAGTTACACTTTCCGGTTGACCCGCATCTCTTCCTGAGCTGTCCCGGGATATGACATCCCGTTTCAAGTGTTCCTTTTTGGAACGATGCCGGTCTTCATGCCTGTTATCCAGCAAGGCGCGTGCCAGTCGGATGGAATACGGCGGTTAACCAGAACCCGGACAGGATACTATGAGGCGGGCGCAAAAAAAGAGCCGCGAAGGGCGGCTCTGAGTCTTTAACAGGGAGGCGTCAAACAGAGTGGACAGGAGCCACTCACATCCAGATGACTGGATATGAAAATTTATACTTTGGAAAGATTAACAAGAAGTAAATGATTAAATTCTGAGCTATGATATTTACCATAGTTGCCGTGTGGATACTGAAATTTCCGCAGATATTGGAATAATTTGGGAGCCTACTTGTCAAAAATAGCGTTCGCCGCATGGCGAATAGTGCCGCGTTGCTCCAGCTCCCCTTGCGTACGCTTAATTTCGCCGGTCAGAGCCTCGATGCGATCTCTCAGGTCGGCCTCTGATAATTGCGAGAGATCTTCTCCGACGGAGATCGCGCCCGTGCCGGGTTTTCTGGGGACATCGTCATCAAATAAGCCCATTGTCTCATTTCCTGGCATGTGTCAGTCAGGTCCCTGACGGGGATGCCTGGTCGCGCCGCCGCCCGGCACTCACGTCGGGGCCGGTTTACCTTAAGCCAGGCACAGTTGACCTAGCCAGTCCCAAAATGAACCACGAAGGGAGGTTCCCATGCAGAAACTGCCGGACAGCATGACGGTTGTCGCCATCCAGGAACCCGGTGGCCCGGATGTTCTGCGCATGGAGGAACGGCCCGTTTCCGAACCGGGACCGGGCGAGATCCTGATCCGTGTCGCGGCGGCGGGCGTGAACCGGCCGGATGTGCTGCAGCGCAAGGGCGCCTACCCGCCGCCCGCCGGCGCGTCGGATCTGCCTGGCCTGGAGGTGTCCGGAGAGGTGGTGGCGCGCGGGGAGGGCGCCGGACGGCATGAAATCGGCGCCAGGGTCACGGCCCTGGCTCCCGGTGGCGGATATGCGGCCTATTGCAAGGTCCCGGAAGGACATGCCCTGCCTGTACCGGAGGGCTTGACCATGGTGGAGGCCGCCGCGCTGCCGGAAACCTTCTTCACTGTCTGGTCGAATGTCTTCGACAGGTGCGGACTTGCGACAGGCGAACGCTTCCTCGTTCATGGCGGCACGTCCGGAATTGGCACAACGGCCATCCAGCTCGCCAAGGCTTTCGGGGCCGAGGTCTTCACCACGGTCGGCTCCGGGGAAAAGGCGGACGCCGCCCGCAAGCTTGGCGCGGACCATGTGATCAACTACCGGGAGCAGGCCTTCGAGAAGGCCATTCTGGACATCACCGGCGGCGAGGGCGTCAACGTGATCCTGGACATGGTGGGCGGTGACTACGTGGAGCGCAACTGGAAAGCGGCGGCCGTTGAAGGACGCATCTGCCAGATCGCGACGCTGAACGGCGTGTCGGAGAGCGTGAACTTTTCCCGGCTCATGGTGAAGCGGTTGACCCATACCGGATCGACTTTGCGGCCGCGCAGTGATTCCTTCAAATCGGCGATTGCCGAGACCCTGCTGGAGAGGGTCTGGCCGCTGATCGGGACCGGCCGGATCGGGCCCGTGATGGATTCGGTGTTTCCGCTGGGGCAGGCGGCGGAGGCTCACAGACGCATGGAAAGCTCTGGCCACATTGGCAAAATCGTCCTGACCGTTGAGGACTGAATGCCGGGGCGGTCGTGGCGGTGCGCAGGTGCGGTGTTCCCGATTGCGTTTCAACCCGAATTCTCCTATATTCCCGCCACTTCCCAGGAAACCTAGTTAGGACACCGCTTTTTTGCCCCGCCGGGCGAGGGAGCAGACGAGAGGAATTTATCCGATGGCGAACACGCCGCTGATGCCGAAGGCAACCGCCGTCTGGCTCGTGGACAACACCGCGCTGAGCTTCACGCAGATCGCATCCTTCTGCAGGCTGCACCCGCTTGAGGTCAAGGCGATTGCCGACGGCGAAGCCGCTCAGGGGATCAAGGGCCTGGACCCGATCCTGACCGGTCAGCTCACGCGCGAAGAAGTCGAGAAGGCTCAGAAAGATCCCAACTATCAGCTGAAGCTGCAGGGATCCAAGGTGGTCGTGCCGGAAACCAAGCGCAAGGGCCCCAGGTACACGCCGGTGTCCCGCCGCCAGGACCGCCCGAACGCCATCTTGTGGCTGGTCCGCAATCATCCCGAACTCAAGGACGCGCAGATCATGCGTCTCGTCGGCACCACCAAGCCGACCATCGGGGCGATTCGCGACCGGACGCACTGGAACTCGGCGAACCTCACGCCGTCCGATCCGGTTACCCTTGGCCTGTGCAGCCAGCTTGAACTGGATATCGAAGTCGAAAAGGGTGCCAAGAACGCGCCGCAGGCGGTCGTCGGCGGTCCTGTCGAGACGTTGATGCCGGTCGAGGACAGCACCAGCGACGATGCAATTGCCGCGGCCTTCTCGTTTGATACGAGCAAGCCGATCAAGCGCGAGGAAGAAGAGGAAATCGATGCGGAAGCGGTCTTCGCAAACATCGGCCTGCCGAAAAACGTGAGTGTCGAGGCGGAAGAAGCTGCCGACGCGGAAGTCACGTTTGACGCCCCCGTTGATGCTCCCGTTGAAGACCCGACTGAGGCGGAGACGGCATCCGGTGAAGGTGTCGACGCCGACGACGTGATCGAGGCTGTCGAAGCCGTGGAATCGGGTGAAGTGCTCGAAGCTGACGGCGATGTTGAAGCCGGCGAGGCGGCTGAAGCGGACGAAGCCACGGACCCCGTGGAAAAATAAGCGTTCGATCGCTCGCCTGACGAATTGCCCGACCGCCGGCTGGCCACAGCCGGCGGTTTTGCGTTGCGGGTCTCGGAATCCTGTTCGGGAGACGAATACGCGTTGCCAGGTAGCGGCGGACGACATAGTCTTCCGGCCTTTTCTGGGAGTATAAAAATGTCGAACAAACTGACAAGGCTGGGCTTGACCCTGGCGCTCGCCCTCGGTGTCACACAGGCACAGGCCGAAACGCGCATTACCTACAAATCAGCGAAATCCACCTCATCCTACTACCAGATGGGTGTTCAGATCGCAGAGGCGGTGAAGGCCGGCAGCGATGGCGGGATCATCGTGACCGTCGAGGAAAGCCAGGGCTCCGTCCAGAACGTGATGGAAGCCCGCGTGCGGGGCGGCGACTATGTCTTCACCACGCCGCCGGTGCTCGTCGCCCTCGCCCAGGGTGGCAAGGCGATGTTCGAAGGCAAGGGCGATCCGAAATTCGACGAAATCCGTGCTCTGTTTCCGATCCCGTCGCTGACCATGCATTTCGTGATGTCGGCCAAGAGCGGCGTGACCGACTTCGCCGATCTTGAAGGCAAGACCCTGCTGCTCGGCAAGGGCTCGTTCGGTGCCAATGAAGGCGCGAAATACCTCAAGCTGTTCGATCTTGACGGCAAGGTCGATCTTGCCGAAGTGGAACTTTCGAACGCCGTCGCAGCGTTGAAAAACGGTCAGATCGACGGTTTCGTGACCGCCGGTTCGTGGCCGGCGCCGAATGTCATCGAGGCGGCGGCTTCCTCCGACGTCCGGGTGCTGTCGCTGAACGATGACCAGATTGCACAGACCAAACGCGCGAAACTGGTGATTCCGGCAGGCACATATGCGGGTCAGGAAGAAGACATCGTGACCACGTCGCTTCCGGTCGCCGCCTTCACGACCACGGCGATGGACGATGACACCGCCTATGCTCTGACCAAGACCTTCTGGGACGAGAAGGCCGCTATGGGGGCCGACGCGCCGTGGTGGAACGGTGTCGATGAAGCGCTGATGGCAAACATCACCGGCAAGCTGCATCCGGGAGCTGTCCGCTATTACACCGAAGCGGGTTTTGACCTGACCGACGCGCAGAAGTAAACGCCGCAGCGGTCGATATCGGTCGGCGCCGGCCCCTACCAGAGGGGCCGGCGCCGATCCCTTTTCAATCAGATACCGTCACACGAGCACTCCATGATTTCCAGCGAACAGGCCGCCACGCCGCCATGGCGCGCGGCGATGCTCCTTTTGGCCATCGCGCTCGTCGCCTTTCATCTCGGGCTGATCTTTTCGGGGCTCGTTCCCAATCTCGTCAGCCGGCCGCTGCATCTTGCGCTCGCGCTGCCCTGGATCTTCCTGTTCGCAGGCGGTAGCGGTCTTCAAAGGGCAAGCGGCGTGGTGTTTTGCTGCGCGGGCATCGCGGCCTGCCTCTGGGTCGCCGTCAACCAGTCGGCCCTGTCCGATCAGTACGGATTTCTGGAAGGCAGCTTCCAGCGGGTGGTTGCGGTCGTCCTGCTGGTGACCGTTCTGGAAGGTGCCCGGCGGGCCATCGGCTGGCCGCTGCCGATTGTTGCCGCGCTTGCACTGGCCTACGGCCTTCTGGGCCAGCACATACCGGGCGAGTTCGGCCATTCCGGAACGCCGATTGCAAGCTTTCTGGGAACGCTGACCATCGCGGAAGGCGGCATCTGGGGAAGCCTGACCGGGGTTTCGGTCGATGTGGTCGCGATCTTCGTGATCTTCGGGGCAGTGCTGAACGCGGGAGAGGCGGGGCAGGGCTTCATGAATGTTGCCGCCGCCGCAGCGGGCCGTCTGAAGGGGGGAGCGGCCAAGGTGTCGGTCCTGTCCTCGGCGCTGTTCGGATCGATTTCCGGGTCTGCTTCCGCAAATGTCGCCTCAACCGGGGCGATCACCCTGCCGGCGATGACCCGGCTCGGCTATCCAAAGAGGCTGGCCGGGGCGGTTGAGGCCGTGGCCTCATCAGGCGGGCAGATCATGCCACCGCTGATGGGCGCGGGCGCGTTTGTCATGGTCGAGCTGACACGGGTTCCTTACACACAGATCATGGCGGCCGCGCTGCTTCCCGCCGTCCTGTATTTCTTTGCCGTCTGGGTCGGGATCAATGCCTATGCCCGCCGCTACGACCTTGCCTCGATCGCCCGCGAGGACCAGCCGCAGATGAAGCAGGTCGCCATCACGTCCGCTTTTTTCCTGGTGCCGTTTCTGGTCCTGCTCTATGGTATGTTCGTCGTGCGTTACACGCCGCAATACGCGGCCTGCCTCGCCATTCTGGCCGGGTTCGTGCTGCTGTTCTTCAACGCGAAAGGCACGTTCGATCCCGCCGAGATCCTGCGCCGGATGGAAGGCGCATTCCTGACCGCGGCGCGCCAGGTCTCCGTCATCGCCGCGATCATTGTCTGTGCCTCGATCATCATCGGCGTTCTCGCGATCACGGGCCTGGGTGTGAAGATCACGTCACTGATCCTGTCGGGGTCGGGCGGGTATCTGTGGCCATCGCTGTTCCTGACCGCGCTGGCCTGTCTGTTTCTGGGCATGGAAGTGCCGACGACCGCCGCGTATGTCATTTGTGTCTCCGTTGCCGGTCCAGCGCTGATACAGCAGGGGCTGGAGCCGCTACAGGCGCATCTGTTCGTGTTCTGGTTCGCCCTGATCTCCACCATCACGCCGCCGGTGTGCGGCGCTGTCTTCATCGCCGCAGGCATGGTCGGCGAGAACTGGCTCAAGGTCGCGGGAACGGCGATGGCGCTCGGCGTCGGCCTCTATGTCATTCCGCTGGCCATGATCGCCAATCCGTCTGTCATCGGGTTGGCGTCCTCGCCGGTCGCTGCGGTCGGGTCCGCAGTCAAAATCGGTGCTGGTCTCGGTCTCGTCTCCTTCGGCATCATCGGCTTCAGGAAGCCCTGGAAACGGCTCCTGTCCGCCGGCGTTGGTCTGGCCGTAATGTTCCTGGGTGGCACGCTTATTTAGGCTGGAGCGAAGCTGCCGGGAGCCCTGCTTGAAAGCGACATGCTGCCGGTCCTCGGACCCTACGGCGCGTCCGTTCGGCAAACCGGAAACGGACGCTGTTCCGCGATCGCTTCCATGGCGAAGTAGGAGGTGACATTTTCCAGTTCGACCTCTGAAATAAGGTGCTGGTAGATCGCGTCATAGCTGGTCATGTCGCGTGTCACGACCTTGATAAGGTAGTCGTAGTCCCCGCCGATCCGGTAGAAATCGACGACGTTGGGGATCGAGGAGACATGCTCTCGGAACGTTGCCAGCCAACTCGAGGAGTGATGCCGCGTCCGGATCATCATGATGACCACAAGCCCGGCCCCCAGTTTCTCCCGGTTCAACAGGACTGTCTGGTTGCGGATCGCGCCGGCGGTTTCCAGCGCCTTGAGGCGCCGCCAGCAAGCGTTCTGGGACAGGCCGACCCGGTTTGCCAGTTCCCGTTGCGACTGGGCCGCGTCCCGTTGCAGTTCCTCGAGAATCCGGCAATCGATTTGATCTAGTTTAATCATGTTTTCTCGATTCAATGACCCAATATGGAAGCGATATTGCTAAAAATATGTGATGAATTCATTCATTCCGAATGTCAAGATTGCATTCATGAACGAAATTTTACACACCCCGGAATCAAGGTCCGCCATCCTGCACCGAGAGGATGTGCTGGATGGGTTTCGGCGCACGCTTTGTGACCCGAACCTCATCGAGTCGCTTCGGGAAGGCCTGATTGGGGACAATGCCCTCGTCCCAGGTCTCGGTGGTCCGAAGAAACTCGTCTACGCGGATTATGTCGCCTCTGGCCGTGCTCTGGGCCAGGTTGAGGACTTCATTCGCGACAGGGTGCTTCCCTACTATGCCAACAGCCATACGCAGGCTTCCTTTTGCGGCGCGTTTGTCACGCAATTGAGGGCCGGGATCCGGGCGGAAATCGCGCGCATCACCGGGGCAGGCGAGGGCTATTCCGTCGTCTTCACGGGGGCTGGATCAACCGCCGGGCTGAACCGGATCGTCATGCTCCTGGACATTCCGAAGATCGTTGCGTCCGGCAAGCGCGCCGTGGTTCTGATCGGCCCCTATGAACATCACTCCAACCTGTTGCCCTGGCGCGAAAGCGGGGCAGAGGTGGTCGAAGTTCCGGAGGGTCCCGGTGGCGGCGTGGATCTGGAGGCTCTCGAAATCCGTTTGCGCGAGAATGTCGGCGCCGAACTCATTGTCGGTGCGTTCGGGGCCGCCTCAAACGTTACCGGAATACTGACCGACGACCTTGCTGTCACCCGTTTGCTGAAGGCACACGGTGCTCTGGCGGTCTGGGACTATGGCTGTGCGGCCCCCTATGTGCCGATGCGCATGGAGGCGGGCTCGGATGCCGCCAAAGACGCGATCGTGTTCTCGCCGCACAAGTTTCCGGGCGGTCCGGGCGGGTCCGGCGTGATGATCATTCGCGATGCAATCGCGCGGCGCCTGACACCGACTCTGCCGGGCGGCGGTACCGTGTCCTTCGTGTCTCCCTGGGACCACATCTATTCCACCAGCCTGGTGCACCGCGAGGAAGGCGGTACGCCAAATGTTCTGGGAGACATCCGGGCGGGCCTTGCCCTGATGGTCAAGGATGCGATCGACCCGGCGTGGCTGGCCGAACGTCAGCAAGAAATGCGCGTGCGTGCGTTGTCCGTCTGGCGCAACAATCCGCATCTCGACCTGCTTGGCCATCAGAATGCGAAGGCCTTGCCCATTTTTTCTTTCCAGGTGCGCGATGCGAACGGGAAGCTGGTGCATCATCAGTTGTTCACGCGGATGCTTTCAGATGTTTACGGGATCCAGGCGCGCGGCGGATGCGCCTGCGCCGGATCCTATGCCCATGCGCTCCTTGACATCGACCTGGCGGCCTCCGTCGCAATCAGGGCGTCCCTGGATGCGGGTGAAGAGATTGAAAAGCCGGGATGGGTCCGGCTAAACTTGTCGCCGTTGATGTGCGATGAAAAAGTCGATTTCGTCATTGCATCGGTGGATCGGCTGGCCCGGGAACAGGCAGCGTTCTCCAAATACTATGTGGCCGACATCTCAAACGGCCGGTTTTCCGCGACGCTGCTTGAAAAGGCCGGGCCCTGACATGCTGAACCCGCTCCGTCACACCACTTTCCGCTTCCTCTTCGCATCACAGGTCTTGTCTCTTACGGGCGTGGGACTGATGACGGCGGGATTGTCGCTGGCGGCGTGGCAGATCGGCGGAGCGAGTCATGCCGGACCGATACTCGGGCTGATCTTCGCCCTCAAGATGATTGCCTATGTCGGCTTTTCGCCCCTGGCTCAGGCCGCGCTGGCGCGGCTGCCGCGAGTGCGCGCCCTGATCGGTCTGGACGCCGCCCGGCTCTTGTTCATGGTGCCACTGGCCTTCGTGTCGTCCTGGTGGACGATCGCGGTGCTGGCTTTTCTGTTCTTCGCGGTTTCCTCCGCCTTCACGCCGCTTTTTCAGGCCCTGATTCCCTCTGTTCTGCCGGACAAGGAAACCTATTCGGAGGCGCTTTCCCTCTCCCGGATTGCCTATACGCTGGAGAGTATTCTGACGCCCATACTGGTCGGAGCGGCGCTGATGTTCATGCACACGGAATACCTGTTCGTCCTTGCGGCGATGGGTTTCGCCGGATCCGCGCTCTGTCTGCTGCTGTCTCGCCGCGGTGTCCATGACGTGCATGCCCAGAACCAGGACCCGTTCCTGACGCGGGCGGTGCGCGGTCTTTGGATCTATGCCGGGACGCCGCGGCTGCGCGGCCTGTTCGTCATGAATTTCGGATTGTCCCTGATCATGGCCTGGATACTGGTCAACACCATCGTCTATGCCGGTACCCGGTTCGAAAATGCCGAGCAGGTCTTCCCCTGGCTGATGGGAGGCTATGGCGCTGGCGCCGCCCTGGCGGCCGTCGCGCTGCCGTCCCTGCTGCGCGCTTTTCCGGAGCGGCGGGTCATGGCGGCGGGAACCTTCACCTTTGCCATACTGTCGCCGCTTATCCTGCTGCAACCGTCCCTTCCCGGACTGGTGGTGCTCTGGGCGTCATTCGGGGCTGCCTGTACATTGACCCTGACCCCCGGCGGGCTGGTGCTGACGCGTTCGGCCTCAGATGCCGACCGGCCGGCCGTGTTCGCGGCGCAGTTTTCCCTGTCCCATGCCGGCTGGCTCGTGGCCTATCCCCTCGCGGGCTGGCTGGGTGCGGTGTTTGCTCCCGCGACAGCCCTGGTCATGCTGGCGATCCTGGCCACACTGGTGACAATCGCCGGTCTGGCGGTGTGGCCGGCAAAGGATCCGGATCTGCGTGAACACAGCCACCCGAATCTTCCGCGGGATCATCCGCATATCGTGAGTTCTCACCGGGGCGTCCACGCCCATCCCTTTTATATCGACGAACTGCATCCGCGTTGGGATGCCTGAAAACCACGCCTTTCGGCGTATTGAAGGATTGATTGATGTCTGAATCGAGTTCCGCGTTTCCCCTGGACGGTGCCGGCCTCACGGTGCTGGAAGAACGCTTGCGGGAAAACCTGGAATACCTGTGCTGGCCGGGCAAGTCCTGGGTGCCACCGAAACAGGTGGACGGTGAGCGGGTGCAAGATGTGGTCGTCATCGGCGGCGGAATGTGTGGAATGGTGGCATGGCTGGCGCTGCGCACCGGTGGTGTGGCCAACATACGGATTCTGGACCGCAATCCGGAAGGGTTCGAGGGCCCCTGGCTGAACTATGCCCGGATGGAAACGCTGCGTTCGCCCAAGACACTTACAGGCCCGGCCTTCGGCCACGGCATGCTCACCTTCCAGGCCTGGTACAGGGCGCAATTCGGTACGGCGGCCTGGGACACTCTGGACAAGGCGCCGCGTCCCATGTGGATGGACTACCTCAAATGGTACCGGAAAGCCCTCCGTATTCCTGTTGAAAACGGGATTGCCCTGAACCGCGTGGAACCGGAAGGGGACCTGCTGCGCCTTCACCTGGGCGGTGCCGAGACGACCTCGATCCTGACCCGCAAGCTCGTCATGGCGACGGGCCGGGACGGCACCGGCGTTCCGAACATCCCGGTGTTCATGGACGGGATCTCCCGGGGGCTGTGGGCCCACAGCGCCGACGAGATCGATTTTCCGGCACTCAAGGGAAAAAAGGTGGTGGTGATCGGTGTCGGCGCATCGGCCGTGGACAATGCCGCCGAGGCTCTCGAGCATGGCGCCGCAGAGGTGCGTCACCTGGTTCGCCGCAAGGAGATGCCTACCATCAACAAAATGATGGGCATCGGCAGCTTCGGGTTCACGGCCGGCTATGGCGCCATGCCGGACGAATGGCGCTGGCGCTTCATGAATTACTCCTTCGTCACCCAGACGCCTCCTCCGCACGGGTCAACCTTGCGGGTTTCCCGCCACGAGAACGCGCATTTCCATTTCGACTTGCCGGTGCGCAAGGTGGAGGAAGAAAGCGGTGGCCTGAAGCTGAGTCTCGGCAAGAATTCCGTCTACCATGCGGATTATCTGATCCTCGGGACCGGGTTTTGCGTCGATCCCATGGCACGCGCCGAATTCGGTCCCGCAGCCGGCGAAATCGCGCTTTGGCGCGATGTCTATCAGCCCCCTCCCGGGGAAGAAAACCGGGATCTGGGAATGTTCCCCTATCTGAACCCGGACTTCACCTTCCAGGAAAAGAAACCGGGCAATGCGCCCTGGCTGTCCGGCGTCTACTGCTTCAACTACGGTGCGACGGCGAGCCTCGGCAAGGTGTCCGGTGACATTCCGGGCATATCGGAAGGAGCTGCCTGGCTGGCCAAAACCATCGCCGCCGAACTCTATCGCGAGGATATCGGCGCGCACTGGCAGGCATTTCAGGACTATGACACTCCGGAACTGACCGGCGAGGAATGGACACCCGAGCCCTTGCCGCAACTCGAACCGGAAGCCGCAGAGGCCCTATCGTGAGCAGTGAGACATTGACGAAAAGCAGCATTCTGGAAGTGTCGGGCATACCGGCAGGCAGTCCGGTCGCGGAGGCCATCGACGGGCGCGCCAACATCATCGCCTTGTCCCAGACGACCGAGGACGCGGTGCTCAAACCGCTGGAGACGGGGGCATGGTCCCACGATATCCGCGCCGCGCTTGCCGCGCGTATCGCGGCATTGAATGGCGAGACCGCCCTGGTCGACCGCTATTGCTCGCTTATTGAAGATGCCAGCTTCGCCGATCTGGCGGATCCTCTTCGTTCCGGCAAAGCGCAGGGCCTCGAAACGATATGTGATTTCATGGACAAGGTGGCGGTGCAGACACGCGACGTCGACGCGCCCGACATCAAGTCGCTGCAAGAATCAGGCGTGTCGGACGCCGATATTGTCCGGCTCTGCGAAATCAACGCCTTCATGGCCTATCAGGTTCGTGTCCTGGCCGGCATCCGGCTGATGAAGGGGGCCCGGGCATGAGCGATGTCATCCGCAAATTCACCCGCTCCGTTCCCGACTGGCGGCCGAGGGTCGAACCGATCAAGCTGGAGGATGCGACACCGGAACAGCTGGATGCGCTTCAGGTGACACCCTCAAACACGAAAATCTCCGCCTATGTGCTGACACTGGCTCATGACGTGGAGACCCTGAAGGTGCGTTCGCCGCTGTTCAACGGCATCATGTACGACAAGGGTGGACTGTCCCGCGAGGAACGCGAGCTTGGTGCATTGGCGGCCTCGATGGTCAATCACTGCATCTATTGCGCGGCGGTTCACGCCAGCCGGCATGCTCAGATCGCCAAGGAGACGGCCGTTACGGACGAGCTCTTTGCGAAGGGAACGAATGCCGACCTTTCGCCACGCAACCGGGCGATTTTCGATTTCGCCCATGCCCTGTCCCAGACGCCGTCCGAGGCGAGCCCGGAGCAGATGTCGGCACTGCGCGCCGCAGGGCTGGACGATGCGGAAATTCTCGATCTCATCCTGTCCTCCGCGCTGTTCGGCTGGGCCAACAGGCTCATGCATGTTCTCGGCGACCCGGTCCGCAAAGGCAGCGAACAATGAAAGGCAATCCATTGAAAGTTGGCATAGCGGGCGCAGGATCGATTGCGTTCGGAACAGCGGCACTGCTGCATCAGACGGGACATGAGCCGATGCTCTGGTCGCCGTCGGGCGAGGGAACCGCAGGATTGCGCACGGGCGGCAAGCTCAAGGCGACGGGTGCGATCGAGGCTGAATTCACACCGGCGATTGCCGGTGATGCCGGCGAGCTTGCGGCGGCAAGCGACGTGATCGTTCTGGCCATTCCGGGATATGGCCATAAGGCTGTCATGGACAGCCTGGTCCCTCATCTGCGCACCAGCCAGGCCGTCATCATTTCCTCGCATGCCTCCTTCGGTGCGCTCTACCTCGCCGACAGGCTGCGGGCAAGAGGCGTCCATCTGCCGATTACCGCATGGGGCACCACGGTCGTGACGGGCCGCAAACAGGCTGCGGATCATGTTCAGGTCAACACAGTGCGTTCGCTTGTCGACCTGTGTACGGTTCCGGCGGCGGAAAGTGACGCCGGCAAGGCCTTGTGCGAGCAGCTGTTCGGAGAGCGCTTCAATCTCCGCGACGGGCTGCTGGCGATCACGCTTTCCAACCTCAATCCTCAAAACCACATGGGCATCGCCCTGGCGAATGCCACACGGATGGAAAAGGGTGAAACCTGGGGCCAGGGAGACAACGTGACGCCGAACGTCGGCCGTCTTCTGGAAGCTCTCGATCAGGAACGGCTTGCCATCGCAGACAAGCTTGGCCTGTCCGTCAGGACCATCTTCGAGCACTTTCACCTGTCGTTTCACGTGCCGGTGGCGTCCATCAGCGAAATGAACCGGCAAATGCATGAAGAGGGCCGCGGGGGCATGGGCCCGTCGACGGCGGACAGCCGCTACGTGACCGAAGACGTTCCCTTCGGATTGGCGGTTACCGTGGCATTGGGTCGGATGGCGGGTTGTCCCGCGGTGCTGCACCAGGCGGGGGTTGAAATTTTTTCCGCCATGTACGGGCGAGACTTTTTTGGAGAGAATGACCTGCTTCCGGCCATCGGCCTGGAGCACATGAATCTGGACGACTTGTGTCAGGCGGCCTTGACCGGCCACCTGTCGGAAGCGGGCGAGCGGGCATAGTTCGTTTCGGCCATTAGAGGGGATCGGTCCACAAAATATAAAAGATCATCACGTGGACAAACAGTGGAGAAACTGCATGAAAAAGTTGATATTAAATCGTAGAGCATTCCTTGGTACAGCGGCTGCAACGGGAGCCACTCTGGCTTCTCCGGCCTATCTGCGCAGCTCCTATGCCGCAGGCGGGGAAGTGAATATCTGGACCTATGCCAACTTCGTTCCGGACGCGTTCAAGGAGCAATTCGAGAGCGAAACCGGGATCAAGGTCAATGTTCGGCTGGTCGACGATCAGGGCAAGCAGTTCAACCTGCTGGCCGCGGAAGCCGACAATCCCACCGTCGACATCATGACTGTCGCCGGCCACCGGTTCCTTCAGTTCATCGACAGCGATCTTCTGGCGCCGATGGACCCGACCCGCCTGTCGAACTGGGGCAACATCAATCCGGTTTACTCGGAAAGCGACTGGTCGACGATCAACGGCAACAAGTGGGGCGCGCCGATCCTTTCGGGCATGGAAGTGTTCGCCTATAACACCGAACTGGTCTCGGCCGAGGAAGCGACCACCTGGGACACGCTTTTCTCTGAAAAATATGCCGGTCAGACGGCCTATGTCCTTCAGGACATGTTGTCCATCGTCATGCTGATGAAGGGCTACGACGGCAACATGGTCGCCTATCTGGACGATCCGGAAAAAGCCGCGGCGATCGTGGCCGAAGCCCGGGACTTCCTGATCGAGAAAAAGCCACTCGTGCGCAAATACTATGACGGCGGCGCCGAAGTGCAGCAGATGTTCGTCAACCAGGACATCGCTCTTGCCTGTGCCTGGAACGGTCCGATCGCGGCGCTCATGAACGACGGCTTCCCGGTCGCCATGTCCATTCCCAAGGAAGGCAGCTACGGTTTTGTCTATACCTACAACATCGCCAACAACGCTCCAAACCAGGACAACGCCTATACCTTCCTGAACGCCATTCTCGCATCGGGAGAAATTGGCGCGTCCATGAGCCGGGCGTCCGGTTTCATATCCACCTACAAGGACGCCTCCCAGCACCTTACGGATGCGGAAAAGGCTTCGACCAGCTTCCCGGAAGAAGAACTTGCGAACATGAAGTTCTTCCGTGCGGAAGCCAACAAGATGAAATACGAGCTTGTTGACCCGGCGGTGGAAGAGATCAAGGCTGCCTGATTGCCGGCAAACGGCTATCAGGTTGTCAACACACAAGTGCACCGTCCCGGTCATCTGATCGAGACTGTCCGGGGCGGGGTGCCGGCAGGACGGGCATCCGGAGGCGCGTTTCGCGTCCCCGGATGTCATTGCCGGCAGGCACCCCGGTGCCGTTGCGTTCAGCCTTCGAGGGGAAGGCGCCGCGCAATCGGTTACGGCAATTTTCGAAATCCGGATAAAATTGAAACAACCGTGGCACCGACCGGGTGCCGCAGTCTTGTTCGAAGGAAAAACGATGTCTGGAAAGGTTCAAACCAGCGCTGCGATACTGGCGGGAGAGCGCAGCGCCGGGGACCGGGCGGGTGAGCGGGGCGGGCGATCCTTCTGGGGAGCGGTAGCGGCCTCGCAGCTCTATCAAGCGTTCTCGAACGCGCTCCTGAGTTCGCCGCGGCGCCAGTTCGCCATACTGCTTGCGTTTCCCGTGCTCTGGGTCCTGACCCAGCATCTGGGTCCCATGCTGCAGATGTTCTACGTCAGTTTTGTCGATGCCTATCCGGTGTCGCGCGGCTATGAAAATGAGTTCACGCTCGACAACTACGGGCGCTTCTTCGGCAGCTCCATCTTCATCATGCCGTTTTTCCGGACGCTGGCCTTCGCCGCCACACTGACCCTGGCGACGCTTGTGCTGACCTATCCGGTTGCCTATTTTCTGGCCCGCCACGTCAAACGCTCGAACCAGATGGTCTTTCTGCTGCTGCTGTTGATTCCATTCTGGGTCGGCGAGATCGTGCGGACTTACGCGATCATGATCCTTCTGGGCAACAATGGCGCGGTGAACCTCGCTCTCAAGTGGCTGGGCCTGATCGACCGGCCGATTCCCTTCATGTATACGGGCTTTTCCCTGTCGGTCGGGATCATCTATCTCAGCGCGCTCTACATGCTGTTGCCGCTCTATTCGGCCCTCGAGAAGCTGCCGCGCAGCTACACGGAAGCCGCGGCCGACCTGGGTGCCGGCCCCTGGACGCGCTTCTGGAAGGTGACGTTGCCGCTGTCGCTGGAGGGCGTGTCCTCCGGAGCGACGCTCGTCTTCCTGATCTCGACGGGATATTACGCCACGCCGGTTCTTCTGGGTGGCCCCTCGACGACGGTTTTTGCCGAAACCATTGCAGGCTTCTTCCATACGGCCGGCGACGAGTGGCCGACCGGTGCGGCCTTCGCGTGCCTGATGTTCGTGACGGCGCTGGCGATCAGCCTGGCCTTCGGGCGTTTGATGACCCGCTTGCAGAAGGGAGTGCGCAAATGACTCGTCATACACGTCTCGTGATGTCGATGATCTATTGGGCGTTCGTTCTTTACATCTTCATTCCCCTGATCCTCATGGTCACGATGGGATTCAAGGATTCCAAATTCATCGGCTTCCCGATCCGCTCCTGGACCCTGGACTGGTACCTTGAAGTGTTCGAGAACGCGGAAGTCCTGTCGGCCTTCGGCTATTCCATGCTGATCGGCATCTCGTCGACGCTCGTTTCCCTGGCTGTCGGCGTGTGGATCGCCGTGCTTCTCAACGGACGCGGCTTCATCGGCAAGGGCCTCATTTACGGACTGACGCTGCTGCCGGCGCTCATTCCCGGCATCATTTCGGCGATTTCCTTCCGCATCTATGCGCAGCTTTGGGGCATTCCGCCGGGAACCGGCGCCATCATCTGGTGCCATGCGGTGCACAATGTTCCGTTCGTGGTGCTGATCGTCGCGGCCCGGCTGAGCACTCTGCCCAGGAGCCATCTCGACGCGGCCCAGGATCTCGGCGCCGATCCGATCATTGCCTTCATGCGGGTGACGTTGCCCTATCTGCGGCCGGCTCTCATCGGCGGCGGCGTGTTCTGCATGCTGATCAGTTTCGATGACTTCGTCCGGTCCTTCTTCCTGGGAGGTTACCAGCCGACACTTCCGGTGCTCATCTTCGCCAAGCTCCGCTCGGGCATGTCGCCGGAAATAAACGCAATAGCGACCGTGGTTCTGGTTCTGACGGGCCTCCTCGGCATCTGGGCCGAACGGACCACGCGCCGGATGAAACAAGGGAAATTACAATCATGACAGACTCCCAAGAAAACGGTGCCGGGGAGATTGTTCGCCTGGAAGCGGTCAACAAGCGCTTTGGCGACACGGAGGCTCTGAAAAGCTTGACGATGACGATCAGGGAGGGCGAATTCGTCACCTTCCTGGGGCCGTCCGGCTGCGGCAAGTCGACCACCTTGAGGATTCTCGGGGGCTTCGAGACTCCCACCTCCGGACGGGTGATCGTCAACGGCGAAGACGTCACCAGGCTTCCGCCCAACCGGCGCAAGGTCAATATGGTGTTTCAGGATTATGCGCTGTTCCCGCATATGACGGTCCGCCGCAATATCTCCTTCGGCC
Source organism: Roseibium sp. QJM3NY_11 (assembly GCF_056173175.1). Taxonomy (NCBI): domain Bacteria; kingdom Pseudomonadati; phylum Pseudomonadota; class Alphaproteobacteria; order Hyphomicrobiales; family Stappiaceae; genus Roseibium; species Roseibium sp. QJM3NY_11. The sequence goes on from NZ_CM149660.1 coordinate 1,326,690, forward strand.
TGGAACTGAAAGGGCTCAGCAAGGGGGACATCGTGCGGCGCTGCAACGAACTGATGGAGTTTCTCGAACTCTCGGCCCTTGCAGATCGTCTCCCCGACCAGCTTTCGGGCGGGCAGCGCCAGCGCGTGGCCCTTGCCCGGGCGCTGGCTCCCGACCCGGCGCTGCTGCTGCTTGACGAGCCGCTTGGCGCGCTGGACGCCAAGCTGCGCGGGCAGGTTCAGGCGGAGCTGAAGTCGATCCAGCGCCGGAACGTCAAAGACCTTCTTTTTCGTGACCCACGACCAGGACGAAGCACTGACCATGTCGGACCGGATCGTGGTCATGAACAACGGGATGGTCGAACAGGACGGAACGCCGGAAGAATTGTATTTCCATCCCACATCGCGCTTTGTCGCCGAGTTCGTGGGAGAGACCAACCTGATCGAGGGGCGTGTCGACGCGGTCAGTGGTTCTGATGTCATGCTTGACTGGCAGGGCTTGAAGCTGGCGGGACGACCGCCCGTGACCGGTGGTTTGCAGCCCGGCAAGCAGGTCGCAGCCTCAATCCGTCTCGAAGGCCTCAAGCTGTCCCTCGAGAGGCCCGGGGACCTGCCCAACTCGATCGCCGTGCGGGTTGCGGGACGGACCTTCAAGGGCAGCCGGACCGAGCTGGACCTGCGTGCGGAAGACGCTCCCGATTTCGCCATGCGCGCCTATGTGGAAACGGCGCTGGCAACTGAACTGGGCGAAGCGCCGGTCTGGGCCAGCTGGTCGCAGGAAGCTATGGCAGTCCTGCGGGACTGATCCAATCTCGGTAAGTCGGGCCCATTTGAATTTGTGGGTCCGTACCCCAGGCCAATCCAGCCGTGCACCGGGCAAACGTGAGTCGAACGGTGCGCGGCAAGCATCAAGCAGCAAGCAGGGCAGCCGGCGCTGTCAGGTCTTTCGAAAGCTTATGTTGCTGGCCTGGCCAAGGCCGTAGCGCACGGCGAAGACGATCACGGCGAGGCTGACAAGCAGCCAGAGGCCGCCCCAGAAGATCGTCGGGCCGCCGAATTCCTCCGCCAGCATGTAGGCGTCCGAGCGGGCGTCCGAGCGGCGGATGGTGTCGTCGAAAATGTCGTAGGGGACATAGAGGATACTCGCCAGACCGATCACCCTCAGCACCATGTCGCTGACCGAATGATCGAGATAGCGGGCGATGCCCAGCATGGCGAGGCCCATGGCGATGCAGAAGGCCAGCGCAAACAGATCCCGGACGTAAAACGCGGCCACCAGCAGGGTGACGACGGCGAATGCCCCCAGCACCAGCCGGTCGGCTTCGGTGCGCAATGCAATCAGCAGCAGCGCGAGGCCCAGAAGCAGCGAGCCGAGATATCCGGCCGTCAGCGTCAGGAAGCGGCTGCCGCCACGGGTGATGGCGTGGCCGCCCTGTTGCGGCGACAGCGAAATTTCAACGATGGAGCCGCCTGTGAGGACGGCGGCCAGTCCGTGTGCGAGTTCATGCAGATAGACGATCAGAATCTTGAGCGGGATCGCGACCGGCGTGTTCCACAACAGGAACAGCACCGAGAGGATCACGATGAGCTGCCAGTGGCCTTTCAGAAAGGTCATTCGGGGTCCTGTCTCTCCGGGGCCGTCCGGTTCATGCGCTGTCGTCGCGCTCCGGCCTCTCCGCATTGTTTGCCCGGGCAAGCTGTTCCGCCCAGGTTCCGGAGACACGGGAGAGCGGCAGCAAGGCCTGGTAGACCTCGCGCCCCAGGTCCGTCACCTGATAGCCGCCAGGGCCCTGGCAAACGAACTCCGCGCTTTTCAATTCTTTCAGCCGGGCGTTCAGGACGGCTGGAGAAATTGTCTCGCAGGCGTCCTGGAGCGCGCGGAATGTAAACGGACCCCTTTCGGCGAGCGTCCACAGCACGCCCATGGCCCAGCGGCGGCCGAGCAGGTCGAACATCGCCATGATCGGACTGCCGCTGCGCGATCCGCGCACCGCTGTTCCGGGGACGGGAATGCCTGCCACTGCGTCTCCTGTTGCTATGTTTTTCATAGCTTGCTATTGAAGTCATAGCAATCCTGATTGTCCACAGACCCTAGGAGGGCGCAAGGGTGAGTGCAAAGGAATTCGGGCTCTGGACGTCGCTCACACTCCTGTGGGGGTGTTCCTATCTGGCCATCAACGTCGCCCTGCGGGGCTTCGAGCCCTTGCCGCTGGTCACGGGGCGCATGATCATCGGCGCGCTTCTGCTGCTGGCCGTTGTCTTCGTGAAGGACGGCGGGCTCCGGCTGGGAGCGGCCGGTTGGGGGATCGCAGCCGTTGTCGGGCTGACCGGCAATGTCTTTCCCTTCCTTCTGATCAGCTATGCCGAGCAGGAGGTCACGTCGGGTCTGGCCGCGCTGATCATGGGAATCGCACCGATTGTCACGGTGGCGGTGGCGCCGTTGATCCATGCGCAGGAGACGCTGGGACCCTTGAAGGTGGCCGGCGCGGCGGCCGGTTTCGCCGGCGTGGGCATGCTGGTCGGACCGGAAGCGGCTCAGGGCTTCTCAGGCAGCCTTCAGGCACAGCTCGCGCTTGTGCTGGCCGCCCTGTGCTATGCCTTCACCACGCTGTTTTCGCGCAGATACGCCTATCCCCGGCCTCTCCAGATCGCGGCGGCGTCTGTTCTCGTCGGAGCGATTGCCGTGTCGTGCCTGCTTGCGGGCGGATCAGGGGAAAGCGGCCTCGGAGACCTGACCACCGCGCCGGTCGTTGCGATGATCTATCTGGGTGTCGGCTCGACAGGTCTTGCCGCCATCATCTATTTCTACCTTGTGCCGCGTATCGGCGCGGGCCGCATGCAGCAGGTGAATTATGTCGTTCCGGTTCTGGGCACGCTGCTCGGCATCGCGTTCCTGGGAGAGAAACCGGGCTGGAACACCTGGATCGCGATCCCGACGATCCTTCTCGGCGTCTATCTTGTCACGCGTAATTCCGGAGGAAAGCCCGCTCGAAATCTCGGGCGAAAGCCAAGTGGTTGCTCCGGTTGAACTCGTGCCGGGGCATGGTTCCGGGAAACCCGGCAGCGGCTCACTGCCGGAGAAAACCGGTGGCCCGGTCACGGACGGCCCTTGCCGAAGTCAGGTCCAGGACCTCCGCCGCCAGGTCGCGGCACGCCGGCAAAGACAGGCCCCGCAGTGTCAGCTTGAATTCGGCGATGTCGGCAGGTGTCATGCTGAATTCGTCCAGTCCGAGGCCGACAAGGATGGGGGCGGCCACCGGATCGCCGGCCATGGCGCCGCACATGCCTGTCCAGATGCCTGCCGCGCGGGCGGCTTTGATCGCACGGGCAATCATGCGCAGCACGGCGGGATTGAAGGGATCGAAGAGATCCTGAACCTTCCGGTTGGCGCGATCCGAAGCCATGACGTATTGGGTCAGATCGTTGGTGCCGATACTGAAGAAATCGACATGCGGGGCAAGGACATCGGCCATTTCGGCCGCCGCCGGAACCTCGATCATGAGCCCGATTTCAAGATCCTCGTCAAAGGCAAGGCCGCGCGCGCGGAGTTGGTCCATGACACGGCGAACGTGCGTCTTCGCCGCCAGCACCTCGTCGAGCGTGCTGACGAGGGGAAACATGATCCGCACCGGGCCAAACGCGCTGGCACGCAGGATCGCGGCAAGCTGGGGATCGAAGAACTCCGGAACGCCCAGGCTGTAGCGCAGACCGCGCCAGCCGAGATTGGGATTGGCCTCCTGAGGCCGGTCCAGGTAGGCAACCGGCTTGTCGCCGCCGATATCGGCGGTTCGCACGGTCAGGGGGCGGCCGTCGAGACCGTCGACGATGGTCCGGTAGACCTCAAACTGTTCGTCTTCCGTCGGTGCCGTGTCGCGGGTCATGAACAGGAATTCGGTGCGCAGCAGGCCGATTTCCCGGGCGCCGCTGCCGGCAACGGCATCCAGTTCCTCCAGTGACGCCATGTTGGCGGCGGCCCGGACACGGTGGCCGTCCGATGTCTCGGCCGGAAGTGTTCTGACCGCCTCGGCCCGGGCACGGCGATCTGCCAGTGTCTTGCGGTCCTGTTCCATGGCCGCGACGGTCTCGGCGTCCGGTGCCGCGATGATCTTTCCCGCCGTGCCGTCCAGCAGCACCCGGGTGCCTTCCGCGACACCCGCGAGCGCCGGGCCAAGGGCGAAGACAACCGGAAAGTTGAGGGCTCCGGCGAGGATGGCCGCATGAGAGGTCTTGCCGCCGGCGCTTGAACAGATGCCCAGGACGTTGTCTTCATCGAGGGTGAGGATGTCCGAAGGACGCAGATCCTCAAAGGCCAGGATCGCGGGGCCGGACGGATGGTCGGCCGACGGGCCGCCGCCGGTCAGGAGGCTCAGGACCCGCTGGCCGACATCGATCACGTCTTCCGCCTTGGCCTTGAGCATGGGGTCCTCGAGGGACGCGTAGGTCCGGGCAAGGTCCGCGACGACATCCCGCCAGGCCGCCTGCGCGCAAATGCGGTCACCGGCTATGCGCGCTGCCACGGTGTCTATGATCTCGGGGTCCTGGAGATAGCTGACATGGGCATCGAAGATCTTGCGGTCATAGGCGCTGATCCGTGTGCCAGCGGATGCAAGGGAGTCCTCGATCTGCTTTTTTGCATCTGACAGGCTTGTCTTGAAACGGTCGATCTCGGCAGCGGGATCGGAGATCTCCACCTGCTCGACTTCCGGAAGATCGCGCCGGACATGATGCACCGGGCCGAGGGCATATCCGCCGGCGATCGGGATGCCGGCAAACGCGCCGGGGCCCGCAGGCGCGACGGGACGGGCCGGTCGGGAGGGCGTCGGGGGACTGGCCGGGGCGGTTCGTTGCACCGGCACCGGGGCGGCCGGCGCGGAACCTTCCTCGCCGAAATTCGAGGCAATCAGGTCCTCGATTGCGGCGAACACGGCGTCGGCCTCGGCAGGGTCCGCGGTCACGGCAATCCGCTCGCCCCCGGCGACCTCGGACAGCATGATGCCGTTGATGCCCTTGGCATTGACCGGCTGCCGGCCCTTGCTGAGATTGGCCAGACGGATGTCGCCGGTGAACCGGTTCATCGCGGTGACCAGAAGCGCGGCCGGCCGGGCATGCAGGCCGAGCTGATTGGAAATTGTGAACTCGCGGGTGACACCGTCGCTTTCGGCGGTCCCGGCGGTCTCTGGCTGGTCTTCGCCCGGTGCCTTTTGCAGCACTGCCTGGCGGGCTTCCCGCAGGACGGTCTCAAGGGAGCTGCCCGCGCCGATCTGGACCGCGGCGGCCAGAACACCCTCGACAAGTGGGGCGTCGCAGAACCGGACCTTTTCCTGTTCGTCAGGCTCAAGCAGGTCGATGGCCATCTCGGCATTCAGGCGCGCCGACCCGATGTCGGCGAAAACCAGGACGCCGTCATCCGACAGGACCTCGCGGATGGCCTCCAGTACCCGGATGCCATCGGTGCCAAGCGGCTGTTCGGGATCGTCGAGGCCGCCGGCCGCGGCGATCGGCACCGGCTGCCCGCTCATGGCGTCGGCGAGGTCCTTCAGGCCCTCGGCCAGTTTGCCGCTATGGGAAACGATAACCAGTCCGATCACTTCGCCGCCTCATCAACAGCGTCGGAAAGGGCCTGAAGGATCAGGTAGCTCGAGGTCGCGCCCGGGTCCTGGTGGCCGATGCTGCGTTCGCCGAGATAGCTTGCACGCCCGCGCTGGGCCAGCATCGGAATGGTGGCCTCCATGCCCTGTTTGGCCGCCTCCGCCGCAGCCTTGAGGGCGTCCGCGATGTTGTCGGTCTTGGCGATTTCCGCCTTGAACGCTTCCGAAGCGGGAACAAGTGCGTCGAGCATCGTTTTCATGCCGGCCTCCGAACGGCCGCGCTTCATGACGCCGGCGACCGCGTCATCGAAGAATTGCGCCAGGTCGTCTCCGGTCAGGCAAGTCTTGCCAACCAGAGGTTTGGCGCCATCGAGAAACATGGTGCCGTAGAGCGGTCCGGCGGCGCCGCCGACCTTGGAGATCAGGCTCATCGCCACCGATTTGAGCAGGGCGCCGATATCATCGCCTGCGGGCAGTTTTTCGACCACGGCCTTGAAACCGCGATCCATGTTGTTGCCGTGGTCGGAATCTCCGATCGGCCCATCGAGCTCGGTGAGGTGCGCGCGGTTGTCCGCGAGCACGCCTGCCGATTTTTCGATCCATGCCCGCACCATCGGACCGGTCACTGTTCCGGCCTCGTCAAGCGGATCCGTCATGATCAAACTCCCCACCGAAGCGCCGGCGTTTTCACCGGGGCATCATAAAGACGCAGGATTTCCTCATCCGTTTTCACAAGCGTGATGGAGACGCCGGCCATCTCGAGCGAGGTGATGTAGTTGCCCACCAGATTGCGGACGATCTTCACGCCGCGCTGTGCCGTCAGTTCGGCCAGCCTGGCGTAGACGGTATAGAGCTCCGACAGGGGCGTGCCGCCCATTCCGTTGACGATGGCGATGACCTCGTCGCCCTTTTGCAGCGTGATGTCGGTCACTTCGACATCGACCCAGTCGCCTTTTTCCGGATCCCATTCACTCAACGAGCGCTTGTAGGCCTCGTCATCCAGAATATGGTCCGTCAGTATCCCGGCGACTTCATCCGCACTCCTAATCTTGTCGCGCATGATGCCCGGCTCGCCGTGAATGCCGACGCCGATCTCCATCTCGTCCTCCGGCAGGTCGAAGCTTGGCGTTCCGTTCTGCGGCGTGGTGCAGGACGTCAACGCCATGCCCATGCTCTTGCCGTGGATATTGACCTTCTTGCAGAGCGCGGCCAGCCGGTCGAGATCATAACCTTCGCGGGCGGCCGCTCCGCAGACCTTTTCGGCGATCACCGTTGTGCCGAGACCGCGGCGGCCAGCCGTGTAAAGGGAATCCTTGAGCGCCACATCGTCGTCGATGATGACATTGCGCACCTCTATTCCCTCATCGCGCAGCATGTCTGCCGCCATCTGAAAGTTCAGGACATCGCCGGTGTAGTTCTTGACGATCTGCAAGATGCCCTTGCCGCCGTTCACGGCCTTGCCCGCCTCGAACATCTGGTCGGGGGTCGGCGAGGTGAACACCTGGCCGGGGCAGGCCGCGTCCAGCATGCCCACGCCGACATATCCGCCGTGCAGCGGTTCATGTCCGGATCCGCCGCCGGACATGATGGCGACACGGTCCTGCACGCCGCCGGCCACACGCACGTAGTTCGGGTCGAAATTCACGTCGATGTCGTCATGGGCGAGCCCGAAGCCCCTGAGCTGTTCGACGGTGACGTCCTCGGCATTGTTGATCAGCTTTTTCATGGCCTCTTCTCCCATTCGGGTGTTTCCGTATCGTAGGTCTGGAAGACCGCGCGGTAGTAGCCGCGATAGAAGGCTCCGCCGACCAGACCGCCCGCAACAGATGCAACGGCAGGGATCCACCAGCCGCCCCGGGGACCGGGAATGGCCATCTCGCCCCAGCCGAAGATGAACGAGATGAAACGCGGACCGAGATCTCTTGCCGGGTTCATGGCGGTCATGGAGATCGGCGCCTCATAGGCAACCAGCGCCGCAACCAGCAGGCCGATGAAGAACGGGGCCAGATTGGCTGACGGCGCGGAAGTGTTGTGCTGGTCGGTCAGGAACAGCACGCCGAACACGAGGATCGATGTGGTGAAGGCCTCGGAGAGGAACCATTTCGTCAGGGAGACCTGGGTGAAGGCTTCTTGGGTTGTGCCGAAGAAGGCGGGGTTCGGCGCATAGGTGCCGAAACCCATGGCGCTCAACTGGCTGCCCGGAGCACCGCGAACCAGGCCGGCGCCGAGTTCATAGTTCTCGATGATGCCGGAATAAAAGCCGTAGATGGCTGCGGAAGCGAGCATGGCGCCAATGAACTGCGCGACGATGTAAGGCGCAACCTTGGCCCATGGAAAGCCGGTGAAGACGGCCAGGGCGAGCGTGACCGCCGGATTGATGTGGCCGCCGGAGACCTTGCCAGAGGCATAGACGCCGAGCGCCACGCCAAGCGCGAACATCATCGATACCGGCCAAAGACTGAGGCCACCGGTCCACACGGACACCGCGACAGATCCCACGCCGAAGAGAACGAGAATGAACGTTCCTATGCCCTCGGCAACCATTTCAGGAATGATACCCTTGCTCATTGCTTCCTGCTCCCATTGACTATGAAATTCGTGTTCTGGGGCCGAATGTTTCAGCCGGGAGCAGCCGCTTCTGATGGAAGCAATGCTGCTCGCAGAAACAGTAACAGGTAGGCCGGGCAGCGAGTTGATCCCGATCAACACTGTAAAAATTTCTTAGTTTTGGGGGCGGTGGGCCCTGCGGTCCCTGGCGCGGCCGCCGGCGGCGGGTGCCTGATCAGGGATGAGACTGCCACCTGACCGGTCAGCAACGGGTCATGCCATGGCAGGGCGGCGAAGGATGGGCATCAGGTGGGCAGGGGGGCGGCGGCGACCCGCGTCAGCGTTCCGTCAGTTTCAGCTCGATGCGCCGGTTCTTGGCCAGCACCTCGGGCGTCTCGCCGTCTTCCAGAGGCTGGAATTCGCCGAAGCCGGCGGCGACGAGGCGCTTGGGGTCGACACCCTTTTCGATCAGGTAGCGGACAACGGAAATGGCACGGGCTGCCGACAGTTCCCAGTTGTTGCGCAGGCGGCCGGTGCCGGAAAGGGGCCGGGCATCGGTGTGGCCATCGACCCGGAGCACCCAGTTGATCTCGTCCGGGATCTGGGCGCTGAGTTCCTGGATCGCGGCGGCGAGCTTGTCGAGTTCCTGCTCGCCGTCCGGATTGATGTCCTCCTGGCCGCTGTCGAACAGCACCTCGGACTGGAACACGAAGCGGTCGCCGACCACGGAAATGTCGGAGCGCTGGGACAGGATCTCGCGCAGCCGGCCGAAGAAGTCGGACCGGTAGCGCGACAGTTCCTGGACCCGTTGCACCAGGGCCGCGTTGAGGCGCTTGCCCAGGCTGGCGATCTTGGACTGGCTGTCGGCTTCCTTGGCTTCCGAGGCTTCGAGGGCGGCATTGGCGGCGGCGATCTGACGGCGCAGGGCGGCGATCTGCTGGTTGAGCAGTTCGACCTGCGCCAGTGCTTCCTGGCTGATCTGGCGTTCGTCGTCGAGCAGATTGTCCAGTCGGGTCGCGCGCCCGCCCGCGGCATCGGCCGCTCCGGCACTGTTTTCCAGCAGGCCGAGCAGGCGGGTCTGTTCGGACTGGGCATCGCTGAGGCTTGCCTGAAGGCCGAGAATGGTGTCTTCCAGCTCGCCGGAATTGGCGCGCTCGAGCGCCAGCAACTCGGTCAGTTCGCTGATCTGGATGTTGAGACGGTTGAGCACCGTGTCACGGCCGGAGAGCTGCTGGGACAGGAAAAACTGGGCGATCATGAAGATCGACAGCAGAAAGATGATGACGAGCAGCAGCGTCGCCATGGCATCGACAAAGCCGGGCCAGTAGTCGGTCGTCTGTCCCCGGCGTCGGGCGCGCAGTCCTCCAGCCATTCAAACCGCTCCCTGATCAGCCTGAGACACCGCGCCTACTCCTTGGCCCGGTCGAAGGCCGCCGAAATAAACGTCAGCAGGCTCTCGATCCGCTTCTGCTGTTCGCCCTGGGACTCGGCCCAGTCACGCATCATCTGCTGTTCGGAGCGCACATGCTTGACGAGGCCCTGGATGCCCTCGGCGAGATTGGCCATGGCCTGCGAGGCGTTCTTGCTGCCGCCTTCCTCGACGCTCTTTTGCAGCGAGCTCAGGGAGGCCCGGATCTGTTCGACACCGGAAGATTCCGACCCGCCGAGCAGGCCTTCTTCCGGATCGATGTCGGTGACCGTGGACAGCCAGTCCTCCAGTTCGTTGTAGAACCGGTTCTGGGCCTGACCCGCCTGCAGGTCGAGGAAGCCCAGGACCAGCGAGCCGGTCAGACCGAACAGCGAGGACGAGAACGCCGTGCCCATGCCCGAGAGCGGGGCTTCCAGCCCGGCTTTGAGATCCTCGAAGATCACGTTGGCATCGCCCGAGCCGACATCCAGCGACTGGATGGTGGCGCCGACCGAACTGACGGTCTGCAGCAGGCCCCAGAAGGTGCCGAGCAGGCCGAGGAACACCAGCAGGCCGGTCAGGTAGCGCGACATCTCGCGGCTTTCCTCAAGGCGCATGCCGATACTGTCGAGGATCGAGCGGGCGGTGGTCGGGGTCAGCGCCATGTCGCCGGCCTTGTTGCCGAGGAGGGCTGCCATCGGGGCCAGAAGAACGGGCGCGCGCGTGTCCAGCGCCGGATCGCCGATCCGGAAGGAATTGACCCAGGTGATTTCCGGAAACAGCCGGATCACCCGTCCGAACAGCAGCAGCACGCCGAAAACGCCGACCAGGACAATCAGCCCGTTGAGGCCCGGATTGCTCATGAAGGCGGTGGAGATCTGCGGAAACAGGATGAAGGCGATAAAGGCGACGATCACCAGGAAGATGATCATGAAGGTCAGATACGCCCTGGGGCTGGACAGGCTGTAGGGGTCGAATTCACGGGCCATATTGCGCAATCAGTCACCTGTTGAGGAGCTAACCGATTGATAGCGTGATTTTTAACGCCTTGGAAACCTCTTATCGGAGGGAAAGCGGGAATAAAGGTGGGAAAGGGGGAAGAGGAGCGTTTGCTGGGCGGGAACCGGGGGCCGTTACCGGACGGGCGGACTTCGGTCCCGTACGCGCTCAGGGGGCATTCACTTTGCACGGGCACGGATCTCCCGCCCATGGTTTGCATGTGGGTGCAAGCGGAAGGATCGGTGTATGCGGAGGCCGGGCAGCAATTCAGCGCTGCTCGCTTGGCAAATGTCCGAAGCGCTCCTTGTAGAAGCTGGAGAACCGGCCAAGATGGGAGAAGCCGCAGGAATAGGCCGCTTCGCTCACGCTGGGTGGATTCCGCCGCGCCGCCAGCAGGTAATGCGCCGTATCCAGCCGTGCATTGCGCAGGACCTGCATCGGGCTTTGGCCGTAAATGCGCTGGAAGCCCTTTTGAAGTGTGCGCACATTCATGCGCGCCGCCTTCGAGATGTCGGCCAGGGTGATGGGTTCTGCCAGATTGGCGTGAATATACTCAAGCGCGATCCGGATTTCCCGCAAGTTTGCCCGACGGTCCGAACGCGCGATGATGTGCGAGATGTTGCTTGGCTGAAGGGTCAGCAACGCGTGCGCCAGATCCTCCTCCGCCCTGAGGTCCCGTGCCGCCAGTTGACCCTGGAACAGGTCGCCGTTCTCAATGCCCTGGGCGCAGGCCATGACCAACCGCTTCAGCTGGCGTCCCGCTCCATTGGTCAGATCGACCTGCATTTCAAAGCGTATGGGGCCGGGCAGGGGCGCACCCGTTATCGACCGGGCAACCGCTTCCAGCTGGTTCTTGTCGACCTGGAGCAAAAGCTTGCTGCAGTCGCGCGTCCAATGCAGCAGCGCGCCCCGATCCGGGTTCAAAATGGTGCCCATCTGGGTGGTGGCCGTCATTTCTTCGCCCCGGTGCCGGATTTTCGCACATCCGGACAGCGGCACCTGAAACAGATAGAAAGAGCCCAGCTGTCCCGGATTGACCGTCACATCGGCTCCATAGTGCAGGTAGTTCGCGGAGATGCTCTGCCCGCGTACCGCATTGTGGCGGACGAAGAGATCGGACCGGCCGCCGACGAGCTCGAGCTTGTGATCACAGAGCTTTGCGGACGTGATGTGCCGTGCTTCATCCAGATCGCGGGTTCGAACCACCGGATTCTGCGCAAAATATTCTTTCGTTGGCAAAGCCTCGTGTGGGGCCATCGATTTCCCTGCAGGGCGGTTCAAGGTTGATCCAACTCGATTTAGTGCATGACTGCCAATTTGCTTCAAGCTTAAAATTTATACCGGAAGACGGGTTCGTTTTTCGGATAACTGATTGAGCTAAATCATTGCAGTGTAGTCCGGGCATCAAGTCCCGAACTGCAACAACAGGAACCCGGACAATGGAAAAAGGCGTCTTGAAGGCCGATGTCGGCATGAACGGTCTGACATGGAACGTCGTGGGGCAGACCTATGTCCCCAAGCTGCTGACGGAAGATGCGTTCGTCTGGCACGCGACCCTTCCCGAGGGCACGTTCGTGCCGCCGCATATCCACCCGACACAGGATGAGTGGATCTATCTCCTGGAAGGCGAACTGGAAATCGAATTTCCCGATGAGCATTGCAAGGCCGGGCCAGGCGACACGATCAGGATGCCGCGAGGCATCGCCCATGGCATCTTCAACCGTTCCGGCGCGACTGCGGCATGTATGTTCGGGGTGTCGCCGGCGCGTGAACTCTACAAGCTGTTCACCGAACTGGATGGCGTGAGCGACCCGCAGGAACTGGTGCGCCTTTCCGCATTGCGCGAAGTCAACTTCCTGCCGCCCCCGGATGCCGGCTGATCCCGGTCACTCTTTCAACACCGGCACCGGGCCTGAAATTGGCCCGGGTGCCTTGCGGTTGGTCAACCGTGCGAAACACAAGAACAAGGCCGCGCGCCCGGCAGGAAGGCCAGAATGAGTTTGTCACCTCTGTGCGATTGGGACGACGCCTTCGCGAACATGAAACATGTGAAAAATTCCGCAGAGTTGCCAGACTTCTGGGCCGCGCGCGCCGCCGGCTACAGGGCAGACCTGACGAGGAGCGGACACCGGCTGGACCTGGATATCGCCTACGGCAGTCATCCGCGGGAAAAGTTCGACATTGTCTGGCCGGACGGCACACCGAAGGGACTTGCGGTCTTCATACACGGCGGCTACTGGATGCGGCTGGAGAAAGCACACTGGACGGATTTCGCCGAAGGCGCGCGGGCGAAAGGCTGGGCCGTCTGCGTGCCCAGCTACACCCTGGCGCCGGAGGCGCGCATCCATGAGATCACCGCGCAGATCGGCCAGGCCATATCGACTGCGGCCGGACTGGTGGACGGCCCCATCCGCCTGTCCGGGCACTCCGCAGGCGGTCATCTGGCAACGCGCATGCTTTGCTCCGACAGCCCGCTGTCGGGCAGCGTTTCCGAGCGCATCGCCCATACCCTGTCAATCAGCGGTCTTCACGACCTGCGGCCGCTGATGCATACCGGGATGAACCGGACACTCAACCTGGATCTGGAGGAGGCCCGTGCTGAAAGTGCGGTTCTGGCGCAGCCGGCGGCAGCCGCGCCGCTGACCTGCTGGGTCGGGGGCGGTGAACGGCCCGAGTTCATCCGCCAGGCACGCCTCCTGAGCGACATGTGGACGGGACTGGACGTGCCTGTGCGTTGCGAAATTGACGGCAATCACAACCACTTCACGATTCTTGAAGGCCTCAAGCAACCGGGCTCGCCGATCACGACCGCCTTTGTCGGTCCTGTTCCGCAAGAGGGACCGTGACGGTAAGCTTGCGTGAGCGCTCGAATTTCAACCTGCAGCCGGTCGAGAGACGGAGGAAACAAAATGACAGCCATGGCTCCCGGGATCGTCAAGTCCCGTCACGGTCTCGATGAGATCAGCTGGAACATCCTGGGTCAGACTTATGTGCCCAAGCAGATGACCGAGGAGTGCTTTTCCTGGCATGCGACCCTGCCTCCGGGAACCTTCGTGCCGCCGCATATCCATCCGGACCAGGACGAATTTCTCTATATTCTGGAAGGCCGTTTCGACTTCCTTCTGGACGGGCAGGAAGCCATAGGTGAGCCTGGAGACCTGGTGAAACTGCCGCGCGGTATTCCGCATGGCATCTTCAACAAATCCGGGAACACGATAAAAACGCTGTTCTGGGTGACGCCGTCCGCCCAGCTCTATGACCTGTTCTGGGCGTTGCACAATCTGGGTCCCGAGGCAGACCCCGCCGAGATCGTGGCCGTCTCCGCGGCCCATGCCATCGACTTTCTGCCGCCCGAAGACGAGACGGCGCAATGACCGTGCTGATCGCGGGTGCCGGGATCGGCGGGCTGGCCACGGCCCTGATGCTGCACAAGCGCGGTATCAGGGTCCGGGTTGTGGAGCAGGCTCCGGAGGTTCGCGAAGTCGGGGTCGGCATCAACACGCTGCCTCATTCGATCGCCGAACTTGCCGAACTCGGCCTGCTGGAGCGGTTGGACGAGGTGGGGTTGCGGACCCGTGAACTGAGGTATCTGACCCGCATCGGTCAGGAGGTCTGGCGTGAGCCGCGCGGCCTTCATGCCGGGCACGAACACCCTCAGTTTTCCATTCATCGCGGCCGGCTGCAGAAGGTGTTGTTCGATGCAGCGGTCGAACGCATGGGGCCGGATGCCGTTCTGACGGGTCTGCGCCTGTCCGGCTTCATTCAGGATGAGGCCGGTGTCACGGCGCATTTCACCAATACGGTTGACGGGCTCAATTCGACAACGATACGCAGTGAAGTGCTGATCTGCGCGGATGGTATTCACAGCGTTGGCCGTCGCCAGTTCTATCCTGACGAGGGCGTGCCGAGCTGGGCCGGTGTCGTGATGTGGCGCGGCGCAGCGGAGTGGCCGGTCTGGGAGGATGGCGAGACGATGGCCATCGCCGGGGGCTTGAGCGGGAAACTGGTGCTCTATCCGATCGCGCCCGCAAGGGACGGACGGCAGTTGATGAACTGGGTGGTGAACGTGCGCATGGCCGACGCTTCGGTTTCGCCGCCACCGCCGGAAAGCTGGTCGAAACAGGCGTCTCTTGCCAAGGTGCTGCCTTACGCCAGGCGTTTCAACGTGCCCGGCATGGACCTTGAGGCGCTCGTACGCGCCAGCGGGCCGATTTACGAATACCCGATGGCCGACCGCGATCCCTTGCCGCGCTGGACCCATGGGCGGGTCACGCTGCTGGGAGACGCGGCGCACCCGATGTATCCGGTAGGCTCCAACGGCGCAGCGCAGGCCATTCTGGATGCACGCTGTCTGGCCGACGAACTGGCCGCCGCGGAACATCCGCGCGAAGCACTCTATCGGTACGAACGGGACCGCCTGCCCAAAACCGCAGAAGTCGTGCGCACCAACCGGATCGGCGGGCCCGAACGGGTGATCGACGAGGTCGAGAAGCTGAGCCCGCGCCGTTTTGAGAACGTGGACGACATTTTGGGATATGAAGACCGCAAGGCGATAGTAAAAGGCTACGCGAAGATGGCCGGTTTCGCCACGAAGGAAGACGCCTGAGGCATGACCGCTTAATGGTATAAGAACGCCCGTCCGGGATCAGGGGAAAACAAAAACAAGCCGGTCCCGACAATTGCCTATCCGCACTCAACCAGCCCCGGAGGGGGGCAGAAAAGGAAAAATGATCATGAAAGCAAACTCGAAATTCACGATTGCAAGCCTTGCGACCATGCTGGCGATGAATACGGCATTGTGTTCGGCGGCTCTTGCCGAGGATGTCAAGATCGGGATGGTCGTGACACTGTCCGGTCCGCCGGCCGCGCTTGGCCAGCAGATCGTGGACGGTTTCCAGCTCGCACTGGACCAGAACGGCGGCAAACTGGGCGGCCAGTCCGTTTCCCTGATCGTCGAGGACGACGAACTCAAGCCGGACGTGGCGCTGCTCAAGGCAAAGTCGCTGGTCGAGCGTGACGAGGTCGATTTTGTCGTCGGGACCGTCTTCTCGAACATGCTGCAGGCGATCTTCAAGCCGATCGTCCAATCCGACACCTTCCTGATCAGCCCGAATGCAGGGCCGTCGACCTTCGCCGGAAAGAACTGCAATCCCTATTTCTTTGTCACCTCTTACCAAAACAACCAGAACGCCGAAGTGAGCGGCATGATCGCCAATGAGGAGGGCTTCGAGAACGTCGTCCTGATGGTGCCCAACTATCAGGCCGGGCGCGACAACATCGCCGGGTACAAGCAGACCTTCAAGGGCACGGTTGCTGACGAGATTTTCACCCCCCTCGGCCATCAGGATTTCTCGTCCGAGCTGGCACAGATCTCCACCTCGGGCGCGGACGCGCTCTTCACTTTCATGCCGGGTGGCATGGGCGTGCGCCTCGTCAAGCAGTTCGAAGCTGCGGGCCTTGATGAAAGCGTCAAGTTCACGTCTGTCTTCACAACCGACGAGACCACGCTGCCGGGCCAAAAGGATGCGGCTGTCGGCTTCCTGTCGGCCGGCGCCTGGGCTCCGGACATGAAGAATGAAGCCAATCTTGCCTTTGTCTCGGCCTTCGAGGAAAAATACGGCTATGTGCCGGGGTCCTATGCCGCCCAGGCCTTTGATACGGCGAACCTGATTGCCAGCG
This sequence comes from Roseibium sp. QJM3NY_11, assembly GCF_056173175.1. Classification (NCBI taxonomy): domain Bacteria; kingdom Pseudomonadati; phylum Pseudomonadota; class Alphaproteobacteria; order Hyphomicrobiales; family Stappiaceae; genus Roseibium; species Roseibium sp. QJM3NY_11. The sequence goes on from NZ_CM149660.1 coordinate 1,342,889, forward strand.
CGCTGGAAAAGACCGGCGGCGACATGGGCGACAAGGACGCAACGCGCGCAGCCCTCGAGGCCGCGGACTTCACATCCGTTCGCGGATCCTTCGCCTTCAGCAACAACCATTATCCGGTTCAGGATTTCCATCTGCTGGAAGTGGCGAAACGCGACGACGGCAAGTTCTGGACCACGGCCAAGCAGACCATCGTCACCGACTACGCCGACAGCTTCCATTCCGAGTGCAAAATGTAGGATCCGGATTGCGCCCGCCCCGTCAGGGAGCGGGCGAGTTCGATGTATGGAAAGGCAGACGCGGTGTCCTTGACCCTCTTTCTGATCCAGTGCCTGAACGGGCTTCAGTACGGAACGCTCCTGTTTCTGATCGCAGCCGGATTGACGCTTGTCTTCGGGGTCATGGGGTTCATCAACCTGGCCCATGGCGTGCAGTACATGGTGGGAGCCTATCTGGTCTTTGCCTTTCACCAACTGACAGGCAACTTTTTCGTTGCGGTTGTCCTGTCACTGGTCGCCGCGCTGTTGCTCGGGCTGCTGCTGGAGTATTTTGTTTTCCGGCATCTTTACGGGCGCGATCACCTGGACCAGGTGCTGGCGACTTTCGGCATCATCATCTTTCTCAACGAGCTGGCCAAGGTCATCTTCGGGCCTGGAACGCTGTCGATCGAACCGCCCGAGGTTCTCTCCGGGTCTGTCCAGTTGACAGAGCAATTGCGCTATCCCGTGTACCGCTTCGTCACGATCCTGGCCGGCCTCGCCGTTGCCGTCCTGCTCTACATCACAGTGACCCGGACACGGGTGGGAATGCTGATCCGTGCCGGCGCAACAACGCCGGAGATGGTTTCCGCGCTTGGTGTCAACATCCAGAGACTGTTCATGATTGTCTTCGGCGTCGGCGCGATGCTTGCCGGCTTTGCCGGCGTGATCGCCGCCCCGATTTTTGCGATCGAGCCGGGCATGGGAGACAATATCCTGATCATCGCCTTCGTGGTCATCATCATTGGCGGTGTCGGATCGATCCGGGGCGCTTTCCTGGGTGCCCTGATGGTGGGCCTGTTCGACACGGTCGGGCGCACACTCCTGACCGAGGGGCTGGAGGTGGTCTTCCCGCCGTCCTTCTCCAATCAGGTGGGGCCTGCGCTGGCGTCGATGCTGATCTACATCCTGATGGCGGCCGTGCTGGTTGTCCGTCCGCAAGGTCTGCTGCCGGCGAAGGGAGCTCATTGATGCGGATGGATCGCAGCCTCCTGGTGATGGCGCTTGTCTTCGTGCTGTTGCTGGCCGCTCCGTTCGTCCTGCCGCCATTGGGCCAAAGCTACCTGTTGAGCCTGTTGATCAAGGCGATGCTGCTGGCCATCGCCGCAATATCGCTCGATCTGCTGGTCGGCCACGGCGGGATGATCAGTCTGGGCCATGCGGCCTTCGTCGCGATTGGCGCGTATACGGCGGCCATCGGTCTGGAAAGCGGCATCGAGAACATCCTGGTTCTGCTGCTGCTGGCGCTATTGGTCTCCGGGCTCTGTGCTCTGGTCACCGGTGCACTGGCGCTCAGAACAACCGGGGTCTACTTTCTGATGATCACGCTGGCCTTTGGCCAGATGATCTATTTCACGCTGACGTCCCTTGCCCCTTACGGCGGAGACGACGGCTTGACGCTCTGGTCCCTGGCAACCTTTTTTGGCAGCGATGTGGTCCAAGGCAGCGGTCAGCTTTACCTGATTATCCTGCTGACGCTGCTGGCCAGCTGGTGGGGCGTTCACCGCTTGAGCAATGCCCGGTTCGGACGGGTGCTGCGCGCAGCGCGCGACAATCCCGACCGCACGGAGATCATGGGCTTTTCGATCTTCCGCTTCCGCCTGACCGCATATGTCATCGCCGGGATGATCGCCGCCGTCTCCGGCCTTCTGACAATGCAGCATGCGGAGTTCGTCAGCCCCGCGATGGCTGCCTGGCAGCGCTCCGGCGACCTCCTTGTGATCGTGGTTCTGGGAGGGCTGGGCACGCGCAACGGTGCGCTGCTCGGGGCGTTGTTCCTTGTCATCGTCGAAGAAGTCCTTGGTTCGTTCCTTCACGAATGGCGGCTGATCTACGGCCCGCTGCTGGTGCTCATGGCACTCCACGCCAAGGGTGGGTTGAGCCACCTGCTTTTTCCGGCGAACAGAACCGAGAAGGCAGGCGTGACCCGGGCGAACGGGGAGCAGGCGTGATGAATGTTCTGGAAATCCGCAATCTGAACAAGCACTTCGGCGCGGTGCATGTGAGTCGGAACATTTCGCTGTCTGTTCCGGATGGTCAGTGCCACGCACTCATCGGGCCGAACGGCGCGGGCAAGACAACGCTGATCCACCAGATTTCCGGCGTCCTGCAGCCGGACGCAGGCGAGGTCGTTCTTGCAGGACAGAACATCACGACCAGGAAGACATGGCAGCGCGCGCAAGCCGGTCTCGGTCGCACATTTCAGCTGACCTCTGTTCTGCCGTCGTTCTCCGTTCTGGAAAACGTGGCGCTGGCGGCCCAGGCGAAGTCCGGATCAAGTTTCCGCTTTTTCCGCCCGGCCGCGCGGGAAAAGGACCTGAACGAAACAGCCATGGCGATGCTGGAGCGCCTTGGAATGAAAGAGCGGGCATTTGTGCCCGCCACCGATCTTTCACACGGCGAAAGGCGGCTTCTGGAGCTGGCCATCGCACTGGCGGGGGCTCCGAGGTTCCTGCTCCTGGACGAACCCATGGCCGGCCTGGGGCGGGTGGAAAGTGTCATGTTGATCGACATTCTGGCCGATCTACGCCGCAGCGTTCCGATGCTTCTGGTGGAACATGACATGGATGCGATCTTTCAGCTGGCGGATACGGTTTCGGTGCTGGTCGATGGAAAGGTCGTGGCACAGGGGGCCCCGGATCACGTGCGAAACGACCCTGCGGCCCGGGCGGCCTATCTCGGAGACACGGCACAATGAGCGCGCTCGTGAGCGTTACGAACCTGCATGCCGGATACGGCAATGCCGAAGTCCTTTTCGGAATGGATCTCGACCTGACCGAAGGCCAGGTGACCACGCTCATGGGCCGCAACGGCATGGGCAAGTCGACCACGGTGCGATGCCTGATGGGTCTTTTAAAGCCCAGCGAAGGCAGGATCCTCGTGAAGGGCGAAGACCTGACGGGCGAACCTCCCTACCGGATTGCCCAGGCGGGGCTGGGGCTGGTGCCGGAGGGGCGGCTGGTCTTTCCCTCGCTCTCCGTCGTTGAAAACCTGCTGGCAACCGCGCGTCCCACACCGGGCGGCTGGACGGTCGAGAAGGTTTTCGAAGCCTTTCCGCGCCTTGCGGAGCGCAGACGTAATCTCGGTTTCCAGTTGTCGGGCGGCGAGCAACAGATGCTGGCCATCGGGCGGGCCCTGATGACCAACCCGAACCTTCTGATCCTCGACGAGGCCACAGAAGGACTGGCGCCGCTCATCCGCGAGGAGATCTGGTCCATGCTTGCCCGCTTGAAGGCAGGCGGCCTGTCCATCCTGCTGATCGACAAGAACCTGGACGAACTCTCAAGGATCTCTGACCGGTACTACGTTGTCGAAAAGGGCGAGATCGTCTGGAGCGGCACGGCCGAGGAGTTTGACGCCAATCGGGCGCATGTGGAGACGTATCTGCATTTTTGATGTGGAAGGGCACAGTGCGGACCTGGCGGCCCAGGTGGATGCTGGTCCCCCGTTGCCGGCGACGACGTTGCCGCTTTCCAGCATCTTGGCTCTGCCCTGAAGATCGCTGACGTAACCGCCGGCCTCGCGGACCATCAGAAGGCCCGTTGCTATGTCCCAGGAATCGAGATTGCGCTCCCAGTAGCCGTCGAAGCGGCCGGAGGCGGTCCAGGCAAGGTCGAGCGAGACAGCCCTGTCACCCGCAACCCGGTGCATCTGGAATCCGTGTGCCCCACACGGGGTCCCGCGCAGGATGACGGCACGCGCGGCCCCAAGTCTTTTCAATGTCGCGCCACCCCAAGCCGCTCATTTCCCAGATCGCGTCCCGGTCCGCAATGCGGCCGTTGGTTTCATACCAACCTCAACAAATAAGAACCCATCTGATGGCACTGTTCCTATTTGTCGAGGTTGGTATTAGGCCGGTCGTATAGCCTGAAAGGGGTGATCCTGTGCGCGCGGTGGTTCCATTGCAGTGCAAAAAAACACTTGAAATGTAATAATATAACATATATCGAGATATGAGATGTTATTTTATAACATTCAGTCGGTTCGAAGGCGTTCGAGTGAGGTGGTCGTTCGGGGGCTCTGCCAGCGCAGACAGATTCGCCTGCAAAAGCTGCTTCCAAACACATGAGGCGGGCTTCAAACATCAGCGTGGTGGTGGTTCCGATCTGCTGCCGGTTCTCAAAAGGACACCTAAATGGTCGTTTTCAAGCGTTTCCTGATTGCACTCTCCCTCGCCTTTTTGTTTTTAACGCCCGTGGCTGCCCAGGAAGGCAGCCTGACGATTGCCTATCTGACAGGACCCACAAATGAAACGCCCGATCCGCGCGTGCGCTACAACGGGTGGCTGTCCAACCAGGCCGGCGTGACCGAAACCCTTATGGGGCTGACGGTCGAAATGGAGCTGTACCCGCGTCTGGCTCAATCGATAGAGCGCAAGACAGCGACAACCTGGGCGGTCAAGCTGCGGCCGGGGCTGACATTCCATGATGGGTCCCCGGTGACCGCACAGTCGGTGCTGGACAGTCTTGCGCCGATCATCGATGAAAACAGCCCTGCGCATAATCCCCGCAACGCAAGACTGCTCAATCTGGAAAGCATGGCGGCGCAGGGTGCCGACACGGTTGTCTTTCAAACGAAGACACCGGACGCGGCCTTTCCCTGGATCCTGACAGAGCCGGGTGTCGTTGTGCTCGGGCCGGCTTCTGAAGCGTTTCCGATCAATGCGACCGGCCCGTTTGTGTTTCGTGAGGCCGTCCCCGACCAGTCTTACCGGGTCGAGGCAAATCCGGAGTATCGTGACGGTCCGCCCGCCATTGCCGAAGTGCGGGTCGTCAAGTCCGCCGATCCGGCGGCAGCCGCGCTCGCGTTCGAGGCCGGTGAGGTCGATCTTGTCATCAACTACCCCGAAACCGACTATGAGCGCATTGTCGCGCAGGGTGCGCAGGGGCTGACGGCGCCGACCGTTCAGCTTTACTGGCTCGATATCGACAAGGTGCACGGGCCGCTTGAGGATGGGCGCATCCGCCGGGCCGTTTCGCTGGCCATCGACAGAACCGGCATCATAGAGGCCGCCCTGTCCGGTGTCGGAGGCGTTCCCGCCGGTTCGATCTATCCGGCGCTCATGCCCTGGGCTGCCGATATCGCGCCCACATATGATCCGGCAAAAGCCGAGGCGCTCCTGGCCGAGGCCGGTGCTGTCAAGACCGGCGGGAAATGGACGCTGGACGGAGCGCCTCTGAAACTCGATATCGTCACCTACTCCTCCCGGGCGGCGCTCCCGCCGACGGCAGCATTGATACAGGCCTATCTGACCGCCATCGGAATTGAAACCCAGGTGCGTATCGGTGAATGGGGCGCCAACAACGACGCGATTGCCTCGGGCGAAGCCGATCTGCATTTGCAGGCCTGGGGCGTGGCCCCTTCAGGTGACCCGGCATACTTCCCCGAAACGGTCCTGAAGACAGGGTCGGGTTCCAATATCGGCGGCTACTCCAACGCCGCGTTTGACGCGCTGCTTGAAAAGGGCCGCCAGACTTTCGACGACGCTGAGCGCAAGGCCGTCTATGACGAGGTTCAATCCATCATTCAACAAGATGCGCCCTTGATCCCGGTCTTTCACGGAACGCAGGTCAGTGTCGCGCGCCCGGATCTGAAGGGCTATCAGATCCATCCCGCGATGACCTACTGGATGAACGGCGGGGTGTCCCGTTCGGAATGACGATAGAAGTTCAAGGCCTGTCCGCAACGCGGGCGGGCCGCACCATCCTGCATCCTACCGATTTTCGTCTGGACCGGTCCGAGCGTGTTGGCCTGGTCGGATCGTCCGGTTCGGGAAAGTCGACATTGGGGCACCTTCTGTGCGACAGGCTCCGCACGGAAGGTGTCGCCGTTGCGCATGTCGCACAAAGCCCCGATGAGGCGCTCGACCCGCTGCGTACGCTTGCATTTCACTGGCACCAGGCGGAGCGGGTCCTCGGTGTCCTGCCGGAGCCCGCTCGCCGCGATGAAGTGTTCGCCGCCATGAAGCTGGACCCGGACAAGCTCGGTGCGAGACCATCGAACTGGAGCCGGGGAATGCTGCAGCGCTTCGTGATTGCAATGGCGTTCATCGGACAGCCCGACTTGCTCATAATGGACGAACCGACGTTGGCTCTGGATCCAGTCATCGCCGCTTCGACGATGGACCTGCTCGGCCGTTTTCTGAAGAGCACGGGGACGGGGCTTTTGCTGATCACGCATGATCTGGGACTTGCGGCCGCGCGGGTGGACCGGGTGCTTGTCATGGACGGTGGCCGGATCGTGGAGAACGCGCCGACCGCAGCGTTGCTCGATCGGCCGCAAAGCAGCGCGGCCCGCGCTCTGGTCGCGCACAAGAGCTGGGTGGACCTGCCGTGCTGAGCGTTGAAAATCTCACGGTGCACAGGGCAGGCAAGCCTGTTGTCAAGGACATCTCGCTGACCGTTTCCAAGGGCAGGGCCCTGGCCGTCATCGGTGAGAGCGGCGCCGGCAAATCCACGCTGATAGCGGGCATACTCGGACTGCTTCCGGCAAAGCTCGGCACAGTCACCTGGTGCGGCAAACCGCTGCAAAGGCCAGGGCCTGCCCTGGTCATGCAGGAACCGCGGTCGGCCTTCAATCCGGCCTTGAACCTGCGCCGCTCCGTCATGGAGCCGCTGGCACGCAACCGCTCCGGTCTCAGCCCCGAGCGGTTGGAGCGCCTGTGTGAAGGCCTCGAAATCGATCCGGGCATTCTCGATCGACGCCCCGGCCAGATCTCCATCGGTCAGGCGCAACGGGTGGGCATCCTGCGTGCCCTGATCGCAAGCCCGCCGCTCATTCTCCTTGACGAACCCTTGTCCGCGCTTGATGCGGTGACCCAGAAACACACGGCGAGGCTGATCAGCCGTCTTCAGGCGGAAGAAGGGTTTGCCTCGCTGATTGTGACCCACGATCTGGGTTACGCGGCCGCCCACGCCGACGACCTGGTCATCCTGAAGTCGGGTGGGATCGAGGAGCGTGCTTCGACACGCTCTTTCTTCAGCGCGCCGCAGTCCGGCTACGGGCGTCAGCTGCGCGATGCGGCGATGTCGCTCGGGGCATTGGGGCGTGCCGCATGAAGGTTTTCTACGGATTGTTGCTTCGTGCGGCCGTTGTGCTCGCGGGGACGGCGCTTGCAACGTTTTCCCTTCTCTGGTTTGCGCCGGGTGATCCGGCAATGACGATCGCCGTCGCCCGCTACGATTCCGTGGTGCCGCCGGAGGTGGTTGCCCGGATTCGGGCCGAAACGGGGCTGGATGCGGGTTTTTGGCCCGCCTTCTATCATTGGTTCGAGCCGATCATGCGCGGGGACTTCGGCAACTCGTCCGTTTCCGGACGTCCGGTCTGGCCGGAACTGGTCGACGCAATGTCCTACACGGTTCCGCTTGCGCTTGCCGGTCTGGCAACAGGATTGACTGTTGCCATTCCTCTCGCGCTGATTGCCACCCGCAAACCACGTGGTCTTGTCGACCGGGGGGCGGTTGCGCTGGCAACACTCGGGGCAGCCATACCAGGATACTGGCTTGGGTTGCTGCTCATCCTGCTGTTTGCTGTCGAGCTGGCCTGGCTTCCTGCCATGGGCGCGCGCACATCCGCACACCTGGTTTTGCCGGCCCTAACGCTCGGACTTGGGGTTGCCGCGGTTTTCACGCGCATCCTGCGGTCCGGAATTCTGGAATCCCGCAGCACGGCTTTCCTGCCCGCATTGGCACGCAGGGGTGTTTCGCGCCGAGAAATCGCCATCGCGCATGTGTTTCCCCATGCCGCCATTCCGGTTATCACCGTATTCAGCCTCGAACTTGCGTTCCTTCTTGAGGGAGCCGTCATGGTCGAGGTCATTTTTGCGCGGCCGGGTCTCGGCGGGTTTCTGATCCATGCGGTGTCCGCGCGGGACTTTCCGAAAGTGCAGGCGGTTGTCCTGTTGACGGCGCTTTTGTTCGTGTCGGTCAATCTTCTGGTGGACCTCGCCTACAGGCTGATCGATCCACGCATGGGCGCGCGCGATGCGTAGTGGCGTGATCATCACCGTTGTCTTCGCGGCTCTCGCCGTGCTGGGGCCGTATCTTGCACCATACGACCCGTCGGCCATCGATATTCCGAACCGTCTTTCCGGACCCGGAAGAGACTATCTGCTGGGCACGGACGCGATGGGCAGATGCATCCTCTCGCGTTTGCTTCACGGTGCGCGCTGGTCGCTCGGGCTCGCCTTCCTGGTCTCTGTCATCGGCCTGGTCGTCGGCAGTGCCGCAGGCCTCGTGGCCGCATTGGGCGGGCGTGGCGCCGATTGGGCAATCATGAGGGTGACCGACACGTTTCTTGCCTTTCCGGATCTCGTCGCCGCGGTGGTGATTGCCGGTGTCCTCGGCGCGGGGACCGGCAGTCTGATCCTTGCCCTGTCCGTCACCGGCTGGATGCGCTATGCGCGCGTCGCAAGAGGCATAGGCCTTTCCGTGGCCGATCGTGGTTATGTCGTGCAGGCCCGGCTTGCCGGCCTGTCCTCGATGGAAATGGCCGGATGGCATTACATGCCCGCGCTTCTTCCCTCTCTGACAGTCGTCTGGACCGGTATGTTCGCACGAGCAGTGTTAGGCATTTCAGCGCTCGGCTTTCTGGGCTTCGGTGTCCAGCCGCCAACCCCGGAATGGGGCACCATGTTGCTCGATGCCAGGGTGCATCTGCGCTCGGCGCCCCTGCAAATGGTGTGGCCGGGCCTTGCCATCATGTTCACGGTCCTGACGATCAATCTCGCCGGCGACGCGTTGCGTGATGCCGTCGCGCAAGGAGAAGCCGAAGCGTGACACAGGTGGATCGCCCCTATCACGGGATCGGGCTTCGCATTCTGTCCGGATTTCTCTCTGCGGCCATGGTTGTCTGTGTGAAGGCAACGAGTGAAGCGGTTCCACTCGGCGAAATCGTTTTTTTTCGCTCCCTGTTCGCTTTTGTCCCGCTGGTTGTCTTTCTCTGGCTGAGATCGGAGTTTCCGTACGGTCTGCGCACGAAGCGCCCTCTCGGACACTTGCTGCGTTCGGGCATTGGAGCTGCGGCAATGTTCACGTCGTTCGCCTCGGTGGCACGCCTGCCAATGGCGGAAGCGACCCTGATCGCCAATATGGCTCCGCTGATCATGGCGCTCGCCGGCGCGGCATTTCTGTCGGAACGTCTGACGGTGTGGCGGGTCGGTGGGATCCTGCTCGGAGTATGCGGCGTTGTCGTCCTGGTCTGGCCGGAGCTTGGGGGAGGCCAGATGAACAGGACCCAGCTCGTCGGATACGGTCTCGGCCTGTTAACGGCCGTCCTCACGGCATGTGCCCTTCTGATGGTCAGATCGTTGAACCGCACGGAAAGCCCCGGGGCGATTGCACTTTATTTTGTCGCGGCTTCCATGATCGGCGGCATGGCGACAATTCCCCTGGGCTGGGTCTGGCCTGATGGTTTCATGCTCTTTCTCCTCGTGTTGGCGGGGTTGCTTGGGGGCGCGGCCCATATCGCAATGACCCTTGCCTTCCGCTATGCTGAAGCATCGCGCCTTGCGCCAATCGAGTATCTTGCTCTGATCTGGCCCATCATGGCCGATCTTCTCATATTCAGCCTTCCCGTCGCGCCGGCGTTCTTCTGGGCTCTGCCGTTGGTTCTTTCGGGCGCGGCGCTGGCGGCGATGGAGCGCAACCGGCTGAAACGGGTCGCAGCCTGACACTGTACGTCGATCGCAAGAGACTGGGTTTTCAACAGCGTCGAACAGACCATACAAGCCTGCGGATTGAGGACGAGCGCATCGCGCACCGAAGCCAGCGGTTTCGGCAGCCCTGAGCCGAAACAGAAATTCGCTTCAGCAGTTTGCGATGCGAGTAGGCCCCGGATCTGCGCTGCGCTTGTCCGGGGTGACGCTGTGTGTGGGAGGGCGGCATCCGGGGTAAGGCAGAGCTCTGGGAAAATGAAAGCAGATAGTGGGAGCCGTGCCACCCCCCGAGCGTCACCCCGGCCGACCGCAGGGAGAACAGGGGCCCACCCGCCGGGCCGGTTGCGGAAGCGGCGGGGACGAGGTCGGGGGTGGTCGCGGTTTCCTTCAGGCGCTGCGGGAATGTGTGGGCCCGAGCGCTCTGCTGCGCCGCGTCCGGGGAGACATCGCTGTGCCCCTGGTGCCGAACGATGCGTTGGTGAGTGCAGGAGAGAGGTGTGCGCCATGGTACTTGCAGCCCGATCCGGCGGGACCGTGCGTGGCGAATGCGGTTTTCCTCAGGACAAGGGCGAAGGCTGTCCTGGATCTCGACACGTCGTGACGTTCAGCCCCGGGCAGTCCTCCCGACGCTGCCATTTGCCTCACCCCTCCGCCGGGGCCTCGGCTTTCTTCAGCAGCCGCAGGAGATGCTTGTGGGCGTCCTCGTTGCCGGCGACGACGTTGCCACTTTCCAGCATCTTGGCTCGGCCCTGAAGATCGCTGACGTAACCGCCGGCCTCGCGCACCATCAGAAGGCCCGCTGCGATGTCCCAGGAATTGAGATTGCGCTCCCAGTAGCCGTCGAAGCGGCCGGAGGCGGTCCAGGCAAGGTCGAGCGAGGCGGCACCGGCGCGGCGGATGCCGGCCACTTCCGGCATGATGTAGCGCAATTCGCGCAAGGAGCGGCCGTGGTCGCCCTGGCCGATGAAGGGGAGGCCGGTTGCGAACACCATGTCAGGCAAGTTGGCGCGGCCCGCAACCCGCAGGCGGCGGTCGTTGAGAAAGGCGCCCCGGCCGCGTTCGGCGGTGTAAAGCTCGTCCATGACCGGGTTGAAGATCACCCCGGCGACGATCTCGCCCGAACGCTCAAGCGCGATGGATGTCGAAAAAATCGGAATGCCGTGCAGGAAGTTGGTGGTGCCGTCGAGCGGATCGATATGCCAGCGGTGCTGGCCGTCGGTGCCTTTGACCTCGCCGCTTTCTTCCATCACGAGACCGAAGGTCGGGCGCGCCCTTGTCAATTCGGCGCTCACGATTTCCTCGGCGCGGCGGTCGGCGGCGGAGACGAAATCTCCGGGCCCCTTGCGCGAGACCTGCAGGTTTTCCACTTCGCCGAAATCGCGCACCAGAGACCGGCCGGCCTTGATCGCTGCTTGTACCATCACATTGAGGATTGCCGTGCGGGCCATCGATTGTCTCTTGTTGTTGGGCGGGTCCCGAAGGTGTCCGGGCGCGCCAAATTGATTTTTTCAGTGCCGCGGATCAGTCCGCGCGGCGCACATATTCCAGCGTGCCGGTGTCGACGATGATTTTCTCGTCTGCCTTGATGAACGGCGGCACCATGACGCGCACGCCGTTTTCCATCAGCGCTGGCTTGTAGGACGAGGACTGGGTCTGTCCCTTGACGACCGCATCGGCTTCACTGATCTGCAAGGTGACGAATTGCGGCAAGGTGATGCCGATCGGCCGGTCCTCGTGCATTTCCACGGTGACCATCATGCCGTCCTGCAGGAAGGCGGCGCGGTCGCCGACGAAGTCCGCCTGCAATTCAAGCTGCTCGTAGGTTTCCGTGTCCATGAAGATCAGCATGTCGTCCTGGGTGTAGAGGTACTGGAAGTCCTTCTGTTCCAGGCGGACGCGCTCGACCTTGTCCTCGGAGCGGAAACGCTCGTTGAGCTTGCGGCCGTCAATCAGGTTCTTCATCTCGACCTGCGCGAAGGCACCGCCCTTGCCCGGCTTGACATGCTGGACCTTGACAACCGCCCAGAGCGTATCCTGATGCTGAAGCACGTTACCGGGTTTGATTTCGTTTCCGTTGATTTTCATGGAACGACCGACTTTTGATTGGTTTGGATCACAAGCGGCGCGGATGCCTGCAAAGGCCGGAGCGCCGGAAATTTGTTCGCGCCTGTCCACCACAAATGTCCGTCAAGTTCAAGGAAAAAGGCGATTCAGTGCGCAAATAGGGCCGCCACCGGGGGCTGCTGCCACCGTTCCAGGAACGCAGATCGTCAGGAACGGGCCGGATCCACGGGTCTCGGCGACTGGGGTCCGTCTGAAGCGATCTCAGGGAGACTCCCGCTCAGGATCCTCTGTCGGTGCCATCAGGGTGGCCGAGTAATACTCGGCGAGCTTGCGCGCCTCGGCCAGAGTGGTCTCGTCGAGGCTCTCCACGATCCGGTCGAGATTGTGGTCCGAGACGCCGAGGGTTCTGGCGATCAGGTGCCAGCCGGCGGCCGCGGCAAAGTCCTGAGGCCGGCCGCGCCCATAGGCGTAGACCCGCGCCAGCCGGTTCATGGCGACCGGATTGCCCGCCGTTGCGGCCCGCTCGAACCAGTCGGACGCTTCGGCCTCGTCCGGATCGACCCCCTTGCCCTGGAACCTCAGAATTCCGTAATAGACCTGCGCGGAGGTATGCCCGCGCCGGGCCGCGCGGCCCATCCAGAAGGCCCCCTGACCGGGGTCGTTCAATCCGGTCTGGGCTTCGATATAGGACAGGCCGAGCGCATATTGGGCTTCCGGATCGTTGAGACCGGCTGCTTCCTCCAGAAGCTCCCGGGCCTTTTTCTCGTCAAACGGCCGGCCTTCGCCTTCCTGGTACAGCAGCGCGAGATTGTAGAGCGCGGATGGATTGCCGGTTTCGGCGGCCTGTTCGAAATAGTCGGCGGCCTTTTTCTTGTCCGCCTCGATTCCCGTGCCCAGCAGGTAAAGTTGTGCGAGCTGCATCGCGGAGCCCGCGTCGCCCTTGGCGGCTGCAAGCGCGTACCAGTCGGCCGCCTTGGCCTTGTCCTGAACGATGCCGAGCCCGGCCTCGTGCAGGACACCCATCAGGGCCTGCGCCGCCATGTCACCGTTTTCCGCCAGGGGCGTGGCCAGCCCCAAAGCCGTCAGGAACCAGCCGCGCTGAAAGGCGGCATAGGCGATGTCGGACCCGGCCTCCTCGCCGTCCGCCAGTCTGGGCGGACCGGCGTCGACGATGCTGCGGAGCGTCTTGTCATGGGTGGTGGCGTCAACCAGTGCCGGCACGGGGGCGGCGAGACTGCTTGCCGCAGCAGGGGCAACAGGCTCACCGGCGGCATCCGCTTCCTGCGCCACGACGGAACCGGCCGCGACAGTGGCGACAATCGCGGCGGTCAGGCGCAAGGCGGTCCGCGTGTTCTGTCGCAGGCTAATCATAAGTTAGTCGGCCTCGGGGAACGGGTAGGTCTCCAGAATACGGTTTGCTTCGGCGATCGTAGCAGAAATTTCCGGTCCGGACTGCCAGACGGCATCTTTCAATGCAACGAAATCCGCGCCGGTCGCCGCGACCTCGCCCAGGGTGTCGAGCGTGTTGCCGGCCATCGCCACGCAGGGGGTCTCGAACAGCTCGGCCCACCAGGCGGCTCCGGTCAGGGTCTTGGCATGCGCGTTTTCCTTCTCGGCGAGATCGAGCTTGCCGAAAAATATGTAGTCCACCCCGGTTTCCGCAAGTTCCATGGCGTCGTGCTTGAGCTTGGTGCCGCCCGAACCGACAATCCGTTCGGGCTGGAAGCTCTCGATTGCCAGTTTCAGGTCTTCCAGCGAGGTGTCGACATGAACGCCATCGGCGTTGCATCGGCCAGTGGCCTGGGTGTCCTGATAGACGATGGCCGCAGCCCCGCCTTCCTGGATGACCGGCACCAGCACGCTCGCGGCGGCCTGAATGTCCTTCGTCGCCGCGCCGGGCATGTAGATCAGCACACAGGCGACATCGCCGCCGGCAAAAGCCAGTTTCAGCTTTTCGGCCATGTCGCCCGGATCGAATTCCGGCGGTGTCACGAGAAAGAGGCGGGGGCGGTTCACGGCGGCGGTCCTGATCTTCGGAAATAAGGGTTCTTGTCCCTAAAGACGGCGAAAGAGGGACGCAAGGCCCCTCTTTCAAGAAAATGAAGAAATTCGGAACGCGCCGGCGCCGCCCCGGTGCTGCCCTGCCTGTCCGGGATCAGGCGATCCTGGGGTCGAGATCGCCCGACTGGTAGCGGGCGGCCATGTCGGACAAGGTGACGATTTTCTTGATCCTGGATGCCTGGCCGGCGGTGTTGAAGGCCTCCAGACGCTCGATGCAGAGCTTCTGCATGGCATCGCGGGCCGGCTTGAGATATTTGCGCGGATCGAATTCGCCCGGATTCTCACTCAGGATCTTCCGGATCTGCCCGGTCATGGCCATGCGGTTGTCCGTGTCGATATTGACCTTGCGCACGCCGTTCTTGATGCCGCGCTGGATTTCCTCGACCGGCACGCCCCAGGTCTGCGGCATTTCCCCGCCATACCGGTTGATGATGTCCTGGAGATCCTGCGGCACGGAGGACGACCCGTGCATCACCAGATGGGTCTCGGGCAGGCGGCGGTGGATTTCCTCGATCACGTGCATGGCCAGAATGTCGCCGTCCGGCTTGCGGGTGAACTTGTAGGCGCCGTGGCTGGTGCCCATGGCGATCGCCAGGGCATCGACCTTCGTTTCCCTGACGAACTTGACCGCTTCTTCCGGGTCGGTCAGCAACTGGTCCTGGCTGAGCTTGCCTTCCGCGCCGTGGCCGTCTTCCTTGTCGCCCATGCCGGTTTCGAGAGAGCCGAGCACGCCAAGCTCGCCTTCCACGGAGATGCCGCCGAGATGGGCCATGTCGGTGACCGTTTTGGTGACGCCGACATTGTAGTCCCAGTCGGCCGGGGTCTTGCCGTCGCCTTCCAGGGAACCGTCCATCATGACCGACGTGAAGCCGGCCTGGATGGCGGTCATGCAGGTCTGCGGGGCATTGCCGTGGTCCAGATGAACGCAAACCGGGATGTGCGGGTAGATTTCGACGACCGCATCCATCATGTGCTTGAGCATGATGTCATTGGCGTAGGCGCGGGCACCGCGCGAGGCCTGGATGATCACCGGAGCATCGGTCTGATCCGCGGCCGCCATGATCGCCAGCGCCTGTTCCATGTTGTTGATGTTGAACGCCGGGACGCCGTAGTCGTGCTCAGCGGCGTGATCAAGCAACTGGCGAAGGGTAATGCGTGCCATTAAGTCTCTCCCGAGTGTCCGTATTCGTGTAGCCGTGGAAGCTAGCAAAAAATCGCGCGGCCGGTGTTGCTGTGCATCAATCCACGGTGGTTCTAGCAAGATTTTCGGACATGGAAAGAGGGCAGTGACCGCCTAAATCAATTTAAATACAAGGGTTTTCGTCAAATTCACAGGTAGAGATTAATTCGATCTGCGAATTAATTCAGGCGGATATCCCGAGAGACAGGCTGCTGCCCCGGCCTTGAACCGGGGCCCCTGCTCCGGAAGGGACAGGTCCCGGCGCAAGGCCGGGACGGCGTGGAAAGCAAGGCGGCCGGGCGAGGGAAAGCGGCCGAGGAGCCGGCCGGCTTGCCGCCTGCGCCTATCAGGCTTCCAGTGCTTTCACGCCCGGCAGGTCCTTGCCTTCCAGCCATTCCAGGAAGGCGCCGCCGGCGGTGGAGACGTAGGAAAAGTCGTCTGCCGCCCCGGCGTGGTTCAGGGCCGCGACCGTGTCGCCGCCACCGGCGACGGAATTGAGTTTGCCGGCCTTCGTGTTTTCGGCTGCGTGCTGCGCCGCGGCGACGGTGGCCTTGTCGAAGGGGGCGATTTCAAAGGCACCGAGGGGGCCGTTCCAGACCAGCGTTCTTGCGGTGTCGATCCTGGCCCTGACGGTGTCGATGGACGCTGCCCCGACGTCCAGGATCATGGCGTCTTGCGGAATGGCATCGAGGGAAACGGTCTCGTTGGCGGCGCCCGCCTTGAATTCCCGGGCGACGACGGCGTCGACGGGCAGCACGATTTCGCAACCGGCCTTGTCGGCCGCGGCCATGATCGTCTTCGCGGTCTCCGAAAGGTCATGCTCGCACAGGGACTTGCCGACGTTGATGCCCTTGGCGGCGAGGAACGTGTTGGCCATGCCGCCGCCGATCACCAGCATGTCGACCCGGGTGACGAGGTTCTCCAGAAGATCGATCTTCGAAGAAACCTTGGCGCCGCCGACAACCGCCAGGACCGGGCGGACCGGTGCGCCGAGCGCCGAGCCGAGGGCTTCGAGTTCGGCCTGCATGGTCCGGCCGGCATAGGCCGGCAGAAGCTTCGCGATGCCTTCTGTGGAGCCGTGGGCCCGGTGGGCGGCGGAAAAGGCGTCGTTGACATAGATGTCGCCATTGGAGGCCAGCGCTGTTGCGAAGTCCGGGTCGTTCTTTTCCTCGCCCTTGTGATAGCGGGTGTTTTCCAGAAGGAGCACATCGCCGCCGGCCATGGCCGCTACTGCATCGGCGGCAGGCTGGCCGATGCAATCGTCGGCGAAGGCAACCGGCTTGCCGAGCAGGGCGGCAACGGCCGGGGCAACCGGGGCAAGGGACATGTCCGCAACGCGTTCGCCCTTGGGGCGGCCGAAATGGGCGAGCAGGATCACTTTCGAACCCTTGCCGGACAGCTCGGTGATGGTCGGCAGAATACGTTCGATGCGCGTGGTGTCGCTCACCTTGCCGCCGCTCATCGGAACATTCAGGTCGACACGCACCAGAACGCGTTTGCCGGCGATGTCAGTCAGGTCATCGAGTGTTTTGAAAGCCATGGAAACACCTGTTGTCAGGAACGGGACGAATTGGTTGAGACGGCGATGCCGATGCCGAACAGGGTCAGCAGAACACCGAAGGAGCGCTCAATCCAGAGTTTGAGGCGCATGAACCGGAGCCGGACGGCGGGCAGGGTGAAGAACAGGGTCACCAGCACGAACCACAAGAACACGCCGCTCGCCATGATCACGCCATAGCCGATCTGGGTCCAGAGCGGGGTTGCCGGGGATGTGACCTGCAGGAACACCGAGAGCGCGAACATGGTGGCCTTGGGGTTGGTCACATTTGTGAAAAAGCCCCACCGCAGCGCCTTCAGCGGCGGCATGCCGGTGAGCGCATCTTCAGCGGGCATTTCCCGCGAGGCGGTCCGGTACATGGTCACGCCGAGGAAGATCAGATAGGCGGCGCCGATCAGCTTGAGCGCGTTGAACAGGAAAATGGACTGGGACACGATCAGACCGATGCCGGCCAGGGCGTAGGTGACGTGCACGCCAAGCGCCAGGGCGATGCCGAGTGCGGTCATGATGCCGGCAAGTCGGCCGCCGATCAGCGCGTTGCGCAGGACCACGGCGAAGTCCGGCCCCGGCACGACCGCGACGACAACGGTCAGGGAAATGACAGTGAGAAGCTCGAGCACGAAGTCTCCGATGTTCTGGAAGCAGGCTGATCAGCGGTCCGGGGGCGTTTCGAGGTTCTTCATGATCTCGGCCCTGGTCTTGTCGACATCCGGTTGCCAATGGCGATGGCTCCGGTTCTTGGTGCGCTCGATGGATCGATCGAGGACATAAAAGCCGACGCCCAGGAGGACGACAAACCCGAATATCATGGCCAACGAAGTCATGCTTTCCTCCGGCCCGCTCGCAATGAAAGGGCGGATGCAGCTCTGCCGCAACCGCCCTTGAGGTCAACAGGGATGTTCGGTCATCCGACCCATCAGATCAGCTTTGCCATCGCGATGGCGGTGTCGGCCATACGGTTGGAAAAGCCCCACTCGTTGTCGTACCAGGACAGGATGCGCACGAAGGTGCCGTCCAGAACCTTGGTCTGATCGGTGTGGAACACGGACGAATGGCTGTCGTGGTTGAAGTCCATGGAGACCAGCTTGTCGTCGGTGTAGCCGAGGATGCCCTTCAGCTTGCCGTCGGCCGCGCTCCGGATCGCGGCGTTGATTTCCTCAACGGTGGTCTCGCGGCTGGCGATGAAGTTGAGGTCGACCACCGAGACGTTCGGGGTCGGGACGCGGATGGCGACACCGTCCAGCTTGCCGTTCAGTTCCGGCAGCACCAGACCGACGGCCTTGGCGGCGCCGGTCGAGGTCGGGATCATCGACATCGCCGCTGCGCGGGCGCGGTAGAGATCCTTGTGCATGGTGTCCAGCGTCGGCTGGTCGCCGGTGTAGGAATGGATCGTCGTCATGAAGCCCTTTTCGATGCCGATGGCCTCATTGAGGACATAAGCGACCGGAGCCAGGCAGTTGGTGGTGCAGGAGGCGTTGGAGACCACCAGGTCGCCGGCCGTCAGCGCGTCGTCGTTGACACCGTAGACGATGGTCTTGTCGGCACCGGCTGCGGGGGCGGAAACCAGGACGCGCTTGGCGCCGGCTTCCAGGTGCAGGGACGCCTTGTCCTTGGCGGTGAAGATGCCGGTGCATTCCAGCGCGACTTCGACGCCAAGTTCGCCCCAGGGCAGGTCCTTCGGGTCCCGGATCGCGGTGACCTTGATCGGCTTGCCGCCGTCGACGGAGATGGCGTCACCGTCCACCGTGACCGTGGCCGGGAACCTGCCGTGAACGCTGTCGTAGCGCAGCAGATGCGCGTTGGTTTCCACCGGACCGAGATCGTTGATCGCGACGACCTCGATGTCGGTGCGGCCCGATTCGACGATGGCGCGCAGAACATTGCGGCCGATGCGTCCAAATCCGTTGATTGCTACCTTGGTTACCATAGTCCACTCCCGCAATCTTCGGCGTGCCGTCGCAGGCTCCCGCCGATCTGAAAACCACATGCCGTGGTGTTTTTAAGAGCACACCCGTGCCCGGGGTCCGGCAACATAAAAGGAAATCATGCTGCCGGGTATTGATCTCGATTAAGCTTCGAGCCTTTCCTTCGCAGCCGCCACGACGGCTTCGCTGGTGATGCCGAAATGTTCGTAGAGCTCCTTGTAGGGAGCGCTTGCACCAAAGCCGGTCATGCCGACAAAGGCGCCGTCGTTGCCGATGAAGCGGTCCCAGCCCATGCGGATGCCGGCTTCCACCGCGATCTTGACCGGGCTGGTGCCGATGACGTCTGCCTTGTAGTCGTCGGACTGGGCCTCGAACAGTTCGAAGGACGGAACGGAAACGACCCGTGCCGCGATACCCGCCTCGGTGAGAGCCGCGTGGGCATTCACGGCGATCTCGACCTCGGAGCCCGAAGCGAAGATCGTGACGGCGGCATCCTCGTCGCTGTCGATGAGGGCATAGGCGCCCCTGGCGCACAGATTGTCTTCCTCGAAGGTCTTGCGCAGCGACGGCAGGTTCTGGCGGGTAAGGGCCAGGACCGACGGGCCGGCGCGGTTTTCCAGGGACAGCTGCCAGCATTCCAGCGTCTCGGTGATGTCGCCCGGACGGAAGAAGGTCAGATTCGGGATCGCCCTGAGGGCGGCGAAATGCTCGACCGGCTGGTGGGTCGGGCCGTCTTCGCCGAGGCCGATCGAATCATGGGTCATCACGTGAATGACCCGCTGGCCCATCAGTGCGGCAAGGCGGATCGACGGGCGGCAGTAGTCGGAGAAGATCAGGAAGCCGCCGGAATAGGGAATAAGGCCGCCATGCAGGGCGATGCCGTTCATGGCCGCAGCCATGCCGTGCTCGCGAATGCCGTAGTGGATGTAACGGCCGGAGAAGTCGTCCGGCGTGACCGGCAATGTCTGTTTGGTCTTGGTGTTGTTCGAACCGGTCAGATCCGCGGACCCGCCGATGGTTTCCGGCACGACCTCGTTGATGACACCCAGCACGGCCTCGGAGGCCTTTCGGGTCGCCATGGTCGGCTGGTCTTCGGCGAGTTTCTTCTTGTAGTCCATCATGGCCGTGGCATAGGCCGCCGGAAGATCGCCGCGGTTCCGGCGTTCGAACTCGGCCCGGGTTTCCGCGTCGGCCTCGGCGAAGCGCTTCTGCCAGTCCTTGTGGGCGTGGGCGGATCTGAGGCCGGCGATGCGCCAGGCGTCCAGGATCTCGCTCGGAACCTCGAAGGGTTCGTATGGCCAGTTGAGCGCCGCGCGGGTGCCGGAGATTTCCTCGGCGCCGAGCGGGGCGCCGTGGACCTTGGCCGTACCGGACTTGGTCGGGGCGCCGAAGCCGATGGTGGTCTTGGCGGCGATCAGCGTCGGCCGGTCGCTTGCCTGGGCCTGTCGGATGGTGGCGGAAATCGCAACCGGATCATGGCCGTCGACGCTGAGTGTGTTCCAGCCCGATGCGGCGAAACGAGCCAGCTGATCGGTGCTGTCGGTGAGGTCGACCTTGCCGTCGATGGAAATGCCGTTGTCGTCCCAGATGACGATCAGCTTGTTCAGCTTCAGGTGCCCGGCCATGGACAGGGCTTCCTGGCTGATGCCTTCCATGAGGCAGCCGTCGCCGGCCAGCACATAGGTGTAGTGATCGACCAGCTTCTCGCTGAAGCGCGCCGACTGGAGCCGTTCGGCGATGGCCATGCCGACGGCATTGCCGAGCCCCTGGCCGAGCGGGCCGGTGGTCGTCTCGATGCCGGCGCCGTGGCCGTATTCCGGATGGCCGGCGGTGCGCGAACCGAGCTGGCGGAAGTTCTTGATCTCGTCGAGCGAGAAGTCCTCGTAGCCGAGAAGATACAGCAGGCTGTAAAGCAGCATGGAGCCGTGACCGGCGGACAGGACGAACCGGTCGCGGTCGGCCCAGTTCGGGGCGGTCGGGTCGAATTTCAGGAACTCGGTGAACAGCACTGTCGCGATATCCGCAGCGCCCATTGGCAGCCCGGGATGACCGGACTTGGCCTTTTCGACCGCATCGATGGCAAGGAAGCGGATCGCATTTGCCATGCGCTGGTGTTTATCAAGATCGGTCATCTTCTTCCCGTTGCTTGCTTTGAAGCCTCCCCTGGCCAGGGCGGAGCGCCCGGCAAGGCAAATTTGAGGTACGTTGCTCAAAAGTTAACTGTCGTCAGTTTCGATCAGGCGCCAGACAAATATCAGGAACCGTCAACGAGTCAACAAAGCTGGTTGGGGACGTGAACGGGCGGCATCGGCAGAAAAATATCCGGCGAGGGGTTACAGAGTTGAGGATTCTGCCGAAGGCGGCATTGACTGGAAGAAGTTGCGGTGCCTAAGCTTGATCGCCTGATAAAGATTTGCTTTTTCGTCGTTGGACATGCGCCGTGAAGCTTCGTTCTGTTTGTGTTTTGTTTATGCAGCGGTTGCGGAGTTTGAAACGGCGGCTCTCCGGCAGGATGTTTGAAAGGCCAGTCTGATATTTGAAAGGAATGCGCGGACCGCCGCAAAAAAACACTTGGGACAATGAAATTTATGGCGGATGTCGACTGCATTGAAAAAACCAGCCTCACCGACGCGGTCAGGCGCCTGGATCAGGCGGTCGGCCATCTGGAAACCTCCATTCAGCGCAGAATGGACGCCGACCGGTCGCTGAACGCTCTCCAGGACGACCTGCAAAGACTGGGCGAGGACCGCTCCCAGCTCGCCGTGACACTGGATGAAAGCGAAGCGCGTGCGTCCCGGCTCGAAGAGGCCAACAAGGATGTTTCCAGGCGGCTTGTGTCGGCCATGGAAACCATTCGCAGCGTGCTCGACGCGCACGGAGGCTGATTTCTCATGGCGCAGATCACGGTCACCATCAACGGCAAATCCTTCCGCATGGCATGCGACGACGGCGAGGAGGAGCGGCTTACCGGGCTGGCCGCGCGATTCGACAACTGGATCTCGGACCTTCGGGGCTCGTTCGGCGAGATCGGCGACCAGCGGCTCACGGTCATGGCGGGCATCATGGCAACCGACCAGGTCTCCGAACTGGAGCGCAAGGTTGCCAGACTGGAAGGGGAACTGGCCGATGCACAAAACCAGCAAGTGGCTGCCCTGGACGACATGAGCCAGAACGAGGAACAGCTCTCCCGGGCTGTCAACACGGCCGCCGCGCGAATCGAAAGCCTCGCCGACAGCCTTTCCAAGAGCCTCAGGAACCCCGATGTTTCCTGAAACCGGGCCGACGCGCCGGGGTTTTTCCCAATTCGTTTGCGATGAAATCCGGGCCGCTCTGGAAATTGCGCCCACATCCGACTATATGCGGTAGCTGCGGCTGCCCGACACGTCAGGACCATTATCCCCGGGGCCTTACGCATTCCTAAGGGAGCTGTCCCTGCTTTGGGCCGTGGTCCTCGGCATACGGCGCCCACCTACATTGTAGGTTCTCCGGGATTGCAGATCCAACGATCGGGCGGCTGCGCTTCTGATTTTTCCGCTTCACTGGTCGATGTATTTGTCGTCGATATCACTGTCGTCGCGGGTCTGGTTTTATGGCCCGGTTGTTGAGGTCCCATGATCGACCTGTCTTCTCCTGCCACTGAAAAAAACGTTCTCCGCAAGCAGGCGCTCGCCAAACGGGCGGCAATGGGCGAACTCGAGCGGATCGAAAAAAGTCTCGCGCTGGCAGATCATGCCGGCACCCTGCCGATCCCGGCAGGCGCCATTGTCTCGGGATTCTGGCCCATCCGCGACGAGATCGACCCGAGACCGCTGTTGGACAGTCTGCGCCGGAAAGGCCATCCGCTGTGCCTGCCGGTCGTCGCCGACCCTCACCTGGTGTTCAGAACGATGGAGCCCGGCGCCGAGCTTGTCGACGCCGGCTTCGGCACCGTCGCGCCGGGACCGGCAGCGGCCACCGTGCAGCCACGGGTCCTGCTGATGCCCCTGGCCGGGTTCGACGATGCGGGAAACCGGATCGGATACGGCAAGGGCCATTATGACACGGCGATCACCGCGCTGGAAAAGACGGGTCCTCTCCTGTGTATCGGACTGGCCTTTGCCGCGCAGGAGGTTGACCGCGTGCCGACGGAAGCGCATGACAAACCATTGGATGGAATTTTGACCGAACTTGGCTACCGGGCGTTCGGCTGAAAGGCAGCGAGGCCACGGCCGTTCGTTCAGTGAGGATTTGATGCGTATTCTGTTTCTGGGCGATCTCGTCGGGCGTGTGGGCCGGACCGCGGTGATTGAAAAGCTTCCTGAACTGGTGGAAGCCAACCAGCTTGATTTCGTGATCGTCAACGGCGAGAACGCGGCGTCCGGATTCGGGATCACCGAAGCCATTGTCCAGGATGTCCTGGACGCGGGCGCCGATGTGGTGACCACGGGCAACCATGCCTGGGACCAGCGCGATACGCTCGTCTATATCGAGCGGCAGGACAGGCTGCTCAGACCGGTCAACTATCCGGCCGGAACGCCGGGCCGGGGCGCGCATCTTTTTACCGCCCGCAACGGCGCGCAGGTCATGGTCGCGAATGTGATGGGGCGGGTCTACATGGATGCGCTGGACGATCCGTTCGCCGCCATCGACAAGGTGGTCGACAATTGTCCGCTCGGACAGGTCGCCGATGCCATCATCGTCGACATGCATGCGGAAGCGACCAGCGAAAAGCAGGCCATGGGCCATTTCCTGGACGGACGTGTCAGCCTCGTCGTCGGCACGCATACCCACGTCCCGACCGCCGATCACCAGGTTCTCGAAAACGGCACCGCCTATATGTCCGATGCGGGCATGTGCGGCGCCTATGACAGCGTTCTGGGCATGGACAAGGAGGAACCGGTCAACCGGTTCCAGCGCAAGATACCGGGCGGCAGGTTCACGCCGGCGACGGGCGAGGCGACCATCAGCGGCGTTGCCATCGAAACGGATGATCGGACCGGGCTGGCCGAGCGAATTGCCCCTGTCAGGATCGGCGGGCGGCTGGAGCCCGTGCTCCCGCAGTTCTGGCCCTCAGGCGGCTGAGCCGCGGGCCGTGAAATTCACAGATCTGGATTTTCCACGCCAACTTGCCTATAAGCGGCGCAGTTTTTCATCGAAATCATCCGCAGAGAACCGGAAAGAGCCATGGCAGGCCATTCAAAATTCAAGAACATCATGCACCGCAAGGGACGCCAGGACGCCGTCCGCTCCAAGATGTTCTCCAAGCTGTCCAAGGAAATCACCGTCGCCGCCAAGATGGGCGACCCGGACCCTGACGCCAATCCGCGCCTGCGCCTCGCCGTGCAGAACGCGAAGGGGCAGTCGATGCCCAAGGACAACATCCAGCGGGCGATCAACAAGTCGCAGACCGGGGATGCCGAGAACTACGAAGAAATCCGCTATGAGGGCTACGGTCCGGCAGGCATCGCCGTCGTGGTCGAGGCGCTGACCGACAACCGGAACCGCACCGCGTCCAACGTGCGCTCCTATTTTACCAAATGCGGCGGATCTCTCGGCGAGACCGGATCGGTGTCGTTCATGTTCGACCGGGTCGGAGAGGTCGTCTACAAGCCTGAAGCCGGTGAAGCGGAAGCCGTCCTGGAAGCGGCGATCGAGGCCGGTGCCGAAGACGTGCAATCCGACGAAAACGGTCATACGATCTACACGGCCTTTGAAGACCTCAACGAGGTTGCCAAGGCGCTGGAAGATGCCCTGGGCGAAGCCGAGTCGACCCGGATCATCTGGAAACCGCAGACCCTTACGCCGGTCAACGCGGACAAGGCCCAGACACTGATGAAACTCATCGACATGCTGGAAGACGACGACAACGTCCAGACCGTCTATTCCAACTTCAACGTCGACGAGGAAACCATGGCGGCGCTGGCGTCCTGACCGGACTAGAGGAATTGTGAATTGGAAACCCCGGTTCGGCCGGGGTTTTTTGTTTGTAATGCGGGACCCCCACTCCTAACCCCTCCCCACAAGGGGGAGGGGGACCGGCTCATCGTTTTCGGGATATCTCTGCCTTGTAGAGGCGTTGCGAAACCGGGGCCTTGACGACGGCACGGCACTATTCCCCTCCCCCTCGTGGGGAGGGGTTAGGGGTGGGGGAACAGCCTTGCCGCGTGTACAGGAGATGCAGCGATGTTCGATATCTACGACCTCACACAAAAGGATCCGAAGTCTCTCCAGGAGCGTGCGTTGAAGCTGGCGGAGGAGGCCGGGGAACTGGCGCAGGCGGTGCTCTCGGTCACGAAGGCGCCGGGCAGCGAATACAAGGCCCATTCGCTTGGCGATGTGCGCGAAGAGGCCGTGGACGCGGCCATCGTGGCGCTGAGCATTCTGGCGCAGGCGTCTTCGAGCCGCGAGGATTTCGATGCCGAGCTTGATCGCCTGATGGCTTTGAAATGCTCCAAGTGGCAGGAAAAACTAACGGAATAGGGGATCGAGCGCGGGCATGCTGGTGAGTGCGGCCAGGCCGATCAGCCCGTAGGCGAGCTTGCGGTAATGCGCGGGGCTGGCGACCTTGAAACCGTTCGAGCCGATATAGATTGCAAGGGCGTAGACCGGGATTGCGATCAACAAAAGGTGGAAGACCTGGAGCGTGAAAAAGCCGTTGAGGATATAGGCGGCAAAGGTGCCGATGCTGGCGAGCGCAAAAAATACGATCAGGTTGGCCCTGACGATGGCCGGTTCGCTGGCGCTGGAAAGCCAGAACGCGACAACCGGGGGGCCTGAGACCTGTGAAATCCCGCCGAGAACGCCGGCGACCGCGCCGATCCCGAAGGACACCGGCCGGGTGGGTTTTTTGTGGTAGCGCCAACCGGACACGAGCAGCAGCAGCAAGCCGGTGACGATGGCGAAGATGACCCAGCGCAGCAGCAGGGCATCGGTATTGGCCAGCAGCCATGCGCCGGAATGAACGAAAATCACCGCGCCCAGGACCGCAGGAAGCACCGTGGCCCAGTTGCACAGGCGCAGCGCCCGGACGACCAGCGGCAACGCCACGATGCCGTCTATGAACAGGAATGCGGCGGCTGCCGTCGATGGCAGCATCACGCTGGTCGCCACAGGCATGAAGATCATGCCGGCGCCGAAGCCGGCAAATCCGCGCACGCATCCGGCGACGAAGAGCACTGCGGCCAGGAACATCAGCAGGTTCGGCGGATAGGAACTGAAAATCTCGAACATGGAACTCACGGTGTGCGCATCGGGGAAAACGGCGAACGGGGGGAAGAAACAGCGAAATTTTATTGTGCGATGGGCGGAACGGCTCCCGGACAGCGGCTTCCGGGTCGAATTCGACAGGCTTCCTGCTGGTAAGCCGTGCTTTGGCTGGCGTCAACGATCAAGTTTTGTTACCGATTTGTTCCATGACACATGCGATTCGATTGCTGGGCATCGACCCCGGACTGCGGCGCACCGGCTGGGGCATGATCGAGGCGGCGGGCAACCGCCTGTCCTTCATCGCGTCCGGCACGGTCACTTCAGACAACAAGAAGAGCCTCGCCGAACGGCTGGTGCAGTTGCACGACGGCCTGAGCGAGGTCGTTCGCCTGCAGAATCCGATGGAAGCCGCGGTCGAACTCACCTTCGTCAACAAGGACGCCGGGGCGACGCTGAAGCTGGGCCAGGCGCGCGGGGTCGCGCTGCTGGTGCCTTCGCTCGCCGGCCTGCCGGTGGCCGAATACGCACCGAACCTGGTCAAGAAGACCGTGGTTGGTACGGGGCATGCGGAAAAGGACCAGATCCGGGCTATGGTGAAGGTGCTGATGCCGCGGGCCACATTCAATTCGGACGATGCCGCGGACGCGCTGGCGATCGCCATCTGCCACGCGCAGCACCGGGCGAGCACAGCGGCAAGACTGGCGGCAATGGGGGCGGCATGATCGGAAAACTCAAGGGCACGATCGACAGCTACGGCGAAGATCACGTCATTCTGGACGTTCACGGGGTCGGCTATCAGGTTCATTGCCCCTCCCGGATCCTTCAGGGGTTGCCGCGGGCAGGCGAGGCGGCGGTCCTGTTCATCGAGACCATTGTCCGCGAGGACATGATCCGGCTCTATGGTTTTTCAGCGGAAGCGGAGCGGGAATGGTTCCGCATGCTGATGACGGTGCAAGGCGTCGGTGCCAAGGTCGCGCTCGGCATCCTGGGCATCCTGAAGGCGAGCGAAGTGGCAAACGCCATCGCGCTCGGCGACAAGGCGTCGATCACCCGGGCCCCGGGTGTGGGCAAGCGGGTGGCGGAGCGAATTCTCGCGGAACTGAAAGACAAGGCGCCGAGCCTTGCGACCGTCGACGAGGGCACGATTTCGGTTTCGCAGACGGTGGCCGACAATGTCGCCGCGCGCCCGGTTGCCGAAGCAGTGTCCGCGCTGACCAATCTGGGCTACGCTCCCGCACAGGCAAGCGCGGCGGTCGCCAGGGCAATGCAGTCCGCGGGCGATGACGCGAAGACGGAAACACTGATCCGCCTCGGCCTTAAGGAACTCGCCGGATGATTGTATTTGCCTACGCAGTCCTTGCGATCGTTTTTGTCGCTCTCGGCATCGGCGGGATCATGTATCTCGATCACCGGTTCTCCCTGTCCGTGGGCGACCGGCCCTTTGCCATGAAGGGCAGGCGGATCGAGACCGACGATCCTTTCGTGCGCCGCCAGTACAGAAAATTCTATGCGATCAGGGTGGCTTACTCCGCCGCCCTGCTGGTGCTCCTGTTCGTGGTCGTAAGCCATGTCGGATGACAGCCGGATCGTGACGCCGGAAATCCGCGGCGATGAGATCGACAGCACCATGCGGCCGCAGGTGCTGGACGATTTTGTCGGCCAGGCCCAGGCCCGCGCCAATCTGAAGGTCTTCATCGGAGCGGCCAAGGCGCGCGGCGAGGCGCTCGATCATGTCCTGTTCGTCGGCCCGCCGGGCCTCGGCAAGACGACGCTTGCCCAGATCATGGCGCGCGAACTCGGCGTGAACTTCCGGGCCACCTCCGGGCCTGTGATCGCCAAGGCGGGCGACCTCGCCGCATTGCTTACCAACCTGGAAGAGCGGGACGTGCTTTTCATCGACGAGATCCACCGGCTCAGTCCGGCTGTCGAGGAAGTGCTTTATCCGGCCATGGAGGATTTCCAGCTCGATCTGATCATCGGCGAGGGGCCGGCGGCCCGGTCGGTGAAGATCGACCTGGCCAAGTTCACGCTTGTCGCGGCAACCACCCGGCTGGGTCTTCTGACCACGCCGCTCAGGGACCGGTTCGGCATTCCGGTCCGGTTGCAGTTCTATACGGTCGCGGAGCTGGAACACATCGTCAAACGGGGCGCGGCCATCCTGGGTATCGGTATCGCGGAGGATGGTGCCCGAGAGATCGCCAGGCGCTCGCGCGGAACACCGCGCATCGCGGGCCGCCTGCTGCGGCGGGTGCGGGACTTCGCGATTGTCGCGGGTATCGAACGCGTCGACCGGGCGCTGGCGGACAAGGCACTGTTGCAGCTGGAAGTCGACAGCGCCGGCCTGGACAGTCTCGACCGGCGCTATCTCACCCAGATCGCCACCAATTTCGGCGGCGGACCGGTCGGGATCGAGACGATTGCGGCAGCGCTGTCGGAGCCCAGAGACGCGATCGAGGAGATCGTCGAACCTTATCTGATCCAGAACGGTTTTCTGCAGAGGACGCCGCGCGGCCGGGTGCTGGCGCCGATGGCGTTCGAGCATCTCGGCCTGGCAGCGCCTGCCAGAGCGGACTTACGGCAGATAGGTCTGTTCCAGGATCCTGACTAGAGTTTCCTGCCTTCCATCTGACCCGTTTCGACCCCTTTGTCGAAAAGCAGAGACCGCCCAAAGGGCCGGCCTCGCAGACTGCTGACAAACTCAATTTCGTCATTCCGGCCGGTCTGCGGCGCAGTTGCATGGCCAGAGCCGGAAACCAGCGATTACTTCGCGCCGCAGGCGCGTCTTTAATAATGATTTCAGATGTTTGAATTGCTCCGGTGCTCGCCTCGCTCGCGCTGATGCGCCAGGTT
The DNA here is from genome assembly GCF_056173175.1 of Roseibium sp. QJM3NY_11. Taxonomy (NCBI): domain Bacteria; kingdom Pseudomonadati; phylum Pseudomonadota; class Alphaproteobacteria; order Hyphomicrobiales; family Stappiaceae; genus Roseibium; species Roseibium sp. QJM3NY_11. The sequence continues at coordinate 1,371,621 of NZ_CM149660.1, forward strand.
CCGGATCAGTGCGCAGCTTCGCTGCACTTGTCCGGAATGACCAACTGGGAACCTGTCAACAAGCTGAGAGGCCGCCCAAAGGGACGGCCTCGTTGCCTCTGTTTCGGGTCGACGGTGAGCCGGGTTAAGGGTCAGGCCGCCTCGTTCGCGGAGTTTTCCTTGATGCCGGTCAGGAAGGTTCCGACACTCGAACGCAGTTCCCTGGCTTCCCGGTCAAGGCTTTGGGCGGCAGCATTGACCATGTCGGCGGCCTCGTTGGTAACGCCGGCGGCAGACGATACGCCGCCTATGTTGGCAGTCACTTCCTGCGTACCGGCGGCAGCCTGCTGGATGTTGCAGGCAATCTCGTTGGTGGCGACGCCCTGCTGCTCCACCGCAGCCGAAATTCCGCTGGTGATCTCGTTGATCTTGCTGATCGTGCCCGTGATGGCGCCGATGGCTTCGACCGCGTGACTGGTTTCGCCCTGAATGCTCGAAATATGCGAGGAAATCTCCTCCGTTGCCTTGGAGGTCTGTGTCGCCAGTTCCTTCACTTCGGCCGCGACAACCGCAAAGCCTTTGCCGGCCTCACCGGCACGGGCGGCCTCGATGGTGGCATTGAGTGCCAGCAGATTGGTCTGCTCGGCAATCGCCTGGATGAGCGTGACGACTTCACCGATCTTGGCGGCGGCTTCGGACAGGCCATGGATGCGTTCGTTCGTGGAGGAGGCCTGCTCGGTGGCCTGCGAGGCGATTTCGCTGGAAGCGGATACCTGGCGGCTGATTTCGGCAACCGACGCGGCGAGTTCCTCTGCGGCGGCTGCAACCGTCTCCGTGTTTGCGGAAGCGGTCGAGGCTGCGGACGCGACGGCTTCGCTCTGGTCCGTCGTCTGTTGGGCTCCCGAATTCAGATTGGTGGAGGCATGCTGCAGGCTTTCCACCGATCCGGTGATCGTGTTCAGCAGACCTGTGATCTGGATGTCGAATTTCGAGGAAAGATCCTGGATGTTGTCCGAGCGTTGCAGGTCCAGTTGCTGGCGTTCGTTCTGTTTGTGCTCCAGCTCCCGGCGTGCGTTTTCGTTGGCAACGAAGGTTTCCATGGTTTCCGCCATTTCGCCGATCTCGTCGCCGCGCCGCATGCCGGTGATTTCGACCGCGGTGTCGCCGTCAGCCAGTGTCTTCATGCTGCGTGTCAGGCCTTTCAGCGGCACAACGATGTTGCGGATCGTCGCGATCGCGATGATGCCGGCGATGATGCCGGCCACGGCCAGGAAGCCGAGCATCGTGCTGGCCTTGGTCCAGAAAGCTTTCGAGACGTCGTCAACATAAACGCCCGCAGCCGTTACCCAGCCCCAGGGTTCGAAGGCTGCCGACCAGGTGGACTTCGGGCTCAGCGCTTCCTCTCCCTTGCGGTTCCACGTGTAGGTCACGACGCCGCCGCCGTTGCGGGCAACCTCGATGATCTCACGCACATGGTACTTGCCGCTCTTGTCCTGCGAATCCCATGCGTTTGTTCCTTCGCTGGCCTTGTTGGCGCTGACCATGCGGGTTCCGTCATAGCTCTGAACGAAGGCGTAGTTGTTGCCGTCGAACTGGATCGCACGAACGACGTTGCGCGCCCACTCCTGGGCTTCTTCCCTGCTCAACTCTCCGGAAGTTTCCAGCTTGTGGAAATAATTCAGAACGGAGTTGGTGATCTCCACAACCGTCTGGGTTTTTGCAGTGCGTTCCCCGTAGAGGATCGATCGCAGCGACAAGAGATCATACGTGACGAGCGCAAGTGTGAAGACGGCCAGACTGACGACCGGGATCCAGATCTTGAATCCGATACGGAATTTATCGAGGAGCATGTCGAAGGTCCTAATGGTGATGGCGTTTTCATCATAATCAATTGATATTGTTAATTTAATTTGAACAGGAGGATAAATTCGGGCAATCGGTTGTCTGATTGAAATTTTCTTGTTCTTTGCTCGTTCTCATTGTCGGAAAAGCAGATATCTGATGTATGGTGTTAGTGAAAACTCCTGAAATTGAATGGAAATGCTCTTCTGTCATCAGATTTTTTTGGTCGGTTTTAAAACGTTGTTGTCAGTTTTTTTCGCAACTGCACAAGAGCTTCGGGGCTTCTTGAGGAAGGGCCGATACAACTGGGGGACCGGCACCTCACCTTGCCTGACCTGCCCGCCTGACCTGACTGCCGGATCTGGGTTTGCTCCGGGGGCGGGGTGGAGTAACGCAGGCTTTCACCGCGCCTGCCTCAAGTCGAAAACGGAGAACTATTTCAATTCCTGTAGGTTTTGTCATGGTCAACGCTGCCATTAAGTATTTATTCTTTCCTGTCGGCGTAGCGTCCCGTTAACCACGCGGGGGGATTCATGCGTAAGAGACTATCTTCTAAATTGGTGCTGATGTTTCTGGCAGGCGCGCTGACCATGTGCGTCGCCATTGTCACCGTGACATCGACGATTTCGCGGGATGTGGCCAACGGTCAGGCGGATGCCGGTTTGCAGAGCGCGACCAGGGCCAAGCAGAAGGTGCTGGAACTGGCGCTGGACCAGGTCACGACGAGCGCAACATTCTTCGTCTCGCTGGAAGAGGCCAAGGACAGTCTCATGAAGACCCTGGTCGGGTGGAAGAACCTGAAGGAGGGCCAGAAAGAGACCCTGCGGAAGATCTTCGTGACCGACAATCCGCATCCGGCGCATGAACGGCACCTGCTGGTCGAGCCGACCGAGTCCAACTACTACGTGAATAATCACAAGGCGGTCCATCCGATCTATCAGGACGTGGTCGGGCAGGGCCTGTTCTCCGATGCCGCGCTGACGAATCCCGACGGCTTCATCACCTATACCTACGGCAAGGGCGCGGAGTTTGCCTTTCATGTTGACGACACCGACATCAAGGGCCTGCCGATCCAGATTGCGCTCGGCAAGCTGTTCGATGCCTCCCGGGACGAGACGCTCGCCGCCGGACAGATCTTTTCTTCCGGTTTCATCGCGGGACAGGACGGCAAGGTCTCCCTGGTGCTGGCGGCGCCGGTTTTTTATCTCGACCGGTTTTTCGGCGCGGTCGCCTTTTCGGCCAACATGGAACGACTGGCGGCTCTGCTGAACGAACCGGCCGGACTGGGTGACAGCGAACAGGTGTTCCTGATGGAAGCCGGCGGCCAGCTCGCCGCTCTTGATGCCAGGGGAGATGCCGGCAGCCTGCATTCGCTCGAAAGCATTTCCGCGGGCGACAGCCAGATCGTGCTTGACGGCGACAACTACCGCTATGCCGAGGCTTCCGGCACATTCCAGGAAACGTCCTATGGTGTCGTGCAGGCGCTTCGGCAGACGGAGCTGTCGGCGGCGGCGGACCGTATCACCTTCGGTGCGATCCTTTCCGGCTTTCTCTGCCTGATCCCGATTGTCGGCCTGATCTGGTTCGTCACGCGGCGCATGTTCGCACCGCTGGAACGGCTGGCGGGCGCGGCGCGAAAGATCGCCGACGGCGATCTCGAGGTCGAGGTCGAGGCGACCGGGCGGCAGGACGAGATCGGGCGCATGGCGCGCTGCATCGAGGTCTTCAAGGACAATTCCGTCGAGCGCGAGCGCCTGGCGGCCGAGCGCAAGGTGGGGCACATCACCCGTATGGACCGGGAAAAACTGATCGATTCCCTGATCGCGGCGTTCCGGGCCGAGTCCCAGACCGTGCTCGAACTGGTGGAAACCAACATTGCCCGTGTCGAAGCGGTGTCCTCGTCGCTCAACGATCGGTCCGCTTCCGCTTCCGAACAGGGGCAGGCGGCCGTTTCCACTTCCGAAAACGCGTCCTCGAACGTGCAGGCGGTTGCCTCCGCGACCGAGGAACTGAATGCCTCCATCTCCGAAATCTCCCGGCAGGTCGAGACGACCGCCTCCATCGTGGAAAAGACCACGGAAGCGGCACAAAGCTCGAACTCCAAGATTTCCGGTCTTGAAGACGCCGCAAACAAGATCGGCGACGTGGTCTCGCTGATTTCCGAGATCGCCGAACAGACCAACCTGCTGGCTCTCAACGCGACCATCGAGGCGGCCCGGGCCGGCGATGCGGGCAAGGGCTTCGCTGTTGTTGCCTCCGAAGTGAAATCCCTGGCGGGTCAGACCGCCAAGGCCACCGAGGAAATCTCGACACAGATCGCCGCGATCCAGGCCTCCACCTCGGAAGCGGTAAAGGAGATCGCCCGGGTGTCGGACTCCGTCGAGGAGGTCAATTCCTATACGACGACCATCGCCAGTGCCGTCCAGGAGCAGGGATCGGCGACCAGCGAGATCTCGCGCAACGTGGCGGAGGCAGCCGACGGCACGCGCAGCGTCGCCGCGACGGTGGCTTCCCTCAACGAGGGCGTTGCCGAAAACTCGCAAGCGGTGGGCGACATGCTCACGGCGACGCTGGAGATGAAGCAGCAGGCAGAACAGTTGCGCGGCTCGGTCGAGAAATTCCTTTCCGAGGTTGCGGCGGCCTGATTGCGGCGATAGGTAGGACGAGGTGCCGTCCGGTCGGCTGACCGGGCGGCATTTTCTTGAACGGGAACAGGAGTTCATTGTGTCGGACTGGCCGGACCTTGCAGGCCGCCTCGAAGCGGGCGGACATGTTCTTCCCGTCAGGGTCTACTACGAGGACACCGATTTCACGGGCATCGTCTATCACGGCGCCTACGTGCGGTTCTTCGAGCGGGCCCGGTCCGATTTCCTGCGCCTGATCGGTATTCATCACAAGGAAATGGCATCCGGCAGCCATGGGGCCGTGCTGGCGTTTGCCGTGCGCTCGATGACGCTGGATTTTCAAAAGCCGGCCCGCATCGACGATGTTCTGGAGGTGCGCACCAGCCTTGCCGAATGCAAGGGCGCCCGTATCCGGCTCGATCAGCTGATCTACCGGGATGAAGAGCTTCTCGTATCGGCCGCGGTGACGATCGCCGTGATCACGATGGAAGGGCGTCCGGCCCGCCTGCCGAAGACACTGGCGGAAAAGCTTCTGGAGCATTCGCCCGGCGAATCTGGACGTGATTGAAAGCCCTTGCGGGTTTCTTTCGTGTCCGGGCCATTGACGCGGCCAAAAAATAACTTTCAATACAAAACACTGCGTTAATCTGGCAGTAACCTTAATTGATTCCTTTAGAGCGGGACTTCCTTTGGCTGGAAAAGTCCCAGTTTTGACAAAATCGAACGTCAGAGAGGCGGCTGGTCACATGAACCGGTCGATCGTTCCCGGTTCCTCGCTGCCGTTTTCGGAACCATGAACGCATCACAGCGACAGACGACCCAGGGGTCATTGAATTTATGGAAACACTCGTCCAATCGACATTGGCAACGCCGGACAGCGGCATTTCGTTCTTCTCGCTGTTCTGGCAGGCGCATATCGTCGTCAAGATCGTGATGGTCGGCCTGTTGGGCGCTTCTGTCTGGTGTTGGGCGATCGTCGTCGACAAGCTCATGCTGGTCGGCCGGACCCGGCGGCAGATGAACCGGTTCGAGACCGTGTTCTGGTCGGGCCAGTCTCTGGAAGAGCTCTACAACACGCTTCACAACCGCGTGAACCATTCCATGGCGGCGATCTTCGTGGCCGCGATGCGCGAATGGAAACGCAGCCACGAGGGCGCGCGTCCGGCCATCGGCAGTCTGCAGCAGCGGATCGACCGGGTCATGGACGTCACCATCCAGCGTGAGGCGGAGCTGCTTGAAAACCGGCTGCTGATCCTGGCGACGGTCGGGTCCGCCGCGCCCTTCATCGGCCTGTTCGGTACGGTCTGGGGCATCATGACGGCGTTTCAGGCGATCGCGGCGTCAGAAAGCACGAACCTTGCGGTTGTCGCACCGGGCATTGCGGAAGCATTGTTTGCGACCGCTCTCGGCCTGCTGGCCGCGATTCCGGCGGTGATTGCCTACAACAAGTTCAATTCGGACGTGGGCAAGGCGGTCGCGCGGATGGAAGGCTTTGCCGACGAATTCTCCGCCATCCTGTCCCGCCAGATCGACGAGAGGGCCTGACCATGGCCATGCAGGTCGGTTCCGGACAGTCTGGAGGGCGGCGCGGCCGCCGCAGGGCCAGACATGCGCCCATGAGCGAGATCAACGTGACCCCCTTCGTGGATGTCATGCTGGTTCTGCTGATCATCTTCATGGTCGCCGCTCCGCTGTTGACGGTCGGCGTTCCGATCGACTTGCCCGAAACCCGGGCCAAGGCGCTTGAAGGCGACACGGAGCCGATAACGATTTCGGTGAACTCGGCCGGAGAATTCTTCATACAGGACACGCCGATCACCATCGACGAGATCGTGCCGAAGCTGGAGGCGATCGCGGCCAACGGCTACGAGGAGCGCATCTATGTGCGCGGCGATCAGGATGCGGACTACGGGACCATGATGCAACTCATGGCCCGGATAAGCGCGGCCGGGTTCAAACGGCTCGGTCTGGTCACTCTGGAAGAACGGGACTCGTAACGCGTCATGCGCGCTGGTCTCATCGCGTCTCTGGCCGGTCATTCGGCAATCTTGCTCTGGGGCCTGATCGCCTTGCCGGACGCGGAGAGCTTTTCCGTTCCGCAAGTGGAATCCCTGCCGGTGGACCTGGTTCCGGTGGAGGAGTTCACCCGGCTCCGGATCGGCGAGAAGACCGCCGAAGTCAGGGAAGTGGCCGCGGTTCAGCCCAGCGAGACGCCTGCGGAAGATCCACCGCAGCCGGCGGACAAACCGGGCGAAAGCCAGGAGCAGCAGCCGACCCCGCCGACGCCATCGCCGACGCCGGCTCCCGTCCCGGAACCCGAGCCTGAACCGGTTGCGGAGCCGGAACCCGAGCCCGCGCCGGCCCCGGAACCGGCCCCCGCTGCCGAGGCGGTGCCGGCCGCCGAGCCGGAACCGGCGCCCGAGCCCGAGCCGCAGCAGGAGGCCGCCCCGGCACCGCAGCCGATCGTCACCAGCGTCGCGCCGAGGTCGAAGCCGACACCGCCGCGCCGGACGCCCGAGCCGCCCAGTGACGATTTCAACAGCAACCAGATCGCGGCGCTGCTCAACAAGGTGGAACCCGCGCAGCAGACGGGCCAGGCCTCCGAACAGCCAGCCTCTTTGGGTTCACGCACAGGCGCGCAGGATGTGCGCATGAGCCAGTCCGAACTCGACGCGCTGCGCGGTCAGGTGGCGCAATGCTGGAGCCCGCCGGTCGGGGCCGTCGGCGCGGATGAACTCAAGGTCCGGGTGCGCTTCAGCCTGTCGCAAAGCGGCGAGGTATCCAGCTCGCCGGAAATCCTCAACTCAAGCGGCAATCCGGCCTTCCGGGCCGCCGCGAGCAGCGCCGTTCGTGCGATCATGCGCTGTCAGCCATATTCTCTGCCAATTGCCAAGTATGACGCGTGGCAGGAAGTCATCATCAATTTCGACCCGAGAGAAATGCTCGGGGGATAGTCCGGCCAAGCCGGATTTCAAATCAATGAGGGAGCTGTACTGCTCATGCGCGAAATTCTGAAAAGACTTTCTGTTCTTGCCGGCCGGAAGGCCCTGGGGCTCGCATTTGTCGCAACAGCCCTGGCCGTGATGGGGCCACTGCCGGCCGCCGCGCTTGTGGAGATCGATATCACCCAGGGCAACATCGAGCCGTTGCCGATCGCGCTGCCGTCCTTTTCCGCGGAAGGCGGCGACAACAGGCTCGCCGGCGACATGACCAACGTCATTGCCGCCGATCTGAAACGGTCCGGCCTGTTCCAGCCGCTCGACCCGGCAAGCTTCATCCAGAAGAACATGAGCGTGAACTCCACGCCGCGTTTCGGGGACTGGCGCCAGATCAGCGCCCAGGCCCTCGTAACCGGCACTGTGATCAAGCAGGCGGACGGCCGCCTGAAAGCCGAATTTCGTCTCTGGGACGTGTTCGCGCAGGAGCAGATGCTCGGCCAGCAGTTCTACACCACACCGGAAAACTGGCGCCGGCTGGCACATATCATCGCGGACGCGATCTATGAGCGGCTGACGGGTGAAAAAGGCTATTTCGATACCCGTATCGTTTATGTCGACGAGACCGGTCCGAAGGACAAGCGCGTCAAGCGTCTGGCCCTCATGGACCAGGACGGCGCCAATGTGCGCTACCTGACGCGCGGCGACGACCTTGTGCTGACACCGCGCTTCTCGCCGACCAGCCAGGAGGTCACCTACATGTCGTATGGCGGCAACGATCCGAGCGTCTACCTGCTCAACATCGAGACGGGACAGCGCGAAATCGTCGGCAATTTCCCGGGCATGACCTTTGCCCCCAGGTTCTCGCCCGACGGGCAGAGCGTCGTCATGAGCCTGCAGCAGGGCGGCAACGCGAATATCTACAAGATGGACCTGCGCTCGCGCCGCACCACCCGCCTGACCAACACCGCGGCGATTGATACCAGCCCGTCCTATTCGCCGGACAGTGGCCGGATCGTGTTCGAATCGGACCGGGGCGGCACCCAGCAGCTCTATGTCATGAGCGCGGGTGGCGGCGAGGCTCAGCGCATTTCCTTCGGCCCGGGCCGGTATTCCACGCCGGTCTGGTCGCCGCGCGGTGACCTGATCGCCTTCACCAAGCAGCATCAGGGCCGGTTCATGATCGGTGTCATCCGGCCGGACGGCAAGGGCGAGCGGATCCTGACCGAGGGCTATCACAACGAGGGGCCGGCCTGGTCGCCCAACGGCCGTGTCCTGGTGTTCTTCCGCGACACGCCGGGCGCCAACGGCGGGCCGCAGGTCTGGACCGTGGACCTGACCGGCTACAACGAACAGCGCGTCGAGACACCGGCATTCGCATCGGATCCGTCCTGGTCGCCGCTGATCGACTGAAGAAGAGGTTCGGCCTGCAGGAGCAGGTCGTGTTAAGTTTTCGCTAACCACGTTTGAAAAGACGTTTTTTACCGGTTTTGGCTAGAAAGCGTTTACCAAGAACCGGGTGGTCCCGGGCCGAGGTTCTCAAAAACGGGGTTTTCGGGGTTGGGGCTTAGGAGACTGGAATGATCAAGAGTGTAATCGCCACACAGGGCGCGCGCTGGCTGGCTGTCTGTTTTGCCGTGATGTTCGCGGCGGCATGTGCCCAGACGAAGCCGGACGGACTGTCGAGCAATGTGAAGCCGGGCACGGGGCAGGATTTTGTGGTCAATGTCGGCGACCGCGTGTTCTTCGAGGAAGACCAGTCGGTCGTGAACTCCCAGGCACAGGCCACGCTGGCGAACCAGGCCAAATGGCTGAGCAAATATTCGCAGTACACGATTACCGTCGAGGGCCATGCGGACGAACGCGGCACGCGCCAGTACAACATCGCGCTGGGCGCACGCCGTGCGCAGGCCGCGCGTGACTATCTGGTTTCGCAAGGCGTGAACGCGTCGCGGATCAAGACGATTTCCTACGGCAAGGAACGGCCGGTCGCGGTCTGCAACGACAACAGCTGCTGGTCCCAGAACCGCCGCGCCGTGACGGTCCTGAACAACGCCACCAACTGACGGCGCTGTTTTGCGAACGCGAAGGCCGGGCCGAAAGGGAGCCATTCCGTTCTGCCGGACACAACCTTATGAAGCCTGTCAGCTGAAAAGCTGGCAGGTTTTCTTGTTTTACGACCGAATTTCGACGAAACCTATATCTGTTTCGGGGCCTTTTAAAATTTGTAGTCCGGACGCTTTGTCCACCAGCATGGGTGAGTAGGCGCCTTGTGTTCATCAGCGTCAGGAATAGCGTGGCTTCCATGTCCACTCACAAGAGGTGAAAATGACAACAGGTCATATGTTTATGGCAATGAGTCTCGATGGATTTGTCGCAAGAGAAGACTTTGGCCTTGATTGGCTGATGAAGCAAAAGACCGAGGGCGAAGAGCATGGCCATGATGCGTTCATGGCGTCAGTCGATGGGCTGGTCATGGGGAGTGGCTCGTTTCGGACCACACTCACTTTCGGTGCCTGGCCCTATGAAAAGCCGGTTGTCGTATTGAGCCAGACCATGACGCAAGGAGATGTCCCTGAAGACCTTCGTGTCAAAGTGACCGTAAGTGCACTCTCGCCGCGACAACTTATGGCGTCCCTGTCGAAGCAAGGCTGGAAACGTGCCTATATCGACGGCGGCAAAATCATTCAAAGCTTCATGCGCGAAGGACTGATCGCAGATATGACCGTGACCGTTGTTCCAATCCTTATCGGGAAGGGCAAACGGATGTTTGGGTCATTGCATGCGGATATTGACCTGCAGCTTTTGGAGTCGAAGTCATTTCCATCTGGATTGGTCACGTCAAGATACAAGGTCGCTTAGGGGTGTGAACCGGACATTGGATTTCGATATGCGGCCAGCCATGTACTGGCCTTTCGTCCGCAATCCGAAACCCCTTCATTCGAAATGTAGCCGCGCACCAATAAGCAACGGGCGGTCAGAAAGGTCACCGGCCATGGCCTACAGACGGAGTGGCTCGGGCCGACTGCCCGGCCTTTTTCGTTGCGGCCGGTGAAATTGACGGAATTCTCCGCCCGGGAGGCCACCTTGGTCAAAATTTAGCCGAAGTCGGGGCGCTGTGTGCCCTTGAGTACGAAGCCGGTCATGATAAGACATCATGCGGAAGGAACCGTGGGCCGACCGGACAGCCGCCGATGACGGTTGCGGACCGGCCGCTCTCATAATTCCCAACCGGAGGAGCGAATGCGACATTTCAAGGGACTGACAGGTCTCCTTTTGGCGATGGTGATGATCGCCGCTGCCACACCGTCCGAAGCCCAGTTGTTCGGACGCAAGAACAACGATTCATCAGTGCGGATCGGTCAACTGGAAGAACGCATCCGGGTGCTGACCGGGCAAATCGAGCAATTGTCCTTTCAGATGCGGGAGCTGCAGGACCAGATGCGCCGCATGCAGGAGGACAACGAATACCGCTTCCAGCAGCTCGAAAGCGGCACGCCGGGCAAACGATCCGACATCGTGCCCGGTTCGACGGCTCCGGGCCTTGACCGGGATGGCGTGCCGCAGAGCGGCGCGCTGGTTGCCCCGGGAGGAGACCTGGCGACGCTGCCCGCAAGCGGTTCGGGAGACGGTGGCTGGGACCAGACGGGCGGTTATGAGACAGGCCTGCCCACCGACGGGCCGATCGACCTGTCCGCGCTGGCCAACGGCCTGGAAAATCTTCCGGGCACCGGCCGGGACATCGCACCCGATCCGGGCCTGGCGACCGATGATGACCAGATCGCGAATGTCATCGGCGGCGGTGATCCCCAACTGGACTACAATGCGGCCTACTCCCTCGCGGTGAACGGCGATTATGCCGGCGCCGAGCGCGGGTTTCGCGAATTTCTGGAGAGCTACCCGGACAGCGGACTTTCGGCCAATGCGCAATACTGGCTGGGCGAGAGCCTGCTGGCGCAAAAGGACTACCGGGAAGCGGCGGATGCTTTCCTGAAGACCTATACCGACCATCCCGGGAACGACAAGAGTCCGGACAGCCTGCTGAAACTTGGCATGTCGCTGCATGGCCTGGGCGAATCCGAAGCTGCCTGCGCGACGTTTTCCGAGCTCCTGAACAAGTATCCGAATGCCGCTCCCGCAGTCCTGTCACAGGCCCGGGATGAGCGTCGCCGTGCCCAATGCGCCTGACGCACCGGTCGAGCCCGCCTGGCTCCCGGACGATCAAGTCGATGCCCTTTTTTCCCGGCTGATTCCTTTTTCAAATCTTGCGGTTGCCGTTTCCGGCGGCGCGGATTCCCTGTGCCTGATGACCCTGCTGAGCGAATGGAAACGGCGCAGCGGCTGGCGCGGCACGCTGGAGGTCCTCTGCGTCGATCACGGACTGCGCCCGGAAAGTGGCGCGGAGGCGGCCTTCGTGGCGAAATGCGCCGGCGCGCGAAACCTGTCCTGCACCATCCTCCACTGGGCCGGTGACAGGCCCGGACGCAACATTCAGGAGCAGGCGCGGCTTGCGCGCTATCGGCTCATGGCGGCGCATATGGACCGATCCGGTGCGCAGGCGCTGTTGCTGGCGCATCATCTGGACGACCAGGCGGAGACCTTTCTGGACCGGCTCACACGCGGCAGCGGTGTCGTCGGCCTGAGCGCTATGGCGGACGACGAACCGGCAGGTCCGGAAGGCCTGCGGCTGCTGCGGCCGTTCCTGAGTGTGCCCAGGGCCCGGCTCGAGGCCAGTCTTGCCGAGCGCGGTCTGACCTGGTGCACCGATCCTTCCAACACGGACACAAAATACAAGAGAAGCCGCCTGAGGGCGATCATGGCACTTCTTAAGGACGAGGGGCTCACCGTGGAGCGCATCGCCCGGACCGCCGGAAATATCCGCCGGGCAGGAGACGCTCTTGACCGGGCTGTCCGCGATGTTTTCAGGCGGCTGGTCACCGACCATCCGGCCGGGCCGCTCAAACTTGAGCGTGCGGCGTTCCGCGGGCTTGCCGAGGAACTCCGGCTGAGGTTGCTGTCGGCGCTGATCGGCCGGGCGACGGGCGCTGCGCCGCGGCTCCGATTGCGCAAGCTGGCGGCCCTGGACCGTGTGCTCATGACGGATGGCGCCTGCCGCCACACCCTTGCGGGGGTGCTTTTTCATGGTGACGCGGAAACGCTGTTCTGCTGGAGAGAGCCGGGGCGCACACCCCCCGAAACGCTGGCCGGCGTGACCGGTGAGGGGGTCTGGGACAACCGGTTCCGTTACCGTGTGCCCGAACGGGCGGAGGGCGGAACGCCGCTGCCGGCGCTGTGTCTCGGGCCGCTGCTTGCGGCGCCAGGCAGTGTCCGGCAGGTTGTCCGGCCGGATGGCTGGCCGAAAGCCGCGTTCGATTGCGTGCCCGTCGTCTGGACGGAGACCGGAGATCTCTGGTCGTCCTGCCTGCCGGCGGCAGATGGCATCGGTAATTTTAACGGGTCCAAAGGCGCGGAACTGGAGCGCTTGCCCTTCCAGGAGCGTCTGACGGCCAATTTTGCGGATGACGGCGACGATGAGGGCGAAAACTGACGTTTTCTCGGCGCCGATCATCTGATAGACCTGCCGGCTTAATAAAATAGTCAGTGCATCTGCGCAACAATGGCGCACCGCCTTGGCAGCGGGCATCGGGCGACCTATGTTCGCTGTAAAGAAATGTGACCGCGTGAGTTAAGTCGCGTCGGGCGGTTAAGGAAACGAAATGAACGCACATTTTCGCAACTTTGCTCTTTGGGTGATCATCGCGCTGCTGCTGATCGCACTGTTTCAGCTGTTCCAGAGCCCTGCGCAGCACAGCGCAACCAATGACATTGCCTATTCGGACTTCATGAAGCAGGTCGATAACGGCGAGGTCAGGTCGGTCACGATCCAGGAGCAGAAGATCACCGGTGCCTACAACAGCGGCGGTGCCTTCCAGACCTACGCTCCGGACGGCGCGCAGTATGTGGACGAACTTCGCAACAACGGCGTGCTGATCAACGCGCGGCCGCCTGCGGAAAGCTCGCCGCTGCTCGGCGCCCTGTTCTCCTGGCTGCCGATGCTGATCATTCTGGGTATCTGGATTTTCGTCATGCGCCAGATGCAGGGCTCCGGTGGCAAGGCCATGGGGTTCGGCAAGTCCAAGGCGAAGCTTCTCACCGAGGCCCATGGCCGGGTGACCTTCGAGGACGTTGCCGGCATCGATGAAGCCAAGGAAGATCTGCAGGAGATCGTCGAGTTCCTGCGTGATCCGCAGAAATTCCAGCGCCTCGGCGGCCGCATACCACGCGGCGTTCTGCTGGTCGGTCCTCCGGGCACCGGTAAGACGCTGACGGCCCGTGCCGTCGCCGGTGAGGCCAATGTGCCGTTTTTCACCATCTCCGGCTCCGACTTCGTTGAAATGTTCGTCGGTGTGGGCGCTTCCCGTGTCCGCGACATGTTCGAACAGGCGAAGAAAAACTCGCCCTGCATCATCTTCATCGATGAAATCGACGCGGTCGGCCGTCATCGCGGCGCCGGTCTCGGCGGCGGCAATGACGAGCGCGAGCAGACACTCAACCAGCTGCTCGTGGAGATGGACGGTTTCGAGCCGAATGAAGGCGTCATCATCATCGCGGCGACCAACCGTCCCGACGTGCTCGATCCCGCGCTGCTGCGTCCGGGCCGCTTCGATCGCCAGATCGTTGTGCCCAACCCGGATGTGACCGGCCGCGAGAAAATCCTCAAGGTGCACATGCGCAAGGTGCCGCTGGCACCGGATGTCGATGTGAGAACCCTGGCACGCGGCACTCCGGGCTTTTCCGGCGCGGATCTGATGAACCTGGTCAACGAGGCGGCACTGCTTGCCGCGCGGCGGTCCAAGCGTCTCGTCACCATGGCCGAATTCGAAGATGCCAAGGACAAGGTGATGATGGGTGCGGAACGGCGCACGCTGGTCATGACCGAGGAAGAAAAGAAACTGACGGCCTATCACGAGGCAGGCCACGCCCTGGTCGCTTTGCATCAGGAAGCGTCCGATCCGATCCACAAGGCCACGATCATTCCGCGCGGGCGCGCGCTGGGCATGGTCATGCGCCTTCCGGAAAAGGATCAGGTGTCCCTGACCCGGGCCAAGTGCAAGGCCGATCTTGCGGTAGCCATGGGTGGACGCGTCGCCGAGGAAATGATCTTCGGTTACGAGAAGGTCACATCCGGGGCTTCCGGTGACATCCAGATGGCGACGAAACTCGCCCGCGCCATGGCGACCCAGTTCGGCATGTCCGACAAGCTGGGGCCGTTGCTCTATGGCGAGAACCAGGAAGAGGTGTTCCTGGGCCATTCGGTCGCCAAGAACCAGAATGTCGCCGACGAGACCCAGAAGATCGTCGACGCGGAAATCAAGTCCTTCGTAAATCAGGGCTATGAGACCGCGAAGAAGATCCTGGGCGATTTCGAGGACCAGCTCCACACGATCGCCAAGGGTCTCCTGGAATACGAGACCCTCTCCGGGGACGAGATCAAGGGGCTGCTGGATGGCAAGCCGCCGGTGCGCGACACCGACGACGATCAGCCGGTCGGACGTTCCTCTGCGGTCCCGACCGCTGGAGCCAAACGCGGCGGCGACGAAGCCAGCGGTGGCATGGAGCCTCAGCCGCAGTCCTGACCGGACCCGGCAAACCGAACAACTGGATGCCCGGCGTTGCCGGGCATCTTGCATTGCAGGCCGCTGACAGGTTCTCAGTTGGTCTTCCCGGACAAGTGCAGCAACGCTGCGCGCCGATCCGGAATGACGCCGTGAGTTTGTCATCACGCCGGGATGCCCGGCATTACCGGGCATATTGCCTTGCGGGCGGCTACAGGGGCGCATTTGGTAACAATCACAAATATTTTTTGAATCGTTTTCCGGCCCGATTGAGCTAATAAGGGCGCACGACAACCTCTCAGACAGGCATCATGCATGCGTAAATTTTTCGGCACCGACGGCATTCGCGGACGCGCGAACCGATATCCGATGACCGCCGAGATGGCGCTCAAGATTGGCATGGCCGCGGGGCTGGTGTTCAAGAACGGGGGCCACCGGCACAGGGTCGTGATCGGCAAGGACACCCGCCTGTCCGGCTACATGCTGGAAACGGCGCTGGTTGCCGGCTTCACGTCAGTGGGCATGGATGTGTTCCTGCTCGGCCCGATGCCAACGCCGGCGGTCGCCATGCTGACCCGGTCGCTGAGGTCCGATCTCGGCGTGATGATCTCCGCCTCGCACAACCCCTTCGAGGACAACGGCATCAAGTTTTTCGGTCCGGACGGTTTCAAGCTCAGCGACGAGATTGAAAAAACCATCGAGAAGCTGATCGAGACCGACCTGACGTCGCGGCTTCCCGGGGCAAGCGACCTGGGCCGGGCGAAACGCATCGACGGTGCCCAGCAACGCTATATCGAGTTTGCCAAGCGCACGCTGCCGCGGGAGATGAACCTGGAAGGCCTGCGAGTCGTCATCGATTGCGCCAATGGCGCCGCCTACAAGGTGGCCCCCGAAGCGCTCTGGGAGCTTGGAGCCGATGTCATTTCGATGGGCGTCTCCCCAGACGGCTTCAACATCAACAAGGACTGCGGTTCGACCTCGACCGACGCCCTGTCGGCGAAGGTTCATGAAACGCGTGCCGATATCGGCATTGCGCTCGACGGTGACGCCGACCGGGTCATCATCGTCGATGAAAACGGCGCGGTGGTCGACGGCGACCAGCTGATGGCGGTCGTGGCCCAGTCCTGGCAGGCCAACAACCGGCTGTCGGCACCGGGCATCGTCGCCACGGTGATGTCGAACCTCGGGCTGGAGCGCTATCTGCAAAGCCTGGACCTGGGACTGGCCCGGACCAAGGTCGGCGACCGCTACGTGGTCGAGCACATGCGGGCAAACGGCTACAATGTCGGCGGCGAGCAGTCCGGCCATATCGTTCTGTCCGATTTCGCTACCACGGGGGACGGCCTGATCGCGGCCCTGCAGGTGATGGCCTGCGTCAAGGATCAGGACAAGCCCGTGTCGGAAGTCTGCCGCCGTTTCGAACCGGTGCCCCAGATCCTGAAGAATGTGCGTTTCCAGGGCGGTGCGCCGCTTGAGCTGGATCGTGTCAAGTCGGCGATCGTGGACGGCGAAGCGCGCCTGGGCACGTCCGGCCGACTGGTCATCAGGGCGTCCGGCACGGAGCCGCTGATCAGGGTGATGGCGGAAGGCGACGACGCCGAGCTTGTGAAGCAGGTCGTCAACGACATTGCCGGGGTGGTGGCGACGGCCGCGGCCTGATCCGGGCGGTCTTCACCAGATGGTCTGCAAGAGCTCAAACAGCGCGGCAATGGCGGGCGTTTTCCTTCGGCGTTTCAAGGTCACAAAACTCAGGCATGCCGGGACCGAGACCGCGTTGCAGACCGCAAGGCCGAAGGACTGTCTTTGATGCAAAGCGATGGACTCGCGGGCAAGACTCAGGCCGACGCTTGAGCGCACCATCTCCAGCATGGAGGCCTCCTGGTCGACCAGCGCGACCACGTTCTGCTTGCAGCCGTGTTTTTCGAAAATCGCGCCAAGCAGACGGTGGTGAACCGAGACCTCGGGTGTGCCGATCCAGGGCATCTGGGCCAGTTCCGGCCATCCCGCATGTTCAATCCGGTTCTGCCAGCCCACAGGTGCGATGACCTTGTAGTCGAAATCGGCCAGTTTCACGGCGTGGATCTGGTCTTCGCCCTCCTGGCCCAGCTGGCCGATCTCATCCCGGCCGCTGAGATAAAATCCGGCGTCGATCTGACCACGCTTGGTTCTGACAAGCACATTGCCGCTGACACCGTGAACCAGCTCGGCTTCGATGTCCGGATATTCGACCCGCAATTCATTCAGCAATTTCCCCAGACGAATGAATTCGGGATCCACGATGGTGCCGATCCTCAGCCTTCCGCTGATCCGGCCGGCGCGCTGGCGGGCGCTGCGCCGGAACTCGGCCATTGCCTCCAGGACAAGCTCTGCCTTCTGCAAGAGCGCCGCGCCGTCCCGGGTGATCCGAAGCCCGGTCGCCGTGCGCTCGAACAGGTCGATGCCGGTGTCGATGCTGAGACGCTTGATCTGATGGCTTATGGCCGGCTGCGTCAGATTGAGAACCTCGGCCGCACGCGAGACGCTGCCCTCACGGGCAACCGTTGCAAAGGCCAGCAGTATGTTCGTGTTCGGGAAACGATCCATATTAAAAATTCTAATATAGCTCTGTGAGATTCGTCATTAGCTTTGTGTTGCTCTTGTGCCTAAGACTTCGAAAAACGCGTTCTGGGAGGATCGCATCGATCTGGGCCACGCGCGTCGAAAGAGGCAGACCTTCTTTCATGCGGGCCTCCGGTGCTTTTTCAAGCTCTTGCAGACGCGTCCAACCGCAGCAAGGTGAGAGCTTATGGCCATTGGCTCAAAGAGTGACGGGGCGTTCGATTACATCGTGGTGGGCGGCGGCTCGGCCGGGTGCCTGCTCGCCAACAGACTGAGCCAGAACCCGGCAACGCGCGTGCTTCTGCTTGAAGCGGGCAAGCCCGACAGCTATCCGTGGATCCATATTCCTGTCGGTTACCTTTACTGCATCGGCAATCCGCGCACCGACTGGATGTATCAGACCGAACCGGACAAGGGCCTGAACGGGCGCACCTTGCGCTATCCGAGAGGAAAGACGCTCGGTGGCTGCTCGTCGATCAACGGCATGATCTACATGCGCGGCCAGGCGCGGGACTATGACAATTGGGCGAGGCTCACCGGCGAGGATGCCTGGTCCTGGGAGAATTCCCTCAGGGATTTCAAGGCCCATGAACACCACTACAAGCTGGATGACGGCGCGGATCCGCAAACTGGCGGCAACAGCCGTTTTTCCGACATGCACGGACATGGCGGCGAATGGCGCATTGAGAAGCAGCGCCTGCGCTGGGACGTGCTCGACAGCTTTGCCGAGGCCGCGGAACAGATCGGTATCGAGAAAAGCGATGATTTCAACAGCGGCGACAATGCCGGGGTCGGGTACTTCGAGGTCAATCAAAGGTCCGGATGGCGCTGGAATACGTCGAAGGCATTTTTGCGCCCGGCGAAGTCACGTCCCAATCTGACGATCTGGACCGAGGCGCAGGTTGAAAAACTGACCTTCGAGACCGCGCCCGACGGCTATCCGCGCTGCACGGGTGCGCGTGTGAACCTCAAAGGCAATTCGGTGACCGTCTCGGCCAGGAGCGAAGTGGTGCTGTCGGCAGGCGCGGTCAATTCTCCGCAGATCCTCCAGCTTTCGGGGATCGGTCCGGCGGATCTTCTCAAGTCCCATGGCATCGATGTCGTGCTTGATGCCCCCGGCGTCGGCGACAATCTTCAGGACCATCTGCAGATCCGGGCGGTCTACAAGGTGACCGGAACCCGCACCCTCAACACACTGGCGAACTCGCTGACCGGCAAGGCAAAAATCGGGCTGGAATATGTGCTCAGACGCACCGGGCCCATGAGCATGGCCCCCAGCCAGCTGGGGGCATTCGCCCGGTCCGATCCGGACCGGGCCTACGCCAATCTCGAGTACCATGTTCAGCCGCTCAGCCTCGAGGCCTTCGGTGAAGACCTGCACGACTTTCCCGCCATGACGGTGAGTGTGTGCAATCTCAACCCGACCAGCCGCGGATCCGTGCGGATCGGCTCGGCGGATTTCCGGGACGCGCCGAAGATTTCACCGAATTACCTTGCAACGGAAGAAGACCGGAAGATCGCGGCAGACAGCTTGCGGCAGGTGCGCGAAATCATGTCCCAGGACGCCCTGAAGGCTTATCAGCCGGAGGAATTCAAGCCTGGTGTGCAGTTCCGGAGTGACGAGGATCTTGCCAAGCTTGCAGGCGACATCGCCAATACGATTTTCCATCCCGTGGGCACCGTCAAGATGGGCCGGGAGGATGATCCGGACGCAGTTCTCGATCCGCACTTGCGCCTGAAAGGCGTGGCCGGCCTGCGTGTGGTGGATGCCAGTATCATGCCGGAAATCACCAGCGGAAACACCAATTCACCGACGTTGATGATTGCCGAGAAAGCCGCCGGCTGGATCCTGGCCGACCGGTCGCAGGATGCCTTGAAGACGCAGAGCAACAGGGCATGAGCCCGTTCGTTTTTCTGGAGAAAAAATGACCCGTTCCTTTTCAAACCTACCTCTGACAGGGGTCAAGGTCGTCGATTTCGGGCAGTATATTGCCGGGCCGGCGGTTGCGATGCTGCTGGGCGACCTCGGGGCGACAGTTGTCCATATCGATCCGCCGGCAGGGGCAATGTGGGACAGTCCGGCCAATGCGACGCTGAACCGCAACAAGGTGATCGTCAACCTCGACCTCAAGTCCGATGACGGCCTGGAAAAAGCCCTTGCGCTATGCGCCGAAGCGGACATTGTCATCGAGAACTTCCGGCCGGGCAAGCTTGCGAAGCTGGGCATCGATTTTGCGGCGATGCGCCAGGATCGTCCGGAACTGATCACCCTGTCGATCCCCGGATTTGCCTCCAATGACGAACAGCGCCGCGAATTGCGGGCCTTCGAAAGCATCGTGTCGGCGACGTTGGGTGTGTTTACCGATATGGGGCTGAACCGGGTTCTCATGGGGCTCAATCCGTCCTTTTCCCCCCTGCCTCTGTCTTCGGCCTATGCCTCCCAGATCGCGGCCTCCTCGGTGGTTCTGGCGCTCCAGTCGCGGCAGGTAACGGGCCTTGGCGATCAGATCGAGGTGCCTCTGGCCGCTGCCGTGATGGAGGGGCTCTGCTACAATTCGATCAAGATCAACGAGATGCCCGCGCGCTATCTGACGCAGCGCGAGATCGAGATCGAGCGCCGGCGCATCGAAGGTCTGCCGATGAACGTCAGCTACGAGGATCTGCAGGAACTCCTCGATCCGTTCTTCCGCAGCTACATGTGCAAGGACGGCCGCATGTTCTACGTCGTCTGCCCGAGCCACAAGCATCACGCGCGCCGCTGCCTTGAAGTGCTCAACCTCTACGACGAGTTCGTCGAGGAAGGCCTGACGGAGGAAGACGATACCTACAAGCCTTACGCCGAGTGGAGCAGCGATACCTCGCTTGGTGTCTATCCCATGCCGAAGGAATGGGCCGACAAGATTGCCGCGCGGATGAAAGAGGTCTTCATCACCCGTACATCCCATGAATGGAAGAAGCTGTTCGGCCGCTGCGGCATCCCGGGAGCTCCGCAGCGCTGGCTGCAGGAGTGGATCCATGACGAGTATGCGGAAACCTCCGGCCTGATGATCGACGTGTGGGACCCGGTCTATGGCGACATGACCCAGCCCGGGCCGGTCGTCTGGATGGAAGAAAGCGGCGAGGAGGCCCTGCGGCCCGAACCGCGCCGCTGGATCGAATTCGATGAGGCGCTGAAGATCCTCAAGAAGCTCCGGACAGAGATTCCCGAGCCCTCCGAGGATACCGCCCAGGAAGCCTGGCTATCGGGGGTCAAGGTCCTCGATCTTTGCAATGTGATCGCCGGCCCGCACTCTGCAAGCTATCTGAGCCGCTTCGGTGCGGAAGTGATCAAGCTGGACCCGTCCAAGCCGCTCTACGACAGCTGGAACACCGTGGTCTACGGCATGTCGCAAATGCGCGGCAAACGGTCGATCCTGGCGGACATCAAGGCGGAACACGGCCGCAAGGTGTTCGAGGATATCGTGAAATCCGTGGACGTCATCGTCTGGAACGCGCCGGACACACAGATCAAACGGGTGGGGCTCGATGCGGAGCGTCTGCGCAAGCTGAACCCCAATGCGCTGTTCTGCAAGCTGGATTGCTTCAGTGGCGTTCAGCGTGGCACACGCACGGACTACATCGGCTATGACGATCTGGTCCAGGCGATCACCGGCATCATGCTGCGCTTCGGCGGTGCCATGGATACGCCGGAAGAGCACGCGCATGTCGGCACCATCGATGTGATGTGCGGCTTCGGTGGAGCGCTTGCCGTGGCGACCGCACTTTACCAGAAGCACCGTTTCGGCCGGATCGGGCGCGGGCGCACGTCGCTCGCGGCCAACAGCGGGTTGCTGCAGATCCCGTACTGCTACGATTACCGCGGCCGGGGTCTGTTTGACGAGCCGTCGGGTCCGGAAGCCAATGGTCATGATGACCTGAGCCGTTTCTACAGCACGGCATCGGGTGTCTATGTGCTGCTCAGTGCTTATGAGAGCGACTTGCCCCGGTTCCGCAATGTCGAGGGCATGGAGGACCTGCCGGACGTGCCGGCGGAAGAGCGCGCCGCCTATCTTGCGACCGCGTTCCAGACATTCCCGGCAACCGAGTGGGTCGAGCGGCTGCGCGCTGCCGATATCGGTGTCGCGATCTGCGACAACATCGATGCATTGCGCGCTGAAAATTCACGCATCGCCGATGGGACGTCGGGCGTTGAAAACGGAAGTTTTTCCTTCTCGATCTACCCCGATCATCCCAGCGGGCACGAGATCACACAACTGGACCCGTACGCGGTGCGCACGGTGAGAGGCAAGGTCTGTTCCGTGTCTCCGGCGGAAAAGTTCGGGGCGTCGACCCGCGTCATTCTCAAGGAACTCGGCTACGCGGATCAGGCCATTGAGACCATGCTCAAATCCGGAGATCTCAGTGTTTCCTGGAGCGATGAATATTTGCCAAGTTGATATTTGAGCGGGACGGATCGCTGGAGGGCGGTCCGCCCCGACCCCTGCGGGCGTGCATCAGAACATCAGAAAACGCGCGCCTTCCCAACGACACGAGACAGCCGGCAACTCCCTGCGGGGGGCAACGGATCCTGTTTGTCTCGTGCTTACCAGCCATATGGGAAGAACCATGGCGAAGAAACCCCCTTTGATGCACCTGTCCATCGAAACCGCGGACAGCGGATTTTACTCGGGCTTCAGCAAGAATGTCGCGATTACATCCAAGGTGCTGGTCAGTGCACTGATTGTCTGGGCGATTTCCGTGCCGGAAAATGCGGCTGCCGTTCTCAATGCGCTCAACGGCCTGCTGCTCAAGAATTTTGCCAGCTGGTACGTCTATACCGTTGCCTTCTTTCTTGTTCTTTGTTTCATCCTGGCGCTGATACCGAGCACAGGAAAGTTGAAACTCGGGCAAGTCGGGGACAAGCCGGAGTTTTCGAATTTTTCCTGGTTCTCGATGATGTTCGGAGCAGGGATCGGCATCGGCATGCTGACCTTTGCAACGGCGGAGCCGATGTATCACTTCGCCACCAATCCAAATGTGATCCTGGGTGAAGCGGAAGGATTTTCGGCAAACAATGTCACGCCCGCCTACGTCTGGTCATTCCTGCATTGGGGCTTTTCGGCCTGGGCATGCTATGCCCTGGTCGGGCTTTCGCTTGCCTACTTCTCGTATCGGCGGAACCTGCCGCTTACCATTCGCTCCGGTCTGACACCCATTTTCGGGGAACGCCTTTCAGGAACCATCGGCCACGTGGTCGATGTTGTTGCAGTCGTCGCGACAATCCTGGGCGTCGCGCAGACCCTCGGGTTTGGCGTGGAGCAATTCGTGTCCGGTCTCAGCCGGATCGGACTTGGTGACTGGATCATCCAGCCTGACGGCAAGCCGACCGCAGCAGGCGTCATCCTTGCGCTGCTTGTCATCATGGGGGCCTCGACGTTGTCCGCCTTGTCAGGCGTCGGAAAAGGCATCAAATGGCTGTCCAACCTGAATATGGGGCTGAGTTTCTTTCTGCTCGCGTTCTTCCTGCTTTTCGGGTCGACTTTCTTCGGTATGAACGCGCTGCTGAGCGGTCTGATCGACTACGTGATCTCACTGCCTCAACTTCTTGTCACCGTCTGGCGTCCGGATGGAACCGAAACCGGCGACGCACTTGCCGCCTGGCAAGGCGGCTGGTCAGTGTTCTACTGGGCCTGGTGGATTGCCTTCGCACCGTTTGTCGGGGTTTTTCTTGCCCGAATTTCACGCGGCAGATCGTTGCGCGAATACATTGTCGGCTCGATTGTCGTTCCGTCGCTGATGTGTTTCGTCTGGTTCACGGTCGTGGGCGGGACCGCGATTGACCTGACCCTGAACGGATCTGCAGGCGACGCGATTTCGAGTGCTGGGCAGGAAAGTCAGCTCTTCGTAATGCTGGACCTGATCCTGTCAGGCGGTGTTGCCTGGCTGATGGCGATGATCGTTGTCGTGCTGTTGCTGACCTACCTGGTGACGACGGCAGATTCCGCAATCCTCATCGTCAACACGATCAATGCGGCAGGTGCAGAAAATCCAAGCGGACGTCCGCATATCATCTTCTGGGGCTCCGCCCTCAGTCTGGTGGTTGGCGGGCTGTTGATCGTTGGAGGCCTTGGCGCGATCAAGACCGCCATGGTGATCGGAGCCTTGCCGTTCAGCCTGGTGATGGTGTTGATGGCGTTTGCGCTCGTCAAAGCCGTCATTCGCGACGGCATTCGAGAGAAAAACGGCGTGCAGAGCGTTCATGTCGCGCCATGAGCTCAAGAGCGGGGGAGTCTGCACGGCCTCTCCCGTTTCAATGCGTCGATGCCTGGTTTTCGGGCACGCCGGACTTTTTGCAATTTATCCTTCCTGATCCGGCTTTTGAAAGAGTGCTCGGGATTTGAAATCCGGCGTCATGGTCGTCAATGAACCGAACTGAAACGCCTGCCGGATACACGTCGATCCGGGCCTGTTCGACGATGCTGCGCAGTCTCCTGCCAAATTGGTCCGTGACCGGCGCAGCGGTGATCAGTATCTGTTTCATCCTGTCCTGACCGGGGTTCTCGGCAGGTGGATCTGTTCCTTGACGGAAACCAAGGTCTTCATTTGTAAGCAAGGCTTGCTGCCATTAAGGTTTTCTTAAGGTAAAAAAACGCGGTTAATTAACAGAGTTAAGGCACAATTAATGAATTCGCCTCAGTATGCTTTCAAGTTTGATGTGTCCGAATAATAGATGAGGCGGACGCTCACTGGAAGAGGACGAGGACATGGACAATTTCATCAAGCGTTTGTCTTTGACCGGGTTTGCTGTTGTGCTTTCCACTGCGGGCTTCGCTGCGGACTTGCCAACTCCGGTTATCGAGCACGTGCCGGAAATTCCGGCGGTCGGCGGGTGGTACCTGCGCGGCGACATCGGTTACAAGTTTTACAATGATCCGAGCGGAAGCTTTAACGACCCTGTGATCGGCGACCTGCGCTTTCAGCGCGAGTCGATGGACAACGCCTGGATGATCGGCGTGGGTGTCGGCTACAAGTTCAACGACTATTTCCGCACGGATGTGACGCTGGACTACGAGACCGCCGCTCAGGCCAAGGGCTATGCGGTCTGCGGCACCTGCGCCGGCGGCTTCTCGACAGAAGCCACAGACATCGAACGTCTGGACCATGATGCTGAACGGCTATGTCGATCTGGGCACCTGGCACAAGATCACGCCTTATGTCGGCGCGGGTATCGGCGCGTCCTACGTGACCACCAACAGCACCTACTCGATCAACCCGGGTGGTGGCGGCCGCACCAACTATGACGGCAAGAACAGCGAATGGAATTTCGCCTGGGCCCTGATGGCCGGTGCGTCCTATGCGGTGACCGACAACTGGGCGCTTGATGCGGGCTACCAGTACCGCGATCTCGGCGATGCCGCGACCGTGAAACTGCATGATGCCGGCACCGGTGAGACCCGCGTCAAGTGGGAAGACCTGACCGCTCACGAAATCCGCCTCGGTGTGCGCTACAGCTTCGGCAGTACCAGTGCACCGGCATCGGGTCCGGTCTACTACGAGCCGCAGGGCCCGATCACGAGCAACTTCTGATCCACCGATCAGAAGTCTTCAAGAGGCCGGTCGTCTGACCGGCCTCTTTTGTGTCCGGGCCGGCACCGCCGTGGCCGCCGAGAGACGAGCGGCAATCCTTCGGGAGGCGCGCGCGGTTCCCGGAGATGCGGAAGCCGGTCTCGCGCGCAGCCCTCATTCGTGAATTGAATTGACCCCGGGTCGCTATCGTCTTATCCCCATAGGTGGGCCACCCCTCCCCAACGAGGGGCTCCTATCTGAAAGGGTAGACTGATATGACCAAGCTTACCGTCAAGCCGGACGTGCGTCCGGCCAATCCCAATTTTTCGTCCGGTCCCTGTGCCAAACGTCCCGGCTGGTCGCTCGACCAGCTTGGCGACGCGCCGCTTGGCCGGTCCCACCGCGCCAAGCCGGGCAAGGCGAAACTCGCCGAAGCCATCGCGCTGACCCGCAAGGTGCTGCAGGTGCCCGAAGGTTACCGGATCGGCATCGTTCCGGCCTCCGATACGGGCGCCGTCGAGATGGCGCTCTGGTCACTGCTCGGTGCGCGCGGCGTCGACATGCTGGCCTGGGAAAGCTTCGGCTCCGGCTGGGTCACGGATGTGATCAAGCAGCTCAGGCTGGACAATGCCCGGACCCTGGAGGCGCCTTACGGCCAGCTTCCCGACCTGTCCGCCGCCGACTTTTCCAACGATGTGGTCTTCACCTGGAACGGCACCACATCCGGCGTGCGGGTGCCGGACGGCGACTGGATCCCGGCGGACCGGGACGGCCTGACCATCTGCGACGCGACGTCGGCGGCCTTCGCGCAGGACCTCCCCTTCGACAAGCTCGATGTGGTCACTTTTTCCTGGCAGAAAGTGCTCGGCGGGGAGGCGGCCCATGGCGTGCTGATCCTGAGCCCGCGTGCCGTCGACCGGCTGGAGAGCCACACGCCGGCCTGGCCGCTGCCGAAGATCTTCCGCCTGACCAAGGGCGGCAAGCTGATCGAGGGCATCTTCAAGGGCGAGACCATCAACACGCCCTCCATGCTGTGCGTGGAAGACTATCTCGATGCACTGAAATGGGCGGACGGTCTCGGCGGCCTCGAGGCCTTGCGCGGGCGGGCCGATGCCAATCTCAAGGTTCTGGCCGATTGGGTTGCTGCCACGGGATGGGTGGACTTTCTTGCCGCCGATCCGGCGACACGATCCAACACGTCCGTCTGTCTCAAGGTGACCGATCCGGAAGTCCAGGCGCTCGCCGCCGATGCGCAGGCCGCCTTTGCCAAGGGCATCGTCAGCACGCTGGACGGCGAAGGTGTCGCCCATGACATCGGCGCCTACCGGGATGCGCCGTCCGGTCTCAGGATCTGGGCCGGAGCGACCATCGAGACCTCGGACATCGCCGCGCTGACGGCCTGGCTCGACTGGGCCTACCAGAGCGAAAAAGCGAAACTGGCTCACGCCGCCTGAGTTTTTCTCCAAACGTGAAGATCTTTCCGGGCGGTGCGCTGCCCGGACGTGTTCCCTGTTCAAGGAGAAGCTCACATGGCTCCCAAGGTTTTGATTTCAGACAAATTGTCCGACGCTGCCGTTCAGATCTTCAAGGATCGCGGCGTGGATGTGGATTTCCTGCCCGATGTCGGCAAGGACAAGGAAAAACTTCTGGAGATCATCGGCCGTTATGACGGTCTTGCGATCCGCTCCGCCACCAAGGTGACCGAAAAGGTCATTGCGGCGGCGGAAAACCTCAAGGTGATCGGCCGGGCGGGCATCGGCGTCGACAACGTCGATATCCAGAAGGCGACGGCCCGTGGCATCATTGTCATGAACACGCCTTTCGGCAATGCGATCACGACGGCGGAACACGCGATCTCCATGATGATGGCGGTGGCCCGGCAGATCCCGGCTGCGGATGCCTCGACCCAGGCCGGCAAGTGGGAAAAGTCCCGCTTCATGGGCCGGGAACTGACCGGCAAGACCCTCGGACTGGTTGGCTGCGGCAATATCGGTTCGATCGTTGCCGCACGGGCGATCGGCCTGAAGATGAAGGTGATCGCCTATGATCCGTTCCTGACGCCGGAACGGGCGGTCGAACTGGGTGTCGAAAAAGTGGAACTGGACGGGCTTCTGGGCCGGTCGGATTTCATCACCCTGCACACGCCGCTGACCGACAAGACGCGGCATATCATCGACGCGGACGCCCTCGCGAAAATGCGCAGGGGCGCGTTCCTGATCAATTGCGCGCGCGGCGGGCTGGCCGATGAGGAGGCCGTGCGGGCCGCGCTCGACGCGGGCACGCTGGCCGGTGCTGCTTTCGACGTGTTCGCCGAGGAACCCGCAAAGGACAACGCGCTGTTCGGTGCGCCCAATTTCGTGTGCACGCCGCACCTGGGCGCGTCGACGACGGAAGCCCAGGAGAATGTCGCGCTGCAGGTTGCCGAGCAGATGTGCGACTACCTTCTTCAGGGCGCGGTGCGCAACGCGCTCAACATGCCGTCGATTTCCGCCGAGGAAGCCCCCAAGCTGGCGCCCTTTGTGCGCCTGGCCGAGCAACTCGGATCGTTTGCCGGGCAATTGACCGAAACGGGTATCGAGGGCGTTCGGCTGGAATATGCCGGTGCGGTTGCGGCAATGAACGTTCAGGCGCTCACCGCCGCCGCCCTGACCGGGCTGCTGACGCCGCTCCTGCAGACGGTCAACATGGTGTCCGCACCGATCCTGGCCAAGGAACGGGGCATCAAGGTCGAGGAGCTTCGGCGCGAGAAGCAGGGCGCCTATGAAACCTATATGCGCCTGAGCGTGATCACCGAGCGTCAGGAACGTTCGGTCGCCGGGACGGTGTTCGGTGACGGCAAACCGCGCATCATTCAGGTGAAGGGTATCAACATGGAAGCCGAACTCGGGCCGCACATGCTCTATATCACCAATGAAGACAAGCCGGGCTTCATCGGTCAGCTCGGCATGGAACTCGGCAACAGCGGCGTCAATATCGCCACTTTCCACCTTGGCCGGCTGGCGGCGGGAGACGACGCCATCTGTCTTGTCGAAGTGGACGGCGAAGTGTCGCGGGACGTCATGAGCCGCCTGGAGGCGGTTTCGCATGTCAAACAGGTCAAGTTGCTGAAGTTCTGACTTTGCCCGACGGAAACCCGGCGGCGCTCTTGCGCCGCCGGTCGCCTCACTGGCCCGGTGTGGCTGACTTGCGCCGCAGGATCCTGCCGTCCAGAACGATCAGTCCGCACAAAAGCACGGCGAAACCACCCAGCTGGAGCGGACCGAGACTTTCCCCCAGAACCAGCCAGCCCAGCAGGAGCGCGCTCGCGGGAACCAGCAACGTGACCAGAGAAGCGTTGGTCGCCCCGGCCTCCGCGAGCAAACGGAAATAGATCAGATAGGCAATCGCGGTTCCCAGCACGCCGAGCGCGACAACATTGAGCCACGTGGTCAGACCGGCGTCCGCGGGCATCCAGCCGCCGGCAAAGACCAGCGCGACCGGCAGCATGAGGGTGCTGGAGCCCATGAGCTGGCCCGTTGCGGCGACCTGGGGCGGCAGCGACCTGAAGCGTCTGGCAAAAGTCGCGGCACAGGCATAAGACATGGCTGCGCCCAGGCAGCACATCTGCGCCCAGACCGGGTCGGTGGCCAGCCCTGTCAGGCTGCTCCACAACATGATGGCGACACCGGCAACACCCAGGGCAACCCCGGCGATCCGATGAGCGCGCAATTCTTCCTGCTTGACCAGCAGGCTGGCGACAATGACCGTGAAGATCGGCGTGGTCGCGTTCAGGATCGATGCGAGCCCGGCGCCGATCACCGTCTGTCCGGCAAACAGAAGCGAGAACGGAACGGCGTTGTTCAGGAAACCCATGATCAGGAACGGCACCGCCAGGCGCGGTTCCAGATGGTGCAGCAGCCGTTGATGCCAGAGCACGGCCAGCAGAACGCAACAGGCGATCGCGACCCGCAGGAACACCAGCACCAACGGCGGTATTTCGGCGACGGCAACCTTGGCGAACAGGAACGCCCCGCCCCATATGGCGCCGAGAACGGCCAGCATGATCCAGTTGCGCAAGGGCATTCCGACAGTCTTTCTGCTTGTGTGTCCCGGTCCGGCCTATCACGCGGGCCGGCGGCGGAATACCCGAAAAGCGAGCCATGGCGAAGCAGTCTTCACAATCGGGCTGATGGGTCTTGCGTGACGCAGCGGACCTCACCTTTTGCGCAGCTTTTTCGCCGACCCCAAAAAAGCCAAACTGCCCTGATTGAACGAGGTCTGAAAAAGCGGCCGGAGGGGCGCGAAATTTCCTTTCGGAGACTCGCGCGCTCAGCGAAACCTGTCTATAGTCCGCGCCGTTTGCCCCGGTCGCTAGATCAACGGATAACCAGCCGGACGCTATTGGTCATCCAGACATTGATCGATCCAAAAATGGTAGAGCATCCGGTCCGCTTTCGAGCGAACGCGGGATGCCCTTGCCGGGGACGTATCATATTGACATCCCGAATCCGTTCAGGGGATGCAGAGAAGCTGCTTCAGGAGAGCAAAGTCTAGATGGCGAATGTGGTTGTTGTCGGTTCGCAATGGGGTGACGAAGGCAAGGGCAAGATTGTCGACTGGTTGTCGGAACAGGCCGATGTCATCGTAAGGTTCCAGGGCGGACACAACGCCGGCCACACGCTGGTGATCGACGGGGTCAGCTACAAGCTGTCGCTGTTGCCGTCCGGGGTGGCCCGCGAGGGCAAGCTCTCGGTGATCGGCAATGGTGTGGTGCTGGATCCGCATGCGCTGGCAGAAGAAGTCGAGCGCCTGAGCCAGCAGGGTGTCGTGGTCACTCCCGAGAACCTGCGCGTGGCGGAGAACGTGACGCTCATCCTTTCGCTGCACCGCGAACTCGACGCGCTCCGTGAAAACTCGAACACCGGGACACGGATCGGCACGACAAAGCGGGGCATCGGCCCGGCTTACGAGGACAAGGTCGGGCGCCGGGCGATCCGGCTCATGGATCTGAAGAACCTGACCACGCTGCCCGCCAAGATCGACCGTCTTCTGACCCATCACAATGCCCTGCGCCGCGGGCTTGGCCAGGAAGAGATCTCCGCTCAGGCGATCTACGACGAACTGGCCAGCATCGCCGGCAAGGTTCTGCCCTACATGGACAAGGTCTGGTACCTGCTGGACGACTTGCGCCGTCAGGGCAAGCGCATCCTGTTCGAGGGCGCTCAGGGCGCGCTGCTGGACATCGACCACGGAACCTATCCGTTCGTGACCTCCTCCAACACGGTTGCCGGGCAGGCGGCTGCCGGTTGCGGCCTGGGGCCGGGATCGATCAACTATGTTCTCGGCATCACCAAGGCCTACACGACGCGCGTCGGCGAAGGTCCGTTTCCGACCGAACAGCACAACGAAGTCGGCGAGTTTCTTGGAACCCGCGGTCACGAATTCGGCACGGTCACCGGGCGCCGCCGGCGCTGCGGCTGGTTCGACGCGGTGCTTGTGCGCCAGACGGTCTGCACCTCCGGCATCAACGGCATCGCGCTGACCAAGCTGGACGTTCTGGACGGTCTCGACGAGATCAAGATCTGCATCGCCTATGAACTCGATGGCGAACGGATCGATTATCTTCCGGCGTCCCAGGGGGCTCAGGAGCGCGTCAAGCCGATTTACGAGACGCTGTCGGGCTGGAAGGAATCCACCGAAGGGGCCCGGACCTGGGCGGATCTGCCGGCCCAGGCGATCAAATACGTGCGTCATGTGGAAGAGCTGATCGGGGCTCCGGTGGCCCTGTTGTCGACCAGTCCGGAGCGGGATGACACAATTCTTGTGCAGAATCCCTTCCAGGATTGAGATCAGTGGCGTTAAAAGCACACTATTGAGGTCCATGAAAACGCGCCGCGAATCACCCCGGCGTGTTTTCACCGGGCCGGCGGCCCGCTCTCGTGTGCCGTTCGTTCGGATTTATGGTTGAAAAAGAGTGCTGTAAGGAAAGCTGGCGGTGTGCATCTGCCGAAGAATTGGCGCCGCACATTAAAAACTTGTTATAAGCCTGAGACGGATCCTCGGGCCGCAAACAGATCCTTGCAGTCGGCCGGTAGGCGGGAAGATGGCTGATTACTATTCGATACTGAAGAAAACGATCGCGTCTTTGCCTGAAAACAATGGTGCCGCGCGCCGCAGCGTCTACAGCCGCGCGCGCAATGCCATTGTCAATCAGCTGAAAGCCTATGAGCCTCCGCTGGCGCCATCCGAAATCACGGCCGAGCAGTTGCGCCTGGAAGAAGCCATCCGGAAGGTCGAGGCCGAGGCCGCGCGCGAGAGCCTTGGCCTGAATACGCCTGCCGCGAAGGCCGCGCCTCCGGCACCGCCATCGGCCCCGGTTTCGCAACCGGCGGCAACGGCACATGTTTCAGCCCCGGAAAACGGGCCGGTCGCAACCGAAACGCACCCGGCAGCCGCGCCGCTTGACGAGGCCCCGGTGGTGGAACCCGCGGCGACCGAAATCCCGTCGCCGCTGCAGGAAACACTGACGGAAGCCGGGGCACTCGGATCTGCCGCCGGTCAGGCGGTACAAGGCGCCAGGGACGCTGCCGACCCGATTGCCGCCGACCCGATCGTCGCCGACCCGGCTTCCGGGCGGCAGGACCCTGCTTTCAACACGCAGACGGCGTCCGATGACGGCCTGTTCGAACCTGCACCGGACACGGACACAGGCCGGGAGCGGCGGACGGAAGAAGGTAACGGGAACCAGGCCGCGCCGGAAAACGCACCCTTCAGGAACGGTCGGGACAAGCGGTCGAAGCCGAGTGCCTCGGAGGCCTTGCGGGGTGTCGGCGCCACGAACCGGATTGTGCCGATTGCGGCCGCCGGCGTTCTGGCGCTATTGCTTGCCGCCGGGGCGGGATACTTCTTCCTCGGGTCGAATGACCAGACCGCCGATGGCGCCGGCCAGACGCAGACCGCAGAGACGCAAAGCGTGCCGGATGCCCAGCCGGAGCCTGTCGTGGTTGAGTCAGCCGAGCCTGAAGCCGCTGCCGACGAGGATACCTCGAAAATCGCAGACCGGCTGCTGAATGACGGTGATGGCGCCGATGTCGTGGCGCCGGATGCCCGCACTGTCACCACAACGACGATCACCCCCCAGACCGAGGCGCCCGATCCCGAGCAGCCGTCCATCGTGACTACGGCCGAGAACGATCGCGTGCCCACGGCACCGGAAGAGACACCGGTGCCTGTTCCCGAAGACAATCTGGCCGCCATTTCACCGGAAGACAGCGCACCTTCGGATCCGGCCGTTGTTGCTGAAGACAGCGTGCAGCGCTCGATCCTCTACGAGGAAGGCGAGGAGACCGGTGGTGCGGGAACCGCGGCGCAGGGAGCCGTGGTCTGGAATGTCGAGGAGGAAACCAATCTCGACGGCCAGGCCCAGGCTGTTCTGAGTGCGGCCGTCGAGATTCCGGAACGGGATGTGAAGGTGGAAATCCGCATCAAGCCGAATGACGACAATTCGCTGCCGGCAAGCCACCTCGTCGAGATAAAATACGAATTCCCGGAGAGCTTTGCCGCGGGCGATGTCGTCAATGTGCCCGGTCTGGTGATGAAACCGACCGAGGAGGCACGCGGCGATGCCCTCATCGGGGCATCCGTCAAGGTGTCGCCCGGGTTCTTCTGGATCGCGCTGTCGAGCCTTCCGAACGAACAGCAGCGCAATCTGGCCTTGCTGCGCGAACGCGGCTGGATCGACATTCCGATGCTCTATGAAAACGGCAAGAGGGGCATTCTGACCCTGGAAAAGGGCACGCCCGGATCGGAAGCGGTCGAACAGGCGATCTCCGCCTGGCAGGCCGGCTGACCGCCACCCATTGTCGGCAACTGATGCGATTGCCTCAGCCCTGGCGGCATGTCGTCGATGTCTTTTGCCTGCAAGTCGTTCTGCTTAAAAAGCGGTGCGCAGTGTCTTGCCTTTTGCCGTCCTAGAGGGCATGGTCCGTCCTGGTCCGAGGGGTGTTCCGGTTTCCGGAACTGAGATGGCGAACAGCCGAACCCTTAGAACCTGATCCGGGTCATGCCGGCGAAGGGACGGAAACCTTAGCCTTTCCCGGATCTCCAATGTCATTTTCGGCGTGTCCGAAGACGGGAGATCCTATGTGTATTTGTCTGCCAACGCGGCAGGTGTCATCGTCGTTCATGCCGGTCCCGGCCAGCCCGACCCCGTTGGGGCGGCAGAGCGGGGATTGCCCCGCATGATATCCTTCCTGACATCGCTGATCAGGTCGCTGCTGGGCATCGCTCTCGCGGTGGGCGTCTGGGCGGCGATCGTGGTGGTGTTCGACACCCAGCACTATATTCTGCCGGGGCCGGTCCGGGTGTTCGAGGCCTTCGCCGGAAATGCCGGCTTCCTGCTGAGCCATGCGGGCATCACGGCCTATGAAACGGTGCTCGGCTTTGTGCTCGGTGCCGCGGCCGGTGCCGCGCTTTCCGTTCTGCTATGGCTGTTTCCGGCCGCTGCAAGGCTGGCGATGCCCCCCATTCTCGTCACTCAGGCCTTGCCCGTCTTTGCCATCGCGCCGATCCTGGTGCTGTGGCTCGGGTTCGGTCTTGCCTCCAAGATCGTGGTGGTCATTCTGGTGATCTTCTTCACCGTGACATCGACCTTTTTTGACGGCCTGCAACGGCTTGACCAGGGCCTGTGTGACCTGGCCAGGCTCTACCGGCTGTCGCGGCTGCGCGAATTGTGGCTGTTCCGCCTGCCGGCCGGTCTGCCGGCCTTCGCGTCCGGATTGCGGGTGGCCGCGGTGTTTGCACCCATGGGCGCCATCATCGGCGAGTGGGCCGGTGCCAAGGGCGGCCTCGCTTTCATCATGCTTCAAAGCAGCAACCGAATGCAGGCGGATCTAATGTTCGCCGCCCTGATCCTGCTGGCGGCGATGGTGCTGATCATGCGTTTCGCCGTGAATCGACTCACCCAGTTTTTAGTGCCCTGGCAGCCTGTGAGCTGAAGTTCAGGCTGCCACAACGGAGAATCCGAATGAGAAAACAACTTCTGTTCATTGCCCTGACCGCGGGCCTGCTCGCATCCGCACCGGCACAGGCCGGCGAAAAGCTGACCCTGCTGCTGGACTGGTTCATCAATCCGGATCATGCGCCGCTGATCACGGCGCAGACGAAAGGCTTCTTCGAAGCCGAGGGCCTTGAAGTTGAAATCATCGAGCCGGCCGATCCGGCCATGCCGCCCAAGCTTGTGGCGGCAGGACGCGGCGATATCGCCGTTTCCTATCAGCCGACGCTTCATGCCCA
Organism: Roseibium sp. QJM3NY_11; assembly: GCF_056173175.1. Classification (NCBI taxonomy): domain Bacteria; kingdom Pseudomonadati; phylum Pseudomonadota; class Alphaproteobacteria; order Hyphomicrobiales; family Stappiaceae; genus Roseibium; species Roseibium sp. QJM3NY_11. Next base: position 1,406,034 of record NZ_CM149660.1, read on the forward strand.
GATCGAGGAAGAGCTGCCGCTGACACGGATCGGGACCCTGGTGGAGACGCCCCTCAATTCGCTGATCGTGCTGAAGGACGGCCCGATCAGGACCCTGGCGGATCTCAAGGGAAAAACCGTCGGGTTTTCCGTGTCCGGGTTCGAGGACGCCATGCTGGGCCAGATGCTGCGCTCGGTGGATCTGTCGATCGACAACGTCGAGCTGGTCAATGTCAATTTCGCGCTGTCCGGGTCGCTGCTGTCCGGCCAGGTCGATGCCGTGATCGGCGCCTACCGCAATTTCGAGCTGACCCAGATCGAAATCGAGGGCAAGGAAGGCACCGCCTTCTACCCGGAGGAAAACGGCGTTCCGGTCTTTGACGAGCTGATCTATGTGGTCAACAACGAAAAGACCGAGGACCCGCGCTTCGTCAGCTTTCTTGCCGCGGTGGAAGCGGCGACGATTTATCTGACCAACCACCCCGACGAGGCCTGGGAGGCGTTCATCGAGGCCTATCCGCATCTCGATGACGAACTCAACAAGCGCGCCTGGAGCGATACGCTGCCGCGTTTCGCCAAACGTCCGGCCGCTCTGGATGCAGGCCGCTACAAGCGCTTCGCGGAATTCATGGCCGAAGCCGGCCTGATCGGCAAGGTGGTTCCGGTGGAGACCTACGCGGTCGAAATCCGCTGACACTGGTCCGCTGACACTGGGCTGCTGATACCGGTCCGCAGACTGTGGGCCGCTGCAACAAGGTCTTAATCAAAAAAAACGCCGGGGCAGCAGCTCCGGCGTTTTTGTCGGTGGGGTTCCAGCGGGTATCAGGCAGCCGGTTGCTGATCGACCGAGCGGGCGCTGTTGCGCACCGCCTTCTGAACCTTTTCAAAGGCACGAACCTCGATCTGGCGGACGCGCTCCCGGCTGACGCCGAATTCTCCGGAGAGATCCTCCAGCGTCATCGGATCCTCGGACAGGCGTCTCGCCTGGAAGATGCGCCGTTCGCGGTCGTTGAGGACGTCCATCGCCTCGCTCAGCATCTTGCGCCGCATGTCCAGCTCTTCCTGGTTGGCGAGCAGGGTCTCCTGACTTTCGCTCTCGTCAACGAGCCAGTCCTGCCATTCGCCGGCATCGGCTTCCGCGCGCACCGGCGCGTTCAGGCTGGCATCGCCGCCGAGGCGGCGGTTCATGGAGATCACTTCCTCCTCGCTGACACCCAGACGCGTGGCGATTTCCGAAACGTGTTCCGGCTTCAGATCGCCCTCGTCCAGAGCCTGGATCTTGCCCTTCAGGCGGCGCAGGTTGAAGAACAGGCGTTTCTGGTTGGCCGTGGTGCCCATTTTCACCAGGGACCACGAGCGCAGGATGTATTCCTGGATCGCGGCCTTGATCCACCACATGGCGTAGGTCGCGAGCCGGAATCCCTTGTCCGGCTCGAAGCGCTTGACCGCCTGCATCAGGCCGACATTGCCCTCCGAAACGACCTCGCCGATCGGCAGGCCGTAGCCGCGGTAGCCCATTGCGATCTTGGCGACGAGACGCAGGTGGGAATTCACCAGGCGTTCGGCTGCCGCCGGGTCCTCATGCTCCTTGTAGCGCTTGGCGAGCATGTACTCTTCCTGCGGCTGCAGCATGGGAAACTTGCGAATCTCGTCCAGATAGCGGCTGAGGCCGCCTTCTCCGGCTGTGAGCATCGGTACGTTCTGGGCCATGGCATGCACCCCCTTTTGTCAGGTTTGCGTCCCTTGTCCTCCTGCTGCCCCGCAGATTTACGCAAGCAAGCCATGTCGGAGGAAAGATAGACGCACATAAGTGTCCGTTCAGGCACACATGAATTGTAGATATAGGTTTGAAATTGGCCGATTGCATGGTCGCAAGCCGGAAATGCATCCTAAAATTTTTGTAATCCGGATAATAGTTTTGCGAAGTCAGCGGGATACGGGCTCTCGAAACGCAAGGTTTCGCCGGTCGAAGGGTGTTCGAAGGCCAGCAGGCCGGCGTGGAGGGCCTGCCTTCCGAAGTCACGGATAAGGCTTTTCAACGGGTCTTCTAGGCGGTTGATCTTGGTCTTGAAACCGGAGCCGTAATCATCATCGCCGATCAGTGGATGACCGATGTGGGTCATGTGCACGCGAATCTGGTGCGTGCGGCCCGTTTCCAGCCGGCATTCGATCAGCGAGGCAAGGTCGGGCTCGCCGGTGTGGCGAAAGCGTTCCTTGACCTGCCAGTGGGTGATGGCGGTCCGGCCGCTGGTCTTGACCACCGCCATCTTCTGGCGGTTGTTGTGGGAGCGGGCCAGATTGGCATCGATGCTGCCTTTCAGGCCGGAGGGAGCGCCCCAGACGAGCGCGGAATAGGCGCGTTCAAGCGGGCCGGTCCTGCCGTGGTCGGCAAACTGCGCGGACAGGCCCTGGTGGGTCCGATCCGTCTTGGCGATCACAAGCAGGCCGGAGGTGTCCTTGTCGATCCGGTGGACAATGCCGGGGCGCTTGATCCCGCCGATGCCCGACAGGGTGTCACCGCAATGGTGGATCAGGGCATTGACCAGCGTCCCGGTCCAGTTGCCGGCCCCGGGATGGACAACGAGACCGGCCGGCTTGTCGATCACGATGAGGTGGTCATCCTCGAAAACCACGTTCAGGGGAATGTCCTCGCCCTTGGGTTCGGGATCTTCCGGCTCGGGCAAAGTGAGATTGAGTTCATCACCTTCATTGACCCGGTATTTCGGCTCCACTACTTTCGCGCCGCCGACGGTGACGTCTCCCGATTTGATCAGAGACTGAACCCTGTTACGGCTAAGGGCTTTAAGATGAGCCGCCAGAACCGCATCCAGCCGCTTTCCGGCATCGGCTGCATCAACCGTTAAACTGAAATCCTGGTCCTGTCCGGCCGGATCTTGGAGGGAATTGTCTGTCATGTCACAACCTGATTTTCGGGATGAAGGACCGGGTGAGGCGCCGCTTGATCCGGATGCCCAACGCATCCAGGCGAAACTGAAGCGCTTGCTGCTCGGCTCGTCCCTCGTCATGATTGCCGGCTTCATCGCTGTCTTTGCAGCAATTGTCTACAAGATCAATACCAACTCGGCCGATCCGTCCGACGCACCCTTCGCGGCAACCATTTCTGTCGGCGCAGATGCGCAGATCGTTCAGACCAGCCTTGAAGACGGAATGCTGCTGGTTCTGGTTCGCGAGGGCAGCAAGACGGCGCTGCTGCGCTTCGATCCGGTGACCGGCAGGCAACTGGGCCGGACCGACTTCGTCGCGCGCCAGCCGTGAGCTTTTCCGCGGCGTTGTTTTCCGGCGGCGGACCCGGCTGTGCGAAACCCGGACGATCGTCGGAAAAATGAAAAATAACGCTTGCGTCTTCGCTCATGCAGCCTTAATACGCTCGGACCTTGGCTAGAGGCTCTTGCCTCCATGCACCGCGCGCCCATCGTCTAGCGGTCTAGGACGCCGCCCTTTCACGGCGGAAACACGGGTTCGAGTCCCGTTGGGCGTACCAGTTCTCCTTGAGAACCGCACAAACCTTCCACAACCTGTCAACAGACTTGCCACACCCTGCCCACAGGGGTGCACGCTGGGACGACCGCCGTCACCGCCAGCCGGATCCGTCTTTTCTCAACGCCCGATGCTGCAGCACCCTTATGCCGGTGCCCCCGCAGTATCCAGGCCGAGCAGCAGGGCTTCGAAATCATATGTCAGGTCTGACATTTCGTCGGAGCATGCTTCGGTGTAACGGACGACGACCGTCAGGGAATATGCGCCGTCAGCGCTGTCCAGATAGTGTGCCCAAAGGTCTGTGCGTCCGATGCCGGGCGCAAGGCGCAAGTAGTCAAGTTCGATCGGGCTTTCCAGGTCCTGCGAAAGGAACGTGCTGTCGTTTTCATCGATTGCGACGTTCCAGAATGGCTCCGTACCTGAGCATTGCAACGCTTCGGGGCGCTCCAACAACATGTTGGTGGGCGTCAGGTAACGTGCGTTTACCCATCCCACGGTGCCGTCATACCTGATTTCACGCCATTGCGTGTCGCCGATGTGCACCGAGAGTCCCGTTACCATGACATCGGAGGCGTCGTGCGGAATTGTTCCAACAATATCAGAACTGTCGACATCCAGTGTCAGATCGATATCTGCCCGGATGTTCAGGGCATCGTCCGCATTGACGCCTGATACGGAATGGGGTTGCGACCACGCGGGCACGGCGATCAGAGTTGTCAGCAAGATGGCGGCCCAGGAGAGCTTTCGGAAGACTTTCTCCTGAATAGATTGCCGGCATTGCCGATGACGTTCGAGGCGCATGTCCTGACCTTTCGATCCCGGTGTCCTGAGCGGAGCAGCAGGGGAGGCTGCCCCCATAACAGTGGCGCTGATCATACACCGGCTGCGCCGGCGTCCTGCCTGCCGGTCTGGATCAGCTCCACCTCCGCCTCGGCGGCGATGCGCTCAAAATCCGGATTGGGGCAGTAATCGGTGACGAAAGTGTCGATCTGCGACAGATGCGCGACCCGCACCGGGGCCGTGCGCTCGAACTTGGTGCTGTCGGCGGCCAGAATGACATGACGGGCATTGTCCATGATCGTCTTGGTGACCTTGACTTCGCGGTAGTCGTAATCGAGCAGGGAGCCGTCCGGATCGATCGCGGATGCGCCGATAACGGCAAAGTCGACCTTGAACTGGCGCATGAAATCCACGGCGGCTTCACCGACGATGCCGCCGTCCGAGTGACGCAGCACGCCCCCGGCAATGACGACCTCGATCTGCGAATAGCCGCGCATCAGACTGGCGACGTTGATGTTGTTGGTAATCACCATCAGCCCGCGGTGTTGCAGCAGGGCCTGGGCGACGGCCTCGGTGGTGGTGCCGATGTTGATGAAGATCGAAGCGTTGTCGGGAATGAGACCGGCGACCTGTTCGCCGATATCCGCTTTTTCCCTGCTGGAGATGATCCTGCGCGCCTCGTAGCCGACATTCTCGATGCCCGAAGACAAGAGCGCGCCGCCATGGGTCCTGGCGAGCAGGCGCCGCTCGCACAATTCGTTCAGATCCTTGCGGATGGTCTGGGGGCTGACATCAAAGCGCCTGGCGAGATCGTCGACGCTGACCCGGCCCAGCTGGCGAGCCAGCTCCAGGATGGAATTGTGGCGTTCAATCAACATTCAGCATTGTCTTGTCGGAACCCGTCCGATCAGGCGGAATTGCCGGTCGGGATCAGGCGACATCCTTCTTTTTCGGCTTGGCCGTCTTGGACTTCGGCGCGGTGCCCGTACCGCGCTTGGGAGCGGACTTCTGTGGCGAGGCAGGTGGCGTCACGGTGCCATCATGCTCATCGCCGGATTTTGCCCGGCTGGACGCGACGATGCGGCTGACAAGCGCTTCGGCTGCCGAGGCGATGTCCGCGGTCCTTGCGGAAGATGCGGGGCCGCCGGCGCTTTTGCCTGTTTCTCCCGGCGCCCGCTCGGTCCCGGCGCGGCTGCCGCTGCCGCTGCCGTTGGTTCGCGTGCCGGTGGCAGATGCAGGGGGCGGGGGGCCGGCCTCGGGTGCGGCGTTCGCATCGTCCCGGGATGTCCGCCGCGCGGGGGAGGCGGCCGCCGGCTTGATCGCAATGGAGCCGTCCTGCGCCAATTGCCTGGCGAGGGCGCGGAAGTCCTTGCGCAGTTCCGTCAGTTCGGGGGCGGAGGCCAGATCGCTGCGGAGTGTCTGCATCTGTCCAGTCAGGCGCCGCAGCTTGCGTTCCCGGTCCTGGAGTTCGGCGCGCTGCGCCGCGATTTCGCCGGTCATTTTTTCAAGCTGCTTTTGCAGCCTCTCGTCGGAGCCGGTGTCTGCGACATTGGACGCTTCCAGCACCAGGGACAAGCGGGTCACTTCCGCCTGGGCGGCCACATATTGAGCTTCGGTATCGACAAGCTGCGCCTCCAGCTCGGCATGGCGGGTCTTTGCCGCTTCATTGAGCGCGCTCTCGATTTCGCCGGCGACCGTAGGTTCGTATTTCGCAAGCTTTGCCTTGAGTGTGGCGACTTCGGCCTCCAGGCCGGTGATGGCCGCAAGCTCCATCGTTGCGGTGGCAGGCAGCCAGCCATCGGCGTCTTCCTGATTGGGGTCTTCCTGGCTGGCGTCGGTCGCCTCTTCGTCCGCAGCGGGACCTTCGGATGTTCTTGCCCAGCTTTCGCTCAGGGCCTTTTCTGTGTCCGAGAGTTTCTGTTTCAGCGTCTTGACTTCCGCCGACAGCATGTCGACCGCATGGCGGTCGCTGTCCTGTTCGGCCAGCTTGCCTTCAAGTTCGGCAATGCTTTCCTGATGGGACTTCCTGAGAGCTTCGATCTCGGTCAGCGTCCGCGTTGTCTCCTGATGGAACTTCGCCGCTTTCTCGCGTTCCTTGTCCAGCCGCATCTCCACGCGTCGGAGTTCAACCGCATACCGCGCGCGTTCCTGGTCCTGTGAGGCTCTGACTTCCGCATAGCTGGCCGGGTTGACGGCGCGCAGGGCTTCCTCGGTGAGGCGGGCAGCCCGGCGATAGAATGCGGGCAGGATCGCCAGGCCGATCAGGCCGGCTGTGCAAAACCCCAGTGCCACATACATCGCTGCTTCAATCAAATCCGGCTCCCGGTCAACTCTCAAAGCCAACATGACATCAATAGACGAGACCTGGACCGGCGCCAAGTCTCGTCATTTGTCACGATTGCAACTTCCCGTGTCCGCCCGGTTGAACCCGTGACCTAGAAAGGGTTCCAGGTCGGTTTCTGGGTGAACTTCAGATATCCCAGATTCAGGCCCAGGCGCGCGCCGAGGCCGGCGCGGACCGGAACCAGGACCACGTCGTCCTTCACCAGCACGGTCATGCCGACACCGCCCACCAGATAAGCCGATCCGTTGACACCGCCGAAGCGCTGATAGACCGAATTCACTGTCGGCAGATTGTAAACGAGCATCATCACCCGGGCGCCGTCCGCGCCGAAATCCCATCCGACGGAGGGGCCTTGCCAGTAGAGCTTGTGATTGCCGGCATTGCGGGTGTAGAGGTGGCCTTCGCCGTAGCGGGCCCCGGCAACAAAGGCGCCGGAGCCTTCCTCGCCGAGAATGTAGCCGTTCGGCTCACCGTAGCGGGAAAAGGCCTTTTCGACCACCGACGCGAGACCTCCGGAAACGGACCCGAAAAACTGGTGGCCGGTCTTGACGATTTCATCTTCGCCATAGGTCGATCCGGGCGGGATCGGTTCGTTGCCGTTTGCCTGGGCGAAGGACGGGTGCGGGAAGGCAATCAAACAAAAGATGAAAAACGCGGCGGAAATCTGCGACGCAACGCGCCAGGATCTTTTTGCCATTCAAGAAACTCCCGATAATCAGGTCCGGAATTGCGGGCTGTTGCGGTACGGTCAGACCGCAATGCTAAACTGACGCGATATCATGCTGATTCGCATGCCCTCGTGCACCTTACTTAAGCCGACTCGATGAAAAGCTGGCCTGAAAAAAAGACAAGGATGTGTCTTTCCGCAGTTTTGCTGCTGCTCACGTGTGTTTGGGCGGGAAAAGTCAGCGCGCGGCAAAAGGCGTTCGTTCCGGACCCGATCACGGGGTACGCCATCGGCGGACACGATCCGGTCAGCTTTTTTGTTGACGGCTATCCCCGCAAGGGACAGCGGAAGCATCAATACAAATGGGGCGGCGCGGAATGGATCTTCGTCAACGAAGGCAACAAGGCCGCCTTCGAACGCGATCCGGAAGCCTATGCCCCGCTTTTCGCGGGCTGCGGTGGCTATGCCTTGTCGGAAGGGTTCGCCACTGCCGGCAATCCCTTCATCTACGCGGTCGTTGACGGCCGGCTCGTGTTTTTTCATTCGGTCGTGAACCGTTTCCTTTTTGTCGTCAACAAGAGCCATCTCCTGAAGGCTGCCAGCGAAAACGCCGGAAACGTCGGCTGTGTTCCCCTGAACTAGGTCAGGTTGCTTGATCCACCGGAGCAGCGGCGCAAGGCAGCCGCTGTCCTCCGCAAGCCGCCGTGATCCTTGCCGGCGGCGCGGCAGCGCCAACTTTCATCTGGATGACACGCTTTGCCGCGCCACCTCGTCTTGGCAGGGGCTTTGAGGATGTGTAACTTTTGCGCACACTATTGCGAATCAATTCCCGTGATCTTCAAAAGAGCCCAAAAACACCATGTCCGCACTCAAAGAGCTGTCCTCTCTTGACCTTGCCGCCCTGGTGGCCAGTCGTGTCTGTCACGATATCATCTCCCCGGTCGGTGCAATCACCAACGGGCTTGAGGTGCTCGACGAGGAAGGCTCGGAGGACATGCGCGAATTCGCGATGGACCTGATCCGCAAGAGCGCGCGTCAGGCATCCGCGAAGCTTCAGTTCGCCAGGCTGGCCTTCGGCGCGGCGGGGTCCGCCGGCGCCGAGATCGATCTGGGCGACGCTCAAGTCGTCGCCACGGGCTTTATGGAAAATGAAAAATCTGATCTGAACTGGCAACTTGCCCGGCACCTGATGCCGAAGAACTATGTAAAACTTCTACTTAATCTTATCTTAATCGCCAATCAGTGCGTTCCGCGTGGCGGAGAGATCAAGGTTGAAATGACAGGTGAACCACAATCGCCGTCATTCACGCTTCACGCAAGCGGCCTGAACCCGCGAATCCCACTGGGAATGAGGGAAACTCTGGGCGGTGAAGAGCCCGAACGGGTGGATGCGCATTCCGTTCAGCCGATTTACACACTGCTGCTTGCTCGTGAAAGTGGTATGGTCTTAACAATAGATAAACTCGAAGAATTGGTAAAAATAACGGCCCTGCCAACAGAATAAAATTGGCCGACAAAAGATACCGCTGGCTTCAGCGTATCTTAACTGTTTGACGCCAACCTAGCTCTCATGGACTTCTCGGTCCAGACATCCTTTACGGGATGCGGAACCAGTAACAAGTCGGGTGAGAGCGGGCCATGGACGACCTCCTCAGGGAATTTATTACCGAGACCAATGAAAGTCTCGACGTTGTTGATGTTGAGCTCGTGAAGTTCGAGCAGGAACCGAACAACGCCACCATACTAGATAACGTTTTCCGTCTGGTGCATACGATCAAGGGCACCTGTGGCTTCCTCGGCCTTCCCCGGCTGGAAGGAATTGCCCACGCTGCGGAAACCCTCATGGGCAAGTTCCGTGACGGCGCGCCCGTTACGCAGGAAGCCGTGTCGCTCATTCTGACGTCAATCGATCAGATCAAGGCCATTCTCGGTGAACTTGAAGCCGGTGAAGGTGACGAACCCGCGGGTGACGACAGCGTTCTGATCGGCGATCTCGAAGACATGTCGGCAAAGGCCGACAAGGCGATGGCCGGTGGCACAGCCGAATCCGACGCCGCGGCCGAGGAGGAAACTCCCGCCGAAGAGAGCGACGAAGCCGACCAGTCGATTGAACGGCCCCTGCGTCCGGGCGAAGTATCGCTCGACGAACTGGAGCGCGCATTCCGCGAGACGGAAAGCGAAGTCGAAGGTGCCGTAACGGAAGCCCCGGAGCCCGAAGAAGCGGTTGCTGAAGTCGAAGCACCTGCTCCGGCTCCCGAGGCTCCGAAGGTTGAAGCCAAGGCTCCCGAGAAGAAAAAAGCGAGCGGCGACGGCGAGAAGAAATCCCAGAGTGGCGGAAGCATCCGCGTCGCGGTCGATACGCTCGAACACCTGATGACGATGGTGTCCGAGCTTGTGCTCACCCGCAACCAGCTTCTTGAAATCGTGCGCCGTCACGAAGACAGTGAATTCAAGGTTCCGCTGCAGCGGCTGTCCAATGTGACCGCCGAGTTGCAGGAAGGCGTCATGGCGACGCGCATGCAGCCGATCGGCAATGCCTGGCAGAAGCTGCCGCGTATTGTCCGTGACCTGAGCCAGGAACTCGAAAAGCCGATCGAACTGGAAATGATCGGCGCCGAGACCGAACTGGATCGTCAGGTCCTTGAGATGATCAAGGATCCGCTGACCCACATGGTCCGGAATTCCGCCGACCACGGCCTGGAGCGTCCTGAAGATCGCCGGGCGGCCGGCAAGGCCGACAAGGGTACGATCACCCTTGCCGCGTATCACGAAGGCGGCCATATCATCATCGAGGTCCGCGACGACGGTGCGGGCATCAATGTCGACAGGGTGAAGGCCAAGGTTGTCGAGCGCGGCCTGGCCACCGAGGCCGAAGTCGACAAGATGACGGACGCCCAGATCCACAAGTTCATCTTCGCAGCCGGTTTCTCGACCGCCGCGCAGGTGACCAGTGTGTCCGGCCGTGGTGTCGGCATGGACGTGGTGCGCAACAACATCGAGTTGATCGGCGGCACCGTCGACCTGCGCTCCACGCAGGGCAAGGGTTCCAGTTTCATCATCAAGATCCCGCTGACCCTGGCCATCGTTTCGACGCTGATCGTCGAGGCGGCCGGCGACCGGTTCGCGATCCCGCAGCTTTCCGTGGTCGAATTGGTCCGCGTACAGACCAACTCGGAACACCGCATCGAGCGGATCAAGGACACACCGGTCCTGCGCTTGCGCAACAAGTTGCTGCCCCTGGTTCACATGTCCCAGCTGCTGGGCATCTACGAGGGCGAAGACGTTGAGAAGGCGATCGACTCCGACAACGGCTTCATCGTTGTCATGCAGGTCGGCAGCCAGACATTCGGTGTTGTTGTCGACGGTGTCTTCCATACGGAAGAAATCGTGGTCAAGCCGATGTCGACCATGCTGCGCAACCTCGACATGTTCTCGGGCAACACCATCCTGGGCGACGGCTCGGTGATCATGATCATCGATCCGAACGGCATTGCCGGAGCCATGGCAAGCTACGCTTCCAGCGCGGTTGCCGAGAATCAGGAAGAAGAGCAAGAGGATCTGCAACGCAAGGCGATGTCCGGTCAGAGTTCGATTTCGCTCCTGCTGTTCCGTGCCGGTGCGGCGGAACCGAAGGCCGTGCCGCTTTCGCTGGTCACGCGTCTCGAGGAGTTCGAAGTCTCCAAGATCGAACGGTCCAACGGCCGCGATCTGGTTCAATACCGCGGCGCGCTGATGCCGCTGGTCTATGTCAACGAAGGCGACCGTCACAAGACGGAAGGCACGCAGCCGATGCTGGTGTTCTCCGACGCGGGCCGGTCCATGGGCCTCGTGGTCGACGAGATCGTCGACATTGTCGAGGACAAGATGGACATCGAAGTCGGTTCGGAACGCCCTGGCGTTCTGGGGTCCGCGATCGTCAAGGAACGCGCAACGGAAATCATCGACCTCGGCTTCTATCTGCCGCAGGCCTTCGAGGACTGGTTCATGCGCAAGGAAATGGACATCGCGTCCCTGACGAAGAAGGTTCTCTTCGTCGATGACTCGTCCTTCTTCCGCAATATGCTGACGCCGGTTCTGAAGGCGGCAGGATATGACGTGACCACCTGTATCGGTCCGCAGCAGGCCCTCGAACTTCTGGAAAACGGCGACAAGTTCCATGCGATCGTCAGCGACATCGAGATGCCGCAGATCAACGGCTTCGAGTTCTGTGAAACGCTGCGCCGTGATCCGAGGTTCCGCAGCATTCCGATCCTCGCCCTGTCGTCCATGGTGACGCCGGCCTCGATCGAACGCGGGCGCCAGGCCGGTTTCGACGACTATGTCGCGAAGTTCGACCGTCCGGGCCTGATTGCCGCCCTGAAAGATGTCTTCTCCGGTGAAATGGGAGTTGCAGCATGAGTGTTCTGGAGCACAAACTGTCCGATGATCAGGGCGCTGCCAGTGACATGATCCAATATGTCACCGTGGTGATCGGGGGCCAGTTGTTCGGCCTGCCGATTTCCCAGGTCCACGACGTTTTCGTACCCGAGAGCGTTACAAGGGTGCCGATGTCGGCACCCGAGGTGGCTGGCGTGCTCAATCTGCGCGGCCGCATCGTCACGGCGATCAACATGCGCCGGCGCCTGCATCTGCCGCCGCTCAAGGACGGGCAGATGATGGCCGTCGGGATCGAGTACAAGCACGAAAGTTACGGGCTTGTCATCGACACCGTCGGTGAGGTTCTGACGTTGTCGCAGGCTTCGGCTGAAGCCAATCCGTCGAACCTGGACCGGCGCTGGGCCGAGATCTCCGGAGGCGTGCACCGTCTGGACGGGCAGCTGATGGTCATTCTGGATGTCGATCGCCTGCTTGGCTCGATGTTCACCGAGCCCCAGGTCGCAGCATAAGTGGGCCGCTCCTGGCCGACTAATTGGAGTTACGTCCGATGAAACAGTGCCTAGTAGTCGATGACTCGAGTGTCATCCGAAAGGTCGCCCGCCGCATTCTCGAAGATATGGAATTCGAGATCAGGGAAGCCGAGGACGGCCAGCAGGCGCTTGACGAATGCAGAAAGACCATGCCCGATGCAATCCTCCTCGACTGGAACATGCCGGTCATGGATGGCCTGGAATTCCTGACCAGTCTGCGGGCGGAAGAAGGCGGCGAAAGTCCCATTGTCGTCTTCTGCACAACCGAGAATGACGTCGCGCACATCGCGCGCGCCATCCGTGCGGGTGCAAATGAGTACATCATGAAACCTTTCGACAGAGAAATTGTCGAAGCGAAGTTTCAGGAAGTCGGTCTTATCTAGTATTGAGTTGGGCGGTTCCCCATGGCGTTTGCGCAAAGAAGCATCACTGCGGGCACCAGCCCGGGCAGTGACCCGATCAAAGTGATGGTCGTCGACGACGCTGTGGTGATCCGCGGCCTGTTGACCCGATGGCTCGGTGAAGACAAGAGCCTGACCGTTGTCGGTTCCCACAGGAACGGCAAGCTGGCTGTCGAAGACATAGAAAAAAGCAATCCGGACGTGGTCGTTCTCGATATCGAGATGCCGGAGATGGACGGAATGACGGCACTGCCGCTCATGCTGGCCAAGAAACGCGACCTGATCGTAATCATGGCGTCGACGCTGACGCGCCGGAACGCGGAAATCAGCCTGAAGGCCCTGTCGCTGGGTGCAGCCGACTACGTCCCCAAGCCTGAATCGAACTCCGAGGTCACGACGTCCATCGATTTTCGCCGTGAACTTGTCGAAAAGGTCAAGGCGCTGGGTGCGCGGGCAATCCGCATGCGCGGTCCGGCACGCACGATGCGTGCTGAAACCAATGCGGGCCGCACGACACAGCCGGTAACACCGGTCTCCCCGCGTCCGGCGACCGACACACGTGCGTCCTTTCGCGGCGCGGCGCCCGCGGCGGTTGCCGTCGGCACGCCCAAGCTTCAGACCAAGCCCTATTCCGCAGCCCGTCCGCGCATCCTCGCGATCGGTTCGTCCACGGGCGGCCCCCAGGCGCTGCAGGAAGTCATGAAGGAAATCGGAACCGCCATCAACGACGTTCCTGTCGTCATCACGCAGCACATGCCGCCGACGTTTACCGCGATCCTGGCCGAACATATGGGCAAGGCAGCGCTTCGGCCGGCCAAGGAAGGCGAGGACGGCGAGGTTCTGAAGCCTGGAAACATCTATGTCGCGCCGGGCGGCAAGCACATGGTGCTGGAAAAGGACGCCGGGGCGGTAAAGATACGCCTCACGGACGGTCCGCCGGTGAATTTCTGCAAGCCTGCGGTCGATCCGCTGTTCGACAGCGTTGCCAAAGCTTACGGGTCCGCCACTCTGGGCGTCATCCTGACCGGGATGGGGCATGACGGCGCGGACGGCGTGAAGACAATCTCCGCTGGTGGCGGCAGCATCATCACGCAGGACGAGGCGACGAGTGTGGTCTGGGGCATGCCGGGCGCGGCAGCGCAAACCGGCGTGTGCAGTGACATTCTGCCGCTCAAGGATATCGGGCCCAAGATTGCGCGCATATTGAAGGGGAACACACGATGACCCCGAGCGAATTCGAATTCCTGAAGAACTTCCTGAAAACGCGGTCCGGTCTGGTTCTTTCCAACGACAAGCAATATCTGGTGGAAAGCCGGCTGTTGCCAATCGCGCGGAACGCGAAACTGGAAACGCTGAGCGCGGTGATCCAGCAGCTTCAGCGGTCCGGGAACCGGGCGCTGGAAACGGATGTCATCGAAGCGATGACAACCAACGAGTCGTTTTTCTTTCGCGACAAGACACCGTTCGACCACTTCAACGAAACCATGCTGCCCGCGCTTCTGGAGAGCAGAGGCATGCGCAAGCAGCTCAAGGTCTGGTGCGCGGCGGCATCGACCGGCCAGGAGCCCTATTCGCTTGCCATCTGCCTGAAGGAACAGGCAGCCAAAATAGGTGGCTGGAGATTGAAGATCCTGGGAACCGATCTTTCCCAGGAAGTGCTCGAGAAAGCCAAGACCGGTCTCTACAGCCAGTTCGAGGTTCAGCGCGGGCTGCCGATCCAGATGCTCTTGAAGTATTTCGAGCAGAAAGGCGACATCTGGCAAATCAATGCCGGCATGCGGGCGATGATCGAGTGGAAGAAGCTCAACCTGCTTGAAAACTTCAACCATCTCGGTGAATTCGACATCATTTTCTGCCGGAACGTGCTGATCTATTTCGACCAGGCTACCAAGAGCGATATTCTCGGCCGGCTGGCGAAGTCGATGCCCGACGACGGTTTCCTGGTGCTGGGGGCCGCGGAAACGGTTGTCGGCCTGACGGATGCTTTCAAGCCGGTGCCGGGCAAGCGCGGACTGTTCCAGAAAAAGCAGGCCGTGCAGGCAGGTACGGGCACCGTGAACAGACCGAGACTCGCCGTCGGCGCGGGCATCGGGACACGCTAGGCGCGGCTTCGAGCGAAGAACAGGTTCAAGGCGGCTCCGGCCGCCTTTTTCATTTTCACGAGATAGTGATCTGGCGATTCCGGTCGTTCCTGATCAGGTGGTTCTCTCAACATATTGAAATTAATCTCTTTTTCTTTACTTCCGGATTTCTGCCCGATCAGCTTCGAGAAGCACTTGCCCAGGCTGCCTTCCATCCCATTTTCACCTGCGTAAGATGCGTCAGGCCTCGAAAAATCGATATTTTTCACGCTGAGGTCTGCTTCGACCATGAGAATTGGCAGGGAACGGGAATATGAGCGAGATCAAAGTTGAATTGACGCGGCGCGCCGCGCTTCTGGGGGCTGGCGGTGCGCTTGCGGGCGCGAGCCTGGCCGGGTCGGGTGCCGCACTGGCCGCTGCGGAGCCGCAGGGCGCCCTGCCGGCTGCTGCCGCGCGGTATGCCGTTGGCGGGTTCGAGGTGACCACGCTGCATGATGGCGCCGTGGCGCTTCAGGATCCGCAGAAAACCTTCGCGATGAATGTCGATGCCGATACGTTTTCCGCCGCCAATGCGGAAAATTTCCTGCCTGACGACGGATTTCAGATCAGCTTCACGCCGACGCTCGTGAACACGGGAACGGAATTGGTGCTGTTCGACACCGGGAATGGCGAAGGCGCCCGTCCGGGGCGCGGCACCATGCGCGCCGCGCTGGAAAATGCGGGATATTCGCCGGAACAGGTGGATGTCGTGGTGCTGACCCACATGCATCCGGACCATATTGGCGGCCTGATGGAAGGCGGTGCGCCGACTTTCGCCAATGCGCGCTACGTGACCGGTCAGAAGGAATATGATTTCTGGGCGGCGATGGATCCGGAAGCCAACGGCGTGACCAAGCTTCTTGCGAAGAACGTCAAGCCGCTTGCCGAGAAAATGTCCTTCCTTGCGGACGGCGGGTCGGTGGCCGGGGGCATTACCGCCATGGCCGCCAACGGCCACACGCCCGGGCACATGATCTACATGATCGAGAGCGACGGAAAGCAGCTGGTGCTGGCCGCGGACACGGCCAACCATTATGTCTGGTCTCTGGCGAACCCGGAATGGGAAGTCCGGTTCGACATGGACAAGGCAGCGGCTGCGGCCACGCGGAAGTCCGTTTTCGGGATGCTGGCCAGCGACAAGATCCCGTTTGTCGGCTACCACATGCCTTTCCCGGCTGTCGGCTATGTCGAAACCCGTGGCGATGGCTTCCACTACGTTCCGGCGTCCTATCAGTTGCAACTCTGAGGGGCTAAAAATATAGCGTAATTCCGCTATGCATTACGGGCCTGCCTCAGCGAGGGCCGGCGGGGGAGGACCTCCCGCCGGGCAACGGCCCGGTTCCTAACTGTGGGGACGGATCAACGAAAAAAGCCCCGGTGATGCCGGGGCTTCTTCTGGTCGATCGGGAGGCTGCCGCTCAGGCGGCGGCTTCCACTTCGGGTTCGCGCAGGACGTAGCCGCGGCCCCAAACCGTTTCAATGTAGTTCTTGCCCGAAGTCGCGGCTGCCAGCTTCTTGCGCAGCTTGCAGATGAAGACGTTGATGATCTTCAACTCCGGCTCGTCCATGCCGCCATAAAGGTGGTTCAGGAACATTTCCTTGGTGAGCGTGGTGCCCTTGCGCAGCGAGAGCAGCTCGAGCATCTGGTATTCCTTGCCCGTCAGGTGAACGCGCTGGCCGCCGACCTCGACGGTCTTGGTGTCCAGGTTGACCTTCAGGTCGCCGGTGACGATCACCGACTGTGCATGGCCTTTGGAGCGGCGGACGATCGCGTGGATACGCGCAACCAGCTCGTCCTTGTGGAACGGCTTGGTCATGTAGTCGTCTGCGCCAAAACCGAGGCCGCGAACCTTGTCCTCTATGCCGGCATTTCCGGAAAGGATCAGGATCGGTGTCTTGACCTTTGAAACGCGAAGCGTCCGGAGAACCTCGTAACCGGACATGTCCGGCAGGTTCAAATCCAACATGATTATGTCGTAATCGTACAGCTTGCCGAGGTCGATGCCTTCCTCGCCAAGATCTGTCGTGTAGACGTTGAAGTTCTCGGACTTCAGCATCAATTCGATGCTCTGCGCCGTGGCGCTGTCATCCTCAATCAACAATACACGCATGCCAATCCCCTTATTCTGCCTTTTCTGGGCAAGTCGCAACGGCTCTGTCGGTGTGCGCTACGAAGGACTGCTTGTTAACCCCGACACAAAGCTACCGGTTAATGGTTAACAACATATGATTCGTAGCGGCAAGCTCAGAAGAAACGAATCTGTGAACAACGGCCAACTTGTTGAATCCCCAGAAATAATCCGGATTCACAAAGCTTAATGTTGAACATTAAGAAACGGGTCTAACCGATTCCGTTCAGATTCCTTTCGACAAAGCCGGTTTGACTTCGAAATGGCCCTCGCTTGTCAGCCTTCCAAAGGTTAAGATTAACCAGAGTCGTAAACGATAGGTTACCAAAACCGTTAACGAGCGAAGGAATCTTCCGTGAAGGCGCTTTTTGCAGAGATTGATTCGCTTATGCACACCGAAATTTACGGTCGTGTTACCGCGGTTCAGGGCCTTCTCGTGGAAATTGCCGGCCCGATTCACGAAATGAGCGTCGGTTCGCGTCTTCTGATCGACAGCGGCGAGGACAATCCGAAAGTGCCGGCGGAAGTTGTCGGGTTCCGGGACGGACACGCCCTGTGCATGCCCTTTTCCGGGCTCGAAGGCGTGCGCATGGGCTGCAAGGCGGTCATCCTGGCGCGCGACAGCGTGGTGCATCCCGGCAACGCCTGGCTGGGCAGAGTCATTAACGCACTTGGTGAACCGATTGATGGTAAAGGAGATCTTCCCAATGGCGGTGTGCCTCGCAAATTGCGAAGTTCGCCGCCGCCGGCGTCCGAACGTAAACGGGTCGGGCCACCGCTCGACCTCGGCGTCAGGGCTCTCAACACCTTCGTGACCTGTTGCGAGGGCCAGCGCATGGGGATCTTCGCCGGCTCGGGTGTCGGCAAGTCGGTGCTGATGTCCATGCTGGCGCGCAACACCAACTGCGATGTCGCGGTGATCGGCCTGATCGGCGAACGGGGCAGGGAAGTTCAGGAGTTCATCGAGGACGATCTGGGCGAGGCGGGTCTGGAACGGTCGGTCGTCGTCGTGGCGACCTCGGACGAAAGCGTGCTGATGCGCCGCCAGGCGGCCTATCTGACAATGACGGTTGCCGAGCATTTTCGCGATGAGGGCAGCAACGTGCTGTGCATGATGGATTCGATCACCCGATTCGCCATGGCCCAGCGGGAGATCGGCCTGTCCGTCGGCGAGCCGCCAACATCCAAAGGGTACACGCCGACCGTCTTCACCGAATTGCCGAGGCTGCTGGAACGGGCCGGCCCCGGGAAGGCCGACAGCGGTTCGATCACCGGGCTGTTCACGGTTTTGGTCGAGGGCGACAACCACAATGAGCCGGTCGCCGACGCGGTGCGCGGCATTCTCGACGGCCATATCGTGATGGAGCGCGCCATTGCCGAGCGCGGCCGCTATCCGGCCATCAACGTGCTGAAGTCCGTTTCCCGAACCATGCCGCGCTGCGTGCCCGCCGAAGAGCTGCCGGTTCTGCGCAAGGCCCGGCAATTGCTGGCGACCTATACGGACATGGAAGAACTCATCCGGTTGGGCGCCTACCGCAAGGGGTCGGACCCGACCGTTGACGAGGCCATTCACCGTTTCGCGCTGATCGACGATTTCCTGAATCAGGGAAAGGACGAAGCGACGTTGCTTTCCGACGGGTATCGGCAACTTGCCAACCTTTTGGAAATGACTCCGGGGTAGACTGCCCGAGTTAGGGGAGTATTGAGTAATGAAAACCCGAGACAGTTTGATCCGCTTGAAGCGGTTTCAGGTTGATGAAAAGCGGCGCCAGCTTGCTCAGATCGAGAGCATGATCGCCGAATTCAACCGTATGGCCGACGAACTGGACGATCAGATCAAGTCCGAACAGGAGCGGGTCGGCATCACCGATGTCACCCATTTCGCCTATCCGACCTTTGCCAAGGCCGCCGCTGACCGGCGCGACAACCTGCGCAATTCCGCGCATGAACTGGACGACCAGTTGCAGCGTGCCCAGGACGAACTGGGCGAGGCGATCGAGGAATTGAAAAAGTTCGAACAACTGGAGGAGCGCGACCAGCAACGCGAGCGCACCGCCCAGGAAATGGCGGAACAGGATCTGCTTGACGAGGTTGCCGCCCGGGCCAGGCTGCGCTAGGCGACGCGCACCGTCGCGGCAGGGGCAGGTCCTGTTGACCAGATACGTGTGCCCGATCGTTGCTGCCGGCGATCTGGTTTTGTGCTTTCCGGCTATGGTGGTATAGGGACGGCAAGCGCCGCCATGTGCGCCGACCGTGACCAATCCATCCGAAAGCCAGCTCCCGGCACATTTCATGCGACTTTTTCTGGCTCTCCTGCTTCCCTTCGCCACTTTTTCCTTCGCCCTTGGCCTGACGCAGCCGCTGATGCGCTTCGAAAGGCTGTATTTTCTGGAAGACCGGCCCTCCCTTCTGGAGATGGTGCTGGGTTTGTGGCGCGAAGGGAACGCCGTACTTGCGGCGATCGTGGCGCTGTTTTCCATCGGCTTTCCAGCGCTCAAGATCCTGCTCATACACGTGGCGGTGCTGAGCGGCGCCAGGACCCGGTCGCTCGCGCTGCTGTCGATGGTCAGCAAATGGTCGATGCTGGACGTGATGCTGGTGGCGCTGGTGCTGTTCGCGGCGAAGACCAGCGGCCTGGCCGCGGCCGCGATCCTGCCGGGCCTGTGGTTTTATGCCGGTGCGACCCTTTCGACGGCACTCGCCGCCGCGCTCTGTTCCAGGAACTGAGCGAATCGACCTCCGCTCCGGTGTTCAGAGCGCGGGTGAGCGCGTGTTCCGTTCGCCCGCTGGCCGGGACTTGCGGGGACCGCGATTGGCCTGAAAATCACCGCAGCGGGACTGTTTCGCCGCTGAATTGCTTTCGAGATGTTTCCTGTAGGCCGCCGTCCATTCGGACACCTGGGTGGTCGGTATCTTCATGTGGTCGCAGCGGACCTTCGCGAGCAGGGAGAAGGTGGCAGGGTCGATCCCCGCCTTGGCGGCCGTTCTTATGACCAGATCCAGCTTGTCGTTGAAGACGGCATCCCTGAGCGGCGTCAGTGCGGTCCTGCCTCGCGCGCAGAGCAGTTCGATCGCGTGTGTCAGGCGGCCGTCCTGCAACAGCATGATCATCAACTCGTTGACGGTGATGTCCGCCTGCTCGGCTTCCTGCCACAACTCGACCATGTCGGAAGTCTTCAGCGTGGTGCCGAATTCCTGGCGCAAGACCTTCAGTCTGGCAATCTGATCGAGCTGCTCCTGGGAGAGCGCGCCTTCGATGATGCGATGCAGTCGTTTCCTCGTCTCGCCGTCGACGAGAGGCAGCAGCATCCGGCAGACCGCGGGAGACAGATCCGAACGCAAGGAGAGGTCCTCTCTCAACACCAGGTCTTCCGCCGCGTGCCTGACCAGCGTGAGCATGGTTTCGCGGGACAGTTTGACGTCACGGTTGCCGGCCAGACTTCGATGCACGGGAAGGTCGCCCTTTTCAGCAATGACGTCGGACACATCCGGTGACAGATCGGTGCGCTTTGCGATGGCCTGAAGATGGGCGGTGCTGAGGCGCTCGACGAAACCGAGAAGATCTTCCTGGGTGTAGACCGGGGAATTTGCGAGCATCGGCGCGGCGACCGTGACGTCGTCATCGGCAATTCTGCGCGCCAGTTCGATCGGCGTGTTGCCCTGCGCGGCGAGTTTCTGGGCAAGCCTGGCACGGTCGTTGGGCGATCCGTCACTGTATAGCCTGATGATCACCTCGGCAAAAATGCCCAGTTCGCGATCGGTCCGCTGATCGAGGTCCTTGATCACAAACTCGCTCACCCGCGCGAACAATCGTTCGCGCGCCTCGCTCGTGCCTTCGAGGGCAAGTTTGATCAAGGATCTCGTCATCCAGTCTCCGTTTGAGTATAAATTGCAACCCATATTGTTATTATTACGTTACTTGTTTGGTCGCTGGAGCGTTAAAACATTGCAATAAATTGCAGTTCGAGTCGATAATAGCGATTTGCCTGTGAATAACGATGGCGCGCGGCAGGTTTTTCGAGACTTTTTCTTTCCCGGTATTTGTGCAGTGCAAAATCAGGTGAACTTGTCCGTTGCCACTTTCCATCGGGCAGTTTTGTTTTCTATTGTCCCGGCCAGGGCGGACAGCTCGCCAGACAGAAAACCGGATCGAGTTCGACATGATGACATTGCGCTGCAGCCTTTTTGCCCTGGTGACGCTGTTTCTCGCGAGCATGGCCCCCGCACTCGCCCAGCAGTCGGTCGTTCCGGGGGTGGCCAGTCAGAGTGAAGCCAGTCAGGACTCGGGTGGCCAGGAAACGGCTTCGCAGGAGGTCGAGCAGGCAAACGAGGCCTTGATCAAGGTTCTGAACGATCCGGACAGCCGGGCGGCCTTCATCGAACTTCTCAAGAAGAGCACTCCGAGCGGGCAGGCCACCGCAAACGACGCCCCGGCATCCGCCCCGGATCAATCCGCGGAGGCGGGCTCCGCGCAGCGGGACGAGAATTTCGCGCTTCGCGTAGGCGAATACACCCGGGTCCTCGCGGATGACGCAGGACTGCTGGTCGAACAGGCCCTGCGCTCGCTGAAGGGGCTCGTGCTGATCGCGCGCGGCGAAATTCCGATCAAATGGGAGCGGGTCTGGGAGAGCGCGGTTCAGGTCGGGGTTGTGTTGCTGGCCGCCTATGCCGGATTTCTGCTGAGCCAGGCCCTCACAAGGCGGTTTTATCCCCGCTTCGCGGTCCATGCCCGTTACGGCGGCGGCCTGATGCGCAGTTTCATTCTTGTGCTGTCCTCGCTTGCGGACGCGGTCACGGTCGGCATCGGCTGGGCCGTCGGCAATGCCGCCGCGCTTGCCACTTATGGTGGGTTCGAAGCCGGTGTCACGCTTGAGGAGAGCCTGGCGCTGAATGCGTTTTTTCTTGTCGGAACGGCCAATGTGGCGCTGCGGTTCATCTTCGCACCGGGCCGTCCCGAATTGCGCCTGCTGCCGTTTGCGGACGGCAGCGCGGCCTATTGGTACCGCCGTCTCCGCCTGTTCATGTACTGGATGATCTACGGCGTGTTCCTGGTGGTTCCGCTGGCGAACCTGGCCGTCTCCTTCGTTCTCGGCAATGCGTTGCGCT
Source organism: Roseibium sp. QJM3NY_11 (assembly GCF_056173175.1). Classification (NCBI taxonomy): domain Bacteria; kingdom Pseudomonadati; phylum Pseudomonadota; class Alphaproteobacteria; order Hyphomicrobiales; family Stappiaceae; genus Roseibium; species Roseibium sp. QJM3NY_11. Next base: position 1,427,965 of record NZ_CM149660.1, read on the forward strand.
TCCTGTTCGCCGTGGCCGGCCTGGTCTATCTGCTGGCGCTGGTGCACAGGAACCGGGGCAGGGTGAAACGGGGCGCGGACGACTACGCGCAGACACTGCAGAGCCTGCTGGCCCGCAAGGCGCTGTCCGTGGTGGGCCGGATCTGGCACCTTGCGGCCTTCGGTTATGTTCTAGCGGTCTTCTTCATCTGGGTGATGCGTCCGTTCGATGCGACAACCATCATCCTGCGCGCGACAGGCCTGTCCATCCTGACGATCATGGCAGGCATCGCCATCTCCCTGGTCATGACAAGGGCCATCAAGGGCGGGATCCGGCTGCCTGACGATCTTTATGCCAGGCTGCCGGCGCTGCAATCCAGGCTGAACGCCTTTGTCCCGCGCCTGCTCAAGATCATGCGGTTTGCGGTTTTCGTCGCGACCGTGCTGCTGTTGCTGGAAATCTGGGGCGTCCTGTCCGTGCTGGACTGGCTCGCCAGCGAAGCGGGCGTCCGGATGCTGAGCGATTACGGTTCGGCCTTCATGGTGGTTCTGGTCGCGTTCATGGTCTGGCTGGCGGTGATGTCCTGGGTGGATCTGCGGCTGCAGTCCCGGTCCGGCTACATCGTCACGGCCCGCGAACGCACGCTGTTCCAGCTGTTCCGCAATGCCTCGACCGTCGTCATCATCGTCATGGGCGTGTTGTTGTCCCTGTCGGAGATCGGCGTCGATATCGGCCCCCTGATCGCCGGTGCCGGTGTTGTCGGCCTGGCGATCTCCTTCGGCGCGCAGACGCTTGTGAAGGACATCATCACCGGCGCTTTCATCCAGATCGAGAACGCCATCAACGAGGGCGATGTGGTCACGGTCGCCGGCATAACCGGGACGGTCGAGGGCATCACGGTGCGCTCCGTGCGCATGCGCGATCTCAACGGCACCACCCACATCATCCCGTTCTCGTCGGTCGACATGGTTTCCAACTTCATGCGCGGCTTCTCCTATCATGTCGCCATCATCGGCGTTGCCTATGACACGGACATCGCCTTTGCCAAGGAAGCCATGTTCGAGGCCTTCCGCAGGCTTCAGGAGACGGATTTCAATTCCAAGATCCACGGCGATCTGGAGATGCACGGTGTCATCAATTTCGGCGCGAGCTCCATTGATATCCGCGCCCGGATCAAGACCACGCCGGGGGATCAGTGGTCCGTCGGCCGGGCCTACAACGAGTTCGTCAAACAGGTCTTCGACGAGCGCGACATCGAAATCCCGTTCCCGCAGGTCACCTACCATAGCGCGACCCCGGGCCAGCCGGACACCGGCCCCAAAGGCAAGCAGCGCAGGGCCTTGCCCGGCGAGGCGGACGAAGCCACCGATGATGCGCCGGCGGACGACGGGGAGCACTAGGGTCTTGCGACAATCAGGGTTCGGGGAGCGGTCGCAAAAAGGGCGTTCATTCAGGCGTATTGCGCGCCTGCCCGCCAAGGTGCAATCAATTCACCTGACGACTCGAAACTGCCAGAAGGATCGCGCAGCATGATCGCCTATGTCACCGTCGGTGCAGATGACATCGCCCGTGCGAAACGGTTTTACTCCGCGTTTCTGCCAGCCCTTGGTTACGAACTGGAGGAGGGGCCGGAGGGTCTCAGCTACGCGCTGCCCGTTCAGCCGGGGCAGTCATCCGCTCTGCCGGATTTCTACGTCAAACCTCCCTTCGACGGGCGCCCGGCCTCGGCCGGCAACGGTGCCATGACCGCTTTCGAGGCGCGCAGTCAACAGCAGGTTCGTGACCTTCACGCCGCCGTGCTTGCCGCAGGTGGCTCTGACGAGGGGCGGCCGGGTTTTCGGGCTTCGTATGGGCCCCGTTTTTATGTCGGCTATCTTCGCGACCCTCAAGGCAACAAGATCGCATTGTTCTCCTGCAATCCGGACGAACCGGGGCGCGACGGATGACGCCTGATGCAATGGCGGTAGCCCGGGTCCGCGTCTCACCGTCGACCTGACGGGTGCAGCAGCCCGCTTTTACGACTTGAATCGCCAGGACCGGCATGGCCCGTGGCTCCGCTCATTGGTCCGCTCCGGAAGGGGACGAAGGGATTTGAATTCGGATCGTTCCCCGCATGGTTTATCCGCGCGCGGCATCATGTCCTGTCCGCAGTGTCTCTCATGCTTGCCTCCGGGCTGCGGGGCGCTGGTCTCGCATGTTTCCGGCCCTCTCCGCACAATGCTGATTGAATTTCGGTAAGTTTCGTTTTATTTTCACTTCATGTCGAAACGCGCAATTTCATTTAGCCGGAGTCTGGATCATGGCGGCTGATTACGATCTTCTGGTCATCGGTGGGGGCATCAACGGAACGGGCATTGCCCGGGATGCGGTCGGGCGCGGGGCGTCGGTGCTGCTTGTGGAGATGGGCGACCTGGCAGGCGCCACGTCCTCGGCCTCGACCAAGCTCATTCACGGCGGCCTGCGGTATCTGGAATATTACGAGTTCAACCTGGTCCGCAAGGCGCTGAAAGAGCGCGAAGTGCTCTGGCGCAACGCACCGCATATCGCCTGGCCGCTGCGGTTTATCCTGCCGCATCACAAGGACCTGCGTCCGGCCTGGCTGCTGCGCATGGGTCTGTTCCTCTATGACCATCTGGGCGGACGCAAGCTGTTGCCCGCAACGAAGACCGTCCGGCTCGACCAGCCGCCGTTTTCGCACGGGCTGAAGAAGCTGTTCCGCAAGGGGTTCGAGTATTCCGACTGCTGGGTGGACGATGCCCGGCTCGTCGTACTGAATGCCCGCGATGCCGCGGACCGCGGCGCGGATATCCGCACCCGGACCAGATGCATCTCGGCGCGCAGGGACGGCGGGGTGTGGCGGGCCGTGCTGAAGGACCTGGCGAGCGGCGAGGAAAAGACGGTCACCGCGAATGTGGTCGTGAATGCCGCCGGCCCGTGGGTTGCCGACATGCTCAACGGTGTGGTCGGCTCCAACAGCAGTTCGCGGGTGCGCCTGGTCAAGGGCAGCCACATCATCGTGCCGCGCCGGTTCGAGCACGACCGCTGTTTCATCTTCCAGAACGGCGACGGCCGGATCGTTTTCGCCATTCCCTACGAGACCGACTTCACCCTGATCGGCACGACCGACGTCGATTATCAGGACGACCTGAGCAAAGTGGAGATTTCGCAGGACGAAATCGACTACCTGTGCAGGGCCGCCAGCGAGTACCTGGAAACTCCTGTCACGCCCGCCGACGTGGTGCACACCTATTCAGGGGTGCGGCCGCTCTATGACGACGGGGCGGAGGACGCGAAGGCCGCGACCCGGGATTATGTGCTGGAACTGGATGGCGGCGAAGACACGCCGGTGGTCCTGTCGGTTTTCGGCGGCAAGATCACCACCTACCGCAAGCTGGCCGAGCAGGTCCTGGAAAAGCTGGAACCGTTCCTGCCGTTCAAGCGCGGTGTGTGGACGGCCGCTGCGCCCCTGCCGGGAGGCGATTTCAAGGTGGACGCGGTCGACGCGGAGGTCGCGCGGCTTGAAACGGACTATCCGTTCCTTGACACCGCCTTCGCGACCCGGCTGATCCGCCACTATGGAACGGACGCGCGGAATCTGCTCGGTGACGCGCAAAAGCTTTCGGACCTCGGACGCCAGTTCGGGCACACTCTTTTCGAATGCGAAGTCAGGTGGCTGATGAAACGGGAATGGGCGCGGACGGCGGAGGATGTCTTGTGGCGGCGCACCAAGCTGGGTCTGCGGCTCAGCCGGGAGGACGCTGGGGAGCTGGACACTTTCATGGCCGGCTGCCTTGCCGGGCAGGCCGGCGCTGCGGCATAGTTTTCTCAAACCGGCGCACATGAGCTTGTGCGAAACCCGCCGGGCATCAGCGGTGGTTTCCTCGGATTGAACAAGAATAACGGGAGGTGCGGCCATGGCCGGAAGCGTGTTGGCGATTGACCAGGGCACAACGTCAAGCCGGGCCATTGTGTTCGGCGGCGATTTTCAGCCCCTCAGCGCGGGGCAGCAGGAATTCCAGCAGCATTTTCCGAAATCGGGATGGGTGGAACATGTGCCCGCCGATATCTGGACCAGCACGCTCAGGGTCTGCCGGGAAGCGTTGGAAAAGGCTCCGGACGGTGGCGCGGATGTGGTCGCGATCGGCATAACAAACCAGCGCGAAACCACGCTGATCTGGGACCGGTCCACGGGCGAGCCGGTCTATAACGCCATTGTCTGGCAGGACAGGCGAACCTCGGATTTCTGCGCGGCGCTGCGGGCGGACGGTCTTGAAGAGGCCTTCAGCGCCAGCACCGGCCTGCTGCTGGATCCTTATTTTTCCGGAACGAAGATCGCCTGGATCCTCGACAATGTCGATGGGGTGCGCGCACGCGCCGAACGGGGCGAGCTGGTCTTCGGAACGGTCGATACATGGCTGATCTGGCAGCTCACGGGCGGCCGGGTCCATGCGACGGATGCCACCAATGCGGCGCGAACGCTGATCTACAACATCCACGACAACGCCTGGGATGCGGCGCTGTGCGCTCATCTGAACATTCCGTTGAGCCTGCTGCCGGAGGTCAGGGACAGCGCCGATGAATTCGGCGAGACCGATCCCGAGCTGTTCGGCCGGGCGATCCCGATCACGGGCGTGGCGGGCGACCAGCAGGCGGCGACGGTGGGCCAGGCCTGTTTCAAGCCGGGCATGGTCAAGTCCACCTATGGCACGGGCTGCTTTGCCCTGATGAACACCGGCAAGACGCCGGTCAGGTCCCGCAACCGGATGCTGACCACGATCGCCTACCGGCTGAACGGCGAGACAACCTACGCCCTGGAAGGGTCGATCTTCATCGCCGGGGCGGCGGTGCAATGGCTGCGCGACGGCCTCGGCCTCATCGAGAATGCAGGCGACACGCAGTCTCTCGCCGAGCAGGCGGATCCGAATCAGGAAGTCTACCTGGTGCCGGCCTTTGTCGGTCTCGGTGCGCCTTACTGGGATGCGGACGCCCGTGGCGCCCTGTTCGGCCTGACCCGCAACACCGGTCCGAAGGAGATAGCCCGGGCCGTGCTGCAAAGTGTCGGCTACCAGACCAGCGACCTGATCGAGGCGATGCATGCCGACTGGCCGGACGCCGGGCGTCCGGTGCTCAGGGTCGATGGCGGCATGACTGCGTCCGACTGGACCATGCAGTTTCTGGCCGACATTCTGGGGGCGCCGGTCGACCGTCCGACAGTTGCCGAGACAACCGCGCTCGGGGCTGCGTGGCTGGCCGGGTTCAAGGCCGGAATCTGGCCGGGTCCCGAGGCCTTTTCAGCGGAATGGAAGCTGGAGAAACGGTTCGAACCGCACTTACAGGAAAGTGATCGGTCCCGGTTGCTGACCGGTTGGCAGGACGCGGTGAGAAGAACGCGATCAACGCAGGACTGACGCCGACCAGAAGCTCTCTCGCAAGAGAGAGCTTATTGTTTTCAACTGGTTACATAAATCCCCAAAATCAGTTGCGTTGCGGTATGAGTTTCCATTCCAAAGCGCCTGCGGTGTTAAAAAATTACGGCAGCAACTCTTACCTAGCAAAAAAATTTCAAAAAACGACATAAATTAGAAATATGCTGGCGGTTGATTTTCTGCCAAAAAAACGCCTTAGTTTGCGCTGGCCTGGGCTTAACTCCTTTGCACGTTCAATGATGCAGGGCCCTCGCACTTCATCAAGGGGAGAACAGTTTGATGAATTTCCAAAAAACCTTGAAGGCAACCCTTCTTGGTGCCAGTCTCGCCGTGATCGCGGCAACCGGCGCTTCCGCAAAAAACCTGGTTTATTGCTCGGAAGGATCGCCTGAAGGCTTCGATACCGCTCTCTACACCGCCGGGACCACGTTCGATGCTTCTTCCAAGCCGCTCTACAACCGGCTTGTCGAGTTCAAGCGCGGCACGACCGAAGTTCTGCCGGGCCTCGCCGAAAGCTGGGAAGTTTCCGAGGACGGTCAGGAATACACCTTCACGCTGCGCAAGGGCGTCAAGTTCCACACAACGGAATTCTTCACGCCGACCCGTGATTTCAACGCCGACGATGTGATCTTTTCCTTCGAGCGTCAGCTGAAGAAAGACAGCCCCTGGCACCAGTATACGCCGGGCGCCGCCTGGGAATACTTCAACGGCATGTCCATGCCGGACCTGATCAAGGAAATCGTCAAGGTTGACGATTACACCGTGAAGTTCGTTCTGAACCGTCCGGAAGCGCCGATGATCGCCAACCTGGCGATGGACTTCGCTTCCGTTCTGTCGGCCGAGTATGCGGCCCAGCTCGAAGCAGCCGGTACCAAGGAACAGCTGAACCAGGAGCCGGTCGGCACCGGCCCGTTCTCCTTCGTCGGTTACCAGAAGGATGCCGTGATCCGCTACAAGGCGCATCCGGACTACTGGAACGGCCAGCAAAAGATCGACAACCTGATCTTCGCCATCACCCCGGATGCCGCCGTCCGCCTGCAGAAGCTGAAGGCCGGCGAATGTCATGTCATGCCGTATCCGGCGCCGGCTGATGTTGCCGATATCCAGGCCGACAGCAATCTGACCCTGATGGAACAGCAGGGTCTGAATGTCGGTTACCTCGCCTACAACACCAAGGTGGCTCCGTTCGACAAGGCGGACGTCCGCAAGGCGCTGAACCACGCGATCAACAAGCAGGCGATCCTCGACGCCGTGTTCCAGGGCTCCGGCCAGGCGGCGAAGAACCCGATTCCGCCGACCATGTGGTCCTACAACGATGCGATCGAGGACGACGACTACAACCCGGAGCTGGCCAAGGAAATGCTGGCAGCCGCCGGTGTCGAAGACCTGTCCATGAAAGTCTGGGCGATGCCGGTGCAGCGTCCGTACAACCCGAACGCACGGCGTATGGCGGAAGTCATTCAGGCCGACTTCGCGAAGGTCGGTGTGAACGTGGAGATCGTCTCCTACGAATGGGGTGAATACCTGTCCCGTTCCAAGGATGTCGACCGCGACGGTGCCGTCCTGCTCGGCTGGACCGGTGACAACGGCGACCCCGACAACTTCCTGGCCGTTCTGCTCGGCTGTGACGGCGTTGGCGGTTCCAACCGTGCCCAGTGGTGCAACGACGACTTCGAAGCACTGATCCAGAAGGCCAAGACCGTGACCGACAAGGCAGAGCGCACCAAGCTCTACGAAGAGGCACAGGTCGTGTTCAAGGACCAGGCTCCGTGGGCAACCATCGCGCACTCCGTCGTCTTCATGCCGATGTCCTCCAAGGTCACCGGCTACGTCATGGATCCGCTCGGCGGCCACTGGTTTGACGGCGTCGACGTTGCGGAGTAAATCCGCCTGATCTCAGGGAGGCGCTGGCAGCGATGCCAGCGCCTTCAGTCATTCTGACCGGGGGATGCCTCATGGCTCATGACGGTATCTCCCGGTTCTTCGTATCTGGAACCTGACATGCTGCGCTTTCTTCTAGGTCGTCTGGGCCTGCTGATACCGACATTCATCGGTGTCACCCTGGTCGCCTTCTCCTTCATTCGATTGCTGCCCGGTGATCCGCTCGACCTTCTGGCGGGCGAGCGCGGAATTTCCGATGAGCGCAAAGCCGAACTCATGGCGCAGATGGGCTTCGACAAGCCGTTGTGGCAACAGTATTTCGACTATGTTCTCGGCGTCTTTCAGGGCGATCTCGGCACCTCCTTTGCCTCGAAGAAGCCCGTTCTCGACGAATTCATGACGCTGTTCCCGGCGACCGCCGAACTGGCACTTTGTGCCATCATTCTGGCGGTCTGCATCGGTATTCCCGCCGGTATATTCGCAGCCGTGAAGCGCGGCTCGGTCGCCGATCAGGCGATCATGGGCACCGCGCTGATCGGCTATTCGATGCCGATCTTCTGGTGGGGCCTGCTGCTGATCATCCTGTTTTCCGGCATCCTGCAATGGACCCCGGTCTCGGGCCGCATCTCGCTGATGTATTTCTTTCCCTCGGTGACCGGCTTCATGCTGATCGACAGCCTGCTGTCGGGGGAAAAGGGCGCGTTCCTGTCAGCGGTCCGTCACCTGATCTTGCCCTCGATCGTGCTGGCGACCATCCCGCTGGCCGTGATCGCACGCCAGACCCGGTCTGCCATGCTTGAGGTTCTGGGCGAAGATTACGTGCGGACGGCCCGTGCCAAGGGCCTCACTCCAAAGTCGGTGATCGGATTGCACGCACTCAGAAATGCGCTGATCCCCGTGGTGACGACAATCGGTCTTCAGGTTGGAGTTCTTCTGGGCGGCGCCATCCTGACCGAGACGATCTTCTCCTGGCCCGGCATCGGAAAGTGGATGCTCGACAGCATTTCGCGACGGGACTATTTCGTCGTGCAGGGCGGTCTCCTGCTGATTGCCGGGATCGTCATGCTGGTCAACCTGATCGTGGATATTCTTTACGGCCTGATCAATCCGCGTATCCGCTATAATTGAGCCGAGGGACCAGACATGACGAATACCTCCCCGGCTGCCAAGGCCGACACTGCCAAACTCGAAGAAGAAAGCCGCAATGCCGTCAAGGCGCGGATGACCGAGTTCTGGTACTATTTCTCGCAGAACAAGGGCGCCGTGGTCGGTCTTGTTGTGTTCACCCTGCTGGTGCTGATGGCGGTGTTCGCGCCCCTGATCGCCCCGCATGATCCCAACGTCCAGTATCGCGACAGCTTCCTTGTGCCGCCGGTCTGGGAAGATGGCGGCAAGTCCGCGTTCCTTCTGGGAACCGACGCGGTCGGCCGCGACATGCTCTCCCGCCTGATCTTCGGCGCCCGGTTCTCGCTGTTCATCGGTGTGGTCGTCGTCACCATCGCGCTGGTCGGCGGCATCGTGCTCGGGCTGATCGCGGGTTATGTGCGCGGGGCAGTGGATACCTTCATCATGCGGGTGATGGATATCATCCTTGCGTTTCCTTCGCTGTTGCTCGCGCTGGTGCTGGTGGCGATCCTGGGCCCGGGGCTGACCAATGCGATGATCGCGATCGCCCTTGTGCTGCAACCGCATTTCGTGCGCCTGACCCGCGCGGCCGTGCTGTCGGAGCGCTCCCGCGACTATGTGGTCGCGGCGAAGGTTGCGGGTGCCGGGCACGTGCGGCTGATGTTCAAGACCATCCTGCCGAACTGCCTTGCGCCGCTGATCGTTCAGGGAACCCTGTCGTTTTCCAACGCCATCCTGGATGCCGCGGCTCTCGGCTTTCTGGGCATGGGCGCACAGCCGCCCACGCCCGAATGGGGCACCATGCTGGCCGAAGCACGCGAGTTCATCCTGCGCGCCTGGTGGGTCGTTACCTTCCCGGGTCTTGCCATCCTGATCACCGTTATTGCCATCAATCTGGTCGGCGACGGCCTGCGCGATGCGCTCGATCCGAAACTGAAGAGGAGCTGAGGCAATGCCGCTTCTTGAAATCAGGAACCTCAAAGTCGAGTTCGACACGGCCAGGGGATCGTTCAAGGCACTGGACGGTGTCGACTACACGGTCGATGCCGGTGAAGTTCTGGCGATCGTGGGCGAGAGCGGATCGGGCAAGTCCGTCGCAATGCTGGCGGCCATGGGGCTGTTGCCGGACACCGCGACGATCACCGCGGACAAGATGGACTTCGAAGGGCTCGACCTCAGGACCCTGTCGGCCAGGGAACGCCGGAAGGTGATCGGCAAGGATATCTCGATGATTTTCCAGGAGCCGATCGCGAGCCTCAATCCATGTTTCACCATCGGTTTCCAGCTCGGTGAAACCCTGAAGGCGCACACGCAGCTGAAGGGCCGGCAGATCAAGGAGCGGGTGATCGAACTGATGACCTCGGTCGGCATTCCCGACCCGGCGAGCCGGTACAATGCCTTCCCGCACCAGATGTCGGGCGGCCAGTGCCAGCGGGTGATGATCGCCATGGCGATTGCCTGTTCGCCGAAGCTGCTGATCGCCGACGAGCCGACGACCGCGCTCGATGTGACCATCCAGAAACAGATCCTGGATCTTCTGGTCGCGTTGCAGCAGGACAGCGGCATGGGCCTCATCATGATCACACATGACATGGGCGTCGTGGCTGAAACCGCCGACCGGGTGATCGTTCAGTACCAGGGCCGCAAGATGGAGGAAGCCGACGTGCTGTCTCTCTTCGAGAACCCGCAGAACCCCTACACCAGAGCGTTGCTTTCGGCATTGCCGGAAAATGCCACCGGCGACCGGTTGCCGACCGTGAACGACTTTGCCGAAGCGGGAGGGTTCTGAGACATGTCCGACGACGTTATTCTCAAGGTCCGCGATCTCTACCGGACCTATGACATCAAGGGCGGCCTGTTCAGGAAGCCGACCACGCTGACCGCCGTCAAGGGCGTCAATCTCGATGTGGCGCGCGGCAGCACACTGGCGGTTGTCGGTGAGAGCGGCTGCGGCAAGTCCACACTTGCGCGCATGCTGACCATGATCGACGCACAGACGTCGGGGACCATCGAGATCGACGGCCTGCCGATCGACATATCCCGGACCGGGATCTCCAGGGAAATGCGCCAGAAGGTGCAGATCGTGTTCCAGAACCCCTACGGTTCGCTCAACCCGCGCCAGAAGATCGGCCACGTGCTGGAAGAGCCGCTGCTCCTGAACACCGACACGCCGTCGGCGGAGCGGCGTGACCTTGCGCTGGAAATGCTGCAGAAGGTCGGCTTGCAGCCGGAGCATTACGGCCGCTATCCGCACATGTTTTCCGGCGGCCAGCGCCAGCGCATCGCGATTGCGCGCGCGATCATGATGAAACCGAAGCTGCTGGTGCTCGACGAACCTGTCTCCGCGCTCGATCTGTCGGTGCAGGCACAGATCCTCAACCTGCTGGCCGACCTGCAGGAAGAGATGGGCCTGACCTACGTGTTCATCTCCCACGATCTGTCCGTGGTCCGTTACATCGCCGACAAGGTCATGGTGATGTATTTCGGCGAGGTGGTGGAATACGGCACGCGGGAGGAGGTCTTCGAGACCCCGCAGCACGCGTACACCAGGACCCTGTTCGCGGCGACACCGAAGGCGGACGTGGACAGCATCCGGAAACGCCTGGCCACCAAGGCGGCGTGAACGGGGCTGTCGTCGCCGGACAGGTCCATCGTTACTCGGCTTCAAGCAGGCTCCCGGATATTTCCGGGAGCCTCAGCTTGTTGACAAACTCACGTGGGTCATTCCGGCCGACCGGCAGCGCAGCTGCATGGCCAGAGCCGGATTCCAGCGATTACTTCGTGCCGCAGGTGCGTCTTTAATAATGATTTCAGATGTTTGAATTGCTCCGGTGCTCGCCTTCGCTCGCGCTGATGCGCAAGCTTCCGGATCAGCGCGCAGCTTCGCTGCACTTGTCCTGAATGACCAATTGGGAGTTTGTCAGCAGTCTGAGGTTCCCGAAGATTTCCGGGAGCCTTTTTTCAGATGATCACCGCATTCAACCGTAAAGGCGGTGGGCGAGCGGACAAAAGAACAGCGCCTTGCGAAAATCGGCGGTAGAGGGTTGATTTGTTCGATATTTCGGGTATTCTCGAATTATGAAAAAAGAAGATGCCCTGAATGCATTGGCGGCGCTCGGTCAGGAAACGCGCCTCAACGTCTTTCGCTCGCTGGTGAAGGCCGGACAGGAGGGCATGTCCGCGGGCGCGATCTCCGATGCGCTCAAAGTACGACCGAACACCCTGTCGACCCACCTGGGTGCCCTGTCCCGCTCCGGTCTTGTGCGCGCCGAACGGGACGGGCGCTCGATCTGTTACCGGGCGAACCTGGAGACCATGCAGGTTCTGTTGACCTACCTGCTGCAGGACTGCTGCGGCGGCAATCCGGAGCTCTGTGCTCCTTTCGTCAACATGGCGAACCCGGCGTCCCGGAAGGGCGCCAAGGATTGCTGAATTTCCGACAAGGTGCGCTTGTGAAAAAACGTAGTGTCCTGTTCGTCTGCACGGCGAACTCCGCCCGTTCGATCCTGGGCGAGGCAATCCTGCGCCACGCGGGGCAAGGCCGTTTCGAGACATTCTCGGCCGGTTCGACACCGAGAGGCACGGTCAATCCCTACGCGCTGGACTGTCTTGAGCGCAAGGGGCTCCCCACCGGCGGTTTCCGTTCCAAGAGCTGGGAAGAATTCGCAGGGGCGGGCGCAGCCGAAATGGATCAGATCATCACCGTTTGCGACAGCGCCGCGGGAGAGGCCTGCCCCGTCTGGCCGGGACATCCCGCCGTGCTTCACTGGAGCATACCCGATCCGGCAAACACCAGGGGAGCCGAGAGCGACATCAGGGCTGCCTTTGACGAAGCCTACAGCCTGCTTGAAAGCCGTATTGAGAAAGAGTTGTTATGAGCCAGGAAACCTCCTCACCCATAGGCCTCTTCGAGCGATATCTGTCGCTCTGGGTTGCCCTGTGCATTGCCGCCGGCGTCGGTCTCGGCGCTGCCTTTCCGGAAATTTTCCAGACGATCGCAGCAATTGAATTTGCCAGCGTCAACCTCGTCGTCGCCGTCCTCATCTGGGTCATGATCTATCCCATGATGGTGAATGTGGACTTTGCGTCCCTGAAGGACGTCGGCAAGAAGCCGAAAGGCCTGTGCATCACCATCGTCGTCAACTGGCTGATCAAGCCGTTCACGATGGCGGCGCTCGGGATCCTGTTTTTCGAGCATGTCTTTGCCGGCCTCGTCGATCCGCAGACCGCGAAGGAATATATCGCGGGCATGATCCTGCTCGGGGTCGCGCCCTGTACGGCCATGGTGTTCGTCTGGAGCCAGCTGGTCCGCGGCGATGCCAACTACACGCTTGTGCAGGTCTCGATCAACGACATCATCATGGTGTTCGCCTTCGCGCCGATCGCGGCCCTGCTGCTTGGTGTGACCGACATCGTTGTTCCGTGGCAAACCCTGCTTCTGTCGGTGGTCCTTTATGTCATCATTCCGCTTATCGCCGGGTACTTCACACGCAAGGCGCTGGATGGAACGGGCAATGACGCCCGCATTGCCGAGTTCACGGCGAAGATCAAACCGTTTTCCGTGATCGGCCTGCTGGCGACGGTCGTTCTGCTGTTCGGATTTCAGGCGCAGACGATCCTCGAAAAACCGATGGTCATTGTGCTGATCGCGGTGCCGCTGCTGATCCAGAGCTATGGCATCTTCTTCATTGCCTATGCCTGGGGCTATTTCTGGCGTGTGCCGTTCAATACCGCTGCTCCGGCTGCGCTCATCGGAACGTCGAACTTCTTCGAACTCGCGGTTGCGGTCGCCATCAGCCTGTTCGGGCTGAATTCAGGCGCGGCGCTGGCAACGGTCGTGGGCGTGCTGGTGGAAGTGCCGGTGATGCTGTCCCTCGTGGCCTTTGCCAACAGGACACGGTCGCATTTTCCGGCGACCGCATAGGCGGCGCTGACGCACCGGTCCAGGCTGAACATTGCGCGGGCCGTGTTCAGCCTCTCGATTCGTTCAAATCGGGTACCTGAATTGATGACGCGGTATTTTCCCTGCTTCCCTGGCCGTTGCTTCGCTTTGCGTATCGGATGCGATTGACACCACGCCCCTCATGACCAAAAACTCCCCGGCCGGGGAAGGACGCTGACCCGGGTTTCGATTTCAGGCAGGGGTGGGCATCAAAGTTCATGAGCAAGGCAAAGGTCCATGTGGTCGGCGCCGGGATTGTCGGACTGGCAACAGCGGCAAGCCTGGTGCAGCGCGGCTACGAGGTCACGATCATCGACCGGGAAGGGCCGGCGGCCGGTGCCAGCCAGGGCAATGCGGCGGCGATCGCCTGGACGGACGTGGCGCCCATGGCCTCGCCGGGACTGTGGAAGCAGGCACTCAAATGGCTTGCCGACCCGCTCGGACCCCTGACGGTGCGGCCCGCCTATGCGCTGAAAATTCTTCCCTGGATGCTGCGGTTCATGGCGGCCTCGAACCCGCGGCGCGTGGCCCGCAGCACCGAGGCGCTGGTGGACCTGAACAGCGCGGTGGTGCCGGCGTGGGAGCGGTTGTGGCGCGTGTCCGGCACCCACAACCAGGTCCGCAGGGACGGCTGCCTGCAGCTTTTCGATACGCTGTCGAGCCTTGAAAGGGCGCGGGGCCGCTGGGCGGAACAGCGTCTCTACGGGATCGAGGTCGAGGAACTTGATGCGGGGCCCTTGCGGGCACTGGAGCCGGATCTGTCCGAACGGGTCGTCGGGGGCGCGCTGGTGCCGGGCTGGATGCAGGTGGACGAGCCGAAGCAGCTTTGCCTCGCACTCGCCGACTGGCTGCGCGGCCAGGGCGTGGTCTTCGCGGTCGGCGAGGTGGCTGGCCTTCAGCCGAACGCGGCAGGGTGCGATCTGGTGCTGAAGGACGGCGGCCGGATCGCGTCGGAGCGGGTTGTCATTGCCTGCGGCGCCTGGTCGAAAACACTGGCGTCCCGGCTGGGTGACAAGATCCCGCTCGATACCGAACGCGGCTACAACATCACCGTGCCGGAACCGGGTGTTTCGGTGAAGCGCATGATCATGCTGCCCGGCCACGGTTTCGTGATGACCCCGCTGTCGACGGGTCTGCGCGTCGGCGGCGCGGTGGAGTTCGGCGGTCTCGATCTTCCGCCGAACTGGAACCGCGTCGACGCCATGACCACGAAAGCGCGGTTGTTTTTCCCGGACCTCGATACGGCGGGCGGCAAGCGCTGGATGGGGTTCCGTCCATCCCTTCCCGACAGCCTGCCGGTGATTTCCCCGGCCAGCCGCCACGACCGCATCTTCTATGCCTTCGGCCATGCTCACCACGGACTGACCCAGTCTGCGATCACCGGCGAGATGATCGCAGACATGATCGAGGGCAAGACACCGACGGTCGATCCGGCGCCGTTCGCGGCGGACAGGTTCTGACGGCGGCCCTGCAAAGAAACAGACCCCCCACCCCTAACCCCTCCCCACAAGAGGGAGGGGGATTGGGCATCGGTTTCCCCAATTCTGTTTGCGTATCTTCGCAGGTCGACAGGTGTGAAGGACCAAGCGGATCGGCGGTCTCGACCCTTCCCCCTTGTGGGGAGGGGATTGGGGTGGGGGTGACTGCCGGGAGGGGGAGCGAAGCGGCGGTCGGTGTTGCGTCCTTGTTACTTCTTCTTGTTCATTGCCGCCGCAAGGGCGGCCGCCATGGCGTTGTTGCCGCCGTCGCTGGCGGACGATTTCGGTGCGCCGGATTTTCCGCCGCCGGGACCGCCGCGTGGAGCATTGCCGCCGGGGCTTTTTCCGCCCGGACCGCGTCCGCCGTCACCTCGTCCTCCCGGACCGCCCCGGTTCTGCGGGGTGCGTTCGCGCTGCTCCTGGTAATCGGCCTGGGACTTCATGGTCATGGAAATGCGCTTGCGTGGCACGTCGACGTCCAGAATGGTCACCTTGACGATGTCACCGGCCTTGACGACCTTGTGCGGGTCGTCGACGAAGCGGTCGGCGAGCTGGGAGACATGCACCAGGCCGTCCTGATGAACGCCGACATCGACGAAGGCGCCGAAGTTGGTGACATTGGTGACCGTGCCTTCCAGCTTCATGCCCGGTTTCAGGTCCGCGATTTCCTCGACGCCGTCCTGCAGGGCCGCGGTCTTGAATTCCGGACGCGGATCGCGGCCGGGCTTTTCAAGCTCCGAGAGGATGTCCTTCACCGTCGGCAGACCGAATTTCTCGTCCGTGAACTCCACCGGATCGAGGCCACTCAGGAGAGAGGCGTCGCCCATGATCTGGCGCACATCGCGGCCACAAGCCTTCACGATGCGCTTGGCCAGCGGATAGGCTTCCGGATGCACCGAAGAAGCGTCGAGCGGTTCCTTGCCGTCATTGATGCGCAGGAAACCGGCGCAGAGTTCAAAGGCCTTGGCGCCGAGACGCGGCACCTTCTTGAGCTGGGACCGGCTGTCGAAGCGGCCAATCTCTTCGCGGTGTTCCACGACGGCCCGGGCAAGGCTGTCCGACAGGCCGGAAATGCGCGACAGCAGGGCCGGGGAGGCAGTGTTGAGATCGACGCCGACGGCGTTCACCGCATCCTCGACAACCGCGTCGAGCGCGCGGGCGAGCCGGGTCTGGTTGACGTCATGCTGGTACTGGCCGACGCCGATTGATTTCGGCTCGATCTTGACGAGTTCGGCGAGCGGGTCCTGCAGGCGACGGGCGATCGACGCCGCACCGCGCAGGGAGACATCGACATCCGGCATTTCGGCAGACGCGAGCTCGGAGGCGGAATAGACCGATGCGCCGGCCTCGTTGACGATCACCTTGACCGGCCTTTGCGCGGCGGGAATGTCGGCCAGCACATCGGTGGCCAGCTTGTCGGTCTCCCGGCTGGCGGTGCCGTTGCCGATGGCGATCAGGCCGATCTTGTGTTTGGCGATGAGCGCCTGAAGCACCGCGCGGGAGCCGGAGATATCGTTGCGCGGCTGGAACGGATAGATGGTGGCGGTGTCGACCAGACGGCCGGTGTCGTCGACCACGGCCACCTTGACGCCGGTGCGGATGCCGGGATCGAGGCCGAGCGTCGAGGTGGCGCCGGCCGGGGCGGCCAGAAGCAGATCCTTCAGGTTGCGCGCGAACACCTGGATTGCCTCTTCCTCGGCCTTGTCGCGCAGCACGCCCATCAGGTCGAGTTCCAGGTGCAGAGCCAGCTTCACTTTCCAGGCGAAGCGCGCGACTTCCATCAGCCACTTGTCGGCGGGGCGGCCCCGATCGGCGATGGCATAGGTGTCGGCGACCATCCTGACGGCGGGCAGAACCGGAGAGACGTTGTCGGCGTCGACGGTCAGATCGACGGAAAGTATGCCTTCATTGCGGCCGCGGAACAGGGCCAGAGCCCGGTGGCTCGGGATCTTCGACCATTTTTCCGAATAGTCGAAATAGTCGGCGAACTTGGCGCCCTTGTCGGCCATGCCGTCGATCAGTTTCGACTGGACGATGCCGCGCTCCTCGATGTGCCTGCGCAGGCGTCCGACCAGTCCGGCATTTTCCGCAAAGCGCTCCATCAGGATCTGGCGCGCACCGTCCAGCGCGGCCTTGGTGTCGGCAATGCCTGCGGTTTCGTTGAAAAAGGCGGCGGCTTCGGCTTCCGGGTCCCTGGTCGGATCCGACAGCAACAGGTCAGCCAGGGGTTCCAGTCCCGCCTCGCGGGCGATCTGGGCCTTGGTGCGGCGTTTCTTCTTGTAGGGAAGATAGATGTCCTCGAGCTGGGACTTGGTTTCCGCCGCCTGAATGCCCTGCTTCAGTGCGTCGGTCAGCTTGCCCTGTTCATCGATGGACTTCGCAATGGCGACGCGCCGGTCTTCCAGTTCACGCAGATAGATCAGCCGCTCTTCCAGCTTGCGCAGCTGGGTGTCGTCGAGGCCTCCGGTCGCCTCCTTGCGGTAGCGTGCGATGAACGGCACGGTCGCGCCTTCGTCGATCAGCTGGACGGTGGCATTGACCTGTCCACTCTTGCAGCCGATTTCATCGGCGATCCGCTGCGCGATGCGCAAGGCGGTCTCATCGGGGGAAACGGATCGCTTGGGTTCGGATGCTGTGACGATGTCCATGGACGCAGATGCTTTCAGGTTTGAAATCCGGACCGCAGAAGATACGCCTCCTCAAGGAGACGGGAAAGGCAAGTGCGGGTCCCGTCCACTGACAAATTTCGCAGCTTTTCAGGCCGCTCGGCCCCATTGGGAGACCTGTGTGAACCGGGTGCAAACATGTTCCCGTATCGATGCCGCGGCTTCCCGAAAGGAAATTTGCCTCCTATGGTTGAATTTTCCGGAATCTTGAACGCACTGCAACGAAAAATGTGTTCACAGTCGCGAAAACGTCGTTATTGTTGAGCTCCAACTTCACGATTTCACTTGGGGTCTGACGCCAGGGCCCAAGGCATCCATTCGACAGTGCGCCGTTGTTCAAACGGTTTGCTGACAGGAGACTCGACGCATGGCACGGGGACGACCCAGAAAAATCGACCCGGGTGATGCACTCCATGACGTGATGATCGCGTTCTGGCAGAACGGATATGCCGCAACGTCGATGACGGATCTTTCCGAAGCGTCCGGCATGGCCAAGCCGGGTCTGTATGCCGCTTTCGGTGACAAGGAAGCCTTGTTCGAAAAGGCCCTGATGCATTATTTCAACGCCTATGGCGGCCCGATCTTCGAAAAGCTTGGACCGGGCGGCGGGCATGTGGTCGATGATCTCAGGGCGTTCTTCGGAGCGGTCGCCGATCTGACGCTGGACGAGACCACGCCGACGGGGTGCTTTCTGGTCAATACCGTGATCGACTGCCGGTATGGCTCGGAGCGTCACAAGGAAATGGTGCAGGGATTGGTCGAGTCGCGTCTGGAAGCGATCCGCACACGTCTGCTCAAGGCTGTTGCGGCGGGGGACGTGCCGGCCGATGCCGAGATCGATCGGCTGGCGATCTTTCTGGACGGGCAGTTTTCGGCAATCGCCATTCTGGGGCGCAGCGGTATCAGCGAACCGGACATGAAAGCCTTCATCGATACCTGCCTCGAGGTCATTCCGACCTGTAACGCCGTGATGCCGGAAGAGACCCAGGCACAGGCCAAGCCTATCTTACGACAATGATCTGTTCCGCTGCCCGGGTCACGGCCGTGTAAAGCCAGCGGCTCTTGTGTTCGCGGAAGGCCCAGCTTTCGTCAAACAGCACGACGCTGTCCCATTGCGAGCCCTGGGCCTTGTGTACCGTCAGCGCGTAGCCGTAGTCGAACTCGTCTGCCTTGCGCCGAATGGCATAGGGGATGCTTTCGGCACCGTCCTCGAACATCGACGGCAACACCTTCACCTTGACGGCGGTTCGTGACAATTCGTCCTCGGAAACGATGTCGAACCGGAGCGTGTTGCCGCGCGGCGGGCGCAGACGCTTGACCGTCCACAGGCCGCCGTTCAGGAGCCCCTTGGTCTTGTCGTTCCTGAGGCAGACCAGCTTGTCGCCGACGGCGGGCATCGGGGTCGCGAATTCCTTCAGTTCGCGGATGCGGCCGTTGTACAGGCGCCGTGTCTTGTTGGTGCCGACCAGAACCTGGTCGGCGGCCAGGATCTGGTCCTTGTCGATGTCCCTGCGCTGAATGACCTTGCTTTCGCCGAAGGTGCCATAATCCAGCTGGCCACCGTCGCGGATGGTCATGGACATGCGCACGATCGGGTTGTCCTGGGCCTGACGGTGAACTTCCGTCAGCATCACGTCCGGTTCGGCTTCGGTGAAATAGCCGCCGCCCTTGACCGGGGGCAACTGTGCCGGGTCGCCCAGCACCAGCACAGGCGTTCCGAAGGACAGAAGGTCCTTGCCCAGATCCTCGTCGACCATGGAGCATTCGTCGATCACGATGAGGCTGGCGGTCGCCGCCGCGCTGTCGCGCTTGATGGCGAACTGGGGACCGGTGTCCTCTTCGTCGTCGCCGCGGTCTTCCTCTTCCTTGGCGGAACGCGGACGGTAGATCAGCGAATGGATCGTGCCGGCGTCGGCGCAGCCCTTCTGGCGCAGGACATGGGCGGCCTTGCCCGTAAAGGCACCGAAACAGACGTTGCCGTCGATGCCTTCAGCCAGATGACGCGCGAGTGTGGTCTTGCCCGTTCCGGCATAGCCGAACAGACGGAACACTTGCCGGTCGCCGCGCTTGAGCCAGGCGGCGGTTTCCTTCAGGGCGTCGTCTTGTTGAGGGGACCAGGCCACGGAAAAGCTCCTTTGGGACGTTCCCCGGTTGCTTACCCCGATTTGTGCGATTCGACCAAGAGGCAATCGGGCCGGGGCTCACCCCAGCACGGAGAATGAACTCTGCCTGGTCAGCTCCCGTTTTCTGGAGAATGTGGCTGTGTCGAGCGTGTGGTCCACATGGCGCAGCCGGAATTGCAGCGGATCCCGGTCGTGGTCGCCACCGTCTTCGCACCGGGTGATCAGATCGGCCATCAGGCGGCCCGCGACCGGTGCGTTCTTGAACTGGTTGCCGCTGGTGCCGATTGCCAGGTAATAGCCGTCGATGTCGCTGCGGTCGTAGATCGGCAGCCAGTCGTCGGTGGCGTCATAGAGATCGGCGATGCCGACGGGATGCTGGGACACGCCGAGGCCGGGCAGGCGCTGCGAAAACCGGTAGGCATAGGTCAGGGCGCGGTCGGTCAGGTCCCTGGAAAAGTCGTCGGGATCCATTTCCAGATGGGGATCGCAGGACGGGTTCTGGCTGCCGATCATGAGCTGGCCGCCGCTGCCGGGCTTGACGTAGCAGCCGATGTCGTTGTCCGAGACGATCAGGCCCTGGCGCGAGTAGCCGAGACTTTCGGGCGGCCTGATCTGGACCACTTCCTGGCGCAGGGGCCGGTGCCCGATCCTGACGCCGGGAGCGCCGTCCACCAGGGCATTGATCCTGCCCGAATGTGGGCCGCCGACGTTGATCACGATGCCGGCCCTGATCGTCTCGCCACTCTCGCAGACCACACCGGTGACGCGGTTGGCCGTGACCGGGATGCTCACAACCCTGGTGTTGAAGCGGAAATCCGCGCCGCGCCGGGCTGCGGCGTCCTTCAGGTTACGCGCCGCAAGCTGCGGGTCGTCGACATAGCCGCCAAAGGGAAAAAACACGCCACCCTGAAGTGCGCCGCCCGTCGGCGTGCCGAAGGCATCGTCGTCCATGGTTCTAGCGGGGGCGAAGCAGGTCAGATCATAGCCCGGCAAGGCGTTCCGGATGTCGTCGGCGGTCCAGTGCCTGTAGGGGATTTTCAGGGTGTCGGCATGTTCAAGGACCTGTTTCTGGTGATTGTCCGCCGGGGTTTTCATGACCAGGGTGCCGGTCTCGATGAAACGCGCCAGGCCGTCTTCCTCTTCCGCCGAAGCCTCCAGGCAAGAGCGCCAGTCGGACCAGTCGTGATAGCCCTCCAGAGCCATCGCGGTGCCGTCCAGGGTGGAATAATAGGTCCGGATCACGGCCGCGGATGACGATGTCGAGCCGTAGCCCGCGGCGGGCAGCGCATCAATGTTGAGGGTCCGGTAGCCCTTGCGTGTCATCGACAGGGCAATGGCGCAACCGATGATCCCGGCGCCGATGATAATGGCGTCGTAGGGGCGGTCGGGCTCGGTCGGCAGGGGCATGGGGACTGTCCTTGTTCACAAGGGTCCCAGAACAGGAGACGAGGTCGGGTTTGTCCAGAACCAAAAACGCCAGTCGATGTCGTGTTCCGGCCATCGCGGTTTGATCAAAGGCCATATTTGGGGGCAAGAAGCGTCATCTGTTTAAGTAATTAGTCAAATAGATGAATTTGGTATCATTTGTGGAATTTGTTCCCAAGGTTCCCTTTGCGCTCTGCCGGCAGGACGCCCATAGTCGCGACACCATTCGGTTTTCGCCGTGTTTTCAAATATTTGGAGAAATATGTGCCACGCGCAAATACTTGCGAATGGCCGACACTGGCTCTTGTCCTGGCCACGTCGGCCACCTGGATTCTGGTGATTGGCTTTTATACGGAGTTGGGAGGGTGGATTGTCTGTCCCCTGGCCGCCCTGGCGGTCACGCTGCAATCTTCCCTGCAGCACGAGGTGCTTCACGGCCATCCGACCCGTTCGCCGGCCATGAACGAGGCGCTGGTCTATTGTTCGTTCGGTCTCTGGATCCCGTACCGCCGCTTCAAGTCACTGCATCTGCGCCACCACAACAACGACCGTCTGACGGATCCTTACGACGACCCGGAAAGCTTCTATCTCGCCTGGGCGGACTGGCAGAAGCTGCCGCGGCCGATCCGGGCAGTGCTGACGCTCAACAATGTGCTGCTCGGGCGCCTGCTGCTCGGGCCCGTCGTTTCGATGGTCGGCTTTCTGGGCGCCGAGATCCGGATGATCCTGGCCGGCGACCGGGCCGTGCTGCGGGCCTGGCTGCATCACCTTGCGGGGGCGGTTCCCGTCCTGGTGTTTGTCACCCTTGTCGCGGAGATGCCGCTGTGGCTTTATCTGGCCGGTGTTTCCTATCCGGCCATGAGCCTGCTGATGCTGCGGACCTTTGCCGAACACCGTGCTCACGAGCGTGCCGAGGCGCGTTCCATCATCGTGGAGTTCTGCCCGCTGTTCTCGCTCCTGTTCCTCAACAACAATCTTCATGTGGTCCACCACGCCTATCCGAGGATGCCATGGTACCGCTTGCCGGCACTCTACCGCGCGGCGCGCGATGACTGGCAGCGGCGCAATGGCGGCTACGTCTATGCCACCTATTTCGAGCTGGCGAGACACTTCCTCTTCAAGGTGAAGGAGCCGGTGGTCCATCCGATCCGGCACAGGCAGGACCGTGATCCCCGGGATGCGGCGAAGGCCGCGCCTTGACCGGCCGGAGGTTCCTGCCGGTCCGGCTGCCGATGTATGACTGGCCGGAAGTCAAGGCGGAGACCTTGCGGCTCGAGCGCGCGCTGCAAGGCGCGCTCTGCGCCGTTCTGGATCTTGATCCTTCCGGATTTCGCGAGCGGCCGGAAAACGCCGAGCTGGTCGAGGTCTGGACAGACCCGGATCTCCTGCTGACCCAGACCTGCGGCTACCCGCTGACCCATGCCCTTGCCGGCAGGGTCCGATTGCTCGGGGCGCCGCATTATTCTGCGCCCGGCTGTGACGGGGTCACCTATTGCAGCCAGCTTGTGGTTTTCGCCGAAAGTTCTCACCGGTGCCTTGAGGACCTGCGCGGCCGTCGCGCGGTCTACAACGGGGCAGACAGCCAGTCGGGCATGAATGCGTTCCGGCATGCGGTCGCCGGGCTCCGGGGACGGGACGGGGGCGGGAGCGAGAACGAGAACAGGTTTTTCTCGGACGTGGTCGCAAGTGGCAGTCATCTGGGATCGATGCGGGCGGTCGTGGCTCAGGAAGCGGACATCGCCTGCATCGATGCGGTCTGCTGGTGGCTTGCCTGCCGGGAGGTGCCGGATCTGACGGCGCGGCTCCGGCCGATCGGCCGGACGGCCTCCGTGCCGGGCTTGCCGCTGATCACCTCGCTCCGTTTTACCGACCGGGAAGCGGATCTGATCGCCGACACCGTCGACGCGGTCCTGACCGGGCCGGAGACGCAAGAAAGCCGCGAACGCCTGGGCATCCGCGGCTTCTCGAAACTTGACGTCGGCGACTATACCGGTCTCCTCTCCATGGAGAGGGAGGCCGCAGGCCTGGGATATTCCGTCCTGGCCTAGATCGCGCGAACTCCGCCTATCAGCGGGCGGAACCCTGTTTTCTGGCGCCTTCGCGCAGGCGAAGAGCCTCTTCCATGCGGGCCAGATGCGCGGCACTGTTGCCGTGCACCAGCCCCATGAGGTTTGTGCCGAGCGCTTGTGCAAGATAGGTCATGGCGTTTCCAATCCTGAGTTTTCTGATTTGGTGACGGGCGGGCCACTGCTGTTCGATCAGGCCCCTTGACACCCATATGTGCCTATCTTGCCTTTCAATCAAACGAATAGTATTCATCTATTCGATCAAAAAAATTGAACTCACCTTCCGTAAGGCCATTTCATGGAAAAACTGCCCGGTACCGGAATGCCGCTGATCGATCTCGAGCTGTACCGCACATTTGTGGTGATCTCGGAAACGTCCAGCTTTTCAAAGGCTTCCGAGCTCGTGAGCCGGACACCTTCGGCCGTGTCGATGCAGGTCAAGAAATTGGAAACCATGTTGGGAGTTGCCGTTTTCGTCCGGGAAGGCCGGTCCGTGCGGATGACACCCGAGGGGGAAGCCCTGCTTGGGTATGCAAGACGCATCCTGATGCTGAACGAAGAGGCGGTGTCTCTGTTCCTGTCACCCGAGGTGGAGGGTCAGGTGCGTTTCGGTGCGCCGTCCGACTTCGGCACCCGTCTTCTGCCCAACATCCTGTCGCGTTTCGCGCGGTCCCATCCGGGGGTCAATGTGGATGTGCATCTGGACGGCAGCCCGATGCTCGACGAAAAGGCGAAGAAGGGAGAGCTGGATCTGGTGCTGTTCACCGCGCGTCCGGGAACCGGACTTTCGCGCGGCGGCGAAATCGTCTTCACCGAACCCCTGGTCTGGGTGGGTCTGGAAGGCGGCATTGCCCATGAACGCGACCCGCTGCCGCTGGCCGTGTCGACGCCAGGCTGCCCGTGGCGGCGCGCGGCACGCGTTGCACTGGACGATGTCCAGAAGCCCTACAGGGTTTCCTACACCAGTTTTCACAGTGCCGGACAGGAAGCCGCGCTGCTGGCCGACCTCGCGGTCGCGCCCTTTCCCGCCAGCGTCGTCCAGCCGCCCTTGCAGGTTCTGGACGCGCGTCACGGGCTGCCGAAAATCGGCGACTATCACATCGTCATGCGCGAACGCGCGAAAGCCGGCAAGGCGACCCACGCGTTTGCGCAGCATGTCGAAGAGTGTTTCCGGGAACTGGGTCTGGGCACATCCTTCGGAAGTTCCGGAACTTCCGGAACTTCCGGAACTGCCTGACGCGCCGTTGCGGAGGTCTGTGCCGGTCCGGGGCCTTTCCCGGCATTAACCATAATTCGCCTTTCAACAGCGCAAAACCGCCAGGCGGCTGGTGCAAAGGTTAACGAGCGGTTACGATTCATGGTAAATGAAACGTTAACAGCGAGACGTGCCATGAGACTGGTCCTGAAATCCCTGATCGCCGCTGCCGGGTTCACTCTTGCGGCAGG
The DNA here is from genome assembly GCF_056173175.1 of Roseibium sp. QJM3NY_11. Classification (NCBI taxonomy): domain Bacteria; kingdom Pseudomonadati; phylum Pseudomonadota; class Alphaproteobacteria; order Hyphomicrobiales; family Stappiaceae; genus Roseibium; species Roseibium sp. QJM3NY_11. The sequence goes on from NZ_CM149660.1 coordinate 1,452,522, forward strand.
TGTCGCCGCTCAGGCGGAAAGCGGAACGGTCCGCATTCTCCATGACGAGGCTTATGGTGCCATCGTCACCAAGGAGGCCGGCGTGCTGGTATTCCGCGGCCTGCCGCCGACACGCAAGGTGATCGTCAATCCGGACGGCAAGACGCCGCTTGAACTGAAGCAGACCGAGGTGCGTGAGACCAACGTGGTGGTGATCGCCAACCAGGACGACTACATTCGTCACCTTGGTGCAAAGATCATCCGGCTGAAATAAGGTCCCGCTGAACAAGCTCGCTCCTCAGGATGAGGCTGTGTTGAAGGCGCGTACAGGCGCGGAGAAAATTCGTCCTCATCCTGAGGAGGACCGTCAGGTCCGTCTCGAAGGATCGGCCACTTGCTCCAGAGTCACATCCGCATGCGTTCCGCCTTCGGGTCGAACGGCGGTTCGGTCAGGATGGTGGCCTTGCGGCGCTCGCCCAGGATCTCGATCTGGAAAGCGCCTTCGCCGAGTTCTCTGGCGAGTTCCGCCGGTATGTAGCCTTGCGCCAGCGATTGTTCGACAAAGTGGGCATAGCCGCCGGAGGTGATCCAGCCGATCACCTTGCCATCGTGCCAGACCGGTTCGTCGCCCATGACATCGGCATCCGAGGCATCGACGGTGAAGGCGACACGCAGACGCTTCGGGCCTTCGTCGAATTCCTTTCGGGCGGCCGCCTTGCCGATGAAATCGGCCTTGTCGAGTTTCACGAAGCGGCCGAGATCGGCCTCGAATGGGCCGTAGATCGGGCGGAATTCGCGGAACCAGGTGCCGAAGTTCTTTTCAAGCCGCAGGGACAGAAGCGCGCGCATGCCGAAATTCCGGATGTTGAATTCAGCGCCCGCGTCCATCAGTGCCTCATAGACCTGGCGTTCGTATTCCGGGGCCATCCAGATTTCAAAGCCGAGGTCGCCGGTGTAGGAAATGCGGTTGACCTTGCAGGGCGCATTGGCGACATCGATCTCGCGGAAATCCATGAAACGGAAAGCGGTGCCGGAAACATCGTCGCCGGTCACCTTTGCAAGGACCTTGCGCGCATTGGGGCCGGCGATGGACAGCCCGACCCAGGCCAGGTTGATGGCCCGGATCGTCACAGAGCCGTCACGGGGCAAGTGCTGCTCGAACCAGCGCATGTGGGTGATTTCGGCCTGGGAAGAGCCGAACATGAAGAATTTTTCCCTGTCCTCGCAGGCGATGGTGAAATCGCCGATCAGTTTGCCGTTTTTGTTCAGCATCGGCGTCAGCACGATGCGGCCCACCTTCGGCATGGTGTTGGTCATCAGGTGAGACAGATAGCTTTCCGCACCTGGCCCGGTGATCTCGTATTTCGCGAAGTTGGCGATCTCGGTGATGCCGACGCTTTCGCGCACGGCACGGCATTCGGCGCCGACGGCGTCGAAATCGTTGGAGCGGCGGAAGGAGACGACGTCTTCGGCCGCCGCGCCCTCTGGCGCGAACCAGAGCGGGGTCTCCAGGCCCCAGCTGTCGCCCATCACCGCGCCCTGCGCGATCATCCGATCGTAGAGCGGGGTGGTCTGATGCGGGCGCCCGGCGGGCAGTTCCTCGTTGGGGAATCGGATCCGGAAGCGGCGGCGGTAGTTTTCCTGAACCTTGGCGTTGGTGTAGGCGAGTGTCGCCCAGGAGCCGTAGCGGGCGACGTCCATGCCCCAGATGTCATAGCCGGGATCGCCGTTGATCATCCAGTTGGCGAGCGTCAGGCCGACGCCGCCGCCCTGACTGAAGCCGGCCATGACGCCGCAGGCGACCCAATAGTTTCTGAGGCCGCGGACCGGGCCGACCAGCGGGTTGCCGTCGGGCGCGAAGGTGAAGGGGCCGTTGATGATCTGCTTGATGCCGGCGTTCTGCAGCGCGGGAAAATGCTCGAAACCGACTTCCAGTTCCGGGGCGATCCGGTCGAGGTCGGGCGGCAGCAGCTCGTGGCCGAAATCCCAGGGCGTCTCGCGCGGACTCCAGGGGCGGCAGTTCTGCTCATAGGTGCCCAGCAGCACGCCCTTGCCCTCCTGGCGGGTGTAGATCTCGCCGCCGAAGTCGAGCACGCCGATCAGTTCCTTTCCGGTCGCCTCGTTGTGGGCGGTCACTTCCGGCATCTCGTCGGTCAGCAGATACATGTGCTCCATGGCCAGCACGGGCAGCTCGATACCGACCATGCGGCCGCATTCGCGCGCCCACAACCCGCCGGCATTGACCACATGCTCGGCGCGGATGGTGCCCTTGTCGGTGATCACGTCCCAGGTGCCGTCCGGCGTCTGCACCAGTTCCTCCACCTTGGTGTGGCGAAGGACGGTGGCGCCGTTGACGCGGGCCGCCTTGGCATAGGCGTGGGTGGTGCCCGACGGATCGAGGTGGCCCTCGATCGGATCCCAGAGCGCGCCGATGAAATGTTTCTCGTCGAGGATCGGGAACATGGTCTTGGCTTCGGCAACCGAAATCAGCTCCAGGTCCATGCCGAGATAGCGGCCCTTGGCCTGGGCGAGGCGCAGGAAATCCATGCGTTCCGGCGTATCTGCCAGCATGACGCCGCCGGTGAGATGCAGGCTGCAGGACTGGCCGGAGACCTCCTCCAGCTCCTTGTAGAGATCGACGGTGTAGCTCTGCAACTGGGCGACGTTCGGGTCGCCGTTGAGGGTGTGAAAGCCGCCGGCCGCATGCCAGGACGAGCCGGAAGTCAGCTCGTCGCGCTCGACCAGGGTCACATCCTTCCAGCCGAGCTTGGTCAGGTGGTAAAGCACGCTGCAGCCGACAACACCGCCGCCAATGACAACAACCTGCGTATGGGTTTTCATGAAATGCGCTCCGGAAATCCCGTTTTCTGAAAGACGGGTCTGTTCGTTCTTCTGCCTGAAAGTCAGAAATCGGTGGGGGCGCCGCCTTCGGCCTTGCGCCGGTCGACGAAGGCGGTGATCTCCTCGTCGATGGCCGGGTCAAGGGCGGGGGGCTGATAGGTCTCGAGCGCCTTCTTGTAGAGCCGGTTGGCCTTGTCGTGGGCGGTCGGGCTGCCGGCTTCGGCCCAGGTCTCGTAATTGCGCCAGTCGGACACGATCGGCGCGTAAAACGCCTCCTTGTAGCGGTCCTGGGTGTGCTGGGTGCCGAAGAAATGTCCGGCCGGGCCGACCTCGCGGATCGCATCCACCGCGAGCGCCTCCTCGGAGACGTTGAGCGGTGTCAGGTACTCGGCGATCTTCTGCAGGAGGTCGATGTCGGTGATGAATTTCTCGAAGCCGGCGCTGAGACCGCCCTCCAGCCAGCCGGCGGCGTGCTTGATGATGTTGGCACCGCCGTTGATCGCACCCCATTCCGACAGGGTTGTCTCGAGCGCGGCCTGATAGTCGACGGTGTTGGCCGCGCAGACCCCGGATGAGCGGTAGGGCAGATGATAGCGCCTGGCCAGTTGTCCGCCCGCAATGGCCGCCTTCATGTATTCCGGGGTGCCGAAGGCGGGCGCGCCGGACTTCATGTCGACATTGGAGGTGAAACCGCCATAGACGACAGGGGCGCCGGGGCGGACGATCTGGGCAAAGGCGATGCCCGCGAGGGCTTCCGCATTCTGCAAGGCGAGCGCACCGGCGACCGTCACCGGGGCCATGGCGCCTGCCAGGGTGAACGGGGTCACGATGGAGACCTGCCCGGCCTTGGCCATCTCGATCAGGCCCTGCAGCATCGGGGTGTCGAGGCGCAGTGGCGAGGAGGTGTTGATGACCGTCGCCACGCACGGCGTCCTGACGAACTCCTCGGGGGAGAGGCCGTAGCCGATCCGGGTCAGCTCGAGGCCGTCGAGGTTGCGTTCGCGGCCCAGTGAATAGATGTGAAAGACCTTGTCGGTCAGGCGCAGCATGTCGGCAACGCAGTCGAGATGGCGAACGGACGCATGGATGTCGACCGGCTCGACCGGGTAACCCATCACGCAGTGAATGATGTTGAAGAACTGGGCGAGCTTCAGGAAGTTGCGGTAATCCTCCTGGTTGCCGGGCCGCCGTCCACCGTCCCGGTCGACCGCGTTGGGGGCACTGGCGACGCAGGAAAAGGCGATGGCGTTGCCGCCGATCTGCAGATCATGCGCGCGATTGCGGGCGCGCAGGGTGAATTCGGACGGAGCCTTCGCGACCAGCTCCGCGACCATGGCGCGGTCCATGCGGACGCGGTCCTCGCCCGGTTTCACGTCCGCACCCGCGGCTTTCAGCATGGCTTTGGCGTCGTCATGCAGGAAATCGATGCCGATCTCCTCCAGGACACGCATGGAGGCATTGTGAATGGCCTCGAGTTCGTCTGCGGAAACGGCTTCCAGCGGTTTGAAAAGGTGGCGCGGTTGTCTGAACGGTTTTTGCGGAAACAGGTCCGGGGCCTGCTTGTCGCCCCCCCTGCGCCGGCGGCCGCGGCGTGCGGGTTGCGTTTCGGCTGCCGCTCTCGGGGATGCAGTCTCCATGTCCGTCATTGTCTGGTCCGCCATGTTGCATCAGGGCCAGGCCTGGCCGCTGAACACGGGCCCGGCCCGGTAACCCACACCCTAGCGGAAGCAGACGATTTTCCGGGTGGTCCCAGAACGACCAGCAGTGCTCCGTCTCCGACATCTGCGCCAGTGGGGGCCGCAGGCACCGGAGCATTGCAAAGTTTGGCTTGACGGACAGGCCTGCCGGGGTGATCAGAACAGGAGAAACGACACTTGAGGATCTGGCGTGAACGCACAGCTTTCGGATGCAGACCTGTTCGATTTTCTGAAAGTGCGGCTGCCGGTGCCGGATTGGTCAGGGGCCCGTCTGCGCCCGTTGCCGGTGGCCTACACCTGCCGGTTCTGGCGCCTTGACGTTCCCGGGCGCAGTTATGTCGTCAAGGAGTTCTTTCCCGAAAGCGAGAACAATCCGCTTTACCCGACCTTGCCCCGGCAGGAAGCCGATGCGCTCGCCGTGCTGGCCCGGTACGACCTGTCTCCCGACCTGGAACTGTTCGGGGAAAGCCCGGCCGGAACGCCGCTTCTGGTCTATGGCTATCCAAGTCCGCTGGACAACGAGATCGACATCGGCGAGGTCGCCGACCTGATCGGCCGGTTTGCCGCGCTGTCGGAGCCGGTGCCCGGTCACCAGACCACGCCGGCCGGCTATCACGAGGTCCTGCAGCGCGGCGATGCCATGCTGGCGGCCATCCCCGACAGCCGCAAGGCGGCGAACCTGAAACGGTTGCGGCCTGCCGAAGCCGCAGTAAAGCGCAGGCAGGTCGCGCGCGCGCTGGTGCACCGCAGTTTCTGCCTCGGGACCATTCAGGCGACGGCGGACGGTGCGCGCCTGATCGACTGGCAGTTCGCCGGACTGGGCGATCCGGTCGAGGACATCGCCTGTTTCGTGTCACCCGGTCTTGCCACGTTGTACGGCCTGCATCCGCTCGTCGCCCACGTAGAGGACCTGTTCCTGCAAAACTATCCGGATCAGACGACGGTCGGGCGGTTTGTAGAGGAGCGCGGCGCCTATCACTGGTGCTTCGCCGCCTATTGCCTGTTCCGGCACGAGACCCTGATGCACAGCAACGCGCCGGCAGCGCGCGCCTATGGCCGGGCGCTGGAAGAGGAAGTCGATCTGCTGTTGCGCCTGCGATGAATGTGTTTATCGTAAATTATGACAATGTAATGAAGCTGTCACAGGAGGGCGCTACCGGAAAGCATGTCCATCCAGCTTGCCTCCGTTTCCAAATCTTTCGGTCCGCACAGGGCGTTGAACGGCATTTCCCTGTCGATCGAGGAGGGCAGTTTCTTTGTCGTTCTGGGGCCGTCGGGCTGTGGCAAGTCCACGTTGCTCAGGGCAATCGCCGGACTGGAGCCGATCGATCAGGGTGAAATCCTGCTGGACGGATTGCCGGTCGCCCGTGACGGATTTCACCTGGCTCCCGAAGACCGGCAGGTCGGCGTCGTGTTCCAGTCCTATGCGCTGTGGCCGCACATGAGCGTTGCCGGCAATGTTGCCTTTCCCCTGGAAACCCTGGGCAAGCGGCGGTCCGCTGTATCAGCCCGGGTGGCCGAGTGCCTGGAGACCGTCGCGCTGACACCTTTCGTGCAGCGCAAGCCGGCGGAACTCTCCGGCGGTCAGCGCCAGCGGGTGGCTCTGGCGCGTTGCCTGGCGCAAGGGGCCGCCACCGTGCTCATGGACGAACCGCTCGCCAACCTGGACCCGCATCTCAGAAGCGCCATGGAAGAGGAACTCGCCTCCTTTCACAAGGCCAGCGGCGCAACCACGCTGTTCATCACCCATGATCAGCGCGAGGCGATGGCGCTGGCCGATCAGGTCGCCGTCATGTGGGACGGCGAGATCCTGCAGGTGAGCGATCCCGACACGCTCTATCGCCGGCCGAACTCGAAACGGGTGGCCGGGTTCATCGGGCGCAGTTCGCTGGTTCCGGTCACGGTGGAGCAGGTGGATGGCGGCAATGCGGTGATCCGCTTCGGTGACGTCACCGTGGAGGTGGATTGCCCGGACGGGACCGCACCCGGTCCGGCCACGCTGCTTCTGCGTCCCGAACATGTGGTTTTGGCCACCGGAGCGACCGGCTTTGAAGGGCGCGTTGCGCGGACCATCTATCGCGGCGGCCACTGGGAGGTTTTCGTCTCGGTCGAGGGCCTCGATCAGCCCCTGATGATGACGATGCCTCGCAAGGCAGCGCCGGGTGACTTGCTGCGGCTCACCGTTCTGCGCGGGTGGGTGCTGCCGAGGTAGCAGCCGGGGTAGGGACACACTCCAATGTGTCATCTCCGCAAAAGCGGAGACCCAGGACTCCCGGGAGGAATGAGATTATCGAATTGCGCCGGACAAGAAGTACAGCGCACGGAGTCCTGGGTCCCGTATCTCCGCTTCGCTGCGTGCGGGATGACACCGGTTGTCTACCGCTGCTTTTCAATCCTTCCAGGGAACCGTCCCCGCCGGGACCCGGCCGGCCAGGGTGTTCATTGCCAGCATGATCAGGACAGTCGCGGCGACCACCACGACGGACATGGCCGCTGCCAGTGTGGTGTAGCCGCCGTCCTCGTAGTTGAAGATGGTGGTGCCGATGGTCTCGTTGCCGGTGGACCACAACAGGGCCGACACGGTGATCTCGTTATAGGCCGTCAGGAAGACCAGAATGGCGCCGGATGCGGCCGACGGTGCGACCAGCGGTGCGAAGATTGTCCGCATGCGGCGGAAAAAGCCGGCGCCGGAGACCCTGGCGGCATCCTCCAGGGCGCCGTCCATCTGCAGGAAGGCGGCGGCGACCGGCTTCAGGCCGACGGCCATGAACACCGACAGATAGGCCAGCCCGATGATCCAGAGGGTGCCGTAGAGCGAGACATTCAGCACGGGCAGCGGCCGGATGAAGGCCAGGATGAAGGCGATCGACATGACCAGGCCGGGCACGGCGAAGGCGATTTCGGACTGGGTCAGCACCAGTCCCGCCCAGCGCCGGTGACCGGCACGCCGGTGCGAAAGAAAGTAGCCCAGGAACAGGCTGGCGAGGGCGATGACACCGGCGGCGAGGCCGGCGATGAAGGTGGAATTGGCGAAGGCGCGCAAGGTGACCGACTGGCGCCAGAGCACTTCGGTGAAATTGTCCAGGGTCAGGGTGGCCGCAGACAGCGGCAGGCCGTAGGTCTGGACCAGCGCGGTCGCGAGCAGCGACGCGGCCGGCAGCAACAGAACGGACGCGACGAACGCCCACAGGCACGCTTCGGCGTAGGGGCGCTTTCTGCCCAGGGAAAGAACCAGCGGCGCCTGGGGCAGTCCGATCAGGCTGGTGCGCATGCGCCGTTGCAGGAAGCTTTGCAGCACAATGGCACCAAGCGCGACCAGGGCGAGGATCACGGAGATCACGGCGACATTGGGCAGGACATCCGGCCCGAAACTCGCCAGCCGCCGCCAGACCAGCACCGGCAGCGTGGTGTAGCGTGCCGGAATGCCGATCAATGCGTTGATGCCGAAATTTCCGAGCGCGGCGACAAAGGCAAGCGCGAAGCCCGCCAGCAGGGACGGGGCCAGCAGCGGCAGGGTGATCCGGCGCAGCATCAGGACCGCCCCGGCTCCGGAAACGCGGGCGGCATCGGACAATTCTCTTGGAAGAGACCGCAGTGCGGCGCGCACCAGCAGAAACACCAGCGGGCTGTGCTGAAGGGTGAGCAGCAGCACCAGGCCTTCGCGGGAATAAAGCGGATGGGTGGAGCCCAGCTCCGGTGCCAGACCAAGCCAGCGCAGGACCGGACTGGCGGGACCGAGCGCCTGGATCCAGGCGATGGCGGTCACATGGGGCGGGATCATCATCGGCAGCAGGATCAGAAACACCAGCAGGCCCTTGGCCCGGATGTCCGTCAGCCCGACGAGAAGCGCGAGCAGGGTGCCGAGCGCCGTGGCGCCCAGGGCGGACAGAAAACTGCTTTCGATGGAGTGCCAGAGCGCGCGTTGCACCGACCGGCTCTGGACGGCCTCGAGCAACGGTCCGAGATCGAGCCCGGCGTCACTTGTCAGCCCGGTCCTGAACAGCAGCAGGAGAGGCAGCCCGCAGATCAGCGTGGCGCCGAGAACAAGGAGCAGAAGAGTTGATTTTTCGGAAAGCTGCGAGGACTGCACTGGACTCGGCTATAATATTCGGAACGTCATTCCGGATCGACGCGCGGCTTGTGCCGCGCTAGTCCAGAATGACGTCCGAAGTGAGAGAAAGGCAGCGCAGCCTATGCCGCGCTGCCCGGCTTGGTTGCCTTGAGCGGATCAGCCGCCGAAGATTTCGGTGAACTTGATCTTGTTGGCCTGGTCCTGTTCCAGGGCCACAGCCGGATCGAACGCCATCAGCTTGATCTGGTCGCGGGCCGGGAAGCCTTCCGGAGCTTTGATATCCGGATGCGCCGGCAGGTATCCCTGGGAGGCGGCGAGCTTCTGGCCGTCTTCGGAAATCAGGAAGTCGACAAAGGCCTTGGCCGCATCCGGGTTCTGCGTGGTGGAAAGGATCGCGACCGGTTCGGTGACGGCGGAAACGCCTTCTTCCGGGAACACGAACGCGACCGGGGCGCCCTTCAGCTGCTCGCGGATCGGCAGGAAGTCGACGACAAAGCCGTAGAGCTTCTCGCCGCCGGCGATCGCCTTGTAGGTGCCGCCGTTGCCGCCCTTCGGGTTGGCGCCCTGGTCGGCGAGACCTTCATAATAGGCCCAGCCGAGGTCCGGGTTGGCGGTCAAGGCGGCCATGTGGATGGTCGCGGCGCCGGACGTCAGCGGCGACGGCATTGCCAGCTTGTCCTTGGCCTCTTCCTTCAGCAGATCCTTGTAGGAGGTCGGCTTCATCGGTGCATTGGTGTTGTAGACGATGCCCGAGGTGATCAGCTTGGTGGAGAAGTAGCTCTTGTCCGTGTCCATGATCGCCGGATCGTAGGCGGACACATCGGCGCCTTCATGGGCCATCAGGCGGCCTTCCTGCTTCAGGCCTTCCATGGTGACCATGTCGGCGATCAGGAGGACATCGGGCTTGGGGGCTCCAGCCTCGAATTCGGCGCGCAGCTTGGCCATCATCTTGGTGGTGCCGTCGCGCACCCACTCGACCTCGACGCCCGGATGCGTCGCGGTGAAGGCGTCGACGGTCGCCTGGGCGTCCGCGTTCGGCTGGGACGTGTAGACAACGAGCTTGCCGGAAACATCCCCGGCGAAAGCCGATGATGACACGGCGGCCAGGAGGCCGGCTGCAATCAGAAGATTTTTCATATGACAGATCCTTTGCGCGGAACCGCGGAAGGGGGTTGCGGATAGCCATTCCGGTAACAGGCTTGTGTGACAGATTTTTTTTACCTGCCCGGCAAAAGTACCGAACCCTGCCGAATGAGCTGAATCGCGCGTTCCCGTATAGCGGCCTGTGCCGGGACACTTCGCAGCATTCGCCCGAATGCGAGCATTGCCGGATGCATCCCGGTCCGCTATCACCCCCGCACCAGACATTAATCGATTTGAGAAAGGCGTTTTCATGAGTTCTCAGGGTGCGACTGCTGAAATCGGCCTGATCGGCCTCGGCACGATGGGCGGGAACTTGGCGCTCAATATCGCCGAGCACGGGTTCCAGATCGCGGTTTTCAACCGGACGGCGGAAAAGACCGACCAGTTCGTCACAAAAGCCGGCGATCTCGCGGGCAAGCTCGTACCGTCGAAGACGCTCGAAGCCTTCGTCGCTTCGATCAAGCCGCCGCGTGCGGTCATCCTGATGGTGCCCGCGGGCGAAGCCGTCGATGCGCAGATCGCGGCGCTCAGGCCGCTGCTGGATGCCGGGGACCTGATCATCGACGCGGGCAACGCCAATTACCACGACACCAACCGCCGCGCCGCGGAAGCGGCTGAACACGGTCCGCGTTTCATGGGCATCGGCGTTTCCGGCGGTGAGGAGGGGGCCCGGTTCGGCCCGTCGATCATGGGCGGCGGTGCGAAAGACGCCTGGGACCAGGTCGGGCACATACTCGAAGCGATTTCCGCCAAGCACGGCTCCGAGCCCTGCGCGGCCTATCTCGGCGAAGCCGGGGCGGGGCACCTGGTCAAGACCGTGCACAACGGCATCGAATATGCGGACATGCAGATGATTGCCGAGGTCTATGGCGTCATGCGCGACGGCTTCGGCCTGTCGGCGGCGGAGACCGGCGGTGTTTTCGAAAAATGGAACGGCGGCATCCTGCAGTCCTATCTGATCGAGATTTCCGGCAAGGTGGCCGGAACCGCGGATCCGGACACCGGCAGGCCGATACTGGATATCATCCTGGACAAGGCGGGCCAGAAGGGCACGGGCCGCTGGACCGCGATCGAGGCCCTGATGCTGGGTACACCGGCCAGTGCGATCGAGGCTGCGGTGGCGGCGCGCAACATGTCGGCGCGCCTCGACGAGCGCAAGGCGGGCGAGGCAGCGTTCGGTGCGGCACCCAACGCGATCGACCGCGAAGCGGTCACCATCGACGCGCTGGAGGCAGCGCTCGTGGCCGGCAAGATCATCTGTTATGCGCAGGGCTTCGACCTGATCCTGGAAGCCGCCCGGCAATATGGCTGGGCCATGCCGCTTCCCGAGATCGCCCGGATCTGGCGCAACGGCTGCATCATCCGCTCCGCCATGCTCAACGACATGTCGTCGGCGCTTGCCGATGACGCGGAGCGCAACCTGATGCTGGCGCCGTTCTTTTCGCAAAAGTTGAAGGAAACCGAGGCGAGCCTGCGCCAGGTGGTGGCACAGGCGGCCCTGCACGGCCTCCCGGTGCCCGCGCTGTCCGCGGCGCTGTCCTATTTCGACATCATGCGCACGGCCCGCTCCACCGCCAACATGCTGCAGGGCCAGCGCGACTTCTTCGGCGCCCACGGTTTTGAACGCACCGACAAGGACGGCAGCGGCTACCACGGCCCCTGGGCGATGGGGTGAACTTGCGGTCTTGTTACAGCGACCGGATGGCCAAAAATGGCGCCGACATGGACTTCGCGCCGGGGTCAAGCGGTGTAAAATGCAAGAAAGGTCCCGGCTCAAGGCCGGGACGGCGAGGCAGGACAAGGCAAGGTTAGGTGGGCATTAACTGAAATCCTTACCCAGTGTGTCACACCGGACGACCGAAGGGAGATCCGGGGCCTGCTCGCGGTGCCGCTTGTATCGGGATCTGACCGGGTGAGACGGAATCTGCAAACAACCAACCGACGCTCTGGGAACGAGTAGGCCCCGGCTCCGCGCTGCGCTTGGCCGGGGTGACATCGGAGGTCAAGGCGCCAAGAGGTCGTGCCAATCCGGATTGGCCTTTTCGATCAGTTGTATTGTCCAGGACCGTCGCCATTTCTTCAGGCGTTTTTCCGTTGCGATAGCTTCGTCGATCTGATTGAAGCTTTCGGCGAAGACAAGCCTTTGGACCGCATGCTTGCGCGTGAATCCAGCAGCGGCTCTGGAGCGACGTTCTTCCAGCCGTCGACCAAGATCGTTGGTGACACCCACATACAAGGTGCCATTCATCCGGCTTGCGAGGATGTAGACGAAATAAGGTATCGTAAGCTTGTCGTTGCGAGTGCTTCAGTTCCATAAATCTAATCTCGGTAGTCGGCTGAACACAATTTTTGGTGGAGTGACTTTCCTTCTACAGTTTCACCCGGCCAGGCAGTGCTCAGAGCCGGGGCCTGCTCATGTCATAACGTGTTGGAATGCCGGTTTGATACCGGACGGCGACAGCGAACTGCTTCATGTCTCTGGAAATGAGTGGGCCCCGGATCTTCGCTGCGCTGCGTCCGGGGTGACACCCCTCTTGCCTGTGTTTTCCTGAGACGCGGGTGGTGAGACCCTGGTAGCCCTGTTTCCATAAAACGAGCTGATGTCAGCAAGCGGGCGTGCATTGAGGAATGTCGATACCAAGACACTGGGCGGGGTGTTTCCTCGATGTCACCCCGGCCGATCGGTGGGAGAGCCGGGGCCTACTCGCCGGGCCGCTTGCGGCAAAGCCGGTAACGGGTGCCGCGCTGCTATGGTTTTCTTCAGCGTCTCTGGAAACGAGTGGGCCCCGGATCTCCGCTGCGCTGCGTCCGGGGTGACACCCCTTTTGCCTGTGTTTTCCGGAGACGCGGGTGGTGAGACCCTGGTAGCCCGGTTTCCATAAAACGAGCTGATGTCAGCAAGCAGGCGTGCATGGAGGCATGCCGATACCAAGACACTGGCTGGGGTGTTTTCTTGATGTCACCCCGGCCGACCGGAGGGAGAGCCGGGGCCTACTCGCCGGGCCGCTTGCGGCAAAGCCGGTAACGGGCGCTGCGCTGCTATGGTTTTCTTCAGCGTCTCTGGAAACGAGTAGGCCCCGGATCTCCGCTGCGCTGCGTCCGGGGTGACACCCCTTTTGCCTGTGTTTTCCGGAGACGCGGGTGGTGAGACCCTGGTAGCCCGGTTTCCATAAAACGAGCTGATGTCAGCAAGCAGGCGTGCATGGAGGCATGCCGATACCAAGACACTGGCTGGGGTGTTTCCTCGATGTCACCCCGGCCGACCGGAGGGAGAGCCGGGGCCTACTCGCCGGGCCGCTTGCGGAAAAGCCGGTAACGGGTGCCGCGCTGCTATGGTTTTCTTCAGCGTCTCTGGGAACGAGTGGGCCCCGGATCTTCGCTGCGCTTGGCCGGGGTGACACCAAGTTGCGATGACCGGTCTTTACTGCGCCAGTCCCAGTGCCGACATGTTGGCGATGGATGCGGGGAGGCCGGAGTGGTCGCGAAGTTCGACGATCAGGCGCGGGTCGCTGTCGAGCCTGCCGAGGGCGTCGAACACCGAATGCCAGTTGATGGTGCCTTCGCCGAGGGTCCAGTGGCGGTCGGCATAGCCGTCGGCGTCCTGCAGGTGGATGTGGCGCAGAGAGTTGCCGGCGGCCTTGACGAAATAGTCGACCGGCGGGGCGCCGGTGGTGCCGTGGGCATAATGGGCGTGGCCGGTGTCGATGGAGATCCTGACCGCTTCCGAGCCGAAGCTTTCGGCCAGTTCGATGCGCGCATGGGGATCCTTGTCCTCGATATTCTCGATCACCAGTTCGCAGCCGATGTCCTCGGCGCGCCTGACCGCGTCCTTCATGGTGTCGTGGCAGAGCGCGATCTTGTCCTGGCGTCCGGTTTCATAATTGTCGAGATTGTTGTGGTCCCAGGTGGAATAGGGGCTGTGCACCACCATGTGGGTGCCGCCAAGGGCCTCGCAGACCTCCAGGCCCTGCAGCAGCCGCTTCCTGACGATCTGGCGGACATCGACGTCGCGCGAGTCGAGGGTGAACCCCCAGAACGGCCCATGGATGCCGAGGCGGCCCTGGTGGCCGTCCAGCAGTTTTCTCGCCAGTTCGACCTGTGGCTTCCAGTCGCCATTCAGGACTTCCGCCGGCCAGAAATCCTGCAGCTCAAGATCCCTCGGCTTGTCGAGCATCAGTTTGTGGTGGACCTGAAGGGACTTGAGGGTGAGCGCGGCGCCAAGGACGGGAAGATCGGACATGAGGATACCTGGTCTGGGAAAACGGAGTGAGTGTCTGCCAGATAGATCGGTTTCCTTGACACTATTGCGACGTTGCAGCCGGAAATCTCAATATCCGCGGCGTCTGTCAACAGCCGGAGGGATGATGCCTTCCGCGAAATACCGGGCGATGTTTTCTGCGACGAGCTTTGCGGCGGTGGCCCTTGTGGTCGGCGCCGAGACATGCGGCAGGACGGTGATGCCCTCGTGTTGCCAGAATGGATGGGACGCGGGCAGGGGCTCCTCGTTGAAGACATCCAGCACCGCGTGACTGAGCGGGCCGTCATCGAGCGCGCTCAGCAGGGCGGTTTCATCCAGTATCGGACCGCGGGCGAAGTTGATCAGGGCCGCGCCCTCCTTGCAGGCCGACAGTTCCCGGGCGCCGATCAGGCCGCGGGTGTCGTCCGTCAACGGCATCAGCAGAACGTTGATGTCCGATTGCCTCAGGACGGCACGCAGGCCGTCCGGTCCATGGTGGCACTGAATGCCGTCCAGGGTCTTCTCGCTGCGGCTCCAGCCCAGAACGTTGAAACCGTTTGCTGCGAGACGTTGCGCGGACGCGCTGCCGAGCTTGCCAAGGCCGAGAATGCCGATCGTACGGTCCTCCGGACCCGTCAGGTCATGCTCGCGCCAGACCCGGGCGCGCTGCTGGGCCATGTAGCGCGGCATGTCCCGGTGGAGATAGAGCGTCCAGGCCAGCACGGCTTCCGACATGGTTTCCGCCATGCGCGGATCGGTGAGGCGCACGATCAGCGGGCCGTCCTTCGGCAGGTCCGCCGCCAGGCGCTCGACACCGGCCCACAGGCTCTGGATCCAGACGAGGCCGGGCAGCGCAGCCACATCAGCAGGGTTCGGGTTTGCGACGATCGCCACCTTTGCCGCGCGGCGTTCGTCCTGCGACAGCTGATCGAAGGGCTTGACCTGCACAATTCCCGAGAGGGCCGCGGGCAGGATTTCCTCCCAGGTGGTCCGTTCACCGGACTCGGGCGGGGAAACGAAGGGAACAATCGGCATCATGAGGCGAAAACTCCGGATTCGTCGGCGAAGCCCTTGATTTCGATCGGGTTACCGCACGGGTCGATAAAAAACATGGTACTCTGCTCACCGGGCTCGCCTTCGAAGCGGATTGTCGGCGCGATGATGAAGGTGAGCCCGGCTTCCGTCAGTCTGGTTGCGAGGGCCTTCCATGCCGCCATGTCCAGCACGACACCGAGATGGGGCATCGGCACCATGTGGTCGCCGACCTTGCCGGTGTTTCCGGTCCGGAACGGCGTGCCGAGATGAAGCGAGATCTGATGACCGAAGAAATTGAAATCGACCCAGGTGCCGGCGCTGCGGCCCTCCGCGCAGCCCAGCAGGCCGCCGTAGAAAGCGCGGGCCGCGTCAAGGTCGGTCACGTGATAGGCAAGATGAAAGCACGGCTGCATCGGAGTCTCCCATGTGTTGAAGGTCTCTTGGCAGCAGAATTCGCGCAATACAATGAAAATGTTGCGGCTGCCGATGCAACTCCAGCGGAAGCGGCCGGGCCGTTCTGCATCCGGGTCGGCGAGAGAGTCTTCAGAAGGCATGCGGGAAAGCCGCGCAGAGTCGGGAACTGCAAGCTTGACGCGAAAAGCCGGGGCTTGCTGGCGGCTGGCGCCGCACGGAAGAATCATTTTCTGGAAAGGATGTTATCCGTAGCGGCGAATACAAGCATGAAAATGTCGTTTACGGGCTTGTTGTTGAAATTTACGATATGATTGCCATGGGAATTACGTCTATACTGTTGTACTGACGGCTGCATAATGCAATGGTGTCGACCGTAAAGCCCTGAGCCGGACCAAATACCGGGTGCGATTATTTCCCTCTGGTCATGGTCATCTCGCGGGCGTTGGAGCAAGAACAGCGTATATGCGTCAAGTGAAGGCTAAATTAAACAAGTTTAATCTAGTGGCCTTCGCAGCTGTTTTGCGTTCTTGTCCGATTATACTTTTTCGTTGGATGCGCTCGATGCTGAATACCTCTTTCGGGGTGTTTGCACGTTGCGCCCAATTGGAAATAAAGCAAATAGACTGCACAGGAGTATCCTCATGAATAAGTTGTTTGTCTCGGTCGCAGCGACCGCGTTTGTCGGCATGGCGTCGTCCGCCATGGCCGAAGATTGCGGCACGGTGACCGTCGCCGAAATGAACTGGGCTTCGGCCGGCGCGATCGCACAAATCGACAAGATCATTCTGGAGAACGGTTACGGCTGCAAGGTGGAGCTGGTGACCGGCGACACGATGCCGACCTTCACCTCGATGAAGGAGAAGGCCGAACCCGATATGGCGCCTGAACTCTGGATCAATGCCATTCGCGAGCCGCTCGACAAGGCCGTGGCCGAAGGGTCCCTGCTGATCGGTGGCGAAATCCTCAACGAAGGTGGTGTCGAGGGCTTCTGGATCCCGACCTATATCGCTGACGAACACGACATCCACACCATCGCCGATGTGCTCAAGCATCCGGAACTGTTTCCGGGCGCCGAAGACGAAAGCAAGGGTGCGTTCTTCACCTGCCCGACCGGGTGGAACTGCCGCATCACCACCGGAAACCTGTTCAACGCGTTCAATTTCGAAGAAGCCGGATTTGAGCTTGTCGATTCAGGCTCTGCAGCCGGCCTCGACGGGTCCCTGTCGCGCGCTTACGAGCGCAAGACCGGCTGGCTCGGCTACTACTGGGCACCGACGGCCATTCTCGGCAAGTACGACATGACCCTACTCGATTTCGAAGTCGAACACGACAAGGAAGAGTGGGACAAGTGCACCTCGATCGAGAACTGTCTTGAGCCGAAGCCGAACGCCTGGTCGAAATCCGAGGTCTACACTGTCGTGACCGACGAGTTCTCCACGAAGGCGGGTCCGACCATGGATTACATCAAGGGCCGGACCTGGGACAACAGGACCGTCGGCCAGGTTCTGGCCTGGATGCAGGACAACCAGGCGACCAACGAAGATGGTGCCTACTACTTCCTGGAAAACTACGAGAACATCTGGACCACATGGGTCACGCCGGAAGTTGCCGAAAAGGTCAAGGCAGCCCTCTGATCGGCTGAATTGAAAAAAAACGGGGCCCGCGCGAAACGTGCGGGCCTTTCACTTCGGGGCACAAGAAACCGTCGGGACAAAGAAGATGGACTGGATAGAATTTCCCTCGCTCAGCCGGGGCACCTTGCGAGACATTCGCGTTACGATCGATAGCGGGTTCAGGGAGTTTACCCGCGCCTATGGCGAATTTCTCGAACGCGCGACGGATCCGCTGGAAGATTTTCTCATATTGCTCGAGCACCTTCTGATCGAATCGCCCTGGCCCATGGTGCTGGCGGTTCTCGTCGGCATCGTGTTCCTGATGAGCCGCGACGTGAAAATCACGGCGGGTTCCCTGGTGGCCCTGCTGCTGATCGGCGTCTTCGGCATGTGGGAAGATACCATGCGCACCATCGCGATGGTGACCGTGTGCACCACGCTCGCGATTCTTCTGGGTATTCCGATCGGCATTCTGATGGCACGCTCCGACAGGTTCCAGGGGATCGTCAATCCGGTCCTCGACCTGATGCAGACCATGCCGGCTTTCGTCTATCTCATTCCGGTGGTGATGATCTTCGGCCTGGGCAAGGTGCCCGGCCTGATCGCGATCGTCATCTACGCCATTCCGCCGATGATCCGCCTGACCAATCTTGGCATCCGGCTTGTCGACCTCGATGTCCTGGAGGCCGCCGACGCATTCGGGTCGAGTGCCCGCCAGAAGCTGCTGAACGTGCAGTTGCCACTGGCCCTGCCGACCATCATGGCCGGCATCAACCAGACCATCATGATGGCTCTGGCCATGGTTGTCGTGGCTGCGCTGATCGGCGTGAAAGGCCTCGGCCAGCCGGTGCTCAACGCCATCGCCAACCAGTATTTCACCATGGGCGTCATGAACGGACTTGCCATCGTTGCAATCGCCATCATTTTCGACCGCGCGACCCAGGCCTACGGCAAGCGTCTGCAGAAACACTCGGAGGTGATCCATGGGTGAGGCAACCGGCATCGAGATCAAGGGTCTCTATAAAATCTTCGGTCCGAACGGCGAGGACATGGTCCAGAAGGTCAAGGACGGCATGTCCAAGGCCGAGCTGAACGAAAAGTTCAATCATGTTCTCGGGCTCAACGACATCAACATCTCCATGCCGGGCGGCAAGATCCAGGTGGTGATGGGACTGTCCGGGTCCGGTAAATCGACCCTGATCCGGCACATCAACCGGCTGATCGACCCGACCGCGGGCGAGGTTCTTTATGGCGACGAGGACGTCTGCAAGATGTCCCAGAGCGAACTTCGGCAATTCCGCCGCCACAAGACGGCGATGGTGTTCCAGAAGTTCGCGTTGCTGCCGCACCGCACGGTGATCAAGAATGCCGTCTACGGTCTGGAGATCCAGGGTGTTCCGATCAAGGAAGCCGAAGCGCGGGCATCGCGCTGGATCGCCCGGGTCGGGCTGGAAGGCTTCGAGGATCATTATCCGAACCAGCTGTCGGGCGGCATGCAGCAGCGTGTCGGTCTGGCGCGCGCGCTGACCAACGACGCCGATATCCTGCTCATGGACGAGGCCTTCTCCGCGCTCGATCCGCTGATCCGCATGGACATGCAGTCTGTGCTTCTGGACCTGCAGGAAGAGCTGCACAAGACCATCGTCTTCATCACCCACGACCTGGATGAAGCCCTGCGCCTCGGCGACAAGATCTCCATCCTGCGGGACGGTGCGGTCATCCAGCAGGGAACGGGACAGGAAATCGTGCTTCAGCCGGCGGATTCCTACATCGCCGACTTCGTCAAGGAAGTGAACCGCGGCCGGGTGATCATCGTGGACACGGTCATGGACAAGACCAAGACCCTCGAAGACGGCCCCACGATTTCCAGCGGAATCATGCTGGAGGAGGCCGCGAGAACCTTCGCCGACACCGGGCACGGTGAAGCCAATGTGGTCAATCAGGAAGGCACGCCTATCGGCGTGCTGAATGTCCACGACACGATCTACGCGATGGTGACGCCGGCAACTCACTGAGGAGACGGCCACCGGCTTCTCCGGCCCTGTGCCGGGGCCGGTTTGAACGCAACAGCCCCGGGGTCTCCCCGGGGCTTTTTTGTCCGATGCCGTTCCCGGCCGTCAGCGTTCGGTGAAGACCGTGCGTGCGGCGCGGGTGACCGGATTGAGCAGATACATCAGGATCGACTTGGAGCCGGTGACAACCTGCGCGTTGACCTGCATGCCGGGGCGCACCGGCCGCTCGTTCGATCCCGACCCGATCGTCTGGCCCGGGAAGGCCAGGGTGGCCTTGAAATAGTACTCGCCATATTCGTCCTGAAAACTGGACGCCGAAATCGTCTCGACCTCGGCCGACAGGGTGCCGTAGATGTTGGGGTCGTAACTGGTGATGGTGATGTCTGCCGTGTCCCCGGCGTTGATATGGCCGATGTCCCTGGGATTGACCTTCACCTCTGCCACGAGGTTTTCGGACAGCGGAACGATTTCGGCGATCATGTCGCCCGGTCCGACCACGGCCCCCCGGCCTGACTGCCCGAGCGTCTTGACATAGCCTTCGACCGGCGCCTTGACGAAGAGCCGGTCCTGCCGGTCCTTCAGCTTGCTGATTTCCTGTTTCAGTTCCGCCCGTTCCTGGGCGATCCTTGCCCGTTCGTCCGCGACGACCCGGTTCACTTCGGCGCCGGCCTGGGCAAGGCTTGCCCGGGCCTCGATCAGCATCTCGCGGGCCTGGGCCAGATTGCCGATGAGCTGTTCCAGCGCCACCTGGGAGCGCTGGTATTCGCCCTTGGCTTCCAGATAGCGGCGCCGGGATGTGTAGCCGTCCCGCAGCAGACCTTCCTGGATCTGGAATTTCTCCTTCTCAAGGTCGACCTGGGATTTCTGAAGCTCCATCTGCGCCTCCAGGCTGACCACTTCGGCGCGTTTTTGCGCGACGCGGGCAGTGAAGGCGTCCTGTTCGTCGGAGACCACCTTGCGGTTCGCGGTCAGGGCCGCCCGCTGCTGGGTGCTCAATCCCTCGACCGCAGGATCAAGGCGCAGACCGACGGTGTTGGCGTTGCTGTACTCCTGGGCCAGGAGGCGCTGTTCCTCCAGTTCGAGATAGGTGAGCCGGCTCTCGATCCGGGCGAGTTCGGACGTCGTGTCCTGTTTCTCCAGCCTGGCGATGGGATCGCCGGCTCTCACCAGTTCGCCTTCCTCCACCAGAATCTCGTTCACGATGCCGCCTTCGAGGTGTTCGACCGTGAGGATCTGCCCGGCCGGGGTGATTTCTCCGATCGTGCTGGCAACCTCGCGGATCTGGCCGATCGCCGCCCAGACGAGAAGAACGAGCGTTGCGATCACAAGTCCGGTCAGAAGGCGGGAATAGAATGCCGGCGGAACGCCGTCTTCCAGTTCCAACGGCAGACCGACGCGGCCGTAAACGGCAGTGCGAAGTGTATCCGGATCGTCTCTGGTGGCCATTGGAGTGTCCTCGGCGTTTGTCGGGTGCCGCCGGCCGCCGGCCGGCGGCGGTCCGGTCGGCTATCGGGACTGCTGTTTCAGCACGTCCTCGAGAATTTCTGTCGGGGAACCGGCCATCGCCACCATGCCGTTCTGCATGTAGACGAGATTGTCCGCCATGCGCATGTGGCTCGGCCGGTAGGTGGTCAGCAAGACGGTCGACTTGCCGCGTACCTGTTCGATTTTCTTCATCAGGAGCTTGTCGCCGACGAAATCCAGATTGCCGGCGGGGTCGTCGAGAATATAGATCGGGGCAGGGCGTACAAAGGCTCTCGCCAGCAGCAGGCGCTGCTTGACGTTGTCCGGCAGCAGGGAAATGAGATGCCCTGTCAGACGGGTTTCCACGCCTTGCGGCAGCAGATCGCCATAGGATTCGAGACCGAATTCCTCGAAGGCCATGCGCACCTGGTCGTTGTCTGCCTGCGGATTGGCCATGCGGAAATTCTGGGCGACCGTCCCGTAGAAGAAGTCGTAGTGCTCCGGCGCGTGACCGATGGCATTGCGCCATTCGCCCGGATCGAGCTGACGGATATCGAGATCGTCCACCAGCACGGCGCCCATCTGCGGCCGGTACAGGCCGAGCACCGCCCGCACCAGTGAAGTCTTGCCGCAGCCGCTGGGACCCGTGATCGCGGTGACCGATCCCTGATCCAGTTGCAGGGAAAAATTGCGCAGGGCAGGCTCCTGCCGCGAGGGATAGCGCAACACGACATTGGACAGGCGGACGGCGCCGTGGAACTGGCGGTAGAGGCTTGGCAGCTTGCCGGGTTGCCGTTCCATATCGATTTTCAAAAGGCCGTTGATGCGCTCGATGGTCTGTTGTGCCTGACCCAGTTGGGAGAGGCTCAGAAAGGCCTGGTGCATGGGGCTGAGCGCGCGCCAGGACAGGGCCATGACCGCGATCAGGGCACCCTGGGTGAGCTGCTGGTTCATCACCAGAATGGCGCCGATCCCGAGAACGCCGATGCCGCACAGGGTCATCAGCATTTGCGAAATCACCTGCATGACCTGGGACAATTGCCTGGTCTTCAGGTTTTTCAGGGCAAAATCCGCCGAGATGGCGCGGTATTTCTCGATCCAGATATCGTCCGCGGACAGCGCGCGGATGGCGTCGCGCTTGGACAGGATCTCCACGGTGATGTTCTGCATCCGGGACTTGGCGTCACCCGCCAGGTTGATTGCCATCTTCATGCGCGGAACGATGATCAGCGCGGCCAGAACATACAGCAGCAGCAGCCCCGCCGGCAGCAGGGCAAGCGGCCCGCCGATGAGCGCGAGAACGAACACGAACAGCGCGGAGAAGGGCAGATCGATCAGGGCATTGGCGAGATTGCCGTGGAAGACGTCGCGGACGCCGTCGAACTGCTTCAGCCGGGTGATCTGGGTGCCGATCGGCGCGGAGGCAATCAGCGGCAGCGGCAGATGGAGAAAGTGCCGGAAGGTGGAGTTGGCAACCACGGCATCGAGGCGGACTCCGAGATAGGCCTGCAGTCTCGACTTGGTGCCCTTGACCATCCAGTCCATGCACAGGACAACGGCCATGCCGATCAGCAGGGTGACAAGCACCGCGACGGATTTCGCACCGATCGCCTTGTCATAGACATTCATGACAAAGAGCGGCAGTCCGAGGGCGAGGATATTGGACAGGAAGCCGACGGCCATGATCGACACGAGCGTGCCGCGAAACTGGTGAAACAGCCGGGACGACCAATGCCGGAACCCGGCGCCGGTCGTCTCCTCCTCCTGTTCGATCAGGTAGATATCCGCGTCCTTCAGGTCGCCGGGAGCGAGGGCGACTGTCCGGCGCATCTCGCCGCTGAAAGCCTGGAAGCGGCCGTCACGGGTCCGGCCCAGCCCGACCAGCGTATCGCTGCCGAGCTGGACAACGCAGGGAAACTGTTCGCCTGAAAGCTGTCCGGACGTGCGACGGGAGGGTGCTGTCCGGAAATTCAGGCGCGTGAGCACCGCGCGCAGATCGAAAATACCGCGAATGCCTTCCTGGTGAGGCAGGGCTTCAAACAGATGCCGCTCCATGCCGTCCCAGTCGAGCGCTTCAAGCAGGGGCAGAAGGCAGGCTTCCGCGGCCGAGGCCCGTTCGGCCGTGTTCTCGGAATGCTGTTGGACGCGGGTCTCCAGATTCATCCGGCTTTGCGCCGGATTGACGGTCTGAAACATCGTATCGGAGTTTTCAAACGCGGCCAGGGACATGTCGCGCTCCTAAACTTGCCGGGTGCCGTCGCCGGCGGGGCGGCGCTGGCGGATCTGGTAACGGGGTTTGCCGGCCGGCGCGCGCACCGTGCTGACACGCCCCTCCTCAACATGGAACTGCTTGTCGGCGATGGCGCGGAAGGACGGGCGGTGACTGACGATCAGGGTGGTCAGCTGTCCCTTGAGCCGCTTGAGGGCCTCGACCAGCTGGGCCTCGCTCTTGTGGTCGAGCGCGCCGTTGGCGTCGTTGAGGATCAGTATCCTGGGCTCGCCTGCCAGCGCCCTTGCGATCGCGATGCGCTGGAGCATGGATCCGGTCAGGTTTTCCTCGATCGCGTTGCCGAGCGGCGTGTCATAGCCGAGCGGAAGCAGGTGGATGTCCTTTTCCAATCCGATCAGGTCCGCCGCCATGCGCGCCTTCTGCGGTGTCGACCGGGAGCCGAACAGGGTCAGGTTCTGCAGGATCGTTCCCGAAAACATCTGCGCGTCATTGCCGACATAGGCGATGTGGCGGCGCAGGTGGCGGTGGTCGGGTCCGTAGAGATCGTGGCCGTCGATCAGGATCTGGCCGGAGGTCGGTGCAATATCGCCGGAGACAATGCGGGCAAGCGTCGTCCGTCCACTGCCGTCACTGCCTTCGAAGGCGACTGTTTCGCCGGCGTTGATCGCAAGCGACAGATTGTGAACGGTGACAATGGCATCGCCGTGCGGCTGGAAGGTTGCGTTCTGCAGTCTGATATTGCCGACAACGTTCAGATAGGGATCGTCCGTGCGCTCCTCGCGGGGCAGATCGAAAAGAGTGCTCGCCTCGCGAAAGTCGTGATTGACGCGTTGCAGGTCGGTCCAGTGGTTTATGCCGCGCAGAAGCGGCTGAACGACCTGGCCGGCCAGAAGCGTGCAAGCCGCGATCGCGCCCACGCTGATGAAACCGCCCATGACCATCAGGGCGCCGGTGGAGACCACACAGACGGTGGTCAGCACCGTGAAGAGGCCGGAAGCACTGCGTGCGTGGTTGTCGAGGTCTATATGGTCGTAGCCGAGACGGGAGATCCCGGTTTGCAAACGTTCGAACCGGCGCAGGATGACCGGTTCAAAGGCCATGGCTTTGATCGTGTTGAGCCCGGAAAGGACCTCGAAGATAAAATCGTATTTCCTTTGGTCCTGTTCCGCCCGCTTCTCGATCAACCGGTCGAGGCGTGTATTGAGCTTTGCGGTGCGCAGCGCGAACAGGGCCAGAAGGGCAAGAGGCACAAACCCGATGGGGCCGCCGATCAGGAACAGGACGGCGAGAAAGATGAGGCTGGCCGGCAGGTCGATCGACAGCAACCTGGCCTGACCGCCGTATTGGTCGCCGAGCGACTGCAGCGACCGGAACGAGTCCAGATGTCTGGAAACCGTCGTGTCGGAGCCCGGATCGGTTCTGGAGTTCAACAGGCGCCGGGTGGCCTCCACATGCGCCTGATGGGTGAAGGAGGCGGCGAGCCAGCCGGTCAGATAGGACCGGATGGTCTTCAGGACGGCATCGATGACGAGAACGAAGCCGAGGCCCGCAATGAGGATGACCAGCGTGTCGGTGGCCTTGTTGGGAAGGATCCTGTCGTAGACCTGCAGGATCGTGAGCGGCATGGCCAGTCCGAGGATGTTGATCAGTATGGAGGCGGTCATCACAGAGCGCGGCAGCCCGGGGGTTTTTACCCGCTCACCAGTCACTGAGGAGGTAAAGTCCAGCTGCGGAAGTTTTGTATTGGAAAAAGTCTCAATGAGAAAAGATGCCATGGTAAGCGCCTCCAGCTCTTTATTAGGACGCGGAATTGTTTCAAAAGCGTTTACCAAGAACATTGGAAATGTGAATTTATCTAAAACTGTACATGTAATTCTCGAATTGAGGTCTGACTTTATTAAGGTAACGCTGCGTGTGATGAGGTTAATTTCTAACGGAGCACGTGCAAGTCATGGCCGATACCGGCAGTTCAGCGAACGCCCAGAAGCAGGGGGCAACACCCTCCGGAGGCGATGCCGTGAAGAACGCAGGCGGAAACGGACCCGCACCGGGACGCCTTGAAGCGCAAGCCGGCGACCCGTATCGTCCGGATGGCGGCAATGACTACTCCCTCTCGATCGAGCCGGAAGATACCGGCGAAGCGACGGTTGCCAACCTGTTCCAGGCGGTTCCGCTGGAAAATGAAGGTTCCGATTCCGCCGACGCGGATGCCGGCGGCCGGGGTGGTGACGGCACCGGTCCGGACGGTGTGGCCGCCGGCGGGTTCGGCATGGGTGGCGGCGGTGGCGGTTCCGGTGGCGTACGCCTGCCCGGAGGTGGCACCGACGTGGTCGAGACGTCCGACGGTCTTCAGAACGACGATGCCGGGATCGGTGATGGTGCGGTTCCCCAGGCGCGCGGTCTGGGCGCGGAACTGTCGCAGTTCGATCTGGGCGGCAACGGTGTCCGCGCCGCAGGCTCCGGGGTCGGCGACGGTACCGGTGGCGGTGTGCAGCCGGATGACGATGACGGCGGAGACGATGGCGGTGGAGACGGCGGCGGGGGCGACGGCGAGGATGTCGGGCCGGTTACCGATGTGGACACTGTGCAGAACGTCGTCGCTGAAAACGCTTCCGGCGGAACCGTTGTCGGGGTGACGGCCTTCGCCGAAGACCCGGACGGGACGGATACGGTCAGCTACTCGATCACCGACGACCGCTTCGAGATCGATCCGGACACGGGTGTGATCACCGTTGCCGACGGCGCGGTGCTCG
Source organism: Roseibium sp. QJM3NY_11 (assembly GCF_056173175.1). NCBI lineage: Bacteria > Pseudomonadati > Pseudomonadota > Alphaproteobacteria > Hyphomicrobiales > Stappiaceae > Roseibium > Roseibium sp. QJM3NY_11. The sequence continues at coordinate 1,478,012 of NZ_CM149660.1, forward strand.
ACCACGAGACGACGCCGTTCATCAACATCGAGGTCACGGCGACTTCAACGGACGGCTCAACGTCGACAGGCACGTTCCGGGTCACGGTCGGCGACGAGAACGAGGTCCCCATCGGACCGGTCACGGACACCGACACGGTCACCAATTCTGTCCAGGAAAACGCCTCCGGCGGAACCGTTGTCGGGGTGACGGCCTTCGCCGAAGACCCGGACGGGACCGATACGGTCAGCTACTCGATCACCGACGACCGGTTCGAGATCGACCCGGACACGGGTGTGATCACCGTTGCCGACGGCGCGGTGCTCGACCACGAGACGACGCCGTTCATCAACATCGAGGTCACGGCGACCTCGACGGACGGCTCGACGTCGACAGGCACGTTCCGGGTCACGGTCGGTGATGAGAACGAAGCCCCCATCGGACCGGTCACGGATGTCGATGCGACGGGCAATGCAGTCAGTGAAGATGCCTCTGCCGGCGATGTGGTCGGCATTTCGGCTTTTGCCGAGGATCCCGATGCGACCGACACGGTGACCTACGAGATGTCCGGCGACGACAGGTTCGAGATCGATCCGGAGACCGGCGTGATCACCGTGGCCGACGGGGCGCATTTCGATGCTGAAACCGAACCGGCCATCGATGTCCTGGTGACGGCAACTTCCACCGACGGCACCACCTCGCAGGAGACGTTTTCCATCGGCATCACGGATGCCAACGAACCGCCGGATCTTGTGGTCTGTCTGGAGAACGGGGCGCTGCAGTTTGTCGTCAACGGCAGCTTCGAGACGTTCGAGGGCATGTTGTCCGGCACGGACCCGGAGGGATACTACGAGAACCCGGCGTCGATCGAAGGCTGGTCTCACGAGAATGTCGACATTCAGCAATCGGCCCGCTGGGACGCGGGCACAAGCGACGGCGATCATCGCCTGGACCTGTCCGCCAACCAGAACGGAACGGCCGCGCAGCAGATCGACGGCATGCTGGAAGGTCAGGTCTATACGTTCAGCTTCGATGCCACGGCGCGCGGCGGCATTGGCGAAACAGTTGCCGAGGTCTACTGGAACGGCGAGCTGATCGGTACCGTCGATCCCGCGGAAGCCGGCGCGAGCTGGCAAAGCTACAGTTACAACATCGTCGGAGGGGCCGGTGACGGCACAGACACGCTCACCTTCGTCGAGGTCGGCGGCGGCAATTCCTCCTTTGGCACCTTCATCGACAATGTCTCGATTGTCTCCGACAGCCGGATTGCGGTTGTCGAGGAGTTCCATGGCGCGGAGATCGCGCCGCTCAAGGTCTTCGATCCGGATGTCGGCGATACACATTCCTTCACCTTGTCCGATGACCGGTTCGAAGTCGTCGTGTCGGAAGGCAAATATGTTCTGAAACTCAGGGACGACCGGGCGTTCGATTACGAAACCGAAACCCAGGTTTCGGTCGATGTGACCGTGACCGACAGCGGCGGCCTGTCGGATACGGAAACCGTCGTGATCGATGTTCTGGACATCGACGAGAATGTCGGCCCGGTCGGCCCCGTCACCGACAACGATACGGCGGTAAACAGTGTCGCGGAGAATGGCTCTGGCGGCGAATATGTCGGTGTGACGGCATTCGCGGACGATCCGGATGCCGCTGACACGGTCACGTATTCGATCACCGACGACCGGTTCGAGATCGATCCCGATACCGGTGTCATCACCGTCGCGGACGGTGTCAGCTTCGACCATGAAACTCTGCCGTCCGTGGATATCGAGGTGACGGCGACGTTGTCCGACGGGTCTGTCTCGACTGCTCCTTTCACGATTGAAATCACCGATGTCAACGAGCCGCCCGACCTGACGGTGCATCTTGAAACCGGTGCGACGCAGTTTGCGGTCAACGGCAGCTTCGAGGTCTATGACGGATCACTGGGCGGCACGGACGGGTCCGGCTGGTACCAGAACCCGAATACCATCGAAGGCTGGACCTACGACAATGTCGATGTGCATCAGGCCGGCCACATGGGTTTCGGCGCGAGCGACGGCGATCACCATCTGGATCTGGCGGCTCTCACGAACGGCTGGGCCTCCCAGAAAATCGACGGTCAGCTGGACGGTCAGGTCTACCATCTGAGCTTCGACATGAAGTCCCGTGGCAGCACCGGCCAGAGCGTTGCCGAGGTCTATTGGAACGGCGAGTTGATCGACACGATCGATCCGGCCACGACAGGCAGCGGCTGGCAGACCTTCTCCTACGACATCGTCGGTGCTTCCGGCGATGGTTCCAACACCCTGTCCTTTGTTGAAATCGGTTCCGACAACAATGGCGGTGCGTTGATCGACAGCGTCTCCATCGTCTCCGACCATCGCACGGCGGTGGTCGAGGAATTCTACGGTGCCGAGATCGCGCCCCTGTCGGTCATCGATCCGGACGCCGGAGACAGCCATAGCTTCACCGTGTCGGATGACCGGTTCGAGGTGATTGCCTCCGATGGCGCCTATCTGCTGAAGCTCAAAAGCGATCAGGCCTTCGATTACGAGACCGAAACCCAGGTCAGCGTGGAGGTCACGGCCACCGACAGCGGCGGGTTGTCCGACACGGAAACGGTGATCATCGACGTCATCGACGTCGATGACATCAATGCTCCGGTCGGACCGCTGAGAGATGCGGATACATCGCCCAACACCGTCGCGGAAAACGGCTCCGGCGGCGTGGCCACCGGCATCGCCGCCATTGCCGTCGACCCGGACCCGGCGGACAGCGTGACATATTCGATCACGGACAACCGCTTCGAAATCGATCCGGAGACGGGTGTGATCACCGTCGCCGACGGTGTCAGCTTCGACCATGAGACCCTGCCAAGTGTGGATGTCGAGGTGACGGCGACGTCGTCTGACGGATCGGCCTCGAACGGCCTCTTCACGATCGACATCGCGGACATCAACGAAGCCCCTGTGCTGGGATTCGATCCCGTCCTGGGGCCGGGTGTGGCGGTGACCATGACGTTCCTGGAGGAAAATGCCGGCCACTCCAATGTGTTCGGCGTCTATCACAGGGATGCCAATGGCGATCCGGCGGGTGGCCAGATCGTCTGGGTGGACCCTGACGGGCTGTCGCCCGGAGACACGACAACCGTGTTCCTGGAAGGTGTTCAGGCCGCCGATGTCGGCTATTTCCTGATCCCCGACGGTGCCAGCATCAATGGCGGCCTCGCGGATGGCGATCAGGTGTCGTTCCGCAAGGACGGCGACGGAAACTGGCAGGCTGTCCTGAGCGACGGAACCCTGCTCGCTGGCCGGGATGCGAATGTGTTTTTCTCCGGCGACGGAACTCTCAATCCGGACGGCTACGATTACACCGCGGAGAGCGGTATCACCATCGGCTTCGAGGATGTCGCCCGAGGCGGTGACAGGGATTACAACGATCTCATTTTCGACCAGACCCTGTCCGTCCATGACGCAGATGCGACGATTGACGAAGGAGACACGGGCGCCGAAGTGGGAATGATCGATGTTACCGACCCGGATCTTGGGGACGTGCACAGTTTCACGGTTTCCGACGACCGCTTCGAGGTGATCGCCCGCAACGGAGACTTCGTTCTGAAGCTCAAGGACGATGCGGTGATCGACCATGAAAACGAGGACAGCATCACCCTGGATGTCACGGCAACGGACAGGGGAGGCCTCACAGACACGCAGACCCTCACACTGGATGTCATCGATGCGGGGACCGACACGGCCGGAGACTACGGCACTGACGGTGCGGACGTCATGACAGGCGACGGTGGAAGGGATGCGCAGTTCGGCCGCGGCGGAGACGACAGTCTCCTCGGGCAGGGCGGCAACGATCATCTTTACGGCGGCGCCGGCGACGACGTGCTGCGCGGCGGTATCGGCACCGACCACATGGATGGCGGAGACGGATCGGACCTGTTCGCCTATATGCTTGGCGACGGCAACGACACGATGCAGGGCGGTGCAGGCCTCAACTGGATCGATATCGTCGATCTGAGCAAGGCGCCGGACGGAACGGATCTGGGCTCCTACGGCACGGACTGGTCGGTCACCATGACCGAGGGCACGATCGAGAATGTCGATGCGCTTGGCGGCGAAATCACCCTGTCCCAGGATGCCGGTGGGTACATCGAACTTGCCGATGGCGCCCGGATAGACTTTTCAGAGATGGAAAGCATCCAGTACTGACCGGACGCGGAATTGAAGGCGGCGGCCACAAGGAGGCGGCGTGCCGCGTTCCAGCGGGCGGACGATGTCACTTCAGCGGCAGCGACGGACGGGTGCCGAGCAGGACCGGTTCGTTTACGGCCACCGCGACCATGCCTTCCTGCGCCGCATCGTTTTCTGTCGGCCCGAGACGCAGGTCCCAGGTGCTGAACACCGGCAGGATACGCGGCACCGGCGCCGGCCGTTCCTCGATGATCGAAAAATGCTGGGGCGCGAGACGGCCGATGTTGGCCAGGAGAAAGAAGTCCGCGATGCGGGCGTCGTAGCGTGCGCGCACATGGTCAACCTGGCTCAAGAGCAATTCCCGTTCACCGTCCAGCACGTCCAGCAGGGATCTCTGGCCGCTGTCGAATTCCACCTGCAGTCCCTTGACCGCCCGGCGATTGGCGTTGATGGCGCGTTTGCCGGCCTTGGCCCGCAGCCGCGAGGCGGTCCGCTGCTTGATTGCACGGGTCACGTTTTCGCGGATGATCTGCTGAGTGTCGTCGAGTTCGTATTCGACCTGGGCCGCGGTGTGCCTGGCCTGCCTGACGGAGGCGATGTTCCGCCCGCCTGTGAAGATCGGCGCACTGACGCGCACCCCGACGCGGAAATCCTCTTCGTCCCGGTTGCCGAGATTGCCGCGGTAGCCGTTCTGCCATTCGCTTTCGAGGGTGACGCGGGGCAGCATGTCGCCTGCCGCCGCGCGGGCAGCATAGCGTGCCGCACGGGCGTCCGCTGTCGCGGCCCTGATGGACGGGTTGTTCTGATAGGCGATGGCGAGCGCGTCATCGAGCCCGGCGGGTTCGATCGCGTCGGGAATCCCGGGCCAGCCGAGGCTTGCCGGTTGTTGCCCGGTCAGACGGGCATAGAGCGCTTCGGAGGCTTCAAGGTCCCCCACAGCCTGATCGGAATTGCCCTGTGCCTCCGCGAGGCGGGCCAGCGCCTGCTCGATGTCGGTGCGGGTGGCGTCGCCGGACCTGTAGCGGGCCCGGGCGGCATTGACCTCGCGTTGAACGACGCTTGTATAGGCCTTCAGGCGGTTGAGGATGGCGCGGTCCCGAACGACGCGCAGATAGGCGTCGGCCGTGTTGAACATGAGTGTCTGCTCGGCGCCGATCAACTGGTTGCGCCCGGAAGTCGCTTGTTCATGGGCCTGGTTCAACCGGTTGACGCCAGCAAGGCCCTGGAACAGCGTTTGCGACATGGCAACGCCGAGTTCGTGGAAGAAGGCACGGTCGCTGGTGCCGCTGCGGGTCTTGTAGGCATTGTGCTCGCCGAGATAATTGCCGGTGATCGTCGGCAGAAACTCGGACCTGGCCGTCCAGATGCCCTGGTTGGTTGCCTCGTATTTCGACCGTTCGGCTTTGAGGGCCGGGTTGACCGCATAGGCCGCGGCCATGGCTTCCTGGAGAGACTGAGCAGATACAGGTGCGCCGGAAACATGAAACCCGAACAGCGAAACGCCCGTCAGAAACACGGCGAGCCGTGTCCGGCTCCTGTGCGTCAGCCTGGCCGGAGCAAGGAAACTGTTCATTCGGCACCTGTTTGTTGCGTGCTCTCAAGGTAAATTTTTAGAGTTAATCAAAAGTAAGTTGCGGAAGATAAATATCGTTTATACTTTCAGGAATTGGCTCAATTGCAGGAAATATTTATATTTTCCATTTTTACTGTCATTTATTACAAGGTATAAAACATCTATACTCGAATGCAGTCACGGCGCCCGGTCACGTCCCGGTTCACTGCTATCTGTCCTGCCTGTTCTTGATCTAAGGCGGAAGCCGTTGTTTTCCAACAGAAAGCTCTGCGCTCGCGCGTCGCACGCATCGCGCTGCGAGACGTTTCTCGCGTCATTCGCCTGGGTTGAGGGCAGATGGATCGTTGTTTGTCGAGCCTGGGATCAGCGGATGCTTTCATGAAATCGTAAATCGGAGAAACGAGTGATCTTGCCAAATGATGTCGTGATAACTATCTGAATCAGCTCATTTTTCCGAAGAATGACTGCTTTGCAGAGCGTCTATGATCCGGGTGCTGTCATTCTTGATCGCGCGGGTGCGTAGAGGCAGGCAAGTGCCAGCACGAGACCGGAGACGGTGGCGATCATGCCGGCGGCGCTGACCGCGTTTGAGCCGCCGAGCCAGAGGGGGCCGTAGCCCGCGAGGACATAGCCGGCAACCGCCGAGCCTGCACCGAACGCAATGCTCCAGAGGATCTGGCGCTCGAGCCGGTTGGTCATCAGGCGGGCGGCGGCGGGCGGACAGATGAACATGGCAATGACAATGATCGAGCCGACGGCGTCGAAAGCGGCGACCGCCGCCACAGCCGACACGATCACGAGACCGAAACCGATCGCCTTCACCGGGACGCCGAGCGTGCGCGCGTAGCCTTCGTCGAAGGTGGAGATCTTGAGTGCCCGCCAGAAGACAGCGGTCAGAACGCAGATGATCACGGTGACCATGGCCATGCGCTGCAGTTCCGGCGGCAGATCGGCCAGCGCGGCCGGGTCCAGCAGCGCGTTCCATCCTTCGGCGGACAGCCAGATCAGGCTTTCCAGATTGCCGTAAAGCGCATGTTCCACATCCAGATGGACCGAACTGGTGTCCGTTTGTTCCAGAAGCAGCACGCCGGCGGCAAAGAGCGTGGTGAAGGTGACGCCCATGGCGGCGCCGGTTTCAATGCGCCCGAGACGGCGTATGGCCTCGATCATGATGACCGCGACCACGGCGGCGCCCGCCGCGCCGAGCATCATCGGCCAGGTCGAGATGGTGCCCGTCAGGAGGAAGGCGACAACGATGCCCGGCAGCACCACGTGCGAAATGGCGTCACCGATCAGCGCCTGCTTGCGCAGAAGCAGAAAGTTGCCGGGGATGGCGCAGGAAATCGCGGCCAGAACACCGATCAGGATGGGGGTCAGGCTGAGTTGAACAAATTCGGCGCCCATGTCTTTCCCTTACTCCTGAACCGGGGCCGGTGCGCCCAGTGCGGTGTCGATATCGTTGATCTGGTCGGCGGTCAGGACCGCTTCGATCGGGGTCAGTCCATCGTAGCTGGCGAAAACCGCTTCGTCGTGAAAGATCTGCCGGGCTTTTGCCCAGCGGGCTTCATCCAGAACCGTCTTGGCGGCGGCGGCCCTTCCCATGTCGGTCGCAACCAGATCGTCCCGCAGATAGCCCGCCCGGCGCATCACCTTCTGGGTCAGCCGTTCGTGGATGGTCTCTCCCCGCGCCAGTGCCGCCAGGCCCTGATGCACATGCACGTCCACCTGAAATTTCCGGTACCGCAAATAGGCCGCCAGCACGCCGCGCCTGGGGGAAAGCAGCAAGGAGATCAGGAAGAAGGCAAAGTTCACCAGAACGATGATCGGACCCGTCGGCACATTGGGCGCGGCAGCGGACAGGGCGGTGCCAAGATAGCCGGCGGCGCCGCCGACGGCGGCGGCGATGATCAGGAGCCGGTCGGACCGGTCTGTCCAGAACCGTGCGGAAACGGACGGGATGATCAGTGAGGACACGATCAGGATCAGACCGACCAGCTTGAGGCCGATCACGGTCACCATCATGACCACGGTCATCATGGCCAGGTCGACCAGCCGGACCGGAACGCCGGTCGCGCCTGCGTATTCCGCATCGAAGGCAACCAGCGTCATCGGGCGCCGCAGCAGCAGGACGATCGCGGTGGAGAGCGCGCCGCCAAGCGCGATGATGACCGCGTCCTGGAACAGCATGCCTGAGGTGGACCCGAGCAGGAAGCCTTCCAGGCCGGCCTGCTTGCCCCGCGAAAGGGTCTGGATGACAGTCAGGAGCACCACGCCGAGGCCAAAAAAGACCGACAGGACCGCGCCGATGGCGGCGTCCTCGCTGAGCCGGGTTCTGCGGGTGATCCAGTCGACGGTCAGAAGGCCCAGTCCGGCGGTTGCCGCGGATCCGAGCAGCAGGCCGGGCAGATTGCGGCCGTCGCCGCCCAGGGCCACCATCACCATGAAGGCGATGCAGACGCCGGGAAGCGTTGCATGGGCGACGGCATCGCTGACGAGCGTGCGTTTGCGCAGGAACATGAAACTGCCGGCGCAGCCGCCGGCCACGCCGAGCAGGGTCGCGCCGACGGACACCAGCGAGGCGTTGTAACCCGCCTGAAAGGTCAGTGCGGACAGGAATGCAGCAAGCATGGCTCAGTCCAGTTTGAGCTGATCGACATGGGCCGTGGCCAGCCGTCCGCCGTAGGTGTCCTGCAGGACAGGGCCGGTGAACGTCGTTGCCACGGGCCCTTCCGCGATCTTGCGGACGTTCAACAGGAGAACGTGGTCGAAATAGTCCGATACGGTGGCCAGGTCGTGGTGCACGCAGACCACGGTCTTGCCCTCCGCCTTCAGGCCCTTCAGCACGTCGATGATGGCCTTCTCGGTAGCGGCGTCGACGCCCGCAAAGGGCTCGTCCAGAAGGTAGAGATCCGCATTCTGTGCCAGTGCACGCGCGAGGAAGACCCGTTGCTGCTGCCCGCCGGACAATTGTCCGATCTGACGATCGGCGAACGCGGACATGCCGACCCGTTCCAGGCATTCCGCCGTCTTTTGCCGGTGACTCTGGCGCAACCGGCCGAGCAGTCCGAGCTGCCGGAACTGGCCCATTGTGACGACGTCGCGCACGCGCGTTGGAAAATCCCAGTCCACCGACGCCCGCTGTGGGACGTAGGCGATGGACCGGCGCATGGTTTCAAGCGGTTGGCCGGCGACGAACACGGTGCCTGAAATGCGCGGCACGATGCCGAGCACAGCCTTCAGAAAGGTCGACTTTCCAGCCCCGTTGGGGCCGATGATGGCGGTCATGGCGGACCTGGGCACGGCCGCGTCCACGGAGAATACGGCCGGTTTGGTGCCGTAGGAGACCGTCAGGCCCTTGACCAGGAGCGCGCTGTCCGACAGGGCAGTGTCCGCGCCTTCCCGAAGTGCGCCGTTGTCGGCCGCAAGTTCAAGATTTGTTCGAGCGCTCATGGACATCACATCGTTTCCGACAGCTGGCCAAGGCGGCCCTTTTCAGGGGCGTCGCCACCGAGGGCGCGCGTGATCGTGGTGGCGTTGTGATCGATCATTCCCAGATACGTGCCCTCGTAGCTGCCCGGTTCACCCATGGCATCGGAAAAAAGCGATCCGCCGATCGTGACCTCCTGCCCCTTCGAGGCGGCCCCTTCGATCAGGGCGCGGATGCTACGGTCGGAGACGGACGACTCTACGAACACGGCTTTGACCTTGCGGTCAACCAGAAGATCGACAAGTTCGGCCACCCGATGCAGGCCGGCTTCGCTCTGGGTCGAAATTCCCTGGATGCCGATGACCTCGAAACCGTAGGCGTCGCCGAAATAATTGAAGGCATCATGGGCCGTGATCAGCACACGCCCGTCATCGGGAACAGTCGCAAGAGCTTGGTCGGCGAAAGTGCCGAGGGCTTCGATTTCCTGCAGATAAGCTGCGGTGTTCGCCTCAAGATCGCGCTGACGCGTCGGCATGGCCTCGATCAATGTATCGCGGATGGTGATGACCACATGCTGCCAGCGGTCGGGATCCATCCAGACATGCGGGTCGAACTTGTCGGCATAGTCATCATGAGCAATCAAAAGATCTTCGGGCAAGGCCCCGGCGACGGCGACGACCGGACGTGTCAGGCCAAGCTTCCCGAAGAACTCTTCCATCTGTGCTTCGAGGAACAGGCCGTGCCGCAGTATGAGATCCGCCTTGGTCATGGCAACGATGTCCGTGCGGGTCTGACGATAGGCATGGGGGTCGACGCCCGGGCCCATCAGTGCCCTGACCTCGACGGCGTCGCCACCGATCCGTCTGGCGGCATCGGCGATCATGCCGGTGGTCGCGACAACGTTGAGCTTGTCGGCTGCCGATGCTGTTGCGGGCAGTGCAAAGACCGTTGCCACGGCGACAAGCGCCGCGGTCAGGGTGGACAACAGGCCTTTGCGGCGGGACAGGGAGAATTTGTGGATCATGGCAGGCGTTTTCAAACCTTCTTGAGAATGCTCTTGCGAACGAGTTGCAACAATAGTGCTTTTAAGAACCAATTGCAAGTAGAGTTTTCGGCGTTGCGGGAAGATGCCCGGATCGGTCGGAATTCAGCATTCCGCTATGTCACCGTCATTTTTGACGATATTTTTTCAGGGGTGGCAAAATGACAAATAGTCTTTTGAAAATAGATATTTAGCTTTTTGAAAACTGCTGCGATGGCCGAGGAGGAAGTCATATTTGATAAAATTCAATCAAAAATTTTATTGAGAAGGCATCAGTTTGACAGCGAAAACAGCCCCCGCCGCACCGGTGCTAACGTCCCCGCCGCGAGCGAACTGGTGCCGCTTGGCCACGGGGAAGGGCCGCAAGAACAAGCATGCAATGATTTGAGGCGGAGCAATCCGGCCCAATCCGGAGGACATGGAAATAGAAACATCTCGCAGTGTCGGTGCGCGGGACAAACCTGCTGCCAATGGGACGCGAAAACCTGATCGATTTCAGGATGTTCCGATGGGGCGGCCACTTGCTCCAGAGGTGCGTGCCCGCGGCGTTTCGCCATGTTCGATGTCATTTCGTCCTTGTTTGTGGGTGTGCGACCCTGAGCGTGCGGAACACCGCAGGCCCTTATTTTCAACGTCATGGAGACTGGGTGCATCCCGAGATGTCATCGAAAAATAATTCCACACGCGTGAACAACGCCTATCAACGTCTCAAGTCCGAAATCCTGAGGGGCGAGCTGCCGCCAGGATTTCAGGCTCCGGAGCCGGATATCGCCAGCCGTCTGGGCATGAGCCGGACACCGGTGCGCGAGGCCTTGATCCGTCTTGAAGCCGACGGGCTGGTCGATCTCGTGCCGCGGCGCGGCGCCAAGGTGCTGCCCATCGCACGCAAGGATATCTGTGAAATCTATCAGATCCTGTCGGCGCTGGAGGGGCTGGCGGCCCGCTCGGCGGCATCCAGGAACGGCCAACCCGGAATGTTCTGCAGTGTGGCCGAATTGCTCAAGGATCTGGATGAAGCCCTAGAGGCCGGGGACATGGAAACATGGGCGGTGCTCGACGACCGGTTCCATCGGTGGATCGCGGAGGTGAGCGGCAACGTCCGGCTGGAGGCGGCGATCTCCGGGTTGTTGGACCAGATCTTCCGGGCCAGCACATTCCTGTTGCGCCTGAACAAGGCGCCTGCAGCGGACGCGTCGGATCACCGCAAGCTCTGCGAAGCGATCAATGCGGGCGAAGAAGAGATCGCGGCCGAGATCGCCAGGACCCATCGGCTGAACGGCCTTTCCAAAATGACGGCCCTGCTTGAAGGTTGCGGCCTGAACCAGGTTTGACGGGGCTGACTTATGCCGGCCCGGACGGGGCCGGGCCGGTGGATTGGCCGATGATCAGCTCGGCGTCCATGTGCAGCGCGGTCGGTTCGGTGCCGGGATTGGCGATCATGTTGAGCAGAAGCTCCGCCGCCTTCTGTCCGGCATAGCGCACCGAGGACCGGGTGCAGGTGAAGATCGGCACTTCGCCGCTGTTGGGCAGGAAGGACAGGGCATCGTCGTGGGTGATGATCGAAATGTCCTTGCCGACCGTCAAGCCGCATTGACCGACGGCCCGGGCAACGCCGATCGCTGAAATCATCGACGAGACCAGAAACGCGGTCGGTGGATTGCCGCCGTTGAGCATGTCCATGGCATTGTCGCAGCCGAAGGGTTCGGTCATGTCCGCGCTGCGCATCAACTGCGGGTCTGCGGCAAGTCCTCTGGCGGCGAGCGCGTTTTCGAACCCAGAGCGGCGCCGTCGCGCAAAGTCCATGTGTTCCAGCCCATTGAGCAGGGCAATCCGCGTGTGGCCGAGATCGAGCAGCAGGTTGCTTGCCCTTTCGAAAGCGCGGCGGTTGTTCATGTCGATCCAGGACGTTTCCGTCTCGGCGCCCGGTATGCGGCCGTGAACCACGAAGGGCAGGCCGATTTCCTTCAGCAGCTTGTGGCGGTGTTCATCGTGCGCGGGCCCGTGAATGATGACGCCGTCGGCCTTCTTGCGCGTGGCGATCTGCCGGTAGGCGTCCTCCTCGAGGGCGTCTTCGACCACGGAAATGATCATGTCGTAGCCGTGCATGGAATAGGTCTCGCCGGCGCCGGCAATGAATTCCAGAAAGATCGGGTTCATCATCTCGTGGATCGAACGCGGGATGACATGGCCAATGGCCATGGCACGGCCGGTTGCAAGGCGCCGTGCCTGGCTGTTGGGCGCATAGCCCAGCCTGGCGGCCATCTCGGTCACGCGCCTGCGGGTTTCCTCGCTGACTTCCGGATAGCCGTTCAGGGCGCGGCTGACGGTGGTTTGCGACAGCTCCAGCCGTTGCGACAGTTCTTTCAGGTTCACGCCATTGCTCATACTGCCCAAAACGCTTTGAAGGCGCCCCTCCCGATAGGCTGTTATTGAAATGCAATATTAAATGGTGCGTTGCGTGCTTGACAAGGCCAGAACCTGCCGACATGTTTAGGAAGAAATCCAAAGCGGTTTGAATGACTGGTTCTGGCTGGATTGTCGATCTTCCTCATCGGGAGTGTTGCTGCCAGCCGGTGAGGTGTGCCACTTTAAAAAGACTATCTCAGGATAGGGACAATCTGGGAGGATTGACATGAGATCTCGTTTGATGGCCTGCGCCGCTGGCCTGGCGCTTTGCGTCGGCTTCGGCATGAATGCCGCTGGCGCCGCGGAGCTGAAATTCGCTCCGGGCGAAGGTCCGTTCAACTGGGACAGCTACAATGCCTGGGCTGAAAACGCCCCGGATCTGAGCGGGCAGACCGTCACGGTCGCCGGCCCCTGGCTGCAGCCCGAAGACGGCTTCTTCCGCAATGTTCTGGCCTATTTCACCGAAGCGACCGGCGCCGAGGTCATCTACACCGGTTCCGACTCCTTCGAACAGCAGATCGTCATCGACGCCGAAGCCGGCGCCGCGCCGAACATCGCCGTGTTTCCGCAGCCGGGCCTTGCCGCCGACATGGCCGCGCGCGGCCTGCTTCAGCCGATGCCCGATGGCATGGGAGACTGGGTTGCCGGCAATTACGGTGCCGGCGACAGCTGGGTCGACCTTGGCACCTACACGGACAAGGACGGCAATGATGCGCTGTTCGGCTTTTTCTACAATGTGAACGTCAAGAGCCTGGTCTGGTTCGTTCCGGAGAATTTCGAGGACGCGGGTTACGAGGTGCCCGGCACGATGGAGGAGCTCAAGGCTCTGACCGAAGAGATCGTGGCCGACGGCGAAACGCCATGGTGCATCGGGCTGGGGTCGGGCGCGGCCACCGGCTGGCCGGCCACCGACTGGGTGGAAGACATGATGCTGCGCACCCAGCCGGCGGATGTCTACGACCAGTGGACCCGCAACGAGATCCCGTTCGACGATCCGCGTGTCATCGGCGCGATCGAGGAATTCGGCTGGTTCGCGCGCGATGACGCCAAGGTCGCCGGCGGTGCCGGTGCGGTGGCGTCCACCGACTTCCGCGACAGCCCGAAGGGCCTGTTCTCCTCGCCGCCCCAGTGCTACCTGCACCGCCAGGCGTCCTTTGTGCCGGCCTTCTTCCCGGACGGGGTCGAGTTCGGCACCGATGTCGACTTCTTTTACCTTCCGGCCTATGCCGGCAAAGATCTCGGCAATCCGGTTCTCGGCGGCGGCACGCTGATGGCGATCACCACGCCGTCCGACGCCACGACGGAACTGATGAATTTCTTCCAGCTGCCGATCGCCCATGAAGTCATGATGGCGCAGACCGGCTTCCTGACGCCGCACAAGGGCGTGAACCCCGCGGCCTACAAGGACGATACGTTGCGCGGCCAGGGGGAAATCCTCGTCAACGCCAGCACCTTCCGCTTCGACGGATCCGACCTGATGCCGGGTGCGGTCGGTGCGGGTACCTTCTGGACCGGAATGGTCGACTATGCCGGCGGCAAGGATGCCAAGGCCGTGGCCGGGGAAATCCAGAAAAGCTGGGACGCTCTCAAGTAGAACTCCGGCGGCCGGCCTCCCTCGCGGGGCCGGCCGTTTTCAGTCTGATCGGCGGCTCCCCTCAAGCCTCGCCAAATCGACCAGACCGGAGCTCCCGGCGTTCCGGGGGCTCCCAATAATTGGAGCGATACAGCTCCAGAGCATGTCGCGCTGAATTGACTTCAGGAAATCGCCCGCACGCATTTGCAAAGCAAACGCTGTCCCGGGCGCCTTCCCGAAGCAAGGATACCGCCAAATCGCGACACGCCTTGAATGGGATGGAACGGCCATGTTTACGGACAATCCGGCCCTGTTGGGGCTCGTGACGATCACCCTGGGCGTCGGTGGCTGCCTCGGTTACTTCTATTTTTCCAATGTCATCCTGGACGCCGTGATTTTCCCGGCGAAGGGAGCAAATGCCGGACGCAACATCAACCGGGCCAACATGGTTCGCCCGTGGCTGTTCCTGTTTCCCGCCCTGTTCGCCCTGACGCTCTATCTCGCTTATCCGGTCTTCGAGACCCTGCGCCTGTCGCTCACCGACCGGGACCAGGGCGGGGCGTTCGTCGGACTGGCCAACTATCGCCAGATGATGAACGAGGCGAAGTTCTGGGAGGCGGTGCGCAACAACATGCTCTGGCTGATCGTCGTGCCGGCGGCCTCGACAGCCTTCGGGCTTCTGGTGGCGCAGCTGACCGACCGGATCCGCTGGGGCAATCTGGCCAAGTCACTCATCTTCATGCCGATGGCGATCTCCTTCGTCGGCGCCTCGGTCATCTTCAAGCTGATCTATGACGCGCGTCCGGAAGAGCAGAACCAGATCGGTGTCCTGAACGCGGTCTGGCTGAAATTCGACGGCGGCGCCGGCTCGGTCTTCTTTCTGCAGATACTGCCGACAATCCTGCTTGCCGGGTTCGCCTGTGTGGTCGCCTATGTGGTCTGGATCCTGGTCCGGAATTTTGTCGCCGGGGGCAGGAACCGCGCGCTGTGGCTGATCCCGCTTCAACTGCTGGCGGTCGCGGGTGGGCTCTGGCTGATCTGGATCACCATCGGATCGGCTGCGGGCGTCTGGCTCGCGGACCTACCCTACGGCAAGGCGCAGACCTGGCTGACGCTGCCCTTCTACAACAACTTCTTTCTGATGGTCGTGCTGGTCTGGATCCAGACCGGCTTTGCCATGGTGATCCTGTCCGCCGCGCTGCGCGGCATTCCGGAAGAAACGGTGGAGGCGGCCATCGTCGACGGCGCCAACCCGTTCCAGGTTTTCTTCAAGATCAAGGTTCCCCAGATCATCGGAACGATCGTGGTCGTGTGGACCACGATCACGCTGACGGTGCTCAAGATCTTCGATATCGTCTTCGCCATGACCAACGGCCAGTGGGAAACGCAGGTGCTGGCCAACTACATGTATGACAAGCTTTTCCGGGCCAATGACTGGGGCATCGGCTCGGCAAGCGCGATCGTCATCATGTTCCTGGTCACGCCGATTCTGGTGTGGAACGTCTACAACGCCCGCAAGGAGATGAGGTGATGGTGAGCCGCCATATCTCGAACTCGCTATGCTCTGCGCCGGTTCAAACAGGCAGCAGAGAAGGCGAATGGCGCAGTGCGATGCGGCCCATGGGGCCAGACATTCAACGCGCTAGGGTGCCTGTTTCAACCGGCCCGCGGGGTTGCTCTCCGGCGGCCGTCTTCAGGCGAGAACCCCTTGACCGTAGCTCCAGCGACGGTCTGTGGCTTTTTCGCCTGCATCCGACTCGCCGGAGAACAACGCAGAGCGTAGGGAGTTCGAGATATGGCGGCTAACATCGCGGGCAAGAAATGCAGCCTGACCTGGGCGGTTCACATCTCCGTCGCGCTGCTGGTTCTGCTGTGGCTGTTTCCGACGGTCGGGCTGTTCGTTTCGTCCTTCCGCACGGCGGACCAGATTTCCAGCTCGGGCTGGTGGGCTGCGTTGTTTCCCTCCGAGCAGAACGAGGTCTACCGCACCGGCGATCCGGATGAAAACAGGGTTGCCGACGGCGACATGTTCGTGGTGACCGGCAACATCTTCGAGGGCGCTGCGCGCGAGATCCGGGCCTGGGGCGTCTCGTCCAAGGCCGTGGCTGCCTTCCAGCCGGGCGAAACCGCCGAGATGAAAGACGGCGAAAGCGTGACCCTTCAGGCCGACGGCAGCTATGTCTGGCGTGGCAACGACAAGCAGATATCCGGCCGGGGTCAGCGGATCTTCATCACCGCGACCGTGCCACCCGAATTCACGGTCGACAATTACCTGACCATCCTTTTCTCCGGCACCGGCCAGGACAACATGGCCAAGGCGTTCTTCAACACGCTGACGGTCACGATCCCGGCGACGATCATTCCGATCGTGGTGGCGGCCTTTGCCGCCTATGCGCTGGCGTGGATGGAATTTCCGGGCAGGGCGTTGCTGATCGCGGCCGTGGTCGGCTTTCTCGTGGTGCCGCTGCAACTGGCGCTGATCCCGCTGCTGCGGCTGCATCTGGCCATCGGTATCGGCAAGGGCTACATGGGGGTCTGGCTGGCGCACACCGCCTTCGGCATGCCGCTGGCGGTCTATCTGCTCCGCAACTACATGGTCGGCCTGCCCCGTGACATCATCGAGAATGCCAAGGTCGACGGGGCAACGGATTTCCAGATCTTCACCCGGATCATCCTTCCGCTCAGTTTCCCGGCGCTGGCCTCTTTCGCGATCTTCCAGTTCCTGTGGACCTGGAACGACCTGCTGGTGGCCAAGGTGTTCCTGATCGACGCCACGGGGTCTACCACGGTGATGACCAACCAGATCGTGGAATTGCTGGGCACGCGCGGCGGCAACTGGGAGATCCTCGCGACAGCCGCCTTCGTCTCCATTGCCGTGCCGCTGGCGGTGTTCTTCGCAATGCAGCGGTATCTGGTGCGGGGACTGCTCGCGGGATCGGTGAAATAACATGAAAAAAACCACTATTTGGGAGCAGTCCGCATGACATCCTTGTCTTTGAAGAATGTCAGCAAGTCCTACGGAACCGTCGAGGTCCTGCGCAACATCGACCTGGAGATCCAGCAAGGTGAGCTGATCGTGTTCGTCGGGCCGTCCGGCTGCGGAAAATCGACGCTTCTGCGCATGATCGCCGGTCTGGAACGGATCACCGGCGGCGAGCTTGAAATCGACGGCATGGTGGTCAACAACGTGCCGCCGGCGCAGCGCGGCATTGCCATGGTGTTCCAGTCCTATGCGCTCTACCCGCACATGACCGTCTACGACAACATGGCGTTCGCGTTGAAGCTCGCCGGCAAGTCCAGGGCCGAGATCGACACCGCGGTGCGGGCCGCCGCGGACCGGCTGCAACTGACGGAATACCTCGATCGTCTGCCCAAGGCCCTGTCCGGCGGCCAGCGCCAGCGGGTCGCCATCGGCCGCTCGATCGTCCGCGATCCCAAGGTGTTCCTGTTCGACGAACCGCTGTCCAACCTGGATGCGGCGCTGCGCGTCGCGACAAGGATCGAGATCGCGCAGCTCAAGGAGAGCATGCCGGACAGCACGATGGTCTATGTCACCCACGACCAGGTGGAGGCGATGACGCTCGCCACCCGGATCGTGGTTCTGCATGGCGGCAATGTCGAGCAATTCGGTGCACCGCTCGAGCTTTACGAGCGACCTGCCAACACGTTTGTCGCCCAGTTCATCGGTTCACCCGCCATGAACCTGCTCGAGGCGACGGTGACCACGGCCGGCGAGACGACGACGGTGTGCACGACCGATGGCGGCGAGGCCGTCGTGCCCGTCGCCTCCGGGGCTTCAGACGCCGACAGCAATGTGAAACTGGGCGTCCGGCCGGAAGATTTGACAATCACGGAAAGCGACCGGTTTCTGGTGGCCGCCACGGTGGAGATGGTCGAAGCGCTGGGCGAGACCACCGTACTTTATCTAAAGGCCCAGAACGGCGCCACGTCGCTCATCGCCAAGTTGCCGGGCATTCATGCGATTTCCAGAGGCACGCCGATCCGCCTGACCGCGGCTCCCGAGAAACTGCATCTCTTCGACGGCGAGGGACGGTCGTTTCTTCACCGGTAGGCGCCAGGGGAAGGGTATGCTTCAGGGGAAGGCGTGAAGTTCCGGCTGGAGACCGGCACTTGTCCCGAGCCTAGTGCTGGTGACCGGCATGGCTGTGCCGGGTGGCGTCGGCGGCTTCGACCTGGGCATGCAGCTCGACATGGCCGACATCGAATTCGATCTCGATTTCGAATTCTTCTCCCTTGCCGAAGGATCGTGTCAGGCCGTTGAGGCGCAGGGCGAGGCCGTTCGGTTCCAGCATGAGCTCCTTGCCGGGTTTCACCGGAACCGGTTGCAGCGGCGCATAGCCGGCTTCGCCGTCCTTCATCCGGAAGCCGACCAACTCGACGCTGTCGGCGATCGCGGTTTCGCCGCCGACGATCCGGATGTCCTGATCAGACCCGTTTTCAATTTCGACGTATAGCAGGGCGTCCTCGCCGGAGGTGGCCCGGATCCAGGCATGCAGCGCCGTGACGCCGTGCGCGCTGGCCTTGTGATCGCCGTCTTCATCCGCGTGCTGCTCCTCATGGTCGTGTTCCTTGGTGGCGCCATGGGTGTCGGAGGCAACAACCGGCTGAGGCATCAGGAACAGGAGCGACAGAAGAAGGAGGAAGGCACGCATCGGTGAGACCTTTCAAGGTTCGAGATCAGGCGCGCAAATCAGTAATGATATGACGTGACATGGCCATGAAGGCAGGCAGCAAGGCCAGGAGAACCGTGAAACTGACAAAGGCGGCTATCAGGTGAAACTCGGGCCAGTCGAGGGTCGCGGAGACCAGAATGTCCGTTCTGGCGGTCACCGCCTTCGAAATGACACGCACCGCGACCCAGCCAATCGCAAGCCCCGCGAGCGCGCCGAGCGCGATCAGCGCCGCGGCATAGGCCCAGACGACGGCGAACACGAACCGGCCCGGAGCGCCAAGGGCGCGCAGCAGGGCCAGGCGCCGGGCGAACAGCCGGGCCAGCACGATCAGGCCGGTCAGGACCCCGGCCGTGACCAGCACCTGCGTCAGCACGGCCATCACCGACATCATCTGACGGACATCGCCCATGAGGCCGTGCAGCTGCGCCAGGACGGCGCCCGGAAAGAACGCCATCATGTCGTCCCTGGTGAATTCCGAGCGCAGGGCATAGTTCGCCCACAGCGCCTCGGCTCGCACGAGAATGGCGGGCGTGCCGGGAAAATAGGCCGGGTCGAAAGGCGGGCCGATCCGGTCGCGCTGTTCCGGACCGTGGCCGTTCATCAGCCCGTGCACTTCCCAGACGGACTCGACGGGCACGAGGATGGCCCGGTCCCAGGGACTGCCCGTCGGGGGCATTCTGCCGACAATCGTCAGGTCCTGACCCGCATGGGCCTCCGCCTCGGCGGCGTCGCCGACGCCATGGGCCGGCTCAAAGCTTGCGCCGAGCGCAAGATCCACCGAAGAACCGGCGATTGCTTCGGCGGTGGTTGCAAACATCCGGCCCTCGGTCAGGTCCCCGGCCAGATGGGCCACGAATTGCGCCGTGGTTCCGACGACAGGCGACTCCCGGTAGCTGTCGCCGAAGGCGATCGGCGCGGCCAGGTCGACGCTGTCGTGACCGGCAATCTCGTCAAAGGCCCCGCCACCGAGGAGCGGCACATCGCTCGGCTGCAGGTAGACGGCGGCGAACATCATGGTGATCTCGCTGCCGGGGGCGGAGACGATCAGATCGAACTTGTCGGCCGCGCGCGCCGTGCCTTTTCTGAGGCCGCGTTCCTGGGCGATCAGGCCGACGCCGATTCCGACCGAGACGGCGATCAGCAGCACGAAAGTCAGGTTGGTCCAGCGGAACCGCCACAGCAGCGCGCCGACGAGCGCCTGTGGACGGAATCCCCAGAGCACGCACAGACCGGTCAAGGCAGCCGGTGCCAGCAGCAGAAGAAGCCAAAGGCTGTCCTGCACCTGCGGCGGCATCGATTGCCAGCTGTCGGAAATCAGGTCAGGCAGGAGAGGCCTCCGTTTCAAGCCGTCCGTCGGCAATCTCTATGACACGATCCATCCGCTCCAGCAGGTGCGGGTCATGGCTGACGGCGATGAGGGTCTTTGCTTCGGCGCGCGCCAGTGTGACCAGATCCTTGATCAGGGCATCCGCGGTCTTCCGGTCGAGACTGGCCGTCGGTTCGTCGGCGAGGATAATGGCGGGGTCATGCGCGAGCGCGCGCGCGATCCCGGTGCGCTGGCGTTCGCCGCCGGAGAAACTGTCCACTGTGCGCCGGTCCGCGGGAACGCCGAGCTTTACCAGAAAACTTTTCGCGGTGTCGCGAATCGACCGGCGTTTGGCTGCCTTGTTGAAAGCGGTTGCCAGGGTGGCGTTGCCGAAAGCGCTCAATTCCTCGAACAGCAGGAAATCCTGGAAGATCAGGCCGATGTTCTCACGGCGGAACCTGGCGCGATCGCCGTCCCCAAGCGGCGTGAGGTCGGTGCCGTTCCAGTCGACATGGCCGGTCATGCCGGGCTGAAGACCGGCGAGGGCGTAAAGAAAGGTCGACTTGCCCGCGCCGGATGGCCCGCGCAGGCCGATGGTTTCGCCGGGGGCGGCGGAAAACCGGTCGCATGTCACCAGGATGCGGCCATTGGGGGCACGGACGGCCAGGTCTTCAACGCGCAGGGTCATGGTCATGGGTGCGGGACTTCAGACACGTTCGTAGACGGCGTCGGAAAGGCGGACCCGGCTGACGAAACCGGTCTCCGGATCCTTGAAGCTGCCCAGTTCCAGAATGCCCGTGGTGACAATCTTCCGCCGGTAGGAAATCACGTCGACGACCCGCTTGGTGTAGATCGCCAGGATATCGTCGGGCCATTCGGCTTCGGTCTCGCAGAACGGGCAGACGGCCATCGGCATCTTGGTGAGCACGAAGAAGTTCATCTCCGCCTTCAGGGGCGGAGCCATGAAGCCGTTCACGGCGATGCGCTGTCCCTCGAGCGACCTGGCAAGATCCGAAAAGGACCGGTCCTTGTTGTAGAGTTCGCGCACTCTGATGGGCTTGCCGGCTGCGTCCGCCGGTCCCGCCAGACCGAAGCCCGCGCAAAGACCGAATGCGGTTCCGGAAAGAACAAAGTTCCTGCGATCCATGCCGGACCTCCGATTGCTTGCCTCGGGCCTGGCAACGTCCATACCACGGCAAAGTGACAGAATAGAGAAAAGCCCGCCGTCGGCGGGCTCTTCGGATTTGTTTGACGACGTCGATTACTCGGCGGTCGCGGCGTGATGCATGACGTGGAAAATGTAGTTCTGTTCCACGGTGCCGCCGATGAGATGCGCGAACGGGCCTTTTGCGTAGATCGCGACGTCCTCACCGGAGTGGGTTTCGGAGGACAGCGGGATCAGGGCCTGCTGAACGTAGTCCAGGTCGGTCGCTTCTTCCTGGGAAACGGTCGGGCGCGTGCCGGTCCAGTCCTGGTCTTCGGTCAGGATGGAGCCGCCGCCGTTGAGGTAGGTAACGGTGGTGTAAGGCTTGCCGTCCTGGGCCATGTTCGGCTCGTTCAGGGCTTTCGTGCCGGCCGGGTCGATCTTCATCGACAGACCCAGAATGTCGGAACCGCGGCCGGCATAACCGGAGAACGCGATCGCGTGTTCGTGGTCGGCGGTGACGATGATCAGCGTGTCGGCGTCATCGGTCAGTTCGTCGGCCCTGGCAACGGCTTCGGCGAAGGCCACGCCATCGCGGACGACGCGGGCCAGGTTGCCTGCGTGGTTGGCATGGTCGACGCGGCCGGCTTCAACGGTCAGAAAGAAGCCGTTCTCGTTGCCCTGCAGAGCCTTGATGGCAGCTTCGGTCATTTCGGCCAGGCTCGGCTCGCCGGAGCGGTCGGCTTCGTACTGCATGTGGGACGCTTCGAAGAGGCCCAGAACAGGGGCGCTGCCATCGAACCTGGCCGCACCGAATGTACCGTCGTCGTAAACGTACTGAATGCCGGCTGCCTTGGCGTCCTCGATGAGGTTCTTGCCGTCGGTGCGTTTGCCGCCCTTGCCTTCTTCGCCCTTGACGTCCTTCGGCAGAAAGTGACGGCGTCCGCCGCCCAGGGCAACGTCGACACGGCCGGCCTTCACGGCCTCGATGAGCTGGGAGGCGATGTCCGGAACCGCGCAGCCGTCCGGCAAGCCGGAGTTGTCTTCGAAGTTGCGGTCCGCGGTGTGGGCGTAGGCGGATGCCGGGGTCGCGTGGGTCAGGCGGGCGGTGGAAACCACGCCGACGGACTTGCCCATGCCGGTGTAGATTTCGGAGGCATTGGCGACGGTCGCGCCTTCAACCTGGGAACAGTCGCCGCGGTTCAGGGTCTCGTCGACGCCGATCACGCCGGCCTTCGTCTTGACGCCCGAATGCATGGCTGTGCCCGTACCCGCGGAATCCGGGGTCTGGGCATTGACGTTGTAGGTTTTGGCCAGAGCCAGGAAAGGGAACTTCTCGTGGGGCAGAACGTGCTCGTCGCCAAAGTTGCCGTTCTGCTGGCCGTCGAACAGGCGCGTGGCGTAATTGGTTCCGACACCGTTGCCGTCCGAGATCAGGATGATCACGTTCTTGGCCTTGTTGGTGTTCGGTTGAACAGCGGCTTTCGCGTCAAGCTCAGCCTGGGCGGCGGTGAACCAGGCGTTGTTCTGCTGCGGCAGAGCATCCTGGGCGAAAGCGACGGAGCCGGTCAGGGCCAGCGCCAGTGAAGTGCAAACGATCGTTTTCATGTCATCTCCCGAAGGTGAAGGGGGAACCCGGGAGTTACTTAGAAATGCAGCATGACAGCTGATTGACAGATAGGTGACGAAGTTTATTTGTTATTATATTACATAACACATACATGGCCTGCCAGACGGGAATGCCGTTCGCCGGCAAAACAAAGTCCGGGCAAGGCAAATGCCGCTGGTTGAAAGGCTTGTGGATTTGCCGGCTAAGCAAGCAGGACTCCCGGCCCGGCGGACAAACCGATTTCGACACTGGAAATAATTTTATACCCGGCGACAGCGGGCGGCCGTCCGGCAACGCGCGAACCGTGAAGACAGAAACGCGGGCTGTCATATCATGTTCATATGAGCGTCTAATAAGGTTCATATGAACATGATTAAACCAAGTCCATAGCCGGACTATATCGGACCAGCACGGTGTCCCTGAAGACACCCGGTCTTCGGCGCGACCGAAGCGAGTGAGATGATACTGGATCAATTGAACATGCTTGGGCAAATAGATATTTCAAATCGTCAGGCCGAAATCGCGGACCTTGTTCAAAAGACGGGATTCGCCTCGGTGGAAGACCTGGCGGAACGTTTCGAGGTGACGACCCAGACGATTCGCCGGGACGTCAACGGACTGTGCGAGCTCGGTATCCTGCGCCGGACCCATGGCGGCGTGGAGCCGCCGGCACCGGCCGCCAATATCCATTATTCAACACGCCAGATTCTCAACCTTCGGGAAAAGCAACTGATCGCCAAACTGGTCGCAGGCCATGTCGACAGCAATCAGGCGCTCGCCTTTTCGATTGGAACGACGCCGGAAATCGTCATGCAGGCGTTGACGGGACACGACAAGCTGGCCGTGTTCACCAACAATCTGAACGTGGCGTTCACCGCGTCCGTCAATCCGTCTTTCCAGGTCACGATTGCCGGCGGGCGCCTGCGTCACGGCGACCGGGACGTGCTCGGGTCGGCCGCACAGGCGTTCTTCGCCAACTACAAGGTCGATATCGGCATCTTCGGAGTTGCCGGAGTGGACGAGGACGGCACGCTGCTCGATTTTCACGAGGACGAGGTCGCCGCCCGGCAGTCGATCCTGGCCAATTGCCGCAGATCGTTTCTTGTCCTGGACCACAGCAAGTTCGGCCGCAGCGCGCATGTGCGCGGTGGCCGGCTCAGCGATGTCGACGCGGTCTTCACCGACCGCGCGG
This sequence comes from Roseibium sp. QJM3NY_11, assembly GCF_056173175.1. Taxonomy (NCBI): domain Bacteria; kingdom Pseudomonadati; phylum Pseudomonadota; class Alphaproteobacteria; order Hyphomicrobiales; family Stappiaceae; genus Roseibium; species Roseibium sp. QJM3NY_11. The sequence continues at coordinate 1,502,138 of NZ_CM149660.1, forward strand.
TGCCCTCTGGTGTTCTGGAAAGCTTGAAGGGGACGGACACAGGGGTTTTCGTCGCCGAAGACGCGGCCGTGACGGAGGACGGGGCGTGACAGCCGGCGGGTGCCTGCCCGGATCCGGCAAGCCGATCGTGCTTGAAGACGTCTCGCGCTTCTGGGGCGAGACCGCAGCTGTCGATGCGTTGTCGATCGAGATCCCGGCCGGATCGTTCACGGCGCTGCTCGGGCCGTCCGGCTGCGGCAAGTCCACGACCTTGCGCATGATTGCGGGCCTTGAAAGCGTCAGCAGCGGCCGGATCCTGATCGGTTTGGAAGATGTGACCGGGCGGCCGTGCTCCAAGCGCGACCTGTCCATGGTGTTCCAGTCCTACGCCCTGTTCCCGCACCTGAGCGTTGCCGAGAACATCGTCTTCGGCCTCAAGGTGCGCAATGTCGGCCGGGCGGACAGGGACAGCCGTCTGAAGGCAGTGGCGGATCTTCTGGGGTTGAGCCATCTGCTGGAGCGCAAGCCGGGACAGCTCTCGGGCGGGCAGCAACAGCGTGTCGCGCTCGGGCGGGCGATCATCGGTGAAAAGCCGATCTGCCTGATGGACGAGCCGCTCTCCAACCTGGATGCCAAGCTGCGTCACGAAATGCGGATCGAGATCCGGGACCTGCAGCAAAAGCTCGGTTTCACCATGGTCTATGTCACCCATGACCAGGTGGAAGCCATCACCATGGCCGATCAGGTGGTGCTCATGAACGGGGGCAGGCTCGAGCAGGTCGCAAGCCCGCGCGACCTTTACGAGAAGCCCGCCACCCCCTTCGCCGCCCGGTTCATCGGCACGCCGCCGATGAACCTTTTTCCGGCCAACGCCTTCAGGAAAGTGTGTACGGCGCCCGATTTTCAGCTTGGTGTCCGCCCGGAAGCGATGCGCCGGGAAGAGGGTGGTCCGCTGAGCGCTGAAATCCGGGCCGTCGAATATCTGGGCGCCGATATTCTCGCCGATTGCATCGTTGCGGAAACGTCGTTCCAGGTGCGCCTGCCCGCATCGAAACCCGTTGCCGCCGGAGAGGGGATCGATCTCGGCTTCGATCCGGACGCGCTGCACGTCTTCGACGCCGACAGCGGCCGGCGCCGCGATGATCTTGTTGCCGAATTCGGAACGCTGCTGCGTTCCTGACCGACTGTGCGTGCCTGCGCAGACCAACCGCATGCGTGCGGATGCTCGAACTTTGGGAAACAAACCGATGTTGAAGTCCACATTCCTGAAAGCCGTCGCGGCGACGGCTCTCTCGGTCAGCACCTGGGCCTCCGCTCAGGCCGTCGACCTGCAATTCTATTTTCCGGTGGCTGTCGGCGGTAAAGCCGCCGAGACCATCCAGGATCTGACGGCGGAGTATGTCGCCCTCAATCCGGATGTGACCATCGATGCCGTCTATGCCGGCTCCTATCAGGACACGGTCGCCAAGGCGATCACCGCGTCGCGCGGCGGCAACCCGCCCCAGCTGTCGGTGATCCTGTCCGTCGACATGTACACCCTGATCGATGAAGACCTGATCATCCCTTTCGACGACTACCTCACCACTGAGGAAGACAAGAAGTGGATCGACGGTTTCTACCCGGCATTCATGGAAAACAGCCAGACCGGCGGCAAGACCTACGGCATCCCGTTCCAGCGTTCCACACCGGTTCTCTACTGGAACAAGGAAGCCTTCGAGGCAGCCGGGCTTGACCCGGAAGTCGCACCGGCAACCTGGGACGACATGGTCGCCTACGGCAAGAAGCTGACCCGGGAGGACGCCACCGGCAAGGTCACCCAGTGGGGCGTGCGCATTCCGTCCTCCGGTTTCCCCTACTGGCTGTTCCAGGGCCTGGCCATCGAGAACGGTGCCATCCTGGCCAATGCGGACGGCAACAAGACCAATTTCGACGACCCGAAAGTCGTTGAGGCCCTGCAGTACCTGGTCGACTTGAGCACCAGGGACAAGGTCATGGCTCCGGGCATCATCGAATGGGGCGCAACGCCGAAGGCTTTCTTCGAGGGCCAGACCGCGATGATGTGGACCTCCACCGGCAACCTCACCAACGTGCGTGAGAATGCACCGTTCAAGTTCGGTGTCGCCATGCTGCCGAAAAAGGAACAGCGCGGCGCTCCGACCGGCGGCGGCAACTTCTACCTGTTCAAGGGCGCGTCCGAGGAACAGAGCAAGGCAGCCGTCGAGTTCGTGAAGTGGATCTCCGCTCCTGAACAGTCCGCCAAGTGGACCATCGCAACCGGTTATGTTGCACCGCGTGCCGAAACCTGGGACACCGAAACGATGAAGGCCTACACCGCCGACTTCGCTCCGGCCCTGGTCGCCCGCGACCAGCTCGAGTTCGCCAAGGCGGAGCTGTCCACCTATCAGAACCAGCGTATCACGGGCCTTTTCAACGATGCCCTGGCCGCGGCCATCACCGGCAAGAAGGACGCCGCGACGGCGCTGAAGGAAGCTCAGGCGCAGGCTGACGAGATCCTGGCCGAATACCGCTAAGGCTCCGGTAGGGGCGGCGCGCCGGGTTCGGTGCTCCGCCCCTGCTTTCTTTTGACAAGCTCCAACTCTCAGGCAATTCGGCACGTGACACGATGAAGGCTTCGACACTCAAGCGCGAATGGATCCATGGCTGGCTGCTGCTGCTGCCGGCCCTGGTGTTCCTGTTTGCCTTCACGCATATCCCCGCGGTCACGACCTTCCTGAACAGCTTCTTCTCGACCCCGCGCGGGCGCCGCGAGGCCAAATTCATCGGCCTGGACAATTACGAGCGCATGCTTGGTGATCCCGTGTTCTGGAAGGTGCTCTGGAACAATCTCTGGTACGCGCTGGGCACCATTCCCGTTTCCGTGGCGCTTGCCATCGTGATGGCGCTTTGGGTCAATGACAGGCTGGCCGGGCGCAGCTTCGTGCGCATGGCCTATTTCACGCCGACCGTGCTGCCGCTGATCGCTGTCGCCAATATCTGGATGTTCTTCTATACGCCCGGCTTCGGTCTGTTCGACCAGATCACCGGATCCCTGTTTGGCTGGCCTGCGTCCAATTATCTCGGCAATCCGGATACCGCGCTGAACGCGATCATCGTCGTGACGGTCTGGAAAGAGGCCGGCTTCTTCATGATCTTCTATCTCGCCGCCCTGCAGGCGATCCCGGTGTCGCTGAAAGAGGCCGCACAGATCGAGGGGGCCGGCCGCTGGACGATCTTCCGGCGCATCACCTTTCCGCTGCTGATGCCGACGACGCTGTTCGTCTGCGTCAACGCGGTGATCAATTCCTTCCGGCTGGTCGATCATATTTTCATCCTGACCGACGGCGGGCCGGACAATGCGTCGGCGCTGCTGCTTTTCTATATTTTCGAAGTCGCCTTCCGGTTCTGGGAAACCGCCTATGGCGCCACGCTGACCGTGGCGCTGCTCGTGCTCCTGTCGCTCCTTGCCATTGGCCAGTTTTTCTTCTTCGATCGCAAGGTGCATTACAAATGACCCGCGCCCCGTTTGATTTCGACCGGCTGCTGAACACGGCTGCCGCCTGGGCGCTGGCGCTGTTGTGGGTGCTGCCGCTCGCTTATGCCGTCTGGACCGCGTTTCATCCAGCCGCCTATGAGGCAAGGTTCGAGCTGCTGGCTCCCCTGACGCTGGACAATTTCGCGAAGGCCTGGGCGGCGGCACCATTCGCGCGCTATTTCCTGAACACGTTCCTTCTGGTGACGATGATCCTGGCCGGGCAGTTCTTTCTGTGCACTCTGGCCGCCTATGCATTCGCCCGGTTCGAGTTTCCCGGCCGCGGTATTTTCTTCACGCTCGTGTTGCTCCAGCTCCTTGTGATGCCGGACATCCTGATGGTCGAGAACTACCAGACCATGCGCCTTTTCCATCTGGTGGACACGATCCCGGCAATGGCACTGCCGTATATTGCCTCCGGCTTCGGGATCTTCCTGCTGCGCCAGACCTTCAAGACGATCCCGCGGGAACTGGACGAGGCCGCGCGCATCGAGGGAGCTTCCTTTCTGGGCGTGCTCTGGAAGGTCTATATCCCGCTGGCCAAGCCGACCTATCTGGCCTACGGGCTGGTGTCCGTCAGTCACCACTGGAACAATTTCCTGTGGCCGCTGATCGTCACCAATTCGGTCGAGACCCGGCCGGTGACGGTGGGCCTCAGCATCTTTTCCGCGATCGACAGCGGTGTCGAGTGGTCGGTGATCAACGCGGCGACGCTGATGACCTCCGGCCCGCTGCTGATCGCTTTTCTCCTGTTCCAGCGCCATTTCGTGCAGAGTTTCATGCGCGCCGGAATCAAATAGCAAAATAATTTAAATTGCCGGGAGACGCGGCATTCCGCCTTTTTGATGACGGCCGGAACCTGGTCAAAGCGCTTTGACCCGGGCGTTGTCCCTTTGTCTGGTTTCTTCAGATCCGGGATTTATGCTAATGGATTTAAATCCCGGTTTTCCGCGGGATTTTTCGCCTATAATTTTTCCGGTTTTCAACCGCTGCAGGAGTGCCCCGTGTCCTTGAAATTTCTAGCCGTTGGTGAGTGTATGGTCGAAATGGCACCGACGGCGGACGGCACATATGCCATGGGATTCGCCGGCGACACGCTGAACACGGCCTGGTACGCACGCAAGTGCCTGCCGGTGAACTGGTCCGTCGGCTACTACACGGCCGTTGGCCGGGATCAGGTCTCCGAGGAGATGCTCGGGTTCCTGAAAGGCTCCGGCATAGACACCGCATCCGTGCACAAACGCGACGACCGGACCGTCGGCCTTTACATGATTCAGTTGAAGGACGGCGAGCGCAGCTTTGCCTATTGGCGCTCCCATTCGGCAGCCCGCTGCCTTGCGTCCGACAGGGCGCATCTGGACGCGGCTCTGGCCGGAACCGGGCTGGTCTATTTCAGCGGGATCACGCTGGCAATCCTGCCGGCCGCAGAGCGGGTCGTCTTTCTGGATGCCTTGCGCGCCGCACGGGGCAGGGGCGCCAGGATTGCCTTCGATCCGAACCTCAGGCCGCGTCTTTGGGAAAACGCGGAGACCATGCGCGCCTGCGTGACCCAGGCCGCGGGCCTGTGTGATTTAGTGATGCCGTCGTTTGATGACGAGATGACGCATTTCGGGGACAGCACCCCCAACGTCAGCGTGGACCGGTATCTGGCGGCGGGAGCCGGCATGGTGGTCGTCAAGAACGGTCCGGCGGACGTCATCTGCGCTGGCCGGGAAGGGCGGCAGAGTTTCCAGCCCGAACCGGTGACCGGTATCGTCGACACCACCGCAGCCGGCGACAGTTTCAATGCCGGCTTTCTGGCAGAGTATCTGACATCAGGCGATATTGCCGCCAGCGTGGGCGCCGGCGCAAGACTGGCTGGCCGGGTGATCTGCAATCGCGGAGCCCTGGTGGACTGCCTCGAACCTGCCTGACGGTTCGGGGCTCGCATGCATGATGGCGCAAGGTCTTTCTTCAGCGCCATTGTAATAGATAACAATAAATACGATAGGTTGTATTCAAAAGTCATGGTCAATACTAACTAAGCGGTTGATCTTATTGGCTGAATTAAGATTTTATTTTCGTCTGATGCCTAGTTTTGCGCGAAGTCGGCTCCTGCCGTTCCCTTTCGTGAAAGACGGAATCAGATGTTCTCAAAAATGCGCCTGTCAAAGAAAATACCTACTCTTGTGATCGGCGCTGCCGCCGTCGTGGGAGTGGGGATCGGTTTTTCCAGCTACCTGACAACCGTGGATGGCGTCGAGCAGCTCACACGGGATCGATTGAAGACCGCCGCGACGACCAGCGTCGAGGAGACACTTTTCTATCTGCACACGATTGAAAGCGAACTGATCCTGGCCGCGGAAAGCCCGGGCACAGTCGTGGCTGTCAAGGAATTCTCGGCTGCCTGGGACGCGATCGGTTCCTCCGGGGAGGAACCCGAGGCCGCGCTTCAGGCTGCCTATATCACCGACAACCCACATCCGATCGGTGAAAAGCACCTGCTTGACCGCAGCGAAACCGGTTCGGCATACGATGATGTTCATGCCCTATACCATCCCTGGTTCCGGAAAATGCAGCAGGACAGCGGTTACTACGATGTCTTTCTGTTCGATACGGAAGGCAACCTGATCTATTCGGTGTTCAAGGAACTGGACTATGCCACCAATTTCAGTGCGGGCGGCGGGAAATGGGCCAATACCGACCTGGGTGAAGTGTACCGGAAGGCAATGGCGATCACTTCTCATGACGATGTGGCCTTCGAGGATTTCGCCCCCTATGGCCCGAGTGCCGACGCCCCGGCGAGCTTCGTCGCCCATCCGATACGCATGAAAGACAAGACCTATGGTGTTCTGGCGTTCCAGATGCCCGTCGATGTGATCAACGAGATGATGAGCCATGTGCGCGGCCTGGGTGAAACAGGTGAGCTGGCACTGATCGGCGAAGACCGCCTGATGCGGAACAATTCCGGGAAGATCGCCGGCCAGACCGATATTCTGGTAACGAAACTCGACAGCCCGGTGATCGACAAGGCTTTCGAAGATGGGTTGGCATTCGGGTACGACACTTTGAACGGGACCGAAAAACTGGATGTCGAGGCTGCCAAGTTTGACTATCACGGCAGCACGTTCGCCATCGTGGCCTCGCAGTCCTATGCGGAAGCATTCCAGGCGGTTGTCGACATCAGGAACCGCATGCTGATCACGGGGCTCGTGCTGCTTGGAATCGCTGCCGTCGTCGGCGTGTTCGTTGCCAGAACCATCACGGTTCCGATCAACGGACTTGTCGACTCCATGAAGCGCCTTGCCACGGGCGATACCAATGTCGATGTCGACGGCGGAGCGCGCGGGGATGAAATCGGCGATATGTTCCAGACCGTCGCCGTGTTCAAGGAAAACGCCATTCAGCGCAACCAACTGGAGGAAGGCGCCAGGATAGAGCGGGACAAGGAGCGTCAGCGGCAGGGCTACATGGAAACCCTGATCGCGGATTTCAAGATGACCATGTCCGAACGGCTTTCGACGGTGTCCGATCAGATGAACCTGATGCGCGGGGCCGCGACAACGCTGGAAGAAATCGCCGGCAATGCCAGCATCGAAGCGGGGCAGGCCGGCAGTGCGGCCGTCAGCGCTTCGGAGAATGTCGCCGCTGTTGCTGCCGCAACAGAGGAAATGACGGCCACCGTTCAGGAAATCGCAAACCAGACCGAATCCACAGCGAAGATCGTCGCGGAGGCCGTTCAGGCGGCGGAAACCACCAATCAGGACGTGAAGACCCTGTCTGATGCCGCCGAACATATCGGCAGTGTCGTCAATCTGATCCGCGATATCGCGGAACAGACCAACCTTCTCGCTCTGAACGCCACCATCGAGGCGGCGCGGGCCGGCGATGCCGGCAAGGGGTTTGCTGTCGTGGCCTCGGAAGTCAAGCAGCTCGCCGAGCAGACATCCAAGGCGACCGACGAGATTTCCGGCCGGATTTCCGGAATTCAGACTTCGGTGAAGGATGCGGCCGGATCGATCGACCATATCGCGAACAAGGTCTCGGAGATCAAGGAACTGACAAGCTCCGTCGCCGGCGCGATCGAGGAGCAGCGCTCCGCAAACCAGGAGATCGCCCGGTCCGCGAAATCGGCGAGCGACAGCACGGGGAATGCCGCGACGAGCATCTCCACGGTTTCCGGCGCGGTGCAGCAGACTTCAGCGGAAGTCGGATCGGTGAACAGCGCGTCCGACCTGGTCTCTGCAGCCAGCGCGACCCTTACGGAGGAAGTGGAGAAGTTCCTGCAAGGAGTCACTCATGACGTGGAAGACAGGCGGAGTGCGCAGCGCAAAATCATCTCCGAAGATGTCACCATCCTGACGCCGGACGGCAGACCGCACAAGGCCATGCTGGTGGATGTGAGCACGACGGGTGCGCAGATCCAGAACATGTCGGGCCTGGCCACTGGAGACCAGCTGACGATCAGGCTGTACGACGGCACCAATCTGCCCGGCATCGTGGTGCGCCAGACAGACCAGGGCTGCGGTATCAAGTTCACCGAGAATCTGGCGGAAAACCACATTCTGATCGCTGCCTGACCGGCAGCAGGACAAAGACAGGAAAAAGGCGCTTCGGGCGCCTTTTTTTCGTCAGGAATCGCGCTGGGCGATCCAGTCGTGGTCCGGGTGGTTCTGGAAGCGCCACTTGCGCAATGGACCGGCCATGACGTTCATGTAGTACATGTCATAGCCGTAGGGCACGCCGCAGGGGTGGTGCCCCTTGGGCACGAGCACCACGTCGTGGCTGCTGAAGGAAACGGTTTCATCCAGCGTGCCATCCTCGGTGAACACCCGCTGATGGCCATAGCCCTGATCCGGGTCGAGACGGTGATAATAAGTCTCTTCCAGGTAGGTCATCTGCGGATAGTTGTCCTCGTCGTGCCGGTGCGGCGGATAGGACGACCAGTTGCCCGATGGCGTGAACACTTCGGTGACCAGCAGGCTGTCGGCGACATCCGTTTCTTCCATGGCGATCGGATAGATGTAGCGGGTGTTGGCGCCCTTGCCGCGTGTCACCTGCTCGGGAACCGGCAGGACGCGGGCCTTGTGGCCGCCGGTGCCCGGGGCGGTGCAGACGCCGATGGTGCAGTCGGTGGTCGCCGTTGCCGACCAGCGGGTGGCGTTGGGTACATAGACGCTGTGCGGCGGCAGTTTTTCAAACACGGTCATGCGTTCGCCCTGCTCGCCGAAATCCTCGCCGGCGGCCGAGATCTTCGCCTTGCCCTCGATCATCACCAGAATGACCTCGAGATCGCCCGTGTCCTCACCAACGGTTTCACCCGCCTTCAGCCGATACAGTCCGAAGCCGACATAGCCCCAGCCGGGCGACTTCGGCCCCTTCGCACTGTCGATGGTGATATCGTGAACCTTGCCGCTGGTTCCGGCCGGTTTGCGGAGAAGGTCGCTCATGTCAAAGTCACCTTTCTTGCGATCTCTTTCAGGGTTTTCAATCCCAGACTCTGGTACTGGAAAGGATTGCGGACTTCCGGGTCCTGTTCGGCTTCGATGACGATCCAGCCCTGATAGCCCGTTTCCCTGAGGATCTCCAGCAAGGGCCCGAAATCAACACCGCCTTCTTCGTCCCCCGGCACCGTGAAGACGCCGGCCCGCACGCCGTCCATGAACGACTTTCCGGTGTCCCGGATTTCCTTCATGACCGCCGGGCGCACGTTTTTTGCGTGGAAGTGGCGAACACGGCCGGCATGTCTTTGAAGAACCGGGGCCGGGTCGCCGCCCCTGGCGCCGAAATAGCAGTGCCCCGCATCGAACAACAGACTGGTCGCCGGTCCGGTCGCGGTCATGAAGGCATCAATGTCCCGGGGCGTTTCGACCACGGTCCCCATGTGGTGGTGATAGACCAGATCGATGCCCTGCGCCGCGCAGAAGGCGGCGATCTCCTCGACCTTCGCACCAAAGGCAGTCATCTCTTCGGCGGTGAGCACCGGGCTTGTGTTGATGTCGTCGGCCGACCCCTGAATGCTGTTGGAGGTTTCGCAGGCAATGCAGACCTTGCAGCCATTGTGCTTCAGCTTGTCCAGGTGCGGCTGGATCGCCAGCTTTTCCGCCTCGACGGAGTGTGCAAGCAGGTTCAGGGAATACCAGCCGGAAATGAACTTCAGACCATGGCTGCCGAGAAGCTGCTTCAGGTCTTCGGGATCGTTCGGCCAGCGGTGGCCGTTCTCGATGCCGTCGAAGCCGATTTCCGAAGCCTCCGTCAGGATCTGCTCCGTGGGGATATGCGCGCCGAGCGTCTGGTCGTCGTCATTGGCCCAGGCAATCGGGTTGGTGCCGTAAAGGATCATGGCTGGTATCCTGCAACGTATTTGGGAACGTCTGGTTTGATTGAATTCTGAACCCGGCCTCATCCCGGGGAAGCGCGTTCGCGCTGTCCCGGGATGAGGCCGGGCGTCAGGGACTACGCGGCCGGTCCATCGGGACGGCCTTTCACGGGATGAGGCCCTGGGAAAATTCCGGAGCAATAAAGTCCATTGAACCCGGCACGGTCAATCCACGAGGTTCTGGTGTTTCAGCGCCGCCTCGTACTTCTTGCGGGCCTTGTTGACGTCGGCGCGTTCGGAGACTTCCGGCACCGCCACATCCCACCAGCTGCCGCCTCCGGCTTCGCCCGGCCCGTGCATGGGGTCGGTGTCGATAACGATGACGGTGGGAATTGGCCGGTCGCGCGCCGCGCTGATCCGGGCTTCAAGGTCGGCGATGTCCTTGGCCTTGACCGCATGGGCGCCCATGGACGCGGCATGAGCGACGAAATCGATCTCGGGCTGGGCCTCGACGTTGCAGTCCTTGTAGAGATTGTTGAACTGCTCTCCTCCGGTGCCCATCTGCAGCCGGTTGATGCAGCCGAAGCCGCGATTGTCTGTCAGGACGACGGTGAACGGAACCCGCCGCATGACGGCGGTCGCGAGTTCGGAATTGGCCATCATGTAAGAGCCGTCGCCGACGAAGCAGACGACATCCCGCTCCGGCCGGGCGAGTTTCAGGCCGATGGCGCCGGCGATCTCGTAGCCCATGCAGGAAAAGCCGTATTCCATGTGATAGCCGCCCTGGGGCGCCTGCCACAGCAGTTTCAGGGCACCCGGCATCGTGCCGGCCGCGCACATGGCAATGGTGTTGTCCGACGCGGTCCGCTGGACCGCGCCGATGACCTCGGCATCGAGCGGCAGATAACCGTCTGGAACATCGGTCCGCGCGCTGCAATGGGCATCGACCTTTGCCAGCCAGTCGCTCCGCAGCTTTGCATCGAAGGCCGGGGCCTTGTGGTCGCCAAGGGCCGCGGAGATCTTTTCCAGGGAGGCCTTCGCGTCGCCGACAAGTCCGATGGCGCCGTGTTTGCCGGCGTCGTAGCTCTGGACGTTGATCGACACCAGCTTGCGGCCGGGGTGACTGAAGAGCGACCAGGATCCGGTGGTGAAATCCTGGAAGCGTGTGCCGACGCCGATCACCAGATCCGCCGCCCCGGCAAGTGTGTTGGCGCTTTCGGCGCCGTCGACGCCGGCTGCTCCGAAATTCATCGGATGGGACTGGGCGAGCGCCGATTTGCCCGCCTGGGTCTCGATCACCGGAACGCCGTGGCGGACAGCGAAATCGGCCAGGGTCTGTTCCGCCTGCGAATAGATCACCCCGCCGCCGCACACGATCACGGGCGATTGCGCCGCCCTGATCAGAGCCGTGATATCGGCGACTTCCCGGGTGTCGGGTTCCGGACGGCGGATGCGCCAGACCTTCGGTTCGAAGAAGCTTTCCGGATAATCGAAGGCTTCCGCCTGGGTGTCCTGGCAGAAAGACAGGGTGACGGGGCCGCAATCGGCCGGGTCGGTCATCACCTGGAAGGCTCGGGGAAGGGCGGTCAGAAGGTGTTCCGGACGGCTGATGCGGTCAAAATAGCGGCTCACCGGGCGGAAGCAGTCGTTGACCGTGACGGTGCCGTCGCCGAAATCCTCGACCTGTTGAAGCACGGGATCCGGCGCACGGCCCGCAAAGGCATCGCCGGGAATGAGCAGTACCGGCAGGCGGTTGACATGGGCGAGTGCGGCGGCGGTGACCATATTGGTCGCGCCGGGGCCGATGGATGAGGTCACCGCCATGGCGCGGGTCCGTTTCTTCGCCTTGGCGTAGGCGATGGCCGTATGCGCCATGGTCTGTTCGTTCTGGCCGCGCCAGGTCGGCAGGGCGTTGCCGGCCCGTTCCAGCGCTTCGCCGAGACCGGCGACATTGCCGTGGCCGAAAATGGCCCAGACGCCGTCAATGAAGCGGTCGCCGTCTTCTGTCATCTGCGCGGCCAGATAGCGGACCATGGCCTGGGCGGCCGTGAGGCGGATCGTGCTCATTGCTGCTGTCCTTGAGCTGAGTTGAGACGTGTTTGTGCGCGGGCATCGTCCCAGATACGGCACAGCCGTTCGAAGCGGCGGGTCATGTCTGCAACGGCGTCTTCGTTCGAGATGCGCCCGGCAAGCCAGTTGCGGGCGGCATCGGCGAAGATCGTGCGGCCAACCGCAAACCCCTTGACCAGGCTGAAATGTGCGGCTTGCGCAAAACTCTCGGCGAGCTGGTCTTCCGGAGCATCCAGCCCGAGCACGACGATGCCGCGTGTGTGCGGATCGTTTGATGTGATGGCTTCGCAGGCGTTTGCCCAGGCTGCTCTCGTGGTCAACGGTTCCAGCTTCCACCAGTCCGGATAGATGCCGATATCATACATGCGCCTGATGATGTGTGCGGTCGTGTCGTCGTCGACCGCGCCGACCTTGGAGGGGATGACCTCCAGCAGCATTTCCAGCCGGTTGCGGCGGCAGACGGCAAACAGACGCTTGAGAACGTCTTCCTGCTCCGCCTTCATCGCAGCGGTGTCATCGGGGTGGTAGAAGCACAGCACCTTGACGACATGCTCCGCGGGCCATTCGGCCAGGCCGCCGAAATCCGGTCCGATCTCGGGCTCCAGGGTGAGCGGCCGGGAGGCGGGCCACTCAACCGGATGTCCGATCCAGAGGCCGGTTCCGGCGGCCTGATAAAGGGCCTCGCGGCCAAGACGGCTGTCGCACAGAATGCCGTAACCGGGCTGCCCCCCTGAAACGCTCAGGGCCGCGTCGAGACACAGGTTCTTGAACGCGCCGACCCGCTCATGAGGGACGCCGGCTTCGTCGGCTATCTGCTCGAGCTGGATGCGATGATCGAAGGCGAACACCCGCATCGTCGACCAGTCACCTCCATGGGTCCGGTGCCGGTTTGTGGACCAGTGGATCTGTTCCAGCTCCGGATCCTTGCGGAGCGCCCTGTTCCGGACGCCGCGTTTCAGGAAGAACTGCAGCTCCTCCCAGCTCGGATAGGCCGGCGTGCAGCCGTGGCGCGACACGGCGAAGGCGCCGCAGGCATTGGCGTAGGTCAGGGCGGTCACCCAGTCTTCGCCGGTGATCCAGCCTTTCAGGAGGCCAGACATGAAACCGTCGCCGGCGCCAAGCACGTTGAACACCTCTATCGGAAAGCCGGGGCCCGAGACGCCCGCGTCGAGACTGTCCGGGATGCCGGCCTCGAAGGCGACGGCGCCCATCGGGCCGCGTTTGCAGACCAGCGTTGCATCCGAAACAGCGCGTACGTTCCGGAGCGCCTGAAGGGTATCTGTGGTGCCGCCGGCAATATGGAATTCTTCTTCCGTGCCGACGATGAGGTCGAACAGATGCAGGCTCGCCTGCAGCTTCGCGGTGACCTTGTCGGAGGCGATGAACCGGTTCTCGCCGTCGCCATGGCCCGACAGGCCCCAAAGATTGGGCCGGTAGTCGATGTCGAGCGCGGTTCTCGACCCGTTTTGACGGGCGATGTCGAGCGCCTTGAGAACGGCGGCTTCGGTCTGCGGATGGCTCAGATGCGTGCCGGTGGCAACCACGGCTTTCGCCGAGGCGATGAAGGCCGGGTCGATGTCGTCTTCGCTCAGGGCCATGTCGGCGCAGTTTTCCCGGTAGAAGATCAGCGGGAACTGTTCCTGATCACGAATGCCGAGCAGCACAAGCGCCGTCAGCCTGTCCGGGTCGGTGACCACGCCCCGGGTGTCGACCCCGTGCCGCTCCAGTTCCTCCCGGATGAAGCGGCCCATGTGTTCGTTGCCGACACGGGTGATCAGGCCGGATTTCAGGCCGAGCCGGGCGGTCCCGGTGGCCATGTTGGTGGGCGAGCCGCCGATATACTTGTTGAAGGATGCCATGTCCTCCAGGCGGCCGCCCACCTGGGCGCCGTAAAGATCGACCGAAGACCGGCCGATGGTGATGACATCGAGTTTCTTCATGTACACATTCCGTCCGTATTAGGGCGTATCGCGTTCAAGCGGTTTCATGGTTTCAGGAAGTCGCCCGGGGCAGCATTTGCAGCGCAAATGCGTAACAGGTGGTTGCCTGAATTCAAGCGAGCGCGACACGGCCCGGCGAGCCAGAGTCAAGACAGCCGGTCAGACGGTGCCGCCCAGGGAGCCTTCCAGTGCGGCCAGATCCTGGCCACCGGCCATCATGTCCTGCAGTTCTTCGGCCTTGATATCGCCACGGGCCGCGGGCGCATTGTTGCTGCCCGCTCACTCGTGAGTCGTCGGTGGCTTTGAGCGCTCGTAGCAATTTTTTGGAATTTAAATTCCATTTTTATTTTTGTGCAACAGATTTTTTTCAAAGTCGTCAAATTCGATTGCGCTGCGCGCCGACGGACACGGCCAGGGCAATGGCGAGCGACAGGCTTGCGGACAGGGCCCGGAAGGCACCGACATCCAGTTCGGAGACCAGAAGCTGGATCGCTGTCAGCCGGGCCAGTGGACTGGTCACCACATCGGTAATGGCGACGATGTCCGCCCCGTTGATGCGCGCCTGGGTGGCCATGGCGATGGTTCTCTGCGAGTAGGGCGCGAAGGTCACCGCGATCACCGCATCGTTCGGGCGTATCAGATGTTCCATGTTGATGTTGGCGAGCCCGGAATGAAGAACTGCAGGAATATCCATCTTTTCAAAGGCATAGGCGAGATATGAGGTGACCGGAAAAGCGCGGCGGAAGCCGATCATGTGAATGGTCTCGGCCCGGGCGAGCACATCGACCGCCTGTTGCAGCGCGGCCGGATCCACCGTTGTCAGCAGATTTTCCAGCGAGGACCGGCCGACCTCGACAAACTCGGCAAGCAACGCGGAGGGGGATTCCGTTCCGTGATCGCGAAGTTTCGCCAGACGGGTGGCGTAATCCGGCCATTTCTGGGAATAATCGGACCGGAACAGTTTCTGCATCTGGGAGTAGCCGGAGAAACCCATCTCCTGGCAAAACCGCATGACCGCCGAGGGCTGCACGTCCGCACCTTCGGCGAGTTCCGCCACGGTCGAAACGGGGATACGATCCGGGTTGGTCGCAATGAAGTCTGCGAACTGTTTCAGGCGCTTGGGCATGGTCTCCGCCGTGCTGCCCAGGCGCTCGAAAAAGGCATCGATCGTCTCGGGCGGTGAGGCTGCGACTGCGGGGCCCTGATCTGTCTCCGTCATCCGTTTCTTCTTTTTCAGCTTGACACATTCCGTTTAAAGTGATTTTGGAATTTTTATTCTAATTTTGCAAGCCGCGATCCCGAGGATGCGTGGCTTCACCCTCCGGGAGGAAAACATGGCTATCAAGGTTGCGCTGCTGGGCGCCGGACGTATCGGCAAGGTACATGCCAGGGCGGTTTCCGCTTCGGAGGGGGCGACCCTTGTCGCGGTAGCGGACGCTTTTCCTGAGGCCGCCGAAAGTCTCGCCGCAGGCTATGGTGCCAGCGTCAGGTCGATCGACGAGATCGCGGTGTCCGAGGACGTCGACGCCGTGGTGATCTGCACACCGACAACGACCCATGCGGATCTGATCGAGCAGTGCGCGCGCGCCGGCAAGGCGGTGTTCTGCGAAAAGCCCATCGATCTGTCCCTGGACCGGGTGAAGAGCTGCCTGAAGACGATCGAGGATCTGGGCGCACTCCTGATGATCGGCTTCAACCGGCGGTTTGATCCGCATTTCAAGGCGGTGCGCGATGCCATCGACGCGGGCCGGATCGGCGATGTCGAGATGGTGCAGATCACGTCCCGCGATCCGGGCGCGCCGCCGCCGTCCTACATTGAGACGTCCGGCGGTATTTTCCGGGACATGACCATTCATGACTTCGACATGGCGCGGTTTCTGCTCGGCGAAGAAATCACGACCGTCTATGCCACGGGCTCCGTTCTGGTCGATCCGGAGATCGGCAAGCTCGGCGACTATGACAGCGCCATTGTTGTGCTGACCACGGGATCGGGCAAGCAGTGCTCCATTTCAAACTCGCGCCGCGCGACTTACGGCTATGACCAGCGTGTCGAAGTGCATGGTTCCACCGGTGCGGTTGCCGCTGAAAACCTGCGGCCGGTATCGATCGAACTGGCAACACAGGATGGCTATACGCGCCCGCCGCTGCACGACTTCTTCATGACCCGCTACCTCGATGCCTACGCAGCCGAGATCGCGGCCTTCATTGATGCTGTCGAAAACGGCAGGGTGCCTTCGCCGTCCGGGGAGGACGGCCTGAAGGCGCTGGCGCTTGCCGAGGCCGCTCTGAAGTCGGTCGCCGAGCGCCGCGCCGTCGGCATGGATGAAATCTGATGGCGGATCCGTTGTCGTGGTCATTGCAGGTTCGGGACGACTTGGGAGGACCAGCCAGATGACACGTCCCGGCATTGGATTGATCGGCACCGGTTTCATCGGCAAGTGCCATGCCCTTGCCTATGGCCGGTGAAAGCTGTCTTCGGCGACGTGCCGGCTCCGAGACTGGAAGTGCTGTGCGATGTGCCGGCCGGCAAGGCGGCGCTGTCCGCCGGCAAGCATGTGCATCTGGAAAAGCCGATGGTGCTGACACTGGACGATGCCCGCGACATGCTGAAAGAGGCTGAACAGACCGGGCGAAAACCATCGTCGGCTACAGTTACCTGCACAACCCGGCCATTGCCCACGCGCGCAAGCTGATAGCGGAGGGCGCCATCGGCCGGATCGTGCATTTCCGCGGCATGGTCGACGAGGACTATCAGGCCGACCCGGACCTGATCTGGACATGGCGGCGACAAGGGCCGATGCCGGCCTGGGCGCGCAGGGCGATCTCGGCTGTCATCTGGTGTCGCTGGCAACCGCCATTGCCGAAGCCGGTGAAACCGATCGGCGTGTCACCGTCTCCTGAAAGCCGGAACCTGGATCGTCCACAAGACGCGGCCGGCAGGAAAGCCGGCTGCCTTCGATGGCTTTCAAGATGCCCTGTTGATCTCTATAAACCCTGAGAGGAACATCCGGTTCGTGACCTGCACAGCCTACGGGGGGGATCCCTTGGCCGAAGTTCTTGTTCTCTTCACGCATCCACGGCCCGACCGGTCGGAAGTCAATCGGCCCCTGTATGAAATCGCGCGAAACGTGGAGGGGGTGACCGCGGTCGATCTCTACGGCGAGTACCCGGATTTCGATATCAATATCGACCGGGAGCAGGGGCGCCTGATGGCGCATGACGTGATCATCTTCCAGCATCCGCTTTACTGGTATTCCGCCCCTGCGCTCCTCAAGGAATGGCAGGATCTCGTTCTGGAACACGGGTTTGCCTATGGCCTTCACGGGACGGCCCTGCAGGGAAAGGTCCTGCTGAACGCGGTCTCGACAGGGGCCAGGCCGGCGGACTATTCGCAGACCGGCGTGAACCGGGCCGAGCTGCGCAGCCTGCTGGCACCGTTCGAAAAAACCGCCGACCTGTGCGGCATGCGCTATCTGGCGCCCTTCGCTCTCTTCGGCGCCGGCCGCGCGCTGGAGGAAGACCGGCTCCAGGAGCACCGCAAGGCCTATGACGACCTGCTCAAGGCGCTGGTCGCCGACCGGTTCGATCTGGACAAGGCCGCCGCCGCCGCCGTTCTGAACGATGTTCTGGACGCCTGTATCACCAGTGGGGAGATGCACTGATGGGGCTGCTCAACGAAGCCTTTGTCTATCTCTGCGCCGCGGTCATCGCGGTTCCGGTCGCCAATCGTCTCGGCCTCGGGTCGGTGCTCGGATATCTTATTGCAGGCGTGGTGATCGGTCCCCTCATCGGCATCGTCGGTTCGGAGACGACCGAGGTTCAGCATTTCGCCGAATTCGGTGTGGTCATGATGCTGTTTCTGGTCGGGCTTGAACTGCAGCCCGCGATGCTCTGGAAAATGCGGCAACAGTTGATCGGGCTCGGTGGCCTGCAGGTCACCGTCACCACAGCGGTGTTTGCCGGGATCGGGATTGCCTTCGGACTTGCCTGGCAGTCCGCGCTGGCACTCGGCATGATACTGGCCCTGTCGTCGACGGCGATCGTCCTGCAGACGCTCAACGAAAAAAGCTGGCTCAAGACGCGGGGCGGGCAAAGTTCGTTTTCCGTCCTGCTGACCCAGGACATTGCGGTCATTCCCATGTTGGCGGTGCTGCCGCTGCTTGCAATCGGGGTCAGTCACGACGGCATTGACGGTTCGGGGACCAGTGCGGGGAATGGTGAGAGCGCCGGTCATGGCGGCGAAGCCCTGGCAGCGTTGCCGGGTTGGGCCCAGGCGCTGGTGATCCTGGTGGTTATCGCGGCCATCATCATTGCGGGGCGGCACCTGTTGCGCCCGGTCTTCCGCTTCATCGCGGAAGCGCGCCTGCGGGAGATCTTTACTGCGACGGCGCTGCTGCTGGTCATCGGCATCGCCCTGTTGATGGATTTCGTCGGGCTGTCGCCGGCGCTGGGAACATTTCTTGCCGGCGTGGTCCTCTCGGACAGCGAATACCGTCATGAGCTGGAGGCCGACATCGAGCCTTTCAAGGGATTGCTGCTCGGCCTCTTCTTCCTGACGGTTGGCGCCGGGATCGATTTCGAGCTTCTGTTCGGCGCACCGCTCATGATTTTGGGACTGGTCATCGGGTTGATGACGGTCAAGTTCGCGGTGCTGTTCGCGCTGGGGACGCTGTTCCGCCTGCAGGGCGCGGATCGTTGGCTGTTCGCGCTGGGCCTTGCCCAGGCCGGCGAATTCGCCTTCGTGCTGTTCGGCATCGCAAGCGGCAGCGGTGTCCTGGAACAAGGCCTCCTGCAGACCATGACCCTGATCGTTGCGATCTCGATGCTGCTGACGCCTGCGTTGTTCATCTTCCATGAGAAGGTTGTGGCACCGCGCGTCGTGGCACAGTCGGACCGCCAGCCTGACACGATCGACAGCCGGGGCCGGGTGGTGGTCGCGGGCATGGGACGGTTCGGCCAGATCGTCTCGCGCATGCTTTTGACCAGCGGCTATGAAGTGGTCATTCTGGACCACGAGCCCCAGACCATCGAAAATCTCAGCCGGATCGGTATCCGCACCTTCTTCGGCGATGCCACCCGGCCGAACCTTCTGCACGCCACCGGGCTGGAAGAGGCGGATCTGTTCATCGCCGCGATCGATGACCGGGACAAGCAGACGCAGATGGTCGAGCACGTTGCCAGAACCTATCCCAATGTGAAGATCCTTGCCCGGGCCAGGGATCGCCACCATGTCTACGAACTGGAAAATGTCGGGGCGCATCATGCGGAACGGGAAATCTTCGAGGGGGCGCTGGCGCTCGGGCGGCGGGCCTTTGTCGAATTGGGGCACCATCCCTTCCACGCACGCGTCAGGGCACGGGAGTTCCGCAATCACGATGTTGCGATGCTGGACGCGCTGCGCGAAAATTTCAATGACGGCGGTGTCGACAATTCCTATATCGACGCAATGCGGGCACACTCCGAAACGCTGAAGGAAATCATGCGGGTCGACCGCGGCAACAACCGGCACACGGGCGCGGACCGGGGCTGGAACCCGCCGCCCAAAGGCGATGCGTCCCTGTGAAACGGAAAGGAAAACCATGACGGACATCACCGACCTCGACATGGACGAGGTGTTGCAAATCGACATCGTCTCCGATGTTGTCTGCCCCTGGTGCATCGTCGGGTTCAAGCAGCTTGAACAGGCGATCGCGGATACGGGCGTATCCGCCGCAATCAAGTGGCATCCGTTCGAACTCAATCCGGACATGCCGGAAGACGGCGAGAACCTGCGCGCGCACATCATGCGCAAATACGGCTCGACTGCGGAGCAGTCCCGGGAAGCGCGCGAGCGTCTGACCGGACTGGGGGCCGGGCTCGGGATCGATTTCAGGTTCACCGACGACATGCGCATGGTCAACACCTTCAAGGCGCATCAACTGCTGCACTGGGCCGGGCCGGAGGGCCTGGAGCACCCGCTGAAAATGGCGCTGTTCGACGCCTATTTCAAAGACGGCAGGGATGTCAGCAACATAGAGGTTCTCGCCGACATCGCGGGGGCCGTCGGGCTGGACCGGCAGGAAGCCATCCAGGTTCTTCAGGACGCCCGTTTTGCCGAGGCCGTGCGCGAGGAGCAGGGCTTCTGGACCGAGAACGGTATCCAGGGCGTTCCCGCCGTCGTCTTCGAGCGGCGCCACCTGATCACAGGCGCGCAGGGCGCCGAGAACTACGCGGCGATCATCCGGCAACTGGTCGACAACGAGGCCACCTGAGGGGCGCTGCCCGCCCAAGGCGTCTCATCCGTCCGTCCCGGCGATGGGGCAGCCGGATCCGGACAAGCCGTGCGTCGTTCGAGGCGTACCGGTCCCGCGTCGGGCCGAGGCCGGTTGGCCGGACGGCTTGGCTGGCAATCAGCTCACGTCTTCTCAAACAGAACCCCGGCTCCCTCGATCCGGCCGGCAGGCGTGTCCGCCGCTTCGGCGCCGTAGTTGGTCCAGATCCTGAGCCCGCCCGTGTCCCGGCAGCGCACGCCGTCTTCAAGGTCCACCGTTGCGATGCCGGCGGCGCGGCAGAGGTCTGAATACATCCGCTTCAGGGCAATGGCGTCGGGACATCCGCCGACATAGGTCAGGTGGCCGGAGCGCAGGGCTGCGGGCTGGCCGTCATCGAGCTCAAGCACGATGTCGGCGGCGCCCTCCAGTTCCTCGCGGTACCCCGTGAAGGCACCGCCGCCCTTCAGCGGCATCGGCATGTCGGGACGCAGGCTTTCCACGCGCGAAACCGTCACTTCCAGCCCCGGCATGTCCGGCGGCAGCGGCACCGGGATCACCATGTCGGCGTTGCGCGCTGCCGTGCGCGGTCCCAGAACAACATGCGCATCTGCTTCGGCCAGCTCGTTTTTCAGGTCCTGTGGCATGTAGACGAGGCCTGGTGCGGCAATGATCTTGTAGCCGGAAAAGTCCCGTGTCTCACCGCGCAGGATGTCGACGGACAGGCCAAGTTTGCGCAGGGCCCTGTAGGTGTCGAAGACGAGCTGGAAGTAGCTCAGGTCCTTGCCGTGCGGCTGGGTGGTCCAGGCAAAATCGGCGTCATAGTCGAAGATCAGGGCGACAAGCGCTTGCGGTGCCGAGACATCCGGCGCATCGCGCAGTTCGTCCGCGACCTGACGCGCCTCGATCAGGGCAGGTGCATCCGCATTGTCGGGGCGCAGCATGCCGGCATGCATTTGCTCCTGGGCAAACGGCGCCTGCCGCCAGCGGAAGTAACACACGGCCTCCGCGCCATGGGCATAGGCCTCCCAGGCCCACAGCCGCATCATGCCGGGAAGAGGCGCGGGATTGTACGGTGCCCAGTTCACCGGACCGGGCTGCTGTTCCATCACCCACCAGCGGCCTTTGCCGACGGCCCGGTAGAGATCGTGGTGGAAGGCCTGGAAATCCGGATCGCCCTGTCGCGTGAAGGCGCGCTTATGGGCGTCGGTTGCGCCGACCCTGTCTTCCAGAAATCCGAGCGGGTAGCTGTCCCAGGTGGCGATGTCGAGATCGTCGCCGACCCTGAAGTGATCGAAATCGGTGACCCGGCCCATGTAGTTGTGGCTGACCGGTGCATTCGAGTGTGCACGGATGATATCGACCTGCCGCCTGTTGAAGGCCACCACCTGGTCGGAGGAAAAACGCCGGAAGGCCAGTGTGTGCGACGGGTTTGCTTCCGTCACGGTGAGGTTGGGCAGGTCGATCTGGTCAAAGGAGGCGTAGTCCATCGACCAGAAGACGTTGCCCCAGGCGCGGTTGAGCGCGTCGATGGTGCGGTACCGGTCGGCGAGCCACGTCCGGAAGGCCTTTCGGGCCGCTTGGGAATAGGACAGTGTCGTGTCGTGGCAGCCGTATTCATTGTCTGTCTGCCAGGCGGCCACATGCGGATTGTCGCCGTACCGCTCGGCAATCAGCGATGTGATGCGATCGCTCTCGCGCTGGTAGCCCTGGTGGGAAAAGCAGTAATGCCGGCGGGATCCGAACTTGCGCGGCTGGCCGCTGGACTCCACCGCGATCATGTCCGGATGCCTGTCGATCATCCAGCGCGGCGGCGTGGCGGTCGGGGTGCAGAGCACGACCTTGAGGCCGGCCTGGCCGAGGGTTTCGATCGCCCGGTCGAGCCAGTCGAACTGCAGATCTTCCGGGGAGGGTTCCAGCCGCGACCAGGCGAATTCGCCGATGCGGACCCAGGTCAGTCCCGTTTCCACCATGCGCCGGGCATCGGCCTCCCAGATTTCCTGCGGCCAGTGTTCCGGGTAATAGCAGGTGCCGAGTGTGCGTTTCATGAGTTCCGCTCGCTGGTTCACGGGCGGGCTTGTCCGGGCCGAAAGCTGCCGCCATGAATTCTGATGGTGTGCCCGCGCCGGCAGGGATGCAGGAGCCGGTCGGGTGTGGTTGGTCGTTCCTGTGTCAGGCCTTCCGGGCGCGGATCACAGAACCACCCGGTGTTCGACTTGTCCACGCACGGCTGCTTCACTGAGCCAGGTCTTGCCGTCGACCGCACCCGACAGTCCCTCTGCGGCGGAGGTCGCGAACAGGGTTTTCAGATCGTCTCCGCCGAAGGCCGGGCAGGTGATCTGGCTTGCCGGCAGTTTGATCTCTTCGACGAAACGGCCGTCCGGGGCGTAGCGCGCGACGCGGCCGGCGCCCCATTGGGCGTTCCAGAGGTACCCGTCGCTGTCGACCACGGCGCCGTCGGGATTGAGATCCCCGGCGGCGAGGTCAACGAAGGTCTCCGGCGCGCCGCTGGGCCAGCCGTCGGGGTCGAGCGCCACCTTTTGAATGACCTGCGTGGCCGTGTCGGCGAAATAGGCGGTCCGGCCATCGGGTGAAAAACAGATGGCATTGGAGATGGTCACACCGCCAAAAAGCCTGCGCAGCTCGCCCTTGTGAAAGCGGTAGATGGCGCCCGCGGCCTTTTCGGCGTTGATGCCCATGGTGCCGATCCAGAAGCCGCCTTTTGGATCGGCGCGGCCGTCATTGGACCGCGTGACCGCATCGTCCGCCTCCAGATCGCAGACCTTGGAGGAGACTTCCGTCTCCAGGTCGAACAGGAACAGCCTGCTCTGGCTGGCGATCAGGAGTTCGGTCCGGCTCACCCAGCCGGCGGCGGAGACATATTCACCGAATTGCCAGGTGCGGGGCGTGCCGTTGGCCCGGCTGAGCAGACGGCGGTTCAGAATATCGAACCAGAAGAGCTGCCGGCGTTCGGGATGCCACAACGGACCTTCTCCCAGCCGGCATGTGCGGTCGTCGAAAACTGTGCTCATGACCTTCACCTGCTGTTCGCAACCGCCGCATCGTAGGCGGCGACGATGTCCTGCGCCCGCCGGCTGACTTCGGCGACCGTGAAACCGGGTTTGTAGAGCGCGGTGCCGATGCCGAAACCGGTGACGCCGGCCTGGATCCAGTCCGCGAAATTGTCCGGACCGGCACCACCGACCGCATAGGTCCCGGTGCCATTCGGCAGGACCGCGAGCATGGCTTTCAGGCCAGCCGGTCCGATCAGGGAGGCGGGAAAGAACTTGAGGCCGTCCGCGCCGGCGCGCAGGGCGGCGAAACTCTCGGTCGGGGTCATGACACCCGGAAAGGACGCCATGCCGGCGGTCTTGGTGGCCCGGATGACCTCCGGGTTGCAGTCGGGCGACACGACCAGCGTGCCGCCCGCTTTCTTGACACTTGCCACCTGCCCGGGTTCCAGAACGGTGCCCGCGCCAATTTGTGCCCGATCCGAGAAGGCCGAGGACATCGCCGCGATGCTCGTGAACGGGTCCGGCGAATTGAGCGGGACCTCGATGCGCGTGATGCCGGCGTCGATCAGGCATTCGGTGACGGGCAGCGCCTCGTCCGGGGTCAGGCCCCTCAGGATGGCAATCAGGTTGCGGCTCATGAAGATACCTTTGCATGGGAAGAATAGGCGAGCGCAAGCCCGCGCAGCGTCAATGCATCCGCGTCGAGCAGACGGGCCTGGCGGCCGAGGCATGACAGGGCGGCGCGATAGGTTTCGGCGAGACCGCCATTGCCAAGGATCGCAACGGGCTGATCGGTCAGGTCCGCGCGCACCGCGGCAAGGTCCGCTCCAATCAGCAATCCGGACAGGCGTCCCCTGGCGGCCTCCGGGCTCAGCCCGGCAATGAGGCCCGCCGCCCGTATGCCGAAGAGATCCGACAGGAGCTGTTCAGGTTCCAGGGCACCTCTTTCGACCGCCTGCCGGAAGGCGGTCATGTCCATGTCCCGGTCCGACAGACCGTGGCTCAGAACGGACCGTTCGGACAGGAGCGCGAACAACTCACCGGTGATGCAGGTTCGAAACGAGATGAGGCGGCCCTTCTCCAGGATAGCCCATTTGGTATGGGTGCCCGGCAGGCACAGCAGGCCGTTGAAGTCCGGCTCTTCAGCCAGGAAACCGGCTATCTGGGTTTCTTCGCCGCGCATGACATCCGCCGGGTCAAGCTGCTTGATGCCAGGCAGGATATGCACGTCGAGCCTCGCGTCGCCGGTCGCGACCGGGGTCGAGTTTTCCAGGGACGGCGGCGTGCAGGGGGCCGCCACATAGGGGGCCTCCGCCCAGCCCTGACGGGATCCGGCCATGCCGCAGACGATCACCGGGGTGGGTGTCCCCTGTGGCAGCAGATCGCCGATCAATTCCAGAAGTGCCGCCTCAAAGTCTTCCCGCTCAAGCGTTCCCATGCCTTTGGCCGAGTGCCGATGGGCGCGCGTGCCGCCTTGGCTGTCCAGGGCCCAGACCCGCAGATTGGTGGTGCCCCAGTCCGCCGCGATCCAGGCGGTTCCGCCGGCGTCGGTCATCCCGTCACCACGACACCGCCGTCGACCACGAGCGCCTGACCGGTCATTGCCCTGCTGGCCCTGGAGGCAAGGAACAGAACCGGGTCGACCATGTCCTCGGGTGCCAGCTCGCTCTTCAGGCACTGCCGGTCGATATGGACGGCGAGCCCTTCCGGCGTCACCCACATGTCCTTTTGCTTCTGGGTCAGGACCCAGCCCGGCGCGAGCGCGTTGACGCGGATGTTGTCGGGGCCGAATTCGCGCGCAAGGCTGCGTGTCATGCCGTTGATGCCGGAATTGGCCGTGGTGTAGGCCGGATAACCGGCATTGCCCATCATGTAGGAGATGGAAGAGAAGTTGATGATCGAGCCGCCGCCTGCGGCGCGCATGCCGGCGATCACGTGCTGGCAGGCGAAGAAATAGGCCTTCAGGTTGATGGCCTGGGACCAGTCCCAGAAAGCCTCATCGACCTCCTCGGTCTTGTGGCGCTTGTCGTTGGCGGCGTTGTTGACCAGCACCGCAACGGCTCCATGGGCCTCGGCCGCCGCGTCGATGGCTGCCTTGAGCGCGGTCATGTCGGTGATGTCGCAGGGCAGGAACAGCGGTCGCCGGCCGTGCTTTGCTTCCATGTCGTCGCAGAAGGCGGACGCGTCGGAGCGCTGAACGAAGGCGACTCTGGCCCCCTGGGCCAGAAAGCCGTCAGTGAGGGCGGCGCCGATGCCGGAACCGCCGCCGGTGATGAAGACCGACGTGTCTTTGAGATCCGGAAAATTCGCGTACATGGACGGTCCTCTTTCATGTGGCTGCGGCAACGCCGCGCCGTGGGGTGTGCGAGCGCGGTGCGCTCAGAGCTTCCGGCCTTCCAGCACCCAGACCGTTTCCGGGAACCGCCAGGGAAGGGTGAGACCGTGGGACATGAGATATTGCCCGCTGGCCTCGAGAGGGCCGTCTTTCAGGAGCGGCGCCCCGCGCGACAGGCGTGGCGCGTCATCCCGGTTTGCAAGTGCAATCCGGTAGGTTGCAGACGGATCCAGTCCCGTCAATCGCAGGGCGCGGGGCAGGATCTGATCGGAACGTCCGGGTCTGGGCGGCGAAGACCGCGAACCGGCTGCCGTCTTCGGCAAGCTGCTGTTCCGCGATGACCGCCGGATCCGGGCTGTCGAGGCGCAGGATGTCGGCGTGCATCATCCAGTCGCGGTTGTTCTTCCACCAGTCCGTCACCTTGCGCAGCGTTGCCGCTTCGTCGTCGCCAAGTTCGCGCGGATCCATCTCGAAGCCCATGTGCCGCTGGGCGGCGGTCCAGGCGCGCAAGGCGATGTCCAGTGTGCGCCCGGAGGTGTGACAATGGCGAGGCCCGACATGGGAGCCGGTGACGGAAGACGGCAGGAACAGGGCGGCGTCATGCTGGATACGCTGGCGTTCCAGGGCGTCGTTGCTGTCGGAAAGCCAGACCCGCTGGGTGCGCTCCAGAATGCCGAAGTCGATGCGCCCGCCACCGGACGAGCAGCTTTCGATCTCCACGTCCGGAAATGCTTCGCGGAGCCTGTCCAGCAGCGCGTAGAGCCCCTCGGTCTGGGCCGCCTCGACAACGGGCAGCACCCTATTGTGGTCCCACTTGATGTAGCCGATGGCGTTGTCCCGCAGGAGCGCGGCGATGTGGTCGAAGAGGTAGTCGCGCACATCCTCGCGTGCCATGTCGAGCACGAGTTGCTGGCGGCCGCGGATCTGGTCGGCCGGGCCGAGCACCCAGTCCGGATGCGCCCGGTAAAGATCGCTGTCCTCGTTGACCATTTCCGGCTCGAACCAGATACCGAATTCCAGGCCGAGCGCCCTGACATGGTCGATCAGCGGGCTCAGGCCGTCGGGGTATTTGCGGGCATCGACGATCCAGTCGCCCAGAGAAGTGGTATCGTCGTCGCGGCGTCCGAACCAGCCGTCGTCCAGAACGAAGCGTTCCGCGCCCAGGTCCGCTGCCCGGGTGGCGATGGCCTTGAGGTCGTCGAGCTTGTGATCGAAATAGACGGCTTCCCAGCAATTGTAGTGCACCGGACGCGGCGACCTGGAACCCGTGACGATGTGCTCGCGCAGGTGCCGCTGGAAACGGACCGCCGCGCCGTTGAGGCCCGAGCCCGACCAGGTGGCATAGAGCGGCGCGCTGGCAAAATGACGTCCCGCCGCGAGCGATCCGGACGCATGGCCGAACTGGACCTGGCGGCGGCCGTCGGCCAGTTCCTCGGCCACCGAGCGATGCCCGCCCGACCAGCCATAGTGAAAGGCGAAGGCCTCGCCTTGCGTGTTGGATGTTCGGCCGTTGCAGGCGATCAGTCCGGGAAAATGGGCATGGTCGGTGCGGCCGGTGCGGTTGTCGCGCAGCCGCGCTCCGGGGGCGAAAGCCAGCCGCTGTGTCAGGAACTCCGCGCACCAGCGGCCGGAAAATTCGATCATTTCATCGGTGTGCGCGGGAACCAGCAGAACCGGCGCGGCCAGCCAGTCGACCTGGATGACATCGGAGCTCTCAAGGCAGGTCTGCAATTTGAACAGGGAGGTGTCCGGCGTCAGCGTCAGGTCGAAGATCAGGGTCAGACCGAGAGCCTTGTCGGCGAATTCCAGCATCAGACCGTGCTTGGGAGCGGCTTCACTGGCGAAGCGGAAGGAGGGCGACAGGACCTGGCCGTCCCGCGTTTTCGCGCTCAGGCCGGTCTGTCCCGGAAAGGTGTTCGAGGCTTCCGGGCAGAGGCTGAGCGGGGCGTTCCGGTCGATCATGCCTCCGGTCACGTCCGCGACGGAGGCTTTGGTGAGGGTCTCCAGATTCTCGCCCGCTGGCAGTGCGGCGCCCCAGTAGACGACTTCGGGCAGGCCGCCGCCGAAGCTGGCGAGGACCAGGCTCTGGTGAGCGTCGTTGAGGCACCAGGTCCTGATCACTTCACCGCCCCGAGTGTCAGGCCGGCGATGAAGTGTTTCTGCATCAGGAAGAACATGGCGACCGGGGGCAGCGCCGCGACGAGGGAGCCGGCGCTCATCAGGTGATAGGCGGCGCGGTACTGGGCGTTGAAGGAGGTGATGCCGGCGGTCACCGGCTGGCTCTCGACACCCTGGGTCAGCACCACGGCCCAGAAATAGTCGTTCCAGATGAAGGTGAAGATCAGCACGGACAGGGCGGCGATGGCCGGTTTCATCAGCGGCAGCACGACAAACCAGAAGATCCGCCATTCGGCGATGCCCTCGACCCGCGCCGCCTCGATCAGCTCGAAGGGCAGCGCACGGATGAAATTGCGCATGAACAGGGTGCAGAACCCGGTCTGGAAGGCGATGTGGAACAGCACCAGTCCGGTGATGGTGTTGTAGAGGCCCATCTGCAAGGTCAGATCACGGACCGGCACCATCAGGATCTGGAACGGCACGAAGTTGCCGGCCACGAACATGAAGAAGATCCAGATATTGGCCCTGAACTTGTAGATGCCGAGGGCGAAGCCGGTCATGCAGGACAGGGCGACAGCGCCGATCACCGTCGGGATGGTGATCTTGAACGAGTTCAGCAGGTAGTACGGCATGTCCGAGCCGGTGAAGACCAGCGCGTAGTTGGCGAAGCCCTGGAAGGAGGACGGCCAGCCCCAGTAGTTGGCGTTGGCGAAATCGGAATCCGGCTTGATGGAGAAGATTGCAACCGCGATCAAGGGCAGCAGCCACAGGATCAGCGCCAGCGGCAGCAGGGTCTGGTAGCTGATCTGCCAGGCACGCGATGTGCGTTCGATGGGTGTCGGAAACATCTTAAGCCTCCTGTCTCGCTGTGAGGCTGGCCTGCAGCTTTTTTGTCAATGAGGATCGAATGAGGTCGTAGGACATTTCGAGACGATGGCGCATCTCGTCCTCCGGAGTGTCCCAGTCCAGCCTGACCCAGCTCTTGTGAAAGTAAGGCGCGCGCCGGGCAATGCCCGCGTCGATCAGCATGGCCGCTGTCTCGACGTCGCGGCACTTCACGGAGACGCCATCGCCGAGGGAGCCGATGCAGGCGAACATCTTTCCGCCGATCTTCCAGGCGTCGTGTCCGCCTCCCCAGGGGTCGGAGAGCTCCGCACCGGGAAACCGGGCACATATGTCGTTAACGAGGTCCCGGCCTGTCATCGAGCGCGCTCTTCCTTGAACATCGACCACAGGAAGTAGGCGATGAAGGCCAGCATGATCAGGAACAGCACCACGGCGATGGCGGCGCCATAGCCCATGCGGAAGCCGTATTCGGAAAGCGCCACCTCGAACATGTAGAAACTGAGCACCCGGCTGGCGCCATAGGGGCCGCCGTTGGTCATGATGGAGATCAGGTCGAAGGAGCGCAGCGCACCAATGATGGTCACGACGAAGGCGATGAAGGTGGCGGGGCGAAGCTGCGGCACGATGATGTACCAGAGCATGCGCCAGCTCTTGGCGCCGTCGAGGCGTCCGGCCTCGATCTGCTCGGGATCGACGGCATTGAGGCCCGTCAGATACAGGATCATGCAATAGGCGGTCTGCGGCCACAGGCCGGCGACGATGATGCCGACAGTGACCCAGTTCTCGTCGCCCAGGACGCTGATCGCCGGCAGGCCGAGCGCGCCGAGCAGAACGTTGAGGATGCCGAAGGTGGGATCGTAGAACCAGGTGAACACGAGGCCGACAACCACCTGCGAAATCACGAAGGGGAAGAAGAACAGCGACTTGTACAGCCGGATGCCGGTCACCGTCTGATTCAGGAACAGGGCGATGAACAGTCCGGCGGGCACGGCAAGCAGGTAGAGCAGCAGCCAGATGACGTTGTTCTTGAGCGAGGTGTAGAACGCGTCGTCCCAGTAGAGTTCCTCGTAGTTGGTGAGACCGACAAATTCGGCCGTGCCCAGCCCGTCCCATTGGTAGAGCGACAGGTTGAACGACTGGAAGATCGGAAAGATCACGTAGAACAGGAAGAACAGGATCCCGGGCGCCAGGAACAGCCAGGGTGTCAACTGCTGCTGATTGCGATGCCACCAGGAACTGTGCCGGGGTCTTTGCCCGAAATTCCGGGGGTCGTCGCTGACGGACGCTTGGGCCATTTTGGAACTCGTGTTGGGTCGGGAGGCCTCGTTCGGGCACCGGAGGACAAAAGGGCAGGGACAGGGCGCGGAGGCTCCCTGTCCCGTTCCGGCCGACTGGGCCTATTTGTTGATGCGCTCGCGGGTGCGGTCGAGGCGGGCCAGGATCTTGTCCAGATTGTCCGGCTTGACCATGAACTCCTGCAGGCCTTCCATGGCAACCTTGGCCATTTCGGCCGGGGCGTCACGATCGAAGAACTGGGCAACGCCGCCCGGAGAATTCGTGGACAGCATTTCGAAGCCCTGCTCGAGGAACTTGTCGTTGTCCACGGACGACTTGGCATTGACCGGCAGCTGGCCGAGATGCTTGCCGTCGTTGATCCAGGTCTGCACGTCCGCCGAGGCCATGAATTTCAGGAACTCGCGGGCGTTTTCCTTGTTGGTCGCGTTGGCCGGAATGTGGAACGTGTCGGTCGGCGCGTCTTCCGCCTTTTCGACGCCGGGCGTGATTTCCACGAACTGGTAGAAATCGATCTGGTCGTCGGTGAGGCCCGCATCGCGCAGCGGCGCGACGGCGAAGTTGCCCATAAGGTAAGCGGCCGCATCGCCCTTGACCATGAACGGCAGGGCTTCCTGCCAGGAGTAGGTCTGGTGGTTGTCGATGAAGGCGCCCATGTCGATGAGCTCACGCCAGTTGGCGAAGGTCTTGCGGACTTCATCCGACTGCCAGGAGGCCTTGCCGGTGAGCAGGTCCATGTGGAAGTCGAAGCCGTTGGTGCGCATGTTCATGTAGTCGAACCAGCCGCCGGCGGTCCAAAGGAACTTGGTGCCGATGGTGTAGCACTTCTTGCCGGCGTCGAGGATCTTCTGGCAGTTGGCCTTTTCCTCTTCCCAGGTCGCCGGCTCGGTGAGGCCCAGCTCGTCGAAGATGTCCTTCCGGTAGTAGACGCCCCACTGATAGTAGGTGTAGGGCACGCCCCACTGCTTGCCGTCGATGGTCATCGCGCCCTTGGTGGAGGCCAGGTTCTCGCCGAGTTCCGTGCCGTCCCACAAGTCGGAGACATCCTCGAACAGACCTGCTTCCACGTAGGGACGCATGCGGTTGGCCGCGTACCAGGTGGCGACATCCGGCGCGTTGGCGGTCAGGAAGTTGCGGATCTGGGTCTTGTAGGCTTCCCGGTCGATCACCGTGGTCTCGATGGTCAGCTCCGGGTTCTTCTCGCCGAACTGGGCAATCATCTCTTCCATGGTCGCGCGCGGCGCCGGGTTCGATGTGTCCAGGAAAATCTTGAGATCGCCGGTCAGGCCGTCGGCGGATGCCCCGCCAAGGGTCGCCGCCAGAACGGCAAGTACCGCTCCGGACGTTTTCAGCATGGAACGCATGGTGTCCTCCCTAGTTGTTCCATTATGTGAAACTTAGTTTTGTATATTGATACTTTGATCCGGCCGGGTTACGTTGTCAACAGGTCCGGCACAAAGAAACGGACCGCCGGAGGAGAGCATGAACAAGCAGGTGGGCGGAGCTGGCGGCGACGGAACGGTCGGCAAGGCTCTTGAGGTTCTGGACCAGGTGGCGGCTGTCGAACGGCCGGTGCGGTTTTCCGAACTTCTTGGCGAAAGCCCGCTTCCCAAGGCAACGCTTTACCGTCTGCTGCAGACGCTGGTGAGCCAGGGAATGCTGGCCTATGACGTTGATCAGCAGACCTATACCCTCGGCATCCGGCTGGTGCGCCTTGCCCATGCGGCTTGGCGGCAAAGCTCGATCGCGCCGATCGCGCGGCCCTTTCTGACCGCACTGTCGGAAACGGCCGGCGAGACGGTACATCTGGCGCAGCTCGACAGCGGCCAGGTGCTTTATGTCGACAAGCAGAACCCCTCCAACGCCGTCGACATGTTTTCCCAGGCCGGCAAGGTCGGCCCCGCCTATTGCACGGGCGTCGGCAAGGCGCTGATGGCCTTCATCGATCCGGGCGAGCTCGATCATGTCATCCGCAAGCAGTCGTTCTATGCCTATACGCCCGCAACCCTCGCCAGCGAGGCCGCCCTGCGCACTGAGCTGGATACCATCCGCCGCGACGGCGTCGCTTTCGACCGGGAGGAACACGAACCCGGCATCATCTGCATCGCCGCGCCGATCCTGAATTCGAAGGGCCGGCCGGTCGGCGCCCTGTCGGTGACCACATCCACACAGCGCAAGAGCCTGGAAGAGCTGAGCGAGGTGCGTCCGGCACTTCTTCAGGCCGCTTCCGACATTGCCGCGGCAGTCGAGGACTGGCAGTTCCCCGCCTGAGCCATATTCCAGGGAGTTAACGTTTCATGTCCGGTGTCACACTGACGAAGGCCGTCAAGAAATACGGCGATATGCAGGTCATCCACGGGGTCGACCTTGCAATCGAGGACGGCGAGTTCTGCGTTTTTGTCGGGCCAAGTGGCTGCGGCAAGTCCACGCTGCTGCGTATGATCGCCGGGCTGGAAGAGACGACCTCGGGCGCGATCGGCATCGGCGGCCGCGACGTGACCCGCATGGACCCGGCCGAGCGCGGCATTGCCATGGTGTTCCAGACCTACGCGCTCTATCCGCATATGAGCGTTGAGGAAAACATGGGCTTCGGACTGAAGATGAACTGCCATCCGAAGGCCGACATTGAGGCCAAGGTCACTGAGGCCAGCCGCATCCTCAAGCTCGACCCATACCTCAAGCGCAAGCCCAAGGCGCTGTCCGGCGGCCAGCGCCAGCGCGTCGCCATCGGCCGCGCCATCGTGCGCGGGCCGGAAGTGTTCCTGTTCGACGAGCCGCTGTCGAACCTGGACGCGGAACTGCGCGTCGACATGCGCGTGGAGATCGCCCGTCTCCACAAGGACATCGGCGCGACGATGATCTATGTCACCCACGACCAGGTCGAGGCGATGACCCTGGCCGACAAGATCGTAGTGCTGCGCGGCGGCGTCATCGAGCAGGTCGGCTCGCCGATGCAGCTTTATTCCGACCCGGACAACAAATTCGTCGCCGGCTTCATCGGCTCCCCGGCCATGAATTTCGTGGAAGGCATCGCGGGTGAGGGCACCGTGACCATCGCCGCCTTCGGCGGCACCACTGTGCCGACTTCCGTCGCCCTGCCGCCGGCCGGCGAAAAAGTCCTCGTCGGCCTCCGCCCCCAGCACCTCCATGTCACCCCGGCCGCCGACGGCGCCCGCGTCGACCTGTGCGAACAGCTCGGCGGCGTGGCCTATTCCTATCTCGTGTGCCCGACAGGGGAGCGGGTAATCGTGGAAACGAAGGGGGAGGAGGCGCCGGTGTCGGAAGGCACGGTTGCGGTGCGTTTTGAGCCCGGGGCGGCGCTGTTTTTCGATGCGGAGACGGAGGGGAGATTGCGGTGAGGGGGCAGGCAGTGGAATTCCCAACGGACAATGCGGTGTGGGGCGTGTGCCGTTTCGAAGATGGGCGTAATCCGCGCACCGGCCCTTAGACTTTAAATTGAAATCTGTCTAACTGGTCTCACAGAACTGTCTACATATGAACACGAAAGCGCCGAAAAAAAGTAATCGGGTCGCGATTTTCTTTGATAGAAGAAATGTCCATGATGCACACTTTAATTCAAAGTGGATTCAATCGTCTGGAATTTCTTAAATTTTAGGCGGTAGCTATTTCAACAATTCCTTACTGTTAAACGCCTTTGGAAATAAGAACAGCGATTGCTCCGAAGGATGATATAATCGCCACATAGAACCAGCTAACTGACCACGACAACGCTACCACTACCACTGACTTTGAGTCGTTCAAAAATGGGGCTGCCTCGAGACTATACGCTTCAATCTCTTCACCTCGTCGAACGTGATCATAGAGTTGTCGATAGGCTCGTTCAAGGCGGAGATACTGAGCGTCCATCAACCAAAAGATCACAATTGGAACGATAGCTGCAACTGCGTAGTAAAGAGATGGCTGGTTCGCGGAGGCCATAGCTGCTACGGCAGCACTTCCAAATGCGGCCGAAAGAGCTTTCAAAGTGAATGAATTGGCACCCATCCTTGTGATCACGCCTTGCAGCATGGTTAGATGTGCAATTCTAATGCTTTCAGATTGTTGATGAATTTCTGTCATTTCATGACAACTTGCGTTCGTCACTGTTTCGGGCGACGAGTACAGCTTGTACCTCTGATCGGACTTTCACTTTTTTGATCTCGATTACAATTACCACTTCTAAGCTTGGCTGATGAAAAAAATTGTCGTCAAGAGAATGCGTCTGTAATTGTACCATCTAAAGCTTTTGTGGTTCTACAATCTCATTGATGATCTTATTGGTACCTGCCGAGTATCTAGCTGTACTGTCTCGAAATTGAAAAGGTTCACCGAGGGTTGTGCCGACTAATCCTTGAATTTTTTTATCGAACCAGGCAAGCAATTCTTTTGTATTCGTTTTGGAGAAAACTCTGTGGCCGATAGCGTTTCTATAGCCCATTGCGTCAAAGATCGGCTCTGGAACTTCTGGAGCGGCTGCACCGAAATAAACGAAATGGCTGGAAATCAAAACCTTATTGGTTTTGGTATCGGTTTCGATGTTTGACTTGTCCGGCGATCCGTCAGGATGACTGTGGTGCGAATTTTCTTGGTCCCAGGGTTCATCTGGACCCGCGCGATGATAAATATTGTCACCAAGCATCATCACTCTGCTGCCATTCCGAACCGGTCGTTTCGCTAAATAGCGAGGATCAGACCAGTATTCTTCGAACGACAGCGTCTCTGTGACCCGCATGCCGAATATACACCGACCGGTTGCTTTCAGGCGTGAACCACCAACGCCGAACACCCAGTCTCCAACTCGCGAAGTTGATCTTATCCGGTATTTACAGCATGCGAGTGTGCAGACTCCGTGAAATGGATTGGGGGCAAATCCAAAATCACGATCGACGACATAAACGTAAACTCTGGGATGTCGAGTGGTCATTAACTTAACAACGAGAATTTAAACCGGTAATTGCAGCTTGCCGCAACCCGCCTCCCGGCTCTTCGAACCGGTTATTCCGTCCCTCAATCGCGTTGACGACGCTCTCAGTGTCCCAATTGACGATAGCGTGCCCGAAGTCGTTTAGTGCTTGAGGCATATCCGCTTCTTTCCCGCCTTTTAGATAGACGCCAACGATTCGTTTCCCTAGTCGGTGAGCCTGCTCTATTTCCCAGTTGACCCAGCGTCGCGTGTGAGTCTGAGCCCCAATCAAGACCACAACCGTCGATGCCCATCGCATCTTCATCCGCAATAAGCGTTTTATTGTTGCGTCCTTTACTCTTCCTTGCTCGACACGGCGTTCATTGGCCGGTTTCATACGAACGGATGAATTTCGGACTTGGTAATCCCCACGCCCCAACATTTGTGTGAAGGTGTCGACACTTGCGTCATCCCGATGATGATGACTGATAAAAACATTTTTTGACGGCATGATCTCCTCCATGCCACATTATGCAACCTCTGATAATATGAGTGACTTCTATAGTTGTATCAAGATGAAATGTTCTCATCCTGTATCTTAAGACCAGAACTATGATCGCTACAGTGGCGTTTAGTGGGGTCATTCTCAATAAATTTTTAGAATAAGAGTGCAGAGTTTTGCGAATTTGCAGTTCTATCTGGGTAAATTTCGGCTACAAAATGTAGTATTTGTATTTAATCTTCAAAAAAGTGAATGATTTGCCATAAATAAATTCAGATAATTCGCAATAAATATGTTTAATTTCATAATTTTCCTATAAAATCATTGTTGGTCTAATTGTTTGTTTCTGATTTTTCTTTATCTGTAGCGATATTTACTATCTCTTCGGCTGGATTAAGAAAATACTCCTTTATTTCAGTTCCAATTCCTGCAAGCAAAGGAAAAACTATCGTAAATACAGTAATGGCCATACCAACCGTAAGAGCTGTCAATATTGCATTCCAAACGGTTGAAAGAAAATCAGTGGTAGATTTTTGCTGCGCGAAGTTTGTGTTCACTTTCGCATCTAGGGCTCTAAGTTTATCGTTGATGGATTGTAGGGAGTAAATCTCCTTACTCATACCACGTATTAGTTCGTTACCAATGTCTACCTTTCCGCTTCCTTTAAAAAGGTTCTCCTTACCGGACTTTTGATCTAAATCTGCAAACCAAATTTTGAATATTTCGTCCCCTTCGCAGATTTGTAGTGGGGAAGGGCTGGCATTAAATACAGCATAGATAAGCTTACCTTTGTAACCGGGGTCGACGTGAAAACCTGAAACGTTGATTAGCCCATTGAATTTGATTCCAGTACGCATTGAAATGAATGCCATAGCATTTTCGGGAATATTTAATTCTTCACTAGACATTAAATAAGAGAATTGCCCAGGAGGTATAATGAAGGGCTGTCCAGGTTGAAGATATATCTTGGTTCGATCTTCTCCAGAGCCGGTTACGAAATAACAATTTCCCATTTTAAGATTATAAGCATTAGCATCGACCTGTGCGGAGTCGAATTTTTCTACGACAGATCGATTTTCAAGAATTTTTTCGCCAGACCAGAATGTCATCTTATTCAGCAATATAAAATTGGCGAGCCGCAAGTTCTGCTCTTCGGGAGCTCAACGCGGTTTCGATGTCTAGATTGTTTGTTTTAACCGCAGAGAATACCCAATTCATGATGTCTTGATTGGATGCTCGAGCAATGGAAACGAACTCTTCCATGTGATCAATTTTCTCGCAGGCGTCGGCAAATCGTCCTGCAGCATCCGCTAAGGGCTTCAAGCACTCATTTTCGAAGTCAGCATAAAGCTGATTGTCGCTAGGGTAGTCAAGTCTTTGATGAAGAGTGTTCGCTGCACTTAGGCATACCAGAGCCGTGTCAACAACCGTTCGCTCGACTGAAATGGTTTCAGTTTCACCGCGAGCAAGACGTCCCACGTACTTAGCAAAATGAAGACCATAGTGTTTCAGTCGATCGTTTTTGTGTAGGCATGCTATGTCTGTATGATTCCTTTGGTCGTGGCGATGCTGTACGCTTTGCCACTTCAGAAGAATATTTTGTTCCTTATTGAGCATTTCTGTTTTCCGACTGAATCGAGTTTCTGCAGTTGGCTTAAGTTGTCGTCGCAAAAGGGTCAGAACCAATGCTAACATCTAAATTGGGTTAGTTGAACATATCTGGACGTCAATTGAGACAGAACTGAGCATAACCCACTGGAAAATCAAGCGGTCGCAGAAACTAAATTATATTAGTTTATTAAGTCCCCATTTGGGAGGAAAGTAGTAATTTATTGCCTCATGTTTGGGTGAAAATTTTTGTTTGATGCGAGTTCGACCGGAGATGCCCTTTATTTCTGGATGAGCGACACGTGCGTACTTGTCCACTTCACAAAAAAGGTTCTGGCAATCAATAAGCTGCAGACGGCGACCCCAAAGAGATAAGAAATTAAGCCCGAGTCGCTCGAACTCTCGTTCTTGTTGATCTGCCATCATTCGGACTATATCGGGTTCGGATAAGTCTCCTAGATCGGAGAAACATTTTCGAATGCCGTCCAGTGCGCCTGGGCCAGGAACAACGAAGTCAAGCTCGCTAAAGTCGGTTAATTCACTGTAGTTGACGTCAGTAATGAATTGATAGGCAAGAAAATTACCTATTGTTGGATATGATTTCAGGCATTCGAAACCGGTATGCATCGTCGGTGCTTGCACCAAGCGGTCGGGAAGATGTTTCTCAATCATAAGTTCTAAAAGTAGAAGGTGGTTCTGGTGTTTCAGAGAGTGTCCGAAAGATTTGCTTCCGGGAGGCATAATATAAGCTGCTGAATATATGATTTTTCCTTTTTTGCGCGCGTCAGATAGTATTTTATCATATATTTTGAATGAATACTCTGACAATATTATTTTTCCTAGTTGTCGTTCAATTGTTTCCCAAGTTTCAATTTTATTGAATATCTTAAAAAGCATGATCCGAAAAAATATCTCGTTGGGAGACTTTGGGAGATCATCTCGATAAATCACATTTTTGATAAGGTATTGGCTTGTGCGGTCTGATGCTCGGTAGGCATTGGTGAATTTATGGGCGCTTAAAATAGGGTCAAATGTCCATGGTCTTAAATTTGATTCTTTGCGTTTAAAAAATATTTTTTGTCTTTCGGCAGCGAACCGCCAATAGGTGTCGTATACAGGTGTGATTTTTGCAGGAAAAAGCCGCGAAAACACATAGGGTGCTTTTTGCCGGTCAACTTTTTCGGGATCAGCGCCTAATTCGAAGAGGTCCGTGGTTGATCGATTGTCTCTATTGCTCATGAGAGCCGGCTTTCGAACTTGTTTTGACAATTGTGTTCTCTAAGGTTGCACTATTTAGCCATTAATTGTGGATACTATTATGTCCGTCGATAAGCGACCGTGAATTTTTTAATTTGGGAAGCGGTTTCATACAGGCGCGGCCAAGGTCGACATTCCAGCACATATACGAATTGCGTGTACCGGCCGATGCAAACGGAAAACTCGGCGTGGCTGCGCACCTCCTCCCTTGACATGAATACTGATTCATGTGTCATATAAATCTGCGTCAGGCGCCATCAAGGCTTTGCGCGGGCTGTGGGAGCGGTCTGTGGTAGGGTTGGCCTGAGGTGCAACGGGAGGAAAATTCATGAGGAAATGCGTTACACGCCGGGTGCTGCCGGTGCTCGCCGGACTGGGTCTGGGGCTGGGCCTGGCTGCCGCCGGCGCTGCGGGTGCGCTGGCTGAAGATATCAAAATCGCCCATGTCTATGGCAAGACCGGGCCGTATGAAGCCTATGCGAAACAGTCGCATACCGGGCTGATGATGGGGCTGGAATATGCCACCGACGGCACCATGGAAATCGGCGGCCGCAAGATCGTGGTGATCGAGAAGGACAGCCAGCTGAAGCCGGATATCGGCAAGGCGGCGCTGGCCGAGGCCTATGGCGACGACGAGGTCGACATCGCCGTCGGGCCGGTGTCCTCCGGCGTGGCGCTGGCCATGCTGCCGGTGGCCGAGGAATACGAAAAGCTGCTGATCGTCGAGCCGGCCGTGGCCGACTCGATCACTGGCGCCAACTGGAACCGCTACATCTTCCGCACCTCGCGCAATTCCTCGCAGGACGCGATTGCCAATGCGGTGGCGCTGGGCGGCGAGGGTGTTTCCATCGCGACGCTGGCGCAGGATTACGCCTTCGGCCGGGACGGGGTCGCCGCGTTCCGGGAAGCACTTGCCGGCACCGGCGCCGAGCTGGTGTTCGAGGAATACGCGCCAACCGACACCAAGGACTTCACCGCCAACGCACAGCGGATTTTTGACGCGCTGAAGGACGCGCCGGGGCGCAAGTTCCTGTTCGTGATCTGGGCCGGCGGCGGCAACCCGATCAGCAAGATCAAGGCGATGGAGCCGGAGCGCTTCGGGGTCGAGATCGCGACCGGCGGCAACATCCTGGCGGCCATGAAGGCCTACAAGGAGCTGCCCGGCATGGAAGGGGCGACCTATTATTATCACGAAATCCCCGACAACCCGGTGAACGACTGGCTGGTGAGCGAGCATCAGAAGCGCTTCGACGCGCCGCCGGACTTCTTCACGGCGGGCGGCATGTCCGCCGGGATCGCCATTGTCGAGGCTATCCGCA
This sequence comes from Roseibium sp. QJM3NY_11, assembly GCF_056173175.1. Lineage (NCBI taxonomy): Bacteria > Pseudomonadati > Pseudomonadota > Alphaproteobacteria > Hyphomicrobiales > Stappiaceae > Roseibium > Roseibium sp. QJM3NY_11. Next base: position 1,541,397 of record NZ_CM149660.1, read on the forward strand.
AGGCCGGCTCCACCGACACCGAAGAGCTGATCACCGCGATGGAAGGCATGGAATTCGAAACGCCGAAGGGCACGATGATGTTCCGGCCAGAGGATCACCAGGCGCTGCAGTCCATGTATCACTTCAAGATCCGGGTCGATCCGGAGGTGGAGTGGGGCATTCCGGAGCTGGTGCGTGAATTGAAGATCAGCGACATGGATATCCCGGTTCGCAACTAGGGGGCGGGTGGGGCTGTCTCCCGGATGCGCCGGTGCATCTGGCTTGTCCGGGGCGGCTCTCTTCTGGTGTCACCCCGGACAAGCGAAGCGCAGATCCGGGGCCTGCTCGCAGTGCATCTTGTTGAAAAAGTGCGACGTTTAAAGTCTGACGTTTTCGGCCGGGTTTCTCCATTGCGCCTGCTCTCTGGAAATGAGTGGGCCCCGGGTCTCGCTCCGCTCGCCCGGGGTGACATCCGTATTTGCGGCGCGCGGCGACGTGGATTGGTGACTGCTCGGAGGGCGGGGAGGGTCTCAAGGGGGGTGAGCGTCGTGCCCCAGTCCTTGCCCAGTCCTTGCCCCAGTCCGGGCGCCTTCCCCGGCAAGCGCAGCGCCGACCGGGGATCCATTGGCTTCCAGAGCTTTGGAGGCTTGGGCTTCGGCAACGTGGCTTGGGTCCCCGCACGGGCGCATGCAGTCAGCCTGGCATCCATCGCTTGATCGATGCCGCTCGCAATGTTGAAATCGACGGGCCGTGCCCGTCCCCCTGAAACGAACCTGGAATTCCTTGTCTTGGCCAACGAACATCCCATTCTGGAAACGAAGGACCTGAGCATCCGCTTCGGCGGGCATGTGGCGGTCGACCGTGTGTCCTGCGCGTTCGAGCGGGGCACGCTGACGGCGATTGTCGGGCCGAACGGGGCCGGCAAGACCACCTATTTCAACCTGATTTCCGGGCAGTTGAGCGCGACTTCCGGCGGGGTGCTTCTGAACGGCGAGGCGATCACGCGGATGTCCGTGCCCGAGCGCACGGACCGGGGCATCGGCCGGGCGTTTCAGCTGACCAATCTGTTTCCCAGTTTGAGCGTGCGCGAGAACGTGCGCCTGGTGGCGCAGGCGAAGGCGCGCAAGGGATTCGATCTGTTCTCCATCGCCGAAAGCCATGTGGAGCTGCTGGAACGGGCCGATCATGTGCTCAGCGAAGTGCGGCTGATCGACAAGGCGGAGCAGACCGTCGCCGCGCTCTCCCATGGCGACCAGCGCAAGCTGGAAGTGGCGATCCTGATCGCGCTCGGGGCGCAGGTGCTGATGTTCGACGAGCCGACCGCCGGCATGAGCGTCGACGAGGTGCCAGTGATCCTGGAACTGATCCAGAAACTTAAAAGCGACATGGACCGGACGATCCTGCTGGTCGAACACAAGATGGACGTGATCCGCACGCTCGCCGACCGCATCATCGTGCTGCACAACGGCGAACTGGTCGCCGACGGCGACCCGGCCGAGGTGATCGCGCTGCCGATCGTGCAGGAAGCGTATCTCGGCAAGGCGCCCGACCCCACCGCAACGCCGGGGGAAGCGGCATGAGCGCGGATATCCTGCTGTCGCTGGCGGGCGTTCACACCCATATCGGCCCCTATCACATCCTGCAGGGCGTGGATCTTCAGGTGCCCGAAGGCGGGGTCACCGTTCTGCTGGGGCGCAATGGCGCCGGCAAGACCACCACCTTGCGCACCATCATGGGGCTTTGGACCGCGAGCCAGGGCGACATTCATTTTGCGGACCGGGAGATCACCCGGCTGGCGACGCCGGAGATCTCCCGGCGCGGCATTGCCTTCGTGCCCGAGGACATGGGCATCTTCACGGATCTGACCGTGGCCGAAAACATGGTTCTGGCGGCGGCATCCGGGCCGATAGACGGCAAGCGTCTCGCGTGGATCAAGGAGCTGTTTCCGCCGATCGGCACCTTCTGGAATTCCTCCGCCGGGACACTGTCCGGCGGGCAGAAGCAGATGCTGGCGGTTGCCCGGGCGATCATCGAGCCGCGCCGGCTGATCCTGATCGACGAGCCGACCAAGGGGCTGGCACCGGCCATCATCAAGGCGATGACCGATGCGCTGAAAGTGCTCAAGGACACCGACACCACCATCCTGCTGGTGGAACAGAATTTCGCCATGGCCTCCAGCATCGGCGACACGGTTGCCGTGATGGATGACGGGCGCATCATCCATTCAGGCTCCATGCAGGCGCTGGCGGGTGACGCCGCCCTGCAGGAAAAACTGATGGGACTGAGCCTGGAGGCACATCAATGAGTGAAACGTCGATCAAACCCCGGCTCGAGCAGATCCCCCTCGGCGAGCGGGTCTTTCAAAGATTGCCGGTCCTGCTGGTGCCGCTGCTGGCGGTGGCCGGTCTTGTCGCCATCGGCAATCCGGCGAGCTGGCTGACCCTGACGGTGGCGGGCCTCGCCATGGGCATGATGATCTTCATCATGGCTTCGGGTCTGACCGTCGTTTTCGGCCTGATGGACGTGATCAATTTCGGCCATGGCGCTTTTGTCGCCGTCGGTGCTTTCGTGGGCTTCACCGTGCTGGCCTGGCTGGCGGGCTGGACGGCCTCGCCCAGCGTGATCATGAACCTTGCCGCCGTGCTGATCGCCATCCTGGCGGCGATGCTGGTCACCGGGCTTCTGGGCCTCGCCTTCGAGCGGGTGATCGTGAAGCCGGTCTATGGCGAGCATCTGAAGCAGATCCTGGTGACCATGGGCGGGCTGATCGTTACCCAGCAGATGATCTACGTGGTCTGGGGACCGGACGAGATGCACCTGTCGCGGCCCGAGGCGCTGCAGGGCTCCTGGGTGATCGGCGAGGCGGCCATCGAGAAATACCGGCTGGTGGCGGTCGGCATCGGCCTGGCGCTGTTCGTCGGCATGCGCCACATCCTGAGGCACACGCGTATCGGGTTGCTCGTGCGAGCAGGGGTCGAGAATGGCGAGATGGTCGAGGCGCTCGGCTACCGGGTCCGCCGCCTGTTCCTGATCGTGTTCATGACCGGCTCCGCGCTGGCCGGTCTCGGCGGCGTCATGTGGGGCCTCTACCAGGAGACGATCACCGCGCATATGGGATCCGACGTCATGGTGCTGGTGTTCATCGTGGTGATCATCGGCGGTCTCGGCTCCGTGGAGGGCTGTTTCATCGGCGCGCTGCTGGTCGGCCTGCTGGCCAATTACACGGCCTTTCTGGCACCCAAGGTGGCGCTGATTTCGACCATCGCGCTGATGGTGGTGATCCTGATGTGGCGGCCCCAGGGGCTTTATCCTGTCGTGAAGGCGAAGTAGGGAAAACCGGATCATGCTGACCAGACTTCTCTCAGGCGACACGCCGCGCAGCGGGCTGCTGACCGTGCTGCTCTTGATCGTGCTCGTTTCCCTTGCCTTCGCGCCGTTCCTGTTTCCCGGCACCAGGTCGCTGGAGACGGCGGCGCGGATCTGCATCTTCATCGTGCTCGTGGCGAGCTACGATCTGCTGCTCGGTTATGCCGGCATCGTCTCATTCGCCCATACCATGTTCTTCGGCATCGGCGCCTATGGCACCGCGCTGGCGCTCGCCACCACCGGGCCGAGTTACGGCTCGCTGATCTGGGGCACAGTGGCGGGGGCCGTGGTGGCGGCCGTCTTCGCGCTGGCCATCGGTCTGTTTTCGCTGCGCGTGAAGGCGATCTTCTTTGCCATGGTCACGCTGGCGGTGGCAAGCGCCTTCGCGGTGTTTGTCTCGCAGATGTCGTGGCTGACCGGCGGCGAGGACGGGCTCAACTACAAGATCCCGCGCGAGCTGACGCCTGCCTTCAAGCTGGTCAAGGAGAAGGTCCTCGGGGTCAGGATCAACGGCAAGCTGCTGGCTTACTATCTGGTGTTTTTTGCCTCAACGATCCTGTTTCTGGTGATGCTCAGGATCGTCAATTCACCGTTCGGGCGCACTTTGAAGGCGGTGCGCGACAATGCGTTCCGGGCGGAAGCCATCGGTTACCGGGTGGTCTGGTACCGGACCACCGCGACCGTATTGTCCGCTGTCATGGCCGCGCTTGCCGGATCGCTGCTGGCGATCTGGCTGCGCTACACGGGACCGGCGACGACACTGTCGATGGAAATCATGATCGACATTCTGCTCATGGTTGTGATAGGGGGCATGGGCACGCTTTACGGAGCTGTGCTCGGAGCAACCCTGTTCATCCTGGCGCAGACCTATCTGCAGACCCTGATGGGCGTGGCGGCGGAGGCGACCGGCGCGGTGCCGTTCGTGTCCGTGCTGGTGGCGCCCGAGCGCTGGCTGTTGTGGCTGGGCGTGCTGTTTATCCTGTCGGTCTATTTCTTCCCGACAGGCATTGTCGGGCGACTACGGGCAGGGCGTGTGTGAGCGAAAATCCGCTGTATATCCGCGAGGAGGGCAGGGGCCGGCCCCTGGTCCTGCTCCACGGCTGGTCCTGTCCGGGACGGTTTTTCGATCCTCAGGTCGAGGGGCTCAAGGCCGATGCACGCTGCATCGTTCCGGACCTGCCGGGACATGGCAAAACCGGCGACCGGCTTCCCCTGACGATTGAAGCTTCGGCGGATGCGCTCCAGGACCATCTGCTTGCTCACGATCTGAAGGACGTTGTCCTGTGCGGATGGTCGATGGGGGCCCTGGTCGCCTATGCCCTGATCGAGCGGCATGGCGCGGAGCGGATCTCCAGCGTGGTCACCATCGACATGTCTCCGAAAGTCCTGAACGACGCGGACTGGCCGCATGGAACCAGCAATGGTCTCACCCGCGAGATCAACGCGGTTGTCCTGGAAACCATGGTTGCCGAGTGGCCCGGCCTGCCGGCCCGGATCGCCCGCCGGCTGTTTGCCGCCGGCCGTCCGGTGGACCCGGCTCTGATGGCCTTTGCCCGGAACGAGATCGCCGGCGGGGATCCGGTTCTGCTCAGGCGGATGTGGGCGTCGCTCACGGAGCAGGATTTTCGCACGCTGCTGCGCGCCTTGCCCGTGCCGCTGCATCTGGCAGCCGGGGCCGGCAGCCAGCTTTACAATCCGGCCATGATCCGCTGGCATCAGGACAACGTGCCGGAGATCCATGTGCATGAATTCGCACAATCCGGCCACTCGCCCCATCTGGAAGAGCCGCAAGCGTTCAACCGCCTGCTGCTGGACCTGCTGCAGAGATAATCCGGGATCACGGCTGCCGGCCATTGAGCCTCGATTTCACGAACCCGATGATCCGGTCGAGGAATGTGAGCGCCAGGAAAACGGCGAGCAGACCGACGAAAAACCTCATATCGGTCAAAAGCGTGCCGCGCGCGAACTCCCGGGCGCCCGTGTTGGCATAGGTCCAGACATAATAGACGGCGGCGACCAGACCCAGGGTCATGACCAGAGACGTGAGCATGGTTCGCCAGCGGGGCTGTTCGGATGCGCTCATTTCAGCACTCTCGCGGTTGCCGGATCCACCTTGAAGATCATCAGGTCGTCCAGTTGCTCGATGTCGCCCTCCACTTCGATGTAGAGCGCGAGCAGGGGATCGAGGTCGTCGCCGAGCAGATTGCCGTTGCTGTCCGCCAGCAGGAAGAAGTTGCGGCCCGCGACCGGACCGGAAGACACGAAGACCGGAGGAATGCCGCCGGTGAGGCAGAGATCGGCGCAGGCCTTGTGGGCAAGGCCGCGACCCGGCCGCATCGCACCGGCATAACACTTGCCGTCGCAGATCTCGCCGGTCAGTTTCCAGCGGCCGAGCGGGACAGGTTCGGACAGGGTGAGTTCGCCAGTGTTCCCGGAAGTGTCCCCGGAAGCGTCCCCGGCAGAGGCTTCCACCTTGCCGACCTGGATCATGGTGAGGTCGCCCCGGCTGACCGGCACGCCGCGCAGGGTCACGGTCTGGTCTGCGAAACTTTCCGCCTGATCGAACACGCCGCGCTTTCCCTGGCCGGCGAGCATGTAGCTGCGCGCGGGGCTCTCGCCGTCCGCGGGCACCCGGAAGACCGGGTAGGGTCTGAGTTCCAGCATGCCGGTTTTTTCAAACCGGGCGCCCCACAGGAAACCGCCGTTGCCCGGATCGTTCTGGGTCGACGACAGCGCAAGGGCCGCGAGCCCCAGGCCGCAGGTGAAGCACACTGTGAAGATGGACAGAAAAACCACCAGTGGTCTTGGCACCGCATTGAGGTAGCCGACGAAAAACGGCGCGTCCCTGGTTTGTTTCCAGCTCATGGGGTGTCTCCGTATGTGACCGGGTCGACATGGGTTCCGGGTGGCAGGGCGTTCGGGTCGAGCAGGATGGTCGTGCCGATCAGCTTCAGACGGTAGGTCGAAATCTTCTCGGTGAAAGGGGCCGGGGCGCGGCCGTCGGCGAGATTGTACTGGTAGCCGTGCCAGGGGCAGGTGATGCAGCCCCACAGCACCTTGCCTTCGCCGAGCGGTCCGTTCTGGTGGGCACAGACATTGGTGATCGCCGACAGTTTGCCGTCATACTTGAAGATCGCCACCCGTTCGTCGCCGGACAGGGACACAACCCTGGCGCAGTCGGTGTCGATGTCGTCCAGCTCGCCGGCGACGACCCAGCCCTGCTGTTCCAGTGAGGCTTTCGCGGCCGCCTCGCCGCGGTCCCGGTTCGCCTCCGTGCGCCCGGTTGCGAAATGCAGGCCGGAGACCACGACCACGCCGGCCGCGACGATCGCGGTGAAGACCGGGTCGCCCGGCCCCTGCAAGGCGCCGAGCGCCACATGCAGGACCACGAAGGCATAGGCGGCATAGACCGCCATGTGCAGCGTCTTCCAGACCGGGGCGCCCAGAAAGCTCAGCCAGAAATCGTGGCTGGTGGCCGCCAGCACCAGCAGGATGATCAGCGCCGCGATGCCGAAAGCCTCGAACGGAAAGCCGAGGATCTGGCCGTAGCTGGTGTTGGAGGAAAGCAGGGCGACATACTGGTCTGTCGGAGAGAAATTGAAATACCAGCCGAGCACGTAGTTGGCGTGGACGGCCGCGATGCCTGCGGTCATGACGCCGAAGTGGCGGCGGTTGTAGAGCAGCGGCAGGAAGCGCCGGTCGAGCCGGGCCAGCGGGCCGATGCACAGGATCACGGTCAGCATCAGGAAGGCGCAGCTGCCGAAGGCGCGCATCCTGAGGATGGCCCCGTCGATGGGCCTTGTGACGTCCTCGAAGGACGGGCCGACGCGGATGAAGAGATACAGATACAGCGCCACGGCAATCAGCAGGACGGCGTCATACACGATCTTGTTGCGGTTCCAGATGACTGGTGTGTATTGAACACTCACTGAGGGGTCTCCTGGGCGGTCTCCGGGGCGGCGGGACCGGCCGGCGCCTCGATCAGGACTGCCGGCCGGTCGGCGGGCGGCGTCTGGCGCAGGGCAAGAACCGCGAAAAACGCCAAGGGCAGAAGGATGCCGAGGGCCGTCCAGATCCGGGCATGGGCGGTGCGGTGGGCGCGTTTCATCCTGCGTCCTTTCCGTTGTTTCCCGGCCCGGCTCTTTCAAGCGCAACCCAGCGATAGAGCACCAGCGGCCAGATCAGGCAGATGCCGGGGATGAGTAGCGGCCGGAAGGCATGGGACCCGCGCGCGGAGGGCTCCACCCGGTCGATGCCGACGACCAGAAACAGGGCGGCGACCACGCCCCCGGCCATCAGGTAATAGCGGGCGATGTCGATCAGAACAGCTGCGGTCTGCATATGTGTCCCAAGGCCTCCTCAAACACTTGTTCAATTGTAATCCTTGACCTCGCAAGGACGCGTTTCCTCGTGTCCCCGGCTCAAACCAGGTCAGCGTCGGTGATGATCTCCACGAGCGACGGGCCGTCGTGAGCGATCGCGTCGGCGATGGCGCCGTTCAACTCGGCGGCATCCGTCACCCGGTGCCCCTGTCCACCGCAGAGCCGTGCGAAGGCGGCGAAGGACGGGTTGGCCAGGCCGGTCTCCCAGACCGGCCACTCGCCGGAGCGCTGCTCCTTGGAGATCTTGCCGAGTTCGGAGTTGTTCAGCAGAATATGCGTGATGTTCATGCCATATTTCACGGCGGTGGTGAACTCCATGGCGTATTGGCCGAAACCGCCGTCGCCGGAGATCGAGATCACCTTGCGGCCCTTGTAGTCGGCGAAATCCTGGGTCGCGCACCAGGCGCCGATCGCGGCCGGCAGGCCGAAGCCGATGGACCCGAGATATCCGGACATCAGGATGCGCTGGCCGCGCGGTTCGAAATAGCGGCCGAAGGAATAGGTGTTGTTGCCGACGTTGACGGGAATGATCGCATCTTCCGGGCAGAGTTCGCCCAGGGCCTTGAAGATCGCGGCCGAGTGAATGCCCCGGCCCTGATCTTCCGTCAGCCGCCGCTCCTTTTCCTCGCGCCAGATCGCCCACCGCCCGGAAAGCTCCGCGATCTGGTCCGGCGCGTCGGCGGGCTTGGCAACCCGGTCCGCGATGGCCTCGCAGAACCTGCCGATCTCGCCCCAGACCGGCAGCGTGACGGGATGGAACTTGCCGAGCTGCATGCGCTCGAAATCCACCTGGATGATCGGCTTGTAGGGCGCAATCCCGGTATGGTTGGCAAAAGAGGAGCCGAGAGAGACGATAAGGTCCGCCTCGTTCATGAACCAGCTCGCGATCGGGGTGCCGGACCGGCCGAGGACACCGGCTGCGAGCGGGTGGCTGTCGGGGATGAGCCCCTTGCCCTTGAAAGTGGTCAGGACCGGCGCGCCGATCCGTTCAGCCAGCGCAATCACCTTGTCGCGGACGGTTCTGGCGCCATAGCCGAGCACGATGGCAGGGCGCCTGGCGCCATTGATGAGATCTGCAGCCCTGGCAAGGTCGTCGGAGGAAGGTGTTATCTGCGTGCCGCCGAGGCGTCCGTGCGGACCGGTGGCCTCCTTGGCGCTGGGCAAGGTCTGGACGTTGTCCGGGAAGATCAGGTGGGCGACATCGCGTTCGACCAATGCGGTTTTCAGCGCAAGCGACATGAGTTCGGCGTGATTGGACGTTGCCAGCACCGGCTGCGAGAAGCGCGACACGGCGTCGAAGGCGGATTTGAGGTCGATGTCCTGGAAGGCGCCCGGGCCGAAGACCTGGGTCTGCACTTGGCCGGTCAGCGCCAGCACCGGCGCACGGTCGACCTTGGCGTCCCACAGTCCGGTCAGAAGATTGGTCGCACCGGGGCCGGCTATGGTCAGGCAGGCGGCGGGTTTGCCGGTCAGCTTGCCATAGGCAGAGGCGGCAAAGGCGGCCGCACCCTCGTGGCGGATGCCGACATAGCCGAGTTTGCCCTGGTTCACCTGTCTGCGGATTGCGTCGGCCAGACCCAGATTGGAATGGCCGACCATGCCGAACACGCGTTTGACACCCCAGTTGACCATGGTTTCGGTCATGACATCGGTGACCGTGCGTTCGTGCGCCGGTTCAGCTTCCAGGCCGACAAAGATCTCGCCGTCCTCGATTTTCAACGGGTAGAGTTTCTGGCCACTGTCTTCATGGCCGCCAGGAGGCGCGCCTGTCAGCGGGTCGAAATCCCAGCCGTGCCAGGGACAACGGATCCAGCATTTGCCATCGCTGCCCTTTTCGATCGAACCTTCGCCGAGCGGTCCGCGCTGGTGCGGGCAATGATTGTCCATCGCAGCCCACCGGCCGTCGAAATGGGACAGGCAAACGGATGTGGTGCGGGCGGTGACCGTCTTGACCCGGCCCTCTGGCAGATCATTGATGTGACCAACCCTGATCCAGTCGAGGTCGTGCGTGTCCATCGTCTTTCCTCCTCGAGTGGCCATCATGGCCGAGTGACACCGCCATAGGCAACACCGGAAAGATCCGCCATTTCCCGTTTCCAGGTGGTCAGATCCTCCGGGCAGAACCGGTTGAGATGGGAATAGCCGCAGGCGCGGGCCATCACCTGCATCAGCTCAACCGAGGCATCGAAGAAATTGGTGAGCTGGCGCGCGGATTTTTCGATCTGCAGCCGGTTCACCAGATGCGGTTTCTGGGTGGCGATGCCGACGGGGCAATTGTTGGTGTGGCAGGCACGCATGGCAATGCAGCCGATCGCCTGCATGGCGGCATTTGACACGGCGATGGCGTCGGCGCCGAGCGCGAGCGCCTTGACGAAGTCCGCCGGTTTTCTGAGGCCGCCTGTGATCACGAGCGATACATCGCTCCGTCCGAGCTTGTCCAGGTGACGGCGCGCGCGGGCAAGTGCCGGGATGGTCGGCACCGAAATGTTGTCGCGGAAGATGATCGGAGCGGCACCGGTGCCGCCGCCACGGCCGTCGAGGATAATGTAGTCGACTCCGACCTCGAGCGCGGCGTCGATGTCCTTTTCGACATGCTGCGCGGAGAGCTTGTAACCGATCGGGATGCCGCCGGTGCGGCTGCGCACTTCATCGGCGAAGTCCTTTACCTCCGAGCACTCGGTCCAGTCCGGAAAGCGCGGAGGCGAGATCGCATCCTCGCCTTCTTTCAGGCCCCGCACTTCGGCGATCTTGCCTTTCACCTTGGCGCCGGGCAAGTGGCCGCCGGTGCCGGTCTTGGCGCCCTGGCCACCCTTGAAATGAAAGGCCTGCACCTTTGCAAGCTTCGGCCAGTCGAAGCCGAAGCGGGCGGATGCCAGTTCATAGAAGTAGCGGGAATTGGCTTCCTGTTCTTCCGGCAGCATGCCGCCTTCGCCGGAACAGATGCCTGTGCCGGCGAGTTCCGCACCACGTGCCAGCGCGACCTTGGCCGGTTCCGACAGGGCACCGAAGCTCATGTCGGAGACGAACAGCGGAATTTTCAGATGCAGTGGTTTTTGCGCGTTCGGGCCGATGACGACATCGGTGCCGACAGGGTCGTTGTCCAGCATCGGAAACCGCTGCAACTGGGCGGTGAGGATCTGGATGTCGTCCCAGTCGGGCAATTCGGCGCGCGGTACACCCATGGCGTCGACCTTGCCATGATGCCCGGTCTTGGAAAGGCCGTCCCGGGCATATTGCTGGATCAGGCCGTTGTAAGGCTCTTCCTCAGCGCCGTGGCTGGGATCGGCGTAAAGGCCGAGATACTGGTCTCGCTGGAAAGGCTGCGGGTTTTCCTCCGCCCAGGCGGTAATTTCATCCTCGTCGACGAAGATGTCGTCGTTCTCGACCCAGCACGCAAATTTCGGCAGGGCCTCTGAATTGTTGTATTCGGAAACGCCGCTGTCGAGGCGGTAGTCCCAATAATGCAGACCGCAGATCAGGTTCTTGCCGTCGACATAGCCGTCGGACATCAGTGCACCGCGGTGCAGGCAGCGGCCGTAGAAAACCGAGACCTCGTCGTCAAAGCGGACGACCACAAGGTCGACATCGGCCACGAACGCATATTGCGGCTCTCTGTCGGGTAAAGCGCTTAAAGAGGCAACTACTTGTCTTTTCATGATTCCTCCGGCTAACGGCGTTTCCGCCCTGGCAGTTGATTGTTCCAGTTATCGTTGTTCGGCTGTAGGCTTAGGCCGCATCGGCGGCACGGTTTTCATTTCGGCGGCGCCTTCATTTTCCGACATGCGCGCGCCGTACCACCTGGAGAGCGGCACGGCTGTGACACCGTGCAGGACGGCACTGATCCACACAGCGTTGACGGCAAGGTTCAACAAATACTCGCCGATCTCGTGATCGAGCTGATCGACGACCAGCAGGGCAAACAAGGCGGTTGCCAGCCCGCGCGGGCCGAACCAACCGAAAAAGAGCTTGGTCAGCGGTGCCGCATCGGTGCCTGTCAGCGACAGCCAGATCGCCAGCGGCCGGACGATGAAGAGGCTGGTCAGGATGATGGTGAGCATCCTTCCATCGAGATGGGCGACTGCGTTCGGTACCAGCGCAAGTCCGATCAGGAAAAAAGCGCCCCAAGCCAGCATCTGGCCTTCGCTTTCCGTGAACTCGAAAATGAAGGCACATTGGCCCTTGATGACATTGCCGAAGAAAAGCCCGGCGACAAAGGCGGCGATGAAGCCGTTGCCGTCGACCATTGCGGCCGCCAGATAGGCACCGCTGGCCATGGCGAGGGCGCCGATGCCCTCGATGGTTGCCGAGGTCATCTTGCGCCGCTTGGCCGCCAGGAACATGACGCCGCCGACGGCCCCGATGAGGCCGCCGACGAGCGGTCCGAAAAGGAGCTGTTTGGCACCGAACAGCAGCCAGTTCGTTGCCTCGGGTTGCATCATTTCGCCAACGAGGCTCGCAAACAGCAGGATGACCGGCAGGGCCATCCCGTCATTCAGGCCGCTTTCCAGGGTCAACGCCCGGCGGACGCGTTCCGGCACGGCCTTGTTGGTGACGACCGCTTGGCCGAGCGCCGCGTCGGTGGGGGCTAGAAGGGCCGCAGCGAGCGCCGCAACAAGGATCGGCATGGGCGAGAGCAGCGGCGCGGCGACCGCCGTGCCGATCACAACTGCCAGCGGCAGGCCGATCACCAGCATGCGCAGCGGCCACTGATGGCGCTGTCGCAAGGATTTCAGGTTGATCTGCGCGGCATCCAGAAACAGCAGGATAATGAGGGCGACTTCTGCAACGATGTGCAGGAGATGTTCGGCATCCTCAAAGGGAAACATTCCGGTCTGAGCCATCACATAGCCGAACCCGATGAACAGGATTGGCGCAGTGAGAATGCCGTTGGACAGGGTTTTTGCCAGCAAGGTGTAGCAGACGGTAAACATCGCCAGCATCAAAAGACCGGTGGCCATAAAAAATATCTCTCTCCCAAAGCCTTCGGCGGCATTAGGGCAAGACGGCCCCGCCAACTCAAATCACAAGCAGATCATACTCCCGTGTGGCAACCGTGAATTTCCCGGAGGGTTTTTAAGTTCACTATCGGCGAACCGGGACCGTATCGACTGTTTTTTCCTCCATGCGTAGCCGCGCCGTCCGCTTGAGGATGCGCCGGGAATCCTCGGGCCTGGCGGCGATTTCAAGGATCAGTTTCTTGCGCACGGCCTCGGCAAAGGTCCCGGCGCTGTCGGCAGTGACCACGAACGAGGCCGGGCCGCCGATGATCTCCTGGAAGAAACGTTCTTCGAGATCGTAGGAGACCGGACGCCCGGAGCAGTGCCGGCACAGGACGGCCAGGCCGTTGATGACGATCCCGGAGGACACGACGGCCTCCCTTGCCTCCGCAATGGTCGGCCCGTTCCAGTTGTTGGCGCTGTCGGCGGAGAGATCGATGACGCGGCGAAGCCCTCTGTGGCCGTTGCCGTCGATCAGGTCCTTGCCTTTCAGCAACGCGGCGCCGATGGCGTTGCGCCCATAGGCGCGCCGCGGCGCGGCCATGAGCTTTTCGGCGAAGGCTTCCGCCGGGACCGGACCGTCGATCACCGTCCAGTCGACCACGACATCCTGGGAGAGCATGTCCGCCCATTCGACATAGGTGACGGCGATCTTGCCGTAGATGTTGCTGGAAATCGCGTTCAGCACCGACGGGTCGGTGATCGCCTCGGCATAGCCGCGCCGCTGGAACCGGATTTCCGCCTCGTCAATCGACCCGGTCGCATCGGCGAGCAGGACGAGTTCCAGGTCTACGTCTTCTGACCGAGACGCCGATGTGGCCAGAAGCCAGCAGGCAAGAAAGGCAAAAAGTATCCGCATCGGCGATGCTCCCCGTGAACTGGCTCTCAAGGGGTAGCTAGGGCAGGGGCGGGATCTGGAGAAGAGGTGACAGCAAAAACCCGGACGTCATTGCGGATAGGGGTTCGGCTTGGGGCACACTCGCCCTGGACGGCGGAGGCGAAAAAAACCCGCGCTCCGGAGGAGAGCGGGTTTTACAATCAGCAGTCAGGACGGGTTTACGCCACGGCCCGGGCGAGCGCGCATTGCGACCAGAGGTCGTTGATGGCATCTGCGAGGTGTTCGATGTCCGCGGCCGTGTGCAGCGGGGTCGGCGTGAAGCGCAGACGCTCGGTGCCGACAGGAACCGTCGGATAGTTGATTGGCTGGACATAGATGCCGTAGGTCTCCAGCAGGATGTCGGAGATCCACTTGCACTTCTTGGCGTCGCCGACCATCACCGGAACGATGTGGCTCGGGTTTTCCATGTGCGGAATGCCGCGCTTGTCGAGCGCCGCGCGCACCTGGGCGACACGGTCCTTGTGCGCCTTGCGCTCGAACGGGCTTTCCTTCAGGTGCCGGATCGAGGCCGTCGCGCCGGCGGCAAGTGCCGGCGGCAGGGCGGTGGTGAAGATGAAGCCCGAAGCAAAGGAGCGGATGAAGTCGATCACCGTCCTGGTGCCGGTGATGTATCCGCCCATGACGCCGAAGGCCTTGCCGAGCGTGCCCTCGATGATGGTGAGCCTGTCCATCAGGCCCTCGCGCTCGGCGACCCCGCCGCCACGCGATCCGTACATGCCGACGGCGTGAACTTCGTCCAGATAGGTCAGTGCGCCGTATTTGTCGGCAACATCGCAGAGTTCCCGGATCGGCGCGATGTCGCCGTCCATGGAATAGACGCTTTCGAAAGCGACCAGTTTCGGCGCGTCCGGGTCATCGGCGGCCATCAGGCGTTCCAGATCGGCGACATCATTGTGCTTGAAGACACGCTTTTCGCAGCGGGCGTGACGAATGCCCTCGATCATGGAGGCATGGTTCAGCGCGTCGGAATAGACGATCATGCCCGGAACCTGGGAGGCAAGCGTTCCGAGTGCCGCCCAGTTGGACACGTAACCCGAGGTGAAGATCAGGGCCGCTTCCTTGGCGTGCAGGTCGGCGAGCTCGTTTTCCAGGAGAACGTGATAGTGGTTGGTGCCGGAAATGTTGCGGGTGCCTCCGGCCCCGGCGCCGCATTTGGAAATGACATCCTGCATGGCCGAAACGACCTTGTCGTTCTGGCCCATGCCGAGATAATCGTTGGAGCACCACACGGTCACATCCTGAACGGAGCCGTCCTCGCGGTAGCGTGTCGCGCGCGGAAAGTCGCCGGCCTGACGTTCGAGATCCGCGAAGACGCGGTAATTCCCGTTGTCATGCAATTTGCCAAGGCGTTCTTCCAGATACGCGTTCACGTCCATACTCAGGATCCTCTCTTCGCCGGCGTTCGCCGCAAGCGCCTCTCCCCAGGCCCGCGCGACTTTACGTTCCGCGCGGTATATTCATCTCCGGAGCCCGTCTCTTCGTCCGCAACCAGAGTAGCAGCTAATTTATAGCCATTCAAAACTGCATATCAATGTTTGTGCCTTGATCAAGGTCAAATCACACGCTGCGGCCAAACGCCCTAGGTCATAAGCTCACAAAAAACATGCATTCAGGGTAGTCAGGAACCGGTTCGATCGCGCGCTCGTTCCGGTTGTCCGGGGAATCACTTTTTCGTCTGGTCCGGTCGAATTTGAAGAAGTTTCTTGCTTTCAATCCGCAAACATGAATACTGGTTCATGTTTCGATGGTTTCGGGAGGATACAGGACGTGCGCAAACCGGCCGACGAGGCAGACATGCCGATCAGGGCGGCGGGTAAAACCCCCAAATCCGGCCATCCAAAGACGGGACATCCAAAAACGGGACAGCCCAAGACCGCGCGCGGGGAAGCCACGCGCCGCGGAATTCTCGCCGCTGCCGAGCGGGTCATTGGCGAGAAGGGCTACAACGACGCCTCCATCGGCCATATTACCAGCGAAGCCGGTGTCGCCCAAGGCACATTCTATATCTATTTCACCACGAAAGAGCAGGTGTTTTCGGAGCTGGTTCTGGAAATGGGGCGGCTGGTCCGCCACACGATCGCAGAGGCGACCCAGGGCATCGGCAACAGGCTCGAAGCGGAAAAGGCCGGCCTCCGTGCATTCCTGGAATTCGTTCGTGCGCACCCCGATCTCTACCGGATCGTTCAGGAGGCCCTGTTCGTGGATCCGGACGCCTATGAAGCCTATTACGTGACCTTCGCGGCGGGATACCGGACCGGGCTTGAAGACGCCGAGGCTGCCGGGCAGATCTCCGTCGGCGATCCGGAGACCCGTGCCTGGGCGCTCATGGGGATCGCCCGCTCGCTCGGCGAACAGCTTGTGGTCTTCAAATCCGACAAGCCCATCGAAGCGCTGGTCGACAGCGCCTACGACCTGATTGCCAACGGCATCAAGCCGTGAAGCCGGAACCCGTGAGGCGCGTAAGATGAGCCTGGTGGAGACCGAAATGCGGCACGGAGCCATCTGGCTCTGGCTGAACCGGCCCGAGCGGCACAATGCTCTGGTGCCGGCGCTGGTGGACGATCTGCGGGCCGCCATCGCCGCGGCAGCCGAGAGGGACCCCGCGGCCCTGGTCCTGTCCGGGCGCGGTGACAGCTTTTCGACCGGCGGCGACCTGGACGGATTTCTGGACCATGCGGGATCGCGGGATCAGCTCAGGTCGTACGCGGATCTCCTGGTTGGCGGTCTGCACGAGGCCATTCTGGACCTGCTTGCCTTTCCGGCGCCTGTCATGGCAGCGGTCAATGGCCCTGTCACGGGCGGGTCGACCGGGCTGATGCTGGCCGCGGATCTTGTGGCCATGGCGCAAGACGCCTTCGTGCAGCCCTATTACAGCATGGTCGGCTTCGGCCCGGACGGCGGCTGGACGGCGCTGCTGCCGGACCGGATCGGCACGGCGCGTGCGCTGGCGATCCAGTATCGGAACACGCGCATCGGCGCCATCGAGGCACAGGAGCTGGGACTGGTATCGGGAGGCGGTCCGGCGTCCGGGCTTGCGGGCCTGATCGACGACTGGGTCGGCGATCTCGGCAAGGGCTACGCGCAGACCCATCAGGCGACGCGGCAGAGCATATGGGATGCGCGGCGGCGCACAGATGTCCGTCAGCGGCTCGACCAGGAAAAGAACCGGTTTCTGGATCTGATCGGCCGGCAGGGGGCTTTGGAAGGCATGAAGGATTTTACAAGAAGACGCGCCTGAGGCGCGTCTGCGAGGTAGGCTGTCAGGGGGATTGGGAGGAGCCATGGAATTCTTGACCGACATGGCCGCGAAACGGGCCGAGCTGATGCCTGAAGCGGTTGCCTTTGTCGATCACGAGACCGGCAGACGATACAGTTTCGGCGAGGTGAACGACCGGGCCAGCCGGCTCGGCAACCTGTTGCTGGGAAAGGGGCTCAGCAAAGGCGACCGCGTCGCGGCGCTCTGCCTGAACCACCCGGATTTCTTCGTTCTTCTGTTCGCGGCACAAAAGACCGGTGTCGTGCTGGTGCCGCTCAACTGGCGCCAGCCGGCCCCGGAGTTGAAACCGATCCTCGAGGCTTCGGGCGCAAAACTGCTTTTCCACGACGAAGCCTTCGCGGGGACGGCGCGGCTTTTGGCCGAACAGACGGGAACCTGCCTGCTGTCACTGGGGGCAACGGCGGGGGGCGGCAGCGCGCTGGACCCGCTCCTGGAACGCACCAGTCCGGCGGCGATCGGCTGCGGCTGCATCGGCGCAACGGCTCCCTGGTATCTGCTCTACACCTCCGGCACCACGGGCCTGCCCAAAGCGGTTATCCAGACCGCGGGCATGGCTTACGCCAACATGGTCAACTACTGCCAGGCCACCGGCCTGTCCACGGGCGAAAGGGGGGTCAACTTCCTGCCGTTGTTCCACACGGCCGGTATCAACCTGCCGACCCTGCCGATCTTTCTGAACGGCGGATCGTCCACCGTGCTGCGCAAGTTCGATGCCGATGCGGTGCTGAAGCTTGTCGCCGCCGGGCAGGTGACCTGTTTCTTCGGGGTCCCGGCGGTCTACCAGGCGATGAGCCTGTCTTCCCGGATCGGTTCGACGGATTTCTCCCGGGTCCGGTCCCTGGGATGCGGTGGAGCACCGGTTTCCAGGCATCTTCTGAAGGAGTTTCAGGGGCGGGGCGCGACCATCTGCAACGGCATGGGCATGACGGAAACCGGCCCGACGGTGTTCCTGATGGACACAGCCCATGCCTGGGACAAGGTCGGATCGGTCGGCAAGCCGCAGATGCTGACGGATGTCCGGCTCGTGGACGCCGACGGCGGGATCGTCGAAGGCCCGGGAGACGGGGAGATCCAGTTCCGGGGTCCGAACGTGACCCCCGGCTACATGGACGACCCCGAGGCGACGGCCGCCGCCTTCACGTCCGACGGCTGGCTGAAATCCGGCGATATCGGCCAGCGCGACGAGGACGGATACTATTTCATCATCGACCGCATCAAGGACATGTACATCTCCGGCGGCGAGAACGTCTATCCGGCCGAGGTCGAAAATGCACTGCTGGGCCATCCGGCGGTCCTGGAAGCAGTGGTGATCGGAGTGGCCAATGCCAAATGGGGCGAGGTGGGCGCAGCCTTCGTGATCGCGCGGCCCGGCAGGTCAATCGATATCGGTTCGCTCGCGGACTGGTGCCGGACCTCACTTGCGGCCTACAAGATCCCGAAAAACTTCGTTGTCGTTGCCGATCTGCCGCGGACCGCCGCCGGCAAGGTCCGCAAGAATGTTCTGAAAGACCGGTATATGGCCGAAAAAACACCTGAGGATGCGTGACCCATGAACCACAGCCCCGAGACGCCGCCCGGCGCTGTCTTCAACTGGACCCCGGACCAGGCCGATTTCGATGCCTTCGCAGACTTGTCGGGCGACGACAATCCGATCCATGTCGATCCGGCGTTTTCCGCCCGCACCCGTTTCGGGCGGACCGTATCGCACGGCATGCTGTTATATACGCGGGTCTTCGGTCATCTGGACGCGTTGTATCCGGGCCGGCGGCACGTGATGCAAAGCCTGATGTTTCCAAATCCGGCCTATGCGGATGAGGAGCTGACCTTGACGTTCTTGCGCAATGCGGACCGGCCTGAGGTCATCGACATCGAGGTCAAGCGCAGTGCGGACGACGCGGTGACGCTGTCGGCGACTTGCACGCTGGAGGTGGGCGAATGACGCTGGAAATCGGCAGGCGCGCTGCATTGACGCGCAGCTACACGGTCCGGGACATGCAGGAGTTCGCGGTTCTGGCCGGAGAAAATGCCCGGGTCTCGGACACGGTGCCGGGGCCGTTGATCGGCGGTCTGTTTTCCTATCTGCTCGGTGTGAAGCTGCCGGGCCGCGGCACCAATTACCTCAAGCAGAGCCTGGAATTCCTGGCGCCGGCGCCGGTTGGCGAGCCGCTGACCGCGTCGGTCACCGTCACCCGGTTGCGGCCTGAAAAACACCTGGTCGACCTGGAGACCGTGTGCGAGACCGCCGACGGCAGGCGCATTTGCCAGGGTCGGGCGCTGGTGTATGTCGAGGATGTCGGCAAGGACTGACAGAGTGCTCTAGTCGCCTTCCACCACCCGGACCTTTTCCGGCCAGAAGGCATAATGGCCTTCCAGCCGTTCTGCCATGACGATCGGTGTCCGGTAGACCCAGCCGATTTCCACACCCTCCAGAGCGACATAGCCGGCATTGCCCTTGATCGGACAATGGGTTGCCTTGTCGATAGTGCCGAACCGGGCTTTCAGATCGCTCTCCGGCACATAGATCACCGGGTCATAGAAGGATTTGCCGATTTCAAGAACCCGGAGGGCGTTTCTGCTGTCGGCCAGGAGCATGTCCCCGCTGAAGATGCGGACCCGGCGCGGAACGTCCTTGATCACCATGAGATGGGCGGGATTGTCCGGATTGCGGATGGCGGTGTCAAACGCGGAAGACGGCGGTACGGTCATTTGGATCTCCATTGGCAGTGACTTATGTGTGGTCGTCCGCCGCCAATGGCAAACCGGACTTGAGGCCATCTGTTGCCGTGTGTGCCGCTGGTTTCCAGGAAACCGGAACCGAAAGCTACCGATTGGCACTTGAAAAACCTGCCGGATCCGGGCTCAAACCATGACAACGGAGAAACACGGGACAAATTGCGATGGCTGAGACGGTCGAGGATTTTTTGAAAGTGCTGTTCGATCGGGCTGTCGAGGTGGCGGATCCGATGAAGAGCCTTGCGGCTCATCTTCCCGAAAAACCGTCCGGGCGGGTCGTGGTGGTCGGTGCCGGCAAGGCGTCGGCCCGGATGGCCGAGGCGGTCGAGACGGTCTGGGGGCCTTGCGAGGGTCTGGTGATCACGCGTTACGGCTATGGCCGGCCCTGCCAGGGCATTGAAATCGTCGAGGCGGCCCATCCGGTCCCCGACGAGGCGGGATTCGCGACGACCCGGCGCATGCTCGATCTGCTGTCCGGTCTCGGCGAGGACGACTACGTGCTGGCACTGATTTCCGGTGGCGCGTCGGCGCTGCTGAGCGCGCCTGCCGGCGATATTTCCCTGGCCGAGAAACAGGAGGTGAACCAGAAGCTGCTCGCTTCGGGAGCGCCCATCGGCCAGATGAACACCGTTCGCAAGCATTTGAGCCGGGTCAAGGGCGGACAACTCGCCGCGGCCGCCTATCCGGCCAGGATGCTTGCCCTGCTGTTGTCCGATGTTCCCGGAGACCGCCCGGCGGAAATAGGGTCCGGGCCGACGGTCGGCGATGCCAGCACGACGGAAGACGCGAAAGCCATTCTCAAGTCCTGGAAGGTCGAGGTGCCGGAGACGGTTGCGGAGGTGCTCGATGGCGCGACGCGGGTTCTGGCGCCGGCCAGCGAGCGGTTGGCCCGGGTGAGCAATGTCGTGTTCGCCGCGCCCTCACAAAGTCTCGAGGCGGCGGCCAGTCTGGCCGAGGCCGAGGGCTGCGACGTCGAGGTTCTCGGCGATGCGCTGGAAGGCGAAGCCCGGGACACGGCCCGGGCCCATGCCACGCTGGCGCTTTCCCGCCAGCGCGAACGCCCTGAAGGCAGCCGTCCGCTGCTGCTTCTGTCCGGCGGCGAACTCACTGTCACCCGCCGCGGCGACGGCGTCGGTGGGCCCAACGCCGAATACGCGCTCGCGCTGGCCTTCGCGCTGAAAGGCGCGCCGGGCATTCACGCGATTGCCTGCGACACCGACGGGGTCGACGGCGCGGCGGAGGTGGCCGGGGCCGTGATCGGCCCGGACACGTTGATGCGGGCCGACAAGGCCGGCGCCGATGCGGAGGAAGCGCTTCTCAACAATGATGCCCACCGGTTTTTCGAGACGATCGGCAACCAGGTCGTCACAGGGCCGACACTGACGAATGTCAATGATTTCCGGGCTATCTGGATCGCGTAGGGTGTTTTCTGGTAAGTGCTTCGGGACGGTCGCGTGAACGGACCGCTTTTTGGGAACTGGACGTGACAGAACTCACCATCACCCGTGCCGTGCGCATGCCGGATCCGTTCCGCATCGAGCGTTTCGTCTCCAATCCCAAGCTGGGACCGCGCCTGCTGTTCTTCAGCGGCGGATCGGCGCTCAATGGTGTCGCGCAAAAACTGAAGCGCTATACGCATAATTCCATCCACCTGGTGACGCCGTTCGACAGTGGCGGCAGCTCGCAGGGCCTGAGGCTGGCCTTCAACATGCCGGCGATCGGAGACCTGCGCAGCCGGCTGATGGCACTCGCGGACGAAACCGTGCTGGGGCATCCGGATGTCTTTCGCCTGTTCACCCACCGGTTCGCCAAAAAAGCGGCGCAGGCGGATCTTGCTCGCGAACTCAATGCCATGATCGCCGGCAGCCATCCGTTGACCGGCGCCATCGAGCAGCCGATGCGCGCACTTATCCAGAATCAGCTCGCCGCGTTCCGGGCGGTCTGCCCGAAGAGTTTCGATCTGCGCGGGGCCAGCATCGGCAACCTGATCCTTGCCGGCGGTTATCTCAACCAGAACCAGGAACTCGAACCGATTATCTTTCTGGTGTCCAAGCTGGTCGGTGTCCAGGGCACGGTGCGGGCGGTCACCGATGACAATCTGCATCTGGGCGCGGAACTCGCCAGCGGCGAGGTCGTCATCGGGCAACATCTTCTGACCGGCAAGGAACATGCGCCGCTGTCCTCTCCGATCAAGGATCTCTTTTTCAATCGCAGCTTGAAGGGGCGGAACCCGGCGGGAGCGGTGTTCGCGGGCCGGAACAGCTCGCTGATGCAAACGGCCGATCTGATCTGCTATGCGCCGGGCAGTTTCTATACCAGCCTGATCGCCAATCTGCTGCCGGAGGGCGTCGGCCGGGCGATTGCGAACCGCACGGTGCCGAAGGTCTACGTTCCGAGCCTGGGGCAGGACCCGGAAGCCGGTGACCTGAGCCTGGCGGACAGGGTCCACACGCTGCTCGCCTATCTGCACCGTGATGCCGGTGCCGACTGCCCGGTGCACAGGTTGCTCAATTTCGTGGTTGTCGACCGCTGCGTTCCGGTGAGCGAAACCGAGGCCATCACGGCGCGGGGGATCGCAGTTCTGAGACTGGATCTCGTCAGCAGAACGTCCGCACCCTATTATGATCCGGAGCCGCTCTGCGAAGCGCTTGTGTCGCTGACGTGAGGACGGCTGTTTCAGGAAGGAACAGGCCATGAAACGTACGAAGCTTTTGAATCGCCATCTGAGCAAGCTTGTGGCCTCGCTCGGCCATCTCGATGAAATCGTCCTGGCCGACGCCGGGCTGCCGGTGCCGCAGAATGTCGGCGTCATCGACCTGGCGGTCAGCCCCGGCGTGCCGGGGCTGTTCGATGTCCTCGACGCTCTGGCCGACGAGATGATCATCGAGCAGGCCGTGTTCGCCGACGAGGCCTCGCCGGAACTCGCCACGGAGATCGAGGTGAGGCTGGCCCATTGGGCGGCCGAAACAGGCAAGCCCATCGAGGACGAACGCCTGCCGCATGAAGCGTTCAAGGAACGGACGGCCCGTGCCCGTGCGGTCATCCGGACCGGCGAATGCACCCCTTACGCCAATCTCATTCTCGTGTCCGGAGTGCCGTTCTGATCGGCAGGCCCCTGCAAGTGCCCCAATAAGTGCCCCCTGCAACTGCCACCGCGTCGAGACGCCGTGGCTGCGCCGGCACCCTCTTCTTGAAACTTCCTGATGGAAAACCGGCGCGCCGCGCCTGGCTGTTCCGAAACAAGATGCGGCAGGTTTCGTTGCAGAGACAGCGACTTCCCGCTTTGCGAAAGAATTATCTCAAAGCACCGAAACCGATTTTGTTGACTTCCGAAATCGGTTTTGTGAAACTTTTTGCAAGCATCAGCCGCCTGGTCCGTTGGCAGAACGGACAGGGTCAGAGCTGGGCACACAGGTTGGAAACATACCGGGAGGTTCAATGTCGCGCGCACGCGGTTCCGTCACGATTGACAACGTCGCCCGCCATGTCGGTGTGGCCAAGGGAACCGTTTCGCGCGTCCTCAACAACTATACCGACATTTCCGAACCAACCCGCAATCGTATCCTCAAGGCCGTCAAGGAACTGGGGTACCAGCCTTCAGCCAATGCCCGAAATCTCAAACGGGGGCGCCAGGACACGCTCGGGATCGTGATCCCGGTCGGCCACGGCAGCGGCGCGGATCCGTTCCTGTCCGAATTCATCGACGGGATCGCCCGGGCTCTGGACGAATTGGGCCTGGACCTGCTGGTGACCACGGCCCATTCGCCCGGTCACATGATAGAGACGCTTCAGCGCCTGATCGCACGGCGGAAGGTCGACGGTTTCATTGTCACCCGGACCGAGGTCGACGATCCCCGGATCGCCTGCCTGCGGGAGCACAACTTTCCCTTCGTCGCTCACGGCCGCACGCGCGATCCGTCCGACTTCGCCTGGTTCGACATCGACAACGTGGCGGCCTTCGCCGAAGGGGTCCGGCATATCTACAGTCTCGGCCATGAGCGGATCGGATTTATCGGCGCGAAGCTGGATCTCAATTTCGCCCTGCAGCGCCGGGACGGCTACCGCCAGGGACTTGAGGATCTGGGCGTGACCCACGATCCGGATCTGGAATGCCTGCGCGACCTGAGCGGAAAGGGCGGTTTCGAGGCAGCCGAGGCGCTGCTCAGCCTGCCCCGGCCGCCGACCGCGCTTTTGTGCGCGACCGACGCGCTTGCCATCGGCGCGGTCCAGTTCTGCCGCAAGTTCGGTCTGAAGGTCGGCTCCAACGTCACGGTCATCGGCTATGACGGCCTGCCCGTCGGCGAATATCTCGACCCGCCGCTGACGACTTTTTCCCAGAGCGCGCAGGAAGCAGGCGGGCGGGTCGCCCGCAAGCTGATCGACGTTCTGGACGGCAAGGATCCGAAGAGTTTGCAGGCGCTTGTCAAAGCGGTCCTGATCCGGCGCTCATCCGATGGGGCGCCATCCATGACACCGGACAGCCTTTCAAAGCTGATTCGGACCCGGCTGAACAACCAGCCACATTCTGGCACCAAGGGAGAATAGAATGATTGGGAGGACGACGTTCCTTGCAACGACCATCGCAGGCGCGCTTGCGTTTGGTCTGACCGCCGCGCACGCTGACACGCTGCGACTGTGGACAACGGAAGAACAGCCCGAGCGCCTGGCCAAGCAGGAGGAATTGGCCGCTGCATTCAAGGACAAGACCGGTATCGAGGTCGATGTCATTCCGGTAAGCGAATCCGATCTGGGAACCCGGACGACTGCGGCCTACGCCGCGGGCGATCTGCCGGATGTCATCTATCACACCCTCCAGTTCGCGCTGCCCTGGGCGGAAGCCGGCATTCTCGACACCGAAGCGGCAACCGAGGTTTTCGAAAGCCTGGGTGCCGGCACCTTCGCGCCGGGAGCTGCCGCCATGGCCGCCGTTGACGGCGGCGTCGCCTCGGTTCCGGTCGACGGCTGGACCCAGATGGTGGTCTACCGCAAGGACCTGTTCGAGGAGAACGGTCTTGCCGCGCCGAACAGCTACGAGAACATTCTGGCGGCGGTTGAAAAGCTGCACAATCCGCCGGAAATGTTCGGTTTCGTCGCCGCGACCAAGATCGACGAGAACTTCATGAGCCAGGTCCTGGAGCATGTGCTTCTGGCCAACGGGGTCAGCCCGGTGGACGCAAACGGCTTCAAGGCGCTGGACGAGAAGAAGACCATCGAGGCGCTCGACTTCTACAAGGCCATCTCGAAGGCGTCGCCTCCCGGCGACCTCTACTGGAAACAGTCCCGCGAGCTTTATTTCGCCGGCAAGGCGGCGATGATCATCTGGTCGCCGTTCATCCTGGACGAACTAGCCGGTCTCAGGGACAGCGCACCGCCGACCCTCACCGACGATCCGACCTCCAAGGAACTTGCATCCCGGACCGGCGTCGTCACCACGCTGAGCGGTCCGTCCAACCCGGATGGCGCGGCCTGGGCAGATATCCGCTATTTCGGCATCACCAACGATGCGGACACGGAGGCCGCGATGCAATTCGTCGAGTTCTCCATGGATGAGGGCTACATGTCGACGCTGTCGATCGCGCCGGAAGGCAAGTTTCCGATCCGCCGCGGCAACAAGGACAACGCGACCATGTTCGTCGACGGCTGGGCCAAGCTGCCGGTCGGTGTCGACCGCAAGGCGCCGCTCACGGATCTCTACGACGCGGACACCGTCAACACGATCGTTGCCGGCCTGGATACGGCCAGCCGCTGGGGCGTTACGGACGGCCAGCTTTCGCTCGCCTCCAAGATGATCAACAGCCAGGTCATCAACAGGTATGTGCGCGAGTACATCGACGGTGAGCGGGACGCATCCGCCACGGTGGCGAAACTCAACGAGGAACTGGCAAAGATCCAGTAACAGGATCCGGCCCTTCAGCCTCCGCGAGCGGGGCGCAAAGGACCTGACCTGCGACGAACAGACCGGGCACCCCGCCATTCGGGTGCCCGGTCCGACACCCTCCCAGACCTGCGATACAAGCGGGCGGCAGGGTCGATATCGCCCGACAGCCGTGGCCCCATCCGACGCTGAAGGCAATGAAACAGAGCCGGACACATGAACACGACATCCCAGGAAAACACTTCAGGCCCGCCGAAAGGCATCGGCCCGATGCAGCGGCGCGAAATGTGGCTGGCCTACATGATGCTGGCGCCGACCTTCGCCATCATCCTGCTGATCGTCGCCGGTCCGCTGCTGGCCAATTTCTGGATCAGTGTGAAACCGGTACAGCTCGCCGATCTGCGGCCGCCGACCGTGCTCGTCAACGAAAGAGTGCGCGGCGGACCTGAAGCTGCCGGCGACAGTGCCACCCTGGAATACCGGCTGCGCAATTCCTCCCGGGACGAGGAGATCCGCAATGTCGTTCTGAGCGACGTGGTGCCGGACGGCTTCGAGGTCACCGAACTTCCGGCGCCCTGTGCGCTGGAGGGAGCCGCGCTGACCTGTGCCATCGGTACGGTCGAGCCGGGCTGGAAAGACCGGCTTCGGCTTGAAGGCACCGTCACACAGGCGTTTCTGGACGCCAACCGTCCGGAGCGGGCAAGCGAGCCCCGGATTTCCGGTGAAGCCAACAACGTCCTGACCAATTTCGACTTTTCGCTCGACAATTTCCGCAGGATCTTCAACGCCGACGAATTCTGGTCCGTGCTGCGGGTGACATTCTACTACACGATCTTCGGAACCGGCGGCGCGCTCGTGCTCGGACTGTTCGCGGCGCAGTTGCTGCACACGTCCTTCCGCGGGCGCGGGTTCCTGCGCGGCCTGTTCCTGTTTCCCTATGTCTCTCCGGTGATCGCGGTCGCCTTCACATGGGTGGTGCTGTTCGATCCGTTCTCCGGAACCCTGAATGCGCTCCTGACCAAGATGGGTGTCGTCACGGACCCGATCAATTTCTTCGGCCAGCGCGCGATCGAGTTTTCCTTCCTGGGCATTCCAATGGAGTTTCCGCTGGCGCTGACCACGGTGATCGCGTTCGAGGCCTGGCGCTATTTTCCCCTGTCGTTCCTGTTCATCCTGGCCCGGATGCAGTCGATCAACACAGACATGTACGAGGCCGCGGAAATGGACGGGGCGACGCCGTTGCAGCAGTTCTGGTACCTGTCCCTGCCGCAGCTCATGGGCATCCTGTCGGTGCTGTTCCTGCTGCGCTTCATCTGGACCTTCAACAAGTTCGACGACATCTTCCTGTTGACCGGCGGCAATGCGGGCACGCGCACGCTCACCGTCGACGTCTATGAACAGGGCTTTGCCCTGTCCAACCTGGGCGCCGGCGCGGCCGTTGCCGTGGTGGTCTTCGTCGTGCTGGTCACATTCGCCACCCTGTTCATCCGCTTCTCACCGAAGGAGGAGGGGCTATGAAACCGGGCAGTGTCCTTCTGACCGCTTTTGCCGGGCTGATCTGGGGTGTTACCGCCATGGTGGTCCTCGGCGTCACGCTCACCCTGATCACGGGCGAGCTCGCCCTGCCGCAGGTTTCCAGCGCGGCGCTCGCCGGCGTGCTGAGCGCGCTGGTGCTGGTCTGGCGCCAGCCCGCCGACGGCACCGGCGCACTGCCTGCGTGGGTCTTGTCCGCGGCGATCCTGTTCCTGGTGCTGATGGTGATGACCTTTGCCGCGCCGTTCGGTCTTTCGCTGGGCACGGTCCCGGTCTGGCAGGCTCTGGCCCTGATCACGTTTGTCGCCTCCGTGACCGCCGCGAACCGCATCACGCTGTCGGGGAGTCGGCTCGGGGCCATGTCCCGCTACGAGCGCGAGGTCGTCTATATCCGGATTGCCAAGGGGGTCGGCTTTGTCGTCTTCACCATCATGGTGGCGCTGCCGTTCTACGTGATGGTGATGACCTCGCTGAAGAGCCAGCAGGCCTTGCTCGCCAATCCGCTGGACCTGTCGATCGACCTCAGCCAGGGCGTCACGTCCCTGTTTCGCTCCTACGTGGAACTGTTCACCCAGTTCAATTTCGGCCGCTACCTGATGGTGTCCGCCTTTGTCTCGGTGGCGACCGTCGTGCTGACGCTGCTTTTGTCCGTGCCCGGAGCCTACGCGGTCTCGCGTCTGCGCTTTCCTGGGCAGGCGCTGCTGGCGCGGTCGGTACTGCTGATCTACATGGTGCCGGCGATCGTCCTGGTGATCCCCCTTTACGCGGTGTTCTCGCAGCTTGGCTTGCGCAACAGTCTGACCGGGCTCCTGATCGTCTATCCGGCGACCACCATTCCGGTCGCGCTCTACATGCTGCAGGGCTATTTCCGCGGGCTGCCGGCGGAGCTTGAGGAAGCGGGCCTGATGGATGGGCTCAGCCGGATCGGCGTCATCCTGAAGATCACACTGCCGCTGTCGCTGCCGGCGCTGGCGTCGGTCTCGCTCTACGTGTTCATGATCGCCTGGAACGAGTTCCTGTTCGCCTTCATGTTCCTGGACGATCCGGACATCTTCACGCTGTCGCGCGGCGTGGTGTCCCTGAATTCCTCCGAGGTGCCGCGTCAGCACCTCATGGCGGGGGCGGTGATTGCGACCGTGCCTGTCCTGTTCATTTTCCTGTGGTTCGAACGCTTCCTTGTGCAGGGCCTGACGGCCGGCAGTGTCAAGGGTTGAGCAATCTATGAAAAGGGCCCTTTTAGAGAGGCCCGGGGAGTTACCTGTGTCACACGCAGATCTGGATCAAACCGCCAAGTCCATCCTGACGGACAACGATCAGGGCGGCTATACCATTCCGACCATGGGGCTCTATCCCTATCAGTGGAACTGGGATTCCGTCTTCGTCGCGCTGGGGTTCGCCACCTTCGACCAGGACCGGGCCTGGCGGGAAATCGAAATGCTGTTCGAAGGCCAGTGGCGCGACGGCATGGTGCCGCACATCCTGTTCCGCAAGGACGACCCGAGCTATTTTCCGGGTCCGAGTGTCTGGGGCACGAACGGCGGACCGATCCCGAGTTCCGGTCATTCGCAGCCGCCGGTGGCCGCCTCCGTCGTTCTCGATCTGGTCAGGGGCGACCGCACGGGACAGGCTCTTGAGCGTGCGGCCGCCTTGTTCCCGAAGCTGATGGCCTGGCACCGCTGGTACATGACCTACAGGGATCCGGACGGGCTGGGGGTGATCGCCGTCATCCATCCCTGGGAATCGGGCCGCGACAATCTGCCGGACTGGGACGATGCGCTGCGCGCCGTCGAGGTCAGGGACATCGAACCCTATGAGCGCAAGGACACCTCCCATGTCGATCCGGCGATGCGGCCGCACAAGGAGGATTACGACCGCTACCTGAGCATCGTGGCCGCCTGCCGGAAAGTTGGCTGGGACCCGGCGAAGGTCGCCGAAACCTGTCCGTTCTTCGTCGCCGATCCGGGCGTGACCTTCATCTTCCTGCGCGCCAACCGGGATCTGCTGGTCCTGGCCCAGCAACTCGGGATGGGCAAAGAGGCAGACGAGATCCGCGGCTGGATCGCCCGGATGGAAAGTGGGGCGAAGGCGCTGTGGAACCCGGACATCCAGGCGCATGTGGCGCTGGACCTGAGGACGGGCAAACAGACCGACGGCATTTCCTGCGCGTCATTCCTGGCGCCCTATGCCGGATTGACGGACACGGCAACGATGGCGGCGCAACGGGCGCATTTCGACCGGATGGCCTCGAAGGTTCGATACATGATGCCGTCCTACGATCCGGAGCATGGCTGTTACGAGGCGCTGCGCTACTGGCGCGGACCGGTCTGGGCCATGATCAACTACATGATCGCAAGAGGGTTTGCCGAGGCGGGAGATCCCGCCCGGGCCGAACGGCTGCGAAACGATACGGCGGCGCTGATCGAGACAAGCGGCTTTGCCGAATATTTCAGTCCGGAATCGGGGGTGGGTGCCGGCGGCGGGACGTTTTCGTGGACCGCCGCCATCTGGCTCACATGGGCTTCGCCCTCGCACGTCGAACAGGCAGCCTGAAAGGGGAACAGGTCATGGGAGCGATCCGGCTCAACAAGGTTGAAAAGTGGTTCGGGGACCTGCAGGTCATCAAGGGCATCGACCTGGATATCAAGGACGGCGAGTTCGTGATTTTCGTCGGCCCCTCCGGCTGCGGCAAGTCGACATTGCTGCGATTGATATCGGGTCTGGAGGAGACCAGCCGGGGCGCGATCGAGATCGACGGCAAGGATGTCACCGCGTTGCCGCCGTCGGGCCGTGGTCTGTCGATGGTGTTCCAGTCCTATGCGCTCTATCCGCACATGACGGTGCGTGAAAACGTCGGCTTCGGCCTCAAGACGGCGGGCATCGCCAAGGCGGAGATCGACAGCAAGGTCAACGCCGCTGCCGACGTGCTCAAGCTGGACGACTATCTCGACCGGCGTCCGAAGGCCCTGTCGGGAGGGCAACGCCAGCGGGTCGCCATCGGCCGGGCCATCGTGCGGGAGCCAGGCGCTTTCCTGTTCGACGAGCCGCTG
Source organism: Roseibium sp. QJM3NY_11 (assembly GCF_056173175.1). Classification (NCBI taxonomy): domain Bacteria; kingdom Pseudomonadati; phylum Pseudomonadota; class Alphaproteobacteria; order Hyphomicrobiales; family Stappiaceae; genus Roseibium; species Roseibium sp. QJM3NY_11. Next base: position 1,571,484 of record NZ_CM149660.1, read on the forward strand.
TCCAACCTGGATGCGGCGCTGCGCGTCGAAATGCGTTTCGAGATCGCCCGTCTGCACAAGAGCCTCGGCACGACCATGGTCTATGTCACCCACGATCAGGTGGAGGCGATGACGCTTGCCGACAAGATCGTGGTGCTGCAGGGCGGCGTGATCGAGCAGGTCGGCTCCCCGCGTGAGCTTTACGAACATCCGGACAATCTGTTCGTCGCCCAGTTCATAGGGTCGCCCAAGATGAACGTGCTGCCCTGCTCGGTGGCCGGTGACAGGTTTTCCCTGGACGGACACGGCGAGGGACACTACCCGCACGCGGGATCCGCGCAGAAGCCGGTCAGGCTCGGCATCCGGCCGGAACACATGAGCATCGTCGGCATCGATGAAGGCCATTGCACCGGTACGATCGAGGTGGCCGAATATCTCGGTGCGGACACATTTGTCTATGTCGCCCTGGACGGGCTGGACACCGTGCTCGTGCGCATCAGTGGCGCCGAGACGGTCGAGGAGGGCGCGCGGATCGGATTGCGGTTCGACGAAGCGCGCATGCACTTCTTCGATGCCGGCGACAAGGCCGTGCGTTAATCCAGCCGCAACAAACAGGAACCTGTTTGACCATGACATGAGACCGTTCCGTGCGACGCTGCGGAGCGGTTTTTTGTCATGGCCTGCGGTGGCTTGTTCAGGACCGCCGAACTGCGTTGTGTCCCGTTGCCGGCCAACCGGGCCGGTCCGTGTGCCGCGCCTTGCCGACGATTGTGGACAAGCCAACCGACAGGGTCTTGTTTGTTGCGGTTGGTATGAGCACACGGTCTCACGGAAAGATCGAATTGGTCCGGACGAAATCTTTCCCGAAGAGGTGCCTCGGTCGGTATTTCCTGATTCGTTCGAATTAACCCTAGGTGAATTTACCTTGTGTTTTTTACCTAGTAAGCAAGAGCGTCGTACCGATCGGTTCTAAAAAAACTGAAATAAATTTCACTGAAACTGCCTTGTTTTGCGGCTGCTCCTGTTCTCTGGGGTTGTTTTTAGGGGCTCACAGATTGCAAATTGCACTCACCGGTTTCATTGCCTCCGAAGACCTGATTTTCTCAATCATTACGTGCGTTTGCTTTTAATCTTTAGTTTACGCGGAGGGAGTTTTCTCGCTCTACCGCAGGGTCATGACGTCGGGGAAATCTTTCCCTCCGCATCGGCCAGAGATGCGCTGCTCCTGTCTGCCAGATTCTGCCAAGTCATTGGTGCCGGGTTGCGTCTTTTAGTTGAGAGCATTGTTGGGGGAATAATGATGCAAGTGACGGAACAAAACGAAGCTCCCGGTAAAGCCAAGGCCATGCGGTCGGGCAGTATTGGTGTCAAGATCATGGCTGTCGTCGGGACCTGTCTTCTGGGTCTGGTGGTCGTGGCCGTGATCGGTCTGTTTCAGTTGAACAAGATTGGTGTCCTGATCGACGGCATCGCCAACAAGGACATTCCGCTGACCAATGCGGTCAGCCAGATCACGGTCCACCAGCTCGAACAATCCATCAATCTCGAGAGAGCCTTCAAGGCCGGCGTCATGATGTCGGACCACAGCGAGGCGCGTGACGAATTTGTCGAGGCGCGCCATATTTTTGAAAAATACGCCAAGGAAGTCGACCAGGAAATCGTTGACGCGAGAGATCTTGCCAAGAAGGCCGCCGCCGGATCCACTTCCGAGGAAATGAAAGCGGAGTTCCAGAAGGTCTACGATGCTTTCAAGTCGATCGCTGCCGAGCACAAGAGCTTTGACGAACACGCCATCGAAGCCTTCGACCTGGTCGAAGCAGGCGACTTGAACGAAGCGTTCGAAATGCAGCCGGGGATCAAGGCGGAAGAGGAAAAGCTCAATCACGAACTCGAGGTTCTCGTGGATGAGCTCGAAGCCTTCACACTCGATGCGGCGCGGACTGCGCTGAGTGCCGAACAATTCGCCCTGTTGAGCATCCTGGTGATTTCGGTGATCGTGTTCGCAACGTCTCTCACGTTCGCCGGGATCCTCATCCGCAAGGCCATCACGCGCCCCTTGAGCGAAGTGGTCACGGGCATCAATGCTCTGACCTCCGGGGACTTCAGCACCGACGTGAAGGTTCACGCCCGCGATGAAATCGGTGCGGTGGCGACGGCTTACCAGACCTTCCGGGACTCCATGATCCGCTCCAGGCAGCTTGAGGAAGAGCAGCGGGAGAAAAACCGGATCGAAGAGGAACGCGCACAAATGATGGCCGAAGCCTCGAGAGAGTTCGTGTCCAGCATCGGCGCGATCGTCGAGACGGTCTCCTCAGCGTCCACCGAACTGCAGTCGACAGCGCAGTCCATGTCCGGGATTGCGGAAGAAACCAGCAATCAGGCGACCTCCGTCGCGGCGGCAACGGAAGAAGCCACCACGAATGTCGCGACGGTTTCCTCCGCCACAGAGGAACTCTCCAGTTCCATCGGCGAGATCAACTCACGTGTCTCGCAGGCCTCGACGATTTCCAGGCAAGCGGTTGACGAGGTTGCCAAGACGGAGGGCCAGATGGACCAGCTCTCCCAGACCGCTGAAAAGATCGGCGAAGTGATCTCGATGATTTCCGACATCGCTGAACAGACGAACCTGCTGGCCCTGAACGCCACCATCGAATCCGCCAGAGCCGGTGAGGCGGGCAAGGGCTTCGCGGTTGTTGCCAGCGAGGTCAAGGCGCTGGCCAGTGAAACGGCGAAGGCGACGGATAATATTTCCACTTTGATCAAGGAGATCCAGGAGCAGACCCAGACATCGGTCACGTCGATCGGCGAGATCGGGGGTATCATCGCCCGGATCAACGAGACCACGACCGATATCGCGGCAGCCATGGACCAGCAGGATACCGCCACAAGAGAGATTGCGCAGAACGTGACCGAAGCTGCCAACGGCACTCAGGCCGTCTCCGAAAACATCGTCAGCGTCACCCAGTCCTCTCAGGAAACGGGTGCGGCGGCGAGCCAGGTGACCATGGCGGCCAGCGAACTCTCCGGTCAGGCGTCGAAGCTCAAGATCGAGGTCGACAGCTTCCTGGCCAAGCTGGAAGCCGCATAAGGCCAAGGCCTGAAAGTCCGGTTCCGCAGCCGTGTGATCGGGTCCCGGAACCGGCGGTCCGCTCCCTCAGGGGGCGCCCTGTCTCAGGAACCTGTCCCGCTGCCGGCGGACCGCGATGGTGCGGTTCCGGGCAGCGGGATTGTCCTGTTCAGGCTGTTCTGCCGTGGTGCCGGCGCCGGTTCACCGGCGTTGTCCGGACCGCCGTTGCCGCCGGCCCTGCTTGCGGACATGCTGCTCGACATGGCGAGCGCCAGCCGCTTCATGAAAACGGTGTGTTTCGGTTCCCAGAAAAGCGAGAATCCCCGGCTGTCCCGCAGTGTCTTCATCACCCTCAGGTAAAAATCACGACCGTCCTGCCGCCCCGAGACCACGAAAAAATCATTGCGAAACGTCCTGTACCTGATGACACGTCCGCTCTGCGGCCCGGTCAGGCGCCTGTATAACGTTTCATAACCGGATTCGTGCCGGGCCACGCGCCAGGTTTCCAGCTCGATACTGCCGTCATGGGTTCGCCGGAGGTGGCCCCGCTCTGTCGGGGAGGATGTCTCGAAAAGCTTGACCGGGACGCCGAGCGTCAGCCCGCTTGCGGTCTCGTGCGATGTTTCGAAGCCGACCCGCTTGACCAGATCAAGACCGTCGCGTTGCAGGACCAGCTTCTGCCCGGGTTTCAGAACCCCGTCGGGAAAGAAGTCCCGATGTTTTTGAAACGATGTCAGGCCAGCGTAGGTGAGCCGGCCGAAGGCGCCGTCGACAAGCGCGGTGTAGTCGCCGGTGAAGACCAGCAGAAACTGGGTCCGGATGCGTTCCCGGTAGGTCATGCCGTTGAACCAGTCCTTGGACCGGTCGTAATCGGCCAGGCATGATCCGGCCGTGACGAGAAAAACAAGGACTGCAATCAGCACCGAACGCATCACCAGCTCCCAAAACTGTAGTCGCTCCCGACACTTTAGCAAATACGCGCAGTTGAAAACAGGGAGCAGCCGGCCAGCGGGGGATATCTTGCAATGAGCCCGGGCGGCCGTCTCCCGGGCGGGGCCGCAGGATCAATCGGCCAGATCAGTGCGGCACGACGTCCACCCTGTGGCTGGTGGTCTGGCCGCCGGCGGTGCGCAGGGTCCCCTTGACCGGCGCCACGTCGCCATAGTCGCGGCCTCTCGCAACCACGATGTGGTCCTGACCGGCGCGCACGGCGTTGGTGGGGTCGTATTCGATCCAGCCGACCTCAATGCCGCACCAGGCCCGCACCCAGGCATGCATCGCATCCGCGCCCTCCAGTCTCGGCTGCCCTTCGGGGGGCAGCGTGCGCAGGAAGCCGCTGACATAGCCTGCCGGAATTCCGATGCTTCTGAGACAGGCGATCATGATGTGGGAAAAGTCCTGGCAGACCCCGTGCCGGCGCTCGAAGGCTTCCAGCACCGGGGTGTCGACCGTGGTCGCGTCGGCATCGAAGCGCATGTCGCCGTTCAGGGCCCTGCCGAGTGCCTCGACCGCCGATACCGCACTCCTGTCCGGCGTGACCTGTTCGCGTGCATAGACCGCGAAGGCCGGGTCGATGGGAAGGCGCGGTGACGGTCCCAGAAAATGCACCGGTGCCAGGGGCCCGAGCGACTGAATGCTGCCGAGTTCTCTCGGCAGGGCCGTCAGGGGCGGAGAGATGTCGAACTCTTCGGCAGCCGCCACCCTGTCGACCCTGGCGGTCAGCTTGAAACAGAGCTCGCTGTGGGGCTTGCGGTAAGCCACATCGGTGACCGCATTGCCGAAAAAATCGATCCGCTCGTAAAGCTCCGAGGGGTCGGGCACGAGCCTGATCTGTCCGCTCAACAGCTTCTGTTGGCCGGGAAGGGTGCCGGGCATAAGGCGCAGGGCGTGAAGCCCGGCATTGGCCGGACTGGCGTATTCATATGTGATTTCCAGGTTCAGGTCGTAAAGCACGGTCGCCTCATGCGGGGGCGTCGATTTCTGGTGGACAGCTGCGGGATCCCGCGGTGTCAGCGGATATAGGCATCGGTCAGCTCCAGGGACAGGCGGGCGATCCGGTCTCTGAGCCCGCCGAGCATCTTCGGTGTCAGGGTGTCCGGGGTCGCAATTGCCAGACTGGTGTGAACCTGCAGGACGGAGCGGGCAAGCTCGGACAGATGGCCGTGTTCCGTCGCGCCCGGCAGGACACTGACATGCTGCTTCATGTCGGTGAGCTGGTAAAGGACGGACCGCGGGTTCTGCGTGTCCATTGCCAGCAGGTCCAGCACCGTTTCATGGCTGAGCGACACCGCGTAGCGCCGGCTCATGGACATCGCGCTGTCGCCGACTTCCAGCAGCAGTTCCAGCGCGCCCTCGGGCGCATCCGGCTCAGTGAACTCCGCCAGAAGGTCGCTCATGCGGTGCGCGCGCTCCAGGGCCCGTCCGATGCTCAGGAACCGCCAACCGGTGAAGCGGTACATGTTCTCATGCACAAGACCGGAAAACCCGGTGATCTTGCGCAGGAGCAGACTCATGGCAGGGGTGACATCCGCATTCGCGCGCAGGGTCCGCCTGGCGTGGATCGCCGCCCGCGCAAGTTCGTTCAGCGCAAGCCATCCGTCGACGGAAAAGCGGTCCCGCACCTTGCCCGCGCTGGCGACCGCGAACTGAAGCGTGTCGCACAGACCCTCGGGGATCGGTTCCACCGGTGCGACGCCGACCTTGTCGAGGAATGCGCTCGTCTGCGCGACCAGGGCGCTATCCGGATCGGCTGTTTCCATGAGGCGCGCATGATAGGCGCGCAGGAGCCGGACGGCGCCCTCCACCCGCTCCACATAGCGGCCCAGCCAGAAAAGATTGTCGGCGGCCCGCGACGGCAGCACGCCCGACTGGGATTTGTAAAACGGCGATTCCGTCTGATGCAGCAGGGATTCCCTGGCGTGTCTGGGGCCGCCGACGACCCAGAACGTCCGCCGCCGAGCCGCCTTCCTGCATGGCGATGGCGCTGGCATCATCCGTCCGGCCGATACGGGCGAAACCGCCCGACATGACCTCCCAGCCTTTGCCGGTGCGTGCCAGAAAGACCCGCAGGCTCATCGGCCGGGGCCGCAGCAGGCCGTCATGATAGGCGGGCGTCGTGGACAGGGTGATCGCTTCCTGCCCGACGAGGCCGGCAGCCTCGCTGTCGATCCAGGATGGCAGGGGCCCCTGCTTCTGTTTGTGAAAATCCTTGCCGATGAAGTCCGGCTGGCCGGAAGAGAACGGCAGCGCGGTGCTCAGCGCCGGGCTGAACATCATGGCCTCGGCGTGGTCCTTGACGTAGCTTCTCGCGGCGGCCTCGCCGCACCACCAGGTGGCGACATTCGGCAATTTCAGGCGTTCGCCAAGCAGATGCTCGCTGATGCGCGGCAGGAAAGCGAGCAGGGCCCGTGTTTCCAGGATGCCGGTGCCAAGCGCGTTGATCATGGTGACGGCGCCATGGCGGACCGCCTGTACGAGGCCGGGCGTGCCGATTCGCGAGGTTTCTTCCAGTTCGACGGGGTCGGACCAGGCGGAGTCCAGGCGCCGCCACAGAACGCTGACCGGTTTCAGCCCCGAAACGGTGCGGACCATCAGCTTGCCGCCTTCCACCGTCAGGTCCTCGCCTTCAAGCAGCATGAAGCCCAGATAGCGGGCGATATAGGCATGTTCGAAATAGGTGTCGTTCATGGGGCCGGGGGTCAGGATCGAGACCCGGCTGTCGGTTTCGCCGCGCAGATCCACCAGATGGTCGCGAAACCGGCGGAAGAAGCCGGCCAGGCGGTGGACATTGGCCCTGGCGAAGAATTCGTTGAAGACACGGCCGGTGGCGACCCGGTTCTCCAGCGCGAACCCCGCGCCGGACGGCGCCTGAGCGCGATCCGACAGGACCCACCAGGTTCCGTCCGGACCGCGGCCGATCTCAAAAGCCAGAAAATGCAGGAAGCGCTCGTTCTTCGGCGTGACCCCGACCAATGGCCGTTGCCATTCCGGGCTGCGCGCGATCAGGCTTGCGGGCAGATACCCGTCCGCGACCAGCCGGTTGCCGCCGTAAAGATCCGCGACCACCTGTTCCAGAAGCTCCGCGCGCTGGATCAGTCCGTCCGAAATCACCTGCCAGTCGTCCTGGCCGATGATCACCGGAATGTGGCTGAGAGGCCATTCGCGCTCATTGGCGCCGTCCTGGCCGTATTGGCGAAAATAGACACCGGCATCATTCAGATACTGGTTGCCCCGGGAAAAACGTTCGGTGATCTCGTCCGGAGCCAGACGGGACAGGTGCTCGAGAAACGGCCGCCAGACCGGCCGCACCCGGTGGGCGGGATCCAGAAGTTCGTCCGAAACACCGGGAAAGGGGCGATAGTCCCTGAGCAGGCTGTAGCCCCGCGATCCCTTGCCTGCGTCTTCGTTCAAACTCATGCGTCCGCTTTCAAATGACAGGTCCCCGGAGGACCGTCAGACATTGTGCGGCCTTCGCAGGTCCAAGGTCAACGGGAACTCCGGGTGCGGCCGCTCTTGTGCGGGCACATAGAGACCAGGCGTGTGTCCGTGCGGCTCGAACCGCGACAGGCGCCGTGCCTCGGCTTCGTTGCCGTTGACCGGGAACGTATCGTAGTTGCGTCCGCCCGGATGGGCGACATGATAGACGCAGCCGCCGATGGCGCGATTGCTCCAGCGGTCGAATATGTCGAAAGTCAACGGGGCGTCAACCGGGTGCACCGGATGCAGGGCCATGGAGGGCTGCCAGGCCTTGTAGCGGACGCCGGCAACGGCAACGCCATTGGTCTCGGTCTTCTGCAAGGGCATCATCCGCCGGTTGCAGGTGACGGCATATCGCTCCGGGTCGCTGGTGGTGAGCTTGACCTGCAGGCGTTCGGTGGAGCTGTCGGTGTAACGGACCGTGCCGCCGATGGCGCCGGTTTCGCCCAGCACATGCCAGGGTTCCAGCGCCTGCCGCAATTCCAGGTGAATGCCTTCGACCTCGATTTCGCCGCAGAACGGAAAGCGGAATTCAGCCTGGGCCTCGAACCAGTCCGGACGCATGGAAAAACCGTGATGGTCCAGATCGCGCAGGACATCGAGAAAATCGGCCCAGACATAATGGGGCAGCATGAACCGGTCATGCAGCGCAGTGCCCCAGCGGGTCAGGTTGCCGGACAGGGGCTGCTGCCACAACCGGGCGACCAGCGTGCGCAGCAGCAGTTGCTGGGCAAGGCTCATGCGCGGGTCGGGCGGCATCTCGAAGCCGCGGAATTCCACGAGGCCCAGCCGGCCGGTCGGCCCGTCCGGCGAATAGAGCTTGTCGATGCAGATCTCGGCGCGGTGGGTGTTGCCGGTGACGTTGACCAGAAGGTTGCGGAGCAGCCTGTCGACCAGCCAGGGAAAGGGGGGCGGTCCCTCGTCCGGCCGCGGGATCTGCGACAGGGCGACCTCAAGCTCATAAAGCCCGTCATGCCGCGCCTCGTCGACGCGCGGGGCCTGGGAGGTCGGGCCGATGAACAGGCCCGAGAACAGATAGGACAGGCTGGGATGCCGCTGCCATTGCAGAACCAGGCTGCGGAGCAGATCCGGGCGGCGCAGGAACGGGCTGTCGAGCGGGGTTGCGCCGCCGACGACCACGTGGTTGCCGCCGCCGGTGCCGGTGTGCTTGCCGTCGATCATGAATTTTTCGGCGCCGAGGCGGGTGTTGCGGGCGTCCTCATAGACGCCTTCGGTGATCGCCGCACACTCCTTCCAGCTCGCCGCAGGGTGGATGTTGACCTCGATGACACCGGGATCAGGCGCCACCCGGATGACATTCATGCGCGGGTCGGGCGGGGGCGGGTAGCCCTCGATATGCACCGGAAGCCCGAGGTCGGCGGCGGCGGCCTCCGCTGCGGCGATGAGTTCCAGGTAGTCCTCGATTGCCTCCACCGGCGGCATGAAAATGCACAGGCGCCCGTCCCGGGGTTCCACGGACAGGGCGGTGCGCACGGTGGCGTCACCGATTTCCCCGTCCGGCAGCGTCTGTTCGCGCCGGTCCTGCTGAGGCCCGCTCGCGGTGAAGCTGGCAACGCCCTGGGGGCGCCCGGGTCCTGGGTGTTCGGGTGCGGGGCGTTCGGTGGGCTGCCCTGCGGGGAACTCCGGCAGCGGCTGCCTGGGAACCGTCGGGTCGGCGATATTCGTGTAGGGATATTGCGCCGGAGGCACATGCGGCAGCGATTCCAGCGGGATGCGGTATCCGACGGGACTGTCGCCGGGAACCAGAAACAGCGCCTCGCGCCGCAGTTTCCAGTTTTCGGAGCGCCAGTTCGGGCCGGAGGCCCTGGCCTGCCAGCGCTGAATAGGCAGGACGTGGCCCGATGGTTTGGTCAGCCCGCGATCGAACACCCGCGCGATCCTGTGACGGGCCTCGGCATCTTCCAGTTCGGAATTGTCCGGGGTGACATTCTCCGGCAGGCTGGCCTCCTTGACCAACCAGACGGCCGGATCCTCGAAGGCCGGAACCACATATTGCGGGTCGACATCCAGCTTCCGGGCGATCTGCTGCAGCAACGCTTCCGACTTTGCCGCGTCCGCCCCCGTGTCCCCGCCTTCCTCGGCGATCAGGTCCGGGTCATTCCAGATCGGCTTTTCATCCCGCCGCCAGAACAGCGAGAAGGTCCAGCGCGGCAGGGTTTCTCCGGGATACCATTTGCCCTGGCCATAGTGGAGAAAACCGCCCGGCGCAAAGCGCTTGCGCAGCCGGCGGATGAGGGCGTCCGCCTTGTCGCGCTTGGTCGGGCCGACGGCATCCGTGTTCCATTCCTCTGCCTCGAAGTCATCGATGGAGACGAACGTCGGTTCGCCGCCCATAGTCAGGCGGACATCCTCCTGGGCCAGGATCCTGTCCACCTTCGCGCCCATCTGGTTGAGCGCTGTCCAGGCCTCGTCGGAAAACGGCTTGGTGATGCGCGGGTGTTCGGCGACGCGGTCGATCTTCATGTCGAAAGAGAATTCGACTTCGGCGTGGCTGGCCATGCCCGCAATCGGCGCGGCGTTCATGTAATGGGGTGTTGCGGCCAGCGGAATGTGGCTTTCCCCGGTGAGAAGGCCGGAGGTCGGGTCCAGTCCGATCCAGCCCGCACCGGGAAGATAGACCTCCGCCCAGGCGTGCAGGTCGGTGAAGTCGTGGTCGGTGCCGGACGGACCGTCGAGCGCCTCCAGGTCCGGTTTCAACTGAATGAGATACCCGGAGACGAACCGGGAGGCAAAGCCCAGGTGCCGCAGTGCCTGGACCAGCAACCAGCTTGAATCGCGGCACGAGCCGGTGCCCTTCTCGAATGTCTCCTCGGGGGTCTGGACACCCGGTTCCATGCGGATGACATAGCCGACCGCCCGCGACACGAGAGCATTCAGTTCGACGATGAAGTCGATGGTCCGCTTTCTGTCTTTCGGAACGGTCTCCAGGAAAGCCTTCATGCGCGGCCCGGTCGGGTCAAGGCGCCGGTAGATCTGCAGGTCCTCGCGCAGTTCGTCGGGATAGTCGAAGGGCCATTCCTCGGCGCTTTCCTCGACGAAGAAATCGAAGGGATTGTAGACGGTCATGTCGGCGACCAGATCCACCTCGATCTTGAACTCGCGGACCGGCTCGTGGAAGACAAAGCGGGCCAGCCAATTGCCGTAAGGGTCCTGCTGATGGTTGACGAAGTGGCCGGACGGCGAAACCTTCAGCGAGTGCGACAGCACCCGTGTGCGGCTGTGGGGCGCCGGTCGAAGGCGAATGATCTGTGGGCTCAGGGTTACCGGCCGGTCGTAGCGGTAGTGTGTGAGGTGGTAAATGCTTGCCTGAATGGACATTTCTGGATCCTGATCGACTGCCGTTCCTGAACGCGGGATCAGGCTTTCATAAAATGCTGGGCTGCACCACGTCTTTCTATAGGCAGCCTTGCCTCAACAGGCGCCCGCAATTTGTCCTTCCGGGCGCGGCCACAAACTAAAAAAAGAAACAAAGCCTCCCGATCCCGGTGGAGGTCGGTTAAGCACCCTGCCATCTATTTGTTCATTCGGTAGGGAGAAAGACGGATTTCTGGTATTTCAGGGTTAGGCGGCGATGCAACCTGGCTTGGTCTCGCGCGGGCTGACGTGCTCCCCGGCTGAAGCAGCCGAGGAGCTGGATTCAAGGCCCGGACCACCACGCCGCCGGCGGAAGTCATTCACGCCAATGGGTCGGTGGCTCGAATTCGTATCGTTAAAAATACTAATGAACCTCCAGCGGCAACAGACTGTATACCTTGGAACGGCTATGATCACCGGCATTGGAGCCTGCAACTGGAACCGCGGTTTGTTCCGGTGTAACGAGGCCTGGCGGCGAAGGAACGCGATGATCTTCAGAATTGTTTGTCTGGTATGGCTCTGCGTTGCCTCTCACGCGGTTCACGCAGCAGATTTTCGCGTCACTTTCATCAATCCGGGCAGTGACACCGGTTTCTGGGGCGAGGTCTCTAAAACGATGACCGCGGCGGCCGGGGACCTGAATGCCGATCTGGAAATCCTCTATGCGAATCGCGAACCCTACGCCATGGCGGAGCTCCTGAGCCTTCGCCTCGAGAAGGGGGATCTGCCGGACTATTTTATTCTCGTGAACGAGAACCAGTCCGGTGCCAGGCTGATGCAACTGCTGGAAGGCCGACCGAGCAAGGTGCTGTTTCTTCTGAACAAGCTGACACCGAAGCAGAAGGTCATTCTGGAACGCCGGAACATCGACCTGCATAATGTCATCGCCACGATCGTGCCGGACAACGAGAGCGCAGGCTACGAAATGGCCAGCAGCCTGTTCGATCAGGCCAGGCGGTCCAGGTCCGGTGGCGGCGACATCCGGCTGCTGGCTCTGACCGGTGACGCCAGCACGCCGGCGGGGCTGGAGCGGGAACTGGGCATGCAGCGGGCGGTCGCGGACAATCCCGACGTGAGGCTGCTGCATGCGATCCCGGTGTCCTGGAGCGAGGACATCGCTTACGCGCAAACTGGAAATGTGCTTGCGCGAACCCGGATCGATGCCGTCTGGGCCGCGAATGACGACATTGCGATCGGCGCGAGCCGGGCCGCGGCCGAAGCGGACCTGACAGCCGGTGAGGATATCTACTTCGCGGGCCTGAACTGGTCGCGCCGCGGCATGAGCGCCGTCGGGAAATCGGCAATGACCATGTCCCACGGCGGGCACTATTTTGCCGGTGCCTGGTCGATGGTCATGCTGCGGGACCATTATTTCCGGCACGCCGAAGGCGAGGTGACCGTCGATGTCCTGTTCAAGATGTCACCGATCACGCCGGCGAATGTCGGGATCTATCGCAGCCGTCTGGGCGACGGAAACTGGGACAAAATCGACTATCGCAGTTTCTGCAAGTCCGAATCCGGCAGCAGTCACTACGATTTTTCCGCCCGTGCCATTCTGCGTGCCGCCGGCAGGTAATGCCGGCAGCGCATGCCGGTAACGAGTGGACGACGGTTTGACGGCGTGAATTCTCTCCTGTCCGAATCCGGTGCCAAGGCGCTATAGATCGCGGCGAAGCCCGGACAGGGCTTGTGCCCTGTCAACATCGATTGGTCTTAAGGGAGCGCGCAATGAGCGGCGATGATGCGTCCGGTCGGGACGGTGCCTACAATCCGGAAACCGAAGGTGCGGAAATGCAGTTTTCGGAGCGGATGTCCTATGGCGACTATCTGGGTCTGGACAGGATATTGACGGCGCAGGCGCCGCTGTCCGGTGCTCCGGACGAACTGCTCTTCATCATCCAGCACCAGACTTCGGAACTTTGGATGAAGCTCATGCTTCATGAACTGAATGGCGCCCGTGACGCGATCGGGCAGGACCACATGCCTCAGGCGATGAAGTTGCTTGCCCGCGTCAGCCGCATCATGGAGCAACTGAATTCAGCCTGGGATGTGCTCAGGACGATGACACCGAGCGACTACACGCAGTTCCGCGACGCGCTGGGCATGTCCTCCGGTTTCCAGTCGCTGCAATACCGCCTGATCGAATATACGCTCGGCAACCGCAATCCGGCCATGGTCAAGCCGCATGCCCACGATGCTGGAGCCGTCGCGCTCCTGAACGCGGAGCTTTCAAGACAGAGCCTCTATCAGGTGGTGCTCGACTTCGCCCGCCGGCAGGGCCTGTCTGTTCCGGACGCCGTCACCGCCACGCCGTCCGCCGCACCCCATGGAGAGGTGCCTGAAATCATGGCCCTGTGGCAGACCGTCTACCGCGACCCGTCCGCCCATTGGGCGCTTTACGAAGTCGGTGAAAAACTGGTTGATCTGGAAGACTATTTCCGCCGATGGCGCTTCAATCACGTGACCACGGTCGAACGGGTGATCGGGTTCAAGCGCGGCACCGGCGGCACGGGCGGCGTTTCCTACCTCAAACGCATGCTTGAGGTCGAGCTGTTCCCGGAGCTGTGGCACGTGCGCACCGCGCTTTAAACGTTTGTCCGGCAGCGTTTGGATCAATGGACAAGCACAGCTGTCACGCTGCGCCTATTTCCCGAATGCGCCCGCATCGATCATCTGCTGGAACATGTCCTCCATGGAGGCCTTCATCGGCCGGTAGGTCACCCCGAGCGCGCGTTTGCTTCTGGAATTGTCCGCGCGCCATGTCACGTCGACATTGTTTGTGACGAACTTGCGCGAAATGCCGGTCATGACCGGTCCGGCTAGCCAGACCACCCATTTCGGCAGCGACTTGCGCGGCACCGGGTAGCGGCTGCCGTATTTTTCGATCAGCACCTTGCCGAGTTCCAGAAGGTTGGTGTTGTGACCGGAGACGATATGCCGGCCTTCGGCGTCCTCCCTGAAGGCGGCGGCCAGGTGCGCGCTGGCGACATCGCGCACGTCTACCACGCCAAGGCCGAGCTTCGGCGCGCCCTGCCTCAGGGTGCCGTCCCCCATCTGGCGCACGATCCGAAAGCTCTCGGAGGTCGGCTTGCTTGACAGCGCGGGGCCGATGACGAGGGAGGGGTTGATGGTGACGAGCCTGAAGCGGTCCTGCGCGTCGGCGATCTTCCAGGCTTCCTTTTCGGCGAGTGTCTTGGAATAGCTGTAGGGCTGATAGGAAAGGGATGCCGTCGAGTTCCAGATATCCTCGGTCAGCACGCCGCCCGGTGCCCGCGCGCAATCGATCGCATCGGTGTAGATCGCCGCGCAGGAGCTGGTCACCACAACGCGCGTGACGCTTGCCGTCGCCGCCGCGCTTTCAAGCACGTTGCGTGTGCCCGTCAAGGCGGGATCTATCAGCTCCCGGCGCGGGTCACGAACGCTGATGGCGAAGGGGGAGGCGGTGTGAAACACCACCGAGCAGCCGGCCATGGCTTCCGTATAGGACCCGGGCTGCAACAGGTCGGTCTCGAAGAACCTGATGTTGCCGGGGGCTTTGTCGGCAATCCGGACGAGGTGCTCCAGCTTTGCGGCAGCCCCGGGGTCGCGGACGGCGGCGTGCACGGTGACGCCGGCTTCGAGCAGGTCCTTGACCAGCCAGCCGGCGACATAGCCCGTGGCGCCGGTCACAAGCACCGGTCCGTCGGTTGAAACATCCATGGTCAGACCCCGTTCCCGTTGTGGTTTTTGCCGGATATTTCCGGCCTCCGTTCCACAGTCAAGGTGTGCCGGTCCTCCGTCAACATGCCCTGGCGGGGCTGCTGCTGGTGTTGCGCGCGGGTCTGGCGCCCGGCGTCCTGCGGGAGACGGGCGGCAGACCACGGTGCCATGTCGAAGACAGGTTTGTGTTGCACCGCGAGATTTGTGGATTTTTTTCATTTTGCACTGCAAACGAAACTTGAACGGGGGCAGATTCAGAAGAACTGAAAGAACCGAAACCGGATTTCGGGCTACCTCAGGTGTCAAATTTATGCCACACTGTGATCCTTCCAACGCAGGATCGGGACAGTCGGAAGCTGGCTTCGCGTCGTGGCTATTGCGGAATAATTTTATATATTACAACCACTTATACATGTTTCATGCAGATTCAATAATCTACTAAAAAATTAGTTTGACATGATGGCAACCGTGTGACTTCCTAGGGTCAGCCGGGTAATCACGGCGAAAATTATCTCATGGGAGGAGATACAGATGCGTAAGTATCTACTCTCCGCAGTTGCAGCAGGTGCTGTGCTTGCGGGGGCAGGGTCCGCTTTGGCCGACGAAGCCGCGGCCCAGAAATGGATCGACCAGGAATTCCAGCCGTCCGTTCTGTCGAAAGATGATCAGCTTGCGGAAATGCAGTGGTTCATCAAGGCGGCAGAACCGTTCTCCGGCATGGAAGTCAACGTCCTGTCCGAAGGCATTCCGACACATTCCTACGAGTCGGAAGTGCTGGCCAAGGCGTTCGAGGAAATCACCGGAATCAAGGTCAACCACCAGATCCTCGGTGAGGGTGAAGTGGTTCAGGCCGTCCAGACCCAGATGCAGACAGGGCGCAATCTCTATGACGCCTATGTCAACGACAGCGATCTGATCGGCACCCATTCGCGCCTTCAGCTGGCCTACAATCTGACCGACTGGATGGGCGGAGCTGCCAAGGACGTCACCAACCCGGGTCTCGACCTGGACGACTTCATGGGCACCCAGTTCACGACAGGTCCGGATGGCGATCTCTACCAGCTGCCCGACCAGCAGTTCGCGAACCTCTACTGGTTCCGCAAGGACTGGTTCGACCGGGAAGACCTGAAGACGGCCTTCAAGGACAAATACGGCTATGACCTGGGCGTTCCGGTCAACTGGTCGGCCTATGAGGACATCGCCGAATTCTTCACCAACGACGTGAAGGAAGTCGACGGCGTGCCGATCTTCGGTCACATGGACTACGGCAAGCGTGCACCGGATCTCGGCTGGCGCATGACCGATGCCTGGCTGTCCATGGCCGGTGCCGGCGACAAGGGCGAGCCGAACGGCATCCCGGTCGACGAATGGGGCATCCGCATGGAAGCGGACACGTGCAACCCGGTGGGTGCATCCGTCTCCCGTGGCGGTGCCGCCAACGGTCCGGCCGCGGTCTACGCGATCCGCAAGTGGGACGAGTGGCTGCGCAACTTCGCACCTCCCGGTGCCGCCAGCTTCGACTTCTACCAGTCCCTGCCGGCCCTCAGCCAGGGCAATGTCGCCCAGCAGATCTTCTGGTACACCGCCTTCACGGCGGACATGGTGAAGCCGAAGTCCGAAGGCAACAACACCGTGGATGACGAGGGCACGCCGCTGTGGCGCATGGCGCCGAGCCCGCACGGTCCCTACTGGGAAGAAGGCCAGAAGGTCGGTTATCAGGACGTTGGATCCTGGACCATCCTGAAATCCACCCCGGAAGACCGCGCGAAAGCCGCCTGGCTCTACGCCCAGTTCGTCGTCTCCAAGACGGTCGACACCAAGAAGAGCCATGTCGGTCTGACCTTCATCCGCGACAGCACGGTCAACCACGAGTCGTTCTCCGAACGCGCTCCGAAACTCGGCGGTCTGGTCGAGTTCTACCGGTCCCCGGACCGGGTGGCCTGGTCCCCGACCGGCGTCAACGTTCCGGACTATCCGAAGCTGGCCCAGATCTGGTGGCAGCAGATCGGTGACGTGAACTCCGGCGCGTTCACGCCGCAGGAAGCCATGGACCGTCTGGCGGAAGAAATGGACATCGTCATGGCCCGCATGCAGCAGGCCGACGAACGCGCCAACGTCTACGGCGGCTGCGGTCCGCGTCTGAACGAGGAATCGGACCCGCAGGAGTGGCTCGACAAGCCGGGTGCTCCGAAGGCCAAGCTCGACAACGAGAAGCCCCAGGGCGAGACCGTCAACTATGACGAGCTTGTTGCCCGCTGGGCGAAAAACTAAGCCTCGGACCGGCGGACACCCGGGTGACCGGGTGTCCGCAAGCTGATCGATCTCAACACAGCAGAGCCTCGCAAGGTCGCATGACCCCGCGCGGCGCTGGCCCCATGACCCGCAAAACCGGACCGGGGCACGTCCCCGGTCCCTTACCGATCCGAAAGAGACAGGCCGGGACCGCACCAGGGTGCGCTCACGGCCCAGCCGGACGCGGACGAGAAACAGATGTCACTAGAACTCAAAAACGTCAGCAAACGCGTGTCCGGCATTACCCATGTCAAGGAAACGAGTCTGACGCTGGAAACCGGCCAGTTCAACGTTCTGCTCGGGGAAACCGGCTCGGGAAAGACCTCGCTGATCAAGCTGATGGCCGGTCTCGACAGCCTGGCCTCCGGGCAGATCCTCCTGAACGGCAAGGACGTGTCACGCCTGTCGGCGCAGAAACGCAACATCAGTCTGGTGCACCAGTTCTTCGTCAACTATCCGCACATGTCGGTGTTCGACAACATCGCCTCGCCGCTGAAAATCGGCGGCGTTGCCAGGTCGGAGATCGAAGGCCGCGTGGAAGAGGCTGCCGATATCCTGAAGCTGAAGCCGTTTCTGGACCGCAAGCCGCACGAATTGTCCGGCGGTCAGCAGCAGCGCACAGCGCTTGCCCGCGCCATCGTCAAGGAAAGCGATGCGGTTTTCCTGGACGAGCCGCTTGCCAATCTCGACTACAAGCTGCGCGAGGAATTGCGCGACCAGTTGCCCGAATTGTTCGCCGGCCGTGGCGCGGTTGTCGTCTACGCGACGTCGGAGCCCGAAGAGGCGCTTCTGCTGGGCGGACGCACGGCGCTGATGAACGACGGCAACGTGGTCCAGTTCGGACCGACTGCCGAGATCTACCGCAACCCGAAAGACCTTGATGCGGCCAGGGTGTTCTCCAACCCGCCGATCAACACCGCGCCGGTGACCAAGACGGGCGAGACGCTCGTTCTCAACGAGGATGTTCGCTGGACCCTGACCGGAGCCGCCGCGAACCTGCGCGACGGCGCCTATACGATTGCAATCCGGCCGCATCACGTGATGCCGGTGGAAAGCGCCCGTCACAGTGTGCGGCTCGAGGGCCATGTGCTGGTGACAGAACTCAGCGGATCGGAAAGCAGCGCCCATTTCGACATGCAGGGTCAGTCCTGGGTGTCGCTGTCACCGGGCGTGCACCCCTACCTCGTCGGCGAGACCCACAGTTTCTATCTGGATCCGAGCCACTGTTTCTTCTTTGCACCCAACGGCGAACTGGCGGCCTGAGGAGACAAAACCATGGCACAAATCAAGCTCTCCAATCTGCGTCACAGCTACCGCCCGGACCCGCGAGGCGATGACGACTATGCCCTCAAGAAGATCGATCTGACCTGGGAAGACGGCGGCGCCTACGCGCTGCTGGGGCCGTCCGGCTGCGGCAAGTCCACGCTGCTCAACATCATCTCCGGCCTGCTGGTGCCCTCCGAAGGCAGGATCCTGTTCGACGACCAGGATGTGACCGCGCTGCCGCCGGCCAGGCGCAACATCGCGCAGGTGTTCCAGTTCCCGGTCATCTACGACACCATGACGGTCTACGACAATCTGGCGTTTCCGCTGCGCAATCGCGGCCGGGACGAGGACATCGTCCGGCAGCGGGTGATGGCCATCGCCGAGATGCTGGAAGTTTCCGACATGCTGAAGACCCGGGCGGCGAACCTGTCCCCGGACAACAAGCAGAAGATCTCCATGGGGCGCGGCCTGGTGCGCGAGGACGTCAATGTGGTGATGTTCGACGAGCCGCTGACCGTGATCGATCCGCACCTGAAATGGAAACTGCGCTCCAAGCTGAAGGAGCTGCACCAGCGGGTCAAGGCGACCATGATCTACGTCACCCACGACCAGACCGAGGCGCTCACATTCGCCGATCAGGTCGTCGTGATGCAGGATGGGGAAGTGGTCCAGATCGGCACGCCGGTCGACCTGTTCGAGCGTCCCGCGCACACTTTTGTGGGCCATTTCATCGGCTCGCCGGGCATGAACGTGCTGCCATGTGACGTCAGGGGCGGGGTCGCCTTTTTCGGCGACAAGGAACTGGATCTCGAAGGCCCGCTCGCAAAGGCAGTCGAGGGCAGGGCCGAAGTCGGCATCCGGCCGGAATTCGTTTCGATCTCCGGCAACGGCCCGGGGGTCCCCGCCACCGTCAGGAAGGTGTCCGATGTCGGCCGCCACAAGGTGGTCGAGGCGATCGCATTCGATCAGCGCGTGCATGCAATCCTGGAAGGCGAGGCTCCGAACGCGGGCGATGCCGTCACGCTTGAATTCAAACGCTCCCAGACCCGGCTCTACATGGACGGCTGGCTGGCAAGCACACCGGGAGGGGGTGCCTGATGAAGAAACAAAATCAACGGGCCTGGCTGTTCGTCCTGCCGGTTCTTCTGCTGGTCGCCTTCAACGCGCTCATTCCGATGATGACCGTGGTGAACTACTCCGTCCAGGAAACCTTCGGCGACAACCTGTTCTTCTGGGAAGGCCTTGGCTGGTTTGAACAGATCCTGCGTTCCGAGCGGTTCCATGCCGCGCTCGGCCGGCAGCTCTTTTTCACGGTGATGATCCTGATCATCGAGGTTCCGCTCGGCGTCGCCATCGCGCTCGCCATGCCCCGGCAAGGGTTCTGGGTGCCGTTCTGCCTGATCACCATGGCATTGCCGATGCTGATCCCCTGGAACGTGGTCGGCGCCATGTGGAACATCTTCACCCTGCCGGATATCGGTCTGCTGGGCTATTTCATGAACCACACGCTGGGCATTTCCTACGACATGACCCAGGATCCGGTGGCGGCCTGGGTGACGATCATCGTCATGGATGTCTGGCACTGGACCTCGCTGGTGGTGCTGCTGGCCTATGCCGGCCTGGTGTCGATTCCGAACGCCTACTACCAGGCCGCGGAAATCGACGGGGCCTCCAACTGGGCCGTGTTCCGTTTCATCCAGTTGCCGAAGATGAAGACGGTGCTGACCATCGCCGTGCTGCTGCGCTTCATGGACAGCTTCAACATCTACACCGAACCGTTCGTGCTGACCGGCGGCGGGCCGGGCAATTCAACCACGCTGCTGTCGATCGATCTGGTGAAGATCGCCCTGGGTCAGTTCGACCTCGGACCGGCAGCCGCCATGTCCCTCATCTATTTCGCCATCACGCTGCTGGCCTCCTGGCTGTTCTATACGCTGATGACGATGAACGACAACAAGGCTTAGGGAGAGAACCGTCATGCGCGTCAAGAGCCTGGTGCCCGCACTTTACATCCTCTTCCTGATGCTGCCGATCTACTGGCTCGTCGCGATGAGTTTCAAGACCACCAACGAGATCCTGGCCGGGTTCACCCTGTTCCCGCAGACCTGGACGCTGGCCAACTACATCGAGATCTTCACGGACCCGACCTGGTACTGGGGCTATATCAACTCGATCTTCTACGTGACCTTGAACACGGTGATTTCGGTCCTGGTCGCGCTGCCGGCGGCCTATGCCTTCTCGCGCTATTCCTTCATAGGCGACAAGCACCTGTTCTTCTGGCTGCTGACCAACCGCATGGCCCCGGCGGCCGTGTTCGCGCTGCCGTTCTTCCAGCTCTATTCGGCGGTCGGCCTGTTCGACACCCATCTGGCCGTCGCGCTGGCGCATTGCCTGTTCAATGTGCCGCTGGCGGTGTGGATCCTGGAAGGCTTCATGAGCGGTGTGCCGAAGGAACTGGACGAGACCGCCTATGTGGACGGCTATTCCTTCCCGCGCTTCTTCACGACGATCTTCCTGCCGGCGATCAAGTCGGGCGTGGGTGTGGCCGCGTTCTTCTGCTTCATGTTCTCCTGGGTGGAACTGCTGCTCGCCAAGACACTGACGGCGGTCGCCGCCAAACCCATCGCCGCCGTGATGACCCGGACCGCGTCGTCGGCCGGCTATGAGCTGGGCCTTCTGGCGGCAGCCGGGACCTTGACCATCATTCCCGGCGCGATCGTCATCTATTTCGTCCGCAACTACATTGCCAAGGGCTTTGCCCTGGGGAGGGTGTGATGCTGAGCTGGATGGCCTGGACCTGGCCGACGGCGCTTCTGTTCGTCGGCATCTTTTCCTCGATAGGGGTTCTGATCGCTGTTGAACTCAGGTTTCCCGGTGGTCATCCCCGCCGGGGTGTCCTGGGGCTGACCACAACGCGTGGCGACCGCCTGTTCATCACTCTGCTCGGCGCGGCCTATATCTTCCTGGCGTGGCTCGGTCTGATGGGCAACCCGCTGTGGTGGCCGCTGGTCCTGAGCGTGGGCTGGGGGGCGTTCTGTTTCTGGAAGGTGTGACACCGGAGCCCGGGGGGGCGAATGCACCCGCCGGTCTTCCCATCTGCAACGACGGCGGTCATCAGGATGCGACCCCGTTCACTGACTAAAACAATAGTAATTCCCGGTACGATGGTGCAACAATGGACGGTGTAAGCCCCAACCAATCCGAAATGAGCACAGACCTGTAATGAGAAAGCGGAAGAGCAACGAGTTTTTGACCGAAGTCGAACTGGAGTTCATGACCGAACTCTGGAAACTCGGTGAAGGCTCCGTTCGGGACATACTGGCGACGCTGCCACCCGAGCGCAAACTTGCTTACACCTCTTGTGCCACCATCATGCGGATTCTGGATGAGAAGGGCTTTGTTGACAGCCGGAAAGAAGGCAAGACATTCATTTATAGCCCTCGGCTGACCCGCGATACCTACCAGTCCCGTTCTATCCGAAACCTGTCGGACAAGCTGTTTGACGGAACACCGGCGTCGCTGGTGGCCCGTCTTGTCGACGAATACGAGCTTTCGGGAGACGATCTGGAGGAAATTAGAGCGTTGCTGGACAGGAGGAGGACAGATGACGCCAGTTAGCCAGGTCTTCGATGTTTACATCGATCTGAACATCACGCTTGCCATCGCCACGCTGGTGTGGGTAAGCGCCAAGCTGATGATGGCCCGTTTCGGAAACAAGCTCGACTTCCCGGTCCAGCTTGGCCTCCTGAACGGGCTGTTTGCCATCATACTTCTGTCGCCGATCGCTGCCGCCGCCTATCAGCACATGCTGTCACAGCAGATGGTTCCGGCGATCCTGTCGGTCAATCTGGCCGACTATGCCGTGTCGCAATACCTGCGCGGCGGCATTGCCATCCCGGCAGAGGATTTTCAGGCGCTGCTCGGGTTTCGGGCGCGGCTGAGCGAAAGCGTCCTGACCCTGGCGCCGGGGGTCGGAACGGGCCTCGCTCTGGGACTGTTGGCCGGGTTCGCCTGGTTCAGCGTCAAACTGGTCACCAGCTTTGTCCGCCTCTACCGGATGCTGGCCACGTGCCATGACTGGCGGCGCAACGGACGCGTCCGGCTGCTGCTGTCGGACCACGCCCTGGTGCCGTTTTCCGCGCGCGGTCTGTTGAACCACTATGTGGTCATCCCGTCGGATCTTCTGGGAGAACCGGAGGACCTGAAGCTTGTGGTGAAACACGAGCTGCAGCACCTTCGCCAGGGGGATGTCGCCTGGGAGATCGGTCTGGAACTGCTGCGCCCGTTGTTCTTCTGGAACCCGTTCTTCTATGTCTGGAAATCCGAGGTGGAACGCCTGCGCGAACTTGCCTGCGATCAAAGGGTCGCGGAAAAGGCGCATGTGGACCTGAGGTCCTACTGCATGTGCCTGCTGCGCGCCGCCCAGGCGGGGCTGCGAAAACGCGGCCATCAGACAGGCGGGGACCGGTCGAACGGCATCGCCGCCGTTGCGCTGCTCGAAGTGCAGGACCGGCTGTTGCGCCGCTCACCGGGACAGAAACTGCGCCGGCGCGTGGAAGCTTTGCTGGAGACAAACAGGATCCGTCCGCACCGGGGCATGACGCTGCTTGCCGTTCTGCCGATGATTGCCGTCATCTTCCTGACCGCTTTGGCGATCCAGAAACCCGCGGACTGGAGCCAGGACCGGCTGATGCTTTCGGCCATCGTCAATCTGGAACGGCTGGAGACCATCAACAGCTTCGGCCAGCAACCCCTGCGGTGACACTGCTGTCATCCTGTCCGGGCGCTTCGGCGCCCGGATGGGTCTTCCGGACGTTCTGAAACCTGGCCTCCCCGGCCTTGAGCCGGGGTCTTTCCGTGTTGGTCCCGGCTCGAGGCCGGGACAGCGCGTGAACCTTCCTGCCTTGAACCTCGCCGACGCCAGCATGTAATATCAACTTCAACAAATAAGAACCCATCTGACCGTGTCTGGAGACTGTTCAGCAAGAAGCAGGTCGCAGGGTGATATGGGTTATCGTCCAAGACCTTCGACGCCGCGGAACTGTCTCCAGACACGGCCTTCGGTGGCCTGTTCCGGCCCGCCGGACGGCGTTGCACCGCTTGAACGGCCAACCAGGCCGTCCTGCGCAACGCGCCCGGCCGGCAAACAGGAACAGTGCCATCAGATGGGTTCTTGTTTGTTGAGGTTGGTATAAGGGAGCAACAATCCTTTTTGGATTGGACGTTGCCGTTCGTTTGTCATTCAATCCATGCAGATACCAGTGAACTTGAACGACGCATGACAGGGGCCGGCACGATCAGGACAGGTAAATTCATTCGCGTCAGCGGGCTTGTCCAGGGTGTCGGCTTCCGGCCGTTTGTCTGGCAGCTTGCAGCGGAACTCGATCTTTCCGGACATGTGTTCAATGACGGCGCCGGTGTCCTGATCGAGGTCCACGGGTCGCCGGAAAAACTTGCCTCTCTTCTCGACAAGCTTCGGAGCCGGAAGCCAGTCCTTGCCCGAATAGACGCGATCGATGTCGCCGACGCGGCGGATAACGTTGACCCGCAAACTTTCCGCATCCTGGAAAGTCGTGAGGGCACGATCAGGACCGGGGTCGTGCCGGATGCCGCGACGTGTCCGGAATGCCTGGCGGACATACGAAATCCCGCGGACCGGCGTTACCGCTACCCTTTCACCAATTGCACGCACTGCGGACCGCGGCTGTCGATCCTGCGGCACATTCCCTACGACCGGGCGTCAACGTCGATGGCGATGTTCGGGATGTGCGCGGCCTGCCGGGCGGAATATGACGATCCGGCGGACAGGCGTTTTCATGCCCAGCCGGTTGCCTGTCCAGTCTGCGGCCCGCGCCTGTGGTTCGAGGAGGCAGGCGGAGGGGAACTGCCCGGCGACCCGGTTCTGCATGCAGCGGAGCGGTTGAAAGCCGGTGTCATCCTCGCCGTGAAGGGGCTGGGCGGGTTTCAGATCGCGGTGCATGCAAACAATGCGGCGGCGGTCGCGGAGCTGCGCCGGCGCAAGCAGCGTCCCGGCAAGCCGCTGGCCCTGATGGCGCGGGATCTCGGCCAGATCCGCCGGTTTGCCCGCGTCATCGGCGCGGAAAGCGAGCTGCTCGCGAGTCCGGCTGCTGCCATCGTGCTGCTGGAAAAATCCGGCGAGGTGCTGGCGGACGGTGTCGCCGGTGCGTTTGACCGGCTCGGCTTCATGCTGCCCAACACGCCGCTGCATCACCTGCTGATGGCAGAGCTCGATGGACCGATCGTGCTGACGTCCGGAAATCTCTCGGATAACCCGCAGGAGACAGACAATGCGGCGGCGCGAAGAAATCTTTCCGGGATCGTCGACGGGTTCCTGATGCATGACCGCGAGGTCGTCAACCGGCTGGACGACAGCGTCGTGCGGCTGGACCGTGCCGGGCCGGCGGTGCTGCGGCGGGCACGCGGTCTTGCGCCGGCGCCGGTCCGTCTGGATGCCTCCTTCGAGACCGCTCCGAAGGTCCTTGCCATGGGCGGTGAGCTCAAATCCACATTCTGTCTTCTGGACGGTGCAAATGCCATCCTGTCCCAGCACATCGGAGACCTGCAAAACGCGCCGACCTTCGCCGACTACAAGCGTCTCATCGACTTTTATCTCGATCTGCATCAGTTCCGGCCCGAGCTGATTGCGGTCGACTGTCATCCGCAATTTTTGTCGGCGGGGCATGGCGCGCAGCTCGCCCGCCGCTATGGGGCGGCGCTGGTGCCGGTTCAGCATCATCATGCCCATATGGCGGCCTGTCTGGCAGAACAGGGTCATGGGCTTTCGGCCGCAGGCAGGTGTTTTGCCATGGTGCTCGACGGACTGGGCTGGGGCACGGATGGCACGATCTGGGGCGGCGAGGTGCTGGCAGGCGGCCTGAGCCATGCCGACCGGGTCGCGCATCTTCCGCCCGTGCCGCTGCCGGGCGGCGCGGCCGCGATCCGCGAACCCTGGCGCAATCTTGTCGCCCATCTGCACGCAGTCTTCGGGCCCGCCTATCGCGCACATCTTGACGGAACGGGGCTGGTTGCGGCTCTGGAGGAAAAGCAGGCGGCGGTCCTTGAACAAATGATCCAACGGGGTGTCAACGCCCCGATGTCCTCTTCTGCAGGACGGCTGTTCGACGCGGTTGCCGCTGCAACCGGCATCAGCTTCGACCGGCAGAGTTTCGAGGGCGAGGCGGCGATGCGACTGGAAAACCTTGCCCGCCGTCTGCCGGACGCGGGAGAGGGATACCCGCTCGCTCTCTCCAGCTCCGGTGCCACCGAAACGGGCCTCGAACCGTTCTGGCGAGCGCTGATCGCGGATCTGCGCGGCGGCCTACCGGCGGCGCAGATTTCAGCCCGGTTCCACCTCGGGCTGATCGACGCCCTGGCAAGTGCGCTTGCCGGTGCGGGGGCGGCGGCGTCGGACACTGTCGCGCTCTCCGGAGGTGTCTTCCAGAACGTCCTTTTGCGCGACGGTGTGACGGCAAGGCTGACTTCGGATGGCTTCAGGGTCCTCAATCACACCAGGATTCCCGCCAATGATGGCGGCCTGGCGCTGGGGCAGGCCGTGATTGCGGCGATGCAGCGCGCCCGAAGATGACTGCGGGAGGAAGGCACGCCGCAGTGTCATTTCACTCCGCGGTCATCCCCGACTTGATCGGGGATCCATTCCACCTCACCACTGGGTTGTGGAAGCTGGAATAGTCTGTACCGCAGAGACAGCATTCCGCCTGACCCGCTCTGGAAACGATTGGATCCCCGGTCGCGCTGCGCTTGCCGGGGATGACTGCCGGGGGAGAGGATGCAGCGGTGCCATTTCACTCCGCAGTCATCCCTGACTTGATCAGGGATCCAATCCACGTCACAAAACGGTATGGCGTTTTTCGTCTACATTCTTGCCAGCCGTCGCCGAGGGACACTTTATACCGGTGTAACCAACGATCTGGTTCGACGGGTCTTTCAACACAAGGAAAAGACCGGGAGCCGGTTCACCCGGCGTTACGATGTCACCTTGCTGGTTTACTATGAAACCTTCGACACACCCGACGCGGCAATCGCCCGCGAGAAGCGGTTGAAGCGCTGGTCACGTGAGTGGAAGGTACAGGCGATCGAGGCGTTCAATCCTGATTGGAGGGACCTGTATCAGGATCTGAACCGATAACAGTCGGGTCACGGATGGTTGGATCGGCTTTCCGGTTGCGCTGCGTTTGCCGAAGATGACTGCGGGAGGAAGGCACGCCGCAGTGTCATTTCACTCCGCGGTCATCCCCGACTTGATCGGGCATCCATTCCACCTCACCACTGGGTTGTGGAAGCTGGAATAGTCTGTACCGCAGAGACAGCACTCCGCCCGACCCGCTCTGGAAACGATTGGATCCCCGGTCGCGCTGCGCTTGCCGGGGATGACTGCCGAGGGAGAGGATGCAGCGGTGCCAGTTCACTCCGCAGTCATCCCTGACTTGATCAGGGAAGGGGGAGGGCGTGCCGAAGCTTTCAGTTCCTGGCGTCTGCGTTGATTTCAGGCATGTTGACATGGCTCAAGGACGGCATGCCGCAACTCTGGGAGCCTGCGGGGCATCGGGCTTTTTCACAGGTGTGTCCTGAACCGGCTGCATGATGGAAAGCCACCAGGGTCGATGGTCAAATCGATTTGGGAACCGGAGCGATGCGGTCCCGCAGGCTGAGAGGGAGAGGCAATGGAGGACGGCTGCAGGGAGACCAGCGGTGTGAGCACGACGGCCTGTCCGGTCGCGGCGCCTCCGGCCGAGGAGATCGCGGCAATCTGTGCTGCCTTCGGCAATGACAGGCACCGGATGCTCGATATTCTCCGGGAGGTTCAGGATCGCTACCGCTGCATCGCGCCGTCGATCATGGACATGGTTGCCGAGGAAACCGGCCTGACCCGCATCGAGGTGGAAGGTGTCGCGAGCTTCTATTCGTTCCTGTCGCTGACGCCGAAAGGCCGGGTCATCATCCGCCTGTGCGACGACATCGTCGACCGGTTTGCCGGGGTGGACCAGGTCGCGGCGGTCTTCGAAGAGGTGCTGGGCATCCGGATCGGCGAGACCTCCGCCGACGGTGCCTTCTCGCTGGAATACACGCCTTGCATCGGCATGTGCGACCAGGCCCCCGCCGCGATGGTGAACGACGTGGTCCTGACACGGTTGACCCCGGAAACGGCCCGGTCTGCGGCCGAGGCCCTCAAGGCCGGAACCGGGCCGGAGCAGCTTGTCAGCGCGCGGTTCGACACCCTGACGCCGCATGAGCAGGCAAGCCGCATGGTCGACAATAACATCCGGCACGCCGGCGAGGTGCTGCTCGGACCTGTGCCGGCAGAGGCGGGACTGGAAAAGGCGGTGCGGATGACGCCCGCCCTGATCGTCTCGGCCATCGAGGACAGCGGGTTGCGCGGCTGCGGCGGCGCCGGTTTCACCACCGGCCGCAAATGGCGGTTCGCAGCAGCCGAGCGCGCGGAAAAACGGTTCGTGATCTGCAATGCGGATGAAGGCGAGCCAGGAACGTTCAAGGACCGTGTGCTCCTGACGGAACGGCCTAACCTCCTGATCGAGGGCATGACCATCGCCGCCAGGGCGGTCGGGGCAAGCGACGGCATCCTTTATCTGCGCGGCGAATATGTCTATCTGCGGGACCTGCTGGAGCAGGTGCTCGAGGAGCGCCGGCGGCGCGGCCTGCTCGGCAAGGGCATTCTAGGTGTCAAGGGGTTTGATTTCGACATTCGCCTGCAACTCGGTGCCGGGGCCTATATCTGCGGCGAGGAAGGCGCGCTCATCAGTTCCTGCGAAGGCCTGCCGGGCGAACCCAAGACGCGCCCGCCGTTTCCGGTCAACCGGGGTTATCTCGGTCACCCGACGGTGGTCAACAACGTGGAAACCTTCTGCCACGCCGCGCGCATTGTCGACAAGGGCGCGGCGTGGTTCCATGCCATGGGTACGGAGGGGTCTCACGGCACCAAGCTGTTTTCCATTTGCGGCGACTGCCTCAACCCCGGCATCTACGAGCTTGCCTACGGGCACAGTGTGCGGGAGGTCCTCGACATGGCCGGGGGCGGTGATGCGGCAGCCGTGCAGGTCGGCGGCCCGAGCGGGGCGATGATCGCAAGAGACAGTTTCGACCGCAGGCTCACCTTCGACGATCTGGCCACAGGCGGCGCGATCATCGTCTTCAACGGCCAGCGCAACATCCTGGAAATCGTCGAATACTACATGTCCTTCTTTGTGCATGAGAGCTGCGGCTACTGCACGCCGTGCCGTGTCGGCAACGTCTTCCTGCAGAAGGCGATCGCGAAGTTCCGCAAGGGACTCGCCAATCCGGAAGACATCGACTACCTGAAGGACCTTTCCGGCACGATCATCGAGACCAGCCGCTGCGGCCTGGGCATGACGTCGCCCAATCCGATCCTGTCGACCCTGCAGAACTTTCCGCTGGTCTATTCGGCCATGACCAAGCCGAACAAGGACGGCATCCGGGACAGTTTCGACATCCAGTCGGCCATTGACGGCGCGCGCAAGATCGCCAAGCGCCGGTCCTATATTTTCGACAGGGATTTTACCCAATGAGCGGCACGCGCAAAGAGACCGGCTTCTCCTTCACCATCGACGGGGTCGAGGTCACCGCCTATGCGGGTGAAACGATCATGGAAGCCGCCGACGAGGCCGGGGTCTATATTCCGCGTCTGTGCGACCACGAGGGATTGCGCCATCAGGGGAGCTGCCGGGTCTGCACCGTGAAGGCGGGCGGGCGCAGCGTTGCCGCTTGCACCCAGCCGGCGGCACCGGGCCAGGCGGTTGAGAACGAGACCCCCGGTCTCACCAAGATGCGCCGGGACCTGGTCGAAATGCTGTTCCACGAGGGCAATCACCTGTGCCCGATCTGCGAGGCGAGCGGCAATTGCGAATTGCAGGCCATGGCCTACCGCCTCGACATGACCGAGACCACACGGTTTCCCTATCTGGAACCGTGCCGGCCGCTGGATGCCTCGCATCCGGACATCGCGCTGGACACCAACCGCTGCATCAGTTGCGGGCGCTGCATCCGCGCCTCCCAGGATGTCGATGGCAAGGGCATCTTCGGCTATGTCGGACGCGGCATTCACCGGCGCGTCGCGGTCAATGGAGAGAATCTCGCCGACACGGATGCGGAGGTTACGGATCACGCGATTTCATCGGAGGTCTGTCCGGTCGGCTGCATCATCCGCAAGCGGGTCGGCTTCGTTACTCCGATCGGCGAGCGGGAGTTCGACAAGGGTCTGATCGGTCACGAGATCGAGGAGAAGCGCAAATGAGCACGCTTCCCAAGGCCCGTATCGCAACCGCGTCCCTGGCCGGTTGCTTCGGTTGTCACATGGCGATCCTCGACATCGACGAGCGGCTGATCGACCTGATGCAGCTCGTGGATGTCGACCGGTCGCCGCTGACCGACAAGAAGCGCTTCACCACGCGCTGCGATATCGGCCTCATCGAGGGTGGCTGCTGCAACGAGGAGAACGTGCATGTGCTGCAGGACTTCCGGCGCAATTGCGACGTGCTGATCGCTTTGGGCCAATGCGCCATCATGGGCGGCCTGCCGGCGATGCGCAACGCGATCATGCATTCGGACGCGCCGCTCAGGGAGTGCCTGGATGAAGCCTATATCACCGGCAAATACATCCGCAACACGACCCACAACGTGCCCAATGACCCGGCCCTGCCATTGTTGCTGGACGAGGTCTATCCGTGTTCGGACGTGGTCAGGATCGACTACCAGATCCCGGGCTGCGCGCCGGGCGGCGACATCATTTTCGATACGCTCTCCAAGCTGCTGACCGGGAAGTTCCGGGGCTTCGAGCGCGAAATGATCAAATTCGACTGAGGCGCGAGGCTGACATGAGCGAACCCAGACTGATCGAGATCTCGCCTGTTACCCGTGTGGAGGGCCATGGCAAGGTGACCATTCACCTCGACGAGAACAACGAGGTCGACGAGGCACGGCTGCATATCGTCGAGTTCCGCGGCTTCGAGCGGTTCATCCGGGGCCGGCTCATGTGGGAAGTGCCGGTGATCGTGCAGCGGCTGTGCGGCATCTGCCCGGTCAGCCATCATCTGGCAGCGGCCAAGGCGATGGACATGATCGCCGGGGTCGACCAGCTCACGCCGACGGCGGAAAAGATGCGCCGGCTGATGCATTACGGCCAGGTGATGCAGTCCCATGTGCTGCATTTTTTCCATCTGGCGGCGCCGGACCTGTTGTTCGGCTTCGGTGCGCCGGCGGAAAAGCGCAACATCTTCGAAGTGATCAAGGAAAAGCCGGAACTCGGGAAACGCGCGATCCTGATGCGCAAATTCGGTCAGGAAATCATCGAGGCGACAGCGGGCAAGAAGGTCCATGGCACCGGCGCCATTCCAGGCGGCATCAATCGCAACCTGCCCGTGGAGCGCCGTGATCACTTCCTCGCCTCGATAGATGAAATGACCGGGTGGGCGCAGGATGCGGTCAAGCTCGCGCGCGACTACACGCTGGAGCATGAGGACCTGGTCGCCGAATTCGGTTCCTTTCCGTCCAGCTACATGTCGATCGTGCGCGAGAGCGACGGCGCGCTGGACCTTTATCACGGCACGCTGCGGGCACTCACGTCCACCGGCGAGGTCCTGTTCGATCAAGTGCCCTACACGAAATATCACGAGCTGATCGTCGAGGACGTGCGCTCCTGGTCCTACATGAAGTTCCCGTTCATCCGCGAGCTTGGGCCGGAAAACGGCTGGTACCGGGTCGGGCCGCTGGCGCGCATGAACACGGCGAGTTTCATCGACACGCCGCTGGCCGATGCCGCGCTCAAGGAGCTGAAGGCGGTCACCTGCGGCACGCCGAACAATTCGACCCTGGCCAATCACTGGGCCCGCATGATCGAGGTGCTGCATTGTGTGGAGAAGATGCGCGAGCTTCTGCATGATCCCGATCTTCAGGGCACCGACCTGATCGCCACGGGCGAGCGGCGCGAGGAGGGCATCGGCGTGATCGAGGCACCGCGCGGCAACCTCATTCACCACTACAAGGTCGATGAGCACGATCAGGTGACCTACTGCAACCTGATCGTCTCGACCACCCACAACAACGAGGGCATGAACCGGGCCGTGAAGGATGTCGCGGTCAAACATCTGAGCGGCAGGGAGCAGATCACCGAAGGCATGCTCAACCATGTCGAGGTGGCGATCCGTGCCTACGACCCGTGCCTGTCCTGCGCCACCCATGCGCTGGGCCAGATGCCGCTTCAGGTGGAGCTGTTCGACGCCGGCGGAGCGCTGGTCGACAGCCGGACGCAATGCGTGTGAGGGCGACCACGACCCTCAGCCGCCCCGACCCCGGAGCCCCGGTCCGGGCGAAGGTCCCGGCTCAGGGCCGGGACGGCGCTGTGGTCGAAGATTGTGCGAGGCCCGAACCATGCTTTTGATCGGTTACGGCAATCCTGGGCGCGGGGATGACGGGCTTGGCCCGGCGTTTTCGGACGGCATGGCCGCGCGCGGTCTGGCGGGGGTTGAGATCGACACCGACTACCAGCTCGTCGCCGAACATGCGCTGGCCATTTCGACCCATGATCTCGTCGTGTTCGCGGATGCGGAAATCGGCGGGGCCGGCGGCTATTCCTTTCGCGAGATTTCACCGGGCGCGCCAGAAGTGCTCGGCAGTCACTCTCTGGTGCCGGAAACGGTGCT
Organism: Roseibium sp. QJM3NY_11; assembly: GCF_056173175.1. Lineage (NCBI taxonomy): Bacteria > Pseudomonadati > Pseudomonadota > Alphaproteobacteria > Hyphomicrobiales > Stappiaceae > Roseibium > Roseibium sp. QJM3NY_11. Next base: position 1,603,350 of record NZ_CM149660.1, read on the forward strand.
GGCGCTGTGCGAGACACTCTACGGGGCACGCCCGCGCGCCTTCGTGCTCGGGATTTCCGGCTATGACTATGGTGAGGTGAAAGAAGGGCTCTCGGAAAGGGCGGCGGCAAATCTCGCCGAGGCGGAAGCGTTTTTTCTGGCGTGGCTGGACGCGAATGTTCGCGGAAAGGACGCCGCTCATGCATGAAATGTCGCTGTGCGAGAGCATTCTCGATATCCTCAAGGACCAGGCCGCCAGGGACAGCTTCACAAGGGTGAAACGGGTGTCCGTCGATATCGGTCCCTTGTCCTGCGTGGAACCGGAAGCTCTGCGGTTCGGCTTCGACGTGGTCATGAAGGGCTCGCTCGCCGAGGGAGCCGCGCTAGAAATCTCACGGTCGCCGGCAGAGGCTCTCTGCCTGTCCTGTTTCAGGACGGTGCCGGTGAAAGAGCGGTTCGATACCTGCCCGGAATGCGGCTCCGAAGCACTGCAGGTTGTCAGCGGCGAAGAGCTGAAGATCCGCGAACTGGAGGTGGTGTGATGTGTACTCTATGCGGCTGCGGCGAAAGCCATGACCACAAGCATGACCTGGGTCACGGTCATGGTCACGACCACGACCACGGAGAAGGCCACGTCCACTTCGGTGACGGTGCGGCGGGTGTCTCGGTCGCGGGCATGAGCCAGTCGCGGTTGATCCGGCTGGAAGCCGATATTCTGGACAAGAACAGGTTTTACGCCGACCGGAACCGGGCGTTGCTCGCCGGTAAAGGCGTTCTGGCGCTGAACCTTGTGTCCAGTCCGGGCTCCGGCAAGACGATGCTGCTGGTGGAGACGCTGAAACAGCTTGCGGGCAGGATCCCCGCCGCCGTGATCGAGGGCGATCAGCAGACTTCGAACGATGCCGACCGCATTCGGGAAACCGGTGCCCCCGCCCTCCAGATCAACACCGGCAAGGGCTGTCATCTCGATGCGCATATGGTCGGCCATGCGCTGGAAAAGCTGCCGCTTGAAAGGGAAAGCGTTCTGTTCATCGAGAATGTCGGCAACCTTGTCTGCCCGGCCGGCTTCGATCTCGGTGAAGCCTGCAAGGTGGTGATCCTGTCGGTGACGGAAGGCGAGGACAAGCCGCTGAAATATCCGGATATCTTCGCCAGGGCCGATCTGATGATCCTCACCAAGACCGACCTGCTGCCGCATGTCGATTTCAGTGTCGCCGCGGCGGTCGCGAACGCGCGGCGCAGCAACCGCAAGATCCAGGTGCTGCAATTGTCAGCGCGCACCGGCGAAGGTATGGACGGCTGGCTGGCCTGGCTGGACGCGGCCCGGACCATGCCGGCCGGCGGGCCGCAAGAAATTGCCGCCGAATAGGAGTTTCGACATGTGCCTTGCCATCCCCGCCCGGGTCGTTTCCATCGACAGCGACGACATGGCGACCGTTGCCCTGGAAGGTATCCGGAAGCCGGTCTCGACGGCCCTGCTCGATGACGTGACAGTCGGCGATTACGTCCTCGTCCACGTCGGCTACGCGTTGCACAAGCTCAGCGTGGAGGAGGCTGAACGCACGCTTCAACTGATGGCCGAGGCGGGAGTTCTGGCCGAGGAGCTGGAAGAGATGACCGGTGAGACCGCGGAGGCGGGAACATGAAATACATCCGGGAATTCCGCGACGGCCAACTGGCGCAAAAACTGGCCGGGGCCATCGCCCGCGAGGCCGATCCGGGCCGGCACTACCACCTGATGGAATTCTGCGGCGGCCACACCCATGCGATTTTCCGCTATGGCGTTCAGGACCTGGTGCCGGCGAATGTCACTTATGTGCACGGGCCGGGCTGTCCGGTCTGCGTGCTGCCGGTGCGGCGGCTCGACGATGCGATCGAGCTGGCGCTGAAGGACAACGTGATCCTGACCACCTATGGCGACATGATGCGGGTGCCGGGCACAAAGCAGAAGAGCCTGATCAAGGCGAAGGCCAATGGGGCGGATGTCCGCATGGTCTATTCGACCCAGGACGCGCTGAGGATTGCCCGGAACAATCCGCATCGTCAGGTCGTGTTCTTCGCCATTGGTTTTGAAACGACGACGCCGCCGACGGCGGTTGCCATCCTGCAGGCCGAGGCCGAGGGGCTGACCAACTTTTCCGTCTTCTGCAATCACGTGCTGACGCCGCCGGCCATCGCGCATATCGTCGAGGCGCCCTCGGAGCCGGGAGAGATCCCGGTTCGGATCGACGGCTTTCTGGGACCGTCCCATGTCAGTTCCGTGATCGGCTGGGCGCCCTATCTACCGGCGGCGCGCGACTTCGGGAAACCCGTGGTCATTGCCGGGTTCGAACCGCTCGACGTTCTGCAGTCGACCCTGATGCTGATCCGCCAGATCAATGAGGGCCGGCACGAGGTGGAAAACCAGTACACCCGTGTGGTCACCCAGGAGGGCAACCGCAAGGCCCAGGCCCTGGTCGACCAGGTTCTGGAACTGCGCCGGACCTTCGAATGGCGCGGGCTTGGCTACGTGCCAGACAGCGCCCTGCGGATCCGCGCGCGCTTTGCCGGCTTTGATGCGGAAAAACGCTTCGCCGTCAGCCCGAAGGAGTCGCGGGAGGTCAAGTCCTGCGACTGCCCGGCTGTGCTGCGCGGAGTGAAGAAACCGACCGAGTGCAAGCTGTTCGGCACGACCTGCACGCCGGACACTCCGGTGGGGGCCTGCATGGTGTCGTCGGAAGGCGCCTGCGCGGCCTACTGGACCTACGGGCGCAAGCGGGCGGTCGCATGAACAGCGTGGATGCACCGCTGGCATACCGCACCGGGTCTGTCGACATGACTCATGGCGGCGGCGGCCGGGCCATGACGACCTTGATCGCGGACCTTTTTCACCGGCATCTGACAAATCCGATCCTGGACCAGGGGCACGACGCGGCGGTGTTCGACGCGCCGCCGGGACGGCTGGTGATGTCCACCGACGCTCATGTGATCTCGCCGCTGTTCTTTCCCGGCGGTGACATCGGCTCCCTGTCGGTCCATGGCACCTTGAACGACATCGCCATGGCCGGCGCGCGGCCGTTGTCGCTGACCGCGAGCTTCATTCTGGAAGAGGGCTACCCGCTCGCCGACCTGGAACGGATCGTGATCTCGATGGCCCGGGCCGCGCGTGAGGCAGACGTTCCGGTTGTCTCCGGGGACACCAAGGTGGTTGAAAAAGGCAAGGGCGACGGGGTTTTCATCACCACGGCCGGGATCGGCGTGCTGCCGGAAGGTGTCCTGATTTCCCCGGCAGCGGCCCGGCCCGGCCAGGCGGTGCTGGTGTCCGGCTCCATCGGCGATCATGGTGTCGCCATCCTGTCAAAACGGGAAAACCTGGATTTCGAGACCGAGATCCGGTCCGACAGCGCGGCGCTCCACGGACTGGTTGCGGAGATGATCGCCGCCGTGCCGGGTATTGCCGTCCTGCGCGACCCGACCCGGGGCGGGCTGGCCACTGCACTCAACGAGATCGCCCATGCCTCCGGCGTCGGCATCGTTCTTCAGGAAGAGGCCATCCCGGTTGGTCCGGATGTGGAGGGCGCCTGCGAGCTCCTCGGGCTCGACCCGCTCTATGTCGCAAACGAAGGCAAGCTGATCTGCATCTGCGAGGCGGCGGATGCGGACAGGCTGCTGCAGATCATGCGCGCGCATCCGCTCGGGCAAGGGGCTGCAAGGATCGGCACGGTCGTCGAGGACGCCGACCGGATGGTGATCATGCAGACGGCTTTCGGTGGCGCCCGCGTGGTCGACTGGCTGTCGGGCGAACAACTGCCGCGGATCTGCTGAGGGGACCGGTGCCTAGCCGCCCTTGACCTTCAGCTTGCCGCTGTCCCTGTTGTCGGCGCTGTCGTTGGTCCAGGTCAGGCGCAGGTCGAGGCGGGACTGGTCGTCCTCGGAGGTGGCGGTGACGCGCAATGTCATCAGGCCCTTCGGCTCAAGGGTGATTTCGCCGGTGTCGTCGCCGAAGTGCACTTCGCCCTTGGCGATACCGCGCTTGACGGCGTCCAGCAGCTTCTGGACGGACTTCTTGTCCTGGAGGGACTGGTGCCGGAAACGGCCCTTGCGTTCCATCATCGCGACAATCCATGTTGTTGAAGGATCTTTTCCGGGTTGAACAGCTTGGCATGCGGATAATCGCGGCTGATGCCCAAAATGGTGCCGTGCGGATGGATGATCGTCGCGCCCGTGCCGATGCCTTCCAGACCTTCGGTGCTTCTGGAGTGGCGGTCAAGGGTGACGTCCGCTTCCAGGTGCAGCAGTCCGTGCTTGGATTTCAGCTGCTGGCCGTCATGCTGGTTGACGTGGCCCTGGACCAGCAGCTTGATGCCGGCCAGATGCAGGTCGTCCACGCCGGTTTCGGTAAGCGGGTGATCGACATCCCGGTATTTGGTGCGCATCAGGTTCGCCACGGTTCCGCAATAGAATTCGAACGGGTCCTCCCGGCTTTCCTTTCGGAAGCGCCGGTTGACATGGGCAACGCCTTTCCTGGAAATCTGCGCGGCCATCTGGTCGTCGATGCCCGCATGGACGAACAGCAGCGAGCCGCTCTGGTGGACGGCCTTCATGGTCCGGAAGAACCAGGCGTAGCGGCCGTCCGGTTCGACGAACAGGTCCCGGCATTTGAGGGCGGCGGCATAGAGCTGGCGCATCGTCAGGCCCGCTTCGGCAGCATGAACGGCGAACCTGTCGGTCTTCTTCTTCAGCCGCGCCATTTCCTTGGCGATTGCCGCGTCGTTCATGCTGCGTGCGGCGGCCTTTGGAAACGCGCGGGTCCACTTCTTGCCCGGTATCATCAGCTTGCGGCAGGTGGCCTCGTCGGGGATGCCGTCCAGCGGGGCGTCCGGATCGACATGCCGATCGAAAACCTCGCGCAGGAGCGGCATGACCTTCTTGCCCATGCGCACGAACATGTGGGCGTTGAGCGCGCCGCGTTTCACGGTCAGGGCCTCCAGGCCCAGATAGAGCCTGAGATCATGGTTGCCCGCGAGCAGAACCACATCCGCGCCGGACTTCATCAGCCAGGCGAGGCTGTCGAGCAGGTCGAGATTGCTCGGGCCCTTGTCGAGACAATCCCCTCCGATGATGATCTGGGAGGCACGGCCGAACGCGGTGAGTTCGAATTCCGTTAGGCCGTCACCGGTGCGCCGGATTGCGCTGGCCGCCACGAGGGACCGCAGCAGGCTTTCGGCATCGGCGTGCAGGTCGGATATGAAGACCACCGGCTTGTCAGGCCAGTCCCAGGGACCGAGATCGTTCGCCCGGGCAAGGCTGCCGACAAGATCAGGCACCCGTCCGGCGCTGGTATGCCGCTGCACGGGCTTGTCGAGCGGCCAGGGAACGCAGCTCTGCGGCAGACCGAGATCGATCGCATCGTCCCGGGCGATCGGCGGCAGCAGCGGGGACAGGGGCATGTGGGTCATCATGGCTCTCTCGGCTTGTTCCGGTCAGTCCAATGCGGTTTCCAGGGGGCGGCGCTCTTTCCAGGCACCGCCAAAATGCGACCAGCCCGTCACGGGGCTGAATTTCAGCACCACCGGTCTGGCGTGGTGCATGCTGAGCTTGCGGATGTCGTCGAAGCCGAGCACGCCGAGGTCATGGGCGGCATGGCGGAATGCGGCACCGTGACCGACGTAAACCTGTGCGTTCGCGCGGGGGTCCGACGCGAGCGACGAGATCCTGTCGCGCAGGAACGTGGCCACCCGCCGGCCCGCATCCATCAGGCTTTCCGCTCCCTCGACCGGCAGCGTGTAGTGGCTGTTGGCCTTCCAGTCCTGCGGCGGCGGCGCCATACGCGGGTCCTCGGCGAGAACCTGCTCGATCTCCGCGACGGTCAGGTTGGCGAACGCGCCGACGCTGCGTTCGGCGAGCGCCGCATCCTCCGTGACACGCAGCCGCGCGCCGGTCTTTTCCGAGAACACCTGAGCCAGAAGCGTGGCAGTCTGCCAGGCCCTTTGCTGGCGGGAACAGAAGACTTCCGGAGAGACTTGCCAGCCGTGATCCGCTGCGAGCGCCGACAGTTCGGCGCCCGCCTTCCGCGCCTGTTCCCGGCCTTGCCCGGAAAGAGCGTACGGCTGCAGCGCGCTCGGTGTCTCCGGCTTCTGGAGGTAGTCCGCGTGGCGCACGAGGATCGCGAAACGATCAGTCACGACGTCTGTCCCAGCAGGTCCGCACCTGCATCGAACAAGGCGTCGAAATCGATGTGTCCCGTGACCTCCCACACCCTTACGCCGGACAAGGCGTCCAGATAGGCGTCGGTGTCCAACTGCGACCGGTCGGTCCAGAACGCGCCGTCCGCCGCCTGGAAGAACGGTCCCGGACTTTTCACGATCGCGGACAGAAGATCGGGCCGGCTGTTCAACTCGGTCTCCTTCACCTGGGTGGGCGCGGTGCTGTCCCGGGACCAGTTCAGCACCCAGAAATCGGTCAGTTGTGCGTCATGGGCAATCCGGCCGGGTCCGTAGATGTCGTCGATGAACAGGTCGTATTTCTCTTCAACGTGCCAGAGTTCGTCCGGTTCCATGTTGCGCAGCTCTTCCTCGCGTTCCTCATCGAGGAGGCCGCTCAGGCGGGCATTGTTGACGATCGTGCCCGGATTGATGCGCGGCAGCTTCGGAATGCCGAGCGCATCCGTGCGGTTGCCCGCATTGCGCACGAGCAGGCGGTCGTTGGTGACATATTTCGTGCCGGCAATTTCCATCAGGCGCAGCATGGTGGTGGACTTGCCGCCGCCGGACAGGCCGGAAATGGCGAGACCCCTGTCCGCCGTGCGGACCGCCGCCGCGTGGCAGGCGGACCAGCCCTGTCTTTGAAAGTGGTTGAGGATCTGGGTGTTGACGAAATTGATGACCTGGTTGGGATGGTCCCCGGTGGGGCCGAAAGCGATCGACCATCCCGGTGCCTGCACGAACTGGATCCCGGTGCGCACCTTCAGCACCAGGCGGCCGTTCTCAAGGTCGCAGATGGCGTCCTTGCGGCCGGACTTGCCGGGTTCCCTGGTCCAGTCGGCGTAGTCCACCTTGAACGGCAGTTCCGCGGTGCCCAGAACATGGACGGTCATGTGTGGGTCGCCGGGGGCGGAAATCACGTGCTGAAAATAGCGCAGCAGTTCGGCCAGCAATGCTTCGGACGTGCAGCGGACCTCGATCACGAAACCGCCGACGGTCAGGAAGACCGGATCGCATGTCCGGGTTTTCCGCTCCGGGGCAAGAGCGTCGACGACGTCCTGAACGGTGATGTCGGTCATGGGCGCACCTTCTCGATCACGTGTCTGGCATAAAGCGGGGCGGCGTCGATCGATGCGCCTTCCAATGCACCCTTGAAGCCGCCGAATGCGGAGACTTCGAAGACGATCGGGCCGGTGTCGGTCAGGCCAACATCGACGGTGGTGAAATCGAGGTCGAACGGGGCCTGGGCGCGCCGGGCAAGATCAATCAGCGCGTCATCCGGCTCGAACGGTTCGTATTTGCCGCCATGCAGGATCGTGGTGTTCCAGCTGTCCGTCTGGGCCACGCGGGCGTATGTGCCCAGATACGCCCCGCCCAGAAACACCATGCCGAGATCGCGCCCGGAGAGGTTGACCTTCTTCTGCAGATACATGACAGGATTGTCCGCCTTGAAGGCCGTGATCCTGTCCCTGAGCACCGTTGCACTCTCAGCGGCATCCCCGGTGGCATCCATCAGGGTCATGCCGCGCGCCTTGGTGGAGAACAGCGGCTTGAACACCGCGCTGCCGAACCGCTGAACCGCGGCGAGGGCCTGGTCGACGCTCTCGGTGACACAGGTGGCGGGCATCGGAATGCCGGCATTGGCCAGCGTGACCGTGCAGCTCAGCCGGTTGACCAGACCGAGAATGGACCGGGTGCCGGAGAAAATGCGGACACCGGCGGCTTCCGCCACGCGCAGCAGTTCCAGTCGGTCGAGGGTGGCCGGGCTGTAGTCCTGGCTGATCTTCTTGATCACCAGGCCATCGAGGCCGCACAGGTCGGTGTCCTCCGCCATCAGGGTCCGCGTTTCCAGGTCGAGCGCGACGTTGGCCATGTCGATCACGCGGCGGTAGCCGGTTTCCGCCTCGAGGGCGTCGGCAAGGATTTCGGTCGACCATTTTCCGGGAATGCCGATCACGCCGATTTTCAGATCAGTCAACGAAGAGCTCCTTCATCTGAAGCCGGAAACGGGCTTCGCCGCCGGGTGGGCAGGCAAGGACCTGTTCAATGAGGTAACGGCCCCGCAGCCACATGCGCCGGGCATGGGATTTGTCGAAAATGAAACGGGTGGAACTGGCGAAGGAGCGGGCAAGACCCAGGGCCAGGCGGAATTCGAAGGTGTCGTCGCCCTGTTTGCGCGCGAAGGCCCGGGTGGATTTATAGAAGGCCTGGGACACGTGCATGATGCGCCTGCGGGTTTCATGATCAAGCACCTGAAGCCGGTAGTTCGACACCATGAAGACGGACACGTCCTGCACGTAGTCCATGTAGCGCGAGCGGTGCAGATCGATGAAATGGATCCGGTCCTCGCCGGGATCAAAGATGATGTTGTCGACGTTGAAGTCGCCGTGAATATAGACCGAGAACGGTGCCGGGACGGCCGCTTCGCGGACCGCGGCCTCCTCGACGAGCCTGTCCAGCGAGGGCAGCACTTCGCCGGCAAAACGGACCTTCCTGTCCCTGAACTCAGGATGCACCCGGCGCACTTCACCAAGCCGCCTGGCAAGCTGCTGCATGCTCGCCGCTTCCGCCGGCTCCTGGGTCCTGGTCTGTTTCCAGATGTCCTTCAGCGTCGCGGACAGGCGCGTTAGTGCCGTGTCGCACATGGCGTCGGTCTCGTTCAGGACGATGTGCTCGAACGTCAGGCCGGGCAGGTGTTCGATCAGGAGCGCGGCGGACTGGTTGCGTTTCTGGTAGGACAGGATTTTCGGAGCAAGGCCGGGATAAATCGAGTGCCAGCTCTTCACGCCCTCGCGCTCTTCCTTCACCTTGCTCTTCTCGCCATCCTTGAACACGGCGGCGACCGTTTCGGTCTTCCTGTCCCGGATGGCGGAAATCGAGCTGCCCGACCGGGTTTCGGCGATGGTCTCCACGGTCAGGTCGCCGCCGGGGCCTTCCAGATCCGACATCAGACCCCGCAGGGCGAAGTAGCGCTCGAAATTGACGGCCTGGCCGATATTGGCTGAAATCAGCGCTTCGCTGATCGCTTTCAGCGAGTTGCCCATGCGCTGAATTTCGCTGGCGACCAGCAGGCTGTTGGCGATGTCGGCAGGCCGTGCGTCGGGATTGCGCATCTCTCTTGTGTAGAGCTTGAACAGCTTGCGGTAGTCGGCCTCGACCTTGTCCTGAATCTGGCCGATCTCGATCGCCTTTTCGCTGTCGCTGCCGACAAGGGCCTGCCCGATCCGGGCAACGCCCTGACGGACCCGCTTGACGATGGCCGGGTAGCGATCGGGCACGAGCGTCGCGAAGTCCTCGATCTTCTCTACATGATGCAGCGATTGCCGGGCCAGGCTGGACAGGCGCTGCAGGTCGTTGGCGACAAATTCCAGGCTGCGCAGGGTCAGATGCTTGCGGTTGTCCTTTTTCGCGTCCGTCATCTGGCGGACGCAGGCCGCCAGGATCCGCGTCTTCAGATTGTGGGCATAGCCGGCCCGGTCCATGATCCGGCGCGCGGTCGCGGCTGTCGGCGCCTTGAAGAAGGTCTCGAGCTGTGTCAGCTGGCCATCGATCTCCGCGCATAGGAAATGGAGGTTCTCCCGGATGGATTTCGGCACGTGAGAGCGTTGACCAGCCATGTTCAACCTTTTGACCGGAGCGATGGTTTTCGGTTCAGGCACATTTTGCAGGGGTGAGGCGAACCTGCAAAATGGGCCAGATGCCGCATTTGCCCGATGCACCCGATCGCGTCGCGCACAGCGCCTCGCCGACTGAGCAGGTCAACCTCATCAAGAGATTTAATATGGCGGGTCAAAGCTCTAGTCATCATGGGGTCCGAGATAGACTTCGGGCATCCGCGTACAGCCAAGTGGAAACAGTTTTGTGACATAGGCCGGACGCAACTGTTGAGAAGATTCAGTCGTGATCCAGCGCGTTGCGACCTGGTGCGGGTCCGGATGGTTGCCCAGGACCGGCGTATAGTCGTCTGGAACGCTGCACCCGAAGACAAAATCCAGTTGATGCTGTCGCTCGATGCCGCCGGATTTGACCCTATAGACCTCCGCGACATGAAGGAGGTCATCAATCGTCACGTCAGCGCCGATCTCCTCCCGGCATTCGCGTTTCAGGCATTCGTGGAGGGTCTCTCCGGGATCCTGCTTGCCGCCCGGCAGCGTGTAGTAAAGCCCCTTCTCCGGATGGCGCTTTTCCTGAACCAGCAGGCGGTCTGCGCGCAGGATGAACGCGCGAGGCGTGGACCGGATGAAGGGACGGAACGCCCCGTGCGCAGCAGGGTCTCGTGTCGGAATTGCACTTAGCTCCATTCCCGGCGGGGGCACATGACCTAAAAGGCGTCGCGGTGGTGGGTGCGCCCGGTTTTCGAGTATAGGTGAGTCGTCGGTGTCCAGCCAATGAATAGCCGGCTGAAGACGAGGTCTCGCTTGGACAATATCGGAGGTTTGCAGCGAAGAAGAGCCGCACCCACGTCGTACCCTTGGCGCCGTCCCGGCTCAGGACCGGGACGGCGGAGCGCAGCGCGGCAGAATAGGCAAAACCGGGTCCATGACTTTCGCTCAGATATCCGGCCCGATGGTCCGCCCCTCGGTCGAGGGGTCGATGTCATTGCGCAGCTTTTCCAGGGCGCGCATGCGTTCCTGGGCGCGGCTCTGGTTTTCACGGGTGACGCCGGCGATCAGCACTTCGGCGATCGCCATCAGCGCCAGCGAGGAATCCCAGGGGGAGGGCACGGCGACGCGTGCGGGCAGGACATAACTGGCGATCCGGCCGACCGGGGACATCCAGCTGTCGGTGACCAGGGCCACCGTGGCGCCCTGATTGGCGGCCGCTTCGGCGAACTGGATGATCTCGCCCTGGTAGCGGCGGATATCGAAGACGACGACGACGTCCTTCGGTCCGATGCCGAGGAGCTGGTCGAGCCAGTTGCCCTGCTGGCCGGCCACATGGTTGACATTGGGCCGCACGATCCTGAGGTGGGCGGCCATGTAGCGCGCCAGCCCGTCCGTGAACCGGCCGCCGATCAGATGGATGGTCTTGCGTTCGTCGGCGAGAAGTCTGATCAGTCCGGTGAGTTCGCCCTTTGGCAGATGGGCGAAGGTCTCGCGCACGTTCTCCAGGAGCTGATCGACATGGGGGTCGCGATCCGGCGCGCCGACCATGTTGGCGCTGCGCGCGAGCGGCGAATTGAGCTGGTTTTCCAGTTCCCCGCGCAGCTTCTTCTGGAATTCCGCGAAACCGGGAAAACCGAGCCGTCCGACAAAGCGCAGGATCGTCGGCGAACTGACCCCGGCGGCCTCGGCGAATTGCGCGACGGTGCCCAGACCCTGCATCGGGTAGTTCGCCATCAGCGCGTGCGCGGCTTTCTTTTCCGTGGCGGTGAATTCGTCCAGACGGTCTCGGATATCTTCCAGAAGTGGGCGTTCCATGGGCACCGGCCTGTTTCTAGGCTGTAGTGACAAATTAACGATCCTGATCCCAACGATGACACTCGTTAATTTGTCACTACAGCCTGGTCTGTTCGGCTGATTTTCATTTGACAGCCGATGCAATCTGCGTATCAAATATTACAGAACTTGGCAAAGTCGGCAATCCTGTAACAAACGTTACAAATGGCCGGAGACGGAATTCCAGGGAGCAGGATATGGTAACAGACCCCCGCACGGGAGGATCAGCACGGGCTGTCGCGGTTGAAAACGCGGACGGCACCGGTCCTTTCGTGCTTGTCTGCGACCACGCATCCAACTTCCTGCCGCCGCCCTATGACACCAGCCTGAACATCACCGAAGCCGACAAGAGTGCCCATATCGCCTGGGACCCGGGCGCGCTCGGGGTTGCGGCTGGACTGTCGAAGGCGCTGGATGCGCCGCTGGTTCACAGCACCGTGTCGCGGCTGATCATCGACTGCAACCGCGAGGAAAGCCGTGCCGATCTCATTCCGTGTCTCAGCGAGACCACGGCGATCGCCGGCAACCGGGATCTGCCGGCGGACGAGAAGACCTTCCGGCTCAATCTGGCGCACAGGCCGTTTCACCAGACGATCGACAAGCTGCTCGATCAGCGCAAGGACAAGGGCCTGCCGACCGCGGTCGTGTCGATCCATTCCTTCACGCCAGTCTACAAGGGCAAGGCGCGTCCCTGGGAAATCGGCCTGATCTATGAAAACGACCGCCGGCTGGCCGATCCGGTGCTGGCGGATCTTGCCGCAAGGGGCGATCTGACCGTCGGCGACAACGAACCCTATTCGCCGGCGGACGGCGTCTATTACACGATCCGCCGCCACGGCGAGTACCGGCAATTGCCCTGCCTGATGATCGAGATCCGCAACGACGAAATCAGCACGCCCGAAGAGGAAGCCCGCTGGAGCGCGTTGCTCGGCCCTGTTCTGGCGCGCGCGGCGCAGAGCGTTTCGGGAGGTGTCCGTGCTTAAGGCGGCTTGCCTCTATGTCCGGATCGTCGACGGCTTCAACCGGGGCCTCGGCAAGATGATCATGTGGGGCGTCTTCGTGATGGCCGCCATCCTGCTGTGGTCGTCCGTGTCCAAGACGTTCTTCAACCCGTCCCTGTGGACGCTCGAAGTCGCCCAGTTCGCCATGGTCGCCTATTATGTGCTGGGCGGGCCCTACTCGATCCAGCTCGGCTCCAATGTGCGCATGGACCTGTTCTACGCGGAATGGAGCATTGAGAAAAAGGCCTGGTTCGATGCCTTTACCGTTCTTCTGCTGATCTTCTATCTGTGTGTGCTGCTCTATGGCGCGCTCAATTCGACCGCCTATTCGCTCGGCTACTTCGGCAAGGACTCGATCGGGTTCTGGTGGGACCTTGTTGTCACCTTCGTGACCGGCGGACCGGAAGCGGCCGGCGAAAAGCTCGGCTATATCGAGCGCAGTCCGACCGCCTGGCGGCCGTATCTGTGGCCGGTGAAATTCGTGATGGTTTTCGGGTTCTTCCTGATGCTGCTGCAGACCGTTTCGGAGCTTTTGAAAGACATCGCCCGGATCAAGGGAGTGACGCTCTGATGTCCTATGAGCTGATCGCGCTCCTGATGTTTTCCTCCATGATGCTGATGCTGCTGACAGGTCAGCGCGTCTTCGGCGCCATTGGCGGTATCGCTGCCATCGCCGCGCTGTGCCTGTGGGGCACGGGCGGTGGCGACATCCCGTTCTCGTCGGCGATGAAGCTGATGAAGTGGTATCCGCTGCTGACGCTGCCGATGTTCATCTTCATGGGCTACATCCTGTCGGAAACCAAGATCGCCGACGATCTCTACAAGATGTTCCATGTCTGGATGGGCCCGCTCAACGGGGGCCTCGCCATTGGCACCATCCTCCTGATGGTGCTGATTTCGGCCATGAACGGCCTGTCGGTCGCCGGCATGGCCATCGGCGCGACCATAGCGCTGCCGGAACTCCTCAAGCGAAAATACGACAAGCGCATGGTCACGGGGGTGATCCAGGCCGGGTCCTCGCTCGGCATCCTGGTGCCGCCCTCCGTGGTGCTGGTGCTCTATGCGATGATCGCCCGGGCGCCGGTCGGCCAGCTCTGGCTTGCCGGGATCCTGCCGGGTCTGATGATGGCTGCCATGTTCGTGGTCTATATCGCGGTACGCTGCCGGATCCAGCCGGAACTCGGGCCGGCGCTGTCGCCGGAAGAGCGCGCGGCCTCCGGCGAGGACAGATACAAGCTGCTGCTCGCCGGCATTCTCCCGATCGTGATCTTCGCGGCCATGATGGTGCCGTTCGTGATGGGCTATACCAGCCTGGTGGAGGCGTCGGCGATCGGCGCGCTGACGGCACTGCTGGCGGCGGTCGTCAAGCGCCGCATGACCCTGGACATCCTGACCCTCTGCCTGAAGAACACGCTCGGCATCTCCTGCATGTTCATGTGGATCATTCTGGCCGCGCTGGGGTTTGGCGCGGTGTTCGACGGGCTTGGCGCCGTCAAGGCGATCGAGAACCTGTTCACGGAGCAGCTCGGCCTGTCGCCGTGGATGATCCTCATCCTGATGCAGCTGTCCTTCCTGGTGATGGGAACCTTTCTCGACGACACGGCGATGCTGGTGATTGTCGCGCCGCTCTATGTGCCGCTGGTCGGCTCGCTCGATCTGGGCATGCCCCGGGTCGACGTGCTGATCTGGTACGGCGTGCTCTACACGATCACCACGCAGATCGCCTACATGACGCCGCCGTTCGGCTACAATCTCTTTCTGATGCGGGCAATGGCGCCCAAGGACATCACCATGCGCGACATCTACGGCTCGATCACGCCGTTCGTGCTGGTGATGATCCTGGCGCTGGTTCTCGTGATGGTTTTTCCGCAGATCGCGCTCTGGCTGCCGGACCTGGTGTACGGCAGATAGGCGCGAACTGGGGGGACAAGAACAACATCCGGGTGAAACGGAGTTGGACCGCGGGAGTATCGAGAGCCGGAAAACGGCCGCACCGCTTGTGATGAAACTGGAACAAAGGGGAACTTGAGATGACGAACAGACGTGATTTTCTGAAAAAAGCCGGTCTCGGCACTGCCGCAGCCGCCGGAGCGACAACCCTTGCCGCCCCGGCCGTTCATGGCCAGTCGCAGATCAAATGGCGCCTGCAGACCTATGCCGGTCCGGCGCTTGCCGAGCATGTGATCAAGCCGCATATCGATGCCTTCAACAAGGCCGCCAACGGCGAGATGGTGATCGAGCTCTACACCGCCGACCAGCTGGTGCCGACGGGTGAATTGTTCCGCGCCATGCAGCAGGGCACCATCGATGCTGTGCAGTCGGACGACGACAGCATGGCGTCGCCGACCGACGTCACCGTGTTCGGCGGCTACTTCCCGTTCGCGTCCCGCTATTCTCTCGACGTGCCGGTTCTGTTCAACCAGTACGGCCTGAAGGAAATCTGGGAAGAGGAATACGCCAAGGTCGGCGTGAAGCATATTTCCGCCGGTTCCTGGGATCCGTGCCACTTCGCGACCAAGGACCCGATCCGCTCGCTCAAGGACCTGGAAGGCAAACGCGTCTTCACCTTCCCGACAGCGGGCCGGTTCATGTCCCAGTTCGGTGTGGTGCCCGTCACCCTGCCGTGGGAAGACATCGAGGTTGCCGTGCAGACCGGTGAACTCGACGGCATCGCCTGGTCGGGCATCACGGAAGACTACACCGTCGGCTGGGCGGACGTGACCAACTACTTCCTGACCAACAACATCTCGGGCGCATGGGCGGGGTCGTTCTTCGCCAATCAGGAACGCTGGAACGAACTTCCGGACCACCTGAAGACCATGCTTCAGCTCGCCATGGACGCATCGCACTATTATCGCCAGTGGTGGTACTGGGGCGGTGAAGCCAATCTGCGTGTCGAGGGCACCAAGATGGAGCTGACCACCATTCCGGACGAGGAGTGGGCGACCGTTGAAGCCGCCGCGATGGCGTTCTGGGACGAAATCGCCGCGGAATCGCCGGTCAAGGCGAAGGTCGTGGAGATCTTCAAGAAGTACAATCAGGACATGCAGAAGGCTGGACGGCCCTACCGCTACACCTGATCCGAACCGGTCCCGGTCCGCAGGGCTTCCCTGCGGACCGGGACATTTCCAACGACATCAAAACCGCCTGAAACGGACACGCATCAATGCCTGGCAACCTGACTTTCGACGCGCTGAAGTCGCTCGTTTCCACCGGAGAGATCGATACGGTGCTCGCCTGTATCGTCGACATGCAGGGCCGGCTGATGGGCAAGCGGTTTCATGCCCGGCATTTTGTCGACAGCGCCTTCAACGAGACCCATTGCTGCAATTATCTGCTGGCGACGGATCTGGAGATGTACACCGTCGAGGGCTACGCGGCGACGAGCTGGTCGGGTGGCTACGGCGATTATGTCATGAAACCGGATCTGGCCACGTTGCGGCTGGTGCCGTGGCTGGACGGCACGGCCATGGTGATATGCGACGTGCAGGATCATGACACCCACGCGGATGTGCCGCATTCGCCGCGCGCCATGCTGAAGGCCCAGGTGGCCCGGCTGGCCGAACGCGGCCTGACGCCGATCATGGCGACGGAACTCGAATTCTTCCTGTTCGAGAAGAGCTACGACGACATGCGCAAGGGCGGCTTCCGCGACCTGGAGCCGATCTCGGGCTACAACGAGGATTATCACATCCTGCAGACGACCAAGGAAGAGGACATCATGCGCCCGGTGCGCAACGATCTTTATGCTGCGGGCATTCCGGTCGAGAACACCAAGGGCGAGGCCGAGGCCGGGCAGGAAGAACTCAACATCAAATACGCGCCGGCGCTGGATACGGCCGAGTACCACACCATTGCCAAGCAAGCTGTCAAGGAAATCGCCTGGGCCAAGGGGCGTTCGGCGTCTTTCCTGGCCAAGTGGCGCCACGACAAGGTCGGCTCGTCCTCGCATGTGCACCAGTCCCTGTTCGACAAGGACGGCAACAATGTCTTTTGCGACGACAAGGCCGAACTGGGCATGTCGGACACGATGTGCCACTACGTCGCCGGACTGATCAAGTATGCGCCGGACTACACCTATTTCCTGGCGCCCTATATCAACAGCTACAAGCGGTTCCAGAAGGGCACCTTCGCGCCGACCAAGACCGTCTGGTCCGTCGACAACCGCACCGCCGGGTTCCGCCTGTGCGGCGCGGGCACGAAGGGACTGCGGATCGAATGCCGTATCGGCGGCTCGGATCTCAATCCCTATCTGGCGCTCGCGGTTCAGATCGCTGCGGGTCTGAAGGGCATCGAAGAGAAACTTCCGCTCGACCCGCCGGCCGCCGGCGATGTCTACGAGGCCAGGCGCGCCCGCGAAGTCCCGCAGTCCCTGCGCGAAGCGCGTGAGACCCTGCGCAAGTCGAAATTCCTGCGCGAGGTCTTCTCCGATCAGGTGATCGACCACTACGCGCGCGCCGCGGAATGGGAGATCGAGGAATTCGACCGGGCGGTGACCGACTATGAAATTGCGCGCGGCTTCGAGCGGGCGTAAGGAAAATTGGAAGGACGCCACTCCGATCAGCCTCACCCTGAGGAGGGTTGCAAGGCCCGTCTCGAAGGAGGGGCGGCACACTCGGAACGAGCGGCGCATCCTTCGAGACAGCGCTGGCGCGCTTCCTCAGGATGAAAGATGCCGGGGGGCGGGACTGCTACCAAGAGCCAACCACTTTGTCTGAAACCGCACGGGAAGATGCGGTTATGAAAGGTTCAAAATGTCTGATGTGATCAAGCTGATCTCGCCGATCGACGGATCGGTCTATGCCGAACGGCCGGCGCTCGACGAGGCGTCGGTCGACAAGGTGGTCTCGGTGGCGCGCAAGGCCCAGCCCGGATGGGCAGCGCTCGGTGTCGCCGAGCGGGTGGCCTATTGTGAAAAGGCGCTCGAAGCCCTCAAGGCCATGAATGACGAGGTGGTGACGGAACTGGCCTGGCAGATGGGCCGGCCGGTGCGTTACGGCGGCGAACTCGGCGGCACCATCGAGCGCACGGAATATTGCGCAAAGACCGCAGCCGACGCGCTGGCGGACATCGAGCGCACCGACAAGCCGGGCTTCAAGCGCTATCTGCGACGGGTGCCGCTCGGCATCGTCATGGTGATCGCGCCGTGGAACTACCCGTTCATGACCGCGATCAACACCATCATGCCGGCGCTGATGTCGGGCAATGTGGTGGTGCTCAAACATGCCGCGCAGACCCTTTTGGTCGGCGAACGCCTCGCCAGGGCATTCGAGATCGCAGGCCTGCCGAAAGGGGTGTTCCAGAACATTGTCCTGACCCACGCCGGCACCGAGAAGCTGCTTGGCTCGGGGGCCATCGACCATGTCAACTTCACCGGTTCGGTCGGCGGCGGCCGGGCCATCGAAAAGGCACTGGCCGGCACGTTTGCAACGCTTGGACTGGAGCTCGGCGGCAAGGATCCGGCCTATGTCCGCGCCGATGCCGATCTGGACTACGCGATCGAGAACCTCGTCGACGGGGCCTTCTTCAATGCCGGACAGTGCTGCTGCGGCATCGAGAGGATCTATGTCCATGAAAGCCAATTCGACCGGTTCGTCGACGGCTTTGTCGACCTGACCAGTCAGTACAAGCTCGGCAATCCGCTGGACGAAGCCACGACGCTCGGTCCGATGGCCCAGTCCCGTTTCGCCGCCTGGGTGCGCGAACAGACCCGGGAAGCCCTGCGCAAGGGAGCGAAGGCGCATATCGATGTCTCGACATTCGAGGCGGACAAGGACGGTACGCCGTATCTCGCGCCGCAGGTGCTGACCGACGTCAATCATCAGATGTCGGTGATGCGCGAGGAGAGCTTCGGTCCGGTGGTCGGCATCATGAAGGTCAAGGACGACGAGGAAGCGCTGCAGTTCATGAACGACAGCCCCTACGGCCTGACCGCGTCGATCTGGACCGAGGACGTGCAAGCTGCCGCGGATATCGGCGACAAGGTCGAGACCGGGACCGTCTTCATGAACCGCTGCGACTATCTCGATCCGGCGCTGGTCTGGACCGGGGTCAAGGACACCGGCAAGGGCGCTGCCCTTTCCGAGATCGGCTTCCACAACCTGACCCGGCCGAAATCCTTCCACTTCCGCGTGGAGCATTGAGGCGAAGGCTACTTGAGCGAGTTTAACTGATGGTGCGAACTGTTCGCTGAAACTTTTGATCTTGCTCCCCCCTCTCCCCCTGTGCGGGGGAGATGTCTCCTTCTGGAGACAGAGAGGGGGGCCAGGCTCTCGGCAAACTCGGCACCGGGCAATGACGCACTGCCGATCACCCCCCTCTATCCGCGATGCGGACATCTCCCCCGCAAGGGGGGAGAGGGGAGCAAGTGGTGACGCTAAAAAAGACAGCCGCTGCAACGAAATTGCGGCAATAGCAATAGAACCAGAGCTTCAAACCCACGAGACACACATGAGCGCACTTCCTTCCGTCAACTGGTCCTATCCGACCGCCATTCGTTTCGGTGCGGGTCGCATCGGTGAGTTGCCCGACGCGGTCAAGGCTGCCGGCATGGCCAATCCGCTTCTGGTCACCGATCCGGGCCTTGCGGGCCTGCCGATGGTGGCCGAGGCAATTGCCGCCCTGAAAGCGGCGGGCCTCAAGGCGGCCGTCTTTTCCGACGTCAAGCCGAACCCGGTCGACAGCAACATTTCAGCCGGCGTTGCCGCCTTCAAGGCAGGCGCCCATGACGGGGTGATTGCCTTCGGCGGCGGTTCGGGCCTCGATGCGGGCAAGCTGATCGCCTTCATGTCCGGCCAGAGCCGGTCGATCTGGGATTTCGAGGACATCGGCGACTGGTGGACCCGTGCGGACCCGGACGGCATCGCGCCGATCGTTGCCGTGCCGACCACGGCAGGCACAGGCTCGGAAGTCGGCCGTGCGGGCGTCGTCACCAATGAGGCGACCCACACCAAGAAGGTGATCTTTCATCCGAAGATGCTGCCCGCCACGGTCATCTGCGATCCGGAACTGACGGTCGGCATGCCGCGCTTCATCACGGTCGGCACCGGCATGGACGCGCTCGCCCATTGCCTGGAGGCTTACTCCGCGCCGATGTACCATCCGATGTCCGAAGGCATCGCGCTGGAAGGCATCCGCCTGGTGCTGGAAAACCTGCCGAAAGTGGTTGCCGACGGCGCGGACCTGGAGGCACGTGGCCATCTGATGAGCGCAGCCGCCATGGGGGCCGTCGCGTTTCAGAAGGGCCTTGGCGCGATCCATTCGCTGTCCCACCCGGTCGGCGCGCTTTACGATACCCATCACGGCATGACCAACGCCGTCTTCATGCCCTATGTGCTGCAATTCAACAGGCCGGCCATCGAGCAGAAGTTCGAGCGCCTTGCCGGGTTCCTGGGCATTTCCGGCGGTTATCAGGGCGTTCTGGATACCGTTCTGAAGCTGCGCGAAGACCTGGACGTGCCGCATACGCTTGCGGGTCTGAAGGTCGATGACGGCAAACGCGACCTGATCGCGGAAATGGCCATCGTCGATCCGACCGCAGGCGGCAATCCGGTTCCGCTGACAAAGGACGGCGCGCTGGAAATCTTCGACAAGGCGCAAAGCGGTACGGTCTGACCGCCGCACCATGTGCCCATGATCAGTCCCGGCCAGGCACTGCCTGAGCCGGGATTTTCATTGTCCGAACCTCGGCGTCAGGGTGAGGAGCCGTTCGGCTCCCGCGCCGATTTCCGCCACGCGTCCGGGCTCTGGCCGGTAACGCGCTGGAACTCCTTGTTGAAGTTCGATTTGGTGGCAAAACCGGCCTCGTACATGGCCGCCGTGATGGTGGAATTCCCCTCACTCAGTATCCGGCAGACTTCGCCGATCCGGAAGGCGTTCACGTAGCGGGAGACGTTGCCACCGGTCGTGCGATTGATGGCGCCGGAGACCTGGCGCGCGGGCAGTCCGGCGCGCCGCGCCAGCCTCGAAAGGTTCAGATTTTCGTCCCGGTACAGCTTCTCCTGCCGCATCAGCGCGTCGATGCGCCCGAAAATGTCGGCGTCTTCGGCGGTGGAGACGGGCTGCGCTGTTGCCGGTGCGCCGCGCAAACCGGCTTCGCGTTCCTGGCCGCTGTGGCTGCGGGCGGCCACGGAAGCCGCAACTCCGATCAGAAGCAAGGTGAACAGGTTGGCGTTGCCGACGAGGATCACCGCGTTGTCTCCGCTGGCCCACTGGAAGTCCAGCAGGATCAGGATATCGAACAACGCCGACAGAAACAGACAGGCGGCGGCCAGGATCATGGCCCGGTAGGCCGATCCCGCGCTTTCAAGCCGGGCCAGGTCGAGACCGTCCGGGCCGGCAAGGGCCAGTTTCAGGAGCGCCAGGGCATATGCGATGAAGAGCGCGATGATCGCAATGTCGATCAGGATCGGCTGAACAAGAAACAGGATGACAATGAAAAACGCGGCGAGCGGTGCTGCGGCAAGCCGGAGACGGCTTGTTTGGGCTTCATCCGCCAGACCCCGGAAACACTCGTAGATGAGCGGGGGCAGTGCGACAGCCAGGACGGGAAGGACAAAGCGCAGCTCGGCGATGCCGTAGCCCCAGCGCAGCCCGATGACAGTCGACTGGAGCGCGCACAGGCCGATCAGCATCAGGAACGGCGTCGTCGACAGGGTGCCGTTGCTGCGCAGCAGATAGGCGAACAGCAGCGACAGCAGCAGGGCGAAGACGAAGGGCAGGGGGACGAAGATCAAGACGATGGATCCGAAACGCTGGTGAGCGGCACGTCCCCGATCGCGTTTGGGGAAGACTGGATCGCGATTCAGGACGCCCTTTGTGGAACGGTTAGCAAAAGTGTCCGCTCATCACCACCACTTGCGGGAGACATCATGAAAATCAAGGTCATTTTAGGGTCGCTGCTTCTGATTGCCGGACTGAGCGTTCAATCCCATGCCGGAGATCCAGGTGCGAGCAAAGGTGCCGGCGTCAGGGATATAAAGGTCACCTCGCCCGCGCGGGACCGGGATCTGGATGTGACGGTCTGGTATCCTGCCGCCGCCTCCGGCGAAGTCGTGCCGGTCGGCGCGGACAGGATTTTTGAGGGAACGGACGCGTTCGCGGACGCCCCGATGAGGCCGGGCACTTATCCGTTGATCGTCTTCTCGCACGGGTCAGGTGCATCCATTCACAAGATGGCCTGGCTGGCCGGGAAGCTTGCCGGCAAGGGGTTCATCGTCGCAGGCCCCGATCACCCGGGCACCACAAGCGGGGACTCCACTCCGGAAGACACGCCGAAACTGTGGCAGCGCACCGATGATCTTTCAAACGTGATCTCGGCGCTGCTGGCCGATCCCGACTGGGGCAAGGTGATCGCGGCGGACAGGATCGGGGTTCTCGGGTACTCGCTCGGAGGAGCGGCGGCGCTGGAGCTTGCAGGTGCCCGTGCGGACCTCGAAGCCTATGCCCGCTATTGCGAGACCTATCTGGACATGGCGGATTGCGTGTGGTTCGCCGGCGGCAGGGGCTACCGGAACCGGGAAGCCATCGAGGTTGCCAAACTGGACCTGCGCTCGGTCGACAGGGCGCGGTTCGAACAATCCAATCTCGATCCGCGTATCAGAGCCACCGTCCTCGTCGATCCGTCTCTGGCCCTGGCTTTCGACGAGGCAAGCCTTGCCGGTATCCGCAGTTCCCTGCATTTCATCAACCTGGGTGATCCGGAGACGGTCCCGGTGTCGGTGAAGGCGGACAAGCTGGCCGGACTGGTGCCGCAGGCCACCCACAGCTGGATCAGGGACGCGGTGCATTTCAGCTTCCTGCCGGTCTGCGCGGACGACCGCCATGAATTCATGCAGTTGATCGGCGAGACCGACACGCTGTGTACGGATGGCAGCGACCGGACGCGTATCGAGCTCCACGAGGAGCTGGAACGGAACGTGACGGACGCTTTCCAGCGGATGCTTGGGGCCGGGGACTGAAGACCGGACTACGCATGGAGACGGACCCCCGCCCGCAGATGCTGCGGGCGGGGGTCCCGACGTGCCGTTCCGGGTTGTCAGGGCTTTCAGCCGCTGGTCCGGCGCGCGATCAGTTCGAGACAGGCGACCAGGACGATGCCATAGAGCACGTGTCCGACCAATGCGACCCAGGTGATGCCACTGAAACCCAGAAAGAACGGCAGGCCGGCAACAGCCGTGATGCCGCCGATGGCGAAGACCCACAGGCCGAACCCGTAAATCGCGGCGGGCAGTAGCCAGTGTGTGCCGCCGACGATGCGCTGCCACAGCGGCGCGAAAATGAACATCCAGCCGACGGGATAACCGATCAGGCCGACAAGGTAGAAGTGGACGAAATAGCCGGCAAAATCACTGGCGGGCAGGCCGAGGCTGCCGAGCAGACTGCGCGCGAGCCCGTGCGGGGACAGGGTGGCGAACCCGAGAGCGGGGCTGAGCACCTGGCCCCAGAGGTCGAAGGCGATGGTGGCAAAGAAGCCCGAAACGAACATCAGGCCGAGGGTGTTGAAATTGAGGGTCGGCACGCTGTGCGCCGATGGGGCTGCGGAAGGGGGCGTATTCATGAGGATGTCTCCTGTCGAGGGAGTGATACTGGCAACAGCCGATATTTGGGTTCGACCGCGATCACTTTAAAATAAAATGGATCCCCGTTTTCCTGACGAGTTTGTGAGGGCGATTTTACCTGTTGTGCGGCGTCCACGGTCCCCGGGAAAATACAGCCCCGATGTTGCCCCACATTCTGTTGCGTGCTCGGATGCGCGGCAATGAATCTGTCTGTGAGTTCCATAATGGAGACTTTACCTGTTCGCCTCTATGCGGCGTTTGCCGCCGACGAGACCGGTGGCGCCATGGGCGCCGTGGTGTTCGAGGACACGCCGCTCTGGCCGGCGGCACGCCGGCGGATTGCCGCCGATCTGGGCGCGCCGGTGACCGGGTTCGTGCGCCAGGTGGCTGGTGACAGGGTCCAGACAAAATTCCAGTCTCCGTTCTCGGAAATCGACATGTGCGGCCACGGCGCCGTGGCCGTGTTCAGCGCCCTCAGGGATGATGGCCGGATCGGACCTGGAGCCTTTGTACTGGAAACGGTGTCGGGGGAGATCGCGGTGGACGTGGCGCCGGAAGGGTCCATCGCCCTCCGCCAGCCGCTGCCGGACTTCTCCACGAGCGCGCCGGGCAGCGCGGAGCTGGCATCGCTTCTGGGAGTGACGGCAAGCGCCGTCGTGAAGGTGTCGGCCGCATCATTGGGGCATCGGCTGATCTTCGTGCGACTGGCCGATCCGGAGGCCCTTGCGGCGATCCATCCGGAGACCTCGGCCCTGGACGGCTATTGCCGGGCGCGGTCCGTCGACGGGATCGGCGTGTGGTGGCCCGCCTTTTCCGGGCTTGGCAAGATGAAGATCCGCCTGCGTGCTTTCCGGAGAGGTGCCGCCGGTTTCGGGGAAACAGCCGGGGACACCACCAGCGCCGCACTCGCCTGCACACTCTTCCGGTCGCACAGTCTTCTGCCCGGTGCGGGTGGCCAGGCGGTGCTGGTTGCCGAACAGGGGGCCGAACTGGGCCGGCTCAGCATCGTGCGGACGGTTCTGAATACGCTTGAGGGTGAAATCACCGGCGTATCGGTCGGCGGTTACGCGGCTTTGCGGATGACCGGGGAGGTTGTTGTCTAACCGGCACATGGTTGCGGGTCCCGGGTGCGCCGCCCACTCCTTTAGGGGCCGCGGAAGCGGCACCCCGGGAAGAGGCCTGTCTTGACGACAGGCCGCTTGGCCGTTGTGAACACGGATCGTTTCTAACCCCGGGTGAAAGTCGCCGGTTCTTCGCCGAAGAGTTCAATCTCCACGGTTTCGGCAGGGCCGGCCGGTCCGCCGAAGGTTATCGTCGAGCGGGAGCCGGAGGGAGCGTTTTCCGTGACGAAATCGAACACCATCACCGGGCCGTCGAAGGGCAGGAGAGGAAACTCCATCGGTTTCGGCCCGGCTGCGAGGGTCAGCCCGCGCGGACTTGTACCGATCTCGATACGGCCGAAATAGGGGTGCGTGTAAACGCCGACGGCCCGGTTTGCGGCGGGCGGCGGAGCGGCGTTTTCCGGCGGGGTCATGCCGACGGTGCGGCCACGCTTTTCGAAGAACCCGGCAAAGATCCTGCTGTAACCGGCATACCAGTCCCGGGTCTCGTGGCCGAACTGGGCAAGATCGGTAAAGCTGGCGGCGATGGATTCGGCTGCGCCGACCGGGGCGGCATTGGTCAGGACCACGATACCGAGATCAAGCGAGGGAATGAGCGTGAAGCAGGTGCCGGCCCCCAGCACAAAGGCGCCGGAATGGCTGAGCCTGGTCCGCCCGGAGGGGTCGGTGCCGACGTTGAAGCCGTAGCCGTAAAAGCCTGGGCGGGAGTCCAGGTTTCGCGGCGGACTGGAGACACTCTGCGGGCTGACAGCCGGCAGCAGCGCGGCCGGGGAAAGCCATTCGCTGCCCTCATGGTGGCCGTCCGCCAGGATCATCTTCATCCAGATGGCGAGATCGTTGACAGTGGAGCTGACGCCGCCGGCGGGAGACTGGGCGTCCGGTTCGCGCTGGAACAGCGGCGAGAAGCCGTCACCTGAACGTGCATGCGGCACCGCCCTGTTGGCGGCGGCCATGTAATCCTTGAAGCGGGAACTGGTCGAAGCCATGCCGAGGGGACGGTAGATCGCCTCTTCGGAAAGGCTTGCCCAGTCGGTCCCGGCCGACCGGGCGACCGCTTCGGCCGCGGCGGTCATGCCGAAATTGGTGTAGGCATGGGTTATGCGGAAAGGCGACAGCGGCAGCAGACGCAGCCGTTCCAGAATGGTCTGGCGGTTGAAGCCGAGGTCCTCGAGGTCGTCGCCGGCGTGCGCGGGGAGTCCCGAGCGGTGGCTGTAGAGGTCGGCCACGGTCAGCACCTTGCTGCGTGCGGGATCGGCAAGCTCGAACCAGGGCAGGAGATCCTTCATCCGGCTCTCCCAGGAGACCCGCTCCAGCGTCACCTGCCGCGCAACCACGCTTGCCCCGACCGGCTTCGACAGGGAGGCGAGCTGGAACACCGTGTCCGGGGTCACGGGCTCCGGCAAGCCGATCTTCCGCTCCCCGAACCCCTTGGCGTAGACCGTGCGTCCCTCATGGACCACCGCGACCGCAGCACCCGGGATCTTGCTGCGGATCATGAGCTCCGTGACGATCCGGTCGAGCTCGCCGACAGCCATGTCGATCTGCCCAGGAGGCACAGGGACGCCCGGCGTTTCGGCGGGCGACAGGTCCTGGGCAAAGGCGGTGAGGGGATATGCGCCCAGGGCCGCGGTGGCCACGCCCAGAAAAAGCCGGCGGGACAGGACACCGGCGTCTCCGGCGTAAGTCTTAAAGGTCATGTGCTCCGTGTTCCTTTTCAGCTTATCGTTCCGGCGACATCGGTTTCAGCACGGAAGTCGGCGGAATTCACGTTCATTTTTCGGCTGTCAGGGGGCTGCGGGAAGCCCTGATGCAATAGTAAGATGCCGCGACAGCGACCGGCAGGGTGAAGATCCAGGTGTCCCAGGACAAGAAGATCACCTGGAATTTTTCCCAGAAAGGATGGGTTCTTGCCCACAGGTTGTCACCCAGGAAAGTGTCGGTCATGGCCACGATGACGGCGGCGACGAGCGGGGCGAGACCAGCGAAGACCAACGGGAAGCGCGTGATCCAGCCATTGAAAACAAAGGCGATGCCGGCCGCGATCAGCAACAGGGGCAGGCTGATCACAAGTCCGACGGTGAAAGCCAGCATCAGCGAACCGACAATTACTTCGAGAAAGACGCCGGGCTCATCGACCAGCCTGGAAAGCGTGAAATATTCAGGGGAGGTTGCCAGGAACTGCCTCATCGGCAGGAAGACCATGCCCGCGGACAGCAGGCCCAAAAACCATGATATGAGCAGCCGTCTCACCATTTCGCGCGTTCCCGGAATCACTTGCCGACAGCCTAATCCATATCCCCATGCACGGCGACCATGTCCAGTTCGGCTTCCGGTGCCGCGATTGTCCTGAAACTCTCCCTGACGCCATCCTCGCTCAGATCCCGCTGAACCGCGATCAAAGTGTTCTCCGGATGCTCTTCGCAAAGCTCGGCCATGTAGCGCAGTTCTTCCTCGGCCACACTCCGTGCGGCCTCGACAGAGGGGGCGCCGTAGATGTCGACGAAATGCTGCGCCAGAGCGCCGGCCAGGCTTGAAAATTCCGCCTGCTCGATCGGCGTCACGGCCACGAAGGTCACCCGGCCGAAGGTTTCCAGACCCAGCCAGCCGTTGGCGAAGGCCTGCCGGGCCTTGCCGGTCAGATCGGCGTCGGTCCAGTCGGAGAACTCGAAGCCGCCGGAGAGGCACCATTCGCCGGTGCGGGCTGGTGAAAAGAAAACATTGCGGTCGCTGTCGTCCAGGTGAATGGCGCGGGCGAGTTTCATGCGATCATGCCTCCAGGCGGGTCGAGAGCGGGATCAAGGTGGTGTTGTCGTTCTGTCTCAGCAGCATGCCGAAGTTCTCGTCGACACCGACAAAGGTGCCCCTGGTGCCGTCGATCCCGATCGGTTCGC
Organism: Roseibium sp. QJM3NY_11; assembly: GCF_056173175.1. Lineage (NCBI taxonomy): Bacteria > Pseudomonadati > Pseudomonadota > Alphaproteobacteria > Hyphomicrobiales > Stappiaceae > Roseibium > Roseibium sp. QJM3NY_11. The sequence goes on from NZ_CM149660.1 coordinate 1,630,521, forward strand.
CCATGTCACGCGCCAGCGCGCGCCAGGTGTCGTGGACGGGCCTCGGTCCCTCGTCGAGCCAGCGGTTGATCCAGTAAAGGCTGTGTCGCACCCAGGCTTCCAGAAGCTGCCCCGCCGAGATGTCCGCGCAGCCTTCCTCCGACAGGAAGGTCCGGTCCGGATCGGCGCCGGGATTGTCCTTCGAGCTCTCCATGTCCAGTTCGAGCCCGATGACCAGCCAGTCCGGTTCCACTTGCGGTATCGCGGTGGAAGCCTTCGCGCGCAATCTGCCGCAGGCCGCGCCGTTGACCCTGATGCCGCCGTCCCAATCCAGATGGACGGCGACTTCCGGCGGGGCGAGCGCCCCGAGCGCCGCCTGAAGACCAAGGCCGCAGACGGGCAGGGCGGCCATGGCCTCTTCCAGAGGTTTTTCGGGGGCGAAGATGACGCTGGCCTTCAGTTGCGGACCGGACAGATTATAGACGACAGTGCCCGCGTCGGTGCCCGAGATGGCGAGGGCAATAGCCCGGTCGAACGGGTCGGCCGGGCCTTTCAGCGGTTCTCCCGTGAACAGCGGCGGGAACTGGAGCGCGCTCATGCGTTGCCTCCCGCCACCAGGTCCCGGGCAATCTGGCGGAAGACACTGGCCTCCGGCGCGTCGGGGGACTGGATCGCGATCGGCGTGCCGCTGTCGCCCGAAAGACGGATGTTCAGATGCAGCGGCACCTCCGCCAGCAGGGGGACACCCAGTTTTTCCGCTTCCTCTGCCACGCCGCCATGGCCGAACACATGTTCCTCGTGGCCGCAGTTGGAGCAGACATGGGTCGACATGTTCTCGATCATGCCGATGATCGGCACCTGCATCTGCTGGAACATGCTGATGCCCTTGCGCGCGTCCAGCAGCGCCACGTCCTGGGGCGTGGAGACGATGATCGCCCCGTCGACGATAAACTTCTGGCCGAGCGTCATCTGCACGTCGCCGGTGCCGGGCGGCAGATCGACGATGAGCACATCCAGCTTGCCCCATTGCACCTGGGCCATCATCTGTTGCAGCGCGCCCATCAGCATCGGCCCGCGCCAGACCACGGCCTCGTCGCCGGAGGTCATCAGGCCGATGGAAATGACGGTGACGCCGTGATTGCGCAGCGGCAGGATCATCTGCCCGTCCGGGGAGGTCGGGCGGCCGCTGACACCGAGCATCTTCGGCTGGGAGGGGCCGTAGACATCCGCGTCCAGCAGACCGACCTTGCGGCCCTCGGCGGCAAGCGCGCAGGCGAGATTGGCGGCCACCGTCGACTTGCCGACGCCGCCCTTGCCCGAGGCAATGGCCAGGACCCGGTCAATCCCGGGCACCTTTTGCGGGCCGGAGGTGCCGGGCGGGGCGGGTCGGGGCTTGATGGGTTGCGGCTCGGCGGGCTTTGCCTGCGGCGCCGGCTGCTCGGCATGGGCGGTCAGGACCACCTGAACGCTGTCGCAGCCCTCCAGCGCCTTCAGCCTTTCCTCGGCCTCCGCGGCCAGCGCCTCCATTTCGGTTGCGCGGGCACCGTCGATCTCCAGCACGAAACGGATGGCGCCGTCATTCACCTGCAGCGCCCGCATCATGCCGGATGCCACGACGGATTCGTCGGTCGCCGGATCGACGACGGATTTCAGTGTTTCCAGTACACTCTCGCGCGTCAGCGACACGTCCTGCCTACCCTTCGATCTTGCCGGTCACGACATGTTCCAGCCCGAGTTCCTCGATGGTGACGACGGCTTTGACCTCGAAGGTCCTGCCGTCTGTCGGTGCAGCCTCGCGCACCGCGTTCTCGATGGCCTGCTGCGAGGTGACACCCACCTGTTTCAGGAACTTGCGCATGGACATGTTGAAATCATCGCTCATCTTATCCTCCTGTGGCAATTGCCGGTGCATTGACGTTTGGGGCCTTCGGCACCTACCCTCGCGGCATATGCCAGCAACGTGAGGGAGGAGCGCGTGGGCTGCCGTCTGGTTGTTATCTGCCTGCTGAGCCTGGTGCCGGGCCTGATTGCGGCTGCCTTCGGGCTGGCGCCTGCCGGGGCCGCGGGCAAGTCGTTCCGCCTGAGCGCGCCGCAAACCCTGGTCGCGAGCGGGTTCATGAAACATCTGTTGCCACGATTCTCGCTGAAAACCCAGGTCCGGATAGAACTGGTCGGGGAGGACGCGGCGGCCGATGCGCGGTTTGTTGCGGGTGGCACCGGCCGTGCGGTCTTTTCCGGCCTCGACCAGACATGGACGTTCGAGATCCTGGACGCGGACAATGCCCATCTGGCGCGGTTCGAGGACTGGATCACCGGCAAGGTCGGCCGCAACACGATCTCCGCTTACCGGCCCGGCGGCAAGGCGCTTTTCAGCGCGGCGGCCGCCCGGCAGCAGGCGCCGGAGGCCGTGGTTCTGTCCGGTGACGCGGTCGAAGGCGAAAAGCTGTCGGTGCTGCATTGCGGGCGCTGCCACATGGTCAACGAGGCTACGCGGATGTCGACCATCGGCTCCTCGCCTTCCTTTGCCGTCATGCGCGCCTTTTCCGACTGGCAATACCGCTTCGAGGCGTTTTTCGCGCTCAACCCGCATCCGTCCTTCACCATGATCGACGGTGTCACCGAACCGTTCGACATCACCCGGCCGCCGCCCATGGTACCGCTGGAGCTGACACTGGAAGAGCTCGAGGCCATTCTGGCGTATGTTTCCAGGATCCCGCCGGCGGATCTCGGTGCCCCCATCCAGTACCAGTGATCGCTTGAATGTCCGGTTCAATGGTCGCGCCGCTTGCTGATGTAGTCGTCCGTGGTGCGCACGCGCGGACGTTCGCCTCCGGCGAAGGGATTGTTTTCGGAATGATAGACCGCATTCACCCGGCAGTCGTCGCACATCTGGATCAGGCGGACGGCCTTGTTATCCTGGAACATGGAATGCCGGCCGGCAAGCTTTTCCGTCAGCCGCTCGACCGTTGAGCGCACGCCGAAGGGCTTGGCGCATTCGACGCAGTGAAACGGTTCTTCTTCCTTGAGTACACGGGGCCGCAAGGCGTCGTCGCCCAGATTGAGGCGCGGATCCAGCGAGAGCGCGTTTTCCGGGCAGATCGTCGTGCAGATGCCGCATTGCAGGCAGGCATCTTCCTGGAACCGCAGTTGCGGACTGTCCGGGTTCTCCTTCAGCGCGCCGGAAGGGCAGAGCGACACGCAGGACAGGCACAGGGTGCAGGCGTCCTTGTCCAGGGACACGGACCCATAGGGCGCGCCGGCGGGCAGGTTGATGACGGCCGCGTCCGGAGCGAGCGCCTTCGCGGCGAGCCGCGCGATCTGACGGCGCGAGCCGAGGGGCAGGATCGGCTGTTCCAAAGGCGCCGACGGAGCCTTTGCGTAAAGGGCCTCCTCGAGCTGGTCCGGGTCGGACGGTTCGATGAGTTCGATCCGGGTGCCGCCGGAAATGGCATTGGTCAGTTCTGCCTGGAACGGCAGGCCGTCCTGTTCCGTTTCCGGCGAGACGAGTATCGTCACCGAGGCAAACCCGCAGCCCAGAGCCCCGAGCGCCTCGGCATGGCCGAAGCCGGCCAGCCCGGTCATTTCCATCGGGATGACGTTGGCGGGCAGGCCGCGGCCGAAGCGCGCGCCGAGCCGGATCATCTCCGCGCCGTGGCCCGGCCCGTGCACCAGAAGGCGCGGCGGTGTTTCGCTGAGCTTGCGCCACGTCGCTGCCAGTGTCTGCAGACGATTGAATGTGTGCGATACCGGCGGTGCGTCATAGGAAATGGCGCCGGACGGGCAGGCCGCCGAGCAACTGCCGCAGCCGGCGCAGACCATCGTGTCGACGGCAACATGATCGCCCGCAGGCGTGATCGCGCCCGTGGGGCACAGGTCGAGGCAGCGGGTGCAGCCGGTCTTGCGCGCCCGCGAATGGGCACAGAGCTGTTCGTCCAGCCGGATGTGGATCGGTTTTTCGAACGTGCCGACCATCTGCGAGGCTTGAAGAATGACCCGGGTCCGGGCCTGGCTGTTGCCGGGGTCGGCGCGCAGATAACCCTCACGCTTGTCGGCGGCTGGAAGCAGCGCCGGTTCGCGGCGCAGATCCAGAAGGATGTCGCAGTCGGTCCTTGCGCCATTGCGCGGCTCGGTCCAGGCGAATGCGCCCCGGCCGCCGGGAAGACGCTCCTGCAGGGCGTCGAAGGACAGTTTGAACCTGCCAAGGGCGCCGGTGGCGGACCTGATCCGGCCGCGGACCACGTCATATCGCCTGTCGTCCGATACGGGCGGCTCGGCATCGGGCGCCATCAGGACGGTCACGCTCAGGCTGTCGCAAAGCATCGCTGCCGCGTCGAGGGCGGTTTCCGGATCACCGAGAATGAGACAGGTGCCGGCCGAGATCACGTCGACAACCCGGGCGCCGGGTTCCGGCAAAAGGGCGTCGGCGATCAGGGCCGCCATCTTGGGGGCGGTGGAGACCGAATCAGCCGTCCATCCCGCGCGGTCGCGGACGTTGACAAAGATGGGGTCGGCGACGCCGAGCTCTTCCGCGAGTTCCTGAAAGGCGTCCCGTTCCTGCTGGCACGCAATCACCACGGGGCCGGCTTCGAGTGCTTCCGCAGCGCTCGCCGCTTCCTTCCGGCACAGCTCCGTGTAGACCTTGGAGCAAGGAATTCCGGTTGTTTTCTCAATGGCTTCCACGTTCAGCGACTGACTTTTCAGGCAGTCGCAAAGCAGCAGCTTTGTGTCTGGCATGGCTCGCGCGTCCTCTCCCCCGCACCGGACAGTGCGCCCCGATTCGAATTCGGCGTATCACACAATCCGGTCCCCATAACAAAGGTGTCTCGTCCGGCCCGTCAAGCGCGACTTCAGCCGGGCTTGAAATTTATGCGTTGTGCGACAGCATTGGTGTAACGTGTTGAAAAGCCGGTTTAGCCGGCAGGGAGAGGAATGCGCCTGTGAACAAGGAACGCACGCGGTCAATGCCTGTCGGTGTTGTTGTCAGGCGGTTGCCCGGCGTCACGAAATGGCAGAAATGGTCCTGGCGGCCAGTGTCGGTTCTGCCCGGGGCCGGGCCCGCGAATTGGGTCATGCTGCGCGAGGAAGGCGAGGCGGTCGAGTATCACGCCGCGACGGTGGGGCTGGAACTGCACCGGGCGGATACCGAGGCCTATCTGACGGCCCTGTCCGACAAGGTGCCCTCCGTCTATGTCGTGATGCGGCCGGCGGACGAAGTCGAGCGTGAAATGCCGCTTGAGGTCATGCTGGTCACCGCATCGGCCTACGAAGGCCAGGATTACGCGGATTCCAGTGAAGTGCAGGTCGAGAAGATCCCGATGCCACCGGGCCTGATCGCCTGGGTGCGCGACTTCGTCGAACTGCACCATGAGGACGAGATCTTCATCAAGCGCAAGCGCGACAAGACCAGGATCGATCTGGAGGAGGACGGCGTCGGCGATCCGCGGATCCGCCAGTTGAGCGATGTCTACCGGGCACCCGGACGCAAGTTGAAGGACACGTTGCAATGAGCGGAAGTGCATGGGCAATGAGCGGGAGCAATGGGCAATGAGCGGGAGCAATGGCGGCGGACCGGATTTCTGGACGAGACGGAAGACCGCCGTTCGCGCCGCCGAGGAAGCCGAGCAGGCCGAAAAGGCCGAGCGGGTGCTGGCGGAACAGCACGCGGAGCTGGAACAGAAACCGGAACCGGAAATCCTCGAGGAACTCGGTCTGCCCGACCCGGACACGCTCAGCGCACAGGACGACTTTTCCGGATTCATGAGGACGGCGGTGCCGGAGGCGCTGCGCCGGCGGGCACTGCGCAGGCTCTGGACGCTCAATCCGGTTCTTGCCAATCTGGACGGGCTGGTCGATTACGCCGACGACTTCACGGATGCGGCGACCGTCATTCCCAACATGCAAACGGTCTATCAGGTCGGCAAGGGCATGTTCGACAAGGTCGCCGCGGCTGCAGAAGCGGAGGAAAAGAAGAGGGCATTCGAGGCGCAGATGGCGTCCCGCTCCGCGCCTTCGTCTTCCGGCCGGGACGCCGACTCTGGCGAAGTCGATGAAGAGGGCGCTCTTCCCCGCGAAGGTGTGGTCTCTGCGGAGAGGGATGTCGAGTTGCACGGCGAAGAAAATGACGCATTGCACAATGATTATTGTCAAAATGGAAAAACATCTTTTCAATTGACGCAAGGTGTCGAGGTCGTTCAATCTGATCCCGAAGGCGTGCGTCCAGATGTCGTGCAAGGTTCTTCACCAGAAGAAATGCAGGAAGAACCTCGAAATGCAAGGCGTCGTATGAGGTTTGACTATTCTTGAGGCTAAAAGTCAAGAATAATCGAAGCGCAGACGGCAGGCAGGTCGGGCGACCTGGACCGTACGTGAGAGAGGAAATTCGCGGATGACCGCAGTGGTCAAGGAATATGTGATCGATCCGGAAGATCGTGCCCGGGCGGATTTCTATGACTTTCTGGGTGTGCTTCTCGCGGGGCCGGCAGACCGCACGCTTCTCGAACAGGTCGCTCAGCTCAAGGGCGACGACACGCCTCTCGGCAATGCGCTGAATGTCCTGGCGAAAATTGCGACGGTGACCGCACCCGAGACGGCGGAGCGGGAATTCAACGGGCTCTTCATCGGACTCGGCCGCGGCGAACTGCTGCCCTACGCCAGCCATTACCTCACGGGATTTCTCAACGAAAAACCGCTTGCGAACCTGCGGGCCGACATGGCCCGCCGCGGCATTGGCCGCGCGGAAGGCAAGCGCGAGCCCGAAGACAACATCGCGTCACTGATGGAGATGATGGGCGGCATGATCACCGGCCGCTTCGGCTCGGTGACACCGGTGTCCGGGCAAAGGGACTTTTTCGAGGCTCATGTCGACCCCTGGGCGATTCACTTCTTCACGGATCTGGAAGCCAGCAAGAGTTCCGTTTTCTACGGAGCGGTCGGTACGCTCGGGCGGCACTTCATGGAGATCGAGGCCGAGGCCTTCGCCATGCTGCCCGCATAGTTTGACGTCAGACGTTCTGGCGGCAGGACCGCCACATTGAGAGGAGGATGCATCCATGAAACGACCCGAACAGGCGGAGCCTGACAAAGGCACTGGCCGCCGGGACTTCCTGAAGCTGGCCGCCCTTTCGGCGCCTGTCGCCGTGGCCGCAACAGCCGCCGGCGGAACCGCTGAAGCTGCTGCCCCTGACCTGTCTTCGGACAAGATGCAGGACACGGCGCATACCCGCGCCTATTTCGACAGCGCCCGGTTCTAGACCGGACCCTGAAACAGCCCCCGGCCTATGGTTGCGTGACGCCCGCTGGCCGGTTCACTGAACAAATCCAACCCAGCCGTATCGATTTCGATACCAGCAAGGTAGGGAATGATGCTTAGGAAAAAGACCAATGGGGTTGCGCGACGCCCCCAGGGTGCAAGTATCCTTAGAGACGCTGCACACAAATCGGTAGACCGCCGGACCTTCCTCAAGGGTTCCGGCCTCGCCGCAGGCGGCCTGGCCGCCATCACCGCGACAGGCGGGTCCGTGACCAGGGCCCAGGCCCAGGCGGCCGGAAACGCCGTCGACCTGGTGAAATCCGTCTGTACCCACTGTTCCGTCGGCTGCACCGTGATCGCGGAAGTCTCCAACGGGGTCTGGGTCGGCCAGGAGCCGGGATGGGACAGCCCATTCAACCTCGGGGCCCATTGCGCCAAGGGCGCTTCGGTGCGCGAGCACGCCCATGGCGAGCGCCGCCTTAAATATCCGATGAAAAAGGAAGGCGGCGAGTGGAAGCGCATCAGCTGGGACCAGGCGATCAACGAGATCGGCGACCAGATGATGACGATCCGCGAAGAGAGCGGACCGGACAGCGTCTACTGGCTAGGCTCCGCCAAGCACAGCAACGAACAGGCCTACCTGTTCCGCAAGTTTGCGGCTTACTGGGGGACGAACAACGTCGACCACCAGGCCCGCATCTGCCACTCCACGACGGTTGCCGGCGTAGCCAACACATGGGGCTACGGCGCCATGACCAACAGCTACAACGACATCCATAATTCCAAGGCGATCTTCATCATCGGCGGCAATCCTGCGGAGGCCCATCCGGTTTCTCTGCTGCATGTGCTGCGCGCCAAGGAACAGAACAACGCGCCACTGATCGTCTGCGATCCGCGCTTCACCCGCACGGCGGCCCATGCCGACGAATATGTGCGCTTCCGTCCGGGTTCGGACGTTGCCCTGGTCTGGGGCATCCTGTGGCACATCTTCGAGAACGGCTGGGAGGACAAGGAGTTCATCCGCACCCGCGTGTGGGGCATGGACCAGATCCGCGAGGAAGTCGCCAAGTGGACGCCCGACGAGGTCGAGCGGGTTACCGGAACGCCGGCCAGCCAGCTCAAGCGCGTCGCGCGGCAGCTTGCCAACAACCGGCCGGGCACTGTGATCTGGTGCATGGGCGGTACCCAGCACACCAACGGCAACAACAACACCCGCGCCTACTGCATCCTGCAGCTGGCGCTGGGCAACATGGGCACCGCCGGCGGCGGCACCAACATCTTCCGCGGCCACGACAACGTTCAGGGCGCGACGGATCTCGGTGTCCTCAGTCATACGCTGCCGGGCTACTACGGTCTTTCGGCCGGTGCCTGGGGCCACTGGTCGCGCGTCTGGGAAGAGGATTTCGACTGGCTGAAAGGCCAGTTCCAGACCGTCAAGGGTGCGGACGGCAAGGACAAGAACCTCATGAACCTGACCGGTATCCCGGTCAGCCGCTGGATTGACGGTGTGCTGGAAGATCCGGCCAACACCGACAACCCGGACAAGGTGCGGGCCATGGTGCTCTGGGGCCATGCCCCGAACTCCCAGACCCGCATGACGGAAATGAAGACGGCAATGGAAAAACTGGACACGCTGGTCGTCATCGACCCGTATCCGACGGTTTCCGCCGTTCTCAATGACCGCACCGACGGTGTCTACCTGCTGCCGGCATGTACCCAGTTCGAGACCCGTGGGTCCGTGACCGCGTCGAACCGCTCGCTGCAGTGGCGCGACAAGGTGGTGGAGCCCCTGTTCGAGAGCCTGCCGGATCATGTGATCATCGCCAAGTTCGCGAATAAGTTCGGCTTTGGCGACCGTCTCTTCCGCAACATCGAGATGGAAGATCCGGAAACTCCGAATGTCGAGGACATCACCCGCGAGTTCAATCGCGGCCTCTGGACCATCGGCTATACGGGCCAGTCTCCGGAGCGGATCAAGTCGCACATGACCAACCAGCACACGTTCGACCGGACGACGCTTCAGGCGGTCGGCGGCCCGAACGACGGCGAGTACTACGGCATGCCGTGGCCGTGCTGGGGCACTCCGGAGATGAAACATCCGGGAACGCCCAACCTCTACGACATGTCCCTGCCGGTGGCCGAAGGCGGCCTGTGCTTCCGCGCCCGTTTCGGCGTGGAGCGGGACGGCGACAACCTGCTCGCGGAAGGGGTTTCCAATCCCGGCGCGGAAATTCAGGACGGCTATCCCGAATTCACCATGCAGATGCTGATGGATCTGGGATGGGACGGTGACCTGACGGACGAGGAACGCGCTGCCATCGAAGCGGTTGCGGGACCCAAGACCAACTGGAAGACCGACCTGTCCGGCGGAATCCAGCGGGTGGCCATCAAGCATGGCTGCGCGCCCTTCGGCAATGCCAAGGCCCGTGCGGTCGTGTGGACCTTCCCGGATCCGGTGCCGCTGCACCGCGAGCCGCTCTACACCAACCGGCGGGACCTGGTGGCGGATTATCCAACCTACGAGGACCGGAAGTTCTACCGTCTGCCGACGCTTTATGCCTCGATCCAGAAGCAGGACTTCTCGAAGGACTATCCGATCATCCTGACGTCCGGGCGCCTGGTCGAATATGAAGGCGGTGGTGACGAAACCCGGTCGAACCCGTGGCTTGCGGAACTTCAGCAGGACATGTTCGTCGAGATTAATCCCAGGGATGCCAACAATCTCGGGGTGCGTGACGGTGCTCAGGTCTGGGTCGAAGGTCCGGAAGGCGGCAAGGTCAAGGTCATGGCCATGGTGACCGAACGTGTCGGCGAGGGCGTTGCCTTCATGCCGTTCCACTTCGGCGGCCATTACCAGGGCGAGGATCAACGGTCGAAATACCCCAAGGGCGCCGATCCGTATGTCCTGGGGGAAAGCACCAACACGGCGCAGACCTACGGCTACGATTCGGTGACCCAGATGCAGGAGACCAAAGCCACTCTCTGCAAGATCTCGGCAGCGTAAGGAGGATATACAATGGCAAGGTCAAAGTTCCTTTGTGACGCCGAACGCTGCATTGAGTGCAATGCCTGCGTCACGGCCTGCAAGAACGAACACGAGGTGCCGTGGGGCATCAACCGCCGCCGGGTGGTGACCATCAACGATGGCAAACCCGGCGAACGGTCGATCTCGGTCGCCTGCATGCACTGCTCGGACGCGCCCTGCATGGCGGTGTGTCCGGTCGACTGTTTCTACCAGTCGGAAGAAGGCGTGGTCCTGCATTCCAAGGACCTGTGCATCGGCTGCGGCTACTGCTTCTACGCCTGTCCTTTCGGCGCACCGCAATTCCCGCAGGCGGGCAATTTCGGATCGCGCGGCAAGATGGACAAGTGCACCTTCTGTGCAGGTGGCCCGGAGGAGAACAACTCCACCGCCGAGTTTGCCAAATACGGCCGCAACCGTATTGCCGAAGGCAAGCTGCCGCTGTGCGCGGAAATGTGTTCCACCAAGGCCCTGCTGGCAGGCGATGGCGACGTGGTGTCGGCCATCTACCGCGAGCGCGTGGTGGCCCGCGGCTTCGGCTCGGGCGCCTGGGGCTGGGGCACCGCCTATGGTCAGAAGGGCGGTTGATCAAAAGAGCGCTGGCGCAGCGGCCCATTCAAGCGGGCCGCACGCACGGGGCTTCGATCAATCGTAATACATGCGCGCACGGGGCGGCAGAAATGCCGCCCCGTGCGACTCCGGCGACATTCAAAAGAGGTTTCGGCGATGACACGCTTGGCGTTGGCAATGATTGTTCTTCTTGCGTTCCTGACTCAGGGCTTTGCTCAGGACCCGGCACCGGACAGATCCGCGACAGGTGGTGCCCAGACGCTTGAGGATATCCTGAAGCGCCAGAAGGGCGAGAAGGTCGATTCCACGTTCCGAAGCGGCAACACGGGCGACCCGAATTCGGCCGCCGCGATGTCGTCCCAGCTCGGCACGCTGGGCGGCGCCTCAGATCCGGATCTGTGGCGTGCGCTGCGCTACGGTTCCGCCGATATCACCGTGTCGTCCGGTGGCGAGGAGGCCACCGTCCTGATGCAGGATGGTGGCATGCGCTGGCTGGCCTGGCGCAAGGGACCGCTGGCGACCTACGGCGCCTGGCTTCTGGCCGCGACTGTGGTGGTGCTGCTGCTGTTTTATCTCCTGCGCGGACGCATCCGGATCGACGGTGAAAAAACAGGCCGGACGATCACCCGTTTCAAGGCGGTCGAGCGGTTCGGTCACTGGCTTCTGGCCGGGTCCTTCGTACTTCTTGCCCTGACCGGCCTGCTGACCCTGTTCGGCCGCTTCGCGATCATTCCGCTGATCGGCAGGGACGCCTTCGCGCCGATGGCGCATTTCTCCAAGTGGATCCACAACAACGTCGCCTGGGCGTTCATGCTGGGCCTGATCATGGTGTTCGTCATGTGGGTGGCGCACAACATTCCGAACAGGACGGACCTGAAGTGGATCGCCGTCGGCGGCGGTCTTCTGAAGAAGGGCGTGCATCCGCCGGCCCGAAAATTCAACTTCGGCCAGAAGATGATCTTCTGGGGCGTACTCGTGCTCGGCGTCTCGGTGTCCGTGTCCGGCCTGTCGTTGCTGTTCCCGTTCGAAATGCCGATGTTCGCGGCGACCTTCGAGAAAATGAACGCGCTCGGACTGCCGCAACTGTTCGGATTCGGGCCGCTGCCGACCGCCATGGCCCCGCATGAAGAGATGCAATACGCCCAGCTCTGGCATGCCATCGTCGCCTTCCTGATGATGGCGATGATCCTGGCGCATATCTATATCGGCTCGGTCGGCATGGAAGGTGCTTTCGATGCCATGAATTCCGGCGAGGTCGAGCTGCAATGGGCCAGGGAGCACCATGGCCTGTGGGTCGAAGAGGTCGAGGCTGCCGAGGCCGCCGAACGGCAGGCGGACACCAAAGACGCGGTTCCGGCGGAATAGGATCCGCCGGTGATGTCCCTTTCAACAAGACCGGGCCAGTATGTCCAGTCTGGTACCGGGGCCGCCAACCGGTGGTTGGTCGCCGTCTTGACGGCCGTGATGACCGGTTTTTCGGCACCGGCCGGTGCCGCCGATTTCCAGACCCTCAAGGGTCATGGCGGACCGGTCATGGACATCGACGTATCATTGGACAGCGGTGCGGTGGCGACGGCCAGTTTCGACAATTCGGTCGGTCTGTGGACCGGCCGCAGCCCGCGCTGGCTGGAAGGCCATGCGGCGGCGGTCAAGGTGGTCCGGTTCGTGGACGAAAACCGGATCGTGTCGGCGGGGGACGACAATGATCTGCTCCTGTGGGATCTGCCGGGCGGTGCTGCAGTGCGCCTCAAGGGACATACCGCCAAGGTGGCGGGGCTTGCGGTGTCGCCGGGCCGGGACCTGATCGCCAGCGCGAGCTGGGACGCGCGGCTGGGGCTGTGGCCCGTGAACGGCGGAGCGCCGGAGTTCCTGAGCGGGCACACGGCTGGGGTCAATGCGGCCGCCTTTTCAAGGGACGGCAAGCGGCTCTATTCGGGCTCCGTCGACGGATCGGTCAGGCTCTGGGATCTCGAGAAAAAAGCCGCCTTGCGTATTCTCGACCGCAACGGGTTCGGCATCAACGTCCTGACCGTCGGCGGCGGGGCCGGCGAAGGCCGGGGCGACCCGGAAACCTGGCTGGCCTACGGGTCCCAGGACGGGGTGACCCGGATCGTCGATATTGAAACCGGCACACGCCTGCACGAATTCGCGTTCGAACGCCGCCCGATCCTGGCCCTTGCCGTCAGCCCGGACGGCACCCGGCTGGCGACCGGCGACGGTCATGGCTACATCACCGTGCTGAACACGCAGACCTGGTCGATCGAGACGGACTTCCGGGCCGCTCTGAAGGGGCCGATCTGGGCGCTGGCCTTTTCCAGGGACGGCGCCGTGCTGCATGCAGGCGGCATCGAGAACATTGTCTATTCCTGGCCCCTGACGGATCTTGCAGGCTTCGACCCGATGACGACCGACACACCGCAGTTTCTCAAAAGACCCGAGGACATGTCCAACGGGGAACGGCAATTCGCGCGCAAATGCTCGATCTGCCATGCCCTGAGCGCGGACGGCGGTCGCAAGGCCGGCCCGACGCTTCACAACGTGTTCGGCCGCCGCGCCGGCACGCTGCCGGCTTATCCCTATTCCGAAACCCTGCTGGGATCTGATATCGTCTGGTCGGCGGAGACCATCGACCGGCTGTTCCTGGATGGGCCGGACCATTACATCCCGGGCTCCAAAATGCCGATGCAGCGGATCGTCGCGCAGAGGGACCGGGACGATCTGATCGACTACCTGAAAACGGCAAGCGCCACAGAGGCGACCAAAGGAGAGACTCAATGAAAGCGATGCTTCTGGCCTTTGCAGCCATCATCGTGATTGCCATAGGTTCCAACCAGGCGCTGAAGCACATGGGCTTTTCCAGCGCCGACCAGACCAGCAGCTCCTCGGTAAGACTGGGGAAGTGAGGGCGGTGTTCAGGGTGGGCAGTCCCTGAATCTATCCCGTCAGTGGAGGACTTGTCCCACGCGTCTGCGGGTGAGCGGGACCACCGTCGAAACGTCGGCAAGACGGCTTGTTGTCTCTCTCCCCCCTTGCGGGGGAGATGTCTCCGCCAGGAGACAGAGGGGGGTATCCCCCCTCTCGGCGCACTCAGGGTTTCAGCACTTTACGGCAGCGCTGCCCCCCCTCTGTCCGCTTCGCGGACATCTCCCCCGCAAGGGGGAGACAGGCGCAAGCAGCATGGCCTCTCATGTCCCAACAGAACTCCGGGAAGCCTGGCCCATCACAACGCTGGATGAGACAGACACTCACGCCCAGGCGCAGCGCGCGCCGGGGCCTCCGGACACGGGGACCAACGTCCCCGGGGCCGGACCGACAGGAGCCGCGGGCGATGCGGTCTGCCGGCTCAGCTCGAGCCCTTGTTGGCATTGGGGAAGAACAACTGCTGGCCATCGACCTTGTAGTCTGCGATCGCCTGCTGGCCGTCCTTTGACAGCAGCCAGTCGACGAATTCCTGACCCATGTCCGCCTTTACATGCGGATGGGCGTCCGGGTTCACCAGGATGACACCATACTGGTTGAACATTCTGGCATCGCCTTCCACCGCGATCTGGTAGTCGCCCTTGTTGCCGAAGGCGATCCAGGTGGCGCGATCGGTCATGACATAGGCGCCCATGCCCGTGCCGGTGTTGAGGGTCGCACCCATGCCGGACCCGGTTTCGCGGTACCAGCCGCCGGAGGCCGCGTCCGGATCGACGCCCGCCGCTGCCCACAGGCGCAGCTCGGCCTTGTGGGTGCCGCTGTCGTCGCCGCGCGAGGCGAAGGGGGCTCCGGAGCCTGCAATTGCCTGCATCGCAGAGACCACGTCGCGGGAGCCGGCAACGCCTGCGGGATCGTCTGCCGGGCCGACAATGACGAAGTCGTTGTACATCACGTCCGCGCGGGACACCCCGAGGCCGTCGGCAACGAATTTTTCCTCCGACGGCTTGGAATGCACGAACAGGACGTCGCCGTCGCCATTGGCGGCATTCTTGATGGCCTGGCCGGTGCCGACGGCAACGACCCTGACCTCAATGCCGGTCTTGTCCTGGAATTTCGGCAGCAGGTCGTCGAACAGGCCGGAATTCTGGGTCGAGGTCGTCGACTGGACGACGATGAACCTGTCGTCCGCGAACGCGGCCGGGCCGGCGAGCGCGCCGGCAATCAGTGTGGCGGCAAGCGCCAGGAATACTCTTTTGATCATTGTGATCTCCCAGGAAAGTCGTCAGTGTTTCTGTTCATGGATCTTGTGTTGGGGCCAAGATAGATACGGCCTTCCCGCCAGGCGCGGACGGGTTCGCTGCGCGGTGCGTTGAGGACTTCTCCGACCGGCCCGGCCTCGGCAACTTCGCCGTCCTGCAGGAAGACCACATGTTGTCCGAGCCGTTTCGCCTGTCCGGCGTCATGGGTCACCAGAACGATGGTGACACCCTGCCGGTTGGCTTCCAGAACGAGCTTTTCGATCGCCGCGGTCGAGGCCGGGTCGAGATTGGCGGTGGGCTCGTCCAGAAAGAGAAGGTCGGGTTCGCAGGCCAGGGCGCGCACCAGGGACAGCCGCTGCTGTTCGCCGCCGGACAGAACCCGGGCGGGCCGTCCGGCCAGATGGGCAAGGCCGGCGGCCTCAAGGGCCGAGGCGATCCTGTCGTTGCGCTCCCGGCCGCGCAGGCCGCGTACGGACAGCGCGAACCTGAGGTTGGCCAGGACGGAGCGGCGCAGCAGCACAGGCCTTTGAAAGACCATGGCCTGGGCGCTTCGTGCCGCGGGAGACAACCGGGCGCCCTGCCACAGGATGGCGCCGTCATCGGGCTGCAGCAGGCCGTGCATCAGGCGCAGAAGCAGGCTCTTTCCGGCGCCGTTCGGACCCATGAGCAGGGTGCGGGAGCCCGGGCGGATGGTCAGGTTCACGGCTTTCAGGAGCTGTTCGCCACCGGCGGAGTAGGTCAGGTCACGGACTTCGAGAAGAGGGCCTCGCGCCGCGTTCCTGTCGAAGGACGGCAGACCGGGCGCCGGAGTGAACGCAAACTCACGCATAGGCGGCCCTCACGGCGGACGCGCGCAACGCCATCACGCCGGCATTCACGGCAAAGGCGATCATCAGCAGAATGACGCCAAGCGCCAGCGCCAGCTGGAGATTGCCCTTGGAGGTTTCCAGCGCAATCGTGGTGGTCATCACGCGGGTGACGTGATTGATGTTTCCGCCGACGATGATGACCGCGCCGACTTCCGCGACCGCCCGCCCGAATCCGGCCAGTGCGACCGTCAACAGACTGTAGCGGGCATCCCATAGCATCGCGCCCATGCGGTCGATGGGGCCAACACCCATGGACGCGAACTGTTCGGAATATTCAAGGTTCAGATCTTCTATCACCTGCCGTGTAAGCGCCGCCACGATCGGTGTTACCAGGACCATCTGGGCGATGATCATGGCGGTCGGCGTATAGAGCAGGCGCAGGGGGGCGAGCGGGCCCGAGGCTGACAGCAGCAGATAGACCAGCAGGCCGACCACCACAGGAGGCAGGCCCATCAGCGCATTGAGACTGACGGCAACAACGGAGCGTCCGGGAAACCGGAAGGTGCCGACGGCGGCTCCCAATGGCAGGCCGATCACGCAGGCGAACAGGACGGCGGTCAGCGTCACGCGCATCGACAGTCCGATGATCTCCATCAGGTCCGGATCAAGCGCGAAAACCAGGCCGAAGGCTCCGCCAATAGCCCCCCAGAAACTGTCCATCCTTGTTGCTTCTCCCTTTTACGGGAAAAAATAACGTAAAATGCACCAGAATCCAATTCGCAATCGTGGGGAAGCGCAAAAAAAGACCACGCCTTCGAAAGGCGTGGCCGAAAACCGGTTCGAACAGACGGGATGCTCTAATACAGCCAGCGGGGCAGCCACGTTGCGATGACCGGAAACAGCCACAGGATCGCGACCGCAACAATCTGAAGTGCGATGAAGGGCACCACGCCGCGGTAGATCTGTCCCGTGGTGATTTCCTTCGGCGCGGCGCCGCGCAGGTAGAACAGCGAGAAGCCGAAGGGCGGGGTCAGGAACGAGGTCTGCAGGTTGATGGCGATCAGCACCGTCAGCCAGACCGGGTCGATGCCCATCAGGATCAGCGGCGGGATCAGGACCGGCAGCAGGATCACCGAGATCTCGACAAAATCCAGAAAGAAGCCGAGCAGAAACACGAACAGCATGGCGAAGATCAGCGCGCCCGTGGCACCGCCCGGCATTTCACCGAGGATCGCGTGGACCCGGTCCTCGCCGCCGAGACCGACAAAGACCAGCGAGAAGAAACTCGCCATCAGGATGGTGGCGAAGATCATCGAGGTGACCGTCAGCGTCGACAGCAGCGACGCCTTGAGCAGGCCGTCAGAGAATGCGGCCACCAGGATGCGCAGGACCACGCCGATCGCGAACAGGCCGAGGCCGGCGTAGACAGCCGCAAGCAGATAACCGCCAGGCGTGATGTCCGAGCGCTGCAGGCGCACCGGCAGCAGGGAGGCGGCAACGGCCAGGACGAGCAGGGCGGCGGTTGCCGCCACGATCAGCTTCGTGGAGACGCCGAGCCTGCGCCCTGCCAGCAGGATCGCTCCAATGGCGCCGACGGAGGCGGCTTCGTTGGGGGAAGCGATGCCGCCGAGGATCGAGCCGAGCACGGCAACGATCAGCAGGATCGGCGGGACGATCGCACCCGCGATCTCTGCGCCGGAAGGTGGGTTGACCTGCTCCTTCATCGCTGGAGCGTCGGCCGGGAAAAGGCGGGCGCGGACGAGAATATAGACGCAATAGACCGCCACCAGCAGCAGCCCCGGCACCATGGCGGCGGCGAAGGTCTGGCCCACCGAGATGGTCTCGATGGTGAACTTGCCTTGCGCGTATTGCGCCTGCTGGAAGGCGTTGGACATGACGTCGGCAAGGATGATCAGAAGCGTCGAGGGCGGTATGATCTGGCCGAGCGTGCCGGCGGTGCAGACCAGTCCGGAGGCGAGTTTCGGGTCGTAGCCGTTGCGCAGCATGGTCGGCAGCGCAATCAGCCCCATGGCGACCACGGTCGCGCCGACAATGCCGGTCGAGGCGGCCAGCAGCGCACCGACCAGCACGACGGACACACCGAGCCCGCCGTTCATCTTGCCGAACAACCGCCCCATGGTTTCCAGCAGGTCCTCGGCGATGCGGCTCTTTTCCAGGATGATGCCCATCAGCACGAACAGGGGGATTGCCGTCAGCACCGGGTTGGTCAGAACCCCAAAGAAGCGCTGGCCCATGGCACCCATGAGCTGGATGTTGAAGTCGCCGAGCATCCAGCCGAGAAGGGCAAAGCCGGTGGCGACACCGGCAATGGTGAAGGCGACCGGATAGCCGAGCAGGATGAAGACGATCAGCGCGCCGAACATGATCAGGTCGAGGGGCAGGCTCATGCGCGGGTCCTCTTCAGCTTTTCAAGGTCGCGCAGGAAGGCGGCGGCGCCCTGGATCAGCAACAGGACGCAATAGGCCGGAATGAGGCTCTTCAGCAGGAACGATGCGGGAATGCCGCCGACGGAAATCGGTCCTTCCAGGATCGCCCAGCTGCCGCGCACCGTGGGCCAGGAGAACCAGATCAGCAGAAGCAGCGCCGGCGTCAGCAGGAACAGATGGCCGAACAGGTCGATCCGGGCCTGCAGGCGGTCGCTGGCCCTGGCATAGAAGATGTCGACGCGGACATGGGCATTGACCAGGAACGTGTAGCCGGCACCGAGCATGAAGATCGCCGCGTGGAAATAGAGCACGCCTTCATCGAGGAAGATGTAGCTGTAGCCGAAGACATAGCGCAGCAGCACGATCGCGAACTGCAACAGCAGCATCGCGAGCGCCGCCCAGCACAGCAAATTGCCGATGCCTGAATTGACGCGCTCCAGCGCGCCCGCCAGTTTTTCCATTGCAGTTCGTCCTGCTTGTCTGTGTTGCCCCGATCCTGATCGGCGAGAGAGCAATTCGGATCAAGACCGCCCTTGTTTGTCATCCTGGACGGAGCGTAGCGGAGATCCGGGATCCAGTTCGCCGCGACTTTTCGGATACCCGTTCCGAGACCGGTGGTTACCAGAGTTCCCGTCCGTGGGGGGGATGACAAGTGCAGAAGCCTCGCGGTCTTTCGGTCTGTCCGGACCTCTCAACTGTTTCCGTCATTTCAGAGGGATCGCCCCACACTCAACCTCATCCCGAGGAAGCGCGCCAGCGCTGTCCCGAAGGAGCGGCCGCTTGTTCCCGAGCAAGGTGCCGATCCTTCGAGACGGACCTGGCGGTCCTCCTCAGGATGAGGTCAGTGGTGATGAGGTGACTTCACATCGGGGAAGATTTGGTCGCTTCCCCGATGTGAGACCGCAGCCCGTCAGTCGTAGCTGTAATCCATGACGCGGGCGTTCATCTGGCCGTTGTCGGCGTAGGGCATGTAGTCGCGCATCAGCTTGCGGTAGGCCAGGAAGCTTTCGGTGATGCGCACGACAAGTTCATCGTCGC
Source organism: Roseibium sp. QJM3NY_11 (assembly GCF_056173175.1). Taxonomy (NCBI): domain Bacteria; kingdom Pseudomonadati; phylum Pseudomonadota; class Alphaproteobacteria; order Hyphomicrobiales; family Stappiaceae; genus Roseibium; species Roseibium sp. QJM3NY_11. The sequence goes on from NZ_CM149660.1 coordinate 1,649,813, forward strand.
TGGCTCTGAGATCCGCGATCACTTCGCCGGCGGCGTTGCCCATGGCCAGGATCACCTCGTCCGGGAGCTTGCGCACCATCACGCCATGATCGTTGACCAGTTGGGTCAGGGCCTGGGCGTGCCGGGTGTTGTACTCGGTCAGGACATCGTTGTAGAGGCTGGCGCAGGCACGCTGGACGGCTTCCTTGAGGTCGTCGGGAAGGTCGTTGTAGGCCTCCAGGTTGACGGCGCATTCTTCCGCCGAAGACGGCTCGCCGACACCCGGCCAGTAGTAGTTCTTGGCGATCTGGTAGTAGCCGAGCGCGCTGTCCGTCCACGGGCCGATGAACTCGCCCGCATCCAGGGCGCCGGACTGCAGCGCCTGGAACATGGCCGGGCCGCTCATGGCCTGAACCGCCATGCCGAGCTTGGAGCACATTTCGGAGGCCAGACCGGTGGAGCGGAACTTCAGGCCCTTCAGATCGTCGACGCTGTTGATCTCGTTGCGGAACCAGCCGGCCCATTGCGGTCCGGAGTTGCCGCACAGGAACGGTTTCAGGTTGAAGCGGCCGTAGATCTCGTCATAGAGCGCCTGGCCGCCGCCATGGATCAGCCAGCCGGCCTGTTCGGGGGCCGTCAGGCCGAAGGGCTGCGAGCCGAACAGAAGGATGCCCTTGGACTTGGAACCCCAGTAAGCCGGGACCGCGTGGTAGAGTTCGGCCGTGCCCTGGCCGACGGCGTCGAACACGCCGTTGCCCGGCACGATCTCGCCGGCGGCGAACAGCTTGACCTCGATGCGGCCGCCGGAGAGCGCGGTGATGCGGTCTGCCAGCATCTGGGCGGCAACGCCCGGGCCGGGCAGGTTCTTCGGCCAGGCGGTGACCATGCGCCACTGGCGCACGTCCTGGGCAATGGCCGGAGCCGCCAGCGTGGAGGCGGCAACAGCGGCCGTGCCGGTTGCGCCTGCTTTCAGAAAATCACGTCTTTTCATGGTATTACCCCTCGTTCATAGGTTTATGCCCGGAGCGTCCCGCCGTGGATTTATTTTCCCAGAATTCCCGGCAGGTTGAGCCCCTGTTCTTTCGCGCAGTCAAGCGCGATCTCGTAGCCGGCATCGGCGTGACGCATCACGCCCGTGGCCGGGTCGTTCCAAAGCACCCGTTCGATACGCCGGTCGGCGTCTTCGGTGCCATCACAGCAGATCACCATGCCGGAATGCTGGGAGAAGCCCATGCCGACACCGCCGCCATGATGCAGCGACACCCAGGTCGCGCCGGAGGCGGTGTTCAGCAGGGCATTCAGCAGCGGCCAGTCGGACACGGCGTCGGAACCGTCCTGCATGGCTTCGGTCTCGCGGTTGGGCGAGGCGACCGAGCCGCTGTCCAGATGATCGCGGCCGATGACGACCGGGGCCTTCAATTCGCCGGTGCGGACCATCTCGTTGAAGGCGAGGCCGAGCCGGTGGCGCTGGCCGAGGCCGACCCAGCAGATGCGCGCCGGCAACCCTTGAAAGGAAATGCGCTCCCGCGCCATGTCGAGCCAGGTGTGCAGATGCGGATCGTCCGGGATCAGCTCCTTGACCTTGGCATCGGTCCTGTAGATGTCCTCCGGATCGCCGGAGAGCGCGCACCAGCGGAACGGGCCGATGCCGCGGCAGAACAGCGGCCGGATATAGGCCGGCACGAAGCCGGGAAAGGCGAAGGCATTTTCCAGGCCTTCTTCCAGCGCCATCTGGCGGATGTTGTTGCCGTAGTCGAGGGTCGGCACGCCGGCGTTCCAGAAATCGACCATGGCGGCCACATGCACCTTCATCGAGGCACGGGCGGCCTTCTCGACCGCTTTCGGCTCGGTCTCGGCCCTCGCGCGCCACTCGGCGACGGTCCAGCCCTGCGGCAGGTAGCCGTTGAGCGGATCGTGGGCGGAGGTCTGGTCGGTGACGATGTCCGGCTTCACGCCGCGTTTGACCAGTTCGGGGAAGACATCGGCGGCGTTGCCGATCAGGGCGACGGACTTGGCTTCGCCGGCCCTGGTCCAGCGGCCGATCATCTCCAGCGCTTCGTCGAGGGAATGGGTCTTCTCGTCGACATACCGTGTGCGCAGGCGGAAATCGGCGCTCTTTTCGTCGCATTCGACGGCGAGGCAGCAGGCGCCCGCCATCACGGCGGCGAGAGGCTGGGCGCCGCCCATGCCGCCGAGACCGCCGGTCAGTATCCAGCGGCCCTTCAGGTTGCCGTTGTAATGCTGTCGGCCGGCTTCCATGAAGGTTTCATAGGTGCCCTGAACGATGCCCTGGGTGCCGATATAGATCCACGAACCGGCGGTCATCTGGCCGTACATGGCCAGGCCCTTCTTGTCGAGTTCGTGAAAATGGTCCCAGTTGGCCCAATTGGGTACCAGATTGGAATTGGCGATCAGCACGCGCGGGGCGTCCTTGTGGGTGCGGAACACGCCGACCGGCTTGCCGGACTGGACCAGCAGGGTCTCGTTGTCTTCCAGGCTCTTCAGGCTGGCAACGATGCGGTCGAAATCCTCCCAGGTCCGGGCCGCCCGGCCGATGCCGCCATAGACCACCAGCTCATGCGGGTTTTCCGCGACATCGGGATGCAGGTTGTTCATCAGCATGCGCAAGGGGGCTTCCGTCAGCCACGACTTCGTATTGAGCTCGGTGCCGGTGGGTGGAAACACGTCGCGCGCATTGTGGCGGCGGTCAGTCATGGGTCGCTCCCTGAATGGTCTTGTTTGCCAGAGACGGCGCGAGGCTCTCCAGTGCGCACAGAATGTTCTTCAGATGCACGCGCAGCCGGTCGGCGCTGGCCGGGTCGTAGGCGAAGGGCACGTCTTCCGATGCCAGGTGGGTCTTCTGCGCCAGCTCCATCTGGATGGCGTGAAGACCTTCGCCGGGCCTTCCGTAGTGTCGGGTGGTCCAGCCGCCCTTGAAGCGGCCGTTCAGGACGGACGTGTAACCTTCCGCGGCACCTGTCCGGCCGACGACGGCAGTCTCGATTTCCGGTGCGCAGGTGGCGCCGTTGTTGGTGCCGGTGTTGAAGTCGGGCAGGGTGCCTTCGAACAGGAACGGCACTTGTGACCGGATCGAGTGGCAATCGTAGAGGATGGCGATACCGTGTTTGGCGCGCACCCGCTCCAGCTCGGCGGCGAGCGCCGCGTGATAAGGCGCATGCCAGGAAACGCGGCGGGCGTCGATCTTGGCGGGATCCGGTTCCTGTCCGTCCTCATAGAGAGGGCGGCCGTCGAAATCGGTGGTCGGGCACAGGGTCGTGGTGTTCTGGCCGGGATAGAGCGAGACGCCTTCCGGATCGCGGTTGGCATCGATCACATAACGGTGGAAGTTGGCCTTCACCATGGTCGCGCCGGGCAGAAGGCCCGCGTAGAGCCGGTCGACGTGCCAGTCGGTGTCGGCGAGCTTCCGGCCCGTTTCATTGAGGCGGGTCTTGATGTCATCGGGAACAAAAGTGCCCGCGTGCGGGACGCCGAGAACCACCGGGCCGTCCCCTCTTGAAACTTCAACCGGTTGCATGGACGTCTCCCAGAGCGATCATGTCGTTCGCGGAGACCGCCGCCACCAGCACGCGCGTGCGGATCAGGTCTGCCGCCGTGTCCAGATCGGGAGCCATGTAGCGGTCCTCGGTCAGTGGCGGCACGTCTGTCCTCAGTCTGGCGAGAGCTTTCTGCAACGCGATGCTGGTCTTCAGCGGGGCCCGATGCTCGACGCCCTCGGCGGCACACAGCAGTTCGACCCCGAGGATCTGCGAGAGATTTGCGTTCATCCGGGCGAGGCGGCGGGCGCCGTGGGCGGCCATGGAAACGTGGTCTTCCTGATTGGCGCTGGTCGGGGTGGAATCCGTCGAACACGGATTGGCGAGATGTTTGTTCTCGCTCATCAGCGCGGCGGTGGTGACCTCGGCGATCATCATGCCGGAATTCAGACCCGGGTTCCGGGCCAGAAACGGCGGCAGGTCGAAGGACAGCGTCGGGTCGACCATCAGCGCGACGCGGCGCTGGGAGATGGCGCCGAGTTCGGCCACCGCGAGCGCGATCTGGTCGGCGGCGAAGGCCACTGGCTCTGCATGGAAATTGCCGCCTGAAACGATCCGGTCGGCATCGATCAGCACCAGCGGATTGTCGGTGGCAGCGTTGGCCTCGATCTCAAGGGTGCGGCCGGCCATGCGCAGCAGATCGATACAGGCGCCGGCCACCTGCGGCTGACAGCGGATGCAGTAAGGGTCCTGAACACGGCTGTCGCCATCGCGGTGGCTTTCGCGGATTTCCGACCCGTCCATGATCGCGCGCATGGCGCGTGCGACCTCGATCTGGCCGCGATGGCCGCGCAGCGCGTGAATTTCGGCAAGCAGCGGCGCGGTCGAGCCCATTATGGCGTCGGTGGAAAGGCTCGCGGTGACCAAAGTCGCCTCCGCCAGCCGCCACGCGTCGAACAGGGCGGTGAGGGCGCAGGCGGTGGAGAACTGGGTGCCGTTGATAAGGCCAAGGCCTTCCTTGGGGCCCAGCACGACCGGGGTCAGGCCCGCCTGGGCCAGCGCGGTGCCACCCGGCATGCGGACACCGGCGATTTCCGCCTCACCTTCGCCGATCAGCACGGCGGCCATATGGGCGAGCGGGGCCAGGTCGCCGGAGGCGCCGACCGAGCCCTGCGCCGGGATCACCGGTGTGACGCCTTTGAGAAGGCAGTCCTCGATCAGCCTCAGCACGTCGAAGCGGACACCCGAGGCACCGCGGCCGAGTGACAGCAGTTTCAGCGCCATCATCAGGCGGGTGGTGGTGGCATCGAGAGCCTCGCCGACACCGCAGCAATGGGACAGGATCAGATTGCGCTGGAGCGTGGCCGTGTCTCCGGCTTCGATCTTGACGCTGGCGAGCTTGCCGAAGCCCGTGTTGACGCCGTAGACCGCTTCATCGCCGCCGGCGGCAACGGCCACCCGTTCGGCGGCGAGATCGATTGCGTCTTTCGCGGCGCGGTCGATCTGAACGGGCAGTTGTTCCCGGTAAAGCCGCTCCAGGTCGGCCAGGGTGGCGGTGCCGGGGCTCAAGGTGAGGGCGCTCATTCCGAGCCTCCGAAAATGCGTTTTTCCAGGGAATTGAACCCGATCCGGTAGGAGAGTTCCGCCGGATGGTCGACGTTCCAGATGACGAGATCCGCCCGTTTTCCGGCTTCCAGCGTGCCGTGGTCGCCAAGGCCGAGTGCCCTGGCGGCTTCGCGGGTGACGCCGGCAAGCGCCTCTTCCGGCGTCATGCGGAACAGGGTGCAGCCCATGTTCATGGTCAGCAGCAGGGAGGCGAGCGGCGACGAGCCGGGATTGCAGTCGGTGGCCAGCGCGACCGGGACTTTATGTTGGCGCAAAAGCTCCAGCGGCGGATATTGCGTCTCGCGCAGGGTGTAGAACGCGCCGGGCAGCAGAACGGCGACGGAACCGCTTTTTGCCATCGCCTTCACACCCGCTTCGTCCAGATATTCCAGATGGTCCGCGGAGAGAGCGCCAAAGGAGGCGGCCAGGGCGGTCCCGCCGAGATCGGAGAGCTGCTCTGCGTGCAGCTTCACCGGCAGGCCGAGGCCCCGGGCCTTGTCGAAGACCCGGGCGATCTCATCGCGTGAAAATGCAATGCCCTCGCAGAAACCGTCGACCGCATCGACGAGGCCTTCCGCGTGAGCGGCTTCCAGCGCCGGCAGGCAGACCTCGTCCAGATAGGCGCTGGACCGGCCCTTGTACTCGGCGGGAACCGCATGGGCGCCGAGGAAGGTTGTCTTCACGTGTATGCGGCGTTCCCGGCCGATCCTGCGGGCGACGCGCAGCATCCGGAGTTCGGTGTCCCGGTCGAGGCCGTAGCCGGACTTGATCTCGATGGTGGTGACGCCCTCGGCAATCAGGGCATCGACGCGGGCAAGGGCGGAGGCGAGCAATTCGTCCTCGCTCGCGGCGCGGGTCACCTTAACCGTGGAGACGATGCCGCCGCCGGCGCGGGCGACCTCTTCGTAACTGGCGCCCTCGAGGCGCATTTCGAATTCACGGGCCCGGTTGCCGCCAAACACAACATGGGTGTGGCAATCGATCAGGCCGGGGGTGACGAGGCGGCCACCCAGATCCTCGCAGGCGAGCGAGGCGTAGCCCGCGGGCAGTTCGTTCGCCGTGCCGGCCCAGGCGATCCGGTCGCCGTCGATCACCAGCGCGCCATCGTCAATCAGGCCATAGGCCGCTCCGTTGGCGGTCAGCGTGGCCAGTCTTGCGTTGGTGAGGAGGCGTCGGGACACAGCCATCTCCGGCTTGATTAGATTGCGTTATAAGATAATATGCATGCACATATTAAGGTGTCAACGGAGGAAAAAGCGGCATGTCGACGGTTTCCGGTGCAACGGTATTTGCGGACAAGGCGCTGCTGCCGGACGGCTGGTCGGACAATGTCGCGGTGACCTTCAGAGCCGACGGCAAGATCTCCCGGGTTGACAAGGGAGCCGCCGCACAAGGCGAGCGGGTAGGCATCCTGCTGCCGGCGCCGGTCAATCTCCACAGCCACGCCTTTCAGCGGGCCATGGCCGGCATGAGCGAGCGGCGCGGATCCGAGCCGCGCGACAGTTTCTGGACCTGGCGCCAGATCATGTTCCGCTTTCTGGATGCGCTCACTCCCGAGGACGTTGAGGCGATCGCCGCCTTCGTCCAGATGGAAATGCTGGAGGCCGGCTATGCGGCCGTCGGCGAATTCCACTATCTGCACCACCAGCCGGACGGAACGCCTTACGGCAATCTTGCCGAAATGTCCGAACGCATCGTCGCGGCGGCGGCGGAGACCGGCATCGGCCTGACCCATCTGCCGGTGCACTACCAGTTCGGCGGCTGCGACGGGCGCCCGCTCGCGGCGGGCCAGATCCGCTTCGGCAATGATATCGACCGCTTTGCGAAACTGCATGAGCAGGCGGCCCGGGCAGTCAAGTCTCTGCCCGGCGATACGGTGATCGGCGTTGCCCCGCATTCATTGCGCGCCGTTGACGGGGACGGCCTGGAAAGCGCCATCGCGCTGGCGGCCGGCGCGCCGCTGCACATGCATCTGGCCGAGCAGATCCCGGAAGTCGAGGAGGTTCTGGCGGCAACGGGGCAGCGCCCGGTCGACTGGCTGCTCGCCCACCATGATGTCGGCGAGAGCTGGTGCCTGATCCATTGCACCCAGATGACACCGGCGGAGACCGAAGGGCTGGCGAAGACCGGTGCCGTCGCGGGCCTGTGCCCGATCACCGAATCCAGCCTCGGCGACGGCATCTTCGACGGTGTCGCCTATCTGGGCCATGGCGGCCGCTTCGGGGTCGGCTCGGATTCCAACATCCGGATCGCACTTTCGGAGGAACTCAGGACGCTGGAATACTCCCAGCGCCTGCGCGACACCTGCCGGGCTTCGGTCGCAACCAGGGAAAAATCCACCGGGCGGGTTCTCTTCGACGGCGTCACCCGGGGCGGCGCGCAGGCGGCGGGCCGCCTGTCGGGCGCCATCCGGGAAGGGCGATATGCCGACCTCGTGGCGCTCGACGGCACCGCCATCGACCTTGAGGGCCGGGACGGGGACGAAATCCTCGATGCCTGGATCTTCGCCGGCGACGACCGCATGGTGTCGGACGTTTGGTCCGCCGGCCGGCATGTTGTTTCACGCGGAAACCATGTAAAAGGCAACGCCATCCGGGCCCGCTACAGAACCACCATGGCTTCCCTGCGCGGCCGGCTCTGATCAATGACCGAGACTGGACGGTTCGACACGTGACGCTGACGGAGACAAATTCCTGGACCGGCATCCGCGCCGAACTTCTCAGGCGCATTCACGACCGCGTCTGGCAGCCGGGCGCGCAGATCCCCTACGAAGCGGATCTTGCCGAGGAATTCGGCTGCGCCCGGACCACGGTCAACCGGGCGCTCAGGGATCTGGCGGACAGCGGTCTCGTGGTGCGCAAGCGAAGGGCTGGAACGCGGGTTGCGCTCAATCCGCCGCAGCGGGCGACGCTGACCATCCCGATCCTGCGCGAGGAAGTCGAGGCCCTCGGGCGCAGCTACCGGCACAGCCTGCTGGAGCGGGACCTGCGCCCGCTGCCGCCGATGCTGCACGGCGCCTTTCAGGTGACGCTCGGATCGGATGTCCTGTTCCTGAAGACGCTGCATTTTTCCGACGAGCGGCCCTACGCCTACGAGGAGCGCTACATCAACCTGGAGGCCGCTCCGGAGGCGCGGGACAGAACCTTCGAGGATGTCAGCGCCAACGAATGGCTGGTCCACAACGCCCCCTACAGCCACGGCGACATCTCCTTTTTCGCCGTCAATGCGGACAAGACCCTGTCGCAGAAGCTGGACGTTGCCACCGGCGCCGCGCTGTTTGCCATGGAACGTATCACCTGGGCCGGCGACCTACCGATCACCCACGTGCGCCTGATCTTCGCGCCGGGGTACAGGATGCGTACGGAGATTTGAAGCGGAGAATGGTGGCGGGGGGCGTATCAAGGCTGCGCTTGGAGGGGATGTCCGGAACGGGGCCGAAAGCAGCGGTGTCTCGATTTGGCTGAAAGCCGACTTTCGCTACGTGTACGCAATGGACAATCCGCAAGTGGACTTGCCCTTAACTTTGGTCCGCTTCAAGGAGGGGGGATCACAATGCGCACAGTTTTCGAACACTTGTCTTGAGAATTCGAGGTCTCCGAAAATCTGCTCGAGAGTTGTAACAGACCATCAGAACAAACCTGTTCCCCCGGAAGTCCCTTGGAAAAGGAAAATCCTGTTTGCGCGATAATGGCATATTCATAATTCTGAACTTGGGTTGCGCGCAGTGGAATTCCGGAAAATACTTTGTTTTTAATCCGTTTCAGGGGCTAACGCCATTCGCCAGAAAACAACACCCAGCGACAGCCAGACTAGGGAATTGAGGACATTGTTTCTGTCTGATATTCACCTAGGAACACGCGGATGCCAGGCTGACTTGCTTCTTGATTTCCTGCAGCACCACAATGCGGAAACGATCTATCTGGTTGGTGACATCATTGACGGGTGGCGGCTTCGGAAAAAGAAATACTGGCCAGAAAGCCATCAGGCGGTTTTCGACGTTTTGCTGGCGCGTGGAAGAAATGGCACGAAAATCATCTATCTGCCGGGCAATCACGATGAGTTTTTAAGACAGTCTCCAAACCACCGATTTGGCTGTATCGAAATCGTCGACGACACTCAGTATGTCACCGCAGATGGCCGCCGCTATCTGGTCATTCACGGTGACCAGTACGACGTTGTCATTCAGAACGCGAAGTGGCTCGCATTCCTCGGCGACCGATTTTATGTTACGGCTTTGGCGCTGAACACTTGGCTGAACCTTGCACGCCGATCCTTTGGGATGAAGTACTGGTCATTGGGGGCTTTTGCAAAAAAGCATGTGAAACAATTTGTCAGTATCATTGGTCAGTTTGAAGCAGCTGTTGCCTCCGACATCAAGCAACGACAGCTCCACGGAGTTATTTGCGGACATATACATCATGCGGCCGACCGTGACATGAATGGCATCCATTATCTCAATACAGGAGACTGGGTCGAGAGCTGTACAGCAATTGGCGAGCGGTTTGACGGCACACTTGAAATCATTCGTTGGAACGAGGCAGACAAATTCGATCTGTCAACGGACCTTGATAAAGAGCGTGTAGTTGCTGCATGAAATCAGTTCTTTTTGTTACGGATGCTTGGCGTCCGCAAATCAACGGCGTCGTTCGCACCATAGAGCACACTGCGCGTGAATTGATCCGGCGCGGTGTGCGTGTTGAGTATCTCAGCCCGCAAGGCTTCAAGACATTACCTTGTCCGACATATCCGGAAATTCGACTCGCCCTTACAACCAAGGGTACCGTCCGGAATATTATCCGCGAGCACGACTGCGAGCACATCCATATTGCGACAGAAGGGCCGCTCGGCTTACTGGCTGCCGCTGCGGCGCGGAAGGATGGGCGACCTTTTTCAACCAGCTATCACACGCGATTTCCGGAGTATGTCACGGCGAGGATGCCACTACCAAAAGCCCCATTTTATGCCTGGTTCAGACGCTTTCATAACTCCGGCACCAGCTGCATGGTGGCAACTTCCGAACTGGAAGAAAGTTTGAGACAACGGAAGTTCCAAAATCTGATGCGTTGGTCACGTGGCGTTGATACGGATTTATTCCACCCGCACGACGGCTCCGTGCTGCCAGCGGAACTCCCACGTCCGATATTCATAAATGTCGGACGTGTGTCGGTGGAGAAAAACATCAAGGCATTTCTCGATCTGGACCTTCCCGGGAGCAAAGTGGTTATCGGTGAGGGACCACAACTGGATAGTCTTCGCAAAAAGTATCCAGATGTCTATTTTACCGGGACAAAAACCGGTGAAGATCTGGCCCGGCATTACTCCAGTGCCGACGTCTTTGTTTTTCCCTCCAAGACCGACACCTTCGGGCTGGTTCTCTTGGAAGCCCTCGCCTGCGGTGTTCCTGTCGCCGCGTACCCGGTCATGGGACCAATTGATGTCATTGGAGACAGCAGCGCAGGTGTTCTTTCCAACGACTTGCGCAAAGCGTGTCTGGAAGCGCTCGACATTCCGAGCGATCTTTGCCGCGCAGCGGCGCTCGAACAAAGCTGGGCTGCCTGCACCGATAGGTTCGTCGAAAACATGACAGCAGCAAATCAGGCCCACGCCATGGCTTCGGGGTAACCACCAGTGCTAGCTGGCCAGCGACGTCGATCCAGTCCGGGCCTCCAAAAATTGATCGCTCAAGATGCCTTTTGCGTCAGTAACGGAGAGTGGTTCGAAGTCCCTGGCGAAGTGAGCAGGCAGTCGGAATGCCGGCCGATATGCACTTCGCAATTTGTCAGTGGCGGCGTTGTACGTCAACGTCGGCTCCTTGAAAGCTTGATACATCTGCCGCGGACTACCGAAACCCAGATTGCTGTAGAAACGGTGCAGGGGCCGCGCCGCCGCCAGGACAGTTTGCTCCCACTCGTAGTGTTTACGCCAATGCCATGCGTGCCCGAATGAATGACGCGTGAGTGCCAATTTACGCCCGCGGAACTGCAGCAAATCCCGCAAGAAAGGAACAACTTTGTCCAACGGTTCCTTGGGCCACTCGACCAGTTTCTGGCCATCCATGTCGCTCAAAAGTACATTCGGCATCAATCGGCCAGCGTGCGCTGCTTCGTCAAAATAGGGTGTGCCGACGATCGGAATCGTTAGGGATAAAAGGCTGGGCAAGGGAATAGTTCTGTCTGACAGGATACCGGATATCTGGGTTTCAACCTCGGTTGTGGTTTGCTGCCCAAAGTCGACAATCATGCCATAGTCAAAAGAGATGCCGTGTTCGGCGCAAGCTTCGGTCAGTGATTTCGGGTCCGAGGAGAGGCTCTGCTTCTTGTTGAAGGTCTTCAGGACTTTTGGGTCGAGATTTTCAACGCCTGAAAAAATTCCCTTGCAGCCATTCTCAGCCATGAGCTTGAGATTTTCTCGCCGTTTGAAGAAATCTCCTGTTACAAGTGCGCCCCACCCGCGAAATTGACCCTGGCGCCAACGGTCGCCGATTAATCGGAGCCGTGCCTCAAAGGTGTTCCGGTTGTTGCCGTAAAAATTGTTGTCCAGCACCATAACAGCGATGGCTCTGCCCATAGCGTCGAGCTGGTTCTCGATCGATTCCTTGGAGTGGGCGGTATACGCCCGTCCCTCGCCGGACAGTGAGCAGAAAGAACAGGCAAAATTGCAGTTTTTTGTCGTCTCCAGATATCCAACACCCATAGCAGGTGCCGTCAGATCAAACCTTGGTGCCGTGTGGTCGGCGCGGTATCTGGGACCCAAAACGCTCTCGATTATCCCCCCGATCTCGTCCACATCCCCCTGACATGTGTAATCAAAGACCTCATTGCAGATCCCCGGTAGAGCGCGAGCAATCGGCCCACCAATAATGGAGACAACCCGGGGACTAAAATGCCGACAATAGGCAGCTAACTGGCGCGCTCGGTCAAAAGCGGCGGTCAGCCCTGTGAAAACCACGATATCCGGCCATTCGAACACAGAGCGTTTTAGAAGCGCTCCATGATACATCTCATCCCAGACCCGGACGTCACAATGATCACGATCGAAATATCCTGCCAAATAATATGGGGCCATTGCGCGGGGAACGAACAAGCGCGTCGGTGATGCAGACCTCCAAGGATCAAAATATGCATTTACAATAAGAATACGTTGCTTTCGACCAGTTGGCATCATGCCTCCAAATAACTTGGCCAGTCTTCAGTATTTCAGTGATGTTTGAACCGGTCCACTTGCTTGGTATTATTCAACTGGCGACAAGGCATGGCGCTGATGTCATTCAACCTACCATGTGCGATCAGTCGCAGCCTTCAAGCACTGTAATCCAATACTCACTTGTTTAACGTCATGTAATCGATTTGTTAGCTGGTAGTGCTTTATGAATGTCTAAGCGTTAGACGAATATCAGACAAAAACCTGCAATTGAAACGATTTCCAACATTTCACCGATAGATTTTCCATGGAAATGATCGATTATTTAAGGGAACACGAAGCGTTCTCGCATTTGGACGATGCCGTACTTCAGCGTATCGTTTCCGTGTCCGAGTTTGTCCGTTTTGCCGAGGACGAGCCGATTGTTCAGGAAGGCGAGAAAACGTCCGACTTGTTTCTCCTTGTGGAAGGGCAAGCACGTGTGATTCGAACAGGTCCAGGAGGGGAAATCATACCGCTGAGCACAGTTTCTGCCGGCGAATGTCTTGGTGAACTGGCATTTTTGGACGGAGCGCCACGTGCGGCATCGGTTTTTGCCCAAACACCCTGCGCACTTGTGAAAATATCAGAGAAAGGGCTGTACGCTCTCAGTGACGGGGCAGCTGTTACCGGAGAATTGAAAGCGGCGCTTGCAAGTGTCGTCGTGAAGCGTGCTCGCAGTCTGAGCGATGACATGCTGTCTGCACTTCGCGAGCAACTTGCAACCAAGTCGTTGCAGAACCAGTTTGGTTACTTTCTGGTATTCACCATCGCACTGTATCTCATTTCGACATCTCTCTTTTATCTCGTGGCCGAGCGTTACGTGAAAGATGTCTACGATCCCGGCTTTTCCTGGCAGACGGTGCTGCTGTTCGCGGTCCCCTGCCTCATCATAATCAAGGCGATGAAAATCCCGCCAAGTCAGCTCGGTTTACGTCGCGAGGGGCTGTTCCGGTCGGTTGGAGAGTCGTTTGTCGTCTGTCTGGCGTTGTCCGTTCCTGCGCTGATTTACTTGCTTTTCTTCAAGGCCGATCAGGCCCCCGACGCCGCTGGCGTCAAAGTCGATACTTTGTTCCTGGTGCAATATTTCGTTCATACCGTGATGCAGGAAATCGGTTCCCGTGGCTTGCTTCAGGGATTGTTCCAGAAATTCCTGGCAGACACAAAAGGCCATCGTTCCGTTCTGCTCACCAGTACGATTTTTGCGTCCCTGCATCTGACTTTCGGTGTTGATGCCGTGGTGATCACATTTTTCGCGAGTATTGTTTTTGGGTATATCTATCTGCGCCAGAACAACTTGGCAGGCGTTATCCTCCTGCACTTTTGGCTCGGTGTTCTTGCTGCAATGATGGTAGCAATCTAGTTGTGCAGTCAGACAGGTGCTCGCTAATTCCAAATGCTCCGCGAATTGCAACGGTGCGGACAAGAGTTAGGCCAGACACGGCAGAAATCGCACTTCAAGTAGCGCGGACAGGATTTGTTGGGCGTTAATATAGAGGCACGGAAAAGCCACTGGGTCACAGCAAAATCATCAGTCGAACGAGAGCGTGATGACTCATCGAGTTTCAAGGGCTTCAGACTCCCAAGCAGTCACCTCTCCAATGATCGAATTTCTCCGACAGATACTGATGTCCGCTATTTGGATTCTGCGCCGCGACACCTGGCAGTGTGATGCCCCCCAGAAATGGACCGTTAGCGCCGACCAGGCAATCCGGGTCGAACGGCAGGAAAGACCGCAAAGCAGTCATGGATCCCAAACTTCGTGCCACTGGCCCGTTCAATTCAACCAAGGCCAGGCCTCTACGTTGACTCAAAAACGCCCTCTCCAACGGGAAAGGGCGTTTCGATTTTGGAGTTACCAGCAACGGTGCTCAATCCACCAGTGATCCTTCCTCGTTCTTCTTCATGCGGCGCATGCGTGCCTTCAGCACCCGGCCGAAGACGACGGGCAGGAGGAAGCCGATGAGGGCGAGGGTCCACAGGCCGATGGACAGGGGACTGTCCACGAGCGTCCACCAGTCGCCGTTGTCGATGGTGATCGCCCGGCGCAGGTTGTTTTCCATGTTGTTGCCGAGCAGCGTGCCCAGAATGACCGGCACCAGTGGCACGTCGAGCTTGCGCAAGACCCAGCCCATGACGCCGAAGCCGATCATCACCAGCAGGTCGAAGGACGAGCCGGAAATGCCGTAGATGCCGACGAAGCTGACCATGGCGACGATCGGCATCAGGAGGCGCGGCGGGATCAGCAGCACCCTTGTGAACAGACCGATCATCGGGATGTTCATGAGCAGCAGCATGAAGTTGGCAATGAACAGCGCCGCGATCAGGCCCCAGACAACGTCCGGCTGCTGGGTGAAGAGCAGCGGGCCGGGGGTGATGTTGAGGGCCAGCAGCACGGCCAGCAGCACTGCGGTGGTGCCCGAACCGGGCACCCCGAGTGCGAGCATCGGCACCAGGGCACCGCCGGCGGCGGCGTTGTTGCCGGCTTCGGGCGCGGCGACGCCACGCGGATCGCCGGTGCCGAAGGTGCCGTCCTTGTCGACCAGCTTCTTTTCCATCGTATAGGAGATGAACGAGCCGAGCGAGGCGCCGGCGCCCGGCAGAACGCCGGCGACGAACCCGAGCACACTGGTGCGCAGCATGGTCGGTGTGCAGGACTTCAGCAGCGCGAAGCTCGGCATCATGCGGCCGACGGAGACCTTTTTGGCGTCGGCATCGGCCGAACCGTGCCGGTGTTCCAGGAACAGGAACACTTCCGAGAGGGCGAACAGACCGACAATCGCGACCAGGAAGTCGATGCCGTCATAAAGATGGACCTCGCCAAAGGTGAAGCGTGGCACGCCGGTCTGGGTGTCGACACCGACGGTGGCAAGACCGATGCCGAGGGCCGCCGCAAAGGCGGTCTTGGCCTGGTTGCTCGCGGCGACGCCGCCAAGGGTGGCGAAGGCGAGGGTGAACAGGGCGAAATATTCGGCCGGGCCGAACAGCAGCGCGATCTTGACCAGTTGCGGTGCCAGCAGGATCAGGCCCCAGGTGGCCAGAAAGGCGCCGACGAAGGAGGCGATCCCGGAGAGTGCCAGCGCCTCGCCCGCGCGCCCCGCCTTGGCCATCGGATAGCCGTCGAGACAGGTCATCATCGCCGGTTCGTCGCCGGGAATGTTCAGAAGGATCGAGGAGATCCGGCCGCCGTACATGGCGCCGTAATAGACCGAGGTCAGCAGGATCAGCGACGGGGTTGCGCCGAGCCCAAGCGTAAAGGCCAGCGGGATCAGGATGGCGACGCCGTTGGACGGGCCAAGGCCGGGCAGGGCGCCCATCATGGTGCCGAGAAAGCAGCCGAGCAGGGCCAGCAGCAGGTTCTGCCAGGTCAGGGCAATGACGAAGCCGTCGGCCAGAGAAGACAGGGTTTCCATGGGAACGCTCCGTTAAAAGCCGAGGGGCCCCTTGGCCAGGGACAGGCCAAGAACCAGGTGGAACACCGCGTAGATGCCGAGGGATGTCAGGCAGCCCGACAGGACGGATGACAGGGGCCGGGTGCCGAGACGCCAGGTGAGATAGGCCGCCGCCAGCGCGGTCGCGATCACGAACCCGAGTTCGGGAAGGAGTATCGCGTAGAGGATCATTACCGCTACGGCGGCGCCCACTTCCATGAAGCGCATGAAGGACGGCCACTCGGGTGCCTTGTCCGGGCGGATGATGATGACCAGGGACGACAGTGCGAGAATTGTGGCGATGATCAGGGGAAAGGCTTTCGGTCCGACGGCGTCGGACAGGAAACTTTCCTCGATGTTGACAGCGGCCCAGGCATATCCAAGTGCGAGGAGAAGCCCGACCAGCCCAAAAATGCGGTCGCTCATGGGTACCTTCCTGAATGCGGCGGCTGCCGGCGAAAAAGGGGCGCGAAACTGAAAATGCTAATCTGGTGAATCAAGATTTCGCGAAACGCTCATTCGTCATCCAGAAGGGAGCGCCGCGAAATTTCGGGACCGGGGAAGAGCGCAGATAAGCGTGGCTCCCAGGTTCCGGCTCGCGCATTGCCTGGACGGGATGACGATCACGACAGGGTTTCGATCATCAAGGCCGGGGGCACGGAAGCCGCGCCCCCGGGTCGGGATCAATGGGGCCGATGTTATTTTATGATGCCGATCTCTTTGGAGATGTCCTGGATCTGCTGGACCGAACCGGCGACGAACTGCTGGAACTCTTCTCCCTGAAGGTCAAGCGGAGCCAGGCCGTTGGCGGCCATGACGCCTTTCCATTTTTCGCTGGCATAAAGTTCGGAGATCATGCCGACCCAGGCATCGTAGGCGTCGTCGGACATGTTGCCCGGCGCGTAGAAACCACGCCAGTTCGCGCCGATGGCGTCGATGCCCTGTTCCTTGGCGGTCGGGAACTCGGAGAATTCACCCGGCAGGCGCTCCGGCGACAGCACCGCGATCACCTTGACGTCACCGCTGTCGACAAATCCCTTTGCTTCGGAAATGTCTCCGGTGAAGGCCTGGACGGACCCGGCGAGAAGCTGGGTGACGGCCTCGCCGCCGCCGTCAAAGGCGATGTACTTGACGGAGCGCACGTCGTCGATGCCGTAGGCATTGGCCGCGATCAGGACCTTCAGGTGGTCCCAGCCACCCACGGCGGAGCCGCCGGCGATGGAGACGGAGCTGGGATCGGCCTTGATCTGGTCGAGCAGTTCGGGAAGCGTGTTGACCGGGCTGTCGGCTGCGACGGCGATGACGCCGTAGTCGGCGCCAATGGCGGCCAGCCAGCGCACCTGGTCCATGGTGTTGCCGGGATAGGCGCCCTGGGCAAGGCGGGTCGCGGTGGCGGAAGATGCTGCCACGATCAGGTCGTTGTCGTCAGCGCGCTTGTTGACCACTTCGGCAAAGGCAACGCCGCCGCCGCCGCCGGCCAGATTGACGACCTGCATGGTGGTGTCGAGCAGTTTCTGGTCCTGAAGCGACTTGCCGACCTGGCGGCAGGTGAAGTCCCAGCCGCCGCCCGGGTTGGCCGGTGCGATGCATTCCGGGTTCTCCGGCTTGAAGTCCGCGGCGGAGACGCCGAATGCGGACGCGCCAAGGAAAGCGGCCGCCAGAAGAAGGCGGGTCGGATTGAACGTCATGATGTGTTTCCTCCACATGAAAGCAAGGCTTTGTAACAGCCCTTGTGATCCGTCGTGCCGCGGTTGCGGGTCCTCCCGACGAACGTGAGGCAAGACTAGCGGCAAACCCTGTCACCAACCTGTCAACCTGCCTCGAGGCGCTTGCAAGCTGCAAATGGCGGGTGCAATGGTTGGCACGGGAGGACAGATTCTTTGCGCTTGCTGCTTGTTGAAGACACGTTTGACATGGCGGAAGCGATCATGATCCGGCTGGAAAGGTCAGGCGTTGCCTGCGATCCGGCCAAGACGCTGGAAGCGGCCCGGGATTGTCTGGAGGTCCAGCGCTACGATGTGATCGTTCTGGACATCAACCTTCCGGACGGGCTGGGCACCGATCTTTTGAAAGACCTGCGGGCTCGGGGCGACCGGACCCCTGTGCTGATGCTGACGGCGGAGTTTTCGGTCGATGACCGGGTCTCGACGCTCAATTCCGGTGCGGACGACTATCTGGTCAAACCTTTCGATCACCGCGAACTGGAAGCGCGCATCCGGGCGCTCTACCGGCGGGAGCTGAGTGACAAGGCCGAGGAACTGACCGTCGGCAACCTCACCTTCAACGCCCCGGCGCGGGTCGTGCGCAGGGAAGACAGTCCGGTCAACCTGACCCGGCGAGAGTTCTCGCTGCTGGAAATCCTGATCCGCAACCGGGGCAAGACGGTCAGCAAGGAGCGGCTGTTCGAGGGCGTGTTCAGTTTTCAGGACACGGATGTCGGCATGAATGCGCTGGAACTCTATATCGCGCGCCTGCGCAAGAAGCTGACCGGTTGTTCCGTCCGGATCGAGACGCAAAGAGGGCTTGGTTACAAGCTGGAGGCCGATGACTGATCTTCTGCGCAGGCTGGCCACCGTGTCGCTGACGACCCGGGTCGCGTTCGGGATCGCCATCCTGCTTGTCCTGGGGGGCGTGATCGTGTCGATCGCCGCTTTCGCCTATGGCCGGGAAGCCGCCAGAACCGCCTATGACCGGTTGCTTCTCGGTGCGGCAACGGACATCGCCTCGGCCCTCAGCGTTCAGGATGGCCGGCCTGAAATCGAGTTGCCGGTCTCCGCCTTCGAACTGCTCGCGCTCGCTCCGGAGGACCGTATCGGCTACCGCATCATAGGACCAGGCGGTAAAACGCTGACCGGTTACAGCGAGCTTGTGCTGCCGGCCGGGCGGGCCGGACGCAGCGCGGCGGGGCGCCAGGGCGAGGGCTTCTTCGACGGCAGTTTCTTCGGCGAACCCGCCCGCTTCGCGGTGGTCTCGCGCAGGTTCGCCGAACGCACCCTCAACGGCACGATCAAGGTGGTCGTCGGCCAGACGCTGAGGGCCCGCAATGCCATGGCCTATGACATCACCCGCAAGGCGCTTTACGTGCTGGGCGTATCCGGTCTTGCCATGGTTCTTCTGGCCGTGGTGGTCGTGCGCTCCGTGATGACCCCGCTCCAGACCATCGCGGGCGGACTGTCGGCGCGCGATCCGCATGACCTGACCCCATTGGACACGGCGGTGCCGAAGGAGACCGAGGTCATGATCAGCGCGCTCAACGGCTTCATGGCGCGGCTCGACCGGCAGATGAATTCCATGCGCCACCTGATTTCAGACACGGCCCACCAGCTCCGGACGCCGGTGGCGGCGCTCAGGGCCCAGGCGGACCTGTTTGCCGATGAAACCGACCTGTCGCGCAAGGAAAGGATCGTCGAGCGCATCCAGTCCCGATCGGCAAGCCTTGGCCGCCTGCTCGATCAGATGCTGAGCCAGGCGCTGGTCATTCACCGCGGCGACAGCGCGCGCAGGGAACAGGTGGATCTGCGCGACATCGCCCTCGATGTGCTGGAAGAAGGCGATCATGCGGTGCTGAACCCGGATTGCGATGTTCAGCTTGAGATCGGCGAGACGCCGGTGATCGTGCCGGCCGACGCGCCCTCGCTGAAGGAGGCCCTGAAGAACCTGCTCAACAACGCCCTCAAATACGGGTGTGCACCGGTTCGGATCGGCGCCGGTCAGGACGGGGACAGGGCAGCGCTGTGGGTGGAGGATGCCGGCGCGGGACCGGATGACGAAACCCTCGCGGACCTGGGCTCCCGGTTCAACAAGGGCACCTTGTCCAGGCAGGCGGGCTCCGGTCTCGGCCTTGCCATTGCCCATTCTGTGGCCTCGTCTTTCGGCGGCTCGCTGAGGCTGGACAAAACCACCGGCGGCACGTTCAAGGCATCGCTGGTTTTCCGGGCTGTCGCGGGAAGATCATCATGATCCTGACGCGTTTCAGAACGGTGCTGACGGCCGCCCTCCTGGTTCTGTCCGCGCCGGGTGCGCAAGGGCAGGAAATGGTTGCGCTGTTCGGCGCCGATACTCCGGCCGAGGTGCTGGTCATGCGCTCGACAACGGATATCGCCGTCTTCGGACCGGTCGTCGAGACGTATGTATCGACCCGTCCGGGACTGCAGGTGCGCTACGAACAATGGGGCTCGAACGAACTCTACCGGCTGAGCCGCCGGAATTGCCGGGAAGGGGTGGCGGGGGCCGATGTCGTCATCAGTTCAGGCGTGCACCAGATGGTGCAGCTGGTCAACGAGGCCTGCGCCTGGACGTATTCCTCGCGGCTGACGGAACGGCTGCCCGACGCGCTCAGATGGCGCGATGAACTGTGGGGCATCACCCGGGAGCCGGCGGTGATGGTCTATAACCGTGACCTGGTGCCGGACCGGGATATCCCGCAAACACGCTTCGATCTGCTGGACCTGTTGAGGCCGGCCGGAACCCCCTATGCCGGGCGGGTGGCCACCTACGACATCGAGCAGTCCGGCCTCGGCTACCTGTTCGCCTTTGCCGATGCGCAGGAAGCCTCCACCTTCGGTGCCCTGCAGGAATCCTTCGGCCGCTCCGGGGCGGTTTCGACCTGCTGTTCGGTGGACATCATCCGGGGCGTTGCCGAAGGCAAATACCTGATCGCCTACAATGTCCTGGGATCCTATGCCCAGGGGTACCAGCGCGGGGACAGCCGGATCGGAATCGTGCTGCCCTCCGATTACACCCTCGTGCTGGCGCGGGCCCTGATGATCCCGAAGCAGGGTGCCAATACCCAGGCCGCTGCGCAATTTCTGGATTTCCTGCTGTCGGCGGAGGGAACGCTGGCGCTCAGGAACACGCTGCTGATCAGTCCGCTCCTGGAGACGGAAGAAGGCAACGAGGGCGAGGCGCTGAGTGCCACGGCATTGCGCCCGATCGGCCTGTCGCCGGCACTGATGGTGGCACTCGACGCGCTGACCCGGGAAACTTTCCTGCGCCGCTGGCGTGCGACTTTTCCAGGTCCCTGAACAACGCTCCGGGAACGGGCCGGAAGGGCCTTAACGAAGCGTCACGGGCAGCGTGAAGGACCAGCTGCTCTTGCCCGCGGCAGCCGGGATCGGCGGGAACGGCGCGGCGCGCTGAACCGCCTTCAGGACCGCCTGGTCGAACGGGCCGGAGCCGGAAGAGCGGGCCAGCCGGATGTTGGCGACGGCCCCGTTCCTGCGGATGGTGAAATGCACCACGGCCCGGCTGCGCGCCTTGCGTCCGCCGCGGGGGGCGCGGACGGCGCGCACCAGCTTGCGATGGACCTTGGCAGGGTAGTTGGTGACGTCCGAATTGCCGGCCGACTTGCTCTTGCCTTTTCTTTGCGATCCGCCCTTTTGCGCGGTCACGCCCGCCGACCCGCCCGAGCCGCCACGGCTGCTGACCTGTGCCGGCGTTTTCCGGGTATCCGGTTTCTTCGCGGTGCGGGACGGGCTTTTCGCGGGTTTTTTCTCGGCCTTCTTGCGGGGAGGTGCCGGAGGCTTCGACGGCGGCGTCGGCACCGGATCCGCTTCGGCCTGCACCACCCGGGTCGGGGCCTGGCTGGCAACGGTCTGACGGACAGGCTCTGCCGCGACCGGTTTTGCCTCGACGGGCTTTGCAGCGATCGCCGGTGTCTCGGGTACGGACCGGTCGGGGGCAAGGGGCCTGGCGTCCGTCGCGGCAACCGCTTCGCGGGCCTGAGCGGGAACGGCTTCGACAATTGTCCTGTCGGGCTCCGCTGGCGGGACCGCATCGCTCGCAGGCGGCGTGACGGTGTCCAGCCGTTGGGCCTGAGGCAGTGCGAAGGTCCGGACCGGTGTCGCGGACAGGGCAAGCGCTGCAGGTACGGCTGCCTGGGGGACGGGTTTTATGGTCTCAATCGGGACAGGTGGTGTGACCTGTGGAAGCGGGAGGGGATCCACTGGCTGGAGGCTTTTGTCAGGTTGGACGACCTCGGCAGCCTTTGCGGTTTCGACCGGCTCGATTTCGACGGGCTCGGTCTCAACCGGTTCGCTGATGGCCGTCTGCTCGACGGTGCCTGCCTGGACGGTGTCGAAAGGCGAATGTCCGAGGACCGCATGGGTGACCTCGCCGGCGCCCTCGACTTCCAACTCCGGGCGCTGCTGAAGCGACATCGCGACCGCGGCCAGATGAACGGCCAGCGACACGCCAAGGGCAATCATCAGGGGTCTTGAGGTCATGTTCATTCGGAGATCGTACGGGTAACGACGACAACGCGTTTTGCGCCGGCCTGGTAAAGCTCGGCGACGTGCCGAAGCAATTGCGCCGCCTCCAGCTCCTTGTCCGCGGCCAGTTCAATCCGGTCGGCGCCGGTGTCGTTCTGCAAGAGACGTTCGGCGAGATAGGCGTCCGCCGTGACGGGCTGTTCACGGAAGTACAGGCTTCCGTCGCTGCGCACATAAAGCGCGTCCGGCGGCGGCAGGGACGGCGCCTGTGCTTCCGAGAGCGTTACTTCCGGGTCCTGCGGCGGCGCCAGCTGGCCTGCCACAAGAAAGAAGATCAGCATCAGAAAGACGATGTTGATCAGGGACACCGTCGATTCCAGCGGCCGCTTTTCGGCTTTTCTCGGCATGCGGATCATTGTGCGTTCGCCACCACGATCTTCAGGTCCGGAAGACTTTTCAGCCGGCTCATGATTGCAACAAGTTGCTGCGTTGTCGTTGCGCCGCGCACGAGAAGCAGGAGGCTGTCGACGTCCCGGTCCAGCAGGGACTGCGCCTCCTTCATGAGCAGATCCTCGCCGACTTCACGTCCGTTCAGCCGAAGACCGGTTTCCTCGAGCACCAGAATGGCTTTCGGAACCGCGCCGGTGCCGCCACTGCCTGCGGGCGCACCAAGATCGAGCTGACCAAAAGTGGTGAAGGTCGAGGACAGCATGAAGAACAGAAGCAATAGAAAGATGACGTCGACCAGCGGCGTCAGCGATATCGGCTTCTGCTTGCGGGCTGGACGGTCAACGCGCATAGGCGAACTTTTGTCCCGCGAGCGGTTGCGGGGCATCCTCGGTGGTGGCCGGCAGCTGCATGAGAAGGGTCGAGGTCAGCGTCTCGACCGCCACCCGCTCCGCTTCCAGACGGCCTTCGAGCCAGGTGACCACCAGGGAGACAGGCATGGCGACGCCCAATCCCGCCGCGGTGGTCATCAGGGCGACCCAGATGCCGCCCGCCAGGGCGGAGGGGTCGACGTTGGTGCCTGCGGATTGCAGGGCCTGGAAGGCCTCGATCATGCCCAGGACCGTTCCGAACAAGCCGATCAGCGGGGCGATCTGGGCGATGGCCTCCAGTGCACGCACGCCTTTGGAAAAATGGTGCAGATTGCCCGTGGCCTCGACGCTCACGCGCTCTTCGATGTCTTGCCGGGGCACACGGCTTTCCAGCAGCTGAAGCGTGACGGCGACGGCCTTTTCAGCGGCGCTCTTGGGCGTGGGCATGCGCTGCCTGGCGTCGCCGGGACGACCGGCCTGCCAAAGCCGGATGACATCGCCGGCCCGTTTCGCCGTGCCGATGCCGCAGGACAGAAATTCAAAGACCTTCACCAGGACAAGGGCCAGGGCGATCACGGAAAGACCCGCGATGACGGTCACGACGGGGCCGCCGACCTGGAGCAGGGAAGCGGTTTGCGCAAGGATCTCGGACAGCATGGTCGGCTCCTATTGGGTCAGGTCAAGACCTGTCCGGCTGGACAGGGTGAGCGAGGCGGTGCAATGGCCGGAGGATGCAGGTTCGGTGCAGCCCGCCGGACCGTTGATCAGAAGCCGGCCGGCCTTCGTGCAGGGCAGGCCGGGAAGCTGGAACTGGCGGACGACGGTCTTGCCGTCGGGCAGCGACCCGAAATCGAACACCGACATCTGGCTGATCACGCCCGCGTCGTCGAACAGAACCAGTTCGTAGGCCGCGGCCGGGAGGGCCGTGCCGGTAAGGTTGCTCATGACAAAGGAAAGGTGGCAGCCGCCACCGGTGTCTTCCGCCTTGTTGAGTTCCAGCGAGATGCCTGGCGCGGCGGTCTCCGCCATCGCCGAACTGGCGGCGAGGGAAAAAAGGGCCGCGCAGGCAAGCGTGGCAACGGCATTGAATCCCGGTACTCTCATATGCGTTTCTCCCTCGAAAACGGCCGCCGCCCGCGGGGACAGACGGCGGCCTGGTGGTCAGAACGTCTTGGCGAAGCTCAGCTTGAAACTGCGGCCGACGCCTTCGTCGTTGCTGAGGTGGCTGCGGTAGGACTTGTCGAAGATGTTGTCGACGTTGAAACGCAATTCGCTATCCGCGAAATGGCCTTCGGTCGGCTTCCACGATGCATAAAGGTTATGCAGCACATAGCCCGCGGTCTTGTCCTCGTCGTCGCCGACCCGGTCCTGGGCGGCGTGAAAGTCACCTTTCCAGCCGAAATCCAGATTCCAGGGACGGTGCACATATCCGACCTTCAGGAAGGCGTTGTCGGCCGGAACCGCGTTCATGTATCCGCCGGTGTTGGCATTCTCGCCCCGGATCAGGGACGCTCCGAGCGAACCGTAGACACTGGATGTCCAGTAGGACGCCTCAAGCTCCAGTCCCTGGTAGCGCGCCTTGGGAATGACTTCCGTAACCACCGACGTGCCATCCCAGTAGCTGGCATAGTAGTTGGTGACGTTGTTGCGGAAGGCGGTTCCCTTCAGGCGGAAGGCATCGCCGTCCTTCACCAGATCATCGAACGACATCGTGATCCCGGCTTCGAAGTTGTTCGACTGTTCCTTTTCGATCGCGTTGACCGTGTAGTTGGAAAAGACCTCGTCGAGGGACGGCAGCCGCTCGGTGTGGGCGACTGAGCCGAACACGCCAAACCAGTCGGACATCTTGATCATGGCCGCCAGTTTCGGCGAGTAGCCGATCTTGGTCTTGTCCTCATTGAGATCGACGGTGCTGCCGGTGCTGTCGACATAGCTGCCGACATGCACATTGGAATAGTCGATGCGCATGCCCGGGATCAGGGTGATGCGGTCGTTCCAGACAAATTCCGCCTGGGCGTAGGTGCCGACATTCTTGGTGTCGCCTTCCGGGTGCGACCCGGAGCCGCTGCGCACATAAGTGCCGAAGTCGCGTGGATTGCGGCGCTCCTGGAACTGTCCGTCCACACCGGTCGTCAGATAGGCCATCCACGTATCGCTGAGCTGGAAGGTCGAAACGTTGTCGGCCTTGCCCTGCCAAGTCTCGTAGGAATATTCGGCATTGTAGCCGAACGGATAGTAACAGGTCGGCGGCGCCGGGGGCGGTGCGAACTGCTGGCAGATCTCGTCCTGGTTGTTCTGTTCCACCCGTGTGTCAGACCAACTGACCTGTGCCTTCACATCGAACAGATCATTGCCGGTGAAGGCATTCTCGTAGCCGATGATGGCGGTCTGGTCGGTGACCGTGCGGTCGACATCCCCGAAACTCGTGCCCCAGGCGACCTGGTCATAGTTCTGGTTGTCCTCGTCGCTCGACCAGTTCTGATAGCTTGCGAAGACCGACTGGTCCTCGTTTGCTCCGAACGTGTAGCGCGCCTTGACCAGACCGTTGATCGACGAGAAGTCGGTGTCGTCAATCGTGTCGCCGTGGCCGTCGGTCATGTCCTGGGACTGGCGGTAGTTGAGTGCGCCGAGCAGTTCCAGATTCTTGACCGGTTCCGCCGCGACAATCGCACTGCCCAGCCAGCCGTTGCCGTTGGAATCCCAGGAGGTCTTGAGCCGTCCGCCGATCAGGTCGCCCGGATCGAGGAAGTCGCTGGCGTCCTTGGTGGTGAAGGTGACCACACCGCCCATGGCGCCCGATCCGTAGAGGGTCGAGGAGGCGGGGCCGCGCAGAACCTCAACCTGTTTGTAGAGTTCCGGGTCCGAGAAAAACGATCCCATCCGGTACTGTTCGAAGAACTTGTTGACACCGTCGACCTGGATGATGATCCGGGTTTCGTCCCCGGACAGCGCTTCGCCGATACCGCGAATGTTGAGGCTTTCGCCCAGCACCGAGTTCGAGCCGATCGGCGTGATGCCGGGAATTTCTCTGAAGATATCGCCAATCGTGCGAGGCTGCAGATCGTCGATGGCTTCCTGGTCAAGCACCGTGACAGCCTGGGGCGTGTCGATGGCGACCTTTTCGATCCCCGCGCCGACCACGATCCGCTGCAGCGGGGTCGCCGCTGCGTCCGGCAGCACGTCCTGCGCGGCCGCCCCGTGATTAAACGTCAAAATCCAGAGGGCAACCCCACCCATAAGGCGGCTGTTGCCGATGTTCGTGAGCCCCATAAAATTCTCCAAGAGTGCGCGTTGTTCGCGTCCTTATTTTTCGCTGCCTCTCACCACAGCATTTATAACATGAGCCAGTGACTCAGGTATTGATGTCCTAATGAAAGGTGAGTATACGAGTCAAGAATAAGTTCGCTGTCGCGGCAAGAAATTGCCACTTTAGAAACGTTCAAAAAACTTTGTTATCTCATGGAGTTAACGGGGAGCATGGATGGCGGCGCGGGCGGATGAACACCAAAAGGGCACGACTCATGAAAGCCGATCCGATCTCCTCCGTAACCAGACCGGGCGCTGCCGAAATCCGGCAGGCGCGGGCTCAGAACCCGAAGATGCGGGAGCGGGACCTCGCTCGTATCCTCGATATCTCGGAAGCGGAGCTGGTCGCCAGTATGGTCGGGCATGGCGCGCGCCGGATTGCGCCGGACTTCGATGTCCTGTTTCCGGGGTTGAAGGACGTTGGCACGGTGATGGCGCTGACCCGCAACGAAAGCGCCGTGCATGAAAAGATCGGGCCGTTCGAGAAGTTCGTGAACGGAAAGAGGGCCGCCCTGATGCTGGGCGCCCAGATCGACACGCGCATGTTCCCGTCTGTCTGGGTGCATGGGTTCGCAGTCGAAAAGGAGGACGGCAAGGACGTCCGCCGCTCGCTGCAGTTCTTCGACGCGCACGGCGACGCGGTTCAGAAAATCCATGCCCGCCCGGAAACCGACCGGGCAGCCTGGGACAGGCTGGTGGAAGCGCTTCTTCTGGACGATCAGACCCCGGACGTGCTGCCCGTCATCAGTGAGGCCGAGCCGTTTTCTCGCAAGCTGCCGTCCGAAGGTTCCGAGACTGAGTTGCGCGACCGCTGGCAGCGCATGACCGATCCGCACCAGTTTCACGGGATGCTGAAAGACCTGGAGCTTGACCGTGTCAGTGCCTACGAATTGGCCGGCGATGCGTGGGCATGGTCCCTGGACCGGAGTTCCGTGACGACGTTGCTGCGTCTGGCAACGTCCGAGGACATTCCGATCATGTGCTTTGTCGGCAACCGCGGCTGCATTCAGATCCACTCCGGCGAGATCAAGACCGTCATGGAGAAGGGGCCGTGGATCAACGTGATGGACCCGACGTTCCATCTGCATCTGAGGACCGACCAGATCTGCCATGTCTGGGCGGTGCGCAAGCCGGCGGATGTCGGCCATGTCACGTCGGTGGAAGCCTTCGACAGCGACGGCCAGCAGATCATCCAGTTCTTCGGCGTGCGCGGCGAGGGCAATTCGGAACGTTCCGACTGGCGCGGCATGGTGGAAAAACTGCCGAAACTCGAGCCGTCCGTTCAGTTGGGAGCCGCAGAATGAACGCGTTGCCATCCAGCCGCATTTGCGGTATCGCCGCCGCGCTGGCCTTGACCGTCGCAGCCGTGTTTACGCCCGGCAGGGCGCCTCTTGCGGACAACGCCGGGCCGCCTCAGGCGTCCCGGGTGGTCGCCGTGGGTGGTTCCGTCACTGAAGTGATTTTCGCGCTGGGTGAACAGGACCGGCTCATCGCCCGGGACACGACCAGTATTTTCCCCGAGGAAGCAAACGCCTTGCCCGATGTCGGTTACATTCGCGCGCTGTCGCCCGAAGGTGTCCTGTCGGTCGACCCGGACCTCGTTCTCATGCTGGAGGGCAGCGGGCCACCGGAAGCGGTGGCCGTGCTGAAAAAGTCGGGCGTGGCCGTTGCCGATGTCCCGGAAACCTATACGGCGGAAGGCATTGTCGCCAAGGTCCGCAAGGTCGGCGCGGTGCTGGGCGTTCCTGAAAAGGCCGAGGCCCTCGCGGAAAAACTGGAAGCCGATCTGTCGGCTGCGCAGCAGGATGCGGAAGGCAAGTCGTCCGGCGTCCGGGTCCTGTTCGTCCTGTCCACCAAGGGCGGGCGCATTCTGGCGTCGGGAAGCGACACGGCCGCCGACGGCATCCTGAAACTGGCGGGCGCGGAAAACGCAGTGTCCGATTTCTCAGGCTACAAGCAGTTGAGCGACGAGGCCATCCTCAGCGCCGCGCCGGACGTGGTGCTGATGATGGACAGGACCGGAGATCACGGGACCAGCGCGGAAGCGCTGTTTGAGCATCCCGCGCTCGGCCAGACACCCGCCGGCCTGAACAACAGGCTGGTCAAGATGGGCGGCCAGTATCTGCTCGGCTTCGGTCCACGCACCGCAGCAGCCATCCGGGATCTGGCGGTCGAGCTTTCCGGTGTCCGGAGCTGACCGGGCCATGAGTGACACGCCGCTTTCGGAGCGGGCTTCGCGTTCCGGCAGCTGGTTCGGCAGACGCGAGGCGCGGGACGGCAACCGGGAACCGCTCGCACGGGCGGTGATCGCTGTCCTGGTCGTGGTGACGGTGGCAGTCATGCTCGCCAGCCTTGCGACCGGACCGATCGCCATCCCGGTGCTGGGCATCCTGCCGCATGTTCCAGGACATCTGCTCGGCGCCGGTGAAGGCGTTCCGGATGGCGTTTCCGTCCGGGACTGGGTCGTGCTGATGGACATTCGCCTGCCACGTGTCGTTCTCGGCGGGCTGGTCGGTGCCGCGCTGGCGGTGTCCGGCGCGGTGATGCAGGGCCTGTTCCGCAACCCGCTGGCAGACCCGGGCATTGTCGGGGTCTCTGCCGGTGCCGGTCTGGGCGCGGCGCTGTTCATTGTTCTGGGCAATGCGGCCCTTGCGCCGGTGATGGCCGTCCTCGGCATCTATGCGATCCCGTTCGCGGCGTTTTTCGGCGGGCTGATCACCACGCTACTGCTTTACCGGATCGGCACGCGCGGCGGCATCACCTCGGTCGCGACGCTGCTCCTCGCCGGTATCGCGCTGGGAGCGCTGACGGGGGCGATGACCGGCCTTCTGGTTTACGTCGCCGACGACCAGGAGCTCCGGGACCTGCAGTTCTGGGGACTGGGTTCGCTCGCGGGTGCGAACGGGGAGAAGCTTCTTTCCGCGGCGCCGATCATTCTGGTGATGCTGGCCAGCGTGCCGTTTCTGGCGCGGGGGCTGAATGCGCTGACCCTCGGCGAGGCGGCTGCGGCCCATCTCGGTGTCCGGGTCCAGCGGCTCAAGAACATCAGCATCCTGCTGGTTGCCGCCGCGACCGGCGCCTCCGTTGCCGTCAGCGGCGGGATCGGCTTCGTCGGCATCGTGGTGCCGCATCTGCTCCGGCTCAGCATCGGTCCGGACCACCGCTTTCTGCTGCCGGCCTCCGCGCTTCTGGGCGCCTGCATGCTGATCGCGGCGGACACGCTGGCGCGGACGATCGTGGCGCCGGCCGAAATGCCGATCGGCATCATCACGGCTTTTGCCGGAGCGCCTTTCTTCCTCTGGATCCTGCTGCGCAAACGCGGCCTGACCGGGCTGTGACGGAGGCAAAGATGTTTCACCAGACCCAGGTAACTGCTGCGGCGCAGGCAAGCGGGCTTGCCGTCTCCGGCGTCAGCGTGTCCGCCGGAAAAACCCCGATCGTGAAAGACCTGTCGTTTCACGCTGCGACCGGAGAAATGCTCGCGATCATCGGGCCGAGCGGCTCGGGCAAGACAACGCTGATGAAAGCCATGACCGGCGAGATGTCCTATTGCGGACAGATCACGCTTGCGGGTCTGGAAGTCGGCGGTCTCGCTCCGGAATTCATGGCGGACATGCGGGCGGTGCTGCCGCAGGCCAGCCAGATCTCCTTTCCTCTGACCGCATCCGAGGTGGTCGGTCTCGGTCTGATCGACCGGCGCCGGAACCGGCAGGAACGCGCCCGGCGGATCGCCGAGGCCCTCGCCCGGGTCGGCCTGTCCGGTTTTGAAGGCCGGACCTATCAGGATCTGTCCGGCGGCGAACAGCAGCGGGTTCAACTGGCCCGGGTCCTGTGCCAGGTCTGGGACCCGGTCCCCGCGGACGGCCCGCCGCGCTGGCTGTTTCTGGATGAGCCGGTCTCCAGCCTCGACATCAAGCATCAGTACCAGATCATGCGCCTTGCTGCCGATTATGCGGCGCGGGGCGGCGGCGTTGTCGCGGTCATGCACGATTTGAACCTGACCGCCGCCTTCGCGGACCGGGCGCTGGTGATGCGCGATGGCACGCGGCTGGCTTTCGGCGCGCGCGACGAGGTGATGCAGCCGGAGCTTCTGTCCCGGGCCTATGGTTTCCCGCTGGAGATCCTGGAACGGCGCGGCAGCGCACGGCCCGTGATCGTTCCGGTGGAGGCGGACTGACGTGGTTGCCACCTTGGTTGCCTCAAGGGGCCTGACGCATCGTCGGAGCTGCGCCGCATGTCAGCGCCGGTTCAGTTCCTTCAGCGCCGTCACCATCTCCGGCGCATCCCAGACCCGGTCGCCGACCGCGGCCAGGATCACCTCGGCCGAACCGTTCAGGATGTAGGTGACCGGAAGCCCCCTGAGGTACCAGATGCCGGGCATGGTCTTGCCGGTGTCCATCAGGACGGTCAGGCCGTCATCGTCGATCTCGTCGAGAAACGCCCTGATCCTGTCTTCCCGGTCGCCGACATTGACCGCCAGAACGGCGAAATCGTCCCGGCCAAGCTCCCGGGCGAGCCGTGCAAGAGCGGGCATTTCCCTGCGGCAGGGCGGACACCAGGTCGCCCAGAAGGACACCGCCAGCACCTTGCCGCGATAATCGCCGATCCTGTGCCGCGTCCCTTCAAGATCCGTCAGGTCGAGCTTGGGGTCGATTTCGAAGGCCGGTCGGGCAAGCCCGAGGGACCGGAAGTCAGGGCTTGATGCCACTGCCGCCGACGGCATCAGTGCCAGTGCGGCTGATCCGGCCAGAATGTCCCGTCTCGTCAATCCCGTCATATGGTCACTGCCGCGCTTGATGGTGCCTTGGGGTGCCTTGGAGTGCTTTGGAAACGCATCTTCCATTCGTGGCAAAGGTAAGCGGCACCGGATCTTTTGCAACGAGGACCCGGTTCACATTCGCGAGACGGAGGTCGACCGGTTCAGGCGGGCCCTTCGGTGCAAACCGGCAGCAGCTCGATTCAATCAATCCCCGCAAGCGCGCTTTCAACCGCCTTCCCGCAGGCAAGCAGGGCGTCGTCCTGTCCGCCGGTGGCAACGAGCATTGCGCTCAGGACCTTGCCGTCGTGAGAATAGGGCAGGGCGAGGCTGCAGGCGTCGGCGATGTTCGCCAGGGACGGATTGCGCAGCGCCAGCAGGTTCATGCGGTTGAAGGTGTCGTCATCGGCGAGATCGTCGATGTTCGGCGGCAGGATCGGGGTGGTCGGCAGCAGCAGCATGTCGCCGCCCAGTTCCTTGCGGAACGCTGCGATGAAGTCCGCACGCCGGTTGAGGGTCTGGCGGTAGTCGATTGCGGTTATTTCATCGGCGCGGGCCATGCGGGCATGGACACGGGGATCGAAGTCTTCAGGTGACCCCTGGAAATGGTCCTCGTAATGGGCACGCGATTCCACCGATGTCATGTGCCAGGGCGGGACGTCCCGGTAGAGGGCCATTGAGGCGAGGGTCTTCTCGATCACGTCGAAACCCGCATCCTGAAGCTGCCGGACAACCGCCTCGAAGCCTTTGGAGACCTGGGCGTCGATCTCGTCGAAACCGAAGTTGCGCGGGATGACCAGACGGGTCGCGGCGGGAGACGAAGGCACGGCCGGCCGGCCGGCCATGACCTGCCAGGCGAGTTCGCAGGTGGCGACGGATCTTGCCATCGGACCGAAACTGTCGAGGCTGTCCGACAGCGGTTTGCCGCCCGTCAGGGGCACGGAGGCCTGGGTCGGCTTGAACCCGGTGATGCCGGTGAAGGCCGCCGGAATGCGGAGCGAGCCGCCGGTGTCGCTGCCGATGGCCACGTCGCAAAGACCGAGGGCGACCGAAACCGCGCCGCCGCTGGTGGAGCCGCCGGGAGCGCAACCGGGCCAGGCCGGATTTCGCGGGGTGCCGTGGTGAGGGTTGAGGCCGAGGCCGGAATAGGCGAATTCCGACATGTTGGTCAATCCGACGAACACGCCTCCGGCCGCATCGAGACGGGCGATCGCGGGCGCGTGTGCCGCCGCTGGCAGGTCACCACGCAAGACCTTCGAGGCGGACGTGGTGACTTCACCGGCAACATCGAACAGTGCCTTGACGCTGATGAGAGCGCCGGCCAGCGGTGATCCTGCTCCTGCTCCTGCTCCTGCTCCTGCTGCCTGCCTTGCCTGTGCCCGGGCGCCGTCTTCGAGCAGCTTGATGAAAATATCCGCGGCTGCCGGGTCGCCGGTCGCCGCCTGAAAGAATGAATCAAGGCGGTTCTGCAAGGTTTCAGGGGACCAGGGAAACGGCGTGCTCATGGACAGGACCTTAAAAAGTCATCAAGGGAAAGGGCCCGGGCCTGTCATCGTCATCAGGTCTGCCCGGGCGCCAGCCCCGATGGATATCACGAAACGATATCGAGAAAAGTGCTGGTGTAGCTCAAAGAGATCGACTGGCCTGAACCCGGGTCTTCCAGTTTCATCCTGATTTCGGCGGAGGGCCGGACCCCGCCGATGGCGGGAAGGGTGCCGCACAGCATGGCCGTGCCGTCCCGCAGACCGGCACTGTCGATCAACTTCTGCAGCGGCAGCATCGCGGCCAGCGTGCCTTCCTGGTAGGCCACCCATCCGTCGCTCTCGCGGATCCAGGATTGCAATGTCAGACTGTCCAGGCGATCGGCGACGTCCTCGAACAGCCAGAGCGTGTCGGCGACGGGTTTGGCGCAGGCCTGTTTGGACCATGCGACCGAGTAGGTCTCCAGCGACCGGTCCGTATGGTCCGAGGCGAGCCCGAGCCAGATCCTGCCGTCCTGTTTCAGGAGAAAGGGTTCCGCCTCGCCGGAGGACTGGTCACCGAGTACCTGAATGGAGGCTTCCTGTGTCAGCAGCGCGGGCGCGCACTGGTAGTAGAGCGGCACGGACGACGGCGCGGGCACGCCAATGGCCGCCAGTTCCTCGATATGATGATCGACCGCGGCCCGATCGCGGCCGGTCCAGCCGGCTACGATGAGCCGGTCCGGAGTGCAGGAAAGCACTCCTGTTGCGGTTTTGAATTGCATGGGAGTTCTTTCTCAGAGTGTTGAAGGCAGGAAGAGCGCCAGTTGCGGCAGCAGGATCAGCAGTCCGACCATGGCCAGCATCGCCAGCGCATAGGGAATGCAGCCCAGCATGACATCGCTGAAGCTTCCGGTTTTTCGCGCCGCCTGAACCACGTAGAGGTTCAGGCCGACCGGCGGTGTGATCAGCGCCATTTCCACCAGGATGATCATCAGGATGCCGAACCAGATCTTGTCGTAGCCGAGCTCGACGATGATCGGCACGACGATCGGGATGGTCGCGACCATCAGCGACAGGGTTTCGATGAAGAAGCCGAGGACGATGTAGATCAGGACGATCACCAGCAGGGTCTCGAGCGGTCCGAGACCCAGTCCGCCCAGAAGGTTCTGCAGCGCCCGGCTGACGCCGGCGGCCGTGAGGGCGAAATTGAGGACATAGGCGCCGATGACCACGAGCATGATCATGGCGGACGTCTTTACCGCCCCGCGAAGGGCTTCGAACAGCATTTCCCGATTGAGCGCTTTCTGGTGGGCGGCGATCACGAGGGCGATGGCGACGCCGACGGCGGCTGCTTCCGTCGGCGTCGCCCAGCCGGCATAAATCGTGCCGACAATGGCGGTAAACAGGCCGAGAATGGGCAGAAGATCGGCAAGGCCGGAGAGTTTTTCCGCTGCCGTGCTCGAGCGCCGGGGACCGCCGAGCGAGGGCCGGATGACGCACAGTATGACGGTGATCGCCATGAACAGGCCGGCCAGGAACAGGCCCGGGATGAGCCCGGCAAGAAAGAGCCGTGGGATCGAGCTTTCGGTCAGGAAGCCGTAGACGATCAGGTTGATCGACGGCGGGATCATGATGCCGAGCGTGCCGCCGGCGGCAATCGCGCCGGAGAAGAGTTTCTGGTTGTAGCCGAGTTCCTGCGCCTGCGGCATGGCAACGGTCGCGACCGTTGCCGCCGTGGCGACGGACGAACCGGAGGTCGCGGAAAACATGGTCGAGGTGGCGATGTTGGCGTGAATCAGGCCGCCCGGCATCCAGGCCACCCATTTTTCCAGCGCGGCATAGGTCCGCCGGGCGACGCCGCTGCGCACCAGGATTTCACCCAGCAGCACGAACAGTGGAATGGCAATGAGCGTGGCGCTGTTGGAGGACGACCAGACCACCTGACCGAGCCCGCGCATCAGGGGAAACGGGCTGAAGAACGTGTCGATGCCGAAGGCCAGAAGGAAGAGGACGATGCCGACCGGAATCGACAGGGTCAGCAGCCCCAGCAGGCCGAAGGATGTGAAGGCAATCATGCTTCCCCCCGCGCGCCGGCGATCCGGTCAACGGACGTGTAGTCGGCCTTCGTGAATCTCACCAGGACGGAGACCAGCAGGAGGCTGGCCGAAACGGCGAACCAGACCCAGCCCGCCCACCACAGGGACTGCGGGATCAGCAGCGGCGTTTCAAGCGGCGTGTTGGCGCGCGCACCGGTGGAAAGCGTTTTTTCCACGACGGCCCATCCACGCCAGGCGACCACGAGGGCCGTCGCCGCCAGGCAGAAGAGCGAAATGATGTCGAAGACCGCCCGCCCGAAGGGAACGAGGCGCTGACGGAGCAGGTCGATGCGCACATGCGCCTGCTCCGTCAGGGCATAACTTATGCCCCAGCTCGTGGTGACGGCCATCACGTAGCCGGAGATCTCGTCGACGCCCCCGAGCGAAGCCCCCAGCCGGCGGCTGACAATCTCCACCAGGGTGAACGCGACGCAGGCCATCAGCGCAAGGCCGACACCGATCGCGAGGCGGTCGTTCAACCGCCGGATGAGGGATACCAGGGACATCATCGAAGGGGGCCTCAGTTCGTGTCGAGTTTGACGCCGGTGACTTCACCGACCGTATCGCTCCAGCGCTTGGCCCAGTCGCCGCCCGCGCGTTCCGCCCAGTCCGGCAGAACTTCGGTGATCAGGACTTCCCTGGCTTTCGCCAGATCCGCGTCGCTGGCTTCGACAAGCACCAGATC
Source organism: Roseibium sp. QJM3NY_11 (assembly GCF_056173175.1). NCBI lineage: Bacteria > Pseudomonadati > Pseudomonadota > Alphaproteobacteria > Hyphomicrobiales > Stappiaceae > Roseibium > Roseibium sp. QJM3NY_11. The sequence continues at coordinate 1,684,834 of NZ_CM149660.1, forward strand.
TCTGGCGTCACCGTAAGGACATTCGCCGCTGCCGGTCAAACAGACGATATCGTTCTCCAGGGCGTTCTGGGCGCTTTCCCAGGCGGGGGCCTCGACGTATTCCTGAACGCCTTTTTCAAGTGTGGCCTTCTGCTCGTCGGAGAGTGCGTTCCACTTGTCCAGATTGATCGCGGTGACGACCGGGTCCCAGCCGCCGAGCGGGATCGGCATCAGGTGGGTGGAGACTTCCCACCAGCCGGCATTGTAGCCCGAGCCTGCACCGGTAATGGCGCAATCGACGACACCGCGCTGCAGGGCACCGGGGACTTCGCCGAAGCCGACATTGACGCCTTCGGCGCCGAGCGCTTCGAGAAACTTCGCGGTCATGCGTCCGGAGGCCCGAACCTTCTTGCCCTTCAGGTCATCCAGAGAGGCGATGTCGGCATTGCAGAAAACCACTTGCGGCGGGTAGGGGGCAATGCCGAGGACCTTGGCGTTGAAGATGTCCTTGTAGATGTCGTCGACCATGGGTCTTGCCGCATCGACGGCCTTTTTCGCGGTGTCTGCGTCAGGTGCGATCAGCGGCACGTCCAGGGCTTCCAGCGCGACGCTGTCGGACACGGCGTAGTCGGCAACGGTCATGCCGACATCAAAGACGCCCTGGGACAGCATGCGAAACACGTCGCCGCCGCCGATGCCCATCTGGTCGTGGGTGGTGAGCGTTGCGGTCAGGTCGCCGCCGGAGATTTCCGGAAGCTTTTCCGTCCAGAACGGAGCTTCATATTCCTTGTGCAGCGGCAGGCCGCTCCAGCTTCCGACGACGGAAAGCTCTTCAGCCTGGGCAATCGTGCCGGCTGTGAGTGCGATCATCGAGACTGTGGACAGTTTCAACAAGCTTTTCATATTCAGTTCCATCCTCTGTTTATTATGTATTTCAATTAGTTATCGTTAAGTTGGTAGATTGGGTCCGTCTGCTCGTCGACATCGGCGATGAGCATGGCACCGGGGGCGTGGGTGATCGACAGCGGCAGCTTCGCCGTCATTATGGCGGCCTGCGGAGTGACACCGCAGGCCCAGAACACGGGGACTTCGCCCTTGCGGCCCTCGACCGGCGCGCCCCAGTCCGGAGCATTCAGATCGGAGATGCCGATGGCGTGCGGGTCCCCCGCATGAACGGGTGCGCCATGAGCGAGCGGGTAGTTGCCGCAGATCTGTCGAACGTCCTGCAGCCGGTCTTCGGGCACCGGTCGCATGGAGACCACCATGCCGCCGCCGAACGGGCCGCTGGGCACTGTTTCGAGCGTGGTCCGGTACATCGGGACCGTGACATTCTCGTCGATGTGGCGCATGGCGATGCCGGCCTGGCGCAGGGCATTTTCAAAGGTGAAGGAGCAGCCGATCGCGAAGGCGACGAGATCATCCTGCCACAGGCCGGAAAGATCGGTGACCTGTCTTTCCAGTCTGCCGAAACGGTAGACATTGTAGCGGGCCGCATCGGTGCGGATGTCGACATCGGCTCCGAGCCGCGCAATTGACGCTTCGCCGGGAGCGGAGATACCCGCCAGGGGACAGGAATTGGGATTGTTGCGGCAGAAGGCATGAAAATCGGCGGCGTATTCGACGGGGACGATGGCCAGATTGCACTGGAGCCTGCCGCCGGCAAGACCCGCCGTATGACCGCTGTAACGGCCGAGCCGGATCGCCCGGCGCGCGTCGGACGGGGTCATTTCTGTCAATTGGGCAAAATCGGCAAGCGCTGTCGTCATGTCCACCTCGAATATGAGTGGCAAAATGCTGGGGCGGATCTAATATCAAGTCAAATCGTCAATTTCTGTCCAAAGTGATCAATTATTTCGATCGCTTGAAAGAGGTTTGTTTTCATGACGCTTGAACAACTCAGGACGTTCCTGGCAGTTGCACGAATGGGCGGCGTCAGGCGTGCCGCCGAACAGATGCATATATCTCAACCGGCTGTTTCCGCACGCATTTCCGGTTTGGAGGCCTATCTTGGCACCGCGCTCTTCAGCAGGGTGTCGACCGGTGTCGTGCTGACCCGAAAAGGGGTGCTGCTGAAGCAGCATGCCGATCAGGTGATGGCCATCCTGGAACGGATCAAGGGGGATGTGATGTCGGAAGACAGCATCAGCTCCCTGCTGAGACTGGGTGTGGCGGAGACGGTGGCGCAGACCTGGCTGCCGGAGTTCCTGCGAGAACTGCACCGCAACTTTCCCCGCCTCAAGATCGAGGTTTCGGTCGATATCTCGCTCAATCTGAGGGAGATGCTGCTGGACCGGTCCCTGGACCTGACGATCCTGATGGGACCGATCTCCGAATTCAATGTCGACAATCTGGATCTGCCGGCTTTCGAGCTCGCCTGGTACCGTCCGGTGGACCTTCCCGACCCGGATCTCAGCGTGACGCCGGTCATTACCTATACCCGGAATTCCCGTCCCTATCGGGAGTTGATGCAGCAGCTTCGGGACCGTCATGGCATCGCGGCGCAGATCTTTCCGACGAATTCCCTGTCGACAGGGTTCGAAATGGTGGCGTCCGGGATCGCCGTCGGCATTCTGCCGCAGGAACTCGGGCGCCGGCTCGTGGAGGAGGAACGGATCGCCACCTTCGATCCGGGCTGGCTGCCGACGCCGCTGCGGTTCACGGCGACCTATATCGGCGAACCGCGCAATGAGCTGATCACGCGCGCCGCCAGGGTTGCCCAGCAGATCGCGGTCGCGCATCACGAAGCGATCAATGCGTGAGGAAAGGGTGTTTCCCGCAGCACGTTATGATGGTCCACCGGACGGTGGCTTCAGGCTGCCTCGAAACGTCGGTCCAGGTAGCTGTTCATCGCTCCGGCGACACCTTCGGCGGCGATCTTTTCGGCCGCGTGGCGGAAGGCCGACAGGAAAACGTCGTTCGTGCCGAGCCCGCCGAACAGGTCCGGCATCACGAATGCGCCCGTGCCACCTTCATAGACATCCCTTGCCCAGCCCTGCAGAAGAGCCGCGTTTTCGTCCTCGATCACGTGGGTGCCGCCGGCCTCGTCCTGGCCGAGGCAATACCGGCACCACAATGCGGTCTCGAATGCCAGGCCGGTCACGGGCAGGCCCGCGTCCAGACGGTCCTGAATGGACGGCAGGATGAATTTCGGCTGCCGGTTCGATCCGTCCAGACAGAGGCGGGGAATGGTGTCTCCCACCGCGGGATTGGAAAAACGCTCCATCACCGTGTCGAGATAGGCCGGAAAGCTGACGCCCGCTATCTCCGGGACGGTCGGCAGGATTTCGTCTTCCTCCAGCATCCTCAGGAACGCCCGGATCAGCGGATCGGCCATGGCGTCGTGGACGAAATGATGTCCGAGCAGGGCGCCGGTATAGGCAATGGCCGCGTGGCCTCCGTTCAGGATGCGCAGTTTCATGAGTTCGTAGGGCGCGACGTCCTTGACGAATTCGACGCCAACCTTTTCCAGCGCGGGGCGCCCGGCGGGGAAATTGTCCTCCAGCACCCATTGCCGGAACGGTTCGCAAACGACGGGTGCCGCGTCCTCGAGGCCGAAGCGGTCCCTGACCAGTGCGCGCTCGCGCTCTCCGGTTGCCGGGGTGATGCAGTCGACCATGCCGTTCGGAAAGGCGACGTGGTCCGCGACCCATGCGCCCGTCTCGGTGGACAGGGCCCTGGCGAAGCCCGCGACGGCCTGTCTGGCCATGTGGCCATTTTCGGGAAGGTTGTCGCAGGACATCACCGTGAACGGCGCGACACCACGTTCGCGGCGCCGCAAAAGCGCGGCAACAAGAACGCCAAAAACGGTTTCGGGCGCGTCCGGCCTGGCAAGGTCGGCCTGGATTTCCGGATGGGCGGTGTCGAAGCCGCCGGTGTTCGGATCGACGAAGTACCCTCCCTCGGTGATGGTCAGCGAGACGATGCGGATGTCGGCTTCGCTCAGCCGGGCGACCACGGCCGCCGGATCAACGTCTATGAAATCGATCATCGCGCCGCAGACCTGCGCGCTCAGCCCCTGTGGATCGAGCTCGACCACGGTCGTCAGCCAGTCCTGGGGGGCAAGCTTTTGACGCATGGTCTCGTCATAGGGCTTGAGCCCGGCGCCGACGATGGCCCAGTCGAGGCCTTCTCCGCGATCGAACAGCCTGCTGAGGTAGATTGCCTGGTGGGCCCGATGAAAGTTGCCGACGCCGATATGCAGGATGCCGGGCGTGAGATCGGTCCGCGCATACGCCGGAGCCTTGACAGTGTCAGGTAGATTGTGAAGCACGGTGAGTTTCAGCTTTTGAGTCATTGGTCAGCTCGTCCAGTTGCCGCCATCGACGTTGTAGGTTTGCGCGACGATATAGTCGGCATCGGGGGACGCCAGAAAAACGGCCATGCCGGTGAGGTCATCGGCGGTGCCCATGCGGCCGAAGGGAACGGCCGCGCCGACGGCCGCCTTCTTTTCACCGGGCCGCAGGCCTTCGTATCTGGCGAACAGGGCGTCGACGCCGTTCCAGTGATCGCCGTCAACCACGCCGGGAGAGATGGCATTCACGTTGATGCCGTGCCGGATCAGGTCGAGGCCGGCCGACTGGGTCAGGCTGATCACGGCCGCCTTGGTCGCGCAATAGACGCCGACCAGCGCTTCGCCGCGCCGGCCCGCCTGGCTGGCCATGTTGATGATCCTGCCGCCCCGGCCACGACGGATCATGGACTTCGCGGCCGCCTGCAGCATGAACAGCGTGCCGCCGACATTGATGTCGAAAAGCCTGGACCAGCTCTCGCGCGAAATCTCGACGGTGGGTGCCAGATCGAACAGCGCGGCGTTGTTGATCAGGATGTCGAGGCCGCCCGCGGTCTGTTCAACGGTGGCGATTGCCGCGTCGATCGACGCCTGGTCGGTCACGTCGAGCGCGACGGCATAAGCGTTCGATCCGATCTCGGCCGCCGCTTGCTCGGCGCCTGCAAGATTGATGTCGGCGATGGCAACCGTGGCACCTTCCGCGGCATAACGCGCGGCGAAGGCCTTGCCGATGCCGCGGGCGGCACCGGTGATCAGCGCGGATTTTCCGTCCAGACGCTTCATGGGATCCTCAGGTCCTGATCGTCGAACCGGTGGATCTTTTCCGGGTCCGGGGTCAGGTGAACGGTGTCGCCATGGCGGAAATTGACCTCGCCGGAAGACCGCACGGTCATCGGCTCGTCCAGACCGTCAACGTCGACGTAAAGGAACGTGTCGGACCCAAGATGCTCCGAAACGCCGACCTTGCCGCTCCATTTGCCGCCACTCGACGAGACCGTCAGGTGTTCCGGCCGGACACCGATCGTGGTGGCGCCGTAGTCGGCCGCATAGGTCCCCATCAGGAAGTTCATTTTGGGCGAGCCGATGAAACCTGCGACGAACTTGTTGCGGGGCGCGTGATAGAGATCAAGAGGCGAGCCGACCTGTTCGATCACACCGGCCTGCAGCACGACGATCTTGTCGGCCATGGTCATGGCCTCGACCTGATCGTGGGTCACGTAGATCATGGTCGTCTCGAGGGTCTGGTGCAGCTCGGAGATTTCCAGGCGCATGTTGACGCGCAGGGCCGCGTCCAGGTTCGACAGCGGTTCGTCGAACAGGAAGGCGGCGGGCTCACGCACGATGGCACGGCCGATGGCGACGCGCTGGCGCTGGCCGCCGGAAAGCTGACCCGGCCGGCGGTCGAGATAGTCGGTCAGGTTGAGGACGCTGGCCGCCGCTTCCACCTTGGCGTCCTGGGCCGCCTTGTCGAGGCCCGCCATGCGCAGCGGAAAGGCGATGTTCTTGCGCACGGACATGTGCGGGTAGAGCGCATAGGACTGGAACACCATGGCAAGGCCGCGTTTGGCCGGCGGCACCTCGGTGGCGTTTCTGCCATCGATGGTGATGTCGCCGCTGCTGACGTCCTCCAGACCCGCGATCAGGCGCAGGAGCGTGGACTTGCCGCAACCCGACGGGCCGACAAAGACCACGAATTCACCGTCGTTGATCTCAAGGTCCAGCGGCGGGATCACCTGAACGTCGCCGAAGCTCTTGGTTATCTGGTTGAGAGTGATCTGACCCATTTTTCTGTCTCTCTCTATTTGACCGCGCCGAAGGTGAGGCCGCGCACAAGCTGTTTCTGGCTGAACCAGCCGAGAATGAGGATGGGCGCGATCGCCATGGTCGAGGCGGCGCTCAGCTTGGCGTAGAACAGACCTTCCGGGCTGGAATAGCTGGCAATGAATGCGGTGAGGGGGGCGGCTTTCGCCGCGGTCAGGTTCAAGGTCCAGAACGCTTCGTTCCAGGCCAGGATGATGTTGAGCAGCAAGGTGGACGCAATTCCGGGTATCGCCATCGGCGTGAGGATGTAGAGGATCTCTTCCTTCAGGGACGCGCCGTCCATGCGGGCCGCTTCAAGAATTTCTCCCGGGATTTCCTTGAAGTAGGTGTAGAGCATCCAGACGATGATCGGCAGGTTGATCAGCATCAGCACCAGTGTGAGACCGACGCGGGTGTCGAGCAGACCCAACTGGATGAACAGCAGATAGATCGGGTAGAGAACGCCGACCGCCGGAAGCATCTTGGTCGACAGCATCCACAGCAGGATGTCCTTGGTGCGTTTGGAGGGCACGAACGCCATGGACCAGGCGGCGGGTACCGCGATCAGGATGCCCAGGATCGTCGATCCGCCGGCGATGATGACCGAGTTCCAGAGAAAGCGCATGTAGTCGGAGCGTTCCTGGACGACGGAGTAGTTTTCGAGCGTCCAGTCGAAGAACAGGAACAGCGGCGGATCGTTGATCGCCTGGGCCTCTGTCTTGAAACTGGTCAGGATCGTCCAGAGTATGGGAAAGAAGATCAGCAGGCCGATGCTCCACGCGATCAGCGTGTTGACGGCCTTGCGGCGATTGGTGACTGCGCGGGCCATGGTCTTTACCTCCTCACGAGTCCAGATTTTTGCCGACAATGCGCATCAGGAAGATCGCGACAATGTTGGCGAGAATGATGGCGTAAACACCGCCCGCGGAACCGAGACCGACATTCTGGCTTTCCAGGACACGCTGGAAGATCAGGTAGGTCAGCGTCCGTGTGCCGAACGAGCCCTGTGTGGTCACGAAGATTTCGGCGAAGACCGCCAGCAGGAAGATCGTCTGGATCAGCACGACGATCGTGATGGCCCGGGACAGATGCGGCAGGGTGATCCAGGCGAAGCGGGACAGCGGCGGGGCGCCGTCCATTTCGGCGGCCTCGAGCTGCTCGCTGTCGAGCGACTGGATCGCCGTCAGCAGGATCAGCGTTGCGAAGGGCAGCCATTGCCACGACACGATCAGAATGATCGAGAACAGCGAGGCGTCGCTGAGCCATTCCACCGGCTGCGCACCGAAGAATTTCCAAAGATGCGCGAAAAGACCGTTCACGGGATCCATGAACATGTTCTTCCACACCAGCGCCGAGACCGTGGGCATCACGAAGAAGGGCGCGATCACGAGAATGCGGACAATGCCCTGGCCCCAGAGCGGCTGGTCCAGCAGGACCGCGAGCAGGACGCCGAGCACGACTGTGATCACGAGGACGCCGCCGACGATGACGAGGGTCGTCTGGACACTCGGCCAGAAGGCGCTGGAGGAGACAAAGCGGACGTAATTGTCGAACCCGACCCAGCCAAGATCACCACCGCGCAGCGGCAGGTATTTCTTGAACGAGAAGTAGAGGGTCATCGTCAGTGGAATGAGCATCCAGCCAAGAAGCAGGACGACGGCGGGAGCCATCATGATGCGGGCGGCGGAACGGGAATGCTGGGTTGCCATGGTCACACCTGATCTGTCGACGGGCCTTGCCGTCACTGATGGGTGAAAACGTCTTAATTCAAGAACAGAGAGAGAGGGGGCGGGACGGGTCCCGCCCCCTCAATTGAAGTTGCGAAGTCCTAGTAACCCGCGGCTTCCATTTCTTCGGCCGTCAGGGTCTGAGCCTTCGCGAGGGCTTCGTCGACCGTCTGCTGGCCGGCGAGCGCCGCGGAGAATTCCTGGCCAACCTGGGTCGCAATGCCGGCAAACTCCGGGATGGCGACGAACTGCACGCCGATATAGGGCACCGGGTCGACAGTCGGATCGGTCGGATCAGCGGAGTTGATGCTGTCCAGGGTCATTTTCGCAAACGGCACCTTGGCGTATTCCGGGTTCTCGTAAAGCGAGGTCCGGGTGCCGGGAGGAACGTTCGCCCAGCCTTCATTGGCGGCAACGAGTTCCAGGTATTCCTTGGACGTCGCCCACTCGATGAACTGCTTGGCGGCGGCTTCCTTCTGGGTGCCTGCCGGAATGGCGAGCGCCCATGCCCAGAGCCAGTTGCCGCGCTTGCCGAGGCCCGTGTCCGGTGCCAGGGCAAAGCCGACCTTGTCGGCGACCGTGCTGTCATCCGGGTTGGTCACGAAGGAGGCCGCCACGGTGGCGTCGATCCACATGCCGCATTTGCCCTGCTGGAACAGCGACAGGTTTTCGTTGAAGCCGTTGGTGGAAGCGCCCGGAGGGCCGGCTTCGTTCATCAGGTCGATGTAGAAGGAGAGCGTTTCCTTCCACTGGGGCGTGTCGAACTGGGGTTTCCAGTCCTCGTCGAACCAGCGTGCGCCGAATGCATTGCCGGTTGCGGTCAGGAACGCCATGTTCTCGCCCCAGCCGGCCTTGCCGCGCAGGCAGATGCCGTAGATCTCGTTGTCCTTGTCGGTCATCTTGCGAGCCGCGTCGGCAACGAATTCCCAGGTCGGCGCGTCGGGCATGTCCAGCCCGGCCTTCTCCATCAGATCGGTGCGATACATGATCATGGAGCTTTCGCCGTAGAACGGCGCCGCATAGAGCGTTCCATCGACCGACAGGCCGCCGCGCATGGCCGGCAGGATGTCGTCGGTGTCATAGCTTGCCGGCAGATCGTCGAGTGCGACAAGCCAGTCCTGCTTGCCCCAGATCGGTGTTTCGTACATGCCGATGGTCATGATGTCGAACTGGCCGCCCTTGGCGGCGATGTCCTGGGTCACACGCTGGCGCAGGACATTTTCCTCAAGCGTGACCCACTCGACGGTGTGGCCGGTCTTGTCGGTGAAATCCTTGGTCAGACCCTGCATGCGGATCATGTCGCCATTGTTGACGGTCGCGATGGTGAGCGTGTCTGCAGTTGCTGGAACACACAGTGCTGCAACCGCACATGCGCCGAGGAGCGCACGGGTATGAAATGTCATATTTATCCTCCCAAGCGAGATTGGGCATTTGCCATTCTTGCGAGCAAATATTCGCAACGAAGCTGTGTTCGAGTCAAGCGATGAATCATGAATCTGATCAAACATTCATCGCTGCAGTGCAAAATAAGTATAAATATCAATATGTTATAATAAGTGGGAAAAAGCTCATTCCTTGAGCAATTGCTCAGCTGTGGCCTCGTTCGTGATCAGGCAATTGACCAAACGTCCTCTCAGGGCGCCCAGCATGCCTGGTACCTTGGTGCTGCCGGCGGCCACACCGTAGACGGGTTTGTCGCCCGCCGGCAGGAGCGGGGCGCTTGCAACCAGATCGTTGGTGTGCCCCTCGATCAGGTCCCCGTTGCGGTCATAGACCCAACTGGTGATCTCGCCGACCGCACCGGCATTCTCCAGCGCCCTCATTTCGTCGAGGCTGACGAAGCCGTCCATGGAAAGCGGAGCGCTCTGGCCCATGTTGCCGATGCCGACAAAGGTTGCGTCGGCCTGGCGGATCAGGTCGAGAATATTGTGAACCGCTTCCTGATTGTGCAGCAGGTGCAATTCCTCGCGGGAGCGCGCGAACACGGGCAGGGGCATCGGATAATGGCGGGCATTGACGCGGTCCGCGAGCCGGATGATCACGTTGTAGGCCGATGCGGACCCGTCCGACATCATGTTGCCCAGCAGCGAGACGATCCGGTGTTGCGGACAATCCATGGCGGGAAGCTGGTCGACGCAGGCGCGCAGGGTCCGTCCGGTGCCGAAGGCTATGATCCGGGGCTGCCGGGAGCTGAAATGGCGCTCCATCTCGGCCGCGGCCGCCTGGGCAATGCCGATCGGCGACGATGGCGCGTCCGGATCGCTCGGCACGACTTCGCAGGATTGAAGTCCGAAACGGTCGCTCACCCGGCTGCTCAGTTCCATGCAATGGGCGATGGGATGATCGAGCCGGACCTTGACGAGCCGTTCGCTGACGGCCAGCGACACGAGCCGCTGCGCCGACTGCCGCGAGACTCCGAGCTTGCGGGCGATTTCGTCCTGCGTGTTTCCGGCCACATAGTACAGCCAGCCGGCTCGTGCGGCGTCGTCGAGACGTGTGGCCTCTGCGGGGTTCTTCTGTTTCATGTCGCCTTCAGTCTCGTCGCAATGGGGGCACAAGCTGAAAGAAATCCGTCAAAGATGCAAATGCTCGCGTTGCTTGCCTCGAGTCGTCCAGCGAAATTTCTCTTTCCCGGGCGGTTGCAGGGTCAGGATTTTTTCAGCCTGACGACGGTGCTGGGCGCGTTTTTCAGGTCCGCGTGCACGAACTCCCGGAAGTCGCCGATTTCAAGGGGTTTCGAGAGGAAATATCCCTGGCCGTAACGCACCTTCAGATCCATGATCTGTGACAACTGGGCTTCCGTTTCGATACCTTCGGCGACGACATCGACATTGATCGAACGGGCGATCTCGATCATGGGGGCGACAAGGTTTCCCCGCATGGCGGGCAGTTTCCTGTCGAGCTCCTGAACGAAGGAGCGATCGATCTTGATGAGGTCGATGTGGCCGTTCCTGACCTGGGCAATGTTGGAGTAGCCGGTTCCGAAATCATCGATTGCGATCAGGAAACCGCACCGGTCGAGGAAGCCATGGACTTTCTGCATGCGATCCGGGTCGAGTATGCCTGTTTCCAGTATTTCACAGCACAGGCGAAGCTTGCGGAGGGCGGCACGCCGAAGCGGCTTGCTTGTGCAGAGCCTGTCGACATGGGCGTCGTCGAGGTCGGCGGGAAAGAAATTCACCGAAATGCCGAGTTCCGGATGGGCTTCCAGGATCTTTTCCAGATCCTTCAGGGCGCGCGCGAGCACGATTTCCGTGAAGATCCAGGTCAGGCGCTGGCGTTCGATTTCCGGAATGAACTCCGCGGGAGACAGCAGTCCGTGCGCATCCTCGAAGCGTGCGAGCACCTCGCATCCGGAAAGCCGGCTGGACCGCAAGTCGATGATCGGCTGGTAGACACACCTGAACTGAGAACCACCGGAGCGGACTGCACGTCGGACCCGGCTGGCGACAGAATTGCGGTTCATCAGGTAGGTTCGGATCTGAAGGAAAACGAGGACGGCCAAGGCAATGTTGAACAAATTGGCCGTCACCAGCAGCGGCCATTCGGTGACGATCAGTTCGCCCACCCCGGCCTGCAGGTAAAGGCAGATGATGCCGCTTTCCAGTTCGCAGGAACGCAGGTAGAGAAACGCGGTGAAAGGATTCCAGCGCGTGCGCTGGTAGTCCAGGGACACCCCGCTCTGTCCAAGGGTCGTGACCTTGGTCTTTCCGTCCGGTGCAGTCGCGGTCACTTCCCAGGCGCGGCCGGGGGGCAGGTCACCTGGCCATGTGGGATAGACAATGACGGCGACCGGACCGTGCTGGAAAAGAATGAATTTCTTCACGCCGGGATAATCGAGACCTTCAGGATCTATCCAGACGGACATATCCGGCGTCGGGGTTGCCATGCCGGTCTCGGGTGACAGTTTCACCGGCCGGCTCAACTCTCCGAGGAGGGCCGTGCATCTGATTTCGCCGGTGTCATCGTCAAAGACGGCAATGTCGCGGACGCCGTCGTGTTCGAAAAGCGCGCGGCGAAAGTCCGCCAGCAAAGTTTCCGAGCACTCCTGGCTCGCAGTGCCGGCGAAGGCCCGGAACAGTTTGTCGCGATGCTGGAATTCAAGGCTTATTCTTTTGACAACATAGTCTTTCTGGTCGGTGAGAACCGTATGAAGCTGTTGGCTTGCGATCAGCCAGGCTGCGATAGCGCCGATCCCGAATGCCGTGAACGCCACGACCAAGGGAAAAAACGCAGGTTTTTGTGTTTTGGGACGCATCCTTGGACACCTTCCGGTTCGGGCCGGATTTAGAGCATCCAACTTAAGCTAACGTAGCGTAAGAAAATATCCAGTTGTCATTTCCCCGCAGGGCGCCCGTACCGCAAACACGCGGATCGCCTCATGCCCGGTGCGCGTCTTCAGGTCGCTGCCAACTGCAAATCAGGCTCGATCCGGAAGAAATCTTCAAAGGACGAGAAGGTCCGTGCGGCGCCTGCCGCCGCATTCTCCGCGTCCGCAAGCGCAGTGAGATGCGCGCCGCCGGTGAAGCGCCAGACCCGCATGCCGGCGGCCAGCCCCGCCTTGATGCCGTTTTCGCTGTCCTCGATCACCAGGCAGCGGTCCGGGGCCACGCCGCGTCTTTCGGCCACGAGCAGGAACAGGTCCGGCGCAGGCTTGCCGTGCTCGACCTCGGAGGCTGTCGTGGCGCGTCCTTCGAACAGGTCGGTCAGGCCGGTAATTTCAAGCGACCTGGCAAGGCGGGGCGGGCTGGAGCTTGTGGCGAGGCAATAGTCGGTCCGCAATTGTTCGATCGCGCGGCGGACGCCGCTGATCGGTCTCAATTCGGTTTCGAAGGCCTTCAACAGGTTTGCCCGGTAGGCGATTTCGAATTCCGGCGGCAAGTCGACGCCGAATTCCAGGCGGATCTGCTGCAGCACCACCGGATAGCTGCGACCCAGAAAATGGTGCGCGACATAATCCATGGTGATGTGGACATCGCGCCGGGCGAGTTCGGCGACCAGCATGCGTGCGCTGATGACCTCGCTGTCGATCAGCACGCCGTCGCAGTCGAAAATGACAAGGTCTATTCCGGAGGGCACTGGCGTTTCCGTTTCTGGTCCTGATCGGGCCTTTTTCCGGTTTGCGGCACGGACATCTGGTCAAGTGGCTACGATCGGCGCCGTCCCACCGAGTGTCTTGCGGTCGTGCCCTTTACTGTAAAAAAACCATGACCACAAGAACAGACAAGGTGTCGTGGCCTTTGACGGGTGTTCCGGGTGGATTGGATGACATGGCTTGAGGTCCGGATATCCACCGGTTTGCCGGTCCGGGTGAATCAGCCTATTGGAGTGTTCGTGTTGGCGGACAGGCCTGCCTGTCTGATGCAGGTGCCAAGTGTACCAGCAATCGTCTGAAATCCTTGGGAGAATTCTGGTGAGAGTGCAGCAGTTCCGCGGAAAACTGATTGACGTATGTCAGGTTGCCGCGCGACATTGGTCGGACTGAGGAGGCGGCATGGTCAAGCCAACCGTTCACGACATTGCGCGCGAAGCCGGGGTCAGCCTGTCGACCGTTGACAGGGTTCTGAATGGCCGTACGGATGTGCGCCCGAAGAACGCGGAGCGGGTCAAGGCGGCGGTCCAGAAACTGGGATATGTGCGCGACACCGCTGCGGCAAACCTCGCCAGGCAGCGTCGCTACCGGTTTGTTTTTGTGCTTCCCGACGGACCGAACCACTTTATCGAGACACTTGTTGCCGCCGTCGAGGAGGCTTCGGGCGCGCAGGTCGCAGACCGCACGGACGTCGGCATTCTTCTGGTGAACGCAGCGGACCCGCATGAAGTCGTCGACAAGCTGAAACGTCTGAACCTGCCCGATCTGGACGGGGTGGCGATCATGGTGCCGGAAACGCCCCACGTGCGCGATGCGATTGCCCATATCAGAAGTGCCGGTGTCTATGTAGTGGCGCTGATTTCCGATCTGCCAAATTCAGGCCGTCACTACTTCGCGGGGATCGACAATTTCTCCGCCGGCAAGACGGCAGGTGCCCTGCTTGGAAAATTCCTGCGCAATGAAACCGGCAGCATTCTGGTTGCGGCCAACTCAATGGTATCGCGCGACAGCATCGAGCGGCGGTTCGGGCTGGATGAGGTGCTATCTCAGAATTTTCCAGACCTGAAGGCGCTGCCGACGATCGAATTTCACGACGATCCGGATCGTATTCGGGAAACCCTGGCCCATGCGCTTCGGGATCATCCGGATCTGAAGGCTGTTTATTCCATGGGCTCGGGCAATGCGTCCATGCTGGATGCCCTGAGGGAGCAAGGGGAGCTCGGCAGGCTTGTTGTCATCGCGCACGACCTGACAACGGTGACCCGCCAGGCTCTGGCGGACGGCGAACTGGATGCGGTGATTGCCCAGAACGTCGGTCATCTCGTGCGCAGCGCTCTCAGGGTTCTGCGTGCCAAGTGCGACGGCAGGGGCATCTACGAGGCACAGGAAAAGATCCGCATCGAGATCATCATGCGCGAAAACCTGTATTGACCTGATTCCGCACTTGTTCAGGCCGGGTTTCGGCCAGGCGCGAATGCAGAACTTCCATTCATTCTTGTCGCTCTACAGATCACGGCAGACCGGGTGGCCCGTCGGCACAGCTCTTTCCAAACACTCAAAGAAAGGCGTATGTCAGTTTTTTTGTTGACTTGACATACGTATGTCATTTACCGTGACCGGGCACTTGGAGGAGTGCACCGCCCGGCATGCGCCGGTGCGCGATCTTTTCGGGAGGAATTCACCGATGAAAACTGCGAATTTTTTCGCGGCGACCGCAATCGTGGCGGTCAGCGGACTAACTGTTTCGAATGCGCAGGCCGAAGACCTGACGCTGTGCTGGGCGGCCTGGGATCCGGCCAACGCGCTTGTGGAATTGTCCAAGGAATTCGAGGCCGAGTCAGGGCACTCGATGAGTTTCGAGTTTGTGCCCTGGCCGAACTTCGCGGACCGCATGCAGAACGAACTGAATTCCGGTGGCAAGCTCTGCGATCTTCTGATCGGCGACAGCCAGTGGATCGGCGGCGGTGCGGAAAACGGTCACTACGTCAAGCTGAACGACTTCTTCGACAAGGAGAGCATCAGCATGGACGACTTCGCTGCAGCGACCGTCTATGCCTACTCCACCTGGCCGAAGGGAACGCCGAACTATTACGCGCTGCCGGCCATGGGCGATGCCAACGGCTGGTTCTACCGCAAGGACTGGTTCGAAAAGCCGGAGATCCAGGCTGCGTTCAAGGAGAAGCACGGCCGCGATCTGGCGCCGCCGAAAACGCAGGCAGAGCTTCTGGAGATCGCGCAATTCTTCCAGGAACGTGAAATCGATGGCCAGACTCGCTACGGCGCGGCCATCTTCACCGAACGCGGTTCGGAAGGCATCACGATGGGTGCCACCAGTTCCATGTATCCCTATGGTTTCAAATACGAGATGACGCCAGGCAAATACGACATGGAAGGCGCGGTCAATTCCGCGGAAGCGGTCGCGGGGCTGGAGTTCTACAAGGAGCTCTACCAGACGGCGACGCCTCCGGGTTATACCGACAGCTACATGGAGCAGTCGCTTGATGCCTTCAAGTCCGGCCAGGTTGCCATGGCGATGAACTGGTTCGCCTTCTTCCCCGGACTGTACGCGGATCCGGATGTCGGCGGCGACAAGATCGGCTTCTTCGTCAATCCCGGCCAGAATGTCGAGGCGTCGACGCTCGGCGGGCAGGGGATTTCCGTTGTCGCCTATTCCGACAAGCAGGACGCGGCGCTTGAGTACATCAAGTGGTTCGCCCAGCCTGACGTTCAGAAGAAATGGTGGGATCTTGGCGGCTATTCCTGTCATGTCAGCGTGCTGAACGACCCGGGTTTCCCGGACAGTGCGCCGTTTGCCTCCGACTTCCTTCTGGCCATGGACAACGTCAAGGACTTCTGGCAGGAGCCGGCCTATGCCGAGCTGCTGCTTGCCATGCAGAAGCGTCTGCACGACTACGTTGTGGCGGACCAGGGGACCGCCCAGGAGGCGCTCGACAAGCTGATCGAGGACTGGACGGAAACCTTCGAGGATGAAGGCAAGCTCTGATCCGGAGAACAGAAACAGCCGGCCCGCATGTTTTCGCCAGGCCGGCTGTTGCTCAAGGACAAAAAAGTTTCAACCGGCGGATGGCCGCCGGGACCGCGCCGGAAATCCGCCCGGCGTTCACCCGGGCTCTGTCCGGTTCTTTCCGGCACCGTTTCCATTGAAGAGCATCTCATGGCCGTTACACCGATCGACCACATTGCTAAGACGACCCCACCGTCGGTCGCGACGAAAATCAGGGGGTTCTCCGACCGCACCATTGCCTGGCTCTTTGTCGCGCCAACCATCTTCCTGCTGCTTGCGGTCAACATCTTTCCGCTCATCTGGACGATCAACCTGAGCTTCACCAACTTCCGCGCTAACCGGCCAAACCGGGAGATCGACTATGTCGGCCTGCGCAATTACGAGCGCATCCTGACCGACGGCGACATCTGGCTGACCATGCAGGCGACGGCGCATTTCCTGTTCTGGACGATTGTTCTTCAGGTGCTCATCGGCTTCACGCTGGCCTGGCTGATCAACCGCAAATTCAGGGGCAACGACCTCTGGACGACCCTGATCGTGCTGCCGATGATGCTGTCGCCCGCTGTGGTCGGCAATTTCTGGACGTTCCTCTATCAGCCGCAGATCGGCCTGTTCAACTACGGGGTTTCCTTTTTGACTGGCGTCGACCCGTCCTCGTTCCAGATGATCGGTGATGTTGCGCTGGCGCCCTGGTCCATCGTGATTGTCGACACCTGGATGTGGACCCCGTTCGTGATGCTCATCTGCCTGGCCGGACTGAGATCGATACCGGACTACATCTACGAGGCGGCGGAAATCGACCGGGCCAGCAAGTGGCGTCAATTCTGGACCATCACGGTGCCCATGGTGCTGCCGTTCCTCATGCTGGCCGTCCTGTTCCGTGGCATCGAAAACTTCAAGATGTTCGATCTGGTCGTGCAATTGACCGGTGGCGGCCCGGGCTCGATTACCGAGCTGACCTCAATCAATCTAAAGCGCGAAGCATTCGAGAAATGGCGCACAGGCTATGCATCCGCCTATGCGATCATCCTGTTCGTGACCGTCTTCGGCCTCGCTTCGATTTATGTGAAGGCGCTCAACAAGGTGAAGGAAAGATGAGCAGTTATTCCATCACGGAACCGTCCGCGCGGCAGAAATGGGTGGCCGGGTCGCTTGTCATCGCCTATGCGGTCATCACGTTGCTGCCGCTGGTCTGGATCCTGACAACGGGTTTCAAGTCGCCGGTCGATGCCATCGCCTATCCGCCCAGGATCACCTTCGAGCCTTCCATGGAGGGCTATGTGAACCTGTTCACCACGCGGACCCGGGTATCGCCCGAGCAGCTGGAGGCCCTTCCGCCGCCGGCGACCTGGTATGAGGAGATCGTGCGCAACCGCGACATGGTCATCGCCGGACCGTCGCGCTACGGCGAGCGGTTCCTGAATTCCGTGATCATCGGGTTCGGTTCGACCTTCCTGTCCGTCTTCCTGGGAACGCTGGCCGCCTATGCCTTTTCCAGGTTCAAGGTGCCGCTGAAAGACGATCTCCTGTTTTTTATCCTGTCCACCCGGATGATGCCGCCGATCGCGGTCGCCATTCCGATCTTTCTGATGTTCCGCACGCTCGGCCTGTCGGACACCCATCTCGGCATGATCCTGCTTTATACGGCGGTGAACATCTCGCTGGCGGTGTGGCTGTTGAAGGGGTTCATTGACGAGATCCCGCGTGAATACGAGGAGGCGGCGCTGATCGACGGCTACACGCGCTTTCAGGCATTTCTCAAGGTGGTGCTGCCGCAGGCGGCGACGGGAATTGCCTCCACGGCCATTTTCTGCCTGATCTTCTCGTGGAACGAATACGCCTTCGCGGTTCTGCTGACCTCCGGTACGGCGCAGACCGCGCCGCCGTTCATCCCGACGATCATCGGCGTCGGCGGCCAGGACTGGCCAGCGGTCGCTGCCGGCGCGACCCTGTTTCTCCTCCCGGTCATGGTCTTCACCATTCTTCTGCGCAAGCACCTGCTGCGCGGGATCACCTTCGGAGCAGTGCGTAAATGAGTGCGTTCGTCACCGGCCTTGTCCACTTTCGCCGCGGGTCCTGGGAAATGCTGGCGTCCATCCTGATCGCTCTTGGCGTGATCATGCTGATGCAGCCGCTGGTTCTTTGGGCCTACACCTATTCCTTTATAGTCACGCTGATCGGTACGGTGATGTTCATCGTCGTCAGCCACTTTCCGGAGTGATCTGAATGGCTGAGATCGTGATCAGGAACCTGAGGAAGGAGTTCGGCGCGTTCACGGCCGTGCAATCCTCCTCCTTCAAGATCGAGGACGGCGAGTTCTTCATGCTGCTGGGACCCTCCGGCTGCGGCAAGACCACCACCTTGCGCATGATCGCCGGGTTGGAACTGCCGACCGCCGGCGAGATCTATATCGATGGCGAGGAAGTGGGCCGCAGACCCGCCAGTCAACGCGACATCGCCTTTGTCTTCCAGATGTTCGCCCTTTACCCGCACATGAACGTGCGCAGGAATATCAGCTATCCGCTGGTCAGCCAGGGCATGCCGAAACTCCAGGTGCGCGAGAAGGTTGCCGAGGTCGCTCAAATCCTGGGCATCACCGGCATTCTCGACCGGCCCGTGGGTGGGCTTTCGGGAGGTGATCGTCAACGTGTCGCGCTGGGCCGGGCCATCGTCCGCGACCCCAAGGCCTTCATGATGGACGAGCCCCTTGGGGCGCTTGATGCGGAATTCCGCGAACACATGGCAGAGGAATTGCGAGCCCTGCACGACCGGATGGGCGCAACCACCGTCTATGTGACTCATGATCAGCTTGAAGCCATGCAGATGGGCGACAAGATCGTTGTGATGAACCATGGCGTGATCGAGCAATTCGGCACGCCGCAGGACATCTACGACAAGCCGGCGACCTTGTTCGTGGCCGAATTCATCGGCTCACCCTCGATGAATTTCCTGCGCTTCCACGGTCAGGTTCACGCAGGCTCCTCGACGGTGAACCTGCACCATGTGGACATCGCTGTGCCAAGGCAGACAGAGCCGTTCGAGGGCGACATGGTGTTTGGCATACGGCCGGAGCAGGTGTCGCTCACGGACAACGGACCCTATCGGGGAGAGGTCGTTGCAGCGGAATATCTCGGCACCACGCAGATTGTCACGGTGAAGACCGCCAATGGCGAACTCAAGGCCCGGATACCGTCGGATCAGGCGGTGCGCACGGGGGAGACCGTCGGGCTGGATTTCAACGGGCCGAGCGTGACCCTCTTCGACAATCAATCGGGGCGGGCGTTGCGCTCCGAGCTGAACGAGGGAGTGCTTGCACATGTCTGAGGTCAGGCTCGCCAATCTGTCGAAAGCATTCGGGGAAACGGTTGCCGTCGATGATCTGACGATGACAATCACCAACGGGGCGTTTGTGACGCTGCTCGGGCCGACCGGTGCCGGCAAGACTACTATCCTGCGGCTGATCGCGGGGCTCGAGCAGCCGGACGCGGGCGAGGTCGTGATCGGCGGACGAGACGTCACCGGCGACACGCCAGCGCAACGCAACGTTGCCATGGTGTTCCAGCAATATTCGCTCTATCCGCATTTGAGCGTGCGCGACAACCTTGCATTTCCGCTGCGCTCTCCAATTCTGAAAACGCCGGCTGACGAGATCGACCGGAAAGTTGCGGAGGTGGCCGAGGTCCTGCGGATTTCGCACAAGCTCCACAACAAGGCGACCAACCTGTCGGGCGGTGAAATGCAACGGGTCTCCATCGGCCGTGCGTTGGTGCGCAATCCGTCCATCTACCTGATGGACGAGCCATTGAGCTCTCTCGACGCCAAGCTCAGGTCCGATCTCAGGATCGAGTTGAAGCGTATTCAGGAGAGCCTCGGCGCGACCCTGCTCTATGTCACCCACGACCAGATCGAGGCAATGACCATGGCGACACACGTCGGGGTTCTGGACCAGGGCCGCCTGGTGCAATTCGGATCGCCGCGGGAGATCTATGAAAGCCCGGTCAATCTTTACGTGGCCGGACGCCTTGGCCAGCCGCGCATCAACGTGCTGCCGGCGGACCTGTTTGCCGGCGCTCCGGCAGGTGCCACGACGATGGGGTTGCGGCCCGAGCATGTGGCCCAGGGCGAGGGCAAGCCGTCGCGGATCACGCGGGTGGAACATCTGGGCGACCAGACCCGCCTGCACCTGTCGCTGGACGGCCACGATATCGTCACGCTTTCTGAAAACCGTGCGGTCCACGAACCCGGCGGCACACTCGACATCCAGCCGCGCAATCCGCTTTTCTTCGACGCCAGTGGCGCCCGAATTGCCTGATACCGAAGAGTATTGATGATGATGACCAATCCAGTTTTTGCCTGTTGTGACCGGTTTTCGCCTGAAAGACGTTGTCGCGCCGCTCGCCCGGTCAACCGGCCGGAGTGGCGCGCTGTGCCCTGCCGGCAGACGGAAACGAGCCATCAGGTGACTGACATTCAAACCTCTTTGGTCTGAGGAGACGGACATGAAGCAGTTCATCAACACCAGGGAAACGCTTGTCACCGAGGCGATCGACGGCATGCTCAGGACAGCCGGCGGCCGTCTTGCCCGGCTGGATGGCTACCCGCATATCAAGGTTGTCGTGCGCACCGACTGGGACAAGTCGAAAGTGGCGCTGGTGTCCGGTGGCGGGTCGGGCCACGAGCCGAGCCATGCCGGCTTTGTCGGTCAGGGCATGCTGACGGCAGCCGTCTGCGGCGAGGTTTTCGCCTCGCCCTCTGTCGACGCGGTGCTGGCGGGCATTCTGGCTGTTACCGGCAAGGCCGGCTGCCTGCTGATCGTCAAGAACTATACCGGCGACCGGCTGAATTTCGGTCTGGCGGCGGAACGGGCCCGGGCCTTCGGGCTGAAGGTCAGCATGGTCATCGTCGATGACGATGTCGCTCTGCCGGATCTGCCTCAGGCGCGTGGGGTCGCGGGTACGCTGTTCGTACACAAGATTGCAGGTGCACTGGCCGATCAGGGGGCCGATCTCGAAACCATCACGGATGCGGCCGGGCGGGCAATCGACGGCGCGATCTCCATCGGCATGTCGCTCGACACCTGCACAATTCCCGGTTCACCAAAGGAGGACCGCATCGCCACCGGCAAGGCAGAACTCGGTCTTGGTATCCACGGCGAGGCCGGGATCGAGCAGGTCGACTATTCCAATGCCCGGGCGGCCATGGCCATGGTCGTTGACCGGCTGGAACCGAACCTGACCCCCGGGCCGCATGTGGCCATCCTGAACAATCTCGGCAGCACCACGCCTCTTGAAATGTCCGTGTTGCTTGAGGAAATGACCGCGTCACGCATAGGCAGCCGGATCCGCTGGGTGATCGGGCCGGCGGCTCTGATGACTTCGCTGGACATGCACGGGTTTTCCGTGTCGCTGCTGCCCGTCGGTAAATCGGAGGAAGCGTTGCTGCAGGCGCCTGTCGCGCCCTGGGCCTGGCCCGGTTGCCTTGCGCTCGGCCCGGTTTCGGTGCGGCCGCTGCCGGACGGACTGGCGCCGATCCGGCCACTGCCCTCGGTTAACGACGAGACGCGGCAATTCATCGAGCGCTGCTGCAATATCCTCATTGCTGCGGAGGACGACCTAAACGCGCTGGATGCGAAATCCGGCGACGGCGACACCGGCAGCACGCTGGCAACCGCGGCACGGGCTCTGATCCAGGCCCTCGACCGCCTGCCGCTGGCGGATCTTACCCAGCTCTACCGGGCTATCGGACTGGAACTCAGCCAGACCATGGGCGGTTCTTCCGGGGTGCTGCTGGCGATCTTCTTCGCGGCGGCGGGCGATGCGTCCTCAAGCGGGCGCGGTGCCATAGGTGCACTGAAGGCCGGTCTCGACCGGATCATGCAAGTGGGGGGTGCCGGACCGGGTGACCGGACCATGATCGACGCTCTTCTACCGGCACTGAATGGCCTGGAAAACGGTATCGGGGTCGCCGCTGAATCAGCCCGCCAGGGCGCAGACGCGACCGCCCGCATCACCCGGGCGCGGGCGGGCCGGGCGGCTTATGTATCCGAGGCGAACCTGTCCGGCCACAACGATCCCGGAGCGGAAGCCGTTGCGCGCCTGTTCGAACAACTTGTCAACTCTCCGGCCTTGACCTCCCGGTCCGCGTGAGGCCGGACACCTTCCGGCGGGTCGACGAGAGCCAGCGTGCGTTCGAACAAGCGCGCGGTGCTCTCATCGACTCGCCGGATTTTTCACGGGAGCGTCCTCTCGGAGAGCACCGTGAGGCCGGCCAAGATCCGGCCTGATATCTGCCCAATATCTGGAAAGAGCAGGTTTCTTTCTCCATTCCGTCTGCCGACCGTACGGAAGTCCTTGCGTTCGAAATCAATTCATCACAAACTCCGGTAAAAATCACGATATGTTGTGATGCTTTGAGACAGGAAGGGAGGAAACGCTTGCCGAAAGACAGCGCTTGCGCGGAAACAGGACATGTCCTGACTGACCTTCCCTGAAATAATGGCTTGAATAAAGTTATAATATATAACTATTATAAGCCATCACCTGATGGGGAGGAGGACCCCCGTCAGGCCCCGAAGTTGATCGAACAGGGAGGAAACCATGATCAACTTGAATAGCAAACTCGCCCGGCTGGCCGCGGCGGCGACCGTCTCCGCAATCGCGATTGCGGGTGCGGCGTCGACCACGCTGGCGCAGGAAGTCACGTTGCGCATGCATCAGTTCCTGCCGGCGCAGGCCAATGTTCCAAAGAACGTCCTGACACCCTGGGCGGACAAGGTCGAAGCCGAATCCGGTGGCCGCATCAAGATCGAGCGCTATCCGGCCATGCAGCTGGGCGGCAAGCCGCCGGAACTGATCGACCAGGTCGTCGATGGTGTCGTCGACATCGTGTGGACCGTTGCCGGCTACTCGCCCGGCCGCTTCCCGCGGGCCGAGGTGTTTGAACTTCCGTTCACCATGACCGATGCCGAGACCATGTCGCGCGCCTACTGGACCCTCGCCGAAGAAACCATGATGGACACCGAGTTCGCGCCGTTCAAGCCGCTCGGCCTGTGGGTGCACGGTCCCGGAGTGATCCATTCCAGCAAGCCGATCACCGCGCTGTCGGATCTCAACGGTGTCAAGCTGCGCGCGCCGACCCGCGTCACCAACAAGCTGTTTTCCAATCTCGGCGCCACGCCGATCGGAATGCCGGTGCCGGCGATCCCCGAGGCGCTCAGCAAGGGCGTGGTCGATGCGACCGTCATTCCGTGGGAGGTTGTCGGTGCGCTGAAGGTGAACGAGCTGGTGAAGAACCACACCGAGTTTCCCGGCAACGCGCTGTACACGACCACCTTCCTGTTCGCGATGAACAAGGACCGGTATGAATCCCTGCCGGACGATCTGAAGGCGGTGATCGACAACAATTCCGGTGTCGAGTTCTCCGCATTCGCCGGCAAGCAGATGCAGGCCGACGATGCCGGACCGCGCGCCGCGGCCGTCGAGATGGGCAACAACATCATCGAACTGACGCCCGAGCAGGCTGAAGAGTGGCAAGCGGCTGCCCAGGGCAGCATCGACGAGTGGTTCGCCGAGATGGACGCCAAGGGGATCGACGGCAAGGCTCTGAAAGCCAGGGCCGACGAACTGATGGCCAACTGACCACGCGATAGCGGACGGTCCCCGGAGGCATGTCTTCCGGGGACCACCTTCCCACAGGATACCTGAACAATGCTGCTCACACTGGTGGAGCGCCTCGCGCGCTACATGGCGATCCTTGGCGGTCTCGTGCTCACGGCGCTGATCGCGCTGACCTGCGTCAGCGTGCTGGGCCGCGGACTGAACACGCTTGGACATTCCGAATTCCTGAAGTCGATTTCGGAAAGTGCCGCCGACGCCCTGATCGCGACCGGAGTCGGTCCGGTGTCGGGAGATTTCGAACTCGTCGAGGCCGGGATCAGTTTCACCATTTTCGCCTTTTTGCCGATCTGCCAGCTGCGGCGCGGACATGCCACCGTCGATATCTTCGCGAACGGATTTCCGCGCTGGCTGAACCGGCTCCTCGAGACCTTCTGGGAAGTGCTTCTGAGTGCGCTGATCCTCGTGATCACCTGGCGCCTGTTCGTGGGCATGGGAGACAAGATGCGCTACAATGAAACCACCTTCCTGCTGCAATTTCCGATCTGGTGGTCGTTCGCGCTGAGCTTCTGCGCCTCGCTGGTGGCCTCGCTCGTCGCGGTTTATTGCGCGGGGGTCCGGATCCGTGATCTGCTCACGGGCCGCCGGACCGAGCCGCAAGCCGAGGGGGCCGTCCATTGAGCCTGCTTGAACTGGGATATCTGTCCTTTCCCGTCCTGCTTGTCCTGATTTTCCTGCGTGCGCCGATCGGGCTCGCGATGATGATCTGCGGACTTGGTGGCCTTTACCTGGCCACCGGCAGCCCGAACATTTTCCTGTCGAAGCTCAAGAGCGAAACCTATTCGACCTTCTCCAGTTACTCGCTGACGATCATTCCGATGTTCCTGCTGATGGGGCAGTTCGCGACCCATTCGGGCATGTCGTCATCGCTGTTCAAGGCGGCGGAAAGCTTTCTCGGACACCGCAAGGGCGGCGTGGCGATGGCCGCGGTCGGCGCCTGCGCCGGGTTCGGGGCGATCTGCGGATCGTCGCTGGCGACCGCCGCGACCATGAGCCGTGTCGCCCTGCCGGAACTGCGCCGTTACGGCTACTCCGGCGGCTTTTCGACGGCGACGCTCGCCGCCGGCGGCACGCTCGGCATTCTCATACCGCCTTCCGTCATTCTGGTGATCTACGCGATCCTGACGGAACAGAACATTGCCAAGCTGTTTCTGGCCGCCTTCATTCCCGGGATCCTGGCGGCCATCGGCTACATGATCACGATCTCGATCTATGTGCGGGTCAATCCCGGTGCGGCGGGTACGCGGGCGCCGGTGCCCTATGCGGAGCGGATCCGGGCGCTGCTCGATGTCTGGCCGGTGCTGCTGGTGTTCGGGCTGGTGGTCGGCGGCATCTATCTGGGCTGGTTCACGCCGACCGAAGGGGCGGCGGTGGGCGCGGCCGGAACCGGCGTGCTGGCCCTTGTCTCCGGCAACCTGAGCCGGAAGATGTTTCTCGACAGCATTCTCCAGACGGCGATGAGCACCGCGATGATCTTCTTCATCATTCTCGGCGCCAGTTTCTACAACAGCTTTCTCGCGCTCAGCCAGCTTCCGCAGGAACTTTCCGGCTGGGTGATCGGCCAGGGCTTCAGCCCCTGGACGGTGCTGACGCTGATCCTGCTGTTCTATCTGGTGTTCGGCTGCCTGATGGACAGCCTGTCGATGATCCTGCTGACGATTCCGATCTTCTTTCCGGTGATCAGCGTTCTGGAATTCGGCATGAGCCCGGAACATGTCGCGATCTGGTTCGGCATCATCGTCCTGATCGTGGTCGAGGTCGGGCTGATCACGCCACCTGTGGGCATGAATCTGTTCATCATCAATTCGATGGACCGGTCGACACCCATGACGGAAACCTACAAGGCGGTGCTGTGGTTCGTTACCTCTGACATCGTCCGGGTCATCCTTCTGGTGCTGTTCCCTTCAATCACACTGTTTCTTCTGGGCGGCTAGCGCCGCCCGGAAGGCCGGGGCGTCAGGCAAGGCGTTTCGGCACATGCAAATAGGTATGAATTATAACAATGATAGATCACACTGAACCGGAGCAAACGCGATGCAGCTGATGGGCAACACCGCACTGGTGACCGGGGCCGGCAGCGGTCTGGGCGCTGCCACGGCCCGGTATTTCGCGGCGCAGGGCGCCAGGGTCGTCCTGCTCGATTTCGATATCGACAGGGCACGTATGGTCGCCGGCGAGATCGGTGGCCATGCGGTCCAGGCCGATGTCGGCGACGAGGCGGCCGTCGGGCGTGCGCTCGACGAGGCTGCCGGGTTGCTGGAGGGCGCGCCGCGGATCGTCGTCAATTGCGCCGGCGTCGGCCATGCCGCGCGCATCGTCGGCCGGGAGGGCAAGCAGTCCTTCGACACGTTCGAAAAAACACTCAGGGTGAACCTGCTCGGCACCTACAACGTCATGAGCCACGCGGCAAAGCGGATGCTCAGGGAAGACCCGCTGGAGACCGGCGAGCGGGGCGTGATCGTCAACACCGCCTCCGTCGCCTTCGAGGACGGTCAGCTCGGCCAGGCCGCCTATTCCGCCTCCAAGGGCGGAATTGCCGCGATGAGCCTGCCGGCTGCGCGCGAGTTTGCCCAGCATGGCATCCGTGTCATGTCAATCGCGCCGGGCCTGTTCCGCACGCCGATGATGGAGGGGCTGCCGGAAGAGGTCACCACCAAGATCACGGCCAACATCCCGTTCCCGCCGCGCCTGGGCGAGCCTGACGAATTCGCCCTGCTTGCCGGGCACATCGTAAGCAATCCGTTCCTCAACGGAACGACCATCCGTCTGGACGGCGCTGTGCGCCTGCCGCCGCGCTGAGGACAAATCGATGAGCGAACCGATCCTGAACATCGAGGTGAGCGGCGCTGTCGCGACCCTGACCATGAACCGCCCGGACAAGCGCAACGCCATGTGCGATGCGCTGCTCGAGGCCATCGACGGGTTCTTTTCAAAACCGCCGGAAGAGGTCAAGGCCGTGGTGCTGACCGGAACGGCGGGGCATTTCTGCTCGGGCCTCGACCTCAGCGAACATGTCGCCCGCGACGCGGAAGGCACCATGCGCCACTCCCGCGGCTGGCACCAGGTGATGGAGCGGATCCAGTTCGGCGGCCTGCCGGTGGTTTCCGCCCTGTTCGGCGCGGTCATCGGCGGGGGGCTGGAACTCGCCAGCGCCACCCATGTGCGCGTCGCCGAGCCGTCGGCCTTCTTCCAGTTGCCGGAAGGCCGGCGCGGGATCTTCGTCGGCGGCGGCGCATCCGTGCGTGTCGGCCGGATTCTTGGGGCGGACCGGATGACGGAAATGATGCTGACGGGCCGCAGGTACTCCGCCGGGGAGGGCCAGTCGCTCGGACTGACGCACTACACGGTCGGCGAAGGCGAGGCGCTCGAAAAGGCGCGGGAGCTGGCCGGCAGGATCGCGTCGAATGCACCGCTGTCCAACTACATCATGATCCAGGCGCTGGCGCGGATCTCGGACATGTCGAAGGCCGATGGCCTGTTTACCGAGAGCCTGTGCGCGGCCATCACCCAGACCAGCCCGGACGCTCTGGAGGGGCTGGCGGCCTTTCTGGAAAAACGCTCCCCGAACTTCAGGTGATCCGATGAGAAAGAATCCTGTTCCACCCGAATTGCAGACGACCGTCAGCCATGTCAGTGACCGCTGCCTGCGGTCGTTTCACGGCTATCAGATCAAGCGGACCTTCAATGTCATCCAGTCGGATCTCAACCGGACGCTGAAGCCCTTCGATCTCAGGATGATCACCTATTCGGCGCTGGTCCTGATCGTCGACAATCCCGGCCTGCGCCAGTCGCAACTGGCCGAGGCGATGGATATCGAACGGCCGAACCTGGTCGTCATCATCGATGAACTGGAGCGGCGCGACCTGATCGTCCGGGATCGTCTGCCCCAGGACCGCAGGGCCTATGCGCTCAAGGCAACGCTGGCCGGACGGCACTTGTGCGACAACGCGATTGCCGCCGTCAAGGTGCATGAGAACCGGCTCACGCAGGGCATCAGTCCCGATGCGCTGACGAGCGCGATGAAGGTGATGCAATTGATAGAAGCCAATCGCAGCCGGGAGGGCTGAGATGCTTTTGGGAGAAGCAAGGATGAAGCGCACATCGGATTTTCAGCCTCATTCGGTGGAACGGCAGACCCGCGCGGACGGCTCGATCCTGCTGCACTCGAAACATCCGCTGAGCGCGAGCGTGGAGCGGACCGGCGACTGGCTGCATCAGTGGGCGGATACGGCGCCCGGGCGGGTCTTCCTGGCCGAACGCAGCGGTGCCGGCTGGCGCGAGGAGAACTACAGAAGCGTCCTGGAAAAGGTGCGCGCCGTCGGTGCGGCGCTGCTGGCCCGGGGCCTGGACGACAAAACGCCGATCCTGGTGATGTCCGGCAGCGGTGTCGATCACGGCATCCTGGCGCTCGCTGCCCAGTATGTCGGCGTGCCACTGGTTCCGGTGGCCGAGCAATACGCCCTGGTTCACGGGGCTCACGGGCGTCTGCGCAACGTCATCGGCCTGATCAACCCGAAGCTGGCCTATGTGGACGATGCCGCCCGGTTCGGTGAAGCCCTTGCCCTGGAGGCGCTTCAGGGTGTCGAGATCGTCGCCAGCCGCCCGGAAAGCAAGGCTGGCGGCAAGGCGGGGGGGAGAGCGGATGGACGGGCCGTGACCTCCTTCGCCGATCTGCTCAGGGGCGATGACAGTGTCGATGTGGATGCGGCCTTCTCGAAGGTGACGCCCGATACGGTCGGAAAGATCCTGATGACTTCCGGGTCGACCTCCAGTCCGAAGGGGGTTCTGACCACCCACCGGATGATGTGCGTCAACCAGGTCCAACTGGCGGATGCCCTGCCGTTCCTGCGCAGGCGTCCGCCCGTCATCCTGGACTGGCTGCCCTGGAACCATGTCTTCGGCGGATCGCATAATTTCAACATGATGCTGGCCAATGGCGGCAGTCTCTACATCGATGACGGCAAGCCGGTGAAGGGCCTGTTCGAGCGCACACTCGAGAACCTCAATCTGAAGACCGGGACACTGGCCTTCAACGTGCCGCTGGGTTTCGGCATGCTGCTGTCGGCCCTGGAAAAGGACGCGGACCTGCGCCGGCGCTTCTTTCAGGATCTGGACCTGATCTTCTATGCCGGTGCGTCCCTGCCGCAGGAGGTCTGGTCCGGCTTCGAACGCATGGCGATGGAGGTGGCGGGCGAGGTCCCGCTGATGACCTCGTCATGGGGTCTGACGGAAACCGCGCCCTGCGCGATGATGCAGCAGGAGCCGGCGCCGCGTTCGGGCATTGTCGGGGTTCCGGTCAATGGTGTCACCGTCAAGCTCCTGCCGGACGCGGACATGCGCTGTGAAGTGCGCGTCAAGGGTCCCAATATCATGCCCGGCTATCACGGCGACCCCGAGCGGACCAAAGAGGCGTTCGATGAAGAGGGTTTTTTCATCACCGGCGACGCCATGGTGTTCCTGGACCCGGACGACCCGGACAAGGGCATGCGCTTCGACGGCCGTATTTCCGAGGATTTCAAGCTGCAGTCGGGCACCTGGGTGCGCGCGGCACAACTGAGGCTCGACATGCTGTCGCTGCTGGCGCCGCTCGCCGCCGACCTGGTGATTACCGGAGCAGACCGCCAGCAGATCGGTGTGATGATCTTTCCCAATGCCGAGGAGCTGACCCGCGAGGGCTTCGATCTGGCCGCGGACGACGGCGCTCTTTCCTGTGCGTTGCTGCGGGGCGAAATTCACCGGCGCCTCGGCGAACGCGCGCGCGAAATCAGCGGCAGCTCGACACGGGTGTCGCGGGCCATCGTGCTGGCGGAACCGGCGTCGATGCCGGACGGCGAAATGACGGCCAAGGGCAACTTGAACTTCCGCAAGGTACTGACACGCCGTGCAGCGCTGCTGGAGCGGCTTTACAGGGACGACGACCCGGCTGTGGTCACAATTTGAGGGAAAACCGACATGGTCGACATTTCGAAAGTTCGGGCGATCGATATCCATACCCATGCCGAGGAGCCGTGCGGCTGTCATTCCGATGACGGCTACGACGACTTGCAGGCAACGATGGCGAGCTATTTCCGCGCACCCTGGAAACATCCGCCGACCGTGCCGGAAACCGCTGCCCACTACCGCGAACAGAACATTGCCGCGGTGATCTTCCCGGTCGATGCGGAACGCGAGACCGGATATCGGCGCTACAAGAACGAGGAGGTTGCCGAGCTCGCCGCCGAGAATGACGATGTGCTGATCCCGTTCGCCTCCATCGATCCGCACAAGGGCAAGCTGGGCGCACGCGAGGCCCGCAGGCTGATCTCGGAGTTCGGCATCAAGGGCTTCAAGTTCCACCCGACCATGCAGGGCTTCTACCCCAATGACCGCATGGCCTACGAGCTCTACGAGGCCATCGCGGAAGCGGGCGCCATCGCCCTGTTCCACACCGGCCAGACCGGCGTCGGCAGCGGCATGCCCGGCGGCAACGGCATGCGGCTCAAATATTCCAATCCGATGTTCATGGACGACGTGGCGGTCGACTTTCCGGACATGAAGATCATCCTGGCCCATCCGTCCTTCCCCTGGCAGGAGGAAGCGCTGGCCGTCGCCCAGCACAAGCCGAACGTCTATATCGACCTGTCCGGCTGGTCGCCGAAGTATTTTCCGGAAATCCTGGTCAAATACTGCAACTCGATCCTGAAGAAGAAGGTGCTGTTCGGTTCCGACTGGCCGATGATCACGCCGGAACGCTGGCTGGCGGATTTCGAGAAGATCGCCATCAAGGACGAACTCAGGCCCGACATCATCAAGGGCAACGCGGCACGGCTTCTGGGACTGTCATGAAGGCTCCGGCACTCAGCCACTTCTGCGACGTCGAGGTCACGCTCGGCGCGCCGATGGAAATGGGCCCGGGCCGGGCCGGGCAGCGCCGGATCATTCCGATCACGGGGGGCGCCGTGTCGGGCAGGATCAGCGGAACGGTGCTGAATCTCGGAGCGGACTGGCAGACGGTCTTCGGCGACGGCTCCGCCGACATCGACACGCGCTATGCCTTCCGGACCGACGACGGGGCGCTGATCGAGATCGTCAACAAGGGCGTGCGCCACGGCCCGCCGGACGTTCTGGCGGCGATTGCCCGCGGCGAGGACGTCGATCCCGCGAGCTACTATTTTCGCACCACGGCTCGGCTGGAAACCGGCGACCAGCGCCACGAGTGGGTCAACCGGATACTCTTCGTCGGCACCGGCCAGCGGCTGGCCGCGGCGGTGAAGGTGTCGCTGTTCGCGGTGGAGTGAAGTTTTGGCATTTGGGCCGGGACAGGGGCAGGGGCAGGGGCAGGGGCAGGGGCAGGGGCAGGATCCGTCTTGTCGGTCTGTGCCTGTGACACAGACCGTTTGTCACCCCGGCCAAGCAAAGCGCAGAGCCGGGGTCTACTCGCGCTGCAACTTGCCGAAGTCAGGGGGCGCTCGTCCGGCTCGCTGTGAACCGGCATGCGTTCTGGAAACGAGTGGGCCCTGGCTCTTCCTTCGGTCGGCCGGGGTGACCGGGAGCGTGGGGTGCAGCCACGCCACCGCCGCCCGGCCTTCGCGCCGGGGCCACTTCCGGGGTTGCAGCCGGTTTGCAGGAGGTCCCGGCTCGGGGCCGGGACGGCAGAGTTTATAAATGGCGTCGGCATCCTTCGAGAGGGGGCGTCAACTCTGCTCAGGATGAGGGGGAGAGAAAGGGCGGGAGATCGTGTGCCGCAAGGGCGGTCTCTTTCCGCATTCCATCGCCGCCCCGGCCTTCGAGTCGGGGCCACTTCCGGGATTGCAGCCGGTTTGCAGGAGGTCCCGGCTGGGGGCCGGGACGGCAGAGTTATATAAATGGCGTCGGCATCCTTCGAGACGGGCTGCCGGTCCTCCTCGGGATGAGGGGGAAGGACGTGGCGAAGTCGGCGCTCGGCGCGCCACACGCAACATGAAAGGCAGTCACGCATGAAACCGTTCGCAGCTCCCCTCGACGACATCCTGTTCTCTCTGGAGCATGTTGCCGGCGCGTCTTCCCTGCCGCAGTGGGATCTTGGGCTGGCATCGGAGATCGGCGGCCACTTCGCGGCCTTCGCCGAAGAGCAGCTTGCGCCGCTCAACGAGCCCGGAGACAGCCAGGGCTGCCGGCTGGAAAACGGCCGGGTGCGCATGCCGGACGGGTTCGGCGATGCCTACCGCGCCTACGCGGAGCAAGGCTGGCCGGGGCTGACGGTGCCCGAGGACTTTGGCGGGCAGGGGCTGGATGCGACCGTTCTGGCGATCACGTCGGAGATCTTTTCCGGCGCCAACCACAGTCTGCAGATGGTGACCGGGCTGGTGCCGGGCGCCACCGGCACGTTGCTGGCCTACGGCACCACGGACCAGAAAAAGCGCTATCTGCCGGACTTCGCGTCCGGAACGGCGCTGGCGACCATGTGCCTGACGGAACCGGACGCGGGCTCGGATCTCGGGCGTATCCGCTGCCGCGCGGTATCTTCCGGCGATGGCTGGTCCCTGACGGGCGAGAAGATCTTCATTTCCGGCGGCGATCAGGACATGAGCGCGAGGATCCACCATCTGGTGCTGGCGCGCACCTCCGATGACGGCATCAAGGGCCTGTCGCTGTTCCTGTGCTCGTGCACGCGCACGGATGGCAGCCGTAACGCGGTCGCGGTCACCCGTATCGAGGAAAAAATGGGGCTGCATGCCTCGCCGACCTGCCAGCTGTCGTTTGACGGAGCAGACGCG
Source organism: Roseibium sp. QJM3NY_11 (assembly GCF_056173175.1). Taxonomy (NCBI): domain Bacteria; kingdom Pseudomonadati; phylum Pseudomonadota; class Alphaproteobacteria; order Hyphomicrobiales; family Stappiaceae; genus Roseibium; species Roseibium sp. QJM3NY_11. Next base: position 1,717,153 of record NZ_CM149660.1, read on the forward strand.
GAGCTGATCGGCGCGCCGGGTCAGGGGCTGAAAGCGATGTTCACGATCATGAACCACGCCCGCGTCGATGTCGCCCTGCAGGGCGTCGCCCATGCTGCCCGGGCCGCCGATATCGCGCGAAGCTACGCGGCGGAGCGGATCCAGGGCCGCGGTGCGGACGGACAGCCGGTGACGCTCGACCAGCACGCGGACGTGAAGCGCATGCTCGACGAGATCGACGCCCTGGCGCTGGGCGGGCGGGCGCTGGCGCATCTGACGCTGGTGGCGATCGAGGCGGGCACCGATCCGGATCTTGCCGAAGTTCTGAAGCCGGTCGCCAAGGTCTGGTGCACCGAGGCGGGCATGCGCGCGAACGAACTCGGCATGCAGGTGCTCGGCGGCTACGGCTATCTGAAGGAATATCACCTGGAGCAATGCTACCGCGACGCCCGCATCACCGCGATCTACGAAGGGGCGAACGGGATCCACGAACGCACGCTGTCAACCAGGCTGATCCCGAAAGGGGGCGGCGCGGCGCTGGAGCGGTTCCTGCGGGCGGAGTGCGCGTTGCGCGCGGCGGCTTTCCCCAGGCTGGAGACACACCTGGAAACCTGGTGCGCGGCCCGCGACGGGCTTCTAGTTTCCGAAGACCCGGCGGTGCTGGCGCATGATTTCATGACGCTGACAGGAGACACCCTGCAAGCGGTCCTGTGGGCCCGCATGAGCGAGAAGGCGGACCATCATCCGCAGCCCGAACGGATCCGGCATCTGGTGGCAAGGAAACTCGGGGAAGCCTGACGGACAGGTTTGCGGCGCTCCCCATTTCGGTTTCATTGGTCACTGCGCCCGTATCCACGTCGGCTCAGCCGGCGTCCTCCAGCTCAAGTCTCGGCGACAGTGCCCTTGGGTCGAGCTTCAGATGAACGATGCTGGGAACGGATGCCTGTCGCGCCTGTTCCAGGGCGTCCGGAAACTCCGCATCCGCGGAGACCGTGAGCCCCAGACCGCCATAACTTCTTGCCAGGGCGGCAAAGTCGGGATTGGTCAGTTTCGTTCCCGAGGGGCGTTGGGGATAATGCCGTTGCTGATGCATGCGAATGGTGCCGTACATGCCATTGTCGCTGATGAGGACGACGACGTTGGCGCCCTGCTCGCAGGCGGTGCCGAACTCCTGGCTGACCATCTGGAAGCAGCCGTCTCCGGCCAGGCAGATCACGTCGCGCTCGGGATGCTGAAGTTTCGCGGCGATGGCCGCCGGCAGACCATATCCCATCGACCCCGATGTCGGTGCCAGCTGCGTGCGCCAACCGCGATACCGGTAGTATCTGTGCAGCCAGGCGGAATAGTTTCCCGCGCCGTTCGCCAGGATGGCGTCATCCGGGAGCACCGTGTTGAGGTGGCCGATCACCCTTTCCATTTTCAAGGCCCCCGGCGTTTCCTGCAATTCCTGCCATGCGTCATAGGCGGCCCGCGCAAGGACCCGCTCCGGACGCCTGAGCGATCTCGAGGATGCCTGAGCCAACTGGATGCAGGCGGCGCCGGGTTGGGCGACAACGGCAAGGTCGGGCCGGTAGACCCTGCCGATCTCGGACGGGTCGGCGTGGACATGAAGAAGGCTCTGATCGGGCACCGGCGATTTCAGCAATGTGTAGCCGGACGTGGTCATTTCACCCAGCCGGGCTCCAAGCGCCAGCACGACATCCGCCTCGCGAACTCTTTGGGCCAGGGCCGGATTGATGCCGATACCGACATCGCCGACATAATTCGGATGCCGGTTGTCCAGATAATCCTGGCAGCGGAACGAAGCGCCCACCGGCAGGTCGAGATCATCCGCGAATTTGGCGAGCGCGTCGCAGGCCTCTGCGGACCAGCCGCCGCCGCCGACAATGACCATCGGGTTCCGGGCACGTCTGAGCCGGTCGATCACTTCCTGAATGTCTTCCTGCGCGGCCTTGCCGGAGGGCAGCACCGCGGCGGAGGCCGCCTGACCCTGGGCCGGGCCGGACAGCATGTCCTCGGGAAGGGCGAGAACCACCGGACCCGGACGCCCGGACTGGGCGACATGGAAGGCATGGGACACATATTCGGGAATGCGGTCCGCGCGATCGATTTCCCCAACCCATTTCGCCAAGGGACCGAACATCGCCCTGTAGTCGACTTCCTGGAAGGCTTCACGGTCGCGCTGGTCGCTTGCCACCTGGCCGACGAAAAGGACCATCGGTGTTGAATCCTGAAACGCGATATGGACACCGGCACTCGCGTTCGTGGCGCCCGGACCGCGCGTCACAAAGGCGACGCCCGGCTTACCGGTCAGTTTTCCGACGGCCTCCGCCATGATGGCCGCTCCGCCTTCCTGGCGCGCGACGACCACGTCAATCGGCGAATCCCGGAGACCGTCCAGGGCCGCAAGAAAACTCTCGCCGGGAATGCAGAAGACGCGCTCGACCTCTTGGGCAACAAGACAATCGACAAGAAGCGCGCCGCCATGGCGCGTTGACAGTTCACTCACAATTTCACCTCAAGAGTTTTTCAGGCGAAGTCTTCCCGGGCGGCCAGCCGTTCGGCGGCCCGCTCGAAACGCCTGCGCGTGGCAAGTCGGGCTGCTTCGGCATCCTTTTTGGCCAGGGCGTCGACAACAGCGCGATGTTCGTCCAGAATTTCCACGCCGAATTCGGATGCGGCGGCATTCTTCAGGAATGCGGAGCGAAGGTTGTCCTGAATGTTGGTCTCGATCATGGCGACGACATCCACATAGTAGGGATTGCCCGAGGCCACCGTGATGGAGCGATACAGGAGCAGCTCCAGATCAACCCGCTCCTCCAGGGCCGTCTCGGGCCCCAGCAGGTCGGCGGCTTCCATTTTTCTGAAGATGTCCTCGATTTCCTGCATCTGGTCATCGCTGCGGGACTCCGCCGCGATCGCGGACGCTCCCGCCTGAACCCCGGTGCGCAGTTGCAGTAGCTGGACGATCTGTTTTCGTTTTTCAAAACAGGCGGGACTTATCCGAAACGCCGACCGCTTGCTCGGATCCGCAACGAACGCGCCGACCCCGCGCCTGGAATCGACCACGCCGTTGTAGCGCAGAAACGAGATCGCCTCCCGCACCACCGTTCGGGCGACCCCGAAACGCTGGGACAGTTCCGCCTCGGTCGGAAGCCGGTCTCCGGGCTGCAATTGTCCGCTGTCGATGGCTTTGCTGATCGAGACCGCGACTTCGTCCGGCAACCTGCGTGGACGGTCGATACGGTCAAATAGGGGTGAGTTCTCGTTCATTCCTGTGCTCCGGTAGGCTTTCGACAACCTAGTACAATTCGAGCCGGTGGCCATCAACAATAATAATAAAACAGAAAACAGGTTGTCTGACAACTGATTTTATGTTTTCTTGCGATTAACAACAGGGAGAAGCGGATGACCGCGACACGTATCGCACTGATCGGACTTGGCGGCATGGGCCGGGGGCTGGCAAAGAACATGTTGCTGGCGGGATTGGATCTCACGGTTGCCGATCTGGATGCGGGCGCCGTTGCTCATGCGGTGTCGCAGGGTGCCAAGGCCGGGGCCTCGCCTGTGGACATGGCCAGGAACGCGGACGTCTTTGCGGTCTGCATCACCACCGCGGAAGCGGTGCAGGCACTTGCCTTGGGTCCGAACGGCGTTCTGGCGGCGATGAAGCCCGGCAGTATCTTTCTCGATCACACCACCGTTTCCGTTGAGCATGTCGATGTGATGCGGCAGGCCTGCGAGGATCACGGCATCGACTATGTCGAGGCTCCGATGACCCGCACGCCGATCCATGCGGACCGGGGCGAGGTCAATATCCTGTTCGGCGGGAGCGAGGAGCTTCTGGAGCGCCTGCGGCCGATTTTCGATACCTATGCGGAAAACATTTTCCATGTCGGACCGGCGGGCCACGCGATCCGCCTGAAGCTCATTCACAACTACATTGCGTTCGCCAACGTTGCGAGCTTCTGTGAGGGCTTCGCGCTTGCCGCGAAGGAGGGCCTCGACATGACCAAGGTCATCGGCATCATCTCCGCTGCGGGAGGCAAGTCGGGCATGATGGATCTTTATGGCGAGATGACCCTGCGCCGGGATTTCACGCCGCACATGTCCCTGGCGAACGCCCAGAAGGACGTCCGCTACTACGCGGAATGGCTCGAGTCGGCCGGTATGCCCGGCTTCATGGCCCAGTCCATTCACCAGACCTACGCGCTGGCCTCCATCATGGGGCACGCGGACGAGGGCTGTACCGCCGTCATCAAGCCTTACGAGGAGTTTTCAGGCGTGGAAGCCGCGCTTCCGCCGAAGACGGAAGACTGATCCCACCCCACGGCGAGGGAAGACGTCGGGGGTGGTTACATTTGCATCAAACGGGAGGAACCAAAGATGCTCAGATCCACATTACTTGCTACCGTAACCGGGCTTGCAATGGCCTCGGCGGCCATGGCCCAGGACGTTACCATGCGTCTGGCGCATTTTGCTGCGGAGTCCCATCCCGGCCATCTTGCTGCGGTCCAGTTCGCGGAAAACGTCAAGGAGCGCACCGGCGGCACGATCGAAGTGGAGCTTTACCCCGCCAATGAGCTGGGCGCACCTCCGGAGCAGCTTGAGCAGACCATTCTCGGCGCGATCGAAATGAACCTGCCCACGCAGGGCGGGCTGGACAAATACGAAAAGGCCTTCGGCACGGTCATGACGCCGTTCGCCTTCTCGTCCTACGAGAATGCCCACGAGGTTCTGGACGGCCCCTTCATGGAATGGGCGGCTCCGAAGCTCGAGGAGCAGGGCCTGGTGATGCTCTCCAACTGGGAATACGGCTTCAGGAACATTACCAATTCGGTTCGTCCCATTGAAAGCCCGGACGATGTGGTCGGGCTGAAGCTGCGCACACCGCCCGAGCTGCAGATCGTCGCCGCCCTGGAAGGTCTCGGCGCGGCAACGACCCAGATCGCCTTTCCCGAATTGCCGAATGCCCTGAACCAGGGTGTGGTCGACGGCCAGGAAAACCCGATCGGCGTCATCTACCACTACAAGCTGAACGATTTTCAGGAACATCTGGCGCTGACCAGGCACGTCTACAATTCGATGGTCCATGTCATCAACAAGGACACCTTCGATAGCCTGACGGCGGAGCAGCAGCAGATTCTGCGCGAGGAAAGCAAGGCGGCCGGAGACATGATGCGCGCTGCCGTGATTGCGCAGGAAGAAGAGGAAATCGCGGCGCTGGAAGCCAAGGGCATGAAGGTGACGCGTCCGGATCACTCGAAATTCGCAGCCAAGATGGGGTCTGCCCGTGAGCGTGTGGCGGAATACAGCGGTGCGGACAACATGAACACCTTCCTCAGCTTCCTCGATTAACGCACTGGTTCGCTGCCCCGTGACTTCCACGGGGCAGCAAGCCCGGGACATCACATGACAACCTTCCTGATACTGGCCACCCTGATCATCCTGATCGCCATCGGGCTTCCCGTTGCCGTGTCGCTGGGACTGACCGCCGTCGGTTTCTATGCCCTGCAGGGCGATTTCCGCATCCTGGCGATGGTGCCGCAGCGCATGTTCTCGGCAACCACCGGGTTCACCCTTTTGGCCATTCCGTTTTTCATCCTGGCCGGCAACCTGATGAACACCGGCGGCATAACCGAACGGATCTTCCGGTTCGCCGATGCGTGCGTGGGCCATGTGCGCGGCGGCCTCGGACAGGTGAACGTTCTGGCCTCGCTGTTCTTTTCCGGCATGTCCGGCGCTGCCGTCGCCGACGCGGCGGGCCTGGGTCAGGTCGAACTGAAGGCCATGGCGGACAAGGGCTACGATCCCGAATTCTCGGCCGCGATCACGGCCGCCTCTTCAACCATCGGGCCGGTGTTCCCGCCCTCGATCCCCTTCGTTCTCTATTCCTCGATCACCGGCGTCTCCGTTGCCAAGCTGTTTCTGGCGGGCGTCGTGCCCGGCGTTCTCATGGCCCTTGCGCTGATGGCCTCGGTCTGGATCATCGCCCATCGCAGGGGCATGCCGAAACGCCACCGCATCGACTGGCTGGAAATCGGCCGCAGTTTCCTCGGCGCGGCCCTGTCGCTGCTGACGCCGGTCATCATCATCGCCGGCATTTTCGGAGGGATCGTCACGCCCACCGAGGCAGGCGTCGCGGCAAGTGCCTATGCTCTGGTCCTGTCGATGTTCGTCTACAGGGAAATCACGGTCCGGGACCTGCCGGGCATCCTCTGGGAAACGCTCCAGCATACGATCCGCGTGATGTTCGTGATTGCGGCGGCCGGGTTCTTCGGCTGGCTGCTGATCCATCAGCGCATCCCAAATCAATTGGTCAGCAGCCTGATCGGATTTTCCGACAACCCGGTCGTCATCATGGGCATCGTGGTTGCGATCCTGCTGGTGCTGGGGATGTTTCTGGAAGGGATCGCGGTCATTGTCCTGACGGTGCCGCTGTTCTACCCGGTGATGACCCAGATCGGCGTGGATCCGGTGCAGTTCGGGGTCATCATGATCATGTGTTCCATGGTCGGCTTGCTGACACCGCCGGTGGGCATGGTGCTGTTCGCCGTGTCCTCGATCGCAAAACTGAGCGTCGGGCGTCTGTCGAAAGCCCTGCTTCCCTATCTTGCGGGGCTCTGTGTCGTGCTTCTGGCCGTCATCGCCTTTCCGGCCGTGTCGACCTGGCTTCCCAACCTTCTGCTCGGAAACTAGCCATGCTTGCAACTATCGACAGGATTGCCGGATTCATACTGCGTGCAATTCCCGTTTTCTGCCTGGCTGCATTGTTCCTGCTGCTGCTGACCAACGTTATCGCGCGAACATTCCAGCTCGCCGGGTTCTCCTGGTTCGATGAAATCGTCCAGGGGCTGTTCGCGTGGATGGTCTTTATCGGGGCCGCCGCCCTCTGGCGGGAAAGGGACCATTTCCAGGTCGACTGGCTGGAGCGGTCCCTTCCTGCGATTCCGGCGCGGATCCTGCGTCTGGTGACAACGCTGCTCGCGATCTGTTTTCTGGTCGTGATGACGGCATATGGCGCCGACCTGACACGCAGCGCGAAAGCCCTGACGCCCATTCTGGGGCTGCCGACCGCCTTGTTCTACATCACCATCCCGCTCTCCGGGGCGGTGATGCTCATCTACTCTTCAGCCGAACTGCTCAGGCTTCTGACCGGCTTCAATTCCTCCAGGGAGACACAACAATGATCTTCGATCACCGCACATACACCTGCCGTCCCGGCACGATCCGCAAGCACATGAAGCTCTATGAGGAAAGCGGCTGGGCAACCCAGTCCAAACATCTCGGGCAACCCATTCTTTACGGCGCGGTCGAGACGGGCAACGTCAATTCCTACGTGCATGTCTGGGTCTATGAGGACGCGGCCGACAGGGCGGCGAAACGGGCTGCACTGGCGGCCGATCCCAAGTGGCAGGAATATCTCAAATTGAGTTCGGACGCAGGCTACCTGGTCGGTCAGGTCAACACGATCCTGACCCCGGCCTCGTTCTTCAAGATGCCGCAATTCTGAGCAGGTACCTGCCAGACTTCCGCCAGCCGCCACCGGGCCCTGAACGGGCCGGGTGGTGGCTGGCGAGGAAAGCGCGGGGGCCGGTCTGCCCGGCTCAGATCAGATCAGCTAAGGTCAGATCAGATCAGATCAGGTCAGATCAAGCCGACCATCCGTTCCAGGTTTGCCATCGCGCGCACGCCGTCATGGATGTCCGGGGCTGACGACTTTTCCTGACGGAAGGCGGCGGCAACGTCGGTGATCAGGGCGTGGTAGCCCTTGTGATCCTCGTTGGCGGCAGCCGTAAAATTCGGCGTCCAGGACAGGGTGTCCGATGTGTCCGACAGGGTCGCGTCCGGATCGTCCGCCTTGAACGGCGGATCGCGGTAGCAGGCGACGTTGATGATGTTGTCGACTTCCAGGCGGATATGATCGCCCATGATCTGGATGGATTCCATCGGCGTGCCCCGGGACTGGACGGTGCCCATGACGATGGTGCCGATGACCCCGTTGACGCATTCGAAATTGAGATGGAACAGCAGATGGCCCGGCTTCGGCTCGATCTTGCGTAGCGCCATGTCGCTGAAATCGCTGCCTGCGAACCAGGGGATGAGATCCATGTAGTGGACGCAGTGGTGGAGGTAGAACCCGGTATAGTCGACCTCGCCGGCGAAATAGGTCGGCGCGGTCATGTAGCTGCCGGTGATGCCCAGAACCTGGCCGAAATCCCCCTTGCGGAGGACATTGCCGGCCATCCGGTTGCCGGTCGAATAGCGCTTCATGAAACCGACCAGAACGGGCTTGCCGGTGCGCTCGGAAGCGGCCGCGATCTCTCTTGCCGCGGCGGTGTCCTTCGCCGGCGGCTTTTCAAGAAACACCGGCAGACCGTGCTCCAGGGCAGCAATGGAGGCGACATGATGGAGATCCGGCCCGACGGCCATGCCGATGGCGTCGAGGCCCTTGTGGGCAATCAACTCGCGGTAATCCGTGTAGACGGCATCGGCGCCATATTGCCAGGCGGCGTTCGCGGCCGCTTCCTTGTTGACGTCGCAGACGGCGGCGATGTTGATGTCGTTGCGGCCAAGCTGGGGCATCAGCATCTGGGTGGCGTGGCGGCCGCAGCCGATCCATCCGATGTTCAGGGTCATTGGGCGTTCTCCGCCATGGCAAGGCAGGAGCGTATAAGCGCCAGCCCGGCTTGCAGTTTTCCGGTTTCGTCCTCGCGCGGCGCGCGCCAGTGGGCGATGGGCAGGCCGACCCGGTCGTCGTCCCTGCGGAAGGGTTCCAGAGACACGGGGCCGTCATAGCCGATGTCGGCCAGGGCCTTCATGATCACGGGCCAGTCGAGATGGCCGGTGCCGGGGAAGCCACGATGGTTCTCGTTGGCCTGAAAATGGACGACGCGCGATCCTGCGGCCCGGATCGCGTCGGGGATGGAGCGTTCCTCCATGTTCATGTGGAACGTGTCGAGCACGATCCCGAGGCCCGGATTGTCGACCGCGTCGCAGACCTCGATCGCCTGCCGCGTGGTGGAGACGATATCGGTCTCGAACCTGTTCAGGGCTTCCAGCGCGAACACACAGCCGGCGTCGGCGGCACCCGGCGCCACGGCGGCGAGGCCTTCGATCGTCCTGTCGGCACGGGCTCTGATGTCGTCGTCCGACCAGGGGACCGGCGGGCGGCCCGCGAACACCATCGGCTCGCCATAGAGCGGGCCGCCGATAATGCGGGCGCCGAGCGCGGAGGCAACCTCGATACAGCGTTTCAGATAGTCGATGCCCCCCTGACGGCACGCCGCGTCGCCGCTGGCGATGGAGCGCTGGAGATTGACACGGGCCGCCAGCACGACGCCGAGGTCCGCGTCCTGCAGGGCACGGGCGGTCTCGCGCAGGTCCAGGTCGTCGTCGGGCTCGGGAACCAGCAGTTCGACGAAATCGAAGCCGAGCTCGCGGATGTGCCGGAAGAGACCCAGGTCGGCGCGGGTGAAGGGTCGCACGAATTGCATGGAAATGATGCCGACGGGGTTGTTCACTTTCAATTGCCTTTTCATTGTCATCCCTTGACCGCGCCCTGTGTCAGGCCGCTGATCAGGCGTTTCTGGACGATCAGGAACAGGAGGGTCGCGGGCATGGCGCCGATGATGCCGCCAGAGGTCAACAGACCCCATTCGACCTCGTATTCGCCGATAAGCGTCTGGATGGCGACGGTGATCGGACGGACATTCCGCCCGCCCAGGGTGAGAGCGTAGAGATATTCGTTCCACGCGGTGATGAAGATGTAGATGCCGGTGGCGATGATGCCCGGCGTGCACAGCGGCAGCACCACGCGCCAGAGTGCGCCGAGCCGGCTGCAGCCGTCTGTCATGGCGGCTTCGTCCAGGCTTTTCGGGATGCCGTTCATGTAGCTGGTCATCATCCACACGGAGAACGGAATGGCGACCGTGGCGTTGGCGATGATGAGCGCCAGGTGAGTGTCGAGAATGCCCAGAACGCGCATCATCACGAACAGCGGCAGGATCAGCAGCACCACCGGGAACATGTTGATGATCAGGAACTGCAGCAGCAGGTAGCGTTTGCCCCGGAACGAGAAGCGGGAGAAGGAGTAGGCGGCGGTCACGCTCAAGGTGAGACCGACCACGACGGTGCCGCCCGCGATGATGAACGAGTGGATCAGGTTGGTCAGAAAGCCGACGGTGGCAAACAGCCGGATGTAGTTTTCAAGGGTCGCCCCGATCAGGCTCGGGCCTTCGGTGAACAGGCGGCTTTCCGATGTCAGAGAAGTCAGCAGCATCCAGAGGTACGGCCCGAGTGTGAAGGCCAGGATGAGCAGCATCGGCAGATCGACGGTCAACAGCCGCCGCAAAAGGGATTTGCGTCCAACCATCAGTCAACGGACCTCCCTGCGCGGCGAAGATAGACGATCACCAGTCCGAGCAGCATCAGCGTGAACAGGACGGCAAGCGACGAGCCGTAGCCGAAGTCCAGATTGGTGCGCGCCTTGATGAAGGCGTAGAGCGGCAGGGTGTAGGTGGCATAGCCGGGTCCGCCGCCTGTCATGACGTAGATCACGTCGATCGAGTTGGCGACCCAGATCGTCCTGAGCAGGACGGCGGTGATCAGCACGCCGGAAATGCCCGGCAGGGTGATGTGCCAGAACTGGCGCAGCGGGCCGGCGCCGTCCAGGGAGGCGGCCTCATAGTAGCTGCTCGGGATCGATTGCAGGCCGGCCAGGATCATCACCGCGAAGAACGGAAAGCCCTGCCAGGTCAGCGTCAGGATGATGGCGTAGAGAGCGGTGTCGGGATCGGCGAGCCAGGGGACCGAGGCCTTGATCAGGCCCAACCGAAGCAGGAACTCGTTGAGGATGCCGTAATTGGCATCGTAGATCCACACCCACATCAGCGCGATGACCACGCTCGGCAGCGCCCAGGGAATGATGATCAGCGCTCGTGCGAGAGGCCGCCAGGCGAATTTCTGATTGAGCAGCAGGGCCGTGGCGAGGCCGAGCAGAAGCTGGGCGGGGATGGTCACGGCAATCCAGATGACCGTATGCCTGAGCGAAATCCAGAAGACCTCATCCTGGAGGGCAGCCGCGAAGTTCTTCAGCCCGACAAAGGAGAAGTCCTTCGGTTTCCAGAGAATATAGTCGTGCAGGCTCATCCAGGCGGCCTGGATCATCGGAAAGAACACGATGGCCAGTGTCACGAGGACTGCGGGCGAGAGCAGGGCGTAGGGGAGAACCTTGCGCGCAAGGGCCGCCCGGCCTGGTGGTCTGGATCCGGGTTGGACCGCCGCTTCGTCGATGGTGGGCATGGTTGAATTTCCATTCGGTGCGGGAGGTGTCTCCCGCACGCAGTTCAAGTCTTTCGTCTGCCGTTTTCAGGCAAGTGCTGTTTGTGTCCGTTGGAAAAGGGGACGGTCGTTGCCGGACAACGTGCCCGCCAACGACCGCCCAGGGAGGACTCAGGGATTGTAGAGCTTGTCGATTTCGGCGTTCATCTGCTCCGCGGTGATCTCGCCGGTCAGGGCGCGCTGCATGTTCACCGGCCAGACCGTGTTGACGAAGTCCGAAGTTTCCGGCGTGTTCGGCAGCAGGTTGGCGAAGGGCAGCGACTGGACCGTCGCATCGACGAAGCGTTTCTCGTGCAGTGTCCAGCCTTCGGAGTCCGTTTTGGTGACAGGCAACTGGCCGGTTGCCTTGTTGAACTCGGCGTTGTTGCCGGCGGTCGACAGGAAGGAAATCCATTTCCAGGCGGCGTCCTTGTTTTCCGCCGTGGAGAAGACAGCCGTGGATTCATCGCCGAAGGAGGTCCAGTGACCGCCGCCGCATTCCGGAACGGTCGTTGCGGACACCGCGTTTCCAAGCGCCTCGACCATGCCGTTGGACGAGCCGATGTGGTGGATCGTCATTGCGGTCTTGCCGGCCTTGAACGCGCCGGTGACTTCCTTGAAGCCGTCATTGGGCGCGGACGGCGGGAACACCTTGTCCTTTTCGAACAGGTCCACGACCCACTGGGTTCCGGCAACGCCGGCATCACTGGTCAGGCTTCCGGCGGAGAAATCGACACCGCGCGAGAGCACCAGACTGCCCCAGTGATCGTGACCGCCCTTGCCGCCCCTGAAGCCGAAGCCGTAGACATCAAGCTGGCCGTCGCCATCGGTGTCGCGGGTGAGCTTCATGGCGACATCGCGGAAGTCGTCGCAGGTCTTCGGCACGTCGAGACCAAGTTCTTCGAGCATGTCCTGCCGGTAATAGAGATAGAGCACCACATATTGAACCGGCAGGTAATAGGTCTGGCCGTCGGAGGCCCTGGTGAGGTTCAGGAGATTGTCCTGCAGGTCGGCCTTGCCGTCCCAGGCGTCGATCCGCGCGCCGATCGGTTCCAGCGCGCCCATTTCGACCAGACGCGGCTGGGCGAACATCTTGACCATCGCGGCGTCCGGCGCATTGCCGGCGACAATCGAGGTGTAGAGATTGTCGTAATAGGAGTTCCAGGGAATGTTCTCGGCTTCGATCTTGATGCCGGGATTTGCCTGTTCGAACTTGGCGACCAGTTCCGACATGGGATTGTCGGCATTGTCGAAATGATACCAGAAACGGACGGTTTCGTCCGCCTGGGCGACCGTCGTTCCGGCGAGAAGTCCAACCGCGAACGCGGCCGAAATGAGTTTTGACATTGTTTCCTCCACTTTATTTCTGTTTTTGCTCAAGACCCTGTGAGTTCGCGGAAAGCCCTCCCGGCTTCCGCCGCAGCCTTGCGGGCCTCCGGCAATTCAAGGCTCATCTGCATGAAGCCGTGAACCACGCCCGGATAAAGAATGTAGGGATCGGTCCGGCCCAGGCTGCGTAGCCGGCCAACCAGATTTTCCGTATCCGAGCGAAGGGGGTCGATGGCCGCTGCGTTGAAGAACATCGGCGGCAGTTTGCGCAAGGCATCGTCCGTTGCCTGAAACGGCGACACCAGCGGCCGGGTCCGGTCGGCCGGATCGGCGGCGTACCAGTCCCAGTAGCGCATCATCTTGGCGCGCGTCAGGCCGGGGCCGTCCTTCTGGCCGAGATAGGACGCGGTTTCGAAATTCGCGTCATAGACGCCATAAAACAGAAGCGCGGCGTCCGGAGCGGGCATTTGCTGTTCCTGCATCATGAGCAGCAGGGCGAGCGCGAGATTGGCGCCGGCGCTGTCTCCGGCCAGGGCTCGAGGTCCCGAACACCCGGCCAGCTCTGACTGTCCGGCCGCGACGGCATTCCAGACCGTCCGGCAATCCATCAGGCCGGCGGGGTGGGGGGCTTCGGGCGCAAGCCGGTAGTCGAAGGTCAGCACATGAGCACCTGCCTCCAGCGCCAGCAGCCGCGCGGAGCGTTCATGGGTCGTCATGTCGCAAAAGGCCCAGCCGCCGCCGTGAACGAACAGGATCAGGCCGTCGGCCTTTTCGGGGCTGAGCAGGCGGCAGGGGATCGAATGTCCGTCGTCGGCGGTGACGGCAAATTCCGTGACGGACAGATCGGGAAGGTCGCTGTTCCAGCGAAGATTGGTCCGTTCGGCAAGCTCGCGGCCTTGCCGCGCCGGCAGAAGCGTCGGATCGCCGAGGCCGGCGTCTTCCCTGGCGAGGCGCTCGAGGATCCATTGCATCCGCTGTGTCGGGATCAGGTCCGCGTCCGAGGGCAGGGGCATAGGCAGGGTCGCGGACATCATTTGGCCGATCCCGATTTCTCTGGGGCCAATTTCTCTGGACCCGTGTCCGCATCGACGGCGAGAATGCTCGGGCCGAAATCCACGATCGTGGTGATGTGGCGGGACAGGGCCTCCACCGCTTGTTTCTCGTCGCCGGCGGCGAGGGCGTCCAGGATCGCCACATGGCGTTCGGCGGTCTCCACGAGACCCCGGTTCGGCTCGGAATTCAGGATCTTGTAGCGGTGATTGTGAATGAGGCACCGGCGCAGGATCGGGCTGACGCTGGGCATGTCGGCGGCGTTGTAGAGATTGAGATGAAAATTCCGGTCATGGAGGGAGAGCCGGTATTCGTCGCCCTCTTTCGCGGCCCGGCGCATGGCGTCCAGATCCGCTTCCAGTTCCTTGCGCAGAAGCGGACCGAAGTGGTTCAGGACACGGATCACGCCCCGGCACTCGATGTCGTGACGGATCAGGATCAGTTCGCGGGCATCCTCGCCGCGGCTGTCCGCGACGAAGGTGCCCCGATGGGGCAGACGCTCCACCAGACCATCCGTCTGCAGGAACATCAGCGCTTCGCGAATCGTGCTCTGGCTGCATTCGAAGCGATCGGCCAGTTGCAGTTCCAGGATCGCGGCGCGCGGAGGCAGGTGCCCCAGCATGATGTCCTTCTGGAGTTCCTCGAAGATCGCATGGCTGCGCTTGGTGGCGCGGCGCGGCTGCTGCCGGGCGTGCCCGGATTTTCCGTTTTCCTGAGTGTCGAAGCTTTCCGCTGCCATGTCTGTGATCTGCTGCTTGAATATCGATAACGTTATCGATAATGTAGCGATAATGAAGCGGCGACGCAAGCGAAAGCATCGCGGCAAATGGACAACGCGGTTGCAGCCCGGACGGCAAAAAGCGGAAAACCGCCGATGCCGGGCCGGGAACACCGAACCGGAAGCAGAGCTGCCGAAAGGCGCGGGAGGACAGAATTGGCCGCTATCGAGCTAGACAAAATCGTCAAGAACTACGGATCTTTTCGTGCGGTCAAGGGAATCGACCTGGATGTCCGGGACGGCGAGTTCGTGGCCTTCGTCGGTCCTTCGGGCTGCGGCAAGAGCACGTTGCTGCGGATGATCGCGGGTCTTGAGGAAATTTCCGGCGGCACGCTGAAAATCGACGGCAAGGTGGTCAATGACCTCGAGCCGAAGCATCGCGACATCGCCATGGTGTTCCAGGACTACGCGCTTTATCCGCATATGTCTGTTGCCGACAACATCGGTTTCGGCCTGAGAATGCGCGGCATGTCCGCCGGGGAGCGGCGGCGCCAGGTCGAGGAGGCCGCCGACATTCTGCAGATCACCCAGCTTCTGGACAGGAAGCCGGGACAGCTTTCGGGCGGTCAGCGCCAGCGTGTCGCCATGGGCCGGGCGATCGTGCGGCGACCGAAGGTGTTCCTGTTCGACGAACCGCTGTCTAATCTCGATGCCAAGCTGCGTGTCGACATGCGCACCCAGATCAAGCGCCTGCACAGCATGCTGAAAACGACGATGGTCTATGTGACGCACGACCAGGTGGAGGCGATGACGCTCGCCGATCGTGTGGTCATCCTCAAGGACGGTGAGCTGATCCAGCAGGGTGCACCGGTGGATGTCTATACGGTGCCGGAAACGAGGTTCGTCGGCGAGTTCATCGGCTCACCGAAGATGAATGTACTGGAAGCGAAATCCGGTACGCTGGACGGCAAAAGCGCGGCGCTTTTCGGCGAGACGCGGATCCCGCTCGGGCAAACACAGCTCGCCGACGACCGCCGGATCCTGGTCGGTGTCCGGCCGGAGCACCTGATCCGCTGTCCCACCGACGAGGCCATGATCCGGGTAACGGTCGATGTGCTGGAGCCGCTCGGTTCGGACACGATGGCGATCTGCATGCTTGGCGATCAGGAGATCACCGCCCGGCTCGCACCGGACCCCGACCTCAGGCCCGGCACGCGGCTCGATCTGAAAGTAAAGCCGGCGGACATTCATCTCTTCGACGCTTCGACCGGCAACCGGATCTGACCTGCGTCCGATCCGGTTCGCCGCGACACGCGCTAGCGGCCGATGGCGTAGGCCTGCATGAGCCTTGGTGTGGCGCCTGCCTTCAGCATTCCGTCCGCCTCGCGTCTGGCGGCGGTCAGCCGGCCGATGGTCCAGTTGCCCGAAACCTCGACCGAATGGCCGCGCGCCCTGAGCTCCCTGATCGTGTCGGCGCTGAAATTGCCTTCCGCCATCAGGTGGCCCGGCTGGCGCTGGCGCGGGTGGAAGGATGTCGGAAAATGGGTGGTGTGGAACAGCGGCAGGTCGATGGCCTCCTGCAGGTTGAGCCCGTGATGAACGAGGCGCAGGAACAGGGACAGCTGCCACTGGTCCTGCTGGTCGCCGCCCGGCGTGCCGAAGGCGAGCGTCGGCCGGCCTTGGTGGAAGGCGAGGCTCGGTGTCAGCGTGGTGCGCGGGCGTTTGCCCGGCGCCAGGCTCGCGGCGAGCCCCTCTTCCAGCCAGTACATCTGCGCCCTTGAATTGAGGCAGAAACCGAGGGAGGGAATGATTGGCGAGGATTGCAGCCAGCCGCCCGACGGCGTTGCCGCGACCATGTTGCCCCAGCGGTCGATGATGTCGAGATGCACCGTATCGCCGCGCCGCTCCGACAGATGCGCCATGGTCGGCTCGTAAATCCCGGTATCGGCGATCCCGGCCCGCTCGATCATCGCCATGCTGCGGGCAACCTGGTCCTCGAAACCGGCAAGCGTGCCGGGACGCAGGTCGAAGGACGCGCTGCCCGAGATCAGCTCGCGGCGGGCGGAATTGTAGTCTTCGCCGAGCAGCTTCTGGAGCGGCACGTCGATGAAGTCCGGATCGCCGTAATAGACCTCGCGGTCGGCATAGGCGAGCTTCATGGCTTCTGTGACGTGATGGACGAAATCCGGCCCGGCCGGGTCCATCGCGCCGATGTCGAACCCACGCAGAAGCGCGAGTGACTGCAGCAGAACCGGGCCCTGGCCCCAGGGGCCGGTCTTGGCGACGGTCCAGTCGTGGTAGTCGTCCGTCAGCGGGTCTTCGTAAGTGGCCTGCCAGTTGGCCAGATCGTCCCGTGTCAGGACACCCTTGTGCTTGCTGCCCGAACCGTCCATGACCTCGGCGGTTTCAAGAAAGCTGCCGATCTCCTCGGCGATGAAGCCCCGGTAGAAGCAGTCGCGCGCGGCGTCGATCTGCTGCTCGCGGCCGCTCTTGCTCTCGGCTTCATCAAGCAGACGTTTCCAGGTCTGCGCCAGCACCGGGTTGCGGAACAGCTCTCCCGTCTTCGGGGCCTTGCCGCTCGGAAGCCAGGTCTGAAAGGAGGTCGGCCATTCCTTTTCGAAAAAATCACTGAGGCCGGCGATGGTCGAAGCCGTGCCCGGCAATGTCGGCTGGCCGTGTTCGGCGTAGTAGATCGCGGGTTCCAGAACATCGCGCAGGCTGAGCGTGCCCCGGTCGCGCAGCATCAGCATCCAGCCGTCGAAGGCGCCCGGAATAACGGTCGCGAGCAGGCCGTTGCCCGGGATGAGGGACATGCCCTCGGATTTGTAGTGCGCAATGGTCGCCCCTGCAGGGGCCGGCCCCTGGCCGCAAATGACCTTGGTCTCGTTGGTCTTCGCGTCGTGGAAGATGACCGGGAGATCACCTGCGGGACCGTTCAGGTGCGGCTCGAGAATCTGCAGTACGAGACCGGTCGCGACCGCCGCGTCAAAGGCGTTGCCGCCCTTTTCCAGGATGCTCATGCCGACGGCGCTGGCAATCCAGTGGGTGGAGGTAACGACTCCGAAGGAGCCGGTTATTTCGGGACGGGTGGTGAAAGTCGACATGATCTACTCTTTTGGGTTGAAAAAACGGTTTCAGGTCTCGCGCGGGTCGAGAGCGTCGCGCAGGCCATCGCCGAGCAGGTTGAAGCCGAGCACGACCAGGAAGATCGCGGCCCCCGGCCACCAGGCCATCCAGGGCGCCTGGGTCATGAAGTTCTTGGCGACGTTCAGCATCGATCCCCAACTGGGTGCGGGGGCCTGCTGGCCCAGCCCCAGGAACGACAGGCTGGCCTCGGCGATGATCGCGGTGGCCACCGTGAGTGTCGCCTGGACCAGGATCGGGGCCAGGACATTCGGCAGAATGTAGCGGTCCATGATGGCCACATGCGTCAATCCGACGGCGCGGGCGCCCTCCACGAAGTCCTCGGTCTTCACCGCCAGCACCTGTCCGCGCGTGAGCCGGACGAAGATGGGCACGGCGGACAGGCCGATGGCGATCATCGCGTTGGTCAGGCTCGGCCCCAGAAACGCCGCGAGCGCGATCGCCAGGATGAGGAAGGGCGTTGCCAGCAGCGCGTCAGTGACCCGCGAAATCGCCTGATCGGTCCAGCCGCCAAAATAGCCTGACACGAGGCCGAAAGGCACACCGACAAGAACAGCGATGAACACCGAGACGACCCCCGCCAGCAGGGAGGCCTGCGCACCCCAGATCATCCGTGACAGGATGTCCCGGCCGATCTCGTCGGTGCCCAGCCAGTGGGCCGCGGACGGGGCCTTGCGAACGTCGCTCCAGCTTGTGGCGATCGGGTCGTCGATGGGCAGGATGGGCGCGGCAAGCGCGATGCCGATGAAGAAGGCGACGATGATCAGGCCGAACCGGGCGCTGCGGTTGGCTTTCAGCTTCTTCCAGGCGCGGTTTTCCGGCCTGACGGTCTCTTCCGCAGCTTCGGCGGTGGCGGTCACGGCGCTCACAGGCTGCTCCTCATGCGCGGGTTGAGAAGGAAGTACAGAACGTCGGCGATCAGGTTCATCAGGATGAAGCCTGCGGCGGTGCACAGGACGACGCCCTGCACCACCGCGTAGTCGCGGGTGAAGACGGCATCGACGATCAGCTTGCCGAAGCCGGGAATGGTGAAGATCTGCTCAGTCAGGACAGCCCCGGCAAGCAGCTCGCCGAAGAGGAGCGCGCTGAGGGTGACGATCGGCAGCAGTGCGTTGCGGAAAGCGTGTTTCAGGATGACGGTCTTTTCCAGAAGGCCCTTGGCCCTGGCGGTGCGCACATAATCGGCTTTCAGGACGCCGAGCATGGCGGAGCGGGTGTGGCGCATCAAGGTGGCGGCAAGCGCGGTGCCCAGAACGAAGGCGGGCATGATCATGGTCTGGAACGATTTCACCGGATCCTCGAAGGGCGACACATAGCCGGAGGCCGGCAGCCAGCCAAGGTTTACCGAGACCAGCATGATCAGCATGATGCCGAGCCAGAAATTGGGAATCGACAGGCCGGACAGCGCAATGAAATTGGCAATGTAGTCGACGGCTGTGCCTTTCCTGACGGCGGAGAGGATGCCCGCCGGAATGCCGATCGCGAAGGCGATGATCATCGCCATCACCGCAAGCTGTATGGTGACCGGCAGCTTGTCGCCGATCAGGTCCAGCACCGGCTGGCGGGTTCTGAGGGAAATGCCCAGGTCTCCCTGCAGCAGAGCTTTCACCCAGTAGAAATACTGCATGATGATCGGGTCGTTGAGACGGTATTTCTCGCGAATGAATTCGAGCATCTCGGGATCGCGTTCCTCGCCCGCAAGCACAAGCGCCGGATCGCCGGGCAGCAGTTTCTGCAAGACGAAGACGAAGATCGACACGAGGATGAGCGTCGGTATGGCGATGAGCAGCCGGCGCGCGATATAGGACAGCATTCAGGCACGACCCGAGTTGAAGCGGACCCCGGCGGAAAGCCGGGATCCGAGGTTGGTTCGACTTACTTGAACTTGACGTTCTCGAGGCGGATCATGCCGTCCGGATAGGGGGTGAAGCCTTCCAGCTTGTCGGAAAGCGCCCAGATCCAGGTCACATGATAGAGATAGATGATCGGCAGTTCCTCGATCAGGATATCGCGCGCGGCATCGTATTTGGCCTTGCGTGTTGCAAGGTCGGTGCTCGTGCGGGCTTCATCCAGAAGCTTGTCCACTTCCGGAATGCAGACCTTGGAGTCGTTGATGCCGCCCTTGCAGGTCATGAACTGGTGGACGTTGCCGTCCGGATCGACACGGCCGGACCAGCCGACCTGGCTGCCCTGGTAGTTGCCGGCGGACTGGTCAGCCAGCAGGCTGGCGAATTCCATCGTCTTCAGCTTGACGTTGAAACCGGCCTCGGCGGCCATGGACTGGACGACCTGCATCATCTGGGTCTGGACCGGGTTGTTGGCGACCTGGATTTCCACATCGAGGCTGTCATAGCCTGCTTCCTTCAGCAGCTCCTTGGCCTTGGCCACGTCGCGGGCCGGGACGGGATAGTCCTTGTCGTACCAGGGGCTGGTCGGCGGGAAGGGCTGGTTGCCCGGAGCAAACGCGCCTTCGAAGACCACCTGATTGATCGCGTCCCGATCGAGCGACAGGCTGAAGGCCTGGCGGATCTTCGCATCGTTGCCGAAAGGATTGTCGCCCTTTTCGGTGTTGTTGATGTTCACCGTGATGCCCTGGTAACCCAGGCTGACGGCTTCGGCGTAGGAGAGAGCGTCATCGCCCTTGACGGAGGCGACGTCGGTGGCCGCCAGCCGCTCGAGCATGTCCAGATCGCCGGAGCGCAGGTTGGCAAGGCGCACGGTGGTGTCCGGGATCGGCAGGAAGGTCACCGTGTCGAAGTTGATGGCATCGGCGTTCCAGTAGCCGTCGTATTTGCCCAGCACGATGCGGTCCTGCTGGACGCGCTCCACGAACTTGAACGGGCCGGAACAGACCGGATTGGCGCCGAAGTCCACGCCGGCAGCGGCAGCCGCAGTCGGGGACATCATCATGCCGGAGCGGTCGGCGAACTGGGCCAGCAGGGTCGCGTCCGGTGCCGTCAGGTTGAACTTGACCTGCAGCGGGCCGGAGACATCGACGCTCTCGATGGACTTGACCTCGCTCTTGCGGCGGCTTTCCGGCATTGTTTTCGAACGCTCGATATTGGCCTTCACGGCCTCGGCGTCGAACGGCGTGCCGTCGTGGAAGGTCACGCCGTCGCGCAGGTCCATGGTCAGGACCTTGCCGTCGTCGGACCAACTCCAGCCGGTGGCCAGCTGGGGAACGATTTCAAGGTCCGGCGTGATGTCGACCAGCTTGTCGCACATCGACGCATAGACGATACGGCCGACGAAGGTCCGGGACTGATCCGGATCGAGCACGTCGGCATCGTCCTGAAGGCCGATACGCAGGTCGGCGGCCTGGGCCGCCGTTGCCAGGGTTGTCGCGCTGAGCAGCAGGGCTGCCAGGAATTGCTTACGCATTGTTGTCACACCTCTCGGAAAGTTCGGTTTTCGGTTGTTCCGGCCGTGGTCGGCTCTTGTCGTTGACTTTTTTCGCGAAACAGCGCGAAGCGCTTTTCCGCGTCTGCACTTCTTGGCGGTTCCCGGACGATGTCCGGGGAACTCGCGGAGATTTTCTCCCAGTGATGGCAGGCGACCGTGCGCGCACCGGCCTCCGCCAGCGGAGGCCGGGCGGTGGTGCACACATCGCTCGCATGCGGGCAGCGGGGATGGAAGCGGCAGCCGGACGGGGGCGCGAGCGGCGAGGGCACGTCGCCGGTCAGCGATACGTCCATGGACCGGCCATGGGGCGAGGCGATCGGGATCGCCCGCATCAAGGCCTGCGTATAAGGATGCAGGGGCTTGTCATACAAGGCGTCGTTAGGCGCCAGTTCGACGATCTCGCCCAGATACATCACGGCGATGCGGTCGCTCATGTGCCGGATGACCGCCAGGTCATGGGCGATCAGGATCAGGGTCAGGTCGAATTCGGCCTTCAGGTCTTCCAGAAGGTTGATCACCTGGGCCTGCACGGAGACATCGAGCGCGGACACGGGCTCGTCGCCGACAATCACCTTGGGTCCGCTGGCGAGCGCCCGGGCGATGCCGATGCGCTGGCGCTGGCCGCCGGAAAACTCGTGCGGGTAGCGGTTGGCGAAAGCCGGGCGCAGGCCGACCTTTTTCAGAAGATCCGCCACCTTCCGGCGCCGCTCGGACCTGGAAAGCCGTGTGTGGACCTTGATCGGCTCCTCGATCAGCGCGCCGACGGTCATGCGCGGATTGAGCGAGGAAAACGGGTCCTGGAAGACGAACTGGAGATCCTTGCGCAGGCGCCGCATTTCCAGCTCCGACAGCTCGGAAATGTCGTTGCCCTCGTAGAGCACCGCGCCTTCGGACGCCGGCAGCAGCCGCACCAGCAGGCGCGCCAGGGTGGACTTGCCGCAGCCGCTTTCCCCGACAATGGAGAAGGTCTCGCCGCGCCGAATGTCCAGGGCAACATCGTTGACGGCGCTGACGGAGACGGTGCCGCCGAACAGGCCCTTGCTGCTGGTGAACCGCTTGGTGAGTGCGCGGGTCTCGATGATCCGCTCGGCGGTCGGGGGCCTCAGGACCGTCATGATCCGGTCTCCGCAGATGCAGGCTCTGTGAAGGCGGTTTCCAGCGGCGCATAGTGGCATGCGGCCCGGTGCGAGGGGCCGAGTTCGGTCAAAGGCGGCGACGCGGCTTCGCAGGCCGGTTGCGCGAACGGGCAGCGGGGCGTGAAGCGGCAGCCGTCCGGCATCCGGTCGATGGTCGGCACCATGCCGCCGATGGTCGTCAGCCGGCCCGTGCGCGGCCCGACCGAGGGCACCGAGCTCATCAGGCCGATGGTATAGGGGTGCTGGGGATCGTCGAAGATGGCTTCCACGGGACCGTCCTCGACGATGCGGCCGGCATACATGACGCAGACCCTGTCGGCGACTTCCGCGACCACGCCGAGGTCATGGGTGATCATGACGAGCGCGGTGCCGGTCTCTTTCTGCAGGTCCTCGATCAGATCGATGATCTGGGCCTGGATGGTGACATCCAGCGCAGTGGTCGGCTCATCGGCAATCAGCACCGCCGGGTCGTTGGCAAGGGCCATGGCGATCATGACGCGCTGGCGCATGCCGCCGGAGAGTTCATGCGGGTAGTCGTCCAGACGGCTGGAGGCGGCGGGGATCTTGACCCGGTCCAGCATGTCGAGCGCACGCTGCCTGGCCTCGGCCCGTGTCGCTTGTCTGTGGCGCAGCACGACCTCGGCGATCTGGTCGCCGATCCGGTAGGACGGATTGAGCGAGGTCATCGGTTCCTGGAAGATCATGGAAATCGTATTGCCGCGCAGGTCCGCCATGGCGCGTTCGGGCAGGGTCAGCAGATCGCGATCACCGAACATGGCCGTGCCGGACATGACCTGCGCGAGCGTGCGCGGCAGCAGACCCATCAGCGACAGGGCAGTGACCGACTTGCCGCAACCGCTTTCGCCAACGATGCACAGGGTCTCGCCCGGATGAACCTGGAAAGAAATGCCGTCGATGATGTTGGCGGGGGCGCCCTTGAAGCGCAGCGCGAGATTTTTGACGCCGAGGACTGGCGCCCCCTGCGCTTCAGCGGTCTTCGTCATCGCCCACCTCTGTCGCGCTCTGGAAGAGAAGGCGCTGCTGAAGGGCCAGAAGGTGGCCGCGCATGGCCTTTTCCGCCGAGATCGGGTCGCGGGTCTCGATGGCGCCGATGATGTCGACATGCTGGGACTTGTAGAGCGTCATCGCGTCATCGGTCCTGAGCGCCTCGCGCACATGGCGCCAGGCGGCATCCTGGCGGACCCGGTCGACCACATCGAACAGCGCCAGGAACAGGGTGTTGTTGGCGGCCCGTGCGATGGCCCGGTGCAGCGCGCCGTCCCACAGTTCCCGTCCGTCCATGTCCTCGGCCTCGGCGAGGCGGCCGGCAACGTCGCGCATGGCGGCGATGTCCGCCGGAGTGGCGCGCAAGGCGGCCAGGCGGGCCAGCACCGGCTCGATCTGCAGGCGGACTTCCATCACCTCCAGCATGTTGGAATTCTCGTTGAGAGCGCGGATCTGCTTTTCCGGCTGGGCGGGCTCGGGGCCGATGAATGTCCCGGCTCCCTGCCGTCGCCAGATCTTGCCTTCCGTTTCCAGCACTTCCAGCGCCCGCCGCACCGCCCTGCGGCCGACGCCGATGGTCTCCGACAGCTCGCGCTCGGTCGGCACCTGCTCGGTGCCTTCGGCGGTGAGCTGGTCGACGATGATCCTGAGCCGCTCGAGCGCCAGGCTCGAGTTCCGCTGTGAGGGCTTTTCCGCTTCAATCATGCCGTACCGTATCGTGAACCAATCTTTATTGGTCTCAGTATCAAGGGGGAATTGGTCCGGCGCAAGCCCTGAAAATGCGGCAGCCGACGGCGGGAGGGGCCGGGGCCGGGAGGGGGCTGCGTGCCGGATTGCCGGGCTTCTGCTGGCTTGTGTATTGAATTAAAATATTGAAATTATTGTATTATCATAGAATTTGGCATTACCGGAAACATCCCGGATGGTGGGCGATTCCGGTCACCTGCTCCAAATTTGGGCTATGGAACAAATTTTAATCGGTCACCCTGAAAGCGGTTTTTGTGCGATTGGGGCTGAGGGGGAGTTTCGGGCGGAGCAGTCGTATCGGGCATCCGGTCATGGTGACATTGCGGGCGGATGTCCTGTTTTTCAGGTCCGGTTGCCTGTCGTGACCGGTGCATTTGAAGGCAGGGCCATCGCAGTCGGCCGGACATTTGCCGCACTTGCTGGCGTCACCCCGGCCGACCGGAGGGAGAGCCTGGGCCCACTCATTTCCAGAGAGCGGATGACTTGCAGAAACGCCGCCGACCAACTTCCTACCGGTTCAACAAATTGCCCTGCGAGCAGGCCCCGGCTCTGCGCTTCGCTTGTCCGGGATGACGCCAGCATGTGCTGCACTCGCCCGGGCAAGGGCCGCAGCCCTGTTTTCGAGGGGGAGATGATTTGCCGGTTGGGTCGGTGAAGGCTGTGTCGATGTGGCCGAATTCGGACGGGACAAGCTGACTGGTTGTCCAGGAACGCTGTTGACGATGCAGGTTGTCGGCAGATTGCGCAACCGGTTGGAGACCTCGATCTGGCGGAACGCATCAGTCGCGGTTGCCGCACGATCAGGAAGTCCAGATCGTCCTCCATGCAGACCGGCGACCTGAAGCCGGAGATCGGAAACGTGGTGCTTTTCAGCAGCTGTTGAGGCAGAGAAGCAGTCTTTTGCTGCGTTTTTCACTGACGTGCGTAAAGGGCGGGAAGCGTGAAGTCGCTGCGTCATGCTCCAATGGCAGCAATGTGAGGGAGCTTTGCAAAGCCAAGGCCTCCGGGAGGTATGGCAGTGCAAGGCCCTCCCATACCTTCATCATAAACCGGTTCCCAGACAGGGCGATGTCTCCGGCTCGATCAAATTCGGGTTGTAGAGTGATGACAGTTCTTTCGTGACGCCAGGCAAGTGTCACGCGACTGGCTACGGCATTTCAATCTTCACGTAGAGCCCTGCATTCATCGGCAACCGAGGGTTTTTCGAGAACAACAACTTCGCGTCATGGAGATTTGCGATCGTCTTTACCAGGGAGAGACCCAGCCCCGCGCCTTCGGTGGTTCGGCTGCGTTCGAGGCGATATAGTGGTTGGGTGACGTGCTCGAATTCTTCGGCAGGGATGCCTTGTCCCGCATCGGCTACGCCGATTGAGCGACCAAGGGCCAAAAGCCAGATCTGCGTCCCCCGGGGAGTGTGGCGGATTGCGTTTTCCAGAAGGTTGGCGACCGCCTGAGACAGCAGAACGCGATCCCCGGGCACGATTTCCGGGTTGGAGTTGTCAAGCTCCAGGGTCCGGCCCGAAGCTTCAATCACATAGCGGTAGGTTTCGAAGATCTCGACCGCCAACTGCCCCAGATCCACAGACGAGAAAGAGGCACGCGCCGTTCTGGCTTCGAGCTTGGCAATGCGGAGGAACGCATCAAAGATCGCGTTGATCTGTTCGGTCTGCGCAATGGCCGCCTCGATGGCCGTCGCGCTGTCGCTGTCTTCTTCGCTTGCCATCAAGGCACGATCCAGCCGGATGCGCAGTCGCGACAGGGGCGTTTTGAGATCATGGGCAATATTGCCGGCAAAATCACGGGACTGTCGGATCAGCGTGTCGAGCTGATCCAGGGTCGTGTCCAATTGGCGCGACAGATCGCCAAGGTCGTCACGCCGGGCGGGACCTCCAACGCGTGCGGACAAATTTCCGGCTCCAAAGTCGGTCAGGCCCCTGGAAATGGCATTGATCCGGCGTTGCGTCCGCGCGCCCAGATAGAGGCCCAGGCATAGAGCTGAAAGTGCAGCGCCAAGCCCCACAAGTCCCATGGTTTTCAGCATGATCTGCAGGAAGTCATCCTGACGGTGCAGTTCGGTGGCAACGATCAGCTGGCCACCCTTTGCCGGACCGGCCAGATAGATCCAACCCTCAAGGCCTTCGGGATCAGGACCTTCTGCCGACGAGGCCCTGTTGCTCGTCCAGAACCACAAATTGAGATCCAGAGAATTGTGAATTCCGGGCCGGATATCACTGGGACCGGGGCGAAATTCAATACGTTCGTTCTTGGCATCAGGATAGCGGGCCAGATCAAAGCCGAGGCGGTCAATGTCGGCGCGCACCTCTGCAAACCGACTTTGAAGATCATCTTCGATCCGCCTTTGCGTCTCGCGCTCGAAGGCGGAAATCGCAATCCCGCCCGCGACCAAGACGATCAGTACAAAGGCCAAAGTCATGATGACGGCCTGGCGCAGTGCCGACATGCGCAAGACGGAGATCAGGTCAAATTTTCGGTTCGAAAACATAACCCGCTCCGCGCCTTGTCCTGATCACCGCATCGCCAAAGGGCTTCTCGATCTTGGCGCGCAGGCGACTGACATGGGTTTCCACAACACTGCTGGTGGGGTCGAAGTTCATGTCCCACACCTTTTCCAGCAGCATAGCGCGTGTCAGCACCCGTCCGTTCGAACGCATAAAGGTATCCAGCAGGCGAAATTCCTTTGGATTCAGATCGATCAGCTTGCCTTGCCTGAGGCAGCGCTGCTTGAGAAGATCAAGCTGGATATCACCCGCGACGAGGGTGGTACCTTCAGTGTTGTCCAACTCGGCATGACGTTGCCCCAATGCGGCAACACGGGCATCAAGCTCCGAAAAGGCAAAGGGTTTCGGCAGATAGTCGTCGGCGCCTGCATGCAGTCCTTCGACCCTGTCATCCACATCGCCCAGGGCCGTCAACAAAAGAACCGGCACGCTGTTTTGTGCCGCGCGGATGGCACGTAGCACGGACAGTCCGTCGAGCCCCGGGGTCATGCGATCAAGGATCAACAGGTCATAGGCGGTACTCATCGCCGCGACCAGCGCCTCGCGCCCGTCTTGCAACCAGTCGATTACATGGCCGCAACGGTTCAGCCCGTCGCGCACCCACTCGCCGATCTCAAGATCATCTTCCAGCAGCAGGATTTTCAATTGCAGCCTCAACTCTCAGAGGCGACGGGTCCGACACCGGACACATTCAGCCGTTTCGCGCCTCATTCTTAGTCGTGAATGTCCACGAGGACAAAGCGCAATTACCTTACAGCTTTGTAAGTTTCGCTTCCTGCCACCGCAAAGCCGCGTGTCTATACTGGATGGCAGAAGCGGCCTCGCGCCCCGAAAATCAAGGAAACTGATCATGCGCCTCAAACTCGCAATGCTGACTTCTTGCGTGGCCCTCGCCAGCGCGGCCCAAGCTGAAACCTTCTCTGCCGACGTCTGGGTGGACAACTGGTTTTCCATGAGCGTCGATGGGCAACAGGTTGCGGAAGACAGCGTGCCAATCACAACCGAACGGTCCTTCAACGCGGAGAGCTTTATCTTCGAGGCCGAGCGGCCCTTCGTGGTCGGCCTGAAGATGAAGGACTTCAAGCAAAACGATACAGGCCTTGAATATATCGGCACCCCTCGTCAGCAGATGGGCGATGGCGGGGCGATCGTGCAGATTCACGATGCTGATGGCGCGCTCGTCGCGGTGTCGGATTCTGGCTGGCAATGCCTCGTCGTTCACAAGGCCCCCCTGGACACCGCCTGCGCCGACGAAACCGATCCGGTGGCGGGCGAAGGCGTCTGCGGCTTTGAGATCACCGAAGAGCCGGAGGGCTGGGACACAGCTGACTTCGACGCGTCGGACTGGACCACGGCCACAGAGCACAGCGCCCGTGAAGTCGGACCGAAAGACGGATACGACGAAGTCGACTGGGTCCCGTCCGCCAAGCTGATCTGGGGGGGCGACCTGAAGACGGACAACACCGTCCTGTGCCGCCTGACGGCCGAATAACCCGCCTGTACCGCTGAACGCTCCATTCCTTCAGCGGATCTTGTGCCGCCGAAGTCCTTTCCGAAAGAACCTCCGATGACACAATTTTCTGCCGCCAAAGGCGTTGGCATGCTCTCCATCCTGTTTGGCTCAGCCGCAAGTTTCGCCGCGCCGGCGCAGGCTCATGAAGATCACAGTCACCGCGTGCAGGACCAGTGCGATGCGGTCAAGGCCTCGGTCGAAGAAGCCGGCTTTTCCGACAGCGTTACCGTCACCTGTGAAGACGGCAAGGCGATCATCTCTTCCGACACCTATCCCGACCACGATCTGATGACCGGCATCGTCGGCACGAACGAACAGGTGCCGGTGCCCGCCAAACAGTATGATGCTCCAATCCCGTTGGAGCCCGTGCCGGGAGACACGCCGCAAACCCGTGACGCTGCACTTGGCGTGGCGGTCAATGGCGTGCCGATTTTCGACTATACTGGCGGCGGCGAGATGGCACAGGAAGATCTCTACCATTACCAAACCCGGCACGACACCTATCAGACCCAGCAACTCGACATCTGCGGCGGTCATGCGGGGCGCGGAGACGACTATCATTACCACATGAAACCCGTCTGCATGATTGCCCGGATGGAGAACGCCGGCGACGACGCGATCATCGGCTGGGCCTTCGACGGCTTCCCGATTTACGGCGACAACAATCCCGACGGCACGCCGATTGTCGAAGGCATGCTGGACGTCTGCAATGGTCAGCCGGACCAGACGTATGGCTATCGCTATCACACATCTGAAGAGGCCCCCTATATCGTGCAGTGCCTGATGGGAGAGGTCGAAGACCTGCGAGAACTGCCCCGAACCGCACCGCTGACCAACGCCGCCACGGGTCGTGGGTCCGCCCCCGGGCGGCCTCCTCGGGGCGGCGTCGAGAACCTGATCTTCACCCAGGAAGAAGACGGCAGCCGCAGTATGGATTACAGCTATGAGGGGGAAGACTATTACATCCATTACCGCCCATCAGACACCGAGAACTGCTACAATTTCGAGACCAGAACCGTCACCAATGGCGGCGACATCCAAACCGGCGAGTTCTGCCGATGAGGTCGCCGCTCCGGGTCGTGGCAATCACGTCGCTTCTTGCGGTGCTTAGCGGCATCGCGGGGGGCGCCGCCGCAGAGGCCCTCTTCAATCTGACAAGCCCAGCCCTGGAGGATGGGAACCGTCTTCCTGCCGACCTGAAATGCGTGCGGGATGGAGGCGACGGTGTCTCTCCGCCGCTTGCCTGGGCAGGTGCTCCCGAGGGCACCAAAGGCTTTGCCCTGATCATGCATCATTATCCACGCGGCACAATCGAAGGCCGCGATGCCCCCGGTCAATACTGGTTGCTCTGGAACATCCCCGCCGACACGCGCGCGATCCCCAGGGGAAATCCCGGCTCGCTTGGAGATGAAGGGTCCGACAAGGATGGAAACTTCACGGGTTACACGCCACCGTGTTCTCCAGGGGCAGCCTTGCATGAATACACCATCACGCTTTTTGCGTTGACGGCAGCTCCGGAAACCTTGCCTCATCGCGACAGCAGCGCAGTTGATTGGGCAAGAATGACCGCCGCCCTGAAAGGCAGGGTGATCGCTCAAAGCAGCCTGACGTTTCGGAATTAGACGCCTGTGCAATAGGTGTGACAAGGACTGATTGAACGAGAGCCCGCTGCGGTGCGGGCCGGACCTTGCTGCTGCGTAAGGCGGCTTTTCTGATTGTGAGTCCTCGACACAATGACGGCTTTGGACAGCGGGCCTTCGTAGGGCATGGCCCGAATGTCCGGAGGCCGGAAAGGGTCATCGGCCTGTTCAAAGTGAATGTCCGCTTCGATGAACACAGGACCCGCAATCCTCCAGTCCGCTTTCGGCCCGTTCGGATCATTCCTGGACGCGGAAACAAGCGCCTTGTCTCAGCCTGAGTTTCGAGGTCAATTCACCTCAGCATATGTTTCGCACGAACGCGCAGCAAACGTTCGGCGCCCGATGCTCTGCCTTTGCACGCTTCCCCCCACGGCCGGGCACCTACCCGGCCGCAGACCCCTTCACTTCCCTCAGCTCCCGAAAATATCCGCCGTGATGCCGTTGTACCAGCCGACGGATTCCTCGTAGGTGGCCTGGCGGAGGGCCGCGTCTTCGCCGGTCTGGCTGATGAAGGACGAGGTCGAGGCGATCTTGTCGTCGCCCGGGGCGTATTGGGCGCCGACCTTGACGCCGTCGTTGGTCTCGATCAGGCTCCAGCAGGTGTTGGAGTATTTGGCCGGGAACACTTTCGAGCCCGTCAGGTCGCCGCGCACCGCCATCGCCGCGACCTTGGCCTGGCTGTTGGCCGAAAAGCCGGACTTGGGCATGTCGCCGGCGATCGAGGCGTCGCCGATGACGAAGATGTTGTCATCCGCGCTTGAGCGCATCGAGGCCGGATCGATCGGGCAGAAGCCGCTGTCGTTGGTCAGGCCGGTGCTGGCGGCAATCATGCCGGCCTTCTGCGCCGGGATGACGTTGACCAGATCGCCGGTGAACGTGTCGAAGTCGGTCTCGACCGCGCCGGTGTCCGCATTGACGCTGGTGATGCCGCCATGCACGTCCGGGCCGTACCATTCGATCATGCCGGGATAGTGCTTGTCCCAGCCTTCGGTGAACAGCGCCTGCTTGGAGAATTTCGGCTTCGGATCGATGATGATGATCTTGGTGTCGTTGAAGCCTTTCTCCTTGAGGATATGGGCCATCATGGAGACACGCTCATAGGGGCCGGGGGGGCAGCGATAGGGGTTCGGCGGGGCGACCATGATGATCTGCTGGCCGTTCTCGACGGCGTCGAGCTTTGCCTTCAGGAGCTGTGTCTGCGGCCCGGCCTTCCAGGCATGGGGCATGACTTCGGCTGCTGCCTCCGAATAGCCTTCGACGCTGTCGTAGATCAGGTCGATGCCCGGTGCCACGATCAGCCGGTCGAAGGGCACCTTCGAGCCGTCGGCCATCACGACTTCCTTGGCGTCCCGGTCGACGGCCGCGGCCATGCCGTTGACGACGGTGATGCCGTAGTTGCCGGCAAGCCGGTCATAGCCGTGGGTGATGGAATCGAAGTCGCGGTAGCCGCCGAGATACAGGTTGGAGAAGAAACAGGTCGTGTATTGCGGGTTGGCCTCGATCAGGGTGACGTCGAGATCCTCGCCTGCGTCCTTGGCCATGTAGCGGGCGGCTGTCGCGCCGCCGGCGCCGCCGCCGATGACGACCGCGCGCGGCTTGCCCTGGGCGCGGGCGTAATAGGGCATCGCCAGGGTCGAGGCTCCGGCCCCGACCATCAGACCGAAGGTGCGGCGTGAGATAATTGGCATTGTCTTCCTCCCAGATGTGCAGCGCGGCGGGAGGCTCCCCGGAGTGTTGTTATTGTGGATCAAGAGAGCCGAAATAGGCCGCAAGCGCTGCGATTTCCTCGTTGCCGAGATTGGTGGTCATGTTCTGCATGACCTGATGGCTGCGTATGTTTGACTTGTATTCGAACAGGGCCCGGATGAACGGCTCCCTGGGCCAGCCGACGATCGACGGAATGCCGTCGGCCCGGCCGGAAACCTGGTGGCAGGTGACGCATTCGCTGGCCAGATATTCGCCGAACTCCGGATCGCCGTCCAGATGCATTGCTGCCGCGCCGAGTTCGGGCCGGGAGGCCTCTGCCTCGCTCTGGTCCGCCGCCGGAGCTTCCCGGGACAGGGCCTTCAGATAGGCAATCACGTCGGAGCGGTCGTCCTCGCTGGCCATGCCGCGATAGGACATGCGCGTTCCGGGCACATAGGCACGCGGCTTTTCCAGATATTGATCAAGGGTGAAATCGTTCCAGACGAGCCCGTCCTTGCCGAGCTTCTTCATGGCGCCGGAATACTTGAAGCCGTCCAGCACCCCCGCCTGGCGGCCGAACAATCCGTCCAGATGCGGGCCGACCCCGCTGCGGGCTTCCGCGCCGACCTGGTGGCAGGATTTGCAGGCCCTGAAAACCTGCTCGCCTTTGACCGGGTTGCCTTCTTCGGCGGTGGCCTGGACCGGCAAAAGGACGGGGATGGCCAGTGCCAGCAGGGACAAGGCGCGTGTGAGAGCCGTTCTTGCGATCGCGAGGCCCCGAGAGAGGAGAGTGCCTTTCCGCCTGCGCCCCTCTCCGCCCTTCAGGGGGGAGAGGGGCGCAAGGCGGGAGGTCCGGGGTTGAACGGCGGTTGCAGTCAGATCGGACGGCACCGGGCCGTGCCATGGCAAGGCGGCGATGGTCCTGCTCCCGGCAAGGAGCGCTTTCAGGGGTTCGGTTCGTTTCGCTCCGTCCATTGAGGGCCCTCCCAAACCCGTCAGGTCACGTCAGATCAGTCGACGCCTCCAAGCCCCGAGGCGTCATTGTCGTCGACGGAACCGGGGGTCACGTCGAGGATCCTTGCGCGCATGGTGATGCTGACGGGTTCCGCCTTGCAGTCGCTCATGCAGGGATCGCCCTTGCGCGCATATTGCTCTTCTTCCGAACGGTCGTCGGCAATGAAATTGTCTTCGTTCGGCAGGCGGATTTCAACGAAGTTCTCGTTGGAGAGCTCGAAATCCTCGTCTTCGACGATGTCGTTGAGATAGAGAAGATAGGCGGTGATGGCGTAGACGTTATCATCGGAGAGCGAGCGCGCATTGCCGTAGGGCATGGCCCTTCGAACATAGTCGTAGACGGTCGACAGATACGGCCAGTAGGAGCCGATGGTCTTTTCCGGACGTTCGTCGGTCAAGGTGTCGTGACCGCCCGCCAGCACCGGCCAGCGGCCGACGCCTTCGCCGAAGTCGCCGTGACAGACCGCGCAATTGTCCGTATAGAGCGGTTCGCCGTCCGCGACCGTACCCGAGCCGATGGGCAGCCCCTGGCCGTCGGGACGAATGTCGATGTCCCAGGCAGAGACCTCGTCATCGGTTGCCTTGCGGCCGAGGCCGAACACGCCGCCGTCACGGGTTGCCGAGACCGGAGCTGCTGCCGGAGCTGCCGCCGGAGCGGCCGTGACCGCCGTGGCCTCGCTGTCTTCATCGGTTTCCGGCTCGGCAGCGCTTTCTTCCTGCGCGGCCGGTGCTGCGCTGGAGAAGGTCGCCAGATAGGCGATGATGTTGTCCAGATCGGCTTCCTTGCGCAGACCGGCAAAGGCCATCTTGGTGCCCTTGATCATGGCCTTCGGCTTTTCAAGGTAGGTGGTCATGGTGGCCTCGTCCCAGACCAGGCCTTCCTCGCCGGCCTTGATCATGGCCTTGGAATACTTGTAGCCCTCGAGTGCGCCGGCCGTCCGGCCGAACACGTCGTTGAGCTGGGGGCCGACCTTGTTCTTGGCGTTGTCGCCGACCGCATGGCAGGCGGCGCATTTCTTGAAGACCTTCTTGCCCTTGGCGGCATCGCCCGCGACAGCAAGTCCGGGCAGGGCGGCAAGAGCAGTTGCGAGACAGATTGATTTAAGAAACTTCGACATTTTCCACCGTCCCGTCTGCTTTGACATGCCAGGTCTGGATGCCGTTGTTGTGGTAGATCGAATTCTCGCCGCGGGCGGCGCGCAATTCGGTCTTGGTCGGCTGATAGAAGCCGCTCTCGTCCATGGCCCGGGACTGGATCAGAAGATCGGAGCCGTCCCAGTCGATGTCGAGATAGAAGCGATGCATCGCCTTCGGCAGGCTGGGGCCGTCGATGCGGGCGGTCTTCCAGTTGCGGCCGCCGTCGATGGAGACATCCACCCGGGTGATGCGGCCGTTGCCGGACCAGGCGACGCCGGAGATGACCAGCGGGCCCTTGCCATGGGGGACAGGGGCTTGCGGGCTCGGGTTGGTGACCACCGACTTGGCATCCATCACCCATGTGAAGCGGCGGGCCTTGCCGGTATCCAGAAGGTCGGTGTATTTGGAGGTTTCCTCGCGCTGGTGCCACGGCTCGTCGCCGACTTCGAGGCGGCGCAGCCACTTGACCCACATGTTGCCTTCCCAGCCGGGAACGACCAGGCGCAGCGGGTAGCCCTGTTCCGGGCGCAAGGCCTCGCCGTTCATCTTGAAGGCGACAAGGCAATCGTCGAGCGCCTTGTCCATCGGGATCGACCGGGTCATGGCGGAGGCATCGGCGCCTTCGGGCATCACCCATTTTGCGTTGGTCCTGATGCCGGCCTCTTCCAGGATCAGTTTCAGAGGCACGCCGGTATACATCACGCAATGGACCATGCCGTGGGTGAACTGGCAGCCGTTGAGCTGGGAGCCGCGCCATTCCATGCCCGAGTTGGCGGCGCATTCCAGGAAATAGATCCTGTTCTCGCGCGGGAACCGTTTCAGGTCCTCCATGGTGAACACCAGCGGCGTGTCGACAAGGCCGTTGATCATCAGCCGGTGGTCCGCCGGGTCGATTTCCGCTACGCCGCCATGGTGACGCTCGAAGCACACGCCGTTGGGCGTGATGATGCCGTCGAGTTCATGAAGCGGCGTGAAGTTGATCGAGCTTTCCGTGGACGCCGTCAGCCATTCGACGTCGCGGCGCACCACATGGGCCTCGAATTCCGACGGCACGCCATAGGGCCGCGCCTGGACGCCTTCGCCGAGATACCGGTTCCAGTCCTGGATCTCGGTAATCAGGGGATCTCCCGCCGCGCGGGCGGCAACAGCGGAGCCGGCGACCGCGCCGGCACCGGCGCCGGCCGCAAGACCTGCTTTCAGCAGGGAACGGCGGGAAAGACTTGAGGGTGGGGAAACCTTGGTATCACTCATGATCGTGTCCTTGGGGGTGTCCTCAGGATTTGCTTGGAAATGCGGTCAGCCGGCCAGTTTGACGGACTGGTTGTCCGGCAGGCTGACGACGGGATTCTTGAGAATGTGGGCTTCGACGACCTCGTCGATGGGCGGGCCCACGGTGTCCTCGTTCACGGAGGCCCAGCCGGCAACGACATAGTCTTTCGCCGGATCGATGGCTTCGCCCGTGGCAAGCAGGGTCATGGCGGAAATGCGTTCGCCGATCGCCTTGTTCGGGTCGATCGTGTAGCCCATGCCGCCGACGCGGACCATGTCGCCGCCCTGCTGGTAATAGGGATCCTTGTTGAACAGGTTGTCGCCGACATCCTCCAGGATGTCCTTCAGCGTCTGGCCGGTCATGGTCGAGCGATAGGCCGCCGGATAGGTCATGGCGCAGGCGTTGTGGACGTCCTCGAAGGTGATGTCCTGGCCCGGTATCAATGTGGTGCCCCAGCGGAAACCCGGGGACAGCGCGATCTGGGCGTCGCGCTCGGACAGGAGCGCCTGGCAGATCAGGTCATCGAAGGTGCCGTTGAAATTGCCGCGCCGGTAGAGCAGGCTTTCGGTCTTGCCGAGCACGCGGGAAAGCTGGTCCTCGAAGGGCGCCCGGACCTCGTCGATCAGCGCGGACATGCCGGCGTCCGGGGTGATGATGTCGGAAAAGACCGGGATGAGACGGTAGGCATAGCCGGCCAGCTTGCCGTCCTTGATGTCCAGGTCCAGCCGGGAGACGAATTTGCCGTTGGAGCCGGAGGCGATCACCAGCGTGTCGTTGACGATCACCGGTTCGGGCAGGGCGTCGTGGGTGTGGCCCGTGAGGATCACGTCGATGCCGTCGACCCGCGAGGCCAGCTTGCGGTCGACGTCGAAGCCGTTGTGGGACAGCAGTACCACCAGTTCCGCACCTTCGTCGCGGGCCTCGGCGACGTGTTTGGCGATGTCTTCCTCGCGGATGCCGAAGGACCAGCCGGGGATCATCCAGCGCGGGTTGGCGATCGGGGTATAGGGGAACGCCTGACCGATCACGGCGACCTTGGCGCCGCCGCGTTCGAACATCTTCCAGGCCTCGAAGGCCGGTTCGTCCCATTCGTTGTCGTAGATGTTGGACCCCAGGAAGGAAAACGGCAGGCTTTCGATGAGTTCTTCAACCCGGTCGGTGCCGTAGGTGAATTCCCAGTGGCCGGTCATGGCGTCCGGCTCCAGGGCGTTCATCACAGTGACCATGTCCTGGCCGAGCGTCTCGTTGGACGTGTAGCTGCCCTGCCAGGTGTCGCCGCCGTCCAGAAGCAGGACATTGTCGGCACCGCGCTCGGTGCGGATCCGCTTGATCACGGTGGCGACCCGGTCCATGCCGCCCATCTTGCCGTAGGTCCGGGCGAGCGCGACGTAGTCCTCGGAGGTCAGCGCATAGGCATCCGGCGAGCCCGGCTCGATATTGTAGAGCTTGAGGAAATCGGCCCCGGTCACATGGGGCGGCTTGCCGGCGACGTTGCCGATGCCGAGATTGATGGACGGCTCACGGAAATGGATCGGCTTGAGCTGCGCGTGAATGTCGGTGATATGGACAAGCGTGAGCCGGCCGGCCGGCTCCATGGTCAGCAACTGGTCCTCGGTGAGCGCCTGCTGCGCCATCAGCCGCGACCAGGATCCCGCCATGCCGGAGCCGAGCAGCGCGCTCGTCGCCGTCGCCGCCATCAGGAACTCACGTCTCGAGAACATACCCATTCACTCCATTTGCTGGCCGGATCTATCGGCTTGCAGGCCGGTCAGGCCTGCTGAAATTGCGCATTGTTTTCCCGTTGGCGCACGATCTCTCATGCGCCTCCAAGATCCCGAAGGCGGGATGATGACTGGTCTTTCCGCCCGATGCCCGTGATCTGAAATTCCTGATCCGGACCCCTGAACTGGCGGCAAGGGAGCCGGCGCGGCAGTTGTGTCCGCGCCGGAAAGGACGGGTGCGCCTACTGGCGAACCGCCGGTGTTTCAACGTCCAGGCCCGTTCCACGCCAGGTCACATAGACCTCCAGGGCCATCAGCTCGTCCGAGAAGGCCGCCGGAAACTCTGCCCGTGTGTCACGGATACAGCCGCGGAAACGGTTGTGCAGGGAGACCATCGCCGACTGTTTCAGGCGGTAGGTCGGGAACCCGTTAACATTGCCCTGGCTGAGGTGATCGGCGCGGATGTAGTTGCCGTTGTAGTCCTCGTGACAGGTGGCGCAGGCCAGGTTCAACTGTCCCGTGCGGGTGTAGTAGACTTCCTTGCCCTGATCCCACCAGGCCTTCATGTCGCCCTGGGTCAGATCGACTTCCACCGGCATGCCAATCGACTGATGCTTGATATAGGTGGTGAGCGCCTTCTGGTCGGCCGCGTCGAACTTGTAGGGTTTGGCCTCCATGTTGGCTTCGCGGCACTGGTTGATCTGCAACTCGATGTTGAACGGCTTGCCGGCGTCGGCGTTCCATTTGGGGTAGGTCGCGCCCAGCCCTTTCAGGAATTCCGCACCGTCCTCGTGGCAGGAGGCACAGGACTTGCCGGCGGCTCCGTCCGCGGTGTTCCAGATTTCCTCGCCGCGCTCCACATAGAGCATGCCGGGGTTCTGAAAGCTGTCCGCCTCGAGATCGCGGGTTTCTTCCGTGCGATAGTGCCAGCCGGAAATGATCTCATCCAGCGGATGATCTTCCGGAGCCGCGACGCGCGTCCTGATTTCCATTTCCCCGTCGATGACGAGCTTGTCTTCGGATGGCCCCCCGGCCAGCGCCATGCCCGTTCCGAGCGCGAGCGCCGTGAACAGGGTGGCTATGCTTTTGTATGTCTTGGCCAAATCGTCTCCTCCCGATTTGCGCGGATGGTTGTCCCGCGCCCTATTCAACAGCGATCTTCTTCTCCGTCTCGTAGACGCTGCCGTCGTCGTCCACCCAGGTGAACTTGAACGTGCCCGGTTCATTCACCTTCGCGTTGAACTCCATGTAGGGGTTGGCGGAAACCGCCGGGTCCATGTCGCAACTGAAGACAACCTGTCCGTTGAATTCGCAGGTGAACTTGTTGATGATCTGGCGCGGGACGAGTTCACCCGACTTGTCCTTGCGCTGACCCGATTCCATCGGATGGCTGATCAGGGTCTTGATCGTGATGACTTCGCCTTGAGATGCCTTCTTGGGCACTTTCACGCGTGGTTTGGGGGATGCCATGGTGTGTCCTTCGTGTCCTGATCCGTTCGATTAGCCGCCGCAGCCGCCAATGGTGACCTTGACTTCCTTGCGGTCGATGAAGGTCGAGCCATCGTTCATCCGGGCGACAGCGATGACGTCCTGGGTCTTGGCCAGCCGGATCCGGGTCTTGGCTTCCGCAGCACCGCTCATCGCGGTGAAATGAAAGGTGGCAACGGCCGGGCTGGGGTTGCCGTCCGCCAGGATGAGAACGGATTCGACATAGCTGTCGGCCGTCATCGGGCTGTCGACAGAAACGCCGACGGGAACCGTGTTGCCGTTTTCCGCGATTTCAGGCGTGTCCAGGGACACGGTGCCTTCTGTCGGGGCCGCCCCGCCGGTGAAGGCCTTGATGGCGGCATCCGTCTTGTCCGTCATGGCGAACGAAAGCGTGGGATTGAATGCCAGTACGGTCGCGGCGCCTGCCGTCAGACCGAAAACTTGGCGTCTGGTAAAGGTCATCTCTTGCTCCTTGAAACCCGAGATCAGTTTTCTTTGAGTGTCAGCAGGTAGGCGACAACGTCTTCCACCTGCTGCGCGTTCAAAATGGTCTTGCCCTGGTGATCCCCGGCAACGTTGATGCCCACT
Organism: Roseibium sp. QJM3NY_11; assembly: GCF_056173175.1. Classification (NCBI taxonomy): domain Bacteria; kingdom Pseudomonadati; phylum Pseudomonadota; class Alphaproteobacteria; order Hyphomicrobiales; family Stappiaceae; genus Roseibium; species Roseibium sp. QJM3NY_11. The sequence continues at coordinate 1,755,561 of NZ_CM149660.1, forward strand.
TTCATGGTGTAGAAACCGGGCATGATGGATTGTTCGCCGAACACGTCCTTGCTGTTCACGACGATGGCGCGCAGCTGGGCTTCGCTCCAGCGGTCGGCGACGCCGTCCAGAACCGGACCGACTTCGCCGTGGAACAACTGGTCGTTCAGATCGGCGTTGGCATGGCAGGCAAGGCAGTTGCCCTGCTTGCGGTCGGCAAAGGCTTCCCGCCCGGCAACCGCGTCACCCGGGGCTCCCGTCAGCGATTGGCCGAGTTCCATGTCCACGATCGGGACACTGTCGGGTGCCACCGTTCCGGCGGATGCCACGGATGCGGCCATGAGAGCCATGCCGGCCAGTGCCGCCGGCAAGGCTTTGAATGTCGCGACCTTCGTCATTGTGTCGGCTTTCCTCCTCAAAGCGAAACGTCCGGTTCCGGCCCGGTTCCGTTTCTGCGGCAGGTCCGATTCCCGAGCCTGCCTGTCCTCCTCATATTAAAAGATATGATTTTTTGCATATGTTATGCAATAGGTCTTTTTACTAGCATGCTCCGGATTGCCGGGTCCAGACCCGCAGCTACTCGGATCCAAGCCGGCCTTCTTCCCGTAACTCATTGATAATACGGGCATGATACTTCTGAAAATGCTCGTCGCTGTCGTAGCCCTTGTCATGAACCCAGCGGAACATGTTCAGGAAAGTCCACTTGCCGAAGGCGCCCGGCATAGTCGCGACGGCGGCGTCCGAGACGGTTCCGTCCGCCGGCACGTCCTCGGGAAGAAACACGATGGTGGGGGTGAAGACATAGCCCCATTTGCGCGCGGCGGTCTTTTCCGTCAGCTCCTCGCCGTCCAGGTCGATCACCTCCTCGTCGCCGAACATGTTGTACTGGACGACCATGAAATTCTCTTTGATGTAGTCGCTCACTTCCGGGTCGGAGAGCAGCTTTTCATGCATCTGCCGGCAGTAGATGCAGCCGCGCTGTTCAAAAATGATGGCAAGGCGCTTGCCCTCGTCCGAGGCGGTCTCGATGTCCTCGGCGATGTCGCGAAAGGTCACGGTGAACCAGGGCTGCTTGTGCAGGCCGTCTTCACCCATGGTGGCGGCAAAGGCCGTAGCGGCAAGGACCGTCGTGCCGACCGCGACCGAGATCTCGAGTGCCAGGATCAGATATTTCCAGATACGCATGTCACAATCCTCCCAATAGAACTCTTTTGATGTCAGCCGATCTGCATGAAAACCGGGAAGGTTTCGAGCAACCAGAAGGCAATGGCGGACATCTGGCCGGTGATGAACAGCAGACCGGTGAGGACCAGGAAGCCACCCATGATCTTTTCAACCGTGCCCATGTGTTTTCGGAACCGGCCGGCGAATTTCAGAAACCGGCTTGCGAACGCCGCGGCCAGCACGAAAGGCAGGCCGATGCCCAGGGCGTAGACGGCCAGAAGGCCGGCGCCCTGCCAGGCCGAGCCGGAAGAGCCCGCGACAAACAGGATGGCGGCCAAGACCGGACCGACGCAGGGCGTCCAGCCGAAGGCGAAGGCCAGCCCCATGAGGAAGGCACCTGCAAGGCCCGCCGGCTTGCTCTCCACATGGACACGGGCCTCGCGCAGGAGCAGGCCGAGACGGAGCACGCCGAGGAAGTGCAGGCCCATGAGGATGATGATGGCGCCCGCGATATAGGACAGGACGTCGTAGTAGCGGGCGATCTGCTGGCCGACGACACTGGCTGTCGCGCCGAGGGCCACGAACACCACGGTGAAGCCGAAGACAAAGGCGATGGCGGCGAATATGACGCGCCGGCCGGTCTCCGCCGTGGCGGCATCGCCCTTCAGTTCGTCGACGCTGACACCAGCGAGATAGCACAGATAGGGCGGCACGATCGGCAGCACACAGGGCGAGACGAAAGAAAGCAGCCCGGCCAGAAACGCCCCGCCGAGAGAAACATCCAGCATTCATCACCTCCCTGTGAGTCTCGAGCTCGGATGCTTTAAAATATTCAAAAAATACTATATATTGCAATCAGAGAAATTCGGAGATGGCAAAATGGCCTTCACAAATCGCTTTCCGGCACTTGCCGGAGCCCTGATTGCGGGGTGTCTGGTTGCGCTGCCCGCGGCGGCTGCGGAGCTGATCATGCTGGAGCAGCCGGGCTGCGTCTGGTGCAAGCGCTGGAACGAGGACATCGGTGTTGCCTACCCGAAGACCGAAGAGGGCAAGACGGCGCCGTTGCGGCGGGTCGACATAACCGGCGCCTGGCCGGAAGATCTGTCCGGGATTGCGCGCGAGCGGCTCACGCCGACTTTCATACTTGTGGCGGACGGGGTTGAATACGGCCGGTTGCGGGGGTATCCCGGCGCGCATTTCTTCTGGCCCCTGCTGTCGGACATGCTTGAAAAGCTTCCCGAAAAGATCAACTGATCTTGTTGATCCGGGCAAGAACATCGGGCATGTATCAGGGATGTTCCGTATTGTGCGGCGCGGCGCAGCGCGTGGATGGAGTTTAAGGCGTTCATGGACTTACCGGTCTTCGACAAAGACATGAATAAGAAGGACCTCGACCAGCTTCTGGCGCAGGCGCGCAAAGCCAGCGATCTTCTGAAGGCCCTGTCGCATGAAGTCCGGCTCGTCATCCTGTGCTTGCTGTCGGAAGGGGAAAAATCCGTTTCCGAGATCGAGGACATCCTGACCATGCCGCAGGCGGCCGTCTCGCAGCAGCTCGCGCGGCTGCGCCTGGAAGGCCTGGTCCAGTCGCGCCGTGACGGCCGCATGATCTACTACAAGCTCATGGACGACGAGGTGAATTCGATCATCACCAGCCTGTACGAGCTTTTCTGCAAGGATGTCCGGCCGAAAGCCGAGTGACACGGTGTCCTGTCACGCGGCCGGGTGCGCTGCAGCATCGACTGCGATTGCCGCTGATTTCGCCGCCTGTTAGGCTCTTTCACACAAGCCGTGTCAACGCGGCGGCCGGAAAACGTGGCCTGGCACCTTTGTTCAGGTCACCACCGTGGGAGGGAAAACGGGCATGATCGTTTCGGATCCGGTGCTGCTGGCGCCGCTCCTGGGGGTGCTGGCGGGATGCGTTCTGGGGTTTGCCGCCCGCGCGACCCACTTCTGCACGCTGTCTGCGCTCGAGCGCTACTGGTATGCGGGGGACGGCAACAGTCTCAGGACCTGGGTTCTGGCCTCGGTTTCCGCTCTGATCGGCACCCAGGTACTGGCCGCCTTCGGGCTGGCCGACATAGGTGCGTCTTTTTATCTGTCCCCCGAATTTGCCTGGACCGGAGCCATTCTCGGCGGCTTCATGTTCGGGATCGGCATGGCGCTGGTCGGCACCTGCGGCTTTGGGGCCGTGTTGCGCCTGGGCGGCGGCAGTCTGCGGGCGCTGGTGGTGCTGACCGTCATCGGCCTGTCCGCCCTTGCCGCGCAGCGCGGCATTGTCGGGGTCCTGCGTGTTCCGCTTGTCGACGACTTGGCCGTGTCCCTGGCGGGCAGCGGCAGCCAGTCGATGGGCGACATCCTGTCCGCCTGGACCGGCCTCGATCTGCGCACTGCCTTGGCGGTCACAATCGCGCTGGCCGGGCTTTTCTGGATCTTCAAGTCGGCCGCCTACCGCAGGCAGGGCAGCAGCATTCTGGCTGCCGTGATTATCGGAAGCGTCATCACCTTCGGCTGGTGGGCGACCACCTTTGTTGCTGCGCGTTCCTTCCAGGAGGTGCAGATCGAGGCCGGATCGTTTGTCGTGCCGGTCGGCGACACCATCCTGCAACTGATCACCTATACGGGCACCTGGCCCGACTATGGCGTCGGGCTGATCGTCGGCACCCTGTTTGGCGCCGTCGCCGCAGCCCTGTGGAAGCGGGACATTCGCTGGGAGGCGTGTGACGACGCCCGCGAACTCGGCCGGCACATTCTGGGCGGCACGTTCATGGGGGTCGGCGGCGTCTTCGCGATGGGGTGCACCGTCGGCCAGGGTATCACCGGGTTCTCGACACTCGCCATTTCCGCGCCGGTCGTGATGGTGTCCATGGCGCTTGGCGCCAGGGTCGGTCTTGCCTGGCTTCTGGAAGGATCGGTTCGCGGCGTGTTCCGCCGCAGCCATGACGGAGCCCGTCAGGCCGCCGCGGAATAATCCCTTCGTTCCCCGGGGTCGTTAAACGGATTGATTCACCGGAGTTTCATCCGGCGGCAAACCTGTAGGCGCCGCCGGCTTTTTCCACGCGGCCACTGCCGGGGTGGGGGAAATGAAACCCGATCACCCGCATGCGATCCTGGGCCAGACGGTCCAGGAGCTGCCTGCGAGTCTTTATGCCCATGTCGCGGTCCTGATCGGATCCGGATGCCCAGTCCGGTTTTTCGAACGAGATGACCGAATTGGTGATCGCGTCGCCGATGACCATGACGCTTTCCGAGCCGCCGTGGATGACATAGGACATGTGGCCGGGCGTATGGCCGGCGGTGTCGACGGCCTCCACGCCCGGCAGGACTTCCTGTCCGGGGCGGATCATGGAAACCTGATCCTCGATCACCTCGAAGCGTGACTGGGCGCCGACCACGAAGCTCTTGCGTTCCTCCGGCGTCGCGGACAGCGTGCCGTCGGCACGCCAGTAGTCCCATTCGCCCTGGGGTACCCAGATGCTGGCCTCCGGATAAAACGGATCGTCGAAATCATCGAGGATGCCCCACAGGTGATCCGGATGGGCGTGGGTCAGGACGACGTCGGTGATTTCCGAAGGATCGATCCCGGCGTCTTCCAGCTTGCCCGGCAGTTCGCCCGCACTCGGCTGAAAGTTGGCCCCTGCGCCAACGTCGAACAGCACCACACGGTCTCCTGTCCTGAGCAGGGTGACGTTGCAGTCCGGGGTCAGCATGTTGGTCGCCATGCCGTGCGGATTCAGCAGGGCGGCGATGTCTTCCTCGCTCTGTTCGGGCAGGACGAAATTCATCGGCAGCGACAGGTGGCCGTCCGAGAACACCGTGATGTCGTGATCGCCGAGGGTCAGCTGTGCCTCGGCGGACGCCGTGCGCGCCGCACCGGCCAGTCCGGCCGCCGCCACGGTCAGTCCTCCTGCGAGAACGGAGCGCCTGGAAAGGTCTTTGCGCGATGATCCGGACATGTCTTCCTCCACATATTCAAACTTTTGAATTTATCTATGTTTCCTTGAGAGAGGTCAATGCCTCATGGCCGGAAATGAGGCAGAACAGCCCTTCCGGTTGCCGAAGCGGCCGTTCTGGAGGGGGCGATGGATCTGACATTCCTGCTGGAGGCGATCTCCGAACCCTGGCTGCTCGCGTTTGGTGGCCTTGTGGTCGGTGTTCTGTTCGGCGCTTTCGCCCAGCAAAGCCGGTTCTGCCTGCGCGCGGCCAGTCTGGAGTTTTCAAGAGGCACGCCGAATGACCGCCTGCCGGTCTGGCTGCTGGCGTTTTCCGCCGCTGTTCTCGTGACCCAGGTCCTTGCCGCGATCAATGAGGTTCAGGCCAGTGAGGCGCGTCAACTGGCCTCGCCTCAAAGCCTGTCGGGCGCGTTGCTGGGCGGGCTGATGTTCGGGACGGGCATGGTGCTCGCACGGGGCTGTGCCAGCCGCCTTCTGGTGCTGTCGGCGACTGGAAACCTGCGCGCGCTGCTGTCGGGTCTGGTCTTTGCCGTGATCGCGCAGGCGAGCCTGCGCGGCCTGTTCCGGCCGCTGCGCGAATGGCTCGCGGGCCTGTGGACCACCGGGGATATCGGCGGCAACGATCTGGCCGCCCATCTGGGACTGACGTCCGCCATGACGATTGCGTTCGCCTGCCTCTGGCTTGCCGCCGGGCTGGTGTTTGCCTGGCGCGCCAGACTGAAGCTCTGGCAATCGGTTGCGGCCGTCGGTGCCGGCCTTGCGATCCCGCTTGCCTGGTGGTTCACGTCGTCCATGGCGCGGCAGGCCTTCGATCCTGTTCAGGTGGAAGGGGTCACCTTTACCGGACCGTCGGCGGACACGCTGATGCTGCTGCTGTCGCCGCCGGGCGACGTGCTGGATTTCGATATCGGGCTGGTGCCGGGGGTCTTCCTCGGGTCTTTCCTGGCCGCGCTTTTGACCCGCGAACTGAAACTGCAGGGCTTCGAGGGTGGCAGGTCGATGGCCCGCTATCTGACCGGCGCCACGCTGATGGGATTTGGCGGCATGCTGGCGGGGGGCTGCGCCGTCGGCGCGGGCATCACCGGAGCGTCCATTTTCGCGGTCACGGCCTGGATCACGCTGACCGCGATCTGGTTTTCGGCGGGTCTCACCGACCGGGTGCTCAGCGGGATCGAAACCGGTCGCCTGCAGGCGGCGCAATAACCGGGCCGACGGAGCGGTCGACCGCCAAGCTTTCTTCGCGTCTGCCGTCCCGTTCTTGAGCCGGGACCAATTCGCATAAGGGGAGGGTCCCGGCTCAAGGCCGGGACGGCCAGCAATTGGTGCTTGCGCCCGGTCGCTGCCGTTAAGCGCCTGTTTACCATAATCATGTTGCCTTCCCTGCAGGATAGAGTGATTAGTTCCTTGGCTTTTTGAACTTATTGACCGTGCGTTTCCACGCCGCCGCGAGGCCGGTACAGGAGCGCTGAAAGGACGCGACATGGCGTTGATGATGAACCGCCGCACATTTGCAGCGGGGGTCGGGCTGCTTCTGGCAGGCTGCCAGAGCAAGCAAAGCTCGATATTGCAAGCCGGCCTGACGCCCCTTGCGGACGGCACACCGGATTACGCGTCGGCCTATGCGCCCGTGACCGACGGGGGATTTTCCCTTCCCGGGATCCAGTACCAGAAATTCGATCCGCAATATCTCAGGCAGGTCGTCTACTATCCGAGCAAATATCCGCCGGACACGATTGTCGTCGATCCGAAAAACAGGTTTCTCTATCTGACCCAGCCGGGGGGACGCGCGATCCGCTACGGGATCGGGGTCGGCCGGGCCGGGTTCGCCTGGAAGGGGGAGGCGGTGATCCGCTTCAAGCGGGAATGGCCGAAATGGTTTCCGCCGGACGAGATGATCGAGCGCGATCCCAAATTGGAGAAATACCGGGACGGCCAGGACGGCGGGCCGCGCAACCCGATCGGCGCCCGCGGTCTTTACCTGTGGCAGGGCAACAAGGACACGCTGTACCGCATTCACAGCACCAATCAGCCGAGCAGTATCGGCACCAATGCCTCCAGCGGCTGCATCCGCATGTGGCACCAGGACGTCATCGATCTTTACGACCGGGTGAGCCTGGGAACCAAGGTCGTGGTGCTGGGCTGATCGGCCAAAACGGTCCGGACCGGCCATAATCGTCAGAACGGCCGAGAGTGGCCGGGGCCGGGTCATCCCCGGTACAGCCATTCGAATGCATAGCCGGCGAAAAGCGATCCGGTGACCGCCAGCAGCAGGTAGAGCAGGAATGGCCGCAACTTGAGAACCGGGAAGATCACGACCGCGCCCCAGATGCTGACGACGCCTCCGGAGACGAGAAAGGCAAGTGCCGCCCCGGGAGACATTCCGTTGTCGATGAGGCTGCGCGTCAGGGGCAGGGCGGCATAGCCATCGATATAGGCGGGCGCGCCGATCAGCACGGCAACCGGGATGGACCACCATTTGTCCGCCCCCGCGTAGGCCGCCAGGGATCCGGGTGTCAGCGCCGCGTTGAGGGCGTATTCGGCGGCGAACGCCGGAATCAGGCACAGCAGGATCAGGCGGGTGGTGGCAATGGCCTGACCGGCGAACAGGCGGCGCCTGTCGGCATCCTTCCAGACGACCGGGGTGAAGGCTCTTGCGGGTCCGCACCGAGGTGCGGCCAACCGTTTCGCCAGACCGGTCTCACGCAGTACCGGGTCGCCGCCACCTTTCCCCGATAGCACCGCCGTGACGGTTCCGCCATAGATCCCGAGGGCAAACGCCGCCAGCGTCTTGCCGACCGCGAAAGCCGGCCCGAGCGTTGCCGCCGTGGTTGCCAGCATGGCCGGATCGGTCACCGGTGACGACAGCCAGAAAGCCATCACCGGAGCCAGAGGAATGCCGGCGGCCAGCAGGCCGGTCATCAGGGGCAGAACGGTGACACCGCAGACCGGTGTCAGCGCGCCGATGGTGGAAGCAATCACGATGGCCGGCAGCGTCCGGCCCTCGAACGCACCGGCGACGTGACTGTCGGCGCCGCTGGCGATGATCCATGCGGTCAAGACGATACCCAACAGGACGATGGGAGCCACCTCGACCAGACCGAGGATCACCGAAACCATCATGCCGGAAAAGAAGTCCGGCCACAGACCGGCCAGCAGGGCAGTCAGGGCGAGCCCCGCGGCAATGGTCAGGCGCCACCGGGACCGCCGCTTGTCGGTCAGGATCGATTGCCGGGTGTTCATGTCTGCCTCCGCTGTTTCCGGCTTGCAGAGTAGGAGGTGTCAATTTATAAATAAAACGAATATCTTTAATATCAGATATGTGATTTTTCAATGGAAAATCTGGACAGCGACCTTCTCAGAACTTTTCTCGCCGTCGCCGGCACGGGCAGCGTCACCGAGGGCGCGCGCCGGATCGGTCGGTCGCAATCGGCAACCAGTCTCCAGGTCATGCGGCTGGAAGAGGTGCTCGGACGCAAGGTGTTCGCGCGCACCGGGCGCGGCGTGACGCTGACGGAGACCGGGCAGCGCCTGATGCCGGTCGCAAGAGAAGTGACCGGGCGGCTGGACGTTGCCTTGCGCGATATCACGTCCGACGGGTTGCGTGGCAAACTGCGCCTCGGCATCCCGGACGATCACGGGCGGGCGAAACTGGCGCAGATCCTGGGAGCGTTCGCGCAATCCCATCCGCAGGTGGAGCTGGAGGTCACCTGTTCGCTGAGCACGGAGTTTCCCGCACTGCTGTCGCGCGGGCAGCTCGATCTGGCGGTCCATGAAGTCGAGACGCCAAGCCCCCGGGAAGAGGTGATCCACGGAGACCCGACCTGCTGGGTCACGTCCAGTTTTCAGGATCTCGCGGCAGCCGATCCGGTGCCGGTTGCCCTGTTCGACCGGGCCTGCTGGTGGCGCGATGCGGCGCTTGCCGCGCTGGAAATCCGCGGCAAGCCTTACCGGATCGTGTTTTCAAGCCAGAGCGTTGCCGGCGTGACGGCGGCCGTGGAGGCGGGTATCGCCGTTGGCCTGCTGGGCCGGTCTTCGATCACGGATCACATGAGGGTGCTGGGCGCCGGGCAGGGCTTTCCCGAAACGCCGGTCTCCCGGCTTGTCGTTGCCACGGCGGCGCATGCCGACGAGACCCTGGCCGGCACGATGACGGCTGCCATCCGCGCGGCGTTTCGGGACTGAGCCCGCGCATCCGGGGCAGGGACGCAGCCGGCGGGCCTGTCCGCCCGTGCCCGCCCGTGGCCACCCGTGCCCGGTCAGATCGGCGGTCTGCGGGCAATTTCTGTGATGACGTCGAAGGCGGTGTCGACATCGGCGGCGGTGCAGTCGAACTGGCCGACCTGGAAGCGGATCACCTTGCGGCCCTCCAGCAGCGTCTGGGTCAGGTAGATCCTGCCGTCGTCGTTGATGGCGTCGACCAGTGCCTGGTTCAAGGTGTCGAGATCGTCCACGCCGGCAGGCGCATGGCGGAATGTGAACAGCGACAGAACCGGCTCGGACGTGATCTCGAAATCCGGCTCCGCGCGCAGGCGCCCGGCAAGCGTCACCGACCAGGCGACATGGTTGCGGATGCGCGCGCGCAGATCTTCCAGGCCGTGGTAACGTAAAAGGAACCACAACTTGAGCGCCCGGAACCGGCGGCCCAGGGGGATCGACCATTCCGAATAGTTGACGACGCCGTCATGGCCGTGGGTCTTGAGGAATTCCGGACGGATCGCCAGCGTGCGGACCAGGTCTTCCGGGTCGCGGACGAAATGGGCGGAGCAATCGAACTGCGCGCCCAGCCACTTGTGCGGGTTGAATACCATGGAATCGACGCCGTCCACACCGGACCAGAGGTCCCGGAACTCCGGAACGATCATGGCCGCCCCGGCCCAGGCGGCGTCGAGATGCACATAGAGGCCGTGGTCCCGTGCGACCGCGACAACGGCGGCGACATCGTCGGAGCCGCCGACGCCGGTCCCGCCGGTGCAGGCAATGATGCCGGCGGGTGTGTGGCCCGCAGCCAGATCCGCCTCGATGGCGGCGCGCAAGGCGTCCGGGTTCATGGCCCGCCGGGGCCCTTCCACCGGAATGCGAACCAGATTGTCCTGGCCGATGCCGGAGATCCAGATCGCACGGTCGATCGAGGTATGCACCTCGTTGGAGGAATAGACCCGCAGCCGGGGCTGGCCGGACAGTCCTGCCTGGTTGCCTTGCCAGTTCAGCGTGCGCTCGCGCATGGTCAGGATGGCGGCCAGCGTCGCGCTCGAGGCGCTGTCCTGAATGACGCCGGTGAAGCTCTCGGGCAGGCCGACGGCCTGGCGCAGCCAGTCCATCATCCGGGTTTCCAGTTCGGTCGCCGCCGGCGATGTCTGCCAGAGCATGCATTGGGCGGCCATGGCGGAGACGAGCTGTTCCGCCAGCATCGACACCGGCGCGGCATTGGCCGGAAAGTAGGCAAAGAAACGCGGGTGTTGCCAGTGGGTCATGCCCGGCAGCACGATCTTCTCGAAATCGGCGAAGATCCGCTCCATTTCCCCGGCGATCTCGGGCGCCGCCGCCGGCAGGGCATCGAGGATCTCGCCCGGCGCGACCTGCGCGCGGACGGGACGGTCGCGCAGGGTGCGGTGATAATCCGCGGCCCAGTCGGCGATGCGCCGGCCCCAGCCGGCAAAGTCGGTCCAGTTCATGTCTTTATACCAAACGCGGTCAAACGGGTTCCTTTCAATTGCGATTGGTATAACCTATGGCGCAACATCCGGCCCTGCCGCAAGTCCCGTCGACATGGCGCCTTGCAGGGGCAAACCGGCTAGGCCTCGCTCAGCCATTTCTGCAGGTCGCGTTCGGCGCTTTCCAGGCTCTCCGCGTTGATTGCCCTCAGGTTCAGGGCGCGCGTGATCGCGCGGGTGCGCTTGTTGATGGCAAAATCACGGGTGCCGGCCTCGATGCTGTCCACGCCGAGCTTGTCGTAGAGCGACAGCAGCCGGTTCTGGACCGTTCGAAGGGACAGGCCCTGGCGTCTGGAGATCATCTTGTCGGACAGACCGAGCGCCAGATCCAGCAACACGGCGTATTCGCTGTCGGTCAATGTGTCGTGGGTTCTGACATTGCGCTGCTGGACCCTGTGAATTTCCTGATCGACGACGATCTGGGATTCCAGAAGAACCGCGCGCAGGGCGAGCTGGAGACGCTCCCTGGTCGCCGTCTTCAGGACATAGCCATAGGAGGCCTCGTTGGGAACGATCCGGGCGATGCCGCGCATGTAGGCCTCGTCGGAATAGTTCGACCAGAACAGGATGCGTGTCTGCGGCCGCTCCCGCCAGATCGTGCGCGCCGCGTCGATGCCGTTGCGCTCCTTCATCTGCAGGTCCATCACGATCGCGGAGACGACTTCCCGGCGCGCGAGGGCCTCGCCTTCGACGCCGTTGACCGCATGGAGGATCTCGTCGACTTCCGGCAGGGCCTGGCGCAGGGCGTCGCTCATGAATTCGGCGTGGAACTGGTCATCCTCGACGAGAAGCACCTTCATGCGATCTCCTCCGTGGATGCGCCGGTCATGTCTTCCGGCATGGCAGGCGGGTCCAGAGGCAGCCTGACAACGATCCGGGTGCCGGATTCGCAGGACATGGTGAATTCGGCAGCCACCAGCCGTGCCCGCGTCCGCATGTGCGCAATGCCTCCGGTCGCCTTGAGGGGCAGGGATCCGGCCCGGCTGGCCGATAGCCCCACGCCATTGTCGGCGATGACCATGATGAGTTCGCCGCCGTCGCTTGTCAGGGTGACGCCGATCCGATCTGCGCGCGCATGGCGACCGGCGTTATTGATGGCCTCCTGCGCGATCCGGAACAGCGAAATCCGGGTGCTCGAATCCAGCCGGTCGATCAGGCCGTCCGTGTCATCGGTGATCTGCAGGGTGGTCGCCTCAACGTCTTCCACGGCGCGCTCGAGATGAATTCTGAGGGCGTGTGCGAAGCCGAACATGTCCAGCACGCTGGGAACGGCTGTGTCGATGATGCCGCGCAGATCCTGGATGCAGTCCCGGATGCTTGAGATCACCCGCGCCTTGTCGGCTTCGGTGTCCGCCTTTTCCAGCGCGCGCATGATGCGGGTCAGGTCGGCCAGCGTCTGGTCATGCAGATCCATGCCGATGCGCTGGCGTTCCTGTTCCAGAACCCGGGTCAGCTCGAACGCCCCCTGCCGCAAACCTTCTTCCCTGGCCTGAGCCTCGGCCCGGACCACGGCCGCCTGCTTTGCCTTTTCGTTGGACTTGAGCGAATAGAAATAGGGTGCCAGCACGTCGGCGATCTGGTGGACCCGTTCCACGGTATCCATGTCGTAGATGCCCGGGGTGCGCGAGGAGCAGTTCAGTGCCCCGATGGTGCGCCCGAGCACCTTCATGGCCACATTCACCCGGCTGCGCAGCTTGTGTTTGATGATCGGCTGCGCCAGCGACCCTTCATAGGTGTAGCGCGGATCCTCGATCGCGTTGCCGGTGAGCATGTAGTCGGTCTCGCCCAGCAGAATGCTGCGGATCGGCGAATTGACGACCGGTGTCCGCGACAGGCTCCAGCGGGTTTTCAGGCCGACTTCATAGCTCGTGTTCCAGGTGACGGCCTCATCCACGAGGCAGACATCCAGATGATCGATCGGCAACAGGTTCTCGATTTCCGCCTTGACCGAACGCAAGGCGGAGCGAATTTCGACCTGCCCGGCCAGGTGTCTTGATATGCGCAGCAGGGAGAAGAGCGGATTGGGGTCGCTCTCTTTCCCCTTGCAGTCGGCTTCCTGTCGCATGGCAACAACAAGCTCCTCCCGTTATTGCCATGCAGTTTGCGGCAGCCCGGCGCCGACGGCAAGGCATCTATATGGGGCGCAGACGCAGCGCAGATGCGGGAACCCGCAACTGCGGTGCGCGTGTGCGGCTTTACCGGCTGCTTTTCACCAAGCAATCTGATGGATGGAGGCGGCTGGAGAACCGTTTCCGCATAAGGACGGCGCAAATCTGCGCCAGGGAGGAAAAATGAATATCAAAGCCAAGCTTCTGGGGGCTGCCGCAATCGCCGCGGTTGTCCTTCCGGGACATTCGATTGCCGATACCGCAGACAAACGGATTGCACTTTCCAACAATTATGCCGGAAATTCCTGGCGACAGGCGATGCTCACCAGTTGGGAAAAAGTCGGTAACAAGGCCGTGGAGGACGGCGTTGTCGCAGCGGCGGACGCCTTCACCACGTCAGAGAACCAGGCGACCGAGCAGGCCGCCCAGATCCAGAACATGATCCTGCAGGGCTATGACGCCATTGTCGTCAACGCCGCATCGCCGACGGCGATCAACGGTGCCGTCAAGGAAGCTTGCGATGCCGGCATCGTCGTCGTCTCCTTCGACGGCATCGTGACCGAACCCTGCGCCTGGCGCATCGCGGTCGATTTCAAGGAAATGGGCCGCCAGCAGGTGGAATACCTGTCGTCACGGCTGCCGGACGGCGGCAATCTCCTGGAAATTCGCGGGCTGGCCGGGGTTTTCGTGGACGATGAAATCCATGCGGGCATCGCTCAGGGCGTCGAGGAATTTCCGAAATTCAAGATCGTCGGTTCGGTTCACGGCGACTGGGCGCAGGATGTCGCGCAAAAGGCGGTCGCAGGCATTCTGCCCAGCCTTCCCGAAATCGCCGGTGTGGTGACCCAGGGCGGCGACGGCTACGGTGCCGCGCAGGCCATCAAGGCAGCCGACCGGGATATCCCGATCATCGTTATGGGCAACCGCCAGGACGAGATGAAGTGGTGGGCCGAGGCACGTGACGCCGACGGCTACGAGACCCTGTCCCTGTCCATCGCGCCCGGTGTCAGCACGCTTGCGATGTGGGTGGCCCAGCAGGTCCTGGACGGTGCCGATGTGCCCAAGGATCTGACGGTTCCCTATTTGAAGGTGACCCAGGACACGCTTGACGAAACCCTTGCGGCAACCCCTGAAGGGTCCGTTGCGAACGTCGAATACAGCCTGGAAGATGCCCAGGCCGCCATCGCGTCCGCGCAGTAGGGGAGACGCCATCTTGCAGCAAGCAACCGGCGCCGGTGAGCAAAAGCCGGATGTCCCGCTGGTTGCCTTGTCCGGGGCGAGCGTGCACTTCGGTGCCGTTCGCGCCCTGGACGGGGTCAGCTTGTCCATCAGCCCGGGCGAATGCCTCGGGCTGATCGGACACAACGGGGCGGGAAAATCCACTGCGGTCAATGTCATAAACGGGGGGCTGACGCCGACAACCGGCCGCATCGAATACACAATGCCTGACGGCAGCACAGCAACCGGCCGCCTGGCGGCCCGGGCCAGCGGCATTCGCAGCGTGTTCCAGGAACTCTCCCTGTGTCCCAACCTGACCGTTCTGGAGAACCTGAGGATCCCGCATCGCGATCTGACCGGATCCGGATGGCGGCAGCGCGCGGGCGCGCGCATCCTGCAGTCCCTCGACACGATTTTTTCCGGACACAGGATCAAACCGGGCATGACCGTCGGAGACCTCACCATCGCGGAACGGCAGATGGTCGAGATCGCCTCCGCCTTCGCCGACGGCAGCGACGCGACCCGGCTGGTCATTCTCGATGAACCGACCTCCTCGCTTGATGCCTCGATCGCCCGTCAGCTGCTGGATCACGTGCGCGCCTTCTGCGCCGGCGGCGGGGCCGTCATCTTCATCTCGCACATGCTCAACGAGATCTTCGACGTGGCAACACGGATCGACGTGATGAAGGACGGCAAGATCATTGCAAGCAGACCGGCCGGGGACTTCACCCAGAAGGGGGTGATCGACGCGATGGGGCATGTCGTCGGCGACGACGCGCAAAAGCAGACCCGGGATAGCGACCCGGAGCGGATCGGTGAAGAGGTGTTGCGGACCCCGGAAGGGCTTGCCGCCAGAAAGGGCGAGATCGTCGGGCTGGCCGGACTTGCCGGACACGGTCAGGCGGAAGCGCTGGCACGGTTCTATTTCTCGCGCTCGGGAAGCACACGCCGGGTCCGCGCGCCGGAAGTCGCCTTCGTGGCCGGTGACCGGGGCCGCGACGGGGTTCTTCCGCTCTGGTCGATCCTGCGCAATCTCTCGCTGACGCACCTGCCGCGCCTGGTCCGCCGCGGGTTGGTCGATGGGGCGGCCGAGCAGGCGCTCGGCAACGAATGGAAGTCCAGGATCGGTATCAGAACCGCCAGCATGGACAATCCGATCCTGTCCCTTTCCGGAGGCAACCAGCAGAAGGCCCTGTTTGCCCGCGCGCTTGCCTCCACCGCCCCCATCGTGGTCATGGACGATCCGATGCGCGGGGTCGATGTGGGGACAAAACGCGAAGCCTACGACCTGATCCGGCGCGAGGCGGCCGCGGCGCGCACATTCCTCTGGTATTCGACGGAAACCGAGGAAGTCTGCCAGTGCGACCGGGTGTTCGTGTTTCGCAACGGCCGGATCTCGGCCGAGCTGTCCGGGGCGGAGATCACGGAGGAAAACATCCTCTCCGCGTCGTTTGAAATGCAGGAAACGGGTGAAGTGCCGGAAACGGGCGAGAACCGGGAGGCCGGCCGATGAACGGACGTTTCAGGATCCTGCTGCCGGTGCTGTCCCTTGCGGTGCTGCTGGCGGCGGTGTTCTATCTGCAGCCGCGTGCCATGAGCTACTTCGGCCTCAACCTCTTGTTCAACCTGGCAGTTCCGATCGCCCTGGCGACCATTGCCCAGATGATGATCATCATGGTCAACGACATCGACCTGTCGATCGGTGCCTTCGTCAGTTTTGTGGCCTGCGTGACGGCGACCTATCTCAATGACGCGCCCCTGATCGGGGTGCTGATCCTGCTGGCGTCGATCCTTGCCTATGCGGCTCTGGGGGCGCTGATCCACCTTCGTGACCTGCCGGCCATTGTCGTCACCCTCGGAATGTCCTTCGTCTGGGCCGGTCTTGCGGTGCTGATCCTGCCGTCGCCGGGCGGTTCCGCACCCGAGTGGATCCGCGCGGTCATGACGGTGAAGCCTCCCCTGGTGCCCATGGCGGTGGTGGCATGCGTGCTGATCGCGGGGCTGACGCACTTGCTGATCATGCGGTCCTCGACCGGCACGTTGCTGCGGGCAGTCGGCGGCAATGCGCAGGCGGTGTTCCGGTCGGGCTGGTCGGTTGTCAGACTGAAGGCGGGCGCCTACGCGCTGGCGGGCCTGTTCGGTGTGCTGTCGGGCATGTGCCTTGTCGGCCTGGCCACGTCCGCGGACGCCAACATCGCGCTGCGCTACACGCTGCTCTCGATCGCGGGCGTCATTCTGGGGGGCGGCGAATTCACCGGCGGGAAAGTCTCCCCCGTCGGTGCCGTCCTGGGCGCGCTGACGCTGACCCTTGCCGCCAGTCTGCTGTCCTTCATGCGCCTGTCGCCCGACTGGCAGATCGGCGCGCAGGGGGCAATCCTGATCCTGGTGCTTGCCGTGCGACTGGTGTTCGCCCGCAAGGGGCGGAAATGGAAGGAGGCCGGCAATGGCTCATCGGATGGCTGACATGATCGGCTCCCTGGCGCGCAGGCCCTGGTTCTGGGCGTTTGCCGCGAGCGCGCTTGCCTTCGCCGCGACCCTTTACCTGACAGACGGTCGCGGCGGCGGCGGGCTGCTCTCGGCGGCGCTCACATTCGCGTCGTTTTCCGCGATCGTCGGCATCGGCCAGATGTTCGTGATCACCCTCGGCCCGGGCAATGTCGACCTGTCGATCCCGGCGACGATGACCCTGGCCGGGACCCTGGCACTGAAATTCATGGACGGGGCATCGAGCCTTGTGCTGCCCGGTCTGGGGATCGCGCTCCTGGTGGGGCTGGGGGCCGGCTGTTTCAACTACCTGCTGATCCGACTGCTGCGGATCCCGCCGATCATAGCCACCCTGTCCGCGTCCTTCCTCTACCAGTCGCTTGCGATCTGGTGGAACCGGGGACTGCGGATCAAACCACCGGAAGTGCTGGCGGAATTCACCACGGGGTCATTCGCGGGCGTTCCCAATCTTGCTGTCATCGGCATTGTCATCGCCCTTTTCGGCTGGCTCATCCTTGAGCGCTCGCTTGCGGGCCGGTGGCTTTCCGCCTTCGGCCAGAACACCCGCGCGGCACGGCTGAGCGGCGTTCCGGTCGAGACGGTCAGGGCCGTCACCTACATTTCCTGCGCCGTGCTGGCGTCTCTCACGGGCTATCTGCTGGCGAGTTTTTCAGGCGGGGCCGCGCTGAACATGGGCGCGGAGTATCTGCTGATCTCGATTGCCGTGGTGGTGATCGGCGGCAGCTCCATCGCGGGCGGGAACTCGAACGTGCCGGGTATCTGGGGCGGTGCCCTGCTCATGTTCCTGGTCGTGTCGATGCTCAATTCATACGGTCTTGGGGCAGGGGTCCGCCTGATCATGACCGGAACCATCATCATTGCGATTGTCGCAGCCGCTTCGGGCAAAGGAAGGGCCGTATGAGCCAGATGTTTTCCTGCTACCAGATCGATGACCCGCGTTTCAGGTCCCTGATCCAGAAAAATGCCGGTCTGCACCGGATCGCGACGGGGTTCGAATGGACCGAAGGTCCGGTCTGGTTTGCCGATCAGCAGGTGCTGCTGTTCTCGGACATTCCGGCCAACCGCATGATGCGGCTCACCCTGGACGGTCATGTCAGCACCTACCGCCAGCCCAGCAACTACAGCAACGGCAACATCCGAGACCGTCAGGGCCGGCTGGTGACTTGCCAGCACGGCTCACGCTCGGTGACGCGGACCGAGATTGACGGCAGTGTCACGGTGCTGGCCGACAGCTATCAGGGAAAGCGGCTGAATTCACCGAACAACGTCGTCGTGCAATCGACCGGTGCGGTCTGGTTCACCGATCCGACCTACGGCATCCTGAGCGACTACGAGGGCTACAAGGCGGACCCGGAACAACAGACGCACAACGTCTTCCGCATCGTTCCGTCAACGGGCGCCGCCGAGGTGATGATCGCGGATTTCGTTCAGCCGAACGGGCTGGCGTTCTCGCCGGACGAGCGCATTCTCTATGTGGCCGAATCCGGCTCCAGCCACGACCCGGACGTGCCGTCGGTCATCCGCGCGTTCGATCTGGATGATGCCGGCCGGATCACCGGCGACCGGGTGTTCGCCACCATCGACAAGGGACTGCCCGACGGCATGCGCGTGGACAGCGAAGGGCGCGTGTGGAGTTCGGCTGCCGACGGCATCCACTGTTTCCATGCCGACGGAACACGGCTGGGCAAGATCCTGGTGCCGGAAGTCGTCGCCAACCTGTGTTTCGGCGGCCCGCGCGGCAACCGCCTGTTCATCGCCGGGACGACCTCGATCTACATGATCGCGGTCAATGCCCGCTCGGCGGTTTAAGAGAGCCATACGCTCAGACACGGGGCCGGTACTCAGACACGGAGCCGGAGCTCTGCTGCCACCTCTCCTCCCTCGGGCCTTCCCCGACTTGATCGGGGATCCATACCACGCCGCCCCCGGCCAAAAGCCTGACAGGTGCAATGACGAGCCGCACGGCCCTTTCCCGGCCGCTCTGCGAATGTGTGGGTTCCCGATCAAGTCGGGGAAGGTGACGGGGGGAGGGCGAGGCGAATGGGGGGCGCCTTTTCCCGCGATCGCGTCAGTTCGCCCCCGTCACCCCGCTCAGGAGCGGGGCTTGAGGTTTTCCGGGTCGTAGAGTGGGGCGTAGCCGACGCCGGCAACTTCGACCGGGTAGGTTTCGGAGAAATATTCAACGTTCAGCTTGCGGCCGACCTGACAGTAGTCTTGCGGCAGGTAGGCCAGCGCAATGTTGCTGCCGATGGTCGGGCCGAAGGCCACGGAAGTGGTGTAGGAAATCCGGCCCAGACTGTCGACCAGGGTCTTTCCGGTGTCCGGGTCCATCACCGGCAAGGCGCCGACAGGGTAGCGTTTGACACCGCTCGCATCGGTGTTCTCGCTCATGACCAGCGTGCACAACATGGCCGGCTGCTTGTCCCGGGCCCGGTATTCCAGATGCTTCGCCTTGCCACGGAAGTCGGCTTCCTTGACTTTCGGCCGGGCGAGATCCGCCTCATAGAGATTGTATTGAGTCAGAAGATCGGCGTTCTGCAGGCGCAGGGATTTCTCCAGGCGGCGCGAGTTGGCGTATGTCTCGACGCCGACGGCCATGATGCCGAGCGCGCGCAGCGCATCCCAGACGGCGAGGCCGTCCTCGTATTTCATGTGCAGCTCCCAGCCCTGTTCGCCGACATAGGACAGCCGGAGGGCGGAGACGGGTTTGCCGGCGATCTCGATCTGCCGGATGGCCGCGAAGGGGAAGTTGTCCGGTTCCAGCGCCGCCGGATCGGCGACGACCTTCTGGAGGTTGTCGCGGGCATTGGGGCCCCAGATGCCGATGGTGGTAAAGGTCTCGCTGACATCTCTCACGGTAACGTCGAAGCCCTTGTCCTCGGCGACGCGCCTGACATAGTGAAGGTCGCGCGGGCCGGCATCGGCGCCGTCGACGATGCGGCAGCGATCTTCCATGCGGAACACGGTCAGGTCGGCGCGGACATTGCCCTCGTCGTCGAGGAAATGGGTGTAGATGCCCTTGCCGATATTGGCGTCGCCGCCGATCCTGGCCGCGCACAGCCATTCCAGCAGCGCCACATGGTCGGGGCCTTCCACGTCGAACATGTAGAAATGCGACAGGTTGATGAGGCCGCAATCCTCGCTGAGCGCCAGTTGTTCGGCGTTGGAGACCCGCCAGAAATGACGGCTGTCCCACTCGTTTTCGCGCACCGGGACCTTGTCGCCGTATTTTTCAAGCAGGTGCTCGTTGGCGGCATAGCCATGGGCGCGTTCCCAGCCGCCGAGTTCCATGAAATACCCGCCGAGTTCGACCTCGCGCTCGTAAAACGGCGAGCGCTTGACGCCGCGGCTCGAGGCATAGGGCTCACGCGGGTGGATCGCCGGGAAATAGATCTTCTGGGCCGCCTCGGTGCAGCGGTTCTCGATGAAGTCCTCGGTGAGCTGGTGTCCGTAGAACCGGGTGTAGTCGATGGAAGCGTGGTCGATTTCGGTGCGTCCGTCGGTGATCCAGTCGGCGATCAGCTTGCCGTAACCGGGACCGTCCTTGACCCAGATGGCGACGCAATACCACAGGCCGCGCACCTTCTGGCTTTCGCCGCAGGACGGGCCGCCGGCCGCAGAAACCTGCAAGAGGCCGTTGAAGGAATGGCTTTCGTTGTAGCCGATCTCGCCCAGGATCGGCGTCAGTTCCATGGCGCGTTCCAGCGGCTCGATGACCTGCTCCATTTCCAGGTCGCGCTGGGACGGCGACAGGCGGGCCTGGTCCTTTTCCAGAAGATCGCGCGGGTGGCACAGGCGCGGCTGGTCCGGCTCGTAGTAGCCCCATTCGATCTGGCCGCCTTCGGCGGTTTTCGGATCGCCGGTGTCGCGCATATAGGCGGAATTGCCCTGGTCGCGCAGCAGCGGGTAGCCGATCTCCTTGCCGGTGCCCTCGAATTCATTGTAGGGGCCGAAGAAAGTGAGCGGGTGGTCGACCGGCATCACGGGGAGATCCTCTCCGACCATGTCGGCGATGAGGCGGCCCCAGAGGCCGGCGCAGACGATGACGTGATCGGCCATGACCGTGCCGCGGTGGGTCTTGACGCCCTTGATATGGCCGTCCTCGACGATCAACGACAGGGCCGGCGTGTTGGCAAAGGCCTTCAGCTTGCCGGTCTTCTCACCGTCATCGACCAGTTTGCCGGCGACGGTCTGCGAGCGCGGAATGACGAGGCCGGCGTCCGGATCCCACATGCCGCCCTGGACCATGTTCTCCTCGATCAGGGGGAATTTTTCCTTGATCTCGGCAGGGGAGACCAGGCGCACATTGGTGCCGAAGGCCTTGCCGGAACGTCACCTTGCGCTTGATTTCCTCCATCCAGGCATCGTCGCCGGTGCGCGCGACCTCCAGGCCGCCGACACGGGCGTAGTGGCCCATCCTTTCGAAGAAATCGATCGAATACTGGGTGGTCCAGACAGACAGGTAATCGTGGCTGGTGGTGTAGCAGAAGTCGGAGGCGTGGGCGGTCGACCCGATGTCGGTCGGAATGCCCGACTTGTCGATGCCGACGATGTCGGTCCAGCCGCGCTCGATGAGATGATGCGCCACCGAGGCGCCGACTATGCCGCCCAGACCGACGATGACGATTTGTGCCTTGTCAGGAAAAGCTGACATGTCTCATTCCTTTTCAATGGGCCGGGAGCAGCGTACCGATGCCGCGTTCCTCCGGTGGAGCCGATCCGTGAGGCCGCCGGCGGGAACACAGGCTGTTCCCGGCGACCCGTGCCTTGCGGGCCGGACCGCCGTTTCGTGTCGGCAGTATCGCGGCTGATTGCGGGGCAAAATAGCGTAATTGCGTCATGGGGCATTATCGCCACGACACGGCGTTCATTCCAGTGCGGGGCCGCGGTCGCAGGGAGGCCATGACCGAGGCGCGGACGGGACCGCACGGTCATTTTGACGATCGGCGTTGGTCAAGGTCATAGTAGCGCCCGTGAGGGGAGGATTTGCCGCTGCCGGAACGCCGTTCGGCAAATGGCTGATTCCCCGTTTTTCAGGAGAAACTATGCAATGCTCGGTGCGATCGCGGTCTTGTTTTCGTTTCAGCTCGCAGGGGAGGTGATTGCCCGCTTTCTGGGCCTGCCGGTCCCCGGACCCGTGATCGGGCTGGCGCTGTTTGCCGCGCTGCTTGCGCTCAGGCCGGATCTGGTGCCTTCGGTGGAGGGCACCGCAAGGACCATCCTGTCCCACCTGTCGCTGCTGTTTGTTCCGGCAGGGGTCGGCGTTGTCGCCAATCTTGATCTGCTGGCGGACAAATGGCTCGCGATCTGCGTCGTGCTGGTCGCCAGCACGGTGATCACGCTGCTGGTCAGTGTCGGAACCTTTCTTCTGGTGGTCCGGGTGACGGGAGGCGAGGATGCGTGACGCGGCCGGCATCTGGAGCTACCTGTCGACAGAGCCGCTGTGGTGGCTGAGCTGCACGATCCTGGTCTACCTTCTGGCGGACTGGATCTCCCGGCTCGCGGGCCGCAATGCGCTGGCCAATCCGGTCCTGATCGCCGTCTGCCTTCTGGCAGCGCTCATCTGGCTGACGCGGACGTCCTATCAGACCTATTTCGAGGGCGCGCAGTTCATCCATTTCCTGCTGGGACCGGCAACGGTCGCGCTCGCCGTTCCGCTTCATGCCAACCTGCCGGCCATCCGCAAGTTCGCCGCACCGATGCTGGCCGCGCTTGTTGCCGGCTCGGTCGCCGCGGTGGTGTCGACGGTGCTCCTGTCGATGGCATTCGGTCTTCCCGAACAGATCATCGTCTCCATCAGTCCGAAATCGACCACGGCCCCTGTGGCGATCGGTATTTCCGAGGCCCTCGGAGGACTGCCGACGCTGACCGCGGTTCTGGTCATCCTGACGGGAATAATCGGCGCGGTCGTGGTGACCCCGCTGATGAACGTGCTGAAGATCAGCGACTGGCGTGCACGTGGATTTGCCGTGGGCGTGGCCGCGCACGGTATCGGCACCGCCCGGGCGTTTCAGGTGAACGAAGTCGCCGGTGCCTTCGCCGGGATCGGCATGGCGCTGAACGCTCTCCTGACGAGTGTGCTGGTTCCTGTCGTCATCGCGGCGCTGTTGTGACGAGAGCGGTGGCTGCCGGAAAAAAACCCGGCAGGGAGCAAGTCCGGGTGACGCCGGGGCGGTTTTGACCAGCCGCGAGCGGCACAGCGGCCGGGCACCGGAACAGGCCGTTTCAGGATCATTCCTGAAAATATTCGGGCTTTTCCGCCCGGATCTTGCCCAAAATGAATTCGATCCGCCCGAGATGTTCGGTCAGGACCGTTTCCAGACGTGACCGGTCGCGTTGCCGAAGTGCGTCGATCAGGTCGATGTGGTCGTCATAAGCCTTCTGTGCAGCGCCGATTGTCAGGGAAATGAACCGCACCCGGTCCATGTGGGCCTTCTGCTCCCTGATGAGCGCCCAGACATATTCATGCCCGGCGATCTCGCAGATGCGCCGGTGAAAGTCATCGTCCAGCGCATGGAACAGTTTCTGGTCGTTGGCGTCCACCGCCGCTTTCTGATCCCCGAGGGTCCTGGCGAGCTCTTCTATCTGGCTGTCCGAAATCAATGGGAGGGCTGCGGTCCAGCAGGCCATCTCGAGGGCCGTGCGAACGAACTTCGCTCTGAGAACCGCTGCCTCGGAAATCTTCGAAATCACCGTTGCGCGTTGTGGCCGGATCAGCAGAAAGCCGAGTCGAGACAGGCGGAAAAAGGCGTCCCTGACCGGCTGGCGGGAAATCCCAAGGGCTTTCGCGACCTCGACTTCAGACACTTTCGTGCCCGGCGGCAGCTCCAGGGACAGGATCTGCTGGTGCAATTCCGCAAAGACCGTATCGGTAACCGACGGGATCTTTATGGGCTCGAGCACCTTCAGGGCACCGCTGTCTGTCATCGCATTTCTCTCGTTTGACTTATCTGATCATCTAGCATATCAGTTTGCTAGCTGCAACATCGGCAGGACCACCAAGGTAGTTAGGAGGCCAGAATGGCACTTGGGAAAGCGGGAACGCCCGGCACATCGGAAAACCGATTGTCCCCGGACCGTCTTTTTCCGGTTGAACCGGAAGTCCGCGCCATCGCCCGGGATCTCTACGACAGCGTAAAGTCGCTGCCGATCGTCAGCCCGCACGGGCATACGGATCCGCGCTGGTTCGCTGAAAATGATGCCTTTCCCGATCCTTCCCAACTGTTCATCGTGCCGGACCATTATGTGTTCCGGATGCTGTTTTCCCAAGGCATTGACCTGAGTGCGCTGGGCGTGGCGCGACAGGACGGGGGCTGGAGCGAAACAGACAGCCGGAAAATCTGGCGGGTCTTTGCCGAGAACTTCCATCTGTTGCGCGCCACGCCGTCGCGCATGTGGCTGGACCACTCCTTCCAGGAGGTCTTCGGCTGGACCGGGCGGCTTTCGGCGGAAACGGCGGATGAGGCCTATGACCACATCGCCGATTGCCTGACCCGCCCGGACTTCCGTCCGCGTGCCTTGTTCGAACGGTTCAACATCGAAGTCATCGCCACGACGGAATCGCCCCTGGACGACCTGAAATGGCACCGCATGACCCGCGACAGCGGCTGGAGCGGCCGCGTCGTGACCGCCTACCGGCCGGACGCCGTGGTCGATCCGGAGTTTGAAGGTTTTGCGGAGAATGTCGAGACTTTCGGTGGGCTTGCCGGCGAAGACGCGACCACCTGGCAGGGCTACCTCAGGGCGCATCGGGCCCGGCGGGCCTATTTCAAGTCCTTCGGCGCCACCTCGTCCGACCATGGCCATCCCAACGCCCGCACCGAGAACCTGTCGGCGGCGAAGGCCGAGGACCTGTTCCAGAAAGCGCTCGGCGACACCTGCACGCCGGAGGAAGCCGATGCCTTCCGCGGACACATGCTGACCGAAATGGCAAGGATGAGCCTGGACGACGGCCTGGTCCTGCAGATCCATCCGGGCAGCTTCCGCAATCATTCCGGGCAGGTGTTGAGCAGCTTCGGCCGGGACAAGGGCTTCGACATCCCGACCCGGACCGACTATGTGCGCGCGCTCAAGCCGATGCTCGACGCCGTCGGCCTGGAGAAGGACCTCTCCATCATCCTGTTCACGCTGGACGAAACCGCCTATGCGCGCGAACTGGCGCCGCTTGCAGGGGTTTATCCAACCCTCAAGCTGGGTCCGGCGTGGTGGTTCCACGACAGTCCCGAAGGCATGCGCCGTTTCCGGGAGCAGACCACCGAAACGGCCGGGTTCTACAACACCGTCGGCTTCAACGACGACACCCGCGCCTTCTCCTCGATCCCTGCCCGGCACGATGTGGCCCGCAGGGTCGACTGCGGATACCTCGCATCCCTCGTCAGAACCGGGAGGCTCGACGAGGACGAGGCATATGAGGTCGCACAAGACCTCAGTTACAGGCTTGTGAAGCAAGCCTATCGGCTCTGATGAGCCATTTTGGGAGGAAGAAATGACTGTACTGAAAACCCTGACGGCATCGCTGCTAGCGACTGCCGCACTTACCAGCGCCGCGTTCGCGTGTGAAGTGACACTGAAATCTTCGGACACGCATCCGGCTGGCTATCCGACCGTCACGGCGGTGGAGCACATGGGCAAGCTGCTGGAAGAGCGCACCGACGGCCGCATCTGCGTTGAAGTGTTCCATTCCGCGCAGCTTGGCGAGGAAAAAGACACGATCGAACAGACCAAGTTCGGCGTTATCGACCTGAACCGCGTGTCCATGGGTCCGTTCAACAATCTGGTCGAGGAAACCAAGGTCGTTTCGCTGCCTTACGTGTTCAAGGGCGTCGATCACATGCACACCGTCATGGACGGTCCGATCGGCGATGACATCCTGGCCGCGTTCGAACCGCACGGCTATGTCGGCCTGGCCTTTTTCGATGGCGGATCCCGCAGTTTCTACAACAAGGTCAAGCCGATTAAATCGATTGAAGACCTTGATGGCATGAAGGTGCGGGTCATGCAGTCCGACATCTTCGTCGACATGATGTCCGCTCTTGGCGCCAACGCGACCCCGATGCCTTACGGCGAAGTCTACTCGTCGATTCAGACGGGCGTCATCGACGGTGCCGAAAACAACTGGCCCTCCTACGAGTCTTCCGGTCACTTCGAGGTTGCCGGCTACTACACCCTGGACGAACACCTGATCGTTCCGGAAGTTCTGGTGATGTCCAAAAAGTCCTGGGACGGGTTGTCGGCCGAAGATCAGGCTGCGGTCCGTCAGGCGGCGAGGGACTCCGTGCCGGTGATGCGTGAACAGTGGCAAGCCCGTGAAAAGGCGTCCGAGGAAAAGGTCCGCGCGGCCGGTGTCGAGGTCATCACCGAAATCGACAAGGAGCCGTTCATGGCAGCCATGGACAGCGTTTACGAAAAGCACGTCACATCGGACAAGCTGAAAGACCTGGTCGCCCGTATCCGCGCGACCAACTGATCATCTCTCACCTGCGGCCGGTTCCGGCCGCAGGTTCTTTTTCAGGATTCCGACGTGCAACCTCACCTGATCCTCACCGCGCAAGTGATGCGCCACGTCTCCACGGCAGCCCTCTGGCTTGCCGGAGGCGGCCTCGTTCTGATGACCGTTTTCATCACCGCGCAGGTGTTCATGCGCTACGTGATGAACGACAGTCTGGTCTGGTCCGAACCGGCTTCCGTTATCCTCATGGGCTGGTTCATCTTTCTCGGGGCTGCTGTCGGTATCCGGGAAGGCTATCATCTCAGTTTCGACGTGCTGCTGTATTTTCTGCCCCAGGGGACGAAGCTGATCCTGTTCAGCATTTCCGACCTTGTCGTGACCGCCTTCGGGGCCGGCATGGCGTGGTACGGTGCAGAGCTGGCCCTGTCCGCCTGGGAGGTGAAACTGCCTTCGCTCGGCGTTTCCGGAGCGGTCGACTTCCTGCCGCTGGTCGTTGGTGGCTGCCTGGTCTTCATCTTTTCAATCGAACGCCTGTTACGGCGCGCCGCCGGGCTGCCGACCGCGCGCTTCGGCGAAACCGAACCTGAGGAGGCGTGAGTTGGAACCCCTGATCCTTTTCGGCACTTTCACGATTCTCCTGCTGATCGGCACGCCCGTCGCCTTCTGCCTCGGCGCGGCTTCGCTTGCGACCGTGCTTTACATGGACCTGCCGCCGGTCATCGTCTTCCAGCGCCTGAATTCCGGCGTCTCGGTGTTCGCGCTGATGGCTATTCCGTTCTTCATCTTTGCCGGCGAACTGATGGTGCGCGGCGACATTGCCCGCCGCCTGGTCGCCCTGGCAGGGGCGGTGGTCGGACATCTGCGTGGCGGTCTCGGGCAGGTCAACATCACCGCCTCGGTGCTGTTCGGCGGCATATCCGGGTCGGCCGCGGCCGATGCGACCGCCATCGGCGGGCTGATGATTCCGCAAATGAAGGAAAAAGGCTATTCCGTCGAATACGGCGTCAACATCACCGTGATGTCGTCGATCATCGCGCTGATGCTGCCGCCGTCCCACAACATGATCATCTACTCGATCTCTGCAGGCGGACGGCTGTCCATCGCCGACCTCTTCACCGCGGGTATTCTGCCGGGCCTGTTGCTGGCCGCGTCCCTGATGATCACCGCCTGGTTCGTCGCCAGACGGGCAGGCTATCCGACGGAACGCTTTCCCGGCATGGCCGCACTCGGCACCCTGTTCGTCAACGCCATTCCGGGGCTTCTCCTGATCGGCATCATTTTCGGCGGCGTGCGCTCGGGCGTGTTCACCGCCTCCGAAAGCTCCTGCATCGCTGCCGTCTATGCCTTGCTGGTGACAACGCTTGCCTATCGCACCATGCACTGGCCGGAATTCGTCGGAGCGACAAAGGCGGCGGTCAGGACCACGGCGATGGTGCTGCTTGTCATCGGCTGTGCGGCCGCCTTCGGCTGGCTGCTGGCGTTCCTGAAGATCCCGGCGGAACTGGTCGTGTTCATGAAGAGCGTGTCGGAGAACCCGCTGGTCATCCTGTTGATGATCAACATTATGCTCTTGTTTCTCGGCACCTTCATGGACATGTCGCCCCTGATCGTGATCACTACGCCGATCTTCCTGCCGGTCGCCACCGCCTTCGGTGTCGATCCCGTCCATTTCGGTGTCATCCTGGTGCTCAATCTCGGCATCGGCCTGTGCACACCGCCGGTGGGCACGGTTCTTTTCGTCGGCTGTGCCGTCGGTCGCATTTCCGTCTGGGATGCGGTGCGGACGATCTGGCCCTTCTATGGTGCGGCTGTTTTCACGCTGCTCCTGGTCACTTATGTTCCGGCACTGTCACTCTGGCTGCCGTCCCTGTTCCACTAGGTCACGAACCTGAAGGTGAAGCCATGTTCGTAAAATCGTTTCCCGAAGTCTCTGCCGATCCCGGCATCCGCCGCCAGGTGCTCTCGGACAGTGCCGACCTGATGATGGTGGCGTTCCGTTTTCAGGAACAGGGGGCCGAAGGCAAGCTGCACAATCACCCGCATGTCCAGTCCACCTACGTGGAGAGCGGCGCGTTCCGCTTCTCGATCGACGGCGAGGAATTCGAGGTCGGTGCGGGCGACAGCTTCGTCATCCCGTCCGGGGCCACCCACGGCTGCGTCTGCCTGACGCCCGGCACCCTGATCGACACTTTCACGCCGCGCCGCGACGATTTTCTTTAACTCAACTCCAGACCGGAGAAGTCTCATGCCAAACGTAGAAACCCGCTATGCCATCGATCCGGAAACGGCCAAGTCCCTCGATACCCAGGGTCTGCGCGATCACTTTCATGCGGACGGCCTGTTCGAGGACGGCAAGATCAATCTTGTCTACACCCACTATGACCGCCTGATCCTGGGTGGCGCGGTTCCGGCCGGCGGCGATCTGGTTCTCGATCAGGTCAAGGAAGCGGGGACCGCCTCGCTGCTCGACCGGCGAGAACTCGGTGTCCTGAATATCGGCGAGACCGGCACCGTGAGTGCCGGCGGCAAGAGTTACGAGGTCGCCCGGGGAGACGTGCTTTACGTCGGCATGGGGTCGGGCCCGGTGACGTTTTCCGGCAAGGGCCGGTTCTACATCCTGTCCGCACCGGCCCACAGGGCCTGTCCGACAAAGCTGATCACCGTGAAGGACGCGCGCCGTGTCGAACTCGGTTCGGCGGAAACCTCCAACGAGCGGGTCATCCTGCAGTTCCTGCATCCGGATGTCGCCGAGAGCTGCCAGTTGCTGATGGGCTATACCCAGTTCGCGCCGGGATCGGTCTGGAACACCATGCCCGCCCACGTGCATGACCGGCGCATGGAGGCTTATCTTTATTTCGAACTGGGTCCCGACCAGCGCGTGTTCCATTTCATGGGCAAGCCCGAGGAAACCCGGCACCTGGTGATGGCCAACGAGGAGGCCGTGATCTCGCCGCCATGGTCTATCCACTGCGGCGCCGGCACGGGGGCCTATACCTTCTGCTGGGCCATGGCCGGTGACAACGTCGATTTCACGGACATGGACATGGTTGCCATGGGGGATCTGCGATGAACGCATTTTCGCTTCAGGGCAAGCGGGCCCTCGTGACCGGTGCCAATACGGGCATCGGCCAGGCGATCGCGATCGCCATGGGTGCCGCCGGTGCGGAGGTGCTTTGCGCTGCGCGCCGGGATTGTGACGACACGCTTTCAAAGATCGACAAGGGGCGCCACGTGGCGGTGGATTTCGCCGACCCGATGGCGGCCGCGCCACTGTTCGAGAACGAGGCAATCGATATCCTGGTGAACAATGCCGGGATCATCCGCCGGGCCGATTCCGTCGACTTCACCGAGGCCGACTGGGACGCGGTCATGGACGTCAACCTGAAGGCCGTGTTCTTCACCTGTCAGGCGTTCGGAAAAGCCGCGCTGAATGCGGAGCGTCCGGGCGCGATCGTGAACATCGCCTCGTTGCTCTCCTTCCAGGGCGGCATCCGGGTGCCGTCCTACACCGCCTCCAAGCATGGCGTTGCCGGCATCACCAAGCTGCTGGCCAACGAGTGGGCGGCGAAGGGCATCAACGTCAACGCCATCGCACCGGGTTATATCGCAACCAACAACACCGAGGCCCTCAGGAACGATCCGGACCGAAACCGGCAGATCCTGGAACGTATTCCGGCAGGCCGCTGGGGTGAGGCCGGCGATATCGGGGAGGCGGCCGTGTTCCTCGCCTCGCCGGCGGCGAAATACATTCACGGCACCGTGCTCAACGTCGATGGAGGCTGGCTTGCCCGCTGATCTTCCCCGCCTGTTCCGCAAGATAAATCCGGCGCCGAAGGCCGGTATCGTTCACCTGGGCCTGGGGGCCTTCTTCAGGGCCTTTGGCGCGCTCTATATTCAAGAGGCCATGGCCAGATCCGGCGGCGATTGGGGCATCATCGGCGTCAGCCTGAAGAGCCCGCGCATGCATGACCAGCTTGCGCCGCAGGACTTCGTCTATACCGCCCAGGAACTGGGTCCGGACGGCGAGACGCTGCGCCAGGTGGAATCCGTGGTCGATGTTCTGGTCGCGCCGGAAAACCCGGAGGCGGTGCTGGTCGCGATGGCGGATCCGGCCATCCGGATCGTCAGCCTGACCGTTACGGAAAAGGGCTATTGCCACGACCCGGCCACCGGGCGGCTGAACCTTGAGCATGCCGACATCAGGGCGGATCTGGTCAATCCCGTGCCCGTTTCCGCTCCGGGATATCTGGTGCGCGCACTGGCCCGGCGCAAGGCGGCCGGACTGCCGCCCTTTACCGTCCTGACCTGCGACAACCTGCCTGAAAACGGCCGGCTGGTGCGCGGCATCGTCCTTGAATTCGCGCAGGCGATCGATCCGGACCTCGCGGTCTGGATCGAAAGCGAGGGGAAATTTCCCGCCACAATGGTCGACCGCATCGTGCCGGCCACCAAACCGGAAGACGTGGACGCTCTCGCGGGCAAGACCGGTGTGATGGATGCAGCGCCGGTCCTGCACGAGCCGTTTCGGCAATGGGTGATCGAGGACGATTTTGTTGCCGCTTACGGCGCCGATGCGCGGCCGGATCTGGGCGCTGTCGGTGTGGAACTCGTCGCGAATGTGACCCCGTATGAGCATATGAAACTGCGCATGCTCAACGGCACGCATTCCTCTCTGGCCTATCTCGGCTATCTGGCCGGACATGAAACCATTGCTGAGACGGTTGCGGATCCGGTGTTCGAGCGGTTCGTGAAAGCCCTGTGGCGGGCCGAGATCATTCCCTCGTTCCAGGCGCCGCCGGGGGTCGATCTGACCAACTATGCCGACGCGCTTTTCGCCCGTTATGCCAATCCGGGTATCCGGCACCGCACCTGGCAGATCGCCATGGACGGCAGCCAGAAGCTGCCGCAGCGCATTCTCGGGACGCTTTCGGACAATCTGGCGGCCGGGCGCAGCTCACCGGGCCTGACGACCGCCGTGGCGGCCTGGATGATTTATGTGAGCGGCACGGATCTCGGCGGCCGGCCGATCGACGTGCGCGACCCGCTGGCGGAGCGCCTGCATGCGCTGTCGGAGGCGGCCAAGGACACGGCCGGCGGGGTCGAGGCTCTTCTGGGCGTCACCGAAATCTTCGAACCCGGCCTGGCCGGTGCACTTCGGCCCGGTCTGATCAGCGCCTGCGGGAGCCTGCGGGAAAACGGTGTGCAGGCCACGCTCGAGGGTCTGGAATGATCGAAGGCTGGCGATGGTACGGAGCCTACGACCGGATCTCCCTGAATGAAATCGCGCAGACGGGGGCCGCCGCCATCGTCACCGCCTTGCACGAAATTCCCTATGGCGAGGTCTGGCCGCGACAGTCTGTTGCCGGGACACGGGACCGGATCCGGTCCGCGGGGTTCGACTGGACGGTGGTCGAAAGCCTGCCGGTCCACGAAGCGATCAAGCGCGGCGAGGGGGATCTCGCCGGACTGTTCGCGAACTACCGGCAGTCCATGGCCAATCTTGCCGCGGAAGGCATCAAGGTCATCTGTTACAATTTCATGCCGCTGCTCGACTGGACGCGGACGGACCTGGCCGCCCCGGCGACCCGAGGCGGCACCTGTCTGCGGTTTTCGCTCACCAAAATGGCGGCTTTTGAAATCCTGATGGTCAAGCGCAAGGGAGCGGAAGCGGATTATCCGGCGGAGACCGTCGCCGCTGCCCGGGCCTGGCACGAAGCGGCGACGCAGGAAGAGTTCGACCGGCTTCACACCGCGATCATGGCGGGCTTGCCGGGGGCGTTCGACCGCTACGGCATCGCCGCCCTGCGCGACGCGCTTGCCCGCTATGACGGCATCGACCGGGACACGCTGAGACGCAATCTCAAGCGCTTCCTGGAGGAGGTCGTCCCGGCGGCGGAAGACCTCGGTCTGCGCTTCGCCATCCATGCGGACGACCCGCCGCGCGACATTCTCGGACTGCCCCGCATCGTCTGCGATGGGGAGGATATCGGCTGGATCCTGTCGGCAAACAACAGCCGGGCCAACGGTCTGACGCTCTGTGCCGGATCTCTCGGGGCCAATCCGGCCAACGACGTGCCGGCAATCGCAGCGAGATTTGCCGACCGGATCCATTTCGCCCATCTGCGCAATGTGGCCAAGGATCCGGACGGCTCGTTCGAGGAAGCCGCGCATCTGGGCGGCGATACGGACATGCCCGCATTGATCGCGGCATTGCTTGGTGAAGAGGCGCGCAGGCGGGAGCAGGGACGCGCGGATGACAGCATCGTCTTCCGGCCCGACCACGGCCATGAACTGCTGGATGACGGCACCCGGGACACGCATCCGGGATATCCGCTGGTGGGACGCCTGCGCGGCCTTGCGGAACTTCGCGGCGTCATCGCGGGACTGGGCCACGCCGCGCGGTGTTGAAGGGGCGGCGGCGCCCCCTCACTCCACGTATCTGTATCTGGACCTGGCGGTCTGCTTCAGCCGGTAGCTCGACGGGCTGGCGCCGATATACTGCTTGAACATGCGGCTGAAGAAATAGGGGTCCGAGTATCCCAGTTCAGCCGCGGTTTCCTTGACGGTCTGACCCAGCCCGAGCCGGTGAACCGCGTATTCCATGCGTTTCAGCTCAAGGTACTTTTGCGGGGTCATGCCGATGCGGTCCCGGAAGGCCCGCCGGAAATAGTCGCGGTTGTAGGGCACTTCGGCGAGCGCCTGCTCCAGCCCGCCGTCATTGAGCGGGTCCGCGGCGAGTTTCGAGGCAAGCAACATGATCTGCAGGGAAAGCTGCCCCTGGTTCGCGAGCAGCTCGACCTCCTCCCGCCATCCCAGGAAAGCGTCGTCCAGAAAGGCGAGCAGCATCACCATGAACTGGTGATGCTGGACAAGCGTCGGGCTGGTGGTGGCGGCCGTTTCGCGGTAGTGCCGGACCAGCGGCCGCAGCACCGGCCAGTTGCTGAGCACGACCTTGCGGTCAAGCGTCATCTGGTCGACAAGGTCGGCGCGTCCGAACAGGTCAAGAGTGAAGTGCTGGGCGACCCCGGTGTAGTCCTCCCTGCCCGTATTGACGCCCCGAAACCGCTCTCTTGCATGGATCAGAATTGCTTCGCCCTCCTTGAGGGCAATGCTTTCCGCGCCGATCGTGTATTGCGCGTTGCCCGTCAGACAGAAAACCAGATCGTGGACCGGGTTGACCTTGTCGATCCGCCAGCTGGGCGAGTGCTGCATGCGAATGGGGGTGCGGGCCAGGCGCAGCGAAAAGGCCTGCACCGGAATCCGGTAAAAGGGATTTTGTTCGGTTTTCTCCATGTTATTGTTTGTTAGCCTTCATTCGGGTTGCTGATCGTGAACGCTACAATGAAAACTGAAACGGCAGGCATTTTCACGAAATGCCGCCTGTTCTGGGGGGAGAATGTGCCATTCGCGCACCGTGGCGGCAATGCCTGTCACCGGTCGTCTGGTGCTATTTTGCGAAAAGACATGAAATATTTCGAATATTCAAAGTCCGGACTGGCTCTCCGCTCCGGCGAAAGGGCAGGCGGTCACGTCCCGGCCGCCGAAACTGCAGATCCGATGCCGGTTTCCGGGCTGCGCCATGATACCCGTTCTGCACCGGTGATCCGGGTTTCCGCCGAGACGGCAAACCCGGCGGAGACCGCATGATGGGAGGGGACAGCAGATATCTCGGCTATTTTTACGTTGCGCCCTATGTCGCCGGCCTGCTCCTGTTCACGGCGTTTCCCTTCGTCGCGTCCTTCTACCTGAGCTTTACCGACTATGACCTGTTGTCCTCGCCGAAATGGACGGGTCTCGACAATTACACCAAGCTCCTGACGCGGGACCGGACCTTTGAAAGGTCCCTGAGCGTGACGCTGCTCTACGTGTTCCTGACCGTGCCGATCAAGCTGGTGTTCGCGCTGTTGATCGCGGTGATCCTCAATTACCGGCTGAAGGCGATCAACCTGTTCCGCACGGCCTACTACGTGCCGTCCATTCTGGGAGGCTCGATCGCGATCGCGGTTCTGTGGCGCTACATCTTCGCCGAAGCCGGGCTCGTCAACATGATCCTTGGCGCCGTCGGCATCGAGCCGATCAACTGGTTCGGCGATCCGCAGAACGCCCTGATCACCATCACGATGCTGAGATGCTGGCAGTTCGGCTCCGCAATGGTGATCTTTCTCGCCGCGCTCCAGTCGGTCGACAAGTCCCTGTACGAAGCCGCCTCGATCGACGGAGCCAACCACTGGCACCTGTTCCGCTACATCACGCTGCCGCTGATCACGCCGGTGATCTTCTTCAACCTGATCATGCAGACCGTGCAGGCGTTTCAGGAGTTCAACGGGCCCTACATCATCACCGGGGGCGGGCCGTTGAAGTCGACCTACCTGCTGCCGCTCTACATCTACGACAAGGCGTTCAAGAGTTTCGACATGGGCTATGCCTCCGCGATCGCCTGGGTTCTGTTCGTCATCATCATGGTTCTGACCGTCGTCGCCTTCTGGTCCTCCAGGAAGTGGGTCTATTACGCCGGCGACAGGAGGAGCTGATCATGACGTCATCCGTCGATTTCAACACAGGCAGGGCGGTGCGCGGCGACGAACCGGCAACGGCCATCAACATCAAGCTGCGCCGCCGCCGTCTGGTTTCGAGTGTCCTTCGCTATTCGGTCCTGACCATCGTCGGGCTGGTCATGCTGTATCCGCTGATCTGGCTGATCGGCGCGTCGTTCAAGACCAACGCGGAAATCTTCGCCAGTCCGTCCTTCTGGCCGGATCAGCCGACGCTGTCGGGCTACATCAACGGCTGGGAAACCTCGACGCCCTACACCTTCGCCCGGTTCTTCTGGAACACGTTCCTGATCATCACGCCCAAGGTCATCGGAACCGCGATTTCCTGCACGCTGGTCGCCTACGGCTTTGCCCGGTTCGACTTTCCCGGCAAGAAGATCCTGTTCGCGACTGTGATCGCGACGCTTCTCCTGCCGAATGTGGTCACCCGGATCCCGCAGTACCTGCTGTTTCGGGACATCGGCTGGCTGGACAGCTTCCTGCCCCTGTGGGTGCCGTCCGCCGTTGCCGGAGATGCGTTCTTCGTGTTCATGCTGATCCAGTTCCTGCGCGCGATCCCGCGCGACATGGAGGAAGCCGCGCGGGTCGACGGGGCGAACACGCTGCAGACGCTGGTCTATATCGTGGTGCCGCTGCTGATGCCGGCGATCATTTCGGTCTGCCTGTTTCAGTTCATGTGGACCATGAACGACTTCCTCGGGCCGCTGATCTACATCTCGTCGGTCGAAAACTACCCGGTCAGCCTGGCGCTCAAATTGTCCATCGACACCACCGAGGCGTTCGACTGGAACCAGATCCTGGCAATGTCTGTGCTCACGCTGGCGCCGTCGCTGGTGGTGTTCTTCATCGCCCAGAAATACTTCATCGAGGGGATCTCCACCGGAGGGGTCAAAGGCTAATGGCTGAGCTTCAACTCAAATCGGTCGAAAAGACCTATGGCGGCGGCTTCAAGGCGGTCCACGGCATCGACCTGACCGTGGCGGAAGGCGAGTTCATGGTGCTGGTCGGCCCGTCCGGCTGTGCCAAGTCGACGACCCTGCGGATGATCGCGGGCCTGGAAACCATCACCGGAGGGGAGATCCGCATCGGCGACCGGCTTGTCAACGACGTTGTTCCCGGCAAGCGCGGGATCGCGATGGTGTTCCAGAACTACGCGCTCTATCCGCACTTGAAGGTCCGCAGCAACCTGTCGTTCGGCTTGCGTCTCAAGAGGCGGCCGAAACAGGAAATCGCGGGTGCGACCGGAGATGTTTCCAGGGTGCTTGAAATCGAGGAGCTGCTGGAACGCCTGCCCAAGCAGCTTTCGGGCGGACAGGCGCAGCGCGTGGCCGTCGGCCGGGCGCTGATCAAGCAGCCCGAGGTGTTTCTGTTCGAT
Source organism: Roseibium sp. QJM3NY_11 (assembly GCF_056173175.1). Taxonomy (NCBI): domain Bacteria; kingdom Pseudomonadati; phylum Pseudomonadota; class Alphaproteobacteria; order Hyphomicrobiales; family Stappiaceae; genus Roseibium; species Roseibium sp. QJM3NY_11. The sequence continues at coordinate 1,791,571 of NZ_CM149660.1, forward strand.
GAGCCGCTGTCGAACCTGGACGCGAAACTGCGCGCGTCGATGCGGGTCAGGATCACCGATCTGCACAAGCGGCTCAGGGCCGAGGGCCGCCCGGCCACGGTCGTCTACGTTACCCATGACCAGGTGGAAGCCATGACGATGGGGGACCGCATCTGCGTCATGCGCGAAGGGCACATCATGCAGGTCGCCGATCCGACAACGCTCTACCAGAGGCCGGCGAATGCCTTTGTCGCGGGCTTCATCGGCATGCCGGAGATGAACCTTGTCGACGCGGTGCTGACGACACAGGACGTGCCGCATCTGACCGTCGGTGACCAGACGATCAGCATTGAGACCGGTCTCGCCGACCGGCTGAGCTTGACCGAAGGGCCGGTCAAGCTCGGCATCCGGCCGCAGCATCTGCAACTGCTCACGCCGGGAACCGATAACGCCCTGCAGGGCGAGGTCACCGCAGTCGAGTTTCTCGGCCATGAAATCAATGTCCATTTGAGGGCGGCGGATGCCGATTTCGTCGCGGTGGTCCCCAGCGATCACCTCGACGCCATGCCACGACGCGGCGATCGTGTCGCGGTCAAACCCACCGGAGCGAAGGTTCATCTTTTCGACCGGTACAGCGAAGAAAACATCTCGCTCGGATAACCCCGAAAAATTCTGTCATGGGAGGATGAAATGACACGATTGAAACAGAGCCTGAGCGTGTTGCTGGCAGCAACATCGATCACGAGTTTCGGGTTCAGCGCCAATGCCGCCGAACTGCGCATGAGCTGGTGGGGCGGCGACAGCCGCCACGAAGCGACGCAGGCGGCCCTGAAGGTCTGCGGCGAGAAGCACGGCCACACGATCAAGCCGGAATTCACCGGCTGGTCCGGACATCTGGAAAAGGTCACGACCCAGATCGCCGGCGGTACCGAAGCCGACATCATGCAGATCAACTGGCCCTGGCTGCCGCTGTTTTCCGCCAACGGGGATGGGTTCGCGGATCTCAACGACCTGTCCGGCACGCTTGAGCTGGACAACTGGACGGACGGGCAACTTGCCTCCACCACGGTGAACGGCCACCTCAACGGCCTGCCGGTCTCCACGACGGGGCGGGTGTTCTTCTTCAACAAGACCACCTTCGACAAGGCCGGTGTGGCGCTGCCGACGAACTGGGACGAACTCTTCACGGCGGCAACGCAGATCCGCGAGAAGCTCGGCGACGCATATTTCCCGATGAATGCCATCGCGGAAACCGCGGCGCTGCTGGTGTCCCTGCAGACCACCCAGATGACGGGCAAGGACCTGATCGATCCCGAAACGGTCACCGTGGCCTGGACACCCAAAGAGCTGACCAGGGCCATCGAGTTCTACGGCAGGATGATGGAAACCGGTGTCACCATGACCCAGGAGGCCGCAAACGCGGCCGGCAACGCGCGGCTTTATGAAAAGCCGGAATGGACCGACGGCCGGATTGCGGGATCCTATGAATGGGATTCCACCTTCTTCAAGTATTCCGACCCGCTGCAGGAAGGCCAGGAACTTGTTCCGGTGAAACTCCTGAAGGAAGATGGAGCCGTCACGGAAGGGGTCTACCGCAAGCCGTCCATGATGTTCTCGATCTCCAAACGGTCGGAGAACAAGGAGGCGGCGGCGCAGATCCTCAACTGCCTGCTGAACGAACCGGAGGGGATTTCTGCTCTCGGCACCACCCGTGGCCTGCCGGCGTCGAAAGCCGCGGCGAGCCAGCTTTCGGAAGCCGGCAACATCCGTCCCGAACTGGCGGCCGCCAACGCCATCATCATGGAAAGCACGGGGCCGACGGTGTCGCCGCTCAACGAGCACCCGGATGTGCGCACCGTCTTCCTGGACACGTTGGAAATGTACGCCTACGGCCGGCTCGAAGCTGCCGAAGCGGCACAGGAAATCATCGACGGCGTCAATGAAGCCATCGAAGACTACCGTTCCTGACCGGGTGACCGACTGACTGCCTGGCGGCCGGAGTGCCCGGCCGCCAGGCTTCAAACGAAGTGTCCTTTTCCATGCACATGTCCCTCATCGCACGGTCCTCGCGGACCGCGACGCTGCTTCTTGCACCTGACGGCGCGGCTTTCTGGCTGCCCGAGACGGTCCCCTATGCCGTGACGTCCGAAGACGGCGTCACGGTCCACGCCAGTGCCGCCGACAGGACGGTGCTTCAGCTTGACGGGCTCGATCCCGATACGACCTACACGCTGGCAACCGCGCAGGGCGAGGTGACCTTCACCACGCGGCCCTGTTCCGGCCAAGTCGACATTACCGATTTCGGGGCCGATCCCGGCGTTCCGGACAATGCCGGTTCCCTTCAGCGCGCCATCGACGCGTTGCCGCCCGGCGGCACCCTTGTGGTTCCTGCCGGCAGGTTTTGCACGGGACCGCTTTTCCTGCAGTCGCGCATGACGGTCTACTTGCGGAAAGGCGCTGAACTTGCGGCAGTCAGCGACTGGCGTGAATGGCCGATCCTGCCGGAAAGGGACGACGCGGGGCGGGTCATCGGCACCTGGGAAGGACTTCCGGAAAAAAGCTTCGCCGCGCTCGTCAACGCGATCGGGTGTGCCAACGTCACGCTGACGGGGGAGGGCATTCTCGATGGCGGCGGCGACAGGGGGGACTGGTGGCGCTGGCCCAAGGAAACGCGCCGCGATGCCCGCAGGCCCCGGACGGTTTTCCTGGCCCATTGCAGCGATGTCGAGCTGACCGGATTGACGGTGCGCAACGCCCCGTCGTGGACAATCCATCCCTATTGCTGCCGCAATGTCGTGGCCGCGGCCCTGAAGATCGTCAATCCGCCGGACAGCCCGAACACGGATGGTCTCAACCCGGAGAGTTGCGAGAACGTTTCTCTGACGGGACTTCATTTTTCCGTCGGCGATGACTGCATCGCGGTGAAAGCGGGCAAGCGGCACGGTGCGCGCACCGATCATCTCGCCCCGACACGAAACCTCACCGTCTCGCATTGCCTCATGGAACGGGGCCATGGCGCGGTCGTGCTGGGCTCTGAAATGAGCGGCGAGATCACCGATGTCTCGATCAGGAACTGCCACTTTTTCGGCACCGACCGCGGATTGCGCATCAAGACGCGCCGGGGCCGGGGCGGCAAGGTGGCGCGCGTTGTGATGTCCGATGTCTCGATGGACCGGGTCGCGACAGCAGTCTCCGCCAATGCCTTCTATTTCTGCGACGCTGACGGCATGAGCGATCAGGTCCAGTCCCGCCTTCCGGGAAAAGTGACCAGCAGCACGCCGTGTGTCGAGGACATCACCATCGCGAATGTCGTGGCGTTGAACGTTCAGCTTGCCGCGGTCGCCCTGCTGGGACTGCCCGAAGCCCCGTTTGCCGGCATTCGCATCGAGAACATGCAGGTGAGTTTCGATCCGCAAGCGGAGGCCGGTGTTCCACTCATGGCGGCCGGTGTCGCGGCCTGCCGCCACGCGCGTCTTGTTTCCGAATTTGCCGAAGTCACCGGCAGCGTAAGCATAATCGACGGGGACCCTCTTGATGCTGACTGAGTTTTTCGACCACTACGCGGCGGCCTACAAGCCTTACAAGGGCGGCAACTGGTGCTATGAGGACGGCCTGATCTACAGGGGCCTGGAACTGCTTCACATGGTGACCGGCGAGGACCGCTGGCTTGCCCATGTCAAACGCCTCGCCGATCGGCAGATCCTCTCCGGCCCCCGGCTCGCGGGCTACAACCTGTCCGAATACAATATCGACAACGTGAAGTCCGGCGGCACGCTGCTGTATCTTCACGCGCTGACCGGCAATGCGAAATACATGCGCTGCGCGGAGCTTCTTGCCGCGCAACTGGCCTCCCAGCCCAGGACCCGGTCGGGCGTCTACTGGCACAAGCTCCGCTACCCCTGGCAGATCTGGCTGGATGGTCTCTACATGGCCGCCCCCTTTCAGATCGGCTACGCGCATGTGAGTGGCCGGCAGGAGCTGGTGACGGACGCGCTTGCGCAGATCAAGACGGCGCTCAGGGAAACCTTCGTGCCTGAAACCGGGCTCTACGCGCATGGTGTCGACGAAGCCCGGCAGCAGAAATGGGCCGACCGCGAGACCGGTCGTTCCAGGGCGCACTGGGCCCGCGCGCTCGGCTGGCTGGCCATGTGTCTGGTCGACGTTGCCGACCTGGTCGGCCCGGAGGCGTTTTCGCCGCTGGAAGTGGAAACGACCGCCCTCATGAAACGGATTCTCGAACTGCAGACGTCCTCCGGCCTGTGGCTCCAGGTGATCGATGCGCCCGACCTTGCCAGCAACTATCCGGAAATGTCCGCGTCGGCGATGTTTGTCTATGCCCTGGAACGGGCGCAGATGCTCGGACTGATGGCACCGATCCATGAGGACCTCTTTTCCCGGCTGTGTAAACGGGCCGTCAAGACGGACAGCGACGGCAGGCAGTACATGACGGGCATCTGCGAGGTCGCGGGTCTTGGCGGTTTCGAGGGGACTTACCGGGACGGGACATCCGGCTACTACCTCAGCGAGCCGGTCGTCGATGACGATTCAAAGGGCGTGGGCCCGCTGATGATGTGCGCGGCCCTGTCGATCATGAACCGGAAACCGGAACAGCTGGCTGCGGCGACCTGAAACAGGGTTCCCAAACGGGGATAGGTTCCGTTCACCTGTGCGTGATAATTTCCCTCGAAACAATGCTGGAGAGCTGGCAATGAAGGGAATTGTCTTCAACGAATTTTTCGGACTGGTGGATGAAACCTTCGGTCCGAACATGACCGAGACAATAATTGTCGATGCGGACCTTCCGAACGAAGGCGGGTATACCGGGGTCGGCCATTACGATGCCTCCGAAATGCAGGCGCTTGTCGGGCACCTGAGTGCCCGCACCGAGGTCCCGGTCCGGGACCTGCTGCTTGCCTTCGGAAAATACCTGCTGAAATCGTTCAGCCGGAACCATGCAAATTACTTTCAGTCCTGCAGCGACATTTTCCAGTTCGCTCAGGCCATTGAGCACCAGATCCACGTGGATGTGCTCAAGCTTTACCCGGATGCCGAATTGCCGCGTCTTGCGCCAACTCTGGAAAGCGAAACCAGGCTTTCGCTTCTGTACCGCTCCAGCCGGCACATGGCCGATCTGGCGGAAGGCCTGCTGCTGGGGGCCATTGAGCACTACGGCGAGACTGTCGATCTGGAACGCACCGATCTGCCCGATGAAGACGGCGATCAGGTCGCGCGGTTCACGCTCAGGAGGAGATGACCCTGGAGCAGCTTTCCTATGAAGCCCTGGAGCGCCGCCTCGCCCGTGAGAAACAAGCCCGCCTGGCCGCGGAAGGGCTGCTGGAGAAAAAGAGCCTCGAGCTCTTTCAGGCCAATCAGGACGTCGCGGAGCAGGCCGAACTGATCGGCCGCGAGCGCGCGGTCCTTGGCGCCGTTTTCGATGCACGTCCCGCCGCACTCATCCTGACCAACAGCGCGCTTGAGGTCGAACGCCTGAATCCGGTCGCACGGGGGCTGTTCGCCTTGCCGGACGGAGCTGCGCCGGGCCAGTCGCTGCCGGACCTGCTTTCGGGATCCGCCGGCTTTCTGGACTGGGTCCGGGCACGTGCCGGGGCGCAGCCGGAGATCGATGACAGCACCGTAGAGGGATTTGCCAGGCAGGCGTCCGGCGAAGAGATTCCGGTCAGGATCTCCTGTTCGCTCATAGGATACAATGACCTCAGGCTCTGGATCATTCTCGACATTCGGCGGCATCTTGCCGCCAAGGAGGAAAAGAAGGTTCTGGAACGCAGCCTTGTTCAAGCGCAGAAGATGGAAGCGCTGGGCACGCTCGCCAGCGGCGTCGCGCATGAGATCAACACGCCGATCCAGTATATCGGCGACAACGTCAGTTTCCTTCAGGAAGTGTGCGGGGCCGTCGGCGCGTTTCTCGGCGCTGTCGACGGCGCGCTGGCAGCGGAGGGGGAGCCGGTCAGCCGAGAGCAGCTGGCGGCGACCCTGGCCGGCAAGCGCGCGGAACTCGACATCGATTACCTGCTGGAGGAAACCCCCTCGGCAATCGCGCAATCCCTTCACGGACTGAAACAGGTTGCCTCGATCGTGTCCGCCATCCGCGAGTTCTCGCATCCCGGCGACACGGAAATGACGCCGGTGGATCTGAACGCGGTGATCGACACCACCCTGTCCGTTACCCGCAACAGCTGGAAAAACATTGCCGAGGTCGAGCACGAGCTGGATCCCGATCTTCCGGGCTTGCTCGGCCACGCGGGGGACCTGCATCAGCTGATCCTGAACCTGATCGGCAACGCCACCGACGCGATCGCCGAACGGGCCCCCGCCGGCGGCGGGAAAATCCGCATCTCGACCGGTCTGGAACGGAACAATGTCGTCATCCGTGTGCAGGACAACGGCACCGGGATCAAGGATACGGACAGGACCCGTGTTTTCGATCCGTTTTTCACGACCAAAGCCCCGGGAAAGGGTACCGGTCAGGGCCTGGCGATCGTCTTCAAGATCGTGAATGTCGGCCATGGCGGCCAGATCTCGGTCGACAGCACCTGGGGCGAGGGCACCACTTTCACCATCCGTTTGCCGCGAAGCGAGGGCTGACGGGGAAGGGCCTTCAAAGGCGCCCTTGCCGCCGGCTCACCGGCACAGGACGTATTGCCTGAACTCCTCTTCCGGCAGGCCCAGTGCAAGCAGCAGGTCCGGTTTGATGCCGGCAACGTCCCGGCCGAGAAGCTCCTTGCCGGTGCGCCTGATGGCTTTCCTGGTATTGGGGCCGAGCGATCCGTCCGGCTTGCCCGAAGTGATGCCTTTCGCGTTCATGGACGCCTGCACCTTGCGCACCAGCCCGGCATCGTATTCGTCAACCTGGCCGCAGAATTCCCCGGGAACACCACTCAATGCGAGACTGGCGGGGATGCTTTTGAACATGGCCGCGTAGTTCCGGAATTTCTCGGCGAACGGATTGTTCCGGCAGGCATCGATGAAGAGGAGGCTGATCGGGACCTCCTCCATGACGGTCATGATGGATTTCAGCTGCGTTATTTCCCGCTCGATCGACGTTGGAGTGCACAAATCCGCATCCACCGGGATCAGGTAGTTCTGCCCATCCTTCATTCCTTTCACAACGTATCGCGAAATGATGCGATTGAATTTGACTGAAGTTATTCCATCCGAAGCGGTTTTCTTCAATGGCTGCCCGGTTGAACGAACCGGATCCGGTCTCCGGCGTGGTTCATGTTCGAAGACCGGTCGGGCCGGGACAGGCCTGCCGGCCCGGTCTTCGAAAACATCGTCCCCAAATGAGGATATCGGTCCGGAAGACGATAGGCGCATATAGCCGCCGATGCCACGCAGGATCTTCAGGACCTTTCGGGCAGCAGCGGAGACATGAACATGGTCGGCAGAAATCTCCTTCCCGGTGCGCCCGGAAGCGCAGCCCTTTTGATTTGCGGGATCGGTGCCGTTGTGTTGCTGGGCGGTGTACTCGGTTTCCTGAGCTCGACCGACGCGCTCAGGACACAAAACGCGCGTCAGCAGGCCTTGGCCTATCTGTTCCATGCGCCGTCCGAACTGACCAGCCTTCAGTCTGTCCTGCTGACCGCCTCCGGTGACGCGAATCGCAATGGCGCCCGCGAAGCGCAGCAGCATTTCCAGAAGACGCTGGACGGTTTTCAGGCCGTGGCCGCCCAGGCACCGCCTTTGCCCATGGCACCTCACGGCGACCTCCGGGACCTCCTGTCAGGCATCGCCGATGACCTGAAAAAGGTCCGCGAGGACGTTGCAGTTCTCGAACATTCCGGCCCGAAGGCCGATGTCGTTGGTCTTGCCGGGAGGATCGGTGACGCCGGCGAGAAGTTCGATGCCGTCGACTGGGACCGGATCGAGACCCTTGCCGCGCAAAACCAGGAAGCATTCGACAACCGGGCCGACCGGCAGCTCCTGCTGCTGATCGCGATCCTTCTGGTCATTCCGGTGCTGCTGCTGGTGAGCCTGTTTCAGGGCTGGAGTATCCGGCAGCAGCGGCGGGCGCTTGAACGCAGCGACATCCGGTTTCGCCAGATGTGCAATACCGACACGCTTACCGGTCTGGAGAACAGGGAAGCATTCCTGGAACGGGTCAACGAAGCGTTCACGGACCGGCCGGAGGCACAGGGCTATGGCGTGGTTGTTCTGAAAATCAGCGGCCTGAACAATCTCAATGTCCAGTTCGGCTACAGTTTCGGAGATCGGGTGATCGGGATGCTCGGCCAGGACCTGTCGGACTATGCCGGGTTGCTGCATCATCGCAACATGATCGCGCGGACCGGCGGGGCGGAATTCTCTCTGCTGGTCCGGGGCGTGGAGACCGTCACCGAGTTGCGCATTCTGGCGCTGATGCTGCTTGCGATCGTCAGCGCGGCCAAACAGTGCGGCGACATGTGTATCAGTCTGCAGGGGCATGCGGGCGTCGCGCTTGGCGGCCCGGCGGTGGGCTGCGCGCGCGACCTGTTGTTGCGGGCGGACCTTGCCATGCAGGAGGCCGCCACTGAAAGCGCCGACGGTGTCGCGGTCTATTCCCAGCCCTTGCGGGCGGCTCAGCTGCGCAAGAAAAAGATCGAGGACGAGCTGCAGTCGGCAATTGAATTCAATCACATCTACCCGGTCTATCAGCCGCAATTCGACCTGCGGACCGGCAAGATGGTCGGTATGGAGGCACTTGCGCGCTGGAACCACCCCGAACTCGGCATGATCCCGCCGCCGGAATTCATCGCCGCATCCGAGCGGGTCGGCGGCATTGTGCAGATCGGCCGGCATATCCTGAAGACGGCCTGCGAGGATGCAGTGACCATGCGCGGCAACCCGTGTGTTTCCGTCAATCTGTCCGTCCTGCAGATCGTTCAGGACGATGTGCCCGAATTCGCCAGGAGCGTGCTTCTGGAGACCGGCCTGGATCCGGGACGGCTGAAGCTGGAAGTCACGGAATCGGTCATTATCGGCGACAGCAGAACGGTCTACGAAACGCTGACCCGGTTGAAGAGGCTCGGTATCGCCATTTCGCTGGACGATTTCGGCACGGGCTATTCCGCGCTGTCCTATCTGACCGACTTCGACTGGAACGAATTGAAGATCGATCGCAGTTTCGTCGCCAAGGCGCTGCAGAGCAACCGGGCGCGGGACGTTGCCAGGACGGTCGGCGCGCTGGCGAAGCAGATGGATGCGCGCCTGACCGTGGAAGGGATCGAAACATCCGGCCAGCGGGACCTGTTCGCCTCGATCGGCTATCAGGTTGCCCAAGGGTACTTCTACAGCAAGCCGCTGTCCTTCGGTAAAATGAACAATTCGCCTTATGTGCTGACCACCCGTGATCGGCTCAACTGAGAACACTCGAGCTTGATGGGACCTTGTCCGACCACTCCCGCAGACCGTTCCAGCTTTCCGGAAAGCCGGAAATCCGGAAAGACGGAACGAAAACAGGTCGGACAGGGTCCCGTCAACCCAGGCCGTAAAAACAGGCCGGCAACACAGGCCGGCAACACAGGCAAACAGGTTTCGGTTCAGGAGAGGTCGATCATTATACAATTGCTTACCTTGTGAAGCTAACGTCGCGGGATGAGTGGTGACAGGAAGCTTGTTCTTTTCGTTGACGACGAGGCGATGATGCTGAGTTCCCTGCGGCGGGTCCTGAGACCGCAGCAGGAACGCTGGGACATGCGCTTCGAGAGCGATCCGCGCGCGGCAATCGAGCTTGCGAGAGAAACGCGGTTCGACGTGATCGTCAGCGATCTCAGGATGCCGGTATTGAACGGCATCGAGATGATCGGCCGAATGCGCGAGACAGGCTCGAACGACACCGAATACATGTTGCTGACCGGCAACGCCGACCTTGCCTCCGCGATCGATGCGATCAATGAAACGGGGGTGTTCCGGTTCCTGACAAAGCCCTGTGCGTCGGAGAACCTGATCGAGGCCATCGAGGTGGCCCTGGCCGCGGTGGCGGCCCGGCGGGAGCAACCGGGCCACATGGCGACGGCGGCTCTTGCGGCCATGACCCCCGCCGTTGCGGTCGTCGACGGTGCCGGCAAGGTCGTCTATTTCAATGAAAGCGCCGATGAGGTTCTGAAGTCCCACCGGGGCATCGTGGTCGACAGGAACGGCACGGTGTACGTGTCCGGGACCCAGGCCCGCACCGAATTCCGCGAGGCGGTGAAAAAAGCCGCCGAGGAAATGGACGTGTCGCCGAAGTTCGTCACGGTGTCCGATCCGGAGGATTTCGAACCGCTGATGGCGGTGATCACGCCGGTGGGCCAGGGTCGGGCAGCGATCATGTTCACCGTTCCCGGCCGGTCCGTGCCGCCGTCCGTCGACAGCCTTGTCGAATTGTTCGGCCTGACCCGTGTTGAAGCGGTGCTTGCCCAGACCATCGCAAGCGGGGGAACCGTCGAGGACGCGGCGACGAACTGCAATGTGACCCTGGAGACCGCTCGGACCTACCTGAAACGCATTTTCCAGAAACTGGGCGTGAGACGTCAGGTCGACCTGGTGCAGCTGATCCTGACAACGCCGGCGGCTCTGATCCGGTCCCGTTAGGAGCTTGCCTGCGGACCGTCCCCAATTGGGGATACGCAGAGCTTCCCGTCCCCGCTATCTTCGCGCGCAACAACCCTGAAGGAGCGTGAGAACTGCGATGACGAGAAAGGTGAGCGTCCTGTTTGTCGATGACGAGCCGAACATCCTGAGCGCGGTGCGCCGGCATGTTCGCCGATACCGCGATGAATGGGATCTCCATTTCGCGCAGGGCGGCGTCGAAGCGGTCAGGGTGATCACCTGCGAGACCGTCGACATCATCGTGACGGACATGAAGATGCCGGAAGTCGACGGCACCCGGCTGCTCGAGTGGATCTCCGAACATCACCCGAAGATTATCCGCTTCGTGCTGTCGGGCGAAGCGAAGCCCGACGAGATCTACCGCATCGTCGGGCGCAGTCACCGTTTTCTTGCCAAACCCTGCTCCCCGGAAGCCATCGTGGCGGGCATTCGTGATGTCGTCGATGCCCAGCTTCACGACCAGCTCGAAAACGGCGCGGTCGAGATGTCGATGCTGGACAGGCTCGGAACCCCGCCGGGCATCGTCACCGAACTGCAGGCGCATCTGGAACAGGAGGAACCTTGCCTGGACCGGATCGCCGATATCGTCCGCAAGGACCCGAGCCTGTCCCTGCGCATGCTGCAGTTGTGCAACTCGGCCTATTTCAAGCAACCCTTCCCGACGTGCAGCATCCGAAAGGCCGTCTCGCATGTGGGCGCAGACAGGCTGCGGGAGTTGCTCGAGGCCGGCAGGCTCGGTCAGCAGAGCCGGGCGAAAGCGGGCGAAAACGCTGCCGTTACGGAAGCGCATTGCCTGGCCAGGGCGACGATGGACGCCTGCGCCGAGCTGACACAAAAGCCCGACTCGCTGTCGGCGGCCTATGTGGTCGGCCTGGGGCTTCGCTGCAGCGCGGTCGATGCCTCCGGCACGCTTGCGCAGGCCGCGTTGCGCGCCGCCTTTCTGACGGTTCTTCTCGGACTGCCGGAAATTCTGAGAAAAACGCTTCTCGGGCTTGCCGAAACCAATGCGCAAGCTCCCCAGGAACACTGGCCGAAACTGATCGCGGGCGCCATCGCCGCGCAAGAATTCCAGACCCTATCGAGCGAGGCAGTCACATGAGCGAGAACCGCAAAGTCCTTCTGGTGGACGACGAAGTTCACGTCCTTCACGCGGCAAGCCGGGTCCTGCGGAAATTCGTCGACGTGACGACCGCGGACGGTCCCCAGGAAGCCCTCAAGCAGATACAGACCAACGGGCCGTTCGCGGTTGTGGTGAGCGACCAGAACATGCCGGGGGTCGACGGCATAAAGCTGCTCGGGATCATCGCCCGGAAAGCACCGTCGACCACGCGGGTCATGCTGACGGGCAACAACGACCAACAAACGGCGGTGAGCGCCGTGAACGACGGCCGCATCTTCCGCTTCGTGACGAAACCTTGCGATTCCGAGGATCTGAAAAAGGTCATCGAAGCGGGGATCGATCATCATCAGGCCATGGTCGCGGAGCGCGAACTGCTCGAACAGACCCTGTCGGGCAGCATCAAGATGCTGGTCGAGATTGTCGCCATGTCCCGCCCCCACGCACATCTCAGGGCCTCGCTCATTCAACGGTGGACGCGCATGGTCAACAAGGCGCTCGGATCGAAACCCTCCCTGGAGCAGGGAATCTCGGCCATGCTGTGCACACTCGGTTATCTGACACTGCCGGACAGTCTTGCCGACCGCTACCTGAACGGCGACAGCCTGACACCTGAGGAAAAGCGTGTCGTCAACGAGGCGGCGGCCCAGGCGCGCGACCTGGTGCTGAACATTCCCCGCATGGAAGGCATCGCAGATGCCATCTACTACTGCAGGAAAGGCTATGACGGCAGCGGCTTTCCGGCGGATGATGTGGCAGGGGAAAACCTGCCGGAGGCGGCCAGGATCCTGTGCGCGCTCATCGATCTCGCCGAAGTGGCGACAGGGCCTGCACCTTCGTTCGAGGAGTGCATGGCGGAGCTGGAACAAAATGCGCCGCGCTACGATCCGGCCATCCTGGAAGCCATGCACCAGGCTCTCGGCGGAGATCAGGTGTTCGCCGGGAATGCAGAAGCGGAAAAAGTGAAGGTTTCGGTCACGGAACTTGCTGCCGGCGACACGCTTGCCTCCGATATTCGCGATGCGGAAGGACGGCTTCTGCTGGCCGCGGGCAGCCCGTTGAGCGCAGTGACCATCAAGAGATTGCGCTCGGTGGAATCCCTGGGCGAGCAGGATGCCCAGATCGTGGTCTGGCGCCAGAGCGTGGCGCCGTCCGAGACCGAAAGCGACCCGGCCTCCGTTACCTGAAAATTCACCATCACAGAAAGGAGGACAATCTATCCCTAAATGGGGATCGTTCCACAGGAGACCGGTTGATACGCTTCTGAAAACCGGAAGGAACCCCCATGCGGCATCATTTTACACTCTCCAAGCCTCTCAACTCTTTGCGGATTTGCGCCCTGCTCCTGGGTGCGTCCGCAGTCTTTTTTTCCGGTGGACGGACAGCGACCGCCGAAAAGGTCTATTCCCTCGGTGTCGTCCCGCAGCAGTCGGCGACCCGTCTCGCCCAGATCTGGATCCCGTTTCTGGACCGGCTCGAGCGCGAAACGGGTTACAAGTTCAAGTTCGCGACCGCCAAGGATATCCCGACATTCGAGGCCTGCCTTTCGGACCAGTCCTATGATTTTGCCTATATGAATCCCTATCACTACACGGTCGTCCACGAGACGGCCGGCTATGAAGCGTTCGCGCATCAGGCCGACAAGAAACTGAAGGGGATCCTTGTGACCCGGTCCGACAGTTCCGTGGCCGCACTGGAAGATCTCGAGGGTCACACCCTGGCGTTTCCGTCGCCGGCGGCCTTTGGCGCGAGTGTCATACCGAGAGCCGAACTGAGCGCGGCAGGCGTCAGTTTCGAAGCGGCCTATGTAAAGTCACACGACTCGGTCTATCGTGCCGTGGCGCTTGGCGTCTTTCCGGCCGGCGGCGGTGTGCTGAGAACCTTCGGCAATCTTCCCGAAGATCTCAAATCGCAGCTCCGTGTGTTCTACCGGACCGAGGGTTATACGCCGCATGCTTTCGCGGCCGCGCCGGCCGTGCCGGCTGACGTGCGTGAAACGGTTGCGGCGGCCATGACAGGCCTGGCCGACGATGCCGTGCTCGGAGCGCTCGGAATGTCCGGTTTCGTCCCGGCCGGAGATGCCGCCTGGGATGATGTGCGTGCGTTGAACCTGACCGCCGGCCAGACGGAGATCGCGTCGGCAGGAGAAGAGACATGTCATTCAAACTGAAGACCATTCTCGGCATTGCCCTGATCGAGGTGTTCGTTCTGGGCATTCTTGTCCTGACCAGCCTCAACGACTTGCGGTCCTCGAACCAGAATGAACTGCGCACCCGGGCGCAGACCTCCGCCAAGCTTCTTGCGACGATGACCAGCGATGCGGTGGTGGCACTCGATCTGGCGACCCTGGACGTGCTCGTGGACCAGGCGCTTGCCAATGACGGACTGATCTATGTCCAGATCCGCAATTCGAACGGGCTGGTGCTTGCCGAAGGCGGCAGTGTTCCCGTCGGCCTGCCGGATGACGTCGGCACCCTTGAGGACATCCACGTGGAAGACGAGCGGTTCGATGTCAGCGTGCCGATCGAAGTCGGCCAGACCGGCTTCGGTTCGGTCCGGATCGGTTTGTCGACCTCTCTTTTGAACGATGTGGTTGCGGCCGGCACGCGCAGAATGCTGACGATCGCGGGTCTTGAAGTGTTGCTGGTCGCCATTTTCGGCTATTTGCTCGGCACGGTCCTGACGCGGCAACTCAGTCATCTCAGGGACGGAGCCGTGCGCGTCGCGGCAGGTGAATTCGGCTATCACATGCCGGTCAGGGGCAATGACGAACTGGCGCACACGGCCAGGGCGTTCAACAAGATGTCGACCGCACTGGCGGATTATGACCGGATCTCGAAGAACGAGAAGGACGAGGCGGAAGCCGGCCGGAAGTTCGCCGAAACCCTGTTGCACAATGCCATCAACAGCGTGTCGCAAGCCATTTTCATCGTAGGAGAATCCGGAGAACTCCGGTTCGTCAACAGGGCCGCGCTGGATCTTTACGATCTCGACAGCGAGCGCTGCAAACCGGGCGATCTGTTCGAAGATGTTCTGCTGACCGCCTATGCGGCGGCTCCGGCCGCGGAGGCCGACGGTCAGGCCGAGGTCGTCCAGGACCGCCTCAGCCGGCTTGAAAGCGGAACGGTGCAAAGCTGGCAAAGCGTCTGGATGGAGGGCAGGGCCCTGCTGCATACACAGAGGCCGATCGTTTCCGGCGGTTTTGTCATGGTCGACACGGATGTGAGCGAACTTTACGAAGCCAACGAGAAGAACCGGAGGCTGGAGCTGGAACTCATGGAAACGCACAAACTGGAGTCACTCGGTACGCTGGCGAGCGGTGTCGCTCATGAGATCAACACGCCGACCCAGTTCATCGGCGACAATCTCAAGTTTCTGCGCGAGTCCTTCACGGACCTGGCTGACTTCATAGATGTGGCGGACACGCAGTCTCCGGCGGACAGGGCCGCCCGGCTCGAAGACATGGACTGGTCCTTCCTGAAGGATGAAATTCCCGCAGCGCTCGGGGAAGCGGCCGAAGGTGTCGAGTCGATCGGAAAGATCGTGCGGTCGATCAAGGAATTCGCGCATCCGGACGACACGGAATGCACGGAGACCGACCTGGTCAAGCTGATCGAGAACGCCGCCACCGTCTCACGGTCCCAATGGCGCCACAGCGCCGATCTGGTGTTTGAGCCTGATTGCTCGGAAATGATCGTTCCGTGTTATCCGGGGGACATGTCGCAGGTGATCATCAATCTGATCGTGAATGCGGCCGACGCGATCTCCGAACATTCCCAGAGCCAGGACTACGCCGGCGGCAAGGGCGAGATCAGGATCGATCTGAAACGGGACGAGGAGGTCTGCACGATCAGTGTGCGGGACAACGGGCCGGGCATTCAGGCGGACGACCTGCGCCGGATCTTCGACATGTTCTTCACGACGAAGCCGCCGGGCAAGGGCACCGGTCAGGGGCTGGCCATCTGCAAATCCATTGTCGAAATCAAGCACCGCGGCAAGCTGCGTGTGCGGTCCGATGGCGGTGAAGGCAGCGCATTCGTGGTCAAGATCCCGGTCACGCCGGGCAGCCCGAACCTGACCGGCACAGCACGCTCCGAGGCCGCCTGACACCCGGCCGGCAGAGGCCGGGCCAACGAAATACTGCGAAGCCTTTTGCAATTGACCGGAACCGGTTTGCAGCTTGGAAAGAGGCACTCGGCATGATCGGTGCCGCGAATCGCGGTGGGGTGGATCGCGCGCGCGGCGCAAGGGTCCCAGTGAAAGTCTTCCGGCGGGCCGCTTCAGGCCTTCCGTCATTTTCAGGCTTCCATGAGAGCGGATCTTGCGGGACGGAGCCGTTCCGGCTCCACAGTCCTCAATCCCTCGTCCACCGTCCTTCGTACCGTGACCCTAGAGGCTCTGGCCCAGGCCCTGGTCCCACGTCCTGTGGCCCTGGTCCTGCGCATTTCGGGACCGCGCATGAACCGGGTAAGCCCACTGCGTACACATAGGTCAACTGCGGAGAACAAGGAAATGGCGTCGCCTCGCGGTGTCAGAGTGTTTGACCGGGCACGGGCCCGCTTTCTGCACGCTTGTTGGCGGGGTTCCGACATTGCCGACGCCATGTCGTCTTCATTCAGGAGTGCGTGACCTGGTCGGCGAACGCTTTTTCCGCGCGAAGGGGCAGGGTCAGGCGGACCGTGGTGCCCTTGTCCGGCGTTGACTCCATGTCGATCCGGCCTTTCAGGTTCTGCACGATCATGGTGTAGCAGAGCGAGAGCCCCTGTCCCGTTCCCCGGCCGGGTGCCTTGGTCGTGAAGAACGGGTCGAACACCCTCGCAAGCACGCTTTCGGGCATGCCCGCACCATTGTCCGTCACGGTCACCACGGCGTTGCGTTTGGTCACGAAGGTCGAGATGCCGATCTTGCCGTGTGCCTCGAGGCCGGCTTCCTTGCGGTCCTCGATCGCGTGTGTCGCGTTGACGATCAGGTTGATCAGCACCTGCCGCATATGGTCCGACGCGCCCCTGATGAACGGCAGGTCACCGAACAGGTCCAGATCGACGCCGGCCACATATTTCCACTGGTTCTCGGAAACCGTGACCGCGTTTTCTATTTCGCGGTTGATGTCGATTTCACCGTCGCTGTCGCCCGCCGGATGCGAGAATTCGCGGATGGCGCGGACGATCTTGCTGATCCGTTCCAGCCCGACCTGGGACTGGTCGAGAGCGTCCGGCAGATCCTCGGTGAGGAAGTCGCCGTCCATTTCGGTCCATTTCCGGTCGGCGCACTGTTTCAGGCCGGAAAGCGCCGCCGCATCCGCCGGTGCCTCGGCCAAGGCGGTCCGCAGATCGCCGGCATAGGTGAGCAGTTGATCCGCCGCATCAGCCAGATAGCTGAGATTGTTGGTCACATACTGCAGCGGCGTGTTGATCTCGTGGGCGACGCCGCCGGCAAGCGTGCCGAGGCTTTCCATCTTCTGCCGGTCGCTCAATTCGAGTTCCAGCCGCGACCTGATCTCTCCCTGTTGCCGGCGTTTCAGAGCCTGGTCGACAATCGGGACGATGCGCAGGAACAGGCTGAGATCCTGCGAATTGAAAAGTGTCCGGCCGGGCGACCTGTAGAGTACGAGAAGCGCGCGCGCGTCGCTCAAGCCCAGCCTGCCGGCCAGAAAGGAGCCGTGCCTGGTCCTGGTGTCCTGGAGGCCGGGCACCCGAGTGCTGTCCGCGATGATGCGGGGCGCCTTTTCAAGGTACTTGCGAAAGGCGGGCAACTCCGGCCAGAAGCAGTAGTCGGCGGTTTCGGGCGAAGTCAGGGCGGGCGTGGTTCCATGGCTGTCCGCGGCGGCCAAGGGTGCATCCGGGTCGAAGACGATGGCGGCCTCGTCGAGTTCGAACAGCCGGCACAGGCAGTTCAGCATGATTTGCGGCAGGCCTTCCTCGTCGGACTCGTCCGTGAGCACCTTGAGAACCTGCATCACGCATTCGCTCTCGCGCCTGCGCAAGGTCTCCTTCTTGCCCAAACGGTCCAGTTCCAGCAGGGCGTCCCGCAAATCTTCCTCATGACAGGTCATCATGTTTCTCCGAACAGCGCGGCGGAAATCATCAGATTGCCGTGCCGGGTTTCCGCGTCGAGAACAGGCCCCTGTTCTCCGAAAGTGAATGCGGTGATGAAGGGGACGCCGGGAAGGGCCTGGGTGATCTGGCCGTGGACCTCGTTCATCCGGTCCCTGACGGTGAGCATGCAGCCGGCGCAATAGACAAGGATTGCGCCCTTGATGTCGCCGGGGTTGAGCTCAATCATGTCCATCGCCGACCTGCAGACATTCCCGGGCCTGTGAATGAGCGATTCAACGGTGCCCTCCATCAGGTGCAATTCCTCGCCCTCGGCCACATTCGTGGACAGGCTGATGCCGCCGTCGGGCCGTGCGGTTTCCGGATGGCTCAGCACGAACATGGACGCACCGGCCAGATTGCCCCTGCGCCGCCCGAGCGGCGAAAGCGTCGTTGCCTGCAGGATATTGACGGTGTGCGAAGCCGGATCGGGGATCGGATTTGCGCCGGGAGCGTCCATCGCCGGGCCGTTCCATTCCCGGTAGAGATCGAGGGCGGGGCGGTTGTCCAGGCTGTAGACCACCCTGCCGCGGGCGCTGGTGACCGTCGCCTTGCGGTCCGTCGGCCGGTATCCGCTGTGAAACGCCGTGCCGATCCGCAGAGGGGAAAACCAGGCGCTGACGACGAGACCGGCCGCGGTGGTGCTGTCCCTGTCAAAGACCTGCCAGCCGCCGGAAACCGTGTTGTCCGCCGCCGAGCCGCCGACAATCGGCACGCCGCCGCCGACCACGGACTGAATGCCGGCAATGATCGCCTCCTCGTCTCCCGGAGCGGCGCTCACCCACACCAGTTGCGGGATTTCTCCGAACCGGTCGACGGATGCCATGGCGTCCCGGATCGCATGTGCCGCGGCCTCTCCAGGGTCGCCGTTGTAGTCGCGCAGGCCGGTGCCGGTGTCTCCTTCGCCATCACGAAAGGTCCAGATCGCCATGCCCGCGTCCGGTGCCGAGCAAAGACGCTTGTCGGTCATGGTTCCCTGGCAGGAGGTTGCGCCGTGAAGGGCGGCGGACGGATAACGATCGCGCAGGCATTCCCGGATGATGTCGACGTCGAGCGCGGCGTTCACCTGGATCATGACAAGGTCCGGATCCGGATCCGGGGCCTTGTCCGGGGCCTTGTCCGGGTCCTGGCCCGGATCCGGCGCAGCGCCTGCTTCAAGCTGGCTGAGACAGTCCCGGACCGCGGTGCGCGGGTCCCGGTCCAGGCTCGAGGCGGATGCAATGGTCACCATCTTGTCGTCTCCCGGCAGTCGGATCTGTTTTCATTCCTGAAAGGTGCCCCGGGGCCGGCGCTTGCCTGAACAATTGCCGGCCCCGGAGCCGGAGGTCCCTTGTGGGGGAAGGTCCCTCCGTTTGTTGCGACGAGGCGGTGGCCTCGATGCGCGGTCCCGAACGGCGTCCCTGACGCCTGGGCTTCATGCGCCCGCATGCGGGCAGATGCTCTAGGCGGCTTGCCGCAGCCTGTGCTCGAGTTCCGCGTGCAGTTTTTCGATATGGTCGCGCTTGAGCGGGAATTGCAGCGTGGTGGTGCCGTCCTCCACCTTTGCGATGCGGGCGTCGAGCGGTGCGGACAGTGCGTCGGCCTGCAACAGGACCGGGGTTCCAACGTCCCCTTCCAGGGCAACGTCGATCACGCAATATGCGGACGTCACCTTGCGCATCGTCACGGTGTCGGTGTGCGCGTCCATGGTGACCCGCGCCGGCCAGTTCACCTCATGCACCTGGTAGGTCTCTTCATCCCCGCGGCTGGCAATGGCCTCAAGGAAGGTTTCCACCTCCGAGCCGAGCACGACGGCCTCGTCATAGACCACATTGCTGCCGGTCATGACGTGGTCCGCCGTCTCGGAACTGGTGTCGGCGTTGCTTCGCATCAGCGAGACGCTGTCCTGCACCCGGGAGGCATTCTGGGAGACGGTTTCCATGCTGCGCGCGATCTCCGTGGTGGCATCCTTCTGCTGACTGACCGACGCGGCGATGCTGACGGCGGTTTCCGTCACGTTGCCGATCGCTTCGTAGATTTCGCTCATGGACATTTCGGCGCTCTGAGCGGTCTCCTGGACGGCGCCGACCTGTTCGCTGATATCTGCGGTCGCCCGGGCGGTCTGTGCCGCCAGTTCCTTGACTTCCGCGGCCACCACCGCGAACCCCTTGCCGGCTTCGCCCGCACGGGCGGCTTCGATCGTCGCGTTCAGTGCCAGAAGGTTGGTCTGATCGGCAATTTCGCGGATCAGGTCGACCACACTGGTGATCTGGCCGGCGACGGTCAGAAGGCGATTGAAGTTGTCGCGGGTCTGTTCGGCCTTGGTGGAGGCACCGGAGGCGATCTCCGCCGACTGATCCGCGTTGCGCCTGATTTCCTCGATCGACGAAATCAGCTCCTCTGCCGCCGAAGAGACGGTCTGGACCATGCTCGAGGTTTCGGTTGCGTCCTTGTCGAGAACCGCGGACTGGTCGACGGTAATCGCGGACATCTCGGTGAGCGACCCGGCGGATGCCGACATGTCCGACGAAGACCGGGACATGCGCTGGAAGATGCCGCGAATGGTGTTTCCAAACACGTCGATCATCTGGTCCAGTTCGTAGCGGCGGCGCGCGACGGTCTCTTCGGTTGCTGCCTGTTCGTCGCGCAGTCTCTGGCGCTCGACCAGGGCTTCATGGAAGACGATCACCGAACGGCTCATCTCCGCGATTTCGTCCCGGCCCCGGGGGGTGTCGATCTTGACGTCGAGACGGTTGTTCGTCAGGTCCTGCATGACCTGCACCAGCCGGACCACGGGCCGGCTGATCAGCCGCCCGAGGCTGAAGGCCGTCACGAAGCCGATGATGAGGCCGGCGAGGGTGGCGGCGGACGCAAACACGATGGCGGTGCTCGTCTGGGCATGCACCAGTTCCTCGATCGCGTGCTCCGACGCGACCGCGATGGCATTGATTTCCTCAAGGTCTTTGGAAATGATACTTGCTTCCTCGACCATGACCTCATGTTCAAGCCGGCGGATGTCGTCATCAAGCATCTCGAATGTCCCGAGGGCGTCGATATAGATGTCGAGCTGTTTGATGGCGTCCTCGATCAGGGCGCGGTCCTTGGAGGAAATATTGTCGATGGCACTGTCGGTCAGATCTCTTCTTACCCGGTCCATTTCCGCGAGGGCGTAGTCCAGATTCGTGTTCTGGTGGGCATAGACAAACCTGTTGGCGTGATCGCGGGCGATCAGAAGATGAATGATTGCATCTGTCACGAGTGAGAGCGCCCCGGACGGTTTGCTGCCTTTCAGTTCGCCTGCAAGAACATGTTCGAAAACGAGTTCCAAATCTTCCTGCAGGGTGTCGCCGGCCTTGTGCAGCCTGTCGTCGATCAGTTCGCTCTGCTGCCCTCTTTCCTCCGCGAGCTTCAGAAAGTTCGTCCAATAGGCATCGATATGTTTGCGGGCATCCTTGAGCCGATCGAGTTCGCGGGGATCGTGCATGATCTTCAGCTTGTTTTCGATCAGGACGGTGGCTTCATGATAGGCGGCCACGGCCTCCGACATTTTTTCGGAGCTGGAGCGGGAAATGAATTCCTTGGTGCTTCCCTCGAGGTTCGCGAAAGAACGCGTGATTTCCGCGGTGGCCGCCAGAACGTTGCCCTGATCGGAGAATTCGGTAAATTCCTTGTCAAGCACGCTCAGGGTCACCACGAAGGTGCCGCCCAGAAACGCGAACAGGGTCAGAAGAACGCCGAAGGCGCAAAAAAGCTTGTTTGTCAGTCGCAGATTATAGAACCAGGTCATGTCGCCTCCGATGCGCATTCGTGTCCGCATTCCTCCGGCCGGGATCGGCCGGAGGCCTGAAAACCTGCAGGTTTCGGACTTGCGCTTGTTTTCTTGTCAAAGGATCGGGAAAAGCCCCGGACGGCTCAGTGGAGGCCGCCGGTGTAGCGGGACAGGAGCGAGAGCCAGCTCTGATAGGCCTCGCTCATGTCCGGTTCGGGGGCCGTGTGATCCTGCGCGGAAACCGGCGCCGGGTCCGTGCCGCCGGCATCGCCGGTCACAAAAGCCGCCAGCACGGCGGCGCCCGGGACTTCGTGCAGCCCGGTTGCCGCGACCGGTACGAGCCGATAGGCCGTGGGGGCCAGCGGTTCGCCGGCCATGAGAGCGTGATCGATGGGGTCCTTGCGTGCCAATTCGGGCATCCTTCTTGTCAAGGTGGCCAGCACGTCCTGCACAGTAAACGGACGGGGCAAGCCTGAAGCTTTGTTGTCGTTGCGACCTTGCTTCGACCTGTTCCGGCCGTATGAAGGTTCGTGGTTGCAAACCTGAAATGCAGAAAATTTGAACTTAATTCGATCCCCAAATGGGGACGGGGGTCACGCACCCCAGGCTTCCGCGATCCGGATCAGGCGAAGTGACACGGCCGTTTCCGACTGGAATTCAATGGCATGAATACCGGAGCGAGACCGGTGGCAACGCGCGGATTTGCGCGCTTTTCGCGTATCCGGACGATGGTTGGCGGTCTCCAGTCGGGGTGCCGCGACCGGAGACCCGGCGGCGCGGTCGCCGGGGGTGGAAAATTCTCGCTGACGGGGGCGGCAGATCGAAAAGTACCTTGCCGGAGGATGCCCGTTCGGGACCCTGTGAAGGCACAGGCGCCGAAAAAGGCAGTGCCAAGAAAACTTGAAAGTTGCAATTTTCAATCAATTGGCGAGACTGCGGAAACGGGCAGGGCGGGTAGGTCACTTGCGGGGCGCAGGACGCGTTGAAGCGTAAAATACAGGCGGGTCGGCAGAACACGGGACCTTTGAAGACGTGCCATGGGGGGTAGATGAGCTGCAGAGCGAACCTGATTTTGCTTTTCCTGACATGTGTGCTGGTTTTGACCGGTCTTGGGAACCCGGGTCCCGCACTGGCCCGATCGAACAGCTCGAACGAAATTCTGTTCATATTCAATCACGGGTCGTCGACGAACGTCCTGACCGAAGTGTTCAACAAGAACTTCGGCCATGATTGCTACTGGCTGCTCAACTCAAGACCACACTGGGTTCGGCATCTCGACGGGAAGATCATTCGAGGTTTGAGGGTTCGGGTCGAGACACCTTGCACTGGCACCGTGCTGGGCACATCTCACGACGAAGACGGTTGTGGCGGCAAAATCTGGGTCTGCAAACGGATTGAACTGATCTTGCAAACAATCGAAGATGCTAAAAAGCGTGGCTATCCGCCCGAACGGATCTTCGTGGGCGGACATTCAGCGGGAGGCTGGGCCAGCCTGCTGATCAAACGCTGGCATCCCGGTCTTTTCAACGGTGTCATCGTCACGGCCCCCGCTTTCGAAGGCAAGCGCAGCTCGCGGCAGTGCCGGCACCCGGTTTGTGATGTGAACCCTGAAAATGGAAAGAAGAAAGACGAGGTAGGAAAAACCTGGAAAAACGAAATGCGGCGGCAGCACGACACCCATCTTGCCATGGATGCCGGTCAGCCGCCCGATTTGCGCGCGCTTGTCATGTCGTTTCCCTGCGATCCGTTCGGCTGGAACAGCGAACTTCCCTTCGCAGGCAATGACAGCGTGACAAGCCTGACTTTCCCGGAGGATCTTTCCGCAAAGCTGAAATGTGCCCAGGCGGGAAAAACACAGCGCTACAGCCCTGGCGGGCGCAAGACAGTCCGTTGTGATGAGCCGAAAAAAACGGTTCCGAGAGACCCGGGAAAATCCGCGGTTTGCGGCTCCGGGCAAAGTGGCGATCGATCCTATGCGCAGGTTTTGAATTGTCCGGAGCATCTCGCACACCTGTGCGCCCTCAATCAGCATACCGAAGTGCACCGGCATCTGAAATTCAGCGACTACATGCTTTCAGAAGACGTCGTGAAGGCCTTCATCGAAACGCATCTGGACCGGGAATTGCCCCGTGGTGCCGCCCCGAACGGATTGCCTTGCGACTTTATCGATCAGGCAAAGCTCTGCCGACGGAACGACGGCGGAAAACAAAGCTCGACGAAACCTGGTTCCGGATCAAACCAGTCGCTGCCTTGATACCGGAAAATTCCAGTCCGGCCCCGGGACACGCCGGGGAATTTGTCAAATTGGGTCAGCCTTTCATCAAAGGTCGAGGGAGAATCCCGTGGCAGGTCAATTGATTGATTCAGAACTCATAAACCAAATTCTCCTGTGAGATAAAATTTAACGACGATAACGAACGCAAAAATCGCAGCATCCAGAACGATCACAGTAATTGTAAAAGAAATAATCCTGTATATCCATTTATTGACTCCATATTTTTCTTGAATTTTTAATATTCTTCCAAATAACTTATATATAATTACGAAAATTATCACAAAAGAACTAAAAAATACAACAGGCATATATGGGAATGCGGCCTCCCAAATACCTAAAAAACTTATATCACTCATAAAATTTGCCTGTAATTTTCTTTGTTGGCTTCAACGCTAAGGGCTTGTGTCTACGTAATTTCCCCCAACCGTCACCATACCGCAACGCCGGAAGAACCTGTCCGCGTCTTCCGCGTTCTCGCCATTGGTGATATGCACCAGCAGATGCGCGCAGCCACTTTACTTGCCGCGCCTTGAGCAAATTTACCCAAGGCAAAAGAAAAAGCGGCGCCAAAAATACTCATTTTGAAATTTCCTTAAGAAAAAACCTGCTGAAAATCAGTTCTTTTGATTTCGGCATAATGAAGTTGTATCTGTATATTATGGGAATTTTCTCCACTCTATATTCTGAAACAGAATACTTTGCCGAAGACAAGTTCACATTGATCAGGCCACTCTCAATTTTTGCATCTAAAATAACCTCATCGTTTTCCATAATACTCAACTCATGCTTTTCCTCATCTACCTGCACCAGAATTTCACGCCGCGAGTAAATAAAGCAAATAAAAGACATCAGTAAAGCCAGGAGAATATGATATATCTCTATTTCATCTTGCGGAACATAAAAAAAACCATAGATCCCTGACATCACTAAAATTAGAAAAAAAATAGAAATAGTCAGAAATACTGCATCAGGCACTCTCTGCTTAAAATTTCTCATTGCACTCTACTTTGCTGTATTTGCACTGTCGCGATCAGCGTGCCTTGCCCTAAAAAATGCTCGTCCGCATAGATCGAGGCAAAACCCAGAAGACCGTCTTCGGCGAGCGGCTCACCCGCCCCCGGCACAGCATAGATCAGCCCGATCCGCTCCGGCTCGGCCATGGCCTTGTCGAAGATCGCCCGGGCCTTGGCTTCGGAGAACGGAATGTCCCGGAAGATTGTACGCCCATGCGCCTCGCGCGCCAGATGGACCCCGGCAAGGCAATTCGCATCCGAGCCATCCGCCAGCCGGATTTTGACGCTGGTCCGCAAGGGCGCGTCCGCACCACTGGCCTTCCGGGCCGCCGCGTCGGCCGGCGTTTTCATTTCGTTTGAAACGCGTTCGCCCGTCACACGTTCGTCCCTGCCGGTCTGTCCCGATTGTGCGCCTTTGCACCGCCCCGGCGCTTCATTCCGGTTGCAATCCGGACTTTAGCAATGTCGGGACTGTTTACAAGCACCCCGGCTGCCCCGGAAACGCTGTCTTCCAGCCATTCCCCGGCGTCTTCCATGTCCCGGACCCCGCCGCACCGCTCCTGCGCTGTGGAAACGTGCGCACGCGAGCCACGCCATTTCCAGGGATGCCTCGCCGGTTTTGGTTCAACGTTCCGGTCGCGACCTGGCGCCGGGCGCGCTGCCGGCCAGCCCTCAGATCCCGTCTGCGTCTCCTTCCACAGACCGGTCGGTCGCCATTGACGGCCTCCACCTGCTCCACCCGGTGGCCCTCGGCCTCCGAGGCCAGCAACATGTCGCCGACCGTGCCGGTGGTGCCGTCGCTGCGGGTAAAGGTCGTCTTGCCGGTAATCACGGACCCGTCGGAAAGTTCAATCTGGGAGGCGTCGGCAGTGAGGTCGATCTCGGTGATGCCGAGTTCGGCCAGGGTCTTTGAGGTGGTCGACCCGTCCGCATTGGTCACCAGCACCTTGAACTTGCCGAAGTCGGCATCGCCGGCGTTCAGAACGCCGTCGCCATTGGAGTCAAACACCGAGGCCAGGGCTTCCAGATCGCTGGTCGAGGTCGGGTCCCATTCTGTGAACACGAACTGGCGCTTTTCCGTGATCTCGTTGCGCCCGTCCGGGTCGAAGTACAAAACCCCGTCGCCTTCGCCGGCCCAGGCCGTGCGATGCAGAAAGCCGTCGCCGCCGGTGTCGAGGAACACGGTGGACCGGTCCAGAGCGGTGACCTCGAGGCCGTCGCCGTCCAGGTCGAGCAGGACGGGCTTTGTGCTGGTGTCACTCTCGCCGCTCGACTTCTTGGTTTTCTTGTTGTCGTAGAGCTCTTCCTGTTCCGCCCGACGGAATTCCTTCGCGCTGACAACACCGTTGTTGTCATAGTCGCCGAGACCGCCGCTCCCTTGACCCGTCGTGCGGGACTGGCTGGTATCGACGCGCGCACCTTCGGGATCCCGTCCCGAATTCTGATCCGCGCCGGACGCGGCTGCGGTAGCATTCCGATGGGCTCTATCCTGAAAAATGATGTCGATGGGGCTCTCGTTCCCGCCCCCTCTTGCCATGTATTCGGCAACGACCGCAGCCCGAACCGAGGCATTGTCGTAACCGGCTTTTGCAGTCGCATATCCGGCTGCTTCCGCGCGGCCATATCGGCTGTCGCGATAACCGGGGTCGAGATCCGTCAAGTAATCTGTGACGTCCTTTACGTCGACACTCAATGCCCTCCCATCGAGAGAAGCAAGCGTAGGGTTGCCGTCCTTGTCGACCTGCCCATAGCTCAACGTCCATACTTGGCCGTCAAATTCAGTATGAGGACCAAAGTCAAATCCTTGGCGATCGGTCCAGGAATCGTTATGCACCCGCACGCCGCCGGCGACATAGGTATGGAAGTCCTCGACCTCGAAATTGTAGGTCTTCCAGCCTTTTTTGTAGACCGGCTTCAGTGCCAGGTTGCCGTTTTCCGGGGTAACGTAGCCTTCGGCCTGCTCGAACATGTCGGCGGTTGCAGCGGAATAAACGATGCGCTCGGAGGTCACTTCGGCCTCGGACCCGTCGGCAAGCACCACGGTGCCTTTGCCTCTTGCAACGAGGCCTTCGATCTCACGGAAGCCGCCATGGGCGGTCAGGAACTGGTGCCCCGGCGTGGTGACGAGTTCTCTTTCGGCGCCATCTTCGATCCACGTCAGGCGCAGCCACTCTTCGGTGATGTTGGTGAAGGTGCGGACAACTTTTTTAGGAACGAGGGCACTGCGACCGTCTCCATTGCTTGGATTAAACGCGGATATACGGTCCCCAGCCTCTATTTCCTCAATTGAAATCGATTCCCCTTCGCAAAGTAAGACTTTGGTTCCCTGTGCAAAGCAATGGTTTATCGCGCTCTCAAAGGCCTTTTCACGAATTGCTTTATTAAGCGCCTTATCAAGCGCAACCAGTATATTTGAAAAACTTAAAAAATTATCATAGAAGCTCCTGATTTTTACTTCCACATAGGCGCCAAAATCAATATTTTTTGCAATCGGAAGCTGCGCAGTGAGTCCTAGAGTAGCATCGGTATCGATGGTAACGCTAAGAGGGCCTTTCCCTAGACCCAACTCCGTGACCTTCCCATCGGTTGCTACAGTTCCATTAATAGCCTTAAAATCTAAAGAACCTTCGTACTTAGTACTCTTCTTTACGTCGCCTGTTATTGAGAATTTTGTTTCGTTGTTTATTCCAAATTCAAATGGTCCTGCTTCTTTGGAGCGCGTTTGATTAGTGAATATTCCTGCATCTCCCGGCGAGTAAAATCTAAAATCATGGTAATCATAGGGATCGTAGGACTGCGTCCTAGTAAATATACCTTCCATCAGTATTTCTCTCTCAATAGATCAATGAAATTTCTTGCCTTGCCCTCAACGCTATTTCCAGAAAGAAGAAAATCTTTGTTTTCTGTAAGCTTGTATGCAAAAACCTGCAAAACACAGCTTAAATTTTGCGGTCTGTCACCAGCGCTTGAATCGTTTATGCCAACAATTCTAACTAAATTTTCGTTCTGCAACTTGATGATCAAACAAAAATCCGATTCTCCTTGGAACTTAAGCGCTACTTCAGGCCTCAAATCCGGAAAAAATTTTGCTACCTTTTGTAAGTTCATCTTCCCTTCTTTTAAGTAATGGTCACCCGATACGAATATGAAATCGGAAGAATTTGGTTTCTCCTTTACCTCGCCATAAAACGAATAGACGCGGATCATAGAAATCAGAAAGTTCCGAATATAGTCTTCGTCGACAGACCAAACAGGGTTGATTGGTTTAACATCGCCGCGGGCACCTCCCGCACTTACGCTCATGGCGAATAAAATTGATAGTATTAATGTTGATAGATGGTTCCTCAAGGCAACACTCCCATATTCAAGATGCTTGCCACATTCTTTTCTTTAACTCGAATGTGCCAAGAATTATCGATTGAAATACGACGAAGTATTTTAGAATTCCGCCGACAAATCAGAATAATTCCCCCCAACCGTCACCATCCCGCAGCGGCGGAAGAACCGGTCCGCATCCTCCGCGTTTTCGCCGCTAGTGACATGCACCAGCAGGTGCCGGCAGTCCCTTTCCCTGGCCCATTGCCGCACCGCCTGCACCAGCCGCAGGGCAACCCTGCCGCCGAGCAGGGTGCCGGAGAGCCTTTGGGAAATGTTCAGCGTCTGCACCGTCGCGATCAGCGTGCCGGTGCCCAGGAAATGCTCACCCGCTTGCGCCGATGCAAAACCCAGAAGCCCGTCTTCGGCAAGCGGTTCGTCCACCCCCGGCACGGCGTAGATCAGCCCGAAGCGGTCCGGCTGGCCGGTCGCCGTCTTGAAGATCGCCCGGGCCTTGTCTTCGGAAAACGGAATGTCCCGGAAAATCGTGCACCCGTGCGCCTCGCGCGCCAGATGGATCCCGGCCCGGCAATCGCTCTCCGAGCCATCCGCAAGCCGAACCTTCACGCTGGTCCTCGCAGGCCTGTGCGGCCTACTGGCGGCCTGCCGGCCCGCTACGCCGGCCGGCGTTTTCATTTCGTTTGAAGCGCATTCGCCGATCACGTGTTCGCCTCTGCAGGTCTGTCCCGATTATGCGCCCTTGTACCGCCCCGGGCACTTCATTCCGGTTGCAATCCGGACCTTAGCAATGTTGGGACTGTTTACAAGCACCCCGGCTGCCCCGGAAACGCTGTCTTCCACCCATTCCCCGGCGTCTTCCATGTCCCGGACCCCGCCGCACCGCTCCTGCGCTGTGGAAACGCGCGCACGCGAGCCACGCCATTTCCAGGGATGCTTCGCCGGTTTTGGTTCAACGTTCCGGTCTCGACCTGGCGCCGGGCGCGCTGCCGGCCAGCCCTCAGATCCCGTCTGCGTCTCCTTCCACAGACCGGCCGGTCGCCATTGACGGCCTCCACCTGCTCCACCCGGTGACCCTCGGCCTCCGAGGCCAGCAGCATGTCGCCGACCGTGCCGGTGGTGCCGTCCGAGCGGGTAAAGGTCGTCTTGCCGGTGATCACGGACCCGTCGGAAAGCTCAATGTTGCTCGCATCCGCCGTCAGGTCGATCTCGGTGATGCCGAGTTCGGCGAGTGTTTTGGAAACGGTTGACCCATCCGGCAGGGTGACCATCACCTTGAATTTCTGGAAATCCGTGTCGCTCGCGTTCAGCACACCGTCGCCGTTGCTGTCAAAAACCGAGGCCAGAGCTTCCAAGTCGCTGGTCGCCGTCGGGTCCCATTCGGTGAAGACGAACTGGCGCTTTTCCGTGATCTCGTCGCGCCCGTCCGGGTCGAAATAAAGCACCCCGTCGCCTTCGCCGGCCCAGGCCGTGCGATGCAAAAAGCCGTCGCCGCCGGTGTCGAGGAACACCGTCGAGCGGTCCAGGGCCGTGACCTCAAGGCCGTCGCCGTCCAGGTCGAGGAGGACGGGCTTTGTGCTGGTGTCACTCTCTCCGCCCGACTTCTTGGTTTTCTTGTTGTCGTAAAGATCTTCCTGCTCCGCCCGACGGAATTCCTTCGCGCTGACAACACCGTTATTGTCATAGTCTCCTAGACCGCCAGTGCCTTGGCCCGTCGTGCGCGACTGGCTGGTATCGACGCGCGCACCTTCGGGATCCTGTCCCGAATTCTGATCCGCGCCGGACGCGGCGGCAACGCTCTCACCCTTGTTGCGAGCGTGCTTGATTGCAGCTTCGATTTTGGAAAATTCGTGTGGGTCGGTGATCGGCTCCGGAAGCAGTCCTGCATCTTTCTGCTTTGCCGTCTGACGATGCAACGTTTGTTCTCGCCAAGAGGCAAAAGCTATGTCGGTACCGGAAGCCCCCGCGGCACCCATTCCGAATGCGACGGATTCCGCTATCGCGGTCGGGGTGTTTCTGTAAGTCTCGGCCTGCCCGAAGCGGTATCCGATGACAAGATTTCCGTTCAGTGGCATCAAGCCGCCATTGCTCAGCTCAACAGTCGCCTGGCCGTCAAGTTGTTCCCAACCGGGGTACTCAAAGCCTGTGCCGTTATTGTAGGAATCGTTGTGCACCCGCACACCGCCGGCGACATAGGTATGGAAGTCCTCAACCTCGAAATTGTAGGTCTTTCAGCCTTTTTTATAGACCGGCTTCAGCGCCAGATTGCCGTTTTCCGGGTACACATAGCCTTCCGCCTGCTCGAACATGTCGGCGGTTTCGGCGGAATAGACGATGCGCTCGGAGGAGACCACTGTCTCGGAGCCGTCGGCCAGAACCACGGTGCCTTTGCCGCCGGCAACGAGGCTTTCGATTTCGCGAAATCCACCATGGGTGGTCAGGAATTGATGACTTGGAGTGGTGACGAGTTCTTTTGCCTCGCCATTTTCCGACCAAGTCAGACGTAGCCACTCTTCGGTGATGTTTGTGAAAGTGCGGAGAACTTTGTTGGGAACGAGGGCACCGCGACCGTTGTCTCCGATAGGGTCGAAGGATATAACTTTGTCACCGGGAACAATTTTTTCAATGTTTTTCGTATCGCAATTCTCTAGGCAGATCCGCGTTCCTGCCTCAAAACATCGCGTTCCGAAGTCAACAAAACGTAATTCAATTCCATGCAAAAACTGGGACCAGATGAGCTCCTGTAGTGGAACATTTTCATAAGCGTCAGGGAAGGTATTTGGGTGTCCAGAAAGACCGCCTTCATAAACGTGTTTTACAATCCGCTCCATCGCGGCTTCGCCATGCTTGCCCCCGTGATATGCTCCGAAAGCTCCACCAAACACTGCTCCAATCAGACTCCCCCCGTCGCGATGCCACCAAATTCAGCGCCAAATGCAGCGCCAAGCGTAGCCCCAGAAAGCCCCCCAACCCAGCCACCTGCCTGGACTTGCGCTTGTCCGGGTATACCCGATTTGTAAGCTTCGATTACTTCGATTACTTCGATTACTTCGATTGACTCCGTGACACCCATTGCCCCGATAGAATAACCAAGCCCTCTCATACTAAAGTGATGTAGTGCACCGCCAACCGCTCCGTAGACTGAGGAGATCATACCATTTGCGTCGTCCGCCATAACTGCGAGGCCGCTACCCATTTTTACTACCCTTGTGTGAAATTGCGCCGAACACGTTCAACAGAAATGCATAAAAGAATATTGAGAAAGTTGTAAAAGTTATAAAAAAGTGAAATATACTATACCATCCGTAGGTTAATTGAAGCTTTGTTAAATCTGTTTCATTTGATAATTTGTAGCAAACAAAAAATGACAGTAAAAATGATAGAAGTGTCGCAAAAATAGACGAAATAATACTTTCCATTGTTATTTGATATCTTTTTTTGAAAATACTTAGGTATGCAATTGCCAAAATGATAGGTGTAGCAATTGCTAGAGAACTTTGGATAATATAATATGAGGAAATAAAACAAACACTTCCATTCAGAAGATCGTAATTTAAATATCTTCTATAATTTTCTTCTACAACAGGAATATGATTAACACTATTATAGTTCGTGCAGAAAAAACTGCCCACATTTGTGCTAAGCCAAAAAATTGCTATTGCAGCATTTATTGCAACAATGATCCAAGCGTATTTCAATTACATTCCCCAAATATTAATTCAATTTTCAGCTCTAAAATACTCTAAGTTTGTCGAAGTAATTCCCCCCAACCGTGACCATCCCGCAGCGCCGGAAAAACCGGTCCGCGTCTTCCGCATTCTCACCATTGGTCACATGCACCAGCAGATGCGCGCAGCCCCTTTCCTTGGCCCATTGCCGCACCGCCTGGACGAGTCGGAGGGCGACCTTGCCGCCGAGCAGCGTGCAGGTAAGTTTTTGGGAAATATTCAGCGTCTGCACCGTCGCGATCAGCGTGCCGGTGCCCAGAAAATGCTCGCCCGCATGGACCGAGGCAAAGCCCAGGAGACCGTCCTCGGCGAGCCGCATGTCGCCGCCCGGCACAGCAAAGATCAGCCCGAACCGCTCCGGCTGCGCCACGGCCTTGTCAAAGATCGCCCGGGCCTTGTCTTCGGAAAACGGAATGTCCCGGAAAATCGTGCACCCGTGCGCCTCGCGCGCCAGATGGATCCCGGCAAGGCAATCCGCCTCCGAGCTATCCGCAAGCCGAATTTTGACGCTGGTCCTCGCAGGCCCGTGCACCCTACCGCCGGCCTTCCGGCCTGCCTCTTCGGCTGGCGTTTTCATTTCGTTTGAAGCGCGTTCGTCGATCACATGTTCGCCCCTGCAGGTCTGTTCCGATTATGCGCCCTTGTACCTCCCCGGGCACTTCATTCCGGTTGCAATCCGAAGCCTAGCAATGTCAGGACACTTTACAAGTGTCGCGGCTGCGGCAAAAGGATTGCTTTCCTACAGTTCCTCAACGGCTTCAATGCCCTGGACCCTGTCACTCAGTCTCTGTGCTGTGGAAACGCACGCGGGCGGGCTGCGCCATGATCAAAGAACTCTGGGGGAGGCGTGGGGGAAAGGATTTTGAGGCTACATAGGTGGCACTGTCCATTTTTCGGGACACGTCTATGCCAACGAAAGAGGTGCTCGCAACAGTTTTTGTAACGCGCGTTTTGACGTGGGTGCGCAACACGGTTTTGACGTCGAAAACAGAAATTTCCATATTTTCAGGGAAATGGTAGCGGAGGAGGGACTTGAACCCCCGACACGCGGATTATGATTCCGCTGCTCTAACCAGCTGAGCTACTCCGCCATCCATGCGGCAGGACCGTGGAAGGCCCCTCGCGACGTGGGGTGCTTATAGTGAGGCTGCGGGCGGGCGTCAAGCGTGGATCTTGCGCCCGCGCGCATTCTTTTGCCGGGCCCGTCAGGCGGCCGTAACCGGCGCTTCGTCCTGTGGAAAATCGATGGTCCAGGAGCCGGTGCGCTCGGTCTTGTGGATCCAGCCGCCGCCCAGAACACGGGCGGTTTCATCGTCGCCGTCGAAGAAGACGCAGGCCTGGCCGGGGGCGACGCCGGTTTCCGCGCTGGAGAGGTCGACAAAGGCCTTGCCGTTGAGGATCCGCAAGGTCGCCGGCGCCGGCGGGCGGGTGGAGCGGACCTTGGCGAAGATCTCGATCTCGTCGCCCTCGTCGAGGGGCTGGTCGCCGATCCAGTTCATCTCGCGCAAAAGGATCGTCCGGGTCGCCAGCGCGGCGCGCGGGCCGACCACCACACGGCGTTCCTCCGGGTCGAGGCGAACCACATACAGCGGCTCGCCGGTGGCGACGCCGAGGCCGCGGCGCTGGCCGATGGTGTAATGAATGATGCCGTCGTGCCGGCCGAGGGTCCTGCCGTCCATATGGACGATCGCGCCCGGTTCAGCCGCGTTGGGGCGCAGCTTGCGGATGACGGCGGCATAGTCGCCGTCCGGCACGAAGCAGATGTCCTGGCTGTCCGGCTTGCCCGCAACCGACAGGCCGAATCCGGCGGCCAGTTCGCGCACTTTCGACTTGGGCATGCCGCCGAGCGGAAACCGGACGAAGTCGAGCTGCTCCTGGGTTGTGGCGAACAGGAAATAGCTCTGGTCCCGGTCGAGATCGGCGGGCCGGTAGAGCGCGCGCCTGTTGCCCGCCGCCTCGGAGCGCACGTAATGGCCCGTGGCCAGGGCGTCTGCGCCCAGGTCCCGCGCGGTCTTCAGGAGGTCGGTGAATTTGACCGTCTGGTTGCAGGACACGCAGGGGATCGGCGTCTCGCCGGCAATATAGCTGTCGGCGAAGCGGTCCATCACCTGTTCCTTGAACCGGCTTTCATAATCCAGAACGTAATGGGGAATGCCGATTGTCTCCGCCGCCCGGCGGGCATCGTGAATGTCGACCCCGGCGCAGCAGGACTTCGCCTTGGCGACCAGGGCGCCATGATCGTAAAGCTGCAGCGTGACGCCGACGACATCATAGCCCTGCTGCTTCATCAGGGCGGCAACGACCGAGCTGTCGACACCACCGGACATGGCGACGACAACGCGCGTGTCTTCCGGGCGGCCGGGCAGATCCAGACTGTTTCGCATTCTCTCAAGCTTCCAGAAATCCTGGCCGATCATGCGCACCGGACGCTTTGCGCATCCGGGCCGCCCGCTCCGGTCAGGAGGACGCGGGCCGATCTCGGGGACGCTTCCCCGGGCCAATACGTATCGTTGACGGCACTATACAGATATGGGCGGAGGATGCCAAATGCGCTCTCTGCATAACAGGGCAGCACGCGGGGTCAGCACACGGGGCCAACATGGCAGGCACGCATTGCCTGACCGGCAAAGCTTGCCGCCCGCCGCCCGCATTCCCGGGCAGGCAGGTGAGTATTTCCTCAATGAATTCAGTCGTCTTTTGAAAGTATCAGGTTGGCCCGATGTTTGCTTCTGTTCCTCCGACGACATGTGCCCGCAGTGACGGGCGAAGATTTCGGGGGCGCACGTGCTGCCATTTGGACTTACAACGGATGTATCTGCCGGGGCGCTTGCTGCCGGTGCCGGGCAAGTGCCGGGGGCTGCGGGCGCGGTCGCCGGTGGGCTTGCCGCGAATTCCGGGCCCGGAGCGCGGGAGACAGGTTTTGCCGACGAGCTGAAGGCGCTTGGCGCGCAGGACGCTGCGGCAGCCGATCCGGGCGCGGCCACTCAGGCTGGAGCCGTCGCGCAGGGGCAGCCGCAGACAAGCTCGGCGAATGACGCGATCCGGGTGCTGGGCGAGGCCGCCGGAGACGCTGCGGCGCCGTCTCAGCCGCTGACGGTGGCCCTGCTTACAGATCCGGCCGAGGGGGCAGGTCCGGACGGGGCCGCGCAGGCGGCCGCGACGGGTGCGGTGCCGGAGGGTGATGCGGTACCGGGCGAAGAACAGGCAGGCGAGCAGACTTCCGACATGCCGATGCCCGGCGAGGCCGTTCCGGCCGTAGCCGCGATGGCGCCGGTATTTCCTGGCGCGGAAGCGGCGTTGCCTGATGCGGCCGTGCCGGGGGGCGGTTCCGGAACTTCATCTGTATCTGCGCCGGGTCTGGCATCTTCGGGGCCGGTGCCTTCGGGCGCGGCGCCTTTGGGTGCCGGCACTGGCGCCGGGAATGGAACTGGGAATGGCGCCGGTTCAGTGGCAGGCGCGGCCGGCGGGATTGCACTTGCTGCCGGCGGCGGGGCCGCAGATCCGCAGCTGTCTTCAGCGGCAGGGGTCGCAGGAGGCACGAAGGGGGCAGGTGAGGGCGCAGGCCCGGCCGTTTCGGTGGATGCCTCCGGTCAGGATGCGGTCAAGGCCGGGCGGCGCTGGACCAACGAACTGGCCCAGGAATTCAGGGCACCCGCACCGGTTCAGGTGCCTGCAACTCCGGCGGCGGCTTCCGCCGGCCTTGCAGCTGCCGGCCTGGCAGCAGCGGGTGTGCCGGTGGGCAGTGAGGCCGCCCTCGCAACGATGAATGCCGGAGCGCTGCCGGCCGGCAACGGGTCGAAACCGGACCAGTCCGGTCCGGCGGGTGCCGGTCCGGCCACTGGTCAGGCCCTGCCGGTGCCGGTTGCCACCGTACCTGTGACGGCGGCGCCGTCCGGCGGGAGCGCAACGGGTGAGGCTGCCGCGACGACGGCAGGTCCTGCCCAGACCGGCGCTGCGCCGGCTCCGGTTGCGGCCGGGGCTGCGGCGTCTTCCGGGGATGCGGCGAGCGGGCTGTTGCCGCCGCTGCCTGAAAACGGTTCATCCGCCGGAGGCGAGAGCGGGGCGTCCGACAAGCTCGCGGCCGGTACGTCGCAAACGGCCACCGGGCCGGCATCTCCCGGCGCCGGTCAGGGCGGGGCTGAAACCGGCCGGGGGCCGGCGGCGCGCCTCGACGCTCAGGCCGGTGCCGCCGGGCCTCAGGCCGCCCTTGCTGCAGCATCGGCTCTGCTGCCGGAGGACGCCGAGCTTCCCGCCGGCACACCGGAGCCCGGAGCGGGCACGGAATTCATCACGGCGAGCGTGCGCGGCGGCGACCTGAACGGCGCCATGCGCACGGAAAGCCTGCAAACGCCCACCCAGACCCAGTCCTCTCACGCGGCCACACAGGTTGCGGCCGAAATCGTCCGGAACCTGAAAAACGGACACACCCGGTTCCAGGTGCGGTTCGACCCGCCGGAACTCGGTCGTGTGGACGTCAACATGAAGGTGTCTGCCGACGGCAGCGTTCAGGCGCATCTGATCGTTGAACGGCCGGAGACGCTCGACATGTTCCTGCGGGACCAGCGGGGCCTGGAACGGGCCCTGGAAGCCGCAGGCATGTCCGCCGACACCGGAGACCTGCAGTTCTCCCTGAAACAGGACGGCGGCGGTGACTTCGCTTCCGGCCAGGGCGATGGCGACCGGCAATCGGCTTCCGCAGAGGACGCGTCCGACGGATCGTCCGACACAGATCAGGAGGCCGGCGACAGGGTCCGGCTGATGCTCGCCGAACAGCGCGGCGGCCTGGACATGAAAGTATAGAGGGCACGGTATCCGGCCCAGGAGTGAAACATGACCACAATACCTTCGACATCCGCAGCTGCCGCCGGCAGCAGTGCCGCCGGCAGCCAGTCGGGCCTGATCGCGAATTACGAGCTGTTTCTGAACATTCTGACGACGCAGATCCAGAATCAGGATCCGCTCGATCCGCTGGACTCGGCGGAATACACGTCGCAGCTGGTGGAATATTCGAATGTTGAACAGTCGATTCAGCAGAACAAGAATCTCGAGGAAATCATAGCTTCGCTGCAAAGCAGCCAGAGCCTCAGCTATGTCAACTACATCGGCAATGAAGTCACGGCCGATGCCTCGACCACGGCGCTCTCGGGCAGCCAGGCAAGCTGGGACTACGACATCACCGAAGCCGCCACCGGAACCTTCGAGATCCGCAATTCGGGTGGAGCGGTCGTCTACAGCGGCGATGTGGAGCTGGACGCGGGCAGTGGAACCTTCCACTGGAACGGCCAGACGGATTCCGGTCAGGACGCCGTCGACGGGCTCTACACCATCTCCTTCGACGTCAAGGACGCGTCCAGCCGGTCGGAATCCGTGCGGACGACCGTTTCCGGGGTTGTCGACAGTGTGGACTGGTCCAGTGGCGAGCCCATCCTGCAGGTGGGCAATCAGCGTTTCCCCGTCAGTGCCGTCATGTCGGTCGCTCGCCCGTCCTGACGCGTCCTGCCGCATTCTGACCTGCCCGGGAGCTGAGCCACTTTCCCGGGCGCGCCTGAATTTTCCGTGGGTCCGTCCGGGCGGCGCTCTCCGCCGACCGGTTTGAAGGCGGTCGGTACGGCTTTCGTACCGGAAGGGCCGGAGAACTGGCGTTTCGGCCGGACAAGGGCGGGCCGGGCGCTGAAGGCCTTCTGCTCGATTGACTCCCGAAAATGATGAGACGGATCTGGATCAGGGGTCGTGGATGGCGCTTGCGCAATTTGCGAGTCTGTTCGCTTTGCCTCGCAAATTGCACGAGCAGGTAAACATGGTTAACAAAACCTGTTATGGGCATTTACAATTGGAGTATATCTTTTCGTAAAATCGTAAATACTATTCATTAAATTTGGATTTTATAGTTAATAAAAACTCAATTTTGCTTTAGTCGTTTGTTAAGCGACATCCTGTAATCTCTCTAAACCTTGGTCATGGTTAGTGTGAGAGTACAATGACCGAACAAATTCGTTCGCGTGTTAAATATGTCATCGGACCCGACGGAAGCCCGCTCACCATAGCGGACCTGCCGCCGACGTTGACAAAACGGTGGGTCATCCGCCGGAAGGCGGAAGTTGTCGCTGCTGTTCGCGGTGGTCTTCTGTCTCTGGAGGAGGCCTGCCAGAGATACACTCTGACAGTGGAGGAATTCCTCTCCTGGCAGAGCTCCATCGAAAAGCACGGCCTGGCCGGTTTGCGGGCAACGAGAGTCCAGCAATACCGGAACTAACCGGGACCATTGCGGAAAACAAGGCGCGCGTTGCGCCTTGGAAGGGTCGGCTGTGCCGGCCTTTTTTTTGTCCGGTTTTTGTCCGCGCCGAGGCAATCAGGGCCATCGCCGACGGCCATGTGTGCCGCCGGGCTCAAGTGACTTCCGGGGCCACATGGATTTCAGGCCAGGCGCGGTCGTGTCGCTTGCGCGCGCCTTCGGAGCCGTGATGCCCGGTGTGTTCGGACAGGGCCGCCGAGCGAAGTCCGGGCAAAACTTATCCAAACATTAACGCGGTAGGCAGTTTTTCCCCACCTGAGTTGCGTTTTGCATTAAGCGAAAACGCGGAAAGCCGCCAATTCGCGATCGCGCAGCCCGGGTCGTTAACCTCTTGTTAACCGTCTGGGCGGCAAATTTTGCCCATCGAAGGTGTGGCGTGCCAAGCCGACTCCCCTAATAACGGTAGTGGCATGTTTCAAATGCGGGCGGGCATTCGTGAACGGACTGACAGATTTCATAAAAGCCTTGGGGCCAACGCGCATAGCTGCGATGGGCGCGGTTGCCGCGATCCTGATCGGTGTGTTCGCGTTCATCATCTTCCGGGTTACGGCGCCTCAGATGACCACGCTCTACAATGAACTCACGCTGGAGGATTCCGCGGGCGTCGTCTCCCAGCTGGAAAGCCAGGGCGTGCAGTTTCAGCTGAAGCGGCAGGGATCGACCATTCTTGTGCCGAGGGAGCAGGTTGACCGGCTGCGGATGCAATTGGCCGCTGAAGGCCTGCCGACGGGCGGCTCCATCGGTTACGAGATCTTCGACCGGAGCGACACGCTCGGCGCGACCAGTTTCGTTCAGAACATCAATCATCTCAGAGCCGTCGAGGGTGAGCTGGCCCGATCTATCAGCTCCCTTGACCGCATTCGTGCCGCCCGCGTCCACCTGGTGATTCCGGAGCGGCAGCTGTTCCAGAAGGACCGCCGTCCGCCCTCCGCCTCCATCGTTCTGAATGTGCGCGGTGCTCTCGGCCCCGGAGAAATCCGCGCGGTTCAACACCTGGTCGCCACGGCCGTCGACGGAATGGACCCGGACCGGGTGTCGATCGTCGACGAAAGCGGCCGTCTGCTGGCCTCTGGCGTGGGCAACGACGAGGACGGCATGGTTTCCGCCTCCCTGCAGGAGCGGACCGTGGCGGTGGAGACCCGGCTGCGCGACCAGATCGAGGAGATCCTGAATTCGGTGGTCGGTCCGGGCCGGGCCCGGGTCCGGGTCAATGCGGAAGTCGACTACAACCGCCTGACCGAGACGACTGAAACCTTCGACCCGGAAGGCCAGGTGGTGCGCTCGACCCAGTCCAAGGAAGAGGCCTCCTCCGCCGTGTCCCGGAACGGGCAGGTGACGGTCGGCAACCAGCTTCCCAATGCGGACGCGGGGCAGGGCGAAGGCGAGCGCGATACAGCGACGCTGACCGAAGAGATCGTCAACTACGAGATTTCCCGCTCGACCCGGACGGAAATTGTCGAGGCAGGTCAGGTCAAGCGCCTGTCCGTGGCCGTCCTGGTCGACGGCACCTACGAGCCAAACGGCGACGGCGACAACGTTTACACGCCCCGGTCCCAGGAAACCCTGGACCGGATCGCCGTTCTGGTGCGCTCCGCAGTCGGCTTCGACCAGGGCCGGGGCGACAGTGTCGAAGTGGTGAACCTGCAGTTTGCCATGCCGCCGCAGGGCGATCTTCTGGCCGAGGGAGACGGCCTGTTCGAGTTCACCCGTGACGACATTATCCGGTTTGCCGAACTGGGCGTCCTGTTCCTGATCGCGCTGCTGCTGCTGCTGTTCGTGGTCCGCCCGCTGCTTCGCCGGATCGTCACACCGGAAGAAAAGCAGCCCCAGGAACTGATGATTGGACCGGACGGCACGCTTGTGGTCGAAACGGAGGTGCCTATGGAAGCCGCCGAAGACGACGCATTCGTCATCGAATGGCTCGAACAGGCCAAGCAGGAAGGCGCCATGCAGGCAAGCTCGATTACCAAGGTTGGCGAAATGATCAAGGACCATCCGACCGAAGCGGTGACCATCGTCCGCGGCTGGCTGGATGAGCAGGCGGCCTGATGGCAAGCGATCAATTACAGAACCAGCTTCAGGTCAATGCCGACGAGGAGGATCGCGAGCTCAAGGGCGCGGAGCGGGCCGCTGTTCTGCTGTTGGCCCTCGGAGAAACCCATGGCGCTCCGATCTGGCAGAAACTGGACGAGATCGAGGTGCGCCAGGTATCGGCCGCGCTTGCCAATCTCGGTCCCGTCACCCCCACCATGCTGGAGGACCTGTTCAAGGACTTCGTCCGGCGTGTGAGTTCCACCGGCGCCCTGACCGGAAACGTGGACGCCACCGAGCGGCTACTGGGCAGTTTTCTTCCCGGCGACAAGGTCTCCGTCATCATGGAGGAGATCCGGGGTCCGGCCGGGCGCAACATGTGGGAGAAGCTCTCCAATGTGCAGGAGAACGTTCTCGCGAACTATCTGAAGAACGAATACCCGCAGACGGTTGCGGTGGTGCTGTCGAAGATCAATTCCGACCATGCGGCCCGGGTGCTCGGCATTCTGCCGGAAGAGCTGGCGCTGGAAGTGGTCAGCCGCATGCTGCGCATGGACGCGGTGCAGAAGGATGTTCTGGAAAAGGTGGAGCAGACGCTCCGGGTCGAATTCATGTCCAACCTGACCAACACCTCGCGGCGCGACAGCCACGAGATGATGGCCGAGATCTTCAACAATTTCGACCGGCAGACGGAAGCCCGGTTCCTGGCGGCGCTCGAGGAAGACAATCGCGAGGCGGCCGACCGCATCAAGACGCTTATGTTCACCTTCGACGACTTGCTCAAGCTGGATGCGGCAAGCGCCCAGACCCTGCTGCGCCACGTGGAAAAGGACCAACTGGCGATCGCGCTCAAGGGCTCCACCGATGCGGCCAGGGACTTCTTCTTCGGCAACATGTCGTCGCGGGCGGCGAAGTTGCTGCAGGACGACATGGACGCGCTCGGACCCGTCCGGCTGCGCGACGTGGACGAAGTGCAGACGAGCATGGTGAACAAGGCCAAGGATCTGGCCGCGAAGGGCGAGATCATGATTTCCAAATCCAAGAGCGATGACGAGATCATTTACTGATGCGTGAGCCGGCAGGTAGCTACAACAGAATGGGCAGCATGACCAACCCGTCGAAATATCTGTTCAACATGGACTTCTCCGAACCGGAGGAGCCGGAAGTGGTTGCGCCGCCCGAACCGGAAATCCCGATGATGCCGGTCGGTGAACACAAGCAGCTTTTGAAGACGGCGAAGGCCCAGGCCTTCGAGGAAGGCCGGGCGAAGGCGCTTGAGGATCTGCAGACCAAGCAGGAGACTCTGTTGACCGCGGAAGTCGGCCACCTGGTGTCCGCGGTCGGCGATGTCCTGAAAACTCTCGATGACGTGCAGGCCACCCGCGAGAAAGACGCCATCAGCCTCGCATTTCTTGTGGCCAGACGCCTGTGTGCACACCTGATTGCACGCCAGCCGCTGGCGGAAACGGTGGCGTTGGTGTCAGAATGCCTGGGACCGTTGCGCAATGCTCCGCATCTCGTCATCCGTATTGCGGAAAAAGACGTCGAGGCGCTCAAGAGCCAGGTGGATCCCATCGTGGACGAGAAGGGCTTCGAAGGCCGTCTGGTGATCCTCGGAGAACCCGAAATAAGTCGCGGGGACTGCCATATCGAATGGGCGGACGGCGGCATCCGGCGGGACCGGAAAGCACTCGAGACAGAGATCGACGCGAGCATACGCACCTACCTGCGGGCGCGAAGTTCAGAAAAACGCGCAAAGGCACCCGTCGCACCGGCGGAAAAGGGAACTGACGAATGAGCGACGAACAGGACACAAACATCCCGCTCGACGAGCTGGAAGCACCGGAGCGTCCGGCCGATGACGGTGAGCCGCTCGTGGCCCAGTCTGCGGCGGATCTCGAAGCCGTGTTCGACGTCCCGGTCCGGATCTCGGCGGTTCTCGGGCATTCGAAAATGCATGTGTCCGAGCTTCTGAAACTGGCGTCCGGAACCGTTCTCGAACTCGACCGGAAAGTCGGTGAAGCCATCGACATCTATGTGAACAACCGTCTGGTCGCGCGCGGGGAAGTTGTCCTGGTGGAGGACAAGCTGGGCGTGACCATGACGGAAATAATCAAGACGGATCGATAGGAAGAACAGCGGATGCGTCTGTTAATAGTCGGAACTCTCGGCGGCCAGCTGACAATGGCCTCAAAGATCGCGATGCAGGGCGGGGCTCAGGTCACCCATGCGGACGATGTCGAGGGCGCGTTGAAAGTGCTCAGGTCCGGGCGTGGCGCGGATCTCCTGATGGTCGAGGTGCATCTCGATATTGCCGGCCTGATCGCCAAACTCCAGAGCGAACGCGTGCATGTGCCCGTGGTTGCCTGCGGCGTCGAGACGGATGCGCAGGCGGCCGTGTCCGCCATCCGGGCAGGGGCCAAGGAATACATTCCGTTGCCGCCGGATCCGGAACTGATCGCCGCCGTGCTGGCAGCGGTCGCGCAGGAGCGCGGCGACCTGATCTACCGGGACGACTCCATGGCGTCGGTTGTCAAACTGGCGGAACAGGTCGCGCCCTCGGAGGCGTCCGTGCTGATCACGGGCGAGTCGGGGACCGGCAAGGAAGTGATCGCCCGGCACGTTCACAAGTGCTCCAACCGAGCGTCGAAGCCGTATATTTCGATCAATTGTGCCGCCATTCCCGAACATCTTCTGGAGTCCGAGCTTTTCGGTCACGAGAAGGGCGCGTTCACCGGAGCGGTCGCGCGCCGGATCGGCAAGTTCGAGGAAGCCGACGGCGGTACGCTGCTGCTCGACGAGATTTCCGAGATGGATGTGCGCTTGCAGGCGAAACTGCTGCGCGCCATCCAGGAGCGGGTGATCGATCGCGTCGGTGGCACCCGCCCGGTGCCGGTCAACATCCGTATCCTGGCGACCTCCAACCGGGATCTGGCCGACAGCGTCCGTCAGGGCCAGTTCCGTGAAGACCTTCTGTTCCGGCTGAATGTGGTGAACCTCAAGCTGCCTCCGCTGCGGGCGCGGCCGGCCGATATCATGGAACTCGCCCAGTTTTTCATCAAGCATTATTCCGAGGCGAACGGGGTGCCGATCAGGCCGGTCTCCGCCGAGGCGCGCCAGGCGCTGATGTCCAATCCGTGGCCGGGCAACGTGCGCGAACTGGAAAACACCATCCACCGGGCCATCCTGCTGGCCAGCGGCGAAGATATCGGCGTCGAGGCGATCCGCATGCCGGACGGCTCGCCACTGAGCGGCTCCAAGGGCGCGGCGGAGCGGGCCGCCCAGACGGCGGAAGCGGTGACACGCTCGTTTGTGGGGCGCACCGTCGCCGACGTGGAGCGGGATCTCATTCTGGACACGCTGGATCACTGCCTCGGAAACCGGACCCACGCGGCGAAAATTCTGGGAATCTCGATCCGCACCCTGCGCAACAAGCTGAATCAATATACCGATGAAGGGGTCAGCGTTCCGGCTCCCGGCGAAGCCCGCATGTGAGACCCCGGCCCGGTAAGGGCCGAAACAACAGAATCGGCCCGGTCGGACCCCGGGGCAATGAAATCGGCGCCGGGAACACCCTTTTGGCGCAGTTGAGGATACCGAAGCGGAATGTCGGACACGGCAGCAGGCGGACAAGACGGAGCCGCACCGGAGCAGAAAGCGGTTGCCGTTCCCCCGCAGGGGGGCGGCTTTTCCGGCCTGCCCAGCCTCCGGGAGCTGATCGACACCCTGCGCAAGGGCGATATCGGTCTGGCGACCGGCATCCTTGTGATCCTGACGCTCCTGATCCTGCCGATGCCGCCGGTCATGCTGGACATGTTCCTGGCCGTGTCGATCATCTTTTCGGTGCTGGTCCTGATGACCGGCCTGTTCATCCAGAGACCCCTGGAATTCTCGTCGTTTCCAACCGTTCTGCTGATCGCGACCATGTTGCGGCTCGGTCTCAACATTGCCTCGACGCGGCTTATCCTGGCCAACGGACACGAAGGGACGGCGGCGGCGGGAAATGTCATCCAGTCCTTCGGCAACCTGGTCATGGGCGGGAATTTCGTCATCGGGATCATCGTGTTCGCGATCCTGGTGATCGTGAACTTCGTCGTGATCACCAAGGGCTCGGGCCGTATCGCAGAAGTGGCGGCCCGGTTCACGCTGGACGCCATGCCCGGCAAGCAGATGGCCATCGACGCGGATCTGTCCGCGGGCCTGATCGACGAAGGCGAGGCCAAGTCGCGCCGGAAGGCCCTGGAGGACGAAAGTTCCTTTTTCGGAGCCATGGACGGTGCCTCCAAATTCGTGCGCGGCGATGCCATCGCTGGTCTGCTGATCACCTTCATCAACATCCTGGGGGGCATCTTCATCGGTGTTGCCCAGATGGAGCTGTCTTTCAGCGAGGCGGCCAACAATTACACGCTGCTGACCATCGGCGACGGTCTGGTCTCCCAGATC
Organism: Roseibium sp. QJM3NY_11; assembly: GCF_056173175.1. Taxonomy (NCBI): domain Bacteria; kingdom Pseudomonadati; phylum Pseudomonadota; class Alphaproteobacteria; order Hyphomicrobiales; family Stappiaceae; genus Roseibium; species Roseibium sp. QJM3NY_11. Next base: position 1,836,209 of record NZ_CM149660.1, read on the forward strand.
CCGGCGCTCATCGTGTCGACCGCGGCCGGCCTTCTGGTCTCCAAGGCCGGCGTCCATGGTGCCGCCGACAAGGCGTTGACGAGCCAGTTCACCGGCTATCCGAAGGCGCTCGGCATGTCCGCGGCGGTCATGGTGGTCCTGGCGCTGCTGCCGGGCATGCCGATCTTTCCGTTCATCAGCCTGGCCGGTCTGGCCGGCTATCTGGCCTACAAGACAAGTTCGAAGAAGAAGCAGGACGCTGTCAAGGTCGCCAAGGACAAGGCGGTCGAGGCAGCGCCCAAGCCACCGCCCGAGCCGCCGATCACCGATGCGCTGAAGATGGACGAACTCAGGATCGAGCTGGGCTACGCGCTGCTGCCGCTGATCAACGGCAAAGCCCAGGGCGACGGCGACATCCTGACGGAACAGATCAAGGCGCTGCGCCGCCAGGTCGCCGGCGACATGGGCGTGATCATGCCGCCCGTGCGTATCCTCGACAATATTCAGCTCGGCGCGAACGACTATGTGATCAAGGTCAAGGAGGTCGAGGCCGGGCGCGGCGTGCTCTATCCGAACCACTTCATGGTGATGGATCCGGCCGGTGGTCAGGTCAAGCTGCCGGGAACGCACACCACCGAGCCGACCTTCGGCCTGCCTGCGACCTGGGTGGAGGCCCAGTACCGCGAGGACGCGTCCCTGCGCGGCTATACCGTGGTCGATCCGGCCACCGTTCTGTCCACCCATCTGACGGAAACGATCAAGGCCAATATCAGCGAGCTGCTGACCTATGGCGATGTCCAGAAACTCCTGAAGGAGCTGGAAGGCGAGCAGGCCAAGCTGGTCGAGGATCTGATTCCGTCGCAGATCACGGTGTCCGGTGTGCAGCGTGTGCTGCAGACCCTGCTCAACGAGCGGATCTCCGTGCGCGATCTGGGAACCATCCTGGAAGGGGTCTCGGAGGCCACCGGCATGACCCGGAACACCGATACCATCGCCGAACACGTGCGCACCCGCCTGGGCCGCCAGATCTGCGCCGCCAATCTGTCGCCGGGCGGATATCTGCCCCTGGTCGCGCTGTCGCCCCAATGGGAGCAGGCGTTCCTCGAGGCGATCGTCGGCGAGGGCGACGACCGGCAGCTTGCCATGCAGCCGAGCAAACTCCAGGAATTCGTCGGCCGCGTGCGCGATGCCTTCGAGGAGGCCGCCCAGCAGGGCGAGGTTCCGGTGCTCTTGACCTCACCGCAGACCCGCCCGTTCGTGCGCTCCATCGTCGAACGCTTCCGCGCGCACACGACCATCATGAGTCAGGCGGAAGTGCATCCGCGCATCAAGCTGAAGACCATCGGCTCGATCTGACTGGACGGGCCGGCGTATCAGAACATCCGATACCTGTGCCCGGCAGGGCGTTTGTTTCAGGCTCGGGGCCCGTTGACCGGGCACACGACGCTCTTCGCGACAGAACCGCCACCCACAGAACAATGCGGCGATGACCGGTAGGGGAGAGGCTTTGGTCCCGTCCGGGGTCAAAGTGGCGGGAATTTCAGATGGCGCTGGAAGCGCCCGGAAGGTCCGGTGAGAGACCGGTCCGTCTATTCAGACTGGCCGGCCAGCTTGCCCAGAACGACCGCACTGAGGAGGCCGTTTCCGGAGAGATAGCCGCTGTCAGACTGTCCCGATACACCGCAGGCAGCGCCTCCGCAGGCGAAGAGATTGGGGAAAGGCACGCCGTTTTCGTTCAAGACCCGGGCGTGTTCATCTGTCTTGAGGCCGCCTTGCGTGTGGAACAGGGCCCCGGTAACGCGCACACCGCAATAGGGTGGCCTGAGAGGTTCGTTTCCGAACTTTCGATTGAACGCATCGGTCCCGTTCTCGGGAATGCTTTCTATCGTTTTCAGAAAGGCGTCGGTCGGCAGTTCGAATTGCCGGGCCAGGCCCTCCAGCGTATCGCTCGTCTTGATCGCTCCGGCCGCTTCTGCCCGCTTGAAGTCCTCGAACTGGCGCGCCACTGCGGCGATCCGGCTGTCGAAAATCGAGTAGGCCTGACCTTCGGGCTGCGCCAGAACAACGCGCGCAGCCTCGGAGTAGCCCTGCGATTCATTCCAGAACCGTTCGCCACTGCAATTGACCTGGACACCGCCCTCGGCAATCACCGCCCATGTGATCAGGATTGCGTGCGGGTGCGCGACGTTTCCATGGCCCTGATACGATCCCAGGTGACCCAGATCGGCACCGATCTCCTGACCCCATAACAGCGCTTCCCCGCGGTTGCCGTCGTGACCGAACCACAGCCCGTTTTCAATCGAAGGTATGAAGCGGCTGACCAGTTCGCGATTTCCGCCAAATCCATTGCAGGCAAGGATCAATCTCCCGCAGCCGATTGTCTCGACACCGCCGTCCGGCCGGGTGACCGACACGCCATGGACGTGGCCGTTTTCGTAAAACAGACGGTGCGCCCTGCGTTCGCAAATGATGTCGATGCCGCAGGCCTCGCAGGCCGCGCGGAGTGCGTCGATCAGCTCCGTCCCGGACCGTGTCGGGAGACCGTGCATTCGCCGTCTGCGGTGGCCCGGATAGTCAAAATTGGAGATAACGGAAAACGGCAATTCATAGGTGTCGCTGAGCCAGTCGATCAACGGTCCTGAATGGCTGGCCAGCCGGTCCACGAGATCCTGCTGGTTCTCGCCGTTGGCTTTCGACTGAATGTCGATTGCAAAGAGCTCGGCACTGTCGTCGATGCCGGTTGCCTGTTGCGCCCTGGTACCCGCAGCGGGGATGAGGCCGGCGGACAGGGCCGTGGAGCCGCTCGGGACGGCATCGGCTTCTATCACCAGGACAGACTGGCCGGCTTCATGGGCGGCAAGTGCGGCAACCAGCCCGCCTGCGCCTGCACCAATGATCAGCGTTTCACATGACAGGTCGAATACGGCAGGCGGTGGCGCGGTGTCAGCTCTGGTTTCGATCATATTTTACGCCCTGGGCAAGCATCGCGGGCGTGCCGATCACTTTGTTGAGGCCGTCGAAATCGAACATTCTGTCAGAAAACGGCCTGTTGCTGCCATTGTCGCGAAGGCTTTCATAGTATTCACAGGCCGTTCGAGCGATGGCGCGCACAATTCCGCCGGGAAAGATCACGATCGAAAAGCCCTGTTCTTCCAGATCGTCAGCGCCCGTGATCGGCGTGGCCCCGCCTTCGACCATGTTTGCCAGCAAGGGAACGCGATTGGCGAAGTGTTGCGCGACGTCCGTCAGCTGCTCGCGCGTCTGAGGGGCTTCTATGAAGAGCACATCGGCGCCGGCTTCGAGATAAGCCTCGGCGCGATCGATCGCGGCATTGAACCCTTCCACGGCAATGGCGTCGGTGCGTGCAATAATCAGCGTTTCACTGGATTTGCGGGCATCGGCCATGGCCTTCACCTTCCCCGCCATTTCGCTTGCCGGTATCAGGGACTTGTCGGCCAGGTGACCGCAGCGCTTCGGATAGGTCTGGTCCTCGATTTGCAGGGCGGATGCACCAGAGCGCTCATAAAGCCTCATGGTGCGCTGTGCATTGAGCGCGTTGCCGAAGCCGGTATCCGCATCGATGATCACCGGCAGCCCGGTTCGGTCAGCGACCAGCGCCATGGTGTCCGCCATCTCGGTTACGGACGTAAGCCCGATGTCCGGACGGCCAAGACGGGTATAGGCAACCGCAGCACCGCTGAGATAAAGCGCCTCGAAGCCGGCATCGGTGGCCAGAGTGGCCGTCAAACCATCGTAAACACCGGGTGCCAGAAGAATCTCTTTTTGCAAAAGGCGTGTCTTCAGGCTCATGCTGCACTCTCCAGCCATGCCAACGTATCAGCACAGCTCATTTGTTCGGTGACCGTCGCCAGCGACAGAAGCGTTGCGTCGTGGACCTCTTGCCGAAAAGCCGCACACCCATCCGTCAACATGAGCGTTTCGATATTGCGCAGGTGCGCGTCACGCAAGGTGGACGCCACCCCGCCGTTCGTGACGATGCCGCCGACAATCAAAGTGTCGATGCCGGCCGCCTTGAGGATGTATTCCAGCCGTGTCTGATAAAGGGCTGAATAGGCAACCTTCTCGACCACATAGTCGGCAGGCGCAAGCTCATCAACCAGGTCATGTCCAAATTTGCCCGGCGCAAAATCGCCTTTGCCGAGAAAGGGGCGCAGTTTTTTCAGATGCGGCGAAACAAGAGGTTCACCACTGGCATCCGGCACCAATGTGAACTGAGCCGAGATGTAGTGGCCACCCTTGGCCCGCAGCGCCTTTGCGATCGGGGCGATGTGCCGCGGCAGCGACAGGATGTTTTCAGAGGACTGGCCAGCGCGTCCATAGGCACCTTCCGGGTGGAGAAAGTCGTTCTGGAGATCGATCGTCAGGAGCGCGGTGCGGGTCAAGTCCCATGATTTCCAATCGCTCATGACAGATCCTCCGAAGGTTCAATGATCGTATTGCCGAAAGTGTCGACCCGGGCGAGCAGACCAGGTTCCACCAGCACCGTCGTATCGGGCTGTTCCAGAATCGCCGGTCCTTTTATCACGGTGCCAACCGGCAGATCGAGGCGGTCGTATATCGCTGTCTCGTGCCAGGAGCCACCAAAATGAACCGGGCGGTTCGATTTGGCCGAAACGGGTCCGGTCGTGGTCGGAGCCAGGGTGTGCAGATCGAACTTGGGCCGTTTGCCGGTCACTGCGCTGCGCAGGTTCAGGATGCGGCGCACGCCTTTGTCCAGCAACCGCCCGAAGGTGGCCAGGTAGGCAGCGTCGAAGGCCGCTTCGATCTCCGCCCGGGTCGGCGGTATCACCCTGCCGCCCTCGACCGTGACAGCGAGTGGGACCGAGACCGTGTGCGTCTGGCCGATGTAGGCCATGTCCAGTTCGAAGCTCACCTGCCGTGCTTCAAAAGTGGTGCGTGCCGCATCCAGCAAGGCCATGCCCTGATCGGCATGGCTTTGCATGAAGCTTCCGAGAGATTTTTCGTCGAGCGAACTCACGAGAGAGTTTATCGTCTGCACGAAATCCTGACGCATGTCGGCGATCACGCAGCCCATGGCGGAGGTCACGCCGGGATAACGCGGGACGATGGCGCGGGCGATGCCAACGTCCGCCAGCATTGCACCTGCGTGCAGGGCACCGCCACCGCCAAAGGGCATGAAAGCAAACCGTTTGGGATCGAAGCCACGTTCGATACTGACAAGGCGAATGGCACCGGCCATGCGGGAATTCGCGACCCGCAAAATGGCTTCGGCCGCCTGGAGCGTATCGAGCTTCAAAGGAGCGCCCACATGCGTGTCGATTGCTTTTGCAGCAGCCTCGACATCCAGCCGCGCGAGCTTGCCGCCTATCGGATTTTCAGGATCGATCCGGCCGAGAACCACATTTGCGTCGGTTACCGTCGGCCGATCATTGCCGAGCCCGTAGGCAACAGGGCCGGGATCGGAGCCTGCGCTTTCGGGGCCGATGTTGAGCAATCCCCCCTTGTCGACCCAGGCAATCGAGCCACCGCCAGCGCCTATTGTCGTGATTTCGATCATGGGGTTTCGGACAACCATGCCGAAGTCGATGGACGTCTGCGGCGACAACATCGATTGTCCCCCGGCAATCAGCGACACATCAAAACTGGTGCCCCCCATATCGCCGGTGATGATGTTGTCGAACCCGGCGGTTTCCGCAATATAGCCCGCCGCAATGACACCGGCAGCCGGCCCCGACAGCGCTGTGCGGACAGGAAGCCTGCAGGCGGTATCGACCGCCATGACGCCACCGTTGGACTGGACAATCATGAATTCGCCGTCAAACCCGCCGGATTTGAGCGCCTGTTCCAGCCGGTCAAGATAGCCGGACACTTCGGGCTGCAGGTAAGCGTTGAGCGCCGTGGTGGAAAAACGTTCAAATTCGCGGATTTCCGGCAGGATCTCGGACGACGCCGACACATGCGGATTGGGCCAGATAGCGCGAACGGCGGAGACCGCTTCGGCTTCGTTTTCCGGATTGGCGAAGGCATTGGCAAAAAGGATCGCAACCGCTTCACAGCCTTGATCGCGCAATCGGGCGGCCGCTGCCCGGACAGCATCAAGATCCACCGGTGTGCGGATGGAGCCGTCCGCAAGCGTGCGCTCAGGGACCTCAAGTCGATTTCTCCGATCGACGACCGGTTCGAAATCACCTCTCAGGCCCCAGGTTCTCGGACGGTCCCGGCGGCGCATTTCCAGAACGTCGCGCAGGCCCTGTGTGCATATCACGCCGGTTTTCGCGCCTTTGCGTTCCAGCAAGGCATTGGTGCCGGCCGTTGTGCCGTGCACGACAACCGAGATTTTCGAAAGATCGGACACTTCACGTCCAATCCCGTCGAGGAACCCGCCGGACTGGTCCGGACGTGTTGTCGGCACCTTGGCCACGGACGCGCTGCCGTCGGATTCGTTCAGGACAAAAACATCCGTGAATGTGCCGCCGACATCGACACCAATCATGCGCCCGCTCATATCGTTACCTCGCGCCAGGCGTTTCCGTAGTGCTCATCGGCAGCCTCCGCATTGACCAGACCGCGGGCCACATCGCGGGCCACGTCGCGGGGCGTGCGATCGGCAGCGTCGCCATAGCCGCCGCCACCGGGTGTTTCCAGGCGCACAGCCTGTCCCTTCCGGAGCTTGATCCCGCGCATCTTCGAGGCCAGGGGCGGTGTCTTCCAGCCATCGTCCTGCTGGTAGGTGAAGCGGTTGAGGGCTCCGCTTTGCCCGTTTACGATCCCCTGGGGGGCAAAACGGCCACGTTCGCCAAACAGGAAGGCTTCCGCTCCGTTTTCTTCCAGAACCTCGATTTCGTAGATAGCCCCCATGCCACCGCGATGGGCACCGGCTCCGGCGCTGTCCGGCCTCAGCGCCCACTGCCGAAACATCACCGGATAAGCGGCTTCGAGTATTTCCATTGGCGGTATGGTCGCGGTGGAAATGGGCGCATTGCCGTGGTTCAGACCGTCGCATTCCGGCGATCCGCCATGGCCGCCACCGTAGAAACTGAACATCACCCAGGGTTGGCCATTGTCGCGTTTTCCGGCAATCGACAAGGCATTGATCGTCCCATAGGCATTGGCAACGACGCGATCGGGCGCAGCCTTGGCGAAGGCGCAGAAAATCACGTCGATCATCCGAAGAATTGTTTCCGTGTAACCGCCCGTCGGAGCCGGAAATTCCGAGGACAGAAGCGATCCCTGCGGAACCAGCACCCTGATGGGGCGCATCACGCCCGCATTGGCCGGCAAATCCTGGAAGATGTGCTTGATCGCCACATATGCGGTGGCGACGGTGGTCGGCAGAGCAATGTTGACGGGCCCGGCGCATTGCGGTGCGGACCCGGCAAAATCGAGTGTCATCTGATCGCCGCTGATTTCCAGCGCAACACGGATTGCCAGCGGTTCGTCGGTGATGCCATCATTGTCGAGAAAGTCTTCCGCTTCCCAGCGGCCATCGGGCAATTCTTCAAGCTCCGATCGCATCAAGGCCTCGGCCCGGTGTCCGAGGGCATCAAGCCCGGCATGGACGGTCGCGGCGCCATATTCATCCAGCAATTCATCCATGCGCCTTATTCCCAGATCGAGCGCACCCAGTTGTCCGTTCAGATCCCCCATGGCCGATTGCGGCAGGCGCGTGTTGCGCAGGAGAATGTCGATGATGTCCTGATTGACTTCGCCGGCCCGGGCCAATCGCACCGGAGGCAGGACAAACGCTTCCTGGAAGACATCCGTTGCCGCCGGATTATAATTGCCGGGCACCGCACCGCCGACGTCGTGCCAATGACCTACCGAGGCGAGGTAGCAGAACAACTCACCATCACGAAAATAGGGACGGACAAGACGCATGTCGGACAGATGCGTGCCGCCGATATGGGCGTCATTGAAAATATAGATGTCGCCGTCCTGCAGATCGCCGCTCGCGCCCGCTTTCTCGATCACGGCCTTGACTGCGAACGACATGACCCCCACGAAGATGGGCAGACCCGATTTGCCCTGAACCAGGGTGTCCCCATTGGTTGCATGATAAAGACCGTGACTGGCATCGTGAGCCTCGGCGATGATCGGGTTGAAGGCCGCGCGAAACAGGGTCGCGTCCATTTCATCGGCAATTTGTTCCATGCGGCCGGCCAGAACCGACAATGTGATTGGGTCAATCTCGCTCATGCCGTCGACTTTACCTCCGCAATGTCGTTCCAGAACGTCCTGACGGGTGATTTTGCCGGCCTCGATCTCAAACCGGTCAATAAACCGGATGCCGTCAAAAGCGGTGCCATCGGGCCACTCGCCCGACAGGGATCCGCGACAATAAACCAATGCTGCCGAACCGGAGCTCTGCATCGCGTCGAAACCTTCATAGGACTTTTTGACGAAGCGATAGCGCGGTCTGGCCCAGTCGATCAGCTCCTGCAATCGGGACATCGGTGGCGCGCCGGGAAAACGCATGGTGAAACCGTCCCCGAGAAACCCCTGGGCAACGTCGGTCTGACGCGCCTCCATTGCCTGAAGATAGTCCCTGACGATCTCTGCCGGATCGGCAAGCGCCGGAGCCCCCGCACGGCTCCTGCGGCCGCGCGCGTAGTTCTCCGGTGGCATTTCATGGATCATGACGGTGATGGCCTCCGGCGCAGCGGGAACGACCAGACGAACCGCATCTGTCAGGGCCTCGCACAACCGGCGCTTTTCTTCGGGCCCATAGCCTTGCAAGACATGTAGTTCGACGATCGGCATGCTGCCCTCCCGAGAAATTTGTACTATCTATAATACCAATTTGAATCGCTTGTTAATACAGAAAATTAGAAAATTATCGGACAGAAGCTTGAGTTTTTAAAATCGAGCTGTAACATCGAGGCCGACTTAGGAAGGAATTTGTTGCGTGAACAAGCCGGCAAAATCGCGACTTCCTGATGGTGCCAAGGCGCGTCGGGTCTATCTGTCTTTGCGTGACCAAATTGCCGATGGGCGTTTGGCGGACGGCGTGACCTTGCCTGCGGAACAAAAGCTTACCGAGATATTCGGGGTCTCGCGCGTGACAATCCGGCGGGCGCTGGATGCCTTGGCCGAAGCCGGACTGGTGACGCGCCGCGCGGGCAGCGGAACGACGGTGAGCACCTCGGGTCAGCCGAACAGGCCAATGGCGATGAACCTGGCCACCCTGATGCCGCAACTCGTCGAGATGGGGCGCAACACAACAGCCCGTCTTCTGTCGTTTTCCTACGATACCGCACCTGAATTTGTTGCCCGCGCACTGCAGATCGAGTCAGGTGAGCAGGTTCAGGTCGCAATCCGGGTGCGCAGCGCCGACGGGACACCTTTCTCTCACCTGACAACCTATGTGCCCGCGGCGATCGCAAGCAATTATTCGGAAAATGATCTCGCGACGACGCCCCTGTTCAAGCTGCTGGAGCTTAGTGGCGTTCAGATCCGCGATGCGCATCAATCCGTTTCCGCGTCCCTGGCGGGTCCGGAGGTCGCTGATGCGCTCGGTATCGCCGTCGGATCGGCGCTGCTTTCCTTGCGGCGTGTCGTGCGCGATGTCGATGGCAACGGTGTTGAATACCTCTCGGGACTTTACCGGCCCGACATGTTTCAGCTTGAAATGCCGCTGACCCGGGTTGGCGACGGCGGTGCGCGGCATTGGCAGCCTGCGATCGGCAAATCCTCGGAGGACACGCGGTGAGCCCGCCGCGCACGCTTCTGGACCGGTTGTGGGCTGCTCATGAAATTGTCTCGCACGCGGATGGCAAGTCGCTTCTGTGGGTCGACCGCCACCTGGTGCACGAAGGCTCCCACCATGCGTTCGCCAAACTGAAGGCACGCGGTGCGAAACTGGCCGAGCCGGAATTGACGTTTGCGGTTGTTGATCATTATGCCCCGACACGCCGGCACGGACAGATCGCCGATCCCCGAATTGAACGCATGCTTCAAACCCTGCGACGCAATGCCGAAGATCACGGGATACGCCTGTTTGATCTGGACGATCCCGAGCAAGGCATTGTCCACGTGATCGGGCCTGAACAGGGGCTGACCTTGCCGGGCCTGTTGATCAATTGCGGTGACAGCCATACGTCGACACACGGAGCATTTGGCGCTCTTGCCTTCGGCATCGGCGCAACCGAGGTCGCCCATGTTCTGGCGACCCAGACGATCTGGCAGATGAAACCCGCCGCGATGCGCCTGCAAATCGACGGAGCGCTTGGACCGGGGGTGAGTGCAAAGGACATTGCTCTCAACTGGATCGCCCGGCTCGGTACGGGCGGCGCAAAAGGTCACGCAATCGAATATGCCGGGACCGCGATCCGGAACCTGTCGATGGAAGGGCGAATGACGCTTTGCAACCTGTCCATCGAAGGCGGTGCCCGGATGGGCATGATCGCACCGGATGAGACCACGGCTTCTTATGTGAAGGGGCGCGCGTTCAGCCCTCGTGGGTCTGCGTGGGACAGGGCGGTGGAAGCCTGGGCGCAGTTGCGCTCCGATGACGCCGCCGAATTCGACAGGGATGTCCATATCGACGGCGCCGACATTGCGCCGACGGTCACCTGGGGCACCAGCCCCGAACAGGCGCTCCCGGTCACGGCCAATATCCCGGACCCCGGATCCGAGGTGCATGGCAATGCCCAGGCAGTGCGCGACGCACTGGACTATATGGGTCTTTCAGCCGGGCGACCCATCGAAGGTACTCCGGTGGACCAGGTGTTCGTCGGGTCGTGCACGAACGGCCGGATTGAGGATCTGCGGGCGGCCGCGGCAGTCCTGGCCGGGCGGAAATCGAAAGTGCCCGGACTGGTTTCTCCCGGATCCAGTCTGGTGAAAGCGCAGGCCGAGCAAGAGGGACTGGATCAGGTCTTCATCCAGGCGGGACTGGAGTGGGTTGCTTCGGGCTGCTCCATGTGTGTCGGCATGAATGGCGACCTGGTGGCCCCCGGAAAACGGTGCGCATCTTCAACAAATCGAAATTTCCGCGGCCGCCAGGGCCCCGGTGCCCTCACGCATCTGATGTCACCGGCCATGGTTGCCGCCGCCGCCGTAACCGGCACCATCACGGATGTTCGTCCGCTCCTGACAGGCAGAACCGCGTGATGGCGGGGTGGTCGGAACATGCTGGCCAGGCGGTCGCCCTGCCGCTGCAGAACGTGGATACGGACCAGCTTATCCCTGCCCGGTTCATGACGCATTCTCGCAGCGAAGGTTATGGACGCTTTCTTCTGCATGATCTGCGCCGTGATGCGGGCGGAGATGAGCTTGCCGACTTTCCGTTGAACCGACACCCGGACGCCAGCGTTGTTGTCGCCGGACATAATTTCGGCTGCGGTTCGTCGCGTGAGGCTGCTGTCTACGCACTGGTTGATGCGGGGATCCGCGCGGTTATCGCCCCGAGTTTTGGTGAAATCTTTGCCGGGAATGCAGTCAACAACGGTCTGCTGCCGGCCCAGGTATCTGAGGACGATGCGACCGCATTGATCGACAGGCTGAAAGAAGCGTCCGGACCTTTGCGAATCCAGCTGGAAACCGGCCGGATCAGCCTGGGGGATCTGGACCTCGGGTTCACTCTGGAGCCCAGCTGGCGCACCAAGCTGATCAACGGCTGGGACGACATCGACCTGACGCTTCATCACTTGCCCGAGATTGCGCGTCACAGGGCAAACCAGATGCATGACAATTCCTGGGTGCGACCCAAGGCGGGGCGGTCTTGGCCGTAGAGGAATTCAGTGTGAGGCATCAAGGACGTTGCCTCACAGCCAATGGGACACTGCAAAAGCAGGTCCCGAAAAGTGGAGAAAGGCTATGATGAGAACTGTTCTTGCCGGGCTTGTTGCCGGTTCAACTCTCTTCGGCGCAGCAGCGCAGGCGGAAGACACCATTTCCGCTGTGCATGCGTTTCCGGAAACACTGATCTACACCAAGAGCTTTCTGTCGTTCGTCGACAAGGTGAATGAAGCCGGAAAAGGCGTGATCCAGATTGACGTCAGGGGCGGACCGGAAGCCATCGGGATGTTCCAGCAGGCGGATGCCGTCCGCGATGGCATTGTCGACATGGTCTACACGCCCGGGTCCTTCTACGGCGGTTCATTGCCGGAAAAAGACGCGATGGTGGCGTCCAACCTGACAGCCGTCGAAACGCGCGAGAACGGTGGTATTGCGCTGATCGACGAGATCCATCAGGAGAAGATGGGCCTCAAGTATCTTGGCTGGTTCGACAGTGGCGTGTGCTACAATTTGTGGACCCGCGACAAACCGAGTTTCGATGCAGACGGAAACCTCGAGGTGGACGGTATCAAGCTTCGCGGCAACAACGTCTACAATGCATTCTTCACCAACTACCTTGGCGCTCAGGTGATCGATCTGCCGACCGGCGAAGTCTATGCCGCGCTGCAGCGCGGAGTGGTCGATGCGACCGGCTGGACACAGATCGGGTTGATTGATCTGAAGTGGAACGAGTTCCTGAACTACCGGATCGAACCCTGTTTCTTTTCGACTGATCTCGGCGTGATCGTCAATCAGGAGAAATGGGACTCACTTTCTGACGAATCCAGAAAGATCCTGCAGGACGTTGCCATTCAGCATGAGATCGACAGTGTCGCAGCCTTGCGCGCCAAACGCGACGAGGATTTCGCCGCACTGGATGCCGCAGGCATGGAAACCATTTCTCTCGAAGGCGAAGCAAAGGCCAACTATCTGGCGGCTGCCCGGGACAAAACCTGGGAGCGCATGAAGGGCCTGATGGCGGAACAGCCCGGTGGAACCGGAAACTATGACCGGTTGATCGAACTGTTTTACGATCTGAACGCCTCCAAATAACGAAATCGCAGGCCCGCTCTTCCGGCGGGTCTGCACATCTGGGGTCCGGAGCCACTTCATGACGTCCATCGCGAAGACCTATTCCACATTCTTGTACGCCATGGCTTTTGTGGCAGGAGCCACGCTTGTCTGGCTCATGATTTCGGTTGTGGTCTCGGTCCTGATGCGCAACCTCGGTTTGCAGCCATTTGCCTGGCTTTTCACGTCTTCCGAATACGGATTGTTGTACATGACCATGCTCGGAGCCCCCTGGCTGGTGCGGGAAAAGGGGCATGTTCACATCGAACTGGTGACATCGACCTTGCCCGAAAAAGCGCGCCATGTGGTCAGCCGGCTGGTCGCGATCGCCTGTGTACTCGTCTGCGTCATTCTCGCCTGGAAAGGGCTTGAACTGTTTTTGAAGAACATCGAGCGGGGCGATTATGACACCCGCGCCTACTATTATCCGCGCTGGCTGCTGACGATCACCTTTCCGCTCAGCTTCGGGCTGATGGCCGTGGAATTTCTGCGCTTTGTCTTCGGATCAGAGCTGATGCACTCCGGCGAAGCAGGGATCCACGAATAATGGAATGGTATGAAGCGCTTGCCCTGCTTATCGGGGTCATCGTGTTTTTCATGGCCATGGGCATGCCGATCGCGCTGGCTTTTCTGGCAGCGAACATCATCGGTGCCTGGGTCTTCATGGGCGGCGAACGCGGTATCGGCCAGTTGCTCAACAATGGTCTTGGATCCCTGACCAAATTCGCGTTGGTTCCAATCCCCCTGTTCTTGCTGATGGGAGAAATATTCTTCCATACCGGCCTGGGTGGACGCATGTTCAATGCCATTGACCAGCTTCTTGGCCGGCTGCCCGGCCGGCTGAGCTACGTCACTGTTCTGGGAGGAACCGCGTTTTCGACCTTGTCCGGATCATCGATGGGATCAACGGCCCTGCTCGGATCGCTGATGGTGCCCGAGATGGGGCAGCGGGGTTACAAGCCTCACATGAGCATAGGACCCATCCTGGGCACCGGCGGGCTGGCGATCATCATTCCGCCGTCGGCTCTTGCCGTTCTGCTCGCAACCCTGGCTCAAATCGATGTCGGTGCCTTGCTGATCGCAGGTATCATTCCCGGATTGATCCTTGCGGCGCTCTATATCGGGACCATCTGGCTCCAGACCAGGATCGATCCATCAGCGGCCCCGGCGTATGACGTCGAGCCGCTGTCCCTTAAAGGCAAGCTCGGCCTGCTCCTGCGGGAAGTGGTCCCGATGGTCGGCGTGATGGTTCTGATTGTCATCCTGATGATCAACGGATTTGTGACGCCATCCGAGGCTGCTGCCTTCGGTGCGCTTGGTGTGCTGATCCTGGCCGCGGTGTTCAGGTGTCTGACCGTGGAGGCCATGCACAAGTCCATCAAGGGAGCGTTGAAAGTGACCCTGATGGCCTATCTGATTGTGTTCGGATCGGCCACTTTCAGTCAGCTTCTGGCCTTTTCCGGCGCCTCGCGCGGTCTTGTGAGTTGGGCAACATCCTTTGAACTGGCACCGATTGCCATGCTACTGGTGATGTTTGCGGTCCTGTTGCTGCTGGGAATGTTCATGGAACAGATATCCATCATGCTCCTGACCGTTCCGATTTTCTTTCCTTTGGCACTGACCTTGGGATTTGACCCGATCTGGTTCGGCCTGATCATGCTTCTGGCCCTGGAGATCAGCTTCACCACCCCGCCGTTCGGGCTCCTGTTGTTCGTGATGAAAGGGGTGGCGCCGCCCGGAACGACCATGCGAACGATCTACACCTCAGCCTTTCCGTTTATCGGCTGTTCGTTGCTGCTGGTCGCGCTGCTGGTCGCCTTTCCCCAGATCGCCCTTTGGCTCCCTGGCCGATGACAATTGAGCAGGTGACGATAGCGCCTGCGACGATTGTGCAGAAGGGGATGAGACCAATGGCATGGCTTTGTGACGTGCTGGATGTTTTGCGCTTCTGCTGAACATTGAAACCGCCGGAGACCCAGAGGCCGGAGATCCGTCGTTCCGGAAGCTGGAATCCTAAACCAGCACGCTGATGCGGGCCATGGCCGCGGTCTGGTTGGCGTTGACGCCAAGCGACCCCTGATTCTGCATCACGTACATGGTGTTGGCCTGATAGGCCTGCACTCCGATGACGTTGAAATTGGAAGCGATGGTGCGCAGCTCCTGCATTTTCTGAGCAGATGCCTGACGACGCGACGCCCAGGACTTGTTGTAGTCGGACCACGTCGATTGTTTCTGGGATCGATAGCGGCTGTGATAGTCGCGCTGGACGTAGTTCCCGATTTTTGGCATGTCAGCATCTTTCCTGGATACGGGTTCGACTGTGTCAGGACGTGGTTAACAGGCGGTTAACCAGCCGCATTCCGCAACCCGGGATCCCTGTATCGGACGGGGCCGGCCGCCGCGCAAAACCCGCATGTTGTCTTGCGGATACCGGAGAAAGGATGATGGGACAGATGCTGGACCTCAATGGCTACACAGACATTCCCGACGGCAAGATCGCGTTCGTGGTGACATTTCTGGAAATGCGGGAACAGCCTGGCGAGCCTCTGGCGCCGCCGCGCGAAGACGTCACACTGGAGCGCTGGAGCGCGCCCGATGTCGCCACCTATCGAAAGCTGTTCCGGGACATCGGCGAGGACTGGCTCTGGTTCGGGCGCCTTGCCCAGGAACCGGCGGTGCTGGAGACATTGCTTGCAGAGCCGACGCGCGAGAATTTTCTGCCGGTGAAGAACGGCAGGCCCGTCGGCACGCTGGAAATCGACTATGCAAACCCGCAGGAACCTGAAATCGCCTATTTCGGGCTGGTGCCGGATGCCATTGGCGGCGGACTGGGGCGTTGGCTGATGAGCCAGGCGGCCGAAATGGCCTGGGCGCGGCCGGAAACCAGACGCCTGCTGCTGCACACCTGCACCGGCGACAGCCCGCAGGCAATCCGCTTCTACATTTCCTGCGGCTTCACGCCTTACAAACGGTCGATAGAGGTCGCTGACGATCCGCGGCTGCTGGGCCTGTTGCAGAGGGACAGGGCGTCTCATGTGCCGGTGATCGAATAGGCTCGACACAGACACCTTCGACCAAGCCCTCAAGTTCAGCCACCGGTTTCCGCTTCGCCCTGTTCAGGGTGAGGGCGCAAGGCATTCAGTGGCGTGCGAAACCGTCTGGTGAAAGTTCGGTGGGCCCAGAGCTTCACGCGCTTGCCCTGACGCGCTCGGGAAAGGCGTCCGCGATGGCCTTGCGGCTGGCTTCCAGAACGCCGCGCTCGGTGATCAGTCCGGTGACAAGGCGGGACGGGGTGACATCAAAGGCGGGATTGGCGACCTCCGATCCATCGGCGACGATGCTGATGGTCTCGATGGTGCCCTGGTCGGTCCGCCCGGTCATCCGGCTGACTTCCGCGCCGCCGCGCTCCTCGATCGGTATTTCCCGCAGGCCGTCCGACAACGAGAAATCGATGGTCGGCGAAGGCAGGGCGACATAGAAGGGGATCTCGTTGTCCCTTGCCGCGAGGGCCTTCAGATAGGTGCCGATCTTGTTGCAGACGTTGCCGGTTGCCGTGGTCCGGTCCGTGCCCGTGATGACGATATCGACCTCGCCATGCTGCATCAGATGCCCGCCGGCATTGTCGACGATCACGGTGTGCGGAACGCCGTGTTGACCCAGTTCCCAGGCGGTCAGATAGGCGCCCTGATTGCGCGGACGGGTCTCGTCGACCCAGACATGCACCGGAACACCGCTGTCATGGCACATGTAGATCGGGGCGGTCGCCGTGCCCCAGTCGACCGCGGCCAGCCAGCCCGCGTTGCAGTGGGTCAGGATGTTGACCGGGTCTCCGGGACGCTTGGACCGGCTGATCTCCGCGATCAGGTCCATGCCGTACATTCCGATCAGCATGTTGATGGCAATGTCGTCGTCACAGATATCGGCGGCGAACTTGAAGGCGGCCTGTTCGCGGACCTCCGGTGCGACCTGGATCAACGCCTTGCGCGCCTTGTCGAGGGCCCAGTGAAGATTGACGGCGGTCGGACGGGTTTCCAGAAGCGCCGAGCACGCGGCATGCAGATTGTCGTCGGACGAATCGGCGCGCATGGCCAGGGCGACACCATAGGCGGCGGTTGCGCCGATCAGCGGCGCTCCCCGGACCTGCATGACGCGGATCGCGTGGGCGGCCTCTTCCATCGTGTGAAGCCGTGCGATCTCGAAAGCATGGGGAAATTTCGTCTGGTCGATGATCTCGACCGAGGCGCCGTCTTCGGCGAGCCAGATGGTGCGATATTTCGTGCCGTCCACATTCATGGCGTAGCCCTCCGGTAAGCGCCGATCCTACCTGCATACCCCATGTCCGGGGCGGGTGGCCAGCGCGGGTGCCCGCCCGGTCATGAGGGGCAAGGCCGCAAGCCGGTGCACAGGTGCGCGAATCAGGCGGTGCCGAACGGACCGGAATTGCGGCCGACGGGATAAAAACAATGACCGTTGGCACGGCATTCAAAAATACCTTAATCTGCGTTAACCATTTTCGAAGCATTGCCGGTGGATAGCCGCCGGTTAGGGCCGTGTGCCTGTTTCGACCGGGTGAGAGTCGGTTAAGACTCTATTGACCACGACGAATCGTGACCCTCCCGGGTCGCGGCCAAGGCAGTGAAACGGAGTCGGGCACCACATGTCTGAAATGCAGGATAACGTTGTCCCCCATACACGCATGCGCTCCCTGCGCGATGCGATCCGGAAGGTTCAGCTCGGCGAGGTCGAGCGTTCGGATGTGGTGGTGGAACTGCAGGATACCGAACGGGCCCGCCTCGACATGCTCGCGGATGAACTGAAGGACGTTTTCAGGGAGATCCCGGAAGACGACGACCAGTTTTCGCTTCAGATCATTTCCGGTTCGACACCGCGGCTGTGGATCGATGCCACAAGCCATGTCGCCGTCGGTGGAGACCGGCGCACCTATCGTTTCCTGAAGGACACGCGCCTGGGACGGGTCGTTATCCTGGAAACCGCCAATATCGACGACATGGCCGATTGCCTCACCGAATATATCGCCGAGCGGGTGCTGGAACGCGAGAAAGCCCTGGAAGGGGACTGGCTCAACAACCGCTTGCGGGAAGTGGCGCGCGAAAGCCAGGTCGTTCGGGTCCGGGAAAGCCGCACGCCGTGGCTGGCGGTGGCGGGCGCCTTCGGCATCGGCATTGCTGCCGGCATCGTCGGACTGATGGCCTATGCCTGGTTCGCCAACCCCATGTGACGGGTGTCCATTTTCAAATCTTTCGCGGCGCCGAGAACGCGCAATGCGCTTCAGACCATATCATGCTCATTTATGAACCCGTGAGCTGACCTGCCACAGGTATCACGACGCTGCGCTCGTTGAGCAATTTCACCGGTTCGTCCGGCGCGTCAAAGCCGTGTTCCTGCATTGCGCAACTCCAGCCGTCCTGTGTCTTCTCGATGCTGAAAAGATTGTAGCGGGCCGCCGGTTTATGGCCGCCGGGCGCGCTGGTGGCCGAGGGAACGCCGACGACCGAGACGGGGCCGTTCGGGCCGTCGATCTCTTCGAAACTGTCGACATGGGTGTGTCCGTGCAGAATCAGTTCGGCACCGGCCCGCTTGACGACCGCGCGCACCCGAGAGGCGTCGGAAAGGCGCTTGTGCCAGCGCGTTGCGTGCCTGAACGGCGGGTGGTGCAGCATCACGACGCGGAACAGGTCCTGCCTGCCGAGTTCTTCCAGAACCGCGCGCAGCCGCTTGCTCTGATCGCTGCCGACCCGGCCGGTGGCAAACCAGGGCGCGCTGGCGCGACCCGTGGTCACGCCGACCAGGGCGATGCCGTCGCGCTTTCGGACATAGGGAAAGGTGGCTTCCGGGCGGGATCCGGCAGGCGGTGCCTTGGTGTCGCCGTCGCTCATGTAGGGCCACCAGGCGGCGCGGGCCCGGCGGACAGCTCCCGGCACATAGGCATCGTGATTGCCCGGCACGACCGAGACGTCCTCCGGCTTGCCGATTTCCTCCAGCCAGGTGCGGGCACCGGAGATCTCCAGAGGCAGGGCGATGTTGACCAGATCGCCGGTGACCGCGATATGGTCCGGAAGGTTCGCCTTCATGTCCGCGACGAGTTGGTCGAGATAGCTGCCACCCATGATCCGGGACCGGTTGCGGTGCCAGTTCAGATAGCCGAGCAGACGCTTTGAGAAAAGCTGCAGAAGCTTCGGGTCGGGAAGGGGGCCGAGATGGGGATCGGAAAGATGCGCGAGTTTGAACATGGGGCGCATCATCAAAGCAAAAGGCGCCGCGTCAAGGATAAATGACGCAACGCCCGAATGCGCGGCACGAATGCAATGTGCCAAAAACGTGCCGGAGTGGTTACCTTGCCGGTTTGGCGGGCTTGCGCACCTTCGGTGCGGAGCTGTCCGTGGTCCGGGTGGTTTCGCGCAGTGTCGCGCCAACAACATTAACGAATCCGAACATGTTCTCTTCTCCGTTCAGAACCTGCTGCCAACGAGGATGGGGATCAGTTGGTCGGGAAGGTGGTCAGGGTGCTGGCAACGCGCGGGTTGCTGAGATCGAGAGCCGGCTTCCAGTGGAATTGGGCGGCACGGCGGCGGCGTCTGCCAAAGAGAGCATTGAACATGGACATATTCCTTCAGGGGATAGGGCGCCTTGCCCTCAAAATAATCAACTTGCACGATATATATGCATGCGCTGCCAAAAGGAGGAGCGTTATTACTGGAGATCAGCCCTGCAGGGATTGCATGGGTTAACAAGGTCTTATCTGCAAAATACGTGGAGTAACCTTCGGGAAATGTTGAAGTTCTTGTCCCTCCTGCCTGCGCACTGGACACGCCGTCTTATTCAGCAGATCGGACTGGTCCGCAATCCGTACACGCTTGGTGTCCGTGTGATCGTGGAAGATGAGGTCAAAAGGGTGCTGCTGGTGCGGCACAGTTACCTCGACGGCTGGTATCTGCCGGGCGGCGGTGTCGACAAGGGCGAGACGATGGCGGAAGCGGCCCGCCGGGAGGTTCACGAGGAGGCCGGGATCGCCGCGGCAGAAGCCCCGCGGCTCCTGAGCGTCTATCTGAACGAAGGGGCAACCGGCCGGGATCATGTCGGCCTGTTCCATCTGGCAAGCTGGTCCGGAACCGAAAGCTTCCTGGCGCCCAATTCAGAGATTGCCGAAGCCGGTTTCTTCGCACCGGATGCCCTGCCGGATGGCCTCACCAGGGCCACCGGGCAACGCTTGATCGAGTTTCGATCGGGACTGCTGGTCTCGGGCAGGTGGTGACACCTGGAGGGGCCGTGACCGGGAACCGGCCCACAGGCCGGACCAGCCCCGGCTCAGCGCCCGGGCTGCGGTGTTTTCAGGAGAACCACAAAACCGCCCCTCAGGCTGCTGCCTGCAGCCGGTCCCGGTCATGCGGGCGGGTGAAGTCGAGCTCGGGACCGACAGGCACGATGCGGGTCGGATTCACGCTTTCATGTGAGCCGTAGTAGTGCTGCTTGATCGTCGTCATGTCGACGGTCTCCGCGATGCCCGGCACCTGGTAGAGCTCGCGCAGGTAGTTCGACAGGTTCGGATAATCCACTATCCGGCGAATGTTGCATTTGAAATGGCCGAAATAGACCGGGTCGAAGCGCACAAGCGTGGTGAACAGGCGCCAGTCGGCTTCCGTCAGCCGCTCGCCCGCCAGATAGCGCTGCCGCGACAGGCGATCTTCCAGGGCGTCCAGGGTCTCGAACACGGCTGTGACGGCTTCCTCATACGCGTCTTGCGTGGTCGCGAAGCCGGATTTGTAAACGCCGTTGTTGACCGTGTGATAGACGCGCTCGTTGATGTCGTCGATTTCCGTGCGCAGATCCTCCGGATAATAGTCGGCAGCGGACCCGGTCAGTCCGTCGAACGCGGAGTTGAACATCCGGATGATCTCGGAGGACTCATTGCTGACGATGGTCTGCTGGTGCTTGTCCCACAGGATCGGCACGGTTGCGCGGCCGGTATAGTGGGGATCGGCCTTGAGGTAGACGTGCCAGGCGAATTTCGCCCCGGTCAACGGATCGATCTCGGTAAATTCCCACCCGTTTTCCAGCATCAGGGGCTGAACGGCAGACAGGGAAACCAGATCCTCCAGGCCTTTCAGCTTGCGGAAGACCATGGTGCGATGCGCCCAGGGGCAGGCATGGGAGACGAACAGGTGATAGCGTCCGGGCTCGGCCTTGAAGCCACCGGCGCCGTTCGGCCCGGGGGACCCGTCCGCGGTGATCCAGTTCCGGAAGGCAGCGTCCTTTCGGACGAAGCGGCCTCCGGTCGATGACGTGTCGTACCATTGCTCTTTCCAGACACCGTCGACCAGCAATCCCATAATGTGCTCCTGTGTTGCAGTCCCGTTGACGAGCATGTTGCGTCCGATTGGACGCGGCACGCTCCGTCACCATTGATCTAAGTCGGTCCGCGGGTGCGGAAATCAATCGCCTGAATGCACCGTTCCGGATTGGTGAACAATCGACCGGCTGGGCCGACGAGGCAAAAAACGCTGGACCGGTGTCGCCAATGCGTGGTAACCGCTTCTCCTCATTGAGACAACGCCGGGTTCCCAGTTGGTTTCCGGCAGCAAATCGAAACTGGGCATCATGACCGCAGGTCTGACACTCCGACGACGAAGCAGCCGACGAGATTTTTCTCGTCCGCGCCGTCGCGGCTGACCCGTTCCCGGATTGTCAAAGACACTTTTCTTCCGGGCCGGCAGGCGCGCTTTCTGAAAAAGACAGCCTTCCGGAACCAGAGACATGAAACAGATGCAATGGGTCATTCGGCCCGAACACACCGCCGACACGATCACAATCGACACGCTGCAGGCCAATGCCTTCGGCCCTGGACGGTTTGCCCGCACCGCCTTTCTCATTCGTGAAAACGTGCCGCACAGAGTGGATCTTTCCTTCGTCGGACTTGCCGGTCAGCAGGTGGCCGGATCGATCCGGCTGAGCCCGATCCGGATCGGGCAAACGGCCGCGCTTCTGCTCGGCCCGCTCACGGTGTCACCGGATTTCAAGAACCGGGGCCTTGGCAAGGCCCTGATGAACACGGCCATGGAAGCGGCAGCCCGGGCGGGAGACACGACGGTGTTGCTGGTCGGCGATGCGCCCTATTACAGCCCCTTCGGCTTTCAGCAGGTTCCCTTCGGGCGGATCACGCTGCCGGGCCCGGTTGATCCGGCGCGTCTGCTCGTCGCGCTTCTGAACGGGGCCGACATGCCGGAAGGCCCGGTCCACGGGGGCAGCGGAGACGCAGCGCACGGACCTGCCTGAGGCTACGTGTCGAGCCGGTGTTCCGGGTTGGGCCAGCCAGGCTTGCTGCCGTCGTCCCATTGCGCGCGGATATTGCCGCACGCGGGCAGGCCGCCGTTTTCCTTGTAGAGCCTGGCAAGGTGCATCAGATTGAAGGCCATGAATGTCGTATTGCGCTGGGTAAAGGCATTGTCGAAGCCTGCACGGGTGCCGTCGTCCCGGGCGTCGCCGTAAGATGCGCCGGGCCCCGCTTCGCCGACCCAGCCGGCATCCGCCTGCGGCGGGATCGAGTAGCCGACATGCTGCATGGAATACAGAACGCCCATGCCGACGTGCTTGATGCCGTCCTCGTTGCCGGTGACGATACATCCCCCCACCTTGCCGTAGAACAGATACTGGCCCTTGTCGTTGGTCTGTCCCGAATGGGCATAGAGCTTCTCGATGAAGGCCTGGGCAAGGGAGCTTTTTTCACCGAGCCAGATGGGCGTGCCGAGCACGCAGATGTCGGCGCCCAAGACACGATCGGAAATCTTCGGCCACTCGTCCAACTCCCATCCATGGTCCGTCATGTCCGGGTATACGCCGGGAGCGAGCCGGTACTGACTGAGCCTGACCCGGTCGACGGCCGTGCCCTGGGTCCTGAAGATCTCCGCGACGACATCAAGCAACGTGTCGGTGTGGGACGATTGCGAGGGATGCGTCAGCGACGCGTTGACCAGCACCGCTGACAGTCCGGCGCCGATCTCTCCGGCCTGACTGCAAATTTGTTCCTGGGTGGCAGACAGCATGTGACCTCCGGCCTGACTGTTTCATCTGAACAGTAAACCGGGCTCAGCCTGCCCGGTTCCGAATGCCGGGATCACATGCGGTTTACCGGCCTTCCCGGTACCAGGTCAGGGAGAGAGCGCCGAGCAGGAGGACGAGGCCGAACAGGCCGATCATCAGCGGATAGCGGTCAATGCCGTTCAGAACGCTGGCCTCGGTCGCCTTCAGGCCGACCCAGCCATTGCCCGCGTAGCTCGCCGACGGCCGGACGGGCACGATGCGGGGTATGTTCAACGCACCGCCAACGTCGCGCAGGCGCTCGGAAGTGCCGCCGGTGGCCTCGCTGAGGGGGGCCAGCGCCTCGGGCGTCGACAACACATCGGTGTATTCGCGCGGGTTCGGCGGGCCCACGTGAATGAGTGCGCTCATCTCTCCCTCGGAAATGGAGAACAGCCCTGTTTCCGAGATCGGCAGGCCGCCGCGCCACAGGCCCGGGTCCTGTTCGCTCAAGGCGAACTCGGTGCGGTCGCCGGTCGGTGAGACCACAGTGACATCGCCGACGGACTCGCCGAGCGACTGGCGTTCGATCACCAGTTCCGAGCCGCGCAGGGAGACATTCAGCGCCTCTTCCTCCAGATCCGGCTCCTGCATCAGCCAGTGGGCCAGACGGCGCAACAGCGGCACATGGGGGCCGCCGCCCTCGAAACCGCGCGCCCACAGCCAGACATGGTCTGACAGGAGCATGGCCACCCGGCCTTCGCCTTCCCGGTTCAGGACCAGAAGCGGTGTGTCGCTCGGGCCGGACATCAGTTCCTGGCCGGCATCGAGTTCCGTGTCGACCGCGCGGAACCACCGGCTCCAGGCGGGGGGATCCTGTTCGGAACCGGGCAGTCCCCGGGTCACCGGGTGACGCTCTCCAAGATGGGCCAGGGTTGCGTGAAAGGGTTGTTCAAGGATGGTTCCGGTGGGCCGTGCCGGAAGGATCGACGCCAGCGGTGTGCGGTACAGGCTGCCGCCTTCGGCGTAGTCGGGGCCGCCGGCCAGCAGGACCGCGCCGCCATTGCGCACGTAGCGCGCGATGTTGTCGAAATAGAGCATCGGCAGAACATTGCGGCGCACGTAGCGGTCGAAGATGATCAGGTCGAATTCGTCGATCTTGACGGAAAACAGTTCGCGGGTCGGAAAGGCGATCAGCGACAACTGGTTGATCGGTGTGCCGTCCTGTTTTTCCGGCGGGCGCAGAATGGTGAAATGCACGAGATCGACGGAGGCATCGGATTTCAGGAGATTGCGCCACGTGCGCTCGCCGGCATGGGGCGAGCCGGACACCAGCAGAACGCGCAGGTTCTCGCGAATGCCGTCGATGGTGACGACGGCCCGGTTGTTGAGCGTTGTCAGTTCGCCTGAAAGCGGCGCTGCCTCGAACTCGAAAATGTTGTCGCCGCCATGGGCGATCTCGACGGGAATGTCGATCTTTTCACCGGTACGGGCCATCCGCTCGGTGACGATGTCGCCGTCGCGTTTCACGCTCAGGCGCACCTGGTCGCCCGGACCGGTGCCCCGGCCCTGATCAACCACGGTCAGGCTGACCGTTTCCTCGGAGCCCACGAGCCCGAAACGGGGCGTCTTTTCAAGGACGATGCGGCGGTCGAGCTCTCCCACCTCGCCGGTGATGAGACCGTGGACGGGCGCGTCGAAGCCGAGCGACCCGGCGCTTTCCGGAATATCGTGGATTTGGCCATCGGTGATGATGATGGCGCCGCCGACACGTTCCGGCGGAACGTCCGCGAGCCCGCTGGACAACGTCTGGAACACCTGGGTGCCGTCGCCGCTGCCTGAATTGCGAGCCTCCAGAACACGCAGGTCAAATCCCTCGAGTGCCTCCACCCGGCGGCGGACTTCGGCGGCGGTCTCCTCGGTGGTCGTCTCGCGTCCGCCAAGCCGCTGGCTCTGGCTCTTGTCGACGACGAGCGCGACGACGCTGGAGAGCGGTTCCCGCTCCTCCCGCTCGATGGCGGGATTGGCGAGGGCCAGCAGCAACAGGGCCATGGTCAGCGAGCGCAGCAGCCAGCCGCGCAGCTTGAGAAAGCCCGTCAGGCCGGTGAGCAGCACCGTGACGACGGCGCCGGCAGCGAGCGCCCACAGGGGCAAAAGCGGATCGAAGGAGAGGGACCAGACCATAGGTTTTCAGTTTTCTCCTATTGTCCGAGTCGTTCGAGCAGGGCGGGAATGTGGACCTGATCGGCCTTGTAGTTGCCGGTCAGGCTGTACATGACGATGTTGACACCGGAGCGGAAGGCGTAGTCGCGCTGCACCGGGTTGTTGGGCACGGTCGGATACATGAATTCTCCCGTGTTGGTGATCGCCCAGGCGGCGGCGAAGTCGTTGCCGGTGATCAGGATCGGGGAAACGCCGTCGCCCGCGCGCACGGGGCGATCGCCGCGGGCGGTGATTTCCTCCAGGCTTTCGACCCACAGCGGGCTGGTGGCGTAGCGTCCGGGAAAGGTGTCGAGCAGATAGAAGGCTTTTGTCAGCACGTGATCGGGCGGCACCGGCTCGAGGGGCGGCACATCGAGATCCTCGAGGATCTCGCGCAGCTTGAGGGTTGCCGGTGTGGAGGAAAAGCCGCTGGCCGAGGCGCTGATATGGTCGCGGGTGTCGAACAGGATCGTGCCGCCATTGCGCATGAAGGTGTCGATGCGGGCGATCGTCCGGTCGTCGGGTTTGTCCGCGGCCGGATCGATCGGCCAGTAAAGCAGGGAATAGAAGGCCAGTTCGTCGCTTTCGATGTTCAGCCCGTTCGGTGATCCGGGCTCCAGGGCGGTGCGCTCGGACAGAAACTGGGAGAGCCCGGAAAGGCCCGCCGCGCTGGCGTCGTCGATCTCCGGATTGCCGGTCAGCACATAGGCCAGCCGGGTTTCCAGCGTCGATTCCAGCGCATCCAGATCGCTGGAGGCCGACTGGGCGTCGGCCGGCCCCAGGGCGGGGCCCAGCAGCAGGGCCACGCCGATCATCACGGCGACGGCGGCGCTGCTGCCGTGGCCGCGCAGGCCGACCCGGCCGAGACCGCCCGCAAGGAGGAAGACGGCGATGGCATCGGCGATCATGAGAAGGAAGGCCAGCGTGAAGAACGCGGATCTGAGATCCAGCGGATCGGTCGCCGGGTAGGGCGTTTCGCTTGCTTTGCCGCCGAGCGCGCTGAGGTCAAGAGGGGCCAGTTCGTCCTCCTTTTCCATCAGGTTGAGGGCCCGGAAGCCGTCTTCCGTACCGTAAAGGCCCGGGGGGGTGCGGCGGCTGGCGGCAGCTTGCTGGAAGGCGATCGCGCTGACGGGGGTGACTTCCACCGGAGGCGAGCCGAAACGTCCAAAGCCGTCCAGCAGCCTGAGCGGCGGCAACACGCTTGTCGTCGAGCTGCCGTCTTCCGGAGATTCGGAAGCGGCAACCACGTTGGACACCGAAAGGACACGGCGCAGCATGTTGAGGAAAACGCCTGACAGGGGCAGGTTGGACCAAGAACTGTCCGCCGTGACATGAAACAGCACCAGAGTGCCGGCGCCGACCTGTGACGCCGTCACCAGCGGGGTGCCGTCCTCCAGCATGGCCCAGGTCCGGTCGGGAAGATCGGAGGTCGGTTCCGCCAGCACCTGCCGGGTCACGGTGACCTCCTCGGGTGTCTTCAAGCCGGCAAACGGGGAGCCCTCGGGAAAATCGGCCAGATGCTGCGGCTGTTTCCAGCTGAGCGATCCGCCGAGCGACCGGTCGCCCGCCCTGAGGCGCACGGGGATGAGATCGTCGCTGCCGCCGGCGGTCTTGGGACCGGCGAAACGAACCAGTGTGCCGCCGTTCCGGATCCAGTCGCGGAGCATCTCCGTGGTCGTGTCGGGCAGCCGGCCGACGTCCGCCAGCACGAGCACGGAAATGCCCTGGTCGATCAGGGACGGCACGGCTTCGGCAATGTCGCTGACCCGCGGCCGCCGGATGTCGGAGAACGGCAGCAGCGCCCGTTCCAGATAATAGACCGGCGACAGCAGCGGCTGGTCCAGATCGCCGGACTGGCCGGAAATCAGGCCGACCGTGCGGCGGCGCCAGCTGTCGTCCACCAGTTGAACCGCTCCCGCGGCCGCCTCGCCCGAAATTTCAACCCGGGCAATGTCGTTGCGCAGTTCTGTCGGCAATTCGAAGCGGGCTTCGGTTTCCGTCGCGCCGGCTGTGAAACTGGCCGGCACTTCGCCGAGCACGAGACCTTTCAGATCCAGGGCCCTGATATTTGCGGTACCGAGCTTCTGGTCCGGATGCCGCACCACTGTCAGGGACAAGGCCTCGGCATCGTTCCTCAGGTCTTTCAGTCCCATCGGGGTGTCGAGACCGGTGAACACTGTGATGGGGGCGTCACCCGCAATAGCGGCGAGGTCCCGAACGAAAGCGCCGTTCGAGCGGACACCGTCCGACAGCCATATGATCGCACCCGGCGGGTTGCTTTGCGCTGCCTTGCGCAGGCCGATGCCGAGTTCCGCGCGTTGCGGCGGATAGGGGCGCGGCTGGAGGGCGCGCAGCTTTTCCAGCGCTGCGGTCGCAGCCTCCGGCGCGAAGGCCTGTCCGGGGCCTTCCGCGGTGGCGGCGAACAGGAGCGGCCGGCCTTCCTGCTCGGCGGAGGTCAGGATCTGTTCGGCGGCGCCGGTCTGGGCGTCCCAGGCCTTCGCAGATGTCCAGCCGTTGTCGATGAGAACCCACAACACACCGTCTTGGGTCTGCACGGGTTCGGGCGAGCGCCAGATCGGGCCGGCGAGGGCGATGATCAGCAGCGCCGCCAGCGTCAGGCGCAACAGCGTCAGCCACCAGGGACTGCGCTGGGGCGTCTGCTCGTGCTGGTCGATGCCCAGCAGCAGGCGGGTCGGCGGAAAGCGGATTTCCCGCGGGCGTGGCGGGGTCAGGCGCAGCAGCCACCAGATGACCGGCAGCAAGGCGAGCGCGGCGAGGATCCAGGGCGTGATGAAGGTCAGGGGCAGGCCTGCGAACACGGCTCAGGCACCTCCGCTTTGCATGACATCCAGTGCGCCGGACAGCGCACTGTGCAAGACCAGCAGCGGTTCCGATGCCGGGCGGTCGGTATGATGCAGAAAATAGGTCCAGCCGGCCCGGCGGGCCATGTCGCGCACTTCCGCGCGGTGGGCTTCCAGCCTGTTCTGGTAGTCCTCGCGCCACTGTTCCGCGCGCCCGGCCGTCAGGCGGAGACCCAGTTCGGGGTCGGAGAACTCGATCCGCCCGTCAAAGGGAAAGGTCTCCTCGATCGGGTCGAGCACCTGGACGAGATGCCCGCGCGCGCCGGTCGCGGCCACGCGGGAAATCCAGGCGGCGATGTCCTCCAGCGGATCCAGGAAGTCCGACACGACGACCACATCGGCGAAGCGTTTCACCGAAGCGGTATCGGGCAGGGCGACCGGCTTCGACAGATGTGCCAGCGCATCGGCAAGGCGCTCGGCGGCCCGTCGGTCCGAAAAGGCGCGGGTCAGGCCAGGCAGGCCGATCCGCTCGCCGGTCTCCGCCAGCATGTCGGCCATGGCGAGCATGAGCACGATGGCGCGGTCACGTTTGGTGACATTCGACAGGCGCGAGCGGAACACCATGGAGGGCGACAGGTCGGCCCAGAGCCAGACCGTGTGGGCCGCCTCCCATTCGCGCTCGCGCACATAAAGATGATCGTCGCGGGCGGAGCGGCGCCAGTCGATGCGCTTGGCGGGCTCGCCCATGTTGAACGGCCGGAACTGCCAGAAGCTTTCGCCCGGCCCCGCCCGACGGCGCCCGTGCCAGCCGGCGATGATCGAACTGGCGACATGGCTTGCCTCCACCAGCAGGGCAGGCAAGGCGTCGGCGACCGATCGGGCCTCGCCGATGACGTTCGGCCATGTTGCCGGGTCAAGGCCTGCGTTGGTGCTGGGGGCGTCCATGCATTCTCTCTCCTGGTGCGGTCACGACGCGAAACCGGGCGAAGCCGGGCGTGTCAGGCGATCTGCTCTTTCACCCTGCGCACGACGTTGCGCACAGTGTGGCCATCCGCGCGCGCGGCGAAGGTCAGGGCCATGCGGTGTTGAAGAACCGGTTCGGCCAGCGCCAGGACATCGTCGACGGAGGGAGCAAGCCGGCCGTCGACCAGGGCGCGGGCGCGCACGGTCAGCATCAGCGCCTGGCTCGCGCGCGGGCCCGGTCCCCAGGCAATCAGCCGGGTGACATCCGAGGTGCCGCCGCCGTCTTCGGGCCTTGCGGACCGGACGAGCTTCAGGATGGCCTCCACGACGGTTTCGCCGACGGGCATGCGGCGCACGAGCTGCTGGTACTCCTGCAGTTCCACGGCGGTCATGGCGACCTGGGCCTGGGCCTGGTCGGCTCCCGTGGTTTCTACAAGGATGCGCCGCTCGGCTTCCAGGTCCGGGTAATGCACGTCGATCTGCATCAGAAAGCGGTCGAGCTGGGCCTCGGGCAGCGGATAGGTGCCTTCCTGCTCGAGCGGGTTCTGGGTCGCGAGCACATGGAACGGACGCGGCAGGTCGTGGGGATGACCGGCGACGGTGACATGGTATTCCTGCATGGCCTGCAGCAGGGCAGACTGGGTGCGCGGGCTGGCGCGGTTGATTTCATCGGCCATCAGCAATTGCGAGAACACGGGTCCGGGAAGGAAGCGGAACGAACGGTTGCCGTCGGCGCTCTGCTCCATCACCTCGGCTCCGAGAATGTCGGAAGGCATCAGGTCCGGCGTGAACTGGATCCGGCGCGCATCCAAGCCCAGAACGGTGCCGAGCGTTTCCACCAGTTTGGTCTTGGCGAGGCCGGGAACGCCGACCAGCAGACCGTGGCCGCCGGCCAGGATGGTGACGATCGACTGCTCGACGACCTTTTCCTGACCAAAGATGATCCGGGCAATATCCGTCTTGGCATCGTTGATCCGGCTCACCGCACGCTCGGCGTTTTCGGCAACGGCGGCGAGGTCTTCTTCGCTGGGGTTCGTGTGAGAAACAACGCTCATGAAACACCTTTCCCGTAAAAATCGTTCGGCTTCCAGACACGGCGCCCGGATCCCGCTTCGAGCTTTTTGGGCCCGCATCCCCGGTTGCTGCGACTCTTCCAGTCTGACACCATATAATTCAGTACATAAGGCGCAATTGTGCGCCATACAGTGGAAAGCGCCAAGATTCTTTCATGCGCTGGGGAAAAGGTGGGGCCCCGGAAGACGGGGTCTCGGGTGAAAGCGATCTGCCCGGTCCGGGAATTGTCAGATTTTCCGGTGGGCCGAATTGAAAAAGACCAAAGCGAGGAGAACAATGGCGGAAAGTCCGGCGAATTCGCAGGCGGGAATGCCGGAAGGTCTGAAGGCGCTGATGAGCCGTGCGCATGCCGGTGACAGGTCGCCGCCGCCTGTGGACAAGTGGAATCCGCCGTTTTGCGGGGATCTGGATATCAGGATCGCCCGGGACGGCACCTGGTTCTATCTCGGCACGCCGATCGGCCGGCCTGCGCTGGTCCGGCTGTTCGCCTCGGTGCTGCGCAAGGACGCAGACGGCAGGCACTACCTGGTGACACCGGTGGAGAAAATCGGCATCACCGTTGACGACGCCCCGCTGCTTGCCGTGGAAATGGCGGTCGAGACGGCCGGCGAGGGACGGCTGGAGACGCGGTTGCTGACAGTGCGTACAAATCTGGGTGATCTCGTGAAGATCGGGCCGGAGCACCCGCTCAGGTTCGAAAAAGAACCGGACAGCGGTGGACTGAAACCCTATGTTCTGGTCAGGGGACGGCTGGAGGCCTTGTTCACCAGAGCCCTGATGTACCAGTTGGCGGACCTGATGGAAGTGCGTGGCAGCGATGACGACATGGAGACGGGGGTCTGGAGCGGTGGACGATTTTTCGCGGTCAGTCCCGAGCTCATGGACGGTGCTGTGTGACTTCCCGCCGGAACTACGGGCCAACGGAACTACGGGGTGACCGGATGAAGACAAACAAACGACCGGATGACGCGACCGCATGACTGCACCGTTGACAAGAAACAGGTTCGAGCTGACCGACTGGTCGCACCGGCTGCGCGAGACCCTCAAGGAATCCGCCGGCAGCCCTCTCGACGAAACCGGCGATCATGTGCTCAATCCGGATCTGGGCCCCTACGCCAGGTGGGACGGGCCGCCGCGTGAGGCGGCTGTCCTGATCGGTATTCTGGACCGTGACGACGGGCCCAGTGTCGTGCTGACGCAGCGGACCGGGCACCTCAAGTCCCATGCCGGCCAGGTGGCTTTCCCGGGCGGCAAGATCGATCCTGTCGACAGCGGCCCCGTTGCCGCGGCGTTGCGCGAGGCGGATGAAGAGATCGGCCTGACACCGACGCGGGTGGAAACGCTCGGCAACCTTGCTCCCTATCTGACCGGATCCGGCTACCGGGTCGTTCCGGTGGTCGGGGTGATCAGCGGCGACGCGCCCTTCCTGCCGAATCCGGGCGAGGTCGAGGCTGTCTTCGAAGTGCCGCTGGGGTTCCTGATGGATCCTGCAAACCACCAGAAGCTCAGCCGTGAATGGCAGGGCCGACAGAGATACTTTTATGCCATGCCCTTCGGTGAGCGCCATATATGGGGCGTCACCGCGGGGATTATCCGCTCCTTGTACGAAACGGTCTATCGCTGATGCTTCGTGTTTTTCTGGCACATCTGCTGCTGTTCCTGCTGCCTTTTTTCGGTTACGCGCTCTGGCTCTGGATGAGCCAGAAGAGCAACCATCCGGAACGCTGGTCGCGGGGGCCGATCGCCTGGCTCACCTTCGCCGGGCTCGCCCTGGTCATCGCGGGCCTCGTAAGCATGGCGACGCTCGGCAAGAGCCCGGAAGAAGCCAACTTCATTCCCTCCCATATGCGCGATGGCGTGTTTGTCCCGGGCCGGTTCGAATAGAGGCATGACCGCGGACGTCAATCATATGCTCGGCCGGGCCGACTGGCTGAACACGCCCGGCATCCAGGCGGTGTTTTCCGCCCTCGAACTGGAGGGCGATCAGGCCCGCGTGGTCGGAGGCGCGGTCCGCAACACGCTGCTGGGGCATCCGGTGCCAGACATCGATATCGCGACCACGGCGCGGCCCGAAACCGTCATGCAGCGCGCGCTCGACGCGGGTCTGAAGCCTGTGGGCACAGGCATCGACCACGGTACGGTGACCGTGATCAGCCGCGGGGTTCCCTATGAAGTCACCACGCTTCGCCAGGATGTGGAGACCTTCGGGCGTCAGGCGAAGGTGGTGTTCGGGAGGGACTGGGTCCGGGACGCGGAGCGCCGGGACTTCACCTTGAATGCCCTCTATTCGGACCGGCGGGGCCAGCTGTTCGATCCGCTCGGCGGACTGGCGGACTGCCTGGCCCGCCGGGTCCGCTTTATCGGGGATCCGGACAGCAGGATCAGGGAGGACTATTTGCGCATTCTGCGGTTCTTCCGGATTTATGCCGCCTATGGTGAAGGCGCCATCGATGCGGCGGGGCGCGACGCGTGTCTGCGCCAGCGCGACGGCCTGCGGCACTTGTCCGCGGAACGGATCGGACACGAGATGCGGCGCCTGCTGCGTGCGCCCCTGGCGGCGGCGGCGCTCCGGATGATGAACGACAGCGGTCTCTGGGAAATCGCCACAGGCGGCCTTGCCCGCATCGAGGACTATTGCGCTCTGCGCGGGCTGGCTTCGTTCGCTCCGGACGTGTCCGACCCTGAACTGGGCCTCGTGGTTCTGGGCGGTTTCGTGCGCGAGGACCTTGAGCGGATCTGCGACCGCCTCCGGCTGTCGAATGCCGAACGCAACAGGATGCGGACGGCGTGGGCGGCGATGAAATTTCTGCGCCAGTCGGCGGATCCCACGGCGCCCCCGTCGGATGCGAGGGACATGATCTACCAATTCGGACGTTAAGGCGCCGTTGACGGGTTGCTGGCGCACTGGGCCTTCCGGAAGGCGCAAGGGACGCCGCCGCCGGAGGATGACTGGCGCGAACTGCTCGAGCGTGTGCGGCAGGCGCCGCTGCCCGCGTTTCCCGTGAAGGGGGCGGACCTGATCGCAGCCGGCCATGCGCCGGGACCGGCTCTGGGGGAGTTGCTTCAGAAGCTGGAAACCGAATGGCGCGCGAGCAAGTTTACGTTGAGTAAGGGAGATCTGGTTCTGCGTGCCGGCAGTTCGGGATAAGACAGGTCTGATTTCAGCAGTGCCGGACCGCGTCAATGCTTGGTTCATTCCTCGGGAATATAAATAGTGAAAGCGAAACTCCAATTCGATCTTTCACAGGTATCCCGACGAGGCAATGAATGGAAATCGTTCTCATTTCAGACGGGTCGCTTTCACTTGACTCACCTGTCAGGAAGCTGCCGTTTTTCTTTCCCGCACGCCTCGTAAAAATGACGGATGTTTCCTCCCGCACAGTCGGCGAGGCCCGTGTCGCGATCATTGAGCTGTTCGAGGCGAGCGATGCCGGGCTGGCGGCGTTGACGACTGCGTGGGACAGCATCGCGGAAATTCCGGTGATCTGCCTGATCACGAAAAAGAACCGCCGCGAGGCCATTCAGGCGGCTGCGCTTGGCAATACGGATGTTCTGGAACGGGACACACCGCTGGCGGTCCTGGTCCGCAAGATCAAGAGCGCGATGGCCGTGGACCTTGCTGCGCATGTTCCTTCCTCGGTGCCTGCCGAGACACTGGAAGCGTTTCAAAAAGGCAATGCAATGCTGGAAAGCCTGGCGTTTTCGGCCACGGAAGGCTCGAAAATCCAGATGAACCTGTTGAACGAGAGCGCCATCGAGATCCTCTCGGCCGTGACGCTCTACGGCATCTCGCCCTGGCTGGACGCGATCCACATTCACCACAGTGCCACCTACAGCCATTCCCTGATGGTGGCCGGAATGGCGGGAATTTTCTCCCGGCATCTGGGCTGGAGCGAGGCCGACTGCCAGCAGGTCGTTGCCGGCGGCCTGGTGCATGACATCGGCAAGATGCGGATACCGCTGACGATCCTCGACAAGCCCGACAAGCTGACCGACGAGGAACGCCTTCTCATCGAGAAACATCCGAATTTCAGCCGTGACATTCTCAAGCCCAGGCTCGAAGTGCCTGCCGAT
Organism: Roseibium sp. QJM3NY_11; assembly: GCF_056173175.1. Taxonomy (NCBI): domain Bacteria; kingdom Pseudomonadati; phylum Pseudomonadota; class Alphaproteobacteria; order Hyphomicrobiales; family Stappiaceae; genus Roseibium; species Roseibium sp. QJM3NY_11. Next base: position 1,870,165 of record NZ_CM149660.1, read on the forward strand.
ATCAAGAGGATGGCGATCCAGCACCACGAGTATCTGGACGCAACCGGCTATCCCGACGGACTGGCGGCAGACAAGCTGACGCCGAAGGTCCGGCTGATGACGATCTGCGACATCTTCAGCGCGCTGACGGAAACGCGCTCGTACAGGGAGTGCCTGCCGACCCGGGTTGCGGTCGAGATCCTGAAGAAGATGGGCGCCAAGCTGGACCAGGACATGCTGGCCCAGTTCTGCGACATGGTGCTGGACCGCAGTTTCGGTAACATAAACCTGGACCGGGTGCGAGCGACCGCGGACGTTTGAACCCGAGGGCGTCTGATACCGGCTGCGGTCATGGCCATTTCACCACGGGCGGCATCGACGACAGGATCGACGCCACGTTGCCGCCGGTCTTCAGTCCGAAGATCGTGCCACGGTCGTAAAGAAGATTGTATTCGACGTATCTGCCCCGGCGCACAAGCTGCTCCTCACGCTCGGCATCGGTCCAGGATTTCCGGAAATTCCGCCGCACCAGGTCGGGATAGACGTTCAGAAAGGCCAGGCCGACATCCTTCGTGAAGGCGAAGTCGGCATTCCAGTCGCCGCTGTGCAGATAGTCATAGAAGATGCCGCCGGTCCCGCGTGGCTCGTTGCGGTGCTTCAGAAAGAAGTAGTCGTCACACCAGGCCTTGTAGGCCGGGTAATCGGCGACCTCATGCGCCTCGCAGGCGGCCTGCATCGCCCGGTGAAACGTCTCGGTGTCCGGATCGTCCTGCCTGCGCCTGGCATCCAGAACCGGCGTCAGGTCGGCGCCGCCGCCGAACCACTGGCGGGTCGTGACCACCATGCGGGTGTTCATGTGCACTGCGGGCACATGCGGGTTTTGCGGATGGGCGATCAGGCTGATGCCGGCGGCCCAGAACCTGGGGTCCTCGTTGGCGCCGGGGATCTGGTTCCGGAACTCGGGCGAGAATTCCCCGTGGACCGTGGAGATATGAACGCCGGCTTTTTCAAAGACCCGGCCGTGCATCATCGACATGACGCCACCGCCGCCTTTTTCCCCGGTGCTGTCCGTCCGTTCCCAGGGCGTGCGCTGGAATCTGCCGGCGGGACGGTCGGCGAGGGGAGTTGCCTGGGACTTGGCCCGGGAACTGGCCAGGGAATCTTTCGGGGAACCGAGTTCGTCTTCCAGGTCCTCGAAGGCCGTGCAGATCCGGTCGCGCAGCTCCTGAAACCAGTCAGGCGCGATCTTTTTCTTGTCCTCGATGGCGTCCGGGACGGGGCCGCCACGGTTTTCCGGAGAAGGTGCGTTCATGACAACGTCCTGTGGTTGAAAATTCGGTCTGCAATCACTCAGGATATAAAGAGGTCGAAATCAGCTTCTAGAGCATTTTCCGGTCATGTTGAACCATTTGATGGCTTCAGGCGGCTACCCTGGCGATGGGGTCGGCACAAGGTGCTCCGGTCAGGGAGTTCCGGGAAATGTGCCCGTTTGCCGCAGGGCTTCTCCGATCGTCATGCCCACGGCGACGGCGACGTTGATCGAGCGCATGCCCTCACTCATCGGGATCGTCAGACGCGCGTCGGCACGATCATGGACTGGGCCGGGAACACCGCTGCTTTCGCAGCCCATCAACAGAATGTCGTTCCCGGCGAACCGAAAATCCGTATAGGCCCGGTCCGATCCGGTGGTGAGAAGGACGAGACGTCTGCCACTGGCCGCGCGCCAGGCCTCGAACTCCTCAAACGACGTATGGCGCGTCATCGCCGCGCGCTCCAGATAGTCCATGCCGGCCCGCTTGAGGGCGCTGTCTGACACCGGAAACCCGGCGGGTTCGATGATATGGACCCGCACCCCGAGGCAAGCGGCGAGGCGCAGGATGGTCCCGGTGTTCTGCGGGATGTCCGGCTGGTAGAGGGCTATGTCCGGCATGGTGTCTCAGGGTCCTCACTGGAGGGGGCTGCTTATCAACGGTTCTCCGGTTTGTCATCCTCCGGATGAAAACAGTTACATAAATTCACTGGGCCAGGCCCTGGCGGGTGCTTAGGATGGGCACAAGATTCGCTCCTGCCCTGTTGGAGACGTCCAGTGTCCCCTTTGTTCCGCCTGTTCGAATCCTGGATCGATCCGTTCCGGGACCCGCCCGACGCCGACATGCCACGCGGCGGCCTTGCCTTTCTGTTCCATTTCGTCCGCCAGGTGCGTTGGCCGTTCCTGGCGATGCTGGTGCTGGGCGCCGCCTCCGCCATGATCGAGGTGTCGATCGCGAATTTCCTGGGAAACATCGTCGATCTGCTGGAAAAGGGAGATCGGGAGACCTTCTTCAGCACCCATGCCTGGTCGCTGCTCGGCATGGCGTTTGTGGTGCTGGTCGTGCGCTCGATCGTCAACGCGCTGGTGTCACTGACAGAGGAACAGACAATCGTGCCCGGCTTTTTCCAGCTTGTCCGCTGGCAGGGCCATCAGCGCGTGATGAAGCAGTCCCTCGGTTACTTCCAGGACGATCTTGCCGGACGGCTGTCGCAAAAGGTCCTGCAATCTGGACTGTCCGCGGGGGACTTCATGAGCAACCTGCTCCAGGTTGCCTGGTACATCGTCGTCTATGCTGTGGCGACGCTGGTTCTCGTTTCCGAACTGGATATCCGGCTGGGCGCGCTTGTCGCGGTCTGGCTCGTGTGTTTCGGCGTGGCCGCGTGGACACTCGTGCCCCGCGTGAGAAAGGCGTCGAAGGACGTCGCCAACGCCTATTCGGGTCTTTCGGGACGTCTGGTCGATACCTACACCAATATCCAGTCCGTCAAGCTGTTCGGATCGGCGGAAGAAGAAAGCCGGGGCGCGAAGTCATCCTTCCAGTCGTTTATCGCGCGCCTGCAGGTTTTCACCCGGCTGCTGTCCTCCGTCCGCATTCTGATGAGCGTCATCAATGGCGTCATGATCGTGGCGATCTCCGCCATGGCCTTGAAGGCCTGGCAGGACGGGGGCGTCAGCACGGGCCACGTCGCCTTTGCGCTCAGCCTGGTCCTGCGTCTCAATATCCTGCTGAACAGGCTGTTCAACCAGCTCAACGCGCTGTTCCGCAATTTCGGATCCCTGCAGGACAGCATGGAGACCATCGTCAAACCCATTGCCCTGTCCGATGCTCCCGGCGCCCGCGAACTGAGCGTTTCCGAGGGCGCCATCCAGTTCCAGAATATCCGCTTTCACTATGGCAAGGCGGGCGGGGTGATCGATCACCTGAACCTGGCCATCCGCCCCGGCGAACGGGTCGGGCTGGTCGGTCCCTCGGGCGCGGGCAAGACCACGCTGACCAGTCTGCTGCTCAGGTTCTTCGATGTGGAATCGGGCCGTATCCTCATTGATGGACAGGACATCCGTGAGGTGAGCCAGGAAAGCCTGCGCAGATCCATCGGCATGGTCACCCAGGACACGTCGCTGCTGCACCGCCCGATCCGGGAGAACATTCGCTACGGCCGGACTTCTGCCACCGAGACGGAGCTTCTGGACGCGGCCGAAAAGGCACGGGCGAGCGAGTTCATCGCGCATCTGGAAGACCTGCGCGGGCGCAAGGGGTTCGACGCTTTTGTCGGCGAGCGCGGCGTCAAGCTGTCAGGCGGCCAGCGCCAGCGAATCGCCATCGCGCGGGTGCTGCTGAAGGACGCGCCGATCCTGGTGCTCGACGAGGCAACCTCGGCGCTGGATTCGGAAGTCGAGGCCGCGATCCAGCAGAATCTGGAAGGGCTCATGGCCGGAAAGACGGTGATCGCGATCGCCCACCGACTGTCGACGATCGCTGCCATGGACCGGCTGATCGTCATGGACGCGGGCCGGATCGTGCAACAGGGTCCGCACGACAAGCTGCTGGAAGACGAGACCGGTCTCTACGCGCAACTGTGGCACCGCCAGTCCGGCGGATTTCTCGAAGACAACGCGGCGCCGGACCGCGATCCGGCAGAAAGCTGATCCGGAGCCGTGCCGGGGGCGTAGACCACAGGCATTGCATCAGAGGAAATCATGCCCCAGCTCGTCATCGCTTATTTCGCGACTGCCCTGGTTTTTCTGGCCATCGACTTCGTGTGGCTGACCCAGGTGGCCACACGGTTCTATTACGACCGTCTCGGTCACCTGCTGATGGACAAGCCCAACCTGGTGGCCGCCGGCCTGTTCTATATCCTTTACGTCGTGGGCATCGTGGTGTTCGCCGTTGCTCCCGCGCTCAAGGGGGAGAGCATCGCCACCGCCCTGATCTATGGTGCCCTGTTCGGCTTCTTCACCTATGCAACCTATGACCTCACCAACTTCGCCACCCTCAAGAACTGGCCGCTTGCCGTTGTCGCGGTGGACGTTGCCTGGGGGACCTTCCTGGCAGGTTTTTCCGCGGGGGCGGGCTATTACCTGACGCGGCTGGTTTCCTAGACGGGGCCATAGTGTCTCCGGACCGGCACAAATCACGTCCGGCCGCGTGGCTGAACCGGGCGTGGAAGCGATGTTGCTGTTGGGCAACAGGTCGCGTGTCGATGCTGCGAAATGTCGCATTTGCCCTTTCCAAGCGCGCGATAAGCGGGTACCAAGCGTCATCGACTTCGAAGAAGTTGGTGCAACTTTGGCCAGCGACCGCCCGGTCGCGCAATCAGGAGGGCGTTACATGACAGATCATCGCATGATCAATCCATTCGCGACCCTCGCGGGTTGTCGCCAAGGTTCTTCCCGCCTCCGCTAAGAGGCCCGGAACTTTTCAAACTTTTTCCTGACGTCACGCTTAAGCCGCTCACCGTGGCTGCATGACCTTGTCACGGCATGTCCGCCGGCGTCGGTTCGCAATTTCCAGATATCTGGAGCATTCCAATGTCTTTCCAAGATCCCTTCGGCCCCTTCCGGGCCGACTTCGGGCCGGACCTTATCCGCGACGACCTGGTGAAGGTGCGGGGTGTCGACGGTCATTTTGCAGCCCCGGATTTTCAGGTCCGGGACAAGAGCCGTTTTCGACGGGTCAAAGTTGTCCTGCTGTTCGCAGCGGCGACTGTGGCTTTGACGTTTCTGCTGTTCATCCCGATTGTCTCTCTTGAGCTGGCCTCCGTCGAGGCCGTGGCGGTTCACGGAAAAACCCTCACGGCGGCCGAATATGCCGACAGGCTCCGCAGCCTGTTGTTCGGCACCGCCATCATCGCCCTCGCCGTGGTCAGTTTCATCGCATCGGCTGCAATTGCTTCCGGAGGTGTGGTGGTGCGGCCGAAAGCGGCGGGCGAGGCCGAACGGCCTGAAAAATTCGGAAAAATGAAGCCCCTGACGGTGGGAAAGGTCCGTAATGTTTGATCGTTTCGAAAAACTCGTCGATCCGTTCGAGAAAACCGAACTCGACGTGCCGCCGAAAGGCTTCTGGGCTTTCTGCTGGTACTATACCAAACCGGTCTGGCCGATCCTGGCCGGAGTGTCCGTTCTCGGAGCGCTGATCGCGTTTCTGGAAGTGATGATCTTCACGTTTCTGGGCGAACTGGTCACCTGGCTCGGCACGGAGAACGCCGAGACGTTCTTTCAGGACAACTGGCCCCGTCTGGCGTGGATGGGGCTGGTGGTGCTCGTGCTGTTGCCGGGCTTCGCGGCGATCTGGGAGATCCTGTTTCACCAGGGCCTGATGGGTACGTATCCCATGTCGGTGCGCTGGCGCGTCCACCGGTATCTGCTGCGGCAGAGCATCTCATTCTATCAGAACGATTTCGCCGGCCGGATCGCCAACAAGCTGATGCAGACCGCGCTTTCGGTGCGCGAAGTCGTGACCCGGATCGCCGACATCCTGGTCTATGTCACGGTCTATTTCATCGCCGCCCTGTTCGTGGTGGCGGAGGCGAGTCTCTATTTCCTGATTCCGTTCGCGGTCTGGTTTGCCTGCTACATGGTGACCATGCGGATCTTCATTCCGCGTCTGAAGAACGTTTCCAGGGAGCAGGCGGACACGCGCTCGCTCATGACCGGGCATGTCGTCGATGCCTATACCAACATCTCGACGGTCAAACTGTTCTCCCATGCCGAACGCGAGGAGGAATACGCCAAGGAATCGATGACAGCGTTCCTGAAGACCGTTTTCCTGCAGATGCGGCTGGTCACGGGCATGAACATTTCCCTGACCGTCATCAACATGATGCTCCTGTTCGCCGTTGGCGGGATGTCGATCGGATTGTGGCAGATCGGGCGGGTCACCACCGGCGAAATCGCGGTGGCGGTCGCCCTGGTGCTCAGGTTCCAGGGCATGTCGCAATGGATCCTCTGGGAGGTCTCCGGCCTGTTCGAGAACATCGGAACGGTACAGGACGGCATCAACACCATCGCGCGTGAGCGGGATGTGGTCGATGCAAGGGACGCCGTCGGACTTGACGTGCCGTCGGGCGAAATCCGGTTCGACAAGATCTGCTTTCACTACGGCAAGCAGTCGGGTGTCATCGAGGACCTGGACCTGACCATCCGCTCCGGCGAAAAAATCGGCCTGATCGGCCGGTCGGGCGCCGGCAAGTCCACGCTGGTCAACCTGTTGCTGCGGTTCTACGACCTGGAACGGGGCCGGATCCTCATCGACGGCCAGGATATCGCCAAGGTGCGCCAGGACGATATCCGCGCCAATGTCGGTGTGGTGACGCAGGACACCTCGCTGCTGCACAGGTCGATTTTCGAGAACGTTGCCTATGGCAAGCCGGATGTCGGCCGGGACGAGGTGGAGGCGGCCCTGGAGAAGGCTCATGCCCTCGACTTCGTCAGCGAGCTGACGGATCTCAACGGCCGCACCGGGCTGGATGCCCATGTGGGCGAACGAGGCGTCAAGCTCTCCGGCGGCCAGCGCCAGCGGATCGCCATCGCGCGGGTTCTGTTGAAGAACGCTCCGATCCTGGCGCTGGACGAGGCCACGTCCGCGCTCGACTCGGAGGTTGAACTGGCCATCCAGGAAAGCCTGTTCGACCTGATGGAGGGCAAGACCGTGATCGCGATTGCCCATCGGCTGTCGACGATCGCGGCCATGGACAGGCTGATCGTCATGGACAAGGGGCAAATCATCGAGGAGGGCAGCCATCGGGAACTGCTCGAGCAAAACGGCCTCTATGCCCAGCTGTGGCAGCACCAGTCCGGTGGCTTCCTGTCGTCGGTTCAGGCCGCGTGACCGGTCGAGCAGGGCCAGGAAAACGGGCAAGGCCGGGATTTCTGTGAATTCCGGACTTGCGCTCTTTCCCAAAAAAGGGGCAGAAAAGCGGCGCGGTGTCGGATTCGCCTGCGACATATGTGTTTTGAGATGTTTGTTGAACTGGACAAGCGTTTCGAAGGGTGCAAAAAGACAAACCGCTTGGCCGGTGCGGGCAACTGCCGCACCCGGTCACCGTTGAGCCCGGCATGCTTCCGCCTATCCTTTGTCTCAAGGGACAGGCCCGAACGTGAAGCGGGCTTTCGGTACAGGTAACAGGTTTCGAGAGGACGCGACCTTGGCACATACGGATCAGGCGGAACCCACCCGCCGGGATTTCCTCTACATTGCGACCGGCGCCATGGGCGTCGTGGGCGCTGGCGCGCTGGCATGGCCCTTCATCGACCAGATGAACCCGGATGCCTCCGCATTGGCGCTGGCCTCCATCGAGGTCGATGTCACCGCCGTGGAAGAGGGGCAATCAATTACAGTCAAATGGCGCGGAAAGCCGGTCTTCATCCGCAACCGCACCGAGACGGAAGTGGTGGAAGCCACTTCGGTTCCGGTCGCGGACCTTCCGGATCAGCTGGCGCGTAACGCCAACCTTCCGGACACCGCGGAAGCGACCGATGTCAACCGCGGCGTCGCGGGCAAGGAGAACTGGCTGGTTCAGGTCGGTATCTGCACCCATCTGGGCTGCGTGCCGCTCGGCGATGCCGGCGACTTCGGCGGATGGTTCTGCCCCTGTCACGGGTCCCACTACGACACCGCCGGCCGCATCCGCAAGGGCCCGGCTCCCGAGAATTTGCTGATTCCGCCGCTCGAGTTCGTCGGCGACTCGACGATCAAGATCGGCTAACGGCAAGAAATTTCAGGAGACAGCCATGGCTGGACATTCGAATTACGTACCGCAGAGCGCTGCGGCCAAGTGGCTGGAAAGCCGCCTGCCGGTCATTTCGCTCGTTCGCGGTTCCTTCGTCGATTTCCCGACGCCCAAGAATCTGAACTACTGGTGGGCCTTCGGCGGCATTCTTTTCTTCATGCTGATTGCGCAGATCATCACCGGTATCGTGCTGGCGATGCATTACACGCCGAGCGCGGGCGCCGCATTCGACAGCGTCGAGCACATCATGCGCGACGTGAATTTCGGCTGGATGCTGCGCTACCTGCACACCAACGGCGCGTCGATGTTCTTCATCGCCGTCTACATCCACATTTTCCGCGGTCTCTACTACGGCTCATACAAAGCGCCGCGCGAGATCTCCTGGATCCTCGGCGTGATCATCTTCCTGATCATGATGGGCACCGCCTTCATGGGCTACGTTCTGCCCTGGGGCCAGATGTCCTTCTGGGGCGCGACGGTGATCACCAACCTGTTCTCGGCGATCCCGCTGGTCGGCGAAGAGATCCGGACCTGGCTGTGGGGCGGCTTCGCCGTCGACAACCCGACGCTGAACCGGTTCTTCTCGCTGCACTACCTGCTGCCGTTCATGATCTTCGGCGTGGTGATCCTGCACGTCTGGGCCTTCCACACGACGGGCAACAACAACCCGACGGGCGTTCAGCCGAAGACCAAACAGGATACGGTGCCGTTCCATCCGTACTATACGATCAAGGACCTGTTCGCGATCGTGATGTTCATGATCCTGTTCGCCTGGTTCGCCTTCTACGTTCCCAACTACATGGGGCATCCGGACAACTACATCGAGGCGAACCCGCTGGTGACGCCGGCGCATATCGTGCCGGAATGGTACTTCCTGCCGTTCTACGCGATCCTGCGCGCGGTTCCGGACAAGCTCGGTGGCGTGCTGGCCATGTTCGGCGCCATCGCGGTCCTGTTCGTGCTGCCCTGGCTGGACACGTCCAAGGTCCGCTCCGGCACCTTCCGTCCGCTGTTCAAGCAGTTCTTCTGGATCTTCGCCCTGAACGCGGTGATCCTGGGCTATCTCGGAGCCATGCCCGCCGAAGGCGTGTATGTCATCCTGTCCCGGATCTGCACCATCTACTATTTCGCCCACTTCCTTGTCGTCTTGCCGATGCTCGGGTTCATGGAGAAACCGCGGCCTGTGCCGGCGTCTATCTCCGAAGCGGTGCTTAAGGGTGGTTCCGGCAAACCGGCCGGTGCGGCTGCCGCGCCGGAAACGAAGTAACGCGACCCGGATCAGGAGTTAATCGAGACAATGAGCACCATGATCAAAATGGTTCGTTCCCTCGCTGCGGTGGCGGCCCTTGCCACCGCTGCCCCGGCCCTTGCCGCCGGGGACGCGCCGCACATCGAGCGCGAGCAATGGTCCTTCTCCGGCCCGTTCGGCTTCTTCGATCGCGGCCAGGTTCAGCGCGGCTTCAAGGTTTACCGCGAAGTCTGTGCGTCCTGTCACGGTCTGCGCCAGGTGGCCTTCCGCAACCTGGCCGACTATGGCGGACCGAGCTTCACCGAGGAGCAGGCGAAGCAGATCGCGTCGGAATACACCGTTGTCGACGGTCCCAATGTGGACGGCGACATGTATGAACGTCCGGGGATCCTGGCCGACAAGTTCCCATCGCCGTTCCCCAACGAAGAAGCCGCCCGCGCGTCCAACGGCGGCGCCTATCCGCCGGACTTCTCCCTGCTGGCAAAGGCCCGCGCAGGCCACCGCGGCTTCCCGTGGTTCGTCTTCGACGCGTTCACCCAGTATCAGGAACAGGGCGCGGACTACATCTACGCTCTGCTGACCAGCTATCCGGAAGAAAATCCGGCGTGTTTCGGCGAGGATTTCTCGGGCTACTACAATCCGAAATTCCTTGGCGGCTCGGTGACGGCCGAAGCATGCGCGGATGAACACCTGACGGGCGGCCCGATCGGCATGGCACCGCCGCTTTATGACGAGGCGGTTGAATACACCGACGGCACGCCGATGACCGTCGACCAGTATGCGCACGATGTTTCCGCGTTCATGATGTGGGCTGCCGAGCCCCATCTGGAAGATCGCAAGAAGATCGGCTTCCGTGTCATGATCTTCCTGATCGTGTTCGCGGGCCTGCTCTACTTCACCAAGAAGAAACTCTGGCGCAATGTTGAGCATTGATTGATCGCCGCCACAGTGCATGATGAAGCCGCCGGTTTTTCCGGCGGCTTTTTCTTTGAGAGGTAACGCGATGCATCGCGTAGTGGTGGTTCTGGCAATCCTGTGTCTTCCTGGTCCCGCTTTTTCGCAGGCGGCCGCAACCCATGCCGTCCAGGTCCTGGACCTGCAGCTTGCCATGCGGGCCGCATTGCGGGCGATCGAGGTCTGCAACGAGGCGGGTTTTCAGGCGGGGGCGTCGGTTGTCGACCGGTTCGGCGTTGAACAGGTCACCCTGCGCAGCAATATGGGCGGTGCCCATGTGGGCGAAGCCGCGCGGCGCAAGGCCTGGACCGCCGCGTCCTTCAACCTGCCGACCTCCGAACTTGAGCAGCTGAATGCCGATGGCAGCAAGGCGGATCTCGGGGCCGTTCCGGGTATCGTGCCGGTGGGAGGCGGCCTGCCCATCGTGTCCCTGTCGGGCGACCTTCTGGGCGGGATCGGTGTCTCCGGTGGCGGCAGCCGTGAAAATGAAGCCCAATGCGCCAGGGCCGGACTTGACGCGATCACCGAACAATTGAAATAACCTTCGCTGGCCCGGGCGCAGCCCGGGACCGGTGGACGGGATCCAGCAGGGCATTTGGAGCAGACATGGCACAGGCGGTTTTGGGGATCATCGGCGGGTCCGGTATCTACGATCTTCCCGGTCTTGAAAACGCGGAGTGGATCGCCGTCGAGAGCCCCTGGGGCACGCCCTCCGACCAGGTCCGCATCGGTACGATCGACGGTCTCAAGGTTGTGTTCCTGCCCCGGCACGGCCGCGGTCATGTCTATTCGCCGACCACGATCAACTACCGCGCCAATATCGACGTGATGAAGCGCTGTGGTGTCACCGACCTTCTGTCGGTTTCCGCCTGCGGCTCCCTCAAGGAAGAACATGCCCCGGGGTCCTTCGTGCTGGTGGACCAGTTCATCGATCGCACAATTGCCCGCGAGAAAAGTTTCTTCGGCACGGGCTGCGTCGCCCATGTCTCCATGGCGACACCCGTCAGCCCGAAGCTGGTCGATGCGGTCGCGGCGGCGGCCGAAGCCGAGGGGCTCGCCCACGCGAAAGGCGGCACTTATCTGGCGATGGAAGGTCCGCAATTCTCGTCCCTGGCCGAAAGCCGGCTGTACCGGTCCTGGGGATGCGACGTGATCGGCATGACCAACATGCCGGAGGCCAAGCTCGCCCGCGAGGCGGAGATCTGCTACGCGACGGTTGCCATGGTCACCGATTACGACAGCTGGCATCCCGACCACGGCGAGGTCGATATCCAGGCGATCATCAAGGTGCTGCACGAGAATGCGGAAAACGCCCAGCGGCTTGTCGCGCGCGTGGCGCGGGACCTGCCGCGGGATCACCAGTCCTGTCCGGCCGGGTCCGACACGGCGCTTGAATATGCCTTTCTGACCGCACCCGACCATCGTGATCCGGCACTACTTGCCAGGCTCGACGCGGTTGCCGGTCGGGTGCTGAACCGGACCTGAAGCCGCGAACCGAGACCAGGTGGTGCCGTCGGCAGGCGGACAAGACCTGATAAGCCCTTGTGCCGGTGTGCACGCCGGAATGCTGAAAACAGAAAGAAAGCCCGATGAGCGAACAGACGATCCAGGATGAACTTGTCGGCGCGATCCGAACGATCAAGGATTACCCGAAAGAGGGCATTCTGTTCCGGGACATCACGACGCTTCTGGGCAATGCTCGGGCCTTCCGCCGGGCGGTCGATGCCCTGGTTCAGCCCTGGGCAGGCTCCAAGATCGAACAGGTTGCCGGGATCGAGGCGCGCGGCTTCATTCTGGGCGGCGCCGTGGCGCATCAGTTGTCGGCCGGGTTCGTGCCGATCCGCAAGAAGGGCAAGCTGCCGCACGAGACCGTGCGCATCGCCTATTCGCTCGAATACGGCCTCGATGAAATGGAAGTGCACAAGGACGCGATCCGTCCCGGTGACAGGGTGGTGGTGGTCGACGACCTGATTGCGACCGGCGGGACCGCGGAAGCGGCCTGCAAGCTGCTCAGATCCATGGGGGCCAATATCGAGGCGGCCTGTTTCATCGTCGACCTGCCGGACCTGGGCGGACGCAAGAAGCTGGAAGCGCTCAATGTTCCGGTGCGCACGCTCGTGGAATTTTCGGGGCACTGACGCGCCATGGCGGGAGAAGCCGGAGACAGATCTATGCGGCCGGACTTCAGCCACGCCTTTCTGCAGGATTTCGAAACCCTGTTGAAATGGCGGCGAGATGTGCGCCGGTTCCGCAGCGAACCGCTGCCGGAAGGCAAACTCTCGCATTTGCTGGACCTGGCCGACCTGGCGCCGTCCGTCGGCAACAGCCAGCCCTGGCGGATCGTGATCGTCGGCAGCCAGGACAAGCGGGATGCGATCGTGACCGCCTTCGAGGCTTCGAACGAGCTTGCGGCGAAGACCTATGACGACGACAGGGCGCTGCTCTACCGGCAGCTCAAGCTGGCCGGCCTGAAAGAAGCGCCGGTGCATCTGGCGGTCTTTTGCGACGAGGCGCCGGAACAGGGCCACGGCCTCGGCCGCAGGACCATGCCGGAGACGCTGGCCTATTCGACGGTCAGCATGATCCACACGTTCTGGCTGGCCGCCCGGGCGGAGGGGATCGGTGTCGGCTGGGTCTCGATCCTGGATCCGGAGACGGTCGCACACACACTGCAGGTTGACGCCGGCTGGCGGCTCGTGGCTTATCTGTGTGTCGGATACCCGGAAGAGGAACATGTCGATCCGGAACTGGAGCGGGCCCGCTGGCAGGCCCGTACACCGCTGTCATCCCGTATTCTCCACCGATGAGGACTGAGCATGAGTGTAGTCATCCGCCGGATCACCGACAGCGACAAGGAAGCCGTCTTCCGGCTTCTGGCCGACAGATGGGCCGGTCCGGAGATGCTGCTCGACGGCGAGAATATCGATGCCTCGAGCCTGCCCGGTTTTGTTGCCTATGACGGCGACGAGCTGGTCGGCCTTGTGACCCTGATCAAGCGCGACGGCGAGTGGGAGATCCTCACGCTGGATTCCCTCAGCCGCTGGGGCGGGACCGGTACGCTGCTGCTCGATGCGGTTGTCGACGACGCGCGTGCGAACGGCATCAGCCGCCTGATTGTGCGCACCTCCAACGACAATCTCGACGCTTTCCGCTTCTACCAGCGCCGGGGATTCCGGCTGGAGCGGATCGCGCAAGGGGTCATCGACGCGGAGCGCGAGAAAAAACCCGATATCCCGCTGCGCGGCGATTACGGCATCGAGATCCGCGACGAGGTTCTGTTTTCAAGGGCGCTGTGAAGCGCGTCTTTCTTGCGCGCGAACCCTTGAACCTTCATCCGCTCCTGCAGGCAAGAGGCGGGCAGTCCGATGTGACTGCGCGCCGTCTGTCGTTCGAGACGAGCCGGGCCTCCTGCAAGAAGCCAATTCGGCGGCTCGGTGAACCTTCCGTCAGACGAACAGGAAGTCGTCCTGATGTAGGTCGGCGACGGTAATGTTCTCAAGCAGGATCGACGTGTTGGTGTCGATCGTGATCGTGGTGGAAGTGCCGTCGTCGATTGCCGTCGTGAGAACATGCGAAAAGGAGCCAAACAATGCCGTGGAGAATTCGATCATGTCCTCTGAATTCGCACCGGCGGCGAAGTCGGTGATCGTGTCGTGACCCGAGTTCGCCGAGTTGAACACAAAGGTATCGCTCCCGGTTCCCCCGACTAGAAAGTCCGATCCGCTCCCGCCAATAATTCGGTCCGCGCCGGCATCGCCAAACAGTGTGTCCCTCCCGTCCTGGCCGTCGATGATGTCATCTGCAGCCGATCCCCAGACGGTATTGTCGCCGCTGCCCATTTCGACGCGCTCGAAGGCGCCCTGATCGAGTGCGTATTGCCGATCGTCCTGGCCACTGTAGACAAGGGTGTCAGTGCCGGCATCGCCAGAAAACCACGTGTCATCTGCATCCGCAAAAATGATATCGTCGCCATCCCCGCCCTGCAGCACATCTGCGCCGGTTCCGCCGGTGAGAATGTCGTTTCCACCGAAACCCTGAATGAGGTCGTCACCGGCCTCGCCGTCGATGATGTTATCCGCTGCGGAGCCGTAAATGGAGTTGTTCCCGGATCCCGCCTGCATGTGCTCAAATTCGCCGCTGTCGAGCGCGTAGCTGAAAGCGTCCGTACCGGTATATATCAGGGTGTCTTCGCCGCCATCACCGGAGAACCAGACATCATCGGAATCCCCATATACGATGTCGTCTCCGTCCCCGCCCATGAGCGAGTCGGCGCCGGCGCCACCAATCAGAGTGTCGTTGCCGCCGTAGCCGTGCAGTGTGTCGTCGCCGCTGCCGCCATCGATCGTGTTGGCGTCTGCGGTGCCCCAGACGGTATTGTTACCCGAGCCGGCAGTCATGTGTTCGAAACTGCCCTGGGCCAGGGAATACTGCCGGTCGTCGGCTCCTTCGTAGACCAGGGTGTCGGTTCCACTGCCGCCGCCAAACCAAAGATCTGCCGCGTCGGCATGGATCGTGTCGTCGCCGTCGCCGCCATTCAGTTCATCAGCTCCGGCGCCCCCGGTCAGGATATCGTTGCCATCCAACCCGTTAATGACGTCGTCGCCGGCAAGCCCGTCTATGACGTCGTCACCCGCGGTTCCGTTCAGGACATCGTCTGACGGGGTCGCACCGGGCTCGGTGAGATTGATCGCGACCGATGCGGTCGCAGAGGAGGTGCCATCACTCACCGTGTATTCGAAAGTTACGATGCCTATGAAGGTTCCGGAAGGGGTGAAGACAATATCTCCGTTCTGATTGAGAGCCACGCTGCCGTCGCTGGGGCTAGCCACCGAGACGACAGTCAGCCTATCCCCGTCCACATCCAGGTCGTTTGCCAGCAGCGTGGCTGCGGGAATGGTCAGAGCGGCGGTGCGGACGGTGGTGAGCCCCGTATCGTCCGCCGGCGCAGGAGCGTCGTTCACGGGGGCAACGGCCAGGTCGAAGATGTCTTCGGCGACTGCGGTGCCGTCGGAGGCAGTCACCTTCAGGGACAAGGTTCCGTTGAAGTCGAGCGGCGGCGTTCCGGAGAATGTGCGGGTGTCGGCGTCGAAGGCCAGCCAACCGGGCAGGGCGGATCCGTCCGCCAGACTTGCACCATAGGCGAGGGCGTCACCGTCGGCATCCGAGAAAGTCGATGCGGGAACGGCGAAGGTCCACGGGGCATCTTCGGCAGCGTTCTGGTCGGTAAGGGGAATGGCCACCTCGGGAGGCGTGTTTTGAGGTGTGTTCGCCTCTGCAGCGGTTTCGATCTCGCTGCGGTCCCAGAAGTCCCGGCCGCCGGCGCCGGTGAAGCTGATATATTCGATGCCGGTGCCGTCGATTAGAAACTGGTTTTCGACCAGAATGGTTTCACCGGTCGAGGTGATTGTAATCAGGAGGTCGGCTTCGTCCGGTCCGATCTTTTGAACGCTGATGTCGTTCGTGGCGAGCCCGTGGAGAATGAGTCCGTCCTCGTCCGAATTCGGTCCTTCTTCGCGGATCGTGTCGTTTCCGGCACCTACCGTATAGTGATAGGTGTCATGGCCGCTGCCACCGATCAGGAGATCGTTCCCGGCTTGTGGCATGGGCGCTCCGGGCTCAACGTCTCCGCCGAGTTCGTCGTTTCCGGCGCCCCCGGCAACGACATCGTCTCCCGCGCCGCCGAAGACATGATCGTCGCCGTCTCCTCCGGACAGGTCATCCGATCCGGACCCGCCGTCGAGGCGGTCGTCACCATCGCCACCGTCGGCGATATCATCTCCCTCGTCGCCGGAAAGGAGATCGTCACCTTCGGCACCGAAGAGAGTGTCATTGTCCGTGCCTCCGGAAATCCGGTCGTTGCCGTCGCTTCCCTGAACGGTGTCGTTGCCCCCGTTTCCGTCATAGTCCTGGCCTTGGCCGGATCCGTCGGACGACAGGCTTTCATTATCGGACTGGTCGCTTCCCTGAATGGGGAGCGGCAGGTAGATGCCGAAGTCGCCATTGCTGAAATTCTCGATCACAAACCGGGCATGGAAGCCAACTCGCGCGCCTTCGTCGGTTGAAAAGGCAGCGTAGAATTTCTCGCCAAAATTCTGGTAGGTATTGAAGCCATAGAGACTGCCGTTCTCGTAGTAGACGAAGCCGGAGGCGTTCCCGGCCAGCTCGTTCGGCGAGTCAAGAAGGAATATGCCCATGTGCCCCTGGGACCGCTGGTAGGTCGCGTCGGAAAACTGCAGGAAGACGTCTCGGTGGCTGGCGCCTGCTTGCGGGTCCCAGTAGGAATCGGAACTGCCGACGACAATCTCGCCGATGCCATCGGCGTCTGATATGACGTCGATGTCAGTGTATTGGCTGGTGTCGATCGCCTTGTGGAAATACTGGCTGCCAAGGTAGTTCTCATAGACGATCACGTCGAAAAAACTGGACCAGTTTCCATCGTAGCTGTCATATGGGTCGCTCACCTCGCGAACGGCGTCGCGCCACTCCTGCCTGTCGCGCAGGAAATAGAAATCATTGCCAAGCCCTCCTTCAAGCCGATCCTGTACCTGATCGTCGAAGAAGCTGTTTTCCTCTTCCGTGAAGTAGGTGTCGATATTGTCGATGGAGCCGATGCCGGACCCGTCGAGGAAGTCGTCGCCATCATTGCCCCGGATAACGTCCTGCGCCCCGGACCCGAAGATCGTGTCGCTGGAGGCAGTGCCTGTAAGTTCTTCGACATCCTTGAGGATGATGGTGTTGGCAGGCATGTCGTCCTGTGCGCCGATCCCGTCCAGGCTGAAAGTCAGTCCGGATGTTCCGGCGGAATAGTCAGCCTTGTCGTAGCCACCTTTCCCGTCGACGAACGACACGGTCCCGTCGCTGCGAATGACGTCGTCATGGCCAGATCCCAGAATCCCTTCGAAGTTTGTGACCGTGAACGTGGTTCCTCCAGAAGACACAGTGCCGATATCGTCAAAAATTACGGCTTGCCCGACACCCTCGAACGACAATTGGTCGTCATCGCCAGCGCCGCCGTCCAGGCTCTCGAGATGAGAGACGACGTGGTTGATCAGGAAGCGGTCGTTGCCATTCGAGCCAATTATCCGTTCGATATTGAACAGATCGGACCGCGCGGTGTCGCCCAGGGGATCCGCCGAGCCAGTCACATCAGTCGTCAGGCCCGGATCGTCGAAGATGGTGACGTTCAACTGATCGGTGTCGTATGCGGAAAAGTCGATCGTGTCGCTGCCTTTGCCGCCATCGACGATGTCCAGGCCGCCGGAAGCGACGATCGTGTCATCGCCATTTCCAGCGTGGATGTAGTCGTCGTCGCCGGTTCCCGACAGGGAGGCGCTGTTGTCCAGGATGTCTAGCACGATGCGTGATAGCAGGGCGGCGTCGGCTAGCGGCAGGGTGAACCCGTAGGCTTCGGCCAGGAAGGCATTCGTGGCCGTAGCGCCTTGGGCCGGCGTGGAAACATGCGGCAGAGATCCCGACGCGAGTTGATCCCAGGCATTCAGCATGAAATTCGTGAACGTTCCGCCGACCTCCATAGCCGCCTTGATCATGGCCAACGCGTCGTAGGTGTCTCCCGGATCGCTCAGGATATTCTCAGTGAGTGCCTGAGACCGTCCCAGTCCCAGAAAGAGCGGGTTGCCAGCCCATCCGGCCTTGTCGCCGCCAAAAAGTTCGCTTGCGATCGTATCGGAATCGTCGTTCTCGATCTTTGCAAGCGAGGGAACCACCTGGCTGTCAAGAAAGTCGCCGATCACGCTGATGGCGAGATTGTCTGATGCACTGTCGAGTGCTGCATCGCTCAGGGTTTCACCGTATCTGTACTGGTATTGGAACTTGGAATACCCGCGAATGAAATCGGCATAAGTGCCTGTGTTTTCGTTGACATCCGCCGCGCCGCGCAGCCAGAGGACGGTTTCGGCGGGTCCAAGGTCGTGGGCTTCGACAAAGTCTGCAAGCAGCCGATAGGCCGAGGGAAAGTCGGCGGCCGCGAAGGCCGTACCGATCTCACCGATCTCAATGAGCTGATCCGGAGTATAGTCGGTCATATGTCAGTCCTCATTGCGAGCGTCGATTTCGAAAGAGCGCATCAGTCCTGTGGCCTCAGCCAGCATGTCCGGCCATTCCTGAGGCGGAATACTGAGCTGGAGATCGTCCTCCAGCGATGCCTTCGGGTGGTAGTTGGTGGCTTTCATGCGGACAGTGCTGCCACGCTGGAACGTGCCGTGGATCGCGTAGCCGATCGTCCCGGAGGGCGAGTCGAACCGATACGCGCTGACCGCTCCGCCTTCGTGGGTCCAGTCGCGGGAATAGAGGGCCGTTCGTTCGCCCGGCGGGATTTCATAGCGCCAAAACATGCCGTCGAACGCCGTCCCCAGGCGCCTGGAAAGCGGCTTCGCTGTTGGCGGATCGTTTGAAGGCGGTCGATCGATGTCGGGCTGGACAAAGCCAAGATAGGTGAGCTCCGGCAGATACTTGAACTCGTCGTGGCTCACCCAGAAGTCCGGTGTCACATGCGTGATCGTCTGGGGGTCGAACGAGATACTATGGTATTCTTCCGGTGCCGCGCCGGGCGACTGGCAGTAGACTTTCATTCCCCTGCCAATGTCGTCGCCAGTGTTGTCCCGGTCGCCGAACCGGACCGGGAAAGGGACATCGCGCCGCTTCGAAATCGACGGTTGCCACTCCACCGGAATGTGATATTCGCGCCCATCGAAGAGGACGCGGATGATATTGGTCGGTTCACAACGATTGAGCGGCGAGTCGTCGCTGTGCACCAGCCACAGGGAGGCGATGCCGATGCCCGCAAGTCCGGCCAGAATTGCGGTCTTACGCATGCCGGCGTTCACTTTCACGAAGGTGCATCAGAGGTTTTCCACAGGTCCATGGCTGTCTGGCAGGTTCACATGCGGACCGATGCGGGCGATGTGTTGTTCTGCGGGCGACGGAACGGAGAGCGTTGGGGGCGATGTCGTCACGGCACCATTGGCAACCGTGCCGATTACGGGACAGGTATGCCCGTGAAGGCATTCGGGCGGCGGGGTGGACTTGAACAGTAGGGGCGCTTCTTTTGATTGTAAAGATTGAAAATACACTTTTTCAGGATGACCGCCGCGCGCCATGAACAGCGCTCCGGGAATTTGCATTGCGCTGCACAATAGTTATAATTCGGCCACTCCAAGTTCCATTCCCGATCCGGGAAAAATCTCTTTATCTCTAGTTCAGAATTCCTGAGGAGGATCATTCATGGTCGCTGCCAGATCACTTGAAACAGCCGAAGAAATTTCGGATATTGCTTTCGGTTTCATGGGGTCGAAGGCGCTTTTTTCTGCGCTCCATGTTGGTTTGTTTTCAATTCTTTCCGAAAAAGTCTTGTCACCGGAAGACGTCGCCGAGAAATCGGAACTCGATCTTGACCGGGCGACCACGCTTCTGACCGCCCTGACCAGTCTCGGACTGGTGCGGAAAGACGGTGCCGGCTTCACCAATTCGCCGGCGGCGGAAGCGTTTCTGGTGAAAGGCCGCAAGTATGATTTTGGCGACTATCTGCGGTTCCAGATCGACAAGCAGATGTACCCCTTCCTGACTCAGCTCAACGAGGCGCTGACCGACACTCTCGACAAGGAGCAGGTTGCCTCCTACGAGGACTGGTTCAGTGACCCGGAGGAGGCGCGGCTGTATTCACGCTCCCAGCATGCCGGATCGCTCGGCCCGGGACGAGGCCTCGCGAAACTGATCGACCTGTCCGCTGCGAAAACGCTGCTCGATGTCGGCGGCGGCACCGGGGCGTTTTCCATCTCGCTGTGCAAGGCCTACCCGGCCCTGCGCTCGACCATTCTTGATTTTCCGAATGTCGCCAGAGTGGGCGAGGAGTTCATTGCCGAGGAAGGGCTTTCGGAGCGAATCGCCTACCAGCCGGGCAATGCGCTGAAGGACCCGTGGCCGGCGCGCGCGGACGCGGTTCTGATGTCCTACCTGTTTTCCGGGGTGCCGGGCGTATCGATCCCGGGGCTTGTTCGCAACGCGTTCACGGTGCTCGCCCGCGGCGGCGATTTCATGGTGCATGACTTCATGGTCGATGAAAGCCGGGACGGGCCGAAACTGGCCGCGCTGTGGCAGTTGCAGCACACGGCGTTCAACCCGGAGGCAAGGTCGATCACAAGTTCCTATGTGGCCGGACTGATGGAAGCGGCCGGGTTCATCGATATCTCCACCGAACCGATGATTCCGGGCATGACCATGCTGGTCCATGGCCGCAAACCTGCGTGAAGGCAGCAAGGGCCGATAGGCTGGAATGGGACGGCAGGGGCTAAACTCTCACGTGCCGGTCAGGCGTTTCAGCTTTTTCGCCGCTCGATGAACACCGTGCCCTTGAATGAAAAGGCCAGCCTGCCGTCCTGGTTGACCGCCGAAAGGTCGAAGTGAACCAGACCCCACTCCGGACGGCTGCGGCTCTCCGTCTTGCCGGTGACGACATGGTGGTAGCGCAGTGTGTCTCCGGCGTAGACGGGCTTGATCCATTTCAGATCCTCAAAGCCCGGTGAAGGGCCGATCCGGGCCGGTGTGCGGCCCGCCGCCCTTTCGGCGTCGTCCAGGGTGTTGCAGGCAGCCACCCAGAGTTTCATGAACACCGCTGCCGTGTGCCAGCCGGAGGCGCACAGCCGCCCGAAATGGGTTCTGGCGGCCCCTTCCTCGCTCAGGTGAAACGCCTGCGGATCGTATTTCTCCGCAAATCGGATGATGTCCTCGCGGGTGAAGGTGTACGCCCCGAGGTCGAGCGTATCGCCAAGCTCAATGTCGTCGAAGAAGGCGGTCATGCGAATGTCTCCCGTCTGGAGAACAGGATCGCGTTTTCCCAAGTGAGCACTTCGGTTGCCGACTGGTTCAGCGCGGTCACCCGCATGGTCACGATGCCGAGATCCGGTTTGGTGCGCAGGTCCTTTCTGTTCAGGACTTCGGCCTTCGCGGTCAAGGTGTCTCCCGGAAAGACCGGGTGTTTCCATTGCAATTTTCTGATCCCGGGCGATCCCATGCAGGTTGCCCTTGTCAGAAGGCCGTCCGCCAGAAGCCGCATGACCAAAGCGGCGCTATGCCAGCCGGACGCGGCCAGGCCGCCCAGCAGCGAAGCCTTGCCGGCGTCTTCATCAAGGTGAAAGGGCTGAGGGTCGAACTCGGAGGCGAACTCGACGATATCCTCCCTGGTGACAGTGAGCGCGCCGAGGTCGAATTCCTGGCCCGGTGTGAAATCTTCGAAATGGAGGAGGTCGGACATGGCTTCCGGAAGTTGTCGGGGCGGGGCGGGGCGGGAACGGGGAGGTCCCGCGATGGTGACGAATGGAGACGGGCGGAAAATCAGTCGTAATATATTTCGTTGTCGTCCATGTAGACATTGCTCGCTGCGCAGATGTCGATGCTGATCGGTTCGTCCAGCACTTCGGTGTCGTTCTCACCCAGCCAGCCGAGCTGGAAGATCTGGTCGCAATTGCCGGTGTCGGCGATGAAATTCGCCGTGGCGGCTTCGCCCGGTGCGAGTGCGTCGGAGAGCCAGTTGTCGCTCCAGCCGCTGCCGTCATCGGTGTAGAAGCCGACCAGGATGTTGTTGTCGGTGTTGTTGTGGATCTGAAAATAGCCTTCAGACCCCGTTCCCTGGGACAATGCGGGAAGGGACCCGGTAGCGAGGGCCGCTCCGAAAAAGAGTAGCTTGATGAAGTTCATGATCTTTCCCCCCGATGGCCCACCGCCATCGCGGCCCAGTCTCAGCCGGAAGCGAAGCAAATTCAAGTGCGGCAACCATCTGTTCTGTTCCCCGTGCCGGTCTCAGCTCGTCACGTGCTTGCGCCAGTCGTGCTCTTCTTTGAAACCCAGAACTTCGCGGATCTTGCGATTGGAAAACAGCGCCTCGTGCTCGCCCAGGTCCCGGCTGAGCGGAACGTCCGGGAAAAACCGCTTGAGGATCTCCGAATTCGGAATGTCGACCGAATTCGTATCATTGCCGGCGTTGAACACCTGATAGCCGAGACCGTCCTTCTCCAGGCACAGGTCGACGATCTGGCCGAGGTCGCGGGCATCGATGTAGCAGAAGATGTTTCTGCGGCGCTGTGCCGGATCGCGGAAAAAATCGGGAAACCGGTGATACTCGTCCGGTTCGATGACATTGCCGATCCTGAGCGCATAGATATCGAAGCCCGACCGGCGCTGAAAGGCCCGGGCGGTCTGTTCGTTGACGACCTTCGACAGGCCGTAGCTGTCCATCGGATCGACGTCATAGTCCTCCTCGACGGGCAGCACCTTCGGATCGACCACGCCATCGGCGAAGCAGACGCCGTAGGTTGTCTCCGACGACGCTATGATGATCTTGCGGATACCCAGCTTCACCGCCGCCTCGATGACGTTGTAGGTGCCGACGGTATTGACCTCGAAGGTCTTGTTGTCCGGGTGGATCAGGATGCGCGGAACGGCGGCAAAGTGAACCACCGCGTCAAAGGCGGGCACGCCGTTGCCGGGCTCCAGCTCGTCGAAATTGGCGTAGCTTGTCATGACATTGAACATCTCGCCGGAGGACGTGATGTCCGCGGTCAGGTTGTCGACGCCGGGATGGTCCAGAGGCTTGAGATCCACATTGACGACCCGGTGGCCACGGTCCAGCAGGTAGGGGATGACGTGTTTGCCGGCCTTGCCGGTGCCGCCCGTGAACAGGATCCGTTTGCGCGCGCCCATCTGCTTCTCCCCACCGGTGCTGATTGATTTGTGGCCATCATGCTGAAAACGCGCCGGGATGCCAGCGGCTGATTTTATCCGTGCGGAGAAATCACCTTTTCAACGGGAACGGGATCTAAAGCGGCCAGAAGATCAGAATGGCCGGAATGGCAACGGCGAGCACCAGGATTTCGAGGGGCAGGCCCATGCGCCAGTAGTCGCCGAACCGGTAGCCGCCCGGGCCCATGATGATGGTGTTGTTCTTGTGTCCGATCGGGGTCAGGAACGCGCAGGAGGCCGCCACGGCGACGCCCATCAGGAAAGGGTCCGGATTGGCTTCGAGCGTGTTGGCGATCTGAACGGAGATCGGCGCGGCGATCAGGCAGGTGGCCACATTGTTCAGGAAATCCGACAGGGTCATGGTGACGATCATGAGGACGGTCAGCGTCACCCAGGCAGGCGCGCCCGCTGTGAGCGTGAGAATGCCATCGGCGATCAGCTGCGCGTTGCCTGCCTGCTCGAAGGCCTGCCCGAGCGGGATCAGGGAACCGAGCAGGACGATCACCTTCCATTCCACCGACTGGTAGACCTCGGCGCCGGTGACGAGACCGCTGGCGGCATAGAAAATCACGCAGGCAGCAAGGGCCACGGGCAGATAGGCAATGCCTGCGACCGCCGCCGTGATGGCCAGGGCGAAGCCGGCGATGGCGAGCCAGGCCTTGTTGCGCTGGATCATGCCGGTCTGGCGGCCCTCCAGCGGCAGCACACCGAGCCATTGGCTGGCATTTTCCAGCCGTTCGGGCGCACCGAGAAGCAGCAGTACGTCGCCCGGACGGATCGCTTCGTGACGGACCCGTTTCTGGATGCGCCGGCCCTGCCTGGAAATGCCGAGCAGGGTCACGCTGTGGCGGTTGAGCAGGCGGAGGTCGAAAGTCGACCGTCCGACGATCCGGGCATGATCGGGAACGATCGCCTCGACCAGGGACAGGGCACTGCCGTTGAGCCCGCCCTTGTGCCGTTCGGATCCGGCGAACTCCAGCTTCGCGGCGCCCATGAAGGCCTCGATTGCCTTCGGGTCGCCCTCGACGAACAGAAAGTCGCCGCTCTTGATCGGCTCGCGGCGGGCGAAGCCCCGCATGCGGCGGCCGTTGCGGATGAGACCGATGATTGCGACATCCTTGTCGTCGGCGACCGGGTAGAGGTCGCCCACCGTCAGGGCCTTGTCCTCCGCTAGCTGGCCAACCTTCAACTCGGCGGAATAAAGGCTTTCGGCGAAACCTTCCTCCTTGGGCTTGTCGCGGAAATGCCGGGGCAGCAGACGCCAGCCGATCAGCGCGACAAAGGCGATGCCGCTGATGGCGACCGCGAGGCCGACCGGCGCGAAATCGAACATGGAGAAGGGCGCACCAAGCGCGTCGGAACGGTACTGGGCGATCACGATGTTCGGCGGCGTGCCGATCAGGGTGATCATGCCGCCAAGAATGGTCGCAAAGGACAGCGGCATCAGCGACAGACCCGCCGCGCGGCCAGCCTTGCGTGCCGATTCCAGATCGAGCGGCATGAGCAGCGCAAGCGCGGCGACATTGTTGATGATGCCGGAAAGACCGGCCCCGACGACGGCCATCAGGCCGATATGCTGCGCCAGACCCCGCGATGCCGACAGAAGACGCGCGGCAACAAGTTCCACCGCGCCGGAATTCATCAGCCCTTTGGAGACGATCAGGACCAGGGCGATGATGATGACGGCGGGATGGCCAAATCCGCTGAAAACCTCGCCGGAGGGAACCAGTCCGAGAAGGGCGCCGAGAATCAGGGCCGCAAAGGCGACCAGATCGAAGCGGATGCGGCCCCAGACGAGCAGGGCAAAAACGACGCCGAACAGCAGAAACAGGGCGGTTTGGTCAAATGTCACGGACGGCGGGCTCCGGCACGGGAAATGTCTTGAGGGTCAGATGATCATGACACTGATCCGATCACAAGGCCCATCGTGCGCCGGTTCGAGCGCTGTGTGAAGCGGCCGGGCCGGGATCATGCCGGCCAGTTGCGGAAGGTGCGCGCGCGGCCGGGATTGTTTGCCGAGCAGGGTGTCATGATGAGGCTTGTCCCGCGGGCCGCTGTTTCCGGAGGCCCGTGGCAGGCGATCGCGCCGGGAGCAAATGCGGCCAAGGGGCCACGGGAGCCTTGTGAAGATCGCAGCGCTTTACCTGGGCCTTTCCCAAGGCAGGGGCGGTCGGCGGATCTTGGGACGTGCGGCGCTGTGTCAGCGCGAACAGACCCCGCCGGCCGATGGCCTGCGGGGTCCGGAATTTCGGGAAAGCGCCGGGATCAGACCACGGTGACTTCCAGCGACGGCAGGCCGTCCACCGTCACGACGAGCTTGTCGCCGCGTTCGACCGGGCCGACACCGGAAGGGGTTCCGGTGAGGATCACGTCGCCGGCGGCCAGTTCGAAATAGTCGGACAGGTAGGAGATCATTTCCGGGACCTTCCAGATCATCTGGTTGAGGTCGCCTTCCTGACGCAGGTCGCCATTGACCGTGAGCCGGATGGCCCCCTTGTCCGGGTGGCCGCTTTCCGAAACGGGCACCAGCGGGGTGATCGGCGCGGACTGCTCGAACGCCTTGCCGATTTCCCAGGGGCGGCCCATCTTCTTGGCCGCGCCCTGAAGGTCGCGGCGCGTCATGTCGAGGGAAACGGCATAGCCGTAGACATGGTCGAGCGCGGCTTCGACGGGAATGTTGTGGCCGCCGGATTTCAGCG
Organism: Roseibium sp. QJM3NY_11; assembly: GCF_056173175.1. Classification (NCBI taxonomy): domain Bacteria; kingdom Pseudomonadati; phylum Pseudomonadota; class Alphaproteobacteria; order Hyphomicrobiales; family Stappiaceae; genus Roseibium; species Roseibium sp. QJM3NY_11. The sequence goes on from NZ_CM149660.1 coordinate 1,895,836, forward strand.
CAACCGCCAGTTCCGCCTCGTGATGGACATCTTCCGATTTCGGCGGGTAGGGAAACTCGCTTCCGACGACAAGGTTGTTGGGGTTCTTCTGGAAGAAAAAGGGCGGCTCCTTGTCGGGATCGTGACCCATCTCGACAGCATGGGCCGCGTAGTTGCGGCCAATGCAATAAACCCGGCGGACCGGAAACCGGCTGTCCGTCCCCTTCACCGGCAAGGTTGCCAGCTCGGGCGGGGCGATCACGAATTCAGACATCAAGCACCTCTGCGTGTTTCGTTTTTCCTGAAGGGAAGACCCTACTCGAAAATCGATCAATCACAACCAATATTTTTTTCGTCGATTTTATCTTGCAAATTCGGATTGATTCGACATTAATCGGTATATTGATCCGAAATTGATCGGTCAATTGGTTCGATTGATCGTGTGTCCCTGAAATTGGAGTTGCCCTTTCGTGTTAATCCGGCCGGAACCGTCAGACCGCAGCGAAGCGGTTCGTCTTCTGAAGGAATTCATCGAGACGCAAGGGCTTGCGCCGGGAGACAGGTTGCCGGCGGAACGCGATCTGATCGGCCAGCTCGGCATGAGCCGCAGCAGCCTGCGCAAGGCGCTGGAGTTGCTGGAACGTCAGGGCATGATCTGGCGCCATGTCGGCAAGGGCACCTTCGTTGCCGGACCGGACGACATTGCGGACCCCGGACTGCTGACCGATATCGGCCATCAGATCACGCCGGTGAAGATGATGCGTGCCCGGCAATGCATCGAGGCGGTGATCGCCCGGGAGGCGGCGATCAATGCCTCGCGTCAGGCGGCGATCACGATCCGGCAGATCAAGGACAGGGCGCAGGCCGCGACCAACTGGGAAGATTACGAGACCCAGGACGACCTGTTTCACCAGGCGATCGCCGAAGCGACCGACAACATCCTGCTGCGCGCCCTGTTCGACCAGCTCAACGGTGTCCGGCGCGCCGTCGCCGTCAGCACGGTTATCCGCGAAACCACCCGGCCACCGGAAAGCCATACCAGTTTCGCGGAACATGACCGGATCTGCGCGGCCATAGAGGCCCGCGATCCCAAGGCAGCCCATGACGCCATGTGGCTGCACATCAGTTCGGTATCGGCACGCCTCTTTGGAGAGGTGTGACGCACCCCATCTTTTCAGGCGTCCAACGAGCCAAAGAAGCCGGGACGGGTACTGAAGCAACGGACCGAAAGGTTCATCACTCGGGAGGAAAACCATGAAAACACTATTGCGCAAACTGGGAGCAGCCGCGGCATCGATACCGCTCGCGATTGCCCTGATAGCCACCCCAGCGGCAGCCGCAGGCAAGATCAAGATCGCCCTGGCGGAAACGCCCTCCGACGAACTCGCGGCCTTCTTTGTCGCCCTCGACAGGGCCAAGGCCAATGGTCTCGACTATGAATGGACAGCCTTCTCCGACGAGGAACTGGCCATTCAGGCGGTCCTGAGCGGCCAGATGGACATCGGCTTCGGCACGCCCTACGCGGCCATGCAGCGCTCCAAGGCGCCTATCCGGATCGTGTTTCAGCTTTCCAAGTTGAAGTTCTTCCCGGTCACGTCCAAGAAATACAGCACGCTGGAAGACCTGAACGGCGAGCCGATCATGCTGCATTCGCGCGGCGGCGGCACGGATTCCATCGCCAACGTGATCGAGGACAAGGTCGGCATCGAGTTCGGGGACCGGTCCTACGTGCCGGGCTCCTCCAACCGGGTGGCCGCACTGATGGCGGGCCAGACGGAGGCCACGATCGTCGACCTGTCCAACAAGAACAAGGTGATGAAGATCGCCGGCGACAGGTTCAACGTCCTGCCGATGTTCGAGGTCGATGCCAGCGACGAGGCCCTGTTCGCCAATCTGGACTGGATCAAGAACAACGAGGAAGATGTCGGCATCTTCGTCAATGCGCTGCTCAGCGTGTGGCGGGACATGGCCGAAGACCCGACGATCATTTCCAAGGAAACCGACCCCAATGGGCCGATCGGGCAACTTCCGCCGGAAATCCTGGGCAATCTCGACACATTCTATGCCGATGCGGTTGCCGGAGGTCTCTACGACCCGAACGGCGGCGGCCAGATTGCGGCCAAGGCAGACCTGGAGTGGTACTCCAATGCCGGTCAGCTTGAGGGAGACCTGTCGACGCTGAATGTCGAGGACTTCTGGTATCTCAAGCCACTGGAATCCGCCACGCAATAAGTCACTCCAGCGGCCGCCCGCCAATGCCGGCGGCCGCCCATCATTCCAAATGAAAGGGAATGCGGCTTATGGTCCGTCGTTCTTTCTGGCTCAAGATCGTGTCCGCGCTGGTGCTCTTCGGAGCCTGGCAGATTGCCGGCATGATCCCGGTCAGCTACGCTTTTCCAACGTTTCTTGAATCCATGGCCGCGCTCGGCCGCATGGCCGTCGACGGCACGCTTCTTCAGGCCTATGTCGAGACGCTGCGTCCATTGGTCATCGGTATCGCCATCTCGGCGTTTCTGGGGATCGGTCTGGGGCTCTGGATCGGTCTCAGCCGCAAGTTCGAATGGCTGTTCTCACCGATCTTCATCGTCATGCAGGCCGCGCCTCTGGCCGCGCTCATCCCGCTGCTGGTGATGGCCTATGGCATCGGACTGACCTCCAAGGTCTTCGTGGTCTGCATCATGGCGATGCCCGTGATCGTGCTCAACACCGCAGGCGCTGTCCGCAACACGCCGTCCTCGCTGAAGGAGATGGGCCAGTCCTTTCTCGCGTCGCGGACCGAGGTCATCGTGAAGATCATCGTTCCGGCAGCGTCGCCGGTCATCTTCAGCGGGCTGCGGCTCGGCATTTCCGCCGGTTTCATCGGGGCCATCCTTGCGGAACTGAAAATCACGCCGACCGGGGTCGGCGACATCATCACCTACAGCCGTTCGATCGCGGACTACCCCGCCATGTACGCGGCGATCTTCTCCATCATTCTCCTGGCCGTTCTCTTCCTCAATCTGCTGGAACGGCTCGAGGTTCATCTGTTCGAAGGAAATGTCCGTGGTTATGCCTCAGATTAATGAAGCCGTAGAAACAACAGGCGTTCCGAAAGCCGACAATGCCGTTGTGGCGCGTGGTATTTCCAAGACCTACGGCAAGGTTGAAGCGCTCAAGGACATGTCCCTGGAATTTCCGCGCGGCCAGCTCACGTCGCTGCTCGGACCGTCCGGATGCGGCAAGACCACCCTGCTGAAGATCATCGCCGGTCTTCTGAAACCCAATTCCGGCGAGATCGAGGTCAACGGCAAACCCGTCACGGGGCCGGGACCGGACCGGGCGTTCGTGTTCCAGGACTTTGCCCTGCTGCCCTGGGCCAGCGTGCTCAGGAACGTGGCCTTCGGGCTGGAACTGCGCGGGGTCGCGAAGTCCGAACGCGAAGCGATCGCGGAAAAATACATCGCGGAAGTCGGTCTGGCGGGATTCGAGAAGAGTTACCCGCACGAGCTTTCCGGCGGCATGCGTCAGCGTGTCGGTCTGGCCCGCGCGCTTTCGGTCGATGCGGATGTGCTGCTCATGGACGAGCCGTTCTCCGCGGTCGACGAGCAGACCCGGCGCAAGTTCCAGGAAGATCTCCTGAACCTGGTGCAGCTTGAAAACAAGACCTTCATCTTCGTGACCCACTCGATCGAGGAAGCGGTCTATGTCTCCGACCAGATCGCGATCCTGTTGCCGCGGCCGAGCCGTGTATCGGAAATCATCCGGCCGGCGGGTCTGCGGCACAAGAATGTCGACAACATCCGCCGGGATTCGGAATACCTGGACATCGTCGACGGCATCTGGGCGTCCCTGCGCAGCTATGTGGAATAGGAGGCCATCATGACACTTTTCGGATACCGCCTGCCCGCAATGTCCTCGCTGCTCCTGTGGGGGCTCCTGTGGGAAATCGTCGGCCAGTTGAACCTCACCTTCTTCGTCCCTCCGCTGTCTGAAGTGGTCGTGACGCTGATGTCCGTGATCGGCACGGCGCCCTTTCTGAAGGCGCTGTCGGAAACGGCCTACGCGTTTGCGGTCGGGGTTCTGGCGGCGATTGTCATCGGCATCCCGGTCGGGATCCTGATGGGCAAGAGCCGGCTGGTGGACGAGTTGCTGCTGCCCTGGGTCAACATGTTCCTGAGCGCACCGCTGACGGCCCTCGTGCCGGTGCTCATGGTGCTGTTCGGGTTCGGCATGCGATCGATCATCATCACCACGACCCTGTTCGCGATCTGGATCATCATCCTGAACGCCAGGGCAGGGGTGCTGCAGATCAACAGGTCCCTGATCGAAATGGCACGGTGTTACGGTGCCAATCCGCTCCAGGCCTTCTACAAGATCTATTTCTGGGCCGCGCTTCCCGAAATTCTGGGCGGCGTGCGTATCGGGGTGATCCGCGCGGTGAAGGGGGTGATCATCGGCCAACTGCTGATTTCCATCGTCGGATTCGGCGCACTGTTCGAGCTTTATGCCAACAACTTCCTGATGGCCCATTTCTGGGCGGTGCTGATCGTGCTGTTCGCACTGGCCTTTTCTGTCTCGGAGGTCCTGGCCTATATGGAACGCCGGGTGTCCTACTATGCGGCCAAGCGGTAGGCCCAAGTCCTAAGACCCACCCAAGGCCCACGGCCTTGATCAAGACACACCGTCCCGGCTGGTCCGCCGGGGCGGTGTCGTTTTAGCCGCCCCCGGTGCACACCCTAGAACGCGAGCGGGGCGTTCTCCTTGATCTCCTTGAGAACGAAGAACGTGCGGATCTGCCGGACACCGGGCAGAGCGATCAGCATCTTGTTGTGAATGGTGTTGAAGTCGTTCATGTCGCTGACCCGGATTTTCAGCAGGTAGTCAAATTCTCCCGCAACCAGGTGGCAGTCCAGCAACTCGTTCATGCCGGACACCGCCTCCTCGAAGGTTGCGAAGCTCTCCGGGGTCGAGCGGTCAAGCACGACACCGACCATCACCAGTGTTCCCAGATCAACGGAGGTCGGATTGATCTGCGCCGTAACACGGGTGACGTGCCCGTCTTCAAACAAGGCCTGTGTCCGTCTGTGGCACGTCGCGGGGCTGACATTGACCGCTTTTGCGAGCTCGGCATTCGTCAATCTTCCGTCTGACTGAAGGCGGCGCAGTATGTTCTTGTCGATCCGATCCAGATCAGTCATGGAAGATTCTTTCATTTTTGTCGGCTGTTTCTCTTATTGCATGGTTTGATGGCTGAAAAACAGGAAGATAGAATGATTTTGACGATCAATTCAGAAAGCACCTTCCGTGTTCTCTTTGCTAGGATTTCCAGACTTGAAATCAGGAGATCGCCATGTCCTTGCTCGACAAATTCGAACGCTACCCTCTCACCTTCGGAGAAACCGCCATCGAACACCTGCCGCGCCTGAGCGAAGCTGTCGGCGCGGATGTGGCGTTTTATGCCAAGCGCGACGACTGCAACTCGGGCCTGGCTTTCGGTGGAAACAAGCTGCGCAAACTCGAATACATCGTGCCGGACGCCATCGCGAGCGGAGCCGACACGCTTGTTTCCATTGGAGGGGTCCAGTCCAACCACACGCGCATGGTGGCGGCCACCGCCGCCAAGATCGGCATGAAATGCGTGGTGATCCAGGAGAAGTGGGTGCCCCACTACGATGCGGTTTACGATCGCGTCGGCAATATCATGCTGACCCGGCTGATGGGGGCCGACAGCCGACTGGTCGAAGACGGGTTCGACATCGGTATCCGGAAGAGTTGGGAAGATGCCATTCAGTCGGTGAAGGACGCAGGCGGCACCCCCTATCCCATTCCGGCTGGTGCTTCGGTGCACAAATATGGAGCCCTCGGCTACATCGGCTTTGCCGAGGAAGTGGCACGGCAAGAAGAAGAACTCGGTTTCAAGTTCGACTACATCGTGGTCTGCGTCGTCACAGGATCGACCCAGGCAGGGATGGTCGTGGGGTTTGCGGCGCAGGACCGCGCCGACCGCGTGATCGGGATCGATGCATCGGGAACGGTCGATCAGACCCGGGCTCAGGTGCGGTCCATCGTGGACAACACGGCTGAACTGGTCGGATTGGGCCGGACCGTCCTTGATGACGAAATCCACATCAATCCGGACTATGCCTACCCGGCCTACGGTGTGCCGTCGGCGGAAACCAACGACGCGATCCGTCTTGCCGCCAAGACCGAGGCGATGATGACCGACCCGGTTTACGAGGGCAAATCCATGCAAGGCATGATCGACCTTGCCAGGAAGGGCTTTTTCCCGAAGGGTTCCAGGGTGCTCTACGCCCACCTTGGTGGCGCTCCCGCGCTGAACGGCTACAGCTACTATTACAAGGATGGCTGACGGCATCTGACTCTGCCCCAATCCATACCCTGCCCATGATACCGGAGGTCGCCCCATGTCCAGTGTGCATCTGAAAACCATCGAACAACGGCTGCTCTGGCTGTCGCACTGGATGATCCACAATGCCAATCACATCCGCCCCAAGGTGGATGGCATCAAGGTTGGCGGGCATCAGGCGTCTTCCGCATCCATGGTCTCGATCATGACCGCGCTCTATTTCTCCGTGCTCCGGCCCGAAGACCGGGTTGCAGTCAAGCCTCATGCATCGCCGGTCTTTCACGCGATGCACTATCTGATGGGGGCCCAGACGCGCGAGAAAATGGAGGCCTTCCGCGGCTTTGGCGGGGTTCAAAGCTACCCGAGCCGCACCAAGGACACCGACGATGTGGACTTTTCGACCGGCTCCGTCGGTCTGGGTGTCGGCATCACCGCGCTTGCTTCGATCGTGCAGGATTTCATCAAGGCAAAGGAATGGGGCGCGGACACCAGGCTGGGCCGGATGGTGGCGCTTGTGGGCGATGCGGAAATGGACGAAGGCAACGTCTATGAGGTTCTGCAGGAAGGCTGGAAGAACGATCTTCGGAATACCTGGTGGATCATCGACTACAATCGCCAGTCTCTTGATGGGATCGTACGCGAGGGCCTGTTCGAACGCATAGACAGGATATTCGATGCGTTCGGCTGGGATGTCGTCAAAATCAAATACGGGATATTGCAACGCGCGGCATTCGATGAACCCGGCGGCGAGAAGCTTCGCTCCTGGATCGACGCCTGCCCGAATGCCGAATACGCCGCGTTGACCTACATGGGCGGTGAAGTCTGGCGAAAACGCCTGATGGATGATCTGGGCGACCAGGGCGACGTCACGGCCCTTCTGGACAAACGCAGCGATGCCGAGCTTGCCGATCTGATGGAAAATCTCGGCGGCAATTGTGTGCAGACGATGGCGGAAACCTTCGCGGCCATCGATCACGACCGTCCGACCTGCTTTCTTGCCTATACGATCAAGGGCTGGGGAACTCCCATCGCCGGGCACAAGGACAATCACGGCGGTCTCATGACCAGGGCGCAAATGGCGGACTGGCAAAAACACATGGCCGTGCCGGAGGGGCAGGAATGGGACCCGTTCGCCGCTGTCGATGATGAAGCCGGACTGAAGTCGTTTCTCGCGAAGGTTCCGTTCTTCGGAAAGGGGACGAGGCGCCATTCCGATGAAAAACTGCCTGTTCCCGGGATCGCGTTTTCGACGGATCGCGAGATTTCGACACAGGCCGCGTTTGGAAAAATTCTTGATGAGCTGTCAAAAGGCCAGAGCGATCTTGCCGCACGGATCATGACCACCTCGCCGGATGTCACCGGCACGACCGGTCTGGGGGCGTTCGTCAATCGGCGCAAGCTTTTCGCTCGCCAAGCGCAAAGGGATGCCTTTATCGAGCATCGCATCCCCTCGACCGCCAAGTGGAATTTTGCCCCGGAAGGTCAGCATGTCGAGTTGGGCATTGCGGAAATGAACCTGTTTCTGCTCCTGGGGGCGGCTGGCCTGGCGCACAGCCTTTGGGGCAAGCGGATCATACCGATCGGAACGGTCTATGACCCGTTCGTTCATCGCGGTCTGGATGCTTTGAACTACGCCTGCTACCAGGATGCCCGTTTCATGATCGTCGGAACGCCATCGGGAGTAACGCTCGCGCCGGAAGGCGGCGCGCACCAGTCCATCGGAACACCCCTGACCGGAATGGCCCAGGACGGTCTGGCGAGTTTCGAACCGGCATTCGCGGATGAGCTTGCCGTGATCATGGAGTGGGCGTTTGACTACCTGCAGCGCGACGGCGGGAGCGATCCCGACGAGCGCACGTGGCTTCGCGACGAAACCGGTGGCTCTGTCTATCTTCGCCTGACGACAAAGCCGTTGGAGCAACCGGGCAAGCGCATTGATGACGACTTTCGCCAGGGTGCCATTGACGGTGCGTACTGGCTTCGCAAGCCTGGACCGAACTGCGAGATCGTCATTGCCTATCAGGGGGCCGTCGCCAATGAGGCCATCGGAGCCGCGGGACGCCTGGCCGAGACCCATCGGGATATCGGGGTGCTTGCGGTTACGTCTGCCGACCGGCTGAATGCGGGCTGGACGGCCGCGCAGCGCAGCCGCGCGCGCGGCAACCGCCAGGCGACCTGCCATGTCGAAAAACTGCTGTTTGGCCTCCCCGGCCACTGCAAGGTCCTGACCGTGCTCGATGGCCACCCCGCCACGCTGTCATGGCTGGGGGCTGTGGCCGGGCATCGAACCATTCCGCTCGGGGTCGAGCACTTCGGACAAACGGGAACAATCGCCGACCTTTATGCCCATTTCGGCATCAATCGTGATGCCATCGTGGAAGAAGCGCGCAAGGCGTTGCCGACCGGCCCGGAAATCGCCCAATCCATGGGGGCCGCAACCAGGGTGTGAACTCTTCTTCCTGCCACGGCCCTTGATCCATGGTGCCCGGTGAAGGGCAGCATCAGCCCGGATGCGCCGCTGGCGCGGCGGCGATATCTCGTCAGGTGTTGAACTTGAACAAGAGGACGTTGCCGTCCTTGACGACATATTCCTTGCCTTCGTCGCGCGACTTGCCGGCTTCCTTGGCGGCGGTTTCGCCGCCGAGGCCGACATAATCGTCATAGGCGATGGTCTGGGCCCGGATGAAACCGCGCTCGAAGTCCGTATGAATGACGCCTGCCGCTCCAGGCGCCTTGGTGCCCTCGGTGATGGTCCAGGCACGGGTTTCCTTCGGGCCGGCGGTGAAATAGGTGATCAGGCCAAGCAGGTCGTAGCCGGCGCGGATCATGCGGTCGAGGCCGGGCTCTTCCAGACCGATGGTCTCCAGGAATTCTTCCTGCTCTTCCTTGTCGAGCTGCGAGATCTCCGCCTCGATGGCCGCGGAAATCACCACGGCGACCGCGCCTTCCTGCTTCGCGCGTTCAGCGACCTTTTCCGACAAGGCATTGCCGGTTCCGGCCGAGGCTTCGTCGACATTGCAGACATAAAGCACGGGCTTGGATGTCAGAAGGTTCAGTCCCTGCAGCAGACGTGCCTCTTCCGCGTCGGCCACCTGCAGCAGGCGGGCGGGCTTGCCGTCCTGCAGGAGGGCGAGAGCGCCTTCCATGATCGGCAGCAGCACCTTGGCTTCCTTGTCGCCGCCACCGGCTTTCTTCTTCAGCGGTGCGATGCGTCGCTCGAGGCTTTCCATGTCGGAGACCATCAGTTCGGTTTCCACCGTCTCGGCATCGGCCAGCGGATCGATGGTGCCTTCCACATGGGTGATGTCATCGTCCTCGAAGCAACGCAGCACATGGGCGATGGCATCGACTTCGCGGATATTGGCGAGAAACTGGTTGCCGAGGCCTTCGCCCTTGGACGCGCCGCGCACGAGGCCGGCAATGTCGACAAAGGTGATGCGGGTCGGGATCACTTCCTTGGATCCGGCCACCTCGCGAATGGCGTAGAGCCGGGGGTCCGGCACCGCCACCTCGCCGGTGTTCGGCTCAATGGTGCAGAACGGATAGTTGGCAGCCTGCGCGGCCGCGGTCTTGGTGAGCGCGTTGAAGAGCGTGGACTTGCCGACATTCGGCAGTCCGACAATGCCGCACTGAAAACCCATGGGAGTTCGCTTTCGATCTGGTCTGAAACTGTTGCTGGGCTACATGCCCGAGCGCAACGGGCAGGTCAAGGCTTTGCGCGGGCAAGGCCGGGATCCGCGGCCAAAGCCAGGCGGTTCGGAGCTGCAAAAAGGCCCGCCGGTTCAACCGAGGGCGTTCTGCGCTTCCTTCCGATCCGGCATCGGGTATACTCAGCGTAATTTTCAGGACGACTGTTTTTCGGGAATATAAAGCGGCATGATCTCCAGACATTTGAAGTCGGGGCCTTTGACTGCAGGCCGGGTCCGGTTTACCGGGATGCTTGCGGCCGCGCTGGCCCTCTGGATCTCCGGCCCCGTTGGCACGGCAACGGCGCAGGGCTTCGATCCGGGCAGCCTGACAGGGCTTTACGGGGACAGCTCCATCGATCCGGCTCTTCTGGAGAATGTCGGCCGGACCACCGTCACCCGGGCCTATATTCCCGACGCCATCGACCTGTCGCCGCTGATGCCGCCACCGCTCCTGCAGATCCACGGCAGTTGCGTCTCCTACGCCGTCGGCTACGCGATGCGCGGTTATTACGCCGCTCTGGAAAACAATGTCTCGCCGGGCAGCCAGTCGTTCACGCCGAGCCCGGCCTTTCTTCATTCCCAGATCCGTAACAGGAACGAGGCCTGCGAGGCGGCGGGCAGCCATGCCTTTTTCGCCATGTCCTATTTCAAGGGGCGGGGCGCGCCCGATCTGGATGCCATCCCCGATGTCGCCATGTGCTCGGAACGTGTCGAACGGCCCTCGGCCGCGCCGGACAGGTTCCGCATCCGCGATTTCCAGTTCATCTATGTCGTGGAACGGGACCGGCGCAGGCCCAGTCGCCGGGATCTGGATGCGATCAAGCAGCAACTGGCCGCCGGCCATCCGGTTGCCGTCGGCTTCCGGATGGCCGGCGTGGTGCCGTCGGCACGGACACCCGATGGCGTGACGCTGCAATACCTGAAGGCCGGCGAGATCTATCAGGGATCGCTGGGGCGCAATGCGGGACCGTCCGGCGGGCACCAGATGGTGCTGGTCGGATATGACGAGCGCCGCCAGGCGTTCCTGGTCCAGAACTCCTGGGGGCCGTACTGGTCGGGCGACGGGTTCGGCTGGATCAGCTATGGGGCCGCGCTTGCGGACATGCGCAACGCCTCGGTCATGCGCACGGGAATTCGGCCACCACGTCCGGTGCCGGGCATGTCGCGCTCCGACCGTGGCAACGAGGTTGCCTTCGCCGAAGACAATTGCAGCCGCCTCTACGTGACGGAAGAGGTTCCGGGCGGGATGCCGCTGCTCGGGGGCTTCGTCAGCAGCCAGGCGGCGCTGGCGAAGCTGAGCGAGGACTTTCCGCCCGAGCAGATCCGGAAAGTCAACGTCCGGCCATGGCCGGTCTGCGAAGTGCTCAAGACCCTGGACCGTCCGCTGGCGGAACCCTCCAGGCCGACCATCCGCCTGCACGGCGGCAGCGCCGACCTGAGCTATGGCGACTCGCTGGCTTTCGAGGTGACCGCGCCGGACTTCGCAGCCTTCCTCTATATCATCTACATCCAGGCGGACGGCACGGTGGTCAACCTGCTGCCGCGGCGCGCTCCGGTCCGGCGGCAGGTCGGCTTCGGCGAAACCTTCGTCTTCGGCGATGGCCGCCAGGGGCGCCAGAAATTCACCGTTCAACCGCCCGCCGGCTCGGAAGCCATCGTGGTGATCGCCGCGCGCAGTCCGATTGCCCAGCTGGAAGATCTGGAGGACGGCGGCAGCGGCCAGTTCTCCATGCCGGTGAGTGTCGAGGGCGGCAGCGCCATGGCGGACGACCGCTATTTTCTGACCGCCTTGCGCGCGGGCATGAGGGAACGGCCGGAAGAAACCCGGCTTCCGCGCGAGATTTCAGCAGCTGTGCTGCATCTGACCATTCGGGACCAGTAATGAACGAGGTTGCTCCCATGCGGTTCTTCATCGAACGAGCTTGTGCACTGTCCCTTCCGGCTTGCCGGCCGATGCTGATCGCGGCGGCGTTGCTGGTCGGGCTGCTGGCGGTGCCCGCTCCCCTGCAGGCCCAGACGGTGACCAGTGAGGAAATCATCTGCGCGCTGTTGCCGAACGGCGGCCAGGGCACGTCCAGGTCGCTCCGCAAAAAGGAACCGCATCCTTACAGGGGCATCAATATCGAGGGGCAGTTGCCGCCGGAAGCGGAGCTGCCGCGCATCAATCTGACGGTCAATTTCGAATTCGATTCCGCGTCGCTGACCAATGACGGCATTCTGACCCTGCAGGCGCTGGGAGGTGCCCTGAAGGACCCGCGGCTGAGGAACATGCGCTTTCAGATCGCCGGGCACACCGACCTGCGTGGCACGGCGGCGTATAATCTGGACCTGTCCAGGCGCCGGGCGTTCATGGTGGCGGAATTCCTGGCCGCCTTTTTCAGCATTCCCCGGGAACGGCTGGTGCCGGTGGGCTATGGCGAGAGCCGGCCCGTGGACCGCTACAACCCGGACAGCGGCCGCAACCGCCGTGTGGAGATCATCAACGTGCAGCCGTTGTCGTGAGGCGCGGCCAGGTGTTTGATCCTGGAACCGAACGTTCAGTCTCCGCCGCCAAGCAGCTTTTTCAGCATGTCGGCCATGGGGCCTGACTTGGGTGCGCTGATGGTCTTCGGCGGGCGCGCCTGGCGGATGTGGCTCTGGCCTTTTGGTTTCGCCGCAGCGGGTGCGCCATCCCTGGCCGGTGCGGGTTTGTCCTTGCGGCGGGCCTTTTCCGGTTCCAGGGCCAGCGTCAGCTTGTTGGCGAACTGACTGTCCTTGCCTTCTGCCAGCAGACCGGCGTTGTCGGCGACTTCCGCCAGCAGAGGCTCCAGCCAGTCCCGGTCTGCCTTGGCGAAATCGCCAAGCACGTGGTTGGAGACCAGTTTCTTGTCGCCGGGGTGGCCGATACCGAGGCGCAGGCGGCGGTAGTCCGTGCCGATATGGGCGGAGATTGACCGCAGCCCGTTGTGGCCGCCATGGCCGCCGCCCTGTTTCATGCGGAATTTGGCCGGGGGCAGGTCGAGTTCGTCATAGAGCACGACGATGTCTTCCGGCTCCAGCTTGAAGAAACGCATGGCTTCCCCGACGGAGCGGCCGGATTCGTTCATATAGGTGGAGGGCTTCAGAAGCAGGACCTTTTCCGCGCCGAGATGGCCTTCGGATACCTGACCTTGAAACCGGGACCGCCAGGGCTGGAAGCCGGCATGGCGGCGGTGGATCTCGTCTACGGCCATGAAGCCGATATTGTGCCGGTTGCCCGCGTGTTTCGCACCCGGATTGCCAAGGCCGACGATCAGTTTCATGGCATGCCTTCCAAGACTGGATCCTGAAATGAAAAAGCAGCCGATTGCGGCTGCTTCAGGTCACCGACCCGGTGGCGGGCTTCTGACCTGGTGCGGGGAGGCGGCGGCCGCCTCCCTGACCTGATACCACTGGAACCGGGCTTATTCGCCGGAGGCTTCCGTGGTTTCTTCCGTTGCTTCCTCTTCGGTGTCGTCAGTCTCCTGGACACCGGCCGGAGCCGCGATCGTTGCGATGGTAAAGTCGCGATCGGTGATGGTCGGCAGGCAGCCTTCCGGCAGGCTCACTGCGGAAATATGCAGGCTGTCGCCCGGCTGGGCCTTGGCCAGATCCAGTACCAGGGCTTCCGGAATGTTGTCGGCCGGCACGGTCATTTCGACGGTGTGACGAACGATGTTCAGAACGCCACCCTTCTTGATGCCCGGGCAGATCTCTTCGTTCAGGAAGTGAACCGGCAGGTCGACGGTCAGTGTCGAGCCCTTGGCGACACGCAGGAAATCGACGTGCAGGATATCGTCGCGCACCGGGTGCAGCTGATAGTCCTTGGCGATGACCTGGTGCTTCTTGCCGTCGACTTCGACGATACCGACGTGGGTAAGGAAACCGCCCTTTTTCAAGGTGAGAGTGGTCTCTTTCATCGGAATGGTGATCGGCAGGGCAGGTTTCTTGTCGCCGTAGATCACGGCGGGGAGAAGGCCTTCGCGACGCAGTGTCCGAGCGGCCCCCTTGCCCACCCGGTCCCGTGCCGACGCCTTCAGCTCATAGCTGGCAGCCATGGCAAAACTCCTTCGAGTGTATAGATGACGGACCGGCGAACCACCGTGCCAGAAGCTTCAAGTTGTCCGGGATCGGTCCTTAAACGCCTCCTCCAGGGGTGCAGGCGCGTGCGGGGTATACAGAAACCGCGGGAAATGTGCAAGTCCGACGACACGCAAGACCGTCATTCTCACGCGGAAATCGAGTTTTGGCGGATCGGACCGGCCCTGTCCGGAGCCGGCGCCCGAACGGGCCGCGGCACTGCAGTGTTTCGTGTCAGTCTCCGAGGGCCGGGGTCGCGCCGGTGCGGCTTTCCGGATCGGCCTTTCTGGCAAAGGCGGCCCGCCATGGTTGGCCGAGTTCCTCAAGCCCCGCCAATGCCGAAGCCGTCGCCGGATCGAGCTGGGGGTTGAAACGAGCGAAGATGACTTCGCGGAGGCTCCAGTGCGGGCAAGGGCGGTCGACAAGAACCATTTCATCCCCCGCTTCCAGCACGCCTTCTTCCAGCACCCTGAGGTACCATCCGGTCTTCGCCGTTTTGCGAAACGCGGCAGCCTGGGCGGGATTGTCCGTGTGCATGTTCAGTTTCCAGCAGGGCTGGCGTCCCTGGGTGACCTGAACGCGGGCCGTGCCGGCGGAAAAGACATCGCCGATGCACAGGCCGGCTTCCGTGAGCCCTTCAGTAGACAGGTTTTCGCCGAACCCGCCAGGCGCGTAGACCGCCGCCTTGCCGGGAAACGTCTCGCGCCAACGGGCATAGTGCTCGGAAGGGTAGGCATGCAGCGCCATGTCCGGTCCGCCGTGCGCCGTTCGATCCGCCTGACGGTCTTCGGCCAGACCGGTGACTGTCACCCGGAGTGGCCCGTCAGCGCGGATCTTGCGGATCGCCGACGGGTCCTTGCCCTGCCAGCGGTGTTCGGGCTGTCCCTGATACAGTCCCAGAATGCAGGCGATACCGGTCATCGTGAAGCCATTCCTCAGCGCCATGACGGCCTGGCCACCCATTTGAGAGGCCGCCGCCGATATGTGGATTGTCAACCATGCGGAGACCTTCCGGAAGGGGTAGGTTTAGTTGTGTTCAAAATTTATGCAATCAAAGTAAAAGAGTGTGGTTCTCAAGAAATGCAATTGCAGATTTCAGCCGGTTCGGCGATATCTCTCCGTGATTCTGAGGTTAAGTCTTTGAATTGTATGAAATAGATTTTATTCTTGAACTGTTATGTGTCTGTTTCTGAAGTCTAATTCCAGAGTGGTTGTAACATATATAAAATATTAATCGATTTTTCCTAGATTACTTTGGGTGAGTAATTGGGAGAGATCCATGAAATATATTCTTACTATGACGGCTGTTTGTGTGTTGTCCGCGAGCGCCGCTTCCGCGAACGAATTCGAAAACGAACTCAAGGGCCTTGCCGGCGGGAAAATCGCCGCAATTGTCGCGACCGACGAAGTTGTGGCCGCCGTGAAGGCGCAAAACGGTGTCACCGGCGGCTATGACCAGGCCAAGATCGACGAACTGGACAAGACCTGGCGCGCGGAAACCGAGGCGGTCGATCAGCCGATGATCGACGAAGTGATGGACAATTCCCTGTCCGTCTACCTGGCAGACGTGCAGGAGAGCAATGACGGTCTGTTCACCGAGATTTTCGTGATGGACGCAAAGGGCCTCAACGTCGGCCAGAGCGAAGTGACATCCGACTACTGGCAGGGCGATGAAGCCAAGTGGCAGAAAACCTATTCCGTCGGCGCTGACGGCCTGGATATCAGTGAACTCGAAGAGGACGAAAGCACGCAGACCCTGCAGAGCCAGGTGAGCGTTCCGGTCGTCGATCCGGCGAGTGGCGAGGTCATCGGGGCCGCGACATTCGGCGTCAACGTCGACAACCTCTGAGTAGACTAAACAACGGGAAAACCGATGGTTTTCCCGTTTCCCGTGGGAGGGTTCCTTGAAAGTTTCCGCAAAACTTCCGGTGTTGGTGCTCGGCATCGCACTTCTGTGTTCGGCAGGTGTTGGTGTTGCCAGCTACCTGTCCGGAGCCGACACAGTTCGCACACAGGCCGAGCAACGGCTTGTCGCTCTCGCGGAAAGCCGCAAGGATGCCCTGCTGGAATTCTACCGAAGCAAGGAAAGCGCCGTTGGCGCGCATGCGCAAGGCAAGGCGCTCCGCGCCGCCTACAGCGACTTTGCAACCGCCTGGGACAAGTACAAGGACAAGGCGTCCGAGATGCTGACCCGGCTCTATGTTACCGACAATCCGCACCCGGCCGGTGAGCGCGATCAACTCGTCAAGGCGGGCAGGAAGCCCTATGACAAGGCGCATGGCAAGCATCATGCAGCGCTGCGCGACTATGCCAATGTCAATGACTATCCGGACATGGTCCTGGTCAACCTGTCCGGCGATGTCATCTACAGCGTGCGCAAATTCGCCGATTTCGGCATCAACGTCCACGCCGACGGCTGGAAAGACACGCCCCTGGCCGCCGCATTCGAGCAGGCCCTCGTTGGCGAAGCGGGAACGATCAGCGGCATCGATCCGGTCGCCTACAAAGGCAATGAAGACCGGCCCGCGGGTTTCTGGTCGGCTCCGATCACCGCCGGTTCGAAAACGATCGGAGTTATCGTCTACCAGATGCCGCTCGGCAAAATCAGTTCCATGCTGGGAAACTATGCCGGGCTTGGAGAGACGGGCAACATCCACCTGGTGAACGAGAGCGGCCTGGTCATGAACGACAGTGCCCGCACGCCGGAAGAATCTGAAATTCTGAGCGACAAGTTCGGTGCGCCGGAGATCAGCAAAGCCCTGAACGGCGGCATCGTGTTCGGGCAGATGTCCGACTATGACGGCCGGAGCGTGTTCGCGGCCGTGGTGCCCTACACTGCGTTCGGCAAGGCCTATGCGCTCACGGTCGTACAGGACGTGCGCGAGGTTCTGGCACCCTTGTCCGCGCTCCAGTTCTGGATTTTCCTGATCGCGATCGTGTGTGCTGTCATCGCCGGTGTCGTCGGGCTGCTGGTTGCCAGGACCCTGTCGGGCCGCATCAACAGCCTGGGCACGGTGATGAGCCGTCTGGCGAGCGGTGATACGGCGGTCGAAATTCCGTCGCAAAAGGCATCCGACGAAATCTCGCAAATGGCCGAAACAGTTCTCGTGTTCCGGGAAAATGCACTCGCGCGGGAGCGTCTGGAGGCCGAGCAGAGCGCGGCCGCGAATCTCCAGGAAAGACAGTCCGCGGAAATCGCGAGAATGATCGACGGGTTCCGCTCCGAAGTCAGCGAGATGCTCGATGCGGTTGCCGACAACAGCACGCAAATGCGGGAAGAGGCCGAGAAGCTGAACAGCCTGGCGGACGAGACCGCGCGGGATGCATCCGGCGCCTCGGCTTCGTCCGAAGCGGCCTCGACCAATGTGCAGACCGTCGCGTCCGCCGCGGAGGAATTGTCCGCGTCGATCCAGGAAATCCGGCGCCAGGTCGTCGCAACCACGGAAATCGTGGGGACCGCGTCAGAGGGTGCCCGCCAGACCAACGAAAAGATCGAGGGGCTTGCCGAAGCCGCCCAGCGGATCGGGGACGTGGTCAGCCTGATCTCGGCGATTGCCGAGCAGACCAACCTGCTGGCCCTGAATGCGACCATCGAGGCGGCCCGGGCCGGAGAAGCCGGACGCGGCTTCGCCGTTGTCGCATCCGAGGTCAAGGAACTGGCGACCCAGACCGCAAAGGCCACCGAGGAAATCGAAGGGCAGATCGCGGAAGTGCAGGTCGCGACCAAGGAAGCCGTTACGGCGATTGCGAGCATCGCCGAAACCATGGGCGAGGTCGACAATTACACCGGAACGATCGCGGCGGCGGTCGAACAGCAGGGCGCGGCAACCAACGAGATCTCCGGAAACATTCAGGAGGCGGCCACAGGCACGCAGAATGTGGCGAATTCGGTCATTACCATCTCGGAAAAGGCGCAGGTCACCAGCGAGTCGACAGGTCAGGTCCTGTCCGCTTCAACGGATGTGAGCGCCCGCACGAACGCGTTGCGCGAAACGGTCGATCGCTTCCTGACGGCGGTGGCGGCGGCCTGATCCCAGCCGCGACAGACAGGAACCTGTTTGACCATGACTTGAGGCTGTTCCGCGGGGTCGCGGAACGGCTCTAGCCTTCTCTCGGCGCAAAGGTCGAGGGATCGATCCGGCCGGGACGTCCTTCGAGCGAAAGTTCCGCTTCCCGGGGCGCGGTGGTGGCGATCACCCTGCCGCCCCTGACAACCGCCAGCCGGGTGGCCTTCAGGCGGATGGCCTCGATGGTGTCCCGGGCCTGGAGGAGCACGAAATCCGCCTTGCAGCCCTTGTCCAGACCATAGCCTTCCAGACCCATTGCCTTTGCCGGATGGCCGGTGACGCAGTCGAAGCAGTAGCGGATGGCCTCCCGGCTGGTCATCTGGGCCACATGAAGCCCCATGGAGGCAACTTCCAGCATGTCGCCGGATCCCATCGAATACCAGGGATCCATCACGCAGTCGTGGCCGAAGGCGACGTTGACGCCATGCGCGCGCAATTCCGGCACCCGGGTCTGGCCGCGGCGCTTGGGATAACTGTCGTGGCGGCCCTGGAGGGTGATGTTGATCAGCGGATTGGCGATCGCATGGATCCCGGCCTCCGCGATCAGCGGCAGCAGCTTGGAGACGTAGTAATTGTCCATGGAATGCATCGAGGTCAGGTGCGATCCCGCGACACGGCCGTGCAATCCAAGTCTCTGCGTCTCATGGGCCAGCGTTTCGATATGACGGGACAGGGGATCGTCGGTCTCGTCGCAATGCATGTCGACCCGCAGGCCGCGCTCGGCCGCGATTTCGCACAGGCGGACGACGGACCGGGCGCCGTCCTCCATGGTGCGTTCGAAATGCGGGATGCCGCCAACGATGTCGACGCCCATGTCGAGGGCCTTCAAAAGGTTCTTTTCCGCATTGGGAGACCGGTAGAGACCGTCCTGCGGAAACGCCACCAGTTGAAGATCGATATAGTCCTTCACCCTGTCGCGGACTTCCAGCAGGCCTTCGACCCCGGTCAGGCGGTCGTCGCAGACATCGACATGGGAGCGGATTGCCAGCAGGCCCTGGGAGACGGCGAGGTCGCAATATTTCAAAGCCCGCTCGACGACGGCATCGATAGTCAGGATGTCCTTGAGTTCGCCCCACAGTGCGATGCCCTCCAGCAGCGTGCCGCTGCGGTTCATGCGGGGCAGGCCCAGGGAGAGCGTCGCATCCATGTGGAAATGACTGTCGACGAAAGGCGGCGAGACCAGTCTGCCGTTCGCGTCGATAACCTTGCCGGCCTCCGCCGTGATGCCGGCTTCCACGGCTTCGATGCGGCCGCCCTTGCAGGCGATGTCCATTTGGGTGCGGCCGTCGGGCAGGTTGGCGTTCTTGACGAGAAGGTCGAAGCTCATGGACGGGTCTCAGCGTTGGCCACGGAAATAGGGCACCAGCAGTGCCCGCGGATAATCGGCCCGGCGGGCAACCACGATCAGCGCGGCGATGGACAGGAGATACGGCATCATCAGGAACACCTGACCCGGAATGAAGCTGCCGACCTCGGTTTGAAGACGGACCTGAAACGCATCGAAGGCGCCGAACAGAAGTGCGCCGAGCAAGGCCTTTCCGGGCCGCCAGGAGGCAAAGACGGTCAGTGCGATGCAGATCCAGCCGCGGCCGTTGACCATGCCGAAGAAGAACGCATCGAAGGCGGACATGGTCAGGAAGGCGCCGCCGAGCGCCATGATGGCCGAACCGGCGACAACAGTGCCCATCCGGATGGCATAGACGGACAGGCCCTGAGACTCGACGGCCGCCGGATTGTCGCCGACAGCGCGGATCGCCAGGCCGAGCGGGGTCCGGTAGAGCACATAGGCGGTGGCGATGACCAGCGCCAGAGCCAGAAATGTGAGGGGTGTCTGCTGGAACAGGGCCGGTCCGAAGAAGGGCAGGTCGCTGAGGCCGGGAATGTCGAGGGGCTGGAAGGCCTCGATCCGGGGCGGGGAGGAGACTTCCGGCAAGGCGGTGCGGTAGATGAAATAGCTGAGCGCTGTGGCAAACAGCGTCACGCCGATGCCGGAGACATGCTGGGAAAGACCGAGCGGCACGGTCAGGATCGCGTGTATTAACCCGAAGAAGGCGCCCGCCAGGGCCGCGACGGCCACGCCGCCCCACAGCCCGGCGCCGAGCCAGACCGCCATCCAGCCGGCCATCGCACCGGCGGTGAAGATACCCTCGATGCCGAGATTGAGGACCCCGGCCCGCTCGCACAGGAGCGCACCGATCACGCCGAAGATCAGCGGTGTGGCGATACGCAGGGCGGCCGCCCAGAAATTTGCGGACACGAGAATGTCGAGGATCTCGATCATGGCGTTGATCCCTTCGCTGCCGGAGCGCCGACAAATCGGATCCTGAACCTCAGGAACAGGCCGGAAACAAGCACACACAGTAGCGCCATCGCGACAATCAGGTCGGCCAGGTAGTTGGAGACGCCGGTGGCCCGGGACATGGAATCCGCGCCGACAAAAATGCTGGCAATGAAGAGGGCCGCCAGGACGACGCCGGCCGGTGACAGGCCCGCCAGCATTGCCACGACGATGCCTGAATAGCCGAAGCCGGGAGACAGATCGGCGGTGAGGTAGCCCTTGAGGCCGGCAACTTCACCGACGCCGGCGAGGCCCGCGAGTGCGCCCGATAGAAGGCCTACCCGGACAAATGTGGCGGTGACCGGAATGCCCGCATGCCGCGCTGCAGCGGCGTTTTCCCCCACGGCCCGGATCTCGAAGCCCCAGACCGTGCGTTTCAACAGGAACCAGACCCCCAGCGACGCAACCAGCGCGACAATCAGCCCGCCATGGATCCGCATGCGCGCCATCAGCTTGGGCAGGGCCGCGTCGTCGAGAATGGGTTCGGATTGAGGCCAGCCCATGCCCATCGGATCCTGCATCGGTCCTTCCAGCATCATCTGGACGAACAGCAGGATGATGAAATTCAACAGCAGCGTGGTGACCACCTCGTCGACGCCCAGACGGGTCTTCAGCAGCGTCGGCCCCAGCATGACCAGGCCGCCTGCCAAGGCGCCTGCCAGAACGACCAGCGGGATCAGCACGTAAGACGGACCGGTGACCACACCGGTGCCGACGGCGACGGCGGCCAGGGCCCCGGCATAGAGCTGGCCTTCGGCGCCGATGTTCCACAGTTTTGCCCGGAAGGCGACCGCGGCGGCAAGTCCGGTCAGGATCAGGGGCGCTGCCCTGGTCAGCATTTCGGTAAAGGCGAAGAGGGAGCCGAAGGCGCCCTTGACCATCAACCCGTAGGCGCTGAAGACCGACAGGCCGGCGAAGGCCATGGGTATGGCCGCAAGCACCAGCGCGCAGATTGCGGCGGCAACGGATACAAGAAGCATTCTGGACACGGGCACAGGGCCCCGTGGTTCAAACCGGATCATGCGGCTTCCTCCCCGCCATGGCCGGCCATCCTGAGTCCGAGCGACCCGCGATCGAGTGTCTCCGTCGGTTCGGCAGGGGACAGGCGGCCGCGATGAATGACGGCGATGCGGTCGGACAGGCGCATGAGTTCATCGAGGTCCTCTGAAATCAGGAGTACGCCGGCACCGCGTTCGCGGGCGGCAAGCAGGCGCTGGTGCACGTCGGACGTGGCGCCGACATCCAGTCCCCGGGACGGCTGGGCGGCCAGGACGACCTTCGGTTCCGTTTCCAGGGTGCGCGCCAGCACGATCTTCTGGATGTTGCCACCCGAAAGCAGGCGTGCGGGACTGGCCTCGTTCTGGCACCGGATATCATAGGCCGCGATCAGTTTTCGGGCCCGGGCGCGCATGGCGGAAAAGCGCAGCAGGCCGAAGCGCTGGTTTTCCGGTTTGCGGATGGCCTCGATGGCGAGATTTTCCGAGACGCTCATGGCGCCGACGATGCCGTCGTGGTGGCGGTCCTCCGGTATGCGCGCCAGGCCGCTGTCGATCATGGTTCGGGCGCCGGCATGGCCGAGCGCGCGCCCTTCCAGGGTCGCGGTTCCCGAAACGGGAGGCTCCAGGCCGGAGATGACCCGGGCCAGCGTCGTCTGGCCGTTTCCCGATATGCCCGCGATCCCGAGGATCTCTCCGGACTTCAGGTCGAGATCGATATCGTGCAGGGCATCGCGGCCGTGACCGGCGGTGACATCCTGAAGGGCATAGAGGGTGGCGCCGGGCGTGCCGGGGGCGCGCACGGTTTCGACGACTTCATGCCCGACCATCAGTTCGGCGAGCTTGCGCCGGTCGCATTCGACTGTAGGCAGATCGGCCACCTTGCGCCCGCCACGCAGCACGGCGATGCGATGGGAGGATGCGAGCACTTCCGCCAGCTTGTGCGAGATGAAGATGATGCCGAGACCGTCCTGCGCCAGCGTCTTGAGGGTCGCGAACAGGGTGTCGGATTCCTGCGGTGTCAGAACGGCGGTGGGTTCATCGAGAACAAGCACCCGCGCATTGCGGTAGAGCGCCTTCAGGATCTCGACACGCTGCTTTTCACCGACCGACAACTGCGAGATGCGCGCATCCAGCGGCACGGTCAGGCCGGACCGCTTCATCAGGTCCTGAAGTCTGGCGCGCGCGGGCGCGCGGGCGGATCTCAATGCGGCGAGGGTTTCCGTACCGAGCAGGATGTTGTCGAGGGCGCTCAGGTTCTCCGCGAGGGTGAAGTGCTGGTGGACCATGCCGATGCCCGCCTCGAGCGCGGCATGGGGCGATCCCGGTTCCAGTTCGGCAAGTCCGCCGCCGTCCGGATCGACCAGAACCCGTCCCTCGTCGGCCACGTAATGTCCGAACAGGATGTTCATCAAGGTGGTCTTGCCGGCACCGTTTTCGCCCAGCAGTGCCAGGATTTCGCCTCGTCTCAGGTCCAGCGACACGTCGCCGTTGGCCGTCAACGCACCAAAACGTCTGGTGATGCCGTCCAGACGCAGGACGACGTCAGCTTCCTGTGCGGGTCCCGTCATGCGGACCTCCGGAAATGAGTTCAGGAAACCGCGGATCGCTCACGCGGCAGGAAGGCGCCGGCGGCCCCAAATACGCGCCTGGGGCCGCCGGCGAGAACCGGTTACATCGTGGATTTCGGTTCGCTGTCGTTGACATTGACCCGGAACAGGCCGCCGAGGATTTCCTGTTCCTTTTCCTTCGCGGCCGCAACCGCGTCTGCCGGGGCCAGGCTTTCGTCGACGAGGAAGCTGCCGCCGCCATAGGACATGAAGCTGTAGGGACCGTAGTCGGCCGGCTCGAAACTTTCGTCCACAACCGCGGCAACTGCGCGGTCGATGGTCGGTTCCATGTGCCACAGCGCGGAGGACAGGATCGTGCCGGGATAGTCACCCGCGGTGTCGATGACGTTGCCGATCGCAAGGATCCCCTTTTCCTTGGCCGCATCGGAGACGCCGAAGCGTTCCGCGTAGAGGATGTCCGCGCCCTTGTCGATCATGGCGAAGGCAGATTCCTTGGCCTTGGGCGGATCGTACCAGGAGTTGATGAAGGTGACGAGGAACTTCACGTCCGGGTTCACGGTGGTCGCGCCTTCCATGAAGGCGTTCATCAGGCGGTTGACCTCGGGAATGGCGTAGCCGCCGACCATGCCGATCACGTTGGACTTGGTGGTCGCGCCCGCGATCATGCCGGAGAGATAGCTGGGTTCATGGATCCAGTTGTCGAAAACGGCGAAATTCGGCTGGGCCGGACCGAAGGAGGATCCCATCAGGAAGGCGGTCTCGGGATATTCGGCGGCGACCTTGCGCGCGGCCCGTTCGACGGCGAAGGCTTCACCGACCACGAGGTCCATGCCTTGCTCGGCGTATTCGCGCATGACGCGCTCATAGTCCGTGTTGGCGACATTCTCGGAGAAGGTGTAGGTAATCTCGCCGCGCTCCTGGGCGGCTTTCAGCGCCTTGTCGATGCGGCTGACCCATTGCTGCTCGACGGGCACGGTGTAGATCGCGGCAACCTTGATCGGATCGGCCGCATCGGCGGGAGTGAACGGGAGTCCCGCAGTGACTGTGACGGCCAGCGCGGCCGACAGCAAGATCCTGCGGACCCTGGAGAACGGAATTGAAACGAGCATCTGAAACCCCTGGAAAGTTTTTTTACCTGAAAATTTGATCATAAAATATGCGTGCCCACAAGCTGTGCAGGGTTGTGGAGGGCAATTTTTTGATCAGATGGGAAAATTTCGGAACCTGTACACCGGTCATCCTCCGGATTTCCGCCGTTCGTCAGGAACCGTCGCGAATGGCACGTATCGGATCGATCCTGGCGGCCTTCAAGGCGGGCAGGGAGGCAAAGAGGACGGTTGTCAGGCAGGCAAGTGCCACCACCTGGAAAACGGTTGCGGGAGAAACATGAAACGGAAGGCCTATGGCGTCGGCCAGATAATAGGAGGCGAGCGTGCCGGCGGCGGCGCCGAGAAGGCAGGACAGGCCCGACAGGACCAGGGCTTCAACAAGAAACTGGAGAAAAATGTCGCCGGCCCGGGCGCCCAGGGCCATTCTGATGCCGATTTCAGCTCTTCGTTCCCGAACCGACAGCAGAGTGGCGTTCATGACACTGGCGACACCGATGGTCGCGAACAGCCCTGAAACGACAAGCAATCCGTTTTTCAGCAGCGCCTTCGTGTCCGTGATCGCCCGCGCTATGAACTGCATCTCCGAAATACGGGCAACGCTCCTGTTCTTTCCGAGACTTTCGTCGTCTTCGAAAAACGCCTTTATGTGTGTCTTGACCGGTTCGTACAATTCATCGGAACCCGGGCGGACATAAAGACTGCGGACTGCCCTGGTGCCCGTTACCCGCCGCTGCGCCGAAGTCAGCGGCATGAGAACGAGGTCATCCACATTTCTGCCGGCGCTGGAAACCCCGACCGACTGCAGGCTTCCAATCACCGTGCACAGGCTGTTGTCGACCCGCGTTGTCGCTCCCAGGGGGGAAGTCCTGCCGAAGAGGCGCTCTTTCGTTGCCTTGCCGAGCAGACAGACGCTCGCCGCCTCGACATGTTCGGCGGGGCTGAAGCTTCTGCCGCTTTCAATGTTCCAGCCGCGTATGTCGAGATAGGCCTCGGTGACACCGAGGAGTGTGACCTCCGCCGCCATTCCGTTGGCGCTGACGCTGGCCTGGGCGGGGGTCTGCGCCGCCACGGCGGCGGTGTCCGCCAGAGCTGCCGACAGGTTCCGGAAGTGGGTGTTGTCGAACTGACGCCCGCCGTCCGGGCGTGAGCGGATGGTGCGGTCGGGGACGGCCTGAACGACCAGAATGTTGCCGCCAAGGCGCTGCAACTCCCGCTCGACCGTCAGTCTGGTGCCGGAATTGACGGTTTCAAGAAGGATATACGCAGCGACGCCGACCGTGAGGCCCAGATTGGTCAGGAGACTTCGAACGGCGTTTCTTGAAACCGATTTGACTGTCTGTACCAGCAGATCCTTTACGCGCATCATGGGACCTCAGCCTGAAAGGTCCTTGAAATCGCATATCCGGTCGGCAAGCTCGGCCACCTTGTGCTGATGGGTCACATAGATAATCGTCGTGCCTGCCGCGGACTGTGTCTCCCGGAGGATTTCGATCATTTCCAGGCTGGTCGACAGATCCAGGTTGCCGGTCGGCTCATCGGCCACGACCAGAGGTGGCCGGGTTACGAGCGCGCGGGCAATGGCAACGCGTTGCTGCTGGCCACCCGACAATTGCGCGGGTTTGTGCCACAGTCTGTGTTCAAGTTTCACTTTCCCGATGGCGCTTCGCGCCAGGTCGTCGCGTTGCCGGGAGCCGATTTTCCGGTACATCAGGGGCAGGACCACGTTTTCGTAGGTGTTCAGGTAGGGTATCAGGCAGTAGTTCTGGAAAATGAAGCCGATGCTGTTCTTCCTGAAGTCGGAAAATGCGCTTCCGTGGAGCCTGTCGACCGCGATGTTGCCAAACCGATACGTGCCCGAAGTCGCGTGATCGAGCCCGCCGAGAATGTTCAGCAAGGTCGTTTTCCCACAACCCGAGTCACCGACGATGCAGCACATCTGTCCTTCCGGGACTTGCAGGCTCAGGTTCTTGAAGACGTGCGCCGACGCTGTTTTGCCTGCATAGTCTTTCGCAAGATTTCTGACATCGACGATGGTGGTCATGCAGGAATTCCGTTGATTACGCCGATGCGGGCAGGTGAAATCAGTTCTCCGGAATGGTGACGATTGCCGACATTCCAGGCCTGATCAGGCGTTCTTCATTCGCGACCGTAAGTTCGACCGCATATTCGGTGATCGTGCTGTCTATCTCGGTCGGGTAGAGTGAAATCCGGTCGATCCGGGTCCGGAATACCTTGCCCGGAAAGGCGTCCACGGCGAATTGCGCCGGCTGACCGACCCGGACCCTGGAGATGTCTGCCTCATGTATCTTCGCCTTCAAGGTGAGCGTGCTGAGGTCCGAGCCGATCATGAACAGCGTTGGTGCCTGCAGCGAGGCGGCGACTGTCTGACCGGGATTGGCTTTTCGTTGCACGACGATGCCGTTGATCGGTGCGGTGATCCTGCTTTTCTCGAGATCCAGCTTGAGCATCTGGAATTCCACCTGGGCGGTATCGAGCAGAACCCGTTTGGCGGAAATCTGCAGCCCGGCGATCTCTTCCTTGTTGTAGGCCTCTTCGTAGACCTTGCCGGCGATCCGTTCCGATGCTTGCAGTTTCTCGGCTCTGTCGAGTTCGCTGACCAGCAGCTTGTGGGCCGCGATTGCGCTCCTGAGTTCGAATTCCGCATGGGCGATCTTGAGTTCGGCTTTGCGTATCTTGAGCGCCAGCTGCCGTGTATTCAGCTCCGCCAGCACATCGCCCTGTTCGACGGCATCGCCTTCGGAAACATGGACCGCCCGCAAAATCCCCGAAAGTTCGGAAGAAATCTCGACGGACTGGCGCGGTTCAATTCTGCCGAGCGCATGAATGCGCCGCCGCGCTTCGCCCGCCACAGGCGTCTCGTTTCCGACCCGCGCAAGTTTTTGTTCTGCGTTCGCTCCCGTGGGTCCGGTGATGACCGCACCGTGTGTGGCCAGGATCACCAGAAGCGCGCGCAGGGCTCTCGCGCCGACCGCTTTCAGTGCGGCGAGGGGAGGGCGACGTTTGCCGGGCGGTGTAATCATGCTGTCACCGGCTTTCCGACGGCTCCGGCCAGCGATGCGGAGGCGGTCAGATCCAGCACGAAGTCGTCCGGACGGATGATGTTCACCCGGTGGGTGACGGCGATGATGGTGAGATCCGGGCAGCGCTCCCGCAGGGTCTCGAAAATGAGCCGCTCTGTCGCGGAATCCAGCGACGCGCTGGCCTCGTCCAGCAACAGGATCTGGGGAGAGCCGAGCAGCGCCCGCGCGACGGCAATGCGCTGGCATTCGCCTCCGGAGAGCTTCGCCCCCGCTTCTCCCACCCGCGTCCGGTAGCCGGCATCCAGTTGCATGATACGGTCGTGAATTCTTGCCTTCCGCGCGCTTGCCTCGACGTCGTTCTGTGTGGCGGGACGTCCGCAGGCGATATTGTCGAAAACGCTGACATTGCTTATGAACGGGTCTTGCGGAACGTAGCCGACCAGAACATGCATGCTGCGTGCGCTGACCTTGCCGATGTCCGCTCCATTCACGAAAACGGTCCCGGAAAAACCCTCGCACTGGCCGCTGACAATCTTGAGCAAGGTCGACTTCCCGGCACCTGACGGACCGACGATGAAGTTCATCGCGCCGCTGACAAAACGATGGTTCAGGCCTTCGAATATGAGCCGGCCGGGATAGGCAAATCCCAATCCGTTCAGGACCACTGAGCCGTCGCCCCGGCCAAGACTGCCGCGCTGTACGGGTACCGGCGCGGTGTCGCGAATGTGTTTCATGTTGGATTGCATGACCCGGGCGTTGGCGAGTTCCTTCATGGAATTGCCGATCAGCTCGAAGGGTCTGGAAAGCTGCAGAATGATCAGGTTGACGGTGACGAGCTGGGCAATGTCCAGCTGGCCCTCGAAGTACCGGTTGAGAACGAGCGCCGTGACGACGGCATATTGTGCGAAGAACAGCAGAGAGTTCGCAGACGTGAACAGAACCCTCTTCCTGAAGTAAGTGTCCCAGTAGCGGTGTTCGGCGATCGTGTCGTCGATGATCGAATTTCCGAATTTCCGCGAGGCTCCGTAATAGCGCAGAATGTTCAAATTGCTGATCAGGTCGCCAAACGTGGACGAGGACTTGATGCTTTGCTGCTGCGACTTGTCGAGAAGGGGAGTCAGTTTGTGTGTGCTGAGGCGGGCGATATAGATTGCGCCCAGGCCATAGGCAAATACCACGGCTCCGATGATCAGATCGACGTAGAACGCGACCAGCAGGAAGCTGAGCAGGTATTCGGCCAGACTGGGAACAACGCTGTGCATGATCACCTGCACACGCATGGTGATGGACGACTTGTACCGGCCGATTATCTGAAGAAGCTTCGCGCCGTTGTTGTCGAGGAAAAAATCGTTGGTCTGACGATCGATGGCATCGAGTGCCGTTCTGGACGCATTCAGAAGAAATAGCTGTTCAATGCGTTTCACGGCCACGAGTTTCAATTCGTAAAAAACGCGCGCCAGTGAAATCAAGAGACCGTAGGCGGCGATCAGAACAATGGCGATCGTGGCGTCTTTCCCTGAAGCAAGGTATTGAACTCCAATCCCAAAAACGAAGGGCGCGTAAACGGTCGAGGCGGTTGAGACGGCCAGGATCAGGGCATATTTGAGCGACTCCAGGCGAAATTGCCTGTCCCTGGGAATGCCTTTCAGCGCAGTGCGGCATGCGGCGATGCGTTTTTTCACTGGCCGCCCCCATTCAGTTTCATCTTGAGTGTGCCGGAATAGAATGCTGCCAGAGACATGGTCTTGAATATTGCCCAGTATTTTGCGGGATCGTCCCGGTCTATCGCGTCGGTTATCAGATCGATGTCGACAAACCCGGTCAGGAAGGAAGCGC
Source organism: Roseibium sp. QJM3NY_11 (assembly GCF_056173175.1). Taxonomy (NCBI): domain Bacteria; kingdom Pseudomonadati; phylum Pseudomonadota; class Alphaproteobacteria; order Hyphomicrobiales; family Stappiaceae; genus Roseibium; species Roseibium sp. QJM3NY_11. The sequence goes on from NZ_CM149660.1 coordinate 1,924,884, forward strand.
TGTGTTCGATGATCGGACGGGCGCTTGCATGGATGGTGGCGCGCTGCGACTGAATTCCGCCGACCGCCTTGGAATGCCTGTTCAGAATTTCGGGAGGAAGCCGCCCCCTCATGGCGTTCCTGATCAATATCCTGTTCTGCCCATAGGCGAGATGCTCCCTTCTCGGCAGGGTCAGGTTGAAGCGGATCAGGTCCCAGTCCAGAAACGGTCTCGTGAGCGCAATGCCGCCGGTCTCGAAGGGAGCGGTATTCGCCTCGGCATGCCGGAGAGCCACGTACTGAAAGTTCTTGGTGATTTCGGCGAAGGGCAGGACGCTTTCCCGATCCGGCGGCGACGGCTGTCGTCCTGACAGGAGACAGCCGACCATATCCTGATCGCGCGCCAGTCCCTGCAATGCGGTCCTGATCCTTCGTGTCCGTTTCCTGTGGAACTGTTCTAGGAGAACGCGCGGGATCGATTTTCCCGAAACCAGGGATGCGCTGACAAGAGCGGACAGGACCCGGCGGGGAGAGCCTTCCCGTCGATAATCGGCGAAGATGTCCTCGCCATGATAGTTCAGAAACAGCTGGTCGCCGCCATCGCCGGTGACCACTGTTTCCAGGCCGAGTTCCGCGGCGCGGCCGAACAGGGCCTTGTTGACGTGAACGGCGGGCGTCATCGAGCTGGGGCGCCAGCAGAACCTGAAGTCGTTCTCCGGATCAAGCTGCCGGTAGAAAGGGTCGACATTGACTTCGTGAACATCGGCGTGACGCAAATGCCGGCCGAGTGCGCGGAACTGGCGCCGCTCATCCAATTCGGGGTTGTTTTCCGAGTAAAGGGAAATGAGGTGGACCGGTTTGTCGCTCTGTTCGCAGATCAGGGAAGACAGGACAGCGGAATCCAGGCCGCCGGAAGCGGCAACGCCTATGGTGTCAAACCTTGAGACGGTGTCGAGCACGGCACGTCTGGTCTTGTGAAGAAGACACGAGGCCAGTTCCTCCGGAGGACAGGGGGTATGTGCTGGAGACTGGAGGTGGTCCTCTATGCGGGCGGGATACCCGAGACCGGCCTTCGACAAGACGACGGAGCTGCCGCTTACTAGTTCGAACACGTTCCGGAACGCGGTTCTCTTGCTGAGGAATTTCCCGAAATAGAGATAGTCCCGAACATAGTCGGGGTCGATTTCAAGGTCCATTTCCCGAAGAAGTTTCCGATCCGGCTGATCCGATGTCAGATAGACCTGATTGCCGACGTGCTTGTAGAAGACCGCCGAGCGCGCGAATGCCGGCCTGAGAATATGGAGTTCATGCGCGCAGTTCAGGACGAAGCAGCTCTTGAAGTCGCCGTTATACAGGATTGTCCGGGCCAGCTCGCGCGTGTCCAGCCTTTCAAATGAGAGCTCCCTGAACCTTGTTTCTTCGTTCGAAGCGGCGGCGGACAGATTGAAAAGCTGCCACGGGGTCGGAGTTCGCGCGGGTATTTCCCGCAAGGCAAGATCGGAAACAAGCTGAAATCCGTGTGCACCGGCAATCATCTTCCGCAATCCCCTCGCGGGCACGGTCCTGGTCCCCGGCCAAGGCCGACGCGGCAGATCTGGACGTACTCATGCGCTGAAAAATCGGTGTCCAGAAGGATTGCGTCTTTGCATTCCACCCAGCAATGCGCGGAAAACGGTTCCGGCTTGATGCCAAAAACAAGATCCAGGGCCAGGGCGTGCCTTCGGAAATACAGCAGGAAGGTCACGCATTCTTCCAGGCACAGCGCCTTGCCCAGGAAGCTCTGAACCAGGAGGTAGTACTGATAGTCACGCTGGAAGGATTGGCCGGGTGTCTTGCGATGCCGCAGATACTTCTTGCGCAGCAGAACGATCGTCCTGGCCAGTCCTGACAACACCAGAGCCCTGGCCAGCACCCTGCAGGACATGTATTTCAAGACCGACGCAAAGACGCGCGTTGTCGTGTAGTCCTGATCATGGAGAACATAGAAAGCCGATTGGTTGCAGTCGCCCGGTGCCGGGTTTTCACTTTCAATTGTCTCTTTGTAGTATTTATCCAGAAATACGTTCAGGGAAAAACACGCCTGTCCCGCCCGGGCGGAGTATTTTGCTTTGTTGTTTATGTAATCCAATGTTCGTGTACCAAGTGGCTTCTGATCTGGTTCATCCGTCGGATCATGTCCGCTTTCCGGCCAGCGGATATGGCTCACCGGAGGCCGGTGCTGGAACGTTTACGGTGGGTGCCGCAGGTCTTGTCGACCGATCGCACCGCGACGTGTTTCCTGCCGAAAACGCTCCAATACCGCATGGGCACGTCATCACATGCCTCTTTGGCCGTCAGACCATTGGGCAGGATTTTGCGTTGTAGACCTTGTCGAAGGTCGACGTATCGACGACGCGGTCGAACTCCCAGCCCCTGGTCAGAAGCGATGCCCGACCGACTTCCGTCATGTCCGGACAGATCGGCTCCCGGTCCGGTGTGGGAGAGGCTTTCCTAAGCAACCTGAGTATCGACGTCATGGGATTTTCCTCGCAGGGGATTGCATTTGCGCGTGACGGTCACGGGGCGCACTTACCAGTGGCAACTGCAGCACTCGCCGTCACCGCCGGCCACCGGTCCATGCTGCTTGCTGTGCCGGTCGAGAAGTTCCTGGCGATTGCCGGAGAACGGCAGGATCCGCTCGTCAATCAAAATTCCCTTCGACCACATGGCTTCCTTCTTGTTGAAGGTCTGGAGCTGCTCGATGACGCTCGCCATTGTGTCGGGCGGGGCGGACTTCGCGAATGCCGGGCTGCACAGCAGCGACGTGCATACGGCTATCGCGGAAAAAAAGGAAAAACTGTTCATTGCGGTCTCCTCTCCGTAGGTTGCAAAAGTCAAGCAGGAATAGTCATATTTCTCAAATGCACCTAATAAGGGTATTTGCAAAATAAATATGAGTCAATGACTCAGAAATTATTTTTTGAAGGTATTCGTTCGTGAGCGGTAGGCTGTTTTTGTTATATAAAACAACAGATTGTTCGTCTTTGAAAAGGAGGGAGATCTGCGGCGGCAGGCAATCAGTCTCCGAGCGAAAAGGCGGGTTCGGAGGATGGGCGTGGCGCGGGCAGATGCAACACATGCGGGTAGGCCGGACGGCATGTCTCACGTGTCGGGGGCGGCCTTGCAGCCGGGCTTCAGGCCGTCACAGGATGACGAGGAAGCCCGGCCACCAAGCTGCTGCCGGCGCGGATGTCAGTCCGTGCGGGGAATGCCGCGGATACCGTGTTTCGCCGGTCTCAGTTGAACAGGCTCGAGACCGATTTTTCCAGCGCCGTGCGGTTGATGGCTTCACCGATCAGCGGGGCGATGGATATGGCGCGAATGTTGGACGCGGCGGTGATGGCGGCCGTCGGCTCGATGGAATTGGTGATCACCAGTTCCTTCAGCTTGGAAGAGGTCACACGCGCGACCGCGCCACCGGACAGAACGCCGTGGGTGATATAGGCGGTCACCGACTTGGCGCCCTTGGCAAGCAGCGCTTCGGCCGCATTGCAGAGCGTGCCGCCACTGTCGACAATGTCGTCGACCAGGATGCAATCGAAGCCCTTCACCTCACCGATGATGTTCATGACTTCCGATTCTCCGGGCTTGTCACGACGCTTGTCGACGATCGAGAGCGGGGCGTCGATGCGCTTGGCCAGCGCACGGGCGCGGACCACGCCGCCGACATCCGGAGAAACGACCATCACGTTGTCGGTGGCGTAACGTTCCTTGATGTCCCGGGTCATGACGGGAGCCGCGAACAGGTTGTCCGTCGGTATATCGAAAAAACCCTGGATCTGTCCGGCGTGGAGATCCAGGGTCAGGACGCGGTCGGCACCGGCTTCGGTGATCAGGTTGGCCACCAGCTTCGCGGAAACCGGGGTTCGTCCGGAAGCGCGGCGATCCTGCCGGGCGTAGCCGAAATAGGGAAGCACCGCAGTGATCCGGCGGGCGGAGGACCGGCGAAGGGCGTCGATGATGATCAACAGCTCCATCAGGTGGTCGTTGGCCGGGTAACTGGTCGGCTGCACGACGAAGACGTCTTCTCCGCGCACGTTTTCCTGGATTTCGACGAAGATTTCCTGGTCGGCAAATCGCCGGACCTGGCATTTGGCCAGAGGGACATCCAGATATCTGGAAATTTCCTCGGCCAGAGCTCGATTGGAGTTGCCAGCGACGATCTTCATGAGCCGCAAGTCCTTCTGGTGCGACACCGGGCCTGCTGACGGAAACGAGCCATGCAAACACGCGGAAAGGGACTATGTCTTAAGTCGGATGCCGGGAGCCGGGAGCATCGGATGAGAACCCTCGGCAGGCGGCGGCGTTGTAACAACCAGGGAACGGGACCACAACAGCCCTTGACCCGAGACAGCTGCTTTTTTTTGTTTTTTATGACGAGTGGTGAATTTTTACCCGGCTCTTCAATCCCCTAACGGTTGAGCCATGCCTTTATCTCTACCACAGAGCGATTTGCGATGCGCGAAAGGGTGCCCGAACCGACCGCCTGCCAGGGGTCGCCGGAGGCTCCGCCCGTGTCTTCGGTTCCGGAGATTCGTTTCAGGCGGCGTCCGTTGCCGTCGACGATGTCGAAAACATAAAACACGGTGCCGCTGGAAGGCTGTCCCGTCGCGGACAGGTAGCCGTTCACGCGATAGGTGGCGGCCGCGCCCACCCGGCGAACCAGCGTGATGCCCTGCTTGCGGGCTTCCGAACCGATGAATTCGGAGAGTTCGTCGGCGATGTTGCCGGGCGCTCCCGTGAAGGGTTCGAATGCGAGCGTGACGCCTTCTTCCGGATCCGCCTGACCGGCAATGGACGGCGTCGGCACCGCGCTGGTGACCGGGCCGGGAGGCTGAGGAGACGCCTGGCAGGCAGCGAGGCCGGCGGACAGCAGGGCAGCCGCCAGAAGACGCGGCAGCAGACGCGGGAACGAAAAGGAGGACTGGCAGGAACTTATGGGCATGTAGAGGCCTGGCTCTCGATTTCTAAGTCGGGACGGTTGCGGCCGATACATGACAAACGGGGACTGGCGGGGCCGCTGATTTGCAACTGGTTTAGCCTGACTTGACCGGCAGGTCGAGAGGCAGCGTGGACAAGCACTCCGGAGCGGCGCCGGTGGTCAGATAGGTCTGGCCGAGAGACATGGCGGTTCCGGAGATGGAATCCAACAGGATCATGTGCATGAAGATCACCATGCCGGGCTGCACCTTCGCCGGATTGGCCTTGTAGGCCATGGGCGCGTCCATCCAGCTCGGGGTGAACCGGGCGCCGAGTGAATAGCCGCAGGCATTCAGCCGATGCGGCATCATGCCGTGATGATCCATGCGTTCGGCATGGGCATCGAAGACGTCGCCGAACGTCTTGCCCGCAACGAGCTGGGTCTCGACCGCGGCGAGCGCTTCGCGGGCGGCAACATACATCTCCTGATGCCGGCCGGTCGGTGTGCCGACCACGACCGTTCGCATCAGCGCCGCATGATAGTGCCGGTAGCTGCCTGCCCATTCCAGGGTGATCTGGTCCTGGTCCGAAAGCCTGCGCCGGCCGGACTTGTAGCGGCACAGCAGCGCATCCCTGCCGGAGCCGACGATGAATTCATTGCCCGGATAGTCGCCGCCGCCTTCGAAGATCGTGCCCTGCATGGCGGCCAGGATACGGCCTTCGTCCGCACCGGGGCGGATCTCGTCCAGAGCGGCATGATAGGCCTTGTCGGCCAGTTCTGCCGCCTTGCGCACGTAAACGATCTCCTCGGCGCTCTTGACCGCACGCAGTTGCGGGATCAGCGGCGAGGCATCGCGGATGTCGGCGAAGCTGGTAAGCTCCTCGTTGAGCTGGAGGGCAATCTTTCCGGTCATGCCGTGGGTGTCGTATTCTATGCCCAGCCGGCTGCCGAGGAGATCCATGTCGAACAGCATCTCCTTCAACTGGCTGACCGGACTGGCGGCGCCCCGGTCGATCCAGATGCGGATGTCTTCGATGTTGGAGGTGTGCCTGGCCTGGCGCTCGTCCGCGGAGCGGGTGAGCAGAACCTTGCGTCCGTCGCTGGTTACCACCAGGCACTGAAAGAAACAGAAGCCGAAGGTGTCGTAGCCGGTGAGCCAGTACATGCTCTCTTGCGCGAACAGCAGCATGGCATCCAGCTTCTCGGACGCCATCACGGTCTTGAGCGTGTCGAGACGGCGTTCGAACTCGTCCTGCGAGAAATGAAGGGTCATGAGAAGTCCTTACAAGAGGGCGATTGCGCTGATCTGGCGGCCGTAGTCCCGCTCTTCGCGATGGGTGGTCCGGCGGTAGGAAAAGAACCGCTCCTCCTCGTCATAGGTACACAGCGCCATGTCGGCCACGGTCCCCAGACCAAGGGCGTCCAGCCGCGCCGTGATGAAGGCCGGCAGGTCGAACATGAAATGCCCCGCTTTCTGCGACGCAATGAAGTAGCGCGCATTTTCCGGATCGTCACGGAGAAAACGCTGATGGAATTCCGGGCCGACCTCATAGGCTTGTTGCGAGATCGCCGGGCCCAGCACGGCAGTGATGCCGGACCTTGCCGCCCCGAGGGCCTCCATCGCGGCGACCGTGTTTTCGAGAACGCCGGTGACGGCGCCCTTCCAGCCGGAATGGGCGGCGCCGACGACACCTGCACGCGGGTCGGCGAAGAGGACCGGGCCGCAATCGGCCGTCGCCACGCCGATGGCAAGCCCTCTTGTCGCCGTGACCAGGGCATCCGCCTTGCGGTCCGCGCCTTCGCGAAACGGTCCGTCGACGGCAATCACGTCAGGTGAGTGGACCTGATGGGGCGACACCAGACGACCGGAACCGACACCGAGGTCCGCTGCGACCCGGTCACGGTTTTCCAGGACCAGATCCCGCGCATCGCCGGAGCCGAGGCCGATATTGAGACTGGCATAGATGCCGTCGGACACGCCGCCCCTTCGTGTGAAGAAGCCGTGGCGCAGGCCTTTGATCTTCAAGACATCCGCTTCGAGTTTCATGCAAGTCTCTCCTGCGCGCGCAATCCCGGATTGCCGGTTCCGATCCTTGGAGGTTCAGGGCGCGCTGTCAAACGGCGTAATTGGTAATCCAGAGTTCGTTACGGCCAGCACCTTGAAGAGGTCTCCCATTCTGTCCGGCGCCGCAAGCCGTTCGACCGCGTCGCGGATGGCTTCCTGTTCGTCATGAGACTTGCCTGCGCCGAGGGCTCCGGCCCGCTCCAGCAATCCGGAGCGCAGCAGGAAATCTCCCTGGGTCAGGGGGGCAAGGGCCGTGGCTCCCCCCCGGGTGGCTGCGGCGGCCAGGGCCTCGAAATTGACATGGGCAGTGAGGTCGGCCTCGCCGGGATGGGCCAGCACGTCGTCGCGGTCGTGCCGGTAAAGCGCCTGCAACGTGTCGCCGGTCGCGGTTTTCAGGTAGCCGTAATCGATGAAAAGGGCCACGCCGCCGTGTCCGGCAATGCGCGCGCCGATTTCCTCGGCCACCGCGTTGGCTGCGGGCTGGGTTTCCAGAATAGCGCCTTCGGGGGCCGAGCCGAGCGATGCGGGGACAGCTGTTGCCGGCAGGGCGGCTGTCCCGATGCCGAAGGTCAGGTCTCCCTGCGCCGTCAGCCCGATCCGCCGTTCCCGCCAGCCGTCCGCCGTCCTGAGGAACTGATGGATCGGCAGAGCGTCGAAGAATTCGTTGGCGACCAGGATCAGGGGACCCGCCGGGACATCCTGGAACCGGTCCCGGAAGGCCGGCTGAAGCGAAGCGCCGTGAAGAGTATCCGCCTGGATCCGCCGCAGGCGGGGGCTGGTCTCGACGAGGTTCAGCCGGGCCGCCCGGATGAAGGCCGGGCGCAGCGCGGCCACGCGCAGGAAATCGGCCATCAGGGTGCCGCGGCCGGGGCCGAGTTCGACCAGGTCGAACCGGGTGGGGCATCCGAGCGCATCCCAGGCTGAAAGACAGGCGGCGCCGATCAGCTCGCCGAACATCTGGCTGATTTCCGGGGCGGTGATGAAGTCGCCATCCGCGCCGAACGGCTCGCGGGTCGTATAATAACCGTCCTTGGGGTCGCCGAGGCAGATGGACATGTACTGGGCCACCGACAACGGTCCCTCGGCGGCGATCCGTGCGCGGATCCTGTCCTTTAGCGCGCTCACGCAGCCTCGGCCCCGGTCCGGGGACGGCGTGCGGCCCAGATCATGACCGCCAGACCGGCAACGATCATCGGGAGGGACAGGAGGATGCCCATGGTGAGAAAGCCGCCGAGATAACCGATATGGGCGTCGGGAACCCGGTAGATTTCGGCGATTGACCGGCAGAGGCCGTAACCGAAGGCGAAGGCACCGGCCAGAAAGCCGCGGCGGCGCAGCAGCTGGAAGCGATGGCTGAGCAGGCGGAGCAACACAAACAGCAGGACCCCCTCCAGCGCGGCCTCGTAGAGCTGGCTCGGGTGGCGCGGTTCCGGGCCGCCATTGGGAAAGATCACCGCCCAGGGCACGTCGGCCGGACGCCCCCACAGCTCCGAATTGACGAAATTGGCGATCCGGCCGAAAAACAGCCCGATCGGGGCGGCGCATCCGGCCAGGTCGAACAGGGTCCAGACGGACAGACCGCGCCGCCAGGAAAACAGGACCATGGCAATGACGGTGCCGGCAAAGCCGCCGTGGAAGGACATGCCGCCGGACCACACGGCAAGGGCCTCGAGCGGGTTGGCGAGGTAATAGGCCGGATTGTAGAACAGGACATATCCGAGACGCCCGCCGATGATGATGCCGAGCGTGCCCCACAGGACGAAGTCGTCGATTTCCAGCGGTGCCGGCCGTCTGGCAGCACCCCAGAGCCGGTCGTTGAGAACCAGGATCCGCATGTAGCGCCAGGCCAGGACGATGCCGACGATATAGGCCAGCGCGTACCAGCGCAGGGCGAAGGGGCCGAATTCGACGATCACCGGGTCGATCGCCGGAAAGGGCAGAACCAGAAGAGGTGGCACAGCGGGACCTTTTTATCGCGTACGAACGGAGGAGAATTTCCGGCGGGAAATTCCGGCGCAACGCTTGCGCGATCCTGTTGCCTCCGTCAAGTCATCCCGGTCCTGTCCAGCCCGTGAGCCGGGTGCGGCGCATTTGGATCTTGAAGTTGCCGCCATTCCCCCATACCTGTCATGCATCCGTTTGAATAGCGACCAAGGAGGGTCCGATGACCCAAGGCCCGAACCGTCTTCTCGATGACTTCGCCAAGTTGATGACCGATGCAGCCGGTGTCGCGCAGGGAGCCCGCCGCGAGGTGGAAACCGCCTTCAAGGCCCAGGCGGAGCGTTTCCTGTCCGACATGGATGTGGTTTCGCGCGAGGAACACGAGGCCGTGAAGGACATGGCGGTGCGGGCTCTCGACAAGGTCGAGGACCTCGAAGCACGGCTGGCCGCCCTGGAAAAGCCGGGAACCGATGGCGGCGGTGACGCCTGAGGCCCGGATTGACGTCGTCGCGAGCGATTTCTGTTAATTGTTGATGACAGAAATGCGACGAATGAACTTGGCGGAGATGCAATGTTTTTGAGCAGTGTGTCCAATTTTCTTGCCTGGTCGTCCACAAGATTCGGCTTTCAAGAAGCGTCAGGTATGTATCCCTCAAGTGATTCCTGCTCCTATACTCGAAGTTAACAGGGATTCGTCGGAGCAAGATGGAACCGGTTCTCGAAAGGGCCATCAAAGGTGCGTTTTGCTCCTCCGGCATGGGACATTTCCCGGCGGCCCGCCCGGTTATCCTGATCGGGTATTCGGCCCCCGGCTCGAAAGGGGAGAAGGCATCATGAGCCTCATCGAGATCGAATTCGAGCGACCTGGCAACCCCGTGGACATGATAGAGACTGTCGCTGCCTTGAACGACTGGGCCTTTGAGCGGTCGGACGAGGACGAGATCACCATTTCCCTAGAGGGCAACTGGTGCGACTATCATGTGTCCTTTTCCTGGATGGAAGACGTCGAGGCGCTGCACCTGGCCTGCGCATTCGACCTGAAAGTGACCGAGTTGCGCAAGACGGAAGTGCTTCGTCTGCTGGCCCTGGTCAACGAGCAGCTCTGGATGGGCCACTTCGACCTGTGGAACAAGGAAAACGTGGTGATGTTCCGCCAGTCCCTGCTTCTGTCGGGTGGGGCGGAAGCCTCGTCGGCGCAGATCGAGGCCATGCTGACCAATGCCCTTGATAATTGCGAGCGTTTCTATCAGGCATTCCAGTTCGTCGTCTGGGCCGGCCAGTCGGCGCAGGAAGCGTTGAGCACGGCGTTGTTCGAAACTGCGGGAGAAGCATGATTTTTTCAAAGGAGCGCCCCTTCCTTCTTGTCGGAGCAGGCAAGATGGGCGGGGCCATGCTGTCGGGCTGGATGGCGGATGGCATCGATCCGGATGCGGTTGTCGTGTCGGACCCGCATCTGGCCGCCGACATGGAAGATCTGCTGAAACGGCACGGCATTCGTCACGTGACCTCCGCCGGAGAGGATCTGCGGCCGTCGATCGTGCTGATCGCCGTCAAGCCGCAGCTCATGGACCAGGTGCTGCCGGGGCTCAAAGCCGTTGTCCAGCCGGACACGCTCGTCCTGTCGGTTGCGGCCGGCACGCCCGTTTCCAGATTTCAGGATCAATTCGGCCAGGTGCCGGTCTGCCGCTGCATGCCGAACACCCCCGCCATGGTCAAACGCGGCATCACGGCGGTCTATCCGACCGATGAAGTCAGCGCGGCACAGAAACAGGAGGTCGACGGGCTTCTGTCGGCCGTCGGCAAGGTGGTCTGGCTGGACAGCGAGGACCAGATCGATCTGGTGACCGCGGTCAGCGGATCGGGTCCTGCCTATGTGTTCTATCTGGCGGAAGCCCTGAGCGAGGCCGGCCGCGCGGCCGGTCTTCCCGAGGACCTTGCCAGCGAACTTGCGGTTGCCACTGTCTGCGGCGCCGGTGAACTGATGCACCGGTCCGGCGACACGCCGGCAACGCTGAGGAAGAACGTCACCAGTCCCAACGGCACCACCGCTGCGGCGCTGGACGTGCTGATGTCCGGCGATGGCCTTCAGCCGGTCATGACCGCGGCTGTTGCCGCTGCCGCCAGACGGGCAAGAGAGCTGGCCGACTGACACCACTTCGCGCTGTGGCACGGGGTGGAACGCGCCTTTGAGTGCGCGTTCCACCCCGTGCGGTCAGACGTTTACTGCTCGTTGATGGCCGAGACGGCCAGACCGGTGAGTTTGCTGTTGGCGGCTTTTTCCTGATCGAGAATGCCGGTCAGAAGATCGTGCGCTTCATCGAAACCGAGAACCTTGGCCCATTCCCTGAGCGTGCCGTAGCGGGCGATCTCGTAATGTTCGACAGCCTGGCAGGCCGCGACCAGCGCGGCGTTCTTCGCGGTTCCGCTGGCTTCCTTCAGAATGCCGTCGGTTTCCTTCAGGAGGCCTTCGATGGCGTCGCATTTTTCGCCTGAGGCCGTCTTGCCGATCGACTTGAAGACCTTTTCTAGGGTTTTGACCTGGGTCCTGGTCTCCTCGAGGTGTTCGCCGATCGAATCCTTCAGTTTCTTGCCGTTGGCCGCTTCCTGAAGTTTCGGCATGGTCTTCACGGGTTGCTGCTCGGCGTAGTAAATATCCTGCAGCGTGTGTTCAAATGCATCAGCCAGGGTTTTCATCGCATGTGTCTCCTCGGGGTGGTCGTCCGGGCAGGGGACGGTTTTCGGCGGATCCCGCCATGGGTCTGTTGTCGAAGGATCGCGAGCCACCAGGAAATCCCTAGGGCGTGGCGGGCCCGGAGGACCAAGTCGGCATCGCATCCTACCCCCGGTCAACGCCCTGGCCGGCGATGCGGTTCCGTCCGACAGGGCAAGAAAGAAGGTGCGCAACTGCCGGATGCCCGGTCCGATATCGGCTCCGCGGCGCTCTGCCGCCCTTCCCCTGGTGCCATCGGCTTCCTATGTTCGGAACATCAGAAACCTGGAGGCCGTTTCATGGCGACCGCGAAGACCCGGCAGAAGATTCTGCAGACGTTCCTGGACCTTGTGTCCGTTCATCCCTACGAGGATGTCTCCCTGACGCTGATCGCCGAAACCGCCAAGGTGAAGCTGTCGGACATGCGCGGTGCCTTTGCATCCAAGGCGCAGCTTGTCGCCGCATTCGCGGAGAAGATCGACAAGACGGTGCTGGACGGTCGCGACGACGATATGGGCGACCAGCCGCCGCGCGACCGCCTGTTCGACGTGCTCATGACCCGGATCGACGCTCTGGCAGAACACCGGGAGGCCGTGCGTGCGCTGCATCAGGCCGCCCGCCATGACCCTGCAGTGGCGCTTGAATTCAACCGGATCGCGGCGCGTTCCCAGAAATGGATGTTGATCGCCTCCGGGATCGACGTGTCCGGCGTGAAGGCGACGGTCGTGGCGCGGGCCCTGGCGATCGCGTTCGGCCGTGTCGTCGGCGTCTGGCTGGACGAAGAGGATGAGGGCATGCCGCGCACGATGGCGCGGCTCGACAAAGAACTCGACCGGGGATCCGACCTCATGAAACGCCTGAACGGTCTGGAAGGTTTTGCCAGGGGCGTGCGTTCGTTCCTGAAAAAAGCTGCCGGCGGACGCGGGCGCTGGAAGGACCGGAACCATGAAACCGGCCCCGACGCAGACCTTGACGGTGAAGCGCCTGCGGGTGCGTGAAGGCGAGGGGTCTATCGCATCGGGCGGTTCAGTTGCGGCTGCCCCTTGCACAGGTCCCGGTGACCGGCGATGGTCGCGTCACAACAAGGGGATGAATTCTTGAGCGATCAGATCAGTTTTGACGATTTTCTGAAGGTGGATGTGCGCGTCGGCCGCATTATCGAGGCCGAGGAATTTCCGGAGGCGCGCAAGCCGGCCTACAAGATGCGGATCGATTTCGGATCTGAAATCGGCATCAAGAAAACCTCCGCGCAGATCACGAAGCATTATACGCCCGATGAATTGACCGGCAAACTGGTGATGGCGGTGGTCAACTTCCCGCCGCGCCAGATTGGTCCGGTCAGATCCGAGGTCCTGACCCTCGGAGTTCCGGACGAGGACGGTGAGGTGGTGCTGCTGACCCCGGACAAGGACGTGCCGGTCGGGGGACGGCTCTACTAGCAGCCCTTACGCCGGCACCCTGACCCGCGCCCTGAGGCCGCCAAGGGGGCTGTCTTCGAGGTAGACGTTGCCGCCGTGGCCGCGGGCGATGTCGCGGGCGATGGCGAGGCCGAGGCCGCTGCCGGTCTCGTCCATGTTCCGGGCCAGATCAAGACGGTGGAACGCCCGGAAGGCTGCCTCGCGCTGGTCCTCGGCAATGCCGGGGCCGTCATCGTCGATGAGGACAGTGAGCCAGTTTTTCTCGATCTTGCCGGAGACCTCGACACGGTGGCCGTATTTGGAGCCATTGGTGATGAGGTTGGACAGGCAGCGCTTCATCGAAAGACGCCGGACTTCGACCTCCGCGGGGCCTTCGAAGCGCGTGGTGACATCGTTTCCGGAGATTTCGGCCTCCTCTTCCAGTTCTTCCAGAAGCAGGGCCATGTCGGTCTGCTCGATGTCCTCGTCGCCGTCGCCGCTGGCGAAGGCGAGGTAGTCCTCCAGCATGTGGCTCATCTCGTCGACATCCTTGCGCATGGCCTCGCTTTCCGGGGACGGACCGACAAAGGCGAGTTGCAGGCGCAGGCGGGTGAGAATGGTGCGCAGGTCATGGCTGACCCCCGCGAGCATCGTGGTGCGCTGCTCGATCTGCCGTTCGATGCGCCGGCGCATGTCGATGAAGGCCAGGCTGGCCCGGCGCACCTCGCGCGCACCACTGGCGCGGAAATTTTCCACCGGCCGGCCCTTGCCGAAGGCTTCGGCGGCATTGGCCAGGCGCACGATCGGCCGGATCTGGTTGCGCAGGAACAACAGCGCGATGATCACCAGCACCAGCGACGTGGAGAACATCCAGACAAGGAAGATATGGGAGTTGGAGGCATAGGTCTGGCTGCGCCGGGTGAAGATCTTCAAGATGGCGTTGTCGAGCTGGATGCGGATCTCGACAAAACGGGACCGTCCGACCGTATCGATCCAGAACGGCTTGCCGATCTTCTGGCTGATGGCCTTGCTCAGTTCCTGATCGATGACGTTGAAAAACGGCTTTGGCGTCGGCGGCGGCAGCGGCTCGAGCGGGGTGACGGTCATCGACATGCCGAGCGCGCGCGAGGAGAGTTCCTCGATCCGGCTGTTGTCCGGGTCCTGCGGATAATTGTCCAGGACGTAGACCACGGCGGCGATGTCGCGCACGACCGCCTCGGACATGCGCTGGGACACCAGCTGGTAGTGCCGCTCCATGAAGACGAATACCAGGACCGACTGCAGGATCACGATCGGTGCGACGATGATCAGGAAGGTGCGGGTATAAAGACCCTTCGGCATGATGCGGTACATCAGCCGCGAGACCTGCCGGTAGGTGGCAAGCAGAGGCTTCATCGGTGCGGAAAGCGGGAGGCGCCGGAACCAGGCGCCAGGATCGGTCATCTTCATCCGGGTCAGTCGCAGGCCAGCCGGTAGCCGATGCCCCGGACCGTCTGCAGGTAGACCGGATTGCCCGGATCGGTCTCGATCTTCCGCCTGAGACGGTTGATCTGGACATCGACGGTGCGTTCGCCGAGGCCGCTGTCGCCGCCGACGATCTTGTGCCGGGGGACCGTTGCGCCAGGCTGTTCGGCGAAGATCGACAGGATCTGCTTTTCCCGGTCCGTCAGGCGCACCATGGCATCGCCGTTCTTGAGTTCGCCCCGCGCCGCATTGAAGGCGAACGGACCGAAGTGGATTTCCTCCCTGGCGATCACGGGCTGCTGGTTGCCGCGGCGAAGAATGGCAGCGGTGCGCAGCATCAGTTCGCGCGGTTCGAAGGGTTTGGACAGGTAGTCGTCGACACCGGCCTCCAGGCCGGCAATGCGGTCGGGCGCCTCGGACCGGGCGGTGAGCATGAGAATGGGGATCTGGGAGTCCCGTCTGAGAGCGGCCGCCAGTTGCAGGCCGGTCTCACCGGGCATCATCACGTCGAGAATGATCATGTCGAATTCCAGTCCGGCGAGACATCTGCGGGCATCGGCCGCGTTCGCCGCCGTGGTGACACGGTATCCGTTCTCCTTCAGCAGCCTTGAGAGGAGGTCCCTGATCCGCTTGTCGTCGTCCACCAGCAGGATGTGGTTGGCGTTGTCGTCAGGCACCTGGGTGTTCATGTCTTCAAAACAATCCTTGTCGGGCAGCGCCGTGTTCAGTCCGCGGCTTTCAGGTCGAAGGAACTGCGGATCAGTTGCAGAATTTCCGGGCGCATCTCGGGATCGATCATCTGTAGCAGAAATGTGCGGATGATCTCGTCGCTGCCATCAGGCAATCCAATTAGGGCGCGCTCAAGGCGTTTTTGCTGCAGCAGAGCCAGATCGGTGGCCAGGGCGTGGCCGCGTTCGGTGGTGTACAGCAGCCGCTGGCGGCGGTCGTGGTGGCCCTCGCGCTGCTCGACGATGCCGGCATCGACCAGTTGTTTCAGCACGCGGCCGAGGCTCTGTTTGGTGATGCCCAGAATGCCGAGGAGATCCGTCACCATGATGCCCGGATTGCGTTCGACGAAATGCAGCACCCGGTGATGGGCGCGGCCGAAATCGTATTCGGCCAGCACATCGTCCGGATCCCCGGTGAAATCGCGATAGGCGAAGAACAGCAGCTCGATCAGGTCATAGGTCAGCGCGGCGCCGTCCTCTGTCTCCGGTCGGTCCGGTTGTTCGGCATCCGGGTCCTGCCTGGGCAGGGTCTGGGCCGGCTTGAAATTTACGTCAGTCATATTGACATAATTCTGGTCGATTGTTACTTGTATACGGTCACGAACGAAATGATCGGTCTTTCAGGTGCATTTTCACGCATCAGATGCTAAACGAATCCAATCAACATCGCCGTGACCATCAGGATACCGATAGTTGGCGTGCTGTGCAAAAAATACAGCGGTGAAACCGGCGCAAGTCTTTGGCGTCATTCGCCTCTGCTGACGTTAAAACAATTTGCGTTCAAAGAACGCGCGGGAGAAAGAAGATGGCTGGAACGCCTTTTGACCAGCTGAGTGGGGATATCTGGTACGACGGTACCTTCGTTCCCTGGTCGGAAGCGAAACTGCACGTGCTGAGCCACGGGCTGCATTACGGCAGCAGTGTGTTTGAAGGCGAACGGGCCTATGGCGGCCGGATCTTCAAATCCGAAGAGCACACCGAGCGTCTGCTGGCGTCCGGGCGCATGCTCGGCTTCGACATTCCCTGGACGGCCGAACAGATCAATGCCGCGAAGGAAGAAACACTTGCGCGCATGAAGCTGACCGACGCCTATATTCGCCCCGTCGCCTGGCGCGGCAGCGAGATGATGGGGATCTCCGCCCAGAAGAACACCATTCACCTGGCGATTGCCGCCTGGGAATGGCCGAGCTATTTCAAGCCGGAAGAACGATTGAAGGGCATTCGCCTCGATCTTGCGGACTACCGGCGCCCCGATCCGAGAACCGCCCCCTACAAGGCGAAGGCGGCAGGGCTCTACATGATCTGCACGATTTCGAAACATGCCGCCGAGGCCAAGGGCTATACCGACGCCCTGATGCTCGACTGGCGTGGCCAGGTGGCTGAGGCGACCGGCGCCAACGTGTTCTTCGTCAAGGACGGCAAGATCCACACGCCGACGCCCGACTGTTTCCTGGACGGCATCACCCGCCGCACGGTGATCGGCCTGGCACGGGACCGCGGCATCGAAGTGGTCGAGCGGACGATCCTGCCGGACGAACTGAAGGACTTTGAACAGTGCTTCGTCACGGGAACCGCGGCGGAAGTCACGCCGGTCTCCGAGATCGACGGCAACACCTATGAAGTCGGCGAGATCATCAAGACCCTGATGATCGATTATGACACGGTGGTGCGTCCGCAAGAGCCTGCGCTCCAGGCGGTTGCCGGCTGACGGACGGAAACTTCAGGGAAGGCGGGCCCAGGCCCGCCTCAGACTGCTGACAAACCCGCGGGGTCATTCCGGCCGGTCTGCAGCGCAGCTGCATGGCCAGAGCCGGAAACCAGCGCTTACGTCGCGCCACAAGCGCGTCTTTAACTCTTAATTTCAGATATTTGACTTGTTCTGGTGCTCACTTTCGCTCGCGCTGACATGCCGGGTTCCGGATCAGCGCGCAGCGTTGCTGCACTTGTCCGGAAAGACCAACTGAGAGTTGGTCGACAAGTTGAGGCGGGCCCAGGCCCGCCTTTTTTGTTTTCAAGACAGATTCACGCAGAGCCCTGCAGCATGCGGCCAAGCTTCTTGGCGCTTTCGACGGCGGTCTTGCCGTGGAGCGGCCAGGTCTGTGTCAGTCCCTCGATGATCAGCGTCAATTCGACTTCCCTGCCGCAGAGCCGTGCAGCGCGGGACGCGAGCCGTGCCATTTCCGCCTTGTGGCTCTGCAAGAGATCGACAAGCCGGTCATCCTGCGGGGCGGACGCCACCGCTGCGTGAAACAGACATCCTCTCGTGGTTTCAGAACGCATCCAGTCACCGACCCGGTCGAAAATTGCATCCAGAGCGCTGCCGGGATCTGCCGGCAGGTTGCCGAAGACCTGCTCCAGATAACGCCGGTTCCGGTGTTCCAGGGCGGCATAGACCATTTCCTCGCGCGAGGGCGTGTATTTGTAGAGCGTGCGCAGGCTGACGCCGGCGGCGTCGCGCAGATGGCCGACACTTGGCGCCGCAAACCCGTGTTCCGCGAACGCCCGTTCCAGCCCGGAGGCAATTCTGGTCATCGTATCGGTCATGGTTGACATTGGTAGAATGATTGTTCTACCAAGGCAAGTAGAACAATCATTCTACTGAAGGTGACCGCATGACGCTCCCGCAAACGATGCAAGGTATGGTTCTGACAGGCCATGGCGGACTGGAGAAACTGGTCTGGCGTGAGGACCTGCCGGTCCCGGTGCCGGAAAAGGGCGAGGTTCTGATCCGGGTCGGTGCGGCCTCGGTGAACAACACCGATATCAACACCCGTACGGGCTGGTATTCCAAAGCCGTGCGCGGCGACACCGCTTCCGGTGCGACAGGCGGCTATGGCGGCGACAGCAACGACGATGGCGCGTGGTCAGGCAAACCATTGGGGTTTCCGAGGATCCAGGGTGCGGATTGCTGCGGTGAAATCGTAGCCGTGGGCGACGGCGTTGCCGAGGGGCGGGTCAGGGAGCGGGTGCTGGTGCGGACGATACAGACCGTGCCCGCTGACGGTGGGACGGATGACAGCGGCGATCCCGTTGTCTGGACGTTCGGTTCGGAATGCGACGGCGGGTTCGCCGAATTCACGAAGGCGCGTTCGAGCGAGGCGATCAAGGTCGTCTCCGGTCTGAGCGATGTCGAACTGGCATCTTTCCCGTGTGCTTTCTCGACCGCAGAAGGGATGATCCAGCGTGGTGGCGTCGGCGCCGAACGTGTGCTGATCACGGGCGCATCGGGTGGTGTCGGCTCCGCGGCGATCCAGCTTGCCAGGCGGCGGGGCGCGCATGTGACGGCTCTGACCAGTCCGTCAAAGGCGGCTGACCTGAAGGCGCTGGGTGCCGATGAAACCCTGAGCCGGGACGCGGATCTGCCGAAAGGGGCCTTCGACGTGATCCTCGACCTGGTCGGCGGACCGCGCTGGCCCGGCCTCATCGAAGCGCTGCGCAACGGCGGGCGGTACGTCACGTCCGGGGCAATCGCGGGTCCGATCGTCGAGCTGGACCTGCGTACGCTCTATCTTCATGACCTGACCCTGATCGGCAGCACGCTTCAGGCGTCGAATGTATTTACCGACCTGGTCGGTTACATCGAGGCCGGGGATATCCGTCCGGTCGTGGCCGCGACCTATCCTCTGAAGGACCTGCGCAAGGCGCAGGAAGCCTTTCTGGACAAATCCTTTGTCGGCAAGATCGGTATCGAAATCGGGGCGTGATCGCCAGACGCCGCCAAACACCGCCAAACACCGCCAGAAACGCAGGCGGGCCGGAGCCTGCCTGCAGGTGTCAGCCGGTGGCCGACTTGTCGTGCTGCGCATTGAACATCCGGCCGCGCTCGGCATAAAGGATGCAGCCGATAGCGCCAAGACCGTAGAGGAAAAAGGCAAGGCCCAGGGGCAGGGTCGTGCCGTCGAACAATTGCCCCATGACGTACCCCAGAAGCGCGCCGCCAAGGGTGCTGATGGTGCCGATGACGGAGGAGGCGGTCCCGGCGATGGCGCCGAGGGGCTCCATGGCCATGGCGTTGAAATTGGCCCCGACGAAGCCGAAGCTGGTCATGGCCGCCGTTGCCAGTACCAGAAACAGCCAGAAGTTTTCCTGCCCAAAGGCGGGGACGAGCGCAATAGCGAGACCGAGGACGGTGTAGATTACGACAGCGCCGTGGGACAGGCGGCGCATGCCGATGGCTTCCACCAGCTGGGCGTTGGTAAAAGACGCGGCGGCCATAGTGACCGCGACTGCGGCGAAGACGATCGGGAACAGGGTGCCGAGACCGAAGATGTCGACGAAGATCTGCTGAGACATGGCCAGGAAGGAAAACAGCCCGCCGAAGACGAACGCGGTCCCAACCGTGTAGCCCAATGCGATGCGGGTTGTCAGCGCTGTCCGGTAGGCGCTGGTGATGGTGGCCAGCACCATCGGCCGGCGACTTTCCGGGGGCAGGGTTTCCGGCATTCTGAGCGCCGACCAGATCAGGACCGCGACGCCTGACAACAGCAGCAGGGCGAAAATCCAGTGCCAGCCGGCGACGAGCAGCACCGCCTGGCCGATCGACGGGGCGATCACTGGCACGGCCATGAACACCATCATCACGAGCGACATCACCTTGCCCATGCTTCTGCCGCTGTAACAGTCGCGCACGACGGACAGCGCGGCGACACGGGCCGCCGCGCAGCCGATGCCCTGCAGGATACGGGCGGCCAGCAGCGTGTCCAGATCCATGGCGAAAATCGCGGCGACGCTTCCCAGGCTGTAGAGGGCAAGGCCGCCGACGAGGATGCGCCGCCGTCCGAACGCATCCGTGACCGGCCCGAAGAAGAGCTGGGCCCCGCCGAACCCGATCAGATAGGACAGCAGGATCAGCTGACGGTTGTTTTCCTCGACGATGTTCAGGGCATCGCCGATGGCCGGCAGGGCCGGCAGCATCACGTCGATCGCCATGGCGTTCAGGGCCATGATCATGGCGATGATCGCGACAAATTCCGTGAACGGAATTCCGGGCTCGCGCAGGATTTCGGCATTGCCGCCGGAGGAAGCCTGGTCTGCGGCGGATCGCGCCGTGTCCGCATGAGGGGAGTCACTGTCGTGTGTCACGGGTTCGGGACCAATTCAAAAGGATGGCGGCCGGAAAGCCGAAGGATGCATCGTCGGGGGAAGTTGCCGGATCGGGGCCGGATCGCGGCGGGAAAGGCCTTCAGTTTACGCTCTTGACGTCTTCAGGTCCAGCGGTCGGCGTCCGCGCTGTCCCTCGTGCTGGCCTCCACCCAGGCGCTGGTCCGGTTGCCGTCGCCTTCCCCGGTCCCGTCTTCGGCCTGGACAAGGTGTTCCTTCTTCCAGAACGGGGCGCGGGTTTTCAGGAAATCCATCAGGAAATCGGCCGCCTCGAAGGCCGCGCGGCGGTGCGAGGAGGCGGCGATCACCAGAACGATGTTCTCGCCGGGCCGGATCCGTCCGTGCCGGTGGATCACGGTCAGGCCTGTGAGAGGCCAGCGGCTGATGGCTTCGTCGGCGATACGGCCAAGTTCGGCCTCGGCCATGCCGGGATAATGTTCCAGTTCAAGGGCGCTCAGGGTTCCCGCCTCGTCCCGGCAGAGACCGGTGAAGGTGACCAGGGCGCCGACATCCCTGCGGCCCTCGGTCAGGCGTCCTGCTTCGGCCTGTGCGTCGAAGTCTTCTAGCTGGACACGAACAAGCGGGGTGACGGTCATGGGGTCAGCCGCCGGTCATCGGTGGAAAGAAAGCGATTTCCCTGGCGTCGCCAAGGACGGTATCAGCCTCCACATGAACCTGGTCGAGCGCCACCCGAATGGCGTCCTCTTCGTCGAAGGCGGCCGCGTAGGTCTCGTCGAGCGTTTTCAGATGCGCGATCAGGTCGGCGACGGTGGCGACGGAGGCCGGAACCTCGATGGTTTCTTCCTCGACGCCGACCCGTTCGCGGACCCAGGCGAAATAGCGAATGTTCATGAGGCCTCCCGGTGACAGGTGTTCAGTAGCGGAGCAGCGACCTATTCGGTGATCAGGTGACCGATGCCCGCGCGGAAATAGTCGTAGCCCGTATATAGGGTAAGGATAGCAGCCAGCCAAAGCGCGACCAGCCCCAGATCCGTGGTGTAGGCGAACACCGTATCGCCTGCAGGGCCTGCCAGAAGAAAGGCGATGGCGATCAGCTGCACCGTGGTCTTCCACTTGGCAAGCTGGGTCACCGGGACGGACACCTGCAATTCTGCCAGGAATTCGCGCAGGCCCGACACCAGGATCTCGCGGCACAGGATGATGATGGCGGCAATCATGGACCAGCCGCCGATGGTGCCGTCGCCGGCCAGCATCAGCAGGCTCACGGAGACCAGCAACTTGTCCGCGATCGGGTCCAGCATCCGGCCGAGCGCGGACTGCTGTTGCCAGGCGCGGGCCAGATAACCGTCGAAGAAATCCGTGATCGCGGCAATGACAAACAGGCCAAGAGCGATCCAGCGGGCGGTGTTGCCTTCAAAATAGAAGCAGAATGCCACAGCCGGGACTGCCAGAATGCGCCCGTAGGTCAGAAGATTGGGCAGGCTCAGAACAATATTTCGTTTCATGTCGGCTTTCGCATAGGAGGCGGAGCGAGGGTGCTTGTGGCGGGCAAGCGCAGCCACCGGCATCCGTTTCCCGCACCCGGAGCGCCTGGGGGCGCTGCAGGGCGGCATCGCCGGTGTGGTCCAACTGACCGCAGCATCAATCGAATATGCTATCGCCCTGCTGGTCAATCAACATTTTCGCCTTGCGGATCATCTCGGCGGCCGCGCCTTCCGCATCGGGCAGCGTGTCCGCGCGGATGAAGGTATGCACCTTCGTCGTTTCGCCGACCTGCTTCTCTATCCGGCCGGAGACCTGATACTGGCCATTGGCCGACTGGGGGTCCGCGATGATCATGTAGCCGTCATAGTCGAGCGTGACGGCCTCGGAGCTGCTTTTTCCGCCCTCCGCAGACGACCCGAACAGGGATTTGAAAATCTTGCCGAGCATTGTGTCACCCATTGCTGATCCAAGTGCCCCCTTTTACGAGGGCGCGGGCGCGGCTTCAAGGTGTGAGCTGCGCTTGAAGGCGAGATGGGCTGAATTGCGTCCGGCCGGCAATCGCCGGACGGCAGGATGGCGGCGCCCGGCTGCCCCCAAGACCTTCCGGCCCGGCGCCTGTTCCGCGCGGGGCCTGAAGGTATGGGGCGGCCGGGACGGCCGCCGGGCCGATGTTGACGGCGGCTGTTACCTGGACGGACCCGCACCGCCGCGGAGCTGGTCGCGGATGTCGATCAGGATGTCCAGTTCCGACGGACCGGTTTCGACTTCGGGTTCGACATCGTCCGGCTTCTCGGCGGCGGCCTTGATGTTGTTGACGGTCCGGACGAGCATGAACACCACGAAGGCGATGATCAGGAAATTGATGCAGGCGGTGAGAAACGCGCCGTAGGCGAATACCGCCGCGCCGCTTTCACGGGCGGCCGTCAGGCTGGTGCCCGCGGGCACATCACCGGACAGAACGACAAACATCGACGTGAAATCGATCCCGCCGAGCACGAGCCCGATGACGGGATTGATGAGATCGCCGACAAGACTTGAGACGATGGCGGTGAATGCCGCGCCGATGATGATACCGACGGCAAGATCCATGACATTGCCCTTGGCAATGAAATCGCGAAATTCCTTGATCATGTGCTGACCCCAATTTTCCCTGTAATCCCCGATCAGCCCGCGTTCACATGAGATCATGAGAACAACGGAACGCCGATCCTTTTTGAAACTGTTGAAGCATCCCGCTCGCGTCTGCGCGCGTGCCGGATGCCTGTCCCCTTCAGTGACGGCTGCCCACCATCGTGCGGCGCCGCGCGGGCAAACTAACACATTCGCGAGCGGTAAAAAGATTGCCTGTTTTCCCAATGTCCGGGCGTGAGGAGACCAAGTGAAGGGAGAGGTTTTGCAGGGGCTTGCGTCCTGCCCCAACCCCCGCCGGCTCCAGTGGTCGCCGCACAGCGAGACGCAGGCTTCGTTGCCGCCGATGACGACCTGGTCGCCTTGCGGCGGCAATGGAGAATAGCGGCGAGCAGGCGGTTCAGGCGAGGGGAGTTTCGTGCTGACAAAGGGTGGGCTCCTTCCGGGCCGGAGCGGTCATTTGACTATCCGCAACAGTTTTTGGAAACGCAGATATCTCGCTTTGAAAATGTTTATTTTACCCATTTTAGCTAATATAGTGATTTTATCGAAACCCAATGGGAGGCTGCCATGCGTGCTTTCAGTTCGACAGAACTTGCGAACAAGACCGGGGATGTCCTCGCAGCGGCGGCCCAGGAGCCTGTTGCCATTCAACGGCACGGAAAATCCCGCTTCGTCATGCTGACGATCGAAGAGTTCGAACGCATTCAGCAGAAGACGGATACCAGAAAAGCCGTTCACGTGACTGAACTGTCCGATGCCGATTCCAGTGATCTGCTTTCGGCGCTGGAAGACAGTATCGAGAATGACTGATCGACAGGGCACACCAAGCATGGGCGATGTCTGGGACTATTCGTATCTATGGAGTTGGCAAGCCGGCCGCAGCGAAACCGAAGGGCGGAAGGCCCTCATTTCATCGAAGTTCCGCAGATCGAAAAAAAATGCGGGCCGGGCTCGATGAACACCTCAGTCTTCGGGTGATCTGTGACGAGTTCAACTCCGACTTCCCAGAACAGTCTTATTACTTCGAACCGGGCGGTCGGATAGGCGCGTTCAGCATCAAATTCACCAAACAGGTTCAGGCTAAGCTAGCGAAAGCTATCAAGGGTCGAAAACCAGCGCGCATTGCTCGCACATAGATTTTCTTTTTTCCAATAGGTTATCAAAATTCGCGCAAGAGTTGTCATGGAGTATTTTTGATTGGATGGTCAATATTGTCTCCGCGGCGACAACCTGTCTTCGAAGGAGATGGGCCGAATGACGTGCTCTGATAGGGCTTGACTGACTCTGATCGGCCCAGGACGAGGTGTCGATTCCGGCCCATAGCTGCCGCTCGTGCAGAACGCAGCGAATGACGGGTCTCCGGCTTTGATAGCCCGGTGTCCGAAATGAAGGCGCAACTGGGTCGTTCGCGGCATTTGGAACCAGGGATGGAATTCAATCGGATGGCATAGAAGCTCTTCAGACGAGCAAGATCCGATAGCCGGCGCGTGGAAAATGGACACACAGCGTGCCCACATCATCGCCCGTGCGTTCCACAGCAATCGTTTCCGCGTCGGCATAGACCACGGTTCCCTCGACCGGTTGCTCACCGCCGTCCACATCCGGGCTAACGGTTATGGGCATGCCAGTTTTGAGCCCTTGTGGGTCATTGGGCATCACCCGGGGCTCAGTGACAGGTGCCTGCTCCCGGGCCCGATCAATTGCGTCTGAGGGTGACATACTGCTGGATGAGCCGTGCCCCAGATCGCGAACGTTCGTCTCCCATCGAACCAGATTGGTGAACTCGGACAACAAAGCCTCACCGCCGGAAAAGCGACCGCGGACAAACCAGACCACGTGGTACATCTGGGCATCGATCGCCCCTGGTGCATCTCCGAGCAAAAAGGGCCGGCCATCTGCCAGCATCGTGTCCAGCCAGTACAGTGGCGCACGCAATTGGGCGACCAAATGCGGCAACTGGGTGTTCGCTGTCTTCAAACCTTCTGCCCAGTTCTCACCGAGATACAGCCGGCCGCGGTCTTCGGCGAAATCCGCTGGAAGGTTCTCTCCAGCTGAACCCAGCACGATCTTGACTGCGAGATCAAAAAGCGCCCCGTCGGTCCAACGACTGAGGCACCACATCAGACCTACGTCTGCCGTAGGCATAAAGGAGGATGCGGGATGGCGGCGTTCCAACTCGCGCAGAATGCACTGGCTGTCACAATATATATCTGCTCCGATTTGCATGACCGGCGTTCTCCTGTATCCGCCGGTAAGCGTGGTCAGCATCGGTTTTGGCGGCAGCCTCGGTATCTCCACGTCCCGCCAGGAGAGCCTCTTGATACCGAGGGCGACGCGCACCTTTTCGGCAACAGGCGATTGGGGGTAGTTGTGCAGAATTATCTCGGTCGCTGCGTCGTTCATCTCACCGCTTTCGGTTGATCGGGATAGACCGTTGGAGCTTTAATGGAAATGGCGTCTCCGGAAAACCCAGAAACGCATGAAACAAACGTCTGCTTTCTGCGGTGGGTGGTCAGTCGTTCAATTCGCAGCGAATTCTAATGCCAACCTCAACAAATAAGAACCCATCTGATGGCACTGTTCCTATCTGCCGAGGTTCGTTCTTGAACCTTCAACCTGAACAGTCCTAGGCTAATACCGGCCCATGACCTGAAGGCTCGGATAAAGCGTTGCCGGCAGGAAAAACCCAAGTGCAGGGATAACTCCGCAATTGTTAAGTTGGATTTGGTCAGAAGTTCTTCAGCGTATCGGCGCCGCGCATTCGCCAAAAGGTGTGTGAAAGAGGTTCCCTCGCAGGCAAGCTTGCGTTGAATGGTTCTGGCCCCAAAATTTATTTTGCCTGCAACCTCGCCCAGATCAAAAAATCCGTCTCTGACGAACGTGTCCATCAACTGACGCAGGGTCTCACCAAATGACATTGGTGGACAGTTGCGGATCAGTTCTCTGAGCTCCCGGAAAGCAAGCGGGGCGGTTTGTGGATCGGCCAGCGCTGATTGGTTCCGCTCGATTGAGGTCTTGCCCTCAATTGAAACAACGTTCTTGGCGGTCGCAACCGGGGTTTTGAAAAACATCTTCAGATCTCGGCGCCGCTGATCTGTCGCCCCGACCAGCCCGCGTTCACATGAGATCATGAGAACAACGCAACGCCGATCCTTTTTGAAATTGTTGAAGCATCCCGCGCACGCATATCGGACATGTGTCGGTTTTCCCCTTGCTCCCGAAAGCCGTCATTCACCGCAGACGGATTGAATTCACAAGTTGGACGTGGAACAGCCGTTCATTGCGGGTCGAATGAAGGTCTGATGTGTCGGACACACCAAACCTCTTCAGGGGCGCTTTTTTGAAAGGCAGGGAGTTACTGATACTGCGTAGATGACATATATTGGTCTGGAATGAGTGACCAAACAGAGACCGGAGACTGATGTGTCACCAAGCAAGGGCCGCGTTGAAAGACTGATTGATACGATAGGCGCAGAGTTCCAGTCTCATCTCATCGACTTGTGGAACACCTCCACTGTCTTTGATATTCAGGACGGCGCCGTTCAAAAGATGATCTCACGCGAAGCGCCATTTGGTGTCATTGGGATCAAGATCCTGATGCGCAATCCGGGAGACGCAAATCGTCTTTTTGAGCACCAATGGAATTTCAGCATCGGGATCACCGGATGTGAATTCACGCTTTTGGATGTCGATTACCAGAACGACGTTTGGATCGGTGATGCGAATTCCGCCGAATTCGCTGGGCACGAACACATTGCCTACAAATCGGTTGAACACATGATTGCCTTTCATGGCGACGATTTCGGCGTCGGAAAGGTGTTCATCGAAAAAATTGGTGCTCTCTGCCCCAGCCTGCTTGAAAAGCCACCCTTGTTCTTTCGACTGCCGCGCAGGGCGTCACCCGCCTACAGATACACGGCAGCCCCCCAGGCCATTCGCGAGGAGGTCGGCCTTTCACCTGATGACGGCATGGTTCTGATTGAGGCGATGATCAAAGAACACGGGGTTGACCCATACAAGATCCTTCTGTCGTTCCATTCTGATGAAAACTTCTGGCTGGTTGATCTCCCTGAAGCGCTTGTCGACCGGTACCAGCATGGCCTGATTGATCCAAGCCTTGGTGAACACCATTCTAATCTTGAGGTTGGGGTGTCCATTACAGCAGAGGCTCTGAGGAACAGAGTTCGGACGCAGTCAAACAGCGCTGAGCGCGATAACGACGTCTTTTTCTCAATGTCTGGAAGCGGTTCTGCGTCAGGTTATTTGAACAGATTGAATTGATTTTACGTTGGCTGGGGTCATCTTTTTTGCTGCGAGAAGGCGCGCAATTCCCGGCAGTCTCCTTTCTGAGTCAAAACCGACCTTCGCTGAGAGTGTACTGAACGGCAGCAATGCGCCGCTGTTCCAGCTATTGTGCAGCTCTCGAACCGAGCCTTAAAGCAGCCGTTCGTTGCGAGACCAGCGAAGGCCTAAAGTGGGCGGGAAGCGGGCGTTCGCTGCGGAACCGATGAACGACCGCAACGGGGCCGGCAAGTGACCGCCTGCTTGCGGACACTAGGCTGCTGAAGGAGACATTCACACCAACTAGGCCAAATGTATTTTTCGGTCCGGAGCTGAAATTCATCAGTTACGCGACATGCTGCAGTGCGACCTTATCAGACCGAACCTACGCTTCGCATGCTAATTGATGCAGCCCCAGGCAATTCTTCATAACTGCCTAGATAACCCTGACGCTGGAAAAACTGAACGGCTCAGAGATTATAGTAATCTCGCACTTGCGACATACATCGACTGCGCGAGAATGCTGATCGACCGGTCCGCGCCCCAATAAGTTCATTGCTTGTAAAAGCCGACCATAATTTCCGGAACGCCCGATCTTCAGCTGAAGGATCCCAATCGGCGCGCTGCCTCCAATCTACGGCCCATCTTTTGCACATTTCTGCGAAGAGTTCACGATTAAGAGTTAAAACCAGCGTGTCCACGGCCTCAATGGTTCTCTGCAAGAGACGAAAGCTCACGTTTATCCGTACTGGTTTTGAGTAGGCTTTGGCCTCAATTTGGACCGCATTGCGCCCGGGTAGAGTGCCTCCGTTATGGACGAGCCCATGCCTGAGATGACAAACTAATTCGAATTGATCCAGCGGCCCTTTGAACTTTGCGTCTCTCAGGTCAAACCTAATGAACTGGCGCGTTGCCTTCTTTAGCTCTTCTTTGGAGCTGAAGGACATGTGTTCAAATGCACTTCGCCTAAATTCCGCGTGGCCATGCCACAGTGCTCCTCCCAAATTTATCTGCTTTTCTGCCGAAACTTGCCTGCAAATAGGACAAGCCTCCAAAGCCAATGATAATATGGATCGAAAATAGGCTTCTGCAGCTGATACTGAGCCCAGAAGAAGTAATCCACCAAGATGTTTATTCTCAGCAAGCCGATCTGCGGTGCCGTACCTTAATAAACTTCTTGAATACAAAATGTATGCGTCAATCGGGTTGGGGTAGTCAGTCTCGACTAAGTACTCGTCTATTGAGCCGATACTACTTGAGGCGGGGGCTCCATTCGCAAAATCTTCTATGTTCAGTGTCATGACACATGTTCTTCGGCGTGGCCGACAATCTGCTGTGCACGAATTTTACCGACATAGGGAATGCCTAGTAATGTCTGTCGATCCACGTCAAGCAATATATCTCGAACCTTTCGAATATTGGAATGGTCTCGAATGCGCTTCTCCAGCGTCTTTGAGATTGGCAATACAGATATAGGCTGACCCACCAATGCCTCGTATGCAGAGGAGGGCTTGAGTTGCGTTCCGCAATTCGAACAAAATCTCGCCTCTGGGTTGCTCCTCGGAGAGGCACACACATGGCATACTGGCAGTGTTAGGGTGAAGTCGTTGGCGTTGGTTTCTGCTACTTCCAAAAGAGCCGCTGAAGTCAACCGAGGCCAAGCCTGATGCTTGGTTGCCCGAATGACCTTCAAGAATGAAGCGATCGACTTAGTTCTTTGCCCCACAATCACGTTTTCCGCGGTTATATCTCCTGTATGGACATGATAATGCTGAAACGAACCCTTCTCACCTTTTAGTATCGACCCGGACGGCATAATTAATCCTGAGTACTGGAGAAAGCCGAATACTTTCTCAATATCAGCCTCGATTGGCATGCGAATAGCAAACTGCAAGCCTTGTTTTTCTAGCTCCTTGCCTCGATTGTAGTCTTTTATTTGTGAAAGGATTGCTTGGTAAATCTTCGCGCCATTAGTCACGTAGCTTTCATAGGACGGCAATTTGGATGAAAGAGAGTCAAAGACGGCATGCGACATGTCACGCCCAGATCTAGACAGGCGTAGGATGCCGGTTTTGTTGAGAGTACCGTCCGTTGTCTTATACGCTTCCTGAGAGTTATAAATCGACCTGAGCATACCTAGAAATGCTCGCGGAATTCCAAAAGAGCAGTACGCTAGAAAGCGAATATCTTCTTCATTTTTAGAGACCACATCAATGTTGGTACCTACAAAGCGCTTGTTTGCCAAAGACAACATAAAATCTTCGTATTCCTGCCCTGATGGCTTGACCCACGCGTCAATTTGCTCTGCATCATGCCCGACATGAAAGCTTGCGGAATGGGCAGTTATTCCGGGATAAACCGCAGCTTTTGGAGAGATTGTCCGCGACTTAATTGCCCTAAAGAAATCAAAAAAGTCTTCTTGTTGCTTTTCCGAAAATGAATGCGCCGCATCGTCGATCAGAATGACAACTCGCTTTGCACTGTTCTCGGTTGCGAGGTCGTCCATAATTTCAGTCAAAAAACCGATACTAAAATTGTTGACTTGATCATCTTCGGCGCGGCTGGCTTCTAAAATATCAATAAGTTTGTTGAGTTTCTCTCTTGGTGGAAATTCTGAGGGCAAAATAATGTCGTCCTCAAACTCCCATGTTTCCCATACTGCCAAAAGTACTTTCAGCACTAACCAGGCTTTAAACCAGTAGGTTGCATTCGGACCATTCACATAAAAGGGCTCTAGCTTCAAAGCCAGTTTGAAATTGACGTAGATGGGAATCGCGTTGCCTTTGCCGCTTTCAAGGATGTGGAAAAAAGCTTTTCTCATTAGAGTACTCTTCCCGCACCCTCTTGGCCCAATGAGCAGCTTCGCGCCACCGCCCATTAACTTCTTCAGAATACTCACCTCATCGGGGTGCTGCGCTGAAAGCTCCAGAAACTTCGCTCGATCTATATATTCAGCTTGCTCCACAAAGTTCTCTTCTATTGGGAGCTCGTTCTGGTTCTCAACGTCAAAGGTCATAGTCATTTTCGGTGCGCGCGCCTTACTTGACCCGCTTCAGCGCCAAGCGCTCTCGGGATTTGTATAGTATGCTCTAGAATCCAGGATGCTGCTTCAATTTACAAGCCTAAGTCGGCCAAATGTCGTTCAGCACTTCAAACGACCGCGAAAACTTGAAAGTTACTCGCAGGCCTTTCCGAAAATAGAGCAACCAGAGTGAGCTGGCATTTCGGTTTCATACGACAGGGCGGCGAATTCATACTCCTCCCCCCACGTGTCCTATTTCCTGGCACCAACCCGGAATGCGGACTCGAAAGTCCGCTTCCGCCTTGAGACCGAGATGCATTCGCACCCGCAACAAATGCCCGCATCCCGCCCTCTCCGGACCTTCGCTTGCTCTCCACCCAACACCCGACATCAGAAACGGTGCAATTCCGGAACAAGCGTGAAATGCTGCCGGTCCTGGCTCATCCCAGTTCCCGCCGGGTCCAGTGGTTGCGGCACAGCGAGACGTAAGTCTCGTTGCCGCCGATGACGACCTGGTCGCCTTCTTCCACGATGCGGCCGTCGGCGTCGAGCCGGGCGACCATGGTGGCCTTGCGGCCGCACCAGCAGATGGTCTTGATTTCCTTCAGATTGTCGGCAAGCGCGAGCAGGGCGGCACTGCCGGGGAAGAGCTTGCCCTGAAAGTCGGTCCTGAGGCCGAAACACATCACTGGAATGCGCAGCTCGTCGGCGATCCTGGCCAGTTGCCAGACCTGGTCTTCGGTCAGGAACTGGGCTTCGTCGACGAGGACCGCATCGATCCTGCCCGCTTCGAGGGCCCTGGTGACATGGTCGTAGACATTGTCCCTGGCGTTGAAGATGTCCGCATCGGCGCCGAGCCCGATCCTGGAGGCGATCCGGCCCTTGCCGGCGCGGTTGTCGAAGGCGGCGATCATGAGGAGCGTGGTCATGCCGCGCTCCTGGTAGTTGTAGGCGGCCTGCAGCAGCACCGTCGACTTGCCGGCGTTCATCGAGGAATAGTTGAAATAGAGCTTGGCCATGCGCTTCTTACTGGGAATCGGTCTTCAAGGTCCGGCCAGTCTTCAAAAATCCGGGCGCCGGCTCAAACACTTTTCGGTTGAAACCACAGCCATTTGCTCAATTGGCCGGAAGCGAGGTCTGGCCAAGTTCGACAATAAGCGGAAGATGGTCCGAACCGATGTCGGGGCCGAGACGCACATCGACCACCTGAATGTCCTTCGAGACCGCGAACTGGTCGACCGGTGCGCCCAGGATCCAGTGCAGGCGGTAGTCAAAAAAGAAGCGGGTGGTCTGGGGCCAGCCGTCCGGATAGGCGGTCTTCAGGCCGTTGCGGTCGAGCGTTTCCTGGAACCGGGCGGACCAGGGTGCACTGTTCCAGTCGCCGATGGCCACGATGTTGTCACCGTTGCCGGCCTTGAGCCCGTCGACGATCCTGTCGACCTCGTCGAAATAGCTGCGCTTGTTCTGCCAGCGTGCCTCGGTGCGCGGACTGTCCGGATGGATGGCCACCAGATGCAGCGGCGCTGCGCCCGTGTCCAGCGTGAGCGACAGCACCTCGCGGTCGGCGTCGTAATAGACATTTGCGCCGGTCGGAAGGTCCCCCTGGATTATGCGCGAGTCCGTCTCGACGATCGGAAAGCGGGAATAGACGGCAAGGCCGCCGAGATCTCCGACCCTGAGATGATGTGGAAAGCCGTGTTCCCCCGCGCTTCCGACGCTGAGGCCAAGACGTTGCCAGCGGCGTTCCTGCAGTCCCCACAGCACTTCCTGGAGGACGATGACATCGGGTCGTTCCGTTTCCAGGAACTCCTGAAAAACCGTGTCGCCGAGGAAAAGGCGTTCAATGTTGACGGAGACGATCTTGAGCGGAGGCTCGCCCGCCGCAAGCGGAGCCGCGGGCCTGGTGTTGGCGAGCGTGCGGGCTCCGGTCAGTCCGGCAAGGCCTATCAGCGCCGCCAGCGCAAGGCAGCAGAGGAGGCGGTAGACCCGGGCAAGGCGATGACGGACCAGAAGGCCGAGTGCTCCGGCAAGGCAGCCCGCCAGACCGGCTGCGAGAAACTGCCTCAGAAAGAAGCTCATGTTGTCCGCGAGCCAGAAATCGGGTGCCAGAAACGCGGACAGGCCCAGGACGCAGACCGCAACAGCGCCGAGGTTGCCGCACCAGCCCGCGAAGGAGAGACAGGCCTGGAGCGGGGATCGCGATCTTGGGTGGGGGTCAAGCGGCATGGCTGGCGTTTCCGGCATACGGTGTGGTGCGGTGTGCATAGCACAAGCGACCCGGGTCCGTGGGCAAAGCTTGCAGCAGGCTCGGGGCGGGCCATCGAGGAGCGGGGAGCAGCACCGGTCCGGAAAGCCCCATCAGCCGGCCTCACTCATGGAAATGGTCATAGACCAGCCTTGCCATGGCTTCGGAAATGCCCGGGACAGCCGCCAGATCCTCCAGTCCGGCCTTCGATACCGCCTTGGCGGTGCCGAAATGCGTCAGCAAGGCCTTCTTGCGGGTCGGGCCGATGCCTGCGATCTCGTCCAGCGGATTGCGTGTGATGTCCTTCTTGCGGCGGGCACGGTGGCTGCCGATGGCGAACCGGTGCGCCTCGTCGCGCAGGCGCTGGACGAAATAAAGAACCGGATCGCGCTCTGGCAGCATGATCGACTGGCGTCCGGGAATGAAGAATTTCTCGCGTCCGGCATCCCGGTCCGGCCCCTTGGCTATCCCGACAAGAGGCACGTCGGTGATGCCGAGGCCTTCCAGGGTTTCGCGCGCGGCCGTGAGCTGTCCCTGGCCGCCGTCAACCAGAACCAGATCGGGCCAGGCGGGCATGTCCGTGGCCGCCGGCAGGTCTTCGCCAGCTTCATCGCCGTCGGCCACCTCCTGCGGCTCCAGTGTTTCCGGTGTTTCCGGTTTCTCCGGGCGGGCGTGTTCCTTGAGGAGGCGCGAAAAACGCCGGGACAGGACCTCGCGCATCATGCCGTAGTCGTCGCCCGGAACGAGATCCTCCGACTTGATGTTGAACTTTCGGTATTGCCCCTTGTTGAACCCTTCCAGCCCCGCGACGATCATGCCGCCAACCGCATTGGTGCCCATGATGTGGGAGTTGTCGTAGACCTCGATCCGGCGCGGCGGAGCGGCGAGATCGAAGGCTTCGGCGACCCCCTTCAGCAGCCGGGCCTGGCTGGAGGTTTCCGCCAGACGGCGGCCAAGGGCCTCGCGGGCATTGGTGAGCGCGTGGTCCACCAGGTCCTTCTTTTCGCCGCGCTTCGGCGTCGTAATCTCGACCTTGCGGCCGGTGCGTTCGCTCAGGGCTTCCGCAAGCAGGTCCTGCTCTTCAAGCGCATGGGACAGAAGGATCTGGCGGGGCGCCGGCTTGTCGTCATAGAACTGGGCGAGGAAGCTTTCCAGGATGTCGGCTTCCTCAAGGGACTTGTCGGCCTTCGGGAAATAGGCCCGGTTGCCCCAGTTCTGGCCGGTGCGGAAGAAGAAAACCTGGACACAGCTCTGGCCGCCATCCTGATGGATGGCGAAGACATCGGCTTCCTCGACCGATTGCGGGTTGATGCCCTGATGGGCCTGGACGTGGGACAGGGCCGACAGGCGGTCGCGGTAAATGGCGGCGCGCTCGAATTCCAGATCCGCGGACGCCGTTTCCATCTGTTCGGCGAGCTGCTTCTTGATCAGCTGGCTGCGGCCGGACAGGAACGCCTTGGCTTCCGAGACGAGACCGGCGTAGTCCTGCGGATCGATTTCCCCGGTGCACGGGCCGGCGCAGCGCTTGATCTGGTACTGCAGGCAGGGGCGGGTGCGGTTTTCGTAAAAGCTGTCCGAACAGGTCCGGATCAGGAAGGCTTTCTGCAGGGCGTTGATCGTGCGGTCGACGGCTCCGGCGGAGGCGAAGGGCCCGAAATAGTCGCCCTTGCGCTTGCGGGCGCCCCGGTGCTTGACGATGGCCGGTGCCGGGTGCTCTCCGGTCACGAGAATATAGGGGAAGGACTTGTCGTCCCGCAGCAGCACGTTGAAGCGCGGGCGCAGCCGCTTGATCAGATTGGCTTCCAGCAGGAGCGCTTCGGCTTCCGTCCGGGTGACGACGAATTCCATCGCCGCCGTCGCCAGGATCATGCGGCCGATGCGATTGGACTGACCCTGAAGCCTGGTGTAGCTGGTCACCCGCTTTTTCAGGCTGCGCGCCTTGCCGACGTAGAGAACCAGGCCGTCTTCATCGAGCATGCGGTAGACGCCCGGTCCGTTGGGCAGGCGCCTGACCTCGTCGGCGATGACCTCCACGCCCTTGCGCACGGCTGCCGCGTCTTCCTGGGGCTCGGGCGCACCCTCGTTATGAGAATCGGTTTTGTCCTGCATGGCAGACATTTAAGCGTCAATCGGCCTTCAGGAAAGAGGCCCGGGGCGATCCGCTGTTACCGGTGCAAGGGTGTGATGCTCAGGCGGCATGCCCGAACATGTAGACCGTGGCGATGTAAATGGCGTAGGCGGCGGTCATCGCGAGGCCGGAAATCCTGCCGAGGCAGACGCGGAAACCGGCCAGCGCCGTCAGTATTAGCGCACAGGCCAGCATCACCCAGATGTCCAGTTTCAACACTTCGGACGGAACATCGATGGGAACGACCACGGCGGTGATGCCGATGATCGCGAGCAGATTGAAGATGTTGGATCCGATGACGTTGCCGATGGCCACCGCGCCGTGCTGGCGGATGGCCGCCATGACCGTGGTGGCGAGTTCCGGAAGCGACGTGCCGAGCGCAATCACGGTCAGGCCGATGACCGCTTCGCTCACGCCCCAGGCCGAGGCGATGGACGTTGCGCCGGTGATCGTGAAATGTGCGCCAAGGGGCAATCCGACCATGCCAAGAGCAATATAGACAAACGCGATCCAGAGGGAATCGGGAACGTCTTCGACATCGTCCAGCATATCGTCGGCTCCGTCGGCGGCGTCTGCAGTCGCGACGGCGGCACCGGCGGCCGCGGCGGCAATCGCCTTCTGCTCCTTGCGGTGGCGCTGCGCCACGATCGTCGAGGCCGCCAGAAAAACGCCCAGAAGAGCCAGCAACAGCAGCCCCGCCGGCAAGCCGATGGGGGTGAAGAAACACAGGGCGATGAAGACAAGCGTGACGGCGACCATATAGAGAGCGTTGCGGGTCGCGCCGGTCTCTCCGCAGGGCGTTGCCGCGATCAGGGCGGGCATGCCCAGGACGAGAAGCACATTGGCGATATTCGATCCGACCACATTGCCGATGGCGATGCCGCCGGCACCGGCCAGGGCGGCATTCAGGGAAATGACCAGTTCCGGAGCCGATGTTCCGAAGGCAACGATGGTCAGGCCGATGACCAGATTGGGAATTCCAAGACGCTGCGCTACCCCGACAGACCCTCTGACCAAGACATCGCCTGCGATAATCAGAACAACAAGTCCGCCTGCGAGGCTGATGTAGTCAAACAGCATTTACGAGTTCCGGTTCCGGTCTGGTGTGATCGACGTGCCCGGCCCCTGGAAGGGAGCCAAGTCCGGTTGGGCGCCTTATACGCAATAGATTGATCCGGGGAAAGGCGGGGACAACGATCTTTCTACCCGGCAGATGGCGACGGAACGTGCAAATTGCAATGGTCTTAACGGGCCATTGAACCTGTCTGATTGTTGCCGTTATTTGCCATCAAAACTCCCAAATCTCAATCCTGATCCGCCACAAACACTCCCCATATCTCGCCTGAGGGGGAGAGTGGGGACGCGTGACGCCCGTCCTGCTCGCACTTGGCCGGCCTGTCCGGCTATCTGATAACGAGTCATGTGGATCTGGAGTATCTTT
Source organism: Roseibium sp. QJM3NY_11 (assembly GCF_056173175.1). Classification (NCBI taxonomy): domain Bacteria; kingdom Pseudomonadati; phylum Pseudomonadota; class Alphaproteobacteria; order Hyphomicrobiales; family Stappiaceae; genus Roseibium; species Roseibium sp. QJM3NY_11. The sequence continues at coordinate 1,960,921 of NZ_CM149660.1, forward strand.
GATGAAACGTCTTGCACTTGCTGGCATGGCATTGACCGCCGCAACGGCCGCTACCGCACCGGTACTGGCCGCGGATCTGCCCCAGTCACCGGCACCGGCCTACGAGGCGGTTCCGGCTCCGCAGCAGAGCATTGACTGGTCCGGGATCTATCTCGGCGGCAACCTCGGCTGGGCCTTCGGCAACTTCGCCAACGAATCCGGCAATACCGGTCTGGGCACCAACGCAAACGGCGTCGCCGGCGGTCTCTATGCCGGTTACAATTTCCAGGTCACGCCGAATATGGTTCTCGGCGCGGAAGCCGATTTCAGTCTGACGGACCTGGAAGACTCGCGCCGCAATGGCGGCCTGAACGTCACGTCCAAGTCGGACTGGAATTCCAATATCCGGGCACGCGTCGGCTATACCTTCGACCGATACATGGTCTATGGCGCCGGCGGCCTCGCCCTGGCCGACCTGGAACTCTCCGGGGCCGGCGACAAGGACAGCAAGACAGCGCTGGGCTGGACCGTCGGTGCGGGTGCCGAGGCGGCCATCACCAACAACGTGAGCGCCCGGCTCGAGTACGTCTACCAGGACTTCGGCAGCCAGGATTTCAACCTGAACGGAACGGGTGTCAGCTCGGAGTTCAACAATTCGCAGGTGCGGATGGGGGTTGGTTACAAGTTCTGACCTGACCGGCGATTTTGGCAACAGGCCCGGCACCGAAAGGTGCCGGGTTTTTTGTTACAAGTGGTTACAAGGTTTTCAGAATTTCGCCTTACATGCATGGTAGTTTGAGCGATGTGATTCAGGCGCGTTTTTTTCGTGCGCATTCGTCGGGGCCGCGTGCGAACAGCGCGCGGCGCTCTGTTTCGGTGGGAGAGGTGTATGCGGTTCCTGGTGCGCGGGCTCGTGGGTCTGGCATTGATGGCGGTGATGATCGGCTTTGCCGGGTTCGGCGTCTACCGGCTCTACGGGGTCATGACCGTGGAAGAGACGGTGCGCAAGCGGCCTGCCCGGGAACGCAGCTACTCGGTCAATGTCGCCGAACTCACTCCGCAGACCGTCGCTCCGGTCACGACCGCCTATGGCGAGATCGAAAGCTGGCGCACGCTTGAGCTCAGGGCCAGTTCCGAAGGCCGGCTTGTCGATGTCGCCGCAAAGTTTCGCGACGGCGCCGCCGTTGCCGAAGGCGAGTTGCTCCTGCGGATCGATCCGGCCAATGCGGATTTCCTGGTTCTGGACGCCGAGGCGGCCCTTGCGGACGCGGAAGCGCAGAAAGCCGAAGCCGAGGAGGCCATTGTCGGCGCCGAGCAGGAACTTGTAGCCGCGCGCCGTCAGCTTGAGCTGCGCCGACAGGCGCTGGAGCGTCAGCGGCAATTGAAGGACAAGGGCTATTCGACCGCGGTTCAGGTCGAGGCCGAGGAACTGGGCGTTGCGTCGCTGGAGCAGTCCCTGAGCAACCGGCTGCAGGCGGTGATCACCGCGCGCAAGCGTATCGAGCGCATGGACCTGACCGTGAAACGCGCCAGACTGGCGCTGAAGGACGCGCAGCGGGTGCTCGACGAGACGACCCTCACGGCACCGTTCGACGGCTATCTCTCCGAAGTGAACGCCACGCTCGGCCGGCGGGTCAGTGCCTCCGAAGCCCTGGCGCAACTGATCGATCCGGCAGCGCTGGAAGTCAGGTTCTCGCTGTCGACCAGCGAATTCTCGCGCCTTCTCGACGACAGCGGTTCGCTCATCAAGGCGCCGGTCAACGTGATGCTGCAACTCGGCGGACGCTCGATCGAGGTACCGGGACGGGTCGACCGGTCCGCGGCGGTGGTCTCGGAGGGAGAGGCGGGCCGGACGCTGTTCGCATCCCTGGAAATCGAGCCGGGAACGGTGCTGCGTCCCGGAGACTTCGTCAAGGTCGAGGTCAATGAGCCGCCCCTGCACGATGTCGCGCTCGTACCGTCCGCCGCCGTCACGGAAGACGGCCGACTTCTCGTGGTTGGAGAGGGGGACCGGATCGAGGAAATCCGCAGCACGGTCCTGCGCCGGATGGGCAATGAGGTGGTGCTGGCCGATGTTCCCTTTGGCGCCGACTACGTGCGCGAGCGGTTGCCGCAGCTTGGAACCGGCCTGAAGGTCACCACCAGGCGGAGCGACGACGGCCGGCAAGCTCCGAAAGACGGCGCGCCGGTTTCGGTGCAGGAGCCGCAACCGGACGCCCCGCGCCCGTCCGGGGATCTGGTCGCGCTGGAGCCGGAAAGGCGTGCCGCGCTGATCGCCCGGCTGACCACGTCCGACATTCCTGAAAACCGGAAGGCCCGTCTGCTTGCCCTGTTGAACAAGCCGATGGTGCCCAAGGATCTGATCGATCGTCTTGAACAACGGTCCGGCCGCAGCGGCTAGGCCGCCCGGTTCGGGTTTTCGCACTGACTGTGGAGTGTTTTGAAATGCGTTCTCCTGGCGGCTCTCAATTTGCTTCATTGCTGGATTACATGGTGCGGCACAAGACCGCCGCGAACCTGCTGCTTGCGCTGATGCTGCTGAGCGGGGTGGCGGCGGGAACACAGATCCGAACGCAGTTCTTCCCCGATTTCGTGCGCGAGGAAGTCGATGTCGAGATCAGCTGGCCCGGTGCCGGGCCGGAGGACATGGACCGGTCGGTGGTCGAGATTCTCGGCCCGCAGCTGCTGGCGATCAACGGGGTTGACGAGGCAACCTCGATCTCCCGCGAGGGCAAGGCCAGCATCGAACTTGAGTTCGAGGACGGCTGGGACATGGGCCAGGCCACGGACGAGGTCAAGGCGGCGGTGGACCAGGCCCGTTCCAGCCTGCCGGAAGGTGTCGAGGAACCGGAAATTTCGCGCAGCGTCTACCGGGACCGGGTCACCGATGTGGTCATCTACGGCCCGGTGGATATCGATCAGCTCGCGCGTTTCGCGGAGGATCTGCAGACGGTCCTGTTCCGGCAGGACGTGACGCGGGTGTCGATCCAGGGTCTGGCGGATCCGATCATCCGGGTCAATGTGGGTGAAAGCATGCTGGTACGGCATGATCTGACCCTCGCCGAAATCGCCGAGACCGTTTCCGCCGAGATGGAAACCACACCCGCCGGTGATATCAGCGGCAGAGGTGCCCGGCTCAGAACCGGACAGGCGCGCCGCTCCGAGCAGGAACTCGGCGAGATCGTCGTCAAAGCCCCTTCCCAGGGCGAAAAGCTGCAATTGCGGTCCGTCGCGGACATCGTGACCGAGGGTGTGGAAAGCGGACGGGCCTATTATCACAAGGGCATGCCGGCGGTGGTGCTGCGGGTCGACCGGAGCGCGCAGGGCGATACCATTGCGATCCAGCGCGCCGTCGAGAGGATCACCGCGGAGTTCCAGGGGACCCTGCCCGAGGGGGTCGTGGTCCAACTGACCAACACGCGCTCCCAGGCGATCATCGACCGCATGGACATCCTGATCGAGAACGGGGCGTTCGGGCTCGGTCTCGTGCTGGCGTTCCTGTTCCTGTTCCTGTCGTCGCGCACCGCCTTCTGGGTTGCTGCCGGTATTCCCGTGGCCATGGCGGCGACCATCGGCCTGATGTATGCCTTCGGGCTGACCCTCAACATGATCTCCGTGTTTGCGCTGATCATCTGCCTCGGCATCGTCGTGGACGACGCCATCGTGGTGGGGGAACACGCGGACTTCCTGCACCGGCGGGGCCATTCGCCGGCCGAGGCGGCGAGCCTTGCGGCGCGGCGCATGACGGCGCCGGTGTTCAGCGCCTCGATCACCACCCTGATTGCCTTTATCGGACTGACCGCGATCGGAGGGCGGTTCGGCAGCCTGGTCGCCGACATTCCGTTCACCGTTGCGGTGGTGCTGATCGCGAGCCTGATAGAATCGTTCCTGATCCTGCCCGCGCATATGAACCACGCCCTGTCCGCGAGCAAGAAACCGCGCTGGTACGACTGGCCCAACAGGGCCTTCAACCGGGGGTTCGTCTGGTTCCGGGAAACCGCGTTCAGACCGGGCATCGGCCGGGTCATCCAGCTGCGTTATCCCGCCATCGGTCTGGCGGTGATGATCCTTGCCCTGTCCGTGTCGCTGTTTTTCGACGGCAGCGTGCGCTGGCGGTTTTTCAATGCGCCGGAGCGTGCCGTGGTGTCCGCCAGCATTGCCATGATGCCGGGAGCGGAGCGTGAGGACACGAAGGCGATGATCGCCGAGATGGAACGGGCGCTGGATACCGTCAACGCGCGCTACGCGGAAGAATACGGGGCGGAACCGGTTCTGTTTACCCTGTCCACGGTCGGCGCCACCGCCGGGCGTGGCCTGAGCGGGGCCGACACGAAGGATGTCGACCAGCTCGGAGGGATCTCGATCGAACTTCTGGACCCGGATCTTCGCCCCTATTCCGCCTTCCAGTTCATCGGTGACTGGCGCGGAGAGATCCGGAAGCCGCCCTTGCTGGAAACGCTGGCCGTTCGCGGGGAGCGCTCAGGCCCGGGCGGTGACGCGATCGACGTCAAGCTCTATGGCAGCGCGACCGAGAACCTGAAGGCAGCCGCCGAAAGCCTCAAGCAGTCGCTGGCGCCGCTGGACGGCGTCAGCGCGCTGGAGGACACACTTTCCTACGACAAGCCGGAGCTCAGCCTGACGCTGACGCCGCGAGGCGAGGCGCTCGGTTTCACGACCGACGATGTCGCCAAGATCCTGCGCAACCGGCTGGAGGGCATCGAAGTCGCCGAGTTTCCGGTGGGACGACGAACGGCCAAGGTCAAGGTGCTGATGCCCGACGAGGAAGCCGACGCTTCTTTCCTGTACACGACCCGGGTGCGCACGAATGCGGGCACCTATGTCTCCTTAAGCGAAATCGTGCGGATCGACAGCAATTACGGTTTTGCCTCCGTGCGCCGGAGCGATGGCCTGAGAACCCTGCGTGTGACCGGTGACGTCTCGGAGGACGATCCGGAGGCGGCCGCGCGGGTCACGGCGCTGTTGCAGGACGAACTGCTGCCTCAGCTTGCCTCGGAGTTCGATGTGGAAAGCGAGATGAGCGGTCTGGCAGAGCAGGAGCAGTCCTTCCTGTCGGATGCCATGATCGGCTTTGCCCTGTGCCTGGCCGGAATCTATCTGGTTTTGTGCTGGATCTTCGAATCCTGGACTCGGCCCCTGATGATCATGCTGATCATCCCCTTTGGTTGCGTCGGCATGATCTGGGGGCATTACCTCCACGGCATTCCGCTGTCGATGTTCTCGGTGGTCGGCTTTATCGGCATGGCGGGGATCATCATCAACGACAGCATCGTGCTGGTCACGACGATCGACGAATACGCCCGGGACCATCCGTTCCGCCAGGCGGTGGTGAACGGTGTCTGCGACCGTCTGCGTGCCGTGGTGCTGACAACGGCGACGACGGTGTTCGGCCTGGCCCCGCTGCTGTTCGAAACCAGCCGTCAGGCGCAATTCCTGCTGCCCACCGTGATCACGCTGGCCTACGGGCTCGGCTTCGGCCTGTTCCTCGTGCTGCTCCTGGTTCCCGCGTTCCTGATGGCACAGAAGGACTTCGGTCAGGCGATGGTCAGCGGCCGCCGGCTCCTCAAGGCACGCGGGCGCGGCTCCCTGTCGGGGAGCCGGACCTCATAGGAACACCGAGACCAGGTTCGGCCATGTCAGCAGGACCAGCAGGGCCAGAAGCTGTATGGCGATGAAGGGCAGGAAGCCCTTGAAGATGTCGGTCAGCGAGATGTGTGGCGGGGCGACCGACTTCAGATAGAACGCTGCCGGGCCGAAGGGCGGCGACAGGAAGCTGACCTGCATGTTCATGGTGAACACCACACCGAACCAGATTGCGACGTGTTTGGGCTCCACATTGCCGAGGAAGCCGAGTTCCTCAACGGGCATTGCCAGGACGATCGGCAGGAAGACGGGCATGATCAGCAAAACGATGCCGACCCAGTCCATGAACATCCCCATGATCAGGAAGACCACCATCATCACCAGAATGATGCCCATCGTCGGCAGCTCGGTTCCGACAATCAGATTGGCGACATAGGCCGGACCGCCGGCGAGCGTGTATGCGGCAGCGAGCGCTGCGGCGCCCACCGTTACCCAGATTATGGTGCCGGTGGATTTCATCGTGCGCATCAGGGAGTCCAGCAGAACGTTCAGGCTCATTTCACCGCGCAGAACGGAAATCACGAAGACCGCGACCACACCCATCGCGGCGGCCTCGGTGATGCCGGTGATGCCACCGTAGATCGACCCGAGAACGACGCCGATGACGACCAGGGGGGCAACGAGGCCCTTGCCCATCTCCCATCCCAGCCGGATCCTGTCGCGGCCGAAGACGAATGCGATCAGCAGGAACCCGGCTATCAGTATGCCGGCCTGATACGGCAGGTCCGACACCATGCCCCAGGTGACCGGGTCAACGCCTTCGGTGACGGCATTCGCTCCGGTGGCGGTGAGAAACAGGGTGCGCACCAGCAGCAGGACTGTGGTCGCAAGGACGATCACGGTCATGAAGCCGGCAAACAGGAACGCTTTTTCCTTGCCGGGCGGGTCGTTCGGATCAGGTTCGGGCAAGGGCGCCTGGTCCGGGTTCAGTTGCGTCCGGACGATGATGTAGATCAGGAAGAACGAGGCCAGCATGAAACCCGGCAGGAACGAGGCCGTGAACAGCGCCTTGATCGAGGTTTCCGTGACAAGGCCATAGAAAATCAGAACGATTGAAGGCGGAATCATTGTGCCCAGCGACCCGCTGGCGCAGATCGTGCCGATGGCGAGGTTCTGGTTGTAGCCGAGGCGGAGCATCTGCGGCAGGGCGATCAACCCGAGCAGGACGACTTCCCCGCCGATGATGCCGGACATCGCCGCCATGATCACGGCCATGATCGAGGTCACGATCGCAATGCCGCCCCGGGTCCGGCTGAGCCACACGTTGAGCGAGGAGTACATGTCCTTGGCGATGCCGCTGCGTTCCAGCAGCGCCGCCATGAATATGAACAGGGGAACAGATATCAGGACATAATTCGTCATCTGCCGGTAGATCGCCTGGCCGAGGACAGCCAGAGGCCCGCGCCCGAAATCCCGGAACAGCAGGTCCGGTCCGAATTTCAGCACAAGGACAGCGCCGGCGAGGGTGGCCGAAGCGAAACCAAGCGGCATGCCCATGGCCAGCAGCAGGAACAGGCCGAGCAGCAGGAGTAGTGAAATCGTTCCGACGTCCATTCGGCTAGCCCTCCAAATTCTTGCGAATGAGTTCGATCTCATGCTCGTCAATTTCGTCGACCGGAAGGTGAACTTCCGGAGCCTTGTTCCAATCGGCGATCAGGTTGGACAGGGCCTGGATGGCCACCAGAAGCACGATGATCAGGATCGCGGGCTTGATGGTGGCGGGAATTGGCGGATCCCAGGCGGTTCCGAACGTTTCCCACCGGAAGAACTTGGCCACGGCCTCGTTGTAGCCGCCCCAGATCAGCAAAGATGTAAAGACCCAGATCAGAAAGACCGAAATCACATCCGAAAGCTTCTGGAGCCAGCGGGGAAACAGGTCGTAGATGATGAAGATGCGAATGTGGCTGCGCTGCTGCATCGCATAGAGGCCCGCGAGCAGGAAAACGATGCCCGCGATCCACAGGGACAGCTCATTTGCCCAGAGTGTCGGTTTCGAGAAAACATAGCGAGAGATGACTTCGAAGAACATGACCAGCACGATGCCGGCGGTCGCCATCATGGCCAGGCGGGCGCATATCAGACTGACGATGTCGAAGAAACCGGAGGGCTCGGACTCGATCACACCGCGCGTGTCGGACAGATAGATGCCGGCCGAAAGCAGGGCAATCGTTGCCAGGATCAGCATCGCGAGCACGGTCGGCGTCTGCGTCGGCGACAGGACCTGCTTCATGTCGAATTCGGCGCCGAAAAACAATCCGCCCAGGATCAGCCCGAGGACAATCGCCACGGCGCCGAGAAAACTGGTCACCATGATGATACGGACCGGTTTTCTGGCGGGCCCCAGCCATACGCTTTCCGCTTGAACAGACACACCGCCCTCCCTTGCGTTTCAACGACCCAGCGAGAAAAACGAGCCCCGAAGGGCCCGTTCAGGTCTCACGTTTTCCAAGCGTTCAAGTTTACTGGATTTTTCCGATGCTGCGCAGGAATGCGCGGTGCGCCTCGACCAGTGCCTTGGCTTCCGGCGTCTTTTCGGCCCAGCCGTCCCAGGCACGTTGTGCGCCGGCGCGGAATTCGGCGCGGTCTTCCGGCGACCAGTCATAGAGCTTCACGCCCTGTTCCTTCAGCGTGGCAGCGGCTTCCTCGTTGGCGATATGGATCGACATCGACGTCTTGAAGGCCAGGGCCTGGGTCGCCGTTTCGATGATCGCCTTGATGTCGTCCGGAAAGCTGTTCCAGACGTTGAGGTTGAAGGTTACATGGTCCACCGGCATGGAGTGGAAGCCCGGATAGGTGGCGTGGCCGACGATGTCATAAAGTCCAAGACCGACATTGTTCGCAAGGCTTGATGCATCGGCACCGTCAATGATGCCGGTTTCAAGCGAAGTGAACACCTCGGTGAAATCGATGACGATCGGCGATGCACCCAGTTCGGCGAAGATTTCGGTTTCTAGGCCGGGAGGCGAGCGGAATTTCCAGTCCTTCAGGTCTTCCGGTCCCGCGATGGGCCGCGACGAGGACATGGCTTCCTGACCACCGGTCCACCAGCCGACGAGATGCATGTTGTGCGCCTCGTACAACTCGTTCGCAGCCTCCTTGCCGCCACCGAAATAGTAGAAGCTGTACAGCTCCCACGGCGTGTCGTAGCCGCCCATCGGGTCGCCCACGAACTGGAAGGCGGGGTTTTTACCGGTCTGGTAAGCGCCGCCATGCATTTCGCCGTCGAGGATGCCGGTCGCAGCGGCGTCGAACCCTTCCACGGTCGCGACGACGGCCGACGACCAGAACATTTCGATCTCGACACGGCCACCGGACATGCGCTCGATATTGTCGATGAATTCCTGCGCGAGCTTACCCGAAACGGCTTCGGGTGAGTAATGCGTCTGTATGCGAAGATTGAAGTCGGCTGCAGATGCGCCGGTCGCAATCCCGGCGGACAAGGCGGCGACGGCCACCAGACTTGTGAATTTCATGATCTCTTCCTCCCAGTTCCGTTGTTCCCTCCCAGGAAAACGCGGGGCCCGTGCCGTTTTTCCCGGTCAGCGGGCAGTCCCGAATTCTACAGCTAAAGAGAACGCGCGGACATGTCAATAATTGCTATACCTGCAAATTTTTGCTTGGTATACCAAATGCAGATAAAGGCATTGATGGACACCCTTCGTCAATGCCGGAAACCCGAACCGTTGTTGAGACCGCCTGTGGCATTGAAACAAGACAACATGATCGACCTTCCATCCCTGCCGCGCCAGCGGCTCGGCGAACAAATCGCCGATGTCCTGCGCGAACAGATCCTGCTGGGGCAGTTGCCGCCGGGGAAAAACATCCCGGAACGCGAGACCGCGGCTGCGCTCGGCGTTAGCCGGACACCCTTGCGCGAGGGGTTGCTGGTACTGGAGTCGGAGGGGCTGATCGAAATGTCACCTTCCAAAAGTCCGGTCGTGGCAAATCCTTCGTTTGTCGAGGTAAGCCATCTGCTGCTTGTTCAGTCGGCGCTGGAGGGACTGGCCGGGGAATGTGCCTGCGACGCGGCCAGCCAGGACGAAATCGACAGGATCGAGGCAAAGCACCGGATGATGCTCGCCAATGTGGAGGAACCTGACCAGATCAAGTTCTTCCAGATCGACATGTCGTTTCACGAGGCCATCGTCGCCTCGACGAAGAACACGTCGCTGATCAAGACCCACAAGCAGTATCACTCACGGCTGTGGCGCGTCCGGTTCCTGTCCGCGCGGGACCGGTCTGCGCGGGACAAGGCGATGATCGATCATGGCCGGATCGTCGAGGGCCTGCGCCTGCGGGACAAGGAGCAGGTGTCCGGAGAAATGAGAGACCATCTCAGGCGGGCCATCGACAACATCAGGATCGTGTTTTCCGAAAAGGAGGCCGCCACGGCGTCCGACAGCTGACAGAGGCAAGGCGGCAATGGACGACTATCGCTCACGGTATTCAGCCAAATTAAAATCAAGGTCGCAGGAATGGTTCGACAATCCGAACAATTCCGCGATGACGGCGCTCTATCTGGAGCGCTATCAGAACAACGGCTTCACGCCGGAGGACCTTCAGTCCGGCACCTCCGAGAGCCCCTCGATCCTCAACGCATCGCCGGAAGCCGCGGTCGGTGGCGGGCTGGCGTTGCTCAAGAACGGTTACACGGTGCGGTTGGACCTGAACAGCCGCACACTCGACGCTCTGGTCGATGAGGCAGACCGGACCGCAAGGTGCGAAAACTGGTCGCCGCCGGATCTTGAGAACCAGACACCCTGGCAGGAACTTTACCGAGCGAATGTCGGCCAGCTTGCCGAAAGGGGCTGTCTCGAAATGGCGACGTCCTACCGGAAGGTCAGGCACATGTTGCCGCACGACAGCCACTGACCGTCGGGTTCGGTGCAACAAACACCGGCCTGAGAAGCCGGTCGTAGCGGGAGTTGATGAATTGACCGAACAGCTTTTCGACGTATCGGAGAAGATCGTCCTGGTATCGGGCGGCAGCCGGGGGATCGGTCTGGCGATGGCCGGGGCGCTGGCTGCGCGCTATGCGAGGGTGATCATCACGGGCCGCGATGAGGAAACCTTGCGGACCGCCTGTGCTGCGGCGGCGAACCGGATGACCTTCGAAACCTGTGACGTCAGCGACACGGATACGATTGCCGCCTGTGTCGACAGGGTCGTTGCCGACGTCGGCCGGATCGATGCCTTGATCAATTGCGCGGGCGTGAACACCCGCAAGCCGGCGGTGGACTATACCCCCGAGGAATTCGACAAGATCATGGACATCAACCTGCGCGGCGCGTTCTTCATGGCGCAGGCCGTCGGCAAGCAGATGATCCGGCAGGGCGAAGGCTGCATCATAAACGTCGACAGCCTGTCCACTTTCAGTTCGCTCGCCCAGGTCGCGCCTTACGGCATGTCGAAATCCGGCCTGTCCAGCATGACCCGCGCGCTGGCGCTGGAATGGGGCAGTCACGGCATCCGGGTGAACTCTCTGGCGCCGGGCTTTATCCTGACGGATCTGACCGAAAAACTCTGGTCGGACCCGAACCTGCAGTCCTGGAACAAGACGGTGACGCCGCTCGGACGCATGGGACGGGTGGACGACCTTGTCGGCACGGCGATCTTTCTGATCTCGTCGGCATCCGCCTTCCTGACGGGCCAGACGATCAGGGTGGACGGCGGCGCCTCATGTGGCATCAACTGGCCGATCGACGGAAAATTCGAGGTGAGACTGCGCACATGAAGCCGACCGCTTTCATGGATTTCCATGAAAGCGGGTTTTTTTGGCGGGTTATCGCAGCTCCGCGGCAGCGTCGTCCGGCACGGGAGCGGGCTGTTGCTTCGTGTCGGCAAAGGCGGGAACCGCAGCCTCGAACGCATCCAGCCAGGCGACCAGACGGGGATGGCCCTGTCGCCAGTCGCCGCCGAAGCGCATGTCGAGGTAGCCAAGGGCGCAGGCGAGCGTCAGTGTGCCGGCCGTAACGTCAGCCTGGGTCGATGGAATAGCCGGTGTTCTTTCCTCGAAATATGCCAGGCCGCGTTCGACTTTGGCGCCGTGATAGGCATCCCAGGCCGGATCGCGGTATTGAGGTTGCTTGAACCGTTTCTCGTAAACCCGGAGGATGGCCGCATCCATGATGCCATCGGCCAGGGTCTGGTCGCGCAGCACGGAAAACCGGGCTTCGCCATCGGGAAAGAGCGTGTTCCCGCCAGCCAGGAAATCCAGATACTCCAGAATGACGGCGCTGTCGTATAGAACGTCGCCGTTTTCCAGGATCAGCGCGGGGATCTTGCCGAGCGGATTCTGGCCGCGAATGCTGTCGGAAGGATCGGCCGTGTTGGTATCTTCGACCGTGACACGGTCCTTCAGGCCGAGGATCGCCGTGGCGATCTTGACCTTGCGGCCAAAGGGGGAGGGGGGCGAGGAACGAAGGATCATCATGGTCCGGACTCCAGAACTGCAGGGGCGGCATTTGGGGACGTCTCACTGGGACGTCTAACGAGGGCGTTTAACAGGGGCGTTTTACTGGGGCGACTAACTGGGCACTTAACGGGGGCGTGGTGGTGGAACCGTCAGCTTGCCGGACCGGCAACCGGTCCGGTCGACTTCGCGGCAGGCCCGGAATTCCAGATCCCTGGTGAGGCAGATCCGGACTTCCTCGAGCTCTCCCCGGTCGCAGGTCACCGCCATGCCGTCTTCACTCAAACCGGAGTTTGCGAGGCGAAAGGCCTTCTCGACCGTTGCGGGGGCTGATTTCCCCGGCTTGTCGAGCGTGCGAAATACGCCGGGAACGGTGATCTTTTCATAGGCCCGGCGGGTCAGGTCGAAATACTCCTCGGGCGGCAGCCCCGAGCAGGTGCCATGCTTGCGCCACTGATGAAACACCAGGTTGTGGCTCGGCATGATGTCTTCCATGGACACGGCGATCCGGCGGTCGATGCGCTGCGGCGCACCGGAGCAGCTTTCCGGGTAGCCCCGCCCGTATTGCGGCCACAGCCCGTGAACGACAAAGCGGAACGCATTGCTGACGTCGCATTGATGGCGGCTGGCGTTCTGGCCTTCCTGCTTGCAGTAGGTGGGCGACCAGGACAGGGCCAGAACATAGAAATCGAAATCGCCCGCTTCATCCGACCTGGCGGGCTGGCCGAGCAGCATGATCGGCAGACAGATGGTCAGGAGGCAGAGGGTCAGAAGGCAGGCCGGCAAGTCCCGGCAACGGGTCGATCGCGACATCTGGAAAGGTCTTTCGCTATGAACCGCGGCTCAGTGCGGGCGCACGGTGCTGCAGCCGACGCCATAGACCCGCCAGGTGTCAAGCGGTGACAGGCAGGCTTCGACGTTCCAGCCGACACCGACAAAGCCGGCGTGTTCCTCGACCATGTACTGGACCGACTGGAAACTGCCGTCGGAAAGACCGGCCTTGCCCCGGCAATACCGGCGCGCCACCGGGCTGACACCGTTCTGCCCGTAGCCGACTTCACTGATCTCGTCGAGGCTCAGGATCGTGCGGCCGCCGTAGTAGTCCTTGCGGGCCCGGGCAATGGCGCCCGACACAGCGCTCTTTACTGAAGCCGCGGTGCAAACCGGCAGCCGGTTTTCGCCGGAAAACGAAAAATAGACACGATGATCGTCGGCAACGGCCGGGGCCGAAAGGCTAGCGCTCAAGGTCAGCGCCGACAGGGTCAAACGGACGAAACGGGCAAATCGCACGGCTAAACTCCGGAAGGGGGACTGTGTGGAGACGATGGGGGAGGCGGGTCGGAAGGTCAAGCGCCGATCCGGTCAATTGTGACCGGTCGCCGCGTTATTCGACGATGAGTTGCGTAACGTTCCAGCCTGCGCCCGGTCCCTGATGCAACACATCGGCAAGCCAAGGCAGAACCAGCCGCATTTCATCGGCAAGTGTGTAAGGTGGATTGACCAGGGTCATGCCGGACCCCAGCATTCTCGTGTCGGGGCCGCTCCTGCCGGTGCTCAGTTCCAGCGTCAGTACATCCCGCAGGCCCGCTTCGCTGAGGCTTGCGTGCATCCGGCGGATCTCCCGGACATCTTTCAGCGGGTACCAGAGCGCATAGGTCCCGCCCAGCCACTTCCTGAAGGCCCTGACAAGCGCATCGCCCATACGGTCGAACTCGTTCGTCACCTCAAAGGCCGGATCGATCAGAACCAGACCGCGCTTTTCCTTCGGGGGCAGAAAACCGGCCATGGCCAGCCAGCCGTCCAGATGGATCGTCTTGACCTGGTGGTCACCGGCAAACTGCTCCGAGAGGACCCTGAAATCCTCCGGATGGAGTTCCGTCAGCGTCAGACGGTCAGTCTTTCGCAGCAGCCGGCGGGCGACGACCGGGGATCCGGGATAATACTGGAGTTTGCCGTCCGGATTGAGGTCACGCACGACGCCGAGCCAGGGCTCCAGCAGGGCGGCGACAGGCTCCGGGATATCCGCCGAGAGCACCTTGGCAATGCCCTGTTGCCACTCGCCGGTCTTCTGGGTTTCCACCGACGTCAGGTCGTACAGGCCGATGCCTGCATGGGTGTCCAGGATGCGGAAGGGCTTGTCCTTGCGCTGGAAATAGACGATGAGCCGGGACAGAACGATGTGTTTCAGGACATCGCCGATATTGCCGGCGTGATAGGCGTGGCGGTAGTTCACGATGCGGTGCCGGACTGGGGTTCGGGCGCCCGCTTCAGGTAGATGACGGCCTTGTCGCCGTGGTCGGCGCGGCCGATCTCCTCAAATCCCAGCCGGTTGTGAAAACGCAGGGACCCCGGATTTGGCGGCCGTTCGTTGACTTCGCAGATGAAACTTCTGCCTGTTCCGGCGAACTTCCGGAACAGCGCGGCATAGAGCGCATCGCCGATCTGGCGGCCGCGCCTGTCCGCGTCCACGGAAATCCGGTCCGTGTAGGCAAAGTGGGATACGCGCTCGCTGAGCCAGCGATAATTGCGGCTGTCGTAGTCCAGTCCGTCGCCAAGGCACAGCAGGGAACCGGCCGGAACGCCATCGATTTCGGCAACAAGGCAGATTAGCGCGCCGTTGATGAGGTCCAGCAGTTCCTCGGCGGTGAGACCGTTCACGTTCGGAACGGCAGCGTTGTTGATTTGCAGAAGCCGGTCGAGATCGCCCGGCAGAAACGGACGGATGATCGGGGAGGAGGGAACGTCTGATGCCATCAAGTCACCTGGTAAAAACGGGGGATGTTCACCGTCGCGGTACGGCGCCTTATAGGCGGTGCGGAACTTCGTGAACAGTGTCTGCGCAGACATGCCTTAAATTAACAAGGGCGCAGCCGATGCCGCGCCCTGAAGTGAAGGGAAAAATCCTGCGTCACGAAGACAGTCCCGCCAGGGCCTATTCTCCGGCAGGCGAAGTGTCCGGCGCGTCGCTGCCGTCTTCCTCGAGAACCTGCAGGTTGACCGCCTTGGGTCCCTTGCCGCGCCGATCCGGCTCGGTCTCGAACGAGATGCGCTGGCCGCTGTCGAGCGAGGACAGTCCGGAGCGTTCCACGGCCGAAATGTGAACGAACACGTCGGTGTCGCCTTCTTCCGGGGTGATGAAGCCGAAGCCCTTGTCGGACTTGAAGAACTTCACAGTTCCGGACTGACGCGGACCGCGTTCCATCGGTGGCCCGTCCTGGCGCGGCTGGCGAAAGCTGTCGCCGCCTTCGCGCTGTCCATAGCCACCGCCGCCTTCACGGTTGCCGCCATATCCACCGCCGCTGCCGTAGCCGCCGCCTTCGCGGTTGCCGTATCCGCCGCCACCTTGACGATTGCCGCCATAGCCGCCACCGCCCGCGCGGTTGCCGCCGTAGCCACCGCCACCTTCGCGCTGTCCGTATCCGCCGCCGCCTTCACGGTTGCCGCCGTATCCGCCGCCGCCTTCACGGTTGCCGCCGTAGCCGCCACCGCCTTGCCGGTTGGCGCCGTAGCCGCCGCCGCCGTCACGATTGCCGCCGTAGCCACCGCCATTCCTGTCGTCGCGGCCGTGGCCGCCTCCGAACTCACCGCTTCGTCCACCCCGGTAGCCGCCGTCCCGGCCACCGCCAAAATCACCGCCGAAATCGCTTCCGCCAAAGTCACTGCCGAAGTCTTGCGGACCGCCAAACTCGCGCTTGCCGCCGCGCCGACCACGCGACCTCCGGTCCGAATCGCCATCGTGCATTACCAAATCACCTTAGTTTCTGTGCCGTGATGGCACATAACGACCAATCTCACCCGCCTTCTCAGTCGAGTCGCTTTCCTCATGCGCACGGTGTGCGCCTGATCAACATTCCAGGAGCGGGTTGAAACAAACTTGCCGCATCCCTCTCCAACCGCTGCCCCATCATCATAAGGTCGGAAAAGACGAAATCGCAAGAAAATCCTTGGGCCGCGCGCTAATTCGGGGCCTTTTGGGGAGGCCAGGTGCTTGACCAATTGGACAAGTCGGGTGCCGTACCGTCACATGTCGTTCTGGTGGCCTCCTCCAGAAGCACGAGGCCGGTGCCGTTCCAGACCCAACGGTTCCAGAGGCCGCATTCACCGACACCGGAGCCCTTGAAGTAGCTGATCAGTTGCTGATCGGCAGGGACCCACTTGGCGTTGTAGATCAGATCGGTTGCGACCGGTCCCTTCTCGGACATGCGCGCGACTTGGACCTGCCGGGCCGCGCCATCCTTGCCGGACAGCACCGCGACGTAGGGACTGTTGTAGGCCGTGGGCGCGCCGCACGGGATGATGTAGAGCGAGGCGTCTTCGGCCAGCGGCACCCTGACGGCATTGAGGCTGGTGAAGATGGTCGGATCGATCCGGGAACACAGGCGGTTGGCCGACCAGACCGCCGCGACTTCCGGTGGAAGCTGGTCGGGACTCATGAGAGCGATCGCATGGGGCGCATCCATGGCAGGGTCAGTGCCGGGAGCGACGATGGCCGACACGGTTCCGGTGCGGTTCTGGCGATTGTCGAGCCACAGCAGGCTTGCCTTGACGCCTTGCAGCGGGACGGGGATTGCGACCGGGTCGGCGTCCTTGGCGGCAGGCAAGTGGACCGTCAGTTCCCTGCCGGTGCGCATGGCCTCCAGAAGGGTCGTGGTGGCCGGGCCGGTCGGATACCAGAACCCTTCGCCGCCGAGCGGCCGGAAGCCGGCCGGTGTCTTGACGGCCGGCTGCATTTCCCGGAGCTGTTCGATCGGCAGCGCCTCGATGGCGGCGCCGTCAAGCTCGAACCGCAGGGTGCCCTCACTGGGAAGCGGCGTGTTGGTCGTCAGGCGTACGAGAGGCTGGGCTTCCGCCTGCCAGTCCCGGACGATGCGGAGATCGACCCAGACAGACTGACTGCGGGTGAAGGATGAGGAAAAGCAGACGCCGGTATTGCCGCAATCGACTGTCCACCCCTCGAAACTGGGCGCCGTCCTGCCCGGCTGCGCCATGACACCCGTGGCGGTCAGCAGAGCCGCTGCGGCGGAGATCAGCAGTGTCAACAGTCTTGGCGTCATAAGGTCCGGCTACCCGATTGTGTAAGGCATCTTCTCACAGGCCCATTCATCTTGTACGAAATGCACGCGGCAAGGTGAAGCCGCTAGTGAACAGAAACACGACACCGGGTGGCGTTGTCCCGTATTTGTTACAGTTTCGTGTAACGGGAACTGCTCCTGAAAGTTGCGACAAGGAGGCAGTCATGCCGCAAGAAAACGAGAATTCCGGCATGGCCGAGCCGGGCGACAGCGACTTTCCGCCGATCCAGGTGATGGTCATCGTGGTGTCCGCGTTCCAGCAGAACTGTTCGCTGATCTGGGACCCGGCCACCCTGCGCGGCACGGTGGTCGATCCGGGCGGCGATATCGACCGGATTCTCGCAGCCATCGAGAAACAGGGTGTCACGGTCGAAAAGATTGTCCTGACCCACGGGCACATCGACCATGTCGGCGGGGCCGCCGATCTGGCCGAAGCGCTGAAGGTGCCCGTGGAAGGCCCGCATGAAGCCGACCGGCCGCTGATCGAACGGGTTGCCGACCAGGCGGCGCAGTTCGGTGTCGATGGTGTGAGGCCGGTGACGCCCGACCGCTGGATGGTGGAAGGCGACACCGTCGAGATCGCCGGGCGCCAGTTCGACGTGCTGCATTGTCCCGGACATTCGCCCGGCCATCTGGTGTTCTTCGACAAGGAACTCAGGTTCGCGATTTCGGGAGATGTGCTGTTTGCCGGATCGATCGGCCGTACCGACCTGCCGGGCGCCGATCACGCCACGCTGATCCGCTCCATCAAGGAAAAACTGCTGCCGCTCGGCGATGACGTCTCGTTCCTGCCCGGTCACGGACAGGCCTCGTCGATCGGTCATGAACGCGAAACAAACCCGTTTCTGACATGAGGCCTACAACAAGGCTTGCAGATCCTCGATACGGTCGTTGACCAGCCAGCCGTAGTAGTTTTCCCGGGGCCAGGCCTGGCCGCTGCGCCGGAACCTGGCAGCTCGGCTCCAGGGATCACCAAGATTGTAGAGCGTGGCCGTCAGGCCGGGATTTCCCGAGATATCGACCTTGCCGACGGACTTGTAGGCGGCGATGGCATCCTGGATGATCGCCGCCATGTAGTGCAGCGAGATGTTGGGATCCATGGTGGCCTTGTAGACCTCCCTGGGATTGGAGGCTTCCAGCTTCCGGTAGTTGCTCTGGCGGGCGACCCGGTCCGTCATTTTCAGCACCGTGAGCGGACTCAATTGCCCGAGGCCGAAGCTCTGACCTGAAAACAGGGGCTGGAAGAATGCTTCGTTGAAGTTCTTTTTCGGGAAGCGCGTGCCATCGACCTTGCGGCCCCGGAACTTGCTGTTCCAGACATTCTCGTAGCAGGACCAGCGCCGGTCGCTGCTCTTTTGAACGTGCTCCTTGCGGCAGCGGTCGAACTGGGGGCGCTCGATGAAGGTGTCGACATGCTCGCCGTCGAGCTCGAATTCGAAGCGGATGCCTGCATAGGACAACGCCTTGACGTAATACGACTGGGCGCTGTCGAGCGTGTCGTAATTGTAGGTGTGTTCCCCGACAATGGCGCCGATCAGGTGGATCGGCTCGATGCCGTACCGGGAAGCCACACGCTTGATGGATCCGAGCAGGCGCCGGTCGCGTTTGAGAACGGCCAGGACCTTGTCGAACTTGGCATCATAGGAGGATTTCGAGGCGGCGGTCCGGCGGGAAGAGGCGAAGGGAATCTTCGGCTGGGACCGGTACCGGTTGCCCTCGGGTACGGCCCGGACCGATTGCGCCAGCGCGTCGCCGATGAATGCGACCGGCAGCACGAGCGGGCCGGTCAGCATCGCGACAAGCAGACATGTGCTCGCCAGTCGGGCGGCGAAGCTAAGCTGAGGGGTCTTCGTGCACATCTTGACCGTTCTGCGTCTGCCATTGTTGTGTATGACGCGACGGGAACAAACCTTCGCGCCGGCGAGCCATAGCTGTCCCCCACAGCCCGCCAATTGCCACCGAAATTCTTTCATCCTGCAAATTGCCCCCAGAAAAGACCACTGCCGCTCTCAATATGCAACAGGTTCCTTGCTGTAGCGCGGGGGCATCAACAAAGAAGTGATGACGGTCACAACCCTTGCGTTTGACCGGGTTCTTGCGACTTCAGGGTGCTGTTGGCCGGGCCCATGCGCAGACGCACCGCTTTTGGTACACCCATGAAGTCGTAAAAGGCGGTGTGCCCACGCAAGCCGCACAACTCACGCTGGATGCTGACGTGCCAGAGCGCTTCCCCCGCCAAGGCGAGCTGCTTCTGGTACGCACCTGCGGCCGGACCCTCCGCCGTCTCGATCTCCTTCAGGCCCGCAAGTGCCCGTTCCAGCTTTCCGGTGAGCCTGGCAAGTGTCGATGCCTTCTCGTTCAGGATTTCCTGTTCCAGGGCAGCGGCAAGAGGGTCCGTGCCGGCGGATCCGGCGTTTGCGGGCGGTCGTAAGGTCATGGCGTGCTACCGGTCGTGACGGACATTTCCAAAAATCACACGGGGGTTCTGTTCAGGGCAAGGTCTTTTTCGAACACGATCAGCCCTACCAGCGCCAGAAGCTTGAGCAGACAGGGTATGCCTGCGTAAGTGAGGCTCAGCCCCAAGGCGAGGCCGGGCGTGACCACGCCATCGGGCTGATAGCCGAACAGCCCGAGCAGGGGCAGGGCAAGGCCGGTTGCGAGAGCGAGAGCGGATTTCGACACGAAAGCCATGATCGAAAACAGACGTGAGGCTTCCCCCTGACGCCGGTCGGCTTCGATGTGATCGGCAAGGATCGCGGGGGGCAGCGCAAGATCGGCGCCCAGCGCGAGCCCGGACAACGCGCAGACCAGCGCATAGGCGATCAGATCCCCCTGCTGCAGAAATGCCGCTCCGCTGAAGGTGAGGATGGCTACGGCGAGGGAGATCTGCCAGGCTCGCACCTTGCCGAGCCCGCGTGCAAGGCGCGTCCACAGAGGCATCGAGAGAACGCCGGACAGGAAATATATGAGCAGAAACAGCCCTGTATATGCTTCGGCATCCAGGCGGTCCCTGATGAAAAACAGGACGAGCACCGCAGGAACGGCACTGGCGAAGGTGTTCAGGCCCGTGAGTGCGAAGAAAAGCCCGCGCCAGCGGTCCCTGAGAAGGGTCCACCAGCCCGTGCCGTCTCGTCCCGCTTCCGGTGGTGTGAGCGGGGCCGTGTGCATCCACCGGACAAGCACTCCGTAACAGATGGCCAGCACCGGGAGGTATCCGAGCGCAAGCCAGTGAAAGGCCCGTGCCGGACTGCCGCCGCTTGCCAGAACGGTCGGCAGGATGGCCGCGATCAGCAATCCGACTAGACCGAAGGCTTCCCGGCTGGCGGTCACACGGGTGCGATCGGCGGGCTGCGCCCGCCAGAGCCCGCCCAGCGCCTGGTAGTTGATCGAGACCACGGAGAAGCCTGTCGTGCAGACCAGGACCGATCCCGCGAACCAGAGCAGCGGCAGCGTGGCGGGAGGATGGAACAGCATCCAGAACCCCAGACCCAGCATCACCGCGCCAATCGCGAGGATTGCAGGGCGCCTGTCATGAAATCTGTCGCTGAGACTGCCGATGAGCGGATCCTGCAAGGCATCGATCAGGCGCAGGACCAGAAGGACGGAGCCCAGCGCGGCGACCGGCTGCTGCAAGGTCACGGCATAAAAGTCGGGGGCGTGCAGATATATCGGCAACCCGGCAAAGGCCAGGGGAAAGGCCATGACGCCATATGCGGCAAGGGTCGATCGCGTGACCGGGCGCGCCGGTTGACCTGTCACGGAGCCTGCTCCGGACCTGAGACGGCCGTCACGCGCCGGCGCCGACCAGCTTTGCCCTCAGGCGGGGATTGCGTGTCGAATTGCCCAGCCAGATCGCAAAGAACTTTTTCGTGAAGGCCGGGTCGTTGATCGTGCCGAGTTTTCTTCTGCCGCTGTAAAAATCCGTGGCCCCGCCGGAGGTGCGCACGCCGGTCAGCGACTGGCCCCTGGAGACATTCGGCAAGATAAGCCGCAGTTGCTTCTCCCAGGAGGCCAGTTGCCCGCTGGTTGCGCCGCCCTGGCGGCGGATCTCCTTGATCGAGCTTTCGGTGATGTCTCCGCCCTTGAAATTGCGCAGGTAAATCAGTTTCAGGGCAAACGGGTCGGCTGCGCGGTAGGTGCCGCCCGGCGCATAGAGTTCCGCGTCGAAAACCTTGAAGCCGAACATGGTCATGCGCCCCTTGCCGACAAGCTCGGCTGACGGGACAGAGCTTGCTACTGCTGCGAGATCGGCGCGCGCATCGGTCGCCGTGAGAGTGGCTGCGAGCAGCAGGCCGCAAAGCACTGCCCTCAGGGGTTTTCGAATGTCAGGCAAGTCGAAGCGGGGCATTTTCCAGTCATCCTCCGGTGGTGACACGACGGGCAGGTGCCACAAGACTACGCATGACGTTCGTTTCCGGATTGCCGGAAGGACGCTGCGCAGGAGGAAATGCCCGAATGCGACGGATTTTCCGCCGGACAACTCAACTGTCACGGGAGGAACTACCCGGAATTCGGGCAGATTGCCTCCGGCCCGCCGCATGAAAGTGCCGTTACGGCCACCGTCATGTTTTCTTCGATTTCGCGATGCATTATACTGTTGGGTGCCGCAGACCCTTTCGAGGCCGTTTCGCGCATGCTCTTAGGGTGTGCGAACAGCAGCGCGAGGGGCGCGGCAAGCGTTCTCCAGTCAACTATCTTTGGTATTGGGCCAGTGGTCATGAGCAACACCGATCTGAAACCGCGACTGAAGCAGGCCACCAAGGTGCAGCGGCCGAAGCTGTACAAGGTGCTGCTGCTCAATGACGACTACACGCCGCGGGAATTCGTCGTTCTGGTGCTGAAGGCGGAGTTCGGACTTGATCTGGCACAGGCGGAGGTGGTCATGATGACCGCTCATCAGAAGGGCTTGTGCGTGGTCTCCGTCTATCCGAAGGATGTTGCCGAAACAAAGGCGACACGCGCGGTCGACGCCGCGGGCAAGCTTGGCTATCCGCTTCAATTCACCGTTGAGCCGGAATAGTCCCGGTCACGCCGGGACAGGATCTCCCGCGATGCCGCTGGCATGAATTCTGCTGAAGCTGCAGTCAGATACTGCAGATTTCAGGAATTGTGCCGATATGGAACCCCGCGAGACACCTCTTGCTCCGAAACAGAACAGTGCCTTGCGCAAGGTGGTCGTGACCGGCGGCCTCGGCTTTATCGGCGCGCGCGTTTTCCGGCATCTCGCCCGGCTTGAGCAGGCCGGCGAAACGCGGATTCTTGACGGCTTTACCCGTGCCGCCGATTTTCGCCGCCTTGCCCCGGCCGGTGACGCCGGCGGCCTGCCGGTCATGCGCGGCGACATCCGGTCCCGGCACGATGTCGCGGCGGCGCTTCAAGGCTGCGACACGGTCGTTCACCTCGCGGCGGAAACCGGCATGGCCGGCACCTCCGCCGAGCGGCAGCGCATGTTCGACGTGAATGTGGCCGGTACGGAAACTCTCCTGGCCATTGCGCGGGAGCAGGGGGTGAAGCACTTCATTCACGTGAGTTCCAGCAAGGTCTACGGCCCCTCCACCGGACCCTTGAACGAGACCGCGTCGCTGAAACCGGTGACCCCCTATGCGGTGTCGAAGGCCATGGCGGAGGAAGCGGTCATGCTGGCGGCACATGAGGGCTTGCGGGCAACAATCCTGCGCCCGGCGGATGCGGTCGGACCGGGGCAGCGACCGGACCAGCTGTTGCCCGGACTTGTCATGGATGCGTTGAAAGGCCAGCGCCTGGCGATCGAAGGCGCGGGCGTCCGGGAGAGGGAATTTCTGCCGGTCGGCGACCTTGCCGCGGCCATCGGCCGTGTCGCAGCCAGCGAACCCGGCGATGAGACCCTGACAATATTGAATGTGGCGGGCAAAGAGAGGTTGAGTGCGCTTGAGATTGCCCGCCGCGTGTTCCGGGCAGTGGGGCGGACCACCGGTCTGCACCCTGTGCGTGACGGGTCCCCGGCCGAAGCCGGTTGCCTGCTTGACGACAGCCGCATCCGCGCGCTGGGCTATCGTCAGCAAAGCTCGGTCGAGGCAGAGCTGCGCGCCATCTGCGATGGTTTGCGGGCCCGTGCCCGCCGGCTTCACGTCTCTCTCTGACCGGTTTCGATGCACCAAGGCCCCGGACGATGCGTCCGGGGCCTTGTCTCGACAGTCATGTCCGTCAATGCCTTTCGGCCGATCTAGTCGCGCAGTTTGACGATCTTGTCGTCGCCGCCGCCCGGTGCGTCGTCATCGGGGCCATCGTCGCCGTCGGCATCGATGTTCATCGGCTCGAATTCTCTCGGCAGCGGCTCGGTGATACCGAGTTCCACGGCAGGATCGACGCCCAGGGTGATGCCGAGCTCTTCCGCCGGACCCTTGCCTTCCATGGCCATCTGGTAGTTGGTGATGACCGACTTGAGCTGAACGATCTGCTCGTTGGCGGTATCGACCTGGATCTTGTAGCGCTGCAGGCGCTTGTTTTCCTCGATGAGGTCTTCCAGGTTGTCGGCGAACTTCTGGTTCTGATTGCGCTGGTGGTTCAGGTCCGTCAGGGCGGAGTTGTAACGCAGGTTCAGTTCACGCAGCTTGGCGGTTGTCGCCATCAGCTCGTTGCGGTCCTTCTCGTGGTTCTTCTGGGCGCTGTCGAGCAGGTGTTCGATTTCCTGCATGCGCTTGATAAGGTCCCGGTTGCGCTCCTTGAGAGTGGAATTCTCGCGCGCCATCTCCTGCAATGACTGGGCGCCGATGCGGCGCTGTGAGGAGAGGTTCTCGATTTCAGCATTGAGCGCATAGACCTCGTTGTCGTGCTTGCGCTGTTCTTCCTCCAGCCGGGACTTGGCATAGGCCAGTTCCTGGTTGGTGACGTCCAGATGCGACTTGAGATCGATGTTGTCGTTGCGGAACTCGCCGAGTTCGCGCTTGGCCGATTCCAGATCACTGGAGGCCTGGTTGTTCTTGCGGACTTCGTCTTCCAGCAGCTTGGCGCTTTCGGACAGGTTCTGCTGCAGTTCCTTTTCCCGGTGCCGGACGGCTTCAAGATCGGAACCGAGGCCCTCGGCATGTTTCTCGAGAGTCTCGAACTTGGCCTTGAGGTCGTTGAGCTGACCGGACAAGTCGGAGACCTGGGAATTGGCTTCGACCAGCTTGGCGCTCTGGAGGCGGTATTCCTCGTTGACCTTCTTGTTGTTGTCGCGGATCGAGACGATGTCGTTGCGCGCCGTCTCCAGTGCGGTCCGGGTCTCGGTGGCGCGCTTGCGCAGGGAATGGACTTCCGCCTGGGCGTCTTCCAGCTGGGTGGTGAGCGTCTTCACCTTGTGATGGGCATCGAGCAGGTCGGTGGAGATCTTGGCGTTTTCCGACTTCAGCCGGACCTCGGTCTCGACGCTCGTGCGGGATGCTTCCAGGAATTCCGCCATCATGCGGATCGAGGTCTGGCTTTCCGCCGCGAAGGCTTCCATCTGCTCGAAGGTCTGATTGAGCCCGCCGACACGGGTCTTCAGACCGTCGAGCTGGTTCATCTTTTCCTGCATTCTCAGGGCGAACGGAGACAGATGCTCGACATTGCTCTGACCGGATGTCTCAATGGCGGCCTGGATGTCGGTGTCATCCGTGCCGGTCTCGACCTGCTGCTCCTGACTGTCGCCGGGGCGCGAGGTTTTCGAGAAAATGCCCATTCCTGTCTCCTGACTTCCTCACCGGAGCCGCCGGTGAGAGATACGCAATACGTTCATTCTTTTTTAACCCATAAGACGGGTGGGTTTCAACGACTCAGCGGGATTCTTGTCGAGAATACATTGTTAAGTGTTACCTTCAAAAGACAGATATCCCCGGTATTTTAACGGAATTGCGCCTATGGTTAACGGCGATGACCTGCCCTTGCCTGTGCATTCCATACCGCCCGTGCGCCATTTCGACCCCAGCCCTCCGGAGCTCCGCATGCGTTCTTTCATTCCCGTCGCCTTGATCTGTCTTGCCCTTGCCGTGCCCGCCTCGGCCTACCAGCAATTCGTAACCTACCGGATCGCCGGCAAGGACATTCTTGCCATCACGATGCTCGAGCACGTTGACGAGAATCCGGCCGGGTTGACGTTGAAGGTCGCCCCGGGCGGGGGCGGCGCGGGTGAAATCCTGATCGAATCCGACGGCGGCCTCGATGATTGCAGGACCGAGCTGGAGTATATCGTGGGATCGGCGTCCGCCTATGCGGAGATCGTCATCGACATGAATGCCCAAACCATGAACGGCGTCATGGTGGTGCAATGCGCGACCTTTCACGGTCTGTTCGGCGACTGACAACCGGAAGGGCCGCTCACCAGGAACAGTCGATCTCAGCCGCCCATTTCGTCGATGGTCCAGTTGAGCGGCCAGCCTTCGGGCGGTCCGGTGACGCCGTCGCAGCCGGATTTTTCCAGATATTCGACCAGAGTGTAATTGCCGCTTTCGGCCTCGACCTCGTGGCGTTCGAAGGCGCCGCAGTCGTAATTGGGCGAATAATAGGTGGTGCCGGTGACGTTGCCCGTGTCCGGATCATAGAAAAGATTGTTGACCAGCGCGTGGTTGGGCTGGTTGAAGCCCGGCGGGGTCTCGAATTCCTTCCATTCGTCGAGCGAGGGATCGAACGGGATGTGGATGGCCATGTAGTAAGGCACATTGGCGTCGGCCATCTGGCAGGGCACGATCCAGGTCTCAACGTCGCCTTCGGCGAAATATTTCGCTCCGAACGCGGGCACGGTCTCCTCAAGCTGGCAATCGAGCGTGCGGTAACCCATCATCTGGATGGAGTCCGGGATCTCGCTCACCGCATAGACCTGGCCGAGCGCGCCGCGGTCGATGCCGCTGTTGTTCAAGTCCTGCGAGGGCATGATTGGCGGCGGCAGGTCGTTCGCAGGAGGAGCTGCCTGAGGAGCTTCCTGAGGAGCTTCCGGGGCTGCGGGCCGCGGTCTGGCAGGACTTGCACCTTGTGGGGCAGCCGCGATGCGCGTGTCCTGTTCCGCCGGCAAGCCGCCCCAGGCGACAATGGCGTCGACACGGCCGATGCGGCCCTGTTCCTCGTCAATTCTCAGAAGGGCGTGGGTGATCCCGGTCAGCGACACCCGGTAGGTCAGCGTGCCGGTGGCGCCGCCGAACTCGATCTGGATGGCCGCCGCCTCGCCCATGCGCAGCTTTTCCATCAGGTCACGGTCCGCGTCACCGCCGAAGGTCATCTCGTTGCCCTTGTAGACCTTGCTCACCTTGCCGAAATAGCCGTAGTTTTCCTCTTCGATGCTCTCTATCTCGATCCGTGCCGGCAGACCGGTCTGCAGCTTCGTTGCCGGATCGAAGGTCACATACACCTGGCTGTCCGGTTTGGCGCCACGCTCGACCTTCAGCCGGAACGCCTCGCCGTTGGAGGCCTCGCCCGCTGTTTCGGCAATGCAGTAATTCTTGGCGTTGCAGGACACCGCCCAGTCGTCAAAGCCGGTTTTGCCGAGTTCCGCGGCCGCGTGACCGCAGGCCAGAGCGCTGACGAGCAACGTCAAGATAAAACGCATGATCGATATCTCCCCCGTGCGATGACCGGTAAACTCCATCGCCTGTCCGTGGTTCAGGGCCTTCGAAACCGGTCCCTGTCTGTCCAGAATGCTTCACGGCACCTTTGGCGGCGGCGATCGGGAAGTCAATGGCTTCCTTTAGGGGAGGGTCACCGGTTGGTGGGCCGCTCTGGGGGCCGGTCCAGGGGGCCGGGCGGCGAAGCGACCGGACCGCAGTTGCCTCGGCCTTGGCCGAGCGACGGGGATCCAAAGAAAGCGGCGGCGCGGGAATGCGGACCACAGGGCACTTCTGTCATTGACAATCCTTACCGGTCCATTTCATGTGGCCGCGGCGCTCCGAATGGGCGCAGGCGGCCGGACTTTCCGGCCCGTCCCGAGTTTCTTCAATCGATCGATTTTTCATGAGGCAGCCATGCGACTGACACCCCCGTCCTTTATCGTTTTCCTGATTTCCCTGGCACTGTTCGTCATTGCCGTCCTGCCGCTCGCCGGCATCGCCGTGCCCGCCGTCGGCGTCTCCACGACCTACCTCCTGATCGCGTCCTGGGCCGTGCTTGCGGCCGGCGTTCTTTTCAAGGGGATCTGAGGCGGAGCTCGCCGGAAACGGAGTTCGCTTACGCTCACGCTGATGTGCTGGGTTCCGGGTCGGCGCACAGCTTCGCTGCACTTGCCCGGAATGACGGTGGAGAGGCTGAAACACATTTCCCACCACCGTCATTCCGGGCGGTCTGCAGCGAAGCTGCGTGCCGACCCGGAACCCAGCACATCTTTCATGCCGAAGGCATGACCAGATCCAAATTGCAAAACACCGCCGCACCCGAAATACTCGTGGCATGCCCGCCCATGTCTACATCCTCGCCACACGCAGAAACGGCACGCTCTATATCGGTGTGACCACGGACCTGCCACGGAGGATGTTCGAACATCAAAACGGCGTGATCTCCGGCTTCTCGACGACCCATGGCGTCACCCGCCTCGTCTACGCCGAGGAACACGCCCGCATCGAGGACGCGATCGCGGGGGAGAAGCGGCTGAAGACATGGAAGCGGGCGTGGAAGCTCGATCTCATTGAGGCGAGCAATCCGGACTGGCTGGACCTGACGGCGACAGGGCTGGAGTGAAGCGGAGTTCGCTGCGCTCACGCTGATCCGCTGGCTTCCGGCTCTGGCCATGCAGCTTACGCTGCAGACCGTCCGGAATGACGAGTGGAGAGGGTGGCGCGAAAATCCAACCACCACTGCACTTGCCCGGAATGACGGTGGAGAGGCTGAAACACGCCGCCAACCGCCGTCATTCCGGGCAAGCGCAGCGCAAGCTGCGCGCCGACCCGGAACCCAGCGGGTTCTTCATGCCGAAGGCATGTCCGCTTTAACCTTTGTCTACCGTCCAGGCCGGGCCTTCGGCTTGACCAGGTTCAGAACCAGGAAGAGGAAAAGGACCGCCGTGACGACAGCCATCAGCGGCCCGACGGTTACAGCGATGCCCATGGCGATGCCGCCGTCCCTGTCCGGGCCGTCTATGGCGACGAAGATCGGATAGGCGACCACAAAGGCCGCGACATATCCGACGACGGCACCAATTATGGCACCCAGAATGGCCAGGATGGCGTGCATGAACTTTTCCAAAAAACTGGTATTCGGGGAAGGTTAGCCTGCGGCGGTAATGATTGAAAGTGGTCGCGGCCCTCAGCGTATTGGTCTCACACGACCGGCATGAGAACGCCGGCGGGCAACATGCTCTCTGGAGTCAGTCGTTTCCAGAGCGACCGCTTCACTGCCCCGGCCGTCCACTCTTCTTCGGCCGACCTCTTTGCCGCTTTTCTTCCGCCGGATCCTCATAGGACCCCGCGCCGATTTTTGCCCTCGCCACCGGCTTCGGATCGTCTGATCCCAATGGCACTTCCGTGCGGCCGACGGTCATCTCGTCGAGGGAATTCTTGCGCACCTTGGCGCTGGGGGCGGGCAGGGCGGTCTTGTCTTTTGCGGCCCGCGCCTTGTCGCGGGCGGTTTGTTTCTTCTTGCCCGAAGCGCCCTCCTTGGTGCCGCCGGCGCCGAAGGCGCGGTCGCCGCGGTAGCCGCCAGTCTTGTCGTCGACGGCGGACTGGCGGGCCATGGCGTCGTCGGCCACCGCCAGTTCGGTCTGCTGCAGGCGCTTGATTTCGTCGCGCAGGCGGGCGGCGGTCTCGAAGTCGAGATCGGCGGCGGCGTCGCGCATCTTCTTTTCCAGGTCGGCGATATGGGCGGTGAGGTTGTGGCCGACGAGGGAGCCTTCCTCGGCGAAGCCGGCATCGACGGTGACATGGTCCTTCTCGTAGACGCTGTCGAGAATGTCGGCGATGTTGCTCTTGACGCTTTCCGGGGTGATGCCGTGCTCTTCGTTGTAGGCGAGCTGCTTTTCGCGGCGGCGGTTGGTTTCCGCAATCGCCCGTTCCATGGAGCCGGTCATGCGGTCGGCATAGAGCACGACCTTGCCGTCGACGTTGCGCGCGGCGCGGCCGATGGTCTGGATCAGCGAGGTCTCGGAGCGCAGGAAACCTTCCTTGTCCGCGTCGAGAATGGCGACCAGCGCGCATTCGGGAATGTCGAGGCCCTCGCGCAGCAGGTTGATGCCGACCAGTACGTCGAAGGCACCGAGGCGCAGGTCGCGCAGGATCTCGATGCGTTCCAGCGTGTCGATGTCGGAATGCATGTAGCGCACGCGCACGCCATTCTCGTGCAGGTATTCGGTCAGGTCCTCGGACATGCGCTTGGTCAGGGTGGTCACCAGGGTGCGGTAGCCCTTCTGGGCCACCTCGCGGACTTCGCCGAGAAGATCGTCGACCTGGCTGGTGGCAGGACGGATTTCCACCGGCGGGTCGATCAGGCCGGTTGGCCGGATCACCTGTTCGGCGAAGACGCCACCGGACTGGTCGAGTTCCCAGGAGCCGGGGGTGGCGGAGACCGCGACCGATTGTGGCCGCATGGCGTTCCATTCCTCGAAGCGCAGCGGCCGGTTGTCCATGCAGGACGGCAGGCGGAAGCCGTATTCGGCCAGCGTCGCCTTGCGGCGGAAATCGCCCCTGTACATGGCGCCGATCTGGGGAATGGTGACGTGGCTCTCGTCGGCGAAGACGATGGCGTTGTCGGGCAGATATTCAAACAGGGTGGGGGGCGGCTCGCCCGGCTTGCGGCCGGTGAGGTAGCGCGAATAATTCTCGATGCCCTGGCAGGAGCCGGTCGCCTCCAGCATTTCAAGATCGAACATGGTGCGCTGTTCCAGCCGCTGCGCCTCCAGCAGGCGGCCGTGGGCGTTCAGTTCCTCCAGCCGGCCTTTCAGCTCGGCCTTGATCGACTTGGCAGCCTGGTTCAGGGTCGGTTTGGGCGTCACATAGTGCGAATTGGCGTAGATCTTGACGCTTTTCAGCTCACCGGATTTCTGGCCCGTGAGCGGGTCGAATTCGGTGATCGCCTCGATCTCGTCGCCGAACATGGAAATGCGCCAGGCGCGGTCCTCGTAGTGGGCCGGAAACAGCTCGATGGTGTCGCCGCGCACGCGGAAGGTACCGCGCTGGAAGGCGGCGTCGTTGCGCTTGTACTGCAGGGCCACCAGGTCGGTGATGAGCTGGCGCTGGTCCATGCGCTCGCCGACCTCGATGGCGAAGGTCATGGCGGTGTAGGTTTCCACCGAGCCGATACCGTAGATACAGGACACGGAGGCGACGATGATGACGTCGTCGCGCTCCAGCAGCGAGCGCGTGGCCGAGTGGCGCATCCGGTCGATCTGCTCGTTGATCGAGCTTTCCTTCTCGATATAGGTGTCCGTGCGCGGCACGTAGGCTTCCGGCTGGTAATAGTCGTAGTAGGAGACGAAATACTCGACCGCGTTGTCGGGAAAGAACGACTTGAACTCGCCGTAGAGCTGGGCGGCCAGGGTCTTGTTGGGGGCCAGGATCAGCGCGGGGCGCTGGGTCCGGTCGATCACCTGGGCCATAGTGTAGGTCTTGCCCGAGCCGGTGACGCCGAGCAGCACCTGGGTCTGTTCGTCGCTGGTCATGCCCTCGACCAGGTCGGCGATGGCGGTCGGCTGATCGCCGCGCGGCTCGTAGGCCGATTTCAGCACGATCGGCACGCCGCCTTCCGACTTCTGCGGACGCTCCGGCCGGTGCGGCACCCACAATTCGCCGTTCTTGTGCAGCGGATTGCCGCTTTCGATCAGCGCGGACAGCGCCTCCACGGTCGCGGTGGCGCCCTGGTTGCCGGTCAGCTCGCCGAACTTGCTTTCCTTCTTTTTCTTGTTGTCCTTCTTGTGCTGCTTGAGTTGTTTTTCGAGGCTTTCGGCCTCTTCCAGCGACATGTCGAGCCCGGCGACCGGATTCAGACCCCCGGCCGCCCGCTCGCGCGCATTGTCCGCCTTGCCGATAGAGGTGCCACGGGCCGACCTGGTTGGTTTTTCCTTCTTTGCGGCCTTGCCGGCCGGCGTCCGGCTGGCCTTGCCTCCGCCTTGCGCCGGGACCTCTTTCAACCTTGCGGTCTTTGTAGGTGCCTGCCGGTCCGCTTCCTCGGCGATTTCCGCCGCCCAGTCGGAAATCGAACCACCGAGCGGTGTTCCGGACAGGGGCTTCTGCGGCGCTTCGCCGAGGCCTTCGGGGGCGGTGGTGTCGTCGGAGGCGGATCTGGTGGGGCGCTTGTTCATCTGCGCAATATGGTCCGGTTGCGCGTGTGAGAAAAGGGGGCGGTTGCGGCTTTGTTCCGGAAATGCGGACTTCCTGCCGGTCTCCTGACAGGAGGGTGTCAGGAAGCGCGGCGTTCAAACCGGAGCGCCGGGTGTGCGGGATCGCGATCTGCCGTTGGAATGAGGGGGCGTTGCGCTCACTCCCCCCTCGGAAACCTCTGCCCCTCTTCCACCTCGTTCAGGTCCATGTGATTGCGCATGTAGCGTTCGGAGGCTTTTTGCAGGGGTTGGTAGTCCCAGGGGAAATAGGCGCCGTTGCGCAGGGCCTCGTAGACGATCCAGCGGCGGGCCTGGGACTGGCGGACCTCGGCGTCGTAGGCGGACAGGTCCCATTGGCGGCCGGCCAGTTCCGCGAAGCGGACGGCGGTTTGTGCGTGGGCGGGGTCGGCGGCGAGATTGACCAGTTCGTTCGGATCGTCGGCCAGGTTGAAGAGAAGCGGCGGGTCGAGTTCGCAGTGGATGTATTTCCAGTCGCCCTCGCGGATGCCGACCAGCGGCGCGTAGGACGCCTCGGCGGCGTATTCCATCAGCACGGGGGCGGTGCGGGGTGCTCCCTGAGCCAGCGGGACGAGGCTTGTGCCGTCTGTCCAGGGCATGATGCCGCTCATGTCGATGCCGCCGAGGTCGCAGACGGTCGGCAGAACGTCGAGGGTGCTGACCGGTGTTGATATGTTCCCGGGGGCGAGGTCCCTGTCGGCGATCATCAGCGGCACGCGTGAGGCCCCCTCGAAGAAGCTCATCTTGAACCACAGGCCGCGTTCGCCGAGCATGTCGCCGTGATCGGAGACGAACAGGATCGTGGTGTCATCCGCAAGGTGCATGGCCTCGAGGGCATGCAGGATCTCGCCGATCTTGTCGTCGAGGTAGGAGATATTGGCGAAATAGGCGCGGCGGGACTTGCGGATGTCGTCCTTGGTGATGTCGAAACTGCGCCAGTCGTTGGCATCGAAAATGCGCTTCGAGTGCGGGTCGTGATCTTCATAGGCCATTGCCGGCACGTCCGGCAGCAGGTGGTCGCAATCCTCGTAGAGATCCCAGTATTTCCGGCGCGCCACATACGGGTCGTGCGGGTGGGTGAAACTGACCGTCAGGCAGAACGGCCGGTCGACTTTGCCGCGGCCGTAATCATGGATCTTGCGCACGGCCTGAAAGGCGACGTCGTCGTCATATTCCATCTGGTTGGAAATCTCGGCGACACCCGCGCCGGTGACCGAGCCCATGTTGTGGTACCACCAGTCGATGCGCTCGCCCGGCTTGCGGTAGTCGGGCGTCCAGCCGAAATCGGCCGGATAGATGTCGGTGGTCAGGCGCTCTTCAAGACCGTGCATCTGGTCCGGGCCGACGAAATGCATCTTGCCGGACAGGCAGGTGGTGTAGCCGGCGCGGCGCAGGTGATGGGCATATGTGGGAATGTCGGAGGCAAATTCGGCGGCATTGTCATAGACGCCGGTGCGGCGCGGCAATTGCCCTGACATGAAACTGGCCCGGCCCGGTGCGCACAGCGGCGAGGCGGTGTAGGCGTTCTGGAAACGCACGGAGCGTTCGGCAAGTTTCTTCAGGTTGGGTGCATGCAGAAACTCTGCCGGACCGTCGGAAAACAGGGTTCCGTTCAACTGGTCCACCATCAGGATCAGGATGTTCTTGCGGTCCATGGTCAAATGGTCTTTCTCAGGTTCGGAAATCGGCGGAGCTGGCAAAAGACCATGATGCTGTTTTTTTGATTGATTGATCAATCAAAATCGACGCAGAGGCCGGGTCTTGCGGTAGTTTTCCGAAAGGGTGGCGCGAGTAGGGGCTGCAGGGAGACGGGAAAATACTGCTTGACCTGGAGTGCACTTCAACCCGTAAGTCAGGGAAATCGTCCTGTTCGGAGACACACATGCGTATCGGCGATCTTGCGGAAAAGTCGGGGCTTTCCACCGACACATTGCGGTACTACGAGAAGATAGGTCTCATCCCGCGCCCGCTCAGGGACAGCGGAGGGCGGCGGGTCTATGACCGGGCCATTCTGCGCTGGATCGAATTTCTGGATCGCCTGAAGGCGACCGGAATGGGTATCCGGGACCGGCTGCGCTATGCGGAGCTGCGGTCTTTGGGGGGCGCGTCGCTGGCCGAACGCCGGAGAATGCTGGAAGACCATCGCAGGAAAGTCACCGCGGATATCGCACGATTGACCGAAACGCTGCACGTCCTGGACGACAAGGTTGATCTCTACAGAAGGATGGAGGCGGGTGAGCCCGTCGATCCGGCCTTCGAAAGCTGTGCCCGGACCGAACACGGCGCGCCGCCAAATCAGGACAGCATTCCCCATGACAGCAGCTCCCACGACAGCAGCACTGGAGCGCGGCCGCGCGCTGATAAAGGACCTTAATCCCGACCTCGAATCCATTCTATCGGAGCGTTATGACGCGCTGCTCCCGGAGTTCGCAGAGAGCCTCATTGAATGGGCCTATGGCCGCCATTATGCCCGGCCCGGGCTGGACCTGAAGACAAGGCAGTTGTGCACCATCGCGGCACTGACCGTCCTGGGCGGACAGACCGGGCCGCAACTGAAGGTCAACATCGAGCATACGCTGGCTGCGGGCGCGGCCCGTGCGGAAATCGTCGAGGCGATCTGGCAGATGGCGGTCTACGGCGGCTTGCCGGCGGCCATCAACGGGCTGAACGCTGCGCAGGAGGTGTTCGACAAGCTGGACGCGGCTGCGTGAAGGCGAACTTTCAACCATCAGCGCCCCTGTTGAGTGACGTGAGGGGCTGAGTACTTCCCTCACGACTGTCATTCCGGAAAAGTGAGACACAATTCGAACGCAGATCCGGAAACCAGCGCATCAGCGCGAGCGTGCGCGAACACAAGTTTCCATCTACCATTACTTAGGAAATGGCCGCGCCTTAGGCGCGAATGATGCGCTGGATTCCGGGTCGGCGCGCAGCTAACGCTGCACTTGCCCGGAAGGACGCCGGGGAGGTTGGAGTTCCGTCTCCGGCACCTTCATCCCGGGTTGTTCGTTCCTCAAGGATTAAGCCCTCGCGTCGCTCAACAGGGTTGATGACGGAAGGGGAGGGTGGTGTCATCGTCTCCCTGTCCACGGTGTCAGCCGCCTGATTGAGGCCGGTCGGAGTGTCCGAGATCCATCTCCGGCCAGAGCAAGTCGCGCAGGCGTTGTTTCAGGACCTTGGCTTCCGGGAAACCGCCATCCTGTTTGCGGTCCCAGACGGGTTGGCCGTCGCAAGTGATGGTGAAGGTGCCGCCGGTTCCCGGGACGAGTGTGACGGCGCCGGTTTCCTCGGAGAAGGTGGAGAGAATTTCCTGGGCCATCCAGGCTGAGCGCAGCAGCCAGTTGCATTGGCGGCAATATGTGATGATGATATGGGGAACCGGAACGTCCGTCATGGCGCGCGTTCTCCTTCTTCGGACCATGTGATTTCTCCTGCTTGTGCCACAGTCTCCCACCGCAATACCAGACACCATGAGCATGGATGTTCTCGAGGCGTTCAACGCCCACCCGGAGTTGGCGGCGATCTGCGGTGTGCTTGAAAATGTCCTGCCGCAGAAAGGGCTTACCAATCGGGTCTACCGGCTGGAAGCCACACGCGGTGTCTTCTTCCTGCGCCTGCCCAGACCTGAGAACGCGGGGCTGGTCGACAGGCAGGCGGAGGAGCAGAACCTCGCGCTGGCGGCGCAACTCGGGCTCGCCCCGCCGCCGCTTTTTGTCCATCCGGGCGCGGGCATACTTCTGACTGCTGCCGTGGATGATGTGGCGGGTGCACCGGAGGGTGTCCCGGGGCATCTTGGCGACATGCTCGCCAGACTTCACGGCTCCGGCGTGGCGTTCGCAGGGGCTCTCGAACCGGAAGACGTCTACCGGGCACAACGCGATTTTCTGGATCCAGCGGTGGAACTCGCATCCGAGATCGCCCCCCTCGATCGGGCCATGCGGGATCTTGCCAGGGAGGCCGGCAAGGCCGGGACCATCCGGCGGGTGCCGGTGCATGGCGACCTTTCACCTGGCAATTGCCTGTGGACGGGGGACCGGCTCTGGCTGATCGACTGGGAATATTCCGCGATGGCGGATCCGGCATGGGACCTGGCCTATGCGATCCTGGAACACGGGTTCTCCGAGGCTCAGGAAGGCGCGTTTCTGGATGCCTACAAGGACCGCCAGGCGCCGACGGGGCCGGTGCCCGGCGCAGGCCGGCTCGAAGCCATGAAAGCCAGATGCGATGCGGTTTCGGCGCTGTGGGCACTGGAGCAGGTGGCGAGAGGCCGGGACGCGGGCCTCTTCCTGCCGTTCGCACGCAGCCGCAGGGACCGGGCACTCGCCCGGGTGCGCGGATTAATCTAGCTTTTGAAGCACATCCGGATCGGCCAGGCATTGCGCGTACCGGGTGTTCATCCGCTCCCGCAGCGACGGGGTGTCGGGGGCATCGTTGAGCGCGGTCCAGATGCCGTCGCTCTTGAGAGCGGCAACGGTACAACTGCAGGCGTTCGTGCAGAGGTCGGCGGTGCCGAGCGTGTCCTGGCAGGCAACGGAGCAATTGCGGACAAAGGCATTGGCGGCCCGGTCGACATCGCCCGCCAGTAGCGTCGCTGCCCAGACGAGGCCATAGAGGGCGGGCTGGTGCAGCAGGTAGACCGACAGCGAATGGCGGCCGAGGAACCGGGTGGACCGGCCGGAGGGACCCGTTGCCCGGATCGCGGACAGCCTGTCCCAGATGCGCGCCGAGCGAAACAGGCTCGAGACGGCGACACCGGCCAGGGTGACGCCGGCCCAGGGCGCGAGCGGCACATAGTCGACGCTGCCGTATGCCGGGGTGCCAAGTCCCGTCCACAGCCAGAGCTGCCCGTCAAAACTGTCTGAAGCCGCCCATAGGGGCAGTGTTGAAACGATGGCTGCGGCCGCGATCGTGACCGGGAACGGCCAGCGCGTGAAGGGGAGGGCAAGCACGCTGGAAAGAGCGATGCAGTGCAGAATGCCGAAGCGGACATAGGTGTCGCCGAACGTGAAGAACGTTGCCACGGAGACGGCGGCGGCGGCGGCCGCAATGACCGCCAGGCGGCGTCCGAAGGCGCGCCAGCGCACGCCCTTGTGGTGCGCAAGATCCAGGCTGACACCTGACAAAAACAGGAAACTGCCCGCGATACACGCGGCAAAGATGCGCCAGCGGCCACCCTGTGCGACCGGCCAGTCGACAAAGCCGAACCAGGACAGGTCCCAGGACAGGTGATAGGCCGCCATGGCGACAACGGCGAGGCCACGGGCAAGATCAAGCACGGCCAGACGCGTTGCGGGCATTCAGGAAACTTTCCGTATCAAGCCCGGCCAAACGCCGGGGAAAGATCCGCCGCGGGCCGGAACGCCTCTAGCTGCTGAAGGCGACAACCAGCGTGGTGATCAACGCCGAAGCCGCAACCATGGCGCCGACGAAGGGCCACGGTGACGGACGATGGACGGAATAGGCATCCTGGTTCGCCGGGTCCTGCAGCATTGCCCTTAACTCCCTGGATCAGCGGATGGCCAACCGGGATCGGTCGTGCCTCCAAAGCCCGGCAAGACTGCGGCAAATGACGGGCAGCGGAAAGATGGTAAATCAATTCCTTACAGCTTTTCCCAAGGAAACCGTCAAGTTGTGGAGGAACCGTCAAAGTTTCGCGCCTTCGCTTGACCTTGGCGAAGCTGTTGAAAGCCCGCAAGAAACCGCCTGCCTTCAAAGATCGAGCGCGTCCAGCCCGGCTTCCAGATGATCGGGGAGAAGTGGCATGCCAAGCAGATATTTCGCTGTGGACCCGACCGCGCGTTCACGGGCCTGTTCCACCGCCTGGCCGAAATCCTCGGCGTCGAAGTCGCCGCGCCCGATCCAGGTGATGGCGACAAGTTCAGAGGCTTCGTCGACATTGAGGTCTTCGATCAGTTCGCGCAGTTCCTCGTCGGACAGGTCGTCGTTTTCCTCTTCCGCAAGACCGTCGTGATTGTGACCTTCCTCCAGCGTGTCGGCGTCGAATTCAACGTCGCCTTCATGGCCGTCCTCGAAGGTGTCCTCGATGGAGGAGGCAACCGCCCGGGCCTTCTGCGCCAGCAGGCGGATCGTGTCCGCGGAAAGTGTGAGGTCGATGTCCATTGTTGCCTCCGACGAGCCTGTCTTATCTTTATCGATCCACTTTTGGCCGTTGGCAATGGTCATGGTGCGAATTCCCTCTGCGATGCGCCCGGTTCTGTTTGCAAGTTATCCCCGGTATCCCGGGTTGGTGAACGAGCTTTCGGTTAACTGCCGGGGCTTGTGGCGGGCGTCCTGCGAAAGGGCCTTGCGAAGGACCGTCCCCGTTGCTTTACTTGCCCGACAGAGACATTCCTGTCCTTGACCGGGATCAACGCCGGACGGTTTGAACGAATGAATGCGGTGCCGCACACGTGTTCTTCGGACTGGGCTACAATCAGGGCAGACAAGTTCCTGCCGGGGCGGACCGGGCAGTCGGGGTTCGGCATCCATGCAATTCGCATGGGGTCGGGCCCCGGCGTTCTTGAGGGATAGCCAGAGGTGGATCGGCTTTCGGGGGAACTGCTGTCGCCGGTGCGGCCGCAGGGGACCGATCGCGAACCGCAGGGGCGGTTCGACTCATTCCCGGATCAGGGATGAGGCGCCTGGGTCCGGGTGACGGGAACCGGCTGCTCCCTGGCATTGCCCGGCGCGTTTGCGCCGGTCAGAACCGCGGCGCCGACCAGGGCTGTCGCCAGCACGATGCCGAGAAAAATCGCCTGCAACAGGGGGCGGGCTTCATGCAGATCGCTGCGCCGGGGGGCGGACCTGGGTAGATTGGTGTTGTCGGCACTGGACATGGTCAAATTCAGTCGCGTGGTTCTGGTGAAAGTTGAAGCGTTCCATCAGGGAACGCCGGTTTGGGTACCGGATGGATCCCGCCGGGGGCGCCGTTCGTCAGTCCGGCCTGCCGGTGGCGCCGGTCAATTGCTGGAACAGACGCTGGCCCAGCAGCCAGGTCAGTGACGCCATCACCGCAAAGGCCGCCAGCGGCATCGCCAGACGTGGCTCGAAAGCGGACATCAACATCAAGATGCTGACCGCGAGCATGAACATCAAAGCTTGTGGGAAGGTTGCGTGCCGCGTGGTGTGCGTCTGCGTATCAGTCTTGCCGTGTGCCATCGGGGCCTCCATCCGCTTGAACGATCCCAATGTCGGTTGAAATTGCGCCGGCACGCGGACGCGAATTGGACCGGCGCCGTGTGTTTTCATGTCCATTTTGCGGCATTCGCGAAGGACTTGCAGTTGGCCGGGGGGGCGGCACAAACTGTTGTGTGCGGGAGCAGGCGGCGAACTGCGCGGGCTTTCAATCCGGCAGACGAACGGTCAGTTCGAGCTCGATCTGGAAGTCCGGGTCTGCCAGAGCCGAGACACCGACACCGGTGACAGACGGTTGCGCGCCGTCGAACATTTCCAGGACAGGAGAAAAGGCGAGGCCGAGCCTCTCCGGGGTCAGGTCGGTCACGAAACAGCGGGCAATGGCAATGTCCCGCGGTGTGGCGCCGAGCGCTTCGAGGGCGGCCTTCGCGTTTGCAGCGACAATCCCGGCCTGTTCGGCCAGGCCGGACGGGACGGGGTCTCCGCCGGGGCGCAAGGCGACCTGCCCGGAGACAAATGCGAGCCGACCGGCTTCGACGACGGAAATCTGGGAATAACCGATCGCGCTGGCGTCGGGCAGCGTCGGCGGGTTCAATCGGGTTATGGACTGTGTCATAAGAAATACGGCCTTTGTAGCGTGTTATGATGCAGTGGTATAAAAAATTACTACGTTTGTAGAGGTAAAATGTCAAACAAGAAAGCCGCCCGCAGAGACAGCATTCTGGACGGGGTCATCGATCTTCTGGCGGAGCGGGGGCTTGAGGGTGTCACCCATCGCGCCGTCGACATGGCCGCGGGCCTGCCGCAGGGATCGACCTCCTACTATTATCCGAAGAAAGCGGCGCTTCTGGCGGCGGCGGCGCACCATCTGGCTGTTCTTCTGGAAAAAGACTGTGACGACCTTCAAGTCGGTTTTGCCGACAAGGTGGCGAAGGAGGGGATGGATGCGGCCGTCGCTTATGTCGCCGAGCAAATGGTCGATTACACCGACGCCTCGCGGCACCTGTTTCTGGCCCGGATGGAACTGACCATGGCAGCCGCGCGCCGGGAGGATCTTGCTGGTGTCGGCGATACCTTGACCGCTGCTGCCCGCAGGCCGATCGCGTTTTTCCTGAAGCTGATTTCCGAGGACGGCAAGGAGGCTCCGATAGAGACCTGCGCCGGGCTGATCGACGGCATATCGCTGATGTATGCCACAGGGCAGGGGCCGAAACCGACGACCGATCAGGTCGCATCGGTTTTCAGGTCGATATTGTAATTTCACCCGCAACAGGCGGGCTCCTGTCTGGTGCGGTTGGCATCCGTGCAGTCGCGCATTCTTCGATGGATCTGCCGGGAAAACCTGCGCAAATTAAACTTTGGTAAAAATAACAGTAAAATATGTACAGAATTCAGTTGTGACATACGTATAATTTGAAAAATCGCGCAATCCGCCGCGATTTTACAATGCTGTTTCAGTGTTTGTTTTCTTTTTCTCTGGATACTCGCTCCAGGGAACCAGACAGCAACAAACCGGGCACGGCATGACAATCAACGCAGCGCAGAGTGCAACGGCTGAAACGCCGCGCGAACCCGTGACGCCGGAGGAAACACCACAACAGCCTGGTGAAATCCCGGCATTGTCGCTGGCAGGACTCCAGTTCTTCATTGCCGACATCAGCAAGAAGACCATTCTGTGGCATGAGGTCGGGTCGCAGAGCTTCAACAGCGAAGTGAAGGATCTGCAGGAAGCACCTTCCAATGAAGCCTTGCGCCATCTGTCGCCGGAGGACCGCAAGACGATCCTGCGCCTTGTGCAAGGGGCGATCCGCGAGGGTCAGGCGGGACCATTCGATGTCGGCGGAGGACCGGATCACCGCATCCCCGGGATCCCGATCGTCGCCTATCGCTACGAATTGCCGGATGGCCGCATCCTGGCCATCTGTTTTCCCTCCATCGGCGAGAATGACGACAATCCTGGCAATGTCGTGCTCGGTCTCGCGCCGATCCTGCAGCACTTCGTGGCTTCGTCCACGCGTGTGGTGCTGCTGGTCGACAATTTCGGCTACGTGCGTTTTGCGAGCGAAGGCTTCCTGAAGTGTTTCCAGGTCGAGTCCGCGCGCATGATTCTCGGACGGAACATCGCTCATATCCAGAACCGCGTCGGCCGCACCATCGTGTCCCTGGCCCTGGCGGCACTGACGCGGCGCGCGAGCGCGAGCGGGCGGGGCAAGTATCTGCTGGCCTCGGGTGAAAGCGTGGAACTCAATTACGAGGCCATGTATTTCCGCATCGACGGAATGGTCGGCGGGGTTCTGTTCTCCGCGGGCCATCCCAGCGGCGACGTCGATTTCGCCCGGGTCTTCGAGGTGTGCAGCGCGCCCATGCTCGTGATCAACACGAAGTCGCGCATGATCATCGCGGCCAATGGCGCCGCAATGAAGACCTATCATCTGACATCCGAAGTCATCGACAGCAAACCGATCACGGAATCGCTGCTGCATCCGAGCAATTATGCGTCCCTGCTGGAATCCGCCAAGCAGGAATCGGATGTGCCGCTCTCGGTGCCGGTGACCACGCTCAACGGCCAGACCAAGAAGAAACGCTTCAAGTGCAGCCTGATCGACGGCGACAAGAAAGAACCGAAGCTGATACTGGAAACGCGGTCATAGCCGCAGACGTTTTTGAAACGGCCTCCCCGCTGCCCTCGGGTTCAGCGGGGCGTTTCCGCCGGCAGGCGCTTCAGTTCCAGGCGGACCCACATTTCGTCGTTCGGCCCGTTGCGTTCCAGACGCGGACCCGTGAAATTCAATCGCGAACCATAGGCGACAAATTCGGGTAGGGAGCCTTTGATCTCGACGGTCCGAATCTTTTTCTTGCCATACAGATAGTCCGCTTCGAGCCTGACCGTGAGTTTGTTGCCGGTGGAAACAAATCCGCGGAAGTTTGCGAAGGGATTCCTGTCGTCGTTCCGGGACGCGCCAGCGTAGTTTTTCCAGTCCAGCAGATAGAACTGGCCTTCCCGAAACCGCAGCCGCGCCGACGAAAGCAAGGTTCTCGAGTTTACCTGGTAAGGGTCTTCCGGATGAGGATTGAAGCGATGCACCTCCAAATCCCAGACACCGTCATAGACCTTTGGCGTTTCCTCAAAAACCTTGATCAGCTGAATCAGTGATTCCTGGTCTACGTATCCGGAGTCCTCGACCTTGGCGGCGATCTGGAATTCGCGCAGGGCCGAGCGGGACTTGGTGCCGAAAACACCGTCCGGTGTCCCCGCGTCATGCCCCAACATGGTCAAAGCGGTCTGGATCTTCGTATATCCGCCTATGTCGAGACCGAGACTTTGTTCGATCAATTCCGGGGAGGTGTTCGTGACCTCGATGGGCGCCCCCGTTCTACTGGCTTCGTCGATGCGGTCCAGCAGGGTTTGCGTCGACAGCGAGAGTTCGGAACGTTGATCGGAAGAGGCTGACTGATCCGAGATCGTCTGCTGCTGCAAATCCTTCAACAGCTTGTCTGCAACATCGGATGCCACCGTCGTGGGAAAATGCTCGATGATGGCGCGGTAGCCGACAATTGTGTTTTTCTCCACAGCCCCCTTCAAGGCAAGTGCGGCGGCGGCTTCCTGTTCGACATCATTGTCATAGGTGATCACCGGGGCCACAAGCGCACTGTTGTGAAAGAAATAAAACTCGGATGTCATGGAGGCGACCACTTCCGGTCGCTGCCTGTTGCCGGTGAGGTCCAGGACGTCGCGTGTCACCCGCTTCAGCATTGTCGAGACTTCAAGGTTGGGGGTCACGATGTGTTTTGCGAGCGAGATGGTGAACGGGGAGTTCCTGCTGTCTCCGTCGAGTGCGACCTCATTCGGTTTCGTGGCAAACGCGACCAGCGAATTCGCGGTTCGTTGCGGAGCGGCCAGACCGCGGCTGAGGCCAAGCGCCCGGGCCCTGCCGGCAAGTTTCTTTCGCAGAGTATCGGCGAAGGGATTGTTCCTGCAGGCATCGATGAAGACCAGGCTGAGCGGGACATGGGCTTCCATCATCCTGATGATCGCGTTCAGGTTCTTGCCGCTCGTAACCACGTCCTGCTGATCGATGATCTCGGCGTCGGTTGCCAGAAGGTAATTCTCCTCGCGAAACTGCATGCCATGGCCAGCGTAGTAAAACATGCCCGTCGACGCCGATTGCAGTTCTGCCTCGAACTTTCTAAGTCCCTCGGTAAAGGACTCGAAAGTGGCATCCCTGATCAGATGGACGCTAAACCCGAGATCCGTCAATTTGCTTGCAATCAGATTTGCGTCATTGATCGGATTTTCCAGTTGAGTGGCATGGTGATAGCTTGAATTGCCAATGACCAGGGCGACCCGGTCGCCTTTCGCGGCAGCCGTCAGTGGACTGAAGACAAGCGCAAGAACCAGAATGAAAAGCAGCGAAATTTTCTGCATGAAGCTCCCCAGGAAATGCTTGGATTCGAATGTGACCGGTTGGAAAAAAGTCGGGCAGTTGATCATGAAGTCAATGAAGTTGCTGCGTCAAGGCTGGTCCTTCCCGGACCAATCGGCCGGTGCCGCCGAACGGTCTCCGAACCCGGCCGTGCGCCGGTGACGTCTGGTCCCGGGCCGACGGGCATTATTTGTTCGCCGACTCGACAGAATTACCCATTGGGCCTTGTCTTCCGCAGCGCACAGTTCTAGGGTCCGCGCGCTGTTATTCCCGTTTCCCCTGGAGGACATTATGGGCTTTCTTGCTGACGCATTGGCGCGTGTTCAACCATCTGCGACCATCGCCGTCACCAACAAGGCGCGCGAACTGAAAGCCGCAGGCCGTGACGTCATCGGCCTGGGCGCTGGCGAGCCGGACTTCGACACCCCCGACAACATCAAGGCGGCCGCCATCGAGGCCATCAACAACGGCAAGACCAAATACACCGCGGTCGACGGCATTCCGGAACTGAAGGCGGCCATTGCCGACAAGTTCAAGCGGGAAAACGGGCTGACCTACCAGACCAGCCAGATCACCGTCGGCACCGGTGGCAAGCAGGTGCTCTACAATGCGCTGATCGCGACACTGAACCCCGGTGACGAGGTCATTATCCCGACTCCCTACTGGGTCAGCTATCCGGACATGGTGCTGCTGGCCGGGGGTGAGCCGGTGATCGTGGAAGCGGACAAGTCGACCTTCAAGATCACGCCGGAAGCGCTGGACGCGGCGATCACGCCGCGGACCAAATGGCTGATCTTCAACTCGCCGTCCAATCCGTCCGGTGCCGCCTATTCGGAAGACGAGCTGAAGGCGCTGTGCGCGGTGCTGGTCAAGCATCCGCAGGTCTGGATCATGACCGACGACATGTATGAGCACCTGGTCTATGACGATTTCAAGTTCACGACACCTGCCCAGGTCGAGCCGTCTCTCTACGAGCGTACGCTGACGGTTAACGGCGTCTCCAAGGCCTATGCGATGACCGGCTGGCGGATCGGTTATGCGGGCGGTCCGGCGGAGCTGATCAAGGCCATGGCCAAGGTGCAGTCCCAGTCGACCTCCAATCCGTGCTCGATCGCACAATGGGCCGCCGTCGAGGCGCTGAACGGATCCCAGGACTTCATTCCGAAGAACAACGAGATCTTCAAGGGCCGGCGCGATCTGGTCGTGTCGATGCTCAACCAGGCGAACGGCCTGACCTGCCCGGTTCCGGAAGGCGCGTTCTACGTGTTCCCGTCCTGTGCCGGGACCATCGGCAAGACCGCGCCGTCGGGCAAGGTGCTCGAGAACGACGAGGATTTCGTCTCGGAGCTGCTGGAAGCCGAAGGCGTTGCTGTGGTTCACGGTTCGGCGTTCGGCCTTGGCCCGAATTTCCGGGTTTCCTACGCGACCTCGACAGAAACCCTGGAAGAAGCCTGCACCCGCATCCAGCGTTTCTGCGGCAACCTGAAATAGGCAGTGGTTGCCGGAACGGATCGAGAAGGGCCGCATGCGCGGCCCTTCAGACTGCTGACAAACTCACGTGGGTCATTCCGGCCGGTCTGCAGCGCAGCTGCATGGCCAGAGCCGGAATCCAGCGATTATTTCGCGCCGCAGGCGCGTCTTTAATAATGATTTCAGATGTTTGAATTGCTCCGGTGCTCGCCTTCGCTCGCGCTGATGCGCCAGGTTCCGGATCAGCGCGCAGCTTCGCTGCACTTGTCCGGAATGACCGACTGAGAACCTGTCAACAAGCTGAAGCGCCGCATGGGCGGCCCTTGGGCGGCCCTTTTTTCGTCAGGGAAGGAGCTCATTTCGCGCCGCCGTGGACCTGAGCAGGGACGTTTCGCCATGACCGAAATTTAATCTGAAACCGCCGCGATTTTGACGCGATGAATGACCATATCCCACGAGGTC
Source organism: Roseibium sp. QJM3NY_11 (assembly GCF_056173175.1). Taxonomy (NCBI): domain Bacteria; kingdom Pseudomonadati; phylum Pseudomonadota; class Alphaproteobacteria; order Hyphomicrobiales; family Stappiaceae; genus Roseibium; species Roseibium sp. QJM3NY_11. Next base: position 2,005,777 of record NZ_CM149660.1, read on the forward strand.
ACAGACCCGGCCGCCGGCAATGAGGCCCGCGGCGGTTCTGTACCTGATTGGGAGTTTTTCGAAATGCGTTTTCTGACATCAGTTGTTGCCGCCGCGCTGCTTGGTACCGCGGCACCGGCCCTGGCCGCCGGGGACAGCCCGAAGGTAGAGGTCGGAACATTGCGCTGCCTTGTGGAAGGCGAACACAGCTTCATTGTCGGCTCTTCGGCCACGCTCGGCTGCAGCTTTGCTCCGGTTGATGGCGGTCCGGTGGAATATTACAACGGCAAGGTCCGCGAGTATGGGCTCGACATCGGCAAGACCGAAGAGGCGACCCTGGTCTGGGGTGTTCTGGCACCATCGGCCAACCGCAAGCCGGGGCTTCTCGCCGGAACCTACGGCGGGCTGACCGCCGGGGCGAGCGTCGGTGCCGGGATCAAGGCCAATGCCCTGCTTGGCGGGTTCGATCGCTCGATCGCACTCAATCCGTTCAGCCTGGAAAGCCAGACCGGCACCAACCTGACGCTTGGTGTCAGCAAGCTGACCCTGGAACAGATCAACTGACGCACAGGTCTTATGACCGGCCCGGCGTCAATTCCGCTCCCGGCAGGCTTCATTGCCCGCCGGGCACGGCGTCTGCGATGTGTCCGGCCGCGTGTTGAGCCGATTGATCTGATCGGTCCGGTTCAGCTTGTTGGCGCCTTCGAGCTGTCGGCGCGTCGAGAAATCCGACTTCTGCTGGTTCAGGTTCTGGTTGAGCTGCTGCTGGGCGGAGGGCAACCGGTTCGGGCTGGAATTGGTCAAGCCGCGCAAAGTGTTGTTCTGCGCGGCGGCCTGCCCGGCCAGCACAATCGCCAGCAGAGCGGTCAGTATGACCAGGGGGCGTTTCACCAAGGTTTCTCCATCCGGCTTGCCTGTTCCGTGAACTCAAGAAACTAGTGCGCAGCGCCTGCATTGCCACCCCCTTCTTGTCTCAACTGCCGCCGACGGGCCAAAGACAAATTTCCGGATTATTGCAACGATCCTGACGGGTGACGGCAGGATTGCGTGAAAACTCGGGAGAGCCCCGGAATGCTGCGCTGCGGCGTAAGATTCCCTTGCGTTACTCGCGGCATTGGCGCGACCATGCAAGACCGCCCAGGGTCGAACGACCGACATCCGGGGTCCGGTGCGACCAGAAGCGCCTGACCGCCTGTCTTCGATCCCAACGGGGCGAGACGCGGCGGGCCCGCGTCCGTTGCATGGGGCCGTGCCGCGTTGTGTCGAGGATATCCTCGAACCAACGGGAGGCTCAATATGGCAATCAACACACATGAGAAGGACTCGTCAGCCGGCACCACGCCGCGCTGTATCGCCCTGGTCGGACCGTACGGCAGCGGCAAGACCAGCCTCCTGGAGGCGTTGCTGGCGCGCACGGACAAGGTGGCCCGACAGGGAACGGTCGCGGCCGGCAACACGGTCGGAGACGGCGCGCCGGAAGCCCGCGCGCATGGCATGAGCGTTGAACTGAATATCGCCGATACCGACTATCTCGGCGACAGGTTCGTCTTTGTGGACTGTCCGGGATCGGTCGAATTCCTGAGCGAAATGGACGGGGCCCTCAGCGGTGCGGATGTGGCCGTCGTCGTGGCGGAGGACGACGAGCGCAAGGTTCCCGCCTTGCAGCTTATCCTGAAAGCCCTTGAAGCCCGCGCCATTCCGCGGGTTTTGTTTTTGAACAAGATCGACAAGAGCACCCGCAGGGTGCGCGATGTCCTGAGCCTTCTGCAGCCGGCGTCCGCCGTGCCGCTGGTGCTCAGGCAGATCCCGATCTGGGAAGAGGGTCAGGCAGCGGGCTTCATCGATCTGGCGCTGGAACGGGCCCACGTCTACCACGACAAGGAGCCGAGCAGCCGGATCGACATGTCCGACGAAGACAGGCTTCGTGAACATGAAGCCCGTTTCACCATGCTGGAGCATCTCGCCGATCACGACGACGATCTGATGGAGGCCCTGCTGGAGGACATCGCGCCCGACCGGGACCAGGTGTTCGCCGATCTTGTCAACGAGATGCGGGACGGTCTGATCTGCCCGGTGTTTTTCGGCTCCGCCGAGCATGGCAACGGCGTCGGCCGGCTGCTGAAGGCATTGCGCCACGAAGGGCCCGGCGTCGACCTGTTGGCGCGCCGGATTCTCGGCACCCGGAAACGCAAGGCGCTGCAGGTGGTCAAGACGCTGCATACGCAGCATGGCGGCAAGCTGTCGATTGCGCGTGTTCTGGACGGGGAAGTGTGCGACGGCGACAGCCTGTTCCTGAACGGCGACAGCGAAATCAAGGTGTCGGGTCTTTTTTCGGTTTTCGGCCAGCAGGCCATCAAGATCGCGACCGCGGGCAAGGGGGAGCTGGTGGCCCTGGGCAGGCTGGACGATGTGCAGACCGGCGATCTTCTGTGTTTCGAACCGGGCAGGACCTCCAGCCTCGAGGAATTCGAACAGCGCTGTCCGGTCCTAGCATCGGCCATTTCCGCCTCGCAGCGCAAGGACGAGGTCCGTCTTTCCACCGCGCTTGCAAAGCTGGTGGAAGAAGACCGGTCGCTGACGGTCAGCCAGAACCAGACCACAGCCGAAACGCTTCTGTCCGGGCAGGGCGAGATGCATCTCAGGGTCGCGCAGGAGCGGCTCGCGGGCAAATACGGGATGGACATCGCCGAGCATGCGCCGCATGTCCCCTACGCGGAAACGATCAGGTCGAGCACAAAGGTGCGCGGCCGGCACAAGAAGCAGTCCGGCGGACATGGCCAGTTCGGGGATGTGGTTCTCGAGATCGGACCGCTGCCGCGCGGCGAGGGTGTCCAGTTCACCGACACGATTTCCGGAGGCGTCGTTCCGAAACAGTATATCGCGTCGGTCAGGGACGGTGTCCTGGACGCCCTGAGGCAAGGACCGCTCGGATTTCCGGTGGTCGACATCGGGGTGTGTCTGACCGATGGATCCTATCATTCCGTCGACAGTTCCGACCAGGCGTTCAAGATGGCCGGGATCCAGGCGATCCGGGAAGGATTGCCGGATTGCAAACCGGTGCTGCTGGAGCCGGTCCACAAGGTGGTGATCGCCTGTCCCAGCGACACGACGGCCAGGGTCAACGCCATCGTGTCCGCAAGGCGGGGTCAATTGCTCGGCTTCGACGCCCGGCCCGGCTGGCCCGGCTGGGACGAGGTTCAGGCCCTGATGCCGGAAGCGGAGATCGGCGACCTGATTGTCGAGCTGCGCTCGGCAACGGCCGGTGTGGCCAGTTACACGGCGCATTTCGACCACCTGTCCGAACTGTCCGGCAAGGCGGCGGCGCTGGCACTGCAGCGCTCGGGGAAACAGGCTGCGTGAGCCTGCCGGGGCGACGGTCCGCTGCGCCGCCCTTTGCCGGTCACCAGGGCGTTATTTGCCATTGATGGACGTTTCCGGTTTCCTCCGGGACAAACGGGAGACTTGAGATGAATATTTTGAAACGGCGCAGCTGGGAACTCCCCGAACGTGAGGCAACCCCAGAGCACATCTTCCTGAACCGGCGGCAGATCCTGGCGGGCCTTGTCGGCGGTGGCGCATTGCTCGGCAGCGGTCTCGGCGTGCGCCCGGCCTTCGCCGAAGACGATCCGAGTGCGGGGCTCTATCCGGTGCAGCGCAATCCGGCCTTCCAGCTCGACCGGGACCTGACGGACGAGGACGTTGCTTCCAAGTACAACAATTTCTATGAGTTCGGCTCTCACAAGCAGATCTGGTCCGCGGCGCAGGATTTGAAAATCCGCCCCTGGACGGTGACGCTGGACGGGCTGATCGACAATCCGCAAACGATCGGCATCGACGATCTTCTGGCAAAAATGCCGCTCGAAGAACGTCTCTACCGGCATCGTTGCGTCGAGGCGTGGTCGATGGCCGTGCCCTGGTCCGGATTTGCGCTTGCCGATCTGGTCAGGCTCGCGGGTCCGCAGACCGGCGCGAAATACCTGCGCTTCGAAACGTTTCACGACCCATCCGTTGCAAGCGGGCAGAAACAGTCCTGGTATCCCTGGCCCTATGTGGAAGGACTGACGCTTGAGGAGGCCACCAACGAGCTGGCGTTCATGGCCACAGGTGTCTACGGCAAGCCGCTGGCCAATCAGTTCGGTGCTCCGGTGCGCCTGGTCAGCCCGTGGAAATACGGTTTCAAGTCGATCAAGTCGGTGGTGAGGATCACGTTCACCGACCAGCGGCCGGTGAGCTTCTGGGAGGAAATCCAGCCGAAGGAATACGGCTTCTGGGCCAATGTGAACCCGTCCGTGCCGCACCGGCGCTGGCCGCAGGCGTCGGAAAAGCTGCTGGGAACGGACGAGCGCCGCACGACACTGCTGTTCAACGGCTATGAAGAGCAGGTCGCCCATCTCTACAAGGGCATGAAAGGCGAGCTTCTCTACATGTAGGGAATGTCTCCTCCGCCATGCCGCACTGCGGTGCAGACAAAAAAAGAGCCGGGTCTCAAGAGACCCGGCAGTCTGTTTGATTCACTGAAAACAGTAGAATCACCTTCCAGAGGGGAACAGCTGGTCTGGACATCACTGGGAGGAGGACGTGATGCCCGTGTGACCAACAGTGATGCTTATATGCAGTGCACAAGTCGCATAAACAAGAGGCAGGGGTGGGTATCTGCTATGCGTTTAATGCAGATCATGACTTTCCAGTCACTTTATCAGATAAAATCTTCATTTTTTCAATATCTTGGGTCGATCTTGCCGTGCCCGTCAAACCCGAAAAAAGTTTAACACCGGGTAAAAAAACAGTGGTTGGACGGGAGAAAAGCCCCTTTTCATGAAGGGCGCATGTTTGGGCATGCCTAGTTTCTGATCCGATTCCGATCCTCCCGACCGGGGAGCTCGCGCATGTCGCATTGAATTCAATTGAAGGAAATCGCGCGACAGCAATTGCACCGCGAATGTTGCCTCGGGCGCTTTCCCGGAACCGGAAATCGGTTTGAACGCGACAGGCTCTAATAGGTCCACTTTTCAGCGCTGGTCAGCAGAAATTCCCGGAATGCGGTAACGCGGGCCGTGTTCTTGAGTTCGGACGGATAGACGAAATAGGTGTCGAAGGAGGGCACCTTGTCTTCCTGTCCGGTCATGACCGGCACGAGATTGGTGGCCATGTCGATGATGTAGTCCGGCAGCATGGCAATGCCGACCCCGGACAGCACCGCCCGCTTGATCGCGACGATGTTGTTGGCCTTCAGCACGGACCGGCGGGGGCTCGTTGCCGAGCGGCCTGCGGTCTCCAGCCAGTTCATGGACCGGAGATAGGCGGGCGCCTGCTCGCCGAAAGTGACAATGCGGTGATTGTCGAGATCGTCGATGGACTGGGGCGCGCCAAACCTCTGCAGGTATTCCGGCGCCGCATAGACGTGGAAATGCACGGTGAACAGCTTGCGCTGGATCAGGTCGGGCTGGGTCGGCTGGCGCAGGCGAATGGCGACGTTGGCCTCACGCATGCCCAGATCCAGTTCGTCGTCATCGAACAGCAGATGCAGGTCGACATCCGGATAAAGGTCGATGAAATTCTTGATCCGGGAGGTCAGCCATGTGGAGCCGAGACCGACCGTTGTGGTCACTCTCAATGCGCCCGAAGGCTTTTCCTTGCTGTCTGTCAGACTGGACTGGACGGCTTCCAGCTTCATCAGAACGTCGCTGGCGGTGCGATAAAGCAGTTCGCCCTGTTCCGTCAGAAGCAGGCCACGGGCATGGCGGTGGAACAGGGACACGCCCAGATCGTGTTCCAGGGCGCTGACCTGCCGGCTGACCGCGGACTGGCTCATGTGGAGCGCGTCGCCGGCATGTGTGAAACTGCCGGCCTGCGCGGCCGCATGAAAGATGCGCAACTTGTCCCAATCCATGCGTGCCCCTCCGCAGGACGATTTCCGCCGTGCGACCGTTGGCGGCCTTACTCGGCCGCCTGTTTTTCCGATGTCACTTCATGTTCGGCCAGAAACTTCTCTGCTTCAAGCGCGGCCATGCAGCCCATGCCGGCGGCCGTGACCGCCTGACGATAAATGTCGTCGGTGACGTCACCGGCCGCGAAGACGCCCGGGATCGTGGTTCTGGTGGAATCCGACGCGGTTTCCAGGTAGCCGTTCGGCTTCAGCGTCAACTGATCCTTGAACAGTTCGACCGACGGTGCATGTCCGATGGCGATGAACACACCATCTGTGGAAATCTCCTGAAGCGCGCCGGTTCTGGTGTTTTTCAACCGTACTCCGGTGACGGCCTTGGGCGTGCCACCGCCCAGAATCTCGTCGACCTGGGAGTCCCAGATGACCTCGATCTTCGGATTGCGGAACAGGCGCTCCTGCAGGATCTTCTCCGACCGCAAGCTGTCGCGCCGGTGCACAAGGGTCACCTTTGAGGCAAGATTGGCGAGATAGAGCGCCTCCTCGACAGCGGTGTTGCCGCCGCCGACCACCACGACTTCCTTGTTGCGGTAGAAAAAACCGTCGCAGGTCGCGCAGGCCGAGACGCCCGCGCCCATGTAGTCCTGTTCGGACGCCAGGCCGAGCCAGCGGGCCTGGGCGCCGGTCGCGATCACCAGGGTGTCGGTGGTGAAGACCGTGCCGCTGTCGGCCTCCAGACGGAATGGACGACTGGAAAGGTCGGCCTTGACGATGGTGTCGTAGACTATCCGGGTGCCGACGTTTTCCGCCTGCTTCTGCATCTGTTCCATCAGCCACGGACCCATGATCGGGTCGGCGAAACCGGGATAGTTCTCGACATCGGTCGTAATTGTCAGCTGGCCGCCCGGTTGAATGCCGGCGACGAGGGTCGGTTCGATCATGGCACGAGCGGCATAGATCGCCGCTGTGTAGCCGGCCGGGCCGGAGCCGATGATCAGAAGTTTGCTGTGTTTCGTGCTCATGGGCGCACCCTTGTCCTGTCGTATGTACCGGTCATGACACCGGCAGTCGTTTCCCGGAATATCGTGCATCCTTGCGAATGTCCGATGTTCTGTCGTCTCAAGGCCGATCCGCTTCCGGACGCTCATTCAGATCCGGCAAATCCGGCAAATCCGGATGAATGTCCGTGAGGCAATTCGCCTGTTCCTGTTGCCGCCGGAATACCGCGTAGTCCGCAAGAATGCGCTCCGCGATGACGGGGGTGGCATCTATCGGCTCGTAGGTAGTGGTTTTCAGCGGGCCTGGGAAGGGGTGAATGGCACCAAGGCGCTGCAAATTTCCCAAAAACCGGTTGATCTTGTTGTGGCCGCCGTTCGGATGAAAGACATGAACAGGTTTTCCGGTCGCCACAGCTTCACCGATCATGTTGGTGGAATCGGCTGTTGCGACGATCGCATTCGCCCTGGCCAGGTAAAGTCCGAGCGGATTCGGCTCGGTGCCGTTCCAATAGAGATGGCCGCCCGACTTGGCGAGGCTGGCGAGGCCGTAGGCGAGGGCCGGGGGCGTGCGGCGTGACGCCGTGATCATCAGGCCCGCTGCCTCCGCCTCCGCCAGCCCGCGCAGGCCGTTCAGGAGCCGGAGCTGGTCATCCTCGGTGAACTTGTGGTGACGGCTGTCGCCGCCGACCAGCACCGCCACGCGCGGTTTCTTCAGCCGGTCGATTTCCGGCGCGGACAGGGAACGCAGTTCACGGAGCTTTTCCCTGGAAAACCGGTGCGGCGAGGTCGGGGTGACCAGGACATTGCGGCCTCGCAGGCTGTCGTGCTCGGGCACCCAGATCAGATCGGCCGCATTGGGGCCGGTGCGCGGGTCCTTCAGAAAGACGGTAAAGGTCCGGCCACCGGACCTGTGCCTGATCCGGCGCAGATATCCGGCCGCGCGCCGGCCCGAGGCAATGGCAATGTCCGGATAGGGGGGCGTGAGCGGACTGCCGGGACGGCTTTCCCATTCCCTGGGATCCGTCGGTCCGAACGGAAGCCACCAGGAAAATGGTGGCCGGGGCGCGACCTGCCGGATTTCACGGGCAAAGCCGAGCGCGTCGGCGACCCCGACGCATTGTGCCAGGTCTCCGGCCTTTCCATCTGTCACGATCCAGACGGTCGGCTGGGCGGTCTCCCGAGAAATCGGCATGTCCGGAGAACGTCCCCTGTCGTAATCTTTCGAAATCGTGCGCAATTTTGTTATAGTCTTGCACAACCGCGCAAAAAATCATAACTCGGCACCGGAAGCACACGTTAGCGCGGGACTCTCTGATCCCGCAAGACGCAGACCGTTCCGGTGGCAATGATGTCCATCCCGGTCAAGTGTGAAGTTCGAAGGAGACTGGTTTGAAAGCGCGGCTCGATGCCATTGACTGGCAGATTCTGAAAGAATTGCAAGAGGACGGCCGGATGACCAACGTGGAGCTGGCCCGGCGGGTCGGCATTTCCGCGCCTCCCTGTCTTCGCCGCGTCCGGGCCCTGGAAGAGGCGGGGCTCATTCTGGGCTACCGCACCCTGCTCGATGAAAAACAGCTGGGTTACGATGTGACCGCTTTTGCCATGGTCGGGCTGCACAGCCAGACCGAAGCCGATCTGATTGCGTTCGAGCAGACGGTGCAGAGCTGGCCGCTGGTGCGCGAGAGCTACATGTTGTCCGGCGAGGTCGATTTCCTGCTGAAATGCGTGTCACCCGACCTGCAGACGTTCCAGAATTTCATCATCCGCGATCTGACCGCAGCAACAAATGTGGACAGCGTGCGCACCGCGCTGACGATCCGGCGCACCAAGGACGAACCGGTGGTGCCGATCGACTGACCGGTCCGGCGCGCGCGCAAGGGCGCAGACGCTATGTGGGCATTTCTGTTCCCAGACGGGTCTGAAGTTTCTTCAGCTTCCGGCGCAGACGGCCGAGAATGGAGATGTCCCGCAAGGCGGCGGCAACCAGGGTGAACGCAACGGAAAGCAGCAGGCATGTGGTCAGAACTGCAATCGGCAGGGACTGCTCGTAGTGGTATGAGTTCAGTGCCTGATCGAGCGGGTCCATCCCCGAATACAGGCGGCCCCGGAAGGTCTCCTTGAAGGCGCCGATCTCGATCGATCCCTGCTTCAGATAGCGCAGAGTATAGACCAGCAGCATCACGGCGGATGCCAGGACCACCAGAAACCCGAACACACGCGCACCGAATCGGAAGGCACTTTCCGCCCGGCCGGTCACAAGCCGCCTGAAGATCGCCCGCTCCCGGGCGTTCAGCCCGACATAGACGATCCACCGATAGACCCACAAGGGCACCGAGGCCACCAGAAGCCAGATCGCTATTGCATGAAAGACCATTCGATTGTTCTCCGCCACGCCGACCGTCAGATTAACGATCGACCGACACACGTCAAAGGGAGAAATCGACTTCCGCCGCAGGCACGGCGCATGCGGCGGGAAAAGAGGCTGATCAGCCGAACTTGATTTCGACGATCTCGTAGGAGTGCGCGCCGCCCGGGGCGGCGACCTCAACACTGTCGCCGACGGACTTGCCGATCAGGGCGCGTGCGATCGGCGAGGAGATCGACACCTTGTTCTGTTTCACGTCCGACTCGACATCGCCGACGATCATGTACCGTTTTTCCTCTTCCGTATCCTCGTCGATGAGGGCGACGGTCGCACCGAACTTGACAAAGTCGCCGGACAGCTTGCTCACGTCGATCACTTCAGCGCGGGACAACTTGTCTTCCAGTTCGCCGATGCGGCCTTCGTTGAGGCTCTGGGCTTCCTTGGCCGCATGGTATTCGGCGTTTTCCGACAAGTCGCCATGTGCGCGTGCCTCAGCAATGGCATCAACGATGCGCGGACGCTCCACCCCGGTACGCTTCTTCAGTTCATCCTGAAGCATTTTGTAACCGGCGGAGGTCATCGGAACTTTTTCCATGGGTCTCAGACCTTCAGCTTATTGGGTCCTTATCTTGCTCTTCTTAAAGGACCGCGCATTAACAAAAACAAACCAAGCCGGGAAAGGCGCGCTTTCCCGGCCGGTCAATGAGTATATTAGCCTTAGCCGAAGTAGGATTGTAAAGGTCTTACTTCAAGGCTCCCCGCTTTGTGGGCGGCAATGCCTTTGGCCGCTGCAACGGACCCTGCAAGGGTCGTGTAAAACGGCACCTTGTTCAGGAGAGCTGCCCGGCGCATCGACCGGCTGTCGGAAATGGCCTGCGCGCCTTCGGTCGTGTTGAAGACAAGCTGGACGTCACCGTTCTTGATAGCATCGACGATATGCGGACGGCCTTCAAGGACCTTGTTTATCTTCTTCACCGGGATGCCCTGCTGCTCCAGGAATTTCTGGGTTCCGCTGGTTGCGATGATGCTGAAACCGGCCGTTTCCAGATTGCGCACCGCCTCGACAACACCGGCCTTGTCCTCGTCGCGCATGGAAACGAACACCGTTCCTTCGCCGGGAACACCCGTGCCGCAACCGATCTGAGACTTGGCAAAGGCCTTGCCGAAGGCGGTGTCGAGACCCATGACCTCACCGGTTGACCGCATTTCCGGGCCGAGAATGGTGTCGACGCCGGGGAACCGGGCGAAGGGGAACACGGCCTCCTTCACGGCAATGTGGCTGAAGGCCTTTTCAGACAGGTTGAATGAGGCAAGGCTCTCGCCCGCCATGATTCGGCTGGCGATCTTGGCAACCGGAACACCGATGGTCTTGGCAACAAAGGGCACGGTCCGAGAGGCGCGCGGATTGACTTCCAGCACGTAGATCTCGCCGCCCCTGATGGCGTATTGCACATTCATCAGGCCGCCGACTTCCAGCGCGAGGGCGAGCGCGCTTGTCTGGCGCTTGAGTTCGGCCAGCACGTCTTCGCCGAGCGAGAAGGGCGGCAGCGAGCAGGCGCTGTCGCCGGAGTGGATACCGGCTTCCTCGATATGCTCCATGATGCCGCAGACGAAGACATCCTTGCCGTCGCACAACGCATCGACATCGACCTCAATGGCTCCGTCCAGGTAGCGGTCGAACAGAAGCGGATTGGTGCCCAGAACGGTGTTGATCTGGCCGGTCTTGTCGTTGGGATATTTAGCCCTGACTTCCGCCGGGACCAGTTCCGGCAAGGTGCCGAGCAGATAGGAGTTGAGCGCCTCCTCGTCCCGGATGATCTGCATGGCGCGGCCGCCCAGAACATAGGACGGGCGGACAACCAGAGGCAGGCCCAGGCGGCTGGCAATAAGGCGGCCCTGCTCGACCGAGTAGGCGATGCCGTTTTCCGGCTGCTTCAGGTCGAGCTTGACCAGCAGTTTCTGGAACCGGTCGCGGTCTTCTGCCAGATCGATCATGTCCGGTGACGTGCCCAGGATCGGAACGCCCGCCTTGACCAGTGTCTGGGCCAGTTTCAGCGGCGTCTGGCCGCCGAACTGGACGATGACCCCGTGCAAGGTGCCGTTTTGCTGTTCCTTGCGGATGATCTCCAGAACATCCTCGCCGGTCAGCGATTCAAAATAGAGCCGGTCCGAAGTGTCATAGTCCGTGGAGACGGTTTCTGGGTTGCAGTTGACCATGATGGTCTCGTAGCCGGCATCTTCCAGAGCGAAGGCGGCATGACAGCAGCAGTAGTCGAACTCGATGCCCTGGCCGATCCGGTTCGGACCGCCGCCCAGAATGACGACTTTCTTCCTGTCCGAGGGGTCAGCTTCACAGGCGGGCGCGCCCATGAACGGTGCTTCGTAGGTCGAGTACATATAGGCGGTCGGCGAGGCGAATTCGGCGGCGCAGGTATCGATGCGCTTGTAGACCGGATGAACATCGAGTTTCTGCCGCAGCCCGAACACGTCGCTCTCCTCCATGCCGGCAAGGCTTGCCAGGCGCGTGTCGGAAAAGCCCATGGATTTCAGCTTGCGCAGATTGGCCGCATCCCCGGGCAGGCCGATGTTCCGCACTCTGGCTTCCATTGCCAGGATGTCGGCCATCTGTTCCAGGAACCAGGTGTTGATGCCGCTGGCCTGGTGGACGTCTGCAACGCTCATGCCGAGGCGCATGGCCTGGGCAACGCTCAGGAGCCGGGTGGGGGTCGCGATGGACACGGCGGCGCGCAGGGCGTTGCGGTCATCGCCCTGGTCGAGGCCCGGGATCTCGACTTCGTCCAGTCCGTTGAAGCCGGTTTCCAGACCGCGCAGCGCTTTCTGAAGACTCTCGTTGAAGGTCCGGCCGATGGCCATGACTTCTCCGACCGATTTCATCGCGGTGGTCAGCGTGGCTTCGGAACCCGGGAATTTTTCGAATGCGAACCGGGGGATCTTGGTCACGACGTAGTCGATGGTCGGTTCGAAAGACGCCGGCGTCGCACCGCCGGTGATGTCGTTTTCCAGTTCGTCAAGCGTATAGCCGACCGCCAGTTTGGCGGCGATCTTGGCGATGGGGAAGCCGGTTGCCTTGGAAGCGAGGGCGGAGGAGCGCGACACGCGCGGGTTCATCTCGATGACAACGAGGCGGCCGGTATCCGGATCGACCGCGAACTGCACGTTGGAGCCGCCGGTCTCGACGCCGATCTCACGCAGCACCGCGATCGAGGCGTCGCGCATGATCTGGTATTCCTTGTCCGTCAGCGTCAGCGCCGGAGCGACAGTGATGCTGTCGCCCGTGTGCACGCCCATCGGATCGACGTTCTCGATGGAACAGATGATGATGCAATTGTCCGCGGTGTCGCGGACAACTTCCATTTCGTATTCCTTCCAGCCCAGCAGACTTTCATCGATCAGTACCTGGCCGACCGGCGAGGCGTCGATGCCCGAGCGCACGATGGCCTCGTATTCCTCGCGATTGTAGGCAACACCGCCCCCCGTGCCGCCCAGAGTGAAGGCCGGCCGGATAATGGCGGGCAGTCCGATCTCGTCGATGGCGCGCATGGCCTTCAGATATCCCGCATTGCGGTCGTAGCCGGTGATGCGGCCGTTGTCGTCACGGATCGCGGGCGAGGAGGCGATGCAGGCGCGCGGGTTCTCAAGTCCGATGGTGTCCATGGCGGCCCGGAACTTTTCGCGGTCTTCCGCCTTTTCGATGACGTTGGCGCGGGCTCCGATCATTTCCACGCCGAATTTCTCCAGAACGCCCATCTCTTCAAGATCAAGCGCACAGTTCAGCGCAGTCTGGCCACCCATCGTCGGGAGCAGCGCGTCCGGGCGCTCCTTTTCGATGATCTGGGCGACGAGCTCCGGGGTGATCGGCTCGATATAGGTGGCATCGGCGAGATCGGGATCCGTCATGATCGTCGCAGGGTTCGAGTTCACCAGAATGATGCGATAGCCTTCCTCGCGCAGTGCCTTGCAGGCCTGGGTGCCGGAATAATCGAATTCGCAGGCCTGGCCGATAACGATCGGTCCGGCACCAATGATCAGGATGGAAGAGATATCTGTGCGTTTTGGCATCTCGGCTCGCAGCTCGCAGGGGCCAGTCCGGATAACGGCTTTCGTTATGCGGCCCGACCCGGACTTGACGTGAATGACAGTGTTGGCTGAGCGCGTCTTATAGGGAAAAGCAGCGCGCTAGGAAACCCCGCCCGGGACGGAAGTAGACGTTTTCCGGGGCGGAAACACGACTTTATTCGAAGTCCTTGCTTTCCATGGGCAACGGAACCGTGACCTGACCGTCATAGTCTCCGATGCCGTGGGACAGCGCGTAACAGGCCAGGCGGATGGATTTCGGAATTTCAACCGGACGGCCGTCGCGGTTGCCCTTCTCGTAATACTGGATCATGCGCTTCTTGAGCCCGAGCCGATCTGCCGCGTCTTTCTGCTTCAATCCGAGCGCGCGTCGCCAGTGGCGGAATTGTTGCGGGGTCATGCCTGACACCGCGTCTTTTGATTTCGAATCGGCCATTTTCGTCTTAATTCCGGAGTACCCTGATTTCATGCCGCCCTTTTTTGGCGCTGCACGTCCCACCCACGTGACAGAAATAACCTGGATGCCCAATTGTCAATCAGGAAGTGCACAATGTGCTCTTTATGTGCCGTCGCGCTGGCGGTGGCCGGCCGAGTCGGCGCTGCCTTTCCGGGGAGCGGGGCGCAGCCGGTGCCGGCTGTTTTGCAGCCAATGTCGTGCGATGGCGGGAAGGCTGCTACCGAATGCCACATGCGCGTCAATTTAACGGCAGTGATGTGGCAACGGGGCACATCTTGTGAATTGTAATAAATATCAGGGGTAAGAAAAGGAGAACTAAGTAGTTTTCCTGTGCCGGTTGTTGGAAGTTCAAGATAACTTGGGTGGGATTGGTCTATTGAGATGCAGTCTATTCATTGGTGCTAAATTATCGATAATTAATATTTATATGATTATGACGTATATTCGAAGCAATTAAACATTCGCAGTTTTGTGTTCTTGTTATCCGGATATGAGAAATAGTTTCCACAACACTGATTCTTTTGCGGAAAATCGCCAATATTTCTAATTTTCACGTAGATTTTAACTGTCAATCCGTTGTATTAAACTAGGGCTTAGTCTCCTGTGAGTTTGGTGTGGGGGCTTCCGAAGCGGTGAGCATTGCGTTTCAAGCTGAAGGAGCTGTTTTTTGCCGTGCTAGTGGGACCCGACGGACCGGAGGTGGGATCGCAACGTCGGGTAGCTCTGCAAGACCCAGCCGGGCTTGGAACAAAAAAGACAAGATCGGGCTTAGAAAAATGAACAAAGCAGCTACCAAAATGGTCGTTATTCCGGACATAGCTGGTCCGACACAAGATGTGGTCATGGACGACCGCGCACTTGCGATTTCGGAAATGTCGGAAAGGTTCGAGGTGACCCTCCGCACCTTGCGCTTCTATGAGGAAAAAGGGCTTCTCAATCCCGTACGCAAGGGGGCGCGCCGTTTTTACGGTGAGCGGGATGTGTCGCGGATGCGGGTCATCCTGCAGGCAAAGAAGATCGGATTGACCCTGGCGGAGATCCGCAAGGTGATCAAACTGGTCGAAGGCAGCACCAAGCGCGACACTCAGTACAAGGAACTCCAGGAGATCTGCCGGGCGCAGCAGGAACTCCTGCTCGAGCAGAAGCAGATGCTCGACGAGCAGATCGTCGAAGTCGGACAGATCCTGGGAACTTTCGACGATCTCGTCGGCTGAACCGGAGCGGCGCTTCCGTCAATCGATCAACCCGGCGTGTACAGATGCGCCGGGTTTTCTTTTGAACGCGGACGGTAAATTGCGGTTTCCGGCCTGAAAACAGGCGCGCGATAGCGCGGACAAGCCTCCGCGGCTTGCCGCGCGTGGCGCGGAGGCTTTGACGCGGTTTTCTTTTCGGACCGACCGGGCCGAAACAACGCTCATTGGTTCAAAGGGCCGTGTCCGAAGGCAGCGGCCGGCGGTCAGGCGCGCTGTTTCAGGATGCCGCGTCCTGGAGCGTTCTGGACGTGTCCATCAATCCGGTGAACCGCTTGAACAGGTAATTGCTGTCATGCGGTCCCGGAGACGCTTCGGGATGGTACTGGACGGAAAAGACCGGTTTGTCCTTCATGGCCAGTCCGCAATTGGAGCCGTCGAACAGGGAGACGTGGGTCTGGGCCACGTTGTCCGGCAGACTGTCGGCGTCGACGGCGAAACCGTGGTTCATCGAGGTGATCTCGACCTTGCCGGTTGTGTGGTCGAAGACGGGATGGTTCGCACCATGGTGTCCCTGGTGCATCTTGACCGTCTTGCCGCCAAGGGCCAGGGCCAGCATCTGGTGCCCGAGGCAAATTCCGAAGGTCGGAATGCCTTTCTCGACCACCGTGCGGATCGTGCTGACGGCATAGGCGCCGGTGGCGGCCGGATCGCCCGGTCCATTGGACAGGAAAACGCCGTCCGGATCGTGCGCCAGAACGTCCTGCGCCGTCGCCGTGGCCGGCAGCACGGTGACCTGGCAGCCGGCGTCGGTCAGCAGACGCAAGATATTGCGCTTGATACCATAGTCGATCGCAACCACCTTGTAGGAGGCGTCGCTTGCTTCGCCGTAACCCTCGTTCCATTTCCACGTGGTCTGGGACCAGGGATGGGACTGGGTGGTCGAGGCGTCCTTCGCAAGGTCCATTCCGACCAGGCCGGGCCAGTTGACCGCCGCCGCCTTCAGGCTGTCAATGTCGAACTGGCCGTCCGGAGCGTGGGCGATGACACCATTGGGTACGCCCTTTTCCCGGATCAGGGCGGTCAGGGCACGGGTGTCGACGCCGCTGATGCCGATCAGGTTGCGGCTTTTCAGCCAGGCATCGAGATGTTTGGCCGCCCTGTAATTTGCCGGGTCGGTGATGGCCGCAGCCAGAACGACACCGCGGATGCCACTGTCCGCGGCCATGTTGACGGTCTCGATGTCGTCGTCGTTGGTGCCGACATTGCCGATATGCGGAAATGTGAAGGTGATGATCTGTCCAGAATAGGAGGGGTCCGTGAGGATTTCCTGATAACCGGTCATGGCCGTATTAAAGCAAATCTCACCAACGGCTTGGCCCGTGGCGCCGAGGCCCTGTCCCTCGATAATGCTGCCGTCGGATAACACGAGCAGGGCGGTCGCCGGGGTCTCGGACCATGCGTCTGCTGTCGTCATGTCTTGTTTCCAGATCTTGTTGGTGACATCATGCACTGCAGGAAAGGCGTTCGCGGCAGGCCAGATGCCTGCAGGTGGCCGCCTGCATTCAGCGCGGGACTCTATGGGAAGCGGCTTGGATCGTCAATATTGATCCTCTGAAAAAAGATATCTAAAATTCAATAACTTAGCTGGTTAGTGGGACGGGCGTCGAGGCGCTTCATCCCTCAGCACGGCAGGGGTAGGGTGAACCATGCGCACAGAAATGCGCGACAGAATCAACGCGGCCTTGAAGGTGGCGCAGAACGATGGCGACAAGCGCCGATGCGCGACCCTGCGCCTTGTGCAGACCGCCGTCAAAGACCGTGAGGCCGCCGCCCGCGAAAACGGCAAGGACGGCGTCAAAGAAAACGAAGTGATTGACATCCTTCAGAAAATGATCCGCCAGCGCGAAATCTCGGCCGAAGAATTCGAAAGCGGTGGACAGCTTGATCTTGTCGAGCAGGAGCGGGCCGAACAGGACATCATCCGGGAATTCCTGCCGGTTCAGGTGAGCGGCGACGAAATGCGCTCGATCTGCGAGGAAACGGTCAAGGATATCGATGCCCAGGGCCTGCGCGACATCGGCCGCTGCATGAGCGAACTCAAGACCCGCTATCCGGGCAAGATGGACTTCGTGCAGGCGTCCTGCGTCGTCAAGGACATGCTGCGGACCGACGGCAACGACAAGCCGGAAGCCGCTTCACCGGAGAGCGGCGGCGACTAGGCCGTGCCCCGGCCCCGCCGGCCGCTTGTCAACAGCCTGTCCAGAGCGGTTCTCTTGATGCTCCGTGCCTCTGGCATCAGGCCGGAAGACACTCTATTTTGTCAGACCGTTCCGGCGCCGCCCCGTGGCCGCTGCCGGGCCCTGATGTATCCACTGACCCCGGGCTGTTAGCGTTCCATGCGTTTCGAACCGCGCCTTCTAGATGAAATCCGCGCCCGGCTGACCCTGTCGGAGCTGGTCGGCCGCCGCGTGACCTGGGACCGGCGCAAGACGCAGCCGGGACGGGGCGACTACTGGGCCTGCTGTCCGTTTCATCAGGAAAAGAGCCCGAGCTTTCACGTCGATGACCGGCGCAACCGCTACAAGTGCTTCGGCTGCGGGGCTTCGGGCGACCATTTCACCTTCGTGTGCGAGACCGAGGGGCTCAGTTTTCCCGAAGCCGTCGAGCGGCTGGCCGAAAATGCAGGCGTGGCGCTGCCCGCACCCGATCCGCAGGCCGCACGGCGCGAGACCCAACGGGCCGGGCTTGCGGAAATCTGCGAAATGGCCGCCCGGTTCTTCCAGGCCGAATATGCGGGACCGCGCGGCGAAGACGCCCGCGCCTATTGTGGCCGGCGGGGGCTGACGGCGGAAACCCTGTCGGAATTCCGTTTCGGGTTCGCGCCGGACAGCCGTACCGCGCTGAAATCCCATCTGGCTGCCCGCGACGTTTCCGAAGATCTGATGGTGGAGGCGGGTCTCGTCATCAGGCCGGAGGGCGGGCGGCCCTGTTATGACCGGTTCCGGGGCCGGCTGATGATCCCCATTCAGGACGACCGTGGCCGTGTCGTCGCCTTCGGCGGGCGTACGCTGTCGCCGGACGGACAGCCCAAATACCTGAATTCTCCGGAAACGCCCCTGTTTCACAAGGGCGTCATGCTGTTCAATGCGCACCGCGCGCGCGAACCGGCCTACAAGTCCGGGGAGGCGGTGGTTGTCGAGGGCTATCTCGATGCAATCGCCCTTTGGCAGGCCGGGGTCCAGCATGTGGTCGCCTCGCTCGGAACCGCCTTCACCGAGGATCAGGTGGTGCGCCTGTGGAAATTCGCTCCGGAGCCGGTGATCTGCTTCGATGGCGATGCAGCCGGGGTCGCGGCGGCGCACCGGTCGATCGACCGGATCTTTCCGGTCCTGAAAAGCGGTTTTTCGTTCCAGTTCTGCTTTTTGCCGGACGGCATGGATCCGGACGACCTGATCAAACAGCGCGGGCTGGAGGGGTTCCAGGCGGAAACGGACCGTGCGCGGGCTCTGTTCGATGTGGTCTGGGACCGGGAGATCTCTGCGTCGCGCCTGGACACGCCGGAGCGCAAGGCCGCGCTCGAAAAGCGTTTCGACGATCTGATCGGCACGATCCGGGATGAACGGGTGCGCCGCCGCTATCAGCTCGATCTGCGCTTCAGGTTGTCGAACCTGTTCTTCGAGCAGGCCCGGCAGACCCGAAAAGGCGGCGGCAAGACCGGGGAGACGGTGTCCGCGCTGGGCACGGGCAGGGAACGGGTGGCCGCGAGCGACGATTTCGGAACGGAACGCCTCGTACTGGGTTTGAGCATGCGCTATCCGCATATGCTCGACAGGAATTTCGAGCGGTTTTCCATGTTGCCGCTGACCAACGACCTGCATCGTCAGTTGCGCGATGTCCTGTGCCGGATCGTTGACGATCTCGAGGACACTCCGATTGCCGACCTGACCAGCACCTTCGACGGTCCGCTCAGGGACATCATGTCGGAAACCCGGCCGGAGAGCATGGGGCTGCAGGAACAGAACGGTTCCGAGTTCTCCGCGCTGATCCATCGCTTTCCCCTTCTGAAATCAAATCCGCCGGAGGATTTCGTCGAGGCGGCGTTCCTGCATTTCCTGGATGTCCTGGAACTCAATGCGCTGGATGAGGAATTGTCGGCGGAACTGGCAAACGCGGACGAGCAACTCGATGAACATGCCTGGATGCGCATTCAGGCGCTGACACAGGATCTCGGTCGCCGGCGCGAGGAATGCGCGCGCGACGAAGCCGATCTTGCGGAACGTGCCAGAAAGATCCGGTCCGCACCGGCTGCCGTCGCAGCGGCGCAATAACGGAGCGCGCAGGAACCGCGCGTTAGTGTCGGCACTCCGTTGGCTGCGTGTCGGCAGATGCCGTCTATTCACCTGTTTTGGTGGCCAAGTGCCTTAAAAAAACACATTTTTCAATTGACCTGTGACGAATCACACTTGCGAATCGCGCGTGTCGAGCTAAATAGAACGTTTGCAGCTTTCACGCGCCGCAGCCTATGAGCCTGCTCGCGGCTATAGTCTTAAAACAGCTGCAACCCGTATGAATACCTCTTCCGCATTCGATCAGCGAATGCAGACATGAATGGCCGTATGCTGTGCCGATGCTGAAATCTGTCATTGTCGAAATGCGTACGGTTAATTGGGACTTAAGGGACACGGCTTACAAACCTATTCGCAATGATTCCTCTGGACGCCGCCGCTCGCATAGCTGGCGCGCTGAGGGCGAATTGAGTTGAAGTCGGAATATAGGCGCGGCGTGGCCGGACCGGCCACGAACTGGAGCACGATATGGTAGCCAAAGCGACACAAGCAGACGACACTCAGGAACAGAGCGCGGACGGCCCGGATGGTCCGCTGCTGGATTTGTCGGATGCCGCTGTCAAGAAGATGATCAAGGCCGCCAAGAAGCGCGGCTACGTCACCTATGACGAGTTGAACGAGGTGCTGCCGTCAGAGCAGGTGTCGTCGGAGAAAATCGAGGACACCATGTCAATGCTGTCCGATATGGGGATCAACGTGATCGATTCCGACGAAGCCGAAGACGGTCCTGAAGAAGTTGACGGCGGCGAACTGGTCACCGCTCCCAAGACGGCTGTTACCAAGACCACCACCACCAAGGAACCCGCGGATCGCACCGATGATCCGGTGCGCATGTATCTGCGCGAAATGGGCTCGGTGGAGCTGCTCTCCCGCGAGGGCGAGATCGCGATCGCCAAGCGGATCGAAGCCGGCCGGGAAGCCATGATCGCGGGCCTGTGCGAAAGCCCGCTGACGTTCCAGGCGATCATCATCTGGCGCGACGAGCTGAACGAAGCCCAGGTCCTGCTGCGCGACATCATCGACCTGGAAGCGACCTATGCCGGGCCGGACGCCAAGGCGGGGCCGGCTGTCGCCAATGACGATGTGGCACCGGGCGAGAGCGCGCCGGAGAAGACCGAAGGGACGTCCGAGGAGACCCAGAACCAGGACGGCGAGAGCGAGGAGGACGATGACGACGACGAATTCGAATCCAACGTCTCCCTCTCCGCCATGGAAGCGGAACTGAAGCCGGGCGTTCTGGAAACCTTCGACAACATCGCCGACAACTACAAGAAACTGCGCCGCCTGCAGGATCAGCTTGTCGAAAACAAGCTGGCCAACAAGACCCTGTCGCCGAGCCAGGAGCGCCGCTACAAGAAGCTGAAAGAAGACATCATCGTCGATGTCAAAAGCCTGTCGCTCAACCAGAACCGCATCGATGCGCTGGTGGCCCAGCTCTACGACATCAACAAGCGCCTGATGGGCTATGAAGGCCGCCTGCTGCGGCTGGCCGACAGCTACAACGTCGACCGCACCGACTTCCTCAAGCAGTATCAGGGGGCCGAGCTCGACCCGAACTGGCTGCGCAAGGTCGCCAATCTGTCCACGCGTGGCTGGAAGAACTTCATCGCCAAGGAAAAGGAAACCGTCCGCGAGCTGCGTCAGGAAATCCAGACGCTGGCGACGGAAACCGGCCTTGAGATCACCGAATTCCGCCGCATCGTCGCGATGGTGCAGAAGGGCGAGCGCGAGGCGCGCATCGCCAAAAAGGAAATGGTCGAGGCCAACCTGCGCCTGGTGATTTCCATTGCCAAGAAATACACCAACCGCGGCCTGCAGTTCCTGGACCTTATCCAGGAGGGCAACATCGGTCTGATGAAGGCGGTGGACAAGTTCGAATACCGGCGCGGCTACAAGTTCTCCACCTATGCCACATGGTGGATCCGGCAGGCGATCACCCGTTCGATCGCCGACCAGGCCCGCACCATCCGTATTCCGGTGCACATGATCGAGACGATCAACAAGATCGTGCGGACTTCGCGCCAGATGCTGCACGAGATCGGCCGCGAGCCGACCCCGGAAGAGCTGGCCGAAAAGCTGCAGATGCCGCTGGAAAAGGTCCGCAAGGTCCTGAAGATCGCCAAGGAGCCGATCTCGCTCGAAACGCCGATCGGCGACGAGGAGGATTCCCATCTCGGCGATTTCATCGAGGACAAGAACGCGGTGCTGCCGATCGACGCGGCGATCCAGTCGAACCTGCGCGAGACCACCACGCGCGTGCTGGCCTCGCTGACCCCGCGCGAGGAACGTGTTCTCAGGATGCGCTTCGGCATCGGCATGAACACCGATCACACGCTTGAAGAGGTCGGCCAGCAGTTCTCGGTCACCCGCGAGCGTATCCGCCAGATCGAGGCCAAGGCTCTTCGCAAGCTGAAGCACCCGAGCCGATCGCGCAAGCTGCGTTCGTTCCTCGACAGCTGAGGACTGCCACGGAGCCCGACAGACACCCTTCCAGGAACCCGGCGGCGACGCCGGGTTTTTTGGTGCAGGATGCCGGACTTGCGACCGCCGAAACCGAACCAGGGGCATTTTCTTGGCCATGATCGCCGATATGGACCGACCGATGGACGGGGACGAACCCCAGGACCGGAAGGGATTCGGCTGGGGGATTGCGATTTCGCTGGTGTTGCATGCGCTGGCGGCGCTGATGTTGACCGGCGTCATATCGGGATATGTCTCGCAGCCGATTGAAGACACGGTCGAGGTGGAACTGGTGCCGCCACCCGAGCAAACGTCCCCGCCCGCCGTGCCCGAAGAGCCGGAACCCGAAGAACCGGACGTTCCCGAACCGGAGCAGGCCGAGCCGGCAGTCGCCCCTCCACCGCCACCTCCGGCCCCGCCGCCCGCACCGCAGCAGCCGGAGGAGGCCGCAACGCCGCCGGCGGATGTGCCCGTGCTGCAGCCGGTCGAGGAATTCGGCGAGGAGGACACCGGCCCGGTGGGCGAGGAAACGCCGCCGGAGGAGCGGGCCGACGCGGAAGCGCCTGAAGAGCCGGTAGAGCCAGCAGAGCCGGTAGAGAACGAAGAACCGGCCGAGACCGAAACAGCTCAGGAGACGGACGCCGAGACGGAGGCAGCGGAAGAGGCGACCGCAGGCGAAGCTGATCCGGCGGCCGAGACCGATACGGCAGAGGCCGGGGAAGACACGGATGCGGAACCTGACCCGGTTCCTGTGCCGGAAGACGCGCCACAGGAGAGCGACACGGCGGACACGCCGGTGATCGACCCCGCTGAAGAGACGGAAGCGGCATCGGGCACGGAGGCCGAAACCGACACCGGTATCGCGGAGATTACGGCGCCCGAGGATTTTGGCGTGGTCGGGCCGATCGTCACCGAGGCGACGCCCGCTCCCAAGCCGGCCCGCGCGGCGCAGACGGCTCCGGCGGCGCGCCGCGAATCCGCCCGGACGGGAGCGTCAGGCCCGCCGGCGGGCATGCTGGCGGCAAGGCAGCTTTATTCGCGCGATATTCTGGACGCCCCGCAGGCACGCACCGCGATGCGCGGCATGTCCGAGGGCCAGCGGCTGAACCTTCTGTGCATGACGGAGCTGCGCGCGCAGATCTCCTCGGTCAGCGCCCTGCCGCCGGAACTGCTGCCGAGATTTCGCCCGCCGCCGGGCAACGTTCTGCAACCGAAAACCGCCGCCTTCCGGAGCCTGGGCCGCTGGTTCGACGTCTCCTTCCGCTGCGAGACCGACAGCGGCGTGACCCGGGTGGAAAACTTCGCCTTCAAGATCGGGAACGAAATCCCCCAGAGCCAGTGGCTGGAGCGGGGGCTGACGGGGTTTTGAGGGGGGCGCCACTGCCTCTCAAGCACCATGTGTTTTGATGCATTTGATGGTGCCGAACGGTTCACGCAGCGAGGCGGGTCAGATGAGCCGAGACGCCGCATCGTGGCAAGCGCCGCTGCTATGAGCCACGTCTTTCGACATGGTCCCATGCGGCAAGACAAATGCAACGTGCGTTATCGTAGCGGCTGAAGCGATTCCACGACGATTTCAAACGCTCTTCGGTTGATGGCCCAGGCTTCGAAATTCGTCGAGCGCGCGGGGGAGAGAAGGATGGCGGAAACCGAGACGTCCGCCGAGCCGGCCCGCAGCAATGTCATTTCCAGGTCAAGGTGGCCACGTTTGGCGTCGACGCGCGCCAACTGGCTCGGAAGAGGTGTCGCTTCGACGGTTCCGAATGTCCCTGAATCCGGAACAATGCCAATTCCGTTTGCCGCCAGATTCTCAAGCGTCACTTTTTCCAGAGCCGGTGCATCGCCGGCAACGGATGACGCGACAATGATGATTGTGCCGAGCGACGTGCCGTCCGCAAGGTTGTCCAACTGCAACGCCGCGCCGCCCTCCGGAGCATTTTGAGAAACCGTCTTCTGCCAGCTTTCCGGAACCGCGACCTGAAGCGGTTTCGTTCCATCAAGTTGTTGAAAAGCGAAGGGTTCGGCAAAACGCTCATGTGTCGGATTGCTGAGCCTGAAGCCGGTCAAGGCACCGGAAAAGAGCGTTTGCATCTGCCTCACCGTTTCGGGAGGCGTGGCAGGCGAGCGCGCTTCGAGGAGGAAAAGCCGGTTGCCGTCCTTGAATGTCGCGAGCCGGTGAAGCGTGACCTTGCCCTTGTTCGTACCGGTGGCGAGAACGTCGGCAAGCACACCATACGAGGACTTGCGCATCTGAATATCGAGTGCGCGAAGGCTCTGAGAGTGTAACCACCCGTCCAGCCAGTCGACTGGATTGACTTCGCGGGGCATCAGATTCCCCCACACAAGGAGTTCGACATTCTTGTCAGAACCATGGGAGGTCAGCAGGACCGTGAGGGGCATCTGATCCGTCGGGACCTTGTCTGCGACAGGGTAGGCTGTCCAGGTGTCCGGCAGGCGAATTGAAAAATCAAAAAGGGATTGAACAGTGTTGCGGTACTGGAAAATACCGTAGCCCTGCTGGAAGGCAGACGGGGGCGGAGTTTTGGCAATTTTCCGGTTGTCTTGCATTCGACCTTTGTCCGTTGGGCTAGAAGCCTGCGCTATCGCGATTTCGGTCCTTGTAGCGCTTGCCAATACTGAAATCGATAGAACCGCCAAGACCAGCGCCCGCGTCAATGCCGCCCGAGAGACCGGTATGTGCCCGGTCCGTTTCGGTATCATAAAAACCATATCCGCGCCCTTCTGCCCCGGCAGAATAGCCGGTAACGCCAACCTTTCCGCGCATGCCGATCGAGTAGTCCGTAAACGGGATCGGAATGTTGACTTCATTGACGACATCGCCGGCAAGGCCGTCAGCCGCCGCCTTTCCGCCGACCGCAAGACCTGCGCGGCGGCCGTCATAGCCAACGAGTGCTTCTCCGGCGAGTTCCGCCTGTCCTGCTGCGCCCTGTACACCGGCTTCATACCACGGGTTGTTTTCGTCATCTCCGATGAAAAAACCTGCGCCGGCGGTTGCACCCGTTGCCTTGACACCCAGGGTGTGGCCTCCGCCATAGACGACGCCGAGTTCGTCCCTGGCTTGCAGCCTGAGCACATCGCCTTTCGTGTATCCGCCGATATAGGGGAAAGCCTCGAAGAAGTGCCCGGAGACATCCCATTTTGCGAGACCGGTATCAAACTTGGCCATGAGTTGGCCGATCAGGCCTTCGCGTTCGATTTCAAGTGAGCCTTCAGCAAACAGGAACTTGCTCAGCTTGTCCGCAGATTCTGCGAGAGCGACGTCGAAGCCGTCCTTGTAGACCTGGCGTTGGGCCGCGAAGACAGCGGACAGAAATTCGGAAAGCAGATTCTTCAGAAGATCGAACAGACCGACCGGAGCCGCGCCGCCACCGCCCCCTCCCGCACCCTGCATCCCGATCAGGACCGTCGGGAAACCGGTGATGATGGCCCCGCCCTTGGCCGTCAGGTCGGTCATGCGGGCGGCCGGGCTGCCTTCGACCAGGACATTCCAGGCACCGGTGATGATCGGGTCGCCGCCGGCGGGCGGGGGCGGACCGACACACACGCACATGTCGCCGATACGGGCCTGGGGCATCTTGCCGGTCAGGACCGTGTAGGCGCATTTCCATACGATGGGAGCGGGCACGCCCATGCACATCGGGCAGGTATGCATGTCGGACAGACGGGCAGCGGGGAAACGCATGAAAGAACCGAATTTAACAAAATATCCGGTCTGATCATCTTTAAGTCGTGCCGACCTGTCAATCTCGGATGTGCCGCCTTCTCCCTGAAAAACCTCTGCCTTGCCGGGCTTTTGCCGGGACCACGCCGAGTCTTTGCCGGGTCTTTGCCGGGTCTTTGACAGGGTTTCGTCCGCTTTGAAGCGGCTTTGGTAAAATTCCGTATACCGCCTGATGACTTGCCCCTTGCGGTGACGGGGGCGCGCGGGCACACTCGCGGTACACGGTAATTTTGCCACTGCGAGGATCCATGGCCAGCAAGCAGTCCCGGTTTCTGATCGACACGTATTTCGCCGCCTTCAACGCGGGCGACAGCCAGAAGATGGAAAGCCTGGTCGCCGACGATCTTGTTCATGACGTCAACCAGGGCGAACGGCGTATCGGCAAGGACAAGTTCTGGTCGTTCAACGTGCACATGAGCCGCTGCTACAAGGAGCGGCTCAGCGAGATCGTGCTGCTGGTGACGGAGGACGGAACACGCGCCGCGGCCGAATTCATCGTCAACGGCACCTATATCGATACAGACAACGGTCTGCCTGAAGCTCATGGCCAGACCTACAAGCTGCCGGCGGGCAGTTTCTTCGAGATCCGCGACGGCCATATCGCCCGTATCACAACCTATTACAACCTTCAGAACTGGATCGACCAGGTGAAGGACGGAACCGGCGAACAGGTTGCCGAAGAGGCGTGACGCCTTGAAACCGCGCCCCTTCGCCGAGAGGGGTCAGGGCGTTCCATCGCTGTCGTAATCGGGAATTCTCCGTTCGATCCAGGCGTCGAGCCCTTCGCGGGTGTCGCGGGTCACCGCCATGCGCGCAAATTGCTCCTGTTCGATCTGAAGGCCTTCGGCGATGCCGGTGTTCAGGCCGCGGGTCACGGCGGTGAGGATGCGGGCGGCGGCATGACGCGAGTGCCGCTGAATGCGGCCGGCGAGTTCGAACGCCGCATCCAGGACAGCCTCCGGCGGCACCACCTTGTTGACCAGTCCGAGTTCGAAGGCCCGCTGCGCCGTGAACGGATCGCCGGTGAGCAGCAATTCGAGGGCCCGTTTGCGCCCGGCCAGCCGGGGCAGGCGCTGGGTGCCGCCGAAGGTGGGCGGAATGCCGATATTGATCTCGGGTTTCGCGAACATGGCAGTGTCGGCGGCGACGGCAAGATGCACCGCTTCTGCGATCTCGCAGCCACCGCCGTAGGCAAGGCCGTTGACGGCGGCGATGACCGGCTTGGGAAAGGCCTCCAGCCGCGCGGTCATGGCCTGTCCGCGGCGGCAGAACTCCCGGACGGCGATGTCGGCTCCGGCCGCGATGGTCGCGGAGAATTCGTGAATATCGCCGCCGGCGGAAAAGGCGCGCCGGCCGGCGCCGGTGATGACGACCGTATGGATGGCATCGTCCCGCTCGAGCTCCTCCAGATATTGCAAGATCAGATCGTTGGTCGCGTAATCGAGCGCGTTGAGCCTTTCCGGCCGGTTGAGCGTCAACAGCGCTGTTTTTCCCTGGCGGTCCAGTAGCACGGTGTTGGACATGGTCCGTCTCCCTTGTGTAATTTCGATATCCGGAGGCTAGCCGGGGCGGGCATTGAAGTATATTCACTGGTGAGTATACTTATTGAATGACACGCCCCTCATCCACTGCCAGCGAGCGGATCCTGACGGCCGCGAACAAGCTGTTTTACGCCGAAGGCATCCGCGCGGTCAGCCTCGACGCGATCGCGGCGAAAGCCGGGATCACGAAGAAGACCGTCTATTATCATTTCAAGAGCAAGGACGACCTGATCGAGGCCTATCTGGTCTCCCGCGACCAACCCAATCTGGATCTGTTCCGAAGCTGGTTCGAGGAAGCGGATGGCGGATTGGCGGACAAGGTCCAGGCGATATTCCGCAATCTTGCGGCGTCCGCACGCCATCCGAAATGGAAAGGCTGTGGCTTCCTGCGCACGGCCGCCGAGCTTGCCGACATGCCAGGCCATCCGGCCATGAAGGTCGGCGCAGCCCACAAGAAGAAATTCGAGGCCTGGATGGCGGCAGAATTCGAAGCATCCGGCGTCGAGCGGTTCCAGGACCTGGCCCGTCATGTGGTGCTGCTGTTGGATGGCGCGTTTTCAACAATGCTCGTGCACCGTGACGCGGCCTATGCGGAGGCGGCCGGCACGGCGGCGAAGACGCTGGTGGCGGTGACTGTCGGGACCATGATCCAGCGCGCCTGACTTCGCTCGCCCCCTAACTTCACGTGCTCTGCGGGATGTCGGCTGCCAGGTTCTGCCATTCAGCGGACGGGCACGCCCTTTGCCCGGAAACGCCGCTTCTGGGCAGCGATGCGGAACTGGGCGTTGGCGGCGCCGTAGCCCTTGTAGCCGCCACGGCGCTCGACCACCTCGAAGAAGAAGCCCTCGCCATAAGTGGGGCTGTAGAGCTGGAAATACTCGCCGGTGTCGTCCCGGTCATAGAGGATGCCGGAGGATTTCAACGCCTCCAGAAAACTCTCCTCAAGGCCGAACCGGGCGTCGAGGTCGTCGTCGTAGTTCGGGGAGATCTCGAGTGGCGCGAAACCGTTCCGCTTGAGCGCACTGACCGTCTGGAAGATGTCACCGGATCCAAAGGCGATGTGCTGGATGCCGGACCTGAAGCCTTCCGAGATGAAATGCCCGGCCAGGGTCTTGCGGTTTTCAGCGCCGTTGAGCGTGATCCGCAGGCTCTTCCAATCCTTTTAAAAACGATCAACTTGCCTGCTTTCATGAGCCTCATGACGGCAGGTTGACCCAAGCATCCGCGGCTGCCCGCGGTATCGTGTCGAAGGCATCGAAGGCATCGAACGCTGCCTTCATTCGAACCGGATCGGCGCGCCGACCGGTAAAGAGTTCAAAGGCCCGGACGGCCTGAAAGACCGCCATGCCGGATCCCGGCAGGACGCGGCAGCCGAGTTGCCGCGCGGCGGCCAGCAGCTCCGTTTCCAGGGGGAAATAGACGATGTCCGCGACCCACATGCCGGGCCGCAGGAACTCGAACGGAAACGGTGTGCCCGGCGTCTTGGCCATGCCGACCGGGCTGGCATTGACCACGCCGGACAGATCCAGGCGGGCGGCTTCGGTGACGGTGGTAACAGGCGCAACGCTCAGGCCTGGGCGGTTCGCCTGAACCTTAGCAGCCAGTTGTTCGGCGCGGGCCGGGTCCAGGTCGAAAATTTTCAGATGCCGGGTGCCGCAGTCCGCCAACGCGTGGGCAACGGCAACACCCGCTCCTCCCGCACCGAGCAGAAGCACCGTCTCCAGGGGTGCGTCCGGCATGTTCTGCCGGAAGCTTTCCGCAAACCCCCAGAGATCGGTGTTGTGGCCGATACGTCTGCCGTGACGGAACACAATGGTGTTGACCGATCCGACGGCGGCCGCGTTGGGCGAGAGTTCATCAAGAAGGTCAATCACTTCCATCTTGAACGGATAGGTGACGTTGAGACCGTTGAATCCGGTCAATTCCGCCGCGTGCACAATGGTTTTCATGTTTTGGTCGTCCGCGGGAAGCAGGTCGACATCGATGATGCGATAGACGCTGCGCATCCCCTGGGCGGCCGCTTCCGCCATGTGCATTTCCGGCGTTCTCGATCGCGCTATACCGCGTCCGATCAATCCGGCCAGCAAAATGTCACTTGCGGTGCTCACCCAGGTTCCTCCCACGGATCCGGCCGTCAGCCGGGGTTTCCCTCTTCGCGGGGTTTTTATCCGGCTGCGGCTTCGTTATGGCGGCAAAATGAACTAACCAGTTAATTCAGTCAAGGAGGAATGTACCAGACAGTTAATTAAGGCTGGCGCAGGGCGGCAGGCTGAGCTAGAAAAAGGCATGTCAATCAATGAGACGGTGGCGTCCGGGAAAAGTTCCGCGCGCGCCCGATGGAAGCAGGATCCGGAAGGCGTTCGGGCCAATATCCTGGCCGTGGCGCTGGAAGAGTTCGCGACCAACGGCCTGTCGGGTGCCCGGATGGACGAAATCGCTGCCAAGACGCGGTCGTCCAAACGCATGATCTACTATTATTTCGGGGACAAGGAGACCTTGTACCTGAAGGCGCTCGAGGCGGCCTACAAGAAGGTGCGCGAGGGCGAGGAGCAACTGGACCTGGACCATTTGAGCCCGCGCGCGGCTCTGGCAAGACTGGTTGAATTCACCTTCGAGCATCACCGCAACAATCCGGCCTTCATCCGTCTGGTGATGATCGAAAACATTCACAATGGCCGCTACCTTGAGCAGTCCGACGAGATCAAGAGCCTCAACGAGGCTGCCATTGCGCAGATCGAAGGGGTCTATTCCAAGGGGGTCACCGACGGCGTGTTCCGGGACGGGCTGGCGCCCTTGCGGATACACTGGCTGATTTCGGCAATGAGTTTCTTCAACGTTTCCAACGCGACGACCTTTTCCATGCTGTTCGGTCCGGAGCTGCAATCGGCGGCCGGACAGGACATCCTGAAAGCGGATGTTTCCGAAACCGTGCTGCGTTTCGTGGCTGCCTGACCCTTCAATCGTTTCCGATCCGCAGCCGCCGCCTGCGCTGCCTGCAAGCACCGGGCGTCGAAAGCCATTGACAGATCCAAAATCACTATATAACTAGAAATATAGTTATATTGGATGAGGCTTTCATGGATCTGGAAATCGCGGCGCAAGGTTTTTCAGCGCTGGGCTCGGAAGCCCGACTGCAGGTGGTTCTGACGCTGGTCAAGGCAGGGCAGGGCGGTTTGACGGTCGGTGACATCCAGTCCCGGACGGGCATGGCGGCGTCGACCCTTGCCCATCACCTGAAGTTCCTCGCCGCCGCCGGACTGGTGAGGCAGGAAAAGGACGGCCGGTCGGTGATCAATCACGCCGCCTTCGATCACCTGGAAAACCTCGCCGGATACATCCTGAAGGAATGCTGCGCGGATGCAAACGGTTGCGCTGGGCCTAGTGAGCCAAGCGGGCCAAAACGGAAAAGTGAGTTCGTCGATGACTGATACCGTGAACGATCTGCGGAGTGGGGGCGGAGGTGGATCTGCTAGCTGCTGTGCCCCGAAAACATCCTGCTGCAGCACGCCGGCCTCGAAATGGTCCTGGACGCGTTTTCCGGGACGACGTGTCCTGCTGTCGACCTGGACCATCGTCCTCGGCGGCCCGCTGCTCGTGCTGCTGCTCGACCAGCCGCAATTTGTTCCCTTCGTGAGTTTCGCGATCAAGGCCTTTCTCGGCACGTTGCCCTATATCGCCTTCGCGGTGGCACTGATTGCCTGGCTGAAGGCGGCGGGCGCGGAAGCCTATGTCGCCCGGGCGTTCGAGGGGCGTGAAACCCAGGCGATCGTCCTTGCCGCGCTGTTCGGGGGGCTGGCGCCTTTCTGCTCCTGCGAAGTCATTCCCTTCATCGCCGGTCTTCTGGCCGTCGGCGCGCCCCTGTCGGCAATCATGGCGTTCTGGCTGTCCTCACCCCTGATCGACCCGCCGACCCTTCTGATCACTGCCGGCGCGCTCGGCTGGTCGTTTGCCATCGGCAAGGCGGTGTTTGCCGTCGTGCTCGGTCTGTTCGGCGGCTTTCTTGTGGCGATGCTGTTGCGCACGGGGGCCTTGTCCAATCCGGTGAAGATCGGATCCTCGGCCAGCGGCTGCGGCTGCGGGGCCTCGCCGCAGACCGGCCGTCCGGTGTGGCAGTTCTGGCGGGAAACGGAACGCACCGCAAAGTTCGGCACCGAGCTCAGGGTCAACGCGCTGTTCCTGGTCAAGTGGCTGGCCCTGGCCTATGTGCTGGAAGCTGCCCTTGTTACCTATGTTCCGGCTGACCTGATCGCCGGTGTTGTCGGCGGCAACGGGCTCGGCGCCATCGTGATTTCCGCGCTGGTCGGCATGCCTGCCTATCTCAACAGCTACGTGGCGCCGCCACTCCTGGCCGGTCTTGTGGATCAGGGCATGAGTTCCGGCGCGGCGATGGCCTTCATGATCGCGGGTGCGGTCAGCTCGATCCCGGCGATGGCCGCGGTCTGGTCGCTGGTCAAGCCGCAGGTGTTCGCGACCTATCTCGGACTGGGCTTTGTCGGCGCCGTGCTGTCCGGCCTGATCTTCCAGCTGGTTGTATGAGGACCTGAAGATGCGCTCCACTGTCGCTGTAACCGTCACCGTGGCCCCGCATGAAGAACGCGGTCGCAAGCTTCTGGTCCCGGTCGGACTGCCGACACCACACCGGATGACCGCCGGTTTCGAGGTCAGTGACGGCCGCATGTCCCTGACCGGCGAAAGCACGACCGGTCAGATGGCTGCGCTCGTCACTCCGCAGGGAGACGAAACGCTGGCGCTGCGGTACACCTACATGAGCGGCGGGCACGGGTATCCGGACGCAGTCTTCATGCCGCACCGGAACCGTTACACGCAGGCTGCAAGGGAGCTGGTCTTCGACGCGATCAACATTGCCGACGCGCAGCCGGACGGCCATGCGGCCATCCAGGCGCTGGTCAATGCGGCCGCGGAGAAATTCCGCTATGCCCATCCTGACGTGCGCTTCAATGACGGCTGCGAGGAAGTGCCCTATCTTGCCTGCGGCCTGACGGAAGGGTCCTGCGTCGACATCAACACCTATCTGATCGCGTCCCTGCGTGCCGCCGGATACGAGGCGGGCTACATCACCGGCTACTTCTTTCCGCAGGAGAAAAACGGGTCCTGTGAGGACGGGCACTGCTGGGTGGTGACACGCCACAATGGCGTTGTTCTGGAGTGGGATATCGCCCATCATCTGAAAATGGGCACGCGCGAGATCTGTTGCGGTCTCAACCCCAAGCCGGGCGACCGGGTGGCGGTCGCGCATTCCATGGGCCTCACCTTTCCCGCCGCCGGTATCGTGGGTGTGAAACTGATCAACGAACCGGCCTGGATAAGCCACGAAGGCAGGCTGGAAAAGGCCGAGGTCACGATCCGGCGGGAGGTCGTCGACGAGACGGTTGCGTCGGCCTGACGGCTCCCGGTCTTCATCCCCCTTTGCGGCTGAACACCATTTTCTGGCCGGCGAGTTGTTGCTGGGGGCCGATCCACGCATAGGTGAGCAGGGCCGGTTCGGTCTTGGAAACGGTGATGCGGTGGGTGTGCTCCGGCGGGTTGAAGATCATCGAGCCCGGCGCGTAGACGCCCTGGTGATTTTCCGAAACCGCACCTGACAGGCAGATATAGCTTTCCGAAATGCCGCTGTGCGCATGCGCCGGGTAGGTGCAGCCGGGCGCGAACAGGACCAGCCCCAGAATGACCTCGGTGGTCAGGACAGGGCCGTTGAGGCCGCAGATTTCGGCATAGGCATAGGCATAGGTCTTGTCGAGCCCGCGCGAGACCTTTTCATAGCCGTATTGCCAGATCAGATGGTCCTGAATGCTTTCGACGGCACGGATAAGCGGCGCGGTGTGCTCCTGGCGCCCCTCGTCCAGCGCGCGTTTGTGGTGGGCGGTGACCGGCTTTTGCGCCGGCGCGTCGAACCGGATTTCGGACTTGGACTTGCTGACCCGGCTGATGGCCTCGCGCACGGCGCGCTGGTGCGCGCGGATCTTGTCGCTGCCTCCGGAAGACAGAAAACGGTAGGCCTCATAGATCTCCCGCAGTAGATACCCCCCAGTCGGGATAATCGGAGAGCCTCTTCTGCGCCAGCGTCTCCTGGCCCGGAGCGGTCATATTCAGCATGCGGTTTCCTCATATTCAGCGAGGGGCCTCACCAAGGTACGTCCAGGCGAAGGCGATACTTTCCTGCTTGCGGCAATCCAGGTCACAGAACCGGCATGGGCCGATTTGCCGGTGCCCCGACTGACATCCCATCTGGCATCTCATCTGGCATCCCGTCTTGCATCCTCGTATCGTGAGGATACTCTGCCGCTTCACGCAGCAGGACGACTCGCATGACAATACTTGTTGTTGGCGCCGGCATTGCCGGCCTATCCACCGCCTGGGCCCTGACCCGCCGGGGCGTTCCGGTCACGCTTGTCGAACAGGGGCCGGTGCCGAATCCGCTGTCGGCGTCCGGTGACCAGCACCGCATCATCCGACGGGCCTATGGCGGCCGGGGCGGCTACCAGCGCCGGATCGGCGAAGCATACGCGGCCTGGGACGAGATGTGGGCCGATCTCGGTCACAGCTATCTCGTCGAGACCGGCTTCATGCTGTTGTCGCAACAGGCAGGTGACGGCGGAGATGTCTACCGGGACGGTTTGCGCGCAGGCGGGTATCCGCTGGAAGAGCTGACGCCGGAGGAAACCGCCGTGCGCTTTCCCTTTGTCGATCCGGCGACCATCCGCTACGGCGCCGTCAGCCCGGAAGGCGGCATTCTGCTGTGCCGGCGGATCGCTTCGCAGCTCAAGGACTGGCTGGTCGCCCGGGGGGCGGATGTGCGTGAAAACACAGAGGTCACGTCCGTCGATGCGGCGACGGGCTCGGTCTTGCTGGCAGACGGGGCGCGCCTGTCGGCGGACCATGTGATCGTGACGACGGGCGCCTGGACGCTCGGCCTGTTTCCGAAACTGGATGTCAGCCTGACCACCTACCGCACCGCCGTCGTTTACCTGACGCCGCCGGAGGATCTGCGCGAGGCATGGGAAAACGCACCGGCGATCCTGGATCCGGGCGGATCGATCGACGGCTACGTGCTGCCGCCGGTGGCCGAAACCGGGCTCAAGTTCGGCGCGGGGATCCACAAATACAAGGCGAAGCCCGATCAGGACCGGGTGCCGAAGCCGGGCGAAGGCGAGACCCTGCGCGATTACTTTTCGCCGCCGTTCGCGCGGATCGGGGACTACCGCGTCGATGACGTGGTGACCTGCGCCTACACCTTCACCGCCGACGAGCATTTCTTCGTCGAGACCCAGGACAGGGCGACCGTCGTCTCGGCCTGTTCGGGGCATGGCTACAAGTTCGGCGCCGCGGTCGGCCTCAAGCTGGCGGACGGTGTCATGAACAGGGACATGGAGACGGCGCGGACCTGGCTGGAAGCCCGGGACTGAGCAGGTCGCTGCCCATAACGGGGATCATGAACGGGTTTCAGGATCAGCTATCAGGTATGGGGCGGCAACGAGACGAAGGCGCCCGGACGCCGCTCATGCGCAGCCCGGCGGCAAATGCACTTCGAGCCATCTTGCCGGAAGAGGGAATTGGCGATGAAAGTCGATATCAGACGTTTGACCGGTGACGCCGTAAGGCATGCGCTCGACGAACTGGCCGCGCTGCGGATATCGGTGTTTCGGGCGTGGCCCTATCTGTATGAGGGAACCGCGGACTATGAGGCGAAATACCTGCAGCGCTATGCCGACACCGACGGCACCGTGATCGTGGGGGCCTATGACGGGGCGAGGCTGGTCGGAGCGGCGACCGGTGCGCCGCTGGAAGGCGAGCTTGCGGCGTTCCGCCGGCCCCTCCAGGCGCGCGGGCTCGATCTGTCGAAGATCTTCTACATGGCGGAGTCGGTTCTGGATCCTGCCTGGCGCGGCCAGGGGATCGGTCATCGCTTTTTCGAGGAACGCGAAGACCATGCCCGCGCGCTGGGATTTGAAGAGGCGGTGTTCTGCGCGGTTGTCCGGCCCGGCGATCATCCGATGAAACC
Source organism: Roseibium sp. QJM3NY_11 (assembly GCF_056173175.1). Lineage (NCBI taxonomy): Bacteria > Pseudomonadati > Pseudomonadota > Alphaproteobacteria > Hyphomicrobiales > Stappiaceae > Roseibium > Roseibium sp. QJM3NY_11. The sequence continues at coordinate 2,040,857 of NZ_CM149660.1, forward strand.
GGCGGATTACGCGCCGCTGGATCCGTTCTGGCGCAAGCGCGGCTATGACAAGCTCGACAAAGTGGTGGTCGCGTTTCCGTGGCTGGACGTGGGGGACAGCGAGGAAAGCGAAAAGCCGATGCAGGTGTGGCACCGGACGCTGTAGCTCCCATGCCGGGGGGAACCGGCATGGGCGTTGGCGGTGCTGCCCGAGCCTATTTCAGCGACCAGCGGATGGTCACGGTGGCGGCGATGGTTTCCTCGCCTGCTTCCACCGGCACCGGGCCGGACTTGGCCATCATGGCTTCCGCACGCATCATGACGGGACGGGGCATGTCGACACCGGACTCGGCTATGGAGACGATGCCGCCCAGTTCGACGCCCGCAGCCGCGGCAAAGACCCCGGCCTTGTGCCGCGCGTCCGCAACTGCGCCCTGGCGGGCTTCATCGAGCTTCTCACCCGGGTCGCTGACCTCGAAGCGAATGCCGTCCACCGCGTTGGCGCCGCTGTCGACCACAAGGGTCAGCAGATCGCCGAGCTTGGCGAGGTCGCGGACATTGACCTCGACACCGTTGCGAATTTCATAACCCTGAATTTCGGGCTGGCCCTCAGTTGCCTTGGAATGGTCGTAGCGCGGGTAGATGCCGAATCCTCTGGTCCGGATGTCCTTTGCCGCGATCCCCTGAGCCTTGATGGCCTCGATGACCCGGGCGACCGCGATGCTGTTTTCCGAGAGGGCTCCGGCCGCGTTCTTGCCGGTGGAGACCACGCTGGCGGTGATCACGGCCATGTCGGGCGCCACCGACACGGTGCCGCGGCCTTCCATGGTGAGGATGCCGGACAGAGATGCCGGGTCCTGGGCCAGGGCCGGGGCAGCACCCGCGAGCGCGGCCCCCAGAGCCACGGCCAGGGCGGCGGTGCGCAGAAAGCGTGCGGGACGAAAACGACGGGATGTCATTGTGATCTTGTCCTTGATATCAAACCGAATTTCGATGTTGGGAGCATCTGCCGCGATTGCGGCGCGGTAATGACGAACGCGTTCATGCGGAGTTCATCGCGGCCGCGGCGCCGACGCCGGATGTCAGGGGCCGGTCAGGCTGTCTTCAACGGGGAAGGGGGCCGACTTCACCGGTCTGCGACAGCAGCACGGCGACGGGCCGCGCGCCTTCGAAGCGGGCGCAGACGATCACGATCATCACGGTCAGCGGCACGCACAGAACCATGCCGACGATCCCCCAGATCGCGCCCCAGAAAGCCAGAGAGAGCATGATGACAAGGCCCGACAGGTTGAGATTGGACCCCATCAGCCGAGGTTCGATCAGGTTGCCGATGGTAAACTGGATCAGGCCGAGCCCGGAGGCGATGGCAATGAACGGACCCAGATTGTCGTAATACACGAGCGCCAGCAGGCTCGGGAAGATCACGCCGATCAGGGAGCCGATCGTGGGAATGAAGTTGAGCAGGAAGGCGATGAAGCCGAACAGGGCCGCGTAGGGCAGGCCGATCGCGATCAGAACGAGGCTGGTCAGCACGCCGGTGGCGATGGAAACGGAAGTCTTGATGGAAAAATAATGCATGATCGAGCGGTTGATTTCCGCGCGCATGGCAAAGGCGGCATCCGCGCGCTCGGGCGAGGAGAACAGACGTTCGAACTTGGCGTCGAAGGTCGACTGTTCCAGCACCAGAAACAGGACATAGATGAAGACGAGGCTGGCGGAGCCGGCAAGGGTGGTCACAAGGCTCGCCCCCGCGGTGACCATGCGCGGCACGACCGATTCCGGAAACAGGTCCTTCATCTCAAGCGGGTCATTCAGGTCGAGATGAGAGGAAAACTGGCCGAACAGTTCCTCCAGGCGCTTCTGATAGATGGGTGCGTCCAGGGCAAGCTGCGTCAGGTTGACCGTGACCACATCCAGCACCAGGGTCGCGGCGGCGAAGATCACCAGCAGTGCCAGCGAGAAGGAGACATATCCGGGCAGGTGCCGGCGCCCGATCGGGATCGCCTGAATGAGATGGGCCAGCGAATTGATCATGTACCAGACGATCAGGGCGATGACGAAGGGCAGGATCAGCGAGCGTCCGACCACCAGAAGCCAGCCCACCAGGCACACAAGCAGCACGCTCAGCGTGACGGAAAGAAGCGGGGATCGCATGGCGGCTCCGGAGTTGGCGGGACAGGCGGCGACGGCTCCTGGGAGCGCCTGTCCTGTTTAGGTCGGTTCCGCTGACGGCGTAAAGCTGTTTGTTTCCGGGGGAGCGGGTGGCAACTGGGGGCCGGGCGCCTGCCCGCGCGCAGGGCGCGCCGTCCGGTGCCACCGGCAAGGTGCCCTTTCCAGACCTTTTTGCACCCGCCTTTCCCTTCGTCGGCGCAAAGCACTTGCCCCTGAAAGTTGCCATGGTATAGGGAAGACGATGCAGGCGCCGCCACCGCGGCCATGCCTGCCGTGGGCCTGTAGCTCAACTGGTTAGAGCCGTCCGCTCATAACGGATTGGTTGGGGGTTCGAGTCCCTCCGGGCCCACCATTTCTTCTTCAATTCGATGCCTGAGCCAGTAATGTGGCCCAGGCTCTCTTCGGGGTTTCATTCAGTCGGTCTCGCTAGGAGACCGGGCTGCCCTCCATCACATTCTGGTAGACGGCGGCGATGTCCTCCGAAGCGGCTTTCTTCGGATGCAGTTCATCGGTCCAGCGCCCCTTGACGACATTGCGCACGTCCACGACCGTCACGTTGCTGATGTTGCGCGCAACGTCATCGAGCATGCCGTAGAAGCGGTCGACCAGGTAGGCCAGAATGCCGTCGACAAGGGCCCTGTCGCTGCCGATGTCGAAATTCCGTTTGAGGAACGGAGTGCCAAGCCAGGGACCGTCCGCCTGTGCGACCGGATAGTCGTAGCCGTGCACCAGCATAACCGTTCTGGGTGACCTTACCTTGACGTATTGGGCGATTTCCAGATACCCGGACTTCAGTTTCCCGAGCGCGGCGTCGATCCTGTCGAGGTTCAGGTAGTCCTCTGGATCGGAGGACCCACCGCCGTCGGCCTTGGTTTTCAGAAGTCTGGTCAGGGCGCCGCCGCCCAGAACATCGACGCCGCCACCTGAAAAAATGAAGAAATCATTGATGCCGGAATCGATGTGCACCTTGAAGGTCTTTTCCTGCAGCATCTGCTCGAAGGTGTCGCCCGGGCACGCGGTGCTCAACGTCCGGTAGCGCTCTTCCAGGACATCGAAGAAGGTCTTGTTGTAACCGAGCGCATGGGAAAATTCGATCAGGATATTGATCCAGGAATCTCCATCCGCGCAGATCTTGATGTCACTCTGCGCGGAGCGGGCTTCCAGACTGTCCTGCTTTGCCAGTAGCGAGAGTTCGTCTGAAAACTCCGGGCAGTTCACCTGGGCGCCACTCGCTCCGAATATGCGATAGACCAGGCAAAGGTCCGGGTCCTTTTCAAATCTGCGGCTGCCGATGGCGGTTGCGGTTATACTGTCCTGTTTCATTTTCAGTCTCCTTGAGGTTTTCCATTTTCGGGTTGTGGCGATGGGGTCACGTACGGGCCGGCTTATTTCTTTTGGGCGGCCTAAATAAGCTTGAGTACGGCCGAGATCGATCCGAGCAGCTTGGTCGCAGTGACAAGGCCGTTGGTGAAGTCGTCACGGTCCTGCCTGATCGCGTTGAGCCCGTTGCTGGCGCGGGTGAGGTCTCCGGTAAGTTCGGCGTAGGTCGCATTTGCCGGGACGCCCAGAAGGGCGAAATATTCTTCCTCCACACGGCGCAGTTCGGCGTCGATCCGGTCGATCTGTGCCGGGGTCCGTCCGTTGCTTCTGCTCAGCCAGAGGTCGGAAATGCAGTTTCTGAGCTTTTTTGCAGCTGCCTTGTTGCTGGGCATTGGTAGGGTCCTTCCCGTGTCTTCAGTTGGTCAGCAGGACTTGCTTCAGGGCGCTGAAATCGGCGATGGCCTGATTGAAGCCGGCGAGCGCCGCTTCGAAATCACCCTCGGACTCGACCAGTTTCTGGTGTGTCGCGACGATCTGACCGACAAGATTGACGGCCTCGTTGACGGTCTTTACCTGCGCCCGGTAGGTGCGGTAGTCCCTGTCGAACCGGGTGAAGAGGTCGTAGGCACCGGCCCCGTTCGACGCACGCACCTGGGTGAGGACACAGCGCGCGCTGCCGTTCCAGGCCGAGACAAGACGCTTCAGATGTGCTTCGATCTGCTTGTAATCCTGACCGATCCTGCGAGCGCCCCTGAGGATCGAAAGATCGGTCGCGGTCATGATCTCTTTCATCTTTTTCCGTCTGCGAAGTTCGGAAACATTCACGACGGCGTTGACCAGAACCTTGGCGACGGGGCCGACGACAGTGGCCGCGCCCGGGCTGAACGGCCCTATGGCCGCAACAGTGGAGACCTGATCGGAAAAACCGTTGGCGGCCGCGCGCAGGTCGGCAAGGCCTTCGGGACCGGCGACGCCGGCGAGTGCCCGGGAATAGGCCTCGAGCGCGCGGACGAACTTCACCTGTTCCCGGATGGTTTCAAGGGCGCTGTTCGACGGTTTTGAGGCGAGACTGTAGGAACCGGCCTGCAAATACCGGCAGGCGTTGCGGTTGACGGCGATCTTGAGCAGGAGTTCGTTCTGCAACTGGTCGGGTATCGCCACCGCCGCGGAAGCCCTGGTTGCCGCTTTTCCGAAGGCCTCGACGTCCGATGTCGCCGGCGACAGGGCGCATCCCGCAAGGCCGCCGAGTAGCGGCAGCATCAGAATTGGCAAGAGCTTCCGGATCAATAGCCCGGGGGCAAGTGATGACAACATGACTGTTCCTTTCTTCCTGCGAAGCCACCGCCAGACGGTTCGGATGTGCGGGCCTTGCGGCCCCGAGAGAATCCGGGCGGCTGCCAGTGCGGTCAGCGGCGGAGAGCGCTATCCGCCGGGTGGCGGGTCGCTCTCCGCGCCGGATGCTGCAATCAACTGCCGGCAGGGAGGAACCGGGCCGTTTTCAGGCTGGATTGCAGATGCAACGGAATGGATCGGGACTGTCCCGGCCCGGCCGCGCAGGAGGCGCGCCGAGCCGGGGCAGGGACCGCTCAGGCGGCTTTTCTCGCGCGGGCACTGCGTTTGGTTCCGTGACGCCAGGCATCAACCGCGTTGGTCGAGACGCCTGCCAGCGTCAGGACGCCGGCGAGCGAATACTGCGCGCCATCGAATTCGTAGCGGAACCTGTTGTGACCGTTCGACGAAATCAGGACACGGTGGCCGTTGACGAGCGTGTCGGTGATCTCGACTTCGTTGCCGAAGAGATACCCGGCGTAGAAGGGGGTGAAGGTGGTGGAGCGGAGAATGATTTCCACATACTCGTCTCCACCGGCTTCCTGCATCTGAAGCATCAGATCCAGCGTTTCCGGATTGTTTTCCGGCTTTTCGCCTTCGCCGAGCCAGTTGCCCGAGATCCTGGCCGTCATCAGGGAGCCGACCGGGTAATAGAGCTCGAGAATTTCAGAGATGACGAAACCGACATCCTCCGATTTTTCCCAGGGCTTGACCTTCGGTCCCCATTCCGCGACGTCCCGATTGAATTGAACTGTACCAGCCATCTGCGTTCTCCTTGCGTTCTGTGGCGAGTGAAACTGCTCAACCGGAATTGAGCTGCGACACGGAGAGATGCTTGAGGAAGTCGTGTTCTTCCGTATCGACAGTTCGATTATGAATGTAAAAATTATGTTTGTGGTGTTAGAAAAACGTGAAAGTGTGTGATTTTTACTTTAATTTATTGTTATTTTGATAATTTAATTAATTTTGTGCGAATAATATTTTCCGTTACATAAAAGTATGCGATTTTTTTCAAATATTTAACTTGTAAAATGTGTTTTGGGGCCGTTGAATTCTTTGAGAAAGCGCCTCTGAAGCGAGAGGGGCCATCGACTGGCTGCTCCACCATAGCCTTCGCCATCCTCCGGAATTGTCGCATTCTCGAAGGAGCAGCCGAACGGGCGCGTGTTTTTGACGATCAAGGGGACCAGCTCTCCGGGCGCAAAGCCGCTGGCTTCGGAAACGCATGTGTGGGCGGGGTAGTTCGGGGCGCTGCGCGTCCCGTCGGGGACGACGTGCCGCCCATGTCCTTTCAAGAAAAGCATCTTGACCTCCAGGGTGATCCGCTCGTCTGATCGAGCGGTTCACCCCGGGTCAAGTGGCGTCAACGGGGTGTCTTCGAGCCGTTAACAAAGTGTAAAAATTTCAGAAAACGGTGCTTAGGTAAGTCACTTTCGTTATCGCCTCAGGAACGGCCATTTTCGGCCATTCGACAACTTGTGTTCGTAGGTATCGTTCGGGTCGCCAATCTTGAGTGGCGGGCCACCCCGGCGTTTTTCAAGATCGGGATTCGCCTCCAGCACTTGCCTGGCGGGAGAAGGATTGGCCTTTGGCGGCTGCTTGCCGAGCTGGTTTTTTGATAAAAAGCCTGTTATCGGGTTCTCGGTCGTAGCCGGTTTTTCTTCGGCCAGGTAGTTTGCGAAGAGCCGTCCCACGATCGGTGCCGCGACACTGGTGCCGGTCATGACCTGCGTACTGCCGCTGCGTCCCCCTGTTCCGACAAGCCCGCGATGGACGCGGGACCGGTCGGCCGGGGGCGCAGCCCTGACGCTGCGCATTCCCTCGTGAGGTGCTCCGGAATAGAGGGCCGGCAAATTGTCATCGTAAAGGCGCACACCGCTGACCCGCAGCATGTTGTGCCCTGTGGCGATGCCGCTGATCGCGCCATACCGGGAGACACCGGCTCCCGGTTCGAGTGGATGAATGTGTTCGGTCAGTTCATCCTCGCGCTGCCACTCAGGTGTCCAGTCCTTCAATTCCAGATAGGATTGACGACCGGGACGCCGGAACAGGGGCGGGGAATCGTCACGCTGGATCCAGGCCTCCATATATTCGCCTGCCATCAGCTTGGTATGAGCCGTCACACGCCAAACGCCCGGGGGAATATGGGCCTTGTCATCGGACACAGGGTACGTCGGTGCCAGGGCGATCAGGATTCGGGCCTTTGGATACTGGTCAGGTTCATCGGGATGCAGCCGTTTGTTGTCATCGGCATTGTCCGCGTCCAGGGTATCCAGGGTGACTTGGGCAAGGATGTTGTCATTGTCATTTTCATCAATTAGTTCCCGGCCCTGTTCGTCACCAGGCTTCGTCAATTCAAATGGAAGCGTCAGGAACAATTCTTTGCCCCCGAACGGTGGCTCCAATTTCAGGTGCAGCTTGCGGTCAGAATCCTCCCCATCACCTGAAGACGCTTCAGGCGGCCTGGGTACCCAGATTTCCAGGTAATTGGGAGACTTGTCCTGTGGCTGTGTGATCCAGTTCAGGTCCAGACATTCTGTGCCGTCTTTTTCTGCGCGGACATGGGCATGCCCCTTGAGCAAATGACGGTTTCCGGTCGGCATCGACACGATCAGAGGTCCGAGATCTTCGTCATTTTCAAGTGTTTTCACCATCTGGTCGACAAATCGCTCGAACAGGTGCTTGCCATTGTGGGGGCCGCCGGCGAGGCCGTAGCTGAAATTGACCACTAGCGGCACTTTCCGGCCCGTGCCATTCCTGATCTCCTCCGCCACCAGACGGGCCCGGTCAACGATGTATTGCAGTCCGAGCATCGCGAACAGTGTGTAGAGCACCCCGGAGCTTTCTTCCGTCACCCTGCGGTGCAGTTGCACCGAGACGATGCGGCGATCTTCGGGGTTCGTGCCTTCGTTCTCATCAGGCAAACGCCGGTTTCCATGGGCGTCCGTCGTGTATCTTTTGTCATCGGAGGGATAGCCGGCCAGACGGTCGAGCACGAAGGTACCATGACTGAAACTCTTGCTCAGCGTTGTCGCCTCCGCCTCGACCGGATCAATCAACCCGAGAGCACGCAGGATTTCTTCTTCGGTATCGTATTGTTTGCTGAGTGTCGTGAGCTCCAGCCCTGTCACTTCCCGGCCGAACATCACGGACGAATCTTTTTCCGCGATCCCGTCCTGGTGCCAGGCGTAATCGATTCGCGAATTTCCCTTCGAATCGAAGAACCGCTCGTGGGCGAGGTTGATGCCATCGTCGATCACACCGATGATGACCGCCTTTTTTGGATCAACGTCGAGATCTTTCAGGGCCGGCCCGGGAGCGTCAGGTTCGAATTTCTCGGGAACCATGTTTTCATCCATTGGGGCGAACTGGAAATATGCTTCCTTCCAGCGCTCGTCGGAGCGGTGTATCGATTCACCGTCTGCATCGACGTCCGCCGATCCGTTTGTGGCGTCTGTCTTTTCTTCTGGTGAGTGGTCCAGAAGTTTCAGAAGCAGGTTAACTTTTAAAATTTCATACGGCGCCTGTACTAGTTTGAATGCATAGGTTGAAGCTGGTCTCCAGACTATACTTTTCTCGTTTTCCTGGCCGTTGTCGCCATTCTGATCGCTTCGTTCCGAATCTTGAGGCTCCTTGCGGAGGAAGGAAAGAAACCACTCTTCTTTCTGATTGCCGAATAAACGGTAGAAGTCGACACTGTTTTCTCCAGTCCGCAGCAACCAATCGGAATAGGGGTCAAGTTTCCCATAGTTCCGCTTGAATTTTTTCCAGCCTGCATTTTTCATTGATCTTTCTCACCTCCAGCTGTCTTAGCGCCATTCCTGGCGTGCCAAGTTCCAGAGATGTGCGAGTTGCGGCACGCTGTGGCGAACCGTCACCTCATCGGTTCCGAAACCGACAAGGCTGCCCGGGAGTCTCTCTCCGTTGGAGTAATACTCCCGTATGAAAAAGTCCGTGGCCTTGGCCCGTGCGGTCTCGTCATCGACTTCCCCCTCTTTCTTGCCAAGGTCGGTGTCGAAGACAAACGGGTTGATCTTCGGTGAGACCGGATCATCACACTCCTGATCGGCGATCGCCCGGGCCTCGAAATACTCGCCAAGGCACAGGCCGAGGGCCGCTCCCGAGATGCTGTCGACCGGGAAGTGCAGGCCGGCGACGGTGCGGTTCACGGCAACCCGTTCCGCCTGCAGCATCAGCATGCGTTCGTACCGGTTTTCAGTCGTGCCCTTCTCTGTCTGATTGTTCGAGACCTTGGCCAGAACCATGGCCATTGCTGTCGCTTCGGTGGCGTGGCCGGAGGGCAGTGCCCCATGGCCCGGCATGGGGATGGCAGGCTGGATCTCGGCCGAATAGAGATCCGGCCGCTTGCAGGCCAGCGCCATCTTCGCATTCTGAACGACTGCGGTTGCAAATCGCTGGGCAATGCCCATCAGTTCCAGCGTATAGCGTGTCCGGTCCGGGTGCAGGGACAGGATCACGCCGAGATAGTGATCCGGATAGCCGGTCTGGTTGACGATCTCCGGCAACCGGTCCTCCCGCAGATCCGCATAGGACCAGACGAGCTCCGTCTGGCCGGCGAAGAATGCTTCGCTCGGCCTCTTGATCTTTGCCAGGGTTTGCACGCCACCCGCCCCTGAAGCGTAGCGGGATTCATCACGATGGGAGATATTCACGACTGCGGGTTCCAAAGAGGGCAGAGCACTCGGTGTGCCGTCCTCAGCAGGTTTGCTTTCTTCATCAGATCCTGTCTCAGTTTCTTTTGGGGCCGGGGGCCTGTCCACGGTGATGCGCAGGCCGCTCATCAATTCGCAGTGGATGACAGTTGCCCGTGCCCAGTCGGGCCACCAAAGTGTGTCGTTCGGATCATCGGCGCCAAGATGCCTGACGTCGTCTTTGATGGCCCAACTCGAGCGCGGTCCGACGATGGCGTCGCGGGCATTGACGACACTCTGTGCCATATAGCCTGAGAATTGACGACCGCCAGCGGCTGCTCCGGACGCACCGCTGGCACCGGATGCGCCACTGGCACCCGACGCGCCGCTGGCACCGGAGGCACCGCTGGCTCCAGACGCTCCCGAAGCGCCACTTGTACCACTTGCAAAAGACATGATTCTACTCCTGATTACTGTGTGTATTTACTGATCTGGTATTCCGCTGTTCTTGAGGGCCCGGGCCCATTCCCGGCCTATCTCCAGTTCTGCGGCGGCGTGCGCGGACAGGTAATTGCTGATCGTGAAACCGGGATACATCTTCACCAGGTCACTGGCCGCATTGCGCGCTTCCTCGAAGCGCTCGAGCCCGTCCAGTGCAATGATCTTCGCACGCAGGGCCGAGGCGTGATGGCGGTTCAGGCCGAGGGAATGATCGGCGAATTTCAGCGCGTCCCGATAGTTCCGGTCAGACAGGTGCGCTGCCGCTGAAAGCGTGGTGTAGAGATATCCCCCCGGATCGAGAGGGGTCAGAAGCCGTCCCCGGTCGGTGAAGGCGACCGCTTCGCGGCCGGCCCCCTCAAACGCGAAGGCCGTCCCCTTCCAGAACCAGGCCAGGGCGTTGTTTTCGTCCACTGCCAGGACATCATCGAACGTCAGGCGCGCACGCGCGTAATCCCGTTCGAGCTGGTAGGAGACCACGCCATCCATGATCCGGGAAAAACTGCAATCCGGATTTGCTTCCAAGGCGCGCTGAACCATCAACCGGGCGGCATTCTTGTCCTCGGCGATGTCCGTGCTCCAACCCTGGGCGAGGAAGAGGACGTACCATTGGGCCAGCCAGGCATAGGGAAGCGAACAGGGGCCGAAACGGTCGATAATGCTTTCAAGATATTGGTGGGACCTCAAAACGCTCGCAAGATCCTGCCTGTGCATCAGGGAAATTGCCGACATCAGGAACATGTGGGCATCGAGATCCTCGAAGGAGCGCGTGGCAACGCTCCTGATGGCTCCCTTGAACAGGGAATCGACGACATAAGACGCAACGTCCTGCAGAACGTCGGCGCCGCCATGAAGCCAATCCAGTCTGGTTCTTTCAAAGCGCTGCGCGTTGACGATCACAGCCGAGCCGCTGTCTGTGAATTCAAGATCCAGGGTGAGGGTGTTTCCGGAAGAGCGCAGGAATCCGGTGACCAGATAATCGACGCTATAAGTCTCACGCAGGCGTTTCAGATCCGCGTCGACAAATCCGGGCATCCGGCAGGAAAGATGAGAAATGACATCGATTCCGTGAGCGCGTGCTATCTGGCGCGACAGGTCACCCGCGATCATGTCACCGAAGGTCGCCTCGACGGTGTCGGCCGTGCAATGCGCAAAAGGCAGGATCGCGATCGCCGGACGCAGCTTCAACGGCCTGAATTCAGTTTTGCCCGATTGACCGCCGCTCGGCCGGGCAGGCACCGCTGCGCGGAGGCCGGTGTTGTCGTCGTCTTCCAGTCCCGCAACAAGGCGCTGGCGTTGTTCGGTCAGCCAAGATTCAAATCCGTCGGCGCCAGCCAGATCGAGCCCTTCCAGCAAGGCGCCATCCAGCGGTGAACCGAGAAACTCCAGAGCGTCCAGGTTCATCCAGACTTCCTGATTGTTGGACTCCACAACTTCGGAAAAGACACTGCCCAGGATGCGCTTCAGTTTCGCAAGGGATTGCCGGAGGCTGGCCCTGCCGTGCTGTTCTCCGGATCTGGGCCACAGCATGTCCTGCAACCAGGCACGTGTGCGCCGGCCATTGGGCGCACTGGCCAGCAGCGCCACCAGGGCGGCTGTCTTTCCAGTAAGTGGAAGAACATCATCCGGTTGCGGGTATGAGCAGGTAAATGCTCCATACAGCCGTATGAATACTTTTTGCTTACTCAAGATGCTGCCCCCTTCGCTTTTTAGTAAAACCTGAGGCTCTTCTGAAATCTAGGGGCGAGTTCCCGATTCACGTTTTTTTAACGCTGAGCCGAGCGCGAACACTTGTAGAGTTTCAAGGAGTTGGAAGGAGTTTGGAAATGCAGAATGATCGCAATTGGATCGTGCTAGATGGCACCCCGGTTCAAATCAGAAATCTCGTCGATTTGAATGCGCACTGGCCTCTCATACGGGAGCGTTTGCAGAGCGCCATAAAGAACGAGGAAATCGCCGATCCCAATCTTCGCAACATGATCGAATGGCTTGTCGTGCTGGGTGAGAAGACGTTGTTCCGGATTGAGTGACGGTGCATTCAATGTGAGAAAACTGATCTGTGTTGATCTTTTAAGTATTTGTAATATAGATATTTTCTGATTTTCTTGTGATTTTGGTCCCGTTTTTCATACCCCGAGCAAGTCAGCGCCTGACAGTCCGTCTGGCCTGTGACTTGCCGGGTTTTTCATTCCATGGAGAGCCCGTTTCCGGAGTGCCGTCCGTCACAGGCGCTTGCACCGGGGATGTCATAACCTGCCGGAAGCGGAGGACATGAGGGTGCTCCGCCAGAGAGGCAGCGTGCCCGGACCGGGACGCAGGCGCCGGATGGGAGATCATCATGACAGGTATCGCGTGCGGGGCCGGAATCCGGCTGCCGGGAAACGCGAACCCCGGACCCGTTTCAAGGGGCGCGCGCCGGGAACCGGGTGTCTCCCGGGCCGATACGAACCCTCACCCGGGGATCACCCGTGAGCGGGCGTCGCATTGTTCTGACGCCATTCTTTGACGGCCGGACGATTTCCGGTCAATTTCGCACTTAATTTGCCATGATCGGGCGAAACTCCCCTTCGACCGACAGCGATCCAAGCACATGCCGACAAGACTGGAGCTTTCCGTGACCGAGACACTGACGACAGAGACCCGTGAGACCCTGCCCGCGGGACCGAGCGAACATCATGCAGGCACGACACGCATCCTGCACTGGGCGGTGGCCGTGCTGGTGCTGCTGACCTGGCCGATGGGCCTGATGATCGGCTTTGCCAAGAAAGAAGTCGTGATGAACTTCTACCTGCTGCACGAGAGCCTCGGCTTTCTGGTGCTCTGGCTGATGCTGGTCAGGGTCGGCAACAAGCTGGTGGCCCGATCACCGGAGGCCGAAGGCCCGGCGATCGAGCGGTTCGCCGCCTCCAGCGTGCACGGCCTGCTCTATGCCTTCCTGATCATCATGCCACTGTCCGGTTTTCTGGCCACGAACGCGCACGGCTTTCCGCTGAAATGGTTCGGTCTTGTCGAGGTCTGGAGCCCGATGGGCAAGAGCCCGGACATTGCCTGGACCCTGTCGGCGATCCATGAGTGGAGTGCCTGGATCCTGTTGGCACTGTTCGGTCTTCACATTGGCGCCGTGCTCTTTCATCACGTGATCCGCAGGGACAGGACGCTGTTTCGGATCCTTTGAAGGCCGCGCAATCTCCGTTGGGCCCGCCGGCCCAGGTCGGTATCGGACCGGTCAGACCCGAGCGGCGGCTTCGGTCTCTCCGGCCGTCCACAAGCCGACTTGCAACTCCTGCCGGCGGCCCCGGATGCCAACTGTTTCCAGTCGCGGAGGGGTCATTTGCGTGCCTGTGACGGTTTCGGCTGCCCTGATCAGATCCGCGGATACCACCACACTGGCGGCGCGGTTCCTGGAGACTTCCAGCAGCCGGCTTGCCACATTGACGCAGTCGCCGGTCGCAGCGATCTGTTGCTGGCTGTCGTGGCCCAGACGCGACAGAACCACCTGTCCAATGTGGGCACCCACCCGGACCTGGCTGATGTCGGCGGCGCGGCCTGAATTCAGGAGCCACACCGAAATGTCGCGTTCGAGCTGAAACGCGCAGCGCAGCGCTCTGAGGGGATCCTGCCGGTCCGCTTCCGGAACACCGAAGCCGAGCATGGCACCATCGCCCATGAAATCGAGCACAAGTCCTTCGTGCGCGCTGACCACATTGACAACAATCGTGTGAAATTCCTTCAGAAAGTCCCGGGTCTTCGAGGCGCCCAGACTTTCGCTGAGGCGGGTATAGCCGGACAGGTCGACAAACAGGATGGCCGCCGTCTGCTCTTGTGGAATTTCTAGGAAAGACGGGTCTTCGGCAATCCGCCGCGCCAGCCGGGGCGACTGGAACCGGCTGAGGGCTTCCTGCGCGCGGTGATTGCGCCGCGACTGGATACGGTCGGCGATCTGACGGGTGATGATGAGGCCAATGACGGGCGGCAGGCTGGCCGCGAAGGGCAGGGCGCCGTTCAGCCAGGTTCCGTTGGAGAACAGGACGGTACAGACGGCCAGCCACCCGGTCAGCAGAAGCAGATAAAACACCGAGGCCGGTGCCAGGGGCAGCGTGATGACCGCAAGCATGCCGAGAAGCGTGATGATGAAGGCGGCGACGCCATCCAGTATCCGGGTCTGCGTATCGCGAACCAGGGGCGTGCCGTCCATGAGATTGGCGATCCCGGTCGCCTGGACCTCGACGCCGGGCATCACCGGATCAAACGGGGTGGAGAACCTGTCGCCGACCGCCGTCGCGCTCACGCCCAGGACGACCATCCGGCCCTCCAGAACAGCGGCCGCGGGAACCTCGGCGCCGGCGTCAGGCAGGAGAAGGTCCCCGGCGCTCACGGTCGCGATGGTGCCGCTCGGTCCGTAGTAATTGAGCGCGAGATGCCAGCCGAGGTCCAGCGGAATGGTGCGGGTTCCGAACCGCAGGCCGTTGCCGGTGATGGTGGCTGGTTCGCCCTGAAACATACCCGCCGCGTGAAGCCCGAAGGAGGGCTGCAGGCCTGTTTCGGCCAGAAACAGCATAGGAATATGGCGCGGAGTGCCGCCGGTATCGGTGACGATATTGGCCAGGCCGACGGCGGCAACGTCGGCTATGGCAGGCGCCGGAGACAGCATTGTCCTGACCACGGGGACAATGCTCGCGGCCTCCTGCATCTGTGCGGCACCGGCAATCACCGTCGGAAGGGTGCCAATGGCCCGGCCCAGCGACCTGTCGTCTTCGGCCCGGGACGATCCGAACAACAGAATGTCGACGGCCAGCGCCCGGGCACCGGCCTGAGCGATCCGAGTGACCAGCTCCGCCAGTCGGTCCCTGGGCAGGGGATAGGGGCCGACGGCGTCGAGTGTCTTGTCGTCGATCGCCACGATGACGACATCGCCGGGCGGCGGGCGCGGTCCGGTCAGGGAAATCCTGAGATCCAGCAATACGGTTTCGAAGCGGTCGATGACGCTGGCGGTCCCCGAGAGATGGGTTCCGGCGAGGGAACCCGCCCAGAACATCCCGATCCCCAGGGCAAGCACGACAATCGCGACCGGCAAGACGGGTTTCATCTACCGAAACGCTGCAGAAGATTTTCCACGCGTTCAGCCGGCCAGCGCCGCGTGACCAGCGGTTCGCCGGGGACAACGTCCACACCAAGACCGGGCGTCAGGACGACTTCCTCGGAGCTGCCGGCATGGGACACGCTCACCTCGCCGCGGCGGACAAAAACCGCTGTCATGGTCGTGGTGACATCGACCACATAAACGGTCCCTCGAACCGCCGCGATCGCATGCGGTGTCCGGATCTGGAACGGGCCGCTGCCCGGCGTGACCTCGATGTAAAGTCCGTCCGAAGTGAGCTCGGCGTCTGTGGGCCGTTCGTCAGCCGTCCGCTCGGTTATGCCCAGGGCTGCCGCAGCCTCGGCTTCCAGAGTGATCCCGCCGGCACACTGATAGACTATCCGCGCCGGATCCTGGAGTTCGGTTCTGGCGCAATCGCTGAGGGTCTGCGCCGCCAGAGATTGCGAGGTCAGGACCGTCAGCAGGGAGCACATTGTGAAAACTACAAGTTTTTTCATCGTCCGATTCCCAATTTGAGCTTTTCAAGCGCCCTCAAGTTCCCTCATACATCAGTTTCACGGGTAGATAGGATGTGACCGTTGTCACTAGCGTTGTGCTGCTCGAAAACACGGGACGAGAAGATCATGAGCGTCGACGGCGACTTCAAGAAAGAGAAATTGCTGAGCAAGAGTTTCATCTTCGATGCGCTCGACAGCAAGACGCAGCAGGAGCTGGCCAACTTTTCCTATATAAAACGCTTCGCCGCCGGGGACATCATATTCACCATGGGATTGCCCGGCCAGAGCATGATGGCGATCGCGGAAGGCTCGGTTCGCGTATCCATGTTCACGCCCAGCGACCGGGAAGTGACGCTGAACGACCTGACGGTCGGCGATGTCTTCGGAGAGATCGCCCTGCTGGACGGCCAGGAACGCTCCGCCAGCGTGACGGCGCTGACAAATTGCACGCTTGTGGTTCTTGAACGCAGGGCGCTTCTCGACATCCTGCAGCACAATCCCGAATTCTCGATCAAGCTGATCGAACTGCTGTGCCAGCGGGTGCGCCGTTCGGACGAACGCATGATCGAGATCGCATTTCTCGATCTTCCGGCCCGCCTTGCCAAGCTGCTGCTGCGGCTGTCGACCGCCTCGCCAGCAACCGCCGACAAACCCTTGTCCAAGCTGTCGCAGTCCCAATCCGAACTCGCCGGCATGATTGGAAATTCCCGTGAAAACGTGAATCGTTGTCTGAAGAAATGGCAGAAGGCGGACGTGATCGATCTTCAGGGCGGATGGCTGATCCTCAAGGACCGGTCGCGGCTGGAGGCACTGGCACACGGAGAGTAGAGCGGTCCTGTTTTCCGCGCGTCAGATTGTTGCCGCAGTCCGCTGGTCTTCTCGGCATGCTGTCTGAAGGGTGCCGCGCGTCACAGGTGGGGCCCCGGGTTCCTTCCTAGGGTATCGGTCATCGGCGGACGAAACGTCGCCGACCAACAGCCGAGAAGGAAACCGGACATGCTCCGCAAGACTGTTCTGAGAACCGCCACACTGGCTGTCATGGCCGCGACCGCCGCCATGACGGGTACGACCGCCGTATCCGCAGGCGGATACGGCAATTCCTACAAGAACAATTCCGGACACGCCAGGACGACTGCCAATCGTCCGTTTGCCCATATTCGAGACCGCGTCTGGCGCCAGCATGCCGACTGGTGCCACACCCGGTTCAAGACCTACAATACCTTCGACAACACCTACCAGCCATACAGCGGCCCGCGTCAGCAGTGCTGGTCTCCCTATATCGCCCGGTAGGCGGGAGGCGGCAGATGAATGCCTCTCGAAGAGGCAGGCCCCAAACGGCAGTTTTTCCCCGGAAGCCGGTGTTGGGGCCCGCCCGGGCACAGAAAGGGAGCTTCGCCGAGATGCCTGCCGGGAGGCCGCGCCTCATTCGGTTGGAGCGGCAGAGCGGCAACCGGGTTTGCCGCAGGCACCCATGGTTGATTTCATTGTTGCCCGGGGGGTAGTAAAAGACAATGATATCAGTGGTCTCGAACAGGCCTGAACCCGCTCATGGATGCCGACCTGACTATATCCCTTCTGGGGCAGATGCGTGTGCTTGTCGCCGGCAGCGAAGCCGTGCTTCCAGCCTCGAGGAAGGCGCGCGCATTGCTCGCCTTTCTGGTTGCGACCGGACGGCCGCACCGGCGTGAGCGCCTGTGCGAACTGTTCTGGGATCTGCCCGATGATCCGAAGGCATCGCTCAGGTGGGCACTCAGCAAGCTCAGGCGGGCTATCGGGTCTCCCGAGGAGAGCCACATCGTCGCGGACCGTGAGCGGGTGTTCTTCGATCCGGGCGGCGTCCGTATCGACATACAGGACATACGCTCCGCACTCCTGGACCCGGAATGGGACATTCCTCTGGGAACGCTGGAGCACATGGTTCGCCAGTTGGACGACAGTTTTCTGGTCGGGCTGGACGATGCCGGAGACGAGGCGTTCAACGCCTGGCTCGCCGCCGAGCGGGCGGATGTGGACAGCGGCCGCGTCGAGCTTCTGAAACGGATTTTGGCCCATCCGAACACGGCGCCGCTGGCTGCCGGTAAATGGCTTGCGCTGCTCAGATCGATCGATCCCTATACGGCGGATGCGCTCGAACAGCGCACCGTCTCGCGTCCCATCGCCCAATCCTCAGAGATGTCGTCTTATCTGCGGGGAAAAGCGGGAAAAAACGGTGTTCTGGAACGGCTGGCGCGCGCCCGGGCGCATGCGGTCCGGGCGCAGAAGATAGGCTTTTGCGATGTCCCGGACGGCACAAGGATCGCCCATGCAACGATTGGCACCGGGCCGCCCATTCTGAAGGCGGCGAATTGGCTGACACATCTCGAATTCGACTGGGCCAGCCCGATCTGGGGGCAGTGTTTCGCGGACATTGCCGGGAACAGGTCCTTCATCCGCTATGATGAACGGGGCTGCGGGCTGTCGGACTGGGAGGTTCAGGATCTCAGCTTCGAGGCTTTCGTTGAGGATCTGGAGGCGGTTGCCGACACGCTGGGTCTGCAGCGCTTTCCCCTGATCGGAATTTCACAGGGCTGCGCGGTATCGATCGAATACGCAGCCCGGCATCCGGACCGGGTCAGCGGCCTCGTCCTGATCAGCGGATATGCGGCCGGGTGGCGGCTGCTGGCGACGCCGGAGGAACAGGCGCGAAGGGATGCCGTCATCAAGCTGACGGAACTTGGCTGGGGAACCGACAACCCGGCCTATCGTCATATTTTCTCGCAGACCTTCATGCCGGATGCTGCGCCTGCGGATCTGGACTGGTTCGATGAATTCCAGCGGCGGTCGACCTCGTCGGCCAACGCCGCCCGCTTTCAGGAGGCGTTCGGACATATCGACGTACGTGACCGCCTGGCGCATATCGACGTGCCAACCATCGTGTTTCATTCCAGGGAGGATCAGCGTATTCCGCTGGAACTCGGGCAGGCCCTGGCGGCCGGGATCCCGAATGCGGAATTCGTTCCCCTGGACAGCCGGAACCACATCCTGGTCGACCGGGAGCCCGCCCTGGACGTTTGCACAAGGAAGATCCGCGGTTTCCTGAAGAAACACGGGATCTGACCGTCACCGCATCCGGACAGGCCCGGCCTCCGGAAGAAACAATGGCGGCAGCGGTCCCCTATCCCGGCGATCTTTTCTGACCGACGAACCTGCCGGCGCCATCAGGAGGCGGCAGATGCCTGTGAGCCAAGGCGTATGCCGCGAGTTTTTCCGCGACCGCCGGGTCCGGCGGGCAACTCGCGCGGGTGGTCAGATCAACATGGAGCAACAGGGTCTCCATGGTTGCCGCGGGAGCGCCGTCGACGTTTGCCAGGACATGAAACAGTTTCATCTTCTTGCCTTCGCCTTCAAGCACCTGGGTGGTGATCGTCAGGCGCTCGCCGGCCTTGAGCTCGTCGAGATAGCGCAGATGGTTCTCGACGGTGAAGTAGCTCTTGCCCGAGGCGATATAATCCGCGTCCGCTCCGATCATCTCCATGAACCTGTCGGTGGCGGCCGCGCCGGCCTCCAGATAGTGGGCCTCGTTCATGTGGCCGTTGTAGTCGGTCCAACTTTGCGGGATCCGGCGGTCGCCTGTCACCGGCAGATCTTCGGCTTCGCGATGGGGCAAGGCCTGCTCATGCCGGGACACAATATCGCCCGCGCCGCTGCCGTTCTTCTTGAGCGCGCGCATCATGCCGACCAGATTGTCGTCCCGGCGCCGCTCGAGATCCCGGATGGAGAGGTGCCCCGACTGGGCATCGGACTGACCGGCGATCAGATCGACGAGCTCCCCGGTGAAGTCCGGTACATCCGTCAGCTTCGTCCAGGGCCATTGCAGCGCCGGGCCGAACTGGGCCATGAAATGCTTCATGCCGGCTTCGCCACCGGCGATGCGGTAGGTCTCGAAGAGGCCCATCTGCGCCCAACGCAAGCCGAAGCCCATGTGGATGGCCTCGTCGATTTCCTCCGTGGTGGCGATGCCGTCCCGGACCAGCCAGAGGCTTTCACGCCAGACGGCCTCCAGCAGGCGGTCGGCGATGTGGGCGTCGATCTCCTTGCGCACGATCAGCGGGTACATGCCGATAGCGCGCAGGATACCGGCGGCACGGTCCGTTTCCACGCCGTCACCGACCAGCTCCACCAGCGGCAGCAGATAGACCGGATTGAAGGGATGGGCGACGATGGCACGCGCGCCTTTTTCACTGAGTTCGGAGGGTTTGAAACCCGATGTCGACGATCCGATGACGGCCGTTTCCGGGGCCAGTTCGCTCAGGCTGGCCAGCACATTGTGCTTCAGGTCCAGCCTTTCGGGCACGCTTTCCTGGATCCAGTGCGCATCGGCGGCCGCCTCGCCGAGATCCTCCGTGAAGGTGAGGGTGCCTTCTTCAGGCAGGCAGCGGTCATAGAGCGCCGGCAGGCTGCGCCGCGCGTTGGCGAGAACTTCGTTGATCTTGCGGGATGCTTCCGGGTCCGGGTCGTACACGGCAACATCCCAGCCGTTCAGGAGAAAGCGGGCGGCCCAGCCACCACCGATCACGCCGCCGCCGATGATTGCCGCCTTCATGCCGGTGTCCTCCTGGTCAGGCCGAGTTTCGCCCGGACGGCGTCAGGACCCAGGATCTTCGCCCCCATGCCACCGATTATTCCAGCGGCCTTTTCGACCAGTTGGGTGTTGGAGGCCAGAACGCCCTTCTCCAGGAACAGATTGTCTTCCAGACCGACGCGCACATTGCCTCCGGCGAGCACGGCGGCAGCGGCATAGGGCATCTGGTCCCGGCCAAGGCTGAAGGCGGACCAGGTCCAGTCTTCCGGAATGGCGTTGACCATTGCCAGGAAGGTGTTGAGGTCGCTGGGCGCGCCCCAGGGTATCCCCATGCAGAGCTGGACCAGGGCCGGGGCAGCGAGGGTGCCTTCCTCGACCAGTTGTTTGGCGAACCAGAGATGGCCTGTGTCGAAGGCTTCTATCTCGGGCTTCACGCCGAGGTCGCTCATCATCGAGCCCATGGCCCGCAGCATGCCCGGCGTGTTGGTCATGACATAGTCCGCCTCTGCGAAATTCATGGTGCCGCAATCGAGCGTGCAGATTTCCGGGCGGCATTCGCGGATATGGGCCATGCGTTCGGCCGCACCGATCATGTCGGTGGCTTGCTCATTGACCGGGAGCGGTTTGTCAGTCGACCCGAAGACGATGTCTCCCCCCATGCCGGCGGTGAGGTTCAGGATCACATCCACATCCGTGGCGCGGATCCTGTCGGTCACCTCCCGGTAAAGATCCAGCCGCCGCGACGGCGCGCCGGTTTCCGGATCACGGACATGACAATGGACGATCGCGGCGCCCGCTTTCGCGGCATCGATCGCGCTGTCGGCGATCTGCTTCGGGCTGCGCGGCACGTGGGGGGATTTGTCCTGGGTCGCGCCCGACCCGGTCACGGCGCAGGTGATGAAGACCTCGCGGTTCATTTGTAGCGGCATCTTTTTCTCCTGGAGCATCTTGCGTTCCGTTGAACGAACAATGCTCGAACACTTTTGAATCGATCAACTTTTGGCTGTCCAATCGAACCCGATTGAACAGCCGTCGATCTAGCGACCTTTCCAGACCGGGTCGCGCTTGTCCGCGAAGGCGCGGGCGCCTTCTTTCTGGTCTTCAGAGCGGTAGAGCGTTTCGACGGTCTGAAACTGGCTTCCGGTGATGCGGTTCATGGCGTCCTGGAACTTCATGTTTTCGGCCTCCCGGACGATTTCCTTGATCGCCGCATAGACGAGCGGCGGGCCGGAGGCGAGCTGATCCGCCAGCTTCCAGGCCTGGGACATCAGATCCTCTGCGGGATAAATGTGATTGATCAGGCCCCAGCGGGCGGCTTCCTCCGCGTCGAACCAGCGGCCGGTCAGGAGCATCTCCATGGCGATGTGATAGGGAATGCGCTTCGGCAGCTTGAGGCTGGCTGCGTCGGCCACGGTGCCGGAGCGGATTTCCGGCATGGCGAATGTGGCGTGATCGGCGGCCAGGATGATGTCGGCGGACAGGGCCAGTTCCAGACCGCCGCCGCAGCAGATGCCGTTGACGGCGGCAATGACGGGTTTGTTGAGGCCGCGCAGTTCCTGGAGACCGCCGAAACCGCCTTTGCCGTAATCGCCGTCCACGGCATCACCGGCCGCGGCGGCCTTGAGGTCCCAGCCAGGACAGAAGAACTTTTCGCTGGCGCCGGTGACAATGGCCACGCGCATGTCCGGATCGTCGCGGAACTCCGTGAAGATCTCCCCCATGATCCGGCTTGTGGCAAGGTCGATGGCATTGGCCTTTGGCCGGTCCAGCGTAACCGCCAGGATGTGGCCGCGCCGTTCGGTTTTGACGGGGCTTTCCATCAGTGTTCTCCCATTATGAGCAATGCGTCCGCAGCAACGGCAAAATCCGCGCCGCAGAGGAGCGGGTTGATCTCGATTTCCGCCACCGGTGCGGTGAAGACGATATCCTGAACCGCAAGCACCGCAGCAACGATCGCTTCCAGGTCGCAGGGTGGGCTGCCGCGGTAGCCGGCAAGAACACGGCCGATTTTCAAGCCGGCGAGTGCGCGCCGGATGTCGGTCGCGTCTACCGGCAGGATCAGCGAGCGGCTGTCCTGAAGAAGTTCCGTCAGCACGCCCCCGGCGGCCAGGGTCAGGACATAGCCATGAGCGGGATCCTGAACGATCCCGATCAGGAGTTCGGCCAGCGTGCCGGAGACCATTTCCTCCACCAGAAAAGCCGGCGCGGGCATGGCCAATGCCGCTGCAGTTACCTCCAAGGCGGAGTTCAGATTGAGCGCGACGGCACCCGCCTCGGACTTGTGGGCAAGGCCCGTACCCTTGAGGACCACCGGAAATCCGAGTTCCTCAGCCATGCGCGCCGCCTCTTGCGGACTTGCGGCGGCGCGGCTTGCCGGGATCTTCAGGCCATGTTCTCCCAGGATCGCCTTGGCCTCTTGCTCGCTCCGCAATCGGGGCGCGTCGACGGGACCGGGGCTGCGGATGCGAGCCGATGAAACGGGCTTCGACAGAAGGGCGGACGCCTCGATTGCGGTGATTGCGGTGTCGAGGCCGCACAGGGGAATGATGCCGCGCGACATGAGATCGGCGGCGACGGATTCCGGCATCGCCTCCGGCAGGGTGCTCAGGATTGCCATCGGCTTGCCGGAGGTCGTTCTTGCGCATTCGACCGCATCGATCACTTTCAACCATGCGCCCGGATCGCAGCGATCCATGCGGGGAATGTCCAGAATGACGATCCCCAGATCGGCAGGGCCCTGCATCATGGCCGAAAAGCAGCGGCTCATGGCCGGAACGTCACCCCAGATATAGGTGTGATAGTCGAGCGGATTCGCGAGCGCCACCTTCGGGCCGAGAGCGCCGGCGAGCGCTTCCTTCTGGCCGTCATCGAGAGGCAGAAAGGCAAGCCGGCTGCCATGGGCGGTGTCGGCGATCAGGCTGGCCTCGCCGCCCGAGCAGGACATAGAAACGATGTCCGCGCCGGCCAATGGACCGCTGACATGCAGCAGTTTCAGCGTCTCAAGAAGCGCGGGAAGGCTGTTGACCCGAGCAATGCCCAGGCGTTCGAACAGGGCGTCCGATCCGGCGGCGCTGCCGGCGAGTGCCGCAGTATGGGAGATCGCGGCAGTTCTGGCAGCTTCCGACCGGCCCACCTTGAGCGCAACGACAGGCTTGCCCCGGCGTCCGGCCTCCCGGGCAAAGGCCTCGAAGGCGGCGAGATCATCGAGCCCTTCGATGTGCAGCCCGATGGCCGTTACACGGTCGTCGTCGAGAAGCGCGCCGGCGATGGCCGAGAGACCTGTCTGGGCCTGGTTGCCGACAGTCAGAACGTAGGCGAGTGGAAGTCCGCGTGCCTGCATGGTCAGATTGAGGGCAATGTTCGAGGACTGGGACACGATCGCCACTCCGCGAGAGACCGGCGTCAGGCCATGCTGGTCCGGCCAGAGCGCCGCACCGTCGAGGGCATTGAGAAAGCCGTAGCAGTTGGGGCCGAGCAGGGGCATGTCTCCGGCGGCCCTCACCAAAGCCTCCTGCAGGTCCGCGCCGTCTCCAAGCTCGCGGGAGGCCTCGCGGAAACCGGAGGCAAAGCACACGGCGCCGCCGGCCCCGAGACGGTCGAGAGCCCCGACCACATCGACTGTCGCGTGGCGGTTGACACCGACAAAGACGGCATCGGGCGCGGATGGCAGGTCATCGAGCGCGGACCAGGCCGGGCAGCCACCAATTTCAGGGCGGTTCGGGTGAACAGGCCAGAGCGCACCGACAAAACCGGCCTTGCGGCATTCCCGGACAACGTTTTCGCACCAGGTGCCGCCACCGATCACGGCTATGGACGCGGGCCGCAGCAGGCGTTCCAGGGACCGCATGGTCAGGCTCCGAGCGGGCGGAGGAGATCGCGACTGATGATGTGGCGCTGAATCTCGCTGGTGCCGTCCCAGATCCGCTCCACGCGCGCATCCCGCCAGAACCGCTCGATCGGGAAATCGTCCATCAGGCCCATGCCGCCATGGATCTGCAATGTCGCGTCGGTGACGCGGGCCAGCATTTCGGTGGCATAGAGCTTCGCGCTTGCGATCTCGCGGTTGGCGGGCAGGCCCTGATCCAGCCGCCAGGCCCCGGCCAGCGTGAGCCAGTCGGCCGCATCGATCTCGGTGATCATGTCGGCGATCTGGAAGCTGACACCCTGAAACCGGGCGATGGGCTGACCGAACTGGCTGCGCTCGGCGGCAAAGGAAAGCGCATGATCGAAACAGCGGCGGGCACGGCCAACGCTCATGGCGGCGACCGTCAGGCGGGTGGCGTAGAGCCAGTCGTTCATCACGTCGAAGCCGCGGTCGACCTCGCCGAGGACCTGATCGCCGGCCAGACGGCACTTGTCGAAATAAAGGATGTAGTTCTTGTAGCCGCGGTGGCTGACGGATCTGTAGCCCTCCCGGACCTCGAAGCCCGGCGTGTCGCGATCAACCAGAAAGCACGTGATCCGTTTCTTCGGGCCCTTGGGAGTGTCGTCGACACCGGTGGCGGCAAAGACAATGAAGAAATCCGCGTGCTCGGCTCCGGAGATGAAGTGTTTGGACCCGGTCATGACCCAGTCGCCGCCGTCGCGGACCGCCTGGCATTTCATGCCGCGCACGTCAGATCCGGCGTCCGGTTCGGTGATCGCAAGAGCATCCATTTTTTCGCCGCGCACGGCGGGAAGCAGGTAGTGCTCGCGCTGGGCGCCCTCACAGGCCATCAGGATGTTTTGCGGGCGGCCGAAAAAATGGGTGAGGGCCATGGAGCCGCGTCCGAGTTCCCGCTCCACCAGAGTGAAATCCTGGTGGCTGAGACCGGCGCCGCCAACCTCCTCCGGAAAGTTGCAGGCATAAAACCCGAGGTCGATGCATTTGCGTTTGATCTCGTCACCGAGGTCGTCGGGCACCTGACCCGTTTTCTCCACTTGGTCCTCATGCGGATAGATCTCGTTTTCGACGAAGGACCGCACGGTGGCGACGATCATCTCCTGTTCTTCGCTCAGACCGAACTGCATCGGGATCTCCTGTTGTCTCAGCACTTGCAGAGTGAGACAAAGGCGCGGCGGCTATCATGCAGTTTTGGTGAAAAATCATGCAGATTTCACAGAAATCGTCCTCAGTCCGGAAAATCTGCGTTCTGCTGTTCGAGAGTTTCTCGAACCATTGCCTTGCAAACGCCGTCGAACCTTTCCGGGCCGCAAATACGATCGCACGGCAGAAGCTCTATTCCTGGCAGCACGTCAGTCCGGATGGCGGCACGGTCACCTCGTCCAGCGGCCTGCCGGTCGCAACGGCGTCCTGGAACGACGCGATGCCGGGAGGCGACTTTCTGTTCGTCATGCCAAGTTACGGCTATCGCGATCATGGCGATGCGAAGGTGATGCAGGTTCTGAGAGCAGCGCGCCGGCGCTTCACGACGCTTGCCGGCCTGGATACCGGTGCCTGGCTGTTGGCTGCCGCGGGTCTGCTGGACGGTCGCGAGGCGACCATTCACTGGGATGAATTCACCCAGTTCGCGGAGCAGTTTCCCGAGGTCGAGGCCGTGAACAGACGGTTCGTTCTGGAAGCTGATCTTTGCACCTGCGGCGGGGCCTCGACGGCAATTGAACTGGCGCTGGAACTGATCAAACGGCATCACAGCGCGCTGTTCGCGCTGGAGGTCGCTGCGCTGTTCATGCATGGGGACCGGCAGGAGGCCTATGATCCCTATCAGCGCCTGTCCGCGGGGTCGCTCGTGCGCGGTGCCACCGCACTGATGCGGCGAACGATCGAGGCGCCGTTGCCGATTGGCGATCTCGCCGGCCGGCTGGGTGTCGACCAGCGCACCCTGGAAAGCCGTTTCCGGAGCGAATTGAAGATGACGCCACATGGCGTCTACAAGGCTCTGAGGCTGCGGGAAGCTCGCCGGTTCGTCGAGTGGACCGGCCTTGGAATCGCAGAAATAGCCCAGCGATGCGGGTACCGGAATTCGAGCGCCATGACCCGGGCCTACCGGCAGGAATTCGGTCATCCGCCGCGGGATCACCGGCGCATTCCGCATTGAGGCGAAGGCCAAACGAGAAAGACCGCGCAAGATGCGCGGCCCTTTCTGGTAAGACAGATGCCTAGTTTTGCACGCGGCCGATCTTTGCGGTGCCGTTGTAATCGCCCGGTCCCGCGGGCGCGATCCGCGGTGCATTGGTGACCGTGCCGGTATAGGTGGTGCGGCTGGCCGCGAGTTCGCCGATCGTTGCCCGGTACTCGCCATTGTGACTGCCGAGGGCCGGCAGGATGAGGAGGTTGCCGCTGCGTGCATCGGCAAGCGCCTTTGCGTTGGCAGGCTGCTGCTGCCGGACCGACACCGGTTTCTCGCCGTTTCTGTCACCACGGAATTCGTCGGGGTCCACCGCCAGTGCGGTGCCAGCAAATGTGCCCGAGACAACAGCGGCGGTCATCAGGGTCGACAGAATTTTTTTGGTCATACGCATGTTCAAGCTCCAGTGCGGGTTTGCGTTCATGAACACGTCCACCCGTTTGCAAAGGCGTCCGGTGTTCATGACAGGATCAACGATGCGCAGGCGGATCGGTTGCGGACGCTCCGGTAATAAAACGGACACAAAAAGCTTACCTGCCGTGACTGATTTCGGTTCTGAGTTCCGGTCGATGGCTTGTGGCCGGCGATGTCCGTCTCCAAACGGCCGGTTTTCCGGTTCGGTAACCGGTCCGTGACTTTCAGGTGTCTTCCGGTGTCTGGCGGCGGGCACATTTTCAAGTTCCGATGAAATGATCTTGAAGTGCCTGAAAATGCCTCCGGGCATCGTTACATCCTGGGCATGGCCTCCAGAAAAGGATGATGGCATGACCTGCCCGCAAGACTGTTTTGCCGCTGATCTGAAATCCGAAATCCCGCATGTCAGCCGCTATGCCCGGTCGCTGACACGGTGCACGGAGACGGCGGACGATCTCCTGCAGACAGCGCTGGAGCGCGCGTTGCGGCACCGGAGCCGTTTCCGGACAGGTACGGAACTCCGCCGCTGGCTGTTCACCATTGTCCGCAATGCCTATCGGGACGATCAGCGGCAGCGCGCACGGCGCGGCGAACATCTGCCGATCGAGGACTGGTATCTGGAAGCGCAGACGTGCCCGGCCCAGGAAAAGTACCTCGAACTTGGAGACGTGACCCGGTCGATCCAGAGTTTGCGCAAGGAGGACCGCGACGTTCTGGAACTTCGTGTTTTCTCGGGTCTGCCCACCGGCGAGATCGCCACGCGCATGGGGGTTGCTGTCGGCACGGTGAAGAGCAGGCTGTCGCGCGCCAGACAGCTCATTGCGGCTTAGGTCACGGTGTCCGATTGCCTTTTCCGACGCTGTGACCTCCATGGCAGCGGTGTTCAGGCCGCCACCAGAACCGTGACGCCGGCGCGGCGGCCCTCCAGCCGCTCGTCGCGGTAGTCCGACCAGTTTTCGTCAGCCGTGTCTTCTTCCGCCGCTTGTTCGTTCATGGGGAAGGCGGCGGCGAGAACGGCGCCGGTCACATCGTTGCACCAGCCTTCCGCCGGGTTGAATTCCAGCACCGCCTGTACCTCCTCGAACTGACCGGCCTGGACGTTCCTCGATGATCCGGGCCAGGTTCATGGCCTCCAGGTCGATCTCCGGGGTGTAGTAGCAGTTCCCAAGTTCACAAATGACCGAATAGAACGGCATGTCGAGGTTCAAAGTCATACAAACTCTCCCAAAACAACCAGTCATGCATATACGCAAAAAGCGTATAAATCAATATGCATATCTTTTCTGTATGTCGAAAACGTATTTTGAGGGTGGGCTGGCCGGGCGGACCCATGATGCGCGGGGGCGTTTGTGCTGCCGTCTTCTCTAGACGATCTGGCGAATGACGCTCAGGACCTTTGCTATGATGCGCACTTCGGTTGCTTCCTCGTCATGCTCGCCGAAGATCAGCGGTTCCTGAAACCTGGGATCGTCGGATTCAGGGTGCAGCTCGATCATGCCATCGCGGCGCATGATGCGCTTTGCCGTGCGCTCGATGGTGTGGCCTCCGTCGCGCGAGCGCTCGACAACAACGAGATCGCCGGATTTGACCTCGATGCCTGCCTCGGCGAAGTCCAGACACAGGACGAAGTCGCCGTTGCGGGCAATGCGATTCAGGCTTTCGCCATTGATTTCCAGCAGGTACTGGCTTTCGCTCGGATAGCGCAAATCACCCGCTATGCTGGTCTGCCTGACCGCGTCCGTCTCAAAAAGACCCGCTTCCATCCATAGCCCGGCCGCAACCTGTCCCTTGAGGTCCAGGGCGATTGCTGCCCGTGAGGGGGCGCTGGCCGCTTCCAGGTCCGTGAGCGTGTCGGGAGCAAGGGTCAGAACGTCTTCGCGAGCGACAGGCGGGGTGCCCCTGCCGACAAGAACCGGCAGCAGTTTGGCGACAAAATCCGCCGGCAGAGCCGGCTTGTGATAGTCCGGGCTGAAATACCTCTGGATCGACGACGCATTCTGATAGCCCATGGCCCGGGCGATCGCGCGGATCGACAATCCGCTGCGGTCTTTCAGGGTCGCGAGTTGTGCCGAGACAACGGAATGTTCGTCCGTATCCATGGTTTCAGGTGCTCTGGCTGATGTCGGTGCGTATGTTTTATCATCATTTTTATACGCAGTCCACCTTGACGTTCGTACGCAATAAACGTACAAAACGAGTAGTGGACATTTACAGCGTGGGAGCCGTCATGAAAGCCGAACCGAGCCCTCAAACCAGGGGTGCCCCACAAGCGGGCGGCCTCGAGCGTAAAGCTGATCGCTCTGAAACGTCTTCGCCGGTCGGCAGGGCAGCTCCGGAGGACCGGGCATGAAAGATATCAGCGAAGAAATCGAAGAAGCCCGGAGCAAGGTCGCCTATTGCCGGATCCGGGCCGAACGGCCCGGGTCACGGCTGGAAGACGATTACGCGCTGGAAAAAGCGCGAACCAGACTGCTGACACTGGAGTTGCGGCAGCTCAAGCGGGACCAGGCCCCGCGTCATCAGGCCGGCAACGGACCCGTCCCCAAGTCGCGGGAGGTCAGATCGTCCGAGACGAGAAGATCAGGAACAAAAAGTGAACAAAAATTCGGATCGGCGCGGGAGCGCGCCGAGGATGCTTTCGCCAGGCTGCGGCACGGCCATACGGAAAAAAGAGGAGCGGTTTGATGGCATCGGGAGGTCTGGTCGACAGGATTGCCGCCGAATTCGGTGTGCATTTCATCAGTCACACCCGGCGGAGCGAAGGGCGGCATCAGTCCAAGGCACGGCGGACGTGCCAGACCTTGCTCAAAAAACACGGGCCGGAGCATTTGCGGCTGGTGTTCGGATTGATCAATACGGCTGAAAACCGGGGAAACTGGTCAGCGCCCTGTTTCACCTCCGTCTCCTGGCTGGTGCTGAGCAAGCCTGACTGGGTCGAACGCCGGGGGTTTCTCGACCAATTCGACAAGATCGACCTGGGCGCTTTGCTCGATGTCGCGAAGCAACTCAACCCCTCCGCTCCAACGCTCACGATGTCCGTTCTCCTGTCTTACGAACTCGACAAAGGCATGGGAGCCGGATCGCAGAGACGGGCGGCTTGACCCTTTCCGTCCGCATGGTCCTGAAGGCCGGCAGTTCCGGGACCCGGGATAAAGCCTGCCGGCCGCAGCAAGCCTTGCGGTTTTCCGACAGTCCAAAAGGAGCCCGATTGATGAGTGATGCGGCACAAATGGTGATGGAGCGGCTGATCGAGGCCGTCGAAGTGATCGCAGCGACGGGGAAAGGGGACGGCCCCCGATCCGTTCTGGCGGCCTGGCCCGATTATCGGCGCAAACTGATCAGGCGTCGCCGGACCTATCCGCCCAGGACGATCAGCCGGGCGGAAGAGGCGATCACCTGGTTTTCCCTGGTCGAAGATCACGACGCCCGCCGTGCCCTGCAATTTGAGGTCATGTGCAAGGCGGGCGCCGGTGTCTTTTCGAAGGTCTGCGAGAAATATGGCTGGAAACGGTCGACGGTGACGAGCCGGAACCGGGTTGTTCTGGCAAGGATTGCCAGGAGCGTCGCCGGAGACACCGGTCCGGTGTGACCGGCTGCCTGGCAGGCAGCGGGTCAGTTTGTCGTTCCGCTCAAAACCCCTTTGCGGTTGAGGTGCGTCTGAATTACAACTTCTTGAGAAGAAACACGAACTGGCCAGCCTTGACCGCACTTGGGAGATCTTCATGACTGATATGCAGGCGCTGACAATCCGGGATTTTGAAATGCTGAAGGATACGGCGTTTGAAGTCCGTTCGCTTGACGCGGATCTTCAGCTTTCCCTTGTCGAGGTGAAGCCGCTGGGGTCGGGTGAGCGCGGCGGCGGGGCGTTCTCGGTCCTCTGGCTGGGGCCGCACGAGCCGCAACTGGAGCAGTCGACCTACAAGCTCTATCAGCAGGATCTCGGCGAACAGGAGATTTTTCTGGTTCCGGTCGCCGAAAAAGACGCCGGGATCCAGTATGAGGCGGTGTTCACCTGAGCAAGTCCTCGGCGCCGACGGCGCAAGGAAGAACAAGCAGGTCGTAGACACCCTTGTCCTCGCGGGTTTCGAATCCGAGCCGCTGATAGAGCCGCATTGCCGGGTTTTCCTTCTCGACGTGAATGCTGAGCGCCTTGCCGGCGGCGGCGGCCTCTTCGGCCAGGTCTTCCAGGATGGCCTTGCCGATCCCTTGCCCGCGGACCTCGGGAACAAGAGCGATGTCGATGATGCGGTGTTCCGTGGTCCAGCGTTCCAGATAGAGACGTCCGAGCGGTGTGCCTTCCCGCTCGACGATCAGCCAGAGCGCAGCCGGATAATGAGCCTGGTAATGCTGGTGCTGCGCCTTGAACTGCATGTCGATGAAGGCCTGCTTTTCAGCTTCCGACCAAGGCGTTCTGGCCAGTTCGATTTCCCGCGTGGACCTATACAGCGCTGCCAGAAAGGGCAGGTCGCCGTCCTGGTGCACGGGCCGGTAGGCAATTCCCTTAAGGCCTGCCCGCGCGCTCAGAGGCAAATCCAGGACTGTGGATTCGAGTGGCAAATTCATGCAAACCGGTCCGTCAGTGTGGATTGGGCGTGATGTCCTGCGTCAGGGCAATCGTGGACAACGGAGTGATGTTCAGGCTGCGCCAGACCGCAGACCAGTGCCCGATGTACAACTGGTCCACATAGCTTGCCTTGCCGGAGCTGCTGTCCAAAGCGAAAAGACTGAGATTGGCGTCCGCATTCGGTTGCAGCACAAGTCTGCTGTCGTTCGTCACATGGGCAATGATCTGCATTGCAGACCATGACTGGTCCGAATGTCCGGTCTGATAGGCGCCGTAGACAGGGCTTTCCGGGCCGGAGCCGACCTGCGCCGCGAGATACAGGCCGTCGTTGGAGGACACGGCCACGGTCATGGTGTGAACCGGCTCGCTGAAAGAAGCGAAGAGACACCATTCGGAGAAGGAGTTGGAGCTGACTTCGTCCTGCACCTTCATATAGATCTTGCTGCCGATACGCGCGAAGACGTGCACGATCGCATTGCCATCAAGAATGGCGACGATCTGTTCGAACCCGGTCAGGCCACCTCTGATGTCCTGCCAGCCTTCCCATTTTTCCGGGAGGAACGGGTGATCGCTGGACTGGAAATTCATGTAAGGAACCGCGTCACTGTCCATGCCGAACATGATGATGCGGCCGTCGGCATTTTGAACAGGAGACAGAGTGGCCAGGACCCCTGGAATCTGCTGCCAGTCCGACCAGGGTTGTTCAGGCGGAACTTCGACCGGAACGGTGATTTCTATCGGCGTTTCGCTGCCGGGCGGAGTCACCGTGATGGTCTCCTGTATGATCCTGTTGACGTTCTGGAATTTCCACCAGAGGTGATTGGACGAACCAGAACTGGTCGCGAAGATGTTCTGGCGACCGGTGAGACCGTTGATCAGCGCCGTTTCAACAAATCCGGCGACACCGTCCGGCTTGCCGAGGTTCTCGGCGACAGCAAACCGGTTCGACGCATTGGGTTCGTCGCTTTCGTGCAGGTAAACCAGGTCTTTCGACTTCGCGTCCTGGGCAAGCAAGGCGACATAGCCGTGCTGCGTCACCGATGCTGCAAGATGTTCGGCTGAAAAAGTGGCCTCGGTCAGGCGGGTAAAGTACGAATAAAACGGGCCATTTTCACTTTGCTGATCCTTGTATTCCAGTTCACCGTTCGGGGTGACCGCAGCCAGGAATATCCGAAAGTAGCTTGGCGCGGTTTGAACGGTTCCCTCGAACATTTCGGGGATTGCTTCTTCGACTGACATTTGATGTGTCCTTCCGCTTAACTTGGCAGCCTCGCCAGGTCAAAATTCTGAGTGCATTCGAAAAAGGCCGTTGCCGCTAGCTGCGTGAGGGGTAGACCCCCAGGAGCGCGATGATGAAATTCATTGCCAGGTAGGGCTGGACATTGTCGTGCGCCTGGCCGCCACCTGTGGTGGACAGTGCCTCGGAGGCCATGTCGACGAGGTTCGACGTCGTGTCCGAATGGTACGCCCGGTCGGAGCCTGATCGCCCGAAAGAAGTCGTTACCGCCGGTATGGCAATTCCGCCACTGGTGCTGCTTGCCCGGACCGTATGGCTGTGGGAGGGGATTTGCGCTTCAGTGAGCGTGACCGTCTCGGCGCCGACCCTTTCACCAAGGCGGCGCGATGTCAGCCCCGGACCGCGGCCCGGGTGCATGGGCGCGCGCCCCTGCAGATTCGGCAAAGCGGTCGTGGTGCGCCCGTCCCCGCCATAGGTGGTCCCGATCAGGGAGAAGAGCGCGGTGTTCTGGGCAATCGGCAACAGTTGCCCGTCGCAGAAAGCCCAGCCACGCGGTGCAAAATTGCCTGCGAAAATTCGAATTTCTGCAATAAAAGGTTCTGACATGTCCGCCTCCTAGTGCCGGCTCGGATAAATACCGAAGAGCGCGATGATAAAGTTCACGCAAAGGGTCGGCATCAGGTTGGTGTGGGAAAGCGCCCCACCGGTATTGGCGACCATGTTCGATGCCATCGAGACATCCTGCCCGACAGCCGCGTAGAGATTGACCCCAACGCCTTCCGCAGTTACCCGGCCCTGCGGGGCAAGACTGTCGGCCTCGGCTGTATTTGCATTGAAATCGTGAGAATGACTGGCGAGTTGGTTGGTCGTCAGGGTCTCTTTTTCGCTGCCGGCCCTGGATCCGAGCCGTCTGGGGCTCAGTCCCGGTCCGGTGCCAGCGTGAAGGGGAATACGTCCCCTCAACTCCGGCAGGCCGAACGTGGTCCTGCCGTCCCCGCCATAAATGGTTCCCAGGAGGGAAAAGAGGGCGTCGTTCTGCGAAACCGCCAGAAGCTGGCCATCGCAGAAGGCCCACCCGCGGGGGGCGAAATTTCCGGCGAACATACGGATTTCACCGACGAAAGGTTCAGACATCCAGTGTCCTCCGGCGTCAATTACGTGAGGGAAACAGCCCCTGCAGGGCGATGCAAAAATTGAGTGTCTGGTAAGGCTGCATGTTGTTGTGTGCCTGCCCCCCGCCTGCGTTCGTGACCGTTCCGGACCGCAGGGCCGTTGTTGAGGCAGCTTGCGGCTCACGGTACGGAAGATCGGCTCCGACTTCCGCCGCGAACAATGTGCCTTCCGGCGACCTGTCGTTGCCCGCGACCGAGACAGCCTTCACCGTGTGGGTGTGGGCGGCGATCTGTGCGGCGACGAGGGTTACGGTTTCGGCTCCACCCTTCTGGCCGAGCGTATACCCGTCGCCCTTGTGAATGGGGGTGCGGCTGCGCAGATCGGGAAGGGCGAAGGACGTCCGCCCGTCCCCGCCATATGTTGTGCCCAGCAGGGAATAGAGCGACTGATTCTGGTTGATTGGCAGGATCTGGCCATCCGTGAAGGCCCAGCCGCGCGGTGGGAAATTGAATCCGACCATGCGGACTTCGGCAAGAAAAGGCTCTGACATGTTCCTCCCCAATTGCTCCCCTAAAGGAACCTCAATAGCTTTGATCGTTTCGGAAAATTTCGGAATAGAATCTTAGGTTGTATGTTTCCGGTATATTTCTGCATATTTTCACAACCATCACATACATTTCCAAATTCATGCAATCAAAAAAATTTCGAACGCAAAGTGGGGCCATCCGGAACCCCGGGTGGCTCGGGCGACTAAAAATCAGCCAATTTTTCTGCAGAGTTTTTCTATAAAAACACAGAGTCATTGGGAAGCTATTGGAAATATTGATGAAAATTTAATCGAAAAATCGGGGGAGGTGGAAATGTCAAGGTCGAGGAGCGGCTTTGCCGCCAGAGGGGCTGTGTGGCTGTCAGGTTACACCTAAATTCTATCTTTGAGAGAATTACGTGTAAAAAATTACTAATGATTGCTTTCCAAAAAATCTCGTTTTAGTTGTGAGAGTCAGGTGGCTCCGGTTGTGTGGCGCAAACATGCGTGCAAGTGCGGCTGGAGGCGCAAGCTTCAGGGGAAGTGGGAATTTCAGGGGGGGAATGTGATTTCCGGCGCTAGGCAGCTTGTTCCAAGCAGTTTTAATGATTTGGTTACGGGCCGCGGGCTCGTTTCCGGCTTCGTGCGTTTTTTTCTGGTTGTGTTGCTGGCCATGTGCGCATTTGGTGCAGTCGACGTTCAGAGCGCGAAGGCGGCCTGGGACGATTGTTCCGGCCTGACGGTTACAACCGGTGGCGACCTGACGCTCGACGTGACTGCCGACACTTGTTCTCTGACAAATACCTTCCCGGGAACGAACAACTACATCAACTTCAATGCTGGAAGCGGTTCTTCGGTTACGATTGACCTCATCGGTATCGACGATCCTGCCGGAGACTTTTCGTCCATAGTCATCGTTCATGATGGGGGCACCGACAACATTGCCGATGGTTCGAGTTTTGGCCAGGCAAACGACTTCAGCAGCACCTACAACTGTTCCAGCGGCTGTACCGTCTCGGGAAGCTATAGTGCCGCGCCGATCAGCGGGGCGTTTTCGGTTACATATACCCAAAACGCAGGTTCCGGCTCGCTTGCCGCCCCCACATCGCCCGAGATTTCCGTTTCCGCCGATGTCGGTGGGGCTGTTACGGATGGCGGCACCAATGTGCAGGGCAGCCAGACTGCAGGGTCGGCTGTCACGGTGACCTACACGGTGACCAACTCGGGAACGGGCGACCTGACCATCGCAACAGCGACGAGTTCGTCTCCGAGCAATGTCACGGTCAATTCCATCGGAGCACCAGGTTCGACAACGGTCACGAACGGCGGCGGCACGACGACATTCACGGTGCAGTATACGCCGACACTGGCGGGGGCGTTTTCCTTCAACCTGTCGTTCGTCAATGACGACGCTGACGAGAATCCGTTCAATTTCACCGTCAGCGGGACGGCGACCGGTACGCCCGAGATTTCCGTTTCCGCCGATATCGGTGGGGCTGTTTCGGATGGCGGCACCAATGCGCAGGGCAGCCAGACCGCCGGATCGGCAACGACGGTGACCTATACGGTGACCAACACGGGAACGGACGACCTGACCATCGCAACAGCGACGAGTTCGTCTCCGAGCAATGTGACGGTCGATTCCATCGGTGCACCGGGCTCAACGACGATCACAGGCGGCGGCGGCACGACGACATTCACGGTGCAGTATACGCCGACACTGGCGGGGGCGTTTTCCTTCAACCTGTCGTTCGTCAATGACGACGCTGACGAGAATCCGTTCAATTTCACCGTAAGCGGAACGGCGACCGGTACGCCCGAGATTTCGGTTTCGGCCGATATCGGCGGGGCGGTTGCTGATGGCGGCACTAATGCGCAAGGGGCTCAGACCGCGGGTTCGGGGGTTACGGTAACCTACACGGTGACCAACTCCGGCACGGACGATCTGACGATCGCAACGGCGACGAGTTCGTCTCCGAGCAATGTCACGGTCAATTCTATCGGAGCGCCGGGCTCGACGACAGTAACAAGTAGCGGCGGGACGACGACATTTGTTGTGCAATACACACCGACCCTGGCGGGCGCCTTCTCCTTCGGGTTGTCGTTCGTCAATGACGATGCCGACGAGAATCCGTTCAATTTCACCGTCAGCGGGACGGCGACCGGTACGCCCGAGATTGCCGTTTCCGCCGATATCGGCGGGGCTGTTTCGGATGGTGGTACCAACGCGCAGGGATCTCAGGCCGCAGGATCGGCAACGACGGTGACCTATACGGTGACCAACACGGGAACGGGCGACCTGACCCTCGCAACAGCGACAAGTTCGTCTCCCAGCAATGTGACGGTCAATTCTATCGGTGCGCCGGGCTCGACGACGGTCACAGGCGGCGGCGGGACGACGACGTTTGCCGTGCAATACACGCCGACCCTGGCGGGGGCGTTTTCCTTCGGGTTGTCGTTCGTCAACAATGACGGCGACGAGAATCCATTCAACTTCACGGTCAGCGGTACGGCGACCGGAGCGCCGGAGATTTCCGTTTCGGCCGATATCGGCGGGGCGGTTGCCGATGGGGGCACGAATGCGCAAGGGGCTCAGACCGCGGGTTCGGCAGTTACGGTAACCTACACGGTGACCAACTCCGGCACAGGCAATCTGACGATCGCAACGGCGACGAGTTCGTCTCCAAGCAATGTGACGGTCAATTCCATCGGGGCTCCCGGCTCGACAACGGTGGCAGGCGGCGGCGGGACAACAACGTTTGCCGTGCAATACACGCCGACACTGGCGGGAGCCTTTTCCTTCGGGTTGTCGTTCGTCAATGATGACGCCGACGAGAATCCGTTCAATTTCACAGTCAGTGGGACGGCCACCGGTACGCCCGAGATTTCCGTTTCGGCCGATATCGGCGGCGCGGTTGCTGACGGTGGCACCAACGCGCAGGGGACGCAGGCTGTCGCTTCTGCAACAACGGTAACCTACACGGTGACCAACTCCGGCACGGATGATCTGACGATCGCGACCGCGACGAGTTCCGTGCCCAGCAATGTGACTGTCAATTCCATCGGTGCGCCGGGCTCGACGACCGTGACCGGCGGCGGCGGGACGACGACCTTCCAGGTGCAATATACGCCGACAGCGGTTGGAGCCTTTTCCTTCGGACTGTCGTTCGTCAATGACGACGCCGACGAGAATCCGTACAATTTCACGGTGAGCGGAACGGCGACCGGTACACCGGAGATTTCCGTTTCCGCGGATATCGGCGGCGCGGTTGCCGATGGCGGCACCAACGCACAGGGTACCCAGACTGCCGGGTCGGCGGTCACGGTAACCTATACTGTCACCAACTCCGGCACGGACGATCTGACGCTGGCGACGGCGACCAGTTCCGCGCTGAGCAATGTCGCCGTCGATACCATCGGGGCGCCCGGCTCGACGACCGTGACGAGCGGGGGCGGGACGACGACGTTCCTGGTGCAATATACGCCGACCGTGGCGGGGGCCTTTTCCTTCGGGTTGTCATTCGTCAACAATGACGCTGACGAGAACCCGTACAATTTCACGGTCAGTGGAACGGCCACCGGGACGCCCGAGATTTCCGTTTCCGCGGATATCGGCGGAGCGGTTACCGACGGCGGCACCAATGCGCAGGGATCTCAGGCCGCCGGATCGGCGGTCACGGTCACCTATACGGTGACCAACTCCGGCACGGACGATCTGACGCTGGCGACGGCGACCAGCTCCGCGCAGAGCAATGTGGCAGTCGATTCCATCGCTGCTCCGGGCTCGACGACCGTGACGACCGGCGGGGGCACGACGACGTTTCAGGTGCAATACACGCCAAATTCGGCGGGCGCCTTCTCTTTCGGCCTGTCCCTTGTCAACAATGACGCCGACGAGAACCCGTTCAATTTCACCGTCAGCGGTACAGCCAGCAGCGGGGGCTCCAACCTGGCGGTCACGTCCGGCTCCAGGCAGGCCGCCGAAGTCGAAATGCAATTCGACGAGGTGCTGGTGGCGAGCGTGACGGATGACAGCGGCAACGGCGTTGCAGGGGTGGATGTGACCTTTACCGCGCCGTCAACGGGGGCGTCGCTGACATTCTCCGGCACCGGGACAAATACGATCACGGTGACCACCGCGTCGGATGGTACGGCGACAAGTTCGGCGATGACGGCCAATTCGACGGCATCGCCCTATCAGGGGGGCGGATCGCTCACGTCTTACAACGTCACCGCCAGCGCCTCCGGGCTGACCAGTGTCACCTTCTCGCTCACCAACGACCGGGATTCGGAAGCCGATATCCAGAAGACCAAGGAAGTCATCGCCTCTTTCGTGACCAATCGGGCCAATGCAATCGTCTCCGGACAACCGGATATCGTCTCGCGCCTGACAGGTGGTCCCTTCGGCCAACAATCCGGGCAAAACGGTTTCAATTTCGACGTCACGCCCTATTCCAGGTCCGGCAATTTCCATTTCTCCCTCAGGGCGTTCGTGGATTCCCTCCGTGCTGGAGGTGAAGGCCAGGCGAGCGATCAGGCAGGCAGTCCAACGCCGGCTGGTCCCGAGAGATACGCCGCTTTCGATCACTTCTCCTCGTCTGACACCATGAGCTACACGGCGGTCGGGCCGCAGCCGCAAACACAGGACACGCTTGCGATCCTGAGCGGTACCAGCGGAGAGGGGTCAGGTGAGGGCGCCCGCGAGGCCGAGCCGATATCGGGTTGGGATTTCTGGGCGCAGGGCACATACGCGGTCACCGAGAACAACAACAGCGACAGCCAGACCGGCCTGTTTTTTGCCGGGGTCGATTACCGCTACAAGGACCGGGCCGTCTTTGGTCTGATGGGGCAACTCGATATCACCGACGAGAGCAACGATGCGGCGAATACATCGTCGGACGGGATAGGCTGGATGGCCGGGCCCTATGTCGCGTTGCGCGTGCACCAGAATTTCTATCTGGACGGATTGCTGACCTACGGTCAGTCCTACAACACCGTCAACGCGCTCGGCCTGTTCGAGGACGACTTCAAGACGCAGAGGTTCCTGCTGCAAGGTGGACTGACGGGAGATTTCAAGCTCAGCGACACCGTCAAGGTCAGCCCATTCGCGCGGGTCACCTATTATTACGAAGAGCAGGAAAGCTATACCGACACGCTCGGCCGCCTGATCCCGTCGCAGGATTTCGATCTGGGCCGGGTGGAATTCGGTCCCAAGGTTTCCTGGGACCTGGTGTTGGACGACAGGTTGCTGTTTTCGCCCTATCTGACGCTGTCCGGGATTTACGATTTCAACAAGCTGCAGGATTCCAGTCCGACCGATGCCACGCTGGCTTCGTCGGATGAAGACCTGCGCGCGCGCCTTGAAGCGGGTGCCGGACTGCTCGTCCCGGGCCGCAACATCCAGATCTCGGGTGAGGGCTTCTACGATGGCATCGGGGCGGCAAACTTCAGTTCCTTCGGCGTGACGCTGAATGTGAAGGTGCCGTTCTGAGCGAACCGGCCGGCTCGAGCAGAAGAAAGGTCCTCCGGGCGCTCAATCTGCCGGGCCGGCGATCCTTCTGATCCAAACGAGGTTTCCTGAAGCCTTTGTCTAAACAAGGGTTTCAGGAAAGTGCGCGTACTGGACAGGGTCGTCAAAACGGGCTTAAAACAGGCCCTATCAAGTCATCGTGGAGACATGCGGCCTGGTGCCTGTCGCGTTCAGTTGAATTCAGGAGACCGCCCGAACGCATTTGCACAGCAGACGCTGCCTCGGGCGCTTTCCTGAACCTTGACACCGTTTAAACGCGACGCGCACCAGAGCGCAGGCATGCCCGGGTGCCACGACAATCAATCCAATTCCGATCCCGTTTTCACCTGAAATCCAGATGGAGGAAGGCAGGCATGGCCATGCCGGACGAGGCGGCGGCCGCGCTGAAGTGGCCAACGCGCGAGGCACGACAGGCGGCGTGCGCGGAGTTCTGTGCGCATCTGGCCGCCGGATTTTCGGTCGACAGTTTCCCCGGTGCGGACCGGACGACCCTGCGCTATTTCACCGAACAGTTTCCTGAGGATTTTCCTCCCGGAAAGCTTGAGGAAGCTGCAAGGCTCGGGTTGCTGGAATGGGAAAGGATCGGCAAGGAAGGGGCGACCGGCGCGCTTTCGAAATTCAATGCCAGTGCCTGGTCCCTGGCGATGAAACGCCATGCCGGCTGGCAGGACCGGCCGGAAAGCGGGGGTGCAGGCCTTGCAGGCAGGCCGGACAAGACCGGGAGAGTCGCGGCTTTCAAGCCACGCAGTTCGGAGGAGATCGCTTTGGGGGTGATGGCCTTGCTGACTTCAAAGGACCTGTCATCTGCCGAGGATTTGCCGAAAGCAAAGGATATTCCAAAGGATGGCAACCGCCCTCGAGACATTGATTGAGCACATCGACAGCATGGCGGCGCCGGAACGTGTCGAGCTTCAAAAGCAACTGGATGAGGCCGGTGTCCTGGAACAGTTCTCGGTGTGGCGTCCACAGCCGGGGCCGCAGACAGAGGGCTATTTTTCCGAGGCCGACCTGACGCTTTACGGTGGGGCCGCCGGGGGCGGCAAGACGGACCTGATTGCCGGGCTGGCGCTGTTTGCCCACCACAAGGCGGCGATCTTCCGGCAATCCCTGAAGTCTCTGAAGGGGCTGATCGAGCGCATGAATACCCTGATGCGCGCGGCGGACATGGGCAGGATTTCCGGGAAGCCCCCTCGATGGACCGGCCCGGACGAGCGCATGATCGAGTTCGGGCATCTGGGTCTTCCGGGCTCGGAAGAAGACTGGCAGGGTCGGGACCATGACCTGAAGGCTTTCGACGAAGGCGCGCAGATGGATCCGCGCAAGATCATCTTCGTTCTCGGATGGCTGCGTTCGACCCGCCCGGAGCAGAAGTGCCGGGGCCTGATCGCGACCAATCCGCCGATCGGAGGGCAGGGCGATTTCCTGAGCGACTGGTTCGCGCCGTGGCTGGACCCGCTTCATCCCCGCTACCGTCAGGCCGCGCCCGGGGAATTGCTCTGGGCCGTGTTCGTCGACGATGGCGATGCTATCCGGACGGTCTGGGTGGACGGGCCGGCGCCTGTCGAGATCGAGGGCGAACTGCGGACGCCGAAGAGCCGGACCTTCATTCCGGCGCGGCGCCGGGACAACAGATTTCTGGGCGCCGATTATGACGCGCAACTCGACCAGATGCCCGAGCCGATGCGCACGGCGCTCAAAACCGGAGATTTCCTGGCGGCACGTCAGGATCACGACTGGCAGGTGATCCCTTCGGACTGGGTCGAGCTGGCCTTTCAGCGTTTTGACCAAGGTGTGGATGCAGACCGGCCGATGGACGTGCTTGCCGTCGATGTCGCCCAGGGTGGCAAGGACAAGACGGTTCTCCAACCGCTGCACGGAAGACGCTTTGCACAGAACATCGTTCGCAAGGGCGCCGACACCAAGGACGGGTCGGATGTCGGCTCCCTCATTATCCGGGAACGGCGGGACAGCGCGCTGATCGTTGTGGACTGCACCGGAGGCTGGGGCGGGGACACGGTCGGGTTTCTC
Organism: Roseibium sp. QJM3NY_11; assembly: GCF_056173175.1. Classification (NCBI taxonomy): domain Bacteria; kingdom Pseudomonadati; phylum Pseudomonadota; class Alphaproteobacteria; order Hyphomicrobiales; family Stappiaceae; genus Roseibium; species Roseibium sp. QJM3NY_11. Next base: position 2,082,443 of record NZ_CM149660.1, read on the forward strand.
AAAAGGGAAAACGGTATTCCGGTTGAGAAATGCGTGTTTTCAGCACAATCGGGAGAATGCGCCAAGGACAGCCGGATCCCCTTCTACAATTTGCGGGCGCAGCTCTACTGGCGGCTGAGAGAGGCGCTGCATCCCAAGAGCGGCGCGGGTCTGGCCATCAAGCGGTCAGCGTCCGTCAAGGCGCAACTGACCGCTCATCGCTGGAAGATGAAAAACGGCAGGATCCTGATCGAAAGCAAGGAAGACATCAAGGAACGGCTCGGATCGTCCCCGGATGAAGCCGATGCCATGGTGGAGGCGTGGGGATGGACGGAAAAGGCTGCCCTGACGAAAATGCAGAAAACGAAGATCCGGCACCAGATGACGCCAATGGCCGATCCGCTCGACGGGTTCTGATCAAGCGCCTGTGCGTTCGCGATGCCAGTTTCATTGCCGCCAACATGCGCCGGCAGGATTTCCAGGAAATCGCCTGTCTCTGGGAGACCTGGGACACTCGGGCGCTGGGGATCTGCGCGGTTGAAACGGCCGTTCCAGGCATGGTGTGGTCGATCTGGTACGACGGGCAACCGGCAGCCGCCTTCGGTTTCAGCAGGGCCTCGGCCTTCGATCCGGACCACTGGCAGGCCTGGGCCTTCGGTACGGACCGGTTCAAACGCTGCGTACCGCGGATGACCCTGCATTTTGCCGAACTGCGCCAGCGCATCGAACGCGATTGCCGACGGCTGCAGGTCATTACACACAAGGAGCATTATATCGCGCATGGCTGGATCGAGGCTCTCGGGGCAACGCAGGAAGGCCTGTTGAAATCCTATGGTCGGGGCGGGGAGGATTTTTACGTCTACGCCTGGGTGCGGCAGGAGGCCGATCGCCGGTCAGGGAGCGCGCCAGGCCCGGTTCCGGTTGACCCGGGTCCGAAGTGACATCTTCCGAGATTGGCGCGGGACAAGACCAAGTCACCGAAGGGCATGGTCAAAAGGGTTCTTATCTGTTGAGCTTGGTAGACGACAGCAAGCTTTCTCAAGCCATCGACCGCGCGGCGCCGCTGAGGAACCGGGCACGGTATTCGGTCGGGCGCAATCCAAGCCGGCTGCGAAAATGGTGGCGCAGGGCGTGGGCGCTGCCGAAGCCGACCAGGGCGGCGATCGTTTCCACGTCATCGTGTCCGGAAACCAGGAGATCCTTGGCGGCCTCCACCCGTTCTCCGGCGAGCCAGTCACCGGGGGCCTGGCCGGTCGCTTCCGTGAACCGTCTCTGAAAGGTGCGCGGGCTCATGTGACAGAGCGCTGCCATGGCGGAAATGGTCCAGGCCTCAGCGAGGCGATTTCTGACCTGTTCCAGAACCGGTGCGACCTCGCCGCCTTCGCGCCTGGCAACCGGCCGTTCGAGAAATTGCGCCTGACCGCCGTTGCGGTGCGCGGCGACGACCAGACGTCTCGCGACGGAGTTGGCTTTTTCCGGCCCGTAGTCCTGCCGGATAATTTCCAGCATCAGGTCAATCCCGGCCGCGCTGCCGGCGGATGTGAGGATCCGGTTCTCCTGACGATAGAGTGAGGTTTCGTCCACCGTGATTTCGCGATGACGGACACGCAGCTTGTCCGCGTAGCGCCAGTGTGTGGTGGCTGCCCGGCCGTCGAGCAGACCGGTTGCAGCCAGGACAAAGGCACCTGAGCAGATCGACACGAGCCTGGCTCCGCGCCGGTGGGCGCGGCGCAGTCTTTCGGTCAACGCTTCAGGCACGGCGGCATCTGCGCCCCGCCAGCCCGGAACAACGATGATATCGGCTTGGTCGATGCGATCGGCTCCGTGATCGGCAGCGATCTGAAGACCGCCCTGGGCCCGCAAGGGACCATCGTCAATGGCGCAACTGACAAAGCGGTACCAGTCCGATCCGAATTCGGGGCGGGCAAGGCCGAAAATCTCGCAGGCAATCCCGAACTCGAAAGTGCACAGACCGTCGTAGACCAGAACCGCCACAAGGGGGCCTGAAAGCAGAGGCGGTTCAGCGGGAAAGGGAGGTGCGATCCATTCTGGCATGATTTATACGTATAATGTCTTTTACGCCAATTGCCAAGAATGGTCCCGAGCGGTCACAAGGAAGGGGAAAGGAGTTTCTCATGTCCAACAATGTTACCGCCGTTCCCGCTGCGCCGAGCGATCTCGCCAGAGAGCATTTTGCGGCCGAGTTCAGGTTCGAGACCGATTGCTGGGACGTGCATGACGCGCTGGCCAGGGATCCCGGGTTCGTGCTGCTGGATGTCAGAAGCCCGGCCCTCTTCGAAAAGGGGCATGTTCCCGGCGCCGTGAACATGCCTCACGGCAAGATCATTCGTTCGAAGATGGCCAACTGGCCGGAAGATACGCTGTTCGTGACCTATTGCGCCGGACCGCATTGCAACGGCGCGGCCCGCGGCGCGTTGCGCCTCGCCGAACTCGGGCGCCCGGTGAAAATCATGGCGGGTGGGATCATCGGCTGGCTGGACGAGGGGTTCGAGCTTGCAACGGGCAACGAAGACCCCGGGTGACGGCCCATACGCGAGGCCCGTGGGGCTGAAGAAAGCCGCCGCGCCGGTCCGGACCGGCGCGGGTGTACTTTCCATCTTCTGCCAATCCCAGTTGACATTGGAACATTTGGTGAACAAAATGAACCAGTCGTGCAGTGTAAGGTTTGCCGCATCGGGCTTCCGGATCAGAAAGGCTCAAATGACCGTTTTCGTCCTGACGCCGTTTGTCGTCATCTACCGCTTAATCCTGAACTTCAATCTGTTCCGGAAGGATGCGTACGGGGCGTTGAACATCGTTTCACTGACGCTGATCATGGCATCCAGCCTGTTTTTTCTTTATTGCGTCTTCGACGGGATGTTCATCAGAAGCGAATTCCTGTTCTTTCTTTTTATAGCGGCTCCCTGGGCGATCGGCGGCCTTCTGATTGCCGATCTGGCCGCCAGCCTGGTTCAGGTCGTACGTGCCTTCAGGTCGGATTTCGGATTGCAGTTCAAGATTCTGAGATGCGTTTCGCTGCTGCTGTTCGTTGCCGTCGTGGGCCTTGCGTATTGGGCCGCGATCGCATCGGCTCCGATCTGAGCCACGGCAAGGCCGAACCGGTCCGCTGAACGTGCTGATCCAGGTGCGGGCTGCGCGTCACCCGAGCTGTGACGCGCCCAATATGCATCCAAGTCCGAAGGTCCGGCTTCCCGACTTCTTCGCCATTGAACGGGCGGGGCGTGGCAAAAAGTGAGCTTTCCATGGAAACGATTGAACTGCGCATTTCAGAAGCCCCTTTCGGGCATGGCCATCTTTTCATCATCTACACCAACCGCATGGGCGAGGAGTATGTGGTGCGCGGAGGGCCAGGTGTCCTGTCGATTGTCGACATCATCGATGTGGAAATCGGGCCCTATACACCGGCGTCCCGCGATTGGGTGCCGGTGGATCAGCGATCCCCCGATGACAGCAGGCTGCTCGAAAGTGGCCCTGACCTAGAGGATATTTACCTGAAGACGGCCTTCTTCGCCCAGCTCGTGGAGCAGGCGAAAGTCGACTACGACACCATGGCGGCAGTCTACGACGATACATCGCCAAGACTGGTCAACAGCAACACGCTGGTGGCCGCCGCGCTTGCGACGGCGGGTCTGCCCGTCTCCGGCAAGGACCTGCCCGCATCGGCGTCAAGGCTTCCGGCGGCGGGCTTCGAGAACGCCGACGTGTTCAAACAGCCGATCGCTTCATTCCTGGCGCAAAACTACGAACCGCGCGTATCGGAAGACGCCGTCACCTACGAAACTGTCCTGGGCCGGCTGCAAGACCGGTTCCTTCAGGAGAACAAAGGCAACCTCGGACATCTGACCAATTCCACCAATGGCAGGCATAAGGCGCCTGTCGAACGGAGTTCCGAAGCCGGCTGGGGCGACGTGCTGGAAACGGCCCGCGCCGAAATCACATCCGTGCTCGACAGTTATGCCGGGCAGTCCGCCTATCCGAAGCATATCCTCGAGCGCTATGACGGCATTGACTGGGACGCGACCGCGCAGAACCTGCAGCAGACCTTTGGCGACGATACCGGCAGGCAGCGGCAGATCCTGGCTGAGCTGATCCGGGGGATCTGGCATCCGGACAAATCGAAAGCCCGGGACGATTTCGATCGAAACGTGCTGCCGCACGTGGTTTACGAGCGAGACAAACGATGGTCCGACAGCCCGTTTTCCGAGGACCAGCGGCCCGAAGCCGATGGTCACAGTCAGGCAAGCCCGCTTGATCTCCAGTCTGATCCGGCGGCGGGGCTGCCCGGAGCGTGGCCCGTGTCTCCAGAACAGCGGGACACGGAAGATGCAGCGGCTGCCGACCGGATGCTTCAGGATCACTCCGGGAGGTCTGGCCCGCGAGCGGAGGACCCAGCCGGAGTACATCCGCCGCAACACGGCAGCAGGCAGGAAAACGAGAACGTCCTATGACCGCTATCGCCATCTCGGCAGCAGCACCGAGATGGAGGCCGCGGCGGTGGCGGACTATCAGGGCCACCTGGCCAGGACTTATGTCGAGATGAATGGCGACTGGGAGGCCGCGCACCTTCTGGCGACCGAACGGTTCCAGCAGACCTGGGGCCTGTCCGCGTTCGCCGCTGACGCAAAGGGGAGCGTGCTGCAGCACCCGGTTGAAAAGGTCTATCCGGAGGAGGCTGCCAGCGGGCACGCGTATGTGCGAAAGGATGCCGAGGCCGAGTTGGCCAAACGCGGCATCAAGGCACGGCACGCCTATCTGTCTGCGAATGAGTGGACTGGCTCCGACCGGCGGCAAGGGCCGGCGGATGACCGGGGATACGGTCCGCGCCTGACCTTGTCCTATGAAGATGACGCCGGTCACCACCATCTGCTTACGAAAAGTTTTCAGGCGATGGTTCCGGGAATGGGAGGTCGGCCGGAATGACAGGTCGGAACGGCTGGCCGGGACCGGACTGCCAATAGGCCATCCACTCCACTGGAGGTTTGCGGCGAGCGGGAGAAATCAGGGTCCTCCAGCGCACAACAGCTGTTTGCCACGAACCGCCGGAAAACAGGGCGGTTTCAGAACCAGCGCCTCTAAACAGCAATTTGAGACCGGCAGCCGCGCTGGACCGGTCGTCAATTCAGGGCTAAAACAAGCCTTACAACGTTACCTTGGACTGGTGTGGGCGAACGAATGCGTTCGCTCCCGGTCCGGGTTGAACGCGCTTCTTTTTCACGCCCGATTGAACAAGACTCGCTCCTGCATCATTGCCGGAGCGCCAGAAATGCCGCGCGGCTTTTCAGGGACCATGGCCATGTGCCGGGTCGGGAGTTTTCCAGCGCCTCACAAATCAGGAAAGGAACCGACCATGTGCCTATTTGGTGGAGGCGGCTCGAAGCAGCCGGACCCCGAACCGACACCGCCGCCGCCGCGCGCGCCCGATCCGCAGCGGCAAGCCAGGAACCTTCAGGAAAACAACAGGCGCCGGAAAGCGGCCGCCTACAGCACGCGGGCCACCAATCTGACCAGTCCGCTGGGCGTGCCCGATTTCGGCAGCAAGTCACGGCCCGGCGTGACGCTTCTGGGACGCGCGTGATGGGGATCGTCGACGACCTGAAATCGGAGCTGCAGTCCGCCCGCTCCGAGCGGCAGTGGTACGAGGCCGACTGGCGGGATTATGTGACCTACACGGCTCCGGACATGGAGCGCGCCTTCAACCGCCCGGGCGGTGTGAGCGCCGCCGATGGCATGAGTGTTTTCCGGCAATCGGCCGCCCGGCAGCGGTCACGGAAGCTGTTTGACCCGACAGCGGTGTGGCTGCTCGACCGGCTGGCGTCCGGCGTCGGCTCCCTGACCATGCCGGAAGGGTTTTACTGGCATGGGGTCAGTTTCGGCGATCCCTTCGCACCGCCCCCGACCCAGGCGGACGAAGAGTTTTTCGAACTGGTGCGGGATCACCTCTTCCGGGTGCGCTACGCCGGCCGATCCGGATTTTCCCTGGCAAACCGCTCGCGGATCCTGTCCACGGTCAAGCTTGGAACCGGCGTGCTGTTTCCGCTCGAGAACGAGGACAATCTCGCCGACATTCGCACGCCCGTCCACTACCGCTACGTGCCGCTTCACGAGGTCTATCTCGTGGTGGACGCACAGGGCAACGATTGCGGCTTCTTCCGTGTGCGCAGGCTGGCCGCCTGGCAGGCGCTGAAGGAGTATGGCGGCAACGTCTCGCAAGGTGTGAAGGAAGATGCCGCAGACCCGAAACGCAAGAACACAGAGCATGTGTTCGTGCATGCGTGTTTCCTGCGCGAAGGGGGGCATATTGATGCGCCCGACGCACGCAAGTCCCGGTTCGAGAGCATTCATTTCGAGGAGGACGGCCAGCACATCTGCCGGCGGGGCGGGTTCTTCGAATATCCGCTCGTGATCAGCCGGTGGGACCGGGACGGGCTTTCGCCTTACGGCTCGCCGCCGCAGGCCAAGCTGATGAGCGACATCAAGAGCCTGCAGAGCCTTGCCAGGGATGGACTGATCGCGAGTTCCCAGGCCGTCCGGCCGCCGATTGCCACGCACCGGGAGGAACGCCAGCTCGACCTCAATCCGGGCCGTACCAACCCCGGATTGATCGACGAACAGGGCCGGCCGCTGTTCCGTCCGATGGTCGATACCGTCAACCCCGGCGCCGCGGACAGCAAGATCGAAAGCATCCGGGAAAAGCTCAGGATCGGGCTGTACGGCGATCTGTGGCAAACGCTGCTGGAAGGTGCCGGCCGCACAGCGACCGAGGTCAATATCCGGCGCAAGGAAATGGCGGACATGATCGGCCCGTTCTCGACGAACATCCTGGCCGGAAACGAGGCCCTGTTCGAACGGGAGATCGGTGTTCTCGGCCGCCGCGGGGCATTTGCCACGGGCTCTCCGCTGGAACCGCCCGACAGCGTTCTTGAAGGCAACGTCACGCTGACTTCGACAGCTCCGATCGATCAGATGCGCGAAGCCGGGCATTTCGAGGCGATCATGGGTTTCCAGGATTACCTGGGAGCGGCGGGTGCCGCGGATCCGTCCATTCTCGACCTGCATGACCGGGAGGCCGAATATGACCTCACCAGACGTGCTCTCGGGCTGCCGGCCAAACTGAAACGGCGGCCGGAAGAGGTGGAAGCGCTGCGCGCGGACCGCGCGGCGCAGGCCGAGCAGCATCAGCAACTGGCGACCGGCGAAAGCATGGCGCGGATGGCAAAGGACGGCGCGCCGCTTTTGAAAGCGCTGGCGAAGCCAGGAGGCGTGCCGGATGTGGGCTAGCCTGAAACGCGCCGCCAGGCGGCGGAAGGACAGACCGGCAACAATCGAACGGGCCTATCGGTCCGTTTTTTTATGTCCGGAAGGCGAACTTGTGCTGGCCGATCTCGCCGCTGAAAGCGGGATCTACCAGGCGCCGCCGGCAGAACTTGGTCCGCGCGCCAGCGGGTATCTGGACGGACGCAAGGCGCTGTATGCACGCATTCTTTCCATGATCCGGGTGTCGCCTGAAGAGCATGCGGCGCTTCAGGAGGCCGCCCGTCTGGAAACGCTGCCGGATTTCGAAACCGACGAGGACTTTTGACCATGAGCGATGCGATGAACGCGGTGACGGGCGAGCCTGCCGCGTCAGACCCGGGTGCGCCGGCGTTTCTGTCCGGCCTGAGCGAAGACAATCGGGCCATTGCCGAGCAGAACGGCTGGCAGGGTGTCGACGGCGTTTTCGAAGGGTACCGCAGTCTGCGGGACCAGTTGGGCAATGCGGTGCCCTTGCCCGATGAAACGGCCGGCCCGGAGGACGTGGCCGCGCTTTATTCGGATCTGTCCAAACGCTGGACACCTGAAAACGGCTATCAGTTCAAGATGCCGGACACGCTTGCGGAGGACTTTCCCTACGATCAGGCCTTTGCGGAAGAGGCAGGCGGATGGTTCCGGGAGGCGGGACTGCCGCCTTCGGCGGCGCAAAAGCTGCACGACCGGTGGATCGGCAAGATGTCGGAGCAATTCGCGGCACAGCAGGAAGCCGCCGCCGGGGCCGCAACGCAAGAGGCCGCGAGCGTGGAACGCGCCCATCAGGCCCTTGTCAGGGAATACGGCAATCCTGCCAGCAACGGATATCAGAACATGGTGGCGAAGGCCGACCGGGCGCTTTCCGGCCTGAAGACCGCCGGGGTCGATCTGACCGGCTGGTTCACCGAGAAAGGGGCTTTGACCCGAGCCGATGAAACCGGTCTGCAGCAGGTGGCGGACCCGACCGCTGTGAAGTTGCTTGCCTTCATTCACGACAGGGCCCTGGCCGAGGACAGTCTCGCCGATCTCGGTGATGCGGGGAGCGGAGCGAACCCGTTCGATACCGACAGGCCCGACCTCAAACAGCAGTCAGAGCTTCTGGAAAGCAATCCGGCACGGGCCAGACAGATGATCGTTTCGGCCGGTCGCGATCCCAAATTGTTCAGCCTCTAATTTAAAGAAGGAAATTCAATGACTTCTGCAATTTCAGACATTGTGGTCCCGCGCGTATTCACGCCTTACATGGCCGAGAACAAACCGGCGAAACTGATCCTGCTGGAAAAATCCGGCATTCTGGCCGCGCCCGCGCCGGAGATTGCCAAGCGCTTCAAGACCGGTGGCAACCAGATCGAGGTGCCGTACTGGGAGGACCTGGACGACACCGAGCCGACGGTGATCGACGACAGCGACAACAAGATTTCCGCTTCCAAGATCTCGGCCAGCGACATGAAAGCCTACAAACACCGGCTGGCGAAGAAATACGGTGCGAAAACGGTCGCCAGCTACGCGGCGACGGGCCGCGGGGACAGTGCCATGAACAGGGTTGCCGAACGCATCGGTGCCTATTGGGGCCGGCGCAAGGAAGAGCGCATCATCGCGACCACCGAAGGTGTCTTTGCCGACAATGTGGCCAATGACGGCGGCGACATGGTCTATTCGATCTACTCCGACATCGGCTCGCCAACCGCCGCCAACCGCATCAGCTACCAGGCCATCAACCGCGCCCGCTTGACCATGGGCGAGAACCTGGACGACCTGCGTGCGATCGCGATGCACAGTTTTGTCTATGGCACGTTGCTCGACGACGAGAAGATCGAGTTCAAGAAACCGTCCGAAGCCCCGTTTGAAGTGCCCTTTTACGCCGGCATGATGGTGGTTCATTCGGAAATGATGCCGGTGACGGCGGGCAGTAGTTCGGACGAATATTCCTGTTTCCTGTTCGCCCCGGGTGCCTTCATGCATATCGACGAGGTGCCGAACAGGCAGACGATCTATGGCAACGAGGGCACGGAAATCACCCGGGATCCGGATATCGGCGACGGCGGTGGCGCGGACTATCTGACCACGCGCCGCTTCGAGCTGATCCACCCGGCCGGGATGGACTTCACCGGCGCGACGCTTGCCAAATCGCAGGGCGCAAGCCTGGCCGAGCTGCGCAATGCAGCGAACTGGGACCGGAAATACGCGCGCAAGAACGTCAAGTTCGCCTGCCTCAAGGTGAACATCTGATCCAGGAGCCGGCACTCCGGCCGAGACAGCAGTCCGGGGGCAGCTTTCGGCTGCCCCCTTTTTTCCTTCTGGAGAGAGCCATGAGCGAGATCATCGAACGCAGGATGCGTCATCTGAAGCGTCTGGAAAACAATCACAACAGGGATTTCTGGGCCCGTTTCGGCAACCAGGATCTCGATGCCGGTGACACAGCGGCCCGGCTGTCGGACGCGCTTTCGGCCGACTGGAACCGCAAACAGAAAAGCGCCGAGACGCCGGGGGCGCCGGCAGTGCCGGGACAGGCCGGAAGACCCTTGCCCCCGGGGTGGCGCACCGCGCACTGGAAGACGCTGCAGACGATGGCGGCCGAATATGCCGGGCAGCAGACCTCAGGCAAGGCGGAGACGATCCGCGTACTGGAGGCCTACGAACAGGGGCCGGCCCTTCCGCCGGCTGCCTGATCGACACGGACACTCCCGATCCACAGCAAAGGCGTTTCTCATGTCCGGTACGGTCAACACACCCGTCGAAATGGCGAATCTAGCGCTCGCGCATCTGAAGGAAACGCCAATCAGAGACTTCGATTATTCTTCCGTGGCGTCGCGCTGGTTCCGCAATCACTATGCGGCCCATCGGGACGCCTATCTCGCCATGCATGACTGGGATTTCGCGACGGAACTGGCCTGGTTGCCGGTGGAAACGGACCCGCCTCCCTTCCGGTGGGCCTTTCAATACAGGAAACCGGCCGCCTGCCTGCGCATTCCGCTCCAGAGCGTGAACGGCGCACCGAATGGAGCGTTGATACCTTTCGAGGTTGCCGGCCAGAAAATCCTTACCGACTACAGCCCACCGTTCCCGCTCCGGTATGTCCGCCGGGTGAGCCGGGAGGCGGACTTCTCGCCTCTCTTCGTGAACGGTTTTTCGCTTTTTCTGGCGGCAGGATGCGCGCATGCGATCACCGGCAAGAACAGCCGGGCAGAGGCATTGAGAGATGCCGCAAGGCAAGCTCTCGAGCATGCCGGGAGCGTTGACGCCAGGCAGGGAACCCCTCTGCCGATGATTGACCAGGACATCATAGCAGACCGATGAGCTATCACCTTCAAGCCACGTTCAGCCGGGGCGAACTGGACCCCGAGCTGCTCTATCGCTCCGAGCTGGAGCTGTTCCGGTCGTCGCTGGCCGAATGCGAAAATTTCGTCACGCTCAAGCGTGGCGGCATCAGGCGCCGGGGCGGCACCAGATTTGTCGGTCAGATGGCGGACAGCACGGCAGGCGGCTGGCTGATCCCGTTCGAATTCGGCAATGGCCAGTATTACATGCTTGAGTTCGGAGACGGGTATTTCAGGGTCTATACCAGTCTCGGACGGGTCGGATCCGTTCACGTGACGACGCCCTACAGCCTGGATGTGCTGCCGGATCTCAAATTCGTGCAGTCCACGGACACGCTTTTCATCGCCGGCGGCGGGGTACCACCCCAGGCACTGAAACGTTTCGCGGAAACAACCTGGCGCATCGAGCCGATGGCATTTGAAGACGGTCCCTTTCTGGACGTCAACATATCGCCGACAAACCTGAAGCCGTCAGACACGGGAAACCCGGTTCCGGACATGACTTCCAACACGTCCCCGAGCGGTGCGGTCAGCGCATCGAACGGGAGTGCGACCGCCTGGAGGGTGTTCGACCGGTCGGACGGCAAGACCGTCTTTGCGTCGGGGTCGGCCGGCTGGATTCAATACCGGTTTGCGGAGGCGGTCGTGATCGACGGCTACATGCTGCAGGCGCCGAACGACAACAGCCAGAATGACGACATGCCGTGGCAGTGGACCGTCGAGGCGTCAAGTGACGGGTCAAGCTGGATAATAGTGGACACTCAGGACGGCCAGGATACCTGGGCCTCCAATGAATGGCGCCAGTATGCCTTTCACAACGAGACGGCGTTCTCCTACTATCGGCTGAGCTTCACGCAAGGCGGCGGGCCGAATTCGGACAACGCGGCGATCGGGCAGATCGTGTTTCACCAGTCGGGAGACACGCAAACAGCTTTCAACCTGACGGCGTCCGGCACGGCCGGGATCAATGGCGGCGCCGGATTTCAAGGGTCGGACGTTGGTCGCCATATCCGCTTTCGCGGGTCGGACGGGTATTGGCGCTGGTTCAAGATCGTCAGCCGCACGTCGCCAACCGGGGTGAAAGTCCGGCTTTACGGGCAGTCTCTCCAGAACGCCAAGGCCCAGAGCACCTGGCGGCTGGGGGCGTGGTCGGACACGACCGGCTGGCCGCAAACCATCGGCTGGCACAAGAGCCGTCTGGCCTTTGCCGGCACGCGCGAGGAACCGCAGAAGATCTGGGAGAGCCAGAGCGAGGATTTCACGAACTTTTCGGTCTCCCACGTGCTGCAGGCCTCCGATGCCGTCACGGCCGGAATCCTGTCGGGTCAGGTCAACCGGATCCAGTGGCTGGTGGACGACAACGACCTGATCGTGGGAACCACCAAGGCCGTCAGGGCGGTGGGCAAGGCAACGGAGCAGGATCCCTATGGTCCCGATAATGTCGACCAGAGACCGGAAACCAATTTTGGCGCCAACGGCGTCAGTCCGATCAAGGTCGGGTCGGTCCTGCTCTATTTCGGGGCTTACGGCACGGACATGCGTGAAGTCGCCTACGATTTTTCCGCCGACGGGCGGGTTTCCCAGTCGGTCAGCGAGGTCCAATCCCATCTGTTCCGCAATGGCATAGCCGGGGCCTGCTACCAGCAATATCCGGACAGCATCATCTGGCAATGGGACCGCACCGGCCGCAGTGTGGGCTTCACCTATGAACGCCAGCAGCAGGTCTACGGCATGCACCGGCACGACTTCGGCGGCGATGTGGAATGTATGGCGGACCTTTCCGGGGTGCTGTCGGACGAGATCTGGATGATCGTCAAGCGCACTATCAACGGCCAGGTGCGCCGCTATATCGAAATCATGCAAAGACCGTTCGCCGGTGGAAACATCGAAGACGCCTGGCATCTCGACTGCGCGTCGAGATATGCCGGTGCCGCCGTCAACAGCGTCTCGGGGCTCGGCTACCTGGAAGGGGAAGAGGTGATCCTCTATGCCGATGGAAGCGACTATCCGGCCCGGGTGAGCGGCGGGCAGGTCAGCCTGCCGAACGGGCAGACCGCCACCACCATCCTCGTCGGTCTCGACGTGAGGGCGCGGGCAAAGACGCTGCCCTATCCGGTCAATGCCAGGGACGGTTCGGCGATGGGCCGGAAGATGAGGGCCGACAGCTGCAGGATCGCGGTGCTGGACACAGGAACCCTGAAGGCAGGCGCGGAGGAAACCTATCTCGATGAACTCATCTACTACCGGGCAGGTGACCCGTCCGGTGCCCCGGCGCCGCTGCGTTCGGGCATTCTCGACCAGTCCGTCGACACCCGCTGGGAAGATGGTGGACAGCTCGTGCTGGAAGCCCGCGGCGGCAAACCTTCAACCATTCTGGCCGTCAATTTCGGCCATGACGCGGAGCCCTGACCATGTGCCATCCGGCAATTCTGACCGCTGTCTCCGTGATCGGCTCCCTGGCGGGAGCCGCCACGCAGGCCAAAGGCATCCAACAACAGGCCCAGGCCAATGCCCAGGCCGAGGAACGCAGGGCGGAGGTGGCCGAACGCCAGAAGGAAGTGAACCAGACCAGAGCCTCCTTCGAGCGGCAACGCAGCCTTGAGCGCCATGACCGCATGCTCGGTTACAACCGGGCGGCGGGTGCGGAGCGCGGCCTCTCCGAGACCGGATCGCTGACCGATCTCCAGGACGACAACGCGCTGGAAGCCGCCCAGAGCATCGAGGCCATCCGGTATCGGGCTGAAGGGGAGAGGGGCAGCCTTTCCTTTGAAGCCGCGACAGCGCGGGAAAGGGCCAGATCGCATCGATCCGCCGGCCGGATCGGAGCGCGCGGGGCCATGCTGGGGGGCGTGACCGGAGCGGCCACAACACTCGGCAACGCCTATTACAGAAATGCAGCGTCGATCCGCTGACCAGACAGGGTGAACACTCTTGGCTAGACTGGAAAAATTCAGAGGACCGGAGAGCCTTTCCGCGATCCGGGATCCACAGGTTGTCGCCGATACGGCGGTGGGGACCGCGACCAGCGGGCTCGGCCGGCAGATCCGGCAATCCGCCGGTCAGGCCGGACAGCTGGCGCAACGCCTTCGCATGCGCCAGGACCAGATCGATGGTCTTGAAACACAGCGGGCCATCCGAAAAATCGATGCCGGATTGACCCACCGGGAAGCCGAGACCCGGCAAACGGTCCCGCCCGGCGCGACCGGCTTCACCGAAGCGATGCTTGCGCATCTGGAACAGGACGGCATGGCCGCGCGCGAGGCGCAGCCGCCGCGGCTCCGGGACCGCCTCTCAAGTGAACTGAACAGTCGGCGCGAGGCCTATGTGGCGCGTTTCGCGGCGGCAGAATACGCCGACAATCTTCAGTATTTTCGAGATGGCATTTCCGAAGTCCTGGAGACACTGGTTACCGGTGTTCGGGAAAAGCGAGAGCCGTTCGACGCCGCCGTTGCGACCATGACCGGTCTTCTGGAAAGCTCGCCCTTGCCGACAGAAGAAAAGGCAGGGCTGCTGCAATCCGGCAGAAATGCCATCGGCGAGGCCTGGCTGCGGTCCTGGCCCGCCAGGGAGCGTCTCCTGTTGCTGCACAGGCCGGGCACTGAAGGCGCGCAAGATCCGGCGGACGGCGCCGGCCTGCCATCCGGAGCCGATTTGGAGACCTTTGCCACAGCAATGGACTTGCCGCCGCACGTTCTGGGCCGTCTTGATGCCGAGGCCCGGGATGAACTGGCGGAGGACGATGTGAACGAGGAAGACCGGATCGCCGCGCAAATCGCGAAAGAGGGGCGTGGGTTCGATCCGGACATCATCCATCACAACCGGATCCTGCAGGCGGAACGCAGGACGGCGCTGCTGGAGATGCTGGAAGAGCAGAGCCGGGAGGAGGACAAGAGCCTGGCCGCGGCAGACTGGGCCCGCGAGGCGGCGCCCGCGAATGCGGCTTCCAGCGAAGACCGCCGGAATGCGGACCGGGCCTTTCACCGCCTGACCGAGGCGGGCACGGCTCCGGGCGTGGTGGCGAGAACACTGCTGCGCAGAAAAAAGCTGTTGCCGCCCACCTTTACCGCCGGCCTGGAAAAAGAGCTCCGAAGTCCGGATCCGGACAACGTCCTCAAGGGGCATGAAGCCCTGACGGACCTGTTCCGGATCGACCCGATATCCGTGCATATGGGCGCGTCGGGCCAGGCACTGAGCGATGCCCGGGCCAAGTGGCGGATCCTCACCGGTCCGAGGGGCATGAGCAGGGCCGAAGCGGCGCGGCAACTCGCCGAAGCCAATGACCCGGCACTGCGCGCGCGGCTGGAAGACAGGTTCCGCAAGCGGAGGCCGGACGACCGGATGGCTCTCGTCGACGCCGCGGAAATTCTGCGGCGGCTGGGCGGACAGGAAGCCAGCGCGCGGGACGGCTGAAGGCGGTCTCCCGCACGGTTCGCCGGCGCGGCGGAACGGCGTATTTTCGCCGTATGATCACTGTGCGCGATGATGTCTTTCCGTCTCCGCCGCAAAGGGAAAACTTCGACACCAATCAACGCGAGACTTCCGGGGGCCCCCGGCAGCCATCGCTCATCCGGCGGTCCGGCGCCTGAAGGAACGGGTCAAATCATGACAGTAGCAAACTTATCCGAAGGCCGCGTCCAGATCCTGGGCGACGGCGTGACCAACCGTGTCGACTTGCCGTTTCAGTTTGTCGATGAAACCAACCTTGAAGTCGTCCATTCGGATACAGAGGGAAATACCGAGGTCTGGGTCTACCAGCAAGGGCCGGGCAACTGGTTCTTCACAGGCGGCGCCTTTGCGACGGGCACGGTGTTTTTCGATCCGGAAGCGCTGCAGCCGGGAGAGAAACTGACGGTGCTTCTGGTAAGCGATTTCCGCCAACCCTACAGCCTGGCAGGTGGCGAGATCGATCCGGCGATCATGGAAAAAGCCATGGACCGGAGCGCCATCAACATGCAGTCGCTGGCGACACGGGCGCTTCTGGACAGAAATGGCGGTTTCAACCTGGAAGGCCGGCGGGTGATCAACGGGCTGGAGGCCGCCGATAACCAGGACCTTCCCACCCTGCAACAGGTGCTTGAAATCGCGTCGCTGCCGGGGGCGCAGGGACCAAAGGGACCGGTCGGCGATCAGGGGCCGCTCGGACCGGCCGGATCGCAGGGACCGGAAGGACCGCAAGGGCCGCAAGGCGAGCGTGGTCCCCTGGGTTACGAGGGGCCAAGGGGACCGACAGGACTGCAGGGACCGGAAGGCCCGCGCGGATCGGAGGGGCCGGCGGGGCCGACCGGGGGGCAGGGGCCGATCGGGTCCCAGGGGCCGCAGGGACCCGAAGGGCCGATCGGCAAGTCCTTCGACCCGGATGCCTCCGGACTGACCGTGGATCGGGGAGCCTTCGATGCGGAGCCGGCGAACTTCTCCTTCCTCGATGTCGAGACCGGGACGGTTTACTTCAAACTGTCCAACGGGATCGGGACGTGGTCGACGGGGGTTCCTTTCGGCCGGGGTCCGCAAGGGCTGCAGGGCCCACAGGGTGTTCAGGGTCCCGCAGGCCCTCTGGGCATGAACCACCGTGGAACCTGGTCGAGTTCGGTTGCCTATGCGGTCAAGGATACGGTTTCCAGTGACGGATCCTACTATATTTGCGTGGCCGACCACACGGGTGTTCAGCCTGAAGACGCGGCGGTGGAATGGGATCCGGTGACCGCAAGGGGAGACCGCGGGCTGCAGGGGCAACAGGGCGTCCAGGGACCGGAAGGCCCTCAAGGGGGGCAGGGGCCCGAAGGCCTGCAGGGCCCCAAAGGGGACACGGGAACGCAAGGGCCGACCGGTGCGCAAGGGCCCCAGGGGCCGCAGGGGGACCCCGGGCTGATCTACCGGGGCATGTGGTCCTCGGGGGAGACCTACAATTCCGACGAGACGGTCACCTACAATGGGTCGGCTTATATTTCCCTGACGGTCAATGTTGCCCGGAACCCGAGCACCTCACCGGAAGACTGGGGGCTTTTGTCCCTGAAAGGGGAGACCGGTGCGATGGGCGCAACCGGGGCGCCCGGGCCGCAGGGACCGACCGGTTCCACCAGCTACAATGCGGGAACGCTCGATGGGCTCGACAGCGCGCAATTTCTTCGCGCCGACACGTCGGATTCGATGGCCGGCAGCCTTACGATCACAGGCAATTTCTCGGTCCACGGAAATACCTATACCGGCAAGAACGGTGGCGGGGACAGCTGGCACTATTTTTACGATGACAACAGCAATACCTGGAGGAGCCTGGGGTGGGACGACAGTTCCAACAGTTTTGTTATCGAGGAAAACGACGGGGGGCTTCACAAGGTCGCGCTGGTGGACACACAATCAAGCACGGGGGCAACGAATTTCCCGATTGGTCATGTTTTAATTGCGTCATATGGAAGTATCCCAAGCAGGAATATGACGAGAGGGATCTACCTTATTTCGTCAAACAATGATCAATATATTGATAGTTCTCACAGTGGGTCAAAAAGCTCTCAGCTTTCTGGCACGTGGCGTTCACGTGGTGTTTCTGGAGAAAAAACAGCTCTTTGGGTGAGGGTCGCATAACATTTTTCGCCATTCCCCAATGCGAAGCTGATTCAGGGAGCGCTCCCGGGGACGCTTGCGCTCGCTCCCCTGGACAAGATTGCGTATCTTTCAGTCGACCTTAATCACGCGAAGTACGAAAAAGAAGTTATTGAAGAGCTTTGGGACAAGCTTTCGAGATCCGCGATTGTTCTTATCGATGATTATGCATTTCAATCAAATGAAGAGCAGTACGAGATGTGGAATGAGTTCGCGTCTAAAAAGGGCTGCTCGATATTGACCATGCCCACCGGGTCTGGAGTGCTGATAAAGCCGTAGGCTTTTTCGGCAGACGATTTTCAATCATTCGGTTCAAAGCGAACCGCACACGGTGATCCCGGGCTCAACACTCTTGGGTGTGGGACGGGGTTGCGCGTTCTTCGTCGTTCTTCCGGCCAAGCCAAGAGCAATCCGGGATCGGGGAACCGTGTGCTTTTGCCATCGCGGGCGTATTTCCGAAGGCCAGTTACTGCCCCGGGGCCGGTGTCTTTTTACGCCGCGTCCCGGATGGCGATCTGAAAACCAGATTGCAAAGCGTAATCGCCCACCAGGCGGTTTCAGATTGCTGACAACCCGCCCGGGTCAATCAGGAAAGTCTGCAGCGCAGCTGCATGCCAGATCAGCAAACCAGATGTATTGCGCGCCAAAGGCGCGCTCTCATTTTCTAGAATCACAATCGTTTACCTGGATTCCGTGCTCGCTAACGCTCGCGCTTGCGCGCTGGGTTCCGGATCGGCGTGCAGCCTTGCTGCACTTGTCCGAAATGACGGGCTGAGGGTTTGTCAGCAGTCTGAAACCGCCCACCTGGCGGTTTTGTTTCGGGAGCATTTTTCATGAAATTCATTACTGACTGGCGCCAGGTCCTGGGCAGGGCCTGGAGCGTGCGGCTGATGCTGCTTGCGGCGTTCCTGTCCGGTGTGGAGGCCGTTTCTCCGTGGCTCGGAGGTTTTCTGGAGCCCGGGCATCTGGCGCTGTTTTCCGCCCTGGCCACCTCAGGTGCCTTCGTAGCCCGTTTTCTCGCTCAAAAGGATTTCGATCATGAAACGTAGGACCCGCCTTGCCGGGGCCGTGGCGGCGGCCGCAATCGCGCTTGTGGTGAGCTGGGAGGGTCTCCGTCTGACAGCGTACCGGGATGTGGTCGGCGTTCCGACCGTCTGTTACGGCGAAACCCTGGGCGTGCGGCTTGGGGATAGGCACACGAAGGCGGCATGCGATCGGATGCTGCTTGCTTCGCTCAAGCGCCACGAAGCCGGCCTGCGTGGCTGTTTGAAGCGGCCCGATCGCATACCGGTAAAGAGCTACGTGGCCTTTGTCAGCCTGACATACAATATCGGTGTTGGCGCCTTCTGCCGGTCAACCGCGCGTAAACGGCTCAATCGCGGGGATTTCAAGGGCGCGTGCGACGCGGCAACCTGGTTCAGGAAGGCCGGCGGGCGGACACTGCGCGGCCTGGTCAACCGGCGCACAGCGGAGCACAGGCTCTGTCTGGAGGGCCTGCGATGATCGGACTGATCCTGCAGAGCCGCACCGCATGTGCGCTCCTTGCCGTCACCGCCGTTCTGGGAAGCTTTTTCCTCTGGCACACGATCGATCGAACAAGCGCGGTGCGCAGGGCGGTGGCGGAATATGTCGCAAAAAACGAACTTATGGCCGCGCGGGCGCAGCTCGTCGAAACCAAGCGCCGGAAATCCGTGTCGGACAGAGCGCGAGAGCACCTGCAAACCGAAATCGACAAGGCCACGGCGCAGGCCGAAGCCGCAATTGAGGAATTAGAGCACTATGTTTCTGCTGTCGAGGACACTTGCGTTGTCCACCCTGGCCTTGTTGAGCGCTTGCGCGACCGCTGACGACCGGCTCAGCCGTTCCGCCTCGCAAACGGGCCATCTGGAAGCTTCCAGACTTCTGCCGGCGTATCCGGGCGACTGCCGGAAGAGGGAGAGGTCCGGTGTCAGGATCGCGGAGCCGCTGGACGTGGCCCTGTTGCGGACCGACCAGGCGCTGGGCCGCGCCAATGCGAGGCTGCATCGGTGCGGCGCGTGGTACGACGATGTCAAAAACGGATATGGAGGGAGGCGAGGTGACTGAACAGGAACTGCACGAACTGGCCCGAAACAGCGGCAGGGAAGGTGGCCGGGAAGTCGCTCAGGAGGTGTTGCGTGCGCTCGGCATCGATCTCGAGCAGCCTCTGGAAGCCCAAAAGGACATGCATTTCCTGCGGGATCTGCGCAAGGGAACTTCCAGCGTCAAGGGAAAGATCATCAACACGGTCGTCGGGGCGTTGGCGCTGGCCGGTCTTTACAAGCTCTTTTCAAGTGTCAAGTGGGGCGGCTGACCAGGGGCTCGTGCCGCCGCCACCGGCAAAGGCCGTGTCGAAGCCTGTTGGCGGCTCTCGAGTGGCTTGACACACTGTTCAGTATTTCATGCCTAGAAGGCTCTCCGACTGCTGATTACCTCTGGATCACGAACAACATGCCGATATTCGGCGGTCAGTGATTGGAGCAAATCATGAGCAATCCAGAGAATACGATCCTTCAGGTCAATGCTTCGGCGCGCAAGTCCGGTTCGGTGACGCGTGACCTGTCGGACGCGCTGGTGACGGGTCTGCTGAGCAAGACGCCGGAAGCCAAGGTCATCAGCAGGGACGTTTCGCAGGGCCTGCCGTTCCTGGATGAAGACTGGGTCGGCGCGACATTCACGGCCCCGGCTGAACGGAGCGCGGACCAACGCTTGAAACTGGCGCTGTCAGACACGCTGGTAAGGGAACTGAAGGCCGCCGACACGATCGTCATCGGCACGCCGATCTACAATTTTTCGGTTCCCGCTGCGTTGAAGGCCTGGATCGATCTGGTCGCACGTGCGAGGGAAACCTTTCAGTATACGGAAAATGGTCCCGTCGGGTTGCTTCAGGGCAAGAAGGCCTACGTGATTGTTGCGTCCGGAGGGACCAAGGTCGGCTCCGAGATTGATTTCGCGACGACCTATCTCGGACATGTGCTCGGTTTCATGGGCATTACAGAAGTCAAGATCGTGGCTGCTGACCAGTTGATGCTGGATCCGTCCAAACGGGAGGCGGCGCTGGCCGAAACGCTGCAGATTGCGGCCTGATTCCGGATTTCCCGACCAGCTCAATGACCGGGATGGAATACATGCCGGTCATCAGAGTAGCCGTGGTGGTCAGGTCGTTGCTCGTGCCCGTGTTTGTCAGTTTCTGAGCCGCGCGAAAGAGCCCGGAATCAGGAAATGCATCCAAGGGTTGTATTTCAAAGGTGCGGCGAACGCATAGTACAAGAGCGATACGCGACGGTATTCCCACTCAGCCGGATGAGTTTCTGCGGGTCTTCGACGCGCTCTCTGCAAGGCATCGCTGCCGGCCAGCACCTTCTGGTGCGGCTGGCCCGATTTTTTGTGTATTCTTTTTATTGAAATTTTTGCCCGCATTGCCCGTGCAGGGGCCGGTTTTAGTCCGTTTTGCCTGTTGGCTCAGATGAAACCAACCACGATTGCAGCCAAAAAAGCGAAAGCTGCAAGAAAGGCAATCACATTCAGGTTCCGTACAAGGGTCATATGTCCGCTCCCGATTACCTCTGTCTGACCGAGGAATGTTAGGGCAGCGTCGGCGGGAAAAGAAGCGAAAAATATGCTGCATTGCAATGACGCAGTGCAGTTTCCGGTTGTGCCGTTTTGAGATTTGTTAATTAAGATATTGATCATAAACGAGACCGCCCGGGTGACGCATGCGACAATTTTTCTCCGGCTAACTTCGCCCCGGCTAATGAAAACCCGAACCAACGATGACCGTGAGCGCGTCGAGATGGTCAAGCACGCCCTCGAAGCAGGAGCCCGGCTGGCCCGGTAGGCTACTGTTAAGGGGGGAATGGTAGGATCCGACGTAGCGCGATCAATGCGTTGGAGTGACAATGGTTAATCTTGCAAAACTGACAGACTTGGCCAGAGACAGCAGCGCGACAGGCCGCAAAAGCTTCGTAGGCATGCTGACCGATCTTTTTGTCAGCTCCGGCAAAGAACGGGACGAACAGATAAGCCTTCTTTTCGGTGACATTGTTCTCAAGGTTCTGGGCCAGCTGGAAGAGGAAACCCGCGTCATTCTTTCGAAGAGAGTGTGCCACGTCGAGGAAGCGCCCCGTGAGCTGATGGTGAAACTTGCGCAGGATGAAATTTCCGTCGCGCAGCCCGTCCTTGAAAACTCGCCGGTTCTGACATCCGAAGACCTGGTCAAGATCGCAACGTCCGCGTCAATGGAGCATCTGGGCGCGATCGCCTGCCGCGAATCCGTTTCTGCGGAGGTGACGACGGTCCTTGTGGATCGGGGCGATGCCGCGTTGCTGAGCAAAGTCGCGGAGAACAAGGGCGCTCGATTTGCCGATGCCTCCTTTTTGCAACTGGTTGAAAAGGCACGCTCCGATGAAACCATCCAGGCCGCGCTGGCCAACCGCGCGGACCTGCCCGAAGATGCCGCTCAGGCGCTGCTGCCACTTCTGACCGAAGAACTGAAGGAACGCATCAGTGCGCTCGGCGCGGACAACTCCCTTGTCCACCTGCTGGCAGGGCGCGCTGCGACCGAAGTTGCCGCAAGGACGCACAAGCTTGAAGATGCCCGCGAAAAGTCCAATGCCCTGATCAAGGATGTGGTCGCCAAGAAGATCAAAATCGACGATGTCGTTTCCCAGTTCGCACGGGCCGACCAGACGGCGGAACTGGGCATTCTACTCGCCAAGCTGAGCGATCTGCCACCGGCAGCTGTCTCCCAGTTGCTCTTTACCGCCAGCGACAAACCCCTGATCATCCTGTGCAAGGCCAACGGCGTTTCCGCGGAAGCCTACAAGGACATTCTGACCATGCGGGCGCGCCGCCTGGGCATGGGCGGGCTCGAACTCAACGCTGCGATCCAACGTTATGCAGCGCTGAGCGAAGCGGGGGCCAAACGTTCTCTGGAAACCCTCAAGCAGACAACCGGTTCATTCGGAACAAGTTCTGAAAAGGAGGGTGCCGGCGAGGCGCCGGTAAAGAAGAACATTCCCTTCGCCTCCAGTCGCTGACCTGTCTTCGAAACCGCCCTAGCTGCTGCTTTTCTGCAAGGTTGCCGTCATGGCGGCAGCGGACACCAGGAAGGCGCCGCCGACCTTGTTGACCAGGCGCAGAAGCGACGGGCTTGTCAGCTTTCTGCCGAGGAAGGCGGCCGCCAAAGCGTACACCGCGGCATTCAACACACCGAGCACGACAAAGGTCGTCCCCAGCAATGTCAACTGGGGCAGGACCGCGGCTTGCGGCGCGATGAAATGCGGCAGAAAGGCCATGAAGAAGATGATGCCTTTCGGGTTCAATGCGGTGACGATGTAGGCGTGCCAGAAGATCTTTCTGGCCGGGACCCGAGCGACCTGGTGAGCGCCGAGTGCCTCAGGGCGACTGCGCCACATCTTGATGCCGAGCCAGACCAGATAGGCCGCTCCGACCCATTTCAGCAGGCTGAATGCGGCCGCAGATGTGGCCAGAATGGCACCCAGCCCCATGAGGGAGGCGATTGCGGCCGTCGCATCGCCAAGTCCAACGCCCATGACTGTGGCGAAAGCGGATCTGCGGCCCTGGGTGAGGGCATAGCTGACGACAAGCATGATCGTCGGTCCGGGGATGGCGAGCACGACAAGAGTTGCGACGACATAAGCCGCATAGAGTTCAAATGTCACGGGGACCGTCCTTCAAAAGTGATCGCCGACCATAGACCTGCGCTTTCGAATCTTCAATCATGACCAGGCAGTTCAAGAGCCGGGCAGTTCAAGAGGATGAACGGAAGCCGATGCGGAAGACATCATGGAGAATTGTGGGTGCCCTTGCCGGTCTCATCTGGTTGATACCGCAGGCGGGTAGAGCAGCGCCGGTGCCGGAAATGAAGCCGCTCGGCAGCGTCGGTCAGACGCCCTTTGTCGAAGGGATCGATATCCCGCGTACCAAGCCGAGGTCGGAGCCGGGGCCGGAACACCAAGATCGCGCCGGTCGTCAGCCCAAAAATGCACAGGCTCGCGGCTCATGCGTCATTCCAGGCGCTCTTTTCGAAGACAGGGAACCGTTTTCCGGTGACCGTGCTAACAGCCCGGCCCAGGACGAGGACAAGGGGTGCGGGATCGCCGAACCCGTCGGGATGATTGGTGTTCGGCAAGGGAGCGTTGAAGTTGCCTTTCCCGGTCCGGTGCTGCTTTCCTGCGATTTTTCGAAAGTGGTCGCGGATTGGCTTCTTCTTGATGTCCTGCCCGCCGCCGACGGCCTTCTGGGGACGCAGCCCGTTCGCGTTGGAAGCGGACCGGGTTACCAGTGTCGCAGACGCAACAATCAGCCGGACGGCAAGTTGTCGGAGCACGCGCTTGGCAAGGCCATCGACATTTCCGGCTTCGAATTCCAGGACGGGTCCAGTATCTCCATTGATGAGGACTGGGGTCGTCAAGGTGCGAAAGGACGATTTCTCAAGCGTATTCATACGGCCGCCTGCGAGCGGTTCACTACTGTGCTCGGCCCCGAAGCCGATCCGAACCACAAGTCCCATTTCCATCTGGATATCGGCTGTCATGGCCGCGATTGCACCTACATTATCTGTCAATAGGTCATTCCCGTGTTGCAATACAGCCAGAACATTGTTCCCTTGAGGTGCTGACAACCAACGCCGGAACCGCCCATGGAACGCTATGAAACCGCTGTTGAAGCCGCCCTCGAATTGCGACCCGATCAGCCTGTCTACTGCTTCCGGCCCAAGGTGTTGCAGCAGGATGCACAGCAGTTTCAAAGCCTCTTTCCCGGCAAAACCGCTTACGCGGTAAAAACGAACGGCGAGCCCTTTGTCCTGAAAGCCCTTGCCAAGGCGGGGATCGACTGTTTTGACGTTGCGTCGCCGGCCGAATTCGCCGCTGTGCGCAAGGCCGCGCCCAAGGCGGAAATGCTTTACATGCATCCGATCAAGGCGCAGTCCGATATTCGTCTTGCGCTCGAGGAATACGGGATCCGGACGCTTTCGCTGGACCATGAGGACGAAGTCGCCAAAATTCTGAGGATCGTTCGCGCCCTGGATATCGATCCAGGCAGGATCAGCCTGTTCGTGCGCATCGCCACGAAGGGGCACGCGGCCTATGAACTCTCCAAAAAATTCGGGGCGGCGCCGGGACATGCGGTCGAACTGCTCAAGCGCATCCACCGGATCGGCT
Organism: Roseibium sp. QJM3NY_11; assembly: GCF_056173175.1. Classification (NCBI taxonomy): domain Bacteria; kingdom Pseudomonadati; phylum Pseudomonadota; class Alphaproteobacteria; order Hyphomicrobiales; family Stappiaceae; genus Roseibium; species Roseibium sp. QJM3NY_11. The sequence goes on from NZ_CM149660.1 coordinate 2,106,843, forward strand.
TCAAATGCGGATTGTGTTTCCATGTCGGCAGCCAGATCGAGGATCCGGAAACCTACGAACGCGCCCTGGCATCCGCGGACTGGATAAGATCGCGGGCAGGTGTGCCAATCGTCGAACTGGACGTGGGCGGCGGATTTCCCGCAGTTTATGGCCATGATCCGCGGCGCAAGGTTCGGGAAATGCCATCGCTCGAGGATCTCATGGGCCAGGTCAAGACGGATATCGCCGACTGGCAGTTTGATGACATGCCGCTGGTGGCGGAGCCCGGCCGGGTGATTGTGGCGCGATCGATTTCGCTGATCGTGCGTGTCCTGCTGAAAAAGGGCCGCCGGCTCTACATCAACGACGGTATCTGGGCCTCCTTGTCGGACAGCTGGACCGGCAAGATCACCTTGCCGGCGCGGTTCATTCCGGACCCCGCCAGAAGGACCCGTTCCGGGCAGGCCGACAAGATTGTCCCCTTCAAGGTCTGCGGAGCGACGTGCGACAGCGTTGACATCCTGTCCCGTCCGTTCTGGTTGCCGGAGACCGTCGACACCGGTGACTGGATCGAAATAGGACATATCGGTGCCTACAGCCTGTCACTGCGCACGCGGTTCAACGGTTTCTACCCGGAGAAGGTGATCGAGGTCAGCACACCGTTTGAGGCCGGAGAAGCCCCGGAGGGGTTCGCGTCGATCGAGACGATGGCGGATTGAGCGTGCCGTGAAGGCCGCGAATGAATGTGCGGCCGCAAGCAGGTAACCAGTCGGGCTGGCAGGCTTCTTGCGGCCGCAAGTTCATGGGGGCCATTGGGGCCCGCAGCCGGATTGGTGCCCGGTCTACTGGCAGAAGCGCTGTTCGCCGCCATAGGTCGTGTAAGTGCCGGTGGACGAATTGAACGAACGGAACTTGGACGAACAATACTGATACCAGGCCGGGCTCCACGGCTGGTAACCGACGGTGCCGCTGACACGGCCAGGGTAGGGGGCCTGCGGATAATAGTTGGCCGGCGGCGGGGCAGCGTGGCTCGGCCGGCTGGTCGCGCCAAGAAGGATGGCACCCGCGGCAAGGCCGATGACGCCGGCGGCAACTGCAGCGCCAACATTGCCATTGCCTTTATGATTCCTGTTGGGCGGCTGGGCCTTGTGATGCTTGTGTTTGCGATGGGAGCCATAATTCTTGTTGTGGCCGCCGCGATTATCCTGCCAGCCGTTTCTCGGTCCGGCTTCTGCAGTGGCGACTGTCGGCAGGAGGAGCGCGCCTGTCAATGCGGCGGCAAGAATGCGTTTGCTCATGCTGTTCATCGTCAATCTCTCTTCGAAGGCGCGCCATTCGTGAGTGGCGCCGTTGCTGATGGGGGGAGATTGACACGCACGGTCTGAACCGGTTCTGAGATGTCCGTTCATCTGATGTTCAGATTTGCGGTGCGGGTTCGGGCGCGTATTATGCTGCCGGAAACCGGTTGCCTGATTGCCGGTGATCTCGACCAGGAACAGGGAACAATGTGAATACAGAAAACAAATCCGTTATTCGTTCGACTGATGACGAGGCCCGCCTTCTGGCCAAGGGGCTGATCCGCTCCGCAAGGTTCGGTGCTCTTGCCGCGCTCGAAGCCGGGAGCGGGCATCCGCTGGCCAGCCGGGTCTCCGTCGCAACGGATCTTGACGGAACTCCGGTCATTCTCACGAGTACACTTTCCGGTCACACCGCCGCCATTCTCAAGACCCCGGCCTGTTCCCTGCTTGTCGGCGAACCCGGGAAGGGCGACCCTCTGGCTCATCCCCGGACCTCGCTTTTCTGTAACGCCGAGCAGGTGGAACGAGGAAGCCCGGTCCATGACCGGCTGCGCGCGCGATATCTGGCGCGTCACCCGAAGGCAGAGCTCTATGTCGATTTCGGTGACTTTTCATTCTTCCGGCTGGAGCTTCTCCGTGCCAGCCTGAACGGCGGTTTCGGCAAGGCATTCGAGCTGACCCGGGAAGACCTGCTGGCACCCGTGAACGATCCGGAGCATTGGGCGGCGTTCGAGACGGGCGCCGTGGCGCATATGAACGAGGACCACCGGGACGCGATAAAGCTCTATGCCGAAGTGCTGTGCGGGGCGGTGGACGCCAACTGGCGCCTTGCGTGTCTCGATCCCGAAGGGCTGGACCTTGTTGCGGGAGACCGGATTGAACGGCTCTGGTTTACAGAGCCACTGGACGATCCCAAGGACTTGCGGCCAACGCTTGTTGCTCTGGCTCTGCAAGCCCGCAACGAATGAGCCGGTTCTGCCGCAATAGTCCTCCATGCCTGCCTGTCACGCAGCGCGCAGGTGCCCGAGAAAGTCGTTCAGGCCTGTCCGAATGGTGCCGATATGGCTGGAGACCTCCTGTATTCTGCCTACGACCTCTATTACCTGTTGGCCGGAGGTCCGGGCTGCACGGTTGACTTCGGAAATGTTCAGGGAAATGTCTTCACTGCCACTGGCCACATGGTTCACATTCATCGCGATTTCCGAGGTGACAGCATTCTGTTCCTCGATTGCCGAGGCGATGCCCGAAATCTGGTCCCTGATATCGGTCATGGATCTGACGACGGTCATGATGGACTGAGAACAGGATGCGGCCCCGGATTGCACGCCGCTCAGCTGCGATCCGATCTGGCCGGTCGCCTGGCCGGTCTGATTGGCGAGAGCCTTGACCTCCGAGGCCACGACGGCAAAGCCTTTGCCCGCTTCGCCGGCCCTGGCTGCCTCGATCGTGGCATTCAGGGCCAGAAGATTGGTCTGTGAGGCGATGTCACTGATGAGATTCAGGACATCGTTGATTTCGTCGGCCGAGGCGGACAGGCTTTCGACGGTGTTGCAGGATGTTTCCGCCTGTTCCGACGTCTGGGTTGTCGAGGTATTGGCCAAGATGATCTGGCGACTTATTTCCTGAATGGAGCTTGCCAGTTCCTCTGAAGCGGCAGCAACGGACTGAACGCTCGTGGTTGCCTCCTGCGCGGCCGCGGCGACCGTGTTGGCGCGTTCTTCGGTATCCTGGCTGTTTCTTGCAAGCTGGTCCGTACTTTCCGACAACTCCTTCAAGGCGTCGGTCACGGTGTCGCAACTCGACATCAGCAAATTTTCCAATTCGTCAGCCAGCCGTAGGCGCGTTTCTCTGCGATCTGTCTCGGCCTGCAACTCTTCCTCACGCGCCTGTTCCTGAAGCCGCTTCATTTCTATCGTATTCACGCGGAACGTCTCAAATGCTTCTGCAACTTTGCCGATTTCATCCCTCGACCGAACGACGACCTCCACCTGCGTGTTGCCTTGGGCGAGTTCGAGCAGGCCGTTGGAGACCTGTCCGAGAGGCCTGGAAATCATGTAGCGGGCAAAAAGCACGGACCCGACGCCACAGACAATGAAGGTCGCCAAAGCGATGAAGATGATTTGCAGGAGCGCCTGTTTCTCGTGGTTTTCGGCAGCCACAGCGGCTTCATTTGTAAAGCGTTCGATCTCCTCCAGAAGCGCGACGAGTTCTTGATCAAGCCGCTCCTGTTCCTCTTCCATCAGCGCGAGCAGGTTTCCTGCTTCTACGAGTTCGTTTTTTTCTATGAGATGCAATATCTCTTCGACATGGGCCTTGTATTGGGCGTACTCGACTTCGATGCGTTTGAGTTGCTCGACGGCATGCAGAAACTCCTTGCGCTCCGCTTCTGTGGTTGAATGGTCGAGAGCGAACTGGGCCAATTTCTCGGCTTTCAAGATTTCTTCGCCTACCTGGATCTCCAGTTTCTGCACGGTTGCTTTCAGGGAATGCAGCGCTGTGGTCTCATCTTTCGCGTGAACCCCGGCAATCCGCACAATACGCTCCAGAAGCACTGCCTGTTCCAGCTGATGAGTGGTTACGTGGCTGATGGCTTCAGTGAGCGGGATGTCCTTTTCAGCAATATTCGCGAGTTCTTTCCCGATTGCGTTCATCTGATAGATTGCGACCGCAGCAACAATCACGAGACCGCTGCAAAGCGTCGCAACGAGTACGAGAATTTTGCCAGATACAGAGCTGGCAATCGGGTTTGTCAAATGCATTCGGGCAACCTCGATTGAAATCGGATCCGGGATTGCCAATCTTAAGTTGTGCTTGGTTGAAAAATTGGTAAATATGCTTTCCTATAAGAAGAAAAAAGACCTTTTAAGTAGAATTTCCAGCGGCAGGATTGCGGAATTACGCAAGGGAATAGGTGCCGTTGTGGTAACGTTTGGAACGAAGTCCTGTATAATAAACCGCGCCCGGAGGCGCGGTTTGTCGTTTGATTCTTCAATTGCAGCCTGACGGCAGTCAGGCCTTTCCCCATCCGCCGGGTGTCGGTGTGATGACCGTTACGGCTTCGCCGGTTTCCAGTATGGTCTGGTCACAACCTTCGAGTTGTTCGACGGTCCCGTCCAGTCGCCGGACTTCCGTTCGGCCAAGCTCGCCGTCTTCGCCCCCTTCAAGACCCTTGGGCGGCACGGTGCGGTGCGAGGCAAGGATGGCGCAGTCCATTTTTTCCAGGAACCGCAATGTCCGCCTTGTGCCGTCACCCGCCGACCATTTGCCTTTGCCACCGGACCCTTTGCGGATATGAAAATCCTCCAGAAGCACCGGGAAGCGGAATTCCAGCACTTCCGGGTCGGTCAGGCGGGAATTCGTCATATGGGTGTGAACCCCGTCGGTGCCGTTGAAACCCGGCCCTGCCGGCGAGCCCGAACAGATGGTCTCGTAGTACTGATAGGTGTCGTTGCCGAAGGTCAGATTGTTCATCGTTCCCTGTGCGTTTGCCATGGCGCCGAGTGCGGCAAAGACGGCGTTGGTGACGTGCTGCGATGTTTCGACGTTTCCGGCCACCACGGCGGCCGGATAGGTCGGCCGCAGCATGCAGCCGTCGGGAATGATGATGTGAATCGGCTTCAGGCAGCCGGCATTCATCGGAATGTCGCCGTCCACCATCACCCGGAAACAATAGAGGATCGCGGCGCGGGTCACCGGCTCGGGAGCATTGAAGTTGTTGGGCTTCACATCCGAGGTGCCGGTGAAATCGACGGTAGCTTCCCGCTTTTCCTTGTCGACGGTGATCCTGACCTTGATCACGGCCCCCTGGTCCGTCGGATATTCGTATTCGGAATCTTTCAGCGCCTCGATGACCCGGCGCACGCTTTCTTCCGCGTTGTCCTGGACGTGGCCCATATAGGCCTGGACAACTTCCAGGCCGAAATGGGTCACCATCTTCCGGAGTTCCTGAATGCCCTTTTCATTGGCCGCGATCTGGGCCGACAGGTCTGCGACATTCTGGTGCGGATTTCTGGCAGGAAAGGCGTGATCGGTGAGAAGCTCAACAAGATCGGCTTCACGGAAATGGCCCTGGTCGACAATCTTGAAATTATCGAAGAGAACACCTTCCTCGTCGACATTTGTTGCTCTCGGGGTCATGGAACCGGGCGCAGAGCCGCCGACATCGGCATGATGGCCGCGTGACGCCGCCCAGAACAGGATTTTCCCGCCCTCGTCATCGAACACCGGCGAAACAACCGTGATGTCGGGCAGATGGGTTCCACCGTTATAGGGAGCGTTCAGGGCAAACACGTCGCCCGGTCTGATCTTTCCCTTGTTGAGCTTGATGACGGTTTCGACCGACCGGTCCATGGAACCAAGATGCACGGGCATATGCGGGGCGTTGGCCACCAGGGCACCGTCGGCGTCGAATACGGCACAGGAAAAGTCCAGCCTCTCCTTGATGTTGACCGAATAGGCCGTGTTCTGGAGCGTTACCCCCATCTGTTCGGCGATGGACATGAACAGGTTGTTGAACACTTCCAGCATGACCGGATCGGCCTTTGTGCCGATTGCCTCGGACCGTTTCAGCGGGACGACCCGCTTCAGGATGACGTGGTCCTTGGCATTGATTTCCGCTTGCCAGCCGTTTTCCACCGCGATGGTCGCATGCGGTTCGACGATCACGGCCGGTCCGGCCACCTTCATGCCCGGCCTGAGCACATCGCGTTTGAATATGCCGGCTTCGTGCCAGGCGCCTTCGGAATATACAGGCATCGTTGAGGCTTGCGCTGCGATATCGGAGGAAAGGCTGAAGTCGCGCTCGACAAGGCCGGCACCGCCGCCTGCGGTTTCAACTTCAAGCGCTTCGACAACAACGGGCTTGTTCTCGTAGGCGAAGCCGAACTGATTATGGTGCGCGCGCTCGAAGGCGGCGCGCATTTGCGCAACGCCGCCGAGCGGCACGGGAAGCGGTGTGTCGGTGCCGTCATAGCGCAGATGTGCCGTTGCCGTTGTCTTTCGGGCATCGGCCGGAATGGCCTGCTGATCGAGTTCGGCTTCCGTCTGGCCGGCAAGCTGGTTCCGCAGGGTGTCGAGTTCCGGCAGCAGGTCTTCGTTCAGTGTCCTGACCACGGCCTGCTGGCGGTTGGCCCTGATATCGGCAAGGCCCATTCCGTAGGCCGACAGAATGCCGGAGAACGGATGCAGGATCACGGTCTTCATTCCGAGACTGTCCGCGACACGGCAACCGGTCTGGCCACCCGCGCCGCCGAAACAGGTCAGCGCGTATTCGGTGACATCATAGCCGCGCTGGACGGAAATCTTCTTGATCGCGTTGGCCATGTTCTCGACGGCGATCTTGAGGAAACCGTCGGCGACCTCGGCCGGCGAGCGGCCGTCGCCGATCCTGTCCGCCAGTTCCGCAAATTTGCTGCCGACAACCTCTTCGTCGAGCGGCTGGTCCCGGTTGGGTCCGAAGATCTTCGGGAAAAAGGCGGGCGACAGTTTGCCTGTCATCAGGTTGGCGTCGGTGACCGTCAACGGCCCGCCGCGCCGGTAACAGGCCGGGCCCGGATTGGCGCCGGCAGAATCAGGGCCGACCTGAAAGCGGCCATCCGCGTAATGCAGGATCGAACCGCCGCCTGCGGCCACGGTATGGATCATCATCATCGGCGCGCGCATGCGCACACCAGCGACTTCTGTTTCAAAGGCGCGCTCATAGTCGCCGTCATTGTGGCAGACATCGGTGGAGGTGCCGCCCATGTCGAAGCCAATGATCTTGTCGTACCCGGCCATTCGGGAGGTCTCGACCGCGCCCACGACGCCGCCGGCAGGGCCGGACAGGATTGCGTCCTTGCCCTGGAACAGGTCGGCAGCGGTCAGGCCACCGGAGGACTGCATGAACATGAGCCGAGGCCCGCTGCCGAGTTCCTCGCGGACCTGGTCCACATAACGGCGCAGGATCGGGGAGAGATAGGCATCCACTACCGTGGTGTCGCCGCGTCCCACCAGCTTCATCAGCGGTGAAACCTCGTGAGAGACCGACACCTGAGGGAAGCCGATGTCTTCGGCGATTTTCCTGAGGGCCTGCTCATGGGCCGGATAGGCATAGGCGTGCATCAGCACGATAGCGATCGACCGGATGCCATCCTGCCAGGCCGCCTGCATCTCGCGCCGGGCCTGATCTTCATCCAGCGCTGTTTCCATCGTCCCGTCCGCTCTGACACGTTCGGTAATTTCGTGCACGCTTTCGTAGAGCAGTTCCGGTTTGATGATTTCCTTGGCGAAAATGTTCGGCCGTGCCTGGTAGCCGATTTCAAGGGCGTCACGGAATCCTCTGGTGATGAACAATGCCGTCCGTTCGCCCTTGCGTTCCAGCAGCGCGTTGGTGGCGACGGTCGTGCCCATCTTCACGGTTGCGACCTTGCCGGAGGGAATCGGCGCGTTTTTGTCGATGCCCAGAAGATCGCGAATGCCCTGGATGGCGGCATCGCGATAAGCTTCGGGATTTTCGGAAAGGACCTTGTGAGGATGCAGGGTCCCATCTGGTGCGCGTCCCACGATATCCGTGAAGGTGCCGCCGCGATCGATCCAGAAATCCCATCTGCCAGTCATAATCTTCCCCCTGTTTCCGCCGGCTCGCCCTGTGTGCAGGGCTCATCGCCGGTAGTTCGCATTTCCGGTTTGTGATCTTACATTTACATTTTATCGATAAATTGTCGATGAAAAAAATTACAAGACGTCTTTCGGCGGCTTTTCACCTGGTTGAAACGGCCGTACAGGGCAGGGAATTCCACGCACGATAAAGGGGAAATCACACTTAGTCGGACACGCTTTTTTCAAAGAGCGACAGGCCGCTGGCTCCCCAGCCAAAGCGCCGTGCGACGGGGGCAGGCTGAACGATGCCGAATGCCGCCCTGGCCTCCGCCGTCTCGTGTTCGTTGCTGTGAACGATCAACAGCCAGCGGGCTCCGGCCGTGCCCTGATGTGCGAGCGTGTTCCGGTCGGATGCCGGAGCGAATGCTTCGGGTTCGCGCAGGTAATAGGCAAGGGCCGGTGCGGCAAACCCCTTGTAGAGGACCAGGCGGTCTTCGGGATGGCGGCGCTCCAGATAGTCCTGGACGATCAGGCGCCACTCGGGTCTGACCTTTTCCCGGAGCGTGAACCTGAGTTCCGGAAATGTCAGGACCAGGGCCGCCGCGAGAAGCGCCAATGGTGCGATATGCGGCAGCAGGCGCCGGGCCGCCATGGCGGCCAGCAGAAGCAGGCCGGGCCAGGCCGCAATCAGATACCGGTCGAACAGGATCGGCTGAACCAGCACGGAATAAAGATAGGCCAGCACCGGTGGCCCCGCCGTGTAGGCGGCGCAGACAAGATCTTGCCGGTGGCTCCCGGTGCGAGCAGGCCTGCGGGCCGCGACCAGTCCGGCAACAAGCCCGGTCAATGCCAGACCGGCGAGCAGGCTGAAGAAGGACAGCGATCCGGAGATGTTGAACACCATGGTCTTCAGGAACGGCAGGTCGGGATAGGCAATCCAGAAGCCTTCCTGCGCGACGGACCGCGCCCGGCTTGTCAGGATGAGCAGCCATGGAAGAAAGGCAAGGGTGCTTGCGGTCATCGCGGCACAGGCGAGGATCGCGCCGGAGGTTTTGATCGGTTCCCGCCGGATCAGGTCGCGGAACGCGAAGGCGGCGCAGACGAGACCGACCGATGCGAAGCCCGGAAGGGCGTAGATATGGGTGTAAAGGAAGGCGGTTCCGGAGATGGCGAGCGCCAGCAGCGAGGCCGCACCGGGCTTGCGCAGCACTGTCAGGGTCGCCAGCAGAAACGCAAGGCCGGTCGCCGCCAGAAGCGCATACATGCGTGCTTCGGTCGAATACCATATGTGAAAGGGGGAAACGGCGAGCAGCGCCGCTGCCAGCAAACCCGTCCACCTGTCACAGACAAATCTGCCGAGCAGGTACATCAGAATGACCGCGAAAAGCCCGAACAGGGCCGACGGCAGCCGGAGAGCCGTCTCGCTGTCGCCAAGCACCGGCATGGTGAGCCACAGGACGATGTTGTGAAGGGGCGGGTAGTTGTCGGATGCGACCGATGACAGAAGCCCAGCCAAGGATCCGCGCGATTGGCTCCAACTGACGGCTTCGTCGTACCAGAGGCTGGTTCGGTTGAGCCCGGGAAGCCGGGCAAGCGCCGCCACGCCGACAATGGTCACCAGAAGCAGAAGGTTCAGGTACCTGCGGGTATGAAGACGTGCGGCGGTTTTCAGCCCCAAGATTGTTCCTCCGATTTGGTGCGCGAACGCTAGCCAATTCGTCAGGGAGAGGAAAGCAGGTTCTGGCGGGCAGGCTTGTTCGCAATTTATCGATAAATTGTTGATGGTTTCAGGATACGAGTCTATTCTTCAGGTGGATGTGCTCCGCCTGGTGTTCACAGAAGACACACGGACCAGCATCCCGATGGGCAACGCCCGTTTCCTAGAGGAGAATATCATGCTGCAATCACGTTTCCTGAACCGGGCCGGACTCCGTCTGGCCGCCGCCACCGCCCTTGGACTGGCAGGTGTGGCTGCCGCTGCCGCCGAAACCAAGTGGGACATGCCGACGCCTTACGGCGACAGCAACTTCCACACCCAGAACATTGCCGCCTTCGCCAAGGATGTGACGGACAAGACCGACGGCTCCCTGACCATTCAGATCCATTCCGCCGGCTCGCTTTTCAAGCATCCGGAAATCAAGAATGCCGTGCGCAAGGGGCTTGCGCCGATTGGTGAAGTGCTGGTTTCGCGCCTGTCCAACGAAGATGCCGTGTTCGGGGTCGATTCCGTGCCGTTCCTGGCGCCGTCCTATGACAAGTCCTGGAAGCTCTACCAGGCCTCCAAACCGGCCCTGGAAGAAAAGCTTGCCGCACAGGGACTGCAATTGCTTTACACCGTGCCGTGGCCGCCTCAGGGTGTTTATGCAGAGAAAGAGGTCACCCAGGGCAGCGACCTGAAGGGACTGAAGTTCCGCGCCTACAACGCGGCGACCGAGCGTCTCGCGCAACTTGCCGGAGCCGTTCCGACCCAGGTTGAAGTGCCGGACATTCCGACCGCTTTCTCGACCGGCCGCGTCGAGGCCATGATCACGTCGCCGTCCACCGGCGCCAACTCCAAGGCCTGGGATTTCCTGACCCACTATCATGATACCCAGGCCTGGCTGCCAAAGAACATGGTCATTGTAAACAAGGGCGCCTTCGACAGCCTGAGCGAGGCTGAACAGGCCGCGGTGCTCGAGGCTGCGGAAATCGCCGAAAAGCGCGGCTGGGAAGCTTCCAAGGTTGAAACCACGACCAAGACCAAGATGCTTGTCGACAATGGCATCACTGTTGTCCAGCCGAGCAAGCAGCTGATCGAGGATCTTGCCGTGATCGGAGAGACCATGTCCGCCGAATGGCAGGAACAGGCCGGTGAGACCGGCGCGGCTGTTCTGGAAGCCTACAAGAACTAAAGCGAAGTTGAAAACGCCGGATCTCCTGATCCGGCGTTTCATATTCTCAGTTGCTCATCCGGGGGAAGCCGATGCGGAAGGCTCTGAACGCGCTCTATCAAGCGTCTACGGTACTGGCTGCGTGCTGTCTCGCGGTCATCGCGTCTCTCGTGGTCCTTCAGGTGCTCGGGCGCCTGCTCGACGGTGCGAGGACATTTCTCGGGCTTGATCCCCTGGGGCTCCTTGTCCCCTCACTCGCGGAGATTGCCGGCTTCCTGCTGGTAGGGGCATCCTTTCTTGCCCTGGCGGGCACGTTCCGGAACGGCGACCATATCCGCGTGTCGATGCTGCTGCAGTCCGCTCCGCCCGTGCTGGCGCGCTTGCTGAACATCTGGGCCGTTGCCGCCGCGTTGGGACTTGCTTCGTTTTTCAGTTGGAACGCCGGTTGGCTTGCCTTCGACAGCTACGTCTACAACGAGGTTTCCTTCGGCATCATTCCAGTCCCGCTGGTCTATCCGCAGACAGTGATGACCCTCGGGCTGGCCGTGTTCACCATCGCCCTTCTGGATGATCTGATCCTGCTGCTGACCGGCCATGCGCCCAGTTTTGAAACGGTCGAAAAATCCGATCCGATCGAGGGGATGGAATAATGGACCTTTCGCTCATTGCCTTCCTGCTCGGCCTCGGCATGCTGGCGGCGCTTTTCACCGGCCTGTGGGTCGGCGTTGCCCTGTTTTCGGTGGCACTTGCCACGATGATGATTCTTGTCTCCGTTCCGGCCGGCCCGGTCATGGCGACAACCGTATGGGGGGCCGCCAACTCCTGGGATCTGACCGCGCTGCCGATGTTCATCTGGATGGGCGAGATCCTGTTCCGGTCGAAGCTGTCTGAAGACATGTTCGCCGGCCTGTCGCCCTGGATGCGCAATCTGCCGGGCCGGCTGCTGCATGTGAATATTCTCGGATGCGGGGTGTTCGCCGCCGTGTCGGGATCCTCCGCAGCAACGACTGCCACCATCGGGCGCATGTCCCTGCCGGAACTTGACCAGCGCGGCTACGATGAGCGCATGGCGATCGGTACGCTTGCCGGTTCGGGAACGCTTGGCTTGCTGATCCCTCCCTCAATCATCCTGATTGTCTATGGTGCGGCGACCGAACAGTCGATCGCACGGCTCTTCATGGCCGGGGTCCTGCCGGGCGCGATGCTGTGCCTTCTGTTCATGGGCTATGTCGTGATCTGGGCGCTTTTGAACCGACACAAGATGCCGCCGAAGGAAGCGCCGGTGCCATTCCTGGAACGGCTCATGGCCACACGGCGCCTGTTCCCCGTGATCGGACTGATCGTCGGTGTGATCGGCTCCATCTATGCCGGTCTTGCTTCGCCGACGGAAGCGGCCGCCATCGGTGTGCTGCTGTCGCTGCTTTTGTCCTGGGCAAGCGGAACACTGAACCGGACCAGCTTTTCCGAGGCCCTGATGGGGGCGACGCGCACGTCGTGCATGATCGCCTTCATTCTTGCAGGAGCTGCCTTCCTCACCGTTGCGATGGGATTTACCGGCATCCCGCGTGAACTGGCGGCCTGGATCGGGGCCATGAACCTGTCGCCATATGCTCTCCTGATCGCGCTGACACTGTTCTTCGTGGTGCTGGGATGTTTTCTGGACGGCATTTCGGTCGTCGTGCTGACCACGTCGGTCATCCTTCCCATGGTGGAACAGGCAGGCATCGACCTTATCTGGTTCGGCATCTACCTGGTGCTTGTCGTGGAAATGAGCCAGATCACACCGCCGGTGGGCTTCAACCTGTTCGTTCTTCAGGGCATGACCGGGCACAATATCTTCAAGGTCGCCGTCATGGCGCTGCCTTTCTTCCTGTTGATGATCCTAGCCGTCGTCCTGATCGTGGTGTTTCCGGACTTGGCACTGTGGCTGCCGCAGACGATGCTGAGCAACTGAATGTGAAACCGCGCTGGAGATCTCGACGATGACGGATGAATCCGACCCCAGATCCGGTCAGAAGGGCGTTACGCCGATCGGACCGGTGGTTTCCGCCGCGCACCTGGCTTCCGGTGCGATGCCGGCTCTGTCCGAGGTCGAGTTCGCGGTCACAATGATGGTCAATGCCTATCACCGCTGGATGGTCCGCTGCATGGCGGCCAGCGGCTCGGAAGGGCTGGGGCCGCTGGACGTGCTGGTGCTGCATTCGGTCAATCACCGCGGCCGGGCCAAGACGTTGTCCGACATTTGTCTGGTGCTCAATATCGAAGACACCCATACGGTGACCTATGCCCTCAAGAAGCTGGAGAAGGCGGGCCTGATCGCGTCCGGGCGCAGGGGCAAGGAAAAGACCGCCGGGATCACTGCGGCAGGCGAAACCGCCTGCATGGAGTACCGGCGTCTGCGCGAAGCCCTGCTGGTCGAACCCATGAAGGCGCTGGGCCTCGACGAAGGCGAACTCTCGCGGCTTGCTGCAACGCTTCGGCTGGTTTCGGGAAATTACGACCAGGCGGCCAGGGCTGCCGCCGCGATGTAACCCCCATTGTTGCTTCGGAGGCGTGATCGCGCGGCCTCTTTTTGTTGAATAATCCAAAATTTCTTGTAATATCGAAATATGGAACAGCAGGAGGCCATATCCGCGCTTGGCGCATTGGCGCAGGAAGACCGTCTGGCGGCCTTCCGGCTGCTGATGGCTGCGGGATCGAACGGGTTGCCGTCGGGAACGATTGCCGAGCGGCTGGACATTCAGCCGACCCGGATGTCGTTCCACCTGACGACGCTGGACCGAGCCGGTCTGCTGACCACGCGGCGGGAAGGCCGGCATATCCACTATGCCGTGGACCACGACCGGATGCGGCACCTCCTGACCTTCCTCATGGAAGACTGCTGCGGCAACAATCCGGCCGTATGCGGCTTTCCTGCCGATGACCAAACAAAGCCTGAAAGTGTGTGACAGGACCGATCCCCATGACCATTACGATCTATCACAACCCGCAATGCGGGACGTCGCGCAATTCGCTGGAAATGATCCGCGAATCCGGCGCCGAACCGCGTATCATCGAATATCTGAAGACGCCGCCCAGCCGGGAAGAGCTTGTCGATCTCATCGCTCGCATGGGCATTCCGGTGCGAGATCTGCTGCGCCAGAAAGGCACGCCTTATGACGAGCTGGGCCTGGGCGACGACAAATGGACGGACGACCAGTTGATCGATTTCATGATGGCGCATCCGATCCTGATCAACAGACCGATCGTTGTTACGGAGATGGGTGTGGCCCTGTGCCGTCCGTCTGAAAAGGTCATGGCGCTGTTGGAGCAAGATATCGGCTCCTTCACCAAGGAAGACGGCGAAGTGGTGACCTCGGGAAAAACGCATGGCTGAGTCGGGAAGCGGTTCAAACGGCCTCGTGAATGTTTCGGGGGAGGATCTGGCACCGATCAGCGAAACGCGGCTGTTCGCACCGGACCGTCCCGGCCATCCCCCTCGTATCCTGCTGCTTTACGGGTCCCTGCGGGAACGGTCCTACAGCCGCTTTCTGGCCCTGGAAGCGCAACGCCTGTTGCATTACTACGGCGCGGAAACACGGATCTTCGACCCCTCCGGACTGCCCTTGCCGGATGACGCGGGGACGGATCACCCGAAGGTGGCGGAACTGCGCGCGCTGTGCGCCTGGTCGGAAGGCCAGGTCTGGTGCTCGCCGGAGCGCCACGGCGCCATGACCGGTATCTTGAAATCGCAGATCGACTGGATTCCCTTGAGCCTTGGCGCCATCCGGCCGACCCAGGGCAAGACCTTGGCACTCATGCAGGTTTCCGGTGGCTCCCAGTCCTTCAACGCGCTCAACCAGATGCGTGTTCTGGGACGCTGGATGCGCATGATGACCATTCCAAATCAGTCGTCGGTGCCCCGGGCTTATCAGGAATTCGAAGAGGACGGGCGCATGAAGCTGTCGCCGCTCTATGACCGGGTGGTCGATGTCATCGAGGAACTGATGAAATTCACGCTTTTGTTGCGCGGCCAGTCGGACTACCTGGTTGACCGGTATTCGGAACGAAAAGCGGCCCGCTTGAAGGGCGCGGACACCCCGGCCGTCCTGGCTGAGGCATCGGGTGCGGTCACACCGTCGATTTGAGCGGAGCGTCCGGCCCGCCGAGCGGGTCGGCGTCCTTGTTCCTGTCCCGGCCTCCGTCTACAGAGGAGGGATCCGGCTGCTCGCCGACGGCCCTCGCACTTCGTGCAAGCTTTGGCGAATGCCTGATCCTGGGCGATGCGGCGGCCGGTGTTCCTTGTTGCGGAAACCATCTGCCGCCACTGGTGTTCAGCGGGAAAACCGGAAAGGCGGCTTCGTGTTTTTCGACGGCGTCGGGTTTCCCGAACATGAAGCCCTGCACCAGATCGCAGCCGGTGGCGCTGAGCAGGACCGCCTGGGTCTCGGTCTCGACACCTTCGGCCGTGATTGTCACGTCCAGAGACCGGCCAAGGCCGACGATCGATGTGACGATCGCGTCCGTGCTGGCATCCTTGCCGAGATTCTGAATGAAGGCCTTGTCGATCTTGATCTTGTCGAAGGGGAACAGGCTCAGATAACTCAGCGAAGAATAGCCGGTACCGAAATCGTCCATGGCGATCGAGACGCCCATGTCGCGGATCTGCCTGAGCGTGTCGAGCACGGCCTGCGTGTTCGAAATCAGCAGGCTCTCGGTAATCTCGATTTCCAGGCGCTGCGGATCCAGCTGTGACATCTGCAAGGCCTGGGCGACCCGCTTCTGGGTTTCTCCGGCGATGAACTGGGCCGCTGAGACGTTCACCGCGACCTTGCGGCTCTTGTCCTCCCAAAGAGCCGCCTCGAGGCAGGCGTTGTTCAGGACCCAGGTGCCGATTTCCTCGATAAGTCCCGTGTCTTCGGCAATCGGAATGAAAACGTCCGGCCTGATCATCCCCTTGCCCGGCTGTTCCCAGCGGATCAGGGCCTCGTAGCCTTTCAAGGCTCCATCTCTGAGGGCGTATTGCGGTTGATAGAGAAGCTTGAACTGGTTGAACTTCAGGGCCTTCGCAAGGCCTTCCTCGATTTCCTTGCGTTTCTGGGCGTCGGCGTCGAGTTCGGCCGTGTACCAGCAGAAGGTCGAGCGTCCGCTGTGTTTGGCTCGGTAGAGGGCAAGGTCGGCGCAATGCAGCAGACGCGACGAGCGCCAGGATCCGTCGGTTGCGCGTGCAAGTCCGATGGAGAGCGAGATCCCGATGTCCTTGCCGTCGATGGTACAGGGGGCATTGGTGGCGGACATCATGTCGGCGGCGAGCCGGGTCATTCGCGCAGGATCGGAAAGCGAGCTGAGCATTACAGCGAATTCGTCGCCAGACAGTCGGGCGACCAGGTGATTGCCGAAAACCGCCTTCAGGCGTTCGGCGACGATCTGGAGGAAAACGTCTCCGGTGCCATGACCATAGGTGTCGTTGATGTCCTTGAACTTGTCCACGTCGATCAGCATGACGCCGATGTTGGAGGCCTTGGCCTGTGCCAGGCGAAGGGCTTCCGTCAGCCGGGCGTTGAAGACGGCCCGGTTCGGCAGCCCCGTGAGCGTGTCGTGATGTGCCAGAAACTGGATGTCGCGATTGGTGCGGACCTGATCGTAAAACCGCATCCAGAGCAGGATACCGGCAAAGACGAAGGAGGCCAGGCACAATCCGCCGATGGCCGCACTTATGGACCAGATCAGAGGTGTCAGGCTGGTCAGGAGCTCCTGCTGGGTCACGAGCAGCAACAGGCCCGGCAGACCGGGATCAGCCTTGGCCGGCCGATAGGCAATCAAGGCGTTGTGGCCGAATTTCCCCAGCCAGGTCATGTCGGGGATGACCGCAAGCGGTCTGCTCTCGTCCAGCGTCCCTTTCGCCACGTCCAGCAGCTTGGAGGAACGCAGCAGGTTTTCCGTGTCCCAGGGAACCGCGGCCAGGCTTGTAGCCTGGAAACCGCCGTCAGGCGTTGCGGCGGGCAGGAGGGTCGCGGCGTCCAGCACCATGGACCGTCCGTTTGCCACCTGAAACAGTTTCTGCAGGGTTTCCAACTGGTCCTTGGGGAAGTCCGTCCGCCCTGGCTGCTGTGCGGACAGGCGCAATCCGGATACCACGGATGGCGCTGACGACGTGTCGGCGACGGCCCGGAGCATATTGTTCAAGGCTGGTTCCTGTGGAAGAAATACCTGTTCAAGGCCTCGAACGAGAAGCCAGTGGGTAAGCAGGCGGTTGCTCGCATAAACTCCCAGCGCGAGTGTCAGGACCAGCGACATCGAAATGAAGAAAATAACAGTGTTGCTTCTAACAATGAAATTTGCCATCGGGGGCGGTACCGTTTTGCCATCATTCGACAGCAGAGACTAGGTATAATTCCTTTAACCATCATGAATCGCCCCGGAAATCGGGCCTTCGGGGTGAGAAAAGTGTTTTTGGTCCCCTTGCAACCAGAGAGATTTCGGTGGCCGTGTCGTGCGGACCGGAAAACTGTCCGGGAGATAGCCACCTGCCGGAGGGCCGCATCAATGGGATGATCGTGTCCGCAAAATACCGGCGGCCGGTCTGCTCCGATTGGTGATCCATTGATCTGGCCAAATCCCGGCTGGGTCGATAAGAGTGAAGTTGACCGTTTCAAATGGTGGTTCGAGCCAGGCCGAGGCGCCTGAATTCCTCAATGTCCCGCAGGAGCTGATTTGTGAGTGTCTGGAGCAGCCTCGGGGCAATTGTCGCGGCGATTGGAACCGGTGGCGCACAAATCGTCGACCGGCTGGTTCAGCTTGTGCTGGCGCGGCCGGAAGGCACCAGCAGCGTTGGCTTCACTGTTGCGATGATCGCCCTGTCGGCCAAGATGGCCAAAGCGGACGGTGTTGTGACCACGGACGAAATCCTGGCCTTCCGTGACCTGTTCGACGTTCCGCCGAATGAAGAGCGCAACGTTGCACGGCTGTTCAATCTGGCTCAGGAGGACATTGCCGGCTTCGAGGTCTATGCCAAAAAGCTCGCCGACCTGTTTCCTTACGACAGGAAGACGCTGCTCGATATTCTTGACGGGCTTTTTTACATTGCGAAAGCCGACGGCGTCGTCCACGAAAGCGAAATAGGCTATCTTTCCAGGGTGGCCGAGGTTTTCGGAATCGACGATCGCGAGTTCTCGAAGATCCTCGCCAGACATGTGCGCAACGAGGGCAACCCCTACGAGGTGCTCGGTCTTGGCTCGGAGGCAAGTGATCTGGACTTGAAAGCGCACTACCGGCGGGAAGTTCAGGAAACCCATCCCGATCGCCTGATCGCGAGGGGCGTTCCGGAAGAATTCGTGCGGATCGCCAACGACCGCCTTGCCGCGCTCAACGATGCCTGGGCACAGATCTGTGCGGAAAGAGGCCTATGAGCGTCGCCACGGACACCGGCATAAAGGCAAGAATTCATCCCTCGCCCAACCATGGCCAGCGGGCTCCGGGGGCGCCGATCGACATGGTGGTGCTGCATTACACCGGAATGCCGAGCGCCGAGGCGGCCCTGCAAAGACTGTGCGATCCGCGCGCCGAGGTCTCCGCCCACTATTTCGTCGACGAAAACGGATCGGTTCTCCAGTGTGTTCCCGAATCGCGGCGGGCATGGCATGCGGGGCGCAGTTTCTGGAAGGGGGAGACCGATATCAATTCACGGTCGATCGGCGTCGAGATCGTCAATCCCGGCCATGACCACGGATACCGGCCCTTTCCCGCAGCCCAGATCGAGGCGGTGATTGCCCTGGTGCGCGACATTTGCGAGCGCCACCGTATCGACCCCTGGATGGTTCTGGGGCATTCCGACATCGCCTCCGACCGGAAGGAAGACCCGGGAGAACTGTTTCCCTGGGACCGGCTTGCGGCATCCGGTATCGGCCTTTACGTGCCTCCCTTTCCGCTCGGTTCCGGGTTGTTCATGCAACAGGGGGACAGCGGCCAGCCCGTCGAGGCCCTTCAGTCCATGCTGGCGCTTTACGGCTATGAATTGGACATAACCGGGGAGTTCGATCTGAAAACCCGGCAAGCGGTGACCGCTTTCCAGCGGCACTTCCGTCAGGAGAAGGTCGACGGTGTCGTCGACCAGTCCACTATCGAGACCCTGAATGCGCTGCTGCGCAAATTACCGTCGATGTCGGGCACAGCCGGCGCGGGAGTGTGAACGCCTGCGCACCGAACCGGTTCCTTCCGCGCGGCAAATTCGAATAAAAATATCCGGATGGATCACAGTCATTCTTGTCGGGGCCGCGCTCCCGCCGAAATGCTTGCCTTATTTTGCCACAAACTGCCGATTTTGCCATGATTTCGCACGGAAACAGCAGGTTTTTCTGCAATAAAACGAAATAATTCGTGATCGGGCAGAGCCCATTTTGGTCCCATAGCGCTGGCATTTCTTCGGCCAGAAATCAACGCAACGAAAACCAAAAAGAGCTGGACTTCATGTTACGGTCAATCAAGAAACTGACTGGGGCGCTATGCCTTTTCGCCTGTGCAACCGCGACCCTCATGCCGACCGCCGTGTCTGCCGGTGCGGGAGACGAGCCCATCCTTCACATCATCGATGCTGACAAGAAATCGAAGGATGCAACATCATCCGCGGCCAAATCGAAAAAGGTCGCCAGTGTGAACAGGAAGGCCGCGGCGCGGCGGTCTGTCTCCGCCCAGCAGAAATATACCAAGCTGATCCGCAAGGCCGCGGCCAAGCATGGTGTGCCGGTCAAGATTGCCAAGGCCGTTGTCGAAGTGGAGAGCAACTTCAACGCGCGCGCACGGGGCAGAGCCGGGGAAGTCGGCCTGATGCAGATCAAGCCGGCGACGGCGCGCGGGCTAGGCTATCGCGGCTCGACCAAGGCCCTTTACAAGCCTGAAACCAATCTCGAATGGGGCATGAAGTATCTCGCGGGCGCTCACAAGCGCGCCAACGGGGACCTGTGCGGTACCATTCTGCGCTACAATGCAGGCCATTATGCAAGAAGCATGAACCCGGTAAGCCGGCGGTATTGCACCAAGGTCAAGCGGATCCTGGCTTCAAGCTGACCGGTCTTCAAGACTGGCGCCAATGGGCGCAAAAGAGCCCCCGCCGGATGTCCGGCGGGGTTTTTTCGTTCCGGGACCGCTTCCCCATCAGATGAACTTTTTGCGCGCGGCCGGAACCGATGGCGGAACCGGTGAGTGGTCCGGCACGTCCGAGGCTGAAAAGGGCTGCCCCAGCGCGGTGACAACCGGCACGACACCGGCCCAGATGTCCGACCCGAGATCGTCCTTGTCATCGACCGGTCCGCCCGTGCGCACCTTGGTGCTGGCGTGGTCGATGTCCATCACGAGAACACCGGTGGCCTTCAGCTCTTTTGGCGTCATGTCACGGCATTCCGACCAGCGTCCGGGCAGCAGGTGATCGGTAATGGCTGCGAGCGCGTCGGTCTGTTCGGCGGGGTCATCGACCAGATGTGCCGTGCCGTGAAGAACCACGCAGCGGTAATTCATCGAATGATGAAACGCGGAACGCGCGACAACGATGCCGTCGACCAGGGTCACGGTGAGACTGGCGGGAACGCCGGCGCCGTTGGCCTTGATGATGCGTGTGGTGCTGGCGCCATGGATATAGACCCTGTCGCCAATCCGGGCATAGGCCATGGGAATGACCATCGGCCTGTTGTCCTGGATGAAGCCGACATGGGCGACCAGGCCGGCATCCAGGATTCCATAGGCGAGGTCACGGTCGTAGCCACCCCGGTTCATCTGCCGGATCCTTGCATGGCGCGGAAGATCATTGGATGTCCGGGGTTTTGCAAGGCGGGTGTCCGGGTGCGTCATGGCGTGGGTCCAATTCAAAATCTTGTCTTGTTTCCTGAGGTTTCTTCGATAAATTGGACCTAATAAAGGGCCTGTTTTTTAAAAATGGCAGAACCAGTTTTTTCCGAAGGCATCGTGACCCTGGATCGGGCAGGTGACATCCCCTTGCCGGAGCAGATCTACCGGGAAGTCCGGCAGGCCGTGCGCACCGGTCTGCTGACGTTGGGAACGAGGTTGCCGTCGACCCGGCGCCTCGCCTTGTCCCTCGATGTTGCCCGAAACACGGTGAACACCGCATACGAGTTGCTCCAGGCTGAAGGGATCATTTCAGTCCGGCCGGGGGCTGCCCCGAGGATCGCTGAAAACCTGCTGCCGGAAGGGGCGCCGCCCGGCAGCCCCGGCCGGGTGGCCGACCCTGTCCTGTCCGGGCGTGGCGAAAGGCTGGCGGTCAACCTGCGCGGAGAGGGCTGGCTGTCCGATGACGGCGCACTGCGGCCGGGCGCGCCGGCACTCGACTGCTTTCCATATGAGGAATGGGCGCGCTGCCTGCGACGCGCGGCCCGGCACGAGCGCAGCGCCGATTTGCAGTATCGAAACTACACCGGCGTGCCCGCGCTCAAGCGGCAGCTTGCACGTCATTTAGCCGCCGAACGCGGTGTCAGGGCCGCGCCGGACCAGATCCTGGTCACCGGATCCATGCAGGCAAGCCTGGCGCTGCTGAGCCAGGCGCTTGCGGACACCGGCGACGAGGTCTGGCTGGAAAATCCGGGGTATCTGGGAGCACGAACGGCGTTTCATGCAGCCGGGCTCCGGATACGGCCGCTGCCTGTCGATGCCCAAGGTGCGGACGCGGCGCAAATGAGTGCCGTGGGCGGGGCTCCCAAACTCATCTACGTCACGCCGTCGCATCACTATCCGCTCGGAGCACGCATGCCGCTGGCCCGGCGTCTCGCGCTTCTGGAAGCGGCGCGCTCCGCCGGAGCGATCATTCTGGAAGATGACTATGACAGCGAATTCCTGTTTTCCGGGCGGCCGGTCGCCGCTCTCTACGGTCTGGCCGCAGAAGGGCAGGTGATCTATCTCGGCACCTTTTCGAAGAGCCTCATGCCCGGACTGCATATTGCCTATTGCGTCGTTCCGTCGCCGCTGGTCGAACCGATGTCACAGCTCATGCGCAACATGGGCTGTGCCGCCAACGTTCAGGCGCAGGCTGCATTGGCCCGCTTCATGGATGGCGGTGCCTACCAGAAACATCTCAAGCTGATCCGTCATGTCTATGAGGAACGGGGAACCCATCTGTTTGAGACGCTGAACAGGCGCCTCGGCAACCGGCTGGAGGTGGCGCCGCCCACAGGAAACGTGCAGGTCGCCGTCAAATTCCGCGACCCTGTCGATGATGTCGGGGTCGCGCGGGCCATGCAGAAAAAGGGCTTCTCGGTGTCTCCGCTCAGCAGCTGCTATCTTGACCGGGACCACAGAAACGGCCTGATCATCGGCTTTGCGGGCGCCACTGCAGAGCAGATCGAGCGGGGCGCCGAAGCCCTTGCCGGTCTTCTGGAGGCGTGAGATGCGGATGAACCGTCCCATGGGCGTCTTCCAGGAGCGCCGCCGGGCCGAAAGCGTCTCTTCGGCGTGGCTGCTCCCGCGGCAGAGAACTGCCGCGGGAAATAATGTTGCATTGCCTGAAGGATACCTGCCGTGGCGGCGGTCCTTCCTCAGGCCGCGCGCACTTTGGTCAGGAAGTCTTCCATTGCCTGACGCAGGCTGTTGGACTGGTCATGGAGTTCGCCGACCGTGGCGTTCATGTCGGTGCCGAGCTTGGCGGTTTCGCCGGCGGCATCGCTGACTTCCGCGATCGAGCGGGACACGCCTTCGGTACCCTGCGCGGCCTCGGCGACGCTGCTGGCGATTTCCGTTGTTGCCAGGTTCTGCTCTTCAGCGGCTCCGGACATGGCGGTCGTGTTTTCCGTGATCTTGCGAACCATGTCGGCGACCGAACCGGTGGCTTCCGTGGAAGCGTCCGCTGCCTGGCGCATTTCGGTGATCTGACGGTCGATCTCTTCCGTTGCCTTGGAAGTCTGCGAGGCCAGTGCCTTGACTTCGGAGGCAACCACGGCAAATCCCTTGCCGGCCTCTCCGGCCCGGGCCGCCTCGATCGTGGCGTTCAAGGCGAGCAGGTTGGTCTGTTCGGCAATGTCGGTGATGAGCTTGGTCACGTCACCGATCCGCGCAACCACCTGCTGCAGGCTCGAGACGGCCTGGTTGGACCGTTCGACTTCCGTTTCCGCGTTCTGGGCAATGTCCGACGAGGAACGGACCTGTTCGGTGATGGCGCGGATCGAGGCGGACAGTTCTTCCGTCGCGCTTGCCACCGTGTTGACGTTGGTGGTGGCCTGTTCGGCCGCAGCGGAAACCGCAAGAGCCTCCTGAGTCGTGTTGTTGGCGATGTTCGACAGGGACCCGGCCGAGGACGTCAGTTCCTCAAGCTTGGTGATCATGCCGTTGTAGATGCTCAAAACCGTGGTCTCGAACCCGCTGGCGACATTTTCCATTTCCTGCCGCTTTTGCAGTTCCGCGTTTTCCCTGTCCGCGGCTGCGGCGACTTCCAGTTCACGCGTGCGGATCAGGTTTTCCCTGAAGACGCCAAGAGCACGGCCAAGCAGACCGATTTCATCGCCCCTTTCGGCGACATCGACAGTCTGGGAGGTGTCTCCTGTCGCCAGCTTCTGGGTGATGCCGGACAGACGCGCAAGAGGGACGGAAACCAGAATGTGATTCACGAAGCCAAGAACCATGGCCAGTACCGTGAGCACAACAGCGCTGGCGATCGCGACGAACACCACTGTCTGCAGTTGGGCGTCCTGCCGTACGCCGGAGGCGTGGCGTTTCTCACCGACCGCGTCCGTGAAATTTCTGCTGACCTGCTGGACAGCCGCAAGAAGAGCTGTGCTTTCGGGTGTCAGCTCGATCGCGCGGGCAAGGTCGACGGTGTCGGGGGACCGCATGAGGTCAACCTGCCGGGCCGCGATTTGAGAGTACCAGGCCTTCCAGTTCGCTTCGAGTTCGTCGAGGTTTCCCTTGAATTCGGGCGACGTGTCCGCAATCAGCTGGCCGACTTCCGTGAACTGGCCGGAGATCTCACCGTCCAGCTCCTGCGATCTGGTCAGCCAGTCGCGGTTGCCCGTGAGAAGGAAGGATTTGACCGCAAGTGCCTGCCCGACAATTTTTTCGCTCAGTTGAGCGGTCTGGGTATTCAGGGTGGACAATGCGTTCGCCGAATTGACTTCTTCGCGCGCCGACATTGCCTCGATTGCGCTTGTGCCGCCCGCGACGGCGCCGATGAGCGCCAGCGTCAGAAAGCCTGCTGCGATTTTCTTGCTGACAGATAAGTTCTTGAGCATGGGGTCTATCCGTTCACGAATTCGGGGACTGGCGGCGCTGAAGTTCGGTCAGGTTGAATTCAACCGTTGCGGCTCCGATCACCTTTTTTGTGTCAGGGTCGGTAACCGGCAGGTTCAACTGGGCGCGCCAGATCTTGCGGTCTTCATCCCACTCCGCCGCGTCGATGAAAATCGCGTCCGGTCCGTGGGGGTAGGTTTTCTGGAACTTGTCCTCGTCGCCCTGCCAGTAGTCGCCGGTAATCGCGCTCTGGCCAACATTCAGGCCATTGGCATCCATGACGAAGATTTCCGGGTAGAGCCCGAGCGACCCCGCCTGAACCCTGAGCAGGTAGATGGACAGCGGCGCAGACAGGGTCGCGGAGATCAGGGGCTTGTCGCTTGCCTCCCTTTCCGCGCGCCACTGTTTGTCGAGCGCGTCGATATCGGCCTGGGAAAGCGCGCCCCGAAGGTTGTTCTGGGCATTGATCGACAGTGAGACGATCGGGTTGGCCAACCAGTCACCGACACTTTCGATCACGGCGGGAGTGATCAGTTCATTGGGATCAAGAGCCGTTTCGGCTGCGGCTTGCGAAGAAAGCAGCAAAGCAAACGGCAAACAGATTTTCCATCCGCGCATGGCAGGTCTCCTAGATAAGTTTGACTGTAGGTTGAGGTAAAAAATTTAATCTGACCTAAACAACTTCAACTTTTTCAAGGAATTATTATTGTTATAAATGTCGATAGGTGAAATCACTCATTATTTACTCAAGGTTGTTTTTTCGTTCGTTACGTCACGGTGGAACTTCGCAACTCTCCGCAGGTCACGCTCTATCGTATTGCCTGTAGCCGACTGGAAGTACCAGTCCTCCAGGTGTCTCATGGGAGATGGCGAAGAGGACGCGGACCGACAATGGTCACGCGACGAGGGCTGTGGAAACCGACCCGGTCCGCACATTGCTTGACCTTGAGCGCAAAGCCACTTAAGTCCGCAGGCGCCAGTCGGCCGGACAGCCGCTGCCGCAAGTGCCGAAAGGCCGCGGGGGAGGAAAGTCCGGGCTCCATGGGAACACGGTGCCGGGTAACGCCCGGCGAGGGTGACCTTAGGGAAAGTGCCACAGAAAGCAAACCGCTCCGCACAAACCGCAAGGCCAGTGCCGGAGTAAGGGTGAAAGGGTGGGGTAAGAGCCCACCGCGCAGCTGGCAACAGAGGCGGCATGGTAAACCCCACCGGGAGCAAGACCGAATAGGGACAGCGCGGGCAGGAGCAATCCTGGCCAGGCCGGTTTCCAGGCCAGCTGTCCGGGTTGGTTGCGTGAGGCGTCTGGCAACAGGCGTCCCAGATGAATGGCTGTCACGTCCGCTCCGGATCTCGCATTCGGAGGGGGCCATACAGAACCCGGCTTACAGGCCGGCTGGCACACTTAAGTCCTGCATCAACTCGCCGCATAGTGTGGCGCGCTGTCCAGGAAACTGCCGTAGGCGTCCGCATTCGGATAGGAGAACTGCTCCGCCAGCGGATTGGCCCGCTTGCGTTTCGTCGCCCCCATATCCTTCAGCAATTCGTCGAAATGACGGAAATGGAACGGGGCCGAGCAGAGCCCGCCATAGACCTGCGCCGCCGGGCGTTCCTGGCGCCGCCAGTGCAACATCTCGTCGATGTTGGTTCGCATCTCCCCGTCGCTTGGCTGATTGTCGAGCTGGCCGTCGGCAAAGCGTACCAGCCAGTTGGCGATCATTTCCGCCGACAGAATCGTACAGAAGCTGGAATTGAAGCCGACAAAGCCCATGTCCGGAAGGTCCGGGTTTACCGACAGCCGGTAGACCCGGTATTGCCCGTCCGGTTCGATCAGCTTGTCCCGGAATTCCCTGGCCAGGTAAGGAATGCCAAGTTTCCAGCCAACGGCCAGAACAGACAGGTCGCAGGGGATCTTCTCTCCCGTCGACAGGACAACATGTCCTGGTTCATAGGCCATGAACGTGCCGCGCACTGGACGGATGGAGCCGTTCTCGAACCCTTCGAACAGGCCGGGTGTGACGATGGGCAGCGAGCAGGACGCATCCTTCTCGATGGGCACGTCCGGCACCATGTCCCACTTTTTCAGCTTGAGCTGAAATTTCAGGAGTGTTTCAAGGCCACGGAAATTGGCCCAGATCAGTGGCTTGCAGGCGGTTCGGACAGCCTTGCCGAGCGCGCTTCCGCCCCAGCCGTTGAACTGCTGCTCCTGGGCGCGCATGTACAGGAGCCGCTTGAAGTTGATGCCGCCGACAAAGTAAGGGATCCGCCAGACCGGCTCCCGATAGACCATCGTTACGGACCCGGCGCCGTTCCTTGCGGCGTTGACGGCGAGGTCCGTTGCCGATTTCGAGCCCCCCAGTACAACCACATGCTTGCCGCGCGCCATGGCCGGGTCGGTGTATTCGGAACTGTGCATCACCTGACCGCCGGCCTCCTGAAAATCCTGCTGGCCCGGGTGTGTGATGATGTTCTTGTCGGAAAACTGGCCGGTACAGATGGCGACGAAATCAACGTCTTCGGTCCAGGTCCTGCCGGCGGCGTCCAGGGTAAGGGCCCAACCGGGCCTGCCGTCCTGGCGCCGATCCATCGAGACCACGTTGGTGTTCAGCCGGTACAGCCTCTCCAGTTTGTGCTTCTCCGCATAAGCATGGAGATAGGCATGGACCTGTGGACCCTTGGGCCATTCCGGATAGTTCTGCGGCATAGGCAGATCGGTAAAGCGGTACAGATCCTTTGGCGACTGGGTCTGCACGTCCGGATAGGACCGTGATGGCTCCCAGACGCCGCCAAAATCATGGCTTCGCTCCAGTCCGAGCACGCGGTGGCCCCGCTCGTCGAAGGCTTTTGCAGCCGCAAGCCCGCTCACGCCACCGCCGATCACGGCGACAGTTTTGCGTTTTGTCATTGCTGAAGTCCTCTTGTCTCTGGCGTCGCTGGATCAGGCCTGGTCGGGCGGCGGCAGGAAGTCGACCTCGTGGAGCGCGGACAGCCGGACCAGTTCCGCCGGATCGGTGACGCCGTCGAGAGCCCCGAACAGGTCGAACAGCTTGCGCGCCGGAGCCACGCCGAAGACGCAGGTTGCCGTCTTGCCGGAGCGATTGAAGATGCCGTGTGCCTCGCCCATGGGCATGCGCACCGTGTCGCCGGCCCCGGCCTTGTGGACCGCGCCGCCCATTTCCACCTCCAGCTCACCCTCCAGCACGACGATCCATTCGTCCTGCGTGGTGTGAATATGCGGTGGTACAAAGGTTTCGGCCGGAATCACGGCATGCCAGATGAATGCGTTGCCGCTGAGGACCTTCGGTGTGTAGGTGTGACCGACCACATTCCAGCTGATGTTGTCGAGACCCGCATTGGCTGCGGTGATGCCTGCTCCGTGTTGCATTTTGTTCCCCTCATGCTTGTCGGATGACATCGGAAGGCTAAGCGCGTGCGTGAGGATTGTTTTATCCGGAAAGCGAAATTTCCTGATCCGCTGCTGTCAGATGCCGCAGTGTACCGCAGTGTTCCGCAGCGTGCCGCGGCTGGCGGCTTGCATCGCGGCGCGGTCGGCGGCATGCTTTACCCATGGTGATCCAGGCAGACCGCAGGCC
Organism: Roseibium sp. QJM3NY_11; assembly: GCF_056173175.1. Taxonomy (NCBI): domain Bacteria; kingdom Pseudomonadati; phylum Pseudomonadota; class Alphaproteobacteria; order Hyphomicrobiales; family Stappiaceae; genus Roseibium; species Roseibium sp. QJM3NY_11. The sequence goes on from NZ_CM149660.1 coordinate 2,134,353, forward strand.
GCCGCTCGACCGGTTCCGCTGCTTCGAAACGACGGATGTCGACGAGGCCCGCCAGATCGTGGGCCGGCATTTCTGCAGCCACCGTCTCGATCGGAGTTCCTCGCTGGACCGGTTCGACGCCTGCCAGAACAGGGCGCCGGGGTTTCGGACGTCGCTCAATTACATCCGCTATGGCGCCGATGTGACAATCGAACCGGGCGAGCTGACGAAATTCTACCTGATCCAGGTGCCGATCAGGGGCGCCGCCGAAATTGCCAATGGCTGCCGCACGGTGGTGTCAAACCCGGTGACGGCGAGCATTCTCAATCCGGACCGGCACACGAAAATGCGCTGGCATGCCGGCTGCGAGCAGATCCTTCTCCAGATCGAACAGGGTTTCCTGCAGGACGTGACGGAAAAAATGGCGGGAATGCCGCTGGGACGGGTTCGCTTTGCAGTCGGGCTTGACACGCGCAAGCCGGAAAGTGCTGCCTGGATCCGCCGGCTGCTTGGTCTGTTCGGAGCCACGGAGGACGGCCTTGCCTTCGGTGGTGTGCAGGACGGCCGTCAGCGGGCCTTGGAAGAGGCACTGGTCGCTTCCCTCCTCGAGTGTCAGCCCAATACGGTTTCAGCGTTGCTGGAACGGGTGGAAACTGCCTCGGCGCCTGCCATTCTCAAACGCGCGCTCAAGCTGATCAGTGAACGTTTCCTGGAAGACATCAATCTTCTGGACATCTGTGCCCATGCGCGAACCACACCGCGCAATCTGCAAATTCTGTTCAAGCGGGAATTCGGTACCGGCCCCGTTCACTATTTGCACGACATGCGGCTGGCCTACGCGCGACATCTGCTGCTGGCCAATGGCGACAATCATTCGGTCGCCGACGTCGCGGAAGCGTCCGGCCATAGTCATTTCGGCCGGTTTTCAGTCGGCTACAAACAGCGTTTCGGGGAATCTCCGCGAGAAACACAGCGCGCGCGGGTCTTCGGCTAAGCAGCGGCGCGTGCTTCTGCAACGCTGTTGTGCCGGCGGCCTGTTCGTTGCAGCTGTCCATAAATGCCGGACCCGAAGCGGTGCTGCCGTTGCCGAGTAACTGCACGCAGCCAGCGAGGTGCCGGGACGGGCATCGGACGAAACCCTCTTCTCCACAAGTCTTTCCCGCTAGGCACATTTTGCCGTCGTGCCGGGGGAGAAAATCCCAAACCTCCGTAATCCTGCGAATTCGATTCTTCTTTTGTGTCAAGGCTTCATTAAGCATGTTCGCCTTAAGGTCGTCCGACGGGGTCGTGTGCGATCAAATCGAGCTGGAATCCATGAGATTCCATTGACCGCCCATTAAATCCCATGGTATCCCATAAGAACCCAGAATGGGGAGTGCGGGCCCATTTCAGTAGGGCTCAGGGCAGCGGTTTAACGGCTCGGCAACGGTCGTCTTCGCAAATTGCATGTCCTGGCGGATAGCCGGCCTTTCTTTCATTCCAGGGTAACGAGACCAGCGGACGGCCTGTCGTGATCGGCGGGGGTCGGGACGCCGGTCTATTCAAACGGGTTGGAGCGTTCTGGGCGCGTTCGATGGAACGCGGCAGGCTTCAGGGGATCTGAACGGGCGGGACCCGCTTCGAGGGAATTTATGGCCGGCTTTGTTTCTCACTTTACCAACCGGCTGGATGCCAAGGGTCGTGTTTCGATCCCTGCATCCTTCCGTGCGGTGCTGGCGAGAGACGGGTTCGAGGGCCTCTATTGCATTGCATCTTCCCATTGCGATGCGGTCGACGCGGGCGGCAATGATCTGCTTGACGAGATCAACAAACGGTCCGAAGCCTTCGCGAAACTGTCTCCGGATCACGATGCGCTGGCCGTGGCGTTGTTCGGCGCCAGTGAAAATCCACGCATCGACGGGGATGGCCGCATCACCATTTCCGACATGATCCGGGACCATGCGGGCATCACCGACCAGGTCACATTTGTCGGCATGAACTACAAATTCCAGATCTGGGAGCCACAGAAGTTTCGCGAGTATCGCGCAGAGGCCCAAAAGCGCGCGCTTGCGATGTTGTCGGGGTCTGACCCCGCTTCCTCCGGAGGAGAGCCGGCATGATGGCGCCAGGCGACAGAGACGCAGATCCTGCCGCAGGCGGACCTGGGCGTCATGTGCCGGTTCTCCTGTCGGAGGTTCTGGACTGGCTCGATCCGCAACCGGGAGAGGTCGTTGTCGACGGCACGTTCGGCGCGGGCGGATATACAAGGGCGATCCTGGCGCGCGGCGCCAGGGTTGTCGGTATCGACCGGGACCCGGATGCCATCGCAGGTGGGCAGGACCTGGTCGACAAGGCGAACGGCAACCTGAACCTGGTGCCTGGTCAGTTCGCCGCGCTCGACGCGCATGTCAGGGCAAGCGGGTTCGAAGGCGCGGACGGCGTTGTTCTCGATCTCGGTGTCTCTTCCATGCAGTTGGACGAGGCCGATCGCGGTTTTTCTTTCATGCGTGACGGACCGCTCGACATGCGCATGGAGCAGGCCGGTCCGTCCGCCGCCGATGTCGTGAACGAACTGCCCGTGAAGGACCTGATCCGGGTGATCGGCCTTCTGGGCGAGGAAAAGCGGGCCACGACCGTGGCCCATGCCATCGACAGGGCGCGCCAGGAAAAGCCGTTCTCGCGCACGCTGGAACTCGCAAACCTGATCGAGAAGGTGCTCGGCCGGTCGCCGAAGAAAGCCCAGATTCATCCCGCCACCCGGACTTTTCAGGCGCTCCGCATCTACGTCAACGGCGAGCTGCATCAGGCAGCCGAGGCGCTGGGCGCCGCGGAACGCATCCTGAAGCCCGGCGGGCGCCTGGTGCTGGTGAGCTTCCATTCCCTGGAGGACCGGATCGTCAAGCGGTTCTTTCAGGACCGGACGAAGACCCGTGGCGGCGGGTCGCGTCACATGCCGGAGGCGGAGGTGCCGCCGGCGACTTTCGAATTGTTGACACGCAAGGCGGTCGAGGCGGCTTCGGACGAGACCGAAAGCAACCCACGGGCGCGCTCGGCGAAGCTTCGGGCCGGGCGGCGGACCGCGGCGCCTGCGCGGGTGCTGGACATTCATGCCGCGGGTGTGCCGCGTCTTGCGGATTTTCACGGACTAGGGGGCTGAAATGGTTCGGACGCTGAACATCCTGTTCATACTGGCGGTCGTGATCGGTGCGGCAACCGTCTACGACATGAAGCTTGCGGCGACGAAGTCTGCCGAGAAAGTGGCCGACCTCCAGCGCAGGATCGACGAGGAGCGCGATGCGATCCGGCATTTGAAAGCGGAATGGAGCCTGCTGAACAAGCCCGACCGTCTGCAGTCTCTGGTCGAACGTTACAACGATTATCTGCAGCTCGATGCGCTCGATGTGAAGCAGATCGTGACGCCGGAAGACTTGCCGGCCCGTCCGGTCATGCTTGAGCCGATCGGCGGCAATCAGATGGGTGGCTACGCCGGCTCGTCCACGGTGATCCGGTGAGGAGCTGACAATGACGACGGTAAGTGAACCGGCAAGTTTTCTTCAGGTGCGGCGCGTGCAGCCGAAGGCAGTGCGCGGTTCGGTCTCCTCCAGTGCGGTGAAATCGCGCGTCTATGTCGCCATGCTGGCTTTCGCCTGTGTCTACTTGGCGATCGGGGGGCGGCTGGTGATGCTCGCGCAGATGGAAGAGGCACCTTCGCGTGCCTGGATCTCCGCGCAGGATTCCGTTTCGGCATCGCGTCCGGACCTGATTGACCGCAACGGGGAGATCCTTGCGACCGACATCAAGACAGCGTCGCTTTTTGCGGAGCCGCGGCGCATCCTGGATGTTGACGAGGCGGTCGAGGGGCTGATCCGGGTTCTGCCCGAACTCGATGAACCGCTCGTGCGCCGCCGGCTGGAAAGCGGGGCCGGATTTGTCTGGCTGAAGCGGGAATTGACGCAGCAGCAGGCCAAGGACGTGCATAATCTTGGCGTGCCGGGCATCGGCTTCCTTTCTGAAAACCAGCGGTTTTATCCGGGCGGTCCGACGGCCGGTCACATCGTCGGCTCGGTCAATGTCGACAATCAGGGACTGGCGGGTATCGAGAAGTATATCGACGATGCGTGGCTGGCCGATCTCCAGTCCCTCGGCTTCACGTCGGACCGGGGCATGGAATCCGTGCGGTTGTCGGTCGACCTGCGTGTGCAGCATGTGGTGCGCGACGAACTGGTCAAGGCAATGGAGCGCTACCAGGCAATCGCCGCTGCCGGCATCGTGCTGGATGCCAAGACCGGCGAGGTGGTGGCGATGTCCTCGTTGCCCGATTACGATCCGAACGACAGGTCGCAGGCGCTTGAGAAAGACCGTCTGAACCGGGCGACCGGAGGCGTCTTTGAAATGGGCTCTGTGTTCAAGTCGTTTACCACCGCAATGGCGCTGGATTCGGGCGCGGTTTCCATCAATGACAGTTTCGACGCGACGCGCCCGATCCGGGCCGCAGGAAAGACCATTACCGATTTCCACGGGAAAAACCGGATCCTCTCGGTGCCCGAGATCTTTATCTATTCCTCGAACATCGGCACCGCGAAAATGATGCTGGCGACCGGGGTCGCGCGGCAGAAGGAATTCCTCGGGCGTCTGCATCTGACCAAGCGCCTCGACACCGAGCTGCCGGAAAACGCTGCCCCGCTGCTGCCGCCGAAATGGAACGAACTTGCCGCGATGACGATTTCCTTCGGCCATGGCCTGTCCGTCACCCCGATGCAGACCGCCGTTGCGGCGGCTGCGGTGGTCAATGGCGGGATCCTGCTGCCGCCGACCTTCCTGCCGCGTGGGCAGGACGACGTTCAAAAGCTTGGCAAACAAGTCCTTTCTCCGGAAGTCAGCCGGATGATGCGCTATCTTTTCCGCCTGAACGTCCTGTCCGGATCCGGCCGCAGGGCCGACGTTCCGGGCTATACGGTCGGCGGGAAAACAGGCACTGCTGAAAAGATCGAGAATGGCCGCTATGTCAACAACAAGCGTCGCAACTCGTTTCTGTCCGCCTTTCCGATGGACGATCCGCGCTACGTGGTTCTTGTCGTGATCGACGAGCCGAAATCCGAGCGCGAAGGCATCGGCGCCACCGCCGGTCTCAACGCAGCGCCGGTCACCGGGGCGATCATTCGCAGGTCCGCGCCGATGCTCGGTGTGATGCCACGTTTCGGCAAGGGGGATGAACCAATCGAGATTTCCTATTAAGGAGACGTGACGGGCTTTGAATGCTGGCGGGGTCGCAGCCGATTTCCGGTCTTTTTCAAAAGCTCAATGCCAGGACGACGCACAGCAGATGATCGGTACACATGGATCTTGAATATCTGGCCGCCGGCCTCTTCGTGCCTGAAGCGGCGAACGGTCTGAAAATCTCCGGATTGACGGCGGACAGCCGCAAGGTGCAGCCCGGCTTTCTGTTCGCCGCCTTCAAGGGGGCGTCGGTCGATGGAGCGCGGTTTGTCCCGGACGCGGTCGCGGCCGGGGCTGTTGCTGTTTTATGCTCAAGCGACGACGTTGACACGGTAAGGGCTTCCTGTGGCGCAAAGGCCGCCATCATCGGCGCCGATGAACCGCGTCAGGCGTTTGCCTGGATGGCGGCGCGGTTTTACGGAAACCAGCCGGACACGATCGTTGCCGTGACCGGCACCGCGGGCAAGACGTTGGTTGCGCATTTCGTTCGCCAGATATTCCAGTCCGCAGGCCATCCGGCCGCGAGCCTCGGTACGCTCGGTGTCGTCAAGCCAGGTGGCGAAACCTATGGCGGGCTGACCACGCCCGACCCCGTCTCCTTGCACCGTCTCCTTGCGGAGCTGAAGCGCGAAGGCGTCAATCACGTGGCTCTGGAAGCCTCCTCGCACGGGCTGGACCAGCACCGGCTCGACGGGGTGCGCCTGACTGCTGCGGCGTTCACCAATCTTGGCCGGGACCACATGGACTATCATCCGACCATGGAGGACTACCTGCGCGCCAAGTTGCGGCTTTTTTCCGAGTTGCTGCCCCTGGGCGCGAGCGTTGTGGTCGATCCAGGTGAAAAATACGCCGACCGGGTGCTGGCCGAGGCCGCGAAGCGCGGCCTTCCGGTCTTCTCCGTGGGGGAATCCGGCAAGGATCTCAAGCTGGCCGGATTGAAGCCTGTCGGGGCGGGCCAGGAACTGACGCTGATTTCGGCCCGTGGCGAATACAAGGTAACCTTGCCGCTGATCGGGCGGTTCCAGGTTGCCAATGCGCTGGTCGCGGCGGGGCTTGCCATCTCCGCCGGGCTCGATACGGGGGCGGTTCTGCGCGCGCTGGAAAACCTGAAAGGCGCGCCGGGACGGCTTGAACTTGCCGGAGAAACCGGGCGGGGCGGACTTGTCTTCGTCGACTACGCGCACAAACCGGACGCGCTGGACAACGCCCTGGCGGCGTTGAAACCCTTCGCCAGAGGCACTCTTTCAGTGGTGGTCGGGGCCGGCGGCGACCGCGATTCCGGTAAACGGGCGTTGATGGGTGCTGCGGCTTCGCGGCATGCGGATCTTGTGATCGTCACGGACGACAATCCGCGTTCGGAAAAACCGGAAGACATTCGCAAGGCGGTTCTGGAGGGCGCGCCCGGAGCGCTCGATATCGGCGACCGTTTCGAAGCGATCGCGGAAGGCGTCCGGCGCCTCCGGTCCGGCGATATCCTGTGTGTTGCGGGAAAAGGTCACGAAACGGGCCAGATTGTTGGCGACACAGTGATTCCCTTTTCCGATCACGAAGCCGTCAGGCGCGCCATCAGTCTTGAAGGAAACACATGAGCGACCCGCTTTGGACCCTGGATGCCTTTGTCGAAGCTGCCGGTGGCAGCACCAGGGGCGATGCCGGTGCGGACATTACCGGAATATCCATCGACAGCCGGACGCTTGAACCGGGCGAAGCCTTCGTTGCGATCCGGGGTGACCGGCTGGATGGCCATGATTACGTCGCAGCGGCTCTGGAGGCGGGCGCATCGGTTGCCCTGGTCGCCGAGGATCGCCTGGCGGAGCTGCCCGAAGACGGTCGGTATGTCGTGGTCGCCGATCCGATGGAGGCCCTGCGCGGCCTGGCTGTCGCCGCGCGTGCCAGAACCGGCGCCCGTATTGTCGCGGTCACCGGATCCGTCGGCAAGACCGGTACCAAGGAAGCTCTCAGGCTGGCGCTGGCACCTTCCGGCAAGGTTCACGCTTCGGTCGCCTCCTTCAACAATCACTGGGGTGTTCCGTTGACACTGGCGCGCATGCCCGCGGACACCGAATACGGGGTCTTCGAAGTCGGCATGAACCATGCGGGTGAAATCACGCCGCTGGTCAGGATGGTGCGTCCTCATGCGGCGATCATCACGACGGTGCAGCCGGTTCATCTGGAATTCTTCGACAGCGTGGAAAAGATCGCTCAGGCCAAGGCGGAGATCTTCGAAGGGCTCGAGCCCGGCGGCGTTGCCATCCTCAACAGGGACAATCGCCAGTACGATCTGCTGAAGTTCCTGGCGGCCACCGCCGGAGTATCGACAATCCGTACTTTCGGTGAGGATCCCGCCGCGGACAGCCACGTGCAGAAGCTGGCCAGCTATCCGGCCGGCTCCAGCGTCGATGCGTCCATACTGGGCAACGAGATCACTTTCAAGATCGGCGCGCCGGGCAGGCATCTGGTCAAGAACAGCCTGGCGGTGCTGACCGCGGTGGTGGAACTGGGAGCCGATCTGGCAAGAGCCGGTCTGGCCCTCGATACCATGCGCGCACCCAAAGGGCGCGGCGAGGTCACCCGGTTGCCGCTGCCCGACGGAGACGTTGTCCTGATCGACGAAAGCTACAACGCCAACCCGGCCTCAATGCGCGCGGCGCTCGCCGTCCTCGGCGAAGCGCCGGTGACACGGCCCGGTCGGCAGATCGCGGTTCTCGGCGACATGCGCGAACTGGGATCCGATGCCGACCGGCTGCACGCCGAACTGCTGCAGCCGATCACCGAAGCCGGAATCGACACTGTCTATTGCGCCGGGCCGCACATGCACGCGCTCTGGCAGGACCTGCCGCACGATCTGCGCGCGCATTACTGCGAGGACGCGAAGGATCTGCACGAGGTGCTGCTGAACGACGTCAGGGCCGGCGATGTGGTGATGATCAAGGGATCGCTCGGAACCCGCATGGGTCCGCTTGTCGAGACCTTGAAAAAAGAATACCCGCCTGCGGACGATATCGCAGCGGAATAAGGGGCAACTTATGTTTTATTTCTTGGGGCAATTCGCGGATCAGGTTTCGGCACTGAACGTGTTCCGCTACATCACCTTCCGGACCGGCGGCGCGATCATGACCGCCCTTTTCTTCGTGTTTCTGTTCGGACCACGCATTATCGCCAGCCTCCGGCTTCGCCAGGGTCACGGCCAGCCGATCCGCTCCGACGGGCCGGAGAGCCACCTTCTGACCAAGAAGGGAACGCCGACGATGGGCGGGCTGATGATCCTGTCCGGGGCGCTGATGGCCGCGCTGTTGTGGGCGGATCTGTCCAATCCTTACGTCTGGGTGGTGATCGGTGTCACGCTCGGGTTCGGCGGCATCGGTTTTTATGACGATTACCTCAAGGTGACCAAGTCCTCCCACAAGGGGTTCGGCGGAAAGGCGCGGCTGGGGCTGGAGTTTCTGATCGCGGCCATTGCCGCCTATGCGGTCACGCTGCTGGACACGTCGGAATACTCGGAGGCCATCACCTTTCCCTTCCTGAAGGAATTCACCCTCAACCTCGGACTGATCTTCATTCCGTTCGCTGCCTTCGTGATGGTCGGAGCCGGCAATGCGGTCAATCTGACCGACGGGCTCGACGGTCTGGCCATCGTGCCCGTCATGATCGCCTGCGCCTCCTTCGGCCTGATCGCGTATCTCTCGGGCAATGCGGTCTTCGCCAGCTATCTGCAGATCCATCATGTGTCCGGCACGGGTGAACTCGCGGTGATCTGTGGTGCCGTGATCGGCGCCGGACTGGGCTTCCTGTGGTTCAATGCGCCACCGGCGGCGATCTTCATGGGCGATACCGGCTCGCTCGCGCTCGGCGGCATGATCGGGGCCATTGCCGTGGCCACCAAACACGAGATCGTTCTGGCAATCATCGGCGGTCTGTTCGTTCTGGAAGCGGTCTCCGTGATCGTGCAGGTGATTTCATTCCGGCTGACCGGAAAGCGGGTGTTCCGGATGGCGCCGATCCACCACCATTTCGAGATACTGGGGTGGACCGAGAGCCAGGTCGTGATCCGCTTCTGGATCATCTCCGTCGTTCTGGCCCTGATCGGCCTTGCCACGCTGAAGCTGAGGTAAGTCCATGATCCCGGTCACCACATTTCAAAATCAAAAGGTCGCCCTGTTCGGACTGGGCGGATCCGGACTGGCCACGGCGCGTGCGCTGAGGGCGGGCGGTGCCGATGTGGTGTGCTTTGACGACAATCAGGCCCGCGTCGAGCAGGCGGTGTCCGAAGGGATCGAGACCCTTGACCTGCGCGCTCTCGACTGGTCCGGGGTTGCCGCGCTGGTGCTTGCCCCCGGCGTGCCGCTGACCCATCCGGCGCCGCACTGGTCCGTGGAACTTGCCCGCGATGCGGGGGTGGAGATCATCGGCGACGTGGAGCTGTTCTGCCGGGAGCGGCGCAAATTCTGTCCGGCGGCGCCGCTGATCGCGATCACGGGGACCAACGGCAAGTCGACCACCACCGCGCTTGTGGCTCATCTTCTGAAGGAACTGGGGCTTGACGGGCAGATGGGCGGCAATATCGGCACGCCGATCCTGGAGCTGGAGCCGCCGCAGCCCGGCCGGCATTACGTGATCGAATGCTCGTCCTACCAGATCGACCTGACGCCGTCCCTGGACCCGTCCGTCGGCATTCACCTGAACCTGTCGCCGGACCATCTCGACCGGCATGGCTCCATGGAGCACTATGCCGCGATCAAGGAGCGTCTGGTCGCCGGATCGAAGGTTGCTGTGGTCGGCGTCGATGACGGGCTGTCATCGGCGATTGCCGACCGGCTGGAACTGGCGCGCAAACCGGTCTGCCGCATTGCCGGGGAACGCGAACTCGCGGACGGGATCTACGCCCGGCACGGCCGTCTGATCGAGGCGCATGGCGCGTCGCAGACGGAAGTCGCGCACTTCGGCGGGATCGACAGCCTGCGCGGGGATCACAACGGCCAGAATGCGGCCGCCGCCTTTGCAGCGCTGCGCGCCCTGGAACGTCCGGCCGCCGATATTGCGGCCGCGATGAAAACCTTTCCGGGGCTCCATCACCGGATGGAGGTCGTCGCCAAACAGGGACGGGTGCTGTTCATCAACGACAGCAAGGCGACGAACGCGGATGCGGCGGCCCGGGCCCTGGCAAGCTTCGAACGGATCTACTGGATCGCGGGCGGCCGGGCCAAGGCAGGCGGCATTTCCTCGCTCGAGGAATATTTTTCGAAGATCGCCAAGGCCTTTCTGATTGGCGAGGCCGCCGGAGACTTCGCCAAGACGCTTGAGGACCGCGTGCCTTGCGCGGTCAGCGGCACCCTGGCTCAGGCGGTCCGTGATGCTGCCGCCGAAGCCGCCGAAGACGGCGCCGAGGAGATTGCAATTCTGCTGTCGCCCGCCTGCGCGAGCTTCGACCAGTTCCCGAATTTCGAATTGCGGGGCGCTGCTTTTGTAGATGCGGTGCGTGCCTTGCCTGACGCCGGCAACACTCAGGAGGTCGCTTGACATGGTTTCGCGCGCTGACCGCAGCCGCTTCGCCGAATGGCTCTGGACCGTGGATCATTACATGCTGGCCGCCTTCGGTCTGCTGATGGTCGGCGGAGTGGTGCTGTCCTTCGCCGCGAGCCCGCCTGTGGCCGAACGGCTGGGCGTCGATACGTTTTTCTTCGTCAAGCGTCAGGCCATGTACCTGATCCCGGGCATCATGATCATGCTGGCCGGGTCGCTGATGGCACCGCGCGTGATCCGCCGGGCCGCGCTGATCGTGTTTGTCGTGTCGCTGGTCCTCCTGATCGCGACCCTGTTCGTCGGGTTCGAGGCCAAGGGCGCACGCCGATGGATCTATCTGGCCGGGTTTTCCCTGCAGCCGTCGGAATTCCTGAAACCCGCCTTCGTGATCCTGATTGCCTTTCTGCTGTCGGAAAGCGGTCGCCGGCGCGAGGTTCCAGGGGTCCTGTTCGCTTTCGTGCTTTTCGCCATTTGCGCCGCGCTTCTGATCGCCCAACCGGATTTCGGCCAGACCATGCTGCTTGGCATGGTCTGGGCCGGGCTGTTCTTCCTGAACGGCATCTCCTGGATGATCATCATGGCGCTTGGGGCCATTGGCGTGGCCGGGCTGTTCGCCGCCTATGCCTTCCTGCCGCATGTGACCAACCGTGTCGACCGGTTCCTCGATCCGGCTTCGGGCGACACCTATCAGGTGGACACGGCCAGGGATTCCTTTCTTGCCGGTGGCTGGTTCGGTCGAGGTCCGGGGGAGGGCACCGTGAAGCGCATTCTGCCGGACAGCCACACCGACTTCATCTTCGCCGTCGTCGGTGAGGAATTCGGCGTGATCGTCTGCCTGCTGCTGGTTGCGATCTTTGCCTTCATCGTGCTGCGCGGCCTGAAACATGCAAGCCGCGACCAGGATGCGTTCAGCCGTCTGGCGACGGCGGGACTGGTGGTTCTCTTCGGCCTGCAGGCGACCATCAATCTGGCGGTGAACCTCCATCTGATGCCGTCGAAGGGCATGACATTGCCGTTCATTTCCTATGGGGGGTCGTCGATGCTGTCGTCCGCAATGACCGCCGGCGCCATCCTGGCGCTCACCCGCAGACGACCGCAGCCGTCGCGGGGTGACGTTGTCACCGTGAGCCGGCTTTCACCCTCGTCCCTGATGTAAGTTTTCTGATCGGTTTCCATGAGCAAGACAGTTTTATTGACGGCCGGCGGATCAGGCGGCCACCTCTTTCCCGCACAGGCGCTCGCCGACGAGCTGATCCGGCGCGGCTGGATCGTGGAACTTGCGACCGACGAACGGGCGGACAAATACGGCAGCGCCTTTCCCGCGCGCAAGGTTCACATCATCGCTTCCGAAACCCTGCGGGGGCGCAATCCCGTAGCACTGGCAAGGACGGCGGTGCGCCTGCTGCTGGGAACGGTGCAGGCCCGCAAGGTGATCCGTTCGCTGAAACCGGATGTGGTTGCGGGGTTCGGCGGCTATCCGACCTTTCCGCCGATGTTCGCCGCGCGGTTGACCGGCACCCCGTCGATCCTGCACGAGGCCAATGGTGTCATGGGGCGGGCCAACAGGCTGCTGGCGAAAGGCGTGACCGCGATTGCGACCAGCCTGCCCATGGACAACCTGCCGGAAGACTTCACGGACAAGCTCGTGGAGACCGGCAACCCGGTGCGGGACGCGGTGCTGAACGCTTCGGAAATATTCTATACGCCTCCGGACACCCACGGGCTGTTCAGGCTGCTTGTGTTCGGCGGGTCCCAGGGGGCACGGTTCTTTTCGGACCTGCTGCCGCCGGCGCTTGAAAAGCTTGCGCCGGAGGCCCGGGCACGGCTACGGGTGGTGCAGCAGTGTCGGCCGGAAGACATGGACCGGGTGCAGGCTGCCTATGACGAGCTCGGTGTTCAGGCCGAATGCGCGCCGTTCTTCCAGGACATGCCCCAGCGCATCGCTCAGGCCCAACTGGTGATCTGCCGTTCCGGCGCTTCTTCCGTTAGCGAACTCAGCGTTCTCGGCCGGCCCGCGATCCTGGTGCCGCTGCCCGGTGCGCTTGATCAGGACCAGGCGGCGAATGCGAAAGTGCTGGAGAAAGTGGGCGGCGGATGGCCGATCCCGCAGGCCGACCTTTTCCCGGCCCGCCTGGCCAGCGAGCTCGAGCGTTTCATGAACGCTCCGAACCTGCTCATCGAGGCCGCCAGACAGGCGCGCAGCGTTGCCCGGCCGGACGCGGTGAAGCGGCTGGCCGATCTGGTCGAGAAAGTATCGAATTCACAAGGAGACCGGCCATGAAGATGCCGCAGGATATCGGACCGGTCCATTTCGTCGGCATCGGCGGAATCGGCATGAGCGGCATTGCCGAGGTGCTGAAGACGCTGGGCTATGAAGTGCAGGGGTCGGACATGGCGGAAAACGCCAATGTCCAGCGTCTGCGCCAGAACGGCATCTCCGTAACGGTCGGTCATTCGGCGGACAACCTCGGGGATGCGGAAGTGCTGGTGGTGTCCTCCGCGATCCGCAAGGACAATCCGGAACTGGTTGCCGCCCGGGAAAAGCTGATCCCGGTGGTGCGGCGCGCGGAGATGCTGGCCGAACTGATGCGCTTCAAGCAGGCGATCGCGGTCGGCGGCACCCACGGCAAGACCACGACCACATCCATGGTCGCCGCGCTGCTGGACGCCGGAGGGCTTGATCCGACCGTCATCAACGGCGGCATCATCAACGCCTACGGCACCAACGCCCGTATGGGCAAGGGCGACTGGATGGTGGTCGAGGCCGATGAAAGCGACGGTACCTTCGTCAAGCTCCCGGCCGATATCGCCATCGTCACCAACATCGATCCGGAGCACCTGGACCACTACGGCGATTTTGCCGGCGTGCGGGCGGCATTCCGCCAATTTGTCGAGAACGTGCCCTTCTACGGCTTCGCCATCATGTGCCTGGACCATCCGGAGGTCCAGACCATGATCGGGACCATCGAGGACCGCAGGGTCGTCACCTATGGCACAAACCCGCAATCGGACGTGCGGTTCACGGATGTCTCCATGGATGGAGGCAAGTCGATCTTTTCCGTCACCATCCGGGACCGGCGCAGTCAGGAAGTCACCGAGCTGAGAGACCTTGTCCTGCCGATGCCGGGCCTGCACAACGTCGCCAACGCCACCGCGGCGATTGCGGTGGCGTCCCAACTCGGCGTCGGGGCGGACAATCTCAGGAAGGGCATTTCCGCCTTTGGAGGCGTGAAACGCCGCTTCACCCATACCGGCACAGTGATGGGTGTCGAGATCTTCGACGACTATGCGCATCATCCGGTGGAAATCAGGGCCGTGCTGCATGCTGCCCGCGAATCCGCCAAGGGCAAGGTCATCGCGGTCATGCAACCGCATCGCTATTCCCGGCTGCACAGCTTGTTCGACGACTTTTCCAACTGCTTCAACGATGCGGATGCGGTGATCATCGCGCCTGTGTATGCCGCCGGCGAGCAGCCGATCGAGGGGGCCGGTCATGCCGATCTGGTTTCGGGCATGAAAACACGCGGACACCGGCAGGTCCGGGCCATCGAGGGGCCGGAAGAGCTGGCAGGGGCCGTCAATGACATCGCGGAGCCGGGCGACTATGTGGTCTGTCTCGGGGCGGGCAACATCACGCAATGGGCCTATGCGTTGCCGAAACAGCTCGAAGATCTTTAAGGGAGGCCAGTTGATGAGTTTCCCGGACCTGCTTGAGCGGCTACCCCAATTGTCCGAAGGCATTCGTGGCAGGCTGACGGCGAACCAGCCGCTTGCCGCCGTGACCTGGCTCCGCACGGGCGGGCCCGCGCAGTTGATGTTTCAGCCGGCGGACGAGGACGATCTGGCCGCGTTCCTGAAGAAGCTGCCCCGCGAGATTCCGGTTCTGCCGGTCGGGCTGGGGTCGAACCTCCTGGTGCGCGACGGCGGGCTCGAAGGCATTGTTGTCCGGCTGAGCGCGAAGGGCTTCGGCGCGGTCACGGATATCGGCGGCAACCGGCTTCGTGCCGGTGCGGCGGTTCCCGACAAACGGCTGGCGGAAACCGCCGCTGCCGCAGGGCTCGGGGGGTTTGCGTTTTACACAGGAATTCCGGGGGGGTTGGGCGGCGCGCTCAGGATGAATGCGGGCGCCCATGGCACCGAAACCCGGGAGCGCATGGTGCAACTCACGGCCATAGACCGGGACGGCGCTCGTGTCGTCCTTGAAAACGCCGACATGGGCTATGCCTATCGCCATTCGGCTGCGCCTGCGGACCTCGTTTTTACCGCCGCCGTGTTTGAAGGCGTGCCGCGGGACGAGGCCGCAATCCGCCAGGAGATGGCGGATGTGGTTGCCCACAGGGAAAAGGCCCAGCCGATCCGGGAGAAAACCGGTGGCTCCACGTTCAAGAACCCGCCCGGCACGTCCGCCTGGAAAGAGGTGGACGCCGCCGGATGCAGGGGGCTCACGATCGGCGGTGCGCAGATGTCTCAGATGCACTGCAATTTCATGATCAACACGGGCAATGCGAGCGGCCATGACCTGGAACTGCTGGGAGAGACCGTGCGGGCGCGGGTGTTGAAGCACAGCGGTATCCGGCTGGAATGGGAAATCAAGCGTCTGGGCGCGTTCGGGCCCGAGGGTGAGATCGAACCGTTTTTAGGTGAACAGGGGGAGCCAGCGTAATGGCCGCGAAACATGTTGCCGTCCTGATGGGCGGCTGGGTCGCCGAGCGCCCGGTCAGTCTGTCCACCGGTGCCGAATGCGCCAAGGCGCTGGAGGAGGCCGGCTACAGGGTCACCCTCATCGACGTGGACCGGAATGTCTCGGCCGTGTTGAAGGATCTGAAGCCCGACGTGGTCTTCAATGCGTTGCACGGTCCATTCGGCGAGGACGGCTGCGTTCAGGGAATTTTAGAGTTTCTTAACATCCCCTACACCCATTCCGGCGTGATGGCCTCGAGCCTGGCCATGAACAAGGTGAAGGCCAAGGCGGTGATGGCGGCGGCCGGTGTTCCGATAACGGATCACGTGGTTGTGAGCCGCAGCGAGATCCTGCGCGACCACCCCATGGCGCCCCCCTACGTGCTCAAGCCGATCAATGAAGGATCGAGCTTCGGTGTCCTGATTGTCAAGCAAGATCAAGAGTTTCCGCCACAGGAGCTGAGCCGCGGGGACTGGCCGTTTCCCGAGGTTCTGATGTGCGAGAAATTCATCAGGGGGCGGGAGCTGACCTGTGCGGTGATGGATGACAGGCCCCTCGGCGTCATTGATATCATTACCCAGGGGCAGGCCTTCTACGATTATGACGCAAAGTATGCACAGGGCGGTTCAAAACACATTCTTCCTGCGAAAATTTCACCGATTGTTTACCAAACCATTGAGACACTAGCAGTCAAGGCACATCAGTCTCTCGGATGCCGTGGCGTTTCCAGAGCCGACTTCCGGTTCGATGAACGCGAGGACGGGACCGGAGACCTGATCTGTCTTGAAGTGAACACGCAGCCAGGCATGACGCCGACTTCCCTTGTGCCCGAAATGGCGGCCCACAAGGGAATGAGTTTCAAGGACCTGGTAAGCTGGATGGTTGAGGACGCGAGTTGCTGTCGCTAGCACGCAAAAGGACCCGGGACTTACTGACCCCGCTGGAGGCCGAACTGGCTCCGCGCGGGCGTGGTGTCGCGCGTTTGCACCGTCAGCCGGTCTGGCGGTCGGCCGGTCGGCTGGCCCATCTGCCACGGTGGACGGGATCGGCTGCTGCTCTGGGTTTCTTAACCTTAACAATTGGTTATGGAATAGTCATAGGCGGCCACGGTCGCCTGGTCTCCGATGCGCTGCTGTCTGCGGCAGGCTTCGGGATCGAGGCGGTCAAGCTGTCCGGCCAACGTGAAATCAACGAGTTCCAGATCCTGGAAGCCCTCGAGATCCATGAAGGCACGTCGCTCGCCCTGTTCGATGCCGCCGGCGCGCGCGCACGCCTCGACCAGATGGCCTGGGTGAAGAACGCCTCCGTGATGAAGCTCTATCCGAGCACGCTGCAGATCAATATCGAGGAACGGGTTCCCTATGCTCTGTGGCAGCGCGGAGACCTGGTCTCGATCGTGAACGAATCAGGCGACGTGATCACCGACGAAGTCGACGGCCGCTATGCCAATCTGCTGCTGGTGGTCAATCACGGGGCGCAACGGCGGGCGACGGAAATCAACACCGCGCTGGAAAACGTGCCGGCCCTGCGGCCGCGGGTTCGTGCCGCGTTCCTGGTGTCCGACCGGCGCTGGGACCTGCAACTGGAGAACGGCATTTCAATCCGGCTGCCCGAGGGCAATATCGATGCGGCATTGGCCGATCTGGTGGAAATGGATGAGGAGAGCGGGCTTCTGTCACGCGATATCGTTGCGATCGACATGCGTCTTGCGGACCGTATCACGGTCCGCCTGTCTGACGAAGCCGCCGAAGAACGCAAGATCATGACCGGCGGCGAGGGCCGGTCCGGCAGGAAGGAGCGGGACACATGAGCCGTTCCGGAAGCCACCTGTACCTGCCCAGAATGCGGCCGCTGCCGAGCCGGCGCTCGGTCATCATGTCCGTGCTGGACGTGGGATCGACGAAGGTCTGCTGCCTGATCGCCAAACTGGTGCCTCGGGACGACATGTCGATCCTGTCCAGCCGCTCGCACAAGGTCGAGGTTCTCGGCTACGGCTATCAGCGCTCGCGCGGCATCAAGTCGGGTGTCGTCGTCGACATGGATGCGGCCGAACAGGCCATCCGGCAGGCGGTCGACAGCGCCGAGCGCATGGCGGGTGTGACGGTTGAATCGCTCATCGCCAACGTGAGCTGCGGCCGGCTTCAGAGCGAGATCTACAGTGCCAGCGTGCCCCTGGCCGGTGACAGCGTCTCGGAAGCCGATATCCAGCGGGTCCTGTCGGCCGGCTCGAGCCATTCGATCACGGACGGGCGGGCGGTGACCCACGCCCTGCCGATTTCCTATTCTCTCGATGGCAGCCGGGGCATTCGCGATCCGCGCGGCATGATGGGCAACAAGCTCGGCGTCGAGATGCAGGTGGTTACCGCGGAAATCCCGCCGGTGCGCAACCTCGAACTGTGCATCAACCGTGGCCACCTGCATGTGGAAACCATGGTGGCGGCCCCCTTCGCCAGTGGCCTGTCGACCATTGTCGACGATGAGGCCGAGCTCGGCGTGGCCTGTATCGACATGGGCGGCGGCACCACGACGCTGTCGGTCTTCGTCGACGGGCACATGGTTCATCTTGATGCGATCGCCGTTGGCGGCAATCACGTCACGACCGATATCGCCCGCGCCTTCGCGACCCGTCTCCAGGACGCGGAACGCCTGAAAACGCTTTATGGTTCGCCGCTGAGCTCCAGCTCGGATGACCGTGACCTGCTCACGGTGCCGCCGCTGGAAAGCGACAGCGACCTGCCGAACCAGATCCCGCGCTCGGCGCTGACCCGGGTCATCCGGCCGCGTGTGGAAGAAATCCTAGAACTCGTGAGAGATCGGCTGACGGCGTCCGGATTTGCCGGACGTGTCGGCAAGCAGATCGTCCTGACCGGAGGCGCAAGCCAGCTCACGGGTCTTGGAGAAGTTGCGCGTCACATCCTGGGGCGCAACGTCCGTCTTGGCCGGCCTCTAGGCGTCGCCGGTCTTCCCGAGGCTGCCAAAGGACCGGCATTCGCCGCCGCGGTCGGCCTCCTGATTTATCCGCAGGTCGCCCAGATCGAACAGTTCGAACACAAGAACCGTCGATCCGGGTGGAGCGGTCAATCTGGTTATCTGTCCCGTGTGGGGCAGTGGATCAGGGAAAGCTTCTGACGAGATGAGCCAAGAAGACGACAGCCAGGAATCGGATCTGCCGGCAGCGGCAGTAGAAATTAGGGAAGAAGAGGCCTCTCCCGTATCGGGGGCGCCAGTGGGTCGCGAGGATAATATGACCATCAACCTGAAGATGCCCGACATTCAGGAGCTGAAGCCGCGGATTACGGTTTTCGGCGTCGGCGGTGCGGGCGGAAATGCCGTCAACAACATGATCACTGCGGGTCTCCAGGGGTGCGACTTCGTTTGCGCCAACACGGATGCCCAGGCGCTGGCCATGAACCAGTCCGAACGCCTCGTCCAGATGGGTGTGGCCGTCACGGAGGGTCTTGGAGCCGGATCGCAGCCGGAAGTCGGCTCCGCCGCTGCCGAGGAAGTGATCGACGAGATCAACGATCACCTGTCCGGGTCGCACATGGTGTTCATCACCGCCGGCATGGGCGGTGGCACCGGTACCGGGGCCGCTCCGGTGATTGCCCGCGCGGCACGCGAACAGGGCATCCTGACCGTCGGCGTGGTGACCAAGCCGTTCCAGTTCGAAGGCGCCCGCCGCATGCGGATCGCCGACAGCGGCATCGATGAATTGCAGCGCAATGTCGACACGCTGATCGTCATTCCGAACCAGAACCTGTTCCGGATCGCCAACGCGCAGACCACCTTCGCCGACGCCTTCGCGATGGCCGACCAGGTGCTTTATTCGGGCGTTGCCTGCATCACCGACCTGATGGTGAAGGAAGGCCTTATCAACCTCGACTTCGCCGATGTGCGCTCCGTGATGCGGTCCATGGGCAAGGCGATGATGGGAACGGGTGAGGCCAGCGGCGAGAAACGTGCGCAGCAGGCCGCCGAAGCCGCCATCGCGAACCCGCTTCTCGACGAGTCCTCGATGAAGGGCGCTCGGGGCCTGCTCATCTCCATCACCGGCGGCAACGATCTGACGCTGTTCGAGGTGGACGAGGCGGCGACCCGCATTCGCGAAGAAGTCGATGCCGACGCCAACATCATTCTGGGCGCGACCTTCGACGAAACGCTGGACGGCATCATCCGTGTCTCCGTCGTGGCAACCGGCATCGACCGGGAGGAGGGCGCATTGGCCGCTCCGTTTCAGTCCGCCGCCGCCACACAGTTCGTGAAATCCGACGCGCCGGCTGCAGGCCGCACTCCGGAAATCGCAACCGCACGGACGGCTCCGGCTGCGCCAAAGCCCCGCACCGAGGATGCCGCCGCCAAAGCCGTCGCATCCCTGGAAAAGGAACTGGCCCTGCCGGATCAGCAGACGGTTTCCGTGGCCAGCGATCCCGATGTCGAGATCAAGAGGGTGCAGCCTGCCAGCGCCTCGATGACAGGCAAGGCCTCCATGATGGATATCGAGGAGGAAAGGCCGGCCGCCGTCGTGGACGACACGCCGGTCAGCCAGCCCTATATCCCGCCGGTCGCTGCGGAACACAATCCGGCACCGCGTATGCCTAGGGTCGAGGATTTTCCGCCGATTGCCCAGCGGGAAATCCTGGCCCAGCAGACGGCGCCGGCCGATTCGCAGGCGGCCGCACCTGCACGGGCTGCCGCACAGCCTCAACCGGCTCCGGTCTATGAGGATCACGCGGAACTCGGCGATCACGAGGACGACGAGCGCCGGCCGATGGGGCTTTTGCGGCGCCTTGCCAGCGGTCTCGGCCGCCGTGAGGAAGACGAGGAAATGGAGCCGTCCGCAGCGCCTGTTACTCCCCGTCCGGCACCTCAGATGCAACCGGCAACGCGGGCACCGCAACAGCGTGCCGCTTCGCAGGGGGCCGCTGGCCAGCTCGACGGCACGGGCCGTGCAGCGCCCAAGCCTGCCAGTGCCAGTGAAGACGAGCAGTTGGAAATCCCGGCGTTCCTGCGCCGCCAGGCCAACTGAATCAAAACGCGATCTGTTTCCCTGATTGCCCAGCCCGGAGTTCACGCTCCGGGCTGTTTTGTTACAGGAAAGATTTTTCTGTTTGTAATCAATACCTTGCGTTTGTGTGGATCGTTACAAACCGTAATAAAGCTTTATTTCGTTCTGCCCTAGAACAGGACTATCTTCCCCTTCATCGCGGGATCGTTAAGGAACCGTAACTTCGCTTGGGCGAATTCGGACCTTTTTGACCGCAAACCGGAAGGGCAGGGTTTATGACCACATATGTTGACCGACAGACCACGCTTGCCGATCAGGTGACCCTGAGCGGGATCGGTGTTCATTCGGGCAAGCCCGCGTCGATCAGCCTAGTACCCGCCGAAGCTGGTGTGGGGATTGTGTTCACCCGCACGGATCAGGATTCCACGATTGAAGTTCCGGCTCTCTGGAGCAAGGTTTCCGCGACCGCCCTTTGCACTGTCCTCGGAGATCCCTCGAATGAAGGGGTCGCAACCGTCGAGCACCTGATGGCCGCGCTGTTTGGCATGGGTGTCGACAATCTGGTCGTCGAGATCGACGGGCCGGAGATGCCGGTCATGGACGGCAGCAGTTCAGCATTTGTCGAGGTGATCGAACAGATCGGCCTGAAAAAGCTGGATCGCGGCCGCCGCTACCTCAAGATCCGGAAGCCCGTCCGGGTCGATAACGGCACCGCATGGTGCGAGCTGCATCCCTACAACGGGACGCGGTTCGACATCACCATCGATTTCGACACGCCGCTGATCGGCCGTCAGCAGTACGCCGCGGACATCACGCCGGACGTGTTCCGCGAGGACCTGTCGCGTGCCCGGACTTTCGGTTACGTGAAGGACGTCGAGCAGCTCTGGAAGATGGGCTTCGCGCTCGGGTCGTCCCTGGAAAACTCCGTTGCCATTGCCGAAGACAAGGTGCTCAACCCGGAAGGCACCCGCTGGCCGGACGAATTCGCGCGCCACAAGGCGCTCGACGCCATCGGCGATCTTGCTCTTGCCGGACTGCCGATCCTGGGCCTCTACCGGTCCTACAAGGGCGGGCACAAGATGAATCATGCCATTCTGGTGAAGCTTTTCGAGGATCCCAGCGCGTTCGAGCTGGTCGAATCTCCGGGTTTTCGCAAGGTTGGACAGGTGGACAAGGGCGGTCTGGCTGCCGCGGCGGCCTTCGGTCCGGACGTTTCCTGACGGCCGTTTTCCGGCCGGGCGTCGGAGTTGGCATATTTCAATTCAGCGGAATTCGGCCTTCTTGCCATAAAATTGCTTAAAAAAACCGTCACATGGCCGATCAGGACGTGGCGGGGGCAGGCAAACTCCGTTAAACACTCCTGTCGATGAAATTGGAAGGCTGCGGTATTCGCGGTCGATGGGCTGCTACTGCCCGGGAGCATAGGCGTGAACGGAATGGAAACCGGTTCTGAAGTCAGCAGAACCCGACGCATCAGGATTTTCCTGAAAATGGCCGTTCTGGCCGTGCCGATCGCGCTTGTGGGCTGTGGTGGCAAGGATGATCTGGATGAGCTTGCGCTCAACGACACGCCTCCTGAAGTCCTTTTCAATGAGGGACTGGCGTTGCGTGCCCAGGGCAAGCTGCGCGACTCGACCCAGAAGTTCGAAGAACTCGACAAGCTGTATCCCTATTCCGAGTATTCCAAGAAGTCGCTGGTGAACCTGGCGTATCTCAATTACACGCGCGGCAAGTACACGGAGACCGTGACCGCGGCGAAGCGTTTCGTCACGCTTTACCCGGGTGACGAGGACTCCGCCTACATGCTGTATCTGGCCGGCCAGGCCTATTTCCGCCAGATGCCGGACATCACGCGCGATCAGGGCGTGACGCGCAAATCCGCTGCTGCTTTCAACGAGCTGATTCAGCGGTTTCCGGAGTCCGAATATGTGCCGGACGCGGAACAGAAACTGCGGGTCGTCAAGGACCAGCTCGGCGGCAAGGAAATGCAGGTCGGGCGGTACTACCTGGAAAAACGCAACTACATCGCCGGGATCAACCGGTTCAAGACGGTTGTGGTCGACTACCAGACCACACGGCATGTGGAAGAGGCCCTGTTCCGTCTGACGGAAGCCTATTACGCGCTGGGGGTGGTCAACGAGGCGCAAACGGCGGCTGCGGTGCTGGGGCACAACTATCCCGACAGCCAGTGGTACAAGGATGCCTACGCTCTTTTGAACAAGGGTGGCCTTCAGCCGACAGAGGACAGTGGCAGCTGGATCAGCCGTGCCTTTAAAAGTATTTAGCCCCTCGGATCACGATAGACGTTGAAATGCCCTGACGGTCTCTGGCAAGACTGCTCGGACCTCCTATATGGTGGGCCGCGCAGAACTTATGGGAGCTTCCTTTCATGCTGGTCACGCTGTCTATTCGTGACATCGTCCTGATTGACCGCCTTGATCTTGATTTTGCCGCGGGCATGTCGGTTCTGACAGGCGAAACCGGCGCCGGAAAATCCATCCTTCTGGATTCGCTTTCGCTGGCGCTCGGTGCGCGCGGCGATGCGGACCTTGTCCGGCACGGCGAGGCCCAGGGGCAGGTGACGGCGGTGTTCGACGTGGCAGCGAACCATGCGGTGCGGGTCTTCCTCAAGGAAAACGACGTTGACGATGACGGCGACATCATTTTGCGCCGGATACAGACCGCCGATGGCCGCACCCGTGCCTTCATCAACGACCAGCCGGTCAGTGCCGGCCTGTTGCGCCAGGCAGGTGGTCTGCTCGTCGAAATCCACGGTCAGCACGACGACAGGGCCCTGGTCGATCCGGAGAGCCACCGGGCGCTGATCGATGTGTTCGGGGGGCTGAGCGGCGATGTGGAGGCGGTCTCGCGTGCGTTCGCCGCATACAAGGCCGCCGAAAAAGCCGTGACGGACCATGAGCGCCGGATCGCGGCGGCACGCAATGAAGCCGATTATCTCAAGTCGTCGGTCGAGGAACTGTCCGGACTGAAGCCGGAGGCCGGAGAAGAAGACCAGCTCGCCGCCCGCCGGACGGACATGATGCAGGTTGAAAAGATCGCAGGTGATCTGAACGAGGCGTTCGAGACCCTCAATGGCTCGGCGTCCCCCATACCCGAGCTTGCCAGCCTGTTGCGCCGTCTGGAGCGCAAGTCCGACCAGGTGCCGCATCTGCTGGCGCAGCCTGTGCGCACGCTCGCGGAGGGGCTGGACCTGTTGGAGGAAACCCGGGGCGGTCTGGAAAATGCACTGCGGCAGACGGAATTCGATCCCAGGGAACTCGAGAGTGTCGAGGAGCGGCTGTTCGCGCTTCGTGCCGCCTCGCGGAAATACTCCGTTCCGGTAGATGGCCTGGCCGCGCTGTGCGCGGGCATGGCCACTGATCTGGCCGATCTCGACGCGGGGGAGGACCGGCTGGCGGCCCTGGTGGACGCGGCGGCCAAGGCCTGCGCGGACTACGACAAGAAGGCGGCCGCACTGTCTTCCAGACGCGCGCGTGCTGCCAGGGCGCTGGAGAAATCCGTCGAGGCCGAGCTCCCGGACCTGAAGCTGGAGCGCGCGAAATTCATCGTGGAATTCACCAGCGACCCGGGCAGCCGGGGCCGCAGCGGCATCGACCAGCTGGAATTCCACGTCCAGACCAACCCGGGCACCCGGCCCGGTGCGATGATGAAGGTTGCGTCCGGAGGCGAACTCTCCAGGTTCCTGCTGGCTCTGAAGGTTTCACTGGCCGACAAGGGCTCAGCGCCGACGCTGGTGTTCGACGAAATCGATACCGGGGTCGGCGGGGCGGTGGCGGAAGCCATCGGCCTGAGGCTGGCGCGCCTGGCACGCAGTGTTCAGGTTTTGACGGTGACGCATGCGCCGCAGGTTGCGGCCCGGGCGGAGGGCCATTTCCTGATCGCCAAGGAAGCTCTGAAACCGGATCGCGTGGCGACACGGGTCCAGCGTATCGATGCCGATCACCGCAGCGAGGAAATCGCGAGGATGCTGGCGGGAAGCGTCATAACGGAAGAAGCGCGGGCGGCGGCGCGCAGGCTGCTGACGGTCGGTGAGTGACGGCGACGCGCCTGATTGCCCCGGCCTGGCGGTTGCGGAATACGGCTCAACCGGAGCATCGCCAGGCGCGATAGGGGCGTCTGACACGCCGCACAACAGTGCCGGTTGGGTGTTCAAGCCAACCGGCACATGTTTCAAGTCCGATGCGGATGATTTCAGTTCGCGTCCAGCTTCGGCAGGCTCAGCTCGATGCTGAGGTCGTCGTCTTCCGTGAAATAGCCGTTGAAGTAGAACAGGCCGCCGGCGATGAGCGCCACGACAAGGGCTCCCGCCATGAACCAGCCTGCGCTGCTGCCGGTCGATGTCGCTGCACCATGCGTGTCACGGTCCTGGAAAGCCATTTCAGTCTCCTGTCGTTCAAACTCTGTCCGGCGGCAGAATTGCCGCGAGGTTGTGACAAGAACGCTTGAGCATGCCTTATGGTTCCGGTATCCGGATGATACATGAAACCATCCGTTCCCATGCGCCGGCAAAATCCGTGAAGACATCATGATTGACACCCCAGTTGCCCAAACCGATGTTGACAGCCTCACCGAGGAGGAAGCCCGGGGGGAGCTGAAACGGCTGGCGGCGGAAATCGCCGAACATGACAGGCGCTATCATCAGGAAGATGACCCCGTCATTTCCGATGCGGACTACGATGCCCTGCGGCAGCGCAACGCGCGGATCGAAGCCCGGTTTCCCGCGCTGGTGCTTGGAGAGAGCCCGTCCGGCCAGGTCGGGGCGGCGCCGGCTTCCGGATTCGGCAAGATCACCCACCGGGTGCCGATGCTGTCGCTGGACAATGCCTTCAGCGATGACAACGTCCGGGAATTTGTCGGCCGCGTCCGCCGGTTCCTGAAATTCGATCCCTTGCAGGGTGTTCTGGCGGTGACGGCGGAACCGAAGATCGACGGGCTGTCCCTGTCGCTGCGCTATGAGGGGGGCGTGCTGGTCTATGCGGCCACCCGCGGTGACGGCACCACGGGTGAGAACGTCACCGCCAATGCCCGGACCATCGGCGATATTCCTGCCCGGCTCAGCGGCGATGTGTCGGATGTGCCGGATGTGGTCGAGGTGCGCGGCGAAGTCTATATGGCCAACAAGGACTTTCAGGCGCTCAATGAGCGTATGGAGGCCAATGGCGGCAAGGTCTTCGCAAACCCGCGCAACGCGGCCGCCGGGTCGCTGCGCCAGCTCAAGTCCGAAATCACGGCCTCCCGGCCGCTGCGGTTCTTTGCCTATGCCTGGGGCGAGATGAGCGCGCTGCCGGAAGACACCCAGTTCGCCATGGCTGAATGTCTCGGCAGGTGGGGTTTCCAGATCAACCCGTTGATGAAGCGCTGTGAAAGCGTCGAGGAGCTTCTGGCCGTCTATCACCGCATCGAGGAAAGCCGGGCGCAGCTCGACTATGACATCGACGGTGTTGTCTACAAGGTCGACAGGCTGGACCTGCAGGAACGGCTCGGCTTCGTTTCGCGCTCGCCCCGCTGGGCGATCGCGCACAAGTTTCCCGCCGAACAGGCCTTCACGATCCTCAACGACATCGAGATCCAGGTCGGCCGCACCGGCGCGCTGACGCCCGTCGCGAAGCTTGAGCCGATTACCGTCGGCGGTGTCGTCGTCTCCAATGCGACGCTTCACAACGAGGACTATATCAAGGGCATCGGCCAGGATGGCGAACCTTTGCGGGAAGGCAAGGACCTGCGCGTCGGCGATACGGTCAGGATCCAGCGGGCCGGGGATGTCATCCCGCAGATTGTCGATGTCGATCTGGACAAGCGCCCTGCGGACGCGAAGCCCTACGAGTTCCCGACGGTGTGTCCCGCCTGCGACAGCCATGCCGTGCGTGAGGAAAACGAGAAGACCGGCCGGGTGGACGCGATACGTCGCTGCACCGGCGGTCTGATCTGCCCGGCGCAGGCCACGGAAAAGCTGAAGCACTTCGTTTCGCGCAATGCCTTCGACATCGAAGGCCTCGGCGACAAACAGGTCGATGCGTTTTACCAGGAAAAACTTGTGACAACGCCGGCGGAGATCTTCACTCTGGAAGAGCGGGACAAGCAGTCCCTGACCAAGTTGCGCAATCGTGAAGGCTGGGGGGCGGTCTCGGCAAAGAACCTGTTCGAAGCCATCAATGCACGCCGGTCCATCGATCTCAACCGTTTCATCTTCGCGCTCGGTATCCGTCATGTCGGCGAGGGCAATGCCAAGCTGCTCGCGCGGGCCTACGGGTCCTGGGATGCCTTTTATCAGGCCATGCAGGCGGCCCGTGATCCGAACGGGGAGGCCTGGGCGGAGCTGAACGACATCGACGGGGTCGGCCATATCGTTGCCGAGGCGCTGGTGGAATTTTTCGCTGAAGCCCATAACCGCGAGCAGTTGGACAAACTGCTGGCGCAGGTGAGCCCGAAGGATGCGGAAAAGATCGAGGCGTCCGGATCTCCCGTCGCCGGCAAGACCGTCGTTTTCACCGGGTCACTGGAACGGATGACCCGGGACGAGGCCAAGGCCATGGCCGAGCGTTTCGGCGCCAAGGTGTCCGGCTCCGTGTCGAAGAAAACCGATCTCGTCGTGGCAGGGCCCGGCGCGGGCTCAAAGCTGAAAAAGGCCGCGGAGCTGGAGGTCGACGTGATTTCCGAGGATGACTGGTTCGATCTGGTCGGCGCATGAGGCTGCCGCTTGCTGTTGAGCCTGTATTTTGTCCCGGAAGCAGGTCGATATTTTGAACGTTTGGCGTCACGATAATCTCAGTAAATTGAAACTAGTAAAAACTACAATGTTCTTATTGCGTACATCTTCAATCGTGCATTGATTTAACTTGATGTGCGCCCCAAAAAATTCGATTTTTAATTATTTCACACGGTGATTTAAAGATTGAGTAATGGGTTCCGTACAGTTTCGGGAGAGTTATTTTTTCCCGGAGGGCGATGTCCATGAAACGTATCAGGCTACAAGTCGCGGTTCTTGCGTGTGTACCGATGATTGCCCTAATGGGTTTCGCAGCGTTCAGTGTCTATGAAAAAGCTGTCGAGCTGTCGCATCATTCGTTTATGCGGCCGATGACGAGAATTGCCGAAGATTCCGGCAATCTGGTGCACGAGCTGCAAAAAGAACGCGGCATGACTGTCAGCTTGATCAAGAACGACTATGACTCCGGCCTCGGTGGCAAGCTGAAAGCGCAACGCTCCAATACGGATGCCGCGCTCAAGATATTCGACGACCATCTGGCATCACTGGAACTCAGCGACGACGACCTCATCAAGGATCTGCATCATGTCGCCGAGGAAGTGCACAAGATCACGACAGTTCGCAAGGAAGTGGATGGGAAGAAACTTCAGGTGAAGGATGTTCTCAAGCATTATTCGCACGAAGTGGAAGAGCTGATCCATGTCGTCGGTCTTACAACGGAGGTGAGCCCTTCCAAAGAAATAACTGCGGAACTTCTGCCTTTCCTGACGATTGTCGAAGCGATGGAGGCCGGCGGGCTGGAACGGGCGACGGGTGCGGCCCTGCTGAACGAGTTCAACGCCACCGGCAAGGTCGATCCAACGATCTACAAATCGGTCCTCACCAACTACGGCGGGGAAAGTGCCTTTTTGAAAGAGTTCAAATCGGTTGCACTTCCCGAACAGAAAGAACTCTGGAAGAAGATGGTCACGGGAGCCGATGTCGATCAGGCACTGGCCTGGCGTGATCTGATCCACGCTCTGCCTCAGACGCTGGATGCCGAAGGTGTCGAGGGGTCGGTGTGGTTTGCCATGGCAACCAAACGGCTGAACCTCATGAAGAAGTTCTCCGATGAACTCATTCACAGGGCGGAAGCGGCCGCCGATGCGGATGTCGCCGGGCTTTCACAGCAGGTTTTCTGGCTTTCGGTCCTTGCAGTTGTCTTTGTTGTTGCCACGCTTGCCCTGGTCATCTGGCAGGTCCGTTCGATCACAAATACCCTGAGCCGGCAGCGGGACAGTGTCACCAGCCTGGTCGACGGCGATCTGGATGTCGTGATCATGGACACGGACAGACCTGACGAAATTGGTGATATCGCCCGTGCGTCCACAGTCTTCCGGGACAATCTCCGCCATCAGCGCGAGATGGAGGAAGAGACAGCGGCAAGGCGGGAAGCGCGCCAGAAGCGCGCCGAGCAGTTGGAAAACGCCATCCACCATTTCGAAACCTCGGTGTCGACGATCCAGGAACAGCTTTCCACGGAGACCGAAGGCATGAGGTCCAGTGTCGGCGAGATGATCAAGATCGCCATGCATGCCGACGAAAGCGCCAAGGCTGCCGATGCCGCCACCGGTCAGGCGACCGCCAACGTTCAGACCGTGGCGTCAGCCGCCGCCGAGCTGTCCGCCTCCATCGGCGAAATTTCGCGGCAGGCGAACTCCGCCACGGAAATCTCTGCAGATGCGTCCGAAACCGCAATCTCGGCGGACCGGGATATTTCGCTTCTCGCGGAAACTGCGGACAAGATCGGCGAGGTTGTCGAAATCATCCGGGCAATCGCGGAACAGACCAACCTCCTGGCCCTGAACGCGACGATCGAGGCCGCCCGTGCGGGTGAAGCCGGCAAGGGCTTTGCAGTGGTTGCCGCGGAAGTCAAGGAACTGTCCACGCAGACGGCGAAGGCGACCGACGAGATCGCGAGCCAGATCACCGGAGTTCAGAACTCGACCCAGAAGTCGGTTGCCGCCATCCGGTCGATTGTCGAACGGATCCAGGAAGTCCAGTCGGTGTCGGAAACCATTTCAACGTCCGTCGACGAGCAGAGCGCAGCAACGAGCGAAATCACCCAGAGCATCACCTTCGCGTCGGACGGTGCCACCTCGGCGGCCTCGAATGTTGCCGAAGTGTCCAGTTCGATCGATCAGACCCGGGACCAGTCGCAGGTGATGAGCCAGTCCGCCGAACAACTGGGCCTGGTGGCTGCGGATCTTTCCCAGGCCGTCAATCAGTTCCTTGGCGAAGTGCGCGAACAGGTGGCCTGAACCAGGCCGCGCCTGCCATAGCATTGCAGACATACCAAAGGCCGGCGTCATCAGGACGCCGGCCTTTGCCGTGGCCGCCTAAATTACGGTATGCATCAACTGCGGTGCTGAATGTGTTGGTCCTGGACTGGCCGTTGGTTGACACCCGCCTCGACAAGGCGGAACTCGACCGGCAGGGACAAGCGGTGTCACGGCCTTTCCGAAACCTGTTCAAACGACGGCACCCAGTTCAGTCCTCACCAAAGACGTTCCTTGCAGATCTGTGCGGTGAGCAAGTATCGCCGGTCAATGGCTTCAGGTTTCCGGTACGGCCACCACGTCTTGTCCCCATCAATTCCCTGATCTGCGCCTCGCCAGCGCCGCTTTGTTGCTATAATGTTCTCGCAAAGACCTCTTGGCAACCGGACCAGTAAACCATGGCAGACCCGGACGGGTATGACGATCCATTTGACGATCCTTTTCAGCCTGTCGGAACCAGGGCGGAGCCGGCTCCCGCACCTGTGCGCCCGCAAGGCGGGATCGCCGCGCGGGCGATGGCAGCCCGGCGGGCGCCTGATTATCTGACCGGACTGAACCCGGAGCAGCGGCTTGCCGTGGAAACTACGGAGGGTCCGCTGCTTGTGCTGGCCGGAGCGGGAACGGGCAAGACCCGCGTTCTGACCACCCGGATTGCGCATATTCTGGCGTCAGGTCTGGCGCGCCCTTTCGAGATCCTTGCCGTCACCTTCACCAACAAGGCCGCGCGGGAGATGAAGGAACGCATCGCGGGCTTTGTCGGCGGCAATGTCGAGGGCATGGCCTGGCTCGGCACCTTCCATTCCATCTGTGTGAAGATCCTGCGCAAGCATGCCGAACTGGTGGGCCTGCAATCCAGTTTTTCCATTCTCGACACGGACGACCAGATCCGCCTGATCAAGCAGATCATCCAGGCCGAGGGGCTGGACGACAAGCGCTGGACCGCCAAGGCCTTCGCCGGGATGCTCGACGGCTGGAAGAACCGTGCCCTGACCCCGGATCAGGTGCCCGAGGGAGAGGCGCGCGCATTCGCCAACGGCAAGGGCCGCAAGCTTTACGAGCAATACCAGGAACGTCTTTCGATCTTGAACGCGGCCGATTTCGGGGATCTGCTTCTGCACGTGATCACCCTGTTCAAGAGCCGTCCGGAACGTCCTTGCGGAGTATCAGCGGCGTTTCCGCTACATGCTGGTCGACGAATACCAGGACACCAACATTGCCCAGTATCTGTGGCTGCGCCTGTTGGCCCAGGGCAACCCGAATGTCTGCTGCGTCGGCGATGACGATCAGTCGATCTACGGTTGGCGCGGGGCCGAGGTCGACAACATCCTGCGCTTCGAGCACGACTTCAAGGGCGCGGAAGTGATCCGTCTGGAACGCAATTACCGCTCGACCAGCCATATTCTGGCAACCGCATCTCATCTGATCTCCTTCAACGAAGGCCGTCTCGGCAAGACGCTGTTCACCGATTTCGACGAGCCCGACCACGATCTGGTGGCCGTTGCCTCGGTCTGGGATTCCGAGGAAGAGGCGCGCAGCATTGGCGACGAGATCGAGGCCCTGCAGGCAAAGGGGCACGCATTGAACGAAATGGCGGTGCTGGTGCGGGCCTCGTTCCAGATGCGCGAGTTCGAGGACCGCTTCGTCACACTCGGGCTGAACTACAGGGTCATCGGCGGACCGCGTTTTTATGAGCGCATGGAAATCCGGGACGCCATGGCCTATCTCCGCTGTGTTGCGCAGCCGGCGGACGATCTGGCGTTCGAGAGGATCGTCAACACGCCGAAGCGCGGCCTCGGCGACGCGACGCTGAAACTGGTGCATGGCCTCGCCCGTGCCGAGCGCATTCCGCTGATGCAGGCCGCCAGTCAATTGATCGACACGGAAGAGCTGAAGCCCAAGCCGCGCAACGCCCTGAAGACCGTGCTCGACAACTTCGAGCGCTGGCGGCGTCAGCTCGATCAGATCAGGCATACCGAGCTTGCCGAAATCATTCTCGATGAAAGCGGCTATACCCAGATGTGGCGGCAGGACCGGTCTGCGGAGGCTCCCGGGCGGCTGGACAACCTCAAGGAGCTGATCCGCTCCATGGAGGAGTTCGAGTCCCTGGCGGGGTTCCTGGAACACATTTCCCTCGTGATGGACCGGGACAGTGCCGATGCTTCCGATGCGGTTTCCATCATGACGCTGCATTCCGCCAAGGGTCTTGAGTTCGACACGGTGTTTCTGCCCGGATGGGAGGAGGGGCTGTTTCCGCATCAGCGCGCGCTGGACGAAAGCGGGCGCGCCGGGCTGGAAGAAGAGCGCCGGCTGGCCTATGTCGGCATCACGCGCGCGAAAAAACGGGCGAAACTCTATTTTGCCTCCAACCGGCGCATTCACGGCCTGTGGCAATCGACCGTGCCGTCGCGCTTTCTGGATGAATTGCCACCGGAACATGTCGAGATCGGCGAACCTTCCTCGAACTATGGCGGGTATGCCGGCGGTGGTTACGGTCCGTCCCGTTTCGACAGTCACGATCCTTTCGAGAAGGGCAGCTATTCGACGCCGGGCTGGAAACGGGCACAGCGCGCCCGGCAAGCCTCTGACGGGTTCTCCGACAGCGGGGGGCGCGGCCAGCAATCCGCGCGCACGAAGCGCCAGGGGCCGCTGACGATCGAGGGCGAACTGGTCGCCAAATCCGTCAGCGACACGCCGTCGGAGTATTCTGTCGGCGAGCGGGTGTTCCACATCAAGTTCGGCTACGGCGCCATCAGACTGATCGAAGGCAACAAGCTGACCATCGATTTCGAAAAGGCGGGCGTGAAGAAGGTCATCGACAGTTTTGTCGAGCGGCACTGAGCCGGAAACCGGCGTCGTTTCGAGTCCCTGTTCCCCGAAGCAAAAGCCCACGACGAAAAACAGAACCGGCCGCCAGGAGGCGGCCGGCTTCCCGAAAGCGGCGGTCGGGTGACAGTGGATGTGCTGCTGTCACCGGATGGCGGGAGTCTTGTCTCCTGCCGGCCCGACTTGAGCCGGGGCAGGGGCGCTCCGCAGCATGTCAGGCTGTGTAATCAGCCAACAGGGACGCGACGCTGGAGACGGATTGTTCGCCTGAGCCGTCATAGGCCGATCCGCTCTGAAGCTGGGACAGGATCGCGCTCATCAGGTCTTCTGTCTCGCCGCCGGGAGGTGGTCTCTGTCCGCCCGGAGGAGGTCCGCCGAGCTCTCCTTCCTCGAACAGGTCCGCCAGTTTGTCGGCCTGCTCCTGATCCAGGGTCCCGGCCTCGACCTGTTCCGACAGCATCGAGTCGAAATTCGCCTGCATCTCTTCCTGGGTCGGTGGTGTGCTGCCTTGCTCCGGCGGGCCGGACTCCATGCGTTCGGCATGGATCGCGTCCAGCGCTTCCAGCATCGCATCCTGATCGTCGGCGGAAATTTCGCCCGCTTCGACCTGCGCGCTCAGGCTGTTGACCGCCTGGTCCCGGGGCGAGCCACCCGGCGGCATCATTGGCATTGAACCGATTTGCATGTTCGTTCACTCCGTGAAAGGGTTGATACGCCTATACTTCGGGGACGGTGGCGCCGGAAAGGTTAACGGCATCTTAACTCTCGCGGGCCGCAGTTTTCGGTTTGTTTCCGTTGATTTTACGAGAAACAGACAGAAACAGTTTTCCGGAATACAGGCCTCGCGAAACGGCTGAAAATCCGGCCTGAAAAGGGATATGGTCCTGCCATGCACAGACCGTCACACATCCTAGTCGTCGAGGACGATTCCGAAATCGGATTGCTGATCAAACGGCATCTGGTCTCAAGTGATTTCAAGGTCACGCTGGCGCGTGACGGAATCGAGATGGACCGTTTGCTGGCCAGCAACCGGGTCGATCTCGTTCTGCTTGACCTGATGCTTCCCGGCGAGGACGGCATCAGCATCTGCCGGCGCCTGCGCGCGACCAGCTCGGTGCCGATCATCATCGTCTCGGCCAAGAACGAGGATATCGACCGTGTGGTCGGGCTGGAGGTGGGGGCGGACGACTATGTGCCCAAGCCGTTCAGTCCGAGGGAACTGATCGCCCGGGTGCGCGCGCTGTTTCGCCGTGTCGAACTCGGGTCCGTCGCGGCTCCGGCCGCTGTGGGGATGCTGCATTTCGAATCGTGGCAGATGGATTGCCGGCTGAGGACCCTGCACAATTGCGGGGGAGCACTCGTGTCCGTGACCCCTGCGGAATTCAACCTGCTTCAGGTTCTGGTGGAACGCGGTGGCCGGGTTCTGAGCCGGGAACAGCTCGTCGAGCTGACATACGGCCAGTTCGGCGCGACCAACGGGCGCAATATCGACATCCTGATCAGCAGGTTACGGTCTAAGCTCGAGGCGGGCGGAGCGCCCTACCAGTTCATTCGAACGGTGCGTGCCGGCGGTTACGAATTCGTGGCTCCGGTGGCGCGGGATGAAGCGGTTGCTTAACCGGCTCTGGCCGGACAGCATGCTGCACCAGATCCTGGTGCTGCTGGCCGTTTCCGGGCTGTTCATGATCATCGTCGGTGCGGCGGTCATTTTTGTTCTGAAGCAGCGTCTCGACCAGAATCTTTCGATCATGACCAGCCATTTCGTCAGTGTGGCCATCGGGAAGCTGAACGAAACCGAGGCGCAGGACCGGCGGGCGGTGCTCGAAGCGCTCCGGACCGATCTTCCCGACATATCGATCGAACTGGTCGGCGAAGAGGTTCTCGCCGGTCCCGACGTTAGAGGCGAAGGCGCCCGGTACGGTCCATTCCGGACCGGAGATACGCTGCTCGGGATGCGCCTTGAACACGTCGTCGGTCCCGGGTTGCGCGGAAAGAATTCCGGACCGCTGATTTATGTCAGGCTCAGGGACGGTGCGCTTGTTGCCGCCGAATGGGGCCTGCGGGCCCCACCACCTTCCGTTCTGGGAATGCCCTTCTTCCTGTTTTTCGGATTTCTGGCGCTGACCTTCTGCGGCCTGATGATCTGGGCCGCCCGGGGTCTGGTCGGCCCGCTGTCGGACCTGGCATCAGCCGCCAGGCATTTCGGGGAAAGCTCCACCGCGCCGGTGCCGATCCGCGAAGCCGGCCCGCGCGAGGTGCGCGCCGCGGCTCACGCGTTCAACCGGATGCAGCTCCGGATCGACGAATTTCTGAACAAGCGGACACGCATGCTCGCCGCCGTCAGCCACGACCTGAGGACACCACTGACCCGGCTGGGGCTGCGCCTGGATCTTCTGGAAGAGGGCGAGATTCGCGACCGGAGCCTCCGGGATCTCCAGCAGATGGAGCAACAGCTCGATTCCGCGCTGATCTTTCTGCGCGACGGCGCCACTTCGGAACCTGTCCAGCGGATCGATCTGCCCAGCTTTCTTCAGTCCCTGGCCGACCAGTATGCGGATATCGGGCATGTGGTCACGCTTGGCTTCGAGGCCGGTCTGGCCGTTGAGGCGCGCACCACCGAGCTGACGCGCGCCCTGTGCAATCTGGTCGACAACGCCACGCATTACGCCCGCGATGTGGAGATTCGTGCCTGTCGCAAGGACGACACCGTGCGGATCGACGTCATCGACCATGGTCCGGGGATCGCCGAGGCCGACCGGGTGCGCCTGCTTGAACCTTTCGAGCGCGGTGACGCGGCGCGCCAGCTCCGCGAAGGCACGGGCTTCGGTCTGGGGCTGCCGACGGCAAGGGCGGTCGCGGAAGCGGCTTCGGGCCGTCTCGACCTGCTGGACACCGCCGGTGGCGGTCTTACGGTGCGCCTCACCCTGCCCGTCGCCGAAGGTCCCAGGCCGGACAAAGCAGGGCGAAAGGCCGCTCCGGAAGATGGCTGAGGCTAAAGATCCACGCCACCGGGCTGGACCAGCAGGGTGCGTTCCTTGAGGTAGGGGTGAATTTCGACGGCTTCACGCAAGGCCTGCTGGCCGAGTTTCACACGTCCAAGGGTCATGAAGATCATGGCTTTTCCCGACAGGGCACCGAAGTGGCGTGGTTCCAACGCGAGCGCGCGTGCGATATCCTCCAGGCTGGCTTCGTAATTTCCTTGCAAAAACAGGACGAAGGCGCGCTGGTTCCAGCCCTCGGCATAGTCCGGTGCTTCGGTGATGATCTTGTCCAGCAGCGCGCGTGCACCGGCCAGGTCATAGGCGTGACGGCGGCTCATGGCCTCTTCGAGCCTGGCCTGTATCTCGGGATTCGGCGCTGCCTCGAACCAGGATTTCCAGATTTCGTTTTCGATCTTCTCGGCTTCGATCTCGCTCGGCGCGGTTTTCAACGCTTCGAACAGGGCCTCCTTTTGGGAAGCTGCCAACGCGGCCAACGTCATCAAGGCGGCGCTCAGGAGCATCACTGCCAAAACGCGCAAGAGTGTGACCAGGCGGATGATTTCGGTGGCGCCCTGCATGGCTCAATTCCTCTCTATTCAAGCGAAAAATGGGGCATTGCACCGAATTGACCAGTCTTTCGGACCTGATTCGCTGGTTTAGGGCGCGGCTTGCCGGTATACCGCTCGCCTTGAAGCCAATCACCGAAGGCAATTGCGGACATGAAAACCATCCGGGTACGGATCACTGCCGAAGAACTCGAAGCCAAGCGGATTTCGGAAATCCTGGAACGCGCATTTGAAGACGACGGCAATCCTGTGACCATTTACGAGGTCACTGCGGATGGGCGGACATGGGCCGCGGAAATCCTTCTTTTCGGAATGGAGCCGGATGAAGCCGCCGCGACGGTGCGCGACCGGGTCGGCGCCGATGCCTTCGCCGCACCGCTTGAAGCGGAGGAACTGCCGGATATCAACTGGGTGGAAAAAAGCCTCGAGGGATTGAAGCCGGTCCGGGCCGGCCGGTTCGTCGTGCATGGCGGGCATGACCGGGACAAGGTGCCGCCGGGGGCCATCGGCCTAGAAATCGAGGCGGCGCTTGCCTTCGGGACCGGCCATCACGGCACGACGGCGGGGTGCCTGGAGGAAATCGACAGGCTGCTGTCCCTGCGCGAATATGACAGCATTCTCGATCTGGGGACGGGAACGGGCGTGCTGGCCATCGCGGCCGCGCTCAAGGGCCGTCAGGGTGTTCTGGCGACGGATATCGACCCGGTGGCAACACGCACGGCACTTCAGAACGCCCGTCTCAACGGGGCGTCGCATCTGATCAGCGGCTTCACGGCCAATGGCATGGAAGACAGGCGATTTCGCCTCTATGGGCCCTTCGACCTCGTGATCGCCAACATTCTGGCGCGGCCGCTGATGAAGATGTCCAGATCCATCGGCGAACGCATGACCCGCACCGCGACGCTGGTCCTGTCGGGCCTGCGCATCGAGGACGGTCCCAGGATCCTGTTCGCCTACCGGTGTCAGGGATTTGTCCTGGACAGGCGCCGCCAGAAGGACGGTTGGCTGACCCTGACACTGGTGCGCGGCCGCAAAACGGCCTGAACCAGGCGCGAGCAGAATCGCAAGGAAAAAGGCCCGCCGGAAAATCCGGCGGGCCTTTACGGGTGCACAGTGGTGTTTGCGGAGACCGAAGGCCTCAGAATGCGCTGGTCGAAGCGCCTTCACGCTCGAGCCTGTCACGGTCGTAACCGTGGGCTGCCAGAGTTGCGTCGTCCAGAGACAGCAGGTAGCCGTTGACATAGCGGCGAGCCTGAACCGAACGGGCTTCGATCATGCGATCGAAAGCGCGGCGCATGAAGCTGCCGCCGGCGCGGGTCGAAGTGGTTGTCTTGATGGTCATCGTGATCATTCCCTTTATGG
Organism: Roseibium sp. QJM3NY_11; assembly: GCF_056173175.1. NCBI lineage: Bacteria > Pseudomonadati > Pseudomonadota > Alphaproteobacteria > Hyphomicrobiales > Stappiaceae > Roseibium > Roseibium sp. QJM3NY_11. The sequence continues at coordinate 2,171,511 of NZ_CM149660.1, forward strand.
AGGTACAAGAGCTTCCCTAGGGAGAAACGTCTTTTTATTTTCTGATCCTTATATGCCCCTTCCTGCCTGATTCAGGTAGGCCTGAAGACGCATGACTGCCCTGCGCTCTTCGCATATGCGAAATGATTTGTTGCGCTGCGATAAAGGGGGTGGAACTTTCTTCGGATCGGTCAGACCGGAATGAATTATCCCGCTTGATCCGTTGCAGCGGCCAAATTACCGTGTCCCGCATGTACCAGACATTTGACGATCTCAGCGATCCCTCCTGCGGAGCGCCGCATGCAGCGCTTCTCAGAGCCGAACTCGCCCGCCGTGGCCTTGACGGGTTTCTGATTCCGCGTGCCGACGCCCACCAGGGTGAATATGTGCCGCCGCACGACTGCCGCCTGCAGTGGTTGACCGGGTTCACCGGTTCTGCCGGGGTTGCAGCGGTCCTCGGCGAGGAAGCGGCGATTTTCGTCGATGGCCGATACACCATTCAGGTGCGCGAGCAGGTCGACATGGAGGTCTTTCCCGCCCGTCATCTCATCACCGAGCCGGTAACGGACTGGCTGGCACAGCGCCTGAAACCGGGTCAGAAACTGGGCATAGACGCGCTGTTGCACACGGTGCAGGAAGTGCGCCGCCTGAGTGCTGTCTGCGAGCAGGCCGGAGCGGAACTGGTGCGGCTCGAAGACAATCCGGTCGACACTGTCTGGGACGATCGTCCGGAGCCGCCGGTTGGAAACGTGTCGCTCTACCCGGTCGTACTGGCCGGGCGGGAGGCGACAGACAAGCTCGCCGAGATCCAGAGAGCACTTCTTGAGAAGAAAGCCGATGCCTGCGTGCTGACGCAACCTGATTCCATTGCCTGGCTGTTCAATATCCGTGGCTCCGACGTGACGCACTCGCCGATTCCGCTGTCCTTCGCGACGGTCCCGTCCGAGGGGCGGCCGGCGCTCTATATCGATAGCCGCAAACTGTCCAATTCGGTTCGAGATGCCCTGTCAGGCCTGACGGACCTCGCCGAACCGGGGGCGTTTCTGCCGGGACTGGAAGCTCTTGGTGGCAAGGGAGCACGGGTCCTGATCGATCCGGCCCTGGCCGGGATCGGTATCGCGGACGCGATCACCGGGGCCGGCGGCACGCTGGTGGAAGCCCAGGATCCGGTGCTGCTGCCCAAGGCAATCAAGAATGAAGCCGAACTGAACGGGGCGCGGACCGCCCATGTGCGCGATGCAGCCGCCTATGTGAATTTTCTCGCGTGGTTCGACGAGGTTGCGCCCAAAGGCGCGCTCGACGAAATCGGCGTCGCGGAGAAACTGGAGGAATTCCGCCGGGAGACCGGCGTTCTGAAGGACATTTCCTTCGATACGATATCAGGCGCGGGCCCCAACGGGGCGATCTGCCACTATCGTGTCGGCCGGTCCAGCAATCTGAAGATCCCGCTCGGCAAGCCGTTTCTGATCGATTCGGGCGCCCAGTACGAGGACGGCACCACCGACATCACCCGCACGATCGCGGTTGGCGACGTGAGCGCGGAGATGAAGCGCCACTACACGCTGGTGCTGAAAGGGCATATCGCCATCTCGACGGCGAAGTTTCCCGAAGGCACGACAGGGGCACAGCTCGACACGCTGGCCCGGATCGACCTGTGGAAGGCAGGCCTCGATTTCGACCACGGCACCGGCCATGGCGTCGGCGCCTATCTCAGTGTGCACGAGGGCCCGCAACGCATATCCAAGACAGGAACGGTGCCGTTGAAGCCGGGGATGATCCTGTCCAATGAACCGGGATACTACCCGGCGGGAGAATACGGAATCCGACTGGAGAATCTCGAGATCGTCACGGGTCCTGCCGACATTGCAGGCGGCGAGCGGGCGATGCTCAGTTTCGAAACGATCACCCTGGTGCCGATGGATCTCCGGCTGGTGGAGACGGCGCTGCTGACCCATGACGAACGGGCCTGGCTGAACCGGTATCACGAGCGGGTCCGGTCCGAAATCGGGCCTCTGGTCGGCGCCAGGGAACGGATCTGGCTGGAACAGGCGACCAAAGCGATCTAGAACAGCGCGTGGGGCTGGCCATTCCGGTCAGGCGACCCCGGCCATGGTCCATGTTGCAGCTGAAAATTGATATCCGAGGTTCCGAATGCGCGCGGCAGACGTTCTCAAGATGCCCCTTTACGCAGCCGAGCTGGCCACGGGGGCCAAGTCCTTTCGTGACAATCCCCTCATTGGCAGCCGCCGGCTCAACGAGGCCGGGCTGCATGTGAAACGCGTCAGACTGGCCGAGCAGATGGCGGATGCCAGGCGGGCAAGGCTGGCGTCCCTGGTGAGCGAGGAACAGCGCGCAGCTTACCAGCGCGACGGTTTCATCGTGACACACGATCTTCTGCCGGATGCGGACATTGCCGGGCTGCGCCGGGAAATCGAGACAACGCCGTTCGATGCCTGGGACATGCGCCAGGGCAACGCCGTCACGCGCTTTATTCCCCTGCCGCCGAAGGTGCTCGAGGATCTGCCGTATCTGAAGTCGGCCGTTTGGAGCCATCCCTTCCAGAACGGCTTGCGCTATGTGGGGGCCACCAACAGTGACCCGCTGGTCTATCTGCACATCGTGATGACGAACCCGGACGGAAAACGCAAGGCGGATCCGCAGACGGCATTTCATTCCGACACGTTCCATCCGACCGCGAAAGCCTGGTTCTTTCTTTACGATATAGATGATCGCGAAGGGCCCTTCTGCTACGTCCCGGGCTCACACCGCATGACGCCCGAACGGCTGGAATGGGAACGCGAACAGAGCCTGGCGGCCGCTTCGGCGAAAAACGGGAACCACGCGGGCGGTTCCTTCCGCCTGACTTCCCAAGAATTCGGCCGGCTGAAGTATGGCGAGCCCGTGCGGTTCGCGGTGCCGGGAAATTCTCTGGTGGTTGCCGATACGCATGGCTTCCACGCCCGCGCCGCAAGCGACCGGCCTTCGGTCAGGATCGGGCTTTACGGATCTCTGCGCCGCAATCCCTTCGTGCCGTGGACCGGGCCGGACCTGTTCAGCCTGCCGGGTCTGAAAGGGCGCCAGGCCCAGATCCACATGGCGCAGAAAGATCTGCAAATGCGCCTGAAGGGGCGCACCTCCCATCGTTACGCGGGCAAGGTGCTGGCGACCGATCCGTCCAGGTTCTGAAACGCCTCGAAACGTCCGGAGCGGATCAACTGTGCTCTTCGCGGGTCGCATTGATCAGGGCCGCATTGAAATAGCGCAGTCCCCGCACATGTCTGGCGATGCCTATGATGCGGGTCGCATCGCCTTTGCGGACCACGGGCAGGGCGGACAAGCCACAGGAATCGAAGCTTTTCAGGGCGCTTTCCAAAGTGTCGGTCTCGTGCAGGTAGGGTCCGTCCTCGCCGGGATTGAAGGTGCGCTCCTCCTCGGTCTCCGGCGGCGGATCCATGAAATCGCGGACCTTGACCTTTTCGCTCAGGAACTGGTGGACACCTTCGTTCACGAAGCAGCCGCGCATTCCGAGCTGCCAATGGAAATAGGACTTGCCGTGAACCGCTTGCGTCAGTCCGGTGGCGATCGACACCGACAGGAGCAGGGCGATCGACAGGGCGTAGCCGCCGGTCAGTTCGAACACGATCACCGTGGTCGAGAAGGGGGCCCCGAGCACGGCGGCGGCAACGGCGCCCATTCCGAGAATGGCGTAGAGACCGTGGCTTGACGCCATCTCCGGGAAAACCGCGGCCGCGATCAGGCCGAAGGCGCCCCCGGTCATGGCCCCAAGGTAGAGGGAAGGCGAGAATATGCCGCCGCCGAATCGCGATGCCAGCGTGATCGCCGTCGCTGCCGTCTTCACCACGAGCAGTGCCAGCAAGGTGGTGATGGACAGGGAATGCTTCAGGGCGAGATCGGTCGCCTCGTAGCCGACGCCCAGGATGCCTGGAAAGAATACGCCGAGGGTTCCGACCATCAGGCCGCCGATGGCCGGGCGCAGCCACAGCGGCATGGTGATGTTGCGGGCGATCCAGTCTGTCCCGATGAGCGCAAACTGGAAAATGATTGCAACGGCCGCGCAAGCAAGGCCGAGCAGGGCGAAGGCGGGGATTTCCAGATAGGACGTGATTTCGTAGGCCGGGATCTCGAAGGCGGCGATATCGCCGAACCAGAGCCGGGACAGCAGGGTGCCCATGACCGATGCCAGAACGATCGGCACGAAAGCGGACACCGCATAATGACCGAGCACGACTTCATGGGCAAAGAGCACGCCCGCGATAGGCGCGTTGAACGAGGCGGAGACCGCGCTTGCGACCGCGCAGCCCAGAATAACGCGCCTTGCGGAATCCGGCAGGCTGAAATAGCTGCAGACGGCGGTGCCCAGGGTCGCTCCGAGATGGACGACGGGGCCTTCACGCCCGGCGCTGGCCCCGCTTCCGAGCGAAATCGTGGTCACAAGTGCCGACCAGAGGCCTGATTTCAGCGGCAGACCCCGTCCGCCATTGGCGCGCGCCTCGATGACATCGGCGACGGCACCGGCCCGTTTCTGCGGATGAAATCTCTGCAGGATCCAGCCAACCACCAGACCGCCCGCTGCGGGTGCCAGCACGATGACCCACCAGGGCTGGCCGGCGGCGGCCTGCCAGGTCAATTCGGTCGTCGTGCCCAGCCACGGCCACTGGAACAGCCCGATCGCCGTTCGGAAGGCAATCGCCGCGAGCGCAACCAACGCGCCGACGAAGACAGCCAGGATCCAGACGACGTGCATCCGGCTTGCCCGGTACTGACGCAGATTCGGCGTTATCCAGCCGGTGAGGATTTCGGGAAGCTGACCGGCTGTTTCCAGTATCTTGCGCATCAGACTCGATCGATGGGGCGTCGCGTTCTTTCGAGCCTGCATTGTGACAGAGCCAGCCCGAAAGAACAGGTCTGCAATCGAATGCGCTGCCCTGTTTACGTAGTTTGTGGGGTTTTGACCCTGGGAATGTGGACAATCAGGGCTTTTCCCGGATTTCGATATGCCGTCCGGCGCGTTCCGGACGGGGCAAGCCGGCATGGGCTTCGGCGAGCGCGGTCAGGCCCGCATGAATGTCTTCGGGCCAGGGGCTTACCTTGCGGGCGTTCATGTCGACGTGCAGGCTCATCTGCTCGGAGGTCGCCGACAGCCAGCCGTCCTCGGCGTGACGCAGTTCCTGATAGAAATGGGCGCGCTTTTCGTCAAAATCGATCAACTGCAACGTCACCACCACCGGCGCGCCCGCCTCCAGTTCGCGCACGTAGCACACATGAACTTCCGCCGTGAAAAACGATGCCCCACGGGTTTTGACATAATCGGGACCCAGACCGATCCGCTGAAAGACATTGTCGACAGCAGTATCGAAGAGCACGTTGTAATAGGCCATGTTCAGATGACCGTTGTAGTCGATCCAGTCCTCCCGGACCGTCATGATTTCACTTTCGACCGGTTCCGTCTTCCAACGTACTGTCATCGATCTTCTCCCGGTGGTATCAGGTTTCAGGACACAAAGGCCGTTACGGCTTTGACCAATCGGATTTGGGCTAACATATTCAGGTTGTTACCGCACGGCCAATGCCGTGCATGGGAGGAGTGAACATGCCGGAATTGGCAAATGCGCCGGACGAAGCGCTGGCGGTGGACACACATGGGGCGACCGCAGCGGTCATTTCGAAACTCAAGGACCGGTTTCAGGACCGCTGTGCCACGTCGCCTGCGCTGAGGCAGCAGCACGGACACACCACCACCTGGCTTGAGAACCAGCCGCCCGACGCTGTGGTTTTCGCCGAATCCACGCAAGAAGTGGCGGACGTGGTGCGGCTTTGCGCGGAGCACAAGGTTCCGGTTATTCCGTTCGGTGCCGGGTCTTCCCTTGAAGGACATCTCAACGCGCCTTTCGGCGGCATCTCGATCGATCTGTCGCGCATGAACGCGGTTCTGGAAGTGAACGATCAGGATCTCGACTGCCGGGTACAAGCCGGAGTGACGCGCAAGCAGTTGAACAGCTACATCAGGGACACGGGGCTGTTTTTCCCGATCGATCCGGGCGCCGACGCGACGGTCGGCGGCATGGCGGCGACCCGTGCCTCCGGGACCAACGCCGTGCGTTACGGGACGATGAAGGACGCCGTGCTCGGGCTGACCGTGGTGACCGCCGACGGACGCATTATCAAGACCGGCGGCCGGGCCAGGAAATCGTCGGCCGGGTATGATCTCACGCGGCTTTATGTGGGCTCGGAAGGCACACTCGGCGTGATAACCGAACTGACCCTGCGCCTGCATGGCCAGCCGGAAGCCATTTCAGGAGGCATCTGCACGTTTCCGGACATCGCCGCTGCCTGCAACGCGGTCATCACGACCATCCAGATGGGGCTTCCGGTTGCCCGTATCGAACTCCTGGATGCGATGCAGATCCGGGCCTGCAACACCTATTCCAAGCTGGATCTGGCCGAGACGCCGACCTTGTTTCTTGAATTTCACGGTTCGGAAGCCGGTGTCCGCGAACAGTCGGAAACATTTTCGGAAATCGCCGGGGAATTCGGCGGCGGCCCGTTCAAGTGGGCCACCGCCGCAGAGGAGCGGACCAGGCTTTGGGCGGCCCGGCACGACGCCTACTGGGCCGGCAAGACCTTGAACCCGGAGGCCGATATCATGGTGACGGATGTTTGCGTGCCGATTTCGCGGCTCGCCGATTGTGTCGCGGAAACGGCCGAGGATATTCGCACCGAAGGGTTCCTGGCGCCGATCGTGGGGCATGTCGGAGACGGCAATTTTCATGTCCAGATACTGGTCAACCTCGACGATGCCGAGGAACGGCGCAGAACCGAGGCCTTCGTCGGGCGGCTGGCGCTCAGGGCGATCGATATGGGGGGGACCTGCACCGGCGAACATGGTGTCGGTCAGGGAAAGCAGAAATACATGGCCCACGAGCACGGCGAGGCCCTGGAGGTGATGCGGTCCCTGAAGCAGGCGCTGGACCCGGACAATATCATGAATCCGGGCAAGATCCTGCCGCAGTCATGATATTGTATCGAATCAGCTCACGATGCTCGAACCGGAGTGCCGCCCGCCGGAATGGCCGTTGCGGGCCGGTGATGGTGAAACCGTGTTTGCAGTGCAGCGGCGATGGGGTAAACCTGTCCGGTATGGTTTCCGGTGACATCGCAGAACAAGGAGACATGGCCTGAACTCCTTCTACATCACTTTGGGAATTACCGTGATCCTGGTGCTGGTTGCAGCACTGGTGGGGCCGTTCTTTGTCGACTGGACCAATTACCGGTCCACGTTCGAAACCTATGCGGAGCGCGCGCTCGGTCACCGGGTGACGGTGCTGGGCGAGGCGGACCTCAGGCTTCTGCCTGCGCCTTCGATCAGCTTTTCCGACGTCCGGGTCGGTGAAGCGGAGGACCCGCTTCTGGTGGTGTCGAAATTCGACATGCGCGTCGAACTGCCGCCTTTGCTCAAGGGGGAGATCCGCGTCGTCGACATGGAGCTGGACCGCCCGCACCTGTCCCTCGCCCTGGACGAGGAAGGCCGTCTGGACTGGCTCACCGCGATGACCTCCGACGGGGCCCTCGCCAAATTCGCACCGCAGGACCTGGCCTTCGACAAGGTCACGATCCGCGACGGTGCCCTGTCGATCGTCGATGCCCGTTCGGGGGAAACCCATCGCATCGACAACGGCAATCTGTCCGTATCGGCCCGCACGCTGACCGGTCCGTTCAAGGCATCTGGAAGCCTGACCCTGAATGGTGCGCCCTATACCGTCAGTCTGGCGACGGGCAAGGCCCAGGACGATGCCGGCATACGGATCAAGGGGGAGGTGACCCCCACCGACAGGCCGGTCAATTTCGCCTTTGACGGCATGCTGCAGGAAGCTGATGCCGCGCCCGCCTTCGACGGGCGGTTCACCATCGCCTCCGTGGACCTGGACGAGGACGATCGCAACGAGTGGCGTGCCGAAGGGCAGTTCACGGCCGATATTGCCGAGGTCGCGGTGCCGGACTTCGAGTTCCGCTATGGACCGGAAGACCGCCGGCTCAGCATGACGGGAAACGCGGATCTGGTTTATGCCGGCGACAAGCGGTTTGAAATTCGTGCCAGGTCCAAGCAGATCGACCTCGACCGGCTGCTCGGTGGCGGGCCACAGGCACCGGTACAGATCGACGCGGCTGGAAGTCAGTTGATCGCCGCGTTGCGGGCCGTGCCGCTGCCGCCTGTCGATGGCGTGATTTCCATGGATGTGCCGGCGCTGGTCGCCGGGGGCGGTATCATCCAGAATGTGCGGCTCGATCTTGAGACCATGCTGGGCGGCTGGCGGATTGCCCGCCTCGCCGGGCGTCTGCCGGGACGCACCATGGTCGCGACCCAGGGGGATCTCGGCCTCGAGCCCGCGCTGACCTATCGCGGCGCCGTGTCGGTCAGTTCCGACCAGCCCGGGTCCCTGCTGAGCTGGTGGCGCCAGGAGGACCTTGGTGTCAGTGCCATGGATCCGGTATCCCTGGAAGGGCGTCTGAACCTCGTTCCGGAAGGCGCGGCACTTGACAATCTGCGGCTGACGCTCGCCGGAGCGGAGGCGCGCGGCGGGCTTGCCTATCGCAAGCAGCGCAGCGTCAATTCGGTGTTTTCGCTCAGCCTCGATGCCGACCGTCTCGATCTCGACCAGATCGAAGGCCTCGCAGCCCTGGTTCGGCCCCGGCAGGCAGAGGCAGGCGGCTCCGGCGATACCACGGGCCTGGACGTGTCGGTGCGGCTGCGGGCCCGGCAAGTGGTTGCCCGCGGCGTGGAAGGAGAGGGCCTTTCACTCGAGGCGGAATATTCCGACGGCGGCCTGCGCATCGACCGCCTGTTCGCAGAGGACCTGGCGGGAGCACGCATCGATGTCGATGGCGAAATCCGCAATCTGCTGTCCGCGCCGGAGGGCGCCGTTGCCGGAACGCTCGATGCCCGTGACCTTTCCGGGCTGGTGGCCCTTGCGGCCAGCGTCTTTCCGGGAACGGTTTTTGTGGAGCGTCTTGAACGGGCCGCGGCAAGTCTTGTCCCGGCCAGGTTCGATGCCAGCCTGACGGCCGCCGCCGTCAACGATGCGACCGATATGACGCTCAGCCTTGATGGCACGGCCGGTGACGCCGAGGCGTCGCTGCAAGCGGCACTCAAGGGCCGCGTCGATGACTGGCACGCCGCGGACATAGATCTTTCACTTGGATTGAGCGGACCGGATGGCGGCAGGATGCTGCAGCAGCTCGGTTTTGACGTCATCCCCGTGGAGGCTGCGGGCACCGGCCGGCTTGCCATCACCGCGAGCGGTGTTCCGGAACAGGGTCTGTCGGTGGATCTGACGGCGGCCGTGGGGGCCTCGCAGTTCGACGCGAACGGCAGCCTCACGCTTGAAGAGGATGCCAGGCCGGAATACCGGCTGTCGCTGGCGGCCGAAACGGACGACCTTGCTCCCCTGGCACTGATGGCCGGGCGCATTCTGCCCGTGATGACGGGGACAATCCCGGCAAGACTTGCCGTGGATCTGGACGGCGTCGGCAGCGCGCTGACCATCGGCAAAGCCGAGGGAGCGTTCGGCGAGACCCAATTCAAGGCGAGGCTGGAAGGCGATCTGGAACCGGCTCCGGGTGAACGCAACCGACGCTTTACCGGCGAGCTTGAAGTCAGCCAGGCCGACTTGCGCGGCTTGTCGGAACTCGTGCTGGGTCCGGACCAGTGGTTTGCCGCTGGCGACGGATCGAGTGTGTGGCCGTCGGCACCGTTTGGGGCGCCGCTCCTGGATGGCTTCGACGTGACGCTCGATTTCCAGGCGGCGCGGCTGCTCTTGGACGGGGAGAGCGCGGTGACCGCGCCGCGCGGCGAGCTGCGCCTGTCGCCGTCGCGCATGCGTCTGGACGGTCTGACCGGTGCGTTTGCGGGCGGGGAACTCAATGGCAGCCTTTCGATCCGCAGGACGGAGGCGGAGGCCGCCATGTCCGGAAGGGTCAAGCTGGACGACGCCGACATGCGGCAATTGTTCTGGAGGCGCGAGGGCAGGGCCGTCGCTTCGGGAACGCTCGACCTCTTCCTTGAATTCGAGGGGGCCGGCCGGTCGATCTCCGCCATTGCCACCGGGCTCAGCGGCGGTGGCACCTTCGCGATGAAAAACGGCGAGGTCCGGGGCCTCAATCCCAATGCTTTCCCGCTGGTGACGCGGGCGGTGGATTCAGGGCTCGATCTTGAAGACGAACGGATCCGCGAGGTCTTTGTCAGTCACATGGCTGCGGGCAGCCTGCCGTTCCAGCGTGTCGACGGCACGCTCACACTGGTGGGCGGCCGGTTGAGCGCCCGCAACGTGGTGGTGGACGCGCAGCGGGCCGAGATTTTCGGTTCGGCAGAACTGGATCTCGGGACCCATGAGCTCGATGCCGATTTCTCGCTGACCGTCGATCCGGGGGATGATGCCGTCACCGGAGCCGAACCCCAGGTCGGTCTCCTGTTCTCCGGGCCGATCGAGCAGCCGGTTCGCCGCATCGATATCGCGCCGTTCACCGCCTATCTCACCCTGCGCGCTTTCGAACAGGAGGTCGAGCGGGTGGAAAAGCTTCAGGCCGAAATCCTGGAAAGGGATCGTCTGGTGCGCGAACTGAAGCGGCAAAGGCAGTCAGAGGCGCGCCGTGCGCGCATTGCGGCGGACGAGGCGGAAAAGGACCGCCTGCGGCTTGAACAAGGGTCTTCGGGGGACGCCCGGCAGGAGCCGGGGGAACAGGACAACACCAGTCTGCTGCCCCAGGATACTCCTCAGGATATTCCCCAGAGCACGCCCCGGGCGAAGACACCGCAGCGGCACAGCGGCGTGGAATTGCCGGCGGTGCCGTTCGCGAATCGTATCCGTGACTTGCTGGATACATCGAGCACCGCATCGATCCCCTCGTCGCCATCCGCCAAGCCGGCGAGCGGCCTGCCTCCGCTCGAGCCGCCCGTTTCGATTGAAGATCTGATCACCCGAGATGTCGGCGGGCCTCTGCTGTTGCCCGGCGCGCCGCAATAGTCGGTGGACCCGGAGAGCGCGGCCGGTCTTGCTTCGGTGTCAGTTCATGTGGATTTTACAAGAGTGAGCGCCCACACCCTGACGGCGGAGGACAGCGGATCCTGCGGATCGCGGCTGTCGTCGATTTCGGCAATCACGGTTGCAAGAGAGCGGTGCCGGGCGTCGGCATAACCGTCCACCACATCCCAGAATTCAGGTTCCAGCGCCAGACTCGTGCGGTGACCGTGGAGGGATAGCGAGCGTTTGACCAACGCCATGCCGGTTCACTCCCTGTCCTTGTCCCCGGAGGGGCCGGGGTTTTCGAGACGGTGACTGTCGACATGGGTTTCAAGGTCTTCGCGGCGGCGGCGCGCGGCCTCGCGATCGGCCTTCGAGCGGCCATACAGGCGCCTGTTGTCTTCGGCCGCCTTGTCGCCGGCCTCACGCTTCTTGTGTTTGCGCGCCATGCGCAGATTGATGATATCCGCGCTCATTCATGAGCCCATGACGTTAGGGTTTCTTGCGGAACGCGTCCAGAGAGACGACTTCGCCGCCGCCCTCGCTGTCGGACGTTTGCACAGCCGCGGCATCCTTGTCGTTGGATTGCTCGCCCGCGGCTTCCTTGCCGGCATTCGCCGCGTCCGCCTTGGACTGGCCGTCGGCATGCTCCTGCTCGGCCTTGGCAAGTTCCTCGACGGCCTCCAGCAGTTCTTCGGGAAGCTCTTCGGCCGTCTTGCCCGGATCGAATTCGAGGGCGAACTGCACCGACGGGTCGAAGAAACCCTTGATAGCCGAGTACGGCACCAGCAGTTTTTCCGGAACGCCACCGAAGGAAAGACCGACTTCGAAGGCATGCTCACCGATGGCGAGGTCCCAGAACTGGTGCTGAAGCACGATGGTCATTTCCTGCGGATAGCGTTCTTTCAGACGCTGCGAGATGCGCACGCCGGGCGCATTGGTGTCGAAAGCGATGTAGAAGTGATGGTCTCCGGGCAGTCCGGTGCGTCCGACTTCGGCAAGTATTTTCTTGACGGCGCCACGCAGCGCGTCCTGGATCAGTATGTCGTATCGCAGAAGGTCTTCAGACATCAGGTTTCGTCGAATCTCGCTGGGAATGTCGTTTATCCCGAACACTTTGACGGTCCGGGGTCAAAAAGAAAAGGCTCTTTTCCAGGTGAACCCAGATTATTGTGGCGTTCGCGCACAGGATTGCCTCTGCCTGCACTGGCGGGACCGGCCGCGGGAATTTCGGGGGAGAGAAAGTGGAGGCTTCTGTTGCCAGGTGCCTCCGGACCCCGCCTGAAGGTGCTACCCTACGGGACTTGGTGGACTACCGGCACTGCGTTACGCAGCGACAGCGTTGTCCATAGCATAGTTGTCATTTGCAACTACTAGAATAGCCCGATAACGGTGGTACAATGCCGAGCAAAAGACCAGTCTTTACGCCCTCGTCGATCCTATTTCGCCCCCGCCGAAACCCATGACATTTCCGTATGTTGGCCGCATGGGCTTGGGTGGAGGCGCCGGGTACCGCCCCCGGGTCCGATAGGTTTATTGCACTGACAGTTTATTGCCGTAGCTGGCGAACCAGCATCCCTGATATAGGGGCTTTGGAGCTGAAATGAAAGGGGGATGTCGCATGCCGGACAGTTCGCCGGCTCAATCGGTCAGGAACCGCAGCGTCGCAAGGCAACCTGGGGAAAGTCCGCGTGAAGGGCTGCGTTTTCGCGAAAATCTGCGACATTACCAGCAGTCTCAAGAGCAAATGATCAAAGGCCGGACCCGTGCAGCAGTATCTCGACCTCATGCAGAAAATCCTGGACGAGGGCATCGACCGGGGAGACCGGACGGGAACCGGAACGCGGTCGCTCTTCGGTCACCAGATGCGGTTCAACCTGTCCGCGGGCTTTCCACTGGTCACCTCCAAGAAGCTGCACCTGAGATCGATCATCCACGAGTTGCTCTGGTTTCTCGCCGGCGACACGAATATCGGCTACCTCAAGGAAAACGGGGTGAAGATCTGGGACGACTGGGCCGACGAAAACGGTGAACTCGGACCTGTCTACGGCTACCAGTGGCGCTCCTGGCCGGCGCTGGACGGCCGTTCCATCGACCAGATTGCCAACCTGCTGGAAATGATCCGCACCAATCCGGAAAGCCGCCGGCTGATCGTGTCGGCCTGGAACCCGGCGCTGGTCGACGAAATGGCGCTGCCGCCCTGCCACGCCCTGTTCCAGTTCTACGTGGCCGACGGCAAGCTTTCCTGCCAGCTTTATCAGCGCTCCGCGGACGTGTTTCTGGGCGTTCCCTTCAACATTGCCTCCTATGCGCTGCTGACCATGATGGTCGCCCAGGTGACGGGCCTGAAACCGGGCGACTTCGTGCACACGCTCGGCGATGCGCATCTGTATTCCAACCACTTCGATCAGGCGCGCGAACAGCTCACGCGGTCGCCGAGGCCGCTGCCGCAGATGAAGATCAATCCGGCGGTCACCGACCTGTTCGCGTTCAGGTTCGAAGACTTCGAACTGACCGGCTACGATCCGCACCCGCATATTTCGGCGCCGATCGCGGTGTAACGCTCACGGGGTCAGCCCACCTCGAACCACGACATCATGCCGGAGGCCGCGTGGCCGAGCATGTGGCAGTGGATCAGCCACTTGCCGGGATTGTCGGCGACGAAGGCGATCTTCACGGTCTCGTCCGGTTCGGTCGTGAAAGTGTCGCGCCAGTCCGGATTTTCCAGCTTTTCACCGTTGCGTTCCAGCACCCGGAAATGATGGCCGTGTAGATGGATCGCGTGGGCAAAAGCTGTGTCGTTGCGGCTTTCCAGAACGATGGTTTCGCCGCGCGCGGCGGTGAACATGGGCGTTTCATCCATGCCGGCCTTGCCGTTGAAGGCCCAGAACAGGCCGTCCTGCATCATTTTCCGCAGATCGTCTTCCGTTCTGCCCGTCATCATGCCGCGCATGCCGCCCATGGCGCCGCCCGCCATGTCGAGAGGCAGGATCCGGGCGGTTTCGAGGTCCGGTTCCGGCAGGGTATTTGCCGGCGGCATGCTCAAGGGACGGTCAGTCGCCGTTGCAGCGCCCACCTTGAAGGTCGCGAAGGTGAACGGCTTGCCGGTCATGGTTTCGAAGGCAATGTCTCCGGTCTCTTCCGGCCGCATCACCAGGTCCATGCGCTGCGCCGGCGCCAGCCGGACCGTGCCGGCGATGTCGCGGGGGACGTTGAAGCTCTGGCCGTCCAGGGCCATCACCCTGGCACCGAAGCGGGACGGGGCGATATCCAGTACGCGTGAGGCGGAGCTGTTGATCAGGCGCAACCGGTGCCAGCGTCCCTGTTGCAGCGGGATCTGCGGCATGGAATCCCCGTTGATCGTCAGCCAGTTGCCGAGCCGGCCGGCGTGGGAGAAATCGTGTCTCGCACCGAAACTGCCGGTTTCCAGAACACCGTTGTCGTCGAGCCGCCAATCGTTCAGCATCATGGTGATGTCGAGTGATGGATCGAACGCCGGTTCGTTCTCCTCGACAATCAGGGGGCCCGCAAGTCCGCGCGGCACCTGGTTCCAGCTCATTGTGTGGGCGTGGTACCAGTAGGTGCCGGCATCGGGCACTACGAAATCGTAATCGAAACTGTCGCCGGGTTTGACCGCTGGTTGCGTCAGGCCGGCGACGCCGTCCATGACGTTGTCGATGCGGATGCCGTGCCAGTGCACGGAGGTCGGCTCGTCCAGTTTGTTGATGAAGCGGACCCGGACACGCTGCCCGCGCGTTACCCGGATGTCCGGGCCGGGCAATCGGCCGTTATAGAGCCACAGGTCCGAAAGGCCGCCGTCCTTGCCATACAGCCGAGCCCGGCCTTTTTCCGCCGTGAGCTCAAAAAAGCCGTCATCTGACTGTGCCATGGACAACGCGGGTGCCAGCATGCTCGCGCACCCGGCCACGGAGGCCTTCAGAAACGATCTGCGATTCACCTTGTCGAACCTCCCGGACTGCACGTTGATGCCACCCCGCTGCAACAATGGTGGTTCCAGCGGCTGGAAGGTCAAGACCAAGGCCGGAAACGGCGCCGCCGGCGGCCAGAATATACTCGCGTTTCGTGTCTGGGAGCCTCATTGTGGACCGCATTTGACGAAAGGAATTGCACACAATGGTCTCCGCGAACGGTGTTTCCCTGTCTCCCCACGCACTTGCTGCTGAAAACCGCGGCTTCGACACGGGAATTGGCCGCAAGCTCTGCGCGGGGGTCGATTCCGGGCTTCTGCCGCATCTTCATGCGGTGCTGGCGGAACGGGGCGGCGAGACCGTGCTGGAAAGCTACGGGACCGGCCCGGACGAAAATTGGGGCGTGCCCCTGGGCGAGGTGCGTTTCGACGCGCAGACGCTGCATGACCTGCGCTCCGTTTCAAAGAGCATCGTCAGCCTGCTCTACGGCATCGCGCTCGAACGCGGCGACGTCCCCCGGCTCGATACGCCGCTGCTCGCCCTGTTTCCGGGTTATGAGGACCTGGCCGAAGACCCGCAACGCAAACGGCTCACCGTCGAGCACGCGCTGACCATGACACTTGGCATGGACTGGGACGAAACCCGGCCCTATACCGATCCGGAAAACAGCGAAATCGCAATGGAACGCGCCCCGGACCGGCTCCGCTATATCCTGGAACGCCCGTTTGTCGCGGATCCCGGAACGCGCTGGATCTACAGCGGCGGCGCGACGGCTCTGATCGGCGCGATCCTTGAATCGGGAACGGGCTGCAAGCTGCCCGACCTTGCGCGCGAAGTGCTGTTCGGTCCGCTGGACATAACGCGGTTCGAATGGAGCGCCGGCCCGGACGGGACCCATTCACCTGCCTCGGGTCTGCGATTGAGTGCGCCCGATCTGTTGAAGATCGGCCGGCTGGTCCTGAACAATGGCTTGCACGCGGGCCGCCGTCTCGTCCCGGAAGCCTGGATTGCAGCCGCGCTGACGCCGGTTATCGCGACCGGAGAGGGCCCCGACTACGGCTACTTCTGGTTCTGCGGCCAGGCACCGGTTCCTGCGCTCGGCGGACCGACACCATGGTTCGCGGGCTTCGGCAACGGCGGTCAGCGGCTCTGGCTCTGTCCAAAGGCGGATGTGGCCGCGGTGATCTTTTCGGGCAATTACAACGCCTGGAACGCCTGGGTTGCGCCGACCCGGGTGTGGAGCGAAATCATCCTGGCGAACCTGCGGGAAGCCTGAGCCTGAGCCTGTCTCACTGACATGGTTTTCGCGCATCGATGCCCGGGCAACAGCCGGACAAGCCTCATTCCGGGGAGGGCCGGCGGCCCGTCATGACGGACGGGCCCTTGATCCGGCGTTCGAACACCGGATCTATCGTGATGCCTTGTGCGCCACGACCAGATCCCGGTACCAGTGCGCGCTGGCCTTCGGCGTGCGGACCTGGGTGTCGTAATCGACATGAACGATCCCGAAGCGCATGCTGTAGCCCTCGGCCCATTCGAAATTGTCCATGAGGCTCCAGAGGAAATAGCCCTTGACCGGAACACCTGCGTCACGGGCGTCAAGCACCGCGCCGAAATGCTGTTCCAGATAGTCGATGCGGCGCTGGTCGCTGACGATGCCGTCCACCAGAGCGTCATTGTAGCAGGCGCCGTTTTCGGTGATGTAACACTCCGGCAGCCGGTAGCGCGCATAAAGCTCTTTCAGCAGGTCCGACAGACCCTTTTCATGGACTTCCCAACCGATATCCGTGAGCTCCGGGCCCGGTTCCGGCGGATTGGCGCGGGCCTGCGGATAGTCCACCGCTTCAGGGTCGTGGGAAACGCGCATCGGCGTGTAATAGTTCAGGCCCCACCAGTCGAGCGGCTGGCCGATGGTCTCCATGTCGCCATCGCGGATGTCCATCCTGTCGCCATAGGCTGACAGGATCTCCGGGTGATAGGTTCCCTGAAAGACCGGCGAGAAGAAGATGTCGTTGTGGAACAGGAAGGCACGGTCCGCAGCTGCCTTGTCCTCCGGCTTCTGCGTTGCCGGATAGATCGAGTGGGCATTGATCACGATGCCCATGGGCAGGTCCGGGCGGACGGCGCGGGCGGCCCGGGTGGCGAGGCCATGGGCAAGGTTCAGCGTGTGCACCGCCTTGGCGAAGGCTTCTGCATTCTTCTCGCCCGGGGCGTGAATGCCGTAGAGATGGCTCAAATGGCAGATGCACCAGGGTTCGTTGATGGTCGCCAACGCGTCCATCCGGTCGCCGAGGCGCCTGACGACGACATCCGTGTAGTCGGCGAAAGCCTCGGCCGTGCTGCGGGCGGTCCAGCCGCCGTCACCGGCCAGAAGCAGCGGCAGGTCCCAGTGGTAGAGCGTCGGATAGACCTTGAGGCCGCGTTCGATCATGCCGTCGATCAGGCGATCGTAGAAGTCCAGTCCCTTTTCGTTCACCGGACCGCGCCCTTCCGGCAGGATCCGCGGCCAGGCGATGGAGAACCGGTAACCGTCGACGCCAAGGGATTTGATCAGGTCCAGATCGCTTTCCCAAAGGTGATAGTGATCGCAGGCAACGTCGCCGGAATGGCGCTGGAAGACCCGGCCGGGCATTTTCGAAAACGCGTCCCAGATACTCGGCTTGCGGCCGTCCTCGTCGGCAGCGCCCTCGATCTGATATGCGGCGGTCGCCACGCCAAACAGGAAATCCTTTGGAAAGCGCTGGGCCAGGTCTTTGGGAGAAGCCATCTCATCTCGTTTCATGGTCGAATGAACATGGTGAGTTGATAGTTTCCAAAGCGCTTTGGATCAAGCTTTTTCCTGCAAGTCATACAAGTATCTCCAGACCGGCAGGGCCGGCGCCCATGCCTTGACGAGTGTGGCGATGGCGGTTTCGTCCTGAACCGTGCCCGTGTCCGGAAGATCCCGCCAGACGGCGAGCCCCTTGCGCCTGGCAAGATCCGCGTGCGGATGATCCTTCGGGAAACCGCGCGGCACCTTGACCAGATCGGGATCGGAAACCTTGAACCCCCGGCTTCCGGCCGCATCCAGCACCTTGGTGACTTCGCCGCCCCGGCCGGCCTCCAGAGCAGTCAGATAGGCGCCAAGGACCGGTTTGGAAAATGCCATGCAGCCGGTTCCCAGCCGGATGTGCTCCGGCTCGATCGACAGGAAAAATCCCGGCGGCTGCGCGTCCTTGCCTTCAAATGCGGCGCTTGCCGGCCAGAAGGCCATGCGGATGTGGGTGTTGTAGGGTGTCTTGTCGCTGGAGAACCTCAGGTCCCGGTTGATGCGGAACTGTTTTGAAGTGATTGCGCAGCCGGTCAGGTCGCCGAGCGCATCGGCAAGGCCGGCGCGGAAGGCGTCCGCGGGTTTCTTGACCAGCCGCTGATAGTCGGCCTTGTTCCTGTCGAACCAGTCCCTGGAATTGTTGGTGGCGAGATCCTTCAGGAACCGGAAGGTACCCGGTTGAAACGCAGGGGCGGTCATCGGTCCGCCTTTCCGGATTTCATGCGTTTCGGCTTTGGTGCCTTGGGCGGCAGAGCGCAGACATAGACCCTGGCCATCTCGACCCAGTGCCGCAGGTCGTCGTCGGTCTCGATCCCCTCCGGTTCGATCCGGATGAAGCCCGGCATCGGCCGGCCGGTCGGCCTGCATTGTGCGGCATGAGGCCGGGCAAGCGCCTCGGCCTCCTGTTCCTTGCCGACCCGTGCCATCAGGCCGCGCCTGGAGACGCATACAAGCATGTTGCCGTTGACCATGAAGCAGGTGCCGCCGAACATGCGCTTCTGCTCGACGGACGTATCGGGTATCAGCGCGCGGGTGCGCTCGATGAGCACGGTTTCCATCAACTCGGACATGGTCGGTTTTCTCCCTTGTCGACCCTAGTTACCGGCAAGGACGGCTGGCCGGGGCCAAAACCGACACCGGCCCGAAAAGAGGGGCGATTTGCCAAGACCGTTCTGAATCATGCTAGGAGGCGCATTGGGAAAAGAAAACCGGATTCGGAGGGGCTGTTGCCCGAGCTTGTCCTGATCGCCGTGGTGGCACGGAACGGAATTATCGGAGCGGACAATGACATGCCCTGGAAGCTGTCGTCCGACCTGAAGCATTTCAAGAAGCTGACGCTCGGCAAACCGGTGATCGTTGGCCGCAAGACCTTTCTTTCGTTCGGCGGCAAACCGCTGCCGGGGCGGCCGCATGTGGTCATCTCGCGCGACCCGGATTATGCGCCTCCTGGCGCGGAAGCCGCAACGTCTCTGGAGGCCGCGATCGCACGGGCGACCGCTCTGGCAGCGGACCTCGGCGTTGACGAGATCATGTGCATCGGCGGCGGACAGATCTACGCGCAAGCGATGGCATCAGCCGACCGGCTGGAGATCACGGAGGTGGAGGCGGCTCCCGAAGGCGATACCTGTTTTCCCGCAATCGACCCGGCGCTGTGGCGGGAGACCGCCCGTGTGAAGGGCGAGCGCACCGACCGGGACAGCGCGGATTTCACCTTCGTGACCTACCGCCGCCAGGATTGCCAAGGCCGGGTAGAGACCAGATGACCCCAGACGACACTCTCCAGTTCAGATGGGCGGCCTTCGACGAGCTGGATCGCCGTGATCTCCATGACCTGCTCAAGCTTCGGCAGGACGTGTTCATTGTGGAACAGGCCTCACTTTACGCGGATATCGACGGCAAGGATCCCGAAGCGCTGCATTGTCTGGTCCGGTCCGGGCAAACAGGCGCGTTCCTTGGGGCGATCCGGCTGTTTGTCGACCCTGAGCGCACCTCCGCGCGGATCGGCCGTGTGGTGATCGCGCAGGAGGCAAGGGGCGGCGGCCTGGGCAGGTCGATGATGCAGGCGGGCATCCTCAAGGCGGAGGAACTGGCGCCGGACTGCGAGATCCACGTGACGGCGCAAGCTCACCTGGAAAAATTCTACGGGTCGCTGGGCTTCAGGCGCGCCTCTGAGACCTATCTCCAGGACGGGATTCCGCATATCGACATGATCCGGCCCTGATATTCGGGTAGATTCCGACTGCTAGGGGCGGCTGATTGTGCCGGACGGCTTGACACGGCCTGTTTCAGGTCCCACCTCCGGCGCGGGAAAATTTAAGGCTTTTGTCGAGGTTCGGGAGATGGGCTTGCCGTTGAAAGCTGACGGCAACCTCCCTATAACCAACGGTGAGTCAGAAGGGGTGAACCCCCATGCCCGGCAGCGCCTGCCGGGCATCACAGAAGGAAATATTGATGCCTTGGAGCAATCAGTCAGGTGGCGGTGGTCCCTGGAAAGGTGGCGGAAACGGCGGCGGCCCCTGGGGCGGCGGTGGAAACAACAACGGCCCCTGGGGAGGAGGATCGAACCGGGGAGGCGGCGGTAATCCCCCCGATCTGGAAGAGCTCCTGAAACGCACGCAGGACCGCATGAAGAATGTGCTGCCGGGCGGCGGCGGCGGCGGACTCGGTGTCATCGGTGTCCTGATTGTCATCGGCGTGGTCGTGATCGGCTGGCTGGCGACCGGTTTCTATGTCGTCGACGAAGGCGAAGTGGGCGTGGAACTGGTGCTCGGTGAAGTGACCGACCAGACCCCTCCGGGCCTCAACTACAACTGGCCTTATCCGGTCGGGGAAGTTTACCGGCCCAAGGTCGAGCTTCAGCGGGAAACCACCGTTGGCGTGGATGAAATCGTCAGCAGCGCCGGCGTGGTCCGGTCCCGGGACGTTCCGGAAGAAAGCCTGATGCTGACCGGCGATGAGAACATCATCGATGTCGGCTTCAAGGCGCTCTGGCGCATCAAGAACACCCGTGAGGGGATCAGCGACTACCTGTTCAACATCCAGGACCCGGCCTTGACCGTGAAAGCGGTCGCCGAGAGCGCAATGCGTGAGGCGGTTGGCGGCTCGAACATCGATTCGATCCTGACCGAAAACCGCGTCGCCATCCAGAATGACGTCGTTACCCTGATGCAGACCACGCTGGATTCGTACCGCGCGGGCATCGAGGTCGCCGAGGTGCAGATGCAGCGCGTGGATCCGCCTGCACAGGTCATCGACTCCTTCCGCGACGTTCAGGCGGCGCGCGCCGATGAAGAGCGAATCAGAAACGAAGCCACGGCCTACGCCAACCGGATCGTACCGGAAGCGCGCGGTGAAGCGGCCCGGGTCGAGGAAGCGGCCAACGCCTACAAGGACCAGACCATCGCCGAGGCGACCGGTCAGTCCCAGCGTTTCACCAAGATCTACGAACAATACGTGAAGGCACCGGGTGTCACCCGGGAGCGTCTCTATCTCGAAACCCTGGAAAAAGTCCTGGGAGCCAACAACAAGATCATCATTGATAGCGAGTCCTCCGGATCTGGCGTGCTGCCGTTCCTGCCGCTCAATGACCTGAACGGACGCGGCAACTCCGCCACGACCGCACGGACCGGAGGAAACTGATCATGCGCAGTGGTATTCTCGCAGTCATCCTGATCGCCGTGGCCGTGCTCGGCTACATGTCGATCTTCATCGTCAACCCGACCCAACAGGCCCTGGTCCTGCAGCTCGGGCGGATCGTGGAAGAGCCTAAAACCACACCGGGCTTCTACTTCAAGTATCCGTTCATCCAGAACGTGGTCTACATGGACAAGCGCGTCCTGAACCTGAACATGCCGCCGCTCGAGCCGATTTCCTCGGACAAGAAGCGCCTCATCGTGGATGCGTTCGCCCGCTACAGGATCTCGGATCCGGTCCTGTTCTACCAGCGCGTCGCCAATGTCCAGACCGCCAACCGGCGTCTGTCCACCCTGCTTCAGTCTTCCCTGCGTTCCGAGATCGGCCGTACCAGTTTCGCCGCCCTCGTGCGGGACGACCGTTCCGGCGTGATGGAAAACATCCGCCGGGATATCAATGCCAATGCCGAGGAACTCGGCATCGAGGTGATCGACGTGAAGATCCGCCGCGCGGATCTGCCGGATGCCAACTCCCAGGCCATCTACGCCCGGATGCAGACGGAACGTCAGCAGGAAGCCACGGAAATCCGCGCACAGGGTGAAGAAGCCGCCCGCCGAATCCGGTCCCGCGCGGACCGCGATGCAACCGTCCTGGTGGCCGAAGCCAAGCGGGATTCGGAAATCAAGCGCGGTGAGGGTGACGCGGAGCGGAACAAGATCTTCGCCGAGGCCTTCGGTGCGGATCCCGAGTTCTTCGCCTTCTACCGGTCCATGCAGGCGTATGAAGCCGGATTGCGGTCGGGCGACACCAGCCTGGTGCTGTCTCCGGATTCCAGCTTCTTCCGCTTCTTCAAGGATCCGATGGGCGTGCTGCCCTCGGCCAAGAATGACAATGACAGTCAGGGGGTCTCCGACCGGTCGCCGTCACTTGCCGCTCAATGAGCGAGCTGGTGACCGCGCTGGGCCTGGTCCTGGTGCTTGAAGGTGTTCTCTACGCGCTCGTGCCCGGTGGCATGAAGTCCATCATGCGCAGCGCGCTCGAGACACCTGACCAGACCTTGCGCCTGACGGGCCTTGTCGCGGCGGTGATCGGCGTGTTTCTTGTGTGGATCATTCGCGGATAACGAAAAGTTTTCGGGCGGGAGGCGCAAAAACGTCCCGCCCGTTCTATATTCTGGTTCAATAACCAGTAGAAACCCATCGGCTGACTGCTCGGTGCAAACAAATCGAGCAGCACGTCCAAGGCTGGGATGAGGAGAAAGCCCTATGGCTCCAGAATTTATTCGCCGCCGGATGATCCGGGGCGCGATGGCGGCAGCAGTCATCCTGCTTGGCGGAATGGCTGCCTTTCAGCCTGCCGATACAGCCCGGGCCCAGGGGCCGGTTTCCGTAGCGGACCTTGCCGAAGACCTGGGGGATGCGGTTGTGAATATTTCCACAGCCCAGACCGTGCAGGGCCGGCGCTCGGTGCCGATGCCGGAAGTGCCGGACGGCTCGCCGTTCCAGGAATTCTTCGAGGAATTCTTCAACCGGCAGAACCCCGGAGAAGACCAGGCGCGCCGTGTGCAATCCCTGGGATCCGGCTTTGTCGTCGACGGGACCGAAGGCATTATCATCACCAACAACCATGTCATTGAAGGGGCGGATGAAATCACCGCGAATTTCAATGACGGCACCAAACTCAAGGCGGAAATCATCGGTACCGATGAAAAGACCGACCTTGCGGTTCTGAAAGTCGAGCCGGAAGCCCCCTTGAAGGCCGTCTCGCTCGGCGATTCGGACTCCATCCGCGTGGGTGACTGGGTGATGGCCATCGGCAATCCGTTCGGCCTCGGCGGAACGGTGACGGTCGGTATCGTGTCCGCCCGCAACCGCGACATCAATTCCGGACCCTACGACAACTTCATCCAGACCGACGCCTCCATCAACCGGGGCAATTCCGGCGGTCCGCTGTTCGACATGGACGGCAACGTGATCGGCATCAACACGGCGATCATCTCGCCGTCCGGCGGATCCATCGGCATCGGTTTCGCAATTCCGGCCAAGACCGCCACCCGGGTGATCGAGCAACTGCGCGAATTCGGCGAAACCCGCCGCGGCTGGCTCGGCGTGCGCATTCAGGAAGTCACCGACGAAATCGCGGAAAGCCTCGGCATGGACGAGGCCATGGGCGCGCTTGTCGCCGGCGTGACCGACGATGGACCTGCCGCCAAGGCAAAGGTCGAGCCGGGCGATGTCATCGTCAGGTTCGACGGCAACGAGGTCGAGACGATGCGTGAACTGCCGCGCATGGTTGCCGAGACGGCGATCGGCAAGGACGTCGAAGTGATCGTCCTGCGCAAGGGCGAAGAGGTTACCATCAGCGTGACGCTCGAACGCCTGGAAGAGAACGAGATCGAGGAAGCAAGCGCGACCACCGATGACCAGCCGGAGGACAAGCCCGCCGAAAAGAGCAAGGTGCTGGGCATGATGCTGGCGGAGCTCGACGATGCGCTGCGCAAGCAGTTCTCCATCGAAGAAGGGGTCACCGGCGTTGTTGTTACCGAAGTCGAGCCGGGCACGTCCGCCGAAGAAAAGCGGGTCATTGCGGGCAACGTCATCAAGGAAGTCGCCCAGGAACCTGTCGAGACACCGGCCGATGTCGAAGCCCAGGTCGAGAAGCTGAAGGAAGACGGCCGGCGTTCGGCGCTGCTGCTGCTGGCCAATCCGTCCGGCGATGTCCGCTTCGTACCTGTCAGGATTGAGGACGAATAGGCCGTAGCCTGACCTCGACGAAATTGAAAAGGGCGCCCGGTGTGGCGCCCTTTTTGTCTCCGGAGTTTGCTCGCAATCGCATTTGCGGACAGGTGTCAGCTCAGGACGAAATCGTGTTCCGCGTAACCTTGCAGGTAGAGCAGGGCGGTCAGGTCGCCGTGATCGATGCGGAAATCGGCGGCTTCGGCAACGGCCGGCTTGGCGCGGTAGGCGACGCCGGCGCCCGCGCGCTCGATCATGGCAAGATCGTTGGCGCCGTCACCCACTGCGAGGGTTTCCTCCAGGGACAGGCCCCGGTCCGCGACCAGGTATTCGAGACGGGCGCGCTTGGCGTCCTTGCCCAGGATCGGTTCCCGGACCTCTCCGGTCAGCAGGCCGGTGTCTTCCAGCAGCGTGTTGGCCTGGTTCTCGTCGAAGCCGATCATGTTGGCGACAACCTTGGTGAAATGGGTGAAGCCGCCGGAGACCAGCGCGCAATAGGCACCGTTCGCCTTCATGGTCTGTACCAGGGTGCGGCCGCCCGGCATAAGCTGGATGCGCTCGCTGAGAACCGTGTCTATGGCCGAGACCGGGAGGCCTTTCAGGAGGGCAACGCGCTCGCGCAGGGCTGGCTCGAATTCGATCTCGCCGCGCATGGCCCGCTCCGTGATTGCCGAAATCCGGTCTTTCAGACCAAGTTCAGCGGCAAGCTCATCGATGCATTCCTGGCGAATCATGGTGGAATCCATGTCCGCGATCAGCAAGCGCTTGCGGCGGCCGCTCTCAGGCTGCACAAAGACGTCAACGGGAGCCTGGCCGACGACGGAGCGCAGTTCCGCTGCCGCAGAGCTTGTATCTTGTCCTGAAAACCGGATATCGGCTGCAAGTCCGGGGGTCAGAACGGTGGTTGTCCCCGATACGCCAAGAGCGTCGGACGCCTTGCGGACAAGGTCCGTATCGACGGCGGGCGCTGTTGGTGTGGACACCAAGGTGGCGACGAGTGACATGGACGATTCCTTGAAAGGCAGCGGGACAAAGGCTTTGGGCAAACGCGCCATTCTGATAGCCGGGCCGACGGCCAGCGGCAAGTCCGCATTGGCGCTGTCGCTGGCCAAATCGTTGAATGGCGTCATCATCAATGCCGACTCCATGCAGCTCTATCGGGATCTGCGCGTGGTCAGCGCGCGGCCTTCTGCCGAAGAAGAGGCCGAGGTTCCGCACCGGCTC
Source organism: Roseibium sp. QJM3NY_11 (assembly GCF_056173175.1). Lineage (NCBI taxonomy): Bacteria > Pseudomonadati > Pseudomonadota > Alphaproteobacteria > Hyphomicrobiales > Stappiaceae > Roseibium > Roseibium sp. QJM3NY_11. The sequence goes on from NZ_CM149660.1 coordinate 2,196,856, forward strand.
TACGGGGTGCTGCCGGCGTCGACCGCGTTTTCCACGGGCGCCTGGCTGCGTCTTGCCGCCGGGGAGCTTCAGGCGGCCGGTGACGCGGGCCGTCTGCCGATCCTGATCGGCGGCACGGGGCTCTATTTCAAGGGGCTGACGGAAGGCTTCGCCGACATGCCCGAAGTGCCCGACGCCATTCGGGCGGAGGCCAGGGACCTTGCCGACAGGGAGGGAGTCGAGGGGCTTCGCCGGGAACTTGCCGCCCGGGGCGATGAGGAAACGGCCGCACGCCTTGGCGATCCACAACGTCTTGCGCGGGCGCTGGAAGTGCTGATGGCGACCGGCACGCCGCTGGCCCGCTGGCAGAGCGCGCATCAGTCGGAGCCGCTGCTTGCGGCAGAGATGTGCCAGCGCGTCGTGCTGGCTCCGCCGCGGCCGTGGCTGCATGAGCGGATTGCACGGCGCGCGGAGCTGATGCTTTCCGAAGAGGGGATTGCGGAAGTGCGGGCCTTGCTGGAACGACGCTTGCCGCCCACGCTGCCGGCCATGCGCGCCATCGGCGTTCCGGAAATCGGCGCCTTTCTGGCGGGCGAGGCCGATCGCGCGGAAACGATCCACAGGCTCACTGTTGCAACGCGGCAATACGCGAAACGGCAGGAGACGTGGTTCCGGAATCAGATGGGTGACTGGCAACGGGTTGATCCTTCGGACGAAATCAATCTGGACCGATTTCAGCGCCTTTCATGAGATGACAATGGCAACTTCGCCGATGTGCGGTGCAGCGGAAGTATCACCTTAACCTGTTGGTACTGCGGATATATTTTTGCCTCTTTTGACAGTATGCTGGCGACTGCCATGGGGATGGCACAATTCAGGGTTACATAAATCCGGTACGCAGCCGGAGCCGCTTTTGCGGAGGCAGTGCCCGCTGCGTGGATTTCAATTCTGGGAGAACACTGTGCAGACGATCTTTCTCGAATGCGGTTCGGTGCGGCTTGTCCCATTCGCTCCGGCCGATATCAATCTGCTCAAGGACCTTCATTCCGATCCTTATGGAAACCGGTGTACGGAGTTTTCAACCAATTGCTCCGTCGTGGATGCCGCCGAACTGGTGCGGTCCGCACAGCAGACACAGGACGATCTGGGCTTCGCGAAATGGAAGGCGATTTCGGCCGATGAGGCGTTCCAGGGCTGGGCCGGGTTCACACCGGTCAGCGAGACTTCTGAAATCAGCCTGAACTATTGCCTGCGCCACGCTCTGCTTGAGCGCGATCAGGACCTGCCCAAACGCCTGTGCCGGTCGCTGTCCGAATGGTTTTTCGAGAACACCTATTTCTCTCATCTGGTCGCCGTGGTGCGCACCGACAACCGGGCCATGCGCGAAGTGGTTCAGGACAGCGGATTTCGTCACCGGGAAAGCAAGGTGATCGAAGGCATGCAGGCCGATGTCTTCCAGCTTTTCAGTCCATCCATGCAGTCCTACCTTCTGAGCGCCTGAGACGGACTGCCCACTCATACCCACACCTACTGAAAAGGGCCGCTCGCGCGGCCCTCGGCATGTGGACAGGTTCTCAGTCGGTCATCCCGGACAAGCGCAGCGACGCTGCGCGCTGATCCGGGATCCAGCGTGTCAGCGCGAGCGAAAGCGAGCACCTGAGCAAGTCAAACATCTGAAACAAGAAGCAAAGACGCGCCTGCAGCGCGAAGTATGCGCTGGTTTCCGGCTCTGGCCATGCAGCTGCGCTGCAGACCGGCCGGAATGACGCCAGGGGTTTGTCAGCCGTTTGAGGGCCGCTTGCGCGGCCCTTTCAGATGACGGTCTGCGGTTCGGCTGTTAGACCGCCTGCAAGGCGCCCGGGTTGCCGGTCTGCTGGCGCAGGGCCAGCTTGTTCATGGCCGAGACATAGGCGCGGGCCGAGGCGACCAGCGTGTCGGTGTCGGCGCCCTTGCCGGTGGCGATCCGGCCGCCGGCTTCCAGGCGCACGGAGACTTCCGCTTGCGCGTCCGTGCCTTCGGTCACCGCATGAACCTGATAAAGCGACAGGGTCGCCTCATGCGGCACGATCGACTTGATCGCGTTGAAAGTGGCGTCGACCGGACCGTCGCCGGTGGCTTCCTTGGTGATGTGCTGGCCATTGACATCCATGGTCAGGATTGCCTTCTGCGGCCCGCCGGTGCCCGCAATGACCGTCAGCGCGATCACCTTGGTGCTTTCGCCCAGGACGCTGATTTCATCTTCGACCAGAGCCTCGATGTCCTCGTCATAGACATGCTTCTTGCGGTCGGCGAGGTCCTTGAAGCGGCGGAAGGCATCCTGCAGGGCATTGTCGCCCAGATCGAAGCCCAGCTCCTTCAGCTTGTCGCGGAAGGCATGGCGTCCGGAATGCTTGCCCATGACCAGCGATGTGGCTTTCACGCCGACATCTTCCGGGCGCATGATTTCGTAGGTCTCCGCATTCTTCAGCATGCCGTCCTGGTGAATGCCGCTCTCGTGGGCGAAGGCATTCTTGCCGACGATGGCCTTGTTGTACTGGACCGCGAAGCCGGACGCGCCGGCGACCATCTTGGACGCGCGCACCAGGAATTTCGGATCGATCCGGGTCTCGAAGGGCAGCGCGTCGCCTCGGGTTCGCACCGCCATGACGATCTCCTCCAGAGCGGCATTGCCCGCGCGCTCGCCGAGGCCGTTGATGGTGCACTCGATCTGACGGGCGCCGCCGGCCACTCCGGCCAGGGAATTGGCCACCGCGAGCCCCAGGTCGTCATGACAGTGGACGGAGAAGATCGCCTTGTCGCTGTCCGGCACCCGCTCGCGGATCTGCTCGAACATGGCCTTGTATTCGTCGGGCGTGGCATAGCCGACCGTGTCGGGCAGGTTGATGGTGGTTGCGCCGCACTTGATGGCCGCCTCCACGCAGCGGCACAGATAGTCGATCGGGGTGCGCGTGGCGTCCATCGCCGACCATTCGACGTCGTCGATCAGGTTGCGCGACCGGGTCACCGTGTCGGTGATGATGTCCAGAACCTGTTCTTCCGTCTTGTTCATCTGGAACTTCAGATGGATCGGCGAGGTCGAGACAAAGGTGTGGATGCGGCCCTTGCCGGCATGTTTCACGGCGTCGCCGCAGCGATCGATATCGGCGTGGATGGCGCGTGCCAGCCCGGCGATCACGGAGTTTGTGGAGCGTTTGGAGATCTCGCTGACGGCTTCAAAGTCGCCATTGGACGCGATCGGGAAGCCGGCCTCGATGATGTCGACGCCCATCTCGTCGAGGATTTCGGCGATCTGCAGCTTTTCTTCCAGCGTCATCGACGCGCCGGGCGACTGTTCGCCGTCGCGCAAGGTGGTGTCGAAGATCCGGATCTGGTCCTTCTGGGAAGTGGCGGTCATGGTGTTTTGTCCTGGCTTGGATCTGTCCCGTAAACGGTGTTGGCGCGGGCGGTGCGATCCGGTGTTCGTGATGCGGTTTTTTTGAAAAACTCTCCCCCAAGTGCCCGTTCCGCAACAAAAACGCGGATCAGCCGACGCTCAGGGGCATCTAAGAAGGAGGAGATCGCCAAGTAGGATGAGGCCGCCGCGCTCGGTTCGCGCGTCGTAAGAAAAACCGGAGATGTCGCGGGGCGCGATCATGGGTCTGTCTTGGGCCTTTGGTCGTCTTCAGATCGATTGTCTGCATTTCGGCAATCCGTCGAGCGTGACGCAAAAGCGTGACCCGGCGGTTAACGGTTCTTGTTTTTAAGTCAGGATGGAAAACGATGCAACCGGCTTTTGTCTGGCCAGGCAGATCCCGCAGACAGGGCGTGCCGCCTGTGATTTCCGGTGCTGCGACATGCGCTCCGGCTGTTGGCCGGAGCGCGCTGTGGAAGCTGCTGTCGCGAGTTTCAGCAAGCCGAGGCCTTCGGCCGGGGTCTTACCCTTCCGCCCCATACATGTCCCGCCGGTGCACCCAGGCCATCGGTTGAGGCAGATCGCCCTCGTGACGGCCCATCGCGGTGAGATCGAGGAAGTTGTAGGCCATGTTCAGGCCGTCGATGCCGCGGCCATAGGTGGAATAGGAGTGGGCGATACGGCCGTCAGGCTGCTTCAGGAAGGCGCTGACGCCCGGCATTTCCTCACCGAAGACACGGCCGGTGTAATTGTAGCCGAGCCCCGTGGGATCCTTCCTGTCCGGAAACGTCACGCCGAAATCGGCGCCAAAGCCGTTGCCATGACCGTTCTGGGCGGTCGAAACCCAGTTGAAGCTCCAGTTCAGGCGTTTCTTGTAGTTTTCGAGCTTCTCAAGTGAAGCATTCGAGACCGCGACGAAAGCCGTGTCGCGTGCGGCCAGATGCGCGTCGAGCCGGTCGAAGTTATCCGCCCAGAAGGAACAGCTCGGACAGCCTTCCTGCCAGGTTTCGCCGAACATGAAATGATAGATCAGCAGTTGCGGGTGCGGGCCGAACAGGTCCGCAAGCGTTTTGCTGCCTTCCGGCGTGTCGAAGACATAGTCCTTCTCGACGATCACCATGGGCAGATCCCGGCGCGCGGCGGAAAGTGCGTCGCGCTCCCTGGTAAAGGCCTTTTCCCTTTTCAGAAATGCCTTGCGTGCTTCCAGCCAGTCCTCGCGGCTGACGATTTTCGGGGTGGTCATGGTTTTCTCCCTGCCTGGTTTGAACCCGGGTGTCACCCCGGACCAGCGCAGCGCAGATCCGGGGCCCACTCGCATTTCAGCGTGTTGAACCAAAGTTTTGTCGACTGCTAAGCCAACCGGTTGTGCGTTTCGCTCAGCGCCTCACGCCGCGACAAAGTCCGCCAGGCGGCCGAAGCAGCCGTTCCAGCCGCCGCCGACACCGCGGCGCGCATCCTCGGACTTGATGGCTTCGTGGCGCAGCTTCACTTCCGTTGCCTTGCCGGCTTCCAGGAATGTGACGATGACCTTCGAGCTGTCGGTCGCGTCCCTTTCGCCGTTGGCGAATTCCTGGACGTGCCGCCAGCTGAATTCCAGCCGGTTGGGGGCATCGATCGCCAGGTACTCGCCCTCGAAATGGATCTGCTTTTCCGCGGTCCTTTCGATGACGAAGCGCCAGCGGCCGCCAACCTTCAGGTCGATTTCCGCCGAAACGAGGTTGCCGCCCTTGGGCACGAACCAGCAGCGGACCTCTTCCGGCTCGGTGAAGGCCCGGAAGACCCGGGCAGGGGAGGCGCGGAACAGGCCCTCCACGATGATCGGCTCCAGTCCGGGGGACGATTTCAGAAATTCACGGGCAGGTTGTTGAACGGTCATTTGTCACGATCCTCATTGGCGAGATGTCGGGCGAGGGCGTCGAAGCGATCGATCCAGAACGCTTCGTATTTTCCGAGCCAGTCGACGGCCTCCTTGATCGGAGCGCCGCGCAGGCGGCAATGGCGAGTGCGGCCGCGTTTTTCGATGTCGACCAGACCCGCATCGGACAGGACCCGAAGGTGCTTGGACACCGCGGTCAGGGACATGTCGAACGGTTCTGCCAGATCGGACAGGGATGTTTCTCCCTCGGCCAGCCGGGCAACGATGGCGCGGCGGGTGCCGTCGCTGAGGGCGGAAAAGGTCTGGTCGAGTTGGGGCATGTCCGTCGCTGTCATAAAGTGAACCTTTTGGTTGACTAACATCTGCTTTCATTATAGTCAACCAGAAGGTTGAGTAAATGGCCGGCTTTCGATCATTGACCGACCGGCCCGCGGCAATGCCGCGCAAGTGTCAAGCAGGAGAGAGAATGATGATGCAGCTTTATGTGACCGACGTGTCCCCCAACAGCCGCCGTGTTCTGGCGGCCATTGGTCATCTGGAACTTGAAGGGGAAACCCGGATCCGCAAATTCGACCTGATGAAGGGAGAACACCGGACCGAGGAGTTTCGCGCTCTCAACCCCAACCAGAAAGTTCCAGTCCTGGTCGATGGCGATCTGAAACTCTGGGAATCCAATCCCATCATGATCTATCTGGGTGAGCGACAGGGGGCCGGGGAATTCTGTCCGACGGACCGGATCGGGCGGATCGAGGTTCTGCGCTGGATGTTCTGGGAGGTCCTTCACTACAACAAGGCGCTGGGTGAAATCGTCTGGGAAACGGTGGCCAAGGCGGGTTTTGGCCTGGGCGCGCCCGACCAGGAAAAGATCGATGCCGCCCTGGAAAACTACCACCGGTTTGCGGCCGTCCTGGAAAGCCACCTGGAGAGCCGAGACTTTGTTCTCGGGGACAGGCTGACGGTGGCGGATTTCGCCGTCGGCTCGCACTCGGCACTGGCGATGCATCCGGGATCGCAGGTTCCTCTGGACGATTATCCGAACATCAAGGCGTGGTATCTGCGTCTGGAAGACGTGCCGTCGTGGAGCGCCACGGCACCACGGGCCCTCGCCGAAGCGGCGGAATAGTCGGGCGGAACGCGACCTTGCCGGCGGCCCGCATCCGGGCCGCCGGCAACAGGGTCAGAGGAACAGTTCTCCACGCGCGACAAGGGTGGCCTGGCCACCGATGCGGACGGCATGCATCGCGCCGCCCTCGATATCGATTTCCAGATCGATCAGGGAAGGGCGGCCCATTTCAAAGCCCTGTTCGATCCGGATATGATGCGTGCCATTGGGCAGGTCGTCGTAATAGTCGACCACGCCCGCGAACGCGGCGGCAGCCGATCCGGTGGCCGGATCTTCCGGAATGCCCATCTCGGGCGCAAACAGGCGTGCATGGAATGCGCTGTCGTGGGAACGGGTCTCGCGGCAATAGACATAGGCGTCGTTGTGATCGCCGGTGTTGTCGTTGTTGCCATTCTTGCCGAACCCGGCCTTCCACATGGACGGCACTGGCTTGGCCCGGGCCAGCGCATCGAGATCGCGCACCGGCACAAATGTGAAGGGCGGGCCGACCCGGAAGCGCGACGGGGCATGGTTCTCGAAGCCGATATCGGTGGGCTCCAGGTTGAGGGCGGCTGCGATCAACTCGGTATTGTGCGTGGGGCCGGCCGGCTCCGGCAGGCTCGGCACATCGAATTCGGCGAAGGCAGCCGCGTTTTCACGCAGGATCACCGCGCAGCGAACGGGACCGATTGCCTGCTTCAGAACGACCACGGAGTCCTGTTCGCCGGACACATCGCCGAAGCGTTCCATGGCAATCAGTATGGCTGTTCCCACTGTCGGATGCCCTGCAAAGGGCAATTCCAGTTTCGGCGTGAAAATGCGCATGCTGGCGGACTGGCCGGGTTTGTCGGGAGGAAAGACAAAGACCGTTTCGGAAAGATTGAACTCTCCGGCGATCTTCAGCATCTGCTCGTCGCTCAGGCCTTCGGAGTCCAGAACCACGGCCAGGGGATTCCCGGCGAGGCTGGTGTTGGTGAAGACATCCAGTATCGCGTAGCGACGGCCCATATTTACGTTCTCCCTGGCAATTGATCCGGCAACGGTTCCTGAGGTGAGCGGACTTTTGCATGTCTGGGCAAGTCCTGCCAGTGCCTATCGGTCTATCATGGTGAACAAAAGCTTGCCGCAGGGACCACGCATTCCGAAGCGGATCACGCCGCCTGCGTCCCCAGGACCGGTTCACCGGGGATGTTTGGGTGCGGAAGCAGATAATCGCCGATGGCGCGGGCAAAAGGCACTATCGAGGGGTCTTCGAGGTCTTTCCGGTGGCGGATGATACGGATATCGGCCAGTTCCTGCTCTTCGCTCGCTTCGGAAAAGCGTAGGATACGCTCCCGCAGGTTCTCCGCTTTTCCGTCTATGTCGAACAGTTGTGCAATTGAAATGCGCGGGCCGTCGAAAGCAATCAGGAGTTCGCGCGGTCGAACGTCCTTGCCGGTGAGACCGGTTTCTTCTTCCAGTTCACGATAGATTGCCCCAACCGCATCGACCTTGCCATCCGGGGTGAGATCGGTGAGATCCAGATTTCCGCCCGGCGGATAGATCAGACCGCCGGTGGCTGTGCGCGCGGACATGACACCATAGAGAAGTGCTCCGTCACCGGATCTCAGGATCGCGGACCCAAAGAGATTGAAGGCAGACGTGTCTGGAGCTCCCCAGTCGCGCCAGGCAAGATGGGCGGCGAATGAACTTTCACAACAGCTCCCGCTGAAGACACCGTCCTCGAAGCGGAACCCTGTCAGCTTCAAGGTGCGTCCGTTCCACAGGAGGGCGATGCGTTTTTTGGCATCCTCGAAATGGCTCAGGATTTCCTGTTCATTGTCCATCTCGAAAGCCCATGGAGTAGACGACACACCGATATCCAGGGCCCGGACCTTGTGCACACCTTGCGATAACCGCTTTTCCATCAGCGAAATGTCGGTGTCCGGTGACAATTCGCTTCGCCTTGTGGCAATGGTTCGAAACCCCCGGGTCTCATAAAATGGATCCGCCTGCGGGCCGGTCTCCAGAAAGAGGCGTAGCAGACCCCGGTTTCTGGCATCATCCTCTGCGCGCGTCAGGAGCAGGTTTCCTATGCCAAGGCGCCGGGTCTCGGGTGCGACGACCAGAAAGTCGATGCGCAGGGTGTCCGCGCCTTGCTGGCTCAGGCCGGAAAAGGCAACCGGTTTACCGTCCTGCTCGGCCACGGTCACATTAAGAGACCGGATCGTCGCTTCGGTTATGTTCCGGGAATTCCGGCATTCCGCCATCTGGTCTTCCACAAAGCCCCGGGTGGTCTTTGCGGAACGGAGAATGTCTGTGAGTGCGGGGGCATCGGCGATTGTGGCAGGGCGGAGTTTCAGGGGCATGGGCAGTCCGGCTTGGTGGGCGATGCGCAGGCATAACCGGTCATTGTGAAGGTTCAAAGGCAAGCGGAAACACATGCGCCTGCCCGGAGCTTCCGCCAACCGGTCGTCCCGCCCGAAAGCACCGGGAATGTCCAATGTCAACGTCGGCCTATCTGATGAACGTGCCATTCTGCAGTTCGCTGACGGCCTGCATCAGTTCCTGGCGGGTGTTCATCACGATCGGGCCGTGCCAGGCAACCGGCTCACGGATCGGGGCGCCGGAGACCAGCAGGAAACGGATGCCCTGCGCGCCTGCCTGGACCACGATCTCGTCGCCGGAGCCGAAGATGACCAGGGAGCGGTTGCCTGTCCGGTCGCGGAATTTCAGCTCCTCGCTGCCGAACTCTTTCTCCGTCAGCACGCCGAACGGGTCGGAAGCGCCCTCGAAGGTGCCTGAGCCTTCGAAGATATAGGCAAAGGTCTGCTTGTAGGTGTCCACCTTGAAGCGCTTTTTTGTTCCCGCCGGGACATGGATGTCGAGATATTGCGGGTCGGCGGCGATGCCGTCGACGGGGCCGCGTTTGCCCCAGAATTCGCCGCAGATGACCCTGGCCGAGCTGCCGTCGTCGTCGACGACCACGGGAATGTCCGGGGCCGTGACGTCCTGGTAGCGCGGTTCGCTCATCTTGAGGGAGGACGGCAGGTTGGCCCAGAGCTGGAAACCGTGCATGCGGCCGGTTGCGTCGCCCTTGGGCATTTCCTGGTGCATGATGCCGCGGCCCGCGGTCATCCATTGCACGTCGCCCGCGCCCAGGTTTCCGGTGTTGCCCAGGCTGTCGCCGTGTTCGACCGTGCCGGCAAGCACATAGGTGATCGTCTCGATGCCCCGGTGCGGATGCCAGGGAAAGCCCTTCAGATAGTCTTCGGGACGCTCATTGCGGAAGTCGTCGAGCAGGAGAAACGGGTCCAGCATCTCCGGATCCTGGAAACCGAACACGCGTTCCAGCTTGACGCCCGCGCCTTCCATGGTCGGTTGCGTGGTGCCGATATGCGTGACGGGGCGGATGGACATGACGGGTTCCTGCTTTGGGCGTTGTTACACAGAACACTATAGCGGCGGGGCCCGTGAAACCCAGACCGGTTCGGCCAAACGCAGTGTTTCATGAGCCGAAACAATGGCTGAGCGGTGCAGTCGGCCGGCGACCGCTCCAGGCCGATCCGCACGGCCTTGCATCTTGCGGCGGCCCTGCCCACATGCAAGTGTGCTCGCCTGTTGGCCATCTGGTCAAATCCCACATTCAAACCGGTTGAAACTGATGGCTCCGATACTGTCCGTACGCGACCTGGAAAAGACCTATGACGGTGGTTTCCAGGCGCTCAAATCGGTGTCCCTGGACATCGCCGAAGGCGAGGTGTTCGCGTTGCTCGGACCGAATGGTGCCGGCAAGACGACCCTGATCAGCACGATTTGCGGGCTGGTGCAGCCGACCTCGGGCACCATTCATGTCGGTGGCCATGACGCCCTGAAGGACTACCGGAAGGCGCGTCAGCTGATCGGCCTGGTGCCCCAGGAAATGCCGACGGCCCCGTTCGAACTGGTCGGCGACACGGTGGCCTTCAGCCGCGGCCTGTTCGGCCTGCGGCCCGACCGCGATCTGGTCGACAGGATTCTGAAGGACCTGACCCTCTGGGACAAGCGCGACAACGCGATCATGGCGCTGTCCGGCGGCATGAAGCGGCGGCTTCTGGTCGCCAAGGCGCTGGCGCATGAGCCGAAGATCCTGTTCCTGGACGAGCCGACGGCAGGGGTCGACGTTGAACTCAGGCACGACATGTGGCGTATCGTCGGAGACCTTCGCGACAAGGGTGTCACGATCATCCTGACGACGCATTATATCGAGGAAGCAGAGGAAATGGCCGACCGGGTCGGCGTGATCAACAATGGCGAGATCGTCCTAGTCGAGAACAAGGCCGAACTGATGCGCAAGCTTGGCCGCAAGCTTCTGACCCTCAGCTTGAACGAACCTCTGGAAGCCGTCCCGGACAATCTGGCGAGCTACGGTCTGCGGCTCGAGGACAGCGGTTCCAGTCTGGTCTACACCTATGACAGTCAGGCCGAACGGACAGGTATCACGGCGCTGCTGACCGACCTTGCTGCTTCCGGGGTGCGCTTCCAGGATCTGCAGACGGACCAGTCCACGCTCGAGGACATCTTCGTCGACCTTGTCAAGCAGGGATGAGGGGCCGATGACGAGCCAATTCACCATCCGCAAGGCGGAACCGGCGGACAGGGACGCGCTGAGCGACCTGTGCATGCGGTCCAAGCAGTCCAATGGTTATGACGATGCCTTCATGGCCCGATGCGCCGACGAATTGCGGGTACGCAACAGCTGGATCGAGGACGACGACTTCTGGCTGGCGGAAGGGCCGGACGGGAAACCGGTCGGATGCATCCGCCTGTCGACCGGCGCGGACCGCGTCTCGGGTGAACTCGAGACCTGTTTTGTCGATCCGCAGTGGCAGGGCAAGCGTGTGGGGCAGGGCCTGTTCGACGTGTTGCTGCAGCGGGCACGTGAGCTTCAACTGACCCGGATCGGCCTGGATGCGGATCCCTTCGCCGAACCGTTTTATGCCCGCATGGGCTTTCAAACCACAGGCCGGGCACCGTCCGGCTCGATCCCGGGACGCACTTTGCCCCGGATGGAACTGATCCTGGATGCGGGGTACGCGGGCACATGAATTTCGAAGCGGTCAAATCAATCTACGTGGCGGAGATGGCGCGCACGCAGCGCACCATCATGCAGAGCATCATTTCACCGGTGATCTCCACCGTGCTCTATTTCGTGGTGTTCGGCGCTGCGATCGGCTCACGCATATCGGAAGTTGACGGCGTCAGTTACGGTGCATTCATCGTGCCCGGCCTGATCATGCTGTCGCTGATGACCCAGAGCCTTTCGAATGCTGCTTTCGGAATTTATTTTCCGCGCTTCACCGGCACCATCTTCGAGATCCTGTCCGCTCCGGTGTCGTTCCTCGAAATCACCGTCGCCTATGTCGGCGCGGCGGCGACCAAATCGATCCTCGTCGGCCTGATCATCCTGATCACGGCGAATTTCTTCGTGCCGCTTGAAATCCAGCACCCGTTCTGGATGGCGGCGTTTTTCCTGCTGACCGCGGTCACCTTCGCCCTGCTCGGCTTTATCATCGGTATCTGGGCGGACAATTTCGAGAAACTTCAATTTGTGCCGCTTCTGATCGTCACGCCGCTGGCTTTCCTGGGCGGCAGCTTCTATTCCATCAACATGCTGCCGGAAATCTGGCAGAAGATCACCCTGGTCAATCCGGTCGTCTACCTGATCTCCGGTTTCCGCTGGAGTTTCTATGGTCAGGCGGATGTCAGCCTGTGGCTGTCGCTGCTGGCGACCTTGATCTTTCTTGCAGGGTCGCTGGCCATCGTGCACTGGATATTCAGGACCGGTTACCGCCTGAAGCCTTGAGCGCCGGCCGTTGATGGATGGGTTTGGAATGCGCTGGACTTTCTTGCTGAAACGCACCGCTGTCTTTGTTGTTGCCGGATTGCTGGCCGCCTGCCAGACGGTGCCGTCCACGGCTCCTTCCGGTCCCGGTGCCGCCGGGGCGATCGAGAGCACACCGCTTCCGGTGGTCAGCCATGCACCGGCAACCGCCGTTGAGCGCGGGTTCTCTGCCCTTGTTGTCAATGCGGCGAGCGGCGAGGAGCTTTATGCGGTCGATGCGGATGGTGCGCGCTTTCCAGCTTCGCTCAGCAAGATGATGACGCTGTATCTCCTGTTCGAGGCCGTGTCGGACGGACGTTATTCCCTGTCCTCGCCGCTCACGGTGTCGGCTCGGGCCGCGTCCCGGCCGCCGGCCAAGATCGGGCTCAAGGCGGGGTCGACCATCACGGTGGAGCAGGCCGCGCGGGCGCTCGCGGTCAAGTCGGCCAACGATGTTGCCGTTGTGATAGCCGAGAACCTGGCCGGGAGCGAAACGGCCTTCGCCCGGCAGATGACGCAGCAGGCACGGGCGCTTGGCCTGACCCGAACACGCTTCGTCAACGCCACGGGTCTGCCGGATCCGGGCCAGGTGACGACGGCCCGGGACATGGCCAGGCTCGGCCTCGCACTGAAGCGGCGGTTTCCGCAATATGGCAGCTACTACAGGGCCAAGTCGTTTTCCTACAACGGCCGTTCGTTCCGGGCCACCAACAACCTCATCGGCACGGTCGCGGGCGTCGACGGCCTGAAGACGGGCTATATCCGCATGTCCGGCTACAATCTGGTCGCGACCGCCAACCGCGGCGGCCGGCAACTCATCGTCGTGGTCATGGGCGGGAAAAGCGAAGCGGCCCGGGACCGGGAAGTCACGCGGCTGATCGAGAGCTATTCGTAAGACGGAGGCCTTCCAGGATATAAGCCCTGCTGTCGCAAGCGGGGCTCAGCTTGTTGACAGGCTCTCAGTTGGTCATTCCGGACAAGTGCAGCGGCGCTGCGCGCTGATCCGGAACCTGGCGTATCAGCGCGAGCGAAAGCGAGCACCAGAGCAAGTCAAACCTCTGAAATCACGGGTAAGGACGCGCCTGCGGCGCGAAGTAAACGCTGGTTTCCGGCTCTGGCCATGCAGCTGCGCTGCAGACCGGCCGGAATGACGAAATTGAGTTTGTCAGACGTAAAAGCCCCGCTGTCGCCAGCGGGGCTCTTTTTTCGTTCGGATCGGATCGATCAGTTCTTGGTCTTGTCGACCAGCGCGTTGGACTTGATCCACGGCATCATGCCGCGCAGCTTCTCGCCGACTTCCTCGATCTGGTGGGCGTCGTTGAGACGGCGGGTTGCCTTGAACTTGGCGGCGCCGGCCCGGTATTCCTGCATCCAGTCGGACGTGAACTTGCCGGTCTGGATGTCGGTCAGGACGCGCTTCATTTCCGCCTTGGTCTCGGAGGTCACGATGCGCGGACCGGTGACATATTCACCCCATTCCGCGGTATTGGAGATGGAGTAGTTCATGTTGGCGATGCCGCCTTCGTAGATCAGGTCCACGATCAGCTTGACTTCGTGCAGGCACTCGAAATAGGCCATTTCCGGCGCGTAACCGGCTTCGACCAGGGTTTCGAAACCGGCGCGGATCAGTTCGACCAGACCGCCGCACAGAACCGCCTGTTCGCCGAAGAGGTCGGTTTCGCACTCTTCCTTGAAGGTGGTTTCGATGATGCCGGAGCGTCCGCCGCCGACGCCGCAGGCGTAGGACAGGCCGAGATCCTGGGCGTTGCCCGATGCGTCCTGGTGAACGGCGATCAGGCACGGCACGCCGCCGCCCTTCTCGTATTCGCTGCGCACGGTATGGCCCGGGCCTTTCGGTGCGACCATCAGGACGTTGACGGAGGCTTTCGCCTCGATCAGGCCGAAATGGACGTTCAGGCCATGGGCGAAGGCGATCGCCGCGCCGTCGCGGATGTTGTCGGCGATATGGTCCTTGTAGATGTCGGCCTGGAGCTCGTCCGGGGTTGCCATCATCATCAGGTCGGCCCAGGCCGCGGCGTCCGCCACGGTCATGACCTTGAAGCCGTCGGCTTCGGCCTTCAGCGCGGTGGTGGAGCCCGCACGCAGCGCGACGGCAATGTCGCGTGCGCCGGAGTCCTTGAGGTTCATGGCATGGGCGCGGCCCTGGGAGCCGTAGCCGATGATGGCGACTTTCTTGGATTTGATCAGGTTGAGATCAGCATCACGATCGTAATAAACGCGCATGGGTTCCTTTCTCCCGTCTGCAGTCTGTCTTTGTTTCAAGAGCCGGATTTCTGTCCGGTCGTTGTTTTTCGAAGTGTTCCCCGGTGAGCCGGTCCGAGCAGTTGCCCGGTCAGGCCCCGAACAGCCGGTAGAAGCGGTCGACCGCCGTTTTGGCCTGGGAATTCAGGTCCTTCTCGGCGGCGCCTGCGGCTTCACCGAGAAGAAGTCGGATGTGAACGTCGCGGATCGCCAGGCCGTAAAGGACCTGGTAGGCATCGTTCGAGTCGTCGAACCTCAGCAGTCCGTGCCGGCGGCCGCTGTCGAGCATGGCGCGGGCACGCGTTGAAATCATGTGTTTGCCGCGCACCAGCAGAAGCTGGCCCAGCCGGTTGGAATTGGTGTTGGACTGGCCGATGGAGAGCCGGTTCAGCGCCAGCGACGTTTCGGAAAAGAGAACCTCGAGCAGCGCCTCGACGAAGGCCGTCACATGCGCCCGGAAAGTCGCCGCATCGGCGGTCGCACCGGCCTCGGAGGGAAACTGGACCTGGCTCGCCTGATAGGCGACCACGGCGGCGAGCAATCCGTCCCGGTCACCGAACCACTTGTACAGGCTCTCCTTGGAGCAGCTTGCGGTCCGCGCCAGCCCTGCCGTCGTCAATGCCTTTTCGCCGCCATCGACCAGAAGTGTCAGTGCGTGCTGCAAGACCACCTGTTGCCGCGGCGAAAATTCGGGCGCGGCATCCGGGTGGGAAGTGGCGATGTCGAAGGCGGCTGCTGTCATGGTCGGTCAGGTCGGTTGATGGCGGAAGGGCATGAATTTAGGGAACCGTACGGTACGGTTCGGAGTGGTTATTGCACCGGCGGTCAAAGAGGTCAAGAGGTTGTATGGGAAAATCGCACGAGGGGGCGAAGACAGCCGGAAGGCACGCGGCAACGGCGCTGTAGTGCCTGCGGGGACCGCCGGGTTCCAGGCACGGTGATTGACTGCGACCTGGAGGGTCTGACTGTTTTTCCGGGATTTATTGTAAATAATGACAGTGAAAAGATCTTCAATCAATTTTAGCGAGTAAATTCAAGGTCATCAACGATACCAGAGTTATAAAATTATTAGTCTATCTCTGTATTGTATGGATTTGGAGAAGAAGCGAGAACCAGGCATGTTTGATAAAACCGGCGGTGTTCGCGGCTTGCTGAATTTTGCAATGTTGATCGTCTTCATTGTGGTCATGCTTGCCGTCGGAAAACTGGCGATCGGCCGGACGGTTGATGCCGTGATCGAGGCCAATGCGGAACGCAAGGCCATCAACTGGGCCATGTATCTGTCCGAGAGCATGCCCGGTCTGCCGGCACTGATCGCCACCGGAGAGACAACCGCAGATCAGCAGACCGTCATCAGAACGGCGGTCCAGGTCGCGGACGTGTTCCGTTTCAAGCTGTTCAATGCCAATGCGCAAATGGTTCTGATTTCCGACGAGCTCGGCGTGCCGCTGGAAGTGGGAGCCGAAACCGATCACAACGGCCATGCGCAGATTGTGCTGGACACCGGAAAACCATTGATCGACGTTCAGGACGGCCGGGAAAAGCAGAACCGCCCTGATCTCTATGTCGAGGCCTATGTGCCGGTGTTCACCAAATCCGGCGAGTGTATCGGTGTTGTCGAGGTCTATCTCGACCAGACGCCTGTCGCCGCGCTCTTCCAGACCAACTTTGTCAGTCTGGCAGCCGCGCTTGGCTTTGTCGTTCTTCTGAGTTTCGGTGTGCCGTTCCTCGCCTATATCATCAAGATGCGGCAACAGGTCAAAACCGGCGAAAAAGTCCGCCTGCTGTCCTCGCGTGACCAGCTCACCGGTCTGCACAATCGTGCGACGTTCTTCCAGAAGGTGGAGGAAGCGTGCCAGTCCGGGCGCCTGGACCTGCAGAAGGCGGCGATCATCTTCATCGATCTGGACAACTTCAAGACGATCAACGACACGTTCGGACACAAGGCCGGCGATGCGTTCCTGCGCCATGTGGGCAACGCGATTTCCTCCCATCTGGGGGAAAGCGACCTGAGCGCCCGGTTCGGGGGGGACGAGTTCGTCTTCATTTCACACAACCGGACGATGGACGAAATCGAAGCCCTTGTCGCAAGCCTCAGGGAGGCCGTCAGCGTACCGGTGCGGACAGACGGCATCGCACTGACCGGTCATTTGAGCCTCGGGGTCCATTTCGACCTGGAGCACGAGCTGAGTCTCAAGGAGCAGATGCACAAGGCGGATATCGCCCTTTACCAGGCGAAACTCTCCGGTCGCAACACCTGGGTGCTGTTCACGCCGGACCTGGAAGAGAAAATCACCAGGCGCCGTTTCGTGGAGGAATGCATCCTTTCGGGATTCCCGCAGAACCGGTTCGAAGTGCATTACCAGCCGCTGATCCAGCAATCCTCGCTGGAAGTCGTCGGCTTCGAGGCTTTGCTTCGGCTGAAGGATGCGGACGGCAATTTCATTGCCCCGGACGAATTCATTTCCATCGCCGAAGATGCCGGCGAAATCAACAAGATCGGCGTCTGGGTTCTTCAGGAGGCAGCCAGAACCGCGGCGAGCTGGCCGGAGCCGCTGTTTGTCTCGGTGAACCTGTCCGCGAAGCAGTTTGGCGATGGCAAACTTGTCGGGACCGTCAGCGAGGCTCTTGAGGCGGCGGGATTGCCGGCGCATCGGCTGGAACTGGAAGTGACGGAGAATATCCTGATCGAACAGGAGGAAAATGTCACCGGTCAGCTGGAAGCCCTGAGCGCGATGGGTGTCTCCCTGGCGATGGACGATTTCGGTACCGGCTATTCAAGTCTGGGCTATCTGTGGAAATACCATTTCGACAAGATCAAGGTCGACCGGTCCTTCATCGGCTCCGTGACGGACAAGGACGAGAAATCGCGCCATGTGCTGAACACGATCATCGAACTCGGCCACAGGCTGGACATGACCGTGACGGTCGAGGGGATCGAGACCGAGGCCCAGGTTCACGCCCTCAACGACCTGTCCTGCGATCATTTCCAGGGCTTCTATTACGGGCTGCCGATGCCCGCCCAAGATCTGGCGCCGTTCGTCGCCGAGCATCTGGCACTGCGCAGGATTGCTGACGGCCGGTTGAACTCCGGTGGGGAAAGGAAGGCATTCCGTTGAATGCAGATCCCGAGTCCGAACAGCCAAGACATTCCGTTGTCGAAATATGTTGAACCCGAAAATTGCCCGTGATTATTCTGGTTGAATGAGTGTTTCACGTGTTCGTTGTTGTCGGGTGGGATTGTAATGTTGAGGTTGCGGAAAGCTATTGTTGCCCCTCTGATCCGAATGTTCCTGGTTCCGGCCTTCCTGGCTCTGACGCTTGCCGGTGCGAGCGCGGCCCAGAAGGTGACCGCCACCATCGATATTTCCGAACAGAAACTCTATCTTTATGTCGATGGCCGGTTGCGCAACAAATGGCCGGTGTCGACCGCGCGCAAGGGCTACCGCACGCCCATCGGCAGCTACCGGCCGACCCGGCTGGAAGCCGACTGGCATTCGCGCAAGTACAACTGGGCGCCGATGCCCCATTCGATCTTCTTTCTCGGCGGCTACGCCATCCACGGCACCACCGATCTGAAGAACCTCGGCCGGCCCGCCTCCCACGGCTGCATCCGCCTCGCCCCCAAACATGCCGCGCGCCTGTTCAATCTGGTCCGGCAGACCGGGCACAGTGATACGCGCATTGTCATCAGGCGCTGAGGCGGCTGCCGGCGGCACCGCAGAAACCCGCATTACCTGATCCCGGCACGCCGCCCCGGCCTTGAGCCAGGGTCTTTCGCATGTCCCCCGCCCTAAAGGTCCCGGATCACGTCCGGGACGGCGCGGAAGATCAGCCCGACGACGACCCCACCTGATCATTCCGCCGCGGCCTTCAGCCACTTCAGCACCACCTCTGCCGTTTCCGTCTTCCGGCTCCGATGTGACAGGACCGCGTGGTAGGCGTTTTCGGGTTGCAGGGGTGGCAGGCCGGTGGGGACGAGCAGGCCTTTGGACACCTGGTCGCCGGTGATCGAGCGCCAGCCGAGCATGACGCCGTGGCCTGACAGGGCCGACTGGGTGGCCTGGACGTAGTTGGAAAAGCGCAGGCCCTTGGCCGATCCTGCGGCGCGCTGGTCGGTGCGGGCGAGATAGTCGGCCCAGGAGATCCAGCGCCGGTCGTCGGTTGCCACATGGATCAGGAACGATGCGGCCAGGCTGCCGGCTGCGGCCTCGATGCGGCTGAGGTAGGCGGGTGCGCAGACCGGCTCCACACGCTCCCGGAACAGCAGCGTCACATCGCCGTCGTCCCAATGGCCGTCGCCATAGCGCAGGGCGATGTCCGTGCCCGGACCGAGGCGAGGGACTTCCCGGGACGTCGTCTGGACGTGGATCGCCAGATCCGGGTGATCGAGATAAAAGGCCTCCAGCCGCGGCATCAGCCAGTATGTGGCGAAACCGATGGTGCAGGCGAGGGTGATTGTGGTGCCCATCGGGTCGTCGAGGGCGCGGATGTCGTCGAGAGCGCCGGTCAGTCGTTCGCGGTTTTCGGTGACGGCCATCAGAAGAATCCTGCCGGCTTCGGTCAGGCTTGCGGGCCGCGTGCCGCGATCGATCAGTGCTACCCCGACATGGTCCTCCAGCTGCTTGAGCGCCTGGCTGATCGCCGACATCGACACGTTGAGTTCGCCTGCCGCCGCCTTGGCGCTGCCGGCCAGTTGCACGGTTTCGAAAACACTGAGAAGCCGGAGCGGGGGCAGGCGGTGCATGGCTGTTCCAGGTTAAGCAATTGCTTAAGTCAAGTTGCGTTTTTATCGCCTTTTCAAATCCGCTCCGCAAGTGCAATTTGTGATCAAAGTGATTGTAATTAAAGCGCTATAGCCACTCCTTCGAGAAAGACAGGCGAAGTGCGCGCGGTTAAGTTAAGGACGAGAAACATGCTTGGAACCGGTGACGCAGGCGTGCTGTTGCAGGAAGAGGGGCTCGACGTGCCGTTGACCGACGGCTGGACCGCCTATTTCAATTATTACTGGCTGCGGGACAATTGTCCCAGCTCCTTCGATCCCGAGACCCGCGAACGCGTGTTCGACATCTTCGCGGAGGACACAGCGCCGAAGGCCGTCTCCGCGTCGATTTCAGGTGGAGAGCTGGAAATCGCCTGGGCCGGATCGGCGCATGTCACCCGGATGCCGCTCGACCGGCTTGCCGCCTATGCGAACGGCGAAAAGCGGGCGGATGTCGCCAATCTGCCGCGTGTGCCCTGGCTTGCGGATCACTATCCGAATATGGCGCGTTTTGCCCATCAGGATCTCATCGCCGATCAGGCCTGCGTGCGCGACTGGAGCCGGGCCATGCTCGTCGACGGGATCGCCCTGCTCACCGGACTGCCCGACACGGACGATGCGCTGAAAGACACCGCCGGTCTGATCGGTCATGTGCGGCCGAGCTATTTCGGACAGGATTTCGAGGTCAAGACCCACATCAAGCCGACCAATCTGGCGTTCACGTCCAAGGCGCTGCCGCTGCATACGGACCTGCCGGACGAGGACCTTGCACCCGGTGTCCAGTTTCTCCATTGCCGGGCGAATTCGGTCGAAGGCGGCAACTCGCTGTTCGTCGACGGGCTGGCGGTGGCTGCGGATTTCCGTGAACGGCACCCGGAAGACTTCGAGCTGCTGGTCTCTACCGATGTGCCTTATTACTGCGAGCATGACACGTTCGATATGCGGGCGCGCCAGCATGTCATCGAACTGGATGAATACGGCAACATCTCCGGCGTCACGATCAGCCAGCATCATGCGGATATCTTCGACATGCCGCAAAAGGATCTGAACCGGTTCTACCCGGCCTTCTGCCGTTTCGGACGCATGATGCGCGATGAAAAATACATGATGCGCTTCCGTCTGAATGCGGGTGAGTGTATCGTTTTCGACAATCACCGCATCGTGCACGGCAGGGCAGCCTATTCGGCCACCAGCGGCGACCGGCATCTGCGGGGCTGTTACATCGACCGGGGCGAGATGCGCTCCACCTACCGGGTGCTGGCCGGAGAAGGACGGTTCAAATGAATGTTGTCACCGATGTCGCGTTCGGCGCCCCGGAACGGCAGTCCGAGCAGGCCCTCAGGCAGGATCTCGCGGCGGCGTTCCGGATCGCGGTCCGGATGGGCTGGCACGAATCCGTCGGCAATCATTTCAGCGCGGCGGTTTCCGACGACGGTGCAACCTTCCTGATGAACCCGAAATGGCGGCATTTTTCGGATGTGAAGGCCAGCGACCTGTTGCTGCTCGACGCCCATGACGATCAGGTGATGGCAGGCGCGGATGCGCCGGATCCCTCCGCCTGGTGCATTCACGGCACGGTTCACCGCATGAATCCGGCCGCAAAGGTCCTGTTTCATTGCCATCCCCCCAACGCCACCGTGCTGGCGACCCTCCAGGACCCGTCGATGAAGCCGATCGATCTCAACACGGCGCGGTTCTTCGGCAAGGTCGCGGTCGATCCCGGTTTCGGCGGCATGGCCGACGAGGCGGAGGAGGGCCACCGCATCGCCGTGACGCTCGGCGACAAGCCGGTGCTGATCATGGGCAATCACGGTGTCTCTATCGCCGCGCAGACCATCCCGGAAGCCTTCGAGCATCTCTATTTCTTCGAACGCGCCGCCGAAACCCTGCTGAAAGCCTATGCCTCGGGCCAGCCCCTGGCCGTCATGTCCGACAATCTCGCCGCCAAGACGGCTGCCGAATGGGAGCCCTATGTCGGGATGGGTTACGCCCATTTCGAGTACTGGAAGCGGGAGCTGGACCGCACGGAGCCGGACTACAAGACCTGATCGGTCGTCGCTGGCTGTGCCGGTCCCGGCCGATGATCAGGCCCAACGCCCTCATCCTGTTGCCTTTGCTCAGTTTCATCTGGCTTGCCTGCGGCGTGCTCGTGGCCGGGAGTCTCTATCCGGACTACAGCCATCTTTCCCGGTTCATGAGCGCCCTCGGCGCGACGGGCACGGTCCACGGTGCCACCGTGAACCTGGCTGTTTTTGCGGTGGCCGAACTCTGGGTTCTGTTGTTCGTGGCACTGGCCTTTCGCGCGGTCGGCAGAGATGGCCCGGCGATCGCGGGACTGGCCCTCGTCGGGTTCTACGCGGTCCTGCTTTTGACGGCGGCCTATTATCCGTGTGATTTCGAGTGCCGTCCCGAGCAGCCCTCGAGGTCGCATCTCATTCATGTCAGCGCCGGTTTCCTGGCCTATGTTGCCGCCCTGGCCGGCTTGTTCCTGGTCACGCTCCGCCTCAACAGGCGGGGCATCGCAAACCTGCCCCGAAGCGCCGGCGCCGGGCTGGTTCTGAGCGGAGCGGTGCTGCTGGCCGGCACCGTTCAGAGCCAGGAGTTCGCCGGATTGTTTCAGCGGTTGCTGGAAACGCTGATCTATCTCTGGCTGACGATCGTGGGCGTCGCCCTGGCGCGCATGCAGGCAAGGTCCGGCAGTTCGTGAGGCCCGGCCCCGCCAGACCGTATGTGGTGCGAACCTGGTACGGGCCGGCAATGCCGGTGTGAAGCGGGGCAAACGCGTGCAAACCACGTATTCTTCACGGTAGTAGTCTGCTAATACCCGCTTGCTCCCTTCGACTGCTAGCCTTTGTGCCATCGCTGTTTTGCTGTGGGAGGAAAAAGCATGAGTGCGAAGAAGATCCTTATGATCACCGGGGATTTCACCGAAGATTACGAGACCATGGTGCCGTTCCAGACGCTGCTCGCAATGGGCCATTCGGTCGACGCGGTGTGCCCGGGCAAGAAGGCCGGCGAGAGCGTCGCCACCTGCATCCACGATTTCGAGGGCGACCAGACCTACAGTGAAAAACGGGGTCACAACTTCACCTTGAACGCGAGCTTCGCGGACATCGATGCCACGTCCTACGACGCCCTGGTGATCCCGGGCGGCCGGGCGCCGGAATATCTGAGGCTCGATGCCGATGTTCTGGCCGCCGTCAAACACTTCATGGAGGCGGGCAAGCCGGTTGCCGCCGTCTGTCATGGCGCGCAGATCCTGACCGCCGCAAGGGTGATCGAGGGCAGGACCGTCTCGGCCTATCCCGCCTGCCGCCCGGAAGTGGAAATGGCCGGCGCGACCTATGCCGACATTGCCATCGACAGCGCCGTCACGGACGGCAATCTGGTCACCGCGCCTGCCTGGCCGGCCCATCCTGCATGGCTGTCCCAGTTCAACTCGGTCTTGTCCGCGGATGCGTCCAGAGCCGCGGCCTGAGCAGAACCTGCTTCCGAACCTTCCGGGCCGCCTTCCCACTAAAGGCGCCGGATGGCTACGGCTCCCGCCCCAGGCTGCTTGCAGTCCTCGGGCGGGCCTTTTCAGGGGCCGGGAAAGGCAATAAGCTTCAACGCCACCAGACCGGATACAGCCATGTGCAAACTCTTCATCGACGCCGACCCCAACCTTTGGGAAAGCAGCACCAGATCCCTGCGCATCGACGGCATGGTGACGTCCGTGCGGCTGGAGGCCTTCTTCTGGAAAGTGCTGGAAGAGATCGGCGCGCGCGATGGCATGAACGTCGCGCAACTGATCACCCGACTGCATCACGAAAGCATCGATGCCGGCCACGATCTCGGCAATTTCACCAGTTTCCTGCGGGTATGCTGCGGCCGTTATCTCGCGCTGCAACTGTCTGGCGACGTGCCGACGGACACGAGGCTGCCGATTTCCGGACTGGATGCGGACGGCATTCTGGAAGCGGAGACCGGCCGGGTCCACTGATGGAGAGGCCCGCGGCGGAGACCTGGCGGGCGGCCGCCGGCCGTCAGGCGGCGATTTCGCCGAGGACGTCCGTTTCCTGCTGGCGGAGTGCCAGCCGCATTCCCTGGGCAATCGCGACCGGCGTCGTGTCGGCGGGGATAGCGAACAGCCCCAGCTTCGCGGCTGCCTTGCCCAGTTTCACCGAAGAGGTCAGCCAGACCAGCAGGGGAGCGGCCAATAGGGGCAGGGACACGGGCATCAACCAGTAGAACAGCTCCGGCACGTGGGCGCTGGAAAACAGCGCCGCCGCGGCCCCCGTGACGCTCATCCACCATGTGGCCGAGAGCGCTGCGCCAAAGGGCAGGGAGCCGTCGTCCCGGTCGGCGGTGGGCCAGCCGCTGTCGGCACCGGTCAGCACCTGGGCCACCGACCGGCAGTGAAACATCATCAGGATCGGCGCGAGGATCGAGGTCAGCAGGATCTCCAGGAAGAAACTGGCGACGAGCCGCGGAGCGCCGCCGAAATCGCCGGCCTTGCCGCCGGCAAGCGCGCGGACGACCAGCAGCAGTTTCGGCAGGATCAGCAGGGCAACCAGGCCGAACAACAGCGCCAGCGCCGTCACCGTCTGCGGATATGGAAACACCGGGAAAAGCGAGCGGCCGTCGAAATAGACCGGTTGCGCGGCGACGAGCGGGGCCGCAAGGCTGGCGGCCAGGAACAGGAACCAGATCGGCGAGGCGAGATAGGCGAAAATGCCCTGGAGGATCGAGATCCGGCTCCAGAAACGGAACCGCGGCGCCGCCAGGATACGGCTGTGCTGCAGGTTGCCCTGGCACCAGCGCCGGTCGCGTTTGGCGTAATCGACCATGTTGGCAGGCGCTTCCTCATAGGACCCGGTCAGGTCCGGATCGAGACGCACCTTCCAGCCGTCGCGCGCCAGAAGAGCGGCCTCGACCGTGTCGTGGCTGAGGATGTGGCCGCCGAAAGGCGGCGCACCGGTGAGGGGCGCCATGCCGCAGGTCGATGCGAAGGCCTGAGTGCGGATGAGGGCGTTGTGACCCCAGAACGTGCCCTCGTCGCCCTGGAGCGCGGCAAGCCCGCGCGCGAAATAGGGACCGTAGAGACCGGTGGCGAACTGAAGCAGCCGGCCGAACAGGGTGTTGAGGCCGATGATCCGCGGCAGGGATTGCAGCAGTCCGAGGCGCGGATCCGCCTCCATGCGCCGCACCATTTCCAGGATGGTGTCGCCGTCCATCAGGCTGTCGGCGTCCAGAACGAGCATATAGTCATAGGCGCCTCCCGACGTTTGCAGGAAGTCCGCGATGTTGCCGGCCTTGCGTCCGGTGTTCTGTTGCCGCCGCCTGTAAAACAGATGCCCGCCCGCGCGTAACCTGGCTACAAGCCTTTCATGGGCGCGCAGCTCGTCTTGCGCGACGTCGGACCGTGTCGTGTCGGAAAGGACGAAGAAGTCGAAACGGTCGCGGGCAGCCAGGGCGCCGACCGAGCGCATGATCGCTTCCAGCCGGGCGAAGACCGGAGCCGTCGCCTCGTTGTAGATCGGCATCAGGATCGCCGTGCGCCCTTCGGGGCAGGTGGCGGCGCGCGGCGGCGGATCCAACCGGAACAGGATGCCGAACAGGGCGATGCATCCGCCCCAGGCGAGCCAGAAGGCGGCAACCGCCATCAGGGCGATCCGGATGACGTCGAGCCAGTCGAACCCGTCGGCCTGGACGACCGTTGCGAACATGTAGGACGCCGCGGCGGTGAAAGCGCTGGCCACCACAAGCATGGCCAGCCGCCGGCCAATGGCTGGTGAGGCGGCGGGCGCGTCCGGCGCCATGTCAGCGGCTCCTTGCGATGATAGCGGCCCGTTTCAACCGGGGCCGGGCGGCCGGCAGGAGGCGCCGCCACCTGCGCAGAAGCGGTGTCAGCCGGATACTTGCCGGCGGGTTCAGGTCATGCAATGGCATGTCGAGGCCGTGCGCCGGGGGTGGCACCAGCAGGGTGCGGATCAGGCCGGCCCGCTGCGCCGCATCGCCGAGACCGGCGACCAGGTCCTGCGGGCTCAAGATGCCGCCCTGATCGGTTCGTGCTTCGGCCAGGGTTTCCAGAATGACCGCGTCGGACAGGTCGGGCCTGTTCAGGACCGAGCGGATTTCCTCGAAAACGCATCCCGCCCGGTGAGGGCCGGGCAGTCCGGTATTGCCGGAAGAGTTCATGTGCATCGTCATGAGTTGCCACTCCATTGATACAGCCAGGTTTCCGTGATGTCGGAGCCATCCAGTTGCAGCGCGAGAATCATCTCGACGGAGCGATCCGGGGTTTCGCGCTCAATGTCGAGTATCGCCCGCCAGGTGCCGCCTTCGAGGCGCTGAATGTGCTTGTGCCTGACGGAGCCGTTGCGGACGGACAGGCGGGGTTCGACGGGATCATCCGCTCCGAGCCCGGACATCGTGTCCCCTGCGAATTCGACCACGAATTTCCTGAGGTCGGGGTCGGGATCTGACGCCGCCGCGCCGCCGTGACCGGTGCCGGTCGCAATCACCCGCGCCAGTTCGGTGCCCGGTTCCGGGTCCTGGCCCCAGATCATGCGGTAGGCAAAACGGTGTTCCGAACCGGCCACTGCATCAGCTTCGGGAACCCAGAAGGCGACGATGTTGTCGTGAATTTCCTTGTCGGCCGGAATTTCGGCAAGCATCACCTGGCCGCTGCCCCAGTCGTTGACGGGCTCGATCCAGAGCGAGGGACGACGCTGGTATTTGGCTTCGGTGTCCTGATAGTGATCGAAGCCGCGGTCCCGCTGCAACAGGCCGAACCCGGCGGGACTCTCCTCCCTGAAGAAGGACAGCGCGAGGCTGTCGGGATTGCGCAGCGGGCGCCAGAGGCGCTGGCCGTCGCCGCGCAGGATCATCAGGCCGTCATTGTCGTGGACCTCCGGCCGGTAGTCGTCGAACCCGAGCCGGTCGTTTTCTCCGAACAGGAACATGGAGGTCAGGGGCGCGATGCCCAGCCGCTCCACATCGCTGCGCAGGAAAATACGTGCGTCCACTTCCACCACGGTGTTGATGCCCGGCTTTA
The DNA here is from genome assembly GCF_056173175.1 of Roseibium sp. QJM3NY_11. Taxonomy (NCBI): domain Bacteria; kingdom Pseudomonadati; phylum Pseudomonadota; class Alphaproteobacteria; order Hyphomicrobiales; family Stappiaceae; genus Roseibium; species Roseibium sp. QJM3NY_11. The sequence continues at coordinate 2,223,109 of NZ_CM149660.1, forward strand.
TGGTGAACTGATAGGCCCCGGTGACGCTCTCGCTGTCGAGCTCCGCGTAAAGGCGCATTTCACGCGCGCCTTTGGCGGGCCGTTCCAGGTAAAATCGCGTGAAGCGCGGAAACTCCTCCGGTCCACCGACTGCGGTGTCGACGGCAAGACCACGCGCGGACAGGCCGTAGACATTGCCCTTGCCGAGCGCGCGAAAATAACTTGCGCCGAGGAACACGATCAGCTCGTCGAAAAACTCCGGTGTGTTGAGCGGATGATGAAGCCGGAAACCGGCAATGCCCGGCAGGGTGAGACCCCGGAACCTGTCCGCATCGAGGGGCGCGCCATAGTCGAAATCCGCGCCGGTGAACGCAAGCGGCCGGGCCTTGCCATCGACGATTTCGTATAGGTCCACCGTTTCATTGTAGAGCCAGCCCGGATGGAAGGCATGGAGCCGGTAGCTGCCGTCGCTGTCCTTCCAGACCGCGCGGTCGGGCGAAAACCGGATCGCGCGGTGCTGATCGTAGGCAAGCCCGGACAGCAGTTCCGGCAGGTCGGGTGTCACCTGGGCATGAGCCGTGCCGGCCTTTTCCTTCATCCGGAGGACAAGGGTTTCGAAGTCGAAATCCGGGCTTTCAGCGGAAGGGAGGGCTGATGGTGCGGGCGCGGCGTCGTCGCCGGCGGCATAGCCCGGAATCGCCCTGCTGGAGAGCACACCGGCCCACAGGGCCGTTGCTGACAAGAACATACGCCGATTGATCAAGACGATTAGCCACCTTGTTGAATTTAAAGTGATCTTTTTGGGTCACTCCTTGAATGAGCACGCGTAGTGCAGCAATTTTAAGGAGAAATGCGGACCAAATGACGGCATTTCTGTGCATTGCAGCACGACACGCGTGATCGCTTGTCAATCAAACGCGGGACTGTGCGATTGGTTGCGTTGCTCAGGTCAATTGCGGGTGTTGGGGAGCGGCGCCGTCAGAGCAGCCCGGCGACGTGATCGCCAATGGCAAGGGCCGAGGTCAAACCGGGGGATTCCATGCCGTAGAGCGCAACCAGCCCGGTGTGGCCGTGTGCCCGGGGACCGTCGATCCTGAAATCGGCCGCCGGTTCGCCGGGGCCGGTGATCTTGGGGCGGAAACCGCAGTAATCCGGGATCAGGGACTTGTCCGGCAGACCGGGCCAGTAGTTGCGGATAGCGGCATAGAACCTGTCGCCGCGCGCCGGATCGACTTCGTAGTCGATCTCATCGACCCACTCCACATCCGGGCCGAAACGGGCCTGGTGCTGAAGATCCATGGTGATGTGAACACCCGATCCGCCGGGTTCCGGCACTGGATAGACCAGTGTGGAAAACGGTGCCTTGCCCTGAAGCTTGAAATAATTGCCCTTGGCCAGATAGGCTTTCGGCGCTTGCGCGCCTGCAACATCCTGCATCAGTCCGGGTGCTCCGTGCCCGGCGGAAACGATCAGCTCCCGGCAGGTCAGGGAATAGGCCCCGGCATCGCCGGTGTCGACCTCAAGACGGTAGCCGCCCTCAAACGGTTCGATCCGGCTGACGCGGGTGTTGAGCACGACCTGGCCGCCCTTGTCCTCAAGGCCGCCCTGCAGGGCAAGCATGAAGCCGTGACTGTCGATAATGCCGGTCGACGGGGACCAGAGCGCGCCGCAACAGTCGAGTTCCGGCTCGATCTCCCGCAGCTTGTCGCGATCGTAAAAGACCAGATCGTCCAGACCGGTGTCGGTGGCCTGCCGGTGGAGGCGCTCCAGCTCCGGCAACTGGGCTTCGTCGGCGGCCACGATCAGCTTGCCGATCCGCTCATGGGCGATGCCGTTGTCGGCGCAGAACCGATAGAGCTGGTTCTTGCCCGGGAGACACAGCGCCGCTTTCAGGCTGCCGGGCGGATAATAGATGCCGGCATGGATGACCTCGGAATTGCGGGCGCTGGTTTCCGATCCGATCAGGCCGTGCCGCTCGAGCACCATGACCTCGCGCCCGGAGAGCGCCAGGGCGCGGGCACAGGCCAGGCCGACGACACCGGCACCGATCACGATGGTTTCGATATCAGGCATGCGTCGGCTCTTTCCGGAAATTCCGCTGAAGTGACGGGTGTTGAACAGACTTTCGACCTGGAGAGATCATCGGTTCAGCCAAGTTACGGCTTCGCCGTTTACTCCCATCCCTAACCCTTCCCCATAAGGGGGAAGGGGACAAGGCCGCGGACATGGTTTGGCACAAGTGACCGCCAGATGCTCTTGAGCCTGCAATTTCGGCCAGGACGATGAAGCGCATGGTTCCCCTCCCCCTTGTGGGAGGGGTTAGGGGTGGGGGATCCCAGGTCACGCAAGCGGTTGGACCTGAATCAGCCCCACCATTTTTCCGGATCGAACGACCCGGCGGCGTCCTCGATCACCTGGCCGACCTGGAACAGGGTGCTTTCGTCGAAAGGCTTGCCGATCAGCTGCAGGCCGAGCGGCAGTCCGTCCTTGTCGAGGCCGGCGGGCACGGAAATGCCCGGCAGGCCGGCCATGTTCACGGTGACGGTGAAAATGTCGTTGAGATACATTTTCACCGGATCGGAATGCAGGTCCTGGTCGGCAACGCCGAAGGCGGCCGAGGGCGTTGCCGGTGTCAGGATCGCGTCGACGCCGTTCTGCCACGCCAGATCGAAATCACGCTTGATCAGGGTGCGGACCTTCTGGGCCTTCAGGTAATAGGCATCGTAATAGCCGGCGGACAGCACATAGGTGCCGATCAGGATGCGGCGCTTGACCTCCTCGCCGAAGCCTTCGGCGCGGGTGTTCTCGTACATCTCGGCGATGTCCTTGCCCGGCACGCGCAGGCCGTAGCGGACGCCGTCATAACGGGCAAGGTTTGAGGAGGCTTCCGCCGGGGCGACGATGTAATAGGCCGGCAGGGCGTATTTCGTGTGCGGCATGGCGATGTCGACGATCTCCGCGCCCGCATCCTTCAGCCATTGAATGCCTTTCTGCCACAGGTCCTCGATTTCACCGGACATGCCGTCCATGCGGTATTCCGCCGGAATGCCGATCTTCAGACCCTTCACGGATTTGCCGATGGCGGCCTCGTAGTCCGGGACCTCGATGTCGACGGACGTGGTGTCCTTCGGATCGACGGAGGCCATGGACTTCAGGAGGATGGCACTGTCGCGCACCGTGTGCGCGATCGGTCCGGCCTGGTCGAGCGAGGAGGCGAAGGCAACCACGCCCCAGCGCGAGCAGCGGCCATAGGTCGGCTTGATGCCGACGGTGCCGGTGAAGGCAGCCGGCTGGCGGATCGAACCACCGGTGTCGGTCGCCGTGGCCCCCATGCACATGCGGGCCGCAACCGCGGTGGCGGAGCCTCCGGAAGAGCCGCCGGGAACGAGACCCTGGTTTGAGCCCTCTTTGCGCCAGGGGTTGATCACCGGGCCGTAATAGGAGGTCTCGTTGGAGGAACCCATGGCGAACTCGTCCATGTTCAGCTTGCCGAGCATGACGGCGCCGTCGGCCCACAGGTTGGACGTCACGGTGGATTCGTAAGGCGGCTTGAAACCGTCAAGAATGTGGCTGCAGGCCTGGGTGTGCACGCCCTTGGTGGCGAACAGGTCCTTGATGCCCAGCGGAATGCCTTCCAGCGCGCCGCCATTGCCGTTGGCCAGTTTCTCGTCGGAGGCTTTCGCCATGTCGCGGGCCTTGTCGGCGGTCACGGTCACATAGGCATTGAGAGAAGCGTTTGCCGCTTCGATGTTGCCGATGAAGGCGTCGGTGAGTTCCAGGGACGTGTAATCCCTGTTTTTCAGGCCGTCGCGGGCCTCGGCAATCGTGAGTTTGGTGAGATCGGTCATGGCTCGGGTCTCTTCGGATCTGGTCAGGTCGTTGTGGCAATTGCCAGCATGGGGGCGAATGCGGAGGCAGGTGCGGCTTTACGCATCTCCTTGCGGCTCCGTTATTCGACGACCTTCGGAACCATGAAGAAATGATCTTCGGAAACGGGCGCGTTCTGGACGATGTCGTCGGCCTTGCCGCCGTCGGTGACGCCGTCGGCGCGTTTCTTCATGGTCTGCTCGACCACCGAAGTCAGCGGCTCGACGCCTGTGATATCGACTTCGTCGAGTTGCTCGACAAAACCGAGAATGGTGTTCAGCTCGCCGGTCATGCGGATGGCGTCGTCGTCGCTCACCTTGATCCGTGCGAGGTGGGCAACACGTTTTACCGTTTCGGTATCAACAGACATGAGGTCCTCATTTACTGGAGCGTGCGGCCGGCTGCCGCGCGGAATTTGTCCCTGTGTGCAGCGGTGGGCGCCGAAAGGCAAGTCTCCGGCGTTGTGCCGAACCGGAATCGGGATTATTACGGTACCAACTGTAACCGAAACAGGACTTGCTTCGATGCCACAGGCAGCAGCCGGGTCTGCCGGCCGTCCGCTGGATTTGCGTGTGAGCGACGCCCTGAGGGAGGCGACACTCGTTGTCCTGTCCCGAAACGGCTACGAGAGAACCACCGTTGCGGCGATCGCGGCGCACGCACGGACCAGCAAGCAGGCGGTCTACAGGCGCTTCCAGAACAAGGAAGAGCTGGTCGCGGCGTCCGTCGCACATGCCCTCCTTGATGCCACCCCCGGCCCACCGCAGCGGGTCAGTGTGGCGGAAGACCTGAGACAGTGTCTTACCGGCATGGTCGGCGCCCTTCAGGAGACCTCGCTGGGCGGAGCCCTGCGTGCCCTGATGCCCCAAAGGGAAAAGACGGCAATTGCCGCCGTGCTGGATGAGGCAGAGGAAGGCCGCCGTCTCCTCATGCGGCAGATCTTCATTGCGACGCCTTTCGAGGCGGACATGGAGACCCGGATCGATCTCCTGCTCGGCCTGGTCACATTCCGGCTGATCGTCCGTGGTGTCCGGATCACGGACGAGGACATCGCAACGGCCATCTTCCTGGTGCTTGGTCTCGTCGCGCCGCGCGATCCGGAGGGGCACCAAGGCCTTCCAGGCATGTAACCCGGGGTCCGATCACGTTTCGCTCTCCCGGCGTTATCGGCGACGTGATCAAGGGTGATTGGCCATCCGGGGCGTCAGGCGACATTTTTCATTCCAAGCGGTGCGCCCCTGCACCGGCCTTGATTGCCAGCTCGTAACTCCGGGAGAGAAAAAGTCATGCCGCTCTACACGTCCAGGTCCGTTCTTTTGGGGCTTGCCGCCCTGTTTTCCGCTACCGCGTTCACGGCGTCCGCTGATGAAATCACCACATTCACCAAGGGCGGTGCCGCGATTGGCGGAACCGATCCGGTGGCCTATTTCACCGAAGGCAAACCAGTCGCCGGCTCCGACGCCTACACGTTCGATTACGACGAGGTGACCTGGAAATTCTCTTCGGCGGAAAACCGGGATACGTTCGCCGCCGACCCGGCCAAATATGCACCGCAATATGGCGGGTTCTGTGCCTTTGGCGCCGCCATGGGCTTCAAGGTTCCGGTTGTTCCGGAGGCCTGGTCCATTGTCGACGGCAAGCTCTACCTGAACAATTCTCTCAAGGTTCAGGACCGGTTCGAGCAGGACGTGCCCGGCCACATCGAAAACGCAACCCTGAACTGGGAAATCATCCGGGAGAAAAAGCCGGAAGACCTGAAAGAGCCGATCATCCGCGACTGAGACCTCGCGCCTTACCGATTGCCTCCAAAGACAAGAGCCCGCCCGCAAGGCGGGCTCAGCTTGTTGACAGGCCCTCCGCCGGGCATCTTCAAGGTGCGCGCCGGCTCCTGGTCGCGCCCCGCCGGAGCCCCGTCACGGGGACGGCGGCAGGCGGTTACATCTTTTCGCTTGGAGGGCTCTTCAAATTCCGGGACGTCGATGCTAAATCATGAGTATTATAGTCATCATTTGTGAGGTGCCCATTGGCCAACCGACCGAAACGCCGTCCCCGCTTTCTGACCGTCTCGTCGACGCACTATCTCAGCCCGAACCTGATCCGGGTCACTTTCGCCGGTCCTGAATTGGAAGGTTTCCCGACCGGTCATGAAGGTGCCAACTGCAAGCTGGTGTTGCCGCGCGACGGCGAAGCCCGGCAGGACTTCGAGGCCTATTTCGAGCCGGACGGGCCTGCGGAAAAGATCCATCCGGTGCGGACCTACACCGTGCGCACCTTCCGCGTCGACAGCCTCGAGCTTGACATCGATTTTGTCGCCCACGGAGACAACGGTCCGGCGACGCGCTGGGCGCAGCGCGCTGGTCCCGGATCCTTTCTGGGTTTTCTCGGCCCGAGCCAGCCGAAGATCACCGAATTCCACGCCGACTGGTACCTGTTCGCCGCAGACCTGTCCGCCATGCCGGTGGTCGAAGCAACCCTCGAGGCCCTGCCTGGGGAAGCACGCGGTGTCGCTGTGTTCGAGGTTCCCTCAGCCGACGACATTCGCGAGATTGCCGCGCCCGAAGGGATCGATCTGCACTGGCTTGTGCAGGAGGACGTCCACAGGCCGTCGACGGCTCAAGTCGATTTCGTGAGGGCGCTGGACTGGCAAGACGGGACCGTCCAGACCTGCATCGCGGGAGAGAGTTCCGTGATCCGGGCGCTTCGGGACTATCTCCACAATGAGCGTAAGCTTCCGAAGGCCGACACGTATATTTCAGGCTACTGGAAGATCGGCCTGGTCGAGGACGAACACCAGCAGATGAAACGCGCGGAAGCCGCCTGACACATCCGGCAAGTCGCGCTCCGGTGCGGCCTGCCTCAGAGTTCGCCCATGGCCTTGCGGAACCGGTTGACGCTTTCCGCGAAACCGTGGACCAGCGCGTCGGCGGTAAAGCCGTGGCCGATCGACATTTCCCGGATGAAGGGCGCCCTGGCAAGCAGCGGCGGAATGTTGTCGACGGTCAGGTCGTGGCCGGCATTGACGCCAAGACCGCAGGCCCGGGCGGCTTCCGCCGTGGCGACGACCCTGTCGAGTTCCCGGGTGGCCCTGTCGAAATCGTCGTAACAGGCACCATAAGGACCTGTGTAGATCTCGATCCGTTCGGCGCCCAGCCGGGCGGCATGCTCCGGTGCTGCCGGGTCCGGGTCGCAGAAGAGGGACACCGTCACCGCCCATTCCCTTGCGGCCGCGATGGCGGTCTCGAGCGCGCCGGTGTCTTTCGCGAAATTCCAGCCGTGATCGGAGGTGGTCTGCTCCGGATCGTCGGGGACGAACAGGACCTGTTCGGGCCGGGCCTCCTCGACCAGTTGCAGAAAGTCGGCTGCGGGGTAGCCCTCCAGGCACAGTTCCTTGTTCGGGAAGCGATCCTCGATCAGTTCGGACAGCTCGAAAACATCTGTTCTGCGGATGTGGCGCTGGTCCGGGCGCGGATGCACGGTGATGCCCTTGGCGCCCGCTTCCATGGCGATCGCGGCCAGGCCGGTAACGCTCGGCCAGGGCAGGTCGCGGCGGTTGCGCAGCATGGCGACGGCATTGACGTTGACGGACAGGCGCGAAACGGCAGGCATTGTTGTATTTCCGGATGAAGAGGTTGAGAACCTGATTCAAGTCGTTGGGCTATCGTGGCAGGATTGTTTTGAAAGTCCTTGAAGTCAAACAGGGAATTGTCACTAGAGACAATGTTTCCGGTGCCGTTTCTATCCGGCCCTTTGTCTGGCCAGCCATTGTGTCGGGGTCATGCCCAGTTCGCCGCGAAAGGCTTTGCGGAGCGACGGAGCATCGGGAAAACCGCTGCGCACCGCAATGCGCTCAAGTCCCTTTTCGCCGCGCAGAAGGATGTCCTGGGCACGGGCGATCCTGGCGCGGCGGAGCCAGCCACCCAGGCTGCCCCCGGTGCGCGCGCGAACATGCCTGCTCAGGCTGCGGCGACTGACCCCGGCGCGTGCTGCCAGTTCATCCAGAGAAGGGTTTTGTTCGGGGGTGGCCCAAAGGCGTTCGAGAATATCCGCGATGCGGCGCTCCGCCGACGTGGCGGGGGCGGGCCGGTCGATCAGCTGCGGTTGCTCGCCGCCCCGTTGCGGCGCCACGACAAGATGGCGGGCGACCCGGTTGGCCTCCGCGATGCCTGACACCCGGGCAAGCAGATGCAGGCAGCAGTCGAGCCCGGCGGCGATACCCGCCGAGGTAATCACCTGGCCGTCGTCTACATATATCGCCGCCGGATCGATCCGGACGGCTGGGTATCTTGCGCGGAGTTCGGTGGCCCGCGCCCAGTGGGTGGTTGCGCGATGTCCGTCAAGAAGCCCTGCCTCCGCCAGTCCGAAGGCGCCGAGGCACAGGCCGACGACGATCGCATCGCGTTCATGGGCCATGCGGAGTTGCCGCAAGATGCCGGGCGAGACCGTCTCGCCGGCATCCCGCCACCCGGGAAGGATGACGACATCGGCCTGGGCGGCGGCCGCCAGCGGATGAGCGGTTTCGATGATGAGGCCGCCCGAAGCGGATATCCGGTTGCTTTCACCGCATACCATCACTTCGTGTCCGCTGGCCAGGAACGGCTCGCCGAACACCGCAAGCGGTGTCGAGAGCATGAAGGGGCTGACGCCCTGATAGGCGATGATCGCGATGCGCATTGGCCCAAACTACCTTGAACATGTCCTGCGGGCCACTGCAAAACAGTGCTTCGAACCGATAGCCTGGAGGCTGTGACAAGGAGAAACACAGATGAACCGCGCCCTTCTCGTGATCGACATCCAGAACGACTACTTCGCAGGCGGCGCCCTGCCGCTGCATCAGGCCGAGGAGGTGGAGGCGCGTGTCGTTGCCGCGATCGGCCGCGCCATAACGGCCGGCGACCGCATTGTCCTGGTGCGCCATGTTTCCGGAGCAGAGACGGGGCTGTTCGCCAACGGCGGTAGCGGCAATGCCGTCCGGCCATCAATTCTGGCCGCGGCGGGCAACGCGCCGGTGGTGGTCAAACAGGTGGCCGATGCCTTTCAGAATACAGATCTGTCCCGGCATCTCGAAGGTGTCGAGGACTTGCTGATCTGTGGCATGATGACCCAGAATTGCGTGGTGTTTACAGCCATGTCACAGGCGGCCGAACCGTTCGACGTCACCGTCATCGGTGATCTTTGCGCTGCGCCGACCGAGTCGGTGCATAAAATTGCGCTCAATGCGCTGGGATCTAAATTGCGGGTCGCGGGTTCGAGCGATATCTGGCACTAGAGCCGTAATTTTGAGGTCACGCGCCGGCAACCCGAAGTTTTCGGGCCGCCTGTCCGCTTTGCCGCGCGGGAGCTGCTCCGGTTACTCCGGTGATGTAATCCGGGGTTGTATTTCCGTTGGCAATTGCAAGCCGAGCGCAATTGCTTTGCACGGGGCCGACGACCGGAAAGCCCCCGCAGTGCAGTTGCCTGTGAAAAGAATCACGGCATACTCCTGTCAGTTTTCCCTACAAAGTCTGAAAGGAGCTTCATCCGGCGGGGATGCCAAGGGGCGCGAAGCACGGCCGAATGTCCGGAAAGCCTGTTCGACGCTGCTGTGAGCGGCGGGGGCAGGCGGCCATCGGAGATGGTGCCGTTTTGCCGGCTTGATCCCCCTCACATCCGGGCGAAGATGGCGTCCCCCTCGCGAGTTGCTTCCTTTTGCCCTCTCCCCAACGGCTCATTCGCGACCCTATCCAAGGCCGAAGACAGAAACCGACCTGAACATGGCAACTTTCAACGTACTTCTTCTTCTGGCTCAGGCGGCCGTCTATTTCATCGTGATGATGTGTCTTTTGCGGGCACGCAGGGTGCTTGGAATCGGCGTGTTCATGTGCGCGCTGGGCGTGATGCATTTCCTGGAAACCTATCTCGCCAGCGTGTTCTACATCCAGTTGCCGTTCGGGATCGTCTCGCCGGGCTCCACGGTGTTGTTTTCCGGCAAGCTGCTGATGATCCTGCTGCTCTATATCCGAGAGGACGCACTGGTCGTCCGCCAGGCGATCTACGGGCTGCTGGTCGGCAATTTCCTGATTGTCGCGCTGGTCATGATCCTCAGGAACCACGACACCGTCATCGTCACCGGCGGGCGCGTTCCGGACATCGGCTTCATCGACGAAATCGGGCTCCTGATGATCTGGGGCTCGATACTGCTCTTCATCGATTCAATTCTGATCATCGTTTTGTACGAGCGCATCGGCAACTGGTTCGGCCGGCATCTGGGGTGGCGTTTCCTGATCTGTGGCGCGCTTGCGCTCACTTTCGACCAGGCCGGTTTCTTTCTGGCGCTTCATTATGTGACCGATGCGCCGGGGTATGTCTTCCTTGGTGGCTGGACCGCCAAGATGGCGGCGGTGCTTGTCTATACGGTCCTGTTCGTCGTTTACCTGAAATACTTCGACAACGAGAAGGTCTGGCTGTCGAACCGGCCGCTCAGGGATGTCTTCCACGTGCTGACCTATCGGGAGCGCTACCATCAACTGCTTGAGTCTTCGGTTCGCGACCATTTGACGGGGACGCTGGACCGCAGCCAGTACGAGGTGCGATCGCCGCAGATCCTCGCCCGGAACCTGAAGGAAGGGCGGGAGGTTTCCCTGCTGGTGATCGATATCGACCACTTCAAGCGGGTGAACGACCGTCACGGCCATCAGGTTGGCGATCAGGCGCTGAAGATTGTGGGGCGTCTGCTGAAGGAAAACCTGCGCTCCGACGACCATCTTTTCCGGGTCGGCGGCGAGGAATTCGTGCTTCTGAGCGAACGCCTGCCCGCAGAGGCGGCGGTTTCCATGGCCGAGCGACTGCGAAGGAGCATCGCGCGTTTCAGCAAGGTCTACCTGCCGGAAACGGTCACCGTCAGCATCGGCGTTTCCAGTGCGCCTGCCGACGGGACGAGCATCGACGACCTGTTCCGGGTCGCCGACCGGCGGCTCTACGATGCCAAGGGGGCCGGGCGCGACCGGGTCATCGGGCCAGCCGCGGCCGCTTGATCGGATCGCCGACCGGGGCATCCGTGCCGGTTTCCCGAACGGTATGGCAACACGCGAAATTCTCGCAAAATCAGACGGATGGCTGCGCTCTCTAGAAGACCTTTCCCGAGTGCGCGATGCCTGCCGTCTCTAAGTGCGGGCAATAGCTCTTGTCATGGCCGGTCTTCCTGCGCTAGTTATGTAATAACATAACATATTTAGCGCAGGTAACATTCATGTCCGATCCACGCCTTCCCGTAACCGTGCTTTCCGGCTTTCTGGGAGCCGGAAAGACAACGCTCCTGAACCGTGTTCTCAGCAACCGCGCCGGTCTCAAAGTCGCCGTCATCGTCAATGACATGTCCGAGGTGAACATCGACGCGGATCTGGTGCGGGCAGGCGGGGCGGAGCTCAGCCACACCGATGAGACCCTGGTGGAAATGTCGAACGGCTGCATTTGCTGCACGCTGCGCGACGATCTTCTCAACGAGGTGCGGCGCCTGTCGGAAGAGGGACGCTTCGACCACCTGCTGATTGAGTCGACGGGCATCTCCGAACCGCTGCCGGTCGCGGCAACGTTCGAGTTTCGCGACGAGGACGGCAACAGCCTGTCGGATGTCGCCCGGCTCGACACGATGGTCAGTGTTGTCGACGCGGCAAATCTGCTGCGGGACTTTTCGAGCCACGACTTTCTGCGCGACCGCGGCGAGACCCTGGGCGAGGACGATGAACGCACTCTGGTGCATCTGCTGACCGACCAGATCGAATTCGCCGATGTGGTCGTGTTGAACAAGGTGACAGCAGCCGGACCTGACCGGGTCGATGCCGCCCGAAAGATCATTCGCAGCCTGAATGCGGATGCCAGGATTATCGAAACCGATTTTTCCGACGTGACCCCGAACGACATTCTCAATACGGGACTGTTCGACTTTGCCAGGGCGCACGAGCACCCGATGTGGGCCAAGGAGCTTTACGGATTTGCCGATCACGTTCCCGAAACGGAAGAATATGGTGTGGTTTCATATGTCTATCGGGCACGGCGACCCTTTTATCCGCAAAAGATCCACGAAGTCCTGAACTCGGCGCTCGCGGGGGTCATCCGGGCAAAGGGACATTTCTGGATCGGCAGCCGGCCGGACTGGGTGATCGAATACTCCCTTGCCGGCGCCCTGTCCGGCACGGGACCGATCGGGACCTGGTGGGCCTCGGTCCCGGCAAGCCGGTGGCCGCAGGACGAGCGCGCCCGCACCTATGCCAAGGCGAATTGGGTCGAGCCGTTCGGCGACCGCCGTCAGGAAATCGTCTTTATCGGCACGGGCATCGACTGGCCGGAGCTGACGGCCCGGCTCGATGCCTGTCTGATCGGGCCGGAGGCCGGGGACGACCTGTCCGCGTTCCGGCATCTGCCCGATCCGTTCCCGCAGTTCCGGCGCGCAGGTGAAGCGGCATGACCCTCGCAGAGACGGAGACAACGGCTCGCGCAGGCGTAGCGCGGGACGTGATCATGGGCCGGACCGCCGATATTCTTGCCGATATCCATGCGCCCAGGATCGGTGCGGCGATCTGGACACGGTCGCCCGACGCGGACTTTCAGCGGTGGGTCGATGGCCTGCCGATCCGCAGCCTGCCGAAAATGAAGGCCGTGATCCCGGTCGGGCGGGTCGAGGCGGCGGTCTCGGCCACTTGCGAGATGGCCGGCCTGCCGGAGAGCCGGGAGCGGATCATGCTGGCCGGAGATGCCGGCGCACTCGCCCTGATCCTGGGACGTCTGCTGAATGTCTCCAGGGTGCAGATCCGGCTCGATGTCGCCTGCGGCGTCATGTGTCCGAAATTTCACACAGACGCCGTTCCGGCCCGGCTGCTGTGCAGCTATCGCGGACCGGGATCGGAGTATGTGCCGGCGGGACAGGAGAGTGATCTGCGGCGGGTTCGCCGTCTGCGGACCGGCGCCGCGGCAATCTTCCGGGGAACCCGCTGGCCCGGCGCGGAGCGCACGGAGCTTCTTCACAGGTCGCCCCCGCCGGACCAGGCCGACAGCACCAGACTGTTGCTGGTCATTGACCCGGTGGACTGAAACCCGCCTTGTCCGACAGGGTCCTGTCTGGCTCGGACGCCTGTCGCAAACCTCCACGGGCAGTATGGAAGGCCCGGGGAGAACCTTCACAGAACAACCCGATCGCCAAGAAACAACCCCGGGCAATCCCGGGCAATGCCGTGGGCCAACCCGGATCACGGCGGAGATGTCTCCGGTCAGACCCGGTTGAGCAACCGGGCCCGGATGGTGTTCGGCAGGGCGCGGATCTCTTCCAGGATCCTGACCGGATCCTCGACCACGCTGTCGACATCCAGCACCACGTAGCCGATGTCCTGATGGGACTGCATGTACTGGGCGCAGATGTTGAGATTGTGCCGGGTGAACAGGTCGTTCAGCGTGCGCATGGCGCCCGGGGCATTGTGATGCACCTGGATGAAACGGGTCGCGTCCGTGCCCTTGGGCAGTTGCACCTGGGGGAAGGAGACCGCGCCGATGGTCGAGCCGACGTTCGAATATTCCACCAGCCGCTTGGAAACCTCCTCGCCGATCCGGTCCTGTGCTTCTTCCGTGGAACCGCCGACATGAGGCGTCAGGATGACATTGTCGAGGCCGCGCAGGGGCGAAACGAACTCGTCCTTGTTGGACTTCGGCTCGACCGGAAAGACGTTGATGGCGGCACCGGCGAGATGACCGGACTTCAGCGCCCCGGCCAGGGCGTCGATGTCGATGACCTTGCCGCGGGCGTTGTTGATCAGGAAAGCGCCCTTTTTCATCTTGGCGATTTCACCGGCGCCGAACATGTTGCGGGTGCCTGGGGTGTCCGGGACATGCAGGGAAACGACATCGGACTGCGCCAGCAGGTTGTCCAGACTGTCAGCAGGGGAAACATTGCCATGCTGCAGCTTGTCGACGAGATCGAAATAGATCACCCGAAGGCCCATGGCCTCCGCAAGATTGGACAATTGCGTGCCGATATTGCCGTAGCCGATGATGCCGAGGGTCTTGCCGCGCACTTCGTGCGAGCCCACGGCGCTCTTCAGCCAGCGGCCCTCGTGGGCGGCCGTGGATTTCGGGAAGATGCCGCGCATCAGCATGACGATCTCGGCGATGGTCAGTTCCGCGACAGAGCGTGTGTTGGAAAACGGCGCGTTGAACACGGCAACACCGCGGGTCAGCGCGCCGGTCAGGTCCACCTGATTGGTGCCGACGGAAAAACAACCCACGGCAACCAGGGACTTGGCCGCCTCCAGCACTTCTTCTGTGACCTGGGTGCGGGAGCGGATGCCGAGTATCTGGATACCCTGAAGTTTCTCGATCAGCGCGTCTTTCTCGAGCGCGCCCGGGAGCACTTCCACATTGGTGTAACCGTTCTTGTCCAGGATCGCGCGCGCGGTCGGCGAAATGCCTTCCAGCAGCAGCCAGCGGATCTGGTTTTTCGGCCGGGAAAGACCGTGTATCATGGCGGAAAGCCTTCAAGTCTGATGAGTTTGAAATGCGCCGGGGAGGCGCTGAAGCGCGGGTGTCGTATACGCGCTCAACCGTGTCGCGTCCAGAGCATCGTGCCGGCGTTCAACGGAATGCGTGGCGCCCGGGATGGAAACACGACACTGTCTGCGGAGCCGAATTGCATCAATTGTGGGGTGTTTCAAGATCAGTCTTGAGCCGGTCCAGCAAAGTGACCGCGTTTTGCGCGTAGGGTCCGATCCAGCGATCGTGAATTTTCCGGATCGGGAGCGCGTTGAGATGGTTCCAGCGCTCCCGGCCCTTGCGCTGCACGATGATCAGGTCTGCTGCTTCCAGCACGCGCATGTGCTGCATCACCGTGCAACGGTCGAGTTCCGGAAACGCCGCGCACAGGGCGCCGGTGGTCTGGGGGGCATCCTTCAAGAGGTCAAGCAGGCGTCGCCGGCGGCCGTCCGCCAATGCCTTGAAAATCAGGTCCGAATCATCCTCACTTGACATGTTATAAAATTATAACATTAAATTGCCTCGGACAAGGAGAAAGCCATGAGCGATCCGGAGATCCGGCTGGACCGGGATTGCGCCGTTTCCACCGAGCGTCTGTGGGAAGTGCTGGTGACGCCATCGCTTTGGTGGGGCAAGGAGGTTCGCCTTGAGCCTCGCGCCGGCGGGGTCTTTCATGAACCCTGGCGGGACTCGGCCGGGGAGCACGACACGCGTGGCGAGGTGGTCGCATACGAGCCTTCCAGTCGCCTTGCTCTGAGCTGGCGCGACGACGACTGGACCTTTGATACGCACGTCACCTTCGTACTGGCGGAGAAGGGCGAGGGCAGCAGCCTCCTGCTTTGCCATGGCGGCTGGATGGGCGCGCCGCAACATCTGCAGGACCGGCTCCTGAGCAGCCACCGGCAGGGCTGGACGTATCATCTGGACAATCTGGTGGCCTGTGCGGAGCGGGCTCCCTGAAACGCATGTGGAACTCGCGGAGAAATCCATGAACCTGTCATTCAAAATCGCCGGACGGATCGCAAAACCGGTTGCGGAGGTGTTCGAGGCGGTGGTCGATCCGGATCGGCTTTCGGCCTATTTCACAACCGGAGGCGCCGATGGGCGGCTGGAGACCGGAACAATTGTCTACTGGGACTTTGCCGACTTTCCGGGCCGGTTCCCCGTAACGGTCGAGCGGGTCGAAAAGGACAGGGCGGTCGTCCTCAAATGGGCGGCGTATGAGTGCGGGGAGGTCAGTTCAACGAGCGAAACGCCGGTTCCCTCAGACTACGACACCACGATCACGATGACGTTCGAGGCGCTCGACGACGGCCGCACGCTGGTGACGATCAGTGAGGAGGGATGGCGCGAGACACCCGGTGCCCTGAAG
Source organism: Roseibium sp. QJM3NY_11 (assembly GCF_056173175.1). NCBI lineage: Bacteria > Pseudomonadati > Pseudomonadota > Alphaproteobacteria > Hyphomicrobiales > Stappiaceae > Roseibium > Roseibium sp. QJM3NY_11. Next base: position 2,238,818 of record NZ_CM149660.1, read on the forward strand.
GCATCCTACGGCAATTGCGAGGGCTGGACCCAGATGCTCTGCGCGCTCAAGGCCTGGCTCGAGCACGGCATCAATCTGCGCGAGGGTTTTTACAGGTAGAAAGGTCTCTCGTATTACCTCTTCTGACGAGATCGAGGCAGGCGACAGAGAGGGTGCCGTCGGCGAACACCCACAGGACCTCATCCCCAGGAAGCGCGAAGCACTGTGCGAAGGCTGGGCAATTTTCTCTTGTGCCCGTCGCCCGCCTTTCGAGACGAACCTGACGGTCCTCCTCAGGATGTGGTCGTCTGGATGGGCGCTTTCTTCAAGTCTTCCAACCGCTTGGCGATGGCCCGGATGGTGTCGTCGCCATAGCCGAGACCAAGGTCCCGGCGCATGAAATCTTCAAGGTCCTCGGTATCCCGGATCAACCATACGCGCTTGTCGCCATTGCCAGCCAGCCGGGCGCGTCCGTCCAGAAAACTGAGGAAGCCCGTGTCCGTCAGCCGGTAGAATTTCATGCTTCCGGCAAAGGACTGTTTCGGCGACGCCGCGCACAGAAAATTGGCTGCCTCGATGTCTGCCGGGCGCACCTCCACCCGGTCAAAACCGTAAAGCGGAAACCAGCCTTCGCCGGTGGCGCGTTCCAGGACATGTTCGCCGGAGGCTTCCTCGAAACGGATGCGGTAGCTCTGGTCGCGGATCGGCTGCGGGTCGTCCGAGATCCGGACCGGTTCGGCCGGCGCCTGACCGCCGAAGCCGGCATCGACCAGCCATTCGTCGCCTTCCAGCGTGACTACGAATGCCAGGTGGGTTCGCGCGCCGCCTTCGCCAGCGCCCATGCGCACACGGGCGAGCACTTTTCGAGTGGAATACCCGAGCGAGGCCAGGGCGTCGCCCAGCAGCGCATTCAGCTCGAAACAGTAGCCGCCGCAGCGCTCCATGACGAGTTTTTGCCAGAGACTTTCCGGATCGAGACCCGGCACCTGCCCGAGAAACGGCAGCACGTTTTCAAACGGTATGGCACTTATCTGTGCCGCCTGCAGCTTCTTCAGGCCGTCCAGATCGGAAGTGCAGGTTTCAAGTCCGATGCGGTGGAGATAGGCGGCAAGGTCAAAGGGCATGGGGGGGATCCGCAAGCTGAAGGGACCTGACGCATGTAGGCCGACATCGAGGAGATTAAAAGACTTGAGGCCTTTCGATCAGCTCCGGCCATCGGGAAATCGGGTGATTGCCGCAAAACTTACCAGCCTCATCCTGAGGCGGCGCGGAGCGCTGTCTCGAAGGATCGGCACCCTGCGCCTGAATGCACAGCCGATCCTTCGAGACGGGCCTGGCGCTCTCCTCAGGATGAGGCCGAATGAGGGGCGGCGGAAAATTGAAAACCCGCCGCGGGGCCGCGGCGGGTCCTGATTGCAATTGGTCAAAGGGCGTTCAAAGCCCTTCCGGACCCCGCTGGACGGCGGCGACACCGGTGCGGGAGACTTCCACCAGGCCGAGCGGTTTCATGATGGCGATGAACTGCTCGATCTTGGAGGTGCGGCCGGTGATCTCGAAAACGAAATGCTCGGTGGTGGCATCGATGACGGTGGCGCGGAAGGCATCGCCCAGGCGCAGGGCCTCCAGGCGCTTCTCGCCGGTGCCGGTGACTTTCACCAGGGCCAGTTCCCGTTCCAGGGGCTTGTCCTGATTGATGCGTTTGGCGCGCACCGTCAGATCGGTCACCCGGTGCACCGGCACCAGCCGGTCGAGCTGGTGGCGGATCTGTTCGATGATCATCGGCGTGCCGGTGGTCACGATGGTGATCCGCGACAGATGCTTCTCGTGTTCAGTCTCGGATACCGTCAGGCTGTCGATGTTGTAGCCGCGTCCGGAGAACAGGCCGATCACGCGGGCGAGCACGCCCGGTTCGTTGTCCACGAGGAGCGACAGGGTGTGGGTCTCGATCTCGTTGCTGACTTCGGCCAGGAAATAGGCGGACGGCGCATCGACGTTTTGCTGGGCATTCATGGTCTTCAGTTCCTCTTGCCTTGTGCGCCTCAAACGAGCGACTTGCCTTCGGCGCTGATCGCGGTGGCGAGCGCTTCGTCGTTGGCTTCGTCCGGCAGCAGCATTTCATTGTGGGCCTTGCCCGACGGGATCATCGGGAAACAATTGGCAAGGTTGGCGACACGGCAGTCGAACAGGACCGGCCGGTCGATCGCGATCATCTCCTCGATGGCGCCGTCCAGATCGGCGGGCTTTTCCACCCGGAAGCCGACCCCGCCATAGGCCTCGGCAAGCTTGACGAAATCGGGCAGGCTTTCGGTGTAGGAGTGGGACAGGCGGTTGCCGTGCAGCAACTGCTGCCACTGGCGCACCATGCCCATGTACTGGTTGTTCAGGATGAACACCTTCACCGGCAGGCCGAACTGGACCGCGGTCGACATTTCCTGGATGTTCATCAGGATCGAGGCGTCGCCGGCAATGTCGACGCAGAGCGCGTCCCGGTGAGCGACCTGCGCACCGATCGCCGCCGGCAGGCCGTAGCCCATGGTGCCGAGGCCGCCGGAGGTCAGCCAGCGGTTCGGTTCCTCGAAGCCGTAGAACTGGGCCGCCCACATCTGGTGCTGACCGACTTCGGTGGAGATGAAGGTCTTGCGGTGCTTGGTCAGTTCATAGAGCCGCTGGATCGCGTGTTGCGGCATGATGACATCGCTGTTCGGCTTGTAGGCCAGCGAGTTGCGGGCCCGCCAGGCGTCGATCTGCGTCCACCAGTCGGTCATGGCGGCCGGTTCGGACTTCATCGACGACGCGCGCCAGATCCGGACGAGGTCTTCCAGAATATGAGCGACATCGCCGATGATCGGCAGATCGACGTTGATGGTCTTGTTGATCGAGGACGGGTCGATATCGATGTGGATCTTGCGGGATCCGGGCGAAAAGGCATCGGTACGGCCGGTGATGCGGTCGTCGAAGCGGGCGCCGATGCAGATCATCAGGTCGCAGTCATGCATGGCCATGTTGGCTTCATAGGTTCCGTGCATGCCGAGCATGCCGAGCCAGTTGTCGCCGGAGGCCGGATAGGCGCCGAGGCCCATCAGCGTGGAGGTGATCGGAAAGCCGGTCAGCGACACCAGTTCGCGCAGAAGCTGGCAAGCCTGCGGACCCGAATTGATCACACCGCCGCCGGTGTAAAGCACCGGTTTCTTTGCGGCTGCCATGAGTTCGGCGGCCATGCGGATGCTTGCCGCGTCGCCTTTCAATTGCGGCCGGTAGCTCTTGTGCGCGGCGGCCGGGTTCGGCGTCGGGCCCTGATAGGTGCCCATGGAAAACTGGACATCCTTGGGAATGTCGACGACGACCGGACCCGGGCGGCCGGAAGTGGCGACATAAAACGCCTCGTGCAGGACGCGGGCCAGGTCGTCGACATCGCGCACCAGCCAGTTGTGCTTGGTGCAGGGGCGGGTGATGCCGACCGTGTCACACTCCTGGAAGGCGTCGTTGCCGATCAGGTGTGTCGGTACCTGGCCGGTGATGCAGACCAGCGGGATGCTGTCCAGCATGGCGTCGGTCAGGGCGGTCACCATGTTGGTGGCGCCGGGACCGGAAGTCACCAGAGCAACGCCGGGCTTTCCGGTGGACCGGGCATAGCCCTCGGCCGCGTGGCCGGCGCCCTGTTCGTGACGCACGAGAATATGTTCAAGACCTTCCTGCTGGATGATCTCGTCATAGATGGGAAGCACTGCGCCGCCCGGATAGCCGAAGATGGTGTCGACACCCTGGTCCTTCAGCGCCTGGATGACCATTTCAGCGCCGGTCATTTCCCGTGTCATTCGTTTCGTCCTTGCATCAGCCGCCCGAGGATCCGGGCCCGGCTCTCATCATCTTGTGTTTCGGTCCAGCCGCTTGCAGCATCAAAGGTCCGGTCTGTGGCGGGAAGGCGGTGTCAGGAGGCGGGTACAAAAAAAGGCCCCTCGGGGAGCCTTGTTCGCGCGCCATCCTGTCCGTACGGGGCTATCCCGCGGCGGAGGCGCGCTTTCCTACTACAACTAGAATGAGCGACATCGACATGTCGTCCCGGTCCTTTGAAACTACAGGCCGTCAGGGCCTCTTTCGGACTGTGTGATGGGTTTCCCCGCCCGTTCCGCCGTTCTTTGCCACCGCTTTTCACGCGCCCGGCTGCATCCGGCCTGAAAGACACAAGCCCGGCACGTCCGCCCGGTCTTGATGCGCTGCACCCTAGTGAGGCGGATGAATCCGGTCAAGCCCAAATTTCATTTATTGCGCCGCGAAGGCGCATTCTTTTTGAAAGTTTCGGCAGGCGCTTGGCCCGCGACAGTCCGCGGACGGGGAGGGTCAGGATTGGGTGTTGTATCCGGTGCCGGAAAAATCCTTCTTCACGAACAGATCCGTGTAGTTCAGCGTCGCGCTGCTGTGTTCGCGCATGATCGCTTCGGCGCGCTGGGCGTCGCCCTGCCGGAGTGCGTCGAAGATGATGACGTGCTGGGAGTGGCCGACGGTCAGGCGCATGCGTTCACGCTTGAAATCGGCCCGTTCGAAAGCCAGCGTGCCGAGCGCCGCGTAGGGGAGCATGGCGATGCGCTCGTAGGTATGCGCGATCAGTTCATTGCCGCAGTTCCGCATGATCGTTTCGTGAAACAGGATGTTCGCGTCCGTGTAGCCGCCGATGAAGTCGATGCCGCGGGCCTCGTCGGTGTCACGTTCCAGGAGGTCCTGGGTGGTTTCGATGGATCGGAGCAGTGTCTGCTCCACTTCCGTGCTCATGCCGTGGCCGGCGAGGGTTCGGGCCGCCAGGGCTTCCAGGGCCGCCCGCACCTCGACGGTCTTGGTGATATCGGAAATCGAAATCGAGCGCACCGTGTAGCCGCGGCCCTGGCGTTTGCCGATGAGGCCTTCCGCTTCCAGTGCGGCGAGCGCGGTGCGCGCGGGGGTGCGCGAAAGGCCCATTTCGCCGGCGATGCTCGCTTCGCTGATCCGCTCACCGGGCTGTCTTTCCCCACGCAGGATCTGCCCGCGCACGAAAGCGAGCACTTGCTCGGTGTTGGAGGTCATGGATCATCCTTTTATGAATACGAAATTTGGGATTTTCATCCCGAAATTACGATTATAGATCATTATTCACTTAACTTCGAATACGTTTTGTGGGACGTTTTCGCTTCGGGCACATTGGCTGCCGGGAACGCACAACACAAGAATCCGGACACGGATATGCGCATGTGCGCCGGGGAAATCGGCCGGAACGCCCTGAACACTTTGGGAGGAGTGGGATGAAATCCGTATTTGCCACCGCGGCCCTGGCCGCGACGATTGTCTTTTCCGGCGGGGCGCAGGCGCGCGACCTGGCTTTAAGTTATTTCATGGGGCCGGCGCACCCCCTCAACAAGGCTGTCTTCACCCCGTTCGCCGACCGGCTTGCCGAGGTTTCCGGGGGCGCGCTGACGGTGACGCAATTTGCCGGCGGGGCGTTGAATTCGTCGCCGCCGAAGCAGTATTCGATCCTTCTGGACGGCGTTGCCGACATCGCTTTCCACCTGCCCGGTTACACAGCGCAGCTGTTTCCGATCACGACGGCGGTGACCACGCCCGGAATGTGTTCCGACGCGGTCGACTGCACCGAGGCCATGTGGCGCGCCCGTGATGTGATCGAGAAGGAATTCGACGCCAAGATCCTGGCTCTCTGGGCCAACGATCCGCAGGCGCTGTTCACCAGGAACAAGGCTGTGCGCACGCTCGAGGACATCGACGGCATGGTTGTGCGCGTCACCTCCGCGCAGGACATTCCGTTCACGGAGGCGCTCGGTGCGTCGGCAGTGTCGCAGCCGGTCAGCGTCATCAACCAGAACCTGTCGAACGGGGTCGTCGACGCCATCTCCATCGATCCCTCGGCGGCGCTGTCCTTCAAGCTCCACGAGCCCGCGAACTACCTGACGACGAATATTCCAGGTGCTGGATCGGCCTTTGTCCTGCTCATGAACAAGGGTGTCTGGGAGAGCCTGAGCGACCAGGAGAAGGCCTGGGTCGACGAGGTTTCCGGCAAGAGCCTGTCGATGGACGCGGCGAAGATGTACAAGGCGATCGCCGCCAAGGGCATCAACGTGTCCGAACAGAACGGTGTCGAGGTGATCGAACTGTCCGCTGAAGAGCGGGCGCGCTGGGACGCGGCCATTCAGCCTGCAATGGACATGTGGCTCGAGAGTGAACTCGGCCAGGGAATGACCGGCGCCGAAATCATGCGTCTGATGACCGGAAAAGACGGGTGAAGGCAATGTCTTCTCCGTTCAGCCGTCTGGAGCAGGGGGCCGGCCGGATCGCCGGCCTCTTCGCGGCCGTCGGCGGCGCAGCCCTGTTCGTGCTGGCGCTGGTCACCATCGTCTCGGTGTTCTGGCGGTATGTGCTCAGGGATCCGATCTTCGGGATCGAGGACATTTCCACCATGGCACTTTCGGTGGCCGTGGCCGGTGCGGTCGCCTATGGCGCGCACAAGGGCGCCCATGTCAGCGTGAACGTGATTGCGATGATCGCCGGGCGGCGTGTGACCCGGGTGACCGATGCGGCGGCGCGGGTCCTGAATACCGGCATTCTCGGTCTTGCCGCCTATGCGCTTTTCAAGAAAGGGTCCTGCGGCATCGCCTGCGGTGCCATGACCTCCAATCTCGGGCTCCTGCATCAGCCCTTCTATTACGGACTTGTCGCGGCGATGGCGTTTTACGCTCTGGTCCAGGTCCTTCACCTTTGTATTGGCCTTGCCCATTGGGCAGGCGATGACCCGAACGAGATTGCGGACTGATGACCGGAACGACCTTGGCGCTCGCGGGCTTCGCGCTGCTGTTCATACTGCTGTTCATCCGCATGCCTGTCGGCACGTCGATGATGCTTGTCGGCGCGGCGGGCATCTGGATGATCCGCCCGCAGGCAAGCCTGCCGGTGATGGCGACGGAAATCTTCGGCGAAGCGTCCAGCTATCCGCTGACGATCCTGCCGCTGTTCATCCTGATGGGAAACCTGGCGGGCATTTCCGGCATGAGCCGGGATCTTTATTCCGCCGCCCACGCCTGGTTCGGGCACATGAAGGGCGGGCTGGCTTCGGCGACCATTGTCGGCTGCGCCGGTTTTTCCGCGTTGTCCGGCTCGTCGCTGGCGGCAGCCCTGACCATGGGCCGGGTCAGCCTGCCCGAGATGCAGCGCTATTCCTACGACAATTCCCTTGCCACCGGCGCGATCGCTGCGGGCGGGACGCTCGGTATCCTGATCCCGCCCTCTGCGGGCTTCGTCGTCTATGCCATCCTGACCGAGGAATCCATCGGGCGCCTGTTCATGGCCGGCGTTCTGCCCGGCCTGCTTCTGACCCTGTCCTTCATCCTGGCGATCTGGCTGGTGGTGTTCCGCGATCCGATGAAGGCGCCGCAGGCGGCGCAGGCCGTTCCGCTCGGAGAGCGCTTCTCCGCGCTGGTGCGGGCGTCCTGGATTGTCGGGATCATCGTTCTGACCATCGGCGGCATTTATGCCGGCGTCTTTTCCGCGGTCGAGGCTGCCGGTATCGGGGCGTTCCTTGCGTTCCTCGTCACCGTGATCCGGGGGGCGCTCACCTGGGAGAACATCAAGGGCGTGACCACGGGCACGCTCAAGGCAACCGGGACCGTGTTCCTGATCCTGTTCGGCGCCTTCGTGTTCAAGACCTTCATCGGCTTCACCGGTGTGACCGTCACCCTGACGGCGTGGATCGGGACGCTGGGCCTGTCGCCAGTCGAGGTCGTGCTCGCCATCCTGGCCGTCTTCATCGTTCTGGGCATGTTTCTGGACGGATTTGCGATCCTGGTGCTGACGGTGCCGCTGGTCCAGCCGATCCTGCAGTCCATGGGAGTCGACCTGATCTGGTTCGGGGTTCTCATGGTGATCGCCCTGGAGATGGGCCTGATTTCGCCACCGGTCGGCATCAACGTGTTCGTCGTCAAGGGCATCGCGGAAGGCGTTTCGCTCAACACGATCTTCAAGGGCATCTGGCCGTTCTGGTTCGCGATGCTGGCGGTCATCCTCCTGATCGTCCTGTTCCCCCAGATCGCCCTCGTTCTGCCAACAACAATGTTCGGGTAACGCTGTGACCATTCGCTTCTTTTCCGACAAGAACAGGCCGGTGCACCTCGGTCCGTTTCCGCTCGAACGGCTGGCCCGCGGGGGCACACCCGACTATGCCCTTGTGCCGGCGTTCCGGCCGCTGGAGTTCCGCCGCCCGCAGACGCCGGCCTCCATCGTCAACGCGATGGGCGACTATCAGGCGATGATGGACGCCATCCGCGACGGCCTCGTCAACAAGGCCCGGGCCGGCTGCCCGGACGATCCGGGAGAGCGGGCCGAGCACCTGAAAGGCTTCGGCTATTTCTCGGATGCGGCGATGGTCGGCATCGGGCCCCTGCCGGAGGAAGCGCTGCTGGACCAGCCGGTCCGCAATCCCGACATTGACCGCCTGGCGCACGACCTGAAGACCCGGCAGACAAAGACGCTGGCAAGCGGCATCGACATGATCATGGCCGACCTCAAGGAGTCCATGGAGGCGCCGCCGTCGACCATCACCGGCCATACCCGCACGATCGTCTTTCTCTACGACCATACCCGCGATCCGAGGCCGGACGAGCCCGGGACCGACTGGCTCGGCGATGCCCAGGCGCATCGCGCCTGCCTCAGGGCGAGCGAGACGGCGGTTGTGCTGGCCAACTACATCCGCCTGCTCGGCTGGGACGCCAAGGCGCATACGGCGACCAGCTCGGACATCGATCTGAACATCGCAACCGTGGCTGCGGGGCTGGCAAGCGTCGAGGACGGCCGGCTGGTCAATCCTTATGTCGGCGACCGGTTTGGCGTCGCCGCGATCACGACGACCTTCGATCTCGCGGTGGACGGCCCGCTGAAGGCCATGAAGGACCAGCCCTGGTTCAGGACCAAGGGCCCCGCCTGGTGGGTGGGGGCGGGCTTCCGGCGCTCTGCGCTCAACGGCGATCCTTTTGACAAGCGCGATTTTGTCATGGGACCGCATCCGTTCGAGACATTGAAACGGGTCGACACGCCGACGACCTATATCGACGAGGCGCATGTGGCGCGGGTGCCCAAACGCACGGACATGTTCGCACGGGCGCAGTTCGGCGACATGGGCAAGGCCCTTCAGAACGGCGCGAAGGGCGGCTATTACGCCCGCAAGGCGGCGCCGTCCATGGCGCAGCGCCGGATGCTGGGTGCCTTCGTGCTGTTGCAGGATGGCGCGTCCGCCACCGGACAAACTGTGGCCGATCCACAGCGCGACGCGCTGAACGTCAAGGCGGCGGCCTATTTCCTCGGTGTCGACGCAGTCGGCATCAGCCGCTGTCCGGACTGGACCTGGTATTCCCACGACGCAACGGGCGCCGCCATCGATCCGCCCCACGATCAGGCGATCAGCATGATCATCGATCAGGGGTATGAAACGATGGAGGGCGCGTCGGGAGACGACTGGATTTCCGTCGCCCAGTCGATGCGCGCTTATTTAAGGTTTTCGCTTCTGGGCGGTGTGATCGCCGCACAGATCCGCCGCCTCGGCTACAAGGCCAAGGCGCATTCGGTGCTCGACGGCGAGGTGCTGCAACCGCCACTGCTGCTGCTGTCCGGGCTCGGCGAGGTCAGCCGCATCGGCGAGGTCATCCTCAATCCATTCCTCGGGCCGCGTCTGAAATCCGGCGTGGTCACCACGGACATGCCGCTGGCCCATGACAAACCGATCGATTTCGGCCTGCAGGCTTTCTGCGGCGCCTGCAACAAATGCGCGCGCGAGTGCCCCAGCGGGGCGATCACCGCCGGGCCGAAACTGATGTTCAACGGCTACGAGATCTGGAAGAGCGACAGCCAGAAATGCGCGACCTACCGGATCACCACCGAAGGTGGCGCCATGTGCGGGCGTTGCATGAAGACCTGTCCCTGGAACCTGGAGGGACTGTTTGCCGAAAAGCCGTTCCGCTGGGCCGCCATGACGCTTCCGGGCGCTGCGCCGTATCTGGCGAAGCTGGACGACATGGCCGGGCGGGGCGGGCTCAACCCGGTGAAGAAATGGTGGTGGGACCTGGAGCTCCATGAGGATGGCGGCTACAAGCCCGCGCGCCTGCCGGTCAATGCGCGCGACCTGCAAAAGGATCTCGACCTGAAATACGAGGACCAGACGCTGGCCGTCTATCCGGCGCCGCTGGCACCGCACCCCTTTCCCTATCCGTTTCCGATGGACCGGGAGGCCGGCATCGAGGCCTATCAGGCGATGGTCACGGCAGAGGAATACAAGCGCCGGCTGGAGGCGGGCGACGACAGTGTCATTCACCGTTATACGGCGGCCGGCGAAAGCCCGGTCGTGCGGGTGGTCGTCTCCAAGGTCGCGCACATGACCGGGGATGTCACCAAATACGAATTCCGGGCCATCGATGGCGGCGACCTGCCGGCCTGGGAGGCGGGCGCGCATCTCGATATCGTCGTCGCCCCCGAGTTCCTGAGGCAATACTCCATGTCGGGCAATCCCGCCGACCGGTCCGTCTACCAGATCGGTGTTTTGCGCGAGGACATGGGCCGGGGTGGCTCGAAGCTGCTGCACCGGATCTTCTCCGAAGGACGCAAGATCTTCGTCTCCCGGCCGATCAACCATTTTCCGCTGGAGGAGGGGGCGGCGAAGTCGCTGCTGATGGGCGGCGGCATCGGCGTCACCCCGATGATCGCCATGGCCCATCGCCTGCATGCGCTGGGCCGCGAATTCGAACTGCATTATTCGGTTAAGTCGCGCGACAGCGGCGGCTATCTCGCGGATCTCGCCGCCATGCCCTGGGCGGACCGGGTGCATCTGCACGTTTCCGCCGAGGGCAGCCGGGCCGATCTCGACACGGTGCTCGCCGGCTATCGCGACGGCTGGCATGTCTATACCTGCGGGCCGGACCGGTTCATGACCTCGGTCGTGGAGGCCGCGCAGCGGCAGGGGTACCCGGACGAGGCCAGGCACCTGGAATATTTCTCCGTTCCGGAAGTGCCGGATTACGAAAACCACGATTTCACCCTGAAACTGGTGAAATCCGGCAAGTCGTTGCTGGTGCCCGCCGACAGGTCGGCGACGGATGTCCTGGCCGAAAACGGCATCCACATCGACGTCAAATGCGCCGACGGCATCTGCGGTGTGTGCAAATGCGGTCTCGTCTCGGGCGAGGTGGAGCACCGCGACTTCGTGCTCTCGAAAGCGCAGCGTGCCCATGCCATCATCCTGTGCCAGTCGCGCGCGGCGGAACCGGGCGGGGAAATCGCGGTCGATCTCTGAAACGCGGCAGTCATTCCGCCGGGGGGCATTTCCGGCCTCGGCGACAAAAAAGTGTCACATCCCCATTGCGCGGGTGAAACAGGTCCGTTATACAGCGCACCTTCGCTGCGGCATATGATATGCTTTCGCTGCAGCTTGATGGGTGTGTAGCTCAGTTGGTAGAGCAGCTGACTCTTAATCAGCGGGTCTGGGGTTCGAGCCCCCACTCACCCACCATTCTCTTCTCCTTGAAATCGCTGGGTATTTGCCGGAAAAGCGCATCTCTTGCGCCGTGAACAGGCTGGGAACGTGTGACCAGCGGATCCGCGACCTGGAAGAGAGCTCCAGAGCGCGAATGGCTGAACGGATCCGCGAAGCCCGGGACGTGGCTGACATGCGCGCGGACATGCGCTGGATCCGGGAGGCGCCGCAGTGCCTGGAGCGGGACCTGAAGAGCCGGGACTAGGGGTGCTTCTAGAAATAAGCAACCAAGGGGGGATAGGACAAAGCGAGCCCGTGAGTGACCTGCGCGCCAGTTCTCTCAAATCGAATTTTGGGCGGGGAGTGTGAATTCTCTGCGCATTCAATGAACGGCTTTTGTGCGGACTTTCAGACACTGCGTGAACGCCAGCCGCTCATTTCGATATGCAACAGGATTCGAAAAATCCTCTTCAAAGGAAACATATTTAGACACTATCTGTTCTGTTGAAGTGATGCATTTTGTTCTTAAAATTGAGAACAAGTGTTGACTTGAAACGTTGTCTGGCTTATTAAGAAATTATGAATGCACAACAGCTCACCGAAACTTTGGACGCACTTGGCCTAGATCCAAAGAAACTCGCCCTTCTGCTGGGCGTCACTACCCGCGCCGTAAACATGTGGTGTTCAGGAGATCGAGAAGTTCCGAGTTCGACGACCGCATACATCAAACTTTTGCAGTCGTTACCACGCGCACTCCAGGCGCGTGAAATTGCCCGCATTTATCAGGAGAACCCGATCATGTATGATGGAATGTACTCGGTTGAATATGTTGGAGCGTCAGGAAATGGCGTGGCGGCCCTTGTATTCGTCGACGGGCTGGTGTTTGGACATGATGGCGGCGTTTCATACGACGGCACATATGAGCCATGCCGAGACGAGCCCAACTTTATGGATGTGAGGCTAGAGCTAACGGTGGCGGCGGGTGTTCCTCTTGTTCAAGGTGTGCCTCGGCAGCCCGCCGAATACAAGTTTCCGATCGATGTGCGCATTCCCGCCAGACAAGGTGTGCCCCTAAGAATTCAAACGCCCTATGGGCCCGTTGATATAAAGCTTAGCTTTTTGCGCACACTACCTCAGGCTTTCGCAGCGTGAAACGGAATTTGTAAGTCTGTTACATGCATTTCAATGGCAAGGGTGGGCAACATCAGTCATTCGCTGTGGTCGGCATCAACGATGGTTTAGGGCCGAAACTATCATTAGTTGCGACGTCCGAAATGTCCGCAAGTGTGCCATCTCGTATCGTGTAACCCTTGCCATCCCAAAACCGTACGACTTGATTGTTTTCTTCCCGTAAGTTATTGAAAATGCATAATCTACTCATAACTCTTGATCAGCGGGTCTGGGGTTCGAGCCCCCACTCACCCACCATTCTCTTCAATAATTTACGCCCAATAGCGATCGTTCTTGGCCACGTATTCGTCGCCGGAATGGTCTGGTTTTGCAACCTTGCGGAGCGTTTCTCTTTTGACCCTATTTAACGGGTAACACGGACCTTGCGCAGGCTGCGCCATAGGGCGGGCACAAGCCCGAAGAAAAAAAGACCAATCCACATGAGAACACCAAGTCCGATCAAAAAAACGGCACTCAATGCCAGAGTGTTGGCGGTATCGTCTTGAATCCAGCCGCAGCTCCGATAGCCGAAGATCAGGCCACCGGAACAGTTGCCGTCGACATTGGCATAAACCAGCACCGCGCCCCACCAGGCAGCCGAGGTCATCCAGGCCGTCCGCCGAAATCGCCTTCCGCGTGTCAGCCGGCCCAGCCACAAGAAGCCTACGGGCCAAAGCAACGCGGCAAGTACAATCAGTTCTTCAGCTTCCGTCATCGGAGATGACCATAGCACAGCCGTTTTGGCGCCGGGAACGTCCTTGACGCACGTGGCATGCTCCCCGTCAAAGCCTTTTCTTTGAAATGGCTTTGGTCCACACGGCTGGTCTCTTTGATCGCAGCAAGTCTCTTGCACGCCACCGGACTGTGACCAATAAGCTCCCGCCCCCCCTGAAACAGGCCATCCAGTGCCCCGGGACATTTTTCTTTGTTGAGATGGTCGGTACATTTACCGTAATGCCTGTGTCGGTATTCTCGAACGTCCATTCCTCAACCTTGGTGATAATACGAGATGTGCGCCACACCGCGGCGGCGTTGTTCGATTGCGGACAAGGTAATACAAAAACAGATAAAGGCGGACACATGAGCATGCTGCGAACTGCGGTCGATCCAATCCTGTTGAAGCGCGCCTGGGGCGCAATCGACAAGGTGTTTGGCGACTACGGGCTCACGCTGCAGCGGGGACACGATTTCGAGCGGATCGACGCCATGGCTGCAAACAGCGGCCTGAAGCTGCTGGAGGCGCATTTCTCACCGGGCACACAGACATTTTCCAGCGGTCAGGCATTCTGGCTGGGGCTAACGGAACCAAACGGGCGCCTGGTCGGCCGCGTGTGCGCGCGCCTGGACCGGATCCGGCCGCCGCAGTCGCTGGCCGACTACTGGCGCAAGCACTTCTACCGCTGTTTTCCCGCCGAGACCGGTGGCCAGGTTGTGCTGGCGCCGGAGCAGCCGCGCTTCGCCCAGGCCATCACGGGAGACACGGTCTATCTGGGCGGAACCCAGGTTCAGCCCGAATGGCAGAACGCGCATCTCGGCGGTCTGCTCAACCGCATTGTCCAGATCGAGGCGCTGGACGAATGGGACGCGGATTTCTACTATGGCTGGATGGAAAAACGGGTGTTCAAGGACGGTTTCCTGCGCTCATGCGGGTTCACCCGGTTGCATGAAAACGCGGTGCGGTGGGCGTCCGGTGGTCCCATCCCGATTGACAACGATCTGTTTCTGGCCGGAAACGCGCGGGACGACGTTCTGGATCTGATCGACCGTATCGTGAGTGTTCCTCCAAGAGCGTCAGCAGACAGAAAATCCGCACAAACCCTCCAGGTGTCCGAAACGGCAGAATCAGGCGTTCAAGAGTGAGGTCCGGGGTGCCTTCGCCCATCATGGAGCCGGTGCGCTGGATGTCGAACCAAGGCTCGCCGTCTATCGAGGCGTGATAGCCGGGGGCAACCAGCTCGCGGTAGGCCGGGGGCAGTGAGGTTGGCTTGTCCGTGGGGGGCAGGAATTTCCGGAACGTCGTGTCCTGGCCGATCATTGTCGACGGCGGCACGTCGCCGGGGATGAACAGCGGCTTGAACAGCAGCAGTTTTCTGGACAGGTGGATCATGCCGGGGTCGGGCCGCATGATGCCTTCGTTGCGCCGCCAGAAGCTGAACAGGAACCGCGCCTCCTCGCCGGCGGCGCCGTGTTCGACGTGTTTCAGAGGCAGTTGCTCAAGAAACGAAATCACGGTCCCCGTCTCCCTTGAATGGCCGTGGCGGCTGGTATCCGGACTCGATCGCGTGTTCGAAGATCTCTTTTTCGGCTAGAACGGCAAGGTGATAGCGGCCCTGGTCGGTCAGGTCCGACACCTTGTCGTGGTTGAATTCGTTCATGCAGTGGAAGTCGAGAATATAAAGGCAATCGAACAGGGCCGCGATGTGAAACAGCTCAAGGAATTTCATTTGTTCCTTTGTGAATTCGTCCTTGTTGCTCATTGAATGTCCTTCAGTTCCAGCGCATCGGGTGTGTCGCGAATCGTCTCCAGGATGTGGAAGACACGTTTGAGTTTCTCGAATTCATTGGCCCGCTGGTCGGCAGGTTTCCCGGCCTCCAGGTCGGAGACCCGCGAATAGGCGAAATCGAAGAGGGCCTTGTCGTCGACGGATCTGGCCGGCCCGGCAAGGGCCGCAAGGTCATCTGCCGGTGCGCCGTCAACGGCAACCAGGCGGGGAAGCGGTGCGTTCAGGCCCTGGTGCAGGATCACCAGTTCGGCGGCCTGCAGGCGCTGGTGGCCTTTCTTGAGCTTCCAGAGTTTCGAACTGGTGATTCCCAGCAAGTCGGAAATCTCCTTGTCCGGACGCGTGCCGAGCAGATCCAGAAACCAGGCATGAATGACCTGATCGGTGTCCCGGGATCCGGCGGGCGGCGTCTCGGGGTCGGCATGAAATGACACGGTATTCGTCCCTGTCCTGTTGGGCTGCTTTCCTGATTAGCATGCAGCATGTCCAAAATCGACACCGAATACGGTTTATGGTTTCCCGGTCGTTCAGGAACGATGCCTCACTGCGGGTGACGGTGTTCATCCGCCCGCCGGACAGCAATGCACCGGATCGCCGCGAAGGCTGGCTGCCCGGTCTGATCGATCGGCAGGAGAGACGAGCCGGCGGGACAGGAAAGCCGGCAGAACAGGCGGGCCGGTCTGGCGCATTACTCCGGCGCATTACGCCGCGGGTTGCTCGCTCACCGCTCTCCTCAGGTCCTGTTTTCTGACGGCCGCATCCAGTCCGCGGATGTCCGAAGACGCGGCGATTTCCTTCTGGGCTGCGTAGCGTTCGTGGTTCTGGGTGACTTTGCCGAGGTCGTAAAGGTAGTTGACCATCACGCCGGCCGACTGGACGCGGCCTTTTTCCGACGTGTCGGCCTCCGTGTGGACCGCGTGGACCTGGGCGCCGTTGCCCAGGTGAAAACGGGCGACCGGATCGACCGGCAGACCGTCCGGACGTTTTGCCGACAGCAGATAATGGGCGGCGAGCTGGCGCAGCCGTTTGGGATCCGCGTCCGCGAACGGAATGTCCTCGGCGACGAGCCATCTGGTCAGGCCCGGGATCGGCGACAGGGTAACGAACGTCCGGATGTTCGGCAATTCGCTGGCCAGATCCGCGGCGACCTGCTTGATCAGCGAATTGCCGAAAGAGATACCGGCAAGACCCGACTGGCAATTGGAAATCGAATAGAAGACGGCTGTCCTGGCCTTTTCCGCGCTGAGCGGTTCCCGGTCCTCCGCGAGCAGGTCCTGAATGGAGCCCGGAACGTCGGCGGTCAGGGCGACTTCGACGAAGATCAGCGGTTCGTCAGGCATCGCCGGGTGGAAAAAGGCGAAGCACCGCCGGTCGCCGGGCACCAGGCGCCTGCGCAGGTCCTCCCAACTCTCGATTTCATGCACCGCTTCATAGGCAATGATCTTTTCCAGGATATGGGCCGGGCTTTCCCAGCTGATCGGCCTGAGCACCAGAAAGCCCCTGTTGAACCAGGACACGAACAGATGCCGGAAATCCTGGTCGAGTGCCTGGATCTCGGAATCCTTGCCGCCAAGACGCAGCAGATCGGCCCGCATGCGCACCAGCATCTCCGTCGCGCCCGGGATCTGGTTCAGCCGGCGCAGGAATTCCTGACGGTCCGGCTCCACGGCGGACATGAAGGCGCGGTAGGTCTGCTTGCCGGGCTCGGCCTGGTAGGCGTCGAGCGTCGCGCGCACCCGGTCCGGATCGATGTTCATGTTGCCGGCAAGATGGTGGAAAAACGCCAGTTTGGCATCGTCGTCCAGTTCCTGGTAGCGCTGCAGGATGCTGGCGGCCACGGCAAGGCCGGTGACTTCTCCTGTGGCGCCGACAAGGGCGCCGACAAGTTCTTCGAGCGGGCGCGGATCGCGCCGGCCCGGTGAGAATGTCAGCGCGCGGCGTTCGAATATGGTCGACAGCAGATCGCCGAATAGGGACATGATCTTCTCCAGGAATGTCGGGTTCCAAGTGCCGGCATGAACATAAGCATCCTCTCCTCAAGACCCAACCGGGCAAGGGAGGCAAAATCCGGTTTTCCGGCCGGAGCGGCGTCTATGCCAGATCGACCTTTCGGGTCGACAGTCCGACCGACAGGGTGAGGCTGCCTTCGTTGACGAGCCAGCGGCGCAGTGTGAATGTCCTGACGCCCCTCTTGTGCATGGGGTCTTCCTCGGCGAGCGCCCGTGCTTCGGCAAGGCTGGCCGCTCTGTAGACGATCAGGCCGTCTCCCTGGATTTCCTCGCCCGTGGCATCCGAGAGCGGTCCTGCAAAGGTCAGCTTTCCCGCAGCTTCCAGATCCGCCTGATAGGCAAGATGGTCGGGCAGCGTGCCGGGTATGTCCGCGTTGGGGCCGGCGGTGACCGAGGTCACGACGAAAAGTTCAAGTGCGAGAGCGCCGCGTTCGCGTGCGGCGCGCTTGTAGTCCGTCCATTTCGGCATGATGCATCTCCCGTTTCCCCTGTTTATAAAAAAATCGATATTAACTGGCAATATGAAAAATAGTCGCTAAAGCCTGCCTGAGGCTGGCCCCGCTGAAGGGACCGCGCGATGGGCAGTGTGCCGTCGCTTCTTGCCGTCCGGTCTACGACGCGGATGTTCGCAAACTTCTGTGTGGTGTCATTCTCATGGAACGAACCGAAGGCTACGTGAACGAGAACGCCACCGGAACCCTGATGGGAAATTTCAGGGGGCGAATGGCGTGACGGCGGTTCAGGAAAACAAGGCGATCCTGCTTGCGGTCCGTGCCGCCGGGAACCGTTCACCCTACTTGATGCTGTCCTTGCGAAGCGGGCAGGTCCCCAACAGGCAAGGACTGGAGCGGTATTTCGACAGGGCCGAGTGATGGGAAGCCGGGTTTCGTTAAAAACGGCAGGCGCCTATTTCCCTGAATGGTTTGACGTTTTGCCACTGGCGCGGACCAGTCCGGCAGTGGGCAGGTTTATCGCCTTCAAAAAAATCGATATTATTTGACAAAATTAAAAATAGTCGCCAAAGTCACAAAAAATTGGGAAACACCGAGGCGATTATGCGATTTATGACTGGGACGGGTGTGTCGGGGCAGGGTGTCTATCTCGTGGAGGGTGACAAGGCCTGGAGCCTGACCGCGCTCGACGGACGGGTCGGCACCGACCTGCGGGCAATCATCGAGGGACGCGTCGAGCTGGACGGCCTTCTTGCGAGACGGGGCGAGATCAACGCCGAGCCGATCGCATCGATCAAACCCGGTCTTCCGGTCGCGCAGCCCGGCAAGATCATCTGCCTCGGGCTCAATTACGTCGATCACATCAAGGAAGGCGGCTACGAAATCCCCGTCTATCCGGCGCTGTTCATGCGTTGCAACACATCGATGATCCCGGCGGGTGCGCCGATGGTCCGGCCATCCTGCTCCGAGCAGCTTGACTACGAAGCGGAGCTGATGGTCATCATCGGCAAGGGCGGCAAGCATATCCGCGAGGAAGACGCCCTCGCGCATGTGTTCGGCTATACCATCTTCAATGACGGCTCCGTGCGCGAATACCAGCGCAAGACACACCAGTGGACGCCCGGAAAGAACTTCGACGCCACTGGCCCGGTGGGGCCGGTCGTGGTCACTCCGGACGAATTGCCGACCGGGATGGAAGGCCTGAAGATCGAGTCCCGTGTCGGCTCCGAGATCCTGCAGAGCGCATCGACCTCGGACATGCTGTGGAGCGTGGCGCGGACGATCTCGACCGTTTCCGAATTCACCACGCTCGAGCCGGGCGACTACATTGCCATGGGCACGCCTCCGGGCGTTGGACATGCAAAGAAGCCGCCGCGCTGGCTGAGGCCGGGTGAAACGGTCGAGATCGAAATCGAGGGCCTCGGCATCTGCGCCAATCCGATTGTCGCCGAGGAGGAAATCCGCGCGACGGAGGCCGCCGAATGACCACCATCGCTTCGAAAGCCCCGACCGGAGAAGCCCTGGCCAGGTTGCGCGCCGAGGCTCAGGAGAGCGTTCGCGCGCTGCGCGAGCGTGCCGGCAGGCTCGACGATGACAGCATCGATCTGATCCTGAGAACCGCCAGGTCCCACTATGCGTGGCAGGACAAGCCTGTTCCGCGTGACCTTCTTGAACAGATCTACGAGATCACGGCCGCCGGTCCGACCAGCATGAATACCTGTCCGGCGCGGTTTTTCTTCATCGAGACACCGGAGGCCAAGAAGCGGCTGGCCAAGTCCCTGAAGGACAAGAACATCGACAAGATGATGTCCGCGCCGGTGAGCGTGATCATCGCCCATGACCTGGATTTCTGGAAAGAGCTGCCGTACCTGTTCCCGCACGAGGACCGGCGGCCGCATTTCGAGGGCAAGCCCGAACATTGCGAAGCGACTGCATTCAGAAACGGGACCCTGCAGGGCGCCTATTTCATGATCGCGGCGCGTGCGCTCGGGCTGGATGTCGGCGCAATGTCCGGCTTCTCCAACAAGATTGTCGATGAGGAGTTCTTCTCCGGAACGACGCTGAAATCCAATTTTCTGTGCAATCTTGGTTATGCCGACGAGACGGCGCTGTTTCACAAACTGCCGCGCCTGCCGTTCGACATGGCTTGCCGGTTTCTGTGAGATGCCATGGCTGCCTTGAGAGATAAAACTGTGGTGAAGCTGCGGGCGGCAGGTGAAGGCCTGTCGCATTCGCGGGCCGACATCACCGTTCGCGACCTGAGCTTTTCGATCGACGAGCCGGTCGCACGAGGCGGTACCAATCTGGGTCCTGCTCCGACGGAGGCCGCGCTGGCGGCTCTTGCGGGCTGCACCAATGTCATCGGCCACAAATGCGCCGGCAAGCTGGGTGTCGATCTCGGGCATCTGAAAATCGAAATTTCCTGCGCTTTCGACCGCAGGGGCGTCACGCTCACGGAAGAGATTGACGTCCCGTTTGTCGAATTGCGGCAGGTGGTGACCTGTGACGGCCCGCTTACGGAAGCGGATCTTCGAAACGTCGCAACAGACGTCGCCAAATACTGCCCTCTGTCCAAGCTGTTTGAGCAGGCGGGTACCTTGATCCGGACGGACTGGCAGAAAGCCTGAGCCGTCTTGTATTCTTTGGGAGGAGAATAGCATGATTGGTAAAATGACACGGCGCAGCGCTCTGGCACTGGCGCTCCTGAGCGCGGCGTCCCTGCCGTCCCAGGCAACGGAAACCATCAAGGCGGTCGTTATCGACGGCTATCCGGCCCGGGCACTGTGGGTGCAGGAGTTCACGAACTTCTTCATCCCCGAGGTCGACAAGCGCCTTGCCGCGACCGGCAACTACAAGATGGACTGGCAGGAAAGCTACGGCGGCTCCATCGTCAAGCCGAAGGGTGTTCTTGAAGGCGTCAAGCTCGGCCTCGGTGACATCGGCATCGTCACCACGATCTTCCATTCCTCGAAGCTGCCGAGCCAGGCGATTGCCGCGGTGACGCCGTTTGTTTCGGCCGATTCGCGGGCTGTCGCCAAGGCAGTGGACGAGATCGCCAAGGAATTCCCGACCATGCAGAAGGAGTTCGAGGCCCAGAACCAGGTCTATCTGGCGACCGGCGTGGTGCTCGACACCTATCAGGTGTTTTCCAAGGAACCGGTCAATGTGGTCTCCGATCTTGAAGGTCAGAAAGTGGCCGGAGCGGGCATGAACCTGCGGTACCTGGAAGGCATCGAAGGCGCTGCCGGTGTGCGCGGCGGTCTGACCGACTTCTACAACATGCTGCAGACCGGGCTCGTCGACAACGCGCTGCTGTGGCCGGAAGCCGCCAAGACCTTCAAGATCGCCGAAGTCGCGCCCTACATGCTGAAAGCCGATCTGGGAGCGGTGAACTCGAAGACCATTACCGTCAACAAGGACTATTGGGACAAGTTGCCGGATGAAGTGAAAGGCGCGCTTGAGGAAGTTGCCGTTGCCTATCGCGACCATGTTGCCGCCATTGCCATGGACCGGGCGGAGGAAAGCCGGAACGCCTACGTCGAATCCGGCGGGACCGTGGTCGAAATGGACCCTGCCCAGCGTGCCGCATGGGCGTCGGCCATGCCGAACATCGCGGTGGAATGGGCGACCGACCTGGATGGCAAGGACGAGCCGGGCAGCGACATGCTGAAAGCCTATCTGGCGAAGCTGGCAGCGGCCGGTTTCACACCCGTGCGCGACTGGTCGGCTGATCTGCCCCAGTAACGCCTGTCAGACGAACCATGCCGCGACCCTGGACAAGCGGCATGGTTCCGGCATCGGTGATCCGGCTCTGTCGGAAGACCGATGATCTCTCGTCCTTTCAATCGCACCGACGGGGTCTCCGGAATGCTGCGTCCCCTTGCAGATGGCGTGCGCGCCCTATCCAAACTGGCCAATGCCGTGGCCATGGCGGCCAATGCCTTCGGCACGCTGATCGTGCTCGCCCTGATCATGGTCGTGAACTACGACGTGGTTGCGCGCGGTTTCTTCAATGCACCGTTCCGGGGCGCGGTCGAGGTGGTGCAGTTCACCATGGTCCTGATTGTCTTCCTGCAGCTGCCGGACGTGGTGCGCACGGACCGGCTGACCCGCTCCGACGGATTCCTGACCATCCTCCAGATGACCCGGCCGAAACTGGCCGGAACGCTCCGGAGGCTGATCAATCTCGCGTCGGCGCTGTTCATGGTGCTGGTCGCCTATGCCATCTGGCCCGAATTCGTCGAAATGTACGAGACCCGGGACTATTTCGGTGTGCCCGGCGTGTTTACCGCACCCTGGTGGCCGCTCAAGCTGGCCATCTATCTGAGTGCCGTTCTGTGCACGGTTCTGTTTTTGCTCAAGGTCCTCTCGCCCGCCCGCCCGGTTGCTCCGGTCCGGCTGGGTGAAGAAAACGACAAGTCTGGAGATACCGCGTGAGCCCCATCGAAATCGGTATCCTGTCGGTCGTCGCGATCGTCTTTCTGGTCTATCTCGGTGTCTATATTCCCATCGCCCTCGGCCTGGTGTCGTTCGTTTCGATCCTGTTGATGCGCGACAATTTCGACCTCGCGGTCAACCTGCTGAAGATCGCCATCGGCGACAGCGTCATGGAATACACGTTCGCCACCGTGCCGCTGTTCACCTTCATGGGGCTGATCGTCGCCAAGGCGGGCCTTGGGGCGGATATCTATCAGGTCATGAACACCGGCTTTCGTCGCGTGAAGGGCGGGATCGGCATGGCGACAGTCGGCGCCAACGCCGTCTTTGCCGCCGTGACGGGCTCGTCGATCGCCTCTGCCTCGGTGTTCTCGAAGGTCTCCGTGCCGCAGATGCTGGCATTCGACTACAATCCGCGCTTCGCGGTCGGCGTGGTTGCGGGATCGTCGGTGCTGGGCATGATCATTCCGCCTTCGGCCATGCTGATCATCTATTCCTTCGTGGCCGAGCAGAGCGTCGGCGACATGTTCCTGGCCGGCGTCGTTCCGGGGATCCTGCTGGCGATCGCCTATGTGGTCGCGATCTTCCTGATGGGGCGCTTCACGCCTGCCTTTGTCGGCGGACGGAAGGTCGAGGAAAGCGAGTGGATGTCGCTGCGGGAGATCGCGGACAAGACGGTGCCGACGCTGCTCCTGATCGTTGCCGTTCTGGGCGGCATCTATACCGGCTGGCTGACACCGGTCGAGGCCGGGGCGGCAGGCTCCCTGTTCGGGTTGCTGATCGCGCTTCAGCGCAAGCAGCTTTCCTGGCAGAGCCTCTGGAACGCACTCCTGGAAACCGGCCACATCACGGCTTCCATCCTGTTCCTGATCACGGCGGCATCGATCTACAGCCGCATGCTCGGTCTGGCTGGGCTGCCGAACGAACTCGGCGACCTGCTGACCGAGACGGAGATGAGTTTCTTCTGGATCATGCTGATCTATGTGGCGATGATGATCTTCCTGGGAACGCTTCTCGACACGGCCTCGATCATCCTGATCGTCGTGCCGCTGTTCCTGCCGCTGGTCGAACCGATGGGCCTGTCTCTGGTCTGGTTCGGGATCGTCACCGTCGTCGGCGCCGAAATCGGTCTTCTGACCCCGCCGCTCGGCATTTCGTGTTTTGTCATCAAGGCCACCTTGAACGATCCGAGGATCTCGCTGAAGGACGTCTTCATCGGCGCATTCCCCTTTGCGCTGGTGATGCTGGTCGTCCTGATCGCGCTGATCCGCTGGCCGTCGCTCAGCCTTGCCATCTTGAACTAAGAGGGTTCCATGCGTCACGTCACCAAGGACAACATCACCGACGTCTTCATGAACTATCTGGGGCCGGAGACCGACCCGAGACTGAAGCAGATCCTGAAGAGCCTTGTCACACACCTGCATGCGTTCGCTCGCGAAACCAACCTCACCCATGACGAATGGCGCAAGGGGGTCGAGTTTCTCGAACGGGCCGGCACGATCTCGGATGCCGAACGGCATGAATTCGTTCTGCTTTCGGATGTGCTGGGTCTGTCTTCTCTCGTCGACATGCTGCATTCGCACCCGCAAGGCACATCGTCGAGCGTGCTCGGGCCGTTCCACATCACCGGGTCGCCGCCGCTGCCCCTGGGCGGGGATCTGCGCAAGGACTTTCCGGATCAGGTGCTGCTGGCCGTGGGAACCGTCCGCGATACGGACGGAAATCCCATTGCGGGCGCGGAACTCGACATCTGGCAGACAGCGCCGAACGGGCTCTATTCCAGCCAGGACCCCGACCAGGACACCTATTCCTTTCACGGGCTCCAGGTCACCGGGGAGGACGGGCGCTATGGCTTCACCACCGTCAAGCCGGTCAGCTACACCGTGCCGAGCGACGGTCCGGTGGGAGACATCCTGCGCGCCAGCGGGCGCCATCCCTGGCGGCCGTCCCATCTCCATTACATTGTGAAGGCGCCGGGTTTCCAGACGCTGGTCACGGAAATCTTCCCCGATGACGATCCGTATCTCGACCAGGACACGGTTTTCGGTGTGCGCGACGATCTTGTCATGACCTATGTGGAACAGCCGGCCGAGTCCTTCCCGGCGGAAGGCTTCGCTCTCTCCGGCAAGGTCGACGGGCCCTATCTGGAGGCCGCGTTCGACCTGGTTCTGGTTCGCGAGGAGGGGGAGCGCTAACAGCTCTCCCCGGCTTGCGGAGCAGGGCACCGCATTCGGCTGGTTCAAGCTCGCGTTCGATCGAATGCGACTGTCACCACCTTCCGCGACGACCTTCCGCCACGAGCTTCGGAAGAGGCAGCGGTCGTTCGAAGCCGGGCCTACTCCGCGGCTTCCGCCCGGAAGTGTTTTTCCAGAAAGGCGCCTGTGGTGCGGTAGTGGTCGAGCAGCAGCCGGCATGCGGTATCGGTGTCGCGGTCAACCGCGGCATTCATGATGTCCGTGTGTTCCCTGCCGATGTCCCGTTTGGAATAATTCAAAGCCCTGCCTGCAAGGTACCGGTAGCGGATGTTGAGGTCATAGAGCTGATTGCAGAACTTCAGCAGCACCGGCGAGTGGCAGGCACCGATAAGGTTCATGTGAAAGGCCTTGTGCAACTCCTCGAACCGCTCAATGTTCTCGCGCGGTTCGCGCACCATCCGGTGATGGCTGAGGACGAGCGTGTCCTCCCAGTCGGTGCTCGCATGTTTCAGGCTCTCGCGCAGCGCCATTTCCTCAAGCTGGCAGCGCAGCTTCAGGATTTCCGCGAAATTGTGGGGGCTGATTTCCGCGGCCCGGAATCCCCTCTGGTCGAGCCGTTCCACCAGCAGGTCCGACACCAGCAGGGTCAGCGCCTCCCGGATCGGGGAGCCACCCATGTCCAGGAACTTGCGCAGGTTCTCGATTTTGAGTTTTTCGCCGGGCGACAGTTCGCCGATCAGGATCATCCGCCTGATGGCAAGATATGCGCGCTGGGTGGCGGAGGGCTCCTGAGCGGGATCAGTATGCGGTTTTATGGCCATTTTTCTATAATATCGATTTTCTGACGGGTATACCAGTTTCATTTACGCTGATCCACCGGTCGCCACAAAGAGAAATTTGTGCACGAGCGGACCTGGCGCCGGTCGGGCCCAGCCGGAAGGCAGGAGCCCGGCATGGTCCCGGCCAGGTCCGGGGAAATGCGGACTTTGCAGTCGAGGCTCCGGGGCTGTATAGAGGGCGCCAGAAAACCGGATCGCGACGCAGGTCGCCAGGTGCGCCCGCCCGATCCGGCCCCATGTTCCGGACACAAGATCAAGCCTGATGAACGACATTCTTGTTGCAGCCCTCTACCAGTTCACGACACTCGACGACTTCGAGGCGATGCGTGACCCGCTCAAGGTCTTTTGCGAGGCCCGGGATGTGCGCGGCAGCCTGCTGCTGGCCGCGGAAGGCATCAACGGCACCCTGTGCGGTCCGGAGGCCGGCGTGCGCGCAGTTCTGGATCACCTGCGCAGCGATCCAAGGCTGAAGGGGCTGGTTCACAAGGAGGCCTGGACACATCGCCACGTCTTCAAGCGGATGAAGGTGCGCCTGAAGCAGGAGATCGTGAGGCTTGCGGTGGACGGTATCGATCCGAACGAGATCGTCGGCCAATACGTCAAGCCGGAAGACTGGAACGATCTCATTTCCGACCCGGACGTGGTCGTGATCGACACCCGAAACGACTATGAGTTTGCTTTCGGCTCGTTCGAGCGGGCGCTCAATCCGCAAACCCAGGCCTTCCGGGAGTTTCCGGATTGGGTTGAGGGCGCGGCCCCGTTGAAGGCCAAACCGAAGGTGGCCATGTTCTGTACCGGAGGCATTCGCTGCGAGAAGGCCACCGCATGGATGCTGCAGAACGGCTTCGAGGACGTCTACCACCTGGAAGGCGGGATCCTGAACTACCTGGAGACAGTGCCGCAGGACCAGAGCTTGTGGAAAGGCGAATGTTTCGTGTTCGACGACCGGGTGTCCGTCGATCACCAGCTTCAGCCGTGCTGGGGCGCCTGGGTTCCCGAGGAAGCGCGCCATATCCTCAACGAGGATACGGATTACGAAAAGGGCCTGAGCGTGGGTGCGGGTGCCCTCGCGGAAACCAAATCTTAACGTTTGTTAACTTTTTCGCTTTAACGCCCTGTGAATCTTTCCTAAAGTCAGCAGTGCACAGAAAGTGCCTGCACCAGACTGGGGGAAGTTCATGCGTCACAGGTTCTGGAGCGCCGCCGCAGTTGCGCTGGCCGTCATTCCGTTTCTTGGTTCTTCCGTTCATGCCGGCGGGCGGGCATTGTCCTGCTACGAGCAGGCCACGGTGCCGGCCGTCTATCGGACGGTGCATCAGAAGGTTCTGGTTCAATCGGCGTCGAGCCATCTGGTTCGCAAACCCGCCGTCTACGGCTATCAGACACGGCGCGTGCTGGTGCAGCCGGAGCGAGTCAGCTACCGCACCTCACCGGCGGTCTACCAGACGCAGCGGAGCCGGGCACTGGTGCAACCGGCCAGCGTCGGCTGGGAGTACCGGATGATCAAGGGGCGCAAGATCCTGTGCAAGGTTCAGCACCCGGCGGTTTACAAGACAATCAATCAGCGGGTCCTGGTTCAGCGGGCCTCGAAGGTCGCCGTCCGGCAGCCCGCCATCTACAGCACCGTCAGGGAAAAGGTTGTGGTCCAGCCCGCCTCAAGTTACCGGGTGCAAAAACCGGCCGTCTACAGGACCGTGGCCCGGCAGATCCTGGTCCAGCCCGCGCAGACGGTCTGGAAGCCGGTCCGGGTGCGTGGTTGCCGGTACTGACGCCGGATCGGTCCGGTACAGGATCGCGATACTCCATCAGCGGGGCTGAAACATGATTTGCACATTGGTCGCGTCGTCGATCCTGCTCTCCGTGCAAGGCGGTTCGATGGCGGTGCTCATTGCCGAAAACCAGTCAGTGCGCATCTACAACGAGCAGACCGCCAGCGGCGATCAGGCCATCGTGCATCTCTTCGGCGAGACCAAGATCCAGGTGCCCGGTGTCACTGCTGAACAGGTGATCGCAGCGCTGAAGACCTGCGGGCGTCAGCAAGACTGACAGATGGTCGGGCAGGGCTCAGGAGGCCTTGCGTCGCTCGCTGCTCAGGCCGCCGCGGTTCTGAACCGGTATGTCTTCAAGCCCTTCCGGCCATGACCTTCCACCAGAAACAGCCCGCCCGACATCGTGTCCGGTTCGGTTGCGGTCGGGTCGGCCGGCTGTCTGATGCTGGTGACGATCAGGTGATCGAGATCCGGGCCGCAGAAGCACGGCATGGTCGGTTTTGCGACCGGAAGACCGATCGCCTCCAGCGGATTGCCGTCGGGGGCAAAGCAGTTCAGCACGCCGGCGGAGACACCCGCGCTCCAGTAATTGCCGTTTGCGTCCACCGTGGCTCCGTCCGGACGGCCGGTGGCATTGGTCTGCTGGGAAAAGAGCATCTTCGAGCCGAGGGCACCGGTCTCAGGGTCGAAGCCGTAGCGCTCGATCCAGCCGGGCGACGTGTCGGAATGGAACATGTAGGTGCCGTCCGGCGTCCAGGCGAGGCCGTTGGAGCACTGCAATTCGTCCCGGATCTCGGCGACCTCGCCACCCGCGTCGATCCGGTAGAGGCCGGCAATCGGCGCGCGCGGTGAACTGGTGTCCATCGTGCCCACCCAGAAAGCCCCGTCAGGGCCGACCTTGCCGTCGTTGAGGCGGGTGCGCGGCTCGTGCGCCTGCACGTCCGCCAGAACATCCCTGGAGCCGGTGTCCGGATCGAACAGGATGACCTTGTCCCAGACGCCGACGATCAGCCTGTCATCGTCGGTCAGGCCGAAGGAGCCGACTTCATTGTCGAAGTGCCACGTGGTGATGCTGCGGCTTTCC
Source organism: Roseibium sp. QJM3NY_11 (assembly GCF_056173175.1). Taxonomy (NCBI): domain Bacteria; kingdom Pseudomonadati; phylum Pseudomonadota; class Alphaproteobacteria; order Hyphomicrobiales; family Stappiaceae; genus Roseibium; species Roseibium sp. QJM3NY_11. The sequence goes on from NZ_CM149660.1 coordinate 2,266,741, forward strand.
CAGTCCATCGACTGGATGGTGCGGCCCTGGATGTCGGCCCAGAGCAGGCGGTTTTTACGATCATCCCAGGTCGGGCATTCGGCAAGTTGATACGTCGTGTCGATAAAACGGGTAATCGTGTGGGACACCGTGGCGGGTTCCTTGAAAAGCCGGGCATTTGAACGGATGCGGACTATAGCGGGCAGCGCCTTCTGCGTCGAGGCTGCTGGCGGTTATTGGGCCGCCTCCAGCGGGATAGCCGTCCTGCGGACAATCGGCCGGATGGCGAAGGACGATTTCATCCTGAGCACACCCGGCAGCCGGGAGAGGTGGTCACGGTGGATGCGCTCGAAATCGATCGGATCTGCGGCCGTGAGACGCAGGATATAATCGGCGTCGCCCGCCATCAGGAAACACTCCATGATTTCCTCCGAGCGGGCGACGGCGCGTTCGAAATTCTCCAGTGTTTCCCTGGATTGTCCGGTCAGGGAGATTTCCACGAAGATGTCCATGTGCCGGCCGAGTTTCTTCTGGCTCAGCAGCGCCACGTAGTTCTCGATGATGCCCGCATCTTCCAGGGCGCGCATGCGCCTGAGGCAGGCGGAAGCGGACAGGCCGACCTTTTCTGCAAGGTCCGCGTTGGCGATCCGGCCGTCGCTTTGCAGGACGGTGAGAATTTTCCGGTCGAGACGATCGAGCTTCATGTATGCTGCACCGCAATTATTGCTGACATCGGGATGGTATCCAGCATTAAATTTGATGAATGGTCAACCTGTTGCAATAAAATTGCGCAAAATCGCTCTTTCCTCCCTCCGAACGCAAGCACATGCGATCCAGCCGGGCGTAAACTTGGAGGCAATCAAACCGGCTTCCAGAGGAGACTTGGTCATGCGCATCGGTGTTCCCAAAGAGATCAAGAATCATGAATACCGGGTCGGCCTGACCCCGGACAGCGTCCACGAGATGGTGGCGCACGGCCACGAAGTCGTGGTCGAAACCAATGCGGGGGCCGGTATCGGTGCCGCCGACGCCGACTACGAGGCCGCCGGTGCGCGGATCCTGTCGAGTGCCGGGGAAGTGTTCGAAAGCGCGCAGATGATCGTCAAGGTCAAGGAACCGCAGGCGGTCGAGCGCGCGATGTTGCGCCCGGATCACATTCTGTTCACCTACCTGCATCTGGCGCCGGACGCGGAGCAGACAGCCGATCTGGTGAAGTCCGGCGCGACCTGCATTGCCTATGAAACCGTGACCGATGCCCGCGGCGGGCTGCCGTTGCTGGTGCCGATGTCCCAGGTGGCGGGGCGCCTGGCGGTGATTGCCGGCGCGAAGGCACTGGAAAAGGCCCATGGCGGCTCGGGGACCCTGATCGGCGGTGTTCCCGGTGTCGCACCGGCAAAGGTCGTTGTGATCGGCGGCGGTGTCGTTGGCTCCCATGCGATCACCATGGCGGTCGGACTGGGCGCGGATGTCACCGTGCTTGATCGCAACACGGCGGTTCTGGGAGAGCTTGCCCAGACCTTCGGACCGGCCCTGACGACGATCTATTCCACGAAAGCTGCCCTGGAAAAGCATGTGCTGGACGCCGACCTCGTGATCGGTGCCGTGCTGGTGGCCGGTGCGGCGGCCCCCAAGCTGGTCTCCAGGGATCTGGTCAGCCGGATGAAACCGGGTTCGGTGCTGGTGGACGTTGCCATCGATCAGGGTGGCTGCTTTGCCACCTCGAAGGCGACCACGCATTCCGACCCGACCTATATCATCGACGATGTCGTGCATTATTGCGTGGCCAACATGCCGGGAGCCGTTCCGAAGACGTTGACCCACGCGCTCAACAACGCGACGCTGCCGTTCGCTCTGGCACTGGCCGACAAGGGCGCCAAAAAGGCGCTGCTCGACGATCCGCACTTTTTGCCGGGGCTCAACGTGATCGGCGGGCAGGTGACCTGCGAAGCGGTTGCCACCGCTCTGGGGTACGACTATGTCGATCCGAAGGTGGCGCTGGAGCAGGCACGGGCAAGCGCCGCGGCCTGATCAGGGTTGATTTCGAAACACGACAAGGGCCGGCTTTCAGGAGCCGGCCTTTTGTTCAGGCTGGCGCGCTCTGCCACCGCGTTCGGGATGGTTCGAGCGAAAAATCAGATGGAGATCTTTTTGGACCTCAAGGACACCGCACCTTGTAGGGGGTGCCGTCCTGGTCGCGGGCGATGCAGTTGCGGGGGGTGGTGACGACGCCGACGATACCGCCGCCGATGGCGCCGAGCGCCACGCCGGCGAGGGTGGCGTTCACGGTCGATCCGGCGATGGCGCCGATTGTGGCACCCGTGGCGGCACCGAGACCGGCGCCGATCAGCATTCTGTCCCGCTGGCTTTCAGTATTGGCGCAGCCGGCAAGAAAGAGCGCGAGTGCGGATGCGACAAGGATGGGTTTCATCCTGATTCCCCTGGCGAAAACAGTTATCCGCCAAGGGTGTCGTCAGATGGTTAACAGATCGTTACCATCAGTCCGGTTATCCCGGTTTACGATGCCGGTATCAGGGACAGGCGACCCTGTAGGGATTGCCGTAGCGGTCATAGGCAACGCAGTTTTTCGGAGTGGTCGCCGATCCGACGATGGCACCACCGGCCCCGCCGATGGCCGCGCCGACAAGTGCCGGACCCACGCCGCCGCCGGCGGCAGCGCCGATCACGGCACCGGTCGCGGCGCCAAGGCCGCCGCCCACCAGCGCTCTGTCCCGCTGACTGTCGGACTGGCAGCCCGCAACGAACATGGCTGCCGCGGCAACCAGAACAAGTCTTTTCATCAATTCTACCTGTAAGTTAGCATCTCAGTCTGAAATGTGCCTGCTGGGATCAGGGGCAGGCGACCCTGTAGGGGTTGCCGTAGCGGTCATAGGCAACGCAGTTCTTCGGCGTGGTTGCGGATCCGACGATCGCACCGCCTGCCGCACCGATCGCACCGCCGATCAGGGCTCCGCCGACATCACCTGTTGCAGCTGCGCCGATAGCAGCGCCCGTGGCAGCACCCAGACCGCCGCCTACCAGGGCGCGGTCACGCTGGCTGTCGGACTGGCACCCAGCCAGAGCAAGGCCAACTGCTGCGAGCAGAACAAGTTTTTTCATCGATACCATCTCCCTTGGGGTCCGCCGATGGCGGCGCGACCGACAAAATATAAGCCTCGCCGAGACTAAGCCGCTTTCCCGGCACGGGCAATCTCTCATTGCCTTACAGGTCAGCGTCCTGCCGGACAGTCGATTCAGGCTCCCGGCATGGTGGACCAGACCGCTCTGGTCGGGCGAAATTATGGCGAGAGCGCCCAAGGTGTAAACGCCATTGAGTAAAGAAAGTTCCTTCGATCAGCCTCGAAGTTTCATCAAAAGCCCTTTTGTAGAGGAATCCTTGGATGCCGCCGGTGCCTCGCCCTTGACCATGGGAAGCAGGGCGGTCGCAAGTTCCTTGCCCAGTTCGACGCCCCACTGGTCGAAGGAATTGATCCCCCAGATCACGCCCTCGACAAAGACCCGGTGTTCATAAAGCGCGATCAGGCGGCCAAGTGCGAATGGCGTCAGCTGGTCGTAAACCAGCGTCATCGAGGGCCGGTCGCCGGGAAACACCTTGTGCGGCGCGAGACGGTCGACGTCCTCGCCGGACAGGCCCGCAGCGCTCAGGTTGTCCCGGGCCTCGTCAAGGGTCCTGCCGAGCATCAGCGCCTCGGACTGCGCCAGGCAGTTTGCGATCAGCAGATCGTGGTGATGCTTGAGATCGTCCTCGTGCCCGTTTGCGGCGATCAGGAACTCGCAGGGAATAACCGTCGTTCCCTGATGCAGCAACTGGTAGAAGGCGTGCTGGCCGTTGGTCCCCGGTTCGCCCCATACGAGGGGACCGGTGTCCTGCGCCGCCGGGCTTCCGTCCAGGCGCACGCTCTTGCCGTTGGATTCCATGTCGAGTTGCTGCAGATAGGCCGGCAGACGCGACAGGCGCTGGTCGTAAGGCAGCACCGCCCTTGCGCCGTATCCCAGGAGATCCCGGTTCCAGACCCCGATCAGTGCCATCAGGACCGGCAGGTTGCTGTCGAGCGGGGTTTCGGCGAAATGGGTATCAAGCGCGTGTGCGCCTTCCAGGAAATCAGTGAAGGCATCCGGGCCGATGGCGATCATCAGCGGCAGGCCGATGGCCGACCAGATGGAATACCGGCCACCGACCCAGTCCCAGAAACCGAACACGCGGGTTTCGTCGATGCCGAAGGCGGCAACCTTGTCGAGGGCGGTCGACACGGCCGCGAAATGGTCGCCGACGGCGTCCTCGCCCAGGGCGTCCGCGATCCAGGTGCGCGCGGTCTGCGCATTGGTCATGGTTTCGATGGTGGTGAAAGTCTTCGACGCCACGATGATCAGGGTCGTGGCCGGATCGAGACTTTCCAGCGTGTCGGCGATATGGGCGCCGTCCACGTTCGATACATAGTGGAGTTCCGGGCCGTCATGATAAGGCCTGAGCGCCAGGGTGGTCATGGCCGGGCCGAGGTCGGAGCCGCCGATGCCGATATTGACCACATCGGTGAAGGCATCGCCGGTGAAGGAGGTCAGCTCACCGGAGCGGACGGCTTCGGAAAAGTCGGCCATGGCGTCCAGGACCGCATGCACGTCGGGCATCACGTCCTTGCCGTCGACCAGCACCGGACGGTCGGAGCGGTTCCTGAGAGCCGTGTGCAGGACCGCGCGGTTCTCAGTCGTGTTGATCTTTTCACCGGAAAACATGGCCGCGCGCCGGCCTTCCACATCGGCGGCCCTGGCCAGGTCGAGCAGCAGGGCGAAGGCCGTGGCGTCGATCTTCGACTTCGAATAATCGAGCAGGAGATCGTCGAAACTGGCGGAGAAGCTGTCGAAGCGGTCCGGGTCGCTTGCGAAAAGCGCGCGCAGGTTGGTCTTGCGCAGCTGTCCGGCCTGCCGCGCGAGGGCCTCAAATGCTTCGTCGAGAGCCATGAACAATCCCCTTCAACCGATTTAACAGGCCGGTCTCCTGCCGATGCCGGCGGCGCCCCGAATACCACAGAGGTCCTGCGAGGTGGAGTGAAAATTGCGGCGCCGCCTCCGGACCGGTGCGAGGCTCAGTTGATCGGGGCCAGAAGTTCCGGTGCGGTCACGAGCTGGCGCACGCCGTGAGAATGATCTTCTTCGAAGACGTTGCCGTTCCGGGCCCAGGCGTTCAACGAGTTGATATCCAGTTTCGCGCATTGGGGGCGGACGCTCCAGGTCACCTGAAGCGGCGAGCAGACTTCCTCGGTGTAGCTCGGTCCGGTGGTGGAGCCGATAAAGGTGACCGGGGCTCCGGTTCCCGAGGGCAGGGCCTTGGGCTGATGCAGACCCTCGCGCATCGTGCCGTCATAGGAAAATCCGCCAAAATCCAGCGCGGCGGGGTCGTTCACGACGAGAAAGGCCTGGGCTTCCACACGCAGCTGCGGATTGGCGCAGGTCTCCGACATGCAGGAGTCAAGGCCTTTGCCCGGCTCGATGTCGCAGGAGGAATAAACCCAGTGGACCTCGATCGTGTCGCCCGGCCTGACGCCGTGAAAGGCGGTGCTGTCAGGTTCGGCGAGCTCTGCCGCGGTCAGGCCGTCGGTGCCGTTGCACCTGAAGCCGCCCGACTCGCCATCGCCGGCGAAGATCGCAAAGCCCGGACCCTTGTGTTCGGCATTTGTGTGCGTGTGGATATTGCAGAGGTTCAGCTGATCGGCCGCGGGCGCGATGGACACCGCGTGCGTATTCAAGCCGTTTTTGTCGGCAATGTCCCGGGGCGTCTGAGGGCCGAAGCCCTGGCACAGGGCGGCGGCATGAGCCGACGTGGCCAGAAACGAGACCGCGCAGAACAGCGCGGAAATTTTAAGAACACCGGTCATTTTCTTCTCTCTTGCCTTGCCATCTGCTGGCATCGTCCGTCAGACTTCTGGGCTCCGCGCCGAATGGAAAATTTGCGGAGACACCTGATGTGTAAATGAGAATCGTGACGGTTTGCATCGCCACCTTAAAGGAACTTAAACTTCCGTCGTGTGGTACTTTTCAATAGATTTTTATCGATTGGAAATCCGCATGTCCCAGCCTCGGATGATTTGGAAATGAAGCCGGAAGACAAATTAGGCGATCTCTCTCATCTTCTGGATCAGCCGGACGCGGAAGAAGACGTGCTGATTGTTGATTTCGATACGATGTCGGTCATCGAAGCAGTCATCTCCAACGTCAACGAATGGGGATGCCGTATTGCCTCGGCCGAGATCAAGGAGCTCTACAAGAACATCGGTATCCGCGCCCAGGGGTCGAACAAGCTCGTCAAGGCTCTCGTGACATCCGCCAAGAAGGACTTCGCGGTGGTCGTCTTTGCCAAGTCCGAACAGACAGTCAGCGACAAGCGCCGGGAGAAACGCAACAACGTCAATATCGCCGCCAAGTTGTCGGATCTCGAGGGGATCACCGAGATCACGGGAACAATCGTGGACGCGGGCAACAACGGATGCCGTATCATGGCGGACGGCATGACCGCGTTGCCCGAGGAAGTGGTCCTCACCATGAAGAAGTTCGACCGCCCGGTCATCGCGGAATTCGCATGGCGCAATGAAGCGTCCGCAGGTCTGCGGCTGCTGTGGGACCGCACGCTCGAGGAAAACGAGAAGGCCTGAGGCCGGTGCCCGGCCCGGACGAGATGCCCGGACGAGACGCCCGGGCATGACATGAGACCGCGCTGCGGTTGTCAGCCTTTCAGACCCGCGGCAGCCCGCGCGCGGTCCTCGATGCCTTGCCAGTCCTCGGCGGCGATGGCCTTGGCATCGGCGATCCAGGATCCCCCCACGCACAAAACATTCGGAAGCTTCAGGTAGTCCGGGGCCTTGTCGAGGCTGACGCCGCCCGTCGGGCAGAACTTCGCAGCCGCCAGCGGCGAGGAGAGGGACTTCAGGTAGGAGGCGCCGCCTGCCTGCTCGGCAGGGAAGAACTTCAACCGCTGATAGCCGCGCTCCAGCAGGAACATGACTTCCGATGCGGTGGCCGCGCCCGGCAGCAGGGGGACGCTGTGCTGGTCAGCGGCATCGAGAAGGGCCTCCGTCGCGCCCGGAGACACGATAAAGCGCGCACCGGCGGCGATGGCGGCATCATATTGCCTGTCGTCGAGCACCGTGCCCGCGCCGACGATCGCGCCTTTGACATGCTCGTTGACCGCATTGATCGCTTCCAGGGCACGGGGCGTGCGCAAGGTGATTTCAATCGACGGCAGTCCGCCGCGCACCAGGGCCTCGGCCATGGGCACAGCCTTTTTCGGGTCCTCCACCACCAGCACCGGGATCACCGGCGCGGCGCACATCACCTGTTCGATCTTTTCTATGTCCTGGGCCATATCGCCTCCCTGTATTCTTTTAGTGTGTGTTGACCGCACCGATAGATCTGAATTCCAGTTGGAAGGATCGGTGCGGCCCGTAACCTTCCGAGCGCAATCCCGTGCTCCGCAGTGTCTTTCCGTCAAACAGGACGGCCCTTCGCGAGACCGGTTTCGCCCCTAACCGATCGATCGTGTCGGCCGACAAGGGCGCAGAAGAACACCGCCGAACAAAAAGCGAGACCGTGAAATGCGGCAACGCGCGGTCAAACGACGGTCGACTGATGGCACAACGTCAGTTTCCACGTGCTGGCTCCTATTCCCCAAACACATGCGCTCCGGTGTCTGCCGTTCCGACATTGCTGCGGAAGGCGGCGAAGAGATCGCGGCCGACGCCGAATTGATGGTGGCTCAAGTCGGCCTGGGCGAGGGGGCGGGCGTTGAACTCGGCTTCATCGACGAGAACCGTCAAATCGCCGCTGATCGCGTCCACCCGGATCATGTCGCCGTCCCGGATCCGCGCAATCGGACCGCCGTCGGCGGCTTCCGGCGTCACATGGATCGCCGCCGGCACCTTGCCGGAGGCCCCGGACATGCGGCCATCGGTGATCAGGGCGACCTTGTGGCCGCGGTCCTGGAGGATGCCGAGGCAGGGTGTCAGCTTGTGCAGCTCGGGCATGCCGCAGGCTTTCGGGCCCTGGAACCGCACAACGGCGGCGACATCGCCGGTCAGTTCCTTGTTGTTGAAGGCTGTCAGGAAGTCGTTCTGATCATGGAACACGCGCGCGGGCGCCTCGATGATGTGGCGATCCGGGGCGACCGCCGAGATCTTGATGACGGCCTTGCCCATGTTGCCGGTCAGCATCTTCAGGCCGCCCGTCGGCTGGAAGGCCTTGGAGACAGGGGCGAGAACCGTTTCGTCGCCGGAAACCGCCGGGACCTGTTCGCGGACCACGTTGCCGTTGGCGTCGAGCCTGGCTTCGACCGTATAGCCCGACAGATCGGTGCCGTGAATAGTCTTAACGTCCTGGTGCAGGTAGCCGTCGCCGAGCAGTTCGCGGATTAGGAAGGCAAGCCCGCCGGCGGCCTGGAAGTGGTTCACGTCCGCCTTGCCGTTCGGGTAGACACGGGCAAGCAGCGGGACCGTGTCGGAGAGATCGGAAATGTCGTCCCACGTCAGCCGGATGCCCGCGGCGGCGGCGATCGCCACCAGGTGCATGGTGTGGTTGGTGGAGCCGCCGGTGGCGTGTAGGCCGACCACACCGTTGACGATGGCCTTCTCGTCGATGATCTCGCCGGCAGGCGTAAACTCGTTGCCGAGTGCGGAGATCGCCAGCGCCCTTTTGGCGGCTTCGCGGGTCAGCGCGTCGCGCAGCGGCGTGCCCGGATTGACGAAGGATGCGCCCGGCATGTGCAGGCCCATGATCTCCATCAGCATCTGGTTGGAATTGGCCGTGCCGTAGAAGGTGCAGGTTCCCGGAGAGTGATAGGCCTTGGATTCGCTTTCCAGAAGGGCGTCACGGCCGACCTTGCCTTCGGCATAGAGCTGGCGGACCTTGGCCTTGTCGTCGTTGGAAATGCCGGTGGTCATCGGGCCGGCAGGCACGAACACGGCCGGCATGTGGCCGAAGGACAGCGCGGCGATGGCCAGGCCCGGGACGATCTTGTCGCAAATGCCGAGGAACACGGCGGCGTCGAACATCTGGTGCGACAGGCCGACGGCGGCCGCCATGGCGATCACGTCACGGGAAAACAGCGACAGTTCCATGCCGTCCTGGCCCTGGGTGACGCCGTCGCACATGGCCGGGACGCCGCCGGCGACCTGGGCGACGGCGCCGACTTCATGAGCGGCCTGACGAATCAGGGCCGGATAGGTTTCATAGGGCTGATGGGCCGACAGCATGTCGTTGTAGGAGGTGATGATGCCCAGATTGGGCACCACGTCACCGGACAAGGCCTGCTTGTCGGAAACACCGCAGGCGGCGAAGCCGTGGGCCAGGTTGCCGCAGGACAGGCGCGAGCGCTGCGGTCCCTTGTCGGCGGCCCGGCCGATCCGGTCCAGATAGAGGGAGCGGCTGTCGTGGCTGCGTTTGACGATCCGTTCGGTAACGTCGCCAATGCGATCCTGGATGGTCATACCTGTGTTTCCTTTGCTAGCCGTCGGGCGGCCTGGCTCTTGCGTTATCCGGCAGACAGGGCGCTCCTCGCGCGCCCGTACCCCGTTCAATCGATTTGACCGACGAAGGCGCTGCCGGGAAAGGCGCTGCCGGGTGGTCCGGACCGCGGGGTCAGGCCCCGTCGTCCTCCGCCCAGGTCCGGCCGTCGCGTTCCACCAGGGCGATCGAGGCGGAAGGTCCCCAGGTGCCCGCGGTGTATCCCTTCGGCGTGTCCTTGGACGCGGTCCACGCGGCCTGGATGGGGTCGATCCACGCCCAGGCGGCATCGACTTCGTCCCGGCGCATGAACAGGGTCTGGTTGCCGCGGATCACGTCCATGATCAGCCGCTCATAGGCATCCGGGTTGCGCACCTTGAAGGCTTCCGCGAAGCTCATGTCGAGCGGCACCTGACGCAGGCGCATGCCGCCCGGGCCGGGGTCCTTGATCATGATCTGCATCTGGACACCTTCATCGGGCTGCAGGCGGATGATCAGGCGGTTTGCGGTGATCGCGCCGGCTTCGGCATCGAAGATGGAATGGGGGATTGGCTGGAACTGGACGACGATTTCCGACACGCGCTGGGCAAGCCGCTTGCCGGTGCGCAGATAGAACGGCACACCCGCCCACCGCCAGTTGGCGATTTCGGCCTTCAGGGCGACAAATGTTTCCGTGCGGCTCTCGTCATTGCCGAGCTCCTCCAGATATCCGGGAACGGCTCCGCCGGCCGAGGCTCCGGCCCGATACTGACCGCGCACCGTCAGCCTGTCGATATTCTGTTCGCTGATCGGGGCGAGCGCCTTCAGCACTTTCAGCTTTTCGTCCCGGACGCTGTCGGCGTTCATGGATTCCGGCGGCTCCATCGCCACCAGGCACAGCAGCTGCAAGATGTGGTTCTGGACCATGTCGCGCAGGGCCCCGGCGGTGTCGTAGTAGCCGGCGCGGCCACCTGTCCCCAGGGACTCGGCCACGGTGATCTGCACATGATCGATATGCGCCGCGTTCCAGAGCGGCTCGAACAGCGCGTTGGCAAACCGCAGAGCCATCAGGTTCTGCACCGTTTCCTTGCCGAGATAGTGATCGATACGGAAGATCTGGTCTTCCTCGAACACGGCGCCGACCGTGTCGTTGAGCGCTTTCGCGGAGGCGCCGTCCTTGCCGATCGGTTTTTCCATGACGACGCGGGAATGCTCGTTGACGGCGCCGATCCGGCCAAGATTTTCGCAAATCGTGCCAAACAGATCCGGTCCGACCGCCAGGTAGAAGGCCCGGATAACGTCCGGACGGTCATCAAGGATGGTCTTCAGGTCCTCGAAACCCACGCCTGTGGCAATGTCGATCTTGACGTAGCGCAGGCGCTTCAGAAACTGTTCCAGGTGTGCGTCATCGAGATCGGCGACATGCTCTTCCAGGGCCTTTCTGGCATAGTCCCGGTAGTCGTCGTCGGAATAATCACGGCGCGCGCTGCAGATGATGCGGGCCTCTTCCGGCATCTGGCCGTCGGCATCGCGATGGTAAAGGGCCGGCAGAAGCTTGCGGTGGGCAAGATCGCCGGAGGCCCCGAACACGATGAGATCGAATTCATCCACTTCAATGACGCGTACCGCCATGCTTCTTTCCTTCTCTACAGCTTTGCTGTCCTGCGGAGCACTGGTGGCGCGGTCAATGTTGCACTGCACCTGTGCGTCAGGTTTTTAAATCGGTTTAATTCTCTTGTCAGCCCCTCAATTCAAGGCGGACCATTCTTTTTCCAGTTCGCTTTTGCGCGGCAGGTCGGCGCCGCGCCTGGAACAGGTGATCGCGGCTGCCTTGACGGCGAACTTCAAAAGGCGTTTCAGGCGCGCCTCGTCCAGGGTCGAGAGTGTCTCCCGGTTCAGGACGCCCAGATGTCCGAGGCCGGCCAGAAGTGCCGCCTGGAAAGTGTCTCCGGCCCCCACCGTATCCTCGACTTGTACCCTGATGCCAGGACAGTCGACGGTGACACCGGACGCATAGGCCGAAGCGCCGTCTTCGCCCCTGGTGACGATCACGAGGCTGGCGCCGGCGGAGAGCCACTTGCGCGCGATCTCGGTGACAGGTTCACCGGGGGCGATCAGCTCCAGATCCTCGTCGCTTACCTTGACGAGGTCTGTCATCGGGATCAATGCCTCCGTGTTGCGGCGCCACCGGTCCATGTCGCCGACAACCGTCGGGCGGATGTTCGGATCGAAGGAGATCAGCGCATGGGGCCTCTCCCGTTCTATCAGTGCTTTCAGGGCTTTGGAAACCGGTTCTACCAGTGCCGTGTAGGAGCCGACATGCACGAACGAGGGCGGCGCTTCGAAATCCGGCAAATCGGCTTCCGTGATCATGCGGTCGGCGGCGTTTTCGCCATAGAACGTATAGGCAGGCGATCCGCGATCGTCTTTCTGTACCACGCTCAGCGTCGTCAGGTGATCGGTGCGCAGGATGTACCGCTCCGAGACCCCCTCCTTGCGGAATTTTCCGACCAGTTTCTCACCCAGCGCATCGTTCGAGATGCCGCCGAAGAAGGCGGCGTCCTGGTCCAGTCGTGCAAGTCCCATGGCCACGTTGAAAGGTGAACCGCCGATACGCCCGTCAAAGGAGACGCTGTCGCCGGTCGTGTTTTCGCCAAAGAGATCGAACAGCGCTTCACCGCAAATCAGATACATATGTCTTCCAGAACTCTTGTTTTCTTTTCAGGGATAGGCGCAGGCAATGCGCCGTTTCCGACGGCATTCAGCCGATTTTTTCAGGCCACCTATTCAGACATGGCCTCACGCCGCAAGGCTCCCGGGCGGGTCCATGGCCCCTGTCATGATCGCGACCGCGTCGGACATGGAAAAGTCCGAGGGCCTGATCACGCAAGCGCGCTTGCCGAGCCGGTGAATGTGAATGCGATCGGCGACCTCGAAGACATGGGGCATGTTGTGGCTGATCAGGACGATCGGCATTCCTCTTGCCTTCACATCCTTGATGAGCTCCAGGACACGCCGACTTTCCTTGACACCGAGGGCCGCCGTCGGCTCGTCCATGATGACCACCTTGGAGCCGAAGGCCGCGGCCCTGGCGACGGCCACGCCCTGGCGCTGGCCACCGGACAGGGTCTCCACCGCCTGGTTGATGTTCTGGATCGTCAGCAGGCCCAGTTCGTTCAGCTTGTCGCGGGCAATCTCCTCCATCTTCCTGCGGTCGAGCTGGCGCAGCCAGGTGCCGCGAAAGCCCTGTTTCCTCAGCTCGCGGCCCATGAACATGTTGTCCGTGATCGACAGGGCCGGGGACATGGCAAGGGTCTGGTAGACCGTCTCGATGCCGGCATCGCGCGCGTCGATCGGCGAGCCGAAATGCACCGGCCTGCCATCAAGGAGGATCTCGCCGCCGTCGGGCAGCACCGCGCCGCTGAGGGCCTTTATCAGGGTGGACTTGCCAGCCCCGTTGTCGCCGATCACCGCCAGGATCTCGTCCGGATAGAGTTCGAAATCGGCGTGGTCCATGGCCACCACACGGCCGTAGCGCTTGACCAGTTTGCGCGCCTGCAAAACAGGTTCCATCAGACTGACACCTTTCTGATCCACTGGTCGATCGCGACCGCACCGATGATGAGAATGCCGATCAGGAGGTATGTCCACTGGGCGTCCGCGCCGAGCAGGCGCAGGCTGAGCGTGAACACGCCCACGATCAGGGCGCCGAACAGCGTGCCCAGCACCGATCCGCGCCCGCCGAACAGCGATATGCCACCGATCACGACGGCGGTGATGGATTCAATGTTCGCAAGCTGACCGGTGGTCGGCGAGACCGAGCCGATGCGGCCGATCATCGCCCAGCCGGCGAAAGCACAGATCAGGCCGGACACCATGTAGACGGAGATCAGCACCTTTTTGACCTGTACACCGGACAGTTTGGCCGCCTCCGGATCGTCTCCGACCGCATAGACGTGGCGGCCCCAGGCGGTTTGCCGCAAGGCATAGGCCAAGACGAGGATCAGGACCACCATGAAGATCACACCATAGGTGAAGATCGCACCGCCCACATTGACCTTGGTGCCGAAGAACTGCAGCAGCGGAGCGTTGGCGGCGATGTCCTGGGAGCGGATGGTCTCATTGGCGGAATAGAGGAAATTCGTTGCCAGCACGATTTGCCACATGCCGAGCGTCACGATGAAGGGCGGCAATTTCACAACGGCGACGAGGAAGCCGTTGAGATAGCCGCACAGGGTGCCGCAGACGAGGCCGCAGGCGATGGACACTTCCACCGGCAAGCCGTATCTGAAGGTGAACTGACCCATGACCACAGAAGACAGCACCATGATCGCGCCGACCGACAGGTCGATGCCCGCGGTCAGGATGACGATGCTCTGCGCTGCGGCGACAATTCCGACGATCTGCACCTGCTGCAGGATCAGGGTCAGCGCGAACGGCGAGAACAGTTTCGAGCCCAGCAGCAGCCCGAAGACGACGAGAGACAGGACCAGGACAATCAGCGGTACCAGCGACGGTGTCTGGTGCAGCCTGTGCTGGATTTTCTGTCCGATGCCGTGACCGTGGTCATCGAATGAGGCGACGGCCTGCGGAGCGGCTGCCGCGGCGGCTTCGAAGCCGGCCTGGTCACCGGCCGGTTTTGTGTCTGAGGTCATGCCTGTTTTTCCTCCCTGCGCCATTCCTGAAGGGGGCAATGTCTCCCATGCCCCCTTCGTGTCTTGCTATCGGGGAAATCTAGCCCCAGCAGAGATCGGTGCCCTTGGCGGTGTCGATGGAGTCAACGCCGTCGACGGGCTTGTCGGTGACCAGAGCAACGCCGGTGTCAAAGAAATCCTTGCCGGGTGTCGGCTCGGGCTTCGTGCCATTGTCGGCCCAGGACTTGATCGCCTCAATGCCGAGCGAGGCCATCAGCAGCGGATACTGCTGCGACGTGGCGCCGATCACGCCGTCCTTGACGTTCTGCACACCCGGGCAGCCGCCGTCGACGGACACGATCAGAACGTCGTTCTCGCGGCCGATGGACTTCAGGGCTTCATATGCGCCGGCAGCCGCCGGTTCGTTGATGGTGTAGACGACGTTGATCATGGGGTCCTTGGCAAGAAGGTTCTCCATGGCCCGGCGGCCGCCTTCCTCGTTGCCCTGGGTGACGTTGTTGCCGACGATGCGGGCGTCGGTCTCGTCACCCCATTTGTTCGGATCGCCCAGGTCGATGCCGAAGCCTTTCAGGAAACCCTGATCGCGCAGAACGCCGACACTCGGCTGGCTGATGGCCAGGTCCAGCATGGCGATCTTTGCATCCGCGGCCTTGTCGCCGAGGCTGGCGGCAGCCCAGCTGCCGATCAGTTCACCGGCCAGGAAATTGTCGGTTGCGAAGGTCGCATCCGCGGCATCGATCGGTTCAAGCGGCGTATCGAGAGCGATCACGACCAGACCGGCGTCGCGGGCCTGCTGAACAGCCGGCACGATGGACGACGTGTCGGACGCGGTCAAAAGAATGCCCTTGGCGCCATCGGCGATGCAGGTCTCGATGGCCGCTACCTGGGTTTCATGGTCGCCGTCGACCTTGCCGGCGAAGGATTTCAGCTCGATGCCGAGTTCTTCAGCCTTGGCGGTCGCCCCTTCCTTCATCTTCACGAAGAACGGGTTGGTGTCGGTCTTGGTAATCAGGCAGGCAGAAATATCTGCTGCCGCGGCCGGAGCAACCGCCGTAACGGCGAGAACGGATGCTGTCGCAAGTAGTTTGCGGATCATGTTTTTCTTCCTCCCTGGCCCTGTCTTAATTAGAACGGTCGGGTGTGGCCAGATGTGTTCCCAACCGTGCTGCCCTTGCCGGAAAGCTGGCTCTGTCTTCCGAGCCGCCAGCTCCGGCGGGTCCGCTGTCTCGTCCACCGGTCAGGATCGCTGCCCGGGGCGAGAAATTGAAGAATTGTGGCAGGCTGGCCGCGCCGATGGCACCGGCGTCCTGGCCAAAACTGCCGAATGCGATTTCCGGAGACTGGCGTTGCTCGGGCGCGGCGTGCTCGACGGCTTGCTTCAGGAGAGATTTGAAAGTGTCTGGAAAGGTGCCGCCGAGATCGCTGTCGACAATGATCAGCGGCATGTCCAACAGGGCATAGGCCGAGCGCAAGGCAAGCGCGAGTGCCTCGGCGCAATCCTCCATCCATTCTCGATAGGGGAGGGCATCGTCATCGACCGCTTGCTGCAGGTCCGTCCTTTGCAGCCCGCCGAAATCCTCCGGCGCCAGATTGCGTGCCAGCGCCACCAGGGAGGCGCGCGTGATCAGCAGGTCCCAGGAATGGCGTGCCTTGGGGGCGGTCGGCAATCGGCTCGGCGGAACGGGGATCATGGCGACATCTCCGGCATTTCCGGTCACACCGCGCAGGACGTCGCCCTTCACGATCAGGCCGCCGCCAATGGCCGGCCCCAGAAAGATATAGAGAAAGTCGTCGTTCTGGCGGCCGAGGCCGTAAAAGTGCTCCGCAACGGCCGCCGCCGTGCCGTCATTCTCGCTGAAAACGGGAAGACCCGTCGCGCCCTGCAGCGCCTCCGCCAGGTCATAGTCGTCCCATTCCCTGAAGTGGGCCGCCGGCAGGCCAAGCTCGTGCAGCCAGGCGCCAAGGTTGAACGGCTGTGCCAGGCCGATCCCGGTGATGCGCGTTTGCTGCTCTTCGCTCAGGTGGCTGCGCAGGATCGCAAGGTCCTCGGTCAGGATTTCCAGGGCGCGTTCGGGCGCGGGCAGGATCAGGTCGTGAAGGCGGCGGGCGACGAGCCGGCCGGAAAAGTCCATCAGCACCGTTTCCATGTTGGTCCGGTCCAGCCGGACGCCGAAGGAATAGGCGCCCCCGGAGGCAAGCCGGAGCATGGTGGCTGGTTGGCCGCGGCCGCCGTCATGGCGTTTTCCCGCCTCGACGATCAGGCCTTCCTCGATCAGATTCTGGATAATCGCGCCGATGGCGGCATTGGTCAGTTGCACGGCTCTGGAAAGTTCGGCCTTGGACGCTTCTCCGGCGCGTCTGAGAATTTGCAGAACAATGCGTTCGTTGTAGCGCCGCAATTGCGCGGAATTCGATCCGCGCCCGCTTTTGCGGGTTCCCTCCAAAATTCTCGCTCCCGGGTTTCGCGCCTGTCCGTAATCTCGACAGGGTCAGGCACTTCAGAATAAATTATTTTGATGAAATTATTTGTCCGTTCGATCGCGCTGTCAATTCCGAAATGCTGTTGCAGCGCAATGTTTCTGCATTGTAGTGCGGCAAGTTTCTGGAATTAAGGTTGAAAACCCAGATCCGCGCCGGGACCCGAAGGGCCGTGAAAGGACGTTTGCAGAGCGGAACCGGAGAGAGCGCGCTGTTTATCGTCCCATTTTGCTGCCCGGTCGGCCTGAACGGTTGCAATGGGGGGGTATCGCCGGTCCGCTTGAGTGACCCCGTTGCCGATGCGCGCAAGTGCCGTATTGTCTCTGGACTTGGAGAATCGGAGAAAGAGCGCATGCCGGTCAATCACGACGAAGGGTTTCTGGCGCGGGCAATCGCCGCGGGGACGGGCGCGGAGCCTGCCGACCTGGTGATCAGGAACGTCCATCTGTTCAGCGTGGTCAACGGAACGACGGTGGAAACAGACATTGCCATCGTCGGCGACAGGATCGTGGGCACCCATGGCCGCTATTCGGGCAAGGTCGAACTCGACGGCACCGGCCTGACGGCCGTCCCCGGGTTCATCGACACGCATCTGCACGTGGAATCCTCCCTGGTCACGCCGTTCGAATTCGATCGCTGCGTGCTGCCGCACGGGGTGACCACGGCCATCTGCGATCCCCACGAGATCGCCAACGTCCTGGGGGCGGACGGGATCCGCTACTTCCTGGAATCCTCTCTAGAAACGGTCATGGACCTCAAGGTCAACCTGTCTTCCTGCGTTCCGGCGACGGCCTTTGAGACCTCCGGAGCGTGTCTGGAAATCGGCGATCTGCTGCCGTTCCGGGATCACTCCAGTGTCATCGGCCTTGCCGAATTCATGAATTTTCCGGGGGTTCTGGCGCGCGATCCCAAGGTGCTTGCCAAGCTGGCGGCGTTTCAGGGCGGTCATATCGACGGCCACGCGCCGCTGTTGAGAGGGGACGGCCTGAACGGTTATCTGGCGGCGGGTATCAGCACCGATCATGAGGCGACCACGGCCGAAGAGGCCCTGGAGAAACTCGCCAAGGGCATGGCCATCCTGATACGGGAGGGCTCGGTGTCGAAGGATCTGGAGGCGCTGGCGCCGATCCTGACGCCGGACGTGTCGGCCTTCGTGGCGCTGTGCACGGACGACCGCAATCCGCTGGACATTGCCGAAGAAGGTCATCTGGACAGCATGATCCGCCGTCTGATCGCCAAGGGCATCAGGCCGCTCAACGTCTACCGGGCCGCGAGCTGGTCGGCCGCCAATGCGTTCGGCCTGAAGGACCGGGGCGTGATCGCGCCGGGCAAGCGGGCGGACATCGCGCTCCTGAGCGATTTCGAGGATTGCCGGGTCGCCCAGGTCGTCAGCGGCGGTGTTGTTGTTCGTGACGAGGTTTTTCAGAGGCGCAAGATCGTTGCACCTGTCGGTCTGGACAGCGTCAAGGTGGGGCCGGTCACCGCCATGAAATTCGAAATTCCCGCCCGCAACAGCGAAGCGGACGTCATTGGTGTCGTGCCGGGAAAAATCATCACCGAACACCTGAAGCGGACCCTGCCGGTGACGGGCGGCAAGACGCTTGCCGATCTCGATCAGGACGTCTTGAAGGTGGCCGTGGTCGAAAGGCACAAGGGCACCGGCAATATCGGCCTCGGGTTCGTCAACGGCTTCGGCATGAAGCGCGGCGCGATCGCCTCGTCCGTCGGGCACGACAGCCACAACATCTGCGTGGTCGGCGCCAATGAGGAGGCCATGGCCCATGCGGTCAACCGGGTGATCGCCATGAAGGGCGGCTTTGCGGTAGCCGACAAGAACGGGGTCAAGGCCGAACTCGCGTTGCCGCTGGCCGGTCTGATGAGCCTGGAATCGTTCGAGACCGTGAAGACGGAGCTGGAACACCTGCGCGCCGCCGCCAAGGAGCTCGGCTGTACGCTTGCGGAACCCTTTCTCCAGGTCGCCTTCCTGCCGCTGCCGGTGATTCCGCATCTGAAGATCACCGATTTCGGCATGTTCAACGTCAACAGGTTCGAGCTCATCGATCAGGGATCCTGACAAAGGACATTCGCCATGATCCTGACCCTTGCCGTCTCCGGCTACCGTTCACTGCGCGATCTTGTGCTGCCGCTGGACCGGATCACGCTGGTGACCGGGGCGAACGGCAGCGGCAAGTCGAGCCTCTACCGGTCCATCCGCCTGCTGGCCGAGGTGGCGCAGGGCCAGGCGATCGCCTCGCTGGCCGCGGAAGGAGGCCTGAATTCGACCCTTTGGGCCGGTCCCGAGGCGTTCTCCCGGGCCATGAAAACAGGCGAACAGCCGGTGCAGGGCGTTCTGCGCAAGGGCGTTGTCAGCCTGAAGCTGGGATTTGCCGATGAAGACTATGGCTATGCCATAGATCTCGGGCTTCCGGCGGATGCGGGCCATTCGATGTTTTCCATGGATCCCGAAATCAAGGCCGAAGCCCTTTGGGCCGGGGAGGCCCTGTCGCGGTCGAATGAAATCGCGGGCCGCAACGGCCCGGCCGTGCGCGTGCTGAACGAGCGGGGGCAGAGACTGCCCGTCCTGCAGAACCTTGCCCGCTTCGACAGCATGATGACCCATGCGGCGGATCCGAAAGACGGGCTTGAGCTGCTGGTCATGCGCGAACGCATGCGTGCCTGGCGGTTTTACGATCATCTCAGGACCGACCGGGACGCGCCGTCCAGATTTCCGAAGGTGGGAACAAGGACACCGGTTCTTGGCGGCGACGGCGGCGATCTGGCGGCGGCGCTTCAGACCATTCTGGAGATCGGCGACGAGCGCGGGCTCGCGGATGCCATCGACGACGCCTTTCCCGGTGGCGGTATCGAAATCTCCGTAAATGACGGCTATTTCGAATTGCTGATGCGGCAGAAGGGACTGTTGAGACCGCTCAGGGCGAGCGAGCTTTCGGACGGTACGTTGCGCTATCTGCTGCTCACGGCGGCGCTTCTGTCGCCCAGGCCCGCGCCGCTGGTCGTGCTGAACGAGCCGGAAACCAGCCTGCATCCGGCGCTTCTGGAACCCCTTGCGCGCCTGATCGGCCGGGCCGCGCAAAAGACACAGGTGATCGTCGTTTCGCATGCGCTGCCCCTGGTCAGCGAACTGGCCGCCGAGAAAGACTGCGTCCGGTATGAATTGCGAAAGGAGCTGGGAGAGACGGTTGTGGACGGTGTCGATGCACCCAGGTGGGCGTGGCCGAAACGGTGACCGTCAAGAATTCAAAACGTGTTCCATAAGTTTCTGATTTGCCGAAACTATTGCCAACCGCCCAGGAGGTCTTATCTAGCTGTCATGAAGGGGCGGTTGCAAAAAAAGTACCGGGGTGTCGTTACGTCGCGAGTTGACGTGAACGGAAGGTTGCGTCATGTCAGAAGAGACCCAGAGAGGTGACACTTTGCTGACGCCCGGGTGCAATGGAGGAAAGAAGTTCCAGGGAGGTCTTTGAATTTCCGGGAATTTCTGGTTTGCAGCCGATCCGCGCAGTGAAGCGATAACGATGCGTTGGAGAACGTTATGACGACTGCGGAGGAGTGGAACGCGGCGTTTGAGCCCCGTCCAGTACAAGACTATCTCGATGCCACCGTGTCCCGGTTCGGCGCACGGCCGGCCGCCGATTTCATGGGCAAGGTCTGGAGCTATGCGGAGCTGGGAGACCTGGTCGACACGACAGCCGCCGGCCTGCAGGCCATGGGTGTCGGGCCGGGGGGCCATGTGGGACTGTGTCTGCCGAACACGCCCTTTTACACGATCTTCTATTTTGCGATCCTGAAGACCGGCGCCACCGTCGTCAATTTCAATCCGCTCTACGTGGAGCGCGAACTCGCATTCCAGGCGCGCGATGCCGATGTGCGCATCATGGTGACCATGGATCTGAAGATCATCTACGACAAGGTGGAGCAGGTCCGGCGCGAAAAGATCCTCGACACGATCATCGTCTGTCCGATGAGCTTTTGCCTGCCGACGCTGAAGAAGATCCTGTTCGGCCTGTTCAAGCGCAAGGAACTGGCCGACATTCCAGGGGACGCGGCCCACATCCGGTTTCACGAGCTCCAGACCAGCGGCAACACGCCCGCGCCGGTCGAGATCAACGTCAACGAGACGGTTGCGGTGCTTCAATATACCGGCGGTACCACGGGTGTGCCCAAGGGCGCGATGCTGACGCACAGGAACCTGTCCGCCAATATCGAGCAGATGCGCTGCATCTTCGAAAAGGCGCGCGAGGGCGAGGAGCGCATGCTGTGCGTGCTGCCGTTCTTTCATGTCTTCGCCATGACGGTTGCGCAAAACCTGTCGATCATTCTGGGCGCGGAAATGGTGTTGCAGCCGCGCTTCGAGCTGAAAGCGCTGCTCGAGGCGATCGTGCGCAAGAAAGTGACGCTCTTTCCGGGCGTTCCCACAATCTACACGGCAATCAACAACGCGCCGATCACCGAGAAATACGATCTTTCCAGCATCAATCTGTGCCTGTCCGGCGGGGCGCCACTGCCGGTCGAGGTAAAGGAAAGTTTCGAGAAGATCACCGGCTGCGTCCTCGTGGAAGGCTACGGCCTGACCGAATCCTCGCCGGTGGCCGCGGTCAATCCGCTGAACGATAGCCGAAGGGCCGGCTCCATCGGCCGGCTCGCGCCGGGAACAAGCGCGCGCTTCGTCAGTATCGAGGACAGGGTCAGCGAGGTTCCGTCCGGCGAAAAGGGCGAGCTGATGCTTCATGGTCCGCAGATCATGAAGGGCTACTGGAAACGCCCGGATGCCACAGCCGACAGCATCACCGGGGACGGCTACCTGCATACCGGCAACGTCGGCTATATCGATGGGGACGGTTTCATCTATCTGGTCGACCGGATCAAGGACCTGATCCTGTGCTCCGGCTACAACGTCTATCCGCGCGTGATCGAGGAAGCGATCTACCAGCATGAGGCGGTCGACGAGACGATCGTGATCGCAATTCCGGATGAATACCGCGGCCAGTCGCCCAAGGCGTTCATAAAGCTGAAGGACGGCTGTTCCCTCACAGGCGAGGATCTGAAGACCTTCCTCAGGGAGCACCTGTCAACCATCGAGCTGCCGCGGGAATTCGAGTTCCGGGACGAGCTGCCGAAAACCATGGTCGGCAAATTGTCGAAAAAGGAACTGGTCGAGGAAGAGGCGAAAAAACGGGCCCAGGCCGAGGCACAACGCGGCTGAGGCTTTCACGATGCCGATGCGGGGAAACGCACACCCCCGGATCGGTGTCCGCCATCTGCCGGACCTGCCCGGAATGATGCCAGGCGTTCAGGTCTGCGGGTCTTCGCGATCGCGCGCAAACCTCAGTTGTTATACCCGCGCCCCTCGGCGGCGCGGGCGAGTTCGCGGCCGCGTTTGGCCTCGCGCCGGACCGTGTAGATCGAGGCGGCGATGATGACTGCCGCACCGATCAGGGTTTCCAGCCGGGGCCACTGGCTGAAGACCAGGGCACCGAAAACGGTGGCGTAAAGCAGCCTGGTATAGTCGAGAGAGGCAATGGCGGTGGCTTCGCCGGCCTTGAACGCCTGGATGTTTGCCATCTGGGCCGCCCAGGACACGATGCCGATCAGGATCAGTACCCCCCATTGCGTCAGTGTTGGTGCCTGCCAGGTGAGCACCGCGGGGATCAGCATGATCAGGCCGACGCCGAAGGCCTGATAGGTCAGGATGGTGACCGGTGCGTCTGTCCGCGTGAGCATGCGCACCACGATCATCACCATGCCGGCACAGGCCGCTCCGGCGAGGGCCATCAGGGCGAAGGGGTCGAACAGGCCATCGCCATCGGGACGCAGCATCAGCACGACGCCGAGGAAGCCGACGATGGTCGCCCCCCAGCGGTGCACGCCGACTTTTTCATCGAGCAGCCAGATGGCGAAAATCGTCAGGAAGAAGGTCTTGGAGAAACTGATCGCGGTCGCGTCCGCCAGAGGCAACTCGATGACCGCGGTGAAGCCGAAAAGCATGGCTGTCGCGGCGACGACGATGCGGGTGATCTGGAGGCCGGGCCGCCTGGTTGCCAGGGACGTCGGCAGGCCGCTGAGGATCTTCGGGGCGACGATGATCAGCATGACACCCTGGCGGACGACCAGGATCTGGAAGACACCCAGATCCTGGCCGACAAACTTGATCAGCGTGACCATGATGGAAAACAGGAAGGCCGCCAGCAGGATCCAGAGCGCGCCGATGGTGTTGGACGGCAGGTGCGCCGTCCTTCTGGCGAGACTGCGATGGAAACGATTGCCGGCGGCCCTGGGAGGCGCCGGCGGCTTGCTTTGCATGTCCATAATGGTTTCCGGGCGGACGGCATGCGGATGCGGCGGGCCGTGGGGGCCGGAGCAAGAGCACGTGCCGGATTGGGCTTTTCGTTGCAGTTGCGGCAAGCTTAGCGCGTTTCGTCCAGAAAGATAGGCCCTGCGGTTGGCCCATTCGCTCCGGAACGGCATAATCCTCCAAACAGGGGAGGCAAACCATGCAGAAGATCCAGACACAGGGCATTCATCACATCACGCTGGTCGGGGCCGACAGGCAGACCTCCATCGACTTCTGGGAGGGCCTGCTGGGCATGCCTTTCGTGTTCGAGCAGCCCAATCTGGACGATGCGGATCAGAGCCATCTTTATTTCGACCCGGGCGATGGCCGGCTGATCACGATTTTCACCAGTGAGGAGCGCACACCGGACCGGGAGCCGGCACCGCAGACCATCGGCTGCGTCCATCATCTGGCGCTGGACGTGTCCCAGGCGACGTTTCGCCAGATCGCCGGACGGCTGGATGCACGCGGCATCGAGCACAGCGGCCCGAAAGACCGGGGGTTCATGGATTCGATCTATTTCCGTGACCCACTCGGTCTTCTGATCGAGCTGGCAAGCTACCGCTTCGTGCCACCCAAGGGGGTGCCGATGGGCGAGGTCATGCTGGAAGCTCACCGCATCCGGGTCGCCCGTGGCGACTACAATATCCAGGAAGCGCATATGGCGGACGCGATCGAACTTCTGACCCGGGACACGCGGCGCAGCCTGTCGGAGGACAGGACGCCGAAAGATCCCTATTGAAGGCACACCGGCAGGCTCAACACACAAGGACCTGTTCGATGGCTTGATCCGGTCCGTCGGCCAGGAGCGGTGCGGAGACGGGGCTGTCCCATATTGCGCCGCAATGCAGGCCATGCCATCCTCGCCCGGCAAGTGAACCAATCGGTGATCCCGTGACGGGGCGCCAGGACTTCAATGAATGAAAACCGCGAAAAAGAAGCGTCCCGCCGCCGCTGACGACGTGATCGGCTGGCGTGAAATCGTCAGTCTGCCTGAACTGGGCGTGTTCGACATGCGTGCCAAGATCGATACCGGAGCGCGGACATCCGCGCTTCACGCAGAGAACCAGGAAGTCTTCGACCGGGACGGCCGGAACTGGGTGCGGTTTCGCGTTCCCGCGTCCCGCTATCACAGCGATTTCCGGGTTGAAGTACCGGTTCTCGACGAGCGCAGCATCAAGAATACGAGCGGTGTGCCGGAGCGCCGGATTGTCATACGCACCTTGCTGCATCTGGGCAGCCATCGCTGGCAGGTCGACGTGTCGCTGGCGGACCGGACCAACATGGGCTTTGACATGATCCTCGGGCGCACGGCCATCCGGCGGCACAAGGTTCTGGTGCATGCGGGCCGGTCGTTTCTGGCCGGCAAGCCGGACGTGGCCGGTGCCGCGTCACAGGTGACAAGCCACCGCTCAGCTACCCGCCAAGACTCAGCCACCCTACCGAGACCAGGGGACGAGGACCGATGAAGATTGCAATGATGGCGCGGAACGCGGAGCTCTATTCGCATCGACGCCTCAAGGAAGCCGCCGAGGAGCGCGGGCACGAACTCGAGATCATCAACACCTTGCGGTGTTACATGAACATCGCCTCGCGGCGGCCGGAGATCTATTACAACGGCGACAAGCTGACCGGGTTCGATGCGGTGATCCCGAGAATCGGGGCCTCGATCACCTTTTACGGCCTTGCCGTGCTGCGCCAGTTCGAGATGATGGGGGTGTTCCCGCTCAATGAATCCGTTGCGATCGGCCGGTCCCGCGACAAGCTGCGTTCGATGCAGTTGCTGGCGCGCGACGGGATCGGTCTGCCGGTCACGACCTTCGCCCATGATCCGAAAATGACCGAGGAAGTCCTGGCGACCGCCGGCGGCGCCCCCGTGGTGATCAAGCTGCTGGAAGGCACACAGGGAATCGGGGTCGTTCTGGCGGACACGGAACGGTCGGCCAAGTCGGTCATCGAGGCCTTTCGCGGCGCCAATGTGAATATTCTGGTGCAGGAGTTCATCAAGGAGGCGGGCGGCTCGGACATCCGGGCGCTGGTTGTCGGCGGCAAGGTCATCGCGGCCATGAAACGCACGGGGGCGGAGGGCGAGTTCCGGTCCAACCTGCACCGGGGCGGCACCGCGAATTCCATCAAGATCACGCCGGAAGAACGCTCCACGGCGGTGAGGGCGGCCAAGACCATGGGGCTCAACGTCTGCGGGGTCGACATGCTGCGGTCCAACCACGGCGCGGTGGTCATGGAAGTGAATTCCTCACCCGGGCTCGAAGGGGTCGAAAAAGCCACGGGGATCAACGTCGCCGGCAAGATCATCGACTTTCTCAGCAAGACCGCGCAAGCCGGCAAGACCAAGACAAAGGGACGCGGTTGAGCCCGCGCGTCAAGGCCTTCGAGATCGGCGATCACAAGATCGCTCCGGGGACCCGGCGCACGATCGATCTGCCGGTCAGCGTGCTGTCGGACCACACCCCGGTCACCATGTCGGTGCATGTGCTGCACGGGCGCAAGCCGGGGCCCGTTCTATTTGTCAGTGCGGCGGTCCATGGCGACGAGATCATCGGCGTTGAAATCGCGCGGCGGATCCTCAAGGCACCGCAACTGGACGCGCCTGAACTTGAGAAACTGAAAGGCACGGTGCTGGTCGTGCCGATCGTCAATGCCTTCGGATTTCTCAACCATTCCCGCTATCTGCCGGACCGCCGCGATCTCAACCGGTGCTTTCCCGGCAGCCAGCGCGGTTCCCTGGCGGGACGGCTGGCGCAACTTTTCATGCGCGAGATCGTCGACCGGGCGGATTACGGCATCGACCTGCACTCGGCGGCGATCCACCGCATCAACCTGCCGCAGATCCGGTTTTCGCCGACGCGGCCGGACACCCTGTCCCTGGCGCGGGCCTTTGGCGCTCCGGTGATGATGACGTCGAGACTGCGCGAGGGGTCCATGCGCGCGGCCGCCCAGGCCAAGGGGACCGACGTGCTGGTATTCGAGGCGGGGGAGGGCCTGCGTTTCGACGAGATGGCCATTCGTGCCGGCGTCTCCGGCATCCTGCGGGTGATGCGGGCGCTGAAGATGGTCGGCTCCAGAGGCATCACACGGCCGAAGGCCCGCTCCATGCTGACGAAGTCCAGTTACTGGGTGCGCGCTCCGGCGGGCGGGCTGTTGCGACCGTTCAAGTCGACCGGTGACATGATCGAGCCGGGCATGCTGCTGGGGATCGTCTCCGATCCCTTCGGCGAGAACGAACGGGACGTGATTGCGGATTATGGCGGGCTGATCGTGGGGCGGACCCATCTGCCAGTGGTCAACGAAGGCGACGGATTGTTTCACATTGCCGCCATCAGCGAGAAAGACGACGCGGAACTGACCCTCGACAGTCTCGCGTCCCAACTTGAAGCCGATCCCCTGTTCGACGAGGATGAAATCATATAACTTCGTCGCACCAGACAAAGCGTTCTCGCCGGTGCATTGGACATCAAGCCCCTCTGGCCCAGGTGCCTTCAGGGCGCTATGTTCAACCCGGTCGTCGCGAACAAAGCTCAATCGTTCTCGGGATTGCCTTCCCAAATTAGCAGGTCCAGTTTCATGAACCAGATGGTCACTCCGAAATTCGGCGTTGGCGCCGCGCTGCGCCGCAAGGAAGATGAACCGCTCCTGACCGGGCGCGGTGTCTATACGGCGGACTACAAGCCGGATGGATGCCTGCACGGGTACGTCCTGCGTTCAGCCATGGCCCACGCGCGGATCCGGCTCGACAATGTCGAGGACGTGCGCGCGATGGATGGGGTCCGCCAGGTTCTGACCGGGGCAGAGCTGGCCGGCAGAACCATGCCGTGCAAGGCCCTGCTGAAGCAGATCGACGGATCCCGGTTTCGGGTTCCGGAGCAGCCGGTGCTGTGCGCGGACGAGGTTCGCTATGTGGGCGATGCGATCGCGTTCGTCGTTGCCGATGACCTCGAGACAGCCCGCAGCGCCGCCGAAGCGCTGGAGGTCGATTACGATGCTCTGGACGTGGTCGTCGGGATCGAAAACGCGCTTGCGCCGGATGCGGTGAAGGTCTGGCCGGACTTCGGAACCAATGTCGCCTTTACCTACGGCCAGGGCGATCAGGCCCGGACGGAAGAGGCCTTTTCCGGCGCGGACAAGGTCGTCTCCGTCGATCTCGTCAACAACCGCGTCGTGGCCAATTACATGGAGCTGCGCGGCTGCGTGGCCGAATTCGACTCTGAAAGCGGGCGTTTCAAGCTGACCCTGGGCACCCAGGGTGGCCATGGCATGCGCAACGTCATTTGCGAAATACTGGATCTTCCGGAGGAAGACCTGCAGGTGATCACGCCGGAAGTCGGTGGCGGGTTCGGCACGAAAGGGTTCTGCTACCGGGAGTATCCGCTGGCCATGATCGCGGCGAAGCAACTCGGCCGGCCGGTGCGCTGGGCGGGCGAGCGGATGGATCATTTCGTCACCGATGCCCATGGCCGGGACAATCTCAGCCATGCGGAGCTGGCGCTTGACAGCGACGGCAGGATCCTCGGGCTCAGGGTGGACGTCAAGGCCGCCATGGGTGCCTATCTGCACCAGTTCGGACCGTTCATTCCCTATGTGGGCACGTCCATGACTTCCGGTCTCTATGACATCCCCGCCGTGTTCGCGAAAGTGGAGGGGGTCTACATGAACACGGTGCCGACGGATGCCTTTCGCGGGGCGGGGCGGCCGGAAGCCGCCTATCTGATCGAGCGGCTGATTGAAAAGGCCGGCGAAGAGACCGGGCTTGGTCCGGTGGAAATCCGCAGGAGGAATTTCATCCGGCCGGAGCAGTTGCCCTACACCACCGGCACCGGGCGCATGTACGACACGGGAGATTTCGCGGGCCATCTGGACCGGGCCCTTGAGGTCGCCGGCTGGGCGGACTTCAAGGCGCGTCAGCAGGCCAGTGCGGCAAACGGCAAATACCGCGGCATCGGCATCTGCAGCTACGTGGAGGCCTGCGCGTTTCCCGGCAGCGAGGAAGCGACACTCGAACTTGATGCCTCTGGCGGCCTGACCCTGCTGATCGGCACACAGACCAACGGCCAGGGGCACGCAACGGCGTACAGCCAGGTTGTCGCCGAGCAGTTCGGGGTGACCATCGAGGACATCGAATTCATCCAGGGCGATACCGACCGGGTGCGCAAGGGCGGCGGCACCGGGGGCTCGCGGTCGATCCCCATCGGCCTGCCGTCGGTGCGCGATGCCAGCGTCGCGCTGGTCAAGAAGGTCAAGGAACTGGCGGCCGACAAACTGGAAGCCGGGATCGAGGATCTCGAACTGGACAGCGGTGTCGTGCGGGTGGTGGGAACCGACCAGCAGGTCACACTGGCCGAGATCGCCGCTTCGGCGGGGGAAACGCTGAAGGCCAGCGAAGAGGTCTCGCAGAGCGAAGCCACCTATCCGAACGGAACCCATATCAGCGAAGTGGAAGTCGATCCGGAGACCGGTAACGTCAAGGTGGTGAACTATGTCATCGTCGATGATTTCGGTGTCACGGTGAACCCGATGCTGCTGGTCGGCCAGGTCCATGGCGGCACGGTGTCCGCGATCAGCCAGGCGCTGTGCGAACACACGGTCTACGATGACGACGGTCAGCTCCTGACGGCGTCCCTGCTGGACTATCAGATGATCCGGGCGGGCGATCTTCCCGAAATCCGTTTCGAGACCCGCAATATTCCCTCCACGACCAATGCCATGGGCATCAAGGGGGCCGGGGAGGCCGGATCCATCGGCGGCTGCGCCTCCGTGATGAATGCGCTGCAGATGGCCCTCAGGGAAGGCGCCGGCGTCACCGACCTGATCGACATGCCGGCAACTCCACTTCGGGTCTGGGACGCGATTCAGGCGGCAAGATAGGCGCCGGCGTTTCACCGCGTCACCACTGTCCTGCAGCATTCGGAAAGCCGCCCGCCCGGGCGGCTTTTTGAGTGTGGCCCTGTCCCAGGCCTTATTCCACTGGCCTTATTCCGCGGGCATCGGCTGGGGTGTGCCGCCGTTGCGCTCGTATTCCCAGATATGAGTCTCGAACGCCCTCAGACGTTTGTAGACCGAAATCAGTTCCACGATCGTCGTCCAGGCATTGACCAGGTACTGGAACGAGCTTTCGACCCGGCTGAAGGCCCGAACGATCTGCTGCATCACGCCCAGGGTGATCGCTCCCGCGATGATGGTCGGCGCCAGGGCGAGATAAGGCACCAGAACGGTCGCCTGCAGGTAGGACCACTTGGCCACATCGAAATAGAGATAGTGGAAGAACAGTCGGAAGTAGTTCCTGCGGACGCCGGCATAAAGCTCGGCCACGGTTTCCGGCCTGGCACGCTCCTCGTGATCCTCGCCGTAGACGAGTTCCTTGCGATAGGCGGCTTCCACTTTCTGGTTGTTGAATTCCAGGCCCGGCAGCTTGAAACCGACCGCGGCCAGCAGAACCGTGCCGGACGCGGCGGACAGCAGGGCGACATAGACAAGCGCGTGGTCAACCGGCCCGATCCAGGGCAGTTCCGTGACGTTCTTGGACAATTCCCACAGAAGCGGAAGGAAGGCGATCAGCGTCATCACCGAGCGCATGAAGGCGACCCCGAGCCCCTCCATGATCCGGGCAAAGCGCATGGTGTCTTCCTGAACGCGCTGGGCGGCGCCCTCGATGTCGCGCACCACATGCCAATAGGCCATGTAGTAGTCGTTCATGGCGGTGCGCCAGCGGAAGATGAAATGCTTGATGAAAAAATCCAGAACGACGGCGATGGCAACGTAGAGCGCAGCGATCCAGAAGAACGTCGACAGTTCGGCCATATAGGCCTCGAAAGTGGTGCTGCCCGGTTCTGTCAGTGCCTTCTGGATCATGTCGTAGAAACTGCCGAACCACTCGTTGATCCTGACATCGAGCTGAACCTTGTACCAGGTCACCCACAGAATGAGCACCGACCCGACCCAGGCCCACAGGAACCATGTGCGGTTTTGGAAAAAGGAACGGAACATGTGGTCGAGCCTCTCGAATCGGGGTTTCGCTGATTATAGATAACCGCTCCGGCAAAGGGAGAGCGGTGGCGCCCGATGAAGCGGTTTTGAAGAGGTTTTGACCGCGACCGGGCACAAATACCGAGTGGGCATGGGGTCGGGTGCGCCGAAATGTTGCTTCGGCAGATTGCAAAGGGGCCGCTGTCACGAGATACTGGCTGTCCTGTCCCAACCGAACCCGTCCCTCACGTCGTCCGCCGGCAGGCGGGCACCCGAAAACCGCCGCAGAAATTCGTCCGGATGCAGCGTTGGACTTTCTCAGGTCTGCGTGCGCCCGGCCCTCCGTTCGGGGGGCGTTTCTGCCGGCATCTGGATATCCCCGACATGGCGTCTTCGACCCTGAAATCCGGGCCTGCGGGTCCGCCGGCCCCGACCGGCATGACCCGGCAGGCCCCCTTGCTCGGGATCAGCCTGAAACTGGCCTCCACGCTGGTCTTTTTCGTGATGGCGACGGCATTGAAGATTGCCGCGGAGACGGTTCCCATCGGCCAGCTCGTGTTCGCGCGCAATTTTTTCGGCCTGTTTCCGGTTCTGATGATGGTGGCGATGCGGGGCGAACTCAGTCTCGCGTTCCGGACAGCCAACCCGAGAAGGCACCTGACGCGTGCAACGGTCGGCCTGTCGGCGATGGTCTGCTCGTTCACCGCGCTTTACCTTCTGCCTCTGCCCGATGCCACCGCCATCGGGTTTGCCACACCGCTGTTTGTGGTCGTGCTGGCCTTCTTCCTGCTCGGTGAAACCGTTCGCATCTATCGCTGGAGCGCGGTCGGCGTCGGCTTCATCGGTATTCTGGTCGTGCTGTCGCCGCATCTCGGCGAGGGAGATCTCGACGGGCCGTCCAAGTTCGGCGCAATGCTGGGGGTTGTGGGGGCCGGCTTCGCCGCGCTCGCCATGATCACCGTGCGCAAACTCTGCGAGACGGAGCGCACGTCGACCATCGTCACCTGGTTTGCCGGATCCTCGACCGTGCTGGCGCTGCTGACGTTGCCGCTCGGGCTGGTTCTGCCCGGGCAGGCGTGGATCGTCCCGGATCTTCCGACCGCCGGCCTTCTGGTCCTTCTCGGCCTTGCCGGCGGGGTCGGGCAGATCCTGCTGACCCAGAGCTACCGTTTCGCGGATGCATCCACCATCGCCCCGTTCGACTATGTCAACATGCTGTGGGCGATCATCGTCGGCTGGGTGGTCTTTTCCGAGGTGCCCGTGCCGGAAGTCGTGACCGGGGCGCTGATCGTGATCGCCGCCGGGATCTTCGTCATCTTCCGCGAGCACAAGCTGGGCCTCGACCGGACCAAGGCCCGCCGGGCCTCGTCGCCGTCGAGATCGTGAGATTGCCTTTACGGGCAGGGGCAGGGGCAGGGTTCAGTCCCGATCCGCCCGCCCAGTCCGAAGTTCCCGAATCCGGTGACCGTTACCGCTTGTATTCGAAGCGCTCGACCGGGCTTTTCGTGCCGTCCGGGTAGATCAGCTGAACGCTGACGGACTGCACCGAGCCA
Organism: Roseibium sp. QJM3NY_11; assembly: GCF_056173175.1. Lineage (NCBI taxonomy): Bacteria > Pseudomonadati > Pseudomonadota > Alphaproteobacteria > Hyphomicrobiales > Stappiaceae > Roseibium > Roseibium sp. QJM3NY_11. The sequence goes on from NZ_CM149660.1 coordinate 2,298,219, forward strand.
CCGGGCCGCGCGATATAGGGCTTGTCCTTGAGAACCGCGTTGGGCGCGTCCGGATTGCAGGCGTCCAGCGCCCACTCCTGGTCGATCGGGCCGTCGTTGACACCGTAGAACACATATTCGATGCCGCACTTCCAGGCTTCCAGATGCGTGAAATAGACCAGATCCTGGCCCTGCCAGTCGCGGAAGGACACCCAGCTTGCCTTGGTCACGTCGAGGATCTGCTTGATCTGCTCCGGCGGCATGCCCTGGGCGGTCGCCGGAAGTGGCAGGAGACTGAGACCGAAAACGAGGGCGGCGGATTTCAAAATACGCATGGGGCTTCTCCTGACAATCGGAGCGGTGGAAAACACGTTCGGGCAGCCTGCGTCCATAGGGTGGCAGGATGGGTTAGAAGGCCTTGAAGGTGATGATCGTCTTGGTGTCCTGGATGCCATCGATCGGATGCACCTTTTCATTGACGAAATGGCCGATATCCGCGCCGTTTTCGATGTAGACCTTGACCAGAAGATCGTAGTCGCCGCTGGTGGAATAGACCTCGGAGGCAATCTCCGCGTCCGCGATCGCGTTGGCGACCTGGTAGGTCTTGCCGAGCTGGCATTTGATCATCACGAAAAACGGGGTCATGCGGCGCTCCGGATGCTGGGACAGTGCAAAATGATGACCTAGGACATCGCGCATCTCGCCAATCCAGTCAATCGCTTCTGCTGTCCGTCGGCAATGTCCCGCAGCGATCAGGGACTTGCATTGCAGGTCGAGCCTTGTTAGCTGTTCGATATCTCATGGGGGTGCCCGGCGATCGTGGATCGGGCTGAGAGGCGGCTGGCCAACTCCTTGAACCTGATCCGGCTTGTACCGGCGGAGGGATTTGAGATGATGACCTTCTGGGCCACCGGCCCGTTTCAGTTTCATTGCGATGCCGGAACTGGCGCTACTGGCGCTGGCGATACCGGAATGTGCGATCTCGGCACAGACGTAACCGGCATGTGGTCAGCCGTTGCCGGAGGTGCCTCATGAGCCTCAGCGTCGCCGCATCCACCGCGCCTCTTGCCGCTGTGACGGTTCACGATCTGTTGCAGCGGGTGCGGCAGAAGTCGCCGCGCGTTCATGCGATCACCAACGCAGTCGCCCAGAATTTCACCGCCAATGTGCTGCTGGCGCTCGGTGCCGTGCCCTCCATGACCATCGCCGAAGACGAAGTCGCCGGCTTTGCCGCGAGCGCGGACGCACTGCTGGTCAATCTGGGAACACTCGATGCGAGCCGCCGTGTGGCGATCCCGCTTGCCGTTCAGGCGGCGCGGGCGGCCGGGCATCCGGTCTGCCTCGATCCGGTCTTTGTCAACCGGTCGCCCGTCCGCTGCGCCTTCGCCGGGAAGCTGCTGGCGGACGGGGCGGATCTTGTGCGTCTGAATGGGCCGGAAATGGAGGCGCTGTTCCCGGATCGCGACAGCGTGGAAAAGCTGATCGCGGGCGGCACGGTGTTCGCGGTGACCGGCGCGGAAGACAAGATCGAGAGCAGGGGCGGGGATTTCCGGCTCATGAACGGACATGCGCTGATGGCACGTGTCACCGCCACGGGCTGCGCGGGCGGCGCGGTTCTGGCCGCCTTTGCCAGCGTCGAGCCCGACCGGGCGCTGGCTGCCGCCTGTGGCTTGTCGGTGTTCAACATCGCCGGCGAAATGGCGGCCGCCAGGGCCGGCGGGCCGGGAACCTTGGTTCCTGAACTGCTCGACGCGCTTTACGCGATGAGCCTGGGCGATATCGAGGCCCGGCTCAAGGCCGCCTGAAACATGTATTCAGAACACACGAAGGAGACGCCATGACCGCGATCGCGGTGACCATAGCAGGCTCGGATTCCGGCGGTGGGGCCGGCATCCAGGCCGACCTGAAGACATTTTCCGCTCTGGGTGTCTATGGCGCCAGCGTGCTGACGGCCCTGACCGCGCAGAACACGCTGGGCGTGAGCGCCCTTCACGAGGTGCCGCCCGATTTCGTTCTGGCGCAGATGGATGCGGTCTATTCGGATCTGAAGGTGAACGTGACCAAGATCGGCATGCTGGCCCGCGTCGACGTGATCGAGGCGGTTGCCGAAGGGCTGACGCGGCATGACACGGGGCCGGTGGTGCTGGATCCGGTCATGGTGGCCGCGTCCGGAGACCCGCTGCTGGCCGACAGCGCCGTCGACTGCCTGATGTCGGTGCTCGTGCCGCGCGCGGATGTCGTCACGCCCAACCTTCATGAAGCCGCCCGGATGCTGGAGACAGCGATGGCGGACAGTGAAACGGCCATGCGCGCGCAGGCCGACAGCCTGTTGAGGCGCGGTGCGCGGTCGGTGCTGCTGAAGGGCGGACACGGCACCACGGACGAAAGCGCGGATCTTTTCACGGACTCGCAGGGAAACGTGACCTGGCTCCGGGCGAAACGGGTCGCCACGGACAACACCCATGGCACCGGCTGCACCCTGTCCTCGGCGATCGCGGCCGGACTGGCCCTCGGCAAGGACCTGGACAGCGCGATCCGGGATGCCAAGTCCTATGTCCACGCGGCCATTGCCGCCGCCGACAGGCTCGTGATCGGCGCGGGGCACGGACCGGTCCACCATTTTCATGAAATCTGGAGCAAATGACATGTCCGAAGGACGTTCGCACAAGACCAGGCTGATCAACCGGAGAGCTCTTCTGGGGGCGTCCGCGGCTGCCGGCACGGCGGCACTGGCCGCGCCGGCGCTTGCGCAGGACGGGGCGACCATCGAATGGAAGATGGTAACGTCCTGGCCGAAGAACCTGCCCGGACCCGGCGTGACCGCGCGGCGGATCGCCGACAGCATCGGCAGGATGTCCGGGGGGCGGCTGCGCGTGCGGCTGTTTGCGGCCGGAGAGCTGGTGCCGGCGCTCGGCGTCTTCGACGCGGTTTCCGCCGGAACGGCGCAGATGGCGCACACGGCCTCGTTTTTCTGGCAGGGCAAGATCCCGGCCGCCGTCCATTTCACCGCAATCCCCTTCGGCCTGCTGCCGCATGAGCACATCAGCTGGATCGAACAGGGCGGCGGGCAGGCGCTCTGGGACGAACTCTATGCTCCCTTCGGACTGAAGCCGGTGATGGCGGGCAACACCGGGGTGCAGATGGGGGGCTGGTACAAGCGCGAAATCACTGGCCTCGACGACCTGAGGGGATTGAAGATCCGCATGCCGGGTCTTGGCGGCGAAGTGATGCGCCGGCTCGGCGCGACACCGGTCAGCCTGCCGCCGGGCGAATTGTTCCAGGCCCTTCAGAGCGGCGTTCTGGATGCAACGGAGTTTCTGGGTCCCTGGTCCGACCGGGCGATGGGTTTTCACAAGGTCGCCAGCTCGTATTACTCACCCGGCTTCCACGAGCCGAACGGCACCGGCGAAGCGCTTTTCAATCAGGTGGCGCTCGAAGGTTTGCCGGAGGATCTCCGGGCCATCGTGCTGGAAGCCTGCCGGGCGGAAAACGGCCGCTCGCTTGCTGAAAGCGACTGGGAAAATGCCGGGGCCTTGCGTCTGCTTCAGGAAAGGGACGGGGTCACCGTGCTGCCCTATCCGGACGACGTGATGACGGCCCTGCGAGAGACCTCCGCAAAGGTCCTTGCGGACTTCGCGGACAAGGACGCCCTCGGCAGGCGGATCCACGACAGTCAGCAGGCTGCGCTGTCCCGCCTTTCACCCTGGAGCGATGTCGCCATGCGCCGGTTCATGGCGGCACGTGACGGCGAGCGCCCTGCGCGTCGGGATTGACCCGGTCCGCCGGACCGGGTTCGGGAGATCGCCCCGGAGATCGCCCCGGAGACCACCCCAGGAGACCACCCCAGGAGACCCCGGCAGGGCAGGCCGGTCTCTTGGGGCCGAGCCGGATCTGACCGGGAAGGAAGACTTTCCATCGATGTTTTTACCAAGTGATTGCAAGGCACTTATGGCAAGAAGTGAACATATTCCCTTAGGAAACCTGTGACAAAGTCGCAACGTTGCGGTGCTAATTGACGTTATCGGAAGGTCATGGAATTATTGCCTGTTTTTTGGGCAAGTGATCGAAAGTGTGTCGATACCATGAAGAACAGTCTCCGGAAGTGTTGTTTTGGAAGTTTCTGAAGCCCTCCGATAGAAATTTCTCGTCTTCCTGCATCGTATTTTGCAGTGCAGCATGTGTTGTCGCATACGCAATCGCCCTTATTATTGTGTTGTATCCCGGCTCTTTCTCCGAAAAATCAGTCACTGGATGTCGTGACCCGTCCCGGTGGGGCGGACAAGGGAGGAAACGCTATGAAGAGCGCAAACAAAAATTCGGTTCTATTTGCATCGACTGCGATAGCACTATCCATGATTGCGGGAACTGCGCATGCAGGTGGCTTCGCGCTGCGTGAACAGAGTGCCTATTTTCAGGGGATGTCCTTTGCGGGATACGGAACGACGGGTGGGGGCATTTCGTCGATATACTGGAACCCGGCGTCCCTGATGGGCGCGCAGCAGGGGCTGACCGTGGAGGCGCACAGCTCGGGCCTGTTCCCGGTGTCGGATATCGATGGCACCCTGTCCGGGGGGCTGCTGGGAACGTCGTCCGTCGGCAGCGGCGATATCGCCTCCGACGCTTTCATTCCCGCGTCCTACGCCGCCTACCGGCTCAACGACAAGCTGATCTTCGGTGTCGGCATCAATGCGCCCTTCGGTCTGTCCACCAAACCCGATCTGAACTGGGCCGGCCAGTTCTATTCAAGGTCGTCCTCGGTCTTTTCCCTGAACGTGAACCCGGCCATCGCCTATCAGATCAACGACATGGTCACGGTCGCGGTCGGCGTCCAGGTTCAGTATCTTGAACGTCTCCCTGAAGTCCGCCGATGCGACCTCGGGCGCAGGCTTTCCGCGGTCGAACGAGATCAAGGGCGACAGCATCGGTTTCGGTGTCACGGCCGGTCTGACCGTGCGCCCCTTCGAAGGCACCGAAATTGGCATCGGCTACCGCTCTGGTGTCGGTCACGATCTGGAAGGCGACCTGTTCGCCAGCGGGACCAGAAGTGCGATCGGGCTTGGCGTGGTGACGCCGGATATGGTCAACATCTCCGCCAAACAGCGGCTGACCGACAAGTTCCGGGTTCTGGGAACCGTCGAATGGACCAACTGGAGCCGGCTGAAATCGCCGCGGGCGACCTCCGACGCAACCGGCGCCACGCTGACCACCCTGCATTTCAACTATGATGACGGTTGGTTCTTCTCGCTTGGCGGCGAGTACGACTTCAACGAGAAGCTCACCTTGCGCGCCGGTCTGGGGTATGAAATTTCCCCGATCGACGAGGAAATCCGCTCGACCCGCCTGCCGGACAACAATCGCTGGTGGCTGTCCGCCGGTGCCAGCTACAACTTCAACCAGAATCTGTCCGTTGATCTGGGCTACACCCACATCATCCCGGAATCGACGAGTATCAACATCGATGCGGACCATCAGGACTACAATTCGACCTTCGGCACCTACGCGGCTGATGTCGACAGCCATGTGAACATTGTCTCCGCATCGCTGCGCTACAAGTTCTGAACCGAATCCTCACGGTCACGAAAACAAGGAAGGCCGGGGTGTTCCCCGGCCTTTCGCGTTTCGATGGACGGCATTGGGTCTCAGAAGGCCGAGGGAAACAGCCCGCCGTCCAGCAGGATGTTCTGGCCGGTGATGTAGCCGGCCTGGCGGGAGCACAGGAAGGCGCAGGTCTGGCCGAACTCCTCCGCCGTTCCGAAACGCCGCGCGGGGATCTCGGCAGCCTGTTCGGCCCGAACCTCGTCGATGCTGCGGCCGCTTTGCTCGGCCGCACGGGCAAAACCGCCCTTGAGGCGGTCCGTGTCCATCTTGCCGGGCAGCAGATTGTTGACGGTAATACCGTGAGGGGCGAGCTGGCGGCAGACGCCGGCCAGAAACGCGGTCAGTCCGGCCCGGGCCCCGCTGGACAGGTCAAGGCCCTCGATCGGCATCCTCACCGACAGCGAGGTGACGTTGACGATGCGCCCGAAGCCGCGTTGCTTCATCCCCGGCGTGACGGCCTGGATCAGTTCGACCGGGGTCACGAAGTTCTGGAGGGCCCCTTCCAGAAGCGCTTCGCGATCAAGTTCCGTATAGTCCTTGCGGGGCGGTCCGCCATTGTTGTTGATCAGGATATCGGGCTCGGGGCAGGCGGACAGCAGAGCCTCTTGTCCCGCACGGGTGGAAACATCGGCCGCCACGACGCGCACCTCAACACCGAATCGATCCTCGATGGTGCTGCGTGTCGCTGCCAGAGCCGCCTCGTCACGTCCGTTCAGAACGATCGAGCAGCCCGCTTCCGCCAGTGCTTCGGCGCAGCCTCTGCCCAGTCCGCGGCTGGATGCGCACACGATTGCCTTCTTGCCTTTCAGGCCAAGCTCCATGACCGATCTCCTTCGTGATGGTTGTGGGTCCCTATGTGACCCCCGAAGCGGGAGCTGTCAAACCCGCAGCGCGGCAGCAAGGCGGCAGATGAGGGACCCGGTTCAAGGGGGACGGGTGCAGGGAGGCAAGGTCATGCCGCAAGCGGGGGGCAGACCCGACAAGATTTCACACGCGCGGGCAGCCGATAGACCTGTGCCATTCCCCAGGGGCAAGAGTTTCTAATCATTCCGGTGGAAGACAAACCCGGCCCTGGCGGTTCCCGCGTTGTCATAATAGTGATACCTGAATCGCGTCTATAGCGCCCCAACAGGATTTTGGAGATGCGCCATGTCGACCGCTGAGGCTTCGCGACATTATCGGGCCTTGTTTCTTTCAGATGTTCATCTTGGTACGCGCGGGTGCCAGGCGGAGCTGTTGCTCGACTTTCTGAAGGACTATGATGCAGAGACCCTCTATCTGGTCGGAGACATCGCGGACGGCTGGCGCCTGAAACGCGCCTGGTACTGGCCCCAGGCACACAATGACGTCGTCCAGAAGATCCTCCGCAAGGGCCGCAAGGGCGCGCGGATCGTCTATATTCCGGGCAATCACGACGAGTTCCTGCGCAGTTTTCTCGGGACCCATTTTGGCGGGGTCGAGGTCGCAGACAGCATCGTGCACGAAGCCGCCAACGGCAAACGCTACCTGGTGATCCACGGAGACCAGTTCGACGTGGTCATCCGCCATGCCAAGTGGCTGGCCTTTTTCGGTGACAAGGCCTATGTGAGCGCCCTTGGCATCAACACCTGGGTGAATTTCGTGCGCCGCCGGCTCGGTCTGACCTACTGGTCGCTGTCGGCCTGGGCAAAGCTGAAAGTGAAAAACGCCGTGAGTTTCATCGGGCGTTTCGAAGAGGCCCTGTCCGACGAAGCGCGCCGGCAGGGCGTGGACGGCGTGATCTGCGGGCACATTCATCATGCCGCCGACCGCGACATGAACGGTATCCACTATATCAATACAGGCGATTGGGTCGAAAGCTGCACGGCCGTTGCCGAACACCACGATGGTACGTTTGAGGTGATCCGATGGGTGGACAATACCCAGGCGACAGCCGCGCCGGTGAAATCCAAGGAAGCACCGGTCGCCGCATGAGTTCGATCCTGATTGTAACGGATGCCTGGCATCCGCAGATAAACGGTGTGGTCCGGTCGCTGGAACGTACGGCGGAAGAACTCGAGGCGATCGGCGTGCGTGTCGAATTTCTGTCGCCGCTGGAGTTCAAGACACTTCCCTGTCCGACATATCCGGAAATCCGGCTGTCCCTGACCCATCGCGGCATCGTGCGGCGCAAGATCGAGGACTACGGCTGCGAGCATCTGCATATCGCGACCGAGGGACCGCTCGGAATGCTCGCGGCGAGTGTCGCCAAGAAGACCGGCCGGCCGTTTACCACCAGCTACCACACGCGCTTTCCCGAATATGTGTCGGCCCGGCTGCCGGTCCCGCTGACCTGGTCCTACAGCTGGCTGCGGTGGTTCCACAATGGGGCCAGCGGCTGCATGGTGGCGACGCGCTCTCTCGAACAGGATCTGCGCGAGCGGGGATTTGAAAACCTGATGCGCTGGTCGCGGGGTGTGGACGAGCAGCTGTTCAAACCCTACGAGGGGTCTGTCCTGCCCGCCGACCTGCCGCGTCCGGTGTTCATGTATGTCGGCCGGGTCGCCATCGAAAAGAACATCAAGGCGTTTCTGGATCTCGATCTGCCGGGCTCCAAGGTGGTGGTCGGCGGCGGCCCGCAGCTCGACAGCCTGCGCCGCGAATACACCGGTGTGCATTTTACCGGATCGAAGGTGGGCGAGGATCTCGCACGGCATTATTCCGATGCGGATGTGTTCGTGTTTCCCTCGCTGACCGACACGTTCGGCAACGTGATGCTGGAAGCTCTTGCCTGCGGTGTTCCGGTGGCCGCCTTCCCGGTGATGGGGCCATTGGATGTCATCGGCGACACGGGCTCGGGCGTTCTTTCCAAGGACCTTCGGGAAGCATGCGAAGCGGCCCTGGACATTCCCCGGGATCATTGCCGGAAAATCGCCATGAACTACACCTGGGCGGCCAGTGCGCGCCAGTTCCTGGAGAACTGCATCGAGGCGCGGGATCTCTACAATGCCCGCTCCGCCGCCGCGAAGGCTGCGGAATAATCGGGCCGGGGCTTTTGCCCCACGCTCCCGGCTTTAATGCCGATCCGGCAAATTGACACCGGGACAATTTCTTGCTGGCACCTGGTGCCGTGCTGTGAAATCACTGTCGGCCGGTAACTCTTTCCTGGAACAGGAGCCTGTCGATGGCAAACCCGAAGACTTCCGAACTGGCGGTTTCCTTTGAGGATATTCTGGCGGCGGCCGGACGGATCGGCGGCGAGGCGCTGGTGACACCGGTGTTGCGGCACCCGCTTCTGGACGAGCGCGCCTCGGCCCGGGTGCTGATCAAGCCGGAGAACCTGCAGCGCAGCGGGTCGTTCAAGTTTCGTGGTGCGTTCAACCGGCTCTGCCAGATCCCGGCCGAAGACCGGCCGAAGGGCGTGGTGGCCTGTTCCTCGGGAAATCACGCCCAGGGCGTTGCGTCAGGCGCGCGGCTGCTCGGCATGCCGGCGACCATCGTCATGCCTGCTGACGCCCCCGCGATCAAGCTGGAGCGCACCCGCGGCCTGGGAGCCAGGGTCGTGACCTATGACAGGGAAACGGAGGACCGGGAAGTGATTGCCTCAGCGCTTTGCCGGGAGACCGATGCCACCTTCGTTCATCCATACAATGATCCGGCGGTCATTGCCGGGCAGGGGACCGTCGGGCTGGAACTGACTGACCAGGCGGCTGCGCTCGGTCTTCAACTGGATGACGTTCTGGCCTGTACGGGCGGCGGCGGCCTGTCCAGCGGCATCGCGCTTGCGCTGGCCGCCAGATCGCCGGCAACACGCTTTCATACGGTCGAGCCGGCCCTGTTCGACGACTACAAGCGCTCGCTGGAAGCCGGCGAGATCCTCTCCAACCCTGCAAAGACCGGCTCCATCTGCGACGCGCTTCTGTCTGACAGCCCCGGCGAAATCGGGTTTTCCATTCTGCGCCGGCTGGCCGGGGAAGGCGTGACCGTGACGGACGGGGAAGTGCTTGCCGCGGTCGCATTTGCCTTCACGGAGCTGAAACTCGTGGTGGAGCCCGGCGGCGCCGTGGCGCTCGCCGCCGTTCTGTCGGGAAAGCTGCCCCTGGCCGGCAAGACCGTGGGGGTTGTTCTGACCGGCGGCAACATTGATCCGCAGATGCTGATGACAGCGCTTGCCGCCTGATACCAACCTCAATAAATAGAAACCTATTCGACCATGACATGAGAGTGTTCCGTGAGGAGCGTGTCGCAGGGCGATGTGGGACATCAGCCAAGACGCGCGACGCGGCGGAACACTCTCATGACATGGCCTCCGGTGGCTTGTTCAGGCCCACCGGACTGCGTTGCGCCCCTTGACCGGCCAACCAGGCCGATCTGCGCACCGCTCCTTGCCGGCAGCCCTGAACAAGCCATCCAATGGGTTTCTATTTGTTGAGGTTGGTATGAGGCGTCCGGTGGAGATCTGCCGAAATGCGAAAAGGCGCCACCGGACCGGTAGCGCCTTTCGTGTTTCCGTCGCCTGCCGGCCTAGTTGAAGAGCGCCTGGCGTTCCGCCTCGGTCAGGCTTTTCAGGGCATCTTCACCGTCTTCTTCGGCAGCTTCCGCGGTCAGTTCCCAGTCAGCGTCGGCTTCCGCTTCTGCCTCTGTCTCTGTCTCTGCTTCAGCTTCTGTTTCCGCTTTCGCTTCTTCTGCTTCGGCGTTCACCTCGGCGTCGAACAGCATTTCAATCGCGTCTTCATCAAGCGTGGCGTCCGCATCGTCGGTGCCGGTTTCCTCGGCTTCGGCCACGTCCTCTTCCGGGGCGGCGTCCGCAGCAGCCGGTGCGGCGAACATATCGTCGATCGCGGCGGCGTCCATCGGTTCGCCGTCGCCTGACGTGTCGTCGCCGGCATCGCTTGCGCCTGCACTGGCCATGATGGCATCCACGTCCGCGTCGCTCGCATGGACAGGTTTTTCCGGGGCGGCATCGGTTGCCTTGATCGCCGCGTCGAAGACGTTGTCGCTCACGGACATGAGTTCGTCGACGTTGTTCTGGGAGACGCCGTCGCCGTCACGCTGAGGACCGTTCAGAAGATGCGAGTCCGGACGGCTGTCGACAGGTCCGGCCGAATCGTCGGCTTCCCGCTCCTCGATGCCCCAGATGCCGATCATCGTGTTGATCCGGCTTTCCAGATACCGCAGAACCTGCACCACCTTGTTGGTGCGCTGTCCGGTCAGATCCTGGAAGCTGCAGGCCATGAAGATTTCGGTCGCGCTGGCGTCGATTTCGTCGCAGGTGGCGTTGTCGGCACCGTTCTCACGCAACACCCAGGCTTTTTCCTGAATCTGCTCGGCAGCTTCAAGAATGTTCTGGGTGGCGCCTTCGGTCTGCGTGACGATCAGGTCGAGTTCGTGCGAGGCATCGACGAACCGGTTGCTTTCCTCGCCTTCGGCCTTGATATTCGAGATCTCGGCCTTGGTTCGTTCGATCGCCTCGTGCATTTCGCCGATGTCGAGACGGATCTTGTCGAGATCGGGAACCTTTCGCTCGCGAGTCACGACCTTCTCGAGCCGGTGTATGGCTCCCAGGATTTCAGTGGTCTCGGGCGTTTTGTGCCGATTGAGAAATTCTTTCAGAAACCGACGACCGCGATCGGACTCCATCAGCGTCTGTTCAAGAGTGTGATATTCGGCTTCGCCGATCAGCTCCGGCTGTTCCTGTGTTGCTTCCGCTTTCATGTGGCCGCGATTCTCAACTTGCCTGAGGGTCGATTATTGCCGTGACACGGGCAACTCCTCCTGCAAGGTACGGCGAAAATCGTTAACATCCTTTTTAGGCGATTCCTCGTCAGGATTGACATGTCAATTTCTCTCCCCTCCATCGGCGCCAGGGTTTCGGGCCTGTTTGCCGGCCATTTTTTCGGCTTTGGTCTGTTCCTGCCGTTCTTCCCCGTGGTGCTCGGTTTTCGCGGCCTGAGCGCCGCGGAGATCGGATTCATTCTCGGCGCGGGCACGATCTTGCGCATCGCGGCAAGCCCGGCCTTGTCGAACCTGTCCGACAGGACCGGCCAGCGGCGCCTGTCCGTGCTGGTCTATTCGCTGACCGGCGCGCTCTTCCTGACGCTGTTGTTCGTTCCCGGCAGCTCCTCCCTGCTGGCGGTAGCGGTCATCGGCTACATGGTGATGAATGCCCCGATCGTGCCGTTGAGCGATGCCTATGCGCTCGACGTGCAGCGCAATACCGGCGCGGATTATGCCCGGATGCGGTTGTGGGGCTCCGCGGGCTTCGTCCTTGCCAACCTGGTCGGCGGTGCGCTTGCCGCGGCAGGGACCTCCTGGATCATCGTTCTGGCCATCGTGGCCGCGTCCCTGGCAACCGGGGCCGTGGCGATGTCCCTGCCGCGCCAGGAGAGGGCCGGTCACGGCCAAACTTCCGGCGCCGCGCCGGTCGCAACGCCTTTCCGCAGCGTCTGGTTCTGGCCCGTGATCGCCGTGCTCGGACTGTTTCAGGCCAGTCACGCGGCCTTTTACGGCTTCGGCACGCTGTACTGGCAGGCCATGGCGGTGCCGGATTTTGTCATCGGGGGCTTGTGGGCCGTCGGGGTCCTGGCCGAAATCGCGCTGTTCACGGTGGCGGGCAAGCTCGCGCAGCGTTTCGATCCGCCGGTGTTTCTGATTGCCGCCGGGGTTGCTGCGGTGCTGCGCTGGGGTCTTTTCCCGCTTGCCGACACCCTGGCCACCATGGCGGCGCTGCAGCTCCTGCACGGGTTGTCCTTCGGCGCGGCCCATCTGGGGGCCGTCGCCATCCTTTCGAAAGTCGTGCCGAGCCGCTGGGGCGGCACCGGCCAGGGCCTGCTGGCCACCTCCATCGGCATCCAGATGGCCGTCGGCCTCAGCCTGTGCGGCGCGCTCTACGACATCAATCCGGACTGGCCGTTCCATCTGATGGCCGTGGTGTCCCTGGCCGGAACCCTCATCATGCTGGCCCTGACACCGCTGGTGCGCCGGCGGATGGGGTGAGGGGGGGGAGGTCTGCTTAGCGCCGTAAAACTGGTCGTTCATCGACCCCCGGTCCTATCTGCAATCCTGCCGCTGGCTAAACGTCTGTTTTCGGGGCCCGGTGGTATTGAGGTATCTTATCTACATACTGCGTTCCGGCGATGGCGCAGCTCCGAGAGAGAAATGATCAATGAATGCACGCAAGCGAGGCATGTCTTGCAGCTGACGTGGAAAATAGAGAAAGAACCCCGGGCGTTCAGGTGTGAAGTCCGTCAGGATGGCAGCAAGCAATCCACTCTCGATAAGACGGTCCAGCCCTGCCTTCAGTGACCATCCGATTCCAAAACCATGGCAGGTGGCATCGATGACAGATCGTAAATCGTTAAATACGAGAGAGCCGGACACGCTGATCGTCTGTACGTTCCCATTCACGAGAAACTCCCATTGTGCAATCTGCCCGGTGCTGATCCGGCGATAGCGAATACATTCGTGGTCAAGCAAGTCGCGCGGTTCCTTCGGGCGTCCAAAGGTATCGAGATAGGCGGGTGCCGCGACATACGCACCTTGCATGGGCTTGGTCAGCGCCACAGCAATCACGTCACCGGACAGATAGTCTCCAAGCCGGATTCCCGCATGAAAGCCCCGGGCCACTATGTCCGTCAGCTCTTCGTCGATTGAGAGGTCGAGTTCGACGCCGGGAAAGGCCATTCTGAAAGATGCCAGACGTGGAGCGATCGCCAACTGCCAGGCACGAAATGGCAACGTGATGCGTAGCGGACCGGACGCTTCGCCTGCGGAAGACCTTATGGCCTCGAGAGCCGCATCTGCCTCGGACAGCATATGCCGCGTCCGTTCGTGGAGCGCGTGGCCCGCATCCGTAAGCACGACGGAGCGGGTGTTGCGCACGAACAATGCCGTTCCGAGTTGCTCCTCGAATGCCTTCAGTTGCTGGGAAACGGCGGATGCGTTGACCCCGAGAACCGCTGCCGCGGCCCGAAGCGTCCTGTGCTCCGCGATCGTGTGAAAAGTGCGAAGGCCAAGAAGTTCAGCTCGGTTCATTGTGTAATTTTTCTAATCATGATGCTGAGAATATATAGCATTCAGACCTAATTCGTAAATCCTTACGATGCGGGGCAGGAAGGACCTCGCATGACCACATCAGCCGCTACGGAGCGCACCGTCACATCCGGTGTCGTCACCATTCTGCTTACCGTATCCGCAATGGCCCTCACGGACGCCTTTGTGAAATACGCCAGTCCCGACATGACGCTCTGGCAGATCTACGTCTGCCGGTCGTGCCTTGCCTTGCCGGTCCTGATGCTGTTGGCATGGGGCCGGTTTTGGCCGCGCGCAGTGGGGTGGGTGTCGCTTCGCAGCACTCTGCTCGTCGCCATGTATCTGGCAATTTACGCGGCGATCCCCGTGCTTGATCTGTCGGTGATTGCAGCTTCGCTTTACACCGCGCCGCTCTTTATCGTTTTGCTTTCAGCGGTTTTCCTGAATGACGCTGTCCGACCGGCGCATTGGGTTGCCGTGGCACTTGGCTTTGTCGGCGTCCTCTTCGTGGTCCAGCCGGTTGGCTCGGACTTCACGCCTCTTTCGCTCGTCCCTGTAGCTGCCGCATTCCTCTATGCGGCAGCCGCTGTCCTGACACGCGCCAAATGCGCAGATGAGGCGCCCGTCGCTCTGGCCATCAGCCTGAACATCGCACTGGTGGTCTGCGGATCCGTCGTCAGCGGGGCTCTCATCCTCGTTCAGCCGGGCGGGGCGGCAGACTACCCGTTTCTGCTCGGAACCTGGTCCCCCGTCGATCCCGACACCATGTCTGTTCTTCTCGTCATGGCGCTGCTGATAGTTGCGGTCACGATAGGACTGGCGCGGGCCTACCAGTCCCCTCGTCCGCAGGTCATCGCAACGTTCGACTACGCCTATCTGATCTCTGCCGTGTTCTGGGGGTTTGTGTTCTTTGGAGAGGTCCCGGACCGCGCTACGGTCGCCGGGATGACGCTGATTGTCATTGCTGGAATGCTCGTTCTCGCTGGCACAAAAGCGGCAGCCGGCGAAAGCAAAATCAAGCTTGCAGAAAAATCAGGGCAAGAATAGCCGCCGTTCGCTGTGAACTGGCGAACGCCGTTGATGAGCTGGAAGCGGCTCTTTGCTGCTTGCAATCAAAAGTCTTCCAAGGGCCGGTAGCGTCAACGCGGCCAGGACAGAGGAATGTCCGCTTCCACCGGTCGACGACCGCAAGCCGACCGTCTCTTCTCGCTCCCGAACCAGACCTTCATTCAGTGTGAGACGAAGCAAAAAGCCCAATGGTCCGGCGCTCTCGCGATACCCTTACACCGCAGCTCCGGCTACCCCCAGAGCTCCGGCTCGGGCGGATAGAGCGTGCTGCCTTCGAAGCGCAGGCCCGGTGTCCGGTCCTCGGCCAAGAGCAACGGCCCGTCGAGGTCGACATAGTCGGCCGCTTGCGCGATCAGCACGGCGGGGGCCATGGCGAGCGACGTGCCGAGCATGCAGCCGACCATGATCTTGAGGTCCGCGGCCCTGGCCGCCTTGACCAGTTCCAGCGACGCTGTCAGTCCGCCGGCCTTGTCGAGCTTGATGTTGACCGCGTCGTATCTTGCTTTCAGGCCATCGATGCCGCTGCCCGGGTGAAGGCTTTCATCGGCGCAGATCGTGACCCGGCGCTCAAGCCCGGCCAGCAGGCCGTCGTCGGCAGACGGCAGCGGCTGTTCGATCAGGGCGATGCCGGCGGCTTCGCAGGCGGCCATGTTGGTCTCAAAGCAGCTTTCATCCCAGGCTTCGTTGGCGTCGACGATCAAAGTGCTGTCCGGTGCGGCCGCACGAACGGCGGCGATGCGGGCATCGTCTCCGGCGCCGGCCAGCTTGATCTTCAGAAGCGGCCGATGCGCGGCCGCGCGCGTTTTTTCAGCCATCGCCTCCGGGGTGTCGACGCTGATGGTGAAGGCGGTCGTGACCGGGTGCAGGGCGGCGGTGCCGGCAAGTTCATAGGCCCGTTTGCCGGCCCGTTTGGCGTCCAGGTCCCACAGGGCGCAATCGACCGCATTGCGGGCCGCGCCGGCGGGCATGGCACCCAGCAGCCGGTCCCGGTTCAGGCCGTTTTTCAGATCCGGCACGACGGCCTCGATCTGCGCCTGCACGCTGTCCAGCGATTCGCCGTAGCGCGGATAGGGAACACATTCCCCGTGTCCGGCATGGGCGCCGTCCCGCAGAGTGACGACCACGACCTGGGCATGAGTTCGGGTCTCGCGGGAAATCCTGAAACCGCCCGCAATTTCGAAACGCTCCGCCCGGATGCTTACCTCGAGGCTCATGGCGCACCGAATTCCGCGGACACCTTGTCGACGACCGCTTCCATGCCGTAGCGCACCGGGTCGGTTGCCGGCAGGCCGTGTTTCTCGCCGACCTTGGCCAGATAGGCCAGGGCCTCGTCGTCATCGAGCGCGGTCGTGTTGACCGCGATACCGACGCAGCGGATATCCGGGTTGGTCAGTTTTCCGCAGGCGATGGTCATGTCAATGACCTGCTGGATGCTCGGCAGCGGTGTGTCGACGCCGCGCATTTTTGTCCGGGTCGGCTCGTGGCAGACGATGAAGCCGTCGGGCTGGGAGCCGTGCAGCAGACCGAGCGTGACGCCGGCGAAAGAGGGATGAAACAGGGATCCCTGGCCCTCGATGATCTGCCAGTGATCCTCCGGGGTTTCCGGCGACAGCCATTCCGCGGCGCCGGAAATGAAGTCGGCGATCACCGCATCGAGCGAAATGCCCCGCCCCGAAATGAACACCCCGGTCTGGCCGGTCGCGCAGAAGGCGCTGGTGTATCCGCGCTCCGTCATGGCCCTGTCCATGGCAAGCGCGGTGTATTTCTTGCCGACCGAGCAATCCGTGCCGACGGCCAGAATGCGCTTGCCGGCGCGTTTGCTGCCTTTTCCGGTGGCGAAGGCCTCGGTGTTGTGGCGCACGTCATGAAGCTGGCGGCCGTTCTTCTCGGCAGCCTCGCGGATGGCGGTGACGCTGGCGAGGCGCACATGCAGCCCGGACGCGACATCCATGCCGGATTCGAGCGCGGCAACCACGGAGTCCACCCAATGGTCCGGCAGGCGTCCACCGGCATTGACGGCCCCGATGATGAAGGTCTTCGCGCCGGCGGCGGCGCCGTCCGCGACGGACATGTCGGGCAGGCCCGTGTCCGCGCCGCAGCCGGGCAAACGCACCTGGCCGAGACACCAGTCCTTGCGCCAATCCACAATGCCGATGGCGGTCTTGGCCGCGAGCGCATCGGGAACATCACCGAGGAACAACAGGTAGGGGCGGGCTATTTCCATTGGGAGAGCTTTCAAGTGGCGTCTGGACGGTCGACCGGATCCGTTCACATTGACGGTTGGTATTGATCTTGTCCTTCAGGTATACGGGTGTTGATCAACCAGCGGCAAGAGGGCAGCCAGCCGGAATGGCATTCTTGGAGAAAAACACGGCACCTTCCATCGCTCTGGAAGCGGACGGTCCCGACCGGCACCGTCTGGTTTTCGCCGGTGACTGGGCCGTAAGCACCATCGGCGATGCCGAAAAGATGCTGGCGGATCTGACTGTCCCCTGGGACCACCTGACCTGTATTGACGTCTCGCGAATCGATCATCTGGACACCAGCGGGGCCTGGTTGATCCACCGCACCCGCGGCCGTCTGGAGTTCAAGGGCCGCAAGGTCGGCCTGACCGGGGTGTCAGAGGTGCGCCAGTCCCTGTTCGATGAAATCGAACGCCACCATCCGCCGAACTGGAAACCGGACCGGCAGGCATTTTCCATCGCGGGCTTTCTGGAGACCACCGGACGGCATATGGTCGATATTTACCAGGACACCCTGGCGATGCTGCACATTCTGGGCTCGCTCGGTCTGGTGCTGTCGACAGTCCTGCTGCAGCCCAAGCGCCTGCGCAGTATTTCCATCGCCGTCCAGTTCGACCGCAGCTGCATCGGCGCGGTGCCCATCGTTGCCCTGATGAGTTTCCTGATCGGCGCGATCATCTCGCAGCAGGGCGGGTTCTATCTCCGGCAATTCGGCGCGGATATCTTCGTCGTCGACCTGGCCGGCATTCTGGTCCTGAGAGAGATCGGCGTCATTCTGACCGCGATCATGGTGGCGGGCAGGTCCGGATCGGCCTTCACGGCGGAACTGGGCTCGATGCGCATGCAGGAAGAGGTCGATGCCCTGCATGTGATCGGACTGAGCGTAACCGAAGTGCTGGTGCTGCCTCGCATCCTGGCGCTCATGATCGCGCTGCCGATCCTGACCTTCATTTCCGACATGTCGGCCCTGTTGGGCTCCGGCCTGGTCACCTGGGCCTATCTGGACATTCCGCCAGCTGCCTTTCTGACCCAGCTGCAGGCCGCGATCACCACCAAAACCGTCGCCGTCGGACTGGTGAAGGCACCGTTCATGGCGCTGATCATCGGCCTGATCGCCTGTGTCGAAGGGCTGAAAGTCGAGGGCTCGTCCGAGTCGCTCGGACGCCATACGACCATGTCGGTGGTCAAGGCGATTTTCCTCGTCATCGTTGTGGACGGGTTCTTCGCCATATTCTTTGCCGCCATAGGAGTTTGATCGGCCGATGACGTTGACTGACGCAGATACCTCCTCCCATGCGCCGGCCGAGACGGGCGACAGTTCGGAAAACGTGCTGTCCGTCCGCGATATCACCGTCGGTTTCGGAAGCAAGATCATTCTGCAGGACCTCGATCTGGACGTCCGCAGGGGCGAGGTGCTCGGGTTTGTCGGAGGGTCGGGAACCGGCAAGTCCGTTCTCATGCGCACCATACTCGGGCTGACCCCGAAGCGCTCCGGCAGCATCTCGGTGTTCGGTCATGACCTGTCGACGGCCAGCGGGCAGGAGCGCAAGGCGATCGAGCGCCGCTGGGGCGTGCTGTTTCAGCAAGGCGCGCTGTTTTCGTCGCTTTCCGTCAAGCAGAACATCCAGTTGCCCATGCGCGAGCACCTGAAACTGTCGCCGCGGCTGATGGACGAACTGGCGACATTGAAGCTCGAACTGGTCGGGCTGCCGCAGGACGCAGCCGACAAGCTGCCATCGGAACTTTCCGGCGGCATGATCAAGCGGGCGAGCCTTGCGCGCGCCCTTGCGCTTGATCCGGATTTGGTGTTTCTGGACGAACCAACGTCCGGTCTCGACCCGATCGGGGCGGCGGCCTTTGATTCGCTCATAGCAAATCTCAGTTCGACTCTCGGATTGACTGTTTACATGGTCACCCACGATCTCGATAGTCTGCATTCTATCTGTGATCGAATCGCTGTTCTTGGGAATAAGCGTGTTCTGGCCATCGGAACACTGGACGACATGATGATTAATGACGATCCCTGGATTACTTCCTACTTCCGGGGAGAACGGGCGTTGCGTCGAATATAGGTTGGACTGAATGGATACCAGAGCGAACTACATTCTGATCGGCGCTTTTATGGTGGCCATCCTGATCGGTGCGTTCGGCTTTGTATACTGGCTCGCCGTGACGGCGGAATCCAGGCAGAACGTGGAGATGAAGATCATCTTTCCCGGCCCCGTCACCGGTCTTCCGGTGGGCGGTCAGGTGCTGTTCAACGGCATCAAGGTCGGGGACGTCAAGTCGCTCGATTTCGCCCCGGACGACCCGACCAAGGTGGTGGCCACCGTCGGCATCAAGCCGACGACGCCCTTGCGCAAGGATTCCAAGGCAACCCTGAATTTTACCGGGCTTACC
The DNA here is from genome assembly GCF_056173175.1 of Roseibium sp. QJM3NY_11. Taxonomy (NCBI): domain Bacteria; kingdom Pseudomonadati; phylum Pseudomonadota; class Alphaproteobacteria; order Hyphomicrobiales; family Stappiaceae; genus Roseibium; species Roseibium sp. QJM3NY_11. The sequence continues at coordinate 2,317,496 of NZ_CM149660.1, forward strand.
GGCGTCGCCTATGTCGATCTGAGCGGTGGCACGCAGCAATCGGATTTCATGCTCGACGGCAACGAACACACTGTTCCGGTGATCTACGCCGACCGGTCCTTCTTCGATGATATCGTCGATGGTGCGCGGGACGTTCTGAAGCGCGCGGACACGACGATGAAGACCGTCGATGACCTTTTGCACGACAACGCTCCGGCCATTACCAAGATCGTCAACAACGCGGAGACGTTCTCCGCAGCGCTGGCGGCCAATTCCGATGGCGTGAAGGACTTCATGGCCAGCATCGGCAAGGCCTCGGACGCATTCGGCAGTCTGTCCGGCCGGCTGGAAAAGCTGGTCGACCAGGGCGAACGCCTGCTTGCCGCGGTGCCCTCCGACAAGGTTACCGCCATCGTCGACGATTTCAGCAAGTTTTCCGAAAGCCTCGGCAAGGCCAGCAACGACATCGATCTGCTGATGGCGGACGCCCAGGGCGCCGCCAAGGAACTGGAAACATTCACCAAGAACCTGAATGTGGGTCTCGACAGCGTCCACAAGATTGTCGCGGCGGTCAAACCGGAAGAAGTCGAAAAGGTGATGAAGGGCGCAGCGGCCCTGGGCGCGGTGCTTGATGAGCGCACCGACGATATCAACAAGCTGATCGTCTCGACCAGCGAGACCATGAACAATGTCAACGAGATTGTCGGTACGATACAGCAGCGTGAAGGCGCGATCGCGGATATTCTCGAAGGCGGCCGCAACGTCGTTGCGAAAGTCGACGACATCGTGAGCCGCGGTGTTGAAATCGCAACGGCCATCGATCCGCTCGAAATCGAACAGGTGGTTGCTTCGGTCAGCACCTTCACGGATGGCCTCAACGGCTCTCTCGCGCGGGTCGACGAGATCCTGGTGAATGTCGATCCGCAGAAGGTCGGCAAGGCCGTGGATAACGTCACCGGCATCATCGACAATTTCAAGGGCCAGCAAGGCCAGATCAACGAGATCATCGCCTCCACCAAGTCGACGGTCCAGAATTTCGAGGCCGTGTCGGCAACCGTGCGCGGCCAGGACGACCGGATCGCGGCCCTGATCACGGATGTGCAGACCGCAGCGGAACGTTTCGCGGGGACGCTGGAAACGGCCAACGAGCTGCTTGAAGCCGTGGATCCGGAAAAGGTCGCCAGCATCGTCGGCTCCGTGGAATCCGCGACCTCCGGCCTCTCTGATCCGCAGGACGGTATTCCCGCGATCCTGGAAACCGCCCGCAAGGCCGCGGACAATGTCGAGCAGATGACGGCGAACCTTTCGAAACGCACGCCGGATGTCGATCAGATCATCACCGATGCCAAACAGATGACCTCGACGCTGAACGCCACCTCGGTGCGCGTGGAAGGCCTGGTCGAGAAAGTCTCGACCATGGTGGACGGCGACGGCGAAGGCCTGATCAAGGAGGCAACACTGGCCGCCGAGGCGATCCGCAAGGTTGCGGTGGCATTCGAAAGCCGGGCCGATTCAATCGCCGGTGGCCTGTCCAAGTTCGCGACACAGGGCTCCGCCGATTTCGCGGCCGCGCTGGCGCAGGTCAACCGCACGCTGATATCGATCCAGCGGGCGGCGGAAAGCTTCGAACGCAGTCCGAACCGGGTGATTTTCGGCGGTGAGGACGTTCCGACCTATACCGGCGGACGGCGCAGGTGACAGTGACAATGTGCGAGGGCAGGGGTTTATGACGAAGGCAACCACAGAGATAAGCCGCCGCGGCGTTCTGGGAGCGCTCGGGGTCGGTATGCTGGTCTCCGGTTGCGCCAGTACCACGCCGTCCGCCTACTACAGCATCGGTGCCGCCAACGTCGGCAGTCTTGCCGGGCGGTCCAGCCGTGTCCAGATGCTTGTGGCCTCACCGCGCGCGCTCAAGGCGCTCGACACCAGTTACATCGCCGTTGTCGACAAGGGGCCGGTCTACAGCTATTTCCCGGGCTCCGCCTGGGCGGATACCCTTCCCAATGTGGTCCAGCTCAAGCTGGTCGAAACGCTGCAGAACACCGGCCGTCTGCGCGGCGTCGGCCTTCCCGGCGACGGTCTCCTGATCGACTACCAGCTGCAGACCGAGATCCGCGCGTTCGAACTTCAGATCGAAGGCGCCAATCGCGGTGTCGTCGAAATCTCCGCACGGGTGGTCAACGACCGCAACGGCCGCACTGTCGCCACGAAAGTCTTCCGTGCCGAGACGCCCAGCGGCAGCACCACGGTGGACAAGGCGGTCGAGGCAATGAACGCCTCCGCCGACCGGGTCTTCGCCGAGATGGCAGGCTGGGCGCTCCGGAACGTCTGAGCGAACCGATCGTATCCACGACACCACATACCCGGTACTACAAGGCTGGTCCCATAAGACTGGTTCCGCAAGACTGGCTGCGGAGATGCCGGGCAATTGGTCTCCTGATCACGAGCTGGTGACGGACCTTTCTTGAAGGTTCGTCCGGTTGGTGCCGAGATCACGCGGCCCTTGTCGGTGAACCTTCTTCAGTCAATCTGCTCATGGTTTCCTGCAATCTCGAAAGCGCTCCCTGAGAGCCTTGCCGTCCCACTGGAACGGGTGAGCGGACGAGGTGCGCGGAACCTCGGCGGTCAGCGCACCTTTGCCTTGCGAGCCAGGATGCCCGCGCAGCGAGGCTGCGCTGCAGACCGTTCGCAATGACCGCGTGACTTCGTTCGCAGACAAAAAAAGCCGGCCCCGAAGGCCGGCTTTTTCATGGTCCGGTTTCGCCGGATCTGTCAGTCGAGGCGGCCGCTGGCATGGGCCAGCATGGTGTAGACCTTGCCGGTGTCCGATGTCAGGTAGGTCTGACCAAGCATGTTGTCCCGGTCATTGCGCGATACCTGGGCCAGCAGTTGCTCGAAGTCGGCGACATAGCGTTCGACGGCGGTGCGGAACTCCGGGTCGCGTGCATACTTCTGACGGATTTCGTCAAAGGTCTGCTGACCCTGCAGGGTGTAGAGACGGCGCGTGAACACATGCCGCTCACCGTTCCGGTACCGGTTCCACAGATCGATGAAGGTCTCGTGGTCGATTGCCCGGGCAATGTCGACGGACAGGGAGTTCAGGCTTTCGACCGTCTGAAGCGGTGTGCGGCTCATGTCCGTGTCCGAGCCGGCATCGTCCTCGTCGCGGGAGGCGCGGCGCAGGAGATCGGCGACCCAGCCCTTGCCGCCGGATCCGCCGGCGTTGGCCGGAGCCGGTTGCTGGCGGCGCGGTTCCGCCGGCCGGCTTTGTGGTTGCCGGGACTCGGTGACCGGTGCTGCCGGGGTATAGCTGGCGGGCGCGGGCGCGGGCTGCGGGGCCGGCTGCCGCGCAGGGGCGGTGCCGGTGGACGCCTGGGCCTGAGGCCGGGAGATGTCCAGCACGTTGGACTGCTTGGCGACAATCTCGGAAAGCTCGGTCAGCGCGCGGATCTGCTCGTTGACCACCTTGCGCAACGCCGCCGAGGATTCCTCGGCCTCGTCAGGAAGGTTGAGAACGCCCTGCTTCAACTCGGAGCGGGTTGCCTCCAGTTCATGGTGAACCTCGCGGGCGACATCGCGCATCCGGGTGGCGGCATCATTGAAGCGCTCGGAGGCATCGGTGACCGTCCGCGACATTTCGGAGATGATGTCGTCCTGGGCGGAGCGAATGGCGTCGCGGGCCTTCTGACCCTCCATCCCGGCGGTGAGGCGCATGGATTCGAACTGCTCCGACACCTGCTTGGATGCGGCTTCTGCCGCGGCGCTGAGCATGTTGGCGGCGTCCCGGGCCTTGTCGTCGGCTGTTTCCAGGGTTGAAGACAATGTCTGGGTGAAGGACCGCATGAGCGTGTCGACAGCCTCGGTCTTGGACAGGAGCGTGTCGGCGACTTCCTCGATCGCTGTGCGGCGGTCGGCCACGCGGGATTCGACGGAGCGGTTGGTGTCCTCCAGATGCCGCGCGGCCTTGGTCAGTTCCTCGGACTGGCCGCTGAAGCGGCTGGTGAGGTTCTGGATATCGGCGAGCGTCGTCTCGGTGACATCGCGCAGGTTGGAAACCTGTTCCGTGATGAGGTTTGTGGTCGAATTGGTCTCCCCGACGGCCCGGTCGACCGCGGAGCGGAATTCACCGGCGCGGCGGGCAAGGTTGCCTTCCACCTCGTTGAGGTTTTCACCGGCAACGGAGACGATGTTCTGGAGGTTGGTGTTGGATTCCTCGATCTTGTTGAGGATGTTGGTCACGTCGGCTTCCAGGCGGCGCTTGGTGTCGCTGAGCAGGGTGGTTGCCTGTTCGCTGCGTTCGCTGATGCTGGAGACGATCCGGTCGCCGGCTTCGACGAGGGAGCGTGTCGCATCCAGGCCGGTGTGGGCGAACGTGTCGGTCACGTCGCGGCCCTTGACGGTGATGGCTTCCAGGATCGCGCTGTGGACCTCGGAAAAACGTCCGGTGAGGTCACTGGCGCGGGTTTCGATCGCGTTGATGAGCTCGTTGCCGTCCGTGCCGACAATCCTTGCCAGTTCGCCGGAGCGGGCACCGAAGGCCTCGTTGAGGCTGGTTGCCTTCTCAAGCAGTTCGTTGGCGACTTCATTGCCGCGTCCGACCAGAAGATCGGCGGCTTCCGCAACCGCGCTGTTGACGCGGGCACGCACGATGCCGGCCTCGCTGGACATCTGACCGCGAATTTCCTCCAGGGTCTTCGCCAGCGTCATGCGGGCCTGTTCGCTCTCCGCAGACAGGTTACCGGAGATCTCCGCGATCAGACCGGACAGGTCGTTGCGGACCTTCTCGCTTTCACCGGTCAGCGAGCCGGTGAATTCGGCCAGGGTGCCGGCATAAAGCGTTCTGGCATTGTCGCTCTCGGCGGCCATGGCGCGGGCTGCCTCGCCAACGGCCGACAGGACAAGCTCGCGGACCTTGCTGCTTTCGCCGGACATGGCGCCGGTTGCCTGCTGCATTGCCGAGGTGACGGCGTCGGCCGCTTTCTGGCTCTCGCCGACCAGGACGCCGCGGGCTTCGCCGACGGTGCCCAGAACGATCTGGCGCATGCGGTCGCCTTCACCGGAGAGTTTCTCGGTTGCCTGGCTGAGGGCGCCGTCGACGATCTCGACGGTTCTGGTGCGCTCGTCGGCAAGGGTCTGAACCGCTGCGGTGACGGCTTCCTGAACAACATCGCGCAGGCGTGTGCTCTCCGTGGAAAGCGTTGCACCTGCCTCCGAAATCACGGCCGTGAGAATGTCGCGGGCACGCTCGCTTTCACCCGTGAGGGTGCCGGAAATGCTTTCCAGCCGCTCGTTCAGAAGGCTTTCCAGCTGGGTTGCGCGGCTGTCGAGGGTTTCTGCGACCTCGAACACCTTTGCGCCCAGCGAAACGTTGATCTCGGCAATCCGCTCGGACAGGGATTCCGTCAGCTGCTCGCTCTGCTTGCCAAGCACACTGCCGGCCTCCGCGAGGCGGTTGTCGAGGGCGGAGGTCATTTCCTCCTGGCCTTCGACAAATGCGCTCGCGATTTCCTTGGTGCGGGAAATCAGCGTTTCGGAAATCTGGCGGGCACGGGCATCGAGTGTCTCGTCGATCCGGTCGGTGCCGCTGCTCATGGAGGCGGAGATCAGTTCCGCCTTTTCGGCCATGGAAGTCGCGGCGCCGTCCACACGCTCGGACAGGGACTGGCCGATGTTCTCGGCGCGTTCCGCAAGCGTGTTGCCGGCCGCTTCGATGCGCTGGCCGAGCTGGAGCGTGATCGCGTCGGAGCGGTCGCCCAGCACGTCGGAGATGTTGCGGGTCTTTTCCTCGAGCGCTTCGCTGATGCCGGAGGTTCTGTTCTCGATCGCATCCGAAAGGATCTGGGTGCGGGCCTCCAGCGTGGCCTCGAAGGCGGCCGTGCGCTGGTCAAGCGTGAGATCCAGCGTGTTGATGTGGCTGCCCAGGGATGCATCCATGGTGGAGATGCGTTCGCCCAGCGAAACGTCCATCGTGTCGATCCGGGCCGCGAAGGTGGTGTCGAGGGTGAACAGGCGGGTGTCGAGGGCTTCGGACAGGAGCGTGGTCTTGGCGTCGAAAGCCTCGACAAGCTGTCCACCGCGTTCGCCGACAATGGTCTCCATCTCGGTGAGGCGGCTTGAAAGGCCGTCCTGCAGCGCCTGGCCGCGCACTTCCAGCGTTTCGGCTATCTTTCCGCTGATTTCATTGATGTCGCCCGTGACCCGGTCGCCGCGGCTGCCGATCAGTTCGGCGAGCTGGGTACCGGTCTCGGCCAGTCTCAGCGTCAATGCGCCGGTCTGCTCGCCGAGGCCGGCGGCAAACTGGCCCGAGACGCTTTCCAGTGTCTGGCGGAAATCGAAGGTCTGCTGCTCGAGAATGGTCGCCATTTCATTGCTGCGGGCAGCCAGGCGTTCGTCCAGCTCGCTGCCGTTGATGGAAATGGCGGTGTAGATGCGTTCGGAGATGGTGTCGAACTTCTCGGCCAGCTCGCCGCCGCGCACGGTGATCGTTTCCGTGAGCGAGCCGGCTGTCTCGTCCAGCTTGGCCGCGATTTCGCCGCCGCGCAGGGACAGGTCGACCACGATGCTTTCGCCGGTTCCCCGCAGAATTTCGGCAACTTCGGTGGAGCGGCTCGACAAGGTGTCGACGATTTCCGCACCCCGAATGGAAATGGTGTTGGTGACTTCCTGGCCCTTTTCGGAGATGCTTTCGACAACCCGGTTGCCGGTTTCGGCAAGGGATTCATCCAGTGTCGTGACGCGGGTGTCGACGGTGGCGACCAGTTCCTCGGTACGCGAGGTGATGGTGTCGATCAGGCGTCCGGATGTCAGCGACAGGTTGGCGTTGATCTCCTCGCCCCGGACCGTGATGATGTCGCCGACCTTTGTGCCGGTGGTCTCCAGGGTGGTGCGGAATTCGTCTGCCTTGTCGCTCAGGGACGTGATCACCGAATTGCTCGACGATGCCAGTGTCTGATTGATCTCGGCGCTGCGCGCGGACAGCGTCTCGACAAACGTGCCGGCTGTCGTCGCAAACTGTTCGTTGACGTCGTTGCCGCGGGCCGTGAGCGTTTCCCACATGGTCGCGCCGGTCTCGGCCAGACTGTCGACCAGTTCGCTGCCGGTGCTCGACAGGCGGGCGACATAGTCGTCGGCTCGGACCGTCAGGGAATCGACCAGTTCATTGCCCGATGCGTTCAGGGTGGCTCCCAGCGACTCGATGCGGCTGTCGACGGTCGCCGTCAGTTCCTCGACCCGGCTGTTGACGGCGTCGATCATGCGCTGAGCGGATTTGTCGACGGTGCTGCCAAGTTCACCCGAGGTGCTGGAAAGCTGGGAGGCGAAGTTCTCGTGCGCACCGGCGATGGTCTCGCGCACGCGCTCGGCATTCATGACGATGGATTCACGCTGGCTGACCAGTTCGTCGATCAGCGAACGGATCTTGAGTTCGTTGTCGTTGTAGGAGCGTTCGAGGGAAGACACCTCGTTGTGGACCAGGACCTCGAGCTCACTGGCGCGGGCGATCGCGCGCTCGATGCCGTCGCCCATGGCGGCGACTTCCCGGCGGATGGCCTGTCCGACGCTCAGGATGGATTCCTTGGCCATGTCTTCCGGTTCGGCCAGCCGCAAGGCGACTTCAGTCATGCCGCGGGCGACAATGCGCATTTCCTGCGCGCGCCAGATCATCATGGCCATGACGAAAAAGAAGATGATGGGGACACCGATCCCGACGGCGGCCAGGATCATCTCGGGCGAGGACAACAAAGCCTGAGGGTCGCTGAACGAAGCGACCTTGTCGGAAAATGCGCTCATGAAAAGGCTGCTGCCGAGTGCGGCCCAGACCGCGCTCAGGGCAAGGGCGCCCCAGAAGGGGGCGGAAGAGGGACGGCGCTGCAAGGCATAGATGAGGTTGCCGATGTTGCGGCGGTCGTCATTGGCTGCCGGCGGACGTCCGCCGCGGCCGCGGCGGCGCGACTGGCGCTCCTCGCGCTGTGTCGGGCCTCGTGGTTCCGCCTGGGGCCGGTTCGCCGGGTCGGCTGCCACCGTGTTTGCTTCGGCTGCTGACTCTGACGCAGCGGCCTCAGGGCCGCCGAAATCGAGTTTCAGGGCCTCTTCCACCGCAGACAGAGCTGCTTCCGCAGGATCTTTCGCCTTTGTCGGATTTGCCATTTAGGGTCGCCTCACATCCGTACTCATTACACACCGGTATTCAAGCCAGGCTGCTGGCGCAGCCTGTTAAAGTTAATTACCGGATGCGTCCTCGTTGCGCGCCGTCGCAGGGGACCGGCGCCGCAAAACCTGTTCGTGTGGGAGGGCCGCCGCTGACCGACCGTGAACTTTTCGTTCGACGGTTCACTCCCCACCTTGCCGCATCAGTAACTGTAATGGCACAATCTCTCCTAACGAACAAGAAACGGCAACAGCGTGAGTCACTTAGAGGGCGGTCCGAATGCCAGAATCGAAGAAAAACAACGCTGCGGAAACCGGTGGCGGCGGTCCGGCGCACGATGCACCAAAGCCAGGCAAATTGACCGCGCCGCAAAAGCGGTGGTTGCAGAAGGGGCTCGAACAGCCGGGTGGAAAGCTGCCCCTGTTCGATGAAAACGGCCGCGAAGTTCCTGCGCGTACAATCCGTGCCTGTATCGACGCGGGCTGGGCAGAACCTTGGTTTTCCAACCCAATCAAGCCCGATTGGCTCGTTTGCAAACTGACGCCTGCAGCGATCGAGGTCTTGTCCGCAAGTCAAAAACATAAAAAAAGTTAACGGCGAATCAGATGTCTAAAATTTTAGCGATTCAAAAAAAGACCGGAAATGCAAGGATTTTTTAAGCCGCTTTTGCCGGGCACGTTAAAACACGTTAACCAAGAAATCAGTTTTTTGGGGACTTTGCCGTGATCGGCCCGATCGGACGCCCCGCTTAACCCGCTGTTTGGGGATCCGCGCGCACACTGTTCGACATCACGAGCCTGCGGCAGGGTGCCGTCAGGCAGGCAGCGCGTAGCGTGGAGCACAGCATGGCCTCTTCTTCCCTGGCCCGTATTGCCGGTCAGACCGGCTCTGTGGCACCGATCGATCTGGTGCAACTGGCCACCAACACGCTGGGCAACCGTGATCTCGAGGTCCAGGTCCTGCATCTGTTCAAATCCCAGTCGACCAACACGCTCGAGCGGCTCTCAGGTGAAGCGGACACGGCCATCCGGCTCGACCTCGTGCACACGCTGAAAGGCTCCGCGCGGGCAATCGGCGCCGAACGGGTCGCCCTGGCTTGCGAGACCCTGGAAAACCGGATGCATTCCGGCATGGACGGGTCGACGACGGATCTCGCCGCTGTGGTCGACGAGGTCAATGCCTACATCCGGGATCTTCTGGAAGGCTGAAATTCCGTCCTGGCCGGTGTCAGATTGACGCGCAGACAAGGCAGGGTCCTTGACCTTTCGTGTGGAATCTTTATGTCGGTCAACTGGGATCCTCATTTCCAGGGCTTGGACGCGACATATGCCGAAAATCACATTTGTAACCGCTGACGGAAACCAGACCGACGTGGACGCCTCTGAAGGCTCCACGGTGATGGAGAACGCCATCAAGAACATGGTTCCGGGAATCGAAGCGGAATGCGGCGGCGCCTGTGCCTGCGCCACCTGTCATGTTTATGTCGACGATGCCTGGAAAGACAGGACCGGGTCTCCGGAGCCGATGGAAGAGGACATGCTCGACTTTGCCTATGACGTGAAGCCGAACTCGCGTCTGTCCTGCCAGATCAAGGTCACCGGTGACCTGGACGGTCTCGTGATCCATGTGCCCGAGCGGCAGGCCTGACACCGGCAATTCCGGCTATCCGGCTCACTCCGCCGGCTGAGCCAGCGGTTTCCGGTACCAGAAGTCGACCTCCCGGCCCTTGTCCGGATTGCCGGGTATCAGGCTTGCGAGGAAAAGACTGACCGCAGCCATGGCCGCGCCGGCGAGGAATACGGCCGCCGGCGATACCAGCCAGATCAATCCGAACAGAACCGGTATGAACACGGCCGCGATGTGGTTGATCGTGAAAGCGACACCCGCTGTCGGGGCGATGTCCGCCGGGTCTGCGATTTTCTGGAAGTAGGTCTTGATCGCGATCGCGATGGCGAAAAACGCGTGATCGATCACGTAGAGGCTCGCCGCCAGGGTCGCGTTGGTGACGAACGCATATGTCGTGAAGACCAGGATCAGGCCGGCATATTCCAGGATCAGGGCCTTGCGCTCGCCGAAGCGTACGATCAGCGCGCCGATCTTGGGGGCCAGAACCATATTGAAGGCACCATTCAGCAAAAACAGTCCGGCGACCTCGTGGACGTCGTAGCCAAAACGCTCGACCATCAGGAAACCGGCGAAGACGGTGAAGATCTGACGCCGGGCACCGGCCATGAAAGTGAGGGCGTAATAGAGCCAGTAGCGCTTGCGCAGGATCAGTTTCTTGTGCTGCGGCACGCCCTCTCGGAAGTGCGGATAGGCCATTATCAGGAAAGCCAGAACGACCAGTGTCAGCCCGCCCGCGATTGCGAAGACCGCGGTGAAGGACAGGTCGAATGTCTTCCAGGCGACGAAGATCAGGCCGTAGGCGATCAACTGGGCGAAGGCGCCCACGGAGATGATCTTGCCCATGCTGGCAGCCGCCGTCGCCTTGGGCAGCCACTGCAGGGACAGGGACTGGGCCATGGTCTCGTAATAGTGGAAGCCGACCGACATGAGCAGCGTGGTCAGATAAAAGCCGATCGCCGTGGGAAAATAGCCGGTGATCGCGACGCCGACGCCGAGCAGCAGCAGGGACAGATAGGCCAGCGTCTGCTCGCGCATGACAAGCAGGAGATAGACGGCGAGAAAGCTGAGGAACCCCGGGATCTCGCGGATGGATTGCTGGATCCCGATTTCACGTCCGGTGAAATCCAGTTCCTGAACCGCGAAATTGTTCATCAGGTTCCACCAGGCCGCGAATGACAATTGCATGGCGCCGGCCATGATCATCAACAGAACGGTCGGCGAGCGCCAGCCTTTGAGGTCGTCGGGGTGCGCATTCTGCGTGAAGTAGGTCATTCCGTGGCCGTGCAATCTGGAAAATGTTCAACAATATCGAGACACGCTTCTAAACTGATCCCGACCTTGCGTGTTAGCGCCGTTTTGTCATGAAATGTTGCTGACTTGCCAAAATCCCTCGCTTTCCGCACTATAATCGAACGGCATGAACGCATTGCCCCGGGCGGACCCGGCGTCAGGTCATGCCAAAGCGGGTTGATCACCCCTTTTTGGCACAAGGATCGCGATCGGTATCATGAGCATACATCCGGAACTGGCCGAATTTCCCCGGGAGGCGATCGCCGCTCCGATCATTGGCTACGCGCGCACGCGACGGCAAGGCAAAAACAACGACTGGCATGCGCATGACGCGGCCCAACTGTTTCATGTGGTGCGCGGATCCATCGCCATCGACACCGACATGGGCACCTATTTCGTGCCCCCCGAGCGGGCCGTCTGGCTGCCGCCCAGGCTCGGGCACCAGACACGCTATCTGACGGACACCGAATTGCGCTACATCTACGTGCAGTTCGAGCATGCCAGGGACCTGCCGCAGACACCGCAAGTGATGCAGGTGACGACGCTCCTGAGGGCCCTGATCCTTGAATTCATGTCCTATCCGCGCGCCCAGACCGCGGACGGTCCGGCGGCAAGGATCGCCGGGGTGATCCTGGACCAGCTCAAGATGCTGCCCGCGGCGCCGTTGCAGTTGCCCATGCCGCAGGAACAGCGGTTGCGGGACGTGTGCGAAGGGGTGGTCCGCTGCCCGGCCCATGTGCCCTCGCTGTCGGAGGCGGCAGAGCGATGCGCCACGTCCGTGCGTTCCTTCGAACGACGGATCAAGGCGGAAACGGGTCTGAGCTACCGGACATGGTGCCGGCAGGTGAAGCTGTTCCGGGCCCTGGAACTGCTGGCGTCCGGCCGGAGCGTTTCCGATGTCTCCCACAAGCTTGGTTATGAGGGCCCCAGCGCCTTCGTATCGAGCTTCAGGAAAGCGTTCGGGGTTACGCCGGGCCGCTATTTCGGCGGCGGCGAAGCCGATTGATCTGGCTCATGGCGGCCCCGCGTGCCGCGTTCCAAAAAGAGGGATAATCTTTTTGGGGAGACATGCCATGTTCAAGAAAATCCTCGTGCCCGTCGATCCTGCCGAAACGGGCTTTGCCGAGGACGCGCTCGCGAAAGCATCGCAAATGGCGCGCGATTACGGCGCAAAGATCCATTTGCTGGCGGTCTGTCCGGAAGTCCAGAGTTTCGTGGCCAGCCAGTTGCCGGAAGGGTGGCAGGAACGTGAATTCGATGAGACCGGCACCATTCTCGACAAGATCGCAGCCGGTCTCGACGTACCGGCCGGGGCGGTCGACGTGACGGTGCGAATGGGGTCCGTCTATCACGAGGTGATCGAGGAGGCTGAAAAGGCTGCCTGCGATCTTGTCCTGATGACATCGCACAAGCCTGGTCTGTCGACGTATTTCGTCGGCTCGAACGCGGCCCATATCGTCCGCCATGCACCGTGCTCGGTGCTGGTGCTGCGCGGCGATTGAGGGCTTTACCTGGCGAGTTCCTTCATCGCCTCGCTCAGACCCTCGACGGTCATCGGGAACATCCGGCCGTCCATCAGTTCGTTCAGCATCTGGATGGAATGGGTGTAGTGCCAGTGTTCCCGGCGCACGGGATTGAGCCAGACCGCGCTCTTGTAGAGCCCGGTCAGCCGCTCCATCCAGGCGGCTCCGGCTTCTTCGTTCCAGTGTTCCACCGAGCCGCCCGCATAGGCGATTTCGTAAGGGCTCATGGAGGCGTCGCCGACAAAGATGATCTTGTAGTCCGCCGGGTATTTGTGCAGCACGTCCATGGTGTCGATGCGTTCGGTGTGGCGGCGCCGGTTTTCCTTCCAGACATATTCGTACAGGCAGTTGTGGAAGTAGAAATGCTCCATCACCTTGAATTCGGACCGGGCCGCTGAAAACAGTTCCTCGCAGACCCGGATATGGTCGTCCATGGACCCGCCGATGTCGAAGAAAAGCAGCACCTTGACGGCGTTGTGCCGTTCCGGGCGCATCTTGATGTCGAGCAGGCCCTTGTGCGCGGTAGAACGGATGGTGTCATCCAGGTCCAGTTCGTCGGCCGCTCCCGTGCGGGCGAAGTTCCGAAGGCGTTTCAGGGCGACCTGGATATTGCGGCTGCCGAGCAGCTGGGTGTCGTCGAGATCCTTGAACTCGCGCTTGTCCCAGACCTTGACCGCGCGCCGGTGCCGGCTTTCGTGCTGGCCGATGCGCACGCCTTCCGGGTTGTAGCCATAGGCCCCGAAAGGGGAGGTGCCGGCGGTGCCGATCCACTTGTTGCCGCCCTGGTGGCGCTTTTCCTGTTCTTTCAGGCGCTCGCGCAATGTCTCCATCAGCTTCTCGAAGCCGCCGAGGGCCTCGATCTGCGCCTTTTCCTCGTCGCTCAGGTGCTTTTCGGCAAGCTTGCGCAGCCAGTCTTCCGGGATGTCGGTCTGAGGGACGTCACTGAGAAGATCCAGCCCCTTGAAGACATGGCCGAAGACCCGGTCGAACTTGTCCAGGTTGCTCTCGTCCTTCACCAGGGTCAGGCGGGCGAGAAAATAGAAATTCTCCACGCTCTTTTCCGCCAGGTCCCGGTCGAGCGCCTCCATCAGCGTCAGGTATTCCCTGAGCGAGACCGGAATTCCCGCAGCTTTGAGTTCGGTGAAGAAGGTGATGAACATGGCGCGGACCCTACCGCTTCCCCCTGATCCTGTCGAGCAGCCAAAAGGTGTTCGCGAGGCCGGACACCGGGGGCGGGCGGACGGGGATTGCCTGTCCACCCGAGCGGTTTCTTGGACTGATCAGCTGTCGCCGGAGCGGCCGCCTTTCAGGTCCGGGTGCAGTGTCTTGCCGAGGATGTGACTGTCGCGGCCGATGACATGCTGGCTCGAGCCGACGATGAGCGGGTCGGGGTTGCCGACAATCCTTGTGTCCTTGTCCGGGTAGGGCAGGGAGTTGAGGAAATGTTCCAGACAGTTCAGACGGGCGCGTTTCTTGTCGTCGGACTTGATGACAGTCCAGGGCGCGTCGGCCGTGTCCGTATAGAAGAACATGGCCTCCTTAGCTTCGGTGTAATCATCCCATTTGTCGAGAGAAGCCTTGTCGATCGGGGACAGCTTCCACTGTTTCAGCGGGTCCTTCTCACGTTGCTGGAAGCGACGGAGCTGCTCCTGGCGGGTGACGGAAAACCAGTACTTGAAAAGAAGAATCCCGTCGCGCACGAGCATGCGTTCGAGCTCGGGAGCCTGGCGCATGAATTCAAGGTACTGGTTCGGGGTGCAGAAGTTCATCACCCGTTCCACGCCGGCACGGTTGTACCAGGACCGGTCAAAAAGGACGAGTTCACCGGAAGAGGGCAGGTTTTCCACGTAGCGCTGGAAGTACCACTGGTATTTTTCGCGCTCGGTCGGTTTCTGAAGAGCTACGACGCTGGCTCCTCGCGGATTCAGATGCTCCATGAAACGCTTGATGGTGCCGCCCTTGCCGGCCGCGTCGCGCCCCTCGAACAGCAACACCACACGCTTGCCGGATTCCTGGATCCAGCGCTGGGCCTTCAAGAGCTCAGCCTGCAGCCTGGCCTTGCGTTTTTCGTATACTTGTCGGCGCAGCTTGGTCGTGTAGGGGTATTCGCCGGTCTCGAACACATGATGGATGGCCGATGGATCATGACGCATCTGGGCCAGCGTGTGCAGGGTGGTTCCGCGAGGCGGCCTGGCTTCCGCGACAGGCGAGGCGTCAGTGGTCGTTGCCTCGGCCTCGCGGTGCTCGGGCTCGTCGCCTGAGGCTTTGGGACTGCGAGACCTGGATGCCTTTTTTGCGGCGGTCTTCGGAAGTTTTTCTGACTTTGTCGTCCCGGTCGCCATCGCCGCCGCGGGAGCGGCTGCAGGCGTTACTGTCTCATCGACTTTTTTTGCTGCGGATTCGGCATCAGTGACGGAATTGGTTTTTCTCGTGAGCACAGGCATGAATATCCCCTTGTTCTGAACACGGGGTCGGTAACACCTGGTTTGATCTGGCGCATTGATGCCGCTCAAATCTTGTGATCCGCGACGGAAAATTGCTTTGCCGGATCATTTTTCCGGAGCGTTTTTTTCTGCCGTGCGCACCAGCTCTTTCATGAAATCCGACGCCCTCGGGCCCGGGCCGTCGATGAACGGGGCGGGCCGGCACACGGTAATGGTGGCGATCCCGATCCGTGCGGTCAGGAGGCCGTTGACGACCCCTTCGCCCAGACGGGTGGACAGACGGGCGGCGAGGCCATGGCCGAGCAGATCCGATGTGAGGCTGTCGCCGGCAGCCATGCCGCCGGTGATCGCCAGGTGGGAAACAACCTGTCTTGCCAGGCGCAGGAACCCAAGCGTGCCGGGCCGGCCGCCGTAGAGTGTGGAGACCCGCCGGATAACCCGCAGGTTCTCGAACAGGACCATCAGGAGATCGACAAGAGCCCTTGGGCTCACGGCGGTGACGATGGACACCCGCTTGGCGCTGTTGAGCACGATCCGGCGCGCTTCCAGATCCAGCGGCCGGAGCAGATCGCGTTCGGCGAGTTTGACAAGATCCGTGCCGTCGATGATCTCGCGCATGTGCCCGTTCAGGGCCGTCCGGCCCTGTGCGGTCTCCGGACGGTCGCGGTAGAGCGCGAGCAGCTCTCGCAGCCCTTCCGTGGCGGCTCTTGTGTCGTCGGTTTCGGCGGCGTCCAGAAGCCTGTCCCTGAGATGATCGATCTTGCCCAGACGGACAAGTCCCGCAATTTCCCGCACGATCAGTCCGAGCAGACCGAGGGCCGCGACACCGGCCAGGGCCACGCCCAGCCAGCCGAGCCATTCGGTGCGCGAGAACAGGTCGCGGATCAGGCTGTCCACGGCCAGGCCGACGGCAAGCGAGACAAGGCCCGACAGGCCGATCATCAGCCACTTGCCGAAACCGAAGGCCGTCTTCGGTGTGCTCACCTCGCGGGGCAGGCGGGGCTCTTCGTCGTCGGCAACGGTCGGGGTGACCAGGGCCTCGTCCGCGGACGCGCGCGTTGTTTCGCCATCGCTCATCCGGACCTTGCTGTCATCGAGGCGGAAGGCGGCCGGCTTGCGTCCGGAGGGGGGCGTTGATCCGGTCATGCCAGTCGGTCTCCGATCAGGAACTCAAGCGCCCGGTCCAGGCGGATATGGGGCAGGGACAAGGTCAGACCTTCCGCGGTGGTGTCCAGGACCGGCGGACGGAACCGCAGAAACTGAAGCTCGGCCTGGGCGGTTTGAAACTCTGGTCGAACTCCTTCAGAAACCGAGTCATCCTTTCCAAAAAGTGATTCAGGATCCTTCGGCAAGTCCCCGGGAAACATGGCTATTTCCGAGTTGCCGTCGTAGGTGTCGCCGTGCAGGCGCTCTCCCGGCAAAGGGGTGCCCAGAATGGCGGGCAATTCGTCGCCCCGGTGCTTGACGGTTGCCTCGCGCGTTGCGCGCACCGCGGCTATCGCCAGCACGTCGACCTCCGCGCCCTTGAACCGGGCACGTTCCTCGGCGCGTGCGACCAGCCGTCTCAGGATGGCCTCCAGCCGGTCGTGATCCGTGCGGTGCAGATGGTCGGCCTTTGTCGCGGCGAACAGGATCCTGTCAATCCGGCGCGACACGATCGAAGACAGCCAGCTGCGTTTGCCCGGCCGGAACGCACCGAGCACTTCGCTCAGCGCCACTTCCAGATCCGCAACCGCATGAGGCCCGGCGTTGAGTGCGTGGAGCACATCGACGAGCACGATCTGACGGTCGAGCCGGGCGAAATGGTCCCGGAAGAACGGGCGCACCACGTGGGACTTGTAGGCCTCATAGCGCCGCTCCATCATGGCACGCAGGGTGCCGGACCGGGCGGCATGGGCACCCTCGGGAATATCGAGCGGTGCGAAGGTCAGGGCAGGGGATCCGTCCAGGTCACCGGGCATCAGGAAGCGGCCCGGCGGCAACATCGACAGGGCATGGGCGTCGGCACGGCAGGCCGCCAGATAGGTCTTGAAGTCCTCGGACAGCTGGCGCGCCGCAGGCTCGCTCTCGGGCGCGTCGGGATCGGTCCGCGCGAGTGTCTCGAAGAACGGCGCGGCGATTTTCGCGCGGCTGCCCGCGCGGGCCCGCTGCAGGGCCTCGGCGGAAAAGGACGCATAATCCTTGTCCAGCAAGGGTAGATCGAGCAGCCACTCGCCGGGATAGTCGACCAGGTCCAGATGCAGGCGGCCGGGTCCGAGCTTGCGGTAGAAATAGGAGCTGCTTTCGTAGTCGATGGTCAGACGCAATTCCGACACCTGGCGTGTGGACTCGGGCCAGATCCGCTCGCCCACGAGTGCGCGCACATGAGCTTCATAGTCGAAGCGCGGCACGGCGTCGTCCGGCTGCGGCTGAAGGCTAGCGCCCGTCATCCGCTGCCCGGCTGCCGCTGAAAACAGCGGCAGTCTGCCCCCGTGAACGAGGTTGTGGACGAGAGCGGTCAGGAAAACGGTCTTGCCGGCTCTTGCAAGCCCGGTCACCCCGAGCCTGAGGCTCGGCACCGTCAGATCCGTGGCCGCATCGGCCAGGTTCGCCAGCGCCAGCCTGGTTTCCTCGGTAAGTGTCGTCAGTGGGTTCACATGCGCCTCCAGCGGCTTCATGTAGGCGCGGGCCGGCCCAAGTGCAAATGGAAGACCGAAGCGCTGTCTTTTGGAACCGTGCGTGGTTGTCTCGAACGTGGCCTAAGCGGGATCGTCTTTCAGGTCGCGGGGCTTGATGAACCTGTCGAGATGGCCGGTCCCGGGCTGCAGCTCGGACCAGTCGGCGATGTCGAAATCGATCACCGCGAGACCGGCGGTGGGATATTTCTCCCTGAGATCTGCAACAGCTGCCGCATCTGCGGTTCCCGTCAGCGTGAGGGCTGTGTTCTCCATTGCCGGGTTGTGGCCGATCACCATCAGGCTTTGCGCCCGTCCTCCCTGTTTGCGGATGAAGCCAAGGTAATCGCCCTCGCTATCGCTGTAGAGATCGGAAAGAAGATGGATCTGCGCTTCCTGCGGAAAGCCGGGCAGGAGCCGGGCAAGCGTTTCGCGGGTCCTCAGGGACGTGGAGCACAGGATCTGACTGGGCAGCAGGCCGTTGTCCTTGAAGTAACGCGCCATCTTGAACGCGGCGGCCTTGCCGCGGTTGTTCAGGGGGCGGTCGAAATCTGCCAGATCAGGTTCCCCCCAGTCGGATTTGGCGTGTCTGAGCAGTAGGAGCCGCATGTTGGTATCCAGTTCTCGTGTTGCGCAGGCTGGACGCGAAACCCGGCCCTTTTCCGGCCGGGGTCAGTTCTGGCTGGCAAGGGCCCCGGTGAAGGCGGCCACGGCCGGGCCGACCTCGATTTCCTGGGTCGGCAGCGTATAGGACAGCCAAAGGGTAAAGTCCGCCTTCGCGCCCGAAAAGTACCACAGGGTCTCGCACAGACTGGTCGGCGTCCAGCTGCGCGTACGAAAGGAAATGCCGGAAGCGGCCGCGCCCGACAGCTTGATCGGCTCGAAACCCGCCGCCTTGTAACTTCTGGAAAAGGCGAGGGCTTCGCGCCGGCCGCTGCCCTCGATATGCTTGCGCAGCACGGCGGTGACACCGTCGCGGCCGGTATAGATGCAGCCGGCGAGGCTGACCTCGTTGCCTTCCATCACCTTGATCCGGTAGTAGGAGCCGATCATGTCGGGACAGCGCAGACCCGTGAAATGGCGCAGGCCGCCGACATCGCTCTGCCAGCCGGCATCCTTTTCGGGCGGAACCTGGGCACAGGCGAGGCCACCTGGACCGGTCAACAGGCCGACGGCGGCGAAAACAGATATCAATGCGGCCAGTCGCATCAAGACGGTCTCCCGTGTCGCCGGAACGGCGGATGCCCGCTCAGCCCGGCGGATCAGCCGACGGTTGAGCGGACGCTCGATTTCAGAGCAGTTTGCCCGCCTCCGGGCGGACAAGGACCGTTCTAGCTTCTTTCCCTGCGTGCCATGAACGCGAGCCGTTCGAACAGGTGAACATCCTGTTCGTTTTTCAGCAGCGCGCCATGCAGCGGCGGAATCAGCTTGGCACTATCTTGTTGACGAAGCGTTTCAGGGTCAACGTCCTCGTTCAGAAGCAGCTTGATCCAGTCGATCAGTTCCGATGTCGAGGGCTTTTTCTTCAGGCCCGGGACATCGCGGACATCGTAGAACAGCCGCAGGGCTTCAGACAGGAGCCTTTGCTTGATCCCGGGGAAATGAACTTCCACGATTTCCGTCATGGTGTCGGCATCCGGGAACTTGATGAAATGGAAGAAGCAGCGGCGCAGGAACGCGTCCGGCAGGTCCTTTTCATTGTTCGAGGTGATGATCACGACCGGACGCTGTTTCGCGCGCACGGTCTCGCCGGTCTCGTAGACGTGAAACTCCATCCGGTCGAGTTCCAGCAGCAGATCGTTGGGAAACTCGATATCCGCCTTGTCGATCTCGTCGATCAGCAGGACCGGCTTCACGGGCGCGTCGAAGGCTTCCCAGAGCTTGCCCTTGCGAATGTAGTTGTTGATGTCCCGAACACGCTCATCGCCCAGCTGGCTGTCCCGCAGGCGCGACACCGCATCGTATTCATAAAGGCCCTGCTGGGCCTTGGTGGTCGATTTGACATGCCATTCGATCAGAGGCGCCTCCAGGGCACCTGCCACCTGTTCGGCAAGGACCGTCTTGCCGGTGCCCGGCTCGCCCTTGATCAGGAGGGGGCGCTCGAGCGCGACGGCCGCATTGACCGCAATCCGCAGGTCCTCCGTCGCTATGTAGTCTGCAGTTCCTTCAAAACGCATGTGGCCGTCCATTCCTCGTCATTCCGGCGCAAGGTGGCAGGCCGGGACCGGCGACGCAAGCCATTAAAAGGCAGGGGTCCCGGTGCAATCCGAAAGGGACAGACTTGCCGATCAGGCGGGGAAGAAATTGCCCGGCAGGGCGGTGCTTGCCGGGGCGTTAGGGCGGATTCTTCAGCGGAATTGTTCTTTTAACTTATTGAAATTGTTTAATTAATGCATCTTCTCTTGGGGTTGGCACGGGCTTTGCGTGAACAGGCCGATTGTGGGCGCATGCCCGGGTCAGCAGTGCCCAATCTATAAAGAGGACCGAAAATGGGTATTTATGGGGCTATTAATTCGGCCGTCTCCGGACTGGCGGCGCAGGCCACGGCTCTGGAGAACATTTCAGGTAACGTCGCCAACTCGCAGACGAGTGGCTACAAGCGGCTTGATACGACATTCTCCGACATGGTGTCCGGAGGCGGGGCGATCCAGGCCCAGCAGGTCTCCGGAACCACCTTCGCCACCTCCCGCGCGACGAACACGGTGCAGGGCGACATCACGTCCGTTGATGTTGATACCTACATGGCCATCAACGGCGAAGGCTACTTCGTCGTCACCAAGGCTTCGGACGTGGTCGACGGGTCGACCACATTCGCCGAGGAAACCTACTATACGCGTGGCGGTGATTTCGAGCGGAGCAAGGAAGGCTACCTGATCAACGCGGCAGGGTATTACCTGCAGGGGTTCGAACTTGATCCGGATACGGGCAATGCGATCGGTGATGCTCCGACGGTTGTCCAGATCGAAAACCAGCCTCTGGCGGCCTCCGCTACAACAGCGGTCGACTACCAGGCCAACCTGCCGCGTGTTCCCGATACCGAGGACTATGACGGCACGGACGAAGACACGGCCCTGCTGGCCGCCGCTGTCGGTGCGGGCAACGTCGCCGTTGCGGACGAGCAGGACTTCCTCGACAGTTCCATTTCCGGCGGGTCGATCACGATCTACAATGAAAACGGAACCGCAATGAACGTCGAGGTCCGCTACGCCAAGACGCTGAACTATGATTCCGTCGGTCCCGTGGCCGACACATGGTCCATGTACATCGGGTCCGGCGGCGATGTAACCAACGCCTGGTATGATGTCGGCGATGTCGAATTCGATACAACCGGTGCCCTGAGCGGAATGACCGCGGGCGTGATCGGCGCCGTGAACGGCACCAGCGACGGGTTCACCGTCGCCTCGCTGACGATCGGCAGCACCACGGCCGCCAATGTCGAGTTCTCGTTCGCCAACGGATCCCTGACCCAGTATTCGGACCCGGACGGCACGGCCAGTTCCGTTTCGCTTGATCAGGACGGTTATGCGGCCGGTGAACTGACCAGCGTTGCGGTGGATGAATCGGGCCGGGTGATCGCAAACTATTCCAACAGCCAGCAACGTGCGGTCTATGAAATCCCGCTGGCGACGTTCGAGGCCGAACAGAACCTCCAGCGCGTCGATGGTGCGGCGTTCTCGGCAACGACCTCGTCCGGCGAAGCCGACCTGAGCGGGGGCGGACAGATCCTGTCCAACAACCTGGAACTGTCGAACGCCGATATCGCGGATGAATTCTCCAAGCTGATCATCACCCAGCAGGCCTATTCCGCGAATTCGAGGATCGTCACGTCGGCGGACGAGATGCTCGACGATGCCCTGAACATGGTCAGGTAACAAAACGGACCGGCGGGCCTGACCCGCCGGTCTCTCCGGCCTAGTCGCGTTTCACGAAGGAGAAGCCGCCATGGGATTGACCAGCGCCATGAATACGGCGGTTTTCGGAATCACTTACAATCAGCGCCAGTTGGACGTGACCGCGACCAACATCGCCAACGCTGACACGGTCGGGTATTCCAAGAAAACCATCTCCGCCAACGTCTTTTTCGACGGGTCGGGCAATGTCGCGGGCATGAATGCCGCGGAAGTCCGCCGGATTGTCGACGAGCAGATCCAGACCGACTATTTCAACTCCCTGGCGGATACCAACTACTCAAGGCAGATCTCGAACTTCACCGACCGGCTTGACGACATCTTCGGGACGCTTGACGACAAGAGCAACCTGACGTCGCTGGCGGGCGACCTGGCTTCCTCCTTGTCTATTCTGGTCAATGATCCGGGCAATTACGCCGCCCAGAGCGACGTGATCGCGGTGGCCGACGCCTTCGCGCGTGAATTGAATGCATCCTACCAGCAGATTACCGACCTGCGTCAGGAAGCCGATCATGCGCTGGCCAGCCAGGCGGACAGCGTCAACGGTCTGCTCGGCAGCATCGAGGATATCGATGCCGCCATCCGGGATGCGGCGCAGTCCGGCATTTCGACGGTGGACATGGAAGACGAGCGCGACAGGCTCGTGGAACAGCTTTCCGGATATCTGGATGTCGACATCTCCAAGGGCGCGAACGAAACGCTCTTCATCCAGACAGCCGACGGCCAGCAGCTTTACGCGGACAACAAGGCCTCGACCCTGAGCTTCTCGCAAACGCATTCGCTGCAACCCGGTGAGAGCGGAAACTCGGTGTATGTGACGACACCGGGGGGGACGACCTTCGACCTGATTTCAGGTTCGCGCTCGGGTGTCATGGTTGCGACCGCCGAACTCAGGGACGACATTCTCCTTGAAGCCCAGGCGCAGCTGGATACGATCGCGGCCGAGGTCTCCCTGGCCTTTTCCAATGTCACGGTGGAAAGCACGGCGGTGACCGTCGGTCTCGACGACGGTTTCGATCTGGATGTTTCGGCGCTTCAGTCCGGCAACACCATCACAGTCGAATATACCGATACCAGCGGTGCGGCGCAGACCGTGACGCTGGTCGGTGTTGACGATCCGGCATTGCTGCCGCTCGACAATTCCGCGACGCCCAATCCGGACGACACCGTCTTCGGGATCGATATCTCGAGCGGGACGCCGGCAACCTATATCGCCGATATCATCACCGCGCTCGGTGCAACAGGGCTTCAGGTCAGCAACAATGGCTCGGACGAACTGCGTGTCCTTGGCGACACCGGCGGGCCGACAACCGTCGAGAGCCTGACCGCGGATGTCACGGTGACGGCGAACAGCGATCAGGGCCTCGGTCTGGCGATCTTTGTCGACAGCCGGGACGCACCGGAACTCTTCACCGACGCGCTGGAAGATGGTGGCCAGCGGATCGGTTACGCCAATGCGATCAGTGTCAATCCGGACCTTCTCGCAGACAGCGCGCTGCTGGTGAACTACCAGACGACACCGTCTGCCAACACCGCCAACGATCCTGCAAGGGTCAAGTATCTGTCAGAAGCGATGACCACGGCAACGACCTATTACGACCCCGGTTCGGGGATCGGCACGTCTTCCTCTCCGTTCCAGGGCACTGTCCTCGACTTCGTCAACCAGACCGTCGCCTTTCAGGGAAACCAGGCCGAGGATGCGGCGACCTACGCGGATTCCAAAGAAGCACTGACGATGAACCTGGCGATCCGCTACGAGGAGAGCTACGCGGTCGATCTGGATGCGGAACTTGCCTTCATGGTCCAGCTTGAAAACGCCTACGCAGCCAATGCGCGCGTCATGCAGACCATCAACGAGCTCTTCGACGAGCTCCTGAACATCGTTTAAGGGTTAGGTGCGTCATGGCCATTTCCAATATCACCACGTCCCGGAGTTATCTGACCCAGCAGCTTGGCGAGCTGAACGACAAGCTGACGGAAAAGACCACGCAGCTTGCCCGCGGCAAGGTCGGGACGACCTTCGGGGAAGTCGGCGACCGCCGCCTCCTCGACATCCAGCTGACCCAGAAGGTCAGCATGATCGAGACCTACGAGCACACCATCACGGTCGCCAACCTGCATCTTGAAACGGCAAACATGGCGCTCGACCGGCTGGAGGATCTCCGGCAGGACGCAAAATCCGCCCTGGATACCAATGACTTCGTGATGCAGTCCGACGGTCAGACCCAGACCCAGTCGCGGGCGGAGCTGCTGCTCACCGAAACGCTCAACATTCTGAATTCGGAAGTGGCCGGCTACTACGTGTTCGGCGGCACGGACGCGGTGAATGACCCGGTCGCCACCATGGACACGATCCTGGACGGGGCAGGGGGGCTGGACGGTCTGCGCAGCTATATCAGCGAGTTTGCATCGGCCAATCTCGGCGCGGGAAACAATGGCCGGACAGACACGTCGGCCCTTGTGACCAACTATGCCGGCATTGTGCCGACGGATTCCACGTTCACCATTTCCGAGGATGGTGCCCACGACTTCGGCTTCGACATTGCCGCCGTCACCTCGACACTGTCCAACGTGACGGTCACCGGGCCGCTGGCGGCGGATCCCGACAGCGTCGATATCCAGTTCACGGGGCAGCCGGAACTCGGGGAAACGATTTCTCTGGAGCTGACCCTGCCGCCCGATCATGCGGAATCGATCATGGTCGAGTTCACGGCGGCGACCACGAACGAAGCCGACGGAACCTTCGCGATCGGCGCGGATCTGGAAGAAACCGCGCAAAACCTGCGCGACCTGCTGGAAGCCGAGATCGAGAACCAGGCCCAGACCACCCTGCGGGCCGTTTCCGACGAGTGGGCGGCGGAGGAGTTCTTCAGTACCTACAACGGCGAAGAGCCGCAACGTATCGACGGGCCTCCCTATGATACGGCGACAGCCCTGATGGCTGGCGGCGCGACCACGGTGGAATGGTATACCGGCCGGAACACCACGACCACGGACCCGCGTGACGACAAGAGCGCGGTGGTCGACAGCAATCTGACAGTGGACTACGGCGTTCGCGCGAACGAGACCCCGCTCAGGGAGCTGGTTCAGTCACTGGCGGCGTTCGTCGCCGCGGATTTCTCCGGCGGAACACAGGTCGACGAGGAATATTACAACGCCTTGTCGACCAACCTGAGAACCACATTGCACCCGCCGGGCGTTGACCAGTCAGGGATCGTCGATATCGCGACGGACATCGCGATCACCCACCGGACCGTGTCGCTGACCGGCGACCGGCATGTGCAGATGAAAAACACCTATGAAGGCACCATTGCGGAAATCGAGGGGATAGATCAGGACCTTATCGCTGCGGAGATCCTTCAATTGAAGACAAATATCGAAGTCTCCTATCAGGCCTCGTCGATCGTCTTCAACCTGACCCTGTCCGATTATCTCTGACAGTCCGTGTGACTGACGCAATTCCGGCCCGGGCCGGAGGCAACAAAAAAGGCCGGTCGCGGATGCGCCGGCCTTTTGTTCATCGGATTGCGTGTATTCAAATTATTCCGGCCGGGACCTCAGACCCTCGGCAATCGCCCGGTTGATGTTAATGAGAACACCGACCTTGGTGACGTTGTCGGACGTGATGATCGCCATGGTCTGCTTGAACACGAACACGCCCAGAGAGGCTATGTTGTTCTTGATGTCCTGCGGCAATTCACTCTCGACGCTGGTGGCCGAAGTCACCAGGATCGTCCAGAGCTTGCGGTTGTAGACCAGTACGTCGTCTTTTTCCGCCAGGGAAGAGTCGTCCCATTCATCCTTGATCAACTGAAGCCGGGCTGCGGCTTTCATCAGCAGATTCGCTTCCAGCTCCCTCGGTGACACTGCCACCTGGCTCGCTTTCTGGTAAGCCTGCGCTGCCTGTTTGTACATGGCTTATCAGCGTCCCTTCATACTCAATGAGCTTACGTGCTTCTTTCAGTGCTTTATAGAAGGCGCCGGTTAGAATGGCGTTACTAATCCTGGTAACATAGGGGATCGTGCTCGGCGCGGCCTTTACAATGTCATTGACAAGAGTGAAGTAGTTCTCCTGAATTCTCTCTATGTCCGTTGACAGATACATCAGCTGAACGGCCAGATAGACCCGTTTGGCCGGTGTATCGGCGGTGGCCGGCGTAAGAATGTCCTTCTCACGCAGAATGGGAGCCTGGCCTTCGATAAAAAGGCGGGTTCGCTGATTGTCATTGGTGATCACACTGTCGCCAATGATAATCCGTTCGCCCGGTTTCAGCTCGACCTTGAGCGCCATTCCGTGACCTCCACGCATGAGTATCGCTGTAAAACGTTAACGAAACAGTTAACGAGTGTCCTCGATACCTTAATGATACAAGCCCTCGATGTTAACCGAACAGGCTGAGAACACTCTGGTCCGCCTGGTTCGCAAGCGACAGAGCGGTTGACGAGAGCTGCTGACGTGTCTGCAGGGCCAGCATGTTGGCCCCTTCCTCGTTCATGTCCGCAATGGTGAGTTCACCGGCGCCGACTTCAAGCGTATTGATCAGGTTCTCGGTGAAATCCGTTCGGATCTCCACCGTGGAGAGCGCCGTGCCCATTTGCCGGGCTGCTGACCGGAGCTCGTCCAGGGCCGCGTTGATCGCCTGAAGGGTCCGGTTGATATCCGTGTCGGTCTTGAACTCGGAAGCCGCCGCCGCCAGGTCCACCGTGCTCGTGGCGCTGCCCAGCGTCATCCGGTTGAAGTCGACGTTGTCGCTTGAGATGCTGAAGGAGACCTCGCCGATCAGGCTGATGCCGCCGCCGGAGAAGGTGGCGTCCAGACCCTTCACGTTATCCATGAAGGTGACCAGATCGCTGACGGTCGTTTCGTCATCCAGTTCTAGCGAGGCCGGTTCGAAGCCGTTGCCGTCGGTGATTGTGATCGTGTCGCCTGCCTGAAAGCCACCGGAGGAGATCAGGGTGGCGGTCGAACTCAGCGGGGTGACCGACAGCGTCGATGTCGTGCCGCCGGTTGCGCCACCGTCGGTGGCCGTGCCGCCACCGGCCGCGTCCTTGGAAACGTAAAGCGGATTGTCGAGGCCGGACACGATGGTGATCGAATCGGTATCTTCGTCGAAGCTCGCATGAACCCCACTCATATCGTTCAGGGCGTCGACATAATCCTGCACGGTGGTGATCGTCGTGCCGATCGAGAGGTTGGTGGTCCCGGAGGAGTCGGTCACCGTGACCACGTCGCCGACAGACCAGTCGCCCAGATCGCTCAGGTTCGACGACGCCTGCAAGCCGGTGAGAGTCAACTGCGTGGTGCCGCCGTAAAGATTGAAGGAGGACGTGCCGGTGCCACCGGGATCGAGATCGTCCAGGTTCAGCCCGTCATCCAGCGAGGTGTCCGTGAAATCGACCGGATCGACCGTCAGGTTGGACGTGCTGTCCTCGTTGAAGATGACTTCCAGTTCGTTGCCGGCACCGGCCAGAAGGTTCTTGCCCTTGTAGCTGGAATCCCGCGCCATGTCCTCGATCTGCTCAAGCAGATCGTTGTACTGGGCCGTGAACTGCTTGCGCTCGTATTCGCTCGAGGTCTGCAGCGCCTGATTGGCCATTGCCTTGGCTGTCTCGACCAGCTTCGTGATCGACGTGATGCCCTTGTCCGCGGCCCGGATGGTCTGGACGCCCTGTCCCATGTTGTCGAGCAGCTTGGTCAGGTCGCTGGCCCGGTCATTCAGGGACTGTGCGGTGAAAAAGGAGTTGGGATTGTCGAGCGCGGTGTTGACCTTGAGGCCGGTCGCCAGCCGCGTCTGCGTGATCGACTGCAGGTCAGCCGTCTGTTTAAGTGACAGGAGATTGTCCCGGACGGCACTTGAAAGAACAATATCAGGCATCAGACTTCACCGTTTCCTATTCAGTACACCACGAGTGGCTTGCAAGACCGCAAGGTCGAGCCATGTGCCCTCGTCGCAAATCTGAATAGAAAGTTAATCACTGATGCGCAGGTTAACTTACTGTAAATAAAAGTTACCAAAAGGTTTCTTGCAAGACATTGAAAATATGCAGAAAATCGATGTTTCCAAAGTACGCTTGCGTTTGAAAACGAAAACGGCGGACCAATGATCCGCCGTTTCCAGGTGCCGTTTTGGTGAATCAGCCGCGCGGCTGATTCTTGCTTTCCTAGAAGAGGGATAGCACTGTCTGATCGGCCTGAGAGGCGAAGGACAGGGACGTCGAGGCAAGCTGCTGACGGGTCTGCAGGGCCAGGAGGTTCGCGCCTTCCTCGTTGGTATCGGCCAGGGTCAGAAGTCCTGCACCTTCCTGCAAAGTATTGATCATCGTCTTTGTGTAGTCTTGACGGATCTCTACAGTGGACAGGTTGGTACCGAATTCGGACGCCTGGGAGCGCAGGTTGCCGAGAGCGGTGTTCAGGCGGTCGACAACCCGGCTGATGTCGGAGTCGGTCGCGAACCCGCTGTCGGATATTGCCGACAAACTGACGCCGCTCGTGTTGACTGCGAAGCCGTCGGAAGCGAAATCAGTGTTGTCACTGGTCAGGGACAGGTCGACTTCGGAGGTGATGTCCAGGCGGCCCGAGGATGTGTTGAAGGCCGCGTCAACACCATTGAAGTCACTGATGAAATTCTCGAGATCATCGACCGTCGTGTCGTCCTCGATTTCCAGTGAGCCGAGTTCGAACCCGTTGCCGTCCGTCAGTGCCAGCGTGTCGCCAACCGCGAACGAACCGGTATCGGCCAGAAGCGACGTGGAAGTGGCCAGTGCCGTTGCCGCGACTTCGAAGGTCGACAGGGCAGCGGAGTGCGTGTCAACCGTATCCGAGATGTGGAAGTCCTGATCACTGTAGATGGTCAGTTCACCGGACGTGTCGTCAAACTCGGCACGAACACCTGCAATGCCGTTCAGGCTGTCAACCATCTCCTGAACTGTCGCACCTGCGGTCACCGTACCGGCACCGGCAATGACAGCGTTCGGGGATGCGATCGCGTTCACGAATTCCAGAGTGGTCGTGGTGGAGATCACGTTGGAATCAGACAGAGTGGAGCTGGAGTTCAGCGTCGTGGTGCCGTCCGTCAGGGTGATGGTGGTCTTGCCGC
The DNA here is from genome assembly GCF_056173175.1 of Roseibium sp. QJM3NY_11. Taxonomy (NCBI): domain Bacteria; kingdom Pseudomonadati; phylum Pseudomonadota; class Alphaproteobacteria; order Hyphomicrobiales; family Stappiaceae; genus Roseibium; species Roseibium sp. QJM3NY_11. The sequence continues at coordinate 2,346,163 of NZ_CM149660.1, forward strand.
CCTGCAGGGTGAACGAGGTCGTCGCGCCCTGGCCTTCTTCCAGATCCGAAAGGTTCAGACCAGTGGACAGAGAGGAGTCGGTGTAGTCGACCGCGTCGATCTTCAGCTTGGACGTGGAGTCCTCGTTGAAGATTGTGGTGAGGTCGTTGCCTTCGCCGGCGAGAAGATTCTTGCCCTTGTAGGAGCTGTCCTTCGCGATATCTTCGATCTGCTCGAGCAGGCCATTGTACTGCTCGGCAAACTGCTTGCGCTCATACTGGCTCTGGGTCTGCTGGGCCTGGTTGGCCTTTGCCTTGGCGGTCTCGACCAGATCCGTGATGGTCTGGATGCCCTTGTCGGCTGCCTTCAGGGTCTGCAAGGACTGGCCCATGTCTTCCAGGAGGGTGGACAGGTCGCTGGCGCGGGAGTTCAGGCCGGAAGCCGTGAAGAAGCTGTTCGGATTGTCCAGCGCGGAATTGACCTTCAAACCGGTGGCCAGTTTGTTCTGGACGCCTGCCATGAAATCAGCGGTGGATTGAAGAGTGAGGAGGTTCTGCCTTACGGCAGCAGACAGAGTAATGTCCGCCATCTGAATATCCCTTTCCTGGGTCACAATGTACGACTGCTCTTCCTGAGCAGGTTGAGGACGATCATTCTCCGTTAACCTTAATCAATGGTTAAGCGCTTGAATTTTGGGATTGGCAGAGCGTTGTCGTGCTGTCGATGCCTGCCAGGAATCGCGAAGGACGCTGCGTTTATCGAGGCTGCGCGGGTCGTGGAAATCGCATTGTGATAAATGCCGAAAAGCGGCGATGGCCGGCAGATGTCCCTGCTGCGGGCGCGGATTTCCGCTGAATCTGATGGGCCGGCCGAAGCGAGACGGCTCCGGACAGAGGAATCGGAAAATTTTTTTGACGGGCGCTTGTTGTTCTGCCGGATCCGCCTTTTGCGGACTGGAAGCACAAGGCGTTTATGCGCCGAGATCTGCGTCTGAGGCTGCGTCTGCGGCTGTCACGGGCAGGGGGGCAGGCTGATTGGCGCGATTGGGCACCGGTTCGCAGGGGCCGGACCCCAAAAAAGAAAAAGCGGGCCGAAGCCCGCTTTCCCGTGTTTTTTGTCGTCTTCGTTCTTAGAAGAGACGCAGAACGTTCTGATCCGCCTGTGCCGCGAAGGACAGCGAGGTGGATGCCAGGCTCTGACGTGTCTGCAGAGCAAGAAGGTTCGCACCTTCCTCGTTGGTGTCTGCCAGGGTCAGGAGGCCGGAACCTTCTTCCAGAGTGTTGATCAGGTTCTTGGTGAAGTCCTGACGGTTTTCCACGATGGAGAGATTGGTACCGAATTCAGACGCCTGTGTCCGCAGGGAGCTGAGCGCCGTGTTCAGACGGTCAACCGTGCGGTTGATGTCGGAATCCGTTGCAAAGCCACTGTCGGAGATCGCTGAAAGCGAAACACCGGAGGTGTTGGCCGTGAAGCCGTCACTTGCAAAGTCATCGTTGTCACTGGTCAGGGACAGGTCGACCTCGGAGGTGATGTCCAGACGCCCCGAAGAGGAGTTGAACGATGCCGATACACCCTGGAAGTCATTGACGAAGTTTTCCAGGTCGTCAACGGAGGTGTCGTCTTCGATTTCCAGAGCACCAAGTTCAAAGCCGTTGCCGTCGGTCAGCGTCAGCGTGTCACCAACTGCGAACGAACCGGTATCGGCCAGAAGCGACGTGGAGGTGGCCAGTGCCGTTGCTGCGACTTCGAAGGTCGACAGGGCAGCGGAGTGCGTGTCAACCGTATCCGAGATGTGGAAGTCCTGATCACTGTAGATGGTCAGTTCACCGGACGTGTCGTCAAACTCGGCACGAACACCTGCAATGTCGTTCAGTCCGTCAACCAGGTCCTGAACACTTGCGCCGGCGGTCACCGACCCGGAGCCGCCAATGACAGCGTTCGGGGATTCGATCGCGTTCACGAATTCCAGAGTGGTCGTGGTGGAGATCACGTTGGAATCAGACAGCGTGGAGCTGGAGTTCAGCGTCGTGGTGCCGTCCGTCAGGGTGATGGTGGACTTGCCGCCCTGCAGGGTGAACGAAGTCGTCGCGCCCTGGCCTTCTTCCAGATCCGAAAGGTTCAGGCCGGTGGACAGGGAACTGTCGGTGTAGTCGACTGCGTCGATCTTCAGCTTGGACGTGGAGTCTTCGTTGAAGATCGTGGTGAGCTCGTTGCCGTCACCGGCGAGCAGGTTCTTGCCCTTGTAGCCGGAATCCTTGGCCAGATCTTCGATCTGGGTGAGGAGGTCGTTGTACTGGCCCGCAAACTGCTTGCGTTCGTACTGGCTCTGGGACTGAAGCGCCTGGTTGGCTTTCGCCTTGGCGGATTCAACCAGCTTGGTGATGCTGGAGATACCTTCATCCGCAGCCTTCAGGGTCTGAACCGACTGGCCCATGTCGTCCAGCAGAGTGGACAGGTCGTTTGCACGGGACGTCAGGCCGGAAGCCGTGAAGAAGCTGTTCGGATTGTCCAGTGCGGAGTTCACTTTCTTACCGGTGGCCAGTTTGTTCTGGACATCGGACATGAAATCGGCGGTGGACTGAAGGGTGTTCAGGTTTGCGCGAACTGCGCTGGAGAGAGTGATATCGCTCACAATGTTTCCTTTCTAGGAGTACAAGATACAAGGATCCTTCCTGGATCCGGCGCTCATCTATCCGTGGTTTGCTGAAACAATTTCTAAAGAAACGTGGTTAGCACATGTTAACCTTAACAGCCCGTAAAACTGCCTAAGTAAAGCTGAAGGTCGATTCCGTAAAAGCTTTTGATTTCAAATGCCTGGAAGATTCGACCTGTTTGCCTGCCGGTGTGCCCCAAGCCCGTCGATCGGGCGGGGAAATCCCCCGCGTGCGGTCGCAATCCGGTCAGAACCGGCGCCTTTGCGCCAAAGGTCTTAACGCGTCCCGGCGGCTCGCTGTCCCACTCACCAGAACAGGGGTCTTTCGGACAGCCGGATCGAAACCGGCCGGCCGGAAGAAATAGTGCGGGCAGGCTTGCGCGGGCGCTTTGCAAGGCTGGAAAAACGGAGCCGGCAAAACTGGGGAGACAAACGAGCCTGGCGAAACGGGGTTGGCAAATCGGGGAGGGGCCCGGAACAGGCGGAAGGAACTGGAAACCGCCGGATGTCGACTTTCCGGATTGCCTGCGGCGGGGGAAGGGGGAAACCAACCGGCCTGGTGCGACATGGCCTGGCGGACAGATCATGTCGCCGTTCGAGCAGCCGGGAGCTGTCAGGTGGGCCGGAGCGCACCTTGAGACACTGTCAGGCGGTGACTTGTTTGTCGCGGCTGGTGTTGTGCAGTGTCAGACGACGCGCTGGAACGGCTGAGCCGGTTCCTGCGTCTGTTGCGTTTCGACGGTTTTCGCATAGGCACGCATGCGCAACAGTGTTTCGCTCGGAATTTGTCGAACGACCTGACCCGTTTCCGTGTTGGTCGCGACGTAGACGAGGCTTTCACTGTCCGGATCGATCACGTTCTGGCGTTCGACGGTCGGCGCAAGCTGCTCGGCAAGCGAACGTTGATCGCGTTCGTTGTTCGCGGATCTCTGGCTGTTGTCCGTTTCCGTCGACGGCGTTACCGTTTCTTCGACCGGCAATTCCGTCTTGGAGGACGGCTCGTTCTGTTCCGAAGCCCGTGTTGCCGGCGTGATCGCCGTGTAGGTCGGCGATGGCGGCCGGGCCAATCCCGTGTCCAGCATCATTCCCTCCGGGCGGTTGATACGATTACCCGTTCAAGGCCCAACTTAACGTAAGGGAATGAATGTTCCGTTCACGGAATGATTAGAATTTTAGCGAACCCGGCTTATCCGTCTGGAGCCGTTCCAAAATGTCGTCTTGTACCCTCCGGCGCCATTTCAAAGGGTATCAGCAGCTTTCACATGGCCGGGCCAAACCAGGAGACGCCACCCATCAGCGGCCTGTCCGGCCGCCTCCCGCGCTCGACCTGCGTTGGGGGGGGCACCGTCTTCGACGCGCTGATCGTGAGCGCTGCCTAAAGCGACTGGTTGATCGCGATCCCGCGAGCCGATTGCGGGCCTGTGGGCGCCGAGCCGTTGCTGCCATAGGTGGTCGGCGCGGTTGGGTTCCTGGCCCCGGCCACCTTGGCAACCGTGGAAACGATGGAACCGGCGACATCGCGCGCGGTGGAAAGAACCGCCAGATTGATGCGCAGGACCGGCTGAAATTCGCCGTGCTGGCGGCGCAGGTTCTGCGTCGCGGCCGGGGCCAGGTTGCCCAGTGCAACCGCATGGTCCTTGGCGGTCATCATGCCGCGCGTGTATTCGTGGATCAGGCGCGCCTTGTCCGGCTGCAATTCGCCGGCTTCCTTGAGCTTGCCCGCCCGCACCAGATCCGTTTCCATCTCAATGACCGAAAGCAGCGCTTCCATGGTGCCGGACAGGGCGGAACAGAAACTCTCCGCATCCGGCTGGCTGTTGGGCCGCTCGAGTGAAAAGGGAAAGGTATTGGCGTTGGGTTGTGCGGTCATCGTGACCCCTCCTGCAATGCAAGCAGTTCGCGTTCCACGCTGTCGGCGAGGCCGATGCCGCCGGTTTCGGCGATGGAGCGTGCGTATTCGTCGATCAACAGGCTCTGCCAGGCATCCGCCCCGTGGCCTGAGCCCCAGGTGCCGCCCTCGTCAAGGCCGGTGAACATGCTCTGGAGCATGGTGTTGAGAAACACGGCCTCAAATTCCACGGCCGCATCCCGGACGGCGGACTTGTTGCTGCGGTCGACCCCGCGCAGGGCGTCCTGCGGGTCGGACTGAAGCGCAGCGGTTGTCATCTGGGGCGAGACCTGTTGCATCATCACAGCACCTCGATATCGGCTTGCAGGGCGCCGGAAGCCTTGATCGCCTGCAGGATGGAAATCATGTCGCGCGGTCCGATCCCGAGGGCGTTCAGGCCGTCGACAAGCTGTTTCAGGGTGACTGTCTCCGGAACGATCGCGAGTTTCGTGCCGTCCTCGTTGACCGTGACTTCCGAACGCGGCACCTCGGCGGTCTCGCCGTTCGCGAACGGCAGAGGCTGCACGACCTGAGGGGTTTCCGCGATCGTCACCGTCAGGTTGCCCTGGGCAACGGCCACCATGGACACTTTTACGTCCTGGCCCATCACGATGATGCCGGAGTTCTCGTCAATCACGATGCGGGCGGCAAGATCCGGCTCGACGATGAGCTGCTCGATATCGGTCAGAAGATCGACGATGTTGCCGTCATACTGCTGCGGCAGATCCAGGCGCACGGTTGCCGGATCAAGCGGTTCGGCGGTCGGCAGGCCGATCAGTTCGTTGATGGACAGCGCGACGCGCCGTGCGGTGGTCAGGTCGGGGTTGCGCAGGGCCAGTCTCAGCGTGGTTAGCGAGGCGAGCTTGAAGTCCAACTCCCGCTCGACCAGGCCGCCATTGGCGATGCGGCCGGCCGTGGGCACGCCGCGAACGACCGAGGCCGCGTCCGCCTGGGCCGAGAACCCGCCGATGGCAACAGAGCCCTGCGCGATGGCGTAGACTTCACCGTCCGCACCGACCAGGGGGGTCACAAGCAGTGTTCCGCCTTGCAGGGATTCTGAATCTCCGAGGGAACTGACATTCACGTCGATCCGCGTGCCCTGGGTGGAAAAGGGCGGCAGGTTGGCCGTTACCATCACGGCGGCAACGGTATCGGTGTTGAGATCGACGTTGCGGGTGTTGACGCCCAGCCGCTCCAGCATGGCCTGCAGGCTCTGCTGGGTGAAGGGAGAGTTGTTCAGGGAGTCGCCGGTGCCGTTCAGACCGACGACCAGGCCGTAACCGATCAGCTGGTTTTCACGAATGCCCTCGAAATCGGCAATGTCCTTGATCCGTGACGCGGCGTGCGCCGGAACCAGCACCGCGACCAGTCCAAATGCCAGGGCTGCGGCAGCGAGCACGCGCCGACCGACTTTTCCGGAAATCTTTTCACCGAGATATCGCATTAGCTAATTCTGGTCCGCCATTTTGAAGTCCGGCCAGCTGTGCCGGAGGTCCTGTCTGGGCTTTTGCAATGCGAGAGCCGTGCCACTTTTCCGGTGAATACGGTTCTTTCACACAATCTGACCGGATTCTGCGCCAAATGCTGCTATCATTGCCAGCCTATCCACGCAAAACTGTTGAGACGGGTTAAAGAGTTGTGTGTGTGGCCCGGCAAATATTGCCTCCGTCACAAGGACTCATTTACCCTTCCCGGCAGAAACTGACAGGCGTTGCCGTGATCAGGTCACGATTGCCGTCATTCCTACTGAAAGGTCGATGATGCGTATCACCAGCAACAAACCCATTACCGGTGTGCAGGGGAAAGGCGCAAAGAAGAAGGCTTCCGCGGGAGCGGACCAGTTCGCGCCGGACATGGGCGCGGAAGTTGCGCACTCGTCACAGACCGCGGGCGGGGCGGCAATCCAGGGCATGGATGCGCTGCTGGCCCTGCAGGAAGTGGATGAACGCGCCGAACGCCGTTCCCGGGCCACGCGGCATGGCCACTCGCTGCTCGACACGCTGGAGTCGGTGAAGACCGATCTGCTGGCAGGCCAGGTCTCCGAGGACCGACTGGAACTGCTCGCCAGTCAGGTTGCGAGCCGTCCGCCAAGCGGTGACCAACAGATCGATTCGGTGCTGGAAGAGATCGAATTGCGGGTCAAAGTCGAATTGGCCAAGCTCGGCCGATTCACGGACTGACAGGTGTGCGAAACGGTTCAATTTTGCCGTGAAATCGTTTGAAATTTACGCAAGGCTCTGAAAGATATAGGTTTTCCATTCTGCCTTTTTTAATAAATGAACCGTTGTAGGCTGACGGAACCGGCTATATATTGCGCCCGGCATAACGGGAATCCGGAGCTATCGATGTCGGTTGAAATTGAGTCTGAATATCGACCCTCAGAAGACGAGCCGTTCATGAATGACGGGCAGCGCGAATATTTTCGAAACAAGCTGCTTGCCTGGAAAGACGAGATCCTGAAAGAGAGCAAGGAAACGCTCACAAATCTTCAGGAAGAAAACACCAATCATCCCGACTTCGCGGACCGCGCGTCGTCAGAAACGGACCGCTCCATCGAGTTGCGGGCCAGGGATCGTCAGCGCAAGCTGATCTCCAAGATCGATGACGCCCTGGAGCGTATTGCGGACGGGAGTTACGGGTACTGCGAAGAGACCGGTGAGCCGATCTCTCTCAGGCGCCTTGAGGCCCGTCCGATCGCGACCTTGTCGATCGAAGCCCAGGAGGCGCATGAGCGCCGGGAAAAAGTGTACCGGGACGACTGACTTCCAGAAAACGGCCTGTTTGCCGCTTGCTCGGCGAACCTGAATTCCTTTCAAAACCTTCCCTGTCAGGGAAGGTTTTTTGTTTTCCGCTGCTCTGACCCTTGCCGGGACCGTGTGGTCAGAGAGTGATCCGGTATTGCGCGAAACCGTCCGCGCCGTCGCCGGCCGGTTCGATCCGCACGCCCTTCACGGATGCGGCATGCTCCGCGCCGCCCGGGCCGGTTTCGAACAGCACCGTGGCGCCGGCGACAGGACGGAAGGCCCAGTTGGCATCCGCGGACGGGTTGATCGTGCCCTGGTCCACGATGTAGCGGACCAGAACGTCCCGGTTGGTGTCGGGCCCGACAAAAACCACGACATCGTCGGTGATGCCGGGGAAATTTCCGCCGCCCCCGGCCCGGTAGTTGTTGGTGGCCACCACGAAGGTCTGGTCGGGATCAAGGGGCGCGCCGTTGAACGCCAGATTGACGATGCGGCTGGCCTCGGGATTGACCAGGTCGCCCTTCGGGTCGAACTTAGACGGCTGGGTGAGGTCGATCTCATAGGTGATGCCGTCGATGACGTCGAAATTGTAGCTGGGGAAGTCCGGACTGATCAGCGGCTGGTCGGCCTTGCCCGGTTCCACCTGCAAAAAGATGCCTGCGGAGCGTTCGAGCCAGTCCTTGACGGTGCTGCCCTTGATGGCGACCGCGCGCACCGTGTTGGGGTAGAGATATAGATCCGCGACGTTCCGGATGGCAACATCTCCGACTGGCACGTCGGTGTAATAGTCCGGACCGCCGCGTCCACCTGCCTTGAAAGGCGCGGCGGCGGACAGCACCGGCAGGCCTTCCCATTCGGTGCCCTTGAGCATCTGTTCGATGTACCAGATCTGTGCCCTGGAGACGATCTGGACGCTGGGATCGTCGGCGACCAGCGCGAAATAGGAATGCAGCGGTGCCGAGGTCTTGCCGACCGGACGGCGCACATAGGCAAGCGTTGCTTCGTGATCTTCCCGCACGGCGTCGAGCACATCCTGCTGGCTGTCCACGAGCGGCGTGACCGTGCGGCCTTCCTTTTCATAGATTGGCCTGGCTTCGGTCATGAAGTTGGCGACGCGCCAGCCGTTGCCGTCGCGCTCGACCATGAGGTCGATCACCCCGAGATGGGAGCCCCAGAAACCGCCCATGGCGGCGGGTTTGCCGAACAAGGTTCCCTTCTGGCTGTCGACACCCGGCAGGCCTTCATAGGCCGGACCGGGGAACACCAGATGCTGGTGGCCGGTGAAGACCGCGTCGATGCCCTCGACCGCCGCCAGGTGCAGCGATGCATTCTCCATGCCGTCGGTGGCGCTGCCGGCATCGATACCCGAATGGGACAGCGCGACCACCAGATCACAGCCCTGTTCGCGCATTTCCGGCACGAATGCCTTTGCCGTATCGACAATGTCGCGGGTGTTGGCGCTGCCTTCCAGGTGGCGGCGGTCCCAGCTCATGATCTGCGGCGGAAGGAAGCCGATGAAGCCGATCCGGAGGGGATGGCTGTTGCCGGCGCCGTCGGTGACCTGCCTGTCGAGGATCACGTAGGGCTTCAGGAACAGGGAATCCTGGCGGGCGTTGCCGGCGAGCGTGGTGCCCTTGACCAGATTTGCGCAGACGACCGGGAATTTGGCGCCGGACAGGACCTTCATCATGAAGTCCAGACCGTAGTTGAATTCGTGGTTTCCAAGGGTGGCGGCGTCGAAATTCAGGACATTCATGCCCTTGATGACCGGGTGGACGTCGCCGTCGCGCAGGCCGCGCTCATAGGCGACAAAGTCGCCCATCGGATTGCCTTGCAGAAAGTCGCCGTTGTCGACGAGAACCGAATTGGTGGCCTCGTCGCGGATCTGCCGGATCAGCGTGGCCGTGCGGGCAAGACCCGCCGTGTCGACCGGGCGGTCGCCGTAGTAGTCATAGGGAAACACATGAACGTGGAGGTCGGTCGTTTCCATCAACCGGATGTGCGCGGTGCCGTCGCTCGCAAGCACGGAATAAGGATGAAGGGCCGCGGCAAGGCCGGTCGCGGCGGCTCCCGTCAGCAGGCCGCGGCGCGAGAGGGATACGTCTTTCAAGATGGACATGACAATGCTCCTGTTCGGCTGCGGCCGCGTGTTCTCGCGGGGCGGCGTCCCCGTAGGGCGCATGCCTTGCTGACGCATGCCATACTGACGCAGGGATTTTGCGCCGCCGCGATTGCAACCGTATGACGGATCAGGCTGCCTGAGCCGCAGATATTGTCAAGTCTGAACGTCCACCTCAGCCGCCGATCTTGGCCGCCATGACCGAGATCGCCTTCACGTAGACGCCGGCCTTGTTCCACTTCTGCAGGACCTTGTAGTTCGCAGTGCCCGGTGCCCAGCCCTGACCCCGGCGCCAGCCGTGTTTGGCAAGGTAGTTTGCCGTTGAGGCGAGCACATCCGGGATGGAGCGGATCAGGTCACGGCGGCCGTTGCGGTCGTAGTCGACAGCGTATTTGACGTAGGACGAGGCCAGAAACTGGGTCTGGCCGATTTCGCCGGCCCAGGCTCCCTTCATCTCGGCGGGCGTCATGTCCCGGCGCTGCACGATGATCAGGGCGTTGACCAGCTCGTTGGTGAAAAACCTGGCGCGGCGGCAGTCATAGGCTAGCGTGGCCAGCGACTGAAGCACCGGCATGTTGCCGGAAAAGCTGCCGTAATTGGTCTCCAGGCCCCAGATCGACAGGATCACGGGAGCAGGAACGCCGTATTTGCGCTCGATGCCCTTGAAGATCCGGCCATAGGTCTTGCCGAGCTTCTGTCCGCGCCGGATCATGGCGTTGTTGACGCGCTTTGCGTAGAACTGCTCGAAACTCAGCTTGAAGGATTTCTGGTTGCGGTCCAGCCGGACCACCTTCGGATTGTAGCGGACATCCTTCAGGGCCCGCTGCACCACCCGTTGCTTCAGGCCGTGCTGCGCGGATCCGGCAATGAATGCCTGTTTCCATGCGTCGAACCCGGCCGGGCCGTTGCCGCAGCTCGCGCTCCATGCCGGCGTCGCGGCCAGGAGGAAGACACCGAAGATGAGAAAGATGGAACCGCGCATGAAATCCTCGCTGAATCGCAATTAACCCTTGGGCATTCTAGCTCAAAACAGCCCGTCGTCATCCCGACAGGAAAAAGAAGGTTCCGGACCGGATGCACGCCGGATGCTGGCGGGGGACATCGGGTCGGCAGGTTGCAACCGGAAACCGACGATGGCACCTGGCTGGTTAAGGCTCACGGCTCGTGCCGTATGAAGCGCGAATGGCTCGGAGCATCGGAGCGCAAGCGGCCCCGGTCGAAATCGTCATCGGCGTTGAAACTCAGGCGCGGCAGGGCGTCGTAACGGGCGATGGTGTCGTGATGGCCGGCAAGTTCCGCCCTCAGCCGGGTTTCCAGATCGTGCCTGGCGGTACCCTTGTGGTAGCCATGCACGCCGTGGATGAGCCTCGGCGTCAAGACGTCAAATCCGAGGTAGCGAAAGGTGTAGGCGAGGGGCCAGAGCAGCATCTGGATATCGCCTTCCTTGCCGTTGTGGGCACTTTCCGCCTGTCTCGATCCCGTGGTCGCGCAGAACAGGACGGATTTGCCGCGGAAGCGGCCGGTGTCGAACCGGTTGCCGGTGTCGTGCAGCCCGCCGTTGACGAGAACCCGTTCGCACCAGCCCTTGAGCATGGCCGGCGGCGCGAACCACCAGACCGGGAAATGGACAATGATCCGGTCGGCGGCGCGGACCTTGTCGATTTCGTCTTGCACGGCCTCCGGCAGGCAGCCCGCTTCTGACGCCGCCTGCTGGGTCCTGAGCACGTCATATGGCGCGCTCACGCTGTCTGCCGGGTAATGAGACGACCGTTCGGCGGGGTCGAAGCCCAGGCCATAGAGATCGGACCAGAGCACTGCGTCACCCAGGGAACTGCAGCTCGTGTCCGTCTGTTTCGCCCAGGAGGCATTGAAGGAGTCCGGGGCAGGGTGCACGAGCACGATCAGGGTTGTGGTCATGGTTTTCCGCCTTCTGCGTCCCTGGCATTCGCCTGGTCCGGGGATACTCCCGACTGCGACCGAGAGCCAAACAAGAGAACGGGCACGACGCTCGGGGAGCGAGACGTCGTGCCCGTCATCAGCCGGAACCTGTGAGACTTCTAGAACATGCCACCGGTTCCGGCCGGGGGACTTTAAACCTGCATTGCTCCGTACTTTTAGAACGGCAGCAGGATATCGAGCACCTGGTTGCCGACACGCGGCTGCTGAACATCCGTGATCTGGCCGCGCCCGCCATAGCCGATCCTGGCTTCGGCGATCTGTTCGCTGGCGATGCGGTTGTTCGCGGTGATGTCTTCCGGCCGGACGATGCCGGCGACGATCAGTTCGCGGACTTCGAAGTTCACACGGACTTCCTGGCGGCCCTCGATCACCATGTTGCCGTTGGGCAGGACCTGGGTGACGACCGCCGCCACGGTGGTCTGCAGGCTTTCTGTTCGGTCGACGCTGCCGGATCCCTGGAAGTTCGAATTGCTGTTGGTGTTGGCGATATCGCTGGCGGCCGCGCTTGCGGGCATGAAGATCGTGTCGATGGCGGTGCCGAGAGCCCCGCCGACACCCGCGCCGCTGCTTTCGGACCGGCTGCGTTCGGTGTCGTTCTCGAATTCGGCCTCGTCGTCGATGGTGACGACGACCGTCAGGATGTCACCGACCTGGCTGGCGCGCTGGTCCTTGAAGAAGGCCCGGCTGCCCGACTGCCACAGGGAATTGGGGTTGTAATGCGCCTGCTGGGGTTCCGGCATGGGCATCTGGACCGGACGGTATCCCGGCGTGGTGGTCGGGTCCTGGATGGCGTTCAGGGCCGGCTGCTGGCCGACATTGGCGAGTTTGTCGGCGGTGCCGCAACCGGCGACGAGGGCGGAAAGCGCGATGCTTGCCAGCAGATTTCTGGAAACGGATCTCAGCATTAGTTTGTCTCGCTGTTCAAGCTTGCAACAACTGGATTGGCGGCATGAACGCGTACCTGGCCGCGGGAGGTGACAATCGCCGGGACGATGCGCCGGGACTGCAGGTTCATGACATCGATGACGTTGCCCTTGGCACCGTCATCCATGGCCTGGGCACGGGAAGTCAGTTTCATTCCCGACATCAGGTATGTGACCGTGACCTTTTCACTGCGCTGGATCAGGATGGGGCGCTGGAAGTCCTTGCGCGCCAGGGGGGCATTGGCCCGAATGTTCGTCCGCGCCTGTTTGCCGACCACGTCGTCCGGATCCGTCAACGCGCCTGCCGGCACCTTGCTGCGGGCCATGCGGATGACGTCCAGATTCTCTTCCTTCAGAATGTCGCCGCGCCGCAAGGGCTGCGTTACGGCGACCACGTCGATCATTTCCGTGGCGACACCCGACAGGATCAGCGGCTGGGTTCCGATTTCCACCGCGACCGTGGCGTGGAGCGTGAAATGGCCACTGTTCCGGGACCATTCGATCCGGTCGATCCGGATAGGGTCGTGCACCTTGGGGTCCGCAAGCACCTGGTCGGGGGCCTGCAGCAACCGGATGTCGAGCCTGTCGGGATCCAGTCCGGCGTTGCGGTCCGCAAGCGATGTGCGCACCAGGCCGGCGAGCTGGTCGCGGTTGAGCCTGGTGGCGCCCCGGAAGACAACGACGGTCCGCAGGCCGTCGGTGCCTGCCGCTGTCAGACCTGCGGCCCTGGCCCGTTCGGCGACCAGACTGGCGGGGACATTGCCGGAGGTGCCCATGTCCGGGGACCTGAACAGCGCTTTGGAGGCGAGCAGGCCCGTGTTGGAGTAGAAATCGCCGATGGTCACGATATCGGACAGTGTCATGACCTGAGAGCGCAGCACAGGGCGCTCGTCCGCCAGAGCCAGGGAGGCGGAGATGCCCACCAGCAGCAGGCCGGTCACGGCTTTCAGCAGGTGTTTCATCATGGTGTCAGCCTTCCCGTCTTAGCGGAGGTTGGTGGTTGTCGAGTACATCTCGTCGGCAGCCTGGATGATCTGGGAATTCATCTCGTAGGCGCGCTGCGCCGAGATCAGGTCGGCGATCTCGGTCACGGCATCGACATTGGCCATTTCGAGGAAATACTGCTGCAGGGAGCCGAAACCGTCATCCCCCGGGTTGCTGCTTTCAGGCGCGCCGCTGGCGTCGGTTTCAAGGAAAAGATTGTCGCCGATCGCTTCAAGGCCTGCCTTGTTCACAAACCGGGCCAGCTGGATCTGTCCGAGCTGGACGGTGTTGCCGCCCACGTCGACACCCTGAACGACGCCCGTATTGGAGATCGTGATATCCTGCGCGGTTTCCGGGATCGTGATGCCGGGAACGACGGCATATCCGTCAACGGTCACGAGCTGGCCGTCGGCATCCCGCTCGAACGATCCGTCGCGGGTGTAACCGGTGTTGCCGTCCGGCAGGTCGATCTGGAAAAAACCCTCGCCGCGGACGGCAAGGTCGAGATTCTTGCCGGTCTGTTCGAGAGACCCCTGGGACATGATGCGGGCCGTCGAAGCAATCTTGACGCCGGAGCCGATCTGGATGCCGGTCGGAACGATCGTGCCAGCGTCGGATGTCTCCGTGCCCATGCGTCTCAGGTTCTGATAGAGCAGGTCCTGAAAATCGGCGCGCTGCTTCTTGAAACCCGTCGTGCGCATGTTGGCGACGTTGTTCGAAATGACTTCGACGTTCAGTTCCTGGGCTTTCATGCCCGTGGCGGCAATGTGGAGTGCTTTCATCGTATTCTTCCCTGATGCCGGTTAGGCCTGAAACTTGCCGAGTGTGGAGATGGCTTGCTGGCGAAGCTCGTCCAGATCCTTGACCACCTTGGAGGTCGCGTCATAGGCGCGGGTGACCTCGATCAGGCGGGTGACCTCGGTGACCCCGTAGACGTTGGAGCCTTCAACAGCGCCCTGCACAAGTCGCACCTGTGCGGCCGGCTGCGGGTTCTCTCCGCGAAACATTGTGTCGCCGATTTTTTCCAGGGTGCGGACGTCCTCGAAGTCGACGACCTTGATCTTTCCGCGAATGCCCTGCTCCGTGGCGATGGTGCCGTCGCCGGCGATCTCGACACGACCGTCCTCGACAGTGAAGGAGATCGGCCCGCCCTCGGTCATGACCGGGCGGCCATCGGCGGAAATGAGCTGTCCGGTGGAATCAAGCCGGAAGGCGCCGCTGCGTGTATAGGCTTCAGTGCCGTCTTCCAGCTGAACCGCGAAAAACCCTTCGCTGTTGAGCGAGAGATCGAATTCATTATTGGTGAGTTTCACGGGACCATGCGTGAAGTCGGTCCTGGTCGTGAACATGTCCACATAGGAAATCTTGCGATCGGGCTGCTCGAAAGCAGTGCCGTCGGCGACCGGCATCACGTATTCCGCGAAATGCATATTCTGCGACTTGAAGCCGGATGTGTTGATGTTCGCCATGTTGTTGGCGATGACATCCAGATGATTCCGCAAAATCGATTGTCTCGATAAGGCGACTAGTTGTGCGTTCTCCATGGCGAACGGTTCCCTTCATGCTCCCCGACGAGCCGGTCGATCTCCCCAGATCCACGGGCTCGGTATGGTTAATGCACGAGGCGTGCCAGTTTATAAATCCTTGGAAAATGTGGGTAAAACGCGAAAGGGGAGGGTGCGTGCGGCAAGAGATTCCGGCAGAAGTTAACCGGTTGGCAATTTTTGCCCGGTGACTCGCGTTAATGGCCTGGTAACCTTTCGTTAACCATTAACACTTTAGTAACAAATGGCGCGCGCGAGCGCCTGGCTGGATGCGGAGTGCCGAATGACAGACGAAAATGCCGCAGCCGACGATGACGGCGACGACGACGCGGAAAAAGCTGCCGGTGGCGGCAAGAAGAAGATGATCCTGTTCGGCGGTATCGGGCTGGTTCTTCTGCTCGTTGTCGGCGGGGCGGTCTATTACTTCTTCCTGATGGGCGGCGGTGATCCAGCACCGGTTCCCGGGGACCCGCAGGCGGCCCAGGAAGTCCAGAAACCGGTGATGTTCTACGATCTGCCGGAAATGACGGTCAATCTGGCGACGGACGGGCGCACCACCTACCTAAAGGTCAGGATTGCGCTGGAAGTCGAAAATCGCGCGATGATCGATCAGATCCAGCCGTATCTGCCGAGAATTCTGGATGCGTTCCAGATCTATCTGCGCGAGTTGCGCCCCGCGGACCTGGAAGGGTCTGCCGGTCTGTTCCGTCTGAAGGAAGAATTGCTCAGGCGGATCAATCTGTCGGTCTATCCGGCGAAGGTTGAAGGGGTGCTGTTCAAGGAAATCCTTGTTCAGTGAATTGATGAATGGCTGATACCGAAGAAGACGATCTGTCCGAAGAGGACATGGCCGACGCCTGGGGTGCCGCCCTTGCGGAGCAGGGTGCCGCCGGCGAAGAAGACGACGATCTCGCGGCCGCCTGGGGCGCTGCTCTGGAGGAGCAGGGCGCTGGCGGTTCCGACGATATGGCGGCTCAATGGGCCGCGATGATCGACGACAGCGAGCCGGATCTGGAAAACGCGACACGCGGCGCCGATCGTGTCCTCAACCAGGAGGAAATCGATAACCTCCTGGGGTTCAATATCGAGGACACGATCGCAGGCGACCAGAGCGGTATCCGCGCGCTGATCAACTCGGCGATGGTTTCCTATGAACGTCTGCCGATGCTGGAAATCGTCTTCGACCGGCTTGTGCGGCTGACGACGACCTCCCTGCGCAATTTCACGTCGGACAACGTGGAAGTCTCGCTGGATTCCATCAGTTCGGTCCGTTTCGGCGACTATCTGAATTCCATTCCCCTGCCGGCCATTCTCGGTGTCTTCAAGGCCGAGGAATGGGACGGGTTCGGACTGATCACGGTTGAATCGAGTCTGATCTATTCGATCATCGACGTTCTGCTGGGCGGCGGCCGCGGCACCTCTGCCGTGCGCGTGGAAGGTCGCCCCTACACGACCATCGAGACCGGTCTCGTGCAACAGATGGTTGCGCTGATCCTCCAGGACGCCGAGCAGGCCTTCGCGCCGCTGTCGCCGGTGCATTTCAATCTGGAACGTCTGGAGACCAATCCGCGTTTCGCGGCGATTTCCCGTCCGGCCAACGCGGCCATTCTCGTCGAACTGCGCATCGATATGGAAGATCGCGGCGGTTCGGTCGAGATCATGATGCCCTATGCGACGCTGGAGCCGATCCGCGATCTGCTGCTGCAGATGTTCATGGGCGAGAAGTTCGGCCGCGACCCGATCTGGGAAGGACACCTGGCGTCCGAGATCCATGCCGCGGAAATCGAGATAGATGCCGTGCTGCACGAAACTTATCTGCCGCTCGGCCGGGTCCTCAGCCTGGATGTCGGCCAGACCCTCGTCTTCGACGTGGCTCCGAGCGATCCCGTGCTGATCAAGTGCGGCAATGTCCCCCTGAGTGAGGGCACGCTCGGAAAGGTGGAGGATTCCATCGCCATTCGTGTCGCAAAGAACCTGCGCAAGCCCAAAATGACCCTGGCCGCCTTCGAGCGCGCCATGCAGAATGAGATGGACTCATCATGAGCACACTGCCACTTGGAATGATCATTGAAGGCCTGGTCGCAGTGCTGCTGCTGATCACCATTTGCTACTGCTGGATTCTGAACCGCAGGCTGCAGCGGTTGCGCGCGGACGAGCAGGTGCTCAGGGCAACCATTTCCGAACTGATGACGGCAACGGAAATCGCGGAGCGGGCCATCCTCGGCCTGAAGACGACGGCCGCGGACGTGGACAAGACCCTCGGCAGCCGTCTTAAGCAAGCGGAAACCATGTCCCACAAACTTGCCGAACACGTCGGCGAAGGTGAGAAAGTCTTTACCAGAATAACGCAGATTGCGGAGGCAGCCCGCTCGGCAGGGCCGCTTCGCGAGCCCGCGCCGCGGAGCGACGCCTATGCGGTTCAGCCTGCTGCGGACCCGAATCACTACGCGCCGCAGCCGACTGCCGTGGAGCCGGAACGCCGGCGGGCCACGCGTGCGTCCGACATTCGCAGCGCTGCCGCTGAAGCGACCGCGCGTCTGGAACAATTCCGCAAACGCAATGGTGCTGCTGCATGAACTTGAGACTTTTGCCATTGCTGGGAATTTCGGCGAGCGCGCTGCTCGCCCTGAAGCTGCTGGGCCTGACACTCGGGCCCGATGGCAGCCAGATTTCCATCAATGGCGCGGTCGCGCAGGAAACAGCCGCCGGCGATGCCGCGGAAGCCGCGGACCCGGCCATGGAGCCCGGGGGACCGCCTCCGCCGCCACCTCCGGGAGGAGGTGAGCTGCCGGACCAGCCGGTTTTGCCGGACAGCCTGGAAATAGGCGGGTCTGCCGCGGAGCGGGCGGTGCTGCAGAGCCTCGGCAAGCGCCGCGAGTCCTTGCAGCAACAGGAAGGTCAGCTCGACCTGCGGGAAAAGCTTCTTCAGGCGACCGAAGAGCGCATCAAGCAGCAGGTCGAGGAACTGAAGAAGCTCGAAGGACGGATCGAGGCGGCGGTCGAAGCGAAGAAGAAGCAGGAAGAAGACGAAATCGCCGGCCTGGTCACCATGTACGAGAACATGAAACCGAAGGACGCCGCGCGGATCTTCGACAGGTTGAGCCTGCCGATCCTGCTGAAAGTCGTCCGCCAGATGAAGCCGCGCAAGATGGCGGATGTTCTGGCCAGAATGTCTCCCGAGGCCGCGGAGAGGCTGACCGTCGCGATCGCCACCAATGCGTCCGCGCCGATCGCACCGGCACAACCCGTTCAGGCACGGGCGCCGGGCCAGGACACGCTGCCGAAAATCCCGTCAAACTGAGCGGTTCCGGCGGATTTACGAAGTTGGCGTAAGGGCACGTTAACAAGACCTGACTAACAATATCGCGTTGGCGTCATCCGAGGACTGAACACCTTGCCAGGACCGTTCCTGACATATCAGAAGATCTGCTCAACCGGTCTCGCGGCCGGGAGGTGGCGGGCCCTGTGCGTGGCGGCTTTTCTCCGGTTCGCGCTGCTGGCTCTCGCAGCCGTGTCCGGGATCGAGGTTCAGGCCCAGCAACTGGAGCCGGTCGAGGTCGACGTCTCGCAGGAAAACGGCCATGGCCGCATCGTGCTGACCTTCAAGGACCGCACCCTGTTGCCGATCTACGACGCGGTCATCACCGGCGGCGTGCTGAGAATATCCTTCGAAGAACCCATCGATATCAACGTGGACAACGTGCCGCTCGATCTCGGCGACTATGTGACGATCGCCCGGCGGGATCCCGATGGCAGCGCCATCCGTTTTGCGCTCAAGGCGCAGTACCAGATCAACACGCTGGAAGCCGGTGAAAAGCTGTTTGTCGACATCCTGCCGATGACCTGGCAGGGGTTGCCGCCCGGCCTGCCGGACGATGTCGTGCGCAAACTGGCAAAGCGGGCCGAGGAAGCCATGCGCAAGGTTCGCGCACTGGAGCAGGCGCGGCTGAAAGCACAAGAGGGTCCCGAAGTGACCCTCCATGTGGGAGAACATCCGACGTTCACCCGCCTTGTGTTCGACTGGTCCATCAAGTTCGATACGGCATTCGTTCGCGAAAACGACATCATCAAGGTGACGTTCAACCATCCGGCGCAGCTCGATATCGCCCATCTGAGGGCGCATCTGCCGCAAGGCGTGATCGATGCGACCTCGTTTCTGGACCAGGGCAAGCTGAAGTTCCTGATGCGGGTCGAACCGTCGGTGGACATCAGGGCGTTCCGCGAGGAACAGACCTACGTGATCGACGTCACGCCGGAGAACATGGAAGTCAACGATCCGGCCAACGCGCTCATCAACAAGGAACTGTCCGTCGCGGACAATGAAAACCGCAAGAACATGATTACCGCGCCCGGCCTCAGGGACACGCGTGAGGTCACGGATCCGCGCGGACTTCCACGCGCAGACACGGGCGCATCCAGTGGCGGTGGCGCGCTCAAGGAATCGAAGGCGGACGAGTCTCCGGCCTATACCGTCGTTCCGCTCGGCGGCGGTGGCAATGACGGCGGCAGTGATGGTGCCCGGGCCCCGGATACAGACCGGATGCCGGAGGGCTCCCCGGATCTGTCCGCGGCGATACCGCACCCGACCGGGCCGGATGCAGAACCGGCGAGCGATGCGGCAACGCCGCGGATCGCGATGGCGCCTCGGCCCAAGCCGGTCCTTGTCGCGGCCGCTCCGCAAGCTCCGATGCAGGCAGCGGGTCCGCAGCCGGAGATACCGGCAGGGCTCATGACGAGCGATGTCGCGGTTTCGGCAACGGACGGCGAGACGGATCTGGAAACCGATCTGGCGACCGATCTGGCCACCGATTTGGCAATGGCGGCAGCGGCGGTCGAAACGGTTCCCGCTCCTGAGTTGGCGGCTGCAACACCCGCAGCGGCAGACGCTGGTGCGGAGCCGGCAGATGAAGTGCTCACAACCGCGGCCATTTCCGGTGGCCCAACGGGTCCGGCGGATCGTTCGGTGAGCGGGATCGGCGACGGCGCGCAAGATCTGGACATTGCCGCGCAGGCTGCGCAGGAACGGGTTGTTGTCGGGCAGGCCGCACAGGAACCGGTTGTTGTCGCGCAGGCAGCTCCGGGCGCGCTGCCCCTGGGTGAAACCCTGCCGGAAGAAGACATCGTGCGACAGGCGCCGATGCTTGATCTTTCGACCCAGCAGATCGGTCAGCCTCAGGAACAGGAAGAAGCCGGCAACAACGGCATTCCGACTATCCAGCCGGCCGAAGTGCCCGGCAGCGGCGACCAGCCGGAGGCGCCCTTCGACACGGCGCCGGTCCAGATTCAGACCACACCGTCCCTGGGCAGCGGCGTGCCCGCGGGCATTCAGTTGCCCGATCGGCCCCAGGGCGCGGCACCGGAGGCCTGGCGTGCTTCCTCCGGCAGTGATCCCGACGGCATGCCGCCCTCACCGGAGCGGCCGCCAGACAGTTTTGCCAAGGAAGCCCGCAATTTCGTCTCCGCGGAAGCCAGGCGCATCGGCAACACCGTGCGGGTGGTGTTTCCGTTTTCCGAACCCGTCTCGAGTGCCGTATTCCGCCGCAACGACAGCATCTGGCTTGTCTTCGATACCGATGCGACCATCGACACGCGCGGTATGGCCTCCGCGCTGGCGGAAACGGCGGAAACCATCGATGTCCAGCAGTTTGATGACTATCAGATCCTGCGCATGGACATGAACGATCCTGTCCTGGCGACGGTGGGGGTCGACGGGAATGCCTGGTCCCTCGTGATCGGAGACATGATTCTGGAGCCTTCGCGGCCCCTGCAGCTTGAGCGAACCGTCCGGGGAGACGGCGGCTCCGTCCTCAGGGTCTATTATCAGGACCCGCAGAACATCCGTCAGGTCACGGACCCGTTCGTCGGAGATTCAATCTCCCTGGTCACAGGGTTCGGTCCGCCGCGCGGACTTCTGAAGCCGCAAACCTTTGTCGACCTGAAGGCCCTGAGCTCCGCGCAGGGTATTGCGATCGTGACGAAATCCGACAACGTCAAGATGCAGATCCTCGGGGACGATGTGCTTATCGAAAAGGAAGGCGGACTGGCGCTGTCGAGCCGCCATCTGCGGGGCGGGACCGGTTCCCTGAACACGATCGTCGATCCTGATGACGGCAATTATCTGGAATTCGTTTCCCTGAGCACCGAAGGCCCCGGTGCCTACCGGACCCGACTTCTGGCGCTGCAAGCCAATCTGTCCGCCTCGCCTGAAAGCCAGCGGCGGAAACCGCTCATGGCGCTTGCGCGATTCTACCTGGCGCATCAGTTTCCCCAGGAAGCGCTCGGTCTGATGAAGCTGGCGCTCGAGGAAGAACCGGCTCTGGCCGAGGACAGCTCGTTCAACCTGATGATGGGCGCGGCCCAGACCATGGCCGGGCGGCCCGACGAGGCCTATGCCTATCTGAACCGGCCGGACCTGAAGAACAGCCCGGATGCCGCCGTCTGGCAAACGATTGTCGATGTCAAGCTCGGCAACTGGACACCGGCGCGCATTGCCATGCCGCGCGGACGTGCCGTGGTCGGAAACTATCCGTCGGCCATTCAGACCGAGTTCAAGCTCGCCGCCGCGCAGTCCATGGTCG
This sequence comes from Roseibium sp. QJM3NY_11, assembly GCF_056173175.1. Classification (NCBI taxonomy): domain Bacteria; kingdom Pseudomonadati; phylum Pseudomonadota; class Alphaproteobacteria; order Hyphomicrobiales; family Stappiaceae; genus Roseibium; species Roseibium sp. QJM3NY_11. The sequence continues at coordinate 2,367,534 of NZ_CM149660.1, forward strand.
AGGTCAATGATTTCGGCGTCGCCAACAGTATTCTGGCTGAAATCGAGCCGTCGGAGGTCACGCAGGCCCAGGCGGCCCGTTACGACATCCTGAGAGGCCGGGTCGCGGACGCTTCCGGCCGGTCCCAGGAAGCCCTGACAGTGTTCGATCTGGTCACCCGCTCCGATGACAGGCCGCGCGCGGCCGAAGCCGAATACCGGGCCCTCAGGATCCGCTACCGGGACGGCGAACAGAATGTCGACGAGACCATCGACCGGCTGGCCGGACTGTCAACCTCCTGGCGCGGCGACGAAATCGAGCTGAAGACGCTGCGCTTCCTGGCACAACTGTTCGCGGAGCGTGGCCAGTACCGGGAAGCGTTCGAAGCCATGAAATCGGCGGTGCAGGCGGAACCGGACAGCGACACGACACGCCTGCTGCAGGAAGAGATGAACGGGTTGTTCAATTCTCTCTTCCTTGACGGCAAGGCCAGCGAGATGCCGCCGGTCAAGGCCCTGGCGCTTTATTACGACTTCCGGGAAATGACGCCGATCGGCCGTCAGGGCGACGAGATGGTGCGGCTTCTCGCCAAACGGCTGGTGGAGGTCGATCTGCTCGACCAGGCGACCGATCTGCTGCGCCACCAGGTGGACAACCGGCTGAAAGGCGCGGCGCGGGCGCAGATCGCGGCCGACCTGGCAGCGATCTATCTCATGGACCGCAAGGCCGACCAGGCGCTGCGTGTACTGAACCGGACACGGCAGGCCAGCCTGCCGTCCACCCTCGAACGCCAGCGCAACATCGTCGAGGCCCGGGCACTGACGGAAAGCGGACGTCCCGACCTCGCTCTGGAGCTTGTCCGCAACATGCGCGGCTCGGATGTCGACCGGCTGAGAGCCGACACGTTCTGGGCCGCGGAAAGCTGGCGCGAGACCGGGGAGCAGCTCGAGGCCATGCACGGGTCGCGCTGGTCGGACAACATTCCGCTGGACGACCTTGAACGGCGCGACATCCTCAGGGCGGCCATCGCCTACTCGCTCGCCGGCGACCAGCTGAGCCTGGAGCGGTTGCAGACCAAATACATGGAGAAGATGTCCGACAGCTCGGAGGCACTGGCTTTCGATGTCGTGACCCGGCCGATCGAAGCGCAGGGGGTCGAGTTCCTCGAAGTGGCGAACCGGCTCGCGGATATTGATTCCCTGGAAACATTCCTGAAGGAATACCGCCGGCAATACATGTCGCCGGATCGCAGTCCCGATCAGGCTGCCGCCGTTCCCGAGCCGGAAGATGCGGCAGGCTGACCGGCCACGGGCAAGCGCGATGGATCCTTACCTGATGCCAACTCTGCCGGCAGGCGGAGGGCGCTTGGTGTTCAAAGTGCGGGCAGGGCGCCCGCCAGGTGCGGCTTTTTCATTTCGGCCTTGTAGCGCATGACCAGATCCGGAATGGATCTGGTGCTGCGATCCAGCCAGTCGCAACGGGCCTTCAGAAAATCCCGGTAGGTCTTGTCGTGAATGCCTGTCTGAAGCATGAGGCGCATGATTGCGCCATCCGCGTCCGACTTCAGCGTGTCGGCGACGACTTCGTCGGCGAGATTGATCTTGCGGCTGATGAGCCAGATCGCGGCGTCAAGACGTTCCTGTTCGAACAGGGTTCTCAGGATCGCATCGAAGGACAATTCGCCGTTGGCGATCTGGATGCTTGCCTCGTGCCGCGAAAAAAGAACGCCGTCCAGTTCGATGTCGCCGTCTCTCCTGTTTTCTTCAATCGAGGCGGCGAGCCGTTCCAGGTCGCCCGTCTCCAGAGCTTTCCTGAGCGGTGGTGGGATCAGGGGACAGTTGGTTTCCAGAACATGCATCTGCGTGTTCAGAAAGTCCTCGTCCTTGATCGCGCGGCGGGCGATCGCGGCAAGCACTGCTGCCTCCGTGTTGGCGAAGATCAGAATGGCCAGCGTTCCCTTGACGGAAAACGGGACGTCCAGATTGTCAAGAAGGGCATGCACCACGTCCCGGCTGCTGCGCGCGATCAGCGTGTCGGTGATTTCCTCGCTCAGATCCGGACGCCGCGCCACGGACAGCCGCTTGTCGTTGCCCCCGGACTTGGCCAGGCTCATCAGAGCGGACTGGCTGATCATCGGCGAGCTTTCGATGACCGGCTCCGAAAGATCGTAGTCTTCCTGGGCCAGGCGGTCCGCGAGATCCGGGATGATGCGATCGGTTTTGGCAAGACGCACGACCAGTTCGTATCGCGCTTCCCGGTCCAGCTGGTCAAAAACGGACAGGACGATCCTGGAGAACAGCTCCCGTTCGGTTTCGCTCGGATCGTGGTCTTCCGAGCGCGCATATTCGCCGACAAGGGTACGGATGAGCCTGGATCTCGCTTCCGGATCCTTGAGCCTTGCAAGTTGTTCTAGCTGTTCTGGTAACACTGACCCGCCACTATTAAGATCCGGACATGACCACCCGACGCCGGTCCGCAATATTTACAGGTTTGTCTTAAATTTTCTCTACCGGCGGGCCGAAGTCTCAGCCGCCGCCGAAACTTTTCACCAGCGATCCTGCGACCAGGTTCCAGCCATCCACCAGAACGAAAAAAATCAGCTTGAAAGGCAGCGAGATCACGACAGGCGGCAGCATCATCATGCCCATGGACATCAGCACCGAGGCAATCACCAGATCGATGATCAGAAACGGCAGATACAGCAGAAAGCCGATCTCGAAGGCGCGCCGCAGCTCGGAAATCATGAAAGCCGGAACGAGGGTGGCCATCGACAGGTCCTCGGGCCCTTCAGGGGCGTCCTGACCGGAAAGTTCCTGGAACAGGGCAAGGTCCTTTTCACGGACCTGGGAAAGCATGAAAGAGCGGAACGGGTCGGACGCGCGCTCATAGGCCTGCTCGATCTCGATATCGCCGTCGACGAGCGGCTGGACCCCCGCGTCATAGGCTTCCTGAAGCGTCGGCATCATGATGAAGGCGGACAGGAACAGTGCAAGACTGACCATCACCATGTTGGGGGGCGCCGTCTGCAGTCCGATGGCCGAACGCAGCAGTGACAGCACCACGACGATGCGGGTGAAACTGGTGACCATGATCAGGATCGAAGGCGCCAGCGAGAGAACCGTCAGCAGAATGACGAGCTGGACGGCGCGTTCGGTCAGGGTGGCATCCTCGCCGAACCCGACCGAGATTTCCTGTGCCGCAGCCGGACCGGCAAGGATGACAAGAAACGCGGTCAGGAGAGCCGCAAGACAGGTCCAACCGACCTTGCGCGAATTTCGGGAGGGTCCTTGCATCAGTTCGGATGCCCACCCAGTTCGTCGAGGATCTTCGCCATCTCTTCTTCAATCGGGTTCTTGTCGCCCAGACCCGGTTTCGCAACTGCTGCCGGCCCTGCCGTCGGTTGAGAGACTGCCTTCACAGGTGGGGCGTTTCCTTTTTGATCGGTCTCGCCGTTTGAAGAACTTTCGTCGCCGACGGGTCCATCCGGCGGATTCACGCTGGAAGACTGGTGCTGGTCCTGTTCCGGCCCGGTCGCTTTGACCTTGGTCCCGGTTTCGGCGGCCCCGGTTTCAGCGGCCTCGGCAACAGCAGCCGGCGGGTCTTCAAGCAGGTCGTCCGGATCGAGTTTGATGTCCTTTGGCACTGCAACGACGGGGGCGGGTTCCTGAGCGAGATCCCGTTTCTGTTCCGGATTCGGGGAGGCCGTTCCAGCGGTGGCCAGAGGTGTCGGGGAAAGCTTTTCCCCGTCCGTGCCGCCGCTCGGGCTCTCGTCGCTCCCTTTGGGCGCATCCTTGGGCATGGCCGGTTCCGCCGTCACGACCGGAGCCGGGTCCGGCTTCGGAACATCGGACGCGGTGCCTGCCGTGACAGGCTGGGCCTGTTCCGGTGAAGTCTCCCCGGGCGCGGCGCCGGCCGGTCGCACGGCATCTTTCGCCTGAACGGCGCCGGCCTGGGCCTGGCTCATGTGGGGCGGCAGCGAAGCGGCGAGGTTCGACCCGCCGGCATCGGCCGGCTGCTCGGGCTCGGTGGGCTTCATCAGGGCCGTCTTCGCGCGGGCTGCAGGACCCGAGGCCGGCGGTGTGATCGAGTGCGTGCCATAGGAGGGCCGGTCACGCGGGCTGAAAGGTCGTGCCAGGGACTTGAGCGCCGCGCCTGCCCTGGTTTCCGGCTGTGCGGGCGGAACCGCCGGTGACTTTGATATCGGCGGCTGGGAAGCCGGCCGCACGACAGGGGGCACCGCGGCAGGTGAAGCCGGCGGGGCGGAGGGCGGATTGTCGGGTGGGTTGTCCGTAGCCGGCCCCTTGGTCACGGACTTGTTGAAGCCGTTCCGGGTCGCCGCCTTAAGGAGGTCCGACGCCTGGCCGGACTCCCGACCGGCTTCGGTCTTTGCCCGGATGGGCAGCGGCGTCCGTACGGCCTGTGTCCTGCCCTGGGTTTCGGGTCCGGAGCCGGCGACCGGTGCGGTCTGAGGTTTGGTGTCCGCTGCCCCGGCGGGCGCTTCCGGAGTGGACGCGGCGACGGAAGCGGCAACAGAAGCGGCAACGGGCGCGGCGAGGGCCGTGGGGACAGGTGTGGGAGTTGGCGCGGGGGCGGGTGCGGGAGCTCTGGCGAGCATGGCCGGAGAAGGAGGCGTGGTTTCGCCGTTTACGACCGTGTCATCCGGACGTGCCGGAATGTCCGGACCGGGCGCCATCGGTGACCTCATTGCAGAAGTCCCGCCGATGCCGGAGCCCGGATGCTGCCCGGACCGTGCCTGTGGCATGGTCTGTTTCTGGGCCTGTGTCAGGGGCGTGTTGCGGACGATATTCTGTTCCACGACGACGTTGCTCGGGCCACCGACCAGGATCAGGTGCTCGATATTGTCCCTGCGGATGAGCACAAGCCGGCGGCGGGTGTCTATCGTCGCGCTGTCCATCACCGCGATACGCGGCTGACGGTTGCGGCTCTGTGTCGACTGATTGCCCGTCAGCCGCTTGAGGATGAATATGAACAGCGCGAACAGCAGCAGCACCACCGCGAGCGCCAGAATGACCGCGATTATCTGGGTGACGCTCCCGCTCACGTTCAAAGTCGTTTCAATCCAGTTGTACATCTTACCCTCGTGCCGCCCCGCCTGCGCCTTGAATGCAATTGCCGGTTACGTCGATTTTTAGCCCCCAATGAGGAGGCGTGTTCTTATCCCCAGTAAATCCGTGCGACGCTTCGCGCTGACATGCTGTCTCAAATCTTTCGGTTATCTGGTCTTTCCCGTCGGCGGGTGCCGCCCGGGGCCGTCCAGACCGGCATCGCCCGCTTGCCGATCCACCTCGAATCTCCCTAGTGATGAAAGTTAACAGAAGCAGGCAAAATTTGCCTGCCGGCGGCAGGGTTCTTTTCGCGAAATGCAAAGGAATGTTGTCTCTTCCACCGGTTATTGAAGGAGTTGCGCCGCGTGTGCGGGATTGGCGTTAACCATTCGTTAACCATTTGACCGGCAATCATTGCCGATGTGGTTAACGAATGGTGAATCGGATGGCCGTAACGGATGTGCCGCTCTTCCAGGCACTCAAATCGAAGATGCTCTGGCACCAGACCCGGCAGGGGGTTCTTGCCGAAAACATCGCCAACGCGGACACGCCGGGATACGGCGCACGCGACGTGAAGGAATACACCTTCGCGGAACATATCGGGAGGGAGACCTTCGGGCTGTCGACGCTCACGACCAATGCCGGGCATCTGACCGGAACACTGGCGGGGCAGACGGACGCGAAGGTCGAGGGGCGTGACACGTTTGAAGTCACGCCAAACGGCAACAGCGTCAATCTGGAGGAGCAGATGATGAAGATCACCGAGAACCAGATGGACTACCAGGCCGCGACGACCCTTTACACCAAGGGCCTCGGCCTGATCCGCAAAGCCCTGTCGAAGAGCGCCTGAGGCGCAGCCGGAAGACATAAAGGACCGAAAAAATGGACCTGATCAAATCCCTGTTCATTTCCGCGAGCGGCTTGCGGGCCCAGAATGGGCGCATGCGCATCATCGCGGAGAACATCGCCAACGCGAATTCGACCGCCAAGACCCCGGAAGAAGAGCCTTATCGACGCAAGGTGCCCACCTTCAAGGCACATTTCGACAGGGAACTGGAAGCCAACACCGTCGAGCTCGGCAAGATCGCGGAAGACCAGAGCGCGTTCCGGTCGGTGCACATACCCGGGCACCCGGCAGCCGACGAGAACGGCTACGTGCTGCATCCCAATGTCAACTCCCTGATAGAGACCACCGACATGCGCGAAGCGCAGCGGACCTACGAAGCCAACCTGAATGTCATCGATTCGACGCGGAAGATGCTGCAGCGGACCATCGACATCCTGCGCACCTGATCCGCGGGATCGCCGGCGCCGTGCGCGGTCCGGTCGATGCGCGAAAGTTGATCGAAACCGGAAACTCGCAGCGCGCGCGCCGACTGCACGCGTGATGCTCAAAATCTGACACGGGAAGGGAGCCGGAGCCATGTCCAGCCCATCGATTGCAAACAACGCCTACCAGATGGCCGCCAAGCTGCAACAGCAGGCGCGCGCCATGGAAGTCGGCGATACGCAGGCGGAGACTGTTGATTTCGGCAAGATGGTGCAGGAAGCCGTCGGCGCGGTTGTCGAAAACGGGCGCGTCTCCGACCAGAAGGCCGTCAACATGATCGAGGGCAAGGCCGACGTCGTCGATGTGGTCACGGCGATCGCGGAAACCGAAGTTGCCCTGGAAACCATGGTGGCCGTGCGCGACCGGGTGATTTCCGCCTATGAGGAAATCATGAGGATGCCGATCTGATCGGTACCGTTTAGGGGCCTTGCCCCGGGGAGTATGACATGACCGGCGGTGAAGTTCTCGACCTTGCCCGTGAAGCCGTCTGGACCATGATCCTGGTGTCCGCACCGATCATGGTCGTCGGTCTGCTGGTCGGCGTTGTCATCGCCCTGTTCCAGGCCCTGACCCAGATCCAGGAAATGACACTGGTGTTCGTGCCGAAGATCCTGGCGATCTTCGTGACCATCCTGATCACGCTGCCGTTCATGAGCCAGTTGCTGCAAGCGTTCATGGCGCGGGTGACCGAGCTGATCCTGACCACCGGTTAGGATCGAAGATGACCATCCAGCTTGATTATCTGCCCCAGGTCGCTGCCGTATTCATGCTCATGTTCGCGCGGCTGGGCACAATGGTGATGCTGCTGCCCGCGCTTGGGGAAAGCACGATCCCGACGCGTTTCCGCCTGACAATCGCTCTGGCGCTGACCCTGGTGCTCTACCCGATCGGCGCACCGCAATATCCCGAGGGGCTGACGGAGAACGCACCGAGACTGGCTTTCTTTCTCTTCAGCGAGCTCGCCATCGGCTTCGGCATCGGCCTGTGTGCCAAGATGATCACGTCCGTCCTGCAGATCGCGGGCGTCATCATGGCGAACCAGTCCGGGCTTGCCTTCGCCCTCGGAACCGATATCGCCAATGAAGGCCAGCAGGGCGCGCTCTACGGAAACTTCCTGTCGATACTGGGCATGACCCTGGTCTTCGTCAGCGACAGCCATTATCTGGTGATCGCGGCGCTTCACGACAGCTTCACGATCTTTCCGCCCGGACTGGCGCCGCCGGTGGGGGATTTCTCCCAGAACGCGGTGGAAACCGTCGCCCATGTCTTTTCGATCGCGATACGCATGAGCGCGCCGTTTCTCGTTGTCGGACTGGTGTTCTATTTCGGCCTCGGCCTGCTCAACAAGCTGATGCCGCAGATGCAGATCTTCTTTATCGCCATGCCCGTGAATATCGCGATCGGGTTCTTTCTCCTCCTGGCGCTGGTTGCGACCCTGATGATGTTCTATCTGGATCATTTTCAGGAAGCGCTCGGCAAGTTTATCGTGGGGTAGCGGTGAGAAATGGCTGACGAAACCGACCAGTCGGAGAAAACCGAGGACCCCACACAAAAACGCCTCAAGGAGGCGCATGACAAGGGGGACATTCCCAAATCGCAGGAAGTCAGCACCTGGTTCACCCTGGCCGGGGCCACGCTGATCATCGCTATTTTCGCGCCGGGAACGGTGGTGTCCCTGGCGGATCTGATGAAGGGCTATCTGGAACATTCCCACCAGATCCCCGTCGACGGCTACGCGCTGAAGGCCTTGTGGCGGGACACCGGCCAGTCCGTCGCCCTGATTGTCGGCGTGCCGCTTCTGGCCCTCGTGGCCATGGCGGTGGCGGGCAATCTGGTTCAGAACCCGCCGCTGCTGACCGCGGAAACAATCAAGCCGAAACTGTCCAAGGTGTCACCGGCGTCCGGCTTCAAACGCCTGTTTTCCGCCGACAGTCTGGTGAATTTCGCCAAGGGAATGGCCAAGATCCTGATAGTCGGCTCGGTCATGGTGGCGGTGGTGTGGCCGCACCGCGACGAAGCCGACATCATGATTTTCGCGGATCCGAGCGTGATCCTGCCGGAAGCCAGGGTGCTGATCCTGCAATGCCTGGCCGCGATCCTGGCGGTGATGACGGTCGTCGCGGCGGCCGATTTCGCCTACCAGAAGAACAAATGGTTCAACAAACAGAAAATGTCGCTGCGCGAGATCAAGGAAGAATACAAGCAGACCGAGGGCGACCCGCAGGTCAAGGGCAAGATCCGCCAGCTCAGGATGGAGCGTTCACGCAAGCGCATGATGGCGGCCGTGCCGCAGGCCACCGTGGTGGTCACCAACCCGACCCACTACGCGGTGGCGCTGAAATACGAAGAAGGCATGGGCGCGCCGCTCTGCCTTGCCAAGGGCACCGATGCCGTGGCACTCAGGATGCGTGAGATCGCCAAGGAAAACGATGTGCCGGTGATCGAAAACCCGCCGCTGGCCCGGGCACTCTACGCGACGGTCGAGATCGACCAGGACGTTCCGGAAGATCATTACAAGGCGGTGGCGGAAGTCATCGGCTTCGTCTTCCGCATGCGCAAGCGCGCTGCCTGGCGGCGGAACCCGTGATCCCCGTGGTGGATGCTTGGCACAAAGACCACAGCAAACAGGTTATTTTCAACAAGACTTGGTCGCATACCGGTTGAAATCGGCTATTAAGCGCAGAATGCTTATAAACGGTCCATTCAAATGCGAATCGGGCCGGGGAGACTGGATGAATGAATGACATGGACGGACCGCCGACCGGACCGATGATCAGCCGTCCGGAGCGATCCGGGAACATTGGCCTGCTCGTCGGCCTGGCACTGTTGCTCGTCGGAGCGGCTGCTGCCTTTGCGGTGATGGACCGGGACGTTGCCCAGCCGTTCATTCTGGCGCTGCTCGGCATCCTGGCCGTGGTCGGTGTCTTCTGCCTGTTCGCCGGAGCCATCGGGTTTCTGCGCCTGTCGGCCCGTCCCGGCGAGAGCAATCCGCTGGCGTCCGCCTTTGTCGACACGCTTGAGGACGGTGCTCTGATCACCGACCTGGACGGCAGGCTCGTTTATGCCAACAAGGCCTATGCCGATCTGACCGGTGCGGAAACCGCCGAGGACATCCGGGTGGTCGAACGGGTGTTCTCGTCCGACCCGGACGCGGCCGATGCCATTTTCCGCCTGTCGCAGGCCATGCGCGACGGCCGGCGGGCACAGGAAGAAATCCGCATGCCGTTTCCGCTCGGGCGGTCGGACGGCACCGCCAGATGGTACCGCGTGTCGATCCGGCCGTTGCAGGTTCCCAAGGAACGCGGCGGCGGCAAGCCGATGGCCGTCTGGCAACTGTCGGACATCACCCGCGACCGGGCGGAACAGGAGAACTCCTTCCAGGAGCTCCAGCGGGTCATCAATTTTCTCGACCATGCGCCGGCCGGGTTCTTCTCCTGCGACGGGGAAGGCCGCATCGTCTATCTCAATGCGACGCTGGCCGACTGGCTGGGCTACGATCTTGCCCAGTTCGATGCAGGTGATCTGGATCTGTCCAGCATCGTGCGCGGCGACGGCACGGAACTGATCCGCTCCCTGAAGGGCCAGGCCGGCGAGGTCAAGAGCGAGACCTTCGATCTGGACTTCGTCACGCGCAACGGACGCGGCCTGCCGGTGCGCCTGCTGCACCGGGTGCCGTTCGGCGAAAACGGCCAGCCGGGCGACAGCCGGACCCTGGTGCTCAACCGTTCGCGCGGTGAGGAGGTCTCCGAAGCGCTCCGGGCCGCCGAGGTGCGCTTCGCGCGGTTCTTCAACAACACACCGATCGCGATTGCCTCCCTCGACAAGGAAGGACGGGTGCTCCGCACCAACGCGCCGTTCCTGAAACTGTTCGGGGCGGTCGACACGGATGACGAGTTGCCCAAGCTGGAGGCCTATGTCGCCGACAACGGGCGCGTGGATCTGGCCAAGGCCCTGCAGGCGGCGGCGCACGGGATCGGCGAGATCGCACCGATCGACATTCCGCTGGTCGAAGGCAACGATCCGCGCTCGGCGACCTTCTATGTTTCCGCGGTCCAGGAAGGCGAGGGCGACGGCGAGGCGGCCATTGTCTATGCGCTGGAGACCACGCAGCAGCGCGCCCTGGAAGCACAGTTCGCCCAGAGCCAGAAGATGCAGGCCATCGGCCAGCTCGCCGGCGGTGTCGCCCATGACTTCAACAATGTCCTGACCGCGATCATCGGCTTCTCCGACCTGCTGCTTGCCAGCCACCGTCCGACGGATCCGTCCTTCCAGGACATCATGAACATCAAGCAGAACGCCAACCGGGCCGCCGGCCTGGTGCGCCAGCTGCTGGCGTTCTCGCGTCGCCAGACACTGCGGCCGCAGCGGCTGGAACTCAACGATGTGCTGGCGGACCTGTCCATCCTGCTCGACCGGCTGCTGGGCGAGAAGGTGGAGTTGAAGGTGATCCATGGCAGGGATCTGTGGCCGGTGATGGCCGACCTCAACCAGCTGGAGCAGGTCATCGTCAACCTGGCGGTGAATGCGGGCGATGCCATGTCCGACGGCGGCCGCCTGACCATCCGGACCCGCAATGTCGCGGAAGCCGAGAGCACCCAGTTCGACAACACCCGTGGCATGCCGCCGGGCGAATACACGCTGGTGGAGGTGGAAGACACCGGCCACGGCATGCCGGCGGACATCATGGCCAAGATCTTCGATCCGTTCTTCTCCACCAAGGAAGTCGGCAAGGGCACCGGGCTCGGCCTGTCCACGGTCTACGGCATCGTCAAGCAGACCGGCGGGTTCATCTTCTGCACCTCGGAAGTGGATGCCGGAACCACATTCCGTCTGTTCCTGCCGCGGCACATCCCGCTGGTGGAAGAAAAGAAAAAGCCGGAACCCAGGGAGGTCGAGCCGGAAAAGGTCGCCGATCTCACCGGCTCGGCGACCATCCTGCTGGTGGAAGACGAGGAGGCCGTGCGTGCCTTCGCCGCCCGCGCGCTGGCCTCGCGCGGTTACACCGTCCATGAGGCGGGGTCCGGAAACGAGGCGCTGGAAGTGATGGAAGAGACCGGCGGCAAGGTCGATCTGGTGGTGTCTGACGTGGTCATGCCGGAAATGGACGGGCCGACCCTGCTGGTGGAATTGCGCAAGACGCAGCCGGATCTGAAGATCATCTTCGTGTCCGGCTATGCGGAAGACGCCTTCGAGGAAAACCTGCCCGAAGGCGAGCAGTTCTTCTTCCTTCCCAAACCGTTCACGCTGAAGCAGCTCGCGACGACCGTGAAGGACGTGTTGAACGGGGAAGGGCCGGCCCGGAACGGATAACGTCTTTCCGGGCTGCATGTGGCAAAAGCTGCGCGCTGGCCGGAAGGATCCGGATCACCAGCCCACCTGGCTGAAATAGAAACCGTAAAACAGGATCCACAGGCCCAGGCACAGGCGCAGCTTTGCGCCGTCCGACAGCCGTTGGCCGACCAGGTGCGAAAGTCCCCGGACAACGAGACACACCACGATGAACCGGGGCAGCCGGGCCAGTGGCGACACCAGGGCAAAGTGCCAGAAGCCGACGCCGGCGTATCCGGCCTCGGCAGCGAAGATCTTGTAGGGCACGCCGGCGAAGGCGCCGCGCAGCATGCCTTCGAACAGGCCGTTTTCCAGAAGCTGGCGGACGGCCGCGAAGGTTTTGTCCGAGACGCCCGGCACATGGAGCAGGACGGCCCGGCTGGCCTCTGGAAAGGCCCCAGCGCAGCTCCACACCAGCAGGCCGCCAAGCGTGGCCATCAGCGCTGCGATCAGGGCGGCCGGCAACGCCTTCTTCAGGGACTTGAGCGCAAGGCCGGAGAGCAGCACGTCGGGCACGATGAAGAACAGCGTTGCCTCGGCAAAGCCCCACAGGGCCGCGAGTGTCCTACTCCCAGGGCGCAAAGGTCTTTTCCGACGCCAGGGCCTGGAACCGATCCTTGAGTTCGTTCATGAACTGACTCCGGTTTCCGGTCCAGGTGACTGGTTTTCCGACGAAAATATCGCAGAAGAACGGTACCAGCAGGAACGATCCCCGGGGCAGGGCCTTGCCCAGTCCGTGGGTGAAGACGGGCACCACCGGGGCGTCCGGGAAACGTTCGGCGAGATGGGACACGCCCTTCTTGAGCTCGGTCATGGTTTCCGGCTCTCCGCGCGAGCCCTCGGGAAACAGGATCAGGACCTGGCCCGCGTCCAGGGCATCGTAGCAGCCCTGCAGGGGATCGCTGTGCATGTCCTTGCGGCCGCGTTCCACCGGAATGATGCCCAGCACATGGTCCGACAGCCAGGCCTTCCATGGCGAGGAAAAGAAATAATCCGCCGCGGCAACCGGCTTGACGTCCTTCAGCCTCGACAGGGGCATCAGCGCCATCAGCACCATGGTGTCCAGGTGGCTGTTGTGATTGGCCACGATGATCGCCGGGCCCTGGGCCGGCAGCAGGTCCCGCCGCCTGACATTCAGCCCGAGCAGGAACAGGACGGCGATCCTGACGCAGACATAGAACACCTTCTGGAGCATCAGGCGATGGCCCCCACGGGTGTTGTGGAGAGAACAATCATTTTCCGGACCCTTCTAATAGTAGAAATACCGGGTGAAGTGGAAGAACAGCGGCGCGGTGTAGGTGAGGCTGTCGATGCGGTCGAGAATGCCGCCATGGCCGGGGATCAGGCTGCCGGTGTCCTTGACGCCGAGGTCGCGCTTCAGGGCGGAGACCGTGACGTTGCCGATGAATCCGGCGACCGGGATCAGCAGCCCGGCGGCCGCGGCGTGGACCAGATCGAAGGGCGTGACCAGCGGCGCGGTCAGGAGCGCCAGCACGAATGTGGTGACGACACCTCCGAGAAAGCCTTCCCAGGTCTTGTTCGGGCTGACACCGGGAAGGATCTTGTGGCGGCCGAACAGTTTGCCCCAGGTGTATTGGGCGACATCGTTGAACTGGGTCAGGAAGATCAGGAACAGGAGCAGCCCCGGCCCGCCGGTGGCATTATCAGGTGTTGCCGGCAGGATCAGAAGGAAGGCCGCGTGGCTGATGGAAAAGACGCACAGCATCAGGCCCCAGTTGAGCGTACCGACCGCGCGCAGAAAGCCTTCCGTCTGTTGCGACAGCAGGCTGGCGACGGGCAAAAACAGGAACATGTAGACCGGGATGAAGACGGCGAACATGCCGTAATAGCCGTCATAGACCCAGAAATACTGGACGGGGATCGACAGATACGCCCAGAACAGCACCCGCCGGTCGGCCCGCCGGGTGGGGATCATCGAAAAATACTCTTTCAGGGCCAGGAAGCTGATCAGCGCGAAGACGATGATCGAGATCGTGTTGCTGACCAGAAAGGCGACCGTGAAGATCGCCACCATGACCCACCAGCTCATCGTGCGCTGGACGAGTTCGCTCATGTCCTTGCCGGACAGGCGCGAAATCGTGAAGACGATGGCGCTGGCCACCGCGAGCAGGGCCCAGATCCCGATCAGAACCCAGTGGATGGTGGCGAGTGTCATGCCGTCTCCAGTTCCTTGAGCGCGGAGCGCGCCCGGTTCACGATCGTAAGGGCCGCGAGCAGAAGCCCGGCGCCGAACACGATCTGGTAGAAGAGCGGCGCCGTCAGGCCGAACGCCATCAGAGAGCCGCTGAGGCCGAACAGAACCGCCCGGTCGCTCTTGCCGAGGGGACCGTCATAGCGGCGCCCGGCGCCGATCTGGACAGCGATGACACCGGTCATTTCGCCGATCACGGCAAGGACCACCAGCCCGACCACCAGAGGACCTGAAACAAAGGGCAGCAGGGCGAAGGGAAGGTACAACGCGGCATCCGACAGGACATCGCCGAGTTCGTTGAGGAGGGCGCCGAGATCGGATTTCTGGTCGTGCTCACGCGCGAGCATGCCGTCGATGGCGTTGAGCCCCATCCGGACGAACAGCACGACCGGCAGCAGAATCAGCGGCAGCACGGCGCCGGGAAACAGCCACAGGGCGAGACCTTCCAGCACGGAAAGCCCCAGTGCAGCCAGCGTTACCTGATTGGCGGTGAGGCCCGAGGCTGCCAGCCATTTGCACAGCGGGCGCAACAGGTCCTGAAACCGGGATTTGAGCTGATAAACAGTCGGCATTTTTGACATGTCCCAAAGTGTCGCGCAAAGATACAGGCATCTGCCGGCCGCCGCATCCTTCAATTTGCCTAGCGTGCGGAGGAAATGGATATCGACTGCGCGAACGGCGGCAAACCGGATTGCGCGGCATGCACATCAATCATGTGGACGGCAGGCCGGGTGTCATGCTCCGCCGGGAAGGCGGCGGTGGCTCGCGGCGTGTCGCCTGGCCAGTGCCATCACCACCCGGCACTGGAGGCCGGGCGGGCAAGGGAACCGAAGGGCTGTTGCCGCGTTGCCCCTTTGCCGAACCGCGTGCCCGGCGCTTGTTGTGCCCTCTTGGGGAAAACGCGCCGGCGGGGATTGCCCGCAGCCTTGAACAAAACCCCGGCTTCCGGCGGCGCCTGCCGCGGCGGGATCCAGGCCATTTGACAGGAGATCAGATTGACAATTATTTTTTCACGCTCCCGCACAATCGGGGGTCCTTTGGCCATGGAGCACAGGCTTCGATGATCGATCCCATTCTGCTGACCGCGCCCCGTGTCGCCACTTTCATGGAAGACAAGCATCTGACCAATGCGAGCGGGTTTTTCTTTCGGCGCGACGAGCGCCTGTTTCTGGTGACCAACCGCCATGTCGTCATCGATGATGCGAGCGATCACCATCCCACGCGTCTTGAGATCGAACTGCACAACAATCCCGACAATCTCGCGGAATCGATCTGGTGGTCGATGCCGCTTTACCGCGACGGCGTCAGCCTCTGGCGCCAGGGCACGGACACGGCGGGCGAAATCGATGTTGCCGTGATCGAGGTGGACAAATCCTCCCTGCCGGAAAACCTGACCTATCGTGCCTTCGGACCCGAGCATCTGGTGAAACCGCAGGATCATGTCGAGATCGGCTCGTCGATCCTTGTGGTCGGCTTTCCTCTCGGCTTCCACGACACGCTGCATCACATGCCGGTGGTGCGCCAGGCCGTCGTTGCCTCCTCGTTCGGTTTCCGCTTTCAGGGCATGGGCTACTTCCTGACCGACGCCCGCACCCATCGCGGCATCAGCGGTGCACCGGTGGTGATGCGTGCGCCGGAGCTGGACTCCCTGGAGGGTGACCTGCCCTGGAACCTGCTCGGCGTTCATTCCGCGCGTCTCGATGTCGGCACGCGCGACATGGAACTCGACGAGGCGCTGGGCCTGAACTGCGCCTGGTATGCGGATATCCTGCTGACGCTTACGGAAGCGTGAGCAGTCCGTCCGGTGATCCGGACCGGGCATTCGATCGGCCTTTTCCAGGCAGCGGCACAAAGAAATCAGTCTCTATTGCCGGGAGGCGGGCCGAAGGGCTTGGCGTTTGGGCCAATCATTCAATATGAAAGAGACACGTGCCGGTCAGTCAGAAGGATGCCGATCTTGAAACCGATAAATATTGCCGAAAAGCTGGCCCGTTTTTCCACCCATTGGGATCCGCATGTGGTCTGCGACTACAATGACAACGATGTCATGGTGGTGAAGTTCAAGGGGGAGTTCCCTTTCCACAAGCACGACGACACGGACGATTTCTTCTATGTCCTTGAAGGCGAGATGATCATGGACCTCGAGGGCCAGCCTTCCCAGGTGGTCAAGGCCGGAGAGCTGTTCGTGGTCCCGAAAGGCGTTGTCCACCGTCCTCGCGCGGACCAGGAAGTCAAGGTTCTCCTCATCGAACCGAAGGGAGAACCCAATTCGGGCGACGCCGACCGGCCCGCCGCCTTGAAACCGCGGATCTAGATGAAAACGGGCGAAGACACATCGTGGTTTCGCCGTGAGCGTGCCTGAAATGGCAGAGCGCTGAGGGCCTTGATAGAGCGCTCAGCCGCTTGCCTGGATTCCTCGGGCCGCGCGGGAGAAAAGTCGTCGCGGAGCAGCGGGATCCCGCCCGGATCTTGATACTGGTCTCCAACCTTGATGCTGGTCAATGAGAGCAACGCTCATTGATATTAAATCAGGATACAGACAGACGGTCTTTCCATGCCGTCCGAACAATCCCAGGGGAGAAACGGTCATGCCCTCAACAAACAAATCCTACGATATTCGCGAAGCGGTCGGCTATTTCGAAACCGCCGAGGCGCTTCAGGGCGCGATCGACGATCTGCTGGATTCAGGATTCGACCGCGCCGAACTGAGCCTGCTCGCGGCCGAGCAGGCCGTCGAGGGCAAACTCGGCCACAAATACGAAAAGGTGCAGGAGCTTGAGGACGATCCCAAGGCCGCCCGCTGTTCCTATGTCTCCACCGAAACGGTTGGCGACGCGGAAGGGGCGCTGATCGGTGCGCCGCTCTATGTCGCGGCGAGTGCGGCCGTCGGCGTTATTCTGGCTTCGGGCGGCACCATGGCGGCCGCGATTATCGGTGCGGCGCTTGCCGGCGGCGCGGGCGCGCTGATCGGTGGTGTCCTGGCCAGGCTTGTCGGCAACGAACATGCCGACCGTCTCATCGAACAGCTCGAGCACGGCGGTCTGCTTCTGTGGGTGCGCACATGGACCCCGGCCGATGAGGCCCGGGCGGCGGACATCCTGAAAAAGCACTCCGGTCACGATGTTCATCTGCACAGCATTTCCGGGGCGGGCTGAGCGCAAGCGGTTCAGCGGGACCATCGGACGGACAGGCAGGGGGCATCGTCAAGGGCGGTGCCCCTCGTCCGACCGGATGGCGTGTTTGCGGTTTCCAGGGGCGGGACATCCTCTGGCACCACATCGTCCCCGGTGATCAATCCCGGGCCAGGGACGTCGTTGCGTGTTCCAGCAGGCTTTTGATCGCCGCGATCCGCGCGAATTGGGAGCGTCCCTGCCGCGCGATCAGCCAGAGTGTCTGATGCAGCCTTTCGGGGAGCTGAAAGATCGCCAGCCCGGACTGGTCGGGGAATGCTTCAACCCCCGATCTCGGCAGGATCGTATACCCGAGGCCCTGCGCCACCGGGACAGGAATTTGGCCGATCTGATTGACGAATGTCCGCACTCTCAGCCGGTCGGACCCTGAATAGTCCTCTGGAAAGTTGAGCGACAAAAGGTCGTCCGCATAGGCATAGCCATCCGGATGGGCAACGAAGCCGAGTTCATTCAGACGGTGCAGATCAAGCCCGCCAGCCTCGAAGCCGGCCGGCAACACGAGGCACAATTCCTCGCGTGCCAGAGGCGTTGCATGCAGCCTGGGATGACTGGTCTGTTCGGAGACAACTCCCAGATCAAGATCGCCATTCAGAACCCCGGTCACGATGCTGGTCCTTGGCGCTGCCGTGACACGAATGACAAGGTCGGGCGCACGGCGCATCCGCTCCAGAAGACGTGGATAGATCCACGTTGCGTAACTGCCCGAGCATCCAAGACTGACATCTCCGATGTCCGGATCGTTCAGGTTGATGACGTCTCGAAGGTCGCGTTCCTGTATGCGTCTCGCCTTGCCGACCGCAAGCAGCGCCTCGCCGGCGGGCGTGACGACAAAGGATTTTCCGTTCTGCGAGACAAGCGGTTTGCCAACCTGTGCTTCCAGTTTGCGCAAGTGCTGCGACACGCCGGGCTGGGTCATCCCGAGACGGTCCGCGGCTTGCGTGAAATGACCGGTTTCACAGAGGGTCGTAAAGGTTTCCAGCCAGGTCGCGTTCAGCAAGATGATTTCACTTTGTTATTGAAATGAATTCATATGATAATTTTTTATTTCAACCCGGTCCAGCTACATACGGTTCGATCATCAGGAAAGGAAAGCCCAAATGACCCCGACGCCACGCGCATTCTCACACATCGGCCTGTCTGTTCCGGATCTGGACAAGGCCATCGAGTTCTACGGCAACGTCCTTGGTTTCTATGTCATCATGCAGCCCACCGAGATTGTCGAGGACGACAGTGATATCGGGCAGATGTGCAAGGATGTCTTCGGGGAAGGCTGGGGCGTATGCGCGTTGCCCACCTTGCGACCGCCGACAGGATCGGCTTCGAGCTGTTCGAATTCGAAGGGCACCATGCCCCCGGGAACAGCCTCGATTTCCGGCGGCACGGCATGTTCCACTTTGCGATCCAGGACCCCAACCTGGAAGATCTGCTTGAGAAGATCGTTGCCGCCGGCGGCAAGCAGCGCATGCCCGTTCGCTCGTATTTCCCTGACGAGAAGCCGTATCGCATGGTCTATGTCGAGGATCCGTTCGGGATCGTGTTCGAGCTTTACAGCCACAGCTATGAGCTGACGTATTCCAACGGCGCATATTGACCTGACGCCCGGCCTCCCAGGGGGTGGGGAGGCCTGTTCCGCCGACGACATGACTGCCCGGTCGGGGGCGCTGCGGTCCCTGATGGCAATCCGGCGGTTTCAGGCCGCAGCCGAACCGCTCGCGCCCGGACTGCCCTTGCCCTTTGTCCCGATCTCCGTAAATTTCACCATGACGTATCGTCCTTCCAGCGAACTCCCGGGAGCTCCCATGCATATTCTCGTCATCGGCGCCGCCGGCATGATCGGCCGGAAACTGACAGGGCGGCTCGCCGCGGAACCCGATGTTCTGGGCCACGAGATTTCCGAAGTGACGCTGGCGGATGCCCTGGCGCCGGACGTGCCGCCAGCGCTTGAGGGGATTGCCACGGCGCTGACGGTGGATCTGGCGGCACCGGCAACTGCCGAAAAGCTGATCTCGGCGCGTCCCGACGTGATCTTTCATCTGGCGGCGATCGTGTCCGGCGAGGCGGAGGCGGATTTCGAGAAAGGCTATGCAGTCAATCTGGACGGCAGTTTGAGGCTGTTCGAGGCGATCCGCACGGAAGCCTTGCGCGCGCCCTATTGTCCCAAGGTGATTTTCGCGTCCTCGCTGGCGGTGTTCGGCGCACCATTTCCCGACAGGATCGACGACGATTTCCTGACGGCACCGCAGACCAGCTACGGTACCCAGAAGGCGATCACCGAACTGCTGCTGGCCGATTACACGCGCAAGGGCATTCTTGACGGCATTGGCCTGCGCCTGCCGACGATCTGCATCCGGCCCGGAACACCGAACAAGGCGGCGTCCGGGTTCTTTTCCAACATCCTGCGCGAACCGCTCAAGGGCGAGGAAGCCGTGCTGCCGGTCGATGACAGTGTGCGCCATTGGTTTGCCAGCCCCCGGTCGGCGGTGGGGTTTTTCGTGCATGCGGCGCGTCTGGATACCGGCAGGGTCGGTCCGCGCCGCAGCCTGACCATGCCGGGTCTGTCGGCAACGGTGGCCGAGGAAATCGCGGCACTGCGCCGGGTCGCGGGAGACGCGGCCGTCAGGCTGATCCGCCGGGAGCCGGACCCGCTGATAGACAGGATTGTCGCGGGATGGCCGCAGGACTTCGACGCCCGGCGGGCAGCCAAACTGGGTTTCAAGGCCGAAACCGGCTTTGATGACATCATCCGTATCCATCTGGAGGATGAAAGGGAGGGAACATGAGCACTGAAAAATTCGATGTAACGGGCAGGGTTGCCCTGGTGACAGGCGGCGGCACCGGCCTCGGCAAGGCTGTCGCAAGGGGCTTGAGCGCGGTCGGCTGGCGGGTGGTCCTGACCGGTCGCCGCAAGGAACGTCCTGGAAGCGGCCGCGGCCGAGCTGAGCGGGGAAACCGGCAACGAGGTTTCCTGGATTTCCGCCGATGTCGGCGATCCGGTCTCCGTGCGCGCGCTGTTCGACGGGATCGAGGAGACCTTCGGCCGGCTGGATCTTCTGGTCAACAATGCGGGCATCTCCAATGCGGCGGTGCCGCTGGAGGACATCCCCTTCGAAGTTTGGAACGATGTGGTCGCCGCCAATCTGACGGGGGCGTTCCTGTGTACGCAAGGGGCGTTCCGGCTGATGAAGGCACAGACGCCGCGCGGCGGGCGGATCATCAACAACGGCTCGATCTCGGCGACGACGCCGCGGCCGTTTTCCGCGCCCTATACGGCGACCAAGCACGCCGTTACCGGACTGACCAAGTCTTCGGCGCTCGACGGACGGCCGTTCGACATCGCCTGCGGCCAGATCGATATCGGCAATGCCGCCAGCGACATGACCGCGAAGATGAGCGGCGGCGTGCCCCAGGCGAATGGCGAGATGGCACCCGAGCCGACCATCGATCCGGTCCATGTTTCCGACGCGGTCGTCTACATGGCCGGCCTGCCGCTTGACGTCAATGTGCTGACGCTGACGGTGATGGCGACAAAAATGCCGTTGGTCGGGCGGGGATAGGCCGAGCGGGCGGGAAACACCCGTTGCCATACACCGTCAGTTGACCATCCCGAACTGGCGGCGGGCTGACCGGAACCTACCCCTGGAGCAGGGGTTTGCGGAACAATGTCTGGCGGTACTGTCTGGGGGTGATGCCAGTCCGGCGCTTGAAGGCACGCTCAAAGGCGGTCTGGTCCGAATAATCGAGTTCGCAGGCGATCTGGGCGAGCGAGTGGGGCGTGTCGATCAGGGCATGGCGCGCGACCCGGTAGCGGCATTCGTCAAGAAGGATGGAAAACCGGGTGCCTTCTTCGCCAAGGTGCCGGTGGAGACTGCGGCGCGACAGGCCGAGCCTTCTGGCAACGGTCTCCTGGTCGGAGGCGCCGGTGCCCAGGCTCTCGTAGATCGCGGTTCGGGTCCGGGCGGCAATGGAATTGGCCCGCACCCTGCTGGCCAGTTCCCGGCTGAGGACTTTCAGGACCCGGCGGTGGCGGCCGGTATCGTCCCTGGGCATCGGTCTTGAGAGCACACTTTCGGGAAAGCTCAGCGCGTTGGTCTCGCAGTCGAACAGACAGAAGCTGCCGGACGCGGACAGGAAATTCGACTGCGAGCGTGCGGCGGAATGCTCGAAACAGACAAGATCCGGATGCCAGTTGTCGCCGGCGCCGCGGCGGATCAGCTCCGTCAGAACGGACAGGGTGAATTCCGCATCCTGGCGCCGCGGCCAGATATCCGGGTTGAGAATGCGGTAGGTGAGGGTGGCGACACCGTCTTCGACGGCAAGCTGCAGGTCGGTCTCGCTCTGGATGTAGCGGATGAAGCGCTCGAATGTCCTGAGCGCCGAACCGACAGTGGCGGCGGTCAGCAGGGCGTCGCCCAGTTCCCCCAGATCGGCGAGGTCGAGAAGCGGGCCGGACTGCCAGCCGACACCGGGCTGGCCGAGCATTGCCGCGCCGTGCTCGTAGATCTCCACAAAGGCAAACAGCGGAATTTCGTGGCTGGAGTCCTTCCAGGCGCCGACGGGCACACCGCTCTGCCGGCCCAGAGCCGCCGGCTCCAGACCCTTCTGCACCAGCATCGCCTGCAGGCCGTTCAATGCGCCCGAGATGATGGTAGCGGTTTTCGGCATTGCCCTTGCCTCTCACCCTCGCTCTCGTCCGCGCCCCGAACGAAAGCCTCTTCAGCGTCCGCCTGCCGCAGTACCCGGCAAGCTGAGGATGCAACTACACCAAATATTCCGGCCGCTTGCAATTGAGCGGGACGGGTTTCGGCTGTCAGGCAAAAGATTGGCCGAAATTGTCGAGAAGTCCCGAACGGTCGCTCGCTTTAATGGCGGGTACAGAGAAATCCGTGCCGCACCTTGAAAACTTGGGCGGCCGGACGAGGGAACAGTATTGGTGACCAATTACGATTGTGTCGTTGCCGGCGGCGGTCCCGCCGGTGCATTCACAGCGTGTGAGCTGGCGCGTGCCGGGCTTGATGTTGTGATGGTCGATCCGGAGACGAGCCGGCCGCGCCTGGAAGGCCTGGGCGATCGGGTCGTGCAATTGCTCCGCGCCAGGGGACTTGAACAGCCGTTGGCGGCCGCCAGCGAGCCGATGGCCCGCTCCGTGGCCTGGGCCGGTCTGGCAAGCACGCCGAACGGCGAGCGGCTGGTGCGCCGCGACCTCTTCGACACCGCCCTGAGACAGGCTGCCAGACACGCGGGCGCCCGGCTTCGGACGGCGCGAATTGCCCGCACTTTGTGTTCCGATCCCAAAGAGGGCGTACAGCTCAGGCTGTCCACCGGTGAAACCGTTTCGGCGCGGCTGATGGTCGACGCACGCGGGCGCCAGGCCCGATCCGCGCAACGGCTTATGGGCCCGAAGACGCTGGCGATCAGCGGATTTCTGCCCGAAGGCGGTGACCAGGCCGGCACATTCGTGGCATCGACGCCGGACGGATGGCTGTGGAGCGCGGAAGCGCCCGGTTTTGGACGCTGCGTGCAGATCTGCATCGATATGGAGGATCTGGAGGGGACCGGTGCGGCCGCGCTTGAAAGGCGGATGGCCCGGTTCCTGAACCAGCCGGCGGTGCGCGATCGTTTCAGGGTCAGGGACTTCTTCAGGGACAGGGGCTTCGACGCGACGTTCACGGCAAGGTCCGCCGGGCTGGTGTTGTCGGCACCGGAGCTTTGCCTGCCGGTGATCCCGGTCGGCGATGCGGCGGTCGCCATCGACCCGCTGTCCGGCCATGGCCTGTTCTGGGCGCTGTCCTCCGCTCTTGCCGCCGTGCCGTGCGTGCTGAGCGTTCTGGAGACGCCGGACCGGGGCCGCGATCTCGCCCGGCGTTTCCATCGCGGCCGGGTGGTCGACACTTTCTGGCGTCAGGCCCGCATCGGCCGCGATTTCTACCGCCTCGAACAGGGCCTGATGCAGGCGTCTTTCTGGGCGCGGCGCGCGGCCTGGCCGGACGATCGACCGGCCCATCGGCGAGAGGACGGCGTGTCGCTCAGCTGGCGCGTCGTCGTTGAAAACAACCGTCTGGTGGAACGTGAGGTCCTGACAACGCCGCTGGATCCGGACGGCGTGGCCTTCGTGGCCGGGATACCCATAAGTGCGCTGACGGAATTTATCGGATCGGAGGCAGGGCGCGCGCCCGTTCCCGCCACGCCGTCCGCCGCGCTTCGTACCGCGCTGGACTGGATGGAGAGCCGGGGTCTGTTCCGGCACGCCAGCCATCACTCCGAAGTCCACCAGCCCCCACAACAAGCGACCAGAATGAGGGATAGAGCATGATCAGACGATTGCGAAAGGCGTATCTCGCTAGGTTTGCCGGTGTGATGCTGCTGATGCCGGCGGCAGCGGGCGCGCAGGACGGCGTCGCGCTGCTGGAACAAAATTGCGGCGGCTGTCACATGGCCGGTGAGACTGGCGCGCTCAGTCGCATCGAGGGGCAGCGCAAAACGCCGGAAGGCTGGCTGATGACCATCGTGCGCATGCGCCTCTTCCACGGCATGGAGATCACGCCGGACGAGCAAAGCCGGCTGGTGCACTATCTTTCCGACACGCAGGGCCTCGCGCCGGCCGAAACCGAAGGCTACCGCTATATCCTGGAACGTGAGCCCGCGGTCGTCGAGGAAGTTGGTGCTCCGCTCGGTGAAATGTGCGCGCGCTGCCATTCCGCCGCGCGGGTTGCCTTGCAGCGGCGAACGCAGGACGAATGGGATCTTCATATCGATTTCCATGTCGGCCAGTACCCGACCCTCGAATACCAGGCCCTCGGGCGCGACCGCGACTGGCTCAAGCTGGCCCGCGAAGAGGTGGTGCCGCTTCTGGCGGAGCGCTACCCGCTGGAAACGGAGGCCTGGACAGCCTGGGCTGCGGCGCAAAAGCCGGAGGCAACAGGTTCCTGGGTGTTCACCACGCGCCTGCCGGAACAGGGCGAGGCCTATGGCAGCCTCGAGGTGTCCGGCGAGACACAGCCTTACGCGGTTTCCGGAACGCTGGTGACGGCAGCGGGCGAAGAACTGCCCGTATCCGGCAAGCTCAACGTCTATACCGGCTATGAGTGGCGGGCCAATCTCGACATCGGCGGCACGGCCTACCGGCAAATCCTGGCGATTTCCGAAGACGGCGGCAGCCTCTCCGGACGCCAGTTTCTCCATGCCGAGGACAGTCTCGGCGGTGCCTTCAGCGCGGTCAGGGCGGGGGCATCACCCGCGATTGCCGGGGTGGTGCCGTCCACGCTTGCCGCAGGATCGGACGCGAGCGTCCAGATTGTCGGCACGGGGCTGTCAGAGGTTGATCTGACAGGCGCGCTGGAGGCCTCCGGAGGAATCGCGAATGCCTATGGCGCGGCCATCGCGGTCAGCCCGGCGGCAGGATCCGATGGCGGCGTGAGTGTTGCCTCGGCCGGCGCGGCGAAAGAGGACGCGCTGACGGTTTACAGCCACGTCGACAGTCTCAGGGTCGAGCCGGCGTTCGGACTGGCCCGTGTCGGCGGGGCAGGCGGTTCCGCAGGCAAGGTGCCGGCCCGCTTCGAGGCGGTCGGTTACTGGAAGGGACCGGACGGCGAGATCGGAACCCAGGACGATATCCGCATCGGTGTGGTGCCGGCCACCTGGTCGGTCGCCCCGTTCAACGAGGAAGCCGACCAGCTCAAGGATGTCGACCATGCCGGCAAGATGGACCGGACCCTCGGGATTTTCATGCCGGCGGTTGCCGGCCCCAATCCCGAGCGGCCCTTTTCCACCAACAATGCCGGCAATCTGAAGGTTCTGGCGACGCTCGGCGAGGTCACCGGTGAAGGCCAACTGATCGTGACGGTCCAGCGCTGGGTCGATCCCCCGATCCGCTAAAGGAGATATGTTCCATGGGTTATCTATTCTTTCAGCCGCAAAACGCGCATCGGGTCGAGGTCGAGGGGCGGCATCTGCTCTTTCACGTACCGACCACGTCGCTGTTCGAGATCGACCGCCTGGACAGCGATGTGATCGATCTCTTCGAGGACCGCTCAAGGGTCTCGGAAACCGACATCCGGTCACGGTTCGAGGGCCGGGTCGCGCCGGAGCTGGTGACCGAGCGGATCCGCTCGTTGCTCGATCTCGACATCGTCACGGACGGCGGCCCGCCAAGGGCGGAGCGGCCGCCGATCCACATCGAGAACTTTCCCCTGACGACGATTGTCCTCAACGTCAACACGGGCTGTAACCTGTCCTGCACCTATTGTTACAAGGAGGATCTGGACACCCCGTCGAAAAGCCGCCGAATGGCGTTCGAGACGGCGAGACGCTCCATCGAGTTGCTGCTCGCCGAAAGCCCGGACCGGGACAGCTACAATGTGGTGTTCTTCGGCGGCGAGCCCTTGAGCAACCTGCCGCTGATCCGCGAGGTTGTGGCCTTCGCGGAAGAGCGTTTCGGCGCTCTGGGCAAGAAAGTCGACTTTTCGCTGACCACCAACGCGACGCTGCTCAACGAGGCCACGATCGACTGGCTCAACGCCCATCGCTTCGGCCTGACCGTGTCGATGGACGGGCCGAAGGCGCTTCATGACCGCAACCGCAAGACCGTCGGCGGCAAGGGCACCTATGAGGTCGTCGCGTCCAAGACGAAGATGCTGCTGGAGCGCTACACCTCCCGTCCCGTGGGCGGCCGGGTGACGCTCACACGGGGCGTGACCGCCGTCTACGACATCTGGGACCACCTGAAGAACGAGATCGGTTTTCACGAAGTCGGTTTCTCGCCGGTGACGTTCCGGGCCTGTGACGCCGTTCAACCTGAGCGGAGACGAACTGGTGGCTGTCTTCGAGGACATGAAGCGGCTCGGGCGCCATTATCGCGACGCTGCGCTGGAAGGCCGCAATATCGGCTTTTCCAACATGCATCAGCTCATGAGCGATCTTTACGAAGGCCGCTCGAAGGCACTGCCCTGCGGGGCGGGGCTCGGCATGCTGGCCGTCGATCATGAGGGCGGTCTGAACTTGTGCCACCGTTTCACCGGGTCGGACATGGACACGTTCGGAACGGTGGAGGGCGGCATCGAGAAGAAGAAGCTGGCGCGGTTCATCGAGGACCGGGCCGACCGCACCGACAAGGGCTGCTCGACCTGCCGCATCCGCAACATCTGCGCAGGCGGCTGCTACCACGAGAGCTACGCCCATTTTTCCGATCCGATGAAGCCGACCTATCACTATTGCGACCTGATGCGCGACTGGGTCGATTTCGGCATCGGCGTCTATGGCGAACTGATCGCCGGGGCTCCGGCCTATTTTTCCGATCACATCATGCCGCGGAGGGCATTCGGCAAATGAGACACCTGAAACCCCTGAACCAGAAGGCCGACCGGGTCGTCAAGGCAGTCGAAACCGACAAGATGGACGAGGTCCGGGCCATGCAGACAGTGGTCGCCGGCTGTGCCTCGACCCTCGACCCGGGCTGGGAGGTCGATCCCTTCGGCGGCGTTGCCGCCCTGTGCCAGCCGATGGAAGCCGACCTTTACGGCTGCTCCGACCCGTGCTGGTGGCCGGCCCAGGTGCCGGACACGATGAATTCCTACAAGGACTGGAACGCGGACGCGGATAATGCCGGCAAGGACTGGCGCTCGCTCGGCACCGTGTTCCCGTCCGACAGCGAAACCTGACTGGCCAGTGCCAGGAGATCTAGGAGAAAGTCCATGCGAAACCTGATCGCAGCAACCACGGCCGCGCTTTTTCTGGGCCTGACCGCCCTGCCGGCGCAGGCCAAGGACATGATCGTCACGGTCGCCAAACCGGACCGGCTCTATGTGATCGATGCCAAGGCCCGCACCATCGAGACCGACTGCAAACTCGACTTCAACCTGATGCCGGGCGTGATCGTCATGTCGCCCGACAATGCGGTCGCCTACATCCTCGGCAACCGCTGGGAGGATGTGTTCGGCATCGAGCTTGCCACGTGCGAGATGGTGTTCTCCGCGCACCAGTCGGAAGGCGACATAAGGCGCAAGAGCATCGCCTCTCTGGCCGTTTCCAGGGACGGAACCGAACTCTACACTGTCCGCAACCCGGTGCGGATCCTGTCCGACCGCTATGAGGTCCTGGAACCGGAATTCGCCGTCTATGACACAGGCGCGGGTCTGGATGCGGAACCGGCGCGCTCCTTCGCAAGTCCGCGCCGCGTCACCGTGATGGCGGCGGGGCAGAACGGCGAGGTCTATGCGGGCGGTCACGAGGTCTATGCCTTCGACCCGCAGACGGGGGACACCACGGTCAAGATCGCCAATGCCTCCTGGGACCGGCCGACCTATTCCACGCCCGATGTGCTGGCTTTCTGGCCGATTGGCACCCAGGCGGATGAATTCATGCTGCTTTATTCGGCGGCCAAGTTCACCGATGAAACGCAGAGCGAGATCGCCGATTTCATCTGGGGGTATCAATCGGTGGACCTGGAAACGGGGGAGGCCGAGATCGCGGATTTCACCAGCTTCGAGGTGATCATGTTCTCCGCGGTGCGCGATCCGAACGACACGTCCAAACTCTACGGGGTCTACACCCAGCTCTCCAAGCACGATCTGGAGACGAAGGAACTGATCAAACGGGTCGACCTGCCGCACACCTACTACTGCATCAACATCTCGTCGGACGGCAAGGAACTCTATGTCGGCGGCACCAATGACGATATCGGCATCTACGACGCCGAGACCCTGGAGCGGACCGGCGAGATCCTGCTGCCGTCGGGCGGCGACATGGCCGCCGGCACGCTGCATGTGATCAGCACGGGGAGTTAGTAAAGGTACATCTGCTCCTGCCGGATCCGGAAGATGCCGTCGTCATCTGCTGCCCCGGCCTCGAGCCGGGGGCCAGTGGCAGGTGTCGGTGGCCGGGCCCGTTGGCCGGGTCTGGAGACGGGTCCCGGATCCAGTCCGGGACGGCGCCCTGGATCTGACTGGCGTTTCCGCAACGCGTTGATGGTTCGCGAAAAGGGCCACAAGATCCATGGGCAGCAGCATGAAAGAGGATGCATGAAGCAGGCTGTGCCATTGACGGCAGCGACGAGGCCGGCCCCAGTGGAGCGGAAACCGCTGCTGCGCGCACTGCTCGACCGGCTGGTGGGCCGCCGAGAGGCGGTCTGGCTCGCGCCGCTGGTGCAGCCCTACCGGTGGCCGATGGCGGGGCTTCTCGCGGTTTCCCTCGTGTCGGCCATGGCCGCGCTGGTGCCGCCCTATCTGACCAAGCTGGTGATCGATCGGGGTCTGATTGCCGGGGACAGGCAGGCGCTGGTCTTCTATGTGGCGGTCCTGTTCGCCGTCGGCCTCGTGGCGCTTGCGCTCGGTGCCTTCAATTCCCTGTTTCACCTGCGCTTTTCCGCAAGGCTTCTGGCGGATCTGCGCCGTGCGGCCGTCGGCCGGATCCTGGCGCAGTCGCCCCGCTGGCAGGCACGGCAGAAGGTGGGCGAACTGATGAGCCGTCTGGACGGTGATACGGGCGAGGTGCAGCAGTTCACTTTCGCCGCGCTCGTGACCGGCGGCGGCAGCCTGTTGAGGCTGGCTGGCGGGCTGGTCATGCTGTTCGTGCTAGCGCCGCAACTGGCCCTGCTGGCACTGGTGCTGGCACCGGTGGAGCTTGTGTTCTTCGCCCGGGCGCGGCCGGTGACCCTGGCCCGGGCCCGGCAGGTTCGCCAGGCTCGGGGGCACCTGGCCTCCGGGTTGGCGGAAACCATCACCGGGCTTGGCGCGTTGCGTGCGCTCAATGCCACGGAGCGGGCCGCCGGCCGGATCGAGGTCAGGCAGCAGGGTCTTGTCGCGGCGCTGATGTCGGCGCAGATCTGGAACGAGGTGACCCGTGCCGTTCCCACCGTGCTGACGGCGCTCCTGCGCGGCGCGGTGTTCCTGGTCGGCGGACTTGCGGTCATCGACGGCACCTTGCCGCTGGGATCCCTGATCGCCTTCACCGCCTATCTCGGTTTCCTGATCGGGCCGATGCAGTCGCTGATCTCGCTCTGGCACGGCCAGGCACGCATGAAGGCGGCCCTCGATCGCCTCGACGAGATCATGAGCGCAAAGGCCGATGTCAGGGATCCGCCATCACCCGAGCGGCTCGACCCGGGAGGCGGCGCGCTGGTTCTTGCCGGAATATCCTATGCGCCGGCCGAGGCAGCGTCGCTCTTTTCCGACCTGAGCCTGAGCATTCCGGCGGGATGCAAGCTGCGCCTTGGGGGTGTTTCCGGGGCGGGCAAGTCGTCGCTCCTGTCGCTTCTGCAGCGCCACGACGACCCGGGAGAAGGGGCGATCCTGCTCGATGGCATCGATCTGCGCCGTCTGGCGCTGGCGGATCTGCGCCGTGCCGTTGCCCTGGTGCCTCAAAAGGGTCATGTCTTTTCCGGCACGCTGGAGGACAATTTCCGCCTTGGAGCGCCCGAGGCGAGCGCAGCGCAGATGCGGGACCTGCTGCGTCTTGTCGAGTTGGAGGAAAGGTTCGGCGCTGACGGCCTCGACACAAGGCTGGGCGAGGGCGGGCTCGATCTGTCCGGGGGGGAACGCCAGCGGCTGTGTCTCGCCCGCGCGCTGCTGCAGCCCTTCAAGGTGCTGGTGATGGACGAATGCCTGTCGGAAGTCGACGGCGGCCGTGTGTCCCGGATCATGGCGCGGATCGATGCGCGCTTTGCGGACCGCACCCGGATCGTCGTCACCCATGGAACGGCCGCCCGTTACGGGGAATTCGACCTGAACGCGGATCTTGCCGGCTCCGCAGGGGTGGCGGGATGACCCGTATCGGCCTCGTCGACGGTGCCTTGCCACCGGCGTGGCCGGATCTGGCCGGGCAAGACTGGTTCTGCGAAGCCGACGGCGCACCGCATTCCGGCGATCACGCGGTGGCCATGACGCGGACCATCCGCGCGCGGGCGAACGCCGTTGACGTGCTGAACGCGGTCGTCTTCCCGGGACGGCTGTCGACGTCTCTGGAGGCCATCTGCAACGCGCTGGCCTGGCTTGCGGAAGATCCGCCGGACATCGTGCTGTGCGCCTTCGGCATGACCCGCTCGAGCGCGGACCTGGCGATCGCCATTGCCCGCCTGCAACGGGAAGGCGCCATCATCGTGGCCTCTGCACCGGCGCAGGGAGGTTCGGTTTATCCTGCGGCGCTCTATGGTGTGGTGTCCGTACAGGGCGATGCGCGCTGCGCGCCGGGCGAACTGTCCAGACTGGATCTGCCTCACGCGACGTTCGGAGCCTGTCCGCAGGCCGCCGGATCTTGCGGGATCCGGGGTGCCAGCCCGGCGGCTGCGCATGTCGCCGGACTTCTGGCGCACAGGGATCCGGCTCTGAGCGCATCCGCGTCCGCGTTGCTGGAGCCGCATATACGCTACCGTGGCCGGGAACGGCGAAACGACCAGCGCGAGTACGCGGGTCGCTCCTATGAGTGATGCTCACCCTCCCGGTGCGCCGCCACGCCGTCACCAGGGTCTTCAGCCCAAGCCGTCCGGGTGCCCGATCAGGCCGTCCTCAGGACGAAAGCGGCGGGCAGGGGCTGTTCTGTTCGGCGCGGGACTTCAGGCCCTGTAGGCTTTGCAGGGTGTTCGGATTGCCGGGCAGCACGAAGCTCTGTTCCAGTGCGGTGCGCACGTTGTTGATCACCGCAAGATCCTGGACCGCAAGCGTCTGGCAGGGCGCGCCGGTGAACCGGACCCGGATGCGAATGACCCGCTGACCGTTGTCGGAGGGACCGAACTGGGTATCGAGCGCCGGATTTTCACCGGTCATCGCGCGCTCCATGACGATCATGTTGGGCTCGTCCTGGATCACCACGGTGCCGCGTTCCTGGGCGCTGGAAACGAGCGCGGCGTGCACCATTGCCGGCGAGGCGGCGATGCTGACCGACTGGGCACCTGCCGGGACGTTCAGTTGCGGCTGGTCCTGCACGGACGAACGGCGTGAAGTTCCGGATTGGCAGGCGGCCAGGGCAAGTGCGCACAGGCTGATGAGGAGAAGTCTTCGCATTGGCAATCCCGGGGTTCTAAATGTCATTCAAAGTGCACGTCTCAGTATAAGTCAGGGTCGTGGCACAGCAAAGCAAACCGCGCCGTCCGGTCTGTCCACACACTGACACGACTGTGCTAACGAAGCCTTGTGACCGTAACGGGGCGGAAACGTCTGAACGTGTCCATGGTTGCAAGACCGGATCTAAAAACTGTCACCGGTCTTGAAACCGCCGCCGCCGAAACTGCCGCCACGCCCGAAGCCGCCGCCGCCGAAATCCTTGCCGCTGCTGCGTCCGCCGAAGCCGCCCATGGATTTGGGAAGGCCCGATCCTTTCGGAAAGGCAATCTGCCGTCCACGGGGTTTGCGGCGCTTGTGGGCGCGTTCCGCACGCGACCAGTATTCGGCTCCGGTGATCGCTCCCTTGACCAGTTCGCCCAGAAGGACCGTCGTCAGCCGGTCGTCGGAGAAGGTGGATTCCCAGCTTCCGTAGCCCTGGGACCGGAACCGTTTCACGACATCGGTCAGCTCCGCCCGGCGCCGGCCGATGTCCCGCTGCAACTCCCTGTCCTGCCGGATTTCCCGGGTAATCTGTTCAACCCGTTCCTTCAGGTCCTCGATCCGCCGGACGATTTTCTCATCGTCCGGAGACGGCGTATCGAGCGCCGCGCGCCACAGATCCTGAAGATCGTCCGCCTGAAGCGACACGGACAGAAACTCCTCCGCTTTCTGGAAATCGGCATCTTCGCCGCCGGAAAATTCCGCGAGGGCACCGGCCAGCGTGTCGATGCGCCGATCCAGGGTGTCCAGTTGACCATCGATCAGATCGACATCGCCGCTGAGATCCTCGATCATGCCGACCAGGTCGGTTCCGGCAGCGTCGGTCATCGCATTGCGGCTGAATTCAGCCAGTTTTGCCTGTTCTTCAAGCGCGATTTCGGCGCAACGTTCGGCATGCCTGGCCATGCGCTCCGGAATTCCGGTCAACATGGCGTAATTCGCGCGGGCATCGTGAAACCGGATCAGCCCGGCAACCCAGCGGTCCAGAGAGCGCACCAGCCCGCGGCGCTTGTACTCCGGAGTGCCGTAGCCCCTTTTCCAGAGATACATGAACAGCGGGTCGGCTTCATAGGCCTTTCCCTTTTGCTGGCGGTCCTGTTCGGAGGTGGCTGCCTTTGAAGCGGCTGCCTCAGCCGTGGCCTGCGCCGTTTCGGTGTTCTCGCGCTGGGCCTGATAGGCGGCATCCCCCTCCAGGCGGCTGTCGACCGCCTCCATCAGCTCGTTCATCTGGTTTTCGGAGGCGTCGCGGGTCGCGTCGAGCTCGGCGCGCTTTTTCTGCAACTGGGCGCGTTCGCTTTCGCTCTGGCGCAACTGGTCGCTCAAGACCTTGTAGTCGGCACTGCGCTTGTCCAGCAGCCGTCGTGCTTCCCGCGCGGCACTGTCCAGGCGGGTGTTCAGCGTTCCGGCACTGTCCGTGTCCAGCCGGAACCGGGCAAGGTCCCGATAGGCTTCGCTCTGCCGTTCCTGCAGGTCGGTCAGGGCGCGGGTGGAGCGCTCGATGCGCTTGCTCAGTTCGGCTTCTTCCCGGCGCAGGTCGGAAAGCGACTGCTCGATCGTGCCCAGGGTCTGACGTCCCGTCAGCATTTCATCGCCTCCCGAGAGCCCGGTCCGGTCCTGCCTGGCGCTACCATTTTGTCACCGCTCCGTCCTGAACGCCGCTGCGCCATTTGATGTCCAGCTCGCCCCGCCGTTTCTGGCCGAGCACGCCTTTCTGCACGATGCCGTCTTCCATCTTGTCCCGACGGACCGCGTTGTAGATCGTGTCCGAAACGCGCTGGCCCCATTTGTCGACGAGTTCGGCCTCGCTGTTTTCCTCGGAAACGATCTCGCGCTTGACGACGTTGCCGTCGGGATCGATGGCCTCGACCACGATGTAATAGTTCTCCGTATCCGGATTTGCTTCCGGAATGCGGGACACGCCCGTCGGAATGCCCTCACGCGAGATGATCCTTACCTCGAACACCTGTTGAAGCTGTGCCGCGAGCTTGCGCAGGTCGGCTTCCGCCTTGAAAGCTGCCGCGTTCTTGCCGTCCGACAGGGCCAGACGGCCGTCATCGGCAAGACGCGCGGCCCGGGCCTCGATATCGGGATTGTCGGTCAGGAGATCGATGCGGCCGACCAGTTCCGAATAGGTTCCGGTCAGCGCCTGAAGGCGGGCCTGCAGGTCGGCTTCGGCGCGTTGCGCGGGCAGCTTGACGATGAAATACCAGGCGGCGACACAGACCACGAGCAGGGCGAGGGCGCCAACCAGCCATCTGGCCCACACCCCCCGCGAAATATAGATCATCGCCAGCGTGCGCTGGAAGCCGGCGGCCGGGGGCATGTAGACGAACCGGTCCCGTTTCAGGTCCTCCACGCCGGCTTCCAGGATGTGGTCGGGAACCGCGATCCCCTGGGAGGCGTAGACCTGGCGGAGCCGCTCGATCATGGCGGCATCGCGCTCGTCGGTCTTCAGTTCCCGGGTGACCTGACCCGCTTCGTGCCGCAGGGTGTCGACAACGTCCATCGCCATCATCAGGTCATCGAGCGGGGCGTCTGATTTGAGTGCCATGAACAGGGTTCTTCTCCAGCGGGGCGGATCGGGCGTTCGCCCGGTCCGTCGGTCCTTGGCTGTCTTGAAGGGCGGCTGGCCTAGAGGGCCTGGCCCTCTGCGGTCAGCTTGGCCAGCCGCCGCTTGCCGTCTTCCACCGCGTTGCGGATTTCTTCGGAGTTCTTCGTCGACATGTCGCGCATCTCGTTGATGATCTCACGGGACTGGACCTGGAAGTTCACGACGGAATCGACCAGCTTCTTGACCGAAGCGGCGGCAACCGTCGGGCCGTAACCGGCCTTGAGGGCTTCCTTCTGGACGGCATCGCCGATATCCGCCAGGGTCTCGAGGCTCTTGTTGATGCCTTCCTTCATGGCGTTCAACGTTTCGGTGCTTTCGTGCAGACCCTGCAGGCCGGTGAAGGAGGCGTTCAGCGCAGTCAGCACGGATTCGTTGGTGGAGAAGAAGCTGACCGACTGGGCATAGACCCGTTCCTTGGCATTGGTGGTCTGCATCAGCCGCGCCATGATCACTTCCGATGTGTTGTAGCCGATGGTCAGGTTGTCGGAGAGATCCTTGGCGATCTGGTAGCGTTTTTCCTCGTCCTGCATCTCGCGCAGGCGCTCGTCGCGTGCCAGTTCCAGACGGGCCTTGCTGGCCGGATCGTCTCCGGCATAGGCTTCCACTTCCGCGGACGCGGCCTCGAGCGCCGCTTTTGTCGCGGCCAGTTTTTCGGTTGCCATGTTGAGGACTTCAAGTGCGGTCACTTCGGCCTGCTTCAGCGCGCCGCGAAAATCCCGGTAGGCTTCCAGGATGGTCTGCTCGCGCTCGATCTGGTCCTTGGTCGCCCTGGCAACTTCCTTGTTGGTGCTGCGGATGTCGTCGAACCGGTCGGAAATGGTGCCGCGGCGCATGTCGCGCCACGTGTTGGACATGTTTTCCATGAAGGAAATCTTGCCGTCCGCCAGTTGGTCGACCAGCGCCTTGGCGTCGTCCCGGATCGAGTTGAACGCTTCCGTGATTTCCTCATACCGCTCGCCGATATCCATCTGCTGGACCTGGGAGCGCACGACTTCGTTGAAATTGGAGGTTTGGGACAGGGTCCGCGTGATGACCAGCACTTTGTCGGGAGACAGGTCCGAAATCTGTTCCAGAAGCGCATTGATCGGCGCATCCGTTTCGCTTTCGGGAGAGATGCCGATATCGCGCAAAGTCGACAGGGCGCGGTCAAGATACTGGAGCGGGGAAAAACCGCCGGCCGGAACGACCGTGTTTCCCGGGGTTTCAGGTGCTGCAGCGTCTGTCATGTCTGACCTCCTCAAGGGACGGCGGCGTTTGATGGGGCATGCCGCTGCGTCCGGTTTTCTTCACATGTGTGCATGTTAGGGCAGGCTTACGCCGCTCTGTCAACGGGTTACGAGCGCACATGGTGGTCCCGAGTGGCTGTTGCCTTGCGCGAACCGTTCATGCTTAGGCGCCGATTGCAACAAGGGCATTTCGTTCCGGCGCGCATATTTTGAGAAAAGCCAGTGACCTGGGGGCATCACCCGTCTGGATATCCCGGAAACGTCAGACCAGCTCCGCCGCAATACGGGCGGCGAGCCGGGCGTTGTTGCGCACCAGGGCGATGTTGGTCTCAAGGCTGCGACCGCCGGTCAGGTCGAATATGGCGCCAAGCACGTATGGCGTGACATCCTTGCCCCTGATGCCGTCCGCAGTCGCCCTTTGGAGAGCGGTTTCGATGAACCCCGTCATTTCCGCGCGGGCAATTTCAACGGCTTCCGGAACCGGATTGGCGATCAATACGCCGCCATGGTCCGGGAAATTGGCGCGCATCTTCAACAACGCACCGATTTCGGCAGCCGTGTTCATCGTGTATGGCGCATCAAGGCCGCTTTGCCGCGACCAGAAGGCGGGCAGTTCGTCCGTGCCGAAGGCAACAACGGGCACGCCCTTCGTTTCCAGAACTTCCAGGGTCTTTGGAATGTCGAGCAGCGCCTTGGCGCCGGCAGAGACGACGCAGACCGGTGTGCGCCCGAGTTCGTCGAGGTCGGCGGAAATGTCGAAGCTCTGTTCCGCGCCCCTGTGCACGCCGCCGATGCCGCCGGTGGCGAAGACCTTCACGCCCGCTGCATGGGCCGCCATCATGGTTGCCGAGACGGTTGTCGCGCCATGGCAGCCGGTCGCCAGCGCGAATGTCAGGTCCGCACGGGAACACTTCATGACGCTGTCCGCGTTGGCGAGGCGGTCGAGGTCGGGATCGGACAGGCCGACCATGATCTTGCCGTCCATCAGCGCGATGGTCGCCGGAACGGCGCCCTCGGAGCGAATGTCAGCCTCAACCTGCCGGGCTGTTTCCACGTTCCTGGGAAACGGCATGCCATGGGTGATGATGGTCGACTCGAGGGCGACCACCGGCTTTCCGGCCCCTAGAGCGTCGCGCACCTCGTCGTTGTGGACGATCAGATCTGCAAGAGCGGCGGAGGGGGCGGGGCTGGTCACGGCAAGCGGCCTTTCTTTGTCCTGGTCCGGCTCGGGGCCGAGGCCGGAGCGGGAAAAGGAGCGGGAGAAACGGTTCTGGCGGGTCTTATAGGCGCGGGGCGTTCAGGCGCCAAGACCGTATTTGTCCGGCTGGTCAAACGCGGCGCAGGGCGTCCCACGAGAGCGTTTCCGCCAGGGCGCCGGTGCTTGCCAGGGTGAGTGCGGCTGCCGCCAGACCAAAAGGAACCGCGTCTGACAGACCGTGGCCGCGCGCCCGGGCTGCAATCATGCCGGCGATCAAGGCATCCCCGGCACCGGTGACATCGATGATCACGGTCTCGGGTCCTGTCTTCGGCGGTGCGAACGTGCGGATCGTGCCGGCTTCCAGAACGTGGACATCTTGCGCGCCGCAGGTCATCACAAAGCTGTGCAGGCCGGTTTGTTCAAGGGCGTCGGCAAGGTGCTGGGCCGCTGCGTCAGGCGGCAGGCCGGTGAGGGCGGCGGCTTCACCGCGGTTCAACATCAGGCAATCGAGAGCCGTCAGAACGGGTTTCAGCCGCGCGGACTTGGCTTCCGAGACCGCACTGGCGATCAGGCGGCCCGGCCCGATCCGGTCTGCAAGGCGGACCAGCATCGCTTCGGGCAGATTCGCGTCGGCAAACCAGATCGTGTCATCGGCCGGTGTTGAAACCAGGCCCGTGACGAGGTCGTCGAAGAGGTCCGCCGGGGCTTCGGCCAGCACCCGGTCGTCGACACAGGCCGCTGCCAGGGCGCCCGAGGGATCATGCAGCGCAAGATACTGCCCCGTGGCAAAGCCGGGGCGCGGCAGCACGGACAGAAGGATCCCTTCGCCGGTCAGCCGCCTGGTGAGCAAATCGGCCGCGCTGTCGTCGCCAACGGTCCCTACCAGCCGGACCGGTGTGTCAAGACGCGCCAGGGCGCGGGCGAGGTTGGTGGCGACACCGCCGGGTTGCGACGCGAGGCGGGCGGGCGTGGAGGTTTCCGGGCGGATGGGTTCGCGCGCATGGGCGATCGTGTCGATGTGGAGGGCGCCGATCGCGATGACCGGGCGGGTATGAGCGGGCGTCACGGCCAGGGCACTTCTCTTCGAAACAGCCGGCCCGGGACCGGGGATGGAAACAAGAACTAGGCCGGGGACTGGGCCAGGGACCGGGACTTCTCGGGCCGGCCGGATGCAGACAGGTGTTGAAAGCGCGGGCTAGCAGATAAACCGCGAAGCGGCAAGCATCGGTCAGAACGGGCACGTGATTCTGTTCCCGACCTTCGTCACCGGTTGTTCCATTTAAACTTACGTTACGTCAATTTTTAAGTTTCAAAATAGAACATACTGGAAACAAAAGAGCATTTTCGTTTTAATGCCAATCAGTTCCGGGTTCTTGATTAATGAGAACAAAAAGTGTACAAAGGCTCTCATTGAAACGGCGGGTCCATCGTGGAATAAGGAGCGTAAGCCATGTCACAAAGTACACTTCGTCTCGTAGAAAGCAGCCAGATGGATAAGACAAAAGCGCTTGATGCAGCGCTCAGCCAGATCGAACGCGCCTTCGGCAAGGGGTCCATCATGAAGATGGGCCAGGGACAGGTCGTCGAGATACAATCCGTCTCGACCGGTTCCCTCGGCCTTGATATCGGGCTCGGGATCGGCGGTCTGCCGCGCGGCCGGATTGTCGAGATCTACGGGCCGGAGTCCTCGGGCAAGACCACGCTGGCTCTGCATACGGTTGCCGAGGCCCAGAAGGTCGGTGGCATCTGTGCCTTTATCGATGCGGAGCATGCTCTGGATCCGATCTACGCCCGCAAGCTGGGGGTCAATATCGACGACCTTCTGATTTCGCAGCCCGATGCCGGCGAGCAGGCTCTCGAGATTGTCGACACGCTGGTGCGGTCCGGTGCCATCGACGTTCTGGTGGTCGATTCCGTGGCCGCATTGACGCCCAAGGCCGAACTCGAGGGCGAGATGGGTGACAGCCTTCCGGGCATGCAGGCGCGCCTGATGAGCCAGGCACTGCGCAAACTCACCGCGTCGATCTCCAAGTCGAAATGCATGGTGATCTTCATCAACCAGATCCGCATGAAGATCGGTGTGATGTTCGGGTCACCGGAAACGACGACCGGCGGCAACGCGCTCAAGTTCTACGCCTCCGTCCGCCTTGATATCCGCCGTATCGGCGCGATCAAGGACCGGGACGAGGTCATCGGCAACCAGACCCGTGTCAAGGTGGTCAAGAACAAGCTGGCGCCGCCTTTCCGTCAGGTCGAGTTCGACATCATCTATGGCGAAGGCGTCTCCAAGACCGGTGAACTGATCGATCTGGGCGTGAAGGGCAATATTGTCGAGAAGTCGGGTGCCTGGTTCTCCTATAACAGCCAGCGTCTCGGCCAGGGCCGGGAGAACTCCAAGCAGTTCCTCAAGGACAATCCGGAAATCGCTGATGAGATCGAACTGGCCATCCGCCAGAACGCCGGTCTGATCGCGGACGCCATCATCGATCCCGAGGGCGGGGCCGAAGAATCCGAAGACTAGACCCTCCCGAATTTCTGCTGTCGGGTTCCGGACGCTTGTCCGGTCTTCCAGAGGCCTTCTCCCGCGCGCCGGGGGAGGGCCTTTTGCTTGATTGCCGGCTGCAACGGTGTTTGCGGCTCCCAAGGGGCGTTGGGCCGACGCAATTGCTGGACAGGGCAAAAGTGCAAAGTTAAAAGGCTGTTCCGGTCCGGATCCTGTCGCGGATGCTGACCGTGACCGACTTTCAACCGGCCCGCCACGACGGGCTAAGGACCGATGCGAGATCCGAATGACCGGCGTAAATGAAATCCGCTCCGCCTTCCTGGACTATTTCAAGAAGAACGATCACCAGGTGGTCGATTCCGGGCCGCTGGTACCACGCAACGATCCGACCCTGATGTTCGCCAACGCGGGCATGAACCAGTTCAAGAACGTCTTCACGGGTCTCGAAAAGCGGGACTATTCGCGGGCGGTCACGTCGCAGAAATGCGTGCGCGCCGGCGGCAAGCACAATGACCTCGACAATGTCGGGTATACCGCCCGGCACCACACGTTTTTCGAAATGCTCGGCAACTTCTCCTTCGGGGACTATTTCAAGGACAGGGCCATCGAGCTGGCCTGGAACCTGATCACGAAGGAATTCGGGCTGCCGAAGGACAAATTGCTTGTCACGGTCTACGCCGAGGACGATCAGGCCTTCGATCTGTGGAAGAAGATCGCCGGCCTCGGTGAGGACCGGATCATCCGC
The DNA here is from genome assembly GCF_056173175.1 of Roseibium sp. QJM3NY_11. Classification (NCBI taxonomy): domain Bacteria; kingdom Pseudomonadati; phylum Pseudomonadota; class Alphaproteobacteria; order Hyphomicrobiales; family Stappiaceae; genus Roseibium; species Roseibium sp. QJM3NY_11. The sequence goes on from NZ_CM149660.1 coordinate 2,406,950, forward strand.
ATTCCGACGTCCGACAATTTCTGGACCATGGGCGATACCGGTCCCTGCGGTCCGTGTTCCGAAATCTTCTATGATCATGGCGAGCATATCTGGGGCGGCCCTCCGGGCTCACCGGAGGAAGACGGCGACCGCTTCATCGAGATCTGGAACCTGGTGTTCATGCAGTATGAGCAGACGCCGGACGAGCGCCTCGACCTGCCGCGGCCGTCGATCGACACGGGCATGGGGCTGGAACGGCTGGCGACCATCCTGCAGGGCGTGCACAACAACTACGACATCGACCTGTTCAGGGCGCTGATCGCGGCTTCCGAAAATGCCACGGGCGTGGATGCGGAAGGTGACGCGCTGGGCAGCCACCGGGTGATCGCCGATCATCTGCGGTCCACCAGCTTCCTGATCGCGGACGGCGTGCTGCCGTCGAACGAAGGCCGGGGCTATGTGCTGCGCCGGATCATGCGCCGCGGCATGCGCCATGCCCACCTTCTGGGCGCGCGGGATCCGCTGATGCACAGATTGGTGCCCACGCTGGTACGCGAGATGGGGCGGGCCTACCCGGAGCTCGGCCGTGCGGAAGATCTGATTACCGAGACGCTGAAACTGGAGGAAACCCGGTTCCGCAAGACGCTCGAGCGTGGTCTTGGTCTGCTTGACAGCGCCACGGAAGACCTGAGCGCGGGCGGGCGCCTTGACGGTGAAACCGCCTTCAAGCTCTACGATACATTCGGATTTCCCCTCGACCTGACCCAGGACGCCCTGCGTGAGCGTGACATCTCCGTCGACCTTGACGGGTTCACCACGGCCATGGAGCGCCAGAAGGCGGAAGCCCGTGCTGCCTGGTCCGGATCGGGCAGTGCGGCGACGGAGACCGTCTGGTTCGCGCTGAAGGAAAAACACGGCGCGACGGATTTCCTGGGCTACGAGACAGAGACGGCCGAGGGCGTCGTTGTCGCGCTTGCGTCGGAAGACAGGGAAACCGGGACACTTTCCGCCGGCGAAAGCGGCTTTGTCATTCTCAACCAGACACCGTTCTACGGGGAAAGCGGCGGCCAGGTCGGTGATACCGGAGAGTTGTCCGGCCCGGGTGTGAAGGCCCAGGTCACCAACACCCGGAAAAAGGCCGACGGCCTGTTCGTTCACAGCGTCACGGTCGAGGAGGGTGAGCTGGTGCCGGGTCTTGCCCTGGAGCTGAAGGTGGATCACAGCCGCCGCGCGGGGATCCGTTCCAACCATTCGGCAACCCACCTGGTGCATGAGGCCCTGCGCGAAGTTCTCGGCACGCATGTGGCGCAGAAGGGTTCGCTGGTATCGCCGGACCGGCTGCGGTTCGATTTCTCGCATCCCAAGCCGGTCAGCGACGACGAGTTGGCGACTGTCGAGACCTTCGCCAACGAGATCGTTCTGCAGAACGCGCAGGTCGATACCCGGCTGATGGCGGTGGACGATGCCATCGAGGCGGGCGCCATGGCGCTGTTCGGAGAGAAATACGGCGAGGAAGTCCGCGTTGTGTCCATGGGCACCGCCTTGCACGGCGCCAAGGCGGGCAAGCCCTATTCACTGGAACTGTGCGGCGGTACCCATGTCAGGCGTACCGGCGATATCGGTCTGGTGACACTGGTTTCGGAAGGCGCGGTTGCAGCCGGCGTGCGCCGGGTGGAAGCGCTGACCGGCGCCGAGGCACGTGCATACCTGGATGCCCAGGACAAGCGCATGCGCGAGGTTGCCGCAATCCTGAAAACCTCTTCCGACGACGTTCCGGCAAGAGTTGCTCAATTGATCGAGGAGCGGCGCAAGCTGGAACGGGACCTGGCCGATGCCAGAAAGAAACTTGCGATGGGCGGTGGTGGCGGCGAGGGCGCGGCGGTCCGCGATGCGGGCGGCTTCAAGCTGATGGCCCGCACCGTGGAAGGCATCAACCCGAAGGACCTCAAGGGGATGGCCGATGAGGCCAAGGGGCAGCTCGGTTCCGGTGTGGTGGTTCTGATCAGTGTTGCTGAAGAGGGCAAGGCGGCCATCGTGACGGCTGTCACCGCGGATCTGACGGAAAAGGTCAGTGCGGTCGATCTGGTGCGCATCGGTTCCGAAGCCCTCGGAGGCCGTGGCGGCGGCGGCCGGCCGGACATGGCCCAGGCTGGAGGTCCGGACGGCTCGAAGGCCGAAGAGGCCGTCGCGGCCATCGAAGGTCACCTCGCGTCGCTCTGACAGGCGCCGAGACGGATTTTGGAAACGAGAAAGCGCGCCGGCCGGCGCGTTTTTTCGTGTGACCGGTGATCTCTTGACATCCGCATCCGCCCGGTTTCGGACGCTTCCCTTCGCGGGGCTTTGTCACCGGGCGTTCTTCGGATATGCATGAAAACCGGAAAAATGCGGAGAGGCGGAGACGCGGTGCAGGGTGAAGGCTATAAACGGGCGCTTTACGAAGTGCTCGAGGACACGGGCAAGCGGAAGCTTGCCGCGCGGTGCTTGCGCCACTTCCTGGTATTTCTGATCCTTGTCAATATCGTGCTGGCCGTTCTGGAAACGGTTCCCCAGATCCGGGAAACCGTCGGAGGGCATTTGCGTCTGGTGCAGCTTGCCAGCGGTTTTATTTTCGTGGTCGAATATGTTCTGCGGCTGTATGTGGCGGATCTGCATCCGCCCCTGCGCAGATACGGGCGCCTCTGGTCCCGGCTGCGATATGCAATGCAACCCAGCGCGATGGTCGACCTGCTTGGCGCGCTGCCGTTGCTGTTCGTGCTGTTTCTGCCCAATCAGGCCGTCACCATCGTCGTCCTGCTAAGACTGACGCGGTTCCTGAAGCTGGCGCGGTATTCCCCGGCCTTGAGGTCGCTGATCTCCGCGGTCGGGGCGGAACGCAAGGCATTGCTCGGGTCGACCATGATCATCGGGGGGGTCGTTCTGCTCGCCGCAACGCTGATGTATCTGATCGAACACGACAATCAGCCTGAAAAGTTTCGCAGCATCCTGCACGGCATCTACTGGGCGATCACGACGGTCACCACTGTGGGTTATGGCGATGTCGTTCCGACAAGCAACCTCGGCAAGATGGTGAGCAGCGTGGTCATGCTGATGGGCTACGGGCTGATTGCTCTGCCGGTCGGCATCATCGCGTCCGCGTTCGCGCGTGAAATGCACAGCCGGGATTTTGTGGTGACCTGGTCGATGGTGGCCCGGGTGCCGCTGTTTGAGGATCTGAAGGCAACGGAAATTGCCGAGGTCACGAAACTCCTCCGGGCGCAAAGCGTGCGCAAGGGCGCCTCGATCGCGGAACGGGGCGATGTCGCCGACCGGATGTTCTTCATTACCGACGGTGAGGTTGCCATCAAGCTGGATCATGAAACGGTGTATCTTGGCGAAGGCAATTTTTTCGGCGAGCTTGCGCTGATCAATCCCACCCACCGGACAGCGACCGTCACCGCCTTTACCGACTGCCAGCTCCTGGTGCTGGAGGCCGGTGCGCTGCAGCAGCTGATGGACCGGGATGGGGCGCTGGCGCAGAAGATCCTGAATGAAGCCAGGAAACGGGTGGCCGGAGGCAAGCAGGTGCGCGGGGAATTCGCGGCAGAAGAACTTCAGCAGGCCGGTGTCTTCGCCTCCGCGGAGGAGTCCGACCGGCAGCCGGAGCTTTTTCCGGAAAATGCGCCGGCTGGCGGCAAGGACAAGCCCGACTGACGAAGGAAACTCCCAGCCGGTTTTCCGGCTCAGTAGGGTGTCAGCCCCGGCGGCAGCAACGCATAGAGCGGGTCGCCGTCCCAGAACACATCCGTCGGCCCGACTGCGAAATCGATCAGGTTCCAGCGGTTGTACTGAACGCGCAGAAGGGCATAGGTGTCGAGACCACCCATGTATTCCGCCTGGGTGGCATAGGTCGTCCGTGCCGGATCGATCGCGCCGCCACCCGGCCGTTGCGGCGACAAGTGGACGAATGCCCAGCCGTTGCCGGAGCGCATCCAGTCGACGACGAATTCGACCGGCGGCCCGACCCGTGCTTCGAGCATCGGGCGGACGGCATTGAGGATCTCCGATCGTTCCGCCGTTCCGCGTGCCGGTTCGTGGACGCTCTGGGCAAAAGCGCCTACAGTTGCGGTCAAGAGCACTGCGGCGCTTAAAAGAAATCTTTCAAGCTTTTGAAATAATGCCAAAAAAATCCGTTTTTGAGAAAATGATTCAAGCATGGTGCACCCTGGACATGGTTCGTTTCTGGCCGCCTTCAACCTGACGGAAAACTGACATGAAAACAATCGGCCTTCTGGGCGGAATGAGCTGGGAAAGCACTGCCGTCTATTATCGGGTGCTGAACCGGATGGCGCGCGAAAGGCTGGGCGGGCTGCACTCGGCGAAGTGTCTTGTGTGGTCGTTCGACTTTGCCGAGATCGAGGCCGCGCAGGCGTCCGGGGACTGGGACGCGGCGACCGGGATGATGGTAGCAGCGGCGCGCAATCTGGAGCGTGGCGGGGCGGACTGCCTGGTGATCTGCACCAACACCATGCACAAGATGGCCGATGAGGTGCAGGCCGCGATCAGCATTCCGCTTCTTCACATCGCCGATGCGACAGCTCCGGCGATCCTGCAGGCCGGTTGCAGGGTTCCGCTGCTGCTGGCCACCGCCTACACGATGGAGCAGGATTTCTACAAGGGCCATCTGAAGCGCACACACGGCATCGATGCGCGCGTGCCGGGGACCGGCGACCGGGCGGAAATACACCGGATCATCTATGAGGAACTCTGCCGGGGCGAGATCCGGTCCACTTCCAGAGAGACTTATCTGGAAGTGGTCCGCAAGGAGGCCGCAAAAGGCGCGGATGGCGTCATCTTCGGCTGCACGGAGATCGGTCTGCTGGTAAAGGCGGACGACTTTGACGTTCCCGCCTTCGACACGACCGCGCTGCATGCCGCCGCCGCGCTCGATTTCGCGTTGGAGCAATAGCACCGGCATCGCTTGAAGGGGCGCCTTGGAACCATGACGTCGAGCCAAGATGCTCCGGCCATGTCTCGTGCTTCGGCCGCGAAGCCTGGCGTCAGCCCGGAATGACGGGCTGGACAGGCGGCACCTGCGCTTCCCAGAGAGCCTTGAACTCCGGCAGGCCCAGGGTCGCCAGTGTCTCGTTGTCGGGCCCCAGTATCTCGTAGATCATCCCGTCGGTCCCGCGATTGCTGAACCAGGCGATACAATCCACGTCACCGCCGCCTTCCGTATGCGGCGCACCGCCGCCCGGTTTTTCCACGAAGCTTGCGGTCGGACGAATTTCGGTGAGCGTTCCTTCCTCGTCGTAAAGACGCAATTCGCCCTGGATGATGAACGTGCTGTAATCCGCGTGGTGACGGTGCAGCACAATCCGCTGATTGGCGGCGAACTTGAGAAGGAGATCAACCACCTTTGCGTCCGGATCGACCTTCAGGACATGGTACCAGACATGATCGATGCCATCGAGGGTGTTCCAGGTCACATTGGACTGATCGAACATGCCTCCTGTCGTATTCGCGGTCTGGGCGGCTGAAGTCGCGGTTGTGCCGATGGCGACGGCTGCGGCAGCCGTGCCAATGCCGGTCAATCCCTGGCGGCGCGTGAGTTTCATTTTCGTCATGGTTCCCTCCCTCCGGATCCGGGTCCGAACTGTCTTGCATCCTTTTGGTTGCACAGCGCCGGTTTGAAATCTTGCCATTTGGTGCCATGCTGGGCTCGGGGAGGCGGCTTCATGACGGGCTATACGCGCGCGAGCGCTCTTGGACCGATAACGGAATTCGTTGAGACGCGCGGCGGGTCGATCGAGCGGATATTTCGCCGTGTGGACCTGCCTTTGGCTTTGCTGGACAATCCTGACCTTCCCTTGCCGCTGCGCGAGCAATTCAAGGTGCTTCGTGAAGCGGGACGGGAAATCGGCGATCCGTTTTTCGGGGCTGCGCTCGGACGGGTCGTGAGCATGAAGAAGCTGAGCGCCTTTGGAGCCTGGGTCAGCGGCGCTCCGACGCTCGCAGGTGCAATCGACCGCTCGGGCCGGGGCCTCAATCGTTTCCTGCAGACCGCGACGGTTCTGCGGTTTCAGGTCTCGGAGGCGAAGGCGCGCTGGTCCATCGAGTTTCTCGATCCCGGCAAAGACGACGATTTCAGAACGAGTTGCTGGGTGTCAGTTACCTGATTGACGGCGTGCGCCATTACGCCGGCAGCGGCTGGACACCGACGTTGATCCGCTCGACCTGTGTCGGTGCGGAGCAAGCCGCGGCGCTGGAGAACGTGTTTCAGGCACCGGTCCTGCATGATGCCCCGGTGTCGGCCGTCGAATTCGACACAGCTCTTCTTTCGGCAACAGGTCCGGAGAGGAAGCGGCCCGATTTCGGGGCGGAGCCGACGATCCCACCCCCTGTCGGCCTTCGGGAGGAAGTCGCGATGCTCTCGACGATCGCGTTGCTGGAAGGTTCTCCCAGGATCGACTGGGTGGCGCGCAAGCTGGACATGAGCCGCCGGTCCCTGCAGCGCGCGCTGGACCGGGAAGGGTGCAGTTTTTCTTCTGTCCTGGAGGGCCTGTTGAAGGACCGGGCCGTTGCCCTGCTGCTTGCGCAAAAACGCAGCCTGACCGACATTGCGCTGCATCTGGGCTACAGCGACAGCGCTCATTTTTCCCGCGCCTTCCGGCGCTGGACCGGAATGCCGCCCTCGCGATACCCCTCCTGATCGCGTCGCCGTATCAGCTCGAGACTGCCGGTTCGCTCGCCTTGAAACTCGGGCGGTCCCGGATGGTGTCCAGCCATGCCGACAGCTTCGGGGCTCTATTGAGAAGGGTGACGCCTTCCTCCGCCTTCGCGAACAGTGCCAGCATCGGCAGGGCGTGGCAGTCGGCGAGCGTGAGCCTGTCCCCGAGCAAATAGGGCCCGGCCTCGATCAGGGTTTCCAGCGCCCCCAGAACCGTGCGGGCGGGCCCCATGGACGAGGCGATCTTAACCTCGTCCGCCGCTGTCCCGTCCCGGGGTTTCACGACCCGTTCGACGAAAATGTCCCAGACAAGCGGGCGGTAGGCATGGCTGTCGAGGATCGAGAGGATCTGGGTCATTCTTGCGCGGCCCGCGGCACTTGCGGGCTGCAACGGCGGTCCGTCGAAGGCTTCGTCGACATAGCGCAGGATCGCGACCGTCTCGTAAAGCGAGAAATCCCCGTGTTTCAGCGCCGGGATCCTGGCGAAGGGATTGAGTTCGAGAAAGCTCTCCGGTGGTCCTTCGGGCGTGAACACGTCGATCGGGACCAGCTTGTAGGTGAGACCCTTTTCCGCCAGCGCCAGCCGCGCCGAGCGTACATAGACGGAATAATCCGCACCGAAGAGCTCGATCATGCCGATCCTCCGCTGAGGCGGTCGAGACGCAGCCGGTGCCTGTTGTCCGTCAGGCGCCAGACACTGCCGAAGGTGGCTCCGAGCACGCCCAGGCCGGTGGCGCCACCCAGCAGGAACATGATCAAAAGCTGGTATTTGACCGCCTCCTGCGGGTCGACACCGGACAGGATCTGTCCGGTCATCATGCCGGGCAGCGAGACCACGCCGGTGGCTGCCATGGCATTGATGATCGGCGTGAAGCCGGAGCGCAGTGCCTGGCGGACAAGCGGCCTTGTGGCCTCCCATTTCGTGCGCCCGAGCAGCAACTGGGCCTCGACCGCGCGGGAGCCCTGGGCCAGTGCCGAATGCAGCGTGTCGAGGCCGAGGCTGACACCGGTCATGGTGTTGCCCAGGATCATGCCGAACAGGGGCAGGGCGAATTGCGGCGCCCAGACCGGGTCCGGACGGATCTGGCCCACAAGCGCATAGACCGTGACCAGCATACCGGCGATCAGCATGACCCCGGCGCCCAGTCCGGGGCCCCAGAGCCCTTTCAGCCGCCGGTCCTGCCGCGCCCAGATCTCGCGCCCCGCGAACACGCTCATGACGGCGGCGGCAAGCAGGGTCCACCAGAGCGAACCGGCGAAAAAGATCGCCTTCAGGATAAGCCCGACCAGAAGCAACTGCACCGTCATGCGCAGGGCGGATACGATCAGGGTGCGGGTCAGTCCGAGATTGAGCAGCAGAGAGAACACCGCGTTCAGCACCAGGAAGATCGAGGCGGCGGCAAGGTCCCAGTAGGACAGGGCGAGGTAGCCGGTCATGACATTGCGTCCCGGGGCTCAAGGTCGGTGAGCCTGCCGTGTTGTTCCATATGGAGGCGGCGTGCGCCGAACCGGTCGGGCTGGCCGGGGTCGTGCGTCACCAGAAGCATCGCGCAGCCGGATTGAAGCCTTGCCGCCAGGAGCGCTTCCACCTGTTGCACGGAGGGCGGATCGAGCGCGGAGGTCGGTTCGTCCAGGAGCAGCACCTGAGGGGCGAGCTGCAACGCCCTGACCAGCGCCAGGCGCTGGCGTTCGCCGGTCGAAAGCCGCGCGATCTCCCAGCCGAGCGCGTTTTCCAGACCGACGGCGGCAAGAAGCGCGCCGAGCCCGGGCGTGTCCTGGAAATGGTCTTCGACGCGTTCGCTCCACCAGCCGCTCTCGGCCGGCACATAGGCAACCTTGCGGCGCCAGTCCGGAGCGGAGAGCGACGCGCGGGAAACGCCGTTGAGCATGACCGAACCCGCGTTCTCGTCGAGATCGGCGATCGCTCGCAGGAAAAGCGACTTGCCGGCGCCGGAGGGGCCGGAGACGGCGGTGGCGGCGCCAGGCGCAAGATCGAGATCGAACGGGCCAATCAGAGGTGTCTTCAGGTCTCGGATCGTCAGCACGCGTGCTCTCCCCAGGGCCTTGCTATCGGGAGACTAGCGCGGCCGCGGGACAGGAACAATCGAGGTTTGCAAAAGAATGAGCGCACATCCGGGAGGAGGTGGCCGGCAGGGCTTCAGGTCCGGCAGCGGTCAGGGCACCCCGGAATGGCTTCCGGGGTGCCCCGAGCAGTTTGAAGGAGACGCGGTTCAGCGCGCCGCCATGGCCTTCGCCAGGTTCTCGTCGATCTTGTCGAGGAAACCGGTGGTGGTCATCCAGGACTGGTCCGGGCCGACGAGCAGGGCCAGATCCTTGGTCATGTAGCCGGATTCCACCGTCTTGACGCAGACGCTTTCCAGGGTCTTGGCAAAGCGGGCCAGCTTGTCGTTGCCGTCGAGCTTGGCGCGGTGCGCCAGGCCCCGGGTCCATGCGAAGATCGAGGCGATGGAATTGGTCGACGTGCTTTCGCCCTGCTGGTGCTGGCGGTAGTGCCGGGTGACCGTGCCGTGGGCGGCTTCGGCTTCCACGGTCTGGCCGTCCGGGCTCATCAGGACGGAGGTCATCAGGCCGAGGGAGCCGAAGCCCTGGGCCACCGTGTCGGACTGGACATCGCCGTCATAGTTCTTGCAGGCCCACACATATCCGCCGGACCATTTCAGTGCCGAAGCGACCATGTCGTCGATCAGGCGGTGCTCGTACCAGATGCCGGCTTCGGCGTATTTCTCCTTGAACTCGGCCTCGTAGATCTCCTCGAAGATATCCTTGAAGCGGCCGTCATAGGCTTTCAGGATGGTGTTCTTGGTGGACAGGTAACAGGGCACCTTGCGCTGGAGGGCGTAGTTCAGCGAGGCGCGCCCGAAGTCGCGGATCGAATCGTCGAGATTGTACATGGCCATGGCAACGCCGGCGGAGGGCGCGTCATAGACCTCGCGCTCGATCACCTCGCCGTCCTCACCGGTGAAGGTGATGGTCAGCTTGCCCTTGCCGGGAAAGCGGAAATCGGTGGCGCGGTACTGGTCGCCGAAGGCGTGGCGGCCGACGATGATCGGCTGGGTCCAGCCCGGCACCAGCCGGGGCACGTTCTGCATGATGATCGGTTCGCGGAAGATCACACCGCCGAGAATGTTGCGGATGGTGCCGTTGGGCGACCGGTACATGCGCTTGAGGCCGAATTCCTCGACCCTTGCCTCGTCCGGTGTGATGGTGGCGCATTTAATGCCGACGCCATGTTCCTTGATTGCGTTGGCGGCATCTACGGTGATCTGGTCGTCGGTCTCGTCGCGCTTCTGGATCGAGAGATCGTAATAGAGCAGGTCTATGTCGAGATAGGGGTGGATCAGCTTGTCCTTGATGAAGGACCAGATGATCCGGGTCATCTCGTCACCGTCGAGTTCGACGACCGGATTATCGACTTTGATCTTTGCCATGGGAGCTTGGCCTCGCGTATTTGGAAGATGGGTGGTGCAGGTGCATGTCTCTTCGGACGTGCTTTAGCAGGTTTTGGTTGTGTGCGCTTGTATACGATTGGTTATTTTGAAGGTATGCCGACTGATGGGACGGCGTCGGGAAGTTGCCCTGGCCCGCTCTTTCCGCCGGGCGCGCAACGCCCTCTCAGCCCGCGTTTTCGCGTCGTTTTCCACCGGTGATCTTTTTCTGATGCTCCCGGATGACCTCCGCGTGCGGCGCAACCAGGTCGGCAACGGTTGTCCGTTCAAGTTCCGCGCGGAATGTCGCCCGCGCAGCCTCCAGCGCCGCGGATGTCGCCTGGTTGGCGGATCTTTCCAGGAGACAGTGCGGCGCGTCGCCGGACCGGCCGACGGCGAAGAGTTCCGGCGAGCCGAGGGCGGAATACACATCGGCGAGCGTGATTTCGGTCAGTTTCCTCAACAGGATCCAGCCGCCGCCATGGCCCTTGGTGGCGCGCACAAACCCGGCTTCCCGGAGGCCGGCCATGGTGCGGCGGACCAGCGACGGGTTGGTGTTCAGCATCTCGCCGATCCGTTCCGAGGTCACCGGTTCGTCGATCTGATCCAGATGCAACAGCACGTGAAGCACACGGGGCAATCGGCTGTCTGTGCGCATGGGGGTCTCCTGTTTCCAGGATCATAGCGGGTCCGTTCATTCGTTACAAATCAAAGCACAAGAGATTGACCTGCCCAATTACGTAACTTAAAAAGTCACATAACGGATCGTCCGGCAGTCAGGGAAGCTTCAGAATGTCATCAGCAAATTTGGACGGGGATGCGAACAGGGAGACGGAGCGGGGATACAGTCATCGCTGGAGCGCGCTGGCGGCCCTCTACCTGGCCATGTTCATGACCATCCTCGACGTCTCCGTCGTCAATCTGGCGCTGCCGGCCATCCGGGCCGATCTGGACGCCTCCGACAGCGATGTGGAATGGGTTCTGGTCGTCTATGTGCTGGTCTTCGCAGCCGCGCTCTTGCCCTTCGGCCGGTTCGGCGATGTCGCCGGGCGGGACCGCATGTTCCTGTGGGGCGTCGCGGGGTTCAGCCTGAGTTCGCTTGCCTGCGGTCTTGCCCCGGACATCTCCAGCCTGATCATGGCCCGCGCGCTGCAGGGCCTGAGTGCGGCGGCCCTGGTGCCGCAGGTGCTCGCGATCGTGCATGTCCTTTTCCCCGCCAGGGAAAAGGGCAGGGCGATCGGCCTTTTCGGCACGGTCGGCGCGCTCGGCGCCGTCGCAGGACCGTTGATCGGCGGCGTGCTCGTCTCCGCCGACATCGCAGGAACGGGCTGGCGGCCGATCTTTCTGATCAATCTTCCGATCGGCCTGATTTCCATGGCCGCTGCCTTCCGGTATGTGCCGGTCCTGAAAAGCGTGACCAGGGTCATGCCGGACTGGCGGGGGACCGTCCTTTTCGCCCTTGCCGTGCTGGCGCTGGTGTTTCCGCTGGTTGAGGGCCGGCAGTTCGGCTGGCCGATCTGGTGTTTCGGCCTGGTGGCGCTCGGGGCGGTCTTCGGGGGGCTCTTCTACCGGCAACAGCTTCAAAATGCCCGGACGGGCCGCGCGCAACTGCTGCCCGTGGTGCTCACGAGGGACAGGATCTTCGTTGCGGGCGTTTTGTATTCGTCCGTGTTCTTTTCCTGTCTGGCGGGCCTGTTCTTCATGCTGGCGATCTATCTCCAGTCCGGCCTTGGCCTGACGCCGCTCGAAGCCGGGGTGATGCTTGCAGCGCATCCGGCGGGGGTCATTCTGGCCTCTTACGCTACGGGCCGGCTCGGCATGCGACTGCCGGTCCTGCGGATCACGCTCGGCACCCTGGTCGTTCTTGGCGGGCTGGTCGCTTTCTGGCTGGTTGCCGGTGGTTCGGGGAGTTCAAGTGTTCCGGTCGGCTTGCTGCTGCCGTTGCTGGCCGTCGGTCTCGGCACCGGCACGCTGATCCCGGCCCTGTTCCAGCGTGTGCTGTCACGGGTTTCCGGCACAGATGCGGGGGCAGGAGCAGGTGTACTGCAGGCTTTTCAGCAGGTCGGCATGGCGCTGGGCGTCGCGATTCAGGGACAGATCTTCTTTCAGGTCCTGGGGCATGCCCCGGAGGCTGCGGACTATCTGCCGGCCGCGCGGATGACGCTGGCCTATCCGATTGCCGTCCTCGCGGTGCTTCCGGTCACTCTGGGGGTCGCTCTGGCGCCGTGGCGCGCGTTTGCAGGCAGCCGCGGCCGGGTGGAGCCCGGGCAGCAAAAAAATGCCCCCGCGGACATGTGATGTCCGCGGGGGCGCGTCAAGGCATGGCAGCGGCTCTAGCGAACCGTGACGGCCGATTTCAGCTTGAGGATCACACGCACCAGGGAGTCCGGAGCGTGCCGATCGTCGTCGGCATTGAGATAGTCGAGCACGATGCTGGCGCCCGGCGCGTCGAAACGCATGGTCGGGTTTTCCAGGCTCGAGCTATGGTGCTGATGCAGTTCGAGCGCGTTGAACTTGAACAGCTCCGCACATTCCTCGACAGTCGTGCGCAGGTTCTCGTAGGTGTCCCTTTCGATCGCCTGGTAGCCGTTTTCACGCAGCGTGGCGGTGGTCGGAACGGCCCCCTTGGAAGGCTTGGAAGGACGAAGCTGCATGACGGGCATCGTGATCGTTGCGGGGATCTGAAGCAGGCGGCGGATCGTGAACCGGACATCAACGTCCGGATGTTTGATCTCGTGCGGGTAGCAATCGTGATAATAGGCGTTCACGAGGGATGCGCGCAAGTTCTGCTCGCTCAGCCAGGTTGCCCCCATGCCGGAATAATGCCGGGTGCCGAGCATGTCCTCGCCCATGTACATGGCGTTCAGACCCTGCCAGAATCCGTCCGGGGCATAGGTCAGATAGTCGTCCTTATTCTTGAAATACATGTAGTCGCCTGGGATCGGGGGATCTTCGACGGGAGCGCTTTGCGCCATGAAGTCGGTCGCGGGATTGTCGGTCCACGGACCGACCAGCATGGTGCCGAACTTGGCTGCCAGCTCACTGAATGTGGTTGCACCCAGACCGTTCAGAAGGCCCCAGAAGACCGTCAGCTGAAATGCGCCGGCACATTCGCCGCGGAAGGGCAGGGAATGGCCGTTTTCAGGCCGGATCGCGGCAAGGCTGTCGGCGCCCTGGGCCTGCTGCCATGCGGCATCCTGGGTGCCGGGGCCGATGAATTCCCAGTATTGCGAGACACGGCTGCTGTCCGTGGTGCCGAGGCGCGGTTTCGGGCCGAGATCGGGGTCGTAATAGTCGCCGTCATAGACGCCGGACGTGAGCGCGGCCATGGAGGCGAGCGCGCCGAGGCGGAAGAGAAGGTTCTCCCAGAAGTCCTGCAGGGTCGGGAATTCCACCGGCTGGGTCTGGGCCTGCATGGCGACCATGATCTGTCCGGCCAGGCGGCCGTAGATCGATTCTTTCTGGTCGTCGCCGGCCAGATCGACAAGATCCGACTTCAACTTCTCGACGTTGTTGACAAGACGGCCCTCGATCATCAGGCCGTGTTTGATTGGTGTCTGAATCGTCATGTCTGCCTCACTCTTTTTCCGCAAGGCAGGCCAGGTCGGCTGACGTTCGCCGCCGCGCTCCTTGCACCAGAAAAGTTACATTGGCAGTTTATGCATGCATTGGTTTAGATTTCGTCACCGACCGGGCTGAAACCGGCGGTTTTTCGGGATTTCAGTCCAGAAAAGCCCGGGTTTTGTCCAGGTGAAGCATGTTTCCGGTTCGGCGCGCATGCCGGGCCGACTTGTTCAGGAGGGCACGCACCAGATGGTCCGATCCCGGATTGATGGATCCGGTCGCCAGCGCCGACAGACGCTTCAGTTCCGCGTCGAAGTAGCGTTCGCCGGACCGGAGCGTGAAACGGCGGACGCAGACCAGCCGGCGGAGCGCATCCCTTGCGTCCTGAGCAATCAATTCCTCGGCTATCCAGGCCTCGGCATAGGGGCGCGCGAGGACAGCGCCTGTGGAGGCGTAAGCCTTCAAGCCGTGTTCCATCAGCGCAAGCCCGGTCGGATCTCCGATTTTCGCGCGGGCCCGGCCAAGATTGATTTCCGCCTGCGCCAGTTGCTGGGCAAATCCCTGTTCGCGGCAGAGACTGGCCGCCGTCGCCGCATGACGCTCGGCTTCCCGGCTGTTGTCCTGAAAATTGAACGCGGTCGCCAGAAAACAGCCGCTGAAGGCCTGGCAAAAGGCATGGTCGGACAGGAGTGCGGCGGTCTCCAGGGACAGGCAGTTCTCCCGCAACTGCTCCGGCGAATTCATGAGCGCGTAGCACCACGCCAGGTAGGAGCGGGCCAGAATGCCCAGATCCAGACCGTAGTTGGTGATCATGTCGTCGAAGTCGGCTTCGAGGGCCGCCTCGACGGCGGACAGGAGGGATCGTTCCGCCTCAGCCAGGTCGCCGACGTAAAAAGAGCCGACCCCGTTCATGTAATGGCCGGCGGCAAGTTCGAGAGGATTTCCGTTCGCCCGCGCGATTTGCAGGAAATCCTCGCCCAGGGCTTTCGCGAGCGACACATCGGCCTTGACGATATGAGCGCCCCACAGTCCCCACAGCATCTGCAGCACTTCGGCCGAGCTTGTGTCGGTCGAAGTCAAAGTTCTCGCTTTGGTATAGACTTCCCGAACCTGATCGGAGGCAAAGCCGTGCTTCGTGATCAGTTGCGGTCCGAGCAGCAGCAGGAAGCGGCTGATCGATTGTTCCCGTGAGGCGGTGTCGGAGAGCTTCTGAGCCAGGTCGAGGGCCTTGCCGAAATACCGGCCCGCGTCCCGGTGCGCGGCGACGCGGACAGCATCGACGCCGGCGATTTCCAGATGATCGAGCGCAGCGGGAATATTGCTGGCGCGTTCGAAATGACGCGCGATCACCTCACTGGCAGCCGGCGGATACCGCTCGGGCCATGTGGTCAGGACCGCGGCGATCTTGCCGTGATACCGGACCCGGTCCTGAGGCGGTATCGACTGATAGGCCAGGTCCTGAACCAGGCTGTGCTTGAACTCATAGATGCCGTCTTCGGCGGGCCACTTCCGGAAGATCAGGTTCGAGCGCCGGAAAGCATCCAGATGGTGCGCCAGTTGCCCGGGCGTGAGGCCGGAGACATCGCGCAGCAGCGTCGATCCGAAATCCTTGCCGATGGCAGCCGCCATGAACAGGATGTCTTTCCTGTCGCCGAGATGGGAAAGCCTGACGGCGAGGGTTTCACGCAGGGAGGCCGGTATGGGGGGCTGAGCGGGATCGTCGCCCTCCGCAACACCGCGGTCGGCGGCGTTGTGCATCAGTTCTTCCAGGAACAGCGGAATGCCGTCGGACCGGCTGACGACCTGCTCGAAATAGGCATCGTCCATGTCTTCGGGCCGAAGCAATCCGGCAAGCTGGCGGGTGTTGTCTTCGCAGAGTTGTCCGACCCGGCAGGTCAGGTCGGCCGAAGCCGTCAGGTTGACCGCAATCTCGCCGGGGCGCTTGCTCACCAGGGTCAGGACCTTGCTTGTGTCGAGTGCGCGCTGCAGCAACACAATCGACTCGAGCGTGCTGATGTCCATCCAGTGGGCATCTTCATAGACCAGAATGACCGGATGGATTGCCGCGAGCTTGCGGATGCAGGCGATCAAAGTCTCGGCCGGCTCGTCGACCGCGGAGTCCGGCATCACCGGGTGGCTGTCCAGGCCGCCGCCCTTCAGGATCGCGCGCAGGTTGGCATTGTGCCGCATGGTGTCCAGGCCGATATCGGCAAGCAATTGCTCGATGATCGTATTGAGCAGCGTGGGGCTCTGGAAACCTTTCAGGCCGAGAAACGTGTACAGCCCCCGGGCGATCGAATAGTAGGGGGTGCGCTTGTGGTGAACCGAACCGAAGAAGTTGAGGATGAGGGGGTGGTCCGCCCTGACACCGGTCAGGAACGCCTCGATCAGGCTGGACTTGCCGATGCCCGGTTCGCCCTGGAGGATCGCTGTTTGCGGCGTTCCCTCTTTCACCACCTGCCACAGGTGGTGCATCGCGCGAAGTTCTTCCTCCCGGCCCGTGAACGAGGCCAGCCGGCCCGCCGGTTCGCCGGGATCCGTCCGGGCCGTCGGCGCGACAGCCGGAGAAACCTGGAAGGCCGTGTCCCCGGCCTTGCTGAGCCGGACCTTGCGCGCCATGAAATCGCTGCGGAAGAGCGCCTGCGCATCTGTCGAGATCAGCAGTTCGTTGTCGGGCGCTTCACTCTCAAGCCATGCCGCGGTCGCAAAAGCCGAACCGGTCACCGAAAGAGGCGCCATGTTGGGGCCCTGGCCGAGCACGATGCTGCCTTCACCGCTTGCGATCCCGCAACGCAAGCTCACCGGATGGCTGTATCCCTCACGTCCGAACGTGCGCAGTATCTTCTGGGCGGCAAGCACCGCTCTCTCGGCGTCAAGTTCGTGAAGCGCGGGAATGCCGAAGACGAGGACCTTCGGACATCCGGGACGGGCGACCAGTTTGCCGCCGTATTCGGACGCCGCGACGGCGCAGGCCGTTGCGAGCCGTCCGGAGATGAACTTGAATTCCTCCGCGGACACCCGCGACTGTATGGCTTCCTCGGCGCCAAAGCCGATGACCACCACGGTCAGCGCGGCATGATAGGCACCGGGTGCGTCCGGAAATTCAGACACTTGTTCCCGCGGTACAGAGGAGGCCTCTGACTGATCTTCGGCATTTGCAGCCAAATTGGCGAGAAAAGGAGTCATAGCCACCTAGAATTAGCCAAACTGCGTCAGCCTGCAGTTTCCGGCATCAGGATCCTTGAATCAATTTAAAGTTGCTAAGTCTATACAACAACCGAAAAAGTTACCACCTGACTAACATTGTAAAAATATCTTAGGGGCAGCCTGCTGGAAATACTGCAGATTCGACGGAAATACCAAGGTGGAGGCCATCGCCGAGGCGCAAGGTTCTGTGCCGTTCGCACCTGTCAGGAGAAACGGCCTCCCGGGCGGGAATGCCCGGGAGGCCGTCGATCGGTTGCACTGTGGTCGGGCATCCTCACGGGCGTTCATTCGAACGCCGGATGCTTCGGCCTATCCGTCGATGACGCCGTTCAGCGTGGCGCTCGGACGCATGACGGCGTCGACCTTTGCCTGCGGGGCATGATAATAGCCGCCGGTATCGGCCGGTCTGCCCTGAACACCGTTCAGTTCGGCAAGAATGGCACTCTCGTTGGCGCCAAGGGCCTCGGCGATCGGCGCGAAATGCGCTTTCAGGTCCGCGTCCTTGTCCTGGGCGGCCAAAGCCTGGGCCCAGTAGAGAGCGACGTAGAAATGGCTGCCGCGATTGTCGAGACCACCGACCTTGCGGGCCGGGGACTTGTCGTTGTCGAGCAGCTTTTCAACGGCACTGTCGAGGGTTTCCGCCAGGACTGCCGACTTGGTGTTGCCCTTGGCGTTGGCGAGATGTTCCAGCGAGGCCCCGAGGGCACAGAACTCTCCGAGCGAATCCCAGCGCAGGTAGTTTTCCTCCTGCAACTGCTGGACATGCTTGGGAGCCGAGCCGCCGGCTCCGGTCTCGAACAGGCCGCCGCCGTTCATCAGCGGAACGATGGACAGCATCTTGGCCGAAGTGCCGACTTCCAGGATCGGGTAGAGATCAGTGAGGTAGTCGCGCAGCACGTTGCCGGTGATGGAGATCGTGTCCTCGCCGCGGGCGATCCGTTCGGTGGTGTAGCGCGCGGCCTCTTCCGGGGCCATGATCTTCAGATCGAGGCCGGTGGTGTCGTGCTCCGGCAGATAGGCGTCGACCTTCTTGAGCAGTTCCGCGTCATGGGCGCGGCTCTTGTCCAGCCAGAACACACCGGGCATGCCCGACAGGCGCGCACGCGTGACGCCAAGCTTGACCCAGTCGCGGACCGGGGCGTCCTTGGTGCGGCAGGCGCGCCAGATGTCGCCGCCTTCGACGGCATGTTCGATCAAGGTGGTGCCGGAGGCATCGACAATGCGGATGGCGCCGTCGGCGGACGCCTTGAAGGTCTGCGGGTGGGAGCCGTATTCTTCGGCTTTCTGGGCCATCAGGCCGACATTCGGCACGGTGCCCATCTTCGCCGGATCCAGCGCGCCGTTCTCGCGGCAGAAGTCGATGACGGCGGAATAGACACCGGCATAGGAACTGTCCGGGATGACGCATTTGGCGTCGGCTTCCTTGCCGTCCGGGCCCCAGCCCTTGCCGCCGGCCCGGATAAGCGCCGGCATGGAGGCGTCGATGATGACGTTGGAGGAGACGTGCAGGTTGGTGAGGCCCTTGTCGGAGTTCACCATGTACAGGTCCGGGCCGTTGTCGAGCGCGGCCTTGACGTTGGCCTGGATCTCGGCGGCCTTGTCGGCCGGCAGGGTCGCGACCTTGGCCTCCAGATCGCCAAGGCCGAGATCCGGGCTGACGCCGAGTTCGGCGAAGGTGGCGGTGTGCTTGTCGAAGACGTCCTTCAGGAACACTTTCACGCAATGGCCGAAGATGATCGGGTCGGAGACCTTCATCATGGTGGCTTTCAGATGCAGGGAGAACAGGACGCCCTGGTCCTTCGCATCCCGGATTTCCTGTGCCAGAAACGCGTCCAGAGCCTTGACGCTCAGGTAGGTGGCGTCAACAACATCGCCTTCGTCCAGCAGCCAGTCACCCTTGAGCGTGGTCGTGGTGCCATCCCTGGCGACGAATTCGATCTTCGCGTTGCCGGCCTGTGCGGCGGACAAGGTCATCGACTTCTCGTTGGCGCGGAAGTCGTTCCGGCCCATGGTCGCGACATGGGTCTTGGAGGTGGACTGCCACGCGCCCATGCGGTGCGGGTTCTTGCGGGCATATTCCTTGACGGCCTTCGGTGCGCGGCGGTCGGAATTGCCTTCGCGCAGCACCGGGTTCACGGCAGACCCCTTGATGGCGTCGTATTTCGCCTTGACCGTCTTTTCCTCGTCGCTCGAGGGATCGGACGGATAATCGGGCAGTTTGTAGCCCTGGGCCTGCAGTTCCTTGATCGCCGCGTTGAGCTGCGGCTGGGAGGCGGAAATGTTCGGCAGCTTGATGACGTTGGCATCCGGTTTCTTGACCATCTCACCCAGTTCGGCAAGGTCGTCCGACTGCTTCTGATCGTCGCTCAGGTATTCGGGGAAACTCGCCAGGATACGGCCGGCAAGGGAGATGTCCCGGGTGCCGATGGTCAGGCCGGCTGCCTTGGTGAAGGAGCGGATGATCGGCAGGAACGAGGCGCTTGCCAGTTCCGGTGCTTCGTCGACCTTGGTGTATATGATATCGGCCATGACACTCCCTTTTCCCAGCGTTCGACTGGTGTCGTGCGGACCGGCGATACGCCGTTCCTGTTGAATTTCAAAATGCGTATACAATTGTACGCAATCAATTGAAAGCCCTCCTGACGGCGGAGGGAAAAAGTTCAGGGGAGTTCTAGCAAAGCCGCTGGAAAAGGCAATCGGAAGGACGGACAACGCGGTAGTCAACCCGGTGCGGGCCATCGCGCCACAGGCTTTGTCAAATGAACAAGCAGGCGTTTGCCGCGGTCGAGCGGGAAATCTGGCCTGGCCCGGCTTTTCATTTTCTCCTGAACCCGGTAAATCCCGGCTACATGAGCAAGAACGCGAACATCAGAGACGAATCCAGGAATGTGACCGCGCGGCCACCGGCCGTGATCCTGTGCGAGCCACAGCTCGGCGAGAACATCGGCACGGCGGCGCGGGCCATGGCGAATTTCGGCCTGGTGGATCTCAGGATCGTCAATCCGCGCGACGGCTGGCCGAGCGAGAAGGCGCGCGCGGCCGCAAGCCGGGCGGATCACGTCATCGACAAGGTTCAGGTGTTCGACAGCGTCGAGGCGGCGGTCGCCGACCTGCAATTCGTGTTCGCGACGACAGCACGCTCGCGCGAGGTGTCCAAACCTGTGCGCGGTCCGGACGAAGCCGCGGTGAAATCCGTGTCGCTTGGCGAGAGCGGAAACACGACCGGCTATCTGTTCGGCCGGGAACGCTGGGGGCTGAACAACGAGGAAATCGCGCTCGCCGACGAGATCGTCACCCTGCCGGTCGATCCGGATTTCGCGTCGCTCAACATTGCCCAGGCGGTTCTGGTCTGCGCCTATGAATGGCGCAAGACGGCGGTCTCCGGAGCCTTGCCGTTCCTGTTGTCGCAGGAGGAGCACCCTCCGGCGAAAAAGGACGAAATCGTGCGTTTCTTCGAACATCTGGAGGGCGCACTGGACACTGCAAACTTTTTCCGGCCGCCGGAACGGCGCCCGCATATGGTGCGCACGCTGCGCAACATCTTCCAGAAGGCGGAGCTGACCGAGCAGGAAGTCCGGGCGTTGCGCGGCGTGGTGGCCTCGCTCGAAAAACGCGCAACCCGGCCGCGCAAGGAGCGGGGCACACCGGATACCGGTGATTAGCAAGTCCGGACGGATATCTTGCCTGCCGCACTGACGGCAAGACTTTCATGCCACAGGGGCTTGCGTGGGACCAGGAAGCGGAAAAGGCGAAATGGCAAACAGTGGACCGGTTCTGTTCTTCGATTCCGGCCTCGGCGGGCTCACGGTACTGCGTGAGGCGCGCTATCTGCTGCCTTGCGAAGCGCTGCTCTATGTGGCCGACGATGCCGCTTTTCCGATCGGCCGCTGGCCCGAAGCGGATCTGACCGCCCATATCCTGTCCCTGTTCGATGATCTTGTTGCAAGGTACAGGCCCAGGGCCGTGGTGGTCGCCTGCAACACCGCCTTCACGCTGGCGGGAGCCGCCTTGCGAAAAGCGCATCCGGATGTGCCCTTTGTCGGCACGGTGCCGGCGATCAAGCCGGCCGCCGAGCGGACAGCTTCCGGACTGATCTCCGTGCTGGCGACACCGGGGACAGTCCGCAGAACCTATACGAGAAGCCTGATCGAAAGCTTCGCCGGCCAGTGCCATGTGCGTCTGGTCGGCTCGGACGGTCTGGCCGAACTGGCCGAAAGGCACCTGCGCGGCGAGGCGGTGGCGGATGACGCCCTGCTTGGCGAGATCAGGGACTGCTTTGTCGAACGGGACGGCCGGCGGACCGACATCGTCGTTCTGGCCTGCACGCACTATCCCTTGCTTGCCAACCGGTTTCGCGCGATCGCGCCCTGGCCGGTCGACTGGCTGGACCCGGCCGAGGCCATCGCCCGCCAGCTTGTGCGGGTGCTGGGGGAGGGGCGCGCGGAGGCGCGCTCGCATCAGCCTGACAAGGCGGTGTTCACATCCCGCCCGCAGGACCCGGTGCTTGAACGGCTGCTCGCCGGCTTCGGGCTGGTGCTGGAAGGGCAATAGGACAAGACAGCGGCAGGGGGCATCGCCCACCCCCCCTGGCCTCGTCGTGAAGAACCGCGAAGCGGTGCCCAGCAGCATGGGCGGGAGAGCCCGAGACAGGTTCCTGATCCTTCGAGACGGGCCCTGGGCCCTCCTCAGGATGCGGCGCGCCGTCCTTGCGGTCTGAACGAACAGGCGTCCGGCCGTTGACCTGATCGCTCGCCGGTGTCTGTCACGCCGCGAGGCACTTCACCGCCAGCCCGTCGTCAGAGCGTTTGGCAGCGCGCTTGAGGCCCATGATCTCGTCGTTGAGCGTGTCGGGTGACACGGTCATGCCCTTGGTCAGGCTCAGGATGGAAACGGAACACTGCAGCAGGGGAAACTGCCGCGTCGTGCCGAAGCGGTCCTGGGCCTCGATAAAGCCGCGTTCCCTGTGTTCGTGCTCATAGAAGCTTTCCACATCAACCCGGAACGCGCGCTTGAGCGCCAGCATCCGGGCGGCGACGTCCGTCTGGTCGCAGTTCAGGAACCCGACGAAGAAATCGTCACCGCCGATATGACCGCGGAAAGTGCCGGTCCCTGAAATATGCCGTTGCAGCAGTTCACTGAACAGGATGATCGCCCGGTCGCCCTGGCGATAGCCGTAGGTGTCGTTGAACGGCTTGAAATTGTCGAAGTCGAGATAACACAGATGCCGTTCGTGGCCGGAGTTGCCGGCCATGTCGGAGATGAAACGGGCAATGGCGCCGTTGCCCGGCAGTCGGGTGAGCGGGTTCTGGTCCTGCGCTTCCTGCAGGCGTTTTTCATGAATGATCTTCAGCAGCGAGGTGGCGGACAGAAAACCCGCATAGCGGAAGTTCTCGGTGATGATGATCCCGTCCGAATTGATGGACGAGGCAAAGGTCACCAGCAGCATGTCGGCGTTGCTGTCGATGTCCGCGATCGGGCAGGCCCGGACAAAGGAGCGCAAGGGGAAGTCGAGCGCGGCCTTGGCATCATCCTCGTCCGCGCCGCCGGTGTAGAGATAGGCTTTCAGGTCGCGCTCGTGGATCAGTCCGCGCGGTTCGAAGGTGGCGTTCAGAACGGGGATCACGCTGCCGTCCTGATTGTGTACCACCATGTCGATCAGTTCGTTCATGGACGCATCGAACCGGATTGTCGGCAACTGGACCAGTTCGTTGCGGATGCGTTCCTGTTCCTGCTGGCGCTTGTGTCCGTGACCAGGGGCGCGGACATGATCGTAAAACAGCCGGGCACTTGCCGCTTTCCGGAAAGGCCGGGCGACAAAATATCCCTGGATCAGATCGCATCCCGCCTCGCGGCAGGCCTTGAATTCCGGCTCGGTTTCCACGCCTTCCGCAATGACCCTGGCACCGAGGACATGTGCCAGATTGGCAACGGTGGTGACGAACAGCTTGCGCCGGGCGTCGCAATCGATCCCGTTCAGAAAAAAGCGGTCGATCTTGACATAGTCGGGGGACATGTCGTGCAGAAGCCGCAACTCGGAGGACCCGCGGCCGAAATCGTCGAGCGCTATCATGAAGCCGAGCTGGCGCAGATCGTTGATCGCGTGATGGGTCACGTCGGTGAAGGTCTGCTGATGGCGTTCGGAAAATTCCAGGCAGATCTGATCGACCTTCAGGCCGGCTCCGATCACCAGTTCGGCGAAACGCATCCGGGGATCGCCGGCCTCTCCCAGATCGCGGCCATCCAGCTTGAAATAGAGTTTTGTTCCCTGGGCGATCTTCAGAGCGCTGAAACACTCCAGTGCCCGGGTGAAGAGCCGCGCCTCGAGCTGCGGCAGGAACCCCTGTGTGTGGCTTTCGTCGATCAGCTCGTCCGCTGTCCGGGTGTCGTCCCCGTCGCAATTGCGGATCTGGGCCTCATAGCCGTAAACCACCCCGGTGCCGATATCGACGACCGGTTGCAGGACATAATCGATCATTGCCGGCGGGTCGTTCCGCGTTTGAAAGAAGGCGCCGGATTCGCCCGGGCTGGTCTGACCTGCTGAGTGAGGTATCGCTGACATGCGTGATCCTATTGCCAAGGTCCGGCTTGTGTATTTTCGAAGTGTGTCGGGACGTAAGAGCGTCGCCATGCTGGTATTATTAGCTATGGTTGTAATGCTGATTGCATAGTGAAAAGCTGCAATTAAAAATTCCTAAATGTATGCATTAATTTCGAGGTTTTATGAAAATAGCTTATAAACTGCGGGGTAACCGCCCTGTTTTGAGCTCGAAACCGGCGACCATCCAGTGGCACGGCCGGCGACAGCTCCGGGAAAACGCCGGTTGAAGCGGCGAATCCTGTGTCTGACCGGCCTCGTGCATTGACAAATCCAGGCGCCGCCTGTATCTCCGCGCAATCCGGTTGGCTGTTGCCTTCCGGGTTCACGCACCCGTGGGCATCCGGCCGGCGCCGTCTAGCTGGATCCCTGTCGATCCGATCATCCCGAAGTCCGGGTTGTGAGGATAAAGGAGGGCGCGTTTCCTTGATAGAACAACAACGCGAATTCAAAGGAAACCGCGATGTCCAAGCGCCACAGCGTTAAGTACAAACTCGACCGCCGGATGGGCGAAAACATCTGGGGCCGTCCGAAGAGCCCGGCCAACAAGCGCGAATACGGCCCCGGCCAGCACGGTCAGCGCCGCAAGGGCAAGCTGTCCGATTTCGGTATTCAGCTGCGTGCCAAGCAGAAGCTTAAAGGCTACTACGGCAACATCACCGAAAAGCAGTTCCGCAAGGTCTATGCCGATGCATCCCGTCAGAAGGGGGATACCTCGGAAAACCTGATCGGCCTTTTGGAGCGCCGTCTGGACGCGATCGTCTACCGCGCCAAATTCGTTCCGACCGTGTTTGCTGCCCGTCAGTTCATCAACCACGGCCACATCAAGGTCAACGGCAAGCGCGTCAACATCGCGAGCTACCAGGTGCGTCCGGGCAACGTCATCGAAGTTCGCGAGAAGTCCAAGCAGCTCGGCCTGGTTCTGGAAGCCATCCAGTCCGCAGAACGGGATGTGCCGGACTATATCGACGCCGACCACAACAAGATGACCGCGACCTACGGTCGAATCCCGGGTTTCTCCGATGTGCCGTACCCGGTGCAGATGGAACCGAACCTGGTTGTCGAGTTCTATTCGCGCTAACCAGCGCCGAACAAGAATTGAAGAGAAGGGCCCGCCAATCGGCGGGCCCTTTTTGTTTGTCTGTGTGGGCAGGGTAACTTCGTCCAGGATCGCCCATGCGGGGCCAGGCAGCGGATCGATACCGGTCCATCATCGAAACAGGCGCCTGGCCTTTTCTGCCGCGACATCTCCATGAAGGGCAACGCGTTCGAAAGCGCGCCGAAAAGCTGTTTTGGCTTCGGCAGGTCTTGCGTCCGCTGGCTTTTTTCTCTCAATTGGGCGGGACGGCCACGGTCCGTCAAAGGACCGAGCCGGGATCTGAATTGCTAGAACAGGATTTTCCATGAATTTGTTACGCGCTCTTGCGGTGTCGGCTGTCCTCGCCGCGCCGGTTTCGACAGCTCTGGCTTCTCCGGACGTTGATTTTCCGCAGTCCGGCAAATCCTATGGCGGGAATGTGCGGGCAGGGCCGGGCACGCAGTACCGCGACATAGGCAGTCTGGGAGACGGAACCGCCATCGTGATCGTGAACGGAACGGGCGTTCTCATGAACGGCTACGAGTGGTTCCAGATCCGCTATGGAAACGGCAAGTCCGGGTATCAATGGGGGGGACTGATCTGCTCTGAAACCGCTTATCCCGGTATTTTGACCACCTGTGCACGCGGGCTCGGCAATGTGCAGCCGCCGGTCACGCAGGGCGGCGGCGGTGTCGCCATTTCTCCCGGGGTGAGCGGCTTCAACGTCGATCAGGTCTTTCATGCGCAGGGCAGCTTCTCGAACGCCGGTGGCGGCCAGTGGGAGGAACTGAACCAGAATGGACAGGTCGCGTTCCGTTTCGAGGAGCGCGGGCGCAACGAGGGGGCCGTGTTTCTCTACGATACGTCCCGCGATGTGTCGCTGCAGCTCGATCTGGTGCGCGGTCAAATCATGTATGGCGTCTACAGCGAGCCCAAACAGCCCCTTTATGCGATCACCAACGCCATTGCGGATGTTCAGGCTCAGGGGACCCCGTCGCCGGTTTCGGATTCCGTCACACACCATTACACCTGCGCCGAAGGCTTGCCGCTTGTGGTCACCTACGGACAGACCGGTGACGGCTACGCGATCTTCTCTATCGACGGCTCTCCCGAGATGCGTCTTGAACAGGTTCGCAGTGGATCCGGCGCACTTTACACCGACGGCGCCCATTCCCTTCACAGCAAGGGAAACAGTGTCATTCTGACAGGTCCGGCAGGGACCGATACCTGCAGCGAATAACGTGCGCACCGTGGCGGAGGCGGCAGGTCTTCCCGTCGCCTCCGGCACATGCTCGATGCCCGCAAGGCGGCTGCCCCCGCGTCGTGCCGGTCCGGCCCGCCATGGCCTTGCCTTGCGCAGAGGACTGACTCACGCAGAGGACTGGCTCAGCCTTCGAAAATACGCTTGCGGGCATTCTCGACGTGGTTGCGCATGGCCAGCCTGGCGGCGTCGCTGTCGGCCTGTTCGATTGCCTCGAAGATTTCATAATGCTCTGACTGAACGAGCTTGAGGCGTTGCTGCGGTTTTGTGAGCGACAGATTTCTCGTAAGGTTCATGCCTGTCAGGATGTTCGACTGCATGGACGATCTGGCGGCGGCGAAATACTTGTTGTCCGCTGCATTGCAGATGGCCACGTGGAAGGCTTCGTCCGCGGCGACGCCCAGTTCTCCGGCCTTGATGCACCGCTCCAGTTCGTCCAGGGCAAGGCGCATTTCATTGAGGTCGGCATCGGTCCGCCGCCCCGCGGCCAGATAGGCGGCTTCGCCTTCGATCGCAGCCCTGAATTCAAAGGTGCGCTGAATATCGGCGATGGATCCGACAGGGGCGAAGTCGCGGACCGCGCCTTCCGGGCGCCGGTTGACATAGGATCCGGACCCCTGGCGCGAGACGATGACGTCGTCCTCACGCAACTGCTTGAGGGCCTGGCGCAGGACAGGCCGTGAAATGCCGATTTCCTCGGAAAGCACCTGTTCTGTCGGTAACTTGCCGCCGACGGGGATGTCGCCATCCATGATCTTGGCAAGTATGCTCTCATAGGCCCGGTCGGAGAGAGTCCGGTCCTTCTCGGCGGCGCCCCTTTTGACTATCTGCCTTTTTCCTGACGCCACGCCTTAAACCTGTTTGCCGTAGACGGATCGGTCGGGGGGTAAAGCCCGAATGTCGACGCGCCCTGTTTCACCAGTTCCATGACAAAGTCCTCGAAGACGGTCATCTCCACAGCTTCGTCAGCTACATCATGTGCCATATGGTGGGGAATACAAACAACACCCTCATTGTCCCCGACGATGATATCTCCGGGAAAAACCGACACGCCGCCGCAGGCAATCGGATCATTCACCGCAACGGCGTGATGCCTGGTCAGGTTGGTCGGCGCGCTCGGCCGGGCGTGAAAGCCGGGCATGTCGAGTTCGGCGATTTCGGGTGTGTCCCGGAAGCCGCCGTCGGTCACGATGCCGCGGCAGCCGCGGGCCTGGAGCCGGGTTGCCAGGATGCAGCCGGCCGAGGCGGCGGAGGCATCCCCCCGGGCGTCGATCATGAAGATGGCGCCGGGCGGACATTCTTCGACGCCCTTGCGCTGGGCGTTGGTGCGGTCGGCGAAGGATTCCAGGGTATCGAGGTCTTCGCGGGCCGGAATGTAGCGAAGCGTGTAGGCCGGTCCCACCATGTTCTCGCCCGGCCGCAGGCGGTGCAGCCCTTGCAGGAATATGTTTTTCAGTCCGCGCTTGAAGAGAACGGTTGTGAGTGTGGCGGTGCTGACCGCCATCAGCTTGTCGTGCGTGGTCCTGTCCAGGCTTGCCATGGAAAAACTGCCTCTTTTGGAGTGCCGGGGTGGTGTGGCGCACTGACACGCTTATTGGGGTCGGAAAAATTTGTCAATTATTTGTAATGTCCACCGGTCGTGCCGGCAAGCTGTCGAATGGCTGTCGGCGGCGCAGTCGATTATCGGTTTTGCCATCACATGAACAATCCTCGGAATTATTATCTTATTGATAAAAAGAGTAAAATACTTCTATTTCTTCTATTTTTCCGTGAGCGTCCAGTTTCGAAACGTGTCAGGCGGAGACGTTTTCCGAGGCGTGGAAAATCACCTGATTCTTGAATTTGTAATAATTTATATTGATTTGCTGGCCTGAACAAAGCTAGTTGGGCGCAGACAGGAAGACGCCTGCGGAACGTGTCTCTCGGAACGGCGGTGTCGCCCGGGGAAGGACCTTGCCGGTACTGGTGCGGGCAGGAACGTCTTTGTGCCGAGTGCGTGCATGTGGCGCGGACAGGGCAGGTTCATCGCAAATGGAAGGGACGACTATGGAACTGAACGGAAAAACAGCAATTGTCACTGGGGGTGGCCGCGATATCGGCCGTGCGTGCGTCCTGGCTCTTGCGCAAGCCGGTGCCAATGTTGCCGTCAACTATTTCAGCAGCGGTGAGGGCGCCGACAGCGCCGTATCGGAAATTGTCGCGGCGGGGGGCAAGGCCTTTGCCATGCAGGGGGACATGACCCGCGCATCCGACGTGACCGCGCTGGTGGAGCGCACGGTTTCGGAGTTTGGTGGCGTTGATATCGTGGTGCCGGTCACGGGCGGGCTCGTTGCCCGCAAGACCGTCCCTGAAATCACCGCGGAACACTGGCAGACGGTGTTCGACCTCAATGTCACATCGGCGTTTCTCATCATTCAGAAGTCCCTGCCGCACATGAGAGCCGGAGGCGCCGTCGTGAATGTCGCCTCGCAGGCCGGCCGCGACGGCGGCGGCCCGGGCGCGCTCGCCTACGGCATGGCCAAGGGGGCTGTGATGACCATGACCCGGGGAATGGCGAAGGAATTCGCGCCCGCGATTCGGGTCAATGCGATCTGCCCGGGCATGATCGACACGGACTTCCACAACGTCTTCACCAAGCCGGAGGTTCGCAAGAAGGTTGCGGAGGCGACGCCACTCAAACGTGAGGGGGCATCGGAGGACGTCGCAAATCTTGCCGTGTTCCTTGCCGGTGACAACTCGGCGTTCATCACCGGAGCCTGCGTCGATATCAATGGCGGAATGCTGTTCTCCTGACGATGCCGTCGCCCGCATGCCGGCGAAACCGTTGCGCGGTTTCGCCGGTGTTGTCGAAGCGGCGCCGGGTGAGCGGGGGACAGGAATTCTGAATTCTTCAAATATTTCAATTCATTGATATCTGTGTCAGGGAGAATTTGTTTTATCGATTTTTAAACTTGTAAAAATTTGTTATTTACGTATCGTCTGCGAAGGTCAAACAGGGAGGATCTAATGACCATTGCCAAATCTTTGAAACTGGGTGTGGCGCTCGCGTCCGCGGTGGCAGCCACTGTCGCGTTCGGCTCGCTTGAAACGCAAGCCCGCGAACTGCGCGGCTGGAACATCCATGTCGACGACTATCCGGTGTCTCACGGCATGGAAGCGTTCGTGAAGGAAGTCAGCGAAAAGACCGGCGGTGAGATCACCGGCAAGGTCTACCACGGCGGGGTGCTCGGTTCGCAGCCTGATGCCATCGAACAGACTCGATTGGGAGTGATCGATTTCGGTGTCTTCAGCCTCGGGCCGATGGGACAGTCCGTTCCGGAAACCAACGTCGTGTCACTGCCGTTCATCTTCAAGAGCGTTCCGCAGATGTACGAGCTCATGGACGGTGCGCCTGGCGCAGCGCTCAGCAAGGGGCTTGAAGCGAAAGGCCTCGTCGCGCTCGGTTATTACGATGCCGGTGCCCGCTCTTTCTACACGTCGAAGAAGCCGATCACCGAACCGGCGGATCTGGGCGGCATGAAGATCCGTGTCATGAACAACGATCTGTTCGTCGGCATGGTTGATTCCATGGGTGGCAACGCAACGCCGATGGCGTTCGCCGAAGTCTACCAGGCGATCAAGACCGGTGTGGTGGACGGTGCGGAAAACAATCCGCCGTCCTATGAGTCCACCAACCACTTCGAAGTCGCGAAATACTACTCGCTGACGGAACACCTGGTCATTCCCGAGTGCCTGTGCATGAGCAAGAAGAGCTTCGATGCGCTGACGCCCGAGCAGCAGGAAATCGTCCGGGTCGCCGGCCGCAACAGCACCGAACTGCAGCGCAAGCTGTGGCAGGACCGTGAAGCGGCCAGCATGGCCAAGGTGGAATCCGGCGGTGTTGCCGTGAACTCGATCGAGGACAAGGCCGCGTTCCAGGCTGCTATGGCGCCGGTCTACGAATCGTTCCTGTCGCAAAATCCGGACCTGACCGAACTGGTCGACATGTTCCGGAACGCACAGTAACGCCCTGTGTGGGCCGTGCCACTCTTCCTCCGGCACGGCCCACATGGTCGCGTGCGCCAAAGCGTAACAAACTTCTACGTCTGAAATACACGAATTCCGGCTGACCTTTGCGAAATGGCCGAGCGTCCCCGGACGCCGGACGGGGCATGCTCCAGCGGCACGAACAATTGAAAACGTGCACCGCTTCCCTCGTTTTCGCTCGCGGATTAACATCGCTCCGATCGAGCCGACCTGTTCCTGTTCTGAGTTCGTAATCTAATCCGGAGAGGCCTTGATGCCGCAAATTGGAAGTTTCTGGGACTTGCTGGAAGTGTCCCTGGACCGGATCAAGCGTGTCTGCGTGCTGCTGGCGTCCGTCGCCCTGGTGGTGCTCGTCGCGACCTTCGGCTGGCTGGTGTTCGGCCGCTATGTTCTGAACCAGACGCCCACCTGGGTCGAACAGCTCGCGCTTCTGCTGATCTGCTACATCACCTTTCTGGGGTCCGCAGTCGGTATTCAGGAACAGACCCATCTCGGCGTGACATTCCTGCGCGACTCTCTGCCGGAAAAGGCGCGGGAAGTGCTTTTGCTGTTAACCGATTTCTGCCTCGCCATATTCGGAGGTATCATGCTGGTGGCCAGTCTCGAACTGTTTCAGTTCGGCTGGGCAACCCTTCTTCCCATGCTGAACATTCCCGAAAGCGTGCGAACCGCCTCCGCCGTGGCCTGCGGCGCGCTGATGGTGCTGTTCGCGGGCGGCCGGCTGCTGTTGCGCGTCAGGTGTCTTCTGCACGGCGAGATCTACGAGACAAATAGGGTGGAACGATAATGGGTCTTGCTATTCTGCTCGGTGTCTTCGGCGTCAGCGTCGTCGTCGGCATTCCCGTCGCCTTCGCCATGGGTATCTCGGCCGCGGCGGCGTTCTGGTACGAGGGCTTTCCCCTCCTGATGACCTTTCAACGGGCGATTGCGGGTGTCGCCTCGTTTTCGCTGCTCGCGATTCCGTTCTTCGTCTTCGCCGGTGAACTGATGCTGCACGGCGGTATTGCGGTCCGCCTGGTCCGGCTGGCATCCGCGCTGGTCGGGCATGTCCGCGGCGGGCTGGCTTCCGTGAACATCTTTTCCAGCATGCTGTTCGGCGGCATTTCCGGCTCCGCCATCGCCGATATCTCGGCCCTTGGCTCCCTGCTCATCCCGGTGATGAAGGAAAAGGGCTACAGGGCGGACTATGCGGTCAACGTGACCGTGACCTCATCGGTCGCCGGGATCGTCATTCCGCCGAGCCACAACATGATCATCTTCGTGGTCGCGGCCGGTGGCGGCATCTCGATTTCCAAATTGTTCCTCGCCGGCGTGATCCCGGGCATGCTTATGTGCCTGTGTCTGGCGGTTGCCGCCTATGTCGTTGCGCTCAAACATAATTACGGGTCTGAACCCTTTCCGGGATGGCGGGTCGTTGCGCAGACTGCCGTCACCGCGGTGCCGGGTCTGATCACCGCGGTGATCATTGTCGGCGGCGTCTTGTCCGGTGTCTTCACGGTCACGGAATCGGGTGCTTTCGGTGCGATCTATGCGCTCGCGCTGACGGCCTTCTGTTACCGCACCCTGGACTGGGACAAGTTCGTGGTGGCGGTCACCAGTGCCATGCGAACCACCGCGATGGTCATGATCCTGATCGGCTTCGCCAGTTCCTTTGCCTATCTGCTGGCGCTCTATCAGGTGCCGGCACGGCTGAGCGAGTTCCTGCTCGGCATTTCAGAAGAGAAGATCGTCATTCTCCTGATGATCAACGTCATGTTGCTCATGCTGGGGATGATCATGGACATGGCGGCGCTCATCCTGATCTGCACACCGATCTTCCTGCCGATTGCGCGGGAACTGGGCATGGATCCCGTTCAGTTCGGAATCATGATGCTGGTCAATCTGGGGCTCGGCCTGTGCACACCGCCGGTGGGAACCTGCCTGTTCGTGGGGTGTGCGGTCGGCAAGATCCCGATCGAGCAGGCGCTGAAATCGATCTGGCCGTTCTATCTGGCGCTGTTCGCGGCGCTCATGCTGGTCACTTACGTGCCCGCGGTCTCCATGTTCCTGCCGTCCCTGTTCGAATAGGGCGTTGCAAAAGGACAGAAATGATGCGCCGGTCCCGTGCCTTGCCGAAGGCAGCACGGGACCGGCGTGCCGGGACCTGGAACAGATGCGCCGGCGCCGGTCAGAGGCCGAGCTGATCACATGCGGCAAGGGCGGACATGCCGCCGTCAATGGTAAGATCGTTGCCTTTCAGCCAACTGCTTTGCTCGGAGGCCAGAAACAGGATCAGATCGGCGACTTCCGCCGGCGTGCCCGGACGCCCGACACGGGCGACGTTTCTGGCCATACGATCTCCGAAGGCGGCGGCGAAATCATCCAGGATGCCGGTGCTGACGGCTGCGGGGCTTACCGAATTGACCCGCAGGCCGCGGGCGATCAGCCGTTCCGTGTTGGCGACGCCCCAGGCGATGACCGCTTCCTTGGACAGGTTGTAGGCCGCCACATGGCCGATGCGTTCCTCCGCGATAAAACGGTCCAGCTCGCTCACGCCTTCAAGCGCAAGGAGCCGTTTTACCTGCTCGATATTCTCGCGCCAGCCGACGCCGGCGCGCGAGGCGGTGTTCACGATCGCTGCGCCGTTCGCGAGCTTGGGTTCGAGGCAATGGGTCAGCTTGACCAGACCCAGGAAATTGACGGCCAGAATAGTTCTGGATAGGCCCTCGCGGGGCGGCAGACCGGCATTGTTGATCAGGCAGTCAAACGGCCCGTCCACGCGGGCGGCTGCCGTCTCGATGGCCGCAGGATCGGCCATGTCGACCTTGACCCAAAGGTCGACATCTTCCGGCTCGCGGATATCGAACGCAGTGATTTCATAGCCGCGGGCCTTGAGCTTTGCGACCGCCGCCGCTCCGATACCGGTCGCAGCACCCGTGATGACTGCACGCATTGGGTCCTCCCTCCCTGGGTAATCTGACCTGCAAGCGCCATGATGCACCGCGCTCGGGTCAAGGCAGGCACGTCTGGTGTCGGGTCGGCGCAGGAGAGCAGGCTCTCCTGCGCCGACGCTGCGGTCAATCCAGGACGCCGGCCTCGCGATAGAACCGTTCCGCGCCGGGATGCAATTCCATCAGCCCGCGCTTGCTTGCGGCGAATTTGACATCGAGCGCCCGCGCCCAGGGCGCGTCGGAGGTCACACTCTCGATGTTGTCCCAGAACGCCTTGGTGATGCGGTAGACGGTGTCTTCATCCAGATCGGTGCGCACGGCGATGCCGACGGCGGTGTCGAAGGAGACCACCGGACCGTCATTCGCCTGTCCGGTGTAAAGCCCTGCGGGTGTTTCCGCCCGGTAGCGCCACTTGCCGAGCCACTTGTCGACGGCTTCGCCCTCGGCATCTTCCGGGCCGATGAAGCGCAGGTTCTCGGTTTCCGTGAACTGGATGAACTGACCGCAGGGATCGAGGCACCCGTTCACATAGACATCGATTTTCCCGTCGAGAAAGGCCTGATAGCCCGTTGCCCAATTGGCTTTTATGGCGTCGTAGTCTTCGCCGGCAACGAGACCGGTCGAGCTTTCGACCCAGCCGCGCGCGGCGTTGTAGGCGCCGCCGCCCTGGGGGCCCAGAAACACCGACGCGCCTTCGATGTCGTCGAGCACCTGGATGTCGCTGTCGGCGCGGACCGCGAAGTGATACGCGCCATAGGGGAACCACATCAGCAGGCGAACGTTTTTCGCGAGCTCCGGAGCCTCGGCCTCGTTCTTGTACATTGCCTTGCCGCTGGCCATCAGATTGTAGATAACCGGGCTTGTCATCGACATTTCCAGGTTTCCGCGGCCGACTTCCAGTTGATGGAGCGTCGCTGCTCCGCCGCCGGAAACCTCAATCGAGATATCGTCCAGATTGTCGGTCACCACATTGGCGAATGTTGCCATGGTGATCGCCTGACCAAGGCTCGGGGCGATTGTCGCCATCTTCAAGGTCGTGGATTGGGCGAGCGCGGGCGTCGTTGATAGAAACGCCGCAAGTGTCACTGCCGATAAGAAACGCATGGTATTCCTCCCTGAATAGGTGCGTGTCACGTGGTGGATTTGGGAATGGCCGTCGGAGAGGGGGCTCCTCCTAGGAAACGGTGCGCCACAAGCAATGCGGCAGTGGCCAGAAGCGCCGGGCCAGCCACGAGATAATTCGGTACGAGGATGGCAAAACCGGCGGCGGTCCGGGCGATCCGTTCAAGCGGGAACAGCTTGTTCTTCTCGTATCCGGCCATTGCCGAGGTCAGCAGCCACATCGATATCGTGAACGCCAGGACAATCCAGCCGAGTCCGGCCCAGCTCACGCTGGTCACGTCAATCATCGCTTTCGATTTTGGCAGTTCTTCGCCAAACCAGGCAAAAAGAACCTGCAGTTTGTAAAGAACCGACGGGTGATAGACGAAGACGAACGGAATGAGAAAGCCGGCGACCGAAAGGCGGGCGGCCTCGAAACCGGTCCGGACGGGATCGGCCCCAGCAATCGGGGCTGCCGCGAAGGCGGCGAGGGCAACCGGCGGCGTGACCGTCGAAATGACCGCGAAGAACACCACGAACAGATGCAGGGTGAGCGGCGCAATTCCGACCGCATCGATCCCGGAACTCAGCGCGATCACGATGATGAAATAGGTCGCGCCCGGGGGAAGTCCCATGCCGAGGACAATTGCCCCGAGGGCAACAACGATCAGGGTCGTGAACAGCGGGCCCGACGCAAGCTGCGCCAGCAGCAGCGACAGTCTTCCGGAGAAACCGGACACCTGGATGAGACCGACGATCAAACCGATCGCCGTGACGATGACCACGATCGAGGCGGACATTTTTCCGGCGTTGACAAAGGCCGTGTAGAGCCTGTTCCAGCTCCGGAATTCCGGGAAAAACACGAGTGCGCAAACCAGTGCCGAAACGAATCCGTAGAATCCGGCTTTCGGGATGGAAGGCTGTGAAAACAGGAAGTAGCTCAAGACACCTAGTGGCAGGATGAACACCAGGCATTTGACCCCTTCCGACCGGCTCAGACCGCGCCGCGCCTCGGCCGGAAGCGCGCCGACACCCTGCCGCCGTGCCTCGAAATAGACCGTCAGGAAAATTCCGAGATAGAAAAAGACCGCCGGTACGATCGCGGCAACCACGATATAGCGGTATTCCAGCCCTATCTGTCCGGCGACAAAGAACGCGACCACACCCATGACCGGTGGCATGATCTGGCCACCGGTTGATGCCGAGGCTTCCACGGCCGCGGCGAATGCAGGCTTGAAACCGGACTTCTTGATGACCGGGATCGTCATGACGCCGGTCGAAACCACGTTTGAAATCGCGGCGCCCGAAAGGGTTCCGAACAGCGCCGACGAGGCAATGGCCGCGTGCGCTGCGCCGCCGGTGAACCGGCCCGTGGCACGGTTGGCAATCTTCATGAGGAGAGTGCCGGCGCCGCTGGCCATCAGGACGGCTCCGAAGCAGATGAAAACAAGAACGTTGCCCGAAACCACCTGAATCGGCTGGCCGAACATGCCGCCTGTCTGCGCCCAGAAATTGAGCACCATCGACCGCATCGATTGCTCAAAGGTGCTTTCCGAACCCGCCAGGATGCCGGTCCAATCCGGCAGCAGGCCGCGGACGAAAAAATAGATGATCCAGAACAGGCAGAAGCCGACGATAAAGTTGCCGAACTGGCGCCATGTGAGGTAGAGCGTCAGGGCCACGGCAATGGGAAACGTGATGAAATCGAGGGGCGAAGCCGATGGCAACGCGCCTCCGTCGACAGCGAACAGCTTGGCAATCCACAGGCAGAAGGTGGCGGTGGACAGCGCCGCAAGTCCCCAGTTCAACCAGCGAAACCGGACCGAAAGCGTCAGGAAGCTGATCGCGAACGAAAACACGATGGGCAGACCAAGGATCAGGCCGGTCGGCAGCAGAAAAGACCGTTCGAAGCCCTTGTAGGCTGCGCCGAGCCAGTTTTCCTTCAGCAAAACGCGTTGATCCCTGCGTGACAGGTCCTCAAATCCCGGTGTCGTGGTTTCAATGAACCAGCGAACGAATTCGGTCAGAGGACCGGATGCCGCGTAGATCAGGATGACAAAGACAAAGGCCACCGACAGAAGATTTGCGACTGTGCGCTCGGTTGTGTCACGCATCAGCGGTCCGCTTTTCTGATGACAGCAGCCGTTTGGCTTCCCACAGGTACGTGTTCCGGGCGGTGGCGTTTATCTCGTCCTCGGCCAGCAGGCTCAGGGTTGCCGCCTTGAGTTCCCGGGTGGACGCTTCCAAAGCGGGCACTTCCAGCGCCATCAGGTGATCGCAAAGTTCCAGGCACCATTGTTTGTCCCGGGTCGCGCGGGCCGCCTGGTCGAGGGCTTCCGGCCCCCCGGCGAGGCGGGCCATGTGTTCCGCGCGGCGTTTTGCGGTCATGGCGCCCAGATTGCTCGGATTGCCGTCGTACCAGCCGAGCGTGCCGACCGCATATGCGCGGGCCGACCAGCCGACCTTGCCGTAAAACTCGCCCAGCCAGGGTTTGGAAGCCAGATGGCCGGGAAGTGAAATGGTTGCCGCGATCTCTTCAAGTCCGAGCCCTTCGTCCATCATGCGTGCCGTTTCGCTCATCACATGAAAGATCGCGTCGCGCGTCGAGGTCAGGAACGTCACGGACCTGCGCTTCGCCGAACACGGGCCGGGTATGGCCCGGGCCGAGCACCCGGGCGCCGAGGCCGGCCAATCGGTCGAGACTGTGCGCCCAGGCAGCGAAGTCCCGGTAGGGCGTGCCTCTGATGGCGTAGAGGTTCGGAAAGGCGTGATACCAGTTGTCTCCGCACAGCAGCACCCTTGTGTCGGGCAGCCACACGACCATGTGGTCGGCGGTTTCTCCGGGCGCGGCCAGCAGTCTGGCGGGCACGCCGTCCAGATCGAACGTGCAATCCTCGGAAATGAGCCGGTTGGGCGGCACGAAACCGGCTCCAAGCCCTTCAAGGGGGCGGTTGCCGGGGCCACAGCCGATGGAAACGCGTTCCTGCGCGGACAGGCCGAACCCGAACTGGGCCCGGGTGCGCCGGCCGAGTGCCCGGGCCGGCGAGATCTCGTCGGGATCGTTGTCGACCAGATCGGACTTGAAACCTGCCTGCGCCAGGATCGGGATCTGACGCCCCTGCGCAAACACGCTGGCGCCGGAAATATGGTCCCGGTGACTGTGGGTATAGATGATCCGCCCGACGGGTTTCGCGCAAAGCTTGCGGAATTCCGCAAGCACGTTTTCAGCCGCCCTGGTGCTTTCCGATGTGTCGACGATGGTGACGCTGTTGCCGCCTTCGATCATGAACTGGCAGGACGCGGCATAGCCGACCGCGCCCCAGACGCCGGGCGCAAGTTCGATGATCTCTTTTCTGAACTGTGTTCTGTCGTGGGCGAGGAGCGCTTCGTTCGGCATGGATGCTACTCCTTCGCATAAACGGTCTGCGCCCGGCTCCGGTACCGGGCGGTCATCTCTTCAGGCACCTCCGTGCCATCATAGAGGAAGGGCAGAATTCCGCGCCGTGCCGAGCGCCCGCGCATGGCGGCAATGTCGTCCTCGGACCGGGTGACACGCTGGGACATGCGCCGCCCCCATTGCCCGAGCAGGCCGTAGAGACGGTCGATCTCGGCCTGGTGGCCGGCCGACTTGGCAAGATCATGGAATTCCTGCGGGTCGGATGTCAGGTCGAACAGCATGGGACGGAAGCCGCCCTCGGCATGGATCAGCTTGTAGCGGCCGTCAAAGACCATGAACAAACGGGCATCGCGCGAGGAGACGCCCAGCTTTTCGCACATCGGGGTGACGGAATAGTCGTATTCGCTGACGACGAAGCTGCGCCAGTCCGGGGTTTCTCCGTGCAACCACGGCGTCAGGCTGAGGCCTTCCAGGATATGATCGGCGACCTTGCCGCCGGCGGCCTCGACGAACGTGGGGGCGAGGTCGATTGCCTCGACGAGGGCGTCGCATGTGGTGCCCCGGGTGCCGTCGGCCTGTGTTCGCGGATCGTAGACGATCAGCGGCACCTTCACCGATGGATCATGGAACAGATCCTTCTCGCCCAGCCAATGATCACCGAGATAATCGCCATGATCGGAGGTGAGCACGATCATGGTGTTTTCCATGCGGCCGGTTTCCTCGAGGTGATCGAGAAGGACCCCCAGTTGGTCGTCGCATTGTTTGATGAGGCCCATATAGGCCGGAATGACCTTCTGTCTGACGTCGTCGCGCTGGAAGGCCTGCGCGATGCGGTTGCCCATGAAGGCATCGTAAACCGGATGCGGGTTCTCGCGTTCGACCGGATGGACGACGGCCTGTGGCACATGGTTGCTGCCGTACATGTCGTGATAGGGGGCGGGGACGATGTAGGGCCAATGCGGCTTGATGAAACTCAGATGCGCGCACCAGTCGTCCTGTGCCTGGTCGATGAAGCTGATTGCCTCACGGGTCAGCCAGGGCGTTTCGCTGTCCTCTTCCCGGATGTTGGCCGGCTTGTCGCAGTTCTTGAACATCCATCCCGAAGCAATCTCGCCGTCTTTTTCGACGCCTGCATTCGCGAAGTCCGCCCAGGGATTTTGAGACGGATAGCCCTTTGTCTTCAGGTATTCGTTGTAGGGCGAGCGTTTCTCATCATAAAAGCCGTCCGGTCCTTCTCCCCAAAGTCCGTCGTCGCGGATCCAGGCGTCGAAGCCGCATTCGGTCTGCCGGGCACCGATCTGGCTGTCCGGGCTGAGCCCGAGCCGGGCCATGCCTTCCACGTCCGCCTTCATGTGGGTCTTGCCGAGCAGCCAGCACTCCATGCCGGCGCGGCGCAGATGATCGCCGAGCGTCTGTTCGCCGACCCGCAGCGGAAAGCCGTTCCACTGGGCACCGTGGGAGGACGCATAGCGGCCGGTATAACAGCTCATCCGGCTGGCGCCGCACACGGGCGACTGCACATAGGCATTGGTGAAGCGCACGCCCATGGCCGCGACCCGGTCGAAATTCGGCGTGTGCAAATGCGGATGGCCCGCACAGCTCAGGTAATCGAACCGGAGCTGGTCATACATGATGAACAGGATGTTCACGTATTTTCCTCCCGACGTGCCGCTTGAGCGGCATCATTGCGGGCAGACTAGCACTCCAGGGGTATATCTCTCAATTAACCTGATCTCATGGGCATAACCTCAGGTTATGCCTTGGTCAGAGCCCGGCCTTCTTCCCTTATAAAATCCGCGAAGGCGAGGGCGGCGGGGGTCAGCAGTCTTTCCCGTGTCCAGGTGAGGGCGATATCGACCGTGAGCATGCTCAGGTCCACCGGCAGCGCGGTCACCTGCCATCTGGCGACGAGGTCGTCCGCGATCAGCGAAGGGAACGAGCAGAGGACGTCCGAACATTCAAGGATGGCAAGGATGCTCAGGATCGAATCGGATCTGATCGCTGGGTCCGGTCCCTGCAGGCCGTGATGCCGGAAATAGTTCTGGAACAGAGGCGGGCGGCTGCGCGGCCCGATGACGGCCCACCGGGCCCCGAGCAGATCTTCCGGGCGGCTGAGATCCTTCAGCGGCGATTGCCGGCCGGCCAGGAAGGTGATCGAACGTCTTCACAAGGTGTTCGACATGAAGACCCGTTCTCGAGACGTCCTCGGGGGCGGGACCTATCACGAAGTCGGCTTCGCCAGAGCGCAGGCTGCGGAAGGCTTCCGGCGCGTGCCCGCCGGTGATGCGCAGCTCGATCCCCGGAAACCGGCTCTGGAACCGCCGCATCACCGGCGGAATGATCTTCAGCGCGGCCAACGGGGACACCACCACGGAAATCGATCCGACATAGGTGCCGCGCGATTGCGCGATGTCCTCGGTCAGTTTCTCCAGGTCGCGGCGGATCCGCTGGCAGCGTTCGATGACGGGCAGGCCCTCCAGCGTCGGCACGATCCCGCTCGGCACCCTGTGAAAGAGCACCACGCCGAGGTCGCTCTCCACCTTCTTGAGCGCCTTGGTGATGGCCGGCTGGGACTTGTCCAGTGCCTTTGCCGCCGCGGCAAGGCTGCCCAGGGTCGCGATCGCGGCCACCAGTTCCACATATTGCGTTTTCACCTGAGCCCCTCCAAGGCATTGCGGTGGCCATCATAGGAAGCGGATCGCCCGCTGCAAGAGCGACGGTGCCGGTGTCTGCGCGCCGGCACGCGCGCGCTGCGCATACGCTTTGCCCTTTTCCCGGCCGCCGCGATCCGCTATGCCAGCGCAAAGTCCGGACACCGTATCGAGCCGCCATCATGAACGACATCGCCGACACCTCCGTCACCGACGTGCCCGCGCTCTTGCGCGCAGCGCCTTCGAGTGTCGAGTTCAAGAAGCTGCGCAAGCGCTTGCTGAGGCAGGCGCGTGAGGCAATCAGCGATTTCGGCATGGTGACGGAGACCTCCGCCAACGATCGAAAGCCGAAGTGGCTGGTGTGCCTGTCCGGCGGCAAGGACAGCTACACATTGCTGGCGGTGCTGATCGAGCTGAAATGGCGGGGACTGCTGCCGGTCGATCTGATCGCCTGCAATCTCGATCAGGCGCAGCCGGGTTTTCCCGCCGACATCCTGCCGAAGTTCCTTGAAGACAACGGCATCGAGCACCTGATCGTGCGCGAGGACATCTATTCCATCGTCACCGAGAAGATCCCGGCGCACCGGACCTATTGTTCGCTGTGTTCGCGGCTGCGCCGGGGGATCCTCTACCGGATCGCACGCGAACAGGACTGCGAGGCGATCGTGCTCGGCCATCACCGGGACGATATCCTGGAAACCTTCTTCATGAACCTGTTCCACGGCGGCCGTCTGGCCTCCATGCCGCCGAAGCTGATCAACGACGAAGGCGACCTTCTGGTGCTGCGCCCGCTCGCCTATGCTGCGGAAGCCGACATTGCCCGCTATTCGAACGGCATGGGGTTTCCGATCATTCCCTGTAACCTGTGCGGCTCCCAGGACGGGCTCCAGCGCGAGGAAGTCAAGCGCATGCTTCAGGGCTGGGAAAAGCAGAGCCCCGGCCGCCTGGCGATCATGGCACGCGCGCTGGGCAATTCGCGTCCCTCGCATCTGCTCGACCGGTCGCTGTATGATTTCATCAACCTGCGTCCGGCGGACAGCCCCCCTGCAGAAGACGGCTCCCCTGCAGAAGACGGAGCTGAAGCGGAAGAACCTTGCGGTGCAAGTCTTGCGATGACCGCGAAGCTGTTCGCGGCGGAGTGAGAGGCCGTTCCGTCCGGTCTGCGGCGCAGCGTGTCGTTTGGCCGGGATGCGTAATACCAATCGCAGTTGAAAGGAACCCGTTTGACCGCGTTTGGAGATTGTTCGGCAAGGAGCACGTCGCAGAGCGATGTGGATCATCGGTCAAGACGTGGGACACGGCAGAACAGTCTCCAAACGCGGCCTGCGGTGGCTTGTTCCGGCTCACCGGGCAGCGTTGCGCTGCTTGAACGGTCAACCAGACCGCCCTTCGCTACGCGCCTCGTCGGCGAACCGGGACAATGCCATCAAACGGGTTCCTTTCAACTGCGCTTGGTACAAGCCGTCTGTCGTCGGCGCCTTATCCCGCGAACAGCTTCCTGATCCATGCCTCCACCGTCTGTGTCGCGGTTTTCGGCGAGACTGCCGGGGTTCGGCTGAGCAGGTGGTGCGTGCGGGCAGACGGAACCCGGATATCAAGCGGAACCGAGAGCCGGCCGTTGGCAACGGGACGCGCGGCGACCTTGCCAAGCAGCAGCGCGATGCCACCATGCGCCGCGGCCAGTTCAACCGCGGCCAGCGA
Source organism: Roseibium sp. QJM3NY_11 (assembly GCF_056173175.1). Taxonomy (NCBI): domain Bacteria; kingdom Pseudomonadati; phylum Pseudomonadota; class Alphaproteobacteria; order Hyphomicrobiales; family Stappiaceae; genus Roseibium; species Roseibium sp. QJM3NY_11. Next base: position 2,448,592 of record NZ_CM149660.1, read on the forward strand.
CGTGTCGACCGTGATGCTTGCGTGTCTTTCCGGACGGGGCAGACCGCAGGCCTCCAGATAGCGGGGCCAGTGATCGTCGAAGCCGAGGACATGAATGCGTGGCTGCGCCAGCAGGTCCTCCGGGGCTTTCAGGGACGCGGCCATCTCCGGATGGCAGACCGGAACGATGACCTCCGGACCGAGCGGTTCCGCCGGACTGTCCGGCCAGTTGCCCGTGCCCAGCCGGATCTCGATGTCGATGCCGGTTTCCAGCACCGTGTCCGCCCAGATGGCGGACAGAAGCCGGATATCGAGCCCGGGATGCTGCCGCCGGAAATCGGCGAGGGCCGGAGCCATGATCAGCGCGGCTTCGGAGATCGGCGCGCGGATGGTGACGGTCCCGGTCGAGCGGCTGCCGAAAAGACCTTCGGTGGAGGTGGCGAGTTCCTGAAGCGCCTTGCGCACGGCCGGAAGATAGGCCTTGCCGCTGGCGGTGAGGTCGACCTTGCGCGTGGTCCGCTCCAGAAGCTGGTGGCCGAGCTGGGTTTCCAACGCGCTGACATGGGTGCTCACGGCGGCCTGGGTCAGGCCAAGTTCGGTGCCCGCCGCGGTGAAACTGCCCAGACGGCTCGCGGCCTCGAAGCTTCGGATCCAGACCAGATTGGGAAGGGACGGCATCGCGCACCATTCATAAAAAAATGCAGGTAATTTTGACTGATTATATCGTTTCTCTTTGAGGCGCGCGAGATGCAGGGTGAGTTTTCCCGAATTCAGTTCCTCAGAAAGGCGCGGCTCATGCGTATCGGCTTCATCGGTCTTGGCAATGTCGGCGGCAAGCTTACCGGCAGCGTCCTGCGCAACGGTTTCGACCTGAGCGTTCTCGATCTGGATCCTGCCCTCGAGGAGGGCTTCGTCGCCAGGGGGGCAGTTCGCGCCTCCAGTCCAAAGGAGCTTGCGCAGACGTGCGACGTGATCATCACCTGCCTGCCGAGTCCGGCTGCCTGTGCCGCGGTTGTCGAGGGGCCGGACGGCATTCTGGAAGGCATCGGGCCGGGCCGGATCTGGGCGGAAATGTCGACCACGGATGCCGGCGAGACCAGACGCCTGGCGGAACGCGTCATCGCGACGGGCGCGGAAGCCATCGAGTGTCCGGTTTCCGGCGGCTGCCACCGGGCGGCCACCGGCAACATCGCGATCTTCGCCGGCTGCACCCGGGCAACCTTCGAGAAAGCGCTGCCGTTCCTGACCGTGCTGGGTCGCAGGGTGCTGCACACCGGCGAGATCGGCTCGGCCTCGGTGCTGAAGGTGGTGACCAACTATCTGGCGACCGCCAATCTGGTGTCGGTTGCCGAAGCGCTCGTCACCTGCAAGGCGGCCGGGATGGACATGGGGACCGCCTATGAGGCGATCCGGATTTCCTCGGGCAATTCCTTCGTCCACGAGACCGAAAGCCAGGTGATCCTGAACGGATCCCGCGACATTTCCTTTACCATGGACCTTGTGGCCAAGGATATCGGGCTGTTCCAGTCGATTGCCGAGGCCCACGATGTGCCGCTTGAACTGTCTCCGCTGCTCAACTGCATCTTCGCCGATGCGATCGACCGCTTCGGCCCGCGCGAACTCTCGCCCAACATCATCAGACGGCTGGAAGAGGTGACTGGCCTTGAGGTTCTGGCGCCGGGATTTCCGGCTGAAATGGTTGACGACGAGCCGGAAGAAGCCGGGTATGAGGTGAAGCCTAAACGCGCGGATGGCGCGGCTCTGGACATGCGGGAAGCGACTGGCTGATGATTGAAAAGCGGCAATTCTATATCGGCGGTGACTGGGTCGACCCGGTCGCGCCAAATGATCTGGACGTGATCAACCCGGCCACGGAAAAGCCGGTGGCGGTGATCTCGCTTGGATCGGAAGGCGATGTCGACAAGGCGGTGGGAGCGGCCCGGCAGGCTTTTGACGCCTGGTCGGAAACGTCCGTGGACACGCGGGCGGCGCTGCTGGAGCGGATCATCGCGGTCTATGAGCGCCGCGCCGGCGAAATGGACGAGGCGATCCGCCTGGAAATGGGCGCGCCCAGAACCTTCACGCGTGAACAGCAGACACCGGCCGGCACCGGGCATCTGCAGGCCACGCTGGAAGCCCTGAAAGCGCACCGGTTCGAGTGGCCGAGCCCGCGCGGCGGCAGTCTGCTCCGGCATGAGCCAATTGGCGTCTGCGGGTTGATCACGCCGTGGAACTGGCCGATCAACCAGATCGCCGCCAAGGTCGCGCCGGCGCTGGCCGCCGGGTGCACCATGGTTCTGAAACCGAGCGAGATCGCGCCGCTGTCCGCGTTGCTGTTTGCCGAAATGCTCGACGAGGCCGGTTGCCCGCCGGGCGTGTTCAACCTGGTCAATGGCGACGGCGAGGGCGTCGGCGCCGTGATGTCCGCCCATCCGGGCATCGACATGATGTCGTTTACCGGCTCCACCCGGGCCGGCGTCTCGGTAACGCGAAACGCGGCGCCAACCGTGAAGCGGGTCGCGCTGGAACTCGGCGGCAAGTCGCCGAACCTGCTCTTTGCCGACGCGGATCTGGGAACGGCGCTGCGGTTTTCACTCGAAAGCTGCTTTTTCAACACCGGCCAGTCCTGCGACGCGCCGACGCGGCTCCTGGTCGAGCGGAGCGTCTACGCTGAAGCGGTCGATCTTGCGGCGGATCTTGCGGCGGAGATCCGCGTCGGCGATCCGGCCGAGGAGGGCGATCATATCGGCCCGGTAATCAGCGGTCTGCAATTCGCAAAGATCCAGGACTATATCGAGAGCGGCATTGCCGAGGGAGCCCGGCTGATCGCCGGCGGCCCGGGCAAGCCGGACGGCTTCGACACCGGCTACTACGTGAGGCCGACCGTTTTCGCCGATGTCGGCAACGACATGTCGATTGCCCGCAACGAGATTTTCGGCCCGGTTCTGGTGATGATCCCGTTCGACACGGAAGAAGAGGCCATCCAGATCGCCAACGATACGCCCTACGGCCTTGCCGCCTATCTCCAGACCGGCGACCCGGTGCGGGCGAAGCGCGTTTCCCGCAGGTTGCGGGCCGGCAGCGTCTATATCAACGGCGCGGCGCCGGACTGGGATGTGCCCTTCGGAGGTTACAAGCAATCCGGCAACGGCCGCGAATACGGTGAATTCGGTCTGGCCGATTTCCTGGAGCTGAAGGCGGTCACCGGGTGACTTCGTCGTAACCCGGCCTCGACCGACTGTGGCATCCCTGTGGAACCGCTGGCCGGCGAGGCGGTCGCTCTGAGGGGCGACCAGATCCTGGCCCGTTCGGCCAACGTCAGGCTGATGCGCGAAACCCGGCTGCCGGCCAGTGCAATCGAAACAGTCCGACAGGCAGGGCGGCACGAGACATCGAGCGGTCACCCGAAATCGGCTTGTAGAAATGCGTTTGAATCCGATGCCGTTCAGCGCAGGGACTGTTCTCCGTCGAAGCCGCCCATGGGCTGGTTGCGGACGAGGATCACCAGGCCTTCCTTGTTCGGGGCGGCGTCTTTCTGGGCGATGCCGCCATAGTTGGCGCAAAGCTCCTCGGCGCTTTTCCTGTAAGCGGGTGTGAACATGGTCAGGGCCTGGCAGTCCACCCGGCGCAGTTCGCTGTCGGTCTTCACACCGCCGGACATGGCAAAGCCGACGCCGGCCAGCGCGAGCGCGAATGTGGTGGTTGCCGCAACTGCAATTTTTTTCATTGTCCCCGGTCCCATTTCCCGGCCCGGTCTTTTCCAGAGGCCGTGTCGTCTGGACGAAGAATGGCGGAACGCACCTGTACTTTCCCTGAAATCCGCATTCACCTTACGTTCAGTTTAGACGATTCGGCAAATTTTGCCGAGTTTTCGCCTTATTCGGTGGATTTCGATTCGGGTTTACTTTGGATAAAGGTGTGTGCTGCCCGGTTTTGCCTGCGAAAGGGCCCGCGTGGTGCATTGCGGAAAGCAGCTCCCATGACGAACCGGGATCGCGAAGCCTGACAAAGCAAGCAGGTCAGCGCATCTGTTTCGGGGCACACGGTGTAGAACGCTGGGCATGGCGTAAAAAGGGGCGGAAGATCCGCCCCTTCGAACAGGTGGTTCACAAAGAGAGCAGACTCAGGCGGTCTTCTCGCTGGTCGGGACGCCTTTTTCGGCGAGCATGTCCTGCAGTTCCTTGTTCTGGAACATTTCGCGGATGATGTCGCAGCCGCCGACGAATTCACCCTTCACATAGAGCTGCGGGATGGTCGGCCAGTTGGTGAATTCCTTGATGCCCTGGCGAAGGTCATCGTCTTCCAGAACGTTGATGCCCTTGTAGGGGGCGCCGACATAGTCGAGAATCTGAACGATCTGGCCGGAAAACCCGCATTGCGGAAAGTTCGGCGTGCCTTTCATGAACAGCACCACGTCGTTGCTGCCGACTTCGTTCTTGATCCAGTCCTGAATGCTCATGAGCGTGTGTCCTTGTTTTTAGCCGCTGCAACTCGTGTGAATGCGGTGCGATATAGCAGATTGCCGATGGCTCGCCATATCCGAAATTCCATGATCAGGAGGCTGAGAAGTGTTGCGACAAGCAGAAGCCAGATCATGTCGGGTTCCCTTTCGGATCAGTCCGGTGCCTTTGTCTGCAGCGCAAGGGCATGCAGGGCTCCGCCCATATTGCCCTTCAGTGCCTCGTAGACCAACTGGTGCTGCTGGACGCGGCTTTTGCCCCGGAAGGTTTCCGAGACCACATTGGCCGCATAATGATCGCCGTCTCCAGCCAAATCACGGATCTCCACCTGAGCGTCGGGCAGCGCCTCCTTGATCAGGGTTTCGATCTCATTCGCGTTCATCGGCATCGTGCGTTCGTCCTTGTTGTCAAGTTCCTGACAGGCAAGCGGCTTCAGACGCCTGCCATGTAATTCGGGAACCAATCTTCATGTGCTTTTTTCAAGTTTGCAACGGATATGGTGAGGATGCCCTCCACAGTCAATCTGTCACCGCCCGTGGTGCCAATTTGCTGAACGTCGATGCCCGCGTCCAGAATGTCTTCCAGAACGGCTTCGACCCGGTCCGGTGACACGGTCAGGACGTACCGGCCCTGGTCCTCGCCGAAGAGGGCCGCATGAGCCGGGCCGTCCACCTTGACGGTGGCGCCGATCCCGCCGGAGATTGCCATCTCGGCAAGGGCGACGCCCAGGCCACCGGACGAAATGTCATGCACGGCGGTCAGGCGGGCGGCGCCGATCAACTGGCGGACCAGGGTGCCGCGACGCTTTTCAGCGGCCAGATCGACCGGGGGCGGAGCGCCTTCCTCACGGCCGAGGATTTCGGCCAGATACTGGCTGGCGCCGAGATGGGTGCCATAGCCGCCGATAACGAGGATCGCGTCGCCTTCGCCGGCGAACGCGGCGCCCGCGCGGATGGTGACATCCGGCAGGAGACCGACACCGCCAATGGCCGGTGTCGGCAGGATCGCCTCGCCATGGGTCTCGTTGTAAAGCGAGACGTTGCCCGAGACGATCGGGAAATTCAGTTCCCGGCAGGCTTCGCCGATGCCCTTGATGCAGCCGACGAAGGACCCCATGATCTCCGGCTTTTCCGGATTGCCGAAATTGAGGTTGTCGGTGGCCGCCAGCGGTTCGGAGCCTACGGCGGTGAGATTGCGCCAGACTTCGGCAACGGCCTGCTTGCCGCCCTCGAACGGGTCGGCCTCGCAATAACGCGGGGTAACGTCGACGGAAAAGGCCAGACCCTTGCGCGTGCCGTCCACCCGGATCACGCCGGCATCGCCGCCGGGCGTTGCCGCCGTGTTGCCCTGGATCAGCGTGTCGTATTGCTCATAGACCCAGCGGCGGGAGGAGCCGTTGGCGCTGCCGACCAGCGTTTTCAGCGCTTGTGCGTAGTCTTCCGGCTCGGGAACGTCCGCGGTGCAGAGCACGGGGAGCTTCGCCGGTTCGATCCAGGGACGGTCATATTCGGGGGCCTCGTCGCCCAACTCCTTGATCGGCAGGTCGGCGACAATGTCACCCTGATGCCGGACGATGAACTGCAGAGTGTCGGTGGTCTTGCCGACGATCGCGAAGTCGAGGCCCCATTTTTTGAAGATGGCCTCGGCCTCATGCTCCTTTTCAGGGCGAAGCACCATGAGCATGCGTTCCTGGCTTTCCGACAGCATCATCTCATAGGCGCTCATGCGCTCCTCGCGCACCGGCACCTTGTCGAGATCCAGTTCGATGCCGAGATCGCCGCTGGCGCCCATTTCCACGGCCGAACAGGTCAGGCCGGCGGCGCCCATGTCCTGAATGGCGATGACCGCACCGGTCTCCATCAGTTCAAGGCAGGCTTCCAGCAGGCATTTTTCGGTGAAGGGGTCGCCGACCTGAACGGTGGGGCGCTTTTCCTCGATGGTGTCGTCGAATTCGGCGGAGGCCATGGTCGCCCCGCCGACGCCGTCGCGTCCGGTCTTGGCGCCCAGATAGACAACCGGAAGGCCGACGCCTTCGGCCTTGGCCAGAAAGATCGCGTCCGAGCGGGCCAGACCGGCGGCAAAAGCATTGACCAGGCAATTGCCGTTGTAGCGGGGATGGAACTCGACCTCGCCGCCGACCGTCGGGACGCCGAAGGAATTGCCGTAGCCGCCGACACCCGAGACCACGCCGGAAACCAGGTGTCTGGTACGCGGGTGGTCCGGTGCGCCGAAGCGCAGCGCATTCATGGCGGCGACGGGACGCGCGCCCATGGTGAAGACGTCGCGCAGGATGCCGCCGACCCCGGTCGCGGCGCCCTGGTAGGGCTCGATATAGGAGGGGTGGTTGTGGCTCTCCATCTTGAAGACCACCGCCTGGCCGTCGCCGATATCGACCACGCCGGCGTTCTCGCCCGGTCCCTGCAGCACCCGCGGGCCCTCGGTCGGCAAGGTCTTCAGCCATTTCTTGGAGGACTTGTAGGAGCAGTGCTCGTTCCACATGGCCGAAAATATGCCGAGCTCGGTGAAACTCGGCTCCCGGCCGATCAGCTCCAGAATGCGCTCGTATTCATCCGGCTTCAGGCCGTGGGAGGCGATCAGGTCGGGCGTGATCTTGATGTCGTTCGGGATCATGTCGGTCCAGTGTTCTTGGCCGCTGCGGTTGGTCCGCGCGGGCGCAGGCAGGCAGTGATGCCGCCATTTAGCAGATTGTCCCGCCAATGGGGAGAGTCACGGGTAAAAGATTATCCACAATCCTGTCCGTCATCCAAGGGCAAGCGCCAGTATCGCTGCCGTATAACCGCCATAGGCCAGCAGCATGAGCGCGCCCTCCAAGCGGCACAGGCGCCGTCCGGTCATGGCGAAGACCAGGAGAATCACCGTGGCCGCCAGCAGCACCCAGATATCCAGCCGCATCATTTCCGGCGGAACCCGCAGAGGCGTCATCGCGGCGGTCAGTCCCAGAATGCCGAGAATGTTGAACAGGTTCGAACCCAGGATGTTGCCGAGTGCGATGTCGGTCTGGCGTTTGAGGGCGGCAATGACGGAGGTGACGAGTTCGGGCAGGGATGTGCCGACGGCGACGACGGTCACGCCGATCACGGCGTCGCTGACACCGGCGGCCCTTGCCAGGGTGATGGCGCCCGAGACGAGGAAATGCGCCCCGCCCAGGATCATCGCGAGGCCGCCGAAGGCCATGACCAGATTGAGGGCAAGATTTGAGGCTTGGGGGCCCGGACTGATCAGGTCGGTCTCGCTCCGGTGCAGGTCCGCGGATGGCGTGTGCCGGCCCTTTTCCATGCGGTAGGTGAGCACGAGGTAGACGGCCAGGGCGCCCATCAGCGCAAGACCCGCTTCGCGGCTGATCTGCCCGGTGAGCGCAAGCCCGGCAAAGGCCGCGGCGGCCAGAAGGTTGGCGGGGCCGTCACGCAGCAAGGCAGACGGCTCGACCCGCAGGGGACAGATCACGGCGGTCAGACCGAGAATGAGCAGGATGTTGGCGATGTTCGAGCCGGCGACATTGCCGACGGCAATACCCGGCGAGCCGTTCAGGGCGGCAAGAATGCTGGTCAGAAGCTCCGGCGTCGAGGTGCCGAACCCGACCAGCACCAGGCCGATCAGCAGTTCGGACATGCCGAAGCGCTGCGCCAGGCCGACCGAGCCGCGCACGAGAAGGTCGCCGCCGGCAACCAGAAGCACAAGGCCGAGCAGAATTTCAACGAGGGTCATTTGAGAGATCCGGAAATTAGGTTGCCGGCATGTGGGGGCTCATCGCGCGTCCCGCAATGGGTCGTCGGGACATGATATCGGCCGCGTTTTGCGTAAGGCGGACCAACCGCTTATTCGAAACTGTCGTAACAGGCACCATTGTCTTCCAGAAGGCTCTGCACGATGGCCAGGCCGCTGGCGGTCTGCGCGCGGGTCATCGGATTGGTGACGCCGATGCGGACCCTATGATGGACCGTGCCGGAGCGGCCTGACTTGAACTCGTCTTCGTCGTCGACAAGCACGTTCACGGAGGCTGCCGCCGCCTTGAAGGTGCCGGAAAGCCAAGGTTCGGGCAGTTTCAGCCACAGGAACGGGGCATCCGTGGCAGCTTCCATGTCGTATGCGCCCAGGTGCTTGCGGACGAGATCGTGACGCGCGGCGATTTCCACCAGGATCTTGTTCCGGAAGTCCCGGGCTGCGCCGGACAGCACCAGCCGGGCGGAAAGTTCCGACAACAGGAACGAGATGCCGCCGGTGAGCATCTTGTGGGCGGTATAGACCCGCTGGGCATGGGAGAGGGGGCTGGCCACCCAGCCGCCGCGCACGCCCGCCGTCACCGATTTCGACAGGGAGCCGACATGAAACGTGCGCTCCGGCGCCAGCGCGGCAATGGGGGGCAGGTCAGTGTCGCGCAGGGAGCCGTAGACCTCGTCCTCGATGATCGAGACATTGTATTGCCTTGCGATCGAGACAATGTCCTGGCGGCGCTGGGCGCCCATCAGGCCGAGCGTCGGATTGTGCATCGTCGGCATCACGAACAGCAGCCTGGGATGTTTCTGGGCGCAGACGCGGGCCAGATCCTCCGGCAGAGGACCCTCGTCGTCACGCGCGACCTGCACGGGGGGGCGTCCTGACAGTGCCGCGCCACGGGCGATCGAGCTGTAGGTCAGGTCCTCGAAGGCGATCTGGTCACCTGGAGCCGTCGTCGCTGCGATGATCGCCATGATCGCCGCCTGGGCGCCTGTGGTCGGCACGATGCTGCCTTCGGACGGTTCCCATCCGGAGCGCGCGAGCCAGAGCCTGCCCGCCTCGCGCCAACTGTCCGGCACGGCTCGTGTGTAGCTGGCGATTTCATGCGGAGCTTCGCGCGTGATGGCGGCGGTGAGGCTGCCGATGGCGCCGGCCTGGCCGATTTCCGGGGCCGAGGTGCTGTCGAAGCGGATCGCTTCGGGAGCGGGGACCGAAATTCTGGTGCCGGCGAAGTCCGTGTCGTTCGGGGCGACCATGGCGCCTTGCAGCCAGGAGACGGCCTGCGGTCCTGCGTGGTCGTTCAAGGTGAAAGCGGGCCTGTTCAGGTCGGGTTTGGCGTCCTCCTCCAGTCCCGCGCCCGGATTGCTGCCAAGCACGAAGGTGCCGCGTCCGACCTCGCCGCTGACCAGCCCGCGTTGACGAACCAGCGCGTAGGCGCGTCCGACGGTGCCCACAGTAACACCCAGATCGTAGGCGAGGTCCCGTTGCGGCGGCAGTTTGGTGCCGGCGCCAAGCGCGCCGGTGGCAATGTCCTCGGCGATCCGGTCGGCAAGACGGATGTAAAGCGGGCCCTTGCCCTCGGGAAGATGGGGGTACCAATTTGTCATGGTGACAATTTATATATTGCATTCCAATTTGGGTCAATTCATATGATTGTAGCGCTACAATTTGGCGTTATGTAGCGAATTGTTACCCTTTGGAAGGTGCGATATGAGTTCAATCGAAACAATCCCGGGCCGGCCGGTTCGGCGATTGCAGAGTGTCGGTTCGGTTATGATCAAGCTGCAGGAGCAATTGCGGCTCTGGCGCAGACGCCAACGCACACGCCTTCACCTGCTGGAATTGAACGATCATCAACTGCAGGATCTCGGCCTGACCCGTGCCGCCGCGCGCGCGGAAGCCATGCGCCCGTTCTGGGAGAGCGATGCGCCATACAAGGGCTGGTTCTGAGACAGTTGGCAGACAGGATGTGAGTTTTCGGCAGCGTGCGGCGCGGAGAGCCCGGTGCGCTGAACCGCAAATGCAATGTCATCGGCAGGAGAACCGTCAGGCAGGTTCCCGTGGCGGGGGCGGCGCATTTGAGCGGCTGCGGACGCAATTTACCGAATGGTCAATACGGCTTGTCATACAAAGACCGGCTTTTCCTTCGCCGGTCTTTGTTGATGCCGGACACGATGCAGCCCGTGTCCGGCATCTTTTTTCAGGTCGGCTCAGACAGCGTCTGTGTATTCGCCGCGTGCCGGGTACTCGTTCTTCTGAACGAAATCGAGGGCGCCGACCATTTCCTGGAAATGCGGGCGCACGAACGGCATGGTCTGCACCGACGAGAAGTAGAGCGTGCCATCGGCCTTAACCAGGAACACACCCGGCTCGGAGAACAGGGCCGGTTCCTCGATACCGATCGAGGTGGTGCCGCGGCTGGTGGAGATGAACAGCCCCCAGTCCCTGGCAACCTGCAAGGACAGATCGTAGCCGAAACGCAGGTCCGGCTGGGCGACCTTGTCGGCCATCTGCTGCGCGCGCTCTTTGCCGTCGGACGAGATTGCGATCGTCTTGACGCCTTTTTCAGCGAAATCCGGGGTCAGGCGTCCGAGTTCCTTGAGATAGGTGGCGCAGATCGGGCAGTGCAGACCGCGATAGAACACGACAAGCGTCGCGAACCCGGCGCCGTCAGCGGCAAGGTCGAACGACCCGTTGTCGAGGGTTTCGAGCGTGAGGCCGGGAACCGGCTGGCGTGGAATGAGCATGTTTATCCTCTTTTTTCTGATGGCAAGGCTTCACAATTCCCTGCGGATGTTCATAAGATAACGAACGAATGTGACAAATACATCCCAAAAAGATGTCCCGGAGTACGGAATATGTCTGTGCCTTACCGAACCTCCTTCAATGGAAAACTGGACCGGCTGTCGTCCCTGATCGACCGTTTGCGGGTGCAGGTAACCAATGTGCCGGCCGGCTGTGCGGACGGGCACACGGCCAATTTGAAGATCTACCGGACCGAGGAGCATGGGCTGCGCCTGGTGTTCTGCCCGTCGCGTGAAGTCGGCGCCGCAGACCGTCAGGCCATGGGCCCTGCGGCGAACGAAACCACGCTGGTCGCGGCCCGGATCGCCATTACCGGTATCGGCAGGCAACTGATCAGCGCGTTGCCGGGGATCCTGTCCATCACCCTGTCGGAGGAGCCTTACCTGAATGCGGTGGTCATGCCGCTGATTGAAGAGGTGGCGGTTCCGCGTTGCGGCGGCCAGGCGGCGTTTCAGCGGTTGTGCGAGGTGGTGGTGATCCGGCTTCTGCGCCACGCGATGGAAGAGGGCAAGGCGGATACCGGGCTGCTGAACGGTTTGTCGCATCCGCGCATTGCCGCCGCGCTGGTCGCGATCCACGAGGCGCCCGGCGAAGCCTGGACCCTGGAAAAGCTTGCCGAAGCGGCTGGCATGTCACGCACCCAGTTCTCGGTCACTTTCCGCGAACGCGTCGGCGCGACGCCGATGGGGTATCTGTCGAACTGGCGTCTGGATATTGCCAGGGCGGAGCTGGATGCCGGACGGCAAGTGAAATCGGTAGCCGGCCTGTGCGGTTTCGCCAGTCCGGCGGCTTTCTCCCGCGCCTATTCGCGGCGTTTCGGCCATCCGCCGAAGAAGCGCTCGGCCGCGGCGGCATAGGGCCCGCGGCAATCACGATTGTGGAACTGCCGGGACGCGGCCGGGTGTCATTGCCTGAGGAATGACATCCGGTTTCACAGCTAGCCGCGTTCCTCCACCTGACGCTCCAGGCCATAGAATTCGTCGTTGATGTCGTCCACCTTGCGGGCAAGCAATGCCCGGGCATCCGTCAGGCCGAGATTGTAGAATCGGGCACCGAGGCTCGGGATCAGGAAATCGATCAGCTGTTCGGCGTCCATGTTGCCGATCTCGACATCGAGTTCGTCGCCCAGGAAGCGTTTGATCCGGCCGGCGAGGCGGGTTCTGCTGTCCTTGTCGAGTTTCAGTTCCGTCATGCCTGCCTCCTGTCTGGTCGGGGCGGCCGGAACCGGTCCCGCTCACCGCTCGTTAAGGTGAAGCAATACAGGGTGTGAGCGGAATTGGAAACGGCCGCTTCATCACGGCCGTTTCCTGTGCAGGGCAATGGGATATCATCCGTTCAAACTGGGAGAGAGCCACGGGTACGCAGGTCTCTCAAGCCCGCTCCACGGTCTGTTATCTGACATCGCAGGTGCATTGATCGTAGTAGGTCAGGCCGGCTGAAGAATTGACCGCATGGGGAACCCAGCCCGTGCAGGTGAGGCTCTGGTTCGGTGCGCAGCATTTGTCGCCGTTCCTGGCCTTGCTCGCGCTTGCCGGATACTGACTGCAGGCGCCGTCGTTATAGGTGGGGGCGGCAATCGTCCCGCACAGTTTCGACAGATCGCTGATCTTCGCGGGATGGTTCAGCGCGACGTCCATCGCGCAGGCATAATAGACCGGATCGATGAGCTGGATCGTCCAGACGAAGCTGCCGCCGATGCCGAGCGCCGGTTTGGTTGCGCCTTTCGAAGACGTGTAGCCCGTGACCATGTCGGCGATTTCCTCGAAACAGTTCGGGTAGCCCCTTTCGTACTGGTACTGGCAGTTGTTCGGACCGCCCCGGAACGGAAATTCGAAACCCAGAACCGAATAGGGCGACATGCCGACGACAAACTGGCTGGCGGCAAGATCGAGCGAAGTGTCATCCGGACACGAATAGGTGGACAGGGTCGACAAAAGCGATTCCACATCGCCAAAGAGGCTGTCGAGCGTGATGCCCCTGGTGCCGCCGGCATAATACTGCCGGGCGTCAATGTAACCGGTAATGCCGTATTTCTTGTAGACGCAGGCGCCTGCCGTCGTCGACGCGCTGACCGGATCGGCTGCGGAATCGTAATATGGGGCGAAGGACATGCCGAAGGAGGGCTTTGCCGTGCCGCCGTCCGTCAGCCCCGAAAGCAGGATCTCGAACGCGGCGGTCGCTTCCGCGCCGTTGTATTGCGGCGGACTGGACCAGTCGCTTTCGATGTCGATGTCGAGCCCGTCCACGCCGTAGGCTGCAAACGCCTGGGTCAGATAGAAGGCCGCGCAGGCTCTTTTGGTCACGTCAGGACCGTTTTCGGCGCAATTCGCCGCGCCGGCGGTGCCCTGGTCGTCGGCAAGGGCGTTCAGGTGGGGAACCGTGTTGCCGCCGACCATGGACGCATAGACACTGGCGCCGCCGGCCTTGAGCGCCTTGACGACGGCCACCGCATCCGGACTGGCAGCGGTCCAATTGCCTTCTCCCCCGGTCCCGGTGGAATAGGCCATGATCGGCTGATCGCCCCAATGGACCGGATTGTAGACCTCGCATCCGGAAGCGTCCGGGTCGCAGAACGTCAGTCCCATGATGTTGAAGCGGTTGAACTTCGTGCCGCCATAGGTTTTCGCCATGGTCAGGCTCAGCGTGCCGAAAGGCTGCGGCTGGGTATTGATATAGGAGGCGTTCAACAGGTCCGCATGAGCGGCGGACAGCGACGATGCGAACAGCATGGTCGCCGCCGCAATGGCTTTCTTGAAGGGTCTTTGCATGGTGCTCTTCCTGGTTGATCCCGTTGGTGACGTGCAGCCGCTTCGGGCTGCATTCCAGCCTATCGCGCCGTCGCGCGGAAAAACTGAAATCAATCCGAAGTTGCGGTTACTGCCGTCCGGCGCACGCGCCAGGGAAGGGTCTTCAGATCCGTGGCGGCGCAACGGCTGAATTTTCGATTTCGGAACGCATCAGATTTCGTCCCGACAGATTTCAGTTTTTTTCCGAACTTCTTCAGATTGCTTTCATGATTTTCGCAGTCAGGGATTGCAAGTTGTCGGTGTGGCCGCTGGTAACGGGTTGCGGCACGAGAACAAGCTGGATCATTGAGATCCGATATCTCGAAAGGAACGGAAATGTCTGTAAGTGCAAAGAATGTTGTCAAGAGTTCGGCGCTGGCAATGCTGGCCGGAGTCATGTTTGCCTCTGCGGCCGGTGCCCGCGACATCGAAGCAGGACCGATCTGGAACGATGAAGACGCCAAACTCAAGTGTCCGGTTGCTGCCGCTGCCTACGAAGGCAAATGGAATGGCCAGTGGAAGACCACCGTCGAAGGTGAAATGTCCGTCTGCGGCGTCACCGACATTCCGATCAAGACCCTGGAAGCCGGCCCGATCTGGAACCAGGAAGATGCCGACAAGAAGTGCCCGGTCGTGGGCTTCTCCGTTGCCGGCAAGTGGAATGGCCAGTGGTGGACCACCGTGCCGAGCCAGATGTCGGTGTGTCAGGTTGACCTGAACAACTGACGGCCCTGCCGCGCGGCCCGATGACCGGGCCGCGCGCCTCCCGCGGGACAGGACCTTTTCCGGCGAATTTCCGCCGTTTGCGATGCCGTTCCGTCCTCGTTCTCGAGGTCGGGAACCGGCGCTGGAAACGGTTTGATTTCAGGAAAATTTCGCACGGATTTCAGGTTTTCGCGTGCGATCCGGTCAATCGTGGACCCTTCAGCACTTTAAGCCGCTGGTGCGGCAAACTTCTGTTGGGAACGGCCAAATTTGATTTCATTCAATGTGCAACATCTTCTTCAGATCTCGGTTTTCCCTTTCTATCGGGGCATTCCAATCGAAGTAGAGCCGGTTATGCAAAACGGCACCGGAACGTATGTGTCAGGTCAGTTGATGGGACACAGCTTTCATTCCCTTGCCTTCGACAGCGCAGGTGACATCAGCGACCTGGAGATCGGATGTACCTACAGTTGCATTGCCCGGACGCAGAAGGGAGCGCACGTCCATACGCACTGGCTTTACTGTACCGAAGCCGGCCCGCTTCTGCACTTCGGCGTTGTTCGAAACTGGGCGAAACTGAACAGCTACGCGCCTTTGAGCCCCTTGTTGGGGGCTGAAACCGAAGGACTTCTGGTGAAGCTCGAGGAATTGTTCGATCTCGTGGCGATCTTGCAGATGCCCGGCGCCGTGGGCGGCCTGGCCCAGGTGCAGATCGGTATTCGAGGATGGCTCGTCATGGCGAAAGTTACAACACCTCAAACGATCGGGATCCTGGTCGAGAAACCTACCTTGCCGCCAATGTTCCCCGAGGGGGCGGATGCAATCGCCGTGTCCGCCAAAAGCAAACGAACCCTGCAGTCGGTAACCCTGGAGGGATTGACTTGTGTCGAGGCCGGAGACCCGGCCCTGTTGCTGAAAGTGGAATAGGATTTCATCTCATTATGTATATCCTTGAGAATTGCGACTATTGCGCGAAAACGAAAGGTGATATCTTCCCGAGGGGTCTTCGGGGCGGTTCATCAGCGCGATTTCGGGCGACTGCGAAGCGCAGCGTTCGATACGGAGGCTTTCCCAGAAGTCCAATCCGACAGGTCAGCGCCACAAGGATGAAGAAACACTTGCTGGAGATAGCCGAAGCGCCTGAAAGAATTCTGTTTGGCGACGTGAAATATTTTTGCCATTCCCAGCGCCTGGTTTCAGCAAATGGCCAAGAAACAGTCCTGCGTTCCCAGTCGGCGAAGGTATTGCAACTCCTTGCGGGCAGGTTGGGCAACCTGGTGACGCGCGATGAACTTGTGCAGGAAGTCTGGGCGGACATCGCCGTCACCGACGACAGCTTGACACAGTGCATCGCCGACATCCGCAAAGCTCTTCAGGACAGGGACCGGGTCCTTCTCAGGACCGTTCCCAAAAGGGGCTACATTCTCAACGGCAGGGTGGACCCGGAGGCGACAGGCTCAGCTCGGCTGCCGGTCGCTGCCAGGGAACCGGAGACCACGGGAGCACACGGGCCGACTGCCGCCGGCGCAGCCCATCCGCTTGATCGTCCGCGTGCGAGCGGGCCGGCCGAGTCCCTGCTGCCCCAGCTCGATCCCAAGGACGTGCTGCCGACCCTGGCGATCCTGCCGTTCAAGGCGCAGGCAGGCAGCCAGGACGAAAGCCTGGGGGCGTTGTTTGCCAATGACATCACCACGGCTCTGTCCCTGGCGGAAGACGTCAATATCATTTCCTGGTTCTCGTCGTCGTCAATGGGCAGTCCCACAGGTGGCCTACGCAGCGCCGGTCACCAGTTGCGGGCTGATTTCATCCTGTCGGGCTATGTTGTGTGCCGGGGCGGAAGGATCATCGTTTCCGTGGAGTTCTGCGAAACGGAGACCCAGTTTGTCCTCTGGTCTGACCGGTTCGAACGTCAACTGGATTCCTTTCTTCAGGATACCGACAGCGTTCATCAGATCGTGACCCGCATCCGCAAGGCGATCACGTTGAACGAGCTGCGCCGCCTGCAGTCGCGCCCCCTGCAGAGCCTCAAGCTGTTCAGCATTCTGCAAGGGGCCGTCGGGTTGATGTACCGGCTGACGCCGAGGGAATTCAATCAGGCAAAAACATATCTGGAATATGTCAGCGCACAGGTGCCCAACCATCCCGCTCCCTTGGCCTGGCTTGCCAGATGGCACGTTTTGCGCGCGGTCCAGGGATGGGCCGACGATCCTGCCAGGGAAGCGAGTGCCGCACTGCACTACACCGGGCGCGCTCTGGATCTGGAACCTGAACACGGACTGGCGCTGGTGTGCGAAGGCCAGGTGCTGGTCAACCTGGCGCTCAGGCTTGACGAGGCCGAGGACCGCTACAGCGCAGCGCTTGTCTCCAATCCCAACGATGCCCAGGCGAGGGCACTGCGCGGTATGCTCGCCGCCTTCCGCGACCGGGGTGCAGACGCAAAGCGGGACACCGAACGGGCGCTGCATCTTGCGCCGCTTGATCCGCACCGCTTCATTTTCCTTGTCCAGGCGGCAGGGGCCAATATTTCGGTCGAAAATTATGCGCGCGCGGTGACCCTGTCCAAGGAGTCGCTGCGGCTCAACCGGTCGCACAGTTCCACAATACGCACACTGGCGGTCGCACAGGCCGGGACAGGGGATGTCGACAGCGCCCGACGAACAGCCCGGGAACTCCTGCGGCTTCAGCCCGACATCCGGGTCAGTACGTGGCTGCGTGCTTCACCTAGCGCTGACTACGAGATGGGCCGCAAGGTTGCCGAGCTGATGCGCTTGGCGGGAATTCCCGACTGACCGGGAACGATTGAAACAGGGGGACACATGAGCTTTTTTCCAGAAGGTGCCCTGGGCGCCTACAACGGTCTGAACGGCCTCAACGGTCTGAATGGCCTCAACGGTCTGAACGGTCTGAATGGCCTGAACGGCCTGAACGGTCTCAACGGGCTTGCCGCGAATGGCGGTGAGAGCCCGCTTCTGGCCGAGGCGCTTCTCACCACCAGGGACGGGATCGTAGGCACCCGGCTTGACGATATTTCCCCGGTTGAACCCGGCCTGCCGGACAGTGTCAAAAACCTGGTGCGTCTGTCCGCCGGCGAGCGCGCCGCGATCTATCAGTCGATCCTCGGGCCGAGTGTCGATATCACCGTCAGAACGGGAAAGCGCCAGCCGACCGCGACCCTGTGGCGGCGCGGTGCGGAAACCGGCAAGGACAGGTCGGTCAGCTTTGAAAAGATGGTGTCGCTGAAGGCACCGACAGTTGACCAGTTCCGGATACAGCTGGATCAGGTTTCCGGCTACGCGCAAATTCGTCAGGACCGCGCGGCGGAGATCGTGGCGCAGCTCGGTGTGCCGACGCCCTTCTTTGCGTCCATCAATTTCCTCAATGGCGCACGTACGCCCTACACTCTGGAGTTCCTGTTCGCCGCGCTGAGTTTTTCACTGCCGGTGATCCAGCGCATGAAATTCGCCCTGGCCATCAAGCGCCCGATCGAGTTCTCGCCACAGATCCAGCCGATGATCCCGACACCGACCCACGGCTCGCTGCCCAGCGGCCATGCCACGGAAGCGTTTCTGATGGCACGGCTGCTCTGGAAGATCCTGATCGAGAGCGAGACCCCGCAGTATAACGACAAGGCCTATTGGGGCGATATGCTGATGCGGCTCGCGGCGCGCATTGCAATCAACCGCACGGTGGCCGGCGTTCATTTTCCCGTCGACAGTGTCGCGGGGGCCTTGCTCGGTTTGACCTTGGCGGACCATGTCAGTGCACTGAGTGGCGGCCCGGCCTGGACGAGCGCCACGTTCGACGGTCCGAGTTTCGATCCCGCCGAGGATTTTGACTGGCACGCCCTGTATTCGGCCGCCGACGATCGCCAGAAAAGAGAATCCGCCACCGGCGGGAAAATCTGGGCAACGGCCGAGGATCATTCCACGTCCGGAACACGGGTGAAATCGGAAATTCTCGAGTGGCTCCGGGCCAAGGCCGTTGACGAGTGGAGAGACCCTCACGACTAGGGGCCCGCACCGAAACCCGATTGTCCACCGATCCCGAGGCATCTTCGAACGATCAACTTCGGGATGTTGACGCGGTTCACAATGAACATCCGTCGATCCATGCGAAAGGCGAGTCCATGACAGACTGGACCTTGAATCCCGAAATCAGCAAGTGGCCGGTGCTGGACCATGTCACCGACTACCGGCTGACACGCCAGAACCAATTCTATAGCGAAGGCCGACGCAAAACCTGGTGGTCCGTCCTGATCGAGCTGGAGGACACCAGCATCGATCAATTCAAGGCGAAGACCAAGAGATTTGCCAGGGATCTTCTGATCCCGGCTGCCTATGACGCAGCCGACAGGGCAACGGAACCAAAGCGCCAACCGGTCGCGATCTTCGCGCGCACTCCGCTGATTTCGAGGCTGAACCGGGCAGGCAATCCGTTTGGCGTCACCTCTGTGCATCTGGGGGCGGCGATCCCGGAACGGTATCTCGACCGGTCCGCCGTTTCTCCCTCCACAAGCGAGATTACCGTCTCGGACGACACGGTGGTCCAGGCGGTCATCGACGATTCGATCGCCATCGCTCATGACCTGTTCCGGACCGGCGCGAGCGAAAGCCGGATCGAGCATGCCTGGCTCATGGGAACATTGCCGACGGAACGGGGTTCGCACAGTTCCATGGGGCGGATCCTGGCCCGCGCGGAGACCGAGCGTCTCCTGGAAGACTGCAATTATGGCGGCTATCTGGATGAAGACCTATTCTACAGAAAATCCGGTCAGGTCGTCCCTGGAAAACAGGTGATCTCGAATGTGGCCTTGCGCAGGTCTCACGGAACGCATGTGGGCGCGCTGGCTGCTGGCCATCACATGTGGGAGCAGTGCGAGACCAGGCCGATTATTTGCGCCGCGCTGCCGATGTTCGTGGTCGAGGACACCACGGGGTCCGACAGTCTGCCGCTGCTCTATCTGGCGTTTCATGACCTGATGAAGCAGGCCAGACGGTTTCGCACGGAGAGCGGTGCGCTGGCGCCCGTGGTGATCAACTTTTCCTATGGCAATACGGCGGGGCCTCACGACGGGACAGGTCCGTTCGCACAGATATTCGAATATTACCTGGGGGAGGCCACCGATGGCTGCAATCGCCAGAAGGCGTGGCTGACACTTCCCGCGGGCAACAGCAACCTGCAGCGCCTGCACGCGGTGGATACAGGAAAGGAGCCGGAAAAAGACGCCTGCCTCGACCTGACGGTGTTGCCCGACGACCGGACTTTGTCGCAGCTCCAGATCTGGCTGCCGACCTGCGATCCGGATCACCAGCCCGACTTCGCCAGGATCTCCGTGACGCCGCCGTTCGGGGGGCAAGAGGCCGGCATCCAGACCCAGCCCGGGGAGCATGTCAGCCTGGTCGACGGCACGGGACATGAAATCGCACGGCTGGCCTATCAGTTCGTGGGCTTTCCGACGTCGCGCGGGCTGGTCACCCTGTTGCTCAATCCCACGGGCAGCCTTGAGGCGAACTGTGCCCTGGCCAGCGCCGGCGTCTGGAAGATCAAAATCCACCGCACCGAAAACGTGCCTGTCGAGCCTTTTCATGTCTGGGTACGCCGCGACGAGACCTTGCCCGGCTTTCAAACCGGTGCAAGGCAGGCCTTCTTCAGCAATCCGTCGTACATACGATATGACCGTTTCGGAGCACCACTTCCGGTCGATCCGCCGAACAGCGACTGTCCGGTGCGCCGATCCGGGACACTCAGCGGATTCGGCTGCGGACAGTCTCCGGTTGTTGTCGGTGCCTGGACGATGAAAAGCGCAGAATTGTCGCCGTATTCGTCGGCAGGGCCTGTCGTGCCGGGCAGGCGTAAAGGCACTCCGGACCGGACCGGGCCCGACCTCGTCACGAAAAGCGATACCAGTGTCGTCCTTCGCGGGATCTACAGCGCCGGCTCAAGATGTGGAAGCTGGGTCCGGATGTCGGGAACCAGCGTGGCGTCTCCCCAGGTGGCGCGGCTGGCGTGCGATACCATCGGGGACTACCCAGGCACCGCCCGGCAATGGTGTCGCTCCGCTGCAGAGCGGCATCCGCTTCCGATTGCGGGCGAGCCGAGCAGGACGCGCACCGGCGCCGGTGGCGTTGCGACCAGTTGGTTGTTCCCGGGGCGCGCGCATCCCGGGACCGTTGACGAACCTGTTGAATGAGGTCGGGTTCGCAGGAGCCCTACGCGGCGCGGAGCAGGCTTTCAAAAAGCATTCTGCCGTCCACGCCGCCATGGAGCGGCTCGATCAGGTTTTCCGGGTGCGGCATCATTCCAAGCACGTTGCCATCCTTGTTGGTGACACCGGCAATGTCGTTGATCGAACCGTTCGGATTGGTGCCTTCGGCATAGCGGAACACCACCTGGTCATTGTCCTCGACACGTTTGAGCGTGTCTTCGTCGGCGAAATAGTTGCCGTCGTGGTGGGACACTGGGCAGCGCCAGACCTGGCCCTTGAGGAACCTGGAGGAGAAACGGGTCGCGGTATTGACCGTTTCGATCCTGACTTCCTTGCAGACATAGGTCAGGCCCGCGTTGCGCATCAGGGCACCGGGCAGCAGGCCGGCTTCGGTCAGGATCTGGAAACCGTTGCACACGCCAAAGACAGAAACACCGCTGTTGGCCTTGGCCACCAGGTCCTTGAGGATTGGGGAGCGGGCGGCGATGGCGCCGGAACGCAGATAGTCGCCGTAGGAAAACCCGCCGGGCACCACCACAAGGTCCACGTCCGGAAGTGTGCTTTCCGTGTGCCAGACGCTTTGCGGCCTGGTGCCGGTGATCAGTTCCAGGGCATGGAACATGTCTCGGTCGCGGTTGGAACCCGGAAAAACGATGACGGCGGTTTTCATTTGTGAACCCATGACCTAGAGCAGAACGATGACGGCAATGAAGGCCGCCAGGGCCGGAACCAGAATGAAAACGGCCGCCTTGACGGCAAGCAATGTGATTGCCTTGCGGGTGTCTTCATCCATGGCAGCTGACCGGACTTCAGTCGATTTCGATAGCGTAGTTTTCGATGACGGTGTTGGCGAGCAGCTTTTCGCACATCTGTGTCAGCTCGGTCCTTGCGGCATCCTTGTCCGACCCTGTCAGTTCGACATCGAAGATCTTGCCCTGCCGGACGGACCCGATGTCGTCAAAACCCAGGCCGCCGAGGGCCCCCTCAATGGCTTTTCCCTGAGGATCGAGCACACCGTTTTTCAAGGTGACGATCACACGTGCTTTCATGGGGTCCTGTCTCCGTCAGCGCCGGGCCGGAGCATCCCGCGTTCTGTTGAACGCAGACAAGAAGCTCGCCCGCTTTGAAACCGATCAGCTTTTTTATCTCCAGCCGGTTGCGCCCGGAGGTTCGCTGATCAAGCCTGTTGGAAGGCTGATTACACCAGCTTGGCGTGGTCTGGAAAGGCAGGCCGTTCAAAAAAACGGATAATCTTCCGAAATGAGCCGGGGGAGTGTTGCGCAGGTCCGGATGGCATCAGACGGAAAGACAGGTCTTTGTTTTCTCGGTTTTTATCAAAAACAGGGAACCGGCCCGGGTTTTTCGGGCAATTGACCTCGGTGGATTTGTAAATGTCCGGTCATTACAGGCTTTCAGGACATGCTATCCGCACGGCTGCCGCGCCGAGAAGCAGTATGTATCCGATCAACAGGCACGCCTGATCCCGCCAGCGCCAACCTTCCACGTTTTTCCTGTGTTTTTCGGCGAGAATTTTGCGTGTGCGTGCGCGAAACTGGCTGTCGTTCTCGGCTTCATTGTCCGCCTGCTGGACCTGGTGAAGCCGGCGTTTTCGGGAATTGAGGTCCCAGACGGGAACCGCAAGGAGCGCGATCCCGGAAAACGTCGCCAGGTTCAACCACCAGCCGAATGAAAACATCAGGCGAGCACGAGCTCCTGTTCCTGACCATGGTCGATCTGGTCCGGAGAGATTGTCAGAGCCAGATGGCCGTCACAGGCCACGACATAGCGCTCTATCGATTCAAGCCCGGGCACGGGGCCGGTAAGGGCCTCCATTCGTGCGATGACCGACTGGGTCATGCCCGACTTCCTTGCAACGTCGCTCTGGGTCATCGCGCGCGAATCGCGAAGCGCACGGAGCTTTTTCGCAATGGATTGCTTGCGGGCGTGCTTTTCCTGCCGCTCGACGACATCCGGACGCGCGTCACGCATACGTTTGCGGAAGGACTTGTTGTCGTTGCTCATTGTCTTTTCTCCCATGTCGGATCGACAAGGCCGAATTGCCGGATTGCGATCCGGCTGCCCCGTTCGCAAGCCTTTTCGGAAACAGGCAGGGTGCCATGTATCCAGCGGGGGAAACCGGATGCTTTCTGATCGATCGAGAGTATCAGCACCCTTCTGGGGCAATCGGGAAGGGGGACCGCATAGAGTTCGAACTGGTCAGCGAGTTGGCCACATCGATCGTTGAGGCTCGGATCATTTTCCTCAAGAATATCCAACATGCTTGCAAATCCATTGGCACAGGGGAGCGAGAGCCTGGAAAATTCTTCCACAATCTCGTCTTCGCAACCTGGCACGGGCTCCACCTTGAAAGTTGTCATCGGTTTCCGAAATCCTCTTGAAATATAGCAAATTTGCTATGAAATTCAATTGAAATCCGCTGGCAGCGTGCAGCAGATCCCGGGATGGCTAAGGCAAGTCATTACTTTAAAAGGATTTTTTAAAAAATCTATCCATGCAACAAGGCCGATATCGTAGATTGAATTCGGTCAATTTCAATCAGTTCAGGCTGTTGAGGCAGTTCAGGCGATTGCGCGGCCACGATCGTTCATCGGAAACCAACGCAAGAAAGCGGTTGTTCCGGGTCCGGAAAATTTCCTGATCTTGTGGTGATGATCACTCGGGTTTGAGTGAGCGGCATATGGGAGAGCGTGCCGGAGCAACATGCGGTCACGGGAACGCATGTTGCTCCGGATCCGCGGAGTTTACTGCACCAGGGTCGGACCGGAGCCGATCGGACGCTCGGTGCCCAGGATGATGCCGAGGCGTTTGGCGACTTCCTGATAGGCTTCCAGCATGCCGCCCAGATCGCGGCGGAACCGGTCCTTGTCCATCTTGTCGTTGGTCTCGATGTCCCACAGACGGCAACTGTCCGGAGAGATCTCGTCGGCCACGACAATGCGCATCAGGTCGCCTTCGAACAGGCGGCCGCATTCGATCTTGAAATCGACAAGCCGGATGCCGACACCCAGGAACAGGCCGGACAGGAAATCGTTGACCCGGATGGCCAGCGCCATCATGTCGTCCAGTTCCTGCGGGGTTGCCCAGCCGAAGGCGGTGATGTGCTCCTCGGCAACCATCGGGTCGTCGAGTTCATCGTTCTTGTAATAGAACTCGATGATGGAGCGGGGCAGCTGTGTGCCTTCCTCCAGACCGAGCCGCTTGGCGATGGAGCCGGCGGCGACATTGCGCACGACCACTTCCAGCGGAATGATCTCCACTTCCCGGATCAACTGCTCGCGCATGTTGAGGCGGCGGATGAAGTGGGTCGGAATGCCGATTGCGTTCAGATTGTTGAATATCAACTCGGAGATGCGGTTGTTGAGCACGCCCTTGCCGTCGATAATCTCGTGTTTCTTGTTGTTGAAGGCAGTCGCGTCGTCCTTGAAGTGCTGAACCAGGGTTCCCGGTTCCGGTCCTTCGTAAAGGATCTTGCCCTTACCTTCATAAATGCGCCGGCGGCGGTTCATTGGCTATACCGTTTTGCTATTTAGAGAAACTCGTGCAGGGCCATTGTGTACCTTGTCTGTTTTTCCACCGGGACGTACGCCGTCGACCGGCAGGCACGAGATGGCAGAATGCCCTGATTTGCGGCGCGGAACTTACCCGAAGCGGGACAAAAGTACAATCTAAGTTTGGTGCTTGCGGGGTAAGGAATGCGCAGAGCGGTTATGCTTTCGGCGCATGAGTGAAGGTACTGCGTTGATTTGCGGGCCTTGCAGGGATATGCAAGAGACCAGATCAACCCCATATGTGGGTAATTGCATCAGCGCAATTCAGGAGACGACAGGTATGAGCACATTCGACAAGCGCGAACAGGGATTTGAAAACAAGTTTGCGCATGACGAGGAGCTGCGGTTCAAGGCGAACGCCCGGCGCAACAAACTGCTGGGTTTGTGGGCTGCGGAGCTCCTGGGTTACGAGGGTGACAAGGCGCAGGACTATGCCAAGGAAGTCGTTCGCGCCGATTTCGAGGAGCCGGGCGATGAAGACGTGTTCCGCAAGATCCGCGCTGACTTCGACAACGGCAAGGTCGACCAGTCCGACCACCAGATTCGCCGGACCATGGACGAGCTGATGGCGACTGCGGTCGACCAGTTGCAGAACGAAGGCTGACGTCGCTTCAAGGCGCTTGAAAATTTCAGAAACGCCCGCCTGTCCCGGTGGGCGTTTTTCGTCTGGCCTGCCGACATTAAATTCCGGCAGACAGGGCCAACCTGACATCTTCCTGCAAAACGCCCTTGCGGCGAGCAGTCAGGGCGGATTTGATGCTCTCCCAGAAGAGGAGAACGCCCGTGACGGAAACAAACAATCTTGCGGACAAGCTGCGGTCGGGAAAGCCGGTGATCACAGGCTGGTCCGTGCTGTGTGTACCGATGATCGCTGAAATGATGGCCAGGGGTGGCTATGAAGCGGTGACAATCGACCTTCAGCACGGCATGTACGACTTTGCCTCGGCCTGCGAAGCGCTCGCGGCGACGGCCCTGGGCGGTGCCCACCGGATTGCCCGCGTTCCGGTCGGCGACAACGCGCTGGCCGGCCGGCTGGCCGACATGGGCGCCGAGTGCCTGATTGCCCCGATGATCAATTCGAAAGAGGAAGCGACCCAGTTCGCCAGGGCGGTCAAATATCCCCCGGTCGGCGACCGGAGCTGGTCGCCGTTCCGCGCGGCGATGCTCAACGGCCAGACCCAGGAAGCCTACCGGCAGATCGCGAACGCGCAAACGCTCTCACTCGCCATGATCGAGACCCAGGACGCCATTGACGCGCTGGACGAGATCCTGTCGGTTCCAGAACTCGATGGCGTGTTCGTCGGGCCGAGCGACCTGTCGCTGTCCCTGTCGAACGGAGCCGGGCTCGATCCCAACGGCGACGCGACGGCGAAGGTCTGCGCTGCAATCGCGGACAAGGCGGTGAAGGCAGGCAAGATTGCCGGCATCTTCTGCATGAACGCGGGCAAGGTGCGGGAGGCCATCGGTCAGGGCTTCAGCCTGATCACACACGGCATCGACCGGTCGTTTGTCGGCGATGCCATTGACGAGGCACAGCGCGAAGTGGAAGAGGCGACCTCCGGTTCACTGCGCTGAGACCGGTGCGAAAAAGCCCTGAGAATCAGCCCAGTCGTTTCATGAAATGGGCGAAGGACATCATGCCTTCGGGCCAGGGGCCGTGGCCGCTTTCCAGGTTGATGTGACCGGCCTCGCCCGCGTCCTGAAAGGTCGTGCCCCAGGCCTTGGCGAAGTCCTGGGCACGTTCGAAATCGCAATAGGGATCGTTGCGGCTGGCGACCAGATGGGCCGGAAAGGGCAGAGGATCTCTGGGGATCGGCTTGAAATCGCCGCCGTCGAATTCCGGCACCAGGCCGTCGCGGTCCCAGTCGGACGGGGCAACCAGATACGCGCCCCGGATCTTGTCCTTGAGCACATGCGCGCCATGGGCAACAAGAATGCAGCCGAGCGAATGGGCGACCAGGACAACCGGTTTGCCGGCGGCGTCGACTTCCTTCACCAGCGTGTCCAGCCATGCCTGCCGGCCGGGACGGTGCTGCTCGGCCTGGCTTACGACACGGGCGCTCGCCATCTTGTCCCGCCAGCGCAGCAGCCAGTGACCCGGGAGCGTCCTGCCGTATCCGGGGATGAGCAGAATATCGGTCTCTGAGATCTTCATGGGGGCACCCGTTCGCTGCGTTCGGACTTTGTGCCGCTCTCTGACAGATGACCGGGGACCTTGTCAAACCGCTCCTTCCAGGCAGCGGGAAAGCCGGCGGGTTTGCCGACTTTCAAACCTTGGCCGAAATGCTTTCAAACCGCCACTCAGCGCCTGGACAGGAGATGAGGGCGCCAGACGGCGCCCCGGATCCTCTCAGGGAAGCAATCGCGAGGTCTGAACGCGCTCCCGGTACTAGCGCGTAAACGGGGAGACGCAGGCGCGCCGCGGACCGTTGTACGGCTGGAAGGTATTGTCGGCGGAGCGGTAGGACCTGTAACGCTGGTTGCACCACTGATAATGGGCCGGTGTCAGGCCGCGGGCTTGACGACGACCATGCCTGGGATCGGGCCCGTGACCTGGAACGTATCGCGGCCCGGTGTTCCTCGGAGCCGGTGCGATGCGCAGGGAAAAGGCTGCAGGCGGGAACCACCAGCCATTGTGCTGCCGGTAGCCCTTGCGCGGCTTGCGATACCCGCGGTGGCCGTTGTGGTAGTTCGGCCCGCGATTGCCCTGGTGCCCGTTGCTGCGGTGTCCGGGACGGTGATCAGCGCGCACGAGCGGGGCGGCGTCTGTGTGCTGCGAGACCGCCGGGTTCAACGGGGCCAGGGGAACGGCGTTGGCCGGAAGCGGACCGCCGAGCAGAAAGGCGCTGGACATGATGCCGCTGAGAACAAGTGCTTTGAATTTCATGTGTGTCTCCATCCTTGTGGTTTGAAAACGCTGTAAGGGCGCGCCGGTTCCGCAGCCCAGGAGAAAGACCGGTGGTCCGGATCAGGAGAGCGGCCCGTAAAACCCGTGTTTCAGGGCGCGCGCCCAGCCGGAGCGGCCGTTCTTTTGCGCTTCGAGCGCCGCGGCGTCCCAGTCGTAGGACAGGATCTTTTCCTGAAAGTTCCAGGCACCGCCATTGCTGGTCATCAACGCGTAGCGGGCATGGGGGCTGCCGGCCTCCATGACATGGTGGTGCGGGTGGGTGTCTTCATAGGACGGCAGTCCGACACTGCCCGGATTGAGAAGGATCTGCCCGGTTTCCTGAAGACGGATCAGGCGGGGAATATGGGTATGGCCGCAGCAGACGACGGATGCGGTCTCGCCCTTCAGTTCGCTCAGGAGGGTGTCCTCGTCGGGCAGATGACCCTTGGGGCCCTCGACCTTCTCGGTCAGGTAGCGGTTGTCATTGTCTGGTGTGCCGTGACACAGGAAGATGTCGTCGTTCAGCCGGATGGTCGGCCGCGTGGTCGCCAGCCACGTCCGGCTTTCCGCCGAAAGGCGTTCGGCGGCGAAGGCATCGGTCGGTCCCATCTTCTCAACCGGGTCGTCGAGCACGATCCTGTCGTGATTGCCGCGCACGGTCGGCCAGTTTGTCTCCCTGAGGATTGCGGCGGTTTCCTCCGGCCACAGCGGGCCGGAAACGCAATCGCCCAGATTGACGATGATGTCGGGCGCCTCGGCCCGGAGATCCGCAAGAACGGCCTCCAGGGCCAGGACGTTGCCGTGAATGTCTGAAATGACCGCGATTTTCATGAGACCCCGCCGCTGATATCAATTGGCATCAATGAACCGGTGACCCTGCTCATCGCCCTTGCTCTCGTCCTTGTCCGACCCGGCCGGGCCTGGCCGATCCGGCAAGGGCAAGCGGGTTGCGCGATCACCGGCGGGTGCGTATCAGTCTTCCCCGAACACCCGCTTGAAGATCGTGTCGACGTTCTTGGTATGATAGCCGAGATCGAAGCGGTCGCGGATGTCTTCTTCCGAGAGATACTTGCGCACGTCGGCGTCGCCCAACAATTCGCTCAGGAAATCGACGGAGGCGGAGCCGGCGACCTGGTAGCTGTCCCAGACCTTCATGGCGTTGCGCTGGACCAGACGGTAGGCGTCCTCGCGCGAGGAGCCTGCCTGGGTGAGGGCCAGCAGAATGCGCTGGGAGTGCACGAGGCCGCCGAGACGGTCCATGTTGCCGGTCATCCGGTCCGGATAGACCATCAGCTTGTCGATGACGCCGGTCAGGCGGACGAGCGCGAAGTCAAGGGTGACGGTCGCGTCCGGACCGATCATGCGTTCGACGGACGAGTGCGAAATGTCGCGCTCGTGCCAGAGCGCGACATTTTCCATGGCCGGGATCGAGAAACCGCGCACAAGGCGGGCCAGACCGGTCAGGTTTTCGGTCAGCACAGGATTGCGCTTATGCGGCATCGCCGAGGAGCCCTTCTGGCCCTTGGAGAAGAATTCCTCCGCTTCCAGGACTTCCGTGCGCTGCAGATGACGGATCTCGGTGGCCACGCGCTCGATCGACGAGGCGATCACGCCGAGGGTGGCGAAATACATGGCGTGGCGGTCGCGCGGGATCACCTGTGTGGAGACCGGTTCGGCCTGAAGGCCCATGGCCTTGGCGACATGCTCCTCGACAGCCGGGTCGATGTTGGCGAAGGTGCCGACGGCACCGGAAATGGCGCAGGTGGCGATTTCCGCGCGGGCGGCCACAAGGCGTGTCCTGCAGCGGTCGAATTCGGCGTAGGCCTCGGCCATCTTCAGGCCGAAGGTGACCGGTTCTGCGTGGATGCCGTGGGAACGGCCGATACAGACCGTGTCCTTGTGTTCCATCGCGCGGCGCTTGAGCGCGGCCAGCAGCGCGTCCATGTCGGCCAGCAGCAGGTCGGTCGCCTTGACCAGTTGAACGCTGAAGCAGGTGTCCAGAACGTCCGACGAGGTCATGCCCTGATGGATGAAGCGGGCGTCGTCACCGACGATTTCGGCAAGATGGGTCAGGAAAGCGATGACGTCGTGTTTGGTCTCGCGCTCGATCGCGTCGATGCGCTCGATGTCGAAGGTGGCGCTGCCGCCCTTGTCCCAGATCGTTTTGGCGGCTTCCTTCGGGATCACGCCGAGCTCGGCCAGGGCGTCACAGGCATGGGCCTCGATCTCGAACCAGATGCGGAATTTCGATTCCGGCGACCAGATGGCAACCATGTCGGGACGGGAATAGCGCGGGATCATCGCTGGCAGGACCTCGTTTTTCAGGAATTCTGGCTGCGGAATAGCAGAGGGGGCCAGTCGCTTCAATGCGGCATGGCGGATTTTGCTTGCAGGACAGCCGCACAATGTGAATTTTATCGATCTCGGCAGTCCCAGGGGCATTTTTGAAGGAGAGGCGGATGACGATCTGGCGGCCGGCCACGTCGATTGCGGTCAAGGCCATGGCCCTGATCTGGCAGGACGACGCCCTGCTCTTGTGGGATGTTCAAGATGACAGCGGCAGGGTCACCGGAATGCGTCCCCTGGGCGGCACGGTGGAGTTCGGCGAACCCTGGCGCGATGCCCTGCAACGGGAATTCCTGGAAGAGCTCGGCGCGCGGATCACCCTGCTCGACAATTATTTCGTCATGGAGAATATCTACGAGCACCACGGAACGACCGGTCACGAGGTCGTCTTCCTGTGCCACGCTCATTTCAACGACAACAAGTTCTACAAGATGGACAGCATCGCCATCGAGGACGCCGGTGTCAGCCTCGGTACGGCGAAATGGGTGTCTCCGGCAGAACTCGCGGTGAAGGGACTGGAGCTTTTTCCGACGGGGCTGGTTGACCGGTTGGTCCGACCGGAGACCGCCACACGACCCGGTCGGCTCTACAGTTGAGGGGAGGGGACTGCCCGGTGTGCGGCCGATCCTTCGAGACGCTTGGCAGCGCCAAGCTCCTCAGGATGAGGTTGGTGGGGGGGAAAGCCCGCAAGATGCGACACACCCGCCTCATGCTGAAGAAAGCCGCCAGGTCCGTCTCGGCTGAGGTTGGTTGGGTTGAAGGCCACAAGATGCAACACCCACCGACCTCATCCTGAGGAGGACCGCCAGGTCCGTCTCGAAGGATCGGCTGCACGCGCTCAAAAACCCGTTTGAATTGCAAAATTCTGTATAGTCGCTGAATGGGTGCCACGGTTTACATTCTGAAATGCAGGGACGGCAGCTACTACACCGGGCTTACGCGAAAAGATCTGGAGACCCGGGTGAGCGAGCATCAGTTCGGTCTCAATGACGGCTTCACAGCGCGTCGCAGACCCGTCGAACTCGTCTTTGATTGCCATTTCGAGCGGGTGACGGATGCCATCTCATGCGAGCGGCAGGTCAAGGGGTGGCGGCGCGAGAAGAAAGAGGCCTTGATCCGGGGGGACTTCGCCCTGCTTCCGGGGCTTTCGCGGCGGGGTGTGACGTCGACATGAGCAACGGGCCGATCCTTCGAGACGCGTGGCTGCGCCAAGCTCCTCAGGATGAGGTTGGTGGAGTTGAAAGCCCGCAAGATGCGACACACACCCGCCTCATGCTGCAGAAAGCCGCCAGGTCCGTCTCGGCTGAGGTTGGTGGGTTTGAAAGCCCGCCGGATGCGACACACACCGACCTCGTCCTGAAGAAAGCTGCCAGGTCCGTCTCGGCTGAGGTTGGCGGGGTTGAAAGCCGCAAGATGCAACACACACCCGCCTCATCCTGAGGAGGACCGCCAGGTCCATCTCGAAGGATCGGCTGCTGATCGTGGTCTGTGTCTTTATCGTGGTGTTGCGGATCGCCAAGCTGTTGGCTGCGAAACTCTCTACAGTTTCAGCCTTGAACACCGCCCGGTCGGCGACCAGCAGATTGGCGCCGGTCAAATCCAGACCCGGAGCGTGTGAAACCAGGCCGGTCCCGGTTCGCGCCGCCGTCCTGATCCGACGGACAGAGACACACCCGCTGCGAGGCTGTGTGCATGCGGGGCGGGGTGCCGCGGCAGGCGTCCGGGTTCAGGCGCGGGTGTTTTCTAGACGCCAGTGCCGTCCGGGCCATATTCCATCTGTTCGTCCATTTTTTCCTCGGCCATGTAGCGGTCGAACTTGTCCTTGTTCAGGCGGAGGCGGACGGCAAACACATAGACGCCCGTCGCCAGCACCGCGACGACCGCGATGTCCGGTCCGACCGGAATGAGACCGGACCCGCCGCCGAAAGACCCGAGCCAGGAGAACAGCATGATCCCGACGAGAAACGGTGCGAGCCAGGCAGCCTCGCGCCAGTCGAGACTGTCGAACCCGCCCAGCCAGTTGCGGTAAAGCATCAGTGCGAAGCCAACCGCAAGGCAGAGGCCCAGATGCAGCATCGTGTCCCAGCCGCTCCAGTAGATGATCAAGGTGGCGACAATGAAGGCGAAGCAGCCGGTGACAGGCGCTGCCGGCAGCACAAACGCCCGCGGCGCATCCGGCAACAGCCGCCGGAAGGCCAGCACCGCGACCGGTCCGACAATGAACGACATGACGATCGAGGAGGTGTTGAGGGCGATCACTTCGTTGAAGGGCAGCAGCACGAAAAACAGGGCCGCGACAACGAAATTCACGACCAGCGCGAACAATGGCACGCCCCGGGCCGACAGGGTTTCTATGAATTTCGGAAACAGCCCGTTCTGGGCCATGGCGAGACCGAGCCGGGCATTGGAGCCGACGGAGACAAGGCCGGAGGCGAAGCTGGAAATGCGGGCGCTGGTATCGAGAATGCTGACGATCCAGAGCGCGCCGACGGCGGTCGCAAGGGCGGCCATGGGGCCGAGGTCCCCGGAGAAATGCAACTGCGGCCAGCCGCCCTGAAGCTGGTCGTGATCGAGCGCGCCGAGAAAGGCAACTTGCAGGGCGCCGTAGATCACCAGGCAGACCAGGAGACTGATGACCAGCGCGAGCGGCACGTTGACCTTGGGATTGCGGGCTTCTCCGGCCATGTCGATGACGTGGCGAAAACCGATCAGGGCGAAGATCACACCGCCGGTGGATATGGCCGACAGAATGCCCTTGAGGCCTTCGGGGGCGAAGCCGCCATAGTCGCTGAAATTGGTGATGCGGAATTCCAACGTCAGGATGACACCAGCCAGCAGCGCCGGCACCAGGATCTTTATCCAGGTGAGCGCCGTGTTGATCCGCGCGAAGAATTTCACGCCGAAGGCATTGAACACCGTGAAGACCGCCAGGAGCACGCAGGCAACGCCAATTCCGGGCGCGGTCAGATGGTCTGCTTCGCTGTACAGCCAGGGTGCAAGGCTTTTGGAGTAGCGCAGGACCGCTTCCACTTCGATTGTGGCCGTGGTGTTGTAGCCGACCCAGGCGGTCCAGCCCATGGCCATCGAGACCACCGAGCCATGGGAGAAATGCGGCACCCGGCCGATGCCGCCGGCAACCGGCAGAATTGAGGCGATTTCGGCAAAGGTGGCCGCGAGCAGCAGCATGGCAAAGCCGCCGATCACCCAGGCAATCAGGGCGGACGGCCCGGCGGCCTGGGCCGCGAGCAAGGGGGCGAACAGCCAGCCCGACCCCAGAATGCCGCTGATGGCTATGAAGGTGAGGCCCAGCAGCCCGATATTGCGTTGCATATGCGCCAAAGCGAATCCCCCGATCCCTGTCTGGACACGAGCTTAGCCGAGGCTGTGGCCCGACGGAAAGACACACTGGACCGGTTGCGGGTCCGGACGTGTCATTGCGGGGCAGGCTGGCGCATCGAAAGGTTCGGAACTCCGGCCGCTCCGGGCCCGGCAGACCGCCCGCGCATTGCGGCAGGCGCACGTTCGGTTGACGCTGTCCGTCAGTCTTCGGCGGCTGACGCCCGGATCTTCTCACGCATGCTGGCGGCACCCAAGATGATCCTGTCCAGGATCGCGTCGATCGCCCAGTGTTTTTCGGCGACATCGTAGGGCACCGCGCGCGAGTGGTCGCTGGCAAAGGTGCCGAGCCGCTTGTGGAACCGCTTGGCGAGCTTTGGATAGCCGAACGCTTCGCTGAGCGCGGACAGGACAAGGAACGTTTCCAGTTCGCGGGCCAGCTCCGGTTCGCCGGGGCCGTGGTCCAGCAGCCAGCGATAAAGGTCCGGGTGAAAATTGTTCATCACCCCGGAAAACCCCCGGCAGCCGGCCCCTATTGCATCCAGGGCGATTGCGGCGTTCGCGTTGTTGATGACGAGCGGGCTTCCGGCAGTCAGTGACATGCGCCGCCGGACGATTTCCAGATCGCAGGAAACGTCCTTCAGGAACCGGAAGCGGCCGCTGTCCGCGCACCACTTCAATTCGTCATCGCTCAAGAGCCGCCGGTAGGGAGCCGGGCACTCGTACAGGCCCAGCGGAAGCTCCGGCGGAAGCACATTGATCACGTCCTTCATGCGCTCCAGAAGTGTTCCCTCGGGATCCTGAGCACCTGCAAACCGATTGGTGACAAAGACCAGCGCATCGACACCGGTCTCCGCCATCGCCTTGAGTTCGGCCTTCTGCTCGTCTGGAGTGTCGGAGACATGGCCGGAGGCGACGACCGGCAGGCGTCCGGCGACATGCTCCACTGTGAAGCGGGCAAGATCCCGACGCTCCTGAAGGCTCAGGTACTGCATCTCGGAAGACTGGCAGACCGCGAACAGGCCATTGGCGCCCATCTCGACATACCAGTCCAGGAGCCGGGCATAGCCGTCCCAGTCGATGCGGTCGTCGCCATGAAACGGCGTCAGCACCACCGGAAAAACGCCTGAGAATACGTGTTGCATGTTCAAGTCCAAGGTTGAAGGCCGGATCAGCCGGCGTAGCCCATCAGTTCGGGCAGCCACAGGGTGATGCCGGGGAACAGGATCAGAAGAAGAAGCGCGAAGACGAGCACTGCCAGGAACCACCAGATTTCCCCGATGATCTCGACAAGGGGAATGCGTGTGACCGCGTTGATCACGAACAGCAGGATGCCGTAGGGCGGTGTGATCAGGCCGATCATGCAGTTGACGATGGCGACCACGCCGAAATGGACGAGATCGATGCCCAGTTCCCGGCAGGACGGGATGAACAGGGGAATGATCACGAGGATGATCGTCGAGGCATCCAGCAGGCAGCCGAGCAGCAGGATCAGCAGGTTCACACACAGCAGGAACAGCAGCGGATCAACGTCAAGGCCGCCAAGGGCACTGGCGACCCGGTTCGGCAGGTTCTCCGAGGCGACGATGTAATTGAGGATCAGGGCGCCGCCGATGACAAGGCCGACGGCCGCGGAGGAGCGTGCGCTGGTGACGAGGATTTCGTAGAAACCCCGCAGGCTCAGGGACCTGTAGAAGACCGCGGCCAGGATCAGCGCATAGAGCGCGGCGACGGCGGCGGCTTCCGTCGGTGTCGTCACGCCGCCATAGATGCCGTAGAGCAGGATGGCGGGCATGAGCAGGGCGGGAAACGCCTGAAACGTGACCTTCGGGATGTCGCTCAGCGGTACGGGATCCTCAACCGCAAAGCCGCGTATGTGCGAAATCCAGAAGTTCATTGTCATCAGCACGGCGGCCATCAGCAGGCCCGGCAGGATTCCACCCAGAAACAGGTAGCCGATGGAGGTGTTGGAGACGAGGGCGTAGAGCACCATCGGGATCGAAGGGGGAATGATCGGGCCGATCGTGGCCGAAGCCGCCGTGATGGCGGCCGCATAACCGCGGGTGTAGTGGCCTGACTTCGTCATCATGGAGATGATGACCTTGCCGACACCTGCCGCATCGGCGACCGCCGACCCGGACATGCCGGAAAAGACCAGCGACGCCAGAACGTTGACATGTCCGAGCCCGCCGCGGAACCGTCCGACAAGGGCCACGCAGAATTGAAGCAGACGGTCGGATACGGTTCCGGCGTTCATGATGTTTGCCGCGACGATGAACAGCGGAACGGCCAGCAGGATGAAGCTCTGGTAGAGCCCGTCCATCAGCACCTTGCCGGCAACGCCGATGCTCTTGCCGTCGGCGATCAGGTAGACGAAGGCGCCGACGAGGATGGCATGGGCGATCGGCGCGCCCATGGCGGCCAGAACAAACAGGACCGTCAGGCAAAGAAGAAACTCGGTCGTCATGCGTCGTCCCCTCCGGTCTTGTCTGTCCTGGCGGGGAGCTCCCGGCCGAGGATCGCCTCGGCGGTCGACCAGAGGGCACGCAGGCCGACGACGGCCAGAAACACGAGGTAGATCGAATAGATGTCGCGCATGCGGATCCAGTCACCCAGAAGGCTGCTCAAGGTCGCGGTTTTCTTGATGCGCAGGATCGCGAAGCGGCCCCAGGTGGGCTCGATGGAGGCGAGAAAGCCGATGCCGACCGCCAGTCCGGTGAGGCCCAGAAACAGACGCCCGACCGGGCGCGGCACGCTTGCGGACAGGATGTCGAACGTCACGTGGTCCTGCCTGCGGACAACAAAGGCGTTGCCCCAGAAGATGAGCCAGACCCAGAGCGCAAGACAGAATTCAAGCGTCCACCCGTAAAGGTCCGGGTTCAGGAAAGGCAGCACCGCGACAAGCCCATCGATACGCGCACCGTAGCGGATCGCGATCTGGATGATGAAGGTCGCGAAGATCAGCAGCATGAAGAGGGCGGTCACCGCTTCGCCAAATCGGCGCAGCAGACGTAGGAAATCGCGCATATCCGGTCATGTCCCGAACGGGCCGGTTCGCACCGCGGCAAGGGTCAGCCCATTGCCGCAGTGCGAGGGGCTCAGTTGCCGAGTTCGTTGATGCGGTCCAGCGCGCCCTCGGGCCAGGCGGCGGCAAGCTCTGAACTCAGGTATTTCTGCTGCACCGTGGTGCGGAAGGCGGCCAGATCCGGCTCATAGATGTCGAGGCCCTGTTCCTTCAGGAAGGAGACAAGGTCTTCTTCCTTCTTGAGCTGCGCCTTGCGGGCTGCTTCCGCCGCATCGGTCGCCGCCTTCTGCAGGGTTGCCTGCTGGTCGGCGCTGAGCTCATCCCAGACCGCCTTGGAAAAGGCGATATAGTTCAGGTCGACGAGATGCTGGGTGAGGGCGATCTGCTTGGTGACTTCGTAGAACTTGGCGTCGACGACAGTGGGAAGCGGATTGTCCTGACCGTCGACGGATCCGGTCTGCAACGCGGTGTAGACTTCCGTAAAGGCCATCGGGGTCGGGTTGGCACCAAGTGCGCGCCCGAGGAACTGCCACGCATCGCTGCCCGGCATGCGCAGGTTGACGCCGGCAAGATCTTCCGGCGTCTTCACGTCCTTTTCGGAGCGCGGAAAGCGCAGGTTCACATGGCGCTTGCCGAGATACATGACGGCCAGGAGCTTGACGCCCAGTTCGTCTTCAACCTTCTGCTTGAACGGGTCCATCACCGCGTCGTTGAAGACGGCGACCTGGTGTTCGGCGCTCTGGTGAACATAGCCGGCCGTGAAGATCGAGAACTCCGGGAAAAACGTGGCCAGTTCCTGGGCCGATGCGATCGACATTTCCAGATCGCCCGTGGCGATCGACTCCAGTTCGGCGCCCTGTGCGATGAGCGAGGCATTGTAATGCGGCTCGTAGACGGCAAATTCGGTGACGGCCGGACCGAAGACCTCCGCCAGCGACACACTGCGCTGATCGGTTTCGGAGGCGGGTGTCGACAGGCGCAGGGTGACCTTGTCCTGCGCGAACGCGGTATGGGCGGTGGACACCATCAGGCTCAGCGCGAGAGCGCAAGCGGAGAAGCTGCGGCGGGTCAGTGACATTTCGATTTCCTCCCAGGTAGTTTTGCTTTTTTTGAGCGGTTGTGCACAAACCCTGACAGTTTGTACCGTCAACCTGGACATCGAACTAACATGTCAGTAACATGTTAGCAATGATTTTTGTGGGAACGCCATGAGTGAGCCACCGATCTACCCCGCTCCGGACCGCAGCCGGGGGGAGCACGACGAACGGGTCGCAGGCGACGGCGCGCTCCGTCGGCGGGCTTATGACAGGATCGAGGATCTTCTGAATTCCGGGCGGCTGGCGCCTGGCCAGTTGATCTCGCAGCGCGAGCTCGTGGCCCTGACCGGGGCAACGCTGGGGTCCGTGCGTGAGGCCGTGCCGAGGTTCGAGGCCGAAGGCCTGCTCCTGACGGTCCCCAAGAAGGGGCTCATGGTGCCGGGCCTCGATGTGAAATTCGTTCGCGAAGCCTACCAGGTGCGCGCGATGATCGAGCACACCGCCGTCCCGGACATGATCCGCAATCTTGATGATGCGACGATCCGCGGTTTCATCGATAGCCAGAAAGCCCTGGAAGCGGAACTGTTGAATGCCGGGCAGGACGTTTCGGCCGATCTGCTCGATCGCATCCAGCGGGCGGACTGGAACATGCACGCCGCGTTCGTGGCGGCCATGGGCAATAGCCTCATCGAAAATATTTACCGCGTCAACGCCATCAAGATACGGATGGTGGCGCAATCACGCCTGAAGGTGACCGGAACGAACGCCGGACGGATCATGGGAGAGCATTTCAAGGTTCTGTCTGCCCTGGCCGCCCGCGACCGGGCGGCCACGGAGCGCGCCCTCTCGCTGCATCTCGGCAACTCGCTCCAGATCGCGCTGGGCGGCGAGGCTGCCCCCTTCGAGTAGAGGGCTCACGAAGGGGCACGCCCCGGGGCCTGGTGCAATCAGGTTCATGCACCCAGGAAGACGCGACAGGCGGCGGGTGCGTTCAGGCGTCTTCGGCGGCCTTGCGGATCGCGGAAATGTTGCCTGCGTAGCTTTCGACCGTGCCGCCCTTGAAGACGGCCGATCCGGCGACCAGCACGTTGGCGCCTGCGGCGGCGACCAGCGGGGCGGTATCCGGGGTGACGCCGCCGTCGATCTGCAGGTCGATCGGACGGTCGCCGATCATGGCCTTGATGCGCCGGGTTTTCTCAATCTGCGAGTGGATGAATTTCTGGCCGCCGAAACCCGGGTTGACCGTCATGACCAGAATGAGGTCCAGCCGGTCGAGCACATATTCCAGAACGCTTTCCGGCGTT
This sequence comes from Roseibium sp. QJM3NY_11, assembly GCF_056173175.1. NCBI lineage: Bacteria > Pseudomonadati > Pseudomonadota > Alphaproteobacteria > Hyphomicrobiales > Stappiaceae > Roseibium > Roseibium sp. QJM3NY_11. Next base: position 2,486,771 of record NZ_CM149660.1, read on the forward strand.
GACGGATTGAGCGAGACACCGGCTTTCTTGCCCAGGTTCCGGATCGCCTGCAGCGAGCGGTCCAGATGCGGGCCGGCTTCGGCATGGACAGTGATGATGTCGGAGCCGGCCTTGGCGAAGGCTTCGAGATAGGGATCGCAGGGCGCGATCATCAGGTGGGTGTCGAACACCTTGTCCGTGTGCGGGCGGAGTTTCGCGATCACGTCCGGACCGAAGGTGATGTTGGGCACGAAATGGCCGTCCATGACATCCAGATGGATCCAGTCGGCGCCGGCCTCGACCACATCGCGGATCTCCTGGCCGAGCTTGGAAAAATCGGAGGCAAGGATGGACGGGGCGATCTTGATCTCGCGCGGCATGGCAGTCTCCCGGATTGGCCGGCACGGTCGTCTGGACAACCGGCTTCAGATGATGACGCCGCGCTACCACTTCTCTTGCGTCCGGGCAAGACCGCGCTGCGGCGCTCAATCGGTTTAGGCGTTCAAAGCCGCCCGGTTATCGCCAGGTATCTGCGGTCCGGCCCTTCGAACCCAAGGCTGTCCATCTGGATAAGCACCGCGAACACAGGCGGGGCGTGTTCCGGAAAATGCGTGACGAAGCGCTCGATCCGGTAGGCAAGCGGACAGTTCCGGCTTGCCGGGACCGCGCTGTCCTCGTTGAGTGTCCTGGTCACGCCACCCCGGACCATGGTCAGCCGGAAGCCTCTTGTCTCGGCGCCGTAGCCCTGACACTGCGCGTCGGGCAGAGCGTATTGGCTCAACGTGAGGTCAATCGGATCGTCACCTGGCTGGACCGTGTCGCGGGCGGCAACCAGCATCTTGTGCGGGTCGGAGGTGAGTTCGGTACGCGGGTTGAAACCCATCGTCCGGCCCTTGCCGGCGACCGCCGTGTCCTGCAGCAGCGGCTGGGCGGCGAGCCGGTTTTCGGCGCGGGTCTGCGACAATGCGCTGTCGCTGGCTTCGCCCGAGCCGGCCTCGACATCCTTGCGCAGGCGGAATGGCGAGGGCGGTACCCAGGTGTCGCCGATCACATCGATCACGAAGATCTCCGAATAGGGGAAACCCGAGCCGTCCTGGACGCCGTATTGCTCGAAGGCGAAGACATCGCCGGTCTTTGAGAACCCGAGAAGCTGAAGCTCGGCCGTGTCGCCGGCGACGGCGGCCGGGACAAGGCTGAAGGCGGCCAGAAGAGCGGCCGCGCAGAAGCGCAGCCTCCCGGCCAGAAAATGGAAACGTGAGCGGACGATTGGCATGACACTCTCCCGGGCAGTGGTTGACGTGGAGAGACCCAAGCATATCACAGCCGGGTCGTCACACCGGCGGCGTCACAGGTTTCACGTTCTGGCGGCAGAAGACCCGGACGAATGGCTTCAGGATCATCGGCAGCAGGTAGATCGGGAACTGGCCGACCGCGAACCACAGCCAGGTGAGTTCTGGCAGGGTCCCGCCAAGGGCGGCCACCATCAGGCCCATGTTGCGGGTGCCGCAGGTATGGGCAATGGCATAGGCGTCTTCCCGGCTGGCCGGTGAGAACAGCAGCAGCGTCAGCAGGATTTGCACCAGGGCGAGTACGAAGGTGAGCGCGGTCAGGCCGAGGGTGAAGACCGGTCTGCTTGCGAAGCTGGCCGCAACGCCGTCCATGGCGGCAATGGCGAAAATCAGCAGCAGGACAACATTCAGGCCGCTGATGTGGTGGGCGCTTCGGCCGAGGCGTTCCGAACCGGCCAGCCGGCGCAGCGCCGCCGCGATCACGAATGCGCCCGCGAGCAGCAATGACAGCTGCGCGGCCAGTCCGCCGACACTCAGGGGCAGCGAGGGCCCGAGCATCAGCTCGCCGATCAAGGGCGCCGTCAGCGGAGTCACGATCAGGGCCGCCACGGACAGCGCCAGGCTGAGCGTGCCGTTCAGTCCAAGCAGGTAGATGAAGGCCGGGGCCGCCATCACAGGCGGGGCGGCGGTCGCGATGAACAGGGCCAGGACGGCGTCCGGGCCGAGGGCTTCCGGCCCGGCGGCGGCGATCAGGCCGAAGGTCAGGAGGGGCGTGCCGAGCATCATCCAGGCCAGCGCGGCAAGCAACAGCGCCGGCCGACGCAGGCGTTGCCTGAATTCAGCCGCGTCGAGGCGCAGAAAGGCGAGGGTCAGCAGACTGAACACGGACAGTGTCAGATAGGGACGCATGGTGGACGAGAGGGCAGGCAGGGCGACGCCGATGAAGATACTCACCGCGAGCGCTGCCGTTCCGTGGCGCCCGATCCATGCCAAACCTGCCCCGATCAAGCGAATCATTTAGAGTCATCTCCTGAAATGTCTGCTACGGCAGGCACTTCAGGGATTCTTATCGGATCGGACGGGGGGATGCCAGCCCCGGATATCAGGCCGGCCGGAACAGATATGACAACAAAAAAGAAGACGCAGACCCAGTCGTTCGACGTGATGGTGCTCGGTGCCGGGATCGTCGGCGTGTCGACTGCCCTGCATCTGCGCAGGCTGGGGCTGGATGTTGCACTGGTCGACCGGAGACACCCGGGTGAGGAAGCGTCCTACGGCAATGCGGGCATCGTCCAGCGCAACGGTTTCGTGCCGCACGCGGTGCCTGTCCGCCCGCTGCAGCTGCTCGGCATTGCGCTGGGCCGCTCGAGTGCGGTCACGCTTGATCCGGCCACGGTGATCCGAATGCTGCCCTGGCTGCGGCAGTACCATCTGGCCAGCACCGCCCGGGGCGCGGAAGCCTATTCCAGGGTCATCGCTCCGCTCAGGGCCTTTGCCGTCGCGGAGCATCTTGAACTGGCCCGCACGACAAATGCGGACCGTTTCTACCGCCAGGGCGGCTGGCTCCATCTCTACCGGTCCGAAGCCGCCTTCAGGGCCGGGGAGGCCGAGCGGCAATATGCGCGGGTCTTCGGTGTTGCCTACAAGGAACTTTCGGATGGCGATCTGGCGGGTCTCGAGCCGGGGCTCCTGGCCGCAGGCCTGAAAGGCGTGCATTGGCCGGAGAGCCGCTCCGTCTCGAATCCGGGGGCGGTTGTCGATGCCTTCTGGCGCGGGTTCATCCGCGAAGGCGGATGTTCCCTGCGCGGGGATGCGCAGCGGCTCACCCGCCAAAGGGGCGCCTGGCAGCTTCCGTGCGAACGCGGTAACGTCTTTGCCCGGCATGTGGTGGTCGCACTGGGGGCCTGGTCGGGGGATCTCCTGAAAAAGCTCGGCGAAACCTATCCGCATGCGGTCAAGCGCGGCTACCACATGCATTACCGGCCGGTGTCCGGTGCCTCGCTGTCGCGGCCTGTGGTCGACGTTGAGAACGGATTTGCCCTGACGCCGACGGACAACGGGATCCGGCTGACGACGGGTGTCGAGCTGGCGCCGCGCGATGCGCCAGTCAACCCGGCCGTGATCCGGCGCGCCCTGCGGCGTGCGGAGGAGCTGTTTCCGCTGGGCCAGCCGCTGCAAGACGACGTGTGGCTGGGATGCCGGCCCTGTCTGCCCGACTCGTTGCCGGTGGTCGGTCCGTCACCGGCAACACCCGGACTGTGGTTGAATTTCGGCCACGCCCATGACGGGTTCACGCTCGGTCCGGTCACGGGCCGGCTGCTGGCATCGATGATCGCCGGCACAAAGCCGCTGCTGGATCCCGCGAGCCTGTCGCCGGCCCGATTCGCTCTCTAGGGTGTTTGGACAATCCGGTTCGGGTCGCGGTGCGTCTCGACCAAATCCTGATTGTCCCTGGATCCTAGAAACTCCCGCGACTTTCCCAGAGCGTCTTCTTGTCGCCTTCCTCGGCGGCGATGCTGAAGTTGCTGCCGGATGCGTTCCGCTGCAAGGCGTTGGCTGCGGCGCGCGCATAGTCGAAGATCAACTGGTCAAGCCGGGCGGACTTGCCGTAGCGGGGCGCCTTGGGCCCGCCGCCTGCCAGCGTGATCGAGCCGTCGTCGATCCGGGTGATCGGCTCGACCTCCTGGAAGGGAAGTCCGGTGCTCTGGTCATAAAGCTTGAGACCGGCAATGAACTGGGCGTTGTCAGGTCTCTTCTTGCCATTGACGGTCAGCTTTGTGCCCGTGAGCTGATAAAGGCTCATGCGGCTTCTGATGAAAACGGACTTGACCGTAACGACGGCCCGGACGGGCCGGGTGCCCGTAAACAGGGGTGTCAGCGCTTCTTCCACATAGGGCCTGACATTGGCGGCGATCGCCTTTTCCAGGGCCGCTTGTTTGGCCCGACCATTGACGACGCCAACGCGCGTGCCCAGGGTCTCGACCGCCGATCCACTCGACACGGAGCCGCTGATTTCCGCATCGAGTTCGCCGACAAGCAGGGGCCGTTCGGCGTTGGAGAAATCCACATCGACCTGGGCAAGGTGAATCTGGGAAAGATAGCTTGGTTGCTGCGCCACTTGCGTTCCGGAGGAACTCTGGCAAGCCGCGACAAGACCGGTCAACAGGACCATCATGGAGACCACGAGGCCCTGTCTCACAACTTCATCTGCCCGCATTTGCTGTCTTTCCCCCAACCAGCCTGACTTCAGAGCTGAGTGTTAACAGGTTCGGGCCGGATCAGAAACAGCCCAAGGCGGTGCCGGTTGAACACCTGAAACGAGCGATGCGGCGATGGAACGGGGTCGAGGTCGGGGCGGGGGCGGTCCTGCTCAGCTTTCGCGCAGAGGCAAGGCCACCGTATCTTTCACCGTGTTGACGACGATGCGGGACTGCACGTCGGACACGAGCGTGTTGTCCAGCAGTTTCAGACGCAGAAAATTGTCGTAGGCCTTGATATCATCGGTGACCACCTTGATCAGGTAGTCGACGGCGCCGGTGATACGCTCGCAGGTGACGACTTCCGGCCAGTGGTGGACAAGCTTGTCGAAAGTTTCCATGTTGTCACGGCTTGGAACGGCAAGCTTGACGAAGGAATAGGCCACGAACCCGAGCCCGACGGATTCGCGGTCGATAATGGCGGTGATTTGCCGGATGATGCCCTGTTCTTTCAAGCGCTTGATCCTGCGCCAGCAGGGCGTCTGGCTCATTCCGGCTTCCTTGGCGACTTCGGCGATGGAGAGCGAGGCATCCCGTTGCAGGACGCGCAGAACGCGCACGTCGGACGGGTCGAGAAGATATTTATCAGTCATTGGTCATTTTGGGAATTTTTATGCTGCCATTGGGTGAATGTTCGTGACGATAGCACAGAAATTGCCCGGGAAAAGGATGATATTGCTTTGAGAGGGAGGGCCGTGCGCGGCGGCCCCCAACGCATCGGTTGAGGAGGAATTCGGATGAACGTGCATATGCCAACCGTGACCCTGGAAGACAAATATGTCGCCATGGAGGGACGGGTCTATCTGACGGGCATACAGGCACTGGTCCGGCTTGCTCTCGACCGCACGCGGCTGGACCGGCAGGCGGGCCTGAAGACCGGCGGTTTCATTTCCGGCTACCGGGGATCTCCGCTGGCGGGCTACGACACGGAACTGATGCGGGCCCGCGGTCATCTCAAGAGCCATGACGTTGTCTTCAAGCCGGGCGTCAACGAGGAGCTCGGCGCCACCGCGGTCTGGGGCAGCCAGAAGCTGCGCGGGGAGGGCGGTGTCGGCCGGCCGACCGCCTATGACGGCGTCTTCGGCATCTGGTACGGCAAGTCCCCGGGGGTCGACCGCGCCGGCGACGCCCTGCGCCAGGCGAACGCCTCGGGCACGGACCGCAACGGCGGCGTCCTGGCCCTGGCCGGCGACGACCATCTGGCGAAATCCTCGATCCTGCCGGCGCAGAGCGAGTTCTTCTTTCAGCACGCGGAAATGCCGGTGCTCAATCCGGCAGATATCCAGGAAGTGCTCGACTACGGTCTGCACGGGCTGGAAATGTCCCGCTTCACCAGCTTGTGGACGGCGCTGATCTGTGTCGCCGACACCATGGATGCATCCGCAACCATCAATATTGCCCCGGACCGGCTGCGCCTTGTGCTCCCGCTCGAAGGCGATCCGCGCAAGGACTATCGCCAGAACCGCGATCTTCTGCTCGGCAACCGGCTGGAGACGGAACGCCTGGTGCGCGACCTGCGGGTCCCCGCTGCCCAGAATTACGTTCGCACCAACGGGCTTGACCGGGTGGCGTTCGGTGCGCGCGGGCAGGCCAAGTTCGGCATCGTTGCTTCGGGCAAGGCCTATCGCGACCTGCTGCAGGCGCTCGACCTCATGGGCGTCACCGAAGACATGGCCCGGGCGCTGGGCTTGTCCGTCTACAAGGTCGCCATGACCTGGCCGCTCGAGCCGCTCGGCCTGCGCGAGTTTGCCCGCGGTGTCGAGAGCCTGCTCGTTGTCGAGCACAAGCGCGCGTTCATGGAAACCCAGATCAAGGAGATTTCCTATCACTGGCCCGAAATGAGCCGGCCCGAGATCTGGGGCAAGCGCCGCCCGGACGGATCGCCCTTCCTTTCTGACGTGCTCGAACTGTCGGTTGCCGAACTGATGGAAGGTCTCATGAAGTGGCTGCCGGAAGAGGTTGTCACCGAGGAGATGCGCTCCGTTGCCAACCGGATGAACAAACAGGCCATGTGGGCCCAGGGCCATGCGGAACGGGCGGCGCGGATACCCTATTTCTGCTCCGGCTGCCCGCATTCCACCTCCACGAGCACGCCGGAAGGCGCAAGGTCGCTGCCGGGCATCGGCTGCCACGCGATGACCGAAATGGCGGGGCGCACGACCGAAGGGCAGATCGCCATGGGCGGCGAGGGCATCCTTTGGGTCGGTCAGCAGCCGTTTTCCGGCGACACCCATGTTTTCGCCAATGTCGGCGACGGCACCTATTTCCATTCCGGTATCCTGGCGATCCGGCAGGCGCTCGCCGCCAACGTGCCAATCACCTACAAGATCCTTTATAATGACGCGGTCGCCATGACCGGCGGACAGAAAGTGGACGGCCAGCTGAGCGTGCCGCAGATCACGCGTCAGCTCGAGGGCGAAGGGGTCGAGCGCATCGCGATCGTCTCCGAAACTCCGGACCTGTACGGTTCCTGGTCGCCGATCGCACCGGGCACCAAAGTGTATCACCGCGATGAACTGATGGACGTTCAAAGGGAGCTGCAGGAGTTTCCCGGCGTGTCCGTGATCGTCTACGATCAGACCTGCGCCGCCGAAAAGCGCCGCCGGCGCAAGCGGGGCCAGTTTCCCGATCCCGACAAGCGGCTCTTCATCAACGACCGGGTCTGCGAAGGCTGCGGCGACTGTTCCGTGCAGTCCAATTGCCTGTCGGTCGAACCGCTGGCGACGCCGTTCGGCGAAAAGCGGGTCATCAACCAGTCCAGCTGCAACAAGGATTTTTCCTGCATCAAGGGTTTCTGTCCCTCGTTTGTCGAGGTTGAGGGCGCCGCGCTCAGGAAGCCGAAAAAGGCGGAGGTCGATATCGACGCGCTTGTGGCCGGTCTGCCGCTGCCGGAACAGGCACCGCTTGACCGGACCTGGAACGCACTGGTTGCGGGGATCGGCGGCATGGGCGTGACCACGATCAGCGCCGTCCTGGCGATGGCCGCGCACGTCGACGGAAAGCAGGCATCGACGCTCGACATGACCGGCCTAGCGCAGAAGGGCGGTCCGGTGACGTCCCACGTGCGGTTCGCCGCGCTGGACAAGTCGATCGAAGGTCCGCGTGTTCCCGCGGCGAGCCTCGACCTCCTGATCGCCAGCGACATGGTGGTGGCCGCCAATGCCGACCAGCTCGCGCTGGCCCATCGCGGCCACACGCTGACCGTTGCCAACACCAAGGTGGCTCCCACAGCCGAGTTTGTGATCAAGCAGACCCTGTCCTTCGACGAGAAGCGAATGGACCAGTCCCTGCGCGAGGCATCCGGCAGTTATCTTCCGCTGAACGCCGCCGATGTGGCCGAGAAACTCCTCGGCGATGCCATCTTCGCCAACATGCTGCTGGTCGGAATGGCCTATCAGAGCGGCGCTCTGCCGGTCTCCGACTATGCCATCGAGACAGCGCTGGAACTCAACGGCGCCGCCGTCGGCAACAACATCAAGGCGTTCCGTGCCGGCCGGGTACTGGCGGCCGCACCGGACAAGCTGATGGCTGCGCTGCCCGCGCAGGCCAGTCCCCGGAGTTTCACGCTTGACGAGAAGGTCGCGTTCAACACGCGCGAACTGACCGCTTATCAGGACGCGGCCTATGCGGAGCGCTACGCCGATCTGGTCGCCAGGGTGAAAGCCGCCGACGAGACGCATGGCCCGGCGACTCTGCGCCTGACCCGGACGGTGGCCGACATGCTTTTCAAGGTGATGGCCTACAAGGACGAGTATGAAGTCGCACGGCTCTATTCGGATCCGGCATTCCGGGACAAGCTGCTGCAGCGGTTTGAAAATCCGGGCAAGGTCAAGGTGCACCTGGCGCCGCCGATGCTTGCCCATCGCAAGGATCAAAAGACCGGTCGGCCGGAGAAAATCGCCTTTGGGCCCTGGATCTTCAGCGCGTTCCGTCTTCTTGCCCGGTTCAAGGGCGCCCGCGGCAATTGGTATGATCCGTTCGGGCGCACCGCGGAACGCAGGGCCGAACGGGCTCTTGCCACACAGTACCAGGGTGATGTCGCCGAAATCCTGAACCGGCTGCCGGACAGCGATTACGGCCTGCTGGTCGAACTGGCCCGGGTTCCCGATCTTGTGCGGGGCTTCGGCCCGGTAAAGGAGGGCACTCTGGCAAAGGCTTCGGAAAAGCGCAGCCAATTGCTGAGCAGGCTGCATCGCAGCAATGACGGCAGCGACGACAAGAGCAGCTCCAAGGAGTTTCTGGCCGCAGCGGAGTAGATCTCAGTCGGAAGGCGGGCGTTTGGGCGGTCCTCCCGGCACTCCACCCGGCAGTGTCGGGTCGGTCGCCAGCCACGGACCTTCGAACCGTGGCGGGCGGCGGCCTCTATCGTCCAGGGTGGCGTGCAGCAGGCCGGTGTCGCCGAGCACATCGGCAAGGAGAGCCCGGGGAAGCCGTTGCCGGACCTGCCGCTTGCCGATGTTCCTTCCCACGAGTTGGCGGAAAGCGCCGGTCAGACGCCGAATGATGCTTTTCGGAATGGACACGGGCGAAACGGACACGGGGGGAACGGACACGGGCGGAACGGATACGGAATGAGACGGCTTCGATGACGTCCGGCGGTCCATGAGGGTCTCCTATAAAGAAATATATTTCTTTCTTTATGTGCGGCGGCGCAGGAGATCTGCAATATAAAAAGGAAAATATTTTTAAATGCGCTGCATTTTCATGCCGGGGGTGTTGGATCGGGATGTGGCGGGCCTCGTGTCATCGGCAAAATCTTAAATTTCGGCCGTGCAGGCCCTGAAAGCGGGGAGTAAAAACGCTCATATGCAAAAATTATCAATCTAATTCACCCCCGGCACGGTGCTCCGGTTTTAGGGGTGATTTGGAAAAGGGATATAAAATTCAGTTATTTGATGCGATCAATCTTGAAGAGGCGAGAATTCGTCGAAAGTTTTAGACAAACACAATTACATTCTCGAAAAGCGTGTTTCGACCTTCTTTAAGTCTCCTGTTCATTTTCGATAACACCGCCGGATCGGCTTAATTTTGACAATTGGTATCGAAGAATGACTGAAGCGTTGAAAACAGAACTGGTGAACTTCTCGGAGCTGACCGGCGAAGCTGGCAGCGCCCGGAGGGCCGAACTTGCCCGCCATGTCGCGACACTGTTCGCCCTGACCTCCGACCGTTGTTCGGATGAACAGGTCGATATCTACGATTCCGTTTTGCTGCGTCTTGTCGACATGGTCGAGGGCGAAGTCAGAAGTTACGTGGCAGATCAGATGTCCAGCCTACGCCGGGGGCCGGAGGAAACGATCCGCCGCCTTGCAGACGACGACATCGACGTTGCCGAACCGATCCTGCTGCGGTCGACCGTCCTGCGGGACGCCGATCTCATCAAGATCGCGGAAAAGCGGGGCGATGCGCACCGATTCGCGATTGCCCAGAGGGAAGTGCTTTCCGAGGAGCTCACCGACGTTCTGGTGCGGCGGGGCGACCTCAAGGTGAAGCGCAAGGTCGCCGGAAATGACGGCGCCAGCCTGTCGAATGCCTCGATCATGGCGTTGATCAGCGACGCGGCCTCGGACGCCACGCTGCAGCTCTCCCTGAGCGAACGCGCCGATCTGGCCGAGGCGCATATTGCCAGCCTGGTCTCGGTGGCCAGCGAGGAAGTCCGCCGGAAGCTGCATGCGTCCGGCCGTGGACACGAAGCCGAGCGCGTGGAGGAGGCCGCAGAGGTCGCCGCGCAACGCATGTCGAACCAGTACTGGCTGGGTCGCTACGATTTCGAAACCGCGCGCAGCCGGGTTCTTCTGCTTGCCAAGCGCGGCATGGTCAACGAGGCCGCGCTTCGCCGGTTCGCGTCGGAAGACCGGTTCGCCGAGGCGGTCGCGACCTTTGCCTGGCTCGCACGCTGCGGCGTGGAGGAGGTCAGCCACTGGATGGTGCGTCCGGACCCGGAGCCGTTCGTGATCCTTGCGAAGGCGTCCGGCCTGTCGTCGATCACCGCGGGCTCGCTCCTGTCCATCGGTCCCTGGCGCCATCGTCTGACGCCTGAAGTCCGCGGCGAGGCCATGGGCATGTTCGAACGCATGAGTATTGCGGACGCCAAGCGCAAGATGGCGCATTGGAACCACGAAGTGTTGCACTGAAATCCCAGGATGGCGCATCCTGTCACCTGAAGCCCGGCTCGATGAGCCGGGTTTTTTTGTCCGGTATGGGCGGTGCGGGTTCCTTTCAATCGGAACGGAACCGTGGCAAGAATGACGCGGAAATCTTGTACGAGCAGACGTGGAGTCCTCATGCGCCGTAGCAACTGCCTGCTTCATCCGTCCCGTTCGGACCTGACCCGCCTGCTCGGAAGCATTGGCCTTGTTGCCTGCGTGATTGCCGGCACGCTGCTGCTGTCTTCAGCGCAGGCACCCGTCATGGCGCAGGGCGTCTCCGCAATCCTGTCCGGTCTGGCCGAAGCCGACGGGGACAAGACAGAGCCCGCGGCCGGAACAACCGGGGACGCAGCCGGGAAGGCCGATGGCGCAGCCGGGCAGACCGATGGCGGCGGCAAGGGGGCTGGCGAGAGCGGAGACGGCGAAGGGGGGCTTCTCCGGTCGGTTGACGATTTCGCCGACGATGCCGTCGAGGCGCGGAACGTCCTGAAATCCATCGTGAGGCAAATTCCGACGATCCACGCCACCATTCTGACCACTCTCAGGGCCGAAGGCGAGGACCGGGGATTGAGTTGGATCGGGGCCGCCCTGATCGATATCGGGATTGCGGCGGCGATCGGGATTGCAGCCTCCGTCCTGCTGGGACGCTGGGGCCGGCACATGTTCGCCTCCCTGTTCCGCACCAACGTCTACTCGCGCGCTGACAAGATCATCTACCTGTATCTGCGCGCGCTGCTCATGATCGTCGGCGTGGTTCTATTTTTCGGCGTCTCGGTGGCTGTCTACCTTCTGATCGGCACGGGCCTGGAAGCGGCCAACGAGACGGCGATGGTGGTGTTCGGTGTCGTCTCCGTGTTCCTGGCGTTGCGGGTCATCTGGCTCAATCTGTTCGCGCCGGACGCGGCAAGCCACCGGTTGCCGGCCTTGACCGACGGCGAGGCGAAAGGGCTCTACAGAAGCCTTCTGCTCGGATCCGCGATCTCCCTGTTCGCGGTCGCCTTTTGTCTGTGGATGGATCGCCTGGGCTTGAACCGGGACGCCCACAAGGTCGCGCTGATCGGCGCGGCCGCCCTGTCGACGGTGGTCTTGAGCGTCATTGCGTTCGCTTTCCGCCGGACCGTCGCCCGTCTGATCAGGGGCACTGGCGAAGCGCCGATATGGCGCAGGGTGCTCGCGGGGGCGTGGCACTATATCGCCATCTTCTATTTTGTTCTTGCCTGGGGCATTTCCGCGGTGCGGATCCTGCTCGATCTGCCGGATGCGACGGGACTGGTCGCCGCGCCGCTCGAGGTGTTGTTGCTGGCTGCGGTGGTCTATGGGCTGCTGATCCTGATCATCGACCGGGTCCTGCTGCCCCGGCTGGACACGCCGGCGGCCCGGGAGCGGATCGTCGAAGACATCCAGCGTGCGGAAGAAAGCGAAGGCGGCGTTCTGGATGAAGAGAGCGCGCGGGCACAGGCGCAGGCCGAGGCGACGGAACGCGAGGCCATGCGGTCGCCGTTCCGGGATCTGTTCGACCGCGGCGCCACCATTGTCGTCCTGTTCGGGGCAGTGGATACTCTGGCGAGCATGTGGGGCGTTCCGCTCGCGGGCAGCGGATCGCTGATCGGATCCTTCATCGAGGTCCTGCTCGTCGTGTTCCTGGGCTACATGGCCTATGAATCGGTCAAGATCGTCATAGACAGGCAGATCGCCAAGGAAACGCCGGCTGAAGCCGATGAGGAAGCGGAAGTCGGCGGGGCCGGAGAGAGCCGGATCGCGACCTTGCTGCCGATCTTCCGGAATTTCCTGCTGATCACCATTGTCGTCATCGCCGCGATGGTGGTGCTGGCGGAACTCGGCGTGAATATCGCGCCGCTCTTTGCCGGTGCCGGTGTTGTCGGTCTGGCGATCGGTTTCGGCGCACAGACCCTCATCCGGGACATCTTCTCCGGGGCTTTCTACCTGATCGACGATGCCTTCCGGAAAGGGGAATATATCGACATCGGCAGCGCCAAGGGCGTGGTCGAGAAGATATCGATTCGCTCCATGCAACTGCGCCACCACCGCGGTGCGCTGACCACGGTTCCATTCGGCGAAATCCAGCAGGTGGAGAACTTCTCGCGCGACTGGGCCGTCATGAAGCTGGCCTTCCGGGTCACCTACGACACGGATGTCGAGAAGATGCGCAAGATCATCAAGACGTTCGGCAAGGAGCTTCTGGACGACGACTATTTCGGTCCGATGTTCCTGGCCCCGCTCAAGTCCCAGGGCATCATGTCCATGGAGGACAGCGCCATGATCGCCCGGGTGAAATTCACCACCAAGCCGGGCAAGCAGTTCGAGTTGCGCAAGGTCGTTTATGCCGGGCTGCAGGACCTGTTCGAGAAGAACGGTATCAAGTTTGCCCACCGGCAGGTGACGGTGCGCGTCGCCAACCCGAATGACGGACCGGAAGATCAGGCGCCGGCCACCACCAATGCGGCAGCGGCTGCCGCTGCAGGTGCGGCAGCCGCCCGCATGCTGGACGATGAAGAAGGAGCGCAGTCGGGCGAGGCATCCGCCGATCAGCTCTGACGGCCCGCCGGCTGGACTGAAACAGGACGGTCATGCTGTCTTGGTGCCGGGAATTGCCGGTGCCGCATTTCAGGGTGCCGTACGGATGGGGGGAAAGATGCTGAAACGTGGTTTTGCGGGACTTGTCGTGTTGCTGGGCCTTTGCCTGCCGGGCGCGGCCGGTCCCTTGCTGGACAAGGCGAACGAGGCCGAAGCGGCGCTGAGCGCCGGAGAGGGAACCCGGGCCGTCCTGCTGATGCGAGAGGCTCTGTTCGAGGCCTGGCGCGCCGCGCCGCTCACCGTCGAGACGGCGATCTTCGTCGAGGCTCAGGCGGACGGCTACGGCATTTACACCGTGCGGGCAGACAACGTTTTTGCCGAGGGCGAGCCGCTCCGGATCTATCTCGAGCCGGTCGGCTTCGATTGGAAACAGGCGGACGGCTTCCACACTTCGCTCCTGACCGTCGATTTCGATCTAACGTCGCCGGACGGCAAGGTGCTTGCCGGGCAGAAGGGCTTTGGCCGTTTCGAGTTCAAGAGCCATGTGCCCAACACCGAATATATGGCCAACCTGACGCTCAACGTGAGTGGGGCCGAGGCGGGCGACTATCTGCTGGTGTTGACCATCAATGACGAATACAGCGGAAGCTCTGCCAGGGTTCAGTTGCCCTTCGTCATCAAGTAGCGCCTGTCCCGGTCTTGGCGGTGCCGGGTTCGAATTCGGCCGTGACCGCATGGACCTCGGCGGTGAAATCCGATATCGGTCCCGGCAGATAACTTGACGGGACCGGAATGCGGATCGGATTTCAGGCAGGCACACTCAACGAACGCGGCATGAGTGTCGCGCTTCACGACTATGCGCTCGGTGTTCAGAACGAGCTTGGCCATGAGGCATTCGTCTTTTACAGCCCGGCGAAAAGCACGCCTTCCGTGGTCGAGAAATTCGGGCAGTCGGTAACGCTGGTCCCGGTTCAACCGGGCGACGACAGCCGCCGGGTCAGCGACCCGTTCAAGCTCGATTTCTGCTATTACATAAGGGAAGGACGTGTTGCTCCACTCGGCATCAGCGCCGAACGCTCCGGTGTTCACACCGTGTTTCGTCATTTCGAGCCCCATAGTGATGTCTACGCCTATGTGTCGGAGTGGCTGGCCGACTGGATGAGCGGCGGGCTGGCGCCATTCGTGCCGCATATCGTCGATCTGCCGCGGTCGGATGACACCCTGCGCGAGACACTCGGCATTCCACGCGATGCTTTTGTGGTCGGCCGCTATGGCGGCCATGACCAGTTCAACATTCCCTTTGCCCGGAAGGCCGCCGGGGAAGCGCTCGCACGCCGGTCCGATCTGCATTTCCTGTTCGTGAACACGGAAAAATTCATCGACCACCCAAGGGCACTGTTTCTGCCGCCGATTGTCGATGCCCGTGAAAAGTCCCGTTTCATCGCGACGTGCGATGCCGGCCTCAATGCCAAGAAGATCGGCGAGAGCTTCGGCCTCGCCATCGCCGAATTCCTGATGGCCGGAAAGCCGGTGTTCAGCTGGGCCGGAGGCATGGACCGGAACCATGTCGTCATGACGCCGAAGCCGGACTGGATCTACCGCACGCGGCGGGATCTGCTGCGCCTGCTGACGGACTATACGCCCGCGCATTCGGACGCGGAGCTGGCGCGCGCCTCGGTAACGGATTTTCTGCCCGGCCCGGTGATGCGACGGTTCGACGAGGTGTTCCTGTCCGGCGCCGCACCCGCCGAGCCGCTCAAGCTGTCTCCGGTTTTCAGGGCAAGGCGCCTGGTTCAGGAAAAGGCTCTCAGGGCCAAATTCAGGCTCTGGAAGAGCCTTTAGGAAAATTCATGCAGCTTTACGACTGTTTCGTCTTTCACAACGAGTTCGACCTTCTGGAGATCCGCCTCCGGGAGATGGGCGATCATGTCGACAGGTTCGTTCTGGTGGAGGCCGACCGGACCCAGCGCGGCGGGGCCAAGCCGTATTATTTCGCCGAGAACCGGGAGCGGTTCGCGCTCTGGGCCGACAGGATCATCGACCTGCAGATCACCTTTCCGGATGTTTTGCCGCCCGCTCTGGGTGTCTACAAGAACCGGCGCAGGGCCGACTGGGAGCGGGAGAATTACCAGCGCAACTGCATTTCCCGCGCGCTGGAGGCCTGCGCGCCCGATGATCTGATCCTGTTGTCGGATGTTGACGAGATCGTGCGCGCCGAGGTTCTGGAACGTGTTCTGCAAGACCGGCTTTACGAGGGCAGGCTGCTGGTGTTCGAGCAAAGCCTGCACAAGCATCACCTGAACAGGATTGTCCCGGACAAGACCTGGCTGCTCGGGTCCCGCATGATCGAGAACAGATACCTGACAACACCGCAGCAACTGCGCCGCACCAAGGCCCGCATGACCAAGAAGTCCTGGGTGCCGGATGTTCTGGCACAACCCTTCCTGCGCAGCCGCAACAACAACCTGTCCGGCATCGGCCGGCCGGTGAAGATCATCCGGGACGCCGGCTGGCATTTTTCCTCCATGGGCGGCCTCGACGCCTTCCGTACCAAGCTGGACTCGGTCGTCCATGGCCAGACCGTCGACACAAGCGACATCGAGCAGCTGTATGCGCGCGAGCTGGAAGGCACCGCGCTCGTACCCCGCACCGGCCTTCCTGCCTGCGTGCGCGACGGGCTGTTCGATCACATGCTGGCGGCTGAGGATCAGCCCCTGTAGTATCGAACGGTGTTGATTATGACCCGACTGGCGGCCCATGTGCGCCCGCCGGACTTCGTTGCGCGTCTTGTCCGATACACCGCATCGCCTTGCGACACGCGTCTGGTGGAGTGTTGTCCACCCTTTGTCCGGCGTGTCGTGCTTTCGGGGCACATGCCACCGACAGTAAAACCGGCGGGATCGGAGACTTGCATTGCTGTCTCTGTTGATATAAACATATCTTTATATCGACATCGATGGCTGAGTGCATGACTGAAGAGCAGACCCTTTCCGTGGAAGATACCCTTGTGGCCTTGAGAGCTGTCGGTGAGACGACGCGTCTCAGGCTGATTGCCTTGCTTGCGGAAAGCGAGCTGACGGTCAAGGACGCGACTGCGATCCTCGGGCAGAGCCAGCCGCGTATCTCCCGTCACCTGAAACTTCTGGCCGAGGCCGATCTGATCCGGCGCTATCCGGAAGGGGCCTGGGTCTATTACCGGCTGGCGGACGGGCCCGAGGGGCAATTGGCACGGGACCTTGTGGCCCGCATTTCCGGCGATGACGCCGTGCTGGCGGCCGATCAGGAACGCTTTCAGGCGATC
The DNA here is from genome assembly GCF_056173175.1 of Roseibium sp. QJM3NY_11. Classification (NCBI taxonomy): domain Bacteria; kingdom Pseudomonadati; phylum Pseudomonadota; class Alphaproteobacteria; order Hyphomicrobiales; family Stappiaceae; genus Roseibium; species Roseibium sp. QJM3NY_11. The sequence continues at coordinate 2,503,281 of NZ_CM149660.1, forward strand.
CGCAAGGCCAAGGCGGAGGAGGCTGCGGCCTATTTCGCCGCGCGCGCGCTCACCTGGGACAGGGAGCGCTCCCTGCATGTGTCCGAAGACGCCGTCGAGGCAAGCATGCGGGCCGCCCTGGGCGACACGCCGTTCCAGTCCTTCCTGGACCTGGGGACAGGCACCGGGCGCCTGCTGGAGCTGTTCTCCGATCAGTACACGTCCGCACTCGGCATCGATGCGTCCCACGACATGCTGGCGGTGGCGCGGGCGAACCTTGCCAAGGCCGGTCTGACGAATGCGCAGGTGCGCCACGGCAACGTCTACGCGTTGAATGTGCCGCCGCGCTCGTTCGATGTGGTGGCGATCCACCAGGTGCTGCATTTTCTGGATGAACCGGCACGGGCATTGTCCGAAGCCGCGCGGGCATTGCGTCCCGGCGGCCGCCTGCTGATCATCGACTTTGCCCCCCACGAACTGGAATTCCTGCGCGAGAAACATGCCCATCGCCGGCTCGGCTTTGGCCGCGACCAGATGGAGCGCTGGCTGGAAACCCATGACCTGGACCTGGAACAGGTGACCGACCTGGTTCCGGGAGACGACACCGACACCAATCTGACCGTAACATTATGGCTCGCGCGGGATCGACGCATCGTCACCGACTGGCCTGCCCGAGACACGTCCCGAGAGGTCGCCTGACATGACTGACACTTCCAACCGCCGCTCGCAGCAGGCCGCCGCGTCGCCGATCTCCGCGTCGTTCGAGTTCTTTCCGCCCAAGTCGGACAAGATGGCCGAGACGCTCTGGAACACGGTGCAGCGCCTGGCGCCGCTCGAACCAGCCTTCGTGTCGGTGACTTATGGCGCGGGCGGGTCGACGCGGGAGCGGACCCACAAGACCGTGGACCGGATCCTGAAGGAAACGGACCTGGCGCCGGCGGCGCATCTGACCTGTGTCGGCGCATCGCAGGACGAAATCGATGCCATCGTCAGGGACTACTGGGCTCTGGGCGTGCGCCATCTGGTTGCCCTGCGCGGTGATCCGCTGGAGGGCATCGGCTCGCGTTACGTTCCGCACGAGACCGGCTATGCCTTCGCTTCCGACCTGGTCGCGGGCATCAAGAAGATCGCCGATTTCGATATTTCGGTCTCGGGATACCCGGAAAAACACCCGGAAAGCGGCAACTGGCAGGTCGAGATCGACAACCTGAAGCGCAAGGTGGATGCCGGAGCGGACCGGATCATCACCCAGTATTTCTTCGACAATGACCTGTTCGATGCCTATCTGGACCGGATCGCCGCTGCCGGGATCAACATCCCGGTCATTCCGGGCATCGTGCCGATCCACAATTTCGAGCAGACCATGGTGTTCTCCGCCAAATGCGGCACCTCGATCCCGCAATGGCTCGCCCGCCGGTTCGCCGGCCTTGCCAACGACCCGGAAACCCGCAAACTGGTCGGCGTCGCGATTGCCTGCGAGCAGGTCATGGATCTGGTCGACCGCGGTATCAGCGATTTCCACTTCTACACCATGAACCGGGCCGATCTGACCTTCGCCATCTGCCACATGCTGGGCATGGGACAGCCCGTGCGGGAAGATCTGGCGGCATAAGGTTCCGGACGTCCGCCGTATGCTTTGTGGGGGGCACCTGCCGCTGAACTCTTGTGGGGTCCCCACCCCTGATTTCTTGTGTGGACCCCCACCCCTGACCCCTCCCCACAAGGGGGAGGGGTCAGGCCTCAACTGCCGGGATGCGGCGTTCTTTTCAAAGGGGTGATTGAGCACCGCGTCGCGACGCATTCGGCGGAATTCCCTTCCCCCTTGTGGGGAAGGGTGAGGGATGGGGGTAAACGGCGAAAGCCGTAGCAAGATCGTCGCAGCCGGTGCGCGCGGCGCCCGTCAGGCTCCCGCCGCACACATTTAATTCAAGGGCGCTTCCGATACCTCGGCGCCCGAACCAAGAACAACGAACCAGACACTCTGGAAGGAAATACCCCGTGATCAAGTCCGACGCCTTCGAGCGCCTCCGTGATCTTGCAAGAACCCGCATTCTCGTGCTCGACGGCGCGATGGGCACGGAGATCCAGCTTCTGAAGCTGGACGAGGCGGCCTATCGCGGGGAGCGTTTCAGGGACTGGCCCAGCGATGTCCAGGGCAACAACGACCTGCTCAGTCTGACCCAGCCCGACGCCATCCGCCAGATCCATGTCGACTACCTGGAAGCCGGGGCCGACATTGTCGAGACCAACACGTTTTCCTCCACGACCATCGCGCAGGCCGATTACGGCATGCAGGAGCTGGCCTATGAGCTGAACTTCGAAAGCGCGAAACTGGCGCGTGAAGCCTGTGACCAGGTCACCGCCCGCGATCCGTCCCGCCCGCGCCTGGTCGCTGGCGCGCTCGGTCCGACCAACCGGACCGCATCGATTTCTCCGGACGTGAACAATCCCGGCTACCGCGCTGTCTCCTTTGATGATTTGCGCATTGCGTATGCGGAGGCCACGCGCGGGCTGATCGCCGGCGGAGCGGATATCATTCTGGTGGAAACCATCTTCGATACGCTGAATGCAAAGGCGGCGCTGTTCGCCGTCGAGGAAGTGTTCGAGGAGACCGGCAAGGCTCTGCCGGTGATGATTTCCGGCACGATCACGGACCTGTCGGGACGCACGCTCTCCGGCCAGACCCCAGAGGCTTTCTGGAACTCGGTGCGGCACACCAATCCGCTGACCATCGGTCTGAACTGTGCTCTCGGCGCGAAGGAAATGCGGGCCCATGTGGACGAACTCGGCCGGGTGGCGGACACGCTCGTCTGCGCCTATCCCAATGCGGGCCTGCCCAACGAATTCGGGGAGTATGACGAGAGCCCGGAACACATGGCCGGTCTGATCGCCGAATTCGCCTCAGCCGGTCTGGTCAACATGGTCGGCGGCTGCTGCGGCACCACGCCGGCCCATATCAGGGCGATCGCCGAGGCGGTCGCGGACAAGACACCGCGCGAAATTCCGCAGATCGAGCGGCACACGCGGTTGTCCGGGCTCGAGCCCTTCGTGATCACGAAGGAAACGAACTTCGTCAATGTCGGCGAGCGCACCAACGTCACGGGCTCTGCCCGCTTCCGCAAGCTGATCAAGGAAGGCGATTTCGGAACCGCGCTGAACGTCGCCCGCCAGCAGGTGGAAAACGGCGCCCAGATCATCGACATCAACATGGACGAGGGCCTGCTTGATTCCGAGGAAGCCATGGTCACCTTCCTCAATCTCGTCGCCGCCGAACCGGACATCGCCAAGGTGCCGATCATGATCGACAGCTCCAAATGGACGGTGATCGAGGCGGGCCTCAAATGCATCCAGGGCAAGGGGGTGGTGAACTCCATCTCCATGAAGGAAGGCGAAGAGGCGTTTATCGAACAGGCGAAGCTGGTTCGCCGCTATGGCGCGGCCGTCGTGGTCATGGCGTTCGACGAGACCGGCCAGGCCGACAGTTTCAAGCGCAAGACCGAAATCTGTGCCCGATCCTACAAGCTGCTGACGGAAGAGGTCGGGTTTCCGCCGGAAGACATCATCTTCGATCCGAACATCTTCGCGGTGGCAACCGGTATCGAGGAACACAACAATTACGGCGTCGATTTCATCGAGGCGACCGGCTGGATCCGCGAGAATCTGCCCCATGCCCATGTCTCGGGCGGCGTCTCGAACCTCAGCTTCTCGTTCCGCGGCAACGAGGCCGTGCGCGAGGCGATGCATTCGGTGTTCCTGTATCACGCCATTCAGCGCGGCATGGACATGGGCATCGTCAATGCCGGTCAGCTCGCGGTCTACAACGATCTGGACACCGAGCTGCGCGAGCTGTGCGAGGACGTGGTCCTGAACCGGCGCGACGATGCCACCGACCGGATGCTGGAGGCGGCCGAGCGCTGGAAAGGCGAGGGCGGTCAGAAACGGGAAGCCGATCTCACCTGGCGCACCTGGGGTGTTGCCAAGCGCCTGGAGCACGCTCTGGTCCATGGCATCGCCGATTACGTGGAAGAGGATACGGAAGAGGCGCGACAGGCCTTCGACCGGCCGCTCCACGTCATCGAAGGGCCGTTGATGGACGGAATGAACGTGGTCGGCGACCTGTTCGGCTCGGGCCAGATGTTCCTGCCGCAGGTGGTCAAATCCGCACGCGTCATGAAGCGGGCCGTTGCCTATCTGATGCCGTTCATGGAAAAGGAAAAGCTGGAGCAGGGCCTGTCCGGCTATTCCTCCGCCGGCAAGATCCTGATGGCGACCGTGAAGGGCGATGTCCATGACATCGGCAAGAACATCGTCGGCGTCGTGCTCCAGTGCAACAATTTCGAGGTGATCGACCTTGGCGTGATGGTGCCGGCTGCAAAGATCCTGGAAACCGCGCGCCAGGAAAAGGTCGACATCATCGGTCTGTCCGGCCTGATCACTCCGTCACTCGACGAGATGTGCCACGTGGCCGCCGAACTGGAACGCGAAGGCATGGATGTGCCGCTGCTGATCGGCGGGGCCACGACCTCCAAGATCCACACGGCTGTGAAGATCCATCCCAATTACGAGCGCGGCCAGGCGATCTATGTCACCGATGCCGGCCGGGCGGTCGGCGTCGCCTCGAAACTGATGAGTGAAAACGGCCGCGATCCCTATTTTGCGGACATTCGCAGCGAATATGTCGATATCGCCGCAAAGCACGCCGCTGGACGAGGCGGGCAGAAACGCACGGCCCTTGCGGCCGCGCGCGCAAACGCGTTCAGGCCCGACTTCGCCGGGAAGCCTCCGGTTGCGCCGAAGACCTCCGGGCTCTCCGTGTTCGATGACTTCCCGCTGGAAGATCTGGTGCCCCTGATCGACTGGACGCCGTTCTTTGCCACCTGGGAAATCAAGGGACGCTATCCGGCGGTCCTGACCGACAACCGCTACGGGCCTGCCGCGAAGGCGCTTTATGACGATGCCCGGCGGATGCTGGACGAGATCGTCGAGGGAAAACTGCTGACGGCGCGCGGCGTCGCCTCGATCTGGCCGGCCAATGCCGCCGGTGACGATGTCCGGATCTTCACGGATGAGAGCCGGTCACAGGAACTGGCGACCTTTCACACGCTGCGTCAGCAGATGACGCGTACGGCGGGGGGGCGCGCCAATGTCGCGCTCAGCGATTTCGTCGCGCCCGAGGGCAGCGGTGTCGATGACTGGGTCGGCGGTTTCGCCGTCACGGCGGGACATGGCGAGGACGAACTGGCGGCCCGATACGCGCGCGACAACGACGACTACAACAAGATCCTGTCCCAGGCGTTGGCGGACCGGCTGGCCGAGGCCTTTGCCGAAAAGCTGCACCAGATCGTGCGCAAGGACCTGTGGGGCTACGCGGCTGATGAGACGCTGTCGGCCGAGGACATCATCGCAGAGAAATACCAGGGTATTCGTCCCGCCGCGGGATATCCGGCCCAGCCGGATCACACCGAGAAGGATACCTTGTTCCGTCTGCTCGACGCAGAGCGGCTGACCGGCATCCAGCTCACCGAAAGCCGGGCGATGCTGCCGGGCTCATCCGTCTCCGGCCTCTATTTCAGCCATGCCGACAGCCATTATTTCGGTGTCGGCAAGATCGAACGCGATCAGGTGGAAGACTACGCGGCACGCAAGGGCTGGGACCTGGCCTATGCGGAACGCTGGCTGGCACCGATCCTGAATTACGATCCGGCACGTGTGGAGGCCGCGGAGTAGTCCCGGCTTCAACGCGACTGTTTTTTCGGAACTTGACAGGCCTCCTGCTGTTTACCAGCAGGAGGCCTTTTAATTTTGTGCGTGAATTAAAGAGATCCGGGAAAATAAGGGTTTTTTAAGTGGAAATGCACATAGTGCGCTCTTGAAAAGTGCACAAAGTGCGCTACATTCAAATTCATCAGGTGAGGGCGGACTGTTCCGTGCTTGCCAAAGGAGAACAATATGACTGTGCAAATCGCCAGAATGCTATTGGTTCAGCATCGCCAGGACTACAACCGGGACCGCCTCGCGTGGTTGCCGTCGCGTTTGTACCGCACCTGGAGAGAAGCTGTTCCGGCAAGGCAGGAATCCCGCAAGGCATCCTGATCCGGGTTCTGCTGGCCCCAATAACAAGAACACGACCCTGGCAGACGTTCGCAAACCCCGAGCGTCCGCCGACATACTGAAGAGACCCGGCTCCGGCCGGGTTTTTTGTTGTTTGGCGGCGCGCGTGGCCCTTGGCAATGTAAACCCGACCCGGGAGTGTGGCGGCGTATCGATCATCGCCCTGCGATACGCTTCTTGCGGAACAGTCTCATGCAAAACCCGGTATCAGCCGGATGATCCGGAACCTGAGATGAGACGGCCCGGTCGATGCCTGCGCCGTAAAGGCAATTCCTCTCGGCATCCGCTGCTGATCCGCAAATTTGATCATTGTCATTAATTGCAGTAGCGGGCTCTGAATTATTAGATGTTTGGTAACATATTCTCCTCAAGGTTGTGGAGGTGTCCCATTTTGACGGATTGAGAACGTGCTGAATTCTATTGCCGAAAGCTACCGGAATCCATTCTCGCCTCAGAGCACTCAGGCGCAGGCCAGCGCAAAGGTTGTGCAATCCGGCGGGGCGAATACCAAGAGCGCTCAGACCGGTCCGAGCCAGGCCAATGATCCTGTCAGGGAGCGGATTGAAAAGGCCATGGCCGATCTTGAATCCGCCAGGCGACTGATCGCGCAGCTGGATGCTTTGAAGAATCTGGGGCGCTACACCGTCCACGAGGGCACCGACGGAGACGACGACATCACTGCCGACGATTACGCGGTGATCTTCGCCGGCGCAGGGGATGACCGGATCAGTGCCGGGAACCACGCGATTGTCGATGCAGGGCCCGGAAACGACCGCGTCAGCACCTACGCAAACGCCTTCGTCCGGGGTGGTGCCGGCGACGACCATATCAGCACCTATGCCAATTCGACGGTCTATGGCGGTGCCGGTGACGATTATATCAGCACCTATGACAATTCGACGGTTTACGGCGGGGCCGGTAACGACCGGATCCAGACCTATGGCAATGCCTATGTCCGGGGAGGTGCCGGCGACGATCATATCAGTACCTATGCGGCGTCGACGGTCTATGGCGGTGCTGGAGACGACCACATCAGCACCTACGGCAACTCGACCGCCTATGGGGAGGCAGGCAACGACCGGATCGAGATGTACGCGAACTCGTTCGCAAGTGGTGGTGCCGGTGACGATTATATCAGCACCTACGGCAATTCGACATTGAACGGCGGTGCAGGCAACGACGTTCTGCGCGCCTATGACAACGCCAAACTGACCGGTGGCGCCGGAGACGACCATATCAGTGCTTATGACCGGGCGACGGTGTCAGGCGGTTCAGGCAACGATTACATCACGGCCTACGACAATGCGCAGATTTCCGGCGGAGACGGCAACGACACCATCAGCGCTTCCGACAAGGCCAATGTGCAGGCGGGCCGCGGTGACGATGTCATCAGCGCGTATGACCATGCCTATGTTGACGCAGGAGACGGAGACGACCTTATCAGGGTCTCCAACCGCGGTCGTGTCTACGCGGGCAACGGGAATGACAGGATTGAGGCCTATGACAATACGACGGTCGAGGCCGGTGCCGGCAACAACGTCGTAAACGCCCACAACTATGCGGTGATTCGTGCCGGTGCGGGAGACGATGCCGTTCAGACAAACAACTTCTCCAATGTCGACGGCGGTTCGGGTGACGACGTGATCCGTTCGGGAGACAATTCGCGCATTTCTGGCGGCGAAGGCAACGACCGGATCTGGACGCAGGAGGGGTCGAAAGTCTCCGGTGGGGATGGTGACGACTGGATCGCGGCCGGTTCCGAGGCGGTTGTTGACGGTGGCGCTGGAGCGGATTGGATTTCCGTTGGCGCAGGCTCCACGATTTCGTTCGACAGGGGAGGCGGAAACGATGTTGTTTACGCCACGGGCGACATCACCGTCGAGATCGGCGAAGGATACAGCCGCGAGGACATGACCGTGACGCAGGACGACGGTCAAATCCTGATCGCCTTCAACGGTACCGATGACACGGTCACTCTCAAACTGGACGCGAACGCGGAGGCTGACATCCGGTTCAAGGACGAAGTCGCTCCCGGCCCGGAGGCGGGGAGCTAGGGGACGGCCCCACATAGCGCCCTTCCAGGGCGCGCGGCTAACGGGCGTTTCCTGGGTACGGGATCCGGGCGCGGACAGATCTTCACAGGGAACGCAGTCGCGGGCGCTATAGCTCCCGAGGCGGAAAGAGCTTGTTCAGATTTGTTCGTCCGGCCGGTGAAATCGTGATGACCCGGCTGTTCTCGTGCCTGGAAATCCAACCCTGGTCCTGAAAGTGCCGAAGGAAGGCGGCGCCGAGACTGCCTGCGAGATGGTTGCGGCGCTCGCTCCAGTCGAGACAGGCACGGCAGAGCGGCCGGCGGCTCGCATTCAGCGGCGCAACGTCGATGCCCAGCGATGCGATGAAGCCTTCGCCGGCGTCCGTCAGACCGAGGCCGCCCTTGTCGGGCGAAACGGCAAGGAACCGCCGCGCCTGCAGGCTGTCGAAGATCCGGACCGCCATATCGCCGGCCAGATGATCGTAGCAGACCCGCGCGCTGCGCATTGCCGGGTCACGGGGGCCGGTGCGCGTGCGCAAATGACCCTTCTGGGCCGCCAGTCCCATCACCGCTTCCAGGACCGCACCGACTTCCGGTCCTGCGAGCGTGAAATAGCGGTGGCGACCCTGTTTGGCCTGGGTCAGCAATCCGCCTTCCATCAGCTTTTTCAGATGGGAACTGGCGGTCTGGCCGGTGATGCCGGCCTCCGTCGCCAGCTCGGTCGCCGTCAGCGCCTTGCCGCTCATCAGCGCGTTGAGGATGTTGGCGCGCGCGGGATCGCCGATCAAAGTGCCGATGCGCGCAATGTCCGGACCATCTTTCATATTTCGGCTTTCATATTTCGGCTTTCATTTTTTGGCCTTCATATTCCGGCTTTCATCTTCTGTCTTTCATGGTTCGATCCGCGTCGAAGCATTGTTGACGCAAAAGATGGCACATGGACACGGACAACGCCAGCCAGGAAGGACGTTTCCATGATCACCTGTTTCATCCGCTACCATATCGACCCGACAAAAAGGGCGGCCTTTGAGCAGTACGCCCGCAACTGGGGGCAGGCGATTCCCCGCTGTGGCGCGGACCTGATCGGATATTTCGCGCCGCACGAAGGGTCTTCCACCCTGGCCTACGGGGTTTATTCGATCGAAAACCTGGCAGCCTATGAGGCCTACAGGGCGCGGCTCGCAGCCGATCCGCTCGGACAGGAAAACTATGCCTTCGCGCAATCGGAAAAATTCATCTTGCGGGAAGACCGGACCTTCCTGAAACTGGCGTCCGCGCCGCATGCCGGGGGAGAGCACCAGCGATGATAGCCGTGATATTCGAAGTCATTCCGCATGCGGACAAGAAGCAGGCCTATCTCGACATGGCCGCCGAAATGCGGCCCCTGGTCGAGCAGATCGACGGGTTCGTGTCCGTCGAGCGGTTCCAGAGCCTGACCGATCCGGACAAGCTCCTGTCGGTCTCCTTCTTCCGGGACGAGGCCGCGCTTGAGGACTGGCGCCGGCTGACCGGGCACCGCAAGGCACAAAAGGCGGGCCGGACAAGCTACTTCAAGGACTACCGTCTGCGGGTGGCGCATGTCTTGCGGGACTATGGCATGCATGAACGAGACGAGGCCCCGGCCGACAGCCGCGACGTGAACGGATAGTCCAGCCTTCATGCAAAACCGGTCCCTCGAATTTGCCCTGCTGGGCTGTCTCGCGCTGTTGTGGGGCTCGTCCTATTTCTGGATTGCCCTGGCGCTGCCGACGATCCCGCCGGCGACGCTGATCGCCATCCGTGTCCTGTCCGCGGCGTTCGCGCTTCTGGTCATCTTGCTGGTCACAGGGGTCCGGATGCCGCTCGACGGCCGCAGCTGGCGCCTGTTCTTCATCCAGTCTCTGGTCAACAGCACCGGCCCGTGGCTGCTGCTGGCCTGGGGCCAGCAATACGCGGGGACGGCTGTCTCCAGTGTGCTCAATTCAACCTCGCCGCTCTGGGTGTTCGTTTTCTCCTGGGTGCTGATGAGTGCCGGCCAGCGTCCCGGTGCGCGTCAGCTTGCCGGGGCGCTGCTCGGGTTTGGCGGTATTGTCCTGATCGTGGGCGTCGGTGCGCTGGAGGACCTCGGCCAGAACCTCGTTGCCCAGCTTGCGGTTCTCATGGGCGCAGTGCTCTACGGCATCGCGGCGCTGCAGGGACGGCTGTTTGCCGGCATGGCGCCGATCGTCACGGCCACGGGGACGTTGATATGTTCCTCGCTGGTGCTCGTTCCGATGAGCCTGGTGATCGACTGCCCCTGGCAGCTCACGCCGGATACGACCGGGCTTGTCTCGGCGCTTGTCCTGGGGCTTGTCTGCACCGCGCTGGCCTTCCTGATCTATTTCCGGTTGCTGTCGACCCTCGGGCCGATGGGCACGGCAAGCCAGGCCTACCTGCGCTCGGGTGTCGGCGTGGTTCTGGGTGTCGTGTTCCTGTCGGAGAGACTGGAGCTGGCGACTTTAGCCGGAATATGCCTTGCCATTTTCGGGGTGGTTCTGATCAACTGGCCTAGGGAGCGGACTCACAAACGAAACAAAGTTTGAAGTCACGCCATCGGTAGGCAAGGAGATGTCATGAGCGTTCTGACTGTTTACGAAGCCGGATCGCGGCCGTCGCAACGGGCCAATCCGGATTATTTTACCGGAACGGTCTGGCAAGACCCTGTGATCCAGGCACCTGCGCCCGCCAGCGTTCGCGCGCTCAAGGTCACTTTCGAACCGGGAGCGCGGACCAACTGGCACACCCACCCGTTCGGCCAGACCCTTCAGGTTCTGGACGGGGCCGGGTTCATCCACGTGTGGGGTCAGGAGAAACTGTCCATCCTGCCGGGTGACGTCATCTGGATCCCGCCGAACGTGAAGCACTGGCACGGTGCGGGCCCCAATACCTGTCTTGTGCATCTGGCGATGCAGGAGGAACGCGACGGCCTGGTGACCGATTGGCTGGAGCCGGTCGAGGAAGCCACCTATGCCGGCGGCATCGAAGCGCGGCGGTAGCCGGCACTGCCGTTTTTGAGACACCATCGCGGCACCTGAGCGCAGAGGCAAAGACCTTTCCCATGAAGATCGCCATTGCCGGTGCCGGGATCGGCGGACTGGCCGCCGCCATCCTGATCGAGCGCCTCGGTCATGAAATTTCCGTCTTCGAACAGTTCCACGAACCGGCTCCGGTCGGCTCCGGGCTGATGATTCAGCCTGTCGGGCTGGACGTGTTGAGACTTGCCGGTGCCGCGGAGGCGGTTCAGGCGCATGCGACGCCGATCACGCGGGTTCTCGGCCGCTCCGCGACAACCGGGCGCCGGGTCCTTGACGTGAGCTACGGCACCGTTTCGGGGCTTGGTATCCACCGGGCGGCGCTGTTTGCAGCCCTCTACGACAGGGCGCGCACGCTGAACCTTGCCTGGCATCAGGGGCGCCGGGTGACAGACTATGTTGACGGGCAACTTCACTTTGCCGACGGTTCCAGATCCGGCCGGTTCGATCTCGTGATCGATGCGTCGGGCGCCGGGTCAGCTCTTTCACCCCTGAAAGCGCGTACGCTGGCCTTCGGTGCGATCTGGGGAACGGTCGACTGGGTGCCCGGCGTGCTGCCGGACGATCACCTGTCACAGCGCTACCGCCGTGCGGACCGGATGATCGGCGTGCTGCCGGTCGGCCGGATGCCTGGAGGAGACGACCGGAAAGCGGCCTTCTTCTGGTCGTTGCCCCAGGGAGGTCATGATGCGTGGCTGCGTGCGGGTTTGCAGGCCTGGAAAGACGAGGCGCTTTCGCTCTGGCCGGAGGCCGGACCCTTCATCGAGCAGATCGTCGACCCGGACCAGATGACCATGGCGCGTTACAGCCACGGCACGCTGAAGAAAGTCTGGAACGACCGGATCGTGTTCATCGGCGATGCGGCTCATCGCGCCAGCCCGCAGCTCGGGCAAGGGGCCAACATGGCGCTTCTGGACGCGGCCGCGCTCGCGCATGCCCTGGAAACCCTGCCGCCCGACCTGGCGCTGCCCGCCTATGGCCGGGCAAGGCGCTGGCATGTCGGTATCTATCAGGCCTTCAGCGCAGTGTTCACACCCGCCTATCAGAGCGACAGCGGATGGCTGCCGGCGCTGAGGGATCACGTGCTTTTCCCGGCAAGCCGCGTTCCACCGATGCCGCGCCTGCTCTCGCGCCTGATTTCGGGAACCCTGGTGCCGCCGGGGACCTGACAGATCCGGGTTCGGCGGCACCGGCCATCACAGCGGCAGCCTGACTTCGGCTTCGAGCCCGCCATCGGGCCGGTTGTTCAGCGCGATCCGGCCGCCATGGCCGTGAATGATGGATCGGGTGATGGCAAGACCCAGTCCAATGCCGCCCGTATCCTCGCTGCGGGATTCTTCAAGCCTGACAAAGGGTTCGAAGACGTCCTTCAACCGGTCTTCAGGGATGCCGGGGCCGGTGTCGCGGACCCGGATGACCGCTTCGGTCCCCTGTCTGGCGACGTGGACCGAAACGTCCTTGCCGTAGCGGATCCCGTTTTCGATCAGATTGCGGAACGCCCGCTTCAGCGCGACCGGCCGGCAGGGCAGCACGATCCGTTCGTCGACCTCGACCGCGCACTCCTTGCCAAAGTCCTGCTGGTCGCTCGCGAGCGCTTCCAGAATGGCGCCCAGATCCGCGTTTTCGGCCTTTTCCGCGTGGGCCTCGTCCCGGGCAAAACGCAGCGCGGCCTCAGTCATCGCGGCCATTTCGTCGAGGGTCTCGATGACTTTTTCCCGGTTTTCCTCGTCATCGATGAACTCCGCGCGCAGCCGCAGGGACGTGATCGGCGTTCTCAGGTCGTGACTGATGGCAGCCAGCATGCGAGTCCGGTCCCGCACAAACCGCGTGAGCCTGTCGCGCATGTCGTTGAAGGCGGAGGTCAGTGCCCGGACCTCGCGCGGTCCGCTGGGGGTCAGCGGCGCCTGTTCTTCGCCGCGGCCGAATCTCTCTGCGCAGGCGGCCAGGTCCTTCAGCGGGCGGGTGACCCGTCGCACGGCAACACCGATGATGACGATCGACAGCAATGCGGTCAGCGCGAGCTGGACAAGAAGCGGGATCAGCGCGCTGGCCGGAGGCCGGTAACTCGTCGCGGTGTTCAGCCAGCGGCCGTCGGTCATCCGGATCGAAACTGACAGGTCTTCCGGCTTGTTCATGACCTTGCGCAGGTTCTGCGGCCGTTCTTTTCGTGGCACGGCGCGAAAGTTCGGATGGTCGTCCTCGTCGGAATCCCATCTGCGCGGACCGCGCTTTTCGTCGGCGTGAATGTTGAGATGGACGACCTGGCCGTGCTCAAGACCCCTGGCCATGTAGCCCTGCAGACGTTTTTCAAAACGCGAGGATCCCGGTTCCGGCGCAAGAGGCGATTCACCCAGCCAGAAGACGGCGAAACGGCTGCTGCTGGCTTCCAGAATCCGGTCTTGAAGGGCGGGCGGCGTGTCTTCCATGAGTTCGGCCAGCGAAACGGCGCGCGACAACAGGCTGTCGCGGGCGGCGGCGACCAGGGCGATGCGCCGCTCGTCTGCGAAAATCCAGATGCTCAGGGCCTGGGCAACCACGATTGCCAGGAGAAGCAGCACGATGAGCTGGGAGGCCAGAGTGCCAGGCCACAGCCAGGAGGGGGCCTTGCGGGCGAGAGCTCTCAGGGTCATCCGGTTTCGTCTTTCACATCGGCGGTGAACATGTAGCCGCCGCCCCAGACCGTCTTGATCAGTCGGGGGTCCTTCGCGTCGATCTCGATCTTGCGGCGCAGGCGCGAGACCTGGTTGTCGATCGACCGGTCGAAGACAGCCGGAGTGCGTCCGGTGGTCAGATCCATGAGCTGGTCGCGGTTGAGCACCATTTTCGGACGTTTCAAGAAGGCGCAAAGCAACTGGAATTCACCGCTGGACAGGGCCACGGACGTTCCTTCCGGATCGAGCAGCTCCCGGCGGGAGACATTGAGCGACCAGCCGTCGAAGTGGAGCCGCTCCTGTTCGATGGGATCGCGTTCCCTTGGCGCAAGCGACGTGCGCCGCAGCACCGCGCGGATCCGGGCCAGCAGTTCGCGCGGGTTGAACGGCTTGGTGACGTAATCGTCCGCACCGATTTCCAGGCCGATCACCCGGTCCGTGTCGTCGGCCATGGCGGTCAGCAGGATGACCGGCATGGACCCGGTTTCCACGAGATGGCGGCACAGGGACAAGCCGTCCTCACCCGGCATCATGATATCGAGTACCACGAGATCGATGGCGGCGGACTTGAGGGCCTTGCGCGCATGGGCGGCACTTTCCGCCGTTGTCGCGCGCAGGCCGTTCTTGACCAGATATCGGGCCAGAGTCTCGCGGATGTCGCGGTGGTCGTCCACCACCAGTATATGCGGGCTCGGATCGCTCACGGATGTCTCCACTCCTGCTGATCAGTTCGTGCCTTCAGGGACATCTGGTCCGGAAGGCTGCCGATCGGGCTGTTTCAAGGCTAAAATAGTCTCCCTGAATTATTGATGCGAGCCGAACTTGTAACAATCTGTGTCGAAAGGCTGCTGCGGGACAGATGGCGACACTTCCGGCCCTGCGGGGCGGTATTCCTGCGACAATTCGTTCTTAACTTCAGCTCATCAACGAACCAAGGAGTTGTTGGAATGAAACCGTTCAAGAAGATTGCAATGGCCGCTCTGGCGGCAAGTGTCGCGGGCACCGCGCTGACCGCCGGTCTGACTGCATCAGCCCAGGACACGGCTGCAAGCGGGAACGGGGGGCAACAAGTCGAGCAAGGCGACAACCCGCGTTTCGCCCATATGGGCAAGCGTGGCGGCATGGGCCGCGGTCATGGCGGTGAACGCCGTTCGGAACGCCTGTTCGAACGTTTCGACGTGAATGAAGACGGCATCATCACGGAAGCCGAAATCGCCGATGTCCGGACGCAGGGTTTCGCGGCGGCGGATACCGACGGATCCGGTGACATCAGCCTTGAGGAATTCAAGGCCGGGTTCATGAGCCGGTCGAATGACCGCATGGTGCGCGCGTTCCAGTTCATGGACCGGGACGGTGACGGCACGGTGACCCGGGAAGATGTCGACCGGATGGCGAACCGGATGTTCGACCGGCTCGACCGGGATGGCAACGGCACCGTCGAACGGGTGCGCGGCCAGCGCGGTCAGGAAGCCGGTAAAGGCGGCGAACGCGGTGAACGTGCCGAGCGCCCCGAACGCGGTGAGCGTGGAGAGCGCCCCGAACGTGGAGAGCGTGGAGAGCGCGGTGAACGTGCGGAGCGCCCGGAACGGGGTGAACGCGGACAGCACGCGAACCGGGGCGAACGCGGTGGCCCGCGCGGCCAGCATCACGGTCAGCATCACGCCCGGGGCGGTCGTGGCGGATCGGGCGGCCCGGGTGGCATGTTCCTTGAGTTGTTCGACACCGATGGGGACGGCACCGTCACCCGTGAGGATTTCGACGCAAGGCGTGCCGAACTCTACGCTCTGGCCGACACGGACGGCAGCGGGTCATTCACACTGGAGGATTTCGGTCCTCTGTGGCTGGCCGTCAATGAAAACCGGGTCGTCGGCATGTTCCAGAAGGCCGATGCGGACGGCAGTCTCGGCATCACCGCCGAGGAGCATGACAAGCGCCTGGACCGGTTGATGGAACGCGCCGACCGCAACAAGGACGGCGTCATCACCAAGGCCGACTTCAAGGGTGGCAAGAAGGGCGGCAAGGGCCACCACGGCCGCAAGCACCACCGCGGCTAGATCCCCCAGGGATCCGCAAACACCCTAAGCTTCCCCCGCCTCACCGGTTTCCGGACGAGGCGGGGGGAAGGTGAGGGGCCTGTCCCCCCAGGCCCCTTACCATCCGGAAACTGTCTGCACCCTTCGCTCGGTGCGGTTCTCCAACGAGGGTTGCTTCGAGCCAGTCTCGAACATTGCATGCGCAAAGCACGCAAAGTGTTTTCTCCCAACTGATTGATTTCGCGAAATTCTCGTGAGCCATGTTCCACTCCCGGCGTTCAAGACCAGTGCAGTGATCAAAGTCGGCACCAAGGCTGTTCAGCCCGTTTCGCCCCGTGCCAGGATACTGAAAACGAGTTTGGCGGCCGAGTTCAGGTTTGCGACGACGAGGCTCCAAAGCAGGCACCGCCGCCAGACAACGCGATCACAACAAACGCGCGGATGTACCAGCTTCACTCATTTTCATGCCTCGACCATGTCCAAGCCATTCAATCCATCTGTGGCACTCATTTTTCCAAGAACACCAAGCAACATCATACGTTTCAGTATGTCAGGCAATGTGCCTGGCTGGGGAAGCGGCGCCTCCTGCAAGCAGCCAGCGTCGCCCCGGAGCGTTCCTTGTGTGCACGGATCAGTCGAGGCCGTAGAGGCGGGCGATGTCCTTGAGCATCAGTTTTGCCGCTATGATGCCACCGGCGGTGTTCCAGATGGCGTCGCTGACCTGGTGGGTTCTGCCCGCTTCTACTGCGGAAAGGGACTGCCACAGTGGATCGGCCAGAACGTCTTCTTCCAGGGATGATCCCTTGCCGTCGCCGCTCTCATAGGTGAAATAGAAGATGCGATCGCCATCCATGTCCGGAATGCTTTCCTTGCCGGTGCGGATCGCAAAAGCTTCGACATTCTGGTTGGCCGGACGGTTGAAGCCGATGTCCTTGAGCAGCACACCGGAAAAGCTGTCGAGCTGGTAGATACGGATCTGACCCGGCACGAAGCGGATCACCGAGACTTCTTCCTCAAGGTGGTCACCGAGTTTCTCACGCAGGCCGGCGACGGCGGCATCATAGTCCGCGACGGCCGTCTCTGCCTGTGCTTCGCGTCCCAGAGCTTTGGCATAGAGCCGGAAGTTGATCTTCCAGTTGCCCCGCAGTTTTTCGGACATGACCGTTGGTGCGATTGCCGTCAACTGCGGGCGGATCTCCTCGTGGCGTTGCTTGTTGGCAAGGATCAGGTCCGGCTCGAGTGCCGCGATCAGTTCGAGATTGATCGCGCTCTCCTTGCCGACCGGCTCGGCGCCGGCCATCGCTTCGGTGATGTGAGCCCACCACGGGTCACCGTTCCAGGAATTGGCCGCCCCGACCGGGACCACGCCAAGGGCCAGCACAGCCTCGGTGCCTTCATTCGTCAGTACCACGACGCGTTTGGGGGCGTCCGGAACCGCAACGATCCCCATGGCATCGGTGATATCGCGCGCCGAAACGGGCGTGGACACGAGTGCCGCGCAGAGGGGCAGAGCGTGCAACAGACGGAAAAGGGCCTTCATTAGAACGACTCCAAAAAGTTGAATATTTGCTTCCAGTATTAATCCTGTGTATGTGACGAGGCGGATGGATTGTCAATTGTAGGGAGGTCCGCGGATGACGCGGCTGGTCATCGGGCTGAGCCTTGCTCTTTGCGCGGCTGCGGTCTTCAGCCTTCATGCCGGCCTGACCTTCTTTGCGCCGTCCACGGTGTGGCTGGCGCTGGGGGGCGGTGAGGGGGCGGACGCACTGATCGTCACGACATTGCGCGTGCCGCGCACGCTGATCGGCCTCGCCGCAGGTGCGGCATTGGGTTTGTCCGGGCTCCTGATGCAGTCGGTCACACGCAACCCCGTGGCCGAACCCGGACTGCTTGGCATCAATGCGGGGGCGGCCCTGTTCGTGACGCTGGGTGTCACCGTCTTCGGTGTCTCCACCCTGGCCGGGATCGGCGCAGCAGCGGTTCTCGGCGCGCTTCTGACCACCGGCCTCGTATTCACCATTTCTCTTTCGGTGGGTGGTGCCGCAAATCCGGCAACGACGCTGCTCGCCGGTTTTACTGTCGCCGCGCTGCTGGCCTCCTTCACGCAGACCCTGCTACTGATTGATGAAACCGCCCTTGAAACGCTGTTGTTCTGGCTTTCCGGCAGCTTCGCCGACCGGCCCTTACAGCTTCTTCGTCTGGGCGTTCCGATGTTGATTCTGGGCGTTGCTGGCAGTCTCTATCTGTCGACTGCACTGGATGTATTGCACCTCGACGACACCAGTGCCCATGCTGTTGGGCTGAATGTTGCCGGCGTCCGGTTGGCCGCGCTCACGTTTGCCGCGTTGCTGGCCGCGGGGGCTGTCGCGATGGCCGGTCCGATCATGTTTCTGGGTCTGGCTGCGCCTCATATCGCCCGCATGTTGACGGGCAGGGCTCTGCCTCCGACCTGGCAGCTCATTGTTCTGACGCTGCTGACGGGGGCCTTGCTTGCCATAATCGCCGACATTCTCGCAAGGATCATTGTCGCCCCCGGGGAGGCGCCGATGAGCGCGGTTCTCGCGCTGGTTGGCGTTCCGATGCTGATTCATGTCCTGAGGCGCCGGGAAAGGCCGGCCGTCTCATGAGTAACTCGCCCAGCCTCTCGACGCTGCTGCCGGCATTTCTGTTGCTCTTGTTGCTGACCGTGGTCGCGACCGGGATCGGGTCGAGCTTTCTGCCGCCGGAACGTGTCATCGCCGCGCTGGCCGGTCAGGGCGCGCGCATGGACGAGGTGATCGTCTGGAAGCTTCGCCTGCCCCGGGTCGTGCTCGCCATTCTTGTCGGAGCGGCGCTGGCGCTGGCAGGTGCACTGCTTCAGCGTGTCGTCCGCAATCCGATGGCCTCGCCCTCTGTCCTGGGGATTACCGACGGGGCGGCCATGGGCGTCATGCTGTTTCTCTGGCTTTTTTCCGACCAGGCCAACGCGCTGACCGTCTCGATCCACTGGCAGCCCACTGCTGCGATGACGGGGGCTGCCGTGTTCGCCGGTCTGGTCATGGTCCTGACATCGATCGACCGGGGCGGCAGCAGTCCGCTGAAACTCATCCTCTACGGCATCGCGCTTGCCGCGCTCGCCAAGGCCGCCGTGACGCTCCTGATCATCGTGGGGCCTGTCCACCGGGCGAGCCATGCACTGACATGGCTGACCGGATCGGTGGGGGTAGCCCACTGGCAGGATGTGGCGGTGGTCGGTGCAGGCCTCGCGCTCGGCCTGCCCGTGCTGATCGCGAACAGTCTGCCGCTGCGCCAATTGGCGCTCGATCCGCAAAGCGCAGTGTTAACCGGACTGCCTCTGGTAAGAACCCGGTTTGCGCTGTTAGGGGGCGCTGTTTTCCTGACCGCGATTGCGGTCGCCCATGTTGGCGCCATCGGTTTTGTCGGTCTCGTTGCCCCACATGTGGCACGGGTGTTTCACGGCCAGTTCCGCAGTGGGTATCTGCTGGCAACCGCAGTGACGGGCAGTCTGCTGGTGCTGGGCGCGGACACGCTGGCGCGGGTGATCGCACCGCCGCTGGAATTGCCCGCCGGGGCCCTGACGGCCCTTGTCGGTGCGCCACTGTTTTTGTACCTCCTGATCAAAGGACGGCAATATCATGCCTGAACCCATGGCCCGCCTGGAGGGTGTCAGTGCAGCCTATGACGGTGCGCGCGCCCTGGACCAGGTGTCGCTGGATCTTCCCGACGGCAAGATCGTCGCTTTTTGCGGCCCTAACGGAAGTGGCAAGTCGACGGCGCTCAAGGTGATGCGCGGTCTGCTGAAACCCCTGGAGGGGGCGGTCTTTGTCGCGGGCAGACCGTTGGCCGACTGGCCTCCCCGAGAGCTTGCCCTGCAGATCGCCATGCTGTCCCAATCACCGGAGGCTCCCGCCGATCTCACAGTCGGTGATCTGGCGATGATGGGACGTTTTGCCTACCGCCGCCGCTTTGCCGGTCCGTCGCCTTTGGACCAGGCAGCCTGCGACGCGGCACTTGCCGTCACTGGGATGACGGATTTCCGAGACCGGGCGCTGGCCCGGCTTTCGGGCGGACAGATGCAGCGGGCCTGGGTGGCGATGACTCTGGCGCAGGACGCGCCGCGCATCTTCCTCGACGAGCCGACCAATCACCTCGACATCGCCCATGCCTACGAACTGCTCGACCTGGTAGCCCACCTGAGCCGGACCGAGCAGCGCAGTTTCGTGATCGTCCTGCACGATCTCAACATGGCCATGCGCTATGCGGATCATGTGGTGTTGTTCGACAAGGGTAGGGTGACGGCCAGCGGGCCGACGGCACAGGTTCTGACGGAGCACAGCATTTCTTCGGTCTTCGGCGTTTCCTGCAGGGTGATGCCGATGGACGGATTGGACCGTCCGGTCATCGTATCCTGGGGACGGGGTCGTCCGGGAAAACAGGTGGTCTGAACAAAATGCGCAAAATCTGCACATAGCCTGAAAAGGCCCTGCAAGCGGTCCCGGCACAACGTCCGCCATGACCTTGCTTGCCCGAATTTCCCCGACCACCGCTGTCTTTGCGCTCGCCTCGCTTGTTCTTGCCTGTGAACCGCTGAGGTGGCTGGCCGGATCCTGGACGGATCCGTCCTATGCCTCCAGCGGCGTGGTTTATCTGGCCGCCCTGGCCGGCCTTCTGGCATGGTCGCTCAGCAGCCCGGTGATACGCGGTGGCTTCGGCCAACGGCAAACGGCGGTGCTCGTGCTGCTGGCGTCCGCACTGGCCCGTCTGGCCGGCCAGCTCCTGGCGATAAATG
This sequence comes from Roseibium sp. QJM3NY_11, assembly GCF_056173175.1. Classification (NCBI taxonomy): domain Bacteria; kingdom Pseudomonadati; phylum Pseudomonadota; class Alphaproteobacteria; order Hyphomicrobiales; family Stappiaceae; genus Roseibium; species Roseibium sp. QJM3NY_11. The sequence goes on from NZ_CM149660.1 coordinate 2,523,926, forward strand.
TGATCGGCGGCCTGGCCCTGGCGCTCGATGTCTTCGCGCTGGCAACCTTGCTGCGGACGGGGCAGCGGCAACGGCCGGTCTCGCCGTTCTGGCTGTCCGTGCTGTTCCTGTTCACGCTGCCCGTGGAGCGCATCGCCCAGCGGCTGATCGGCTATCCCTTGCAGGAACTCTCGGCGAAGCTCTCGTGTGCCGGGCTCGGCACGGTCTTTTCGGACCTGTCCTGCTCGGGCATCCGCATCGGATTTCAGGGCAGGGACGTTCTGGTCGATCTGCCCTGTTCGGGGACCTCCGGACTGATGCTGTCCCTGGCCCTCGTGGTGATCCTGAATGCGCTGTACCGGCCCCGTTTCCTGACCGCCGCGGCTTGGATCGCCGCCGGGCTTGCGCTCAGTCTCCTGGGCAATGCCCTGCGCATCGGCCTGCTCGCCGTCGGCATCGCCTTTCCCCAGAGTGTCTTCGGCGCCGATGTCATGGCCCAGCCGCTGCATGATTTGATCGGGTACCTGGCGCTCGGCCTGTCGATGGCACCGGTGCTGATCTTCTACAGGTCCCCGTCTTCCCACAGGTCCCCGGCTTCTCAAACATCCAAAACCTTCTGCGGCTTCCGGTCCGGAACAAGACCTGCGCTTGTACCGTTGCCGGTCCTGGCGCCGATGACGCGCGGCGTGCGCTGCCTGTCGGCGCTGGTGTTCCTGAGTATCGCGTTCGTCATTGTCAGCCTGCCACGGCAGGCTCTGGACGTTTCGGCGGCGATCCCGCCGCAGCCGCTGCCGATGTCCCTTGGCGGGGTCGCCGGCGTCGATGAAAAGCTGCTGCCCGTTGAAGAGCGGTATTTCCGTCAATATGGCGGGTATGCGCGCAAGCGCCGGTACGGAGAGCTTGCGCTGACCCTGGTGCGGACATCCTCGCCGCTGCGCCATCTGCATGCACCGGACGACTGTCTGCGCGGCCTGGGCCTCGAGGTGACCTTTCTCGGGTCCCGGTTCGAGCCGGTGCCGACGGCCCTTTACAGGGCGCGATCCAAGGATGGCGGCGACTGGCGGGTCGCGGTCACCTTCGTGTCCGAAACCGGGGCAACCACCCACAACATCGCCGAAGCGATCTGGCTGTGGCTGAAACAGCCCGGCACCACCTGGACCAGCGTCCAGCGGATCACGCCCTGGGCGCTTGCAGAAGACCGCCGTGCGGCTTTCGAGGCTGCAACGGGCGCTGCCCTCGATCTGTCCTCCCCGAAAACGCGAAGAGAAGGAAATTCCTGATGGTATCAATGCCGAAACTTGCCCCTGCAGCCCTGATGGTGGTTGCGCTGGGTGCCCTGGTCCTGCCTGCGACGGCTGCGCCGGACCCGGACGACCTGTCAGGCAGCGTTGTCGCGAAGGTGGACGGCAAGGACCTCCACCTGCCGCTGCTGAAGGCGGACTACACGGTCAGGATCGATGGGGATGCCGCCCATGTGGAAGTGACCCAGACCTTTGTCAATCCGACGGCCCGGCCACTGCACGCGACCTATCTGTTTCCCCTGAACCGGAAAGCCGCCATTCATGCCATGCGCATGGATCTGGACGGCGAAGTGGTGATCGCGCGCATCAGGAAGAAGGAAGAGGCCAGAAAGGCCTTCGACCAGGCGAAGGCGGAGGGCAAGGCGGCCGCATTGCTGACCCAGCACCGGCCCAACATGTTCACCCAGGGTATTGCCCATCTCATGCCCGGCCGGACGGTCAGGATCACCCTGGAATATGTGCAGCACGTTCCCAAGATCGACGGTGCCCACGAACTGGTCGTGCCGATGGTGGTCGGCCCGCGATACGAAAAGAGGGGCGTCGAAACCCGTGACCAACCGGTGTCCTCCGCAGGTGAGGATCGCGTTCCACAAGGAAGGCAAGAGCCCTTTGCGGACGATCCGGCGCCGGTGAAGCATATCGATACGGTGTCGGGCTGGCACATAGACAGGCTGCCGGCCTATCCGTCGGTCATCGGCCAGGATGCGCCCGGTGACATCGATCCGAAACGGGTTTCACTCGATCTCCGGCTGGCGGCGCCCATGTCCGTCACGGGCCTGTGGAGCGACACCCATGAGCTGGATGTGGGCGGCGAGGGCCGGTTCAGGACCGTCCGTTTCGCGCAAGGAAAGGCCGTCGACAACCGTGATTTCGTGCTGCGCTACCAACTGGCGGGCGAACGCGAAGTCGCCGCCGGGATTTCGTCCTTTTTTGATGAGGACCGCGGCGGGTATCTCTCGCTCCTGATCGAGCCGCCGCAATTGTCTGCCGGGGACATGGCCGGCCAACGGGAGCTGGTGTTCGTTCTGGACACGTCCGGTTCCATGTCCGGGGAACCCATCGCGGCCAGCAAAGCCTTCATGGAGGCAGCCATCGAAGGGCTGCGGCCGGACGACTATTTCCGCATCATGCGCTTTTCCGACAGCACGTCCGCATTTTCCGGCGACGCCGTCCCGGCAACCGAAAGCAACAAGTCGGATGCGCTCCGGTTTGTTGCAGGACTGCATGCGGGAGGCGGCACTGAAATGAACCGGGCGATCAACACCGCGTTCGGTCTGCGCCAGCGCAAGGACACCACGCGGATCGTGGTCTTTCTCACGGATGGCTACATCGGCGATGAGCGGAACGTCATTTCCTCCATCGCCCGCCGCATCGGCGACGCGCGCATCTTCGCCTTTGGTGTGGGCAGGGCTGTCAACCGCTTTCTGCTGGAGGCCATGGCGCGGGAAGGCCGGGGCTATGTTCGCTATGCAGGGCTGGGCGAAGATGCCCATGAGGTCGCTGCCGGACTTGCCGCCAGCCTGAAGACGCCGCTTCTGACCGATATTTCCATCGACTGGAACGGGCTCGTCGTGACGGAGCAGACACCGGCGAAGATCCCGGATCTTTTTGAAGGCGGAACGGTGCGGGTGCTTGCACGTTACCCGGCCGGCGGCAAACATACGGTCTACATCGACGCTCTGGTCAACGGGCGCGCGGCCCGCCTGCCGATGAACATCGATCTTGCGGCCAGGGATAGCACCTCGGCAGCGCCGGCGAAGGCGTTGCCGCTGCTGTGGGCGCGCGAACAGATCTTCGACAAGAACCGCGCCTATACGATCGGCGGCAGCAGCGACAGGCGGCTGGAACAGGAGATCACAGACCTCGGACTGGACTATGCGTTGCAGTCGCGGTTCACCTCGTTCGTTGCCGTGTCGGAAAAAAAGCTGAACGCCGACCCGGCATCGGCCCGGCAGACGACTGTTCCGCTGCCTCAGGTATCCGGTGTTTCGGCAAACGCCTATCCCACGCTCAACCTGAGCGGCAGTTCGGCGCCCGAACCGGAAGGCCTGTTCGGCATGATGATGCTCCTGATTGCACTGGCCGCCCGGTTCCGCCGCCGGCTCGGCTGGCTGTTCTCAATCCGGACCGTTGTCATTGACAGGCTGAAGAACGGGGCGGGGCCGCGCCCGGAGGCGGGGACCGACCGCAGATTGCCCCGATCCGTCCGCCGGGACGGCTGGTGGCTGGAAACCTGATCGCCGCTCGGCTATTGATAATGCTCCCGCGGCCGACCGCGGGAGCCAGCTTTCAGGAACACCGCATTGCACGACAGAACGATCCTGGTAGTCGACGACGATCCGCATATCCGGGACGTGATCTGTTTTGCGCTGCAAAAAGCCTCCTACAGCTTCGAGACCGCCGGTGACGGCAAGGAAGCGCTCGACAAGGCTGTCCTGTGCAACCCGTCCCTGATCGTGCTCGACATCGGTCTGCCGGAGATGGACGGGCTGGATGTGTGCCGTCACTTGCGCCGAACATCCGAGGTGCCGATCCTGTTCCTGTCCGCGCGGGACGATGAAATCGACCGGATCGTCGGCCTGGAACTCGGCGCGGACGATTATGTCACCAAACCCTTCAGCCCGAGAGAACTGACCGCCCGTGTCGGCGCCATCCTGAAGCGCTACGGCGCGCCGGGCGCGGACAGGACCGGGAAGGAGGAGGAAGGCTCGTTGCGGCAGGGGGCGCTCAGCCTCAACAAGGCGCAGCGCGATGTCTCGGTCGCGGGCGCGCGGGTGGCCCTGACGGCGATCGAATTCGACATTCTGGCCGCACTGATCGGCCGGCCGAAGATCGTCTTCACCCGTGAGCGGATTCTGGAGCAAGCCTATCGGGACAACATGCATGTTTCGGACCGCACCATCGACAGCCACATCCGAAACATCCGCGCCAAGCTCGGCGCGGCCGGCTGCGCCGATGCCATCGACACCGTTCACGGGGTCGGTTTCAGACTGGGAACGTGCTCGGCCGGGGCCGGATAGCGCCCCGATGCTGTTTTCCCGCACCTTCCGTGACAAATGGCGGCCGCCGCTCTTCCTGGTGGTGGCCCTGGTGCTGGGCATCATGCTGCTGGTGCCGCTTGCCGGTATCGCCTTTTTCCGGGTGTACGAAAACCAGCTCATCGAGACGACGGAAGCCGAGTTGATCGCCCAGTCGGCGGCGATCGCGGCAGTCACGGCACAGCGTCTGATGGAAAACGGCGGCCCGGGCCTGCCGCTGGGAGCGGATGCGGCCGGTTACGGCGCCCCTGGGGCACGGTCTTCGACGGGAGACTGGACCCCGGTCCTGTCGAAGCTGGATCTGACCAGAACAGCCATTCTGCCGGGACGGCCCGAGCCCGTGCCGGCAACAACCGGTGTTCTTCCGGACTATTCGAAGACCGGCAGGCAGCTCGATCCGGTCCTGCAGGAGACCCAGAAACTGACCCTGGCCGGATTCCGGCTACTGGATTTCAACGGCACCGTCATTGCGGGGAGGGAGGATGTCGGGAAATCCCTTGCCCATGTCGCGGAAGTCCGCGCGGCGCTTTCGGGCGTTTATGCCAGCGCCCTGCGCGAGCGGGAGGTCGACAACCCGCAGCCGATCTATTCGATCAGCCGGGGAACGAGCGTGCGTGTCTTTACCGCCTTGCCGATTATCGTCGGCGACAAGGTCGCGGGCGTTGTCTATGCCTCGCGCACGCCGAGCAACATCCTGAGAGAACTGTATCTGAAACGGGAGGCCGTTTTCTGGGTGGTTTCCTTCACGCTCGGGGCGACCTTCGTGGTGGGGCTGATCTTCGTGCGGGCGATCACCGGCCCGATCCGGGCGCTGACGCGCCGGTCGGCAAGGATCGGCGGTGGTGACCGCGATGCCCTGAAGCCGCTTGCCATTCACGGCAACCGGGAAATCCACGTGCTTTCGGAAAGCATGCTGGACATGTCGCGCAAGCTGTTCGATCGCAACGACTATATCCGCAGCTTCGCCGATCACGTCACCCACGAACTGAAAACGCCGCTCACGGCCATCCAGGGCGCCGCCGAGCTTCTCCGGGACGGGGGCAACGATCTCGATGAGGCGGACCGGGCCCGGTTCCTGACGAACATCCTTGACGACACGGAGCGGGCCTCGCTTCTGCTCAACCGGCTGCGTGCCCAGGCCAGGGCCGAGAGCGTCGACATCGCCGGAACCTGCCGGCTGGCGGATGTGGTGGCAGACATCCGTGCGGGGCGCCGGGGCGCGGTGATCTCGTGTCCCCGGGACGCGGATCTGCCGATGTCGGCGGAAAACGCCCGGATCGTTCTGGACAATCTGGTCGACAATGCGCTGCGGCATGGGGCCGACCGGATCGACGTGGTTGCGGATGCGGCGGGCCGGGACCTCACTCTGCGTGTTAGAGACAACGGGACGGGTATCTCGGAGGGCAACGCGGCCCAGGTGTTCGACCTGTTTTTCACGACGCGCCGCGACAGCGGCGGCACGGGGATGGGACTCGCGATTGTCGAGGCGCTCCTGAAAGCGCACGGGGCATCCATCCGGCTTGCCTCTGGCGGCGCGGGAGAAGGGGCCGCATTCGAGCTTGTCTTTCCGGTCAGACCGTCCAGCGTGTGCTGAACTCGCCCGCAAGGTGGTCGATCAGCGCGCGCAGGCGGCGCGTCAGGTGCCGGTTGGGCGGGTAGAGCGCATAAAGGCCGAAGGTGGCCGCGGTGAAATCCGGCAGCACTTTTTCCAGGCGATCATTGGCGAGCGCGTCCTCGATCGCGTAGAGCGGCGCCAGGGCGATGCCCAGGCCGCCGGCCGCCATGCGGGCGAGCGCTCCGGGTGAATTCGTCTGCACCGCCCCGTTCAGTCGCACGACATGTTCGCCGCTCGCATCATTGAAACGCCAGACGTTTCGTTCGCGCTGATTGTTGTCGACCAGGCAGGAATGGGTGGCCAGTGTCTGGGGCGTCGCGGGCCGGCCGTTGCGCTCCAGATAGTCCGGGGAGGCGCACAGAACCAGCGGCATGTCGGCAAGCTTGCGGGCGATCAGCGTCGAGTCCCGCAACGCGCCGATGCGGATGGCCAGATCGATGCCTTCCTCGACCAGCGCGACCCGGTTGTCGGTAAGCTTCATGTCGAGTTCGACTTCCGGATGCCGGCGCAGGAACGGGATCAGGGCTTCCGTCAGCCGTGTGCTGCCGAAGCCGGTCGGAGCCGTCAGGCGGACCGGACCGGCAAGGGCGCCCTGGCGTTCTCGAACCAGGGAGTCCAGTTCGTCGATCTGTTCCAGGATCGGCCGGCAGCGTTCCAGATAGGCGGCACCGACATCCGTCAGGGAGACATTGCGCGTGGTGCGGTTGAAAAGCTGCGTCCGCAAGGTGCCTTCAAGTTGCTGGACATATTTGCTGACCAGCTTTGTCGACAGCCCGAGCCGCCGCCCGGCCGCCGTGAAGGAGTGCTCCCGGGCAACCGCAACAAAGGCGCGCATGGTTTCGATCCTGTCCATTTCTGATGTTTCCTGAACCGGCCGGGAAAGAGAATACTGTCCATGAATTGTACATAATCATTGAATGAAATCGAGGATTATATCCAGGGTTGGCTGTCTGCATATTGCAGTGAGCGGGTCGGATTTGTGTCCGTCACCTTGCTGGAGGTCCAATTGAAGAGGAAACTGCAATGTCCAACGCCATTCGTATTCACAGCTTCCCGCTGTCCGGCCACTGCCACCGGGTTCAGCTCTTCGCCGGTCTGACCGGCATCGGCCATGAGCTGGTCCTCGTCGACCTGGCGGCGGGCGAGCACAAGCGCGACCCGTTTCTGGCGCTCAATCCGGCCGGCAAGGTGCCGGTGATCGAGGATGGCAACGTCGTCATCGCCGATTCGACCGCCATTCTGGTCTATCTGGCCCGCAAATACGCGCCGGACTGGCTGCCCGCCGACGCGGTCGGCGAAGCCCGGGTGCAGCGGTTCCTGTCGCTCGCGGCCAATGAAATCGCCAACGGACCGGCCGCCGCGCGTCTTGTGACCGTGTTCGGGGCGGAGCTGGATGCGGAGCGGGCCAAAGCGACCGCAACCTATGCCTTCGACCTGCTGGAAGGCCATCTGACAGGCCGGACCTGGCTTGTGGGCGACCGCGCCACGATCGCGGATGTTGCGATCTACAGCTACACCGCCCACGCGCCGGAAGGAAATGTCTCCCTGGAGCCGTATCCTCAGGTCCGAGCCTTCCTGAAACGGGTCGAAGACCTGCCGGGGTTCGTGGCGATGCCGTCGACACCGGCCGGCCTTGCCGCCTGATTGCCGCCAGATGGCCGAGACTTGACGCCGGGCGCGCCGCAGCGATGCGTCCGGCCGACCGGACAGTTTCTGGCCAGCGTCCGACTTGCGAGGAACGAGACCATGAACGACACAGATCCGCATTCATTCGGGGCCGCGACGGCGTCGCCGTTTCACGAGGGCGAACAGCTCGTTCAGGAAAAGCTGGGTGAGCGGGACATAGAAACCTGGGCAAGCAGGGTCATCCGGCCCTTCATGCCCGACCAGCACCGGCAGTTCTTCGAGGCGCTGCCCTTCCTGATTGTCTCCGCGCGCGATGCCAGCGGCAGACCCTGGGCGAGCGTTCTGGAAGGCCGGGAAGGCTTTGCGTTTTCACCCGATCCTGAAAGCCTGACCATCACGGCGCTGCCGGTGCCGGGCGATGCGCTGGAACGCGCGTTCACCGAGGGGGCGGACATCGGCCTGCTGGGCATCGAGCTGGCGACGCGGCGCCGGAACCGGGTCAACGGCACCGTGGCAGAGATCGGCGAGGGCGGGATCCGGTTTGCCGTTGGCCAGTCCTTCGGCAACTGCCCGCAATATATCCGCGAACGGGCGTTTTGGTGGAGCCCGGAGGCTCCGGACGGGACAGCGACGCGAGGCACGGTTCTGACTGAGGGTCAGAAAGACTGGATCGCCTCGGCCGACACGTTTTTCCTGGCCACAGGGTATCGCGGCGACGGCCATGATCCGGCTTTCGGCATGGACGCGTCACACCGGGGCGGCGCACGTGGTTTTGTCGAGGTTCTGAGCGGCACGAAAATCCGGTTTCCCGACTATGCCGGCAACCGGTATTACAACACGCTCGGCAACATTCTGCTCGACGCGCGCACGGGTCTTCTGTTTATCGACTATGCGACGGGGAGCCTTCTGCAACTCACAGGCCGGGCCACGATCGACTGGGACAGCGCGGACATGGTCCGGTTTCCGGGCGCGCGCCAGTTGGTCACGCTGGACATCGACGAGATCGTCGAGCTGTCGTCTGTGCTGCGTCTGCGCTGGCAGGAGGACGCAGACGCGGTCCGCTCGCTCAGGCTGGTCGACAGGACCCGCGAGACTTCCGATGTCACGTCTTTCGTGTTCGAGGCGCGTGACGGCGGCGCGCTGCCGCCGTTCGAGGCCGGCCAGCATCTGCCGATCGAATTGACGCTGCCGGACGGGGCCGGCAGGATCCAGCGCAGCTATTCGCTCTCCGGTGCGCCGGACGATGCCCGCTACCGGATTTCCGTCAAGCGGGATCCGCTGGGCCTCGGCTCGCGCCTTTTGCACGACACCCATGCGGTCGGTGCCACCATCGACTGCCGGATGCCGGCCGGTGACTTCGTGCTGCCGGGCACCAGCGGCCCGCTGGTGCTGGTCAGTGCCGGGATCGGCGTCACGCCGATGCTGAGCATGCTGCATGCGCTTGCGCGCGAAGACGGCCAGCGGCCGGTCTGGTTCGTCCATGGTGCCCGCGACGGCGACCACCATCCGTTCCGGGACGAGGTCACGAAGTTGATCGCAGGCAAACCGAATTTCCGGCGGCATACGCTCTACAGCCGGCCGCTGGCGTCGGATATTCAGGGCAGGGACTTCGATGCGGCCGGACACATCACCGGAGGATTTCTGGCGGCGCTCGCGAACCGGCAGGACGCCGGCTATTTCCTGTGTGGACCCGCCGCCTTCCTGGCCGAAGTGAAATCGGATCTGGAGGGAGAGGGCGTGCCGGAAAGCAGGATCCGGTCCGAGACCTTTTGAGAAACGGCAGCGCACTGAAGTGATGCGGTTCTGAGACGTTGTTTCCCGCTTGCGTCCCTTTTCACCTTTGCAGGCAGGGTTATCGCATATGGCCAGATACGCCAGTCCTGATGGTTTGCGGAGGCTGCCGTCTTCGGGAGTCACCCCGGACAAGCGAAGCGATGATCCGGGGCCTACTCGCAGTGCAACTTGTCGAGATGATTATTTCCTAGCCAGTAGAGTTTCTGCAATTCGTTTGCTCTCTGGAAATGAGTAGGCTCCGGGTCTCGCTTCGCTCGCACGGGGTGACACCAGTATTTGCGGCAACTTCTGGGGCAACTGCACGAATCCTGCCCACAAAGGGGAGATGGGAACGAACAGAGGATCTGGTGAGAAAACCAGATCTCTGATCGCGGCGTCATGCTTCCGGCTCAAAATCCACGTGGATGTGGTTGCCGTCCGGGTCCCAGATGTTGAAGGCGACGGTGCCCGTGCCGGTTTGCACCGAGCGGCGGTAGGTTTCGCCGCGCTGCTTGAGCCGGGCTTCGAAGTCCTGCGCGCCCGAGGCCGTGAAGGCGAAATGTTCCAGCTTGAGTTCTTGTTCCGAACCGGTTGCCTCCTTTGCTTCAATGCCGACCAGGTGGACCGCGGCGGCATCGCCGGCATAGAGCCAGGCGCCGGGAAAGGGGAAATCGGGCCGGAAACCGGTCTTCATGCCGAGCACGGCGTCGTACCAGGCGATCATGTCGTCGAGCCGCGTCGTGCGCAGGTTGACGTGGTCGAGTTTGCCGATCTTCATCACGCTGCCTTCCACTTGATGGAACAGCCCATTGACGGGATCTGTTCGGCCGGACCCTTGCCGGTTTCCGCGACCTGTTTCATCGCCTCATAAAGATCCCTGCGCAGATCCGGCGCTTCCCTGTTCACGCGGGTCGCGTCGAGACGGCCGCGATACTGCAGCCCGAGGTCGCCGTTGAAGCCGAAGAAATCCGGGGTGCAGGCCGCATCATAGGCTCTGGCGATGCTCTGATCGGCATCGTGCAGATAGGGGAACGGGAAAGCGTGATCCAGCGCCATCTTGCGCATGTTGTCGAAATTGTCCGCCGGGTAGGCTTGCGGATCGTTGGAGCAGATCGCAGCGACGCCGACGCCGAGGGCCTGCAGGTCGCGCGCGTCGCGCACGATCTTGTCGAGTACGGCAAGGACATAGGGGCAGTGATTGCAGATGAACATGACCAGCAGGCCGTTGTCCCCCTTCAGGTCGTCCAGCGTGTAGGTCTTGCCGTCGGTGGCGGGCAGGGCAAATGGCTGTGCCTGCCAACCGAAGTTGCAAACTGGTGGTGTCGCGGCCATTGAAATGTCTCCCGGTAGCGTGTCGAAAGCCGGGCGGGCGAAGCCCCCCGCCCGGCATCCGTGTACTCTTGTGGCTCAAATCTGCCCTCGCAGGCCCGTTCATGCAAGCCCGGCAGGCACGGTGCGGTTCCGGGCAATCAGCCCGTCAGATGATCTGCCCGACGTCGATCCGGTTGCCGTCCGGATCGGCGAAGACGAAGGCGCGCAATCCGTAGTCCTTGTCCTGAATGTGCCGGATGATCCTCAGGCCGTGCCTTTCGCAGGCCCGCAAGGCGGCATCCGCATCGCCGACAAGCATGTGCGCCTGGTTGAAGGCGGGCGCCCTGTAGCCTTTCTGAAGGCTCAGATGAAGCTCCGCATCGTCTTTCTTCAGGATCATGAAACCGACGGGATCGCCGTTTTCAAAAACCTTTTCGAATCCGAAGACCGCATTAAAAACCTGATAGGAGCGGTCGATATCGGTGACGCCGAGCGTCGCGGCAATGCGGCCGAGCTTCTGGCCGGTGGCATTGTTCATTGGCATGCCATGTCCTTTTGACAATTTCGAAGCGGTTTTCAGCTGTCCCGGTCGGTGCCGGTCGGCTGAAGGAAGAACCGCAAGATCAGGGCAGTGCCTGTCACCATGGTTACATCTGCGCGGGCCATGCGGCAACGCATTTCGAGGTCCACACGCGATCACGACCCCGGGACATGGGCAATCCACCGGGCCGGTACCTTCAAATTTCCTCTTGCACCCCGGTGAAATTGGGGGCATATACGCCTCGCCCAAATTCGCACGTGCCCGTGGTCGTTCATGGGATGTTTCAACAAGCATCTCTTAAGGGGCCGCTGCCAGACAATCCGCCAAGGGGCGGGGCAGCATGATCCGGACGGCTTAAAGCAACGACGTAAGAGGGCTTTTTTGGTCTCGGCCGGGGTCTCCAACCCCCGGTGTCACTGAAGAGGCACTTGTTACATCCTTGTCCGACGTGCGGTTCGGTATTCCCGATCCAATCAACGGCATTCCCGACGCGGGAAAGCTTTGTGTTTGCCGTCCGGCAACCGCAAGGCCCGACCGTCGCCGCAGTCAACCCGGCCTCCGGTTCCATCCCGGGGGAGGCCCGGTGAGTCTCGCGGCCCCCTGCGACGAGAACCTGCAGCGCGCCACCGGACCAGATGCGCGGCTGCGGCCTGATTTGAGAAAAGGGATATCCCGATGAGCGACCGTATCCGCGACTTCCTGCGCCGACGCGAAGACGACAACCCCTGTGTCGTTGTCGATCTCGACATCGTCCGCGACAATTTCGAGGCCTTTGCGAAGTCCCTGCCGGACACGTCCGTCTATTACGCGGTGAAAGCCAACCCGGCTCCGGAAATCCTCTCGCTCCTGGAAAGTCTCGGCTCGTGCTTCGACTGCGCTTCCGTCGGCGAGATCGAAATGGTGCTGGCCACCGGCGCAGACGCCGCGCGCATTTCCTACGGCAACACCATCAAGAAGGAAAAGGACATCGCGCGGGCCTATCAGCACGGTGTCCGCCTGTTCGCGGTGGATTGTGTCGAGGAAGTCGAGAAAATCGCCCGCGTTGCCCCGGAATCCAAGGTTTTCTGCCGGGTTCTGTGCGACGGTGCCGGCGCGGAATGGCCGCTGTCGCGCAAGTTCGGTTGCGATCCGGAAATGGCACCCGACGTTCTGGAGCACGCCCATCGTCTCGGTCTGACCGCTTACGGCGTCTCTTTCCATGTCGGTTCCCAGCAGGCCAACCTGCAGGCTTGGGACTTCGCGCTGTCGATGGCGGCAGGCGTGTTCGGGGAAATGGCGCTGCGCGGCATCGAGTTGAAGATGGTCAACATGGGCGGCGGCTTCCCGACCCGTTACCTCAAGGAAATTCCCGGTGTGCCGAGCTATGGCGAAGCCATTTTTCACGCGCTCACCAAGCATTTCGGCAACCGCCTGCCATCGACGATCATCGAACCGGGCCGCGGCATGGTCGGCAATGCCGGCATGATCGAAGCCGAAGTGGTGCTGATCTCCAAAAAGTCCGCCGAGGATGAAGTCCGCTGGGTCTATCTCGACATCGGCATGTTCAACGGTCTGGCCGAAACCATGGACGAGGCGATCCGCTATCCGATCCGCACCCCGCGCGACGGCGAGCGGACCACACCCTGCGTGCTGGCCGGACCGACCTGTGACAGCGTCGATGTTCTTTACGAGAAGACGCCGTACGAACTTCCCGTCAGCCTGTCTATCGGCGACAAGGTGCTGATCGAGGCCTGCGGGGCCTATACCACCACCTATTCGACGGTCGGCTTCAACGGCTTTGCGCCGCTGGCATCCTTCGTTATCTGAGGCGTCGGCCATGATCGATATCGTGGAGGAGGCGCAGGTCCATATCGGCGCCCGCGAGGCTCTGCTCGACCTCAGCTTCGGCGAGGCGCGCCGTGCCAGGACCTCGGAACGTCTGCGCGAAGGCCGTCTGCCGGTCTTCGCATTTGTGGCGCTGGACGCCACTGGCAAGCTGGTCGGGACGGTGCGTCTGTGGTCCGTTGCGGACCGCAGCGGATTTCAATGCCTGCTGCTCGGGCCCCTGGCCGTCGACCCCGGGTGCCGGGGCAACAGGGTCGGCGACCGGCTGATGCGCCATGCGCTCAACCAGGCGGCCATGCATGGCCACGGATTGGTGATCCTGGTCGGCGACCTGCCGTATTATGCCCGCTTCGGTTTCGCCGCGGGTCTGCTGGATAAGGTCGTGCTTCCCGGACCGGTTGATCTGGACAGGTTCCTCGGGCTGGAAATGGTACGCGGCCACCTGGCTGAGCTGAACGGGGTGCTCGCGGGAGCCGGGGTCAGCGACCCGGCCTGTGGTCTGCTGTCGCCGACAGACGCGGTGTCCCTGCCGAAACTGGTATGAGAACCGGTGGCGTTTCAAACTGCCGACAAACCCGCTTGCTTATATGGCATGATCTGCAACCGAGCGGCAGTGGCAAGGTTCGAAAACCGGGCCTGTCATGCGCCGAAAGCCCCCTGACGGCGCCCTCAGCCAGGTGTGAGCGTCTTGGGCATGCCGCGGTGTTTCAGCATCTTTGCCAGCGCGCGGGCGCCGGTGATGGCGGCGGTCACCGCGGTCACGCCGATAGCCAGGTCGAGGTAGGCGGACAGGGGCAGTCGAAGCGCGATCAGGAAGATCTCGAGATAGCTTGCCGTGAAGGCGACCAGAAGACCACCGGACAGGAGAAAGGCAAAGCCGTCGCCGGAGAACCTGCCGCGCCGTCTGTGTGACTGGAAATAGGCCGAGGCAAGGAAGTAGGTCAGCACGACCAGGAAAAACAGGGCGGTCGTCAGGAGCAGGAGCGTGGAGTCGATCACCGTGGAAGGGGTCATCGCGGTCCGAGCGAATTCGAATTGCTGCATATCTTTCATCCCGAAGCGCGCTGGGGTATGGCCGGGATCTGTCTGAACGGCCTTGCGTTTCACCGATATTTGCCAGCGGCGCCATCAGAGATGGGAATGGATTGTTCCATAGTCCAGTGGCATCGAGAAGTTTATTTTCCGGCTGTTTGTCGAGATGGATATCACGCCACCGGCCCTGGTCTCCGGTCGCGCCGGGTCAGGGCATCAACCGGACCACTTCCAGCGGCTCCGCCTTGCCCTTGACCCGCTGAGGTCCGATCGGCTGCAGCTTGCAATCCGGACCGAGCCTGCCGGTGATTTCGGTCGAGGCGAGGATGATGATTTCCGCGGTGCCGTCGATGTCCTTGCCGAGGCTCTCCAGACGGGAGGCCGCGTTCACCGTGTCGCCGATGACCGTGTAGTTGACCCGCTCCGGAGCGCCGATGTCGCCGACGACGAGCGGGCCCATGTGCAAGCCGATGCGGACTCGGACCGGGGCCTCGCCGGAGGCAATGCGGGCCTCGTTGTCCGCGTGGATGGCTGCCGCCATGCCAAGGGCGGCGCGGGCGGCGGGCGCGGCCGGATTGTCAAGATGCTCTGGCGCCCCCCAGAAGGCCATGACGCTGTCGCCGATGTACTTGTCGATGGTGCCGCCCTCGCGGGTGATTTCGGCGCCAAGCAGGGACAGGTGATGGTTGACGAAGGCGGCGGTCTGCGTTGCCGACATGCCTTCGGAAGCGGCGGTGAAACCGGCAATGTCGGTGAACAGGACCGCGACCTCGCGCTCTTCGGGCGGGGCGTCCGCGCGGCCCTCGCTCAGGAGCTTCTCGACCAGGGTTGTCGGCACATAGCGGTTGAACGCCGTCAGGCCGCCGACCATCGCGTTGAAGCCTCGTGAGAGGTCGTCCAGTTCCCGGATCACGCTGCCGGGCAGCGGTTCGACGGCGGTGAGATTGAGGCTGGCGACTTCGCGGGCCGCCGCCGAGGCCCGCTGCATCGGGCGCGCGATGCGCTGTGCCAGAACCACCGCGCCAAGCAGCGAAATCAACAGCAATCCGCCGCCGACCAGGGCCGCCAGCAGCAGTTGTCTGAGCGGCTGGTCCAGAAACTTCGCCGGAAAGTGCACGCCGATGCGGACCGGCATGCCCAGAAGGTTCTCGTTCTTGCGTTCCAGGATGACAAAACGTTTGACGCCGTCATCATCAAGGCCGGCATGAAGATCCAGATCCTCCGATATGTCGAAGGAGGTGTTGTCCAGTCTGGGCATGTCCTCGAAGCGCCCGAGGAAACCGTCTTCGATCTGGGCGACGTGAGGCAGCGGGGCCGTTTCGCTGAGGCCGTCGAATGTCTTGTGCAGGTCCGGATGGCCGATGATCCTGTTGGACCCTTCCTGCATCAGGAACACCGTCATGTCGTCGGTCGAGACGTGCCAGGTGATCTCGGACACCCGGTCGAGCGACATCCCGATCAGCAGGCTGCCGCGATAGGTGTCTCCCTCAAGGAGCGGGTGGACAAACACATAGTAGGTGTGTTCGCGTCCGGGCATGTAGAGCGGGTCGCTCCAGAACGGGTTGCCCTGCTGGGCGGCCTGTTGGGTGAGCGGTTCCAGGATCGGAATGTCGGCCGGAAGGGTCACGTCGCCGCCGAGCACCTCGCCGTCACCATCGCCGCGGTCGACATCGACACCATTGCCGTTTTCATCGACCAGAACAAGGAACGACACCTGTTCCATCGGTGCCAGGGCGCCGAAGAGATAGGTGGTGAGAAGATCGGGCTCGTCGAACCGGAGTTCCTTGCGTTCCCAGGACAGCCGCGTGTATTGCGCGGTCTCCCTGACCGCGTGCAGTTGCTCGACAAAGGCGGTTTCGGCCGAATCCAGGCCGATATCGACCAGTTCACCACCGAGTTCGCGCACCACCCTGGCCGAGGTCAGGGTCTGGATGATCAGGATCGCCGCAGCCGTGATCAGCACGAAGGAGCCGATGACGGTCGCCAGGGTCGGTGTGATGAAGAGTTTTCTGCGTCCTGCCAATACGGTGTCCCGCGCGTGTGATTGAAAACCGGCCGTCCGATTTTATCCTGTCCGATCAAGGCAGGAACAATAGGCCGGGGCATTCCCGCGGACAATGCGCATGCGGTTTCCGTAAAAAAAGACCCGCGATCTGTCGATCGCGGGTCCTCGTCAGGCAGGGGCAAGAGGGATCAGGCAGGCTTTGCCGGCTGCTCGAACGTGTCGCCATAATCGACCGCGATTTCGTAGTCCGGGTCCTCGAGCACGGAGACTTCCACCAGGTTTCCGGCTTTCGCAAGCAGCTTCTGGCAATCCGGGGACAGGTGGCGCAGGTGAAGGCGCTTGCCGGATGCTTCGTATTTGGAGGCCAGCGCGTCGATCGCTTCCAGGCCGGAATGGTCGACCACGCGGCTGTCGATGAAATCGACGACGACGTCTTCCGGGTCGGATTGCGGATCGAACAGGTCGGCGAAACCCGTCGCGGAGCCGAAGAACAGCGGACCGCTGAGACGGTAGACCTTCCAGCCTTCCTTGCTGGTGCCGATCCGGGCTGAAATGCGGCTGGCCGCGTTCCAGGCATAGGCGAGCGCGGAGATGATCACGCCGACAACGACGGCGACGGCCAGGTCGGCATAGACGGTGACACAGGTGACCACGACCATCACCAGTGCATCGATGACCGGGATCCTGTGCATGATCTTCAAGCTCGTCCAGGCGAAGGTCCCGATGACCACCATGAACATCACGCCAATCAGCGCGGCCACCGGGATCCGTTCGATCAGCGGTGAGGCGACGACGATGAAGGACAGCAGAAACAGGGCGGCCGCGATGCCGGCAATACGCGTGCGGGCGCCCGACTTCACGTTGATCATCGACTGGCCGATCATGGCGCAGCCGCCCATGCCGCCGAAGAACCCGGTGACGATATTGGAGGTGCCCTGGGCCAGGCATTCCCTGGAGGCGCCGCCCTTGGTGTTGGTGAGGTCGGCGACGAGATTGAGGGTCAGCAGCGACTCGATCAGGCCGATGGCGGCCAGGATCACCGCGTAAGGCAGGATGATCTGCAAGGTCTCGAATGTCAGGGGGACCATCGGAATGTGGAACTCCGGAAGGCCGCCGGCGATGGACGCCAGATCGCCGACCGAACGTGTGTCCAGATTGAAGCCGAGCACAAGCGCGGAGACCACCAGGATCCCGGCCAGGGGGGCGGGGAAACTGGTGGTGAGCCTTGGCAGGAACCAGACCACAGCCATGGTCAGCGCGACCAGGCCGAGCATCAGATAGAGCTGGGAGCCGGTCATCCAGGTCAGCCCGCCGGCACCGTCAGGCACCTTGAACTGGCCGAGCTGGGCGAGAAAGATCACGATGGCCAGTCCGTTGACGAAGCCGAGCATCACGGGATGGGGCACCATGCGAATGAACTTGCCCCACCGGAGCACTCCGACGCCGATCTGGAGAATGCCCATCAGGACAACGGTCGCAAACAGGTACTCGATGCCGTGCTGGGCCACCAGAGACACCATCACGACGGCCAATGCCCCGGTGGCGCCGGAAATCATGCCGGGACGACCGCCGATACACGCCGTGATCAGTCCGACAAAGAAAGCGGCATACAGACCGACCAGGGGGTTCACACCGGCAACAAAGGCGAAAGCGACGGCTTCGGGCACCAAGGCCAGAGCCACGGTCAAACCGGCGAGAATTTCTATCTTGATGCGTGATGCGTCGAGTTTGATCGATTGGGAGGGCGCGGTGGCCCCGGCTCGTTCTGTCAAGAAAAGCTCCAGATTTCATTTTTGGGTTGGTAGGTCGAAGCTGGAAGGTTCACCGGCCCGCGACCGGGATTGGCAGGCTTCTAGAGGATTTTTTGCGTTGCAGCAACGGATGTGACACGCCGAGGACCGGCGGATTGCATTGGCTCGCGCCGGTTCTGCAGCCCTCCTGTGGCGGGCGGAAGAGGCAAACGCGTCCATTTGTATTTGAAAGCCCTCTCCACCGGGCTTCGCCGCATACGGTAGGCGCTCGGCGGAAACACAACTATTCGTTCTCACCTGACACATTTAGCACCACGCGGCATGAGAACGGCTTCTAAAAGCGAACGAAGTTCCCGGTACCGTGTCGAGGCAAATCCACTCTGACCGCCAGGTGCGAAAGCATCTTCGGCCGCCGTCTCGATACCGCAACAAGGAGATCGCAATGCCGAATGGAATCAATCCGCTGAAGATACTGAGCAAGGTCGTTCTTGAGGACATCAATCCGACCAATTCTCTCCATGACTTCACTTCGATGTTGAGGAACAGCGACTCTGCTGTCCTGAAGCTGACCTTGGAAGGAAATGGCTTCGCAGTCGACATCAGAGAAACCCCATTGAATGTTTTCAAGTCGGCGGATGTGCGTTTTCAGCAGAATTCCGATGCAAGGTTCCGGTTTATCGATGCATTGAGATATGAGTTCGGCGAGGCTTATGGGGACTTTGCCGAAAGCCGCCTTGCAGATGACGGCAATTTCAGGGTGCGCGACATACGGTTCTTCGCAACGCTCGGCAAACTGTTTTCCCTGGGACCGGACCCGCAAGGTCGCGTCCCTTACGATGTCAACCTCGGTGATGCCGGCACGGGCCTTGTAGAGTTTCTAACCAGGAATCCAAACAGCAAGACGCGGAACGCGATTATCGAAACCTTCGCCGCCCGCATGGTGCAGGGATATGATTTTGCCGACCGCGATGACGAAAACTCGTTCGGGACCGGTCCGGAACTGATCAGGCGTGCAATTGGCGGTTCGCGGATCGGAGAGGGAACCTTGCAGGACTTTTTCGAAATCATGCTTCGAGAAGATGATGGCTTTCTTTTCTACAGTACTGACGGTTGTTTTGCCAGTTTGGGACAGAGCATCCAAAATGATCTGAATGGAGCAGTTTACAATACCATTGTCGAAATGGTCGGCCGCCAACCTGAGTTGCTTTTGCAACCTGGGTTCTTCGAGCAGGGCATGCACGGAGAAACGTGCAATGTGATTGTGGAACAGACGCTGGGGCTTCTTGGTTTTTTCGATGAACTGCAAAATTCTCCTCTGCCTCTTGATGTGAAATTTATTGTATTCAGCAACGCTCTCAAGGATGGCTACTCGGCCCAAGACGACAGGCTGCGTCAGGAATCCATCAAATCTATCGCCCTCATCAAGGACACCCTTATTGCAAATGGGTGCGGCGTGGCTCTGGTCAATCTCATCAGTGGGCAAGATGCGTTTGATTCCTCTGAGGTCGTGGAGGCTCTCAATGGCTTCTTCAACGAATTGAACCAGTTCGCACCGGGTTGCGGTCTCCGGGGACGGAGCCACGCACTTGCAGAGGTGCTTTTCCATGCCGCAGGTCAAGTCTTCGCCAACGGCGATGGCCCTGGCAGCACAGTCGACTTGGAAAGGCAGGCGCTTGCACTGCTGGATCGCGCGCAGATTGTTTTGAATCAGGCGTCCGAAGATCAGATCGTGTTTGAGGTTGCGGATCAAGCCAGTTCCCTGTTGGCGGCGTTTGGCGATTCTCGCATTGCTTCGGCGAAAATGCTGCATGCGGACAACCGGGAAATGGCGCAGCTTTTCTCGATGTTTATCGATTCAGGAGACGGAAACTTCTTCGATCTGGATCTTGATATCTCGGCGTTTCCTGATCCCCGTTCGAGGCTTCGCGGGGACGGTCTGTTCAATTTACGGGACCGCCTGATATCGCTCGGGCCGGTCAAGGGGCACTTGCGGAGCCTTGATGACGCTTCGGAGGGTCTGAAGACGGCTTTGTTCGAGGGGACCGGGCTGGAAGGGCTGGCATCCGAGACGGGAAGGCAGGGAGCTCGGGGTCCGGATGAACCAACGTCCGGACCGGTTTTGCTGATCAATGCACTCAACGGCCTGGAACGCTTTTTCAGCAGGAACGTTCATGAGCTGCTCGAATCCGGAGACCATTTTGGCCAGGTTTTCCTCCAGGGCTACTGGGCGCAGCTTCCGGACGACCAACTGGAGGGCGTGCGTTTCAACCTGGACACCATGATCGATCTCTTGAGCAAGAAGGCCGAAACCGCCCTCAGGGCTCTGGACGATGTACTGACAAACCTTGAACCGGTCGTGGCGATTTCCTCGGATCACGATTTTTTCGGGAATCTGTTCAACGTAAGAGAACATGATCCGGCGTTTTTAGAACTTTTTCATAGCAGAGACGTGCTTAGGGACCTTTCGGATACTGTGCAAGAAAACATGGGGGCTTTTCACCAGATCCGGGAATTCCTCACTGCGGTGAAGGAATATCCTCTTGAATTCGTGGTCAGCCTTGATGCGCGGCGAAAGGATCTTCTCTGAGGGCGAAGCGCCGCGCTCCATCGCAGGGGCCGAGACAAGACCTCTGCTCCGCACCGGTTTTATCGGCCACGGGCAATTGAACACCAGGGGCCGGCCATGCAGGTCGGCCGGATTGGTGTTGCGTGGGATGCGGCCTCGTCCGGCAGACTGACACAAGCCATGGAAGGCCGCGGAAGGACGCGCGGTCCTTGCGGCGGTCATCCGGGCGTCGCCGCGCGGGAGGTGCAACCGAAGCTTCTGTTGAATTCCGGCCTGTGCGACGGCGCCGCACGGAAAAGGCTCGACGGAGCTGCGGCAGGGGATTAGAACCGGAAAAAAGACGTCCGGGAGGAACAATGAAACCAACCAATCCGGTGTTTACCGGCATCGACACGACCGTGTTCGAAACGATGTCGCGCCTTGCCATGGCCCATGATGCCGTCAATCTGGGTCAGGGCTTCCCGGACGTGGACGGGCCGGACGACATCCGCAAGGTTGCTGCAACTGCGCTGATGGACGGCCCGAACCAGTATCCGCCGATGCTGGGTCTTCCGGAATTGCGCGAGGCGGTCGCGGCCTCCAACAAGCGCTTCTACGGACTTGATATCGATCCGCACAGCGAGGTTCTGGTGACCTCCGGCGCCACGGAGGCGCTTGCAGACTGCATTTTCGCACTGGTCGCACCCGGTGACGAGGTCGTGCTGATCGAACCGCTTTACGACTGTTATCTGCCCCTGGTGAAACAGGCTGGCGGTATCCCGGTGCGGGTCCGTGTGACGCCGCCGGACTGGACCCTGGATGCGGACGCCTTGAAGGCGGCCTTTTCGGACAGGACCAAGGCCGTTCTCCTCAACAATCCGATGAACCCGACCGCGAAGGTGTTTTCAGATGCGGAATTGCAGCTGATCGCGGATCTCTGCCAGCGGCATGACGCCTATGCGATCTGCGACGAGGTTTATGAGCATCTGGTCTTCGATGGTCACAGGCATCGCCCCCTGATGACTTTCGAAGGCATGCGCGAGCGCACGGTCCGGATCGGCTCGGCCGGCAAGACCTTTTCGCTGACTGGCTGGAAGGTAGGCTATGTCACGGGGCCTGCTTTGATGCTGGATCCGATCGCCAAGGCCCATCAGTGGCTGACCTTTACGACCGCGCCCAATCTGCAACGCGCGGTGGCCTATGGTCTGGCCAAGGATGACAGCTATTTCGCGGGCCTGACCCACGACCTGATGGCGAAACGGGACCGTATGGCAAAGGGGTTGGCGGCACTCGGTTTTTCGGTGCTGCCCAGTGCCGCGACCTATTTCCTGACTTGCGGCATCGAGGGGCTGGACCTGGGAAGTTCGGATGTCGACGCCTGTCAGACCCTGGTTCGGGAAGCCGGTGTCGCCGCCGTACCGGTGTCCGCCTTCTATGGCGACGATGCGCCGACCGGCTACATTCGCTTCTGCTTCTGCAAGAAGGAGGCGGTTATCGACGAGGCGTTGGCGCGGCTGGCAACTTTTTTGTCGGCGGGCCACGCGAATCCCCATAGTCTTATGCAACGTAAACTTGCAGAATGAGAAATTACATGAGAAATCCGGCACTGGTTGACGTCATTCGCGGCAGCGTGACCGAAAGCCTGCACCGTGGCAGCATCGCGATCGCCGATGCGTCCGGAAAGAGCGTTTTCGAGATCGGCAATGTGGGCGACCTGGTGTTTCCACGCTCCGCGATCAAGGCCCTCCAGGCGTTGCCTCTGGTGGAGTCCGGTGCCGCGGAAGCGCTGGATCTGAGCGATGCGGAACTGGCGCTGGCCTGCGCGTCCCACAGCGGCGAGGTCGTCCACGCCAATTCGGCGCGTGTGATGCTGATGAAAGCAGGGCTTACCGAGGACGACCTGGAATGCGGTCCGCAATGGCCGCAGCGCATGGAGGATGCCGCCAGGCTGGTGCTGGCGAACGAGTTCCCCTGCGGGCTTCACAACAACTGTTCGGGCAAGCATGCCGGCTTCCTCGGACTCGCGCGGGTCATGGGCGTCCAAACGAAGGGCTATGTCGAACCCGGCCATCCCGTCCAGCGTGAGGTCAAGCTGGTCATGGAACAACTGACCGGCGACACCCTGTCGGAGGATGTCTGCGGCACGGACGGCTGCTCCATTCCGACCTATGCCTCGCCTCTGGAAGGCTTCGCGAGGGCCTTCGCCGCGTTCGGAACGGGCGAGGGACTTGAGCCCCTGCGCGCGGACGCCGCCCGGCGTATCTTCGACGCCTGCATCAACGAACCTTTCATGGTCGCCGGCACGGACAGATTCTGCACCCGGGTAATGGAGACCTTCCGGGGACGGGTCTTCGTCAAGACCGGGGCGGAGGGGGTCTATTGCGGTGCCATTCCGGAGCTTGGTTTCGGCATCGCCCTGAAATGCGACGACGGCGCCACGCGCGCCGCGGAAGTGATGATGGCCACCGTGCTGGAATCCCTTCTTGACCTGAACGACGACGAGGCCACCCTGTTGGACAGCCTTGTCAATCCGCCGCTGCTGACCCGGCGCGGCATCCAGGCCGGCCACATCAAGCCGACCCGGGACTTTCTAAGCGCGCTGAAATCGGAGCTGCCGTGAAGTCTCGGCCATCGGGCTGACGGGGTGTGCCGTCATGTCTTCTTGCCCCTTAAGGCTGATGACACGCGTCTCATTCGTCATTCCGGCCGAGCGGAGAGAATCGGGATGACGACGGAAGCATCATGATTTTGTCGGAGGCCCGGTTCATAAAAGATGTTTTTCATCATGGCTTTATATCCTCTTCCTCCGGTTTTGCTGCAGCTTTGATGAATTTAGCGGTGCACAGGTCCGGTCGATACAGGACTTGAGGGCACCCGCATCTTGCAATTTGGCCCTGCGAATGGCTGGCTGGGCGCTTGTCTTGTCATTGGAGCTGTCTCATGGCGCATCGTCCCGGTCTGTCGTTCCGTTTTACCAACGCCATCACCCGCACACCCGCCGACAGTGTTGCCAGGGGCCTTCGGGCGGTGGATGCCGGTGACCCGAACGCCGAGGCCTTCCGCGCGGAGCATGGTCGCTACGTGTCGGCCCTGCACGAAGCCGGCCTCAAGGTGGATGTGCTGCCGCCGCTGGAAGACTACCCGGACAGTTGCTTCGTCGAGGACCCGGCCTTCTGCCTGCCGGAAGGCGCTGTCCTGCTGCGACCGGGCGCGGCGAGCCGTGAAGGCGAAAGCAGAGAGAGCCGTGCAGCGCTGGAGCGGCGGTTCGGCAAGGTTGCCGAGTTGCCAGGGGCGGGTCACGTCGATGGCGGCGATGTGCTCCTTCTGGACGACGTCATCTTGATCGGCCTGTCGGCGCGTACGGACCGGGAGGGGGCAGAGGCCTTCGCCGGCATGCTCGCCGAATGGGGCTACCGCGCAATGGTCTGCGAAACACCGGACGGGGTGCTGCATTTCAAGACGGCCTGTTCCACGCTGGGCGACGATGTCATCCTGGCCACGAAGGTCATGGCCGACAGCGGCTTTTTCGGAGAGCGCAAGGTCGTCGTGGTGCCGGAAGGCGAGGACTATGCCGCCAATGTCATCCGGGTGAACGATGTGGTTCTGGTGCCGGAGGGGTATCCAAAGACGCTTGCGGCCATCGCGGCGGCCGGGTTCAGGACGGTTGTTCTGCCGACCCATGAAGCCCGAAAGGTGGATGGTGGGCTTTCCTGCCTGTCGCTGAGATTTTCACCGACCTGATGGCGCTCGGGTGCCTGTCCCCTTGCGGACCTCTTTCGAAGTCCGCAAGGGGACAGGGTTGGTTTCGTCACAGGAACCGGCGCGTGTTTCGAGTTTCGCCGGTTCGGATTTCTCAGTGTTCAACGACCGTCAAGACGAGATTGAGCCTGTCACCGGCGACCTCGACAGAAGGTGTAAGGGTCAGGTGTTTATTGGGTTCAATCGCGTGAAAGCCCTTGAACTCGACCCGTTGGGCGAGCTCTTGCAGACCTGCGGATGAACCCGGTGCCGTGATGAGGGTCGAGACCGTGGATTGCGTACCGTCGGGAATATAGAAGAGTCCGGCAATAATTTCGAGAGTGCCTCCCGATACGTCGACGGTTTCCGAAAGCGTCAAATGGGCTGTGCGGCCTTTGAAGTTGTCAATGACGAACCTCAGGTCGCCGCCGGTCTGTTTGTAGTGTTCGACGGTTAAGGAGCCCATGGATCCCATTTGAAAGTCGCCGGTGGTGTTGATGACCGTGTCAGCGGTATTTCCTTCAAAGAGGCCGTGGGGGTGGTTTGCGCTGGTCTTTCCGCAAAAACGGCCACTATTTATCAGTTCGATCTTGTTGACGTTGGTGCCTACGATCTCCCCCGGGTCCTGAAAATTGTTGCCGCTCACCTTGATTGTGTCCGCGCTCCAGATCGTGCCGGTTCCATCGGAACTGACTTTGGACAAAGTGTCGATAGTCGTCTTCCCGACAATAACGACGGTGTCGGCGGGAATCGTCATGAAGGTTTCGGACTGATACTCCATGGTCAGAGCGCCCATGGCAGGTTCCGCCGTTTTGTAGTGTTCGGCCATGCTGTCCCGAACGGACTTGTCTTGCGGACGGTTTTCCACGGTGACAAGGGACTCAGAAGAGACACTGACTTCTCCTTCGTTGAAAAGCCGGCCGCCGAGTTTCAGTTCTGCGAAGTTGGTAATCGAGACAGCTTCAGTGGAAAACATCTCTCCGGAGGGGATGTGAAACAGACCGTTATTGGCAAACACATTCGCCAGAGAGCCTCCCGCGATACCCAGGAGCGCAGTGCCGTTCGGTCCATCGATGTGGCTTGTCCCTGTCCCCTTCGCCCGGACGCTGAACATCACGTGGGCGCCGTTTTCGACCCTGATGACCGAAAAACCGCCGTCGTGGATCTCGCTGTCCGTTGAACTTCTGATTTCCGCGTTCTTTTGAAGTGGAGTGGTGTCGGCGCTCAAGGTAAAGGAACCCACGACATCAATCGTCTGGATCCGCCCTGAATTTACCAGCGCGATTGCGGAGTTGAATTCAGCCTCGGTCGAGACAGATTGAACGATGCTTTCGGTTGCCAAGATATCGGCCATAGTTGCCCCCTGTCAGAATTGGTACAACTACGGATAGGGCACAAGCCTATAATATATCCTAAAGGGCGATCTTAGAAGTTTTACGATCCTGGATTGCAGTGTGCTTCCGCGTCGGCAAATTGTTCCTTCAGATCCGATTGTCTGTTCAAGCTGCAATCTGGTTGCCGTGGATGGTCAGATTGGGGAATTCCGAGGTGTTGTCGAGTTCGCCGGTGGTCTTTTCCAGCCAGCGGTAGCCGTTGATGGCGCCCGATTTCGCACCCTGGATGATGTTGCCGGTGACGACGGCGGAGCCGGCGCCCTCGACCACGGTCACGGCGATGCCGGTGCCGCAGTCCCGGACGACGTTCTGGGAGGCGGCAATGTTGCGCATGTACGGGCCCCAGCCGAGCATCAGGCCGATTTTCGGGGCGCCCTCGACCACATTGCCGGTCAGCGTCGTGTCGGCCTCCACGACAATGCCGATGCCGAAACCGGCGACTTCCGGCGGGTAGGGGCCGTCTTCCTTGATGTTGCGGATCAGGTTGCCGGTGCAGACCGCCATGCGTCCGCCATCCATGAAGTTGGCGATCGAGATGCCGATGGTGCCGCCATCGACGATGTTGTTGGCGATCACCGCGCCCTGGAAACCGAATTCGGAATAGATCGCGGTCTCGCCGGACCGCAGGCAGGAATTGCCGATGATCTGCACGTTGGAACCGGCATTGGAGCGGATCGCCGAGAACGCACAATCGGCGACGCGGTTGTTGGAGACCATCACGCCGTTGGCCCGAAACACATTGATGCCATTGCCGAACTGGCCGGTGCCGCCGTAGCGCGCCCCGATCCGCTCGACCCGGTTGCCGGAGACGATGGTGCCGTCCTCGCCCTCGCGCCAGCGATGCACCCAGATGCCGCCATTGGCGCAGTCGGTGATCGTGTTGCCGGTGATGGCCAGACCGGTTGCCTCGTTGGAGCGCAATCCGGCTTCCGCCGCGCCTGAAATGCGGCAGTTCTCGACGCGGCCGGAGCAGCGGTCCATGAGCAGGCCCATCTTGGAGGAGCCGGTGATCTCGCAATTGTCCAAGACGACATTGCCGACGCCGATGAAATGCAGAAGCCCCTCGGTGAAGTCGCCGATGGACCGGTTGGCCCCATCGAAGGTGATCCCGGTCAGGCCGATGTTGGATACGCCCTCAGCGCGCACCAGCTGGCCGCCGCCGCCCTGGTAGACAAGCCGTGTGCGCCCGGGCACGCCGACGATCAGGGTGCCGGCCGGCAGACGCAGATTGGCGACCGGATAGGTGCCTGCGGGCAGAAACAGGGCCCGGCCGCGTTCCACGGCGCGATTGACCGCGTTCTGAAACTGGGCGGTCTGGTCGCTGGCGGCGTTGGGCAACAGGCCCAGATCCTCGGAATCGATCGATCCCCGGAGGTCGGCAACCTTCATTTGCGCGGCGGCGAGCGTTCCGGAAAGGCACAAGGCCGTCCCTGCAAGAAACGCGCGGCGGTTCAGTTTTTGCAGTTTCCGTCCCATGGTCGATGCCATTCGCCTGTAAGTGTCCCGAAATGAGACCCGTTGCCGTTCTTCAAGACGGAAACCGCAAGAGGCGTGCCGATTGGCGCGAAGGGTGGCCATTGAGATCCAAAGACGAGAAAAGACCGGCCGGGATAGCTCCCGGCCGGTTCGTCGATTTCTCGGAAAGAATGGTCGGGCCGATTAAAGCGTGCCCGGGTCGGTGTTTTCCAGACCTGCCCAATTGTCGTCCGCCTTGACGATGAAGCCCGGGATGTCCTTGACCCAGCGTTCCTGGATCGACGGTGCGAGGTTCAGGTAAAGCTTGTTGTCGACGATCTTCCACAGGTCCGGATCGCCGTCGACCTTCACACCCATGGCCGTGCCGAATGCGCAGAAACCGCCATATTGCGGCAGGTAGCCGGCCGGGTTCTGCTTGAAGAGGTCGCGGTTTTCTTCCGAGACGAACCGATAGGTGGCGCCATTGTGCACTTCCGTAATGGCAATGCTGCCCTCCTGAGGGGCGCCGTTGGTGAAGTAACTGACCGGGTCGACGCCGCGCAAAGCCAGTCCGGTCACTGTGGCGTTGACATCGAAGCCCGCGCCGAAGGCGCTTGAGACAAGGCCGGTGACGATGACGAGGGCGGCGATGGAGCCGCGTACCATGTTTGCAATCATTCCGAAGCACTCCCAATGCGTTTTTGAACTGCACCGGCATGAAGCGATTGAAGTGTCCGGGCTTTTTCGGTACCATTTGGTTCCTAATCAAGCGCACCCTTCCGTTCCCGCCGATGGGTCCTACATACGGTTAGGAACCGATTGGTACAAAACACAAGCCCGTGACACCGGGGTGATGAAAATGTGAGGGCGCCGGCGCGCGAACACGATGGCAAGACCGAGGGAATTTGATCCCGACCGCGCGATGGACAAGGCCATGGTGCTGTTCTGGGACGTTGGTTACGAGGAAGCGTCGCTGGCTGGGCTGCTGTCGGCCATGGAGATCACCAAGGGGTCCTTCTACAAGGCCTTCCGCGATAAGCAGTCGGTCTATCTTGCCGCGCTCGACAGGTACAATGACAAGGTGGTCAGCGGCACCGTTGCCTATCTCGGGGACGGCGCGCAGGGTTCGGGCCGGGACAGGATCCTCGGGCTGTTCGGCCGGATTGCCGAGGCAGCCCTTGAAACCGGCGATCGCTTGGGCTGTTTCCTGTGCAATGCGATGATCGACAAGGCGGCCGGCGGCGGCGAGGCGGAAGCCAGGCTGCAGGCGATGACACGACGGCTGGAAGGCGGCTTTCGAAGGGCGCTCGAGGATGACGGCTTGGCCGAAGACGAAGCCCGTGCCGTCGCCCGGGGCATCCTGTCCACCTATTTCGGTCTGCGCGTCCTCGGCCGCGCGGGTCTTTCGGCAGACATGGCGACAGACTGTATCGGGCAGGTGGAGCGCCTGATCGACCGGGCCGGCTGAAGACAGCTATCGCAGGCGGCGCGCGGTTTCTTTGACAATGCGCAAGGCGGCTTCCTCGATGAGCGCCTGGGACGGTCTGGTATCCCGGCGGCCCCGCGGCAGGGCGGGAACATGGACGAAGATACTGGGAATGCCCGAGCCGATGGAGTCCCACAAGGTGGCGTTGCACAGATAGGTTCCGGCATTGCGCGAGAGCCTGACGGGCACGCCGCTGCCGGCCGTGGCGCGACGCAGGGCTTCGGCGGGCAGCGTCGCGGTCCTTGCGCGTTCGGCTGACGGGTCGAGTTCGGGACGAAGGGGCGCTTGCCCGGTGGCGTCTGGGCGCACCCGGACGGCCTGGTTGACTGCGCGGGTCTCGATGTTGAGCGTCCGGCAGGAGCCGTCGACGCCGAAATGCACGATCGCGTCCGGCCGGATCTCGCGCCGCAGCCGTGCCGTCACTTCGTTCCGTCCCGCCCAGGTGGTCGGAAGGACTTCGAACATGAACCGGACCCCGCACTGGTGGACCCCGAGCCGCTTCGCCAGGCGGTGCATCAGCCTTTCCGTCGGATTGAGAGGCGCGCCGGGAAACGGCGAGAAGCCGGTGACCAGGACGGTCTTGTGACGGGCAGGTGTCATTCCGTCAGCCCCATCAGCGCGGAAAGCTCGTCGACCGCCAGCGACACGGCTGTCCTGCCGTCACGCACATCTGCTTCCAGCGACCTGAGCCGGTCCGCGGTGCGCGGATTGGATTTCAGGGCTTCCAGCATGCGCTGCTGCAGCAGGTCCCACATCCAGGCAACCTGTTGGCGGCTGCGCTTTTCAGACCATTCCCCGCTCGCCAGCATGCGGTCCC
This sequence comes from Roseibium sp. QJM3NY_11, assembly GCF_056173175.1. NCBI lineage: Bacteria > Pseudomonadati > Pseudomonadota > Alphaproteobacteria > Hyphomicrobiales > Stappiaceae > Roseibium > Roseibium sp. QJM3NY_11. The sequence continues at coordinate 2,553,157 of NZ_CM149660.1, forward strand.
GAAACACCTCGACCTGCTGCCAGAGATGATCCAGACCCTCATTGGCCAGGCCCGAGATGGTGATGACGGGCGGTGTCCAGCTGGGCGATTTCGGTGCAAGAATGTGGAGCGCGGCGCGGTAATCGGACGCCGCGGACCTGGCACGGGTCGCCCCGTCGCCCTCGGCCTTGTTGACGGCGATCATGTCGGCGATTTCCAGGACGCCCTTCTTGATGCCCTGCAGCTCGTCTCCGGCGCCGGGCAGCATCAGGACCAGGAAAAAATCGACCATGTCGGCCACGGCTGTTTCCGACTGGCCGATGCCCACGGTTTCCACGAGGATCACGTCGAAGCCCGCCGCCTCGCAAAGGAGCATGGTCTCGCGCGTCTTGGCCGCGACGCCGCCCAGGGTGCCTGCCGAAGGCGAGGGCCGGATGAAGGCGTTCAGGTCCACGGCGAGGTTTGCCATGCGGGTCTTGTCGCCCAGGATCGAACCGCCGGTGCGGGTCGAGGAGGGGTCCACGGCCAGGACAGCCACCTTGTGGCCGGCTTGTGTCAGGTTGGAACCTAGGGTGTCGATGGTGGTGGACTTGCCGACACCGGGCACGCCGGTAATGCCGACGCGCAGGGCCTTGCCGGTCAGCGGCAGCAGATCCTGAATGAGACCATGCGCAAGCCGCCGGTGATCCGCCTTCTTTGACTCCACCAGCGTGATCGCGCGGGCAAGCGCTGCGCGGTTGCCGTTCGTGATGTCCTTCGCCAAAAGCGCAGGGTCGGGTGTTCTTGGCTTCGGTGTCATGCTCAAGGCTTTAGCGCAGGAATCGTCAAAGGTCACTGCCGCCAAAGGGTGAAGTCCCGGCTCTGACGGATTGAAAGATTGAAACGGGTCGCAAAAGGCGCGATAGATTAAGCCACTTCGAAACATGATTTTATGGTCTGTGATGTCCCCGCTGTCCTATCTCAAAGCTCCCATCTGGGTTCTCGGCCTTGCCGGAACCGACAAGTCGCCGCGCAAGAACCCGATCCTGGGCAGCGAGCGGCTCAACGAATGGGGCCTGCACAAGAAGCGGGTCGCGACGGCGGCCGCTCTGGCCGCGCGGCGGCGTGCTAGCCTTGCCGGTCTGCTGGACCCCGAACAGCGCGCGTTTTTCGATGAAAACGGCTATTTTCTGGTGCGGGATTTCCTGCCGGACGACGTTTACAGGCAGCTCAGGGAAGAGGTCTTCGGTCAGCCGCTCGAAGCCCGGGAAATGAGACAGGGCCAGGCCGTCACGCGCATGACGCTGCTGCCGCCCGATGTTCTTGCGGCAAATCCGGCGCTCGGCCGGGCCGTGCGTGACCCGCGCGCCCTGAACATGATTCGCTACGCGGCGTCCCAGGGCGGGCAGCCTCTCAATTTCCTTCAGACCGTGCTGGTCGAGCCGCAGAAGGTGAAGAAGAAGGATCCGCAGTCGGACGCACATGCGGACACGTTTCATGCCACCTCGAAAGCCTGGCTGTTTCTCCAGGATGTCGGCGAGGACGACGGTCCGTTCTTCTTCGTCCCCGGGTCACACAAGCTGACGAAACAGCGGCTGGAGTGGGAATACGAGTGCTCCCTGAGCGCGGCCAAGGATGCGCGCTCGCACCACGCCAGCGGGTCCTTCCGGATCCGCGCCGATGAGCTTGCCGCCCTCGGCCTGCCGCAACCGGTGAAAATGGCAGTGCCGGAAAACACGCTGATCGTTGCCGACACGTTTGCGTTTCACGGCCGCACCCCCTCCGAAAAACCGACAGTCCGCTCGGAAATCCACTGGCACATGCGGCGCAACCCGTTCCTGCCCTGGACCGGCGGGGACCTCAAATCGCTGCCCTTTCTCAAGGACAGGGGCATGCCGATGCTGATGGATCTGGCCGATGTCGCGGAGAAGTCCCTGAAGATGCGGAATGTCTGGCGGCCGGTCGGCAAGGTCGACGTGCAGTCCAAGGCGCATGTCTGAGCAATATGCCGGTTAAAACGGGCTGAGGCCCTATAAATCTGCGGCGCGCCGGCCCGGCCTGGGCGTGGCCCGATCGGCCTGACAGGCCGTCAGCTCTTCGGTGTCCACAGGATACGCTGAAGTTCGGCATCGAACAGGTCGTTTTCGGCCGGCAGCCGGTCGAACGGACCCTGATAACCGGGGATGGCATAGACCAGTTCGACGTTCGAGTGACCCTCCGACACGCAGATCGCCATGCCGCGCCAGAGGTTCCTGCCGACGCGGCAATCCGCGCGCGACGAACCGATCTCGGAAAATGTCATGCCGATGCGCTCGCCGTTCGGACCCTGCAGGTGGTGGGTCACGCCGTGAACGGTGCGCACCCGGCCGTTCTTGCCCTTGAAGACCTGAAGCACCTGAAAGCCGTCACTGTTGAAGGCCGCCAGAGCCCATTCGGTGTTGTTTTCGACTGCGGTCTGAATGCCGTCCGTGGTGAAGCCCGGCAGAGCTGCCTCGATGGTCTTGGAGCCATACACGGTGTCGCCGGTGATGCCGCCGATCCGGTCCTCGGTGATCTGGACCAGGGTCTCGTTGAACGTCCGGGCCAGACGGCCGGAAGTTCCGTCGAGATCCGACGTTCGGGGAACAGGCGGCGGCTGTAATAGCAGCCAGACACGCAAAACCGATGGCACTTGGACGCATACTGATACTCGGACTGATTGTTTGGTGCTTCGGGAGGTGAAGCCTCGAGGGATTTACCAAGTAAAACACTGTTTGCAAAGAGAGACCGCGCGCCTGTGGACAGTTGCAGGCCGGCCCCACGGGGGCGTGCAATTTTTCGAAGGCTGCCCCCTCAGGTTTCCTCTTCCCTGGTGATCCATTTGGGAGCGGACGGCGGGCTGTAGTTTTCAAAAAGGCGGATCATGTCCTCGGGCGTTTCGGCGACCTGCGCCATGGCGCGCATCACGTCCCTGGTGAAGCCTTCGCGGGTCTGGTGGTCCAGAAAGGCGATCAGATCATCGAAATAGCCGCCGATATTCAGGAATCCGCAGGGTTTGCCGTGGTAACCGAGCTGGCCCCAGGTCCAGACTTCGAAGATTTCCTCCAGCGTGCCGACACCGCCGGGCAGGGCGATGAAACCATCGGACAGATCTGCCATCAGGGCCTTGCGCTCATGCATGGAGTCGACAAGGTGCAGTTCGCTCAGCCCCTCGTGGTCGATTTCCTTTTCCTGCAAGGCACGGGGCAGCACGCCGATGACCTTGCCACCGGCGGACCGGGCAGCATCCGCGACCTTGCCCATCAGGCCGACCTTCGCCCCGCCGTAGACCAGGGTGTAGCCCTGCTCAGCGATCAGGTGGCCCGTTCTGGCCGCCGCGTCGGCATAGATTTCCCGGCTGCCGTAGCTTGAGCCGCAAAAGACACAGATGGCTCTCATGTGTGTTCTCCGAAGTGATGGGTGCGGCAGGAGACCCTGCTGGTGCTCAGTCCTTGGCCAGTTCGTCCAGCACACGCGCCCAGGAGCGGATGCCCTTGTGGAAGCTGGTCAAATTGTATTTCTCGTTGGGAGAATGGATCTGGTCGTCTTCCAGACCGAAACCGATCAGCAGGGAATCCATGCCCAGCATGCGCTTGAAATCGCCGACGATCGGGATGGATCCGCCCATGCCGATCAGCGCGGCTTCCCGGTTCCATTCCTCCTGGAGCGCTTTCTGCCCCTTGGCCAGCACGGGCATCGTGAAATCGAGCCGGAGCGCCGGACTTCCTTCCTTGGCGATGAATTCCACGGAGCAATCGGCGGGAATTTTCGAACGCACATAGGCGCGGAAAGCGTCCTGAATCTTGTCCGGATCCTGATCGCCAACCAGGCGGAAGGTGAACTTGGCGTGGGCTTCGGCCGGGATCACCGTCTTGGAGCCTGCCCCCTGGTAGCCGCCCCACATGCCGTTGACCTCGACGGTCGGGCGCGTCCAGATGTGTTCAAGCGGCATGCGGTCCTTTTCGCCCCGGGGATATTTCAGGCCGACGTTGCCGAGAAACTCCTCGGCGGAAAAGCCCAGCTTGTCCCACATCGCCTTGACCTCGGCCGGTATCTCGATAACCCCGTCGTAGAAACCGGGCAGGGTGACCTTGCCGTTTTCGTCGTGCAGACCGGCAATGATGCCGGCAACGATATGGTTCGGGTTCTGGGCCGATCCGCCGTAAAGCCCCGAATGCAAGTCGCGGCTGGCGCCCCTGACGATGATCTCATCGCCGACCATGCCGCGCAGCATGACGGAAATGGCCGGGGTCCGGTCGTCCCACATGCCGGTGTCGCAGACCAGAGCCAGATCGCAGGAGAGTTCCTCCCGGTTGGCTTCCAGAAAGGGATGCAGGGACGGTGACCCGGATTCCTCCTCGCCCTCGAACAGGACCGTGACATCCACCGGCAGGTCTCCGGTCTCGGCGATGAAGGCCCGGGCGGCTTCCACGAAGGTCATCAACTGGCCCTTGTCGTCGGCCGCGCCACGGGCGACGATGATCTTGCTGCCGTCCTCCCGGGTCTTGATCGCAGGTTCGAACGGATCCTGGTGCCAGAGCTCCAGCGGGTCGACCGGCTGGACGTTGTAGTGACCGTAGAAAAGAACATGCGGGCCGGGCTTGCCCGATTTGCGGTGGCCGACCACCATCGGGTGCCCGGTCGTGTCACGCACCGCAGCCTCGATGCCGATGTCGTTCAATTCCCCGGCAAGCCACTCGGCGGCTTCGCGGCAGGGAGCCTTGAAGGCCGGATCGGTGGAAATGCTCTTGATCCTGAGAAGGTCGAAGAGACGGTTGAGGCTCTTGTCGAGGTCAGCGTCGATGCGCGCCAGGACAGTGTCGATGGAACTCATGACGTATCCTTGAAACTGGAACTGATCGGGTTGGACCGGACAGAAGAGGACCATCCGGGAAAGCGCTAAAAGGCCACAACACGACGGGCAGTGCAAGACGGCCGGCGCAAATGGATTTGCAAAATAACGGAAGCCGTTTTTGTTGCGGCCCTTTGGCTAAAATCAGGCGGCCCGGGTGTCCGGTCCATCCGCAGATGCCTCGCGGCCGTTCTCGGTCTTGCGTGCGATCCCGGTGTCCCGGGACAGGTAAACCGTGGAAGAGGGCAACGCAAACTGTGATCCGCCGTCTTCGACAATCGCGCGGATGTCGAACAGCATTTCCTCCTGCATCGCCAGAAAGTCACCGTAGGACGGCGCGAGCGCGTAGGCATAGACTTCGATTGACACCGCGCAGTCGGTGTAGCCGATCATCCGGACCCGCGATGTCTCGGCGAGAACCTTGTCCCGGCCGGCAAGGTAGGACCGGATCGAGGCCATGACGGTCTTCAGGACGTCCGGTTCGGTTTCGTAGCGCAGGGGGAGCTGGTGGCGGAAGTGGAACTGGTCCCGCTGGCTGAAATTGATGATCTTGCGCTTGGCCAGATCCGCATTGGCGATGGTGATCAAGGTCCGGTCGAGCGCACGGATGCGGGTCGAGCGGATGCCGATGGATTCAACCGTTCCGGCCAGTTCGTCGAACTGGCAATATTCGCCGACACGCACCATGCGGTCCGCATAGAGGATGATGCCGCCGATGAGGTTCTCGATTGTCGGCTGCGCGGCCAGGGCGATGGCCAGACCGCCGACGCCGAGGCCGGCAATGACGCCGTATATCGGAATGCCGATCTGTGTTGCGCCATATCCCAGCACCACCAGGGCGACCGCCAGGGAAAACACGCGGATGCCCGTGCGCAACAGGCTTGCATCAAGCCCTTCCTGCGCATTGCTGGAGGTGCTGACGACGCCCACATACAGCAATTGAAGGACCTGGTAGACCAGCCAGGCCGCTGCTGACCAGATGATGGCGGTGGTTGTCGTGGCGACCGCGACGAGCGTCGTTCCCGTAATGTTGATCTGATCCTCGCACAGAAAGCGGAAGAAATTCGCCGCGACCACCACAAGCACCGGGGTGACGATCGACTGGAGGATGCGTTTTCGTTCGTCCACGGACACCGCACGCCATTTGCGCCAGCGGATGTAGAGACCAAACGCCACCGCGTAGAGCAGGAGCAGAATGAACAGCGCAAGCCATTGCCAGTAGGCCTGATCGGCGAAATGACGGTTCAGCCAATCCGGCCCGGCCTGGATGATGTCGTACCAGATCGGCGCAATCAGATTTCCGGGGGTGTAGATGTAATGCTCGAAGAGATCCTCGCCCCGGTCTGCCTGCAGCGGGAGCGCGCGCACGATGGCGTAGTCCTCGGGGATGCGCGCGACGGATTTCCTGGAGAAAAGGTAGTGGCCACGCAGTTCGCCGGTTTCCTGGCGCAGGATGCTGATGCTGGTTCCCGGAACGGTCCAGAGATCGGGCAGATCGGTATTGCCGCCCGTGTTCAGAAAACTGCCGGCCCGGGCGCCGGGCACTTCGGCGAACACCGGTTTCGGGATCCTGTCCAGAATTTCCTGCAGTTGCAGGGCGATCTCGATGCTGGCATTTTCCCGCGAGGTCACGGGAATTTCGCTGAGGTCGAACGTCTGCGCCGCCTTTCCCAGCAGCGCGCGCACAAGAAGCTGCTGTGTCCTTTCCTCATTCGTCAGGAAAAAGCGATTGCTGTTGCCATAGGAGGTGCGAATTCTTTTCCAGAGCGTATTCACCTCGTTCATGATGAAGACGAAACTTTCAAGGGTCGCGCGGGGGCTGGTCGTGTCCGGCGGCGAAATCGGATTGTCCCGGAGATAGTTGCGGGCGATCTCCACCCGGTCGGGGGCAAGTGCTCCGGAGCGTTCTTCGCTCAGGATCCGATTGCCGTCAGGTGTCTGCGACAGGGCCGAGGCAGGCGCGCCGGCGAGGGCCGTCAGCAGCGCCAGGACCAACACAAGAACGGCCCGGGGACTTTGAGGCATGGCCATGCGCTCCGCGGAGCTGGAACCTTTGTGAGAATGGGTCCGGACTGTACGCGTTCTCATGCTGCACCATCTGATTCTGACAAGACCACAGTATTAATACCCAGGGGTAACCATCCAGTTACCCAGCGGAACCGTGCCGGCATCCGGCTTGCCGATGTGTCTCAGGTGGATTTCACGAGATCGTTCGCCGTCATGATCACTTCCACGCGGGTCGGACCGATCCTGTCTTCAAGGCGGGCGGCCAGAGCGTCGCGGAAGGCATCGACATCGCTCGCGGACACGGGACGCTCCGGATCGATATAGACGGCGGCGAAATGCATGCGCCCGGCCTGCAGGACAGCGGCGCGGCGGAACCTGAAACGGTTTTCCCTTGCCAGGTCGCGCGCGCTGCGTGCCACCTTGGCGTATGTGTTGCCGGGGGCGCTGACACCGGCGAGATCGGCAAGGGTTTCACGGAAGGCTGCAAGGGGCTGCCAGATGATCGCCAGAATCAGGACCAGGACGATCACGGCATCTCCGATCGGAACGTAGGGGCCCAGCACGGTGCCTTCCAGGAAGGGCAGGGACAGGAGCGCGGCGCCGGAGCCGAGACTCAGCGCGCCGTCGATGAGGGCCGCGCGTGCCTCTGTCTTCAGGATCGTGCTGCGTTTTCCCGCCTTGCGGTAGGCGCGGTGGTAGTTGGCGGCCAGGCCGAGACAGATGGCGACGATCACCACGGCATAGACCGCGATCGGACCGAAGACGAGTTCGGGCACGCTTCCGCCGGAAAAGAAGGTCCAGATCTTTGCTCCGGAGACATAGGCCGCGAAGACAAGCACACCGATCAGGATGAGGCTGCGAAAGGTGACATACAGCACTTCGTCGAAATCGTGTCCCCAGGGCCGTGCACGGGTCGGCGGCAGGCCGACACGGGCGCCGATCCGGGCAGCAGCCATGGCAGAGACGAAATTCACCGCGGAATAGAGCCCGTCCACCAGCATGGCGTCGGAGCGGGAGGCCCATGCCGTCACGAGGCCGGCGATGGCCATGAACAGGTTGGCCCATTTGCCGGTGGCCAGGGCCTTGCGTTCCACCTCCAGGGGGCGGGGTGCCGGATTTTCCATGGTCCCGGCTCAATTGCCGCGTTTGAGCGAACCGAGCAGGCCCCGGACCAGGGCCTTGCCGAGCGTGGTACCGAGGCTTCTGGCGGCGGATTTGAGACCCGCCTCGAAAACGGAATCCCTGCGGCTGCGCCGGTTGCTGCGCTGGCTCCGGCTTTCACGCCGCGGCCGGTCGTCGCGTCCGAAATCGGGCAACTGGAAGCCGGTCCGCGAGCGCCGGGGTTCGCCGTGCTTGCGTGCGAAGCTGTCGTCCTTTTCCTGGCGGCGCTGCTCCTGGCGCTGTGTTTCCTCCGCGCGGCCGAGCAGGATCTCGTAGGCGGATATGCGGTCCTTGGTGCGGTCATAGACGCCGAAGACGGGACTTGACTGGATCAGGGACCGCCGTTCGGCCTGGGTCACCGGACCGAGGCGGGAGGAGGGCGGCCGGATCAGGGTGCGCTGAACGACCGATGGAATGCCCTTGCCTTCGAGGGTCGAGACCAGGGCCTCGCCAACGCCGAGCTCGGTGATCACGCGTTCGGTGTCGAGATCGGGATTGGGACGGAAGGTTTCGGCGGCTGCGCGCACAGCCTTCTGGTCGCGCGGGGTGAAGGCACGCAGCGCGTGCTGAATGCGGTTGCCGAGCTGCGACAACACCGTTTCAGGCACGTCGAGCGGGTTCTGGGTCACGAAATAGACGCCAACGCCCTTCGAGCGGATCAGGCGGACAACCTGTTCCACTTTTTCGATCAGGGCCTTGGGCGCATCGGAGAACAGAAGATGCGCCTCGTCGAAGAAGAAGACCAGACGCGGCTTGTCCGGATCGCCGACTTCCGGCAGTTCCTCGAAGAGTTCCGACAGAAGCCAGAGCAGAAAAACGCCATAAAGGCGCGGCGCGGTCATGAGCTTGTCGGCGGCCAGGATATTGACGACACCGCGCCCGTCGGGAGCGGTCCGGATGAGATCGCGGATATCCAGCGCCGGTTCTCCGAAGAAATTCTCGCCGCCCTGCCGTTCGAGGACCAGCAGGCGGCGCTGAATGGCGCCGACCGATGCCTTGGACACATTGCCGTAGATGGTCGAGAGTTCGGAAGAGCGCTCGGCCACATGGGCCAGCATGGCGCGCAGGTCCTTCAGATCGAGCAGCAGCATGCCCTCGTCATCGGCCAGTTCGAACAGGACGTTCAGGACGCCTTCCTGGGTGTCGTTGAGCTCCAGCAGGCGGGCCAGCAGCAGAGGGCCTATCTCGGAGACGGTCGTGCGGATCGGGTGGCCCTGCTCGCCAAGGAGATCCCAGAATACAGCCGGAGAGGATTCATACGTATAGGTCTTGCCCAGTCCGACTTCCCTGGCGCGTTTTTCCAGGAAATCCTTGGCAATGCCGGCCGTGGCCAGGCCGGACAGGTCTCCCTTGATGTCGGCACAGAAGACGGGAACACCAGCCCGTGAAAATCCTTCGGCCAGAATTTGCAGCGACACGGTCTTGCCGGTCCCGGTCGCGCCGGCAATCAGGCCGTGACGGTTGGCGAGCTTCAGCGTCAGGGTTTCGTCCCGGTCGCTCGCGCCGATGAAGATCTTGTCTCGTGCCGTCACCTTTTCCCCCGAATCCATCTGTGTTTTCGCAGACTAGAACATCCTGCGGTCAATGGAACCAGTTTAGGCTCCCACCCGCAGATGACGATGAAATGGCATTGGCCTGGTGACCTGTGCGAAATGATTATCGACGGACACGGCCTGTCGCTTGTATAGAGGAGCCAAATGGAGCGCCGGGGAATCGGGCGCGGAATTGTGATCAGGAGATTTCCATGGAAGAGCTCATCAAAAGGGTCATGGCGGCCGCTGGCATCGATGAAGATGTTTCGAAAAATGCGATCGGCATTATTCTCGGTTTCCTCAACAAGGAAGGCCCGGAAGACAAGATGCAGCTTATTTTCGATGCCTTGCCAGGTGCTTCGGAACTGGTCGCGGCGCGCGAGCAGTCCGGCGGCGGCGGCCTGTTGGGCGGCCTCGGCAGCATGATGGGCGGTGGCATGGGCGCCATGGCGGCATTAAATGAGTTGACAAATGCCGGACTGGATATGGACGGCGTGCAAAGTGTTGTCAAAGAACTCGTTTCCTATGCTAAGGAAAAAGCAGGGGAAGACGTTGTGGATGAAGTGATTTCAAAAATTCCGGGATTGAGCCAAATCGTCTGACTGCCCCAGAGTTCTATCGCCGGTCTAAAGGGAGTTCTGTGCGGATGTCTTATTCCATCGCCGAAATCGAGGGCATCGGTCCGACTTACGCAGCCAAATTGGGTGAAGTCGGCATCAAGACAACGGAAGCTTATCTGGAGCGCGCCAAGGACCCGAAGGGCCGCAAGGCTCTTGAAACCGAAACGGGTATCGAAGGCAAGCGACTTCTGAAGTGGGCCAACATGGCCGATCTCATGCGGATCAGCGGTGTTGGCGAGGAATATTCGGAACTCCTGGAAGCCGCCGGCGTCGACACGGTGAAGGAACTCAGGAACCGCAATGCGGTCAACCTGGCGGAGAAAATGAAAGAGGTGAACGAGACCAAGAAACTCGTGCGCCAGGTTCCGAGCGAAAGCCAGGTGACCAAATGGGTCGACCAGGCCAAGGAATTGCCGCCGATGATGACCTATTGAGGTCCCGCCGGGCTCAGGTCAGGTTCTGAAACACGAAAGGCGCGCCGGGGGCGCGCCTCAGACCGGTGACAAACATCTGGGCCGTCATCCCGGGCAAGTGCAGCCAAGGCTGCGCACCGACCCGGGATCCAGCGGATCAGCGCGAGCGGCAGCGAGCACCATTTCCTTCAAGCGTTTGATTTAGTGGCTTTTTGACGCGCCTGAGGCGCGGCTGATGTGCTGGGTTCCGGGTCAGCGCGCAGCGTCGCTGCACTTGCCCGGATTGACCGGTCGAAGGTTTGTCATACGATTAAGGCGCGCCGGGGGGCGCGCCTTTTTTTGGTCCGACGGCTGTCAGTCGGCCGGATTTTCACAGGCTTCAGACGCTGATCTGACCGTAGCGAAGCGCCTCGACCACGGTGTGGGTCTTGTTGGATGCATTCAACTTGACGCTGGCGTTCTGCAGATGGGCGTGGACGGTGCGCTGGGAGATCTCGAGCACTTCGGCGATCTCGCCCGCGGTCTTGCCGTAAGCCGTCAGTTCCAGAACCCTGCGCTCGCGGGTCGACAGGGCACCCGGACGCTGGCCGGAAATGACGCCAAGTTCCCTCAGACGGGAAAAGGCGGCTGCCGAGAGCGCTTCCAGATTGGTCAGGTCGTATTTGTTGGCCTGGAGCGATGGGCCGCTTGCGAAGACAAATGCCTGGAACGGATAGAGTTCCGTGACCGGAACCACGACGATCTGGCTGCCTTCACCTGCGGAAGCCAGCAGGTCGGAATGCTCCATATCACCTGCGGAGATGGTCCAGACCCGCGCGCGGTTCGATCCCAGGCCCAGCATGAGGGCGCTGTCGTTGGCCGAAAGCGAGGTGCTTTCGATCCCGTCATTGCGCTGGTCGGGCCACCGGAACCGCTGGACAAGGTTGTCGATCGGGCGGTTCGGCATCGGCAGGCCGGTGATGAGAATATGTGTTGCCCCCATACGCCTGAGATTTGATTCCAGGATGTCGAGAACATGATGGGCTGCGTTGGCTTCCGAGATTGCTCTCAGCTTGCTCTTCAGTTCTGCTTGGTCAAGCATTGTGCACGTCCTAGGTGCGGCTTTAGATGCCGCTTTTTTGCAACTGGCCCGGCAAGAGCCGGTCAGTCGCTGATGGGTGAACCGCACCCCGTCTCAAGCCTGTTCAGGTCTGTACCGGGCCGGTTGCCGCGCATTTGTTATGGGGATAGAATTTCCCATGCGTCAGCCCCTATACGCTACAATACAATTGATGATCGTACCAATAGGGAAAACTGGCAAATTTAGCTTATTCCGCCAAAAAATTGGCATTTAGCATCTGAACCTTCGAATTATGTTGCAGGGCAATAGATCCGCGTCGCCGATTGCTCTGCAGCGGGCGGCAAATTCGAGCTTCTTTCGACTGTTAAGCTGCCAGGCTAAGTAAAGGCGATCTTGATTCTTTGCGCGTGCGCCGAAAGCCTGCCTGAAATGCGGCCCGGGAGCAGGCAATTTACCCTTTGTGCTGAGTTGCCAAGGTTCGCGGGCAGGGACTAAAACGGGACAAGGGAGATGACGACAATGCCCAACAGCTTTTCCGGTCCAGATCGTTTTTATGCCGCCGACGAAGACGCCTGGTGGGGCGCCGTCGACAAGGCGCTCAAGGGGGCACCGCGGCAGAAACTGTTCGCCACGACCGGGGACGGCCTGGACATTGCCCCGCTTTATGGACGGCGCACGGACCGCCCGGCGATCGCCTTGCGGCCGCCGCAACAGGACTGGTCCGTCGTTCAGCGGATTGACATTCCGGATGCGCGCGCTGCGAACGAGCAGATTCTCGAAGACCTCGAAGGCGGGGCAGCCGGCCTGGATCTGGTTTTCTCAAATGCCGCTGCCGCCTATGGCAATGGCATTCAGATTGACGACCTTGCCGGGATGGAAGCGCTTTTCGAAAACGTGCAGCTCGACCTGATCGATCTGCGTTTCGAGGCGGGACGCGAGAACATCGAGATACTGGCCCTGTTGCTTGCCTATCTTGAAAAGAAACAGCTGGATCCGGCGAGCGTGCGCATCACCGCGGGGTTCGACCCCTACGGATGGATCGCGGCCAACGGCGTCGCCCTGATCGACATGGAGGATGCCTTCAGGCATTTTCGCGATGCGATCGTTTCCGCGCATGATTTTGGCAGCCCGCTGCGCATGATGAAGGCCGATGGCCGGATCTGGCATGAAGCCGGGGCGCCTGCCGCGCTGGAACTGGCGTTGGTGCTGTCCTCGGCGACGGCCCATCTGCGCATGCTGGAAGGCACCAGGCTTGCGCCCGAGGCATGGTCCGAGCGCATTTCCCTGAGCGTGATCGCGGATGCGGACCAGATCGGCACCATTGCGAAAGCCCGCGCCATCCGGGCGCTCTGGTCGAACGTCCTGGACGGCGCCGGCCTGCCGAAGACGCCGATGCCCGTGCACATGAGCACGTCCTACAGAATGCTCACCCGGCGGGATCCCTGGGTCAACCTGTTGCGCAACACGGTTGCCGCCTTTGCGGCCGGTGTCGGCGGGGCGGACAGCATCTGTGTGCTGCCGCATACCCTTGCCGTCGGTTTGCCCGACGGTTTTGCGCGCAGGCTGGCACGCAACACCCAGTCGATCCTTCTGGAAGAGAGCAATCTCGCGAAAGTCACGGATCCCGCGGCCGGATCGGGTGCGATCGAGGACCGGACGGACAAGTTCTGCGAGGCCGCATGGGGCCTGTTTCAGGAAATCGAGGCGGCGGGCGGTCTGATGGAGGCGATCCGGCAGGGGCTTGTTCATCGCCGGATCGATGCCGCCCGGAACGAAAGTGCGCGCGATGTTGCCCGCCGCAAACGGCCGATCACGGGCGTGAGCGAATTTCCCGACCTGTCGGAAAAGACGGTCGCGGTTCTGGCGGCGAACCCGGCCGATCTGGCCGGATTCGCTCCGTCTTTGCCAGACCTGCCCGCCCCGGGAGACGGGGAGCGACTGACCGCCCTGCGCAAGCTGGCGCTTCAGGGCGGCCACTTGCACGATCTGGGCATGCGGCTGGACAAGCTGCCGCGCGATACCGGGTTGCCGAAACTCGTTCGCGGACGGTTGTCGGAACCCTTTGAGGATCTGCGCAGCAGCGCGGAGGATCTTGAACTCCGCAAAGCCATCGTGCCGAAGGTGTTTCTGGCAAGTCTCGGCAGCGCGACGCAGTTCGCCACCCGGGCGAGCTGGGCGACCAATGCCTTTGCCACCGGCGGATTGAAGACCGTTGGTCCCGCCGTGCATGCCAGCCTTGATGATCTGGTCCGGGCGTTCAAGGACAGTGGAGCGGTTGTTGCCTGTCTGGTCTCTTCCGACGAGGTCTATGACGATCAGGCGGTGGCAGCGGCGCAGGCATTGAGCAGCGCCGGTGCGCGGCATCTTCTCCTTGCCGGCCGGCGGGGCCCGCACGAGGCGGCTTATTCCGGCGCCGGTATCGCAGGCTATCTCCATGCCGGGTGCGATCTGCTCGCCTTGCTGCGGGACGTCCAGCAGAAGCTGGAAGAGATCCACGGCGCGGAGTTTTCAAATCTGGAGGTCCAACAATGAGCCGGATCCCGAACTACGCGGACAGACCGTTTCAGACCCATCCCGAGGAAGCCGTATCCACCGGCACCGACCCCTGGCTGACACCGGAAGGGATCGCGGTGCCGCCGGTGTACCGGGCGGCCGATCTGGAGGGACTGAAACCCCCGGACACCTGGCCCGGCCTCGCGCCCTACCTGCGCGGGCCCTATCCGACCATGTATGTTCAGCAGCCCTGGACGGTGCGCCAATATGCGGGCTTTTCGACGGCAGAGGATTCCAACGCCTTTTACCGGCGCAATCTGGCGGCCGGCCAGAAAGGCCTGTCGGTCGCCTTTGATCTTGCCACCCACCGGGGCTATGACAGCGATCATCCCCGGGTTGCCGGCGATGTCGGCATGGCCGGTGTGGCCATCGACAGCATCTATGACATGCGCACGCTGTTTTCCGGAATTCCGCTGGACAAGATGAGCGTGTCGATGACCATGAACGGCGCGGTCCTGCCCGTGCTGGCGCTCTACATCGTGGCGGCGGAAGAGCAGGGGGTGGCGCAAAAGGACCTGTCGGGCACCATTCAGAACGATATTCTGAAGGAGTTCATGGTTCGCAATACCTATATCTACCCGCCGAAGCAGTCGATGCGGATCATCTCCGACATTTTCAGGTACACGTCGCGGAACATGCCGCGGTTCAATTCGATCTCCATCTCCGGCTATCATATGCAGGAAGCCGGCGCGACGGCGGATCTGGAACTGGCCTATACGATCGCCGACGGGATCGAATACGCCCGCGCCGGAGTGGCCGCGGGCATGGAAATCGACCAGTTCGCGCCGCGCCTGTCGTTCTTCTGGGCGATCGGCATGAACTTTTTCATGGAAGTCGCCAAACTGCGCGCGGCCCGGCTGATCTGGGCGACGCTGATGGAAGAGAACTTCCAGCCGCAGAACCCGAAGTCCCTGTCCCTCAGGACCCATTCGCAGACATCCGGCTGGTCGCTGACGGCCCAGGACGTGTTCAACAACGTGACCCGCACCTGTGTCGAGGCGATGGCGGCAACGCAGGGGCATACCCAGTCGCTTCACACCAATGCGCTTGACGAGGCACTCGCCCTGCCGACGGATTTCTCCGCACGCATCGCGCGCAACACCCAGCTGTTCCTGCAGCAGGAAAGCGGCACGACCCAGGTGATCGACCCCTGGGGAGGGTCGTATTACGTCGAGAAGCTGACCGCCGACCTGGCCGAAAAGGCGATGGCGCATATCCGCGAGGTGGAAGAGCTCGGCGGCATGGCGAAAGCCATCGAGAAGGGCATTCCGAAGCTGCGTATCGAGGAAGCCGCCGCCAAGACACAGGCCCGCATCGACAGCGGCAGCCAGACCGTGGTCGGCGTCAACAAGTACAAGCCCGACAGCGAACAGCAGATCGATGTGCTGAAGGTCGACAATGGCCAGGTCCGCGCAGCCCAGATCGACAAGCTGAAGCGCCTGCGCGAGGAGCGCAACGAGGCGGAGACGCAGGCCGCGCTCGATGCGCTGACGGTGTGCGCGGAGACCGGCGAGGGCAATCTGCTGGATCTTTCCGTCAAGGCCGCGCGGGCCAAGGCCACGGTTGGCGAGATTTCGATGGCGATGGAAAAGGTGTTCGGCCGGCACAAGGCCGAGATCAAGTCGATTGCCGGGGTCTACAAGCGGGAGGCCGGAGCCATGTCCGGAACGATGGAAAAGGTTCGGAAACTGGTCGAGGTCTTCGAGGACAACGATGGCCGCCGGCCGCGTATTCTGGTCGCCAAGATGGGCCAGGACGGTCATGACCGGGGGCAGAAGGTGATTGCCTCCGCCTTCGCAGATCTCGGCTTCGACGTTGATATCGGTCCGCTGTTCCAGACGCCGGAAGAAGCGGCCCGTCAGGCCGTCGAGAACGACGTGCACGTTGTCGGCGTGTCGTCGCTGGCGGCAGGCCATCTTACCCTGGTTCCGGCCCTGAAGAAGGCACTGGCCGACGAGGGCCGTGAAGACATCATGATCGTTGTCGGTGGCGTCGTGCCGCCACAGGACTACGACGAACTCTACAGCAACGGCGCGGCGGCGATCTTCCCTCCCGGTACCGTCATTGCCGAAGCGGCGATCGGGCTGATCGGCAAACTGAACGAGCAGCTCGGTTACGGTTCGGCGGAAGCGGCCGAATAGTTCAAGATCGCAGGAGCAGGCAGTGTCCCGAAAACTGACCGGAGGGTGCCTGTGCGAGGCGGTGCGCTATGTCTGCGAAGCGCCGCCGACGATCACGGTCAAATGCCATTGCGGCGACTGCCGCAGGATCGGCGGCACAGGGCACGCGACCCACAGCGTCTTTGCGCAAGAAGCCTTTTCTCTGACGGGCACGGTTACCGAATACGAAAAGACCGCCGACAGCGGCCGGACCATCAACAGGCGGTTCTGTCCCGTCTGCGGCAGTGCGCTCTATCATACGCGCGGCGGTATGGAGGGGCTCGTGGTCGTCCGGGCGTCGTCTCTGGACGATCCGGAGAGCGTCACGCCGGAGCGGGCCATCTACGTGTCGCGCGCGCTTTCCTGGGACCCGGCCGATCCGGAACTGGTCTGTTTCGAGGAAATGACGCCGCAGGCAAAATAAAGGCTCGGCCAGCAGAGTGCGGCAGTAAATCCTGTCAGCGGTCCGCGGTCATGCCGAGCGGTATCGGCGGCTCCAGATAGGCGCCGAAGAGATAAGGGCCCATGCGCCAGCAGATCTGGGTGAATGCCAAAGTCAGATCCTTGTCGTCCTGAATGAGGACCCGGTCCGGTACGGACAGCTCGGTTTCCGGCACGACAATGCCGATATCGCCGTCTTCCAGATCATACAGGGTGCATTCGCAGATCGGCTTCTTGTCCAGATCGAACAGTTTGCCGGACCGCAGACGGGTTCTGGTCGCAGGGGTGGGCCGGTCTTCCGAATAAAAATGGGTCTGTTGCATTCCAGCGGGCCTTGCCTGTCTCAACCTGGGTGTCGTCGGACTCTCCAGGGTTGGAGATACCGGTTGAAACTTGCGCGGGGCTGGCGGGCGTTCGCGTTGGCCGGTGGCGATCACCCGGGAGGATCAGTCTTTCGGTGCAGCGGGCTGCTGGTAGACGAGAATGTCGCCGGGTTGGCACTCGAGCGCAGCGCAGATCCGCTCAAGCGTATCGAAACGAATGCCTTTCACCTTGCCCGACTTGAGCAGGGACACATTCTGCTCCGTGATGCCGATGCGTTCCGCCAGTTCCCTGGACCGCATCTTCCGGCGTGCGAGCATCACGTCCAGTTCCACGACTATCGGCATTGGGTTCCTTTATCGATCGGAGGACGGTCTGCGCCGCAAGGGGTCAGACAAATTGACGGTTTTCGTCCGCGAGCGAGGCAGCCTCGCGCATGATCCAGCCGAACACGAGCAGGAGCGCCCCAAAAACCAGAGAGAAGAATTCGCCTCCGCTCAGTTCGACTTCAAGCCTGCGTGCACCCGGGACATTGTCCCAGGTCAGGAGAACGGAACTGACCGGGTCGCTCAGAATATCGAACAGGCCATAGGCAATCAGCCAGAAACCTGCGTTCAGGATGTGCGCCTGAGTGGCCGGGGCGAAAAACGCTCCGTCGTGGAACTGGACGAAGAGCTGCCGGAGGTTCCAGAAAATGCTGCGCAGAAGAAAGAAGGCCAACACGACCATCGCGCTGAGGCCGAGGCGCTGGGCGACCGGCACTTCCTCCAGTTTCCGCTCCAGACCGGCCGAATCGAGCAATCCGTTCGGGACATCGAGAAAGGCGGGCAGCAGAAGCATGAAAACCAGAATCGCACTGGCAACGCTCATCAGTACCAGCAACACCGTCACAAACCATTTCATCGCGTTCGAGAGCCGCCGGATGCGCCTCAGCCGCGTGTCCCGCTCCAGTCCTTCAAGGGTGCTCATAGCCGTCTCCACGAGGTCGATCAGATTGCCGAAACACTATACCGAATGGTACGGAAGCACAACGGGAAAAACACGTTTTGGATTTAAAAATTAATGTAAAACAATAAATTTTATCTTCTGAATGATATGTTTTTTGGTTGCCTTACGCCGGCCTTGGAAGATCTGAAGACATGCGCCCCAGGTGACTGGAAGACATCACGCCTTCAAGATCCTGCACTTTTGTGCCGTGCGCCCTCCCGGGGGAAAAGGCACAGGGGGGCCGCCGGCCGGCAGGTACGCCGGCCGGTATGTGCTCCGGAAAAGGTCTCAATCGAGCGCGGCCAGCCCGGTCAGATCGGCAAGGACCGCCTTGGGGGCAAGGTCTGGATACTCATCGGGCATGCCGGCCCGGTTCATCCAGACGGTGCGGAACCCGAACGCGGCCGCGCCCGCGACATCCCAGCGGTTCGAGGACTGGAAAGAGACCTCTTCCGGGTAGATGCGGAATTGGGTGGTAACCATCTCGTAGACCTGCGGATCGGTCTTGAATGTCTTCAACTGGTCCACGGAAAAGATTTCGTCGAACAGATCGGTCAGCGCCGCCGCCTTTGCCGCTGCCTCCAGCATGGCAGGGGATCCGTTCGACAGGATGGCGATCTTGGCGCCGCTTGCCTTCAGGTTGGTGAGCACCTGGGGAACTTCCGGGTAGCAGTCCAGTTCCCAGTAGGCATTCAGCAATTCATCGCGCAGGGATTTATCGGCTGACGGCACCAGAGCGAACGCGGTGTCCAGTCCCTGCTGCGTCAGTTCCCAGAAATCCACGTAACGGCCCATCAGGGCACGCACCCAGGAGTACTCCAGTTGTTTTTCACGCCAGAGCGCGGACAGTCTTTGGGCGTCGGGCCCGAGCTTTGACGCGTGTTTGCGAACCGCGGCATGCACATCGAACAATGTGCCGTAGGCATCAAATACATAGGCGGCATGCGCCATAACGGGACCTCCAAGCCTTGTTCCGGAAACCGCGGAAGAGAACAGCCTGATGGATCATGCGTCAAGCGCCGCCGTGTGCGACAAAAGTCTTAGTGAAGCCCCGCATCCGGAGATTGCTGCTGTTCTGGCGGAAAACACCGGATGCGGCGCCGGGCCATGGCCGGAGACCCCGGTTATTTTTGTGGGGGTAACGTTACGGCGCCGTCCGGGCCTACCGGCCAGAATGGATTGTAGGCAATTTCAAGCAGATGGCCGCCGGGCACCTCCACATAGGAGGTGTAGCCGCCCCAGAATGCCTTTTCAGGTGCTTTCACGGCTTTTCCGCCGGCATCGATGGCCCGCTGATAGGCCTCGTCGACTTCCTCAGCCGTTCGGCTGTTCCAGGCGATGGTCGTGGCACCGAACGGAAGGGCGGTGACCTCCCGGCCGATTTCATCTGCCAGCGCGGCGCGGCTGTAGAGCGCGAACGCACCTCCGATAACCTGAAAGAACACCACGTCCGGTGCCGGGGCCTCGTTGACCTGCCAGCCCAGGCCGTCTTCGAAAAAACGTCGTGTCTCTGCGATGTCATCGACCACAAGCGTGATCATTGAAATGCGTTGTTCCATGTCATGGTCTCCAGATGAGGCGGAACATAAAGAGAACAATTAGTGGGGCGAGTCAACTGCCGTTCCGTGGATGAAGCCGCGGCGACTGCGGCGTGGTTATTGTTGCTGCCGCATCTGGAAGCGCCGCGCGTCCCGGAAAAATCATTCGTCATCAAGCGGCTTGAGGGTAAATCCATCCCTGAAGTCCGGTGCAGGTAGAAGAAAGACAACAACTTTTTCATAAAAATCGCTAAGCTGTTGACGCCGGGAGGCGGCGGGTGTTGTGTCGGCTCCTCATCGGAAACACATAGCGGGAGAGGCAACTGACATGCGCGGATTGAGTGACACCTGGACCTGGATCGACGGGACCTGGCATGAAGGCAATCCGCCGATCATGGGGCCGCGTACCCATGCTTCCTGGCTCGGTTCGAGTGTTTTTGACGGTGCCCGCTTTTTCGAAGGGGTGATGCCGGATATCGACCTTCACTGCCGCCGGGTCAACGATTCAGCCTATGCACTTGGCATGAAGCCGACCTTGCGTGCCGAGGAGATGGCCGAGCTGACCAGGGAAGGCTGCAAGAAATTCGGCAGCGATCAGCAGATTTACGTCAAGCCGATGTACTGGCTGGAAAACGATGGTCCGGGGGTCATAACAGGTGACCCGGACAGCACCCGCTTCTGTCTGTGCCTGTTCGATGCACCGATGACGCCGAAGGACGCGGCCATCAGCATCACGCTGTCGCCCTACCGGCGCCCGACCATGGAATCGATGCCGGTCAATGCCAAGGCCGGTTGCCTTTATCCCAACAATGCACGGGCGATGGTGGAAGCCAGGGAACGCGGTTTCGACAATGCGGTGGTGCGCGACATGCTCGGCAATGTGGCCGAACTGACGTCCGCCAACGTTTTCATTGCCAGGGACGGCAAGGTGCACACGCCTGCGCCGAACGGGACCTTCCTGAACGGGATCACCCGCCAGCGCGTGATCCAGCTGTTGCGCGCCTCCGGCTATGAGGTTTTTGAACGGACCATGGAATATGGCGAGTTCCTGCAGGCCGATGAGATTTTCTCGACCGGCAATTACAACAAGGTGACGCCGGTCAAGCGGATCGAGGATCAGGATCTGCAACCCGGTCCGATCGCCGCGCGCGCACGCGAGCTCTACTGGGACTTTTCCCACGCCTGAATGTCACGAACATTGATTGTGGCCGGCGCCTGGAAAGCCGGTCAGCGGATGACGAGGGCGGCTGCCAGCAGCAATGCGGCGGCAGCCGCCAGCGACGGGGCAGCAAAGGACCCGGTGGCGTGGTGCAGCATCCCGGCGAACCAGGGACCGGCGACCTGGCCCAGGCCGAAGCTGGCGGTCAGGACCGCAAGCATCTGGCGGATCGCCGCCGGCCCTCCGGCGGTCGCCTGGCGTCGTGCTTCCATCAGCCCGAGCGCGGTGATCCCCATGAAGGTTGCTCCGAGCAGGCCGGCGCCAACCAGAAACAGGACCGGGTGAAGGGTCAGGGCGGTCAGGGCGACCCCGACGGCTTCGAGCAGGCAGGCCAGCGCGAACGCCCTGCGGGTCCCCAGACGGACGGCTATCGTGTTCCAGAGAAAGATCGAGGGTGCCGCGCACAGTCCGACGGTGAGCCACACGAATGGTTCCGTCGGCTGCAGGGCAGGGGCCGCGCGGGCGATGGTGTTGACGAATGTTGCCGTGATGACATAGCCGAATCCGAACAGACCGTAAGCCAGGATCAGCCGAAGCCGGCTGCGCGCCGCGCCGGGCGATGCCGCGACTGTGCCGGTGGGCCCGCCGGCAGTGCCGACTTGCACCAGTGCGTGCGAAGGCACCAGACAGGCCGCTCCCACCAGGAACAGAAGCGTTCCGGCAGCGCTGGCCAGCCAGAGCATCCGCCAATCCGCCGAAAGATCCGCCACCACCGCGACCATCAACGCGGAAAACGCGATGCCGGAGCCGACCCCGGCAAAGTGCAGCGCGGAAAGGCCCGCTTTGCCCGTGGCCGTGAGTCGCTCCATGACGAGCGTGGTCGCGAATACCAGCACAAAGGCACTGGCAATGCCGCTTGCAAAGCGGATCAGGAAAAAAACTGTTAGGGAGGTTGTCGCCGCCATGGCCGCGCTTGTCAGCGCGCTGACCAGCAGGCCGCCGAGAAACCAGAGACGGGGACTGCCGGACAGGGAACGGGAGGCAGCCGCGAGGGCGCCTGCAAGGTAGCCGAGAAAATTCGCCGACGCGATCAGGCCGGCATCGCCTGCCGGCAGGTTCAAGGCTTCGCTCATGAACGGCAGAACGGGCGTATAGACGAAGCGGCCGATCCCCATGGCAGCGGCCAGAGCCAGAAACCCGCCAAAGGCAAGTGCGACCGGTGAACGGGCAGGTGAGGACATTCGGTGTGGTTCCGGGGGAGTGGCAACGTGCCGTGAGTATTCAGGTCTCGCAGGCGCAACCTTGCATACTCCCGGGGCCTTGTCATTTCTGTGGTATGCCGGTCCAGGGGAGACCGGTCTGAAGGCTTCGGGCGGGCATCTGTCCGGTGCACAATTGCGTGAAGTACCTTTCTTGGTCGTGGCTTGGACAGAGCTGCAAACAAGCCCCTTTTCCGTCTCCACAAAATGCCGGTTCTTTGCGCCGAGCGCCGCTGATTTCTGAAACGCACCTGACGATGTTTTCGGCGGCGGACGGTTCAACCCTGCCGAAAATGCGCCCGGTAATCGCGCGGCGTCATGCCTTTTGCGGCCTTGAACTGACGGTTGAAGTTGGCAAGTGCGCCATAGCCG
This sequence comes from Roseibium sp. QJM3NY_11, assembly GCF_056173175.1. Lineage (NCBI taxonomy): Bacteria > Pseudomonadati > Pseudomonadota > Alphaproteobacteria > Hyphomicrobiales > Stappiaceae > Roseibium > Roseibium sp. QJM3NY_11. Next base: position 2,575,567 of record NZ_CM149660.1, read on the forward strand.
ACGGCGGCCGCGATGTGAGCGACTGGCTGGTTTGTACTAGACAGCCGCGCGGCCGCGTCGCCAATCCGCAGGGCCCGGACATAATCGCTGACCGTTCCCTGCGTGTGCTTGCGAAACAGCCGGTGCAATCCGGAGACGCTGAGGGCTGCCACATCGGCGAGTTCCGGCAAGGTGATGGCCTTGGTGTACTGCGCGTGGACATGGGTCAGGACCCGGTCGATGCGTTCGCGGCTTTCGAAAACACCGTCCAGCGAGACCGGGGCGCTTGCGAGCGGTTGCGGGTTCGGGGCGCCGCTCAGGTGATCGAGAATGTTCATCAGGGTGAGCAGGCGCTCGGCGGCCGATTGATCGAAAAACAGCTCGAACCGGCTGCGGACGGCGGCGGCTGCCTCCGGCGGGAAGGACAATCCTCGGCCGGCGCGGGCCAGGAGGTTGCCGATGCTCCTGAATTCTATGAAGTCGCGCGCCACGGAGTCCGCCCACTCCGGATGAAACCATATTACCAGCGCGACATGCGGCGAGGTCCCGTCGATCGCCTGGTGTGACGCCCAGGTATGCGGAAGGTTCGGCCCGACGAGCACCAGGTCCTCGTCGTCGTAGTCGCCCACATGATCGCCGATGAACCGCTGGCCGCGCGAATTCAGCGTCAACGTCAGTTCGTATTCGGGATGGTGGTGCCACTCGAAGGGGATTGCCGTCTCCAGCCGGCGGTTCAGCATGGCAAGCGACGAGTCGGGCTGGCGCGGCAAGGTCTCCAGAAAGGGCTTCATCGGGCGTCATTCTCCTGCTGGCGCCAGAATAGTATCAATTTGGGCCACGCGAATACAACACCGGATGCCGGTTCGGTTCTAGAATTGCGTTCATCAACCCGGACACAGGGACATGAAAGCCGGGAAAGGGAGGAGGAAGACCATGCAGCCAACCGCCGCCGAAATCAGCCATCCGGTCAGCGAGAAGGTAACGACCCAACTCAAGGACATCGAGAAAACCCTGCCTTTCAGGGTGCTGAGCCAATCCGACTGGCACCACTGGATCACCAAGGGGTATGTCATCGTCCGGCAGGCCGTGCCGCTGGAAAATGCCGACCGGTTGGCCGATCTGCTCTGGGAGTTCGATGAGAAGGATCCGGATGATCCATCGACCTGGTACGCTCCGGAACGCCGTCCGCACGTCCGCAAGGAACTCAACAATGCCGGCATGGTCGAGATCTACAATCACCAGTATCTCTGGGACAACCGCATGGAGCAGCGGGTCTACGACGCTTTCGTGGACATCTGGGATCGCGAGGATCTTTGGGTTGCCATTGATCGTGCCAACCTCAATCCGCCAAAGCGGGAGAAAGGCAATCCCGAAGGTTTCATCCACTGGGATGTCGACACGAAGCAGCGCCCGCAACCGATTGGTGTTCAAGGGGTCTTGAGCCTTAAGAAGCAGGACCACGAGACGGGCGGCTTCCAGGCGGTGCCCTATCTGTTTGAACATTTCGAGGAATGGGAAAAGACCCAGCCCGAAGACCGCAATCCGCTGTTGCCGGACATGACCGGCCTGGATCGCGAGAACATCTCGATGGAGCCCGGCGACCTTCTGATCTTCAATTCGCTGCTGGCGCATGGTGTGAGGCCCAACCATTCCGACAACCGTGTGCGCATGGCGCAATATATCTCCATGTATCCGTCCGATTACGACAATGTCGCCGAACGCAACGAGCGCATTCGCCTGTGGCGCGAGCTCGATCATCCCGACCGGCCGGACTTCCCCGGAGATCCTCGGAACTGGGAAAGGAAAAACGCCGAAACGGCGACATTGACCCCGCTTGGAGAAAGGTTGCTGGGGCTCCAGCCCTGGTGACAGATCCCCGGAAGCCGCCGCTGGACCTGCATAGCCGGCGTCGGATGCCCGGGTGCCGTCCATCGCTTGTCCCTGACGTGCGAGGCAGACTGCCTTGCCCGCCGGGGACGGCTGCTTTTGCAAACGCGCTTGACTGTGTCGGGGGGGGGGCCCAAAACCGGGACAGCAGACGCCGGGATCTATGGAAAATCAGGGATATCCGGGAACGGCATCAATCCGGTACCGACCTCTGCACGGTCTGGTTTTCGGCGGGAGGGCTCCCACTGGCCACCTTCAAAATGGTATCCCCCAACAGTGTTCCGGCCTCAAATATGTTTTCGTAAATGCTTCGGAACACGGGTCGGTGCAGTTTGAACAGGTTCGAGGTCCGCTTCACGACCAGGTGGAAGTCTTTTCCCGGTTCAAGCCCCTGATCAATAAACAGGGATGAAATGGCGAGCGCAGAGGTTTCGCCTGCGCAAACGACGCCATAAGGCCTGGCTATGCTGTTCAGCCGGTCGCGATAGACCGCCCACAGGGCCTCCGCCGGACTGTCGAGCGTAACTTCTTCGGGAATGTCGTATTTGATCCCGCTTTCGCGGACGGCGCGCATGAACCCGTATCGCAAATACTGCGAAAACGTCAGGCGTTCGGGAGGCAGCACAATGCCGATCTGGTCACAGCCGAGATCGATCAACCGGCGTGCAGCCTGATACGCGAATTCCTCATTGTCATAGTCGACGTAGGCGTGGGGTCGGGTGAAGTCGGTCCTGCCGTGCGTCACGAACGGAAAATTCGCTTCCTGCAATAGTCGGACACGCGCGTCGAAGGCCTCGGTCCGGGTGAAAATCAGGCCGTCGGCCAGACGGTTGTCCAGGATGTAGTTGACCGGGTCCGTCGTCGATTCTTCCTGGAAATGCGGGATGATTGTCAGGTGGTAACCAGTGCCTTTCAGGGCAAAGCTGATGCCGGCGATCAGGGAGCGGCCGAAATCCGGTATTTCGTGGTGCGGATCGAGGATCAGGCTGATGACCTTCGTTTTTCCCGTGCGCAGCCTCTGAGCTGCGCGATTGGGAACATAACCCTGCCGGCGTGCGACTTCGGCCACCTTGTTTCGGGTATTTTCCGCTATTCGGGGGTCACCGGACAGGGCACGTGACACGGTCGTGACCGCGAAGCCGGATTCAGCCGCTACGGTGCGCAGGGTTGGGCGAGGCGGTTTTTCCGCCGCAATGTCTTCCGTGTTTTTCAATGGTTTGCGAGAGATGCCCGGTTTTGTTCAGGTGATGAAGCGCGTGGCGGAATTCCATGTCAGTCTAAACAGGGAATTTGTAACGTTACAATAAAATCCTATTTTGCAATGCAGCATGGAGAGGCATTGAAAAATGTGAAAACGGGCACGCAAAACAAGGCTGTTCTGGTTTCCAAAATTTATTGACAGATGGTTCGTTTGTAACGTTACAATGTATTTTGTCTGGCAACGAGATACCCGTTGACGGTATCCGGGACGCCGAATGGCGCTTAATGGGAGGAATATATGCGTAAATTGACAAGAATGGTGACGGCTGCCGCCGCTTTAATGGCTGCAAGCACGAGCATTCAGGCCGAGGAAGTCGAGGTCCTGCACTGGTGGACTTCCGGTGGTGAAGCTGCTGCCCTGAACGTCCTGAAGCAGGACCTCGAGAGCCAGGGGATTGACTGGAAAGACATGCCGGTCGCCGGTGGCGGCGGGACACAGGCGATGACCGTCTTGCGGGCCCGCGTGACCTCCGGAAACCCGCCCACCGCCGTACAGATGCTCGGTTTCGACATTCTGGACTGGGCCGAAGAGGGGGCGCTTGCCGATTTGAATACCCAGGCTGAACAGGAAAACTGGGACACCGTCGTTCCGGCAGCCTTGCAGAAATTTTCAAAGCACGACGGCAAATGGGTCGCGGCGCCGGTCAATGTTCACTCAACAAACTGGGTCTGGGCCAACAAGGCCGTGCTGGATGAGCTTGGTATCGCGGTTCCGACAACCTGGGACGAATTCGTCGCCGCCCTGGACAAGGTGAAGGCAGCCGGCAAAACTCCGATCGCTCATGGCGGGCAGCCCTGGCAGGATGCGACCGTGTTCGATGCCGTCGCATTGTCCACCGGCGGACCGGAATTCTACCAGAAGGCCTTCATCGACCTTGATGAAGACACTCTCGGGTCCGACACCATGAAGGAAGCCTTCGATCGCATGGCCGTGATCCGGTCGCATGTCGATGACAACTTCTCCGGACGGGACTGGAACCTGGCGACAGCCATGGTCATCAACGGGGATGCTGCATTCCAGATGATGGGCGACTGGGCCAAGGGCGAATTCCTGAATGCCGACAAGGTGCCCGATCAGGACTTCCTGTGCTTCCGCTTCCCGGGAACTCAGGAGCAGGTCACCTTCAACGCCGATCAGTTTGCGATGTTCTCGCAGGGCTCGGAAGTCGGCAAGGAACAGGCCGCCCTTGCGACCGCGATCCTGTCTCCGAATTTCCAGTCCGCATTCAACGTTGTCAAAGGCTCGGTGCCGGCACGTACGGATGTGTCGAACGAAGCATTTGATGCTTGCGGAAAGAAGGGAATGGCCGACCTGAAAAAAGCTGCCGAGAGCGGCAATCTCTACGGGTCGATGGCCCATGGTCACGCCAATCCTGCGGCGATCAAGAATGCCATGTATGATGTAATCACGGCGCATTTCAACGGGGAATACGACAGTGCAACCGCTGTTGATGAACTCGTGACCGCGGTTCAAATCAACAAGTAACGATCGAAACGGGAACGGTGGAACCTCACCGTTCCCGGCCTGCCCGGAGGGCCCTGATGTCTTTGCCTGAAACGGCGAACCCGCGTGGTTCTGTTGTTGACAGATTGCGCGATGCCCTACCCAAATTGGTGCTCAGCCCGACAATCGCGATTGCGTTGATCTTCGTGTACGGCTTCATCGCGTTCACGTTGTATCTGTCGTTCACCGACAGCCGCATCCTGCCGTCTTTCGGTTGGGTCGGTTGGCAGAATTACGAGAACCTGTTTCGGATTCGTGCCTGGGACAAGGCCGTTTCCAATCTGGTCATCTTCGGTGTTCTCTATATCGCGATCTGTTCTGTGCTCGGCTTGTTTCTGGCGATCCTGCTGGATCAACGGATCCGTGCGGAAGGGTTTATCCGAACGGTCTACCTTTACCCGATGGCACTGAGTTTCATCGTCACCGGCGTCGCCTGGAAGTGGTTCCTGGATCCGGGGATTGGTGTTGAAGCCGTTGTCCGCGGATGGGGCTGGGAGACCTTTACCTTCAACTGGATCAAGGACAGCGACATGGCGATCTACACGATCGTCATCGCGGCGGTCTGGCAGACGTCCGGTTTCGTCATGGCCATGTTCCTTGCCGGTTTGCGCGGCATCGACGGAGAGATGATGAAGGCCGCCCAGATCGACGGCGCGTCGACGTTTGCGCTTTACCGGCGGATCGTGATTCCGCAGCTTCGGCCGGCCTTCATGTCTGCTTTCGTCGTCCTCGCCCACATGGCGATCAAGTCCTATGACCTGGTGATTGCGCTGACGGGCGGGGGGCCGGGAACGGCGACCGAACTGCCGGCAACCTTCATGTATTCCTATACGTTCTCCCGGAACCAGATGGGGATTGGCGCCGCATCCGCCGTGATCATGCTGATGACGATCGCAGCGATCATCGTGCCGTATCTGTGGTCCGAACTGCGGGAGAAAAAATGATGGCCGCCGTTTCAAGATCGCGGTCGTCTGGTGCCGCGCGTGTCATTCTCTATGCAGTTCTGGCCGTGTTCTGCATCTACTACCTGCTTCCGCTTTACGTGATGCTGGTCAATTCGCTGAAACCGCTGTCCGAGATCACCGCGGGCGGCATGATGGCGTTGCCGCAGGAGTGGACCTTGGCGCCCTGGTCCAGCGCCTGGTCGACCGCTCAGATCGGCGTCCAGGCGACGGGGCTGCGCCCCTATTTCCTCAATTCCATCATCATGGTGGTGCCGGCCGTTGCACTGTCGACGATTGTCGGGGCCCTCAATGGGTATGTTCTCACCAAATGGGCGTTTCGCGGTTCTACGGTTCTGTTCGGGTTGCTGCTGTTCGGTTGTTTCATCCCGTTCCAGATGGTCCTGATTCCGATGGCCCGGATGCTCGGCCTGATCGGGATCGCCGGGACCGTGCCCGGGCTGATCTTCGTCCATTTTGTGTACGGGATCGGATTTTCGACACTCTACTTCCGCAACTACTATGCGGCTTTTCCGACCGAACTTGTTCGGGCGGCTCAAATCGACGGAGCCGGGTTCTTCAGGATTTTCTGGCGCATTCTGCTGCCATCCTCAGGTCCGATCGCGGTTGTCTGCATCATCTGGCAGTTCACTAACATCTGGAACGACTTCCTGTTCGGAGCATCGTTTTCCGACTTCAACAGTCAACCGATGACGGTTGCGCTCAACAATCTCGTGCAGTCCTCGACCGGCGTGAAGGAATACAACGTCCATTTCGCCGGGGCGATCATGGCCGCGCTTCCGACGTTGTTCGTCTACATCGTCGCGGGGCGTTACTTCGTGCGCGGCCTGATGGCCGGCTCGGTAAAGGGATAACACCATGGGTTTTCTAGACATCAAGCAGGCGACCAAGTCCTACGGGGCCGTGCAGGTTTTGCAGGAAACCAACATTTCCATCGAGGAAGGCGAGTTTCTTGTGCTCGTCGGCCCCTCCGGCTGCGGAAAATCAACGCTCCTCAACATGATCGCTGGTCTGGAAGGTGTCACGACGGGCGACATATCCGTGCGTGGCAGGAGCATGAACGGGGTGAAGCCGGCTGACCGGAACATCGCCATGGTGTTCCAGTCCTATGCGCTCTATCCGAACATGACCGTGCGGGGCAATATTTCCTTCGGCATGGAAATGCACGGCATCGCCAAGCCGGAACGCGCAAAGCGCATCGATCAGGTGGCCGACCTGTTGCAGATCACGCACCTGCTGGACCGGAAACCGGGGCAGCTCAGCGGCGGGCAACGCCAGCGGGTGGCCATGGGCCGTGCCCTGGTGCGTGAGCCGGACATCTTCCTGTTTGACGAGCCGCTTTCCAATCTGGATGCAAAGCTTCGCGTCGACATGCGCACGGAGATCAAGAAGCTTCACCAGAAACTGGGCACGACCATCGTCTATGTGACCCACGACCAGATCGAGGCATTGACCCTGTCCACACGGATCGCGGTCATGTATGGCGGCTTTGTTCAGCAACTTGGTACGCCCAAGGAGATCTACGACAATCCGGCCAACATGTTTGTCGCCGGTTTCATGGGCTCGCCGTCCATGAACCTGTTTCCCGCCAAGGTGGTCTCGTTGAACGGCAAGCCGGCTGCCGAAGTTGCCCTTGCCGACAGCACCAAGGCCGCGATCCCGTTTGCTTCCGATCAGTTGTCCTCCAGCCTTGGACGGGACATCATTCTCGGCATCCGGCCCGAGGCGATCACGGACCTGGACGGCGCGGATCGCAACTCCCGGGCGATCCACGTGGTGGAGACGCCTGTCGAAGTCACCGAACCCGCCGGGTCGGACACGTTTGTTGTCAGCCAGATCAGCGGCAAGGACGTGACGGCCCGGTTCAGGGCCAACGTCGCTGTCAATGCAGGTGACGTGTATCCATTTGCCTTCAATATGGAAAAGGCAGTCGTCTTCGATCCGCAAAACGAGAACCGGATCGCCTGAATCTCGGGCCGGGACATTTCCAGGCACCCTTCGGGGCGACTGGTCCAGAGGGCACGACATTTTCTGCGGGCAGGCATCGATTGTAAAAAAATAAGAAAAATCTTCTTTATTTTGGCGATCCCTGCTTGCCGACCTCGCTCCACGATCCTATTTTGCGCCTCGAAGCGGTCCCGGGGCGCGTGCCGTGCGGACCGCCGGTCACCGACCTTTCCAAGGAGTTAGCCATGTCTTTCGAATTGCCTGACCTGCCCTATGCATATGATGCACTGGCCCCTTACATGTCCGCTGAAACACTCGAGTTTCACCATGACAAGCACCATCAGGCCTATGTTACCAAAGGCAACGAGCTGCTCGCCGGCAGTGGCCTTGAAGGCAAGTCGCTGGAAGAGGTCGTCAAGGAAAGCTACGGCAAGAACGCGCCGCTGTTCAACAACGCCGGCCAGCATTACAACCACATCCATTTCTGGAAGTGGATGAAGAAGGACGGTGGCGGTTCGTCACTGCCGAGCGCCCTGGCATCGGCCATCGACAGCGACCTGGGCGGGTTCGACAAGTTCCGTGCCGATTTCATCGCGGCCGGCGTCGGCCAGTTCGGTTCGGGCTGGGCCTGGCTTGCGGTCAAGGACGGCAAGCTTGAAATCATGAAGACACCGAACGGCGAAAACCCGCTTGTTCACGGCGCTGCGCCGATCCTGGGCTGCGATGTCTGGGAACACTCCTACTACATCGATTACCGAAACGCGCGTCCGAAGTACCTGGAAGCGTTCATCGACAGCATGATCAACTGGGACTACGTCCTGGAGATGTACGAAGCTGCCACGAAATAAGCGGGCCACCTTGTCCCGTGAAGGCCCCGGTTCGAGAGAACCGGGGCCTTTTTGTATCCGCGCGTGCGATTTATCCGGCCACGGGACCGTTTGTTACAAAAAAACGGACCTGATCACGGGAGCGTGATTTCATGATCAACGGGGGAATGCGCTGTACTCCCGGTGAGGTGCCGCATCGGTAGATGCGCATGAGAGAGAGGGAGAATGTTATGGGTCGTTTCCTGAAAATTGCCGTTCTGGGTCTGGTCGCAGGGCTCGGGCTGACTGGTGCATCCGTGCAGGCCGCGGATGACCCGATTGCCACGCGGCAGGCCATCATGGCGTCCGTGGGCGGTGCCGCAGGTCTTGCCGGCGGCATGATGAAGGGCGAGATCGCCTATACGCCGGCTGCCGGAAAGGCGGCGATCACGACAATGCGGGCGGCCTCGCTGACCTTTGGCGACTTTTTGCCTGCCGGATCGGATCAGGGCAATACCGGAGCCGCTCCGGCGATCTGGGAGAATGCCGACGGATTTGCCGGTGAACTGGCAAAATTCGCGGCGGCCACCGCCACTGCGGCGAGTGCCTCGGGCAAATCCGGCCCTGCGGATCTGGACGCCTTCAAGGCGGCCATGGGGCCGGTCTTTGGCACTTGCAAATCGTGTCACGAAACCTACCGTAAGAAGAACTGACCCTGTTCGGGGCATTTTCCTGAACCGATTGCGGAAGAAACACGATGAAGAAAGCGCTGGCGGTTCTGGTCGCGCTGGTCCTGGTTGGCGCCGGGACCGGCTGGGTTCTGTCCGCGCCCACGCGCATGAGCGCCGCGGACAGCGCCCTGTTGTCCGAGGGCAGCCCTGACAGGGGCGAGTTCGTGTTCTGGGCGGGAGGCTGTGCCTCCTGCCATGCCGCCAAGGGCGCGGAGGGGGACGATCTGCTCAAACTCGGCGGCGGCCTCAGGCTCGAGACGCCTTTCGGTGTCTTTGTGGCGCCAAACATCTCGTCCAGTGCTTCGGACGGGATCGGTGCCTGGACGCTCACCGATTTCGCCGATGCCATGACCCATGGAACGTCGCCGGACGGGCGCAACTACTATCCGGCGTTTCCCTATACCTCCTATGCGCGGATGAGTGCAGAGGATCTTGGCGACCTGTTCGCTTTCATGAAATCCCTGCCGGCGGTCGCGGGCAAGGCAGCGGCGCATGAACTCGGCTTTCCGTTCAACATCCGGCGCGCTCTGGGCCTGTGGAAACGCCTCTTTCTGAAGCCGGCTGCGGTCATCGCGGCGCCTTCGGGCGACGGAGAGGCCGATCCGGAACTGTGGCAACGCGGCCGCTACCTCGTGGAAGGTCCGGGCCATTGCGGGGAATGCCACACCGCCCGAAATCTTGCCGGTGGGCTGATCCTGACCGATTGGCTTGGCGGTGCCCCGGCACCGACGGGCGAGGGGCGGATCCCCAACATCACGCCGGGTGCGCCCGAATTCGGAAGCTGGAGCGCGTCCGACATTGCCTATTACCTGGAAAGCGGTTTCACGCCGGATTACGATTCCGTCGGCGGCGAGATGGTGCATGTGCAGGAAAACATGGCCAGACTGCCCGCCCAGGACCGGGACGCCATCGCGGCCTACCTGAAAGCGATCCCGCCGGTTGTGCCGGCAGCGGATTGACCCGGCATTTCCTCGGATTTGACACAGCATGACAAGCGCGCATTCCTTTGCCATCGTCGCCGCGACCAGCGCGGAAGATCTGGACGCGATCAGGAACCTGTTCAGGGCCTATGTCGACTGGCTCGGCATCGACCTGTCGTATCAGGGGTTCGACGAGGAACTGGCGGGCCTGCCCGGAAAATACACGCCGCCCGCCGGGGCGCTGTTCCTGGCGCGCGACCATGACGGCTGCGTTCTGGGCTGTGTCGGCCTGCGCGGGTTCGGCAAAGCGGGGGACTGCGAAATGAAACGGCTTTACGTGCTGCCGGCCGGGCGGGGCCGGGGCGTCGGCGCCGCATTGGTCGGGCGCGTCGTCGCTGCGGCGGAGGCGGCCGGCTACCGCGAGATGCTGCTCGATACGCTGCCCAGCATGACCGGCGCGATCAAGCTCTACACCGCGTCCGGCTTCGAGGAAACGCCCGCGTATTACGATACGCCGATCGCGGAGACCGTGTTTTTCCGCAAGCGCCTGACAGTCTGAGCGGGCCACCGAAGCCCGTTGGCACAATTCACGGTTCCGGGAAGAGCCAACCTCCAATGACTTGACTGTTTCAAGAATGACCGGGCAATGCGCTAGAGACCGAAAATCGCTTCGATTTCAACTTTCAGCTCGGGCGCAAACAGGGATGCGACCAATACCATTGAGCTTGCCGGAACCGCATTGTCATAGCGTTCCGACAAGACGTCGCGGATCTCGGCAATGTCGTCAGGATGGATCGCGAAGACCGTCACCTTGACAAGGTCGGCCAGTGACTTGCCAAATTCCTCGGCAAGACTGTCGAGCTGATCGAGCACAGCCCGGGTCTGCGCGCCGGCTGATCCCGAGTGCGCCTCCGTGCCGAACGCCGTGAACCCGGACGTGTAAAGCGTTCGGTCGTGGACAACCGCGTGGGTATAGGGGCCAACCGGATTACCGAGTCTTTCGGAGTTTTTTCTGACAATGGTCATTGTGTCTCCAGAGAGTTTCAGGGGGTTCTGCTGGTGAGAAATGCCGTGGCTTTCTGGACTGGCGGGCCGAGAAGAAAGGCAATCACGGCAGCGGCAGGCCAGGCGAGCCGGAAGGCGTCCATCCATTTTTCGAAGAAGACATCCGTCAGGCCCAGATTGAGAAAAGTGACCCAGCAAGACATCAGCAGGGACAGGCCGAAGGACATCAGCAAGGTTGCGATCAGACGGCTTTTCATGGCTAGGCCGGCTCCCGCGTACCGATTTCGCCAAGTTCCTCGATGTAACAGACCTTTGTCAGATCTTGCGCCAGATAGGCCTTTGTGTGGGGCATCTCGTAGTGGGCGGCGAGGGCGGCCCGATCAGTCCAGCATTCCCACAAGGTGAAGCGGGTCGGGTCCGTGAGGTTCTGGCGGATCTCGAAAAGGTGACACTCCGGTTCGTCGCGGGTTTGTTTTGCAAGGCGTTGAAGACCTGCCTCGGCCTTCATGAGATCCGCCCCCTTTTGGAGCTCGATTCCGGCGCTGATGAAATAGTGGGTCATGAATATCTCCGTTTCAGTCTGGTGACTGACGAAGACGTATTGATTTGTGATCTGATAATCCATATTGAAATATGGCAAATTAAATTCCATAGATGAAATCATGTTCGACGATATCGCGCTGTTTGTTCACATCGTTCAAAAAGGCAGTCTTGCGCGGACGGCGTCTCATCTGGGCGTTCCGGCAGCAACGGTGACACGGCGGTTGCGCAAGCTGGAAGAACGGACCGGTGCGAAGCTGCTGCACAGGTCCGCCCGCAAGTTCGCCCTCACGAGCGAGGGTGAAGCCTTCTATGAAGCCTTTGCAGATCTGATCGGGCAAGCGGAAGCAAATTTCCGTGGCTTGAGCGCCGATCTGCATGCGCTGCAAGGTGGCCTGAAAGTCGCGGCACCGACCAATATTTCCGTTGGCATCCTGCAGCCGATGTGGTCCGGCTTCATAAGGGAGTTTCCCGATATCCGGCTGACGCTGACACTCAACAACGAGAACAAGGACCTGCTGGAAAACCACGTGGACCTTGCGTTACGGATTGGTCCACAGACCGACCTTCGTCTTTTTCAGCGAAGGCTGGGCGGCATCGCCACGACCGTCGTGGCATCGCCGGACTATCTGAAGGCGGCAGGTACACCGTTGATTCCGGATGACCTGGCCGGTCACAGCCTGATAAAGGTTGTGGCGCTTCAATCGTGGGAACTGGAAAACACTCTTTCCGGAGACCGTGAAATGCTTCATCCGAATGCCTTCGTCACCGTTGACGATATCGGTCTTGCGCGTCAGTTCGCTGCAGACGGCCACGGGCTTGCGCTTTTGCCTGTCAGCGAGATTTCCGGCGATCTGCAGTCTGGTCGGCTCCGGCGGGTCCTGACAGACTGGAGGGGGCCGGGACGCGACATTTTTGCGGTCTGGCCGACCGGACGGCTGCTCAGCGCCAGGGCAAAATGCCTGCGCGAGTACATGGCCGCTTTTCTCAACGACTGTTCTGTATTTCAAGGCGCAATGCCCGGCGCAGACGGTCCCTAGGGCGTGTCTTGTTCATAGGGTTCCATATGAAAGAGAAACGCTCTTAGGCGCTGTAGGGATTGCAGCGGATGAAACGCGGGATATCGATGTAGCCGCGCATGAGGGACAGCCAGGCCTCGCATTCGTTTTTCGTGCGGAAACAGCCGGCTTGCGAGATCATGTATCGTTCGTCGAAATACTCCACCCGCCCACTGGCAATGCCCTTCCAGCCACTGCCGGTGAAGGCGCGGCAGTCGTATTGGGTGTTGTAGGTGTTGGGAAGGTATTGCCGGCTCTTGGAGAAGGTCGGAGCGAACAGTAGATCGGACACTTGCGTGGTTTCCGTCTGGCAGGCCGTCAGCGCAAGCGCCGCCAACAGGGCGGGCGCCGCTTTCAGGCCGGCCTTCAGCCGGCTGGCCGGGAACAGACTGCGGAAACTGCGGTGCATGGCTCGCTCCAGAGATTGACATGACCGTCTTGTGCGCGGCCGAAAGACTGATTTGCAACGCCTGTCACATGAGCCGAAGACCGGGGCAAAATCAAGTCATTATCCGGGGAGTGACGCCGCACCGGCGCGCCGGCCGCGCACGCTAGCACACCGCGGGGTCGGCCCATCGGGCATCTTCGAAAATCCGTCCCTTGTAGCGTCCCGACAGGATTGCATCACGGGCGTCATCCCACGACATTGCCCATCTGTTGGGATTGCGCAGTTCAAGGTGTTGATCTGACCGGCTGCGGGCAACGAACTCCGGGAAGGCGGGCCGGCCGGTCGCCTGTCCGGTGGGAAGATAGCGCAGGTCGAGGCTCCAGCGCAGACCGTCTGACAGATTTGGCAGCGCCCTGTGCACGTTCATCTTGTGGAACAGCACCACGCCCCCCTTGCTCACGGGCAGCGGCACGCCTTCCTGCTCCTGCATCAGCCGGTCCGGCACGGAGGGTTCCGACGCCAGTTTGCGATTGGAGCAATGGACCCTGGGGCCCGCGCGGTGCGAGCCGGGCACCGAGACGAGGCAGCCGTTTTCGATCGAGGCCTCGGTGATGGCAAGCCAGACCGTTACCTGCTGCGTGTCGTCGGCTTCCGGAAGCAGGGCGACGATATCCTGATGCCAGGTCGTCACACCGACATTGGAGTGGGCGGTGAGGCCGCCCGACAGATTGCCCTGGGGCGGTTTCATGCGCATTTGCTGAACGGGACTGCAGGTGATTTCCGGCCCGATGACGGATTGCACCACATCGAGGATCGCCGGGTGCCGCATCAGCCTGAAGGCTGCGGGACCGGTGTGCATCAGAAAGTTTTCCGGTGTGATCGCCTCGTTCTGCAAGGGGAGAGAGACATTGAAGTGCCGGTGCAGATCCGGATAGTCGTTGAGAATTGCGCAATACCGGTCTCCGAACGAAAGATGTGCGTAGAGCCTGGGGATGCGGCCCTGTGCGCGCAGGAACTCGGCGGTCCGGTCCAGAAGAAGCGCGTATTCCTCCTCGATCTCCGACAGGTCGTCGGCGGGAAGCAGATTGTCTATCGCCAGAAATCCGTCTTCCTCGAAGGATCTCAACTGGTCTTCGGTCAGTGTGTGCTCCGTCATGTCATCAATCCCCGTATGTCTGTTTGCGCGGAATGTCTCCCGTGCCGGAACAGGCAGTTCGTAACCGCATCCTGCGCCACCTCTTTGAAAAGCACGCGTCCGATCCGGCTTCGATTGCCATTTCAGATTCTGTGTGCTTCTTAAGATGATGGCGAACGGGTCATGCAAAAAGGCGATAAACGCTGAACCCAAGTTAATCCATGTGTTAAGTTATGGCCAATCTTCCTCCCCTTCGACTCCTGTTGACGTTCGATGCGGTCTGCCGGCTTGGTTCGATGCAGCGGGCCGCGCAGTCGCTCAATGTGACACCGCCGGCGGTCACGCAGGCGATCCGCGCGCTCGAACAGGAGATCGGGGTTTGCCTGCTGGATCGCAGCGCCAAGCCGGCCGTGCCGACGGAAGCCGGCGAGAGGATCTCAAGAGCGGTGCGGAACGGATTTGCCCTGATCGAGGATACGATTGCCGAAACACGTCATGCGGCCGGAGTGTCGGACCATCAGCTCACGCTGTGCTGCACGCTCGGTTTCGCCACCTACTGGTTGATGCCGAGGCTTTCCGATTTCTATGCGCGTCATCCGGACATAACCGTCAACGTGCAGGCGCCTCCCTCGGACCAGCCCGTTCTGTCCACGGGGCTCGATGTCGCTTTTCGCTACGGGCGCGGCGACTGGACGGACGGCAGGACCTGGAAACTGTTCGACGAGCGCGCTTGCCCGGTCGCAAGGCCCGATGTCATCGCCGAGGCACGGAAGGCGGGCGAACTGGAAGAGGCGGTGCTGATCGATGTCCGGCTGGGGTCCCCGCACCTGTGGGATTCCTGGTCCGATTATTTTGCACAGAGACAGATCAGGCGCAGCGGCCGGCCCGGTCATACCTTCGACAACTACGTGCAGGCGGTTCAGGCTGCGCATGACGGGAGAGGGGTCATGCTCGGATGGCAGTCGATCACGAGAAAACTGGTCGACGACGGAGCCCTGGCGGCGTGGCCCGGAGGCGTGCATGACTTCGGAACGGCCTATTTCGTGACCTGCTCCCACGGAGCGCTGAAGAAAAAGGCAGCGAAGGCCTTCGTCGACTGGGTCAGGCGGCAGCCGGCGCACTGACGCCGGTTGCCGCCCTTTTTCTCAACAGGCCGGTCTCAGTTGACCGTGATCCAGCGCAGCATCAGGAAGTTGTCTGCGCGCTGGGTCAGGTCGATGTTCGACTTCGAGCCCCACAGAAGCGGCTGGATGTGCAGCGGCACATAGACCACGTCGTCACGGACAATCGTTGCGACCTCGTCCAGCATGGCCTGGCGTTTCTCCGGATCGATTTCCCGCTGGATCTGCGGCAACAGCGCGTCGACCTTCGAATTGGAATAGCCGCCGAAATTCCAGCTGCCGAGCTTCTTCTCGTCGTTCTTGGATGTAACCAGGAACCGGACCGGATGCTCGGCGTCGAACGTGCCCGGCGACCAGCCGAGAAGATACATGTCGAAATTGCCCGCCCGCAGTTCCGGCCAGTAGTTGCGCACCGGCATCGCGTTCAGTTTTGCTTTCATGCCCGCCTGCGCAAGCATGGCGGCCATGGCCTTGCACAGGGCTTCGTCATTGATGTAGCGGTCGTTGGGGCAGGACAGTCCGAAGGAAAAACCGTCCGGATAGCCTGCTTCCGAGAGCAACGCCCGGGCGCCTTCCGGATCGTGGCCGATACGCGCGCTCGCCGCCTTGCTGTAGCCCTTCATCTGCGGGCTGACGAGCTGGCTGGCGACCTCGGCATTGCCGCGCATGATCTTGTCGACCAGTGCTTCCGCATTGATCGCCTTCTGGACCGCGGTGCGCACCTTCACATCCTGGAACGGGTTCGTTCCGGCGGTTTCGCCGGATGACTTCAAGGCGTCGTGGCTGTGGCCGAAGCCGAGCATGATCACGCGCGCCTCGATGCCCTGATGCAGGGCGAAACCGTCCTGGTTCCGGATGCGGTCGACATCCTGCACCGGCACGGGATTGATCAGGTCGACCTGACCGCTCAACAGGCCGGCGACGGCGGTGGCGGGGTTGGCAATCGGAAGGAACGTTGCCTTGGTGAGATTGTGCTCCGGCTGATCCCACCAGCCGTCATAGGCTTCCAGGACCGTCTCGACGCCCGGTTCCCGCGCGGCCAGCCTGAAAGGGCCGGTGCCGTTGGCATTGAGGGTGGCGTGGGTTTCCGTGTCCTTTGCCGGCAGTGCGGCACCGTTGGCCTCGGCCCAGTCCTTGTCCAGGATCATGAAATTGGCGATCGAGTCCGGGAAGATCGGATCCGGGGCATGTGTCAGGAAATCGACCGTGTAGTCGTCGACCACCCTGACTTCCTTGACCGGAGCGAACCAGGAACTCACGTCCGACGCTTCGGAAGAGGCGCGCTGGTAGGAGAACAACACGTCTTCGGCGGTGAAATCGGCACCGTCATGAAACTTGACGCCCTCGCGCAGGTGAAAGCGCCAACCGTCGCCGCCGAGCGGTTCCCAGCTTGCCGCCAGAGAGGGCGCGATCGCCATGTCCTTGTCGCGCCGGACCAGGCCTTCATAGACGTTGTTCAAAAACCCGAGCACCGGAGCGGAGCTGACGGCATGGGGATCCATTGTCTGCGGATCCGTCGGCGAGGACCAGCGCAATTCGGCGGCGGATGCGAGCGTCACGGATGACAGAAGGGCCGCGGTAAGTGTGACAACCGCCGCAAGGCTCTGGATCCAGTGGCAGGACTGTTTCATGAATATCCCCATGGTTCATGGTCTTGTTCGTCTCAATCAAGCCTATGGCATTTGCAGGAAAAAGAAAAACCGGACCCGCATGCGGGCCCGGATCTGTTTTCAATTCACCGTGAGCGACCGGATCAGGCCTTGCCGGCGACCATCAGTGCGAAGGACTGATTGAGGGCGACTTCCTTCAGCCGGTCGAAACGGCCCGAAGCGCCGCCGTGTCCGGCCTCCATGTTGGTCTTCAGCAACACAAGGCTGTCGCCGGTCTGGGTGGCGCGCAGTTTTGCGACCCACTTTGCCGGCTCCCAATAGGTCACGCGCGGATCGGTAAGGCCGGCGACGGCAAAGATCGCGGGATAGGCTTTCGCCGCGACATTGTCGTAGGGCGAATAGGACGCAATGTACTCATATGCGGCCTTGTCGGTGATCGGGTTGCCCCATTCGGGCCATTCCGGCGGTGTCAGCGGCAGCGTGTCGTCCAGCATGGTGGAGAGAACGTCGACAAAGGGAACCTCGGCGATCAGACCGCCGAATTTCTCCGGCGCGAGATTGGCAATGGCCCCCATCAGCATGCCGCCGGCGGAGCCGCCATGGGCGACGATCTTGTCGTGTGAGGAGAGCTTTTCCGCAACAAGGTGATCTGCGGCGGCAATGAAGTCCGTGAAGGTGTTCTTCTTGTGCTCCCGGCGGCCGTCCTTGTACCAGCGAAAGCCCTTGTCCTTGCCACCACGGATATGGGCAATCGCATAGACGAAACCCCGGTCGACCAGGGACAGGGCGTTGGTGTTGAAGCTGGCCGGCACCGTGATGCCATAAGAACCGTAGCCGTAAAGCAGCAGGGGGGCGGACCCGTCCAGCTCGGTGTCCTTGTGATAGAGGATCGACACAGGCACGGTTTCCCCGTCCGCGGCAGGGGCCATCACGCGGCGGGTGACATAGTCCGAGACCTTGTGGCCGGACGGCACTTCCTGTTCCTTTTTCAAGACCCGTTCGCGGGTGTCGACGTTGTAGTCGTAGGTCCGAGACGGCGTCGTCATCGAGGAATAGGAAATCCGGATGGTCGAGGTGTCGAACTCGTAGCCGCCCCCCATGCCGAGGGAATAGGCTTCCTCGTCGAAGGCGATCTCGTGTTCGATATTGTCGGCCAGGCGGCGGATCACGATCCGGGGCAGGCCGTCCTCGCGCTCCAGGCGGGTCATGAAGGTCTTGTAGACACAGTGGGACAGGACCAGGCAGCCTGGCTTGTGCGGCACGAGGTCGGTCCAGTTGTCGCGTCCGGGACTGGCCTTCGGCGCTGTGACGATCTTGAAGTCTTCCGCATCGCCCGCGTTGGTGAGGATGTAGAAGGTGTCGCCGTGATCGTCGATGGAATACTCGATGCCGGTCTCGCGCGGGGCGATTTGCACCGGCTCGGCAGTCGGGTCGTTCGCGGGGATCGTCCAGACCTCGGACGTTTCATGGTCGTGAATGTCGATGACGATGGTGTCGCCGGACTGGGTCTTGCCGACCCCCATGAAGAACCCGGCGTCCTGTTCCTCGAAAACCAGTTGATCCGTGGACGGGTCGGTGCCGATCTCGTGACGGAACAGTTTCGACGGCCGGTGATTGTCATCAAGGCGGATGTAGAAAACATATCGGCTGTCGGCGGAAAAGACGCCGCCGCCGCCGGTGTCCTCGATGCGGTCGCTCAGGTCCTTGCCGGTGTCGATGTCGCGGACCTGCAGGGTATAGAATTCCGAGCCCTTGTCGTCATAGGCCCAGGCGAGCAGCTTGTGATCGGGCGACTGGCCGGCGCCGCCCAGCTTGAAATAGGCCTTGCCCTCGGCTTCCCTGTCGCCGTGCAGCAGGAGCGTTTCCTTGCCGCCGTCGCGGGGCGTGCGGAAGAAGATCGGCTGCTGGCCGCCGGTCTCGTATTTCAGGCCGTAGGCATAGGGGCCGTCCGGTAAGGGCACCGAACTGTCGTCTTCCTTGATGCGGCCGCGCATCTCGGAAAAGAGCTGTTCCTGCAGATCCTTCGTGTGCGCCATCTGCGCATCCTGGTAGGCGTTCTCGGCATCGAGGTAGGCTTCGATGTCATCGGCCAAAGCTGCGCGGCCGTCGCGCATGACCTCCTGCCAGTTGTCGGCGCGCAGCCAGGCGTAGTCGTCCTGGCGCTCGATGCCGTGGGTCTTGAGGGTGACGGGGCGCGCTTCGGCGCGCGGGGGAAGTGAGTTTTTTGTCATGGCTCCGCAGGTAGGAGTTTTGACCCGGGAAGGCAAGAGGACAGTGTTGCCAAGAGGACCAGGCGGACGGCACGACGGCGACATGCCTGAACGCAATCCTCGCGCATTGACAGGCACGGGGCAATTCGCCACAAAGATCGACATGGTTTCCGAATCCGGCGTCCCCGGATCGGGATTAAAAGGGAACACGGTGCGGCGTAGCCATCAGGCACCAAAACCGTGACTGCCCCCGCAACTGTGAGCGGTGAGCGAACCTGGAAACGCCACTGGGGAGACCCGGGAAGGACCAGGAAAGCGTCGACCCGCAAGTCAGGAGACCTGCCATTTCATCTTTAACCTCAACCCGGGCGGGGTGTCCCGGAGGAGCGAGTGACATGGCCTATCAGCCCGCGCTGACACAGATTGACATTCGGTTTCCTGCCGCCCCGCATCTTCGCGGAGGGCGACATGAACCGGACACGCACGACATATCCTTCAATCCGATCCCTAATCGCGGCGGCTGCTAGCCGTCTTGGCAATCGCGCGGCCAGGACAATGCGCCCGAACGGCTGTGCCGGCGGCCTTGCGCATTATGATAGTAGTAATGTAATAACATTACGAATCTCTGCCGCCGTGGACACCCGTGTGCCGGAGGCGCGCAGGTGCGCGGTGCCGGATATCCCGGTGCCGGACCGTCATGGAAGAACCGGCAGGGGCACAGACTGATGACCACCGACAAACACAGGATCTTCGTGTGCACATCATGCCGTCACAAGGGCGGCGATTGCCGTCCCGGTCATGACCTCATCGCGAAACTTCAGGAAGCGCTGAAGGGGGCGGCGCCTCTGGTCGCGGACGGCTTCGAAGTGTCCGGGATCGCCTGCATGGCCGGATGCTCAAGGCCCTGCACGGTGGCTTACCGGGCCAGTGAAAAGGCGACCTATCTGTTCGGGGACATCGATCCCCAGACGGATATCGACGACCTCGTGGCCTTCGCCGAACAGTACCGTTCCCTGGATGATGGCTGGTGCACGTCCGGGGACCGGCCGGGCAAACTGCGCCGGACCGCGCTTGCCCGCATTCCCGCGGCGATGATCGCGACGGAAACCGAGATGGCGGACCCGTCATGAGCGGCTGTCATTTGTCTGTGCGCGGTGTCAGCTGGCAACCGGGTCGGGGCGATCCGCTCCTCAACCGGGTCAGTTTCGAGCTCGAAAGGGGCGAAGTCCTGGGGATCGCCGGCGCCAACGGGGCGGGAAAATCGACCCTGTTGCGTCTGCTGTACCGGTTTCACAGGCCGGTGGAGGGGACCGTCTGTCTGGACGGACACGATATCTGGTCCTTGTCGGCGCGCGAGGCCGCGCGCAAGGTTGCTGCCGTTTTGCAGGAACAGCCCACCGACTTCGCCCTGTCGGTACGCGAAATTGTGGCCCTTGGCCGCAGACCGCACGGCGCCGGATTTTCCCGCGGCGGGCGGCGGGACGTCGACATTGTCGAGGGGGCTCTGGAGCGCATGGGCCTTGCCGATCTGGCGGGGCGGTCGATGGGGACCCTGTCCGGCGGTGAGCGACAAAGGGTGATGGTTGCGCGTGCTCTCGCACAGGAGCCGCAACTGCTCATTCTGGATGAGCCGACAAATCACCTCGACATCCGTCATCAGCTCGAAATCGTGGCCCTGCTTGCCGGTCTCGACATAACAGTCGTCACCAGCCTGCATGACCTCAATCTGGCAGCGCAGGTCTGCGACCGGATCCTGCTCCTGCACCGGGGCATCCAGGTCGCCCACGGCAGGCCGGACGAGGTCCTGACATCAGAGCATATCGAAAAGGCCTATGCGGTGAAGGTCCATCGCAGGGACTGCGATCCCGGTGGCCGGGCCCATCTGACATTTCATCTTTGAACTTTGGAGAAAACACATGAAACGACTGCTTTTGTGCCTGACTGCCGTCCTTTTTACCGGGTCTGCATACGCTGAAACAACCGTCAGAAGCTGCGATCGGGAAGTCTCGTTCGACACGCCGCCCCGTGCCGCGGTTTCAAACGACGTCAATCTGACCGAGATGATGCTCGTTCTCGGCCTGCGCGACCGCATGGTCGGCTATACCGGCATCTCGGGCTGGAAAACCCTGGATGAGGAAATGCGGTCGGGCATCGCCGAACTGCCGGAGTTGTCGGCGCGGTATCCGAGCAAGGAAGTTCTCATCGGGGCGGACGCGGATTTCTATTTCGCAGGCTGGAACTACGGCATGAAGGTCGGCGGCGAGGTGACACCGGAAACGCTGGCACCGTTCGGCATCAAGGTCTACGAACTCACCGAATCCTGCATCCATGTCGGCGGCAAAGCCAAAGTCTCCATGGATGACATGTATGCGGATCTGCTCAATCTGGGGAAGATTTTCGGCGTCGAGGATACAGCCCATGATCTGGTCGCCGCCTACAAGCTCGAACTGGACCGGATCACGGCCCCGCTGAAGGATGCGGAGCGGGTACGCGTCTTCGTCTATGACAGCGGTGAGGACAAGCCGTTCACTGCCGGACGCTATGCCATGCCGACAGCGCTCATCGAGGCTGCGGGCGGGGTCAACGTGCTGGACGGTTTCGAGAAGAGCTGGGCCAGGATCGACTGGGAGACCGTCATCGACAGCGACCCGGCAGTGGTGGTGATCGTGAACTACGGCAATGTCACGGCAGAAGAGAAGCGGGATTTCATGCGGTCAAATCCGGCGCTTGCCGGGATCGATGCGGTCAGGAACGACCGCTTCGTCACCCTTGACTATGTCGAGGCGACGCCCGGCCCGCGCAACATCGGGGCCGTCCGGAAACTTGTCGAGGCCTTTGCGGGTGAGTGAGGCCTTGCAGACGGCACGCAACGGATCGGCACAAGGACACGACGACAACGGCCCGGGAGCGGAGGGGAGGCGGGGCGCGATGGCGCCCGCCGTTTCGCTCGGTCTTGTCCTGTTGGCGGCGTCCGTGATCGCCGGTGTCACGGTCGGGGCCGTGTCCGTTTCGGCCGAGACGGTTCTCGGCGTGATCGCCAACAAGCTCTGGCCCGGTCTCGTGGCCGTGGACTGGTCGCCCGGCCGGGAAGCGATTGTCTGGGACGTCCGGCTGCCACGGACCCTGCTGGCCGGCCTGGTCGGGGCGGGGCTTGCCGTCGTGGGAGCAGCGCTTCAGGCGATCACGCGCAATCCGCTTGCCGATCCGCACCTGCTCGGCATTTCCTCGGGCGGCGCCGCCGGGGCAATCCTGGCACTGCTCCACACGGGATTGTTCCTGGGATTGCTGACGGTGCCATTGATGGCTTTCGCCGGCGCGCTTGCGGCCACACTGGCGGTCCTCGGCGTCACGCGTTTTGCGTCCGCTACCAGCGCTGACAAGCTTGTTCTGGCGGGGGTCGCGGTGTCCTTCGTCATCATGGCGTTCGCGAACGTCCTGATCTTTCTTGGCGATCCACGCGCAACCCACACGGTGGTCTTCTGGATGCTGGGCGGTCTGGGGCTGGCCCAGTGGAGCCATCTGCTGTATCCGCTCGCCGCTCTGGCCGTGGCAACCCCGTATCTCTATCTGAAAGCCGTCGATCTCAATGCGATGACCATCGGCGACGAGACCGCAGCAACACTGGGCATCGCCGTTGCACGGTTCCGTCTGACCGTGTTTGTCGTCGGTGCGATGGTCACGGGTGTCATGGTCGCCTTTTCCGGCATTATCGGCTTTGTCGGTCTGATGATCCCGCATATCGCCAGATACCTTGTCGGCGGAAATTACGAGCGGGTGCTCGTCGTCTCGTTGCTCCTGGGCGCCATTTTCCTGATCTGGGCCGATATTCTGGCACGCACGCTGATGGCGCCGGAAGACATGCCGATCGGCATCGTCACCGGCCTGATCGGCGGGCTGTTCTTCATTGTCCTGCTGCGATCGAAGGCCGGCGGCGGCCGCTGAAGAGAATGAACACGATCACGGCCATGTTCAGGAAGTTCCAGGCGATGCCGTTGAAGAACGCGGCCTCGTAGGAGCCGGTCAGGTCGTAAATCCAGCCGGACAGCCAACCGCCGAGGGCCATGCCGAGAATGGTCGCCATGATGACCAGTCCGACCCGCTGCCCGGCTTCCCTGGCCGGCAGGTATTCCCGCACGATCACCGCATAGCTCGGCACGATACCGCCCTGGGAAAGACCGAATACCAGCGAGACCAGATAGAGGGAGGCCAGGCCGTTGAACGGGATATAGAGAAACAGAGCGGCGCATTGCAGGACGGAGCCGATCAGCAGTGTCTTGACGCCGCCGATCTTGTCCGCGACGTAACCTGAGGCCAGCCGGCTGATCACGCCGGCGCCGGTCATGAGAGCGAGCATGTCCGCTCCCGGCGCGATGCCGAACCCGAGATCGACGCAGTAGGCGACGATATGGACCTGGGGCATGGACATGGCGACACAGCAAGCAAGCCCTGCCAGCACCAGCAGCCATTGCAGGGCGGCCGGGGGAAGTCCCGTGGATTCAGCGCCGAACGGGCGGGCACCGGCGCCGGCCGACAGCGCGCCTTCCGGCGGCGGGCGGCGCAGGATCAGTGCCAGCGGCACCATCGTGACAAGACAGGCCACCGCGATCACGAGATAGGTCTCGCGCCAGTCGGCCGTTGCCAGGTTCCACTGGATGAAGGACGGCCAGAGCACGCCGGCGAGATAGTTGCCGCAAGCGGCGCAGCCGACCGCCAGTCCCCGGCGCTTCACGAACCAGTGGGAGATGTCGGCGATCAGCGGACCGAAGGTCGCCGCCGTGCCGAGGCCGACCAGCACGCCCTGGGCGAGCGAGAACATCCAGACATCGCCCGATAGGGCGGCGAGCGCGAAGCCCGCGCTCAGGGCGAAGGCCGATCCGATGACCGGCGGGACGATGCCGAACCGGTCGACGAAGCGCCCGAGCAGATAGTTTCCGGCGGCAAATCCGAGCATGGTGGCGGTGTAAGGCAGGGAGGCGTCCGCCCGGTCGATGCCGAAATCCGCCTGCACCGCCGGCAACACCACGACGACCGCCCACATGCCCGCGCCGCCGATGGTGCTCAACAGAATGCAGACAGCCAGGCGGAACCAGGCATAGGGGCCGTCCTGTATGTATGGATCGGGCACGGCGGCGATGGACATCGGTCTGCTTCCGGGGAATGACGATCTGTCCTGCCTAACAGCTCCCGCCGGCCCAAACCAACAAATATCCTTGAAGCTATTGAACAGTTTTAGGAATGAATGACCTCGGCACCGCCCGGAATGGGGTGCCCGCGCTCGCGGGCAGGCCGGGCGGGCCGAATGGTCGGAATGCTCAGAACGGATCAGGCGGCAGTTGCGGCGAGCCCTTTCAGGGTGTCGGCCACGAAGGCACTCAAAGATCGGGTCGGGTGGCCGATCACCTCCTCAAGGTCGGAGGAATTCGTTTCGAGTTCGCCCTGCGCCGCGCCCCTGTCGGCATCGGCAACCACCCTGGCGAAGCCTTCTGGAAGTCCGGCCTGCTGAAGAACATCCGCATAGGCCGTTTCCGGCAGGTTTTTGAAGGGAATGTCCCGGCCGGTCCGGGACGACAACTCGGCGGCGAGTTCGGCAAGGGTGAAGGAAGGCCGGCCACCCAGCTCAAGGGCACGGGTGGTCCGGTCCTCGCCGGTGAGGACGCGGGCGGCCGCTTCCGCATAATCCTCGCGTGCGGCAGCCGAGAACCTGCCGTCGCCGCTGGCTCCGACGACGGCGCCATGGGCAAGGGCGCCGGCAATGGTGCCGGCGAAATTCTCAAGATACCAGCCGTTGCGAAGGAGGGCGTGGGCAATGCCGCTGTCCGCGAGGAGCTGTTCCGTGACAGCGTGCTCGCTCGCGAGGATCAGGCTGGAACGGGAAACGTTCAAGATGCTGGTATAGGCGATGAACCCGACGCCGGCCTCACCGGCGGCCTCGATGACCGCGGTATGCTGGGGGACGCGGCTGCCGATGTCCGATCCGGAGATCAGCAACAGGGTGTCGACACCTTCAAGGGCCGTCCGCAGCGTTGCCGGCTCGTCATAGTCGGCCTTCACGACGCTGATCCGGCTGCTCGCGAGATCTTCCGCTTTCGACGGCGTGCGCACGAGCGCGCGCACCGGGGTGTCGGTCAGTTTTGCCAAATGCTTCAGAACAAGGCGGCCCAACTGGCCGTTGGCTCCGGTGACTGCGATCATCTCGTTTCTCCTTGGTTTCAACTGCGATGTTTCCATCGGACATCCGTGATGTAGACGAGATGCTTTCTTTTTGTTAGTACCTACAAAAAGGTTAGTTTTGATTTTGAGCCGAGGTGAGACCTTGAGAGACGACGGGACGGAAAAAACGGATATGTCCGGTGACGGCGTGGCCCTGTCCGACAAGTTGAGGCGCGGTGCGCTGTTCAGTCAGGGGTGTCCGTCGCGGGAGATCCTGAAGCATCTGACCAGCCGTTGGGGCGTGCTTGTGCTGATGGCACTGCTGGAGCGCGATCACAGGTTTTCCGACCTGCGCCGGAAGGTTGACGGGGTCAGCGAGAAAATGCTGGCACAGACACTGCAGACCCTTGAAGCGGATGGCTTCGTCAATCGTCATTCGTATCCGGTGGTTCCTCCCCGTGTCTCCTACAGTCTGTCTCCCATCGGACAGGAGGTGGCGGTCAAGGTCCGGGACTTCGCCGATTGGATCGAAGTCAATATCGGCCGGATCCTGACGGCAAGGGGAGACGCCTCGCAGGCGCGCGCGGAAGCGGCCGGTGCCGGGACTATCCGGCAGCCTTGAGAGTGGACGCCTGCGCGCCGGCACCCAACAGACAGGTTTCGCTGGCGGCGTCCATCGGCACCATGAGTTCCACCGTCATGCCCTCGACCACCGCGTCCTGCACGGAGGCGAGCTGACCGAGCAGGGACGTGATCTTCAGACGGCTGCCGTCCGGTCCCAGAACCTCGACGGGGACAAAGATCGGAATATTCTCCCGGAAGCTCTCGTCGAGCCCGTCCAGCAGGCCGCTTTCGCGCGCCTGCTCCAGAAGTTCCGCCAGTTCCGGATCTTCCGCGGCTTCCCGGTAGAGCCGCGCGGCGAAGATCGGTGCGGCTTCCTCCCAGTTTAGGATGCGGTCCCGGAAAGCCTGCGACAGGAAGATCCTGAACAGGTTCGGCGGCTCGTTCCGGTCTTCGTGAAACCCGGACAGAAAGAGGTTTCCGGGCTGGTTGCGGCGCAGGATCGTCCAGCGCTTGTCGAGCACATAGGCGGGAAACGGCCAATGGGCGAGCAGGCGTGTCTCGATCAGGTCAAGTGCCTCGACGATGTCGGGCGAATCCTGAGCGCGGCATCTGTAGGGGCTGGCGAAGCCCGCGGCTTCATAAAGCACCTGTGCGCGCGCGACCGGAAGGGCAAGCTCGCGCTCAATACGCTGGACCATGTAGCGGCTTGGGCTGGCACGCCCTGTTTCCAGAAAGGACACATGTCGCTGGGTCGATCCAAGCCGGTCCGCCAGTCCCGCCTGAGAGAGGCCGCGTTCGCGGCGCAAGGACTTCAAATTGCTGCCGAATGTCATCAGACCGTCCATGTTATTCCCGGCAAGGGAATTGCCGGGGACATGAAATTATCTAGGGTCCGTACCGTTCCCGCGCAACCGACACCCCGGAGAGACCTATGACGACCTGGATCCTTGCCGTTCTTGTTCTTTACTTCTGCCAGATCTATCTGAGCGCAGCGCTCTATCTGCCGGCGGAGGGCCTGTTCCGCCACGCGGGCGGACGCGATGTCTTGCCCGACAAGGGCAAATTCACCGCCCGCTCGGACAAGGCGCTGGTCAACATGAAGGAGAACCTGCCGTTTTTCCTGGTGCCTGCGGTGCTTGCCTGCGTCCTGCCGGAAACGGACATGGACCTCGCAGTGATCGGGGCGCAGGCTTTCTTTTTCGGCCGTCTTGCCTATGTGCCGCTTTATCTCAGCGGCATCCCGGGTCCGCGGTCGATTGCCTATGGCATCGCACTGGCAGGGACGATCCTGATGGCCTGGGCCCTGGTACCGGCCTGAGCCGATTGAGCGCAAGATCGGCTAGCGGGTATACTGGTCGACGATCTGCCAATAACGCGGATCGCGCCAGACCTGCGAGACAGCGGCGGCCAGCCGGGAGCTTATCTTCGGATCCAGGTCCCGGTTGGCGACCAGCCACAGGATGCCATGGCTGACCGGTGCGCCGACCACGAGGTCTTCCGGATCGTACCCCTGTTGCTGGAACATGTACCGCGCCCGTATGGACATGGTGTACCAGGCGTCGATACGGCCGGCACGGAGCATCGAACTCATCTGGTCCGCCGAGGAGATCTCCTCGAGATTTCCAAGTCCGGACCGTTTCAGAATTCGGCTGCGCAGGCTGCCCAGATGGACGCCGATGACCTTGTTGTTCTCGATGGCCTCCTCGATCGTGTCCAGAGGCCGGTCCAGGGTCACGAAAGAGCTCTGGGTATAGAGAAGAGGGGCGATGTACCGGAATTTTTCTTTTCTGCTTGCGGAGTAGGCGGCCGTGAACAGCAGCGATCCGGGCGTGGTCTCCGCAAGCACCTGCGCCCGCTTCCAGGGAGCGTAGCGGACCTCGATCTCCAGACCGGCTTCCTCGGCGACCAGTTCCATCAATTCGACGGAAATACCCTTGTGCTGCTTGTCGATGGACAGTGGCGGCAGGTAGCCGGTGAAGGCAACCAGGCGCGTTGCCGTTTCAGCCCGAAGCGGGCTCGCGACAAGGAACCCCAGACAGAGCAACAGCGCGGGTGCTCGGAATATTCGTAGAAAAGACAAGCACATCTCCCGATGAAGAAATCATTCTTATCGGCAATAATGCTTATGTAATGTAACTGAATTCTGAATCACTACGCCGGGATGCCAATAAAAAGGCAAAAACGGTCTGTGTGGTGGCTGCTTTGTCAAAATTTCTATCAGGGGTTGTTTTTTCGGGGTTATTCGGCCTCGTTTTTCCCTACGGGCTTTCTGCCGCCGTGCACGAAATTCATGGCATGGCCGTTCATGCAATACCGCAGGCCGGTCGGCGGCGGCCCGTCGGGGAAAACATGCCCCAGATGGGCGTCGCAGCTGTTGCAGCGGATCTCCGTGCGCACCATGCCGTGGGACGAATCCTCCAGTTCGCGGATGGCATCGGGCTCCACGCTCTGAAAGAAGCTCGGCCAGCCGCAGCCCGCGTCGAATTTCGTGTCCGACATGAACAGCGGCGCGCCGCAGCACACGCAGTCATACCGGCCAAACAGGGTGTTGTTCCAGTACGGCCCGGTGAACGGGCGCTCGGTGCCGGACTGGCGGGTCACATAGAACTGATCGGGGGACAGTTGTTTCATCCATTCCGCGGTGCTTTTCCTGACACGCGGGCCTTCGGTGGCCTGGTCCGTGTTTTCTTTGCTCATCCCACAAATCCTTCTCTGCCGTCTGCTCCAGACATAAGCGCGATGCAGGATGGCGACAAGCCGTTCCAGACGGGAAGCCGGTCAGCTAGCGTGTGAGAGAACTCATCACGGACTTGACCCGGTTGCCCCCTTCCTGGCGCGCCTTGAAGACGCAGTTTTCAGAGGCGGCCAGCAGGAACTCGGAGCTTTCCGCAATCCCTGCCTGTTCGGCGACCGCGCAAGCCGCGCCGACAGACGCGGTCATGACACCGTTGCCGGCACTGTTGTCCGGATTGGGGATGCCGAGATCCTGGATGGCGACATGTATATAGG
The DNA here is from genome assembly GCF_056173175.1 of Roseibium sp. QJM3NY_11. NCBI lineage: Bacteria > Pseudomonadati > Pseudomonadota > Alphaproteobacteria > Hyphomicrobiales > Stappiaceae > Roseibium > Roseibium sp. QJM3NY_11. The sequence goes on from NZ_CM149660.1 coordinate 2,604,353, forward strand.
CGCTGATTGTTTCCACACCCAGTTCGTGTGTTCTGGGCAGAAGCAGCGAGAATTCCGAGGACGCGGTTCTGGCAGCGATGTCGGCGGGACGCCGGGAAGTTTCCATCAGCGTGTTGGCGACCTTGGTGAGGCAGTCCTCGGCGGCGCTCGGACCAAAATGTTCGCTCAGGGCATCGAAGCGGTCGAGCGAAACCTTGATCAGGCCGGTGTGGGTCTTCTCGCGCAGGGCGATTGCCCATTCCCGCTTCAGGGCATCCTCGAAAGCCCTGCGGTTGTACAGGCCGGTCAGAGGATCTGTCTGGGTGGCCGCTTCCAGCAGCCATTCCAGTTCCTTGCGTTTGGCAATGCTGCGGAAATAGACCGCAAATGCATAGGGCGCACCGGCCGGATCATGCAGAAGACGGGTCGTGACTTCCGCCCAGGCCAGGGTGCCGTTGGCGGACCGGAACTGCAGTTCCGCGCAAGGCAGCGGCGCAAGCGGGTCGCCGCCGCCTGACAGTATCAGGTGCAGCAGTTCCGCGTCCGCGTTCAAGGAGCCGACATAGACAAGATCGCTGAGACGGTCCGCGAGCTTGTCGGCGCTCCAGCCGAACAGCTTTTCCGCGGCGGGCGAGATATAGAGCGGGGTCCCGTCAAGCGTCACGAGCGCGAGGGCATCATTGCTGAGTTTGACGAGGCTTTCGAAGTCGATGCTGGACGAGCGAAACAAATCCGCCTCGGGCCGGTGATCCCTGTCGCTGTCCAACGCCATATTTGCCTCGCTCAGTTCACCGGCAAATCCGGCTGAACCGAAACCTGAAAGTCAAAAGACATAACAAAGTCAACGGTATTTACGCTGCGAAATCAAGAGGCAAGGGCGGTTCGGCGAGAGACCGGCCTGTGCCGGTTGTTCGGATCGGCGCAAGGAACCCGCAAAACCGTCCGCAAAACCCCTGACGCGGTTCGCCGGCGGCCTGCCGGCATCGGGAAAATCTGCAGAAGTGAGGCTGTACGATGCCGGACCCTTGTAAAACTGCGCAAGCGGCTGTTCGAAAAGTCTGAAAATCGGCATTCGGGAGCTTGAAGAGGCGATTTCTACTGCCTAAGACATGTCATAGACCTTCCGGATCGCTATGATCCGGCGAGCCAGCGCTGATTCGACCCGATCCGTGCTGAGGTTTCACTCTTTATCGTGACGAAAGATCAGAATGACGCCAGCAATGATCGACGACACCACACTCTATGCTGTCCTCGCCCCCTTTGCTGCGGCTGTGATCGCGCCGTTTCTGACACGCAGGTTCAAACACAACGCCGCCTGGCCGCTCGCGATCGTACCCGCGCTGATCTTCCTTCATTTCGCCGGCTTCGTCGAGCCGGTGTCCAGGGGGGAGAGCTTCGTCGCGGCCATGGCGTGGGCTCCGGGCTACGGAGTGAATTTCTCCGTTTATGTGGACGGATTGTCGACCCTGTTCGCGATGCTGATCTCCGGGATCGGAACTTTCATCATCCTGTATGCGGGCGGCTACCTGAAAGGACATCCCCAGCAGGGCCAGTTCTTCTCGTTCCTGTTCATGTTCATGGGGTCGATGCTCGGGCTGGTGCTGTGCAACAACCTGATCTCGCTGTTCATCTTCTGGGAGCTGACATCGATCACCTCCTTCCTGCTGATCGGTTTCGATCATCTGCGCGCGGCGTCCCGGCGGGCGGCGCTGCAGGCTCTGCTGGTGACCGGCGGCGGTGGCCTGGCGCTTCTGGCCGGGTTCATCCTGATCATCTCGGCGACCGGTGAAATCGAAATGTCGGTGCTGCTGTCGTCACCCGACATCATCAAGGACACCACGCTGTATCTGCCGATTTTCCTGCTGGTGCTGGGCGGCGCCTTCACCAAGTCGGCGCAGTTCCCGTTCCATTTCTGGCTGCCGAACGCTATGGAAGCGCCGACACCCGTCTCCGCCTATCTGCATTCGGCAACGATGGTGAAGGCCGGTGTCTATCTTCTCATGCGCATGCATCCGTTGCTGGGCGATACGGTGCTGTGGACAACGGTGCTGCCGCTGTTCGGGGGGGTGACGCTGCTGGTGGGCACGCTGCTTGCCGTGCGCCAGACCGACCTGAAACTGATGCTCGCCTATACGACGGTCGCCTCGCTCGGCCTTCTGGTCATGCTGACGGGCACAAGTCACGAGAAGGCGCTGGAAGGCGCGGTTCTCTACCTGCTGGCCCATTCGCTGTTCAAGGGCGCGCTGTTCATGGTGTCCGGCACCATCGATCACGAGGCAGGAACCCGCAACGTCACAAAGCTGGGCGGTTTGCGTTCGGCAATGCCGATCACGTTCGCGGCCGCCTGTCTTGCGGCTCTCTCCATGGCCGGGCTGCCGCCGTTCATCGGCTTTGTCGCCAAGGAAGTGCTTTATTACGGGACCTGGGGCTGGCCCGGGTTCGGGCTGGCCGTCACCGCGACCGCGGTCATCGGCAATGCCCTGATGCTGGTCATCGCCGCTGCCGTGGCCATCAAACCCTTTCTGGGCCCGAAGGTGGAGACGCCCAAACATGCGCATGAAGGACCTGTCCTTCTGTTCGCCGGGCCGGTCTTTCTCTCGGTCACGGGGCTCGGCCTCGCCCTGGTCGCCCACACAACGGGCACGCTCTTCATCGGTCCGACCCTGTCGTCCGTGGCCGGACGGATCATGGAGGTCGATCTCCACCTGTGGCCGACCAAGATCAATGCGCCGCTGATCCTGTCGCTGATCACGATCGGGCTCGGTATCGCCCTGTTCACGCAGATCGACCGCTTGCGGAGCCTGATCGCCGGCGCGCTGGCGGCAATCGGGTGGGGACCGGACAGGGGGTTCGATCAGGTCGTCGCCGGCATCGTCAGCTTCTCCGGCTGGCTGACACGGCTGGTGCAGAACGGCAAGATGCAGACCTACATGATCCTGATCTTCGGTTTCACGGCCGTGGCGGTGCTGCTGCCGGGATATCTTACCGGCAGCTACCCGGCCATGCCGAAAATGCCGGAATACCGGTTCTACGAGTGGGGCATCTTCCTGATCGCCGTTCTTGGGCTGATCGCGGTTCTGGTCGCCAAGACGCGTCTGACGGCGATCGTGTCCCTCGGCATCCAGGGGTTCGCCGTGGCGCTGATCTTCATGATGTTCGGCGCGCCGGACCTGTCTTTCACGCAGTTCATGGTGGAGACCCTGTCGGTTGTCATTCTGGCTCTTGTCATGACACGGCTGAACCTGTCGCCCAGCGATCACCGGCCCTGGCCCGCAGCCGTCCTGACGGGCATCGTGGCCATTGCCGTCGGCCTCGGTCTGACGCTGACCATGCTGGCGATCACCCAGCAGCCCTTCGATTCGCGCCTGTCCGATTTCTTCGCGCAGTTCAGCAGATCGATCGCGCATGGCCGCAACATCGTCAATGTGATCATCGTCGACTTCCGCGGCTTCGACACGCTCGGCGAGATCGCCGTGGTCGTGCTCGCCGGCCTGTGCGTGCTGGCCCTGATCCGGGTGCGGACCAGGCCGGACAAGACGGCACAGGCGTCCGAACAGGAAGCCATGCAAACCCAACAGGCCGAGGCCCGCTGATGCGCACAATCATCTTCCGCACCATCGCGCCCTATCTTGCCGCGCTGATGGTCCTGTTTTCGATCTTCGTGCTGCTGCGCGGCCACAACGAACCCGGCGGCGGTTTCATCGGCGGCCTGATCGCAGCCTCGGCGCTGGCGATTTTCGGTATCGCCTGTGGCGTGGCCTCGGTCCGCCGCGCCATGGTGTTCCATCCGATGGGCGTTGCCGGCTTCGGGCTGTTCATCGGCGCGCTCGCAGGGACCCTGTCGTTCTTCAAGAACCAGGCGTTCATGACCAGCCAATGGCTGATATTCGATCTGTTCGACGTGGAGGTGGCCCTGTCGACGCCGCTGGTCTTCGATATCGGCGTCTATCTGGTGGTTGTCGGGGCGATCGGTTCGATCGCGCTCGCGCTTGAGGAAAGGGAGACCGACTGATGGAAACCGGTGTCACAATTCTGATCGGTCTGTTTTTCTCCGTTGCCGTCTATCTGATGCTGTCCAAACAGCTCGTGCGGATGCTGCTCGGCATCGCCATTCTGGGCAACGCGGTCAACATGCTGATCTTTACCAACGGCAGGCTGACACGCGAGGTGCCGCCGCTGATCCCCGAAGATCTCTACGTGCCTGCAACCGCAACGGCCAATCCGCTGCCTCAAGCCCTGGTGCTGACCGCTATCGTGATTTCCTTTTCCTTCTTCGCCTTCTTGCTGGTGCTGGCTTTCCGGGCCTATCAGGAACTCGGCACGGACGAGGTCAACGAAATGCGTCTCGCCGAACCTGAAAACGATCAAACTCCGCCGCAGGGGTACTAATATTTATGGCCGGTTCTTCCCAATCCGTTGATCTTGCCCTGGCCATGAACGTCCTGCCGGTTCCGGCGGGCGACTGGCTGGTGGTCGCGCCGTCGCTGATCACCATTCTGGGCGGGTCGCTCTGCCTGATGCTGCGCAAGAACACCGATCTGCAGCCGAAACTCGGTATCGGTTTCCTGGCGCTTCTGGTGCTGGCCAATGTCGGCCTTCTGATCCGTGTCCTCGACACGGGCATGATCACCATGGTCATGGGCAGCTGGCTGCCCCCCTTCGGAATTGCCTTCACCGTGGATACGCTCGGGGCGACCCTGTCGCTGATCGGTTCGGTGGTTGCCTTCTGCGCCGGCGTCTACGGGGCAGCAACTGTCGACAACACGGGCCGGCGCTACGGGTTCTATCCCTTCCTGTTGTTGCTGATGACGGGTGTCTGCGGCGCGTTTCTGACAGGCAACGTCTTCAACCTCTACGTCTGGTTCGAAGTCCTGCTGATTTCCTCCTATGGCCTGCTGGTGCTCGGTAACGACCGCATCCAGCTGGACGGAGCCGTCAAATACGGTGTGCTCAATCTGGTGGGCACGAACCTGTTCCTGATCGCCACGGGCCTGCTTTACGGCATCTTCGGCACGCTCAACATGGCCGACATCGCCATGAAGGTCTCCGCTCTCGAGAACCCGGCATCCGGCACCCTGGCGACCGTCGCCGCACTCTACTTCCTGGCCTTTGCCATGAAAGCGGCCGCGTTTCCGGTCAACTTCTGGCTGCCGGCGTCCTATCACACGCCGAATGTGGTGGTGTCCGCCGTTTTTGCCGGGCTTTTGACCAAGGTCGGCGTCTATGCGCTGATCCGGGTGCTTGTCATGATATTGCCCGCATCGCGCGGGTACCTGGCCGACGTGATCAGCGTGGTGGCCATCGCGACACTCATGACCGGAGCCTTCGGCGCGCTGGCGCAAAGCGAGGTGCGGCGCCTTCTCGGTTACCTGGTGATTGCCGGGATCGGAGCAATGCTGGCCGGTGTGGCCGTCGGATCCGTGCTGGCGATGTCCGGCGCCATTTTCTACGCCGTCCACTCGATCATCGTCATGACCGCGCTGTACATGGCCGCGGGCGTCATGAGCATGATGGGCGGATCCAGCGACCTGCGCCGGCTTGGCGGTCTCTATCAGCAGAACGCCGCCTTCGCGGGCGTGTTTCTGGTACTTGGCTTCGCCGTTTCCGGACTGCCGCCCTTTTCCGGTTTCTGGCCGAAGGTCATCCTGGTCGATGCGGCCTTTCAGGACGGACGGGCCTGGCTGGGCGCCGCGATCCTGGTGAGCGGCTTCCTGACGACAGTGGCCATGGGCCGTGTCTGGATATACGCTTTCTGGCGCGGCGGGCCGGAAGGAACGCCGGATGGTCAATCGGTGTCCGGCATGCCCGGAGAACCGGTGCAGCTCGCCGGAGCCGCCATGTGGCTGCCGCTCGGGATACTTACCGCTCTTGTCGTCTATATCGGCCTTCAGCCGGAATGGATGCTGGAACTTTCAACGCAAGGAGCCAGCGGTGTCGTCAACCCGTTCGGTTACCTGCGCTCGGTTTTCGGAGGTGAGGGATGAACGGTCTCTTTCTCATCAATATCCTGATGGCGCTTGCCTGGGGCGCCGTCTCGGGCAGTTTCTCGGAATTGAACCTGGCCTTCGGCTTTATCCTGGGGTTCGGAGCCCTTTACCTGATCCGTGAACAGGTCGGGACGGGCGCGTATTTTCAACGCGTCGTCAAGGGGTTCGGGCTGGCCTTGCTGTTCGTTTACGAACTTGTCCTGTCCGCCTGGCGTGTTGCGATCATCGTGTTGCGGCCGAAAATCGAGCTGCAGCCGGGGATCATCGCGTTTCCGCTGACCGTCGACCGGGATTTCGAGATCACGATGCTGGCCAACCTGATCACACTGACCCCGGGAACCCTGTCGGTGGATGTCTCCGAGGACAGAAAAATTCTCTACGTCCATTGCATCGACGTTCCGGACGTGCAGGCCACGATCGACGACATCAAGAACGGGTTCGAGCGCAAGATTCTGGAGGTGTTCCGGTGACACAGTTTGAGACCTTCGCCGGCCAGTTTCTCGACGCCAGCGTGCATATCGCCTTCGCTCTTCTCACGATCTCCTTCCTGATCATCGTTTACAGGACGGTGAAGGGGCCGAGCCTGCCTGACCGGGTGGTTGCGCTGGACATGCTGGTTGCCGTCGGTATCGGCTTCATCGCCGTCATCGGCGTGTCCACCGGGTTCTACCTTTATATCGACATCGCCATCACGCTTGGTCTGGTCGGTTTCCTGGCAACGGTCGCGTTTGCGCGATTTGTGCTCAATCGCGGGTTGGCGGGCGACAAGACCATCATGGATGAAGTGGAAGAAAGCATCGCACGCAGGGAGGCCGGACAATGACCGCGGTCGTTGAGATTGTCACCGGCATCATGCTCATCATCGGCGCGTCTTTCGCGCTTGCGGCATCGATCGGGCTCATCCGTTTGAAGGACGTCTACATGCGCATGCATGCGGCCTCCAAGGCCGGCACGCTCGGGTCGGGTGTCATGCTGCTTGCCCTTGCCGTGCATGCCGGTGACCTTGCCGTTGTCACCCGGGCTGTCGCCGGCGTGGTATTCTTCCTGCTGACCGCCCCAATTTCGGCCCATTTGTTGGCGAAAGCTGCCTACGCCGCTGGATATCGGCCCTGCGCAGACACCAAGGAAGACGCCCTGGCTGAAACGGTGCGGCCAAAAGGCTGAGGGCTGTTTCCCGGGGGGATGGTTGGTGCATGCACAATACTATCGGTCCATTGTGAAACAAAGTGCACAGGCTCCTGTCAATATTTGTATAATTTGATTTTTATTGATACTGATCGATTTTTATTTGGTTTCCGGGGTTGTCGTTTCTGAAAGTCGGCGATATAAGGCTGTAACGATTTCCTGCAAAGTAGAATCGTTTTTGATTTTCGGATCTCCAAGTAACGGAAATTCTAGAACCGCTTACGTGCCATTCGATTTGCAGGTAAACACAAATGCTTAATTTAAAATCAGAAGAGAACGGGTGACATATGACTGACAGTCCGGTGGACATAAATCTGATTGATCTTACGGCTGACATCGTCTCCGCCTATGTGAGCAACAACACGGTTGCATCAACAGATCTGCCAAACCTGATCAGCGAGATATATGGTGCGTTGGAGAAGACGGCGAACGCTTCCAGCGAGCCAGAGCCTGAGCCGCTGAAGCCCGCCGTGCCGATCAAGAAGTCGGTCATGCCGGACTACATCATCTGCCTGGAAGACGGCAAGAAGTTCAAGTCTCTGAAGCGCCACTTGCGGACCCATTACAACATGACTCCGGAAGAATACCGTGAGAAGTGGGACCTGGGCACAGACTATCCGATGGTCGCACCGAACTACGCAGCCGCCCGTTCGGAACTGGCGAAGAAAATGGGCCTCGGCCAGCAGCGCAAGCGTTCCAAGTAACGCAGCCCGCTATCCGACTGTCCTGAGAGCTGCTCCTTGAGCAGCTCTTTTTTGTCGGGAATCCTTTCCGATTTCCCGAAGGCGACCGCCGTCAGGGGCAGGCCGCCTCGAGGGCCTGTTGCGCATCGGTGCGAATGCGGCCGACCATCGATCGCAGCCCGTTGGAGCGCTGGGGTGTCAGGTGGTCCTGAAGGCCCAACTGGGAAAAGATCTCCTCGACATCGGTCTCCAGAATTTCCCTGGCGGACTTGCCACTGAATAGAGCGGTCACGATTGCAACGAGACCCTGGACGATCAGGGCATCGCTGTCGCCCTTGAAGGTCAGGACCGGAGATCCATCCGGCCCCTTCTCGATAGAGGTGATCAGCCAGACCTGTGACACACAGCCGCGCACCTTGTTTCCGTCCGTCTTTTCGTCGGCGGACAGATCGGGCATTTCCCGGCCGAGGTCGATCAGATATTTGTATCGATCTTCCCAGTCGTCGAGAAATTCAAAGGTTTCAAGGATTTCACTGAGGCTTGCTGTCATGGCACCGGTCTTTGAAGGAGGCTTTCGACTTCATATAGCCCGCAAGGGCAGTTGTGCAAACGGGGACATTGAAAGCAGTCTCACACATTTGCAACGAGAAGGCGGACCGGACATTCGGGAACGGACGCAACTGAAAACAAAAATACGCCGCAGATGAAATGGGCAGCTATCCATCTGCGGCGCAGCGGAAGAACCGCTGAAGTGAAGCCGTCTTTGCGATGCCGTTGGACGGCACCGCGTCAGCGGGGCGCAATCGACCGTTTCAGAACCAGGAGGTCATAAGTTCGTCGGCGGCCTTGGTGCTCAGGTTCTCAGGCCCGAGCGTGGTTTGGACCGTGGCACCGGTCCAAGTTCTGTCTCCACGGTGGAGACGTTGTCGAGTTCGCGCGGACCGGCCGCGTCGCCGGGACGTGCCTGCTCCATCCAGCCGGCGACCGCGTTTCCGGTCGAGCCGGTCACGACAGGCTCGTCGCCGGAACTGTCGGCAATTTTTGTGTCGAGGTACTCGTAGACGATGCGGGCGCCGTCACGTGCCCGGCTTCCGATCACGGTGAGTGCGTTGCCGCCGGTTTCACAGGCAAGCGGATTGCGGCTGCAAAAACCGCCGAGGTCCGAGACCGTTGCCTGCGCGGCGAGGAACGCGGAGACAGGATCGACATTTTCGGTCGGAGTGGTTTTCTGTTCGGACCCGAATGGAATCAGGGCCAGAACCAATGTGAGCCAGAAGGCCGTTCGCAAGAGAAAGAACATGTCGCTACCCAATAGTCTGTTCTGTCTGTGCGCGCCCTTGTGCCGTGGGCACGCTTGTTATGAAGGAACGATAGCAGCGACAAGAGAATGCCCGGTTGAACCGGAAAGACCAATTTTCATAAAATAAAACAGGTGTTTGAGTGAAATTGTCTGAGAATTTGATTCAAATTTGAATGAATGCCCGGCAAGGTCCTGATTTCAGGCCTTTTTCGGAAAAAATCGACCTGCCGATTTCATCCTTTATCGTTCCTTAAGTGCTGCGGACGACAATGTCTCCACAATGGGTGCAAGCGGCTGTGTTCGTCGTTGTCGTATGGTAGAGTAGCGTGCGTAACTTTCTGAAATCATTTAATAATGTACTGGGGCATTGGGCCGCCCGGGTGAACGGAATGGTTCATCCCGAAGCCGCATCCGATTCTTTTCTTGCTCCCTTGCACCGTTCCTTCCTGATCAGTTGCTTTGTCAGCGGGGGCGCCGCCCTGATTGTGCTGCCATTGCATCTCGCGCTGGCCGGTCCGCCGCATGCGATCATCCTGCTTGTGCTGACCTGGATGCTGATTCAGTGGCCGCTGGCGCTGTTCCTGTCCAGATCTGGAGCGCTTGACCGTGCCATCGGATTGTCCGCCGGACTGTTCGCCTGTCTGGTTGCCGCCGTCTGCCTTCTGACCGGAGGGACAAGCTCTTTTGCCCTTGCGTGGTTGCTCGTGGCGCCCATGGAGGCGGCCTTTTCAACAGGACGCAAAACCTCGGTCGCGGTGACGTTGCTGTGTGGCGGGCTGCTTGCGGTCATCGCCTTGTTGCCCCTGCCGCCGATGCAGCTTGCCGTTCCGTCCGGCAATCTGGTTGCGGTCACGACGCTGGCAGCGGTGTTATACGCGGGGATCCTGTCCTTGAGGCTGACACTCGATCGCAAGCTGGCCCGAAATATCGTCGGTGCCTGCGAGGCACGGCTGAGGGAGATGGGGCTCGCCATTTCCGAGGTTGTCTGCGAGTTGGGAGCGGACGGTTCCCTGAGAGTGCTGGGCGGCCCCGTCAAGCAGCTCATTGGCCACCTGCCGCTTGCCCATGACGAGGACTGGCTGTTTCCGAGGCTCCATGTGGCGGATCGCCCGCTTTACCTGACACATGTGTCAGGGGCACGGCACAGCGGCGAAACCCGGGTCGTTGACGTGCGCCTGCGCGTCGGCACCTCGAACCCCGGGGAAGCAGGGCAGGCGGACTACCGTCTCCTTGAAGTGACCGTGCGCCCGCTCCCGGCGGAGCGGAGCACCGGTGACGGCCAGTTGGTGCTGCTGATGACGCTCCGGGATCTGGCGGAGCGGCAGCAGGCGGCCGGGATCAACGTCGAAGCCACGGACGGCGACGCGCTGCCGCCCATCAGCCGTGCGCCGGAGATCATGCGGCCGGATGGAATTAGCCTGACCGGAGGTGCTCTGCCCCGCGGTCTGACGCGATCGGGAGAGCGTGATGTTGCGGCCCTGGACGCGGGCCTCGACCTTGATCCGCGGCAGGAAAGCGGGCGTCAACCCGATCTCCCCGCCATCGACATTGGCGGCTGCCTGGAGCAATGCCGCGATCTGCTGATGCCGGTTGCCGCACGTCGCGGGATCCTGTTGGAACTTGCGGCAGGCGCAGACCTGCCGGCCGTGGCCATGGACAGGAAACTGTTGCGCCAGGCGCTCTATTCCGTTCTTGCGGACATGATCGGGACGTGCGCGGAGGGCGCCGTCGTGACGGTTGCCGCTGTTGTTGAAACCGCCAGACTGGATTGCCTGATTTCGGTCAGAAACCGGCAGTCCGGCGCGCTTTGGAGCGTTGACGGATCAAAACTGGCATTTGACGTTGCCGCCGGGCTGCTGGAACACACGGACGCCCACATGTCGGTTCTTGCAACGCAGGGACAGGGCGATTGCGTGATCGTGCATCTGCCGCTCAGCGCATCTGCCCTCGTGAGCACCTCCGGCACCGGCCGGCTGGCGAAAACGGCATAGGCGGTCGCATGGCGAGGACATCAAGACCGCAGAAACAGAAAAAGAAGCAGGCGCCGAAGCACACCGAGTCGCTGATGGCGAAGGCCGGGCACGTGGCGCTGGACAATCCGGTTGCCGCCGGCGGCACCGTTGTGATGGGACTGACCGCCTGTCTTATCGTTGCCAATGCGGTCGGGCTTCAGCCAGGGCGTCATCCGGCCCCGTTCTTTGCCACCCGCGAGCGGCCGGATACCACGCAGATGCCCGAGCCGGACGGCCGCAGTCCGGGCCTTCAGATCCAGGAAATTTCCACTCTGGTGCTCGACATCCAGATCTCCCTGCGCAAGATCGGCCTTTATGAAGGTCCGCTGGACGGCCTCAAGGGACCGGCGACGGAGCGGGCGATCCGGGCGTTCGAACGGCGGGCGGAACAGGTGGAGACAGGTGAGGCGAGCGAGGCACTGCTGGCGCTTGTCCTCATGCACAAGGATGCTCCCGCCGAAGACATGGCGCCCGTACCCCGGCGCAAGCCGGGGTTCTCGGGCACGGTCTCCCTGCCGGGGGAAGAGGCTGCGGTGTCGGATGTAGACGCCGATCCCAGGCTCATGAAAATCCAGCAGGCGCTTTCCGAACTCGGGTACGGTCCCTTGACGGCGGACGGGCTGATGGGAGCCAACACCACGGCCGCCATCAAGCGGTTCGAATTCGACCGCGGCCTGCCGCTGACCGGCGACCCCGGGGCGAAGGTGATCGAGCGCCTCGAGATGGTCAGCGGGCTGTCCCTCTCCGGATAGGGCCTGCCCGGGTCCGTATCCTGCTGGAAGGCCGGTTGCCGGAATCTATCTCGTGACGTAACAGCAATCGTCGTTGATCGGAGAAGTGCCATGCGCGTCACCTCGGAGTTCTTTGTCAGTGCGCTGGTCCGGCGTGTCTTCGGGGAGGGTGGTTTTGCCGCGGTGTCCAGGCGGGGAGCGCCGGAGGCCGGTGCGGTCTTTGTCTGCGTGGACCGGCTGGATGGAACGTTCGATTTTTACGGCCCGGCGCCGCAGGCCATGTTCGGTGACGAGCCTCTGGGGCGTCTGTTTGAAAGAAATCTGGAAAAGAGTGCGCGAGAGGCCGTGGACAGCCGCCTTGCCGGCGAAGCCCGCATGGACCCGGATTACTGGCTGGTCGAGATCGAGGCACGCGACGGCCGGGTGGAGCTGCCGCTTGCGCAGGAAAACCCGGGTCCTGATCCGGGCGCGGGGCTGTTCCGTTTTTGAACCGCCTGGGGCGGCAACGGATCAGGATCCGGCCGTTTTTCCAAGGGGCACGCTTTCGGGAAGCTTTGCCGCGGAGGCAATGCCGCCGCGCCTGCCGGTGTCCTGAAACTGGGTCTCGTGCCGGGGCTGCGTGCCCTGGTCCTGCAACATCCATTGATCCACGAGCACTTCGGCGGCGCCCATGCCGAGCGTGCGGTACAGGCGCAGGAGACCGCGCAAGTGGTCCAGCGACAGTCCGGGGCAGAGCCGTATCAGCACGGCCGTCACCTGTCGCGCGCTCATGCCGAGGGCTTTCAGGGCGATCGTCAGCCCGTCTCCCTGGTCTTGCCGCAACAGCAGCTCGCATGTCTCGAGGGGCAGTCCGAGACCCTGGCTCAGGAGATCCGCGAAACGGGTCGCGTCCTGACGGAGAGCCTCGCGGTGCAAGCCGTCACAGAGCTTTCGGCGCGGGGGCCGTGCGCGCACCTGGGAGCCGGAACCTGGCGCCTGGGCCTGTTTCACAAGGGACGTCATTTCCGCCGCGGCGATGGCCCTTGCCTTGAGCTGATTGGGCAAATGCAGGAATTGTCCCATCAGACCGTCCGGATTGAGGGCATCGCGACCGGCCAGTTCCAGGCCGAGGGTGGCAACAATATCGCTGCGCCTGCCCAGCCTGGCCCGGTGATCCGGTGTCAGAGTGACGTTGTTGCGGTCGAGCAGAATGCCGATCACGTTGGCCCCGGCATGATCGCACAACGCTCCGATCACCGATTCGCGCAGGGAAGGCCGGTTGGCGATGGCCTTTCTGAGGGAATCGGGACCGGCCACCGCGGTGCGCAGGAGGAGATCCACAGAAAGCCCCGGACTGTAACGAAGTGCCGGATAGGCAGTCAGCTCGTCGGGGTCTCCGGCAAGCGCACCCAGGAGATCCTCCGGAATTTCAGGATGACCGGCCAGCAGCGTGGCAATCCTGCGCCGGTCCTGCAGCGAAGTGGACGGCAGGAGATTGCAGGCGAGCTCAAGAAAAATCCGTTTTTCTTCAACGTCGTGGCGCGATCTCTGGGTGAAGAGTTCAGTGGCCGCGAGAAGAACGCCGCGATCCGGACCACTGCCGCGCATGTTCGTGTCGGTGGAAGGTGAATTCGGCACAAAATGATCGAAACGTTTGGATTGGCGCATGAGACCCGACTACTCAAAACAAAAGACCGGACCACCGGTGGGACTGACTTGCTTCAAATTGCCCTAAAAGCGTTAGCATGCTGTTAACCCTGACGGCTTCCTAATGAACAAGCAGCAAGTAATGCGTCGCCCGTTTGACCGTTTCCCGCCGGTAATACGCCGCTAGGGGAGACCGGAACCGAAGGAGGAGACGATGGGCACTTTGTTGAACTTTTCATCCGCACAGCGGCCTGCCGCGCGCTTGAAACACCGCTCCGACCGGCACCACGCGGCCGAGCCGGGCAGCTTTGGTGAAGTTATCCTCTTCCCAGGTGTGCGCTATGAGCGTCATGACCTTGATCTTGCCGCGCGAATCGCGACCATCGGAAAAGCGGCCGGACCTGCTGGTTCCGACAAGGACTGACGGTCCAAGCCTCTCCAGCCGCTTCTGATCACCCGAGGGACAACCGGACGGGACCGGGACCCACGCGCGGTGATCGATCGAGACGTGTCGGAGCATCTGACCAGCGGTCTGGAGACACGCCCTATGGGCAAAGGCAACGCGGTTCATTCCGCCGCCGCATTTTTTCGGGACAGGGAACAGGGCGCGCCACGGGGTGTCCGGCTTGCTGCTGCGCTGCTGGTCGGCGCCAGCCTGTGCGCCTGCGTCCGCCCCACGGGAGATTTCGACAGGGCCAGACCTTCCGTCATTCACGACAGGGTGATGCCGGTCGCCGGGAACGAAGCCGCGCGCTTGCGTGGCGATCCGGTTTCCAAGTTCAACTATACCAATGACGAGAAACTGCTGCGCAACCGCGGCTGGACGCTGATCCGCCCGCCCTGGACCAAGGACTGGATCGGGGGCACCATCGTGGAGCTGTCGCGCACGCGTGTGCTTCCGGAAGTGGAAGGCCGGGTGCCGCCGGATCTTTATCTCATCTATCTGCGCTCCGACAGGTTCCTGTCGTCGGATGCCCGCTATGACAAAATCGCCGCCGACGCCAATGGTGATGCCGAACTTGTCATGCCGTTCTGCGAGGTGGCTCTGCGCGTGAGGACCGCCGACGATGAACGTTTGCGCGTCCTCAAGAACAAGCCGGTCACGACGGAAGAGACCTATGACGGCGCCAAGGCGCGGGTCTGGGAAAACCGGGTGATGACCAAATGGGTCAGTCAGGCCCTGCGTTACCGCATCACCGCCTACAAGAAGGCGCTGGAAGGCCTTGAAATCGAGACGCCGACCCGTAACCGGGTCTGGAAAGTCAACAATGCCATCCGCGAACTGGAGGGCCAGGTCCGAATCGCCGAAGCCGGCTGCGGCGCGGAAAGTCATTCCGGAGATAACAGGCCAGCGAAGCGGTCCAGGATCTTCACGGGCTGGGGCACCGAGCGCGCGCCGGTGCAGAAGTAGCGTCTTCGTGAAAAAAAACTGTCCAAACCTGTGATATGGGAACGATTAATTTCCAGGCAGGATGCCGGGACGGGTACAACCTGCTATTCAAACCGACCGCCCGCGGCGTTGGATGACAACGCCGGGTGATGCACGAACCTCCCGCAACGTCAGTGATTTGCTGGATGCGCGATGGCAAGGCGATCTAAACTCTTGGTTGTATTACATAATTATTCGCTCATTTGGCAGCTTCCTGCAGTGCAGCATTTTTGTGCAGAACAAAGATACAATTGATTACAATTGCTTATCTGGAAGCCGGCTGACTTTTCCGTGATACTCAATGGATCATTGGAATGTGACTTGCCCTTCAGCCGGCGAGGAACTAGACGGTGTAGTTTACATGTCGGCTTTTTTGTAACTTGAGGGTGAGCCATGAACCCGAGCGTCGATCTCATTGTGAAAGAGGCCCTTGCTCATCAGCATGCTGGGCGCATCCAGGTTGCACTCGGATTGTTCGAGAAGGTTTTGCAGCAGGATCCTCGGAACCCGCAGGCGAATTTCTCACTCGGCATCGCGGCCTATCTGAACGGCGATCTCGGGGTCGCCATCGAATTGCTGCGCGTCGCGGAACGCAAGGCTTCCAAGCTGCCGCAGGTCCATCAGCTGCTCGGACTGGCGCTCCTGAACGCGGGCGATCTCGCCGGGGCTCAGAACTCCCTGAAAAAAGCTGTCGCGCTGGCTCCCAGGCAGGCCGATTTTCATTCCCACCTCGGTGATCTCTACCGGTTGAGGCGTCAACCGGTGCTCGCCCGGCAGAGTTACGAGAAAGCGTTGGCGATCGATTCAGGGAATGGCTATGCGTTGATCGGTCTGGGGCAGCTGGAAATCACCATCGGTGACATCGAGGCGGCCGTCGTCTGGTTTCGAAAGGCGATTGACGGAGGAAAGGAGCTGCCGACGGCCCTGCATCTTCTTACCGGCACCCGGACCTACAAGGAAAGACCGGTCGAGCTGGACACCATCGAAGGCCTTCTGTCGCAGGACGTTCCGCGCGCCGCTCCCGATCAGGCCAACCTGCACTGGGCCGCCGGTAAGGTCTATTACGATCTGGGAGATACCCAGAGAACCGTCCATCACTTCCGGACCGCCCGCCAACTGCGCTACCCGCCTTTCGACCGGAAGGCACACGAGGAGCGGATCTCCTTCATGAAGGAGGTCTTCAACGAAAAATTCTTCGCGGAACGCCAGGAGGTTCAGGACAGTTCGGAGCGGCCGGTCTTCATATTCGGCATGCCGCGTTCCGGGACCACGCTTGCGGAACAGATCATCTGCCGGCACTCGCGGATCGCCAGCGGGGCGGAACTCTCCTATTTCAGGCAGTTGCAGCAGGATCTGGGCCTGAGGGGCGCGCCCAGTGCAGCTTTGGAAACGCGGTTGAAAAACCTCGGACCAAAGGACTATCAGCGGTTTGCCCGGAGCTACCTGGCTGAACTCAACCAGATCGACCGGCGGACGGACCGGGTGACCGACAAGATGCCGCACAACTTCGAAATGCTCTGGATGATGAGCCTGCTGTTTCCCAAGGCCACCTTCATCCACTGTGTTCGCTGCCCGGCCGACACCTGCATTTCGCTCCTGTCACACTCCCTTTCGCCCTCTCACAACTATTGCCTGTCCCAGGAAACGCTCGGCCGGTACTTCCAGACCTACACGGATTTGATGGAGCACTGGGCCAAGGTCCTGCCCGTGAAGCTGCACCAGCTTTCCTACGAGGAACTCGTGCACAACCAGGAACGGGAAAGCAGGGCGCTGCTGGCACAGACCGGCATGGACTGGGAAGATGACTGCCTGCAGTTCTACCAGGGCGACAGTCCTGTCACGACCTTCTCGAACCTGCAGGTCCGCAGGCCGATGTTCCAGTCCTCGATCGGTCGCTGGAGACGGTACAAGGACCTGTTGAAGGATCTGTTCGTGGCGCTTGGGCCGCTGGCGCCGACAATGACGGATGGCGCCGCAGGCCTGCTCGCCGGTCACGAGGAGCGTCCCAATCTTCCAGACAATGATGTGGCCCGGCAGCACCAGGTTTTCCAGCAGGGCCAATAACCCGGTCCGAAACACATGAAACCCGGACACTTGAAACCCGGACACTTGAAACCGGGGTGCATGCTTCGACGGTCAGCCGATGCCGCCGCAGCGCGCCGCCTGCAATGCGCCGTCGATCGTGCCTGCCTTCGCCGGATTGGGGACATAGGCGCGCAGCAGGGCAAAGCCGCTGATCGGTTTGGCGGTCTCGATGACGATCAGCTCCTCCAGGTTTTCCGGCGGGTTCTCGCGCAGGATGGAAAGCTGCTCGGTGGTCAGCACCAGCATGGACAGGCGCTCCGCGCCGGCGGTGCGGTTGTTGAGGCTGTAGACCGCTTCACCGGCCGTGTTGAACAGGCCGATGGACCAGAAGGGCGCCGGAATTCTGGCGTCGAACAGGACCGGACCTTCGTCGAGCTGAAAGCGGCATGCGGCGTGTTTCATGGCCGGATCGAGATCGGGCAGGACCTCCTGGCCCGGACGGACATCCGGCAGCAGATTGAACTGCCGGTCGGGACCGTGGCCGGCGACCTTGTCGTAGGCATTGTGCTGGACGTTGCGCGGAATGCTGAGCACCACGAGAATATGGATGATCGCGGCAAGGCAGAGTGTCGCCAGCGCGCCAACGGTCAGGCTGAAACGGGGGGACAGCGTCATGGGCAGCCCAGCCGTTCGATTGCCGGCATGCTGACACCGTCCAGGGCTGCGCCCGTGGTCACCGGGGCATCGTAGATCCTGAGCACGAAACGCAATCCGTCGCTTGCGTTCGCGGCGGCTGCAAGCGGCAGCCAGTTGCCGGGATGCGCGCGCCTTGCGGCGGTGATTTCAAATGTTCCGTCCTGGTTTCGCAGCAGGGTGTGGCTCGCCAGGTTCACCCGGCCCGGCAGGGTCTCCACCAGATTGCCGTGACCGTCAAGCGCGGTCAGGGTCCACAGACGCGCGGATGGTGTCTGGCCGGCAATCCGGTAGATGCAGGTCGGGTCCAGCAGGTGGCCGGCGCTGTCCTCGCGCGCGGTCAGGGCCAAACCCTCGCCCGAGGCCAGCGGGATGACGGCCCCGCGTGTGTAGATGGCCACCGAATAGGGATCGGCTTCCGAGGTTCCCGCCTTGGGATAGGCATGCCAGGGGCCGATGGTGGCGGCATTGAGCGGCTCTTCGCGCTCAATGATCAGATAGGCGGAACTGATGCCCAGCAGCGCCGCGATCAGGACCACCAGGATGACTGTCGCCAGCGTCCGCATGGGATGACCGCGATGGGGGCGGATCGCGCGCGGCAGGTGGCCGTCCGACCAGTCGTCCTTGCCGAAGAACGGCTTCAGGAAAGTCGCACTCATTGTACCGTCACGGCCTTTTCCGGTTCGCCAGAGGGCGTGATGCGCGCGCTCTTTTGCGCGCGCAGCCGGTGCAGGTCCCGTCCGATCTCGAGCAGGAGATCCTGGGTACGCCGTTTCAGGACACGCGGCTGAACGGCATCGACCTGCTTGTCGGCCTGCCGCGACGGCGCGGCGCGCGCCAGGCGCGGCAGACTGTCCGCCTCCACACCCGGCATGCGGGCCAGTTCGATGCCGCTGTGGGCAAAGGCCATGTATTTCTGCCAGGTCATGGCGGGAAGGCTGCCTCCGGTGACGCGCCGGGTCGAGGTGAAATCGTCGTTGCCGAACCAAACGGCCGTGGAGAAGTTGCCGGTATAGCCGACAAACCAGGCATCCCGGTAGGCATTGGTCGTGCCGGTCTTGCCGGCGGCGACAACACCGTCGATCCGCGCGCGGCGGGCGGTGCCCGCCTCAACCACATTGACCAGTATTTCATTCAACTGATGGACCTTGTCCTCCGGCAAGGCGCGCTGGGGCGGGGGCGCGTCCTGCTCGTGCCGGTAGAGCACTTCGCCGTCGCTGTTCGTCACCTCCAGTATGGCGTAGGCGGGCGCCTTGAAACCGCCGTTTGCCAGGGAGGAATAGGCGGAGGCCATGTCGATGACGGAGACTTCCGACGAGCCGATCGGCAGCGAGATCGAATTCTCCAGCTCATGGGTGAGGCCCATGGCATAGGCGGTTTCGATGATTTTTTCACGGCCGAAATCCAGGGACAGGCGGACCGGAATGGTGTTGATCGATTTGGTCAGCGCCAGCCTCAGGGTGACCGGGCCGCGATAGCTCCTGTTGTAGTTCTTGGGCGACCAGTTTCCGATCCAGACCGGCCGGTCCGGCACGATGCTGTCCGGCTCATAGCCGTTCATGAAGGCGGTCATGTAGACGAAGGGCTTGAAGGAGGAACCCGGCTGCCGGAGGGCGTTGACCGCCCTGTTGAACTGGCTTTCGCCGTAGGAACTGCCGCCGACCATCGCGACGACCGCTCCATCGGGGATCATCGACACCAGTGCGGCAGCGCCGGCATCGCGCAACTTGCCGTTTTCCCGCAGTACGGTTTCAACGGCCAGATCCGCCTGGCGCTGCAGCGCCGGATCCAGCGTGGTGCGCACGGTGACGATGCGGTCCCGGGCGAGCGCGGGATTGCGCCGCGCCAGCTTCTTGACCTCGTCCAGGGCCCAGTCGAGGAAATACTCCGGCAACTGTTCCTGGGAGCGGTCGACCGCGAGGGCCGGGTTGCGGCGGGCGCCAATGACCTGGCCCTCGGTCAGAAGGCGGGCCTGGACCATGTTGGTCAGAACCTCGTTGGCGCGCGCGCGCGCCGCAGGCAGGTTGATGTGCGGCGCATATTTTCCGGGCGCCTTGAAAAGCCCGGCCAGCATGGCGCTTTCGGCCAGCGTCAGCTCGCGCACGTTCTTGTTGAAATAGAATTCGGCGGCCGCGGTGACGCCGAACACGCCGCCGCCCATATAGGCGCGGTCGAGATAAAGTTTCAGGATTTCCTGCTTGGTGAGATTGGCCTCCAGCCAGAGCGCGAGATAGGCCTCCTTGACCTTGCGGCTGAGGCTGCGCTCGTTGGTCAGAAACAGGTTCTTGGCGAGCTGCTGGGTGAGCGTCGAGCCGCCCTGGACAACGCCGCCGGCCCGGGCGTTTTCCACCATGGCGCGGAAGGTGCCGACAAAATCGATGCCGAAATGGCTGAAGAAACGGCGGTCTTCCGTGGCCAGTGTCGCCTTGATCAGCGAGTCGGGGATTTCCTCGAGCGGCACGCTGTCGTTGAGAACGATGCCACGGCGGCCGATTTCCTTGCCGAACCGGTCCAAAAAGGTGACCGCAAAATCGTCGGTGGTCTTCCAGTCGGCGTAGCGGGTGGCCTCGAACGCGGGCTGGGCGAAGGCGAGCACGACGATGAAACCGGCAAGACCGTAGGTCAGACCGTCGGAGGAGAGCTCGGCGAGAAAGCGCCACACGCCCGTGGCGCGGAAACGGCGCAGAAACGCGTCATATCTTTCGAAGATCCGGCGGATGGTTGATCCGCTTCTCCACAGCGCGGTGTCGACAAAGGCATCGAGACCGAGGAAGAAGCGGCGGATTCGGCGCTTGCTCTTCGGCGGCTGCCCGTCTGCCGGGCCGGTTTCTTTTGACTGCGGTGTGTCCGTCACGCGAACGGTGTCTCCGGATCAGACTGGATGGACGCAAACTAGCCGGTTTTGACGGCGAGGAAAACCTGTGAGTGCGAGGGTGCGCCCGGGGTGCGGTTTACCCACCATTTCCAGCGGAAGGTCCGGTTTTCAGGCGCAATAAGCTGCGTTTGCATTGCCGCGCGCGGCCCGGCATGCTACGCGCCGGGATCATCCGGCACCCGAAAGGCACCTTCAGTTCCATGAGCGCAGACGAAAACGCGGGCGGGCTTCCGTTCTGGAAGACAACAACGCTTGAGGACATGAACGGCGCGCAGTGGGAATCCCTGTGCGACGGTTGTGCCCGCTGCTGCCTGAACAAGCTGGAAGACTGGGACAGCGGCGCCATTGTGTGGACCGACGTCGCCTGCACGCTGCTGGACGGCACCAGTTGCCGCTGCCGGGACTATCCCAACAGGGCGCAAACCGTGCCCGACTGCATTCAGCTCACGCCGGAAGAAGTCCGGACACTCACCTGGCTGCCACCCACCTGCGCCTATCGGCTGGTCCGGGAGGGCGCGGATCTGTACTGGTGGCATCCTCTGGTCTCGGGCGATCCGGCAACCGTGCACGAGGCCGGCATTTCCGTTCGCGGACGCACGGTCCCGGAAGACGGCATGGCCCTTGAGGACTACGAGCGGCATGTGGTGAGCTGGCCGGCCGAAGTCCCGGCCTGAACAGGCGCCACCAAGCCGTCATGACGTCAGCAGAAATGCTTCCACATGGCGGCGGAGGCGGGCTTTGAGCACGGTCCGGTCCGTGAGCTGATGGCTCTTGAGAAGAATTGCCCCGTGGATCATGAAGGCAATCAGCCCGTCGACCATTTCGGCCGGTGACCTGTCCCGGCGCAATGGCGGCTCAAGCGTGTCCGACTGCTGCCAGATTTCCAGAAACGCCGCCAGTTCCCCATCGAGCGCGTCGAGTGTCTCGACGAACGCTTCCGCGCAATTCGGCTTGGTGACCCCGATATTGTCCATGAACAGACGCAGGATTGTCGGGCTGTCGGTGATGACCGCGATCAACGCCATCATGCGCTGGATCAGCAGCCCGACCGGGTCGGCGATCTGCCCGATTTCCGCCGGTTCTACCGAGGCGGTGCTGCGCAGGGCATTCAGCCGGTCCAGCAGGATGTAGGACAGCAAGCCATCCATGTCGCCGAAATGCGCAAATACGGTGCCTTTGGCAACTCCGGCTTCCCTGGCGACGGCGTCCGCCGTGATCAGTTCCAGCCCGTGGGTGTGGCTCAGGTCCCGGGCGGCCGACAGCACTCGGGCGCGTGTGGCGATGCTGCGCTGTTGCGGTTTGCGTGTCATGTAGCCTCTTAAAAATTGACCGCGGTCAAAAAATATCTTGACCGATGCGTCTGTCGATGTCAAAAAATGACCGTGGTCAATTTTTTACGGCACTTCCTCGCACAAGACTGGATCAGACATGACACGCATTCTCGTCCTGGACGGACACCCGGCCGAAGGTTCCTTCTGCGGAGCTCTGGCGAACACATATGCCGAACAGGCGCGCGAGAAGGGGCACGAGGTTCGCATCAGCCTGCTGTCGCGGATGACCTTCGACCCCGATTTCGGCGTGTCGCGTTTCAAGGACGCCAAACCGCTTGAGCCCGACCTTGAAGCGGTCTGGAAGGAAATCCAGTGGTGCGAACATCTGGTGGTGGCGCATCCGCTGTGGTGGGGCGGCCTGCCGGCCAAGCTGAAGGGGCTGTTCGACCGGATTCTTCTTCCCGGCGCGGCCTTCAAATATGTCCAGGGCAAGCCCTTGCCCGAAAAACTGCTCAAGGGACGGACGTCGGAGGTTCTGGTCACCTGCGATACGCCCGGGTGGTATTTCCGGTGGATCTACGGGGCGGGCGTGCGCAAGCAGATCGAAAAACAGATCCTCGGATTTTGCGGTCTCAAGCCGGTCGGCTATCACCTGTTTTCGCCGCTGCGCGGGTCGGACGAGAAGGCCCGCGACAAGATGCTCGATCGCGCGGCGCGTCTCGGCCGCCGGGCCTCATGACTTGAAGGCGGATTGCCCGGCTGATGGCGCGTCAGCGGCCGAACCGGTCCCGCCAGGTCGGCACGGGGTCATCTGAGGCGGGGGAGGCATTGTAGATGCCCCTTGCGATCGCCCTTGCCAGGCAGGACGCCGCAGCCGCCCCCAGTTGCACCATGTCCTCAAGACCGTTTTCCAGCCTGCGTTGTCCGGTTGACAAGGCGAAGACAAGATCACCGTCCAGAGGCGTGTGCGCGGGCCACAGGGCCCGGGCGAGTCCGTCATGGGCCATCACGGCGAGACGTTTGGCTTCGCCCTTGGTGAGGATCGCATCCGTGGCCACCGCTGCGATGGTCGTGTTGGCGCCGGCCTTCAGGCCGTCCAGCTTGGTGCGAACGGTGATGGCGTCAGCGGGCAGGGGGTGTGCCATGCCCAAACCGCCGAATTCTTCGCCGATCTCGAAGGGCGCCGCCCAGAAATGGGCGCCGTCACCGACGGTCGCACGACCAAGGGCGTTCACCGCCACGATCGCCCCGACGGTGACGCCATTGTCCAGAACCTGGGATGCGGACCCAAGGCCGCCCTTCAGGTTCGCGGTGGTTGCGCCTGTTCCGGCGCCCACGGATCCGAGAGCGAAGTCGTGGCCGATCGCGTCCAGAGCGGCGCGTCCAAGATCGCGGTAGGGAGCCGCCTGACCCCAGCTCTTGTCGCCGCCGTTGAGTAGATCGAACAATATGGCCGTCGGCACGATCGGCACGCGAAACGGCCCGATCTGAAATCCGTAACCCAGTTCCGCCAGACGGCCCTGAACGCCGGCGCCGGCATCCAGGCCGAAGGCGGACCCGCCGGCCAGCACCACCGCATCGATTTTTTCAACGGTCTGCTCGGGTTCCAGCAAGGCGATCTCGCGGGTTCCCGGCGCGCCGCCA
This sequence comes from Roseibium sp. QJM3NY_11, assembly GCF_056173175.1. Lineage (NCBI taxonomy): Bacteria > Pseudomonadati > Pseudomonadota > Alphaproteobacteria > Hyphomicrobiales > Stappiaceae > Roseibium > Roseibium sp. QJM3NY_11. Next base: position 2,627,793 of record NZ_CM149660.1, read on the forward strand.
TGGATGGCGACCGAGGTCACCGCGGGCTCATCGGGAACCAGCACGGTCGCTCCCGATTTGAGGTCCTGATCGGAGGCATTGCCGATTTTCAGGCCGGGAACATCGGTGATCAGATTGCGTTTGCCGGTCATGGGTGCGGGTTCCATCAGTGCTGCGATGCTTCTTTCAAGTCTGATCGGGACACGCTCACGTGTCGAGGCTTTTATAGCCGCGCCGAACATATAGAAGGGATTTGCCGGGATCGGTCATGCGCAGGTCCGCGACGGTGCCGACAATGATCGAATGGGTTCCCATCTCGGTGACCGAATACACCTCGCAATCGACACTGAGGCGGGCACTGTCGAGCGCGGGACATCCGGTGGCAAGGTTGGTCCACGCCCCTTTCGCGAATCTTTCCGGCATGTCGAGACTGTTGCGCCCGGCGAAGACGTCCGAGATTTCCTCGTGATCGTCGCTCAAGGTGTTGAGGCAGAAACAGCGGTTTTTCAGAACCGCATGGTGGATCCGGGTGTCCCGGTTGAGGCAGATGAGAATGCTCGGGGGATTGTCGCTGACGGAACAGGCCGCGGAAACCGTGGCGCCCAGACGCCCGCCGGGTCCGTCCGTGGTCACCACGTGAACGGCTGCGGCGATGCGGCTCATGGCCTCGCGGAATCCCCTTGTATCCAGGGTCAGCCTGTCCTGGTCGTTGGGGTCTGGCGGGGAAAGGGCCATGGTGCCTGCTCCTTGGGCGGACGATACGAGAATCACGTGTGCGACCGGATGCGTCCGGAGTTTATGCGCGCCGGCGGGCACTGCCTAGATGCGAGTTCAAAGGGCCGCCCTCCGGGATATGGCATCCGAACGTGGATCCGGCCAGTATTTTGTGATTGCTCCGATTGAGCTCGGTTTCGGCTCGCGCTAGGGTGCGGACACATAAAATTCCACATTCAGGCGTCAATCGAGCGCCGGAGACACGGATGATCTTTCAGAACGTTGCGGCCGGCCTGGTCCTTTTCGCCATCAGCCTGGTTCCGGCGCCGGTCCTTGCCGAAATCCGCATTGCCGTCGCCGGACCCATGACGGGGCAGTTCGCTGCCTTCGGCGCGCAAATGACCGGCGGGGCCGCCAGCGCGGTGGCCGATATCAATGCCGCCGGCGGGGTGAACGGCGAAACGGTGGTTCTGGAGACGGTCGACGACGGCTGCGACGCCGACAAGGCGGTTGCCGTCGCCAACCAGCTGATCGGCAAGGAAGTGGTTTTTGTCGCCGGTCATTTCTGCTTCGGTCCCTCGATTTCGGCGAGCGAGGTGTATGCGCAGGCGGGTATCATCCAGATGTCTCCCGCCACCACCTTGCCGAAATTCACGCAGGACCGTCCCGGCGCGGGTGTTTTCCGCCTGGCGCCAAGGGATGACCAGCAGGCGGACGTCGCCGGTGCCTTTCTGGCGCGGGACCATGCCGACGCGCGCATCGCCTTTCTCCATGACAAGACGGCCTATGGAAAGGGCCTTGTCGACGCGGTCAAGACAGTGATGAACGGTCTGGGCAAACGCGAGAGCCTGTCAATCGGATATGACGCCGGGGAGGACGCCTATCGGGAGCTCGTTTCCGATCTCGTCCTTCAGAATATCGATGTCGTTTATCTGGGCGGCTACCACCCGGAAGCCGGACTGATCAAGCTGGAAATGGTGCGCCAGGGGCTTGATGCGATCCTGATCGCCGGCGACGCGTTGATGACGGATGAATACTGGTCGGTGACCGGGCCGGCGGGGAACGGCACGCTGCTGACCTATCCGGAGGTCCCGCGCCGGATGGCAGCGGCTGGCAAGGTCGTCACCGCGATGGAAAAGGCCGGATTGCTCGCCGATCGGTATGCCTTGACGACTTACGCTGCTGTTCAGATCTGGGCAAAGGCCGCCCGGCAGGCACAGACCACCGGCTTTCAGGACGTTGTCGACGCCCTTGGGGCAGGATCGTTCGAGACCGTCCTGGGAACCGTTGCCTTTGACGACGAGGGCGATGCGGGCGTGCCGGCCTATGTCTGGTACGAATGGCGGGACGGTGCACCGGCGCGCAGATGAGTGAACTCACTGGAACAGGCGTGCCGTTCAAAAACGGAAAACCCGCGGTCGGAGCGGTGCGCGGGTGTTCCGTTCGGGTGATTTTCGCCGAGTTCCGGTGATATTCAGGTCCGGCGTCCCGTTCCCCTGATCACCAGGTTGACCTTGTCGGCATAGATCGGAAGACCGGCCGCCATGCCGTAGAAGCTTCTGAAAAAGCCGCCCGTGACTTCGAACCCGACCTGGCCCTTGGCCTTGGCGCCAGTGATCTTCACCGTCAGACTGGTGCGTTTCGTCTGACCGCGCAGGCTCAGCACGCCGTCGACTTCGGCAGTGTAGTCACCGGTGATGCGGACCCGGGTGCTCTGAAAGGTCGCGACCGGATGATTGGCGACATCAAACATGGCCGAGCTCTTCAGGAAGCCGGTGACCGTGTCGTTCCGGGTGGAAACGCTCGAGAGGTCGACCTTTACGCTGACCCGGCTCTTTTCCGGCTGCTTCCGGTTCAGGACCAGGCTGCCGGAGACGGATTTGAATTCGCCGGTAACGGGACCCCGGCCGAGCACCTTGACCGAGAAATCCGCGTCGATGTTGGCCGGAGACAGCGTATAGGTGCCCGAAAGCGGTCCGGCCGCGGCGGGTAGCGGGGCCGCGATGACGCCAAGAAGGCCGGCAAGAGCGGCAAACGACGTCCAGAAGCGATTACGTGTGCCTTCCGGGAGAAACGTGATAACGGGCATTTCAAAGATCCTTGAACGGGATTGCCTAAGCAATCTGATGCGGCTGTTGACTGCGGGTTTCCGCTGTCAGGCTCCTGTGTCTGGAGCCGGCGGGGTCGTGATCCAGTATCCCCGTTGATCGCCGCTGGCATAGTGACAGGCGACACAGTCCGGCTTTCCGCGACGTCCGCCGATCCATTCGATGTGACTTTGCCCGTTAACCTTCCGGTAAGAAACTGGCGTCCCCCCGTTCTGTCAAGGCGCCCGGCAGGGTAGTCTGCGGCAGTGACCACGGGGATCGTAATGCGTCTTTTCACCTTGTTGCACCAAACTCTGCCGGCGTTTGCGCTGCTCTGCGGCCTTGCGGCCGGCGCGCCCGCAGCAGCGGCCGAGCTTGTCGGCTTTTCCGACACCCGGTTCCGTCCGGGGACGATCGTCATCAGGAATTCCGAAAAGCGGCTTTACCTGGTTTTGCGCGGCAACCGGGCGATCCGCTACAAGGTGGCCGTCGGAAAACGCACGAAATCCTGGACGGGGCGGGCGCATATTACCGCGAAATACATCAGGCCTGACTGGGCGCCGTCACTGGAAGTGCGCCGGGACCACCCGCATCTTCCCACCCTGATCCGGGGCGGAGCGCCGAACAACCCGATGGGCGTCGCCGCCATGACGCTTTCCAACGGAAACTATGCCATTCACGGAACCAACCGGCCGGGCTCCATCGGGCGCGCGGTGTCCTACGGCTGCATCCGCATGGCCAACCACGACATTCAGGACCTGTTCCAGCGGGTCGGCGTGCGCAGCCCGGTGGTGGCGTTGCCCTGATCCAGGGCCAGGCCGGCGCAGGGACAGCGTGCCGCATGTTGTTTCGCTTTGTTGAATATATATTTCGGGGCGGGCCGGTTGCGGCCCGTCGCAAAGCCCTGTCGGTATCCAGTGCCCCAACACGGTGCCGGCGGGGTTTTGCTTCCGCGCATGTCGCACGGTTACACATTGCGACACATTCACCGGTTTCCGGCCATAGATTCGCGACACCTTTCTTCTAGCTTGTGAAGAGACCGACGCGCCGGTTCAGACCGGTCGCTTTCCTTCCGGCTGGTGATTTCATGAAAAGCATCCTCCAATCGCGCTATTTTCTCTGGGCCCTGCTTGCTGTTCCGTCCCTTCCGATGATTGCCGCGCTTGCCGGCGGCACCGTGTCCGGGGACGGCCGCTCCGCGAGCGAGTTCCTTCTGCATCCGACGGGTGAATTCGCCGCGCGTTTCATGATCATCGCCATGGTCATTTCACCGCTCAGGTTGATCTTTCCCAAGTCCCGGTTCTGGCATTGGATGGGGCGGCGCCGGCGTGCGTTCGGGGTCGCCGCCTTCGGCTACGCGGCTCTGCACACTGCACTTTATCTGGTCGACATGGGCACTCTGCGGTCTGTTCTGGGTGACTTCCGGAGCCTCGGCATCTGGACCGGATGGCTGGCATTCGTGGTGTTCGTCCCGCTGGCGGTAACCTCAAACGATGCGTCCGTCCGTCTGCTGGGCCGAAGCTGGAAACCGCTTCAGCGTACGGTTTATGCCGCTGCCGTGGCGACGCTGCTCCACTGGATGTTCGTGCACAACAATTTCGGACCGGCGCTGGTCCACTTCCTGCCACTGGCCGGGCTGGAGGCCTATCGCCTCCACCGGATTTACGGCAAGGGGGCACGGGCCGGACATTCCAACACGCCCCAGGAGAGGGAATTCACATGAACCTTACGTTGCACACGGCGGTTTCCATGCTGTCCTGCATCTTCACCTGTCCGGCCTACGCGACCGGTGTCTATCAATGCGAACCGACTGAAAAGGCCGCTTGGCTCAGTGAGGTGCAAGTCAGTGAAAAGCTGACGGAGGACGGCTGGCAAATACGCCGCATGAAAGAGGACGGCGGTTGCTGGGAGGTCTATGGAACCTCTCCGGACGGTCTCAGGGTCGAGGTCTATGTGCACCCCGTTTCCGGCGAAGTGCTGCTGATCAACCAGCGCGGCACGATCCTTTACCGCAAGCAAGACTGACGCCGGGCAGGACCGTTACAGCCAGCGCCGCGGGTCGGTGGCCGGATCGGGAGCGCCCGACGACGACAGGGCGGCGACCAGGTCCTTGACCGCGTCAAGCGAATGCGCGGCGCGGAATTCATCCACATGGGGCAGTATGGCGCGGATGCCCTTGGCCTTTGCCTCGAAACCGTCGAAGCGGAGCAGGGGATTGAGCCAGACCAGGCGCCTGCAGGAGCGGTGGAGCCGGTCGATCTCCCGGTCCAGATCCTCGTCCGTGTCCCGTTCCAGGCCGTCCGTGATCAAAAGCACTGTCGGCTTGCCGGACAGCACCCGGCGCGACCAGTGCAGATTGAAATCGCGCAAGGCCGAGGCGATGCGCGTCCCGCCGGACCAGTCCTCGACACCGTCCGAACAGGCTTCAAGCGCTTCGTCCGGGTCCTTCATCCTGAGTTGCCTCGTGACATTGGTGAGGCGCGTGCCGAACAGGAACGTGTGCACGTCGCGCCGTTCCGCTGTCGCGGCATGCAGAAAATGCAGCAGCAGGCGGGAATACTGGCTCATGGAGCCGGAAATGTCACAAAGTACCACCAGCGGCGGCCGTTTTTCGGCCGGTTTGCGGAATTTCAAATCGATCATGCCGCCGCCGGTCCGCAGGGAAGCGCGCAAGGTCCGGCGCGGGTCCACCCGTCCCCGGGCCGCGGCCGCCGGGCGCCGCAGCCGGATCCGGTCCATCGGCAATGCCATCGCGCGCAGGGCCCGCCTGGCCTCCTCGATTTCAGCCGCCGTCATCTGGGCGAAATCCTTGGATTGCAGAAGCTCCCTGCCGGAGACCGTGAATTTGGCATCGATCTCGATCTGGGGGACCGTTTCCTCGGCGACCCGCTCCTTCGCCGCCTCGAACGCCTGCGAGACCCGGGTCTGGCCGGCTCTGGGCTTTTCAGGCGCTCCGCGCGGGGGCGCGACGGGAGACAGAACCGCCAGAAGCTTTTCGATCAACCCGCGACTCTGCCAGTAGATCCGGAAGGCCTCGTCGAACAGGACACGGTGTTCCCGCTTGCGTATGAACACCGCGTGCAGTGTCCAGTAGAGGTCTTCCCGGCTCTCGATGCCCGACACCTCGACCGCGGCGACCGCGTCGACGACCGAGGCCGGGCCGACGGGCATGCCGGCCTTGCGCAGGGTCCGCGCGAAAAAGACGATGTTGTCGGTGATGCGCGAGCGCAGTTCAGGAGAGGACATATTGTTCTCCATGGACGCCGAGGCTCTTGTCGCGCCTTGCTACAAGGTCACCCCGGACAAGCGTGGTGCAGAGCCGGGGCGCATTTGCCTTGCCGGTTGTCGAAGTGGGAAATTGTCTCGCATGAAGATCCCCATCCCACTCGGGTCTCTGGAACCGAGTGGGCCCCGGGTCTCGCGCTGCTCGCCCGGGGCGGCACCAGTGGCATCGGTGCTTTTTCCTCAAAAGCGAACGCATTGCTGTGGCGGCAAGCTCTGGAGCTTCAACGAAAACCATGCCTTTACTCACACCGCCGGCATGGACTGCGGGTTCGGGGCGTCCTTGCGGATGTCGTCGATCATCTGGCGGACTTTCGAGCCGCGCACCCGTTCGATGTCGTCCTGGTACTTGAGCAGGACGCCGAGGGTATCGGAGGCCATGTCCGGATCGAGGGCCATTTCGTTGAGCTCGGAAAGGGCCGTCGCCCAGTCCAGCGTTTCGGCGACACCGGGCTGTTTGAAGAGGTCCTCGTCCGCGCGCAGTTTCTGGACAAAGGCGACGACTTCGGCGGCCAGCCGCGCAGCCGCGCCGGGAACCTTGCGGCGGACAATCTCGAGTTCCCGTTCGGCGTCCGGATAGTCGACCCAGTGATAGAGGCAGCGGCGCTTCAGCGCATCGTGGATTTCCCGGGTCCGGTTGGTGGTGATGATGACGATCGGCGGTTCGTCGGCCTTGACCGTGCCGAGTTCGGGAATGGACACCTGGTTGTCCGCGAGCACTTCCAGCAGAAACGCCTCGAACGCTTCGTCGGCCCGGTCCAGTTCGTCGATCAGGAACACCGGCGGGCCGGACAGCGAGGGTTGCAGCGCCTGCAGCACCGGGCGCTTGATCAGAAACCGTTCGTCGAAGATCGATTTGGACAGTTCCGAATGGTCCATGTCTCCGGACGCTTCCGCGACCCGGATCTCGACCATCTGGGCGGGGTAGTTCCATTCATAGACCGCGGAGGCAAGGTCGAGGCCCTCGTAGCATTGCAGGCGGATCAGATCGCGCCCCAGCGATGCCGACAGCACCTTGGCGATTTCGGTCTTGCCGACGCCGGCCTCGCCCTCCAGAAACAGGGGCCGTTTCAGCTTCAGCGCAAGATGCAGCACGGTTGCCAGCGACCGGTCGGCCACGTAACCCGCCTGGTCCATCAATGCGAGTGTGTCGTCAATAGAAGCGGGCAGGGGCAGCGCGGTCATGTTTCCTCCAGCGGGCAAGGCGTGTTCCGGTTTTATAGAGCAGTTCACCATCATAGTGCAGCAATATAAGCACTTCGGTCGAGCGGTCCGCCGTCGCCGGGCGGCGGCGGCGGCGTTCAATCCGTCAGGGACCACGTGATCCTCCTAATGGGCATCGCTGCGCGAACCTCCTATAAAGGGGCACGTGATTCGAGGGAGAGACAGAATTGCCTGGCAAACTTGTAATGAGCGCGGCTGCGGTCCTGATCATCATGGGGTCGGCTGCCTTGGCCGCCGACAGCGTCTACCCGAGCGATCCCGTGAGCCTTGCCAGCGGCAGAGAGCTGGCGGAGATCCATTGTGCGGCCTGCCATGCGGTCGCCGCCGGCAACGTCAGTGCGCAGGCGGGTGCGCCCGCCTTCCGGGATCTGTCGAAGATGTATCCCCTGGACAGTCTGGAAGAGCCGCTGGCGGAAGGCATCGTCACCGGCCATGACGGCATGCCCGAATTTGCGTTCGAGCCGGATGACATCGATGCCTTTCTGGGCTATCTGAGCACCATCCAGACCAACTGATGCCGGCGCGCCGTCCAGCACCGGCGAATTAGTAGCAGCCGCAAGAAGCTGCTGCTAAAGTGCTGCGTATAAACGGAAAATCTTGTTTCCCGGGTTTGGATCGCCGGATTTTCGTGACACTCTTTTCCTGCAAGACGGAAAGGATTGGCATGAAAACCAGCTCTGACTTTGAAAAGCGGCTTCTCGGCTACGGACTGCTCACCGCCGAGATCGTCTACAGATTGCCCGACCATCCGAGGTTTCTGCAGAGTTTTCTGTTGCAGACGGAAGACATGGCACCCGGGTTTCCGGAACTGACGCGGTTTCTCGATTTCTGGGAAAAGGAAATCGAAGGCCGCATCCACTCGGTGCGTGTCGCCCATCAGAATCTGATCGAACCGGTCGACTTCCGCTACGCGGACGGTGAAATCGTCCTGCATTGAACCGGTTGGCGGTCCGCTCAGCGGGGCGGCAGGCAGAGACCCGCGCCATCACGCATGACGGTGCGGGACCGGAGAGTGAAATCCGACCCGGTCTCCTCGTGCAGCACAAAGCCGGGCAGCAGCCGCAGGGGCGCCTTGCTGGCGCGGATGGCGCGCACGAGGATCCGTGTGGCCGCCATGTTCGGGCGCGGATGAAGGGGAATGAGATCGATCGCGCCGAAGCGGCCCTGGAGCACGTTCAACAGCTCCTGCAATCCGTCGGCGCGAAAGATGACGGTGAGGCTGCCGCTCTCCCGGACAATGTCGGTGGCGGTTTTCGCCCAGGGCTCCAGCCCCCGGTCGTCGAGCATGTGCGCGCCCGCCCGTGCCGATTTGGGAGAGGCGCGGAACCGGTCCGCCTCGTAATAGGGCGGGTTCATGATGACATGGTCTGCCATGGACGGTGTCAGCCCGGCGGTGTGGCGCAGGCTGCCCTTGGCGGTGATGTCTGCTTCCAGCAGCGAGATCCTGTTGGCGAAAGCCGCGTTCACCGGATCCTGAAGGCCGTGCCGGGCCAGATCCAGCACGGTGGTGTCAACGTCAACCAGCGTGACACGTATGTCCTTGAGCCGCATGGCGGCGCAGAACCCGGCCGTCCCGACCCCGGCGCCCAGGTCGACCACATGTCCCCGGGTCGTTTCCGGCAAGGCGGCGGCCAGAAAGACCGCGTCGAGACCGGCCCGGTGCCGGCCGGTCCGGGGCTGGTGCACATAGATCCTGCCGCCCAGAAACGCGTCGCGGGTCGTATCGTCTCCGGTCATGTCCTGCTGCGCGGACATCTCAGGTCTGTCCGTTTTCCGGCCGGAGCTCATGCTCCAGGCCCGCGTCTCGAAGCAGCATGCGCGCCTGCCGGATCTGGTCGCTGTCGACCAGGACGCGCCGGGGGATCATGGCCAGCGAACCTTCCAGTATGCTCATGTTGCCGTCTGCGACAAAATGCTTGATACCGGCCTCTTCCAGGATCGATTCCAGAAACGAGATCAGGACGGGATCGTTAGTTCTGACAAGTTCTTCCATTGGTTTCCCCGCGTTAGCAGCGTGGCCGCGCAGACGCATCGTCGATCCATCCGCAACAAGATTGCAACAAACCCAGCAGATCGCGGCTATTCAACGGTTTGTCAACGGATTGGCGGCTTGCCCCGGAGCCGTTCCCACCATATTGTCCGCACAAATATTCAGGGAGTGCCATAAGTGGCCGTTGTTGCAACCTATTCCGACAGTCAACCGCGCCGTCCGAGCATACAGTCGCTCGTGGAACTTGTGTCCGCAGGCATGGGAGATGTCAACGAGCTGATTCTGTCGAAAGCCGGTTCCAATGTCGATCTGATCCCGGAAATCGCCAAACATCTGATTTCCTCGGGCGGCAAGCGGCTGCGGCCGATGCTGACGCTCGCCTGTTCCGACATGTTCGGCTATGACGGCAAGGGTCATGTCACGCTGGCGGCCAGCGTCGAATTCATGCATACGGCCACGCTGCTGCATGACAACGTCGTCGACGAAAGCGACATGCGCCGCGGCAAGCTGGCGGCCCGCAAGCTCTGGGGCAATCAGGCCAGTGTTCTCGTCGGCGACTATCTGCTTGGCCAGGCCTTCAAGATGATGGTCGATGTCGGCTCTCTGGAAGCGCTGCGCATCCTGGCGTCGGCCTCCGCGGTGATCGCGGAAGGCGAGGTGCTGCAGCTCGGCGCCGCCAAGAACATCACCACCACGGAATCGGATTATCTGCGCGTCATCGAGGCCAAGACCGCCGCGCTGTTCGCGGCAGCCGCGGAAGTCGGTCCGGTGATCGCCGGACAGCCGGAGAAAATGAAGCAGGCAGCCCGCGGTTACGGCATGGAACTCGGCTACGCATTCCAGCTCGTCGACGACGCGCTTGACTATGGCGGCTCCTCCGCTGATCTGGGCAAGGACATCGGCGACGATTTCCGGGAAGGCAAGATCACACTGCCGGTGGTGCTCGCGGTCGCGCGCGGCTCGGATGCGGACCGGTCCTTCTGGAAACGGTGCCTGGAAGGCGAGAATGTCGAGGACGGCGACCTGGAGCAGGCCATTGAACTGCTCAAGAAATACGATGCGCTTTCCGAGACGGTCGAACGGGCAAAGACATACGGCAACAACGCGCTTGGCGCATTGGAAACCCTGCCGTCAGGGCCGCACAATGATGCGCTTGCCGACGCGGTGGCGTTCTGCATCTCACGTGTGAGCTGAATTTTGTAAGTTTCTGATAAAGAATACAGAATAGCCTTTAGAGCTACGGGGATGATCCGTGTCCGGTTGCTGGAAGGGAACAGGTGCCGGCCGGCTTGTCAGGCGAGCGGGCCCGAGGCGATCCACCACTGGGGATGCGCTTCGCGCAGGCTCCGCTCGATCTCCATGGCATGGGCAAGTTCGCACAGTCCGAAACAGGTGGCGCCGGAGCCCGACATGCGGGCGAATTCCACCCGGCGATCCTCTTGAAGTGCGGACAGCACGGTGCCGATTTGCGGCTCGAGGCCGACGGCGGGAGCCTGGAGATCGTTGCGGCAACTTTCCAGGTAGGCGGCAAGTTGCCCGAGTGTGTCGAACCCCTCCGGCAGCAGCGGCATGGGGGCATTGTCACGGCTGGTCAGGGCCTCGAAGACGTTGGGGGTCGATACGCTCACCTTCGGATTGACCAGCACGATGCCGCAGGCGGGAAGCTCCGGACCGGACGAAATCAATTCGCCGATGCCGCGCATCACCTGTGGCTCGGGAACGAGACAGACCGGGACATCGGCGCCGAGAGACAGGGCGAGGGCATGAAGCTCTTCCTCGGACAGATAGGTGCCGGTGAAATCCTCGAGCAGCCTCAGGGTGGTCGCCGCGTCGCTGGAGCCGCCGCCGACACCGGAGGCGACCGGGAGACGCTTGGTCAGGGTGACGAGCAGGCCGGGCAGGGGAATGCGGGCGCTGGCCGAGAAACTTGTGATCGCCTTCAGAACCAGGTTGTCGCCGGCCGGCGCGTGAAGATCGCGGGCGAACGGTCCTTCGATCCGCAAGTCCAGACCGCTTGCTTCCTGCAGGCTGATCCGGTCGCCGATCTGGGGAAAAACCACCAGCGAATCCAGAAGGTGGTAGCCGTCGGAGCGTCTTCCCGTCACATGAAGGGTCAGGTTGACCTTGGCCCGGGCGAGTTCCACCCGGGGTCTTGCGGTTGAGGCAACGGACATGGCGGTGTTCCGTTAGCCGCCGTTGTTGCCGGTATCGGCCTTGGCCGCATCGGTTGCCGGACTGTCTTCAAGGCCATTCGCGATCTTGTCCAGAATCTTCGGAAGGTCCTTTTCGTCCGGTTCGAGATCGCGGGCGTGGTTCCACTGGAAGCGGGCCTCGTTGCGGCGGTCGACCATCCAGTAGGCGTCGCCGAGGTGATCGTTGATGACCGGGTCCGAGGGACGCAGTTCGATGGCCCGTTCAAGTTCCTTGACGGCTTCCGGGTAGCGACCGAGCCGGAAATAGACCCAGCCGAGACTGTCGACGATGTAGCCGTCGGTCGGCCGCAGTTCCACCGCGGTCTTGATCATCTCCAGCGCCTCGTCGAGCTTCAGGCCCTGGTCGACCAGGGAGTAGCCGAGATAGTTCAGCACAAGCGGCTGTTGCTCGTTGAGTTCAAGCGCCTTGCGGAAATCGGCTTCCGCCAGCTCCCACTTGCCCAGCCGCTCGCGCGCTATGCCGCGGAAATAGAGCAGCAGCCAGTGCCGGTTTTCAAGTTCCGCAATGGTGTCGATGCCCTGGCTGTAGACGGCTTCCGCGTCCTCATAGATCTCGTGGGCCCGCAAGATGTTGCCAAGCGCGATGACTGCCTCAAGATCGGACGGATCGTCCCTGATGAGCGCCTCGAGATGGTCGCGGGCTTCGGCAAGCTTGTCGAGTTGGTTGTAGTTCATGCCGACCTGGATTTCGGCCTCGCGCTTGAGGACACTGTCATCGGGCACCATCATCAGGGCCTCGATGGCCCGGTCGGGCTGTTCCATGCGCTCAAAGACGCTGCCGAGCGCGATGGCCGCGAATTCGGCCCTGGGATCCAGGAACAGCGCGAGCTGCAGATAGGAGGTCGACAGTTCCTCGCCGCCGTCCCGGCCGATCACGGCGCCCAGACCGTAGAGAATTTCGGACATGCCTTCGGCCGGTTCCGTCACCAGGGGCGGGACCACCGTGCCGGCGGCAATCACCGCGCGGGTCTGATCGAGCTTGGGATGACCGCGAAACTGGCTGTCGTAGCGGTCGAGGACCTCGAGGGCGTCTTTCTGGCGGGCGTTGGCGGCCAGAACCCGGGCATAGGCATCCGTGACACGAATGGCGCCCTGATCGATCGCATAGGCGCTTTCGGCGGCTTCGAGAGCCTCCGCATTGCGTCCGGCGGCGACCAGGATATGGGTCTTGTGGGTTGCCGTGAAGACTTCGAACCAGTCCGGACCGCTGAGAGCGTCGATGACCTTCAGCGCCTCGTCGATCTGGCCATCGCCATAAAGCGCCCAGGCGCGGGAAAGGCCGATGGACAGTTGCGCCAGCGGACCGTTGCGGCTCTCGGAAAGGATCTTCTCCGCTTCGCCGTATTTGCCCTGGCCCATTTTGTCCGCGCCAAGCACGAGCTGGGCGAGAAAATTCTGGAGACCGGCCTTTTCAAGATCTTCGGCAAAGCGAACGGCCTCATCGACATTGCCGTTGGCCAGTTAATGTGCGTTCCAGAAGCATGGTGTTGGCCGGGTCCGCCAACAGGGACTCCTCGTAGAAGGCCGCCGCCTGGCCGTAATCCTTCTGAAACCCGGCCAGACGCCCTGACAGGTAGCTTCCTGACAGGGTGAAGGGCAAACCGGAGGGCGTGCCGAAGGTCACCGAATCGGATGTGGTCTCCGCGGAGGCGACAGCGGGCGCGAGCGCCAGAACACCGGCGAGCGCGAGGAGCATCAGCCTGAAGGGCCCGCGGTCCGGTTTCGCAACGGCGCCGGTCTCTTGTGTCATCATTCCTCGCACTTTGGTCGCTTGAAGGGTATTTGTTGCTTATTGCTCCTGAGAATGGCGTCTTTAAGGCTGAGCGGCAAGGCAGCCGGGATAACTTTCTGAGAGTTTAAATCCATTTGATTTTGCAGAACGTTGGAAAAACGGAAGCAAGCGGCGCGGCGAATTGGCTTTCTGCCAAAAAGGGCTTGATGACGGGCACCTGCCGTAGCAGGTATGTGCGGTGCAAAACGGGCGGGACCGGCGTTTCGGAGCCCGTGCCGTTCGGATCAAGTGCAAAAGCACATGCCGCGGCCGGTGCATCGGCGGCGGTCAGGGCGTGCACCTTGCCGCTTTCTCACATGCGCAAGGTGCCCCAGGTGAGGAGAATGACAGATGACCAAGTGGGTCTACGGTTTCGGCAACGGTGCGGCCGAAGGAGGCGCGGACATGCGCAACCTTCTTGGCGGAAAAGGTGCGAACCTTGCTGAAATGAGCAGTCTCGGTCTGCCTGTCCCGCCCGGCTTCACGATCACCACGGAAGTCTGTACCCGGTATTACGACGACGGCAGGTCCTATCCGGACACGCTTTCGGAGCAGGTTGTTGCCGCCATGGAGAAGATCGGCGAAGCGACGAACCGCAACTTCGGCGGCGCCGAACGGCCCCTGCTGGTGTCGGTCCGATCCGGCGCCCGGGTTTCCATGCCGGGCATGATGGACACGGTTCTCAACCTGGGACTGAACGACCAGACGGTGGAGGCGATCGCCCGGGAGGCGGGCGACCGCCGTTTTGCCTATGACAGCTACCGGCGCTTCATCCAGATGTATTCCGACGTCGTGCTGGGTCTGGATCATCACGAATTCGAGGAAATTCTCGAGGACTACAAGGACCGCAACGAACTGAGCCTTGATACCGAAATCGACGCGGATGCGTGGCTCGGCATCATCGGCAAGTTCAAGGCGCTGGTGGAAGAGGAACTCGGCAAACCGTTTCCGCAAGACGCGCACGAGCAACTCTGGGGCGCCATCGGGGCCGTATTCAGTTCCTGGATGGTGCCGCGGGCGGTGACCTACCGCCGCCTGCACGATCTGCCGTCGTCCTGGGGCACGGCGGTCAATGTCCAGGCCATGGTGTTCGGCAACATGGGCAACAGCTCCGCAACCGGTGTGGCCTTCACGCGCAATCCCTCGACCGGGGAAAAGGCACTTTACGGCGAATTCCTGGTCAATGCCCAGGGCGAGGACGTGGTTGCCGGCATCCGCACACCGCAGGACATCACCGAAAAGGCGCGTCAGGAAGCCGGGTCGAACAACCCGTCGCTGGAAGCGTTGATGCCGGAGGCCTTCGCCGAATTCCAGTCCTATTGCGACCGGCTGGAAGCGCACTACAAGGACATGCAGGATCTCGAATTCACGATCGAAAAGGGCAAGCTGTGGATGCTGCAGACCCGGTCGGGAAAGCGGACCGCGAAGGCCGCGCTCAAGATTGCCGTGGACATGGTCGGCGAAGGCCTGCTCACGGAACACGAAGCCGTTGCCCGCGTCGAGCCGGCGTCGCTTGACCAGCTTCTGCACCCGACAATCGACCCGAAGGCCCATCGGGACATCATCACCACCGGCTTGCCCGCATCGCCGGGCGCGGCGTCGGGTGCCATCGTGTTTTCGTCTGACGAGGCCGAAAAAGCCAGGGCTGAAGGCCGCAAGGTGATCCTCGTGCGGGTCGAAACCAGCCCGGAAGACATTCACGGCATGCATGCGGCGGAAGGCATCCTGACCAGCCGCGGCGGCATGACCAGCCATGCGGCAGTGGTCGCACGAGGCATGGGCAAGCCCTGTGTGGCCGGGGCGGGCACCTTGCGGATCGACTATCGCAACGGCGTCATCAACGTGGCCGGCCGCCAGTTGAAGGAAGGCGAGACGATCACCATCGACGGCGCGTCCGGGCAGGTTCTTCCGGGCGAGATCAGCATGCTTCAACCGACGCTCTCCGGCGATTTCGGAACCCTCATGGGCTGGGCGGACACGGTGCGCCGCATGCGCGTGCGCACCAATGCGGAAACCCCGCAGGACGCCAGGGTCGCGCGGGAGTTCGGCGCCGAGGGCATCGGCCTTTGCCGGACCGAGCACATGTTCTTCGAGGGCGAGCGGATCGTGGCCGTGCGCGAGATGATCCTGGCCGAGACGGAAGACGGACGGCGGGCGGCGCTCGCCAAGCTGCTGCCGATGCAGCGCCAGGATTTCACTGACCTCTTCGAGATCATGCACGGTCTGCCGGTAACCATCCGCCTGCTGGATCCGCCCCTGCATGAATTCCTGCCGAAATCGGCTGAGGAACTCGCCGAGGTGGCCGCGGCGATGGGCGCCGATCCGGACCTGCTGCGCGACCGGGCCCACGCGCTTGAGGAATTCAACCCGATGCTGGGCCATCGCGGCTGCCGGCTTCTGGTTTCCTATCCGGAAATCGCGGAAATGCAAGCCAGGGCGATATTCGAGGCCGCTGTCGAGGCGGCCCGGAAATCGGGCGCGCCCGTCTTGCTGGAAATCATGGTGCCCCTGGTCGGCCTCAAGGGGGAACTGGACCTCGTCCGCCAGAGCATCGAAGCCATGGCGAAGGCGGTGTCGGACGAAACCGGCACGGAGCTGAACTACCAGATCGGAACCATGGTGGAGTTGCCGAGAGCGGCGCTGAAGGCGGCGGAAATTGCCCGGTCCGCAGAGTTTTTCTCTTTCGGCACCAATGACCTGACCCAGACGACTTTCGGCATCTCGCGTGACGATGCCGCCTCGTTCCTCGGGACCTACCAGAGCCGCGGTCTGCTTGAGCAGGATCCGTTCGTGTCCCTGGACCAGGAAGGCGTCGGCGAACTGATCCGGATCGGTGTCGAACGGGGCCGGTCCACCCGGCCGGACATCAAGCTCGGTATCTGCGGCGAACATGGCGGCGATCCGTCCTCGATCGCCTTTTGCGAGGGGGTCGGTCTCGACTACGTCTCGTGCTCGCCTTTCCGCGTGCCGATCGCGCGCCTGGCCGCAGCCCAGGCGGCCCTCAAGCGCGCGTCGGGCACCTGAATGGCGGGCCAGGGCCGGAGAGAGGAGGCGCGCAGGTGAGCGTCTCGTTTCCGTCGCTGGAAGAGTTGCGCTCGGGCGGCAAGCGGACGCTCGCGCGGGTGCTCTCGCGGCTGGAGGCAGAGAGCGGTGCTCCCGCGACCGCCGCGTTCCTGGACAAGGTAACGTGCGAACCGTGCGCGCAGGTGTTCGGACTGACCGGGCCTCCGGGGGTGGGCAAGTCAAGCCTGACGGATGCCTTGATCCGGGCGTTCCGGGCGCAGGGGCACCGGGTCGGTGTTCTGGCCGTCGATCCGTCCTCGGCACTGACGGGGGGCGCGCTCCTGGGCGACCGCACACGGTTGCAGACCGACCCCTCGGACGAGAAAGTGTTCGTCCGTTCCATGGCCGCGCGCGACCGGCTTGGCGGATTGTCCGACCAGGCTGTCGCCGCGATCGCTGTCCTTAGGGCTGTCTGCGACCGGGTGATTGTCGAGACAGTCGGGATCGGCCAGTCGGAAGGGGACCTGAAACAGGCCGTGGATACGGTGGTGCTGTGTATTCAGCCCGGTTCGGGCGACAGTCTTCAATTCATGAAAGCCGGCATCATGGAACTGCCGGATATCGTTGCGGTCACCAAGGCGGACATGGGAACGCTGGCACGCCGCGCGGCGTCCGACGTTGCGGGAGCCCTGTCCCTCTGCCGCGCCGCGGCGGATACCTGGCAGGTGCCCGTCTGCGAAGTGTCGGCCCAGACCGGAGCGGGGCTGCCGGAGCTAGTCGCTTTTCTCGGCGGTCATCAGGACCACCTGGCGCAGGGTGGGCTGCTGGAGACGAGGCGCCGGGCCCAGCATGCGGCCTGGTTCAAGGACATGGTGCGCGCGCAATACGGCCTTGCCGGCCTTCGGCTTGCCTGCGGAGACCAGGCGGCGGCGTGGCTGGAAGAGGCGCGGACCGCTCCCTTTTCGAGCTTCGCATCGTTTTCAGGTAAAATGACCGGCCTGCTGCAGCCCTGAGCACTGTCGTCGCGACAAGGATTACCATCGAGCGCAAGCGGCGACCGGAGGCCATGCAAGGGAGGGCGTTCAGGCTTCGGCCGTCCGACCCCGATAGCTCAGATCCATGCCGAAACCGGCGCTGTATTCACCCTGGAAATCTTCCAGGAACTGGCTGAGCGCGCCAGCGTCCAGGGGCCTTGAGATGAAGTAGCCCTGCATCCTGTGGCAATCATGCGCCTGCAGGAAGCGGATCTGTTCTATGGTCTCGATGCCTTCGGCGACGATGGTCATGCCCAGCGCCTTGCCGAGCTGAATGATCGACACCAGTATGGCTTCGGCTTCGGCGTTGCCGTTCATGTCGGAGACAAAATCCCGATCGATTTTCAGGGTGTCGAACGGGAACCGGCGCAGATAGCTGAGGCTTGAATAGCCGGAGCCAAAATCGTCAAGAGCGACTTTCACACCAAGATTTTTCAGTCTGCGGAGAGCCTTCAGCACCGAGTTATTGCGTCCGGCGAAGACGGTTTCCGTCACTTCGATCTCCAGACGCTGGGGCGGCAGGTTGTTGGCGGCCAGAATGGCCATGACCTTTTCGACGAATCTCGGGTGCTTGAACTGATTGGGCGAGACATTGACCGACATGGTGATGCCCGGCCATTCATGCGCCTTGGCGCAGGCCTTGTTCAGGACCCAGATGCCGAGTTCGTTGATCAGGCCGGTTTCCTCGGCCACCGGAATGAACTGGGACGGGGGCACGACCGTACCGTCGTCCATGGTCCAGCGGGCAAGGGCCTCCACGCTGACAATCCGTTTCGCGCTGGTGTCGGTCTGGGGTTGAAAGGCCAGGTCCAGTTCGTCGTTCTTGAGCGCCAGGCGCAGTTCGCGGGACATCTTGTCCCGGGACTGGACCTGAAGCTCCATGCTCTGTTCGAAGAACGAGCGCCGGCCGCGTCCGTTGGCCTTGGCGTCATAAAGGGCGATGTCGGCCTTGCGCAGAAGTTCATCCGGGTCGTTGCCGTCGCGGGGCGCAATCGCTGCACCCATGGAGAGGCTGGCGAACAGCTCCCGGCGTCCGATCATGATCGGGCGGCTGATCTCGTCCTGGACCTGATCCAGAATGAAATCGAGCCAGACGTTATCTTCGCAGTTCCTGATGACCATCGCGAATTCATCGCCGCTGATGCGCGCGACGATGCCGCTTTCCGGAATGACGCGCCTGAGGCGCTGAGCGACCGCGACGATGACTTTGTCACCCGCGGAATGGCCGAGCGTGTCATTGATGTCCTTGAAGTGGTCGAGGTCGATATAGACAACGGCCGTGTTGGTTTCGCCGTCCGCGTTCTCGATCAGGGTGTCGCTCAGCATGGCATGAAAGCGGCTTCTGTTCGGCAATCCGGACAAGGCATCATGCCGGGCCGTATGGACCGCCTTGGCCTCGCTGCGGGCGAGCCTGCGGGTCATCTGGCGCGTGAAGACGGTGACCAGAACCACCACGGCTGCAATCATCAGCGCGGCCAGGATCAGCAAGGGATCGATCCGGCGCATCATCTGGGTGCCGGGCTGCGACGTTCTGCCAGGCGATGACGCCGATGGTCTCTCCCCGGGGCGACTTCAGCGGATAGCGGCCCAGATCGGCCTCGCTGCTCTGCTGCTGCATCAGGACGAATCCGTCCAGACGCGACATCTCTGAGATTTCCTGCAGCTTTTCGCCGCGTAGGGGCATCATGCTGACAAGCACGGCGGGCGGGACGCGCCGGGGTGTTACCGACTGGATCTGCGGAATGATCGCCGCCGCGCTGAAGAGGTAAGGTTCGCCCTCCAGGGCAACAACACCGGTCTCGGCGATGGACCGGCGCGTACTGATCAGTTCCGGCGTATAGCTGAAAAGGCCCGACGGTGTGCGCTTGAAGGACGCGATGTAGCGTGCCCGGACCTTGGCGATGGCGGGCTTCAGATCGGCAAGCAGTTTCGCGTTCAGCCATTTGGTTGAATGGTTCTGGGCGTAGACCGATTCGAGCTTGAACTCGCGATTGATCAGGACCGACCGGTTGAAACCGTCGGTCTTGTAAAGCCAGTGCATGACGTTGTCGTAGATCCAGCCCTGAGAGGGCTCGGGCTGATTGATCCGGTGATAGGCCTCGTCCCAGATCACGACGCCGTTCTGCTGCTTGGCGAGGTAATTCTGCGTGAGCCGCAATGCGCCGGCAATGAGCTGGTACTGGGACTGTTCGGCGGTTTCATCCGAGACACGGGCGGACCAGTGCAGCAGCGCAAATATTCCGGACAGCGATATGACAACAACGGCGACCATCGGGACAATGATCGCATTTGCTATACGGCTGCCTGAATTTCCGGTCGACTTGTACATTCAAATGCCCGTTTGCTTCGGGCGAAGTATTGCCGTTCCGGGTTAAGGGAATGCCCCAAACTCATAGTAAAATAAGGGTAAACCGACAGACGGAATCTTACGGCTCACTGACAGGGACCAACAGGTCTGACCTTCATGGCGGCGAAGCCATGATGTGCAGGGACGAGAGACACGCCGCAGCTCGCGCAAAGACCTTCTATGGTCGCGGAAGCCGGACTGTCAGGTCAAAGGGTCCCGAGCCTCCAGGCGGGCCCGCTTTCCACCCGCCGCTGCCGGTGCCGGAACGTGCGGCGGCTTTGAGCCCGGGTTCAGACCCAGACTCAGATCCAGACCTGACTGGCATGCGTTTTGTGCCTGACCTGCTCCTGCACGCGATACACGGCTATTTATCTGCTGCATATGGCGATGAAAGCCCGGAGAGGCGCTGAGGCGAAGCGGCTGGGATAATAGAGCCGTGGCCCTTCCTGCGTCGGCCAGCAATCCTGCAAGATCGGCACGAGTTTTCCGGCGTGGAAATCATCCTCAAGCCAATTGTGAAAGGTGCCGATGACGCCCAGCCCGGCGCGGGCGCAGGAAAGTCCGGTGTTCAGGGCATTCACACTGATCGTCAGCCGGGTGACCGGCTCAACGGTGACGCGCTTGCCCCCGTCGTTCAAGATCCACGGCAGGCAGGGCCCTTCGGACAACCGGTATCTGATTGCGTCGTGGCGCGTCAGATCCGCAGGCTTTCGCGGATGACCTCGCTCTTGCAGATAGGCGGGCGATGCAGCCAATGCGATCTTCTGGACACGGGGTCCGATCGGAATGGAAATCATGTCCTTTTCCAGCCGGGACCCATAGCGGATGCCTGCGTCACAGCCCGCCGCGATGATGTCGACAAAGTCGTTGTCCACCACGATCTCGACCTCGACCTCCGGGTAGGCGCTCCGATACGCCCCGAGGATCGGCGGCAGTATGTCCGGCATGACCGCGCCAGGCACGTTGAGCTTCAGCTTGCCCCGCACACGCTCCGAGGTCTGCGCCGTTTCCACACAGGCAGCCTCGATTTCAGACAGAAGCGGTGCGATCCGGTCGGCGAGGGCACGCCCCTGGTTCGTGGCCCTGATGCTGCGCGTCGTGCGCAGAATGAGCGGCACACCCATCTGGGCCTCGATCCGGGAGACGGTCGTACTGACTTTCGAGGGGGCGACGCCCAGTCGCCTGGCCGCCGCGCGAAAGCCGCCTTCACGCAGCACCATCAGGAAAATTGAAAGTTGATCGGGAGAGGGATTGTTCTTCATTGAGAACAACCTATTCGATTTTTGAAGCATTATCAAAAAATGGAAGAACAGTCATTGTCGCCTGAATGCCGGGACAGGGCTGCAGGAGCCCGGCCGGTCATCATTTTTCAGGAGACAAATCCATGCTCATCGTTACAGGTGCCTCCGGCCATCTCGGCTACAAGATTGTCGAAAACCTGCTGCACCATGTGCCCGCGGACCGCATCGGTGTGAGTGTTCGCGATCCCGCGAAAGTTGCCGATTTCGCAGCGCGGGGCATTCGCGTGCGCCAGGGAGATTATGACGATGCCCGGAGCCTGCGGCATGCATGGGAGGGGGCGGGGCGTCTTTTGCTGGTCTCTTCGAATGCGGCCGCGACGGGAGGCGATCCGCTCGCCCAGCACGCGACGGCGATCAACGTGGCCCGTGAGCTTGGCGTTGACCGGGTTTTCTACACCAGCCAGATCTCCAGTTCCGCGGCATCGCACTTCCCGCCGGCTCGCGATCACGCGGCGACCGAGCGCATGCTTGCAGACTCAGGGCTTGCGTGGACAGCGCTGCGCCACGGTTTTTACGCGCAAAGTGCACGACAGATGCATGCCCGAGGCTTCGAGGCTGGAACACTGGCCGCACCGCACGACGGCAAGGTCGCCTGGACAACGCATGACGACCTTGCCGCGCTGGATGCCGCCCTGCTTGCCGGAAACGAGGTTATCGACGGTCCGGCACCGCCCTTGACCGGTGGCGAGGCCCTCGATCTGGAGGACCTGGCACGGCTGATGAGCGATTTTGCGGGCAAGGAGATTTCCCGCGTTGTGATCAGCGAGAAAGACTTCGAGGCGGGCGCGCGCCGTGCCGGGGCGCATGACGGGCTGATTGCGCTCCTGCTGGGATATTACCGCGCCGCGCGGGCCGGGGAGTTTGCCGGCGTTGACCCCACGCTGGCCCGGGTTCTCGGACGCGCGCCTGAAAGGATGTCGGATTTCCTGGCGGCAAATTCCGGCTGAAGGCACACCGGCAGGGCATCTAATGGCAAATGGAAGCCCATGATCTCCTGACAGGAACGGGCAGGCTAGCTGGCGAATATCTGGTCGCGGCACGCGATCATGAAGTCGAAGGCCAGGGCCTGGAAGTCGAGTTCGGGATCCAGCCTGATCACCAGTCCCTCCACGACGAGAAGCGCATAGATGATCGCGAAAAAATCGCTCGTCATTGTCAGCCCGTGGCAATCGTAGATCTTGTACAGGTCCTTGATAAAGGAAATCAGGCGGAACTCTCCCGCCTTCAGCCCGGAATGCCTGTCGACAAGATCGGTGCATTGCCGGGTCATCCTGCGTTGCAGATCCGGCGCGCGGGGCCCGGTCGAATAGCGGATGATGAGTTCTGCCAGGATCGCGGCCCTTTTCAATCCGATCGCCAGGAAAAACTCCCGGAAATCCGAGCGGACTTCAGGGTCGATGTGAGCGCAGAAGCCTGCGTCGACGATCACGATGTCACCGCCTTCACCGAGATAGATGTTGCCGCCATGCAGGTCGCAATGGATCAAGCCGTCGATGAATACCATGCGATACATCAGGCGCATGACGTTAATGGCAAGGCGCTTGCCGTGCTCCGGCGTCACGTCGGTCAGGTCGTTTCCGCGTGGCAGGTATTGCATGTAGAGGCGTTCTGCGCCGCCGGTCGCGTAAACGCGCGGGACGGTGGCATGTCCCGCCAGATTTGATCGCAATTGCTTCAGGTTTCGGCTTTCAGCGACGAAATCCAGTTGAAGGGTCAGGAGGTCCGAGAACAGCGCGGCGTTCGCAGTCAGATTGAGCGATCTGAACAGGCCGGTGCGCCCGGCCAGGCCCGCAAGCGCGTTCATGACGGCAATATCGGACGCCAGAAGAACGTCAATGGCGGGGCGCCGCGCCTTGATCACGACGCTTTCACCCTTGTCAGGGGCGGTCAGAAAGACTTCGGCAATCGCACCGGAGCCGATGATCGAAATGGTTCTCGCGCCATGACGCCCGGCGGTTTTCCGTTTCCTGCTGTGTGCCGGTTGCATGTCGAGCCGGTCGCAGGACCGGGACAACAGGGTGATGGCGTCCGGGCTCAACAGGTCGTGGCGGGTGCTGACGATCTGCGCGAGCTTCGGAAACAGGCCGCCCAGCTTGCGGGCGAGCCTGTCTATTGCCATGGCGACGGGCAGGGACCCGTCGAATGGGCTGTCCTGCCGTTTGCGTCGCCGCGCGATCACGAGCCCATGCGCGAACCCGAGGCCGGCATGGCCGATCACCGAAAAGATCCGGATCGTTGCGCGGGCGTTCACGCGCGGTTACTCGTCGGTGAAATTCGCTCCGCGCTCGGTTTCCAGGAAATTGTTTCTTCCGAAGGCGCCGATGGTGCCGGCGGACAGGAATTGCGCCTGTGCCTTGGCGCATGCCGCCAGGACGGGCGGGGCGAATTCCATCTTGCGTTCGGCCGTGACCTGGCCGTCGCGTTCCGCGGTGATCATGACAACGTTTTCATAATAGAGCTGCCTTGTGCGAAAACCGCGGACGGGGTCCTTCACCGGTGCCTCGAAGGACCAGCGGCCACCGGATTGGCCGACATTCATCGGGAAGCCGGGAACCTTGTCCTTGCCCGTGTCGATGAAGATCGACCGGCCGCCGCCCAGCGGGCGCAGTTCGAACATGGGCCAGAACTCCGCAATGCTCTTGAAATACCCGCTGGTGTCCGTTTCGAAATGGAAGGTCATCTCGCCCGGCGATTCCCGCGTGGGCGACAAGGTCGCGTAAAGGTCGTAGTAGCCGGCCAGCGCACTGTCGCCTTCGAGCAGTATCGGAGCGGCGCTCACATTTGCAAACGCGACCAGTCTGCTCTTGACCGTCTTGCCGTCCTCGGCATCCTCGAAGCGTTCCATGATCGTGTCGGCATTGCCCAGAGGCGGGTTCAACGGAGCGCCGATCATCGCGATTTTTTCCGAAAACACCTTCATCTTCGGTCCGAGCAGATCCGGGGCCAGTTCGATATACTGGTCGGACCGGATCGTCATGAGGTAGTCCTGGCTGCGAGGCACCACTTTTTCTGGCATTGCAATCTTCCATCATCTCGAGTGTTCGCGCGGAACGTTTGCCTGATACCGCTCGCTCCGACTCACCAAAGCGTAAGGTTTTCCGGAACTTGCAGACTTCTCCTGAATTGCGGAACTGTCTTGTGATGCGGACGGTGGAGATGTTTCAGATCAGCTTGAGGCCACGAAAGCTGACATTGGATTTCAGGCCGATGATGATGTGGTCGTGAACGGTTATGCCAAGAGGCTCGGCGATTTCGACGATCTTGCGGGTCATCTTGATATCGGCCCCCGACGGGCTCGGATCGCCGGACGGGTGGTTGTGCACCAGGATGATCGCGGTGGCGGACAGTTCCAGCGCGCGCCGGATGACTTCGCGCGGATAGACCGGGGTGTGGTCGACGGTCCCGGTCTGCTGGACCTCATCGGCGATCAGGGCGTTCTTCTTGTCCAGAAACAGGACCCGGAACTGTTCGATCTCGCTCTGGCCCATGGCCGCCTGAAGGTAATCGATGACACCGGACCAGGACTCCAGGACCTTCCTGTCGTTGAAGCCCGAGCGGTGATACCGGACGACGGCGGCATGGACGGCCTGGAACGCATCGATGCTGATGTCGGAAAGACCCGCAATTTCCTTCAGGCGTTCCCGCGGTGCGGCGAGGGCGGCCGGGAAGGACCCGAAGCGCTTGAGGAGCGCCTTCGCGATCGGTTTGGTGTCCTGGCGGGGCAGGGCGGAGAATAACAGGAATTCCAGAAGTTCGTAGTCGGCGAGACCCTGCTCGCCTGTTTTACGGAACCGGTCCCGCAGTCTCTGGCGGTGTCCCTTGTGGCCGGGGTCCTTGTCCGCAGCCGTGTCCGCGTCTTCGGGAATGCCTTGGCTCATGCGCTCCTGATCAGTCGGCGGGGCGTCCCGGCTTGTGGATGCCCCCGGGCGAGGTCGTGAAGATCTGGCAGCCCTCCGTCGTGATGCCGATGGAATGCTCGAACTGGGCCGACAGGGACCGGTCGCGTGTCACCGCCGTCCAGCCGTCGCTGAGGACCTTCACATGGGGGCGGCCCAGATTGACCATCGGTTCGATGGTGAAGATCATGCCGGGCTTCAGTTCGACGCCTTCGCCCGGGCGGCCGTAATGCAGGATGTTCGGCGTGTCGTGAAACAGCAAGCCGAGGCCATGGCCGCAGAAATCCCGCACGACCGAACAGCGCTGCGCCTCGACATAGGTCTGGATGGCCGCGCCGATATCGCCCGTCGTGTTGCCCGGTCTGGCCGCCTCGATGCCGCGCATGAGCGATTCATACGTCACGTCGATCAGGCGTTCGGCGGCCCGTTTCAACTGGCCCACCGGATACATGCGGCTTGAATCGCCGTGCCAGCCGTCCAGAATGTAAGTGACGTTGATATTGACCATGTCGCCCTCGCGCAGAGGCTTGTCGTTCGGAATGCCGTGGCAGACCACATGGTTGATCGAGGTGCAGCAGGACTTGGTGTAGCCGCGGTAATTCAGGGTGGCCGGCAGCGCATCGTGATCGCGGCCGTACTGGTAGACGAAGTCGTCGATTTCCTGGGTGGTGACGCCCGGCCTGACGATGTCGACCAGGTCGTCGAGGCAGGCGGCCGTCAATTGCCCGGCGCGTTGCATACCCTGGAAATCCTCGGGTCCGTAAAGGCGCACCTGTCCCGTGTTCTTCAGGGGGGCTACGGCGGCGTCGATATAGCTGACCATGGGGTGTCCGTGTCTTGTCCTGGTGGAACCGGCTCCGGTCGGCTGATGCCAGACGATGGTGTGCGATGCCAGACGGTTCCGAGCGTTCCTTGTTTTCGGTTATCTGATCACATACCGCCTGCGGACGCCAATTTCCAGCACCCGATGCAGCAAACTGAAGCGTCCGTGGAAACCCGTTGCGCCCGAACTCCAAACACGACCTTGCCGCTTGCGCTTTAAGGATTATGATGTGGCATGTTTTCAAAGTCTGGGATTTGCCGTTTGAAAATGACTGTGTCTCAAAAAAAGCGTGAATGTGGATGGAAACCTTTCTTTTCGGGCTCTGCCTTGCTGGCTTTAGTGGGCTTACTTGGTTTGCCTACAAACACCAGGAAGAGTTTTCAAAGATTTGGCGTTTTTTGATTTGTTTGGTAGGTTTTTTTCTATCAATTTTTATTATAACACCAGCGTATTTCGTGCGTGGTGCTCAATCAGCTCATAAATATTACGGTGTGGAGAAAGAATTTTCCGCCGATATATTTCAATCTCAAATTTATGATTGGGTTTATGACGGGCAAATCATTTTGGGTATTCTACTTATTTGGCTCTTTGTTTTGGGGTTTTTGCCATTTCTTTTTATTAACAAGCGCGGATAGTCGAGCTTGCTCTAGGCTTGCGGCTTGCGCTTTTCCGGAAGGCCCGCTAGGTGAAATGGATCTGCGGGCGTGGTGGAACTGGTAGACACAAGGGACTTAAAATCCCTCGGCCCTAGGCTGTACGGGTTCGAGTCCCGTCGCCCGCACCATTTTTGTTGGCGCTACCGCCCTTCGGGCTACTTGAGCGCGGTTTTTGTTGGCGCTACCGCCCTTCGGGCTGCTTGAGCGCGGGTTTGGTTCCAGGTTGAACCTTTCACCCGCACCAAATCATTCCCGAGATGAGCCGCTTTCCGGCACACCGGACAGGAGTTCGGGCCCGGACCGCGGGCTCTGACCTCAATCGCAAATTCTGCTTACCGATGACAAGGCATCCATCCGCGATGCCGGGGAGCGTGCGCGTGCTGCCTTGCCGGCACGCGGCCTGCAATGAGCCTTGAGCGGCACCCCGGGACGTGCCGGTGCGCTCGCCGTCATCGTACCGTTGCACAAACCTTATAGTTGTGTTTTTATAATATGCACCTTTAGATTTTACTCCTGCATTGGAGACAGATTGTGGGATATAGCGCAGAGAATGCGATAAAAACCAGATTCGACCACGCCTACAACATGACTAGTCCGGTTGAATATTTAAAAGAAATGAGATCTCTCGACTATCAAATCCCGGAAAACTCAAAAACTATCTTGAATTTTCTAATTGAAGAAAAGAAGCAGTGCACCGGAAAGGATGTGATTAAAATTCTGGATATTGGTTGTTCTTATGGAATTCTTTCTGCGCTCATCAAATTCAATCTGGACCTCGAGGTTCTGTATAACAAATACAATCAGAAAGGCATGGATAAGGGACGTCTGGATGACGGGTGGTTCCGAAACCTGCCGTGCAGGAAAGACGTTGAATTCCATGGGATCGACACGAGCGCGAACGCAATAGAGTACAGTATAAGTTCAGGTTTTATCGAGAGCGGCTTGGCCGTAAATCTTGAAATGGAAGAAAATATCCAATCCGGAAAGCTGCCGGATGATGTGGATATAATCGTTTCTACCGGTTGCATCGGATATATTACGGAAATTACTCTTGGAAAGCTGGCCGAGTACTACAAGCTGGAAAAGCCCTGGATCGCGTCGTTCGTTCTGCAGATTTTCGATTTCGAGCCGATCGGTGACGCTCTGCGAAGATACAACTACAATTCCGTCTACCTGGATCAACGGAAATTTCGCCAGCGCAAATTCAAGAATCAAAACGAAAAAACAAGTGTGACGCAGATCTTGTCGAAAAGAGCGGAAACCTCCTCCGAAAAGGAAAGGTTCCTTCTCGACGAGTTCATGTGCGCCGACTTCTACCTGAGCCAGCCCTCGGGCGAGGCAAAGTCAAACGTGTTTTCGGTGTTTACCTAGAGCCGCAAGGGATCTTGAAATGTTGCAAGAGATAAATCCGGTCATCACGCAGAACATGGACGCCTGGAATGAAGTGGCGAAACGACATTTTTCCATCAATCGCGATACAGTCATCGGCAATCTCCAGACGCCCGGTTACTTCATCGACACGGTGCTGAAACAGGAGTTGCTGCGGAGACCGGTTGGCGCGCTCACGGTCGGCCAGTTCAACTGCAACAATGGCCGGGAAACGATTTCCGCACATCAACTCGGATTCAAGAATGCCGTCGGCTTCGACTTTTCGAAGGAATTTGTCGAACAGGGGTCTCACTATGCACGTGAAGTCGGCGTTTCCACGCAGTTCGTGGAGACGGACATCTACAAGATCGGTGCGGAGCACGCGAACTCGGTCGATCACCTGTTTGCCACGGCAGGCGCGCTTTGCTGGATGCCCGATCTGGACACCTATTTTGACATCGCCTTCAGGACGCTTTCAGCCGGTGGCTGTCTGACCCTGTGGGAAACCCACCCCTGCCTGGAGATGTTCAAGCCCGACCGGGACCGAAAGCGGGATGGTGACGAGAGACTCGAAATGCACTATTCCTACTTCATGGATGAACCGGTCGATTATCAATCCGGGCTGGACTATTACTCCAACGAAATATTCGGCAAGAAATCCGTGCTTTGGTATCATCACAAACTCTCGGATATCTTCTCGGCGGTATTGAAAGCGGGCTTCAGCATCCAGCGTTTCAATGAATATGATGTCGACAATTCCATCGGATACAGAGAAGTCGAAAACTTCGAGATACGGCCGCCCATGAGTTTCATTCTTACTGCCGTCAAGCAAACCAGCTGATGGATGAGCATCTGGAAACGCCTGTCCGGGCTTCGTTCGGCCCGGCCTTGGCTGTCATAGTCGCGGTGAGCGTCTTCACTGTTACGCTTGGAATTGTCTATCCCTACCTGACGATCCTCTTGAGCGCACGCGGGTTTCCCTCGTCAGTTATCGGCGTCAACGCCGCGATGATCCCGGTCGGACTGATCATCGGCAGCATCGTCACGCCAAAGTTCGCGATGCGTCACGGACCCTACGCGGTGGCCCTGCTTTCGATCTTCGCGTCCGCCGTTTTACTCGCCTCAATGTATCTGTGGCTCGATTTCGCAAGCAATGAAAACCTGTTCTACCTGTTGATGCCCCTGTGCGTGTGCCTGGGCATTTTCATCAATGGTCTGTTCGTGATCGGCGAAGCGTGGATCAACAAGCTCGCGCCACCGGATCTGAGGGGCCGGTTGCTCGGTGTCTACACGACCGCTCTGATTGCCGGATACGGCGTCGGGCCGATCCTGCTTTCGATTTCGGCCGGCAGTGATCTGATGATCCAGTCCGCAAGCCTTCTGTTCCTGTTGGCTGCCGCAGGGCCGCTGTTTTATTATTTCACCACGATAAGAGCGCTTGAATTCACAACCGGTGCAAGCCGGGCGGGCGGCAGGCAGGGCATGATCGGCTTCGCATTGAGAGCGCCGTATCTGGTGCTCTGTTTCGCCAGTATTGCCTTGCTTGACAATGCGGCGATGGCCCTGATGCCTCTTTACGGAGAAGCCCAGGGTATCGGTGTGGAAAAAATAGGCCTCGTCCTCGGCTCGATCATCATCGGCGGCGCCGTTTTTCAGCCCATGATAGGCGTCCTGGCCGACAAGAACTCGAACGACAAGGTTATTTGTCTTGCATCCATGGCGACGATTGCGCTGGCCTTTGTCTTCTATCTGACCAGCGACTTTTTTCTGTTGACGGTCATCGCGTTTTTCTGGGGGGGAGCGGCCTTCGGGACATATACCATGTCCTTGAAAAAACTGGGCGATGAGCATATAGGCGCGGATCTTCTGACCGGAAGCGGTTTGCTGGCACTAACGTGGGGGCTGACGACAGTCGTTGGCCTGCCGGCTGTCGGAAGCCTGATCGGAGCGACAGGCGAGGTTTACCTGCCGTTGTTTCTCGTTGCGCTCTACGTTCCGCTGGTCGTGCTGAGCCTGAGGAATTTTCAAGACTAAATCGCGGCATTAGACACGCGAACCGGGATCCGCCAGGAGCCGGCGTACAAGCGCGCGGTGTCGCCTCAGATCTCCCCGCTCGCCCTGACCTCCACCGCCACATCCAGAAAACTCCGGATCAGCCTGAGGTCGCGTTTTTCCGACGGGATCGCGATACAGTCGCGGTAGTGCTCGGGCATTTCATCGACGCGGACGGCGGCGAGCTTGTCGGAGGGGTAGAGGCTCTCTTCCAGAAGCAGGCCGACGCCCAGATTGTGCAGGATGGCTTCCTTGACCATCGGGAAGGTGGTGGTGCGCAGGATCCTTTGAAAGTCCAGCCCGTGTTCGCGGATCTTGGCGTGGGCGATCTTCTGGGTCAGGGAGCCGTCTTCGGGCAGGACCAGCGTTTGGGATTGCAGTTGGGCCAGCGACAGGGCGCGGCGGCCTGCCAGCGGGTGATCCTTGCGCATATGGACCTTGTAGGGGCTTCGCCTGAGCTCACGGGTGAACAGCGCCGGGCTTTCTTCCGGCTCGGTGATGATGGCGATGTCGACCTGGCGTTCGGCCAGCAGCGTCATTGCCGTGGTCCAGTTGTAGAGAGTGAAATCGATCTGAACGCTGGGAAAGAGCCTGCCGTACTGGGCGATGATCGGCATGGCCGGGCGCGGCGCATTGGCGATCAGGCGGATGTGGCCGTCCGTCAGAGCGCTGTAGTCGCTGATCTTTTCGGTAACGAGCTGTTCCATGGTCGCCAGCCGGTCGGAGACGGCGAAGAGTTCCTTGCCGGCCCGCGTCAGTTCCAGTCCGCTCCTGCGGCGGACAAAGAGCTGCGTGCCCATCAGGGTTTCAAGCCGGGCAATGTGCTGTGTCACGGAGGACTGCGTGACACCGAGCGCAAGGGCGCCGCCGGAGATGCTGCCTTCCCGGGCGGCGAAGGTGAAAGCCTTGATCTGGTAAGGGCTTGGCTTTGGGAGGGAACTCATGAAATTGTCCTCACGAACGTCTTTGGGCGCAGAAAAGCAAGAGGAAGCCTGCTGCGCCGTGCCGTCGGTTCATGACACTTCCATATGGATTGCGCTGCCAAACCTTAGTTCGCATTAGCGACGCTTATATTACGTCACAGACGTTTCAATCAGCCTGACTAATGTCGCCTTCAGAAACGGGGGCAAGACATGACGGCCATCGCCTTGAAGGCAATCGAAAAGAGCTTCGGCAGCACACGTGTGCTGGACGGCATCGATCTGAGCATCGCCGATGGGGAGTTCCTGACGCTGGTCGGTCCGTCGGGCTGCGGCAAGTCAACGCTGCTGCGGATCCTGGCCGGACTTGAAGCACCGACCTCCGGGACCGTCGAGATCGACGGCAGGATCGTCAATGACATCCGGCCCGCCAGCCGGAACCTGGCCATGGTGTTCCAGTCCTATGCGCTTTATCCGCACCTGAGCGTCGCCCAGAACATGATGACCCCACTGAAGCTGCGCGACCTGTCCTTTGCGGGCAGGCTGCCGCTTGTCGGGCCGTTGCTGGCCCGGGAGGCGTACCGGTCCATCCTTGCCCGGGTCGAGGACACCGCGCAGATACTGAAGATAGAGCACCTGCTGGACCGCAAGCCGGGGCAGCTTTCCGGCGGGCAGCGCCAGCGTGCCGCGCTCGGGCGCGCCATGGTGCGTGAGCCCATTGCCTTCCTGATGGATGAGCCGCTGTCGAACCTGGATGCGGCCTTGCGCATTCACATGCGTGCCGAACTTGCCGAACTGCACCGTTC
This sequence comes from Roseibium sp. QJM3NY_11, assembly GCF_056173175.1. Classification (NCBI taxonomy): domain Bacteria; kingdom Pseudomonadati; phylum Pseudomonadota; class Alphaproteobacteria; order Hyphomicrobiales; family Stappiaceae; genus Roseibium; species Roseibium sp. QJM3NY_11. The sequence goes on from NZ_CM149660.1 coordinate 2,659,259, forward strand.
CCTGAAGAGCACATTCGTCTATGTCACCCACGATCAGGCGGAAGCGCTGACCATGTCGGACCGCATGGCCGTGATGATGGACGGGCAGATCCTTCAGCTCGGCGCGCCGGAGGAAATCTACAACAATCCCGTCGATATCCGGGTGGCCGAATTTGTCGGCGCGCCGAAGATCAACCTGTTGCCCGGAACACTGGATTCTGCCGGCCATGCACGGTTCGGCGACATGGTTCTGACCCGCGTCACGGATGGCGGGGATGCAGGGCCGGTGACGAGCGGACCGGTGACGATCGGGCTCAGGCCGGAGCACCTGGCCCTGTGCGACAGTGGCGCGCCGCAGTCCCTGTGCGGCCGGGTGGTTCACAAGGAGAATCTGGGCGCCGATGTCTATCTGCATCTGGCGGTGCAGGACGGTGCCCACAGGATCGTGGTGCGGACAACGCCCCGGGAGGGGCGGACCGCGTCCCTTGGCCGGACCCTGCATGTCCGGCGTCTCGAGGACCAGGCCATGGTGTTCGGCCCGAACGGCAATCGCCTCGGGCTTTCCGGCGTGACCGGCCGCACCGTGGCCGAGGTCGCCTGATGCGGAGCGGTGGTGCGCATTGGTGGTTTGTCGGCCCGGCGCTGTTCCTGATGGTGGTCATTCTCCTGATGCCCATCGTGATGGCCGGTGCGCTGAGCTTCACTAGCTACAGCCTGGGCAATCCGGGCGCGGCGTTTGTCGGCTTCGACAATTACGAGAAGATCTTCACCCGCTCGACCTACGCCAAGATGTTCGGTGCCACCTTCCGTTACGTGTTCGTGGTGGTGCCGCTCTCCGTCGGTCTGGGCCTCGGAGCGGCCTTGCTGATCAATTCGACGAAACGCTTCGGCGATCTCTACAAGACGATCTATTTCCTGCCGGTGATGGCCGCGCTGATCGCCATGGCGATCGTCTGGGAATTCGCGCTTCATCCGACCGTCGGCATCGTCAATTCAACGCTGGAGCGGGGCTGCGGCACGTTTCTGGAAGGATGGTCCTGGTTTGCCCGGGGCTGTGAACGCGGTTTTCCCCTGTGGCTGACCGACAGGGACTACGCGATCTGGACGGTGGCCTTCATCGGCGTCTGGCAGGGATTCGGTTTCAACATGGTGCTGTATCTCGCCGGGCTCACATCGGTGCCGCGCGAGCTCTACCACGCCGCCGAAATGGACGGCGCGAAATCCGCCTGGGACCGGTTCCGGCTGGTGACGTGGCCGATGCTGGGCCCGACGACGGTGTTCGTCGTCACCATTTCGTTCATTCGCTCCTTCCAGGTGTTCGACACCGTCGAGGCGTTCTATCCGCAAGGCGGCGGCCCGTCGAAGTCCGTCTACGTGATGATGTTCGCCATCTATGAGAAAGCCATCCAGCAGAACCTGATGGGCATCGGCGCGGCGATCACCGTGGTGTTCCTGGCCTTCGTCATGTTCCTGACGCTGGTCCAGCGCTGGCTGGTGGAAAAAAAGGTGCATTATTCATGAGTGACACAGCCCTCCCTGCCAGCGCGCCTGTCTCCGCTTCCCGTGCCGGGCCGGCTTTCCGGTTCTCAGTGGCGGAAACGGCGAAGCACCTGATCCTGGTGCTGGGCAGCCTGGTTGTGCTGCTGCCCTTCTACGTGATGGTCAGCTACAGCTTCAAGAGCCCGGCGGAAATCATGCAGAACATGGGCGGCTTCTTCGGTGCCCAGGAGCTGTTCCGCGACGATTATTGCGTCAAGCTCGGCCGGGATCTGGCCGACTGCATGGTGACGCCGGTGATCTACAATTACACCACAGCGTTCCAGAAGGCGCCGCTGCTGCGTTACCTCTTCAACGGGCTGGTGGTGACGGTGTCGATCTTCGTCATCCAGGTGCTGGTCGCGCTGCCCTGCGCCTATGCGCTGGCAAAGCTGCGCTTCTGGGGGCGCGAGGCGGTGCTCGGGCTGGTGCTGTTCTGCCTGCTGATCCCGGTCCACGCCATCGCGCTGCCGCTCTACATCATGCTGGCCAAGCTCGGCCTGACCAATTCCTACGCTGCGCTGGTCATCCCCTGGACGATCTCGGTGTTCGGCATCTTCCTGATGCGCCAGTTCTTCATGACGGTTCCGGACGACCTGATCGACGCGGCACGCATGGATGGCATGCGCGAGTTCTCGATCATCTGGAACGTCATGTTGCCGACCGCGATCCCGGCGCTGCTGGCCTTTGCCATCTTCTCGGTGGTGGCGCACTGGAACGACTATTTCTGGCCACGCATCGTGATCACCGGCGACCGCAGCCTGTTCACGCCGCCGCTGGGCCTGCGCGAATTCAAGGGCGATGCGGACGGCGACAATTTCGGGCCGATGATGGCGACGGCGACGATCATCGTCACGCCGCTGATCGTGGCGTTCCTGATCGCCCAGAGGCGGTTCATCGAGGGCATTACCCTGAGCGGCATGAAATAGCCGCACGGGGTTTCAAGTCGGGACCGCCATTGGTTGGCGGCCCCGTAGCCAGATCCCGACCGGGATCGACCGGGTGCGGACAGTTTGGCGACCGGACCGCACCCCGGCAATACGACGGAGAGTTTCATGAAAAAGTGTCTCACTGCAATTGCTTTTCTGCTCATGGCCGGTTCGGCTCAGGCGGAAGACGAGAAAATCACCATCGAATTCGCATACCCTTATTCCCACCTCTTCGATGTGACCTATGAAAAGGTCCTGCCGATGTTCAACGCGCAGTATCCTGATATCGAGGTGAAGATGCGGGCGTCCTACGAATCCTACGAGGACGCTTCCAACACCATCCTGCGCGAGGCCGTCGCCGGCGAATTGCCCGATGTCACCATGCAGGGCCTGAACCGTCAGGCGATCCTGGTCGACAAGGGCATCGCCAGGTCGCTCGAGCCGTTCATCCTCAGGGAAGAAGACTTCGCCAAGGACGGCTACCACGATGCCATGCTGGCGCTGGGCACGTTCAACGACGACATCTTCGGCCTGCCGTTCTCCATCTCCCTGCCGGTCGGCTACTACAACATGGACGTGATGGCGAAAGCCGGGATCACGTCCGCCGACCAGTTGCCCAAGACCTGGGAAGAAGTCGTCGCGACCTGCGGCAAGCTGCGTGAGGCCGGTGTCCGGAACCCGATGTTCTGGGGCTGGAACATCACCGGAAACTGGTTCCTGCAGGCGCTGATGTGGTCCCAGGACAAGCCGACCATGGAAGACGGCGCTTTCCAGATTTCCTCCGCCGAGGGCCTGAAGTCCCTGGAAACCATGAAGGCGCTGTTCCGCGGCTGCGACATGCAGAACATCGAATGGAAAGCGGCACTTTCCTCTTTCTCGGCCGGTGAAATCGGCATGATGTTCTGGTCCACTTCCGCTCTGGGTGCCGTCGAGCGCGCGAAGGGTGATTTCGAGCTGAAAACCAACGAGTTCCCTGGTCTGGAAGCCTCCGGCCCGAAGGGCCTGCCGGCGGGCGGCAACGCCGCCATGCTGGTGTCCACGTCCGAGGACCCCAAGAAACTGGACGCTGCCTGGAAGTGGCTGAAGTTCATCACGTCCGGCCAGGGCGCGGCGGAAGTTGCCCGCACCACCGGCTACATGCCGCCGAACAAGGCCGCCAACGAAGTGATCCTGGCGGACTTCTACAAGGAAAACCCGAACAAGGAGACCGCCGTGCGCCAGCTGCCGCTGCTGCGCGACTGGCAGGCCTATCCGGGTGACAATGGTCTCGCGGTCACCCAGGTGATCTACGACGGCATCGAGGGCATCGTCACTGGCGAATATGACGACATGAACGCGCTTCAGGAAGACCTGGGCGAAGAGGTCGGCGACCTTCTTCCTTCCGGCAACTGATCCCGTTTCCTAAAAAGCAGCGCCGCCCGGTCTCCGGGCGGCGTTTTCAATCAGAACAAGAATTGGAGGAAGCCGTGAAACTTCTTCAGCTGACCGACATCCATCTGAACGCACCGGGCAAGACCATCGGCGGACGCGAGCCCAACGAGAATTTCAGGAAAGCCATCGGCCACGCGCTTGACAGGCATGCGGATGCCGAGGCCCTGGTCATCACCGGCGACCTGTCCGACTGGGGCGACAGGGACGACTATTTGCGCCTGAAGGACATCATCACAGAGCTGCCTTTGCCCGTTCATCTGTGCATCGGCAATCACGACGAGCGCGACACCTTCCTGTCGGTTTTCCCCGAGCGGGCGGATGAGAACGGCTTCGTGCAATCGGTTTTCGACCTGCCGGGCGGCAGCGGCATCCTTCTGGATACCTGGGGGCCGGACACCCATGCGGGATTTTACTGCGAGACGCGGCGGGCCTGGCTGGACAGCCGGCTGGCGACACTCGAAGCTCCGGCATTCCTGTTCATGCATCACAATCCGGTGCCGATCGGCATCGCGCCGGTGGACCAGATCATGCTGCAGGATGCCGAGGCGTTCGGCGCGCTTGTGGCTGCTCACGCAGGCAAGATCCGTCATATTTTCCACGGGCATTGCCATCTGCCCCTGTGCGGATCCCTGCACGGCGTCCCCTTCAGCGCACCGCGCGGCACCAATCATGCCGGCTGGCCGGACTTCGGCAACGAAAGCAATCTCAGCGCCTGCGACCTGCCGGAAAGCTATGCGGTCATCCTGGCAAGGGAGGCTTCGGTGATGGTGCATATGGTGGAATACGGGTATCAGGGCGAGATCCGCCGGGAGGGTTCGCCGGATTATGCCGACTGGAACCGGTTGACGATGGTCCGCTAGGTCTTGCACCGTCAATGTCACGCTCCCGTGGCGAAACTGTTACAATTCGAGCGGGAATCGGGCGTAGAAAGCGGTTCCGCCAGATATAAGTGGAGCCGCGTCCGGTCAACGCGCCGGAGCCTGCCCGCCGAGACAAGGAGAGCCCATGACCTTCGCCGACAACCGCGTGCCCACGGGCAGCGAGCTGACCGTCCTGAAAAACGCCCGGATCGTGCTCGGCAATGAGATTGTCACAGGCCATCTGTCGGTGGCGGATGGCAGGATCGTCGCCATCGACACCGGTGTTGCGCCGCGGGCCGGTCTGGATCTTGAGGGCGACTATCTTCTGCCGGGACTGGTCGATATTCATACCGACCATTTCGAAAAGCATGTGTTTCCGCGCGCGCATGTGCGCTGGGACCCCTTGCGGGCAGCCATGGCGCATGACGCGCAGATCATCGGCAGCGGCATCACCACCGTGTTCGACAGCCTGTGCGTCGGGGCGACCATCAAGAATCCGGAACGGCGCGAGATCCTGGCGCCGATGATCGATGCGCTGGAAAAGGCACAGGCGGCCGGGATGCTGCGCGCGGAGCACCTGGTGCATCTGCGTTGCGAAATCACGGATGCGGAAACCACGCGCCTGACCGAGGAGAACATCGGCAAGGACATCGTGCGCATGGTTTCGGTGATGGAACACCTGCCCGGACGCCGCCAGAGCAAGGATATCGAGGGTTACATTGCCCGCAGGATGGCCGAAACCGGCGAGACGCGGCAGATGACGGAGCGGGCGACCCAGGAGTTGCTGCGTTTTTCCGACGAGACCGGCGCGGCGGTCCGGCCCGCGGTCGTGGCCCTGGCCCATGCCCACAAATTGCCGCTGCTCAGCCATGACGACACGGAGCTGGAGCATATCGACGAGGCACTCGGTGAAGGCATCAGCGTCTCGGAATTTCCGTGCACGCAGGAGGCCGCGCGCAAGGCCAGGCAAAACGGCATGCATGTGGTCGGCGGCGCGCCCAATGTGATCCGCGGCGGGTCCCAGTCCGGCAATGTCGCGGTCGGCGACCTGATGGCCGAGGATCTGGTCGATATCCTGGCGTCGGACTACGTGCCGCGCGCGCTGCTGGACTGTGCCTTCGTGATAGCCGCCGAGGAGACCCTGGAGATCGATCTGCCGCAAGCGGTGCGCATGGTCTCCGCGACGCCGGCCGAAGTCGCCGGCCTCACCGACAGGGGCGCGATCGCGGAAGGCAAGCGTGCCGACCTGCTCCATGTCGGCGTGCATGACGGCCATCCGTTCGTGAAACAGGCCTGGCGGGCGGGCAACCGGGTGCTTTGAGGAGGTTGTGCCGCCGGGCCGACCGCGCAATCCATGCCGGTTCCTATCTGCTGATGAGGCGCTTTCGAGTATGCATCGTTGCATGCGGCAAGAACGGGACGCTTCATACAGGTGTCACCAACGATATTTCACGACGTATTTTTGAACATGAAACCGCGCAGGGCTCAAAATTTACTGCCTTCTGAGGCGCAATGCGCCTGGTCTGGTAGGAGGAGCATTCTTTCGCGCCGCAGCCCATTGCCCGGGAGAAGGCGATCAAGTCCTGGCCGGGGAAATGGAAGACTGAACTGATCGAAGGCCTGAACCCGGAATGGCACGATCTGAAGCGGTCTATTCACTTTTGAGAGTGTCAGAAGCTTTTCAGACGCGGACGATGCCACCAGTGTCAGCCGTCCCGGACGCAGCGAAGCGAAGGTCCGGGATCCAGTAGCCCCAGCGCCGATTTTTCTCATAAGCGTCATGCGTTACTGGGCCCCTGCCTCCGCAGGGGCGGCCAATTGGGATGCCGTTGCGTTTGTCCGAGGATTTTGTCGAACTGGCCTGAGCTTTTGTCCCGGAACGAGCGGTTGCTTTACTGCAGGCCGCCGCCGCCGTTCCCGCCAATGATCCTTTTCCGCAGGAACCCGGAAAACCCGTCGATCAGGTAGACCATGAAGATGATCAGGAAGATGATCGTCCAGGCCTCCGGCCAGCGGTAGGCACTGATGCGGTCGGCGAGCAGGAAGCCGATGCCACCGGCGCCGACAATGCCCAGGATCGTTCCCGAGCGGGTGTTGCTCTCGAAGTTGTAGAGCACGATCGACAGGATCACCGGCAGGGCCTGCGGCAGGATGGCAAAGCGCACAGTGTGCAAGTTGCCCCCTCCGGAAGCGCGGATGCCGTCGGCCGATTTGTTCGACGTGTTCTCGATCGCTTCGGAAAACAGTTTGGAAAAGGTGCCGATTTCCGACACCGCGATCGCCAGGATGCCGGCGAGCGGGCCGAGGCCGAAGGCGCGGATGAACACCAGCGCCAGGATCAACTGCTCGATGGCGCGCAAAGCATCGAAACCCCGTCGGATGCCAAGGCGGAACCAGCGGGACGGCATGATGTTTCCGGCGCCGAGAAAGGCGAGCGGAAAGGCGATGATCGCGCCGAGCAGCGTGCCCATGAATGCCATGGAGACCGTCTCGGCCAGGCCTTTCAGTATCTCCCGCCATTCGGCCCAGGTGGTCCAGACATAGGGTGGGAACATGAAGGAGAGCACGTCGCCGAACCGGGTCACACCCGCCAGAAGGCGGGCAGGGGAGAAGCCGAAGGCCCACAAGCACCAGCCGGTCAGCAGCAAGCAGGCCGACCAGGCGGTTAGGCGGAGAAGCCGGGTTCTGCGCGGGGTGCCGAAGGCGGCCGGGACCAGGGACCTGGCCCGTGCCAGATCGGGAGTTACTTCAGTCATGAACGCACGCCTTTTCCGGTCAGACCGATGATGCGGTGGCGGACCCATTCGCTCAGCATGTCCATGACAATCACGGTCACGAAGATGATCAGGAACAGGGCCGACAGGTCGGTGTATTCCTGCAGGGACATGGCCACCCGGATTTCCTGACCCAGGCCGCCGGCCCCGACAAAGCCGATGATGGAGGAGGACCGCACATTGATCTCGAACCGGAGCAGCGTGTAGCTGATGATGTTCGGAACCACCTGCGGGACGATGCCGTAGCGGATCTGGTCGAACCAGGAGCCGCCGGAGGCCCGGATACCTTCCACGGGGCGCATGTCGGCGTTTTCGTTGGCTTCGGAATAGAGTTTTCCGAGTGCGCCCGTGGCATGTATGCCGATGGCAAGAACACCCGCGAGCGGGCCGACCCCGAAGCAGAAGACGAAGATCAGCGCCCAGACGAGATCCGGCACCGTGCGCAGGATCTCCAGGTAGCGGCGCGTGACATTGAACACCAGCGCATTCGGCGTCAGGTTGCGCGAGGCCGGAAAGCTCAGAAGGAAAGCGCCGCCGATGCCGAGCAGCGTCGCCAGATAAGCAATCAGGATGGTTTCGACCAGAAGCCGGAGCCAGACCTTCCAGCGCCAGAACCACTCCGCCAGATCCGCCCCGAGCGTGTCCCAGCGCAGGACGGGCAGGGTCTTGTAGAGATATTCCCCGAGCCTTGGCAGCCCGGCCCAGATCTTCCACTTGGAGACCCGATCCTCATTGGCAAGGGTCACGTCGGTCATGTCGAAAAATCCACCGACCCAGGCGGCAGCGAGAAAGCAGATCACGAACAAAACGGTCGATAGCGCGTTGACGCGCAGCGCCGACCTGCGTGCGGCAGCATAGTCGCGTTCGAACAGGTCGATGGCGGGGGAAAGAGTGGTCATGAGCTGGACGGTCTCTTCAGTGGAAAAAAGGGAGGCGCCGTGTGCCGCCTCCCTTCAGGGTGAGGAATCAGCCGCCGCGGCGCTGTTTTTTCAGCCAGTCGCGCATGTCGACAATCCACTGGTAGCGGTCGTGATCGACCTCGATCCAGCCTTCCTGGGTGCTGTCCGCGCCGCCGGTCATTTCAATGAAGGCGAGGGTGTCGTTCTCCGGAATGTCCATGAGGGCCTGGCGCATGTCGCTGATCAGGTCTTCCGGCAGGTTGGCGCGGGCTGCCAGCGGGCCGGATGTGATTTCCGGAGATTTCCAGATGGTGCAGATCGCGCCCTCGTCGATCATGCCCTTGGTGACCATGCGCTGGGGAATGCCGTCGGCTTCGTTGGTGATGTAGGTGGCGGCCGCATCATACTGCTTGTTGTGGACGCCGAGCACGCCGGTCTCGTGCGCGCCGGAGAACGGCGTCGCGGCGAAATAGCTCTTCGGGTCGAAACCCTGTTTGGCCAGGTTGAAATAGGGCACGGCGTAGCCGGAGGTGCTGTCCGGATCGGCGAAGGCGAGGGTCTTGCCCTTGAGGTCCTCAAGCGACTTGTAGCCGCTGTCGCAGCGCACGGCGACGACAGAGAAATAGCCGGTGGAACCGTCCTTCTGCAGCCGTGATACCAGCGGAACGACACCGCCGTCGGTTTCGGTGTAGGCGGCGGCATAGGACGACGAGCCGAAGAAGGCGAATTCGATCTGGTCGGCGGCGATCGCCTGGATCACGCCGTCATAGGAGCCGGCGGTGAAGATATCGACTTCGACGCCGAGCTCGCGTTCCAGGTATTTTTCGAAAGGCGTGTAGCGGGCGATCCGGTCCTTTTCGTTTTCGCCGGACAGGATGCCGAACTTGATGGTCTTGTACTGATCTTTCCAGCTGTCCGCCAGGGCCGGGGAGGCTGCCAGAACGGCAGTGGACACTGCTGCTGCGAGAATGGCCTTCATGGTGATGCTCCTTGTCGCCGGGGTCTCCGGCGGGTGCGCGGCCGCGGCCGCTCCAGGGATGCGCGAGCGGTCAACCGCTCCCGCGGGTCAGGCCCCGGCGGCCTGTCTGGCCGGCCGGGGCGTAGCAGGTGTCATGGACGTGGAGGTGACGGCCTCGTCGATAGGTGCCGACAGGTCGTTCGAGCCGTAGATCGCGCGAACCTTTTCGCTGGTAAGGGCATCCGGCGGTCCGTCGAAATGGACCTGCCCGGCACGCATGGCGATGATCCGGTCGCAACAGGCGCGGGCCGTGTCCAGCGTGTGCAGGTTCACCAGCACAGTCAGCCCGTCGGTTCTGTTGATCTCGCGCAGCGCATCCATGACCCGCGTGGCGTTTGCCGGGTCGAGGGAGGCAATAGGCTCGTCGGCGAGCATGATGCGCGGGTTTTGGACCAGTGCTTTGGCGATCGCGACCCGCTGCTGCTGGCCGCCTGACAGCGTGCCCGCGCGCTGAAGCGCCTGCGGTACCAGGTCGAGCCGGTCCAGCGCCTCGATGGCCCGGGCACGATCCTCGTCCGTGAAGGAGCGCGTCATGGCCCGGACAAACCCGGTATGCGCAATCCGGCCGACCATCACGTTGGTCAGCACGTCCATGCGCTCCACCAGATTGAACTGCTGGAAGATCATGGCGCAGGAGGCCCGCCACAGGCGCAGGTCGCGTCCGCGCAGCGCCGTGATGTTGCGGCCCTCGTTGATGATGGTGCCCCGGCTCGGATCGGTGAGCCGGTTGATCATGCGCAGCAGCGTTGACTTGCCGGCGCCCGACCGGCCGATGACCCCGATCATCTGTCCCTGCGGGATCGCCAGCGACACTCCATCAACCGCAACCAGGTTGCCGAACTCTTTTGACAATTGCTCAATGACCAGCATGCACACCTCCTGGAAACGGAGAGCGACATAGCAAGAAACCGTCCTTGGCAGATGTCTATACGATTATACTTTTATGAAGTTTTGCGACGGTCTTCAGAATATTATTTGCCGTAAAAATAATAAGTCCAAGTTATGGTTCAATTTTTTATTGATAAAATAATTTTCGGAAATTTTTTGCTTCGATCCTCTTTGTAATTGTCGTCCAATTTACATAATACGTTCACTTTCAGCGCCGCCCTTGTCGTTACGTTTCCGTTGCCTTGCCGGCTTTGCACCGGCCACACACGGAGTTCCCGATATGCGCTTTCTGAAATTCGCCGCGGTCACCGCCGCCGCTCTCGCCGTTTCCCTGTCTTCATCCTTTGCCGACACCTTCAAACTGGCCGTCACGGATGTGGAAGGCCTGGAGCGTCTTCAGGTCGAATGGGCCCCTTTCAAGGAGGCCCTTGAAAACGCGACCGATCACACGTTCGAATTCTTCCCGGTCACCAGCCGCACGGCCGCCGCCGAGGCACTGCGCGCCAAGCGCGTCGATTTTGTCGTCACCGGCCCGGCGGAATACATCGTCATCAACACGTTGACCGAAGCCACGCCGCTGATCGGTCTCGGCCGTCCCGATTATTACTGCGCGATCGTGGTGCGCGCCGACAGCGGCATCACCCGCCCTGCGGATCTCAAGGGCAAGAAGGTCGCCTTCGGTGACATCGGCTCCACCTCCAACATGCTGTGCCCGATGCAGCTCATGGCGGACTACGGCGTCGACCCGGTCAAGGATGTCGACAAGCTGCACACGTCGCGCAACATTGCCCATGAAGCCCTGAAGAAAGGCGACGTGGCGGCCATCGGCACCAACCACAATTCCTGGCTGAACGTGCGCAACAAGGACGACAGCGTGCCGAACGGGTTCTTCCGTGTGGTGGCCCGGTCCGGCGACCTGCCGAACGACATGCTGATGGTTGCCGCCCATGTGGATCCGGCGACGGCCGAAGGCGTCCGCGACGCGATCCTCGACAACAAGGAAGCGATCATCGCCGCGATCATGCAGCATGAGGAAAACGACAAGTATTCCGGCATGGATCTGGTTGCGATCGAGGACGGTGCCTACGGTCTCGTCAGGTCCATGTACACGACCGCCGGGTTCCCGCAATACGACAACTTCATCGGCGAATGATGCCGAGTGCCCAACTTCGTGCCGCCGACGCCCAGGCGCCGGTGGCCGTGCCGCAGCCCGGGAGTTCCGAGGCCCCATGCGAGCTCAGGGTCGAGGGATTGCGCAAATCCTTCGGCAAGGACCGTGAGGTGCTCCGCGGCGTCTCCTTTTCGGTGCGCCGGCGCGAGGCGGTCGCTCTGATCGGCTCCAACGGTGCGGGCAAGTCCACCGCTTTGCGGTGCGCGCTCAGGCTTGTCGAGCCTGAAGCCGGGTCGCTGGCCCTGTTTGACGAGGATATCTCCTCGGCGCATTCGCGGCAGCTCAGAAAGGTTCGGGCCGATGTCGGGTTCGTCTTCCAGAAACACAATCTGGTGCCGCGTGTGTCCGCACTGACCAACGTGCTCCACGGCAATCTGGGCCGCTCCGGCGGGCTGCGCGGATGGTCCCAGGTGTTTGCGCGGTCCGAACTGCGCGAACGGGCAATGGCGTGCCTTGAGCGGGTGGGGCTGGCCGATCATGCGGCCAAACGCGCCGATCAGCTCTCCGGCGGTCAGTCGCAGAGGGTTGCGATCGCCCGGGCCCTGATGCAGCAGCCCAGGATGATCGTGGCGGACGAGCCCGTGGCCAGCCTCGATCCGGTCGCCGGGCGCGAGGTGATGGATCTGTTCCACCAGCTGACGGGTGAGGAGGGCATCGCGCTGCTGTTCACCTCTCACAACGTGCAACAGGCACTGGACTATTGCGACCGGGTGCTTGTGATCAGGCAGGGTGTCATCGTTCTGGACAAACCGAGCGGCCAGCTGTCGGCAGCGGATCTGGGCAAGCATTATGGATGACGCTATACGCAGCAGACGAGACCGACTGCCGAGCCGGGTCGACCGGCCGGGGGCGCTCCAGTTCACCGTCTATGTCGCCCTGGCCGCTTTTGTGTTGTGGTCGTTTCAGGGGGCGGGCTGGTCGTTTTCCGCCCTGATGTCAGGCGGTCCGGCCATGGCCGATTTCCTGTACCGGACCTGGCCACCGTCGCTGGAGCGCCTGCCACAGCTCTTCAAGGCCCTGGTGGAGACGTTCCAGATGGCGCTTGCGGGAACCATCATCGGCGTCATCGTCAGCCTGCCGCTCGCCATCCTGGCGGCGAAAAGCCTGAGCCGGCAGACACTCGTATCCAGGGTCTTCTATTCCACATCGCGCCTGCTGATCGCGTTTTTCCGGACGGTGCCGGATCTGGTCTGGGCGCTGGTCTTCGTCATCACCGTCGGCCTCGGGCCGTTCGCGGGGATGCTGGCCATTGCAATCGACACGATCGGGTTCTGCGGCCGGTTTTTCGCCGAGTCGATGGAGGATGTCGAAAAGGGCCCGAGCGAGGCACTGACCGCCGCGGGAGCAGGCAGGTTCGACACGATTTTTTGCGCGGTGGTTCCCGCCGCGATGCCGTCCTTCATAACGACGGCCCTGTTCGCGCTGGAAAAGGCCACCCGATCCTCGGTTGTTCTCGGTCTTGTCGGCGCTGGTGGTATCGGCATCGAGTTGAAGGTGGCGATGGACTTTTTCGACTATCAGCTCGCGATGACCATCATCCTGATGATCTTCGTGCTGGTGCTTCTTGTTGAACGGCTGGGCAGTATCGCCCGCAGCCGAATTTTGGAAGGGTCGTCTCAATGAGCGACATGCAGAGCCTGGAAAAAACCGACACCGCCCATCTGGCATGGGACAAGAGATGGAAGACCGAGGAAGGGCGGGCCGACTGGCTGAAGCCGGAAGACGATGTCGCCAGGCTGATTGCGTCCCTTGACCAGGCCGGTCCGGTCAAGGCGCTTGATCTTGGATGCGGCGTCGGCCGCCACGCACTTGCCTTCGCCCGGGCCGGTTTCGAGACCCATGCCGTGGACATGTCCGAGACGGGGCTTGCCGAACTGGAAAAAAGCGCGGGCTCGGAAGGGCTGGCGGTCAAGACACAACTGGCCCCGATGACGGAGCTGCCGTTCGCGGACAACTCCTTCGATTATGTCCTGTCCTTCAACGTGATCTATCACGGCGATCCGGCGATCGTGGCAAAAGCCATCGCCGAAATCGCCCGGGTTCTGAAGCCGGGCGGTGTCTATCAGGGCACCATGCTGTCGAAGCGCAACGGAAATTTCGGGGTTGGAACCGAAGTCGCTCCGCATACATACGTGCGCGAGGGCAACGACGACAAGGACCACCCGCATTTCTACTGCAACGCAGGTGAACTGGTCGCTCTCTTCAGGGGCTTCGAGCTCCGGTCCCTGGAAGACAATCTGCATCGCAAGCCCGGGTCCTGGCACTGGCACATGATCGCCGACCGCCTGGCCTGAGCAGGCCGGTCAGGCGGTCGGCCGCCACCCTGGCGGCTACTCGCCTGCCGGTTCCGGCAGTGGTTCGTCGGTTTCCGGCGCCAGCGTCTGGTCGGCATCTTCCGTCGGCTGGCGGGTGAAGCCCTTGAGACCGGCGAATTCGCGGGCGTCACGCTGGATTTCCACGGGGCTGAGAATGTAGCCGGTGGCCAGTTCGGCGAGCGAGCGCAGTGCATGCATGTGAATGCGCTCGTAGCCGTGGCTGGCATCGACACCGAAGGTGATCAGCGCGGTGCGCACATCCGCGCCCGCTTCGATCGCCGTGGCGGCATCGGAGCGGTAGAAGCGGAACACGTCCTTCTGGAACTTGATGTCGTTGTCGCGGCAGAGCTGGACCATCTTGCGGGTCAGGTGATAGTCGAACGGCCCGGTCTGGTCGGCCATGGCAATGGTGACACCGAATTCGTCGGAGTTCTGTCCCGGCGCGGTGGTGCCGTTGTCGATGGCCACCAGCGAGGCGATGTCCGGGGTCAGGATCGATTGCGCGCCATGGCCGGTTTCCTCGGCGATGGTGAACAGCCAGAACACGTCCACGGTCGGTTCCTCGCCCGATTCCACAAGCGCCTTCAGGGCTGCCAGCATCACGGCGACGCCGGCCTTGTTGTCGAGGTGGCGCGAGACAATGAAGCCGTTGTCGAGAAATTCCGGTGCCGGATCGATGGCGACAAAATCGCCGACGTTGATGCCGAGCCGTTGCAGGTCTTCGGTGTTCTTTGAATAGGCGTCGACCCTGAGTTCCACGTATTCCCAGCCGATCGGCAGGTCGTCCACCTCCTTGTTGAAGGTGTGACCGGAGGCCTTCAAAGGCATGATCGTGCCGGTGTAGGCGCCGTTTTCCGAGAAAATCGTCGTTCTGGCACCTTCCGCGAACCGGGCGGACCAGTGACCGATCGGGACAAGTTCCAGCCGGCCGTTGTCCTTCAGCGACTTGACCTGGGCACCGAGCGTGTCCAGGTGGGAGACGAACGCACGGGCGGGCTTGCGTTTCTTGCCGGGGACCCGGGCACGGACGCCGCCGCGGCGGGTGATTTCATAGAAAACACCGAGCGCCTCCAGTTCCTTCGAGAGGTGCCGGACGATCTCGTCGGTGTAGCCGGTCGGGCTGGGGATCTTGAGAAACTTCTCCAGTTTTTCCGTGAGATAGGCAATGTCGATATTCAAAAGGGTCATGCACCGGCTCTGTTCAAAGTCGTCCTGACCGGCTGCGGCACGGACAGGGGGAAAAGAAAATCGACGAAACGCTCGGCGGTCGGTTGCGGTTCGTGATTTGCCAGCCCCGGCCGCTCGTTCGCCTCGATAAATCGATACTCGGGTTGTCGGGGGTCCTTGACCATCAAGTCAATGCCCGTGACCGGAATTTCTATTGCGCGGGCTGCCTTTATGGCGGCATCGATCAGCGTGTGATGGGTCTCGCCGGTGACATCGTGAATGGTGCCGCCGGTGTGAAGATTGGCCGTCCGGCGCACGGTCAGGGTCCGGCCCTGCGGCAGCACATCCTCAAGGGCGAAGCCGTTGCCGCTGACGCAGCGGATAACCTCGTCGTCGATGGTGATCCTGGATTCGCCGCCGGTGGCCGCCGCCCTGCGCCTGGACTGGATGTCGATCAGTTCGCTGATCGTCGCCTTGCCGTTGCCGGTGATCTCAGCCGGCTTGCGCAGCGCGGAGGCGACCACCTTGTAGTCGATCACGACGAGGCGCAGATCCTGACCGGTGACGCATTCCTCCACCAGAACGACGTTCGAATAGGTTCTGGCCACATCGACAGCAGCCATGATGTCACTGACTGTGGTCAGGCCGATGGAGATGCCCTTGCCCTGTTCGCCGCGGGCAGGCTTGACCACCACGGAGGGATGTTTTTCCAGAAAGGCCGCGACGTTGTCAGCCGAGCCGGCCTGTATCTGATCGGGGACCTCGACCCCGGCGCGCTCGACGATCCTGCGGGTGATGGCCTTGTCGTCGCAAATGGACATGGCAACCGCGCTGGTGAATTCGCTCAAGGATTCCCGGCAGGCCACGGATCTGCCGCCGTAGGAAAGCCGGAACAGGCCGCCCTCCGCGTCGATGATCTCGGTCTGGATCCCGCGGCGGCGGGCCTCGTTGACGATGATGGTGGCGTAGGGGTTGAGCTTGTCGTCATGGGCCGGACCGGCGAAAAGAGCTTCGTTGATGGTATTCTTGCGCTTGACCGTGAAAAACGGCACGCGCTGGAAACCCAGCTTTTCATAAAGGCCGATCGCCAGTTCGTTGTCGTGCAGGACCGACAGGTCCATGTGCGGCAGGCCCTTGCCCTTGAACACCTCGGCCAGACGGCGCACGAGCGCTTCGCCGACCCCGGGAAACCGGGCCTGGGGCGAGACCGAAAGGCACCAGAGCGAACTGCCGAGGTCCGCGCCGCTGGTGGCCTGGCCGTGATCAACGCCCATGGCCGTGCCGACGATCGCGCCGGTGTCGTCTTCCTCCGCCACCAGCACAGTGATCATCCTGGGATCCAGGTCCGACCAGAAGAATTCCGGCGGAACCGGCACCATGCCCCTGCTGATGTAAAGCTCATTGATGGCTTCGGCGTCGGAGCGTGAGGACAGGCGGCGGACCGTGAACCCCATCCGCCGGCTGCGGGCCGGCCGGTAGGTGGCCAGATCCAGACGGAAGGTATGGGAGGGATCGAGGAAGAGTTCCTGGGGGGCCGAGCCGACCAGCACATGGGGATCGCGCACATAGAAGGCGATGTCGCGCCGGTCGGGCCGCTCGTTGCGCAGGACCTCCACGAGTTTTCCGGTATCCTGGTAGGTGTTGGCAAAAACCAGGCGGCCCCAGCCGCAATTGATGTAGCGGTCCTTGTGGGCATCGCTTTCGTCAATGCGGAATTCCGGCTTGAGCCCGTGTTCACGCATGCGCTTCAGGCGGTGGTCAAACGCGCCTTTCGGCCGAGGTGGTTCGTTGTCGGCCAAGGATCAGACCTCCTGTGCCTGCAGCCACATTTCCAACAGCGCGACCTGCCAGAGTTCGGAGCCGCGCAGGGGGGTGATGTATTCAGTCGGGTCGGCGTAGAGCTTCTCCAGGTAAACGCTGTTGAAGAGCCCGCGTTCCCTCGCTGCCTGACTGGACAGCGTATCACGCACCATGTCCAGATAATCCCCCTGAATATACTTCAGGGCAGGCACGGGAAAATAGCCTTTCGGGCGGTCGATCACCGCGCTGGGCACCACCAGACGCGCGGCTTCCTTAAGGACACCCTTGCCTTCCTGCGCCAGCTTGAATTCAGCCGGGATCCGGCCGGCGAGTTCCACCAGTTCGTGGTCCAGGAAGGGGACGCGGGCTTCGAGACCCCAGGCCATGGAATGGCTGTCCACACGTTTCACGGGATCGTCGACTAGCATCACATTGGTGTCGAGCCGCAAGGCCTTGTCGACCGGGTCCGCAGCGCCTGGGCGCGCGAAATGCGCCTCGACGAAGGCCATGCTTTCATCCCTTTCGCACAGGTAGTCCGGCGATACGGCTTCCGTCATCTGCGCTTGCGTGCGATCGAAAAACGCGGCTGCATAGTCCTGGGCGGGCCGGTTCGATCCGGTCAGCTTCGGATACCAGTGATAGCCGGCGAAGACCTCGTCCGCTCCCTGGCCGGACTGGACCACGGTGATGTGTTTGGAAACTTCCCGGGACAGCAGATAAAAGCCGATATTGTCGTAGGACACCATCGGCTCCGACATCGCCCTGATCGCTCCGGGCAGATTTGCCTGAAGTTCCGAAGACGGGATGAAAATCTGGTGGTGATTGGTGCCGTAGTGGTTTGCGATCAGGTCCGAGTACTGGAATTCGTCGCCCTTTTCGCCGTGGGCTTCTTCAAATCCGATCGAGAAGGTGGCCAGATCCTTCTGGCCCTCTTCCGCCAGAAGGCCGACGATCAGGCTGGAATCGACACCGCCCGACAGCAGCACGCCGACCGGAACGTCGGCGACCATGCGGCGGCGTACGGCGGTGCGCAGGCTTTCCAGAACCGCGTCGCGCCAGTCGTCTGCGCTGCGGGCGAGGTCCTCGGCGGATTTCTCGAATTCCGGCTCCCAGTAGGTGTAGTCGCTTGCCGAGCCGTCAGCTTCCACGGTGCGGACTGTGCCGGCCGGCAGCTTGCGCACACCGTTGAGTATGGTGCGGGGAGCGGGAACGACCGCGTGCCAGCTCATGTAGTGATGCAGGGCGACCCGGTCGATCGACTTGTCGATGCCGCCGCCTGCCAACAGCGCGGGCAGGGAGGAGGCGAAGGCCAGGCGCCCGCCGGACTCGCTCAGATAGAACGGCTTGATGCCGAAGCGGTCCCGCGCCAGATGGACACGGCCGCTCTCGTGCTCGTGGATGGCGACGGCGAACATGCCGTGGAAGCGTGAGAAGCAGTCCTTGCCCCATTCCGCCCAGGCTTTCAGGATGACTTCCGTGTCGCTGGTCGAGAAGAACGAATAGCCCTTGCCGGACAGTTCTTCCCGCAGCTCCTGGTAATTGTAGATGCAGCCGTTGAAGACCATCGACAGGCCGAGCGCCATGTCGGTCATCGGCTGGGCACCGCGCTCGCTCAGGTCGATGATCTTGAGACGCCGGTGGCCAAAGGCGACCCGGCCGCGCTGGGTCACACCCATGCCGTCCGGCCCGCGCTTTTCCATCTCATCCGCCATTCGGCTGACCCGGACCACATCCGCCTGACCGCCGTTGAAAACCACTTCGCCGCAAATGCCGCACATATTGACAATTTTCTCCGTTTCCTGAAAAGACGGTCACTATATAGAACTCTAATCATTAGAGTTCAAATCAGTAGAGGTGTAATGATGCAGGCGATGGAGTCATCGCAAGTGGTCAAGGCCATCCGGAAGATCGTTCGGGCCATTGATCTGCGCTCGCGGGAGGTGTCCAGGCAGACGGGCCTGACAATTCCGCAAATCGTTGTTCTTCAGGGCGTTCGCGATCTTGGAGAGGTGACCACGAAGGCCTTGTCGGAGAATGCGGATCTCAGCTCCGCGACGGTGGTGACCATTCTGGACAAACTCGAGGAAAAAGGGCTGGTCGAGCGTTACCGGTCCGTCTCCGACCGGCGAATCGTTCATGCCCGGCTCACCGGGCGCGGGCAGGAGACGGCCAAGAATCTTCCCGGATTGCTGCATGAGGAATTCGAGAAGAAATTCGCCGATCTCGACGCCGGGGACCGGGCCCAGATGATTTCCGCCATCGAGCGGATTTCCGAAATGATGAACGCACACAAGCTTGATGCCGCTCCCATTCTGATGACAGGCAAGGTGTCCGGCTGACCGGCCCTTCGGTGTCGCGGACAGGTGTTGTGGCCTCAGGCGCGCAGCTTGCGCTCTCCTTCGCCAAGGCAGTTGCCGGTGGCCTCGTCAAGCGACCTGTGGAAGGCGGCGAGCCGGCTCGCGACTTCGTCGGCAGGAATGGCGGGTGTGCAGAAGAAACCCTGCAGGCCGTCGCAGTTATGCGCCGCGGCGAGCGCGTATTCTCCGGCGGTCTCGGCACCCTCGGCGATAATGCGCAGGCCCAGACTGCGGCCAAGACCGACAATCCCCTTGAAAAGCCTGGCTTTCTGGGGGTTCTGGTCCGCTCCTGACAGAAAGGCCCGGTCGATTTTCAGTTCCTGGAACGGCAACCGGTGCAGGTAACTCAGGGACGAGTAGCCCGAGCCGAAATCGTCCAGCGACATCTGCACACCGATGGTCTGCAATTCCGAAAGAATGTCGAGGATCAGTTGCTCACCGGTGTCGAGAAAGACGTTTTCCGTGACTTCCAGGCACACGAGGTGCGCGGGCAGGTCATATGCACTCAGTGTTTGCCTGACGGTGTTCGCGAAGTTGCCCCTGCGGAACTGGATCGGCGAGACGTTCACGGAGACCTGGCCGAACTCAAATCCCTCCCGGCGCCAGAGGGCGGCCTGCCTGCAGGCTTCGTCGAGCACAAATTGTCCCAGTTCCAGGATCAGTCCGGTCTTTTCGGCAACGGGAATGAACTCCGAAGGCGGAATGAACTGCCGCTTCTCGCTGGGCCAGCGGATCAGGGCCTCCAGACCGACCAGCTGCCCGTTCGCGGGGCAGACCTGGGGCTGGTAATGCAGCGTGAGCTGCCGCGTTTTCAAGGCGGTGCGAAGAAGTGTTTCCGTCAGCATCTCCATCTGCACCCGCTCATTGAGCGGTGGGGAGAAGAATTCGTACTGGGCACCGTTGCGGTCTTTTGCGGCCCTCAGCGCCAGACCGGCGACGCGGTGAGCGGTTTCGACGTTGCTGGCATCCCGGGGCAGGAGTGCGATGCCGATGCTCGGCTCCAGCCTGATTTCGCCCTCCTCGAGCTGAAACGGGGCCGACAGCAGGTCGATGGCCTTCAGGGCGTAATCTTCCGCGACGACCCCCTTGCCGTCAAAGGGCAGCAGGATGCAGAAATCATCGGCGGAGATACGGGCGATCTGGGCGGACGGTCCGAAGATGCTGGCGAGACGGGCATAGGCCTGGAGCAGGACCCGATTTCCGACCTGATGGCCGAAGGCGTCATTCACCTTTGAAAAACCCTTGAAATCCAGGTGACTGAGAGACGCCGTGTACGCTTCCATCCGCGTGCGCCGGATCGTTTCGGTCAGGTCGGAGAAATATTTCGCGCGGTTGCCCGCAGTCGTGACCGGGTCGGTATAGGCAAGCTTCTGCAGCTTGTCCTGCAGGTCGGTCGCCCTTGCCAGGCCATGGGCCAGGTCACCTATCTCGTCACGTCTCTCCGTATAGGGGATGTCTTTCGGTCGTGTCCCGGCCGCCAGTTGTTCCGCTGTCTTCGCAAGCTGGCGCAGGGGACGCAATTCAATACCCATCACCATGCCCCCCAGCAGGATCACGACGGCCAGGATGACCGCCGCCGCCGAGAGAATGCGGACCTTCAGCCGCTTTTCAGCCAGTGCCAGATCATCGACCCAGCCGACATCGACGGCCACGGCGCCAGCGACATCTCCATTCAATGCGAGGATCGGTGTCAGATAGGCAAGGCGCAAACGGCCGTGGACGGGAACGGGACCGACATAAGGCTTGCCCGCGGCCAGTCGGGCGTGGGCCGGATGGTCCGCGCCGAAGGAGACGGCGGGTTCCGGATTGCCGTCCGGCGTACGGAATGTGGTGGCGAACCGGTCGAAAGTTGCTGTGTCCGCAGACCAGCGGAACAGGTTGGCAGCGCCCTGGTTGGTCTGGGCAATTGCCTGCAGTAACTGATCCAGTTTGTCGGAAGGCACCAGAACACTGTCCGCGGTATTCGTCGTCAGGCGCAAGGAAACAGGCTGGCCCTCGACCCCGATCTGGGGATGAAATTCCGAGTCGGTGGCATAACAAAGGATCGCCATCGCAGCCCGGGCGGCGCGGTCGATCCGTATGGACGCGTTCTCTTTGGCCGAATTAGACACTTCCTGAAAGCTCAACCCCGAGACGAGGCCGATGCTGCAAAGCACCAGAACAACCAGGATGACGCTGATCCGGAACACGAGCGTGTTGAGACCAAGCCGTTTTATTGCACTATTCCTTGCCTGTTTCTCGTTAAGGAGGTTTTTTTGAGTGCGGCACGCGAAAGTAAGCTTTATTCGCTACGAAAACCTGAACATGATAGTGAAAATCATCATAAACAGCGCGAATTGAAGACTTGCGGGTCCAGAATGGACTTCCCGCATGACTCCATCATACGGGGAAGGTGCGTGCTGCCCATTGGAAATTGACCGGAAAGCGGGTAGGACGGGAGGCTGAGGTGG
Organism: Roseibium sp. QJM3NY_11; assembly: GCF_056173175.1. Lineage (NCBI taxonomy): Bacteria > Pseudomonadati > Pseudomonadota > Alphaproteobacteria > Hyphomicrobiales > Stappiaceae > Roseibium > Roseibium sp. QJM3NY_11. The sequence continues at coordinate 2,680,833 of NZ_CM149660.1, forward strand.
CCGCCATGTGATGCGCCGCCCGGTTGGATTCTTGGGAAGACTGCTGCTTGATTTCTCTCAGACCCGTCCTGAACGTTCTCGGCTTCCTCTATGTGGGCCTGGCGACGGCTATGCTGATTCCGGCGATCGTGGACGTCGCCCAGAAGAATGCGGACTGGCAGGCTTTTGTTTTCTCCGCTCTCCTGACCGGAATGGTCGGGATGTTGCTGTCGATTGCGGTCGGCGGCGCGCTGCGGGAGGGGTTGGACACGCGGCAGACCTTCATCCTGACCACGCTGGCCTGGACGACGCTGCCGGCCTTCGGGGCGTTGCCGTTTCTGTGGCTCGGCATCGGCTATGCGGATGCCGTGTTCGAGGCGGTTTCCGGATTCACCACCACCGGCTCCACCGTTCTGACAGGCCTGGACAGTCTTCCGCCCGGCCTGCTTGTTTGGCGTTCCCTCATGCAGTGGATGGGCGGCGTGGGTATCGTCGTCATGGCGATCGTGCTGCTGCCGTTTCTCAGGATCGGCGGAATGCAACTGTTCCAGAGCGAAAATTCCGACCGTTCGGAGAAGATCGTCAGCCGGTCCGTGGAGCTGATCCGGCTGATCGGCCTGGCCTACCTGTTCCTCACCGTTTCGTGCATCGTATCCTATCTGGCCACCGGCATGGAGCTGTTCGATGCATTCAACCACGCCTTGACCACGATCGCGACAGGCGGTTTCTCGACCCACGACCAGTCATTCGGCTATTTCACCAACCCGGCTTCCGGTTGGGTCGCGGTGTTCTTCATGATTGTCGGTGCCTTGCCCTTCGTGCTGATCGTCCAGGCCCTGCGCGGACATCCGCTGCAGCTCTGGCGCGATCCCCAGGTGCGGGCGCTCCTGGGCTTCCTGGCGCTCGTGTCGCTGACCCTGACCGTCTATCTCGGCCTGAACATGCAGTTCCCGTTCGACGATGCCCTGCTGAAGGCGACGTTCAACGTGGTCTCCATCGTTACAGGGACCGGGTATGCGCTTGGAGATTTTACCGAATGGGGGCCGCCGGTTGTCGGCATCGGTCTGCTGCTGATGTTCGTCGGCGGCTGCACCGGTTCGACCACAGGCGGCATCAAGATCTTCCGGTTCCTGGTGTTCTTCGGCACGGTGCGCGCGCATCTGCGCCGCATGGTGCGGCCTCACCGGATCATGTCGGAAGAATACGGCGGCACCCGTCTGACCCCGGAACTGTCCTTTTCGGTGCTGGCATTCCTGGTCGTATACATGGGATCCGTCGGTATCATCACGGTGGCCCTGTCGTTTTTCGACCTCGACCTGGTGACCGCGATTTCGGCGGCTGCAACGTCCGTCGGCAACGTCGGTCCGGGGCTCGGTCCCGTGATCGGCCCGTCCGGGCACTTCGCGCCGCTTCCCGATGGCGCGAAATGGCTGCTGTCTTTCGCCATGCTGGTCGGCCGTCTTGAACTGTTCACCGTGCTGGTGCTGCTCGACCCGGACTTCTGGTCCAAGTGAGCCGGCGTGACGGCCGCCGGTCCGTGAACTTCCGAACAGGGTGTTGATGACATGAATTTTTCCGCTCCGCTTGTCGGCGGCCGTCTTGTCAAGCGCTACAAGCGTTTTCTGGCAGATGTGCTTCTTGAGGACGGCAGTGCGGTCACGGCGCATTGCGCCAATCCCGGAGCCATGCTGGGCCTGAAGGAGCCGGGGTCCCGGGTGTGGCTGTCGCAGTCCGACAATCCCAAGCGCAAGCTCAAATACTCCTGGGAGGTGGCCGAGGCGGACGGCGTTCTGGTCGGCATCAACACCGCGCATCCGAACCAGCTCGTGGAAGAGGCGCTGCAGGCCGGCCGCATCGAGGCGCTCTCGAAATTCGACAGCCTGCGCCGGGAAGTGAAATACGGCAAGAATTCGCGGATCGACATGCTGCTGGAGCAGGCGGGAGGCGCAAGGACCTATGTCGAGGTCAAGAACGTGCACCTGATGCGTGAAGCCGGACTTGCCGAATTTCCCGACAGCGTGACCGCGCGTGGCACCAAGCATCTGGGGGAACTCGCCGACATGGTCGGGGAGGGGCACAGGGCGGCCATGGTGTTCCTGGTGCAGCGGCCGGACTGTTCGCGGCTCGATCTTGCCGCGGACATCGACCCGACCTACGCGGACGCTTTCAAGAGCGCCCGCGAGGCGGGCGTGGAAGTCTACGCCATCGGCTGTGACGTCCGTCTCGACGGCATCGATGCCGTCAAGCCGGTGACCCTCGTCATCTGACGGTGTGCCGCGCGGGCCGGCCGGTCGGCCTAGCTGCCAGATGACGCCTCCCGGTTAAGCCTGCCTGACGACAATCGGCGTGCCATTGGGTACCCTGTTGTAGAGATCGATCACATCCTGGTGCAGGAGCCGCACGCAGCCGGAGGAAACGGCCTTGCCGATCGACCAGGTCTCGGATGTGCCGTGCAGCCGGTAGAGCGTGTCGCGGCCGCCTTCGAAAATGTAGAGCGCGCGAGCGCCAAGGGGATTTTCCAGGCTGGGGGCCATGCCGGTGCGGTATTTCTCAAGCTCCGGCTCCCGGGCGATCATTTCCGCGGGCGGGGTCCAGGTGGGCCAGGCTTTCTTGTACTGAATTTTCGCCCGTCCGCCCCAGGCAAACCCGGCACGGCCGATGCCGACGCCGTAGCGCATGGCCTTGCCGTTCTCCATGGTCAGGTAGAGAAACCTGTTGGGCGTGTCCACGATGATGGTTCCGGCCTGCTCCGGAGCCGCATAGTCGACCAGCTGGCGATAGTAGAGCGGGTCGATCTTGGTCAGGTCGACGGCGGGGATCGGAAACCGCTCTTCAGGCATTGCCCGATACATCTGCAGGTATTCGGGAGCAATGCGTGCACCTGCGACCGGGCCGCTGCCGGGGCGGCCCGGCCGGGCCGGCAATTGGGCCCCACGCTGGCTTGAGGCGCAGCCGGCGGCCAGTGCGGCAGCGGCAGAGGCAAGGAACAATCTTCGGTTCAGCATTCCATATCCCGTTCAGATCTTTTGGTTTCCACGCAGTGCATGTCGTTAGAGAGCAACGCGGATCAATCGAAAAAGTTCGCTGTTGTCGTGTTCTTGAACCGACTTCAGAAGGTCCTGAAACCTTCCGCTCTGGTCCGGCCGGACGAAAAACGACCGGCGGGACAGCGTGTCCGACCGGTCGATCAAAGCCTTATCAGGATATTTCCGGCGGAAAAGTGGCACCGGCTTCACCTTCCGGTGAGGTCCACAAACGTTGCCGGGAACCGGAGCTGTTTCGGCCGGATTTGCGCAGTCTCAGCCGGCGGTGTCCTTCGCCAGCGGCGGCTGGAATTGCCAGCCCATGTCCCAGGGGAAATAGATCCAGGTGTCCTGGGAAACTTCCGTGATGAATGTGTCGACCATCGGCACGCCGACCGGTTTTGCATAGACAGTCGCGTAATGCGCCTTGGGAAGCATCTCGCGCACCACCTTCAAGGTCTTGCCCGTGTCGACAAGGTCATCGATGACCAGGACGCCGCTGCCTTCACCGCCCTCCAGGTCGACGACCTTCGGGTCGACCGGCTTGATCACCTTCAGTGCGCCCTGGTTCTCGTAATCGTGATAGGAGGCGATGCAGACCGTCTCGATTGTACGGATGCCGAGTTCGCGTGCGACAATACCGGCCGGGACCAGTCCGCCGCGGGTGATGCAGACGATGGCTTTCCATTCGCCTTCGCTCGACAGCCGCCACGCGAGCGCGCGCGAATCTCGGTGAAACATGTCCCAGGAGACCGGGAATGCCTTGTTTTGAGCGGGGTTTTCCATTTTTTGTCCTTCAGGTTATCCCGCGATCTCGGCAACGGCTTCGGCCACGTCCCTGACGGCCGCCTGCAAAATTGCCTCGTCCCGCGAGCGGATAACGATCTGCGTGGTGAATTTTCCGTCCGTCGCCCTGGGATAGGAACCGATCAGCGTGTGGGGATGAGCGTCCTGAATGGCGGCAAGCCGTTCCGCTATCCGGCTTTCAGGCATGTCGGCAGCCACGGTTTCCGACAACATTTTCGTTCCGGTCTTCAGCGTCGGGGCGATGGCATCCATCATCGCCTGCATGATCGAGGGCACGCCGGCCATCACGTGCACGTTGCCGATCCGGAAACCGGGTGCTTTGGAGACCTTGTTTTCGATCAGCTCGGCCCCTTCGGGGATCCGCGCCATGCGCTGCCGCGCCGGGGTGAACTGTCCCGGCGGGTAGTGTGTCTCGAGAATCGCCACGGCCCGGGAATCCAGATTCAGGGCGACGCCGAAGGCTTCCGCGATGCACTCGGCGGTGATGTCGTCGTGGGTCGGGCCGATGCCCCCGGAAGTGAACACGTAGTCGTAGCGGTTCCTGAGGCTATTGACGGCTGCGACGATCTCGGGTTTTTCGTCCGGTACGATACGCACTTCCTTGAGGTCGATGCCCAGGGATGTGAGGTAGTCGGCGAGAAAGCCGATGTTCTTGTCCTTGGTGCGGCCGGACAGGATTTCATCTCCGATGACCAGAAACGCTGCGGTTACAACGTTGTGTGTCTTCTGACCGGTCATCGTACTACTCCCTGGCACCTCGGTGGGGTTTGGCTTTATCGCAGCTTTCCACTCGGCTCAAGTAAAAGCGGGACTATCGATCCGGCGTCCAGCCGTAAATGTCGTCATAGCGGGCGGCCAGCCGCTCGGGCTTCGACAACCTGAGAGCCGTGTCGCGCGCGAAGGCCAGCGGGCCTGAAAAGTGAAAGGTCCGGGCATTGCCGAAGGATATTTTCTGGATCCGTGACACGCGTGACTTGCGTTCGCGTTCGAACGACCTGAGGGCCGCCGGGATGTTCCGGACATCTTGCGGCAGATGCCTGGCCAGAACGGCGGCGTCCTCGATGGCCATCGCGGCGCCTTGTGCCATATAGGGCAGCATGGCATGGGCCGCGTCGCCGATGAGCACGACATTGCCGTGGCTCCAGGGCCCGGACGCGTCAACGCTGCACAGGGCCCACTTCAACCATTCGTTGGAGGCCGCCAGAAGATTGCGCACGTCCGAAGGCCACTCCCTGAAGAGGCGCAGAAGGGCATCCCTGTCGGCTCTGGTCGACCACCGCTCATCCTGCCAGGCCTCTTCAGCCAGAGCGACAATGTTGAGATCGCGTCCGCCGCGCACGGGGTAGTGGACCAGATGGCTGTCCCGGTGCAGCCAGAGGCCGGGGTCGGCGGACCATCTCCCGGGGACGGCGTCCACCGGCACCGTGGTCCGGTAGGCGACCTGTCCGCTGAAATGCGTGTTGGCGTGGCCGGGTACGAGACGCCTGACCTTGGACCAGACCCCGTCCGCGCCGATCAGGGCCTTGCAATGCTGACTGCCGGCCGCGTCGCCCTCGCGAAATCCGCAGGTCAGATGATCGTAGGGAGTTGCCGTGAGGTCCTGAACCGCGCAGCCCAGCCGCACCGTGATGCCCGGCGTGGCCTCGACCTTTCGCAGCAACACCTGTTGCAGGTCGGCCCGGTGGATCTGCCAGAACGGATAGCCGTGACGTTCCTTCAGGAAAGCGCCCATGCGCACCGTGGCAAGCTGGCGGCCGGTGCCGCCGGACCAGATACGCAGATTGTCAGGGGCGCAGGCAAACGGCTCAAGGTCATCCAGCAGGCCGAGCTGATCGAGAACCGCACAGGCATTAGGGGAAAGCTGAAGGCCCGCACCGACTTCCTCGAGCGCGGGAACCTTGTCCATCAGCACGATGGTGTGCCCCTGCGCGCGCAGGGCCAGGGCGGCCGCAAGCCCGCCGATGCCGGCGCCGGCTACGACGATCGGCTGGACGCTGTCACCACCGTTGGTCATCTCTAGGCGGCGACTGGCGTCCAGGTGCAGTCGACAGGTGAGGACTCGGTGGCCTGCAATGTGGCGTCGAACTTGTACAGGGTCGAGCAATACGGGCAGACGACTTCATTCTCGCTGCCCATGTCCAGGAATACGTGGGGATGATCGAACGGGGGATTTGCACCGATGCACATGAATTCCCTTGCTCCGATCGCAACAGAATCGTGTCCGCTCGAGTTCTGGAAATGCGGGACGACATGATCCGCCATTGTCACTTTCCTTTTCTTGCAAGGGGCAATTCCCGATATCAAGTTTCGCGGACCATATCCATCTGAAAAACGGTTTGGTAGGGGCATTGTGCCGCGATCCCCCAAACAAGAGGCAAATGGCGTCCTTGATGGGCGGATACGCTTCAAAAGTGCGCAATGAGCCCGCCGGGACGAAATACCGGTCCGGCTCTCTGTTCGATAACGGCTCTGCGGGGTGCGCTTGGGTCAGGAAAATTGCTGCTGGCGCGCCGTGAGCATGTCGACGAAACGCGTCACTTTCTGAGGTCTGAAGCGTGCTGCGGGATAGACCACGTGGATTCCGCCCGTCGGCAGTTCCCATTGCGGCAACACCCGGACCAGACTGCCCCGGGCCAGATGTCCGGCAATCAGAAAATCCGGCAAGATGGCGAGGCCGCCATCCGCAAGACACGCCTGGAGGACGGCCGGTGTCGCATTGATGGAGATTGCCTCCTTCAAGGTTACTCTTCTGTGGTCGATGTCGTTTCTGGTGAAGCTCCAGGTAAGTGGTTCGCGCAGCGCCATGTTGGCGACGAGCGGCGCGGCGGCAAGGTCCCGGGGGTCCCGTAAATGCAGTTCGTCCGCGAAGCCGGGGGAGGCGACCAGAATTTGCCGAAAGGTCCCGATCCGGCGGGCCTTCAGGCTGGAATCGGCGAGCCAGCCGACCCGGATGGAAAGATCGACCTGATTGCCGATCACATCCAGCCGGTCGTCGGAAATCAGAAGCTCGATGTCACAAGCGGGGTACTGCTTCCGGAATGCGGCCGCCAGCGGCGCAATCATGGTTGTCCCGTAGTCGTTTGGAGCCGCTATGCGAAGGGTGCCGACCGGTTCCGCATTGGCTTCACCGACTTCATCGATCGCTTCCTCCAGCTCCCGCAGGATCAGAACGCTGCGCGCATGCAGCAGCCGGCCGGCTTCGGTCGGCATCACCCGGCGCGTCGTGCGAACCAGCAGTGTGGTTTTCAAATCATCTTCAAGTTTAGCGACCTGCTGGCTGACGACGGTCTTGGTAATGCCGAGCCGTTCGGCCGCCCGCGTGAAGGACCCCGTGTCGACGACGGCGGCGAAATAGGCAAGACGGTTGAGATTGATCGGCTTCATTAGGGCCTGCTAATTGTAAGCTTTTAACATACAGTCTGTATGATTGTATGTCATTTATCTGTCAATCAACTGGCTCTATCTGTCAACGACACCGAGACTGATGGAGACCGGAATTGCAGATCACCTACCTTTTCGACCCCTTGTGCGGCTGGTGTTATGGCGCAAGCCCGGCCATCGAACGCTTGGCAGCCCTTGAGAACGTGACGCTGGCCCTCAGCCCCACCGGGCTGTTCGCAGGAGAAGGCGCGCGTCCCCTGGATGCAGGCTTCGCGCAATTCGCCTGGCAGAACGATCAGCGGATCGCGCGACTGACCGGTCTGCCCTTCACGATGGCCTACAAGGCACAGGTTCTGGACGCCGAAGGCCACATGTTCGATTCGGCGCCTGCGACGCTGGCGCTCGTTGCCGTGGGGCTGAGCGAGCCAGGCAAGGAACTCGCCGTTTTGAAGACCCTGCAACGTGCTCGCTATCAAGACGGCCGCGACACCTCCGATCTGGAAACCGTCGCAGCCATTCTGGAGGAAGCCGGCTTACCGGCCGCGGCGCGCAGCCTGCGTGCGCCCGACGAGAGTCTTTACGCTGTCTATCGCGAAAAAATTTCCGCCGCGCGCAGCGACATGGCGGCTTTTGGCGCCAACGGTGTGCCGGCGCTGGTGGCCGGCGACCGCGACTCACGCCGCCTGCTGAACAGCAACGCGCTCTTCAGCGACTTCGACCAGCTTGCGGCACAGATCGCCGTCTGACCATTCCAAACAGCAAGGGAAACATTCAAATGCTGACAAGAAGGCAAGTCCTGACGACCTCGATCGCTCTTGGAGCAACCGCCGCGTTCGCGCGCGCCGATATTGGCAATGCCGCCGGCAGCAAGCTTAGCTGGGAGCATTTCCCCGCAGGTCCGGGCGGCTTCTTCCGTGCGCCGGTCCTGCTTTCCGGACCGACTGAAGCGGTCCTCATCGATGGAGGCTTTACCTATCCGGATGGCCACGCGCTTGCCGACGCGATCAAGGCAACCGGCAAGAAGCTGACAACCATCTATATCAGCCAGTCCGATCCGGACTTCTATTTCAGCCTGAAGCCGGTCACCGAAGCTTTCCCGGACGCAAGGGTCATCGCGGCTTCCGCAGCGCTGGATGCGATCAAGGGCAACGTTGAAAAGAAACTCGCCGCCTGGGGGCCGCAACTCAAGGAAAACGGCCCGGCGACCGTCGATGATATCGTGTTCCCGGAGGTCTATGATGAACCGGCGCTTTCACTTGATGGTGAGACCATCGAGATCGTCGATGCCGAAGACGGCCTTGCAAACCGCCGCTACCTGTTCGTACCGTCACTCAATGCGGTGTTCGGAGGTGTGATGGTCTTCTCGGGCGTCCATGTGTGGACCGCTGACACGCAGACCGCCGAAAGCCGTGCCGCCTGGGTCAGGACCCTGGACGCGATTGCAGCGCGCAACCCCGAGATCCTGATCCCCGGGCATATGACAGTCGATGCCGCAACCGACCTTTCAGCCGTGGAATATACCAGGTCCTATCTTCTTGCTTTCGAGGAAGAGATCGGCAAGGCCAGCGACAGTGCCGCCCTCAAGGCCGCAATGCTGGACCGCTTCCCGGGTCTGGGCATGGAAATCGCACTCGACATCGGCTCCAAGGTCGCCACGGGTGAAATGAAGTGGGGCTAAATCCGGTAGAGGGCAGCCTTGACCCGGTCCTGCAAGGGCTGTGAAGGGAACTTTGAGGAGTGGCCGGAATATTCTGGCCGCTCCTTGGTATCTCGACAAACTGTCGTGGTCATGACCTCTTAAGGCACGGTGAGCCTTGAAGCCATCGACCGGGCCTTTCAGATGTATTTCCTCGTACTCCGGGAAATGCCGTCGCCGCTGGATGAACACCAGATCGGCAACCTGCTGGTCATGGTGTGTTCCCGTGCTGATCAGACGGGGATCTTGCGGCCCCGGCCCCACAGCACGAAGAGCGACAGCGCGATCAGAACGATGTTTACCGGAAGCGCTTCATACTCGCCGCGGTAAATGTGGAAGGGGATCGCAAGGGCCTGCACGAGCGACAAACCTGCCGCGGCCCACAGGGTCAGGCGGGGTTTTATGCCGGTGAGCATGGGGGCAACCATGCCAATTGCTCCGAGAATTTCCGCGACACCGATGAACCGCGCCAGCGCCGGGGCCTGTCCGGGCCAACCGCCCATCATTTCATCCAGCATGGGGATCGGCTGCGTTGCCTTCATGGCGCCAGCCAGGCCATAGACCGCCAGCAACAGGATTTGGGCGACCCACAATCCGATATTCAGTTTTTTCGACCCTGTAGCCATTTCATGTTCCTTTCAGATCTCTTCGCCGCCGCTTTTCCGCTCGAGCGTTCTGAAGGGGAGGTACAGGCTCACGCATCATTTATCTATATGGTATAAAATGGAATTACTTTGCATAATATGGGATAATTGGATGCAGGCCGGAGGCCGACATGGTCCTTGATGGAATTGATGTCTTTGTAGAAGTCGTCGATGCGCAGAGCTTTTCCGGCGCGGCCCGGCGTCTTGGCATGCCGACCACCACAGTCAGCGCAAAACTGGCACGGCTGGAAAAACAGTTGGGCGTCACGCTTTTGCACAGGACAACGCGCAGGCTGAATGTCACCGAGGCAGGACGCAGATATCATGCGCACTGCGTCAGGGCGCTCAAGGAGATGGCAGCAGCCGAACAGGTGCTCGAGCAAGGTTCCGACGTGCCGACGGGGCGTCTCCGGATCACAGCCACGGCGGAACTGTCGCAAACGCTGCTGGCGCCGATCATCAAGCGTTATATGGACCGCTATTCGCGGGTTGCGGTCGAAGTGAACGTGTCCAACAACGTCCAGGACCTTATCGCGGAAAAGATCGATCTTGCGGTCCGCATCGGTGACCTGGCCGATTCGACCCTGGTCGCCCGCCGGTTCCTCAACATGCGCGTTGGGCTCTGGGCCAGCGAGTCCTATCTCGACCGACACGGCAGCCCCGTTACGCTTTCAGATCTCGGCAATCACAACCTCATCGGGATTGCCCAGAGGCCGCGAGACATGCCGCTGATCGATCGGGCAGGGCAGACCCATCTGGTGACTATTGGGGACAATCTTCAGGTGGATGACCTGCAAACCTGCAAGGCGTTTATCGAGGCCGGCCTGGGGATTGGACCGTTGCCGGAATTCATATCGGCGACCCGCTCGTCGAACCTGCAATTGCGACCTGTCCTGGCGGATTTCAAGACGGGCGAATTCACCACCTATCTGGTCTATCCCCGGCAGAGTTTCGTGCCGCCCAAGGTCCGAAAATTCATTGAGATGGCGCTCGAGGAAACCTGACCGTTGCACCCATGGACCACACGAACGGCATCCGCTTTTGCAGGGCGGGCCCTGCCGAACCCGAAATGTGATCACCCGTCTGTTCCTTCTGGACCAGCGTATCGCCTGCCCGCAGGGCTTCGGAAGGGTGTCATTGTCAGGGGGCAGTTGAAGCTGCACGAGGCGTGGAATTGGGCACATTGGCGCTCTTCCACGAAGGGGACGTTTTCTGACCGACAGACATGCCCGGTCAGCGGGGAGATTTGGGGTTTGAGCCTTTGCAAAGACGGTTTTTCTGCTTAATCTAGGAGAATATGTATTTTCCGTTTACGTAAAGGTTAGCTATTGCATGCCGCAGTTCGAATATGACGGGGTCAGGATCGCCTACCTGGATGAAGGATCTGATGATCCGATCCTGCTGATCCACGGTTTTGCATCCAACAAGCAGGTCAACTGGCAATATCCCGGCTGGGTGGATCTCCTGGTAAAGGATGGACGGCGGGTGATCGCACTCGACAACCGGGGGCATGGCGACAGCCAGAAGTTTCACGATCCGGCCGCCTATGGGGCGCCGGTGATGGCGGAGGACGCCAGGCGTCTGCTGGATCATCTCAAGATCGAGCGCGCCGATGTGATGGGCTATTCCATGGGTGCACGGATCTCTGCCTTCCTGACGCTCAATCACCCGGACCGGGTCCGGAAAGCCGTCTTCAGCGGTCTCGGCTACGGCATGATTGCCGGTGTCGGCGACCCGGAACCGATCGCCGCGGCACTGGAGGCGGACCGGCTCAAGGATGTTTCCGACAGGACCGGCCGCGCCTTCCGGGCTTTTGCCGAGCAGACCGGTTCGGACCGGATGGCGCTTGCAGCCTGCATGCGGTCCTCGCGCCAGAAGATCAGCGAAGAAGATGTCGCGCGCATCGAACGCCCGGTCCTGGTCGCTGTGGGCACCAAGGACGATATCGCCGGTTCACCGCAAAAACTCGCCGCGCTGATCCCCAATGCGGACGTTCTGGAGATACCGGGACGCGACCATATGGTCGCCGTGGGAGACAAGGTCCACAAGCAGGGCGTCCTGGCGTTTCTGAACACAGTTGAGGCCTGAACACAGTCGGGGCCTGAACATCGGCGGGGTGGGCTGAAGCGGCAGGCAACGCCGGGACGCGGTGCCTGGCCGGTTGAACGTGACAATGGAGGGGACATGGGTCCGAAGCGGGTAGACTTTCAGGGAGCCGAACAAAACACACTTGTTGCGGACCGCTATGGCACGGGCGAACAGCCGGTGATCATGCTGCACGGCGGCGGTCAGACGCGGCATTCCTGGGTTGGCGCGGCGCGGCGCATCGCGGATCTCGGACATCCTGTCTACGCCCTGGACCAGCGTGGCCACGGTGAGAGCGGCTGGGTCGGGTCCGGCCATTATGCCTTCGACGATTTCGCCGGGGACCTGGTGGCGGTGACCCGTCAGGTCGGCGCGCTGCATCGCCGCAAACCGGTTGTCGTCGGCGCTTCGCTGGGGGGCTTTGCCGGCATGCTGGCGGAGGGGCAGCAAAACCCGGGTGGGCTTTCGGCGCTGGTTCTGGTGGATATCACGCCCCGGATCGACATGGGCGGGGTCAGCAAGATCCTCGGGTTCATGGGCGAACGTGTCGACGAGGGTTTTGCCGATGTGGAGGAAGCGGCCGAGGCGATCGCGCGCTACCTGCCCAACCGCGCCAGGCCGAAGGACCTGTCGGGCCTGTCAAAGAACCTGAGACTGCACGAGGACGGCCGCTACCGCTGGCACTGGGACCCGGCTTTCCTGAAATCGAAGCATCACCAGGATCCGGCGCGGGCGGAGGCAGCACAGATGGCCATGCTCGAGGCGGCCGGCAATCTCTCACTCCCGGTTCTGCTTGTGCGCGGTCAGAATTCCGAACTGGTGTCCATGGACCACGTCCGGGAGTTCCAGGATCTGGTGCCCCACGCCTGTTTCACGGACATCCGCGATGCGGGCCACATGGTGGCAGGCGACCGCAACGACGTGTTCGCCGGCGCCGTCGAGGATTTCCTGATCAAGCTGAAATCGGACGCGGAGCCGGCGTGACAATGCTCGCGTGCCGCGGACAAATGCGGCGCCAGAGCGCAATTGCGTCGAACGGGACCGGCCGGACCGCTCTGCGTGCCATGCACTCGATCCGTCCGGTGGCGTAGATCTTCGGTGTCACCTTGCCGGATGAGTTCAACGTTTCATTTGGAAGCTCTCTCCGGGGCCGGTCGGCAGTTTTTGCAGAGTTAATGAATACGTAAATTAATAATTTGAAAACCATTATATTCTTGGTTTTTGCTGTATTTTTTCTTTTGAAAAACTGCCATCGGCAGAAAATTCCTACCTGCAGGAAATTTTTTCCTAATGAAGTGGAAGTATTTTCCTAGTAAAAATCCAAATAAACTTAACTTTTCGCGCCTGAAAATCATTATTATTGCGTTATAGATTTGTAGCAGGGGCTACTGACCATTTCAGTCACGACTTGGGGCCAGGGATATGTGTGTTGCTATGTCAAAGTCTGCAGCGTCCGGCAGTCGCATCGATGACGGCGGGGACGACAGCGCGGACGGCAGCCGGGACGGGCGGGCCAACAAGGCGCCGGTGGAAGCCGAGGCCGACCTGAAGGCAATGTCCGATGAAGACTTGCTCGAATTGATCCGCGCCAGCCGGGAAGACGCGTTTCAGGTGCTGGTCGAGCGGCATATCGATCGGGGCTATGCGGTTGCCTACCGTATTCTGCAGAATGGCTCCGATGCGGAGGATGTGGTCCAGGACGCGTTTCTGAAGGTCTGGACGCGCCGGGAGGTGTGGGAGAATGGCCGGGCCAAATTCTCCACCTGGCTGTTTCGCGTAGTCAGCAATCGCTGTATCGACCTGTTGCGCAAGCCGCGGACGGAAACGGTCGCCGAACTGCCGGAACTGGTCGACAGCAGCAGCAATCAGTCCAGGGACCTGGAGCGGCGCGAGGCGGGCGAATTGCTGGAACGCGCCATGATGGAACTGCCGGATCAGCAGCGCGTCGCGCTGGTCTTTTCCTATAATGAAAACATGAGCAATGGCGAGATCGCCGAAATCATGGAAACGACAGTGTCCGCCGTCGAGTCGCTTCTGAAGCGCGGCCGGCAGAAACTCAAGCAGTTGCTGCGGCGGCAGCGGGCCGATATCCTGACGGCGTTTACGAATAGTTAACTCTACTTCTCTGGCCGGTAATAAAAAACCGCCTGATACGAGGCAGTCACTCCGTTCAACTGTCAGAGCGCGGGCCATCGCGCCGCTGCGTCGAATTCCGGACGCGGTTTGCTGACACTAGGAGAAGACGATGCCAGTAATCTCGACCAACACGGCCGCCAATACCGCGGTTCGCTACCTCAATTCCAACGCGAGCGAACAGTCGGAGTCCCTTGCCAAGCTCGCGAGCGGCTCGAGCATCACCAAGGCGTCCGACGATGCCGCCGGCCTTGCGATCGCTACCAAGATCTCTTCGGACGTCGCCGCCCTGGAACAGGCTTCGACCAATTCGTCCCACGGCATCTCGGTGCTGCAGACCGCCGATGGCGGTGCAGCGAATGTTAGCGACATTCTCGAACGGATGAAAACCCTGGCATCGCAGTCCGCCTCCGGTACCGTGACGGATACCGAACGCGCGTATATCCAGGCGGAATTCGAGCAACTCCAGGAAGAAATCGACGGTATCGCCGAAAGCACGCGCTACAACGGCCAGAGCCTTCTGGACGGATCGAGCGATTTCTCCGACGATTCCATCGACACCGCGGCAACCGTTGCCGGTGCGACTGCGGACGCAACGGTGACCGCGGACACCAGCGGTACCATCATCGTCAACGATATCGAGATCGAACTGTCGAGCGACGACACGACCATGACGGTCGACGAAATGGTGGACCAGATCAATACCGGCCTGCAGTCGGAAGGCGAATACACGATCGTTGCATCGAACGAATCCGGCACACTGACCCTGACCACGCTGAATTCGGGTGAAAATTCCTCCATAAGCCTGGAAGACGGCACCGGTACCCTCAATCTCGCGACCCTCGGCCTGACCGCTGGAACCACGACCGGCACCACGACGGAGGTCGACACGACCGGCGCCGATATCGTTGTCGGGTCCTCTTCGGCCGATACCATCAATCTTGCCTTGCCGGAGCTGACCACCGAGGCCCTGGGTATCGAGAGCCTCGACGTGTCGACCGCGGACGGCGCCAAGGAAGCGCTCTCGGTTCTCGACATGGCGATCGACGAGGTCTCCAATGCGCGCGCCGAAATGGGCGCCACCATGTCACGTTTCGAATTCCGGTCCGCCCAGATTGAAACCAGCATCGAAAATCTCGATGCCGCTCAATCCGCGATCGCCGATGTCGATATCGCCAAGGAACAGGCCACGCTTTCCGCCGCCAGCGTGAAGGTGCAGGCCGCGGTCGCAGCCGCGTCCCAGGCGAACGAAATGCCGGAGAACCTGCTCGCCCTCATCCGCTAGGTCGAGGGACGTCCGGCGGCAACGCCGGGCGGTCAGGAGTGAGTGCCTTCGGGGCTGTTGTCCCGGAGGCAGGTTGATCCGGTTCCCAGTTCCCGGGCCGTTGACGTCAGTCCCCCCCAATAATCTGCGAGAGCAGTGGCAGCGGCGGTCCGGGAGCCCTTCATCCGTTCGAAAAGGATTTCGCCATGAGCGTGACCGACACCACATCGTCGGCGACATCTACGACCGTCTACACGGCGTCCGCCAATGCGGACTCGAGCATTGACTGGGACGCGCTGATCGAGGCCGCCGTGCTCGTAAAGCAGGTGCCGGCCGATACGATCGAAATCAAGATGGAGGAAAACGACGCCGAGATCGCGGCCTATGAGGAGATGCAGTCGCTCCTGCAGGGCATGCTGACCGCGCTCGACACCATACGCGGCACCGACAATTCCCTGACTGAAAACGACGACATCTTCTCGCTGCGGGAAGCCTATCTGACCGGATACGGCGATGTCGATGCGGAGTCGGCGGTCGTGGTGACGGCCGAGGACGGCATCGATGTCGCCACTTATGAATTGCAGATCCTGCAGCTCGCAACGAGCCACAAGGTGACGGGAAGCGTCTTTGCGGACAGTTCGGCCGAGCTTGGGGTCTCCGGCGTCTTTTCGCTCGAACTTGACGGAGCGGACTACGAGGACGGGGACAGCGCCGTCGAAATCGAGATCACCGCGGACATGTCTCTCGACGAGATTGCGGAGGCGATCAGTGTCCAGTCGGACACCACCGGGGTCACCGCGTCGGTCATCCAGGTTTCCGACGCGGAATACAAGCTCGTCCTGAGTGCTGCGGAAACGGGGCAGGAAATCGTTTTTTCCAGTGTCTCTGACGACGATGTCGGCCAGGCGCTCGGTGTCGTCGATACGACCGGCGGGTTCTCCGAGGTGCTGCAGTCTTCCCAGGACGCGATCATAAGCGTCGACGGGGTCGACATCACGCGCGACAGCAACGTCATCGATGACGTCATCGACGGTATCACGTTCTCGATCTACCAGGAGACCGGGGACGAGGGCTCTGTCGCCGTCGAAATCTCGCAATCGCTGACCAGCGTCCAGAATGCGGTCTATGATCTTGTCGATGCCTATAATGCCTATCGCGAATGGGCATTGACGCAGCAGGAAGTGAGCTCGGGCGGGGGCGCGGCGGACGATGCCGCCCTGTTCGGAGACAGCATCCTGCGAAGCGCGAATTCCGACATCGCAGAAGGCCTTTCGACGGTCATCGACGAGGAAAGCATGGCGCTGCTCGGACTTTCCTACGACAGCAGCAATTATCTGGAAGTCGACGACGACACTCTTGCCGATGCGCTTCTAACCAACCTGGATGTCATTGAGAGCCTGCTCTTGTTCGGCATGCAGACCAGCTCGAGCGACCTGGCGCTTCTGGCGCGCAACGACGCCATGCCGGACGCCTTGTCCCTGGATATCGCAACCGATGCCGACGGCAACGTGACGGGTGTTCAGGTGAACGGCGAAGGCGGCTTGTTCGAAATCAGCGGCTCTCGGATCGTCGGTGCCGAAGGGTCCGTCTACGAGGGCATCAGCTTTGTCTTCACGGGGACCGAAAGCCAGACTGTCGACATGACATTCAGCACGGGGATCTCGGAAAGCCTCTACAACGCCGTCAATTCCTATGCGGACGAAAGCGACGGGCTGCTGACGGAGATCCTGGCCGATCTCAGTGAGCAGAACGCCGACTACCAGGAAGAATACGACAGCATCATTTCCGATGCGGACGATTACAGGGACTACCTGACGACGCTCTATGCTTCCTATCAGACCGCGATCGAGCAGGCGGAAATCGACCTTGCATACATTGAAGCTCTTCTCAACTCAGGAGACTAGACGATGAGCTATGCCATGAACCGGGCCATCGCGGCCTATCGCACCGCCGCGACGACCGTCGCGCCTCCCGCAGCCGTGACGCTGCTGTTCGACGAGGTGCTGAACGCGATCGTGCTGGCCGCTGAGGAGCTGCGCAGGCGGCACTACGAAAACGCGCATGCCCGCATTGCCAGGGCGACCGGTATCCTGCGGGGCCTGCGTCAGAACGTCGATCTCGAGATCGATAAATCCCTGGGCAGGCAGTTGATCGCAATGTACACACGAAACATCTTTGCCCTGAACGGTGCAGTTGTAAAACCGGACGCGGAGGACCGTTTTGTATCGATCGCGGAAGGGCTGCTTGACCTGCGCAACGCATGGGCCGAAATGACGACGCTTTTGCCGAGAAATCGGGAGGCTCTCCTGAGAGATATCCATAGCGAACGATATGTTGCTGAATGTTTCAAACTCATGGACATTCAATCTGCAGACATGTAGCGTTACAAAATCGTACGCAGAATCCATGTTTCGGAAATGGTCACTTCAATGCCTGTTATGGCGATCGAAAAGTTTGATGCCCTGCTGGATCAGCACGGGCCGAATGTGGATGTCTGGCCTGTGACAGAGCAGGCGGCCGCAAGGGAACTTCTGAAGATGTCCAGTGCCGCGCGCTCAAGGATCAACGACGAACGTGCTCTGTCCGCATTGCTGTCCGCGCGCCCCGTGCCCCCGGCGCCCGCCGGCCTTGCGCAAAAGATCGTCAAGAAAGCAATCGAAACCTCCTGACTGCTGAAATGAAAACGTCGCGTTTTCTGATGACGCCAGGACCGCGTCTCTCCTGATGCCGTGCACAGGGTATCGAAACGTCGGCATGTCCCGTCGTCTGCCGACGGGACGGCGGCCGGTCCGCTGCTGCGGCCGAACCTCTCGCCGGTTTTTTCAAGGTACCTGATTTCACAAGGAACCTGACTGTCAACCGCTTTGCCGCCGCCGATTGAACGCGGCAATTCCCGGACGCGTTTCCGGGTGCCTGCGCGGCGCCTCGCGTTGCGCGGTCCGGCTGTCCGGCGCAACGAAGTCCGGCCGGCGTCAATGGGCCACCGAAGGCCCCGCGACGCGGCGCCTCGCGGAACAGAACCCTGTCTGGTGAGGTCGGTAGGAGGCCGGGAACAGGCGCATTTCAAGACAAATTCAGCCGGTAGGCAAATTTTTCCCAATACATCGTATGTGGTCGGCAAAATATTCCCAAGTAAAAAATGCAATTTACTGCGCCCGGATCTGTGAGCCCGCCCGTTTCAATAACAGATCGGGTGAATATTTGAGCGCATGAATTCAGCTTCACCCTCTGAATGTATTTCAACGATGAGGGCGGAGATATGACCATATCAACCGTGAATTCCTACGCGGTCACTTCAAGCACGACGTCGACGACATCTACGGATGATGAGCGCACGACTGTCGACAGCGATGAATTTCTGCTGCTGATGGTGGAACAGCTTCAGAACCAGGATCCGACCAATCCGACCGATACCAGCGAATACATCGGTCAGATGGTCGACTATGCGAGCTACCAGACCCAGGCCGACATTTCGGATCAGCTGACGACGATTACCGATACGTTGTCCGGTTTCATGAGTTCCCAGGGTCTCGGTTATCTCGGCCAGACGGTCGAGGCGGTCGGCAACACCACGTCCCTGCAGGACGGTGAGGCGCAGTGGTCCTACAGCCTCGACAGTGACGCCGAAAGCGTGACGGTCAGCATTCTGGATGAGGACGGCAACACGGTCCACAGCACCAGCGGCGAGACGCAAGCCGGCTCCCATTCGTTTGAGTGGGACGGCTTGACCTCGGACGGCGACCAGCTCGCCGACGGCGGTCAATACACGATCCAGGTCGAAGCG
This sequence comes from Roseibium sp. QJM3NY_11, assembly GCF_056173175.1. Classification (NCBI taxonomy): domain Bacteria; kingdom Pseudomonadati; phylum Pseudomonadota; class Alphaproteobacteria; order Hyphomicrobiales; family Stappiaceae; genus Roseibium; species Roseibium sp. QJM3NY_11. The sequence continues at coordinate 2,699,629 of NZ_CM149660.1, forward strand.
GTGGATGACGAGGGCAATGATGTCTCCGGCTACACCACCGTCATCGCCGAGGTCAGCGCCGTGGATTCGTCAGGCGACGAAGCTGTTCTGGGTATCGGCGATGCGGCCGTCCTTCTTGAAAACGTGCTCGCCGTTCGGGCGACGCAGTAAGGGGAGGCCGGTATGAGTTTGCAAGGAGCCCTGAACGCCTCCATCTCGGCGCTGGCTGCGCAAAGCAGCGCGCTGTCCGTCATTTCCGACAACCTGGCGAATTCCCAGACGACTGCGTATAAATCCTCCACCACCAGCTTCTCGAGCCTCGTGGCCGGCAGTGGCTCGAATTCGAGCGGCGGTGTTGCCGCGACCATGGTTTCCAATGTCGACCAGCAGGGATTGCTGGTCCAGTCCACCGAAGCGACGCATCTGGCCATCGAGGGAGACGGGTTCTTCATTGTTGCGGACGGCGTTGACGGGGCCTCAACCTACTACAGCCGCAACGGTGAATTCACGGTCGACAGTGCCGGTTACCTGACCAACGGGGACTATTACCTGCTTGGATGGGCAACGGACAGCGATGGCAATGCCATTGGCGGAACCAGCGAGAATGCCCTGGAACCGATCGACCTCGATTCTGTCCAGAGTTCGGTCGACGCCACCACGAGCGTCGCTTTCCAGGCCAACCTGCCGGCGGATGCGGAGACCGGCGACAGTTTCGAAATGACGTTTGAAGTCTACGACTCGCTTGGCACGACGAGCACCGTGACCGCCACCTATTCCAAGACCGCGGAGAACACCTGGGAGATCGAATATTCCGATCCGACGTTGCCGTCGACCGGCGAAACTGTCGGAACGGTGACCTCGGGCACCATCGAGGTGACGTTCAACGAGGACGGCACGCTGGCGTCGACCGTACCCGATCCCGCCGAACTGACGATCGAAGGCTGGACCACGGGCGCGGAAGACAGTTCCATCGGCATTGATCTTGGCGAGGTCGGCGGCACGAACGGGGTGACCCAGTATTCCTCCGGCGACGGGGATCCGTCGATTGATGTCCAGTCGATCGATCAGGACGGCCTGGCCTACGGCAATCTCAGTTCCATCGAGATCTCCGACGACGGTACGGTCGTTGCCTTCTTCGACAATGGCGAGGAGCGCCCGATCTATCAGATCCCGGTGGCCACCTTTGGAAGTCCGGACGGCCTGGACGAAATGAGCGACGGCATCTACGCCCGGTCCGCGACGTCGGGCAATGCCACGCTGCATGAACCGGGTGAAGGTGGGGCAGGGACGATCCAGGGTGGCTGGCTGGAAGCCAGCACGGTCGATACCAGCGAAGAGTTCTCCAAGATGCTGTCGGCGCAGCAGGCCTATTCGGCCGCTTCGCAGATCATGTCGACCGCCAACGACATGTTCGACACGCTGCTGGATGCGGTCCGTTGACGGAGGTCACGACCGACCTGAAGGCCTCGGCGGACATGCGCCGCCGCCTGATGGCGCAGGTCCGTTCACTCGAAGTCTCCGCGGGATCGGCTTCAAGCCGACTGAAGCTGATGCTGTTGAAGCGCGATCTGCAGAATGTTGTCCGAGGCCTGCGCGAACAGCAGTCGCTCGTTGGACAGCAGATGTCCCGCTCCACCGCCGTGACCCAGGCCGTCAATGCCTATGCCAGGACCGCGCAAGCTTGGACCAACAAAGGACGTTAGCCATGCAGACCAAACCGGGAAAACACATGAAAGTCCTGCTCTCACCGGCCGATGTCGCCAGGGTGGAAGCCGCCGTCGACCGGGCCGTTCAGGTTTCCGATGAACTCCACACGGTGACGTTGGAGGAAAACCGTCGTCTGAAGAGCGGCCGGCCGACCTCCATTGACGACCTGATGGACCGCAAGCGGGCGCTCGTGAGCGAACTGGAAGCGTTTCTCAAATCGTTCAAGGAGCAGAGCAACCTGTTCCTGCTGGCGTCGCCGAAAAAATTCACCCAGCTTCAGGTCAGCAACGAGAAGCTGGCGAGCGCACTTTCGGAAAACAGCCGCAATCTTGTCCGGGCGCTGACGGCGAACCGGCGCAGGGTGGATACGATCATGCGGGCAATCCAGGACAAGCAATCCGCCAATGCGCGCTACGACAAGACCGGCCGGTATGGCGCAAAGCCGTCTCAGCCGCTGTCGATCGGCCGCCGATACGAAGTTTGATCCGGAGTTGCCAAGGGAGACAGCCCGATGTCCAGCCTCAATGTCGCGAGCCTGATCGCAAGCAGTGCCCTGACGGCGTCGCAGGTTCAGGTCTCGGTGACGTCGGCGAACATCGCCAACGCGGACACCGAGGGCTATACCGCAAAGTCCGTCAGCGTGACCTCGCAGTCGACGCTGGGCTACGGGGCGGGTGTCTCCGTTTCAGGCATTTCGTCGAGCGTCAGCAAATACCTGATGGCGGATCTGCTGAGCGCAACGTCGGAGACGGCCGGTGCGACAGTGACCGCAAATTATCTCGACAGCCTGCAACAATCCCTGGGGCAGACCACCGGGGATGATGGCGACGGAAACTCCCTGGCAAACACGATTGCCGCGTTCGAGGCCGCGCTGACGGACCTGGCGCAGACCCCGGAAAGCGCAAGCCTGGCCAGCTCGGCGGTGTCGGCACTGGAAGACCTGACCTATCAGGTGAGACAGCAGGTAGACGAGATCCAGGAGGAGATCGCCACCGCAGACGCGGAAATCGTCGATGCAGTGACTGCTGCGAACCAGGCCATCGAGACGATCGACACCCTGAACGGGCAGATCGAGGCGGCCGCGGCGCGCGGCGCGGCGACGGCGGATCTCGAGGACGATCTGAATGCCGCGCTTGTGACGCTGTCGGAACAGGTGGAGATCACCACCTTCAACGGCGAAGACGGCACGGTGAAGGTCTATACCAGCGGCGGACAGATTCTGGTCGGTGACACGGCTCACCTGCTCGACGCCGACACCGGGTCTGACGGCTTGACCGCCATTACCGTCAACGGGACGGACATCACGGACGACCTGGACAGCGGCCGCCTCGGCGCCCTGATCACCCTGCGCGACGAGACCCTGCCGGAAACCCTGGAGATGCTCGATGAACTTGCGACGGTGTTCGTCGCCGGCATGAATTCCGTGAGCCCGGGCCTGCTGACCGGGACCGGGGCGGCGGATATTGCGGTCAGCGACGCCGTGCGGGAGACACCCGCCCTGATGCTCGGCGACACGCTGCCGTCCGAGGTCGCCTACGACATGCTGGACGTCCTGCAGTCGGACGCAGATTTCAATGCAGCCGGCGGTCACGCGGGTGGCTCCATGACCTTCACGGAGTATACCGGCGATCTGCTTGCCGATGTGGTCAGCAAGGCGACCGCAGCCGCGACACGGCTCGAACTTGCCGAGACCGAACTGACCACGGTCTCGGACACGATATCCTCCACCTACGGGGTGAATATCGATGAGGAACTGGTCCGGCTCTCGGAACTCGAACAGCTTTACTCCGCCGCATCGACGCTTCTGAGCGTGGTTCAGGAGATGTTCGACGACCTGATGGCCGCGGTACAATAGGAGCGGGACGATGGTCATGCGCGTTGCCACATTCAGCCAGACATCGATGATCCTGCAGAGCGCGCTGCAGACCCAGGCCAGGCTCGCGCAGAACCAGGAGCAGCAGGCCAGCGGGATCCTGTCCGGCGACTATGCCGGGCTGGGGCAATCTGCGGTCACTCTGGTCGACCTGGAGGTGTCGGTCTCCCGGTCTCAGGCGGCGGTGAATGCTGCCGGGGACACGCTGATCCGCGTCGAGACGACTTATTCGGTGCTCGGCGGGATCAGCGATATTCTCACTTCAATGCGCAGCAACGTCACGGCCGTGTTGACCGAGGAGGACATCGCCGGCCTGCAGACGGTCGCCGCATCCTATCTGGAGGATGTGGCCTCCTTGCTGAATACCCAGCTTGCCGGCCGCTATCTCTTCGCCGGCAGTTCCACGCAGGATGCCCCGGTCGACCTGCAGACCTACGAGGCGGCCACTCTCACGGATGTCGATACCGGCTACTATACGGGCGACGACTACACCCAGTCGGTCCGCCTCGGCACGGATCGGACGATCGAATATGGTGTCACCGCGGACGAGGACGCCATCGAGGCGGCGTTGCGCGCGATTTCATATGCGGCGAGTGCGGATCCCCTGTCGATGGATGACGTCGCGACGCTGTCGGACCTGCTGGTCAGTGCCCAGGACGGGATCATCGCACTGCAGAGCATGTCGTCCACTACCGCCGCCAGTCTGGAAAGTTTCATCACGTCCGAAGAGAGCTTTATCGCCAGTGCCGAGGAAATGATCACGGAGGTGTCCTCGGCGGATATCGCCGAACTCATCGTCGAGGCATCCAGCTACGAAGTCCAGCTGGAAGCGAGTTACGCGGCCCTCGGTTCCCTGAACGATCTGTCGGTGCTCGACTATCTCTTCTAGGGCATGTCGCGTTTAAGTGGCTTCATGGGTTCAGGAAGACGCCTGAGGCAGCGTTTGCATTTCAAATGCGTTCGGGCGATTTCCTGAATTCAATTTAACGCGACATGCTCCAGGGCGCAGCGTGTCGCGGCCAGAAGGTACGGCCAGAAGGTACGGTCAGATGGCCCGGCGAGGTGGTTAAGTGCCCTTGAACCGTGCTGGGCGTTTTTCCAGGAAAGCCCGGCAGCCCTCCCGGTAGTCCGCGCTGTCGATGCAAGTCCTGGCATCCTCAAGGAGCGTTGCCAGATTTTCTGCCCGGGCAGGGGCTGCAAGCAGGTTGATGGCCCGCTTGGCCGCCTTGAGGGAGAGCGGGGCGTTGTCGCAGACAAGCGCGCAGAGGGCCTCAATCCGGCTGTCCAGTTCGGTGTCTTCGACCACCTCATTGATCAGGCCGATGCGCAGGGCTTCGCTCGAAGACAGCTTTTGCGCCATGAACAGAAGTTTCTTGGCCTCCGACGGCGAGACGGCTTCGAGCAGATCGCCGAGCGCTTCCGGCGGATAGGCCAGTCCCAGCCTGGCTGCCGGGATGGCGAAGCTGGCCGAACCGGCGGCGATGCGCAGGTCGCAGGCCAGCGCCAGGCCGAGTCCACCGCCGAGGCAAGGACCCTCGATGGCGGCAATGACGGGCACAGGAAGGGATTTCAGTGCCTTGAAGGCAGCGACATTGATGTCGTCATAGTGTTTCGCAGCGGCCGGAGTGGAGCGGATTGCCTCGAATTCGGAAATATCCGCGCCAGCGCAGAAGCTTTCGCCGCCCGCACCGCGCAGGACACACACGCGCACCGACGGGTCCTGCCGCACGATTTCGAGCTCTCCGGGAAGCGCCTGCCAGGCCGCAAGCGGAAGCGCGTTCTTGCGGGCTGGGGCGTTCAACAGCAGTTCCGCGATCGGCCCGCGAACGCTCCGAAGCGGATTGTCGGGGCGGGCAGGGGAACTCTTGCACGATGGCATGCGGTTTCCTCAAAACACGGTATGTGACGTTATCGCACTGAAAATTAGGAATTTTGCGGGTTCATCATAAAGCTTCATATCTGATATCAGGAAGTTTCATTTTGGAATATCAGACGACAGTCCTATCTTAGGTCTCGAACGTGACGGCTTGAAAAGGAAACAGGCGATGTCCGCACCGATCAGCAAGTCCGGTCTGCAACAGGTTCCCACCCACGATCCGGTCTGGCACCAGTTGCGCAGCGAAGCGCAGGCCATGGTTGCGCAGGAACCGGCGCTGTCTTCTTTCGTCTATGAAACGGTGCTCAATCACGACAGCCTGGAAGAGGCCGTGGTGCATCGGCTGGGCGAGCGCCTGGGCCGCGACATCGTTTCCGCATCGCTCATCCGCCAGACCTATCTGGAAGCGCTGGCGGACGAGTCGGAACTCGCCAAGATCTTCCGGGTCGACATCGTCGCCGTTTACGATCGTGATCCGGCCTGTTTCCGCTACCTGGAACCGGTGCTCTATTTCAAGGGCTTTCACGGTCTTCAGACCCACAGGCTCGCCAACTGGCTGTGGCGCAAGGGGCGCAAGGATTTTGCATTGTACCTGCAGAGCCGTGCCTCGGAGGTTTTCCAGATCGACATTCATCCGGCGGTCCCGGTCGGACGCGGCATCTTCATCGATCATGGCACGGGCATCGTCGTGGGCGGTACAGCGGTGATCGAGGACAACGTCTCCATCCTGCAAGGGGTGACGCTCGGCGGAACCGGCAAGACGGGCGGTGACCGTCATCCGAAGATCCGCTGCGGTGTGCTTCTGGGGGCGGGGGCGAAGGTGCTCGGCAACCTGGAGATCGGCCATTGCTCGCGGATCGCTTCCGGATCGGTCGTGCTTGCCGATGTTCCGCCCAATACGACGGTTGCGGGCGTTCCCGCCAGGATCGTCGGCAAGGCAGGGTGCGCGGAGCCCGCGCGCAGCATGAACCAGTTGCTCGGCGAGGATCATCCGTCGGTCTGAAACTGGCTGCCAAACGGGCTCAGGAAGACGGGGATAGCTCACGGAAAGGCTTTGGCATCGGCACCTGCTCCTGTAGGGTCCCGGCCAGTCAAAAATCATTGGCACTATCAGGAGATCGCCGTGAAGCCCGATGAAATCCGCAAGATCGAAGTGTATATGCGTTCGAAGTTCGAATTGCCGAGCCTTCAGGTTCGCGCCCGTCCTCGCAAGGACGATTCCGCGGAAGTCTACATCGGTGAGGAATTTATCGGCGTGATCTTTCGCGACGATGAGGACGAGGACCTGAGCTGGAACTTCCAGATGGCCATTCTGGAAATCGACCTGGAAGACGTCTGAGCGTATCCGGGATCAAGCCTGCCAAAAAAGAACGGCCCGTCGCGGGCCGTTTTTTTGTGAGTGGCTAACGCAGCCGGAATTCCAGTATCTTTTCGGCGACGGCCCGGTCGATCTGGCGCCAGTCGGAAAGCAGCGCCTGTTCGAAACTGTAACGAACCTCAACGCCGGAAGCTCCGGTGAAGGCGCGGTGGCATATGGCGGAGACCGCAGGTGGTGTGCTGCGGCACCTGGCGATGAAGCCATTCTGCGCCGTTGGATCGAAGGCGATCAGATCGGCGGCCGGTTCCCCGCGCGCGGACAGGCTCAGTATCTTCAGTCCGTCCGGTCCCGCCAGTTCGCCGCCCCTTGCCAGCCGGCGGTAAAAGGGATCCAGCCTGGCGCGAAGGCTTTCCCGTCCGGGGCTGCTTTCCAGCTCGATCACGATGGTCCCGTTCTCGGGGACGATGACCCCGGCCGGTGCGTCGGCGGCGGACATGACGGGCCAGCGCACCGCCAGGCGAAGCATTTCGAAGCGCGCATCCTCAAGGCGGGACATGCGGCGCTGGCGGGCGGTCGCGATATAGCTCTCCGGCAAACGGAGCGTTGCCGGGCCCACGGATACGGACACCGGCTCATCCGACGGGACGAAGGAAACCGGCAGTCCGTACTCCGACCAGCCGTGCACCTTCAACGCAAAAAGCGCGGCCCCGAGGACACAGATCGCCCCTGAAAGCCAGGTGAAGTGGCGCGGTTGCGTCCTGATGGGCTGGGGAAGGGAAACAGGGATCACCAGCGGGCCGTCCCATGCCGGACTGCGCAGGATTGGCACAGCCTGTCCCGATACGGAACACATGTCCCGGTCGGGGATGGTCGTTTAACCGCATCAAGCGGCGGTGTTTCGGGGATTTGGCCCATTCGCCGTTCCGGCACAGTCTTTGCTCTTGACCCTTAAGGAATTCTTCATCAGTTTCCGTGGGGAAGAGTTAACAAGGGGTTAACGGCCGTGCTGTTCGATCTACTTCTCGTTGGATATATCGCATGCGCGGGTTTTGTGGCTGCCGGGGTGCTTGGCAGCCTCTATCAGTTGATCACCCGCGAACCACCCAGATTCAGTTTTGCCGGAGAAAACCTGCCCGGATTCTTCGCAGGTATCGTCGTGTGCGTTTTCGCCGGTCCGTTCATCATCATGCGCAATGCCATCCGCGGACGCCGGATCGAAAAACGGCCGCTCGGCTGGCTGGTCGCGTCCTCCACCATTGCGGGCATGTGGAGCATGTGTTCCGGGGTGATGGTCATGAATGTCGCCCTGGTGCTCATCGGTTACAACTGAGGTTTCATGCCCGTATTCTCGCTCGACGGGCGCAGACCCGTTTTTCCGGACACCGGTGACTACTGGATCGCTCCGACCGCGACGCTGATCGGCGACATCGTTCTGCACGACTGCGCCAGTGTCTGGTTCGGCGCCGTTCTGCGCGGCGACAATGAAACGATTGCCGTGGGTGCGAACTCCAACGTCCAGGATGGCTGTGTCTTCCATACCGACATGGGGCATCCCCTGACGATCGGTGCCAATTGCACCGTCGGCCACAATGCGATCCTCCACGGCTGCACGATCGGGGACAACTCGTTGATAGGCATGGGCGCGACCGTGCTCAATGGCGCCGTCATCGGGTCGAACTGCATCATCGGCGCCAACGCGCTGATCGCGGAAGGAAAGGAAATCCCGGATAATTCGCTGGTTGTCGGCGTGCCGGGGAAAGTTGTCCGGACGCTGCCCGATACGGCTGCGGCCGATATCGCGAAATCGGCCGAGGGGTACGTCCGCAACTGGCGCCGCTTCAAGGCGGGCCTGCGGGAAGCCTGATCTCTTACCAGAGCGCCGGCCCGATTGCTCCATCCCTGACTTCATGACCCTGAAAAGGCGGAAGCCGGCCTGCGGGGGGCAGGCCGGCTTCCTGGATCCGGTCGTGGTAGGGATGGGGAGGGTGGGGACGCGACCGGATCGTCCGTATGGCCGGCGAACCGGCCAATTCCCAATCCTAGTTCGTCACGCTGCTGACAGTGGTCACGCGTGTGTCCGAAATGCCGGTCCACAGCACGGGTGAGCGTGCGGACTGGCGTTTGATGTAACGATACGGCGTCGAGTACCAGGGCAGAACGGCCTCGATCTGGTTGTCGAGGATCATGTCGCCATGGTCCGTTCGCACGGTCAGGACCGCGTGGCCGGAATTCTGGATGTCCTTGGCCACGGTGATCAGAAGCGCGCTTTTCGGCCAGCCGGCTTCGATCAGCACACGCTGCTTTTCCAGCACGTATTCTTCGCAGTCGCCGTATCCGTTGACAGGATAGGTCCAGTGTTCTTCCTTGCCGTACAGATCGGTGTCGGTCATCGGCCGGACACGTCGGTTGACGTCCGCATTGATGGCGATGAGTTCTTGCCAGCGGGCTTCGTCCAGCCGGACCACAACCGGTTCGTACTTTTCACGTGGACATGAGCCCGTGTTTTCCCGGCAGAACTGGACATGGCCCACCGGTGCTTTCACCGACGTTCTCATGATCATGAAGCGTCCCGGGTCGGCAAACGCAGACGTGCCGGATGCGATCGACGTCAAGATCAAGGTAGTTGCGAGTACTGTATTTCTAAGTAATTTCATCGTAACGCCCTCCCCAAGGCTGACGTAACGATGACTGACTGGATTTTATTTGGAGAAAAACTTCAAAGTAAAACTATAATTGTGTTTGATGTTTATTTTAGTTTATTTTGAATTTAGTTTGATTCTTATTCGATTTAAGTTTGAGGAAAATTTTCGTAAAATTGGAAATATCCTCTGTAAGTGCCCGTAAAATATAGAAAAACCCCCGATACTGCACTGAAGGGGCTGCCCGGCAAGACGGCACGAAGGCATTCCCGCAACCTAAATCTGCCGTTGGGGCAGCTTCTCGGGGCGGCGAAAAAAAGTTGAATTTTCTTTGACTGGAACCGGTGCGGCGGGGCCGAGACGGCAAAAAACCCGGCGGCCGCCTTTGTACATGACGGAATGCCGGGTTCGATAGAGCGGTTGTTTCAGGAATTTCGAAGGCGTCGTCAGCCCGCGTCTGGATCCGTGATGTGCTGTTCCAGCAGGGCGCGGCTCTGTACGGCGGCAAATTCGACCGCGATGCCGCCTTCGATGCGGCGGACCACGCGCGCGGTCATCTTGCCGAGCGTGATCCTGTCACCGGATTCGGGGAAAACATCGGTGGCGATTGCCGCACCGGACAGGGACACGTCAACGACCCGGCAGACATGCTCGGTTCCGTCCGGGAGGATCATCTTCGTCATCGGGTTCTTCGGAACGAAGCGGTCATGGCGGCGGTCTTCGGGAAGATTGAGTTCGTCCCGGTTGGCCAGCCAGGTCAGGACATTGGCGATCTTGTCGCGCTTGCGGATCGTGTTGCGCAGCTCGACCGCGAAACCACCCTCGATCAGACGGGCGATCTTGCCTTCAACGCGGCTCATATGATCGAGATAGGCAATCACGCGTTCGCCGACCCTGCCGGTCACCGGTGTGATCATGGCCATGCCGCCCGGGGACATGTCGATGATCTGGCACGGATACTCGCAGCGGTTCTCAAGCATGAACCGGCCAAGAATGTTCACCTGAACCCGTTGGTGCCGCCGGCGGTCAGTGACTTGAAGCGATTTGCTTCCTTCTGGTGCTGTTGCCAATCCGGCGCTCATGGCTGCTGTATCCAAACCCGTGCGAAAATCGCACTTTTCCCGGCCGAGATGCGATTCTGAAGACGTCCAGTGTCTACTTTAGGCAGCTGGGGTTAACGATGTGTAAGAGTGCGGCGGTCCGGGCGCCCTGGTCGCGGGGTCGTGATGACGCATTCCGCGTATGAAACGAGGGCTCTTCCACAGGTTGTGTGGCTGTGCGTGGGGCAGCAAGCCTCCACTGTCCACGGCACCGTCCTGCACTGTTTCCGGTCTTGTCGATTTTTGCTAAATTATTGACTTAAATAAATAAAATACTTCTGATGCCTGTTTCTCTCCGGGCGTCGGGCTGCGCTTTCGGTTCGTTACATCCGGCGCGCGTGCCTGGTGATGGGCAGCAAAACTGGCCATGGCAATTCACTCAATGGGCGTGTGAAATATGCCGGAACCGGCCCGGGAAAAAAATCGCCTTGCCGGTTGAGACCGCGCGCGCGCCGCGCAAATACCGTTGTTTGGGCCTTTGCGCGGGCGTGTCGGGGGCCTCCGGACGTGGGCGATCTTGTCAGGGCTTGCCGCCGGAATAGACCGTCAGGTGTCCGACCTTGCGTTCGGCCCCCTTCGGAAGCGGAGGTGTCGGCATGGAAAGGCCTTCCGCAGTGAAACGCGGCAAGATCGGGTTCACCGATGCCTGCGATTCCATGAAATAGGGGCGTTCGTCGGGCCAGACCAGGCGCAGGCTGCTGACGCTCTGCCTCAAAATGGGATGCAGACCGATCCAGTAGGGTTTTTCCATCGGAGTACAGCTGCCCAGAATGCGGACTCGGCCTTCGCCAGGCACGTTGAGCGGTACCAGCAGCATTTCCATCTGCAGGACGTGGTCGCGTTCCGTATGGCCGTTGATGCCGATCACCGCCGCCGCGCCGTCCTCGACAATCGCGGCGATCAGGCTTTCAAGGGCTTCCTTGTCCTTTTCGCTCCAGCCGCGCAGGAAATTGCGGCCTTTCAGTTCCCGGCAGTGTGCCGAACACAGGCGGGTACCGGCGAGGCGGTACCGTACATCCCTGGGCCCGCTGGTCTCCAGGATGAACGTGTCGCCAAGCAGACCGCGGATCTCGCCCGGATCGACTTCGCTGCGATTTGGGGCCGGGCGGGCGCCGCGCAGGTTGTCCCAATAGTTATAGAGTGTTTGGGTCACGCCATGTTTCATCTGGTATCGCCTCTTTGCCGATCTGCGTCCGGTGTTTCGTCTCAAGACAGTGTCTGTTTCAAAACGGGACGCATGCCTTTCCCTGTGATTGTTTGAGTGTTCCTAAGCAGGGGGTGTGCCAAGTCCTTGAGTTGACGCGTGCTTCAGGCCGGCGGGGATTGTTAAGGTTAACTGGAGGTAAAGCTTGCTCTGCCGGGGGCGGGCTGGCAGCTTAAGGTCTTGTTCACGAAGAGTTCGGGTGGGAGGTATCCGGGTTCGCCGACAAGGCAGCGCACCGTGAGGATCGGCCAACAAGAGCCGGCTTGCGGCAAAACAAGCGCCGGGCGACGTGAGCACAGGGCCGATTGAGGCGCGTGGGGACGCGACCGCTATTCGGGGGGCATCGCAAGGCGCCGGTCATTCTGAGGATGACCGGCGTTTTGTTGTCTGGCGCCTGCTTGATGCCTCTTCATGAAACACCGGGGATTCACTATATCCTGCACTTGAACCTGATTGCGCGACCACCCGCCCTTGTTTTGTCCCGGATCTTGCTTAGGCTTCCTTCGTGAGTCAGCCTGAATTCGGCGCCCGTATAGTCTGAGGTTTCATGAGCATCTATCAGTTCGACAAAGAGCGCGCCCGGCGCGAGCAGGCCAGAAAAGACGGGGAACGCGAACGGCCCTCGGAACCGCCGATTTTCAATCTGCCGACGGTCATTGTCTGGCTTGGCGGTGTCATGGTCGCGATCCATCTGCTGCGCTCTCTCGTGCTGCCCGGAGGATGGGACAATCTTGTCGTATATCTGTTTGCCTTCTGGCCGGTAAAATACGCGGCATTCTCCAGCCTGACACCGGTTGAAGTTGCTTCGAGCGTCTGGGGTTTCGTCAGCTACGGCTTTTTGCATGGCAGTGCCATGCACATCATCTTCAACCTTCTCTGGATGGCGATTTTCGGAACCGCCGTCGCGCGCCGGTTCGGGGCAGGGCGGTTCCTGGTATTCTCCGCCCTGTGCGCTGTCGGCGGGGCCCTGGCGCATCTGGCGACAAACTGGGGTGATACCGCGCCCATGGTGGGGGCCTCGGCCGCGATCTCCGGCCAGATGGCGGCTGCCCTGCGGTTCGTTTTCGAGCTTGGCGGACCGCTGGGCGCTTTCCGCAGTTCGGACCGCCGTGCCTATCTCGTGCCCGCGCAACCGCTGTCCGAATGCCTTCGCAATCAGCAGGTTCTGGTGTTCGTCGGGGTCTGGTTCGGTCTCAATCTCCTGTTCGGCCTGATGAGCGGCCCCTTGGCGGGACAGCCGGCCAGCGTCGCCTGGCAGGCGCATATCGGCGGATTTGTCGCCGGTCTCGCCCTGTTCCCGTTTCTCGATCCGGTGCCGCAACGGCGGCTTCACTGATGCCCCAACGGTACTTCCGTGCTTGATAACGGTTCCAAGGCTCACCACAACGGTTTGCGTGGACAGTTTTTTTTGCCATGATGGAGATCCCCGTATGTAACGGGCATTGATGCCATGGGAGGTGTTTTGGATGACCGTAGCCGCGATCCTGAGTGGGAAGGGCCACGAAACGATAACCGCGCGTAGTGACGCGTTGTTGAGCGAAATCTGTGAAACCCTGGCGAAAAACAAGATAGGGGCGGTCGTCGTCTGCAGCGGTGACCTTGATATCGAGGGCATCATCTCAGAGCGCGATATCGTGCGTTTCATCGGCAATCAGGGTGCGTCGGCCCTGCAACTGGCTGTCTCCACCGTCATGACCAAGAACGTCGTGACCTGCACGGAAGACAACAACATCAATGAAGTGATGGCGCGCATGACCCAGGGCCGCTTCCGGCACATGCCGGTGGTCAAGGACGGCAAGCTTACCGGCGTCATCTCGATCGGCGATGTGGTGAAGTTCAAGATCGCGCAGGTCGAGCTCGAGGCCGAGCAGATGCGCAGTTACATCACGATGACCTGACCCAGGCACAAAAGGCCGGCCGGAAAGGCCGGCCTTTCGCAACGTTGCCTGCCTGTTCGGATCAGTTCGCTTCGCTCTGTCTGGCCTCCAGAAAGGCGGTCGCGCGCTTCAGCGTGTCTGCGCGGTCATCATCTTCCCAGGCGGCCTGTGACATGTCCGGGAGATGATGCGCGATGCCCTTGTGGCAGTCGATGCAGGTTTTCTCACCCGTAAACAGGAACCTTTCATGGGCTTGCGATGCCCGTGGGCTTTGCCGGGTGATGTCCATCGACTCGGCGGAGTGGCAGTTGCGGCATTCCAGGGAATTGTTGGCCTTCAGCCGGGCCCATTCGTGCTGGGCCAGCTCCAGCCGGTGTTCAAGGAACTTTTCACGGGTGTTGATCGTGCCGAATATCGTGCCCCAGACTTCCTTGGAGGCCTGCATCTTGCGGGCGATCTTGTCCGTCCACTCATGCGGCACGTGACAATCCGGGCAGGTCGCGCGCACGCCGGACCGGTTCGAGTAGTGGATGGTCGGTTTCAGTTCGGCAAAGACATTGTCGCGCATTTCGTGACAGCCGGTGCAAAACGCCTCCGTGTTGGTCAGTTCCAGGGCGGTGTTGAAGCCGCCCCAGAAAATGATCCCCATCACGAAGCCGCCCAGGGTCAGGAACCCGAGGCTGTAGTGCACGCTGGGGCGCAGAGCCGTGGACCAGAGCCTCTTCAGGAAGGCCAGCATCAGTTGGCTCCCTCTTTCGATTTCACATACTCAAGCACCTTGTCCACGTCGACAAATTCGTTCTCGACCAGCGGCTTGGCGTCCATTTGCGGTACATGGCACTGATTGCAGAAATACCGGCGCGGGGTGACCGAGGCGAGGAACTGGTTCTCCCGGTTCATGAAGTGGGTGATCGACACCATCGGTGCCTGACTGATCTCCACGGCGGCGCGGGCATGGCAGGTCAGGCACTTGTTGGCGTTCCTGTCGATCTGGTAGCCCTCGATCGTGTGCGGGATCAGGGGCGGCTGTTCCGGATAGTTGCGCACCTGGCGGATATCGGAATTGACCGGTTTCGGCATGGGCGCGGCAGGCGCGTTGTCAGCCAGTGGCGTGGCCTGGCGCAGCGTGGACACGCTTTCCTGGGCGGTGGCTGCCGCAGCGGCCAGCAGGCCGAGACCGGCAATCAGGCAAATTGCTATGCGTTTCATGGCTGACCTCACACGGCTTCGATGCGCACGGCGCATTTTTTGTAGTCGGTCTGTTTCGACAGCGGATCGGTGGCGTCCAGCGTCACCTTGTTGATCAGTTGGCGGGCATCGAACCAGGGTACGAAGACAAGCCCCTTCGGTGGTTTGTTGCGGCCTCTGGTCTCGATGCGTGTAATGATTTCGCCGCGCCGGGACTTGACCCGCACTTCGGATCCGCGCCGCAGGCCGAGCCCCTCGGCGTCGTCGGGATGCATGAAGCAGAGGGCGTCGGGCACGGCCTTGTAGAGTTCGGGCACCCTTTGGGTCATGGAACCCGAATGCCAATGTTCCAGCACGCGGCCGGTGGACAGCCAGAAAGGAAAATCCGCGTCCGGGTTTTCCGCCGCGGGTTCAAAGGGCAGGGCGAAGACAACGGCCCTGCCATCCGGTTTGCCGTAGAACTGGAAATCCGCGCCGTCCGCGACATAGGGATCGTATGCGCTGTTGTAGCGCCAACGGGTCTCCTTGCCGTCAACTACCGGCCATCTGAGGCCACGGACCTCGTGGTAGGTGTCGAAATCCGCAAGGTCGTGAGCATGACCGCGGCCAAAGCGGGCATATTCCTCGAACAGACCTTTCTGGATGTAGAAGCCGAAGTCATCTGCTTCGTGGTTGCCGTATCCTTCCGCGCGGTCGCTGTTGGGAAAGGCGTTCACATTGCCGTTTTCGTACAGAACCTCGTAGAGCGTCTTGCCCTTGTAGTCCGGATTGTCGGCCAGCAACTCCGGCGGCCAGACTTCGTCGGTTGTGAAGCGCTTGGAGAACTCGACCAGCTGCCACATGTCCGACATTGCCCCTTCGGGGGCATCTACGAGCTGGTGCCAGAACTGGGTACGCCGCTCGGCGTTGCCATAGGCGCCTTCCTTCTCGACCCACATGGCCGTGGGCAGGATCAGGTCGGCGGCTTCGGCGGTGACCGTCGGATAGGCGTCCGACACGACGATGAAGTTGTCCGGGTTTCGATATCCCGGCAGACCCTCCTCCATCATGTTCGGTGCGGCCTGCATGTTGTTGTTGACCTGCACCCAGTAGCAGTTGATGTCACCGTCCTTGAGCATGCGGTTCTGCAGCACCGCATGGGCGCCGACCCAGTCCGGCACGGTTCCGGCCGGAAGCTTCCAGATGTCTTCGGCGGTTGCCCGGTGCTCGGGATTGGTGACGACGAGGTCGGCCGGCAAGCGGTGGGCGAAGGTGCCGACCTCGCGGGCCGTGCCGCAGGCGGACGGCTGACCGGTCAGCGAAAAGGGCGAATTGCCCGGTTGGGCGATCTTTCCGGTGAGCAGATGAATGTTGTAGAGCAGGTTGTTCATCCACACGCCGCGGGTGTGCTGATTCACACCCATGGTCCACAGCGACATCACCTTGGTGTCCGGATCGGCGTATAGCTCGGCGATCTGCTGCAGCCTCTCCCTGGGGACACCGGATTTTTCTGCGGCATAGTCCAGGGTGTAAGGCTTCACGAATTCGGCGAATTCCTCGAGCGACATCGGTTCCGACGCACCGGAGCCGGCATTGGCTGCGGCTTGCTCGAGTGGATTTTCCGGCCGCAGGCCATAGCCGATATCCTGGGCACCCTTGCGGAAATTGACGTGCCTGGAAACGAAGTCCTGGTTCACCGCGCCGGTCTGGATGATGTGATTGGCGATGTAGTTGGCGATGACCAGATCGGTCTGGGGAACGAATACGCCAGGAATATCGGCAAGGTCGAAACTGCGGTGTTCGAAGGTCGACAGGACCGCGACCTTGACATGGGGATGGCTGAGCCTGCGGTCGGCGAGCCGAGTCCACAGGATCGGGTGCATCTCGGCCATGTTGGAGCCCCACAGGACAAAGGCATCCGCGTGTTCGAAATCGTCGTAGCAGCCCATGGGCTCGTCCATGCCGAAGGTGCGCATGAAACCGCCGACCGCAGAAGCCATGCAATGGCGGGCATTCGGATCGATGTTGTTCGACCGGAACCCGGCTTTCATCAGCTTGGAGGCGGCATAGCCCTCCCAGACGGTCCACTGGCCGGACCCGAACATGCCGACGGCCTTGGGCCCCTTCGCCTTGAGGGTGGCCTTCCATTTTTCGGCCATGATGTCGAAGGCTTCGTCCCAGCTGACCGGCTCGAATGCGCCGTTCTTGTCGAATTTTCCGTCCGTCTTGCGCAGAAGCGGCGTGGTCATCCGGTCCTTGCCGTACATAATCTTGGACAGGAAATATCCCTTGACGCAGTTGAGGCCGCGGTTGACCTCCGCTTCCGCGTCCCCGTGGGTTGCCACGACCCGGCCGGCCTTGGTGGCAACCATGATCGAGCAGCCGGTGCCGCAGAACCGGCAGGCGGCCTTGGACCATTTCAAGTCCGTCAACTCCGCATGGGTGATCAGGTTCTGGGCCGCCGCCGGCACGGGAATGCCCGCCGCAGCTGCCGCCGCGGCCACGGCTTGCGCCTTGATGACATCGCGTCTGCTTATTGCGCTCATTGGATGCTGTCTCCTTGAAGGGAGGTGGGCGCGGCGTCTGGCTCGCCGTCGGCCTGGTGATAGACAAGGGAGGCGCTGACAACGCCGGTGAGCAACTGAATGTCTGTCATGGTCTGAATGATCTCGGCTTCGCTCGGCGTCTCGAGCGTGACAATGAGCCGGCCGGCCCCGTCCGCATGGGCGATTTCGGCGTTTCCCATTGCCACTATGTCGCGCTCGACCGCGTCACGCCGCTCGCTGGTGGCGTGCACGAGAAGGCTGGCGATGTGGACTGTTGCGTTCATGCCTGCTCCGCTTCGGGCTGGGGGAAAGTGACGGCGAGGGCGTTCTGCGGACAGACAGCCAGGCAGGCGCCGCACCCGGTGCAGGCTGTTTCGTCGATTTTCAGCCGGCCGAAGGGACGTTTGGTCAGGTCGACCCGAATGGCGGAAGTCGGGCACATGTCGCGGCAGAGCTGGCAGCTGATGCCGTGATCCTGAAGGCAGCCCGGCTGAAACGCGGCTTTCAGGTTCCAGGGAGGGAGGCGGCCGGGATCGAAGACACCGTCGTTGCAGGCGTCTGCGCATTTTCCGCAGAAGGTGCATTCGCCTCCGTCGAACGCGACCAGAGGCCTGCCGGCGCTGTCGGGCCGGAGAATGGATTCGGGACAGGCGTCCACGCAGCTGTTGCAGGACGTGCATCTCGCGGCAACGCTGTGCTCATCCGTCCAGGGAGGACGGAGGGCTTCTGTTTTCGGCTGGCTGGGAAGTTTGAGAAAGCCCCTGCGGCTTGCCGAAAATTGGGGGTCTGGCGACATGTGATCAGCCGCTTGGTGGGCCGAGGAGGATCTGTGACATCCATATGATGAAGCCGTAGCCGCCAACAATCGCTACAGACAGTGCCGGCGCCAATACTACGGCAAGCAAAATGAACGTCGTGCGTTCATCCCGTTTTGTCTGAACACCATTCTCCGCCATGGCCTCTCCCTCAGCTTGCGGGCTGGTAGATTCGGACGGCCGTTTGTTCTTTTCTGATTTTTTGCGCCCGCCGGAACTGTAGGCGGAAACAATGGATTGTCGATATAGGTCTAACTACCTATACATTATGTAATAGAATTCGAAACAAGTAAAATAATCAAGGCTCTGGCAGGGTGTCGCAGCGGCTGTTGCGCAGGTTGCTTCACTTCTTGCCGTAGATTTCATCGGGGTCGTAGACGCGATCCACTTCCGTGCGCTTCAGGCGCACGGCGCCGTCGCTTCCGCTGACAACCTTGCGATAGAAACAGGACCTGTAGCCGACGTGACAGGTGGCGCCGTTGCCGGCGACGGAGACCTTGAGCACCAGCGCGTCCTGGTCGCAATCCGTCAGGATTTCATGGACGCTCTGGATCTGCCCGGAAGTCGCGCCCTTTTTCCAGAACTCCTGCCGGGAGCGGCTCCAGTACCAGGCTTCCCCCGTTTCGATGGTGCGCTTCAGCGCTTCGGCATTCATGTAGCCGACCATCAGCACCTCGCCGGTCGCGATGTCGGTGACGACAGCGGCAATCAGGCCGTCGGCGTCGAACTTCGGCATCAGGAGATCGCCGTCTTCGATCGCCTTCTTGTCGCCGCGCTCGGATAATTCAGCTTGACACATCCGGTAAGAACCCCTGCCAGTAGAAAAGTCCGGCAGGGGCGTGAACCTTAAACGCCCATGCCGCGCACCAGGGTCATGAATTTGGCCTGCTCGGCCGGATCATCCTGGAAGACGCCTGTGAATTGGGTGGTGATCGTGGAGACCCCCGGTTTCTGGACTCCGCGCATGGTCATGCACTGGTGCTCTGCTTCCAGCATCACGGCCAGGCCACGCGGAGCCAGCGCATCGTCAATGACCGATGCGACCTGCGCCGTCAAGTTCTCCTGGGTCTGCAGGCGCTTGGCAAATATGTCGACGACACGCGCGAGTTTCGACAGGCCGACGACGCCTTCCGCCGGATAATAGGCGATATGCGCCTCACCGATGAAGGGCAGCATGTGATGCTCGCAATGGGAATGGAAAGGAATGCCGCGCACCAGCACGATATCCTTGTACCCGCCGACATCCTCGAAGGTCCGGGACAGATGCTCTGCCGGATCCTCGAAATAGCCGCTGTAAAGCTGGCTCAGCGCCTTGACGACGCGCTTGGGAGTGTCAAGCAGGCCTTCTCGGTCCGGATCGTCTCCGGTCCAGGCGAGAATCGTGCGCACGGCCGCCTCGGCTTCCTCGCGGCTCGGCCGATGCAACTGATCCGGTGTCTTCCTTTCGAAGGATTTTTCAACCGGCTTGAGGACAGCGTCCATTGGGATCCTCGCAATATTACCCTTGTCACTCATCATACGGCGCTCGCGGTGCACAGATCACAAGCCCGGGCTTCGAAGCCGCGGACATCTATCATACTCCACGCAAAAGACGAACGCACAGTTTCCGAGTCGGTAAAGCCGGGTTCAGGTGCGTTCGCGGCACCGGGACGACCAACTTCAACCACTCCGCCCTTGCGAATTTGCCGTGGCGTCTGATCTATATATATGAAAGCAGTGCGCCATCAATGTGTCGCGCATCACAGGCTTTCACGAAGAGGCGAGAATGCTTGACGACATCTACAACGCGAAAATCCTGGAATATGCCGGGAACATACCCCGGATCGGCCGTCTCGAGCACCCGGACGCCAGCGCAAAAGCGCATTCCAAACTGTGCGGCTCGACCGTCGTGGTGGATCTTTGCATGAACGACGGCGTGGTCTCCGACTTCGCCCATGACGTAAAGGCCTGCGCCCTCGGCCAGGCGTCGTCCTCGATCATGGCGCAGAACATCGTCGGTGCGAGCGCCGGCGAATTGCGGGAGGTGCGCAGGGCCATGCGCGCAATGCTGAAGGAGGGGGGCGAGCCGCCCGAGGGCCGGTTCGCCGACCTGAAGTTCCTTGAGCCCGTGCGCGAATACAAGGCCAGGCACGCTTCCACCCTCTTGACTTTCGACGCGGTTGTCGACGCGATCGACAAGATCGAGGCCACGGCCGGGCAGGACAACATCGTCGCGTGAAGCCGGCGCCACTCAGGTGCCAGCTCAGGTGTCAGCTTTCGGGCCCCGAACGATCAGAAACCTCTGAAAAACACATGTGCACTCCTTCAATACAGGACGCGGACGCAAGCAGGCCCCTTTCCGTCGCCGGGCGGATCGCGGTCGGCCTGATCTGGATCTACCGCCATTCGCTGTCGTTGGTGATGGGGCGGGGCTGTCGCTACGCTCCGACCTGTTCGGACTATACCGAGCAGGCGATCCGCCGGTTCGGTTTCTGGGCCGGCGGTTGGGTCGGTCTGGCACGGATACTCCGGTGCAATCCCTGGGGCGCGTCCGGGTTCGATCCGGTTGCCGACAGCCTGCCCGAGAATGCCCGCTGGTTCCTGCCCTGGCGCTATGGCCGCTGGAGCGGCCGGCATATTGCGCAAGAACACCGGCTGGACTGAGCCGCGCCGCCGCCGGCAGTCGGGACCACCGCATATTTGACGAGAAGGGATTGACCCAGCGGAAGGTGAGTGCAACCCTCATGGTCTTCAACCGGAAGGTGGAATGGCACATGAGCGCGCGCGACTTCCATCTCGTGATGATCAAGCCGACCCATTACGATGACGACGGCTACCCGATCCAGTGGCTTCGCTCGGCAATCCCGTCGAACACGCTTGCCAGTCTGAACGGCCTTGCGGAGGCCGCCCGCGACAGACATGCGCTTGGCGAAGAGGTTCGCATTCACCTGCACACCTTTGACGAAACCAACAAGCGGGTTCGTCCCGCGCATATCGCCGCGCAGATCCGCAAACAGGGTGGCAGGGCGCTGATCGCCCTTGTCGGTGTGCAGTCGAACCAGTTTCCGAGGGCGACCGATCTCGCCCGCAAGTTCATGGCGGAGGGCCTGCAGACGGCGATCGGCGGATTTCACGTGTCCGGCTGCATTTCCATGCTCGACGAGATGCCTGCGGACATGGTCGGTTTGCAGCAAGAGGGCGTGAGCTATTTCGCCGGCGAAGCGGAGGATCGCAGGCTGGACATGGTGCTCCGGGACGCTTTCAACGGCACGCTGAAACCGCTCTACGATTTCATGGCGGATCTGCCTTCGCTCGGAGGTGAGCCGACGCCGATCCTGCCGTCCAAGCACATTCAGTTCACCGCCGGGTCTCATTCCAGCTTCGATCTGGGGCGCGGCTGCCCGTTCCAGTGTTCCTTCTGCACCATCATCAACGTGCAGGGCCGCAAGAGCCGGTTCCGTTCCGCCGATGACCTGGAACGGATCATCCGGGAAAACCATGCCCAGGGCATCAACCGGTTTTTCATCACGGACGACAATTTCGCCCGCAACCGGGAATGGGAATCTCTTTTCGACCGGCTGATCTTGCTGCGGCAGAAGGAAAAGTTCGACATCAAGTTCATCATCCAGGTGGACACCCTGTGCCACCGGATCGACGGCTTCATCGAGAAAGCCACCCGCGCCGGTGTGAACCGGGTGTTCATCGGCCTGGAGAACATCAATCCGGACAATCTGCTGGCGGCAAAAAAGCGCCAGAACAAGATCACCGAATACCGCGAAATGCTGCAGAAATGGCGCGCTCACGGCGCGACCACCTATGCCGGCTACATCATCGGCTTTCCGGGCGACACCAAGGAGGCGGTTCTCCGGGATGTGGAGATCATCAAGAAAGAGCTTCCGCTCGACCTGCTGGAGTTTTTTTACCTGACCCCGCTGCCCGGCTCCGAGGATCACAAGGTGCTGCTGTCGAAGGGCGTCTGGATGGATCCGGATCCCAATAAATACGATCTCAATCACCGGGTGACCCACCATCCGAAAATGAGCGACGCGGAATGGGAAGAAGCTTACCGGGAAGCCTGGCAGAACTATTATTCGGACGCGCATATCGAGACGGTTCTGCGCCGCGCGGCCGCCCACAGGAAGGGGCGGCCGGGCAACAAGCTGTTCCTGATGATGTGGTTCAAGCTGATGGTCGAGTGCGAGGGCGTACATCCGCTGGAGGGCGGTTATTTCCGGCTGAAGGTCCGGAGCGACCGGCGCGTCGGTCTGCCGCGTGAGCACCCGGTCCCCTTCTACGCGCGTTATCTTGCGGAGATCGTTTCCAAGCACTGGGCCTATCTTTCGGCGGTGTGGCGGGTCTACCGGATCTACAGAAGGGTCAAGGCGTCACCGGACCGGCGCAACTATACCGATCTGGCGATTGGTCCGATGGACGGGACCTTGGAAGAGGACCTTGCCATGATCCGGGAAACGCGCGGCGGCACGGAAGCCGTGGCCCGGCAGGTCCGCGACGCCGCCCTGCGCAAGGCCGGCAAGGACCGGGCGCGGGCGGCGACACCGTCATGACGGGCAGGCGGTCGCGGCCGCCTTTCGGGTGCGAACCAGACGCCAGCCGAATGTCATGCCCGTTGCGGCCAGGATGATCGCGGCGGCTCCCATGAGCTGGAGCGGCTGCAGCCTGTGGCCGAAGGCGGCATAGTCGACGACAATCGCCACCACGGGATAGATGAACGAGAACGCGCCCTGCAGATAGGTCGGCAGTTTCTGAACGGCTCCGTACATCAGGATGTACATGATGCCGGTGTGGACCACGCCGAGGGTGATCAGTGCGCCCCAGGCGGTTGTTCCTTCCGGCAGCGCCTGCCAGCTGACAAACGGAGCCAGCATCAGGATGCCGACGCAGACCTGGATCAGCGCGATCAGCTGTGGCGGCGTGCCGGTGAGCTTCTTGGTCAGGAGCGCCGCCACCGCCCAGAAGAATGCGGCACCCAGGGCGAGAGCAATGCCGAGCGCGTAGTGCGATCCGGCATAGTCCGCACCGCCGGGCCTGGACAGGACAATCAGGAGGACGCCGGCAAAGGCGACCGCCAGCCAGCCAAGCCTGGCAATCGTGATCCGTTCGCCCAGAAACAGCGCGCCGAAGCCGACCAGAATGAACGGCTGGGTGTTGTAGACGGCGGTGGCGACGCCGATCAACGTCTCGCCATAGGCGGTAAACAGCATTGCCCAGTTGACGACGATCGCGACACCGCCGACTGCCGCGATGCCGAGCTTTTTCAAGGTGAGTTGCCGCCGGAACAGACCCTGCGCGACGCAGATGATCACAAGCGCCAGCGCGCCGAACGCGCAGCGCCAGAACACAACGTCGACGGCTGCCTGGCCCGAGAGCACCACGAACAATCCTATGGTTCCGAGAATGGTCATCGCGGCGGTCATTTCGGCGCCGCCGCGTAAGGTTCTGTCCATATCTGCCTCCTGTAGCAAGGGATGTCCGCTCGCAGATGCGGGCCATCCGGCAATTGACGATGGCAGGAGTCTGTCAAAACCGGCGCAATGCTTCCATTTGAATAATTAGGACAAAGTCGAATATTTCTGTATCTTGTTAGGTGAAGCTGCTTGAAAAGTTTTGGAATGAAGATGGATGAGATTGACAGAAAAATTATCGAAGCCCTGATTGGCGATGCGCGCCTGTCGCTGAAGGACCTGGCCGCCCAGGCGGGTCTGTCGTCACCCGGCGTGTCGGAACGGATCCGGCGCCTGCAGGACCGGGGCGTCATCCGGGGCTTCACCGCCGATATCGATCCCAAGGCGCTGGGCTACAGCCTGCAGGCCATCGTCCGTATCCGGCCGCTGCCGGGAAAGCTGCACATTGTCCAGCAGCTGATCCAGGACATTCCGGAATTCTGTGAGTGCGACAAGGTCACCGGCGAGGACTGTTTCGTCGCCCGGCTCATGATCCCGTCGATCGATCTTCTGGACGGCATTCTCGACCGCATCTCCGACAAGGCGGAAACCAGCACGTCGATCGTGAAATCCCAGCCGATCCGCCGCCGTCCACCTCCGCTGGTCGTTGCCGGCGCGGGAGGTGACTAGCGGCAGCCGGAGTTTCCGGCTTGAAGTCAGGTGAGGGAATATCGACATAAAAGACAGGCGAAAGTCCGGGAAAAGGTTGCCGCGTTACCCTGAATCCCGTATGCCACGCCCATTCGATAGACGATCAACAGCTTACCTGCCTTGTCTGCAGGAGTGAGCAGGAGAACACCGATGATCCAACTGACTTTCCCCGACAATTCCGTGCGCGAATACGAGGCAGGCACCAGCGGACTGGCGGTCGCCGAAGGCATATCCAAATCGCTCGCCAAGAAGGCTGTAGCGATGTCTCTGGATGGGGAGCTGAGAGATCTCAGCGACCAGATCGACACCAGCCACGCCATCGAGATCGTCACGCGGGACGACCCGCGCGCGCTTGAACTGATCCGTCACGACGCGGCGCATGTGATGGCGGAAGCCGTGCAGGAACTTTGGCCGGGCACGCAGGTCACCATCGGCCCGGTGATCGAGAACGGATTTTACTACGATTTCAAGCGCGTCCATCCGGACAGCGGCGACGACTGGCCGTTCCACCCGGAAGAATTGCCTGTCATCGAGAAGAAGATGCGCGAGATCATTTCGCGCGGCGCGCAGTTCACCAAGGAAATCTGGTCGCGCGAGGAAGCCAAACGCTACTTCGCGGCCAAGGGCGAGGACTACAAGGTCGAGCTGATCGACGCCATTCCGGAAGACCAGGATCTCAAGATCTACAGGCAGGGCCAGTGGCTGGACCTGTGCCGCGGCCCGCACATGGTGTCCACGAAACAGATCGGCGATGCCTTCAAGCTGATGAAGGTGGCCGGGGCCTACTGGCGCGGCGACTCGAACAACGAGATGCTGTCACGCATCTACGCGACCGCCTGGCACACCGAGAAGGAGCTGAAAGGCTACCTTCACATGCTGGAAGAAGCCGAAAAGCGCGATCACCGCAAGCTTGGCCGGGAAATGGACCTGTTCCATTTCCAGGAAGAGGGCCCGGGCGTCGTCTTCTGGCATCCGAAGGGCTGGGACATGTTCCAGAACCTGATCGCCTACAAGCGCCGGGTGCTGAAAGAGACCTACAAGGAAGTGAACGCGCCGCAGGTGCTGCACACGTCGCTTTGGGAAACGTCCGGTCACTGGGGCTGGTACAAGGAGAACATGTTCTCCGTGCAGTCCGCCGACCCGGAGGCCGAGGACGCCCGTGTGTTCGCGCTGAAGCCGATGAACTGCCCGGGTCACGTGCAGATCTTCAAGCACGGCCTCAAGAGCTACCGCGACCTGCCGCTGCGCCTCGCCGAATTCGGGGTGGTGCACCGGTATGAGCCGTCCGGCGCGCTGCACGGCCTGATGCGCGTGCGCGGGTTTACCCAGGACGATGCCCACGTCTTCTGCACCGAGGATCAGATGGCGGACGAGTGCCTGAAGATCAATGACCTGATCCTGTCGGTCTACAAGGACTTCGGCTTTGACGAGATCGTCGTCAAGCTGTCGACCCGCCCGGAAAAGCGCGTCGGCACCGACGATCTGTGGGACCACGCCGAAGAGGTCATGGGCGAGGTTCTGAAACAGATCGAGGCGCAGTCGGAAGGCCGGGTGAAGACCGAGATCCTGCCGGGCGAGGGGGCCTTCTACGGACCGAAGTTCGAATACACCCTGCGCGATGCCATTGGACGTGAATGGCAGTGCGGCACGACCCAGGTCGATTTCAACCTGCCCGAACGCTTCGGCGCGTTCTATGTCGACAGTGACGGCGAGAAGAAGACGCCGGTGATGATCCACCGGGCCATCTGCGGCTCGATGGAACGGTTCCTCGGGATCCTGATCGAGAACCATGCCGGCCATTTCCCGCTGTGGTTCGCGCCGTTGCAGATTGTGGTGGCCACGATCACGTCCGAGGCTGACGGCTATGGCCAGGAAGTTGCCGATCTGCTGAAGTCCAGGGGACTCAAGGTCGAGACTGATTTCCGCAACGAGAAGATCAACTACAAGGTTCGTGAGCATTCGCTTGCGAAGGTGCCGGTGATCATCGTCTGCGGCATGCGGGAAGCCGAAGAGCGGACCGTCAACGTCCGCCGTCTCGGCTCCAGGGACCAGACATCCATGGGTCTCGAAGAGGCGCTTGCCGCCTTTGTGGACGAAGCAACGCCGCCGGACCTGAAATAAGCCGTGATACCAGGCTCGACGGACAGGACGCTGTTTTCGAGCCTGGTATTCCACGAGGTTAAGGTAAAAACTGACAGCTTGTGCCAGGACCTTCCTTTGGGGCATATGCCTGACTGGCGGGTGTCCGGTCGCGATTGACCGGGCATCCGGATATCGAGCGTTGGCATTGTCCAGGTGCGCGTTATCGATGCTTGAATGGCGCGGCACATTCCTTGAGACAAAAAGGCAATGTGCTGTCACACTCGTGAAACAGAATTTTTGCTATTGGGTTCCGGATTTGCCAGAACTCTCTCGGGACCAAGATCACAGCCGTGAACCACGCTGAATTCAGTTATGCCAATGCGGAACAGCCGCCCTTGAAGCGGTGGACCATCCGCGCCATCGAGGGCATCTCCGGGCGCCGGAAACTGGTCGACATCTACGACGTGTGGAAAGACACCATGGTCGGCACGTCGGACTATATTTGGAGCGATCTTCTCGGCCTGATCAATCTCAACGTTTCCGTGGCGGACGGCCAGTGGCCGCCGGAGAACCTGCCGGAAGGCCCGCTGGTTCTGGTCGCGAACCATCCCTACGGCATCGGTGACGGGCTTGCGCTCCTGGCGCTGGCGGAGAAATTGGACCGCCCGTTCAAGATCCTGATCAACAACGAACTCCTGAAGGTGCCCGAAGTCCGGCCGTTTTCGCTGCCCGTGGATTTCGAGGAAACCAAGGATGCGCTGAAGACCAACATGGCAACCCGCAAGGAAGCCTTGCGCCTGCTTGCGGAAGGCACCACCATCATCGTCTTTCCGGGCGGCGGAGTGGCCACGGCGGCAAAACCGTTCGGCCGTGCCGAGGAACTTCCCTGGAAGACCTTCACTGCCAAGATGATCCGTTCGTCCAGGGCCACCGTGCTGCCGCTGTATTTCGACGGCCAGAACTCCTGGCTGTTTCATCTGGTCAGCAAATATTCGCTGACCCTGCGCCTGTCGCTGCTGGTGCGCGAGTTCCGGCGGATTCTCGGGTCGGTGATCACCGCGCGTGCCGGCCGGCCGATCCCCTTCGAAACCCTGTCCGGCTTCGGCGACCAGAAGGAAATCATGGATTTCCTGCAGACCCAGGTCCTGGAAATGGCGCCGGCGGCGCGCGGGAACGGGCTGCTCGGCCGCAGGCGCTGAGCCGGCTTCAGGTTCGCACTTCGCGATGATGTCCGGTCCAGGTGAGCGCGGCCGAGGCTCCTCCGGCGCAGGAAACGGACTCCGTACCCGAGCCGCATGCCGACGGAACAGCAGTTTTTATCGCGGGTAAATTGATAAATTTATTTTTGAAATCAGTTGCTTGAACCGACTTCCTGAACTGATAACTCACTCAGTGACGTGACCACCTCGACCTCGCGGTCCTCACCGGGATCGACCCTGAAGGTCTGAAGATATGTGCGGCCGTTGTTGCGGGCGAGGGCCTCGTATTCACCTTCGGCGAGCACAAAATCCGGAAAGGCTCCGGTTGCTTCCACGACGATGTCGCCGCCGGGGCTGAGTACCGACCAGGTGGTGTTGGCGATCGCCTCGCCGCCACGTTCATTGACCAGTTTCAGCGTGATCCCGGCCGCCTTGTGGAAGATGGTCGCTTCCGTCAGCTTGCCGGGCAGCACCTGTATGTCGGCGCGCACGGTGGCGTTGGCATTCCCGTAGTGGCTGACAACGTGATAGGTGTCCGCGTTCAGCCGCATGATCGATCCGGGTTTGACGTCTCGAGCGATCACGTGGCGTTCGCCGCGCTGATTGAAATCCATGCCGAAGATTTCGAAGGACACGGGCTTGCCGTCGAGGTCCTCGCCGTCCTTGAGGGCAGCACCGAACTTGATGCCTCCGGCATTGAGCGTGACCATCTTGGACTGGACTTCCTTGCCGATCACGATCCGGTTGGTGGCCTGGGCGAAGCCGTAGGCGGTGTGAATCAGATAGGTGCCGGGATCCAGGCGGAAGTCGGCGTCACCGCCGCTGGACGTGGCGACGAGTTGAAGCCGGCCGTCCGTATTGGTCGTCTCGGAATAGATGCGCCAGATCAGACCCTCATTCAGCGGCGGGCTGTCCGGCGTGAGCTTGGCCATCAGGTACAGCGCTCCCTGCTGGAGGCCGCCGGAAATTCCGGTCGTGGCGGAGCGCGCGGGGGCATATGGAACGAGCGTATCGGAAAAGAGCGGCTCGGGTTCCCTGTCGAGCAGGTTGATGATCGGATTTTCCGGTGCTCTCGAAGGGGCATCAGGGTCCGGTTTTTGAGCCGGGGGCGGCGGCAGTTCGGCCGACTGGGCCAGGGCCTGCGGCGACAGACCCGCAGCCGGAAGGCCCAGAAACAGTGTACAGATCGCGGCGCAACGGATCATGCGCCTGATGCCAAATCGGCCTGTGTCAGTTTGTGTGTTCACCATGCCCACTTTATTATCATTTCGACTCGAAAAGGTTTACCAGTCTTTTGGAACCCGTGTCACCCGTTGCCGATGCGGTTGGTACCTGCGCCGGACCGGATCGGGGTCCGGAACGGGCCGGTGTCCTGTGCGCGGCGCTGCCCGATGCCTGGCTCCGATGCCTAGCTTCGATGCGTGACGCCGGCGCGTGACTAATGCGCCTGAAAATCCGGCAAATTCAAGACCCGGCCATTAAAGTTGACAATTACGGTCAATGAATTAGGTGGAGCAAGGACCGAAACCGCAGGACAGGACTTCTGCATGCCGAGTTTTACAGCCGGATCGCCGGCGACACTGGACTTCCTGAAGAACCGGCGCTCGCATCCGTCCGTCACCATGACGGAACCCGGACCCTGCGACGACCAGATCGACGAGATCCTGACCATCGCGGCGCGGGTGCCCGACCATGGCAAACTGGCGCCGTGGCGATTTATCCTGTACCGGCCGGACGCAGGCCGGAAGATCGGAAGCTGGCTGGCAGAACGCTACGCAAGGATCAGCGGGCCGCTTGACGACGAACAGCGGCAAAAGGAACGGACCCGCTTTACCCGGGCGCCTCTCGTGGTCGGCGTCGTCAGCCAGGCGGCCGAACACCCCAAGATCCCGCTGTGGGAGCAGCAACTGTCCGCCGGCGCGGTGTGCATGAACCTGGTCACGGCGGCAGCCGCATCCGGCTTCGCCTCGCAATGGCTGAGCGAATGGTACAGCTTCGATGACCTGGCGGTCCGCTATCTGGGAGCCCGCCCGGGAGAGAGCTTCGCCGGGTTCGTCCATATCGGAACCGCGACCCAGCCCCCCGTCGAGCGGCCCCGTCCAAACCTTTCTGACCTGATCACCACCTGGACCGAGATTGATTGAACATGTTCTACGACACTGCGACAAACGACCACGGCCTGCCGCGTAATCCCCTCAAGGCGATTGTGGCACCGCGGCCGATCGGCTGGATTTCGTCCCTCGACAGGGACGGGCGCGCCAATCTGGCGCCCTACAGTTTCTTCAACGCGGTCAGTGACGCGCCGCCGATCGTGATGTTTTCCTCAACCGGCTACAAGGACAGCGTCGCCAATGTGGACGCGACCGGCGAGTTCGTGTGCAACATGGCAAGCTGGGACCTGAGGGACGCGATGAACCAGACCTCCGCTGCCGTGCCGCATGAAACCTCGGAGTTCGACCTGTCCGGCCTGGAAATGGCGCCGTCGCGGCTGGTGCGGGCACCGCGCGTTGCCAAGGCCGTCACCGCGCTGGAATGCCGGCATCTGCAGACACTTCGTCTCAAGGGGCTCGATGGTGCCGAAACCGACAGCTACGTCATCTTCGGCCAGGTCGTCGGGGTGCACATCGACGACAGCGTGATTGTCGACGGACGGGTCGATGTCACTCTTTACAAGCCCCTGGCACGGCTCGGCTACATGGACTATGCCGCCGTGACCGAGGTTTTCGAGATGGGCCGGCCCAAGGTTGAGGGTTGATGTCCTGATGTGACGTGGTTTGACAGGACAAGACGCCGGCGGAGTCGGCGTTTTTGTTTGAAAAAGGTTGCCGACTCGGTCGGCGAGAGCTATCAGGCTTCGCGCGGCTGCGTTTTCCTGGCGGGATTTTCCCGGGAAAATGTCCGGATTTGCCTTGATTTCCGCAATTGCGGGCACGTGTATCGGCAGATCTGCGCAGGTCGATGAAAAAACTTATCCGCCACCGTCCGAAAAGGCGCCACCCTGTGGGCTGTTAAGGTTTTGTTAACCATTCGAGCGCGAAAGTTAACGAAGAGATAACTTAGTTCCGTCGAGGAGACAGCGTCATGCTTGTTGCTGACACTACCTCGGTCGCGTCACGGATCGAGCTTGCTTTCCAGTCTGCGAGTACTTCCACAGGGACGTCTTTTGACTACCTGGTGAAAACTGCCGCCCGGGAGTCGTCATTCAATCCGGCGGCCAAGGCAAAAACGTCGAGCGCAACCGGCCTGTTCCAGTTCATCGAGTCCACCTGGCTCGAAACCCTGAAAGAAGCCGGACCGAAACACGGGCTGGAAAAGTTTTCCGACGAGATTCAGCGTTCCAAGAGCGGCAAGTACTTTGTCAGCGATCCACAGATGCGCCGGGAAATCCTGGAATTGCGGAAGGATCCGGAAATATCGTCGATCATGGCGGGGGCGCTGACGCAGAAAAACGCGCAGCACCTTGAACGCAGGATCGGCCGCGAGCCGACGGACGGCGAGCTCTACATGGCGCATTTTCTCGGTGCCAATGGTGCCGGCAAGCTGATCGACGCGACCGCCGCCAATCCGGACATGCGGGCCGACAGGATCTTCGCGCCCCAGGCGCGTGCCAACAAACCGATTTTCTATGACCGTAGCGGCAAGGCCCGGTCCATGCAGGAAGTCTACGAGGTCATCGTTTCCAAGCATGACGCGGTCAACATGATCGCACAGGCGAGCGGCAAGAAAAACCTGCGCTCGTCCGGCGAACTGACCCAGGTTGCCGCGCTGCCGACAGCGAAGCCGACTGGGGAACCTGTCCAAGGAGCACCGCTCGACAGCGGGGGGTTCGATCACCTTGCCGGAGATCCGGCTGCTGCCTTCGCCATGCGGGGCAAGCCGCAGGCGGCGGTTCAAGTTGCGTCGGCCGCCACCGCGGTACCGCAGCTTCCTGCGGACAACCCGGTTGAATTTGCCGAAGCGGGCGTGCCTTTACCCGAGGTCCGCCGCGCGCCGCGCGACCCGGATGAGGCTTCGATCAAGGGAAGCGACTTCGATGCGACCACACGGGTGCTGTCCGCTTTCCAGGCAACGGAAACGTCAAGTCCGTTCGAGGCCCTGTTCCGCAATGACGACGGCTCTTCCCGGGCCGAGGTCAACACGCGCTTCGCCTCGGCCTTTTCCGCCGTCGAGGAAGCCGCCCTGTTCAGTTCGCTGACAGGGACGTCCAGTCAGGTGCAGGCACAGGAACTGGCCCTGGCCAACCAGGGCGGACCGCTGGATCTGACCCGCTTCCTTCGCCTGAAGGCCGAAGAAGAGCAAAGGGACTTGCTGCCACCGGCCTAGGCCGCTGGCTGGCCCTCGTCAAAATTATGGTGAACCGATCGTTAAGCCTTTGATGCCAGACTGGATCTGACACTTGGGAAGATTGTTTCACCGCCATGACCATACACGACTTTTTGCAGCTGAATGAAGATGATGAGCGACCCCTGGATATACAGGCCGCACGTGACATCGCGGCGCGTTATCTGGCCACCGAAGCCGGCTGCAGGGAGCGGACGAGCATGGCGGCGGCATTGACCATCCTGCTCGACGATCCGAGCCGGGCCGTCCGCAAGGCGATTGCGAAAGCCCTGCGCTCGAGCCCGCACGCCCCCGGCCACGTCATTCGCTGCCTTGCCAGCGATGTCGACGAGGTCGCGCTTCCCGTTCTTGCCTGCTCGCCGATACTGACCGATGTCGAACTGGTCGATCTTGTCGCGGAAGGAAGCGATGCGGTGCAGGGGGCGATCGCCGGGCGCGCGGGACTGGCGGCATCCGTCTGCGCCGCGATCTGCGAGGTTGGATGTGAAACGGCGTGCAGAACCTTGCTTGAGAACACCGGCGCCCAGGTTCTTCAATCCTCGCTGCTTCGGCTGGCGCAGCGCTTCGAGGACCGGCCGGACCTGTGCGACCAGCTTCTGAAAACCCGGGATCTGCCGCTTGCGGTGCGCTATCAGCTGCTGATGCGGCTGGCCGAGAACCTGGACGACCATCCAATCGTGCTGGAGCGGGTTCCGGAAAATCAGCGACATTCGTTTCTGAGCGACGCGGAAGACAAGGTGGTTCTGCGCCTGGCGCTGGAGGCGGGCGCCGAGGACCTTCCAGAATTTGTCGAGCATCTGCGCGCCAACGGCAAGCTCACGACGCGGTTGATGCTGCGTGCGGTCTGCTGCGGCCGGCTGCGGTTTTTCGCGGCCGCTCTCGCCAACCTTGGGCAGGTGCCCCTGCCGCGCCTGTGCAAGCTGTTGATCACCGTGCGCCGGTCCGCGCTCCAGGCGATTCTCAGAAAGGCCGGCCTGCCGCTGCGCGCGCATCAGGCGTTCCTGCTGGCGATCGATATTGCCCGCCAGGCGGAGGCCGACTTCACCTACGATCTTGCCCTCGATGAGGCCCGCGCCTTGACCGAAACACTGCTTGCGGAAATGCAGGACGGGGCGCTCGGGGCCGACGAGGACGTGGTCGCATTCCTGCGCCGCTTCGCCATCGACGTCGCCCGTCTGGAAGCCCGGCTGCTGGTCAGAAACAGCCGCTTGCAGGTGACTGCGGCGGCGTGAGGCGACGCCAGTTTGCGCGGCAGTCTTGAACTTTAGGCCGAACGAAGTGGTCTGTTACTTCCAGTAACAACGGATTGGTTTGCTATTTCGGCCCCTGGGGCTGCAAAAGCGGCACATTGCCGAGCGTCGTGCGGGGTAGACTGAATTTGCGAGCGTTCGCCCCTATCAGCTCTCGTCGGGTTTCTTCGGAAACTGGGCCAGGTAGTCCGCGGTGACGCTGTTCAGGGAGTTCAGCAGGGCGACCCCGGTCTTGTTGTCGTCGTTCTTCGCGCCTTCCATGACCATTGCGCGGATGGCCGTCACGTAGCGTTCGGCCAGTTCGAGCGGCAGCTTGTCCGGGGAGGGGATGTTCTCCATGAGGTGGTAGAAGCCGGCGGCGGCCTGGCCGACCAGTGGAAAGCCGAGTGTGAGAGCC
Organism: Roseibium sp. QJM3NY_11; assembly: GCF_056173175.1. Classification (NCBI taxonomy): domain Bacteria; kingdom Pseudomonadati; phylum Pseudomonadota; class Alphaproteobacteria; order Hyphomicrobiales; family Stappiaceae; genus Roseibium; species Roseibium sp. QJM3NY_11. Next base: position 2,733,091 of record NZ_CM149660.1, read on the forward strand.
TGACCCTTGATGTTGTGGGTTGCCTGGAACAGGGTCGCCAGCGTTTCCTCGTTCAGCCCGTCGGATCGAACCGCCTGCCACGCGCTCATGAGCGTCCTGGTCTCATCGTCCATCCAGTTGCCGAATTGGGGGGACAGCCGTGCCAACGCCGCCTCCGCCGCCTTGACGGGATCGAACTTCCTGGCTTCCCGGGGTGTCAGTTCCCTGACCTTGTCGCGCAGGTTGGTTGGCGGGGACAGGATCTCGTAGTCCTCATCCTTGGCGGTGTCAGCCATAACGCTTGGTGTCCTCATCAGCAGGTCCGGCAGGGAACCGTTGACCACGAGTATCGGTAAACATGCTTAACAGGGCGTTGCCGGACCACCGATGCGAGACGAGATCGGCGACCGACCGCACAAGAAACTGTCCTGTCGGGTTGGACAGTTTGAGCCTTCCCCGCTCAGATTGGCTGATTTGCTCGCTGACTTCGTTGGCTTGCGCTCCTGGTGTTTGCACCAAGGCGTGCAAGTCGCCTCATCCGCAAACAAGGGCGCTCCGGTCAAATCAACGAATCCGAGCGGGAACGGCTCTAGTAGCGGAACATTTCCGTGAGGATACGCTCGTCCCAGCCATGATCGGAATCGAACATGATCACGCCTTGCGCCTCGGTCGATTCCTTTACGGCGACATGGGTGACATTCCGGATCTCGGTATGGTCCGCGGATGCGCTGACCGGGCGCTTGGAGGCATCGGCAATCTCGATGTCCACCCGGGCTCCGTTCGCCAGAAGGGCGCCGCGCCAGCTTCGCGGGCGGAACGCGCTGATCGGCGTCAGGGCCAGGAGCTGGGCATTAATGGGCAGAATGGGGCCGTGCGCGGACAGATTGTAGGCGGTGCTGCCGGCCGGTGTCGCGACGATGATGCCGTCACAAATGAGCTCATCCAGCCGGACCCGGCCGTCGACCGAGATCCTGAGGCGCGCGGCCTGGGAGGTCTGGCGCAGGAGGGACACTTCGTTGATGGCCAGTGCTTTGTGAACATTTCCGTCTTCGGTGGTGGCCGTCATTTCCAGAGGCCGGATCGTGGTCACGTCCGCCTTTGAAAGCCGTTCCTTCAGATCGTTGTGCCGGTACTCGTTCATCAGAAAGCCGACCGAACCCCGGTTCATGCCGTAGATCGGCTTGCCGGAGCCCATGTGGGCATGGAGCGTCTGCAGCATCAGGCCGTCGCCGCCAAGTGCGACGATCACGTCGGCTTCCTGTGGCGGGACGTTGCCATAACGCTCGGAAAGCTCTTCGAGCGCTTCGCGGGCTTCCTCTGTATCGCTCGAGACGAAGGCGAGTTTTTCCGTCGCGGCGGGACGGAGGAATTCTGGATCGGGCGGGAGGGATTGGTTCATGGCCTGCGGAGATCTGTGTCTGACAGCGTTGCCCGGTCCCGGACGTCCGTCTGTCGAACAGCGTGCCGGCCAAGGGTGTGGAGCAGCACCATAACCGGGCTGTGCGCCAAGGGGCAGAGAAAATTTACCTGGCGGCCGTGTTCGCCGGCCGGCCGTTGTCCGCGATCGAACTCCGCAGAGCCGGTTTCGCGGGAGTCTCCGGCGCCCGGCACATCGGGTTTTCCAGCAGCTCCTGCCAGGCGAAAAAAGGCACGATCGCGGAGCGGGTGTCATCGATGCTTGCCGACATGACGCCGGCGACCCGGAGCCCGTGAGGCGTTTCGACGAGAAGCGGGCCGCCCGAGGCACCGCTTTCGGAAGCACAGTCGGTGACCCAGCTTTCCCCCACCGTGCCCAGGACACGGCAGGCGGGTATGAGCGTGGGCAGGAACCGACGGCTGCGCCGGTAGCCGACGGAGCGGAACCGCGTGTCCCGGTTCAGAATGCCGGCATCGGCCGGAGAGAGAACCGGAACGGGCGGCAGGGAGCTGGCGTCCTTCAGCACGAGGATGCCGACATCATTGTGCACGTCCCGCAGTTTCGGGCCCGTTCGCGGCACATACGTTTTCGCGGTCAGGACGCAGGCGGCATCCAGACGCTAGGCGAATTCGTCACGGCGAACCCCGGCGATGAAATGGATATCTTCGACCGGAAAGGGCTTGAGCGATTTCTTGTTGAAAAGGCAATGGGCGGCGGTGAGCACGATGCCGGGGGCGATCAGCGTCCCGGTGCACATGGAGGTCGAGCGATGACCGCCGACATTGACCCGCCCGATGGAAGGCCAGGGTGCCTCGGTGCTGTCGATGACAGTCAGATCGCCGGCAACGGACAGGGGAATGGCTGCCAACACGGCGACGGCCGCAATGACCGGTGTTGTCCAGCGGCGCAGCGATCGGCCCGGCGCCGCAGCCTTCGGTCGGGGCTTTTTTGCACTGGCAAGCATGTCTTCGGGTCCCGTTGCGGGTCCCATTGTCCGGCATGCGGTTTAACGGAGACTGAAACCGGCCGGACAAACACGGTGGCAGGTGGCGGAAACGCCGTCAGGCTCGGCGATCCGGCAAAGGGCATCGTTCGATCCCGCTGCGGCCGTCGATCGGCGCTCGGCCTATCGTGCCGCGGGCGATGGCGCGCCGCGCCGGGCGCGCATGGCAGCCCGCTCGAGCATGTATTTTTCTGCCTCGATCATATGTCCGCGCATGATCATGCGGCAGAGTTCCGCATCCCCCGCCTTGATCGCGCGCAGCAATTGCACCTGATAATGCAGGCCCGTCGCCCTCAGGTTCGGGTTGGGCTGCTTGTAGATGGACCGGCAGACGGTCATGTCGCGCAGCAGGCTGAGCAGGAACGAACAGGTGAAGGCGAGGATCGGGTTCGGACAGTGCCGGGCAAGCTCTTCGTGGAAATCGAGTTCGGCGAGGCGCTGCGCGTATTCCTCTTCCGCGGTCTTCGGCTCGTCCTCGTAGAGCCGGATGCAGCCCTGCAGGGACTGGAAGGCGTCTTCCGTCAGGGTGCCGGCGACCGAGGCGGCAAGTTCCGGTTCCAGTTGCTTGCGCAGTGTGTAGATGTCGGCAATGGACGGCTGGTCGAACAGGAACAGGTTGTCCAGCAGGCGGATGGCTTCACCCGGTTCCACCGACGCAACAAAGACGCCGCCGCCGGGTCCGCTTCGGGTTGAAATCAGCCCCTGGTATTCAAGCACCTTGAGCGCTTCGCGCAAGGTGCCGCGTGCGACCCTGACGGCATCCGGCGACAGCCATTCGTTGGGCACCCGGTCTCCGGGCCGCAAGCCCGCCTCGACGATCTGCTCGCGGATCTGCTGGGCGACCAGGTCGGACCGCCTCAGCCGTTTGCGGGTCTTCGGATCTGTTGCGCCTTCAGGAATTCTCATGACCGTATAATCTGGTTGCCCCTTGTTAGAGCCTATGCCCGCCCCAGAGGATGATAGCAAGCCGCGAAATGATCCGGTCCGCCGGTGGCCTCATCCGGCGCGGGCCTCGCGGTAACGCATGTGTCGGTCCGGTTCGGGCATCGGGCGGCAAAGGCGCAGCCCGCTGGAGGGTTATACGGGTCGGGCAATTCGGTCGTGGCATCCTCGGCCAGGAGGTCGTGCCGGCCGGGGGCGGGGGCGGAGCGCATCAGCAGGCCGGTATAGGGATGCAGCGGCTGCCGGAAGATGTCCCTTGCCGGGCCAAGCTCGGCCATGCGGCCGAAATACATCACCGCCACCCGGTCACTGACGCTTTCCACGACCGAGAGGTCGTGGCTGATGAAGATGTAGGTGAGGCCGAATTCGTCCTTCAGCTTGTCCAGAAGGTTGAGCACCTGGGCCTGCACGGAGACATCCAGCGCGGACACCGGTTCATCCAGAACGATCAGCTCAGGCCCTGCGGCAAGCGCCCGGGCAATTCCGATCCGCTGGGCCTGGCCGCCGGAAAACTCGTGGGGGTAACGGTCCAGGAACTCCGGCGCCAGGTTGACCGCCTGTAAAAGCTCGTCCAGCCGGTGCTTGCGTCCGTCGGCGTTCAGCCCGGTAAGGTGCTTCAGCGGGGCTTCGAGGATGGTGCGGATGGTCTTGCGCGGATTGAGCGAGGCGACCGGGTCCTGAAAAACATACTGGATCTTGCGGGCGAGGGCTCTGCGGTCCTTCCGGGCCAGAGCCGTCAGATCCTCGCCATTGAAGGTGATCGTCCCCGAGGTTGGCAGGTCCAGACCGACGACAAGGCGGGCAAGGGTGGACTTGCCGCAGCCGGATTCCCCGACCACGCCGAGCGTCTCGCCTTTTTTCACATCGAGGCTGAGGCCCTGAACCGCGTGAACAGCCGGGTGGTGACCGCCGAACAGCTTGCGCCCGCCACCGAAGATGCGTTCGACGGCCTCGATGGTGAGGAGCGCTTCGCCTCCCGCCGGCTTCCGGCGCGACGCGTTCATGCGGTGGCTCCCGAAGTCAGCGGAAAGAGACAGCGCACGCCACGGGTGCCGGAACTCATGGCCAGCTCGACTTCTCCCTGCCGGCAGGCCGGTTGCACGCGGGGACACCGATCTGCGAAGGCGCAGCCCGCGGGCAGGTCGTTGACAACGGGCGGACGGCCTTCGATGGCATCGAGCCGGCGTTCCGGTTGTCCCAGAACCGGCACGCATTCGATCAGCCTGGCCGTATAGGGATGCTGCGGGCTGTTCAGGACTTCTTCGGTTGTGCCGGTTTCGACGATCCGGCCCGCATACATCACCGCCACCCGGTCGCAGATGGAAGAGACCACGCCGAAATCATGGGTGATGAACAGGATCGCCGCGTTGCGCTCACGGCGCAGACCGTTCATCAGGGTCAGGATCTGGGCCTGGACGGTGACATCGAGGGCCGTGGTCGGTTCGTCGGCAATCAGCACCCTGGCGTCGTTGGCGAGCGCCATGGCGATGCAGACCCGCTGGCGCATGCCGCCGGAGAGTTCGTGGGGATAGGCACCCAGGCGCTCGTCCGGGTTGGGAATGCGCACCAGAGACAGCAATTCGACGGCGCTTGCGGTTGCCTTTGCCCCGGACAGGGGCTGGTGGGCCGTGATCGCTTCCCTGAGCTGGTCGCCAACAGTGAACAGCGGATGCAGGGTCGACAGCGGATCCTGGAAGACATAGGCAACCGACCCGCCGCGCAGGTCGCGAATGCGCCTGTCGCTGGCGGCAAAAAGATCCTCGCCTTCCAGATAGGCCGCGCCGCCGGCTATGCGGCCGGGCGGCGTCGGCACCAGGCCCATGATCGACATGGCGGTGACGGATTTGCCCGAGCCGCTCTCGCCGACAATGCCCAGGCATTCGCCCTGCTGAAGGTTGAGGTCGACGCCGCCGACCGCCTTGTAGACGGAAGACCCGATCCGGAATTCGGTGCGCATCTGCCTGACTTCCAGAACTCCGCCCTGAGCGGAGGGGGCGGGAATATCGGACGCGTCTCGCTCGACAGCCGTGCGCGAGACCGGCCGGGTCAGCGAACCGGCCCTGAGACGCGGGTCGAGAATGTCGCGCACGCCGTCGCCGAACAGGTTGATGCTCATGACGAGGACGAAGATCATCAGGCCGGGGATGATCGAGACATGCGGCGCGGTGAACAGGATCTTGCGGCCTTCGCCGAGCATGGAACCGAGGTCTGCCTGGGGCGGCTGGGCGCCGAGGCCGAGGAAGGACAGGCCGGCCGTTTCCAGGATCATCCAGCCGACCGTGGTCGACATGGTGATGACGATCACCGGCAGCACGTTGGGCAGGATTTCCAGAAACAGGATCTGTGCGGGGGACTTGCCGGACAGCCGCGCCGCATCGACGAATTCGCGCCGCGACAGGCCGAGGGTGATGCCGCGGATGTTGCGGGCAAAGAAGGGAATGTTCACCAGGGCGATGGCGTAAAGCGCGTTGAGCAGTCCCGGTCCCAGAACCGCGACGATGGCGAGCGCCAGCAGGATGTAGGGAAACGCCATCACCATGTCGATGCCGCGCATGATGAACGTGTCGGTGCGCCCGCCCGCATAGCCGGCCACCAGGCCGAGAAGCGAGCCGAAGAAGGCCGCGATAACCGTTGCCGACAGGCCGACCGCAAGCGACACGCGCGTGCCCCAGACAAGTCGCGACAGGAGGTCCCGGCCGAGGTGATCGGTTCCCAGCAGATGGCCATCTCTGAAGACCGGCAGAAGGCGATTGGCCGGGGCGGTGACATCCGGGTTCGGCAGCGGCAGGATCGGCGCCGCGAGCGCCACCAGGAAGACGGCGGCCAGAATGATCAGGCCACCGGTTGCGAGCGTGTTGTTCAGGAGGAGGGCGAGGGTGCCGGGCCGGGCGGATTTGCGGCCGGGTTTTCGGGCGGACTTCGTCGCCGGGCTCAAGATGTCGCTCATCAGCGCAACCTCGGATCGAGCACGGTCTGGACGACATCGGCGACCAGATTGAAGAGCACGTAGGCCGCGGCGACGACCAGCACACCGCCTTGCACCAGCAGCAGGTCCCGGGTGGAGATGGCGGTCACCAGCATGGAGCCGATGCCGGGCCACTGGAACACGGTCTCGATATAGACCGCGCCGCCGATGACGAAACCGGCCTGGATGCCGATCACCGGAACAACACCGACCAGGGCGGATTTGAAGGCGTGCTTGTAGATGACCTTGCGCTCCGACAGGCCCTTGGCGCGGGCCGTGCGGATATAGTCCTGGCGCAGCACCTCCAGCATGGCGGTGCGGGTGAGGCGGGCGATCACGCCGGTCGCGACCACCGACAGGGTCAGCGCGGGCAGGGCCAGGTGATACGCGAGGTCCGGCAGATCACCGCCGCCATAGATCGCGTACATGCCGGAAGCGGGGAACAGGCGGAGATTGACCGCAAAGATCAGGATCAGCAGCAGGCCGAGCCAGAAGGACGGCGTCGAGATGCCGATCAGAACCAGCAGCGTGATGATCTTGTCGGCCCAGCCGTATTGCCGCACGGCGGAGACGATACCGGCCAGCAGACCGAGGATCGAGCAGAGTATGAGCGAGGTGCCGGCCAGGATGAGGGTTGCCGAGAACCGCTCCAGCACCTCGTCGAGCACCGGCCGGTTGAGGGTGTAGGAACGGCCGAGGTCGCCCTGGAACAGGTTGCCGATCCAGATGAAATACTGCTGGACCAGCGGCTTGTCGAGGCCGAGGTCCCGGTTGAGCCTGGCGACATTTTCCGGGGTGGCGTAAGAGCCGAGAATGGCGGTTGCCGGATCTCCGGGGATCATGGCCATGATCAGGAAGACAATCACGGTCAGCCCGAACAGAACGGGTATGGCGGCGAGCAAACGCCTGACGATATAAGCGGCCAACGTTCTCTCCCTCTTTTGCGCAGCGCTGTCACAAAGGACTTCGAACTGCGGTTCTCGCTCCGGTCGCCCCTTCCGAAGAGGATCATGCCAACAGTTTCGCCGGCGTTATCTCCCTATCAGGCCGGTGTGAGGCTTTTGTCCCTTGCGCTTCCCCGGCCTTGAGCCGGGACGGCACGGCACGTAGTCTGGAATTCTCGATCAATCCGTGAACCGCCATATCAAGGGGCCAGGAAATTTGCCGCAAGAGGTGCTGCCTGCGCCGGACCCGCCCTGCGTTCAGGAAGCAAATTCCGGCATCCCGGCAAACCTGAAGGCTCGCCGGGACCGTGTTTTCAGCCTACTGCGGTTTCCTGACGTCCTGGAGCATCAGGAAGAAGGACGGTTGCAGCTTGAAGTCCTCGACCGATGTTTTCGTCACCGCGTTCTGCTTCCAGTTGGCGACGAAGACCCAGGGGGCGTCCTCCTGGACGATTTCCTGCATTTCCTTGTAAAGGGCTGCGCGTTCAGCCTGATCGGTGACCTCGCGGGCTTTCTCCAGCAGCTCGTCCACCTTGGGGTTGGAATAATAGCCGGAGTTGAAGCCGCCCTTGTCGGGCATGGCGCCGGTGCGCAGGGCCAGGAACGGCAATGTGTCCGGATCGTTGGTCATCCAGGCCATTTCCGCCATGGCCGCCTTGCCCTCAAGGCCCGGATTGACCTTGCCGAGGAAGGTGTTCCACTCGTAGGTCTCGATCTTGACGTTCATGCCGACGGCCTGAAGATCGGCCTGGATGGCCGTTCCCATGGCAATCGGATCGAGCATGCCCGAGCCGCCTTCGGTGACGTAGAACGTGACTTCCTCACCGTTGTAGCCGGCCTCCTTCAGGAGTTCCTTCGCTTTTTCCGGGTCGTAAGGATAGGGTTCCAGGTTTTCGTTATAAGCCCAGGCGAAAGCAGGCGGGGTCGGGCCGGCGGCAACTTCCGCGGTGCCCTGCAGGATGTTCTCGACCAGTGCCTTCTTGTCGATGGCGTAGTTGGCGGCCTGACGGGCGGCCTTGTTGTCGAAGGGGGCTTCCCTGGCGTTGAGGATCAGGAACCAGACGTGGGGTCCGGCCTGTTCCAGCACCGTGAAAGTCTCATCCGACTTGAACTGCTGCAGGCTGTCGGGCGGCACCTCGACCATGACATCCAGACCGCCGGAGAGCATTTCGGCAATCCGCGTGTTGGCGTCGGTGATCGGGCGGTAGATGACCGCTTCAAGATCCGGTGCGCCGTCCCAGTAATCCTCGTTGCGGACCGCGACCATCTTTGCGTTCGCATCCCACTCGCCGAACCTGTAGGCGCCGGTACCGGAGGGATTGCGTCCGAAATCCTTGCCGAATTTTTCGACCGCCGCCGGTGAGACGATCAGGCCGGTGGGATAGGCAAGGTTGGACAGGAACGGTGCGTAGGGCGCGTTGAGGCTGAAAGTGACCGTGGTGTCATCCTCGGCCGTCACGTCCTCGACGGTGGAGAAGAAGAACGACAGCGGGAAGGGGCCGGTGTCGTGAAAGGGATGGTCCTCTTTCAGCATGCGGTCGAAATTGAATTTCACCGCTTCGGCGTTGAACGGCGTGCCGTCGTGGAAGGTGACGCCTTCCTTCAGCTTGAAGGTGTAGCTCTTGCCGTCCTCTGAGATCGTCCAGCTCTCGGCCAGGGACGGTTCGACCTCCAGCGTGCCGTCCTTGTAGCGCACCAGCCCGTCATAGAGGTTGACCAGGATGCGGAAGTCATTGACCGCCGTGACCGCATGCGGGTCGAGCGACTTGGGTTCGGCAATCTGGCCGACGACCAGCACATTGGGCGGTGTCTGGGCCTGCGCCTGCGGCGCAAGAGCCAGGAAGGCCGAGGCGAGTGCCGCGGCTAGGATGTTTTTCATGACCATTCCCCTCATTGTGTTCTGACAAATAATTAATCATGATTAATTGCATTCATTCAACAATTATTTCATATTTAATTTCGCCTGAGGGGTGCGACTCCAGGCCAATCGGGCGCTTAAGCGCTGAAACATGGGGAGAATTCCGGATGCCACGGCCTTCCGCCACCATCGATCTGGAGCGTCTGAAAACGCTTCTTGCCGGCGTCAACAGCTTCGGATTCGACCCGGCGACAGGTGGCTACAACCGGCCGGGGTTCTCCGGTGCGGACCTTGACTGCCGGGCCTGGTTCTCCGCGCAAATGCAGGGCGATGGCCTCAAAGTGTGGAGCGACGGCGCCCTCAATCTTTTCGGGCGGTTCGGGCCGCCGGACGGACCCTGCATCATGGCCGGATCCCACCTGGACACGGTCGTCAACGGCGGCGCGTTCGATGGTGCGCTCGGGGTCTGTGTCGCGCTGGAATGCGTCCGTGCCATGAAAGACGCCGGTCTTGAACCGGAAACGGCGATCGAGGTGGTCGCGACATCGGAGGAAGAAGGCCGGTTCGGTGGCATGCTGGGATCACAGGCGATCACCGGGGAGGTCACTGCCGGCTGGATCGAGGGTGCCATCGATGCCGACGGCATCCGGCTGAGCGCCGCGATGGCGGCGAGCGGTCTTGAACCCGGTCATATCCTCGATTCGGCGCGGCCTGCCGGTTCCATTGCCGCTTTTCTGGAGCTGCATGTCGAGCAGGGGCCGGTGCTGGAACAGGAAAGGCTGCCCATCGGCATCGCCGAGGAGGTTTCCGGTGTCTGCTATCTGGAACTGACGCTGACCGGCATTGCCAATCATTCCGGAACCACGCCAATGCATCTGCGGTCGGATGCCTTTGCCGGCCTGGCCGAACTCGCCGGGACCGTCCCGGAGCTGATCCTGGAGCACGGCACCGACCAGAGCCGGATCACCATCGGACATGTCGAGCTGAGCCCCAATCAGCCGCATACGATCCCGGGCCGGGCGGTGTTCTCGGTCATCCTGCGCGATACATGCGAAGAGGTCATGCGTGCGCTCAAGTCCGGGTTCGTGGAGCGCGCTGCTGCTGTCGCGGGACGGCACGGGCTGAGCCTGGAGACCACGGAGCGGAGCTGGCTGGCACCCGTCCGGCTCGATGCGGACATAGCCGCACGCCTGTCGGAGTTGGCCGACGCGCACGGATTGCCCGCCAGGCGGATGCCGTCCGGCGCCGGCCACGACGCCCAGACGCTGCAGGGCTTCTGCCCTGCCGGGCTGATTTTCGTGCCGAGCCGTGCGGGCATCAGCCATGCCCCGGAAGAACACAGCGACTGGGAAGACATTGTGCAGGGTGCGAACCTGATGCTGCAGGCGCTGATCGACCTGTCCGGGGCTTCCCGCTGACATCACTCCGGCTTTGGTGATGATCCGGTTCCGAACAGGTGCCGTTTCCGGCAGCAGAGCGTGCCGGTGAGATTCTCCGGCCGTGACCTTTCAAAGGCGGCTGTGCTCGGCTAGGCTTTCCCGGAACAAGTGATTCCTGAAGTGACGGTCATGGTATCTTCACCGATTCTCTTTAGGATCCAGTCACATAGATACAGGTTGTGACACGGGCGAAGACATGGGCGGCGGTGTATCCGTTTCGGTTGCCTCTGGTCTTTCCAGCAAGGGGCGGAATGGACGTGATTGCCGGTTTCTGTTCAATATGGCTTCGCAAAATCGCGCCATCAGTGGCGCTTGTCTTCTCCGGTTTTCTGCTTTCGGGCTGTGCGCTTTCCGATGCGCCGGTGCTTTTCCCCAAGGGGCCGATCGCACTGGCTGAGCGGGATCTCCTGTTCACGGCCTTTGCGATCATGATGATCGTCGCGATTCCGGCCATCGTGCTGACCCTGTTCTTCGCCTGGCGCTACCGAAAGAGAAAGAACGGCGGCGTCTACACACCCGACTGGGACGGGTCCTGGATCGTGGAGACGGTTGTCTGGCTGGTGCCGGGCGCCATCGTTGTCGTGCTCGGCACGCTGGTCTGGACCAGAACCCATGAGTTCGATCCCTACAAGGCGCTGGTCTCCGACAAGCCGGCCTTCAAGGTCCAGGCGGTCGCGCTCGACTGGAAATGGCTGTTTGTCTATCCGGAGCTGGGAACGGCCAGCGTCAATGAACTTGCCTTTCCCGCGGACCGGCCGCTTTCCATCGAAATCACTTCCGACACGGTCATGAATTCGCTGATGATTCCCGCGCTCGGCGGGCAGATCTATGCCATGGCCGGGATGCGCTCGGAGCTCAATCTTCTGGCGGACGGGCCGGGCGTGTTCACGGGACGCAACACCATGTATTCCGGCGACGGCTTTTCCGACCAGCACTTCAAGGCCCATGCGATGAGCGAAAGCGACTTCACGGCCTGGAAGGCAAAGGTCTCCGCATCGCCGGATGTGCTCGACGCGCCGGCCTATCTGGAACTTCACAAGGACAGCACAGCCAATCCGGTGGCTTATTATTCGGCTACGGAAGCGAAGCTGTTCGACATCATCTTGCGCAAATACGCGCCGATCGTCGGTCCTTACGAAAGTGAAGCGGCCGAACTGATCTGCCGGGGGAATTCGTGATGCTGGGACGTCTGACCGTCGATGCCCTGCCGTTTTATTCCTGGGTCGCCATGGGCGGCGCGGGAGTGACTGTCGCCGGCGGGCTCGCCGTCTTCCTGCTGATCACCTATCTGCGTGCCTGGAAGGTGCTGTGGACCGACTGGCTGACCAGCGTCGATCACAAGAAAATCGGCATCATGTACGTGGTGCTCGCCCTGGTGATGCTGGTGCGGGGCTTCGTCGATGCCCTGATGATGCGCGCCCAGCAGGCGATCGCGCTCAACAGTGAAGGCTATCTGCCGCCGGAGCATTTCGAGCAGATCTTCTCCTCCCACGGCACCATCATGATCTTCTTCGTGGCGATGCCGTTCCTGACCGGGCTGATCAACATCATCGTGCCGCAGCAGATCGGGGCCCGCGATGTCGCCTTTCCGTTCCTCAATTCCGTCAGCTTGTGGCTGACAGCGGCAGGGGCCGCCCTGGTGCTGGTCTCGCTGGTGGTCGGCAAGTTCTCCCAGGCCGGCTGGACCGGCTATCCGCCCTATTCGGGGATCGAGTACAGCCCCGGCGTCGGCGTCGACTACTGGCTCTGGGCCTTGATCGTCAGCGGTATCGGCAGCACCCTGGCGGGCATCAATTTCATCGTCACCATCGTCAAGAACCGCTGTCCGGGCATGACCTACATGCGCATGCCGCTGTTCACCTGGACGACGCTGTGCATCTCGGTGCTGATCGCCTTCGCGTTTCCGGGGCTGACGGTGGTCGCCGCCGAACTGACGCTTGACCGGACGCTGGGGTTTCACTTCTTCACCAATGGCGACGGCGGCAACATGATGATGTTCGCCAATCTCCTTTGGATCTGGGGGCACCCGGAAGTCTACATCCTGATCCTGCCGGCCTTCGGTATCTTTTCCGAGGTCGTCGCGACCTTCTCGCGCAAGCGCCTGTTCGGTTATACGTCGCTGGTCTATGCGACGGCGTGCATCGCGCTGCTGTCCTTCACCGTCTGGCTGCACCACTTCTTCACCATGGGCTCCTCGTCCAACGTGAATGCCGTGTTCGGCATTGCCACCATGATCATCGCCGTGCCGACAGGGGTGAAAATCTTCGACTGGCTGTTCACCCTGTACCGCGGCCGGATCGAGTTTCACCCGTCCATGGTGTATACGATCGGCTTCATGGTGACCTTCGTCATCGGCGGCGTGACAGGCGTTCTGCTGGCGTTGCCGCCGGCCGACTACCTGATGCACAATTCCACCTTCCTGGTGGCGCATTTCCACAACATGCTCATCCCCGGCGCCCTTTTCGGCTATTTCGCCGGCCTGAACTACTGGTTCCCGAAGGCCTTCGGCTTCAAGCTGGACGCCAAATGGGGCATCCGCTCGTTCTGGTGCTGGTTCATCGGCTTCTATCTGGCGTTCATGCCGCTCTATGTGCTCGGGTTCATGGGCATGAGCCGGCGCATGGAGCATTACGCCGATCCGAACTGGCAGCCTTACCTTGTCGTCGCGGCGATCGGGGCGCTGTGCGTCCTGGCAGGCATCGCCTGTATCGCCATCCAGCTCTATGTCTCGGCGAAGACCTGGGGGTCGGCCCGCGACATCACCGGCGACCCCTGGAACGGGCGCACGCTGGAGTGGGCGACCTCGTCGCCGGCCGCGCCCTATAATTTCGCCGTCCTGCCGGAGGTTCACGGCCTGGATGCCTTTCATGACATGAAGCTCGCGGGGGAAGCCTACCGGCCGCCGCCGCAGTATGAAGACATCGTCATGCCGAAAAGCACCTGGATCGGCCCGGTCCTCGGCGCGCTCGCCTTCGGCCTGGGGTTCGCCTTCGTCTGGTACATCTGGTGGCTGGTGGCGCTCTGCTTCGTGCTCACACTGGTCTGTGTCGGCATCCGTGCCTGCGACGACGACACCGACTTCGTGCTGCCGGCGGCTGAGGTTGCCCGGATCGAGACCGAACGGCTGGCGCAGATCAGTCCGGCGGACCTTCATGACATGCGTGATTTCCTGCCGCGTGGAGCCGCCTCTGGGGCGCCTCTGCCCGGGACGGTTTAGAAAAGGATCGAGCGATGTCCGTTGCGACCGTTCTGGAAGAAGAAGAGACCAGATCGCTGGAAGCCAGGGAGTTCGGCTTCTGGGTCTATCTGATGACCGATGCGATCATCTTCGCGCTCCTGTTCGCCACCTATGTGGTCCTGTCGAAGAATTCCGCGGCCGGGCCCACCTCGAACGAGCTGTTCGATCTGAGGCACACTGCCGTGGAAACGGCGCTGCTGCTCCTGTCCAGCCTGACCTTCGGCATGGCGACCATCGCGATGACGGCGGGCCGCTCCGGCCGGGTGGTGCTGTGGCTGATCGTGACGCTGGCGCTGGGCCTGGGGTTTCTGGCGATGGAACTGCTGGAATTCCACGGCATGATCGCCAAGGGCGGAGGACCTGAGGTCAGCGGATTCCTGTCCGCGTTCTTCACGCTGGTGGGCACCCATGGCCTGCATGTCGCATTCGGCGCGCTCGGGATCGTCGTGATGACGGGACAGGTGTTGGTCAAGGGCCTGACCCTGCCGGTCCGTTCGCGGCTGATCCGGCTCGGGCTGTTCTGGCACTTTCTCGATATCGTCTGGATCGGGATCTTCTCGGTCATCTATCTGCCGGGCGTGATGTAGGAGCGAGCAACATGAACCATACCGCCGAGCGCAGCGTTACGACCTATCTCACCGGCTTCGTGCTGGCCGTCCTCCTGACCGCGATTCCGTTCGCCGTCGTCTGGGGCGGGCTGGTCACCGGCCCGGAAGTCTACGCGATCATCGCCGCTGCCGCGCTTTTGCAGGTGGTGGTGCACCTGGTGTTCTTCCTGCACCTCAACCTGAAATCGACCCCGGCGGAGAACCTGTTCTTTCTCGGTTTTGCCGCGGTGCTGATCGTCATCATGGTCGGTGGCAGCCTGTGGATCATGACGGATCTCCATCACCGGATGATGTGAGGGAGTGGGCGATAGCCTGAAGGGCGGGGCTTGCTCCATTCAATTGGAATATCGGGAGCCATCTCAACCTGAAAATGTGAAAGATTTTGTACGTTATCGCGGGAAGACTTGTTTTGGAAAACTGCCGACGCGGCAGGGCGCGGTTATCTGGTGGGGGAGCATGGCGTCGGCGGTAGATCTGGTGCAGCGGGTGGTAGCGGCAGTCCACTCGTCAGGCGGTTCCATTCCAGAACGCACATGCGGTTGCCCTCAGCATCTACAACGGTCGGACCGAGCGGCCTCGTCATCACGCCGTTCTTTTTAAGCCATTTCATAAAGGCCGGGTGCATCAGCATGATGAGGCGCTGTGCTCCTGTGTCCACAGCCCACTTTTTCATCGCATTGGCATTTTCGGCCAGAACTGTGCTCCGCTCGTCTTGCGAAAGCGTCGGGTCAACGGTGAAACGCGTCGCTTCCCAGGTATTGTCGTCGCAAGGCGGATCGGTCAGAAGCGTATCCGGAATTTCCGGCAACCTGCCAAGCACGGCGTCGCGGATCATGTAGGAACTCGTGGCGCACGCATAGTTGCAGGGGTTGAGCCTGGAAGCGGCAAGCACGCGATCTCCCTCGATGGTCAGCAGGTAGCGCGTAAGACCGGTATCATACTGGTCCCACTCCAGGTCTTCCGTATGCGGAATGGACCAGCCTTTTTCGTCGACAAAAAGCTGTTTCCGCAACTTCAGGTGCTGAAGCCAAAGGTCGTTGTGAAGATGAATCGTGTTCCACGAAACGTAGACTGTCTTCGCCATGTTGTCTCCAGAGAAAAATCTGAATAATTACACGTACCATCGTCTTATAAATAGAAAGTATTTTCTTTTTCGGTATTTTTTGTAATGAAATAATAAAATAAAACGTATATAAATGTAAATATTAGTTAGAAGATAGAAAATTAACTGTATATTTTGTATTTTTTGTGAAGAAGTATGAATAGTTGTTGATTTTTTACAAAAACAACTTCCTATGCGGGTGTATTGTATTTTTTATCGTTATGGAGGTGCTTGCTGCGGATTGTCCAGTGACAGCAGATGGTATCGGGATTGGCCGTGGCATGACACGTGTGAAGGAGGATGGTCGGGTGGGAATTCCTGGCTTCACGCGGCCTGCGGTCACTGCAGGCATTGCGCCGGCGGCTGGGAAACGCTCGGCACGGACCGGCGGGCTCGATCACATGGCGGTGCAAGACGCCAGTCCACACAGGAGACGGAGCCTAAGACGTGCTCGTCACAGCCGTTGCCGGGCTATCCTTCTTGAAAACCGCCTGTTTTTGGAACGTGCTCCAGTTTCGCGCAGGGATCAGCGCCAATACTCGCCATTTTGCTATCCGTATCTCTTGCGAGGCTTTCTTGCGCTTACCGTCGGTTCTGGAGAAACTGACATCGGCTCACGCTCATTGGTATGGAGTACGCAATGACATCAGGACAGACTTCTGAAGGGCTGCCGTTGAGCAAGAGGTTGAAGGCGGCAACGCAGTCAACTCATGAGCGGCTTGACACCAAGATCATGGCTGCAAGACCATTCGCCGATCTGGCAAATTATGCCCGCTTTCTCCAGGTTCAATTCATTTTGCACCGCGACGTATATGTTCTTTACGAACTGCCGGACGTGTCTCGCCGATTGCAGGGGCTCGATGCATTTTCCCGCTTTCGGGACGTCAAGCAGGACCTCGTGGACCTGGATGTCGAGGTGCCTTCCGACCTGCCTGCAAACAACAAGCAATGGACGATGTCCTTCGCTGAAGCGCTGGGATGGTTGTATGTCATCGAAGGTTCAAAGCTCGGTGCCGCTGTGCTGAGCAAGGCCGCAGTGAAGCTTGGGCTTTGCGACACGTTCGGTGCCCGCCATCTTGCACCGGCGCCTGAAGGCCCCGCCCGCCACTGGCGCCGTTTCACGGACAAACTCGATGCCGCAGACCTCGATGCTGCCCAGTTCCGCGAAGCGTCCACCGGCGCACAGGCAGCTTTTGCACGCGCATCCGATCTGGCGGACAGCATTCTCCCGAAATCCAAGTCCTGCCAGGGTGTTTAGTCCAGGAACTTACCGGATTTTGAAGCAGTACTTTTATCGCTGCGATCGAATGGCGGGCATCAGGTCAGGTCACCGAGGCAACCCGTACGACACGCATTTGTCCCCCATGTCTCCGGGTCAGACATAAGGAAAAATGGTGCCAGCGGCGGGATTCATACCCGCTACCCCGAAATTACAAATCACGTGCTCTACCAGTTGACCTATACTGGTGCCGGGATGGTCTGGGTATATTTGCCGAGGCTTTCCGGTCAGGAGCGATGACTGTGAGCTGCCAGGGGACACGCGGCCTTGTCTCGCCGGCCGGCGGTGTTAGTGCTCTTAAAAAATCGATAAAAAACTTGAAAGAGGATAAATATCGTTTAACCTGAGTGAAAATCTCGGGAGGATTACCATGTTGAAACTGATCAAAACGACGGGCCTCGCCGTCGGCTTCCTCGTCTCGGCGAGTATCGCGCAGGCTGAAGAACTGCGCATCGGCACGGCCAGCCTTGGCGGCGCTTTCTATCCGATGGGGCAGAGCATCGCCAACCTGGTCAACGAACACGCGGGCGGTGACATCACGATGGTTCCGGTTGTCACCGGCGGATCGGTCCAGAACCCCAGGCTGGTCGACAGCGGCGAGGTCGAGATCGCAATCACCAACAACAACCTCGCGGTTCTGGCTGTAAACGGCAAAGGTCCCTACAAGAGTGGCCCTATCGACATCAGCGCCGTCGCTGCGCTGCATCCGAGCGTTCTGCACATGATCGTTCTGGAAGATTCAGACATCAAGACCTTCGAGGACATCAAGGGCAAGCGCGTTGCCGTGGGTCCGGCGGGCGGCGGCACCCTCGGTTTCATGAATTTCCTGTTGCCGCTGCACGACATGTCTCTTGATGACATCGTGCCGAGCTTCCTGTCCTATTCGGATGGCTTCAGCCAGTTGAGCGACGGCAACGTCGATGCGGCTTTCGCCCTGTCCGGCTATCCGGCAGGGGCGGTCATGCAGGCGGCGGCGGGCAGCAAGCTGCGCTTCATTGCCTTCTCCGACGGCATGCTCGACAAGGCGCTTGAAAAGAACGGCGCCTATAACGCGGTCGACATCGCGGCCGATGTCTATGGCACGGAGGCGCCCGGCACGGTGATCGGCGTCAACAACATGCTGATCGCGCCAAACTCCATGCCGGCCGATGTCGTTGAGAAGATCGTCGCTTCGGTCTTCGATCACCTGGACGCTTTCAAGGCCGAAAACGCCAACGCCAAGCAGATCAAGCCGGAACAGTCAAAGACCTTGGCGATCCCTCTGCATGAAGGTGCCGCGCGTTACTTCAACAAATAGGCCGGCTGAAACGGCCATCATTCCTCGCTAAGCGGAACCCGGTCTGCCAGGTTCCGCTTACGGTTTCCTGAGAAAGGTCAGGCCAGGTGCCGGGCAAGCTCGAAAACACTTCATTGATCAGTCGCCACAGCCTCGTTCTGGCGGCGGCATTCGTCTTTGGCCTGTTCCATCTGGCGGCCGTCTCCGGCGTGATCGCGATCTCGACCATGCCCATGCGGCTGGTGCATGTGGCCTTCGCCTTTTCGCTTCTGTTCGCGATGAAACCGCTCACGCCCGGTCTCAAGGGCACGAAGCGCGACCTTGCGGCGACCCTGATCCTGATTGCCGCGATAGTCGGGGCGAGCGTCTGGCTGATCACGCGCTGGAAGGCAATCGCCTTCAGCGGCGGGTTGACCACAGACGGCGATTTCTACGCCGGCGCGATCATTCTCCTTGTTGTGTTCGAAGCCGCGCGGCGCGGTGTCGGCCTCATACTTGCGCTGATCACGCTGGTTTTCTTCTGCTATCCGTTTTTCAGCCCCTATCTGCCGGGTATCCTCAATGGCCGCGGCTACAGCCTTGAGCGCATGGTGCTGTTCCTGACGACGGACACGCAGGGCGTTTACGGCATCCCGATCGGTGTCGCGGCGACCTATATCATCGTGTTCACGATTTTCGGGGCCATGCTGTCCCGCTTCGGGGCGGGGGACTTCTTTTTCGAGATCTCGACGCGGCTCACCAGGGGATTGCGGGCCGCGAGCGCCAAGTCGGCGGTCCTGTTCTCGACCTTGATCGGAATGGTGTCCGGATCGGCGGCCGGCAATGTCGCCGTAACGGGCACCGTGACGATCCCGGTCATGAAACGGGAAGGCTACAAGGCCCACCAGGCCGGCGCGATCGAAGCGGTCGCCTCGACCGGCGGTCAACTAATGCCGCCTGTGATGGGCGCGGCGGCGTTCATCATGGCTGAAATTGTCGGCGTTCCCTATACGACCGTCATGAGCGTGGCCATTCTTCCGGCGCTGCTGTTTTTCGGTTCCGCCTTTGTCGTGGTGCATCTTCAGGCGGTCAAATCCGGCATCGAACCGGTTCAGGACACGCAGCACGATGGCCGGCCGCTCGGCGCGGTCCTGATCCAGGGGGCGCCTTTCATCGGGGCATTCGGCAGCCTGCTCGCGCTGATGCTGGCCGGGTTCTCTCCGTTCAAGGCATCGCTTTGGGCCATGGGCGTGCTGATCGGCCTGGATGTCGTCAGCCGCCGCCGGGTGGATCTTGCGCTTCTCAAACGCATTGCCGGGGGCATCGCGGAAGGCTCGCGCAACGTCGTCACCATTTCGGCGGCCTGTGCCGCCGCCGGAGTGATTTCCGGCACGCTCGGCATCACCGGCCTCGGATCGAAGATCGCACTGCTGATCGATGTGGCTTCCAACGGCCATCTGTTCCTGGCGCTGCTGTTCACGATGATCGCCTCGATCATTCTGGGCATGGGCCTGCCGACGACCGCGGCCTATCTGATCCTGGCGACCGTGGTCGCACCGGCGCTGGTGAAATTCGGCGTGCCCATGCTGACGGCGCATTTTTTCGTTTTCTATTACGGCTGTATCTCGACCATCACGCCGCCGGTTGCGCTGGCGTCCTACGTGGCCGCAGGCATTGCCGGGGCGGACGTCAACAAGGTCGGCTGGACGGCTGCGGCCTATGCCGCAACCAGTTTCGTGCTGCCGTTCGCCTTCGTGTTCGGTCCGGGGCTGCTGCTGCAGGCGGACAGCGTGGCCAACCTGATGGCGGTCGTCACCGGGGTCGCCGGTGTCGGCGCCGTCGCCGCGGGCGTGGTCGGCTGCCTGTTTTCGCCGCTCACGCCGGTCAACAGGCTGATCGTTCTGGCAGCCGGGCTGTGCCTGCTGGTGCAATCCTGGCCGACCGCCGCCATCGGCGGTGTGCTGCTGGCCTGGCAGGTGCTGCAGCATGCGCCCCGCAGACCGTTTTCCCTCAAACACTGACAAAGATGGAACTGACATGACGAGAGAATTCCGGCGCGTCGTAACCGGTCACGACCAGAACGGCGTCGCGATTGTCGAAAGCAACGTCATCGCGAGCCACAAGCTGCAGCGGCCGAGCCGCCCGGGCGTGACCCTGACCAATTTCTGGATCTCGGACGGAACGCCCGCCGAATATGATGGGGCGGTGGAGACCTGCGACGGGCCGTTCATCCTGCATCCGCCGAAAAACGGCAGCGTCTTCCGGGTGGTGGAATTCCTGCCCGAGGATCCGGAAGTGATGGCAACGCTCGACGGCAAGGCCGCGTTCGCGGAGATGGGGGCAGGGGACAATATCGTCGAGAACGCCCGCCATCCGTTCATGCACCGCACTGACAGCGTCGACTATGCCGTTGTTCTGACCGGGGAAATCTACATGCTGCTCGACGAGGACGAGGTCCTTTTGAAAGCCGGCGATACCGTGGTCCAGCGCGGCACCAACCACGCCTGGTCCAACCGCGGCACCGAGCCGTGTTCGATCGTTTTTGTCCTGGTCGACGGCGTCACCACGCGCGATGCGGGTGACGGGGAGCGCAAGGGAATTCCGCAGCGGTGATCAGGAGGCTGATCGGGACGAGCTCTGGCTGGAGAGGCCCTGGCTGGAGTGGCCCGAATGGCCTGGCGGGGCTGACCTCAAACAGGCCAGCCCCGCTGGTTCCTGCGGCAAGCCCGGGAGGGACCGGTCATTCCCGGTTGTTCGGCGTTTTGCGGATTTTCAAACGGTTACGCGGCGCGCGAGATCGGATGGAGCGGATCGGGCACTCTGATTTCAGGCAATCCCGCGCAACAACTGAATGAGTTGTTGCGATTGTGAATCGCCCAGTTTTTCCAGCAGCATGGCGTCCTGATCCTGTATTTCCTGCCGGATCTGAACCATGCGTTTTCTGCCCAGAGCCGTGGGCAGGACGTTGACCTGACGATGATCGTTCCGGGCGACCTGGCGGTGCACCAGTCCGTCGGACACAAGCCGGTCCACCAGTTTGGTCAGCGTCGGCGGGTTCATCAGCACGATTTCCGCAAGTTCGCCCATGGTGAGGCGGTCCCCTGCTTCCAGTGTTTCAAGAATGCGCCAGGCCTCGATCTGGATGCCGTGTTTGCGCAGCCGCGCGTTCAGGGAGGTGCTGACCTTCCTGTGGGCTGCTGCAAGGGCATAAGACAGGTAGTTCTGGATGGGGCTGTTTTTGGGGTCCATGCTCTTCACCGGTGTTTCAGACTGAAATTTAGTTGACTTGGAAAATAAATTCAAATGAAATGTAGACTTCACGTCCATGGAGGCAGGTGCAGCCGGGAACGCAATGCTTTTGAGAATGTCCTCTGTCCCCACCGAGCTGGATGAGCTGCGTGATGATATTCATCTGCGCAGAAGAGCGACCTATCGAATAGCCTTGCTGATCCCCTTGTGCGGCTCGGCCGGACTTTGGGGACCGTCCTGTATCTCCAGTGCTCAGGTTGCGGTCGAGGAACTCAACCGGGCAGGAGGCATTGACGGCCGGAAGGTTCAACTCATCATGATCGATGCTGCGCTCGAAGCGCAGATTCTGATCGAGGAGACCATCAACGACCTGATCGAGACCGACGCGATCGATGCCATCGTCGGGATGCATATCAGCGCGATCCGTCAACGCCTGAGCAAGGTGGTTCGCCAGAGAATTCCCTACATATACACCCCTCTCTACGAGGGCGGGGAAAACACGGCCGGGGTGTTCGCGATCGGTGAGACGCCGCAAGAGCAGCTTGGGCCGTCCATGGAGTTCGTTCAAAATGAATTCCGGCCATCGAGCTGGGCGCTGATCGGCAACAACTATGTCTGGCCGCGAACGTCTCATCTATATGCCAAGGCCAAGCTGAAGGAGATGTCCGCGGGGCTGGCCCACGAGAGCTATGTTCCTTTTGGGGCAAGAGACATGGCCCGCCGTGTGGAGGCGATCGGCACCTCCGGTGCCGAAGCGGTGCTGATTTCCCTTGTTGGCCAGGATGCGATTGCCTTCAACCGGGCCTTCGGGAGTGCCGGGCTGCACAACCGCATGGTTCGCCTTTCCTGTGCCATCGAGGAGAACGGGCTGCTGGCCTGTGGCTCTCGAAACAGCAAACGCATGTTTTCGGCATCGTCCTATTTCGGATCCTTGCCGACGGATGCCAATGCGGCCTTCAAGGAGCTTTACTACAGTCTGCACGGAGATCAGGCTCCCGTCCTGAACGGGCTTGGGCAATCCACCTACGAAGGGGTTCATTTTCTGGCCGGGCTCATCCACGGACACCGGGGAAAGTGGCGTCGGCGCTGTGTCACCGCGGACCTGACCGTGAGGCATCGCAGCGGCCGTCATATCCAGGTTCCAAGCCAGAGCAGCCGGGCGCCGATCTATCTCGCACGTGCAGACGGGTTGAAATTTGAAGTGATAAAACAATTCTAAATCATAAACTTATAATTTTTTAATTTCCAATTCATATTTTTTACTTGAATTGGAAATTAATATCTCCCACGCTTTGCCGACTTTGATTGCACGCAAAAAAAATGTGCGATGCGCTCGACAAGCTAGGGGAGAACGGGCTTGCTCTGGATTATCTCAACGGTGCTACTGGCACTGATCGTCCTGATCGGAATCTGGTTTCTTCAACGCTTCTACGCCAAGGCGTCTCTGGATACGGCTCTGGTCAGAACCGGGTTTGGCGGCCGGCGTGTCGTCATGGACGGCGGGTGCCTGGTATTGCCGTTCCTGCACCGCTTGCAGAAAGTGTCCATGGGCGCGCTGACGGTTTCGATCGAGCGTGAAGGCCGGAATGCCGTTCTGACCCGGGACCAGATGCGGGCCGACATCACCTGCGAATTCGAGTTCCAGGTTGCACCGGATGCCGAAGGTATTGCCACTGCGGCAAAATCCCTTGGACAGCGGATCGCCCGGGGCGGGGAAACCGTCCGGGAGGTCATTTCCGGCGCGTTGGTCCATGCCATTCAAAATGCTGGGGCCGTACGCACCCTGGAAGACATCCATCTGGATCGCAGCGGGTTTTCCGAAGAGTTGGCGGAAGTGGTCGATGCCCAGGTCGGGCTCATGGGGCTCCGGCTCGTTTCCGCCTCCATTGTCTCTCTGGATCAGAGCGATCTCGGCCTGTGGAATGAAAACAACGCCTTCAACGCCCTGGGGATGCGCCGACTGGCCGAGCTTGTTTCCGAGCAGCGGAAGGCGCGCATTCGCATTGAAACCGAAGCGGAAATATCGATAGGCGAAAGCCGGCTGGCACAACATCAGCGGCAACTGGAATTGCAGCGCGAAGAACGTGAAGCCCAGATTTCCCAGCACGAACATCTGGCGAAACTCGAAGCCGATGCCGCCTCACGCGAAGAGGCCGCGCGCAACGATGCAAAGCTCGCGAGCGAAAAGGTCCGGATCGAAAATGACGGCCGGGCAAAGGCAAGCCAGGTCGAGAACGACCAGACACTGAGGTCCACGGAAATGGCAGCGCTTCTGGCGCTGGAAGAAGAGAAAATTGCCAACAGCATTCAGCTCTCCAGAAAACGGGCAGAGGAAGCCGAAGCCAAAGCGGCCGAAGAAGAGGCCCGGGCGCAGGTTCTGCTCGCCGCCGAAAACGTCCAGGTTCAAAAAGACCGCGCGGTTGCCGAACGCGAGCGCGAGATTGCGCGTCTGAAACAGGACAAGGACCTCGAGCTGGAAGCAGCCCGGGTCAAAAGCGACACGGCAACATTGCTGGCCAAAGCCGAGGCGGAGGCGTCTGCGACAGCTAGGACCGCCGAGGCCGGCCGGATTCGCATGGAGGCTGAAGCTGCCGGCATGAGTGCGCTCAATTCCGCGGAAAACACCTTGAGTGAAGCGGTGATCCGGATGCGGCTCGAAGAGCGCAAGCTCGACCGCATGCCTGAAATCATGACGCAGATGATGAAGCCGGTCGAGAAGATCGATTCCATTCGCATCAACCAGATAACCGGCGTCAACGGCGGCGGCTCCGGTGACGGCGCCGACGGCGCCTTCGGCTCAGCCATGGATCAGATCCTCGGAATGGCGGTTCGCCTGCCCGCGATGAAACAGATGGGCGAAGAAATCGGTCTGGATTTTGATGCCAACCTTGCCGGCCGCACGGCCGACTATGCCAACCGCATCCAGCCAAAAACCAAAGAATGATGCCGGGGCGCATTCCACCACGGGACTGAAGGTCCACTCAGGAGGTCTGAAATGACATTGAACAGAAGAAGTCTACTGGCAGCAGCCACAGCTCTTGCCGGATCCTCATTGCTGCCGCGCGGGGCCATGGCCGCCGAGACCATCAAGTTGGGGTCGTTGCTTGATACGTCCGGTATTTTTGACGCCTACGGCAAACCGATGGACATGGCGCTGCGGCTCGTGGTCAATGAAATCAATGAATTCGGCGGCCTTCTTGGCAGACAGGTCAACGTCGTGGCTTACGATACCCAGTCCGACATCGCCCTTTACACCCAGTATGCGCAGCAGCTCGTCCGCAAGGATCAGGTCGACGTGGTGCACGGCGGCATCCTGTCGGCGTCCCGCGAGGCCATTCGGCAAACGCTCCGCAAATCCAAGACGCTGTATTTCTACAACGTGCTCTATGAGGGGGGCGTCTGCGACCGCAACATCTTCATCAACGGTGTCACGCCTGCGCAGCAGGTCGAGGCGCTGGTGCCTTATGCGTTGGAAAAGGCGGGTGGCAAGAAGGTCTACGTTCTCGCCGCCGACTACAACTACGGACACATTACGGCCAAGTGGATCCAGAAATATGTTGCCGAAAACGGCGGCGAAACGGTCGCCGTGGATTTCTTCCCGCTGGATGTGTCCGATTTCGGATCGACAATCGCCAAGATCCAGACAGCAGCACCCGATCTCGTGATCGCGCCGCTGGTCGGCGGGGCTCATCTGTCCTTCTTCCGTCAATGGGCCGCGGCTGGAATGAAAGACCGGATCCCGCTTGCCTCCACCACGCTTGGCGTCGGCAATGAACACAAGGTCCTGACCCCGGAAGAGGGCGATGGAATCATGGTTGCCTACAACTACAGTGAAGAGCTTCGTGGCCGGGCCAATACCCATTTCCAGACAAACTGGGAACGGGCCTATGGCGACACGAGCAGCATTCACGAACTTGCCGTGTCCACCTACCAGGGCGTCATGACCTGGGCTGAAGGCATTCGGGCAGCCGGTTCCCTGGACCGTGATCAGGTGGTCGAGGCTCTCGAGAACGGCGTGACGATCGATGGCCCGGCCGGCAAGGTCACGGTCGATTCCAAATCGCACCATGCCTATCTCGATGTCTACATCATGGAGCTTGAGAACCAGCGCATGAAGGTCATCAAGGGTCTGCCGCAGCGCGCGCCTATCGACACCCAGGCCGTGTGCGATCTGAAGGCGAATCCCAACGACAATCAACAATACGAAATCAAGATCTGACCTCCCGGACTTGACCGGCTGCGACGGCGTGGGCCGTTGCAGCCGATGGGCGGAACGCGCTTGCGTTCCAAGGGTAACTATTGCCGTGGGGCACCTGGGATGGATCTCTTCTTCGTAATCCTGCTGGAAATTCTCTACGCCATCGGGTCTCTCATCCTCATCAGCGCCGGACTTGCAGTGGTCTTCGGCATGATGAAGGTGATCAACCTTGCCCATGGCGAATTCATGATGATGGGCGGATATGCGACCATCACCGCCGTGGACCTGGGCGTGAACATCTTCATCGCCATGCTGGTCGTTGCCCCCCTCATCGTGGGGATGATCGGACTGGTCGTTGAACGGCTGGTGATCCGCCGGCTCTACGGCCGGCTTGTCGATACCATGCTGGCAACCTGGGGATTGAGCCTGTTCTTCATCGGTCTGGCGACGATGATCTTCGGCAATACCACGACCGGTATCTCCACACCGATCCCCGGGTTCTCGGTCGGAAACTATCAGATCGGCGGCTACAATTTTTTCATCATCGCCGTCGCGTTTCTTCTGCTTCTGGCCGTCTTCCTGATCCTGAAAACAACCCGGGCCGGGCTGATCGCCAGGGGCGCGATGCAGCGCGCCGACATGGCCGCAGCTCTCGGATACAGCCCTGAGCGCATCTACATGGCGACGTTCTTCTGCGGATCGGCGCTTTCAGGACTTGCCGGCGCCGTTCTGGCGCCTCTGGTCGGTCTGGTGCCAACCTCCGGCGGCGCCTATATCGCCAAGGCCTTCATCACGGTCATTGCCGGCGGACCATCCCTGATCGCGGGCCTGCTCACCAGTGCCGGCTTCTTCGGCGCGGTCAACCAGGTGTTCACCTTTGCAGTGTCGCCCGTGTTCGGCGAGGTCGCCCTCCTGGTCTCCGCCGTGGTGCTGCTGCGCCTGATCCCGCAGGGCATCACAAGCAAATTCTTCCGGGGCAAATTCTGATGAACGGCAGTTTCCAGAAAGACATCGTCGCGACGGTGATCGCAACGGCGCTGCTCATATGGCTGATGCCGGTCTTCATCAGCACATTCACGCTCACGGTGTTGGTCATCTATGGAATGCTGGGCCTCAGCCTCGGCCTGATCTGGGGTTTCGGTGGATTCCTGTGCTTTGGTCAGGCCGCGTTTTTCGGGCTTGGCGCCTATACCTATGCCATTGCGGCCATCAACATCGGCGAGAGCACTCTGCCGATGCTGCTGGCGGTCGCGGTGCCCGCGGTCTTTGCGGCGTTGCTCGGTGCGATGATGTTCTACGGCCGCCTGAACGATGTGTATCTGGGGGTGATCACGCTGGTCGTTACCCTCATTCTCTTCAAGTTCATCAACTCGACCGCCGGGCCTCAATACACCATCGGAAACGCGCGTCTGGGCGGCTTCAACGGCATCCCCGGTTTCCAGACCCTGAATGTTCCGGGCAGACCGGACGCCTACATCTGGGGGGATGCCTATTTCCATGTGTGTGCCGTTGCGCTTGCCGGGGTCTTTCTTCTGGTCTCGGCGCTGTTGCGATCGAGTTTCGGGCGCATCGCCGTCGGCATCCGGGAAAACGAAACCCGCATGTCCTTGATGGGATATGACGTGCGGGCCCGAAAGACGGTCCTGTTCACGGCCGGGGCCGCGATTGCGGGTTTGGCCGGGGCGCTTTTTGCCAACTGGGGCGAGATCGTCACTCCGAACCTCTTCTCGCTCGGCCAGTCCGCGGAAATCATCATCTGGTGCATCGTCGGAGGTCTGGGGACACGGTTCGGTCCGATCCTCGGGGCTGCCGGACTTGCTTATCTGAAGTTTCTGCTCGGTCAGCAAAGCATGATCGACAACACGCTGATCATGGGCCTCATCCTCGTTCTGTTCGTGCTTTTCCTGCCGCGCGGGGCGGTGCCGACACTTGTGGATCTCTTCAGTAGCGTGCCCTGGCGCCGGCGGTCCGGGCGGACCATCCGCGCCCGGCATACGCGCCGGAGGGAGGTCTGATATGGCTGAAATCGTCCTGGAGACCACGGGCCTGACAATGCGTTTCGGCGGCGTTGTGGCGGCCAACAACGTCGATTTCAAGCTCAGGGCACGTGAGTTGAGATGTCTGATCGGTCCCAACGGCGCCGGCAAATCCACGTTTTTCAAATGCGTCACAGGTCTTCAGACGCCGAGCGAAGGGCATGTCTACATGCGCGGCGAGGAGACCACGCAGTGGTTGCCGCACGAGATCGCCTCGCTCGGTGTCGGGATCAAGACGCAAACCCCGAATGTCCTCGATGCCCTGAGTGTCTTCGAGAACATCTGGCTGGCGGCCCGCCGCTTTCATCCAAAGGGCGAGGCCAACCGGAAAACGCAGGAAATCATCGAGCGCCTTTCGCTCAACGCCATCGCGCGAACCGAACTGGGACGTCTCGCGCATGGGGAACGCCAGGGCGTTGAACTGGGGCTCGTTGCCGTCGGCGAGCCCTGGCTGGTGCTGCTTGACGAGCCCGCCGCCGGGATGAGCGCCGAGGATGTCGAGCGCATGACCGGGATCATTCACGAGGTCAACAAGACAGCGGCCATCGTCATTGTCGAACACGACATGCAGTTCATTCGCTCGATTGCCCGGGACGTGACGGTTTTCCATCAGGGGGCGGTGCTGATGGAGGACCATGTCGACAAGGTGATGTCCGACCCGACCGTGCGCAACGTATATCTTGGAAGGAAGGCCTGACATGACAGGCGATGTCTCGGCAATTCTGGACGTCAAGGCGCTCTCCGGCGGATACGGGCGTGTTCCCATCCTCCACGGGATCGGGTTTTCCGTCGCTGAAAACGAGGTCGTCGGCATTCTCGGCCACAATGGCATGGGCAAGACGACCCTCCTGAAAACCCTGATGGGCTTTCTGGCCCCGGCGTCGGGCACGGTCAGGTTTCATGGAACCGACGTGACCCGGATGCCCCCCAACCAGCGGGCCGGACTGGGTATTGGCTACGTTCCGCAAGGGCGCGGGATTTTCCCGCAGCTTTCGGTTCGCGACAATCTGAGATTTGCCTGGCACGCGTATTCCGGCGGACCGGAAGAGGACGTTCTCGACAAGGTTCTGGAGGATTTTCCACGGCTGCACCGGTTGCTGGACCGGGATGGCGGAGCGCTTTCGGGTGGAGAGCAGCAACTGTTGTCCCTTGCACGGTGCCTGATGGGCGATCCGGATTTCCTGCTTCTCGACGAGCCGACGGAGGGCATTCAGCCGTCGATCATCGAAGAGATGGCTGAAACACTGCTGCAGCTCAAGAAGACCCGGGGTCTGTCGATCCTTCTGGTGGAGCAGAATTTCGACTTCATCGCCGATCTGTCCGACAGGGTTCTCGTGCTGGAGCGCGGCCGCATCACGGGAAAGCTGAACAGGCACGAACTCTCCGATCAGGCCAAGGTGAACCAGTTTCTCGGGTTGGGCGCAGCGCGCGCGACCCGGGGACCAGGGGAGAGGGTATCCCGCCACTCCACAGATCCCGGACCGATCCGAAGCCCGGAGGCGGTCGCCTCCGCTTCGATCGCCCACCCGCATTCCCCGCCACAAGACATCCGGCCTTCCACGGTGACAGCAATGACAGTCAAACGTCCGACCCTTGCGCAAATGCGCGAGATGGCAAACCGCTTCGGCATGAGCCTTTCCGATGCGGAATTGCAGGAATATTCGCAAATCATCGAGCCTTACATGCAGGCCTATGACCGGCTGGACGCAATGCCGGACAATCTGCCGGAAGTCCGCTATCCGCGCAGTCCCGGACATTTCCCGGCCCCTTCGGAAAATCCGCTGAACGCCTGGTATGTGAAGACCGAGGTGCGCGGCGCGCCCGATGGACCCTTGCGCGGCAAGCGGATCGCCCTCAAGGACACCATCTGCCTCGCCGGTGTCCCGATGATGAACGGGTCGTCGATCATGGAAGGGTACACGCCCGAAATCGACGCGACCATCGTCACAAGGCTCCTGGACGCAGGTGCGGTCATCGCCGGAAAGGCGCATTGCGAGAACTTCTGCCTGTCCGGCGGCTCGCATACCAACGCGAAGGGGCCAGTCCACAATCCCTGGAAACACGGGTATATGGCCGGCGGGTCGTCGAGCGGGTCCGCCGTTCTGGTCGCAACCGGCGAAGTCGACATGGCCATTGCCGGGGACCAGGGCGGATCGATCCGCCTGCCGGCATCGTGCTGTGGTGTCTATGGCATGAAGGCCACGCACGGGCTGGTGCCCTATACCGGCGCGATGCCGATCGAACAGACGATCGATCATCTGGGGCCGGTCACCAGGACTGTTGCCGACAACGCGCTTCTGCTGGAAGTGCTGGCGGGTGAAGACGGGCTGGACCCGCGCCAGTACAAGCCCAGGACCTACCGCTATACCGAGGCTCTGGGCCGGGGCGCGCAGGGGCTGCGGATCGGCGTCTTGAAGGAAGGCTTTGCACATCCCAACAGCGAAAGCGACGTTGACCAGAAAGTTCTGCAGGCAGCGGAAAGGTTCCGCGAACTGGGCGCGCGGGTCGAAGACGTGTCCATTCCGGAGCATCACATGGCGATGGACGCCTGGACGGCGATCACGCTTGAGGGCCTGCAGGACGGCATGATGTGGGGGCATTCCACGGGCAGCAATTACCGCGGCCTGTTTCTGCCGTCGATGACCGATCACATGGCGCAATGGCGCAACCGGGCGGACGAACTCAGCCATTCACTGAAGGCCTGCATGTTCGTCGGCGAACACTTCCAGACCCAGTACCGGGGCCGGTTCTACGGCAAGGGGCAAAACCTCATGCGCAGGGCCAACGAACGCTATCTGGCGGCGCTGCAGAATTTTGATGTCCTGCTGATGCCGACCATGCCGGTCAAGCCGCAGGAAATTCCGCCTGCGGACTGTTCCATCAGTCTCTATGTCCAGCGTGCCTTCGAAATGGTCGCCAACACCGCGCCCTTCAATGGCGGATTGCCGGCCATGAGCCTGCCTTGCGGACTGATCGAGGGATTGCCGATCGGCATGATGCTGGTCGGACCGCATTACGGTGAAATGAAAATCTATCAGGCCGCCCACGCGTTTGAACAAAGCGGCGACTGGCGCACCGGTTGAAGGAGACGATCATGTCGATCTTGAATGAAAGCCTCGCAGACCGGATCGTCGGCTGGGACACGAGTTCTGGCGCGGGCGCCGACACAACGGCTCCGGCGGATGGGGTTTCCTATGTGAGAGGCGCTTTCGATCCGCCGCTGGCCTATATCACCATCCCCAGGTTGCTGCGCGAGGCGGTGTCCCGGTTCGGACCCCGCGAGGCGGCGGTGTTCAGCGAACAGAATATCCGGATGAGCTATTATGATCTTGACCGGGCCGTTGACGAACTGGCAACGGGATTGCTTGCGCTCGGACTGGAAAAGGGCGATCGGGTCGGGATCTGGTCGCCCAACAGGTTCGAGTGGGTGCTGACCCAGTTTGCGACCGCGCGGGTCGGCCTCATCCTGGTCAACATCAACCCGGCCTACCGTCTGGCCGAGCTGGACTATGCGCTCAACAAGGTGGGCTGCAAGGCCCTGATCGCAGCCAGATCCTTCAAGTCTTCAGACTATGCGGGGATGATCACGTCTCTGGCTCCCGAGCTTGACCGGTGTCAGCCGGGCCGCCTGCGCGCAGCCAGACTGCCGCACCTGCGCAGCGTCGTTCTGATGGATGATGCCGGCCTGGCGGGAACGTATTCCTTCGATGAACTCAGGACGCTCGGCGGCCCGGCGCAACAACTGCGCCTGCCCGACATCGACAAGACGCTCAGCCCTGATGATGCGGTCAACATCCAGTTCACATCCGGCACCACCGGGCAGCCCAAGGGGGCGACACTCTCGCACTACAACATCGTCAACAATGCGCGGTTCGTGACCGACAGGATACAGCTCACGGAAACCGACCGGCTGGCCATTCCGGTGCCGCTCTATCATTGTTTCGGAATGGTCATGGGCGTGCTGGGGGCCGTCAGCAAGGGCGCGGCCATGGTGTTTCCCGGCGAAGCGTTTCAGCCCGACAGGGTGCTTGATGTGCTGGCGAGGGAAAGCTGCACGGCGCTCTATGGGGTGCCGACAATGTTTGTCGCCATGCTGGAAGCACTGGAAAAGGCGCCGCGCGATCTCTCCAGCCTGCGCACCGGCATCATGGCCGGAGCACCGTGCCCGGTCGAGATCATGCAGCGGGTCAATTCGGACATGAACATGGGCGATGTCACCATCTGCTACGGCATGACCGAGACCTCGCCGGTGTCCTTTCAAAGCTTTGTCGACGATCCGACTGAAAAGCGCTGCGAGACGATCGGCCGTGTCCATCCCCATCTCGAGGTCAAGGTTATCGGTGCCGATGGCCAGATTGTTCCCGTGGGAGAGACGGGCGAATTGTGCACGCGCGGCTATTCGGTGATGAAGGGCTATTGGGACGATGCAGAGAAGACGGCGGACAGCATTCAGGACGGCTGGATGCGGACGGGCGATCTCGCGGTGCTGGATGCGGACGGCTTCTGCTCGATTGTCGGACGGGCCAAGAACATGATCATTCGCGGCGGCGAGAACATCTATCCGCGTGAAATCGAAGAATACCTCATGCGTCATCCCAAGATCAGCAATGTTCAGGTGTTTGGGATTCCGGATGAAAAATCCGGCGAGGAGATCTGTGCCTGGGCGATCCCCAAGCCGGGGATGGGCATTTCCGCGGAAGAGCTGAGGGACTTCTGCAATGGCCAGATTGCGCATTTCAAGGTGCCCAGACACGTGAGGATCGTCGAAGATCTGCCGATGACCATCACCGGGAAGCCGCAGAAATTCGTGATGCGCGACCAGATGATCGAGCTTCTTTCAGGCACATAGCATCGCCGGCATCAGACCCGCATGTGTGTTGGGCCAAGCATAATACGTTGCGTCCGATATCCCCGACTCACGGCAGATCTCCGCAACCGGAACGCCATCGTCGCCCTGCTTCAGAATGAACGCCTTCTGCGCGTCCGAAAACTTCGATGCCTTCATCAATTCCGCTCCTTCCCAGCCAGGAAAATCGTCGCGGAAAACTCTAACTCAAATCGAGGGCATTTAGCGGGAGCACGTCACTCGGACTGGATGATGGGCTGGCCTATCGGGTGGAGCGATCCAGGGCAGCCGGTAACGGGGTTGTGCCGCTGGTCGCAGCTTATGCGTGGCGAACTCTCAGGGAGGCTTTCGGGAGTTGATTGCACGGCATCGCAAGCCTAGGGTGTCAGGATAGTTTTTTCTATTTCTGGGGCTCAAATGCTTGCGGATATCTGGGCGTTTTTAACCGACGAGAACAACCGAAAGACTTTGGGTTGGTTAGGCGGAGGACTCGCGGTCTTTTGCAGCGGCGCTTGGATAGTTGTTACCTTTTTCCTGAAGTCCAAAAAGAGCACCGAGACAAAAAAGCAGCAAGACAATTCCGGAGACGGCATTCGTGCTGAGGGCGATGGCAACATTGCCGGTGGCACGATAACTATGGATAGCAGTCCGAACGCGGTGCTCAAAACGGAGGGTCCGACCGAAGTTCGAAGTGAAGGGGATGGCAGCCTCGCGGTTCTCGGAAGTATACAAAACAGTCCTGTCACGATCATCAACCAGCCTCAGGAGACTGCAGGTTCTCCGGGTTTGGTTGAGCACCTGACGCAGTCACTGGCTACTCAGGCGAAGGAGTTCGGCGTCAAGGAAGGGTTACTGATTTCGCTTGCGGAGCGCTATGCGGAAGGGTCACCGGACAACTTCGAAGCGGCTTTGACCGGTCTTAAGCGGGCGCTTGAAGTGGCGCATGCGGAAGCGGAACGCGGGCGACTGCCGTCCAATACCGGCGATGCGGTCGCGGCGGTTCTTGAGCGGATGGACGCGCTGAACGATGCAGGCAGGATCGACGAGGCAGCTTCGGCTCTGGAGACTGAGCTTGTCGAAATGGATCAGGAAGACGAACGGCGCAAGGCCGCGCGCACGAGACTTTACGATAAGGGCATCGCCCAGGCTGTGCTGACCCGCAGGCCCGACAATGCCAGCCGTTTCGTTCTGGCCAAGCTTAACCTCGACCCGCCCTCCCACCCCAATGAACAATTCGACGCACTGCTCAGCGCTCAAGATGAGTGGTACGAGCGTGGCCGGGACAAGGGGCTCAATTTCGACCTTGAGGTGTCCATACTGCTTGCGCAGGAGGCTGCCGCAAGGGCGCGAACGCAAGACCAACGCGGTATGACGCAGAACAACCTGGGCGCCGCGCTAAAGGTGCTTGGCGAGCGCGAGGCGGGGACGGTGCGTCTTGAAGAGGCTGTGACGGCCTTTAGCCTGGCGCTTGAGGAGTGGACGCGCGATCGGGTTCCGCTTGACTGGGCGACGACGCAGAACAACCTGGGCGACGCGCTTCGTGTGCTTGGCGAGCGCGAGGCGGGGACGGCGCGTCTTGAAGAGGCTGTGACGGCCTTTAGCCTGGCGCTTGAGGAGTGGACGCGCGCTCAAGTTCCGCTTGACTGGGCGACGACGCAGAACAACCTGGGCACCACGCTTTCGGCGCTTGGCGAGCGCGAGGCGGGGACGGCGCGTCTGGAAGAGGCTGTGACGGCCTATCGCCTGGCGCTTGAGGAGTGGACGCGCGCTCGGGTTCCGCTTGACTGGGCGATGACGCAGAACAACCTGGGCACCGCGCTTCAGGTGCTTGGCGAGCGCGAGGCCAGCACGGTGCGTCTTGAAGAGGCTGTGACGGCCTATCGACTGGCGCTTGAGGAGATGACGCGCGCTCAAGTTCCGCTTGACTGGGCGACGACGCAGAACAACCTGGGCACCACGCTTTCGGCGCTTGGCGAGCGCGAGGCGGGGACGGCGCGTCTGGAAGAGGCTGTGACGGCCTATCGCCTGGCGCTTGAGGAGTGGACGCGCGCTCGGGTTCCGCTTGACTGGGCGATGACGCAGAACAACCTGGGCACCGCGCTTCAGGAGCTTGGCGCGCGCGAGGCGGGGACGGTGCGTCTTGAAGAGGCTGTGACGGCCTATCGCCTGGCGCTTGAAGAGAGGACACGCGCTCGGGTTCCGCTTTCCTGGGCGATGACGCAGAACAACCTGGGCGCCGCGCTTCAGGTGCTTGGAGAAAAGGGGGGCGGGTGGGCCACATTCGCGAAAGCGAAAAACGCCTTTGAGCTTTCTGCGGAAGAGTACTTCAAGGCATATGGCGACCGCTATTCTCGCGATTTCGAAGACAAGATCGCTGAAACGAACCGACGCATTTCGGAGCATCGGGACGGCGAGTAGGCTTCACAATCTGGGTGCCAAGTGAAGTTGCGCGAAACGCCAAACGAAGTTGCGCGCTACACATCCGCACGCGAAGGCGCGCGCTTGCGCAGGTTCGCTGGCGGGCTTTCATCACTCGGATCGAAAAGGGAAAATGGTGCCGGCAGCAGGATTCGAACCCGCGACCCCGAGATTACAAATCACGTGCTCTACCAGCTGAGCTATACCGGCGCCGGGAAGGCTTCTACCAGATTGGGCGCGCTTGTCCATGCTCTCGAGTGAAATTTTTGGCAAGCTGCGCTTGTTTCGCGTCAAGGCACTGAGATTTTTCATGAAATTGCATAGCCGCTGTGGACAAACGTGCGGAACGACACGGGCCGGCCGGGGGTGTTTGTGTTGTGCGAAAACAAGTGCGGTCCGGATCGGCGCTGCGCCGCGCCGGTCTTGACCCCGGTCGTGTGCCCCGACTTGAAACTGCGCGGCAAAGCGTGTCTGGTAGCAGCGTATTTCTCTTCGGGTGGCCGCAGGCCGTCTTCAATCCTTCGGGTTTCAGCCATCATCGCAAGACTGCATCGCAAGACTGCGCGGCAGGACGGCATGCCGGCGGTCAGCACCCGTTTTCCCGGACCAGTCCAGATGACCCAGTCGCAGCGCATTTGCCTTGTCTTTTTTCTTCAGCCGATCGCGCTGGGGGCCTGGCTGCCGCATATTCCGGGCGTTCAGACGGCGCTCGGGCTCAGCAACAGCGCGCTTGCGCTCGCGCTCGTCGGGGGGCCGGTGGGCACGTCGTCCGCGCTGCTGGTGGCCGGGTGGCTGGCGAACCGGATCGGCGCGCGGAAGATCACGCTGGCGTTCTATCCGGTCTTCCTGAGCGCGATGCTGCTGCCTTTTCTGGCAACCTCGCAATGGCTGCTGATGGGCGCGCTTGTGCTGGTCGGCGGATCCCTGTCGGTGCTGGAACTGGGGCTGAACGTGCTGGCGGACGACTATGAAAAGGACACCGGCCGCAAGATCATGAGCAAGGCCCACGGCTGCTGGAGTTTCGGTCTGCTGGCCGGAACCCTGATCGGCTCGGCCGTCGCCGGCCTGCACTTCGATCCGTTCGTGGCCGGCCTGGGGATCGGTCTTGTGGTGCAGGCCCTGGTCCTGCCGATCATCCTGGGCCTGCCGGAGCGCGCTGCCGGGGCGGGCGCGGTCGCGCCCCCGAGACGGCAGGGGGTGAGGCTGCCGCATCCGCTGCTTCTGGGCGTGTGCGTCTTCACCTTCGGCACCACGCTGGTGGAAGGCGCCGTCGCCGACTGGGCGGCGGTCTACCTGCGCGACGCGTTCGCGGCCAGCCCGGGGCTGGCCGGGCTCGGCATTTCCGTTTTCTCCCTGTGCCTGGCGACGACGCGCCTGTTCGGTGACCGTTTGCGGCAGGTGGCACCGCCGGGCCGTCTCGGGCAGGGGCTGGCTGCGGTCGCGCTGGCGGGTCTGGCCGGGATCTGGCTGGCTCCCGGCGCGCCGGCGGCTCTGGCGGCGCTCGGCATCCTGGGTGTCGGCGCGGCGCTGGCCTTTCCGCTCGGTGTGAGCGCGGCCGCGTCCGCCCCGGGGACGAGCGCGGCGTCCAATGTCGCCGTGCTCTCATTCGTCGCGCTGCTCGGCTTTCTGGCCGGGCCGCTGATGATCGGACCGCTGGCCGATGCCTATGGGATCCGGGCCGGGCTGATGGCACTGGCGCCGATGATCGGACTGAGTCTTGTGCTGGCGCCATTTCTCACGCGGGCCGCAAACCGGCTGCAGGCCCAGTCCGCCGAGTGAGCATTCACCTGCTGCGGCGTTCAGCCGGACGGCCATAGCGCACTGGGCTGTTTCCTGGAGCGTTTTGCATTCAAACGGAAAAATCAGCATCGCTTTTTGCGTTGGAACGCCTGGTTCCAGAAAGTGAAAAGCGATTCCGGTCAAGTGCGATTTGCTCTAAAGGCCCATCTTCATCCGTGCCACATAGAGTGACAGCACGGCGGCGTTGGAGACGTTGAGGGAGCGGATGGCGCCGGGCATGTCGAGCCGGGCGGTCAGACCGCAAGCCTCGCGCACGCCGTGGCGCACGCCCTTGCCCTCCGAGCCGAGCACCAGAACGGTCCGGTCGGTGAAGGGCGTCTCCTCCAGGCTGGCGGCACCGTCGCTGTCGAGCGCGATGCAGCCGAAGCCCTCGTCGGTCATCTCGGCGACGAATCGCGCCATGTTCTTGACGCGCACATGCTTGATCATGTCGAGGGCGCCCGAGGCGGACTTGGCCAGCACCGAGCCTTCTTCCGGGGCATGCCGTTCGGTGGTGACGACGGCATCGGCACCGAGCGCGACGGCGGAACGCAGGATGGCGCCCACGTTGTGCGGGTCGGTGACCTGGTCGAGTGCCAGCACCAGCTTCGCGCCCGACAGGTGCTCCGGGCCATAGGCGGGCAGGGGATCTGCTTCCAGGATCATGCCCTGGTGCACGGCGTCCCTGGTGACCATGCGATCGAGCGCCTTCGGCATCACCGGTTCGACCGGTACGTCAATGACAACGCCGCGCTCCTGAAGCCGGTTTTGCGCGTTCTCGGTCGCATGGAGCTTCAGCCGCTTGCGGTCAGGATTGGCGAAGGCGGCCTCGACCGTGTGCAGCCCGTAGAGCAGCACGGGGCCTTCCGGCGGCAGGCCGGGCCGGCGCGGGGCCGGCTTGCCGGCGAATTTCCTGTTGCCGCGAAACCCGGGCTTGCCGCCCGGGCGCGACGGTTTTCTGTCGTCACTCATGGCGCAGCTCTAACCGGAATCCCGACGCAGGAAAAGAGCCTGATGACAATGAGCCGGCGTTTGTGTGTCACGCCTGCTGCAGGATCATGCAGCTGACCGTGCCATGGGCGATCAGCTTGCCGGCACTGTCGCGCAGGTCCCCCTCGGAGGTCGCCAGGCGGTTGCCGCGATGCACGATCCGGCCCTCGCAGATGACTTCGCCGCTGTCGGCCCGCAGCGGGCGCACCATGTTCACGTTGAGGCTTGTGGTCGTGTAGAACTCGCCGGGCTGCAGGGTCGTGTGCACGGCGCAGCTGAGCGCCGTATCGATCAATGTGGAGATCCAGCCCCCGTGGATCGTGCCGAGCGGGTTCAGGAACGCCTTCGCCGGCAGGCCCGAGAACACGGCCCGTCCCTTTTCGAATTCCTTCATTCTTATATTGGAATGCGCCATGATCGGCGGCGCGGGCAGGTCGCCGGCCATCATTCTTTCAAAGATGTCCAGGCCCGTCAGGGTGGCGAACGCGGATCGGGGCAGGGCATCGAGCGCATGGGCTCTGCCGTTTTCGGTGATGGTGTCGGTCATGAACTCGGGTCCTGGCTGCTATGGAGGGGCTGAATTCGGGTTTCCGCAGGCGATGTGGCGTCTGTCGGTCGTGGCGGCTTATGGTCTTCCAGAACATGCACGGCCTTGCGAAGCGCGGACATGTGGGCCCGGACTGCTTCGGCGCCGTCCGGACCGAGCAATGCGCCGAGTTCGTCCTGGGCACGTTGCCAGGCCTGGTGAATCTCGATGACCTTGCGCTCGCCCTCCGCTGTCAGGACCGGCAGAACCCTGCGGCCGCCATCCTGCCGCCGGGTGACGAGGCCTGCCTTCTCCAGCGGTTTCAGGTTGCGGGCGAGGGTGGACCGGTCGATGCCGAGGAAACGCGCGATTTCCGCAGCGGAGCTGGCGGAGCCTTCGGCGATGGCTGCCAGAAGCTGCGCCTGCGTCAGTTCCAGCCCGAGCCCGGCCAGGTGCCGGTTGTAGTGCCGGGTGAGCAGATTCGCGGTGCGCCGTGCGGCGTGCCCGAAACAGGTTCTGCCCATATGCAGAAAGTCGATTTCATCAAGAGTAGACGTCATGTGTTGTAGGTACAACAAAGGATGGGCGCGGGCAAGACGCAAGACCGCGGGGCGCCGGTCGGGCCGGCGGAAAGTTGTCCACAGGCTGGCGGCGCGGGCATGGTTTTCAAAGGTCCGATTCACGGGAATTGGTGACATTCGAACGCATGCGCGGCACTCTTGGCAGGTGGCCGCCCGGGGCGATCCGATGCGTTCGAAGCACCTGTTTCGAGCGACCCGCTGATTTTGTGCATTTGTTTGCAAAATCAGCGTTGACAGGGCAGGTCCGCATCTGCATAACACGCGCCACGGGATTGCTCGCCCCATCCGGGCGGGCTCTTCGGTAAGCCATCCTGTTCGCTTCGGCGTGAAGCAGGACGAGATGGAGGAGTGCCCGAGTGGCTAAAGGGGACGGACTGTAAATCCGTTGGCTATGCCTACGTTGGTTCGAATCCAACCTCCTCCACCATCGTTTCTGTTTCTCTCGTTGTGCGGGTGTAGCTCAATGGTAGAGCAGCAGCCTTCCAAGCTGACGACGAGGGTTCGATTCCCTTCACCCGCTCCATCATGGGTGCTGATCGGAGTGTCCGGAACGGAAGGCTCTTTCGCCCGGGAATCCTGACAAGAAGTTCAATGGGAAGCATTCGTCGTTCTCGGACCTGTCCTTGACGCCGGAGAGCGGCCTGTGTCGACCGAACTGAGTATTGGATAGAGAGCGACGCCGATGGCGAAAGCAAAATTTGAGCGCACGAAGCCGCACGTTAACATTGGCACGATTGGCCACGTTGACCATGGCAAGACGACGTTGACCGCAGCGATCACGATGACGCTGGCGGAGACCGGCGGAGCCGAAGCAAAAGCCTACGACGAGATCGATGGTGCGCCTGAAGAAAAGGCGCGCGGGATCACGATCTCCACGGCGCATGTCGAGTACGAGACGGAAAACCGTCACTATGCTCACGTTGATTGCCCTGGCCACGCCGACTATGTGAAGAACATGATCACGGGCGCCGCGCAGATGGACGGCGGCATCCTTGTGGTGTCTTCCGCAGACGGCCCGATGCCGCAGACCCGCGAGCACATCCTGCTTGCCCGTCAGGTTGGCGTTCCGGCACTTGTGGTGTTCATGAACAAGGTTGACCAGGTCGACGACGAAGAGCTTCTCGAGCTCGTCGAAATGGAAATCCGCGAACTTCTGTCCTCCTACGAGTATCCTGGCGACGACATTCCGATCGTCAAGGGTTCGGCGCTGGCAGCCGTGGAAAACCGCGATCCGGCCATTGGCCGTGACGCGATCCGCGAGCTGATGGCTCAGGTCGACGCGTACATCCCGACTCCGGAGCGTCCGAAGGACATGCCGTTCCTGATGCCGATCGAAGACGTGTTCTCGATCTCCGGCCGCGGCACCGTCGTGACCGGCCGTGTCGAGCGCGGCATCGTCAAGGTTGGCGAGGAAGTCGAGATTGTCGGCATCAAGGACACCACGAAGACGACGGTTACCGGCGTTGAAATGTTCCGCAAGCTGCTGGACAGCGGTGAAGCGGGCGACAACATCGGCGCGCTGATCCGCGGTGTTGCCCGTGAAGACGTGGAGCGCGGCCAGGTTCTGTGCAAGCCGGGTTCTGTGACCCCGCACACGAAGTTCAAGGCCGAGGCTTACATCCTCACCAAGGAAGAGGGCGGCCGTCATACTCCGTTCTTCACCAACTACCGTCCGCAGTTCTACTTCCGTACGACGGACGTGACCGGTGTGGTGTCGCTGCCGGAAGGCACGGAAATGGTGATGCCGG
Source organism: Roseibium sp. QJM3NY_11 (assembly GCF_056173175.1). Taxonomy (NCBI): domain Bacteria; kingdom Pseudomonadati; phylum Pseudomonadota; class Alphaproteobacteria; order Hyphomicrobiales; family Stappiaceae; genus Roseibium; species Roseibium sp. QJM3NY_11. The sequence continues at coordinate 2,773,491 of NZ_CM149660.1, forward strand.
GCGACAACGTCTCCGTTGACGTTGAACTGATCGTTCCGATCGCCATGGAAGAAGGCCTGCGTTTCGCGATCCGCGAAGGCGGCCGTACCGTCGGCGCCGGCGTCGTCGCATCGATCATCGAGTAAGATGAACAGGGCCACCGGGCTTGTGTCCGGCGGCCTCGCCTCTTAAGTGTTGCGGTGAGCAGCGTTGAGAGGTATCAGGAGCGTGTTCGTGAAAGCGGACGCCTTGAAGGGGTATAGCTCAGCTGGTAGAGCGACGGTCTCCAAAACCGTAGGTCGCGGGTTCGAACCCTGCTGCCCCTGCCATTTTGCTCTTGATTAGTTTGCCTCGAGGGCTTAAACAGTTTCCTTGAGCAAGGCGCGCGAATGATTTTCGCGCGCCCGCTCGCATTTAGAAGACCGGAATCGGAATGGCAAAGACCAATCCCTTTAAATTCATCCAGGAAGTGCGGGCGGAGACGTCCAAGGTGACTTGGCCGACGCGGCGCGAGACCGCGGTGACCACCGTCATGGTGTTCATCATGGTCCTGATCGCCTCGATCTTCTTTCTCGTGGCGGACCAGTTGATGGGCCTCGGGATCGGTTACCTGCTGGGTGTCGGCGGCTAGGCAGTTGCAGCCGACCGGTTAGAAGACAAAGAACAAGAAGCGGAACTGAAATCAATGGCTCAGCGCTGGTACATTGTGCACGCCTACTCCAATTTCGAGAAAAAGGTCGCCGATTCCATCCGCGAAAAGGCCGAACAGCAAGGCTTGTCCGATCTGTTTGAAGAGATTCTCGTTCCGATGGAGAAGGTCGTTGAAGTGCGCCGTGGCCGCAAGGTCGACGCCGAGCGCAAGTTCTTCCCGGGCTACGTGCTGGTGAAGATGGACATGACCAACGAGGCTTTCCACCTGATCAAGGACACGCCGAAAGTGACCGGGTTCCTGGGCGCGGACCAGAAGCCGATGCCGATCCCGGAAAAGGAAGCCTTGCGCATCATCAACCAGGTGCAGGAAGGCGTGGACCGGCCGAAGCCGTCCGTCACCTTCGAGATCGGCGAGCAGGTGCGTGTGTCCGACGGGCCGTTCGCCTCCTTCTCCGGTCTGGTCGAGGAAGTCGACGACGAGCGCGCGCGTCTCAAGGTGGCCGTGTCCATCTTCGGTCGTGCGACGCCGGTGGAACTGGAATTCGGTCAGGTCGACAAGCTCTGACTGTTGTCCGTCCGCAAGGGCGGATTCGAGTGCCCGGCGCCGGTCTGAAGAGGCAGGTGCCGCGGTGAATTGGGTGGAAGGTTCTGGGGCTCATCGCCGGGTCCCGTCAAGGGCCGTACCACCACCTCCCAGGCAGCCGGTTTGCCGACCGGTTGTAAATGACAGGAGAGACACATGGCGAAGAAAATCACTGGTTTCCTGAAGCTTCAGGTACCGGCAGCTTCCGCGACACCGTCGCCGCCCATCGGGCCGGCGCTCGGTCAGCGTGGTTTGAACATCATGGAATTCTGCAAGGCGTTCAACGCCCAGACCCAGGATGTCGAAAAAGGTGCTCCGTGCCCGACCGTGATCACCTATTACTCGGACAAGTCCTTCACTTTCGAAGTGAAGACCGCTCCGGTCAGCTTCTTTTTGAAGAAGGCCGCCAAGGTTCAGAAGGGCGCACAGACCCCTGGCCGCGGCACCGCCGGTTCCGTGACCCGCGAACAGGTCAAGGAAATCGCCGAGTCCAAGATGAAGGACCTGAATGCCAACGACATCGAAGCCGCGATGCTGATGGTTGAAGGTTCCGCCCGCTCCATGGGCCTTGAGGTTAAGGGGTAAGATCATGGCGAAGGTTGGAAAACGTCTCAAGTCCGCTCGTGAGGGCATCGACAGCAACAAGCTGTACTCGCTCGGCGAAGCCATCAGCTTCGTGAAAGAGCGCTCCAAGACCAAATTCGACGAGACCGTCGAACTTGCGATCAATCTGGGTGTCGACCCGCGTCACGCCGACCAGATGGTCCGTGGCGTGTGCGTGTTGCCGAACGGCACAGGCAAGAATGTCCGTGTCGCCGTGTTCGCCCGTGGCGACAAGGCCGACGAGGCCAAGGCGGCCGGTGCCGACATCGTCGGCGCGGAAGAACTTGTCCAGGAAGTGCAGGGCGGCAAGATCGACTTTGACCGCTGTATCGCCACTCCGGACATGATGCCGCTGGTCGGTCGTCTCGGCAAGGTGCTTGGCCCGCGCGGCCTGATGCCGAACCCGAAGGTCGGAACGGTGACCCCGGACGTGACCGCAGCCGTCAACGACGCCAAGGGCGGTGCCGTCCAGTTCCGCGTCGAAAAGGCCGGTATCGTTCATGCCGGCGTCGGCAAGGTGTCCTTCTCCGAAGAAGCCATCGCGGAGAACGTCAAGGCGCTCCTGGATGCCGTCCAGAAGGCCAAGCCGTCCGGCTCGAAAGGCTCCTATCTGAAGCGCATCGCCGTGTCCTCGACGATGGGCCCGGGTGTGAAGATCGATCTCGCCAGCGTTGCCGGCGAGTAATCCGGCCAGGCCGGATTGACTTGAAGAGATTCCGGCCGCAAGGCCGGAAAGATCCGGCGGTTCGCCGCCGGGTTGCCCTGTCCGAGACTGCAGGTGCCGGGAAACCGGCTTAAGCCATCAAGGCCTGCATAGATGGGTGAGAACCGGTTTCTCCGCCGATCCGGCGGACCACCTGGTTCGAACCAGACCTTGCCGCGCACCGAACAGGTGTGAAGGCGAGGGGACAGGACCCTGAGCGTCGCCTGACCGGCGGTTTCGGGTTCGGAACCACCCTTCGGGCGGCAAAGGTAAACCGGCGGCGGCAACGCCGCCAAATGGAGAAGGCAAGTGGAAAGAGCGGAAAAGCACGAGTTCGTGACGGCTCTCAACGCCGAGCTGGGTAGCTCCGGTGTTGTTGTTGTTGCGCACTATGCAGGTCTTTCGGTTTCTCAGATGACCGCCTTGCGGGCGTCTGTACGTGAAGCCGGCGGCACTGTGAAAGTCGCGAAAAACCGCCTTGTGAAACTCGCCCTTCAAGGCACCGACCTTGAGCACATCTCCGACCTGTTTCAGGGCCCGACCGTCATCGTCCACTCCGACGATCCGGTAGCCGCTCCGAAAGCAGCCGTCGATTTCGCCAAGGCAAACGAGAAGTTTGCAATCCTTGGCGGTGCTCTTGGCTCGACCAACCTGAATCCGGACGGGGTCAAGACCCTGGCAACCATGCCGTCGCTCGATGAGCTGCGCGCGAAACTGGTTGGCATGATCCAGACCCCGGCATCCCGTATCGCTCAGGTTGTCAACGCACCGGCCGGGCAGCTCGCCCGCGTCTTCAATGCGTATGCCACGAAGGACGAGGCCGCATAAGGCGACCAAACACTGTCTCACGAAACCAACACTGGTTCGAACTTAAGGTACTAAGAAAATGGCTGATCTTGAAAAGCTCGTAGAAGAACTGTCCGCCCTCACTGTCATGGAAGCTGCTGAACTTTCCAAGCTTCTTGAAGAAAAGTGGGGCGTATCCGCTGCTGCTCCGGTCGCAGTTGCCGCTGCTGCCGGTGGTGCCGGCGAAGCTGCCGCTGCTGAAGAGAAAACCGAATTTGACGTTGTTCTGACCGCCGCCGGCGACAAGAAGATCAACGTCATCAAGGAAGTCCGCGCCATCACCGGCCTGGGCCTGAAGGAAGCCAAGGAACTCGTCGAGTCCGCTCCGAAGGCCGTCAAGGAAGCTGTCAGCAAGGACGAAGCTGAAGAGCTGAAGAAGAAGCTTGAAGAAGCTGGTGCTTCCGTAGAGCTGAAATAATAAGGCCTTTGGCCTTATGAACGGTCCCGGCTCGCCGGGACCGTTGATTGCCCCGGCGGGTCTGACCCGTTTCCGGGGCGAACGTACCACTAGGGCATGCCGAAACTGCCGATGGCACGGTATGTCCTGGACCCCACAGACCGATCAACGCGTCTGCTTTCTGGTGAGGTCACTTTGAAGCAGGTTGATCCGAGGGGGACGGTTTTCCGAAGCGCCCGGGCCCAGGCCCGATTGAAAACGGGGCGTTTCGGGAAGCCGTTACCCGGCCGATACGAGGAGCGACAATGACCCAAACGTTCAACGGTCGCAAAAAGGTCCGTAAATATTTCGGATCGATCCGCGATGTCGCGGCTATGCCCAATCTCATCGAGGTTCAGAAAGCATCCTACGACCAGTTTCTTCAGGTCGACGAGATGCCGGGCGGTGGCCGCAAGGTTGAAGGCCTGGAAGCCGTCTTCCAGTCCGTATTTCCGATCTCCGATTTTGCCGGCACATCACTGCTGGAATTTGTTTCCTTCGAATTTGAAGCTCCGAAGTACGACGTCGACGAGTGCCGCCAGCGCGACATGACGTTCGCCGCGCCGCTGAAGGTCACTCTGCGCCTGATCGTATTCGATGTCGACGAGGACACCGGTGCGAAGTCCGTCAAGGACATCAAGGAACAGGACGTCTACATGGGCGACATGCCCTTCATGACGGACAACGGCACGTTCATCGTCAACGGCACGGAACGCGTGATCGTCTCCCAGATGCACCGGTCTCCGGGCGTCTTTTTCGATCATGACAAGGGCAAGACCCATTCCTCCGGAAAGCTGCTGTTCGCAGCTCGCGTGATCCCGTATCGCGGTTCCTGGCTCGATATCGAGTTCGACGCCAAGGACATCGTGCATGCGCGTATCGACCGCCGCCGCAAGATCCCGGTGACATCTCTGCTGATGGCGCTCGGTCTGGACGGTGAGGAAATCCTCAACACCTTCTACGAGCGGATCGACTACACCCGCCAGAAGGACGGGTCCTGGCGCCTGCCGTTCGACGGCAACCGCCTCAAGGGCACCAAGGCATCCTTTGACCTGATCGACGCGGACAGCGGCGACGTTGTCATCGAGGGCGGGCGCAAGATCACCGCGCGCACCATCCGTCAGCTCGAGGAAAAGGGCGTCACCGCGCTGAAAGTGACCGACGAGGACCTGCACGCCCAGTATCTGGCCGAAGACCTTGTCGATGCCACGAGCGGTGAAATCTACTGCGAAGCCGGAGACGAGATCACTGGCAAGCTGCTGGAAGAGCTGGTTGAGCGTGGGTATCACGATCTGCCGATCCTCGATATCGATCACGTCAACACCGGTCCCTACATCCGCAACACGCTGGCCGTCGACAAGAACGAGTCCCGCGAAGATGCGCTGTTCGACATCTACCGCGTGATGCGTCCGGGCGAGCCGCCCACCATCGACACTGCCGAAGCGATGTTCCAGTCGCTGTTCTTCGACGGAGAGCGCTACGACCTGTCCGCTGTCGGCCGGGTCAAGATGAACATGCGTCTCGACGTGGAGTGCGAGGACACCGTCCGGACCCTGCGCAAGGAAGACATCCTGGAAGTCATCCGGGTGCTTCTGCAACTGCGTGACGGCAAGGGCGAAATCGACGACATCGACAATCTCGGCAACCGCCGTGTCCGGTCGGTCGGCGAGTTGATGGAAAATCAGTACCGCGTCGGCCTGCTGCGCATGGAACGGGCGATCAAGGAGCGGATGAGCTCCGTCGAGATCGATACCGTGATGCCGCAGGACCTGATCAACGCGAAACCGGCCGCGGCTGCCGTTCGTGAATTCTTCGGCTCCTCGCAGCTGTCGCAGTTCATGGATCAGACCAACCCACTGTCGGAAGTCACGCACAAACGCCGCCTGTCGGCGCTTGGCCCGGGTGGTCTTACCCGTGAACGTGCAGGCTTCGAGGTCCGCGACGTTCACCCGACCCATTACGGCCGCATCTGCCCGATCGAAACGCCGGAAGGCCCGAACATCGGTCTGATCAACTCCCTGGCGACGTTTGCGCGTGTCAACAAGTACGGCTTCATCGAAAGCCCGTACCGCAAGGTGAAGGACGGCACCGTTTCCAGCGACGTCGTCTATCTCTCCGCCATGGAAGAAGCCAAGCACTATGTGGCGCAGTCCAACGCGGTCTACAACGAAGAGGGTCACTTCACCGAGGAGCTGATCACTTGCCGTCACGCCGGTGAAAACATGATGGTGCCGTCCGACAAGGTCGACCTCATGGATGTGTCGCCGAAGCAGCTTGTCTCGGTCGCCGCGGCGCTCATTCCGTTCCTGGAAAACGATGACGCCAACCGCGCGCTCATGGGCTCGAACATGCAGCGTCAGGCGGTTCCGCTGGTTCGCGCCGAGGCGCCGTTTGTCGGCACCGGCATGGAGCCGATCGTGGCCCGCGACTCCGGCGCCGCCATTGGTGCCCGCCGCGCCGGTATTGTCGATCAGGTCGATGCGACCCGTATCGTGATCCGGGCAACGGAAGACCTCGATCCGGGCAAGTCCGGCGTCGATATCTACCGCTTGCAGAAGTTCCAGCGGTCCAACCAGAACACCTGCATCAACCAGCGTCCGCTGGTGCGTGTCGGTGACCGGGTCCACAAGACCGACATCATCGCGGATGGTCCCTCGACAGATCTCGGCGATCTGGCGCTCGGCCGGAACGTGCTCGTCGCGTTCATGCCCTGGAACGGCTACAACTTCGAGGATTCCATCCTGTTGTCCGAGCGCATCGTCTCCGACGATGTCTTCACCTCCATTCACCTCGAGGAATTCGAAGTGATGGCACGTGATACCAAGCTTGGTCCGGAGGAAATCACCCGCGACATTCCGAACGTTTCGGAAGAAGCCCTGAAGAACCTCGATGAAGCCGGCATTGTCTATATCGGTGCCGAGCTGAATCCGGGCGACATCCTGGTCGGCAAGATCACTCCGAAGGGCGAAAGCCCGATGACGCCGGAAGAAAAGCTTCTGCGCGCCATCTTCGGCGAGAAGGCGTCCGACGTCCGTGATACCTCCCTGCGCCTGCCGCCGGGCGTCGCGGGCACCGTTGTCGAAGTGCGCGTCTTCAACCGCCACGGCGTTGAAAAGGACGAGCGCGCGATGGCGATCGAGCGCGAGGAAATCGAACGGCTGGCAAAGGACCGGGACGACGAACAGGCGATCCTTGACCGCAACGTCTATGGCCGTCTGGCCGAGATGCTGATGGACAAGACCGCTGTTGCCGGCCCGAAGGGCTTCAAGAAGGACGCAGTCCTGACCGGAGATGTCCTGAACGACTTCCCGCGGTCGCAGTGGTGGCAGTTCGCCAGCGACGACGAGAAGTTCATGTCCGAAATCGAGGCTCTGCGCGGTCAGTACGACGACAGCCGCAAGCGTCTCGAGCAGCGGTTCATCGACAAGGTCGAGAAGCTGCAGCGCGGTGACGAGCTGCCGCCGGGTGTCATGAAGATGGTCAAGGTCTTCGTCGCGGTGAAGCGCAAGCTGCAGCCGGGCGACAAGATGGCCGGCCGTCACGGCAACAAGGGCGTGGTGTCCAAGATCAACCCGTGCGAGGACATGCCGTTCCTGGCGGACGGCACCCATGTCGATATCGTGCTCAACCCGCTCGGCGTGCCGTCGCGCATGAACGTCGGCCAGATCCTGGAGACACATCTGGGCTGGGCCTGCCGTGGCATGGGCAACCGGATCGGCGAACTCTACGACGAGTACCGCAAGTCCGGTGAAATCGGAGAGCTGCGCGGCAAGATCGTCGAGATCTACGGCGACAATCTCAAGGGCGACGCTGTCCAGGAGTTTGACGACGAAGGTATCGAACGTCTTGCGGATCAGTTGAAGAAGGGCGTTTCGATCGCGACGCCGGTCTTTGACGGTGCCCGTGAGCCGGACGTTGTCGAGGCGCTCAATGTCGCCGGCTACGATCCGAGCGGACAGTCCGTTCTGTATGACGGACGGACCGGCGAGGAATTCGACCGCAAGGTGACCGTGGGCTATATCTACATGCTCAAGCTTCACCACCTGGTCGATGACAAGATCCATGCCCGTTCGATCGGCCCGTACTCGCTTGTTACCCAGCAGCCGCTGGGCGGCAAGGCACAGTTCGGTGGCCAGCGCTTCGGTGAAATGGAGGTCTGGGCGCTCGAAGCTTACGGTGCGGCCTACACGCTGCAGGAAATGCTCACCGTCAAGTCGGATGACGTGGCTGGCCGGACCAAGGTCTATGAGGCCATTGTCCGCGGCGACGACACGTTCGAGGCGGGCATTCCGGAAAGCTTCAACGTGCTTGTGAAGGAAATGCGGTCCCTGGGTCTGAACGTTGAACTGCAACGGACCGATGTACCCGCGATTGGCGAGGAAGACACTGCGGACGCCGCAGAGTAACCCCCGCCAACGGACCACAAATGACTTGGTATGCCGGTCGCGGGGAGGGGCAACAACGCCCGCTCCCCGGCCGCGCATCGAAGGAGATGATCATGAATCATGAGGTCATGAACCTGTTCAATCAGCAGGCTCCCGCACAGACCTTCGACAATATCCGGATCTCGCTGGCGAGCCCGGAAAAGATCCTGTCCTGGTCGTTCGGCGAAATCAAAAAGCCGGAGACCATCAACTACCGCACGTTCAAGCCGGAACGCGACGGCCTGTTCTGCGCACGCATCTTCGGCCCGATCAAGGACTACGAATGTCTTTGCGGCAAGTACAAGCGCATGAAGTACAAGGGCGTCATCTGCGAAAAGTGTGGCGTTGAAGTCACCCTGTCGCGGGTCCGCCGTGAACGCATGGGCCATATCGAACTGGCGGCTCCGGTCGCGCATATCTGGTTCCTGAAGTCCCTGCCGAGCCGCATCGGTCTGCTGCTCGACATGACGCTGAAGGATCTGGAACGCGTTCTTTATTTCGAGAACTACGTGGTGCTCGAGCCGGGCCTGACCCCGCTCAAGCAGCATCAGTTGCTCTCGGAAGAAGATTTCGTCGCCGCCCAGGACGAATACGGTGAGGATGCCTTCACCGCGATGATCGGCGCAGAGGCGATCCGCGAGATCCTGATGAGCATGGATCTTGAGCGCGAAAGCGAAAAGCTGCGTCAGGAAATCGCCGAGGCGACAACCGAACTGAAGCCGAAGAAGCTGGCCAAGCGTCTCAAGGTCATCGAAGCATTCATGGAATCGGGCAACCGGCCCGAATGGATGATCATGACCGTGGTTCCGGTGATCCCGCCGGATCTGCGCCCGCTCGTGCCCCTGGATGGTGGCCGGTTCGCGACGTCGGATCTGAACGATCTGTACCGCCGCGTGATCAACCGGAACAACCGTCTGCGCCGCCTGATGGAACTGCGTGCTCCGGACATCATCATCCGGAACGAAAAGCGCATGCTGCAGGAGTCCGTTGACGCCCTGTTCGACAACGGCCGCCGCGGCCGGGTCATCACCGGTGCCAACAAGCGTCCGCTGAAGTCCCTGTCCGACATGCTCAAGGGCAAGCAGGGCCGCTTCCGGCAGAACCTGCTCGGCAAGCGCGTCGACTATTCCGGCCGTTCGGTGATCACCGTGGGTCCGGAGCTGAAGCTGCATCAGTGCGGCTTGCCGAAGAAGATGGCGCTTGAACTGTTCAAGCCGTTCATCTATTCGCGCCTCGACGCCAAGGGCTTTTCCTCCACGGTCAAGCAGGCCAAGAAGCTGGTCGAAAAGGAACGCCCGGAAGTCTGGGACATCCTCGACGAAGTCATCCGTGAGCATCCGGTTCTTCTGAACCGTGCGCCGACCCTGCACCGTCTCGGCATTCAGGCCTTCGAGCCGACGCTGATCGAGGGCAAGGCCATCCAGCTGCATCCACTCGTCTGTTCGGCCTTCAACGCCGACTTCGACGGTGACCAGATGGCTGTTCACGTGCCGCTTTCGCTGGAAGCCCAGCTGGAAGCACGCACGCTGATGATGTCGACCAACAACATCCTGCACCCGGCAAACGGTGGCCCGATCATCGTGCCTTCGCAGGATATTGTTCTGGGTCTCTACTACCTCTCCATCATGGCGGAGAAGGAGCCGGGTGAAGGCATGGCCTTCGGCGACATCGGCGAGATCCATCATGCGCTCGCCAACAAGGTCATCACGCTGCATTCCAAGATCAAGGGACGGTTCAAGTCCATTGATGCGGACGGCAATCCGACCTCGGAGATCTTCGAGACGACCCCGGGCCGGATGCTGATCGCGGAACTGCTGCCGAAGCATTTCGAGGTGCCTTTCGACGCCTGCAACAAGCTGATGACCAAGAAAGACATCTCCAAGATGATCGACACGGTCTATCGGGCCTGCGGTCAGAAGGAGACGGTCATCTTCTGTGACCGGATCATGCAGCTTGGCTTCAAGAATGCCTGTAACGCCGGCATTTCCTTCGGCATGGACGACATGGTCATCCCGGACACCAAGCAGAACCTGGTGGCGGAAACCTCCGCGCTGGCGACCGAATACGAGCAGCAGTACAATGACGGCCTGATCACCCAGGGCGAGAAGTACAACAAGGTCGTCGACGCCTGGGCGAAATGCACCGACAAGATTGCCGACGAGATGATGGCCCGCATCAAGGCGGTCCAGATCAATGAGGAGACTGGCCGTCAGAAACCGATGAACTCGGTCTACATGATGTCTCACTCCGGTGCCCGTGGTTCGCCCCAGCAGATGAAACAGCTGGCCGGCATGCGTGGTCTGATGGCCAAGCCGGACGGATCGATCATCGAGAACCCGATCATCTCGAACTTCAAGGAAGGCCTGTCGGTTCTGGAGTACTTCAACTCCACCCACGGTGCCCGTAAGGGTCTGGCCGATACCGCCCTGAAGACGGCGAACTCAGGTTACCTGACCCGCCGTCTGGTGGATGTCGCGCAGGATTCGATCATCCTGGAGCCGGACTGCGGTTCGACACGCGGCATTACCGTCGCCCCGATCGTCGATGCCGGTAACGTCATCGCCTCCCTGGGCATGCGCGTTCTCGGTCGTACGACCGCTGAGGATGTCTTCAACAACCAGACCGGCGAGCTCATCGTTGCCAGAGGCACGCTGATCGACGAGAAGGACGTTGAAGTCATAGAGGCAGCCAAGGTTCAGCAGATCAAGATCCGTTCGGTTCTGACCTGTGAGACGGAAACCGGCGTGTGCGGGACCTGCTACGGCCGTGACCTTGCCCGCGGGACACCGGTCAACCTTGGTGAGGCTGTTGGCGTCATTGCCGCGCAGTCCATCGGTGAGCCCGGCACCCAGCTGACGATGCGGACGTTCCACATCGGCGGTACGGCGCAGGTTGTCGACAGCTCGTTCATCGAGTCCAACGTCGACGGAACCATCAAGATCCGCAACCGGTCGGTTCAGCGGGACTCTGACGGAAACCTGATTGCCATGGTCCGCAACATGTCCATCGTTGTCATCGACAGCGACGACAACGAGCGTGCCGTGCACCGGGTTGCCTATGGTTCCAGGCTGCATGTAGACGAGGGCGATGCGGTCAAGCGCGGCCAGCGGATTGCCGAGTGGGATCCGTACACACGGCCGATGCTCGCGGAAGTCGACGGTGTCGTGGACTTCGAGGACCTGGTCGACAGTGCTTCCATGCAGGAAACCGCCGACGAGGCGACCGGCATCACCAAACGTATCGTCATCGACTGGCGGTCCACACCGCGCGGCGTCGATCTGAAACCTGCCATTGTCGTCAAGGACGACAAGGGTGCGATTCAGAAAAACCAGCGTGGCTCGGACGCCCGGCTGATGCTGTCGGTCGACGCGGTTCTCTCCGTGCAGCCCGGCTCCGTGGTCAAGGCCGGTGACGTTCTGGCGCGTATTCCCCTGGAAAGCGCCAAGACGAAGGACATCACCGGTGGTCTGCCGCGTGTTGCGGAACTGTTCGAGGCCCGCCGTCCCAAGGATCATGCGATCATCGCCGAAATCGATGGCACGATCCGGTTCGGCCGGGATTACAAGAACAAGCGCCGCGTCATCATCGAGCCGTCCGAGGAGGGTGCCGAGCCCGTCGAATACCTCATCCCGAAAGGCAAGCACTTCCATCTTCAGGAAGGCGATGCCATCGAGAAGGGGGAGTATATCCTCGACGGCAACCCGGCACCGCATGACATTCTGGCCGTGAAGGGCGTGGAAGCGCTCGCCGCCTATCTCGTCAACGAGATCCAGGAAGTCTACCGTCTGCAGGGCGTGACCATCAACGACAAGCACATCGAGGTGATTGTCCGGCAGATGCTGCAGAAGATCGAGATCACCGATCCTGGCGAAACCGAGTTCTTCTCGGGAGAGCAGGTCGACAAGCTCGACTTCGAAGAGGCCAACCGCAAGGCGGTCGACAATGCGCGCGACCCGGCCAAGGGCAGCCCGGTCCTGCTCGGGATCACCAAGGCGTCCCTGCAGACCCGGTCGTTCTTCTCCGCCGCCTCCTTCCAGGAGACGACACGCGTCCTGACCGATGCGGCTGTCAACGGCAAGACCGACCCGCTGGTCGGCCTCAAGGAGAACGTGATCGTCGGGCGTCTGATCCCTGCCGGTACCGGCGGGGTGATGAAGCGTATCCGCAAGATCGCCTCGCACCGCGACGACCTGATCCAGGAAGCACAACGTCAGCAGTCTTCGGACAGCGCCGCGGAAGGGCTTCTGGAGGACATGAGCGGAGCGGCCGAGTAACCGGTGCTCCGACAAACGATCGAAAAAGGCCGCCTCCGGGCGGCCTTTCTTTTAGAATGGTCGCAACAGGAGGCCGGAAACATGAATGACAATGAACTCGAACTGGATCCGGTGGTCTACATCGTCATCGGCCGGGTCTGGGAAAACGAAGAGGCCTCGCCCGAGCACGCGATCACCGTGCATGCGCTGCTGAAGGCACCGGATGAAGACGATGCGGTCCGCAAGACCCTGGAGTCGCTCTCCTCGCAAGGATTTGCCGAAGCGGAGCTGGAACAGATCGGCGTGATGGACGGGGAACCGGACGATCCGGTGTATGAAAGCGCCTACCAGGATGCGCTGTCCGGCAATGTGGCCATCGTCACGATTTCCGACTGAGCCCGGACGATCGCCGGCACCGCGCCGGTGCCGGGAGTGGCTGAAGCAGGCCCGGCGGGGAAGGGGGCTTCGGTACCGGTCTCTCGTTGCGGCGGAGCCGGGGGAGCGATGGAGGCAAGCGGAATCAGTTGCGCACAGGGTACGTCGGACGATTCTGGTGCGCCGTTGGAAGCCCGGACGCCCCGTTTTGACTCACCCTCTTAACATCCAATTCAGTTTCGGACGGGATGGTGATGACGGGCGTGAAACAAAATTACAAAAAGCCCGTCACAAACACGCACAGACACATCATATGTTGCCGGAAACATTGCGGAAAATGAGGGCGACCTGGCCTGATGCGCAGAAGCGCGGTTTTTTCGACAAAGCACTTGACGCAATGGGTGCATATGAGTAGTTTCCGCGCATCCCAAGGGCAGGCGGTAAGAGTGAACCCGTCCAGCGCTGACCAAGGCGCAGGACCCAATCCTCTTAAACGCTGCCGGGTTACATAGGCGAATACGCGTCGATTGCATGACTGCGGGGCAACTCGTGGTCCTCTGGTTTTTCGCAGCGCCGGCCGCTCTTTCGAGAGCGCGCGGGCGCGATTTTGCATGTCTTGTCGGGCAGCAGGGTCAGCGGGGACTGCAGTTGCATACGAATTTTTGGATGGACAAGGTAAAGGGCAAAGAATGCCGACCATCAACCAGTTGATCCGCAAGCCGCGGAAAGATCCGCCGAAGCGGAACAAGGTGCCGGCCATGGAGGCCTGCCCTCAGAAGCGTGGTGTTTGCACCCGCGTCTACACGACGACTCCGAAGAAGCCGAACTCGGCTCTGCGTAAGGTGGCCAAGATCCGCCTGACCAACGGCTTCGAAGTCATCGGCTACATCCCGGGTGAAGGTCACAACCTTCAGGAACACTCGGTGGTGATGATCCGTGGCGGCCGCGTCAAGGATTTGCCGGGTGTGCGCTACCACATCATCCGTGGTGTGCTCGATACCCAGGGCGTTAAGGATCGTAAGCAGCGTCGTTCGAAATACGGCGCCAAGCGGCCGAAGTAAGGAGCACACAAGATGTCCCGTCGTCACCGCGCTGAAAAACGCGAAATCAACCCGGATCCGAAATTCGGGGACACTGTCGTCACCAAGTTCATGAACTCGATCATGTACGACGGCAAGAAGTCCGCAGCCGAGCGCATCGTCTACGGTGCCTTCGACGTTGTCGAGAACAAGGCTCGCGAGAACCCGATCGAGGTGTTCCATGCGGCTCTTGAGAACGTAATGCCGCAGGTGGAAGTTCGCTCCCGCCGCGTCGGTGGTGCGACCTACCAGGTTCCAGTCGAGGTTCGTGTCGAGCGCCGTCAGGCACTTGCGATCCGCTGGCTGATCACGGCCGCGCGCAATCGCAACGAGACCACGATGGTCGATCGCCTGTCCGGCGAACTGCTCGATGCGGCAAACGGCCGTGGTACCGCAGTCAAGAAGCGCGAAGACACGCACCGGATGGCAGACGCCAACCGCGCGTTCTCGCACTATCGCTGGTAATTTGTGACTTCGAAGGGCTGACGCTATGTCGCGCACGCATAATATCGAGGACTACCGCAACTTCGGCATCATGGCTCACATCGATGCAGGGAAGACCACCACGACGGAGCGGATCCTCTACTACACCGGCAAGAGCCACAAGATCGGCGAAGTTCATGACGGCGCAGCCACCATGGACTGGATGGAGCAGGAGCAGGAGCGTGGCATCACGATCACGTCTGCTGCAACGACCGCTTTCTGGAAAGAAAAGCGCCTGAACATCATCGACACCCCTGGCCACGTCGACTTCACCATTGAAGTTGAACGGTCCCTGCGTGTGCTCGACGGTGCCGTCGCCCTTCTGGACGCAAATGCCGGCGTCGAGCCTCAGACCGAGACTGTCTGGCGCCAGGCCGACAAATATCACGTCCCGCGGATGATCTTCGTCAACAAGATGGACAAGCTGGGCGCCGATTTCGATCGCTGCGTGAAGATGATCAAGGATCGCCTCGGTGCGAAGCCGCTGGTCATGCAGATCCCGGTCGGTGCGGAAAGCGAATTCGCCGGTCTCGTCGACGTTCTCGAGATGAAGGCCCTCATCTGGCAGTCCGAAAATCTCGGCGCCGCATGGGATGTGGTCGATATCCCGGCCGATCTGGTCGACCGTGCTCAGGAAGCGCGCGATGCCCTGATCGAAACGGTTGTCGAAATCGACGAAGCCGTCATGGAAGCCTACCTGGAAGGTGAAGAGCCGGACTTGGACACGATCAAGAAATTGATCCGCAAGGGTACGATCAGCACCGAATTTGTTCCGGTTTTCTGCGGTTCTGCATTCAAGAACAAGGGCGTTCAACCGCTGCTTGATGCTGTTGTCGACTACCTGCCCAGCCCGGTTGAAGTTCCGGACATCAAGGGCATTGATCCGAAGACCGACGCCGAAATCATTCGCAAGTCTTCCGATGAAGAGCCGCTCGGTCTGTTGGCCTTCAAGATCGCAAACGATCCGTTTGTCGGTTCGCTGACGTTCTGCCGCATCTATTCCGGTGTTCTGAACAAGGGCACGTCCCTGCTCAACACCGTGAAAGACAAGCGTGAGCGCGTCGGCCGGATGATGCAGATGCACTCCAACTCGCGTGAAGACATCGATGTGGCCTATGCCGGCGACATCGTGGCGATCGCGGGTCTCAAGGACACCACGACCGGCGACACCCTGTGTGACCCGCTGAAGCCGGTGATCCTGGAGCGCATGGAATTCCCCGAGCCGGTGATCGAGATCGCCGTCGAGCCGAAGACCAAGAGCGACCAGGAAAAAATGGGCCTCGCGCTCAACCGTCTGGCAGCCGAGGATCCGTCCTTCCGAGTCAAGACTGATGAAGAATCCGGTCAGACCATCATCGCCGGCATGGGCGAGCTGCACCTGGACATCATCGTCGATCGCATGAAGCGCGAGTTCAAGGTCGAAGCGAATATCGGCGCACCTCAGGTGGCTTACCGCGAAACCATCACCAAGACTGCCGAAGTGGACTATACCCACAAGAAGCAGTCCGGTGGTTCCGGCCAGTTCGCCCGTATCAAGCTGGTCCTCGAGCCGGCCGAGCCGAATGCAGGCTACGTCTTCGAGAGCAAGATCGTTGGCGGCAACATCCCGAAAGAATACATTCCGGGTGTCACCAAGGGTATTGAAAGTGTCATGTCTTCCGGTCCGATCGCCGGGTTCCCGATGCTCGACATCAAGGCAACCCTGATCGACGGCGCCTATCATGATGTTGACTCGTCCGTTCTCGCCTTCGAAATCGCCGGTCGTGCCGGTTTCCGCGAAGGTATCCAGAAGGCCGGTCCGAAACTGCTCGAGCCGATCATGAAGGTCGAGGTCGTCACCCCTGAAGACTACATGGGTGACGTGATCGGCGACTTGAATTCCCGTCGCGGCCAGATTGCCGGAACGGAAAACCGCGGCGTTGTCACGGTCATTACCGCAATGGTCCCGCTGGCCAACATGTTTGGCTACGTGAACAACTTGCGGTCGATGTCCCAGGGCCGTGCCCAGTATTCGATGGTTTTCGATCACTACGAACAGGTGCCGCAGGCGGTCGCCGAAGAGGTTCAGGCGAAATACGCCTGACCCCGACCTCTTGAAGTCATAAAGAAATAGAGAAACGGAGTAATCCGATGGCGAAAGCAAAATTTGAGCGCACGAAGCCGCACGTTAACATTGGCACGATTGGCCACGTTGACCATGGCAAGACGACGTTGACCGCAGCGATCACGATGACGCTGGCGGAGACCGGCGGAGCCGAAGCAAAAGCCTACGACGAGATCGATGGTGCGCCTGAAGAAAAGGCGCGCGGGATCACGATCTCCACGGCGCATGTCGAGTACGAGACGGAAAACCGTCACTATGCTCACGTTGATTGCCCTGGCCACGCCGACTATGTGAAGAACATGATCACGGGCGCCGCGCAGATGGACGGCGGCATCCTTGTGGTGTCTTCCGCAGACGGCCCGATGCCGCAGACCCGCGAGCACATCCTGCTTGCCCGTCAGGTTGGCGTTCCGGCACTTGTGGTGTTCATGAACAAGGTTGACCAGGTCGACGACGAAGAGCTTCTCGAGCTCGTCGAAATGGAAATCCGCGAACTTCTGTCCTCCTACGAGTATCCTGGCGACGACATTCCGATCGTCAAGGGTTCGGCGCTGGCAGCCGTGGAAAACCGCGATCCGGCCATTGGCCGTGACGCGATCCGCGAGCTGATGGCTCAGGTCGACGCGTACATCCCGACTCCGGAGCGTCCGAAGGACATGCCGTTCCTGATGCCGATCGAAGACGTGTTCTCGATCTCCGGCCGCGGCACCGTCGTGACCGGCCGTGTCGAGCGCGGCATCGTCAAGGTTGGCGAGGAAGTCGAGATTGTCGGCATCAAGGACACCACGAAGACGACGGTTACCGGCGTTGAAATGTTCCGCAAGCTGCTGGACAGCGGTGAAGCGGGCGACAACATCGGCGCGCTGATCCGCGGTGTTGCCCGTGAAGACGTGGAGCGCGGCCAGGTTCTGTGCAAGCCGGGTTCTGTGACCCCGCACACGAAGTTCAAGGCCGAGGCTTACATCCTCACCAAGGAAGAGGGCGGCCGTCATACTCCGTTCTTCACCAACTACCGTCCGCAGTTCTACTTCCGTACGACGGACGTGACCGGTGTGGTGTCGCTGCCGGAAGGCACGGAAATGGTGATGCCGGGCGACAACGTCTCCGTTGACGTTGAACTGATCGTTCCGATCGCCATGGAAGAAGGCCTGCGTTTCGCGATCCGCGAAGGCGGCCGTACCGTCGGCGCCGGCGTCGTCGCATCGATCATCGAGTAATCGACCGCCGGGCCTGCCGGCAGAACTGAACATGTTACGCGGGCAGGCCCGCAGTCTTATTGGGAACAATAACAATGAACGGTCAGAATATCCGGATCCGCCTCAAGGCGTTTGACCACCGTATTCTGGACGCCTCCACCAAGGAGATCGTCAATACGGCCAAGCGGACCGGTGCTCAGGTACGGGGTCCCGTGCCACTGCCGACGCGGATCGAGAAGTACACTGTGCTTCGCGGACCGCATATCGATAAGAAAAGCCGCGATCAGTTCGAGATGCGCACGCATAAGCGTCTTCTCGACATCGTTGATCCGACGCCCCAGACCGTGGACGCGCTCATGAAGCTCGACCTCGCCGCTGGTGTCGACGTCGAGATCAAGCTTTAAGCCGGGTCGAAGGGAACACATCCATGCGTTCTGGAGTGATCGCTCAGAAAGTGGGCATGACCCGCATCTATAATGATGCAGGCGAGCATGTTCCGGTCACCGTTCTGCGGCTGGAAAATTGCCAGGTGGTAGCCCACCGGACTGACGAAAAAAATGGTTACACTGCACTGCAACTCGGTGCCGGTACCCGTAAAGTCAAAAACACGCCGAAGGCGTTGCGCGGCCACTTTGCCGTTGCAAAGGTCGAGCCGAAGCGGACCGTGGTTGAATTCCGCGTCACCGCGGACAACCTGATCGACGTCGGCTCAGAGCTGACCGCCGATCACTACGTCGAGGGCCAGTTCGTCGACGTGACGGGTACATCCATCGGTAAGGGTTTTGCCGGTGCGATGAAGCGTCACAACTTCGGTGGTGGCCGTGCGACGCACGGTAACTCGGTCTCGCACCGTGCACACGGTTCAACCGGTCAGTGTCAGGACCCGGGCCGTGTGTTCAAGGGCAAGAAGATGGCCGGTCACATGGGCGATGCCCGCGTGACCACGCAGAACCTCAAGGTTGTGCGCACTGATGTTGAGCGTGGCCTGATCATGGTCGAGGGCTCTGTTCCGGGCGCCAAGGGCGGCTGGATCCAGGTCCGCGACGCGATCAAAAAGGCGCTGCCGGAAAACGTTCCGGTTCCGGGTGCATTCAAGGCATCCGAAGCGACTGCGGCCGCCGGGAAGGAGAGTGAGTGATGGAACTCCAGGTCAAGACCCTCGCAGGTGGGGCGGCCGGTTCGATCACGGTGTCTGACGAGATCTTCGGTCTCGAGCCGCGCACCGATTTGATCCACCGTGTGGTGCGCTGGCAGCTGGCGAAACGCCAGGCCGGCACCCACAAGACGCTTGGCCGTTCGGAAGTTTCCGGCACGACGAAGAAATTCGTCCGTCAGAAAGGCTCCGGCGGCGCGCGTCACGGCAACAAGAAGGCCCCGCAGTTCCGCGGTGGCGGCAGAGCATTCGGTCCGGTCGTTCGCGATCATGGCCATGAGCTGCCCAAGAAGGTTCGCGCCCTCGGCCTGAAGCATGTCCTGTCGGCGAAAGCCCGGGCGGACAGCATCGTTGTTGTCGAGGATGCCAAGGCAGCCGAAGCGAAGACCAAGGCACTCAAGGCCCAGCTCGAAAAGCTCGGACTGACAAGTGCCCTGGTGATCGACGGCGCCGAGGTTGACACAAACTTCGCACTGGCCTCACGCAACATTCCGCATCTGGATGTGCTGCCGGTTCAGGGCATCAACGTTTACGACATCCTGCGGGCCAACACCCTGGTGTTGACCAAGGCAGCGCTGTCGGCACTCGAGGAGCGCTTCAAATGAGCAATCTTCCTCACTACGACAAGATCGTCGGCCCGGTAATCACCGAAAAGTCGACGATGGCTTCCGAAGAGAACAAGGTTGTCTTCAAAGTTGCAAATGATGCGACGAAGCCGGAAATCAAGGCCGCAATCGAAGCGTTGTTCGGTGTCAAGGTCACGGCTGTGAACACCCTGGTCCGCAAGGGCAAGGTCAAGCGCTTCCGTGGACGTCTGGGCCGTCAGTCCGACTTCAAGAAGGCCGTCGTAACGCTGCAGGAAGGTCACGGCATCGACGTGACCACCGGGCTCTAAGGCGGGGACTTTAAGAAAATGGCACTCAAGACATTCAACCCAACGTCCCCAGGCCGCCGTCAGCTTGTTCAAGTTGATCGCGCAGGTCTGTGGAAGGGCAAGCCGGTCAAGACCCTTACCGAGGGTCTGTCCAAAAGCGGCGGTCGTAACAACACCGGCCGTCTGACGTCTCCGAACCGCGGTGGCGGTCACAAGCGGACTTACCGTCTTGTCGACTTCAAGCGTCGCAAGTGGGATGTGCCGGCAACGGTCGAGCGTCTCGAATACGATCCGAACCGGACCGCATTCATCGCTCTGATCCGTTACGAAGACGGCGAGCTGAGCTACATCCTGGCGCCGCAGCGCCTGGCTGTCGGCGACGCGGTTGTCGCTGGTGAAAGCGTCGACGTGAAGCCCGGCAATGCCGCGCCGCTGTCACGCATTCCGGTCGGTACGATCGTGCACAACATCGAGCTGAAGCCGGGCAAGGGCGCCCAGATCGCTCGTTCTGCCGGTGCGTTCGTCCAGATCGTCGGTCGCGACCAGGGCTACACAACTCTGCGCCTGATGTCAGGCGAGCAGCGCCGTGTTCTCGGCACCTGCATGGCCACCATTGGCGCCGTGTCCAACCCGGACCACTCCAATGTGAACCTCGGCAAGGCAGGCCGTTCCCGCTGGCTTGGCATTCGTCCGCACACACGCGGTGTTGCCATGAACCCGATCGACCACCCGCATGGCGGTGGTGAAGGCCGGACTTCCGGTGGACGTCATCCGGTTACTCCCTGGGGTAAACCGACCAAAGGCAAGCGCACGCGGCGCAACAAGCAGACCGATAAGTATATCGTCCGCAGCCGTCACGCGCGCAAGAAGTAAAGGACAAGGATCGTGGCACGTTCGATCTGGAAAGGTCCGTTTGTCGACGGGTATCTGCTGAAGAAAGCGGACAAGGTACGTGAGTCCGGCCGGAACGAGGTCATCAAGACCTGGAGCCGCCGCTCGACCGTCCTGCCGCAGTTCGTCGGTTTGACCTTCGGCGTCTACAACGGTCAAAAGCACGTTCCGGTGCTGGTGTCTGAAGACATGATCGGTCACAAGCTCGGCGAGTTTTCGCCCAGCCGGACCTATTACGGACACGGCGCCGACAAGAAGGCGAAGAGGAAGTAACGATGGGCAAGCCGAAGCGTGAGCGGACGCTCGCTGACAACGAGGCTCGGGCAATGACCCGCATGCTGCGCGTTTCGCCGCGCAAGCTGAACCTCGTTGCGGCTTCGATCCGCGGAAAAAAGGTCGGATCCGCGATTGCGGACCTGACATTCTCCCGCAAGCGTATTTCTGATGACGTCAAGAAGACTTTGATGTCAGCCGTCGCAAACGCGGAAAACAATCATGACCTGGACATCGACAACCTCGTGGTTGCCGAAGCTCATGTTGGCAAGGCTTTTGTCATCAAGCGGTTCCAGGCCCGTGCACGCGGACGTGTCGGCCGGATCGAGAAACCTTTCTCGAACCTGACCATCGTTGTGCGTGAACTTGAGGAGACTGCCTGATGGGACACAAGACAAACCCGATCGGCATGCGCCTCGGGATCAACCGCACCTGGGATTCGCGCTGGTTCGCGAACAAGAACGAATACGGTGATCTTCTGCACGAGGATTTCCGCATCCGTGAGTTCCTTCTCAAGGAACTCAAGCAGGCTGCTGTGTCCAAGGTCGTCATCGAGCGTCCGCACAAGAAGTGCCGCGTGTCCATCCATTCCGGTCGTCCGGGTGTGGTCATCGGCAAGAAGGGTGCGGACATCGAGCGTCTTCGCAAGAAGATCGCCGAAATCACCAATTCGGAAGTGCATCTCAACATCGTTGAAGTGCGCAAGCCGGAAGTTGATGCGACCCTGGTTGCCGCTTCGATCGCTCAGCAGCTTGAGCGCCGTGTTGCCTTCCGCCGTGCCATGAAGCGGGCTGTCCAGTCCGCCATGCGTCTCGGTGCCCAGGGCATTCGGATCAACTGCGGCGGCCGTCTCGGCGGCGCGGAAATCGCACGTATCGAATGGTACCGCGAAGGCCGCGTGCCGCTTCATACCCTTCGTGCCGACATCGACTACGGTGTGGCAAGCGCGCATACGGCTTACGGCGTGTGCGGTGTGAAGGTCTGGATCTTCAAGGGTGAAATTCTGGAGCACGACCCGATGGCGTCCGAACGCCGTGCGACCGCTGCTTCCGAAGGACATCAGGGTGATCGCGGCGGACGCCGGGATCGGGGCCGCGAGCGCGCAGCTTAATTCAAGCTGCCTGCCGCTCGTAAGAACAGAAAGACGAGAGAAGAACGATGCTGCAACCGAAGCGCACAAAGTTCCGCAAGCAGCACAAAGGCCGCATTCACGGCTTGTCGAAGGGGGGCACTGACCTCAACTTCGGCGCATTCGGTCTGAAGGCTATGGAGCCGGAGCGTGTTACGGCGCGTCAGATCGAAGCGGCCCGTCGTGCTATGACCCGTCACATGAAACGTGCGGGTCGGGTTTGGATCCGGATCTTCCCGGACGTGCCGGTTTCTTCGAAACCTGCTGAAGTCCGTATGGGTAAGGGTAAGGGTTCTCCGGACTATTGGGCTTGCCGCGTCAAGCCAGGCCGGATCATGTTTGAAATTGACGGCGTGCCGGAAGACATTGCGCGTGAAGCCATGCGTCTTGCTGCCGCCAAGCTGCCGATCAAGTGCCGTTTCGTTCAGCGTATCGGCGAGTAAGGCACGCTAGGAGTTAGAGCCATGAAGGCGACCGATGTACGGGCCAAGACCCCCGACGAGCTCCGCAGTGAGCTCGAGGGCCTGAAGAAAGAGCAGTTCAACCTGCGCTTCCAGAGGGCAACGGGTCAGCTTGAAAACACTGCGCGAGTCCGGCAAATCCGCCGCGACATCGCGCGTATCCAGACGATCATACGCGAAAAGCGTGTGACGGCGAACGCGTAAGGAGACGGCCATGCCGAAGCGTATCCTGCAGGGCACCGTTGTCAGCGACGCCAATGACAAGACGGTAACGGTGAATGTGGAGCGTCGCTTTACACACCCGCTGCTGAAGAAGACTGTGCGCCGGACCAAGAAGTACCGTGCGCATGACGAAGCAAACCAGTACAAGGTCGGCGACTCTGTTCAGATTGAAGAGTGCTCGCCGATTTCGAAAAACAAACGTTGGACCGTGGTCACCCAGTGACCTCTGTTCATGAGTGAGCATCAGGCGCCCGTGACCCGTGCGCCGATAGAAGAACAAGGCAGCCAGTCATGATTCAGATGCAAACAAACCTCAACGTCGCCGATAATTCCGGCGCGCGTCGTGTCATGTGCATCAAAGTGCTCGGCGGCTCCAAGCGTAAATATGCCAAGGTCGGCGACATCATTGTCGTGTCCGTCAAAGAGGCAATTCCGCGGGGGCGCGTCAAAAAGGGCGACGTGATGAAGGCTGTCGTCGTGCGCACGGCTAAGGATATCCGCCGTCCCGATGGCAGCGTGATCCGGTTCGACCGCAATGCGGCCGTGCTGGTGAACAACAACAAGGAGCCGGTCGGCACCCGTATTTTCGGACCAGTGCCGCGTGAACTCCGCGCAAAGAACCATATGAAGATCATTTCGCTCGCGCCGGAGGTGCTCTGATGGCTGCGAAAATTAAAAAAGGCGACACGGTGGTCGTACTGACCGGCCGTGACAAGGGCAAGTCAGGCGAAGTCATCCAGATGGTGACCGCCGACAACAAGGCCTTGGTTCGCGGGATCAACATGGTCCGCCGCCACCAGAAACAGTCGCAGAACCAGGAAGCTGGTATCGTTGCCAAGGAAGCTCCGATCCACCTTTCCAATCTCGCGCTGATCGATCCCACCGACGGCAAGGCGACTCGTGTCGGCTTCAAGGTGCAGGACGATGGTACCAAGGTCCGTGTGGCCAAGCGCTCGGGAGACCTGATCGATGGCTGAGACCACAAACGTCCCGCGTCTGAAGACGCATTACGATGAAGTCGTGCGCAAGCAGCTTCTCGAGAAGTTCCAGTACAAGAACGTCATGCAGGTTCCGCAGCTGGAAAAGATCGTCCTCAACATCGGTGTCGGTGAGGCGGTAAGCGACTCCAAGAAGGCGCGTATCGCAGCTGAAGACCTGGCGGCAATTGCCGGTCAGAAGCCGGTCATCACCAAGGCGAAAAAGTCCATTGCGACCTTCAAGGTCCGTGAGGGCATGCCGCTTGGTGTCAAGGTGACCCTGCGCCGCCAGCAGATGTTCGAATTCATGGACCGTCTGATCACCATCGCGCTGCCGCGCGTGCGTGACTTCCGGGGCCTGAATCCGAAGAGCTTTGACGGTCGCGGCAACTACGCCATGGGCATCAAGGAACACATCGTGTTTCCGGAAATTGAGTACGACAAGGTCGACCAGATCTGGGGCATGGACGTGATCGTTTGCACGACGGCGCCGACGGATGACGAAGCGCGCGAGCTGCTGCGCGCGTTCAACTTCCCGTTCACGAAGTAACGGGCAAGGAAGGGAACGACGATGGCGAAGAAAAGCGCAATCGAGAAAAACAAGCGCCGCGAGAAGCTTGTCAAGAAATATGCAGAGAAGCGCGGTGCTCTGAAGGCGATGGCTAAAGACGAAAGCCTGACCCTGGAAGAGCGCTACAATGCCCGTCTGAAACTGGCGAAACTGCCGCGGAACTCCGCGCCGAACCGCGTTCGCAACCGTTGCGAAGTGTCCGGCCGTCCGCGCGGTTATTACCGCAAGTTGAGGATGTCGCGTATTGCGCTTCGTGAACTGGGTTCCCTGGGCAAGATCCCGGGCCTGGTCAAGTCGAGCTGGTAAGGAGAAACTCCGATGGCAATTTCTGATCCGTTGGGGGATATGCTGACCCGGATTCGCAACGCGCAGATGCGTCGCAAGAACAAGGTCAATTCACCAAATTCCAAATTGCGCGCGCACGTACTTGATGTGCTCGCCAAAGAGGGTTACATCCGTGGCTACACCACGGTTGAATACGAGGGCGGCAAGTCCGAGTTGGAAATCGAACTGAAGTATTTCGACGGCGAGCCTGTGATCCGCACGATTGAGCGCGTATCCAAGCCGGGCCGCCGGGTGTACTCCTCGGTGCGTAACATCCCGCATGTCTCCAATGGCCTGGGCGTGTCGATCATCTCGACCCCGCGCGGCGTCATGAGCGACCATCAGGCGCGGGATGAAAATGTAGGTGGTGAGGTTCTCTGCCGCGTCTTCTGATGCGGCAGCCTCGCCTTTGAAACAACGACAAGGTTGGTCACATGTCTCGTATTGGCAAAAAGCCAGTCCCCGTGCCAAGCGGGGTAACGGCATCGATCGACGGTCAGACGGTTACGATCAAGGGTCCGAAGGGTGAAAAGTCCTTCGTGCTCAATGATCTTGTTCTGGCCGAAATGACTGATGACGGAATCAAGATTGATCCGCGCAACACCACCAAGCCGGCCCGCTCCATGTGGGGCATGAGCCGGACCATGGTGTCGAACCTGATCACCGGGGTGACGGAAGGCTTCAAGAAAGACCTTGCCATCACCGGTGTCGGTTACCGCGCACAGGTCCAGGGTAAGAACCTTCAGCTGGCTCTCGGTTTCTCCCACGATGTTGTCTATCCGATCCCGGAAGGCATCGACATCGTGTGCGCGAAACCGACGGAAATCAGCATCGCCGGCACCGACAAACAGCGTGTCGGGCAGGTTGCTGCTGAAATCCGGGATTTCCGCCCGCCGGAGCCCTACAAGGGCAAAGGCGTTCGTTATGCGGACGAATTCATCGTTCGCAAAGAAGGCAAGAAGAAGTAACGGATCAGGATCATGGCGAACAGCAAACAAGCTTTCGAGCGCCGCCGCGATCGCGTGCGCCGTTCGATCAAGAAAGCCGCGAACGGTCGTCCGCGCCTTTCTATCTTCCGGTCGTCGAAGCAGATCTATGCCCAGATCATCGACGATGCGCAGGGGCATACGATCGCCTCTGCCTCTACGATCGAAAACGATGTCAAAGGCGGCCTGAAAACAGGCGCCGACGTTGCTGCCGCTGCAGCCGTTGGCAAGCTTGTGGCCGAGCGCGCGGTTGCCGCTGGCGTCAAGCAGGTCGTGTTCGACCGGGGCGGGTACATGTTTCATGGGCGCATCAAGGCGCTCGCTGACGCGGCCCGCGAAGGTGGACTTGAATTCTGACCAGCGCGCGTTGGCGCTCTTAAGAACGGAAGACAGATAATATGGCGAGACAGGATAATCGCGATCGCGACGAGCGAGACAGCGAATTCGTCGACAAGCTCGTTCACATCAACCGCGTTGCCAAGGTGGTCAAGGGTGGCCGTCGTTTCGGCTTCGCCGCCCTGGTAGTGGTTGGTGATCAGAAGGGCCGGGTCGGCTTCGGTCATGGCAAGGCACGGGAAGTGCCGGAAGCCATCCGGAAGGCAACGGAAGCTGCGAAGCGCACGATGATTCGTGTGCCTCTGCGTGAAGGCCGGACCCTGCATCACGATGTGGAAGGCCGTCACGGTGCCGGCAAGGTGCTGCTGCGTGCCGCTCCCGCAGGTACGGGTATCATCGCAGGCGGCCCGATGCGTGCCGTTTTCGAAACACTCGGCGTTCAGGACGTTGTGGCCAAGTCGCTGGGGACTTCGAACCCCTACAACATGGTTCGCGCAACATTCGCAGCGCTGACCAAGGAAGACAGCCCGCGTTCCGTCGCTGCCCGCCGTGGCCTGAAGGTCTCGGTTTTGCAGTCGCGGCGTCGTGACAACACCGATGAAGCGGCTCCGGCTGCTGCCGAGGCTTGACCTTGGCGGCTCCGGTCCCCAGCTGAGAGAAGGTAAGTTCCATGGCGAACACCGAAAAGACTGTTACGGTCGAACAGACCGGCAGCCCGCTGCGCCGTCCGAAGGACCAGCGCGCGACGCTTGTCGGCCTCGGCCTGAATAAGATGCACCGCCGTTCCACACTGAAGGACACTCCCGAAGTGCGCGGCATGATCAGCAAGGTCCAGCATCTCGTCCGCGTCGTCGAAGACAACGCATAAGGTCGGGGTGAGGAGAAAAGACATGAAGCTCAACGAACTTCGTGACAACGAAGGCGCCGTGAAAGACCGCACCCGCGTCGGTCGCGGCATCGGCTCTGGCAAGGGCAAGACCGGTGGCCGTGGTGTCAAAGGTCAGAAATCCCGCTCCGGTGTTGCCATCAAAGGCTTTGAAGGCGGTCAGATGCCGCTTCATCGCCGGCTGCCGAAGCGCGGTTTCACGAACATCTTTGCGAACGACTACAACACGGTGTCGATCGGCCGCGTTCAAAAGGCGATCGATGCCGGCAAGCTGAATGCAAGCGAGACGGTTACCGTCAAGGCGCTGCAGGATGCCGGTGTGGTCAAGCGGATCCGTGACGGCGTGCGTATCGTCGCCAACGGCGAGATCACTTCGGCGGCAACGTTCGAAGTCGCCGGCGCGTCCAAGGGCGCAGTCGAAGCGATTGAAAAAGCAGGCGGCAAGGTTGCCGTTCTCGGAGCCCAGGCTTAACAGCCTGGGTTTCACCCATTTTCTGGGCAAGCATGTGAGCGGAGTAGGGCATGGCATCGGCCGCCGAGCAACTGGCGTCAAATCTCAATTTCTCAGCTTTCGCCAAGGCTGAAGAACTCAAAAAGCGCATCTGGTTCACACTGGGGGCGCTTTTGGTTTATCGACTGGGCACTTACATTCCGCTGCCCGGCATCAATCCGGAAGCCTTCGCGCAGGCCTTTAACCAGGCCCAGTCCGGCATCATCGGCATGTTCAACATGTTCTCCGGCGGTGCCGTCGAGCGCATGGCGATCTTCGCCCTCGGCATCATGCCGTATATTTCCGCTTCCATCATCATGCAGCTGATGACGACCGTCGTGCCGTCGCTCGAGCAGATGAAGAAGGAAGGGGAGCAGGGTCGCAAGGTCATCAACCAGTACACCCGCTACGGCACCGTGATACTGGCTGCCTTCCAGGCTTACGGCATCGCCGTCGGTCTCGAGGGGGCGGCCAATGTCGTCACCGAGACAGGCTGGTTCTTCCGTGCGTCGACTGTGATCACGCTTGTCGGCGGCACCATGTTCCTGATGTGGCTGGGTGAACAGATCACCTCGCGCGGCATCGGCAACGGCATCTCGCTGATCATCTTCGCCGGTATCGTCGCCGGTCTGCCTTCGGCCGTCATCCAGACGCTCGAACTTGGCCGACAGGGATCGCTTGCGACCTGGATCATCCTTGCCGTGATCATCCTGGCTGTGGCCGTGATCGGGTTCATCGTGTTCATGGAGCGGGCGCAGCGCCGGCTCCTGATCCAGTATCCGAAGCGCCAGATGGGCAATCGCATGTTCGAGGGCAACACCTCGTTCCTGCCGCTGAAGCTCAACACGGCCGGTGTGATCCCGCCGATCTTCGCGTCTTCGCTGCTGCTGGTTCCGGCCACATTGTCCGGATTCGGTCAGGGATCGGGCAATGAATGGCTGACCTACATCACCGCGGCACTCGGTCACGGCCAGCCGCTGTTCATGATTTTCTATGCGGCGATGATCATCTTCTTCTGTTTCTTCTACACCGCGATCGTGTTCAATCCGGGCGACACCGCGGACAATCTGAAGAAGCATGGCGGCTTCATTCCGGGCATCCGTCCGGGCGAGCGCACAGCCCAGTATATTGACTATGTGCTGACACGCATTACAGTGGTCGGTGCGATATACATCACCATCGTTTGTCTATTACCCGAATTCCTCATTTCGGCGACGGGCGTTCCGTTCTATTTCGGAGGCACTTCATTGTTGATTGTGGTGAGTGTTACCATGGATACTGTGTCGCAGATCCAGGGCCACTTGCTTGCACACCAATATGAAGGTCTGGTGAAAAAAGCGAAGCTCAGGGGGAAACGTCGATGAGGCTCATTCTGGTAGGACCACCAGGAGCGGGGAAGGGAACACAGGCCGCTCACCTCGTTACGAAATACGGAATTCCGCAGCTGTCCACCGGGGACATGCTGCGGGCAGCGGTCGCCGCCAAGACCCCTGTGGGTCTCAAGGCCAAGGAAGTCATGGATTTAGGCGGTCTTGTCTCGGACGAGATCGTGGTCGGCATCATCCGGGACCGGATTGCCGAGGATGATGCCAAAACGGGTTTCATCCTGGACGGATTTCCGCGCACGCTCGCGCAGGCGGAAGCGCTCGACGAGATGCTTGTTGCCAACGGACTGAAGCTGAACGCGGTTGTTGAACTGCGCGTCGACCAGTCCAAGCTTGTCGACCGGATCATCAAGCGGGCGGAAGAGGCCAAGGCCTCGGGGCAACCCGTGCGCAAGGACGACGACCCGGAAGTCTTCAAGCAACGTCTCGAGGCATACAATCGGGATACCGCCGTCGTGGTGCCGTATTACGAGAAGACGGGCCTGCTTTCGGTTATCGACGGAATGCAGTCTATCGAAGACGTCAAGGCGTCCATAGATTCCGTTCTGCAAGGACTTGACGAAAAGGTTTAGAGTCGTTAAACGACGCGCTCTACCTTACAGTTTCGCCGGTTCCACCTGAGTGGGGCCGGCATTCTCTGTGCCGGGCATGCCCCGGCATTTTCGTACCCGCAAGGGCCGGACTCCACCGGACGCGGGCATATTCACTGCGGCCGGATGGTGCATCTGCCGCTCAACATGGAGACCAACGTGGCACGTATTGCTGGCGTTAACATCCCGACGAACAAGCGCGTGGTTATCGCGCTTCAGTACATTCATGGTATCGGTGCGAAGTTCGCGCAGGAAATCGTCGAAAAGAACAATATCGACGCTGCCCGCCGTGTGAACGAACTTTCCGACTCGGAAGTTCTGTCCATCCGCGAGACCATTGACCGCGACTACATGGTTGAAGGTGACCTTCGCCGTGACACCGCGATGAACATCAAACGTCTTATGGACCTTGGCTGTTACCGCGGCCTGCGTCACCGTCGCGGCCTTCCGGTTCGCGGCCAGCGCACGCATACCAATGCCCGCACCCGCAAGGGTCCGGCGAAACCGATCGCAGGCAAGAAGAAATAATCATCGACCCGCGATTGGT
Source organism: Roseibium sp. QJM3NY_11 (assembly GCF_056173175.1). Classification (NCBI taxonomy): domain Bacteria; kingdom Pseudomonadati; phylum Pseudomonadota; class Alphaproteobacteria; order Hyphomicrobiales; family Stappiaceae; genus Roseibium; species Roseibium sp. QJM3NY_11. The sequence continues at coordinate 2,803,301 of NZ_CM149660.1, forward strand.
GGTGGAGCTGCCGGCATTACGGCAGTGACGAGATCAATAAAAGGACTAAAGAATGGCTAAAGAAACGACGCGCGTGCGTCGCCGCGAACGCAAGAACATTTCTTCGGGTGTCGCGCATGTGAACTCCACGTTCAACAACACCATGATCACGATCACCGATGCCCAGGGCAACACGATCTCATGGTCGTCCGCCGGCGCACTCGGCTTCAAGGGCTCGCGAAAGTCCACGCCGTATGCCGCGCAGGTTGCCGCTGAAGATGCCGCGAAGAAAGCGTCCGAGCATGGCATGCGCACCCTCGAAGTCGAAGTCCGTGGTCCGGGTTCGGGTCGTGAGTCCGCGCTGCGTGCGCTCCAGGCTGCCGGTTTCCTCATCACGTCCATCCGCGACGTGACGCCGATCCCGCACAATGGCTGCCGTCCGCGCAAGCGTCGCCGCGTCTAAGGCTTTCCAGCTTTACGTACCTGTTTCTCCAAATGGCAAGGAATTGCCCGGCTTGAATGGGCCGGGCGGGATAGCCGAAGGGACGAAAACGTGACCATTCAAAAGAACTGGCAGGAACTGATCAAGCCGACCAAACTCGAGATCAAGCCGGGTGAGGACCCGCGCTTCTTGGCAACCGTTGTTGCCGAGCCGCTCGAGCGTGGCTACGGGCTGACCCTGGGCAATGCCCTGCGCCGCATTCTGTTGTCTTCCCTGCAGGGGGCGGCCGTGACCGCGGTTCAGATCGACGGCGTTCTCCACGAGTTCTCGTCGATCCCGGGTGTCCGGGAAGATGTCACCGACATCGTGCTCAACATCAAGGAAATCGCCATCCGCATGGAAGGCGAAGGACCCAAGCGCATGGTCGTGCGCAAGCAGGGGCCGGGTGTTGTGACCGCCGGAGACATTCAGACCGTCGGCGACGTGGAAGTGCTCAACCCGGAACTGGTGCTCTGCACGCTCGATGAAGGCGCTGAAATCCGCATGGAGTTCACCGTCAACACCGGCAAGGGCTACCATTCTTCGGACCGCAACCGCCCCGAAGATGCTCCGATCGGCCTGATCCCGGTCGACAGCCTGTATTCGCCCGTCAAGAAAGTGTCCTACAAGGTGGAAAACACCCGTGAAGGCCAGGTTCTTGACTACGACAAGCTGACCCTGACCGTCGAAACCGACGGTTCCGTCAAGCCGGATGATGCTGTGGCTTTCGCAGCGCGCATTCTGCAGGATCAGCTGTCCATCTTCGTCAATTTCGAAGAGCCGCAGCGCGAAGTCGCCGAGGACACTGTCCCGGAACTGGCTTTCAACCCTGCGCTTCTGAAGAAAGTCGACGAACTGGAACTGTCTGTCCGGTCTGCAAACTGCCTGAAGAACGACAATATCGTGTATATTGGCGATCTCATCCAGAAGACCGAAGCAGAAATGCTGCGGACCCCGAATTTCGGCCGCAAGTCGCTGAACGAGATCAAGGAAGTTCTCGCCCAGATGGGTCTCCATCTCGGCATGGAAGTGGCCAACTGGCCGCCGGAGAACATCGACGATCTCGCCAAGCGCTACGAAGACCATCAGTACTAAGGGACGTACGCGTCCCTATCAGCTCAACCGGGAAAGTGCCGAAAGTGCAGACTGCCCGATAGGAAAAGGAGAGCGCCATGCGCCACGGTAAATCCGGCCGCAAGCTCAACCGGACCTCTAGCCACCGCAAGGCTATGTTCGCGAACATGGCAGCGTCGCTGATCAAACACGAACAGATCGTGACGACGCTGCCCAAGGCCAAAGAAATGAAGCCGATCATCGACAAGCTCATCACTTTGGGCAAACGCGGTGGTCTTCATGCACGCCGCCAGGCCATTTCGCAGATTCGCGATGCGGCCATGGTCGCCAAGCTGTTCGATACGCTCGGCGAGCGCTACAAGGACCGTGCCGGCGGGTATTCCCGCGTTCTGAAAGCCGGTTTCCGCTATGGTGACAATGCCGCATTGGCCGTCATCGAGCTGGTCGACCGGGACCCGGAAGCGCGTGGCGCCGAAGACCGCGCCCGCGTCGAAGCCGAGGCAGCCGCAGAGAACGCTGCGTAAGTTTTGTCGCTTCGAAAGAAATTGGAAAGGCGGGCGATTTGCCCGCCTTTTTTGTGTCCGGAAAACCGGTTGTCAATCGCAAGGCACTTGCAACTTGTCGTTTCCAATTATCAATGAATTAAGGAAAACTGCCTAGGGTCCCGCTGTGCCTCGGAAAGGGGTGCCAGACGCTGGGGAGTATTATCGTGATTGGTAAAAAGAATTCCGCTGGGCGGAAGCGTGGGCTTTCTCTTCGCCTTTCGTTCATCATCCCGACACTCATGATCGTCGTGACAGTCGCAGCCTGTGCGGCGGTTGGGGTGATTGGATACCTTACTGGTCGGGACGGGCTGGAAAAGGCGGCGAAAGCCGAACTCGACATGGTCATCGCGGCCAGATCGGCGCTGTTGCAGTCGGTTCTGAGCGCCGCGGAAGATGAAGTGGTCAACCTTGCTTCGAGCGTCTCCGATCCGCTCAGCAATCTTGGCAATGCCACCATGAACATCGCCAAGGAAAAGGATGAGATCCTTGCTCTGTTCCAGTCGCCTCAGACGCCTGAGGAGCGCGCCGAATTGACCGGCAAGGAACAGAAAACGATGTATGCGTGGCGCCATACCGAGGCGCATCCGGCACTCTACAACGTCTGGAAGAGCGGCGGTTATGCCGATATCTATCTGATCGATCCCGAGGGCCTGGTCCTCTACAGTGTCACCAAGGGGAACGAATTCCTGTCCAAGCTGGGCGAGGGCAGCATCGCCGAGGGCACAGCCCTGGAGACGGTTTACAACCAGGCCAAGGATCTTCAGATCGGTGAAATCGTTTCCAGCAACTTCCAGTCCTACGCTCCGGCCGGAGACAGCGGCTCCCTGTTCCTGGCTTCGCCGGTGTTCATGAATTCCTTCGGCACCATCAGCCTGAGCGGTGTTGCAGTGGTCAGGCTCGATTCCGAATTTCTCGACAATGTCGTGGGAGGCCGCGAAGACCTGGGAAAAACGGGGCAGGTTTATGTCACCAATGCGGACGGGCTCCTGCTGACTGACATGCCTCTGGCCAGCGAACCGACTTCCCTTGTCGCCACCACCACCGCCGCGCCTGTGCTGACCGCGGCGGCCGGAACGGATGCCGCCGGTATCGTTACAGGCATGAACGGAACCGAGAATCTTGTGGTCGCAAGACCGCTCGAATTCCAGGGGCAGACTTGGGCGATTGTCGCCGAGAAGAGTGTCGAGGAAACGCTTTCCGCGGTCACCAACATGCGCGACCAGATGTTCATGTGGTCCCTGGCCACGATTGCGGTCGCTGCCGTCATCGCCCTGTTGTTCTCGCGCTCCATAACCGGTCCCCTGACCACTTTGGTGGGCGCGCTCAACGCGATTGCCTCTGGGAATCTGGGCGCAGAGATCAAGGCTGCCAGCCGCAAGGATGAAATCGGCGACATCGGCCGTGCCGTGCTGCAGATCCGTCAGAATGCTGCGGATGATAACGAGCGGCGCGCTGCCGAGGAAGCCGATGCCGCCCGGCAGCAGGCCGACCAGCGTCAGGAAATGCTGGCAAGCCTGGCGGGCGACTTCGAAGCTACGGTGGGCACCGTGGTCGACAAGGTCGCTCGGTCCGCTGCCAAGCTGCGGGAATCCGCAACCTCCATGCGCACCATGACAGACACCGCGGGCGAGACCTCGGCCAATGCCGCGACCATGTCGGAAGAAACCCTGGCGGAAGTCGAATCGATCGCGGTTGCCTCCGATCAGCTGTCCAGTTCGATCCAGGAAATCTCCAACCTGATCGAGCGCTCCTCCAGTGTGGCGGCCGAGGCGACAAAGCGCGCCGAGACCACCAACGACACCGTCAGGTCGCTTGCGGAAGCAGCCAACCGGATCGGGGAGGTTGTCACGCTGATTTCGGATATCGCGGACCAGACCAACCTTCTCGCTCTGAACGCCACCATCGAGGCGGCGCGGGCAGGTGAGGCAGGCAAGGGCTTCGCGGTCGTTGCGTCCGAGGTCAAGGACCTGGCCGCGCAGACCGGCAAGGCCACCGGCGAGATCCAGCAGCAGATCGACGCGATCCGCGGTGCCACGGACGACGCGGTGGATGCCATCGGCGATATCCAGAAGACCATCGACGAAATCACGAAGTCGGTGAGCGATGTCGCGGCTGCCGTGACCGAGCAGAGCTATGCCACTCAGGGGATCGCCGAAAACACCCAGCGGGCGGCCGGAGGCACCTCCAAGGTGACCGAAGACATTCGCAACGTGTCGGCGCTGTCCAACGACACCAACATGGCGGCCCAGAACTTCACCGAAGAAGCGGCCGACATGGCCAACCAGGCCGACGAACTCGATCAGGAGGTCCGCAGCTTCCTGACTCAGGTGCGCTCGGCCTAGGACGACGTTCGCACACATCGGGAGGCTAGACCGTTTCCGGTCACGCCTCCCGCGATCCACAGCCGGGTTTCGGCTGAAGGAACGGGCCGCCGGTAATTCGGCGGCCCGTTGTTTTTTGTATTTGCCTCCATTCCTCCCTATCTGCCATGTATCGCCATGAACATGAGTAGAATCGAAGAAAAGGCATCCGCCATGCGTCCGGCAAAATACGGCACTTTGCGCTCCAGTTTCGTCGCGGGGCTCGTCGTGGGCCTCGCCGGCCTCCTCGGCGCCACCGCCGCATCCGCGCAATCTTCTGCCGAGGACCTGCGCCTGGTCCCGCAAAGCGAAGCCCAGATCAAGCTGTCCTTCGCGCCGATCGTGAAAGCCGTCGCACCGGCAGTGGTCAACGTCTATGCCAGCCGCAAGGTGGTTCAGCAGCAGCAGACCTCGCCGTTTTTCGACGATCCTTTTTTCCGCCGTTTTTTCGGTCAGCCGGGCGGCGGCTTCAACCGCCCGCGGCAGCGCGTTGAATCCTCGCTCGGATCGGGTGTTATCATTTCGGCCGACGGCACCGTGATCACCAATCACCACGTGATCAAGAATGCGGACGAGGTCCGGGTGGCGCTGAATGACCGGCGCGAGTTCGATGCCGACATCGTGCTGCTGGATGAGCGCACCGATCTGGCGGTGCTCAAGATCCGCGGCGAGGGGCCTTTTGAACATGCGGCCTTCGCCGAATCCGACAGCCTTGAGGTCGGTGATATCGTGCTGGCGATCGGCAATCCGTTCGGCGTCGGACAGACAGTCACCCAGGGCATCGTGTCGGCGACCGCGCGCACCCAGGTCGGGGTCACCGATTTCCAGTTCTTCATCCAGACGGATGCCGCGATCAATCCGGGCAATTCCGGGGGCGCGCTCGTCGACATGACCGGCAAGCTTGTCGGCATCAACACAGCCATATTCTCGCGTTCCGGCGGCTCCAACGGCATCGGTTTCGCGATCCCGGCGCACATGGCCCGATTCGTGGCCAGGGCGGCGGATCAGGGCGGCAAGGTCCAAAGGCCCTGGTTGGGCGCCAGGGTGCAGTTGGTCAGCGCGGAGATTGCCGAAGCGCTGTCGCTTGAACGCCCCCGGGGCGTGCTGGTCACGTCGGTGCATGAAGGATCGCCGGCGCGTGAGGCCGGCTTGCAGGTGAGCGATCTGGTGATCGCGGTTGACGGCAAGGAAGTGACCGATCCCAATTCCTTCGGCTATCGCTTCGCCACGAAAATGACCGGTGGAACCACTGAATTCGTCGTTCTGCGCGAGGACAGGGAAGTCACGCTGACGGTGCCCCTTGTTCCTGCACCGGAAACGGTTCCACGGGACAAACGGGAGCTCACCGACTATTCGCCGTTCGAAGGCGCCACGGTAATGAACCTGTCGCCGGCGGTCGCCGAGGAACTCGGCCTTGAGGGCTTGTATGACGGGGTCGTGATCTCGGAAGTGCGGCGCGGAAGCGCGGCGGATCGTGTGGGTCTGCGTCCGGGCGATATCATCCGCACCATCAACCGTCAGTCCGTCGAAACGACCCGGATGCTCGAGACGATCACCAAAACGCCGCCGCGCGTGTGGCGCCTCGACATCGAGCGCGACGGCAAGGTGTCCCAGATCACCTTGCGGGGTTGAGGGCCGGGTGAGCGATCTCTTCGAAGCATCCGGATTGAGCACGGCCGGACCGAGACCGCTTGCGGACCGGATGCGCCCGACGCGTCTTGCGGACGTGGTCGGCCAGGATCACCTGCTGGGTGCGGACGGCACACTCACGCGGATGCTTAAAACGCGCACGCTCGGCTCGCTGATCTTCTGGGGGCCGCCCGGAACGGGCAAAACCACCATTGCCCGTCTGCTGGCCACCGAAACCGACCTTGCCTTCGAGCAGATCTCGGCAATCTTCTCGGGGGTCGCCGATCTCAAGAAGATGTTCGAAGCGGCCAGGGCCCGGCGGATGAGTGGCCGTGCGACGCTGCTTTTCGTCGACGAGATCCATCGGTTCAACCGGGCCCAGCAGGACAGTTTCCTGCCGGTGATGGAGGATGGCACGATCACGCTGGTCGGTGCCACGACCGAAAACCCGTCCTTCGAGCTCAATGCGGCCCTGCTGTCGCGCTCGCACGTGATGACGTTTCATTCCCTGTCCCGGGAAGCGATCGACAGTCTGCTGAGCCGGGCGGAGGAGACCGAGGAGCGTCCGCTGCCGCTGGACGCGGAGGCGCGGCAGGTGCTGGTGCGGATGGCCGATGGTGACGGGCGGTCCGCGCTGACGCTGGCAGAGGATGTCTGGCGGGCGGCGGACGATGACGAGATATTCGATGCGGAGCGTCTGCAGCAAATCGTGCAAAGGCGCGCGCCGATCTACGACAAGGGCGCCGACGGCCACTACAATCTGATCTCGGCCCTGCACAAGTCCGTGCGCGGGTCCGATCCCGATGCCGCGCTGTACTGGTATTGCCGCATGCTCGATGGTGGCGAGGATCCGATGTATCTGGCGCGCCGCCTCATTCGCATGGCGGTCGAGGATATCGGTCTTGCGGACCCCAATGCCCTGGTGCAGGCCAACGCCGCCCGCGACGCCTACCAGATGCTCGGCTCACCGGAAGGGGAACTGGCGCTCGCGCAATCGGTCATCTATCTGGCGACGGCTCCCAAGTCCAACGGGGCCTATGTGGCCTACAAGGCGGCCATGCGCGACGCCAAGTCCAGCGGGTCGCTGCTGCCGCCCAAGCATATCCTGAATGCGCCGACCAAGCTGATGAAGGAAGAAGGCTACGGGACGGGCTATCAGTACGACCACGACGCTCCGGACGGGTTTTCCGGCCAAGACTATTTTCCCGAGAAAATGGGCCGCAAGAGCTACTACGATCCGCCGCAGCGTGGTTTCGAGCGGGATCTGAAAAAACGCCTGGAATACTGGGACAAGCTGCGCAAGGAGCGCGGCTGAAGGACCTCTGCATTGAAGCGGAAGCTTCAGGAGCCAGGCCGACGGGTCGGACGGGGAAGAACGGGCGGTCTGCCGGACCGCGGCTCAGTCCGCTTTCAGGCGGTCCAGAGCGCTCTGGAGGGATTTCTTCAGGTTGTCGCGGTCCTGCGGGCTGATGGAGTCCGGCAGGCCCACGGCAAGGTCGCCAAGCTGCCGGGTTATGGCAGGCAGATCGGGTGTCTGCCGGACCGCCGCGGGCTCTTTCAGGCCGATCACTTCATATGTGGTGACCGGATAGGCGATGCCCTTGACCGTGATCTCGCCGTTTTCGACACAGGTGATGTGATCCTGGACCTGGGAATAGGTCTCGAAGGAGGTCAGGATCGAGCCCGGCGTCGACAGGCTTTCCAGTCTGGAGGCGGTGTTCACGCCGCGGCCGATGATCGTGTAGTCGAGCCGGGTGTCGCTGCCGAAGTTGCCGACAGTGCAATAGTCGGTGTGGATGCCCATGCGGCATTTGAGCGGCCTGGAGATGCCGGCCGCGCGCCAGACATCCTGGAGCTGCGTCATGCGCTCCTGCATTTCGATGGCCATGCGCACGCAGGCCAGCGCGTCCTCGGGCACCCCGCGCGACTCCGGGTCCCCGAAAAAGATCAGGATGGCATCGCCGACATACTTGTCGATCGTCGCACCGTGCTTGAGCGCGATATGCGACATTTCGGTCAGGTACTGATTGAGGATCGAGGTCAGTTCTTCCGATTCCAGCCTGTCGGCGGTCTCGGTGAAATCCGCGATATCGGAAAAGAAGACGGTGAGCTTCTTGCGTGTCGCGGCAATCTTGACTTCCTGGCGGCCGTCGAAGATCGACTTGTAGACTTGCGGCGACAGATATTTGGCGAGTTGCCTGGACAGATTCTCAAGACGGCTGGACTGGTTGGCGAGCTGATCTTCGACAGCTTCGCCATGTTCGATGGTGGCCTCGTACAGAAGGCGGAGGTCCTCAAGTTCGGATCTCAGATACGCGTTTTCTTCCTCAAGGACGTCAAGAGGGGCAGGGTCCGCGGAAGTCTTGTTCGCAGCCGAGTGTCGCACCAATTTGTTATTACTCTCTGCCATTTCAGTCTGCGATGTTGTGATCGGGCCAGTTGGTCGGCTTATAGTCTCGATTGTTTAAGAATCAGCCGTAAAAGTAATGACTATCCTAGCCTCATATTCCCTGTGGACGATCAAAAAAACGTTTTTCAAGGCAGGGAAGTTCCATACCGGACAAGCTTCGCACACGGTTCGGCTGGAATTGACGTAGGACAGCATGAATTCGCGGCGCGGTTTTTACCTCGCGAATACGCGTGATCTCGGACCTGACAGTTGTCGACAGGTACCGGGCCACGTGCCGGACCGACAGGATTGCGGTGATTGCATGAAAGAAATAGAGCTCAGACTTGCACTTGTGCTTTATGGCGGTGTTTCCCTGGCCATTTACATGCACGGTGTCAGTCGTGAGGTCCTGAACCTGGTCAGGGCTTCAAGTATCCGGCTCGACCGGAAGGCGCGCAAGGCGCCGCCGGAGAACGGCGAGCGGGATCTGACGCCGGTACAGCACGCCTTCCACGATCTTCTTGATCTGCTGTCACCGGTGGCCGACATCCGGGTCGTGGTCGATGCCATCGCAGGCGCTTCGGCCGGCGGGGTCAACGGCATCATGCTGGCGCGGGCGATCACCCACGACCTGCCCCTCGACAGCCACAGCCGGATGTGGCTCGAAAATGCCGATGTCACGCGATTGGCGCGGCCTCAATCCGGTCTGTCCCGCTATCTGAAGATCTCGATTTCGCCGATGCTGGACCAGATGATTTCGTCTCGGCTCAAGAAGCAGATAGAAAGCCCGGAAACCCGGGAAAAGCTGCGATTGTTCATGCAGGCGCGCTGGTTCTCGCCACCGTTTTCCGGCGAGCGTTTCATCAGCTGGATGCTCGATGCCTGCCGGGAGATGGAAAAGGATGCCCGCGCCGGCCAGAGCCTCATTCCGCGGGGCCAGACGCTGGATCTCTTCGTCACCATCACCGATTACAATGGTGTCAGGCGGCGGATTCACCTGGACGATCCTGATTTCGTGGAGGAATGGGATCATCGACGGATCCTGAATTTCCGCGCGGACCATCGCATGCCGGGTTCAGTCAACAGCCAGTTCGATAGCGACAACATTCCCGATCTTGTGTTCGCGGCGCGGGCGACGTCCTCTTTTCCCGGCGCTTTTCCGCCGGCGACGGTCGCGGAGATGGAGCGGGTTCTGGCCGGTCACAAGCAGAGCTGGCGCAACCGGGATGCCTTTCTTGCCCGGGGGTTCCAGCTCGATGCCGACACGGCCGGCCGGCACTGTTTTGTCGACGGCAGTGTGGTGATGAACAAACCGTTCGCTCCGGTGCTGGACGTCATCCAGGACAAACCGGCGGCGCGCGAAGTCGCCCGGCGTCTGATCTATGTCGATCCGGCGCCGGTCGAGCACACGCAAGGCGGTGCCGGAGCGAGCGAATTGCCGGGATTCTTCCGGGTGATCCTGGCCTCGCTCGCCCATATTCCCCGCAACGAGCCGATTGGCGACGACCTGAAGGAACTGGAACAGAACAACCGGCGCAGCCGCTGGCTGTCCCAGTTGATCGATTCCGCCGGACCGGCGGTCGATCAGGCGGTGTCCGGCCTCCTTCCACGGCGCCGGAAGGTGACGCCCGAACTGTTGTCCAGGTGCCGCAGGCAGGCCACGGTGGCGGCTTTCGAACAGGCCGGCTTCGCGTTTTTGAACTATCAGTCGCTGAAACTGCATTCGCTGGCCGAACGGCTGGCGCGGCTGACCGTCCGGCTGAGCGGGCCGGACGAGGCGCGCAATCATGAAGAAACGCTGCTGGGGCTGATATCGGATCACTTCAACGCTCTGGTCGCGCAAAGCGGGGATGTGCTGGGCAGGACCGACCCGGTCATCGTGGGCCTTCTGCGCGGACTGGATATTGACTACAGGATCCGCCGGCTGCGTTTTGCCATCCGCAAGCTCAACGGTTTTTACCAGCACAAGCGCGACGGCACGATCGCGCCCCCCGACACGGAGGCGCTCGATCATCTCAAGGGTCTGCTTTACGAGCAGATCGATCATCTGGGCTGGCGCTGGAAAGAGCCGTTCTTCGGCGCGAACAGCCGTGAACTGGCCGCCGCTTTTCTGCGCGACGTGGAGGCAGGTGCCAGCACCGCCGGTGCGCATGTCGCGCCGCTGCTCGCGTCCTTCACGGACAGGATGGGGCTGGCCGATCTGGACAGACTGCAGGATGAGGTGTTTTCGGAAACGGCGCGTAGTCTGCTCGACCGGGACCGCCACCTGTCGCTGATGCGCTCCTATATCGGGTTCGGCTTTTTCGACCTGATCACGTTTCCTGTCCTGCAGCGCAATGATTTTTCCGAGGTGACGGAAATCCTGGTCGACCGGATCAGCCCGACGGATGCCGCCAGCCTCTATACGGAAGGGTTCGATCTCAAGGGCAAGTCGCTGAATACCTTCGGTGCCTTCTTCAATCGCGGCTGGCGCGAGCACGATTACCTCTGGGGACGGTTGAACGCTGCTGACCGGCTGGTCAGCATTGTTCTGTCCGCAGCCGGGGAAGGCACTTTGCCGCAGCCTCAGGTCAATCAGGCCAGGGCCTGCATCTTTCTCGCGATCCTGGAAGAGGAACGGAGCAAACTCACTGAAATTCCGGAAGAAATCGAGCGGATCGACAAGCTGGTCCGTTCCGTCTTCCCTGATTTCGAACATGTTGCCGAAGAGGTTTAGGCGGACGGGCCGACAAATCGGCAAGTGTTTCCTTGACGTGAGGTCCGCTGTTTGGCTAACCACAGGAGGCGTGGGCGCCAACCGGACGGACCAGGGACTTCATGGATTTTGTATTTGCGACAATCGGGACGGGAGCCGGGGCATTTTTTGCCCTGTTCGCGGGGCTTTACGTCATCAGCCTGTGCGTGCTGTTCACGACGGGGCTGACGATGACGGCGCTGAACAAGCGCCATCCCGACCGGAAAATTCAGAAACGGCAGCCGACCCACGATGCTCTCAGGGACATCAGGTCCTCCATGGGGCAACTGGCGATCACCAGCATCTGCCTGTCCATCGGTCTCTACGCGCAGATGCGCGGCTGGACCCTGTTCGCGCCGGTTGCCCTGTCCTGGTGGTCCGTGCCCCTGTTCTTCGTCGTGTCGCTCGCGCTTCACGACACCTGGTTCTACTGGGGACACCGGATCCTGCATACGAAGCTGTTCTACCGGTTTCACAAGCCGCACCACATGACGGTTACGCCGACCGTCTGGTCCAACGATGCCGGCTCCAGTGTGGATACGATCTTCGCGCATTCCTATTACGCCCTGGTTCTGTTCGTGGTTCCGATGCCGCCGCTCGTGTTCCTCGGACACCGCCTGTTCGACCAGGTTTCCGCGGCCATCGGCCATTGCGGCTACGAACATTTCGCCAGCCGTAGCGCGCGCAAGCCGTGGCCGCTGCTGTGCACGCTCTACCACGATCAGCATCACCAGTATTTCGTCTATAACTACGCCAACTACTTCTCCTTCTGGGACCGGTACTGCGGCACGATCCATCCGACCTATGACGACAAGGTGGAAGGCTTCGAAGCGCTTTATGCGGGCAAGCAGGATCAGGCGTGATGGACCTTCTGATCGACTATCTCACGGTGTTCGCACTGACTTACCTGGCGATGGTGGCGGTCTATTTCGTCACCGGGTTCACCGTGCTGGCGATCAACGCGTCCCATCCGGATCGGCGTATCCAGAAGCACCGCGACGGCCTCAAGCGTCAGCGGGAGGAAATCCGCGCGTCCATGTCGGCGCTCGCGACCTCGTCCGCGCTCCTGTCCGCCGGATTTTTCGCGCAGGGCCAGGGCTGGACGCTGTTCGCGCCGCTGGAACTTTCCTGGTGGTCGTTCCCGCTGATGTTCGCGGTCTGCTTCGTGCTGTTCGATGCCTGGTTCTACTGGGGCCACCGGCTGCTGCACCTGCCGGCGCTCTACAAGTACCATGTGCCGCATCACCGCTCGATAGCGCCGACCGTATGGAGCAATGACAGCTCGACCACGGTCGATACCTTGATCGAGCACTTTTTCTATTTTCTGGTCTGGTTCGTGCTGCCGGTTCCCGCGCTCAGCGTGTTTGCGCTGCGTCTGTTCGACCAGATCTCCGGAATGGTCGGCCATTCCGGGTTCGAATATTTCGCATCAAGGTCGTCGCGGTTTCCCTCGCCGCTGATCTGCACGACGTTCCATGATCTGCATCATTCGCAATTCCACTATAACTACGGTAACTTCTTTTCTTTCTGGGACCGGTTCTGCGGTACGGTCCACCCCAAATACGATGCGCTGGTGCGCTCGATGGAAGAAACCGGCGAGATTCCGGAAACGGAAGACACAAAAATCAAGGCAACCGGGTAAGCCCGCACATTTTTTCGCCTCTTGTGCGTTCTCGCTGTGCCAGCCAACCGACCGATTGGACTTTAAGGAAAATCATGCTGAATCAGGCCCTGACCGTTCTGCTGGAATTTCTGCCGATTTACGCGGCCGTCTACGTGATCAACGTGTTCCTGTATTTCGCCACCGGCTGGGTGCTGGTGCAGATCCAGAACCGGCATCCCGAGCGGCGCATTCAGCAGAACCGGCGCGGCGAAAAGCGCATGTGGAAGGAAATCCGCGCGAGCGTGCTGTCGCTGACTGTGACCGCGGGCTGTCTCGCGGGTGGCATCTTCCTGTCGCTCAAGGGCTGGACGCTGGTGTCGCCGCTGGAGCTGTCCTGGTGGTCCGTCATCCTGATGTTCGCGGTCTCCATCGTCGCTTACGACACCTGGTTCTACTGGGCGCACCGGTTCATGCACACCAAGGTGATGTACCGGTTTCACGCCGAGCACCACCGGTCCGTCGCACCGACGGTGTGGAGCACCTATTCCGACGATCTGGTCGATGCCTTCGTGATGCAGAGCTACTACCTGTGGATCGTGATCTTCCTGCCGATCGCGATCCCGGTTCTGATCGTTCACCGCCTGTGGGATCATTTCAACGGAACCATCGGTCATTCCGGATTTGAGTTCTGGGCGTCTCCGATGTCTCGGATGCCGTCGCCGATGGTCTGCGTGACTTTCCATGACCAGCATCATTCCCGGTTCCGCTACAATTTCGCCAATTTCTTTTCGTTCTGGGACCGGGTTTGCGGCACCATCGATCCGAAATATGACGATCAGGTCAAGGTGTTCGAGCACATGGGTGAGGACAAGGATGCCAAAACCCCGGCTCCGGGCGAATAGACCCCGTGTCATGGTCCCGTTCGGGGCCGTCAAATGACGGATTGACCCGCCGCACTGCAAAGGCTTTGCTGAAGGAACAACCCGGGTCTGCCGGTCACCCGAGACCGGGGTCCCGCACCCTGATCCGGACCAGTCGGGATGACCTTCAGCAGGTCCGACGCACGTCCGGGGCGGCGGCGTAAGGAAGTCGGTGCCAGATCCGGTGCCAGGCCCGGCGAATGATCCGGTGGCACGGGCGCCCGCCGTAAAATCTCTCCGTCGAATGGGGCCAGGATTTGAACCATCTTCTTCTTGTAATGCTCGGCGGTGGTATCGGTGCCGGTGGACGGCATCTGGTGTCGATGGTGATGCTCAGGCTGTTCGGACCGGGATTTCCTCTCGGCACGCTCAGCGTAAATATCATCGGATCGCTGGTCATGGGTCTCTTCATCGGCTGGCTGGTCAAGCACGAGACCGCAACCGGCGGTCTTCAGTCGCTGCGCTATTTCTTCGCAACCGGCATACTCGGCGGTTTTACAACGTTCTCGGCCTTTTCCCTTGATACCGCCGTTTTGTGGGAACGGGGCGATACCCACCTTGCGCTCATGTATGTCGCCGCATCGGTGCTGCTGTCGATCACCGCGGTCTTCGCCGGACTGATAATCATGCGCCAGGTCGGTTCCTAACTTTCCCTTCCCTTTGACGGCAATTGCGCCTATACGCTCCGGAACGATTTTTCGCTCCGGCGCCTTCCAGGCGCGGGGCCCTGGACCGCGCGGGACCGCAAAAATCCCCTGCCGCCAAAATTGAGAACAACATGTCCGCGATTGAACAGAAACATGTGACCGCCGATGAGGCGGGCATGCGCCTCGACCGTTGGTTCAAGGCCCACTATCCGGGGCTGGGCTTCGGCCGCCTGCAGAAACTGCTGCGCACGGGCCAGGTGCGGGTTGACGGCAAGCGCGTGGAGGCAAGCACGCGCATCGCCAAGGGCCAGATGGTGCGCATTCCGCCGCTCGGCGTCGAGTTGCCCGCCAACGACAAAAGGAATGCCCGGCCGAAATCCACCAAGCTGATCGACGACGACCGCAAGGCCATCGAGGACATGCTGCTGTTCGAGGACAGTCAGGTGATGGTTCTCAACAAGCCCGCCGGACTGGCGGTGCAGGGGGGCTCCGGGCTCAAGCGCCATCTGGACGGCATGCTGGAGGCCTTCACCGACCAGAAAGGCGACAAGCCGCGTCTGGTCCACCGGCTCGACCGGGAGACGTCCGGCATCATTCTGGTGGCGCGGACGCGCAAGGCGGCGCAGGAACTGACCAAGGCGTTCCGGCACCGCAACACCCGCAAGATCTATTGGGCGATGCTGGCAGGCGTGCCCAAGCCCAAGCAGGGCCGTATCTCGACCTTCCTGGCACGCGACGAGGAAGAAGAGCGCATGCGGGTGGCCCGTCAGGGCGACGACGAGGCACAGCACGCCGTCTCGCTCTACTCGGTGTTCGAGCAGTCCGCGCAGAAACTGTCCTGGGTGACCTTGAAACCGGTCACCGGACGGACCCATCAGCTCAGGGCCCATGCCGCCCATATCGGCACTCCGATCATCGGCGACGACAAGTATTTCAACATCGAGAACTGGGAGCTGCCGGGCGGTATCCAGAACCGGCTGCATCTGCTCGCCCGCCGGATCGTGATCCCGCACCCTTCAGGCCACGGCCAGATCGACGTCTCGGCGCCGCTGCCGCCCCACATGCAGCAGACCTGGAACCTTCTGGGGTTCGATGCCTCGGACTACGATCCGGAAACGGACGATCCGGACGACGCGCTCAACAAGCGCTAGCCGCGATGATCCCGCCGGCGTTCAGGGGATGGTTTCGTAGCGCGTCAGGTTGAAGCCTTCGTCCGCGGAAGGCGGCTCGAAATGAGCCGTCACCTTGTCGAACTGTGCCTCGGTCACATTGAAATCATGGGTGCCTTCAGCGTTGCGCAGGAGAAGCCGTGCCTTGCAGATCTCATCGGGGGCGTCGAGGTAGTGAAGCTGATGATGGCATTGAGCCTCGTTGATGAGGCGGCGCATCCAAAGTCTGCTGTTCCGCGTGTTGGCCTGGAAGTCGAGAACCACCGACGTCCCGTTCCGCAGCAACTCGATGACATGTGGCGCAATCGTCTGTCTCAAACGGGCGGAATATCGCACATAGTCCGCGAGTGTGCGGAGCTCGCCGGAATACAGACCGGAGAGCCAGGCATCCTCGCTCAGGAGAAGGGTGCAGGGGTGCGAAGCAAGCTGTCCGGCCAGCGTCGACTTGCCGGATGCGACTTTTCCGCAAAGCAGATGAAGTGTGGTTTGAGAGGGTGTCGTCATTGCGGCCGGAAGCGTGTCTCGTTCGATGGAACTGCGCCGGGAACGGGTCTTACAGCCCGTGAAACAGTGCGGTCAGGATCACCGAGGCGAAGGTGACTGCGACGACACCGGCGACCAGTTTCCAGGCGTCGGAACGTTTCTTCAAACCCGGCCAGCCGAGCGGTTTGATCACCTGGATCGCGGCAACCAGAAAAAGCAGAAGAATAAGGACCTTGGTCAAGTGCGGATCCGGAAGGTGATTGGCGTGGCCGTTTCACATAGCCTTTGCCACCACCGGAGTCGAGTGCTTTAGGCGCCGGTGCTTCTGCGGTGCTGGGCGTAGTAGGTCGGCAGTTTTTCCATGGACGGAACGACGATCAGTGTCTTGACCTTGCCGCGTTTGAAGGCCTTCAGGAACTTGTTGTAGTCCTTGAAGGCGACACAGCCGTGAGACCCGATCGAGCGGCGCAGCAGGCGGGTGTGGGTCAGCATGCCGTCACGGCCCTTCATGGCGGCGCGGTCAAGCGGCAGCATGCGGATGGCCTCGACACCATGGAAGCGCCGCTCGCGCATGCGCAGCCGGTAGACGTTCGGCGGTGTCGGGCCGTAATTCTTCACATAGGCGTATTTCGGATTGTCCATGCGGTGGCCGATGCCCGAATGGGCTTCCAGCTTGGTGCCGTCCGGCATATGCACGGTGGCGGAGCTGATGTCGTAGACCGCGACCTTGCTGGCCGGTCCGGGCAGGCCGCCCTTCGGGCCGCCGAAGAGTTTGCCGAGCCCGCCGAAGACGCCGCTCTCATCGTCCTCGGGATTGCCCGGCCGTGCGTAGGCAAGGACCGGCGCGGTTTCTTCCGGCGGCGCGGTTCGGCGGGGCCGGGCTGTGGCTGACGTCCTGCGCGGAGCGGCGGGCTTTGTGTCGGGCGCCGGTGGCAGGATCGCGCCCGGCCGGCCGATGGCCGGCGTTGCCAGGCTTGCCATGACGGCCGGCGCGGAATTGGCGATGACATCGGTGTCCGCGATCGCGCCCGTACCCACGCTCTGGTTCACGGCAATGGCAACGGAAATGCCGGAACCGGCGGCTTGCGTTCCGGTTTCCGCGGATCCGAATTCGGACCCGGACGTGGAACGGGTCTGTGCGGCAAGCAGTGTGCGGGCCAGTTTCAGCCGTGCGAGCTTCCGTGCCAGAGCCGCCTTTGCGGCTTGCCGGGCCTTGAGCTGTCCGGTTGCGGCCGCCATCCTGCGCGCGTCAGCCAGATCGATGGATATGCTTGCGTGTGCGCTGTCGCGCGGTGGCTGAAAAGACAGCGCTGTTACCTTGACGTTCGCGGCCGCTCGGGGCGCGGGTCCGGGTTGTGCAGGCAAGGGGAGGGCCTTGTCAGGTCCGGCCTGCGAGAGTGTCAGTTGCCCGGCGGTCCGCGTGTCGGAGGCAAAGTGGGCCGATGTCAGCGACGTTCCCAGATGCGCAACCGTCACCGCGAAGCTCGAGATCAAAAGGGTGGCACCGGCAAGCACGGTATAAAACGCGCGGCCGCTCTTGCTGTCCCTGGTGAGCCTGTTCCGGCCAGTTGAATTGCTGTTGCGTTGCATGCAGACAAAACCACTCTGTCGCGCCGGCCGTACCGGCCGCGGTCCCAAATTCAAATCTGCCGGCAGCCATCTTGCGCCAGACGATCCTGCCCACCCACATCAGGGATTGTCGTCGATCATGGTGACCAGTGTGTTTAGAAACATGGTTAACAGGATCCTAAGTGCCGGGTGAGCGCTCGATTGCAAGAATAAAGGGGCAATTTTCAGGCGCTTTTCCAATTTTCGCGATATCCAAAGATTGCGGGTCACTTTGCCGCGCAGCAGGGAAGTCCTTGCCTATCGTTGAAACTGCTTAAGGGGACCCGGAATTTCTCGGGAATTGCCTGCGCGCGCAGCGAAACGGACGGCGGGCCTTGACGCTTGGGTCAAAACCCGGCACATGCGGAACCGCAATTTCCAGTCTTCCGATAGGCCCTCAATGTACCTGATCGTATTTGACGTCGATGGCACGCTGGTGGACAGCCAGAACACGATCCTGCACGGATTGCAGGTGGGCTTCGACGCAGTCGGGCTTGGCATGCCGGATCGGGAAACGGCCTTGTCGATCGTTGGCCGGTCGCTTGAGAACGCGTTTTCCGATCTTGTCGGCCCGTCCGGCCTGGACAAGGTGCCGGCCATGGCCGAGGCCTACCGGCAGTCGAAGGTCGCGCGCCGTCAGCAGGGGCTTGACGTCGATCCCCTGTACCCGGGCGCCCGCGAGGCGATCGACAGGCTCCACGCCAGGGAGGATGTTCTGCTCGGGATTGCCACTGGCAAGGCCATGCGCGGGGTCAGCCACATGCTGGAGATCCACGATTTGTCCGGCCGGTTCGTGACCTTCCAGACGGCGGACACGTCGCCCTCCAAGCCGCATCCCGACATGCTGCTGAGGGCCATGGCGGAGACGGGGACCGATCCGGAACGGACGCTGATGATCGGCGACACCGGCTTCGACATGGCCATGGCCAAATCGGCCGGTGCGCATGCGCTCGGCGTCACCTGGGGCTATCACGACCACAGCCGGCTGAACGAAACCGGAGCGGACCGTCTTGTCCATCATTACGGCGAGCTGGATGCGGCTGTCTCGGAAATGTTGAAGTTCAACGAGGAAACAACCTGATGCGTGACTTTATTGAAGTCTTGCAGGAAGACGCTGCCAAGGATCCCGAACAGCGCGCGCGGGACCTGTCCAGGCGTGAACTTCCCAAGCGGTTCTACAAGGAAGCGGCGCATGTCGCGGTCGATGGCGGCTATGCCATCCATCTGGACGGCCGCCCGGTCAAGACCCCCGGCAAGGCGACGCTGCTGCTGCCCAGCGCAGCGCTCGGCGCGGCGGTTGCCGCCGAATGGGAAGCGCAGGAAAAGGAAATCAACCCGGCTGTCATGCCTTTGACCCGGCTCGCCAATTCGGCCCAGGACGCGGTCAGCGTCCGCTTCGCAGAAGTGGCCGATGAGGTGACGCGGTTCGCCGGAAACGATGCGCTTTGTTATCGCGCCGATGATCCCGACAGCCTGGTCGAGACGCAGCACCGCCTCTGGGACCCCGTGGTCGACTGGGCCGGCAGTCTGCTCGGCGGGCGCTTCGTACTGATCGAGGGACTGATACACGCACCGCAGCCCGATGCTCTTCTTGCCGCCTATCGGCAGCGGATCGACACGCGAAGCCCCCTGAGCCTGGCCGCGTTGCACACCGTCACCAGCCTGACCGGCTCGGCCCTGCTTGCCCTTGCCCTTTCCGAAGGCCATCTCGATCCGGACAGCGTCTGGTCCGCCGCCCACGCGGAAGAGGACTTCACCATCGAACGCTGGGGCGAAGACGCCGAAGCAACCCGCCTGCGCGCCTACAAGCGAACGGAATTTGATGCCGCGGTGCTGATCCTGCGGGAAGGGTGAAGGCGTTTCGCGAGAGAATTGCGGGAGCTGCCTTCCTGAAATTGCGGCTTATGAAGTTTCCTGGGTCCCCGCTTTCGCGGGGATGACAAGGATTTTTTCAGTCACCCGACTTTAGCAAACCAGGCAAAAGGTCGTGCCAATCCGGATTAAATTTGGAAATGAGCTCAATCTTCCATGCGCGTTTCCATTTCTTGATATTCTTCTCGCGCTTGATTGCATATTCAACATCCGTGTGTGCTTCGAAATAGACCAGCCTGTGGACTTTATAGCGCCTTGTGAAGCTGCTGGCTGAACCCTCTCGGTGTTGCATGGTTCTTCGAACCAAATCGTTCGTTACACCGACGTAAAGGGTGCCACCCGCTTTGCTGGCAAGAATATACGTAAAATAGGAATGTCGTCGCATGCGCCGTCATTTTCGATTGTGACGCAGACAATAAACAGTTTGTCATCCCCGCGAAAGCGGGGACCCAGGAACCTTCATAGACTGTATCTGAAAACACCACCGCGTATTTAAGCCGCCTTCACCCCAGATAGAACGTGGTCGCCATCAGGAAGAAGATGAGCACGCCGAGGACGTTGTTGGAGGACGTGATGAAGACGCCGATGGCCATGGCCGGGTCGACGCCGATCTTGTCCAGGATGATCGGGACGCTCGCGCCGACAGTTGCAGCCAGGGTGGTGACGCACAGGAGCGACAGGGACGTGGCCAGAGCCAGACGCTCCGGGGCTTCCAGCGGCACCACGAGGGAGGCCAGCAGCACGAGGCAGCCCAGGATAATCCCGGCGACGGCACCGTTGAACAGCGCGGCCATCATTTCCTTCAGGAGCCTGTAGAAGATGTCGCCCGACCATAGCGCTCCGGTGGCGATCCCCTGGACCGCGACCGCGGACGCCTGGAGACCGGCATTGCCGGCCATGGACATGGTGACAGGGATGAAGGCGGCCAGGATCGCGGCTTCGGCGAGCTGGTCCTCATAGGAGCCGACGACGGTCGCGGCGACGCTGGCGCCGACAAGTCCGGCCAGCAGCCAGGGCAGACGGCCCCTGACGATCCTCAGGACCGTGTCGTCCGAGCGGGCTTCCGCGGAGACGCCGCTCATCAGCAGCATGTCCTCATTGGCCTCGTCCGACGCAATCCGGGTCAATTGCTTCGGCGTGATCCGGCCGAGCAGATGACCGTCTCCGCTGACGACAGGAACCGTGCGCATGTCGCGCTTGCGGGCAAGGCGAAGAACCTCTTCCTGGTCGGTATCTGCAGAGACGGCAATCACGTCCCTGTTCATGATTTTTCCGAGCGGCGTGTCGTGCGGTGCCAGCAGAAGCTTGCCGACCTCCACCGTGCCGACGAGCTTGCCCGACGCGTCGGTGACGTAGACGGTGAAGACCTTGCGGATCCGGTCGGCCTGCTCGCGCATCTGTGACACGGCTTCATCGGCCGTGCAATCCTCAGGAAGGGCAACGAATTTCTGGGCCATCACCCGGCCGGCCGTGTCGTCGGCATAGGATCCGCGCGTGCCGATGTCTTCCACGTCGCGGAGGCGGGCGATCAGTTCCTCGGCAACGTCGTCGGGAAACTCGTTGAGGATCTCGACCGCGTCTTCCGGGTCAAGTCCGGCAAGAATGTCGCGAAACTGCTCGAGCGTCGATTCCTCCATCAGGATGGAGCGGAACTCGGGGCGCAGTTCCGCAACCACCTTGATCGACGGATTGGCCGGCAGCCACTGGAACAGCTTGCGGGCCTGTTTCAGCCTGAGCCGCGTGAGCAGTTGCATGACGTTAACCGGATCCCAGCGTTTGAGCATGTCCACGAGCGGGGCCCGCTTGCCCGCCTTGATCATGTCGCGGACCGCCTTCAGCGCGGCATCGTTTTCGTCAAGCGGCTCTTGCGCCGGCTCCCGGGTCCAGGAGACGGTGTCAGGCTCGGGAACGGCGCTGGACGTGGTCATGATTGCTCACTTTGCGGAAGGGACCGGTCCGCTTCTATCGTCCGTTTGTGACGTTGCGCTGACAGCCCCAGTCGGGATCAGACTTCGAATTCTTCAATTTCGGCAAAGGCCTGACGGAGCTTTTCGGACCAGCCGTTCGACAGTTTCTGGAAATAGGGGTCGTCCTGCTGGATTCGCACCTGACGCTCGGTGGAAAAACTGTCGGTGTTGTAGAGCAGCATGTCGATGGGCATGCCGACCGACAGGTTGGAACGCACGGTGCTGTCGAAGGACAGAAGCACCAGTTTGGCGGCTTCGCCAAGACGCATGTCGGCGCGGGTAACGCGATCCAGAATCGGTTTGCCGTATTTGTGCTCGCCGATCTGAAGAAAGGGCGTGTCCTCGCAGACTTCGATGAAGTTGCCGGCGGCGTAGACCTGGAACATGCGTGGTTCCTCACCCTTGATCTGGCCGCCCAGAATGAAGGTGACGAAAAAGTTGTCGGCGCTCGCCGCAAGGGCTTCGCCGTCGATCGCCTTGACTTCCCGCACCGCGCTGCCGACCAGCCGGGCCACCTGAAACATGGTCTTGGCGGTCATCAGGGTGGCACGATCTGCGTCTGCCGAGGTGATGTGTTCGGTCAGCAACGAAATGACAGCCTGGGTCACGGCCAGGTTGCCTGCGGACAGCAGGGTGATCACCCGCTCGCCGGACTCCTGCCAGCTGTGCATCTTCTTGAACGTTGCAATGTTGTCGACCCCGGCATTGGTGCGCGTGTCGGAGGCAAACACAAGTCCGCGATCCAGTTTCAAGCCGACACAATAGGTCATTCGCAAGCCCTTCAGGCAATGTTCGGGAACAATCCGTCTGGAGAAGTCCGGAGCCGGCGTCGGAAGAATGACTTTTATTGCTGCTGTTGCTGGAAGGCGACCTGCGCCACATCAACCTCAACCCGCAGGTTTTCCTCCAGACCGCCGAAACGGATCCCCCTGATCGGGGCAGCAGAACGGGAATCCAGGCCCACCGTCAAGCGAATATAGCGATCGTTCGGGCACATAGCGTTGGATATATCAAATCCGGTCCATCCAAGGCCGTTGATCAGCACCTCCGCCCAGGCGTGATGGGCTTCCGAGGCCTGCTCGTCTTCCAGCAGCAGATATCCTGAAACATAGCGCGCGGGCATGCCGAGCGACCGGGCTGCGGCGATGAAGATGTGGGCATGGTCCTGACAGACGCCTTCGCCTGCTGCAAGCACGGCGGTTGCGGTCGCGTGGGTCTCGGTCACGCCGACCTTGTACTCGACCTTGTCGCGGATCGCGTGCATGAGGTCGTGAAACCCGGCGATCTTGTCATGGCCTTCCGCGTTCGCCGCCAGTTTGCGGATCGCCTGGTTGGCCTGTGTGAGCGGGGTGACCCTCGTGTAGATCCGGGGCGGCGCGGCCGCATCGGGCTCATGGCCGATGACCCCGCTGGTGTCGGATGTCTCGACGGTTCCGGTTGCGGTGATTTCCACGTCCTCGACAGGTTCGGACCGGGACACCATGTGGACCTGATTGCCGAAGGCATCCTTGTAGGTGGTCGCCCGTTCGATGCCGGGAGCCTCGATCGACCAGTCGACGATTTTCTGGGCGGGGCCGCTTTCAGGCGTCAGGCGAAGCTGCTGCATGGCGTTGGCCAGCGGCGTTTCATAACGGTAGCGGGTGGTATGACGGACGGTTAATCGCATGCGGCACCGGGCAAGGGGTCAATGAGAAATGTCTGATGTGGAACAGCGTCCTGTCGGGGCAGGTGGCAAGATCCGGTCCTGGCTGCTCCGGACGGCCGTGCGCAAGGGCCGCGGCGGCCATGAATGTGCGTTTTGACTTGACTGGTTTGCATTCGGACCTCGACCAAATTCCGGTTCTCCACAGACCTTAGGCGAAATTGTAATCCAATGACAGTTGATGGGCGAACTGGTTGTTGCGCCCGATGAAGTCCGTCAGGAATTCGTGCAGTCCCTGCCGGTAGATTTCATGCATCTGTTTTTCGGTCAGCTCACGGGTCAGGTCCGCCGCCATGTCGAGGCTCGGCTCGCGGGAGCCGTAGAACTGTGCCAGGTCCTCGGCGGTGTCCGCAATCCAGTCGCAGCAATGGGCCAGCGAGCGCGGCATCTCGGACCTGAGGATCAGGAACTCCGCGATGTTGAAGGCGTTCAGCCGGGAATTGGGATAGGCGAACCGATAACTGCGGCGGCTGGAAAGGGCCCTGAGAATGGCCGACCACTGATAGCGTTCCGCCACGCCGTCCTCGATGATGTTATTGTCGGGCAGAAGAGACCAGTACTGGGTGTCGAGGATGCGCGCGGTGTTGTCGGCCCGTTCCACGAAATTACCCATCTGGCTGAAGAAATAGCCGTCATCGCGCAAGATCGTGTTCAGGAGCGCGCCCCGGAACAGATGGCCGCGCTGGTTCACCCAGGCCAGGAAATCCGGAAGCTTATCCTGGGTCACGGATTGCGGGCTGACTTCCACGAACTCGATCCAGGTCGTGTTGATCGCTTCCCACAGCTCCGCGGTGATGCCGGTCCGCACGGCGCGTGCGTTGTTGCGCGCCAGTTCGAGGCAGGAGCGGACGCTGGTCGGGTTTTCCTTGGAAAAGATCATGTAGGCGATCATGTGGCGGATGTGCAGCTCGTCGTATTTTTCCTGGTAGCCGCTCTCGCATCCGGTGTTGGCGAGCGCGAAGGTCCAGTGGGCGCCGTCCTCCTGTCCCGAATGGGACATGATGGCACCGCGATAGGCGACATCCAGGAGGCGGGTGACATTCTGGGTGCGCTCGTTGTAGCGCGACATCCAGAACAGAGAGGAGGCGGTTCTTCCGAGCATCTAGAGCCTGTCGTGGTTGGGTTGAAGCATTCTGCCGGAGACGCATGCGCTCAAGGCCGGAGGATCTGGCAACGGCCTGACCGGCCACACGGCGACGGGATCACTCCCTGCGACCGGGCCTGACCGGCCTGGGGAACGCTTCAGTCTCGTCATGATACCCTCCCGTTCTCAGTCCTCGAGGACCCAGGTGTCCTTGGTGCCGCCGCCCTGGCTGGAATTGACGACCAGGGAGCCTTTCTTCAAGGCGACCCGTGTCAGGCCGCCCGGCGTGATGCGCACCTGGTCGCCGATGAGGACAAACGGCCTCAGGTCGACATGGCGGGGCGCCACTCCGGAGGCCACGTGTGTCGGGCAGGCGGACAGTGCCAGCGTCGGCTGCGCGATGTAGTTGGACGGGTTGGACTGCAGGACCTTCCTGAATTCGGCGATTTCACGTTTGGAGGCGGTCGGGCCGATCAGCATGCCGTAGCCGCCGGAGCCGTGCACTTCCTTGACGACAATGTCCGCCAGATTGTCCAGCACGTAGGCGAGATCGTCTTCGCGCGAGCAGTTCCAGGTCGGGACGTTGTTCAAGATGGGCTTCTGGCCGGTGTAGAATTCGATGATGTCCGGCACATAGGCGTAGATCGCCTTGTCGTCGGCAATGCCGGTGCCCGGAGCGTTACAGATGGTCACGTTTCCGGCCCGGTAGGCGTCGAACAGGCCCGGGACACCGAGCATGCTGCCAGGATTGAAGGTGAGGGGATCGAGAAACGCATCGTCGATGCGCCGGTAGATCACGTCGACCCGCTTCGGCTTGCGCGTCGTGCGCATGTAGACATGACCGGCGTCGACGAACAGGTCGCGGCCTTCGACCAGCTCGACACCCATAGAATCGGCCAGAAAGGCGTGCTCGAAATAGGCCGAATTGTAGATGCCCGGGGTCAGCACGACGATGGTCTGACTGGACTTTGACGGATCCGGCGCAACACTCTCCAGGGTCTGCAGCAGGTTTTCGGGATAATATTCCACCGGAGCGACATGGTGGCTCTGGAAGAGCTCCGGGAACAGCCGCATCATGATTTCCCGGTTTTCCATCATGTAGGAAACACCGGACGGTGTGCGCGTGTTGTCCTCCAGAACGTAGAACTCGTTTTCCGAAACGCGGACCAGGTCGGTGCCGATAATATGGGCATATACCTTGCGCGCCGGTGTGAAGCCGGCCATCTCGGGCAGGAACGCTTCGTTCTGCAGGATGAGATCGGCCGGGATCCGGCCGGCCTTCAGGATTTCCTGGCGGTGATAGATGTCATGAAGGAAGGCATTGAGGGCGCGCACGCGCTGGTCGATGCCGGCGGACAGGCGGCGCCACTCGGCAGCGGATATGACACGCGGGATCGGATCGAAGGGGATAAGACGTTCGGTGGCATCCTCGGCGCCATAGACCGCAAAGGTGATGCCCAGCCTCTTGAAGATCGTTTCAGCGTCCCTGCTCTTGCGGGACAGGAAATTCGCGGGTTTTTCCTCGAGCCAGTTCGCAAGCCTGGCATAGGCTTGCCGCGGCGCTCCGGTCTCGTCGAGCATTTCGTTGAAGAACGTGCGTTCGTCCGACATGGCCTCCCCTTCGTCAATGCTACCTTCTTGAGCAATGATGGCAAATTTCTGAAAGGTGTCAAAGAACAATGTCGCGGCGGCGGTGCCTTCAAGTTAGGCAAAAAACTGGCAGCCGCCAAAAAACGGGACGCGGCGTCAATTTTCGCGGCCTCTCGGGTCTCGTCCCTGTGTCGGCGGGGGCGGCGTTTTCCCGCCCGAGGCGCCCGGATGCCGGTAGAACGGCCTGAGAAAACTCAAATCCGTGGCCGGTGGCACCGCTGGTCGGGAGCGGTGTCAGTGGCCAGCGGACAGGGATGCGCGAGCGTCCTTACCCGGCGCCCGGCCTCGGGTGTTCCGCAGGCTTCCCCGCTTCCATAGGCCCTTGTGCTGACTATCCTGTAAAAGGCGGCCATGATACGGCATGATGACAGCGAGTTTGGCAGTTTTGGGAGGACCGGATGAAAGAAGTTCTGGCCGAATTGGAACAGCGCCGGGAGACGGCGCGCCTGGGCGGCGGGCAGCGCCGGATCGACGCGCAGCACGCCAAGGGCAAGCTCACGGCGCGCGAGCGGATCGAAATCCTGCTGGACGAGGGCTCCTTCGAGGAGTTCGACATGTTCAAGCAGCACCGCTGCACCGATTTCGGCATGGAAGAACAGCACATCCCGGGAGACGGTGTGGTCACCGGCTGGGGCACGGTCAACGGCCGGACGGTGTATGTGTTCTCCAAGGACTTCACCGTTTTTGGCGGGTCGCTGTCACAGACCCATGCGGAAAAGATCACCAAGCTGCAGGACATGGCCTTGCAGAACCGTGCCCCGATCATCGGTCTGTTCGATGCCGGCGGTGCCCGCATCCAGGAAGGTGTGGCGGCGCTGGGCGGCTATGGCGAGGTGTTCCAGCGCAATGTGCTGGCTTCCGGCGTGATCCCGCAGATCTCCCTGATCATGGGACCCTGCGCGGGCGGCGATGTCTATTCTCCGGCCATGACCGATTTCATCTTCATGGTCCGGGACACGTCCTACATGTTCGTGACCGGCCCGGATGTCGTGAAGACGGTGACCAATGAAACCGTGACCGCCGAAGAACTGGGCGGTGCCTCGATCCACACGACCAAGTCCTCCATCGCCGACGGTGCGTTCGACAACGATGTGGAAGCCCTTCAGGAGATGCGCCGGCTGATCGATTTTCTGCCGATGAACAATCAGTCGGATCTCCCGGAGCTGACCCACTTCGATGATCCGGACCGGATCGACACCAGCCTCGACACTCTCATTCCGGATAATCCGAACAAGCCTTACGACATGAAGGAACTTGTCCTGAAGACGGTCGATGAAGGCGATTTCTATGAAATCCAGGGCAGTTTTGCCGGAAACATCCTGACCGGGTTCGGCCGGATGGAAGGCCGGACCGTCGGCATCATCGCCAATCAGCCGATGGTGCTTGCCGGGGTTCTGGATTCGGATGCGAGCCGCAAGGCCGCCCGTTTCGTCCGTTTCTGCGACTGTTTTTCCATCCCGCTGGTGACTTTTGTCGATGTTCCCGGCTTTCTGCCGGGCACGTCCCAGGAATATGGCGGCCTGATCAAGCATGGCGCCAAGCTTCTGTTCGCCTATGCGGAGGCAACCGTGCCGAAGATCACCGTGATCACGCGCAAGGCCTATGGTGGCGCGTACGATGTGATGAGTTCAAAGCACATTCGCGGCGACATCAACTATGCCTGGCCGAGCGCGGAAATCGCCGTGATGGGGGCCAAGGGCGCCGTTGAAATCCTTTACCGCTCGGAACTGGGCGACAAGGACAAGATCGCCGAGCGCACCCGGGAATACGAGGACCGGTTCGCCAATCCGTTCGTGGCCGCGGAGCGCGGCTACATCGATGATGTCATCCGGCCGCATTCGACGCGGCGCCGTGTTGCCAAGGCTCTGGCGCTGCTGCGATCGAAGAAGGCCGAAATGCCGTGGAAAAAACACGACAATATTCCGCTTTAGGATACGGGCCCGTGCAGGTGTGACCGGAGCGGAAGACGGCCGGGCGGATGCGCCCTGCCGGCGGCGTCAATTCCAGCGTCTGAAGGGGCCGCGCTCGAACAGGGGTTCCCTGCATTCGAAGGCAACCGGGCATTTGGGATGATCCCGGGTCGGTCCGAACTGGGTGAACAGGACCTGGTTGCGGTCGCAATAGCTGCGGTTCGAGACAAACATGGAATAGGTGTGCCGGCCGGTGGTGAACACAACGGCGCCGTGCTGGCGGACCAGGTTCTGGGCCTGTCCGCAGGTCATCTGGCGAAGATCCGGCCGGGCCTGTGCTGCCGTGGACATGCCGAGCCCTGCAAGGACGAGCGCCGTTGCAAGCAAGTGGTTCTTCCGCATTTCTGCCTCCTGAGGGTCCGAAGTCACCCGGCCGCCGGCACCTGTACGCGCACGGCTCCTGCGACTTCCTCTGGTTCTTGTACCAATGAGTGTGGATTATGACCCGGGGAGGCGGGCTGAAATGTGACCCTGAGCACGGATGGGCCGATTGCGCGTTCTACCGGGTGTTCCGGGACAGTTGGCTGGCGCAGACGGAGTGCGGTGTCGCCTTCTGGATGCCGCGGAGGGAAAAACCCGCATATCGCTTGTCGTCGAACAGAACCATGACTCTCGGGGCGGAACGCATCTGGTGCCAGAAATAGGTCAGGTTGTCAGGGCAGGAGGCGCAGGTGTTGTGGATGTATCCGTCGTGACCGACCTTGAACTTGATGAGCTTGCGGTTCAGTTCCACCCGAACAACGGTATCCGGGGCCGGCAACCGGCCGTTGATGTCGATCCCGATAAGAGCCGCCTTGATATCGTGGCTGGGCGGACACCAGATGGCAAACCGGGCACCGTCCTTGTTTTCGGTCCAGTAACGCTCATAGCCATGCGCGGTATCGCTGCGCCAGATGCCTGCCTCGGCAGCACCGGCAGGCGATGCGTCAATCATCAGGCAGACACCCAGTAGAAAAATAATCCGATTCATCAGACCCGTCCAAATAATCATTGGAAAAATTACATAGGCTGCCTAAGGAATCCTTAAGAAACAAGGTGTTCCACTGAAGGGGATAATTTGTGCGGTGGGCATTGAATTTGAGGCGCTGATCAGCTGTTCGGCTGTTTCTTCTGCCAGTCGGTCGGGCAGACCGGCCCCGGCAGGATCTCCGGCGCGCCTTTCAGCGAGAAACCGGCATAGCGCTGGTCATAGAACTTGACGGCCATGGAGTGGGCGGCGCGCATACGGTGCCAGATGTAGCCGAAACTGTCGGAACACGTGGCGCAGCCGGTGTCGATATAGCCCTGATTGTTGACGGGAAGTTCAAGAATTTCCCTGTCCAGAACCAGCTTGATCCGGGTGTTGGGCGCCGGAGTCTTGCCGTCTATCAGGATATGAAAAAGCGTGCCGTTGACCTTGCGCTCAGGGTGACACCAGACAACGAAACTCGCTCCGGAACTGTTGGTGGTCCAGTAGCGTGTAAAGCCGTTGACCTCGCCACTGTTCCACTTGCCGGCACTAGCAGCGAGTGCTGCGGGCGATAACAGCATACTGGCGAGAAGGGCGCCTGCAACGCGTCTGATCATCTGAATTCCTCGTTTGCACAAGTAATTACTGCAATAAGTTTATTAATATTCGGATAAATTACAATCTTGTCACCGCTCCCGGAACCGGCTCTTCGGCAGGCTCCGCAAAAACACGTCTCGCCCTTTGGATAAGTTGCGTGCCGATCTGGCGCGGCCTACAACTTTTAAAACAGGCCAGTCGGGTGGAAATTCATGTTTTCGAAAATTCTTGTCGCCAACCGGGGTGAGATCGCGTGCCGGGTTATCAAGACCGCGCGCCGTATGGGCATCCGCACGGTTGCTGTCTATTCCGATGCGGACCGCGATGCGCTGCATGTGGAAATGGCGGACGAAGCGGTGCATATCGGGCCGGCGGCGGCGGCGGAGTCCTATCTCGTCGCCGACAAGATCATCGCGGCCTGCAAGCAGACCGGGGCCGAGGCGGTCCATCCGGGCTACGGGTTCCTGTCGGAACGCGCGAGCTTTCCGGCCGCTCTGGCAAAGGAGGGTATCGTCTGGATCGGTCCCAATCCGCGCGCCATCGAAGCCATGGGCGACAAGATCGAATCCAAGAAGTTCGCCAACGAGGCCAGTGTCAGCACTGTCCCGGGTTATCTCGGCGTGATCGAGTCGGCGGACCAGGCGGTCGAGATCGCCGCGGATATCGGCTACCCGGTGATGATCAAGGCGTCGGCCGGCGGTGGCGGCAAGGGCATGCGCGTTGCCTGGAACGCCGAAGAGGTTCGCGACGGCTACGTCCGCTCGAAATCGGAGGCCGCGTCGTCCTTCGGCGACGATCGGGTCTTCATCGAAAAGTTCATTGAAAATCCGCGCCACATCGAAATTCAGGTTCTGGGCGACAAGCACGGCAATGCAATCTATCTGGGCGAACGGGAATGCTCGATCCAGCGCCGCAACCAGAAGGTCATCGAAGAGGCGCCGTCGCCGCTGCTCGACGAGGACACCCGCCGGATGATGGGCGAACAGGCGGTCGCCCTGGCAAAAGCCGTTGATTACGACAGCGCCGGAACGGTCGAATTCGTTTCCGGTCAGGACAAGAGTTTCTTCTTCCTCGAGATGAACACGCGCCTGCAGGTCGAACACCCGGTGACCGAACTGATAACCGGGGTGGATCTTGTGGAACAGATGATCCGGTCCGCGGCGGGCGAGGCGCTCCAGATCAGGCAGGACGATGTGAAGCTGAACGGCTGGTCGGTGGAAAGCCGGATCTATGCCGAAGATCCCTACCGCAATTTCCTGCCGTCGATCGGACGGCTGGTGCGCTATCGGCCACCGGAGGAATCGGCCAGCGACGGCGTGACGATCCGCAACGACACGGGTGTCGTCGAGGGGTCGGAGATTTCCATGTTCTACGATCCGATGATCGCCAAGCTGGTCACGCATGCACCGACCCGCGCAGAGGCGATCGATGCGATGAGTTCTGCGCTGGACGCGTTCTACGTCGACGGTATCCAGCACAACGTGCCGTTCCTGACGGCGCTGATGAACCATCCGCGCTGGCGCTCCGGACAATTGTCCACCAGTTTCATCGCCGATGAATATCCCGATGGGTTTGCACCGGCGCAGCCGGACGCGGCCGCCTATTCTGTCCTGGCGGCGGTGACGCTGTCGATGGGCGCGCTGGAGCGCGAGCGGCTGGATCATCTGCCCGGACGGCTGAGGCCGCATTCGGGCGCCATCCGCGAGGACTGGGTGATCAAGCTGGACAAGACCTACGTGCCGATCCGCCTGGCTGCCGGCTATCCCGCCACACCCGTGGAAATGGACGTAGCGATCGGCGATGGACCTGTCGTGACCGTCGAGGCCGACTGGGCGCCGGGGGATCCCCTGTGGTCCGGAACGATCGGAAACCGGCAGGTCACGGTTCAGGTGCGGCCCGTGCGCGGTGGCTACCGTCTCGACTGGCAGGGTTATTCGGTGATCGCGAAAGTCATGACCCCGCGCATTGCCGAGCTTGACCAGCTCATGCCGGAAAAACTTCCCCCCGACACATCGAAGCTGCTGCTGTGTCCGATGCCGGGCCTTGTGGTTTCGATCGCCGTCGCGGAAGGGCAGGAAGTGAAGGCAGGCGAGCAGCTTGCGGTGGTGGAAGCCATGAAGATGGAAAACGTCTTGCGCGCCGAACGGGACTGCACGGTGACGGCCATCAAGGCGGCCCCCGGCGACAGTCTTGCCGTGGATGCGGTGATCATGGAATTTTCCTGAGCCCGGCAGCCCTCCGTTTGCTGCAGCCTGGGCGATCAAAAGCCGGCGCCCTCAGGGGCGCCGGGCAGCCGGTCCCTGCCGGGCTGGCCAAAGTATGTTCCATCCGGGCCGATCGTGTCTGCCGTCAACACGGGGTTTCAGGGGCTTGCGACTTCTCGCGGGTTCTGTTTGAGTTCGGCCGCTGATTGATCCGGGCGGGGCGTGCATGGCTGTTGATAGCGAAAATCTGGTCACAGAAGACAAGCAGACCGCGGTTCTGGTCAACCTGATCTGGATGCTGCTGTTCGCGGTTCTGGTGATGCTGACCCAGATCGGTTCCTTGTCCACGGAGGTCCTGGACTGGGACGAGAGCACCTTTGCCCTGATGGCGCAGAGTGTAGCGCGCGGACATCTGCCATTTGTCGAGTTGTTCGATCTGAAACCACCGGTCCTGTTCCTGGCCCTCGGTGGCTGGATGAGCGTTTTCGGTGACACTCTGTGGTCCCTCAGGGCGTTCGGAGATGCCAGCCTGATCGTGATCTGCTGTTTCACGTTTCTGACCGCCAGCCGGTCTGCCGGCGCTTTCAGCGCCGGGCTCGGAACATTGTTTCTGGTCAGCCTGAGTGCGTCCGGATTTGCCCAGCACACACAGACCGAGCATCTGGCGATGGCATTTCTCATGCCGGCCGTTTACCTGGCCTCTTCCCCGTCGCTTACGCCCGCGCGTCTTGCCGCCGCGGGATTGCTGGTGTCCCTCGCGGTCCTGACCCGAAGCAATCTCGGTCTGGTTGCCGTGACACTGGGGATCTATCTCCTGATCGTGCTGCGCGGCCAGGGGATGCGTGGCGCTGCGGGAAGAGTGTCGTCTTATATCGTGGGCGGTATGGTGCCTGTCGTGTTGCTGGTCGGCGTTTACGCCGCGCAGGGCGAACTGGCCACCTTGAAGCTGGCGATGATTGATGCGCCGATCTCCTATGCGTCGCGGGAAGACGGCTCCATCATGAACACCTTGAGCGCGCACGCGGTCTACTGGGGCGGCAGGATCCTGCACGAACCGCTGGTGTTCGCGAGTGCGACGCTTGTTCTTGCCGGGGCGTTTGTCGTGTTGGCAATTCAACTGCCGGGGCGTTCGGGCAGAACGTTCCTGCTGGGTGAGCGCACCGTGTTGGCAACGGGTTTCGTCCTGATCGCGGTCTTGCTGTCCATCATTTTGGGAGGCGCCGCCTATTCCCACTACTGGAACCAGGTCTTTCCGCTGCTGGCTGTCCTCGTTGCCTGCGGGATCTCGCGGGCCACGGGATCCCGTATTGCGCACGGAGCGGGTGTTGCGGGCGTTCTTGTCATGGTCGCGGGGGCACTGGCGATCACGCTGCCATCGGCAATCGGCGTGTTCGAGAATCGTGGCAGATTGCAGGATGCCCATTTTGTCCAGAAAGCTGCGCGGGTCATTCTTGCCTCGGACATCGCCGACAAGCGGGTCTGGGCGATGAACTATCAAATCGTGCACATGTATCTGAATTCCGTTCCGCTTTCGCGGGCGCTCACCCATCCGGCGAATATCAACCCGGACAGTTCGGTCTACAGGCCCCTGGCCGATGCGGGCTATGTGTCCGGTGACGAAGTCGGCCGGCTGATGGACCTGAAGCCGGCGTTCATTGTCGCAAAAGACATGCCGCCCTGGTATTTTTCGGAAACGACCGGCGCGCGTGTTGGAAGCTGGATTGAAGAGAACTACTCCGTCTACCGGCAGCTTGGTGACCTGGTGATCTATCTCCACAAGGACCATGCCGGATAGGCTCTTGGCAAGATGTTGTTTCGAAAGGTGAATTTTGACCAGCCCAACACTGCTCTTTGATCTCGACGGGACGTTGACCGATCCGTTCGAGGGGATCGTCCGCTCCATCCAGTATGCTCTGGAGAAGATGGGAAGCCTGGTGCCGGCCGCGGAAGATCTGCGCTGGTGCATCGGGCCGCCCTTGTGGGACAGCTTCGAGGTTCTCCTTGGAACAGACGAGCGGACCGAACTCGACCGGGCGGTTGCCTTCTACCGTGAGCGGTACACGGTGACGGGCCTTTTCGAGAATGGGCTCATCGACGGTATCGTGGACTGTCTCGCAGCGCTGCGCGATGCAGGCGCGACGCTTCATGTGTGTACGTCCAAACCGCATGTCTACGCCGGCAAGATCGTGGCGCATTTCGGTCTGTCGCCGTATTTCGGCAAGGTCTACGGCTCCGAGCTGGACGGTACACGGTCGGCGAAGGCGGAGCTGATCGGCCATATCCTGCGGCAGGAGGGAATCAGGCCGTCGGAAACGGTCATGATCGGCGATCGCAAGCATGATCTCATCGGCGCCAACGCCAATGACGTTGCCGGAGTCGGGGTCCTGTGGGGCTATGGCAGCCGGGAGGAACTGGAGGCGGAAAGACCGATATTGATTGCCGAAAGGCCCGAGCAGATTTCAGCGATACTGAAAATTTAGGCCTGTCAGCGTTGCAAAGGCGCCGGCCAACGCGTAAACAGCGCTGAGGGAACAGTTCTCGGGGCGGGGTGAAACTCCCCACCGGCGGTATCAGGGAGACCTGGAGCCCGCGAGCGCCTGGCGGCAGCACCTATCTATGCGCTGTCAGGGTCAGCAGATCCGGTGAGAGGCCGGAGCCGACGGTTGGTGTGATTTCGACACTCGGGATCCACCTGAAAGTCCGGATGAGAGAGAACTTGGCCGCAAGCCCCAGCCGGGGCGGTGCGGGCGCGTGTCTGTTGAGACTGTTCTGATGGACTATGGAACGGATCACACAGAAGGGCATGCCATGCCGGACAGTTCCCGGAAATCACTTCTTGCCGCGCTGGCCATGGTCGGGGCGGGGGCCTGTTTCGCACTGGTCAACGGCGCCCTCCAGGGCGCGACGATGCAACTTGGCGTCCCGTCGACATCGGCCGCCTTCTGGCAATATGCGCTGGGCCTGCTGGTGGCCTTGCCCTTAGTCCTGCGGCGCGGGCCGGGGGCGTTGAAGACGCGGCAACCCGGATGGCATCTCCTGCGCGCCGGTTTCGCCGTGATCGGCATCCAGCTCTGGGTCGCGGGTCTGGCCCAAGTCGAGATCTGGCAGGCGATCGCATTGGTGATGACGTCGCCGTTCTTCGTCATTCTCGGCGCCAAGCTGTTTTTCGGCGAGCGGGTCAGCGTGGTCCGCTGGCTGGCGACGCTTGCCGGCTTTTCGGGCGGAATGATCATTCTGGAGCCCTGGACGGACAGTTTCAGCCTGGCGGCCCTTCTGCCCGTCGGAGCGGCGGCGTTCTGGGCGGGGACCTCGCTGGTCACCAAGAAGCTCACCCGGACCGAGCATGCCGATACCATCACGGTCTACCTGCTGCTTCTGCTGACACCGGTCAACGCTCTGCTGGCGCTGGGCGAGGGCGGCATCGTGCCCTCCGGCGCGGCTCTCTGGCTCCTGGTCGGCGCCGGCGTCCTGACGGTGCTTGCCAACTACCTGCTGACGCTCGCCTATCAGAAGGCGGATGCCACCTTCGTGCAGCCCTTCGACCATCTGAAGCTGCCGCTCAACATCGCCGTCGGGTTCTTCGCCTTCGGATTCGCCCCGGCCGGCGCCTTCTGGCCGGGCGCGCTGGTGATCGTCGGCGCGTCGCTGCTGGTGATGCTGGACGAACAGAAGCGCATGGCGCGGGCAAACGCCCTAGCCACCCGGTCCGAAGCGCACTAATCTTTGCCGCAGCGGCTGACAGGAGTGCTTCATGACGGCGGACACATTGACCGTTCACGTACTGATAGAGGGCCGGGTGCAGGGTGTCGGCTACAGGGCCTGGTGCGCGGACCAGGCGGTGGCGCGCGCGCTTTCCGGCTGGGTCCGGAACCATGCGTCCGGCGCCGTCGAAGCCGTCTTTTCGGGGCCGTCGGACACGGTGGTGGACATGCTGGATGTGCTCTGGCAGGGACCGTCGCTGGCCCGCGTCAGCCTTGTCAGGGATCTGGAGCCGGTCGATCCCGTCGACAGCGGCTTCGAGATCTGCGCAACAGTCTGACAAACCTGCCGGAATGCCCGTGACCATTCGCCTCTTCCTGTATCAATTTCGAAGTTCGATGTTGAGTTGTCACGGAAATATCGCAATGATCTGATCTCTCAAATGGAGCAATCGGAGCGGTCCGCTCGCTCCGCCGGAATAACCCAGGGAGATTTTCTGTGAAGATTGCGATACTTGGCGGTGACGGTTTTGTCGGCTGGCCCACATCCTTGCACCTGTCCGATCAGGGACACGAAGTCCATATCGTCGACAATCTGAGCCGGCGGTGGATCGACGCCGAACTCGGCGTGCAGTCTCTTACGCCCATGGACTCCATCCAGGAACGCACCCGCATCTGGAAACAGGAAACCGGCAACACGATTCGCTTCCAGCTGATTGACATCGCCAGGGACTACGAGGTCTTCAAGGCGTGGTTGGGAGAAACCCGGCCGGACGCGATCATCCATTTTGCGGAACAGCGCGCAGCTCCCTATTCGATGAAATCGGATCACCACAAGAACTACACGGTCAACAACAACGTCAGCGCCACACACCATCTGCTCAACGCGATGGTGGAGCTGGACCTCGATGCCCATCTCGTGCACCTCGGCACCATGGGCGTCTATGGCTATTCCAGCGTCGGTGCGGCGATCCCGGAAGGGTATCTGTCCGTCGACGTGGAGACGCTCAGCGGGGACAAGGCCAGCCAGGACATTCTCTATCCTGCCAATCCGGGCTCGATCTATCACATGACCAAATGCCTGGATCAGCTCCTGTTCCAGTTTTACGCCAAGAATGACGGGCTGCGGATCACCGATCTGCATCAGGGCATCGTCTGGGGCACGCATACGCAGCAGACCCAGCGCCACAAGCAGCTCATCAACCGGTTTGACTACGATGGCGATTACGGCACCGTGCTGAACCGATTCCTCATCCAGGCGGCCATCGGCTATCCGCTGACGGTGCACGGCACAGGCGGACAGACACGGGCGTTCATTCACATCCAGGATTCGGTGCGCTGCATCGAGCTTGCGCTCAAGAACGCGCCCGTACGGGGCGACAAGGTCAAGGTGTTCAACCAGATGACCGAAACCCACCGCGTCCGCGACCTCGCGGAAATGATCTCGCGTCTCACCGGCGCCAAGGTGGCTCATTTGCCGAACCCGCGCAAAGAAGCCGCGGAAAACGATCTGGTGGTCGAGAACAAGCAGTTCCTGGAGCTGGGTCTCAACCCGATCACGCTGGAGGAAGGGCTGCTGAGCGAGGTGGTCGATGTCGCCAAGACCTATTCCTACCGCGTCGACCGCAGCCGCGTCCCGGCGGTATCTGCCTGGACGAAGCAGATCGGGGAAGAGATCGAGCGGGATCCGGAACATCCCAGGCTCAAGTCGGTCTCCTGAGGACGGAAGATGCAGGATGCTCCCCGGTTTGACCGCGCCCCGGGCGCCAGAACCGCCTATGTCACGCTGGTGACCAACCGCGATTACGTGCTCGGTGCGTCCGCCTTGCTGCGTTCGCTCCGGCGGACCGGCACGGCGGCGGATCTGGTGGTCCTGGTCACTCCGGGCGTCGAGGACGCCGATCTGTCGGTGCTGCAGGAGTTCGATCCGTGCTTGGGGCGGTGTGACCGGTTGCCGACGTCGGAGGCCTTCAACGAACGCCACGAACGTGGCCGGCTGCACACGGCGGCGCCGTTCGCCAAGGGCGGCAAGCCGGTGTTTCACACGCCGCTGGACAATTTCGTGAAACTGCGTCTCTGGCAGCTCGACGCGTATGACAAGGTCGTCTTCATCGACGCGGACGCGCTGGTTCTGAAGACCTGCGACAAGCTGTTCGACTATCCGGAATTCTGCGCGGCGCCGAATGTCTATGAAGGCCTGCAGGACTTCCATCGCATGAACAGCGGTGTCTTCACCGCCCGTCCGAGCCAGGCGACCTATGCGGCCATGCTCGAGCGCCTCGACCGGCCGGAGGCCTTCTGGCGGCGGACGGACCAGACTTTTCTGGAAAGCTGGTTTCCGGAGTGGCATGGCCTGCCGGTGTTCTACAACATGCTGCAATATGTCTGGTTCAACCTGCCTGACCTATGGGACTGGAACCGGATCCACATCCTGCATTACCAGTACGAAAAACCCTGGCAGGACGGCCACGACAAATCGGAGCGGCTGCGGCCCCTGATCGACCTCTGGCAGGCCTTTGCCACCGGAACCGGTATCCCGGAGGATATTGCCGGACTTCCAGGTCCGCGGGAATGGGCCGACCGAAAGGTGTCGTGAATGCATGTCCTCCTGACAGGCGCGAGCGGCGATATCGGACGGTTCGTCATGCGCAAGCTGCTGGCGGACGGATGCAGGGTGACGGCTCTGGGCCGGCGCCCGGTCGATGACCCTTCAGTTGCGTTCAGCGGGTTTGATCTGGCTGATCCGGTGCCGAACCTGCCGGCAGCCGACGCATTGGTGCATTGCGCGCTGCTGCACGAACCGGGCAGGTTTCGCGGCGGGGAGGGCTCGGATCCCGAAACGTTTCAGAGCGTGAATGTGGACGGGTCCCGGCGGCTGTTCGAGGCCGCCAGAAGGGCCGGTTGCCGGCAAGCAGTGTTTTTATCCAGCCGGGCGGTCTATGGCGATCACCGCAGCGGCGAAATCCTGCTGGAAACGGACGAACCCCTGCCGGATTCGCTTTACGGCGAGGTGAAACTGGCCGGCGAACGGGCTCTGCAAGCGCTTTGCGGCGTCAGCTTTCGAGGCAGTGTGCTGCGCGCGACCGGAGTTTACGGGGTCCCGCCCGGAAGGGCCGGGCACAAATGGTCGGATCTTTTCGAGACTTTCAGGCGGGGAGAAGCTGTACCGCCGCGGATCGGCACGGAAGTCCATGGCGACGATCTTGCCGGAGCCGTTGCCCTGATGCTGCGGCAGGACCTGAAGGCGAGCAGTCCCTTCGGGATCTTCAACGTGTCCGACCTGCTCCTGGACCGGCACGAATTGCTGCGGCTCTATTCAAAAACCATCGGCCTGGACCGGGCTCTGCCGGTGCCGGGGGACGGCGCACCGGGTGTCATGGCGATCGACAGGCTCAGGACACTTGGCTGGTCGCCGGGAGGTCCGGGACGCTTGCAGGCATTTCTGCGTTCCCAGTCCTGATGGCCCAGTCCTGATGGCCCAGTCCTGATGGCCCAGTCCTGATGGCCCAGTCCTGATCGCCCAATCCTGAAAGTACGGCCTGAGTGCAGGGCGCGCGGTCCCACTGGTGGAGGGGCGGAAGTGTCAGGCGTCCGCTGTCGGACCGAAGATCTTTTCGAATTCCGCGCGCAGAACGCTGTCGTTTTCCGCCATGGTCACCGGGATGCCGAGATCGACCAGACTGGTGACGCCATGGTCGGTGACGCCGCATGGAACGATGCCGGAAAAATGCTCCAGCTCGGGTTCGACATTGAAACTGATGCCGTGGAACGTGACCCACTTGCGCAGCCGGATACCGATGGCGGCAATCTTGTCTTCGTGGTCGGCACCGCGATCCGGGCGCCGGACCCACACGCCGACCCTGTCCTCGCGACGTTCACCGCGCAGATGATACTGCCACAGCGTGCCGATCAGCCAGGCTTCGAGCGCGGACACGAAGGCGCGCACATCGGGCTGGCGCCGCTTCAGGTCGAGCATGACATAGGCGACCCGCTGGCCGGGGCCATGATAGGTGTGCTGTCCGCCGCGCCCCGCGCGATAGACCGGGAACCTGTCCGGAGCCACCAGATCGCTGTCCTGCGCGCTGGTTCCGGCGGTATAAAGCGGGGGATGCTCCAGCAGCCAGATCTGTTCGCCGGCGTCGCCGGCAATGATTCTCTGGACCCGGTCGTCCATCTCCCGAAGCGCGGTCTCGTAATCGACCGGATCGTCCGAAATCCGCCATTCCACCGGCGGAGAGCCGGATTCAGGCAGAAAACTCAGGGAAAGGGCGTCTCTTTCAGCGGGTGACATGTGGATGACACTCTATTGTTTTTTGAGCTGGCTTGCCGTGCCGTGATATGGTTAAGCGCTGGCGGGTGTTCGCCCTATTTAAGGATCAAGGCGTCAGATGACCACCTTCGATGAGATCAATGTCGATATTTCCGTCGTGCTTGGCGAGAACGAGATGCCCGTTCACCAGCTGTTGCGCATGGGGCGTGGTGCCGTGATCGACCTGGACGTTTCCGAGGATGATGACGTCAAGGTCTACGCCAACAACACCCTGGTGGCCAAGGGGCAGGTGGTGCTGCTTGGAGAACGCATCGGGATTTCGATCACCGAAGTTCTGCTGCGGCCACCCGAAATCCGGCCGATGCGCACCGACGGGCCGCTCTGAGCTGCTGAAACCTTCCGGCGCGTGGAAAACCATGCACTTGTGAATTATTGCGAAATCGGCACTTGCGCCCCCAAAGTCCTTTTGCTACATGGAGCGCCTCGACGCTGACAGGCGCCGGGAACAATCGAATATGCGGTCGTGGCGGAATTGGTAGACGCGCAGCGTTGAGGTCGCTGTGGGGTAAAACCCGTGGAAGTTCGAGTCTTCTCGACCGCACCATTCGAACAGCAACACGAGTTGCTTCAATTGGCCGCCTCCGGGTGGCCTTTTTGATTCCTGACGCCCCGGATCCGGAACCTGCTTCAATTCGATGATGGAATTCGCCCGGGGGCTTTTGACCGCTGTCGTGATGTGCTTTCCTCTCCTTTCCTGAAACAGTCGCTACGGCGAGCGGCGACGACCGGCCGCCGGCCAATGCGTCCCGGAGAACCGTGATGGTGTCAAAGTTCCGTTTCCCTGTTGCCGTATGTGTCGTTGCGGCATTGCTGCTGGCGATCCATTCGCTGCCCGCCGCGGCCCAGAGCGCCATGATCCCGGCCGAGGCCGTTGCCGGATCGGCGACCGTGCCGGTGGATGGCGACATTCTGCGCTACCGGGCCGTGCTCGCCGAAACCGAGGAGGGCGCAGACCTTTATATTTTCACGGACGCGGGCGACGGCTGGAAACAGACCGTCCATGCCAGCGACATCGTCTGGCGCGGCGGCATGTATGGCCAGGAGCCGTGGCTCGAAGCCAGGGACCATGGATCTCTGAAGATCTATTCGGAAAATTCCGCCGTCGGCCGGGAACGCTGGGAGCAGATCCTGACGATCGCCTACCGCCGCGGCGCGTTCGTGGTCGCAGGCTACACCTACACCTATTACGACACGCTTGACCCGGATGCCGCCGGACAATGCGACGTTAATCTGCTCACCGGAAAGGGCGTTCACAACGGCAAGACGTTCAAGACATCCCTGCCGGCCATGAAGGTGAGCGACTGGACCATGGACACGCTTCCTCCGGAATGTGCGCGCTGAGGCTCGCATTGGCATGAGGGAAGGTGCTGCCGTGCCAGCGGCAGCCCCAATTTTGCCGGGAATGCAGGTGACCGTGACGCGGTGTCCCGTGCCGTATTGCGGAAGCGGCGACGATCCCAAGGAGACCTGACGGCATGAACACATCTGCCGCACGGGCCAGACGTTTGTGGCCCGGGCCATTGAAGGTCTCGGCGCTGGCGGGCGTTATGGTCAGCCTCACGGTGATGCCGGGGGCAGCGCAAAGCCTCTCCGTCAATCCAGGTCGGTTCGGCGCGATGACCTGCCAGCAGCATTGGTATGTCGAGCAGGAAGTCCTGGCGGAGGGGCGGGTCTGCCTGAAGAGTGCAAGGGCCCGGCGCGCCTTCCAGCGGGCAAAGCGCTGCATTTCAGACAGCGAGGCCATCCTGCCCGAAAAGGCACGCGACTATCTCGAAATCCTGCGCCAGTCGGCGCGCGCCAAGTCGTGTCCGGGCTTCTGATCCGGCTTGAAATGGCTGTACGGTCATCCGTGCTCGGGTGCGCCGATGTGTCGGCTTATCCGCCGTAAACCGACCGATCCAATGCCGCCTGGTGCGAGACTTTGAACCGGCCCGCTTTTCCTGTGGCGCTTTCTAACGGCAAACGATAGTTCTGGGCACAAGGCCCGGCGCCGCTTCGCCGGGAGTGATCGACGCGTGATGAAGGGAGGTGCCGGATGAGCGAAGCAGCGGAGCTTGAAAAGGCCGCCACTCCCGGTCCGGCAATCGCGGTTCGCGACGAGGAAGAGCACCTCAATCCGGAATTCATTGCCGCCGTCGAAGCCGCGATCCAGGCAAATGACGGTGATGCGCTGGGGGCGCTTGCGGCCGATCTGCACGAAGCCGACACCGGCGATCTTCTGGAAACCCTCAAAACGGAAGACCGGGCGGCGTTTGTCCGCTTGCTCGGGGACGACTTCGACTACACCGCGCTCACGGAGATCGACGAGGCGGTCCGCCTGCAATTGCTGGAGGACCTGCCGCATGATGTCATCGCCGAGGGTCTGGAAGACCTCGATTCGGACGACGCCGTCTACATTCTGGAAGACCTTGACGAGGACGACCAGGCGGCGATCCTGGAAGAGCTGCCCTATGCCGACCGGGCGCAGTTGCAGAAGGCGCTCGATTATCCCGAAGACAGCGCCGGCCGGCGCATGCAGAGTGAATTCATCGCTGTCGCACCGTTCTGGACGGTCGGCCAGACCATCGACTACATGCGTGAAGCCCGCGACCTGCCGGACAGTTTTTACGAGATCTACGTGGTCGATCCGGCCTTCAAGCTGCTCGGCTCGGTCCATCTCGACAAGATCCTGCGCACCAAGCGCAAGGAGAAGGTCACGTCCATCATGCAGGAAAGCCGCCAGGCCGTGTTGGCGACGGAAGATCAGGAGGAAGTCGCCCGGCGGTTCGAGCGCTACAACCTCGTTTCTTCCGCCGTGGTCGACGAGAACGACCGGCTGGTCGGCGTCCTGACCGTCGACGACATCGTCGACGTGATCCAGGAAGAGGCCGAAGAGGATCTGCGCGCCCTTGCCGGGGTCGGGGACGAGGAGATTTCAGACAGTGTCGTGACCATCGCACGCTCGCGGCTGGCCTGGCTGGTCGTCAACCTCGGCACCGCGGTGCTGGCTTCCGTGGTGATCGCCCTGTTCGAGGACACGATCGAAGCCATGGTGGCGCTCGCCGTGCTGATGCCAATCGTCGCTTCCATGGGCGGCAACGCGGGGACGCAGACCATGACCGTGGCCGTGCGCGGGATCGCGACCCAGGAACTGAGCGCACGCAACATGATGCGCGTCCTGAACCGGGAAATACTGGTCAGTGCCTTGAACGGTGTTGTGCTGGCTTTGCTGATCGGCCTGACGGCCTGGCTGTGGTTCGCAAGTCCGGGGCTCGGCGTGGTGATCGCGGGGGCAATCGTGATCAACATGCTGTTTGCCGGCCTGTCCGGCCTTCTGATCCCGATCGCCCTGGACAAGGTCGGCGCGGATCCGGCGATTGCCTCCAGCGTCTTCGTGACCACGGTCACGGATATTGTCGGCTTCTTCGCCTTCCTCGGCATCGCCGCCCTCTGGTTCGGACTGCCGCTCTAGTCCGGCGCCCTGTTCGAGGGGGGAAGGCTCAGCTTTCCAGACCCGCCTTGCGCAGGTTGTCGCGCAGGGTCATGACTTTGGACTGAAGATCCAGGACATCGTCCATTTCCAGGCCTGTTCCCGAGAGGACGCAGGCACTGAAGTGGGTGGTTTTTTTCTGCAGCGCGCGGCCCTTGCGGGTCAGCTTCAGGATGACCTGGCGCTCGTCCTTCGGGTTGCGGGTGCGCGTGACCAGACCCATCGTCTCGAGACGTTTGAGGAGCGGTGTCAGCGTGTTGGTATCGAGCTGCAGTTTCGATGTGATGGTGCCGACCGGAACGTTGTTGTTTTCCCAAAGAACGGTCATCGCCAGATACTGGGGATAGGTAAGGCCGATCTCCTTCAGCAGGGTCTTGTAAACCGAGTGCATGGCGTGGTTGGCCGAATAAAGCGCAAAACAGAGAAACCTGTCGAGGGGCAGATGATCGCGGGCGATCTCTTCCCCGTTTGCAAGGGACCGGTCAGCGGAAGCGGCGGGAGACGGTACAGATCCGGGGATGTCTTCGAGTGCGGCCGGGGAGGGCGGCTTGGCCGCATTTGCCGGAATGTCCGCATCGGACGCGGGTATGGGGCCGGTCGATCTGGCAGCCTTGCGGCGTGGCTTTTTCGCGGTTGTTTCGACAGTCTCCGGGGCGCCCTTTCTGGATTTCTTCGGCTTTCCCGGCTTTTCGGGTTCGGAGAGACCGATCGCGTCCAGCAGTGACATCTGGTTCGTCTTGTCATTCATGAAGCCGTTATAAATCGCGCACGATATGATCGCAACCCTTTGGTCTTTACAAGTCGCGTCCGGTTGTGAATAATATATATCGTACACG
Source organism: Roseibium sp. QJM3NY_11 (assembly GCF_056173175.1). NCBI lineage: Bacteria > Pseudomonadati > Pseudomonadota > Alphaproteobacteria > Hyphomicrobiales > Stappiaceae > Roseibium > Roseibium sp. QJM3NY_11. The sequence goes on from NZ_CM149660.1 coordinate 2,847,250, forward strand.
ATAAAAACGCAGGCGATATAAAATTGACCGGCGCGTGAACCAGGTTTGAAGGAGAAAACCGATGTCAGTAGATGTGCTTTATGAAACCAGGGCCCGGGCGACCGGAGGCCGTGACGGTGTCGCGGAGACCCTGAGCGGTTCGTTCAAGGTGAGCCTGTCGACCCCGAAGGAACTCGGGGGAGCCGGTGGTAACGGCAACAACCCGGAAGAACTGTTCGCAGCCGGTTACGCGGCCTGCTTCATCGGGGCGATGAAATTCGTCGGTGGCCAGGAGAATATCGCGGTTCCCGCCGACACGTCGATCACGTCCACGGTCGGTATCGGGCCGCGTTCGGCGGGCGGATTCGGGCTGACCGTGGCGCTGGAGGTTTCCCTGCCAGGGCTTGAGAAGTCCGCCGCCGAGGATCTTGTCGCCAAGGCGCATCAGGTTTGCCCCTATTCCAATGCGACCCGCGGCAACATCGATGTGAAGCTGACGGTCGTCTGACACTGCTGCGACCGGTGAGCGGGGGATGAGGACGCCCCCGGTCAAACCGGCAAGTCCGATGCCCTGCCGGCATTCTCCCGGACGCAGTCCGCTTGTCCGGGAGAATGCCGGCCATTGCCTTGATTTCCGGGTCATCTGCGACAGCCGCGCGGGGAAAGAGAGGCGCATCCACTGGATTGCGGCGGCGCCAGGTGCTCATGGCAAGGCTCGACAGCTCCGCTTGCAGAGGTATGCTCGGGGCGCGTCGGACAGCAAGGACGCAATCAGGGCACGGGCAGGAAACGGGAACGGATATGCGACCGAAAATTGACGGCATTCTGGAGACCGCGGTCTATGTCGACGACATGGACGCAGCGCATGCATTTTATTCGGAAATACTGGGTCTCAAGCGCATGGTCGCCGGCGACCGGCTTTATGCCTATGACGCCGGTCCCGCGCAGGCGCTGCTGGTGTTTCACCGTGGCCACACCGGCGCCGATGTGGCGACGGCAGGCGGCGTCGTGCCGGGCCATGACACCAACGGACACAGCCATTTCGCGTTCCGCGTTTCCGCCGGTCAACTGGAGCCGTGGCGCCGCTTTCTGGCCGGCGCGGGTGTCGAGGTGATCAGTGAGGTTGTCTGGCCTGCCGGTGGCACGAGCCTTTATTTCAACGATCCGGACGGCAATGTCCTGGAACTCGCCACCGCGCCGCTCTGGCCGAATTTCTTGTCGTGAATCTTAACCGTTTTCACGCAGTTTCGGGTCAGTTTGAGATCCAATACGGAGCTGTCGGGTGGTGGTGCAATGAATGTCTTGCAAACGATGCTGCGGACCCTGTTCTATGTTGTGGTCGGTGGCGTGATCTCAATTGGCGGAGCGGCGTTTTTCTTCATGAACTGGGAACCGGACCGGGATGATTTTCCCGTGCGTGGCATTGATGTGTCCCATCATCTTGGAGATATCGACTGGCCCCGGGTCGCGGCCGATGATGTCGCCTTTGTCTATATGAAGGCGAGCGAGGGTGGTGACTTCAAGGATGGAGCCTTCGCACGCAACTGGGCAGGTGCCGGCAGCGCCGGGCTGGCGCGCGGGGCCTATCATTTTTTCAGCCTGTGCCAGCCCGGGGTCAAACAGGCGGAAAACTTCCTGAGCGTGCTGCCCCGGGACAGCTCCATGCTGGCGCCGATGCTGGATCTGGAGTTCACCGGCAATTGCGACAGTCGCCCGCCCGCCGACGACGTTCTGAGCGAGATCAGCGCGTTCACGAACCTTGTCGAGCAGGCCCTGGGCAAACAGGTGATCTTCTATGCGCCGGATGCATTTCACGGGGCCTATCTGAAGGGACGGGGCCTCAACCGGCGCCTGTGGGCGCGGTCGATCTGGCACTCCCCGGACTATGCGCCGGATTGGACCTTGTGGCAATATCACGACCGGGGACGGGTCGAAGGGATTTCCAGCAAGGTCGACCTCAATGTTCTGCACCCGGATTCGGATCTTGACAGTCTTCGGTTGTGATTGATCAACCTCATGTTTTATCAGCCTAAAAGCAGATGAGTTGACTTTAACGTAAAAACACTGAACTGTTCGCCCCAACAAGGAGCGGGCATGCAGCGCTATTTTACGATTACCCAGCTGACCCAGGAATTCGATGTCACCACAAGGACGCTGCGTTTCTATGAGGCCCAGGGGCTGGTGACGCCGACGCGCCGGGGGCGCCAGCGGCTCTATACGCCGGGTGACCGCACCCGCATCAAGCTGATCCTGCGCGGCAAACGCCTCGGGTTTTCCCTGAACGAGATCAAGGAAATGATCGAGATGTACGGCAGTTCGCCCGGGGAAAGCGGGCAATTGCGCCTGTTGCTCGACAAGATTGCCGCCCGGCGGTCGGAACTGGCTGAAAAACAGCGGGATATCGAACTGACCCTCCTGGAGCTGGACGAGGTCGAGGCCGGCGCAATGGTCCGCATGTCGGAGCTTGCCGGGCGCACGCGGGCCGAAGAGGCATGATGGATCTGTCGCCAAGGGACCCGAACTGGAAAGACCGGGTCAGAACCAGTTTCGACGCTCAGGCGTTCATGACCCATCTCGGTGCCCGGATGACGCATGTCTCACCGGGAGCTGTCGATCTTGAGCTTGCAATGAAACCCGACCTGACCCAGCAGCACGGGTTTTTCCATGCGGGCGCGACGTTGTCGATTGCCGACAGCGCAGCCGGGTATGCCGCGCTGAGCCTGTTTGCACCCGGCTTCGGCGTGCTGACCAGCGAATACAAGATCAATCTGCTCAACCCGGCCAGGCAGCCGGTTCTGCTGGCGCGGGGCAGGGTGGTCAAACCGGGGCGGACGCTGACGATCGCAAAGGCGGATGTCTACGGACTTGACGACGGCGACCAGATTCATGTCGCCACGGGCCTGTTCACGCTGATGAGCGTTTCCGGTGTCACCGATTGAGGCCGGCTGGTTTTACGGTCGCAGAATTTTTTGATTGAAATATGTGCTCCCGGTTCGGGGAGCCCGGGAGGAAACACCATGATCCGCAATGATTTTCCGTCTTTCAACTTCGACCTCGGTGAGACTGCCGACATGTTGCGAGACACGGTCCGTTCATACAGCCAGGACAGGATCGCCCCGCTGGCCGAGAAGATCGACCGCGAGGACTGGTTTCCGCGCGAGCTCTGGCCGGAAATGGGCGAGCTCGGCCTGCACGGAATCACCGTGGAAGAGGAATGGGGCGGCTCCGGGCTCGGCTACCTGGAACACTGCATCGCCATGGAAGAGGTCAGCCGCGCCTCGGCGTCCATCGGGCTGAGCTACGGTGCCCACTCCAACCTGTGCGTCAACCAGATGCGCCGCTGGGGCAGTGACGACCAGAAGAAGCGCTACCTGGAAAAGCTGGTGACGGGTGAACACCTGGGGGCCCTGGCCATGTCGGAGCCGGGCGCCGGGTCGGATGTCGTCTCCATGAAACTGAGGGCCGACAAGAAGGGTGACCGCTACATTCTCAACGGGTCCAAGATGTGGATTACCAACGGCCCGTCCGCCGACACCCTGATCATCTACGCCAAGACCGACCCGGACGCCGGCCCGAAGGGCATTACCGCGTTCCTGGTGGAAAAGGGTTTTCCGGGCTTTTCAGTGGCCCAAAAGCTCGACAAGCTCGGCATGCGCGGCTCGGAGACGGGGGAGCTTGTCTTTCGGGATTGCGAAGTGCCCGAAGAGAACGTGCTTGGCGAGGTCGGCAAGGGCGTCAACGTGCTGATGTCCGGACTGGATTATGAACGGGCGGTTCTGGCTGCGGGGGCCGTCGGCATCATGCAGGCGGCGATGGATGTGGTGATCCCGTATGTCCACGACCGCGAGCAGTTTGGCCAGCCGATCGGCACGTTCCAGCTTGTCCAGGGCAAGGTTGCCGACATGTATGTCTCGATGAACGCCACCAAGTCCTACGTCTATGCAGTCGCCAGGGCCTGTGACCGGGGCGAGACCACCCGCGAGGATTCAGCCGGTGCGATCCTGTATGCTGCCGAGAACGCGACCAAGACAGCCCTTGATGCCATCCAGCTTCTCGGTGGTAACGGCTACATCAACGAATATCCGACCGGCAGGCTGCTCAGGGACGCCAAGCTCTACGAAATCGGTGCCGGAACGTCTGAAATTCGCCGTATGCTGATCGGCCGGGAGATCTTCAACAAGACGGCATGAGCCGGCGCAATCGAGGCCAACATGAAACAGACCAGAGTTCCGGACCATCCGGATGCGAAGTCGCCGGCAGGCGCCGAGATCCGCTTCATCATGGATGGCCCGACGGGCAACATGATCCACTCGACCGTTCCGCCCGGCCAGATCAACCGGGCCACCCGGCACGAGACCGTTTACGAGTTCTGGCACGTGCTTGAGGGCAAGGGGCAGATCTGGCGGAGCGACGGGGTGAACGAGAGCGTCGTCGACCTGGAGAGCGGTGTGTCCATCGACATTCAGGCGGGCACGGCGTTTCAGTACCGCAACACCGGCGCTGCTCCCTTGAAATTCATCTGTATCTCGATGCCGCCGTGGCCCGGCGACACGGAAGCGACGTTCGTCGAAGGGCCGTGGCAGCCGACCATCTGACACGCCTTGAGATCCTCCGGCCGGCCTGATGCGTAAGGTTGACAGACAAGAACCAGGGGGAAGCGATGACGACGATCGCGGTTGTAACGGGTGCCAGTGGCGGGATCGGATCCGCCATCCGAAGCGTTCTGGAACGCTCTGGCGACTATGACAGTGTCATCGGCTTCAGCCGGTCCTCCGAGCCTGCGCTGGATCTGCTTGACGAGACCAGTATCCGGGAGTGCGCCGCACTGGCAGGAAACGCCGGGGGAACCATCAGGCTCGTCTTCGACGCCACGGGTGCGCTGGCGCTGGATGGGTCGCGCCCGGAAAAGAGCCTGCGCGAACTCGATCCGGTGGCACTGGCGCGGTCCTTCGCAGTGAATGCCATCGGACCGGCGTTGCTGATGAAACATTTCCTGCCGCTGTTGCCGAAGTCCGGTCGAAGCGTCTTTGCCACGCTGTCGGCCCGGGTCGGCTCGATCGGCGACAACAGGCTCGGCGGCTGGTACGCCTACAGGGCGTCAAAGGCCGGGCTTAATCAACTGGTGCATACGGCTGCGGTTGAATTGGCGCGCGGCAAACCGGAGGCGGTCTGCGTGGCGCTGCATCCAGGCACCGTCCGCACGCCGCTGACGGAGGGATTCGCCAAGAACGGGCTGGAAGTGCAGGAACCCGAGCAGTCCGCGCGGCGGCTGCTTGATGTTGTCCGGGGTCTTGAGCCCGCGCAATCGGGTGGATTTTTCGATCAGCAGGGTGACATCATCCCCTGGTAGCGGCGGGTGATTGAATTTTCATCCCGGCGCGGTTTGAATGAGGCCATCATTTCCCGGGTTTGCTGCCCTGTCGAGGATAACACCATGTCCGACGCCTTTTTCCATCCCGTTTCCGGTTTCGATCTGCCGCGTTTTGCCGGCGTGCCGACCTTCATGCGCCTACCGCATGTGGATCTGGACCATCCGCGCCTGGAGGATGTGCGCATCGGCCTGATCGGGACGCCCTGGGATGGCGGCACCACCAATCGGCCGGGACCCCGGCACGGACCGCGCCAGTTGCGCGACATGTCGACAATGATCCGGGCCGGCAACGGGGCAACGGGCGTCAGGCCGTTCGAACTTGTCAATTGCGCGGATCTCGGCGATGTCGGACCCAATCCCGCCAGTATCGAGGACAGCCTCACACGCATCACCGAGTTTTTCGACAAGGTGGTGGCCGCCGGCATCATACCGCTGACTGCCGGAGGCGATCATCTGTGTTCGCTGCCGATCCTGCGGTCTCTGGCGAAGAAGCGGCCGCTCGGCATGATCCATTTCGACAGTCACACGGATCTCTACAAGAGCTATTTCGGCGGCATGCTCTATACGCATGGTACGCCCTTCCGCCGGGCGGTGGAAGAGGGGCTTCTGGATCCCAAGCGCGTCGTCCAGATCGGTATACGCGGCACCGCCTATGACAGCGAAGACAGGGATTTCGCCGACAGCGTCGGCATTCGGGTGATCCCGATAGAGGAGTTTCACGCCAGGGGAGCGGAGGATGTCATGACGGAGGCACGGGGGATCGTCGGCGAGGCAGACACCTATGTCTCCTACGACATCGACTTTGTCGATCCGGCCTTTGCCCCGGGAACGGGGACACCGGAGGTCGGCGGGCCGAATTCCTTCCAGGCTCTCCAGGTTGCCCGGCTGCTCGAGGGTGTCAGGATCGCCGGCGCGGATCTTGTCGAGGTCTCGCCGCCTTTCGACGCCAGCGGCGGCACGGCCTTCCTCGGTGTGTCCATCATGTTCGAGATGCTGTGCAACATGGCGGTGTCGGCGACATCATAGCTTCGGCTGTCCTCCGGGGGCGCGGTTTGCGGCCGGACCAGCGTGCTCTTCAGCGGGATATATTGCCGCCGGAGGAAAAAAGATGTTCTTCTTTCCGGCAAGGGAGACCCTTGCCGAGGTCTGCCGGAACTGCGCGGTTTGAAACGCTGAACCCGGCTGATGGCGCAGGTGCTGGAAGCAGGTATTGTATTTGCCCGTGCGAACGGCGCCCGCTGATGCGCAAGCCCCTGAAGGAATGGACCCGATCATGTCCGGTGAGACCGACCTGAACACCCTGATCGCGCAAATGCGGCCGATGCTGGATCCGGTCCCCTACGTGTTCTGTACCTTTGCGACGAAATCCATGACGGAGCTGGCGCTCTGCGAGCCGATCGGCCTGTTCGCCGAGACGGAAGGCCTGACCGCGCTGCTGCCGGTCGAGCAGGCGCGCGGCCTGGGGCTCGCGGAGGCGGAGTGGTTTCGCAGGATCACGCTGACGGTGCATTCCTCCCTGGACGCCGTCGGGCTGACCGCCTCCGTGGCTGCTGCGCTCGCCGACAGGGGCATCCCCGCAAATGTCGTCGCGGCCTATTTTCATGATCATGTTTTCGTGCCGGAAGAGCGCGCGGAGGAGGCCATGTCTGTCCTGCGGCACCTTGCCGGAGACGATCAGGACGCGTCCGTGATCGGTTCCGGTGGGGGGCTAACTTGAAATTTCCAAGGTTTTTTCCTTGCAATTTGCGGTGCGCCTTCCCATTCCTAAGCTTGAGCAATCAGGGGTAAGAGCATGCAACGGGTCAAGCGGCGTCTTGCGGCGATCATGTGCGCGGACGTTGCACAGTATTCCGCGCTGATGGAGCGGGATGAAGACGGCACGCTAGATCGCCTGAAAGCCTATCGCACGGTGATGTCATCGCTGACCGACCGGCACAACGGACGGATCGTCAATACCTGGGGCGATGCGGTCATCATCGAATTCGCTTCCGTGACGGAAGCCGTGCAATGCGCCGTCGATATCCAGAACGAGCTGTCACTTCGCAACGCCGAGCTGCCCGACCTCAACCGGATGGAATTCCGTGTCGGCATCAATCTCGGCGACATCATGGTCGAGGGCGACGATATCTACGGTGACGGCGTGAATGTCGCGGCCCGGCTTCAGGAGCTTGCACCGAGGGGCGGGATCATGCTGTCCCAGTCGGTTCACGAGCAGGTCCGGACCAAGATGGCGCTGGGCTTCGATCCGCTGGGGCCCCAGCACGTCAAGAATGTCAGCGAACCGGTTGAGACTTTCGCCGTCCGGCTCGGTGGCAGAAATGCGCCGGAGAAGGCGGATGAACACGCCGGCGCAGCCGGAGACGGTCCGCAGCAAGGAACGGCACCTCCCAATTGGGAAAAGGATACCAAGGCGGTCGCCAACGGTTTTGAGGAGGCGCGCCGCTGGCTGCGCGCCCAACCAAGGCGCGTGCGCAGCTGCGTGTTCATGATCGGCTTCTTCTTCGTGCTCAATTTGCTGACATCCGGGCTGACGTCCCTGTGGTTCGTATGGCCGTCGCTGCCCTTCGCGATGATGCTGGTCTGGCATCTGTTCGTCGGGCGCCGTGAAAAGGCGCTTGACGAACAGACACAGCAGGGCGACTGACCGCACGGTCCGGTCCGTTGCCAATCTGCTAACTCTTTTCGCGCTATTGAGGGCCTCAGCATTTGCGAGCGTCCGTCACATCGCTTACACATGAATCAACGCAGGGATGGCGGGTCCGTCCGCCACCCCTTCCAGAATGCCGGCCTTGCCGGTCCCAACAGCCAAGGGAGCTTCATCCTGCGCATGAAAAACTATTCGACCACGGTGCCTGCACACCTCGATGATGACGAGGACGAAAAACCCAAGAGCCAGCCGTCGATCCAGGTCGACAAGCATCTGTTCGAAGCGCGCACGGTTCTGATCACCGGTCCGGTGACCCAGGACATGGCGCGCGACGTCTGTGCCCGCCTGCTGGCGCTGGCGCAGGTCTCGAACGATCCCATCACCGTCATCGTGTCGTCCCCGGGCGGACATGTTGAATCCGGTGACATGATCCACGACACCATCAAGTTCATCGCGCCCGAGGTCCGCATTCTGGGCATGGGCTGGGTCGCAAGCGCGGGGGCGCTGATTTACGTTTCCGTTCCCAAGGACAAGCGCTTCTGCACCCCGAACACCCGGTTCCTGCTGCATCAGCCGTCCGGTGGTGCCGGCGGCATGGCCACGGATATCGAAATCCAGGCCAAGGAAATCATCAAGATGCGCGACCGGCTCAACAAGATCTTCGCCGACGCGACCGGTCAGCCGATCGAACGTATCGAGAAAGACACCGATCGTGACTACTGGATGAGCCCGGAAGAAGGGATCGAATACGGTCTTGTCGGGAAAGTCGTCACGAGCGTCGACCAGCTCGGCTGACGCTGCCCGCGTCAGTCCGAACGTGTCATTGCAATAGTCGAGGACGCCGGCCGGTTGGCCGGCGTTTTTGTTGATGCCGGCGCCACGTCAGGCGTTCAGCGGGTCCGGCTCGATCGCATAGACCAGAACCGGTGCAACCGGTTTTGGGTCCAGGACCTGCGGACGAAGCTGGTCCATGAGCTGTCTCAGGGCGTCTTTCTCGTCTTCCGTGGATCTTTCGGTGAACAGCACGGCGACCAGATGGTCGACGAACCGGATATAGACGTCCTCACCGGTGCAAATCGGGGACAGCAGGTCGGCAACGGGCTTGCCGTCGTAGAAAGGCGCACCTCCGGAGAGAAAGATCAGGAACTCGGTCAGGTCATCGGACCGCTCGAATTCCTGGCGAAACGTGGCAAGGTCGAAACACGGGTCCTTGTCCAGCCGCGCGTGCAGGTCCGGCATGGCCTGCATGATCGCCTTGCGGCCGCCGAGTTTCATGTAGAGTGTCATCTGGCTATCCTCGATCGTACCTTCGAAACTATATCGAGAGCCTGCCGCAATCGGGCCAACAGCCCTGTGACCTCGATCACGGTTCGTCCCTTTGCAAAATTCGACAGTGTCATTGTCCGCGATTTGCGGCCCGGGCCGGCAAGGGCCATGGAAGACCCCGCGTCGGGCGCGGAGCACCATGTCCTTGAATTGTGACAACGGATTATCCGTTTTGTGACATTCCCTTTTCCGGCCCGGTGCCGGCCCAACTCCTGGTACAGCGCCTGGTGCGAGGCCTGGCCTGACGCCTGGAGTGCCCCATGTCACGGGCGGTTTTCGCGGTCATAAAACCGTCGGGTTGCCGGGCTCATGTGGCCGCCGGGCTTTACCTGAACGGGATTCGCTGCATGTTCTTTTATCTCTCCAAGATTGGCGGGTTCGTGATCCAGCCGTCCAACTTTCTGCTGGCGCTGATTGTCATCGGCCTGTTGATCAGCGTGCGGAGAAAGTGGCGCCCGGGCGGTCGTGGGCTTGCCTGGGCCGGAGCGATCGGTCTGGTGGTCTGCGGATTTTCACCTGCTGCGAACTGGTTGCTTCTGCCGCTGGAGGACCGGTTTCAGCGGCCCGGGCAGATCGAGGGGTTTGACGGCATCATCGTCCTGGGCGGTGCGGTCGATACGGTCGTGACGGGCGCACGCGGCGACACGGCGCTGACCATGTCGGCCGAGCGCATCACGATTACCGCGCGTCTTGCCACCCGGCTGCCCGATGCGCTGGTGGTCCATACCGGCGGCCGGGGCGTCATCGTGTCCTCCCAGGCCACGGAAGCGGAGGGGGCCGCGCGTCTGTTCCGGGATTTCGGCATTTCGCCGGACAGGATTGTTCTGGAAGATGCTTCCAGAAATACCTGGGAGAATGCGGTGCTGGCAAAGGACCTGGTCAGGCCGGAAGCGGGGCAGACATGGCTTCTGGTCACCTCCGCCTATCACATGCCAAGGGCCATGGGGGTGTTTGAACAGGCCGGCTGGACCGGCGTTACCGCCTATCCCGTCGACTACAGGACAAGGGGCCCGGAAGACAGGATGCTCGGTTTCGATGGCGCGTCGAAAGGTCTGAGGCGGTTCGATATCGCGTTTCGCGAATGGGTCGGGCTGGCTGTATATCGGCTGACGGGCCGGAGCACGGCGTTCTTTCCCCACCCCCGGGCCTGAAAATCCGTTTCACTCTTTACCATCATGTGAACAACCGCCTCTTTTACCGGCCGGTTGCTTACCCCATATTAGGCCTGATTTAAGAGACAAGAGGACGTGGGCAAATGGTCCTGGAAGCGCCGCTCGTTGCGGCAGACGTTGTGCAATGGCTGTATAGCGATGCACCCCAGCTCAAGGGGACGCTGGAGATCATCACCGAACTCGGGCAGCGTCTGCGCGCCGGAAAGGTGCCGGTTGACCGTGTCACCACCGGGATCTGGGTGGTGCATCCGAATGTGCGCGCGGAAGCCTCCATCTGGTCGAGCGACGGCACGCCGGAACTGGTGCTCTACACAGCCGACAGCAAAACAAAAGACGACTATGTGAAGAGCCCGGTGAAGCGCGTGCATGAAAGCCGGCAGCCTGTGCGCATCGCGATCGAGCGGGACCCTGCAGCTGCGGATGAATACCCGGTCGGGGCGGAAATGCGCGAGGAAGGCTATACGGACTATATCGCCTTGCCGATGCCGTTTTCGGACGGGTCGGTCAAATTCGCGAGCTTTGCCACCAAAACACCCGGCGGATTTTCGAATTCCCATGTCGGCGTCTTCGATTCACTGATCCGTCCGCTGGCCCTGGTGTGCGAGTTGAAGACGCTCCGCCGGACGGCGGAAACCGTCCTGAACACCTACGTCGGCCCCAGGGCCGGATCCAAGGTTCTGGACGGCACGACACGGCGCGGGGAGGGGGAGTGGATCAAGGCGGTGGTCTCCTTTGCCGATATTCGCGGTTTCACCCGCTTGTCCAACACGCTGCCGGCCGACAAGATCGTCCTGTTCCTGAACAAGTATTTCGGGGCCATGACGGCGGCTGTCGAGGCACATGGCGGCGAAGTGCTGAAATTCATCGGTGACGAGGTCATGGCGATCTTTCCGTACCAGTCAGACGAGGAGGCCGGCCAGGCGGCCCTCCGGGGGCTGATGGCGGCGCGCGAAACCCTGTCCCGGATCGCCGAAATCAACTCGGACAAGACCTGCATGGAGACCCCGGACATGAGCGTCGGCATCGCGCTGCACGCCGGCGATGTCTTTTACGGCAATGTCGGCAGCGAGACCCGGCTCGATTTCACCGTGGTCGGACCCGTGGTCAATCTTGCATCCCGCATCGCCGGACTGGCCAAGGATCTGGAACGGCAAGTTCTGGTCTCTGATGCCATCGCGGAGATCATGGGGTGCCGGTCTGGGCTTTTCGGCCGCTATCAGGTGAAGGGGTTCGATGATCCTGTCGCGGTGTACTCACCGGATTTGAGCGGAGCCTCGGAGATGGGGTATTGCCCCGACAACACTGCCGAGCGGGCCTTGGAAGCAAACTGACGCCGGAGCAGCACCACAAGCACCGACAGCGTCGCCGCGGAAAAGACGTAAGGACCCGCGAACCAGCCCAGGAAGCCGATCGAGAAGAAAAGCGCGCGCTGGCCGCGGTTGAAATGGCGACCGGCGAGCACATTCAGCTCACCTGCCTGCGCAGCCATCTTCCGGATCTGGTCGTCGCTCGCCCACCCTTTTTCCGGCACGGCGCCCATGATGATGCTGGCATAGTTGAACAGCCTGTAGGCCCAGCCGAACTTGAAAAAGCCGTAGGCGAAGACAAGCATCAGCCCCAGCACCTTGATCTCCCAGAGAGCCCGGTTGTCGGCGACCGGGATCGACAGATCTCCGGCGACCTGGAGAATGCGCTCCGTCGCGTCCAGAAGCGCGAAGCCTCCGCCGATCGCCAGGAGAGACGCGGAGGCGAAAAAGGCCGTTCCCTGCTGAAGTCCGGACATGATGGCCGTGTCCATGATGCGGACTTCGCGCGCGCACATGGAGGACATCCAGCCGCGCCGGTAATTGTCCATGGCGAAGGACAGTGTTTTCTTGCGCAAAGGGCTGACATCAACGACAAGATTGAACCCGAACCAGGCAACCAGAAACCAGGCGGCCGCAGCGAGGTCCAAAAGCGAAAGCGCCTGCATCGCGAACCTTTCCGTTTTCCGGGCGGTCGAATCCTGCCCTCAACTGTCATAACAGAGTTTGGCGGCCCCCATAAGTGACATCGCCGGGGCGAGAGGTTCCGGATCGTGGTCGGCGTAGCTTTGCTGTGCCGACGTGCAACCCCGCGGCGGGAGCGTCGTACCTCCAGCTTGTCGCAATGCAACATATGAACAGAAGCCGGGTTCTGTGTATGGTTGGGTTTCTTTATAAGCATCTGAAAAACATGGAATAAAACAGATCTGCAAAAATGCTGAGGCTGCTGCTCCTTTTTTGCGCTTGCGAATTGGTAAAGGATCGTTTACCTCGTCGCCTCAATGGCGCCATATTTGAATTTGGCTGGGGGCAGGCGCCGATCAAGAAGTGTAGGGATTGAATGGACGAAAACGTGCAGAAATCTTGTTGGAGCGTCACTCTATGGACTGTCGCTGCAGTGGGCATCGCATTGACAATGGTGCTGCTGTTCAACGATGTGGAAAGTGCACAACAAGCCGTTGCCGCCGCTCAATAAGCGCGCGGGACGCTCAGGATACCAAAGGCGCAGCGGATGGCTGCGCCTTTTGTGTTTTTGGAACCCGTGTTCTTCTTCGGCAGGCGCGAACCGTGTCAATCGGATGCTGTTGCCGCGCGCGGGCTGCTCGGCCGGGATGACGGGCCGAACACCTGACGGAACTCCATCTGCCGCACCACTGTCTTGTGTGCGGGCCGGCTGATCAGAAAGCCGGTATAGGCCGCCTGTCCGAGCGGCAGCACGACCAGTTGCACCGCGCCGGCACCGGGCCAGTCCAGATCCGCTCCCCAGGCCGGCACATCGTGCGGGCTGGATTTTCCGAACAGTGCCACGATATCGGCCGAATGGAGCAGCGAGGTTCCATTGGCGTTCCATTGCAGGGCGGCCAGGCCGTCTTCCAGCCGGAACAGCTGAATTTCGGATCCGTTTATCAGGACGTTCAAACCGTCGCCGGCGGTCCTTTCGATCAGGACCGTGGCAACATCCGTGTCCGGGGCGAGCGGCGTCCGGCCCTCGACGGTTTCAACGAACCCACTCGTGTTCACCATCTTGAAAGTTCCGACTGGCGGTTCTTCCCCGGCGACGAGCGGCGTGGAGAGCAGGAAAAACACCAGGAATTGCGTAAACAGTTTCAACGAAGCCGACCTTCAACGAGACAAGGATGCTCCTGAAGACCCGCAAGCCATACGATCCGGTATCGAGGTTCGCCCGACAGGCTGCCGACTGTTGCCGGGCGTGTCGCGGAGGCCGGAACCTGCGTCTGCCACGGCCCACCGACATGGACGATCCGGAAAAGGGACCTTGCTTTCTTCAAGAGCGCTCAGGAGCCGAGGATACCCGGAGAAAGTTTGAGAAAGGATTTAGGAGACCGTGACCCGACCGGGCCGGGCAGATTTCGTCCCGGCGGACCGGTTCGCGTCTATCTTGACAACGCCACGACCAGGTCTTCGACCGCTGAATGGTCCGGCTGCCATCCCGTGATGCGGTGTGTGTGGCTGGTGTCGATGGTTTGCGACAATGCGTAGCCGGCGGTCCAGTCGCTGTCCGGATCGACATCGTTGGCGCCGGGCGCGGTGACGATCTCAAGCGGCCGGCCGTGGCGGGCGGAGATGTGAGATGCCAGATGGCCGACGGAAATGCCGGAAATGCTGGCGGCGATCAGGGAGAGGCGGAATCTCGGCTGCCGCAGCGCCAGCAGATAAAGTTCCGCGAGATCTCCGGTTTCCACAAGCGGCCAGACGGTGTCCGGGGTGGCGCGCGTCTCGAAGGGCCGGCCGGCCTTGAGGGCCTGTGTCATGTCGGCGATCGGCCCTGTTTCCCGGCTGCAGGCAAGCGCGGGGTGGACCACCGCGAGATTAAGATCCGTGCCGTTCGACAGCATGCGGATGGTTTCGCTCATGAACCGGAAGGCGGGCAAGGGCGAAAAGGACGTCTTCTCGGTTATCTTGCGACCGCCTCCGACTGCAGGAAACAGCCAGATCCCGCCGGTATAGATCACCTTCAACGGTTGATGGCGATGTCTTGCCGCCTGTTTCAGGGCGAGCATGCACTGCCGGTCGGTCCGGCCCATGTCACTTGAAAAAGTCGCCCCTGCATGGATCAGCGCGTCGCAGGAGGCGGCCCTGGAGACCCAGCCTTCCGGCGCGCGCAGGTCTCCGGGATAGGCACTCGCACCCAGCGCCCTGAGTTTCGCGGCGGAAGCTTCGGACCGTGCCAGAGCGATGACGCTGGCGCCGTCCCGGACAAGCCGGCGGACCACCTGTGCGCCGATGGTGCCGGTGCCGCCTGTAACAAACACATCCATTGCCAAAGAGAACCTTGTCCGCAGACCCGAGAGCATCATCCGATCATAGCGGTTCATTTGATCGATACAAAAGTGGTCTTTGCGAGGCCGGGTGCGCGCGGTGATGCCGCCACCCCAGGCACAATCCACCGCCATCTGACAGCCCGATCTTGACCTTGCCCGCAGGCCTGCTACGTCACAGGCATGACCTTGCATCTCGTGAAACTGTGTGTGGGAGCCGACAGCGTCGAATCGCTGCAGGCCTGGATCGATTTTCGCATGGACAATGCGGCCCGGACCGGACTGCCGGCGGAATCGGTCCACACCACACGCATGACACCGTCCCGCAGCGAGGAGTTGCTGGATGGCGGGTCGCTCTATTGGGTGATCAAGGGCCGCATTCAGGTGCGGCAGCACCTGATCGACATCCGGCCCTTCACCGATGAGGCGGGGATCAAGCGCTGTGACCTCGTCATGGAGCCCAGGCTGATCCTGACACAGTATCAGCCGAAACGCCCGTTTCAGGGCTGGCGTTATCTCAAGGCCGCGGACGCGCCGGCGGACTTGAAAACCGGCGGTGACGCCCAGCCCATGCCGGATGACATGCGCCGCGACCTGACGGATCTCTGCCTGCTTTAGCGATCATTTCCGCGCCCGGTTTCCAATGCTCTGTCGAGGTGCTCGAGCAGGAGATCCAGTTTCGGCCAGCTGTCGCGAAATCTCGGGCTGTCGGCCTTGCGTGTCATGGTCAGGTGCGCATAGCCGTGCACGACGGACCAGACCAGGATTTCGACCTCTTCCGGTTCCGCGCCCGACGGCACGAACGGGGCGCAGGCTTCGCGCAGGATCGCATAGGCATTCGAGGAATGCCGTTCGAACTCATCGTCTTCCTTGTTGAAGCTCTGGCCGGAAAAAATGAACAGAAACAGTTCCGGCTGCGTGCTCGCAAAATCGAGGTAGCCGTGGCAGATCGCGTTCAGCCTGTCCATGGCTGAAGCATCCGCCTGTTCCAGCCGTGCCGTCATGGTCTGGCAGAACACGCTGTAGCCGCGCGCGGCGATGGCGGTGGAAAGGCCGGCCAGATTCTTGAAATGATAGGCCGGGGCCGCGTGTGACACGCCCGCCTGGGCCGCGCATTTCCGCAAGGAAAGACCGTCTGGGCCCCGCTTGCGCAACAGGGCGACGCCCGCATCCACAAGAGCGGTCTTGAGAGTGCCATCCCGGGGGCGGCGCGCGGGCGAAGCGGGTGTTTTCATGAAAGCGTCATCAACGATTGACTTGACAGTGTCAAGTCGCGACTTATCTTGACAGTGTCAAGTTTAATGGAGGTCGGCAATGGAACGGGTGTTGAGGGTTTTCGGTTGGGGCGGTTATCTCGTTGCGGGACTGTTGTCGGTGCTGGTCGCGGCCGTGTCGTACCGATTCGTTCCCGACGGCGTGGCCGTGGCCATGGACCATGTTGCCCATAATCTCGATGGCAACGCCCTGGCACTCTACGCCCATATCGGCCTGGCCCCGATCGCCTTGGCGGTGATGCCGTTCCAGTTCTGGCCGGCTCTCAGGTCGCGGCGGCCCGCGATCCACCGCTGGTTCGGGCGGGTCTATGTCGCCGCGATTCTCGTGTCCGGGCTTGCCGGGCTTCAGCTTGCCTTTCACACCACCGCAGGCAGTTTCGCAGGCATCGGATTCGGTGTGCTGGCGGTGGCATGGCTCGCAACCACGGCAACAGCCCTTGTGTTTGCCTTGCGCAGGGAAGTCTCCCGTCACGCGGCCTGGATGATGCGTTCGGCAGCGCTGACTTTTGCTGCGGTGACACTGCGTCTTTATCTGGGCATGTCCATGGCATTCGGGGCCGACATTGAGGTGGCCTATCCCGTGATTGCCTGGGCCTGCTGGGTACCGAACGCCCTTGCCGTCGAGCTCTATCTCCGGATTGCGCGCCCGTTGAAGGCCCGGCGCCAAGGCGCGGTTGCCATCGCGAATTGATCCGCACGTGTGCGGCACCGCCGCACGTGCGCTTGCCAAACCGGGCTGACGGTCCCAATTTGAGGGTCAGCGATTGGCAGGAGGACAGCGGCCGTGGTGGCACCAACGGGCAAGAGTACAAAGGTACCGTTCATTCGGCAGGACCAGAGGCCCGACACGCAATCCGCGGCTTCGGATGTGGCGGCCTTTCTGGACAAGGTGCGGGCGACGCCGGATACCGGACAGGGTGGGCGGCTGATCTTCGCGCTTGATGCGACCATGAGCCGTCAGCCGGCCTGGGATCAGGCCTGCCATATCCAGTCGGAGATGTTCCGGGAGGCCGGCAAGATCTCGGGACTGCAGATCAAGCTGGTCTATTTCCGGGGGTTCGGGGAATGCAGGGCATCGCGATGGTTTGCGGACGGCGACGAGCTTGCCACCGTCATGAGCCGCATTTCCTGCCAGGGCGGGCGCACCCAGATCGGCAAGGTTCTGTCGGCGGCCCTGAAGTCCGCCGACGCGGAGAAGGTTGCCGCACTTGTCTATGTGGGCGATTGCATGGAAGAAGACGTTGATGACCTGTGCGACAAGGCCGGGCGGCTGGGTCTTCTCGGCGTGCCGATGTTCCTGTTTCAGGAAGGGCGCGACAGCGTCGCTGAACGGGCCTTCCGGGAAATGGCAAGGCTGACCCGCGGTGCCTATTGCCGGTTCGAGCCGGGTGCGGAACGCCAACTGGCCGAACTGCTCAAGGCCGTCGCCGTTTTTGCGGCTGGCGGGCGAGACGCTCTTGTGGCACTGGAGAAGAAAGGCGGGCACAGTGCACGCCTCCTGTTGGAACAGATCAAGCCTGCCAAATGATTTATCTGCTTATCGGCCTGATACTGCTCTCGGCGCTGTTGCTGCTCGCGAACCGCTTTGTCACCGCGAACCCGGCGGCCCTTGCAAGCGGGCTGCGCACCCTGGCGGGCGTGTTTCTGCTCGGTCTGGCCGCCGTGTTCGCCCTGACCGGCCGGGTGATCCTGGCGATCCCGCTGCTGGGGCTCGGCCTGTCGGTGCTGGGCTTTGCCGGGTTGAGCCGGCTGGGGAGAGGCTACAATCCGAAAAAGGCATCGGGACAACGATCCCGGGTCCGCACCGCAATGGTGGAAATGGAACTGGACCATGACACGGGCGCCATGTCCGGAACGGTCCTGGTCGGCGGCCATCAGGGGCGCGAGCTCGATGACCTGAGTGAGCCGGAACTGGAACAGTTCTGGCAGGAGACTGCCCAGGACGGCCAGAGCCGGCAGTTAGTCGAAGCTTATCTCGACCGCCGGCTTGCCGACTGGCGAGAACACTTCCAGCCGGATGGAACAGATCGGCAGGGAAGCGCGCCTGGCCCGGGCCCCATGACAGATGAGGAGGCCTACCAGATCCTGGGGCTTTCGAGTGAGGCCGGGGACGCGGAAATTCGAGCCGCGCACCGTCGGTTGATGATGCGGGTCCATCCCGATCAGGGAGGCTCCGGTTTCCTCGCGGCGAAAATCAACGAGGCTAAAGACACGCTTCTCAGAAGACATTGACGGATCCGTTACGCGGTTACTGATAGATGGCGAAGCAGGCGTATTTTGCCTTTTTCAAGGATTTGCAGGCGTTCCAGGCTGCGGACTTGCTGTCAAAGCCGATGAAACGCGCCCGGTAAAGGGTCTGTCCGGCGGATTCAACGGGTTCGGTATAAGGGACGCGGCCCCGCAGGGAGGCTCCGGTTTTGGCCTTGGCGCTTTTCAGCATGGCAATGGCCTGATTTTCCGATTCGGCGGCGGCGATCTGAACCTGCCAGCCCGGTTCGACATCGGGCGTGTCGCTGGTTGCCACGGTGACGGTGTCGGAAGCCGTTTCCAGCTCTGCCGCGACCGTTTCCACCGGTGTGGGGTTAACCGCGATCGTCTCGACCTTGACGCTTCTGGTCGGCATCGGCTGGGAAGGCACGCTCTGAGGCTGGGCGCTGCCCGACTGTTTGGCGCGGGCCGCCTGCAACAATGCGACCCTGGAGATCGAATTGGTGGTCAGGGGGGCATCCGGACTGTCCGGCGGGATCGGGGGCAGGGACGTTGCCACCGCGAAGGTGCTGTCCAGGCGGTGCCTGATCGCCTTTGGCGGCAGCGGCACGTTTGTACCGAAGCCGGGAACGGCGACCGGAGCCGGCGCGGCTCTCGACGAGACAACAGGCGCCGAGACCGTGGCCGAGGCGAATGCGGGAGCGCGCTTGGGAACGACGGGTGCCGGAGCAGGCGCCGGTGCGTTCAAGGCAAGCAGCATCGGCGCACCGGTCGCCGGCGCGGGCTTGCTGCCGGGCTTGGCGTTGGGAAGCGGCGGGTTGGACAGGGAGGCGGCCACGAAACTCGGCTGAACGCCCCGTGTGGCGATCAGCGGCGCCGATTTCGTGCCCTTGCTGGCCTTCGGCAAATAGCGGCCGATGAGCTTGGTCATCTGGGCGTTGCGCGAGGCCCCGGTCTTGCCGCCCATGACCACCGCGACGATCTGGCGGCCGTTGCGGTTGACCGAGGTGACCAGATTGAACCCGGACGCGCGGATATAACCGGTCTTGATGCCGTCCACACCCTTGACCCGGCCCAGCAGCTTGTTGTGGTTGCCGTAGGTCCGGCCCTTGTATTTGTAGGCCCGTGTCTTGAAGTAGCCGTAATACTGGGGAAAGCGCTCCTGGACGGCGATGCCGAGCCGGGCCATGTCACGCGCCGTGGTCCGCTGCCCCGAATTGGGCAGGCCGTGCGGATTCCTGAATGTGGTCTTGGACATGCCGAGCTGGCGCGCGGTGCGCGTCATCCGTTCGGCGAATTTCTTTTCCGATCCGCCAATATTCTCGGCGATGACGGTGGCGACATCATTGGCGGATTTGGTGACCAGAGCCAGGATCGCGTCCTTGACCTTGATGGTGCTGCCCGGCTTCAGGGCAAGCTTGGAGGGTGGCCGTCCAGACGCGTATTTGGACACGGTCAGGGGGGAACTCAGCGACAACCGTCCGGCTTCGAGTTCCTCGAAGACAAGATAAAGGGTCATGATCTTGGTGAGCGAGGCCGGATATCTGTATGCATCGGCCGAAGACGCATAGAGGGTCTTGCCGGTCTTGGCATCAAAGACGATGCCCGCATACTTCGAATTGGCCAGGGCCGTTGCCGGAAGGCTCAACAGGAGAACGCCGAGGACCAGGAGCCTGCCTGTGTGGACGAGGGTCCCTGCATTGCGAAGAAAACGCATACCAAACACAATAACTATCCCATATCGGGTTACACGGTTCGTATCTGGAGCTGCGCGGCCTGGATCTAACCCCCGTGCGATTCAAGCCACCGCCCCGTTGCTCTCAGGCCATTTGATTGAATCACGGTTACGAATGTGTAAATGAATGACATGAAAAGCACTTAAAAAAATAGTTTTTTGTTAGAGTTAATGCTTGGTTAAATTTAAAGAGAAAGTAATTATTGGTTTTCTTTAAGTAATTTTTTCTAATGACTGTATATTTTGCGTTAATAGTCCGTTTATTTTCTGGGGTCTGCTGTCTCGTCGGTGGCGTGCAGATGATCACGGAGGGCGTTCATCTGGCCGTTCGGCCGTATTGAACGTGAGGTGATGAACCTATGGGTGTGGTCTGCTGAATTTAACGCACCTGATAAACGGCACGATTCAGGCAAAAAGAATTCAATCTTCGCGCTAGGGTTGTTTTTGCATCGCAAAAACACCTTGACACTTATGTTGCAGTGCATTATTTCGAAGTCTCGTTAGGTAACGCAAGAAACGAACCGGTCGTCCAAGGTGGCCCGAAGTCGGGACTCCAGGGCACCGGGACGCTGGACGAGGGCAGTGAAAATGATGAACAACTTTGAAGATATCCAGAAACTGGGCAAGGACAACATGGACATGGCCATGGCGTCTTTCGGGTCTTTCAGCAAGGGTTTCCAGGCGATCGCCGCCGAGGTGGCCGACTATCAGAAGAAGTCCTTCGAAGACAGCACCGCCGCAGTCGAGAAGCTCGTGGCTTCAAAATCCCTGGACAAGGCTTTCGAGGCTCAGGCCGATTACGTCAAAACCTCCTATGAAGGGTTTGTCGGCGAAATGACCAAAATCGGTGAAATGGTCACCGACCTGTCCAAGGATGCCTACAAGCCTTACGAAGGCGTCATGGGCAAAATGGCGAAATAACCGACGATTTCAGCCGTTTCACGACGGCGTCGGATTTGGGACCCGGCTCATTTGAGCCGGGTTTTTTCATATATGCACAGATTTGCCCGGCAGTGCGGGCCTTTTTGCCCTGCGACAACGGGATGCCGAATTGCGTTGCTTTCCCATCTTTTAATCGAATTCAAGCGACCTACATTGATCAATAACAGCAGCGCAGTCGTCCTGATTGTGCTGTTCATCTGAATGTTGATGAAATCGACCATTGCGCGAGCGCGGCTTGCGCGGCAGGATTGCCGGTGACGTTCATCGACAGGCGGCGTGACCCGCGGCCCGGAAAAGCTCCGGACCAGCCGCATCCGCCAGTCTGATCGAAACCGCGAAATTTGGTGATGGCCGGAGTGATTGAGGCGATAGTAACGGTAATGTCGGCGGGCTCTGATTATGACGATGACGGTGGCGACGCCGGAACGGTTGTTGTCACCCGGACAAAAACAGCAACGAAGCGGCCCAATCTCTATCGTGTGCTGCTGCTGAATGACGATTATACGCCCATGGAGTTCGTCATCCATGTTGTGGAGAGTTTCTTCCAGAAGAACCGGGAAGAGGCGACACGCATCATGTTGCATGTTCACCATCACGGCGTCGGGGAATGCGGAATCTTTTCCTATGAGGTGGCGGAAACGAAAGTCACCCAGGTCATGGATTTCGCGCGCAAACACCAGCATCCGCTGCAATGCGTCATGGAAAAAAAGTGAGGACCATCGCACGTGCCTTCCTTCTCACGAAGTCTTGAAAAAGCGCTCCACCAGGCTCTGGCCTTTGCCAATGAACGCCAGCAGGAGTACGCAACGCTGGAGCATCTGCTTCTGGCCCTGCTCGACGATCAGGACGCGGCGGCCGTCATGCGGGCCTGCAATGTGGACCTGGACACGATCCGCCGGAACCTGATCGACTATATCGAAACGGAGCTGGAAAACCTGGTCACGGACAGTGACGAGGATTCCAAGCCGACCGCCGGATTCCAGAGGGTCATCCAGCGTGCGGTGATCCATGTCCAGTCGTCCGGCCGGGAAGAAGTGACCGGAGCCAACGTGCTTGTCGCGATCTTTGCGGAGCGCGAGAGCCATGCGGCCTATTTCCTGCAGGACCAGGACATGACCCGTTACGACGCGGTCAACTACATCTCGCACGGCATCGCCAAGCGTCCGGGCATGTCGGATGCCCGTCCGGTCGACGGGGCGGAGGAAGAGGACGTGCTGCCGGGCGCCGAGACGGAAAAGAAATCCAGTCAGAAGACCGATGCTCTTGAAGCCTATTGCGTCAATCTCAACGAGAAGGCGTTGAAGGGCAAGATCGATCCGCTGATCGGCCGTGACACCGAGATCCAGCGCACGATCCAGATCCTGTGCCGCCGGTCCAAGAACAATCCACTGTTCGTCGGCGACCCGGGTGTCGGCAAGACCGCGATTGCGGAAGGCCTCGCGCGCCGCATCGTCAACGGCGACGTTCCGGACGTTCTCAAGGACGCAACCATCTTTTCGCTCGACATGGGCTCGTTGCTGGCCGGGACCCGGTATCGCGGCGATTTCGAGGAGCGCCTGAAACAGGTGGTCAAGGAGGTCGAGGACTATCCGGGTGCGGTGATGTTCATTGACGAGATCCACACCGTGATCGGTGCGGGCGCGACTTCGGGCGGGGCGATGGATGCCTCGAACCTGCTGAAGCCCGCGCTGGCCTCCGGCGCCATCCGCTGCATTGGCTCGACCACCTACAAGGAATACCGCCAGTTCTTCGAGAAGGACCGGGCTCTGGTGCGCCGTTTCCAGAAGATCGACGTCAACGAACCGTCGATCCCGGATGCCATCGATATCCTGAAGGGCCTGAAGCCCTATTTCGAGGACTTCCACAAGGTCCGGTATACCAACGATGCCATCAAGACGGCTGTTGAACTGTCGGCGAAATACATCGCCGACCGGAAGCTGCCGGACAAGGCGATCGATGTTCTCGACGAGACCGGCGCGTCGCAGATGCTGGTTCCCGAAGCCCGGCGGCGCAAGACCATCGGCGTCAAGGAAATCGAGAACACCATCGCCACCATGGCACGAATCCCGCCGAAATCCGTTTCCAAGGACGATACCGAGCTGCTGGAAAACCTCGGAACGGACCTGAAACGCGTGGTCTACGGCCAGGACGCGGCGATCGAGACGCTGGCCTCGGCCATCAAACTGGCCCGCGCGGGCCTGCGCGAACCGGACAAGCCGATCGGCAGCTACCTGTTCTCCGGTCCGACCGGTGTCGGCAAGACCGAAGTCGCGCGCCAGCTTGCGTCCTCGCTCGGTGTCGAACTGATCCGGTTCGACATGTCGGAATACATGGAACGGCACACGGTGTCCCGGTTGATCGGCGCGCCTCCGGGCTATGTCGGTTTTGATCAGGGCGGTCTGCTGACGGACGGCATCGACCAGCATCCGCATTGCGTGCTGCTGCTGGATGAGATCGAGAAGGCCCATCCGGACCTGTTCAACATCCTGCTGCAGGTGATGGACCACGGCAAGCTGACCGATCACAATGGTAAGCAGGTCGATTTCCGCAATGTCATCCTGATCATGACAACGAATGCCGGCGCCGCGGACATGGCCAAGACGCCTGTCGGTTTCAACAGGATCAAGCGGGAGGGCGACGACGCCGAGGCGATCAACAAGCTGTTCACGCCTGAATTCCGCAACCGCCTCGACGCGATCATTCCCTTCGGCAATCTGCCGATGGAGGTCGTCTACAAGGTCGTCGACAAGTTCGTCATGCAGCTTGAAGTGCAACTGGCGGATCGCGGTGTCACGTTCGAACTGACCGAGGATGCCACCAAGTGGCTGGCCGACAAGGGTTATGACAGCCAGATGGGGGCCCGTCCCCTGGGCCGGATCATTCAGGAGCACATCAAGCGCCCGCTTGCCGACGAAGTGTTGTTCGGCAAGCTGAAAAAGGGTGGCATGGTCAAGGTGACGGTTTCCGAGGACGGCAAGGGCCTGTTGCTGGAAAGCATCGAGGAACGCGCGTCGCCGCCGAAGGCAAAGGCCAGGGCAGAGACCAAGCCCAAACCCAAGCGCAAGCGCAAACCGGCTGCCAAGGCGGCAACGGCCAAGGAGGCCAAGTCCGCACCCGGCAAGGGCGGACCGGCCAAGAAAAGCCTGGTGCCGAAAGTCCCGCTGGCGGATTGATCATCGGGCGTTTTAGAAACGCCCGATGCTCCAACGCTTGGAAAGCGATCAGCTTCTGGACGATCAGCCGTCTGACTGACTGAATTCATCGAAAGCCCCGGATCCGTCCGGTGCTTTTCAGTTTGTGGACAAACCCACGGCGTTATTGCGGACGGTCTGCAGCGCAGCTGCATGGCCAGAGCCGGAATCCAGCGAATTCTTCGCGCCGTAGGCGCGTCTTTAATAATTATTTCAAATGCTTGACTTGCTCTTGTGCTCGCCTTCGCTCGCGCTGACATGCCGGATCCCGGATCCCGGATCCCGGATCCCGGATCATCGCGCAGCGTCGCTGCACTTGTCCGGGAGGACCAACTGAGAGTTTGTCAGCAGTGTCAGGCCATGGCTCCGGCAAGGTCCTTCGCCATGCTGCTTTCCAGCCGGTTCTTGTGGTTGGCGACAAATTGTTTGCCGGTGTCGTAGCCGATGTCGAAGAGCGTCGACATGTTGGAATGGCTCCAGTCCAGGATCTTGGGCCAGTGGTGGTCGGGAATATGCCGGCCGAACGGCATGCGCAGCAGTTCCGACCGGCGGCTGTGCGTTCGGGGGCGCTCCGAGGGCACGCCTTCGGCTAGCTCGCGCGCCTTCAGATAGGCCTCGCGCGCATCCACGAAGGCGGCGTAATCTTCACCGGCGAGTTTCACGATCTCTTTCAGCTTGCGGTCCTTGTGATCGGCCGGTAGCGCTGCGACCCTTTTCCTGAAAGCGGCCAGGTCGACATCGGCGCTGCCGAGAAGGTCCGCGAGTTCATACAGTTCCTGTTCCTTCAAGATTTGGGCGTGTTTCTCCCTGAAGGCGCCGACGTCGGAACCGGCCAGGCCCGCCGCCCGCTGGTAGGCATTCAAAAACCGCTGCCGTGCGTTTTGCGCACGCTTGGTCTTGAACGTCGCCAGGCTGTTTTCGGACAGGCGGGTGAGGGGGGCGATGATCGACTGAACCCAGGCATCCGTCAGGTCGCGCGGTTCATCGATCAGTTTGCGGTGACCCAGAATGTCGAAGAAGATGATCGTGTCGATGTTGTTGTCGACCATGATGTTTTCCGGGTTGAGGCGCAAGGGTTCGAATGCGGACCCTTCCAGATAGGTCTTCGTCCCGGTGCCGGCACCCGGAACGGGCAGCTTGTAGGGCTCATAGATGAACGGCATCGCGAGAGCGGCCTTGCAGTGATCGATCGTGAGGTCTTCCTGGTTGAAGGACACATCGACCCGGTCCTCGACACAATAGGCGCCAAGACGGAAGGCGATTTCGCCAAGATTGACGCCGAGCCCGTCGAAGTCGGTCATGCCGTCGATCCAGGAGGGCGGCTGGCAAAGGCCCTTGCTCCACGGGTTGAGCGTGGACGGGGTGAAGGTCGCGGACATCAGGGCCAGCCAGTCACCTGCAAGACGCTGATGCATGGTGTCCCTGGGAAATTTCAGGAACATGTTGTTGAATGGCGCCAGCGCTTCGGCGAACGGCCCGGGCTTTTGAAAAACCTTGTAATTGAACGGCATGAACCGGTAGATGGCGTCCTCGATGCCCATCGAACTGGTGGCCCTGAGTGTGCGCTGTCTGGCCTGCCGGAGGCTCTCGCCCGGATGCTCCCGCTCCGGTGAGGCATAAAGGAGGCCGGCCAGCATGCCGGCGCCCGTGGTGGAAATGACCTTGAAATCGAGTTCGGCTTCGTCGAGCGCAAGCAAGGCGCCACTCATCAAGGGGAGGTGCGGCGCACCTCCGCCCAGAACAAGTCCGATCGGCATGTATGTATCCCCAGCGTTAGACAATTTCAGGTTTAGGCTATCATAAAATACCCGTCGCGGAAGGGGTGTGCTGCCTTGCACCAAATGCCGTGGCTGCATTGGTGTTCATTCACGTTTCCGACGCGGCCCGTTCAGCGAAACAATTTTCCGGTGCCGGTCCCGATGACCGGCTATGGTGACGATGTGAACAGGAGATATTCAATGACCGACAAGAAGGTGGCGCTGATCACGGCCGGTGGTTCGGGCATGGGGGCGGATGCGGCGCGGCGGCTCGCGGCGGACGGATTCAGCGTCGCGATCCTGTCCTCCTCCGGCAAGGGCGAGGCCCTGGCCGGAGAGCTTGGCGGTGTCGGCTTTACGGGCTCCAATCTGTCCAGTGATGACTTGAAGCTTTTTGTAAAAAAAGCTCTGGAAACATATGGAAGAATAGATGTTCTTGTGAATTCATCCGGGCATGGTCCGAAAGGTGATATTCTGGAGATATCCGACGAGGACTGGCACCTCGGCATGGACACCTACCTGATGAACGTCATACGCCCGAGCCGGCTGGTCGCGCCGGTCATGGCCGAACGGGGAGGCGGCACGGTCATCAACATTTCCACGTTCGCAACCTTCGAGCCGGATCCGCTGTTTCCCACATCGGGCGTCTTCCGGGCCGGGCTGGCAAGCTTCACCAAGCTCTTTGCAGACAAGTTCGCACCCGCAAACGTGCGCATGAACAACATCCTGCCGGGTTTCATCGACAGCCTGCCGGAAAAGGAGGACCGCCTGGCCCGCATTCCGATGGGCCGTTACGGACGTGCCGACGAAGTGTCCGGTCTGGTGTCTTATCTTGCCAGCGATCAGGCGGCCTATGTTACCGGCCAGAACATTCGCATCGACGGCGGGTTGACCCGATCGGTCTGACCGGCCGCTTCCGGATCCTTGATGACGCGCAATCCGCCTCAAACCATTTCGCGTTCATTTATGAGGCCGTGACCTAGACAGCTTGTCCGTATAAAGGTAAGGCTTCCTTACTAAAATCCAGTTCTTGAGATCAGGTCCATGACTGCCCAATCCCGGTCTGCGCCGCCTGTCGCGCCCGAAGATCCGCTGCCTCCCGCACGGGTCTGGATGCTGCGTGGCGCGCGTGCTGCCATATCCATCCCCGCACTTATTCTTACGGCCGCCTTTGTCGGTTATGCGGGACTGGCCCGCGAGACCGGACTGACGTTGGCCGAAACCCTGGCCATGACCGGCCTTGTCTGGGCATTGCCGTCGGTTGTCGTGCTGACCGGCGCGCTTTCGTCCGGCATGGGTCTGCTGCCCGCGGGTATCGCCGTCGCGCTGGCGTCCGTCAGGCTGATGCCGATGACGATGGCGCTGATGCCGCTCATCAAGGTGCCGGGCAAGACCCGCGGCTGGCAGTTGCTGATCGCGTCCCACTTCGTGGCGGTGACGGCCTGGGTCTTTGCCATGAAGAACCTGCCCAACATGCCGAGGGAAGGCCGGTTGCCGTTCTTCGTCGGGTTTGGTGGCGCCGTTTCCGGATTCGTCTTCTGCATGACGGCGGTCGCCTATCTGCTGGTGGAACGTCTGCCGGATGTGGTGGCGGGCGCGCTGTTCCTTCTGACGCCTGTCTATTTCCTGTGTTCGCTCTGGGGCGCCTCGCGGCTGAACGCGGACAAGGCCGCGATGGTGACCGGACTGGCGCTGGGGCCGGTGTTCTTCCTGTATCTGCCGGGGCTCGATCTGCTGTGGACCGGGCTTGCCGGCGGCACGATCGCCTATCTGGGCACACGCCTCATGCGCCGGGGGCTGTCGTGATGGACGGGCAGGTGGCGAGCGTGGCCATTGCCGATACCTGGTGGTGGCCGTTCGTGATGATCCTCGTCGCCGGCTGGCTGGCGACGGATGTCTGGCGGTGGCTGGGGGTCTTTGCGGGCGGCTGGCTTCGGGAAGACGGCGAGCTGCTGATCTGGGTCCGCTGCGTGGCGACGGCGCTGGTCGCGGGCGTCATTTCCAAGCTGATCCTGTTTCCGCAAGGGGCTCTGGCCGAAACATCGCTGTCGCTTCGGCTGGCGGCGGCCGGTTTCGGCTTCGCGGCGTTTTTTCTGTCCAGGCAGCGGGTTGTGGTCGGGGTGCTGGCGGCGGAAGTGTTTCTTCTGGCCGGCTGGCTCGGGCTCGATGCATTGAACGGCGCGTTCTGAAGAAAGATGCCGCGCCGTTTTGGCCGCCGCCTCAGCTCAGGGCCGCGCGGATCTTTTCCGCCTGGCTTGCGAGCACGTCCGGGTCGGCCATGTCGCCGGTATGCGGCCTCAGCGGCACGCCGTCGAAGCGCGGGATAACATGGACGTGGGTGTGAAACACCACCTGGCCACCGGCCGGTTCCGAAAACTGCTGGATCGTCGTGCCGTCCGCATCGAAGGCCTCGATCACGATCCGCGCCATCTTCCGGGCGGTCGCCATGACGGCATTGAGATCCTCGGGATCGATATCCAGAATGTTGCGAGACGGGGCTTTCGGGAGCACCAGGATATGGCCGTCGCCGCGCGGCATGATGTCCATGATCACCAGGGTCTTCGTGTCCTCGTAGACCTTCTGGCACGGAAGCTCACCGCGCAGGATCTTCGCGAACACATTCTGGTCGTCATAGGCGGGCGTGGACATGGGGTGAATTTCCTTCATCAGGTGCCGGGACCGGCGAAGCATGGGTGGTTTTACCGGAGACTATGCCCAGAGGCAGAGGCGGGGCAAGAGGCTAGCTTCGCCGTTTGCGCTGTGACGGACAATCACGCAAAATCGGCCGGCGGACCTGGTACCGGTTCCGGCCCAGGGCGGGGTGTCTCAGGGACGCGCGGGTAGGCCCTTGAAGCCTCGTCAGGTTCCGCAGAAGGTCTGGTACGGTCCGAAGGCGGCCGGTGCCGGTTCGGCGTAGGCCTCCAGGTCGGGCCGCTCCTCGAACGGAGAACTGACAGCCTCCAGCAAGGTCCTGACAAATGTGTAGTCCCCGGTTTCCGCCGCGGACAGGGCCTCTTCGACCTTGTGGTTGCGTGGTATATAGAGCGGATTGACCCTGTTCATGCGGGCCTTCAGGTCCGTGTCCGGAGCGGCCTCCTGCTTAAGCCTCCGCCGCCAGTCCAGCAGCCAGGCATCGATTGCAGGCAGATCGGTGAACAGATCCCGGAACCTGTCCGGTGCGCCCGCCGCGGCGTCGCCAAGCCGGCGAAAACACAAGGTGTGGTCGACGCCCTGTTGCTGCATCAGGCCCAGCAGGGTCTCGCAAAGATCCTGGTCGCCCGGGTCCTCGGTTTCCAGGCCGAGCTTGGCGCGCATGCCGGTCAGCCAGTGCGTCCTGTAGAGATCGGCGAAGCGGCCGAGTTCCGCGCTGGCGCGTTCCACGGCCCCGTCCGGATCGTCCGGTGCAATCAGCGCCAGCAGCGCCTCGGCCAGACGCGCCAGGTTCCATTGCAGGATCGACGGCTGACGCCCGAAGGCATAGCGGCCGCCGTGATCGATCGAACTGAACACGGCAGCGGGATCATAAGCATCGATGAAGGCGCAGGGGCCATAGTCGATGGTCTCCCCTGAAATGGTTGTGTTGTCCGTATTCATGACGCCGTGGACGAAGCCGACCAGCATCCACCGGGCGACAAGCGCAGCCTGACGCTCCACGACCCGCCGCAACAGGTGAAGATAGCGGCCGTCGGCGCCGGTCAGGTCCGGATCATGGCGTGCGATTGCATAGTCGGCGAGCTGGCCGAGCTTGTCGGTCTCGCCCCGCGCAGCGAAGTACTGAAATGTGCCGATGCGCAAATGGCTGGCGGCCACGCGCGTGAGGACCGCACCGGGTTTCTCACCGTCGCGATAGACGGTTTCGCCTGTTGTCACGGCTGCGAGTGCGCGCGTTGTCGGGATGCCGAGCGCATGCATGGCTTCCGCTATGACATATTCGCGCAACACCGGTCCGATCACTGCCTTTCCGTCACCGCCGCGCGAAAACGGCGTCGGACCCGAGCCCTTCAACTGGATGTCCCGGCGGCGCTCGGCCTGATCGAGGATTTCACCGATCAGCAGCGCCCGGCCGTCGCCGAGTTGCGGGGAAAAGCCGCCGAACTGGTGGCCCGCATAGACCTGGGCAAGAGGGTACGCACCTTCCGGTGTTGTCACGCCGGAGAGGATTTCAGCGGCTCCGGCCGTCTCGCGATGCAAGCCGTCCAGGCCAAGGTCTTCCGCCAGCGCGGTGTTGAACAGGATCAGCTCCGGGGAGGGCACCTTTGCCCCTTCCCAGGCCACATAGAAACCGGGCAGGTCGCGGGCGAAGGAATTGTCGAACCGGAATGGCGTCTGTGATGAGGTCATGGGTCTCGCAATAGCAGGTTTCCAGGACCGGATGTAGGCACTGCGGTTCACAAATCCAGCCAAGAGCACGGACAATCGCAAGTGCTGCTGGAGGCTATGCGGTCACACTGCCGGCAGCAGCATCTCATTTGCCAGCGAGCGCGGCGCGGGAAAATTGCTTCCGCGTGTACCATAATTCTGCAATATGATGCCGTTACGTGAAATTGCTACCACAAGGGTGGCCGGCGGGTTTCGCATCAGCACGCTCAAAAGGAAAATGACATGGGTTTCTTCGATTTTGTAAAGGATGCCGGCAAAAAGCTTTTCGGCGATGACGAAGCTCCGGCCTCGAGCGCGGAAGCGATCGAAAAGGAAGTTGCTGATCTTGGGCTGGACGGCAACGTCAAGGTCGAGGTGAATGGCGATACCGTCAAGATCGCCGGCGCGGCACCGACACAGGAAGCCCGTGAAAAGCTGATCCTTGCCGCTGGCAACATTCTGGGTATCGGCAAGGTCGAAGAAGAGATTTCGGTCGCCACCAGCGAGCCGGAAGCAACTTTCCACACGGTGGAAAAGGGCGACACGCTGTGGGCGGTCGCCGAAAAGGCCTATGGCAACGGGGCCAAGTATCAGGCGATCTTCGAAGCCAACAAGCCGATGCTTTCGCACCCGGACAAGATCTATCCGGGCCAGGTCCTGCGCATTCCGGCCCAGTAAGACGGGTTTGCAAGACCGGTTTTTCAGACCGCGGTATATGCCGCGGTCTGTCTGCTCGCGGGTGCGCGCGGTCAATCTGACCTTCTAGAACCGGGCCGACAGCCTTGCGTTGACGCCGTGATCGCTTGCGGTTTCGCCCAGTTCGCCGCTGTAGCCGAGAGTCGCGCTGAGGCTGTCGCCGATGCCGAAGTTCAGGCCGGCCTCGATCAGGGCGGCGTCGCGGTCGAGTGGCGTGCCGGAGATGTCGAAGGCATCACCACCGGAAAACTGCATCGTCGAGGCCGCATCCAGATCACCAATGGCGTGACGCCAGCCAAGGCTGCCGGTCAGCGAGGCGTTGAACGCGCCGATAGCTGCGATCTGTGCTTCCGCCCGAAGGCCGAGCGTGGTGGTGCCAAGGGTTTGCGATGTGGAAGCAACGGTGAGTGCCGCCGCGCCGCCGGTCTCGGTGAAGCCATCGCTGCGCTGATGGATAAGGGCTGCTCCCGCGAAGGGTTCAAGCCGGGCAAACGGCGTCTCGAACATGTAACCGGCTTCTCCGAAGACATGCGCGGTGGAGGCCGCGTAGTCGGCGCTCAAGGTGTTCTTGAGCGTGCCCGCGCTGACATTGCGCGTGGTGGAAACGTCGTGCCAGGCATAACCGGCCCCCAGATGCAGGCCGAGCGCGCCGAACCGATGGCCGGCATAGGCACCGAGCTGGTAGTTGTCGGCATCCCCCGACGAGGTGCGGGCGTCAACGTCGAAACTGGTCTTGCCGTAACCGGCCAGCACACCGGCGCGCCAACCGTCGAAGATGTCCGCATCCAGACCGAGGAAAAAACCGCCGCTGGTGTGGTCCATCTGCGCCGTGTTGCCGTTGCCGCCGGTCTCGCCCCAACTGCCGTAGGCCTTGCCCCAGGCAGTCACGTCCATGGAGCGGTCCAGCGCCTGACCGGCGCCGTTGTAGGCGATCATCGGCAGGTCACCCGCCGCCAGTCCGTCGAACGCGCCGCGAATACGCTCGCCAACGGCATCGCGACCAAAGCGGCTTTGCTGAACCAGAAGCGTGTTAGTTGAGGCATGCATCTCGCCCGAAAGACCGTCGAAGGCCTCCCTTGCGTCCGCTGCGCTGAGGACAACGACCGCATCATAGAGGGAATTGCCATTGCCGAGGCTGCTGACGCCATTGGCCGTTGCGCGCTGGTTTCGCGTTTGGGCTGCGGAGGAAAAACCCGAAGAATTGCGCGTCAAGGTCAGCGTGACGGCCTTCGCGCCATAGACGAGCGCGGCGTCGAGAAAGGCAAAATTCTCGCTGACGGACCCGAAGGTGCCGGTCACTCCGGTGCCTGCAGTGAGGATCGTGTAGGCGGTGGAGGCGGCGTAGGTGGAGCCGTCGTCCGTGCCGTTCTCCGCGCTCACGCTGACCGCAGCGCCGCTATCGATCGTCACCGCACCGGTGGCGGCCAGCTTGTCGGCATTGCCGTCCTCGTCGACCTCTACAGCAAAGGTGGAACCGGAGGCGAAGCTGGCATTGCCGGAGACATTGAGCGTGCCGATGGAATTGCCGGGCGCGACAGTGGTACCGGACCGGGCCGTCAACGAGCCGACGGTGCCGGAGCCGCCAAGCGTACCACCATTCAGGGTGATGCCGCCGATGCTGCCGTTGACCACCAGCTTGCCGGCATTCAGCATTGTCGTGCCGGTAAGACTGGAGTTGTCGCCGGTCACAAGCAGCGTTCCGCTGCCGGCCTTGCTCAGATCATCGGCATCAAGGGTTCCACTCATGGTCAGTGTGCTGGTGCCCGCTGTGGTGAACGCCAGCGTGCCACCAGCTGCAAGCTCGACATCGCCGGAAAGGGTCCAGTTGGATCTGTCGGCCGCGACAATCGTCTGTGTCTCCATGAAACGGGAGACCTCGGTGCCGGTGCCATCCAGTTTCAGGGTGCCCGCGCCGGAGCCCAGAACCACATCGCCGACCAGAGAAGACCCGGTCTTCAAGGAAAGTGTATTGCCGGAATTGACCAGATCGATGGCCCTGGCGCGTGTTGTTCCATCGCCGCTCAGGCCGCCCGAGATGGTTCCCGAGTTGACGATCTCGAGACCCGCGGCACCGGCATCGGTGTTGGTGATGCCGGCTCCGCCGCTGCCGGTTGCGCCATCGTTTCCACCGGGTCCGGTTCCCGCACCGCCCACGCCACCGGCGCCACCTGTGATCGTGCTTGTGTTGGTCAGCGTCTGCAAATCGGTTCCGGTATAGGAAAGCCCGGCTCCGCCGGCACCGGCGTTGCCGCCGTCCGTAGCGGTCAGATTGTAGACGGTCGTTCCGCCCTTGCCGCCGGCTCCGCCGGTAATCGTGTCGGCAACGGTGAGCGTCGTCCCCGCGACTTGTATCTGGCCGCTGCCGCCATCGGTGCCGTCTCCGCCTGGCGTGGTCACCACCGGCAGTGTTCCCGGGATCAGTGCGAACCCGAGCGCGGTTAACGGTGTTCCTGCCGTATTCGCTGCGACAACCTGCGTATTCACGGATTCCGAGGAGATTGTGAGTGTGTCGTTGGTGCCGAAGTTCGTGACCGAGGCGGTGATACCGGAGATTGCCGAAATATCATTCGCGAAGTCGGCCAGGGTATCGCCGGTGTTGATGGTGACTGTGGTTGTTGTGCCGTCGACTGTAAAATCAACCCTGTCGCCGTTGGCGATACCGGCAATTGCGGTGAGGTCGATCACGCCCGCGTTTATTCCCGGCGTTGTGCTCGTGGTGGACGATGCATCGCTGTTGGTGATGGAGGTTCCATCGGCGCCCGCGACACCGACGGACCCGGCCTGGACCGCCGTGACGGATGGTGCGGCCAAGACAGCGGTTCCAAGAACGATGTCGAGTGTGGCGAGGCGCAGGGTGCTGAATACGCGTTTGGAAAATGAGGATGGCAGGGATTTCGGTGGAGGGAAACTCCATGTCGATGGAACGTCTGTATGACAATTCGACAAGCCGGAAGGGATCGTGTGCTTTTTTTTGATGCGCATGAATAGGTTGCCTGGCGGACCGGATCTCGCCAATTTGATCCTGGCTTGAAACCGCGCGATGTATCTGTTGTTGAAGTCGTGGGCTCGACCCTGTGGATCGGAATCGTCTGAGAGCCGGCCTTGACCGAAAGGCATCGCCACCAGCCAGTGCATTTGCTGCCGGGAGTCGTTTTAGGAACGGATTCGCAAGGCGGCTATTCAGTTTCTGCAAAACAGCGAAAATTTTGAAAAACAACCAGGAAACGGGTTCTCCGGCTCAGAAGAAGAGCGTCGCCGAAAGCGTGTCGCCGTAGATTCGCCAGTAGTCACCGGCAAAGCGGCCGGGAAGCAGAATTCCGAATTTCATCGCCATCTGAGTGGTCGTGGTAACGTCCGGATCGGCAGCCGCGAGCACCGCGCCTGCCCGGCTCAGGCGGCGCAGGCGAAGACAGGGCGAAGATGGGGCGAAGGTGGGGCGAAGATGGACGGGCGGGAACATCCCGGCATGTTCCCGCAAGCCCGATCGCAGTGTCCTCAAGGAAACGCCTCGCAACAAGGCCTGGTCCCTCAGGCCACACACAGGCAATGCTTTCAGCGCGCCGTTCGAGGGGCGGTCTTGTCCGCGCAGGAGGAGGGGGGCTGAAACACGCGCGGTTGTATCCGTCAGCGGGACCCTTGCAGCTTCTCCGCTTCGATAACGCGGTTGAACAGGTCGATACTGTTTTGCGCCTCATAGGTCGCAAGGTGCAGGACAAGTCCGCGCAGCGCCTCTGCCGCGGCAGGAGCATCGGCCGCGAGGTCACTCATCTGCCAGCGCACGATCCGCCAGTAACTGGCTGAAAACGCATCCCGCAGGATCGGGTCCGGGATCAACGCGGACATCAGCGCATGCAACCGGCTTCTGATGTCGTATTGCAGATCGCGGTCGTCCTCCCCGGCCAGGGAGGCCAGTCCGGAAATCGCCAGAATGTCGGAATGCTGGGTGATGCTGAGCTTCGGAAGGTCCAGCAGAAGCACCGCTTCCAGGATGCCCTTGTGAACCAGCGCGTCCCGGGCGCGGTTTTCCGGCCTGAGTGGGACGACAGCCGTTCCGACCCCGCTGCGGGTTTCGACCAGCCGTTCGTAAGCCAGCCGTTGGAGGATCTGCCGGATGGGGGTGCGGGACATGCCGAATTCGGCAGTCAGCGTCGTTTCATGAAGAACCATGTCTTCATCCGGCGTCGCCAGACAGATCGACCGCCGCAACGCTTCGAGGGCGTACGCGTGTTTGCTTTCAGCTTGAGGACCTTGGGGCATGGTGTGTATTTCTTTGGCGGATGCCCGTTTGCAATTTTCAGGCATACCTGTATACAGGACGGAGTGATGTTCTAGTATACATGTATATTATGATTCCTTCGAGTGCGCCACCGCCCCGCAAACGACGCCTCCGGATCTCCGATGGTTTCGCCGCCCTGGCCGTTGTCCTTGTGGCCGCGCTTGCTGTCCTGAATATTCTGGCCAATCTCGAAGCCGCCGGCGCCAGTCCGGGATTCGGGTTTCTGGCACAGGAAGCCGGATTCGATGTCAGCGAATCCCTGATCCCCTATGCGTCCGGCGACACTTATCTGCGGGTCATCCTTGCGGGTGTCCTGAACACGATTCTCCTGGCCATTGTGTGCTGCGTCCTTTCGACCCTCATCGGGATCGGTTTCGGATTGCTGAGTGTCGGCCCGAGCCCGGTCGGCCGGGGGCTTGCACTCGCCTATGTCGATCTCTTCCGGAACCTGCCGAAAATACTTATTCTGCTGGTGGTCTACACGGCTGCGGTCAACGGCCTGCCGCATGTACGCGAGGCTCTTTCGCTGGGACCGTTTCACCTGTCCAACCGCGCCGTCAATTTCCCTGCGCCGGTCTGGAACCCCGGCACCTGGACCCTGCTGGTCGCCTTGTGCGCGGGACCGGGGGGAGGGCACCTGCTGGTGCGGCTGGCGGACCGGCGCCTGAGGTGCACCGGACGGCAGGTCCCCTGGTCGGTCCGCCTTGCGGTCGTCAGTTTCGCGGTCCTGCTGCCGTTTCTTCTCGGCCTCGGGATCGACTTTTCATTCCCCCGGATGAAAGGATTTGATTTTGAGGGAGGCGGGCGCATCTCCCTGCAGTTCGCGGTGGTGGCGGTGACACTGAGCATCTATCACGGGGCCCAGATCGCAGAGGTCGTACGCGGCGGGTTGCAGGCTGTCCCCGCCGGTCAGAGAGAGGCGGCCAAGGCGCTCGGTCTGACCTCGTGGCAGACGGTTCGGCTGGTCGTCCTGCCACAGGTGTTCCGCATCGTGGTGCCGCCGATGAACAACCAGTATGTCAACCTGATCAAGAACACGTCGATCGCCATCGCGGTCGGGTACTCAGACCTGATGTCGGTGTCCGGGACCATCATCAACCAGAGTTTCAAGCCACTGGAGATGATGCTGATCACGATGGCAATCTACCTTGTCATCTGCCTGTCGGTGACCACCTCGCTCAACCGCTGGCACCGGCGCCTGACGGTCAGGGAAAGCAGATGAGTTTCGCGAACAGAGTACCGGCACGTATTTCCGCATCGCTGAAGGCAGCGTTTTCTTCGCCGCTGGCGGCGGTTCTGTCCGTGGCGTCGGCTGTCTTGATCGTCACGATCGCGATTGTTGCGCTGAGATGGTCCGTTTTCCTGGCGGTGTGGCCCTGGCAGGACGCGGAGCTCTGTTCCGCTGCGCGGGGCCTTTGCTGGCCGTTCCTGGTCGAGAAGACGCGCTTCATCCTGTTCGGAACCTATCCTTACGACCTTCATGTCCGGCCGGCGGCGGTCTCGCTGCTGCTCTGCGGGCTGGCCGTTTTGACCTGCCGCCAGTTAACCGGGCGCGGACCGTCCCTGAGCGTGTGGCAACTGACGCTTGCCTGGTGTCTGTGCATCTGCCTTGCATTCGTCCTGATGGGTGGGGGAGTGTTCGGGCTGGAGGCGGTCGATCCGGTGCGCTGGAACGGGCTGCCGATCCTCCTGATGCTGTCGATCATCGCCGTGGCGCTCGCCTTTCCGCTGGGCATTCTGCTGGCACTGGCGCGGGTTCAGGACACGCACTGGTTCCTGTCCCGGTTCGCCACCGTCTATATCGAGATTGCCCGGGGCGTTCCGATGCTGACAGTCCTGTTCGTCGGCATTTTCGTTCTGCCCCTGACCCTGCCTGAAGGTGTCGGCGTGTCACCGGTGACGGCGACGCTGACCGCGCTGGTTCTCTTTCATGCGGCCTATTTCGCTGAAGACATGCGCAGCGGGCTCCTGTCTCTGCCGGCGGGGCAGGGCGAGGCGGCCAGGTCACTGGGCATGCCCTACTGGAAGGCGATGCGTCTGGTCGTGCTTCCCCAGGCGATCCGCCGGAGCCTGCCGTCCCTGGTGAACAGCACCATCGGTGCCTACAAGGACACCTCGCTGGTTGTTGTCGTGGGAATTCTGGACCTGACAGCAACCGCGCGCATGTCCTTCGGCGATCCGGGATGGCGTGGTCATGCCATCGAGGCCTATGCCCTCGTCGGTGTCTGGTTCTTCCTTTCCTGTGCATTCCTGTCGCGCACGGGCCGCCGGTTGCACAAGGGGAAGGCCGGGTGAACCGTGCCACGCCGCATGGGTGTGACGGAGCGCCGTTTTCGATAGTCAAGGCTTCAAGAAACTGTCATAGTATACCTGTATACAGGTATTGAGGCGCGTTTACGGAGCCTCCTTCGGACTGAAGGAAAAGGATGATCCCGATGAAGAAATTGTTGTCCTCAGCGATCGTGCTGACCAACATGCTACTGGCCGTTCCGGCCCATTCCGGACCGGTGCTTGACGATATCAAGGCGACTGACAAGCTGATCTGCCTGGTCAATCCGAATTCCCCCGGCTTTTCGGTGCCCGACAGTGAAGGCGTCTACCAGGGGTTCAACACCGATTTCTGCCGGATGGCGGCAGCGGCCATTCTCGGGGATGCGTCCAAGGCGGATATTCGCGGCATCGGGTTTTCCGATTCCATGAAAACGCTCGTGGCGGACGGTGCCCACATGGCCTCGCGCTCGATCACCGCGACCGGCACCCGCGATGCCGACCCGGGCATGGCGTTCGTCGTGACCACCTTCTACGACGGTCAGGGTTTCATGGTGCCCAGGTCGCTCGGCGTGAAAAGCGCGGCCGGGCTCAACGGCGCGACGGTCTGTGCCGAAGACGGGTCCACGACGCTGCTGAACATAGCCGACTGGTTCGGGGACCGGGATATCGCTTACCGGGTGGAGAACATCGCCGACAAGACGGCGCGCCTGGAATCCTTCTATTCGGGCAAATGCAACGTCTATGCGTCCGATGTCACCGCGCTCTTGAGCGACCGGTTACTGTCCGACACACCCGAGGAATACGTGGTTCTTCCAGAGGTCATTTCCGCCGAGCCGCTGACCCTAGTCACCCAGCCGGACCAGGCGCTGGAAGCCGCCGTCTTCTGGGCCTTTCAGGTCATGCTGAACGCCGACCAGTTCGGGATCAATTCCGAAAATGTCGCCGCTATTGCCGCGGATCTGGACAATCAGCCCAAAGGCGTCCGCCGGCTGCTGGCCACGGACAGCGCGACGGCCGAGATGGCCGGCAAGCTCGGCTTGCCGAAGGACTGGGCCTTTCAGGTTCTCAGCCAGGTCGGCGCGTATTCGGAAGTCTTCGAGCGCCATCTGGGCAAGGAAACCCCGTTCGGTATCGAACTGACGGAAACGGCGAACGCGCTGGTCGGCGATGGCGGTCAGATGATGGCCTATCCGATCCGCTAAAGGGAACCGCGGCAGCGGCAAGACCTCTGGCCGGCGGATGCAGGATCACGCATCCGCCGGTTTCAGGGTTGGGATCTGACAAAAACAAGAACAATACCAACCTCAACAAACAAGCCACCGGAGGCCCTGACATGAGCGTGTTCCGCCGCGTCGCGCGTCTTGGCCGATGTCCCACATCGCCCTGCGATACGCTCCTCACGGAACACGCTCATGTCAGGGTCGAACAGGTTCCTATTTGTTGAGGGTGGTATAAGTCTGGAAGACACCTGATGGAAAAATATCCCTCCGAAACACGTGCGCGGCTGATGGAAGACACAACAAGCATTCGCACCGTCATCGCGTGTCCGGGCGGCGGGCACATCGTCACCCTGGGTTTTCCCGGTCTGGCGTTCGATGTCCAGGGCGATGCCTACATCGATCCGGAGCGCCTGGAGGCGACCGTATCCGCACCCGCACTTTCTGACTGCAGGATCCTCGTCGTGCTCGTTGAAGGGGACGAAGTTCCGCCGGAGGCCTGGCAGCTTCTGCAAGGCGCGGCGGAGGCACGATCGATCCGGCTGGTTCACCTGCCCATCCCGGACTACCAGGTGCCGGACCAGGCTTTCATGACAGCCTGGCGGAACATGGATGGCGAGATGACCCGCGCCCTGACAACCGGCGGCACGGTTGCGCTCGCCTGCCACTACGGCGCCGGCCGCTCCGGCACCATCGCGGCCGGCATGCTGATCGAGCGTGGCTATCCGCTCGATCGGGCCATCGCCGTCATCCGCTCCGAATTTTCCGAATCCATCGAGAGCGAAATGCAACTGGAGTGGCTCCGCAAGATCGCACAGGAGCAGGGCGGGACCCCGCGAAGTGTGGTCTCGGTCCCAGGTGATCGTTGAAGGCCCGCGCAATGCCCCTAGACCTTGCGCTCAGGGCCAATCGGCACGCCGCCCTTCACGGCCGCCGCGGCGATGGAAACAAGTATCACCCACGGCCGCCGGCCTAGATGAACCTGAACCCGAAGACCTCCTTCAGCCCGGACAGGGCGAAGGTCGGGATCGCGGCAACGAAGGCACAGCCGAGCAGGACACCGAGGGGAAGTGGTGCGGTGCCGAGGACGAAATTGCCGAAAGGCGTGTAGATCGCGCCAGCGGAGAGCACCAGCGACAGTCCGATCGCCATCAGCAGTTTTGGGTTGCCGAAGGGGGACCGGCGGAAGAGGGTTGTTGTGGTGCGCGCGTCGAACACATGCCAGATCTGGGCAAACATGATGGTGACAAAGGCCATGGTCTGCGCGGTTTGCAGCTCCGCATCGCGTGCCAACGCGGTCTGGAACACCCAAAACGTGACGCCGCCGACGGCGAGGCCCCTCAGCACGATCCTTTCCTTCAGCCCGCCGGCGAAGATGTCTTCGTCGCGCGGTCGCGGCTTGCGCTCCATTATGTCGTCTTCACTTTCTTCGAAGCCGAGCGCCAATGCCGGAATTCCGTCGGAAACGAGATTGACCCAGAGGATCATCAACGGTGTCAGCGGCATCAAGGGATCGGCCCCCATCAGGATGAAGGCGAACAGGATGGTGGAGACTTCGGCGACATTCGCGGTCAGGGCCTGGCGGACGAACTTCAGCAGATTGTCATAGATGCGCCGTCCTTCGCGCACGGCCTGCACGATCGTCGAGAAATTGTCGTCCAGCAGCACCAGCGCGGCGCTGTCCTTGGCGACCGACGTTCCGGTGATCCCCATGGCCACACCGATATCGGCGGTGCGCAGGGCGGGGGCGTCATTCACGCCATCGCCCGTCATGGCCGCGACTTCGCCGTTGCGCTGCAGGGCACTGACGATGCGCAATTTGTGTTCCGGCGAAACCCTTGCGAAAACCGCCGCATTCACGACGACCCGCTCAAGCTCATCGTCATCCATCCGGTCCAGTTCGGCGCCGGTATGGACGGTCTGGTCGTCACGTGTCTTGATCCCGATCTGCTCGGCGATCGATTTGGCGGTGATGGCATGATCGCCGGTGATCATCACCGTGCGGATTCCGGCGCTGGTGGCGTCTGCGACGGCCTCTTTCACTTCCGGCCGGGGAGGGTCCATGATGCCGTGAATACCCAGCAGAACGATATCCTGTTCGGGGTTGTCCGGATCAATCGTGCCCTCTTCGGCCTGGCGATAGGCAACCGCCAGCGTGCGCAGGGCGTCGCTGCCGAAAGCGTCGATGATAGCTTCAATCTCGGCGCGGCGCTCTTCCGTCAACGGCACGTTCTGGCCGTCGATCCGCACTTCCTTGGCCCGGGCGAGGATGACGTCCGGGGCGCCTTTGGCGACAAGGTACTTGTTGCCGTCTGAAAGCCGCACATGCAGGCTCATCATCTTGCGCGTGCTGTCAAATGGGAAGGTCTGCAGGGTGTCGATCTTGCTGTCTTTCAGGCCCTGACGGGTGATGCCGACCTTTTGGGCCGCGACCACAAGAGCACCTTCCGTCGGATTTCCCTGAATGGTGTGCCGGCCATCGACCGTGATCAGCTCGGCGTCATTGCAATAGGCCGAGACGCGGAGCATCTGCTGCAGGTCTTCATTTCCCGAGGTATCCGCGGCCGCGCCGTCCTCGCCCAGAAAGTCTCCCGTGGGATCGAAGCCCTCGCCGGTGACGGCCCAGGTTTTGCCGCCCGCCCAGATGCGCATGACCTGCATCTGGTTTTGCGTCAGGGTTCCGGTCTTGTCGGAACAGATGACCGACGTGGTGCCAAGCGTTTCGACGGCGCTCAGCCGTCTGGCCAGTGCGTTGTTGCCGGCCATCCGCTGTGACCCGAGCGTGAGCACTATGGTAACGACAGTCGGCAGACCCTCGGGAATTGCGGCGACCGAAAGCGAGATGCCGGTGTTCAGCATTTCGGTCAGGTCCATGCCCTGCATGACACCGATGCCGATGACGATAGCCACCACGCTCAGAGCGGCTCCGATGAGAATTCGGGACAGGTTTTCGATCCGCTCCTGCAGGGGGGTCTTGGGCTCTTTCGCGGATGCCATCAGGCCCGCGATATGACCCACTTCCGTCGCCATGCCCGTTGCGGTGACGACACCCTGTCCGGTTCCATTGACCACCTTGGTCGACATGAAACCCATGTTGAGCCGATCCGCGAGCGCAACGTCCTCGCCGGTGATGGCGAGGGTGTGCTTGTCGACCGGCTCGGATTCGCCCGTCAGCGCGGCTTCGTCCACCTGCAACCGGTGTGCTTCGCTGAACCGGATATCCGCGGCGAGGATGTCGCCGGCCTTGAAACGCAGGATGTCACCGGGAACGATGTCGGCGGCGGGGATGTCGATCCAGTCTCCGTCCCGACGAACGAACGCATGGGGCGCTGCCATTTCGCGCAGCGCCGCGAGGGATTGCGCGGCACGGTGCTCCTGCAGAAAGGAGATGATCGCGTTGACCAGCACGATCACGCCGATCGCGATGGCGTCCACCCAGTGGCCCGTATAGCCCGAGATCACGGCCCCGCCGATCAGGATGATGAGAAGCGGGTTCCTGAACTGGGCGAGAAACAGCCACAGAGGCGAAATCTGTTCAGCCTCGTCAAGTTTGTTCGGCCCGGTTCGGGACAGTTTTTCCGCTGCCGCCTTGCTGTCCAGACCTCTCCCGAGATCCGCGCCGAATGTCTGCGCTGCCTGGTCGACGGAGATGCCCCAGGGCTCCCTGGGCGCCTCTGACGGTTCCGGGGGTTCCATTCCGGGCGACTGAACTGTGGCAGTTTTGGACATGTCAGAATCGTCCTTCTGTGACGGTCAGCTGTGAAATTCGATTTCGGCGCAATCCGGATCGATCGTCGTGCCCTTTTGCCCGCGCAGCGCACCTGGAATATCGGCGAGAGCGCAGATGACGGATTTTCCACCTGTGGAACGGGCGAAGTCCTGAGCCGATTTCACCTTGGGACCCATCGAACCGGCAGGAAAATCGAACTGGTCCATCTGGTCGGGAGAGGCCCGGCGAATGCCGCGTTGCCGCGGTGTGCCCCAGTCGAGATAGACAGCGTCCGCGTCGGTCGCGACCACAAAGACATCGGCATCGATTTCGCGGGCCAGCAGCGAGGAACAATGATCCTTGTCGATCACGCATTCCACTCCTTCAAGATTGCCGTCGCTGCCGTATCTGGTCGGTATGCCGCCGCCACCTGCGGCGACGACGACCGACCCTTTTTCCAGAAGCCAGCGAATGGGTCTGACCTGAAAGATGCGTTTGGGGGCAGGAGATGGCACCACCCGGCGCCAGGCGTCGCCGTCGCGCTTGACCGACCAGCCCTTTTCGGCCGCGTTGGCCTTTGCCTCCGTCTCGGAATAGACCGGACCGATGAACTTGGCCGGATCGGCAAAGGCCGGGTCGTCCGGATCGACTTCGACCATTGTCAGGACGGTGGCAAGAGGCTTTTCAAAGGGCAGAAGATTGCCCATTTCCTGCTCGATCATGTAACCGATCATGCCCATGGTTTCGCCCACCAGAACGTCCAGCGGGTATTCGTCCACGTCGGTGTAGGCCGCCTCCTGGAGGGCAAGAAGTCCGACCTGCGGGCCATTGCCGTGGGTCACGACGAGTTCATGGTCTTCCGCCAGCGGCGCCAGGGTCCGGGCGGCAATGCGCACATTCTGACGCTGGTTGTCGGCGGTCAGCGCCTGACCGCGCCGCAACAGCGCATTGCCTCCAAGGGCCGCCACGATACGCATGGCTCAGGACCCCAGGGTTGCAACGAGGATGGCCTTGATCGTGTGCATGCGGTTTTCCGCCTGTTCGAACGCGATGTTCATCTCGCTTTCGAACACCTCGTCTGTCACCTCCATCTCGGTGATCCCGAATTTTTCGTGGATGTCCTTGCCCACGCCGGTCTCCAGATTGTGGAAGGCGGGGAGGCAGTGCATGAATTTGGCGTTGGGATTGCCGGTCTTTTTCATCAGATCCATGTTGACCTGATACGGGGACAACAGCTTGATCCGTTCCGCCCAGACTTCCTTGGCTTCTCCCATCGAGACCCAGACATCGGTGTGAATGAAGTCCGCTCCCTCAACCGCATTGATGTCATCGGTGATTGTCACGCGTGCTCCCGATTGAGTTGCCCGTTCCGTTGCGAGGGCGCGCACGTCATCATGGGGCTGGACCTCCTTCGGGGCGATCATTCTCACGTCACAGCCCATGATCGCTCCCAGCATCAGCAGCGAGTTGCCCATGTTCGACCGGCAATCGCCGGAATAGGCGAATACGATATCCTTGCGCGGCTTGTCGGCGTGTTCGACCATGGTCTGCATGTCGGCCAGCATCTGTGTCGGGTGCCAGTCGTCCGTCAGGCCATTGTAGACGGGCACGCCGGCGTATTTTGCCAGTTCCTCGACCATGTCATGCCCGGCGCCGCGGAATTCGATGGCGTCAAACATGCGGCCCAGCACCCGCGCGGTGTCCTTCATCGATTCCTTGTGACCGATTTGAGACCCCGACGGATCCAGATAGGTGATGTTGGCGCCCTGATCGTAGGCCGCGACTTCAAAGGCGCAGCGGGTGCGGGTCGAGGTCTTTTCGAAGATCAGGCAGATATTCTTGCCCTTGAGAGACTGCTGTTCCGAATGGGCATATTTGGCGCGCTTGAGGTCACGCGCCAA
This sequence comes from Roseibium sp. QJM3NY_11, assembly GCF_056173175.1. Lineage (NCBI taxonomy): Bacteria > Pseudomonadati > Pseudomonadota > Alphaproteobacteria > Hyphomicrobiales > Stappiaceae > Roseibium > Roseibium sp. QJM3NY_11. The sequence goes on from NZ_CM149660.1 coordinate 2,891,584, forward strand.
GTCAAGCAGAAACAGCATTTCGCGCTGCGTGAAATCCGCGATTTTCAGATAGCTGCGGCCCTTGAGATTGAACGCCATTGTGATCTCCCCTTGGATATTCGAATGAAATCAGTAAACCGGGTCGCGCAGGATCGGGCAGGTCATGCAATGCCCGCCGCCACGGCCACGGCCCAGTTCCTGTCCGTTGATCTCGATCACCTCGACACCGGCACTGCGCATGCGTTTGTTGGTGAAGGTGTTGCGCGCATAGCCGATGACGACACCGGGTTCGAGAGCAACGACGTTGTTGCCGTCGTCCCACTGCTCGCGTTCCGCCTGGAATTCGTTGCCACCGGTGCCGATCACGATCAACTCGCCAAGACCCTGCACCTCCTTGTAGACGTCGAAGATCGAGCCGGTTTCCTTGCGGGTGTCGATGCCGCCCTTGCCGTCGGGACGCAGCGAGAAACAGGTGATCGCGTCGGCGACCTCGTGGAACGCGGTGACCTTGTCCTGCTCCAGACAGGTGAACACCGTGTCCAGATGCATGGCCGCGCGTGATTTGGGCATGACACAGGCCACTACACGTTCTGCACCGCCTGCCGCGAACAGGTTCTGCGCGACCTGAGTGACGGCCTGGCGTGTGGTTCGCTCGCCCATTCCGATGAAAACAGTGCCGTTTCCGATCGGCATGACGTCACCGCCTTCCATGGTGGCGTTCTGGAAATTCTCGTCGCTGTCGCCCCACCAGATATCGAACTCGGCGTTCATGAACATGGGATGGAACTTGTAAACCGTGCGCTGAAACAGCGTTTCGGGCCGCCGCGCCGGCCAGAACATCGGGTTGCAGGTGACGCCGTTGTAGATCCAGCAGGACGGGTCGCGCTGGAACTGGGCGTTGGGAACGGCCGGGATCAGGAATTCGCTGCCCGGAAGCTCGGCCTTGGCCAGACGGGTGAGTTCGCCCTCGGGGACATCCGAAACGATGACGCCTCCCATCAACTGCCGGGCCAGAGCCGCGCCACTCAGCTCGTCGAGCCAGGGACGCATTGCCTGCGCCAGGCCCGGGCCGACGGCGTTGGCCGTGATCAGTCGGTCGAGCACGAAGGCGCGCGCGCCCGCGCTCTGGTCGATGGTTTCCGCCAGAAGGTCCTGAATATCATGGACCTCGATATCGCGGCTCTCCATCACCCGGACGAATTCGGCATGGTCTTCGCGCGCTTTTTCGACCCAGATCACATCGTCGAAGAGCAATTCCTCACAATTGTTCGGGGTCAGTCGGTCATGGGCAAGAGAGGGACGTGAAACCATGACTTTTCTGAGTTTGCCGACTTCTGAATGCACGCCGAATTTCATGCTGACCTCCCAAGAACATTTGAAACCCGGACGCCACGGCCTGACGCGTTGCCCGAATTCCTGAAGATGCGGTTCAACTCATTGCCGCGCCAAGGCTGAGGGTCGCCACGATAATGACCGCGAGTACAAGCAGAAGCGGGGCGACAAAACGCAGCCAGCGGTCGTAGGAAACGCGGCCGATGGCGAGGCCCCCCATGACGACTGCAAACGTCGGATTGAACAGGTTCACCCAGCCGTTTGCCGATTGATAGGCCGTCACGACGAGATCGCGGCCGACACCTGCAAAGTCCGCCAGCGGCGCCATGATCGGCATCGACAGGGTCGCCAGCCCCGAAGAGGAGGGCACCAGGAAAGACATCAGGATCTGGATGCCGAACATGACGGTGATGAAGAGAAATTCGCTCAGGCCGGAAACGACGCCCTCGGCGCCGGCGAGTATCGTGTCCGTGATCTTGCCTGCGTCCATGATCACGACGACACCCCGTGCCACGCCAATGATCAGGGCCACGCCCAACAGGTCACGCGCGCCGTCGACAAAGGTTTCCACAAATGTGGCCTCGTCCATGCGCGAGCCCTCGTCGAACTTGCCGATCCACCAGACCAGGATGGACATGGTGAGAAAAAGCCCCGACATTTCGCCCATCCACCAGTCCAGCGCGACCACACCATAGATCATGACCGCGAAGGTCAGGCCGAACAGCGTCAGGATAAACGTGCGGGTTCCCGTGAGATCGGGAAAGGAATCGTCCTCACCGGCTCCTTTCAGGAAATGAGCCCGATTGTCTTCCGCCTGGTCCGCGACAACCGACGCGGAGGCATCCGCCTTGACGCGTGTCGCATAGCGCATGACGAAGGCGATGCCGGCAGCAAGGCACAGGGCAAGAATGACGAAGCGCAAGACGATCCCGTCGGTGAAAGGGATGCCCGCGCCCTGTGAGGCGACAACGGTCGCGAATGCGTTGAAGGTCGAGCCGAGCGTGCCGATCCCGGCGCCGAGCATGATCACGGCAACTCCCGTCAGCGCGTCGTAGCCGGCGCGTATGAACACGGGGATGATCAGCGCGTAGAAGGCCAGGGATTCCTCCGCCATCCCATAGCTTGTTCCGCCGAAAGCGAAGGCGGTCATGAGGATCGGGATCATCAGGATCTCGCGCCCCGCCAGCCGGTGCAGCAGCCAGCCGATGCCGGCATCAATCGCGCCGGTTTTGGTGACGACCATCAGAAACCCGCCGATCACCAGAACGAAAAGCGCAACATCGATCGCCGCGCTCGAGGAACTGCCCAGCAGGCCGGGATCGTACATTCCGGCGATGGGCGCCAGGATGACGGCCGTGAGGCCCTGGGGATTGGGATCGACCCTGTGATATGTTCCGGGCACCGGCGCCTCGCTGCCGAGCGCCTCGTTCATGGCGCGCTGATATTCACCGGCGGGTATGACCCAGGTCAGCGCGGCGACAATCGCGATCAGTGCGAACAGTATCGTGAAGGCTGTCGGAAATTTGAACCGAGCCATAAAAGGCCTCCCGTAAAATATCACAAGGGAAGGTTAGCGGATCAGGAAAACAGATCAATGACTTTCTGGAGACGGTTATTTGAGACTTGCGTGGTTGCGGGTCTCGATGCCCCTTGACTGGTTGTGGTAAATACTTACCAATTTGCCAGGAACCGAATTTTCTGGAAAGACAAGTTTGGAAGCTGTTTTCCTGTTATTGAGCCGACCGGACAACTCTCATGCCCCTTATCGAACAAATTGCAGATGTCGTGGATGGCCTGGCGGTGTGTGTGCTGTTGACGGGGCTGGTGATTTCAGTCGTGGCCACCATCAGGAATGCGCGCGCCGCCGATACGCCCTTCATCGAGACCATGACGGGCGATGTCCTGCGGGGATTTCGCATTTCGCTCGGCCGCTGGCTGCTCACGGCCCTGGAAATCCTCATCGTGTCCGACATTCTGCATTCCATCGCGCATCGCACACTGGAGGAAGTGGCGTTTCTCGGGGGTGTCGTCGCGATCCGGATATTGCTGTCCTATTTCCTGGATCATGACATTGAACGGATGGAACGGCAGCCGTCCAAGGCCGGCCGGACTGAGGACCCCTTGCCATGAACCTTGACGCGCGAACACCGTCCCTGGCCTGGTCGCTGGTTCCGGTTGTTTCGCTGATGGCGCTTCTGGCGTTGGCCTATGCCCTTTTTGGAGAGGAAGCCGCCGGGGGAGCGAACCAGATCGCATTGCTGTTTTCAGCCTTGATTGCAGTGTTCGTCGGGGGGCTTCACGGTTATTCCTGGACGGAGATGTCGGAAGCGGCCCGCGACAGCGTCATGACCGGCGTCGGCGCCGTGTTCATCCTGCTCGCGGTGGGCTCCCTGATCGGAACCTGGGCGATGAGCGGCACCCTGATGGCGATGGTCTACTGGGGTTTGAAAATTCTGTCGCCCGACTATTTCTATTTCACCGTCGTTCTGATCTCTGCTGCGCTGGCCTTGTGCATCGGCAGTTCCTGGACAGTGGTGGGAACCCTCGGCATCGGGCTGATGGGCATTTCGCAGCAGATGGCGCTGGATCCCGTCATAACGGCCGGGGCGGTCATCTCCGGCGCCTATTTCGGAGACAAGTCATCGCCGCTTTCGGACGCGACCAATCTGGCGACGGCCGCGGCGGGGGCGGATCTCTATTCGCACATAGTCGAAACGCTGTGGACATCGGTCCCGACGCTGCTGATCACGCTGCTGGTCTTCTGGAGCCTTGGCCAACCGGGTGATTTCGATGCCAGCGGTATCACCGGAGGCATTGCGGCAAACTACAATGTCGGCATCTTGCCGTTTTTGCCCCTGGTCCTGGTTCTGGGGCTCGCGGTCCTGCGCTATCCGCCCTTCGTCACCATCTTTCTGGGTGCCTTGTCCGGTGGTGTCATTGCCATCATCGTTGCCCCCGGCAACGTGATTGCCCTGGCGGGCGATCCGGACCTTCCGGTGGCGCTTGCCATGATCAAGGGGGTGTGGACCGCGATGGCGGACGGCAACGTGTCCGCGAGCGGATATGATGTTCTGGACCGGTTCCTCAGTAGGGGCGGGATGTCCTCCATGCTTGTGACTGTCTGGCTGATCCTGACAGCGCTGGCCTTCGGTGGTGTCGTGGAAAAGATCGGTGTCCTCGACCGGTTGCTGGCACCGGTTCTTGCGGCGGCCAATACCGCGGGACGGCTGATCTCGGCGCTGGTCGTGGCGGCGATCGGCACCAACGCCCTGGCATCCGATCAATATATCGCGATCGTGCTGCCAGGCCGGATTTTCCAGAAGGCCTTCAGAAAACTGAACCTGGCTCCGGTTGTCCTGTCCCGCGCCGTCGGGGATTCCGCCACCGTCACAAGCGCCCTCGTGCCCTGGAACAGTTGCGGCGCCTACATGGCCGCAACCTTGGGCGTCGCCACGGTCTCCTATGCGCCCTATGCGGTCTTCAACCTGCTGAACCCGCTCGTGACGATCGCCTTCGCCTTCGCCGGTTTCCGGATGATCGCCAGGCGCGATGGTGCAGCCGAACCGGAAGGCCAGGCGTAGGCTCCACGAAGATTGTTCATTCGCATTCAAGCCTCGACCAAATCCTGGTTGTCCACAGACCCTTGAATTGCAGTGAGGAGGGCGGCGCTGTCACCCGGATCGATGTCGAAGACCGGGCCGATCGGCGCCGCCACGCTCGTCCCAGGCGCCCTAGACCTGGCCCCACCTGACGGGGTCGCTGGACGTCGCGTTTGATTATTGGCTGGCGCTCTCTCATTCAGCGGTTTCAAGATTTGAAACTTTCGTATACCATTGTATGCCATTTCACAATTTCAGAGAGGTCTCGCTTTGCTTTTTGGATCGAAGGCGAGTGCGGTGCTGCAGACTTTGTTGACTTTTGTCATTTCAGGGGCCGGTGCCGCCATATTCTGGGCGCTGGATTTGCCGCTGCCATTTCTGTTCGGGCCGTTGTTTGCAAGCCTTCTGGCGGCGCTTTCCGGTGTACGCCTGCGCGGCGCAGGTCAGGTCTCGGTCGGTGCCCGGACCATTCTGGGTGTTGCGGTCGGGGCGTCCATCACGCCACTCGTCCTCAATCAGATACCGCATATGCTGGTCTCGATCGCGCTTGTGCCGCTCTACATTCTTGCGATCGCAGCGGTCGGCGTGCCGTTTTTTTGCAAGGTCTGCAAGTTTGACAGGGTCACGGCCTATTATTCCGCCATGCCCGGCGGTTTGCAGGACATGGTGATTTTCGGGCAGGAAGCGGGGGGAGATGTTCGCGCGCTGTCCCTTGTTCATGCCACGCGCGTTCTGGTCATTGTCAGTCTGGCACCGATCATTCTGACGCAGATGATGGGTTTCGGACTGGACAACCCGGTTGGAGAACCGGCATCAGAACTGCCGCCGTTCGAAATGGCCCTCATGGTGATTGCCGCCCTGGTGGGCTGGAAGGGCGGGGAGAAGATAGGCCTGTTCGGCGCATCGATCCTGGGGCCGATGATCGTTACGGCTGCCCTGTCGCTTCCGGGCATCATACTCCACCGGCCACCTTCAGAAGCAATTCTGTGCGCGCAGTTCTTCATCGGAATGGGTATTGGCGTCGGGTACGTCGGCATAACCTTGAGGGAGCTTCGCCAGTTCGTCGCGTCGGGGATCGCCTATGTCCTGTTGCTCGCTGCTCTGGCGCTGGTATTCACCGAGATCGTGGTGACATCCGGTCTTGCTGCTCCCCTCGATGGACTTCTGGCGTTTTCTCCGGGGGGGCAGGCCGAGATGACCGTATTGGCGATCATCGCCGGTGCGGACCTGGGATATGTTGTGGTTCACCATCTCACACGGATGATCTTTGTCATCACGGGCGCACCGCTTCTTGCGAAGTTCTTCCTGGCGCACAGGAAAAACGACCAAGACCAGGACTGACCGGTCTTTCGGGCCGTTACAGCATTTCGCCTCTCAGGCTGTGTTCAGCCAGCATGGTCGAATGTGCCTGAATCCGGGTTTTGAATTCGCCGACGAAGGCGACGGTGAGTTGGGACCGAGTTGCGAATTTTGGAAACACGAGCGCAAGAATGAGTTCCACATGCGGCTCGAACGGGATGGCGACCACGTCCGGATCATTGATATCAAGCACAAATGGATGCGCCAATGCGACGCCCATGCCCCGCTTGACCATCGGCAGGGCAACACCTGACTGGTTGACCTCGACGACAATAAGGTCGGAAATTCCGAACTGGTCGAATGTGTCGCGCAGGGCGAAGCCGGGCGGTGTCTCCGGGCCCTGGGCCATAACGGTTTCATTTCGCAGCAATTCCGGCGTGATCACGGCGTGTTTCTGAAGGTGATGTCCCCGTGGCAGCAGGCAAACCATTTCCGTCTTGAGCAGCGGCTGAATGTCCAGTCCATTGCCGTTGACGGGCAGAAATGTCAGGCCGACTTCAGCGTTTTCGGTGCGGACCTGATTGGCAACATCGGATGCGGTCATCGACATTATTCTGAGGCGGACGCTTGGCCGGGACTTGCGAAAATCCGAAATGGCGTCCGGGATCAGATTGTTGATCATGGTCGGAACGCTGGCGATTGACAGGTGACCTGCCTTGGCATCGCGCAGACCTTCCACCTGATTTCTCAATGCGCCCATCTGGGCAATCAGTTTCGTGATGTCGGGCAGGATTGCCCTGGCTTCCGCCGTCAACTGCAAGGTACGTCCGACCCGCTTGTAAAGGGTCAGACCCAGCAGGCTCTCCAGATCCCGGAGGATCTGGCTGACGGCGGGCTGGGAAATCCGAACCAGCCGGGCGGTTTCGGTAACGTTCTGGGTTAATGCGAAGATCCGGAAAATTTCCAGGTTTCTGAGCTTGGGGTCCAATTGTGCCTCCGAAAAAATATATAAGTTATAGCTTATATCAAAATTCAAAATTTGTATTGGATCTGATGAAATGAAAATTGCAAAACAGATTTATAGCGCTGCCGAAGCGCCGAGATTGGCAATTTTTTTGAAGTCAGGACAAGAGTATGAGCGATTTACCGAGGTTGAACGGGGCGATCAGGGCGTTTGAAAACGGAGCAATTGCACTGACTGCTTTTTCCGTGGCCGAGATTACCGCCGCACAGGCGATCGACGCTGCCGACTATGATGCCGTTGTCTTCGAGATGGAGCACAACCCGTTTGATGTGACCCTCCTGCGCAACTGTCTGCAATACATGATTGACCGGCGCAGGGTTGCCAGTTCGGGCAGTGTCGCTCCGTCCGTTACACCAATGGTGCGCCTTCCTTCCAACGGGGTCGAGCGCAACCAGTGGATGGCCAAGCAGGTCCTGGACATGGGCGTTTACGGAATTCTCTGGCCGCATGTCTGCACGGTCGAGGATGCCAGAGCCGCGGTCGCCGCATGCCGGTATTCCCGTCCCGCCGGATCCGCCAATTTCGATCCCGCCGGCCAGCGCGGCGACGGTCCCGGGATTGCTGCCAAATACTGGGGTCTGACCCAGCAGGAGTATTATTCGCGTGCCGATGTATGGCCGATCGATCCCAAGGGCGAAATCCTTGTCGGCATGATGTGTGAAAAGGTCGAGGCCTGGAAGAACCTTCCCGACATTCTCGATCAGGTTCCCGGAATCGGCCTTGTGGTCATCGGCGAAGGGGATCTGTCACAGGACCTTGGCTTTCCGCGCCAGTACGACCATCCGAAAGTTGTCGAGGCGATGACCGATATTCGTCGCATATGCACGGAGAAGGGCGTTGTCTGCGGCCACCCGCACGTCAATCCGAACAACATCGACGGGTTGATCGATGAAGGCTACCGGTGGCTGATGGCATCGCCCACTCGTTCCTTCGCCGCCCTTGAAAAGGGCCGTGCCCGTCTTTCCGGGCAAGCGAAGTGACGTTCCGGTGCCAGACCCCGGCAGCCGGGGCCGGACCGTGGCGTGTTGCGAAACGCGCGATGATGAGGGAGGGCCGCACGATAAAATCCGGAAAATGAAGCCGTTAGTTCAATGGCTTCGAGACCTGTCAGTTCGGTATTACACGGAGGAGGACCGGCGGGTGACACCAATCGCGAACAGAATTTCCATGGGAGGAAATACTATGAATTACCTGGGACTTTCCACAATTTGCAAAGGTGCAAAAGCGGCAGCCTTTGCCATGGCGGCCTCTGCCGCCCTCAGCGCGGCAACGCCCGCATCGGCCGAATATCCGGATGGAGATATCCGAATGGTTATCCCGTTCGGCGTTGGCGGTGGCAGTGACACGCTTGCCCGCACGATCGTCGGCGTGATCGACGAATTGAAATTGCTGCCGGTCAGCATCTATCCGGAGAACCGTCCAGGGGGGAGCGGTGCTATCGGCTATACCTTCGTCGCTGGCGAAAAAGGCAATCCGAATGTCGTCGCGACCGTCAGCGTCAGCTTCTTCACCACGCCGCTGCGCGGGGCGTCACCGGTCAGCTACAAGGATTTCACCCCGCTGGCCGCGATCTCGATCTCGCCCTACATCATGGCCGTTGCCAAGGACTCGCCGATCCAGTCCCTTGACGATGTCAAGGCGGCGGGCCGGCTGACGACGGCCACCGTTGGTGTGGTTTCGGATCCAGCCCTGCTTGCCGCGCTCACGTCCAAGGCGCTTGACGTGAAAATCGATGCGGTCCCGTTCGACGGGGAAGGCGAGGCCATGGCCGCTGTGCTGGGCGGCCATCTCGATTTTGTATTCATGAACCCCAGCGAGATCCTGCCTCAGATCGAAACGGGGGCGATGCGCGCGATCGCGGTGAGCACCGCTGATCGCATTGCCGCCTTGCCGGAAACGCCCACATTCACCGAACTGGGATATGATATCGAGCATACCCAGTTGCGCGGTCTGGTGATGCCTGCCGATGTTCCGCCGGAAGTCGTGGCCTATTGGGAGGATATTCTGAAACAGGTCGCCGCAAGCGATGAGTGGCGCACCCAGTATATCGATCGCTATCTTGACGAACCTGCGTTTCTGACCAGCGCGGAATATCAGAAGAAGATCGAAGAAACCAACGAGCGCTACAAGGCTCTGATGGAAGAGCTGGGCCTCCGTTAAAGGCACGGCTTCAGGGCTCCGGGGAAATCTGTTCCTTCCCCGGAGCCGGGCTTCCGGTCACGTGTTTCATACTGCGTATCCAAGGATAAAAGGTCCCAAGATGACCAATCGGGTTGATCAGCTGTTTGCGGTGTTCTTGATATTTTTCGGCTGTTACGTCGTCTGGGCGGGAACGGACTATGGATACATGCGGGGCACGACACCTGGTCCAGGGTTCTTTCCGGCTATCGTGGGAGGCGTGATCGTCGTCCTGAGCGTGGTCAACCTGGTGCGCAGTCTCGCTGGCTCGGAACGCCTGGCGGACAGCATGAAGCTGATTGACCTGGCCAAGATCGCGGGCATTTCCCTGGGGCTGCTCGGGGTTGTTCTGCTGACACCGTATCTGGGCCTCATGGTGGCTGTCGCGCTGCTGATGCTGGTCGTCGGTTTCACGATTAATCCGACGCTGGACAAAAAGTTCCTGCTGCGCCTGCTCCCGACCTGCGCGCTTTTTCCCGTGTTCCTGAAGTTCGGTTTCGGGCATTTGCTGGGCATACCGGTCCCGGTCAACCTGTTCGGTTTTTAAGCTGCGCGCCCCAAGCCGGCACACAGGACACCAAAGGATCCACAAATGGAAATATTCTTTCTGCTGTTCGAAGGTATCGCGCAGGCGGCACAGCCCGCGACCTTGAGCGCGACATTGTTCGGGGTCGTCATCGGGCTGTTCATCGGGGCCTTGCCGGGGCTCGGCCCCACTGCTGGCGTCGCCATCATGCTGCCGGTGGCAATCGGTTTCGGCGGCGTTCCGGCATTGGCCTGTCTGGCCGGCGTCTACTACGGGGCCATGTTCGGCGGAGCGGTCACCTCCATCCTGTTGGGTATTCCAGGAGACGCCCCCTCTGTGATGACCGTGCTGGACGGCCACCCGATGGCCAGGAACGGGGAAGCTGGCCGTGCCCTCGGGATGAGCGTGTTCGCGTCTTTCTTCGGCGGCATGATCGGTCTGCTTGGTCTGGTCGTCCTGTCCATACCGATCGCGAAGGCCGCCCTGGCCTTCGGGCCGACGGAGATGACGGCCCTGATGTGCCTGGCCTTGTCCCTGGCAAGCGTGCTGGGCGGGGCCAATCCCTTCAAGTCCTTTGTGGCGCTGGGGATCGGCTTCTGGCTCGGCATGATCGGCATCGACCCCATCGCGGGCCCCATCCGGTTCAACTTCGGCTTTATCGAACTGTTCGAGGGGCTTGATTTTGCTATCATCGCCGTTGGCCTGTTCGGGTTGACGGCCATCTACACCAGTCTCGGGTCCGACGTGAAAAACGAGATGGTGAGCTTCAAGTTCTCAAATCTCTTTCCAAGATTGAAGGACGCGCTGCAGTCCAGGTGGGCCTTGCTGCAAGGCGCGGTGATCGGAGTGTTTGTCGGTGTGCTGCCGGGGGTGGGCGCAACAACGGCGACGATGATTTCCTATGCGCTTGCGAAACGGTCCTCGAAGACCCCGGCCAGATTCGGTTCGGGCGCCATCGAGGGGATCGCGGCTCCGGAATCCGCCAACAACAGCGCCTCCTATTCCTCGATGATCCCGCTCTTCACGCTCGGCATTCCCGGGTCGGCGACCACGGCCGTCATGATGGGCGGGCTGCTCATGCTCGGCCTGCAGCCCGGCCCCTTGCTGTTCACCAACAACGGCGACTTCATCTGGACCGTCTTCGGGAGCTTCTGGATCGGAAACCTGATGCTGGTGTTTCTGACCTTGCTGTTGACGCCGTTGCTGGCAAGCGTCCTCTTCATTTCCACGGCGCTCCTGTATCCGGCGGTGCTGGCGACCGTGGTGTTCGGCGTGTTCGCGATCGAATATTCCATGAGCGCGGTGATCATCACGCTTCTGGCGGGCACCTTCGGCCTGATCCTCCTGAAACTGGAATACCCGCCTGTGCCGCTCATTCTGGGTCTGATCATCGGCCCGATGCTAGAGCGCAACATTCGCAGGACCCTGATCCAGTCCGAAGGCGATCTGTTTGTGTTCCTCGAGCGCCCGATCGCGCTCTCCCTGTTCGTCCTCACGGCACTGGTCATCCTGTCGCCGCTGATCGGACGCTTCATCCGGAAACCTGCGGCCCCGGCCTGAAACAGACCGGCCCCCCCGGGTTTCACTCTCATCAACAAGCAAGGCGGACGATCCATGCGTGCGACTGGACATCACTTTCTTCAAATTCCGGGGCCGAGCGCTGTTCCGGAACGAATCCTGAGAGCAATCGCCATGCAGACGATTGACCACAGGGGACCGGACTTTCCCCAGGTTGGCCGGAAAGCCCTCGAGGGCCTCCAGGAAATCTTTCAGACCCGATCCAATGTGTTCATCTATCCGGCTTCCGGCACGGGCGCCTGGGAAGCGGCGCTGGTCAACACCTTGTCGCCCGGCGACAAGGTAGTCATGTTCGAGACCGGTCATTTTGCGATGCTCTGGCAGAAACTGGCACAGAAAATCGGCCTGGACACCGAGGTGATCGCGGGCGACTGGCGCGGCGGCGCCGACCCGCAACAGATCGAGGACCGGCTGCGCGCGGACACAAACCATGAAATCAAGGCTGTTTGTGTCGTTCACAACGAGACCTCCACGGGATCGGTTTCACCGATCGCCGAGGTCCGCCGGGCCATCGACGCCGCCGGTCATCCGGCCCTTTATCTGGTGGATTCGATCTCCGGCCTGGCCTCGCTGGATTTTCAGTTCGACGCGTGGGGTGTGGATGTCTGTGTGTCCGGATCGCAAAAGGGACTGATGCTCCCGCCGGGACTGTCCTTCAATGCCGTCAGTGCGAAGGCGCTGGAGCAATCCCGGACGGCGGCTTTGCCGCGGTCCTACTGGGACTGGCAGGAGATGATCGGCCCAAATGAAGTGGGCTATTTCCCCTATACGCCGGCGACCAACCTGCTCTACGGGCTCAATGTGGCCATCGACATGCTTCGGGAAGAAGGCATGGCCAGTGTGTTTGCCCGCCACGCCCGCCACGGTAAGGCAACCCGTGCCGCGGTCGCGGCCTGGGGGCTGGAGGTTCTGTGCAACCGGCAGGGCCAGGAAAGCGGCGTGTTGACGGCCGTTCTCATGCCCGAAGGCCATAGTGCGGACGCCTTCAGGGCGGTGGCATTGGAAAATTACAACATTTCGCTTGGCAACGGCCTGTCGAAGGTTGCCGATCGCGTGTTCCGGATCGGGCATCTGGGCGATTTCAACGACCTGATGCTGATGGGAACTCTCTCCGGCATTGAAATGGCCCTGGAAAAAGCCGGTGTGCCTCACCGGAAAGGCGGGGCGAACGCGGCAATGGATTATCTCGTCGCCAACGCCTAGGTCACATGGGCGAGGTATGACGCGCCGTCTTGGGCCGTCATGCCGCCTGCGCCGTCGGGGTTTCCGCCCCCGTGACAAGCGCGCTGGTTCCCTGGGACCGTTGCGGCGCGTATATGGCTGCGACGCTGGGGGCCGGGACGGTGTCCTCTATCTCCTGCGCGGTTTTCAACCTGCTGAACCCGCTCGTCACGATCGCCTTCGCCGGTTTCCGGATGATCGCCGGAGAGAGCGGTGAGGGGGCGTCACAGGCCACCCCGCCTCGACCTTCAACACTTCGGCCTTTAACGCTTCGGCCTTCAACACCGGGTCGGGCACCTGGCGCCGGAGCGTCTTGTGCAGACCTTTCTGGCAAGCCCGTTGTTTAAGAGACGACGCCAGACGAGATCGCAACCCGGATCAGCTCGGTCGTGTTCCTGGCGCCGAGTTTTTTCTTGATCGCGGAGGACGTGTTGGCGGCTGTCTTGTAGCTGATACGAAGCGCGTCCGCGATTGCCTGGAGGTCGTCGCCCTGACCAAGCAGGCGCAGAACCTGATACTCCCGCTCCGTCAGCATGGAGAGCGGATCGGCATGCCCGCCGATCTTGGACGTTGCTACGGACATGGCCATTTCATGTTCCAGATAGATTTTTCCCGCTTCCAGCGCCTGGACCGCGGCATGAAACTGGTCCGGCCCGGAGTTCTTCGTCAGATAGCCCGCGGCGCCGGCGGACAGGGCCTTGGCAACGAAAACGGCTTGTTCGTTCATCGAGAAGATGAGGATGCGCGCGTGTGGCACCTGCCGCAGCAACGGGTCTATCAGGTTCAGTCCGCCGAGGCCGGGCATGCCGAGATCGAGAATGATGAGGTCGGGCGTGTGCGTCCTGGCCAGGGACAGGGCGTCCCGGTCGGTCAGGGCTTCGAGAACATGCGTGTAGTCCAGTTCGCGCAGAAGCTGCCCGCAGCCCAGATGGGTAACCGGATGATCGTCGATGACAAGCGCCGTTTTCATGAGACTGCCCGCAATCCCTCGGGACGGTCCGAGGACATCAGCATGGGTAGGCGGGAGGTCAGTCTGGTTCCTCCGGCTTCGGTCGCGTCGATGGTCAGGCCTCCACCGACCGCGCGGATCCGGTCGCGCATGGCCGTCAGGCCCCTGCCTTCGTTGCGCTCGCCGGTCATGCCCAGGCCGTCGTCCTCCACGCCGAGCTGCAGCGTCGCACCGCCCTCTGTTTCCTGCCGCGACAAGGATACGGTGATGCGGCCAGGTTTGCCATGGCGAAGGGCATTGGTCACGCCTTCCTGGAAAAAACGGTAGACGGTGAGATCGACGATCTCGGGTGTCTCGGGCAAGTGTTGCGGGAGATCCACGCGCCAGTCGACATCGGGGTGGGTCTTGCGAAACGCCGCGAAGAGATCCAGAAGAGCATCGATCAGCGGCAACTGGCCGATCGCCATCGGTCTGAGCGTCGTCAGGAGGCGGCTGTTGGAAGCCTGGATCTGCGCGACGATCGACTGAATGCTTGACGCGTCCTGCGCAAGGTCCCGGTCGTTGTTCGCTTCAGCGGCGCGGGCGATCGCGGATGATTTGACTTTCAATCCGAACAGACAGGGGCCGAACTCGTCATGAAGTTCCATGGCGAGAGTGCGGCGTTCCGCATCGCCGAGTTCGACAATTCTGCGGTTCAGCCTCACCCGGTCCGCCTCGGCGGTCTCCAGGGCTTCCGAGAGGGCGTCGAAGCCCTCGAAAATCGGTACCAGATCGGCACTTGCGCCACGTCCGACCCGGACCGAATGCTGTCCCTGCCGAAGCTGGGCGAGCGCCGTTCGCAGCGTTTCGAGGGGGCGGAGGGTCCGGTTCACCAACATCGTCACGATCAGTGCGGACACCATCGCGGTGCCGGCCACGATCCAGATCATGCTGGCGACGTCATGCCAGACCTCGGCGATCTCGTCGCCGGGGGCCGCCGTCATCGAAACATAGCCGTGCAATCTGCCGTTGGTCTCGATCGGAATGCGTGTTTCCCGGGGCCCGGGTGTTGCCAGCCGCACGAACCAGTCGGGCGCAGCGCCCGGTTCGTCCGTCCTGGAGAGTTGCCGCAAGGGCAGAACGCCCAGGCGCGCGTCGAGCAGCGTGATGTCGACATGCCGCGGCGCCACCAGGATCTCCGCAAGGCGCGGCAGCACGTCGGCGGGCGAGGACTGGCGCAGTGCGTAACCCAGATTGGACAGGACCAGCGCTCTTGCGCTGTTGGCGCTGGCATCGATCTCCAGGCGGACCGCTTCGCGTGCGTTCGCAACCAGGATTGCGGTCGTCAGGGAGACTGCAACCAGGTGAACCAGACAGATGGAAAGCACTGCCTGACGGTTCAGATGCATTCGACCGAACACAAATTCCTCCTCAATTCCAACCGGCAAACCGTAGCGCGAGGAATGACATCCGTCGATCAAAGAACTCGAAACCGGGAACAATCGGCAATGGCATTGCCGATTGTTCCCGGTGACTTTTGGGAGGCACGGCGCGGGGCGCGCTGCTAGCGTTCGAAGTGGAAAAGCAGGAAGGAGCCGGGAAAACGGTCGGTGCCATCGTGCCTCCTCACGATTGCGGCGTCACTCCCGCCGCGGCGCTGGATATCCGGACCGCTGTCCTGCGGATTGCCTGCCCTGGCTCCTTCTCTTTTCCCGGCTGGACTTCTCCGGGGAAGGCCGTGCGGTTGCCGGCGGCCTGCCGGCCCTGACACCGATCCGCCCGCACGGCGGGTCCCGCGAACCTGATTGAGGGAGTTTGAACAAGGTGTGCCCGATGACCGCTCGTTTCCTGACCATGCTTTGCCTTGCCGTCACGGCGGCGTCCCCGGCCTTTGCCAACAAGGTGTTCGTGAGCAACGAAAGAGGCAACACCGTCACGGTCGTCGACAGCGACACGTGGGAGGTTCTTGAGGAGTTTCCCGCCGGAAACCGGCCGCGCGGGATCACCATCAGCCCGGATGGGGCGCTGCTTTATGTGTGCGCCTCCGACGACGACACGGTCCGCGTTTTCGACACCGAAACCTATCAGGAGGTCTACACGCTGCCCTCCGGCCCGGATCCTGAGTTGTTCGTGATCCATCCTGAGGGCAATCCGCTCTATATCGCCAATGAGGACGACAATATCGTCACGGTGACCGACACGCAGAGCCATACGGTGCTTGCCGAGGTGCCGGTCGGTGTCGAGCCGGAAGGCATGGCGATCAGCCCGGATGCGAAATGGGTTGTGAACACGTCGGAAACGACGAACATGGCGCACTTCATCTCCACCGAGGACTACAAGATCAGGCACAACGTGCTGGTCGACCAGCGCCCGCGCTATGCACAATATTCCAGCGACGGCACGAAACTCTTCGTGACATCGGAGATCGGCGGCACGGTCAGCGTGATGGACATTGCCGCGGACGGCACGCCGACCCTGGTTCACAAGATCGGCTTTTCGGTGCCCGGTGTCCTGCCGGAATGGCTGCAGCCGGTCGGAGCCAGGGTCACGGGGGACGGCAAATGGCTGTTCGTCGCGCTCGGTCCGGCAAACCGTGTCGCGGTGGTGAATGCGCAGACCTACGAGGTGGAGAAATACATTCTCGTGGGCCAGCGCGTCTGGCAACTCGCCTTCACCCCTGACGAGAAATACCTGCTCACGACAAACGGCAATTCGAACGATATCACCGTGATCGATGTCGAGGCGCAGGAAGCGATCAAGTCCATTCAGGTGGGGCAACAGCCCTGGGGTGTCGTTGTGCAGCCGAACTGACCGACAACAGGGAGAAACTCTTCGATGAAACGCATATTTCTTGCCTCGCTGATGACGCTGCTGGCGCATCCCGCGCTGGCCGCGCCACTGTGCGACGATCTCGGGTTCGCGGGGCTGCTGGCCTCCTGCAACCGGGGCGAGCCGATCGAACTGACCCTGGCCTCCGGCCAGCCGCTCTCCGAGGAGGGCGCCTACACGCTTCAGTCCGGTGCCTACTACAAGATTTTCATCACCGCCGACGGATCGGCCGAGCTTGCGGTCTCAGGCCCCGATTTCTTCCGGGCGATCTGGATGAACGAGATCGTCATCAACCAGATCGAAGTCCGGCCGATGGCCATCGACAGTCTTGAATTCGACGCGGCGGGAACCGCCGAACTTTCCTTCGTCGCCATCAAGCCCGGAAGCCACACGCTCAGAATTCCCGGCTCCACGGGCGGATCTCAAAAAGTAACTTTCAACATCCAGTGACAGTCAACATCCGGGTACAGGGGGACATCAAATGAAGACTTCGATCATGGCCGTGACGGCGGTATTTGCCTTTTCCACGAGTGTTTTTGCCGCTGGTGAAGCGGAGGTCAGTGCGGAAACGGAAGCCGCGATCATGGCCAAGCTGACCGCTATGGAATGCCAGATGGCGCCGGACGACATCGAGGTCACCGAGGACGGCTTCGAGCTTGACGACGTCATCTGCAAGGGCGGCAAACAGTTCGACATCGAGCTCGATGGCGACCTGAATGAAACCGGACGCCGGGCCGAATAGGACGTCAGCAATACGAAGGCACCATGAAGGGCTCCATGAAGGCTTCGGGCGCGGTCAGGCGTCCGGAGCCTTTATCGCGAACACGGTGCAGGCAGCTAGGCCGCCGTGACGCGCCAGATGATATCGCCGACGTTGTCGGCCATCAGCAGCGACTTCTTGTCAGCTCCGATCGTCACGCCGACCGGGCGTCCGTAGGCGGTCTTTTCGTCCTCGGACAGGAAGCCGCTGAGAATGTCGCGGGGCGGGCCGTTCGGCTTGCCGTTTTCGAACGGCACGAAGATCAGCTTGTAGCCGCTCAGCTTCGAGCGGTTCCAGGATCCGTGCTGCCCGATCACCATGCCGTCGCCGAAGCCGGGCAGGGTGCCTGCGGGCATCCAGCACAGGCCGAGGGACGCCGTGTGCCCACCCAGGGCATAATCCGGCCTGATCGCCCTGGCGACCATCTCTGCGTCCTGCGGCACGCGGTCGTCCACCGTGTCGCCCCAGTAACAATAGGGCCAGCCGTAGAAGCCGCCGTCCTTGACCGAGGTCAGGTAATCGGGCGGCGTCTCGTCGCCGAGACCGTCGCGTTCGTTGACCGCCGTCCACAGCGCCCCGGTGACCGGCTCGAAGGCCATGCCGACGGCGTTGCGCAGGCCTGATGCGAAGATACGTGCCTTTTCGCTCGCTATGTCCAGCTCCCAGATCGCCGCCCGGCCTTTTTCCACTTCCATGCCGTCATCGGCGATGTTGGTGAGCGATCCGACCCCGGCATGGATCTTTGTCCCGTCCGGCGACACGATCAGGCTGCGCGTCCAGTGGCCGTGCGGCTTGAATTCCACGAGCTTCCTGCCGGGACCCGCCAGCGATGTGGCGCCGGGAGCATAGTCGAAGACCACGATGCCGTCAGTGTTGCCGAGATAGAATTTCGTTCCGACCAGGGCCATGCCGAAGGGCTGGTTCTGATTTTCGACAAAAACCTCCCGTTGCTCGGCGACGCCGTCGCCGTCGGCGTCCCGCCACAGGGTCACTCGGTTGGCGCTTTCGCCGATGGCCCTGGCCCGGCGCATTGTGGCCTGGGCGGCGCGGTCCATCAGGGTCTTGGGCGGTCCGGCCTGTTCCTTGGATTCGGCAACCAGAACATCGCCGTTCGGCAGAACCTCGATCCAGCGGGGATGTTCGAGGCCGGAGGCGAAGGCGTTGACCTTCAGCCCTGGCGCGCAGGTGGGCAGATGTCCGTCCTCCCAGCCTTTGGCCACCGGCATCTTCAGCGTCATGATCCCCTGTTTCCTCGCCTCCGGTATGTCCGGTGCTGTCCCCATGGCCTGATGGGACGGCGCCCCGATCCGCCGCAGCAGCGCCACGGCGCCGCCCACCAGTTCCGTTGCCTTCGCGATAAGTTCCATGTCCGGTCTCCAAGCTGGTTTCGGGACAACCTAACGGAGGTCGGGGGGGCATGACAGGGGCATTTGCCCTGGTGTGAGCCCGCCAGAGCGGATGTCGGCGCACGGGGCCTTGCGGTCGTTCTTCCGGCGCAGGGCACAGGGCCGTTTTGCGCTTGACCCTGACACTAATGTCAGGGGCCTAGACCGGGTTTGCGCGCCAATTTGCGCACCAGTGTGTACGGCGTTCAAAACCAGGAAAGGCATCAAATGACACAAGAAAGCAGTTGGCAGGACAAGGTCGCGATTGTGACCGGGGGCAGTTCCGGCATTGGCGAGGCGACCGCGCTGGCGCTGGCGGAACAGGGCGCCAGGGTGCTTGTCACCGGGCGCGGCGCGGCACGGCTCGCCGATGTGGCGGCACGCCATGGCGACTTGGCGACCCTTGAGGCCGACAGCGCCGATCCGGCCAGTGCCGCGCGGATCACGGAAACGGTTCTGGGCCGGTGGGGGCGGCTGGACCTGATCGTCAACAATGCCGGTGCGGGCCGGCCGTTGCCGGTCGAGGCCTACGACGCGGCGGTGATCGCCGGCATGTGCGCAGTGAACATCACCGCGCCCTCGCTTCTGGTGAAGCAAGGCCTGCCGGCCCTGCGCGAGACGAAAGGAGCGGTCGTCAACATCGGCACCGCGGTGTCGCGCAATGCCGCGCCGCCGATGGCTCACTACGGGGCGACAAAGGCCGCCCTGGAGCATCTGACCCGTTCCTGGGCCATCGAACTGGCCGGTGACGGCATAAGGGTGAACGCGGTTTCCCCCGGCCCGGTCAGGAGCGGCGCGCTCACCGGCATGATGGGCCTGCCGGCGGAGATGGCGCGGGACATCGAGGCGCAGGAGGAAGCCCAGGTTCCTCTGGGGCGGCGCGGTCTTGCCGCCGATATCGTGCCCTGGATCCTGCGGCTGGGCAGTTCCGGCAACGCCTGGTTGACAGGCCAGGTGCTGACAGTTGACGGCGGCTGGGCGCTGCGCGCCTGATGCTCCAGGGGCCGGGCGGCTGCGTGGCGGCCGCCCGGTGTGTCTTGATCTCACGTCGGACCGCCAACACATATGTTGCTGGAACCATGACAGAACGAAAGGGACCGCGATGCAGGCCAGGGAAGCGGCGGAGAGGCTCGGGATCACGCAGCGCATGCTGCGCCACTACGAAAAAGTCGGCCTGATGGATGTGCGCCGGTCCGAAAACGGCTATCGCCTCTACACCGAAGCGGACCTGCGCCGCGCCGGCCGCATTCACGATTTCATCGCCACCGGCTTTTCCACCCGGGAAATCCGGACCATGGCGGCCTGCCTGACGGACGAGGGCGCCGGCCCCTGCGCAGGCGGCATCGAAAAACTGATGGAAAAACTCGGCCACATCGACCGGCTGCGGGCCGATCTCGAAGACCGGCGCGAAGCTGTTCTCGACCGGCTGGCGATGCTCAGGAAAGCGGTTT
Organism: Roseibium sp. QJM3NY_11; assembly: GCF_056173175.1. NCBI lineage: Bacteria > Pseudomonadati > Pseudomonadota > Alphaproteobacteria > Hyphomicrobiales > Stappiaceae > Roseibium > Roseibium sp. QJM3NY_11. Next base: position 2,911,673 of record NZ_CM149660.1, read on the forward strand.
CGCAACGGACCTCTTCGGGGTGATGAATTCCTGTTTGTCCACCCCTCTTGCACGCCGGATGACAGCAAGCCGGTATGTTTTCAAGGACCAGTATATTGGATCGACCCGATGACGGACGCGGCAAAACTGACATGCACCACCTGTGGCCAGGCCAACCGGGTGCCGGTGGCCAGGCTCACCGCCGGACCGAAATGCGGTTCCTGCGGCGATCCGCTCATGACCGGCAATGTCGCCGAGCTCGATGCAAGGACCCATGACAAGGCGGCGCGGACCGACGAGGTGCCGCTGGTGGTCGACTACTGGGCGCCCTGGTGCGGTCCGTGCCGGATGATGGCGCCGGAGTTCGCCAGGGCGGCCAAGGCTCTCTCCGCCCAGGCACGCTTTGCCAAGATCAATACCGAGGATTTTCCCGCGGTTTCGCAGCGCCTCGGCATTCGCGGCATTCCGCTCTTGATTCTGTGGCACAAGGGCCGCGAGGTTGCCCGTCTTTCGGGGGCCCGGCCCGCCGGCGATATCGAGGCTTTCGTCCGCCAGGCGGTCGCGGCGGGGACAAAAACCGCGCAAGGATGATCGACCGGCCAGCCTGTTGCTGATACAGACACGGCCCCTTCACAGTCAACCAGCCAGGAAGCCGCCGATGATCAAGGTTCTGGGACGTGCCAATTCGGTCAACGTCCAAAAAGTCATGTGGTGTGCCGCCGAGCTCGGCCTGCCGGTCGAGCGAGCCGATATCGGCGGCGCGTTCGGCGGCAACGACAAGGCGGACTATCTGGCCAGGAACCCGAACGGCAGGATCCCGACCCTGGTGGACGGGGATCACGTCCAGTGGGAATCCAACGCGATCGTCCGCTACCTCTGCGACAGGTACGGATCGGCTTCATGGCAGCCCGGCACCCCGGAACTGCGCGGGCACGCCAACCAGTGGATGGACTGGTATCCCACCACACTCCATCCGCCCATGACGACGCTGTTCTGGCAACTGGTCAGGACCGCTGACGAGGATCGCGATCCCTCGGCGATCAACGCCGCCATTGCCGAATGCAGCGCCCTGTGGACGATCCTTGACCGGCACCTGGCAGACAGGGCCCATATTCTCGGGGACCGGCCGAGCATGGCCGATATTCCGCTCGGAACCACGCCGAAAATGAAACAGGCTGCCTGAAGTCCGGTTTTCGATCCGGTAAAAAACGGGATGATTACCGGGTCGACCAAGGCATCCATGCCGATACATCGCCTCTAACCCAAGCCTCGCCGGATGCAAGGTCTCGGCATGGATTGCAGGATCAAGTCCTGCAATGGCGGAGCTGATGCGATTGCCCTGCCTCGTGCACGGACCGGGGGCGGCGCAGCTATTTGCGGTGGCGCTTCAGGGCCTTGATCGCAAGCCGCTCGCGGTTCAGCGTGTAGAGCCCCGTCGCCGTGATGATCGCGGCGCCCGCCCAGGTCCAGCCGTCCGGCAACTGCCCGAACACGAGGAAGCCGTAAAGCGTCCCCCAGATCAGCAGGCTGTACTGGACCGGGGCGACGACGACCGCCTCGGCAGCGCCCAGTGCCATGATGACAAGGGTCTCGCCAACCGCCGCCAGCACGGCCATGGCGATCAGCAGGCCGAGCTCCAGCGCGCCCGACGGTGTCTGCCAGACGAACGGCAGGGGCAGGCTCAAGAGCCCCCAGGAGACGATGGCCGTATAGGCGACCGTGGTGCGTGTCCTGTCCGCTCCGGCAAGGAGGCGGGAGAGCACCTGGCGCAGCGCGAAGGCGGAGGCCGCGACCACAAGAAGCAGCGCGGCCGGGTGAACGACCCCCAGGCCGGGCCGGATGACGATCAGGGTGCCGAGGAACCCGATCACGACGGCGGACCACCTGCGGATGCCCACCGGCTCGCGCAGGATCAGCGCCCCCAGGACGGTCACCATGAAGGGTGCGACAAAGGTGATCGCGACGGCATCGGCCAGCGGCACATAGCCGACACCGACGATGAAGAGCGTCGCCGAACAGGCCGCCAGAACGCCGCGCCCGATCTGCAGTTTCGGGTTGCGGGACGCCAGGATCGACCGTCCCTGCAGCCCGATCAGCACGAGCACGCCGAGGAGCAGCCCGCTCTGGCGGAACCAGACGATCTGGACGGGATGGACAGTCTCGGTCAGGAACTTCGCCATCGTATCGACGCAGGAAAACAGAAACATCCCCATCGCCATCAGCGCGATGCCGCGCAGACTGTCGGTGCGGCGGGCGGAGGGCGCCTGGGCGGTCTGAAGGATCGGGGTGATGGCCATGGGGGAGTTCAATAGACGAGGGGCGGGGAGGAGGCGAGGGGAAATTGTTTGGGTAGGAGGGGGACTTTGGGGGACGGAGTTTTGGCGACTTATTCCCCAGAACTGGCACCATATCGGCAGCCAAGAAGTAACGCGCTCGATTTCTCTCCGGCGGGCGGGTTTTTCACGATTGACCATCAGGCGCCGCTCTTGGTCGGTAGGGACCGGCCTGGGTGACCGTCATAGGGCTCGCACTGCGGCACCAAGGGGCGCGATAGCGTTTCTGGTCAGCCCGGATTGGGGGGCATGGCAGCTAGAAACGTCGACTTTCCTAAGCTGCGCAGTAATTTTGTTCCAAGCCCTGTCTTCGGGCGAAAATTAACAGGGGCAAAAGTAGTGTGCTCTGACTAATTCTAGTTGGGCGTGTGGCTTTATTCGTTAGAATGCGATCATGTTTGAGAAAATCGATTGGGCCTGCCCACTGCTAGCCGAATTGCGTACTTACCCGCCTGAAGCTGCGGAGTGAGTGATGACCAGCGTTGAACCGGCTTCTGATCCCAAAACTCAAAATGACATTCGCAATCTTGTCTTTTTAAGTAAAGGCACCCCAGATGACGATGACTTCGCGCTGTGGTTAGCGCCTAGACTGGAAGCAGCCGGATACAAGGTATTTGCCGATATTCTTTGCCTGAAGTTTGGCGACCGCTGGCGAAAGGTTTTGACGGACACCCTATACGACCAAGCGTGTAAAATGCTGCTTTGCTGCAAAACCAGCACCCTCGCGAAAGGGGGGGTCCTGGAAGAAATTGAGATCGCAGACCGGTTGTCGCGTGAGCTTTCCGATCCAAGGTTTATTGTTCCGCTTCGTCTAGAAAGGAACTTTCGAGCCCCGTTTGGTACAACTGGCCTGCAATTTGCGGATTTCACAAAGAGCTGGGCGGACGGCCTGCACAATCTGCTTGAGTATTTGGAAGAGGAAAATGTTCCTCGCTTTGGGCCTGTTACCATCAATCCGGAATGGCAGAACTATAGGGCACGGCGTTCGATTTCCGTTCAGAATCAACCCGAGGCACTCATATCCAACTGGCTTCGTATCTCTTCGATTCCGGATACAATCAAATACTATGTTCCAAAAGGAGCCATATCGATCGGTGCTTTTTCCGCACGATGCAAAGATGCACGCTTTCCCGTCCATTATCACAATAGAGGAATTCTGACATTCCTGTCCTTCGATGAGGTCTCCGAACTCTTTGTCGACTTAGCCGCTTTGGAACTCAAATGCGAAACTGGAACTCTTGATTTTCAGCAAAATGGAATGCCGGAAATCGATCTTGCTCAATTTGATGCGCATAACATTTTAATGTCTATGTTCCGCGAAGCTTGGGACAACTTTTGCCGACAAAAGGGTTTTGTCGAGTACAAGTACTCTTCTCAATCCGGGTATCATGTTGGTGACGGCCAGCTCGCCATCAGCAAAAAGGTGCCTTGGGGTCGCCAGGGTGACCGGCGGTCCGCCATGTTGCGCAATATCGCAAAAGGTAAAGTTTGGAATTTCGGAGCTACCGCGAGTCCCGCATTCTGGCCGTACCCCCATTTCAAGATCAAGAACCGCGTTCTTTTCGCCGAGGTCGCAGAGGGCAACAAAGCTGGAAGTATTATCGATAGCGTTGACGCCCAGTTCCGATTGCGGCGAACTGTGTGTAAAGGCTGGCGGAACAAACAGTGGTATGGCCGTCTGCTAGCATTCCTTGAAATCTTGTCCGGCGACAGCGCTTACATATCGCTTGCCCTGTCTCCCTCAGAGCAAATCAAGATTGTGGCAGAGCCGATTAGCTTTACGAGCCCGGTTTCCACGCCGCTTCCCGATGAAACCGATGATGAGGCTGAAGAAACCGATGAATCCGTACTGGCTGGACGCGAATTGATGAGCGAAGACGAAGAGGAGGAACGGGTTGGAACTTCCTGAGCAAACCTCCGAGATTTTGTATATTGAAGAACCCAAATTGGGTTTTGGACATGGCCAGACCTGCGATCATCCAAAAGACGGGCTGTATCTTTACGGCCCGCACTCAGCGCCCAATCGCACTGTGACGGTAAACCTAGGCGTTGTCGGAACGGCGACGGGCATCGGCCATTTCCGCTCAAAACTTGCTGAAATCGAGAGTTTTGTCGAGGTGCCGGCACCTGGCCCGCGTGACAAGGAATTTCGTCTGCATCTTTCCCATTTCCCGGGACTGACAGAGGCATTCGGGTTTGGTGTCGATAAAGATACTCTGGTCGAGCGCAGCATTGACGAAAAGCAGATTGATGAGGCGACCCGAAACCTGAACCTTCATGAGGCCGTTCGAAAGGTGGTCGATCTATACGTTTCGGAAATCGAATATCACGAACGCAATGAAGAGCTTGAAGTCGATGTCTGGGTACTCGTTCTGCCGGACATCATTTTCGAGCGCTGTAAGCCGAAAGCAAAGAGGACAGGCTTGCCGCTTGTTAAAGGCGATTTCGGAAAGAAACAAAAAAAGCCTGCCGATATGCCTTTGCTGGATCCTGTACTCGACCTTTCTAGAGAGGAGATATTTGAAGATATCCCGGACTTTCATCGTCAGGTCAAAGCTAGGATGTTGCAGGTCGGAAAAACCTCGCAGCTTATACGTGAAACAACACTGGCTCCGGAAGCATTCTTGAACAGCGCCGGGAATCCCAAGCGTCAATTGCAGGACCGGGCAACGCTGGCTTGGAACCTGTCTACAGGGCTCTACTACAAGACCCGTCCCGAACCACCCTGGAAACTGATCTCGGCAAGGGAAGGTGTTTGTTATATGGGGCTTGTCTTCAAGCTAATACCCAATCACCCTCAGCAGCACGCTTGCTGCGCGGCGCAGATGTTTCTCAATGAAGGTGACGGCCTTGTATTTCGTGGTGCGAACGGTCCTTGGGAGACAAGGAGAAAGGAGTTCCACCTACCGGCTGACGAAGCGCATAACCTTCTTAAAAAGGTGGTCGATACGTTCAAGGACAAACACGGCAAACCGCCAAAAGAGCTGTTTATACACGGTCGGACGAAGTTCGACGACAATGAATGGAACGCCTTTTGCGAGGCGTGTCCGGATGAAACCAATCTTGTGTATGTCCGGATCAAAACGACTACCGGTGAAACCAAGCTATTCCGGCACGGCGACTACCCCGTCATAAGGGGTACGGCATTGATTCTGGATGAACTCAATGCGTATTTCTGGAGCAACGGGTTTCTGCCGCGCCTTGATACCTATATCGGCCCGGAAACCCCGAACCCACTTTTTATTTCTTTACTCCGCAGTTCCGGTCAGATGCCTGAACTAGAGGACGTTTTGCGCGATATTCTTGGCCTGACCAAAATTAACTACAACTCCTGCAACTTTAATGACGGCCTGCCGGTTACCGTTCGGTTCGCAGACAAGGTTGGAGAGGTATTGGTGATGGGGTCAGCCAAGGGCTTCGAGCGGGCGCCCTTCAAGTTTTATATTTGAACAACACTGAGCACTTATTCGACGTTCTGATTTCTCTACTTGGTTTGCGCGATTGAGATTGCCATCTAGCAGATTCCAATTGATGAGCGGACGCTAAATTCCCTCGTTTGGCAATAGATTTTGGTGATGTTTTTTCGGTCGACGGTCGATTGGAGGGCGTAAAATGGGAGAGGCAAAGCGAAGGCCGATCCACGCTTACGTGGATGAAACAGGAAACACTGGACACAACATTTTCGATGAGGCTCAGCCGAACTTCTTCACGGCAGCGCTTGTCACTCGAGGAGACTTCGATGTCACATATGCGGCATTCGTTGCTGCCATTGCCAAAGATGTAGGGGGAAATGCCCTACACGCCAATGAGCTCGGCATTGGAAAGCTAGAGAGCGTGGCGCAACGCATTATAAAACTTTTAGTCCGCTCAGGTGCCAAATTCTTCGTATCAAGAGTGGAGAAAAAGTACCTCTTAGCAACAAAAATGTTCGATAGTTTAATGGATTCAGGTGAGAATGCTGGCGTTGCTTGGCATCATTACAATTTCCGATTTCTGCGCCTAATGTTGACATTTAAAATGTCGTTTTTGATTGACATGGATGTCGCCCAGTTATTTTGGCGTTGCATTCTCGAACCGAATTACAAAACGGTGCAGAGGATGCTGCCTGAAGTTTGCGCCGGTTTAATGAGAAACCTTGATCGCCTTCCAGATCGACGGTCGCAGGATGTAATCCGTGAAGGACTAGAATGGGCAAAAAACCATCCTGAATCGATCCAGATCCACGTCGACCGTAGGGCTGCCCGACAAGGACATTTCCCAAACATGGTAGCTTTCGCGAATTTGCTTAGTGGGTTGGAGGAAATTTCTGGCCTCTTTCGCCAACCGGTTGCCTGTATCAAGCACGACCGTCAGAGCGAGTTTGAGCGAACGTTAGCAATGTGGCACGACATGTATTCTACAGCATCAGACGATGTATTGTTGTGGGCCGGAGAGTCACATAAATTCCAGAAAGTGGCCGGTAGCACTTTCGAGGTGTGTGCTGATGACGAGAGCGCAGGTATACAAATCGCGGATATTGTACTTTGGCTTTATAAGCAATTCCGCGACGGGAAGAAATTACCTGACGGTTGTATGGCGATCCTTCGTTATGTTTTTGAAAATGGTTGGGTCAGTGACTTTTCTTTTGAAGGTGTAGAGCGGGATTGCCTCGCGAAATTCGACGAGATGACCGCCAAACCTATGCCAAAAGAACAATTGGAGTGGGCAAAGAAGTTTCAAAGTCAAATTGAGGATGCTCGTCAGCAATCGATGGCTCAGTATGAAATTGACCGTCTCCCGCCTTTTTTGCGGCAGCGAGCTGCCATCGAAACAAAATGAGGAATTGCTATTCTCCGTATAGCGCGAAACGATCAGCAATCCTGAGACACCGACCTCATACCAGAACACACGAATAAAACCCGCCCGATCGTCTCCGATCGCGCGGGTTTTTCCTTGTCTGGGCGCCGGGCACCGCGCTTGGCCGATGGGGACCGGCCTGGGCGGCGCCCGGCTTTTATCCTTCAGCTACACCCGCTGGTGCCGCCACACGTGTCGCATTTCAAACATGTGCCGTTGCGCACCATGGTGAAGTTGCCGCATTCGGAGCAGCTTTCGCCCTCATAGCCCTTCATGCGGGCCTGGGCGATCTGCTGGGCGGCCGAGTTGGGCTGGGGGGCCGGGGAGGTGGAGATTTCCACCGCAGCGGCGGCTTCCGAGCCGCGGGCGAAGGCCGTTGCGACGGCGGAGACCTGGGCGGCGGGGGTGCTGGCGGTCTGGACCGAGATCGCCTCGGTGGCCTCGCCGGCGGGGTCGCCGCTGGCAACCAGGCGGAAGCGCTCGGTCTGGCCGCGCACCAGGCCGTGGGAGACCACGTGGCCGCCGGTCCTGCCGTCGTCGCCGCGGCCCTCGTTCGGGCCGGTGCTCATGGCCGTGTTGCCGATGGCTTCCGGCGGCACATGGGCCAGGTCGTGGCGGCCGAGATAGGAGACGGCCAGCTCGCGGAAGATGTAATCGAGGATCGAGGTGGCGTTCTTGATCGCCTCGTTGCCCTGCACCATGCCGGCCGGTTCGAACCGGGTGAAGGTGAAGGCGTCGACATATTCCTCCAGCGGCACGCCGTATTGCAGGCCGAGCGAGATGGCGATGGCGAAATTGTTCATCAGAGAGCGGAAAGCGGCGCCTTCCTTGTGCATGTCGATGAAGATCTCGCCGAGACGGCCGTCCTGGTATTCGCCGGTGGTGAGATACACCTTGTGGCCGCCGACGCGGGCCTTCTGGGTGTAGCCCTTGCGGCGGTCCGGCATCTTCTCGCGTTCGCGGATGGCCCGCTCGACGATCCGTTCCACGATGCGTTCGGCGACGACCTCGGCGCGCGCGGCCTGCGGCTTTGCGGCGATGTCCTCGACCGTGTCGTCCTCGTCCTCGTCGTCATCGGCAAGAAGCTGGGCGTTGAGCGGCTGGGACAGCTTGGAGCCGTCGCGGTAGAGCGCGTTGGCCTTCAGCGCCAGCTTCCAGGACAGCAGATAGGCTTCCTTGCAGTCCTCGACCGTGGCGTCATTGGGCATGTTGATGGTCTTGGAGATCGCCCCGGAGATGAACGGCTGGGCCGCGGCCATCATGCGGATGTGGCTTTCCACCGACAGGTAGCGCTTGCCGATGCGGCCGCACGGGTTGGCGCAGTCGAACACCGGGTAATGCTCTTCCTTGAGGAAGGGCGCGCCTTCCAGTGTCATCGCGCCGCACACATGGGTGTTGGCGGCCTCGATCTCTGACTTGGTGAAGCCCATGTGGGTCAGGAGGTCGAAGGCCGGATCGCTCAGCTTTTCTTCCGGAACCATCAGGGCGGCCATCTGCTCGTCGCCGACCGTCCAGCGGTTGAAGACGAACTTGATGTCGAAGGCGGAGCCGAGGGAGGCCTTGATCTTTTCCAGGCTCTCGTCGGAGAAGCCCTTTGCCTTGAGCGCTGCCGGATTGATCGCCGGCGCCTGGTCGATGGAGGCGTGGCCGACCGCGTAGGCCTCGATCTCGGCGATCTGGCTTTCCGAATAGCCGAGCCTGGAGAGAGCCTCGGGAACGGCGCGGTTGATGATCTTGAAATAGCCGCCGCCGGCCAGCTTCTTGAACTTCACCAGGGCGAAGTCCGGTTCGATGCCGGTGGTGTCGCAGTCCATGACCAGGCCGATGGTGCCGGTCGGGGCGATGACGGTGGATTGCGCGTTGCGGTAGCCGTTGCGCTCGCCAAGTTCCAGGGCGCGGTCCCAGGCCTTCCTGGCCCGGTCCACGATCACCTTGTCCGGGCAGTTGGCATGGTCGAGGGCGACCGGGGCGGTGTTCAGGTCCTCATAGCCGCCGGTCTCGCCATGGGCGGCGCGGCGATGGTTGCGCATCACCCGCAACATGTGCTTGGCATTTTTCTTGTAGCCCGGGAAGGCGCCGAGTTCGCCGGCCATTTCGGCGGAGGTCGCATAGGCAACGCCGGTCATGACCGCGGTCAGGGCGCCGCAGAGCGCGCGGCCCTCGTCCGAATCGTAGGGGATGCCGGAGGTCATCAGCAGGCCGCCGATATTGGCGTAGCCGAGACCGAGGGTGCGGAACTTGTAGGACAGTTCGGCGATTTCCTTTGACGGAAACTGGGCCATCAGCACGGAGACTTCCAGAACCATGGTCCACAAGCGGACGGCGTGTTCGAAGCTGTCGATGTCGACGGAGGCGTCGTCCTTGCGGAACTGCATCAGGTTCAGGGACGCCAGGTTGCAGGCGGTGTCGTCCAGGAACATGTATTCCGAGCACGGGTTGGACGCGCGGATTTCGCCGTCGGCCAGGCAGGTGTGCCAGTCGTTGATGGTGGTGTGATACTGCAGACCCGGATCGGCGGAGGCCCAGGCGGCGTAGCCGATCTGCTCCCACAGGTCCTTGGCCTTGACGGTTTTCAGGGTCTCGCCGGTGCGGCGCGCGGTCAGGTCCCAGGTGCCGTCGTCGGTCACGGCGTTGAGAAAGCCGTCGGTGACACGCACGGAGTTGTTGGAATTCTGGCCGGCGACGGTCAGGTAGGCTTCCGAATCCCAGTCGGTGTCATAGACCGGGAATTCGATCTTGGTGAAGCCCTGGCGGGCGAACTGCATGACGCGCTGGATGTAGTTGTCCGGCACCATCATCTTCTTGGCGGCACGGATTTCGCGCTTCAGGGCCGGGTTCTTGGCCGGGTCGAAACAGTCGCCGTTGTCCGCCTCGCAGTTGATGCAGGCGCGCATGATGGCGGACAGGTGCTTCTGGCAGACCTTGGAGCCGGTGACGAGGGCCGCGACCTTCTGCTCTTCCTTGACCTTCCAGTTGATGTATTCCTCGATGTCGGGATGGTCGACATCGACGACGACCATCTTGGCCGCGCGGCGGGTGGTGCCGCCGGACTTGATGGCGCCGGCCGCCCGGTCGCCGATCTTGAGGAAGCTCATCAGGCCGGAGGACTTGCCGCCGCCGGAGAGCCGTTCGCCCTCGGAGCGCACGTGGGAGAAATTGGAGCCGGTGCCGGAGCCGTATTTGAACAGGCGCGCCTCACGCACCCACAGGTCCATGATACCGCCTTCGTTGACCAGGTCGTCGCCGACGGACTGGATGAAGCAGGCATGGGGCTGGGGATGCTCGTAGGAGCTCTTCGACTTGGTCAGCTTGCCGCTCTGGAAATCGACATAGAAATGGCCCTGGCCCGGGCCGTCGATGCCGTAGGCCCAGTGCAGGCCGGTGTTGAACCACTGCGGGGAGTTCGGCGCCACCTTCTGGGTCGCCAGCATGAAGCGCAGTTCGTCGTAGAATGCCTGGGCATCGGCTTCCTGGTCGAAGTAGCCGCCCTTCCAGGCCCAGTAGGTCCAGGTGCCGGCCAGTCGGTCGAACACCTGACGGCCGTCGATCTCGGAGCCGTAGCGCTCGTCCTCGGGCAGTTTTTCAAGAGCGGCCAGGTCGGCCTCGTGGCGCCACAGCCAGGACGGGACGGTGTTCTCCTCGACGGCCTTCAGCTTCGCCGGCACGCCGGCCTTGCGGAAATATTTCTGGGCGAGGATGTCCGAGGCGACCTGGGAAAACTGGGTCGGCACCTGAATGTCCGCCAGGCGGAAGACAATGGACCCGTCCGGATTCCGGATCTCGCTGGTCGCGGTCCGGAATTCGATGCTTGCGTAAGGCGATTGACCTTCTTTGGTATAGCGCCGCTCGATCCGCATTCTCACTGTCCCCTTATCAAATTCCGGCCGGTCCGCTTCGAACCGGACTTATCGTCCGCATCTCACCCGGCGTGGCGCTGAAAGCCTGCCTCGTCACCGGATGTCGTCCTGTCTGCTACAGGTCTTGTAGTCTGTATGTAGCGTTTCACGTGATTCGGTCCACTATATATAGTGGTCATCAACAGGTTTGTCACGCCATGCGCCGGAAAGCCGGCACACAAAAATCCGTCTCCCGGATTCTGGAAAAATCCTGGAGCGGTACGCATGAACTGGTGGTTTCTGGATGACCGGAGAGCCCGGGACGGGATCCGCCTACGCCCATCTCAATGACTAGGAAACTAAGGTAAATGAATTCTTAAGGTCAAGGCGTGAGTGACAACAGCTAGTGCTCACATTGTGGGCAAACGCAAAATATTGTGTGCTGGTGTGGATAGCGGGGAGCCCGGCGGGGTCCGCCGAACCTTGGGGAAATTAGCGCTTGCTTTCCCGGCGAAGGGATGCCGCAGCCGGTTCCGCCAAAGCCTGTGGATGAGAATAGACCGCATTTTATGAAAATTTGAAGAAAATGGCGCGGACCGGTTTCAAGCGGGTTTAAGCCGGGTCTGGTTTAGTGCGGACGGGGCAGGGAAATGTCCGGGGAAAGGGGCCGCATTTCATGAAACATCACGCCGCGTTCGGTCTTGCGATAGAAGACATCGATGTTGTCGTCGTGGAAGACAGCAAGCCGATGCAGACGATTCTGCGTTCGATTCTGTCGAGCTTCAAGGTCTCCCGGGTGCGGGTCTTCGACGGGGTCGACGAAGCCCTGGAGGCGAGTCTCGCCGAGCCGCCCAATGTGATTCTCACCGACTGGCGCATGGCGCCGACCTCGGGCTACCAGTTCCTGCGCCTGGTCCGGCACCGGCACATGGAGCCCTTGTGCTACGTGCCGATGCTGTTCGTCACGGCGCACGGCACGCGTCCCCTGGTGGACAAGGCCTTGCGGGCGGGGGCCCATCATGTGCTGGTGAAACCGGTCTCGCCGTCGACGCTCTACAAGCGGCTCAAGTGGATCCTGAACGACGACCGTCCGATGATCCTGGAGCAATCCGGCTTCTACAACATCTATGGAATTCAGAAGACCCTGGATCACCAGGCAGAAAAGATGCAGTCGCTGGCGGGCGCGCGCCTGCATCACCGAATCGCCACCCAGAAGCGCGCCGAACTGGACGGGGCCGTCGAGGCGGCGTTCGAGTCGAAGTCCGGCGGTCCGGACTTTCCGGCCGGGGCCGGCAAGAATGAGTCCCGACAGGTGCACTCGGCGGCGGCCAGACACATACGTGAGGCCGGCTTTGCCGCCGTCAAGGGCGCGAAACCGCACTGAGGTCCTTCCGGGCGGCCGTGCGCGGCGCTTTTCTGGGGAGCAAACTCTGGACAGATGCGGCCGTTGGCGCCATAGTCCGCGAAATTCCGCTCGGCAAATCCGGCGCGGAGCCTTGTGACCTGAAATCAAGGGACCTCTAAGGGGCCATGAAAACACTGCTGCTTGAATTGTTCACCTGGTGGAACGGCCAGACCATGGGCACGCGCTTCTTCACCTGGCGCAAGGGCGACTTTGTCGGTGAGGACGAATTCGGCAACAAGTATTACAGGGAACGCGGCGGCAAGAAGCGCTGGGTGACCTACAACGGTCTCGCTGACGCATCGACCATTCCCGCGGGCTGGCACGGCTGGATGCATCACCGCGTCGACACGCCGCCCGTCGATGAGACCTATCACGCCAAGCATTGGCAGAAGCCGCATGAGCCGAACCACACCGGCACGCCGGAAGCCTACCGTCCGCACGGGTCGATCCTGACACCGGAAGAACGCCCGGAAGTCAGCGGTGACTACGAGGCCTGGACGCCGGGTAACTGATCCGGACGCCGGCGACACATGAATTGAAAAAGCCCCGCCAAGTGACGGGGCTTTTGTTTTCACGCACTGTTTGCAGCTCAGATGGAGCTGCTCACCGAACCTTACGGTTGTCGAGGACCGCCAGCACCTCTTCGCCACCGGAGTGCGGCGACAGGGCGTAATAGTCGGTCTCCAGCTTGAGGGCGTCCGTCAGCAGGGTGTTGTATTCGGCCTGGGTGACCTCGATCGTGCCGAAGGTGCCGAGGTGATCCGTGACGAACTGGGTGTCCAGGAGCGCATAGCCACCGGCCATCAGCCGGGCAACCAGATGGGCCAGGCAGACTTTCGAGGCGTCGGTCTTGAAGGCGAACATGCTTTCGCCGAAAAAGGCGCCGTTCAGGCTGACGCCATACAGACCGCCGACAAGCGCGCCGTCCTGCCAGGCCTCGACCGTGTGGCAGTACCCCATCTCGAACAACTCGCCGTACAGATGCCGGATTTCCCGGTTGATCCAGGTTTTCTGGCGGCCGGGCCTGGGGGCCGCGCAGCCGTCGATGATCCCTTGAAAATCCGTGCTGATACGGATTTCGAAAACGTCGTTGCGGATGGTGCGCCGGAGCCGCCTGGGCACGTGGAAATCGGCGAGGGGCAGGACACCGCGCCGTTCAGGCTCCAGCCAGAAGAGGCCGGACTCTTCCGCCGATTCGGCCATGGGAAACAGGCCACAGGCATAGGCTTTGAGCAGCACCTGCGGCGTGATTTCCATCACGATGTCATCTTTGTATCCAGCCATGATGCCCACCGTCCGGGCGGGAAGGGGCGGGCCCCTTCGCCGGTTTCGGTCAGTTCGACGACTTGTCAGCCAGGTATTTTTCCAGCCAGTGAATGTCGTACTGACCGTTCGCTATGTCCTGATTGTCCACCAGATCGCGGAAAAGCGGAATAGTCGACTTGATCTCGTCAACCACAAATTCGTCCAGGCACCGGCGCAGGCGCATCATGCATTCCACGCGGTTGCGGCCGTGAACGATCAGCTTGCCGATCAGACTGTCGTAATAGGGCGGGATCTTGTAGCCCTGATAGACGCCCGAATCGACGCGCACACCCAGTCCGCCCGGGGTGTGGTAATAGGTGATGGTGCCCGGAGACGGCATGAAGGTGACCGGATCCTCAGCATTGATCCGGCACTCGATCGCATGGCCTTCGAAGCGGATGTCATCCTGGGTCATGTCGAGCGAGCCGCCGGCGGCGATGCGGATCTGTTCGTTGACCAGATCGATGCCGGTGATCATTTCGGTGACCGGATGTTCGACCTGCAGCCGTGTGTTCATCTCGATAAAGAAGAACTCGCCGTTCTCGTAGAGAAATTCAACGGTGCCGACGCCCCGGTACTTCAGCTTCCGCATGGCATTGGCGACAATTTCGCCGATCTGCCGGCGCTGGTCGGCGTTGAGGCTCGGCGAGGGGGCCTCTTCCAGAACCTTCTGGTGGCGGCGCTGCAGCGAGCAGTCGCGTTCGCCCAGATGCACCGCATTGCCCTTGCCGTCGCCCAGGACCTGGATCTCGATGTGACGCGGCTGGCCGAGATACTTTTCCATGTAGAGCGCGTCGTCGCCGAAGGCGGCCTTGGCTTCCGTGCGCGCGGTGGACAGCGCGGTGTCGAGATCAGCCTCGGTGCGGGCCACCTTCATGCCGCGTCCGCCGCCGCCCGAAGCAGCCTTGACCAGAAGGGGATAGCCGATCTCGCGGGCGATCGCATGGGCGTCGTCCTGCGGGGTGACGGCGCCGTCGGAGCCCGGAACAACCGGAATGCCGAGGTCCCTGGCGGTCTTCTTGGCCTCGATCTTGTCGCCCATGATGCGGATATGCTCCGCAGTCGGGCCGATGAACTCGATATTGTGCGCTTCCAGAATTTCCGCGAAGCGGGCGTTCTCGGACAGGAACCCGTATCCGGGGTGGACAGCATCGGCGCCCGTGATTTCACAGGCCGCCAGAAGCTGCGGAATGTTCAGGTAGCTGTCGCGGGCAGCGGGCGGTCCGATACAGACGCTTTCGTCGGCCAGGCGCACATGCATGGCGTCGGCGTCGGCGGTCGAGTGAACGGCTACCGTCGAGATGCCGAGCTCCTTGCAGGCGCGCAGGATGCGCAGCGCGATTTCGCCGCGATTGGCGATGAGGATCTTGGAAAACATGGCCACAGCGGCTCCTTACTCGACAATGATGAGCGGTTCGCCGAATTCCACCGGCTGGGCATCGTCGACCAGGATCTGTTTGACGGTTCCGGCCTTTGTCGAGGGAATGTGGTTCATGGTCTTCATGGCCTCGATGATCAGGATGGTCTGACCTTCGGTGACCTTGTCACCGACCTGAACGAAAACGGCCGCGCCAGGTTCGGGAGACAGATAGGCGGTGCCAACCATCGGCGAGGCGACGGTTGCGCCAGCCTGGACCGGTTCGGGGGCGGCTGCGACAGGCGCGGCGGCGGCGGCGGGCGCGGCTGCCGGTGCGGCAACCGGAGCCGCCATGCTTACCGGTGCACTGATCGATATCTGCCGGGCCACGCGGATGCGGGTGTCCCCCTGTTCCAGCTCGATCTCGCTGAGATTCGTCTCATCCAGAAGGACGGCGAGATCCCGGATCAGGGCCGTGTCGAATTTCTTGTTATCATTGCGCATAATATCGTCTGGCTCTCATACTACGGTCCGCAGGCAACCCGGTCGGTCCGCCATCCGCGAGGCCCGCTGCCTCGCATGGCGGGGTGTCCCGTCCGCTCCGGATGGGACTGTCGGACAGGCCAATCCGGAGCGGAGCACGCCGGTAATACCGCGTTCCTCGCTCCGCCTCTTTTCGGACGGACAAAGATCTTTGCCCGTCTTCCGGGGAAGACGGGCCTCGCTCCTTATAGGGATTCAATGGGAACAGGAAAACCCCCGATTTCCCGTTGACATCGAGGTTCCGGCGTTTCCAACAGGTCAACGCCGCATGACACCGGATTCCCGGGCGGGGCCCAGCCGGAATTTGTCTTGCGCACCGGCGACCGTTCCACGCCGACCGCGCCCGGCCGGCCGGATTTTCCTCCGCCATCGGCCGGGAGCTCAGGCAGGCAAGGCCCTTGGTCAGCAGGTCGTCTGACCGCAATTCTTCAGGGCGTCGAGTTTCTGGTTCAACTGGTCATAGCCCACAGCGCCCATGACGACATCATTGCCGATGACGTAGGAAGGCGTTCCGGTCAGGCCGAGCTGGTTGGCCAGCGCGTAGACTTCCTCGATGGTCTCGCCGGCCACGTCCGTCTTCAGGGCCACGAGCAGGTCATCCTCCGCGATGCCGGTGGCGGTCGCCGCCGCCAGGGCGCTGGCGCGGTTTGCCTGGCCGCGGCTCAACAGCAGCGCTTCATGGAATTCGCCGTATTTGTCCGGGGCAACGGAATTCACGGCAATGGCCACCTGTGCCGCCTCGACGGACCCCTGGCCCAGCACCGGGAATTCCTTGAGCACGACCTTCAGCTCGGGGTGCTGCTCGATCAGTCTGGCCATATCCCCGTAGGCGCGTTTGCAATAGCCGCAGTTGTAGTCGAAGAATTCGACGAGGGTGACCGATCCTTGCGGATTGCCGAGCACGACCTGGCGCGTGGAATTGAACAGGATGTCCGCGCTGTCGGACAGGGTTGCCACACGCGCGGCCTCGGCGGCCTCGCGTTCGCGCCGCTCAAGCTCCGTGAGGGCTTCGGTAATCACCTCCGGATTGGCCAGCAGATATTCGCGCACGATCTTTTCGATTGCGCCCTTGTCAACGTCCTGCGCGGCAGCAGGTGCGGCCAGAACGGACAGGAAGAGGGCGCAAACCGTGATCATGCGCATCAGGACCGGCGCGGTCACGGACCGCAGGAAATTGGTGGAATAGGTCATCAAGGGCTCCTGGAGCAGCGTTTTCATGTTTCGACTACGCCACACCGTGCGTGTCACAGAATCTATCGTCGGTTCGGCAGTTTAGGTGCGTTGTACGCCACAATATCATCCGCTTGAAGCCATGGGGGCGATCCGCGCTTCAAACTTTTTTGAGCACGTGCCGCATAACGCTTGGCCGCAAGGAAATCTCCGGTGACCATCAGCCCCTTCGCCGTGGCCAGATCGGCCTCCGCGCGCTCTCCCTGACGGCCGTGCGCGATCGCCAGCTGGGAGTAGGCTACCCCCGAATTCGGATCGCGCTGGATAGCCTTCTTCAGCAACCGTTCGGCCTCGGGCAAATAGGATTTCACGTTGGCTGCCACCAGGGCGTAGCCGAGCCAGACCAGGAATTGCGGCTCGTTCGGCTTGTAGGAGAGGGCCTTTCGAAACGGGGCGATCGACCGTTTGGGATCGCCGCCTTCCAGAAGTGCCTGGCCCTTGAGCTCATAATAGTAGGGATTGTTCGGCTGGACCCTGATCAGGGCATCGATCTCTTTCACGGCGCCCTTGCCCCGACTTTTCATTGCGGCGATGGCACGCGCGTATTGGGCGGCGGGGCTCTTGTCGCTGCGCGGATAGGCACGCAATGTCGCGGAGGGATGGCTTGTGAACGCGAACAGTTTCGCGCGGACCTGTTCGTGGCGGTATTGCAGCACATAGTCATCGGGCTGATTGAAATATTTGGACTTCTGCGCCTCGTTCAACAGACCATTGTAGCGGTTCTGGGCCATGGGATGGCTTTGTGCGTATGGATCGGCGTATTTGCGCGTGAACATCTGCTGTTCGGACATGCGCTGGAAGGTTCTCAGCATGCCGCGGGCGCTCTGGCCTGTGGCGTTGAGATACTTGAGCGCGGCCCTGTCGGCCGCCGCTTCCTCGCCGCGCTGATAGGAAAGCAGGGACCGCTTTCCGACGGACCCTGACCCCATGATGAGGGCGCCGCCGCCGCCGGCGACATCGCTCGACCCGGCCGCCGCGCCCGCTGCCGCCGCACCGGCGCCCACGATCATGCCGATCACCGACATGATCTGGGCGTTCGCGGCCGCGGCGCGCAGGCGCACCAGATGCCGGCCGGCAATGTGGCCGGTTTCATGCGCGACCACGCCGATGACCTCGCCCGGCGCCTCCGCTTCCATCAGGACGCCGATATTGATGAACATGCGCCTGCTGTCGGGGACAAAGGCGTTGAAGCTCTTGTCGTTGACCAGGATGATCTGCGGTTCGGAATTGGAAATGCCCGCGACCTTGAAGATCGGTTTGGCGTAGTCTTTCAGCAGTGCTTCTGTTTCCGCATCCCGCACCAGTGGCAGCTTGCTGCGCTGCGCGCTCGCCGGAGACACGGCCAAAGGCAGGACCAGCGCCAGCGTGCAGGCGAGGGCAAGGCTTTTGCGGACCAGGCGGAAGCTGCGACCCGGTCCGGGCTGATGGGCCGCAGGCACAAGATTTGGCACTTTTGCAACTCTCCTATCGGGCTCCGGGATCCGTCCGCCAAGACGGGAGGACACGGCGAGCGGACCGGTCTCAAGGCCAGCGGTGCCTTCGCCATTCGCTCCGCCAGAACAACCATATTGTTGGGGCCGGACGCCCTGAAAGCCTATCCAAACACACAACTGTGTGGCGAAGGTATGGACACACGTGGCCGGGGTCAAGAATTCCGGCCAGGCAACACGAAGACTTGCTGCAGCGGGCAGGGGCACTTTGCCGAACTTGCTGGAAGCGGGGCCAAGCACATTGCATCGGTCTTGAAAATTCGCGATAGGGGGACGTCAACCACAGCCGCTTGCGCAGGATCCCATGACCAGAACCGACTTTCAGCCTTCCCGGCGCAGCGATGTCGCGCCCTTTATCGCGATGGATGTCCTTGCCGAGGCGGCGAAACTGGAGGCGGCGGGACGCAGGATCATCCACATGGAGGTCGGTCAGCCTTCGGCGCCCGCACCCTCGGCCGCGCTGGCCGCTGCGCGCGCGGTGCTGGATAACGGGCGTCTCGGTTACACCGAAGCGCTCGGCATCGCCCCCCTGCGCCAGGCGCTTGCCGGTCATTACAAGCGCACATATGGCGTTGATGTTCCCGCCGGCCGGATCATGGCGACGACCGGATCGTCGGCCGGCTTCAATCTTGCCTTCCTCTCCGCCTTCGATCCCGGAGACCGGGTGGTTCTGACGGCGCCCGGCTATCCCGCCTACCGCAACATCCTGAAGGCGCTCGGCCTCGTTCCGGTCGAAATCGAGGTGGGCGCGGAAACGCGCTGGAGCCTGACGCCGGACCTTCTCGACAAGGCGCAGGCGGACGGACCGGTGAAGGGGGTGCTGGTGGCGAGCCCGGCCAATCCGACGGGGACGATGATGACGGCCGAAGCGCTGGAGGATCTGGTCCGTTATTGCGATGACGCCGGCATCTGGTTCATCTCGGACGAGATCTATCATGGCCTGGACTACGCGGATGGGCAGAAGACAGCCCTGGAAACCTCGCAAAATGTCATCATCATCAACAGCTTCTCGAAATATTACTGCATGACCGGTTGGCGCATCGGCTGGATGGTGCTGCCGGAACAACTGGTCCGGCCGACGGAACGGATCGCCCAGTCACTTTATATCTCGCCGCCGGAACTGTCCCAGATCGCGGCAACCGCGGCTCTGGGTTCCGTTCAGGAGCTGGAAGCGGTGAAAGCGGTCTATGCGGCCAACCGGGATCTGCTGCTGGGCGGTCTGCCCGGCATCGGCCTGGACAGGCTGCTGCCAGTCGATGGCGCCTTTTACATTTATGCGGATATCAGCCGGTTCAGCACCGACAGTCTGGCCTTCGCGCGGCAGATGCTTCACGAAGCAGGCGTTGCCGCCACGCCCGGTGTTGATTTCGATCCTGTGCACGGACACGATTATCTGAGGTTTTCATTCGCGGGGGCGCATGACGACATGAAGGAAGCCTTGGGCCGGCTCGCGGAATTTCTCTCGTAGAGCCTGCTCAGCCCGTCAGAGTGACGCATCAAAAAAAGGCGGCCCGCAAGCCGCCTTTTTCATTGATTGGTGTCGAGTGATCAGAAGAAGGATCGTCCGCGCTGCCACCAGCCGCCCCGTTTGGGCTTGTCTTCCTCGTCCGTGGCGGACGATTCGCTGGTCACAACCGGTTCCGCCGGTGCTGCGGGAGGTGCCTCGGGTTCCGCGCTGGCGGGCTCGGCTGCAACCGTCTCTTCTGATGCCGGCGTGTCCTCAGCGGTGCTTGCAGCGTCAGCGTCGCTTTCGGCTGCATTGTCCTCAACCGTGGTCTCCACGGGTGTGGCGTCCGCTTGCGCTTCATCGGCACTGGCAGGGGCACTGGCAGGGACCTCTTCGGCGGGGCCGGTGTCGTCCGTTGAAGCGGCTTCGCTCACGCTGTCATCCGCGGCCGCGGCTGTCTCCAGGACTTCCGCAGGTGCACCGGTTTCGTCCGCCGCAGCCTGGCTTTCACTTGCCTGCTCAGCCGCGCCGTCCCCGTTTTCGGCGGCGGCCGGCTCGGAAGGTTCCTGACCTGCGTCGGCAGACGCGTCGCCGCCTTCGCCTGCCGTGTCTTCGTTGCCGTTGTCGGCATCGGCAGCCAGACCGTCACCGTTCTCGCCGTTGCGGCGGCCACGGCGACCACCACGGCGGCCGCGGCGGCGCTTGCGGCGCGGTTCGTCGTCCGACCCGTCCTCTTCCGAAGCGGAGGCTTCCTGCGGCTGGACATCGGCGGTATCGCCGGTGTCGCCGTCTTCGCCGTCAGCGGCGTTCTGCTGATCGTCACCGACATCCTGGGAACTGTCGGAGCCGCTTTTCCGGCGTTTCCTGCGGCGACGGCGGCGGCGGCCGTCGCCATCCGTTTCCTCATCCTGCGGGGTTTCGGAAATCTCGGGCTGCTCGGGTTCGACGTCGTCGATTTCGATGGTGTCGGGCTGCACAATCGGCGAGGGGGCCGGAACCCGGTCCCGGTCGACGGGAGCACCGCGTTCCAGAACGTACAGCTGGCCGTTGACCATCTCGTCGGCATGGACTTCCATCTCGATCGCGAAACGGGTCTCGAGATCGACAAGGTTCGTGCGTTTCTGGTTCAGGATATACAGCGCAACCTGCGTGGTCGTGCGGATGATCAGGTTGTGCGAGGCACCTTTCAGAAGGTTGTCCTCGATCGAACGCAGCACATGAAGCGCTACCGATTCCACGGACCGGATCATGCCGGTGCCCTGACAATGCGGACAGGGGGTGGTGGAACTCTCAAGAACACCTGTGCGGATTCGCTGGCGCGACATTTCCAAGAGGCCGAAATGAGAGATCCTGCCGACCTGGATGCGGGCACGGTCGTTTTTCAGGAAATCCTTGAGCCTGCGCTCCACCGACCGGTTGTTCTTCGACTCTTCCATGTCGATGAAATCGATGACCACGAGGCCGGCGAGATCGCGCAGACGCAGTTGCCGGGTGACCTCTTCGGCAGCTTCCAGATTGGTCTGAAGCGCGGTGTCCTCGATGTTGTGCTCGCGGGTCGATTTGCCGGAGTTGACGTTGATCGAGACCAGAGCCTCTGTCTGGTTGATAACGATGTAACCGCCGGATTTCAGTGTCACCTGCGGAGAGAACATCGCATCGAGCTGCGGCTCGACACCGTAGCGGATGAACAGCGGCGACGGATCCCGGTAGGGTTGCACGTTCTTGGCATGGCTCGGCATGAGCATGCGCATGAAATCCTTGGCCTCGCGATAGGCTTCATCCCCGGCGACAAGAACCTCCGTTATGTCCTTGTTGTAGAGATCGCGGATGGATCGCTTGACCAGGCTGCCTTCCTCGTAGACGAGGCTCGGGGCGCTTGATTTCAACGTCAGCTCGCGAACATTTTCCCAAAGGCGCATCAGGTATTCGAAATCACGCTTGATTTCAGCCTTGGTCCTGCTGGCGCCCGCGGTGCGCAAAATGACGCCCATTCCTTCCGGAACCTCGAGTTCGGAGGCGATCGTCTTGAGGCGCTTGCGGTCCGTCGGCTGGGTGATCTTGCGGGAAATACCGCCGCCCCGCGCCGTGTTCGGCATCAGGACGGAATAGCGGCCGGCCAGGGACAGATAGGTCGTCAGAGCGGCACCCTTGTTGCCGCGCTCTTCCTTGACCACCTGGACCAGGATGATCTGGCGGCGCTTGATGACTTCCTGGATCTTGTAATGCTTGCGTATGGGTACGACACGCTCGGGAACTTCTTCCATCGCGTCTTCGGCACCAACCGATTCAACCGCATCGTCGTCCGAGTCCGGCTCGTCGTCCTCGTCGTTGCGGCGACGGCGCCGCCGGCTGCGGGACCTGACCGGAGCGTCGTCTTCGTCTTCCGGGGAGGCCGCGTCGCTGGTGTTGTCTTTGTCTTCATCGGCCGCATCGTTGCCGTCTTCGGCGCTGTCGGCTGCCTCGGTGTCCGAGCCGTCCGTTTCGTCGGTCGCTTCGGAGGTGTCGTCCTCGACCTTTTCGCTGGCAACCGATTCGGTGGCCTCGTTCTTCGCGGCACGGGACCGGCGCCGGCGCTTCGGCTTTTCGTCCGCGTCGGAATCATCCTTTTGGCGGTCGGCGGCCTCGGCGGCGAGCAGCGCTTCCCGGTCTGCAACAGGGATCTGGTAATAGTCGGGATGAATTTCGCTGAAGGCCAGGAACCCGTGACGGTTGCCGCCATATTCGACGAAAGCTGCCTGGAGCGACGGCTCGACGCGCGTGACCTTGGCTAGATAGATATTCCCGCGCAGCTGTTTTCTGTTCGCTGCCTCGAAGTCGAATTCTTCAACCCGATTGCCACGCACGACGACTACCCGGGTCTCTTCCGGGTGGCCCGCGTCTATCAGCATTTTGTTTGACATTATTGAACGTCTCCACGGCAGCACGCATGGGCGCGTATGCAAAACGCGCCTCGCCCGAAAGGAGGATGGCTGCCGTACTTGATTTGCTAAGAAATGAAAGGGCGTCTGCGCCCGGCGCGGTCGTATGATCAACACAAGCGGCCGCCTCGGCGGTTCCTTGCTTTATGTCGATCACCATGTGCATCGCGCGGGTCCTTCGGGGCAACGCAGGCCCTTTAGTTAAGTCGTTGTACCAATCATGTCGGCATGCAGATGGGCTTGTCCGCCTGATCTGCATCCGGTTCCGGAATGGTTCGCTCTTGATGTCCGCCGCGAGCCTCGCCGGAAAAACTGCCATATGGTCAGGGCATCACGTTGCGAGGCGGGGCGGTCTCGAAGAGGCGCCGATATCCTTTTCCCTTGCGTTCCAGATCCGTCATGAAGCAACAGAACGGCCTCTGTTCTGTTGATTGGAAGTCCGGGAACGTGATGACGTTGTGGATAGACACCCATGTTCGCCATCGGAGAAGGTATCGGTTTCGAACCTAAATCCGTAAGGTACTATTACGATCCGACGCTCCGCATTGCAAGCATGTGAATTCGACAGGGCATTTTACAGCGGCGGCGGATAGCATAAGACGAGGCTGGCGGCGGGTTCAGCCGCAGGGATTGCAAGCGCATTGGCCGGAATAATTGAATTGGTTAACTTTCTGAAACCGCAGGTAACCCTTGTCCGGACAGGCGTGTTGCACCGGATTCGGTGCTCCTGCGCCCTTCTGGTTGTGCTTGCTGCGGGGTTCGCGATGCTGCCGGTCGCTGCCGGCGCGCAGTCGCAAAATCCCGTCATCACGGGCGCAAGGGTTGCTGGGGACGACACGCGGACCCGATTCGTGCTGGACATGGACCGTCAGGTCACGCCCGCCATATCGGCGCTGGCCAGTCCTTATCGTCTCATCATCGACCTGCCGGAAGTGGCCTTCTCCATTGCCACCGATTCGGGCAAGACAGGGCGCGGTCTGATCGCGGACTGGCGTTTCGGCCTGTTCGCGGTCGGAAAGTCCCGGGTCGTGATGGACCTGACCGGGCCGGTCAAGGTCGACAAGACCTTTTTCCTTCCCGCGGTCGACGACCAGCCGGCGCGCCTGGTGGTGGATCTGGTGCGCGCCTCGGCTGAGGAGTTCGAAGAATTCGTGGAAACCGCGCGCGCCCGACAGGCAGCGAGCAGCAAGACGTCCGCTCCCAAGAGCGACAAGCTGACTGCCGAAAAAGACAGCGACAAACCGTTGATCGTACTCGATCCGGGCCATGGCGGCATCGACAGCGGCGCGACCGGCGTGGACGGTACGCTGGAAAAGGCGATCGTGCTGGATTTCGCGAAGCTGCTGAAAGAGAAACTGGACGAAAGCGGCCTGTACAACGTCCAGCTGACCCGTGACGACGACACATTCATACCGCTGTTGCGCCGGGTCGAAATCGGCCATGAGCTGGAGGCCGACCTGTTCATCTCGATCCATGCGGATTCGGTGCGCCGGGGCCAGAAATTCGCGCGCGGGGCGACCGTCTACACCATATCGGACAAGGCGTCCGACCAGCTCGCCGAAGATCTCGCCGCGTCCGAAAACATGTCGGACGTGATCGCGGGGGTGGAACTGGCGGAGGAGCCGACGGAGGTCACGGACATCCTTCTGGACCTCGCGCGCCGGGAGACGCGGTCGTTTTCGGTCTATTTCGCGCGCACGCTGGTCAGCGAACTGGAAAGCGCCGTCCGGCTGATCAACAATCCGCACCGCTCGGCCGGGTTCCGCGTGCTGCGGGCGCATGACGTTCCTTCGGTGCTGGTGGAACTGGGCTATCTGTCCAACGAGCACGACGAGAAACTCCTGATTTCGGATGAATGGCGCGCGCGTATGGCCAACGCCATGACGGAGGCGGTGCATGGATTTTTCAGGCCGCGTCTTGCCCGCCAGCAGGCAGCGCCCTCGCAGTAAAAACCTTGAATTGCCTTGCAAGGTCGGGGTTCGTTCCGGTATTTGCCTCAGCATCGCCATATTGGTGCAAGAGGAAGGCGATCAAGTTTGAGAGACAGTCGGCATCGAAGCGTGCCGTGTGACAGTTTCCGTGCTAGAAAAACAGCAGCACCAGAGACGGGGAAAGACGAGCCCGCAGTATGAAATTCTTGATTAAGTTTTTTGGCTACCTGTTCGGAATCGGCGCGGTGTTCGCGCTTCTGATCGCGGCCGGCGTGTGGATGTATCTGCAGACCCTTTCGGAGGATCTGCCGGATTACACCGCCCTGAAGAATTACGAGCCTCCGGTGATGACGCGCGTGCATGCGGCGGATGGCCAGCTGATGGCCGAATACGCGACGGAGCGGCGCATGTTCCTGCCGATCCAGGCCATTCCTGACCAGGTGAAGGAGGCCTTCATCGCGGCGGAAGACAAGAATTTCTACAGCCATATCGGCGTTGACCCGGAAGGCATCGCCCGTGCGGCGGTGCGGTTCGTGCAGAATTACGGTTCCGGCCGCCGGCCCGAGGGCGCGTCGACGATCACCCAGCAGGTTGCGAAGAATTTTCTGCTGTCCGATCTGGTCAGCGAAGAACGGCGCCGACGCTCGGCGGCCTATGAACGCAAGGTCAAGGAAGCCATTCTGTCCCTGCGGATCGAACAGGCCTATACCAAGGACGAAATTCTCGAACTCTATCTCAACGAGATCTATTTCGGCTTCGGTGCCTATGGCGTCGCGGCGGCGTCGCTGATCTATTTCGACAAGTCCGTCCATGAGCTCACTCTGGACGAGGTCGCCTATCTGGCGGCCTTGCCGAAGGGGCCGAGCAACTATCATCCCTACAGAAAGACGGAAGCCGCGATCGCGCGCCGGAACTACGTGCTCGACCGCATGATCGCCGACGGCTACATCAAGACCGCAGAGGGCGAGGAAGCCAAGCGCAAGCCGATCGTGGTGACACCCAGGGAAACCGGGTCCCGCCTGTTTTCGGCCGAGTATTTCACCGAGGAAGTCCGGCGCGAGGTTGCCGGCATATTCGGTGACAAGCGTCTTTACGAAGGCGGACTGTCGGTCCGTTCGACGCTGGACCCCGAGCTTCAGAAAATGGCGCGCAAGTCGCTGATGGACGGGCTGATCGATTTCGACCACAAACGCGGCAGCTGGGGCGGTCCGGTCGACCGGATCACGCTCGGCGCGGACTGGGGAGTCGATCTGGCCAAGGTCGAGGCGCTCAGCGATATCCCCGAATGGCAGCTTGCCGTGGTGCTGGAAAGCGGCAGCGATCAGGCAACCGTCGGCATTCAGCCGGTCAAGCTGGTCAGCGGCCAGCTCTCCGAAGAGCGCAAGACGGGCCCGCTTTTCCTCGACACCATGAAATGGGCCCGTGTCAACGGCCGCGCACCCGGGAGCGTGTCCGACGTGCTCGCACCCGGCGACATTGTCTATGTTCAGGAAAGCAATGTGACGCCCGGCATCTTCGAATTGCGCCAGATCCCGAAAGTGTCCGGTGCGCTGGTCGCCATGGACCCCTATACGGGCCGCGTGCTGGCCATGGTCGGCGGCTTCAGCTTCGCCCAGAGTGAATTCAATCGTGCGACCCAGGCCTACCGTCAGCCCGGTTCGTCCTTCAAGCCGTTCCTGTATGCGGCCGCGCTCGACAATGGCTATACGCCGTCTTCGGTGATCATGGACGCACCGCTTGAAATCAGCCAGGGCCCGGGTCTCGGCACCTGGCGGCCGCAGAATTACGGCGGCAAGTTCTACGGTCCCTCGACGCTGCGCACCGGGGTCGAACTGTCGCGGAACGTCATGACCGTCCGGCTTGCCCAGGACATGGGCATGCCGCTGGTCGCCGAATATGCCAAGCGCTTCGGGATCTACGACAACATGCTGCCGGTGCTGTCGATGTCGCTGGGGGCCGGGGAAACCACCGTGCTGCGTCTGACCACTGCCTATGCCACGATCGCAAACGGCGGCAGGAAAGTCCGGCCGACCCTGATCGACCGGATCCAGGACCGCTACGGGCGTACCATCTACAAGCACGACAGCCGCATCTGCGACGGCTGCACGCAGGACATCTGGGAGGGGCAGGACGAACCGACCCTGATCGATGACCGCGAGCAGGTGCTTGATCCGATGACCGCCTACCAGATCACGTCCATGATGGAAGGGGTCGTCCAGCGCGGCACCGCCACCAGGGTGCGTGCCGTCGGACGTCCCGTTGCCGGCAAGACCGGAACGACAAACGACGAAAAGGACGCCTGGTTCATGGGTTACACCCCGGATCTCGCGGTTGGCGTGTTTGTCGGCTTCGACACTCCCAAGCCCATGGGACGCGGGGCGACAGGTGGTCAGGTCGCGTCGCCGATCTTCACGGATTTCGTCAAGAAGGCGCTCGCGGACAAGCCGCCGGTTGAATTCCGGGTGCCCAAAGGACTGCAGCTGATCCCGATCAACCGGCGTACGGGGCTGAGAACAGCCGCCGGATCGCCCGGAGCGATCCTGGAAGCCTTCAAGCCGGGCATGGCGCCGCCGGACAGCTATTCCGTGATCGGGTTCCAGGACACGATGGGGGTTCCCACCGCCGTGTCGCCGGAAGCCGCGGGCGCCGTGTTCAACGGAACCAGCGGTCTGTACTGATCTTCCTTCGGGCCGGACCTGAGCCTGTGTTGGGCCGTGAGGCCGGTTTACAGTGCAGGCCCGCGCGGGTAATGTCCCGCTCCAATTCACGGCCCGGCGTCTTTGAAAAGAGGCCGGGCCGATTCCCGTAAAAACCAAGCGAGGTATCCGATGCGCGCCGAAATGGAAGCCATCGTCGATGAAATCAAGCAGGCCATAAGCCTGCTGAGGAGGCATCTTTGACTGGGATCAGGCTCTCGTCCGTCTCGAAGAACTGAACGCCCTCTCCGAGGATCCGAATCTGTGGAACGAGCCGAGCAAGGCGCAGAAGCTGATGCGCGAACGCCAGCAGCTCGATGACGGCATCTCCGGCGTCAAACAGCTCGAACAGGATCTGTCGGACAACATCGAACTGATCGAACTCGGCGAGATGGAAGGCGACGCTTCCGTCGTGACTGACGCGGAAGACGCGCTGCGGGGGCTGAAGGAAAAGGTCAACGCCCTGCAGCTGCAGTCGCTGCTGTCCGGCGAGGCCGACGCCAATGACGCTTACCTGGAAATCAATTCCGGGGCAGGTGGCACGGAAAGCCAGGACTGGGCGTCCATGCTGATGCGCATGTATCGCCGCTGGGCCGAAAAACGCGGCTTCAAGGTGGAAGTGCTCGAATATCACGATGGTGAGGAAGCCGGCATCAAGTCCGCGACGCTGCTGATCAAGGGCGAGAACGCCTATGGCTGGCTGAAGACGGAATCCGGGGTCCATCGTCTGGTGCGGATTTCACCCTATGACAGCAACGCGCGCCGTCACACGAGCTTTTCCAGTGCCTGGGTCTATCCGGTGATCGACGACTCCATCGATATCGACATCAACGAGAGCGACTGCCGGATCGACACGTACCGGGCCTCGGGCGCCGGTGGCCAGCACGTCAACACGACCGACTCGGCGGTGCGTATCACCCACCAGCCGACCGGCATCGTGGTGCAATGTCAGTCCGAGCGGTCCCAGCACAAGAACCGCGCCACTGCCTGGTCCATGCTGAAGGCCCGTCTCTACGAGGCGGAACTGAAAAAGCGGGAAGAGGCGGCGAGCGCCGAAGCCGCGTCCAAGACAGATATCGGCTGGGGCCACCAGATCCGGTCCTATGTGCTGCAGCCCTATCAGCTCGTGAAGGATCTTCGCACCGGGGTCGACAGCACGTCTCCCGGCGACGTTCTGGACGGTGATCTCGACAAGTTCATGGAAGCGGCCCTGGCCCAGCGGGTCTTCGGCGGTGACCCGGTCGAGGTCGAAGATATCGACTGAGGCTTTCCCGGGAACCTGACAAGACATGACACCGGGGCCAAAAGGCCCCGGTGTCATGTTGAAGCGGTTTCTGCCCGGCGCATCCGCCCCTAGAGGGACAATTCAGCCAGGCGGTCGCCGGCGGACAGGAATGCGGCCGGATTGTTCGGCTTGTCGTGCCGTCTGATCTCATAGTGAAGATGCGGACCGGTCGAGCGGCCCGTCGATCCGACATTGCCGATCGGGTCACCGGCGAGAACGTGGTCGCCCTCGGAAACCTGCAGGCGGCTCAGATGGGCGTAGCGGGTGACGAAACCGTTGGCGTGGCGGATCTCGACCATCTTGCCGTATCCGCCGTGGCGCCCGGCGCTCAGGATTGTACCAGGGGCCGTGGCAAACACGCGCGCCCCATAGGGGGCCTTGAAGTCGATGCCTGTGTGCATCGCCAGGCGCCCCAGAAACGGATCTACCCGCGGGCCGTAGCTGCTGGAGACGGATCCGTTCCGGACCGGCCGTTTGACGGGCAGGCGAAGGGCTGTGAACCTGACCCGGCGCAGGGCGGTCAATGCGGCATTCGCCCGCTGCAGCCGGTCGGGAAAATTCTCTTCGGTGATCGGCTGAAACGGGCCGCCGATGAACGTGTGCTTGCGCAAGGCTGCGTTTACACCGGGGGTGATCTTCCGGGTGATGCCGAGAATGTCTTCTATGCGGCTTTCCGTGGACACGGTGATCGCGTCGACCGCGGCAGTGCTTTCGACATCCATTTCGGAAATATCGGCCTTCACGGCATCAAGCGCAGCCTGCTTTTCAAGGTTTTTTTTTAAGTCCTGCGGCATGCCGGCCCCACCGGAAATCGGCTTCAGGAGGATCGTCAACGGGTCGAAAGTCCTGTTGCTGCTGTCGCGCAGGCCGAGGGCCTTGACCGGTTCGTCGATCAGTTCGCTTTCACCGCCGATGGCCGTGGTGTCGTCGCCGTCCAGGGAGGTGAGGCCGCGTGCATCGATGGATGGCTTTTGCGGCGGCAGCGGCTTGCCGTCGCTCAGATAGATGCCGGCATTCTCGGCGCGGGCAACGAGTTCGGCGACGATGGCGTGGCGCTGATTGAGGCCCTGCTGGCGGCGCAACACGTCCATTACCTGAATTTCCACGGTTTCCCGATCGACCATCTGCCGGCTTGTCAGGATCTCGATTTCCGTCCGCAGGCGGTCGATATGGTCCTGATATTCCAGCACGAGCTCGGTGCGCTCGGCGCTGGCCTCGGCAATGATGTCGCTGCGAAGGAGATAGTATCCGATGGTCCCGGCCAGGGTCAGTGTCGCGGTCACGCAGGCAAGCGCGCCGCAGACAAGGTGCAACGGTCGCACGTTGTACGTGGTCGTCTTGGCGCCTTTGCCCAACGCCGCATGGTGCGGTGGGGCTCCGGACGTCCGATTGGGTCGGGTGGTTTCTGGCCGCTTTAGCATGGTCACTCAGTCACTGCCTGCATCCTGCAATACAACTGAGTCTGATTAGAGTTTGGTAAGGTTAACAATTCGTCTTCTCGGCGCGCAATTCTAGCCGATTATTGGCGCAAGAGGCTTGTAAAAACCGGGAGTTAGTCCGGCTTCGGACCGGGCCCGATCATTGAAAGGCGGCTTGAGAGCTCCGCGAAAGTGTCGGCGGACATAGCCGTGGAACGCCGGTTCCGGTCTGATTCCCTGCCGGTCGCACAGATAGCGAAACCATTTTGCACCGAAAGCGACGTGATTCTTCTCGTCCCGGTAGATGATATCGAGGCACTTCGCGGTGTCCTCGTCACCGATCTCGCGCGCCTTGGCGATCATCGGCGGCGTGATGTCGAGGCCGCGGGCTTCCAGCACCAGGGGGATGATCGCCAGGCGGGCGGCGAGATCCTGTCCGGTGTCCTGGGCTGCCTGCCACAGTCCGTCGTGGGCCGGCAGGTCGCCATAGGCGGCGCCGAGTTTTGCCAGCCTGTCCTGCAGCATGGAAAAATGCTTGGCCTCCTCGAGGCCGACCCGGACCCAGTCGTCGTAGTAGGACCTGGGCAGGCGCACGGAGGCGAATCTCCCGATCAGGTCCCAGGTCAGGTCGACGGCATTCAGCTCGATATGGGCGAGCGAATGTATCAGGGCAACGCGGCCTGCCTTGCCCTTCATGTTGCGCCTGGGCATGTCGCGGGGGGCACGCAGGTCCGGTTTCTGAGGACGTCCGGGCCGGTCCGGCATGGGGCGGCCCAGGGCTGTCGATCCGAGTGCCAGGTCCCGTTGGAACCAGGCTTTCGAAACGGTGTAGGCCAGCCGGACCTTTTCCGCGGTGTCCCCGGACGCGACGATGGCGCGGGCGCCGGCGACCAGGCTCCGGGGCAGCCCTGTTTCAGCGGTGTCCGACATGAGCTCCCCGGGCATTTTTCTCTCGGCGGTCAAAGTGCCCGG
Source organism: Roseibium sp. QJM3NY_11 (assembly GCF_056173175.1). Taxonomy (NCBI): domain Bacteria; kingdom Pseudomonadati; phylum Pseudomonadota; class Alphaproteobacteria; order Hyphomicrobiales; family Stappiaceae; genus Roseibium; species Roseibium sp. QJM3NY_11. The sequence continues at coordinate 2,942,654 of NZ_CM149660.1, forward strand.
GCGGCTTCCAGAACAGCCTCGGCGTGGCCGGGTACCTTCACCTTCCTCCAGACCTGCGCGATTTTGCCATCCGCGTCCACGAGGAATGTCGCGCGTTCGACGCCCATGTACTTCTTGCCGTACATCGATTTTTCAACCCAGACGCCATAGGCCGCGGCGGTTCCGGTCTGGGTATCGGCGGCCAGACGCACGGCAAGCTCGTGTTTGGCAATGAACTTGTCGTGTTTCGCCGCGGTGTCGGGGGATACGCCGATGATCGTGACGCCGATTTTCCGGAATTCCGCGATCAGGTCCGTGAAGGCGATGGCCTCCTTGGTGCATCCGGGGGTGTCGTCCTTTGGGTAGAAATAGACCACCACGGGGTGGCCCCTGAGAGCACTCAGGGCGATCCGTTCGCCGCCGCTGCCTTCAAGATCAAATTCCGGTGCGGTTTCCCCTACGGCCAATTCGCCCATGATGCCTTCCTTCCGTCAAAGTTTGTGCGTTAATGCCGGTTTGCGGCTGGTTCCTGATGTGATGCAGTCGCTTTTCAGGGTGCTTTCGCAGTATCATAGGCCGGTCGGCGACTCGTGCAATGCTGCCCCGAGTTAGCCCGGAGCCATGGTCCGTGGCAAACCAAAACGACTGTAATACGCACACGGACAGAACATTGGATTGACGTCTTTGCCAGAAAACGGCGGATCAGCAGAACCGGTTCGGGACCTGCCGCAAAAGCGCAAGAAGCGACGCTGGCGCCTCGTTGCGGCGGCGGTCGTGATTTGTCTGTTTGGCGGAGTGATCGCGCTGTTCGCCTCCGGACCTGTGCGCGTTCCGTTGCTGGGGAGCGTGCTCGCCTATCAGGGAACACGCGGTCCCGTGGACCTGTCGGTGGGATATGCAAGTCTGGAACGTCACCGCGCCGGACGGGATCAATATCGTTCTGCGGGATGTTGAGGCCAGGATTGACGGTGCCTCGCCGGTGCGCATCAGCCTGCCGGAACTGACGGCGCCCATCAACCGCGATTCGCTGCTTGAAGGCGATGTCCATTTTACCTGGCTGGATCTCGAACAGCCGCATGTCGAAGTTGAGCTGAAAGCGGGGCCTGCAAAGGTGCCGGAAATGGAACCGCTCATGGAAGCGGTCGACCAGGTCAGTGACGTTATCGACGATCAGTTCGCCCGCCGCGGCTTGCGGTTCGTCCGGATCAGGGACGCTTCCGTGGAACTGGCCGGGGACAGCCCGCGGCACTTCGGCAAGATCGAAGCGGATATCTTCCGGGGGAGCAACCGGACCATTCGCGCCTATGCCAAGGTTGCGGGGGACGTTTCGACCTGGCGGATGGAACTGGCCCGCAGCGCGCCGGAAGGCGCGCGGCAGAAAAATATCGGCGTGGTGGTCAACGGCATCACCCTGGCCGAGCTTCTGGGATCAGACGCGAATGCTGTGCAGGGCAAGGGCCTGGGACTGCCGGCCTCCGCGAAAATCGAAAGCCGGTTGACCGGGGAGGGGCAGTTCTTGTCCGCAAACGCGGTGGCGCGTGTCCGCGATGGCTGGTTCCAGCTTGGCAAGACCATCGTCGCGTTTGACGACGCCGCGCTGTCTCTCCTGTTTCAGCAGGGACAGCGTGAGATCGAGATCACCCCGTCGCATGTCATTCGCGGCAATACGCAAGTTTCGTTCACGGGGACGGTGACACCCGGTGCCGGCGATACTCCGGAGTGGGCCATAAACCTGAGTTCAAAAAACCCGCAGTTCGGATCCAGTGACGTCCCCGAACTGCCGCACATGATGGACGATATCGAGGTGCGAGCGCGCTTCGATCCGCGCATCGGATTGCTGTCCGTCGACCGTTTTTTCGCCAAGTCGGGAAAAGCTGTCGCCCAAGGTGTGGCGACCGTACAGATCACGCCCGACGGGCCTTACCTGGCGATCGCCGCCGATGGTGCGCAAATACCGGTTGCCGTTGCCAAGCAGCTCTGGCCGATCACGCTTGTTCCGCCGGCGCGGCGCTGGGTCAACGAGCGGATCAAGAGCGGCCTTATCGAGACGATATCCTACACGGGTGCGCTCCGTCCGCCGGCATTCGATCCCCGCGATCCGGAAGCCGGCTGGTCGGGTGACGACATGCGGCTGGACATGACCTTTTCCGGCAGTGCCGTGACCCCGGTCGGAGACGTCCCGCAAATCAGCGGCCTGTCCGGAACGCTGACCGTCGAGAACGAGGTCCTGACCGTTCGCGCCAGTCGCGGGACGGCGGAGGCCGTCTCGGGTGGTGCGGTGGCGGTTCCGGAAGGTGAATTCAGGATCCTCAATCTGCCTCAACGAGACGGCAAGATCGCGGAGGTTACCGCTCATCTGGAAGGCGCCGCGCTGGATCTGGGCTCGATGATGAACAGTGCACCCTTCAAGGTGCTGGAGCGGGCCGGCCTGAAGGCCGCCAAGGTCGAAGGTTCCGGCAATCTCGTCATCGACGCGACGTTCCCGCTGGAAAACCAGATTGATCTGGAGTCGGTCGCCTGGCGGGCAACGGGCGAACTGAACGATTTCACCGATGGTGATCCGATCATGGGGCACACGGTGCGCGACGCGAATGTCCTGCTGGAAGCGGACCGGGATCAGGTGGCCATCACGGGCAAGGGAATCCTGGACGGCTTCCAGGCAGATATCGACCTGGTCGTGCCGCTTGGCGAATCCGGTGTCGCGGCCAGGCAGGATGTCGTGGTGAGCGTGACCGCGGCGCAATTGAAGGACAAGGGCGTCGACCTGACAGCCTTCCTCGACGGCGGCATGACCCTCAGCGTTGCCAAGGCCGGCGACGAACAGGAATTCGTTGTCGATCTGGAACGGACGGATGTGCACCTGCAGGCACTGGGCTGGCAGAAGGCCAAGGGGGTCCCGGCAACGGCGACCTTCAGGTTGCTGGAGACGGATGGCAAGCGCAAGATCCGGGAGTTCAAGCTTATCTCCGAAGGGGTTCATGTGGCCGGTCACATGAACCTGTCCGAGGCAGGCGATCTGGTCGACGCCACCTTCGGCACGTTCAAGCTGCGCCCGGGGGATGACATCGAGGTCGATATCGTGCGCGCCACCGACGGCCGTTTCGACATCATTTTTGCTGGGGCGGCGTTCGATGGGCGCGGGCTGATCCGCAGCATGCGCAGCCCCGGCGGAAGCCAGGGCGCGGGCGATTTTTCCGGTGGAACCCGGATCTCGGCGACCATCGACCGGGTCACGGGTTTCAACAGCCAGCATATTGAAAAATTCTCCGGCAAGGTCGAAACCGGCGCCAAAGGGTTGAAGTCGGCGGATCTGAAAGGGCTTGTGAATGGCCGTTCGGATTTCGAGTTTGTTGTCACCGAACAGAACGCGGCCCAGTCAGCCAAGGGCAGATTTGCCAATACCGGCGCGACACTGCGCTTTCTCGACCTTTACGAACGCATGCGCGGGGGGCAGGGCGAACTTGATGTCGCCATGGCAGACGAAGACAGCTGGGTGGGTGAGTTCAACGTGCGTTCGCTGCAGATTACCGAGGATCCCGCCATTCAACGGATCCGGCAACAGAACCGCTCCAAGCTCGATCAGAACGGATCCGCGGCCCTCACCAACCAGGCTTCCGGCAGTGCCAGTTTCGATACGCTCGACATCAATTTCACCCGGGAAGGCGATTCATTGACGATCAGCCGGGGGGCCTTGCAGGGCAACGCACTCGGCGGGACCGTGAGTGGCACGGTAGACCTCGCAAAGCAGACGTTGAGCCTGACGGGCACCTTTGTGCCGATCTATGCCCTCAACAATTTCTTCGCCAAGATCCCCCTGCTCGGGTTTGCGCTTGGTGGCGGATCCGGGGAGGGCTTGATCGGGGTGACCTACCGGCTGTCCGGTTCGGTCTCGGACCCGGTGCTGTCCGTCAATCCGATCTCGGCGATCGCACCGGGTATCTTCCGAAAGATGTTCGAGTTTCAGGCGAACTGAGTGAGTCGCCCCGGCTCAGGGCGAGGCTTGAAAAAACACTGTTCCAAGACAGAGCGGCGTTTCCGGACTGTCACACGGGTTTCAGCAAGACGTGTTTCTTCTTGCCGAGCGAGAGCTTGATGATCCCGTCTGCGGTCATGTCGTCTGCTGTCAGCTGCCGCTTGTCGTTCTGTTCGCTCTTGTCATTGATCCTGACGGCGCCGCCCTTGATGTTGCGGCGGACGTCGCCGTTGGAAGCACACAGGCCGGCGGTGACGAATGCCGAAAGAACGCCGATGCCGGCCTCGAGATCCTGTCTGGGGATTTCGATGGTGGGCAGGCCCGCTGCGGAGGCGCCTTCCTCGAAGGCCTTGCGGGCCGTTTCCGCCGCAGCTTCGGCCTTTTCGCGGCCATGGATCAGAGCGGTCGCTTCCGTGGCGAGAACCTTCTTCGCCTCGTTGACCTCGGACCCTTCCAGAGCGGCCAGACGGACGATTTCATCCAGGGGCAGGATCGTGAAGAGTTTCAGGAAGCGCTCGACGTCGGCGTCTTCCGTGTTGCGCCAGTATTGCCAGTAGTCATAGGCGGACAGCTGCTCCTCGTTGAGCCAGACGGCGCCCGAGGCGGTCTTGCCCATTTTCGCGCCGGAAGAGGTTGTCAGCAGCGGCGAGGTGAGGGCGAAGGCTTCGGTTTCCTCGATGCGGCGCACGAGGTCCGTGCCGGACAGGATGTTGCCCCACTGGTCGGAGCCACCCATCTGAAGACGGCAGCCGGTGCGCCGGTAAATCTCCAGAAAGTCGTAACCCTGGAGCAACATGTAGTTGAATTCCAGGAACGACAGATGCTGCTCGCGCTCGAGGCGCAGGCGGACGGAATCCCGTTGGATCATCTGGTTGACCGAGAAATGCCGGCCGATCTCGCGCAGGAAATCGACATAGTTCAGCTTCAGCAGCCAGTCCGCATTGTCCAGCATGATGGCGTCGGTCGGGCCGTCGCCGAAAGTGAGCAGTTTCTCGAAAACCTTGCGGATACCGGCCTTGTTGTCCTCGATCGCCGCGTCGGTCAGCATCTTGCGCGATTCGTCCTTGCCGGACGGGTCGCCGACCCGGGTCGTGCCGCCGCCCATCAGCGTGATCGGCCGGTGTCCGGTCTGCTGGAACCAGTGCAGCATCATGATCGGAACAAGAGAGCCTGCATGCAGGCTCGGCGCCGTGCAGTCGAAACCGATATAGGCGGTGACGGTTTCCTTCGCGCAAAGCGCATCCAGACCCTTGGGGTCGGAAATCTGATGAACGAAACCGCGTTCCGAAAGAACGTTTAGAAAGTCCGACTTGAACGCGCTCATGCCTGCCTGTCCGTGAAATTAGCCGTGTGCACCCTCCGGTGCCCGTTCCGACGTGCTCTAGCGCGTGCGGCATAACTTGTAAATTGCACGTCCCGGAAAAACGGGACGGACAGGCTGTATCCGCTCAGTTTGCGCCTGATCCGGCATCGCGCGCCTTGACGCAGATGAATTTCAGCTCGCTTTGTTCCCAGGCCAGCCGCATGCCGTCCGAAAGCGTGCGCGGGACGGCTTCGGCCAGTGCCGCCTCGCAATCGACTTCACCTTGAAACGTCCCCTGGTCCGTCACGGCCCAGACATTGGGGCCGGACAGAAGCTGAATGGAAACGGCCATGATCACCCACATGCAAAACTCTCCGATAAAACTGAAAACGTGGTCTGTGTCTGCTCTTCCTATCATGTTTCCGCGAAAGTGATCCGACGTGATTGTGGTCACATCGGGGAGCGCGTCCTTGGCGTAGGGTCATTTCATCAGCGGCGAGGAGCCCGCTGCGAGCCACAGGAAAGGACAAGACATGTTTCGCAAGTTTGCCATCGCCGCCGTCACTGTCGCCACCGTTGCAACAACTGCCGTCACCATAACGCCGAATGAAGCCCATGCCGGCAACCGCCGTGCCGGCGCGGTTGCCGCAGGTGCCATTTTCGGCCTCGCAGCCGGAGCCATCATCGCCGGCCAGGCGCGCCCGCGCTACCGTGCACCGGTCCGTTGCACGATGCGTCCGGTGACCCGCTGGGATCCCTACTACGGCCGTCACGTCGTCGTCGCGCATCGGCGGGTCTGCTACTGAGCCAACCACAAATCGGAACGGGAATGGCCTCCTTCGGGAGGCTTTTTCGTTTGTGCCGCGGTCATTCCAGCCTATCAAGTCGGGTCAACGATTTTCAAACCCGGTGCCTCATGTCTGAACTGAAACTTTCTCCTTCCAGGTCGTTCGGCCTCGTTTGCGGTTCCCTTGAAACCGGCAGGTCCAATTCCATCACGGATATCGAAGGACTTTCGATCGGTCATCTGACGGTGAACGCGGGCGATCTCAGAACCGGTTTTACCGCCATCGTGCCCCATCAGGGCAACATCTTCCGCGAGAAGCTTGTGGCGGCTGTCGAGGTGATCAACGGGTTCGGCAAAAGTGCAGGGCTCGTCCAGGTCGAGGAACTCGGTACACTGGAAACACCTGTTCTGTTGACCAATACGTTCGCAGTGGGCACCGGGGTCAATGCACTGATCCGCCGGGCAATTTCCGAAAATCCCGAAATCGGCCGCTCGACCGGCACGGTCAATCCGGTGGTGCTGGAATGCAATGACGGCTACCTGAGCGACATCCAGGCAATGGCCCTCTGCGAGGCGGAAGCCGACGCCGCGCTCAGCGCCGCGTCGAGCGTTTGCGCACAGGGCAGCGTCGGCGCCGGCACCGGCATGAGCGCGTTCGGTTTCAAGGGTGGCATCGGCACGGCATCCCGTGTCCTTGAACTGGACGGTGGCCCGTTCACGCTCGGAGCTCTGGTGTTGGCCAATTTCGGCAAGCCCGGCGATCTTGTTCTGCCGGACGGGCGCAGGCCGCATCCCAAGGACAAACATCCGGAGGAAGAACGCGGTTCGGTGATCGTCGTGCTGGCAACGGACGTTCCGCTGGAAAGCCGGCAACTGAAGCGGGTCGCGAAGCGGGCAGGGGCCGGTCTTGCCCGGCTCGGCGCCTATTACGGCAATGGCAGCGGCGATATTGCCCTGGCGTTTTCGACAGCGCAGCGAATTTCACATTTTGAAGAGCGCGATTTCATCGTGCGCGATTGTCTGCGGGAGGGCCGGATCGATCTTCTGTTCCAGGCAGCGGCCGAAACGACACAGGAGGCGGTTCTGAACGCGATGATCTCGTCGCCGGCCATGCGGGGCCGGGGACGGAGCAAACGGCCGTCGCTGGCGGACTGGCTGCGAGCGAGCTAGATCGCCCGCAGCCATGTCAATAAAAAAGCCCCGGCCGTCAGGCCGGGGCTTTCTTTTCCGAAAAGCGCGAGGCTTAGACGGAGTAGTACATGTCGAATTCGACCGGATGCGGGGTCATGTCGTAACGGTCGACTTCTTCCATCTTCAGTTCGATGTAGGCGTCGATCTGGTCGTCGTCGAAGACGCCACCGGCTTTCAGGAATTCACGATCCGCATCGACGGCTTCCAGGGCTTCACGAAGCGAGCCGCAGACGGTCGGAATCTCGGAGAGCTCTTCCGGCGGAAGGTCGTAGAGGTTCTTGTCCATGGCGTCGCCCGGATGGATCTTGTTCTTGATCCCGTCAAGGCCGGCCATCAGCAGCGCGGAGAAGCACAGATACGGGTTCGCGGTCGGATCCGGGAAGCGGACTTCAACACGCTTGGCTTTCGGCGACGCCGTGAAGGGAATACGGCAGGACGCGGAGCGGTTGCGCGAGGAGTAGGCCAGAAGAACCGGCGCCTCGTAGCCCGGGACCAGACGCTTGTAGGAGTTGGTCGACGGGTTGGTGAAGGCATTCAGGGCCTTGGCATGCTTCAGAATTCCGCCGATGAAGTACAGGCAGGATTCGGACAGGTCGGCATACTGGTTGCCGGCGAAGCTCGGCTCGCCGTTGTTCCAGATGGACAGGTGGCAGTGCATGCCGGTGCCGTTGTCGCCGAAGACCGGCTTGGGCATGAAGGTCGAGGTCTTGCCATAGGCATGAGCGACCTGATGCACGACGTACTTGTAGACCTGCATGTTGTCGGCACACCGGGTCAGGTGGTCAAATTTCATGCCGAGTTCGTGCTGGGCAGCCGCCACTTCGTGGTGGTGCTTTTCGGTCGGAACGCCCATTTCGCCCATGACGGACAGCATTTCGGAACGGATGTCCTGCGCGCTGTCGACCGGCGGGACCGGGAAGTAACCGCCCTTTGTGCGCGGACGGTGGCCGAGGTTGCCGGTCTCGTATTCGGAGCCCATGTTGGACGGCAGTTCGGAGCTGTCCAGGATGAAGCCGGTGTTGTACGGGTCCGCGTTGAAACGGACATCGTCGAACATGAAGAACTCGGCTTCCGGACCGACGAAGATCGTGTCGCCGAAGCCGCCGGACTTGACGTAGGCTTCTGCCTTTTTCGCGGTCATGCGCGGATCGCGGTTGTAGCCTTCACCGGTGACCGGATCGACGATGTCGCAGAAGATCGCCATGGTGGACTGGGCGAAGAACGGGTCCATGTGAGCGGATTCCGGATCCAGGATCAGCATCATGTCGGACTCGTTGATGGCCTTCCAGCCGGCGATTGACGAGCCATCGAAGGCCACGCCTTCAGCAAACATGTCTTCGTCGACAAGAGCGACGTCCATGGTGACGTGCTGCATCTTGCCTTTCGGGTCGGTAAAGCGCAGATCGACGAATTTCACGTCTTTTTCCTGGATCTCCTTCAGGACCTCAGCGGCAGTGGTCATAGTATCCATCCCTTTGATTTTTCGTGTGAACGGTTGGGTTTGGTTCCGGTCAGGCAGACTTGTCCCAAGATTTGGCTCTCGGACGCCGGACCGGAATCTGGAATACCGGCGGGTGCCGGAATGGTGGGTCAGATAGCGTCGATGCCGGACTCGCCCGTCCGGATTCGAACCGCTTCCTCAATGTTGGAAACGAAGATCTTGCCGTCGCCGATGCGGCCGGTCTGGGCGGCGGAGCGGATGGCTTCCACGGCCTTTTCGACCATGTCGTCGCCCAGGACGATTTCGACCTTCACCTTCGGTAGAAAGTCGACGACGTATTCGGCGCCCCGGTAAAGCTCCGTATGTCCCTTCTGTCGGCCGAAGCCCTTGGCTTCCGTCACCGTGATGCCCTGGAGGCCAACCTCTTGCAGGGCTTCCTTGACCTCATCCAGTTTGAAGGGTTTGATGATCGCCTCGATCTTTTTCATCACCTTGTGTCTCTCTCCACTAAACAGGCCAGGTAGTCGGCAGGACCTTTTCCGGACATGCGGATCAATTCAATCCGCCGGGCCCGGACGGGACCGTTGCACCCACTAAAGCACGATGTGTGCCAATCGGAGGGCACCTCCTTGAAAAATCTGCGGATCCGGGATTTCCGCCACTAAAAGCGGCAAACGCGCCCCATGACGTCAGCAGAGGCTCGGGTGAAGGCGTATCAGAAGACCAATAAATATGCAAAGCGCCTAATTAATGTGCTAATTTGAAAATGATCCGGTCGTCCGGCTGAGGGGGAAGTGCGCGCCAGGCACAAGGCCCGTGCCGGAAAAAGGTCGCTCCGGACGCCTGGCCGGGTCGCTTCGTCAGGGGGACAGACCCGGAACCTTTCCGGGGACTGTCCGTTGACAGCCCGGCTTGGAAACCCGATGTTCAAAACAAGCTCCGGCGGGGTTGACGGACCGGCCTCTTGCGCATTTGCCAAAGGCCAGAAAAATATCTCGCATCGGATGCAGGGAGGCCTATCGATTTTCCCCTATCCGGATGTATCGATTGTGTGGGGATCAAAGTGCGCAGGCTAACTTGGCACAACGCCAGCCAGTCTGATCATCAGCTTCGCGAATATCTCATTCTCGCCCTGCTGCGCTCGCGCGCCTGCGTGACGTTGCAGGATGATCAGCTGAACTACCTCTATATCGCAAATCTTCCTTCGATCTGGAGGGTCGCCAACGGCGAAACACCGGCGGACGAGACCGTGTTCGGCACATCGCTCGGCGCGCGGCTGACCGATGTCAAGAAAAGATCCCTGGCGAGCGGAAAGCCGGTCAAGCTCGAGGCGACCGCAGGGGAGAACCGGGTGTTCGAGATGCATGTCGAAACCGTACCGGCGCTGGACAAGAGTCTGCAGGTCCTGACGACCATCGTCGACATCACGGAGACGCGCCGGCGGGAGCAGATCCTCAAGGACCTCCTGCTGGAAGTCAGTCACCGGTCCAAGAACCTTCTGGCTGTGATACAGGGGCTCGCGACGCAATCCGCCAGGTATTCCACGTCGACCGAAGACTTTCTGTCGGAATTCCGGGGGCGTATATTCTCTCTGTCAAATGCGCAGGATCTCGTTACGGAGGCCGACTGGTTCGGTGTCCGGGTCCGGGAACTGGCACAGGCGCAGAGCGCGCTTCCTCACGCCGGCGGCAAGACCGAAGTCGCGTTTTCGGGAGGCAACGAGATGCTGACGCCGAATGCGGCCCTTTACATGGGGCTCGGATTTCATGAGCTGCTGTTGCGGTCAAGGCGCCGGAATCCCTTGTCCGGAGCCCAGAAGATCCACTTGTCCTGCCGGACCCGCCGTGGCGACGATGGCGACGAACTGGTGGTCACCTGGCTCGCGGATGGCGAACACTCCGCTTTTGCCGGGCAGGTGAACCATGAGGAAAAGCGCGCCGAGTTTTCCAGCCTGCTGCTTGAGCAGATTGTGCCCCAGTCCCTGAGCGGTCATGCGGAATTCGCCGCGACGGCATCCGGAGAGGAATACAGACTGGTGTTTCCGAGCGCCGACTATAACGTCAGGCAGCGCTCCTTCGAGACGCTGGACTGACGTGTGCGGTTCAAGCCTGTCCTTCCGGCGAGCCGGCACCTGACCAATCTTGACCCGGACTGTTCAAGGTGCCTTTGGGGAATGTGTCACCGGATCGCCATGAAAAGTCTTCAGGAGTTTATAAACGCCTGTTCTGCTTGCTGGAAACGTGATTTCTGTTGTCAGCAAACGGGGAACTCTCTACCCCTGCGATGTTCGCCATTCTGATAGGACCTGCGGGTATGAAGAAGCACATCCCACTTCTCGTGTTTGTGGCAAGCGCTGCGATTGGACTGGCCCTTACCTACGTCATTCTGGAGTCCGAGCGGACCTCGCAGCGGCAGGCATTCGAAATCCTTGCCGACGATGCGGTGGACCGTATCCGGGACCGGACCGAGCAGAATTTTTCGCTCATTGTCGCGACACATTCGTTTCTCGGTGCCGACGGCGCGGAAATCACCCGGAGCAAGTTTCAGAGCTTTGCCCTCGGCCTGTTCCTGAAGGGGAAATTGTCGGGTATGCAGGGGATCGGGTTCGCCCGGCTGATAAAGTCCGGCAACGAAGACGAGGCGGTTCGCGAACTGCACCGGAACTACGATCTCGAGCGTCCGGTCTGGCCCCGGGAGGGGCAGGACCACCGGACGCCGATCGTTCTGCTGGAACCCCTCGACGTTCGCAACAAGGCCGCTCTGGGCTATGACATGTTCAGCGACGCGGTTCGCCGCACGGCCATGCTCACGTCCGCCGACACTCTCAACGTGAGTGCGTCCGCACCGGTCATGCTGGTCCAGGAGATCACCGAGGAAAAGCAAACCGGTTTTCTGGCTTATTTGCCGCTGAGCGCGGCCGGCGCTCGATCGGGCGAAACCTTCAACGGAGAGGATTTCATCGACGGTTTCGTCTACGCGCCGTTCCGGGCCGGAGATTTGCACTCGGCCGCACTGACATTGCCGACGCCCGTTCCGGTCCTGGTGCGCACCGTGGATGTCACGGACACCGCGCCGGAGCTGCTGTTTGAATCGGAGGCGTTTTCCGACAAGGCCGGGGACGCGGCCTATCTGGCGACCAGGCAGATCGATGTCGGCGGCCGGGCGTGGGAAATCTCCGTTATCGACGCCGCGCCGCGGCAGAACGGTTTCGCCTACTGGCGCACTTTCATGCTCGGCGCCGTCTCGCTGCTCTTTTCCGCGGCACTGGCTGTCTCCGTCCGCTCAAGGCTGAAGGCCAGGGAAGCGAACCGGCGGTTGAAGGAGATGTCGGAGAAAACGATCCAGGAGAAGGATCTGATGCTTCAGGAAATGAAGCACCGGATCAAGAATTCGATTGCGCGCATCCTGGCCATTGCCCGCCAGACCGCAGGGGCATCACAGGATCTGGAGGCGTTCAGCGAATCCTTCGGGGCCCGTCTGCAAGCAATGGCCAACGCACAGGACCTGCTGACACGCTCACATTGGGCGAAAGCCGATCTCAGGGCGTTGCTGCTGCAGGAACTCCAGCAGGTCTTCGGCGACGGCGCCGGCAACGTCAGGCTGGAGGGTCCGGCCGTGCAGCTCGATGAAACCGGGACGCATGCGCTGGGGCTCGTGTTTCATGAATTGGCGACCAATGCGATGAAATATTCGGAAGTCTTCAATGATGGCGGCTGCTTCGAGGTCACCTGGAGAACCGAGGTCGGTCCGGATGGTGCGCGGCTGGAACTGGACTGGCGGGAGGAAACAGGCAGGGAAGTCGCCGCGCCGCAGACTTTCGGCTTCGGAAGCCGTCTCATCGAGGCTCTGATCGGTGGTGAAATGAGTGGCAGGTTCGACAGGCAGTTCAACGCCAGTGGCGTGGCCGTCAGCATTTCGGTTCCGCTGAAACGGGCCTGACGACAGATCCGGCCAATTGGAAGATCCGGCCACACGGACTGTTCTTCGTTCCGGGCGAGGCGTGCCAAGATGGTGAAGCCAATGATTGCAAAGGGAGATTTGCGCATATGACCCCAAACTTTCGTCGCCACGCCGCAGCTCTCCTGTCCCCGGTGGAAATGGCGTCGGCGGACCGGCGGACCATTGAGGGGGGCATCTCCGGAATTGACCTGATGGAAAACGCAGGCCAGGCGGTCGCGTGGGCCGCTGCCGGGCTGGTGTCTCCCGGCGCCCGCATTCTGGTGCTGTGCGGCCCGGGCAACAACGGCGGCGACGGCTTCATCGCCGCGCGATGCCTGAAGGCATCCGGTTACGACATCGACCTGCGGCTGCTCACGTCACCGGACAACCTGAAGGGCGATGCGCGGGAGGCCTTCCGGCGCATGGGCCTGCCGCACGCTCGCCTGCTGGTGAACGACCGGATTGCGGAGGATCTTGCTGCGGCGGTGAACCGGGCGGACCTGATCGTGGACGCCCTGTTCGGTGCCGGTCTCGACAGGCCGCCGGAGGGGCCGCTCGCGGACATCGTTGCCGCCGTCAATGCGTCCGGCAGGCCTGTTGTTGCCGTCGACCTGCCGTCGGGAGTGAACGGGGCGGACGGCTCGGCTGCGGGGCAGGCGATCAAGGCGACGACGAGCGTCACCTTCTTCCGCGAGAAGCCCGGTCACCTGCTTTATCCGGGCAGGGCGCTTGGCGGCGCGATCGTCGTGGCCGATATCGGCATCAAGGCCGAGGTCCTTGTGAAGATTGCCCCGGCAACCTTCGTCAACGTGCCGGAACTTTGGCTGGACGCGTGGCCGCAAGCCGACCCGTGCGGGCACAAGTATTCCAGGGGACATGCGCTTGTGTTCGGCGGGCCTGTTTCGGCCACCGGTGCCGCGCGCCTGTCCGCCGGCGCCGCGCTGAGGGCCGGCGCCGGGCTGGTGACGCTGGCCTCGCCGCCGGGCGCGCTGATGGTCAATGCTAGCCACCTGACAGCGGTGATGCTGAAAAAGGTCGCCGACGTGGACGCCATTTCGGGGATGCTGGATGACCGGCGGTTCAACGCGGTGCTGATCGGGCCGGGTTACGGTGTCGGGGAGGCGGCCCGTACTGCCGTCGCCACCCTGCTGGGAGCCGGGCGGGCGGTGGTGCTGGATGCGGACGCGTTGACCAGCTTTTCCGAAGATCCTGCGGCGCTGTTCGCCCTGGTGGCGAACGGTTCGGGATCGACGGTTCTGACGCCACATGAGGGCGAATTCGCCCGTCTGTTTCCCGATCTTTCCGGCGGCAAGCTCGCGCGTGCCCGCGCGGCCGCCGAAAGGTCCGGGGCAATCGTTGTTCTCAAGGGCGCCGATACGGTCATTGCAGCTCCGGACGGGCGCGCCGCGATCAACCGCAATGCCCCGCCCTGGCTGGCGACTGCCGGATCGGGCGACGTGCTTGCCGGCATCGTGGCCGGCCTTCTGGCCCAGAGCGTCCCCGCATTCGAGGCTGCCTGCCAGGCGGTCTGGCTGCATGGCGAGGCCGGCCGGCACGCCGGGCCGGGCCTGACGGCGGAGGATCTAGCCCCCGCATTGAAACCCGCGATCCAGGCGCTTGTGGAGAGATCCGGACCGGCCTGAGGGAGGGCTGGTTTTTCCTTTGACGGAAAAAACAGCGATGCTATTAAGGCCCCGCTTCAATCACGGGCGCGTGCCTGGTGATGCGGATGTGGTGAAATTGGTAGACACGCCAGATTTAGGTTCTGGTGCCGCAAGGCGTGGGGGTTCAAGTCCCTCCATCCGCACCATTTTTATTGGCGCTACCGCCCTTCGGGCTGCTTGAGCGCGGTTCTGGATCGCTCCTCTCACCTGCGCCATGCATTCTGCGCTATCGGCACGACAGGTCCAGGTGTCCTCTGCCGTGCCGAAGAAATCCGGAATTCCGAAAAAATCCAGCCAACGCTAGCCGCGCTCGGATTCAAAGCCGTGTGTCCACGGTGCCCACCAGGGCAGCAAGGTGAGCTCCAATACCGTGGCGACGGCGGGCTTGTCTGGTTGCAAATCCGGCAGTGTGACGGTGATGTCGGAACTGTAGCCGCCATTGTCGTCATAGGCGAAGGCATAGCCCTTGCCGTCGACTGTTGGAGGCGGGTACGCGCTGGCGGGGTTGCCGATGTGGAAGAAGGCGGCGTAGGCGTTCCACCCGCCGACAGGCGCGTTGGCGGTATCGACCGGATAGAAGGTGGAGAAGGTCAGGATACTCGTGTTGATGCCCTGCGGAAGCGCTTGCGGAGAGTAGATGACAATTGAATCCGGCTGACTGGCCTCGGCCTGATAGACGTAGGTTGGATTGCTCAGGCCGATTGAGCTTATGGTCATGCCGGTGGTCGGCTTCTGGGCAGAAACCGCACCGGTCAATCCGCTGGAAAATTTGCTACTAGGTCCCAGGTCGCCGGTCGCAAACGTGTATGTTTTTGTCTGGTCATACGGGGTGAACAGGCGCAGCGTCGCGTAATGCGCTTCCTCTGTCTTCTGCCCGCTGTCGAAGGTGAAGCTGACTTGCGGAGGGTTCGAACCGCTCAGATCAACCGCACTTTCCCAGTCGAACTGGATCGTATTGACCTGACCATCCCCGCCGAAGCCGAAGTTTGCGCTGTCGACCTTGTTTGCCGCAGAGGTAACGGCCGCCAGGGTGAAGGACGAGGTGACGTTGCTCCGGTCAGCCTTGAAGGTCTGAATTTCAACGTATTCGGCCTTGGTCTTGTCGTAGAAGTGGATTGTTCCTGAGAGGCTGTTCCAGATAGTGGCCTGCCCGGGACCAGGCTGCAAGATTGCCGGATCGTAGGAAATCTGCGCGCCGGCCAAAGTTCCCTGCAGCGGAATGGTCGTCTTGGACCGTGTCTTCGCCAGGTCAACGAAAATAAGGTCGTAGTTGGTGTTCGAGCCGGTGCGCGGATGCAGGTTCTCGGGATGATTTGTGTTGCCGGTGTCCGGGGCAACGCCACGGTTGAGCATTGTCGCAAGCTGGTTCTCGAGATTTCCAAGCATGACCGGGTCGAAATTTGCCGGCATCTCTGCCTTGGTCTGATAGTAGGCGTTCTGAGAACTGTTGTCGGCGAAACAGCCACTTGCGCCGAAAACCATGCGGCCGGCCGAAGTGATCGGCAGGTTGTATTCGGCGGATGCCTTTGGAAAACCGCCGAACCAGAAGGGCGCCCTGGAAGCAGAGGTCAGGGCCGTATTGAAGGTGTTGCTGTCGTTGTCACTGAAATACGGATAGTAAATCTGATAGACCGCCTTGCCGCCGGAGCCGACCGGGCTCAAGGTGGAATCACTGCGCAGGTATTCGTAGCCCGTACCGGTGAACTGGAAGACCGTGTAGGTCGTCCTGGTGCCCGTGTTGTCTTCCATTTCGAAGTCTGTGATCACTGTTCCGGCGAAAATCTCGAAGCCATTGTTTCCGTTGCCGGTCAGGTAGAGCGTTTGTCCACCCCCGCCGGTGCTGGAACAATAGCGATTGAACAGTCTGTAGAGCGCCTCGTCGAATGCGGCACGCAGGCCGGCGGTCGACTGGTCCCCGGAAGCGGCGTCGATGACATGCTGCGGTGCGAGCAGACGCTGCACGGCCGGCGCAGCGGCGGGCGCGACGCCTTGATAGGCCGTGAACGGTGAAGTCGAGCCTGAGCAATAATTCTTGAAAGCGCCGATGATGCCGCCATCGACCGCGCTTGTCGAACCTTCGTAGCCTTCGCGAGTCAGATTCTGCACGATACCGGTGCCGTTTGCGAAATCAGGCACCGCCGGGTCGACCTGCAGGTAGATCGGCATGCCGAACTGGTCGACCTGCGTCGTGTCAAGATTGAGTTGGTTGGTCGTGCTGTCGACAGTGAACTCGATGAAATCGAAGTCAAACCCGGCATCCGGACTGATGCCGCCGGGCGCGCCGGATGAATATGGCACCGCGTCGGCCTCGGCCGCGAAGTAGAGCCGGCCGCCGGTGAATTCGATCGGGGAGCCGTCGAAGACCTGCACGTAAAACCCAAGGCTGTCTTCAATCTGGTTGATCAGGTCCGACAGCGGGATGGAAGCCACGGTGCCGCTGGTCGGGGTATCGGTTGTTGCCAGATAGACCGTTTTGTTATTGGAGTTCTTGTGCTTGATGAACTTATAGGCCTGGGTCTGGCTCACCAGGGAAAGAAAGAGCTTTGAGTTTTCCAGGCCCCCGCCAGACTTTGCCGTATTGTTGGTGATCGAAACTGCGAAATAGTTGGCCGTCGGAAGGGAGGGGGTGGGGTCATTGCTCATGTTGCTGGCGCTCCTTGAGGGCATCACTGGCTGGTGTGGACACCGGCCTGCGCTGCCGATGTTGTTTCGCAACTTGATCCTGTAATTTCTATCAGGGGTTCTCTTTTTGGTCGCAAGATAATAAATTTCTCTTAATAAGGGTAATTCCGATTCCATCCGGCCGATTCCGGGGTTGGATCTGTCCGCGAGCGCGGCACAATCGGGGGCTCTCCCCTTGACACTTTCCACCCCAGCCTTTATCGCGCTCCCATCGTGCGTCCCGGACTCCGTTCGGGGCGAGGCATCGCCGTTTGGACGCTTCCGGAAAAAGGGAGGCGCGGGCAATGCGGCACACGGAATCAAATAACGAAACCTCCGGGGCGGACTGCCGCTCGGGATCGAGGACGACAAAACCCATGCAGGTAACCGAAACCCTCTCCGAAGGCCTCAAGCGCGAGCTGAAAATCGACATTCCGGCTGGCGATCTCGCCACCAAGCTCGACGACTACATGGCCGACATGAAATCCAAGGCCAACATCAAGGGCTTCCGTCCGGGCAAGGTTCCGCTCGGCCATCTGAAAAAGATGTATGGCCGTCAGGCCATGGCCGAAATCCTGTCGAATACCATCCAGGAAACCACCCAGAAGGCCGTCGAGGAGCGCTCCGAGCGCCCGGCTCTGACCCCGGAGATCGATCTGCCGGAAGATGATGCCGAGAAGATCCTGGCCGGCGACGCCGACCTGTCCTTCAAGATGACCTACGATGTTCTGCCCGAGTTCGAGATTGTCGATTTCTCCGGAATCGAAATCGAGCGTCCGGTCGTCGAGATCGCCGAAGAGGAAGTCAGCGACCAGGTTGCCGAGATCGCCAAGAACAACACACCGTTCGACGCCAAGAAGGGCGCCGCCAAGGATGGTGACCGCGTGACCATGTCCTATCTGGGCAAGATCGACGGCGAGCCGTTCGAAGGCGGGGCAGACGAGAACGGCCAGCTCGTTCTGGGATCCGGCCAGTTCATTCCGGGCTTCGAAGAGCAGCTCATCGGCGTCAAGGCCGGCGACGAGAAAGTTGTCGAAGTGGCCTTCCCCGAGGACTATCCGGCAGAACATCTTGCCGGCAAGTCCGCCGCCTTCGACGTGACCGTCAAGGAAGTTGCCGCGCCGGGCGAAGCCAAGATCGACGACGAGTTCGCCAAGGGCCTCGGCCTTGAGTCGCTCGACAAGCTGAAGGAAATCGTTCGTGGCCAGATCGAGGGCCAGTTCGGTCAGATGACCCGCCAGCGGGTCAAGCGCCAGCTTCTGGACAAGCTCGACGAGCATTATTCCTTCGAACTGCCGTCCAAGCTGCTCGAGTCCGAATTCGACATCGTCTGGAAACAGGTCGAAGAGGACATGAAGCGCAACGAAAAGACCTTCGAGGACGAAGACACCACGGAAGAAGAGGCGAAGGCGGAATACCGCAAGATCGCCGAGCGCCGTGTCCGTCTCGGTCTCGTGCTTTCCGAAATCGGCGAGAAGAACAACATCCAGGTGACCGACGAGGAAATTCAGCGGGCGCTGTATGACCGCGTCCGCCAGTTCCCGGGCCAGGAACAGCAGGTGTTCGAATTCTACAAGAACAACCAGCAGGCCCTGGCGAGCCTGCGCGCGCCGATCTACGAGGAAAAAGTCATCGACTTCATGCTGGAACTCGCCAAGGTGACCGACAAGACGGTGACCAAGGAAGAGCTGGAGAAGCTCGTGGCCGAGGACGAGGACGACGCGTAAGCGACTTTGTCCCTGTAATCCCCAGATGCGGCGCCGGATTTAACCTTGCTTTCACGCCGCACCTGTCATGACTTTGCGTTGAGGGCGACATCCCATATATACGGGGTGTCGCTTTTTTCGAGTCAGGCCCTGAAACGATGCGCTTCTCGGTCTGTGTCCTGCCCGCGATTCATCCGGGCATTCTCTCAAGCATATGGATGAGGCATGAAGGATCCTGTCGATATCTACATGAACACGCTCGTACCGATGGTTGTCGAACAGACAAACCGTGGCGAGCGGGCGTTCGATATCTTCTCGCGCCTGCTGAAGGAGCGCATCATCTTCCTGACCGGTCCGGTCGAAGATCACATGGCCACCCTTGTCAGCGCCCAGCTTCTTTACCTGGAAGCGGAGAACCCGAGCAAGGAAATCGCCATCTACATCAATTCCCCGGGTGGACTCGTGACATCCGGGCTTGCGATCTATGATACGATGCAGTTCATCCGTCCCGCCGTGTCGACGCTGTGCATCGGCCAGGCGGCGTCCATGGGCTCGCTGCTGCTGGCGGCGGGCGAAAAGGACATGCGTTTCATTCTGCCGAATGCACGCGTGATGGTGCACCAGCCGTCCGGCGGTTTCCGTGGCCAGGCAGCCGACATCATGCTGCATGCACAGGAAATCCTGGCCATGAAGCGCCGGCTGAATGACATCTACGTGAAGCATACCGGCCAGAGCCTGGACCAGGTGGAAACCGCGCTGGAACGCGACAATTTCATGACTGCCGACAGGGCGAAGGAATTCGGCATTGTCGACAAGGTAATCACCGACCGGCTGACGCTTGGCGGTGACAGCGAGAGCTGACCGGAATTACCCGGTCTTAAGCATGGATGTGAAAATTCACGATTAAGACCGGAAATTCCCCAGGAGATGCCGGGTTTTCATCTTTGCCTTAAACCTATATTGATTTTTAATGGCGAAGCATGATGACATCATATTGTGAAGCGATATCTGGAGTCGCTTCAGAACCGGTTCCGCCATCGTTTGGCCGCGACCGGACAGATAAGGGGAAACACTCCCCATAACGCGAGGTTGAATACATGACCAAGGCCAGCGGCAGCGATTCAAAGAATACGCTCTACTGTTCCTTCTGCGGCAAGAGCCAGCATGAAGTGCGCAAGCTGATCGCCGGCCCGACTGTTTTCATCTGCGATGAATGTGTCGAGCTGTGCATGGATATCATCCGTGAGGAGAACAAGTCCTCGCTGGTGAAGTCGCGGGACGGAATTCCGACCCCTCAGGAAATTCGCGACGTTCTGGACGATTACGTGATCGGGCAGGGCAGTGCCAAGAAGGTGCTCTCCGTCGCGGTCCACAATCACTACAAGCGCCTCAATCACGCATCGAAGAGCAACGATGTGGAACTGGCAAAGTCGAACATCCTGCTGGTCGGACCGACCGGTTGCGGCAAGACGCTTCTGGCGCAGACCCTTGCCCGCATCCTGGACGTTCCCTTCACGATGGCCGACGCGACCACGCTGACCGAAGCCGGCTACGTGGGCGAAGATGTCGAGAACATCATCCTGAAGCTGCTGCAGTCCGCCGACTACAATGTCGAACGTGCCCAACGCGGCATCGTCTACATCGATGAAGTCGACAAGATCAGCCGCAAGGCGGACAATCCGTCGATCACCCGGGACGTGTCCGGTGAAGGTGTGCAGCAGGCGCTCCTGAAGATCATGGAAGGCACGGTGGCTTCCGTTCCGCCGCAGGGCGGCCGCAAGCATCCGCAGCAGGAATTCCTGCAGGTGGACACCACCAACATCCTGTTCATCTGCGGCGGCGCGTTCGCCGGACTGGACAAGATCATTTCCGATCGCGGCACCCAGACGTCCATCGGGTTCCAGGCGCAGGTTCACGCCCCGGAAGACCGGCGGATCGGTGAGCTGTTTTCCGTTCTGGAACCGGAAGACCTGCTGAAGTTCGGTCTCATTCCGGAGTTCGTCGGCCGGTTGCCGGTGATCGCGACGCTGGAAGATCTCGACGAGGATGCCCTGGTGACCATCCTGACGGAGCCGAAAAACGCGCTCGTCAAGCAGTACCAGCGGCTGTTCGAGATGGAGCAGGTGGAACTGTCCTTCCACGAGGAAGCCCTCAAGGCGATTGCCCGCAGGGCGATCGAGCGCAAGACCGGCGCGCGCGGACTGCGTTCCATTCTGGAATCGATTCTGCTCGACACCATGTACGAACTCCCCGGCCTGAAGGGCGTGAAGGAAGTCGTAATTTCTCCCGAAGTGGTGAAAGGCGAAGCCCGGCCGCTCTATATCTACGAGGATCGGGAAGAGACGTCCGCCACAAGTGCCTGATGCGCAGGGCGGGATGACCTGAACTGAACAAAGACCAAGTGCCGCTTCTCCGGGAGCGGCATTTTGCTTTTGAGGTGTTCGCGCTGTTCGAAACACGTTTTCCACCGGAGGCGCTGTTCGTCAACAGACAAGACCTGGCGTCGTAACCCGATTGCCTTGACACCGGCAGGTCAGGTGTCCACCTAATAGGTCAACGGACGGCTTGCGCGGATCGTCAGTGCGCCCGATCGGGGTGCTGCGGTCAGGCCACCGGGACATGTCAGTCCAGGAGCCGTATTCAAGTGTTTTGGTTGCCTTTTTATCGAGTGGGGCCGAAACACGCCGAGAAAGGAAAAAAAATGAGCGACGCAGAAACTCGCGCCACAGATCACGACAGCACGTCTCAGGACGGCACGGCTGTCTATCCAGTCTTGCCCCTGCGTGACATTGTTGTCTTCCCGCACATGATTGTGCCGCTGTTTGTCGGCCGCGAGAAGTCGATCAAGGCGCTCGAAGAAGTCATGACCACGGACAAGCACATTCTTCTGGCGACCCAGATGAATGCGGCGGATGACGACCCGAATCCGGACCAGATCTACAATGTCGGCACCCTGGCAACCGTGCTGCAGCTCCTGAAGCTGCCGGACAACACGGTCAAGGTGCTGGTTGAAGGCGGTGCGCGTGCCGAGATCGGCGAATATTCCGACCGGACCGATTATTTCGAGGCCTCCGCGACCGTGCTGCCGGAGCGTGAGGGCGAGGACATCGAGGTCGAAGCGCTGGCGCGGTCCGTCGTCTCCGAATTCGAGAACTACGTGAAGCTGAACAAGAAGGTTTCACCGGAAGTGCTCGGCGCGGTCAACCAGATCGACGATTATTCCAAGCTGGCCGACACCATCGCCTCGCATCTGGCGATCAAGATCCCGGAAAAGCAGGAGATTCTCGGCGTCGTCTCCGTCGCGGAACGGCTCGAGCGTGTGCTTGGCATGATGGAGAGCGAAATCTCCGTCCTGCAGGTGGAAAAACGCATCCGGTCCCGCGTCAAGCGCCAGATGGAGAAGACCCAGCGCGAGTACTATCTGAATGAGCAGATGAAGGCCATTCAGAAGGAACTGGGCGACAGTGAGGACGGCCGGGACGAGGTGGCCGAACTCGAAGAGAAGATCAAGAAGACCAAGCTGACCAAGGAAGCGCGCGAGCGCGCCGCCGCGGAAATCAAGAAGCTCAAGCAGATGAGCCCGATGTCCGCGGAAGCGACCGTCGTGCGCAACTACCTGGACTGGCTGATCGGTATTCCGTGGAGCAAGAAGTCCAAGGTCAAACACGACCTCAGCTTTGCCGAAAAGGTGCTCGACACGGATCACTACGGTCTGGATAAGGTCAAGGAGCGGATCGTCGAATATCTCGCGGTGCAGAGCCGGGCCAACAAGCTGCGCGGACCTATCCTGTGCCTCGTCGGTCCTCCCGGTGTCGGCAAGACCTCGCTCGGCAAGTCGATCGCCAAGGCGACCGGCCGTGAATTTGTCCGCATGTCGCTCGGCGGCGTGCGCGATGAAGCCGAAATCCGCGGTCACCGGCGCACCTACATCGGCTCGATGCCCGGCAAGGTCATCCAGTCGATGAAGAAGGCGAAGAAGTCCAACCCGCTCTTCCTGCTCGATGAAATCGACAAGATGGGAATGGACTTCCGCGGCGACCCGTCCTCGGCGCTTCTGGAAGTGCTCGATCCGGAACAGAACTCGTCGTTCATGGATCACTATCTGGAGGTCGAGTACGATCTTTCGGACGTGATGTTCGTGACCACGGCGAACACGCTGAACATTCCGGGTCCGCTGATGGACCGCATGGAGATCATCCGGATCGCCGGCTACACGGAGCAGGAGAAGGTGGAAATCTGCCGCCGGCACCTGATCCTGAAGGCGGAAAAGGATCATGGCCTTCGCGAAGGCGAGTTCTCCATCGATGATGACGCGTTGCAGTTCGTGGTTCGCCGCTACACCCGCGAAGCCGGTGTGCGTAACCTCGAACGCGAAATGGCAACCCTGGCCCGTAAGGCGGTCAAGGATATCCTGATGAACGACAAGAAAAGCGTCAGGGTCACGATGGAGGTTGTCGAGGAATATCTCGGCGTGCCGCGCTATCGTTACGGCGAGGTGGAACTCGAGGATCAGGTCGGTGTCGTCACCGGTCTTGCCTGGACGGAAGTCGGTGGTGAACTGCTCACCATCGAGGGCGTGATGATGCCGGGCAAGGGCAAGATGACCGTGACCGGCAACCTGAAGGATGTGATGAAGGAATCGATTTCGGCGGCGGCCTCCTATGTCCGCTCCCGGGCGATCGACTACGGCATTGAACCGCCGACCTTCGACAAGAAGGATATCCACGTTCACGTGCCGGAAGGGGCGACGCCGAAGGACGGTCCGTCCGCCGGTATCGCCATGGCAACGGCGGTGATCTCGACCCTGACCAGCATTCCGGTTCGCCGGGACGTGGCCATGACCGGCGAGATCACCCTGCGGGGCCGGATCCTGCCGATCGGCGGTCTGAAGGAGAAACTTCTGGCTGCGCTGCGTGGCGGCATCAAGCTGGTGATGATCCCGGAAGACAACGCCAAGGACTTGGCGGAGATCCCGGATTCGGTCAAGAACTCGCTTGAGATCATCCCGGTCTCGAGCATGGAGGAGGTGCTGAAAAACGCGCTTGTCCGTTTGCCCGAGCCGATCGAATGGGATGAAACCGCCGCGGAAGCGGCAACCAAAGCGAGTGGAAAAGAAGACGACACGTCGGGTGTTCTGGCCCACTAAAAGCCTTGCTGCATCGCAAAAACAGGAAAGCCCCGGCAAAACCGGGGCTTTTCTTTTGAAAAACCGGTCGAAATGGCTGTTTTCTGCGAAAAAAAGCCTTGCGTTTCGAGTCAAATCACCCGAATTTCGCGCAACGGCGCTGACAGGAATCGTCGGCACTCTGCCGTTTCTTAGAAAGGTATCTGCTATGAATAAGAACGATCTGATCGCAGCTGTTGCAGAAAAGACCGGCCTCACCAAGGCGCAGGCAGGCGAAGCAGTTGACGCAACTTTTGAAGTTGTCACGCACACGCTGAAGAGCGGCGACGAAGTCCGCATCATCGGATTCGGCAACTTCACGGTTTCCGAGCGTGCAGCCACTGAAGGCCGCAACCCGCGGACTGGCGATACGATCCAGATCCCGGCTTCTAAGACGCCGAAGTTCAAGGCCGGCAAAGGCCTGAAGGACGCTGTGAACGCTTAAGGCGCTCATAGGCGATTTTCTTCGAAAGACCCCGCATCCGGTGCCGGATGCGGGGTCTTTCATTTTTCGGCGGTCAATTCCCCGTCCGGGGCTGCCATGGCGGCGGTTTCGCCGCTATGATGGGCGTCAGGGCGCCCTCCTGGCGCCGCGGAACGGGAACCGGGCATGTCGCTGCAAGCCATGATCAGCCGCCGCCAGAAGGCGCTATTTGAGGCCTGGGTCCGCGATCCTCTTGTCCAGGTCCAGGTCGAGCATCCCGAAAGGCTCGGCCGCCTGGTGTTTCTCGACGGATACGACGACACGATCACGCCCGAACGGGCCGGACGCCGCAGCCTGAAGAATGTCGCGATCGTGCGCAAACCCGGAAATCCGGACGAGAATGCCAGCGTTTGGGTGCGGGCAGGGTATTCCTCCTACCAGAAAGCCTGGCTCGGATTTGCCGAACAGGTCTACGGTATCAAGGCGACGGCCTCCGATCTCGCCGGTTACAACATCGACCACCTCCTCAACAAGGCACGCAGTCCGAACAAGGCGGGGTTCATCCGGGTCGAAGCCATCAACGATGCCGTCAATCAAGCCTGGGGCGGACTGTTCGAACGTGCGGCCAGCAACCCCGAGTTCAGCGCCAACCAGAAGCGTTTCCGGCGGACGATGTCCTGGATCATCGCCGCAAAGCTCATGGACCAGCCACCGCCCAGGGGGCCGGATGACCAGCAGGGTATCGCCCGCCTGGTGCAGTTCTTCAACCGGAACGGTCTTGCCGCAGACAATCCGCAGCGCGGTCTCACGGACATGCTGCAATTCGCCTACCGGTTTCGTTGACCGGTATCGCCCGGCGGAAGCCGGCAGGCCCTGCGGCCGGCCGAAATGTCCACAGGACGGGTCAGCCGTGTGATATTCAGCGGTCTTCGGTTTTTGCTCTTGCCAAGCGCCGGGGGACCCCCTAAAAGGCGTCTCACCTCAATGAGGGCGATTAGCTCAGTTGGTAGAGCGCTTCGTTTACACCGAAGATGTCGGGAGTTCGAGTCTCTCATCGCCCACCATTCTCCCTCCGCATTCCACACTCTGTGAACCTGCTTCTGCCGGCACATGCCGTCAGCCGGGTGGACGGCTTCTGACATTGCCGGTCATCGGGGCAGGTATCGAATCCACGTGGTTCGTTTTCGGGTCCGGCGTTTTTAGGTCCAGCGTTTCGGGCGCTTGCCTGGCAACCGGCGGGAGCGAGCGGTTGTCCGGCCGCGTTTGCGATAGTTATCCACATCGCAGGCGGCTTAGGGAAAAACCCGAAGGTCGGGTTTTCCGCAGCTTTCGTAAAAACGATACAATAGTGGGCGCAGAGTGCTTGACTTCGCCATCCAGCCGCCGTACATCAGCGCCACTTCGGAACGGACACTTGTTCGTTCCGCAAGCGGGTGTAGCTCAGTTGGTTAGAGTGCCGGCCTGTCACGCCGGAGGTCGCGGGTTCGAGTCCCGTCACTCGCGCCACTTCCCTTCAAGGGTACATTGTACCGTCGGGGGAAGGGCGCATGCTACCGTGAATGTGCGGGTGTAGCTCAGTTGGTTAGAGTGCCGGCCTGTCACGCCGGAGGTCGCGGGTTCGAGTCCCGTCACTCGCGCCACTCACGGTTTGCCTTGTTTCTCAAAAACTTCTGCGGACTTTTTAAAGCGCGACGTCAACAAACGTCACGCGCCGCCGGTTTGCGTTGCCTGCCGGTCCGTTCGGCCGGTCACCTGGCGGGTCCGGGAGTTCGCGCGGGCGGTCCACGGTCCCGCAGATGCAGAGGCTTCATTTTTCTTCTGTTTTGGGTTTCACACTTCGTAAATTCCGATTCTGTACGGGGGGTGGAAATCCGGCGCGGGTGCGGCATAATTCCATTGAGCCTGTGCAAAGTTTTTGCTTTGCCGCAAACGGGGTGAAACCTAGGATTTGTCGGGGGTCGGTCTGAAATTGGTTCAAACATGGCAAGAGTTTGACCGCACGGGGGTCTTGCGTTGCACCAAGGCGTAAGCTAAGCGTGCGCTCGCATGTTGGATTCATCTGGCTGGCAGGCCCCGCGTGACCTGTGTGTAAATGAACCAACGGGGTGCGCCGCCTGGCACCGGATCGTCTCCAGATCCGCCTCCATATGCAAGGACGCGAAAGACATGGAAGAACTCTTGCGGGAATATGTCCCGATCGTCGTGTTCATCAGCATAGCGCTGGTGATCGGCCTTGCGTTGCTGATCTCGCCTTTCATTCTGGCCTACAAGAATCCGGATCCGGAAAAGCTGTCCGCCTACGAGTGCGGTTTCAACGCTTTCGACGACGCGCGCATGAAATTCGATGTGCGCTTCTATCTGGTATCCATCCTGTTCATCATCTTCGATCTGGAAGTGGCATTCCTGTTTCCCTGGGCAACGGTCTTCGGCGAACTGGGGTGGTACGGTTTCTGGTCGATGATGATTTTTCTGGGCGTTTTGACCATCGGCTTTATCTATGAATGGAAGAAGGGAGCGCTGGAATGGGATTGACCTCGACCGGGACGCTCGTCGCTCCGCAGCCGCAAGGCGTGATTGACCCGAACACCGGCAAGCCTGTCGGCGCAGACGACGCATTCTTCATGGATGTGAACAACGAGCTGGCGGACAAGGGGTTTCTGGTCACCTCCACGGACAACCTGATCCAGTGGGCGCGTACGGGCTCGCTGATGTGGATGACATTCGGCCTGGCGTGCTGCGCCGTCGAGATGATGCAGATGTCGATGCCGCGCTACGACGCCGAGCGCTTCGGGTTCGCCCCGCGCGCGTCTCCGCGGCAGTCCAACGTCATGATCGTCGCCGGAACGCTGACCAACAAGATGGCGCCCGCGCTGCGCAAAGTCTACGACCAGATGCCCGAGCCGCGCTACGTAATCTCCATGGGGTCCTGCGCAAATGGCGGCGGCTACTACCACTATTCCTATTCGGTGGTGCGCGGCTGCGACCGGGTCGTTCCGGTCGATATTTACGTCCCGGGCTGTCCTCCGACGGCCGAGGCGCTGCTCTACGGCGTGCTGATGCTTCAAAAGAAGATCCGGCGCACGGGTACGATTGAAAGATAGGGTTCTGCCGCCGGAAAGGCGGCGCAATCCTGAAGGACGCGGGCGCGCGATGCCCGCACGACAGACTTCCGGAGCAACCAGCGCCCAGGCGGGCGGGCAGTGTTCCAATGAAGTGGACCGGATCAGTTTCCGGATGATCAACCGGATGCGACCGGTCATCCGCTGATCTTCGAGTGAGGGCGAACACGATGGACGAGACGTTGAAGGAACTCGCCGAGCATATCGAGCTCGGCCTGAGCGAGTCCCTTGTGTCCTGGAAGGTCGAATTCGGTGAGCTGACGCTGACCGTGAACGCGACCGACATCCTCGATGTCGTCCGCTTCCTGCGCGACAACAATTCCTGCAAGTTCGTCAATCTGACCGATATCTGCGGCGTGGACTATCCGGAGCGCGAAAAGCGTTTCGACGTCGTCTACCATTTTCTCTCGCCGGTGCAGAACGAGCGGATCCGCGTCAAGGTGGCCACGGATGAAGTCACGCCGGTGGCCTCGCTCACGCCGCTCTTTCCGGGGGCGGAATGGTTCGAGCGGGAAGCCTACGACATGTACGGTATCCTGTTTTCGGGCCATCCGGACCTGCGCAGAATCCTGACGGACTACGGGTTCGACGGCCATCCTCTGCGCAAGGACTTTCCGGTCACGGGTTTTGTCGAAGTGCGTTATGACGACGAGAAGAAACGCGTCGTCTATGAGCCGGTACGCCTCAATCAGGAAATGCGGACTTTCGATTTCATGTCGCCGTGGGAGGGCACCGACTACGTCCTTCCGGGCGACGAAAAAGCAACGACGAACTGACGGCGGGGCAGGCATGAGCGAACGGCTTTCAGGCGGATGTCTCTGCGGCGCGGTCCGGTTTACCGCGGCGCCCGAGAAAATCGAGATGGGCGTGTGCCATTGCTCGATGTGCCGGCGCTGGACGGGTGGTGCATTCATGGCCGTGGACTGCGGCGCCAGTGACACCATCGTGCTGGAAGGCGAGGACGCCATCGGCATCTACAAGGCCTCCGATTACGGAGAGCGGGTTTTCTGCACCAGATGCGGTTCGTCGCTGATCTGGCGCATGGCGGACGGATCGCATGCCAGCGTGTCCGCCCAAGCCTTCGACGACCCGTCCGTGTTCACGATGACATCGGAGATCTTCGTCGATGAACAGCCGTACAACTACGCCTTTGCCAATGACACCCGCAGACTGACAGGTCCGGAAGTCATCGCGTTATTCACTCAACAGCAGGAACCTCAACATGGCTGAGGCTCAGGTCAGGAACTTCAACATCAACTTCGGTCCGCAGCACCCGGCGGCTCACGGCGTTCTGCGCCTGGTGCTGGAGCTCGACGGCGAAGTCGTGACCCGCGTGGATCCGCATATCGGGCTGCTTCATCGCGGCACGGAAAAGCTGATCGAGCAGAAAACCTATCTGCAGGCCATTCCCTATTTCGACCGTCTCGACTACGTGGCGCCGATGAATCAGGAACATGCCTTCGCGATGTCCGTCGAACGGCTTCTCGGCATCGAGGTGCCGAAGCGCGGTCAGCTGATCCGCGTGCTGTTCTCCGAGATCGGCCGGGTGCTGTCGCATCTTCTCAACGTGACCACACAGGCCATGGATGTCGGCGCGCTGACGCCGCCGCTGTGGGGCTTCGAGCCGCGCGAAGAGCTGATGGTGTTCTATGAGCGCGCCTGCGGCGCACGCATGCATGCCGCCTATGTGCGGCCGGGCGGGGTCCACCAGGACCTGCCGCGCGCCCTGCTCGACGATATCTGGGATTTCTGCGATCCGTTCCTGCAGACGCTGGACGACATCGAAGGCCTTCTGACCGACAACCGCATCTTCAAGCAGCGCAACGTCGATATCGGCGTGGTCGATCTGGACGATGCCTGGGCCTGGGGTTTCTCCGGCGTGATGGTGCGCGGCTCCGGCGCTGCCTGGGACCTGCGCAAGTCGCAGCCCTACGAATGCTACGGCGAACTCGACTTCGACATTCCGATCGGCAAGAACGGCGATTGTTACGATCGCTATCTGATTCGCATGGATGAAATGCGCCAGTCGATCCGAATCATGAAACAGTGCCTAGAAAAGCTGACCGTGGAAACGGGACCGGTCTCGACCACCGACGGCAAGGTCGTTCCGCCCAAACGGGGTGAGATGAAACGGTCGATGGAAGCACTGATCCATCACTTCAAGCTCTATACCGAAGGCTATCATGTCCCGGCCGGCGAAGTTTATGCCGCCGTCGAGGCACCGAAAGGCGAATTCGGCGTCTACCTTGTTGCCGATGGCACCAACAAGCCGTATCGCTGCAAGATCAAGGCGCCCGGTTACGCGCACCTGCAGGCGATGGACTTCCTGTGCAAGGGCCACATGCTCGCCGACGTTTCGGCCGTGCTGGGGTCCATGGACATCGTGTTCGGTGAGGTCGACCGCTGATGCGGGCGGCCCGCCACCATTTTTCGACCCTGGCAGCCGCCCGTCCGGCTCCGGTCATCGTGACAAAACGGGGATAGCACCATGGCAGTTCGTCGACTTGCCGCGGAACAACCAGACAGCTTCGCGTTCACCAGCGAGAATCTCGACTGGGCGAAGAAGCTGATCAACCGGTATCCTGCGGGCCGTCAGGCCTCCGCGGTCATTCCGCTCTTGTGGCGTGCGCAGGAACAGAACGACGGCTGGGTGAGCGAGCCGGCGATCCGCTTCATCGCGGACCTGCTGGAGATGCCTCATATCCGCGTTCTGGAAGTGGCGACGTTCTATACCATGTTCCAGCTGCAGCCGGTCGGCAGCAAAGCCCATATCCAGGTCTGCGGCACGACCCCGTGCCAGTTGCGTGGGTCGGAAGATCTGATCAAGATCTGCAAGTCGCGCATCGCCAAGCACATGCACGAGATTTCCGAGGACGGCATGTTCTCCTGGGAAGAGGTCGAGTGCCTTGGCGCCTGCGTCAACGCGCCGATGGTGCAGATCTTCAAGGACACCTACGAGGACCTGACGCCGGACAGCTTCAACACGCTGATCGACGACATCGCCGCCGGCAAGGAAGTGACCCCGGGTCCGCAGAATGGCCGCCGGTTCGGCATGGCCGAAGGTGGTCAGACCTCGCTGACGGAAATCGACGACAAGTCGCGCGGTGAACTTCCCGTTCCGCATGTGGTGGATGGCGCCGAAAAGGCCTCGCATGCCTTCGCAGGCGCTCCGATCAATGCGGGCGGCAACGATTATGACGGCGTTCCGACCCCGGCGGAAGACGCGGTCGCGAAGGTGAGGGCCGCGTTCGCCGCCAAGGCGGAAAAGCAGCCGGTCGAAAACCCGGCAGCCTCCGCGCCGAAAAAAGCCGATCCGGACACCAAGCCGACGGTCAAGGCGAAAGCGGCCGGCGACGATCCCGGCAAGAAGGCCGCCACACCCAAGGCCAGAAGCGAAAACAAGGCCCGCCCCGATCCGGACGGACGGGCCGAGGTCGAGGTCGCGCGCGCCGCGGACACCAGTGGCGCGGCTGCGGCGAAGGGCAAGGCACCGGTGACCGCCGACAAGGCACCGGAGGTCGCGGAACAGGCGCCGGAGACACTCAGCCAGGCCCGCGGCGGCAAGCCGGACGACCTCAAGAAGCTGAAAGGCGTCGGTCCGAAGCTGGAAGGCACGCTCAACGAGCTCGGGTTCTACCACTTCGACCAGATCGCGAGCTGGGGCCCGCAAGAGGTTGCCTGGGTCGACGGCCGGCTGAAATTCAAGGGCCGGATCGAACGGGACGGCTGGATCGAGCAGGCCAAGGTTCTCGCTTCGGGTGAGACCACAGATTTTTCCAAACGCGTGGAAGCCGGACAAGTGGCCTCCTCCAAGAGCGAAGACTAGGGGGAAGGGATGCTGAAAGATCAGGATCGGATCTTCACCAATATCTACGGTCTGCACGACTGGGGCCTGGATGGGGCGAAGACGCGCGGACAGTGGGACGACACCAAGGGGCTGATCGACAAGGGCCGCGACTGGATCATTCAGGAAATGAAGGATTCGGGATTGCGCGGCCGTGGCGGGGCGGGCTTTCCGACCGGTCTGAAATGGTCGTTCATGCCCAAGGAATCCGACGGCCGTCCGGCCTATCTGGTCGTCAATGCAGACGAATCGGAGCCGGGCACCTGCAAGGACCGTGAGATCCTGCGCCACGACCCGCACACGCTGGTCGAAGGCTGCCTGGTCGCCGGTTTCGCCATGGGGGCGATCGCCGCCTACATCTACGTGCGCGGCGAATTCATCCGTGAGCGCGAACGCCTGCAGGCGGCGATCGACCAGGCCTATGACGCCGGTTTGATCGGCAAGAACAACAAGAACGGCTACGATTTCGACATCTACGTTCACCAGGGCGCCGGCGCCTATATCTGCGGCGAGGAAACGGCCCTGCTGGAAAGCCTGGAAGGCAAGAAGGGCCAGCCGCGCCTGAAGCCGCCGTTCCCGGCCAATGTCGGCCTCTACGGCTGTCCGACCACGGTGAACAACGTGGAATCGATCGCGGTTGCTCCGACCATCCTGCGCCGGGGAGCCGCCTGGTTTTCCGCGCTCGGCCGTCCGAACAACACCGGCACCAAGCTGTTCTGCGTCTCCGGCCACGTCAACCAGCCGGCAACCTTCGAGGAAGAGCTGGGCGTTCCGTTCTCCGAGATGATCGACAAGCATTGCGGCGGTATCCGTGGCGGCTGGGACAATCTCCTGACGGTGATCCCGGGCGGATCCTCCGTTCCGTGTCTGACGGCGGAACAGATCAAGGACGCGCCGATGGATTTCGACACCCTGCGCGGCATGGGCTCCGGCCTTGGCACGGCGGCGGTGATCGTGATGGACAAGTCCACGGACATCATCAAGGCCATCGCGCGGCTCAGCTACTTCTACAAACACGAGAGCTGCGGCCAGTGCACGCCGTGCCGGGAAGGAACCGGCTGGATGTGGCGGGTCATGGAACGCATGGTCAAGGGCGAATCCTCCTACGAGGAAATCGACATGCTGTTCAAGGTGACCAAGCAGGTCGAAGGACACACGATCTGTGCGCTCGGGGATGCGGCCGCCTGGCCGATCCAGGGTTTGATCAAGAATTTCCGGCCGGTCATCGAACAGCGCATCGATGACTATGTCGCCAGGTCGAAGACGTCTTCGACCATGGTGGCGGCCGAGTGAGCGGAACGGGATTTGGAGAGCAACGGATGACGAAGCTCATCATCGACGGCAACGAAGTGGATGTCCCGGCGGACTATACGCTGCTTCAGGCCTGTGAAGAGGCGGGCGCCGAGGTTCCGCGCTTCTGTTACCATGACCGGCTGTCGATCGCCGGCAACTGCCGCATGTGCCTGGTGGAAGTGAAGGGCGGACCGCCCAAGCCGACCGCCTCCTGTGCCATGGGCGTGAAGGACCTGCGTCCGGGACCGAACGGCGAACCGCCGGTGGTCGAGACCAGGTCCGAGATGGTCAAGAAGGCCCGCGAAGGGGTGATGGAGTTCCTGCTCATCAACCATCCGCTGGACTGCCCGATCTGCGATCAGGGCGGTGAATGCGACCTGCAGGACCAGGCCATGGCCTACGGTGTCGACGGGTCCCGCTTCAACGAGAACAAGCGCGCCGTCGAGAACAAGGAAATCGGCCCGCTCATCAAGACGATCATGACGCGCTGCATCCACTGCACGCGCTGTGTCCGCTTCACCACCGAAGTCTGCGGTGTCGCGGACATGGGCCTGATCGGCCGCGGCGAAGACGCGGAAATCACCACCTATCTGGAAGCGGCACTTTCCTCCGAAATGCAGGGCAATGTCGCCGACCTGTGCCCGGTCGGTGCGCTGACGCACAAGCCGTACGAATTTCATGCCCGCCCGTGGGAGCTGACCAAGACCGAAAGTATCGACGTGATGGATGCGGTCGGATCGGCGATCCGTGTCGACACGCGCGGCAAGGAAGTCATGCGCTTGATGCCGCGGCTCAATGAAGCGGTCAACGAGGAGTGGATCTCCGACAAGTCCCGCTACATCTGGGACGGTCTGAAGACCCAGCGGCTGGACAGGCCTTATGCGCGGAAAGACGGCAAGCTGCAGCCGGTCTCCTGGTCCGAGGCGTTTCAGGTCATCGCAGACAAGGTGAAGGCCGCGTCCGCCGACAGGATCGGCGCGCTTGCCGGCCAGATGGCCGGTGTCGAGGACATGTTCGCGCTGAAGGGCCTGATGGACAAGCTCGGTGTCGCCAATATCGACAGCCGGTTCCCGGGCTCGCCTCTGCATCCGAAAAACGGCCGCGCCAGCTATCTTTTCAATTCCACGATCCAGGGGATCGAGGAAGCCGATGCGATCATGCTGATCGGCACCAACCCGCGCCTGGAAGCACCGGTGCTGAACGCCCGCATCCGCAAGCGGTGGAGCCGCGGCGATCTCACCGTCGGCCTGATCGGCGAGAATGCGGACCTGACGTATCCGGTCACCTATCTCGGTGCCGGACCGGACAGCCTGAAAGAGTTTGCCGACCATGCGCCGGCCAAGGCCGAGCGTCCGATGTTCATCGTCGGGCAGGGCGCGCTCAACCGTCCTGACGGGGCCGAGGTTCTGGCCACGATCGCGGCGGCCGCAAAGGCACTCGGCGTGGTCAAGGACGGCTGGAACGGCTTCAACATCCTGCATACCGAAGCCGCCCAGGTCGGTGCGCTGGATCTCGGCTTTGTGCCCGGTGACGGCGGCAAGGACACGGCGGCCATGCTGGCGCCGGGGGCGCTCAACGTCCTGTTCCTTCTGGGTGTGGACGAAGTCGAGGCTCCCGAAGGCGCATTTGTCATCTACCAGGGCACCCATGGTGACCGCGGCGCGCACCGCGCGGACGTGATCCTGCCGGGCGCGGCCTACACGGAAAAATCGGCGATCTACGTGAACACCGAAGGACGCGTCCAGATGGCCGACCGGGCTGCCTTTCCTCCGGGAGAGGCCCGCGAGGACTGGGCGATCCTGCGTGCGCTCTCCGCGGTGCTCGGTCACACGCTGGAATTCGATTCGCTCAGCCAGCTGCGCGCGGCCCTCTTCGAAGCCGTGCCGCACATGGCATCGATCGACGCGGTTGAAGCGGCCGACGCCGCCGATCTCGGCAAGTTGGCCAATGCCAAAGCCAAGATGGACAGTTCCGGGTTTGCCAATCAGATCCGGGACTTTTATCTCACCAATCCTATCGCTCGCGCGTCCAAGGTGATGGCCGAGTGTTCGGCGCTCGCCAGGACGCGTGCGGCCGAAGCAGCTGAATAAGGGGTAGGGGACCGATATGGCTGAGTTCATGACGACCTACGGCTGGCCGTTCCTCTGGATGGCGTTCCAGAGCGTTCTGCTGATGGTCGTGCTACTGGTGATTGTCGCCTACATTCTCTATGCCGACCGCAAGATCTGGGCAGCCGTCCAGATCCGCCGGGGTCCGAACGTGGTCGGCCCCTGGGGGCTGCTGCAGAGTTTCGCCGACCTTCTGAAGTTCGTTCTGAAGGAACCGGTGATCCCGTCAGGGTCCAACAAAATCCTGTTTCTGCTGGCGCCGCTGGTCTCCGTTCTGCTGGCGCTGACCGCCTGGGCGGTGATCCCGGTGGCGGATGGCTGGGTGATCGCCAACATCAATGTCGGCGTCCTGTTCGTCTTCGCGGTGTCCTCGCTCGAGGTCTACGGGGTCATCATCGGTGGCTGGGCGTCGAACTCCAAATATCCGTTCCTGTCGGCGCTGCGCTCGGCGGCACAGATGGTGTCCTACGAGGTTTCCATCGGTTTCGTGATCGTCACGGTCCTCTTGTGCGCTGGCACCCTGAACCTGTCCGGGATCGTCTATGCCCAGCAGACCGGGCTGGCCAACCTGCTCGGCGTGCCTTGGCTGTCCTTCCTGAACTGGTACTGGCTGCCGCTGTTCCCGATGTTCGTGGTGTTCTTCATTTCCGCCCTTGCGGAGACCAACCGGCCGCCCTTCGATCTGGCGGAAGCCGAATCGGAGCTTGTCGCAGGCTTCATGGTGGAATACGGGTCGACCCCGTACATGATGTTCATGCTGGGCGAATATGTTGCCATCTGCCTGATGTGCGCTCTGATGAGCATCTTCTTCATGGGCGGGTGGCTGCCGCCATTCGACTTCGCACCGTTCACCTGGGTTCCGGGCATCGTCTGGTTCCTTTTGAAGTGTTTCCTCGGCTTCTTCATGTTCGCCATGGTGAAGGCGATGGTGCCGCGCTACCGTTATGACCAGCTTATGCGCCTGGGCTGGAAAGTGTTCCTGCCGCTGTCGCTGGCCATGGTCGTGATCGTCGCCGCGGTCCTGATGATCATGGGCTGGGCACCGGGGTCGGCGTGAGTTTCTCTCTGGCCGGCGTCATCGGCGCCGCCATCGGCCTTTACGTGGGCTGGCTCGACTGGAAGATCCTGAAGGGGATGGTCCAGGCGGCGGAGATGAAAAACAGACAGGCCGGAGGCGACGGTGGCGCCGCGGTCAGGTACAAGGCGCTCCTGAGCGCACTGATTTTTGGAGTTCCGGTGATCGGCTTTCCGATCGTTGGATATTGGGCCGCCAGCCAGCTGGTCGGTTGAGGAAAGAGAGGCAAAAAGCGATGGGACTTAGTCAAGCCGTCAAATCGCTGTTCCTGCAGGAGTTCGTGTCCGCCTTCATTCTGGCGATGCGCTACTTCTTCAAGCCGAAGCCAACGGTCAATTATCCGTTCGAAAAGGGGCCGGTGAGCCCGCGCTTTCGGGGTGAACATGCATTGCGC
The DNA here is from genome assembly GCF_056173175.1 of Roseibium sp. QJM3NY_11. NCBI lineage: Bacteria > Pseudomonadati > Pseudomonadota > Alphaproteobacteria > Hyphomicrobiales > Stappiaceae > Roseibium > Roseibium sp. QJM3NY_11. The sequence continues at coordinate 2,978,719 of NZ_CM149660.1, forward strand.
CGATATCCGAACGGCGAAGAGCGCTGCATTGCCTGCAAATTGTGCGAGGCCATCTGTCCGGCGCAGGCCATCACCATCGAGGCCGGTCCGCGCCGCAACGACGGCACCCGGCGGACCACGCGCTACGACATCGACATGGTCAAGTGCATCTATTGCGGCTTCTGTCAGGAAGCCTGCCCGGTGGACGCGATCGTGGAGGGGCCGAATTTCGAGTTCGCCACGGAAACCCGCGAAGAACTCTACTACGACAAGGATAAGCTGCTTGCGAACGGGGACCGCTGGGAACGCGAAATCGCACGCAACATTGAAATCGATGCTCCTTACCGCTAGGAGCTAACCGACCACCGCGACTTCCGCCCGGCAATCCGGCCGGGCCCCGCACTTCCGGCCGAAAGGCCACACGACAGGCAGGTCCTCGAAATGATCCTGAACGCCCTCTTTTTCTACCTGTTTGCCGGCGTCACCCTGGCGTCCGCCTTCATGGTGATCGCTTCCCGCAATCCGGTGTCATCGGTCCTGTTCCTGATTCTGGCCTTCGTCAATTCCGCGGGCCTGTTCATCCTGCTCGGCGCGGAATATCTGGCCCTGCTTCTGGTGGTCGTCTATGTCGGCGCCGTAGCGGTGCTGTTCCTGTTCGTCGTCATGATGCTGGACGTGGATTTCGTCGAATTGCGCCAGGGTTTCCTGCAGTATCTGCCGATCGGCTCGCTGGTCGGCCTGATCCTGCTGGTCGAGCTGCTCATGGGCATGGGAGCCTGGATCATTGCACCGGAACTGCTGGGGCATGGTTCGGAGCCGACGCCGGCCCTTACCGAGATGAACAACATTCAGGCTCTCGGGTCGGTGCTCTACACCAAGTACATCTACTACTTCCAGGTCGCCGGCCTGGTTCTGCTGGTGGCCATGATCGGGGCAATCGTCCTGACGCTGCGCCACAAGCCGAATGTGAAACGTCAAAGCATTCCGGATCAGGTTGCGCGCAATCGCGAAACCTCGGTTGAAATCCGGAAAGTGGAAACAGGCAAGGGTCTCTGACGCACGCATGTTGCGTTGGCGGAGCAGTCTGCGTTCGGTCGAACACAGGCAGGACGCTCCAACACTTTTGAATTGATCTACTTCTGCTGTCATGCGCCTCGGCGCCACAGCAGGTTGATCTGGGAAAGCCCGGCGACCGGCACGCTCCTCCGTGCGGTCTCCGGTTTGGGTAAACGAGGGGAGCACGGCGAGGCGCCCATGGAAATCGGTCTGTCGCACTATTTGTCGGTCGCGGCGATCCTGTTCACGATCGGGATCTTCGGGATCTTTCTGAACAGGAAAAACGTGATTGTCATCCTGATGTCCGTCGAGCTGCTGCTGCTCGCGGTGAACATCAATTTCGTCGCCTTCTCGTCGTTCCTCGGCGACATGATGGGGCAGATCTTCACCATGCTCGTTCTGACCGTGGCCGCCGCCGAAGCGGCGATCGGTCTGGCGATCCTGGTGGTCTTCCACCGGAACCGCGGCTCAATCGCCGTGGAAGACGTCAACGTGATGAAAGGGTAGGGGCCGATGTATTCCGCAATCCTGTTCCTGCCGCTGATCGGCTTTCTGATTGCCGGCCTTTTCGGCCGCGCGATCGGGGCCAAGGCGTCCGAGTATATCACCAGTGGGCTGCTTATCCTGACGGCGCTGCTGTCCTGGATCACCTTCTTCGGCTTCTGGCTCGGCGGATCGGAACTGCAGATCGTCGATCTGTTCCGGTGGATCGAGGCCGGCGATCTCAAGGTTTCCTGGTCGATCCGGGTCGACACGCTGACCGCCGTCATGCTGGTCGTGGTCAGCACCGTGTCCGCGCTGGTGCATGTCTATTCCATCGGCTACATGCACCATGATCCGCACCGGCCGCGCTTTTTCGCCTATCTGTCGCTGTTCACCTTCGCGATGCTGTCGCTGGTGACTGCCGACAATCTGCTTCAGATGTTTTTCGGCTGGGAGGGCGTCGGACTGGCTTCCTACCTGCTGATCGGCTTCTGGTACAAGAAACCGTCCGCGAACGCAGCGGCGATCAAGGCCTTCGTCGTCAACCGGGTCGGCGACTTCGGCTTCGCGCTCGGGATCTTCGGTATCTTCTTCGTTTTCCAGAGCATCGATTTCACGACGATCTTCAACGACGCGCCGAGCTTCATCGAAGGACACGGCGAGGTGCTGACCTTCCTCGGCTACCATCTGGACCCGCACGGGGCGATGACCGTCATCTGCCTGTTGCTGTTCATGGGCGCGATGGGCAAGTCGGCGCAGTTCCTGCTGCACACCTGGCTTCCCGATGCCATGGAAGGCCCCACACCTGTGTCGGCGCTCATTCACGCCGCGACCATGGTGACGGCGGGCGTCTTCATGGTGGCGCGCCTGTCGCCGCTGATGGAGCTGTCGCACACGGCGCTGACGGTGATCGTGTTCTTTGGCGCGACCACGGCGTTCTTCGCCGCCACGGTCGGTCTTGTCCAGAACGACATCAAGCGGGTGATCGCCTATTCGACCTGCTCGCAGCTCGGCTACATGTTCGTGGCCCTGGGTGTCGGGGCCTATTCGATCGGCATTTTCCACCTGTTCACGCACGCCTTCTTCAAGGCGCTTTTGTTCCTGTGCGCCGGTTCCGTGATCCATGCGGTTTCCGACGAACAGGACATGCGCAAGATGGGCGGCCTGAGGAAGCACATTCCGGTCACCTACTGGACCATGATGATCGGGACGCTCGCGCTGACCGGCGTCGGCATTCCGCTCACCCATCTGGGCTTCGCAGGCTTCATCTCCAAGGATGCGATCATCGAGGCGGCCTTCGCCGGCTCGCTTGGCGAACACGCCAATCCGATGGCGCTTTACGGCTTCTGGCTGACGGTGATCGCGGCGGCGCTGACGTCTTTCTATTCGTGGCGTCTGACCTTCATGACATTCCACGGCAAGCCGCGGGCTCCGGTCAACGTCATGAAACATGTTCATGAATCGCCGCTGGTCATGACCGTGCCGCTGTTCGTCCTGGCCATTGGCGCGACCCTGGCGGGCATGGTCTTCTACGGATCGTTCTACGGTGAAGGCTATGACGCGTTCTGGCAGGGCGCGCTGTTCACGGGCGAAACCAACCATATTCTCCATGCGATGCACGACGTGCCCGCCTGGGTGAAGGTGTCGCCGTTCGTGATGATGGTGCTCGGGTTCCTGGTCGCCTACCAGTTCTACATCCGCTCGCCGGAAATGCCGAAGCAACTGGCCGAGCGCCATTCAGGCCTCTACCAGTTCCTGCTCAACAAATGGTATTTCGACGAGCTCTACGACTACATCTTTGTCCGTCCTGCAATGTGGCTCGGCCGCGTGCTCTGGAAAAAGGGCGACGGCACCCTGATTGACGGCTACGGCCCGAACGGGATTGCCGCGCGTGTCCAGAACGTCACGACCTGGGTCGTCAGGCTGCAGACCGGATATCTTTATCACTATGCGTTTGCGATGCTTATCGGGGTGGCGGCGCTCATCACCTGGTCGATGTTCACCGGTGCGGGCACCGGCGGGGGTGCACACTAATGATTGACTGGCCAATTCTGTCACTCACGACGTTCTTGCCGCTGCTCGGCGTGCTGTTCATTCTCCTGGTTCCGGGGAATGACGAGGACAGCAAGAAAAACATCCGCATGGTCGCCCTGGTGACCACCGGAGTGACCTTTCTGCTGTCGCTGTTCATCTGGGGCAATTTCGACTACGACAATCCGGGCTTCCAGTTCGTGGAGCACCGCGACTGGCTCGGCAGCGGTATCAGCTACCGCATGGGTGTGGACGGCATTTCCGTGCTGTTCGTTATCCTCACGACCTTCCTGCTGCCGTTCTGCATCCTCGCCTCCTGGGAGAGCGTTCAGAAACGGGTCAAGGAATACATGATCGCCTTCCTGATCCTGGAAACGCTGATGATCGGCGTCTTCTGTGCGCTGGATCTGGTCGTCTTCTATGTTTTCTTCGAGGCCGGCCTCATTCCGATGTTCCTGATCATCGGTGTGTGGGGCGGAGCCCGCAGGGTCTACGCGTCCTACAAGTTCTTCCTCTACACGCTGCTCGGCTCGGTTCTGATGCTGATCGCGATGATGACGATGTACTGGTCGGCAGGCACGGCGAACATCGAGGAACTTGTCACCACCAGCAGTTTCCCCGCGGAAATGCAGACCTGGCTGTGGCTGGCCTTCTTCGCCAGCTTCGCGGTGAAGATGCCGATGTGGCCAGTGCACACATGGCTTCCGGATGCCCACGTGGAAGCGCCGACCGCCGGGTCGGTCATTCTGGCGGGCATTTTGCTGAAGCTCGGCGGCTACGGCTTCCTGCGCTTTTCCCTGCCGATGTTCCCGATCGCCTCCGACATGTTCGCGCCGATGGTCTTCACGCTCTCCGTCGTGGCGATCATCTACACCTCGCTGGTGGCGCTGGCGCAGGAGGACATCAAGAAACTGATCGCCTATTCCTCGGTCGCGCACATGGGCTACGTCACCATGGGCATCTTCACGATGACGGAGCAGGGCGTCCAGGGCGGCATCTTCCAGATGCTGTCGCACGGCATCGTCTCGGGTGCGCTGTTCCTGTGTGTCGGGGTGATCTACGACCGGATGCACACCCGCGAGATCTCCGCCTATGGCGGTCTGGTCAACCGGATGCCGAAGTATGCGGTCGCGTTCCTGATTTTCACGATGGCCAATGTCGGCCTTCCGGGAACGTCCGGCTTTGTCGGTGAGATCCTGACGCTGATGGGCGCCTTCCAGGTCAACACCTGGGTCGCGGTCTTCGCCACTTCCGGTGTGATCCTGTCCGCCGTCTACGCGCTTTTCCTCTACCGCCGCGTCGTCTTCGGCGCACTGGAAAAGGAAAGCCTCAAGTCGATGCTCGATCTTGATCTGCGCGAAAAGGCGATCCTGATCCCCATGGTGGTGCTGACGATCTTCTTCGGCTTCTACCCGATGGCGATCCTGGACGTGACCCAGGGGGCGGTCGACAATCTCATCACCCATTATACAGCCGCGCTTGATGCGGCCGGGGTCACCCAGCACGCAACGGCCGCCGCGCCGGCGGCGCATTAAGGTTTCGAGGACGGGACAGAGCCATGTCAAACGTGACCCAACTGCCGGATCTCATGCCGGTCCTGCCGGAGATCATTCTGGCGCTCGGCGCCATGGTGCTGCTGATGGTCGGCGCCTTCGGCGGCAAGGGCGTCAGCTATGCCGTCTTCGGCGGCGCGATGGGCCTGCTCGGCGGCACCTTCCTGGTGCTTCTGTTCGTACCGGCCTTCGGTGAAACCTTCGGCGGATCCTTCATTCTGGATGATTTCGCCTATCTGATGAAGCTTCTGGTGCTGGCGGGATCCTTCTTCGCCATCGCCATGTCGTGGGCCTATGCCAAGAGCCAGTCCTTCGATCATTTCGAATATCCGATCCTGATCGTGCTGGCGACGCTCGGCATGATGCTGATGCTGTCGGCGAACGACATGATCGCGCTCTATCTGGGCCTGGAACTGCAGAGCCTGGCGCTCTATGTGGTCGCCGCGATCAACCGGGACAGTGTCCGGTCGACGGAGGCGGGACTGAAATATTTCGTGCTCGGCGCGCTGTCCTCCGGGATGCTGCTCTACGGCATGTCTCTGGTCTACGGCTTTTCCGGCCAGGTCTCCTTTGCCGGGATCGCAGAGGCACTGACTCATGAAGGCGCTTCCATCGGGCTCGTGATCGGCCTGACCTTCATCCTGGCCGGTCTGGCCTTCAAGATTTCCGCGGTGCCGTTCCACATGTGGACACCGGATGTCTATGAAGGCGCGCCGACACCGGTCACGGCCTTCCTGGCCGCGGCTCCCAAGGTCGCTGCCATGGGCATGCTGGTGCGGATCGTCATCGAGGCCTTTCAGCCGGTCACCAGCGACTGGCAGCAGATCGTGGTGTTCATCTCCATCGCGTCCATGGCGCTCGGCTCCTTTGCCGCGATCGGGCAGAGCAACCTGAAGCGCCTGATGGCCTATTCCTCGATCGGCCATATGGGCTATGCGCTGGTCGGGCTTGCCGCCGGTACGCAAACCGGTGTCGAAGGCGTGATCTTCTACATGATGGCCTATCTCGGCATGACCCTCGGTGTCTTCGCCTGCATCCTGTCGATGCGGCGCAAGGATGGCATGGTCGAGGAGATCGGCGATCTGTCGGGGCTTTCGCAGACCAATCTTCCGATGGCGATCCTGCTGGGACTGCTGATGTTTTCCCTGGCGGGCATTCCGCCGCTGGTCGGCTTTTTCGGCAAGTGGTTCGTGTTCGTCGCGGCTGTCGAGGCGGGTCTTTATCCGCTTGCGGTGATCGGCGTGCTGATGTCGGTGGTCGGGGCCTACTACTACCTGCGTATCGTCAAGGTGATGTTCTTCGACGAACCGGTCGAAGGCTTTGAAAAAATGCCCATGGAACTCAGGGTCGTGCTCGGCCTGTCCAGCGTGTTCGTGATCTTCTTCTGGCTGGCACCGGGACAGGTGGTCAGCGCGGCGGGGTCCGCGGCAAAGTCGCTGTTCTGACACGTGGCATGAGCCAGTCCGGAACGGAATGTCCGGCGCCGGGTGCGCCGGACTTTCGCTATGAGAAGCACGACAGCGTCGGGTCGACGAGTTCCGTGTGCATGACACGGGCGCATTCGGGCGACGCGGGCCGGCTCTGGATCCGGGCCGATCACCAGACCGAAGGCCGGGGGCGCCGGGGGCGTGACTGGTCGTCGCCGGTCGGCAACATGTTCGCAAGCCTGCTGCTGATCGATCCCCTGCCGGCGGACCGGATCGGCGAATTGCCGCTCACGGTGGCAGTTGCATTGGCCCGGGCCGTTGACAAAGCGGCCGGCACGCTGCAACTGGTACGGTTGAAATGGCCCAACGACCTCCTGGTCGAGAACGCAAAGCTCTCAGGCATCCTTCTGGAAGCTGAAACGTTACCCGATGGCCGGCAGGCGGTCGTCATCGGAATTGGTGTGAATTGCGTTTCCCACCCGGACCTGACGCTCTATCAGGCAACGGATCTGCGCAGCCTGGGTTTTCAGGTTACATCGGAGCAGATGTTCGAATGCCTGACAGCCAGCATGGCGGAGTTGCTGGCAAAGGGCCGGCAGCCCGGTGGTTTTGAGTTTATTCGCAAGGCCTGGCTCGACAGGGCGGCCCATCTGGGCAAGCAGATCACCGTCAAGACGGCCCGGGACGAAATTACTGGCATTTTTGCCGATCTGGATGCGGGTGGTCATCTGGTCCTGAAACTGGACGATGGCCGCTTGCGGACCCTCTATGCAGGCGACGTGTTCCTGCCCGGCTCCTGAACCGCCGGGCGGGCGCGGTCGCTGACCGTCAAAGGAGCAATACATGGCTTCGGCCAAAAAGAACGAAAACGACATTGTGTTTCTGCCACTGGGTGGTGTTGGCGAAATCGGGATGAATCTCGGTCTGTACGGCTACGGCCCGGACGGAGACCGGACCTGGCTGATCGTCGATTGCGGCGTGAGCTTCGCGGGACCGGATCTTCCCGGGATCGACGTGTACATGCCGGACATCAAGTTTCTGGAAGACGAGGTCGACAACATCGCGGGCATGGTGATCACCCATGCCCATGAAGACCATTATGGCGGCATCCTGCATCTGTGGCCCTTCCTCAAGGTGCCGGTCTATGCGACCGCGTTCACGGCGGGGCTGCTGGCGGCGAAGACCGAAAGCGAGCCCGGGGCGGAGAAGGTTCCCGTCACTGTTGTCAAGCAGGGCGAGCGGCACAAGATCGGTCCGTTCGACGTCGAGTTCGTCGCGATGGCCCACTCCATCCCCGAACCCTGCGCCCTGGCGATCCGCACGCCTGCCGGCATGGTCCTTCATACCGGAGACTGGAAAATCGATCCCACTCCGGGCGTCGGACTGCCGATCGACACGGACCGGCTGGCGGAGCTCGGCCGGGAAGGCGTGATGGCGCTGGTGTGCGACAGCACGAACGCGGTGCGCGAAGGGGTCAGCCCCAGCGAGGCGGATGTTGCCGAGGACCTGAAAAAGGTGATGGCCGGAGCCAAACACCGGATCGCGGTGACCACCTTCGCATCCAATGTTGCACGGATCCGGGCGATCGCCTCGGCGGCCGCAGCCAACGGCCGGGACGTCGTGGTGGTCGGACGTTCGATGCACCGGGCGATCGAGGTCTCCGGTGAACTCGGTTATCTGGAAGGGCTGCCGCCCTTTCACGACGAGGATGCCTACGGGTACCTGCCGCGGGAAAAGACCGTCCTTCTGTGTACCGGGTCGCAGGGCGAAAGCCGGGCTGCCCTGGCACGTATCGCCGCCGGCGAACACCGCAACGTCGCGCTCTCGAAGGGCGACATGGTGATCTTCTCGTCCCGGACCATTCCCGGAAACGAAAAGGAAGTCGCCGCGGTTCTGAACAACCTGGCCGACAAGGACGTTGAAATCATCACCGACCGGGACGCCCTCGTGCATGTGTCCGGCCACCCGCGCCGCGGCGAACTGGCCCAGCTTTACAAGCTGGTCAAGCCGAAGGTGCTGCTGCCCGTGCACGGCGAACCCCTGCACCTGGCCGCTCATGCGGCTTTCGCGAAGGAACAGGGGATTGCGGAAGTCGTGCGCGGCAAGAACGGCGACATCATCCGCCTGACGGCAGGGCGTGCCGCGATCATCGATCAGGCGCCGCACGGTATTCTGGTGAAGGACGGCGATATCCTCGACGATCCGGAGGTGACCGGCGTCAAGGAACGGCGCAAGCTGTCCTTCGCGGGCGCTGCCGTGGTGACACTTGTGGTCAACCGGGCAGGGGATCTGCTCTCCGATCCCCAGGTCATCCTGCTGGGTCTTCCCGACACCGACGATGACGGTGAACCGATGGAGAATGTTGTCGTCAAGGCGGTGACCGGCGCGGTGAAAAGCATCCCGAAGGGCCGTCGGAAGGACAGGAACCTGGTAGGCGAGGCAGCCCGCAGGGCCGCCCGGGCCGAGATCCTGGACGTCTGGGGCAAAAAGACGCTCTGCAAGGTGACTGTGACCCAACTATAATCACCTGGATCGGGGGATGATCCGGCGGGATCGACCGACCATCCCCCGGTCGATCCAGAAGGTTCCTGGATACTGACCGTCATTGTACCTATCGGAGGGTTTGTGAATGATTGGACGGCTTAATCACGTCGCCATCGCGGTGTCGGACATCGAGGCGGCGAGCGCGGTCTACCGGGACACGCTCGGCGCCGAGGTCTCCGCGAAGGAGGCGCAGCCGGATCACGGGGTCAGCACCGTGTTCATTACCCTGCCCAACACCAAGATCGAGTTGCTGGAGCCTCTTGGCGACAATTCACCGATCGCCGGTTTCCTGGCGAAGAACCCGGCCGGCGGCGTGCACCACGTGTGTTACGAGGTCGACGACATCATTGCCGCCCGTGACAGGCTGCTGGCCGAAGGCGCCCGGGTGCTGGGCGATGGCGAGCCCAGGATCGGCGCCCACGGCAAACCGGTTCTGTTTCTGCATCCGAAGGATTTTCTCGGCACGCTGACGGAACTGGAAGAGGCGTAAGATGTCGGTGACCTTCGGCCTGGCGATCTATTTCATGCTCTGGTGGATCATCCTGTTCGCCATGCTGCCGTTCGGCATGCGGCGGACGCAGGAGGAGGCAGGCGAGGTGCTGCCCGGGACGGAGCCAAGCGCACCGGAAAAACCGCAGTTCCTGAAAGTGATCGTGATGACCACGATCACCACGACGATCGTGTTCGCCGGCTATGTCGCCCTGCGCAACAGCGGCTTCGGACTGGATGACATTCCCTTCCTGAACCCGCCTTCAGGCAACTACGGCACGCCCGGGAGCTGAATTTCCGGATCCGTATCCGGTGAATGCCGAACGGACCGGTTGTAGCAGCCGGTCTCGCCGTCTGCAGGGAGCAGGCATGTCGTGGTCTGCCCGGACTGGTTTTTTGCAAGTCGGCAAAGAAAAAAGGCAGAGCGTGGCTCTGCCTTTGACAAGTTCCGCGTCTAAATTCGACTCTATACCCTTACCGCAAGGTTTTACCGTACGGCTGGGCGGCTGCGACCCAGAAGGTGCGCCTGAGAGTCCTTCCTCCCAAGACTCAGACCGCGATGTCTGTGAGCGACTTGGCATTTCTGCCAAGGCATCTTCTTCTTATGAAATGGAAATTAGCTGATTGTTTGAGGCTTGTCACCTATTTGTCTTGAACAGCCCAATATTTTTGCTTGCCCATTTGAACGGCGTCAATTTTTACTAAGAACCGAGTATTCCAGCAGGCGGAAGACCAAGCGTCCAGAGGCGCCGAAGCCGCCGTTTCCGGGCGACTTGATGACGCGGATCCGCAAAAACCGGACGGCGGATCGCAAAGGACTTGTGTTTGGTCGCGGCATGCGCTTTGACTGCGCACAAAACAGGCGATGCCAGAAGCTGCGAGAACATTGATGCGTCTTTCCCGATATTTTCTGCCCATTTTGAAAGAAACGCCGAAGGAGGCGGAAATCGTGTCCCACCGGCTGATGCTGCGGGCAGGCATGATTCGCCAGCAGTCGGCCGGGATCTATTCCTGGTTGCCGCTCGGCCTGAAGGTTCTGCGCAAGATCGAGCGGATCGTGGAGGAAGAGCAGGCGCGTGCGGGTGCCGTCCAGCTGCTGATGCCGACGATCCAGTCGGCGGACCTGTGGCGCGAAAGCGGGCGCTATGACGCCTACGGCAAGGAAATGCTGCGCATCACCGATCGCCACGAGCGCGACATGCTGTTCGGGCCGACCAACGAGGAGATGATCACCGACATCTTCCGCGGCTATGTGCGTTCCTACAAGGATCTGCCGCTCAACCTGTACCACATCCAGTGGAAATTCCGCGACGAGGTGCGGCCGCGTTTCGGTATCATGCGCGGGCGCGAGTTCCTGATGAAGGATGCCTATTCGTTCGATCTGGACAAAGAGCGGGCGGTCGAATCGTATAACCGCATGTTCGTCGCCTATCTGCGCACCTACAAGCGCATGGGGCTGACGGCGATCCCGATGCGGGCCGAAACGGGCCCGATCGGCGGTGACCTGAGCCACGAGTTCATCGTGCTTGCGGAGACCGGCGAAAGCGAGGTCTATTGCCACTCCGATTATCTGAGCAAGGCGACACCGGGCGAGGACGTTGATTACGAAGCGGACCTGACACCGATCGTCGAGGACTGGACGTCCCACTACGCGGCGACCGAGGATGTCGTCGACAAGGCCGCGTTCGAAGCGGCCGTTCCCGAGGACAAGCGGATTGTCGCCCGTGGGATCGAAGTCGGACAGACCTTCTATTTCGGCACCAAGTATTCCGAGCCGATGGGAGCGAAGGTCGCAACGGCCGAAGGCACCGAAGTTCCGGTCCACATGGGGTCCTACGGGGTTGGCGTATCGCGCCTTCTTGGTGCCCTGATCGAAGCCAAACATGACGACAACGGAATCATCTGGCCGAAGTCGGTTGCCCCGTTCCATGTCGGGCTGATCAATCTGAAGCCTGGCGACGATGCGACGGATGCGGTGTCGGAAGATATTTACGCCAGACTTGAAGCGGCCGGAATTGAGGTGCTCTATGACGAAACCGATACTAGGGCCGGTGCGAAATTCGCCACCATGGATCTGATCGGTCTGCCGTTTCAGGTGGTCGTCGGTCCGCGCGGGTTGAAAGACGGGCTTCTGGAGGTCAAGGACCGGGCAACTGGGGAAAAGGAAATGCTTTCTCCGGATGCCACCTTCAACAAGCTGACCGCGGCATTGACGGACTAGGCAAGTGCGGCAATCCTCTGGAGTGGGGATTCGGTCGCGGCAAGCTGCGGGCGATCGGGCTTTGCTGAAATGGATGGACAATGACAGCGGCAGACACGGCGGACGTTGACGACGGTCACACACCGGCGGCCCCCACACGCCCCTTTTCGGCATTCGAGTGGATGATCGCGGGGCGCTATCTGCGTTCCCGCAGGCGCGAGACCTTCATCTCCGTGATCGCCGGATTTTCCTTTGCCGGCATCATGCTCGGCGTGGCGACGCTGATCATCGTGATGGCGGTCATGAACGGCTTCCGGACAGAACTTCTCGGCAAGATCCTCGGCATCAACGGTCACATGCTGGTGCAGCCGATCGACCAGCCGCTGACGGACTATGACGCAATCGCCGAACGGCTCCAGGGCGTTCCCGACGTGATCAGCGCCATGCCCTTCGTCGAGGGCCAGGCGCTGGTCTCCGGCCCGGCCGGCAATTTCGGAGCGCTGGTGCGCGGCGTCTACGAGAGCGATCTGCGCCGCGTGCCGCTTGTGGCGGCCAATATCCAGTCGGGCTCGCTTGACGGCTTCGATGAAGGCGAGGGGGTCGCGGTCGGATCGCGCATGGCCCAGCAGCTCGGCATTGCCCTGGGCGACAATATCACCATCATCTCGCCGCGCGGCAGCGTGACGCCGATGGGCGTCACGCCGCGGCTCAAGGCCTACCCGGTTTCGGCGATCTTCGAGATCGGGATGAGCGAATACGACGCCACCTTCCTGTTCATGCCCCTGGAAGAGGCCCAGGCCTATTTCAACATGGACATCCGGGCGACCGGCGTGGAGGTCTACGTGCTCGATCCGGACGATGTCGGGATCATGAAGGCGACGATCGAGGAGGCCGTGGACCGTCCGGCCTTCGTCACCGACTGGCGCCAGCGCAACGTGACCTTCTTTTCCGCCCTGGAGGTGGAACGCAATGTCATGTTCATCATCCTGACGCTGATCGTTCTTGTCGCGGCCCTCAACATCATATCCGGCATGATCATGCTGGTGAAGGACAAGGGCAAGGACATCGCCATCTTGCGCACCATGGGCGCCACCCGCGGGTCGATCATGCGGATCTTCCTGATCACCGGCGCCAGCATCGGCTGTGTCGGCACGCTGGCCGGTTTCCTTCTGGGTCTGGTCGTGTGTCTCAATATCGAGAGCATCCGCAGTTTTGTGTCCTGGATGACGACCACCGAGCTGTTCTCGCCTGAACTTTACTTCCTGTCCCGTCTGCCGGCGGATATCGACAGCGGCGAAACCACGACCGTTCTGGTGATGGCCCTTGCCCTGTCGCTGCTGGCAACGCTCTATCCGGCGTGGCGGGCGGCCCGTCTCGATCCGGTCGAAGCGCTCAGATATGAATAGGGAGACGGGAGATGAACATGGCCGTTGATCCGCGCCGCTCTCCCGGGCTGGCGCCTGCCGCCCTGGAACTTGCCGGCATCACGCGCGGTTTCGAGGAAGGTGACCGCGAGCTTCAGATCCTCAAGGGGGCCAACCTCAGGATCGAAGCCGGGCAGATGGTGGCGCTTGTTGCCCCGTCGGGGACCGGCAAGTCCACGCTGTTGCACATCGCCGGGCTGCTGGAACGCCCCGACGAAGGGGACGTGTTTCTGGGTCCGGTCAATTGTTCCGAGCTGTCGGACGACGAACGCACCGCGATCCGGCGCAACGATATCGGTTTTGTCTATCAGTTTCATCATCTGCTGCCGGAGTTCACCGCGCAGGAAAATGTGATGATGCCGCAGATGATCCGTGGCCTGCCGAAAAAGGTGGCGGCGGAACGGGCGGATGAATTGCTCAAGTATCTGCGCATGGGCGAGCGTGGCAGCCACAGGCCGTCGGAACTTTCGGGCGGCGAGCAGCAGCGTGTCGCCGTTGCCCGGGCGGTGGCCAATGCGCCGCGGATCCTGCTTCTGGACGAGCCGACCGGCAATCTCGATCCCAAGACGGCGTCCCACGTCTTCGAAGCACTCTCCGCGCTGGTGCGGGCGTCCGGTGTGGCCACGCTGTTTGCCACCCACAACATGGAACTCGCCGCGCGCATGGACCGGGCGATCACGCTGGAAGACGGCCTCGTCAAGGACCTTTAGCCAGGGGGCTCTGTCTTCTACAGGCGGAACCCCGGCGGGTCAGGGTGCGAACAAAGTGAAAACCCGCTGTTTTCACCAAATTTGATCTGTCTTTGGCAAGGGGAACAAAAAGGGCTTGCAAAGAGAACAAAAATGGAACAAGATGCCTTCACGCTTTTAGCCAAGGTTGGAGGGTGTAATGTTCTATGTCGCTCGTGATTTTGCCGCTTTCGGGTCTCTGGTCTGTTTCTGCGCCACGCTCGCCGTCTGGGGCGAGGCCCTGTTCTCCGTTTAGTGAAGACGATCCTGCCGTTCTGCGCTGAGTGCGGCGGGCGGGATCTGCGATTTCGTGAGCGCCCTTGGGGGTGCTTGCGCCGATAGCTGATCTGCGCCAGATCTGGGCCTGGTCCGCACCTGAGGTGCACCGGTTTCGAACTGGCGGGCTGAACCGGTGGTGCCGGGGCGTTCCTTTTGTGGGGCTGCCGTCGCGGCGGCATCTGCGACCGGCAAGCGGTTTTCACCGGCCTGTTCCGGCGTGTTTGTTTTGACGTGATTGTCCGCGTGCTGCCAAAGAACTCCGCGTGCGGCCAAAGAACATCGGGTACAACTGCGCCGTCACCTCGACACGCATTTCAGGACGGGCTTCACTAGGCAGCGATTCTGGAATTTGCCGCGAGTGCCCCCATGACTGTCCCTACCACGAACACACCTCGAGATGCCGCCATCAGGGCGGGCCGGACGGACGAGTCGAATGGTCCCGGATTTGTGCATCTCAGGGTGCATTCAGCGCTCTCTCTTCTGGAGGGAGCCCTGCCGATCAAGAAGCTTCTCGGTCTGGCCAAGGCGGACAATCAGCCCGCCCTGGCGATCGCCGACACCAACAATCTCTTCGGCGCGCAGGAGTTTTCGGCCAAGGCCTGGGACGCGGGCATCCAGCCGATCACCGCCTGTCAGCTTTCCGTCCTGTTCGATGACGGTCTGGAGAGTGGCCGCCGGGGTGAACCGGCCTTGGCCGATGTCGTGCTGATCGCGATGACGGAAACCGGCTACGGCAACCTGATGGAACTGTCTTCGCGGGCTTTTCTCGACACGGAAACGGGCCTTCGCCCCCATGTTTCGTCCGCCTATCTGCTTTCGAAATCCGAGGATCTGATCGTGTTGACCGGCGGCGTGTCCGGGCCGGTGGGCGCGGCCCTGCTCGCAGGGCGCCAGGATCTGGCGCGGCGCAGGCTCGAGATCCTGGCGGAAGGGTTTTCCGGCCGCTGTTACGTGGAGATCCAGCGTCACGGCATGGAAGCCGAACGCAGGAGTGAAGACAACTTTCTCGGCCTGGCCTATGAATTCGGCCTGCCGATCGTGGCGACCAACGAGGCTTTCTTTCCCGAGAGGGAGGACTACGAGGCCCATGACGCCCTGATCTGCATTTCCGAGGGACGGGTGCTGATCGAGGACGACCGGCGCCGCCTCACGCCCGAACATTTTTTCAAGTCGCGCGCCGAAATGTGCGCGCTGTTCGCCGATCTGCCCGAAGCCCTGGCCTCGACGGTTGAAATCGCGAAGCGGTGCAGCTTCCGTCCGATGAAACGGGCACCGATCCTGCCGCGCTTTGCCGGCACGGATGCGGACCCGGGCGAGGCCAACCGCGTCGAGGCGGAAGAACTGAAAAATCAGGCCCGGGACGGGCTCAGGGCCCGTCTCGATGCCCATGGCCTGGCGCCGGGGCTTGAGGAAAAGGACTACTGGGACCGGCTCGACTACGAAACCGGCATCATCGAGAGGATGCAATTTCCCGGTTACTTCCTGATCGTTGCGGACTTCATCAAGTGGGCCAAGCAGCAGGACATTCCAGTCGGGCCGGGCCGCGGCTCCGGGGCGGGCTCGCTGGTGGCCTGGTCATTGACCATCACCGATCTCGATCCAATGCGCTTTTCCCTGCTGTTCGAGCGTTTTCTCAATCCCGAACGCGTCTCCATGCCGGATTTCGACATCGATTTCTGCCAGAGCCGGCGTGAGGAAGTGATCCGCTACGTTCAGGAAAAATACGGCCGCAAGCAGGTGGCGCAGATCATCACCTTCGGGTCGCTGCAGGCCCGGGCCGTCTTGCGCGATGTCGGCCGTGTGCTGCAGATGCCCTACGGACAGGTCGACCGGCTGTGCAAGCTGGTGCCGGCCAATCCGGCCAATCCGGTCACGCTTGGACAGGCGATCACGGACGAGCCGCGCCTGAGGGAAGCCGCCAAGGAAGAAGAGATCGTCGAGCGCCTGCTCGGCATGGCGCAGAAACTGGAGGGGCTTTACCGGCACGCCTCGACCCATGCCGCCGGCGTGGTGATCGGCGACCGGCCTCTGGAACAGCTTGTGCCGCTCTATCGCGATCCCCGGTCCGACATGCCGGTGGCGCAGTTCAACATGAAGATGGTCGAGGAAGCCGGGCTGGTGAAGTTCGACTTTCTCGGCCTGAAGACGCTCACCGTCATCGACACGGCTGTCAAGCTGATCGAGCGGCGCGGTGTCACGGTCGATGTCGCCGGCCTGCCCATCGACGACGAAAAGACCTACCGGATGCTGACGCGTGGCGAGACCTTCGGCGTGTTCCAGCTGGAAAGCCAGGGCATGCGCCGGGCCGTCGCCGGCATGAAACCCGACAGGTTCGAGGACATCATCGCGCTGGTGGCGCTCTACCGTCCGGGACCGATGGAGAACATTCCGGTCTATAACGCGGTCAAGCACGGCGAACAGGAACCCGATTGCCTGCATCCGCTGCTGGAACCGATCCTGATGGAGACGAACGGCATCATCGTCTACCAGGAGCAGGTGATGCAGATCGCCCAGGTGCTGTCCGGCTATTCGCTTGGCGAAGCGGATCTGCTGCGCCGCGCGATGGGCAAGAAGATCGCCGCGGAAATGGAAGTCCAGCGGGCCCGCTTCGTCGATGGTGCGATCGCACAGGGCGTCAACAAGACCCAGGCCGGAACGATCTTCGACCTTGTGGCGAAATTCGCCAACTACGGCTTCAACAAGTCTCACGCGGCCGCCTATGCGCTGGTTTCCTATCACACGGCCTGGCTGAAGGCGAACCACCCGGTGGAGTTCATGGCGGCGTCCATGACCCTCGATCTCGGCAACACCGACAAGCTGGGGGATTTTCGCCAGGAAGCCCGGCGCATGGGCATCGAGATCGTGCCGCCGTCGATCAACCGGTCCCAGGTCTATTTCGACGTTGCCGACGGCAAGATCCTCTATGCCATGGGCGCGATCAAGGGCGTCGGCGAACAGGCGGTGGAGCACATCGTCGAGGTGAGGGGGGACACGCCCTTCAGGAGCCTGGGTGATTTCGCCCGCCGCATTTCGCCCAAGGCGCTCAACAAGCGCACGCTGGAAAACCTGGTGGCGGCCGGCGCCTTCGACGAACTGGAGCCGAGCCGGGCGCGGACGTTCGAGGGGCTCGACCGGATCATGGGCCTGGCGCAGCGCACCGAAGAGAACCGCACGCTCGGCCAGGACGAACTGTTCGGCGGCAGCGACAGCGAGGAGCCGCTGCAACTGGACGAGGTCCAGGGCTGGACCACGGAGGAAAAGCTGCAGCGCGAACATGCCGCGATCGGTTTTTACCTGTCCGCGCACCCGATCGACGAATACGCGTCCATTCTTGAAAAGATGCGGGCCCAGCCCTGGACCCAGTTCGCCGAGGCGGTCAAGAAGGGCGCTTCCGCGGGACGCCTCGCCGGCACGGTGATATCGATGCAGGAACGCAAGACCAAGTCCGGCACGCGCATGGGCATTGCGCGCTTGTCGGATGCCACCGGCCAGTATGAGGCGCTGCTGTTCCGCGAAAAACTCGAACAGTTTCGTGACGTTCTGCAGACAGGCCGTTCCGTGGTCGTCTTGGTCGGCGCCGACATGCGCGACGACGAACCCTCGCTCATCATCGAACAGGTCGATCCGATCGACAAGGTTGCGGCCCGGCTGCAGAAAAGCATGCGCGTCTTCGTTCGCGACGAACGCCCGATCCAGAGCCTAGCCAAGCATCTTCACATGCGCGGCGAGGGCGACGTGACCGTGATCGTCCTCTTGGAAAGTGGCGCCAGGGAGGTGGAGGTGAAGCTTCCCGGGCGCTTCCGGCTGTCGCCCGAGATCGCCGGGGCGCTGAAGGCGGTGCCAGGGGTGATGGACGTGCAGGTGGCCTGAGGACCAGGCACTCCAAGGTCTGAGCTGCCGGCCTCTAAGACCTGGTTTTATCCGCGATCAGGTCACGATACCGGACATGTTCGCCCAAAGTCCGGGCAGGCAATCCGGAGCGAGCTTTTGGTTGCGCGAGGCGTTTTTTTAAGCTCTCTTGAGTTGTGTTGACTGAGTGCTGGAGGCATCTGCCCGCCGGCGCATGTCAAGCACTACAGGGGGACATATCTTGCAAGTTTCTTACAGCAAATCCGAGCATCGTGCCTATCCAAGCAGCTACCGGACCGGCTGGCTGCCGGAACCCGGCAGCGAGAGCTGGACCAAGTTTCACGAAGAGTTGGCCGAGGCGGTCCGGTCCTTCGACGGCGAGCTGGATCCCGCGGTTCAGGATTTGCTGGAGTTTCTGACGGACAATCCGATTGTCGCCTATCTGATGAAGGCGGCCTGCAGCCAGAACTGGACCATGCTCAACACGCCGGATCTGGATACGGACGGCGTGCCGATCCCGTGGATTCCCGACGCGCAGTATTTCGCGATTGTCTGCAATTTCCTTCTTGAATGGTGGCCGCATTACATTGACGACGATCTCGTCGGCCTGCCGTTTTCCGGGTTCACCGTCGGCATCGATCCCACGCTGCCCGGGTCGCAACTTCTGGGGCTGCCGCAATTCAACGAGAGAATGGGCGCGGTGCTGAACAAGTGGCACGCATTCCTTGGAACCAAGGCGTCGGCCGGCGGCTTTGCGGTCGAAGGGGAACAGTGGCTGTCGCCAAAGGCCAAGAAATCCTACGATTTCGACCTGTGGGAAAAAGACAACAGCACGCTGCCGTACTGGAATTCCTGGAATTCCTTCTTCACCCGTCAGTTCAAGGACCGGGACGCCGTCCGTCCGATTGCCGACCCGGGCTCGAACCAGACCGTGATCTGCCCCAATGACGGGTCCGTGTTCCGCTGGGACTGGAACGTGGCGGCGGACGATACCTTCTGGTTCAAGGACATGAACTATTCCCTGCGCAACATCCTGAGTTCACCCGATCCGGACCAGCAGGGGGTGATTGACGAATTCGGGCTCGTCGACATGTTCACCGGCGGCTATGTTTTCCAGACCTATCTGAACCCCTATAATTTCCACAGATGGTGGGTGCCGGTGAATGGCCGGATCATGTTCAATCCGATGCGGATTCCGGGCGCCTATTTCAACAAGCTGGTGCTGCCGGACTTCGGCGGGGCAACCACGGCCTCCCTGCCGTATCTGGCGGAGGTCAACGCGCGCGGTCTGATCGTCTTCGAAACCGAGGACTATGGCCGTGTGTGCTGTATTCCGCTGGGCATGAGCGAGGTCTCGACGATTACGTTCGACGAGAAAATGTATGACAACGCCCCGGTCAGCAAGGGGCAGGAAATGGGCATGTTCAACTACGGTGGTTCGTCCTTCGTCGTCATCTATGAGAACCTGCCCGGCAAACAGCTCATCTTCATGGACGCCGACGGCAACCACTATCCGCAGCGGCCGGCAACGGCGACAAGCAGCAGCGGCGCCGGCGGCAATGTCACCAACATCGGATCCCAGATCGGCGTCTGGTATTCCCGCTGATCGCTGCTTGAAATGGGGCATCGCCCGGGTGCGGATGGCGGTGCCGCTCGGGCGGCGGGCCAGCGGGCCTTGCGAGGCGGGGCGTGCAGGGGACGCTTGCGCGCCTCGCGCCGAGGCGCGGGCCTTCAAATGCGCTGGCGAACACCGTTCAGCAGGTCTTCCTGCAACGCGTCGCCGTGCAGGACGGATATGTCACCGGTGGTTTCCAGAACAACAGCGCGCACGTCGCTGAGCGCCAGGACATTCGATTCCCGCAATTTGGCGTAGACATCGTCCCGGGTCACGCGGGTCTTCTGCAAGGCAGCGGGCAGAAACGCACCGTTTTCCATGAGCAGCACCGGCGTGTTCTGGGTTAGGTCCTGAAATCTGCCGGAGGCCCTGCGGCAGCGCGCCATGACAAATTGCACGCCCAGCAGGGTCGCGATGGCCAGGCAGCTCTGCACGAAGGCGGACCAGGTCGAGGCCTGGCTCGCGCCCGCCAGCAGGGAGCCGGTCGCAACCGTCACCACAAAGTCGAATGAGGTCATCTTGGAGAAGGCCCGCAGTCCGATCACGCGCACGACCAGCATCACCCAGATGACCGCGATGGTGGACAGGATCGCGGCCCGCGCGATGGTGTCGATCGCAAGGTTGTCGAACAGCATCACGCCGGTCCCCTGGCGGAGAAGGCTTTCCGGAGCATTGTCCGGCGTCGGTTCCGGCTTCTGTGGAGCATGGATCTTGGGCCTTTCGTCTTGTTCCGGTGGCACCAGAACAACCGCCGGAAGGGCGCAAGGTTCCATTTTGAGGTGTTTCAGGGCGGACGGCCGGTTTTCGGTGCGCGCCGGGCGCGCACCGAAAACCGTGTCTTCAGCGGATCATTCGGCGGGCAGGCGGGTGTCCCTGCGCACGACCCGTTCCGGCAGCATGAAGGCCACCACGACGAAGACCAGACCCAGAACGATCCCGAGGACATCTCCGGGCAAGCCGGTCAGGGCGGCGTAGTCGGCGCCGGGAACCGTGCCAAGCGTCACCTTTCCGCCGAGGATCGAGTCCAGCAGGCCTATGGCCTTGACGGCCGGGTAGGTCGCCATATAGGCGGCCGCGCCCAGAAGACCGCCCGCGATGAAGGCGAAGGCGTCGCGGCGGCCCGCGCCGGCGGCAACAAGGCCGGTTCCCGGACAATAGCCGGCCAGCGCCCAGCCGAAGCCCAGCAGCAGACCGCCGACGAGCACGCCCAGGTAGGCCGCCTTGACCGACATGTGGCCGACATCGACGATCCCCAGCATCTGCCCGGCGAACATCAGCACCGATCCGGTGCCGATCGCCAGCAGGATGGCCTTCATCAGATTCAGGTTGGTGAGCGCGAGCATGCGCCCGATCACATTCGGGTTGGACGCCCCGACCCGGTCGAGCACCGCGCCGAAGGCACCGCCAATCACGAGAGCCAGCAGGATTTCCATGACTTACGCCTCCTCTTTATAGAGCATCAGGGCCGTGGGCACCGCCGCGGCAAAGGCGCCGGCTGCGAACAGATAGCCCGACACCGCCGTCTGCATCATGCCGGACATCATGTGGCCGGACGTGCAGCCGCCCGCCAGCCGGGCACCGTAAAGAACGATGAAGCCGCCAACGAAGGCCGCGGCATAGCGCTTGACCGGACTGTCACCGAAATTCGCCTGCCAGAGTGCGGGGTTCCTGCGCTCCGCCGTGCCAACACCACCGCGTGTCCACGCCGAGAGGGCGCCGCCGATGACCATCGCCAGAACGAACACGAAACTGTAGTTCAGCGGGTTCGAAACGGCCTTGGCGTATTTGCCGCCGGACTTGTCCAGATAGGCGTTGGTCGATGCAAAGCCGTCCGTCGTCTGGGTCACAACGGCGGGATTGACCGCATCCCACAGGACCCCGTCCAGAATCACGAACTGCGTCGACACCCCGATGGGTTTGACCAGCAGGACAGCCAGGAAAAAGACCAGCCCGAGAGCCAGCCCACCAATTTTCCAGTCAAGCGTCATTTTCGCCTCCATTCATATATTCGTATTAATGAATATATAGTAGGTGACGACTTCAGCCTTGATTCAGGTCAAACGTCGCGGGTGGTGCCTGGCGTCGTTCAGTGCAGGCCTCACATCGAGCCGCAGTGCCGCGACCGACGCGACTTGTCCGCGTCTACAGCCTTCAGCGCAGAGAGTTTTCAGGGATCGATGCAGGGTCCGTTTTGTTCGGAGGGCGCTCTTGAAGCTGTCCTCGGGCATTGTCCTGGCGGGGATACTTCAGGATATCGGCTCGACCTGGCAGGTCCGGATGGCAGCCGTGGAACAGGGCGTCACCCGGTTCCCTTCAACAATTCCCGTCTTTAGCCCTTGAAATAAAACTGCGTCCCAACTATAAGGCGCGCATTCCACACGCAAGGGGCGGAACCTGAGCTTTATCGGGGTCCATCCGGTGGTCGAAGGGACATTTCCTCCGGCCCACATCCTCTTGCGGAGGTCAAACCGGAAAACTCAGGAGATAAGGGCCATGTCTTTGCCCGATTTCACCATGCGTCAGCTTCTGGAAGCAGGCGTGCACTTTGGTCACCAGAAACACCGCTGGAACCCGCGTATGGGTCAGTACATCTTTGGTGTGCGCAACGACGTTCACATCATGGATCTGTCCCAGACCGTTCCGCTGCTGCATCAGGCGCTGAAAGCCGTGTCCGACACTGTCGCCGGCGGTGGCCGCGTGCTGATCGTCGGCACCAAGCGTCAGGCACAGGAAGCCGTTGCCGCATCCGCGCGCAACTCGGCGCAGTATTTTGTCAACGCCCGCTGGCTCGGCGGCATGCTGACCAACTGGAAGACCATCTCCCAGTCCATTCAGCGCCTGCGCAAGCTGGAAGAGACCCTGTCCTCGGACGCGGCCAATTCGCTGACGAAAAAAGAACGCCTGTTCATGGACCGCGAGCGCGAAAAGCTCGAGCGGAACCTGGGCGGCATCAAGGACATGGGCGGTATCCCGGACCTGATCTTCGTGATCGACACCAACCGGGAAGCCATCGCCATTCAGGAAGCCCGCCGTCTGGGCATTCCGGTCGCGGCGATCCTCGATTCGAACTGCAATCCGGACGGGATCACCTATCCGGTGCCGGGCAACGATGACGCCGGCCGCGCGCTGTCGCTTTATTGCGACCTGATCGCCCGCGCCGCCATCGACGGTATTTCCCGTGCCCAGGGCGCATCCGGCATGGATCTCGGCGAAGCGGACGAAGCTCCGGTCGAGGAAGCCCTCGTGGAAGCTGCCGAACCCGTCGTGGAAGCACCTGCGGAGGCCGCTCCGGCCGAAGCCGAGGCTGCACCGGTCGAGGCCGCACCGGCTGAAGCTGAAGCCGCACCGGCTGCCGCTGAAGCTGAACCGGCTGCGGTTTAAGCCTGAGACAAGTTCCGCCGCGTTCCGGCGCGGCGGAAACATGTTGATTTCGCAAGGCGGACTGCACTTTGTTGCAGTCCCGTCATAAGGACGCGGGAAGCCATCGGCTAAACCGTGTCTCATCTGAAACCCCCCATGCACGAGGCAATCGATGAGCATTACCGCTGCGATGGTAAAAGAGCTCCGCGAGAAATCCGGCGCTGGCATGATGGACTGCAAGACCGCCCTGAAAGAAACCGGCGGTGACATGGAAGCAGCCGTCGACTGGTTGCGCACCAAGGGTCTGGCCAAGGCGGCCAAGAAGGCCGGCCGTGTGGCTGCTGAAGGTCTGGTCGGCGTTGCTGCCGCCGGCAACAAGGCTGCCGTGATCGAGCTCAACTCCGAAACCGACTTTGTTGCTCGCAACGAAGGCTTTCAGGAACTCGTCTCCAAGGTTGCCGGTGTCGCCAACAGCACCGACGGGTCCGTCGAGGCCGTGGCTGCCGCCGATCTTGGCGGCAAGTCCGTGGCCGACACGATCACCGAAGCGATCGGCACGATCGGCGAGAACATGACGCTCCGTCGCTCCGCCGTTCTGTCGGTCAGCGAAGGGGTCGTGGCAACCTACGTTCATGGCCAGGTTGCCGACGGTCTGGGCAAGATCGGCGTTCTGGTCGCCCTGAATTCTTCAGGTGACAAGGACAAGCTGAACGCCCTTGGCCGTCAGATCGCCATGCACGTGGCCGCGACCAGCCCGCTGGCGCTGAACACCGGCGAACTTGACCCGGCCGTGGTCGAGCGTGAAAAAGCCGTGTTCTCCGAGCAGGCACGCGAGTCCGGCAAGCCGGAAAACATCATTGAGAAAATGGTGGAAGGCCGTTTGCGCAAATTCTACGAGGAAGTTACCCTCGAGAAGCAGGCATTTGTCATCAACCCGGATCTGACGGTTGAAAAGGCAGTCGAGGCGCTGGCAAAAGAACTCGGTACAGAAGTGAAGCTTTCCGGCTTCGTCCGTTTCGCCCTGGGCGAGGGGATCGAGAAGGAGACGCAGGACTTCGCCGCCGAGGTGGCGGCAGCCACCGGGCAGTAAGCTCTTCGAAAAGCGCCGGCAAGTCCGGCGCTTTTTTTTTAGAAAGACAATTTTCAAAAGGTGCTCCCATGACGACTTCCCTGCGCTGGAAACGGATACTCCTGAAACTCTCCGGCGAAGCGCTGATGGGCTCGCAGGCGTTCGGGATCGACCCGGCCATCGTGCAGAGGATTGCCAAGGAAATTGCCGACGCCGTGGCACTCGGTGCCCAGGTCGGGGTCGTTGTGGGCGGTGGCAACATCTTTCGCGGCGTGGCCGTTGCGGCCAAGGGCGGCAACCGGGTCACCGGCGACCACATGGGCATGCTGGCGACCATCATGAACAGTCTGACACTGGCCGACGCCCTGCGCCGGCTGAAGGTCAATGCCCGTGTCCTGTCCGCGGTCGCCGTGCCGTCCATCTGCGAGACCTTTTCCCAAAGGGTCGCCGACCGCTACATGGAAGACGGTGACGTGATCGTTTTTGCCGGCGGGACCGGCAACCCGTTTTTCACCACCGACAGCGGCGCCGCCCTGCGCGCCGCCGAAATGAAATGCGATGCCTTCCTGAAAGGCACCCAGGTTGACGGCGTCTATTCGGAAGATCCGAAGATCAATCCGGATGCGGAGCGGTATGAAACCCTCGGCTACGAGGAAATCATTACCCGGAACCTGAAGGTCATGGACACGACTGCCATCGCGCTGGCGCGTGACAACTCCATTCCCGTTATCGTGTTCTCGATCCACTCTCCCGGAGCGCTTGTGAGCGTGCTCCAGGAAACAGGCACTTACACCGTCGTGGGTGACTGAAAGTTTTAGGCGCAATCCCGGTGCAAGCTCTTGTGTTTCGGCGTGTTTATGCCATGTTGGCGCGCGCCGGGACTCTCGGGTCTGTTGAAAACCCGGTTTAGGCCGCGCCCTGTACGATCATGGCGCAGCGGCCGCAATCGGGCTCTCAAGCGATCTTAAATCGCCAATTAGAAAATTACAGTGAGGACAAAATGTCGGTAGAAGGTGTGGACCTGGATGATCTGAAGCGCCGTATGCAGGGAGCACTGTCGGTGCTGAAGACCGAATTTGCCGGCCTGCGGACCGGCCGCGCTTCCGCGTCCATGCTGGAGCCGGTCAATGTCCAGGCCTACGGACAGTCCATGCCGATCAGCCAGGTGGCCACCATCTCCGTTCCCGAGCCGCGCATGGTCGCGGTTCAGGTCTGGGACAAGACCATGGTTGCAGCAGTCGAGCGATCGATCCGGGAATCGAATCTCGGTCTCAATCCGGTCGTCGACGGTCAGTTGCTGCGTCTGCCGATCCCGGAGTTGAACCAGGAACGCCGCCAGGAACTGATCAAGGTCGCGCACAAATATGCGGAAAGCGCCAAGGTGTCGATCCGGCACGTGCGCCGCGATGGCATGGATACCGCCAAGAAGGCCGAAAAAGACGGCTCGATTTCCCAGGATGACAGCCGTGTCGCCTCCGATGAGATCCAGAAACTGACCGACCAGATGATCGGTGAAGTGGACACCATGCTGGAGAAAAAAGAGACGGAAATCTCACAGGTCTGATGCATTGAGATCTGACCCTGAGACTGGGGGGAGCATATGAGCGTCAGCCCGGACCGTGACCTGCAAGCGCCTTCGGCGGAGGCCGGTGCCAGCAAATCGCCGCGTCACGTTGCCCTGATCATGGACGGCAACGGACGGTGGGCGGCCGCGCGCGGTCTGCCCAGGACGGAAGGACACCGGCAGGGGCTGGTGGCTCTTCGCAAGGTGATCCGCCACGCCGCCAAGATCGGCGTCGACGTCATCACGATCTACAGTTTTTCCTCCGAGAACTGGAGCCGGCCGGAAACGGAAGTCTCGTTTCTGATGGGTCTTCTGCGGCGCTTCGTCCAGCGGGACCTGAGCGAGCTTCACGAAGCCAATATCCGCATCCGCATCATCGGCGGGCGGCTGGATCTGGAACCGGGGATCCTGAAACTTCTGCAGGAAGCCGAAGACCTGACCCGGGACAATTCCGGGCTCGACCTGGTTGTCGCCTTCAATTACGGGTCGCGGGCGGAGATTACCCGGGCCGCGCGCAAGCTGGCCGAGCAAGTCGCCGCCGGTGTTATCCGGCCCGAGGACATCACCGAATCGGCCCTGACCGCCGCGCTCGACACCGGCGGACTGCCGGATCCCGATCTGATCATCCGCACAAGCGGAGAAATGCGGCTGTCGAACTTTCTGCTGTGGCAGGCCGCCTATTCCGAGTTCTATTTCTGCGACCTTCTCTGGCCGGATTTCGACGAGGCCGCCTTCGACGCGGCCCTTGACTGTTTCTGCGCGCGGGAGCGCCGGTATGGCGGTCTCAGCGCCAAGACGTACTGACGTCCGGCACCCAGATGGCGCAATCAGAAAATCCCCCCAAAAAACTGTCCGATCTCAAGTTGAGGCTGGCCTCGGCCGTGGTGCTCGGGCCGAGTGTGTTGCTGATCGCCTATCTGGGAGGCGTCCTCTTCATCCTGCTCGCACTGGTCGCAGCCGTGCTTTTTCTCTGGGAATGGTTCTCCATGACCGGAACGCAGACAGTTTCCGCGACATCGTTGACCGGGCAGGGCACTCTTGTCGCCGTGACCGGTCTGCACCTGGCCGGACTGCCTGAAATCGGCCTTGGCGCGGTGCTTCTGGGCGCTGTTGCGACCTACGCAATCGGTGGATTCAGCAAGGCGGGCCGATGGGGGCTGGAAGGCGTGCTTTACAGCGGTCTTGCCCTTTATGCACTGCTGGCCCTTAGGGATGGAACCAAGGGGCTGCTGGTCATCTTCTTTGTTCTGTTCGTGGTCTGGGCGACCGACGTATTCGCCTATTTCACCGGACGCGCCCTCGGCGGGCCGAAGCTCTGGGCGCGGGTCTCTCCCAAGAAGACCTGGTCCGGCGCGCTTGGCGGACTGGTTCTGGCGACCCTCTTCGGAACCGGTGTCGCCTATGTGGCGGGTGAGGTGCAGCTTGCGCTCTGGGCTCTGCTGGCAGCGGGGCTGTCGATCGTGTCCCAGGCCGGCGACCTTCTGGAATCCGCCATCAAGCGCCGTTTCAAGGTCAAGGATTCGAGCCAGCTCATTCCCGGCCATGGCGGCATCATGGACCGGATCGACGGACTGGTGGCGGCCGCGATCTTCGCGGTCCTCATCGGTCTGATTGCCGGCGGCTCTCTGTCCGATCCCGTTTCGGGGCTGGGCCTGAATTGAGTTTGGAGTAACTCCGATGGCGGCCACATCCGCGACAAGCGACGCCGGCGATCCCGTCCGGATCACCGTGCTGGGCGCAACCGGCTCGATCGGCCAAAGTCTGGCGGACCTGATCGCGCGCAATCCGGACCGGTTCGAGGTGGTCGCGCTGGTGGCCAACCGGAATGCCGCTCTTCTGGCGGAGATGGCCGGGCGGCTGAACGCCAAGGTGGCCGTGCTGGCCGACGAAAGCCTTTACCGGGACCTTGCCGACCGGCTGGCCGGGACCGGCATTTCAGCGGCGGCCGGCGCCGCCGCCGTGCTGGACGCCATGGACCGGGACACGGATATCGTAGTGGGGGCCATTGTCGGCGCCGCGGGGCTCGCTCCCACGATGCGGGCCATCAGGCCCGGACGGCGCATCGCCCTTGCCAACAAGGAGTGTCTGGTCTGTGCCGGTGACCTCTTCATGGCCAAAATCCGTGAGACCGGCGCCGAGCTTCTCCCGGTCGACAGCGAGCACAATGCGATTTTCCAGGTATTCGAGACAGCCACGGCCGATCAGGTGGAAAAAGTCATCCTGACCGCGTCCGGCGGTCCCTTCAGGACGTTTTCCGCGGACAAGATGGCTGCGGTGACGCCGGAGCAGGCACTCAGGCACCCGAACTGGGACATGGGCGCCAGGATCACGATCGACAGCGCGACCATGATGAACAAGGGCTTTGAAGTCATCGAAGCCTCGTACCTGTTTCCTGTCTCGCATGAACAGCTGGGCGTGCTTGTCCATCCGCAGTCGGTGGTCCATGGACTGGTGCAATACACGGACGGGTCGCTGCTGGCGCAACTCGGCAGCCCGGACATGCGCACCCCGATCGCCCATTGCCTTGCCTATCCGGACCGGATGGCGGTGCCCGTGAAGAAGCTGGACCTTGCCGAAATCGCGACCTTGACGTTCGAGGCGCCGGACCTGGACCGTTTTCCCGCTCTCCGGCTGGCTCTGGAGGCCATGAAGGCCGGTGGTGGCGCGCCCGCGGTGCTCAACGCTGCGGATGAAATCGCGGTCGCGGCATTTCTGACGGGAAAAATCGGGTTTCCGGACATTCCGGCGGCGATCGAGGCTGTCCTGGAAGAGCTGGAGGCAGACGGCTGCCTGGCTTCTCCCGGCAGCGTGGAAGACGTGCTGGCACTGGATGCAACCGCCCGGAAACGAACCGGGAACTGGATCAGAACCAGGTTTGGGTGACTGTGCCGCACCTGCAAAAAACGACTCACCATTAACACGCCGTAATTCTCCTTTTAGTAGTGTGCCAAAGAACAATCCTGGCTGCGCTGGATCGGAACCCCTTCATGGACTTTCTTCTCTCCGTTTACTCTCTCCTCATCGGCACCATCGTTCCCTTTCTGTTTGTGCTGACAATTGTCGTGTTCTTTCATGAGCTGGGGCATTTCGCAGTCGCCCGCTGGTGCAATGTCAAGGTCGATGCGTTCTCGGTCGGATTCGGACGGGAGCTGTTCGGGCGCACCGACAAAAAGGGGACCCGCTGGAAGCTGTGCCTGATCCCTCTCGGCGGCTACGTCAAATTCGCGGGTGACGAGAACGCCGCCAGCGTACCGAGCCGTGAACTGATCGCGCAAATGAGCGAGGAAGACCGCAAGACCGCGTTCATCGCCAAACCCGTCTGGCAAAGGGCGGCGGTTGTCGCCGCCGGGCCGTTGGCCAATTTCCTGCTCGCCATCGTCATTTTCGCGGCCCTGTTCGTCGCAAGCGGCAAGCAGGGGCTGCGGCCGGTGGTCGAGGAAGTGTTCGCTGGAGGCGCCGCGCAGCGTGGCGGCATCCAGGCCGGCGACGTGGTTACGGAAATCGACGGCCGGAAGATCCAGACCTTCGGCGAGTTGAGGCAGGTCGTTCTGATGAACGCCAACATGCCGCTGCTGTTCGAGGTGGATCGGGGCGGCACGCCGGTCGCCTTGACCGTCACGCCCGACGCCAAGGAAAAGGAAGTCTTCCTGGGCGAGCGCCAGATGGCGGGCGATATCGGCCTGCGCGGTTCGGCCGACCCGGCGAATCTCGTGCTGATCAAATACACTCCGGTCGAGGCCGTGGGTGAGGGCGTCCTGGAGACCTGGCGGATCATGGAGGGCACGGTCAGCTACATCTGGGGTGTCATCACGCAGCGCCAGTCGGCGGACCAGCTGGGCGGTCCGATCCGCGTGGCGCAGATTTCGGGTCAGGTCGCCGATCTCGGTATCCTGCCGCTGATTTCCCTGACCGCGGTCCTGTCGGTCAGCATCGGCCTGATCAACCTGGCGCCGGTTCCGATTCTCGACGGCGGTCATCTTGTTTTCTTCGCCGCCGAGGCGTTGCGTGGAAAACCCCTGAGCGAGCGGGTTCAGGATGTCGGGTTCCGCATCGGTCTCGGGCTCGTTCTCATGTTGATGGTGTTCGTCACATGGAAGGACATAATGCGGCTTGTGGGAACAAGTTCGTGAGCGCCGTGACATTGACGCAACGTCTTCTGACTAAATCGCTTTCGGCCCGGTACGGCGGTTGCGTTATCGGTAAAAACCTATAAAACACTCCTCGGTCCTGAGAATCTGCTGGGGTGAAAGCGGATTCCCGGGAGGGGTGTTTATAAACAAAGGCATAGCGCAATAATGCAGCGATTGCAGATAGTTACACGGGCCGTTTTGCTGGCGGCAGCCATCTTTTCCGCCGGTTCAATCATGCCGCAGGCTTTCGGGCCCGCTTCTCTGGTTTCGGAGGCGCAGGCAGCGGTTGCCAGAAGCATCCAGGTGCGTGGCAACAGCCGTGTCGAGGACGAAACCGTCGTCAGTTACATGACCATCGTTCCCGGGCGCTCCTACAGCGCTTTCGACGTTGATGAGTCGCTGAAGGCGCTGTATGCGACCGGTCTGTTTGCGACGGTGGACATCACCCCGCGCGGCAGCACGGTGACCGTCACCGTCACTGAAAATCCGATCATCAATCGTGTTTCCTTCGAGGGAAACAAGAAGATCAAGGACGGCGCGCTGGAAACAGCGGTGCGCTCGCAGGCCCGTTCGATGCTTTCGCGGGCCAAGGTTCAGGCAGACGTCCAGAACATTCTCGAGGCTTACCGCCGGTCCGGACGCTATGGTGCGTCAGTCGATCCGCAGATCATCGAGCGTGGGCAGGGTCGCGTCGATCTCGTGTTCGAGATCAATGAAGGCGACAAGACGGGTGTGGAGCGGATCAGCTTCATCGGCAACACGTCCTTCAGCGATGGTCGTTTGCGTGATGTGATCCGGACCCGGGAAAGCGGTCTGCTGAGCTGGTTGCGCAGCACCGATACCTATGATCCCGACCGCCTTGCCGCGGACGAGGAGCTGCTGCGCCAGTATTACAACAAGAAGGGTTACGCCGACTTCCGAATCGTCTCGGTGAGCGCTGACCTGGATCGCGAACAGAATATCTTCTACGTGACCTTCACGGTCGACGAAGGCGAGAAATACGAAATCGGCGATGTCGAGATCGTTTCCACCATTGCCGATGTCGATCCGGAAGAGCTGCGCAAGCTGATCCGTACCAAGAGCGGACGCACCTTCAACTCCCTGCGTGTCGAGCAGACGGTCGAGGACATCACGCTGCGGGTCTCTGAAGAGGGCTATGCGTTTGCTCGTGTCCGTCCCCGGGGGGCGCGCGACTATGAAAACAACAAGATCTCGCTGATCTACTATATCGAGGAAGGCCCGCGCGCCTATGTCGAGCGGATCAATGTGATCGGCAACGACCGGACCCGTGAATATGTCATCCGCCGGGAATTCGACATTGCCGAGGGCGACGCGTTCAACCGGGCGCTGGTCGACAAGGCGGAGCGCCGTCTGAGGAACCTCGGTTTCTTCGAGAGGGTTTCCGTGACGACCCAGCAGGGCAGTTCGCCTGATCGCGTGATCGTCAATGTGCGTGTGGAAGAAAAAGCGACCGGTGAAATCTCCTTCGGTGTCGGCTTCTCTACGGTCGATGGTGTCATCGGCGACATCTCCGTCACGGAGAAAAACTTCCTTGGCCGCGGCCAGTTCGTGAAGGTCGCTGTCGGCGGTGGTGCCGATACCCAGACCTACGAATTCCGCTTCGTCGAACCGTTCTTCATGGGACGCCGCGTGGCACTCGATCTGGATGTCTACCGTCAGGTTGAAAACGAGAACGACTACCGGTCCTATGATCAGCAGAAGACCGGTGCCGGCTTCGGCTTCACGTTGCCTCTTCGCGAAGAAGAACTGACCCTGCGTCTGTTCTACAATATCTTCCAGGAAGAGAACTCCGATCCGGACAACAAGTCGACGAACATCAACAATTGCGACACCTCTAATCTCTCTCTTGCGATCTGTGACTCCTTCGGCACTTATCTGACCTCGCTGGTTGGATATGAGCTGCGCTACAGCACCCTTGATCAGAACCTGAACCCCTCCGACGGTGTGTATGCGTCCTTCGGCCAGGAGTTCGCCGGGGTCGGTGGCGACAGCTTCTACGTCAAGACCGAAGCGCAGGCGCGTGCCTACAAGGAAATCCTTGCGGACTACGGTCTTGTCGGCAGTGTTTCCGTCCGTGGCGGCAACATCATGGCTCTGGGTGACGAGCGGTTGCGCGTCTCCGAGCAGTTCATGCTGGGCGGCAATCTTGTTCGTGGTTTCGAAAACCAGGGCATCGGTCCGCGTGATGCGACCACCGAAGATGCCATCGGCGGCCGGTTCTACTTCGCCGCATCGGCAGAGAGCCGGTTCCCGTTCCCGATCATTCCGAAGGAATTCGGCCTGAGCGGCGCCGTGTTCGCCGATGCCGGTTCTCTCTGGGACGCGGACAGCGACCTTGTCAGTCTCGTGGAAAACAATGGCGGCCGGATCGACTCCAACGACCTTTCGGTCCGCGCCTCGGTCGGTGCAGGCATTCGCTGGGACTCGCCCTTCGGGCCGCTGCGCGCCGATTTCGCCTACCCGATCGTCAAGGAAGACGCCGACAAGACCCAGGTCTTCCGGCTGAGCGGCGGTACGCGCTTCTAGACTGCGGTCAACCGAGATAGAGAACGGCCGCCGGTCTGATCGGCGGCCGTTTTTGTTGCCGGGCTCCATCGTTTGCGGGCAATCGGAACGGGTCGGGGGATGCGGTTCGGGCGGCTCAGGGCTCGAGGTCGTGAAAGAGGACGGCTCTTTTCAGGACATCGTGATGCCGGGGTGGGCGGCAGAATTCTCGAGGTTGCGGCGGCCACCGGTCGCGAAGGCGCCGGAAAACCCTTATGGTGGCGCGCGCCGCGCAGGAGCGGCAGCGCGCTCCGGCGGACCGGTCCTGCACGGCAACCGAAACCCAATGGTACACTGACCCTAGGATAACAGCATGTCCGAGCCGAATTTTTTCAAGACACCGGATCCGGTGCCCCTGGGCGAGATTGCTTCCTGGGCGGGCGCGGAAATCCTGCGGGGCGATCCTTCGCTTGAGATTGCCGGCGTGGCTCCGCTCGAGGACGCCGGTGCCGGGATGCTGGTCTTCTTCGACAACACGATCTATCTGAAGCAGCTTGAGGGAACCACGGCGGCTGCCTGTCTTGTCGGCAAGAGGCACAAGGACAAGGTTCCCGAGGGTGTCGCCGTGCTTGTGTGCGCGGACGCGTACCGCTCCTGGGCATTGGTGCTCGCCAGGCTCTATCCCGAGGCGATGCAGCCCCGTGACCCGGGTGTCGCGGGTGTTTCGGAGCGGGCGATTGTCGATCCCGGTGCCGTCATTGAAGACAACGTGAGCGTGGAACCGGGGGCGGTTGTCGGTGCCGGCGTGGAAATCGGCGCCGGTACGGTCATTCGTGCGAATGCGGTCATCGGGCGCGGTGTCAGAATCGGACGCGATTGTGTCGTCGGTTCGAACTGCACCGTGCAGCACTCTGTGCTGGGGAACCGTGTCTTTCTGCATCCAGGCGTGTCCTGCGGGCAGGACGGCTTCGGGTACGCGATGGGTCCGCAAGGCCACCTCAAGGTGCCACAGGTGGGCCGCGTGATCATCCAGGACGATGTCGAGGTCGGTGCCAACACTTCCATCGACCGCGGCGCCAACCGGGACACGATCATCGGCGAAGGTACCAAGATCGATAATCAGGTTCAGATCGGCCACAATGTCGTGGTCGGACGCCATTGCGTGCTGGTCTCCCAGGTCGGTTTGTCCGGAAGCTGCACACTCGAGGACTTTGTCGCCATCGGCGGTCAGACGGGTGTGCGCGGCCATGTGACCATCGGAATGGGCGCGCAGGTTGCGGCGGTCAGCGTCGTCAGTGACGACCTGCCGGCGGGTGGACGTTATGGCGGAACACCGGCAAAACCGGTGAAACAGTGGTTTCGTGAAGTCGCGGCCGTGAGAAAACTTGCAGAGCGTGGCGGCGGATCGTAAACGGTAGTTAATTCAAGCATCGGCTTTGCGGCGGGGACTGCGCCAAGGGGTATTTCATGGAAGACGACAAAAACAAGACTCTTGCCAGTGCAGACATCATGAGAGTCATGAAGTTGCTGCCACATCGCTATCCATTCCTGTTGATCGACAGGATTATCGAAATGGATGACGACAACAGCTGTATCGGCATCAAGAATGTCACCATCAACGAGCCTCACTTTTCCGGCCACTTTCCGGAGCGGCCCGTGTTTCCCGGTGTCCTGTTGATCGAAGCCATGGCCCAGACTGCGGGCGCGCTCTGCGTTCACGCGCGCGGCGACGACGCGCCGCCGCAGCTGGTCTATTTCATGACGATCGACCGGGCCAAGTTCCGCAAGCCCGTCGAACCGGGTGACCAGGTCCATTTTCATGTCAAAAAAATAAAGCAACGCTCCAATATCTGGAAATTCGACGCTGTTGCGATGGTGGACGGAACCAAGGTTGCGGAAGCGGAAGTCAGCGCCATGCTGGTAGATGCGTGAGGAACCATGACTGACATACATTCAACAGCCATCGTCGAAGACGGGGCTGTTATCGGCGAGAACGTTCGCGTCGGTCCCTATTCGACTGTCGGACCGAACGTCAAACTCGCCGATGGCGTGGTTCTGGAGGCGCATGTCGTCGTCGCGGGCCATACCAGCATCGGTGCGGGTACGCATATTTTTCCGTTCGCCAGTATCGGCCACAAGCCCCAGGACCTGAAGTTCGCCGGCGAAGTCACCGAACTGGTGATTGGCGCCAACAACCAGATCCGCGAACATGTCACCATGAACCCGGGAACGGAAGGCGGCGGCGGGCTGACCCGTGTCGGCGACAACTGTCTGTTCATGGTCGGTGCTCATGTCGGGCATGACTGCCGGGTCGGCCATCATGCGATCCTCGCCAACAACGCGACCCTGGCCGGGCATGTGGAACTGGCCGACTTCGTCATTCTCGGCGGCCTCAGCGCGGTGCGTCAGTGGTCCCGGATCGGCACCGGCGCGATCGTGGGCGGCATGACCGGCGTGGAATTCGATGTCATTCCCTATGGGTCCGTGATCGGCGACAGGGCACGTCTTGCCGGCCTCAATCTGATCGGCTTGAAGCGCAAGGGCCTTCCGCGCGAGCAGATACACGCGCTCCGGGCCGCCTATCGGGCCCTCTTCGAATCCGAAGAGGGAACGC
The DNA here is from genome assembly GCF_056173175.1 of Roseibium sp. QJM3NY_11. NCBI lineage: Bacteria > Pseudomonadati > Pseudomonadota > Alphaproteobacteria > Hyphomicrobiales > Stappiaceae > Roseibium > Roseibium sp. QJM3NY_11. Next base: position 3,013,618 of record NZ_CM149660.1, read on the forward strand.
TGCGCAGCCGGGCTGAATCCATCGCGGCCGACGAGAACATTCAACCTCTCGTCAAAACGGTCACGGACTTTATCCTGGAAAAGGAAGACCGGCGCTTCTGCACACCGCGCAGCGAAAACTAGGCCCATGTCCGCGGTGGTTCAAAGACTGCAGCCGCGACTGGCCCTGATCGCAGGCAATGGCAGCCTGCCGGGGCAACTTGCCGGAGCGCTCGAAAGCGCGGGCCGGGATTTCAGGATTATCGCCATCAAGGGTGAAGCCGATCCGGTCACCTGCGCACGAGCCGATGTTCAGCTCGGCTGGGGCGAAATCGGCCGTCTTTACGGATTTCTCGACAAGACCGGCTGCCGGGAAGTCCTGCTCATCGGCGGTGTCTCGAAGCGGCCGGACTTTACGTCCATCTTTGGCGATTTCGGGACCCTGAAGCGCCTGCCGGCGATTTTCCGGGCCCTGACCGGGGGCGATGACAGTCTGCTGACCAAGGTTATCCGCCTGTTCGAAGACGAGGGGTATCGGGTTGTGGGTATCAAGGATGTGGCGCCTCAACTGCTGGCCGCCTGCGGTGTTCTTGGCGGCGTTCAGCCCAAGCCGGATGACTGGCGCGACATCGAACTGGCGCTTGGTGCGACCGAAAGACTTGGTGAACTGGACATAGGCCAGGCCGCCGTTGCCGTCGGCGGGCGCGTGGTTGCGCTTGAAGGGGCAGAGGGCACCGACGCGATGCTCGAACGTTGCGCAGATCTGCGGCGCATCGGGCGGGTCCGGGCGAAGGGCCGTGCCGGCGCCCTGGTCAAGACCGCGAAACCCAATCAGGACCTCAGGGTCGATCTTCCGGCTGTCGGGCCCAGAACGATCGAGCTGGCCGTCGCAGCGGGACTTGCCGGTATCGCAGTCGAGGCGGAGGGCGCCCTGATCGCGGAGCGCGAAGAAACCATTCGCAAGGCCGACGAGAGCAGGATTTTCCTGGTCGGGATCGATCACTCCGAATTCAAGGGGCTCCGTTCGGCATGACCGGCCGTCAGCCGACCATATGTATCGTCGCAGGCGAGGAGTCGGGAGACCAGCTTGGGTCGGAGTTGATGAAGGCGTTGAATGGGCGGCTCGGCGAAGGCGTGCGTTATTGCGGCGTCGGCGGTGAACGGATGACGTCGCTTGGTCTGACGAGCTTTTTCGACATGGCCAACGTCTCCGTCATGGGCCTGACAGCGGTTCTTGCGCGGCTGCCGCTGATCGTCCGCCGGGTCTACCAGTCCGTGAACGGTGTCGTCGCCGCAAATCCGGACGTGCTTGTCATCATCGACAGTCCCGAATTCACCCACAATGTTGCCAGGCGCGTGCGCAAGCGCGCCCCGCATATTCCGATCGTCGGCTATGTCTCGCCGTCGGTCTGGGCCTGGCGGCCGGGCCGTGCCCGTAAAATGAGTGCTTATGTCGACGAGCTGCTGGCACTGCTGCCTTTTGAGCCGGACGTTCACAAGCGGCTCGGTGGCCCGAGGACGCATTATGTCGGTCATCCGCTCAGCGAAAATGCCGCCGACCTGAGACCAACCGATGGCGAACGGGTGCCTCTGGGCAGCGGCGCTCCCGTTCTTCTGGTGCTTCCGGGCAGCCGGCGCAGTGAAATCGACCGCTTGCTGCCGGATTTCGGCAAGACGGTGGACAGGGTGCGGCTGGCATTGCCGGATGTGAAAATTGTGCTGCCGGCGGTGGCTCATCTGGAGAACTCGATTCGTGAAGGCGTCGCCACCTGGTCGGTTGAACCGGATATCGTGACCGGTCTGGAGGCCAAGAAAGCGGCCTTCCGGAGTGCGCATGCGGCGCTGGCCGCGTCCGGCACCGTGTCGCTGGAACTGGCGCTTGCCGGTGTGCCCATGGTGGTCGCATACAAGGTCGACTGGTTTTTCCGGCGCATGAAGGATCTCAACCGCATCTTCCGGTTTTCCAGCGTCGACTCCTTTGTGCTGCCCAACATCATTCTCGGTACCAACGCCATTCCGGAGTTTCTCGACGAAGAGGTTCGGCCGGACGTTCTGGCCGGTCATCTGGTGGCGCTTCTGTCTGGCGGCCCGGAACGGGACCGGCAGATTTCAGAGCTTTCCCGTCTCGACGAAGTGATGCGGCTCCCGGACGGACACAGTCAGAGCGGTGCCGCCGCACAGGTGGTTCTGGCTGCCATGAAGACGTGAAGCAGGCTCGCTTTTCAGCCTGATACCTCGACCTCCTCTGACATGTGCGTCCGTGCCGGCCCTGGGCCGGCGGAGACCCGTGATGTATTCCGGGGGACGGTTCTTGCGGGCCGGGCGCACGGCTCTGTCCGGCGCGCTGCTTTTCAGGCTGGGTCTGTCTGGCAAAAAAAAGCACGCCCGGAAGGTCCGGGCGTGCCTGAATTTAACGAGCCGTGAACCGGCTGGCCGAAGGGGGCCGTGTCAGCGGCGCTGATCGATCGGCGTGTAGTCGCGCTTGGGGGCGCCGGTATAAAGCTGGCGCGGGCGTCCGATGCGCTGGGACGGATCTTCGACCATTTCCTTCCACTGGGCGATCCAGCCGACGGTGCGGGCAAGAGCGAACAGAACGGTGAACATGGTGGTCGGGAAGCCGAGCGCACGCAAGGTGATGCCCGAATAGAAGTCGATGTTCGGGTAGAGCTTCTTGTCGACGAAATATTCGTCGTTGAGCGCGATCTTCTCGAGTTCCATCGCGACGTCCAGCAGCGGATCGTCCTTGATGCCCAGTTCCCCGAGAACTTCATGCGTGGTCTTCTGCATGATGCGCGCGCGCGGATCGTAGTTTTTGTAGACGCGGTGACCGAAGCCCATCAGTCGGAATGGATCGTTCTTGTCCTTGGCGCGGGCCACGAATTCCGGGATCCGGTCGACAGAACCGATTTCCGCCAGCATGTTGAGCGCTGCCTCGTTGGCACCGCCGTGGGCAGGTCCCCACAGGCAGGCAATGCCGGCTGCGATACAGGCGAACGGGTTTGCTCCGGACGAGCCGGCGAGGCGCACCGTCGACGTCGACGCGTTCTGCTCGTGGTCCGCATGCAGGATGAAGATACGGTCCATGGCACGGGCCAGCACCGGGTTGGCCGTGTAGTCCTCGCAGGGAACGGCAAAGCACATGTGCAGGAAGTTGGCCGCATAACCCAGATCGTTACGCGGATACACGAACGGCTGGCCGATGTGGTACTTGTACGCCATGGCAGCGAGGGTCGGCATTTTGGCGATCATGCGCAAGGACGCCACCATGCGCTGATGCGGGTCCGCGATATCGGTGGAGTCGTGATAGAAGGCGGAAAGCGCGCCGACTGTGCCGACCATGATGGCCATGGGGTGGGCATCGCGGCGGAAGCCGGAGAAGAACCGGTTCATCTGCTCGTGGATCATCGTGTGATAGGTCACGCGATTGACGAAGTCTTCCTTTTGCGTCTTGGTCGGCAGTTCGCCGTAGAGCAACAGGTAGCAGGACTCCAGAAAGTCGCCATGATCCGCAAGCTGCTCGATCGGATAGCCGCGATAGAGCAGGGTGCCCTCGTCACCATCGATATAGGTGATCTTGGATTCGCACGATGCGGTCGAGGTGAAGCCTGGGTCGTAGGTGAACATGCCCGTGTCCTTGTACAAGGACGAGATGTTCATAACCGACGGTCCGATGGATCCGTCAAGAACGTCGAAATCGTGGGCATTGCCACCGACGTTGAGCTTGGCGTTGTTGTCGGCCATTCAGAAACCCCTCTGCGTTAAACGGGTGTGCGGTCCAGGTGTCTGACCTCTCGGGAGAGAGGTCCCGTTTCCGGTTACCGGACGCCACTGGAGACATTTTCGCGTCTTGCGTAGCCCATTTACCGCACTGCCGCAAGCTGGCCGGCATAAGGCTTTGGTCAAAGACCGGTTTCTAGCCCCGGCCAGTCCGCAGGATGCGCGGACTTCTGCCAGAAAACTGCCGGTGCCCGGGCGGTTCAGGCCGCCTGGTCCTGAATGCGGGCCAGGGATTCCTCCCGTCCGAGCGCCGTCAGAACGTCGTAGATCCCCGGAGAGGTGCCGCGGCCAGTGAGGGCGGCGCGCAGCGGCTGCGCCACCTTGCCGAGCTTGAGTTCCTTGTCTTCGGCGTAGCCTTTCACAGCGGCCTCCAGCGGCTCGGCCGCCCAGTCGTTCACTGCGGACAACACGCCGTGCAGGTCTCTCAAAATGGAGCCGGCGTCGGCATCCAGGATCTTCTTTGCCTTCTCGTCCGTGTCCAGCGGCCGCTGGCGCCACAGATACGATGCACTTTCGGTCAGTTCGACCAGGGTCTTGGCGCGTTCCTTCAGGCCGGGCAAAGCGGCGAGGGCGACTTTTTCATGGTCGCCCGCGGCCAGCCAGGACAGGACGGCGTCTCCATTCTCGGCATGGCCGAGATAGACTTTCCAGTGATCCAGAAGTTCCGGATCCGGGGTGCTTCTCATATAGTGGCCGTTGAGATTCTCCAGCTTCTTGAAGTCGAAACGTGCCGCAGACTGGCCGACGGCGTCCAGTCCGAACCACCTGATCATGTCGTCGAGGGCCATGATTTCGTCGTCGCCATGGCTCCAGCCGAGCCGGGCGAGATAGTTGCGCATGGCCTGTGGCAGGTAGCCCATCGCGCGATAGGCTTCAGCACCGGTCGCCCCGTGGCGCTTGGACAGTTTGGCGCCGTCCGGACCGTGGATGAGCGGAATGTGCGCCATTGCCGGGACGTCCCAGCCGAGCGCCTTGAAGATCAGCGTCTGGCGGGCGGCGTTGGTGAGATGGTCGACGCCGCGGATGATGTGCGTGATGCCCATGTCGTGATCGTCGACCACCACCGCATGCATGTAGGTGGGCGTGCCGTCCGACCGCATCAGGACGAAGTCGTCGAGATCCTTGTTCGGGATCACGACGCGGCCCTGAACCATGTCATCGACCACGGTGTCTCCCTCCCGGGGGGCCTTGATGCGGATGACGGCAGCTGCCCCTGCCGGCGCCTCGGAAGCGTCCCGGTCCCGCCATGTGCCGTCATAGCGTGGCGGCCGGCCTTCCGCGCGGGCTTTCTCGCGCATGGCGTCAAGTTCCTCCGGGGTCGAGTAACAGCGATAGGCTGTCCCGTCGGCAAGCATTTGTTCGACAACTTCCCGATGCCGATCGACCCGCGAAAACTGCGAGATCGGGTCTCCGTCCCAGTCAAGACCCAGCCAGGTGAGCCCGTCGATCAGGGCGTCGACGGCTTCCTGCGTCGAACGTGCCCGGTCCGTGTCCTCGATACGCAGCAGCATCCGGCCGCCGGCATGTTTGGCGAACAACCAGTTGAACAGGGCGGTACGAGCACCGCCGATATGCAGGAAACCGGTCGGGGACGGGGCGAAACGCGTGACAATATCTTGGGCCATGGTGCTTTATGAAGGTCTCTGTCAGAATGTCGGTGCAGGGCGCGCCTGCTTGGTGGCGCGGTCTTAGCACAGGCTTTGACGCGGCAAAACAGAAAGTCGGCTGTTTCTTGAGCCCGGCAGAAGGAGGAGCGGTGGCGTCCGGTGGCCTTCCGGACAATGGCTGGAACAGCAGCGTCGAGGCGGCGCCCCCCGACTTGCGCAAACCGGTAATACTCCGGCCGAAAGCCAAACCTGCCGGCTCCACCGCTTCCGCCGGCGACGAGATCAGCCGCCACGGGCCAGGCCGGAGCTCTGCCGCCCGGCGGGCCGGTCCGGATCGTTTCCGCGACGAGCAAGGGCTCTTGTGGAACGCCTTTGCATTCGCGTCCGGCATCGCCATTTATGCGCTGCTTCCGGAGGAACCGTCACCAATCGTTCTGGCAGCGGCCCTGGGAGGTGCCGGACTTGCTGCCCTTTACGTCGCAGCCCGGCGGTCCGCACCGGGGTGGCGTGTGCTTTTGCTGCTGGCTTTTTTCTGCGGAGTGACAACAGGTTCGCTTCGGACGGCGGCCGTCGATGCCCCCCGGATATCCGAACCGATGAATGTTTCCCTGACCGGCCAGGTCCTGGAACGCCGCGCCGGTTCCTCGGGAGCGCGCCTTGTGATCGCAGTCGCAACGGTCAACGAGCGCCCGTCCAGCGGCCTTGATTTTCCCGAAAAGGTCCGGGTGCGGGTGCCGTCGGCAAGCGCAGGCAGGGTCGGGGAAACCATCCGCGTGCGGGCGCGCCTGTTTCCGCCCATGGGGCCGGTCTATCCCGGCGGATACGACTTTTCCTTCCGCGCTTATTTCACCGGTATCGGAGCAACCGGCTTCAGCTACGGTCCTGCAAGCGTGACCGGCACGGACCCCGGATCGGTCCGGATGGCGGCATCGGCGCGCGTCGCGCAACTGCGCGAGGGGCTGGCCGGGCGCATACGCTCGCTGTTGTCAGACAGGCCCGAAACCGCGCTGATCGTCGCGCTGCTTGTGGGAGACCGCTCCGGCATCACCGAGGAGCAGGAAGCGGTTTTGCGCGCCGCAGGGCTGGCGCATATCCTGGCAATTTCCGGATTGCACATGGCTCTGTTTGCCGGTGGCGCCTATGGCGCCGTTCTGCTGTTGCTGGCGAGCATCCCGGCACTGACCCTTCGCTGGCCGATCCACAAGTGGGCGGCTCTCGCCGCGCTGGCCGCCGCTGTGGTCTATCTGGTGCTCTCGGGTGCGGCCGTGGCGACGCAGCGGTCGTTCCTGATGATTGCGATTGTCTTCCTGGGTATCCTGGTCGGCCGGCGCGGCGTTACTCTGCGCAGTGTCGCGATCGCGGGTCTGGTGTTGCTGCTGATTGCGCCCGAGCGCCTGTTTTTTCCCGGATTTCAGATGTCCTTTGCCGCAGTGATCTGCCTGGTCGCGGTGTATGATCTCTGGCGCCGGCGCGACCGGGAACTAACGGCCCGGGCCGCACGACCGGAAGGCCTGAAGCTGCTGATGTCGCATCTGGCAAAATGGAGCGCGGGGCTGTTCATCACCGCGCTTGTGGCCGGTCTGGCGACCGGGATCGTCGGCGCGCATCATTTTGGACGGGTCGCCCCTTACGGGCTGATCGGCAACATGCTGGGAATGCCGGTGTTCTCGCTTCTGGTCATGCCCATGGGGGTGCTTGCCCTCGTGCTGATGCCATTCGGTCTGGCGGGACTGCCTCTGGCCGTCATGTCGTTCGGCGTATCCGTACTCCTGAAGATTGCCGAATTCACCGCCGGGCTCGATGCGGGCGACGGGGTAACAGGCAGGCTGGACGGCGCGGCGGCGCTGCTGTTGCTGTGCGCCCTGTTCACCGGGCTGCTGCTGCCCGGGCGCACACGTCTGTGCGCGGCGCTGCCGCTGGCGGCCGGAATCCTCATCGCCGTCGGCTCGCGTCCGCCGGACATTCAGATCGCCGCCTCCGGCGGTCGTGTCGCGGCGCGTGATGACGGCGGTCTGCTGCGGTTTTCCGGTCGAAAGTCCGCCTTCCTGACGGAACTCTGGTTCCAGTACGAAGGGGTTCCTCCGGACGCGATTGGATCGCGCAAGATGAATTCGGAGCAAAGGCACTGCGACCCGCTCGGATGTGTTGTGCACGCTTATTCGGTTGCCGGTGAGCGCGCCGGGACAAAGGAAAGGTCTGTTGCCATCGCCTTGCCGAAATCCCTGGAGGCTTCGGATGACGATTGCCGGTATGCGGATATTATCGTGAGCGATCAGATCGTGCGGGAAGACTGCCGTGCGCGACTGGTTGTTGGCCCGGAAATCAGAACCTCCAGGGGCGCTGTTTCCATCTGGCTGTCAGCGGAGGAACCACGCGCGAGCATCTCCGGTCAGCAAGGAAAAGAAAAAGACAAAGAAAATGGAAAAGCAGAGGCACCAACGCCACCGCTTCCGATCGATCAAAACCGAAACGGCCGGGCTCCCGTGATCAGCAGAGTGATCTACGCAATTCCGGATCCGCCGAGACCATGGCACAGGCAGGGAACGGTGACGCGCGCATATCTGCGCCGCGCCGCGCGTGCCGATACGGAATGACCGGCGGCATTGCCGGGGCGTTATCTGGCGTTGCCGCTCAATATTGGCGGAAAAGAGCGACCAGCCGTCCCTGAACGCGGACCCGGCCAGGGCCGAAGATACGCGTTTCATAGGCCGGGTTGGCAGCCTCCAGCGCAATGGAGGCTCCCTTCTTGCGCAGCCGCTTCAGCGTTGCCTCCTCGTCATCCACCAGCGCGACGACGATATCTCCGCTGTCCGCATTGTCCGTCCGGCGGATCAGCACGGTGTCGCCGTCGAGGATGCCGGCCTCGATCATGGAATCGCCCCGCACTTCAAGAGCATAGTGTTCCCCCTTGCCGAGCAATTCCTGCGGCACGGTGATCGAATGACTGTGGGTCTGGATGGCCTCGATGGGAACACCGGCGGCAATGCGGCCCATGACCGGGATTTCCGTACCGGCGGACACCGGTTCTTCCACCTGTTTGGTGAATTCCGGTTTGCCAAGCGAGCCTTCGATCACTTCGGGAGAGAAACTGCCGCGTGCGCGCGGCGCGCCCAGACCCGGGGCGATCGAGTCGGGCAGGCGGACCACTTCCATGGCCCGGGCCCTGTTCGGCAGGCGCCGGATGAAGCCACGTTCCTCCAGGGCGGTAATAAGGCGGTGAATGCCGGATTTGGACCTGAGATCCAGCGCGTCCTTCATTTCGTCGAAAGACGGCGGAACACCGGTTTCCTTCAGTCTTTCGTGAATGAACATGAGCAGTTCATACTGCTTGCGCGTCAACATGTCGGTATCCCCTGGCCGCGAAATAGGCTGGTACAAATCAAGAACATGGTACCTGTTCCCATTGTGTTCTGCAAGGGTAAATGTTCTCTTACTGTTCCTGATCAACCTGCGCGCCGGTCGTGGCGGCACGTTCGCCCGCCCTAGGGGTCACTCCGGCACTGCGGTGCCCCTGATCAGGAGCTCGCAGGTAACAAGTGTCGGTGCGGTTCCGGGGCGCACGGTGCCCTGGTGAAGGGCTCCCTCCAGATCGACGCCACGTATGGGAAGCCTGAGCGGCGTGTCGCCGGTTTTTCCCGCGCCGGACCGCACAAGGATTTCCGATATCAGGCCGGTCATCGGGGATGTTTCCCGGAACGCCGCGCCGGCGAGACTACCGAGGCCGAAAACCTCAAAGTCCGGTTCCGCCAGAGCCGCGGCGAGTGCTGTCACACTGTCATGCAGGTCAGCGAACGGCGCGAGGGTGGCGATCAGGGCATTGTGAGGCCTGGTCGAGGCCCGCGGTTCGTCCGGTCTGACCCGAAACAGGGTGAATTCGGTCTCCGGATCCTCCGCGGCTTCGAATTTGGCGCCCTTTATGCCGTAGCCCGTGATCCGCGCGGCCTCGGCCGTTGCCAGCGTTTGCGGCAGCAAGTGGCCGAGATGGCCGGTGCCGCCTTCGTGCCAGCATGCGTGGATATGGGCAAACCATTGGCCGTCCTTCCAGCCGAGGATGGCCACGGCTTCGTCCAGAACGGCGCCGCCGGAGGTTCTCGTGTCGCTGTACCAGGCGGCGTGACGGTCGTCGATGGCCCGGTCCGGCATGACATAATCGAAAGGCGCCAGCGCCAGTCCACCGAGGTCGAGCACCGCGGAGCCGCACCCCTTCTGGTCGGCGAAGCTGCCCAGCGCGTCGATCAGGGGCGCGCCGCCGTCAAGCTCAAGCGAGACCGGGTCCGCGCGGCAGGTCATGCCGGGGCTGCGGTCCGTGGCTGCGGGTCCGGGATGCCGGATGTCCGCGAGGCTGTCCGGGGCAGGCCGTCTCACAGCAGACCCTTCTCGTCCAGATGGTCGCGCACCAGTTTCTTCGTGACCTTGCCATAGGCGCTGGTCGGCATCTGCGCGATGAAGAGATAGCGGGCGGGCAGTTTGTATCGGGCGACACGGTCCTGCAGGAACGCAGTGAGGTGCTGGGGATCCGGAGAGGCGCCATCCGCCGTCACGCATACCGCCAGGCCGACTTCGCCCCATTGCGGGTCTGGAATACCGAGTATGGCCACTTCCGAAATCGCCGGATGGGCGAGCAGGACCTCTTCCACTTCCTTGGGGTAGACGTTGGAACCGCCGGAAATATACATGTCCGACGCCCGGCCGGTCAGATACAGAAACCGCTGCGCGTCCATGTGGCCGATATCGCCCGTGCGGAACCAGCCGTTGCGGAAGGAGGCTGCATTGGCGGCGGCGTCGTCCAGATAACCGGCACAGACAGCCGCGCCGATGACGCAGACCTCCCCGGTCCGGTGTGGCGGCAGGATGGTGCCGGTCTCGTCCTGGATGGAAATCTCGATCCCGGTCCTTTCGGTGCCACAGGTGCCTGTACGCGCCTGCGGGCCGTCTTCCAGACAATGGTCCTGGGGGCGCAGCACCGTGATATTGCCGGTCACTTCGCCAAGACCGTAGTATTGCACCAGAACCTTGCCGAGTTTCTCAAGCGCCTTTTTCTGATCCTCGCGGTACATCGGCGCACCGGCATAGATGACGTAGCGCAGACTGGAATGGTCGAACCGGCCCACCGCCGGGTCCTCGACCAGCCGCTTGACGATGGTCGGGACGGTGAAGAGATTGCTGACCCGGTGTTTCTCGATCAGTTCAAAGGCAACAGCCGGGGAAAAGCCGCCTGCGGGCATCAGCACATGGGCCGCGCCGGTGGGAAGCTGCGCGATCTGGTGCAGACCGGCCCCATGGGACAGGGGAGCGATCACCAGGGAGGCGTCCTCTTCGGTGGTGCCCGGCAACAGGTCGGCCATGTAGTTGACGCAGACAAAGCCGATCTGGCCGTGGCTGAGCACCACGGCCTTGGGCCGTCCGGTCGAGCCCGAGGTGAAAAACAGCCAGCAGGGCGTGGTATAGTCGACAGCGGCGTTCGCGACCGTGCTTCCCGTATGACTGGCGACGAGATCCTCGTAGTCCTGGCCGAAATCGCTCGCACCGATACTGATGCAGCCCGCAAGGTCCGGACAGGCGGTTCCGACTGCGGCTGCCTGCGCGCCAAAGTCGGCGTCGCACAGAAAGACCTTGGCCCGGGCCTTCTCCGCGGCATAGGCGGTTTCGCCGGGAGCCTGCCGGAAATTGCAGGGCACCCAGAGCGCACCGAGCCGGAAGGCGGCGAGCATGATCTCGGTCATCTGATTCGAGTTGCGGGCCTGCACCAGCAGGCTGTCCCCTTTGGACACGCCGAACTCGGTTGCAAGGGCATGCGCGAGTGCGCTGACACGCGTATCGAGGTCCGCCCAGCTCCAGCTGTGCTGATCCTGTATGATGGCCGGTCTGTCGGGCCAGCGGGCCGCATTTTTCGACAGGAATTGCGCCAGGTTGACCACCCGGTTGGAACAGCGCGCCACCATCCGCGTTTATCTCCCGCGTTTGTTTGTTCGTTTGTTGTTGGAGAAACGTTAGGTCGGCGAGGGACGGTTTGACAAGCTGTGTCGCAAGAGCCGGATCATTTCGCTTTCGCTCCAAATCGTGCAGGATGCGCGCCCACGGGTCGAGGGACTTTGCCGAGGTTGATGAATGACTGAAACGATGATCACGGACTGGGACGACGCTTACGCGAATGCAGCGCACATACCCGGTGCGGAAGCGTATATCGAGCGCTGGGCGGAAGATGCCGCCGAATTCCGAAAGTCCTGGATGGAGAAGGATCTCGACATCGTTTACGGGGAGGGCGCCCGTCAGCGATTCGACATGTTCCGTCCCGAGCGGGCTTCGAAAGGCCTCGTCGTCTTCGTCCATGGCGGCTACTGGTTGCGCTTCGACAAGACATTCTGGTCGCATTTTTCCGGTGGAGCGCTCGCCGGAGGCTGGACCACCTGCATGCCGTCCTACGATCTGGCCCCGGCCGTTGGCATTGCCGATATCACCCGTGAAATTGCCGCTGCGATTACGGCAGCCGCCCGACGGGTCGGCGGCCCCATCCGGTTGACGGGGCATTCGGCCGGGGGGCATCTCGTGACGCGCATGATCTGTGAGGACAGCCCCTTGCCGACGGATGTTCTTGAGCGGATCGAGCGGGTGGTATCGATCAGTGGCCTGCATGATTTGCGCCCGCTTCGAAACACCGCAATGAACGCGTCGTTCCGGTTGAGCGAGGAGGAGGCCATGGCCGAGAGCCCGGCCTTGCAGAAACCCGCCACCGACTGTCCCGTGATTGCCTGGGTCGGCGGTGCCGAACGCCCCGAATTTCTGCGGCAGGCCCGTCTGCTGGCGGATGCCTGGCCGACCGCAAGCTATCGTGAGGACCCGGAGCGGCATCATTTTGATGTCATCGACGGGCTGAAGAATTCCGAGAGCACGCTGACAAGCACATTGCTGGCTTCATGAGGCTGAACCATACAGGAGACGACCATGCGTACGGAAAGTGACAGTCTCGGGGAGATCGAGGTTCCCGAGGACAAGTACTGGGGTGCCCAAACGCAGCGGTCCCTGGAGTATTTTTCGATCGGCAACGATCTGATCCCGATGGAGCTCATTCATGCTTACGGGATACTGAAGAAAGCCGCCGCTCTGACAAATCGCGATCTGGGCCTGTTGCAGGAGGATCTGACGGATCTGATCGTGCGGGCAGCGGAAGAGGTGGCGGACGGCCAACTGGATGCGCATTTCCCGCTGCATGTGTGGATGACCGGGAGCGGGACCCAATCCAACATGAACGTCAACGAAGTCATCTCCAACCGGGCCATTGCCCTGGCGGGTGGCGTGTTGGGGACCAAGGATCCGGTCCATCCGAACGATCACGTCAACATGAGCCAGTCGTCGAACGACTCGTTTCCCGCTGCCATGCACATGGCCGCGGCCATTCAGACGACCCACAGGCTGCTGCCGGGGGTGGAAACCCTTCATGAAAGCCTCAAGGCCAAGTCGGATGAATGGGCGGATATCATAAAGATCGGCCGGACCCACATGCAGGATGCGACCCCGCTGACGCTGGGACAGGAATTTTCCGGTTATGCGGAGCTTCTGCATCAGGACATGAACCGGATCAAACATGCGCTGAACGATGTTTACGGGCTCGCGCTGGGCGGGACCGCGGTGGGAACCGGGATCAACGCCCATCCGGATTTCGCCCGCAAATCAGCCGCCTGGATCGCGGAACTGACCGGACTTCCCTTTGTCAGTGCTGCGAACAAGTTCGCCGTGCAGGGAAGTCACGACGCGCTCGTGATGCTCAGCGGGGCCCTGCGCACACTGGCCGTGTCCCTGTTCAAGATCGCCAATGACATCCGACTGCTCTCCTGCGGGCCGCGTTGCGGGTTCTACGAACTCAAGATCCCGTCCAACGAGCCCGGCTCATCGATCATGCCCGGCAAGGTCAATCCGACCCAGTGCGAGGCCCTGGCGATGATCGCGGCCCAGGTGATGGCCAATGACGTTGCCGTCGGGATCGGCGGGGCGAGTGGCTATCTGGAGATGAATGTCTACAAACCGCTCATGATCAACGCGATCCTGCAGTCGGTGCTGATCATGGGAGACGGATGCGGCAACTTCGCCAGGTTCCTAGTCGACGGCATGGAGCCGAACAGAAAAAGGATCCAGGAGTACCTCGATCAGTCCCTGATGCTGGTCACCGCGCTCAGCCCGCTGATCGGGTACGACAAGGCCAGCCACGCAGCCCATCATGCTTTCGAAAGGGACCTGACCCTGAAACAGGCCTGCCTGGAGCTGGGGTATGTCGATGAAGCCGAATTCGACCGGGTGGTGGATCCGTCGAAAATGATCCACCCGTCCCTTTGAGCCCGTCCCTCTGAGAATGGATCTGCTGCTGTTTCATCCGGCTGATATCGTGCGGGCGGCAGCGAGCCGCCCGCTGGTCAATTTCAAAGCAAACCGCGCTGGGCAAGGTTGCGCATCAACTGCCGGATGCCGAAGGTCCATTCCGGGCATTCGGTTGAAAGCTGCACCGTGTTTGTGAGCTGTCCCAGGCCGGCGGATGTGATCGTGACGGTATCGCCGAGTTTGTGAGTGAAACCTTCTCCGGCGACGTCCCTGTCCTGTGTCGGGGCGAACAGGGTTCCCAGGAACAGCATGAGACCGTCCGGATACTGGTGGTGGCGTCCGATTGTCTGCTGAACCAGATCTGCCGGATCCCGGCTGATTTCCTTCATGGACGACTGCCCGTTGAGGACAAATCCGTCCTGTCCCTCCACGGTCAGGTCCAGTTCCGCGCTGCGGACGTCATCGAGCGTGTAGGACGCGTCGAACAGCCGGATCATCGGACCGATCGAGCAGGACGCATTGTTGTCCTTGGCCTTCGACAGGAGCAGGGCCGAGCGCCCTTCGATGTCGCGCAGATTGACGTTGTTGCCCAGTGTTGCCCCGACAATCGATCCGGTCGACGAGACCGTCAGGACGACCTCCGGCTCCGGATTGTTCCAGTTGGAAATCGGATGAAGACCGACCTGCGCGCCATGGCCGACAGACGAGAGCACCTGCGCCTTGGAGAACACTTCGGCGTCCGGACCGATGCCTACCTCGAGATAGGGGCTCCAGAGGCCCTCGGCGATTAGGGTCTGCTTGACCCGCGCCGCGTCTTCGGACCCCGCCTTGATATTCCGCAGACTGTCGCCGATGGCCTGGCCGACACGTACGCGGATCGCTTCGGCTTTTTGCGCGTCTCCTGCGGCGAGTTCCTCGATCACCCGTTCCACCATGGACCCGGCGAAGGTGACGCCGCAGGCCTTGACGGCCTGAAGGTCGCAAGGCGCGAGGAAATGGACTTCCCCGGGATCTCCGGCGGGAGAGGCAGATATCGATTCAAGTGTGCCGACGGACTGTCCGTCGGCGGCCCGGACAAAACCTGCGGGATCTTCCATTTCGCAGATGTCCCGAACGGTCGGGGCCGCCTTTGACGTGATGTCGACAACATGGCCGTTCCGAATGGTCACAACGGCCGGTCCCATGACGTCCGGACGCCAGACGCGACCGAGAAACGTTCCGGTTTCAAGTTCCAAAGCGGAATAAAAGCCCATCTCGGGTCCTGTTTCGGTTGCGGTTGTGCGCGCTGTTGCTCGCGCAGAACACTTCGTTCAGAAAAAGACGCAAGGCTGCGTACCCTGCGGTTCGCGGACCCATGCTGACCCGTTTTCCGAAATCCGCAAGCCCTTGCTTGGGTGAACCGGTTCCTGATCGTGCTAAAACGTCAATGGCCGGGACGGCTGCCGGTCGGTGCCGGACAGTCTGACAGCCGTTACGGTTGGAAAACCGGAAACTGAATTCGACTGCATGAGACCGTGACCTGGAGAAACGCGCGCCGCGTGGACCGATCGCCGTCCTCGTGAGGCAAGTCGTGGCCTCTTGGTCCAGGCTCGCTTCGCGCAGACCCGGCTGGATGGTGTCGACGGACTAGCCGTCGACGGCATAGAGCCGCTGCGCAAGTCTGATCACGCCGGTGTTCTTGAAATGGCGGATACTTGCAGGAGGCACAAGATAGATGACCCCCGCCGCGAGGCCGTTGCGCCACCTGAGCTGAACCTCGGCGACGGTTTTCGGCACAGCGTCGAAAACATAAAATTCATTCGGCAAATCAAGATCTTCGTTCAGCACAAGCCGGATACCCCCTTTGGAGATGTCCCTGATTGTGCAGTCGCAGATGAACTGGTTGTCCAGGCTCGCCAGCTTGGCCGGCCGCAGGCGTGTGCGTTGGCGCGGGTATAGGCGCCGCTGGATCGCCTCGACGAGGGAGCTGCTTTTCGCGTTGAGGAAGGAAAACATGGCGCTGCCTTAACGATCTGGTTTTCTGGGAGCCCTTGGGACAGCCGGCATCGGCGGTTCAAGCGCCTGGTCGGGACGCCGCGCCGGGCGGTAACTCGGGTCTCCGAGGGTCGACGGGCGATGGGTCACGGGCGACCGGCTGTTGCGGCAGGTCCGATAAGCCATGTCATAGAGCCCGCGCCACCCCGCAGGGTCGTTGCCGAGGCTGTCGAGAACGGCGAGTGCGCCGCCTGCCGCAGCACCGCGGCGGGCTCCGCTGCGGCCCCGCCAGGCACCACCGGCGACGGCCCCCTCCATGGCACCGTCGATGATATCGAGATCTGTCGGGTCGCTGGATGTATGGGCATTGGCATAGGCCCTGGCATAACTGTCGCAATCGACAGCCTGGGCGTGGAGCGGTGCCGGCATTGCAAGGACCGACGCCAGCAGAACGGCGCGCGTGAACCGGCCCGCACGGACCGAAGACCCCGGCATCCCGGAAAAGGAGGCGTCTGATACCAGCTCCAGGGGCTGACTTGATGTGGCTGCGTTGAGGGACGGGTTTCGCCTGATCATCCGTTTCTCCCGGTTTCAAGGCCCGCATGGGCGCACGGGAGACAGGCCACCGCGCCGTTAATGCATGCACTCCGAAGATTGCGCGAAGCTTGCGCCGGCTCACCGAAAACGCACGTGCGGGCCAGCCTCGGACAAGCTTGATCTTTTAGGACTTGAGGCAATCCGAGCTTGAAGGAGGTCTCCGATGGAGCCTGTGTTCCTGAACAAACTTGTTTCAAACAGCAATGACTGGCTGTCCGTGCGCCAGGCAACGATCGCGGAAAACATCGCCAATGCAAACACGCCGGGATTCCGCGCCCAGGATCTCGAGCCTTTCACATCGATGATCAGCAAGACGCAACTGGCGATGTCGGCGACCCATGGCAGCCATCTCGGTCAGGCCACCGAGGCCGCGCGCGCCGCCGAAGTGGAAAAGGCGGACAGCTGGTCCGTCAGTCATTCGGGCAACTCCGTCAGCATCGAGCAGGAACTGGTGAAGGCGGGGGAGGTCGCGCGCGATCATTCCCTGAACGCCAGTATCGCGAAGTCCTTCCACCGCATGTATCTCGCAGCCGTGAAATCCTGAGGAAACCGACATGTCCGATCCGCTCTCCGCAACTCTCCAGATTTCCGGTTCCGGCCTGCGGGCGCAATCCGAACGCCTGCGTGTCGTCTCTGAAAACCTGGCCAATGCCCGTTCGACGGGGGAGGCCGCCGGAGATGATCCCTACCGGCGCAAGACCATCACGTTCGAAAGCGAGTTCAACCGCGTTCACCAGGCCAATCTGGTTTCGGTGAAGGGCGTCGGTTCGGACAAGGCGCCTTTCACGGTCGAATACGCTCCCGGTCACCCGGCGGCGGACGTGGACGGCTACGTGAAGATGCCCAACGTCAACACGCTGCTCGAGCTTGCCGACATGCGGGAAACCAACCGCTCCTATGAAGCCAATCTGAAGGTCATGACCCAGGCGCGCGAAATGGTCATGCGCCACATCGACCTGTTGAGGAACTGATCATGATCAATGAAATCTCAGCGCTGACGTCGTCGACGGACGGTGTTCTCAAGACGGCGACCACCAGCCGCTACACCGCGGGGACGCCGGATCTTGGAGGCGCCGGGTCGGTGGCCGACACCAACTTTTCGGAGGCCATGGCGCAAGTGTCCCAGGACGCGATCGACAAGGTCAAACAGGGAGAAGCGACGGCCATTGCCGGCGTCGACGGACAGGCGTCCGTCCAGCAGGTCGTCGAGGCCGTGATGGCCGCGGAATCCACTCTGCAGACCGCCATCGCCATCCGCGACAAGGTGGTCCACGCCTATCAGGAAATCAGCCGCATGTCGATCTGACCCGGTCGTTCGACCGGGGTCCGGAACCTGCGTAACCAATGGAGACGAACCATGAAAGCCCTAGCAATCGCCGCGACCGGCATGAGCGCGCAACAGCTTAATGTTGAAGTGGTCGCCAACAACATCGCCAATATGAACACGACTTCCTTCAAGCGGTCGCAGGCGGAGTTTTCCGATCTTCTCTATCAGGCCGAACGCCTTCAGGGCGTGCCGAACCGCGGCGGCGAGGATCCCGTCCCCGAAGGCGCCCAGCTCGGCCTCGGTGTCCGGGCGGCCGGGATCCGCAAGCTTCACGTCCAGGGGTCGCTGAACAACACCGGCAACCAGTTCGACGTTGCCCTGGACGGCCGCGGTTGGTTCGAAATCACCGGACCGGACGACGAGACGCTCTATTCAAGGGCCGGTTCGTTCAACAAGAACGCCGAGGGGCGCCTGGTGACCATCGATGGCTATGCGGTCGAACCGGCGATCCTCGTGCCGGAAGATACCATCGAAGTGGTCATCAACGAATCCGGCGAGGTCTACGCCAAGGTCGACGGCGAGATCGCACCGCGCGAACTTGGCCAGCTGACGCTCGCCAACTTCGCCAATGACGTCGGTCTGGAACCGGTCGGCGGCAATCTCTTCCGCGAGACCGAGGCCTCCGGCGTGCCTGTTGCCGGGGTGCCGGGCGATCCGGGGTTCGGCGTGGTTCGCCAGGGTTATCTTGAAAGCTCGAATGTCGACCCGGTGAAGGAAATCACCGCATTGATCAATGCCCAGCGCGGCTACGAGATGAATTCCAAAGTCATGAAGGCGGCCGACGAAATGGCCAATACCGTGACCAATGGCATCCGCTAGAACAGGCCCGAGGTCATGCTGATCCGAACCCTTCTTTTCGTCCTTGCCGCTTGCCTGACCGGAACCGGTGCAATCGCGGCAGGCATCGAACTTCCCGTCCCGCGGCAGACCATCGCGCCCGGTACGGAAATTTCCCACCAGCACCTGATCGAACGCAAGTTTCCCGGCCGGACAGCCCAGCAGTTCGCCGTGAGCACCCACCGGGCCCAGCTTGTCGGGATGGTTGCGCGGCGTACCCTGCTGCCCGGTCAGCCCATCCCGGTCAAGTCGGTTGAAAAACCGATGCTGGTCCGGCGCGGCGAGCCCGCCCGGCTGGAGTTCCGCGAACAGGGGCTGGTCATCATCATGCAGGTTGAATCCCTGCAGAACGGCGGCGCCGGCAATTTCGTGCGGGTCCGCAACATCGATAGCGGACTGATTGTGTCCGGACGGGTCCAGGAAGACGGCACGATCCGCGTGGAGAACTGATAGATGACCCGGATACTCATTTTCGTTCTGGTGCTGGTCATGGCCCTTCCGGTCTCCGCACCGGCTTCCGCCATGGTCCGGATCAAGGACATAGCCAGTCTCCAGGGCGTGCGAGACAACCAGCTCGTCGGGTACGGGCTGGTGATCGGCCTCAAGGGGTCCGGCGACACGCTTCGGAACTCGCCGTTCACCGAGCAGTCCCTGCAATCGATGCTGGACAGCCTCGGGGTGAATGTGCGCGACGCAAGGCTGCGCACGCGAAACGTCGCGGCTGTCGTCGTCACCGCTGAAATGCCGTCCTTCATCGGCCAGGGCGCGAGCATCGATGTCTCGGTGTCTTCGCTGGGCGATGCGACGTCGCTCGCCGGTGGAACCCTGGTGGCGACACCGCTGCTCGGGGCGGATGGTCAGATCTACGCCGTCGCTCAAGGGCCGGTGGCCGTATCCGGTTTTGCGGAAGCAGGGCAGGCGGAAAGCCTGACGCAGGGGATTCCGACGGTCGGTCGGGTTCCAAATGGAGGACTGATCGAGCGGGACCTGCCGGCCAGGTTCTCCCAGATACCGGCCCTGGTGCTGGAACTTTCCAACCCGGATTTCAGAACCGCCGTCCGGATCACGGATGCCATCAACCGGTTCTCCAGGGAACGCTACGGCTTGCGTGTGGCTAAGGAACGTGACTACCGGTCCGTGGTTCTGACGCCGCCCAAGGATCTGAGCATTACAAGGTTCATCGCCGAGATCGAAGCCATCCGGGTCAATCCCGACCAGACGGCGAAAGTCGTTATCGACGAACGCACGGGGACCGTGGTGATCGGCAAGGAAGTGCAGATATCCACGGTCGCGATCACCCACGGCAATCTGACCGTCCGGATTTCCGAAGCGCCCGAAGTGTCTCAACCGTCACCGTTCTCACCGAACGGCGAGACC
Organism: Roseibium sp. QJM3NY_11; assembly: GCF_056173175.1. NCBI lineage: Bacteria > Pseudomonadati > Pseudomonadota > Alphaproteobacteria > Hyphomicrobiales > Stappiaceae > Roseibium > Roseibium sp. QJM3NY_11. The sequence continues at coordinate 3,033,402 of NZ_CM149660.1, forward strand.
GTTGTCGTGCCGCGGACCTATGTCGATGCCCAGGAGAGTGGCGGTCAGCTGGCTGTGGTCGGCGGTACGGACCTGCCGACACTTGTGCGCGGCCTCAACCGCATCGGACTGCGGCCGACCGGTATCATCGCGATCCTGCAGGCCATCAAGACCGCAGGTGCGCTCCAGGCGGAGCTGGTGGTGCAGTAGGCTGGCTTGAACCGTTGCTGTCCCGGCCTTGAGCCGGGACAGATGGGACCTGGACCTGGCGTGCATGGCTAGGACGAGGCTCCGGGACACGGCCGGGATGGCGCCGAATACGGTGCAATGCCCGTTTCCTCATAAAATCCATCGATTTTCGCAGTTCTCGTCACGTCAGCACGATGCTGAGGGTACAGCGCCGCTCATTGAGCGGCGTCTTTTGTTTCTCCGTCAGCTCCGCGCAAGCCCGATACCCGACAGTGCGCTCAACCGGGTCCAGCACAAGGGAAAGTGCAATGCCATCAGATTTTACCAGTTTCCGGGCCATCGGCTTGCTGGCACTTGCAGCAATTCCGCTTGTCGTCAGCGGGACGGGTGCCACGGCACAATCTCCGCGCCAGAAGCCGACAGTCGAGATCGACGTGGAGACCGTCCTGCCTCCTGGAGACAGCGAACTTTATTGCAAGAACATTGCCGAGGCGGCGTCTGATGCCCGCATCCAGTGGCAGACCTGGAAACTGATCAGCCTGGAGGCACGTCTCCGGGACCGGATCAGCGAATTGCAGCGCACGGAAAAGGACTTCGAGAAATGGGTCAAGCGCCGCGAGGACCTTCTCAACGAGGTCGAGGACCAGGTGGTGTCAATCATCGGGCGGATGCGTCCGGACGCGGCGGCGGCGCAATTGTCCACGACGGATGAAGAGGCGGCCGTGGGCGTTCTCCTGAAACTCAAGGCCCGGGTTGCCAGCAGCATTCTCGATGAGATGGAGCCGTCCCGGGCCGCGCAACTTACCCAGTCGATGATGGGCCTCACCAAGCCGGAACCACAACGGAGTTTCTGATGCGCGTCCTTTTGATACCTTTTGGAGCTCTTGTGCTGAGCGGGTGTGCCGGCCAGCTGGAAGACGTGGGCAGAGCGCCCGAAATGTCACCGGTCGGCTACGGCCTCGCCGCGCAGCCTACAACGATGTATCCGGCCAGCACGTTCGGCAAGGGCAGGGTGAAAGACTACAACTCCCTGTGGGCCAGCGGTCGTGACAATTTCTTCGCCGATCCGAGGGCGAAAAAGGTCGGTGATGTTCTGACGGTGACCATCCAGATCAATGACCGCGCCAATCTCGACAACAGCTCCGACCGGCGCCGGGTGTCCGATCTGGGCATCGGCGGGGCGCTTGGCGCGACCTGGGACGGCAACACGACGAACGGTGAAGCTAACATGGGTGTGGATTCCGGATCCGGATCCGCTGGGTCGGGCTCCATCGACAGGTCGGAGGAAATCAATCTCTCCGTTGCCGCTGTGGTCACCGAACGGCTTCCCAACGGCAATCTCGTGATCGCCGGGTCGCAGGAGGTCCGTGTGAACTACGAGATGCGCATCCTGCAGATCGCCGGGATCGTGCGACCGCGGGACATTCAGGCCACCAACACCATTCCCTACGACAAGATCGCGGAGGCACGGGTTTCCTATGGCGGACGCGGCCGAATTTCCGAAGTGCAGCAGCCTGGCTGGGGCCAGCAGATCTACGACATCGTAACGCCGTTCTGATCCTGGCAAGCAGCGGAAAGACCGACATGACAAATCTCATCGAGGGGCCGTCCGAACGGGCCGGCCAGTCCTCCCGCAAGTCCGGGTATTTCGCGGCGCTGTTCCTATTGACCCTCGTCGCGGGTGGGGCCGGAGCCGGTCTGGCCAAATATGTTTCCGACTATACGGAACAGGAAGTTCACGGCCGGATCCGCCAGCAGCAGAGCTTCACGGAAACCATGCCGTTTTCACCCTCAACCCGGCTTCAGGTGCTTGAACCGCTGGTGACCAATCTCGCGTCTCCGAGCGAGGCATGGATCAGGCTTCAGGCTTCGGTGCTTTTGGACAAGGACACCGAAGGCGATGTCTCCGTCATGAAGAAGAAGGTCGAGGATGACTTTCTGAGCTACCTGCGGACGCTGACATTGTCGCATCTGGAAGGGGGTGTCGGTCTTCAGCATCTCAGGGAAGACCTCACCGAACGGGCCCGGACCCGGACAAAGGGACAGATCCACGAAGTCATTCTGGAGTCGGTGGTAATTCAATGATCCGTTTTTTCATTGCAGGAGCAGCGTTGCTCCTGATGACGGGCGCGGCCGTCGCGCAGGTGCCCGATCTGTCGTCCTTGCTGCCGGCGGGCGAGGGCAGCGCGAGCGGACGTATCGTCCAGGTGATCGCGCTGATGACGGTGCTGTCGCTGGCGCCGGGGATCCTGATCATGGTGACAAGCTTCACCCGGTTCGTGATCGCTTTTTCCTTTCTCAGGTCGGGTATCGGCCTCCAGACAACACCCGGAAACCTCATCCTTATCTCGCTGGCGCTGTTCATGACGTTCTACGTGATGGCGCCAACCTTCGACAAGGCGTGGGAAGACGGCATACAGCCGCTGATGAACAACGAGATTTCCGAGGAAGTCGCTTATGTTCGCATCACCACTCCGTTCCGGGAATTCATGCTGAGCCAGGTGCGCGAAGAGGACCTGGTGCTGTTTGACGATCTGGCTGCCGGCCGGATTACGGAAAACGAAGCTGCGTCCGCGGAAGAAGTCGAGCTCCGTGTTCTGATCCCGGCTTTCATGATTTCCGAATTGCGTCGGGGTTTCGAGATCGGATTTCTGATCGCGCTGCCATTTCTCGTGATTGATATGATCGTGGCGACGATCACCATGTCGATGGGCATGATGATGTTGCCGCCGACGGTGATTTCCCTGCCTTTCAAGGCCTTGTTCTTTGTTCTGATCGACGGCTGGAACCTTCTGGTCGGAAGCCTGATCCGGTCATTTATTTAGCCCTGAACGTGCACTCACGCCGTTCAGGGCAATCGATATTCCGCCGCAAGATTCAATCGCTTCCGATATTATCGTCTGCTGGGCTGTAGCAGGTTTTGATGCCGTCATCGCGAACGCTGCGAAGCGTGGATCCGGGATCGATAAGCCGGACAAATTTTCAAAAAAAATACGATAACCGAAGCCTGCAGCTCTGCGGGTTTCGGATGCCAGGTTCCGGGGCGCATGTTGCCCGGCCGCGAGGACGACGGTTCGGGAACGGCCGTGCCGGCAGCCCGGCCCGTGAAACGCCCGCAAGAGATGTTTTCGACTTGAAGGTCACCGGTTCCAGGCAGAAAGATCAAATTGCCACCACCCTGGTAAGCTTCACGCAAGGTCCGGCCACTAGGGTCTTATCTACAGCAGGTTGAGCCGCCACCTACCAGGGTTCAAAAGCATGAAGCTGCTCCTGCTGTGCCGGTGGAAATCCGGCATGTCCCACCAATACCAGTACAAACTGAAACATTGAAAGGGACATATCATGTCTAGCTTGATGACCAACGCTTCCGCAATGACCGCTCTGCAGACCCTGCGGAGCACCAACTCCAACCTGGCAGAGACGCAGAACCGCATCTCCACCGGCTACCGAGTTGGCGGCGCGGAAGACAACGCAGCCTACTGGTCCATCGCAACCACCATGCGTTCCGACAACATGGCTCTCGGTGCCGTTGAAGACTCCCTGGGTCTGGGTGCTGCGACCGTCGACGTCATGTACACTGCAATGGACAGCACTGTTGATGTCATGAACGAGATCAAAGCCAAGGCTGTTGCCGCCAAGACACCGGGTGTCGATCGCGGCAAGATCCAGGCCGACATCTCCGAACTGCAGAACCAGCTGCGTTCCACGGCTGACTCGGCTGTCTTCAACGGCGAAAACTGGCTCTCGGTCGACTCGGGTGCAGCAGGTTACGCTGCCGCCAAGGACATCGTGGCTTCGTTCTCCCGGGCCGGTGGTGCCATCTCCATCGAGACCATCACGATCGACACCACAGGTACGGAACTCTACGATGATGCCGATCAGTCCGGTATCCTCGATCAGGACCGCGGTTTCGCAGCTCTTACCAACGTCACCGGCGACGGTATCGCGGATCTCGACATTTCCGCTGTGACCGATGCTGACCTTGCTGGTCTGGACACTGTGATCTCCGGTATTGATGCCGCTCTTGGCGACATCACCGACGCCGCAACGACCCTGGGTTCCGTCAAGAGCCGCGTCGATCTGCAGATGGACTTCGTGTCCGCTCTGCGTGACGCCATCGACCGTGGTGTCGGCCAGCTCGTTGACGCTGACATGAACAAGGAATCGACCCGTCTCCAGGCTCTGCAGACACAGCAGCAGCTCGGCATCCAGGCGCTGTCGATCGCGAACCAGGGCAGCCAGAACATCCTGTCCCTGTTCCGTTAATCCGCAACGGATTTCTGGAAATGAGGACCGCGCCCTCCGGGGCGCGGTCTTTTTTTGTCCGGTCCGCCCTTCAGGGCGCCGGCAGGACGGCATGACAGGCTCGCGCAAGCTCCAACCCGAATAGTGGCCCGAACAAAATGTTACGCGCATGAAGGGGTTACGCATGCCGGGCCGTGAACACGCCGAGAAACTCTGGGCAAATCTGATGGAACTGGGCGCGCGCAGATTGATCGCGCTCGCCCTTATCGGGCTCGCTACAATCGCGACCGTAGGCGCGGGAGCGTTTTACCTGAGCCGTCCGGAACAGACCATCCTCTACACCGGCCTGGACGGGGAGGATGTCACCCGGATCGGGTCCGCGCTCCGCGATGCCGGTATTCCCTTCGACATCAACGCGGATGGCAGCGCGGTTCTGGTCAGCCACGCGCAAACGGCGAAGGCCCGCATGCTGCTGGCCGAAAAGGGTCTGCCGCGCGGTGCAAATTCCGGCTACGAGCTGTTTGACGAACTCGGGTCCCTCGGCCTGACCTCCTTCATGCAGGAAGTCACCAGGGTGCGTGCCCTGGAAGGGGAACTGGCCCGGACCATTCAGCTGATGCAGGGCATACGTGCGGCCCGGGTTCACATTGTTCTGCCGGAAAAAGGGTCTTTTCGCCGCGATCAGCAGCCGCCGTCCGCCTCGGTGGTGATCCGCTCCGATGTTCCAGACGACGTGCGCACCGCCGATGCCATTCGGCATCTGGTGGCCGCGGGTGTTCCCGGCATGGAAGCCGGCAAGGTGACCGTTCTGGACACATCCGGTGGCATTCTGGCCGCAGGCGAGGACCCGACAAAAGCCTCCGCCGGACAGCTGGCGAGCCTTGAAACCGCGGTCGCCAAGCGGATCCAGGAAAACATCAGAAAGACACTGACGCCCTATCTCGGTCTGGAAAATTTCCAGGTCAGCGTCGCGGCCGAACTCAACACCGACCGGAAAACCATAGCGGAAACGATCTTCGATCCCGATTCTCGGACCGAGCGCTCTGTCCGCACGATACGGGAAAACGAGAACGCTCAGAATTCGAGCTCTACCGCTCCGACGACCGTGGAGCAGAACCTTCCCGAAGAAGACGTTTCCGCCGAGAACGGTGAACGCTCGAGTGAGGAAAACGAGCGCCGCGAGGAAACCGTCAACTATGAAATATCCTCAAAGCGGGTCGAAACCTTACAGGACGGGTATCGTGTCGACCGTTTGTCCATCGCAGTGCTCGTGGACAAGCTGCGGCTCCAACAGTCTCTCGGCGGCGAACCGACACAGGCCCAACTTCAGGAACAGCTGACCGAAATCGAGGCACTGGTCGCATCGTCCGCCGGTGTGGAAAGCACCCGCGGCGATCATGTGAAGGTCTCTGTTGTCGACTTTGTCGATAGCGGCCGGGCGCTGGAACCCATCCCTCCGGTCAGCATCACGGAATACCTGTTGCGTCAGTCGGGCAACATCATCAACGCGCTCGCCATCCTGACCGTCTCGATGCTTGTGATCTGGTTCGGTCTGCGTCCGGCCGTGGCCGCGCTCGTGCCGCAGGTGTCCGCGCCCCAGGTCGAAATGGCCGAACTGGGCATGTTGCCGGACGGTTCGGAAAGCGTCGCCGAGGACATGGAAGGTGAACAGACCTTCCTGATGCCGCCCGACCATTCCGACCTGCTGCAGGATCTCAACAGCAAGCGCAACAAGTCTGCTCTCAGGAAGCTGGAGTCCCTGCTGGAATTCAACGAGGAACAGTCCGCGGCGATCCTGCGCCAGTGGCTCTATGATTCGGAGCGCGTCTGATGTCGACTTCCATTGCCTCCCATATTCCCGTCCTGTCGGTTCCCACATTCAAGTCGTTCGGCGCATGTGAATCGTCTCTGGTCGAAGTTCTGGTACCAAGCAACGACCGGATGCCCGAACCGGCCATCGAGGACCGGCTTCTGGCCGAATTCGAACGGGGTGTAGGCGAGGGTGCCGACCGGACACGCGCGCATTATGAAGCGATCCTGGAGCAGGAACGGGCCGACCACGCGAAACTTCTCGAAGAAGAGCGCATCCGTTTCGACATGCGGGAGGCGGCCAATGTCAGCGCGGCGATCGAAGGCTTTGTCGACATCGCGGAACAGCGCCTGTCGTACTCCGTGGCCAGGCTGCTGCAGCCCTTTCTCAAGGACCGCATCGTCGACGAGCTTGTTGCCGCCTTCGGCACCAACCTGCGGCAGCTGACCGAAAACGACGAGGACAAGTGCATTCGTTTGCGCGGTCCCGAAAGCCTGGTTTCCCGGGTTCTCGAGCTGTTGCCCGATCTGCGCGAGCGGATCGATGCGCAATTCGCCGATCAGGTGGAACTTGTTGCGATATTTGATGAAACCACGATCGAGACCCGGCTTGGGCAATGGCTTGCCCAAGTGGATGAGCTTCAAGGGGAGGCAGACTGATGCTGGACGGCGTCCCGAACGAAATTGTCATTGTCCGACGCAAGAACAGCTGGGATGAAGAGCATTTGCCGCATGGCGTCTGGAAGATCGCATATGCGGATTTCATGACCGCGCTGATGGCGTTCTTCCTGGTGATGTGGCTGATCAACGTTACGGATGACAGCGTGCGCCGCGGCGTTGCCCAGTATTTCAACCCGGTCAAGCTGGCGTCGACCGCACCGAACCGGAAGGGTCTGAACGATCCGGATGTCGACGGCGAAACCAATCAGAGTGGCACCAAGATGTTCAAGGGCATGCTGGGCGGCTCCGAGAAACCGGTCGACCAGGATGCGAATTTCGGTACCGGCATCCGGTCCGGTCACAAACCGGAGGACATTGAGATTGTGTCCGAACAAGGTGGCGTTCCCGCTGCCGGCCAGTTCACCCAAAGACACGCTGAATCGATCCTGTTCTCCGATCCATACGCGGTCCTGGACACACTGGCCGACGAGATCCGGGTTGCCGAGACTCTGGAGGACAACCCGAACGGTATCGGCACGGGCCTGGAGCAGCAGGAGGGAGCGCAGGGCGGTCAGGCGTACCGCGATCCGTTCGATCCGCTGTTCTGGCAATTCCGTCCCGGTCGCGGTGTCGACGGTGCCCACACCGAGGCGGATCTGGCCACCCCCGGGTCGCGTCCAGGCGACAGCGAAGCCACACAAGACGGCCCCACTCTTCAGCCGCGACGGCGCGCGGACGGGACACTGGAAGATCCGTTGGACGGCTTCGCACCGTTGGCACACGCGGGATCCAGCCTCTTCGAGCACAGTGGAACCGGGCCGCAGGCCGAGACAGGTGACGGCGCCGAGGCGATGATCGCGCACGTCACCGGCCAGGATCAGCAGCAGGCGCCGGAAACAGGAATCGCGCCGCAGGACGGCTGGGAATCGGCCGGGGAATATTTCGAGGATTTCGAGGCAGGCGCCCCGGCAACGTCCATCGGCACCGTGGTCTCCCGTCTTTCTGAAGTTCTTGAGGAGACGGACGGAACGGTCCTTGAGGAAACCGCCAGCCTGATCACCGTCACCCGCGAGGGCGACAGCGCCCTGATCAGTCTGACGGACGACCAGAACTTCGGCATGTTCGCCATCGGCTCCGCCGAGCCCCGTCCCGAGCTGGTCAAATTGCTCGAGCGGATCGGCGCGGTCATTGCCGACACGCCGGGCCGGATCGTGATCAAGGGACATACGGATGCCCGGCCGTTCCGGAGCGCGGCCTATGACAACTGGCGCCTGTCCTCCGCAAGGGCTCACATGGCGCTTTACATGCTCGCGCGCGGCGGCGTTGCCAAAGACCGCTTCGATCGCATCGAGGGGGCCGCGGACCGTCATCTGAAAATTGCCACCGATCCTTATGCCGCCGGCAACCGGCGGGTTGAAATCTATCTTCTGGAGACAGCAGGATGACCGGCATGGCCTTCATGTTCAAACCGGGAAGGACGGGGCTTCTCCTGGCGCTGGTTCTGGTGGTGCTGATTCTGCGCTCCGCAACCGGCATGGCACAGAATGCCGCCGGTGTTCCGGCCGGTTCCCAGCCTTACGAGATGATCCGGTCGCTGCAATCGCTTCAGGAGCAGATCTCGCAGGGAAACAGCCACGCGATGCTCGCTCAAAGACGGCTTCTGGGCAAGATGGACACGGTGTTTCCGGATCTGCCGCCGGAAGTCTGGCTTGAGCCGCGCAATGCGCGGGCCGCAGTGGTGCATCTGCTGAGCGGCGGCCATCCCAGGGTCATGCGGGGTCTTCTGCTGGTCGACCCGGCACCGGCGATCGACAGGCGGCTCATGGAAGCGTCCCTGGCGTATGTCGAGGGGCGGGAAGAGGACATGCTGGAACTGCTGGAGGAGATCGATCCCCTTGAGCTGCCGGCAAGCATTGGCGGACATGTTGCGCTCGTCAAGGCGGCGCCCTACATCCGCACCGATCCGGCAAAAGCGATGGAACTCCTGCAGATCGCCAGTCTGCTGATGCCCGGAACCCTTGTGGAGGAAGCCGCGCTGCGCCGGGAGGTTTTCGTCGCCGGCATGATGGCCGATATCGAACGCTTCCGCGTGCTCAGCATCCGTTATCTGCGCCGTTTCCGGCAGTCCGTTTACGCAGGTGATTTCCGCCGCCGGTTCGCGCTCGCCCTGGATACGCTCGGTTTTGTCCAGAGCGAGGACAAATTCGCGCTGCTTGACCCCGTGCTGCACGAATTCGATGCGGACTCCCGGCGCGGGCTGTATCTGAGGCTGTCCCGGTCGGCCCTTCTGGCCGGTCACCTGGAAGTCGCGCGCAAGGCGACGGCCGAGGCGCTGGAGCTTTCGGTCGAAGGAACCAAGGAACACGAGATCCTGAAGATCTATCTGGCGGCCTCGAGGCTCGATCCGGAAATGATCACCGCCAATCGGGATCTCTTGTGGTCCATCGATAAACAAATGCTGACCGGCCAGGATCTTGCGATGCTCGACGGGGTCTACACCGTGCTCAACACCATCCGGCATTTTCCAGAGCCGCCCGAAAACGTGATCGGCGAGTTCAACGTTGCCAGCAAAATCGCCGCACCGGAAGATCGTGACTGGATCACAACGGACATGGACCTGGCCGAAGGCCTCTTGCGCCGGACGGACAAGTCCCTTTTGCAACTGGGAGAGCATGATGACCGGTAACACCAGCGCCCTTGTTCAGTCCGCGCCGTCCCCCGGAAAACCGTCCGACACCTCCTCGACGGATCGCAGGCAGGCCTCGTCGAAGGACGCGGCGGCGGCTTTCCAGTCGGTTCTGAAAGGCATGAAAGACGGTGATGCGCCGATCGAGGGCGGCGGCCGGAGGCGTCAGGAGGATGCTGCTCAGGCCGGAGCCGATCAAGGCAATCCGGAGACCGGGAATGCTCCTGACCGGGCCGAGGCCGATGCCACAGCAAACGCAGGCGGAAATGGCAGTGGCTCGGGCGCAGCTCAGGTCGCCTTTTCCACGAGCAATCTCGTCGATGCCCTGCGCGACTTCTCGCACACCGTGCTGGCGCCTTTTGCGGCAGCCGGAGAGCTGAATGAGGGGGCGGCAACAGGCCTGCCAGAAGGGCTCGCCCGGGTCGGTGGAGAAACATCCGCAGCGGCTCTCGGCCTCTCGTCGGCTGCGATATTTGCCGCGCAGCCAGCGCAGAATACCGGGGGCGGCCAGTTCGTCCGGGCCAACGTACCCGGTGCGCCACTGCGCGGGACGCCGGAAGGTGGACTTCAGCAAGCGGCCGGCGGCGACGGGGCAGGGCGCATCGGCACGTCCTCTCTCTTCGCGCAGTTCGGTGTGGAACCCGAAGCCGTCGCCGATCCCCTGACTGGTGGCGGTCGCGGATCGCTTTTGCCGGAGGAGGCCAGCGGAACGGTCAAGATCCTTCAGCAGGAGACCCATTTCGCGCCGAACATGCGTCTGTCGCCGGCCCAGCAGGTGGGAGACCAGCTCGCGTCCGCATTGAAGTCCATAACGGCGGACGATGCACCGGTGCAGACAGGCCTGACCCACAAGGCCGAAGGGCCGGTTCTCAAAACGCTGGATATCCAGCTTAACCCGCATGAACTGGGCACCGTGAAAGTGTCCCTCAGGATGGTTGGCGACAGCGTCGAGGTGACACTTCAGACAAGCAATCCACAGACCGCAGATCTTCTGAAACAGGACCGGCTGTTGCTCGATCAGATGCTCAGGACGACCGGGTTCAAGGCCGATACCATCACGATACAGGCCGCTGACGACCGGGGCACGGTGCAATCCGGCGCGAATGCCAACGGCAATTCGTCGATGGGCCAGAACGGATCCGGACCCGGTTCATTCAGTGACGGCCAGGCCCAGAACGGCGGCAGCGGCAACAACGGCCAGCGCCAGGGCCAGCCGCAGGCGCATGAGGACCGGTTGCTGCAATCCGAGACAGTGAAAGGAAAGGGACATGAGGACAATACTGGCATCAGCCTTTCTGACGGCATCTATCTTTAGCACGGCAGCGAGCCTGCCTGTCGCCGCCGAGGTGCAGAATGTCTGCGAGCGCGAGATGGCTGCCGCCGCACGGCACTACAAGGTGCCGCTCGGCGTTCTTTACGCCGTCGGCCTTACGGAAACAGGGCGGCGCAACGCGCTTTATCCCTACGCGCTGAACATCGAGGGAAAATCCGTGTTTCCGCCAAGCCGACAGGCGGCCAAGCTGGACGTGATCCAGGCACAGCGGCACGGCAAGAAGCTGATCGATATCGGCTGCATGCAAATCAATCACCACTATCACGGCGACAAGTTCCGTTCGGTCGAGCACATGCTGGAACCGCGCGCGAATGTCCGCTACGCGGCCCGTTTCCTCAAGGATCTGCGCCGCCGCCAGGGCTCATGGACCATGGCCGTGGCGCGCTATCATGCAGGCCCGAACAACAATCCCGCCCAAAAGCGGTACGTCTGCACGGTGATCAGGAACATGGTCGCCTCCGGTTTTGGCAAATGGACCAGGAACTCCCGGAGTTTTTGCGAAGTCTAAACACCTGTTTCATTGGCATTCACGGATGCCAATGCTTTTGTTTTACCTGATATGTAAAATTTTAATCAAAAAAGAAACTGAATATAAAGATAACTTATTTCGATTGAACAGCCTCGCACAAGTTATGTCGGTTTGACTGTGTCCAGTTGATTTGGAAACAGGAGACCTGTGATGGGCCTTTTCGGAGTGATGCGCAGCGGCGTTTCCGGCATGAACGCGCAATCGAGCAAGCTCGGTACCGTTGCCGAAAACATCATGAACTCGAGCACGACAGGCTACAAAAGAGCCCAGTCGGAATTTTCTTCCCTGGTCGTTTCGCAAGGAGCGGGCTCGTTCAATTCGGGTGGTGTCGAGGCACAGACCCAGTATCAGGTGACGAAGCAGGGCAACATCAGCTTCACCACCTCCAAGCTGGACCTTGCCGTCGACGGCAACGGCTTCTTCGTGGTCGGCAATGAAACGGGGGAAAGCTTCCTGACACGCGCTGGCCATTTCGTGCCGGACGGCGACGGATTTCTTCTGAACACCGCCGGCTACTACCTGCAGGGCTACCCGATCGACGGCAACACGGCCCCGACGACCGTCGCCAACGGCCTGGGCGGCCTGGAGCGGATCAACATCACCCAGAACCAGCTGGAAGCGACACCGTCCAGCGAAGCCTTTCTGAGGGTCAATGTCAGCGAGGACGCGGCCATCGTGCCGGCGGCCGATCTGCCGTCGGCGAACGCCGCGACATCGACCTTTTCCCACAAGACCTCGATGATCGTCTACGACAATCTCGGCAACGAGGTGAAGCTCGACGTCTACTATTCCAAGGTGACGGAAACAGCCGCGGATTCCGACTGGGAAGTCGCCGTCTATGACGCCGCCGATGCCGCGGCGGGCGGCGGATTTCCCTATGGCGCCCCCGCGCTGAACACCCAGACCCTGACCTTCAACGTCACCACAGGCAACCTGACCGGTGCCAGCCCGACGGACATCAATATCACGGTCCCGAACGGCGGTACCTTCGACCTGGATCTCGACCAGTCGACCTATCTCAATGCCGACTTCACCGTGACCAATGTGGATGCCAACGGCAACGCGCCGAGTTCGGTCAAGAACGTCGAGTTCGACGACGACGGCACGCTCTACGCCATCTACGAAAACGGCGACCGCCGGGCGATCTACCAGATCCCGATTGCCAACGTCCCCAGTCCCGACAGGCTCACGCCGACCTCCGGCAATGTCTACAGCACGTCCTTCGATTCAGGCGATGTGCGCGTCAGTTTCGCCGGCGAGGGTGGCATGGGCACGATCAAGGTCGGTGGGTTGGAGGATTCCAACGTCGATCTCGGCAACGAACTGACCTCCATGATCGAATCCCAGCGGACCTACACCGCAAACTCGCAAGTTTTCAAGGCAGGGTCCGATCTGCTGGAGCAGCTCGTGAACCTGGTCCGCTAACGCGGTCACACCACAAACTGGAAAGTTCAGACCATGAGTTTGTCCGTCGCCCTCAAGGTTGCCCAGTCCGCTCTGGCGGCAAGGCAAACGGAATCCTCCGTGATCGCCCGGAATGTTTCGGGCGCCCAGGATCCCGGCTATTCCAGAAAGTCCGTTCTGCTGAGCCAGACCTATACCGACAGCGGCCAGGCCGGGGGCCTCAAGGTCGACGGCATCGGGCGGGTCACCGACAGCGCGCTCTATTCCTCGCTGCTCCAGTCCACGTCGACCGGAACGTCTCAGGAATCTGTGCTCGCTGGATTGACCCGCCTGGCGGAAACCACCGGGGATACCCAGAACCAGATGTCGGCCGCGGCGCGGCTTGGCGAGTTGAAGCTGTCGATCCAGAACTTCGCTTCCGACCCAAACAATGCCATCCAGGCGCAGGACGTCCTGCAGTCTTCCAAGACCATGGTTGACACCCTGCAATCGAACTCCGCGCTGGTTCAGGACGTGCGGGCCGACGCGGATGCCGACATGGCGACCTCGGTCCGGGAAATCAACACGCTGCTGTCGCAGCTTGAGGATCTCAATTCGGTCATCGTGCGCGGCACGCAGGCAGGATCGGACGTGAGCGATGCGCTCGACAGCCGCGACCAGGTGCTGTTGAGCCTGTCCGAGGAAATCGGCATCACGACGCTCAATCGCAGCGACGGCGACATCGTTGTCTATACCGACAGCGGCGTGACCCTGTTCGAGACCACGGCCAGAGAGGTCTCCTTTGAGCCGACCGTGGTCTACGGAGCGGCCACGACGGGCAATTCTGTCACGGTCGACGGTGTGCCCGTCGCCGGTCCGGGAGCCGTCATGGAGATCAGGTCCGGTCGCCTGCATGGCCTTGCCGAACTGCGCGACGATGTCGCTGTGACCTATCAGAACCAGCTCGACGAAATCGCCCGCGGTCTCATCGAAGCCTTTGCCGAGAGCGACCAGAGCGGCGGCGGCGGGCCTGACCAGGCCGGTCTGTTCACCTGGGCCGGCGGTCCGGCCCTGCCGGCCGCGGCGACCCTGGTTCCCGGACTGGCCGCGGAAATCTCCATCAATGCCAATGCCGATCCGGATCAGGGCGGCGATCTCGATCGTCTGCGCGATGGCGGCATTTCCGATCCGCTCGATCCCGACTACGATTACAACCCTTCTGGAGCGGCCGGATATTCCGACCGCCTGCAGGAGCTGGTTTCGGCTTTCGACGCGGACACCGTCTTCGACGGCTCTGCCGAACTGGACCCGTCGGATTCGCTCAGCGGTTATGCGGCGTCCTCGGTCAGCTGGCTGGAAAGCGGCCGCAAGACCATGACCAGCAATGTCGAGGTGCAGAGCGTCATTCTCGGACGCACGGCGGAGAACCTCAACAACAAGACCGGCGTCAACATCGACGAGGAAATGACGCTGCTTCTCCAGATCGAACGGTCTTATTCGGCGGCATCCCGCCTGATCTCGGCCGTCGATGCCATGCTCGAAGATCTTCTGGCCGCAGCGAGGTAAGCCATGAAAACCACCTACATATCGACGATCTCCCTTGCCGACGCCTCGCGCAGGCAGATCCAGAACCAGTCCAGCCTCGTCCAGAAGCTCGGTGTGGAATTGTCTTCCGGCCGCAAATTCGACGTCGGTCTCGATCTCGGGACCCGGACGGGCGAAGCGGTGTCGCTGCGGTCCGAATTCAACTTTCTGGATGGCATCATCGACACCAATGCGCTGGCCGCCTCCCGCCTGGATGTCAGTCAGGCGGCCATGGCCGACATCCTGAGCGATGCCAATGACTTTCTGTCGACGCTTGTCGCCCTGCGCGAGAACGACGGCAGCTCGGATATCGTCAAGGCCGATGCCGTCGGAAACATGGAACTGCTGACCTCGCGGCTCAACAGCCAGCTGAACGGCAGCTTCGTCTTTGCCGGCATCAATTCCGACGTGGAGCCGATTGCGGACTATTCCGATCCCGGGTCTGCCAACAAGATCGCCGCCGACCTCGCATTCTTCGCGGAATTCGGCATCACCCAGTCCGATCCGGGTGTCGCCGCGATCACGCCTGCAGCCATGGACACCTACCTGAACGGCGCATTCGAAACCATGTTCACGGATCCGGCCTGGGGCACTTCCTGGTCCAGCGCCTCCAGCAGTGTCATGGTCAGCCGGATTTCGGCAAGCGAGACGGTGAACAGCTCCGTCAGCGCCAATGAGCAGGCCTTCCGGGACCTTGCGGCGGCCTACACCATGATGTCGGATCTCGGCAACGAGAACCTGGATCCCGGCACCTGGAAAACAGTGGTCGACAAGGCGATCGAAAAGGTCGGCTCGGGGATTGCCGGCGTGACCAGCCAGATGGGCAAACTCGGCAATGTTCAGGAACAGGTCAGTCTCGCCAGCGATCGCCTCAAGGTCCAGACCGACATCCTGAACCGGCGCATCAACGATCTTGAAAACGTGAATTCCGAGGAAACGGCGGTTCGGCTGAACACCGCGCTGACCCAGCTTGAAACCAGCTATGCGGTGACTGCCCGCATGCAGGGTCTCAGCATCCTCAACTACCTGTGACGGTCGGACTGACCGCACGCAGCCATACCAACCTTGAGAGGGCCCATGTACAACCTGTCTTACGCCGAGGTTATGGACGATCTCTGCCCCGACCAGAGACTCAATGAGCATGAGGCAATGTCGATCGTGATCGACAAGCTGAACGTTGCCAGTGAACACGGCATCAAGTCTTCGGAAGCCGTGGACGCGCTGTTCTTCACCAGGCGCTTGTGGAGCTATTTCCTCGAACACCTGGCGGATGATGCCAATGAATTGCCCATCGAGACACGGGCGAACCTGATCTCGGTCGGAATCTGGGTGCTGAAGGAAGTCGAGTCCCTGCGCCAGTGGGAACAGAACGACTTTGCCGACATCATCCAGATCAATTCCATCATCCGCGACAGCCTGGACGGGTAAACTCATGAAAATCGGATTGAAAGCAGGCGAACGCCTGTTCATCAACGGAGCGGTGATCCGCGCCGAACGCAAAACCAATATCGAGCTGATGAACGACGCGGTGTTCCTGCTCGAGGCTCATGTACTGCAGCCGGAGGAAGCGACCACGCCGTTGCGACAGCTCTATTTCATCCTGCAGACGATGATCATGGACCCGGCCTCCGCGAGTGCCGTCCGGGACATGTTCCACATGGTGCTCGGATCGGTGAAGTCGGCCTTCACGAGCCGGGAAATCCTGGGGAGGCTGGAAGAAGTCGAAGACCTTGCAAAATCCGAACGCTGGTTCGAAGCCATGAAGCTGGTGCGGGCGCTTTACCCGGTCGAGGCGCGGCTGATGCTTGCCGAAATGAACAAGGAGACACCGGCGGATCGCGCGGTTTCGCGCCGCGCGGCCCCCAGTCGATTTCACAGCGGTCCGCAACTGGCCGCAGTCTAAGGAGTGACAAGATGACAAGCGTAGAAGGTGTTTCGGCAACCCAGACCGCGGGAACAGCGTCGGCTGCCCAGGAAAGCCTGACGGTCGATTACGATGCGTTTCTGCAGCTCATGATGGCGCAGATGCAGAACCAGGATCCGACGGATCCAATGGATGCGTCCGAGCAGCTGTCGCAGCTGGCAAGCTTCAGTCAGGTGGAACAGTCCATCCAGACCAATGCCAAGCTGGAAACCCTGTTGACCAACATGTCGTTCGGCCAGGTCGACGACCTGATCGGCCGCACCGTTACCGACCCCAATGGCACGACGGGCGTTGTCGAGCGTGTCGAGGTCTATTCGGACGGCACGGTTCTGGGTCTGGACAATGGCGAAGGCATTCTGCTTGGGCCAGGTGTCACCATCTCCTGAGCGGACAGCGCAACATGAACGAAATTGACGCACTGGACCTGGTCAGGACCGCCATCTGGACGATCCTGGTCGGGTCCGCTCCCGCGATCGTGCCGGCGATGATCGTCGGTATCGGCATCGCGCTGATGCAGGCCCTGACCCAGGTCCAGGAAGTGACGCTGACCTTCATTCCGAAGATCGTGGCCATTCTGGTCATGATCGTTGTCGCGGGTCCGTTCATCGGCGGCCAGATCTATACCCTGACCACCCTGATCTACAGCCGTATCGAGACCGGTTTCTAGACAAGCTTTCGCTTGTATGAGAGGGCGATGTCCAGCACCGCAAGAGCGATCAGCTTTTGCGGCGCCGCAGGTCGCGGCAGGCCTGCATCGCGCTTGATACGCGGAGCTCTGCAGGAGTTCCACGGAGCCCGACCCGGGCCGTTTTTTCATTCGCTTCCGTGATTTTCCGACGTCCAAAAAGCCTCGCGCAAGCTTCAGGCGCGAGGTTGCCTGTCAGCAGACACGCAGCAGAGGGACGGCATGACAGACACTTCCATTTCGCCGGGTGCGGACGGCGTTCCGGACAGCCGCCGGGACATTGCCTTCGCTCTCGGTATCATTGTCATTCTCGCGGTCCTGTTCCTGCCGATACCGGCATTTCTGATCGACATTGGCCTTGCCATGTCGATCGCCCTTTCCGTCCTGATCCTCATGGTGGCGTTGTGGATCCAGAAACCGCTGGATTTCTCGTCTTTTCCGACAATCCTCCTGATTGCCACCATGCTGAGGCTGTCCCTCAACATCGCCACAACGCGCGTCATTCTGGCCAATGGCCATGAAGGGCTGAATGCGGCCGGCTATGTCATCAACGGCTTCTCGCAATTCGTGATGAGCGGTGACTTCGTTATCGGACTGATCGTGTTCGCGATTTTGATCACGGTAAACTTCCTGGTGATCACCAAGGGTGCGACCCGCATCGCGGAGGTCGGCGCGCGGTTCACCCTGGATTCCATTCCCGGCAAGCAGATGGCCATCGACGCGGACCTGTCCGCCGGTCTCATCGACGAGAAGGCCGCCCAGCAGCGGCGCAAGGAACTGGAGGAGGAGAGTTCCTTCTTCGGCGCGATGGACGGGGCGTCGAAATTCGTGCGCGGCGATGCCATCGCCGGCCTGATCATCACCGCCGTCAACATCCTCGGCGGTATCATCATCGGCGTCACGCGCTACGACATGAGTGTCTCCAGCGCCGCCAACGTCTTCACCAAGCTTTCCGTCGGCGACGGTCTGGTCTCCCAGATTCCGGCGCTGATCGTGTCGCTGGCCGCCGGCTTGCTGGTGTCCAAGGGGGGGACGAGAGGTTCGACGGACAAGGCTGTTCTCGGACAGCTCGGCGGGTATCCAAGGGCACTGTTCGTGGCCGCGGTGCTGATGGCCGTTTTCGCGCTGATGCCGGGGTTGCCCCTGATGCCCTTCATGTTGCTGGCAGGACTGATGGGCTTCGTCGGCTATACCATTCCCAGGCGGTTGGCGGCGCAGAAGAAGGTTGCGGTGGAAAAACAGCGGGCCGCAGATGAGCAGGCGAAGCTGGAGGAAAAGGATTCGGTCAAGGAAACGCTGAAATCCGCCGAGGTCGAACTCGTGCTCGGCAAGCAGCTGTCAGCCGAACTGATGACAAGAACCGGCGAACTGGCCCGGCGGGTCGCCAAGATGCGGCGCAAGTTCGCCGAGCAATATGGCTTCGTCGTCCCGGACATCCGGGTCACCGACAGCCTGATCCTCGATCCCAAGAGCTACCAGATCCGGATCCACGGAACCATCATCACGTCGCAACTGCTGAAGGTCGGCGAGCTTCTGGTCATTCCGAATTCCGACGCACCCCTGCCGGTGCCGGCCGACGAGACCCGGGAACCGGCATTCGGCATGCCTGCCTACTGGGTGCCGCAGGCCTACAAGGACGAGTTGACGCGCAGCGGCCTGATGCCGGCGGAGAACATCACCGTCATTCTGACGCATCTGAGCGAAGTGATCCGCAACAACCTGCCGCAACTGCTCTCCTACAAGGACATGCGCAAGCTGCTGGACCGGCTCGATCCGGAGTATCAGAAGCTTCTGGACGACATCTGCCCGGCGCACACGTCCTTCTCCGGACTGCAGGCGGTGCTCAAACTGCTGCTGGCCGAGCGGGTGTCCATCCGCAACCTGAACCTGATCCTGGAAGCTGTCGCAGAGATCGTGCCCCATGTCCGCCGGTCGGAGCAGGTGGTTGAACACGTGCGCATGCGCATTGCCCAGCAGATCTGCGGTGACCTGTCTGAAGGCGGGCCGCTTCATGTGCTCCGGCTCGGCAACCGCTGGGATCTGGCTTTCCACAACGCGCTCAAGCGGGACGGCAAGGGGGACGTGATCGAATTCGATATCGAACCGCAACTGGTGGAGGAATTCGGCACGCAGATGTCCGATGCGGTGAAGAAACACATGAAGGACGGCAGCCGGTTCACCATCGTTGCCGCGCCGGACGCCCGGCCTTACGTGCGCATGATCGTGGAAAGGATGTTCCCGACGCTGCCGGTGCTGTCGCATCTGGAGATCGCCAGAGGTGTCGATGTCGTCGCGCTCGGAAGTGTTTCGTGATTTCCGGCGGGCTCTCCCTCGGCACTTTCGGCGCTTCGATGCTGCTGGCGGTGTTCCTGCTGTTCTGCCGGATCGGCGCCTGCCTGATGATCATTCCCGGTTTCGGCAGCAACCGGATACCGATGCGCGTGCGTCTGTTCGTGGCAGTGTCCGTATCGCTGGCCCTGTCACCGCTGCTCGCGTCCGGCATACAGGCGGCACTGCCCGACGAGCGTCTGGGCACGGTCGCCTGGTTCATCGGCACGGAACTGCTGACGGGGGCGTTTATCGGCTTTCTCGGCCGGATCTTTCTGGCTGCCCTGGAGACGCTGACGACACTGGTCTCCATGGCGATCGGTCTTTCCAACATGCCGGGCATGCCCATCGACGGTACCGATTCCCTGCCGCCGGTCGCCAACTTGTTCACGGTGACGGCGACCGCGATGGTGTTCATTACCAATCAGCACTGGGAAATCCTGCGTGGCCTGGTGGCGTCCTATGAGGCGATCCTTCCCGGGCAACCGCTCGCGGCGGTGACCAGTCTGGAGCAGTTCGCCGAACAGATGGGCCGAACCTTCATTCTGGCCTTGCGTGTGTGCAGTCCGTTCATTGTCTACACGGTGGTGGTCAACATGGCGGTCGGGCTGGTCAACAAGCTGACCCCGCAAATTCCGGTCTATTTCATCTCGATGCCGTTCGTGATCGCCGGTGGTCTCTACTTCCTTTATCTCGTCATCGCGGAAGCCATCATGATCTTCCTCGACGGCTACTTCCAATGGCTCCAGCTGGGTTAGTTCAAACTGACCTTGAAAGGCTCCGGTTCGATGGCACGAAACAGTCAGGATATCGAACGTTTGTTCCGCATGCAGAAGCAAATCTTCCTGTTCTCCTCCTGGCTTCTGCAAAAGCTCGATGCCCAGGTCTACCAGCTCAACGAAAAGGAACGGCGCATCCTGCTGGCCCTTTCCAACGGGGACCTGGCCCAGCACGACCGCTTCATCGCCAATGCGGCGGAGCGTCTGCGCAGGATCATCGAGGAAATGTCACGCCTCAGCGAGGCCCGTGCCAAGGTCAATTCGGAATATGACCGCCAGCGCCTGATGCTGAAACTGATGGCCGAACGCCTGTCGAAGATGCGCGGCGAGGAAATGCGCGCCGAAGAGGAACGCGATCTCCTGGATCTCCTGGAACGCCGGTACGGCTGAACGCGCGTCGGTGCGCAAGCCTCCCGCAAGCTGGGTGCGGTAGATGTTCGAGTGCAAACAGGGTCCGGCAAAGCCCGATTGCGTTCCCACCTGTCACTTGCCGGGTCCTGTTTGCACCAGACGTATTTGCAAGGAGCTTGTCATGGCGATCACGCCACCGTCAGACCTTATTCTGGAAGTCTCCAAGGCAGCCGATCCGGTCGGCCTCAGAGAGGCCACCAGCCGCCTCCGGTCGATCGCCGCCGGCGGTTCCGGCGATGGCTTCGCGCTTGCCTTCAAAGGCGCTTCCAGCCGGGTGTCCCCGGACGGAAATGGTTTTCGTGCGGCAGGATCGACGGCCTTGGGCGGATCAGCCTCCAGGTCGCCTGGCGAGAAGTTCGAGGCAATGATCCTTACCCAGTTCGTGGAGACCATGCTGCCGGACGACGCCGAAATGGTGTTCGGCAAGGGCGCTTCCGGGGAAATCTGGAAATCCATGCTGGCTGAACAGGTCGCCACCCAGCTTGCCGCAAGTGGCGGCGTCGGCTTCGCCGACATGATCTCGGATTCGCTTGAGCACGGAGTAAAAGCATAATGAACGCACGCCTGGAGACTGACACCCCGAAGTCCGACACCCCGAACAGCGGTGTGACGGAAACCACGCAGGACTCGACGGAAATCGTCGTGCAGGCCGATCGGCCGGACCCGGTCCGGTCGACGCCGTTGACCGTCGCGGTCCGGCGCGCCATCAGGGCGGTGCGTGACGAGACACGGGCGCTCCGGTCCAATCCGACGACCGATCTCAAGGCGTTCGAATACGGCAAGAGCCAGGCGCTTCTTGACCTGACAAGGGCCCGCTCGCTGGTTCCCCCGGGCGCCTTTTCCGACGATCTCCGGCAGGAGCTGGCCGCGTTCAAGGCGGCACTGGAGGAAAATGTCGGACTTCTGCACATGCACATGAACGCGGTTTCGGAAGTGGTGCAGATGATGTCCCGGACGATGATCGATTTTGACAGCGACGGAACCTACCAGGCGCCGTTTCCGGAGCCGGCGCGATGATCAAGTTGCTGGCCTCCGGCCTGTGGTTGTCCGCAACCATGCTGGTTTCCGGCTACGGCACCGCGCAGTTCATCGCAGGGCAGAAGCGGGTCGGCGAGGTGGAACCGTCCTTTGTCGGGCTCGATTACGAATCGGTCAACCCGGTCAACGTGCCCATCCTGTCCGACGGCATTCTCCAGGGATATGTGGTCATCAAGATGGTGTTCACCGCCGATGGAGACACGTTGCGCCGGCTGCCGGTGCCGCCGCACCCCTTCCTTGTCGACGAGGCTTTCCGGGTGCTCTATTCGGACGAAACTCTCGATTTTGGCAGCCTTGAACGCTATGATCTCAAGGCCTTCACCAAACGCCTGAAACAATCCACCAACAACCGCCTGGGTCAGGCGGTCGTCAACGAAGTCCTGGTGGAGGAGTTCAATTATTTCAACAAGGACGACGTGATCACGCACTAGCTGAAGCGTGCGTTCCTGGCCGGCGATCTGGCCCTGCCGTCCCGGAAGTGCCGGCGCTTGTTCAAAAAAATCCGGCCAGTTCCGCCCATGTCCTGAGAGCTGGAAGTCTCACAGGACCTGGTCGGAGATTGTGAGATCCGGTCTCATTTGTCAGGATCAAAGATCGTGTTTATGGCTTGAAACATCGTGTTGTAGACACCGATTTCGTTTTTTGCGAAATCCCCGTGAGGCACCGCCTTCTTGGCCTCATAAATCAGATCTGCCTTGATGGCTTCTAGGTCCACGCCTGTCATGCGAGCGTGGTTTGAAAGCTCTACATGCAGGCGCTTGGCGATGCCGGCATAGGCGACCATTGCCGTCACCATGAGGGCCGGATCCTCCGGGATGGGGATTTTTTTCATTCTTGCAAGTTCCATCGTTTTGAAAACGTCATTCTGGCGCTATCGTGCTTAGCGGATGTTTCTAGCACGACAAATCCTGAATCCTGTCAGTATCCTGCCAGGAAACGGTTGGTCGTTTTCAGCCCTTCAGGAGAGTGACTTGCCTCGTCAAATGCAAACAATGATATTGCCGCTGCTGTGTGTGCTTGCGGTTGCGGGCTGCCAATCGACCGGGACGCCGGCACCGGAGGCTTCAGCTTCGCCCGGGAACCGGTGCGAGAAACTGAAGCGGGAGAGCTTCTACAACACCGATACCGGCCGGTCGATCGCCAACGCGACCTGCAAGGGCGTTTTCGTGACCATGTCCAATACGGAGTCTACCCAGTGGGTTCATCGCGAGGTTGTCCGTCAGCGTTCCTGCAAGGCGCGGACCGGGAAACTGTGTGAGGACTGAGGCGGAAGACCTGTTGTTTCCGGCGGCCCGAGCGACTGCAGGTCCTCAGAGGCCGGCGTGACGCCAAAGGCAGGAAAGCCGGCCCAATGCCTACCTCAACCGCGCATCCTTCAATGCCTCGAGCAGCATCTCCGTCTCCCGGACCCGGTCGCCGCCGGCGTCGGGGGCCTCGACATAGGAGACGTTGACCGCGTTGTCGGGCCAGGCCAGCACCGCGGTGAAATAGATCCAGACGCCCTTGTTGAAGAATTCCAGATCAAGCGAGATCTTCGGGGTCTCGTCCCATTCCACCTCCGCCTGGGCGGCCATGGAGTAGCGCAGGGAGCCGTCCTTGAAGAACAGCTCGGCCAACGTCTTGATCAATTCCTCGATATTGCCGTGCTGGTCGGTGCGGATGTAGGCCACGAAATCGACGACATCGACGAGCTTCAGATCCTCGATGAAATCGGTGAGGGCGGAGGCGATTGCTTCCTGGCGTTGCCGGTCGCTTTCCAGCGGCGACTGCATGGTGCTTTTACCTTCCGGCCGCTCGTGCATTCTCCGCACCTCCAAATAGATCAACTCACATCGCAGTCTTAGTTTGGCGTGAGTACACGTAACAGATGATTTCCGCAACCGCCCGAAAGAATTCCGGGGGGATCATTCTTTCGACTTCTGTCGCGGCGAAGAGAGAACGGGCGAGCTGGCGGTCCTCGATCACCGGAATATTGTTGCTTTCCGCGATCTCCCGTATTTTGAGGGCAATCAGGTCCTGCCCCTTGGCGACGACGATCGGTGCGGGGCTCTGGTCCCCGTCATATCTGAGCGCCACTGCGAAGTGGGTCGGATTGGCGATCACGAGGGTCGCCTGGGGCACGCCGGCGATCATGCGGTTGCGGGCGCGGTCGCGGGCCAGGGAACGCTGGCGCGCCTTGACGATCGGGTCGCCCTCCATCTGCTTGTGCTCGTCCTTGATCTCCTGCTGGCTCATGCGCAGGTTCTTGCGCCAGTGGGCGCGCGACCACAGGATGTCGACGGTAACGAGCAGGATGGTGACGATGCACACGCCCGCGATCAGCTTCATGGAGATCTGCAGGATGGCTTCGGGCAGGGCACTGGGGTCCGTGAACATGGCGTTGATCAGTTCCGCTTCATTTGCCCGGAACTGGCCATAAACGATGGCGCTGACCGTGGAAAATTTGAATACAGCCTTGAGGAACTCCACAAGACCCTGTGCGCCGAAGATCCGGTTCCAGCCCTTGGCGAGCGAGAGCTTGGAAAAGTCCGGCTTGATCCGGTGAAGGACGATACGCGGAGCGTTTTGCAGGAAGGCGGAGGCGAGACCGGCCGCAGCGAGCAACGCGACGATGGGTGCCAGGAAGACCAGCACCTCGACGGAAACCGCATGTGTGAGCAGCAGGGCATCGGCGCTGTTTGCAAGGGTCACCTCTCCTGACAGGTCGAGAAGATGCGTCAGCTTTTCAAGGAGCTTACGCGACGCGGCGGTGAGGACGAAACTGCCGATCAGAAGGGTCGCGACAAAGGTTGCCAGAACGGGGGCTTCCCGTGATACCGGCGTGTTGCCCTTTTCCTGGGCGTCGCTGATCTTCTTCTCGGTAGGTTCCTCTGTTTTTGAGTCCTTGTCTTCGTCCGACATCTGCCTGTGCGTGGCTCCGGCTTAGTGCGTTCCAATGCGACTGCAGGTGCCGTCAGGCAAAGAATGCCCCGTCGTCCTGCTTCGGATTGAGCTCGATTTCGCCGCGCCCGGCCATTTCCAGGGCCAGGTTGGTGATCGCGCTGCGGGCGTCCAGGACATCGCGCTGCGCCGCGGGTTCCGCCGCCGCCAGCTCGTGTTCGGCAATGCGCCGCGCACGTGAGGTCAGCGAGGACAGGATCACCTCCCGGAACTGGGCGTCGGTGCCCTTCAGGGCCATGACGATCCGGTCCGTCGGGATCTGGTCGAAGATCGCCATGCGGGTGCGGGCATTGAGATTGGTGATGTCGTCGAAGGTGAACAGCAGGCCCTTGAGCAGTTCCGCGGTCTTCGGCCGGACCTCGTTGAGGTTGTCCAGCGCGTCTTCCATGTGTTCGCGATCCATCTTGTTGAGGATGTCGGCCATGCGGGCGTGACTGTCGGCTTCCAGCGTGCCGGACAGGTTGAGCATGAAATCCTCGTGCATGGTCTTTTCCACATCGCGCATGATTTCCGGCACCACCGCCTTGATCGACAACATGCGCCGGACAAGCGCGTTGCGCGTGTTCACATTGATCTGGCCAAGCACCTTGGCGGCCGCGCTCGGCTTTATCTTGGTCAGGATCAGGGCCGCGGTCTGCGGGTGTTCCTTCAGAAGATAATTGGCGAACACGGTTTCCGACACGGTTGTCAGCCGGTCCCAGATGGACCGGTTGGAGTTGCCAAGCACATCCGACATGATGTCGGCGAGCTCTTCGTCCGGCAGCACGCCTTCCAGCAGTTTTTCCACTTCGTTGGCGGACCCGTAAAGGGTCGTGCCGTGGGAAAACTGGTCGATGAACTCCTCCGCCAGCTTGTCGAGTTCCTCCGAGGCCACCGTACCGAGCTGGGCTGCGGTGACGGTGATCAGGCGGATTTCCTCCTGGTCGAAGTGGCGCAACAGCTTCTGCGAGCTGGTCTTGCCAAGCGACAGGAGCAGGGCGGCCACACGCTGGACGCCGCTGAGACGTCTGACAGGCGGGGCCGGCGGTCGGGCCAGGGACGCGGCGGTCGCGGCGGCAGCGTTGGCGGTGCTGGTCATTCTTTCATTGATCCTCAGGAGACAGCCTTGTCGAAAACGGCGGGCTCAGCGAGCCTTCCGCTCCGGGTGTCACATTTCCAGGGCACCAGTCTGGGCGCTGATGATTTCCGTCAGCGACACGCCGAAACGGGAATTGTCGTCTTCCACGACAACGACTTCGCCGCGCGCGATCACCCGGCCGTTGACGACGATGTCGATCGGCTCGCCGACCCGGTGATTGAGCGGAATGACCGCGCCCCGGCCGAGTTTGAGAAGATTGGAGACCAGCATCGTCGCCGATCCCAGAACCACCTGAATGTTGACCGGAATGCCCAGGATGGTGTCCAGGTTGCGGTCGTCGCCGATGGTGTCGGCCATCTTGTCCTTGTCGGGCGCCTCCACCTTGGCGAAATTGGTGGCGTCGGCCGGTTTGGCCTTGGCGCCTTTTTCAGCCTCGATGTGTTCGATGATGGTGTCGCTCATTACATCTTGTCCTTCTGGTTCATGGAGACGGTGCGGAACGGGCTTTGAAGCGGGGTGTCGATGCGGTGCACACGCGCAGGCGGCTGTTCCACGACCGGGCCACGATGGATGGTTGCCGGTTTGCGGCCGCCGGCAGTCGACGCAGTCCCCGTGGCAGCGGTGGCAGCCGTGGCCGCCTGCAGGGTCGCCGCGACGGCCTGGTCAGCCACCGTGTCCTCGACGAAGAGATCCAGGTCGTTCCGCGAAGGCGTGAAACTTCTTGGAGCCTCCATCAGGGCGGTTGCCTTGGAGAGTTCCTTCAGCTCCGACTTGAGCACCGCCTGCTGGCGCTTGGCTTCCCGTGTCAGGGCATCGATCTCGGCGATCAGTTCGCGCGCGTCATCCATGCGGCTGCCGAGCGCGTTGAGGATCTGGGCACTCTTGACGTTGATCTCCTGGATCGACACCTCGATGCCGTCCAGCGCCAGAGACGTCTGGTCGAAAATGCGCTGGTAATCAGCGTGATAGCTGCCGAGCCGGCGCAGCTCCCGGTGCATGGTCAGCATCCGGATGCTGGTCGCGACCAGCGCAAGCAGCAGGACGCCATCAACGATTGCGGAGATCATCGAACAGATCCTTTTCTTCCTCGTGAATGAGTTCCTCGATCTGCAACGTGTAGGAGCCGTTCAACTGGCCGAGCTGGCAGGTGAACACGGGCTGTTCGTTGCAGGAGAGAGTGACCGGAGACCGCGCCGTCGCCTGCAGCTCGATAACCTGTCCGACCTTCAGGTCGGAAAGCTCGCCGAGGGACATTTCGCGTTCTTCCAGGATTGCCTCCAGCTTGACTTCGGTGCGCTGGATCTCGTTGTGGAAGTGCTGCGTCCATTGCTTGTCGCGGCCGGACATCTCCCCGGACAGGACCTGGGAAAGCCGCTGGCGCAGCGGGTTGAGCGTGGAGTGCGGCATCACCACGAAGACCTCGCCCCCGCGGCCGATGGCCTGCTGAAGCAGCCGGGCGACCACAGCCGGATTGTTGCGCCGGCCGACAACCGCGAAATCCATGCGGCTTTCGATGCGTTCCATCTTCAGCGTGGTTTCCGCGATCGGGGCAAAGCTCTCGGCCAGCGCCTTGGACGCGACCTCGAACATGGTCCGGGCGATCCGGGTCTCGATGTTGGAGAACGGGCGCTCGTCGTCGATGGGTGGTTCGGTCCCATCGGCGCCGAAGAGCACGTCCACAAGGGTGAAGATGAAATCCCGGTCGAAGCCGACCAGCACGCGCGCATCCCACTCCGGTGAATAGAGCACGGCGACAAGCGCGTTGGATTCAAACTCGTCGAGAACGTCGCCGATGCGGTTGTTTTCCACATAGCTCACCGAGATGTAGGACGGCGAGGGGGATTTCTGGCGCATGGCATCGGCCATCAGCCGGGCCATGCGGTCGAACACCACCGGAAGCATCGGCAGACGGTCGACGGAGATGCCGGCGGCATCCAGCAGGCGGTCGGCGATCATCGCGCGTTCGGAGCTGGAATTGGCGGAGCTGGCGGTTGCTGCTTCGATCATGGCTTAGGCAGCTCCCTGCATGTCCTGGACGGGTTCCGTGCTGGCACTCATGGTTTCGTTCTCGACCTCGTCGATGGTCGGCCGGTCGAAGTCGGAAATGGTCTTGCGGCCGTGTTCAAGGGCGATCTGGGGATCGGCCCCGTTCATGAAGGCGAGCAGGGTCTGCTTGACGACGATGTAGGTCCTGAGCCGGCTTTCGCGGACGCTCCTGATCTTCGCCGCCAGCGGGCCGAAGAGCGAATAGGAGAAAAAGATGCCGACGAACGTGCCGACCAGGGCGGCGCCGATCAGGCTTCCGAGCAGTTGCGGCGACTGGTCGATGGCGCCCATCGCCTTGATGACGCCGAGCACGGCGGCAATGATGCCGATGGCCGGCAGGGCGTCGGCGACACTGCTCATGGCATGGAACGGTTTCATCTGATCGCGGTGGATCGTATGCAGTTCCTCGTCGACCAGCGCCTCGATTTCATGTGCCCGCGCATTGCCGACAATGATCAGCCGGAAATAGTCGCAGATGAAGGTGGTCAGGTTGGCGTTGCGCAGAACCGTCGGATATTTCTGGAAGATCGGCGATGTGTTCGGATCCTCGATATGCGGTTCAACCTGGTTTCGGCCCTTGGCGCGCAGTTCGCGCATCAGACCGTAAAGAAGCGCGAGCACGTCAAGGTATTCCCGCTTGTCGGGCACCGTGTTGCGCAGGGCGTCGGAAACCGCGAGCACGGTGCCCTTGATCACCTTCATCGGGTTGGCGACGATGAAGGCACCGATGGCAACGCCCAGGATAATGACAAGCTCCCAGGGCTGCCAGAGAACGGAGACCTTGCCTCCGAGCGCGGCAAAGCCGCCGATAAGGGACGCGCCCGCTATGAACAGGCCGATAAGAATAGTCACCTAACAGCTCCCAACTGGTGTGGAGTTCAATTCAGTTCGGGAGGACGCTAGCGGTGGAGACTTGCCCGAAGCTGACCCGGGTAGAGGGCGGAAACCGTCTTCATGCCGTCAGCCTGGCGTAAGCTCCGGTAGAGATGGTTTGCCCGAACGTCTGCCCGGATCCGGGCCCGCTACGGGGATTTAGAACCATGATCAATACCTTGACCCAGGTTCAACTATTGAGAACCAACATGGAGCGCTCGCTGGACACGGTGGCGGCGGATCCGACTGTCGAGCGTCAAAGCGAATACTATCGCGAGAACATCCGCAATATTGAGTCCATCGACGACTTTCTGGGAGATGACCAGATCTATCGCTATGCGATGACCGCGATGGGCCTTGAGGACATGATTTACGCCAAGGCGTTCATGCGCAAGGTCCTGGAAGAAGGCGTCGACGAAAATTCCGCCTTCGCCAACCAGCTTGCGGACACCAAGTACAAGAGCTTCGCCGAAACCTTCAATTTCAAGCGGTACGGCACGACCACGACGTCCTTCACCCGGACGCAGGAGGGGATCGTCGACAAGTTTCACCGGCAAACGCTGGAAGTGCGGGAAGGCGAACAGAACCAGGGTGTGCGGCTGGCGCTCTATTTCGAACGCCGGGCACCCGACATCACCAATGCCTATGACGTGCTCGCGGACCCGGCTCTTGCCGAGGCGGTCTATACGTCTCTCGGCCTGCCTCAGGCGTTCGCCCTGGCCGACATCGACAAGCAGGCGGCCCATCTTGAGGAAAACCTGGACTTCGACAAATTCGGCGAGCCGGAATACCTGGCAGAGTTCCTCAATCGCTTCTCCGCGCTCTACGACCTGTCGAACGGGTCGGCGGGCGCAACGTCGCCGACGCTCAGTCTTTACAACAACGGCAGCGGCACCATCCAGATGGGCGAGGGACTTCTCGCCAGTATCCAGAACCTGCGTCTCGGAGGCGTCTGATCCATGCAATCCGCTCTTTATGTGGCGCTGTCGGCGCAAGTCGCCCTGTCCAACCGTCTGGACACGGTCGCCCGCAACGTCGCCAACATGAACACGGCCGGCTACCGGGCCGACGAGGTCAAGTTCGCCGAACTGGTCTCCAAGGCGGGGCAGGACAAGGTGAGTTTTGCCACTGGCGGCGAGAAATACATCTCGCGTCAGGGCGGCGGCCTGTCCAAGACCGACAATCCGCTCGATCTGGCGGTCGAAGGCAATGCCTGGTTCGCGATCCGCAACGTCAACGGCACGCTGTCCTATACACGGGACGGACGGCTTCAGATCGCCGGGGATGGCACATTGCGCACCCTGACCGGACAGCAGATCCTGGGCGCGGGCGGTCAGCCCATTGCTCTTGATCCGGATGCCGGTCCCCCCCTGATCACCCAGTCCGGCGATGTCAGCCAGGGCGAGGCCGGGGTTGTCGGACAGGTCGGTCTGTTTCTGATCCCCGAAGACGCCACGCTCGTGCGCTCCGACAACTCCGCGGTCATTCCCGACAAGCCCGTGACACCCGTGCAGATTTTCGACCGGAACGGTGTCCGCCAGGGCTATGTCGAAGGAGCGAACATCAATCCGGTCCGTGAAATGACCAAGATGATCATGATCTCGCGGGCGTTCGAAAGTGCGACCAAAATGATCGACACCAGCAATGAAAGCCAGGAAAAGGCGATCCGCGAACTGGGGTCGACATCATGACGGCCGTAGATCCAACCGCGCCTGTCGGGCGCCCGCTGGACCTGAATGCCGTCATGAGCGGACGGGCGCCGGAACCAGCGCGATCCGGGGCGGCGCAGGCCGAGCGGACGGGGTTCAGTTTCGGGGATTTCATGAACGTCATCAACCCGCTTCAGCACATTCCGGGTGTGGCCGAGCTCTATCGTTCGGTGACCAACGACCAGATTTCCGACGGCGCCAGAAAGACCGGCAATGCACTTTACGGATTTGCCCTGGGCGGTCCAGTCGGCCTTGGCGCGATGCTGGCCTATAACGAGGTCGGTGACCGTCTGAACGATGCGCCCTCATCGGCCGGTCCGCAAACTATGCAGGTTGCCGAGGCAACTCCGGCCGCCGGAACGGGGAAGGCGGCCGAGATCCCGGTGCCACCGCGCAAACCCGGCGCCGGGCCGGACGCAAGCCCGGAGCCTGTTCAGCAGAAGGCCCTTCTCGGCGAGACCGTCGCAACCACCGGACTGCCGGCTGCAAAGGCACCGCCTCCGGCCATGCCGGTGAGCCTTTCCCTGCAAACTCCGGACAGCGCGGACAAGGCGGAACCGGACCGAAACGACCCGGTCAACGGGCTGGCCTCGTCCGTTTCCTATACCGACCTCCTGGGCACAACCACAGTGCCGTCTCCGGTCATGCCCGGTGAGGACGGTCTCAGCCGTATTGCCACCCACAAGTCCAATCATCTTCCTCTCGATGTCTTGAAGGCTCTCCAGGTCCGCCATGCCGAACGCTCCGCATCTGAACGCTCTTGACCAGATATCAGCGTCGCTCGCGGCGCTGGAGACGGAAGTCGGACCTGTCAAGGTGAGCGGCCGGGTGACCCAGGTGTCGTCCGAGGCGATCCGGGTATCGGGTCTGTCACGCGTCGTGTGCCTGGGAGACCTGGTCGAATTCGAGGGACGCGCGGGGATCCGCCAGGGCGAAATCATCCGCCTGGAACAGAGAGATGTGGTGGTCAAGCCGCTGGAGCGGGTGACCGATATCGGTATCGGCAGTGTTGCCTCCGTCATGGGCGGGCTGGCGATTCATCCCGACATGGGCTGGCGGGGCAGGATCATCAACGCGCTCGGTGAGCCGATTGACGGTCTGGGGCCGCTCAGTCACGGCGTTGAAGCCTTTCTTCTGGACAGGGCGCCTCCGCCGGCCATGAACCGCAGCAAGATTTCCGAAGGCGTGAAGACCGGCGTTCGCGTGATCGATCTGTTCACGCCTCTCTGCGTCGGTCAGAGGGTTGGCGTTTTCGCCGGTTCAGGGGTCGGCAAATCCACCTTGCTGGGCATGCTGGCCGGTTTCGGGGATTTCGATACCGTGGTGGTCGGACTCGTGGGAGAGCGCGGCCGCGAGGTCCGGGAATTCGTCGACGACATTCTCGGCGAAACGTTGGCGCATTCGGTGGTCATCGCCTCCACCGGCGACGAAAGCGCCATGCAGCGCCGTCTGGCCCCCAAGACCGCCATGAGCGTCGCGGAATTTTTCAGGAGCCAGGGGCACAAGGTCCTGCTCATACTGGATTCGGCCACGAGATTCGCGCACGCCGCGCGCGATGTCGCCCTGGCCGCCGGCGAACCGCCTGTCGCGCGCGGGTATCCGCCCAGCGTCTTTGCGGATCTTGCGCGTCTGATAGAGCGGGCCGGTCCGGGAAGCTCGGGCGAGGGCTCGATCACCGGCATCTTCTCCGTGCTTGTCGATGGCGACGATCACAATGATCCGGTTTCCGACGCAATCCGCGGACTGCTCGACGGGCATATCGTGCTCGACCGGCAGATCGCGGAATCAGGCCGGTTTCCGCCTGTCAACGTGCTCAGGTCCACGTCCCGTCTCGCGGACAGGGCCTGGTCACCGGACCAGCAGGAGCTGATCCATCGTATCAAGGGACTGATTTCCCACTATGAAGATACGAAGGATCTGCGTCTGATGGGGGGTTTCCAGACCACCGGCGATGAAAAGCTGGAGAAGGCCTGCCGCCTGGTGCCGAAGATCTATGAGGCTTTGCGACAACGGGCGGATCAGGTGGTGCCCACAGATCCGTTCGCGGATCTTGCGCAGGCTCTGGCGACGGACGGATAGTCCACAGCTCCAATTGAAAGTAGAAAAGTCAAAATGCCGCTTCAACGAGCGGCATTTTTTGTATATACCTTGTCACGGCTTAGTCAAAAACGCAGAACTTCGCGGTATTTTTCATTTTAATAAAATTTTCTCTCAGTTTGTTCGTAATGTCATTGAGTTTTTATTTAGATTACATTGTGTCCGTAAGAAGATATTCTACCATGAAAATCGAAATAGTGTCCTGATTAGGGCAGAAGTGTTGACCTGAAGGCTCCGGAAAATTACCAATTCTTTATTGGGATTTTCGAGGGGCTGACATGTTCATCATAGTAGATTCACGAGAGATAGTGACCGCAGGCTATGCCTCGGCATTCGAACGGGAAGGCTACGCTTCCCTGGAACTGCAACCGCTGGAGCTGCTTGACTGGCTCGAGATTACCAGCGCGCAGGACCTGGGGGCGGTCGACGCCATCCTGCTCGGCGAAAGTGCGGAGCGGTGCAGCTTCGTGACGTCGATCCGCACGCGGTGTCCGGAGGCGCAGATCGTCGCGCTCGAAGACACGGCAAACCTGGAAAGCACGCTTGAGCTGTTTTCCGCAGGCCTGGACGATGTCTTGAGAAAACCGGTCCATGTGCGGGAGATCATCGCCCGGGTCGGTGCTTTCCGCCGCCGGATCACGTCGCGCAACAACTCCGCCGGCACAGGAGCGATTGAAGTCTTCTATGACGGCCGCGACCCGCTGGTCGGCGGCGAAGTCATGGAACTGCCGCGCCGGGAACGCCGGATTCTCGAGCACCTCGTCAAGAACAAGGGCCGCCGGGTCACCAAGACGCAGATTTTCAATGCTGTCTACGGCGTCATGAATGACGGTGTCGATGAGTGCGTCGTGGAAAGCCACATTTCGAAGCTGCGGAAAAAATTGCGCAAGAAGCTCGGCTTTGATGCCATCGAATCGACGCGCTACATCGGCTACATGCTCAAGGATGGATCCGCCTCGAAGCAGAAAATCGGTGACACCCGTCGTCCGGTTCAGGCGTCCGCCGGCACATCGCAGGCGATTGAAACGGCAGGCGACGCGCGTGTCTCCGGCAAACCGACCTTGTCCGTGGTTCACGCCTGAGCACATCGTGCCAGGCGCGCGGCCCCAGCTGTGCGGTCATCGTGCGGTCATAATCCGCGCAAGCCTGCCTGGCGGATGAACGCGCTCTGACCCGGGCGTTGGGGGGCTGCGATCTGCCGCGCGGGCCGGGCACCACCGGGCGCAGTGAATGCAAGGCACGAGATAGCGCGGGAACTTGTTTCTATTTACAATTGATTTTTATGGAAAATTTAGAAACCTTGCTCACAATGGCATCGTAGCAAAGCTTTGACCGTCGAGCGTGGCGTGCACCGCGCGAATGTGATGGCGGAGCGTGGGGCCATGCTTCGTGTCTGTGCAGCAGGTATTGGCAATCCGCGGTCCGCAATCGGTGCGGTCTTCGCGATACACTTGTCCGTTCAGGGGAAAGCGGTTTGTCGCCTTGTCCGAACGGTCGAGCAGGCACTCTGGATCGAGGTGGACGTCTTGAGTCTTAGCGGCAGTGCGTCGTTGCCATATACGCCCAGAGAAATGGGACGTTCGAGCCTTTCACGGACATTTATACTCTACACGCTCGGCCTGTTTGCCGTGCTTGGTGTCGTCTTTATCGGCATCCTTGCAAAATTCACCTGGGATGAGTCTAACGCCCGGGCCATTCGTGTGACCGAAGCTTTCTTTCAAGCCACGAAGCGGCCGTTTGAACGGGCGATCTGGACGGTGAACGCGGACGCGACGCTGCAACTCATTCGCGGGCTGGAAAGCCTGGAAGTGGTCGAAAAGGTCTGGGTCGAAACCCCGGACACGGGCAATTTCGGCGAGCCCGTCACAGGCGCGCGCGCGTCTGAGGCGCTCAGCTACACGCTGAATTCTCCGAGTACAATTTTGCAGAAGAACGCCATCGGTCAGGTTTTTATCCTGATCGACCGGAACACGATCTCCTACGAGATCGTATCGACGGTCGGCTTCATCGTCACTGCAATCATCATCTATCTGCTGCTTCTCGGCGTCGTGATCCGGATGGTGTTCAGGCGATTGATCGGCCGTCCACTGTCCGCAATTGTCGAATATCTCTCGACGCCGCGTCTGATCGAGGATCCTCCCAAGGCGGAGTTGATGCCCGGACGCGCGGACGAAATCGGAATTCTCTCGGCGAGCCTCCAGTCGATGGTGCAGCGTCGTCATTTGGACTTGCAGAAAATTCAGGAATATCAGACCAACCTCGAGGACCTGGTAGCCCATCGCACGGATCAGCTGAAGCTGGTGCAGGAAGAGCTTATTCAGGCGGACAATCTGGCCGCCCTCGGCGCACTTGTCGCCGGTGTTTCGCATGAACTGAACACGCCGCTCGGGAATGCCCTGATGGCGGCGACCACGATCAAGGATTCCACCAGCTATCTAGGCAAGGAACTCGAGGAGCAAAGCTTGAGCAAGGAAGCGCTTGAAAACGAGGTCGAGCGCATATCGGATACCGCGAGTATCATCGAAAAGACACTCGGACGGGCGCGGGATCTCGTCGGCAACTTTCGTCAGGTCGCCGTCGATCGGCAAAGTGAGAAGAAGCGATCGTTCAATTTCGACCATATCATCCGCGAAACGCTCGCCACTCTGCAGCCGACACTCAAGAAAACACCCTTTTCCGTCGAACTCGATCTGCATGCCGATGAAGTCGTCGACAGCTATCCCGGTGCGGTCAGTCAGCTTGTGTCCAACATGGTGGAAAACGCCATCAAACACGGATACGAGAACCGCACCGAAGGCGTGATCAAACTGTCCTCGCGGATGGTCGCAACCAGGGACGAGGGCCTGGGCATTCCGTCGACGCAGAAGATCGTCTTCAAGTGCCAGGACTTTGGCGTCGGCATTCCGGAGAAGAATCTCAAGAAGGTATTCGAGCCTTTCTTCACGACAAAATTCGGCAAGGGAGGCTCGGGACTGGGCATGGCGATCTGCTACCAGCTTGTGACGGAAGCTCTCAACGGGACCATTTCGGTCTCCTCCAATGTCGGTTCCGGTACCGAGTTCACCATCGAATTTCCGGCAATCGTGCCCGTGAAGACAACGACGCAGCGCGGACAGAAGGTGCATTGACATGGTGATGGATTTTCTTGCGCCTTCGGAGCCGGCAGTCAGGACAACGACCAGGAACCCCTGGAAAATTCTCATCGTCGATGACGATCCCGACGTGCACGAAGTGACCAAGATCGCCGTGGCCGGGTGCATGTTTGAAAACCGCGCATTCGAATTGCTGCACGCCTTGTCGGCTCGGGAAGCACGCGAGATTCTGGAGGAACAGCAGGACATTGCTGTTGCGCTTGTCGACGTGGTGATGGAGAGCGATACCGCCGGTCTCGGTCTCGTCAGCTGGATCCGGTCAGAGCTCAAGAACCATTTCACGCGTCTGATACTGCGCACCGGTCAGCCGGGCTATGCACCGCAGACCGACGTGATCATGAAGTTCGACATCGATGGCTATACGGAAAAGGCAGAACTTTCGCGAACCAAGCTGATCACGGCGGTGGTCACCGGTCTGCGCGGCTACAAGCTTGTGATGTCTCTGGAGACAAACCGGAGGAAACTGCAGCAACTGAACGCGCATTTTTCCGCAATCGTTGAAAAAAACGCTCTCAGTGAATTTGCATCCGCTGTGGTGGAACATGTTTCCGAACTCGTTGGTCAACCCGTTGACTGCCTTCTTTGCGGATTGGAATCCCTTCCAGGGTACGGTGCCTTCGACCGGACAAATATCCGTGTGCTGGCCGCGACGGGCTGTTTCGAGGACAAGGTCGACCTGCCTGTCAACGTCATCAGCGACGATGCGGTCCGGGGCTGTGTCGTCAAATGTGCCGAGACCCGCGAGACCTGCCGGTCATCGACAGGCGTGGCCTTGCCGCTGGTGACCAGAAACGGGATGGCGGGTGCCCTCTATCTGGATGTCGCGGAAGACATTCTGGAAGAGCTGGTCGGATCGGAACTTCTCAAGCTCTTTGTGTCGAATGTTGCCCTCGGCTATGAGAAAACAGGCCTGCTGGAGCATATTCGGAACCTTGCCTATGTGGACCGGATTACCGGTCTGTCGACCTTCTCCGGTTTCATCGAAACCTTCCAGCGCAATGCGGCCAAGTGCACGCCGTTGCTGGTGGTTCATGCCGATGTCCAGAGATTTAGGGTGATTGTCGACGGGATCGGCGACGAAAAAGCCGGTGCGGTGCTGAAAAAGACAGGACACCGCCTGTCTCAGACGTTTCCGGACGCGCTGACGATCGCGCGCAAGGAAAAGGACGAGTTCTTGATCCTGCTCAAGGGCGGCGATGCCAACCGGGTCGAGGACGTGGTCGCCAGGGTCGAGGAGGCCTTTCAGGAACCGATCACGCTCGACGACAACCAGATTTCCTTGCGCATGCGATTGGGGTTTGCTGCGGGCACCGCCGGCAACCAGAACGCAGAGCAGCTGGTCCGGTTTGCCTCGATCGCGCTGAATAATGTTCGCCAGCAGGGGCACACCAGCCATTCGGTGTTTCATCCGGAAATGCAGGAGGCCGCTTTCGAGCGGCTGCGGCTTGCGTCCCTGTTGACCAGCAGCAGCAACCAGATGGAATTTTCCGTCCATTACCAGCCGATCATGCTGGCGAAAGACGAATCCCTGGCCTCGTTCGAAGCGCTCATGCGTTTTCGCACGCCGTCCGGAACGTTCATGAACACCGCGCGGATGATTGAAGCAGCCGAGGCGAGCGGTTTGATCACCGAAATCGGCGCATGGATGTTCATGACGTCGTTCTCGGAATTCAGCCGGCTGCAGGGCCTGTCCGGGGATGTCCGGCTGAATGTGAACCTGTCCCCGCAGCAGGTGCAGACCAACCGGATCTACAAGGACATTGAAGATGCCGCTTCGGCCGCCTGCCTGCCGTTGCATCGGCTCGTGTTCGAGGTCACCGAAGGCCTGTTCCTGAGCAACGACCAGGTCACGATCTCGTTGTTGACATGGCTCCGCGACAAGGGCGCGAAAGTCGTCATCGATGATTTCGGGACCGGATATTCCTCCTTCAGCTACCTGCGCAAGTTGCCCGTGGACGGGATCAAGATCGATCGTAGTTTCATCATGAACATGGATCAGGACGCGGATGAGCTGGCGGTGGTCAAATCCATCATCGCCGTGGCCAAGGCACTTGACCTGGATGTGACTGCAGAAGGGATCGAGACGATCACGCAGCGCAAGATCATGCAGGAGCTGCAATGCGACTACCTGCAGGGGTATCTCTATTCCAAGCCGCAGAGCTCCGACGGCCTGTCCTCCTTCATCGAGAAATCGATCGAACCGGGGGTGGCTTTCGGCTGAGACCTTCAAAGGCCGGAATCCGGGATCCCGTCGGCGACACATGCCCGTTTGCAGCCCCTGGCCGGGCGGTCCGCGCGGGACCTTGCTCCGACAAGACCTGCCAAATTGAAATCTCTTGCATTTAAGCAATTGAATATTTGCACGAAACACGCTCTCATAACGCAAAGGCGTTTGCGGGTTCGCAACTTTCATATTGCGTGTCCCGTAAGTTGTTGAAGAACCTGGCAAAGCGCTAAACGCGCGACTTGGGGAGAAAAAACATGGACATGAGCGGCTCCCACCGGATTCCGGCGAAACGGGAAACAGTCTGGGCGGCACTGAACGATCCGGAAATCCTGAAGGCCTGCATTCCGGGCTGTGAAAGTCTTGAAAAAACGTCGGACACGGAGATGACCGCCGCTGTGACGTCGAAGATCGGGCCGGTCAAGGCCAAGTTCAAAGGCGCGGTGACTCTGGGGGACATCAAGCCGCCGGAGAGCTATACGATTTCGGGAGAAGGCAAGGGCGGCGTGGCCGGCTTTGCGAAGGGGGGCGCCACTGTTAGCCTTGCCGAGGAAGGCGATGAGACCGTTCTGACCTATGAGGCCAATGCACAGGTTGGCGGCAAGCTGGCGCAGCTCGGCAGCCGTCTGATCGACTCGACCGCTCGCAAGATGGCGGACGACTTCTTCACGAAATTTTCCGAAACGGTTGGCGGGCAAGGCGCCGCGCAAGCCGTGGACGGGACGTCGGGTGAAACGGCGGACACGGATCTGGACGCAGGCGTTGCCGAAGAGGCCAAACGCATCGCGATCGAGGACGCGGAACACGCTGTGGAGGAGCGGATCCACAAGGCCGAAGAAAATATCGAGGCCGCGGCCGGGCGCAACGCCTTTGGCGGCCCGATGGTCTGGGGCCTGATTCTGCTCGGGGCGATTATCGTGGTTCTTGCTCTGGCAAGTTGACCGGGCCGGGCAAAATATGAATTGATCGGGGCCTGACTGCGGCGCGCATCGAAGCCCCCCATAAAAACGGTGAAAACGCCGGAGGACGCACGGGCAACAGCCCAGGGAATTGCATGAGGGAGAGAAATTCATGTCGAAAGTATCGATGGTATTGAACGGCAAGACGGTTTCGGCGGATGTCGAAGACCGTACGCTGCTCGTATCGTTTATCCGCGAGACCCGCGGACTGACCGGCACCCATGTCGGTTGCGACACGTCGCAATGCGGTGCCTGTGTCGTTCAGGTGGACGGCAAGGCCGTGAAATCCTGCACATTGCTGGCGGCCCAGGCCGACGGCAGCGAAGTGCTGACACTGGAAGGACTGGGGAACGCCGGCAACCTGCACCCGGTGCAGGCGGCTTTCCGCGAGCATCACGGCCTGCAGTGCGGTTTCTGCACGCCGGGCATGATCATGACGGCTGTGGACATGATCCAGCGGCACGGCGCCGGCAACCTCGACGAAACCACAATCCGGCATGAGCTGGAAGGCAATATCTGTCGCTGTACGGGCTATCAGAACATCGTCAAGGCCATCAAGGCCGCATCCGACCAGATGGCCGGTATGGCCCAGGCCGCGGAGTAGGCGGCAAGCTCTCACGCTTGACGCGGTATGACCGCGCCGGGACACCAGGACCTTTTGCTGAAACCTGCCGGGAGGAAATCGCCGGGTTTCGGCTGACCGCCAGGTCCTGAAGCAGACAGACGCCCGTCGGGCGGACGCCGGCATGGCCGGTTGAAGAATTATCCGGTTCTGGCAGAACCGGAACAGACATTTGGGAGAGAGAGATCATGGCAGTTGAGGGGATTGGCGCCCGCGCCCTGCGCAAGGAAGACAAGCGCTTCATTACCGGCAAGGGCCGTTATACCGATGACATGAACATGCCGGGGATGGGATACGCGGCCTTCGTCCGTTCGCCCCATGCGCATGCGAAAGTGACCGGCATTGACGCAAGCGCCGCATTGGCGATGCCGGGGGTGGACGCGGTCCTGACCGGTGACCAGCTTGTTGGTGACGGAATCGGCAACCTGATTTGCGGATGGATGGTCCATTCCAAGGACGGGTCGCCCATGAAAATGGGGGCGTGGCGCGCCCTCGAGCCGGAAATCGTGCGCCACGTGGGACAGGCGGTCGCGGTTGTCGTCGCGGACACGCAGG
The DNA here is from genome assembly GCF_056173175.1 of Roseibium sp. QJM3NY_11. Lineage (NCBI taxonomy): Bacteria > Pseudomonadati > Pseudomonadota > Alphaproteobacteria > Hyphomicrobiales > Stappiaceae > Roseibium > Roseibium sp. QJM3NY_11. The sequence goes on from NZ_CM149660.1 coordinate 3,073,219, forward strand.
CCCAGGCGCGCGATGCCGCCGACGCCGTTGTTGTCGACTATGAAGCGCTTCCGGCCGTGATTGATCCGGTCGCCGCCCTGCAGCCGGGTGCGCCGCAGCTTCATCCGGAAGCCGAAGGCAACCTGATCTTCGACTGGGAGATCGGTGACGACGCCGCCACGACGGCCGCCTTCGAAAAGGCGGCCCATGTCACCCGCATGGAAATTCACAACAACCGTCTGGTTCCAAATCCGATGGAACCCAGGGCGGCTCTCGCCGGTTATGACGACGCCGAAGAGCATTACACGCTCTATACGACCTCTCAGAACCCCCATGTGGCCCGGCTTGTGCTGTCCGCGTTCTACAATGTGGCGCCCGAGCACAAGCTGCGTGTGATCGCGCCGGATGTCGGTGGCGGTTTCGGCTCCAAGATCTACATCTATCCGGAAGAAATGGTGTGCCTGTGGGCCGCCAAACGCGTCGGACGGCCGGTGAAATGGGTGTCGGACCGGACCGAGGCCTTCCTCACTGATGCCCATGGCCGGGATCATCGGTCCGAGGCGGAACTGGCGCTGGATGCGGACAACAAGATCCTGGGCCTCAGGGTCAGGACCGTTGCCAATATCGGCGCCTACATGTCGTTGTTCTCGTCGTCGGTGCCAACGTATCTCTACGCCACATTGTTGTCGGGCCAGTACGACATTCCGGCGATCCATGCCAATGTGAAGACGGTCTATACCAACACCACGCCCGTGGATGCCTACCGCGGCGCGGGCCGTCCGGAGGCAACCTACCTGGTGGAGCGGATGATGGAGACGGCGGCGCGCGAGGTCGGGCTGTCCCCGGCGGAGTTCCGCCGCAAGAACTTCGTCAGGTCGTTCCCGCATCAAACACCGGTGATCATGTGTTATGACGCCGGCGACTATGACGCGACCCTGGATGCAGCCCTTGCTGCCGCCGATTATGACGGCTTCGCGGCGCGCAAGGCGGAAGCCGCCTCGCGGGGCAAGCTTCGCGGCATCGGCCTGTCCTGTTACATTGAGGCCTGCGGCATTGCTCCTTCCGCGGCGGTTGGCTCGCTGGGCGCCGGTGTCGGCCTCTGGGAATCCGCCGAGGTGCGGGTGAACCCTGTGGGGACGATCGAGGTCCTGACCGGGTCCCACAGCCATGGCCAGGGACACGAAACCACCTTCGCTCAGCTGATCAGCGAGCGTTTCGGACTAGACACCGACTCGGTCGCCATCGTTCATGGCGACACGGACAAGGTCCAGTTTGGCATGGGAACCTACGGCTCCCGCTCCGGAGCCGTCGGCATGTCGGCCATCGTCAAGGCGCTGGACAAGGTTGAAGCCAAGGCCAAGAAGATCGCTGCGCACCTGATGGAAGCCTCCGAGGGGGACATCCAGATCGAGGGTGGTGAACTCAAGGTCGCCGGTACGGACAAGAAACTGTCCTTCACCGAGGTGGCGCTCGCCGCCTATACGGCGCACAATCTGCCGGAAGGCATGGAGCCGGGCCTGAAGGAGGGCGCGTTCTATGATCCCACCAACTTCACGTTCCCGGCGGGCACCTATGTCTGCGAGGTCGAGGTCGATCCGGAAACCGGCAAGACCGAAGTCGTCAATTTTGTTGCCGCGGACGATTTCGGCAACATCATCAATCCGATGATCGTGGAAGGCCAGGTGCATGGCGGCATCACGCAGGGCATCGGACAGGCGCTGCTGGAGAACGCGTCCTATGACGAGACCGGCCAGCTCCTGACGGCCTCCTACATGGATTACTGCATGCCGCGCGCCGACGACGTGCCATCCTATCAGCTGTCGACGCATGTTACCGAATGTCCGGGCAACCCGCTCGGCATGAAGGGCTGCGGCGAGGCGGGGGCCATCGGTTCGCCGCCTGCGGTGATGAATGCGATCACCGACGCGATCGGCAACAACAACCTGTCCATGCCGGCCCTGCCGGAAAGGGTCTGGTCGCTGTGCCAGCCGGCCATCCGGGAGGCTGCGGAGTAAATGAGGCAGGTGGTGGCGGATCTCCGATCGACTGCGCTTGAACGCCATGAACGCACCCGTTCGTTTGATGAAACGGGTGAGCGAAGGTGGACGGGCGCATCGACGGGCTCCTCGCCGCCGGCCGATTTCAACGCCGACAGACTTGACGAAACCTGAACCCATTCTTTTGGGAGACGCGAAATGTACGAAACAAATTATCACCGTGCCGGATCGGTGGCCGAGGCGGCCCAGCTGATCGCAAAGGCGGAAGACGGAAAATTCCTTGGCGGAGGGCAGACCCTGCTGCCGACCATGAAGCAACGGCTGGCAGCGCCGTCGGACCTGGTGGACCTGACCCGGATACCCGACATGAAGGGCATTCGCGAAGACGGCGGCCAGATCGTCATCGGCGCCGCGACGACCCATGCCGAAGTCGCGGCCTCCGCGCTGATCAAGGGCAAGCTCCCCGGTCTTTCGGGACTTGCAGGCGGGATCGGCGATCCCGCTGTCCGTCACATGGGGACGATCGGGGGCTCGATCGCGAACAACGACCCGGCCGCCGACTATCCGGCGGCGCTTGTCGGGCTGGATGCCACGATTACCACCAGCATACGGACGCTTTCGGCCGAAGACTTCTTTGTCGGCATGTTCGAGACCGCGCTTGCGGACGACGAGATCGTGGTTTCGGTCTCTTTCCCGGCAGCCGAAAAATCATCCTATGCCAAATACCCGAACCCGGCGTCCCGCTATGCCATGGCCGGGGTGTTCGTCGCTCGTCGGGGCGATGGGTCCGTGCGCGTGGCCGTGACCGGCGCCGGTGACGGCGGGGTGTTCCGTGTCGGCGACATGGAAGCTGCCCTGGCGGCCAACTGGTCACCGGATGCGGTTGCCGGCATCGCTGTCGATTCCGGCGGCATGCTGCAGGATATTCACGGTTCCTCCCGCTACCGGGCCAACCTGGTCACCGTGATGGCCAAACGGGCTGTGGCCGCCGCCGGCTGACGGGCGCGCGGACAAAATGCGATTTCAGCCCGGCCGTTTCGCGGCCGGGCATTTTTTTTCAGGGAACGGGCTGATAAGATCTACAGACGGCATGTTTTTTCGCTTGCCGGACCGGAGCTTCCGGCGAAACGGAAAACCGGGTCAATTGACTTTGAAACTGTTGCAAGTGACTTCGTATTTGTTGAAAGAAATCTCGTGTGAAAATGGTGTCACATGAATGCTGCCGAAGCCGGACCATGTACCGGAGGCTTCGGTAGCATGCGGCCGGACTGGAAACAGGGGACTGAATGGCAGGAACACGGCACCGGAGCCTGAATGGCGGCAAGCGGACAGAAGAAAATCCGGTAGCCACAGCATTCAAGCCCGTTCACAAGGCCTTCTGGGGCGTCGCATTGGTCAGCTTTGTCATCAACATCCTGATGCTGACCGGCCCCTTGTTCATGCTTCAGGTTTACGACCGGGTGCTGTCGAGCGGCTCCGTGCCGACGCTGGTCGTGATCGGATCCCTGGCCATTGTCCTTTATGCCTTTTACGGCCTTCTGGAGGGCGTACGGGGCCGGATCCTGGCCCGGCTCGGCCAACGGGTCGACGCGCGGTTGTCCGGGATCGTCTACCGGGTGTCCACCAGCCTGCCGGTCCGCCTGGGGCGCAAGGCTGCCCGCCTGCGGCCCGTACAAGATCTGGATACCGTTCGCCAGTTCCTCTCCGGCCCGGGCCCGGCGGCAATCTTCGACATTCCTTGGTTGCCCTTCTATCTCGGGATCGTTTTCCTGTTTCATCCCCTTCTGGGCGTGGTCGGGCTTGCAGGAGCCGTTGTCATCACGGTGCTGATCGGTCTGAACGAGTTGCTGTCACGAGGCCCGGCCGAAGAGGCGGCGGGACATGCCGGCCGTCGCTCCTCGGACGTGGAAATCGGCCAGAGGAATTCCGAAGTCGTGACCGCGATGGGCATGCAGGATGCGCTGACGGGCAAATGGGATGCGCAGAACAGCGACTATCTGGCGACACAACGGCGGGCCGCCGACCGGTCCGGCTTGTTCGGCACCACGATCAAGACCATCCGGTTCGTGCTGCAGTCGGCCATTCTCGGGGTGGGGGCCTGGCTGGCCATCCTGCAGGAGATTACGCCGGGCGTGATGATCGCGTCCTCGATCATGACATCGCGCGCACTGGCGCCGATCGAACAGGCCGTCGCCCAGTGGCGCGGCTTCGTGGCCAGCCGCCAGGCGCTGCGCCGTCTGAGAGAAGTTCTGCAGGTGGCCGATGCGGAACCCGAAAAAATGGACCTGCCGCTGCCAACGGACAGGATAACGGTCGAGCAGGTGTTCTGCGGCCCCTTCGGGGAGGCCACGCCCTTCGTCCAGAATGTTTCGCTTGAACTTGAGGCAGGCGACGGTCTGGGCATAATCGGTCCGTCCGGATCGGGCAAATCGACCTTCGCGCGGGCGCTGGTCGGCGCAACGCCGGCCCTCAAGGGCGTCATCCGGTATGACGGGGCGGAACTCGGCCAGTGGCCGAGCGGACGGCGCGGCGAATTCATCGGCTATCTGCCCCAGGACCTGCAATTGTTCGACGGCACGATTGCCGAAAACATCGCGCGCTTCAGTACGGGGGCGACGCCGGACCTGATCATCGAGGCGGCAAAGCTCGCCGATGTTCACAACCTGATCGTCGGACTGCCGGAAGGATATAACACCGTGATCGGCCGAGCCGGGCGCTTGCTGTCCGCGGGCCAGCGCCAGCGGATGGCGCTGGCCAGGGCGCTTTACGGCAATCCATTTCTCGTCGTCCTGGACGAGCCGAATTCCAATCTGGATGCGGAGGGCGAGGGGGCTCTGACCAATGCCATCAGGGCCATGCGCGAGAAGGGATCGGTTGTGGTCGTCATTGCGCATCGTCCGAGCGCGATTGCAACGGTGGACAAGATCCTGTGCCTCAAGGACGGCAAGATGGCCGGCTTCGGGCCGAAGGAAGATGTTCTCAAACAGGTGGTGCAGCCGGTGCAGAATATGCGTGCCGGCGGAGTCACGGGACGGTGACGATGCCCGGGAAATCCGATCAGGGCAGCCAATCCGGTCCGCAAGGGGCCGATGACCTGCTGCGCCGCACGGTGCGCAACCATCTGGTGTTCGCGCTATTCGTCGCGATTGCGGTTGTCGGCGGTATCGGGGGGTGGGCGGCCTTCACGGAAATCTCCGGGGCGGTGGTCTCCACGGGGACCATTGTGGTGGAAACCAACACCAAGCTTGTTCAGCACCGGGAAGGCGGTATCGTCCGCGACATCCGTGTGAAGGCGGGAGATACGGTCAAGGCAGGGGAACTGCTGATCAGCCTTGACGACACGGTGACCCGCGCCAACCTGGCCGTCATCACCAAACAGCTGACCGAACTGACCGCCCAGACCCTGAGATTGCAGGCCGAGCGGGATGAGCGCGACAGCATCGATTGGCCCGAGGATCGCAAGGCCACTCTGGGAGAAATCGAACGCGGACAGCAGATGCTGCTGGAAGCACGCCGGAACTCCAAGGTCGGAACGTCAGAACCAGCTCGAAGAGCAGATCCTCCAGTTCCACAAGCAGATGGAGGGCCTGGAAGCCCAGGTGACGGCCAAGGACTCGGAGATCGAGCTGATCGAGGAGGAACTGGCCGATCTCAGTGGCTTGCTGGACCGGCAGCTTGTCTCCAAGAGCCGCGTCATCGCGCTGCGGCGTGAAAAGGCCCGTCTGGCGGGCGAATACGGCGACCTGATTGCGCAGATTGCCCAGACGAAGGAAGCCATCAGCGAGCGGCGGATCCAGATCCTCCAGATCGAGGAGTCCTATCGGGCGGAAGTTCTTGAACAATTGCAGGAAGTGCGCTCGCGCATTGCCCAGCTTGAAGAGCAGCAGATAGCGGCCGAGGACGAATTGACCCGGGTCGACATACTGGCTCCGAGAAACGGCTACGTTCATCAGCTTTCGGTACATACGATCGGTGGTGTCATCGCTCCGGGCGAGACCGTGATGCAGATTGTTCCCAGGGAGGACCAACTGATCGTGGAAGCGCAGGTCCGTCCGGTCGATATCGACCAGATGTCGCCCGGACAAAGCGCGCGGGTGCGCTTTCCCAGTTTCGACCAGCGGACAACGCCTGAGCTGAATGCGAAACTGCTGACACTGTCTGCGGATCTGACGGAGGACGAACGTTCCGGCGTCAGCTATTACGTTGCCCGCCTGGTTATCGACGACACGGAACTGAGGAAACTTGGCGACAAGGCGCTGGTGCCCGGCATGCCGGTCGAAACCTTCCTGCAAACCGGCGACCGGACGGTGTTGAGCTACCTGGTCAAGCCGGTGACCGACCAGATTGCCCATGCCTTGCGGGAGCGGTGACCGGAAACCCGTTGATTTCAGAGCCTGAGAACGGGGACTTCGGATCCTGCATCGACGGCCGGCGCATGCGGGGGACGGATGATCAGGGCGCCCGAGCGGGCCAAAAGGTTCAGCATGGAACTGTCCTGCCTGGAGAACGGCGTTACAATCTGGCGCCCGTTGCCGTCTTCCGACAGGGTCGCCCTGACATAGTCCTGCCTGCGATCGTTTTGAGCCAGGGGAGCTGCCAGCACGGCGGTCGACGGGAGGCCGGTCTCGGCCGGTGCCCCGAGCAGCGCCCTGATCAGCGGTTTCAGAAACAGCAGCCCGCAGACCAGGCTTGAGACGGGATTGCCTGGCAGACCGAGCACTCTGGTCGCGCCGAGCCGGCCGGCCATCAACGGTTTTCCGGGACGCATGGCGATGCGCCAGAACGCGAGGTCCATGCCTTGCTGGCCAAGAACCTCCTGAACGAGATCATGATCACCAACGGAAGCCCCGCCGAGCGTGACCAGAATATCCGCGCGTCCGGTGATGGCACCGCGCACGTGTTCCGCCAGCGCTATCGGATTGTCGGGCGAAATGCCGAGATCGACCGGTGCCCCGCCGCAATCCTCGACAAGAGCGGCGATGCCCGCGTGGTTGGACGCTATGATCTGGTCCGGGCCGGGCGTGGCGCCGGGCCGGACCAGTTCGTCGCCGGTTGCCAGGATCGCCACCCTGGGCTGCCGGCGGAGCGGGAGAACCGCATGGTTCATGGCGGCGGCGAGTGCAAGATGCCGGTAGCTCAGTTTCAGGGGCGGCTCCAGCAGGACGTCGCCCTCGGCAAAATCGAGGCCGGCAGGCCGAACATGGGCGCCGATTGCCGGAGGTTCAAGCACGGTAATGCGATCGCCGTCGCGACTGGCGTTTTCCTGAATGAGAATGGTGTCGGCGCCCTCGGGAACGGGCGCTCCGGTGAAGATGCGCACAGCCTGGCCTGCCTGCACCTGACCGGTGAACCCGTGCCCGGCCGGCGCTTCGCCGATGACCTCCAGCCGTGTCCGGTCTGCCTGCAAGTCCCGGTGTCGAACGGCATAGCCATCCATTGCGGAGGCGGCAAAAGGCGGCTGCGTGCGTGTGGATATGAGCGGCGCCGCCAGAATGCGGCCGTTCGCACGGGCGAGCGGCACCTGCTCCGTCTCTGTCGGCGCAGCGTCCGCCAACAGTTTGCGCAAGGCTTCCTCGACGGGCATCAGGCTCATCAGGTGCCGCCCTGGCTGCCGTCGGTTTCCAGTGTCCAGTGGCCCGACTTGCCACCGGCTTTCTCGACGAGGCGGATGTCGCCGATGACCATGCCGCGGTCGACGGCCTTGGCCATGTCGTAGATGGTCAGGCAAGCCAGGGAACAGGCGGTCAGGGCTTCCATCTCGACGCCGGTTTGGCCGCTGACCTTGGTCAAGGCGGTCACGACGAGCCCGGGCAGTGTCTCGTCGGGTTCGATGTCGACGGTGACCTTGGACAGCATCAGGGGGTGACACAAGGGGATCAGGTCATGGGTTTTCTTGGCGGCGAGAATTCCGGCAAGACGGGCCGTGCCGATAACGTCGCCCTTCTTGGCATTGCCGGAGCGGATCAGTTCCAGCGTTTCCGGCCGCATTGTGACAGAGCCGCGCGCCACCGCGATCCGATGCGTGACGTTCTTGTCCGAGACATCCACCATGTTGGCGGCGCCGGCCTCGTCCAGATGAGTCAGTTTGGAATCAGGCCCGCCCATTGTCCGTCCTATTGCGCTGGTGAAAGAGCTGGACGCGCCAACAGGGTTTTCGTCGCAGCGGCGACATCGTCCTGCCGCATCAGGCTTTCTCCGATCAGGAACGCGGCAATGCCGACCTTGTTCATCCGGTCCAGATCCGCCGGGGTGAACAATCCGGATTCTCCGACCACGATGCGGTCATCCGGTACCTTGGGCGCCAGCTCCTCGCTGGTTTCCAGCCGGGTTTCGAATGTCTTCAGGTTGCGGTTGTTGATGCCGATCATCGGAGAGGAAAGCTTCAGCGCGCGATCAAGCTCCTGACTGTCATGGACCTCCAGAAGCACGTCCATTCCCAGGTCGAACGCCGTGTCCTCGAGCCGCCTTGCGGTGTCGTCGTCCACCGCGGCGAGGATGATCAGGATACAGTCGCCACCCCAGGCGCGGGCCTCGTAGACCTGGTAGGGATCGTAAAGGAAATCCTTGCGCAGGGCGGGCAGGGCGACGGCATCCCGGGCCGAAGTCAGATAGTCCGGCCTGCCCTGAAAGGAGGGCGCGTCGGTGAGAACGGACAGGCAGGCCGCTCCGCCGGCCTCATATGCCCTGGCCAGAAGCGGGGGATCGAAATCCTCCCGGATCAGGCCCTTGGACGGGCTTGCCTTCTTGATCTCCGCGATCAGTGCATAGTCGCCGGAGGCGCACCTGGCCTCGATCGCCTTCAGGAAACCGCGCGGCGCGGAGACATCGTTCAGCCGGGCCTTGAGATCGGGCAGTGGCGTCGCGGATTTCGCGGCGGCGATTTCCTCGCGTTTGTAGGCTTCGATTTTCTGGAGGATATCGGCCATGTTCTATCCGTTTGACGCTGCAACAAGCTTTTCAAGTGTGTCCGCCGCCGAGCCACTGTCAATGGATTGAGCAGCCAGCTCGACGCCGGTCTTCAAATCGCTCACCTTGTCCGCGACCAGCAGTGAGGCTGCGGCATTGAAGAGGACGATGTCGCGATACGCGTTCCGGGTTCCGGCCAGGACCTCACGCAGCGCCCTTGCGTTTTCAGCCGGCAGGCCGCCCTTCAGGTCCGCGGGATCGGCGATCGGCAGTCCGACATCCTGTGGCGAGATCTCGAACGATCTCAGCTCGCCGTCCTTGAGTTCGCTCACAAACGTAGGGCCGGTTGTCGTGATTTCATCCATGCCGTCGGAGCCATGCACGACCCAGGCTTTCCTGGACCCCAGCGCCTTCAGGGCTTCCGCAACCGGTTCCACCCATTTTCGGGCAAATACACCGACCAGCTGCCGGCTGACGCCCGCCGGATTGGACAGGGGCCCGAGCAGGTTGAAAATTGTCCGCGTGCCAAGTTCCACCCGGGTCGGACCGACATGTTTCATCGCCGCATGATGGAGCGGAGCGAACATGAAACCGATGCCGGCCTTGTGGAGGCAATCGGATATCTGTTTCGGACCAATGTCGATATTGACGCCAAGTTCCGCCAGGGCCTCGGCGGCGCCCGATTTCGACGACAGGGACCTGTTGCCGTGCTTGGCGACGGGCACGCCACAGCCGGCGACCACCAACGCGGTACAGGTCGAGATGTTGTAGCTGCCGGAATTGTCGCCACCGGTGCCGACGATGTCGATGGCATCGTCCGGTGCCACCACCGGCAGCATCTTCGAGCGCATGGTGGCGACAGCGCCTGTGACCTCGGCGATGCTTTCGCCGCGCACGCGCAGCGCCATCAGGAAGCCGCCCAGTTGGGAGGGAGTGGCCGCACCGGACAGGATCACCTCGAAGGCTTCCCTGGCCTCGTCGAGGCTCAGGGCATGGCCGTCAGCGACCTTGGCGATCAGGTCCTTGAATGTGCTCATGAAGTCTGTCCACCCACTTCAGGTCAGTATTCGTTCAGTCCCAGAATCTGGCTGACGGCGGCGTTGTTGATTTCGACGCCCGCCTTGTTCTCGCGGTCCGTGATGAACTGGCCAAGCAGCGTGTCCGACAATTGCCGGGAAAGCTGGCCGCCGATACTTGCTGCCTGCGACGCGGCGGGGTCGAACTCCGGAACGGTCGAACCGGTGACTTTCAGGACCAGCCGTCCCGTGCCGTCGGCAGAAACGGTTTCCGCCGTCGTGCCGACCGGCCCGCCGAACACCGCTTCTATCGCCTCACGGCCCAGATCGCCGGACGGCGTATTGCGCTTGAGATCGGAAGCTGTCCGGGCCTCGAGCCCCGACTGCGCGGCAAGTGCGAAGAAGGGTGTTCCGGTTTCGGCCTTGGCGAGCAGATCCACGGCCGTGTCCTGAAGTCTGCTTGCAAGTTCGTCCCGCTTCCAGGCTTCGATCACATCCGCGCGGACCTCGTCCAGGGTGCGGTCGCGGGCAGGGATGACCTTGACCACGTCGTACCAGAGGAACCCCTGGCCACCCAGTTGCAGGACATCATTCTCGATGCCGATATCGCTCTGGAAGGTTCCGGCGACCAGACCTTCGGCGTCCGGCAGGTCGATCGTTTCGCCCGCAACGCCGTTGCCCGACGCATCAAAGGCTGCCGGAGCATCGACCGGCAGCGAGAACCGCTCGCCGACCTCGTCGAGCAGGGCGCCACCGGCCCGGGCATCTTCGATCTCGTCGAGAAGATCGAGAATTTCCCGTTCTGCCTGTTCCGTCGCAAGGCTCTGGACGATGTCGTCCCGCACGTCCTCGAATGGCTGTGTGCTTTCCGGGAGAACTTCTTCCACATTCACGATCACGGTGGAGAACCGGCCGTCGACCGTACCACTGGTTGATCCCTCTTCCAGGGAGAAGGCGGCCTCCGCAATGGCTTCGTCCAGAAAGTCGGCCCGCGCCATGACACCCAGGGTCACATCGTTGGCGTTCAGATTGCGTTCGGCCATCAATTCGTCGAATGTCTTGCCGTTCGCCAGTGCCTCGGCCGCCTCATTGGCAGCTTCCTCGGACGGGAACGACATCTGGCGGATCTTGCGGCGCTCCGGCTGGTAGAAATCGTCCTGCCGGCGTTCATATTCGGAACGCGCATCCTCCGCAGCGATGTCGTCCGGGCGCGCAAGCGCATCCGACGTCAGCGCGACATACTTGATTTCCCGGAATTCAGGTGCCCGGAAGTCGGACAGGTTGTCTTCGAAATACGCCTTGAGAACCTCGTCGGAAGGATCTTCGATCTCGCCGATGGAATCCGGTGCGATCAAAAGATAATCCACCTTGCGGCTTTCGCCCTGGAAGGCATCGAAGGCTTCCACGTAGGCTGCAGGTGCCTTCATGCCGCCGGCGAGCCCCTCGGCCAGCTGGCCGCGTTCGGCGACCTTGCGGCGCTGGACCACATACTCGTCTTCACGGTAGCCGTTCGACTGCAGAACCTGCTGCAGCCTGTTCCTGTCGTAGCGTCCTCCGGGACCCTGGAAGGCAGGGTCGCTCTGGATGATCTGTGCCAGACGGTCATCGGAGACGCCGAGGTTCATCTGGTTGGCGGTGTCGTTCAGGGCGGCCTCCGCGACCAGCTTGCCGAGCGATTGCTGCAACAGGCCGAGCGTGGCGCCCTCCGCCGGGGTCAACTGACGCCCGAACTGCTGGCTGACCCGGTTGAGATCCTGACGATAGGTCCGGTCCAGGTCGAAAAGGGAGACATCCGTGTCGCCGACCTTTGCCGCGGTGTTCTGGCCGACACCGGTCAGGAACCCGCTCACGCCCCAGACGGCGAAGCTGAAAATCAGCAGTGCGATGAAAATCTTGGCAAGCCAGGTGCCAGCGCCCTTGCGCAGCGCGTCGAGCATGACGTCTCCCGTATTCTTCTTATTCCAGCAGCCGCAAACAGGGCTGATCTCAGGGCCGGCCTTGCCGGAGCGGGCGGATCATAAAGAGGTGGTGCCGTGGCCGCAAGGCGGCATCGGTCAACTTCAGAGCCTAATTGCTTTTAGCCACTTACGGGACGATTGCAACGCCCCCGCGCTTCTGCTCTATAAGCAGCAAAATTCATATCATCTGCGGGAGAAACGGAAAATGAGCGCCAGGATCAAACCGCTGGTGGCCGGTAACTGGAAAATGAACGGCCTGAAATCGAACCAGGCGGAGTTCTACAAGATGATCGCCGGAATTCCGGACGACCTTGCCGAATCCGTTGACGCCATGATCTGCGCACCGGCAACGCTCATCGCGGCGCTGGCCGACAAGGCCGGCAGGGGCGCGATGACGGTCGGGGGACAGGATTGTCACGCCGAAGCCTCGGGCGCCCACACGGGTGACATATCGGCGGAAATGCTTGCCGATGCCGGCGCCAGCGCCGTGATCGTCGGACATTCGGAACGGCGGGCGGATCACGGCGAAACCGATTCGGACGTGAGAGCCAAGGCACAGGCGGCCTGGCGGGCGGGCCTTGTCGCGATCATCTGTGTCGGGGAGACTGAAACACAGCGCAAGGCCGGAGACGCCGTCAGTGTTGTCGAACGGCAGCTGGAGGGATCCGTGCCGGATGGAGCCACAGCTGAAAACACGGTGATTGCCTATGAGCCTGTCTGGGCAATCGGCACCGGCCTGACCCCGACCGCGGGCGACGTTGCCGACATGCACAAGGCGATGCGGCAGGCCCTGGTGGGCCGCCTGGCCGATGCCGGCGGTTCCATGCGCCTGCTCTATGGAGGGTCGGTCAAGCCGGCGAATGCCGGAGAACTGATGGCGGTCAGCAATGTGGACGGTGCCCTGGTGGGCGGTGCCAGCCTCAAGGCGGACGACTTCCTCGGCATCCTGGACGCCTATTCACGGAGCTAGGATCCGGGCTGAAAAGCGCGCAATCCGGACCAACCCGGCGGACGTGGAGCTGACGGACGCCTAAAGAGTGCCGCATGCTTGAGCGGGCAAACCTTGAGCAAGCGGCGCGCTGCCGCCGATGGGCGGTTTGCCGCCATTAAACGGGTCCAGGTGAACGAGATACGCTCTCGGCTCTTGAAGCTTGTGTGACGAAGGCGCAATTGAAGGGTGGAAAGCTGGTGGCGTCTGGTGTAGAAGGCCGCCAATCTTGAATTCATACAGAATGGCATTCGATGGAAACCGTAGTCATCGTCATCCACCTGATGGTCGTGTTGGCCCTGGTGCTTGTTGTCCTCCTTCAGCGATCCGAAGGCGGCGCGCTTGGTATAGGCGGTGGCGGGGGCGGTGGCCTGATGTCCAGCCGGGGCACTGCCAACATTCTGACGCGCGCAACGGCGATCCTGGCGGTCGGATTTTTCGTGACGTCCCTGGCGCTCAGCCTGATCGCGAAGAACCAGGAACGTCCCGGATCCATTCTGGACGCGGTGCCCACTGCGACCCAGGGCGCTCCTGCGACCGGTGACACGCCGGCGGACAGCGGGACCGGCGGCATCCTCGATTCGCTGAAACAGCAGAGCCAACCTTCCGGACCCCAGGTCCCGGCCGCGCAGTAAGGCGGCCGAGAGGGCCGAACGGCCCGTTCATCCGACATATGCCCTGCGGCTGAACTCGCAGGGCATTTTTATGTGTTGAGAACGCAACTCCAGAGTGGCCAAGGCGCCCTCGGCAAGAATATGGTATCGGTCCATGGCGCGATATATTTTCATCACTGGCGGCGTGGTCTCCTCGCTTGGTAAAGGTCTGGCTTCGGCGGCTCTGGGTGCATTGCTCCAGGCGCGTGGCTACAAGGTTCGACTGCGCAAGCTCGATCCCTATCTCAATGTCGATCCGGGCACCATGAGTCCGTATCAGCACGGCGAGTGCTTCGTCACCGACGACGGTGCCGAAACGGATCTCGACCTGGGGCACTACGAACGCTTCACCGGGCGGCCCGCCAACCAGCAGGACAACATCACCACCGGCCGGATCTACCAGGACATCATCGCCAAGGAACGGCGCGGCGATTACCTTGGCGGAACCGTTCAGGTCATTCCCCACGTGACCGATGCCATCAAGAATTTTGTTCTCGACGGCAATGAAGACTATGACTTCGTGCTGGTGGAAATCGGCGGGACGGTCGGCGATATCGAGGGTCTGCCCTATTTCGAGGCGATCCGGCAGCTCGGCAACGATCTGCCGCGTGGCGACGTGGTTTATGTTCACCTGACCCTGATGCCCTATATTCCTAGTGCCGGGGAAATGAAGACCAAGCCGACCCAGCACTCGGTGAAGGAACTGCGTTCCATCGGCATCCAGCCCGACATTCTCATGATCCGCTGCGACCGGCCGATCCCGGAGACGGAAAAACGCAAGCTTTCGCTGTTCTGCAACGTGCGTGAAAGCGCGGTCATTCCGGCCTATGACGTGAAGTCGATCTACGACGTGCCGATCGCCTATCACAAGGAAGGTCTTGACGACGAAGTGCTGGCAGCCTTCGGCATCAAGGGTGCGCCCGCACCCACCCTCGACCGCTGGGAAGGCATTTCGGAAGCCGTTGCGAATCCCGAGGGCGAGGTCAAGATCGCCATTGTCGGCAAGTACACGGTGCTCAAGGATGCCTACAAGTCGCTGATCGAGGCGCTGGTCCATGGCGGTATCGCCAATCGGGTGAAGGTCGACTTCGAATGGATCGAATCGGAAACCTTCGAGAAGGAGGATCCGGGACCCTATCTGGAAGGCGTGCACGGCATTCTGGTGCCGGGCGGCTTTGGCGAACGCGGGTCGGAAGGTAAGATTGCCGCGGCGCATTTCGCCCGCACGCGCGAGATTCCCTATTTCGGCATCTGCTTCGGCATGCAGATGGCGGTTCTGGAAGCCGCCCGCAATCTTGCGGGCATCACGCAGGCCAACTCGACCGAATTCGGCCCGACGCCGGAACCGGTCGTCGGCCTGATGACCGAATGGACCAAGGGCAATGCCAGGGAAGTCCGCGATTCGGAAGGCGATCTCGGCGGCACGATGCGGCTTGGCGCCTATCCCGCGGCCCTCAAGTCCGGCTCCCGGATCGCCGACATTTATGGCGCGACCCACATTTCCGAACGGCATCGTCACCGCTATGAAGTGAATATCGGCTATCGCGAGCAGCTCGAGAAATGCGGCCTGATCTTTGCCGGAACGTCTCCGGACGGCGTTCTGCCCGAAACGGTCGAAATCGCAAACCACCCCTGGTTTGTCGGTGTGCAATATCATCCGGAACTCAAGTCCCGTCCGTTCGAGCCACATCCGCTGTTCGCCTCGTTCATCGGTGCGGCTGTTCAGCAAAGCCGGCTCGTCTAGGGCGCCGGTGCCAGGCATTGGACGAGAAGGCATTGGACGAGAAAGCTGGGGACGAGAAGGCTGGGGACGAGAGGGCAGGACCATGGTGCGCGGACTGGATCACGTTGTTGTAGCGGTGAACGATCACCAGGCCGCCGGTCGGGCGTTCGAGGAACTCGGTTTCACCGTGACCCCGGAAAACCGGCACGCCTGGGGAACTGCCAACCGGCTTGTCCAACTGGACGGGTTCTTCATCGAACTCTTGAGTGTTGTCGAGCCCGAAAAGATTGTGGAGGCTTCCCCCGGGGTGTTTTCATTCGGCGCCTTCAACCGGGACTTTCTTGAACAACGGCAAGGGGCCAGCATGCTGGTGCTGGACAGTTCCGGCGCTGAGCAGGACCGGTCCGACTTTCAGAAAGCCGGTCTCACGCTGTTCCAGCCGTTTTCCTTCGAGCGCATCGCCAATCTGCCGGACGGCTCAACCGCGAAGGTCGCCTTTGACCTGACCTTCGCCGAGAATCCACTGAGCCCCGAAATCGGGTATTTCGCCTGCTGCAACCGCTATCCGGACAGTTTCTGGAAACCCGATTTTCAAAAACACCGGAACGGCGCGACGTCCGTTCGCGCGGTCTATCTGCTCGCCGAAGACCCTTCCGATCATCACGAATTTCTCGGCGGTTTTACCGGTCAGCGCGAAATGCGTGCCACCAGTCTCGGGCTGGAGATCGCCACGGCGCGGGGCAGGATTCATGTGGTGACGCCCCATGCCTATGAATCCCTTTTGGGACCGGACGCATTGGCCGGTGCCAGAGGCAGTCTGCCCAGGATCGCGGCTCTGGACGTTGCCTGCAAGGGGCTTGAACAACGCAGGACCGTGCCCGCCGACCGGCTGTCGGGCCTGACCCTGATCCTGTCACCCGCGGATTAGTCAGGCTGCCCGATTTGGCAGCTCCGTCTGGTCACCTTTTCTGACACCTATTCTGGCCACCTATTCTGGCCACCTCGTCTGGCCGCCTTGTCTGGCAAGCCGATCTGGCCGCCCGGTCTTTGCGTCTCGTCATGCCGCCCGTTGGGCCGAAGACGTGTCGTTTGACGGTCACTTCCATGTGAGAGGGTATCCGGGATTGAAAATGCAGGCGAAATTCCCTTGTGAATTGAAAAACACGGGCACATTAGCCTCTTGTTGAATCATTCAGCCCTTTTATAGTGAGGCCAGGCACGCACCGCGACCCGGCGGCCGGCCAGCGGAGTTTCATAATGCCCTTTTTGCGTTTCGCCTCGAAGTCCCGTTTCCTTGCCCTTGCCACGGTAACATCGGTTTTTCTGGCCGGTTGTTCCGATGACAGCAAGAAGCAGGCCGCGCCCAAAGCGCCGCCGCCTTCCGTGACCGTGGCGAAAGTCAGCAGTCAGGATATTCGCCAAAGCACGCGATTCGTCGGTCAGATTGCCGCCGTCGATCAGGTGGATCTGGTTGCCCGCGTCAGCGGGTTTCTGGAAAAAAAAGCGGTTCCGGACGGATCGATCGTCAAAAAGGGTGATCTGCTGTTCACCATCGAGAAGGCGCAATACGAGGCCTCCCTGAACAAGGCGAAAGCCGATCTGGCAAGCGCGAAAGCCGACGCCGCCTTGAAGGCAGCCGACGAGAAACGCGACAAGGACCTTCTGGAAAAGGGCCATGTTTCGGAGGCCGCCTACGAAGCGACGCTCGCGCAGAAAGAGCAGGCGGATGCCTCGGTCGACGCGGCGGAAGCGGCGCAGGAGGAAGCCGAACTCAACCTCAGCTATACGGACGTCAAGGCGCCGTTTCCCGGCCAGATGGGCAAGACGACCTACAGTGTCGGCGAAGTGGTCGGCCCCGACACGCAGGCCCTCGCCAAGCTCATCCGGCTGGCCCCGGTCTATGTCAGTTTTTCGGTCAGCGAAGCCGAGTATCTCAATGCGGTGAAAACGCATGGCATCAACCCGGCAGACATCTCGCCGGAAAAATCTCCCGATATCAATCTGGTGCTGCCGAACGGGCAGGCCTACGGCGAGAAGGGCAAGATTGTCTATATCGACAATCAGGTCGATGCGGCCACCGGGACAATCTCCTTCCGCGGCCAGTTTGAAAACAGCGACACGCGGCTGCTGTCCGGAACCTATGTCACCGTTGTTCTGGAGGCGCCCAAGACCGAGACCGCTCTGATGGTGCCGCAGGCCGCGATACAGCGCGACCAGCAAGGCGCTTTCGCGCTGGCGATCACGGCCGACAAGAAGGTCGAGCAGAAATATGTCGAACTCGGCGCGCAGGTGGCGGCCAATTTTGTCGTCACCAAGGGACTGGACGACGGTACGGAAGTCATCGTGGAGGGCCTGCAGAAAGTGCGGCCAGGTGTCGTCGTGACACCGGTTCTTGCCACCAAGCCGGTGGAGTAAAGCCAGATGTTTTCCCGCTTTTTCATATACCGGCCGAAATTCGCGCTGGTGATCTCCATCGTGATCACGATCGCCGGGTTGCTCGGCTATGTGTCGCTGCCGGTCGAGCAGTTCCCGAACATCACGCCACCAGTGGTCAATGTCGCGGCAACCTATACCGGTGCCAACGCGGAAGTGCTTGAGGAGACCGTCGCGGCCCCGATCGAGGGGCAGGTCAACGGCGTCGACGACATGCTCTACATGCAGTCGACGAGCAATGACAGCGGGACCTACTCCCTGAACGTGACATTCGCGGTCGGCACCGATCCGGACATTGCCACGGTCAACACGCAGAACCGCGCCAATCAGGCGACCAGCCAGTTGCCCAGCGAAGTGACGGCCAATGGTGTGACCGTGCAGAAAGCCAGCACCAACATGCTGCTGGTGATCACGCTGTATTCGCCGAAGGGCACCTATGACGAGGTGTTCCTGTCCAACTACGCCTCGATCAATCTCAAGGACGCGCTGGCACGAGTGCCGGGCGTCGGCCGTGCCGACGTGATGACCGACTACGCCTATGGCATGCGCATCTGGCTGGACCCGGACCGGCTGGCGAGCCTCGGCATGGCCCCGAGCGACTTCATCGCGGCCGTGAAGGACCAGAACATTCAGGTTGCCGCCGGCCAGATCGGCGCACCGCCGGTCCCCGACGGACAGCAGTTTCAATACACGATCAAGGCCAAGGGCCGGCTGACGAGCGTGGAGGAATTCGAAAACATCATCCTGCGGACGGGAGACGACGGCGCAGTCGTCACCATCGGCGATGTCGCGCGGGTCGATCTGGGCGCGCAATTCTACAATGCGTCCGGCGAATTCAACGGTCAGGCCTCAACGGTTCTCGCCGTCTATCAGGCGCCCGGCGCGAACGCGCTTCAGGTGGCCGAAGATGTGCTGGCCCGTCTTGAGAGCCTGTCCAGCGTCTTTCCGGACGACCTGAAATACGGCGTTCCCTTCAACACCACGGATTTTGTCCAGGCCTCGCTCGACGACGTGATTGCCACCTTGTTCCTGACCTTCCTGCTCGTGGTCTCGGTGGTGTTCGTGTTTCTGGGAAACTGGCGGGCAACGATCATTCCGACAGTTGCAATTCCCGTTTCCCTGATCGGCACCTTCGCGATTCTGCTCGTGTTCGGCATGTCCTTGAACACGATTTCCCTGTTCGCGCTTGTGCTGGCCATCGGGATCGTGGTGGACGACGCCATCGTGGTCGTGGAAAACGTGGAACGCATCATTGCCGATGAGGGACTGCCGCCCAAGGAGGCAACCGCCAAGGCGATGGAGCAGATCACCAGCCCGGTGATCGCCACCACGCTGGTGCTGCTGGCCGTGTTCGTGCCGACGATCTTCATGCCGGGGATCACGGGCGCGCTTTATTCCCAGTTCGCCGTGACCATATCCGTCTCGGTGGTCATTTCCTCCATCAACGCCCTGACGTTGTCACCCGCCCTGTGCGGGCTGATCCTGAAGGCCCGGTCCGGGCCGCCGCGCGGGATCATGGGCCTGTTCGACCGGGGGATCACCAATGTGCGCGATGGCTATACCGCCATCGTCAGGCGCCTGGTCCGGGTCGCCTTTGTCGGACTTGTGATCGTCGCCGGGGCGGTGGCGGTCATCATGTCGCTCGGTAGCACGCTGCCTCAGGGCTTTCTGCCTTCGGAAGACCAGGGATACCTGATGGTGGACGTGCAATTGCCGGATGGCTCGGCGCTGCAACGAACCGAAACCGTCACCGCCCGGGTCGTGGATCTGGCGAAAAAGACGGCGGGCGTCGAGAATCTGGTCGTCGTCAACGGGTACTCCATCCTGAACGGCGCGACCTCCTCGAACGCGGCTCTGGTGATCGCGACCATGTCCAACTGGGAAGACAGGCAGGCGCCGGATCTGCGGATCAATGCGATCCTCGCGAAGTTCTGGGCCGAGTTCTCGACCATCCCGGGTGCCAATATCATCGCCTTCAATCCGCCGCCGATCCCGGGTCTGGGCACCACCGGCGGCGTTCAGATGATGCTTCAGCAAAGCGAGGGCACACCCCAGGATCTGGCATCCGCCGTCGGATCGATGGTCTATTCGGCCAATCAGAGCCCGGATATCGCACGGGCCTATTCAACCTTCCGGGCGAATGTGCCGCAGGTTTTCATCGATCTTGACCGGGACAAGGTCAAGTCGCTCGGCATCGATGTTGCTGATGTCTTTTCCACGCTGCAGGCCTATCTCGGCTCTTATTACATCAACGACTTCAACATTTTCGGCCGGGTCTACAAGGTCATGATCCAGGCCGACGGGGCCTTTCGCAACCAGGTCGGGGACATCGGACGGCTCTATGTCCGCGCGACGGATGGAACCATGGTGCCGATGCGCAGCGTCCTGACGACGGAAAACGTTCTCGGTCCGCAGATCCTGACCCGCTACAACATGTTCCGGTCCGCGGCAGTGATGGCCGATCCGGGGCCAGGCGCGTCCACCGGGGTGGTGATCAACGAAGTCGAGGCCGCGGCCGCTGAGGCGCTGCCACCCGGCTACAGCTATGAATGGACGGGCACGGCCCAGCAGCAGCAGGGGTCCGGCCAGATCGTCCTGTTCATCCTGCTGCTGTCGATCCTGTTCACCTATCTGTTCCTGGTGGCGCAATACGAGAGCTGGACCATGCCGGTCGCGATCCTGATGTCGGTGTCCTTCGCCATCATGGGCGCGCTTGTGGCCGTGTTTGTGACCGGGGGCAACGTCAATCTCTATACGCAGATCGGCATGATCATGCTGGTCGGCATGGGCGCCAAAAACGCCATTCTGATCGTCGAATTCGCGATGGAACAGCGCGACAGTGGCATGTCTATTCGCGACTCCGCCATTGAAGCGGGGCATTTGCGCTTCAGGGCGGTGATGATGACCGCGCTGTCGTTCCTGCTCGGTGTCGTGCCGCTGATGACGGCCTCCAGCGCGGGCGCGGCCAGCCAGAAGGCCATCGGCTTCGCCGTCTTCGGCGGCATGCTGTTCGCCACCGTGATCGGCGTGATGATGATCCCGATCCTCTATGTCTGCCTGCAGTCCATGCGCGAAACGGTCAAGGGCTGGCTCGGCGGCACCAAACCGGCCACGGAAGAAGCGCCCGCCGTGTAATTCCAACCGTGGTTGTTAGAAACCCGTTTGACCGCGTTTGGAGACTGTCCGGCAAGGAGCACGTCTAGTGCTATATGGGTCATTTGTCAGGCCCTGCGGCGCGGCAGAACAGTCTCCAGACGCGGCCATCGGAGGCTTGTTCCGGCCCGCCTATCAGCGGTGTGCAGCGCTCCGGGTCGGCGAACCGGGACTATGCCAGTAAACGGGGCCTATCAACTGCGTTCTGTCTGGGGCCGTTGCGAACCGGCCGGTCGCAGGTGAGCGGAATTTCAGGTCTGATGGCTGCCTGGCTTCCGCCGGATGGTGGCTTGCGCGCACTCAACAGGGCGTGTCCCGCCACACCGGATGGGAGCAACACGCATCAATCCGCGCGCAGCTCAACCTGCGCTCGGCCCCGGGGCGGGTGCGTTTTCGGCAGGAGCGATCTGTCTGGATAGGTCGTTGGAATAAATGGTGAGCCGACAGGGGTTCGAACCCTGGACCTACTGATTAAAAGTCAGTTGCTCTACCAGCTGAGCTATCGGCTCTCACCAAATTCCGGCGCGGGCGGGTGCGATTTTTGGCAGCGCCGCCGCGTTGGTGGCGTGTGTTTAGGCCGACAGTGACGACAATGCAAGAGGCAAATACGATTTTTTCCAGAGAGCCGGGGAAAGGTGTTTTTCCTGCCGGGTGACCGCGCATTCACAGACTTGAAACCGGTTGCAAGCCGTGTTTTCCGAAATTGTTCTTTAATAATAAAATACCGAACGTCAATAAAATCACTTACAACTCGAAATATGTTCGTGGATGCTAATCAACTTATTTCATTTTTAAGAAAATAAAGTTCGTTCTCCTGCAAAAACTGTCAGGTAGCGCAATAAAGCTTTGTGATGTAACGTTATCCCAAACATGAGAGGTTACATGCATACACCGACAATGGATCCACATTCGAGCTCCGTCGAGTTCGATTTCGTGAAAGGGCACATCGCGGCGACGATGACCCTGATTCACGGGCTGATCGATCAGGGCCTGATCGACCGGGAACGGCTGGACGCCTTTTTCGCAGCCTTCATCGGCGACCTTCCACACAGCCGCGAAACGCTCGGCTTGCGGCTGATCATCGATCAATGGCGTCAGGGGTTGCGGGACGGCGATGCGGAAGATGAGCTGAAAGGGCAGATCTTCGAGGTCATCCGGGGTGGACGTACAAGCTAGGTCGCCGGATATGACCGGCCCTGGGGTGGGGGCCGGAGCATATTTGCGAGGCTGAGACGGACGAAGCAGGACGCGACAGAGACGGGACGGGGCGCTGAGGCGCCTTTTTTGATTCACGGGGTGGCAAAGCAACTTTTTGGCCGGCTTTCACGGGCGGTTTTGAGGGTCGGCTTTTCTGGGTGGCGTTTCGCGCCGGTTTTCGCGCCGCCTGTCGGTCAAACGGGTATTTTTGCTCACAATCACTTCATTCATGCCCTAATCGCGGGTGGTAATCTGGTCAAGGGCACGGGTGTTTGTTATCCGTTGGGGAGGCGGTGCCCTGGAACCGTCGGCGGAGGGAGCGAACATCGCCTTGGTCAACACATTGCCGAACCTGTTGCGCCCGGCCGTTCACCGGATCGGCGCGGCCGTGATGCCGAAGCCCCGGTGGCCGGTCCTGACGCTCCTGCTGTTGACAGCCGTTGTGGCCGGGTTCGACAGCAACGCGCCAAGCCGGGCCGCCGACCAGCAATTTGTCACGATCGGCACCGGCGGTGTCACGGGCGTCTATTATCCCTCCGGGGGGGCCACCTGCAAGATTGTCAACGCCAGCCGGGCCGTGCACGGTGTCCGGTGCTCCGTGGAAACGACCTCCGGGTCAATCGACAACATCGACAAGATCCGCAGCGGCGAAATCGATTTCGGCTATGTCCAGTCGGATTGGCAGTCTCACGCCTATCACGGTACCTCGGCGTTCGAGACAGCCGGACCGTTTTCAGACCTGCGATCGGTGTTTTCCCTGCACACGGAAGTTGCCACCGTCGTCGT
This sequence comes from Roseibium sp. QJM3NY_11, assembly GCF_056173175.1. Taxonomy (NCBI): domain Bacteria; kingdom Pseudomonadati; phylum Pseudomonadota; class Alphaproteobacteria; order Hyphomicrobiales; family Stappiaceae; genus Roseibium; species Roseibium sp. QJM3NY_11. The sequence continues at coordinate 3,096,008 of NZ_CM149660.1, forward strand.
CCGGCAGGACACCTTGTTCCGGTCCTTCGCGGACCTGAAACAGGCCCGGATCAGCGTGGGCAGCAAGGGGTCGGGGTCGGCTGCCTCCTGGCACGCCCTGATCAGCCAGCTGGGATGGACAGCCACTGATCAGGCAAACCTGTCCGGCCTGAAGACGTCCGAGCTGGCCGAAGCGCTCTGTTCGGGATCCGTCGATGCCTATTTCGTTCTGATCGGCCATCCGGCAGGACTGATCGAGGAGACGCAGGAAAAATGCGCCATCCGGCTGATCGGGATTGAAGGCGCGGCGGTGGACAGCCTGCTTGAAGAGACGTCCTACTACATGCCGGCCGTCATTCCCGCCGACCTTTACAATCTAGACGGCCCGGTCAATTCCTTCGGAGTGGTCGCGACATTCGTGACCTCCGCAAAGATGCCGGATGCGATCGTCAGGACCATGGTTCAGGCCCTGCTCGATCATTTCGACAGTTTCAAGCGCCTGCATCCGGCGCTGAGCAACCTGTCCCTGCGGGACATGGCCGGTCACGGCATGAGCGCACCGCTACATCCTGGCGCATTGACCTTGTATCGCGAATTGGGTCTAGTGCCCGCGGACGGCACGGACGGGTCCGACTGAGCCGAGCCCGAACCTCTCCAAATGGTGAGTGCATCGTGAATTTGCCTCGGGACGCGAACAGACTAGAACCTGCGGTCTGACCGGATCCGTGATCCAAGCAACAACCGGAATTCAAATGATCCAGGACGTGACAATCATCGGCGCCGCGCTTGCCGGGGTTCTTTCATTCATCTCGCCTTGTGTGCTGCCGCTTGTGCCGCCGTATCTCGGTTTTCTGGCGGGGGTCTCCCTGGAACAACTGGGCGGTGAGGGCGACGACCGCGGCGCGGCGAAGAGGCGGGTCTTTTTCAGCGCGGTGTTTTTCGTGCTGGGGTTTTCGACCGTGTTTGTCATGCTCGGCGCCACGGCAAGCTTCGCTGGCCAGTTCATTCGCGGTTATCTGGACCTGTTCAGCTATATCGCCGGTGCGGCCATCATCGTCATGGGGCTACATTTTCTGGGCGTTTTCAGGATCGGCCTGCTCTACCGGGAAGCACGGGTCCATGTGGAGACCCGGCCGGCGGGGCCCCTTGGGGCCTATCTGATCGGGCTCGCATTCGGGTTCGGCTGGACACCCTGCGTCGGGCCTATTCTGGCGACCATTCTGTTCGTTGCCGGCTCCAAGGACACGGTCACTCAAGGGGCGCTTCTGTTGAGTGCCTATGCGCTCGGTCTCGGGATACCGTTCCTGATCGCAGCGCTTTTCGCCGGCCCGTTCCTGAATTTCATGAAACGGTTCCGCAAGCATATGGGACTGGTTGAAAAAGCCATGGGCGGAGTGCTCGTCGTGACCGGCGTCATGTTTCTGACCGGCCAGATGGCGGTTCTGTCCTACTGGCTGCTGGAAACCTTCCCGGCACTGCAAACCATCGGCTGACGCGGCTTCGCGTTCAAAATGCCGTGTCCCTGAACTGGGCAGCCGTCACGAGCGGGTCTCCGGCGTAAATGGCCGGCTGACAAAGCTCGGTAACATCCAGCAGATGCAGGCAGGCGATCGCCGCATCGGCGGCGTTGGCGAATGGTCCGACCATCAGGGCAATGCCGCCCTCATCGGTCTGCCTGCCCATGAGCAGGGGACGGAGATCGCGCATGCGCTCGGCATTTTGCATCTTGAAATCCGCCCAGGCCTTGGCTGCTGCGGCGGTTGACCGGAAGTGCCCGATTATGGCGCCGAAATCGCTGCGTTTGAGGTGGACATCGCCGCCGCCTTTCAGCCGCCCGGCCGGGCTGGACGGGGTGATGATTTTCGGGCGTTCGGTTGTCTGTGTCGGCGCCGCGTCGAACTCATCGGGAAGGGCCGCTTCCTGCAACGTGGGGATCGAGCCTGTCGAAGCGGGAGCGTCCGAAGTTGCAGGCAGCGGGACCCGCGGCAAGGCGGCCGGCACCTGCGGCACGATCCGAACCGGTGCGCTCGGGTCAATGGAACCTGCCGGAACCAGCTGTGTGGCGGCGCCGGTCCGGTAAAGATCGATCTGCCGCGGAGCGGATTTCTGCTGAGACCCGGCCATCACCGGGCTGGGCGCCGGCGCTTTTGCCGGTTGCGGTTTTCGCGCAGGCGTGTCCCGGCGCGCGCTCTCGGACATTTGCGCCGGCGTAGCCTTGGTAATGACGACACCGGGCCCCGGTTCGGTCGATTTGTCCCGGTCCGCAGTCACGGCCGCCGTTCCGGAGAGCCTGGCGAAGGCAACCTGTTTTTCGAGTGCGGCGATCCGCCGGGAATAGGCTCCGTTCTGTTCCGAAAGGGCACTCAGGCGGCGGCGGAGACCGACAAGCTCGCGTTGCAGGACCTCGATCTGGCCCTGGCTGATGTCGGAAGCGGGCATGCCCGGTGACGCCGGCGGGAGGCGCATCAACGCAATCGAGGCGCTGTCGCCCGCCGTTGCCGGCGTGGATGCGGTTGCCGCAACATCGCCGATGGGTGGCAGCGCAAGGCCGCCTGTTCCCGAGACCGGCGGCAGAAATGCCGCATGGTTGTAACTGAACTGATAGGAGGCCAGCCCGACGGTGCCCATGAAAACCGCGGCAAACGCCCACGACAACAGGCCGACGCGCGACGGCGTGAATGTATCCCGGACGATGTCCCGAATAGATTTTTGCGCCTGCCCTTTTGCCAAAGTCCCCGCTTCCTGAAACTGCCTGCGAATCTTACCAACGTTACCCTATCAGGGGCTGATTATGGTTAATGAAACGCAAACCGGAGCGCTTGTGCAGTCAGATCTTTCAATGTTCTGTGGATCGGGGCATATAGAGGCGCATTCGCGTCCGCGGTACCCGAAAAAATGACACTGGATCTTTCATGACATTGCGTTCCTGCCTTTCAATCGTCCTTGCCGCGGGGCTGGGAACCCGGATGAAGTCCGATCTTCCGAAGGTGATGCACGAGATTGGCGGTTTGCCGCTCGTCGGTCATGTCGTCAAGGCACTCGAGCAGGCGGGGTCGGACCGGATTTCCGTCGTGACCGGTCCGGCAATGTCCGAACTCGAGGCGCTGGTGCATGACATCGCGCCTGGAGTGTCCTGTCACGTTCAGGAAGAACGGCTGGGCACGGCGCATGCGGCACTGGCGGCCAGACCGGCCCTGGAAACGGCAGCAGAGGACGTCCTCGTCCTGTTCGGCGATACGCCGCTGGTGACGGCCGAGACAATCGGCGCGGTTCGCAAGTCCCTGGAGGAGGGCGCGGATGTCGCCGTTCTCGGGTTCGAGACGCTTCGCCCGTTCGGTTACGGCCGGTTGCTGACGGAAAACGGACGGCTGGTCGCGATCCGGGAGGAAAAGGACGCCACGGACGAGGAGCGCAGGATCACCTTGTGCAACTCGGGTATCATGGGGTTCCGCGGGTCTCAGGTACTGGCGCTTCTGGAAGCGATCGGCAACGAAAACATCAAGGGCGAGTATTATCTGACCGACGCCGTGGAAATTGCGAATGCGCGTGGCCTGACGGTCGTTGCGGTCGCGGGGGAGGAAGTGGAGACGCAGGGGATCAACACCCGTGCGCAACTTGCCTCCTGCGAGGCCGACTATCAGGCGCGCATGCGCCGGGCAGCGCTGGAAAACGGCTGCACGCTCCTGGCGCCGGACACTGTTTTCTTTTCCCATGACACGCATCTGGAACCGGACGTGACGGTCGAACAGAATGTCGTGTTCGGCCCCGGGGTCCGGGTCTCAAAGGGGGCCCGCATTCGCGCATTCAGCCATCTTGAAGGCGCTGTTGTCGGTGAGGGCAGCGTCATCGGTCCCTATGCGCGGTTGCGGCCGGGGGCGGTGCTGGGAGCCGAAACCCGGATCGGCAATTTCGTGGAAGTCAAGAACGCCACATTCGCTCCCGGGGCCAAAGCCAATCACCTCAGTTACATTGGCGATGCCAGTGTCGGGTCGAAGTCGAATATCGGGGCCGGCACCATTACCTGCAACTATGACGGTTTCCTGAAACACCGCACGGAAATCGGCGCAGGCAGCTTTGTCGGCTCCAGCTCGACGCTGGTGGCGCCGGTCAGTCTGGGAGACGACGTTTTCATTGCCGCCGGCAGCGTGATAACCGAGGACGTGCCGCACGGCGCGATGGCGTTCGGACGCGCGCGGCAAGTGGTCAAGGACGGCAAGGCCGTGCAGCTTAAAGCGCGACTCAAGTCGGCCAAGGAGGCGGCCAGGGAAGCCAACGGGCAATCCGCCGGGGACGCTGCCAGGGACGCCAAATCCTGACGCGTCGGGATCTTGTCACTTTCTGAAACAGGGATTGATTTCAGCTTGATCGCTTCTGTCGTCTAAAGCAGGGCGGCGTTCTGGAAAATTTTATCAAAGGGCATTTTTCATGTGTGGCATTGTTGGCGTGTTGGGTCGTACCGAAGTTGCCCCCCGCATTGTGGACTCTCTGAAACGCCTGGAATACCGGGGTTATGATTCCGCAGGGGTCGCCACGCTGGTGGACGGCGCGCTGGTGCGCCGCCGGGCCGAAGGCAAGCTTCGAAACCTGGAAGCCGCCCTTGAAAAAACGCCGCTGTCGGGAACAACCGGGATCGGCCACACGAGATGGGCGACCCATGGCGCGCCGACCGTTTCCAATGCCCATCCGCACCTGGCCGGTTCGGTGGCTGTGGTCCATAACGGCATCATCGAGAACTATCTGGAATTGCGCGATGAAATCGCCGCGGCCGGGGCCGTTCTGGGGACGGAAACGGACACGGAAGTCGTCGCCCACCTGATCAATCTGGCGCTGGAGCGCGGCAAGACGCCAAGGGAGGCCGTCGCGGGCGTGCTGCCGCGTCTGAAGGGTGCTTTTGCGCTGGCGATTCTGTTCGCTGGCGAGGACGATCTGCTGATCGGCGCCCGCAAGGGATCGCCGCTCGCGATCGGGCATGGCGACGGGGAAATGTTCTTCGGCTCGGATGCGATCGCGCTGTCCCCCTTCACCGACCGGATTACCTATCTGGATGAGGGCGACTGGGCGGTGCTGAGCCATTCCGGTGCCAGCATCTTCGACGAGAACAACGCCCCCGTCGAGCGGCCCGAGGCGAAGTCCTCGGTGACGTTCCAGCCTCATGGACAAGGGCAACTACAAGCATTTCATGGCCAAGGAAATCCATGAGCAACCCGAAGTGCTCGGCCATACGCTGTCGCGTTATTTCGACTACACGTCGAACCGGGCAAGCGTCGAGGACGCCGGAGCCCTCCGGTTCAAGGATCTGTCCAGGCTGATCATCACCGCATGCGGCACGGCCTATCTCGCCGGTCTCGTCTCCAAGTACTGGTTCGAGAAATACGCGCGCCTGCCGGTTGAAATCGACATTGCCAGCGAGTTCCGCTACCGGGAGACCCCGGTCACGGACAAAGACACGGCGCTGTTCATTTCGCAGTCGGGCGAGACGGCGGACACTCTTGCCTCGCTGCGTTACTGCAAGGCGCACGGCGCCGCGATCGGGGCGATCGTGAATGTGCCAGAGAGCACGATCGCGCGTGAAGCCGACCAGATTTTTCCGACTATCGCCGGGCCGGAAATCGGCGTTGCCTCGACCAAGGCGTTTACATGCCAGCTTGCGGTTCTGGCCGCGCTGGCGCTGCAGGCCGGCCGCGAAAGAGGCGTCTTGTCCGCGGAGCGGGAGCAGGAACTGGTCGCGGAACTGACCGAGGTTCCCAGTCTTGCGCTGAAGGCGCTAGCGGCGGAGGCGGAAATCGAGACCCTGTCTCAGCCGCTTTCCAAGGCCAGCAACGCCCTTTATCTCGGCCGGTCGACCAGTTTTCCGCTTGCCCTGGAAGGGGCGCTGAAACTGAAGGAACTGTCCTACATTCACGCCGAGGGGTACGCGGCCGGGGAGTTGAAACACGGTCCGATCGCCCTGATCGACGAGAACATGCCGGTCTTCGTGATCGCGCCGTTCGATGCGATCTTCGAGAAAACCGTTTCCAACATGCAGGAAGTGGCGGCGCGCGGAGGCCGGATCGTGCTTATTACCGACGAACGGGGCGCGGCGGAAAGCGGCAACGCGGCCGAGAACATCGTGATAATGCCGAACATGTCCGACATCGTCGCCCCGATCATCTATGCCCTGCCGGTGCAGATGATCGCCTATCACACGGCCGTATTCATGGGGACGGACGTGGATCAGCCGCGCAATCTGGCAAAATCGGTCACGGTGGAATGACCCTGGCGGGCTGAGATGCGGCGCGACTGTGGGCTCGGGACGGGACCGGGAGCAAAATGCACCGGGCGGCCGCCGGGAGGCGCACCTTATGGAAAGTCAGGACAGGACAGGACAGGACAGGCGAGTTCAGGACTGGTCCGGGCTGTCGTCGGTCGAGCGGACGGGTGCACCGGATGGACGGCTCAGCACGTAGGCCGCGCTTGCGGCGATAAACAGTCCGGCGACAACGGCCAGCCAGAGATCCGGCCGGGCGGTGTAGATGAACATGCCGTACCCGAAGGCCATGCCGGAGACTGCCAGCGTCTTCGCCTTTCTGCCGATGGCACCGTGCTTGCGCCAGGCGACCACGGGCGGTCCGAATACGGGATGGCCGAGGATCCGGGCTTCCAGGGCGGGAGAGGACCTTGCAAAGCAGGCGGCCGCCAGGATGAAGAAGATCGTGCTGGGCAGCAGTGGCAGAATTGCGCCCAGAAGACCTATCCCGACACACCCGGCTCCCAAGAGTTTGAACGTGGTTCGCCGCAACACTGCCTCCGAAATCCGCATTTTTTGGGTAGATCGCTGAAAAATTAACCGAGCGAAGGATACCGCGGCGCGGTAAAAATGCTTATCTAACAGCGGTCCGTTGAAAAGACGTGCACATATAGGGACTTCAGCCGGGTGTCGCCCATGAGCCGCAGCAAACATAAATCAGATGACACGCACAAGATAGGCCATCATAGGCCGGGTGCGGCAACGCGTCTTCGAAACTATTTTCTGACGGGGCTGGTGATCACCGGTCCGATCGGAATCACGTTGTGGCTGACGTGGACCTTCATCAAATGGGTCGACGGCTGGGTGAAACCGTTTGTGCCGAAGATCTACAATCCGGACACCTACCTGCCGTTTTCCGTGCCTGGCTTCGGGTTGATCGTGGCAATCTTCGTGCTGACGATCGTCGGCTTCCTGGCAGCCAATTTTCTTGGTCGCAGCCTCATATCCTTCGGCGAAAACGTCGTTGGAAGAATGCCGCTTGTTCGTAATATTTACAGCGGCTTGAAGCAAATATTTGAGACCGTACTTGATGAACGTGGCAGCAGTTTCAACAAAGCGGCCCTGATCGAATATCCGCGCAAGGGGCTCTGGGCAATCGTGTTCATTTCCACCGAGACGAAGGGGGAAGTGGCACGGCGTCTCGCCGACAGAGCTGAGACCATGTCCGTGTTTCTTCCCACAACGCCCAATCCGACCTCCGGGTTTCTCCTGTTCGTGCCCAAGGAGGAGATCGTCGAGCTGGACATGAGTGTCGAGGATGCCGCCAAGCTCGTCATCTCCGCAGGTCTGGTCAGTCCGAAACATCCCGAGGTACTCAAGGACGTGATTGTCGATCCGCAGCAGCTGCAACGTGTCGCCGCTGATGATGAGACCTGATCAGCCAGCTCTCAGCAGCCGGATAGCGGCGTCCCTACCGAACAGGTACAGCAGGCAGCGCAGCGCGGTTCCGCGCGGAGAGGTCAGGTCGGGGTCTGTTTCCAGAATGAGCCGGGCATCGTCTCTGGCAACTTCCATCAGGTCCGCGTGATCCTCGGCGCGTGCAATCCTGAAGCCCGGCGTGCCCGACTGGCGGGTGCCGAGGATTTCACCGCCGCCGCGCAGTTTCAGATCCTCCTCCGCTATGAGGAAGCCGTCATTGGTCTCGCGCATGATGTTGAGCCGGGCGCCCGCGGTCTCGCCGAGCGGTCCCTTGTATAGAAGGACGCAGGAGGACGTCTTGTCGCTGCGGCCGACGCGGCCCCGGAGCTGATGCAACTGTGCGAGCCCGAACCGCTCGGCATGTTCGATCACGATGATGGTGGCGTCGGGAACGTCCACACCGACCTCGATGACGGTGGTGGCGACAAGAACCCTGGTCGTGCCGGATTTGAAGTCGCCCATTGCGGCATCCTTCTCCGCGGCGGTCATACGGCCGTGGACCAGCGAGACCTTTTGCCTGAAAACCTGTTCCAGGACCCGGTGCCGGTCTTCCACCGCGGCGAGGTCGATTTTCTCCGATTCCTCGACCAGTGGGCACACCCAGTAAACTTTCTGTCCCTCGGCGATCGCCGCGCCCACGCGGGAGATGATTTCCTCAAGACGGTCCAGGGACACCGAGACCGTGGCGATCGGTTTGCGGCCTGCCGGCTTGCCGGTCAGCCGGGAGACGTCCATGTCGCCGAAACACGTGAGTACCAGCGTGCGCGGAATCGGGGTTGCCGTCATGACCAGAACGTCGACGCCCTGGCCTTTTTCGGAAAGGGCCAGACGCTGATGCACCCCGAAGCGGTGCTGCTCGTCGACCACCACCAGCCCGAGGTTCCGGAAGGTGACGGTTCCCTGAAACAGGGCGTGTGTGCCGACCACAAGGTCGATCTCACCTGCGTCGATCTGCGCCTGGCGGGAGCGCCGCTCCTTCTGGGTGTCCTTGCCGGTCATCAGGGCCAGGCGGATGCCGGCCTTGTCGCACAGCGGGGCCAGGGAGGCGTAGTGCTGACGGGCAAGGATCTCGGTCGGGGCCATCAGCGCGCCTTGCGCGCCGGTTTCGATCACCTGTGCCAGCGCGGCAAGGGCAACCACGGTCTTGCCCGCGCCGACATCGCCCTGAAGTAGACGGAGCATGCGCACCGGCCTGGCAAGATCCTCGTTGATTTCCTCGATGGCCCCGACCTGACTGTCCGTGAGCTGGAAGGGAAGGGCGGAGATGACCGCCCGCTGCAGGTCTCCCGTCGGGCGGCGGGCAATTCCGCCAAGTGTGCGCATGTGAGCCCGGACCATTGCGAGGGCCAACTGACTTGCCAGCAGCTCATCATAGGCAAGGCGTTGCAGATACGGCGAGTTCGGGTCCAGATCCTGCCGTTCCGCCGGTGCGTGAACCGTCTTCAGGGCCTCGGCGAAATCCGGCCAGCCGGTTTGGTGCAGATAGGCATCGTTCAGCCATTCCGGCAATCGCGGAATACGGCCTACCGCGGCGCGAACGGCCTTTTGCAGGGTCTTGGAGGCAAGTCCGGCGGTCAGCGGATAGACCGGTTCGACCGCCGGCATCTCGGCGGCTTCCTCCGGGGCGAGCGCATAGTCGGGATGCACCATCTGCGGCCGGTCATGGAACCATTCGACCTTTCCCGAAACGATCCGCCGGGCCCCTTCCGGAAAGGTCTTTTCCAACCAGTCGCGGCGTGGATGAAAGAACACGAACGTGATCTCGCCGGTGTCGTCATGCGCGCTGATCCGGTAGGGCGCCCTGGAACTTCCGGGCGGCGCCATATGGCGGCCGACAATGACATCGAGCGTGACGATGTCGCCGTTTTCCGAATAGGCGATTCCGGGCCGGTGACGGCGGTCGATCAGGCTGTGGGGGAGGTGGAACAGGAGATCGGCGACGGTGGCATCCCGGTCGGGCTGGCTGCCGACCAGCGCGGAAACCAGCTTGGCGATCTTCGGTCCGATGCCGGGGAGGGTCGAGACCGGGGCAAAAAGGGGATCGAGGACCGGAGGGCGCATGGTCGGCTGGCAAACCTTGATGGGATCGGCGGGCCTTTCGGCGAGCGAGGCTCCTGTTCTGCCATGAACACGGACGCCCGCGCAACAATTAGAACAATCTGTGAACCGGGCGCTGACAAGCCGGAATTGTGACGCTATATATCCGTCACGAATTCACCGGACCGGGCTTTCGGCAGAGCGGAAAACCGTCTCCGCCTCGCGGCGCCGGCCAGTTTCAAACAGGCTGTCCATGTCAGAATTTTCCGGCGACACGCGCGATCCCCGGCGCAAAAAGATCCTGTTCCGGTGCTGGCACCGGGGCATGAAGGAAATGGATCTGCTTCTGGGCGGTTTCGCCGATGCCGAGATCGATCGCCTTGACGAAGAAGAACTGCGCGAACTGGAACATCTCCTGACCGCATATGATCAGGATCTCTACGCCTGGATGACCGGCCGCAAGCCGCTGCCCGAGGAATGGGACGGGCCGCTTTACCGCCGGATCATCGCCTATCATGAAACAGCCGGCCCGGCCGGCTTCGCAAAATAACAGACAGGACTGCATTCCGTGTTTGACAGGCTGCTCAAGGACAGGGCCAACGTCACGCTGGCCAGCGTGCCGGATGGTGCGGAAAGTTTTGCGCTTGCGCGCATGCTGGCCGAAGCCGGCGATGACGGTCTGGCGCTCGTCTTCATTGCCCGCGACGCCACCCGCATTTCGATGATCTCGGAAGCTCTGGGTTTCTTCGACAGCAGTGTCGAGATCCTCCAGTTGCCGGCCTGGGACTGCCTTCCCTATGACCGGGTATCGCCGAATGCGGCCATCAGCGCGCGCCGGCTTCTGGCGCTGGGGCAACTGGCACGCGGGGTTGCGCCCGGCCGGAAGACCGTCCTGCTGACCACCTTGAACGCGGCGCTGCAGCGCATGCCGGAACGCTCGTTCATGGCGGACCAGACCTTCTCGATGGCTCCGGGCAATCAGGTGGACATGGCCGCCATTTCCTCCTGGCTGGAAATGAACGGATTCTCGCGCACGCCGACAGTGCGCGAGACGGGTGAATTTGCCGTACGCGGCGGCATTGTCGACCTGTTCGCGCCCGGATCGGAAGAACCGGTCCGGCTGGATTTCTTCGGGGACACGCTGGAATCGATCCGCTCGTTCGACGCGGAGACCCAGCGCACATCGAAGCAGCTCAGGCGCCTCGACCTCGTGCCGATGAGCGAGGTCGTGCTGTCGCAGGACGCGATTTCCAGGTTCCGGCGGTCCTATCTGGCCGGCTTTGGTGCAACCAGCCGGGAAGACGTGCTCTACCAGTCGATCAGCGATGGCCGGCGTTATGCGGGCATGGAACACTGGTTGCCTCTGTTTCACGAGCGGCTTGAAACCCTGTTCGACTATATCGGCGACACGCCGGTCGTGCTCGACACCAGCACCGCCGATGCCGTGCGCGAACGCAGCGGCCAGGTGCAAGAATATTATCAGGCCCGCCAGGAAGCCCGGGAACTGGGCACGGCTGCCGGGAACGTGCCTTACATGCCGGTCGAACCGGAAAGCCTCTACGTGCTGGAGGACGAATGGACGACCGCGATCGCGGACCGGGCAACCGCGTCTCTCGATCCGTTCACGCCGCCACCGGGCAGCGGCAAGGTGGTCCTGGACCTTGGCGGGCGCCAGGGGCGAAGCTTTGCCGCGGAACGCGCTGCCGGCGATGTCAACATCTTCGACGCGCTGACAACCCATGTTCGTGACTTGCAGAAGCAGGGCAAGCGGACGGTGATCGCCTGCTGGTCGGAAGGCTCCCGCGACCGGCTGGGGCAGATCCTCGGCGATCACGGCCTGGGTGCGGTCCAGGAGGTTGAGACGCTCGCGGGCCTTGAAGCGCTGCCGGCCAAGACCACCGCACTTTGCGTTCTGGGTATCGAACACGGTTTCGAACTCGCCGATATCAGCTTTATCGGCGAGCAGGACATTCTGGGCGACCGTCTGGTGCGCAAATCGCGCCGCAAGGCCAAGGGCGCCAATGTCATAACGGAGGCGACCGGCCTCGCGGAAGGCGATCTGGTCGTCCATGTCGAGCACGGCATCGGCCGGTTCATCGGACTGAAGACGATCGAGGCGGTCGGCGCGCCACATGATTGCCTGGAACTGCAATATGCAGGTGGCGACAAGCTGTATCTGCCGGTCGAGAACATCGAGCTCCTGTCCCGCTACGGTTCGGAAGACCAGGAGGCACAACTCGACAAGCTCGGCGGCGGTGCCTGGCAGGCCCGCAAGGCCAAGCTCAAGAAACGCATTCTCGAGATTGCCGACGGCCTTATCAAGACCGCGGCGGCACGTGCGCTGAAAACTGCCCCTGTCGTGGAAACGCCCGAAGGGGTCTATGACGAGTTCGCCACCCGTTTTCCATACGAGGAAACGGAAGATCAGCTGACGGCGATCGACGCCGTTTTCGACGATCTTGCCTCCGGACGGCCGATGGACAGGCTGATCTGCGGAGATGTCGGCTTCGGCAAGACGGAAGTGGCTCTGCGGGCGGCGTTCCTTGCCGCCATGTCGGGCCGCCAGGTGGCGGTGGTTGTCCCGACAACCTTGCTGGCGCGCCAGCACTACAAGACTTTCAGCGAACGGTTCCACGGTTTGCCGATCAACGTCGGCCATGCGTCCCGTCTCGTGCCGACACGGGATTTGAACCTGACCAAGAAGGGGATCGCGGACGGTTCGGTCGATATCGTCGTCGGGACCCATGCCCTGCTCGGCAAATCGATCCAGTTCCGCGATCTCGGTCTCCTGATCATCGACGAAGAGCAGCATTTCGGTGTCAAGCACAAGGAACGGCTGAAGGAACTCAAGTCGGACGTTCATGTGATGACCCTGTCGGCCACGCCGATCCCGCGCACGCTTCAGCTTGCCCTCACCGGTGTGCGGGAGCTGTCGCTGATCGCGACGCCGCCGGTCGACAGGCTGGCGGTCAGAACCTTCGTTTCTCCCTTCGACCCGCTTGTTGTCAGGGAAGCCCTGCTTCGGGAGCATTATCGGGGTGGGCAGAGTTTCTACGTTTGTCCGCGGCTGGCCGATCTTGCCGAGCGGCGCGAGTTCCTGGAGAGCCAGGTCCCCGAACTGAAGGTGGCGGTCGCCCACGGGCAAATGCCGCCGAGCGAACTCGAGGACGTGATGAATGCCTTCTACGAGGGCAAGTACAACGTCCTGCTGTCGACCACGATCGTGGAATCGGGTCTCGACATTCCCACCGCGAACACGCTGATCGTGCATCGGGCCGACATGTTCGGCCTTGCACAGCTTTATCAGTTGCGCGGCCGGGTGGGCCGGTCGAAGACCCGGGCCTACGCGCTCTTCACCGTGCCTGCCAACAAGACGCTGACGGCGACGGCCGAGCGGCGCCTCAAGGTGCTGCAGTCGCTGGAAACGCTTGGTGCCGGCTTCCAGCTGGCCAGCCACGACCTGGATATTCGCGGCGCAGGCAATCTTCTGGGCGAGGAGCAGTCCGGCCACGTCAGGGAAGTCGGCTTCGAGCTCTATCAGCAGATGCTGGAAGAGGCGGTTGCCCAGCTGAAGGATGGTGGCGCCGATTTCGGCGACGAAAAATGGTCGCCGCAAATCAATATCGGCACACCGGTTCTGATCCCGGAGACCTATGTCAGCGACCTGCAACTGCGCCTGCAGCTCTACCGGCGTCTCGGCGATGTCACCGAAGCCGAAGAGATCGACGCGTTCGGAGCCGAACTGATCGACCGGTTCGGACCGTTGCCCGAAGAGGTCCAGCATCTCCTGAAGATCGTCTACATCAAGGGGCTGTGCCGCAAGGCCAACGTGGAGAAGGTGGATGCCGGGCCGAAGGGCATTGTCCTGACCTTCCGCAACAGTGAATTCGCGAACCCAGCCGGGCTCGTCTCCTATATTGCCGAGCAGGGCGTGCTGGCCAAGATCCGTCCGGACCAGAAGGTTGTGCTGACACGGGACTGGGAGAATACGGACACGCGCCTGAAAGGGGCAGCGGCGGTCCTGACCAAACTGGCACGTCTGGCAACGCCTTGATGGCTCTGATGCGCGGATTTTCCGGGCGCACAGGCCGGCTTGTTCCGGGGCCGGGCACAGGCTCTCCGTTCAGTTTCCTTCCGGCCAGCCCTCCGCGCCCACAAGCGGAACGAATGCGACGCTTCCCAGATTGTCCGTGTGAAACGAGCCGTCCGGCATCCGCGTGACCCGAATGAGATCCTGATCTGATTGCCGGTTGCCGACCGGGATGACCAGACGGCCACCGGGTTTCAGTTGCGCTTTCAGCTCCACGGGTACGACCGGCGCCCCGGCGGCGACCGAGATTGCGTCGTAAGGAGCTTTCGGCTCGTAGCCGAGAGAGCCGTCACCGTCGTGAACCTCGATGTTGCGATAGCCGGCCTGTTGCAGGTTCTTCCTGGCGAGAGCGGTCAGTTCCGGAATGCGTTCGACGGAAACAACGGAGCGGCAGAGCTCCGAGAGCACCGCTGCCGCGTAACCGGAGCCTGTGCCGACATCCAGGCAATCACAGTTTCTGGTCAGGGCGAGCGCCTCGCACATCAGGGCAACGATGTAGGGCTGGGAAATTGTCTGGTAATGTCCGATCGCCAGCGGCCCGTCCCAATATGCTTTTGTCCGGCGCGTGCCGGACACGAACAGATGCCTTGGCACCTTCGCCATGGCCGCCAGGACCCGCGCGTCGCTGATACCTCGCCGGCGGAGCTGGGAAGTCACCATTTTGTCGCGTTCGTCCGCAAACGGGTCCATGGCATTGCTTCTTCCGGTTGAATCTTCGCCGGTTGAAATTTGTCGGGGGATTCATTTTCCCTCTCAAGACTCTATTAAACCTAAATCCGCATAGTGAGGGGATAAAGAGACCAGTAGTTCAGCGTTAAGGTCCAAAGAGTGCCCCGAGCAGCCACCCGTCAGCGAAAGCAATCCTTTCTTCGCCGCCTGATCACACCTGCCATTGCGATTGCAGCCCTGGGTTACTTCGGGTTTCACGCAATGAGTGGTGAGCTCGGGATTGTCGGCCGTGCCATGATCGAGCGGCAGGTGTCCGAACTCGAACAGGAATTGTCGGTGCTGACTGCGCAGCGCCATGACCTGCTCGCCCGGGTCAGTCTGCTGCGGCCGGAAAGTCTCGACCCGGATATGCTGGACGAGCGGGCCAGACTCAATCTCAATCTGGTGCATGCTGACGAGCTGGTGGTCCTGCGCCCGGGGCACCGCTATGAGATGAACTGAAAAATAGTTCATTTTCCGCGTTTAACAAAAATTCAGTTAAAATATAAATAGACAAGCATTAACATTGGTTTAGTGCTGATTTATTATGTGATTTTGATGGATTGGATTGACAGCAGCGACAAGATAAGTTGCTGCTAACTGTCTTAGGGGAAACGTTACGCCGAGAAGAGGGTTATGGCCGCAGCATCAAAAACCACTTCCGCTAGCTCGAAGAGCACCAGCCGGAGCCGCAGTTCCGCCAAGAAGGCGCAACCAGCGATCGCAGAGTTCGACAAGGACCGGGAACTTCACGCCTACCGAGAAATGCTTCTGATTCGACGATTTGAGGAAAAAGCCGGACAATTGTACGGCATGGGCCTCATCGGCGGATTCTGTCACTTGTATATCGGCCAGGAAGCGGTCGTCGTCGGCATGCAGATGGCCAAGAAGGACGGCGATCAGATGATCACCGGCTACCGGGATCATGGCCACATGCTGGCGATGGACCTCGACCCGAAAGGTGTCATGGCCGAGCTGACCGGGCGCCGCGGCGGCCTGTCGAAAGGCAAGGGCGGCTCCATGCACATGTTCTCCAAGGAAAAGCACTTCTACGGCGGGCACGGCATCGTGGGCGCGCAGGTCTCGCTCGGCACCGGCCTCGGCTTTGCCAACAAGTATCGCGAGAACGGCAACGTGGCGATGGCCTTCTTCGGCGATGGCGCCTCCAATCAGGGCCAGGTCTACGAGAGCTTCAACATGGCCGAACTCTGGAAACTTCCGGTCGTCTATGTGATCGAGAACAATAAATACGGCATGGGCACCAGTGTTGCCCGCGCTTCCGCCACCACCGACCTTTCCCAGCGCGGGGCCTCATTCGGCATTTCGGGCGCCCAGGTCGACGGCATGGATGTGCGTGCGGTCATGGCCGCGGCCGAGAAAGCCCTGACCTGGTGCCGCGAGGGCAAGGGTCCCTACATTCTGGAAATGATCACTTACCGGTATCGTGGCCACTCCATGTCCGATCCGGCGAAATACCGCTCGAAGGACGAAGTCCAGAAAATGCGCTCGGAGCATGATCCGATCGAGCAGGTCCGTGCACGGTTGCTGGAACAGGGCTGGGCTTCCGAAGACGATCTCAAGGGGATCGACAAGGAAATCCGGGCCAGGGTGGCCGAGGCCGCCGAATTCGCCCAGACCGATCCGGAGCCGGACGCGTCCGAACTCTACACCGACATTCTGCTCTAACGCCGGGGATTAACATGCCGATCGACATTTTGATGCCGGCGCTTTCGCCGACAATGGAAGAAGGCAAGCTGGCCAAGTGGCTGAAAGCCGAAGGTGACAGCGTTGCTGCGGGCGACGTGATCGCCGAAATCGAGACCGACAAGGCCACCATGGAAGTGGAAGCGGTCGACGAAGGCACGCTGGGCAAGATCCTCGTCGCCGAGGGTACCGACAACGTCAAGGTCAACGAGAAGATTGCCGTTCTCCTTGCCGAGGGTGAGGACGCCGGCGCGATCGACGCCGCGGCCGCCGCGCCTGCGCCTGCGCAAGCTCCTGCAGAAACACCGAGCGCGCCCGCCGTTGCTTCCGCACCGACACCGCAGGCTCCGGCACCGGAGACCGCCGAGGATCCGGAAGTGCCGGCCGGGACAGCCATGAAATCCTCGACCGTCCGCGAAGCGTTGCGCGACGCGATGGCCGAGGAAATGCGCCGTGACGCTGACGTCTTCGTCATGGGCGAGGAAGTCGCCGAATACCAGGGCGCCTACAAGATCACGCAAGGGTTGCTGGATGAATTCAGCGAAAAGCGCGTGATCGACACGCCGATCACCGAACACGGCTTTGCCGGTCTGGGTGTCGGCGCGGCCATGTCCGGATTGAAACCGATCGTCGAGTTCATGACCTTCAACTTCGCCATGCAGGCGATTGACCAGATCATCAACTCGGCCGCCAAGACGCTCTACATGTCCGGCGGCCAGATGGGGGCGCCGATCGTGTTCCGAGGTCCCAATGGCGCGGCAGCCCGCGTCGGCGCACAGCATTCCCAGGACTATGCCGCCTGGTATGCGCATGTGCCCGGCCTCAAGGTCATCCAGCCCTATTCGGCTGCCGACGCGAAGGGCCTTCTGAAGGCCGCGATCCGTGATCCGAATCCGATCATCTTCCTGGAAAACGAGATCCTCTACGGGCAATCGTTCGATGTTCCGGACATGGAAGATTTTGTCCTGCCCATCGGCAAGGCGAAGATCGAGCGCGGCGGCACGGATGTCACGGTGGTGTCGTGGAGCATCGGCATGACTTATGCCTTGAAGGCTGCCGAGGAACTTGCCGGAATGGGCATTTCCGCGGAGGTCATCAACCTGCGCACGATCCGTCCCCTGGATATCGATACGGTTCTGGCTTCGGTCCGCAAGACCGGACGTCTGGTGACGGTGGAAGAAGCCTATCCGATGTGCTCCGTTTCCTCGGAAATCGCGTTCCAGGTTCAGGAAAAGGGCTTCGATTATCTCGACGCACCGATCCTGCGCGTGACCGGCAAGGACGTTCCGATGCCCTATGCCGCGAACCTGGAAAAGCTGGCGCTGCCGAATGTCGGGGACGTTATCGATGCGGTCAAAGCCGTAACCTACACAGCCTGAGGCGCGGGAGACGGACATGCCAATCAATATCACCATGCCGGCCCTTTCTCCGACAATGGAGGAGGGCAACCTGGCCAAATGGCTGGTCAAGGAAGGCGACAAGGTCTCTGCCGGTGATGTCATCGCCGAGATCGAGACCGACAAGGCGACGATGGAAGTCGAAGCCGTCGACGAGGGCACGGTCGGCAAGATCGTCGTGCCCGACGGTACGGAAGGCGTCAAGGTCAATGCACTGATCGCCGTTCTGCTGGAAGACGGCGAAGATGCCGGTGCCATCGATACATCGGGTGGCGCTTCTGACGCTTCCGGGGCGCCTTCCGGCGGCGACAAGGCGCCGGCCGTGCCGGACAGCGCTCCGGTGATCGAAACCGGCGCCGCGGCCGCAAGCGAGCCGGTTCCGGCTCCTAAGGCTGCCGATGGCGGGCGCATCTTTGCTTCGCCGCTGGCCCGCCGGCTTGCTCAGCTCAACGGTCTCGACCTGAAGGCGCTCAAGGGGACAGGCCCGCACGGGCGTGTCATCAAGCGCGACATCGAGGCCGCTCTGGAAGCGGGAACCGGCAAGGCCGCTCCGGCCGCCGCCGAGGCTCCGAAGGCGGCCGCGGCACCTGCTCTGGCCACTGGCCCGTCCGCCGATCAGGTGCTGAAGCTTTACGACGAAGGGTCCTACGAGCTGGTGCCGCATGACGGCATGCGCAAGACCATCGCCAAGCGCCTGACCGAGTCCAAGCAGACCATTCCGCATTTCTATGTTTCCGTGGATTGCGAACTGGACGCATTGCTGGCGCTCCGGGCTCAGCTCAACA
Source organism: Roseibium sp. QJM3NY_11 (assembly GCF_056173175.1). Lineage (NCBI taxonomy): Bacteria > Pseudomonadati > Pseudomonadota > Alphaproteobacteria > Hyphomicrobiales > Stappiaceae > Roseibium > Roseibium sp. QJM3NY_11. Next base: position 3,114,413 of record NZ_CM149660.1, read on the forward strand.
GCGCTGCGCCGAAGGACAAGGAAGGCACTCCCGCCTACAAGCTGTCGGTCAACGACATGACCATCAAGGCGCTGGCCCTTGCCCTGCGGGATGTTCCGGATGCGAATGTCTCCTGGACCGACGACAACATGGTCATCCACAAGCACGCCGATGTCGGTGTTGCCGTGTCGATCCCGGGGGGGCTGATCACACCGATCATCCGCCGGGCGGAGGAAAAGCCTCTGTCCGTCATCTCCAACGACATGAAAGACCTGGGCAAGCGCGCGAAAGAGCGCAAGCTCAAGCCGGAAGAGTACCAGGGCGGCACCACGGCTGTTTCCAACATGGGCATGATGGGCGTGAAGAACTTCTCGGCGGTCGTCAACCCGCCGCACGCGACCATCCTGGCCGTCGGCGCCGGCGAGAAGCGCCCGGTCGTCAAGGACGGCGAATTGTCCGTGGCCACGGTCATGAGCGTGACCTTGTCCACCGACCATCGTTGCGTGGACGGAGCGCTTGGGGCGCAAGTGCTCGGGGCCTTCAAGGGCTACATCGAAAATCCGATGAGCATGCTGGTCTGAGGCATGGTCTCCGGCGCGGCGGCAACGCCGCGCCGTTTTTGAACGATGACTTCTTGTGCCGGGGAAAACACCATGGCTGACACCAATTACGACGTGATCATCATCGGCTCGGGGCCGGGCGGATACGTGACCGCAATCCGGGCCGCGCAGCTGGGTTTCAAGACCGCAATCATTGAGCGCGAACACCTGGGCGGGATCTGCCTCAACTGGGGCTGCATTCCGACCAAGGCCCTGCTGCGCTCCGCTGAAATCCTCGACCACGCCAATCATGCAAAGAGCTTCGGCCTGACGCTCGAAGGCACCATCAAAGCCGACGTCAAGGATGTCGTCGCACGTTCGCGCGGCGTCTCCGCACGGCTGAACGGCGGCGTCGGCTTTCTGATGAAAAAGAACAAGATCGATGTGATCTGGGGCGAGGCCAAGCTCACGAAACCGGGCCAGGTCGTTGTCGGCAAGTCGTCCAAACCCGTTGTCGAGCCGCAGAATCCGGTTCCCAAGGGCGTGAAAGGCGAGGGCACCTACACTGCCAAGCACATCATCGTCGCAACCGGCGCCCGTCCGCGTGCGCTGCCGGGAATCGAGCCGGACGGAAAGCTGATCTGGACCTATTTCGAGGCCATGAAACCGGCGAAGATGCCGCAATCTCTGGTCGTGATGGGTTCCGGTGCCATCGGCATCGAGTTCGCCTCCTTCTATCTTTCCATGGGTGTCGACGTGACGGTCGTCGAGCTGATGGCCAACGTGATGCCGGTCGAGGACGAGGAAATCTCGAAATTCGCCCGCAAGGCGCTCGAAAAACGCGGTCTGAAGATCATCACCGAAGCCAAGGTGACCAAGGTCGACAAGGCGGCGAATTCGATCACCGCGCATGTCGAGACCAAGGACGGCAAGGTCAGCCAGATCAAGGCCGATCATCTGATCTCCGCTGTCGGTGTCCAGGGCAATATCGAGAACATCGGTCTTGAGGCGCTCGGGGTGAAAACCGACCGCGGCTGTGTCGTCATCGACGAATACGGTCGCACCAACGTTGCCGGCCTCTATGCCATCGGCGATGTTGCCGGCCCGCCGATGCTGGCCCACAAGGCCGAGCACGAAGGGGTGATCTGCATCGAGAAGATTGCCGGCGTTCCGGGTGTTCACGCGATGGATCACCGCAAGATCCCGGGCTGTACCTATTGCAACCCGCAGGTCGCCTCCGTCGGTCTGACCGAAGCCAGGGCCAAGGAGCAGGGCCGGGACATCCGGGTCGGACGCTACAGTTTCAATGCCAACGGCAAGGCCATCGCGCTTGGTGAGGACAATGGCCTTATCAAGGTGATCTTCGACAAGGCGTCCGGTGAACTTCTGGGGGCGCATATGTGCGGCGCGGAAGTGACCGAACTGATCCAGGGGTTCGTGGTTGCCATGAACCTGGAAACGACCGAAGAAGAGCTGATGCACACGATCTTCCCGCATCCGACCCTGTCGGAAATGATGAAGGAAGCCGTGCTCGACGCCTATGGCCGCGTTCTGAACGCCTGATTGACAAGGCACCCGGCAACACAGGTTGCCGGGACAAACGTCTGCAGACCCGGACGGGACAGTCGGAAAACTTTCGGTGCTTCCGTGCTGGACGCGTCCTCTCAACAGGGTAACGTGTGTCCGTCGGGGCAAAGAGGCAAAGGGAGCTTTCAGTCATGGATGTAAAAGCAATTCTTATCTGGGTGGCGATCGGCATCATCGCCGGTTGGCTGGCAAGCATTGTCGTCGGTGGCGGCGGCCTGATCCGTTATCTGATCATCGGTCTCGTGGGCGCATTTGTCGGCGGGTTCCTGTTCAAGCTTGCGGGCATCAACATCAATCTCGGCAATCAATACGTGAACGAGGTCGTTGTCGCGGCCATCGGGGCGATCGTTGTGGTGCTGCTTGCGCGGCTGATCGCTTAAGTCTGGTCTGGAAAAGGAGCCCGCGATGGGTCTGATCATCACAGTCATCATCGGCCTCATCGCCGGCGCCGTCGCCCACCGGGTTCTGAACAGCCGGGGCGGGTTCCTGGGCAGCCTGGTCGTCGGCCTGATCGGTGCCCTTGTCGGCGGCGAACTGGCGTCTCTTTTCGATCTCAATGTGACCGGCGGCATTCTCGACAGGCTGATCATTTCCGTCGTCGGTGCGATCCTGTTCCTGTTCCTGTGGAAGAAACTGTTCAAGTGACGGGCGGGACGATCTCTTGACTTCGATCGCCGATTTCCCGCTGAAGGCCAGAGACAAGCTGCGCTACGCGGATACGGACCGTCAGGGACATGTCAACAACGCTGTCTTCGCGACCTTCCTGGAAACAGGACGTGTCGAAGTCATCGTCGGCGACGGGCTTGCCGATACGGGCGCTGCCTTTGTGATCGCACGGCTGGAACTGGACTTCCTCGCCGAGGTCAACTGGCCGGGCGAGGTGGAGATCGGCACAGCGGTTCTGGATATCGGCAGAAGCTCGTTCAAACTGTTTCAGACGGTGTTTCAGGACGCGGCACCGGTTGCGAAGGCTGTCACGGTGATCGTTCAGATGAACGAGGACACAAGAAAGTCCCATCCACTGACGGACAATGCGCGCGCGAAGCTGGAAAAACTGTGCAGTCCTGCAATAATCACATAGCAGTCTCGCCGGCATTACGGCTTGACCTATCAAGGCAATAGCGACACTTAGAACCCATGGTTACGATCGTCGACACGCTCAATCGCCCTCAGCAGACCTCCGATGCGCGGCCGCGTCATCCGGAAAAGGCGCATCGCCCGGACAATCCGGTGCAGCGAAAGCCGAAATGGATTCGCGTCAAGGCGCCGACATCACCGGTCTATCGCGAGACCCAGGAAGTGGTCCGTGAAAACAACCTGGTAACCGTGTGCGAGGAAGCAGGCTGCCCCAACATCGGCGAATGCTGGTCGAAGAAGCATGCCAGTTTCATGATCCTGGGCGATACCTGCACCCGCGCCTGTGCCTTCTGCAACGTGCGCACGGGCATGCCGGGTCCGGTCGACCCGAAGGAGGCACAGGGCGTCGCCGACGCGGTCGCCGCCATGGGGCTGGAACATGTCGTCATCACCTCCGTAGACCGGGACGATCTGGAGGACGGCGGCGCACGGCATTTCGCCGATGTGATCCAGGCGATCCGCAACACGTCGCCTTCGACGACCGTCGAAGTGCTGACACCCGACTTCCTGCGCAAGGACAGCGCCCTTGAAATTGTCGTCGAGGCGAAGCCGGATGTGTTCAACCACAACCTGGAAACCGTGCCGTCGAAATATCTGACGGTCCGGCCGGGCGCCCGCTATTTCCACTCGATTCGTATTCTCCAGAAGGCCAAGGAACTCGATCCGGAAATGTTCACCAAGTCCGGCATCATGGTCGGGCTCGGCGAGGTCCGCAACGAGGTGCTTCAGCTGATGGACGATCTCAGGGCGGCCGATGTCGATTTCCTGACGATCGGGCAATACCTGCAACCGTCCAAGAAGCATCATCCCGTGATGGACTTCATCACGCCGGAGGACTTCAAGGGCTTTGAGCGGATCGCCTACGCCAAGGGCTTCCTCAAGGTGTCGGCAAGTCCGCTGACGCGTTCCTCGCACCACGCGGGCGAGGATTTCGCCGATCTGCGGGCGGCGCGCAAGGCCAAGCTCGGTCACTGATGATTTGATGCAACAGGACCCGTGAACCTGAATGCCCAGCTTTTCCTCCACCCACAAGGTCAATCACTGCGCGGATGACATGTTCCGGCTGGTTGCGGATGTGGAACAGTATCCGCAATTCGTGCCGCTGTGCCAGGATCTGAATGTGCGCGGGCGCAAGGAACTCGAGGACGGACGTACGGTCCTTGTCGCCGACATGACCGTTGCCTACAAGCTGTTCAAGGAAACCTTCACCAGCCGGGTTGAACTGAAGCCGGACGAACGGACAATCCTGGTGGAGTATCTGGACGGCCCCTTCAAGCATCTGGAGAACACCTGGACCTTCGAGGAGGCAGGGGACGGGCGCAGCACTGTCGGTTTCTTCATATCCTACGAATTCCGAAGCAGGACGCTGGGGTCGCTCATGGGGGTCATGTTCGACAAGGCTTTCCGGAAGTTCTCAACCGCGTTCGAGGCGCGGGCCGATCAGGTTTACGGAACCTGACGGTTTTCCGGAGACATCCTATTTGAATTGCTTGAAGGCGTCCCGGATGATGCGGATGCGACCGGACTGCATGTCACGGGGTTCGTTCTTGCCGCGGATGCGTTCGACTTCGGCCTTTTTCAGACCCAGATCATCCAGCGTCGCGAAATCCGCGTAGTCGGCGCACACGATCCTGCGGCCGGAGCCGACATTTTCTTCCAGAATCAGTCTTCGGCCCGCGGCCGCCTCTTCTTCCGTCCAGATCACGGTGCCGGAGGAGACCCAGAAGGTCCGATCGCAATAGCGGGCTTCGTGATAGCCGTCCTTAGGCCGGGTCAGAATTTCATGAAAGCCTGTAAATGTGCCGTTGGAATACTGGGAGCGAATGTAGAAATCGCCCTGGGCAATGGCTTCGCCTGCCAGACTGAAGCTGGTGAGCATCGATACCGCAAGGATCAGCCGGGAGCGTTTCATCTCAGGATTTCCCTATATACTTTGTTGCGCCGCCCGTTCCCTTTATGAATTCTAGCTTCGATCGCTTACCCGAGCCTTACCATTGCCGGGTTCAGCACCGGTCTATTTGCTGTGATAGGATTTTGTCGCTTTGCCCGCCGGTTCGGTCTGAAAGGATTCCCTGATGGCCGCGAACCGGTTCACCCTGCTTTCGGTGATGCCGTCATTCTGGACCACGATGCGCGGATCCTCGCTGATGCCCAGTCCGTCGAGCGTGACCTGGGTTTCCGGATGTGCGCAGATCGGGCGCCAGCCCTTGCCCCTGTTGTATTCGACCCGGACAACATAGTCCTGCTTGACCTCAAGTTCCGTCCAGGCGACGGTCGCGTAGCGAACCCAGTAGGATCGGCCGCAATACTGGACCTTGATCAGTCCGTCGGCCATGCGTCTGTAAATCCGGTGAGAGCCCCGGAACATCTCGTTGTCGTCCCGGGAGATGATGTATGTATCTCCGGACTTGGGCAGTTTCCCCCCGGCAACGGCTCCGGTGCTGGCCAGACCGATTATACCGGCCGCAAGAAGAATGCGCTGGACTGACATATACGTTCCCCGTACCCACAATTCGTCTAACGAAATTGACCCCTGTCAATGATCATATTAGCAAAAGTCTCTGTAGGACTTCTCTTGGACGCCCGGGCAATTTGATTAAAATTCTTTTGGTTTTGTCTGCTGCTGAAGCGCCGGTTTTTCCGGTGAGATCCGTCCGGTTGGTCAGGCGCTCGCAGACCGACAGGCCAGGGGGGGGCGAGGATCGCTAGCGGGTGTGGTACGAACTGTCGCCGGCATCGGTCCTGCCGGCCTGGAACATGGCGCCGATGGCGGACAGCCGTCCTTGGCCGGATGCACTTTCATCCACGCTGGCAAGAACTTCGTTGGCGCTGATGCTGATGCCGAGGTCGCTCAGGGTCACCTGAAGTTCGGGGTGATTGCAGACCGGGCGCCAGCCGCGCCTGAAATTGTACTCGATCTGAACGGTGTGTCCGCGCTCGATTTCCAGTTGCACCCAGGCCACCGAATGACTGCGAACAAAATAGGTGCGCCGGCAATAGGACACCTTGTTCGTGCCCAGCATTTCGTCCTGAAACAGTTTGTGGCTGCCAACGAAAATTCCGTGCCGGTCTCTGGAAATCAGGTGGAAGTCGCCAGGTGTCGTGGTCGCGTCGGCCTTGGCCACACCGCACAGGCACAAGGTGACAAGCAGAAGGATCGAATACTTCATCATGGCTAAGCTTTGCGTGGTTTCCGTTCAGGCGAGACAAGCGGACCATAGGGGGCGCGAGACCGGAAACCCAGCAAGACCTTGTTGAAGCGTTAATGTGATTTTACTTCGGAAATTGCATTTAAAATCGATATTAGAGAAGTTTGAACGGTTGCAAGGCGGATCTTCTGGCGGCCGGTATCGGGGAACAGGCGGTGAAGGTGTTCCGTCGGTGCGTCCTTGCGGGCAAGAGCGAAGTGAACAGTGCCCACCGGTTTTTCGGTGCTGCCGCCTCCCGGTCCGGCAATGCCGGTGACCGAGACCGCGAGGTCCGCCCCGGACCGGCGCAAGGCCCCTTCCGCCATGGCAATGGCGACCTCCCTGCTGACTGCGCCGACTGTCTCGATCAGGTCCCGCGGCACGCCGAGCATGTCGGTCTTTGCGTCGTTCGAGTAGGTGACGAAACCGCGATCCACGACCGCGGACGAGCCCGCGATTTCGGTGAGAGCGGCGCAGATCAGGCCGCCGGTGCATGATTCCGCCGTGGCGACCATCCGGTCGGCGGCTTTCAGGGCATCCAGAACCGATGCCGCGAGCGGGGCAAGGTCGTCCAGGCTGTCCGGTGACGGGTCGTTCATGCGCTCTACTCCTCGTTGCCGAGCGGAAGGCGGACCGTGACGCTGGCCAGCGCCGACATGCCCTCCTTGCGTCCGGTAAAGCCCAGCCTCTCGGATGTGGTGGCCTTCACCGAAACCCGTGAAACCGGCAGTTCGCAGAGTGCTGCGATCGAGGCCCGGATGGCCTGCCGGTGCGGACCGATTTTCGGCTCCTCGCAGACAATCGTCACGTCGATATGGGCAAGCCGGCCGCCAAGATCCGACACCCGGCGCATGGCATCTGTCTGGAACCGGTCGGAGGACGCGCCCTTCCATTGCGGATCGCTCGGCGGAAAATGCTGACCGATGTCGCCGTCGCCGATCGCGCCGAGCGTGGCATCGGTGATCGCATGAAGCACGACATCCGCGTCGGAATGGCCTTTCAGCTTTTTCGAGTGCGGGACCGTGACCCCTCCCAGCACCACGGCGTCGCCGTCTTCGAACGCATGAACGTCATAGCCGATCCCGGTGCGGATATCTGCGAGTTCGGCCAGTGGCCGCAAATGAGATCTGGTTGCGGGCATGAATTGATATGTCGCCTGATGTTCCGCGCGTTTCAGGTCGGCCGCGGTAGTGATCTTGAAGTTCGACGGATCGCCTTCGCTCAATACAATGGACATTCCGGCCCACTCCGCAAGCCCGGTATCATCGGTGAAGTCATGACGGTTTGCTCCGACCGCGTTGCGGTGGGCAGCAAGGATCCGCTCCAGCGGAAAGGCCTGCGGCGTTTGCGCCGCCCAAAGCCCGGTTCGGTCAACCGTTTCAATCGATCGCCCTCCGGCATCCGCCCGCTTGAGCGTGTCGGCAACGGCGAGCGCGGCAAGCACGCCGTCCGCTCCGTCATCAAGTGTTGAAAACAGCCGGTCCAGGACGTTCCGGCGAGACAAATGGGCGCGCCGCGTCGTGTATCAGGACATAGTCGCAATCCGTGTCCGCCAGAGCGGTCAGCCCAGCGAGAACCGATTGCTGTCGCGTGGATCCGCCATGAACGGGCCGCGCGAGCTTCTTAGCGCAGGATCCCGGCAGTGCCGCAGCCGCTGTCTCGTAGTGGACAGTGTCGTCCTTGTGAATCACGGGCAAAAGACAGGAAATGCGCGGGTGATTCCCCAGGGCGTTCAGTGTATGGGTCAGCACGGGACGGCCGGCGAGAGGCCGATACTGTTTCGGAAGGGCATTCTCGCTGCCCGCCAGGCGCGTGCCGCGCCCTGCGGCGACGACCAGAGCGGCCGCTGTTTTTGCCATTTGCGGTCTCCTTGCGAGGGTCCCGCGGACCAGGCGCGGGTGGTTCTCAATCCGTCTTTAACTATGACCCGTGAGCACCGCAATTTTTGACTTGTTGCATTGCAGGATTTGTCTACAATATAGGCAGATTGCAATATGCACAGTCTGTAAGCAGAAAAGAAAGTCTGTGTCACTGATGACAAAAGCGCTGACGATTGGCCGGCATGAATTGTCCAACCGGTCCGTTCTTGCCCCGATGTCCGGGGTCTCCGACCTGCCGTTCCGCAGGCTTGCCGCCCGTTTCGGTGCCGGCATGGTGGTCAGCGAGATGGTGGCAAGCGAATCCTTCATGCGCGGAGACGCCGAAACGCAGATGCGGGCCGAATCGCAAGGCAGGGGCCTGCACGTGGTTCAGCTCGCCGGCCGCGAAGCGCGCTGGATGGGGCAGGCGGCCAGGGTCATTGCCGATCTCGGTGCCGACGTTATCGACATCAACATGGGTTGCCCGGCCAAGAAAGTCACCTCGGGGTATTCCGGCTCAGCTCTCATGCGCGATCTGGATCATGCGCTCACCCTGATCGAGGCCACGGTCTCCGCCGTCGATATTCCCGTCACCTTGAAAATGCGGCTGGGTTGGGACGAACATTCGATCAACGCACCAGAGCTGGCGCGGCGGGCGGAAGCGTCCGGGATCCAGTTGATCACGGTGCATGGACGCACGCGCTGTCAGTTCTACAAGGGCTCTGCGGACTGGTCCGCCATTGCCGCCGTCAGGCAGGCCGTTGCCATCCCCCTGATCGCGAATGGCGACTGCAGGGGATACGACGACGCGCGCAAGATGCTGGCGCTGTCAGGCGCGGACGGGGTCATGATCGGTCGGGGTGCCTACGGGCGGCCGTGGCTGCCCGGTCATGTCGGCCATTTCCTGGAGACCGGCGAACGGCTGCCGCCACCTGGCGGGCAGGAATTGTGCGAACTTGTCATCGAACATTATGAAGCGCTTCTCGGGCACTACGGCGAACACGCCGGCGTGCGGATCGCGAGAAAGCATCTCGGGTGGTACTTCGATGCCGCCGGCCTCCTCGGCGGCGAATTGCCCGATGGTGTCCGCAAGACCCTGATGACATCCAGCAGGCCGTCTGAAGTCATCCGGCTGACAAGTGAATTGTTCTCAACCACGAATGAACGGACAGCAGCGTGAAGGACACAGTGTCTCCCACCGGCCGGACAGCCACACTTGCCACTGACGGACCGATCATCCTGGATGCGCTTCCGCACCCGGTGCTTCTGGTCGCTCCCGACGGTGTCATCGAGTCGGCGAACATGGCCGCCGAGATCTTCATGAGATCGAGCGTATCGGTCCTGAGGCGGCATCCGATCAGCGATTTCGTACCTTTCGGCAGTCCGCTGCTGACGCTGATCGAGCAGGTGCGCGAGCGTGCCGCTCCCGTCAACGAGTACAAGGTCGATATCGGCTCTCCCAGGATCGGCGCACCGAAGGTGGTCGATATCAACGCCGCGCCGGTTGCCGACCGTCCCGGGGCGGTGGTGCTGATGTTCCAGGAGCGGACCATGGCCGAGAAGATCGACCGGCAACTGACCTCGCGCGGCGCCGCCAGAACGGTCACCGGTCTTGCCGCGATGCTGGCCCATGAAATCAAGAATCCCCTGTCGGGCATTCGCGGTGCGGCGCAGTTGATCGAACAATCTGTTCCCGCCGAGGATCGCGCGCTGACCAGACTGATCATGGACGAGACGGACCGTATCGTGAAACTGGTCGACCGTATGGAGGTGTTTTCCGACGAGCGTCCGATCGAACGCGAGCCGGTGAACATTCACGTCGTTCTGGATCATGTGAAACGGCTCGCGGATTCCGGATTTGCGCGCGACAAGAGAATTACCGAGGTCTATGACCCGTCCTTGCCGCCGGTCTTTGCCAACAAGGACCAGCTGATCCAGGTGTTCCTGAACCTGATCAAGAATGCCAGCGAGGCGATCGGTGACGATCCGGACGGCGAAATCAGGATTTCGACGGCCTTCAGGCCCGGCGTGCGCCTGTCCGTGCCCGGGACCGACGAGAAGGTCAGTCTGCCTCTGGAATTCTGCGTGCAGGACAATGGTCCGGGAGTGCCCGACGATCTGCTGCCGCATCTCTTCGAACCTTTCATAACCACCAAGACCAACGGCTCCGGCCTTGGACTTGCGCTTGTTTCCAAGATCATCGGCGATCATGGCGGCGTGATCGAATGCGACAGCCTGCGCCACAAAACCGTTTTCCGGATTCTGATGCCCGCGTTCTCGGGCGATGTTGCGGCGATGCCCAGCCGGATAAGCAAAGGAACTGATTGACCATGCCGAGTGGCACAATTCTGGTTGCAGACGATGATGCAGCCATCCGCACAGTTCTCAACCAGGCCCTGTCCCGGGCCGGCTACACGGTCCGGCTGACATCGAATGCCTCGACGTTGTGGCGGTGGGTTTCCTCCGGTGACGGCGATCTGGTCATTACCGACGTGGTCATGCCCGACGAGAATATCTTCGACGTTCTGCCGCGCATGAAGAAGATGCGTCCGGAACTGCCGGTCCTGGTGATGAGCGCGCAGAACACGTTCATGACTGCCATCAAGGCCTCGGAAAAGGGCGCCTACGAGTATCTGCCCAAACCCTTCGATCTGAAGGAACTCACCAGCATCGTCCAGCGCGCGCTGGAGGAACCCAAGAAAAGACCCGTCGTCGAACTGGATGATGCGGGCGAGGGGATGCCGCTGGTCGGGCGCTCACCGGCCATGCAGGAAATCTACCGGGTCCTTGCCCGGCTGATGCAGACCGATCTGACCGTGATGATCAACGGGGAATCGGGGACCGGCAAGGAACTGGTGGCGCGGGCGCTGCACGATTACGGCAAGCGCCGAAACGGGCCTTTCGTGGCCATCAACATGGCCGCGATTCCGCGCGACCTGATCGAGGCGGAGTTGTTCGGCCATGAGAAGGGCGCCTTTACAGGGGCGCAAAACCGCAGTTCGGGCCGCTTCGAACAGGCTGACGGCGGAACGCTGTTTCTGGATGAAATCGGCGATATGCCGATGGAAGCCCAGACGCGTCTCCTGCGCGTCCTGCAGCAGGGTGAATACACTACCGTGGGCGGCCGCACGCCGATCAAGACGGATGTGCGGATCATCGCCGCGACCAACAAGGATCTGCGTCATCTGATCAACCAGGGCCTGTTTCGCGAAGATCTCTATTTCCGGCTGAATGTCGTACCGATCCGGTTGCCGCCGCTGCGCGAACGGGTCGAGGACATTCCCGATCTTGTGCGGCACTTCTTCTCGATCGTCGAAAAGGAAGGGTTGTCGGCAAAACAGATTGATCAGGGCGCGCTCAATCTGTTGCGCAGATACCGCTGGCCAGGAAACGTGCGCGAACTGGAGAACCTCGTTCGCCGGCTTGCCGCGCTCTATCCGCAGGATGTGATCAGCGAAAGTCTGCTGGAACAGGAACTCAGCCAGCCGGCCGTGTCGCCCCTGGAAGAGGACGCTCCGGAGACCGTCAACCTGGGCGGTTCGGTCGAACGGTACCTGTCCGGCTATTTCGACACCTTCGGCGATGCCCTGCCGCCGCCGGGGCTCTATCACCGGATTCTCAGGGAGGTCGAGTATCCCCTGATCAGCGCCGCGCTGGCGGCCACCCGTGGAAATCAGATCAAGGCGGCCGAACTTCTGGGCGTCAACCGCAACACCTTGCGCAAGAAAATCCGGGATCTCGACATCCAGGTGATGCGATCGACGCGATAACCGGTCCAACCGGTTCGCGGTGGTAAGGATCCCGGGTGGTCCGGCCATCGCAGCAGGTTTCCTGCCGACCGCTATCCGAGTGGCTTGCGAGAAGATCGTGCGGTCCCGCTGCCCGTACGATCCACCGACTTTGCTGTGCAATGCAAAAATAAATTAAACAAAAGATATCAACGTTCTGGCCGAGAGGATCCGGTCTTCCACCGCATTTTTCCGGAGAGGCTTTCCGGGGTGTCGCAATTTCGCAACATTGTGTGATAACTTTGCCGCAAGATTTGCAGGCTGGCGTATTTTCGCGCCGCCGGCGGGCATCTGAGGCCGAATGATACTCGAAGCACAACAGCGATCCGTCGCGCAGTCCAGCGCCGCAGGCAAGTTCCTGCGCCGTGCCGGTCTTGCCATCATGATGGTGTCCCTCATCTCGATCGCGGTGACATTCGTCATCCTGATGGGACTGACCTCCATCGATCCGACCCGTGACGTCATCATGACGGCCATGACCATCAACGGCGCGCTTGCCGCCATCCTGCTTGGTGTCATTGCCTTCGAGATCCTCAAGCTCTGGCAGGCCCGGCGGCGGGGCCGCGCGGCGGCGCGCCTTCATGTGCGGGTCGTGGCGCTGTTCAGCCTTGTCTCGGCTGTTCCCGCTGTCCTGATGGCGATACTCGCCGCGGTCACGCTGGACCGGGGCCTCGATCGCTGGTTCGAGGACAGGACCCGGCAGATCATCGACAACGCCTTGACCGTGGCGCAGGCCTATCTGCAGGAACATGCCAGGGTCCTGCGCGGCGACCTGATCGCCATGACCAACGACATCGACCGGGCCAAGGCGGTCTATGATTTCGAACCCACCCGATTCGACCAGTTCTTCTCCACCCAGGTGTCGCTGCGCGGGATCCTTGCCGCATATATTCTCAATGAAAACGGTGAGGTGGTGACCCGGGTCGTCCTCGACCCCAACATCGAAGTGCCGCTGCCGCCCGCGGACAGTTTCTTCAAGGCGAAATCCGGCGATCCCATCCTGATCGCTCCGGGGAGTTCCAATCTGGTCGGGGGCGTCAGGAAGCTGTCGGCCTACGAAGACTTCTATCTCTATGCGGTCCGGGCCATCGACCCGCGTGTGGTCGAGTATCTGCGCCTGACCGAAACCGGGGCATCGCAGTATCAGCAGATGGAAAGCAGCCGGTTCGGCGTGCAGGTGGCGTTCGCGCTTGTCTATCTCGGCGTGGCGCTGGTGCTGCTGCTTTCCGCCATCTGGATCGGGTTCGGCTTCGCCAACAGACTGGTGTCGCCGATCAGGGCGCTGATTTCCGCCGCCGATGACGTCTCGAAGGGCAATCTCGCCGTCAAGGTCCGGACTGAAAAATCCGGTGGCGATCTGGCCAACCTGGGGGCGACCTTCAACAAGATGACGGGCCAGTTGCTCGGGCAGCGGGACGCGTTGCTGGCGGCGAACGAACAGATCGACCGGCGCAGGCGTTTCAACGAGGCGGTGTTGTCCGGGGTCTCTACAGGCGTGATCAGCGTCGATGACGAAGCCTCCATCATGTTGATCAACCGCTCTGCGCTTGAACTCCTCCAGCTCGACGAAGTTCAGATTCTCAACAAGCGCCTGGTCGAGGTAGTTCCCGAATTGAAGGAGTGCATCACCGAGGTTCTGTCCAACGACAATGAGCGGCTGCCGGAAACCCAGATCGAGATTACCAGGGGAGGGCGCCTGAGAACGGTCAATGTTCGCATCACCCGGGAGCAGTCGACGCGGCGGGAACAGGGCTTTGTGGTCACGCTCGACGACATCACCGATCTGGTCTCCGCCCAGCGCAATTCCGCCTGGGCCGATGTCGCCCGTCGTATCGCCCATGAAATCAAGAACCCGCTCACGCCGATCCAGTTGTCGGCGGAACGGATCCGGCGGCGGTACGGCAAGCGGATCGAGGAGGATCGGGAGGTCTTCGACCAGTGCATCGACACCATTGTCCGGCAGGTCGGCGACATTGGCCAGATGGTCGACGACTTCTCCTCATTTGCGCGGATGCCAAAGCCGAAAAAGAGGTCCGGCGATCTGCGCGAGGCGGTTCGTGACGCCGCCTTCATGCAATCAGTCGCCAATCCGGATATGAGCGTCACCGCCGATGTTCCCTCGGAGCCGGTTCCGGCCGTATTCGATGCGCGCCTGCTTGGTCAGGTTCTTACGAATGTGGTCAAGAACGCCACGGAAGCCGTCAGCGCCCGGACGGGCGAGGGGCTTCCTGACGGCAAGGTCACGGTTCACTTGCGCGGCGAGGACCCTGCCGGCAGCGGTCGTATCATCATCGATGTTATTGACAATGGCATCGGTCTGCCTGAGGAAAACAGGGCCCGCTTGCTGGAGCCCTACATGACCACCCGGGAAAAAGGGACGGGCCTCGGACTGGCCATCGTCCGCAAGATACTTGAAGACCACGGGGGCGGTATCGAACTGCTCGACGCCCCGAAATCAAACCCCGGCGATACGGGAACGCTGGTTCGCCTGTCTCTGGCCGCGACGGCCGACATCGAACCGGATACCGAACAGCAAAACCAGACAGTGGCTGCCCATGGCGCATGATATTCTAGTCATAGACGACGAAACCGACATCCGCGAAACGATTGCAGGCATCCTGGACGATGACGGTTACGGGACCCGTACGGCCCATGACAGCGACAGTGCCCTTGCTTCGGTGAAGGAGCGCAAACCGTCGCTTGTTGTTCTGGACATCTGGCTGATGGGCAGCCGGCTCGACGGGCTTGCTCTGCTGGATCTTTTCAAGGAAACGGACCCGGACCTGCCCGTGGTAATCATCTCCGGGCACGGCAACATCGAAACGGCGGTCTCCGCAATCAAGCGCGGCGCCTATGATTACATCGAAAAGCCGTTCAAGGCCGACCGGCTGGTTCACATTGTCGAACGGGCACTCGAGGCCTCGAGCCTGCGGCGCGAGATCCGTGACCTCAAGCAGCGCAGCGGCGACAGCAACGAAATCATCGGCAATTCCTCGGCCGCGCACAATCTGCGCCAGACGATCCAGAAGATTTCCGGCACCAACAGCCGGATCCTGATCGTCGGCCCCTCGGGCGCCGGCAAGGAACAGGCCGCGCGCATGATACACGAGCAGTCTCCGCGGGTGAAAAGCCCGTTCGTGGTGTTGAACGCGGCGACCATCACGCCGGCGCGCATGGAAGAAGAGCTGTTCGGCATCGAGGATGAGAACGGCAATCTTCGAAAGATTGGCGCCCTGGAAGAGGCGCACGGCGGCACCCTCTATCTGGACGAGGTCGCCGACATGCCTGCGGAAACGCAGGGCAAGATCCTGCGGGTTCTGGTCGAGCAGAGTTTTTCGCGTGTCGGCGGCACGCAGAAGGTCCAGGTCGACATCCGGATCCTGTCGTCGACCTCCAAGAACCTGGAAGAACATATCGCCACCGGGCTGTTCCGGCAGGACCTGTACCACCGATTGAGCGTGGTGCCGTTGCGTGTGCCCGGGCTCGCCGAACGCCGGGAGGACATCCCCGTTCTGGTCCACCATTTCATGGACCAGATTTCCTCTGCGTCCGGAATACCGCTTCGCCCGATCGGCGATGATGCCATGGCCGTTCTGCAGACCCATGACTGGCCCGGGAACGTGCGCCAGTTGCGCAACAATGTGGAACGCCTGCTGATCCTGAGCCGGGGAGAGCCGGACAGCACGATCACCGCAGACCTGCTTCCGGCCGAGATTGGCGAAACACTTCCGAATTTGCCGACGTCGGGTACCGGCGAGCACCTGATGTCCGTACCGTTGCGCGAAGCCCGCGAGATCTTCGAACGCGAATATTTGCAAGCGCAGATCAAGCGTTTCGACGGTAACATCTCGCGGACCGCCGAATTTGTCGGTATGGAACGCTCTGCACTTCACCGGAAGCTGAAAACCCTCGGCATGACCTGAGACCCGGGTATCACCCGGGGTTAAACGGCAAAGCGGGAAAGGACTCTTTCCATGAAAATCGTTATTTGCGGGGCGGGTCAGGTCGGATACGGCATCGCCGAACGGCTGGCCGCCGAACAGAACGACGTCTCCGTGATTGATTCCTCGCCGCAGCTCATCAATGCGATCGGCGATCATCTGGATGTGCGCGGGTTCGTCGGCCATGGCGCCCATCCGGACGTGCTGGCGCAGGCCGGGGCTGAAGAAGCCGACATGATCGTGGCGGTGACGCTCTACGACGAAGTCAACATGGTTGCCTGCCAGGTTGCCCATTCGCTCTTCAATGTGCCGACCAAAGTGGCTCGGATCCGGGCCCAGTCCTATCTGCAGGGGCGCTGGCGCAACCTGTTCTCACGCGATCACATGCCCATCGACGTGATCATCTCGCCGGAAATCGAGGTTGGCGAGATGGTTCTGCGCCGGCTTGCCCTGCCGGGAGCGGTGGAAACGGTCCGGTTCGCGGACGATCAGGTGGTCGTGGTCGGCATCATGTGCGAGGAGGATTGTCCCGTCGTGGATACGCCCCTTCGACAACTGACCGAGCTGTTTCCCGATCTGGGAGCCGTTGTGGTCGGTCTTTACAGGAACAACAGGCTGTTCGTGCCCAAGAGCAGCGATTCCATTCTGACCGGCGATCTTGCCTATGTGGTTGCCCGGCGCGACCAGGTGCGCAGAACACTGAGCATCTTCGGGCATGAAGAACCGGAAGCCGCCAAGGTCGTGATCGCCGGCGGCGGCAACATCGGACTGTATGTCGCCAGAGCGCTGGAGCAGCGCCATTCGGGAACCAGGATCAAGCTGATCGAAGCGTCCCGGGAGCGGGCGATGGCCGTCGCGGACGAGTTGAAACGTTCCGTGATCCTGCACGGCAGCGCGCTGGACCAGACCATCCTGAATGAAGCCGACGCGGGCGACGCGGACACGATGGTGGCGCTGACCAACGAGGACGAGGTCAATATCCTGTCCTCCGTGATGGCCAAGAAGCTGGGCTGCAAACGCTCCCTGTCGCTTCTGAACAATCCGAGCTATCCGGCTTTCGCCAACGCGCTCGGCATCGATGCCTTCATCAACCCGCGCGCCGTCACGATCTCGCGCATCCTGCAACATGTGCGCCGCGGCCGGATCAGGGGCGTTCATTCCCTGCAGAACGGTGCTGCCGAGATCGTGGAGGCGGAGGCTCTGGATACGTCGCCACTGGTCGGCAAGCCGCTCAGGGTGATCGACCTGCCGTCCGGCATTCGTGTCGGCGCTGTTTTTCGCGGAGGCGAGGTGTTGACGCCGAACGGAGACCTGCAGATCCAGGCCCAGGACCGGATCGTCATCTTCGCGGTTGCCAACCGCGTGCGTCAGGTCGAACAGATGTTCCGCGTCAGCCTTGACTTCTTTTGAGGCAGAGCGCTGCTTATCCGCCCTTGCATTTGTTTGACCGAGTAGTCAAAACTCACAAGAATCCCAATCGGTTCGAGTGGAACCGCCCGTTTCTGGAGGAACGCATGAGCCGGATCGCCTATGTCAACGGCCAGTATGTGCGCCACGCCGATGCCGCCGTGCATGTGGAAGACCGTGGCTATCAGTTTGCCGACGGTGTCTACGAGGTCTGCGAGGTCTGGAACGGCAACCTCGTCGATGTGCCGCGTCACCTGGACCGGCTGGGACGTTCCCTGGGCGAACTTCGGATCGATTGGCCGATGGCACGCAGCGCAGTGAATTTTGTCCTGCATCAGGTGGTGCGCCGGAACCGGGTGCGCGACGGGCTTGTCTACATCCAGGTCACGCGCGGTGTTTCAAGACGTGACCATTTTTTCCCGCCCGAAGGGGTGGCCCCGTCCATCGTTGTCACCGCGCGCGCGTCCAGCGCGGCGGCCGCCGCCGCCCAGGCCGAGGAGGGGATCGCGGTCGTCAGTTATCCGGAAAACCGCTGGCCGCGGGTCGACATCAAGACCGTGGCCTTGCTGCCGAATGTTCTGGCCAAACAGAACGCCCGGGAAAACGGCGGCAAGGAAGCCTGGTACGTGGATGCGGACGGGTTCGTGACGGAAGGCGGATCGACCAACGCCTGGATCGTCACCAAGGAGGGCGTGCTCGTGACCCGTCCGGCGGAGGACAGGATCCTGCGCGGCATCACCCGGGCCGTCGTGCTTGAAATTATCAAAAAGGAAGGGCTGACCTTTGAGGAAAGGCCGTTTAGTCTGGAAGAGGCTTTTAACGCGAAGGAAGCCTTTGTGACCGCAGCGACGACTGTCGTCATGCCAGTCACACGATTGGATGGAAAAATGATCGGAAACGGTCATCCGGGTTCGGTCGCATCCCGATTGCGTGAACTGTTCCATACTGCTACTGATCTGCGGGTGGTATGATTCGATTGGCCGATTTGGGCCAAAAACAAGGCAATGACGGGCTGAGGCAGACAGCCCTGTCTGGTGGGCAAGACAAGAAGCGGGCGATTCGTCATATCTTGGCGTTTGAATTTCAAGGGCTATTGACGATAAGCTTCTGAAACGCCGGATGCTCGGCCGCATCCGGGGCAAATAGGATAAAAACACTTATGGCTGAGCGCGCACAGAATCTCCAAGACACTTTTCTCAATCACGTTCGCAAACAAAAGACGCCTCTGACAATTTTCCTCATCAATGGTGTGAAATTGCAGGGTGTGGTAACCTGGTTTGACAATTTTTGTGTCCTGCTGCGCCGCGACGGGCATTCGCAGCTGGTTTATAAACACGCGATTTCCACAATTATGCCCAACGGACCTGTTCAACTGTTCGATCAGGCAGAGGAAAACGCTGAAAAGGCAAGCTGATTGAAACCGAAGTCTCGCGCGGACGAATTCTCGAAATCCAATGGCTCTGAAGAACCGGGGCACCAATCGCTGAGAGTGAAGGACACTGGGGTGGATCGTCTGCCCCAGCCTTTTCGTGCGATGATACTGGAGCCTGTACTCCAGCTGCGCGGGGACGGCGGCCAGTCGGATCTGCGATCCAACAGGAGCCCGGAAGCCCGGCTTGACGAAGCCATCGGCCTCAGCGCGGCGATCAACCTCGATATCGTTCAGTCCGGTGTCGTGAAGATCAACAATCCCAAACCGGCAACCCTGTTCGGAGAAGGAAAGGTCGCGGAGTTGGCTGGCATCGTCGCCAGCGAGGACCTGGATCTCGTTGTCATCGATCATCCGCTGTCGCCGGTTCAGCAGCGCAACCTGGAACGGCGCCTCAAGACCAAGGTGATCGACCGGACCGGCCTCATTCTGGAAATCTTCGGCGACAGGGCCCGAACCAAGGAAGGCCGTCTTCAGGTCGATCTTGCCCATCTGAGCTGGCAGAAGAGCCGTCTGGTGCGCTCCTGGACCCACCTGGAGCGCCAGCGTGGCGGTGCCGGTTTCATGGGCGGACCCGGTGAAACCCAGATCGAGGCCGACCGGCGGCAGATCCAGGACCGGATCATGGCTCTCCAGAAGCAGCTCGAACAGGTGCGCCGGACCCGCGAACTGCATCGCAAGAAACGCAAGAAGATCCCGCAGCCGGTGGTGGCTCTGGTCGGTTATACCAACGCCGGCAAGTCGACCCTGTTCAACCGGCTGACCGAATCCGACGTATTTGCCAAGGACCTGCTGTTCGCGACGCTCGACCCGACCTTGCGCAAGGTCACGCTGCCGCACGGACGGGAGGTGATCCTGTCCGACACGGTCGGGTTCATCTCGGACCTGCCGACCCACCTTGTCGCCGCCTTCCGGGCAACCCTGGAAGAGGTTCTGGAAGCCGACCTGATCCTGCATGTGCGCGATATCTCGCACCCTGATACGGATGCGCAGGCCGAAGACGTCAAGAAGACACTGGATATTCTGGGCGTCGACGCGATTACCGGGGCACCGGTGGTCGAAGTCTGGAACAAGATCGATTGTCTCGACGAGGCCTATCGTGACAAGCTTCTGCAAGACGCTGGACCGGAGGGGCCGATTGCTCTTTCGGCGCTGACCGGCGCAGGGGTGGACCAGCTCTCAAGCCGCATCGACGCCTTCATGGCTCAGCACGACGATCTGCTGACTGTGCGCGTGCCGGTTGCCGAAGGTGCGCTTCTGGCGAAACTCTACCAGATGGCGGAAGTGCTCGAGCGTTCGGACGCCGAAGATTTCGTCACGGTCGAGGTCCGTGTCTCCGACAAACAGCGCGGGCCGTTTCGGGACATGTTCGCAGCCAATATCGAGATTTGATCAGCCTTTCTTGGCCGCCTGCCATGCCGCTTCCATCTCGTCCAGCGTCATCGCCTCAAGTGTCGTGCCCGATTTCTCGGCATGGTCTTCTATGGCGGCAAAGCGCTTTCTGAACTTGCGGTTGGTGCGGCGCAGGGCCTCTTCCGGGTCGATGTCGAGATGGCGGGCCAGATTGGCGAGCGCGAACAGCGTGTCGCCGAGTTCGTCCGTGATGCGGTCCTTGTCGGGAGCACCCTTGGCGAGCTCCTCGTCCAGCTCATGGGTTTCTTCGCGGATCTTGTCCAGCACCAGACGGGCGTCGTTCCAGTCGAAACCGACCCTGGATGCGCGGCGTTGCAGCTTGTCGGCTTCCTGGAGGGCCGGGAAGGCCGTCGGAACGTCGTCCAGAAAGCCCTTGTGGGGCTCGGCAAGGCCAAGCCTTTCGCGCTCGGCGCGTTTTTCCGCGCGTTCCTCTGACTTGATCCGTTCCCAGATGCCCTTGACCAGTTCCGGCTTGTCGCCGTTTTCGTCACCAAAGACATGGGGGTGCCGCCGGATCAGTTTTTTCGTGATGCCCTCGACCACGTCGGCGAAGTCGAACTGCTGTTCTTCCTCTGCCATGCGGGCGTGATAGACCACCTGCAGGAGCAGATCGCCGAGTTCCTCACGCAATTCCAGAAGATCGTTCCTGGCAATGGCCTCGGCCACTTCGTAGGCCTCTTCCAGCGTATAGGGCGCAATGGTCGCGAATGTCTGCTCCAGATCCCAGGGACAGCCGGTCACCGGTGTTCTCAGCGCAGCCATGATCTCGATGAGACGGGAAATGTCGCGACTGGGGGTCATTTAAAGGCCTTGGTTTGTGCTGGTGTCCATATGGGCAAAACACCGAAAATCGGTCATGCCGGTATATGGCAAATCCTGGAGAGTAAGGGAACCTGGTAGCGGGTTCCGTCTTGAGGAATGACCAACCTCTCCACCGTCATTCCGGACCAGTGAGGCGCAGCCGAACGCCGATCCGGAACCCAGATGTATTCTGCGCTGAAAGCGCACAACACCCAATGCAAATGACGGCCGGAAAAACAAATTTGTCACCCCCGCATCGACGGATGCCAGAAGGTAACCGCGCGTTCCAGCAGTGCGACGAGGCCGTAGAATACGGAACCGGCCAGTGCTGCCACCGCAATCTCGGCCCAGACCATGTCGACGTTCATGCGGCCGACTTCCGTGGAAATGCGGAAGCCCATGCCGACGATGGGCGTGCCGAAGAATTCCGCGACGATGGCCCCGATCATTGCCAATGTGGAATTGATCTTCAGCGCATTGAAGATGAACGGCATGGCCATCGGCAGGCGCAGCTTGAACAGCGTCTGCCAGTAGCTGGACGCATAGGTGCGCATCAGGCCGCGCTGCATGGCGCCGGAGGCAGCAAGCCCGGAGACGGTGTTCACCAGCATGGGGAAGAACGTCATGATGATGACGACGGCTGCCTTGGACGGCCAGTCGAAGCCGAACCACATCACCATGATCGGGGCGACACCGATGATCGGCAGGGCGGAGACCAGATTGCCGACGGGCAGGAGCCCGCGGCGCAGGAACGGCACCCGGTCGACAAGAATGGCCGTCAGGAAGGCGGAGCCGCAGCCGATAGCATAACCGGCGAGCACCGCCTTCAGGAATGTCTGCTGAAAATCGGCCCAGAGCGTCGGAACGGACGTGGTCAGACGCAGCCAGATTTCGGACGGGGCGGGCAGCAGGACCTTGGGCACGCCGGCACCCGTGACACCGACTTGCCAGAGCAGCAGCAGGGTGAAGCCGAAAATCGCCGGGATCGCCAGATTGACCAGACGGGCTCCGGCGGCGGAGGCGATTTTCCAGGTCGCGAGGCGCTCGACAAACAGCCAGGCAGATGCCCAGGTTGCCACGGTCACAGCCCAGAACCCGAGTCTTGCCTCTCCGGGATGGTTGGAGACAGTGGTCACCAGCAGCCATGCGGCAAGGACGGTCACAAGGCCGAGGATCAGGTCACCCACGCGGTTGCGCATGAAACCGAGTTCGTAACGCACGCCGGCGATCGCGAGGATCACAAGGCAGATCGCGAGACGCGGCACATCCATGATCCCCATCTCGGCGCCGAAAACCGGGCTGAACAGGCCGACGATCACCATGGCGACGATGAACCACGCCAGGGCTGCCGGCATGTCAAACCGTTGTTTGGAAGCTGTCATCGTGCTCATCCGGCCATCCCCATGCGCTTCAACGTGTGTTTTTCAATCACTCCGATCAGGGCGACCAGCGATCCGGCCAGGAACGCGGCCATCAGCAGTGCGGACCAGATCTGAACGGTCTGGCCATAATACGATCCGGCCAGCAGGCGCGCGCCGAGACCGGCGACGGCCCCCGTCGGCAGTTCGCCGACGATCGCGCCGACCAGCGAGGCGGCCATGCCGATCTTCATGGATGTGAACAGGAAGGGCACTGCGTAGGGCAGGCGCAGTTTCCAGAACGCCTGGAGCCGGGTGGCCGAATAGGTGTGCATCAGATCCATATGGATGACCTCCGGCGAGCGCAGGCCCTTCACCATACCGACGGCCACCGGGAAGAAGGACAGGTAGGTGGAGATCATCGCCTTGGGCAGGAGGCCGGAGATGCCGACGGCATTCAGGACCACGATGATCATCGGCGCGATTGCCAGGATCGGGATGGTCTGGGATGAAATGATCCACGGCATCAGTGACTTGTCGAGCACACGCGAATGCACGATGCCGACGGCGAGCAGGATGCCCAGCGCGGTTCCGAGCAGGAAACCCAGCAGCGTGGAGGAGAGGGTGATGCCTGTGTGATAGATCAGCGAGCGCTTCGAGGTGATCTTTTTCTCGACCGTGGTGTTCCAGATCTCGACGATCACCTGATGGGGCGCCGGCATGACGGGCCGTTCCTGGAACAATGTATCTGTAACAAGCTGACTGACGGGAACATTTGTCTGGTCGGCCCGTTCGTAGATATCGCGCTGGAACGGTGTGTTGAGCGCGACCGCGGCGATGTACCAGATGGCGATGATGGCCAGGACGACAATCGCGACGGGACCAGCCGTGCCGGACATGAGGCCGGAGAACGGATTGAGGCTGCGGGACGGGGAGAGGGGCATGTCTGTCATGCGTCACTGCTCACGAGAAGCTGGACGGGTGATGGCAATTCCGCTTGCTCCCGTCCCCCCCCTTGCGGGGGAGATGTCCAGGAAACGGACAGAGGGGGGCGAAGCGGTGCTGCGCATTCAAGGAAGGCAGGATTGTTCCGGGAGGGTGACACCTCCCTCTGTCTCCTGCCGGAGACATCTCCCCCGCAAGGGGGGAGAGTGAGCGCCGGCTGCAAGCTTCGAACCTGAGGCGACGAGGGTCTCTTTTCCATCCACTCAATCCTCATAGGAATGCCCCGCCTTGAGGCCTTCACGCACGCGATGGGCGATCTTGAGGAATTCCGGGCTTTCTCGGATGTCGAGTGTGCGCTCGCGCGGCAGGTCGCTCTCGATGACATCGTAGATGCGGCCTGGGCGCGGGCACAGGACGACGATCTTGGTCGACAGGAACACGGCTTCGGGAATCGAGTGGGTGACGAAGACCACGGTCTTGCTGGTCTTAGCCCAGAGTTGCAGGAGCTGCTCGTTGAGATGGTCGCGGACGATCTCGTCGAGCGCCCCGAACGGTTCGTCCATCAGCAGGAGATCGGGTTCCACGGCAAGCGCACGGGCGATCGAGGCACGCTGCTGCATGCCGCCGGAGAGCTGCCAGGGATATTTCTTTTCAAAGCCGGTGAGATTGACCAGCTCCATGTTCCTCTGGATACGCTGCTGCTGCTCGGCCCTGGAAAGCCCCATGATCTCCAGCGGCAGGGCGACGTTCTTGGCGATCGTGCGCCAGGGATAGAGCGCGGCGGCCTGGAAGACGTAGCCATAGGCGCGGTTCAGACGGGCTTCCTCGGACGTGACGCCGTTGACCGTGATCGACCCTGCCGTCGGCTGTTCAAGATCGGCGATTACCCGCAGCAAGGTGGTCTTGCCGCAACCGGACGGGCCGATGAAGGAAACGAAATCGCCTTCCTCGATCTTCAGGTCGATATCGGACAGCGCATGCACCGGACCGTCGTTGGTCTCGAAGGTCAGCGAGAGGTTGTCGATATCGATCACCCGGTTCGGGCTGGCGCTGGTCTTGTTTTCCACCATCGAGGTGTCCTTTGCGCTGGCTGGAGCGTTCATTCAGTTCCTCGCTACACGAGTCGGGTCCGGACCGACAGGCCAGCCGGTTGTGCTCCGCCGACGATGATGGCTCGGCATCTGTCCACTATCGGGCAGACCGGTCCTGTCTTCAATTCGCCTCTCCCGACGGGAGAGGAGGCCTGTTCCGGCTACTTCTGCAGAAGTGACCGGGGAACAGGCCATTCTTTCCTAGACGCCGCTGGCCGGGATGCCGGTCCGCTCCACCTTGCGCGGGGCGGTGAGGTCCTTCCAGGTGCTGAGTGCCTTGTTGACGGCCTGGAACGGCTTGCGGGAGACGAATTCGCCATGGCCCTGGCTTGGGTTGACCGTGCCGTCTTCCACGGCGACGCGGCCACGGGTGAGCGTGTAGCGCGGCAGGCCCTTGACCTGCTTGCCCTCGAAGACGTTGTAGTCGATGGCCGACTGCTGGTTCGAGGCGGTGATGGTCTTTTCCTTTTCCGGGTCCCAGACGACCAGATCCGCATCGGCTCCGACCAAAACGGCCCCCTTTTTCGGATAGACATTCAGGATCTTGGCAATGTTGGTCGATGTGACGGCGACGAATTCGTTCGGCGTCAGCCGGCCGGTGCCGACACCATAGGTCCACAGCATCGGCATGCGGTCTTCCAGGCCGCCGGTGCCATTGGGGATCTTGGTGAAGTCGCCGAGACCGGTGCGCTTCTGGTCGGTCGAGAAGGCGCAATGGTCGGTCGCGACCACCTGCAGCGAGCCGGAGGCAAGACCCGCCCAGAGACTGTCCTGGTGCTTCTTGTCGCGGAACGGCGGCGACATCACGCGGCGGGCGGCATGGTCCCAGTCGGCATGTCTATATTCGCTGTCGTCCAGCGTCAGGTGCTGGATCAGCGGTTCGCCATAGGCGCGGATGCCATTCTGACGGGCCCGGCGGACGGCCTCATGGGCCTGTTCGGACGATGTGTGCACGATGTAGACCGGCACGCCGGCCATGTCGGCGATCATGATCGCACGGTTGGTGGCTTCGCCTTCCACTTCCGGCGGACGGGAATAGGCATGGGCTTCCGGACCGTTGTTGCCTTCCGCCAGCAGTTTCTGCTGAAGCGTGGCGACAACGTCGCCGTTTTCGGCGTGGACCAGCGGCAGAGCCCCCAGTTCCGCGCAGCGCGAGAAGGAGGCGAACATCTCGTCGTCATTCACCATCAGGGCGCCCTTGTAGGCCATGAAGTGCTTGAAGGTGTTGATGCCGCGTTCCTGAACCACGGTCTGCATGTCGTTGAAGACCTGCTCGCCCCACCAGGTGATCGCCATGTGGAAGGAATAGTCGCAATGGGCCATGGAGGACTTGTTGTCCCACATCTGCAGGGCTTCCAGCAGAGATTGGCCGGGCGAGGGCAGGGCGAAGTCGACCACCATGGTGGTGCCGCCGGCGAGCGCCGCCCGTGTGCCTGAATCGAAGTTGTCGGACGAGAACGTGCCCATGAAGGGCATTTCCAGATGGGTGTGCGGATCGATGCCGCCCGGCATGATGTAGCAGCCGGTCGCGTCCAGCGTCTCGTCGGCGGAGAGATCCGGGCCGATCTCGACAATCCGGCCGTCCTCGATCTTCACGTCGGCTTCGTAGGTCAGGTCCGCGGTCACGACCGTGCCGCCCTTGATTACCTTGCTCGCCATTGCTGTATCCCTCGTTGTTCGTTGACCTCGTCAGGCCTCGTCACTTGTATCCATCGATACCGTCACAGCTCAGGTCCCGGATCAGGTCCGGGACAGCACCGTTTGCTGTTTCGCTGTCCCGGCCTTGAGCCGGGACCAGTTCATACGGGTTTCCTTACTCCACGATCACGGCTGTCTCGACAACCGCGTGGAACAGCACGTCCGCGCCGGCCTTGGCCCAGTCCCGGGTGATTTCCTCGGCCTCGTTATGCGACAGGCCGTCGACGCAGGGGCACATGATCATGGCGGTCGGTGCCACCTTGTTGATCCAGCAGGCGTCGTGACCGGCGCCGGAAATGATGTCCCGGTGCGAGTAGCCGAGGCGTTCCGCGGCATTGCGGACAGCTTCCACGCAGGTCTTGTCGAACTCGACCGGGTCGAAGCCGCCGACCTTCTCGAATTCGACCTCAAGGCCCATGTCGTCGCAGATCTTCTTTGCGTCCACCTTCAGCCGGTCTTCCATGTCCTTGATGACGGCAATGTCGGGTGACCGGAAATCGATGGTGAAGACGGTCTTGCCGGGAATGACATTGCGCGAATTGGGATAGACGTCGATATGACCGGCGGCCCCGACCGCGTGCGGCGCGTGGGACCAGGCGATCTCGTCGACCAGTTCCAGGATGCGCGCCATGGCCAGACCGGCATTCTTGCGCATCGGCATCGGTGTGGAGCCGGTGTGGCTGTCCTTGCCGGTGACGGTGACCTGTGTCCACGAAAGGCCCTGGCCGTGGGTGACCACCCCGATGTCCTTGCCTTCGGCTTCCAGGATGGGACCCTGCTCGATATGGAGTTCGAACATGGCGTGCATCTTGTTCTTGCGGGCGCCGACCTCCTCATCGCCGACCCAGTCGATGCGCTTCAGCTCGTCGCCGAATGTCTTGCCGTCCGCGTCTTCCTTCGCATAGGCCCAGTCCTGGGTATGAACGCCGGCGAAAACGCCGGACGCCAGCATGGCGGGCGCGAAGCGTGTGCCTTCCTCGTTGGTCCAGTTGGTGACCACGACCGGATGTTTTGTCCGGATGCGGAGATCGTTCATGGTGCGGACCAGTTCCAATCCGCCGAGAACGCCCAGAACGCCGTCGTATTTGCCGCCGGTCGGCTGGGTGTCGAGGTGAGAGCCGACATAGACGGGCAGGGCGTCCGGATCGGTGCCGGGGCGGGTCATGAACATGTTGCCCATGGTGTCGACCGCCATGGACAGGCCGGCCTCCTCACACCATGTCTGGAACAGTTTGCGGCCTTCGCTGTCGGCGTCCGTCAGGGTCTGGCGGTTGTTGCCTCCCGCCACGCCGGGGCCGATCTTGGCCATGTCCATCAGACTGTCCCACAGACGGTCCGCGTTGATCCTCAGGTTTTCGCCCGGAGCTGCCATGTGCAAACCCTCCTGTTACTTCAGTTCGATTTCGACAAAGGACATCGGGGCGTCCCCGCCGTTGATCACATTGTGTTCGACGCCTTCGTCCCGGCGGTAGACCGTACCGGCCGGAACAGTGACCTCGCGCGTTTCGCCATTGGGTTCTTCAAGCGTCATCCGGCATTCGGTCAGCGCGGTGATGACATAGTCCATCGAGTGCCGGTGCCATCCGGTCTCCGCGCCGGGAGCAAAGTCGAACCGGGTGACCCTGACCCGTTCGTCATCGACAAGCTGGCTCGCTGTGGCTGGTTGTCTGCTCATCTTGGTTAGCTCCCTGGAAGGACAAGACGGGCCGGGTGCGACGCACCGCGGCCGGTCCGCCGTCAGTCGATGGCGTGCAACACGTCGCGCAGCTTGCCGAACAGTTCGTCGATTTGCTCCTTCGAGATGATCAGGGGCGGCGACAGCGCAATGATGTCTCCCGTGGTCCGGATCAGGAGGCCGTCGTCATAGGCCTTCAGGAAGGCAGAGAAGGCCCGTTTGGTCGGTTCGCCGGCGATCGGCGTCAGTTCCACCGCGCCGATCAGACCCAGGTTGCGGATGTCGATGACATTGGGGCAATCCTTCAGGGAATGCAGACCGTCTTCCCAGTATTGGGCCAGGTCGGCGGCGCGGGTCAGAAGACCCTCGTCCTCATAGGTGTCGAGTGTGGCCAGCGCAGCGGCACAGGCGAGCGGATGGGCCGAATAGGTGTAGCCGTGGAACAGCTCGATCATGTGGTCCGGGCCGGTCATGAAGGCGTCGTAGATGTCGGCCGCGCAGAAAACCGCCCCCATCGGGACGACACCGGATGTCAGGCCCTTGGCGGTGGTGATGAGATCCGGCGTCACGCCGAAGAAATCGGCGGCGAAGGGCGCTCCGAGCCGGCCGAACCCGGTGATGACCTCATCGAAGATCAGCAGGATGCCGTGCTGGGTGCAGATCTCGCGCAGGCGCTCCAGATAGCCCCTGGGCGGGATCAGGACACCGGTCGAGCCCGCCACCGGCTCGACGATGACCGCGGCAATGGTGGACGGGTCGTGCAGCTGTATGATCCGGATCAGGTCCTCGACATATTCGGCGCCGTTTTCCGGAATTCCCCTGGTAAAGGCATTGCGGTCCGGATCGTGGGTGTGGCGCATGTGGTCCACACCGGTCAGCATGGTGCCGAAGGTCTTGCGGTTGGAAACGATGCCGCCGACGGAAATACCGCCGAAGCCGACACCGTGATAGCCGCGCTCGCGGCCGATCAGGCGCGTGCGTGTGCCCTGGCCGATGGTGCGTTGATAGGCGAGGGCGATCTTCAGGGCCGTGTCGACGCTTTCAGAACCGGAATTGGTGAAAAAGACGTGGTCGAGCGGAGAGGGGGCCATCGCCGCAAGCCGGGCGGCGAGTTCAAAGGCCTTCGGATGGCCCATCTGGAAGGCGGGTGCATAGTCGAGCTCGGCAATCTGCTTCTGAACGGCCTCAACGACCTTCGGCCGGGAATGGCCCGCGTTGCAGCACCACAGGCCCGCCGTTCCGTCAAGCACCTGGCGGCCGTCGGACGTGGTGTAATGCATGTCCTTGGCCGCCACGAACATGCGCGGGGTCTGCTTGAACTGGCGATTGGCCGTGAACGGCATCCAGAAGGCTTCGAGATTGTTGGTGGCAGCCTGGCTCGGTGCTGACATGCGTCCTCCTTGCGGTCCCGGCAAAGCAATGGACCGACTGATGATCATACAAGGCGAGAGTAGGCATAGCACCAACACTGCCGTCATGGCAGTGCTGTCCGCGCAGGTCCTCTCCCCAACTGTTCCCTGGATCCTTCCGGCGGGCCTTGCCTCTTCCCGAAGAGATCCGATGTCTCTGTCCGGCGATCTGCCGGTGCCGGCTGACCCCGGCTGTGGGTATGATGATCAGTTCGGGCCAATCCTTCAAGACACCCCGTTGCAGGGCGAATTGGGATCGACTAGCCTTCCAACCATCTGGTCAAAATACCCTAGGTGTGATTTGACCAAATGGTCAAGATGCAAATCCTGTCGACATGACTAATTTCTGGTCATTGGCGGCATGCGGCCAGCAGAAGCGACCGGAAACGCTGTGTTTTCAATGGAAACCGGCGGTTCTGACCGGGACCCTAGACGGGCTCCCAAGGTGGAAACGGGACGATTGATGGTAGAATTGAGCGGGCAGCCGCAGGACATATTGAAGCCGGCCGGACTGAGCCGGATTCAGGAAAAGAACCGGTCGCTGATTCTGGAAGCAGCTCTCGGGGAATTCTCGAAAAAGGGGTTTTCCGGCGCGACCGTGGAGAAGATCGCCGCGGATGCCGGCATGTCCAAATCCAATCTTCTTTATTATTTTTCGTCCAAGGAGGCGATCTACAACGCCACGCTGGCCCATATTCTCGAAGTCTGGCTCGCGCCTCTCAAGACGCTCAAGCCGGATGGCGAGCCGGCGCAGGAACTGGCGGCCTATATCCGCCAGAAGATCGAGATTTCGGCCAGGTTTCCGGAAGCCTCGCGTCTGTTCGCCAATGAGGTGATCCAGGGCGCGCCGCAGATCCTGCCGATCCTCCAGACGGACCTGAAGCGGCTTGTCGTCGAAAAATGCAAGGTGATCGAGAGCTGGATCGCAGCCGGCAAGATGCGCCGTGTCGATCCGGTGCATCTGATCTTCACCATCTGGGCCACGACACAGCATTACGCCGACTTTTCCGTGCAGATCATGGCCTTGACGGGCCGGGACCTGAGTGACCCCGCATTTCAGGCTGAAACCGAGCTTGCTGTCACGTCGCTGATCCTCAACGGCGCCGGACTGGACTGGCCGCCAGAAGAGGACCGGACGGAATGAACGAGGGTGAAGCGGATCCCCATGCTGCCTCCCGTATTCCGGTCAACGAACGCCTGCACATCCTGAAGGATGATCTGAGCGAGGACTTCATCCGTGCCTCGGGGCCAGGGGGACAGAACGTCAACAAGGTCTCCACCGCGGTCCAGTTGCGTTTCCAGTTGGACGGTAATGAAACGCTTCCGCAGGACGTCAAGTCGCGCGCAGCGCGGCTGGCGGGCAGCCGGCTGACCCAGGGCGGGGAAATCATCCTGCAGGCGGACCGGTTCAGGACGCGGGAACGCAATCGCGAGGACGCACTGGAGCGATTGCTGGAGCTTCTGCGCAAGGCGGCGGAACGCCCGAAGCCGCGCAAGGCGACCAGGCCCACGCTGGGTTCCAAGAAGCGGCGGCTGGAAAGCAAGAAACAACGCGGTCAGATCAAGAAGATGCGCGGCCGGACCGGACGCGGCGAGGACTGAGAGCAACAGGTGGACATGTTGTTCGAGGATGACAAGCGGAACGGGGCGCGACATCCGGCAGACCGGGAAGGGGAGCCGCCGTCGTGCTTTTCACGGCCCGGGCCGCCGGTGCTCTGCCGACGGGTGTATTGTCCAGGTCGCGATACACCAGTCCCAGACCGCGTCCACGGCCTTTCTTGGCGAGGAAACACGCTTACGGACGATGTAATAGTCGGGCCCGGTCGACGGCCTCGTGTCGGCGACCGCGATGAGCCGGCCCGCGTCGAGGTCGGCCTGCACGAACGTCCGGCAGACGATGGCGACGCCCTGACCGGCCAGTGCCGCATCGAGAGCATGTCCCGTCTGGTTGAACACCGCGCCCGGCAGTGATCCCCTGGAGCTGAAAAACTTCGGAAAATGGTTGTGCGCGTCGTGCAGGAGCGGCAGCTTCTGAATCTGACCGGGTGTCAGAGGCAGAGGCAGGGCGCCGACAAGGTGCGGGCTGGCCACGGGCACAAGCTCTTGCCGGAACAGCAGACACGCCTCGAATGAGGCCGGAAACGGCGGACGTGTCAGGCGCACGGCAATATCCACCTGATCGCGGTCGAAGTCCGAAACGGCTTCCGTCGCGACGGTGCGCAGTTCCATGCCCGGCAACGCCGCGTTGAGCGCGGCGAGCTGCGGGATCAGCAGCCTGGTCGCGAAGGTCGGCGTGACACTGATTGTCACGGCCTCCGAGCGCACGAGAAGCTGCTCGGTCGCGTCGCCCAGCGTGTCGAACGCCCGTGTTACATCAGAGAGATAGGCCGCGCCCTGGGAGGTGAGGGCGACGCCGCGCGGCAGACGTTCGAACAGGGCAAGGCCGATGTGATCCTCGAGCAGCCGGACTTGCTGGGCGACGGCGCCCTGGGTGACACCCAGTTCTTCTCCGGCCGCACGGAAGCTCAGGGTGCGGCCGGAGACTTCAAAGGCACGCAATGCGTTGAGGGGCGGTAGTGAACGACGGGAAATCGACATGACTAGCCTGTAGTTTTTCTACAGTTTGGCACGTTTCGTTCTGGCGCGAAAGATCTCGCTGTATCGGCTATTTTTCTGGTCAAT
The DNA here is from genome assembly GCF_056173175.1 of Roseibium sp. QJM3NY_11. Taxonomy (NCBI): domain Bacteria; kingdom Pseudomonadati; phylum Pseudomonadota; class Alphaproteobacteria; order Hyphomicrobiales; family Stappiaceae; genus Roseibium; species Roseibium sp. QJM3NY_11. Next base: position 3,146,339 of record NZ_CM149660.1, read on the forward strand.
CGATCGCATGGAGATGTCCATGTCATCTGTAGAAAAATTTTTCCCGGAAGCGCTGGTTGACCGGGCAGGCGGGCTGCCGCGACGGCGGAGCCGGGACAGGAACGCTGCCGGGTTCTGCCGGGTCCACCATGGCGCCTCAACCGTTTTGTCTGAAAGGCTGATATCATGATCCGCGCCTACGCCGCACTTGTCGCGCTCGGTCTCATCTGGGGCTCGAACTTCATCTACATGAAATGGGCCACAGAGCTGATTTCACCGGCGCAAACGGTTTTCCTGCGCGTGCTGTTCGGGTTTCTGCCGCTGGCCGTCATTGCGTGGCGCGCCGGGGTCATCCGCCGGGATCATTTGCGTCACCTGCCGCATTTCGTTGTCATGTCGCTGCTGGCGACGAGCTTTTACTATTACGGTTTCGTCGCCGGAACCGCACTGCTGCCGAGCAGTGTCGCAGGCCTGTTGAGCGGCGCCATACCCATCTTCACCTTCCTGTGTGCCGTCCTGTTTCTGCGCGAAGACCGGCCGACAGGTCAGATGGCTGCCGGCGTCCTGCTCGGCTTCGCGGGGATCGTGTTGAGCGCGCGGCCCTGGGAAGGGGCGGCGGGTGTCTCAAGTGCCGGCGTGCTCTGGATGCTGGCCGGAACGATCAGCGTCGGTGCGTCCTTCGTTTATGCGCGCCGTTTCCTGTCGCCGCTGAAGCTGCCACCGCTCGCTCTGGCGACCTGGCAGACCGGGCTGGCGGTTCTGACCCTGGCTGTGCTGACGGATTTCGACGGCATCGGCGCAATAGCAACCGACGCCCACGCGATGTGGGGCGCAGTCATCGGCCTGGGGGCCCTGGGAACCGGTGGTGCTTTTCTGATCTACTATTTCATCATCGACAAGCTTGGTCCGGTTCGCGCGGCTGGCGCGACCTATATCGCGCCCGTCGTCGCAGTGATCATCGGCGCTGCCATCGGAGAGACGATCACGTCGCTTGAAATCCTGGCACTGGCGCTGATCCTTGGAGGTGTGGTGCTGATCCAGACAGGAAGACGTGTTTCCTTGCCTCTGGCTGTTGCAACGGGCAAATAGGGTGCATTCAGCCGATGTCCCGCGACATGTTCGCTCTTACCAGCAATGCGTTGAAGCGTTCCGGAATTGCCGGATCGGGTGTCCACTTGATGTCCTGTCCAACATTGTGCCTCCACGGCACGATGTTGACATGCAAATGGAACACATCCTGCTGAGCAGCCGAGCCATTGCTGCCGATGGTCTTCCATTCCGAGTTGGTCCCGCTGCAGGCGACAGATCTTTCTAATCGCGGATGCCGGCGCCTGGATATCCCGGTCCGAGACACCGAAAGCGAATTCAAACCGGACAGGAAGCCGCAAAGGGAAGGGGGCTTCAAGGGAAGCTCCCCTGATCCGGTGCCCGGATTGAGCTGAACTCAATTTTTTGTGCTGTTCGTCGCGTTTTTCAACGCTCCGCTCGGCGTTTCATTGAATTCCTGACGATACATCTTCGAAAAGTGGCTGACGCTGGAGAACCCTGCAGAACGGGCAGATTCAGCGATTGTGGTGTGCTGGCGCATCAGGATCTGGTCCCGGGCGAAATTCAGCCGAACGGATCGGATGAAAGCCGCCGAGGTCTGGCCTTGCGTCTTTTTCAGTCGCCGGGCCAATGTTCTCTCGCTTGTTGCAAGTGCGGTTGCCAGTTCCTTGACGCCGAAGTTTTCGTCGCTCACGTTGGCCAGCAAGCACGCGGTGACCCGTTCCAGAAATTGCTTTTCTGCAGGGGGCAACAGGTTGTTGTTCGGGTCTTCGGTCAAGATCGTTTCCAGCGCATCCAGCCTCGCACCGGTGTTTTTCAGCGCCTCAGCCTGCACCGTGACATCGCCCCGCAAGGTATGCGTTTCCATCATGGCAGCCAGTTTTTGCTTCTGCATCGTTTTGACCATGACCGAAATGGCGATCATCATGAAAGTCGTTTCTCCGACAACGGCAACGTAGTAACCCCAGGCGACAGGTTTTTGCAGAAGAAGCTCGTATGCATAGGTTGCACGCGTGATTTCCAGAGGGAAAATGAAGTAATAAACAGCCAAAACCAACCCAAAGGTAAAGATGAGAAGAGCGAATGCGATCGGCTTTGCCTGCGGCACGCCCTCTTTGATCATGAACAGGGAGACGAACAGCAGGACAATCGGGTTGAGCACATAAGACAGGTGCAAGGGGAGCGCCAATGTCCAGGGGTCGAGTACGGCAAGGCTGGTCGTGACGATTGCGGCGACAATCAGTAAAGTAAACAGGATGCGAAAACGCGAATTCCTTGCGTCGATTTCCAAGAGTATTCTGCAATATTGCGTGATTGCAACAACACCAACGCCGGTTAGGAAGAACATAAACGGTGAAAGAAAATTCACCGGAACATGAATGCCAAATATGTGTTTTAGCCAGCCGTCGTAGAGAAACGTGAATATGAGTTGGCAGCTCAGATACAGTGCATAATACTTATAGAAACGGGTCTCTACCTGACGGAAAATAATCAGGCTGATAACGATGATCGAAAGCACAAAGCTCAAGAACAGCGCAGTTGAAATCATCACGCTGGTGGACCAGTCGGAAAACAGGTTCGGCGTGGCGATCACCGGTGTTACCGTTGGCTCAACGGTGCCGGCGATACGAAAATAGAAGGCCCTGTTTTCGCCCGGTTCCACGGCCAGCGGCAACGCGGGCTTTATCGTTCTCGATGCTCTTTCGCTCGACGCTACGGATCGGCCATCTCTGGCAACGAGGACAATGTCGTTCTGGCGTTGTTCATACAAAGTCAAATCGTCATGAATCGTCTCGGCAAATGCAATGACCCACTGTTTGGGGCTGTCATGCGGGTTCTGAACGGTGAAGCGAAGCCAAAGGGCCTGGTCCGGGAAGGGCGACTGAGCCTTTGCGGTGCAGTCTGTCCTGGAAAAATCCTGACGGACTATCTCATTCGCTTCAAGAGAGTTTGTGGGATCAAGATAGTATTCAAAATTCAGGGCGCGTAGCTGGTCTTCAGGGTTTTCTGAAAGAGTGTTCTCGGTGCCATTCGCCTGTCCAGGCTCGCAATTCAAAGCCGGTTCAGCTGCCGTTGGCTCGACGCTCATTGTCAAAAGCAGAAGTAATGCAACGAAGACAGGCGCAATCCGCCGTGAACGTCTTTTCATGAATCGCGGCTCTTTTGTCTGTTTGGAAGTTCGCACGCTCAAGCTGATCTTGGAGCACCGGCAAATTGGACATGTATGCGCATATCGGACAAATGCAAGCGCATATCGGTCAAAATACGGATGATACGTTTCAATCTTTCCGACCGCCTGTAACAAGGTCCGAACCTCGGGGATCCCGCGTTTCGACGCGCATGTCGTGCCGGCAGGTCTAGCTGATTTTGTAACAACGAAACGGATCGATGTGACGCTTTGCAAGTTTGGTTTTTGTAGAAACCGGCCCCCGGTTTCAAGGTCGTGTGGAGTGCCAACCAGGTGGCTTCTGAATTCACACCTTCTGGCGTCCACGTCACTTGTCGCCGCGGGCATTGTCACCTTTGCCGCAACCGATGTGCAGGCTCAGCAGATCGATGTTGCCGACGGTCAGACCACAACGATCAACGCGTTGACGCCGTTTGATGACATCAATTTCGCCGGTGATGGAAGAATAGATGGCACCGGAGAATTGGAAGGAAAGTCAGGAGTAGATAAAACAATAGACGTCACAGGAAGTGGCTCTGCCTCCATCGATGTGGACATCAAACTCGACAGGGGAGTTTACATCGATGTCAATAGATACGGTGGAACCGGAACGTTGACATTGACCGGAAAGAGCGTTGGCATTGATTTTAGTGTCGGTGATGGAACCTTGGTTCTGAACAACGCCGACGGTGACGCCGTCGATGATAACGCGACCATTAGTTTTAACCCTAGTGCAACCATCGAGTTTCAGACCGATGAAGTGATCGGCCACATTTCTGGACGAGGCGTAGTCGACTTGAATGCAAACACGCTAACCTTGAAAGACCACAAGTCATCCGATTCCAGAAGGTTTTCTGGGGTCATGACTGGCACTGGTAACTTAGTTATCGATTTTGACGGCGAGGAATTTACCCTCACTGGCCAAAACACCTACACTGGATCGACAACAATCAAAAGCGGTACATTGAAGCTTGATCGAAGTAGCTCTTCCGGATCAATTATGCCTGTTACCAACGCCGTCATTGTGAATGGCGGCGAATTGAACATTGCGGAGTCCGAAACAATCGGGTCCCTCGCCGGGACGGGTGGAACGGTTACCTTTGAGGACAATTTTGGTACCCTGACCAGGCTGACCACAGGTGGCAACAATGCGAGCACCACCTTTGGCGGATCGTTCAGCGGCGACGGCTTTGTCAACAAGCGCGGCACCGGCACCTTCACGCTTTCCGGTGACAATACGGGGTTTGACGGCACGATCACCGTCTCCGAAGGGACCCTGAGCCTGGCAACGACGGCTGCGGGCGGCGATGGCAGTTTTTCCATCACCACAACAGGCTCGGTGATCGACTACGCCGACGGCGTGACCAGTGCAGCGCCGATAGACATCAATTCGAACACGACCCAGCTCCAGGTGCTGACAGGCTCAGCAACACAATCAGGTGTGATATCCGAAACGGGCGGGGCGCGACCGATGGAGAAAATCGGCGATGGCACGCTGACGCTGACCGGCGCCAACACCTACACCGGCGGCACGACGGTGACGTTGGGGACCTTGCAGCTCAGTGACGGCGGCACGACCGGCAGTGTGGCCGGGGACATCACCAACAACGCGGCGCTTGTCTTCAACCGCTCGGACGCGGTGACCCTGTCTGGCGTCGTTTCCGGTTCCGGCACCGTGACCAAGACGGGTGCGGGCACGCTGACGCTGACCGGCACCAACACCTAAACCGGCGGCACGACGGTGACGTCGGGCACCTTGCAGCTCGGCAACGGCGGTACGACCGGCAGTGTGGCCGGGGACATCACCAACAAAGCGGCGCTTGTCTTCAACCGCTCTGACGCCGTGACCCTGTCAGACGTCATCTCCGGTTTCGGCACCGTGACCAAGGCGGGTGCGGGCACACTGACGCTGACCGGCGCCAACACCTACACCGGCGGTACGACGGTGACGTCGGGCACGCTCTTCAACCAGGGCACAATAGCCGGGGCTGTCGTCAACAACGCAAGCTTCACCAATCAGGCCTGGGGCACGACGGGGGCGGTTACCAGCGCCGGCACCGGATCGAATGCCGGCACGATTGCGTCTCTGGTCAACACCGGCGGCACTTTCGCCAACACGGGAACGATTGCCGCTAATGCCTCCAACAGCGCCGGCACGACAACCAACACCGGGGCGATTGGCGGCGCGCTTGTCGTCTCGGGCGGTGTGTTCAACCAGAACGCAGGCGGAACGCTTGTCGGCAACACGACTGTCAGCGGTGGTCAGCTGAATGTGAACGGGACGGGCGCGCTTTCGTCGGCCAGTGTCACGGTTGAAGGCGGAACGCTGTCCACCGATGGCGGATCGCTTGTGGCCACGGCCGGTGTTCAGGTGACTGGCGGAACGTTTGCGCTGGAGGGCGATGAGACGATCAACACGCTGACCAATGCGGGGACGGTGACAATTGGCGCGGGCAACACGCTTGCCGCGGCCGTCATCACCAATTCCAGCGGCACGATCCGGATCGGTGCAAATGCGACGCTTCAGGGCACCGGCAACACCCTGAACAACAGTTCTCTCATCGATGTTGCCACGAATGGCACGGTGAGCGATGCCGGAGCGATCAACAATCTGGCCAATGGCGTCATCAACTTCAATGGCCCCGGCGGCGGCACAGCAACATTTGCCTCAACGACAACCGGTTCGATCTTCAATGACGGCACCATCAATGTCGTGGACGGTGATGTTTCAGTGACCGGCAACCTCACCAATCAGGGCAGCGGACAGCTCGGTGTCGCAGGCGGTGACATGACCGGCATCGGCGTGCTGACCAACACCTCCACAGCCACGACCGGTGTCTCGGTTGGCGCAGGGTGGCGGCTGTCGGCCGATACGATCGTCAACAGCACAGGCGCGATGCTCTCCAATGCGGGGACGCTGATCGCGACCAGCGGCTTGACCAACGCGACCGGCGCGACGCTCACGACCACCGGAACGTTGAATGGGGCGGTGACCAACAGGGGCACCCTCAATGCGACGAGCACGATCAACGGCGCTGTTACCAACGGGGGTGTCTTTTCAGCAGGCGGCAGCGGGGCTATTGCAGCGGTCACCATCAACGGCAATCTCGTGCAGACGGCTGATGGATCTCTTGTTGTCGATGTGGACCGGGCAAGCAGCACCAATGATCGTGTAACGGTCACCGGCACGGCAGATCTGGCCGGTACCGTCGATCTCAATCTGACAGGCGCTGATCCTGTCGGGCTCTTTACGATCGTCAGTGCAGGGGGAGGGGTCACCGACAGCGGGCTTGCGCTCGGCACCATGCAGACCTTCACCAATCCGCTGACCGAGGTTCAACTGGTCTACCCGAACGCGAACGATGTGGCGCTCAACTTCAGCTTCAATGCCGAGGCAGGCACTTTCAACTCGAACCAGACAAACACCCTGACCACGCTCAACGCGATCAACACCGGCGATACCGGCGATACCGGCGAGACGGGTCCGGTGATCCAGGGATTGTTCAATCTGGGATCTGTCGGGGAAATGAGGACAGCCCTCAATCAGCTTTCTCCGGAGATCGCGCTCAACACCGAGACGGCCTCTTTGTTCTCCGCGGCTAATTTTACGAACAGTCTGTTCTCGTGTCCCGTTGAAGGTGGGGCCCATGCGTTCATACGCGAGGGCGATTGCCTTTGGCTACGCCCGCAGGGGCGTCTTCTGAGTGTTGACGAAACAGCGGAACGGATCGGCTTTGAGGAACGCGTCGGCGGCGTTTCCGTTGGCGGGCAGTACCAGGTCTGGACAGACTGGTACGCCGGGTTCGGGCTTGGATACGAGCAGGGCACCCTGGACAGCAACGCCAGTGCCAGTGCCCGGAGCGACCGCTTTCATCTCGGGGGCACGCTGAAGTACCAGCATGGTGCCCTGTTGATCGCAGGGGCTGTTTCCGGTGGCATCGGCGCTTATGAAACCACCAGAACCATCACCTTCGGCGGTCTTGGCGCGGTCAACAAAGGCGACTACAACGTCTCCTATGCAGGCGGGCAATTGCGTGCGGCCTATCTGCTGGAAGAGGGCGGGTTCTACGCCAAGCCGCAGGTGGATCTGTATCTTGCCTATCTTGACCGCGACAGCTTCACCGAGACCGGCAACTCGGCCACGGCTCTCAGGGTGGACAGCTCGGAAGAGACGTATTTTTCGGTCACGCCCGCGATTGAAATCGGAAGCGAGCATGCACTGTCCAACGGCTGGACAGCCCGCATGCGCCTCAAGGCCGGTGTCACGCTTTCTTCGCAGGACCAGAATTCTCTGACCGCCCGCTTTGCAGGGGCTCCGGACGGCGCGCCAGGCTTTGAGATCGCGTCGGACGTGGACAATGTTCTTGCCGATCTGGAAGCCGGCGTGACGTTGCTGTCGGCCGGCAACACATCTCTCGAATTCGGCTATCAGGGCCGTCTGTCACAAGGCACCCGCCAGCATGGCGGCTTCATCAAGGCATCACTCAGGTTCTGAGAACGAACTCCGGCGACCGTGAAAAAATGGTGTTGAGCTCCGAGATGCATTCCGGCGACAAGGCGTTGGTCTCTTCAAACTGGCAGGAGACGATGGACATGGCTCGGGCTGAGGTTCAGCAACCCGCCAACTTCGACGACATTTGTTGGATGACCTCGAAACTCTTGAATGGCTTCCAGCCGGTTCAGTTCCTGTTGCGACGTGATGATCACGGTCGTTGCGGTTTCGTCAGCGCTCAGACGTGTCGAGGCCAGGCATTCTTCCAACACTGACCAGTTTCAAAAGCGCGAGGAGTGTATTGCAGCGCCAAAGGCCTGCTACATATTCAATTCGCATAATCAATATTATGGAACATTTTTTGATGTGGAATCCGGAGCAACGTCAGGGACTTGTCGTTGGGTTCAATCCGCATGAGCTGTCAGACCTCAGGATCCCGGTCCGGATCTCCGGTTTCTGGACGGTCAGCAGGCTGCTCCGCGTCGATCACCTTGCGTGCGGTTTCGAAGGCAAAGCCTGCGCGGCACATGGCGGCCAGATCCTTGTCGCGCCGTGCGGTACGATCCGCGCCGGTCCGGTACGGTCCGAGCCGCCGGCGCCTGGCGAAGATGTGGCCGGTCTCTTCCTCGCTGTGATCGTCGTCACCAAGCACGGACGCGATGATGTCGCGATCGACGCCCTTGGCCGACAAGTGCGCCTCGATCTTGCGTTTCGAGCCGCCGCGGCGTCTCAGCCCGCTGACCTTGGTTTCAGCGTAGGCCTTGTCGTCGACAAGGCCGTTGCGGACGAAATTTTCAATGGCCGCATCGATCATGTCGGCATAGTCCGCCGGGTCGAGATCCAGGTGATTGCAGGCCTTCAGCACCTTGCGCTCCAGCACCTTGCGCAAATTGGCCGCGGACGATGAATAGCGTTCCAGATAATGCAGCGCGGACCGGTTGAGCCGGTCTGCCGTGGGCGGTTTGAAACGTGGCTTACCCGGCATCGGCGGAAAGCCGCATGGTCTGTGCTGTTTCAGGCAGCGTCAGTTGCATGCCGTCATGGGCAGGCACGATACCGTCGGGAAGTTCAGCGGCCAGCGTGTGGTAGTCCAGGTCATTGTGAAGATTGGTGAAAACAGCCTTGCGCGGCGCGATCCGCCGGGTCCAGGCAATGGCGTCATCGAGGCAGAAATGACTGGGATGCGGTCTGCGCCGCAGGCAGTCCAGAATGAGATAATTCAGGTTTTTCAGCTGCTTGAGACTGTCGTCGGGTATGTCCGACACATCGGGAATATAGGCCGTGCCGCCAATCCGGAACCCGAGCGCATTCATGTCGCCATGAACGACCTCGATCGGCTCGAAGGTCAGGTCGCCGGCAGCACCGGTGATCGTCACCGGGCGTCCCGGGGCCATCTCGTGCCGGTCAAGGATCGGCGGATAATTCGAGCCATTCGGGGTCTCGAAACAATATCCGAACGCGGTTCTGGCGCGGTCGAACGTCTCTGTGTCCATGAACACCGGCACCCGTTTATGGCTGTTCACCCAGAAAGCGCGCAGATCGTCGATCCCGTGCAGGTGATCGGCGTGGGCGTGGGTATAAAGGACCGCGTCGAGGTGGCGGATGCCCGCCTCCAGAAGCTGGGTCCGGATGTCGGGGCCGGTGTCTATCAACACGGTTGTGCACTTGTTGTCCACACGTTTTTCCACAAGAACCGCACAGCGCGAGCGACGGTTCTTCGGCTCCCGGGGATCGCATTCACCCCAGTCATTGCCGATACGCGGCACACCGGCGGACGACCCGCAGCCAAGTATGGTGACATCCACGCTCACGAAGCGGCGCCTTCAAGGTGTTGCTGTTCAGGCACTTTGGTGAACAGACGGAAGAAGTTTTCCGTGGTCTGGCGGGCGATTTCTTCTTCCGAAACACCGCGGGTCTCGGCCAGAACAGCGGCGGTCATGGCGGTATAGGCCGGCTCGTTGCGTTTGCCGCGTCTGGGCTGCGGCGCCAGATAAGGGGCGTCCGTTTCCACCAGCAGCCGGTCGGCGGGCAAGTCCCGGGCGATCTCGCGCAGCTCCTCGGAGCGCTTGAAGGTCAGGATCCCGGAAAAGGAGACGTAAAGACCGAGGTCGATCCCGGTCAGCGCCAGGTCGCGGCCGGAGGAAAAGCAGTGCAGGAGCGCCGGGAAGGCCCCCTTCCCCATTTCCTCGCGCAGGATCGCGGCCATGTCGTCATCCGCATCGCGAGCATGGATCACGAGCGGCAGGCCGGTCTGGCGTGCGGCGTCGATATGGATGCGCAGGCCCTCCGCCTGGGCATCGCGCGGCGCCTTGTCATAAAAATAGTCCAGTCCGGCCTCGCCGATCGCCACCACCTTGGGGTGGTCGGCCAGGCGCACGATTTCTTCCACCGGAATGCCGCGCTCCGTGCCGGCGTTGTGGGGGTGCGTGCCCACCGAGCAGTAGACTTGAGGGAATTCTTCGGCGACGGCAAGGACCTGATCGAATTTGCGGATATGGGTGCAGATCGTCACCATCAGGTCGACGCCGGCCGCCTTGGCGCGGGCGATCAGTTCGGCGCGTTCGCCGTCGAAATCGGGGAAATCAAGATGGCAATGGCTGTCTACGAGCATGTGCGGTCCAGAAGGTGTGGTCAGTGTTTCGGTCGGTGTGTTTCGGCGGCGTGTTTCGGTTGGCGTGTCGCGGTCGCCACGTGCCCCGGTGGTGACGACTGTCGGCGAGCCGGAGCATGGCAGTTCGGCTGGCCATACCACGGAACAGCGGTGGTCAGAAGACCTTCGACGATCCTCAGGCGGCGCGCAGGGCGAAAAAGAAGTCCAGCACCACCTGTTTCCGGTCGAGATTGAGGGCATCCGCGTCGCGAATGGCCTGGTTGGTCCGTTCCCAGATCTCGATCATCGCGTAGGCCTTGCCGACACCGGCGCCGAGATCCCGCCGCATGCGTTCGTGCAGCCAGATCCGGGCCATGTGCTGGAAGCTTTCCCAGTTGTCGGACTGGCCTCGAGCCGCGACCAGATCGCCCAGAGCGTGTACCGCGGCCAGGTCCAGCTGGTCGGCGGCGTCCGCGAGCCGTCTCACGCCCCGTGCGATCGCGAGACCGTCGCCGGACAGCAGCATGATCGCCGAGCGCAGACTGCCGTCCGCGGCGACCGCGATCTCGCGCAGATCGGCTTCGCCGGGAACCGCGTCCGGAACCAGGTCGCGCAGGCCTTCGCCGATTTCCGCATCGCTGAGCGGTGTCAGGTCGAGACGTCGGCAGCGGGAGCGTATCGTTGGCAGCAGCCGCCCCGGAGCGTGGCTCAGCACCAGGAAAAGGCAACGGGCGGGCGGCTCCTCGAGGATCTTCAACAGGGCGTTCGCGGAGCTGTTGTTCATGTCGTCGGCGGCATCGACGATACACAGGCGCCAGGCCTTGGCCGACGCTGTCGTGCCGAAGAAGGAGACGGTGCGGCGCACCTCGTCCACCGGCAGATCCGCCTTGAAACGTTTGCCTTTTTCGTCCCATGGCCGGCGGAGATGCAGGATGTTCGGATGTCCGCCCGCGGTCAGCTGGCGGGCGACCGCATGGTCCGGCGCAACGGACAGGTCCTGCGCCGCGGCGACCTCCGCTCCGAAACGGTCCGGATTGGCAACGACGAAGCGCGCCAGGCGGAAGGCGAGCGTTGCCTTGCCGATGCCCTTGGGGCCGCCCAGGATCCAGGCGTGGTGCAGCCGGTCCGACCTGTAGGCCTGAAGCAGTTCCTGTTCGGTTTCATGGTGCCCGATCAGCCGGTCGCGCTGGTGCGGCAGTGGATAGCCGGGGATTGCGTCGACCTGAGGGATATCGACCGGGTCGCTGGCGCGCGCCATCAGTTGGCTGCCTCCGGCTGGGACTGTTTCTGGTCTGCGCGCTTCAGATCTTCCGGGAAGGACTTCAGAACTGCCTTGCGCACGGCCTCCTGGACCTCATCCAGTTCCCTGGCGCCATCGATAACGGCGAAGCGATGGGATTCTTCGCGTGCCAGGTCCAGAAACAGCTTGCGCCTGCGCTGATGAACCTTCAGCGCCTCGCCTTCGAAACGGTCGGGGCCGCCGCTCTGATCGGATTTCGAACGCACTGCGACCCGTCCGAGGCCGATTTCCGCCGGCACGTCGATCAGAACGGTGAGATCCGGGTAAATGCCGGCAACGGCCGCCGTTTCCAGCAGCTTCAGATAGCCGGTGTCGACCCCGGCTTCGCCCTGGTAGACCCGGGTCGAATCGGCATAGCGGTCGCACAGCACCCAGTCGCCGCGATCGAGTGCAGGCTTGATGGTCGTGTCGACGTGATCGGCGCGGGCGGCGGCGAACAGCATCGCTTCGCCGCGGGGGCCAAGGTCCCTGGCCTCGCCGGACAGGAGCAGCGCCCGGATTTTTTCCGCGCCGGGCGAGCCGCCGGGCTCACGGGTCACGACGACCGTCTTCCCCTGTGCTTCCAGCCAGGTCTTCAGGCGGGAGATCTGGGTGGATTTGCCCGCGCCCTCTCCGCCTTCAAAGGTGATGAAATGTCCAGACAACCGGAATCAGGCCTTGTTGGTCTCTGTTGAATGCTTGGATGGCTTTTAGCAGGTTCCCGGTGGTCAATGGAAGGGGCGCGGACGCCGTTAGCCTGCCGGCGAAGGCCTCGTGTTTTCCGCTCTTTTCACGTTCCGGGGGATGGCTCCACCGGACGGGCCAGGCGTTGTCATCGCGCGCGCGTTGCTTTTTCGTCGCCACGCAGGGTGAGCACTTCGACGCCGCGACGCGTGACCGCTACGGTGTGTTCGAACTGGGCCGAAAGCTTGCCGTCATCGGTCACGACGGTCCAGCCATCTTCCTCGGTCGCGACCTTGCGGCTGCCCTGATTGACCATGGGTTCTATGGTGAAGACCATACCTTCGAGGAGCTTCATGCCGTTTCCGGGGCGTCCGAAACTCAGGACCTGCGGGTCCTCGTGCATCTGACGACCGATGCCATGGCCGCAATACTCGCGCACGATCGAAAAGCCGTTCTTCTTAGCGTGTTTCTCGATCGCATGGCCGATGTCACCCAGCCGTGCGCCGGGGCCGACCTGCCTTATGCCTTTCCACATCGCTTCCTGAGCGATGCGGACAAGTCTTCTTGCTGCCGGCTGGACGTCGCCGACCAGATAGGTCTTGCTTGAATCCGCGATGAAACCGTTTTTTTCCAGTGTGATATCGAAATTGACGATGTCCCCGTCACCGATGATGTCATCGGCACAGGGGACGCCGTGGCAGACCACATGATTGATCGAACAGTTCAGGACGTGTTCGTAGCCGTATTGGCCCCGGCTTGCCGGACGGGCGGCAAGGTCATCGGTAATGAAACGGTCGACCAGATCGTTGACCTGCAAGGTCGACATGCCTGCAAGCCCCTGGCGGTCCAGCATTTCAAAGACGGATGCCAGCAACCTGCCGGAAACCCGCAGGAGCGCCAGTTCGTCAGGGGTCTTGACCATGTAATACCAACCTCAATAATTAGGAACCTGTTCGGCCAAGACGCGCGACGCGGCGGACCACTCTCATGTCATGGCCTCCGGTGGCTTGTTCAGGCCCACCGGACTGCGTTGAGATTGGTATCAGGCCGCCGCCTCGGTCGCGGCGCCTGTTTCCGCCGCCTGGAGCTGCATCTTGACAATGTCGTTGAAGGAGAGCGTGGGATTGGTTTCGGCCAGCATGCCGATTTTCATCCAGAACTCTGCCTGTGCATTGATCGATCGGCACATCACCGTGCTCGCCTTGCGGACCTGCTCGTGCAGACCCTCTTCGATTTTCACGATTCCCATGGATACCCGACCCGTAAAGACAATATACGAAACATATACGTTTCATATATCGATCAGTCAATGACCCTTGAAGGGTGCATCAGATTGGGCATGTTCAACACTGCTGAGGTCGGGGGTCAGCCGATCCAGCCGAACAGAAGTTCCTGCAGCCCGTCCACGGCGCGGCCGAACAAAGTGCCTTCGGCGATGTCGGCACCGACCATCAGGGGCGCGCGATAGACAATGCCGTCCTTGCCGATGACGCGGACTTCACCTGTCCTCGCCCCTTTTTGCAAAGGCGCGTTCAGCGGCCCCTGGTAGACCACGCGAATCCGGTAGTCCAGGGTCGTGCCCCGCGGCAACAGGACGTCCACGTCGGCTTTGGAAATCAGGGGCACGCTGCCCTGGTCTCCGCCGAACACACGCCCGGTGGCAACGGTCTCGCCAGCGGTGAATAGGGTCTTGAGCGTGAAATAGTCCCAGGCGCCTTCAATCACTTCCTTGAGGGTCTGCAGGCGATGCTTGTCCGAGGTCAGGCCGGCGACCGCGGCGATCACCCGGCGGCCGTCCCGGTCAACGGAGCCGAGACCGGAATAGCCGGTCAGAATGCCAGTCTGTGTATCGGCCCCAGTATCAGCCTGTGTGGCGGCCTGTGTGTCGTTGCCGCCGCCGAGCCCGTCGAGATTGCGGATTTCGCCCAGAAGCGGGTTCTTGTTGCGCTGAAAGATCTTGTTCCAGGTGAATTCAGGGATGGCGAACATCGGATAGAGGTCGCCATGGGTTTCCAGAATGTATTCCGCCAGAAGCGCCTGGTCGCGCACGGTGGTCCGGCCCGGGATTTCCGGATATCCGGTCGGATTGCCGAAACGGCTGTTCTTCATGCCGATCTTCGCGCCCAGAGCGGTCATCCGGTCGGCAAACGCCGCTTCCGAGCCGTCCAGGCATTCCGCCAGCACGATGGCGGCGTCATTGCCGTTGTGAACCAGCAGCCCTTTCAGAAGGTCCTCGACCGCGATCTCCGACTTGATCGCCGCGAACATGGTGGCGCCGCGTCCTGACGGTGCGCCGCCGGTCCGCCAAGCATGTTCGCTGACCTTGCAGGTCTGCGCCGCTCTGAGTTCGCCGTTCTTCAGGGCTGCGAACACGGTCGCGGCGGTCATGACCTTTGCCAGAGCGGCCGGCGCAAACACCCGATCGGGGTCCTTGGCAAACAGAATGGTTCCAGATGCCGGTTCGTAGAGGAAGGCGGAGGGGGCTTTGGTGACGATGGTTTCCGCCGCGCCCGCCTTGTCGGCGTTGGCAAGCGGAATGGCCAGAAGAATCGCAAGAATGACGGAAAGCACAGGGTTCCGGAGAAGCCGGAAACAGGTTTCAGACCATGCCGTTCGCATCAGACCGCTCGCCTCGCAACAGTTTCGTCAAGGCGCGGAAGTGTGGCGGGTCCGGCGGACCGGACCCTGAAGGATGCTTACCGGCCGTTGTCCAGTTTGGCCGCCAGTTGACGCATGGACAAGCCTTTTTCCGTCACGCCGGAAAGAACCGCGTGGGCGTCGGAGATCCTGCCATTGGCGGTAAAGGAAGAGATGGCACTGCCCGAGGACAGTGTGCTGGGGGCCGGTACGCGCAGAACGCCGAGCGTCTGCCCGGTCGCAGGTGCCGGCGGATCGGTGTAGGCGGACTGGACCGGCTCGAACCGGTTGTTGGACGCCACCTTGATGGTCGGGTTGCCCGCCTCGAAGGCGATCGCCGGATCGAAGGCCACCGTTGTGGTGCCAAATCCGGCTGTTGCCGGTGCAGCGGAGGCTACAGCCATATAGGGACGCGTTCCGGGTGCCGGGACCTTGCCGAAGACGACCTGGGGAGCAGCGAACGGCGGCGTGGCGGCCGGGGCTTGCGGCTCGACCTGGGCCAGCAGGGTGCCGGGCATGGTCGCGCCGGGTTCCACGGCGCCCGGGCCGCTGTAGGACGCCATCAGATAGGATTCGTCCTTGCCGTGAAGCGGGGCGCGGCCGACATATTCAACCTTCACCTTGCCGACACCGGCAGACTTGGTGCCGAGCATGGAGGCGACGCGCTCGGACAGGTCGATCACGCGGTTGCCGTGGAACGGGCCACGGTCGTTCACGCGCACGATCATGGAGCGGCCGTTGGCGACGTTGGTGACCTTGGCGTAGGAAGGCAGCGGCATCGTCGTATGCGCGGCGGTCAGACCGTTGCGGTCGAAGATCTCGCCGTTGGCGGTCTTGCGGCCGTGGAATGTCGGTCCGTACCAGGACGCCAGACCGGTCTTGCGGTAATTCGGGTCATCCTTGGGATAATACCATTTGCCGGCGATCTTGTATTTCTTGCCGACCACGGCACGTCCGCCGCCCTTCGGCACAGGCTTGCCGCTGACAACCATGCGCGGGCTGGCCTTGACGCCGTATTTCTTGGGGCTGAACTTGGCTTTTTCAGGAGGTGTGGAGCTGCACGCGGCGACCGCGGCAACGGCCGCCATGGAAATCAGTCCGGTGCGCAACTGGGCCCATACCGACCTTGCCGGAACGAACCTTGCCGGAGCTGGGCCGATTGCCAGGGGACCAATTTCCGGCCCGAAAGACGTTTCCGTCAACTGCCCGCCTGTTCCTTGCATACTGCCGTCCTACTCACTTACGCGTCGGCGGCCCCGCAACTCACGCGATCATCCCGGCCCGCGGTTCGTTCCGCACCGGTTTTTAAAAGGCAACGTTCCGATCGATAGATCAGTCCCCGCAAGACGCGCCGCCCCCGCCGCTTGTCCCGCATATGCCCTTGTTAAAGCGCAATTTTATTACTTCAAAGTAAACCTTGCGTCGAGGCCCCGGCGCCGCGGCAAGACGTCTCTCCACCGGTTTCGACCGTGTAGCCCCACTCATTGAACCGCCGGGCGGCCATAACAGTCTGAAAAGAATGCCTAAAATCTGCCGAAAATCTTCCAGATCCGGATGTTGCATCATGGGCACAGGTTCGGGGAAATCGTCATTGGGTCCAGATGTGACGCAGGTCACATCCGGCCCGGTCGGTTCCGCCTAGGGTGAGGTTGTTGCTGATGACCGCCCTGTCACAGCAATGCTGGATACCACCTCCAGCACAGGCCGCCGGTCCAAACCCTGCCCACGACACCGGACCGGCGGCCCCTACCCTGTGGCGATGTTCCGGTGTTCTGCCTGCGTGTCCTGCCCCTCACCGCGCGTGCGGCCCGGAACATCGCCGGGTGGGTCAGCGGCGATCCAGCCCGCCGCAACGGACCCGGTCCCGGCCCTTCCACACGATTTTTCCGCCGTTCTCCCGCCGGGCTGGAGCCGGCACTTGACTTTCCGCCCCCGACAGAGGAAACGGAGTTTGCAGCTGCACGCCTTCGAAGGTCCCGTAGCTGCTGCGGTGAGGTGGCCGAGTGGTTTAAGGCAGCGGTCTTGAAAACCGCCGTGCGTGAGAGCGTACCGTGGGTTCGAATCCCACCCTCACCGCCAATTTTTCAAGCAAGTATTAGGTTTCCAAATTTACGGGCTGGTGAACCGCCCCGGGAACAAGGTCTGCGCGCGACTTCGTTTGGCAAATCGTGCAATTTAACTTGGCACTCAGTTAGGACCTTTTAGCCAGAACATCGGCCCCGAGATCCACGAGGTCTGTTAGTTCGGCCAACTCAGCAAGCCAAACAGTTGGACTATAGGACATTCCCGACCACGCGCTAGCGGACGTCAACAAACCGGTACGGCATACAGCAGCAGCACATGCCTCAGCAGTCCCCTTTGTCATATTGAAATCTTCGTGCAGCCGTTGCTCAACCTTGAGCCAAATGTCCCGATCATCCGGATAATCCTTCGTCAGCACATGAAATGTCCCCAAAAGCAGCAGTTCCTCCTCAGTCAAATCCTCGAGAATTGCACTCCAACGGCGAAATTGGTCTGGGTCGAGGTGACCATTAATAGACTTTTGACCAGCAATTACTTGAGCCAAAAACTTAAGGTTAGTCTTGGCTGTTCCGTCTTCAACCGCCTTCTTGAACCGATGCAAGATATCGACGATTGGATCCACATCAGCATCAACGAAGGTAACTTTTCCATGCTTCCCTTCAGAGATTTCTTTAATCAAAATTTCGTGCGCTTCCTTCCATCGTTCTTGATTTAGTTCGCCGAAAAGCATGCTTACAAGCGACCCACCCGGTAGACCGGAAAGCGTTAGAACTTCTGCAGTCGCCGTTGAAGTCCAAGGCATTAGCCATCGCGGAACAAATCTAAGCAGAGACATGTGAATTCCTAACGCGGTTGCAGCGTAATTTGCCCGGTTGAACCACCCCGGGTTTGCGGAGGCTGTTTGGTTTAAATTATGTGGCTACGGCCGTTTGATCCAGCGTCGTATAGTAATGTTCCTCTGCTTCAGCCGGAGGGATGTTTCCTTTGGGCTCAAGAGGTCGCCGGTTGTGAACCAGTCGACCCATTCGGGTGTGGCGACTTCGACAACTTCGAAGCTTCGCGCCAGTCCCCGCCTGGAGCCACCCGTCCCCACTGAAATCCCGCAGTTTTCCGCCAGGTATCATCAGATCCCGCCTGATCCCGCTTTGCCCCGTTCAGTGCCATCCGGTCCTGGGCGTCACATTTGGGACGCCGTCGCGCTTGTCATTACAAGCGAGGATGTGATTTAGTCTGGCGATACATTTTTGTCCGAAGCGTCTTGCCTTCGGAGTTTTCAATTTTGGGTGCTTGACCCGATGTCCAGATCGTCGGTTTATCGTTACAGACCGGTGCTTTTGTTAGCCGCAGTCGTCTTAATCTTCCTGGGAACGAATGCTATGGCCCTGTTCGGAACGAATGTTCTCTTTTCAGAAGTGTCAGGAACAGTTGTTCTGGATGGGAAACCGGTCGAAGGTGCCAGGGTGGTGCAGATCACCCTTTGGTCGAAGCCCGGGGCCGTTCCCGAGAACTCCGTGACCACCGACAAGAACGGCCAGTTTTCTTTTCCCGAGATCAGTCGCTCCGCCGGGTTTTCCAATCTCGTTCCCGGGGAAATCACCATCGTCCAGAAAATCAATATCGAATTCGATGGCAAGGAATACCGCGGCTGGCTCAATACCAAGACCAATTACGAACGGGAAGGTGAGCGCAACCGTCCCCTCCGTTTCATTTGTGATTTGAACCATACGCCCAGCAATACCGGTGATGATTTTGGAGTTTGCCGGCTCGCCTAGCGTTTAAAAGCGGAGAGCGCCGTTGCCCCTTCCCCTGTCCCCAGCCCAAACGGTTCAGCTGGCGCAAAGCGCCTATGCGATGCGGCTCGATTCGGATCTGTTGACGGCGGTCCAGGCCGCCGGACCTGGAGGAGAACACTTTGACATTGCGTCCGGGTCACGCTTCACCGGCGTTTCCGGGCTCAGCATACCGGGCGGTTCGAGCCGGACCGGGTTCGGCTATGTCGCGCATGGCAAGGCCGGTACACCCAGACACGGAGAAACGCTCATTTGCGTAAGGGGGACAGAACCAACCTCCGTTCATGACCTGATGACGGATGCTCATATTAGCGCCGCGCGCAGTCCGCTCGGTCTACCGGTTCACGAAGGCTTCAAGAATGTCGCGGCGAGCATTTTCGGACAGGTGCAGACCGCTCTGCGCGGCCGGATCCCAGGCACGCTCCATATCGTTGGACACAGTCTGGGAGGCGCGGCGGCAACAATCCTGGCGGAAGCGCTGATCGGCACGGCCGGCATCAAGCTTTACACCTATGGCGCGCCAAGATCTGGCGTGGACAGCCACGCCCAGGTGGTCACGAAGGCTCTCGGGACGCGCAACGTCTATCGAGTCTATCACGACACGGACCCGGTGCCGATGGTGCCGATTTTTCCGTTCTGTCATATCCCGGTTGGAGAGGTGGCTTATTTGCTGCGGGGCCCCGGTGCCCTGGTCAGCGTCAGTGCCCATTTGCTGGACTCCTACGCAAAGTCTGTTGGCCAGAGTGGCTGGACGGGCCTGCCGGTGATCGCCCATCGCCGCTTTTCACTGGATACGGTTGACGATCTGCTTGCCCAGGCGCAATCGGCCGCGGTCGGGCCCGCGATGCACTCGATTGTCGTCTTGAGGCTCATCGAAAAGATCCTCGGAATTTTGCTTGAAGCTGCGGGGGCTGTTACAGGCCTCGCTCTGTTCGGAGGTGCGACCGTTCTCGACAAGATGGCCGCAGCGCTGTCCAGCATGGCAGCAGCTTCTCTTGCTGCGGCAGAGCGGGTCGTGGAGTTCGTGAATGTTGTCATGCGCTTCCTTGGCAAGCAGCTGCTCGCAAAAGGCGCAAAACTCACTGCGGCGTTCCTGCGCTGGCTGCTGTCGATGCTGGTCACCGTCATTGGTGGCTTTGCAATGCAGGCGATCAGGAGTTTTCGCTAATACCAACCGCAATAAATAATGACCTGTTTGACCATGACATGCGATTGTTCCGCGAGGAGCGGTCTGATGTCGTGGCCTGCGGTGGCTTGTTCAGGACCGCCGGACTGCGTTGCGTCCCTTGACCGGCCAACCAGGCCGAACTGCGCCCCGCGTCTTGCCGACGACCCTGAACAAGTCATCAAATAGGTCCTTATTTGTTGCGGTTGGTATAGGGCACAGGAGGCGCATCGCGCGCACTTGGGGCGGCCGCTTTCCCGCGAAAGGACAAAACTTTCTCAGGCTCAGGATCTGTTAATTCGGTTACGGACGTCACGGTCGGCTGATTCATTGGCGGTGCAAGGAGACGTCGCCATGAGTGATCCAATCTGGCTGTCGAAGGCGCAGATGCGCCTGATTGAGCCGAATTTCCCGTTATCGCACGGGGTGCCCAGAGTGGATAATCGGTGGATGTCCGTTGGATCATCAGCGGTCTAATCTTCGTGATCAGGAACGGTCTGCGTTGGCGTGACGCCCCTGCAGGGTATGGTCCGGTCAAGACGTTCTACAACCGTTTGATCCGTTGGAGCCGCATGGGTGTCCTGACCCTGGTTGAAATCGCTGTTCAAGCCGCTTTTGAAAGCCGCGCACTCGCGATCTCGTAGTAGTCCCCTTCCCGCTCGCAACCGACAAACCTTCGCCCGGCTCTGATTGCGGCCAGACCCGTCGTGCCGGATCCGGCCAACGGGTCAAGGATGGTCCCAGCCGGGCGGACCTGAACAAGCGCTTCCAGCAGCCGCACCGGCTTGCCTGTCATGACACCACACCGGAGACACCGGGATGCGTCGGCCCGTCCGTGATGACCAAAAAAGTGAGTCGAGTTACAGAACCCGGTGTGCTTCGGTCAGTCATAACGTGGACCAGACGACTGCGTTACATTTCCCCCGCGAGAAACCGCGTCAAACTCTCCATTCCGTGTTCCCGGCCTCCGATGAAGCCAATTCTTGCTGCGTCGTCCTCGCTGGCTGAATGGACAATGCGAAGATCGGTGCCCGAGCCTCTGGACGACACTGCCGGGGCGGTTCGATCCGGTGACTTCGAAGGTGTCGGCGAACGGACGGTGTCATGGGGATCTACCTGAGGGTGTGATCAACCAACGCATTTTCATGACGCCATCAAAGCTTATTTGCCGCCTCTGTCAGTTTCGCTTATCATTTGTCACTGAGGATCGCGGTGCTTCGGAGCGCTTTGTCAGTTGGGAGGAGAATGTCGGCATGTCGGTGATGCACGAGCCATGGCTCGTGGCACTCTCTCTCCTGATGGCGTTTCAGGGAAGCTTTGTCGGGCTGAACCTTGCGGTGCAGGTCGGTCAGGCGGCTGCGGCCCGAAGACGGATGCTGCTTGCGGGCGCCGCGCTGACCCTGTCGCTTGGCATCTGGTCGATGCATTTCGTCGGCATGCTGGCGGCCCGGCTGCCGGTCGCCGTCGATTTCCTCGTGCTGCCGACGCTGCTGTCCTTTCTGGTCTGTGTGCTCGTGGTCGGGATCGCCGTTTTTGCCGCCAGCAACGCCCGCCTGACGCCGATCCGGCTCGGACTGGCCGCTTTTGTCATGGGAAGCGGGATCTGCACCATGCATTACCTGGGCATGTATGCCCTGCACGGCTCGCTCCTCATGCAGCACGACCCGGCCTATGTGCTGGCCAGTTTCCTGGTCGCGTTCAACGCGGCCGGGCTGGCCATGTGGCTTTTGTTCGGTCTGGGCCGGCGGCCGCCGATCGTGGTTTCGGCCATCGTGCTCGCTCTCGCCATCTCGGCGATGCATTACACGGCAATGGCCGGGCTGACCTTTGAGCTGATGCAGCTTCCGGCCGGTTTCCGGGCCCCTGCGCTCAGCCCCTCGATGCTGGCGATTCTTGTCTCCTGTGTCGCCTTTCTCGTGTCCGGCCTGTTTCTGCTGGCGCTGGTGCCGGCCCAGGGCGCGAGCGACGCGGACGGCTTGAACAATACAGCCGATGCCGTCGGCGACGCAGCCGGGCAAGCGCCTGAAACAGAGCCGGTGTTGCCGCCCAAGGCGGCGGCTGGCCTGCAGGCCGCGGCAGCGCCCGCGCCTGCGCCATCGGTCAAACGGGCCCTGCCCATCGAACGGGATGGCCAGAAAACCCAGATCGGCATTCCCGACATCCATGCGATTCACGCCGACGCCCATTACACGCGGCTCTATGACGGCAGCCGGGAGTTCTTCTGCCCGTTGTCGATCAGTGAAGCCGAACAGCATCTCGACGCCAAGACCTTCAACCGGGTGCACCGCAGCCATATCGTCAATCTGCACCACGTGGTCAGTTTCCGGCGATCCGGCGATGGCGGCATTCTCGTGCTGGCCGGCGACGAAGCCCTGTCCGTCCCGGTCAGCCGGTCGAGATGGGCACGGGTGCGGGCGCGCCTGATGGCTCTTGCCGACAAATCGTCCTCGGTGGAACATCCCGCGGCCGCACAATGATCCTCAAATGAACCGTGCCGCGTGACGGGTTTTCTGTTTCCGGGACAATGCGGCAACACGCCGTTCGTGCAAGGGCTCTTGAGGAGTACACCAATAGGTAGTGTTCATGGAATTTCAAGAAATCCCTATAACACACCGAAGATAAAGATAAAAAATTTCAATCAAACGCTGTGAGGCCTGAGATACGTCAGTGACGGTGCCGTATTTCGTGCGTTAAATCCCGTAATCCGTGTAAATGCGCATGCCGTTTGTGCATGCTGTCTTGAGTGTGCAGTGCACACATCCGCACTCTTGCGTGCATGTGACAAACTGTCCCCGTTCCGGAGGCAGGACACAGTCCGCCGGAGGATGGCGCGACCGGCACGATACGCTGGGCCTCCGGTAACCGGTCCCTCGATGAGGGCCGAATGAGGGAGGAGAGAGACGTGATCCCTGGCGAATTCACTTACCACCGGCCGGCGTCGGTAGCCGAAGCCGTTGCCATCCTGGTCAGTCACGGCGACGAGGCGCGTCCGCTCTCGGGCGGGCACAGCCTGATCCCGATGATGAAGCTGCGCATGGCCGCACCCGAACATCTGGTCGACCTGGCCGGCATCGCCGAACTGAAAGGCGTTTCGGAAGACGGCGGAACCATCACCATCGGTGCCATGACGACGCAAGCCGAACTGATCGGCTCGGATCTTCTGGGTGCGAAGCTGCCGATCATCCGGGAAACGGCCCTGATGATCGCCGATCCGCAAATCCGCTACGTCGGTACGCTCGGCGGCAATGTCGCCAATGGCGACCCGGGCAACGACATGCCGGCCCTGATGCAGTGCCTGAACGCGTCCTATGTGCTGACGGGACCTGACGGCGACCGCGAAGTCGCCGCGCGCGACTTTTACGAAGCCGCCTATTTCACGGCCCTGGCACCGGAAGAAATTCTGACGTCCGTCAAGATACCGGGTCTGGCCGACGGTCATGGCTACGCCTACGAAAAGCTGAAGCGCAAGGTCGGCGACTACGCCACGGCCGCAGCCGCCGTCGTCCTGACGATGTCGGGCGGAACGGTCGGCATGTGTTCCGTGGCGCTCACCAACGTGTCCGATACGCCGCTTCTTGCGGCCGAGGCCGGCGGGATCCTGACCGGTTCGACACTGGATGCCGACACTGTCAAGCGCGCGGTCGCTGCCGCCGAATCCATCACCGACCCGGCTTCCGATGGCCGCGGACCTGCAGAATACCGCACGAAAATGGCCGGCCTGATGGTGCAGCGGGCGCTTGCGCGCGCCGCGGAACGGGCCAGGGGCTGAGATCGGGACTGAGGGAGATACACATGAGCGACAATGAACAGATCCCGGTCACAGTGACCGTCAACGGCAAGAAGGTGCAGCGCTTCGTGGAAGCACGCACGCTTCTGATCCACTTTCTCAGGGAAGACCTGAACCTGACCGGGCCGCATATCGGTTGCGAGACCTCGCATTGCGGTGCCTGCACGGTCGAGATGAACGGCATGTCGGTGAAGTCCTGCACGCTGTTCGCGGCGCAGGCAAACGGCGCAGAGCTGAACACCATCGAAGGCATGGCCAATCCGGACGGCACCCTGTCGGCGCTGCAGGAAGGATTCCGGCAGATGCACGGGCTGCAGTGCGGTTTCTGCACGCCGGGCATGATCATGCGGGCGCACACGCTGCTGAAGGAAAACCCGGATCCGACGGAAGACGAAATTCGCATGGGTATCTCGGGAAACCTGTGCCGCTGCACCGGCTACCAGAACATCGTCAAGGCCATCCAGTACGCCGCGGCCAAGCTGAACGGCACTGATTTTCAGGAGGCTGCAGAATGAATGACATGACCCCGACACGGGAACAGCGCGAAGCCGCCCTTGAAGGCATGGGCTGCAAGCGCAAGCGCGTTGAAGACGTCCGTTTCACACAGGGCAAGGGCCAGTATGTCGACGACCTGAAGCTTCCCGGCATGGTCTTCGGTGATTTTGTCCGCTCGCCCTATGCGCACGCAAAGGTCACCAGGATCGATGCCACGGAGGCTTTGAAGCTTCCGGGCGTGATCGCCGTGCTGACGGCCGAGGACCTGAAGGGCGTGAACCTTGCCTGGATGCCGACCCTGGCGGGTGATGTCCAGATGGTTCTGGCCGACGGCAAGGTGCTTTACCAGAACCAGGAAGTGGCGTTCGTGGTCGCGGAAGACCGCTACATCGCCGACGACGCCATTCAGCTTGTCGAGGTTGATTACGAGGAACTGCCCGTCCTGGTCGATCCGTTCAAGTCGATGGATGCCGACGCGCCGGTCCTTCGGCCCGATCTGGAAGGCAAGACCGAAGGCGCGCATGGTCCGCGCAAGCATCACAACCACATCTTCACCTGGGAAGTGGGCGACAAGGACGAGACCTCCAAGGCCTTCTCCGAGGCCGATGTCACCATCAAGGAGATGATCTCCTACCACCGCACGCATCCGTCTCCGCTCGAGACCTGCCAGTGCGTCGCCTCGATGGACAAGATCACCGGTGAGCTGAGCATCTGGGGCACGTTCCAGGCGCCCCATGTCATCCGCACGGTCGCTTCGCTGCTGTCGACGATCCCGGAGCACAAGATCCATGTGATCGCGCCGGATATTGGTGGCGGCTTCGGCAACAAGGTCGGTGCCTATCCGGGCTACATCTGCGCCATTGTCGCGTCGATCGTGACCGGTATACCGGTCAAATGGGTCGAGGACAGGATGGAGAACCTGTCCACCACATCCTTTGCCCGCGACTATCACATGACCACGGAAATCGCGGCGAAGAACGACGGCACGGTCACCGGTCTGAAGGTCCACGTTCTGGCGGATCATGGCGGTTTCGACGCCTGCGCCGATCCGTCCAAATGGCCGGCCGGTTTCTTCAACATCGTCACCGGGTCCTATGATTTTCCGGTCGCGCATCTGGAAGTCGACGGTGTCTACACCAACAAGGCGCCCGGCGGCGTGGCCTACCGGTGTTCGTTCCGGGTGACGGAAGCCGCCTACTGCATCGAGCGCGGGATGGACATTCTGGCCCAGAAGCTCGGCATGGATCCGGCGGATCTGCGCCTGAAGAATTTCGTCAAGCCGGAACAGTTCCCCTATCAGTCGGCACTCGGCTGGGAATACGACAGCGGCGATTACCACACCGCCATGCACAAGGCGATGGACACGATCGGCTACCGCGAGTTGCGCGCCGAGCAGAAGGCCAAGCAGGAGGCCTTCCAGCGCGGTGAAACCCGCGAGATCATGGGGATCGGCGTGTCGTTCTTCACCGAGATCGTCGGTGCCGGCCCGTCCAAGAACTGCGATATCCTGGGCGTGGCGATGTTCGACAGCGCGGAGATCCGCGTGCACCCGACCGGGTCGGTGATCTCGCGTATGGGCACCAAGTCCCAGGGCCAGGGCCACGAGACCACCTGGGCGCAGATCATCGCGACCGAGATCGGCATCCCTGCCGCCGACATCATGGTCGAGGAAGGCAACACGGACACGGCGCCCTACGGTCTTGGCACCTACGGGTCCCGCTCCACGCCGGTGGCCGGCGCCGCGATTGCCCTTGCCGCGCGCAAGATCCGCAACAAGGCGCAGATGATCGCCGCTCACATGCTGGAGGTGTCGGAATACGACCTGGAATGGGACGTTGACGGCTTTCAGGTGAAGGGCAATCCGCAGGCGCGCAAGTCGATGAAGGAAATCGCCTGGGCCGCCTATCACGCCCCGCCCCCGAGCATGGAGCCGGGTCTGGAAGCGGTCAGCTACTACGATCCGCCCAACATGACCTATCCCTTCGGTGCCTATTTCTGCGTGATGGACATCGACGTCGATACCGGTGTGGCCAAGACACGGCGCTTCTATGCGCTGGACGATTGCGGCACACGGATCAACCCGATGATCATCGAGGGACAGGTGCATGGCGGCCTGACCGAGGCCTTCGCCATCGCGATGGGTCAGGAGATTCGCTACGACGAGATGGGCAACGTGCTCGGTGCGTCCTTCATGGACTTCTTCATTCCGACGGCTGTCGAGACCCCGCATTGGGAAACCGACCACACCGTGACCCCCAGCCCGCATCACCCGATCGGTGCCAAGGGTGTCGGCGAAAGCCCGAATGTCGGTGGCGTTCCGGCGTTTTCGAACGCCGTCAACGATGCGTTCCAGTTCCTGGGGTCCACGCATGTCCAGATGCCGCATGACGCCTGGCGGATCTGGCAGGCGGCCAAGGACCTCGGCGCGCACGGGTGACCTGAGGGAGGTGGCGCACGCCACCTCTTCACGACGGGAGAGGTTTGCAACCCGAACCTCTCCTGCCCCGTCATTCCATGGCACGACCGTGGCCTCCATGCCTTGCCTCTGTCCCTGATTCAGGCGGTTCGGATCCGGCAGGGGCACGGCATGGAGTGCCGGATCATGTCCGGCAATGACGATACGAAGGTTTGAAGAGAACGGACCTTATGACCAAGACCAAGGAACAAGTGGCAAGCGCTCTGGCGGAGACCGGGTATGTCGCCGACGAAGGGCTGGCAACCGCCCTGCTTCTGACGGAGATGCTGAACCGCCCGCTGCTGCTGGAAGGCGAAGCGGGCGTCGGCAAAACCGAGGTCGCCAAGGCTCTTGCACGCCTGGAAGACACCGAGTTGATCCGCCTGCAATGCTACGAGGGGCTCGACCGGTCCGATTCCATCTACGAATGGAACTATCAGCGTCAGTTGCTCGCCATCAAGGCCCATGAAGGATCCGGCGAGAGCGCCGACGCCGTCGAGGAAGCGGTGTTTTCCGAGAAGTATCTTCTGGAGCGTCCGCTTCTGGCGGCGATCCGCCAGGACCGCGCGCCGGTGCTGCTGATCGACGAGATCGACCGCGCGGACGAGGAATTCGAGGCATTCCTTCTGGAAATCCTGTCCGACTATCAGGTCTCGATACCGGAACTGGGGACCGTGGCCGCGACGTCCATTCCCCGCGTCGTGCTGACATCGAACGGTACCCGTGAGTTGTCGGACGCCCTGCGCCGGCGCTGTCTCTATCACTATGTGGAGTATCCGTCGCCGGACCGGGAGGCGCGCATCCTGTTGTCGCGGGTGGAGGGGCTCGATGCCGCCCTCGCCCTTCAGATTGCCGAACTCATGGGCAAGTTGCGCAAGGAAGATCTCGCCAAGGTGCCGGGCGTTGCGGAAACCATCGACTGGGCGGCGGCTCTGCTGGGATTGGGCGCGGGCAACCTGCATGACAGCCGCACGCTCGTTTACGACACGCTTGCCTGTGTTCTCAAGACCCGTGAGGACCGCGCCCGGGTGACGCCCGAAGTCGCCGACCGGCTCATGGGCAAGGTTGCCTGACGCCATGCCCGCCTTTCCCGCCCCGGACACCCAAGCCGCCCTGCCCCTTGAAAGCCGCGATGATATCGGTGTCGTCCTGCGGTTCCGGCTGGCCGGTTTTGTCCGTTCCCTGCGCGACAGCGGCTTCAAGGTGGGGCTGGCGGAGACACACGATGCGCTTGCCCTGCTCCGGACGCCGCTGATGAACCGGCCGTCGGGTCTGAAGGGCGCTTATCGCGCGCTTTTCTGCGGCCGGCTGTCGGACTGGCAACGGTTCGACGAGATCTTCGATGCGTTCTGGACCGGCCGGGGTGTCAAATCGGGCGTCAAGGTCACCGGCAGCAGCACGCGCAAGGGGGCCAAGACCGTTCGCGAGATGATGGACGCCCAGGGCAACCGGCAGGAGTCGATTGCCGGGGATGTCGAACGTGTGCCGGGTGAGGAAGACGAGGACACCGGCGAAACGCCCTCAGGCCGCCGGGAAGGCGCAAGCCTTGCCGAGAGCCTGGGCCAGGTCGACTTTCGAAAGATCCAGGATCCCGAAGCCCTTGAAAAGGCGCATGCGCTTGCCGAACGCCTGGCACGTTCGATGCGCGTCCGGCTGACCCGAAGGGACCGTCAGAAACGCAAAGGCCGGCGGCTCGATCTACGGAGAACCATCCGCCATTCGATCGCGCATGGCGGTACGCCGATCGAGCTGATCCGGAAAGGGCCACGAGAGCGCCAGCTCAGGCTGGTCATCCTGCTGGATGCGTCCGGATCGATGAACAATTACACCGGCGTCTTCACACGCTTCGTGCACGGCATGCTGGACAATTTCCGGGAAGCGGAAGCCTTTCTTTTCCATACGCGTCTCGTTCACGTCTCTTCCGCCCTGTCGGAACGGGACGCAGGCCGCGCGCTCGACCGGATGGGTTTGATGGCGCAGGGCGTCGGCGGGGGCACGAAAATCGGTGAGGCGCTGGCGGATTTCAACCGGTGGCACGCGGCCCGCGTGATTCATTCGCGGACCTGCGTGATGATCCTGTCCGACGGCTACGATACCGGAGAACCGGCGTTCCTGGGCGAAGAAATGGCCCGGCTCCGGCGCCGCTGCAAGCGGATCGTCTGGTTGAACCCGCTGATCGGCTGGCAGGGATACGCGCCGACCGCGGGAGGCATGAGCGCTGCGATGCCGTATATCGATCTGTTTGCGCCCGCGCACAATCTGGACAGTCTGGCCGCTCTCGAACCCTATCTGGCAAGGCTCTGAATCCATGGGGGATGAACTGATGAAACACTCCGTTCCGGCGACAACAGCCGAAGGTGTCAGGGCGCCCGGCAATGACCTGTCCCTGCTGATGAGCCGGTTGCAGGGCAACAACGAACCCTTCGTGCTGGCCATGGTCGTGCGCACCATATCGGTGACCGCCGCAAAGGCCGGCGCCAAGGCCGTTGTCGACCGCAACGGCGAGATCGTGGCGGGATGGATCGGCGGAGGCTGCGCCAGGTCTGCGGTCGTCAAGGCGGCAAAAGCCGCGTTCGAGGACGGTGAAACCAGGCTGATTTCGATCCAGCCGGGGGATTTGCTCGCCGAACTTGGCGTTGAACCGGGCGATGAGCGCGAGGGCGTGCAGTTCGCGAAGAACATGTGCCCGAGCCAGGGCACGATGGATATTTTCATCGAGCCGGTGCTTCCCCGTCCCAAATTGTTCCTTTACGGCGCGAGTCCCGTTGCGCTCGCGCTCGCCGTCCAGGCGCCGGCCATCGGCTTCGACGTTACCGTTCGCGCGCCCGCAGATGACCTCACCGCATTTCCGTCCGCGGCCACCAGGATCGAGGGGGGCGGCAACGAGAACCGGGACCGGAGCCCGGTTCAGGGCGAAAGATATATCGTCGTATCGACACAGGGGCGCGGTGACCTCGCGGCGCTCGAGGAGGCCTTCAGGCAGCCGGCGTGCCACATCGGTTTTGTCGGCAGCAGGCGGAAGCTGCAGACGCTCAAGGACAAGCTAGCGGACAAGGGGATCCCGGCTGCCGATCTCGAGCGCGTCAAGGGCCCGGCGGGTCTCGATCTCGGAGCGATCACGCCCGAAGAGATCGCGCTCTCGATCCTGGCGGAACTGCTGATGCTGCGCCGGAAAGGCCAGCGCCAAAGCCACATTCAACACATTTGAACGGACAATCGGAGACACCCTTATGCAAATGACCGACAGCCAGCGGATCGAGGCCCCCAGACAGAAGGTCTGGGAAGCTCTGAACGATCCGGAGGTCCTGAAAGCCTCGATCCCGGGATGCGAGGAACTGATCAAGCACTCCGACACGGAGATGGAAGCCAAGGTCAAGCTGAAGGTCGGCCCGGTCAAGGCAACCTTCGGCGGCAAGGTCACGCTCAACGATCTTGATCCGCCGAATGGCTATACGATCGACGGTGAAGGCTCAGGCGGCGTGGCCGGGTTCGCACGTGGTGCTGCCAAGGTCCGTCTTGAGGAGGACGGTCCGGAGGCCACCATCCTCCACTACGAGGTGGATGCGAAAATCGGCGGCAAGCTTGCGCAACTGGGCGCGCGCCTGATCGATTCTACGTCGAAGCGTCTTGCCGGCGAATTCTTTGCCGCTTTCGCGGAGCAGGTCGCGCCGAGCGGGGGCAATGAAGAAGCGGAAGCCGAGCCATCGGCGGCAGCGGCCGGTGACGAAACACCGCCTGCGGCTGGCGAGCAGAAAAAGGCGGGCTGGCTGGGCGGACTTTTCGGTGGCGGCAAAAGACAGGACAGCGGCGCAGAAAAATCCGAAGAACCCGCCGAGTGAAGAAACAGACGAATGGCAAGATGCCGGTGCCGATGGCCCTAGCGCCATTGGCTTTCCGGTCGGGAGAACGTAGCATGACGCATGTTGAATTGAGCCGGGAGAGCGGAATGACGGAGATGTTCAGGGACCCGTCCCTGCTGTTGGCATTGACGACCGGGTCCGCCCTGACGGCGTTTTTGATGGTGGCGCATTCCTGCTGCCTGGGGCTGGCGGATCGGCATCTGGCGCCGCTCCTGCAGATCTGCTCTTTCGCCGGTTAGGTCCGGATCCTGCTGACGGAACCCGGTTCGTCTGGGACCGGATTGCCGGCGGCAGGTCTGCGCCCTGCAAGAACACCAGGCCTCCAAACACCAGATCTCCAATCGGAAACGGTTGGAGGCCTGATCGTTCCGGGCGATGGAATGTCGTGCATTGTGGAAGAGACGCCGTCGTCGTCGGCGGCCCACGTGGCAATCCCTGTTGTCCTGTCATGACTGCAAACTGGTCACGCCCGCCTGTTTATTAATCAGGCGGCAGAAGAGCCCCAGTCCCGGTGCCGCGTCTACATGCGTGTATCTGTGTTTAACATTCTGAATTTATTGCAATATCAATTTTTATTTCGGTATTGGCCCTCCCCTTGCATCGTCTGGTGCTGTGCAGCGCGCCTAGGGATCCGGTCGGAAACGACGCAGGACCGAGAGGCGCAAGCCGGTCGATAAGGCATCTGCCGACATAGACCGGTGACACGGCGGGACAAAAACCCGGGAGACAACTGCACGAGGTTTCGCGCGCGCGAACCTGCTCCCGGCCGTGCGCAAGAACCTGATGAGCCAAGCCGGGCCTTTCATTGGCCTGGCCCCACACAGGAGACGCGCCTAGATGCTGAATTCAATTGCCAAAGTTTCCCTGATCGCCGCAGCGCTTATGTCGCCGCTGTCTTTGTCCGCAAGTCAGGCAGAGGAAAAGAAAGACTTCAAGGTCTGCTGGACCATCTATGCTGGCTGGATGCCCTGGGGATACATCTCGGATTCCGGGATCATGAAGAAGTGGGCCGACAAATACGACATCGCCGTCGAGATCACCCAGTTCAACGATTATATCGAATCCATCAATCAGTACACGGCTGGTGAATACGACGCCTGCGCGATGACCAACATGGACGCCCTGTCTATCCCGTCGGGAAGCGGTATCGACACGACCGTTCTAATCGCAGGTGATTATTCCAACGGCAATGATGGCCTGATCCTGAAGAACGGCGGCGATCTGGCGTCGATCAAGGGACAGAACGTCAACCTCGTCGAACTTTCCGTTTCGCACTACTTCCTGGCCCGCGGACTGGAGAGTGTCGGCTTGAGCGAGAAGGACATCACCGTCGTCAACACGTCCGATGCGGACATGCTTGCAGTCTACGACGATGCGGACATCACCGCGGTCGCGACGTGGAACCCGATGCTGTCGGAAATTCTGGCGACCAAGGAAGGCGAACTGGTCTACGACAGCTCGAAAATTCCGGGCGAAATCATCGATGCGATGATGGTCAACACGGAGACGCTGGCGGACAATCCCGCGCTCGGCAAAGCGCTTGCCGGTGCCTGGTTCGAGGTTCTCTCCCTGATGGCGTCGGACACGCCGGAAGGCAAGGAGGCGCTTGAATCGATGGCAGCCGCCTCCGGTACCGATCTTGAAGGTTACAAGGCTCAACTTGCCGCAACCGCGCTTTTCTACAAGCCGGACGATCTGCTTGCCTTCACCAGCGATGCCAAGCTGAAGGAGACGATGAAGTTTGTCGCCACCTTCCTGTTCGATCACGGAATTCTGGGTGAAGGCGCCCAATCCGCCGAATTCGTCGGTGTCGAATTTGCCGACGGATCGGTTTTCGGCAACAGCAGCAACGTGAAACTTCGTTTCGACAACACCTATGTCGAGTTGGCTGCCAAGGGCGAACTCTGATCGTGAAACGCAGGCGGCACGGCAGGCGTGATCACTCCTGCCGTGCCGCTGCCTCTCCCTCCGTGGACCCTCAATCAAACGGGCATTCTCATGGCTTCCAGATCGCCACTGGCCTTCACCGAACTTCCAGTCGTGGATGTTTCCGGCCTTTTCTCCTCAAACAGGCAGGACCGGCTGGACGCTGCCGGCGAACTCGGCAAGGCCGCCAGGGAGGTCGGTTTTTTCTATGTGAGCGGGCACGGGGTTGCGCCGGAAGTGCGCAGCAGCCTGATCGACCTGACAAAGCAGTTCTTCGCGCTTTCCGACGAACAAAAGATGGCGATCTACATCGGAAAATCGACCAACCATCGCGGTTATGTGCCTCCTGGAGAAGAGGTCATGGCGGATGGCAAGGGCGATACCAAGGAGGCCCTCGATCTGGGGCCGGAAGTCCCGGCCGATCACCCTCTGGTCAAGGCCGGAACGCCGTTTCTGGGGCCAAATCAATGGCCGGACCTTGACGGTTTCCAGTCCGCGATCAGCACTTATTATGATGCCGTCTTCGATCTTGGCCGCCATTTGCTGCGCGGGTTCGCGCTCGCTCTTGGCGAGGATGAACATTTTTTCGACAAATACGTCACCTGTCCGCCGAGCCAGCTCCGGCTTCTTCATTATCCCCACAATGGAGAGGCGAGCGACAGCCCGGGCATCGGGGCGCATACGGACTACGAATGTTTCACGCTGCTTCTGCCGACCGCACCCGGTCTGGAGGTCATGAACGGCGCCGGAGAGTGGATCAACGTGCCGCTGTTGCCCGACGCTTACGTGGTCAATATCGGCGACATGATGGAAGTGTGGACCAACGGGCGCTTCGTGGCCACGTCCCATCGGGTGCGCAAGGTCAAGGAGGAACGCTATTCCTTTCCGCTGTTTTTCGCCTGCGACTACGACACGGTGGTTGAACCCCTGCCCGCTTTCGTCGCGAAAAATGAAAAGCCCGGTTTCGGACCGATCAGGGCCGGCGACCACCTTCTGGCGCAAACCATGCAGAGCTTTACCTATCTCATCGAAAAGCAGAAACGCGGCGAAATAGGCCTGCCGGAAGGAGCCAAGGAATTGTCTTCGTTCGGGCAGGAAGCCCGGCAGAAGGCGGACGCGGATGCTTAAGCGGATGAAGGAGCTGCCGAAGACCTGGCAGGGCCTCTGGTATCGCACCCTGCTGGAAAAGCGTGGCGCCGGAAGCCTGACGAACGACCGGCCGGCGCAGGTCTATTGGCTTCAGACTGGTTTGTGGCATGCGGATTTGCGCATTCCCGAAGACCGGCTGGATTTTGCCGGCGTGTCTTCGCTCGCCGGATGCAGCCTCGAACAGTTGCGCTTCATTGCCGGTCAGGAAGGATTTTGCGGTGTCACCCGTGTCGAAGGCCATATCTGCACCTGGTCCCGGCTGTTCGATCTCAATCCCGGTACCGCACTCGATGTCGCGCGGATGCGGTTCGAACGCGAGGACTTCATTGTCGAGACGGGCATCGCGGAAGACTACACGGAACACTGGGAATGCCTTGCCGGGTCCCGGCCCGCGCAAGATCTTCCCCAGGCGGTTTGCGCCGAGGTTGACGGCATCTTCCTGGCTTCCGGGAACTGGGCTGTTCAGGTGAAACCGCGCGGCGACGCGCCGGAAGACATTGACCTTTATACCGAGCCGGGATCCCGCAGCCGCGAACATCTCTTGTGGCAGGCCAGCCTGGCGCTCACGCTCTGCGAGCGGACGCCACAAGGCTGGATCGCAAGACTCTCGACACATCCATGGCTGGAAGGCCAAGCCCTTGCCGGGACAGGGGGCGAAACGGGATGCGCCTGATCAACCAAAAGCCGACCCGCGCGACCGCGCTGATGCTGGGACTGCTACCGTTTGTGGCCCTCATAATCGTCTACACCATCGCCAGCCAGGCCCGGCTTGCCGAGAACCCATCCGACAGGCTGCTGCCGTCGCTCCAGTCCATGGCCTCTGCAATGGAAAAGATGGCGTTCGAACCGGACCGGAGAAACGGTGAACTTCTGCTCTGGAAGGACACGTTTGCCAGTCTGGGCAGGATCGGTGCCGGGCTCGGCATCTCCACGATTCTTGCGCTCGTCATTGGCCTGACAATGGGGACGTTGCCCTATGGCAAAGCGGCGCTGGCGCCGTTCGTCGCGGCCTTTTCCCTCATACCCCCCATTACGATCCTGCCGATCCTGTTCATCATTCTTGGTCTCGGTGAAGCTGCGAAAATAGGCTTGATCGTGGTCGGGACCGCGCCGGTCATGATCCGATGCCTCGCCAAGGAAGCGCTCGACATCCCCCGGGAGATGATCATCAAGGCTGAAACGTTAGGAGCATCCAGCTGGCAGATCGCGACCAGGGTTATTGTGCCGGGCGTTCTGCCCATGGCGGTCATGGCATTGCGGTTAGGCCTTATTCCGGCCTGGATCTTCCTTGTTTCCGCAGAAGCCATCGCATCGACGGAAGGGCTGGGTTACCGCATTTTCCTGGTCCGGCGTTACATGGCGATGGACATCATCCTGCCCTATGTCGCCTGGATCACGCTGCTTGCCTTCATGATGGACTATCTGCTGCGGGTCCTCTCACGTGTTGCCTTCCGATGGAAACATCTTGAGGGGGGCGGCCTGTGAGCAAGGACATTATTTTATCGGTAGACGGCGTCTTCAAGGACTACGGCGATACCCGTGTTCTGGAACGGGTCAGTCTCGATGTGGCGCCTGGAACGTTCTGTACGATTGTCGGTGCCTCCGGCTGCGGCAAGTCCACTTTCCTGAGAATGCTGCTGTCCCAGGAGCATCCGAGCCGGGGCAAGATCCTTCTGGCCGGTCAGCCTCTTCCGCTGGAACCGACACCGGATCGTGGCATCGTCTTCCAACGCTATTCCGTTTTTCCGCATCTGACGGTAGCCGAGAACCTGGTCCTGGCTGCGGAATTCGCGGCCGCACCGGTTACCGGACGGCTGTTCGGCTCCAGACGGAAAAAAGCACTTGCCGAAACCGAAGGTCTTCTCGATCGGATTGGACTGACGCATGCCGCGACCCGGTATCCCGCGCAACTGTCCGGCGGGATGCAGCAACGCCTGGCCATCGCCCAGGCACTGGTGAAGAAACCGCGCATCCTGCTTCTGGACGAGCCGTTCGGCGCGCTGGATCCGGGGATCAGGGCCGACATGCACGACCTGCTGCTCGGGCTCTGGGAAGAGTTCGACATGACGGTCTTCATGGTCACGCACGATATCAACGAAGCCTTCAAGCTCGGCACCCGCCTGCTCGTCTTTGACAAGGTCCGCCACGACCCCCAGGCGCCCGAGGCCTACGGGGCGACCATCACCTACGATCTGCCGCTATCGGCACCGGAGCCAGGATCGGCCCGGTTGCTTGATGAAATCGCGGGAACCATCCGCGTCCCGAAGACCGTGCATTCTTCGGGAATACAAACACCAAACCCTCACGAGGAACGTCCATGACACTGTTTGATCGGAACGGGCCGATGACCCATCACATGGCAGCCGGTTCTGTCCGGCGCGCCCCCGCGCAACGCCAGCATCATCCGGATTTCGACAAGCTGCAGCTGCGCGGCTGGAAGTCGGCGGAAAAGGAAGGCCTGCTGCCGTCCGACGCCTGGGAAAAGGAAAAGGCCTGGGCATTGCGCATGGGGTTGACCGGATCCGACAGCCTCACCGACAAGTCGATCCCGACATTCGCGCGCGGTGAACTGCCCCATTACGCAGGCATCAACACCTTTCTGAAGGCGCCGTATATCGAGGACGTGACCCAGGTCGGTGCCTATGATGCCGCCGTCATCGGGGTTCCGTTCGATGGCGGCACCACCTATCGGCCGGGCACCCGTTTCGGCCCCCAGGGAGTGCGCAAGATTTCCGCGCTCTATACGCCCTACAATTACGAGATGGGTGTCGATCTGCGCGAACAGATGACGCTCTGCGATGTCGGTGACATCTTCACCATCCCGGCGAACATCGAGAAAACCTTCGACCAGGTCACCCGGGCCGTCTCCCACGTGGCGTCTTCCGGTGCCCTGCCGATCATGATCGGCGGCGATCACTCCATCGGCTTTCCGTGCGTGCGCGGCATTGCCCAATGCACCTCGAAGCGCATCGGCATCGTGCATTTCGACCGGCATATCGATATCCAGGAAAAGGATCTCGACGAGCGCATGCACACGACGCCCTGGTTCCATGCGACGGATCTGGTCAACGTTCCGGCGGTGAACCTGGTTCAGATCGGCATCGGCGGCTGGCAGGTCCCGCGCGAGGGGGTCGAGATCGCGCGCCAGCGCAACACCAACATCTTCACCATGCGCGATGTGGAAGAACTGGGTCTTGCGGAAACCGCCGCCCGGGCGCTTGAACTGGCGTGGAAGGATGCGGACGCCGTCTACATCTCCTTCGACATCGACAGTGTCGATTGCGGCTTCGTGCCCGGCACCGGCTGGCCGGAACCGGGCGGGTTCCTGCCGCGCGAAGCCCTTGAGCTGGTCTCGCTGGTCGCGAAGGAAGGCATCTGCGGTCTCGAGGTCGTGGAAGTCTCGCCGCCCTACGACTGTTCCGACATCACCGCGCTTCTGGCGACGCGGGTCATTGTCGATGTGCTCGGAACGCTGGTCTCCCACGGCAAGATGGGCTCGCACAAGGGGATCATCGACAAGCCTGTCAGCATTCCCGCCGGTCCGGACCTGGGGTGACGGCATGACCCACGACCATCATCATCACCACCACCATGATCACACACACGGGCCTGGCCATGCGGACGGCGCTCATGGTCACGAGCTTCACGGCCACGGAGCTCACGGGCACGGTCACAACCACGCGGGCCACGATCATCTGCATTCCCATGTGCATGCAGGCTCAAGCACGGACAGGGCCGACGAAATCCAGGCCCTGTGCACGAGTTTCATCGACGGTTTCCGGAGCGCGGAAGACAAGACCAGCTATCTGAGGCTTGCCGGTGTTCCGTTTCACAAGCCCGGCACCGATCACCTCGTTCAGCACCTGGTCGACGCCAGGATCGTGAGCAACTGGCAGGTCGGGACCGCCTCCCCCGCCTTTGCCTCCAGGGAACTCGTCTACCTGCCGTTCCCCGGACCGATGGTTCAGGCGCGGGAAACCATGTCCTTCACCTATGTCTCGCTGACCGAGCGGACAGATACAGATCTGATCGAGATCCTCACACAACGCCTTAGCCAAGGAGATATCGCAGAATGAAACAGATCCTGACAGCTGCACTTGCGACAACTATCGGCGCACCTGCGTTTGCCCATCCCGGATCGCACGATGGATTTTCCGGATGGGAAGCGGCTGCCGGGCACCTGCTCGGAACGCCGTTCCATGTAGCCCTGCTTCTGGGGGGTGTGGCTGCGGCCAGCGCGGCGCTGGTCCTGTACAAACGATCGACCGGCCGGAAGGTGATCCGGAGGCGGGGCTGACACTCTGTTGAATCGCAAAGCACGCGGCGGACTTTGTTGCGGCCCTCCGCGTGGCTGCCGGGCCTTCGCTCACGCGCACGCGGACAGGCGGGTTCTGCCTGTCCGGACACCAGGAAGGCCTTGGATCATGAGATCCTGTCTTTGTAAAAATCCAGTGCCCTGTGAAAGATCTCATGCCAGGTATTATCCAGCGGCCTATCGAGGTCTGACCAGAAAAACCGGAACTCATGCCCTCCATCGTCTTCCGTATGGTGGGACCATTGCTCGGCTGATTTCGGGAGCATTACCTCATAAAAAACCCATTCCTGTCCGGGGGCAATTTTATGCGAGACTCCAATTCTTTTGAAAGTTTGCTCAAGGCACAGGCCACTTTCCTCATTCAGTTCTCTATGCGCCGCATCTTCATCATTTTCTCCTGGTTCAATGGTTCCCTTGACCAGCTGGCATCCTGCCAGGGGATGTTCAAATCCCAGAAATTGTATCCCTTCTCTTCGTTCCCTGAGAACAATCGGACAGACTTTGCGGGTGTTCATATAGCTTATTTCCTTTCAGGGATGCCCTGAAACAGGCGGCACGTTCAATCTGAACGAAGACTCATCTGCCACCGTCACAAAGAGGGAATGCTGCATGGCGCCCGGGGATCTTTTTTGCCACGCATCGCCGCTCGGGCGGACCGTTATTCGTCTTCCGGCTGAGTGCAAATGAATAAAACCTGATTGTAGAAAGCTCTGGCCAAGGAGGCTGAAACACTTCGCGACGTCCCCTGAAAAGGTCAAGGCAGCCGGGAGATACCGGAAATCCTTGCCTGCGCCAAGCGTTGGCGTTCGGGGAAAAACAGCGTGCTGATGTCGTCGATGGCCATCGGACCGCCAAACAGATAGCCCTGCCCGCGCGTGCAGCCCAGATCGACCAGAGTGTCGCGTTGTTCGACGGTCTCGATGCCCTCGATCATGACTTCCGAGCCCATGGTCTCGGCTATACCGAGAACCAGTTTCAATATCTCGCGCTGTTTTGCGTCCTTCACGGCTCTGGTGGCAAGGGATCTGTCGATCTTGATCTCGTCCCAGTGGAAATCGGTCAGATAGGACAGAGCCGAGTAGCCCGCACCGAAATCGTCCAGGGAAATGCCCACACCAAAAGCGCGCAGGTCGTTCAGGATGGTCTGAACCCGCTTCAGGTCGCTCATCAAGGTCGCTTCGGTAACTTCGAGTTTCAGCCGAGACGCGGGCAGACCGGACCGGTCCAGGCACTCCTCCAGCATGGACATGACATCATCACTCAGCAATTGGGCCACGGAGAGATTGACCGAAAGCGACAGGTCCCCGGGCAGCAATTGCACTTCCGAACAGGAGGTCTCCAGAATTCGCCAGCCGAGTGAAATGATGTCTCCATTGCCTTCAGCGATCGGAATGAATTCAAGCGGCGAAATCCAGCCCAGATCGGAATGATACCAGCGGGCAAGGGCTTCCACGCCGTAGATGCGACCGGTCGTGAGATTGAATTGCGGCTGAAAATGCGGCAGGCAGTCGTTTGCCTCGATGGCGGAGGACAGGGCGTTCTCAACGATCGTGCGGCGATCCAATTCCTCCCGCATGATCGGCTTGTAGGCCACTGTCCGCCAACGGCTGGTTTCGCTCGCATTGGCAACGGCGAGATTGGCGTTGTTGATGAGTTCGGCTGTGTCCTGGTCCGGGGTGCTGGAAACCGCATAGCCGATGACCGGTGAAATCAGGAAGGCACCACGTGCAGTCTGGACAGGACGAAGGAAGACATCGGTTATTGCCTTTGCAATGTCCGGTGCCGAAACCCCCTGGTCCTCGTCGAAGGCCACCATCAGGAAAAATCCCTTTCCGGCAGACCGGGCAAGGCAGTAACA
This sequence comes from Roseibium sp. QJM3NY_11, assembly GCF_056173175.1. Taxonomy (NCBI): domain Bacteria; kingdom Pseudomonadati; phylum Pseudomonadota; class Alphaproteobacteria; order Hyphomicrobiales; family Stappiaceae; genus Roseibium; species Roseibium sp. QJM3NY_11. The sequence goes on from NZ_CM149660.1 coordinate 3,186,036, forward strand.
GACTTCAAGGCGGTCAGCCACGTGGCGCATCAGATCGGTGGATGCCGCAAGCAGGGCTTCATCTTTTGCCGTGGTGAAGGTTGTGCCCGACGGCCAGCGGCTCTCCAGATCTATGCTGACAACACACAGGGTCTGGTTCCTGGACAGTCCGGTCGCGGCGGTGTGCACCCGTTCGGCAAAAATCTTGTGATTGATGAGGCCCGTTGCGTTGTCGTGATTCAACCGCAGGGTCAGGTCTTCCGCCTGAGCGGCGTTCTCTCTTGCACGGTTTTTCCAAGTCCTGCTTCGGGCGTTCACATGGCGGATCCAGATGACAGCGGCAATGAGCAGCGACAAAGCCAGCCCGTGTTGCAGGATCCGGGTCAGCTGGGTGTTTTCGCCTGCAGGTAGAAGCGCAAGGGCCGCCAGGCCGGCAGCCAGTGCGAGACTGCCCCACAGAGCTGGAAATAAGAGTTTCAACAGTCTTTCAAACCGCATCGGGCCATCCGTTGTGATGACAGACCCCTCATTGGGGCCGTCAATTCCTTGTGCCCGGTTCCGTGTCAACCGGTGCCCCCCGGTTTGGCAATTGCAAGGCGTTGGCAAAGGCTCGGCCTTGATGCAGCACCCCTGTATGAGTTTCCTTGTCAGATCTTCCGCCGACAGGCTTTCATGAAACTGGCGTCCACCTCGAGCGTCGCTTTCGAGCTCGCGTGGCCACGTTTCCTGTTCCCCCAGATATGATCGGGAACCGTTAAAACCGTCTGAATGGAAAAAGAAGCATGGTAATTTCTGCGCGTGTTTTTTTCAGACAGTTGCCGTTTTTCAGGGCTTCGCCACTCCTGCGGCGAAGCCCTGCCTTGACGATGGGCCCGAGGCAATAAATTCTGCTACGAGATAAACAACGCCGGAAGACCTGCAATGACGCTCCTGACGCGCATGAAAGATAGTTTTTCCGCGGTTGCTCTGGTGGTTGCGGTGAGCAGTTTCGGTGCCGCGCTGACACCCTCCCTGATGCCACGGGATCCACTTGTTCAGGCCGCGCTGGCGGGCGTTTCCGCTTCGCTTGGATACGAAGCCATTCTCCTGCTCAGGGCTCTCTGGCGGTATCTGGAGCTTCCCGATCCCAAGGCGCGGCACAGACGGGCCTGGAACTGGCTTGCGTTTGCTTCAAGTGCCGGAATTCTGGTCTATTCCCTTTCGAAGGCCGCAAGCTGGCAGAACGCCACCCGAGAGGCCGTCGGCCTTCCTCCACTCGAGACGGCTGCTCCGGTTTTCATATTCGCAACCGGGTCGCTGATCGCGCTCAGCTTGTGGCTGTGTTTTCGGGGCGCAGGCATGCTCAGGAATTCGGTTGCCGTCCTGCTGGAAAAACTGGTGCCGCGCCGCGTCGGCATCGTGCTTTCGATCGGTCTGGTCGGCTGGCTTTTCTGGGCACTCATCGACGGAGCCCTGGTCCGCACCGCCTTCAAGACTGCCGATGCGTCCTTTCTTGCCGCCGACATCCTGATCGAACCGGATACGCCGAAACCGCTGGATCCGATGAAAACGGGGAGTGCGGAGTCTCTGGTCCGTTGGGATGAAATGGGGCGCTGGGGCCGGCACTTCATCGCATCGGCTCCCACGCCCGCAGAATTGTCCGAATTCCATGACGGGCCGGTGCAGGAGCCGGTGCGGGTCTATGTCGGCAGGCGGTCCGCGGAGACGGCCCAGGAACGAGCGGATCTCGCCCTTTCGGAACTCGTGCGAACGGGCGGGTTCGACCGCGCCGTGCTGATCGTCATGGTTCCAGTGGGGACCGGCTGGATGGATCCCGGCGCACACGACACTCTCGATTTCATGACCGGCGGCGATGTGGCAACTGTCACGGTGCAGTATTCCTATCTGACGAGCATTCTCTCCCTGCTGGCCCATCCGGACTATGGGGTCGAGCAGTCCCGTGTGCTGTTTGACGCGATCTATGATCACTGGACCGGATTACCGGAGCAATCCCGTCCGAGGCTCTATGTGCATGGCCTCAGCCAGGGCGCATTCAACTCCCAGGCGACCCTGCCCGTGCTCGATTTGCTGAGTGATCCGATTCACGGGGCCCTCTGGGCAGGATCACCGTTTTTTTCACAATACTGGGCTGCCGTGCGCGATCAGAGGAACGCGGACAGTCCTTCCTGGCGGCCGGCGCTCGGGAATGGTTCCCTGATCCGGGTGATGGACCAATATGGCGGACTGGAGGGTGACTTTGCGCCCTGGGGACCTGTGCGCGCGGTGTTTCTCAACTACGGCAGCGACCCGATCGTCAACTTCACCTTCGACAGCGCCATCAGGCCGCCAGCCTGGCTGTCCATGCCGAGAGCGCCGGATGTCACGGACGAGCTTTCCTGGTTTCCCGTGGTGACCATGTTGCAACTGGCGCTGGATTCCATGTTCGCGCTCGATGTGCCCCGCTTCGGGCACTATTATGTCGCGCCGGACTATATCGACGCGTGGGCGGCGCTGATCGCTCCAGACGGCTGGACGCCGCAGCGGGCGCGGCAGCTCAAGGCGATTTTCGAAAAGCGGGCGCCGGCCTTCTGAGATTTTTCAAGGACGATCCAGCAGTGCAGCCAAGCCGCGCTTGAAAGCTTCTCCGGCTGGTTCGGCTGCGGTCAGGATGGCTTCGATCTTGAAGAAGTCCATGGTCTTGAACTGCCCGACGGGGGGCTCGATCAGGAGGTCGGGCCGGGAACAGGCCAGTTTCGCCGCCACCAGCGAGTGCATGGTAATCGAAATCGAACCGATCCATGTGTCCAGGCCGCTGGGCAACCCCTTGCGTTGGGCAAATGTGCTGCTGGTGACATCCACCGCTATGCCCAGATGACCGTTGCCCTGCAGGACATCGAAGGGGGTCGGGTTGACGAACCCGCCATCGATCAGAACCCGCCCGTCGATGCTGACCGGTGTCAGCAGCATGGGCAAGGATGACGAGGCGGCAATCGCCGGCAGCAACGGACCGCGATCCAGAACGACCTGGGACTGGGTATGGAAGTCCGTCGCGATGATCTTCATCGGCACCCTGAGGTCCGTGAAGCTGTCTGCCACGCCGTCGGGGAACACCGTTTCGAACAACACGACAGGATCGATGATGGCCGGGCGCATCATGTTGAACAGGGACGCCCAAGTGCGGCCGTTTTTCAAGAACAGTTTCTGCAGCAACTGCGGTTTGCGGGTGAACAGGTCGACCGTGAATTCCCGGACTTCGCGGCCGCTCAGGCCGCTGGCGTAGAAACCGCCGAGAATGGCTCCCATCGAGGTCGCCGCGATTTCCGCAGGCCTGACACCGAGGTCGTCCATGGCTTCCAGAACCGGGATGTGTGCGAAGGCCTTGGCCGCGCCGCCGCCGAGAGCAAGGCTGAACGTGTCCGGTCTTGACAAAAGCGGAGATGGCCCGGACACGGCCGTGTCCTCCGCAGCGGCGTTGAGGACCGGTCCCGCGCCGCCCGCGGCAATCGCTCCAAGCATTAGGTCACGACGTTGGATCATCTTGAAGAAACCGGATTGTCTTGCGTTCCGGTCGTATCACGGACCGGTGGTCCTTAAACAAATACAAGGACGCGCCAATCTGAAACGACCCTGTCAATGCGGCTCGGGGCCGGAAGATCTGTTCCGGTCCCGAGCCGCTTGCGTCTTATTGCGGCAGCTTGTCGTCGACGCCCTGCACGTACCAGTTCATGCCGAGGATCGCGCCGTCATCGAGCGTGACGCCGTCTTCGGCCGCAACGGAGCCGTCCTGTTTGGTGATCGGGCCGGTGAAGGGTTCCCAGCCGCCCTTGATCTTCGCTTCGGTGGCCTGGGCCATCGCAACAACATCGTCCGGAAGGTTGGTGTAAGGCGCCATGACCACGTGACCTTCAGCAAGGCCGTCCCAGGTGCTTCCCGTTTCCCAGGCACCGTCCAGAACCGCCTGAACCCGATGCACGTAATAGGGTGCCCAGTCGTCGATGATGGCCGTGTACTGCGCGTCCTTGGCGAAGTTGATCATGTCGGAGGCCTGACCGAAGCCATGGACACCGCGCTCCTGGGCCACCTGCAGCGGCGCCGTGGAGTCTGTGTGCTGAGTGATGATGTCGGCACCCTGGTCGATCAGGGCCTTGGCCGCATCGGCTTCCTTGCCCGGGTCGAACCAGGTGTTGACCCAGACGACTTTCAGCTTGAAGTCCGGATTGACGGACTGGGCGCCGAGCAGGAACGCGTTGATGCCGGAAACCACTTCGGGAATCGGGAAGGAGGCAATGTAGCCCGCAACGCCGGATTTGGACTGTTTCGCCGCGATCTGACCGATGATGTAGCGGCCTTCGTGGAATTTGGAGTTGTAGGTTGCCACGTTGTCGGCGGACTTGTAGCCGGTGGCGTGTTCGAATTTCACGTCCGGGAATTTCTTCGCCACCTTGATGGTCGGGTTCATGTAGCCGAACGAGGTGGTGAAGATGATGTTGCAGCCCTCGCGTGCGAAGCGTTCGATGGCGCGTTCTGCGTCGGGCCCTTCCGGCACGCTTTCAAGATAGGCGGTTTCAACCTTGTCGCCGAATTCCGCTTCGACAGCCAGGCGGCCCTGGTCGTGCTGGTAGGACCAGCCGAAATCGCCGACCGGTCCGACATAGATGAAGCAGGCCTTGACATCGGCAGCGTTGGCGGCGGAGCCGGCCGCGGCAAACGCGATGGCGGCAACAGTGGTTTTCAGTAGAGATTTCATCTGGATCGTTCCCCCTGTGGTTTGATCTCTTTTTGCGATCTTGCTTACTGTCCCGTACCCGAGATCGCGCGGGAGCGGGCTGTCCGAAGGACGTTGAATGGTGTCACCTTACGGTGCCAGCGCGTTTTAGCCGACAAACTGCCAGCTTTGTTCGTTTTTCCTGACGATATTTAGCAAATTCGATGCCAATTCATCCTCAAGTGTGAATTCGTGACCTATCGGTCCGGGACAAACGGCTTGCCGAGGCAGGCCGGTGTGTTGACCAGCGTCAGTCTGCGGTTTGCCGAGATCAGCACCAGCACCAGTATGGTTGCGAGATACGGCAGGCTGGACAGCAACTGGGACGGAATGTCGATTTCCACGGCCTGGGCATGCAGGTTGAGGACGCTGACGGCGCCGAACAGGTAGGCGCCGACCACCACGCGCAGCGGCAGCCAGGACGAAAACACCACCAGGGCGAGCGCAATCCAGCCCCTCCCCGCGGTCATGTTTTCCACCCATTGCGGCGTGTAGGCAAGCGACAGATATGCGCCCGCAAGCCCGGAACACGCACCGCCGAACAGGACGGCCGCGAAGCGGACCCGGATGACCGAATATCCAAGGGCATGCGCCGAGCCGTGATTGTCACCCACGGCGCGCAGCACGAGGCCGAGGCGGGTGCGGAACAGACCATAGGCAACGACGGCCACCAGGGCGAAACTCAGGTAGACGATTGCATCCTGCCGGAACAGCACCGGGCCGACAAAAGGCAGGTCCGAAAGGACCGGTATGAAGAGTTCCGGCAGTTTCAGGCCGGGCACGCCGATGTAGGCCTCGCCGATCAGTCCGGAAAATCCGATCCCGAGAATGGTCAGGGCAAGACCCGTCGCCACCTGGTTGGTGACCAGAACCAGCACGAGAAAGCCGAACAGGGCAGACATGGCCATGCCGGCGGCGATGGCGGCAATCACGCCGAGCGCACCCGATCCTGTCTGGTTGGCGACCGCGAAACCGACCACGGCGCCCATGATCATCATGCCTTCCACGCCCAGATTGAGGACGCCGGAGCGTTCGGAGACCAGTTCGCCGGTCGCTGCAATAAGCAGCGGTGTGGCGGCGGTGATGACAGTGAGAAGAACAGCTTCAAACATGGGCGGTCTCCCGGGCAGCGGACCACCGCCTTGTCAGGCGGAAGCGATAGAGGATCAGCGTGTCACACGCGAGAACGAAAAACAGCAACAGCCCCTGGATCACGCTGGCGATCTTGTTGGACACGCCCATGGCCGATTGCACGGCTTCGCCGCCGATATAGGACAGTGCCAGCACGAACCCCGCGACAATGATGCCGAATGGATTGAGGCGCCCGAGAAAGGCCACGATGATTGCGGTAAAGCCATAGCCCGGAGAAATGACCGGCAGCAACTGGTTCAGCCCGCCCGAGACTTCCATGGTTCCGGCCAGACCGGCCAGCGCACCTGCCAGAGCGAATGAGAACAGCGTGAGGCCTCGGGCTGAAAAACCCGAGAAACTGCCCGCCCGCGGGCTTTCGCCCATGACCCGGATTTCAAATCCCTTGAGCGTTTTTGCCAGAACAAGGGCGAGGATCACGGCGATGACAAGGGTGATGGGCGTCGACAGGCTCATCAGGCCGCCGAAAACCTCGGGCAACGTTGCCGAATCCGAGAAAATGCGGGATTCAGGAAAGTTGTAGCCGCCCGGGTCCCGCCAGGGGCCGCGCACGAGATAGTCCAGGATCAGGCTCGCGACATAGACCAGCATGAGGCTTGTCAGGATTTCGTTGGTGTTGAACCGGGCTTTCAGGACGGCGGGTATCAGCGCCCACAAGGCACCGCCGATGGCTCCGAAGAGGAGCATCAACGGCAGGGTCGCGGCGGTTTCAAACTCCGGAAACAGGACAGGCAGGGCCGATCCGAATACGGCGCCGACAACAAATTGGCCTTCTGCGCCAATGTTCCAGTTGTTGGACAGATAGCAGACCGCCAGTCCGCAGCCGATCAGGACCAGCGGGGTGGCCTTGTCGATGGTCGCTTCGAGGGACCACTGCTGTGTGAGCGGCTCGATGAAAAACTTGTACAACGCAATCAGAGGGTTGTGACCGGATATTGAGAAAATGAGTCCGGCTGCGAGTGCCGTCAGTGCGATGGCGATCAAGGGCGACAGCAGCAACATGAGCTGGCTGCGTTCCTTGCGTTTGACCAGTTCGATGCGCATCAGGCGACCTCCCCTTGCGTCTCGGCGCCGCCCGCCATCAGAAGACCGACACGTTCGCGGGTCATTCCGGCAGCGGGTTCGGCCACGGACAGATAGCCCCTGGAAATGACCGCGATCCGGTCGGCGATCTCGAAGATCTCGTCGAGGTCCTGGCTGATCACCAGAACGGCGGAGCCGGACCGGGCCAGATCGATCAGGGCCTGCCGGATCAAGGCCGCGGCGCCCGCATCCACGCCCCAGGTGGGCTGGTTGACAACCAGAACGCCGGGCTTGCGGTCAAGTTCGCGTCCGACAACGAATTTTTGCAGATTACCCCCCGAAAGGGAACGCGCCTCGGGATCGTCGTGGGACATGCGCACATCGAAATTCTTCTTGATGCGTTTTTCCAGGGCGCTTGCCCGGGCCGTCGACACCAAGCCGCCGCTGATCAGGCCGTCAGCGGTGCTGTGGCGCGTCAGGACGATGTTGCGAGAGAGCTTCATGCCCGGCACGGCACCGTGGCCGAGCCGTTCTTCCGGAACGAAGGCGGCATCCTGTTGGCGCCGCCATGTGATGGATTTGTTGCCGCACAGCTTGCCGTCGATCCGGACCATGTCCGGGGCCAGCGGGACCTCGCCGGAGATCGCATCGAAGAGTTCTCCCTGGCCGTTTCCGGCGACACCGGCAATGGCAACCACCTCTCCGGCGCGCAGGTCCAGCGAGATGTCGTTCAGCGCAGTGGCGAAAGGCGTTGCCGCCCTGGCGGAGAGGTTCTGCAAACCGAGACGTGCCGCGCCAAATTCTGGTTTCTGCGCTCCCGCGTTCACGGGGGCCACATCGGCGCCGACCATCATGCTGGCGAGTGACGCCGGCGTTTCCAGTGTCGGATCACATTCGCGCACAACCTGACCGTGGCGAAGGATGGTGGCGTGGTGACAGATCCGTTTCACTTCCTCAAGACGATGGCTGATGTAAAGAACGGCACAGCCTTCCGATGCCAGCCGCCCGAGTGTCAGGAACAACTGGTCCGCTTCCTGCGGCGTCAGCACGGAAGTGGGTTCATCCATGATGATGAGTTGTGGTTCCTGCAGCAGGCAACGGACAATCTCGATCCGCTGGCGAATGCCCACCGGCAGGTCGGCGACGATGTCGGCGGGATTGAGCGGCAGGCCATAGTCGCGGGAAACCGTCTCGATGCGGTTCGCGAGATCCGCCATCCGGCCGGGTCTGGGCAGGGCAAGTGCGATGTTTTCAACGACGGTCAGTGCCTCGAACAGTGAAAAATGCTGAAAGACCATGCCGATGCCGAGGTCACGGGCCGCCGCCGGATTGTCGATCCCGACAGCACGGCCCTGCCACAGGATCTCGCCGGCATCCGGCTCCAGAGACCCGTAGAACATCTTGACGAGTGTGGATTTGCCGGCGCCGTTCTCACCCAGAAGGGCGTGGATCTCACCCTTGTTGATGACAAGGTCGATCCAGTCATTGGCGAGAATGTCGCCAAATCGTTTTGTCAGACCCCTGGCATCCAGCAACGTGTCCGTTCCGGACCTGTCTTGCCGGACCGTGCCGTCGTCCAACCTTGAATTTCTCGTTTCTGCCACGCTGTCCCCCGAGCGAATGCCGCCTTATCGACCATGTGTGCGTTTTTGTGCAAGCCCCTCGCCTGAAGCCGCTTGTTGATGACAGGCTTCGTCGCGGACCAGAAGGTCGACGGCGATGCCGGCGGCAATCGCGGCCGGCTGTTTTGAATTGACCGCCGTCACGCCGACCGGACAGACCATCCTGGCAACAAGCGCGTCATTCAGGCCCCGCGCATTCAGGCGTTTCTGGAAGCGCGCCCGTTTTGTCGCCGAGCCGATCACCCCGCAATAGGCAAACCGCTGCTGTAACAGGGCCCGCGCCATGATCTCTTCGTCCAGAGCGTGCGAGTGGGTCATGGCCAGAACAAAGGATCCGTCAGGAGCCTGGTCGAGTTCCGGTGCCGGGTTGGCCGAGGCGATCTTGTGCACATTGGCGGGAACCGGCCCCGGAAACTGCTCCCTGCGGCTGTCGATCCAGAATATCTCGAAAGGCAACGGGGCCAGAGCCAGCACCAGAGCCTTGCCGACATGCCCGGCTCCGAACAGAAACAAGGCGCGCCGCTGGGTACCGAACTGTTCGATGATGCTCCGGCTTCCGCTTGTTTCGTCCGTTTCGAGCGCGAACAGTCCGGGGCATTTTCGCCGGCTCAGCCGCCGTTGACCGAGGCCTTGCTCCGTCACCCGGGCTTCGGTCTGGAAGGCGCCTTGTTGCGCTTCCAGGGACGCGAGGTGCCGGGCCTGGTCCAGCGCTTCGGCGGTCAGTACCTCAATGGCAAGCTGCACACGGCCGCCGCAGCATTGACCAAGATCGGGACCGAGCGAGACCGTTTGGAGGAAAAACGCCGGAACGCCGGCCTGAACGGCAGCAGCAGCCCTGCGAATGGCTTCGAATTCCAGGGTTCCGCCGCCGATCGTGCCATGAAATTCCGCGTTCGCGGTCACGATCATGCGGGCGCCGCTGTCGCGCGGTGACGAGCCCTCCGCCAGGGCGACGGTCACAAGGGCGCAGGCGCCGCCGCGCTCCAGGCAATCGGCAATGTGCGCCCACACATTCATCAGGAAGCCTTCCGCCTGCGCATGTCCTGGACGGCTTTCATGATTGCTTCCGGCGTTGCCGGCGCATCCAGTTCCGGGATCTGCCCCGGCACCAGGCTGGCGACGGCGTCGTTGATCGCGCAGAAGACCGCATTGGCCAGCATGACCGGCGGCTCGCCCACTGCTTTCGAGCGGTAGACGGTGTCCTGCGGATTGCCGTTGCCCTCATAAAGCCGAACGTTGAATTCATCGGGAATGTCCGAGGCGGTCGGGATCTTGTAGGTGGACGGCGCATGTGTGCGCAACCGGCCATTGTCGTCCCACACGAGCTCTTCCGTGGTGAGCCAGCCCATGCCCTGCACAAAGCCGCCCTCGATCTGTCCCAGGTCGATCGCCGGGTTCAGGGAATGGCCGACATCATGCAGAATATCCACGCGATCCACCGTCATTTCCCCGGTCATGGTGTCTATGGTGACCTCCGCGCAGGCTCCGCCAAAGGCAAAATAGAAGAATGGACGGCCGGTGACCGTGTCCCGGTCCCAGGTGATGCCGGGTGTCGCGTAGAAGCCGGCGTGGGACATCTGGATGCGCGCCATATGGGCCAGCTTCGCGACTTCGTACAAGGCGAAGCTTTGATCCCCGACCAGCACCTTGTTGTCGGTGAAATGAATGGCGTCGGGACCGCATTGATGCCGCTCGCACAGGAAGGCAATGAGCCGGCTCTTTATTTCGCGCGCCGCGGTCAAGGCGGCCATGGCATTCAGGTCCGTGCCGGAGGACGCTGCGGTCGGTCCGGTATTGGGCACCTTGGACGTGTTTGTGGCGGTGATGCAAACCTTGTCGAGCGTGACCCCGAATTCCTCGGCGACGACCTGGGCGACCTTCTGGTAGAGCCCCTGACCCATTTCGGTGCCGCCATGGTTCAGATGAACCGAGCCGTCGGTATAAAGATGCACCAGCGCGCCGGCCTGGTTGAGGTGTTTCAAAGTGAACGAGATACCGAATTTCACCGGCGTCAGCGCAAGGCCTTTCTTGAGGACGGCATTTTCGGCATTGAATCTTTCGACGTCATCGCGGCGCGACCAGTATTCCGAACTTTCCTCGAGCTGCCCGATCAGGTCATGCATGACCTCATGTTCTTCCACCGGCATGCCGTAGGGCGTCATGTTGTGGTCGCCGTCGTAGAAATTCAACTTGCGGATCTCGAGCGGGTCCCTGCCGAGCTGAATTGCGATCGCGTCGATCACGCGTTCCGCGGCCAGCATGCCCTGAGGGCCGCCGAAACCCCTGAAGGCGGTGTTCGAACAGGTGTCCGTGCGCAGGCGCCGGGACCGGAGCAGCGCGTCGGGATAGAAATAGCTGGAATCCGCATGAAACAGGGTGCGGTCGTTGACCCCCAGCGAGAGGTCCACCGAATAGCCGCAGCGCGACAGGAACTCCATGTCGACGGCCCGGATCCTGCCAGTGCCGTCGTGGCCGACCTTCCAGTTGACCTTAAAATCATGGCGTTTGCCGGTCATGATCATGTCGTCGTCGCGGTCCAGGCGCACCTTGCAGGTCCGGCCGGTCCTGCGGGCTGCAAGGGCGGCCAGCGCGGCCCACTGGTTCGCCTGGGATTCCTTGCCGCCGAACCCGCCGCCCATGCGTCGAACCTCGGCGGTCACCAAAGCGTCCGGAACGCCGAGAACCTTGGCCACGGTGTGCTGGATTTCCGTCGGGTGCTGCGTAGAGGAATGGACGAGCATGCCCCCGTCTTCCTGAGGCTGGGCCATGGCGACCTGCCCCTCCAGGTAGAAATGCTCCTGACCACCGATCAGCATGGCGCCTTCCAGAACCGTTTCGGCCGCGGTCATGCCCGTTTCCGGCGAACCGCGCCGGAACTGATAATCGGGAAGCACCGTGGTGTCTGCGGCGTCCGCATCGGCGGCGGTCAGGATCGGTGTCATCGGGGCGACGTTGAAACTTGCCAAAAGCGCGGCCTTGCGGCCCAGGTCACGGGTCTCGGCGACAACCGCGAAGACAACCTGGCCATAAAACAGGATTTCGCCGTCGGCAAACACGGGGTCGTCGCCGAAAGCGGAGGAACAGTCGTTCTTGCCCGGCACGTCCGCGCAGGTGAGCACGGCGACAACACCTGGCGCCGAGCGTACGGCTTCCAGATCGACGGAGCGGATCTGGCCGCGCACGGAATTTCGGTCCCAGCCGGGCACCACATGCAGCGTGCCGGTCGGCTCCACCATGTCGTCGATATAGGTGGCGGTGCCGGCGACATGCAGTGTCGCGCTGTCATGGGACAGCGCCTTGCGGACATGTTTGAGCGGCACCTCCGGGTGCCTGCGGTCAAGCGGCGCGGTCATTGCCTGCCTCCCGTCTTGCCAGAACCCTCAGTTCTCCAGGTGCCGTTCCGCTGATTTCCATAAGCGCCTTGGCCAGCAGGGCCCGCGCCGTCTCCATGCGGTATTCGGCGCTTGCCCGCATGTCTGTCAGCGGCGAGAAATCCGCCAGAATCGCCTGCATTGCCGGCCCCCATGTGGAGGGATCCTCCAGAGAGGCGCCGGTGAGAGCGGCTTCGGTGGCGGACGCCCGTTTGGGCGTTCCGGCCATCCCGCCATAGACAATCCGGGCCTCGAGTATGGTTCCCGCCTCGTCGAGCGTCAGCCGGAACGCGGCCATAACGGAGGAGATGTCCTGATCGAAGCGCTTGGAAATCTTGAAACACCGAAACGCCTGATTGGCGGATGGGCGGGGAACGAAAAGACCGGTGACAAATTCGCCGTCCCGGCGATCCTGTTTGCCGTAGTCGATGAAATAGGCCTCCAGCGGCAAGGCACGGGAGCCTTCCGCGGAGCTCAGTTCCAGCGTGGCGCCCAGGGCAATCAGCGCCGGCGGCGTGTCGCCGATCGGTGAGCCGTTGGCGATGTTGCCGCCGACCGTCCCCGAGGCGCGCACCTGCTTGGATCCGATACGCCGCCACAGATCGCCAAGGTCCGGAGCCAGGGCTGTCATTGCGTCCTCGCTTGCCTGATAAGTCGCAGTCGCGCCGATCAGCACGCCCGAGGGACTGTCCTCCACCCGGTCCAGGCCGTCGATCCGGCCAAGCCAGATCATTTTCGGCAGGTCGCGAAGATGTTTGGTGATCCAGAGCCCGACGTTGGTGGCGCCGGCGACCAGGGTCGCGTCCGGATGCTGGCCATACAGCGCCGCCAGGCCATCCAGGCTCGCGGGGGCGGAAAAGAACCCTGAACTGTCGCCGATGAAGACGTTGCTGCCGTCCGCAAGTGCTTTCAGTTTTTCCCGCGTGTCGCTCGCGCGCCAGGAAAAGGCGTCGTCGGCGGCATCGAAACAGGCCTCCATGGCGGCATCGACGATCGGACGGTATCCGGTGCAGCGGCACAGGTTGCCGGCAAGCCACTCCGTCACGGTCCTGCGCGATTTCTCCGCGCCTTCCGCATGGTAGAGCGTGAACAGCGTCATGACGAAGCCTGGGGTGCAGAACCCGCACTGGGAGCCGTGCAATTCGACCATGGCCGCCTGGACAGGGTGCAGCCGGTTGTCCTGCGACAGGTCTTCGACGGTAACCAGTTCGGCGCCATCGATCATGCCGAGCAACTGGATGCAGCTGTTGACCGGTTGATAGACCAGTTTTCCGTCGACCAATCGTCCGAGTGCCACCGTGCAGGCGCCGCAATCCCCCTCGCCGCAGCCTTCCTTGGTGCCGGTCTCCCGGCGGCGCAGGCGCAGGTAATCGAGTACGGTTTCCGTGGGGCCGACAGACTCAAGTTCCACCGTTTGCCCGCCCTTCAGGAAGCGAATGGTATCCCGCATCTTCAGCTCTCCCTGCTGGTCAAAGGATCGAACAGTCGAACGGCGAAAGCGTTTCCGGCTTCAGCGTGCGTTCATCAAGGCCGCAGCGGCCGGCCGGAGAAAATCCGGTCCCCGGGGCGGTGTTGCGAATGCGCGTTGTCGAACGCCCCATCGGTTTTCTCCCTCGTGCGGCTCCCCGCCGCTAATCAGTCTTGAAAAATGTGCCTTAAAAACACCGTGAACCAAAGCGCTCATTTGAGACCGTGGTGTTGCCTATTTGGCATCAAGAGCCGGCAACTGATCTTTCAAGGCGAGCACGGCATGATCGAAGAACATCCCGGGTGCCAGCGCGAGCGCGCGCAGTGAAGAGGTTACCACACACAGGCGATCAGCCTGAAGCGGCTTGTCGCTCAAGGGCTTGAAGATCAATGCGCCGCTTTCGATGTCGTCCTCGCAGCCGATTCGGGTCTGGAATCCGATCACCTGTTCTTCCCTGGCCAGGGCCCGCATCAGCCTGAGTGAGTTGGCCTCCACATAGGTGCGCGAAACCCTCGGAATATGCGCCCGCACCAGGTCTATACGGGTGCGCAGCGAGAGACCTTCGGCAGGAAGCGCGACTGGAAATTTCAGACAGTCCTGCAAACACAGGGCCCTGGCGTCGCAGAGCGGATGGTCCGGACGCATCAATGCACCGATCGCCAGATCGTGGTGGAAGGCGATCGTCAGCGTGGAGGTCTGGGGCGGATCGAAGGTGAAACCAACATCGGCTTCCGCGGTTTCCACCTTTCGCGCAGCCTCCTGCGAGGACGATATCGAGACGTTGACGTGAATGCCCGGATAGCGCTTGCGGAAACTGCTGATGACCGCCGGCAGCAGTCTTTCCGCGACGCTTTCGACACTGGCGATCGAGACGGTGCCGCGCCGCAGCCCCTTCAGGGCGTCGAGTTCGGCAACCGTGCCGTCGAAATCCGAATAGGTGCGGCGGACATGGGCAAGAAGAACTTCCCCCGCCTGAGACAGCCGCAGGCGGCGGCCGACCCTGTCGAACAGTTGCAGTCCAAGCGCCTCCTCCAGCCAGAGCACCTGCCGGTTGATCGCGGAAGAAGCCACATTCAGTTCCCGGGAGGCCGCCCGGATCGATCCGGCTTCGGCGACCGCCAGAAAGTAGCGCATCGCCGGGCTGTAGAGATTGCGGGACAGATCCTGGGCGCGGCCGGAACGCATATTGGGCGCTCTTAGGGGACCAGCACCGTGGTGCCGGTGGTCTTTCGCCCTTCCAGGTCCCTGTGCGCCTGGGCGGCATCCGCCAGGCGGTATTCCTGGTTGACCTCGATCTTGACGATCCCCTTCAGCACCACGTCGAACAATTCACCCGCGGTTGCCTCCAGGTCTTCCCGGCTGGCGATATGATTGAACAGGGTCGGACGGGTTGCGAACAGCGAACCCTTCTGCGCCAGAAGCGCAAGATTGAAATCCGTGATGGGTCCTGAGGACTGGCCAAAGCTGACCCACAGGCCGCGTGGTTTCAAACAGTCCAGCGATCCGGGACAGGTGTCCTGGCCCACAGAATCATAGACCACGTCGCAGCCTTTGCCGCCGGTGATTTCCTTCACCCGTTCGACGAAGTTTTCCGTGCGGTAGTTGATCATGTGCTGATAGCCGTGCGCTTGCGCAAGCGCGATCTTGTCGTCCGATCCGGCAGTGCCGATCACGGTCGCACCGAGATGGGCGGCCCACTGTCCGGCAATCAGGCCGACGCCGCCGGCCGCTGCGTGAAACAGCAGCGTTGTTTCGGGCCCGACCCTGAATGTCTGCCGAAGCAGGTATTGCGCGGTCATGCCCTTCAGCATCATTCCGGCCGCAGTCTTGTCATCGATGCCGTCCGGTATCACCACAAGCCTGTCCGCCGGAACAAGGCGTTCCTGCGCATATGCGCCAAGCGGACCGACATAGGCAACCCGGTCGCCGGGCTTCAGATGGCTGACGCCCTCGCCCACGGTCTGTACGATACCGGCACCCTCGTTGCCCGGGCTGAAAGGCGTGCCATTGGGAGCCGGATAAAGACCGGACCGGAAATAGGTGTCGATGAAGTTCAGTCCGATGGCCGTTTGGTGAATGCGGACTTCTCCGGGGCCGGGTTCACCCACGTCGATCTTTTCCCAGCGCATCACATCCGGACCGCCAATTTCATGAACGCAGATAGCTTGAACCATTTTGACTTCTCCACCGTGTTCAGCTTCCGACCCTGATCGGGTTCGTGTGTGTTGGTGATTTGTGTGAACAGTAGTGAACTCGGCGCCGGTGGAAAAGGCCATTTCGAAAGAGATAGGGCGCGTAGAAACACGCGCACCCCCGAGCACCTGCAATCAGGTGCCGTTTTCGGCTGACGGACGTCCGGCGCCGGTCTGATTTTCTCTAAATGAAAACGTGTTTCAGAGGGTTAGTCGACCCGGTCAAGCAGTTGCTGGACAGCCGAGACACAGAACAGGTAGAGACTGGCCGCCGCGAACACCAGAGCCGAAGGACCGGTCAGGGACATGCCGTTCAGGATCGCGTAGCCGGCGAGCCCCATCCAGAGGAGCGTGACGGACAACGTGACGGGACGCCAGCGTTTCACGCGCACGGGGTGCACGAAGCGGACCGGCGCAAACGTCAGGGCGCAGCACAACAGCACGGCGAAGATGGTGAAGCCTTCAGATGGCGACAACACCATCAGGCCGAAGACGGCCATGTTCCAGCCTGCCGGAAATCCCTTGAACGACCCGTCCGGGGTTTTCATGCCGTTGTCGGCAAAATAGAGCGCGCCGGTAAAGACCACGAGGCCGCCGCAAATCCAGTTCCAGGGCTGGCTCAGCATCAGACTCCAGGAGAGCGCGAAAGCCGGCAGAAAAACATAGGTGGCGTAATCGATGACAAAATCGAGCGAAGCCCCGGACCAGCGCGGCAGCCGCTCCGCGATATTGTAGCGCCGGGCGAGCGGTCCATCGATGCCGTCGACAAAAAACGCCAGTCCGAGCCAGGCGAACATTTCCGCCCAGTTGCCCTGGGCGCCCGCCAGCAGCGCGACCAGCGCGATCGGGGCCCCGGATGCTGTCAGAATGTGGATCAGGAACAGAGCGGCTTCGGGTCTCTCCTTGCCGGGTGTAATATCTGTCACGGGGTATCCTCACCTAAAAGTTCCAGCCGTGCACTCCCACGGTGGTCGCGCTTTTTGCGTGAGGCACTGTTTTTGCCCAAGGACCACACAGACGCTGCGTACTGACGTTTATTGCAATCGTATGACAGAGTGAACCAAAAATACAGTCCCGGGGGCGTGCTGGACAAAATTAGGCGAACAGGTGTCCCGTGAACATCAATGTGGCGAGTGTTCCCCCCCAAAGCAGCAGACCGGCACCGATGACGGCTGGAAAGGCGCGGCTCGGAAAGGTTTTTTCCAGCGCCATGATGCCCCCCAGCAATGCGATCCAGAGGATGTTCATCAGTCCGACCGCGAACATGACGGTCATGACGGCCCAGCAGCAGCCGAGACAGGCCCGTCCCTGGGCGAGGCCTTCCCGGTAGGCGGCGCCGGTTCGCGGATGATCCGGACCGGTGGGGAATGCCCATCTGGGATACCAGCATCGCGCCAGACAGGCCCGTTTTGCCGGTGTGAACTGATAAAGCCCTGCCGCGATCAGAACCGATGTGGTCAGGGAAAGGCTGGCCGGGGCCATCATGTCGGTGAGCGCCCCTGCCCTCGACAGGCCCCATTGCGCGCCGGTCGCGACAACCGCGTAGCCCAGCCAGACCGTCAGGTATCCGGCCGTCGCCAGAAAAACGGCAACACCGGCCGTCGCCGTTGAACCGCCTTTTTCGGCGACATGGCCATAATAGGCTCTCAGCATGGGAATCGCTGTCGGCAGCATCATGGCAAGGGCCATCATGGCCCACATCAGGAAGATTCTCGCAAGATCGGCGAGGGTCAGATCCGCGCCGGGCATCCCGAAGGTCGCTCCCGCAGGCAGACAGAGCACGGCAAGGGCCGCCCGCGCATCCGCCGGCAGACCGGCAAACAGGTTGAAGGTATTGAAGATACCCATGCCCGGTCCGGTTTCGCTCATGTCCATCACCGGAACCATGTCGGCGATCATGGCGACAAGGTAAGCCCATCCGGCCAGACTGAAAATGCCGACGCATAAAAGAACCAGAGGCCAGGCAAGACGGCCATTGGGGGTCTTTTTTCGGGTATCGCGACGGCCCGGGGTGTCGATGAGAGATGCCATGTGTAAAAGCCTGCTGGCTCCTGGAGGTGGGCGTTCCACAAAAGTTTAGCCCGGAACTTCAGGGCCGCCATTGATTTTTCTCACGGCCGAACACCTGACGTGCCTGCCCCTGAACGCGCGACATCAGGCCTGCGCTTATTGGTCCTGTTGAATATTGGATCAAAAGAGGCACATTTGGGGAAACTGCCGAACCAGATGGACGTGTCCCATGGCCAAGAAGAAACTGCCTGATCTTTTCGACATTGCCATTGTCGGTGGCGGCCCCTCGGGCCGGATCGCGGCGCTGGCGCTTGCCCGGGAAGGATTTTCCTGCGTCCTGTTCGCGCCGGAAGCACCGCGCGCCGACGGACGCACGACGGCGCTTTGGCGCCAGTCGATCGAATTGTTGCGGCAGCTTGGGGTCTGGGCGGATATCGAGACCCGTGCGGCACCCTTGAAGAAGATGCGCATGATCGATGCGACGGGACGTCTGGTCCGGGCGCCGGAAGTCACGTTCGATTGTTCCGAACTGGACATGGAAGAGTTTGGTTTCAATATCTTGAACTCCGATCTTAATCTGGAACTTGAAAAAAGATGCGGATCGGAGCCGAATCTGACCGTCGTTGCGGAGAGTGTCCAGTCCGTCGAGTACGGAGAGGACCGGGTCCGTCTGTCCACGGCAACGGACAAGGTGGTTTCGGCACGTCTTGCGGTCGCGGCCGATGGCCGCCAATCGCTGCTTCGCGAAAGCGCCGCAATCGATGTGAAGCGCTGGTCCTATCCGCAGGTAGCTGTCGTGCTCAACCTTGAACACAGGCTGCCCCACCAGGATGTCTCCACCGAATTCCACACGGCAACCGGGCCATTTACACTTGTACCGCTGCCCGGCCGCAAGTCCGCGCTTGTTTGCGTTGAGACCGCCGAGGGCGCGGCACGCCTACTCGCGCTCGCGCCCGAAGCACTGGAACTGGAGCTGGAACACCGTGCGCATTCCCTGCTCGGTGCGTTCAAGCTGGCCTCGGAGCCGCAGAGTTTTCCGCTTTCTGGAATGACTGCCGGGAAACTGGTCGGCCAGCGGCTGGTCCTTGTCGGCGAGACCGCACATGTGTTTCCTCCGATCGGTGCCCAGGGGCTCAATCTTTCCCTGCGCGATATCCTGGATCTCAGGACCGTATTGACGTCTGCGAGGGCAAAGGACGCCGACCCGGGCGCGGCAACGGTTCTGTCCGCCTACGAGAACAGGCGGCTCGGGGATGTGCGGACCCGAACGAATGCGGTAGATCTCCTGAACAGGTCGCTTTTGACGGCCTTCCTGCCAGTGCAGGCGGCCCGCAGCACGGGCCTTTACCTGGCAGGAAAGATCGGACCGTTCCGCAGGATGCTCATGCGCGAAGGCATGACGCCCGGGAGTGCCTTCCGTCCAGTACGTTGACAAGCCCGGTGCATTGACAAAGCCCGGTGCGCTGCCAGGTCAGGTGCGCTTCCGGTGATAGGTCAGCGCCATGGATATCATCTGGCGCAGCGACTCTTCCGGCAGGGGCGTGTTCACCTTGAAATGGACGGACCGGTCGCCGCCGTAGGTCAGCTGTGGAAACAGCCCGCGCCATTCGGATACCAGGGAAGAGCGGCAATTGACGTAAAGCGCCACGTCGCCGGCGTCGCTCCTGTCGCGGTCGATGCGGATCGTGGTGCCGGTTTTCGGCCGCACGGTCAGATAACTGGCCTGTCCCCACTTGAGAGTTTCCTGCAGTTCGCCGATCCGCTCGTTTCCCTGGGCGGTTTCGACGATCAGGGTGCGCAACCGTGACAACGCGGTTCGGACATCCGGGGGATAGCTGTCCAGGAGTTCCAGTACTTCCGGGGTGTCCTTCATGGCCTTTCCTCTGGTCTTCTCGTGAGCGTGCGGGCCGGGTTCAGAACCGGATGTCATCCCAGCGGCAGAAAGCCGCTCGTCAGGGCCCAGATGAATCCCGTGACCGTGACAATGGAAACCGCGGTCCCGATCAGCACGAAACTCGACGCGCGCTGAACATAGGTGCCGTATTGCTGGGCGATGACAAAGACATTCGTTGCCGGCGGCAGGCACGACATCAGCACGGCCGTGGCGATCCAGTTCGGATCGAATCCGCCGAGCCAGGTCAGCAGCAGGAAGACGAGGACCGGATGCAGGACCAGCTTGACGGACAGGACCAGCGGCAGCTCCATGGGAATGCGCCCCATGGGACGCAGCGCGATGTTCACGCCCATGGCGAACAGGGCACAGGGCGCGGCCGCGTTGCTCAGGTAATGCAGCATGGTGTTGACCGCTTCGGGCGGGCGAACCTCGAGGGCCGCCGCCAGCACGCCCGCGATCGTCGCGAGAATGAAGGGGTGCGTGAAGATCCGGAAGGCGATTTTCTTGAGTGTACCGAGAATACTTTCGTTCTCGGTCCCCGCGAGTGCCATCAACAAGGGGGCCAGGATGAACATCAGGGCATTGTCGAAGGCAAGGATCAGCGCCGTCGGGACGGTCGCCTGTTCGCCGAGAACGGCTAGGGTCAGGCCGGGACCCATGTAGCCGACATTGGAATAGGCGCCCGCGATCCCGAGGATCGTCGATTCGCCGATACTGCCGCGGGTCGCCACAACGCCGATGCAAAAGGATATCGCGAACACGATGTAGGTCGTGAAGGTCGTCGCGGCGACAAAGGAAACGTTTGCAAGCTGCTCGAAGGGCGTTTCGGACAGGAGCCTGAAAAACAGCGCAGGCAGCGCAAGGTAAACCACGAAGAAATTCATCCAGCTCAACCCGGCCTCGGGAAGGTTCTTGAGTTTGCCGGCGGCAAATCCGATAAGGATCAACCCGAAGAAGGGCAAGGCCAGTGTAATGACGTCCTGCATTCGACTTCCAGAATGTGAGCGTTTTGCTGTTGTGGCGGGTCATGGCGCTTGCATCTTGCGCCGGGCTTGGATAAGGACGCGGGACCTGTCGGTCGGAGCGGTGAACCGCATTCCAATCAGGTCTGCGGCCGTATCGCAAGGGCTCAAACGCACGCACCCGGTCGGAGTAGCTTCTTTCTGGGAAGCGCCATAGAACAGGAAACACTCGTTCCAGATGTCCCGGAAAAAACGACAGCGAAATCACCCCAGGCTGACCGCCGCGCAAAACTTTGCCGAAGGCATTGCGCTGAAATCCGCCATCTGGATCTTTCGGCTGATTCCGGTGGATCTGGCTTCCTATCTCATGGGTGCGGCCTGGCGCCTGCTGGCGCCCCTGAACGCCCGGCACGCGCGCGCCCTGGGGCATCTGGAAAAAGCCTTTCCGGAGATGCCCGAGCAGGAACGCGAGCGGATCGTGCGGGGAATGTGGGAGAACCTCGGCCGTGTCGCGGCGGAGACCTTTCATGTCGACCGGTTGCTGAAACAGGATTTTCGGTTCGAGGCGCAAGCGGACGACATCACGCAAGATGTGCTGAATGGCAAAAGAGCCTGCCTTTTTGTTTCCTTTCACAGCGCCAACTGGGAGCTGTGCGTTCAGCCGGCGGTGGCCAATGGCCTCGAGATTACCGGTGTCTACCAGGCCCTGCGCAATCCGGAGGCGGACAAGGCGCTGCGGGCGCTGCGCGAAAATCTCTACAAGGGCGGGCTGCTGTCCAAGAGCCATGAAACGGCGCGCAGGATCCTGAGCAGGCTCAAGAGCGGCGGCGTCGTTGCCATGATGGGAGACCTGCGGGAAACCCGCGGCATCCAGGTGCCTTTCTTCAACCAGATGGCCTACGCCAATCCCGTTCCGGCCGCCCTCGCCCGGTCCTGCAATGTGCCCATCGTGCTTGGGCGGGTGGTTCGCAAGAAGGGTGTGAATTTCCGGATCGAGGGCCGCGCGATCCAGGTGCCGGTGACCGGTGACCGTCAGTCCGATATCGAGGCGGCAACCGCCCGGATCCACGCGATTTTCGAGAGCTGGATCAGGGAGCACCCGGAGCAATGGATGTGGATCCACAAGAAGTGGGCCGCGCCGGGCAAGACATCGGCCGAAAAGCAGGCCAGGCGCGCCGCCGCGGAGAAAACGGTCAGCCCCTGACCCTGTTCACCTTTCGGCGAATGGCTGCAGCGCAGCATCGGCGCTATAGCTTGGTTCAGGACATATACATCTGTTTGAAATGGCCGCAAATCGGCGCCGTTTGAGCGATCCTGAAAGGGATAGCCGATCCGGGCGCCTCGCAAGCAGGTTCGTTGGCCATGCCAATTCAAGCAGTTGAATGGGGCCTGATCCTTTGTACGATGTTGGTGGAGGACCGCAGTTCATGAAAACGCCCGGTGCATTTTTCAAGCCGCTCGCGATCGGTGCCCCGGCCCCTTTCCGGGACCGTCCGGTTACCCTGGAACGCATGATCCATTTCGTGCCCCCGCACGTGGAAAAGATGCGCGCCAAGGTGCCTGACCTGATCCGGACCGTGGATGTCGTGCTCGGCAATCTCGAGGACGCAATTCCCGCCGACGCAAAAACCGATGCGCGCCGCGGGTTTATCAAGATGGCGCAGGACAATGATTTTGGCGCGACCGGTTTGTGGACCCGCGTCAACTGCCTCAACAGCCCCTGGTTCCTGGACGACCTGATGGAGATCGTCCCGGCTGTCGGCGACAAGCTTGATGTCGTCATGCTGCCGAAGGTCGAGGGGCCCTGGGATATCCATTACCTTGACCAGCTGCTTGCCCAGCTTGAAGCCAGATCCGGGCTTTCCAGACCGATCATGATCCATGCGATCCTGGAGACTGCCGAGGGCGTGAAGAATGTCGAGCAGATCGCTGCCGCGAGCCCGCGCATGCATGGCATGAGCCTGGGGCCGGCGGATCTTGCCGCCTCGCGCGGCATGAAGACCACGCGTGTGGGCGGGGGCCATCCGGACTACGCCGTGCTTTCCGATCCGGACGCAAACGGTGCGCGTACGGCTTTCCAGCAGGATCTCTGGCACTATACCGTTGGCAAGATGGTCGACGCCTGCCTCGCCTACAGCTTGAAACCTTTTTACGGTCCCTTTGGCGATTTCTCGGATACCGCGGCCTGCGAAAGCCAGTTCCGCAACGCGTTTCTGATGGGGTGCCTTGGTGCGTGGTCACTGCACCCGACCCAGATCGACATTGCCAAGAAGGTGTTTTCGCCCGATCCGGCCGAAGTCTCGTTCGCGCGCCGGATTCTGGAGGCGATGCCCGACGGCACCGGGGCCGTCATGATTGACGGCAAGATGCAGGACGATGCAACCTGGAAGCAGGCCAAGGTGATCGTCGATCTGGCGAAACTGGTTGCCTCCAAGGACACGGAACTTGCCGCAGTCTACGGTCTTTAGAAAATTGCAAGGCTCGACACTTAAGCTTACAAAGCTTGCAGGCAGGGCATCAAGACGGTATCCCGGCAATGCATGCTATAGCGGACGAAGAACCATGCGTACGGCGAAATTCAGAATTGGTCAGGTCGTCCGGCACCGGATCTACCCTTTCCGGGGTGTTATTTTCGATGTCGATCCGACCTTCAGCAACACGGAAGAATGGTGGGATGCCATCCCCGAGGACGTGCGGCCGACGCGCGACCAGCCTTTCTATCATCTTCTCGCCGAAAACGACGAGACCGAATATGTTGCCTATGTGAGCGAACAGAACCTCGAGGCGGACATGACCGGCGAACCGGTCCGTCATCCGCAGGTCGAGGAAATCTTCGAGGAACAGATGGATGGTTCCTACCTGCCGCGCAGTGTCGAGGTTCACTGACGCCTGGTTCTCATCTTAACGAAAAAGGCCGGATCCCTGGGATCCGGCCTTTTTGCTTTTCAGGACCGCGCGGGGTCTTACTGGCTCTGGTTTTGAGCGTCGATGAGCTTCTGGCGGGCTTCGTCGGCACGCTTCTGCAATTCGCTCTGAAGTTCTTCCTGACGCTTCTGCAGGTCAGCGAGGTTCATCGGCTCGCCATCATAGACCTTCGTGAAGCCGATCAGCGTCATCTTGAAGACGATTTCCTTGGCCTGCTGATTGTAAGGCGCAACGATCATTTCACCGCCCTGCTTCATGGTGTTGATGAACGAGTCATCAATTGCCAATTCCGCGTAACAGGCATTGGGAGCACAGATGCTGTATTTGGCCTGGATGGCCTTGCCGTCGTCGATCTGAATGCGCAGACCCGGCTGTAGCAGAACACCGGTGGGCACGGCAGCGAGCAGCTTCTTGCGTGCTTCGCCTTCGGTTTCCTGAATGGCGATGTTGCTCAGGAACTGTCCGGTATTGGTGCGCAGTTCTATCGAAATGAAGCAGACTTCCTTCTGGGTATCCGCGTTGGTGTTACACGCTTTCGTCCAAGGGCTCTTTTCTTCCTGGGCGATTGCGGGAGCACCAGCAAAAGAAGACAGGGCCACGAACGCACCCGTGGCACATCCGTACAATCTTCTTTTCAAAACACTCTTCATCGAAACGTCCTCAATCGTGCGTGTACGAAACTTTCGCGTTGTTCTGAGGCATTCCGGAACCAACCGCAAGGCCCGTTCGAACATTCGAACCGTGAAAAGCATGGTAAGACACCTAATTTGGGCAAGATGGTGGCCGATATGCAACGCAGGTGGAAGCAACGATTCAAACCTGAATATCTTGCTGATAGTGACTGGCCTCGGGCGCGTTCACGTTAACCTTGTGGTACTCTGCCGTGTGAGAATCAACGGAATCCCGGGCGGCAGTCATGCGTTTTTCTATTTTTACCGGCCTCCTCTCCCAGGTGAGCAAGGCATTTGGAAACCTTGCGATCGTCTCCGGCCTGATCGGAGCTGGCTGGGCGATGCCCGCGTGGGCCAACGACGAGGACGTGCCGTGGAGCCATGCCATCTCGATGCATGGCACGCCGGCTCTCGAGCCCGGCCAGCCTTTTCCCTATGTCAATCCGGACGCGCCCAAGGGAGGAGCTATCACGCTTGGTGTTCAAGGCACCTTCGACAGCCTCAATTCCTTTATCGTACAGGGCGGCTGGACGTCCGCGCGAGGCATGCGTGAACGGGAATTCGGCAACAACATCCTGGAAAGCCTGATGGTTCGCTCCTATGCGGAACCGTTTTCATTGTACGGATTGCTTGCTCAACGCGTGCGCATGCCCGACAGCCGGGAGTGGATCGAATTCGAACTCAATCCGGATGCAAGGTTCTCCGACGGCTCCCCGGTGACAGTGGATGATGTGATTTTCTCGCTCGAGGTGATCGAGGCCAAGGGCCGCCCGCCCTACCGCAACTGGTATGCCGCGATAGCGGAAAAGCAGGTCACGGCGCCAAACCGTCTGAAACTTGTTTTTGAAAATGGCGACAACCGGGAACTGCCGCTTCTGATTGCCCTGGCACCGGTCTTTGCCAAAGCCCACACCGATGCGGAAACCTTCGACAAGTCCACGCTGACCCCGCCGGTCGGATCAGGGCCCTATACGTTCAAGACCATCGAGCCAGGCCGTCTGGTGGTCTATGAAAAGAACCCGGACTACTGGGCCCGCGATCTGCCGGTCAAGGCGGGTTTCGACAATTTCGACGAGATCCGCGTCGAGTATTTCCGGGACGAAACAACCCTTCAGGAGGCCTTCAAGAAAGGTCTCGTGAACGCGCTCAAGTTCGGCGATCCGACCAGATGGGCAACCGGGTTCGATTTTCCCGCGGCCGAAAACGGCGATGTTGTCAAAAGGGCAATTCCGCTGGGAATTCCGGCGGCCATGCAGGGCATTGCCTTCAACACCCGCCGGGACCAGTTCTCCGACCCGAATGTGCGCAAGGCGCTGCGTATGCTGTTCGATTTCGAATGGGTGAACCGCAACCTGTTCCACGGCCTTTATACAAGGACCGCCGGATACTGGGACAATTCCGAGCTGTCTTCCATCGGCCGTCCGGCAAGCGCGCGCGAGAAGGAACTGCTCGCGCCCTTCCCGGATGCGGTTGACCCGATGGTCATGAACGGTACCTGGCGTCCGGCTGATGCGGACGGGTCCGGCCGGGATCGCAAGGTGCTCAAGGCGGCTCTCGATGTTTTCGCCAGCGCCGGCTACGTTTTGAAAGACCGCAAGCTGGTGAACGGGGACAGCGGCAAACCGTTGTCTTTTGAAATTCTCGCCAAGAACGAGGACGAGGAAAAACTGGCTCTGGCCTATGTCCGGACGCTGGAGCTCCTTGGAATCGAGGCAGGCGTTCGCAGCGTTGATCCTTCGCAATTCGAGGACCGGCGCACGAAGCGCGATTTCGATATGGTGTTCAACACCTGGTATGCGTCGCTGTCCCCTGGCGCGGAGCAGTATGGCCGCTGGTCCACCAAGGCCGCAGACGCGGCCGGATCCTTCAATTTCGTTGGAGCCAGGGAACCGGCCATCGACGCGCTTATCGATGAAATCGTTGCCGCCGGCAGCCGCGAAGACTTTGTCGATGCGGTCAGAGCCTTCGACCGCGTGCTGATATCCGGCGCCTACGCGGTGCCGCTCTATCATGTGAAGGACGACTGGGTGGCCTACTGGAACACGGTCGTGCCGCCTCGGCGGGATTCTCTCTACGGGCACGAATACGACACTTGGTGGTCTGCCGAGGCCCAATAATCGGACCAATGGACGAAAGACATTATGAAAGCGACCGAAGAAAAACTGTCTCGGGAATACCATGAAAGCGGAGCCTGGTCCGATGTGCCGCTGGACGAACTCTTCCGGAGCACCGCCGCGAAGCATCCCGACCGCACGGCCCTGGTCGATGCGCCGGACCGGGCGACCTGGACCGGCGGCACTCCGAGGAAATTGACCTATGCCGAGGCGGATCGGGAAATCGACCGGCTCGCGGCCTTCTACGCCACTGTGGGCCTGAGTTCCGATCACGTGATCGGCGTTCAGGCGCCCAACACCGTGGACACGGTGATTGCCTTGCTGGCGGCCTTGCGGGCCGACCTGGTCGTGTCGCCGCTGCCGCTGCACTGGCGGCAGAAAAACGTGCTGGAGGCGTTGAACTCCATAGGCGCCAAGGGGTTCATCGCGGCGGACCGTGTTGAAACCAGGGACGTGGGGTCAGCAGCGCGGGACGTTGCCGCCGATCTGTTTTCTCTGCGCTTCGTGTTCGGGCTCGGCAAGGATATTCCGGATGGTCTCATCGAACTGGGACCAATGCTGGCGGAAATGGGTGACGAACTGGTGTTCACGCCCGGTGAGCGGCCGGAGCCGGCCGACCACACGGCGACGATCTGCTGGAGCCGCAGCGGCGAGGAAAACGTTCCGGTCACACGCTGCCACAATCACTGGATCACGGCAGCGGGCATGATCGTCCACGAGGCCCATCTCAAGGAAGGCAGTTCGATTGTCCTGCCCTATTCCCTGAGCGGACTGACGGGCCTGGGGGGCGGGCTGGTTCCCTGGCTGTTGACGGGCAGCACTCTGCATCTGCATCACCCGACCTCGCTGGAAAACCTTGCAGCGCATGCGAACGAAGTCGATGCGGATGTGGTGATGACACCCGGACCGCTCGCGCAGACGCTTGACCGCAAGCTGACCAATTCGAAGACGACCTTGCTGGCCGCCTGGAACATCGCGGCCCCGCGTCCGGTCGCATTCGTCGCGCGCAGGCGGCTGGTCGACCTTCAAATTGCCGATGAATTCGCGCTCGTCGCCAAGGCGCGAGGTCCTTCGGCAAAAATGAAGGCGACTGCGCTGGGAAAGCATTGCGGGCCTAACGGGTGTGAGAGCGGGCCAGCCCTTCTGGAAATTGCAATCACCGAGGACGGTGACACGCAACAGCCCGTCCTTCTGGTGAAGGGGCCGGCGGTTCCTGACATCGGCTGGCGTACCATCAGCGGCGAAGATCGCCAGGTGCGCTGGGAAGAGACCGGATTTCTCAATACCAACATCAAGGTCGAACTGTCTGAAGGCGGTATCTCCGGATTCGGCATACCCGGTCTATATGCCCTGGGTACGGGCAACCTTGAAACCATTGACACCATCTATGCCGACTATCCCGGGATAAGGGAGGCGGCAGCCTTTGTGGTCGAGGATCCGGTGCTCGGCGCCCGGATGTACGCCGCTCTCGTTCCCGAATCTGGTCACGTGCCGGATGCAGGCGCTTTCTTTGCCTATCTGGATGCGGACGGAGTAGACCTTGCCAAGATCCCCCATCGTGTGCTGATTTTACAGTCATTGCCACGGAATTCGGATGGAACAGTCTGCAGAGAACGGCTGACCATGCGAACCCAGCGATTGCCTGCTGCCGTGGCGTAGGTGGGGACAGGGAATGGATGTAGAAACCTCGCTCTCCTGGCGTGGACCTTACTGGTATGCGGGCCGCAGGCCGAAACGCAGCAGTAACGGAGACGCGCCGGAAGATCTTGATGTGTCGTTGCTTAACATGTTCGAGCGGAACAGCAGGATCCCGATGGCCCTGCCCGCTGCCGTCGTTGTCGATGTCGCCTGCCTGGAAACCGGCATTCGAAACGATTTTTTCTCCTGGCTGCTTCCCCAGATCCGCACTCTGCCGTGTGATGTGCCGTTCTATCTGCTGACGGGCAGCGAGGACCTGCTGCCGTCCGGGGTGCAGCCTACGGCAATCGTTGACAGGATTGTGCCGGATGAAGTGTTGCTGATGCTGATCTGCATTCATCAACGCGCCCTGCTGCGCTCGGAGGAAGCCCAACTCCGCCGGCGCATCTTCGGACGCATTCCCGGTTTTGGAACCGCTCCGCATCAATCCGGCACCAGCAGCCTGATGGTCGTGGGTCTCAGCGGCCGCTTTCTAGAATGGCAGGACGCCAGCGACCAGAAAGTCGAAGTCGTCGGTGCCTTCGACGGCAATATGGCCGTCGAATACATGACCAAACGCGCGTTTGACGCCGTGGTGATCGATGCTCCCTTCGATGACGCGGTCGATTACATGCAGCAGATCCGCCGGGATTCCCGCTTCGCCGGCCTGCCTGTTCTTGCCGTGTGCAACCGCGAGGAGGATCTTGTCCAGTTGTTCCGCAATGGGGCGTCCGATGTCCTGGCTGGCGAAAACCGGAAAGAAACGCTCGTTCAGAGATTGAACTCGGCAATCCGGTTTGGAAAACGTCGCCGTCTCGCCGACAGGGTTCTGGCGGAAAGTCAGATGTGGCTGCGGCAGCAGGTAACCGTTGGGGGGCTCGGCGTGTCGGACTACACCACCTATCTGGAAGCCTGCAGCAACGCGCTGGCGGTGCGCGGCCTGGATCTCTGGGAAATGCGGCTTCAGCCGGAAAACTTCGGCATCGAGGCAACGTCCGCCGACAACCTTGAAGAAATTCACGCCACGCTGCTGTCGGTCGCCGACGCGACCAGCCGGGACGAGGATCTCGTGTGCCTGGTCCGGGAACTCGGACCGGTGGCGGTGTTGAAAAACGAGCAAGGCACCAGACGCCTGCAGAAACGGATCAACTCGATCTTGACGCACACAGTGCTTTAGGGCGTGTCTCCTGCTGCAAGTGCCCTATTTTCCCTTTTTTGCAACATTCGCCTTAACGCTGCCATGAAATCAGGCTTGGCATTTACTTCAGAGCGGTTAGCCTTGAGACACACACCAGCAATCCAGGAAGTCGAATGACCACATCAGCTCCCCTTACAGTCGATATCGTGTCAGATGTGATGTGTCCGTGGTGCTATATTGGCAAACGGCGATTGGAAGCTGCCTTGCGGGCCGTGCCGCAACTGGACGTGCTGGTCCGCTGGCATCCGTTTCAACTGGATTCCACCCTGCCCAAAACCGGCAAGGACCGGCAGCAGTATCTGAGCGACAAGTTCGGCGGCCTACAGAGCGCCAACGCGTTCTACAGCCAGATCGGTGCGGCGGGTCATGAAGAAGGTATCGACTTTGCCTTTGAAGACATCGCGCTGTCGCCGAACACGCTTGATTGCCACAGATTGATCCTGTGGGCCCGGGATGACGATCTTCAAGACGAGGTGGTCGAGCGCCTGTTCAAGGCCTATTTTCTCGATGGCGAGGACCTGACCCAGTCCGCAACACTGGTCCGCATTTCCCGGGAAGCCGGCATGCAATCCGATCTGGTCGAGCAGCTTCTCGAGACCGAGACCGATCTGGACAAGGTGGAAGCGCAGATTGCCAGCGCGCAGGAGTCCGGTATCACCGGCGTTCCCTGTTTCATCATCGATGGGCGGTTCGTCCTGGCGGGAGCGGAAAAGGCCGAGACGATCGCCGCCGCGCTTGTGCATGCGGAGGAAACCAAAACCAATCCGCAGGCAGCTGCCTCGAACTGAGTTCCGGGGTTATCCCGAAAAAAAAGCCCCGCAGGTTGTGCGGGGCTTTTTCGTTTTATCGGTTCGCCGTTCAGCCGCGCAGGATCGAACGGCCGGCATAGAAGGCCTGGGCCCCGAGTTCTTCCTCGATGCGGAGCAACTGGTTGTATTTGGCAAGCCGGTCGGACCGGGCCAGGGAGCCGGTCTTGATCTGCCCGCAGTTGGTGGCGACCGCGAGATCCGCGATTGTGGAATCCTCGGTTTCCCCGGAGCGGTGCGACATCACCGCCGTATAGGCTGCCTTGTGAGCGGTCTCGACGGCATCGAGTGTTTCCGACAGGGTTCCGATCTGGTTGACCTTGATCAGGATCGAGTTTGCAACACCCATGTCGATGCCCTTGCGGAGGCGCTCGGAGTTGGTAACGAAGAGATCGTCGCCGACCAGTTGGCACTTGTCACCGAACAGATCGGTTGAGGCTTTCCAGCCCTCCCAGTCGTCTTCGGCAAGTCCGTCCTCGATGGAGATGATCGGGTAACGGGCAGCAAGATCCTCCAGATAGGTCGCCATTTCCTGGGGCCCGAGAGACTTGCCCTCACCTTCAAGCTCGTATTTGCCGTTCTTGAAGAATTCCGTCGAGGCCGCATCCAGCGCGAGATACATGTCTTCGCCAGGCTTGTAGCCGGCGGTCTCGATGGCCTTCATGACGAAGCCGATGGCGGCATCGGTGGATTCAAGGTTGGGTGCGAAACCGCCTTCGTCGCCGACATTGGTGTTGTGACCGGCGGCGCTCAATGCCTTTTTCAAGGTGTGGAAGACTTCCGTGCCCATACGAACCGCTTCGCTGAACGTTTCGGCTCCGACCGGCATGATCATGAATTCCTGGAAGTCGATCGGATTGTCCGCATGGGCGCCGCCGTTGATGATGTTCATCATCGGGACCGGCAGTGTGCGGGCCGAGGTGCCGCCGACGTAGCGATAGAGCGGCAGCCCGGTCGCCTGGGCGGCTGCACGCGCGACAGCCAGAGAGACGCCCAGAATGGCGTTCGCGCCGAGGCGGGCCTTGTTGCTGGTGCCGTCGAGATCGATCATGGCCTGGTCGATCTGCAACTGGTCCTCGGCTTCCAGACCGCCTACGGTCTCGAAAATCTCGCCGTTCACGGCGTCGACCGCCTTCTGTACGCCCTTGCCCATGTATCTGTCGCCGCCGTCGCGCAGTTCCACGGCTTCATGGGCGCCCGTGGACGCCCCGGAGGGAACCGCTGCACGGCCAAAGGACCCGTCTTCCAGAAAAACGTCGACTTCGACAGTCGGGTTACCACGGCTGTCGAATATCTGGCGGCCGATGACATCAATGATGGCGGTCATGGGAAGAACTCCGTTGTGGCATGTAGCGTGACTGGCACGTGCCGGAACATATCCGGCATGTGGAGTGGCGGGCGAACCGGCCCGATTTGAGCCGTGGTCGCCCGTATGAAGGGAAGCCGCGCGGGCGCGGCCGTTGTCTGCCTATTCGGCCGCTGCGGGGGCCTTGACCACATTGTCGAGCGCCTGCAATTGCGCCAGCAACGCTTCCAGGTCCTTCAGCGGCACCATGTTGGGTCCGTCGGACGGAGCGTTGTCCGGATCCGGATGTGTTTCAATGAACAGGCCGGCGACACCGACGGCTACGGCCGCGCGGGCCAGAACCGGCACCATGGTCCGGTCACCGCCGGATGAGCCACCCTGCCCGCCCGGCTGCTGGGCGGAATGGGTTGCGTCGAAAACGACCGGCGCGCCGGTCTGGGCCATGATCGGCAGGGAGCGCATGTCGGTGACAAGCGTGTTGTAGCCGAAGCTCGCGCCGCGTTCTGTCAGGAGAACGTTCGGATTGCCGGATCCCGTTACCTTGCCGAGAACGTTCTTCATGTCCCAGGGCGCGAGAAACTGCCCCTTCTTCACGTTGACGACACGGCCGGTGTTCGCGGCCGCTATCAGAAGATCCGTCTGACGGCACAAGAAAGCAGGAATTTGCAGGATATCGACGACTTCCGCCACCGGAGCGCACTGGTCCGGGGCATGGACATCCGTCAGGACAGGCATGCCGAAGGTTTCCTTGATTTCAGCAAAGATAGGCAGGGCTTCCTTCATTCCGACGCCGCGCACGCCGCTCAGGGAGGTTCGGTTGGCCTTGTCGTAGGACGTCTTGAAGACAGTGGCGATGCCGAGTTTTGTCGTGATTTCCTTGATCGCGGCAGCGCATTCCAGCGCATGGGCCCTGCTTTCCAACTGGCAGGGACCGGCAATGAGGCTGAAGGCCGCATTGTTGCTGAACGTGACGTTGCCTGCCGATACGTTGCGATTTGCCTCAGTCATCATCCACCACTTGCTCAAAAGGAGTGCCGGGGCCTGGGCGTTCCCGTATCGGGTCGCCCTGTCCCGGCTTCAAATTGGGTGTTCCATAGCGTTCTTTTGGCCTGCCCGCAATATCGCTCTGATTTTCTGCATTCGGGGGTGCCCAAGCGTATGAATTTCGCGCCGCCGACCCTTTGCCGCAATGTCATCACGCTTCTTTCCTATTGAAAAATCGACGCGTTCGAACCACTTGCCGCAAGCGCAGGGGGCTTCGATCAAATTTGGAGCCAGTGCCGGGGCGGTGCTACCGGTGGTCCGCGAATCCGGTTATTTGCGCGTGAGTTTCCTGCCCGCGTTGTTTATGAGTGGGCGAAGATCACCGATCACGCTGACAAGCAGCAATGGAAGACCAACAGATGAACAAGCCCATACGCAAAGCAGTCCTGCCCGTTGCCGGCCTGGGCACACGGTTTTTGCCCGCGACCAAGGCGGTGCCCAAGGAAATGCTGACCATCGTCGACCGGCCGATCATCCAGTACGTCGTCGATGAGGCGCGTGCGGCCGGCATCGAACACATCGTGTTCGTGACGGGCCGTAACAAGCATGTGATCGAAGACCATTTCGACGTGGCCTACGAGCTTGAAGACACGCTGAAGGCGCGCAACAAGACCGCCGCCCTGGAGCTGCTTGAAAAACACCGGCCGCAGCCCGGCTCCACCAGTTTCACGCGTCAGCAGGCGCCGCTTGGCCTCGGTCACGCCATCTGGTGCGCCCGCGATATCATCGGCGATGAACCTTTTGCCATCCTGCTTCCGGAACGTCATCATCAAATCGCAGGTCAGTTGTCTGAAACAGATGGTGGATGTTTACGACAAGTCCGGCGGAAACATTGTCGCCGTTGAAGAAGTTCCCGATGATCAGACCCATCAGTACGGCATCGTCGAACTGTCCGGCGAGATCGCTCCCAATGCGCACAGGATCTCCAACATGGTGGAGAAACCGGCCCCGGGAACGGCACCCTCAAACCTCATGATCACGGGGCGCTACATTCTCCAGCCTGAAATCTTCGACCTGTTGTCCAGTCAGGGCCAGGGGGCCGGCGGTGAGATCCAACTGACGGACAGCATGCTTTCCCTGATGAAGCAGCAATCCTTCGCCTCGCTCAAATTCGAGGGCCGCAGCTACGATTGCGGCAACAAGGTCGGTTTCCTGAGTGCCAACATCGCCTTCGGCATGGACGACCCGAAGCTTGCCAGAGAACTGGTTCCCTTCCTGGAGGAAGTGATCCGTCAACCGCTGGCAGCCGAATAGATTTCATGGGTGCGCGGACGGGCTTTGATCCGATCCGCGCACCCTTCATGGAAATCCGGGAACCGCCGGATTGCGACCCTGCGGTTCCGTTCCTGCTCCCTGCCCTTGTCCCGTTTTTCCGGCCCCGTCGTTCTGGCCCCATTGCGGAAGTCACATGCCCGACCCCGATCTCAAATCCCTGAAAATCGCCGTTATTGGCCTTGGTTATGTCGGGCTGCCGGTCGCCGCCGCATTCGCTGCGCGCGGCTTCGATACGCTCGGGTTCGACATCAACCGCAGGCGTCTGGAAGAACTGCGTCAGGGACGCGACAGCACGTCGTCGATTGCACCTGACGAATTGAGGCAACAGACGCTGTCTCTTTCCGCCGATGAAACCAGTCTCCGCGACAGGGACATACTGATCGTCGCCGTGCCGACGCCGGTCGACGATGTCAAGCGGCCGGACCTGTCCCCATTCATTGCGGCAGCCGGAACCGCCGGGAGAAACCTGAAACCCGGAGCGATCGTGGTTTTCGAGTCGACCGTCTTTCCGGGAGCGACGGAAGAAGTCGCGGTGCCGGTCCTGGAAGGCGCCTCGGGGCTCAAGCTGGGTCACGGGTTCGAGGTCGGATATTCGCCCGAAAGGATCAATCCCGGCGATACCGCACGCGGCTTTTCCGACATTACCAAAATCGTTTCGGCGTCCACGGTCAGGGCGGCGGATCTGCTGGTTGCGGTGTATGGCGCCGTGGTCGATGCCGGCATTCACCTCGCCCCGTCCATCAAGGTGGCGGAAGCCGCCAAGGTGATCGAAAACACGCAGCGCGATCTCAACATCGCCCTGATGAACGAACTCGCCATGCTGTTTCATCAAATGGGCATCGATACCAGGGACGTGTTGACGGGAGCCGGCACCAAGTGGAATTTCCTGCCTTTCCAGCCTGGTCTTGTCGGTGGCCACTGCATTGGTGTCGATCCCTATTATCTGACCCACAAGGCCCATGAAATCGGCATGACACCGCAGGTCATTCTGGCCGGCCGCGGCACCAATGAAGCCATGCCGGCATTTGTCGCCGGCAAGATTGTTCAGGAATGCGTCAAACTGGGTCTGCCCATGCCGCCGAGGGTGGCCGTTCTCGGATTGACCTACAAGGCCGATGTTCCCGACACCCGCAATTCCAAGGTTGTTGACCTGGTAAGGGAACTGGAACGGTTCGGAGCCCGGGTTCAGGTGCATGACCCTCTCGCCGACGCGGAGGCGGTCACCTCTGAATATGGAATCACCTTGTGCGCGCAAGAGGCTCTGGAAGGATCGGATGCGGTGGTTCTGGCGGTGCCGCATGCGCATTTTTGTCAGGATGGCACCGGCTGGCACACGGTAACCCGCGTCCTGAAGGACGGACAGGGCCTGGTTGCCGACATTCCCGCCGTGCTTGACAGGAACGCCCTGCCCGACGGTGTCAGTCTCTGGCGCCTTTGAAATCACTGGATTGTTTCCGGTGCAAACAAATTTCATGCGCCGGCAAATGGTGTTTCCGATGCTCCCGCAAAGGCTTTTCACACTGAATGATCGGCGTCTGACGCAGGGGATATCCTGATTTCAGTAAACCGAAGTGAGAATTGCGCCGTATACTGGCCACGTTTCGAAAAGGGAGACATCGGCCATGGTTCACGCTTGTTTCTGGAAATCAGCCGTCGCGGGTGCCGCGCTCGCGCTCTTGACGGTCGGCGCCGTCAGTGCGGATGACGGCTTCGACGGCAGCGCGCTTCAAAGAGTCATCAAAAACCAGATGAATGCCTTTGCATCGGGCAATGCAAAAGCGGCCTTCGGCTTCGCGACCAGATCGCTTCAGCAACAATTCCAGACACCTGAATTCTTCATGGAAATGGTCCGCCAGGGCTACAGACCGGTCTACCAGCCGCAGGACGTTACCTTTGGCCGCTCCAAAATGACCGGTCAGGGGCCGACCCAGGAAGTCTTTGTGACCGGTCCGCAGGGAGACCAATGGCTGGCCCTGTACAGTTTTGAACAGCAGAGTGACGGCAGCTGGCGGATTTCCGGCTGTTACCTGACCAAATCGACAGGGTTCGCTGCCTGAACGAACAGGCCGGGGTTCCTCCCTCGAAGCGGTTCAGAGCGCCGCGATATCGCCCTTTGCCCAGTCTTCCTTGGTGCGGGCGTAGAAATCGTCGAACGTGCCTGTTTCGATGGCATCGCGCAAGCCCTGCATCAGAACCTGATAATAGGCGATGTTGTTCCAGGTCAGCAGCATGCCAGCAAGGCCCTCGCCCGCCCGCACAAGATGATGGAGATAGGCACGGCTGTAAACGCTGGAGGCCGGGCAGCCGCTGTCCGCGTCGAGTGGTCTCGGGTCGTCCTGATGGCGGGCGTTCTTGAGATTGACCTTGCCGAAGCGGGTATAAGCCAGTCCATGGCGTCCGGCGCGCGTCGGCATCACGCAATCGAACTGGTCGATGCCCCGTTTCACGCTTTCCAGGAGATCGTCGGGTGTGCCGACGCCCATCAGATAACGCGGTTTGTCCACTGGCATCACCGGTGTGGTGATGTCCAGCATCCGCAGCATCACGTCCTGGGGCTCGCCGACAGCCAACCCTCCCACAGAATAGCCCTCGAACGGCATTTTTCCGAGTTCTTGCGCCGAACGGATACGCAGGTCCGGCTGATCACCGCCCTGGACAATGCCGTAGAGCCCCTGCCCCTTGCCCGGTCCGCCCATCCGTTCGAACTGGCTGCGTGACCGCTCCGCCCATCTCAGGGACAGTTCCATCGCCCGCTCGATTTCTTCCTTCGGGCTCGGCAGTCTGATGCATTCATCCAGTTGCATCTGGATATCGGACCCGAGCAGGCCCTGGATTTCGACGGATCTCTCCGGTGTCAGGTGGTGCTTGCTTCCATCGATATGGCTCTGAAAGCGGACGCCGTCCTCGTCGAGCTTGCGCAATTGCGCAAGCGACATCACCTGGAAGCCGCCGCTGTCCGTCAAAATCGTATGCGGCCAGTTCATGAAGGTGTGCAGGCCACCCAGCCGGGCGACCCGTTCCGCCGTCGGCCGCAGCATCAGATGATACGTGTTGCCGAGAACGACGTCGGCGCCGGTCTCGCGCACCTGGTCCGGATACATGGCCTTCACGGTCGCCTGGGTCCCGACCGGCATGAATGCCGGTGTGCGCATCACACCATGCGGCGTGGTGATCTCGCCACGGCGTGCCATGCCGTCGGTCGCAATCAGCTTGAAGCCGAATTTCCGGGCAGTATCGGTCATTTTTGGTCCTCGGGCGCCGAATTCAGGGGGAACAGAAGCGAAGCGTCGCCATAACTGTAGAAGCGGTACTGTTCCCGGATGGCGTGGTCATAGGCTTCCCGCATGGTTTCCAGGCCGGAAAATGCCGAGACCAGCATGAAGAGTGTCGATCGGGGCAGGTGAAAATTGGTCATCAGCGCGTCTATCACCAGAAAGCGGTAGCCCGGTGTGATGAAGATCGAGGTTTCGCCCTTGAACGGGGCAATCGCGCCGCTTTGTCTCGCGGCACTCTCCAGTATCCGCAGTGATGTGGTGCCGACGCTGACAACCCTGTTGCCCCGCGCCTTCACGGCGCTGAGCGCCTGAGCCGTCTGGTCGGAGACCTCGCCCCATTCGGCATGCATCCTGTGATCGTTCGTGTCGTCGGCCTTGACGGGCAGAAAGGTGCCGGCCCCGACATGCAGCGTGACCCGGTGCTGTTCGATGCCGGCATCGTCCAGTGCCTGCAGTAGCTCGGGTGTAAAATGCAATCCGGCGGTTGGCGCCGCGACGGCGCCGTCCTTTTCCGCGAAGATCGTCTGGTAGTCCTTGCGGTCCTGAGCGTCTTCACCGCGCTTGTGGGCAATATAGGGTGGCAGCGGAATATGGCCGACTGCGGCTATCGCGGCATCGAGGTCCGGTCCGGACCTGTCGAAAACCAGCAGCACTTCGCCGCCATCGGACTTTCCGGCGACCTCGGCCGTCAACAGGCATCCGTCGGCTTCAAACCGGAGCGTATCTCCGATTTGCAGTTTCTTGGCCGGCCGTACGAAAGCCTGCCATCTGTCGGGGCCCGATCTCAGGTGAAGGGTCGCGCTGATGCCGGCGGAAATGTCACCGCGAAGGCGGACGCCTTCCAGTTGCGCCGGGATGACCCTGGTGTCGTTGAAGACCAGGGCATCGCCCCGCCGCAGCAGTCCGGGAAGGTCGCGCACGCTCCCGTCACACAGCACGTCTTGCGCTTCGGGCCGTACCACAAGCATCCGCGCGGCATCGCGCGGGCGCGCCGGACGCAGCGCGATCCGCTCGTTGGGAAGGTCAAAATCGAATTGATCGACGCGCATGGGCGCTCTTCCGGGACTGTTTCAAGGAAAAAATCGCCGATCCGCGCCGGTCTGCCGGTTCAGGCAGGACTACCGGATCGATCAGACAGCGGCTCTTAATGGCGGATCGGTGTCAGGTCAACCGGCCGCTGCGGTTCGCGGACAGCAGAACAGCGCGGAAATCCTGTCCGCGCTGTTCAAAAATCATCGTGTTCCGGATCAGGCGGCGTCGGCTGCCACCTTCAGGGAGACGATCGTGTCCGGATCGGTGACCGGCTCGCCGCGCTTGATATTGTCGATATTGTCCATGCCTTCGATCACTTCGCCCCAGGCCGTATACTGGCCGTCGAGCCAGGGAGCGTCGGTGAAGCAGATGAAGAACTGGCTGTCGCCGGAATTCGGATCCTGGGCACGGGCCATGGAACAGGTGCCGCGCACATGCTTGTGCTTGCTGAATTCGGCGGGCAGCTTCTTGCCGGAACCGCCGGTGCCGGTGCCCTGCGGGCACCCTGTCTGGGCCATGAATCCGTCAATGACGCGGTGGAAGACGATCCCGTCGTAGAAACCTTCGCGCACGAGTTCCTTGATCCGCGCGACGTGACCGGGGGCCAGGTCGGGTTTCATCTCGATCACGACGGACCCTTTGCTGGTTTCCATCAGCAAGGTGTTCTCGGCGTCTTTGATATCGGCCATCTGGTAATCTCCTGGTGTCGTTTAACTGGGGTTATTCGTATCAGGGGGTATCACTGAGCGTCCGCGGCAACCTGCATTCTGACGATCTTGTCCGGATTTGCAGGCGGTTCGCCGCGGGTGATGCTGTCGACGTGGTTCATGCCGTCGACGACTTCTCCGAACACGGTGTAGTTGCCGTTCAGGAAATCGCCATCGGCGAACATGATGAAGAACTGCGAGTTGGCGCTGTCGGGACTGGCTGCGCGGGCCATGCCAAGGGTGCCGCGCTTGAAGGGTGTGCTCGAGAACTCCGCCTTGATATCGGGTTCACTGGAGCCACCCCGGCCCGTTCCGGTCGGGTCCCCGGTCTGGGCCATGAACCCGTCAATGACGCGATGGAAAACGATCCCGTCGTAAAAGCCTTCGCGGGCGAGCTTCTTGATGCGCGCGACGTGGTTCGGTGCAAGGTCGGGACGCAACTGGATGACGACGCGGCCGTCCTTCAGGTCCAGATACAGGGTGTTTTCAGGATCGGTTCCCTGTGCGCCGGCAGTCAGCGGCGCAATCACAAGGGACGCCAGAAGGGCGAGCATTGAAAAAAGTCTTGGCACTGGAGGCTCCTAGAGTTCAGACCGCACGTGTGTCGCGGGTTCAGGTCATTTTCCGGCGGGTGTCGCGCGGCGTTTGAGCGGGTCGGCGACCGGTTCCGGAACGAATGCGGATATTTCGCCGCCCATCTTGGCGATTTGGCGCACCAACGTGGCCGTGATGTGGCGCACGCCCGGAGATGCGGGGAGAAATATGGTCCGGATCGTGGGTTCAAGGGTGCCGTTCATGCCAGCCATCTGCATTTCGTAGTCGAGATCGGTGCCGTCGCGCAGTCCGCGGACGAGAAAGGCCGCCTTCTGGGAGCGCGCCGTGTCGATGACGAGGTCGTCGAAGGCAATGACGTCGATGCGGCTCGCGTCCTGCGCGCTGAATTCGGCGCGGGCGGAGGCGTGAATCAGGTCGACACGTTCGTCAAAGGAAAACAGCGGCGACTTGCCAGGATGAATGCCGATCGCAACCACCACCTTGTCGGCCAGGGCAAGCGCCTGGCACAATATGTCCATGTGACCGTTGGTAACGGGATCGAAGGATCCCGGATAAAGAGCGATGCGAGTCATGTGTCCTTCCTTACTCCGCCTGCAACGGCCTCACAAGAGTAATACCAACCTCGACAAATAAGAACGCATATGACCGTGTCTGGAGACTGTTCAGCAAGAAGCAGGTCGCAGGGCGATATGGGTCCTTCGACGCCGCGGAACAGTCTCCAGACACGGCTTTCGGTGGCCTGTTCCGGCCCGCCGGACGGCGTTGCACCGCTTGAACGGCCAACCAGGCCGTCCTGCGCAGCGCGCCTGGCCGGCAAATAGGAACAGTGCCATCAGATGGGTTCTTATTTGTTGAGGTTTGTATAAGGCGGGGTGTTCGGGGAGTTTTGCCAACAACTGACAAACTGTGACGGCCGTCACATCGCTCTTTCTTCCCATCCGTCAATGTGGATCCATCGAAAACAGTTGGCGTGAGCAGGAGCCAGGACGATGAGGAGCAGCAGAACTTTCAACCGGACCGCAAGTCAGACGGCGCCGAATTCCTTTGCCATCCGCGCGGAGGCCGCCGACAAGGCCGTCCATGTCAAGATGGCCGCCGTCTTCTTGCTGGCCCTGATAACGATGATCGCAGCGGGTGTCATGACCCTGCACCCGAGCAATGCGTCCCAGGCGGAAGACCTGAAGAACCTGGCAACCCAGGGGGTGATGGTGAACAAGGGCGACCGGATCGCCGCCTCTTCGGAAACCACGACATGCCGGGGCGAAACATGGGGTGCCTGGAGCGAAGGCTGTGCGGCTGCCCTGACCGGTGCGGATCGTGTGCGCAATGTTTCCTTCGTCACCGTCGAGAAATCCGCCCCGACCGTCAATGAAACCATTCTCGCGCGGTATCCCGTGACCGACTGACGATTTCCCGACCTCCCTCCCCGAAACGGCAAACAGCGGCTCAGGTTCCACCCTGGCCGCTGTTGTCGTTTTCTCAAGACATGCTCCGGATCGTCAGCTTTCCGGCTTTTCATCGCCTTCGGCCGGAGGTGTGCCGTCCGCACTGCCCGGATCGTTTTCGCCGGTCTGGCTCTCTTCCGCGGACGGCTCCTCACCTTCTTCGAACGTGTCGTCGTCATCCTCTTCGGAAATGCCTTCGACCGCCACGACCTTCTCGCCCTTC
The DNA here is from genome assembly GCF_056173175.1 of Roseibium sp. QJM3NY_11. Taxonomy (NCBI): domain Bacteria; kingdom Pseudomonadati; phylum Pseudomonadota; class Alphaproteobacteria; order Hyphomicrobiales; family Stappiaceae; genus Roseibium; species Roseibium sp. QJM3NY_11. Next base: position 3,226,703 of record NZ_CM149660.1, read on the forward strand.
GCCGTCTTGAAGACGATGACGCCCTGCGTGGCCCGGCCCGCGATCCGGATGCCGTGAACCGGACACCTGATCAACTGACCGCCATCTGTCACCAGCATGATCTGATGGTTGTCCTCCACCGGGAAAGACGCCACCAGTCCGCCGTTGCGATCGTTGACAGCCATCGCGGTGATGCCTTTGCCGCCGCGGCCCGTCACGCGATACTCGAAGGACGAGGTCCGCTTGCCGTAACCGTTTTCCGAGATCGTCAGGATGATCTGTTCGGCGGCGCTCATCCGGGCGTAGAGTTCCTGGGAAAGTTCCCCGGCGACCACACCGTCCTCGTCGGCCGCCCCGCCGGTATCGTCGGCTTCGCCGCGCATCGCGCGTGAAAGTTTCAGATAGGCCGCGCGCTGTTCCGCATCCACGTCAATGTGATGAAGGATCTGCATGGAAATGATCTTGTCGTCATCCGCCAGCCTGATACCACGCACACCGACGGAGTTCCGGCCGGCGAAGACACGCACGTCGGTGGCCGGGAAGCGAATGCACTGGCCGAAATTGGTGGTCAGCATGACATCGTCATGTTCCGAACATGTATCGACACCGACAATGCCGTCGCCCTCCTCCAGCTTCATCGCGATCTTGCCGTTGCGGTTGATGCTGACGAAGTCGGACAGCTTGTTCCGGCGCACGGTGCCCCGCACGGTCGCGAACATCACATCGAGGTTCGCCCAGCTGTCCTCGTCCTCGGGCAGCGGCAGAATGGAGGTGATCTGTTCGTCCTGTTCCAGTGGCAACATGTTGACCAGGGCCTTGCCACGGGAGGTCGGACCGCCGAGCGGCAGGCGCCAGACCTTCATCTTGTAACAGATGCCGCGGGACGAGAAGAACAGGACGGGCGTGTGGGTGTTGGCCACGAACAGCCGCGTGACGAAATCCTCTTCCTTGGTCGCCATCCCGGAGCGGCCCTTGCCGCCGCGCCGCTGTGCCCGGTAGGTGGTCAGCGGAACCCGCTTGATGTAACCGCTGTGGGATACGGTCACCACCATGTCCTCGCGCTGGATCAGGTCTTCCTCATCGAAGTCCGGCCCGCCTTCGACGATTTCCGTCCTGCGAGGCGTCGCGAATTCTTCCCTGATCTCCAGCATCTCGTTGCGGATGATTTCCTGGATCCGCGCCCTGGAGCGCAGGATGTCGAGGAAATCGGAAATTTCGGCACCGATCTTGTTGAGTTCTTCCTCGATCTCGTCCCGGCCCATGGCCGTCAGGCGTTGCAGCCGGAGCTCCAGGATCGCCCGGGCCTGTTCCTCGGACAGCTTGTAGGTGCCGTCCTCGAGAACCATGTGGCGCGGATCGTCGATCAGCCGGATCAACGCGTCCACGTCCTGTGCCGGCCAGTTGCGCTCCATGAGTTGTCCGCGGGCGGTCGCCGGATCAGGCGCGCTGCGGATCAGCTTGATGATCTCGTCGATATTGGCAACCGCAATGCCGAGCCCGACCAGGATATGGGCCCGGTCGCGGGCTTTTTTCAAAAGGAACCGTGTCCTGCGCTGGACCACTTCCTCGCGGAAGGAAACGAATGCCCGCAGCATGTCGGACAGGTTCATCTGCTCCGGCTTACCACCGTTCAGCGCGACGATGTTGGCACCGAAGGAGGTCTGCAACTGGCTGAAGCGGTAAAGCTGGTTCAGGACAACATCCGGCACCGCGTCGCGTTTCAGCTCGATGACGACGCGCATGCCCGAGCGGTCGCTCTCATCGCGGATGTCGGAAATGCCTTCGACACGCTTGTCACGCACAAGTTCCGCGATCTTTTCGATCATCGTGGACTTGTTGACCTGATACGGGATCTCGGTGACGATCAGCGCGTTGCGGTCCTTGCGGACCTCTTCCACGTCGACCTTGGCCCTCATGACGACCGAACCGCGCCCCGTTTCATAGGCGTTGCGGATCCCGGCGCGGCCGAGGATCATGGCGCCGGTCGGAAAATCCGGACCGGGCACGATCTGCATCAGTTCTTCCAGCGACATGGCCGGGTTTTCCATGACCGCGATGGCGGCATCGATGACTTCACCCAGATTGTGCGGCGGAATGTTGGTGGCCATGCCGACCGCGATACCGCCGGCACCGTTGACCAGAAGGTTTGGAAACTTCGCCGGAAGGACAACCGGTTCGCTTTCGGAATTGTCGTAGTTTTCCTGGAAGTCGACCGTGTCCTTGTCGATGTCGTCCAGGAGCTTGTGGGCGACCTTTTCCAGCCGGCACTCGGTGTAGCGCATGGCCGCGGCCGGGTCGCCGTCGACAGAGCCGAAATTGCCCTGTCCGTCGATCAGAGGCAGGCGCAGCGAGAAGTTCTGCGCCATGCGGACCAGGGCATCGTAGATCGCGCTGTCGCCATGCGGGTGGTACTTACCCATGACGTCACCGACCACGCGGGCCGACTTGCGATAGGGCTTGTTCCACTCGTAGCCGTTTTCATGCATCGAATACAGGATGCGCCGATGAACCGGTTTCAGACCGTCGCGCACATCCGGAAGCGCGCGCGACACGATCACGCTCATGGCGTAATCGAGATAGCTCCGCTTCATTTCATCGACAATGGAGACCGGTTTGATATCCGACGGAAGACCGTCGGAAGGGGTGCTGTTGTCCTGGTCGGCCAAGGAAGACACTCATTTGATTGTTATTGCTGGCCCGTTTATATCCGATTCAACCGCCCCGTCCAAATTTGCGGCAGTTTACCGCCTAACTAATAAGCGTTTAGAAACAACGGGCTACAACAAGTATGCACAGGGGGGTGAAATGATTTTCGACACCCGGGTCGCTGCGCCCTCAAATCCCTTATAAAAATGTGGGAATCGCTCCTGAAACCTGGCCGCGGGAAACGGAAATGCTCGATTTTTACATCAACGCTTTCGCGACGCTTTTCGTGACCATAGATCCGGTCGGGCTGGCGCCGATGTTCCTGGCCGTAACAGCCGGAATGAGCCGGACGGACCGGCGCAAGGTTGCGATCCGGGCGACGGCGACGGCCGCGGCCATCCTCCTGGTTTTCTACGCCAGCGGTCAGACCGTTCTCAACGTTCTGGGCATCTCGGTAACCGCATTCCGTGTTTCGGGCGGCATACTTCTGTTTCTGATCGCGATCGAGATGATTTTCGGCAAACGGCAGGAACGCAAGGCCGAAACCGCCGAAAAGGCGGTCGAATCAGCCGACACGCATCACAGTACCCTGAACGAACTTGCGATTTTCCCGCTCGCAATCCCGCTGATAGCGGGACCGGCCGCGATTTCGGCGATCATCCTCCTGTCCGGAGAAGCTCCCGACACGCTCGCCTATGCGGGACTGGGCGGCGTCATCGCCGTCATTCTGATCAGTTGCCTGGGGGCGTTTCTGCTCGCCGACAAGATCGAACGCCTGCTCGGCGACACCGCTCAACTTGTGATCACGCGCCTGCTGGGTGTTCTTCTGGCCGCGCTCTCGGTGCAATTCGTTGCCGACGGGGTTCTGGCTTTCATTCAGTAAAGACATGATGGGCCGTTTATTGTCCGTCTAAGTTGTTTTACAGCTTCTGCGCGGCTGATAGCCGAAAAAGCCGATAGCAAACATGATCTTGTTAACAATGATTAGTTGGGTATTTATTTAAATTTCACAAAAATTATACGCGTTTGTTATCGGGCCTGCCTATTCGACCTGAGGTGACACAGGGCCAGGGGCGAAACAAGATGCATGGGATTTCCGAATTTTCACCGGCTCCGATTCTGGATCAGCAGCTCATTTTGCCGGACTACGTACCGGTCATTTGTCGTTCTTTTTCCGAGATCAACGAATGTCTTCGTCTCCGGTACACGGAATACTGCCTCTCGCGTGGCTGGGAGGATTCCACCAAGTTTCCGGAAGGCCTGGAAAGGGACCGCTACGACGATGACGCCGTCCATATTCTGCTCAAGGACACCGTGACCGGCGCGTCTGTCGGTACGGTTCGCATCATCTATCATGACACCGCCCGGGACACGGATCTGAGCCTGCCCAGTTTTGGGCTTGCGCACGGTTTCAGGGAGCATCTGCGGCCTCACCTGCAGTCGGACAGGGTCATTGAATTGTCGCGCCTGACTATGGCACGGGAAGTTTCGCGGCCTGTCAGCCGGGGGGATCTCGCCAGAGGCATCTTCCCGGCGCTGGCGCTCATCAAGGGAGTGCTGCGGGCCATTCTCCGGGACAATGTCGGTGTCGTCGTCATGACCGTGGCCCGCTCGCTGCAAAGGCTGCTCGAAAAGGCAGGTTTTTATTATCACGACGTCGGTATTCGCATTGAACACCGAGGCAAACGGTCGCCGCTGTTTCGCGAAATGACCCCGCTGATGGACGACCTTTATCATCACAACCGGACTGTCTGGCATTACATCACCGATGAGGGAGCCACCTGGCCCTCTCCGGATGCGACGTCGAATGGTGTTCGTCTCCTCGCCTGATGCTCTTGTTCAGCTCCGTATTTCAAATCACCAGCTGGGGAACCACAGGATGGAATCCATCGATGACAAGCAATTTTCCTACGAAGAAGCGTTTTCGCGCACCCTGGGCTGGATCACGCCGGAAGAACAAAACCGGTTGAAATCCAAGACGGTCGCAATCGCCGGACTGGGCGGTGTCGGTGGTGCCCATGCGATTACCCTCACCCGGCTGGGGATCTGCAAGTTCAAGCTTTGCGAGTTCGATGATTTCGATCTTCCCAACTTCAACCGCCAGTTCGGCGCCGGAGTTTCCACGCTCGGGTGCTCCAAGGCGGACGTGATTGTGGACCGGATCAGGGACATCAATCCCGAGGCCGAGATCGACGTCACACACACCCCGCTTCGGCCGCAGGACGCCGGCGTGTTCCTGGAAGGAGCGGATATCTACGTCGATTCAATCGATTTCTTTGCTCTCGATGTGCGCAGGGCCCTGTTCGCTCAAGCCCGCGTCAGCGGTATCCCGGCTTTGACGGCAGCTCCGATCGCCACAGGGTCCGCATGGATCATCTTCCAGCCCGATGGCATGTCCTTCGAGGACTATTTCGCTTTCGAAGAGGGCGAGACCGAACACAATTTCCTGCGCTTTGCCGTCGGGCTGGCGCCGAGAGGTTTGCACCTGCCCTATCTGGTTGACAGGTCCTATGTCGACTTTGTCCGCCGGAATGTGCCTTCAACGCCAATGAGCATTGTCGTCAGCGCCGGGGTTGCCTCGACAGAAGCCATGAAACTTCTGCTTGGCCGGCGCAACGTGCGTTCAGCACCATGGTTTCACCAGGTCGACGTCCTTGCCGGGCAGATGATCAGCCGGCGGGCGTGGTTCGGCGGACGCAATCCGATGCGCAGTCTCAAGGTTCACCTCGTAAAGCGGAAACTGCGCGGACAGCTCGGGCAAGGAGCCGGGACGGCCTCCGACACCTGACACGCGAATTGCTCCGGGTTCCGTCCCCTAACGCGGAAGCCGGAGTTCAAAGCTGTCAGGGGAAACGCCGTGGACGGTATCCCGCGCGCGGATGATCACCGTGTCCAGACCCTCGGGAACCGTCACGCCGGACAGCGACCGTGTGAAGGGTTGCTCGTTGACATGGGGATGGAGAAGCACGCGCTCTCCCAGCAGGTTGCCGTCCGGTGTCAGAACCTGCCACAGGTCCGCGTAGTGATCCCAGCCACTGTCCGCATGCTTGAGCGTGACGGAAAAGGTCCAGCTGTTGCCGGACATCTTTGCGGTCGCCCCGACAATGTCAACGTCTCCGGCCATTGACGGTTGCGCTCCGGAAACAGGAGCAAGGACCATGAACGCCAGTACAGCTATGCGAAACATTTGAAAAAGGTGCCTTTCCGGTGAACTGAAGTCGATCTCGGCAGTTTGCAAAGGATGCCAGCTTGATCAAAGTCACGATTGCGTCATAGGTTTCAACACATTGGTTGGGCTGGAAACCACAGGTCTCGGGAGACGACAATGGCCGGACACGGGTCTAAGAAGGTGATCTATGCGGCACTTGCCGGCAATGGGCTGATCGCCGTCACAAAATTTGCCGCCGCCGCCTACACAGGGTCGTCCGCAATGCTTTCGGAAGGCATTCACTCCCTCGTGGATACCGGCAACCAGGGACTGCTGCTTTACGGGCTGAAGAAATCCCGGCAGCCTGCGGACAAGCGGCATCCCTTCGGATACGGAGCAGAGCTTTACTTCTGGTCGTTTGTCGTCGCGATCCTGATCTTTGCGGTCGGTTCGGGTGTGTCGATCTATGAAGGCATTCAAAAGGTGCTGCACCCGCACCCGGTCTCCAGCCCTTATGTCGCTTATGTCGTGCTCGCCCTGGCGATGATCTTCGAGGCCGTGGCCTGGTGGATCGCCTACAAGGAATTCAACCAGGTGCGCGGCAAGAAGTCGATCATGGCTGCCGTGCGGGACAGCAAGGATCCGACGGTCTTTACCGTCCTGTTCGAGGACAGTGCGGCCATGCTCGGCCTGGTCGTCGCGTTCCTGGGCCTGCTCGGCGTTCAGTATCTCGGCCTGCCCTGGCTGGACGGGGCCGCTTCGATCATGATCGGGGTTATCCTGGCCGGAACGGCGGCACTGCTGGCCTATGAAACCAAGGGGCTTCTGATTGGAGAAGGCGCTTCGCCGGAGGTGCTTGCCAAGATCGAGTCGATCATCGGTGCAACACCGGCCATTCGGAACCTCAACGAAATCCGCACGCTTCATCGTGGCCCCCACGACATCCTGCTGGCGCTGTCGGTCGATTTCATCGACGAGGTCAAGGCCGGGACCGTCGAGGAGACCATTTATTCGCTTGAGCGGACCATCAAGATGCAGATACCGTCCGTGACCCGGCTGTTCATCGAAGTCCAGGCGGAGGAGCATCATGAGGAGATGCTTGCGGAGGAAAAGGCGGCGACCGGCCGGGACGACGCGTAATGCCTGGTCCCCGAAAAACTTGCGCCCCGGCAGCGGCATGGTCATTCTGATTGCCGGAGGAGTGCCATGCCAGACACACCGGACACGGTCCGTCAAACGTTGCTGTCGCTCAGGGACGAGTTGGAATCCTTGCGCGAAATTTCGGAAGAATCCCGGGCTCCGGTGGAACTCGACCAGCAATCGGTCGGCCGTTTGTCCCGCATGGACGCCCTTCAGGGCCAGGCCATGGCCCAGGCTTCCGAACGCCAGCGGCTGGCGCATATACAGCGGATCGACGCTGCCTTGCTGCGTCTCGACAAAGGCGACTACGGCGCATGTGCCGAATGTGGGGAACCGATCGCCGACAAACGCCTGAAAGCCGACCCGGCCGCTGCATTCTGCATCAATTGCGCGCGTTGATCCCGCCATCAACATGCCGGCGCAGACCCATCAGGAACCCCCTGACCCGCCGGTCTGTCTCATCGATCCTGAAGGACTTCAGATTGGCTTCGGTCCAGGTTTCTTCCGGTGTGAGGCGTGCTTTCAGGGCCGACAATCCGGCGCGTTCGTCGGTGTCCAGCGGCAGCCGTGCGGCCGTCTCCAGAAGCGAGAGCTGTTCATGGATGCGCCGGAGCACCGACAGGGCCGCGCCCATTCGCGCGCCGAGGGCGGCGTCGTCCCGCCAGGTGCGCCCTTGGAACACTTCCTGCGTGATGACCTGCCCCGCCCCATGGCAATCATAGGCGATACAGCCCTTGAACCCGAGCGCGTCACGCTGTGAAAACACCTGGCACCGGCCACAGCCATTCAGGTTCGGGCATGGTTCACCGGCTGCCTTGTCCAGTGCGAATGATTCCGATTTGTCGAAGGCAAAGACCACGCAGCACAGCGCGGCACAATTGGTGCAGTCGGGTTTCAGATCGGTCGATCGTGTCATCCGCCCGCCCCGTGCGCTTGCGGATTTCCGGTGGCTATGACTGCGAGATCAGGAACGGCCGGTTCGGGTGGCGTGTCGCCGGTCATTCCTCATTCCCACTCGATCGTGCCAGGGGGTTTTGAGGTGATGTCGTATGTGACCCGGTTGATCCCCTGAACCTCGTTGATCAGACGGGTCGCGGTTTCGCCGAGGAACTCGTGGCTGAAGGGGTAGTAGTCCGCCGTCATGCCGTCGACGGAGTTCACCGCGCGCAAGGCACAGGCAAAATCATAGGTGCGCCCGTCGCCCATAACGCCGACCGTCCTGACCGGAAGGATCGCCACGAAGGCCTGCCAGATCCGGTCATAAAGACCATGCTTGCGGATCTGGTCGATATAGACCGCATCCGCCTTGCGCAGGATCTCAAGCTTATCGCGTGTGATTTCACCCGGGCAGCGGATGGCAAGACCCGGTCCGGGGAACGGGTGACGGCCGATGAAATGATCGGGCAGGCCGAGTTCCCGGCCAAGTGCCCTCACCTCGTCCTTGAACAGTTCACGCAGCGGCTCGACCAGTTTCAGGCCCATTTTTTCCGGCAGGCCACCAACGTTGTGGTGCGACTTGATGGTCACCGACGGGCCGCCGGAAAAGCTGACGCTTTCGATGACGTTGGGATACAGCGTTCCCTGGGCGAGAAAGTCGGCGCCTTCGATGTCGTTGGCGTGTTTCTGGAAAACGTCGATGAACAGGCGGCCGATGATCTTGCGCTTGGTTTCGGGATCCGAAACACCGTCCAGTTCCCCGAGGAACAGATCGGATTCATCCGCGTGGATCAGTGGAATGTTGTAGTGATCCCGGAACATGGAGACCACTTCGTCTGCCTCGTTCAGACGCAACAGGCCGTGATCGACGAATACGCAGGTGAGCTGATCACCGATGGCCTCATGGATCAGGACGGCGGCGACCGAACTGTCGACTCCGCCGGACAAGCCGCAAATGACCTTCCTGTCGCCGACCTGCTCGCGGATTTTCGCAATCGCGTCATCGCGGTAGGCACCCATGGTCCAGTCGCCCGTGAACCCGGCAAGGCGCACGAAATTCTCGTAGAGTTTCTTGCCGTTCGGCGTGTGATGCACCTCCGGGTGAAACTGGACCGCATAGAAATGGCGCTCGATATCCGCGGTGATCGCGAAGGGGGCGTTCGGAGAAGTTCCGTAGACTTCAAAGCCGGGGGCCAGGCGGCTGACATGATCGCCATGGCTCATCCAGACCTGCTCCCTGCCGTCGGCGAACCAGCCTTCGAGAAGGTCGACTTTCGCGTCCACGGGGGTGACGATGGCCCGGCCGAATTCGGCGGTGCCGCCGCCGCCCGAGATCTTGCCGCCTTCAACCCGGCCGCCGAGTTGCTGCATCATGGCCTGCTGGCCGTAGCAGATCCCGAGAATCGGGACACCGAGCCGATAAACGCTTTCGGGCGGACGCGGCGAGCCTTCCCGGATCACCGAATCCGGTCCGCCGGAGAAGATCACGGCCCCTGGCGCGAAGGACGCCAGGAACGCATCCGTAACGTTCTGATAGGGATGGATTTCGCAATAGACATTGAGCTCGCGCAGACGCCGCGCGATCAGCTGCGTCACCTGGGAACCGAAGTCGATGATGAGAAGGCGTTGATGCTGGGTCATGGCCCAGCTTCTAACCGGTCTTTTGCGCAATTTGAACCCGAATTTCGCAGCTGTTGCGCTCCCGCACAGGAATTTCCCGGCACGCAAGGCCCGTCCATCGGCCGCCGCCGGCCCGTATCCGGCAAACTAATCGGCGGACAAGCTGTGTACGGCCGATTTTCCCTTTTGACCCCTTCATGCGCGCTCCTTACGCTGCCGGGATGCCGCGCGCTTCGCCTGCCCCCAGGACGAAGCGACAGACCGGCGTTTGAGGATATCCGTTCACGATGACCGCAGAAGCCCGCCTTGCGTTTGAAGAAGCCGTTGCCCTGGAGGCGGACGGTCGTGTGGATCAGGCGCTGGTTTCCTATCTCAAGGCGCTGGAACTGTCTCCGGACGACACGGAGATCGCCTACAGGGCGGCGTCTGCTCTTCTTCAGACCGGCTATCTCGATGAGGCGCAATCTCAATTGCGCCGGATCGTGTTCGCCGAACCCGATCACTTGAGCGCGCGCGCCAGCCTCGGCAATTGTCAATTGCTTCTGGGCGACACGGCGAACGCTCTGCAGAATTTTTCCGAGGTTCTGGCCAAAGGGCCCGACAACCGGAATGCGTTGTACGGTCTCGCCAGCGCTTTGCTGAAGGAAAACAGACCCTTCGAGGCGGTCGAGCCGGCGCGGCACCTGGCCGAGCTGCTGCCGGATACGCCGGCTGTCCTGACGCTGTTCGCCGACACGCTGGCGAAAACCGACCAGAAAGCCGCGGCGATCGCCGCCTACCGGCGCGTGCTGAAGTCGAACCCGGACTTCGGTCCGGCCCTGCTCGGCTTGTCGGCGACGCTGCTGTTGAGAAAACGCTTCGACGAGGTCATCGGTCTTTCCATCCGGGCGAGTGAATTGGCGCCGGCCGACCCCTTGCCCCTGGAACTGCTGTCGGATGCCCTTCTTGGAAAGAACGCCCTCGAGGACGCGCGCGAGGCCGCCGAAGCTGCGCTGAAGCTCGAACCGGCGTCGGTGGCCAATCATGTCAGGATCAGCGTACTCAGCCGCAAGCTGGCCGACTACGGCAGCGCGCTGACATACGCGGTGCGCGCGCACGATCTGGACACGACCGCACGGGAAGCCCTCAACGCCCTCGGTACTGTCCTCGCGGCGCTGAAATATCCGGTGCAGGCGCGCTCCGTGCTGACCGGGCTTGCGACGGGAAAGGGTCTGGAGCCACCGATCCGCAAGTTGGTGGAAGACCTTGTGAAGGCCCAGTCCAACGTAAAGGCCCAGTCCAACGTCCGGGAAAACGCCGCATCTCAGGACACTCCGTCCGCCGTTGCCGGTTCGGAGCCGGAAGATCCGGCGCCGGGCGAACCCGCACCGGAGGCCGCACCGGTCTCCGCTCAGCCCTCTTCACATTCCGTCTCACAGCCCGCCGCGCAGGCCCCCTCGCAGACCAAAGTCCCGCTTCAGGGCCGGATGCCGCCGTATCAACCGCGCCCGGAACGCGCGTCGGGGGCGCCTGCCGCCGACGACGTCCCGGTGCCGAATGTGCTGGGACTGCAGCGGCAGGACCGGTCCTGAGCGGACCCTAGTCCGTCCGTTGAAACAGGGCGATGAAGAACCCGTCGGTTCCGGTCGATGCGGGTGTCAGCAGCAGGTCGCCGCGGTCCGAGGCATGCCGGGGGACTTGCGCGCCTGGCAGCAAACGCTGCCAGGATTCAAGCGCTGAAACGGACTGGAACGAGGGATTGTTTTCCAGAAACCAATCGGCCTGTGCCTGATTTTCCGCAGCCAGAACCGAACAGGTCGCATACGCCAGACGGCCGCCCTTCTTGACATAGCGGCTCGCGCTTTCAAGAACGTTGCGTTGGTCCTGAATGCGGTCCTCCAGTGCTTTTTCCGAAAGCTTCCATTTGGAATCCGGGCGCCTGCGCCAGACGCCGGTGCCGGTGCACGGCGCATCGATGAAGACGAGATCCATCAGGCCGACGAGATCGTCCAGTCCGGCGCTGGCCGGATCGCGCACCTGAACATTGCGTACTCCGGCCCGCTGAAGCCGCTCGTGAATGGGGGCCAGACGCAACCGGTCCGCGTCATAGGCGTAGAGCTGGCCCTTGTTCTGCATGGCCGCTGCGAACGCAAGTGTCTTGCCGCCGCCGCCGGCGCAATAGTCGAGAACCTGTTCGCCGGGTTTTGCGCCCGCAAGCACCGACACGAGCTGGCTGGCCTCGTCCTGAAGGTCGAACCAGCCTTTCCGGTAGCCTTCCTCGGCTTGGACATGGGGCATGCGCGCCTGGCCCGGCTTGGCTTCGATCCGGATGCCCATCGGGGATGTGGCCGTTGCCACCGCGCCGGTATGCGCGAGGCGCTTCAGGACCTTGTCGCGATCGGATTTCAAGGTGTTGGTTCTCAGGTCAACCGGTGCACGGGTGGCGAGCGCCCTGGCCTCCTCGACGGCGCTGTCGCCGAAAACCTCATGAAAGTGCGGCCAGAGCCAGTCCGGGAGATCGGCCTGCTGCGCCGGGGTCAGGTCGTGAACGTCCCCGGTCAGGCAGCCCGTCTCGGCTTCGGAAAGCGGCTCGGGGGCGTGGTGATCCTGGGCAAGGACCTCCGACAGCGTGTCGATGCCCTTGCCCCACGACACGCAGTAGGTCGCGAGGATCAGGCCCCGTGGCGCGCTGTCGCGCATCCTGGCCGTAAGCGAGGCCTTGTTGCGCAGCGCATCGAAGACCATGTTTCCGATGACCGTGCGGTCGCCCGATCCGGCAAACCTGTGGGCCGCGCCCCACTCCTTCAACGCCACCTGAACGGGACGATGGCGGGTTTCCACCTCGGTGAGTACTTCGATTGCCGCCGCGAGGCGTCCGCCATCTTTCATGATGTGCCTTTGCAGAGCCGCTGTTGTGTCAGCGTCCCGATAAACTGTTAGACGTTGGATGGGTAGTTCGGGCTTTCGCGCGTGATCGTGACGTCGTGGGCATGGCTTTCCCGCAGGCCTGCACCGGAAATACGCACGAAACGCGCTTTTTCCTGGAAATCCTGAATGGTCTTGCCGCCGACATAGCCCATGGCCGCTCTCAGGCCGCCGGACAGCTGGTGCAGGACGCTGCCGAGCGCGCCCTTGTAGGGCACCTGACCTTCGATTCCTTCCGGCACCAGCTTCAGGCTGTCACGCACTTCCGCCTGGAAATAACGGTCCGCAGACCCGCGCGCCATGGCTCCCACGGAGCCCATGCCGCGGTAGGATTTGTAGGAGCGTCCCTGATGCAGATAGACTTCGCCCGGGCTTTCCTCCGTTCCCGCAAGCAGGGATCCGACCATCACGGAGGCCGCGCCGGCGGCAATCGCCTTGGCAAGGTCGCCGGAAAACTTGATACCGCCATCCGCCACCACCGGTACGCCGTGCTTTTCGGCCTCGCTGACCGATTCCAGGATCGCGGTCAGCTGGGGAACGCCGACACCGGCGACGATGCGCGTGGTGCAGATCGACCCCGGCCCTATGCCGACCTTGACGGCGTCCGCTCCGGCGTCGATCAGCGCCTTGGTTCCTTCGGAAGTGGCCACATTGCCGGCCAGCACCTGAACCGAGTTGGACAGGCTCTTCACCCTGGTGACCATGTCCAGAACCTTCTGGGAATGACCATGGGCCGTGTCGACCACAACCATGTCGACACCGGCATCGACCAGCCGTTCAGCGCGGGCAAAGCCTTCTTCGCCGACGCTGGTCGCGGCGGCCACCCGCAAACGCCCCTGATCGTCCTTGGAGGCATTCGGGTTCAGCTGCGCCTTTTCCATGTCCTTCACCGTGATGAGACCGATGCAGTTCCGGTTCTCGTCAATGACCAGCAGTTTTTCGATGCGGTTCTGGTGCAAGAGGCGCTTGGCGTCGTCCTGGCTGACATTCTCGTTTACCGTGACCAGATCGTCCCTGGTCATCAGCTCATGGATCTTCTGGTCCGGATTGGATGCGAAACGCACATCCCTGTTGGTGAGGATGCCGACGAGCTTGCCGGTGATCTGACCACCGGCACCGCCATTGTCGACGACCGGCACGCCGGAAATGCCGAACCGTTTCATCAGGTCCAGGGCATTCTGCAGCGTCGCGTCGGGACCGATCACCAGCGGGTTGACCACCATGCCGGACTCGAATTTCTTGACCATGCGGACTTCTTCCGCCTGGCGGTCCAGCGTCAGGTTGCGGTGAATGACGCCGATGCCGCCGGCCTGGGCCATGGCGATGGCCAGGCGGCCTTCGGTCACCGTGTCCATGGCGGACGACAGGATCGGAATATTGAGTTCCAGTTCCCGGGTGACCCTGGTTTTCAGGTCGACTTCACCCGGCATGACTTCCGAGTGACCGGGGATCAGCAGAACATCGTCGAAGGTGAGGGCTTGCTGTCCGGTCGTCGGGACAAAGAAGGATGCCATTGCCAATTCCCCTTAAAAATAAATGTCGCGACGCCGGCCTGTCTATAGAGCCTGCATCTGTCGAGTCGCTTCGGCTGTGCCGGAGAAGTTGGCGCGGGTCAATAACATGCAGGTGACAGAAAGGAAAGGGTAACAGCGACCCTTTTGCAATTTGCCTGCCCGTCTTTCCCGCCTGCCTTTGCGCGCCCGGATGGTCGTAACCGATACGGGCGGTGACGTTACATGCTCCGGCGGCGGGAAAATCATGCCTCCGGAGCGTGCCGCATGGCTGGCTGCAGATCCGTCCCGTGCCGGTTACAATGCCCGGTGACAGGAAGGACTTATGCGCCTGGCGCGGTGTTCAGCTATCGGCCTTCGGATCGCCACCGCGGAATCCTTTCGCGATCACGTAGAGTTCCGGGCTTTCCTTGCGGCTTGCGGGCGGCTTGAGATGGGCCACCGTCTTGAATTCCCGTTTCAGATCCCGCAACAGTTCATTTTCCGTTCCGCCACGAAACACCTTGGACAGGAACGAGCCACCCGGAACCAGGTTGTGACGCGCAAAATCGATCGCAATTTCAAAGAGATGCGTCGTGCGCAGATGGTCTGTCTGCTTGTGCCCGGTCGTCGGCGCGGCCATGTCGGACAGGACCACATCGGGTTTCTGTCCGCCGAGGGCCGCCAGCAGGGCGTCGGGGGCGTCGTCGTCCAGGAAATCCTTCATCAGGAAGGTTGTCCCCCGGACGTGGTCCATATCGAGATAGTCGATCCCGACGACTTTTGGCGCGTCGACGGAGGATTGCACTCTTTGAGCGGCAACCTGGCACCAGCCGCCCGGTGCACAGCCAAGGTCGACGACCCGGTAACCCGGCTTCAGCAGCTTGTGCTTGTCGTCGATCTCGATGAGCTTGTAGGCCGCGCGCGATCTGTAGCCGTCCATCTTGGCCCGGCGCACGTAGGGGTCGTTCAGTTGCCGGTGCAGCCAGCGCGTGGAGGATTCCCGGCGCCCGGCCGACGTCTTCACCTTGACGTTGAACCCGCGGTCGCCCGTGCCCTTTTTCTGTCCGCTCATGATCCGCTCCTCTGGCGGCTGCGATGGTGCCGCTGTCCGGATCTGCGATGCGACCAGACGCCGTCGGCGGCCATCAGTTCCGTCAATATTCCCTCGCGCAACCCGCGATCGGCAACCCGCAGCCTGGAACAGCTCCAGCGCCGCCGGATGGCCTCGAGTATCGCGCAGCCAGCCAGGACGAGATCCGCCCGATCCGCGCCGATGCAAGGGTTTTCCACGCGCGCCTCATACGGCATGTCGCGCAGTTGATCAATCATCAGCGACACATCTCCGTCTTCCAGCCAGGTGCCGTCGACCCGGCGCCGGTCATAGCGCTTCAGGCCCAGATGCACGCCGGCAAGGGTGGTGACCGTGCCCGAGGTGCCCAGCATGTGCACCCGTCCGGTGGCGATGGCCTCCGTCAGATTGTTCGCGAGGCTGAATTCGGACAGATGGTTGGCCGCATCCTCGACCATGGCCTCGAAGATCTCCGGGGTCACGTGAACACCGCCGTGGCGCTCGGCCAGATTGACCACCCCCACGGGCAGCGAGATCCACGAGCGGATGAAGCGGGTCAGCGCATAGCCTCTGGCACCGCAGCGGTTGCGCAGGTCCAGCCAGACGATTTCCGACGAGCCGCCGCCGATATCGAACAGAATGACCCCGTCGGCGTCATGATCGACCAGTGATGCGCAGCCGGCGACGGCAAGCCGGGCTTCCGTTTCACGGTTGACAATCTCCAGCGCAAGGCCGGTCTCGTCCTTGACCCTGTCGATGAACTGATCGCCGTTTTCCGCGGCCCGGCAGGCCTCGGTCGCAATCAGCCTTGCCCGAACGACACCCCGGTCGGCAAGCTTGCGGTGGCATTGGGCCAGCGCGTCGACAGCCCGGTCCATGGCCGCTTCGCTGAGCCTCAGATGGGCGCCGACGCCTTCGCCAAGACGGACGATCCGGGAAAACGCGTCGACGACACGAAAGCCCCGCTCTTCCGGGCGCGCGATCAGGAGGCGGCAATTGTTGGTTCCAAGATCGAGCGCGGCATAAAGCGGCCCGCCTGCCCGGCCCGCCTGGGCGCGGGGCCTGTGCGTGGCGGCGCGTTCATCGCGCCTGTGGTCCGCGTGTCCGCTCCGGTGACGGCTGTCGGCATCGGCCGCAGAGCCGGGTTCCGAGGAAGCCTGTCGGGAGTTGGGGTGGCCGGATTTAGAGTGGCCTGAGGACGCCTGGCGGGACGGCCTTTGCCGGCCCTGTGTGCAGCCCTGTGAGCTGGCGCCCGCACGGCTGCCAGCCTGTTGAGCGGCTCCCTGAACTTCCTGCTGACCGGGGGCGCCGGTCATCGCGCCGCCGGCCGTGACGGTGCTTCCAACCATGCTGTTGACGGGAGTGTTTGTCGATTTACGCCGGCGGCGACCACGTCTGCGGGCCGCTTTTCTGCCCTTGGCGCTGGTCAGTCCGTCCGGCGAAGCTGCGGCGTCCGGATCTTCCTGGCCCTGCCCCTGATCTTTCCCCTGCCCCTGACCATGCCCAGTGCCTGCCCCACGGCCGTTCATGCGACCGGCGCGACGACCTTCGGACTCAGCACTGCCGGAAGCATGATCACGGGTCTCATGGCCACGGGAAACAGGATCACCAGACTCTTGGTTGCCGGCGTGCGCGCCGGTTGCCGCGACGCGGCCCTTGCCGTGCTTGCGTTTCCGGGGTCTTCTGCCGCTGTCTTCGCGTGAAGCTTCTGCCGGTGCGGACGATGCCTGCACCGGGTTTGCCTTGTCGACGTTTCCGTTTTCAGCCGGGACCGGATCCGGTCCCCTCGCCGGCGCAGACCCGGACGCGCCACCTGCGGTGGAACCCGAATCATTGCCTTTTGAACCCTTTGCGGAGCGACGCTTGCGGCGCCGTCTGCCGGGTCCCGCGGACTCCCCCGGAGTCCTGCTGGAAACGGACGCGTCAGCGGTACGGCGCCCGGTATCGGGCGGTTCCTGACCTGACTGAGTCACGTTTATGCCTTTCGGAATCCCGGTGCAGCCGCCGTTTTGTCCGGGCGCGACCGGGAACCATCTCTTTCGTTGTCAAAACTGTAACAGGTTGCCCGGCGCGGGAAAAGCTTTCCATGCTCTGAATGCAGCAACGGCGGTCACTCTCCCGTCTGCTGACGGGTTCGGCCCCGCCTGGCTCTGTCCGGTTCCGCCCGGGCACTCGATTTCAAAAAAAAATCCGGCAACGGGTCTTGCAATCAGGAAGATGATGGCTGTATATCCGGCACACCAATCGCGGCGGGCACCGTACCCGTCTTCGTGAAAACGATTGGTCGCTCTTTCAAAGGGCATTGTTGGGGAATAGGTTAACGGTAGACCCACGGACTCTGACTCCGTTAGTCCTGGTTCGAATCCAGGTTCCCCAGCCAACTTTTTTCCATAAGTTGTTCAGTCAGTACTCATCACGCAAAAACTTCTCTCACACATCGGCAATCGTGTCCGGTGGCAGCAAGTTGGAGTATTTTCAACTTGGGAGAAGTGCTGCAATGCTCACCGCCAATGGCCCGCCAGCGTGTTCCGTTGAGGGCGATATTCGAGCCTGGACGTGGCGCGCGTCGGGAAGCGCCGGGTACCGTGGTCAAGCGGTCTCCAAAACCGGTCAATCCGCTTGTGCGAGGTTTCCGGCCAACCTTTCGAAATTCTGGATGTGGCAATTGGCACGGCAGTTTCGCGCGCTTGATCGCGCGAAACTGCCGAGAACATTCGTCAGACGCTGTATTCCGTTTCGGACGTTACGGCCGAATAATCGAAGGAAACGGTTTCGAGGGACAACTCCATGTCATCCTGCGCTTCGCATGCCCCGAGTGCCGCGGAGAATGTGTGGATGCCGCCGAACCAGCCCGTCAGATAGGTGGTCATTCCGAATGCTCCTGTGGCCATGCCGCCCAGGCCTTCGACGTTGCCCCATAACGGCGCCGTCAAATTGCCGACGGTCGATCCGATAATCTTGCCGATGAAATCGTGACCGAGTTTCTGTTCGCTGCCGAAATTGTTCTGGATCGCCTTGTCGAGGTTCTCGGCAAATATCTCTTTCGAGAATTCAGACGCTTGTACTGGCTTGTAGCCATCTTTGGCCACGGTCTGGCGCAGGCCGTCCGTGATTGCCCCTTGTACAAACCCGGCCACGGTCGATGTTATTGTTTTTGACAATGCTTTCACTATGCCATCGTCCAGATTCAGATGCGCGACAAGCCCCCCCTGAAGCGCATAGCCGGCCACGAAGGCGGCCATCACGGGGGCGTCTATGGTGAGGAGTTCATTGCCGAACTGGTTTTCGACAGGCTTGTAGGTGGTCATCGAAAGCGCCGAATTCAGGACGCCGGAGACGACAGTGCCGACGCCTGTATGGATCGCTCCGACAAACACGCCACCAACGATCCGGCTGATGACATCTGCCGTCCCCGGATCCAGCGGCGTTTCCAGCAAAGCGGCCCTGACAGCCTCCTCAACCAGAGGCTTGACGCCGAAGGTCAGAGCGGTCGATGCCGCCTGAACCAGGCCGGCCTTCAGACTGTGCGCCGCCTTGTCCCAGCAGGAACAGCACCCGCCCGGGCCCTGATGGTCAAGCGCCAAGGCGTCGCCGCCGGGGATCGTGCCGTTTGGCCCCTGGGGCTCTTGCAAACCGGGGTTTCCGACATTTGCGGAGCCCGCGCTGCCCGACGACGCATTGGACTGAGACCCATATCCGCTATCCGAACCACTAATGGTGCTGTTGGCATTTCCGTGATCTGTCGACGGCTCCATTGAAACGGAAATTTCGGAGCTGCTGCTGCTGCTGCTGCTGCTGCGGAAGCTATTGGTACTGGAAGAGCTTTGCGTGCCACCGTAATTGCCGGGATTCTGGCGGTTTTCCACTACCCTTGCCATAAGGTTTTTAAAGTCTTCGGACAGACTGATTGAGCTTTGCGTGTCACCGCCATTGCCGGTCGGGGTCATGGCGTTGGAGAACGAGCCCGAGTCCGATCGTATGCCGTTTGACGATCCCGGTGCCCTGTTGATATCGGGGGTGATCTGCGTGCTCGAAGAGATCTGGCTGCCGGAGTTGCCAATCCGGCCGACCTGGTTCTGTCCTGTGCTGCCGACTTTACACACGGCTGTTCTCCCAAATGATGATGTTAGTTCGCGGCGGCCGCACTTCAGGCGACGATCACGTCACCGGATGTGCCGGCAGCGTTCAGTTCCCTTGATTGGTCGAGATACCAGCGCGCGCAACTGGTCGCCCGGTCGGCGAAGTCCAGCAGGTGCTGCCGCAACCTCCCGGCGTCGAACTGGCCGGTCGTCAGTTCCTGCTCGACGTAAACCGACCCGCTGGCCGCGTCGACATGCAGGCAGTACCCGCCCGCAAACAGGTGATAGGCATTGAACTCGGCAATCGGGCCGTTCAGCACCTGCGCCGCGTCGCCGTCATTGTAGAAGATCATGGTCGACAGCAGCATGGCGCCGCCCGTCCCCAGCCGCAGCTGAAGGATCCTGTCTTGCGCATTCAAGAGGTAGTCGTCCCCGGCCTCTATCTCCTGCGGTTGCTTTCCCTGGTCCACCAGGTAGTCGGCAACCAGGGCGCGGAATTCATCCTGGAATTTGGTCATCTGTCATTCTCCCGGCAGACAGGCATGGGGGTCATGCGCTCATCAGGGGGCCGTCCCAGGATGCGCGCTGCGTCTCGTCTTCTTCCCGGCGTATCTCCTCCAGAACCTTGTCGAGAAGCGTCCGCGCATCGGCGAGGCCGTCACGCACAGCAAGGGCCAGCGCAACGGTCCGCTCGGGATCGGGATCCCTCTCGTCAACGCTTCTGCCCAGGATGAGCGCGTTGCCTTTCAGGTGGAACCCCATTGTCAGGCCGGTCCCGGCCTGACGGGTGTCGTTGTAACGGCGCGCGGTGGCGGCGCCCCCGCCGATCTCTCCGGGCTTCAGGATTCGGACATCAGTCCAGCAAACTGTCCGGCTGTGGTCGGCGTCCTGCGTCATGCGCAGGAGATCGCCGCCGATCTGCAGGACAAGATCATCCGCATCCGCGGCAATCGCATCAATCCTGGTATCGTCCGCAAGAGCCGGTAAAAGCGTGTCCGTCAGATAGTTGCCCATGGGCAAAGCCTCCTCCTGGCCGTGCCTTCCTGCCGGAAGCCGCGGACCTGATGATCAGATTGGTTTGCGGGGGTCAGAGCTGCGGCCCGCTGACCTGTGGGGCCGGCTGAAGACCGGCAGGCGGTTCAAGGCGGCGGTCTCAGAACCGGCGAGCGCGGGCCCAGCGAATACGGGCCTGTCTCAAACCTCGATGAAGTTACCGGTTTCTCCGGACGGCAGGGCCGCGCGCGTGCCCGCAGCCTGTTCCTCGCTGGAGCGGATGTACCAGGTGCCCGCATGGGCTGCCATGTCGGTGAAGGCAATCAGCTCCTCGCGAATATTGCGGGCCTCAAGCATGTCCAGACGGTGCGGACGGCACAGATAGAGCCGGTCCGTTGCCGTGTCGAAGAACAGTGAAAAGCCGCCATTGAAGAGATAATGAACGTTGAACGAGGCGACCAGATCGGCGCGGACCTCCGTATCCGTCGGCTTCATGTAGACCATCGCCGCGAAGGTGACGCCCTCGCCGCTGTCGTCGGCTTTCAGTTCGATCCAACGGTCACCGACCTGGAACATGTGGCTGTCGCCGGTCGCCGCCGGAGCCTCAAGCTCCAGAACCTTGCAGCATTCGGCAATAAATTCGGCGAACCTGGAATTATCGGTCGACATGTGTTTCTTCCTTCTGGTCCGGACCGGTCAATTATGGATGATTACGGCGCTGCCGTCAGCCCCGCCCGGGCGGTTCGATTGAGACGCAGCGGTCTTGGCAATCATGGCAGCGGCAACTTCAGCCTCCCTGGCCACATCCGAAACGAGCTCAAGACCCGCCTCGTTGCCAAGCGCGGTCTGTTCGATGCTGCGGCCGAGCAGGATCAGGTCGGCGGCGCGGTTGACGCCGACGACAAACCCCCTGGCGGCCAGTTCACGGCTGGAATAGGCCATAGCGGCTTTTTCCAGGACGTCGAAGCCGGCATGATCGGGCCGGTCCAGTTCGGTCCAGACGACGGCCCGGTTGGCATTTCGGTCCAGATTGATGTGGACCACGCGTTCTCCAACGGAAACGTAGGCGCCATCATCATTGTGTCCGGCTGTCCCGGCGCCGAAGCGCTCCTGGCATGTGGCCGAAAAATCTACAAGTGCTTGCGGTAGGGACATGGTTTGTCTCCCTGGTCAGTTGCTGTTTCAGTTCACGGGAGCAAAAAGGTTCCGGAACCTGAGGAAAGTGTCGTTGTGCGAAGTGTCCCCGGCGGCGCCTTCAAGTCCCAGCTCCGTTTCGTAATCGGGCCCGACGCCAAGCGGAACCTGACCGGCTTGATCCCGCCAACGGTACAGGGCTTCATCGGGGGATCCCATACGGCGCCCGTCAACCGTGTTCAGGTTCTGTTTGTTGACGCCGTCGATAGACATGCCGTTGTCATGAAGATAAGTGATCGTCGAATTGTAGCTGTCGATCGTTTCGTCCAACTTCTGACCCGGATCACCACCGTCTCGCTGTGCCAGTCCGGCCAGCAGAGACATGGAAACAGCCATACCACCGTTGTTGGACACCGTGCTCAGCAGCATGACATCGGTGGCCAGATCCTTGTCGGCGCCGATCACCGAGCCGCCCTTGACGAAGGGCTGCATTTCATGATCGCGGCCCTCGGATGTCATGAACTGAATGCCGCCAGTGCCCAACTCATTGCCGCCGTCTCCGATGCCGATCGTGAACGGATTGAAACCAATGTCTTCGCTGCCGAGCAGCGGGCTCAGGTCGAGATTGAACGGGGCCACGTCGACGGCTACCATGCTGTACGCCCCTCCATCGAGCTGGGTCACGCTCGGCCGTTCGATACTGATCATCGTATTGACATTCATTTCCTTGAGTTCGCGACCAGCCAGAAGTACGGATTCTCGCGTTTCGTCCCGCCTTCGTTTGATCTCAACAGATCTCTTTTCCGGGCTGGTCGGCAGTTCTACCGGCGGCTCCATCGGATGATCGAATTCCGGAATTACAACGGTTACCAACGGGTTCAACTGAACACTATCAAGTGTCAGTGCAGAATGTTGGACATCTGTGGGATTGGTTCCTTCCGGGGGCTCCGCAAGCCCCGCCCCCAAAAGAGTGGAAATCAGGGACGCTTCCGACGAGCGGTCGGTGACCAGGACAACGGGCGTCCCCTGATCCACCAGGGTCTTGCCCATGAGGACCGCTCCCGGAGGACCGTCATTCTCGCCGCCGACACGGGTCCGGTCATCGTTGTTGACGACGGAGAAGCCGGTCATGATGCCGACGGGTTCCCTTTCCGCCGGATTTTCGACGGTCCGGTTCCGGATGACGACATCCATCAATTGGGCAGTCGCGGCCTTGAGCTGTGCCCCTTGGTCGTTGAGCGGCGCGATCTTGTCGATGCCACGGGTTTCACCGAGTGTCATGACCGTGCCGAGCGTTTCGAGACTGTGCCCCATACGGTCGAGGGTCATCGCCGTTTCGTAATCCAGCGCCTGTTGTGACAGTTTTGTCTTGTCAGGTGCGATCTGCGTTTGCCGCCGGTCATTCGGGACGAAGTTGAACCGTGGTGCCTCAGGGTCTTTCCCGAACTTCGGGTTCAGGGCCAGATTCTGGTCCGCGTAGAACCTGTTGATTTCTTTTTCGCCGGTCACCATCATCTGGTGAATCAGTTCGAAGGTTTCCTGAAGGCTGCCGCCTTGTGTGGACTGATTTTTTATTCGAACGTCTTTCGGTGTTTCATCGTTGACATTCTGATGGAAAATATTGACCGAACCGAACTGGTTCGAAACGTTTGAACTGCCGTCATCCATTGTCTGCCGCAGGACATTCGCAAGTACATTTGCCGAGGTGAAGCCGTTTGCAATCGATGGCCGGATACTTTCATCGGCGCCACCGTAATTCATGCTGCCGACGGTCACGGCAAGGTCGAGCGGCTCGGCATTGTCGTTGAATGGCACATTCAGATCATCCGAGACCAGATCCCTGACGATTGTGGCCTGGTTGATGAAGCTGCTCTTGCCCTCACCGTAGCTGGCGTCGAGGGCGGATGTCATCGCCGGATAATGGGTGCAGCAAAGCATCGACAGGTCAGGCGCCGCCCCTTCCCCTTCCTGGTCGCCGATGCGCCGTCCCTCGGCAGTCAGCAAGTTGTTCAGGATCTCCGCCGCGCGTGCGCCTCCCGGCCCCTCCGATTCCAATTGAGAAATTGACTCTCCAAAGGCCGTCGCGCTGTTTTCATTCGACACGCGCACCAGATCGGGGCCCTCGTTATCGACGGTGCCGCCTTCGACCGCCTTGACCCACGGCTGATTGCCGCGACCTTCGATCACGATCGTTTTCTCCACGCCATTGACGGTGAGCGAGACAACATGGTGAGTGATCGTATCTTCTGTAGCGCCAACCATCCGGTTGACGTTGGTGCCCAGAAGCTGAACATCCGTTTCATCGAGTTGATTTTTGAATGCTTCAAGCATCTTGGTCGGGTATGATTGCGATCCGGCGGTGCCGTTTGTGGAATCAACGCGCACAAACAACGGATTCTCAACCGTGCCTCGTTCAGGATCCGTCAGGAGGCCAATCGCGTCCATTGCCCCCTTTTCAGCGGTCCTGGACACGATCTCATGAACATGACCAGTGAAATATGTCTTGAAATTGTCAACAGAGACGCCGCCTGTTTCCACTGCTACTGCATTGGCAAGGTTTTCAAGCCCAAGCCCGACCATCGGCGGAAGATTTTTGAAGTCATCACCAGATGAAATTCCTTCGTAGTTTTTCTCGCACAGGTCCGCGCAGAATTCGGCCATCAGGTCGACGGCGCCTTCCTTGCGCACCGAGGCCGAATTGCAGGCGATGATGACGTTGTCGGCAACCTTGCCGTCGTTTTCACCTGATGAATTGGCCAGGGGCATGATCAGCGGCCAGAGTGCCATCACCGCGGTGTACGCTTCCGCGACAGCCGGCTGTTTGTCTCCAATCGGCAGGCAGAAATACGATCCCAGTTGCCGCACCTCGCCCTTCAGGAAGGCCGCCGTCATGCCGCCCCCCATGCCGCTGTCAAGGAGCGCAAATTTCAGCTTGTCCTGGCTCTTCTGCACCGAACCGGAATCCACCGGTGAGCTGTTGTCGGCACCTGGACCGGATATGCCCCTGAAGGCATTCTGATTTACGGACGAGCCAATATTTTCGAATGACATATCAATCCCATCCCCTGGAAAAGCAGTTTGGATTTTTCGAAGCAGTGTCGTGGCCACTTATGGTCAAGGGCCGTTCACTGACTGAAACAAAGCTGTTCTCATTAAACAAATCGTGATTTCCGATGACCCGTCATAAGACATTCCGATCACTGGAAATTTGTCGTAGTCTTTTGTTATCATTGTTCTATCTTTTGAAGCGTTCACAGCCTCAGATAGCTCTTTCGTGCAGAGCACCTTAAAGCTGTACTCAGCCAGCTTCGCCTTGCTGTCCTTTTGCACGGCAGAATTTTCAAGCTTCAACAAGAACCGGCAAAGACGGTCTGGCGCCCGCCCCTGAAACCCGTTCCTTGACCAAGGTCGCTTCAGTTCGCGCGATGCCCAGGGCGATTGCCGCGCAGCGTTCCGCCAAAATGTTCTCACCATCGCCGAGATAGGAGGCGGTAAAGGCGAGAGGCTTTGGCTGCCAACCGGGGTCGAATTCCTCGATTCTCCCCGCCTCAAGCGACGCCTCCGTGAGCGTGCAAGGGTAAGGTCCGACCCCGATTCCGGCCGCGATCATCTGCAAGCTGGTGGAGAGCGATGAGGATGAATACACACGCACGCCCGGTCCGTGGCGGCCGGACAGTTCCGCCATCAGTTCCCGATGAGGGCGGGTGTTGCGTGCAAAACTGATCACAGGTGTTCGGGTCAAATCCACCGGCCCCATGCCGGCAGCGCGATACCACTTCATTTCGAACTCGGGCAACGCGATGTTCTCGATCCTGTATTCGGAAATCGGCCCCATCAGAAAGGCAAGATCCAGTTTTCGAGACAGGAGGTCGTCGCGGAGGTTCAGCGAGATATCGACGGTCAGTTCCAGACTGAGCTGCGGATAGTCCTGGCTGATCCGTTGCAGGAAGCGGGGCATCCAGGACTGGGCGATCGTTTCCGATACGCCGATCTTGATGACGCCCGCAGTCGTGTCCGGATTGGCAAAGCGATTGTGGATCTGCTCCTGCACCTGAAACAACTGTTCGACGTAGCCCTTCAGGGTTTCGCCTTGCCGGGTCAGCATCACACCGCGCGGGCTCCGGTCGAAGAGCTGAACATTCAGTCCGTCCTCAAGCGCCCTCAAACGTCCGGAAACTGCGGGTTGGGACAAGTGCATCTGTTCCGAAGCCCGGCGAACACCCCCAAGCCGCGCGACCCAGAGGAAAGTCCGGAATTGTTCGAACGTCGTGCTGCACACGCGTGCCCCGATATTGCCGGCATTTAATCCGTCCATTCTTCCCAAGCTATGGCCCATCCCGTGCACGCTGTATTTTGCGTTGTCCTGCCATCGACAGTATTTGATGGCGCGTCGGGTGGACTATGTCGAATGTGACAGTTGCGAGACGATTGTTGTTGGACAGGATGCTCCGGAAAGGATGTCGCCACGGCCAAGAGCCGGCGGTACTCCGAGTTCAGCCGGTGCGGGTGGCGTTGCGCGTGTTCGATGGCGGCACGCGGGCACGACAAGAATGACGGCCGCAGAATGACCGTCACGGCTCGCGCCCTCCACCGGCGTCGTTTGACCCGCCGGCACCCGACTTTTGCAAGAGACCGGACACAGAAACCCCGCGGAATGGCCGGCATCGGGTCGCCGGACACTCCGCGGGGGTCACAAAACAAAAGCCAGTCGCTTATTGCAGCGCACGTGGAAGATAGAGTGCGATATCCGGAAATATGATCAGGGCAATGACCATCAGCGTCATGACAAGGACGAATGGTATCGAACCCAGCATGACTTCGCTCATTTTGCCGCCCTTGCGCGCGCCCTGTACCACATAGAGGTTGAGCCCGACCGGCGGTGTGATCAGCGCCATCTCGATGAGTACGATCATCAGGATGCCGAACCAGATCGGATCGTAGCCGAGGTTGACCACCAGGGGGACGACAATCGGAATTGTCACGACCATGAGCGACAGCGTCTCGATGAAAAAGCCCAGCACCACATACATGACGACGATCACCAGGAGCGTCCACAGCGGGCTCAAGCCCAACCCTTCCAGGAAGAACCGCAATTCCTGACCCATGCCGGCGGCGGACAGCGTGAAGTTCAGGAAAGACGCCCCGATGACGACAAGCATGATCATTGCGGTGATCTTGACGGTTCCCGCCAGGGCTTCCGTTATCATCCTGACGTTGATGCCTCCGAACAGGGCCGCGATGAGGATCGCGCCCCCTACTCCGACCGAAGCGGCTTCGGTCGGCGTGGCCCAGCCCTTGTAGATGGCCCCGATGATCACCGTGAACAGGAGAATGATGGGCACCAGATCCACCAGCGCACGCATCATCTCCGAAAACGGGAAGATCCGGCGGTCCCCGCCGAGATCAGGACGCACAGCGCAAATCATTGCGGTCGCCAGGACGAAGCTGACGGCCAGGGCAATGCCGGGCAGCAGTCCGGCAACAAACAGCTGCGGAATGGATGTCTGGGTCAAAAAGCCATAGACGATCAGGTTGATCGAGGGCGGGATCATGATGCCCAGTGTGCCGCCGGCCGCAATTGCACCGGAAAACAGCTTTTGATCGTAACCGAGTTTTTCCGCTTGCGGCATTGCCACCGTTGCGACGGTCGCGGCCGTTGCAACCGACGATCCGGATGTGGCCGAGAACATGGTTGCCGTGGCGATGTTGGCGTGCACCAGACCGCCGGGGAGCCAGGATACCCAGCGATCAAGAGCCGCATAGGTTCGCGCCGCCAACCCGCTTCGTACGAGAACCTCGCCCAGGAGAACGAAGAACGGAATGGCGATCAGCGTCGAGCTGTTGGACGAGGACCAGACCAGACGACCCAGCCCCTTGGAGAGCGGAAAGGAACTGAAAAAGGTATCGATACCGAAACCCAGCAGAAACAGGACGATGCCGACAGGGATTGACAAGCTCAGCAGTCCGAGCAGACCAACCGTGACAAAGGTAATCATAGCGCGGCATCCTGTTCGGCAAAGGCTCCGATGGCGGCCTCCGACTGTTCAAACCGGCCCTGGTAGACGAGGGCCAGCGCGGCAAGGAAAGTCACCCAGGCCATTCCGGCGAACCAGATCCAGCCGGCGAACCAGGGAATTTGTACGAGTGCCAACGGGGTTTCGAGCGGTGTGTTCGCGCGGGACCCGTTGGCAAGAGTGGTTTCCAGCACAGACCAGCAGCGGATGGCGATGACGCTGACCGTTGCGGACAGGACAAGCATGGCGAAAAGGTCCATCAGGCTGCGCCCCACCCGGTTCACCTGGCCACGCAGGAAATCGATGCGGACATGGGCCAGTTCCAGCATGGCATAGCCCATGCCCCAGGCAGTGGAGATCGCCATCACATAGCCGGTGATTTCGTCGGTCCCACCGAAGGAGGACCCCATTTTCCGCAAGACGATATCGAGCAACACCGAGCCGGCGCAGATCAGCAGCAGGATGCCGATCAAGACTGCGACGATCTTGTTCACCCGGCGTAACATCGAAAGGGTCTGTTGGGCCATTGAGGTCCTCCTGGGACGGGTTCGACTGAAGTTAGTTCAACGCAATCGAAACACCGACGACTTCACCGACGCTGTCGTTCCAGCGTTGCGCCCATTCCTTGCCGGCACGCTCCGCCCATTCCGGCAGAACCTGTGTTTCCAGGATTTCACGCGCCTTGCTCATGTCCGCGTCGGTCACCTCGACTAGGACCATCGACCGTGCGTCTCCGGACGCGCATTCGCCGTTGCCGGTCAGGCAGGCGACGTTGTTGGTAAGCGCACCCTCGGCCGATGCCCAGGCCGGGGCCTCGAAGTTTTCGCTGATCTGGGTCGAGATCAGATCCTGGGTCGCGGCGTCAAGGCTGTTCCACTTGTCCATGTTGATGGCCGTAACGACCGGATCCCAGCCGCCGAGCGGCAGCGTGAGCAAATGGGTGGCGACTTCCCACC
Source organism: Roseibium sp. QJM3NY_11 (assembly GCF_056173175.1). Taxonomy (NCBI): domain Bacteria; kingdom Pseudomonadati; phylum Pseudomonadota; class Alphaproteobacteria; order Hyphomicrobiales; family Stappiaceae; genus Roseibium; species Roseibium sp. QJM3NY_11. The sequence goes on from NZ_CM149660.1 coordinate 3,254,814, forward strand.
AGCCCGCGCTGTAGCCGGAGCCGGCGCCGGTCACGGCGCAATCGACAACGCCTTTCTGCAGGGCGCCCGGCACCTCGGAAAACGCGACATTGACGCCTTCGGCGCCGAGCGCTTCCAGGAACTTGGCGGTCATGCGGCCGGACGCGCGGATCTTCAGGCCCTTCAAGTCGTCAAGACCGGAGATTTCCTTGTTGCAGAACACCACCTGGGGCGGATACGGCGCGATGGCCAGCACATGGGAGTTGAAATTGTTGTTGAAGATTTCCTCGATCATGGGCCGGGCTGCCTCGACAACGGCCTGCTCCTTGTCGGCGGTCAAGGCCACCAGCGGCACGTCGAGGCCTTCGAGTTCGGGGGCATCGGCGACGGCATAATCGCCAACGGTCATGCCCACATCGAAAACGCCGTCGCCGAGCATGCGGAACACGTCGGCCACACCCACGCCCATCTGATCGTGCGTGGTCAGTTGAACCGAGACCTTCCCGCCCGATGCATCGGGAAGCGTCTTTTCCCAGAAAGGCGCTTCATACTGCTTGTGGAGCGGCAGGCTGGACCAGCTTCCGACCACCGAAAGGTCTTCCGCCATGCCGAATGATGTCGACAACGCGGTTGCGGCAAGTGCCAGGATTGTTCTTTTCATCATAGTTCCCCTTTTTGGTTGTTTGATTCAGAAGGTAGATCAACAAGGATGGGCACTTCTGCACCATCCGGCACATCAGTGATCAACATGTGCCCAGGCTTGTGCGTGATGCAGACCGGCAGACGCGCATTCCGGATGACGGCTTGCGGCGTCACTCCGCAGGCCCAGAACACTGGCGTATGCGTGCCCGGTGTCGGCACGGGATCGCCCCAGTCGGGGGCGCCTATATCGGCAATCCGGATTTTTTCCGGATCCCCGATATGGAGCGGGGCGCCATGCGCGAGCGGAAAACGGCTGGAAATGGCGACCGCCTCTTCCACCCGATCGGTCGGGATCATGCGCATGGAAACCACCGTGTTGCCCTGAAACGGGCCCGCCGGTACGGTCGGGATTGCGGTGCGGAACATGGGTACGGTACGGTCGTTGCTGATATGCCAGACATCAATGCCAGCTTCCATAAGCGCGTGCTCGAAGGTGAACGAACAGCCGAGCGCGAAGGCCACGAGGTTGCTGTCCCAGATGCCGGAGATATCATGCACGGATTCCGCCAGCTCGCCGTGACGGTAGATGTTGTAGGCCGGAATGTCGGTCCGGATGTCGATGTCCGCACCAAGCGTATGCATTATGGGACTGCCCGTGTCCGATACGCCGATCAACGGACACGGTTTCGGGTTGCGATGGCAGAACCGCATGAAATCCAGGGCGTAGTCGGAGGGTGTTATGACGACATTCGCCTGCAGAAACCCCTTGGCCAGCCCCGCTGTGTGGGATTTGTAGTCACCACGCCGGATTGCTGTTTTCCGGGCGTCTGCCCCCAGGTCCCGCACTGTCTGATAGCTCATCGCCACGTTTGCCAAATCCTCTTTTTTGGCAAACTCAGTCATCCGACAAATAAACACAAATTGATATTTTTTGCTAATTTTTATAATATTTTTTTATATACAGCCGTTGATTGCAATGCCCGCGCGATTTCAATTCACGAGGTGCCAGTCTTCGGCGACTGTTCTTGCAAGAGTTGCCGCGGCTTCAACCAGATGACTGTGCGGATCGCCGAGATAGGAAACAGTGAAGCTCAGGTCGCTTGGTTTCCATCCCGGATCAAATTCCTGCAAACGATTTTCCTCGACCAGGCTGCGCCCGAGCACCCGGGGCAGCGCTGCCACTCCGATGCCTGCCTCGACAAGGCGAAAACAGGCCGACAACGAGGATGACGGGAACACCGAGACATCCGGCCCGACCTGGTCGAACAGAAGCGTTTTCAACTCCCGCCAGGGACGGGTGTTGCGTGCATAGGTGATGACCGGCTTCTCCCGCAGGAGCCGATTGCCGCCCTCTTGCGTCTGGGCAATGCCGTAGGCCGAATACCAGGTCAGTTCAAATCCGGGCAGGACGACATTGTCGACGGAGTACTCGGACACCGGGCCGAGCAGCATGGCGAGATCAATTTCCCGGGCAAGAAGCCCGGCGCGCAAATTGACCGAGATATCCACGTTGATGTCCACTTCCAGACGTGGATACTTGGCATGAAGAGCGGATACAAAATCCGGCAACCAGCATTGCGCGATTGTCTCCGACGCCCCCACCCGCAAACGCCGGTCTATTCCTTCCGGGGCGACAACGACTTTCTCAACACGATCGCTCAACCGCTCGAATTGCTCGGCATATTGCATCAGCAATTCGCCACGTTTCGTCAGTTTCATGCCCGAAGCCTGACGCTCGAACAGCGCCACCCCGAGGCCTTCCTCCAGTTTCTTGATGCGTGTCGTGACCGCAGGCTGCGTCAAGTTCAGGTTCTGGGCGGCTTTCTGCACGCCGCCAAGCCGGCACACCACCAGAAAGGCGCGTATCTGATCCAAATTCAATGCACGCATGATCAGGTTTGATTTTCTCTGTTTAAGGATAGAATTTTACGGCCATTGAAGATGACCGCCTGAACATATTTTTCTCACATACTGGAGAAATATGCCTACCCCCAATTGGCGATTGCAAGGATTATAAGCCCCACAAACAGAAAAGGTCGTTCAGTTCTGTCGCGGGCAACCTGCTATCTACTTAAGCCTTTATGACAGCCGTCATCAATTCGGCAGACAATACCGGTCATACGACATGTGGCGACGTTTGTGGCGCATGCGCGCCGAGCCGGCCCTGCGGCTATCACACCGCTCCTCCGCTCGATGATCTTGCGTGTTGAACGTCGGTTGAAATGCTTTCGGGACGGCTGGACCCTGCCCAAGATGGCATGAAAGTGCGGTGAAAAACCTCGGCCGAACGGTTCGAATGATACGCAAACCGCCTCAGTCCGGCGGGAAAAGCCCTGCAAGTAACGAGAGCTGCGATTTATCCGCGGTTTTTGCGAGCTGCTCGAACGAAATGCCGAGACGGTCTTCTGCCTGCTGGACGACCTGCGCCGCTGCCCTGGCGTCCTCGCCGGCATCGTGGTGCGTAAACCGGAGGCCGAGAGCCGTCTTGAGATGGCCAAGGCCATGGCCGCCGTTGCCCTTGAATTCAGGCCACGCCTGACGGGCAATCCTGACACTGTCGCTCCAGCTGAACTCGGCCGGCGGCAGACCACAGGCACGGCAGGCGGCGTCAATCGACGCCTTGTCGAAGTTGCTGTGCTGGACCAGGTGATGCCGGTTGAGGAGTTCGTGCAGCGGAGGCCAGATGCGCCGGAAGGTCGGAGCCTTTGCCACCGTCCCGGGGCCGATGCCGTGCAGCCTGATATTGAAGGCATCAAACGCGCATTCGGGGTCGATATATGTGACCCAGGACTCGATCATGTTGTCGGTGTCGACGCAGGCAATTCCGATCTGGCAGATGCTGGCGATATCGCTGCGGGCGGTCTCCACATCCAGTGCGATAAAGCGAAACGGTCCAGTCGGCAGGGAGGCGCTCACGTGGCCGACCCGTGAAGCCTTGCCCGCAAAACCTCAAGCAACGTCTCGCTGTATTGGCGAAGGATCGCCCCATCGTCGGTGGTGCGCGAGAACACCCACAGGCCCTGCACCGAAATCATGGTGAAGTTCGCCAGGGTCTCGATCTGCGAAGGAGACAGCCTGCCGGATGTGTTCTCGGTACTGAGCGCCTTGCGAAAGCCGTTGACCAGGCGCTCTGAGTGAGCCTCAAGGTGTTTGCGTGTCTCCGTCTCGGAAGGGTCGATCTGGGCCAGAGTATTGGCAACAAGGCAACCAATTCCACATCCGTCCTTTTCATCAAAGCGATCCAGAAGGGCCTCAAGGTAGACACGGATCGCGGAGAGATTCGCGCCCTCAGCCTCTACCGGAGCGAATGCCTGCGAAACGACCGTCTCCTGATAGCGTTCAAGGCAGGCATGAAACAACGCTTCCTTGCCCGGAAAATCGCTATAGATTGCCGCGCGATTCACTTCGGTCTCGCGCACCAGATCGCCCAGGGAAACAACGTGATATCCGTGTTTCCAAAAGGTGGTCATGGCGCTGTCCACAAGGGTTGTTCGCGATTTTGATCTGGTTCTGGGCATGCTTTTCTTATTTTGGACTGATCGTTCCATTAGAGTTTCTTGCGGTGATGCACAAGCTTCAGGAGCAAGATGATGGCAGCCGATTTTCGAGACAAGAAAAAATTGGCCACCGTTCTTGGCAAGCAGATGGCCTATATCGAGCAAGGCGAAGGCGACCCGATCGTCTTTCTGCACGGCAATCCGACATCCACCTACCTGTGGCGCAACATCCTGCCCTACCTTGAGGGCAAGGGCCGTTTGATTGCGCCGGACCTGATCGGCATGGGAGATTCGGACTAGCTCGATGACAGCGGTCCCGGGCGGTATACTTTTTCCGAGCGCCGCCGTTATCTGTTTGCACTGCTGGAGCGGCTTGGGGTCTCCCGAAACGTCACGCTGGTGATCCATGACTGGGGGTCTGGGCTGGGTTTTCACTGGGCGCACATGCACCCGGACGCGGTGAAGAGCATCGCTCTCATGGAGGCGATCGTCGCCCCGGTGCCGAGCCTTGAAAGCTTTCCAGAAAAGAGCCGCTCCATTTTTGCGGCGCTTCGCTCCCTGGCGGGGGATGAAATGGTCCTGCAGCAGAACATGTTTGTTGAAGGGATCCTGCCTCATTCAATCCTGCGTGACCTGAGCGAAGACGAGATGGCCGAATACCGCCGTCCCTTTTTGCACGCTGGCGAGGACCGCCGGCCCACGCTGACATGGCCGCGTCAAATCCCGATCGGCGGCGAGCCCGCCGATGTTGCGGAGATCGTCGGCGGCTACTCTGACTGGCTGACCAGGACACCGGTCCCCAAACTGTTCGTCAAAGCCGATCCGGGTGTGCTCATCGCCGGTCCGGTGCGTGACTTCGTGCGCGGCTTTCCCAACCTGACCGAAGTCACCGTGCCGGGACTGCATTTTATCCAGGAAGATTCGTCAGATGAGATCGGTGCTGCCCTGCACGACTGGCATTCGGGTCTCCAGGGCACGGCCTCCTGAACACAACCGATCAGGCGGGTGTCCTGATCCGAAGGCAGCGGGGACAAGAGGGGCTGTCTGGACTTCCTGCTCTAAGCATCTGTTCCGCTCTTCTCTTTTTCCGCCATTGCGGCGCTCAACGCCTCCGCCAGCGCCCGCACCCGCCTTGGCCGGGACCGTCCGGGTGGAAACATCATCTGCAAAGGATTTGGCGGGGCCGCGTGCTCTTCAAGCAGGGCGACAAGCTTTCCGGATGCCAGGTCGGGTGCCACGTCAAGTTCCGATTTCAGGATCACCCCCTCCCCGGCCAGCGCCCATTGCCGCACCAGGGAGCCATCATTCACCGTCTTGTTGCCGTGCACGGTAACGGTCTGCGTCCTCTTCCCGTGCCCGAAGCGCCAGACATTGTCCAGGGTCGTTCCGAACCGCATGACGAGGCAATTGTGTTGCGTCAGATCGGCGGGTTTCTGCGGCGCACCCATCGCCTCGATGTAGCGTGGTGACGCGCAGACGACCCGGCGGTAGTGCCCGAGATTCCGGATCCGCAAGGTGCTGTCAGTGACAGTTCCGAAGCGCAGGGCCAGATCGTATCCCTGCCCGACGATGTCGATGTAACCATCGGATAGCGACAGTTCTATCGAGATTGCCGGATGGTCTTTCGTGAATCCTGAAATTACGTCCGACACGACACTGCGGCCGAGATCCACGGGCGCACTGATCCGTATCGGTCCTGAAAGTGTCTCGGCTCCGTGACGGATGCGCGTGTCGAGGTCTTCAATTTCGCTCAGCACGACTTTGGCTCCGCCGAGCAGAATTCGGCCTTCGTCCGTCAGGCTGAGCGAGCGTGTCGTCCGGTTGAAGAGAACAGCACCGTAATGGGCCTCAAGCGCTGCAAGCCGTTCGGACACCGTCGTTGCGGACAGGCCGGCCTCCCGTCCCGCGGCGACAAGACTGCCTTTTTCGGCGATCGTCAGGAACAGGCGAATGTTGTCAATCAGCATTGCACGGATTTTCCGGATTATCTTTTCGATCCGCGCATGTTTATCCTGAATGGTCCGGACTGTATATCCTCCATACCGAAACGGTTCATCAAAGGATCAGATCAATGCCTAAACTCACTGTTGTCGCAAACATTCACGCCAGGCCTGACCAGATCGAACTGGTGAAATCCGAGCTGTTGAAACTGATCGCGGTCACCCGCGCCGAGAAGGGCTGCATCAACTACGACCTGCATCAGGACATCGAAAATCCGGCACACTTCATGTTTTACGAAAACTGGGAGAGCCGTGAAATCTGGCAGGAACATATGAACGCGCCCCATCTTGCAGCCTACCTGGCTGCAACGGAAGGAGCTGTCGCGGAGTTCATTCTCAACGAAATGTCTCAGATCGACTGACGGCTGGCAGGCCCGGCCCCGGCCGAGGCAATGACCCTGGCGCTTCTCTGGCCCGAAATACTCCTCTTCGAGACCCACGCCCGCATCAATTCGCACGAAACCATTTTCCGTTTCCCGCCCCTGGCGCCAGGCGTCCGGATCATTGAAGCGGCACGGCAATTCACACAGACAAGGACACCTCCGATGAAAGCAGTAGGTTACACAAAGAACGGCGCGATCGATCGTGCCGACGCCCTGATCGATCTGGACATCGACAAACCCACCGCCGACGGCCATGACATTCTGGTCAAGGTCGAGGCTGTTTCCGTGAACCCGGTCGACACCAAGATACGAACAAACCGTCCGGCGGAAGGCGATGCACCAGCCATTCTCGGCTGGGACGCAGTCGGGGAAGTGGTCGAGGCCGGCGACAAGACCAGCCGGTTCAAGGTCGGCGACAAGGTCTGGTATGCGGGTGCGATCAACCGGTCGGGCACCAACGCCGAGTTCCACCTCGTGGACGAGCGTATCGTCGGTCATGCGCCGAAATCCATCCCGACGGCTTCCGCCGCCGCCCTGCCGCTGACTACATTGACCGCTCAGGAAATGATCTTCGACCGCCTGCGGGTCACCGATCCGGTGCCCGGAGCGGCCAATGCCATCGTCATCATCGGCGGTGCCGGCGGCGTGGGGTCCATCGCGATCCAGCTGCTGCGTGCGCAGACGGACCTGACCATCATTGCGACAGCTTCCCGCCCTGAAACGCAGGACTGGGTAAAGGATCTCGGCGCGCATCATGTGGTGGACCATTCCAGGCCGCTGCCCGAGCAGATCGCCGCCCTGGGGATAGGCGCGCCGGCATTCGTGTTCTCGACCAACTACTCGGACACCTATGTGCCGCAGATCGCCGAGTTCATCGCCCCTCAGGGACGTTTCGGCCTGATCGACGATCCGGCAGACCTCAGCATCATGCCGTTCAAGGCAAAAGCGGTCTCCATTCACTGGGAACTGATGTTCACCCGGTCCCTGTTCACCACGCCGGATATTGCGCGGCAGGGCGAGATTCTGGATGAAGTGGCTGGCCTGATTGATTCTGGAAAGATTCGTTCAACGGCAACCGAGACTTACGGCAGGATCAACGCGGAAAACCTCAAACGGGCTCACGCGCTGATCGAAAGCGGCAAAGCCAAGGGCAAGATTGTTCTGGAAGGGTTTTAAATCGCGGGTTCGAAAACTCGGACACGTCGCTCTCCAGACCACCGGCCCGAGTGGAAGGTGGTCTGGTGCGATGGTGTCCAGGGCTTTTCGACCCTGTTTCCCGCATTGCGTGCCCGGCCCGCCGCCTTGATGTGCGCTTTACAGTTCGATGACGACCTTGCCGATGGCCTTGCCGCCTGTCAGGCGGTCATAGGCGGCTCCGGCGTCGGACAATCCGAACCGCATTTCATCGAGCACCGGCCTGAGGGCGCCGGTATCCGCGATGTCAGCGAGTTTTGCCAGGATGTCGCCATGGTCCTGACGCTTGTGGTCATAAAGCATCGGGATCAGCATGAAGACGACGTGAAGCGACAGTCCCTTGAAGTGGACCGGCGTCAGGTCGAGTTCCAGCAGGGACACGGTTGTCGATATATGGGCGTTCAGTGCCGCGGCCTCGAACGAGTTGGTCAGATTGCTTCCGCCAACGGTATCGAACACGATATCGAATCCGGCGCCGTCCGTGTGGCGCGCCACATAATCCGCGATCTTTTCAGCCATGAAATCAATCCCGGTTGCCCCGAAACCTTCGATCACGCCCATCTGCTTGTCCCCGGTGCCCGTTGCATAGACATCGGCACCGAAGTGTCTGGCCAATTGAATCGCGAGGTGACCGACACCGCCGGCGCCACCTTGAACGAGGACCTTCTTGCCGGCGCCCGTCCCCGCGCGCTGCAGGCCTTCAAAGGCTGTGATGCCGACCAGCGGCAGGGCTGCCGCTTCACGCATGGATAGCGTCTTCGGCTTGCGGGCGATCAGTCTTGCGTCGGCAACCATGAATTCGGCCAGGGCACCCTGAAGATCCGCCAGTCCACCTGCACAACCGAAAACTTCATCGCCCACCGCAAATCCGGAGACGCCCTCGCCCACTTCTGTAACGGTGCCGGCGAAATCCATACCCAGGACGGCGGGCAGATCCGGAGACAGCGGCAGGTCCTTGCCCATCTGGCGGATCATGGTGTCGACCGTATTCACGCTGGTGGCCGCAATGCGCACCACGACGTGGCCCGCCTTCGTAGCGGGAGCGGGAATATCTGCAGCTTCAAATGCGGCACCCTCACCATAAGCATTGAGGATCATCGATTTCATCGGACTACTCCGTAGGTGTTTCGGTGAGTTGCAATGTAGATTAATTAGAAAAACGCAATAAGAAGCTGGTTTTTGAATTCAGTTTTCCGATTTTCGGTATAACTGGTGGTGTCAATCGATCAGACCGATCCCTCGGAAGATCTCCACCGGTCCTGCCTGGGCGTCTTCTCCGGGTGGATCGGCTGCCGATGCTTTCCGTCGGCGCGTCGGATGGACCGTTGGTTTGGCACGGCGCTTTTGCAGAAACGTCAATTCCCTGTCGTCTTCCTCACTTAAGCAAGAACGTCCGACAGGATCGGGCCGAAGCGTTTCCAGGGGACCTGGCGTCAACCCCAAGTAGGGATATGTTAATTTTTAAGATGTTATTTTTGCTGAGTTATTCGGCTGGTCCCAAAGCAAGTACCGGTTTCAGATACAAGACATTTACTGGCGCGCGCCGGGGGGCGCTCAACAAAATTGAAGTTCGGCTCTTCTGGCAACTCGGGATCGCGTCATTGATTGGCGCGTGCATGAGGCAAGGACGACCCTTTGGACCTGGCACTCTCAGGCCTTGTCAGGTGTCTCGTCCTGAACGATCGCGGGCGTTCGATATGCCCGTCAAACTCTTATGAAGGAGCTCGCCAGGTGCAAGCGACCGATCAGACTCAAAAACTGGCTATTGATGGCGGCGTTCCGGTCCGTACGACACCCTTGCCCTGGGAACTTCCCGGCGCGCACTGGATCGGCGAGGAGGAACGCGAACTGGTCGACCGGGTGCTGCGCGCGCAAAGTCCGTTCCGGTTCTACGGCATCGATCCCCAGTACATGGTGGAAACCCTGGAGCGGGAATGGTGTGAAACCTATGGGCACAAGCATGCGCTTGGTGTTTCCTCCGGCTCGGCTGCCTTGTCCATCGCCCTGTCCGCGCTCGAGGTTGGTCCGGGCGACGAGGTTCTGGTCGCCGGATACATGTGGGTGAGCTGCATTTCCGCCATCGTTCGGGCGGGTGCCATTCCCCGGCTAGTCGACATCGACGACACCTTCTGCATGGACGTCAAGGATCTTGAGAGCAAGATCAGTTCCCGCAGCCGGGCCATCCTGCTGGTTCACATGAGCGGCGCGCCCGGACATGTCACCGAGATTGCCGAGATCGCGAAAAAGCACGGGCTGGGCCTGATCGAGGATTGCGCCCAGGCCGCCGGCTCCAGCCAGAACGGAACGCCCGCGGGCGGGTTCGGCGACATTGCCACCTTCAGTTTTCAGATGAACAAGAACATGACGTTCCGGCGATGGCGGAATGATCGTCTGCAAGGATGACGCGCTGTACCGCCGGATCGTTGCCATGCACGATCTGGGCTATGCCCGCAATGATGCCGGCCGGTTCGATCCCACGGACGAAACCTGCCAGTTCTGGGGTATCGGCGCGCGCATGTCGGACCTGACCGGGGCGATGGCCCTGGCGCAATCGCGCAAGCTGGGCCGGATCACCGGGGCCATGCGGGATGCAAAATGGCGCATCCGCGAAGCCCTGTCGGACATTCCAGAGATTCAGTTCCGCAATGTGATCGATCCGAAGGGCGACAGTGGTCCCTTCCTGATCATGACATTCGAGGACGGGGATATCTGTTCGCGCTTTATGGCGGCTGTGCGGGCCGAGGGTATTCACGGCCCGGAAGGATCGCTGAGTTGCCTGCCCATGCGCGATTGGGGATTGCACTGGTATTTCAACATTCCCAGCCTGACCGAAAAACGATCGAACACAAGAGACGGGTACCCCTGGACCCATCCTGACAACGCCTTTGCGTCCCAGATCGATTACCACCGCGGGCTACTGCCCGTGTGCGACGACCTGCATGACCGTTCAGGCCTGTTGTCGATTGCTTCCATCCTGACCGACACGGATGTCGACGACATCGTTCGGGCATTCCGCAAAGTTGCTGCCGTATATTTCAAGCGCTGAGGCTCAAGTACATGAAAACCCTGTCTTCGGTCGTTACCTCCGACCTGTTTTCCATCGCAAAAGCCACGACCAACATCGACGTCCTGATCGTGGGATCGGGCACGGCGGGTGTCACCAGTGCCATCCAGTTGGCCAACAAGGGCTTGTCCGTCGTGATCCTCGAGGCCGGGCCGTTCGTGCTTCCCAGCCATGTCGGGTCGACCCCGTTCCGCAGCCGCAGCGACCTGACGCCCCAGATCCACAATCTTGTGCGTTACAGGACCGCGTGGACGGATCGCGAGCATTTCGACGAGAAGGTGTCGCCGCCCCTGAACAGCGACGCCTGGTCGACTGTCGGTGGCCGCACCCTTTTCTGGGGTGGCTGCACCCCACGCTTCACGGAGTGGGATTTCGCCGATTGGCCCGTCACCTATGACGAGTTCGAGACCTATTACCAGCAGGCCGAGAAGCTGATGCATGTGTCGGGTCCGAATACGGACCACCCGGCCTTCTTCCGGGGCGATGCGCAAGCAGGCTTTCTCGACCGCTTGCATGGTGCCGGGATCGAGGCCGAACACGCCTCGACAGGTGTCGATACCCAGGAGCCCCGCAACGGCTACATGCCGCGCGGCTTCGACAGCGCTACCGACCGGCTGATCCGCAGCGGGCTGCTGTCGCGTGACGTGGAGCGCGGGCGGATCGTGCTGGTTCCCGATGCAATCGCTGAGCGGGTCGATCATGACGGCAACAATGTCACTGGCCTGATCGTCAAGGGGACCGACGAGGAACAACGGTTCCGGCTGGTTGCCCGGCATTACACCTTCGCCGGCGGTGCGATCCAGTCGACCCGTCTGGCGCTGGCGTCGGGCCTGAAGGACCTCAATCCCCAGGTCGGCACGCATATTGCCGATCACCAGTTCATCCAGGGCCTGTTCAAGCTTCGCAAGCCTTTGAGCGAACCGATTTACGCCTTTATTCCGCCGACCAAGGACCGGCCCTATCACATCCAGATCCAGGGTCCGTTTGCCGAAACCTGGTACACGCCGTATCACGCAACCGTCTGGCTCGATTGCGATCCCGATGGCCTGTACCTGCTGGCCTATTGCTTCGGTGTCGGGGAATCCTCCGAGACGAATGAGGTCGTCCTGACCAAGGGTCAAAGTGATGGCCCCGGCGATCTGGGCAAATACGCGGTCATCGCCGACCGCAGCGACAGCGACAAACGCATCCTGAGCGAGATGGACGCCTTCCTGCCGCAGGTGGCCGAAGCCATCGACGCGGAACTCCTGCGGACCCAGGTCAATCCGCTCGGAGCGGCCTTGCACGAGATCGGCGGGCTGCGCATGTCGGAGGATGCGGATGCCGGGGTGACCGATCCGTTCGGCCGGTTCTGGCGGCTGCCCAACCTGTCGGTCGCCGATGCCGCGGCATGGCCCTCGCAGGGATCGGCCAACAGCTATCTCACGATCACCGCATGGTCTCTGCGCCATGCCGAAGGCGTTTATGCGCGCTTGTCGGCCTGAACCAGAAGGATGACTTGAATGCTGATACGATTGGTTTCCCTGGCCGCCCTGTTCGGCCTGCTCTTCGGGTTCGATGAAGGCGTGATTGCCGGTGCCTTGCCGCTGATTACCAAGGCCTTCGACATCTCGGCCACCGGCGAAGGTTTCATGACCGCCGCAGTGCCGCTGGGAGCGGTCGCGGGCGCCATTCTGGCGGCGATGTATGCCGACAGTCTCGGTCGGCGCAAGGTGCTGATATTGTGCTCCTTCGTGTTCGCAATCGGTGCGATCGCGGCCGGTCTGGCTTCCGGTCTGGAGATTCTCATTGCCGCGCGTCTGTTGCTCGGTGTCGCCATCGGGGCCTCCGCCCTGGCGGCTCCGATGTTCCTGGCCGAGCTTGCTCCGGCAAAATACAGGGGCGCGGTGGTGTCGGCGTTTCAGTTGATGATCACTGTCGGCATTCTTGTCTCCTATCTTATCGACATGGTCCTTGAGCCCCTTGGCGCCTGGCGATGGATGCTGGCGCTTGGTGCGGTGCCTGCACTGGTCACGCTGATCGGAATTACCATGTCACCGGAAAGCCCGCGCTGGCTGGCCATGAACGGGGCACGGGAGAAGGCGATCAAGGTGATCGGCCTTGTTCAGCCGAATCTTTCCAAGGAGCAGGCCGGGCACATCGTCACTGAAATCGAACATACGACAGCGTCCGGTGCGCCCGAGCCGGGATGGGGGGCCTTCCTGACCGATAGCGTCCGGCCGCTGGTGATCTTCACGATCGCGGCTTTTGTCTTCCAGCAGGTCAGCGGCATCAATGCGGTCATCTACTATGCGCCGATCATCATGAAACATGCCGGTTTCGACGGATCCAGCACGCAGCTGGCCGCCACTGTCGGCATCGGGGTGGTGAACGTGCTGATGACTGTCGTGGCCATGTTCGTCGTCGACCGTTTCGGCCGCCGCCCCCTGCTCATTCTCGGGTTTGTGGGCACCGCGCTGAGCCTTGTGGTGATCGCCTATGCCATGCAGCCCGACAAACCCGAGCTGGCACCGTTGGCCCTGGCAGGCCTGTTCGCCTATATCGCGTTCTTTGCTGTCAGCCTTGGGCCGTTGCCGTGGCTGTACATGTCCGAATTGTTCCCGCTTGCCCTGCGCAGCCGGGGCATGGCCATGGCCTCCGTCGCCAACTGGAGCTGCAACTTCATCGTCGTGTTTTCCTTCCCCGTGTTTCTGGCGCATTTCGGCGCGGTGGCGACCTTCGCCCTGTTCGGAGTTTTCTGCACCATCGGGGCGATCTTCTCCTGGTTCCACGCGCCTGAAACAAAAGGTGTCAGTCTGGAAGAGATCGAAATGCGCCACAGCACCGCCACGGCATGACACCCACGCAAGCCACAGGCACGCGGCTCTACCTGATGGTAGGCCGCGTGTCGTTCCTGACGATCTGCACGGGCCTGCTGTTCGGTTACAGCACGGCCAGCATTGCAGGCTGGCTGGACGAAATCGGCCGCGAATTCTCCCTTGGAACCGGGGGCAAGGAATATGTCACCGTTTCGCTGGTGTTCTGCTGCTTTCTTGGAGCGGTTCTTGCCGGACCTCTGGCGCGAGCATACGGGCGGCGGATCACGCTGCTGTCCGCATTCGGGCTTGCGGCGGCAGGCTATGGTCTTGTTCTCACCCATCCGGACCTGACCGGACTGGTCGTTGCGCGCATCCTGATCGGCCTGTCCGTCGGCCTGTCTTCCATGGCAGGACCGATGTATGCGGGCGAAGCGACGCCCGCGCGGTTTCGCGGCAGTGTCGTGTCCCTGTTCCAGCTCGCCGTCACCATGGGGATACTGGCCGCCTATACCGTGCCGCTCGTGATCGACGACCCGGCGTCCTGGGCGACCGGGATCGGCCTGGGCGGCGCCATCGCGCTGGCAGGATTTGCCGCGCTGCTGATGGTGCCGGAAAGCCCGGTGTGGCTGGCAAGGGTTGGACGTATCGAAAAGGCGCAATCTATCGTCGCGTCCCTTGGCCTGGAATGGATTCCGGTCCCGGAAGGGCCGGCACGGCCGGCGTTATCCCTTTGGAAAACACTGCGCATGGGCTCGACACCGGCGGTTCTGGCGCTGTGCTGCGGCTTGTTCATTCTGCAAAACCTGAGCGGCATCGACGGCATCCTTTATTACGCGCCGGCGATTTTTGTCGATCTGGGTTTTTCTCCTGGAACGGCAGCCCTGGGAGCCACGTTCGGACTGGGGCTGATCAATCTGATCGCAACAGTGGTGGCCATCGCGACCGTCGACCGCCTCGGCCGAAGGCCGCTGGCCATCGTCGGATCCCTCATCATGGTCATCGGACTGCTGGGTGTCGTCGGCGCGCAGGTCTGGTCCCTGCCCATGCTCGGCCTCATTGCCCTGTGCGTCTATATCGGCGCCTTCGCCATCAGCCTCGGACCCCTGCCCTACGTCATCATGTCGGAACTGGTTCCCTCGACAATCCGGGAAACCGGCATCGCGGTGGCGTCCGCCACGAGCTGGCTGTTCAACGCCCTGATCGCGTTTGTCTTCCTGACCGGCGTTTCCAGCATCGGACTTGACGGGGTGTTTCTCATTTTCGCCGCGGTCTGTGTTTGCTCGCTGGTCATCTCGCTGGTCTGGCTGCCGGAAACCAAGTCGCGAAATCTCGGCATGATAGAGAACAACGTCATTACCGGCATCCCCCTTCGCCAACTGGGCGATGCCGATGGTGGACATCAGCGCGTTTCGGAACCGACCGCGGATTTGAAGTAACCACTGGATGGCGGTGTCCGGGACACCGCCATCCGCTGCTGGTTAGTCCGCCTGCCCGGCGACTTCATCGATCGCCGTCATTACGGCCAGCGCATGGGACTGGTCGAGTGCGCTTCTTTCAGGGTTGGCAAAGCGGCCGCTGTCGTTGTCGAAGTATTTACCCGAAGCGTCGGCGAATTCGGATGCAAGGGCCGCGCGGGAAAGGATGTCCGCACCGATGCCCAGATCGTTGCCTGCCATGCCGAAGCCTTCCTTGACCATCTTCGTCGCAAGCAGGGAGCCGGGATTGACGGCGATGAAAACCGGGCCGTCCGGAAGCTCCCGGGCCAGCTCGCGGGTCCAGATGGTGATGCCAAGCTTGCTCTGCGCGTAGGCGTCCATGTCGTCAAGGCGTTTCTTGCCCTTCATTGCAGCCACGTCCACCGGCGCCTGGGCGGCGGACGACAGGTTCACAACGCGGCTGTCCGCCGTCATGGCCGGCAACAGGCGGCGGGTCAGGACGTAGGGCGCGATCGTGTTGACGACGAAGCGAACATCGAGGCCCTGGCCGGTCAGCGGCGCGGCGGTCTTGTAGACACCCGCATTGTTGATGAGGACGTCGATGTGGTCATGCCGGGCGAGAATGTCGTCGGCCAACCGGGTGACATCCGCGATCCGGGACATGTCCGCAAGATAGGTCTCCGTGGTGCCCCCGACCGTCTTCTCGGCCTGTTGCAGTTTGGAGGCGTTCCGGCCATGGAGCAGGATCCTGTGGCCTTCCGCAGCCAGAACCTGAGCTGTCAGAAGGCCGATGCCGTCGGTCGCGCCGGTAATCAGAATGGTCTTGGTCATCAGTCATGCCTTTCAGCAAGAGAAGTCCGGCAGGATTTCTGCGGCCAGACGCTTCATCGTGGTTTCCGTGTCCGCCGTGTTGAACCGCAGGTTCAGCGCGACATGGTTGATCCCGAGGGCCTGTATTTCGTTCAGATAGTGACGCAGATAGGTCGTCCCGGACTGGAAGCCCAGATGGATCGGCTTTGGGCCTGCGTCCGGCGCGTCGAGGAGATCGATATACAGGGATTGCATCACCGGCTTGTCTTCGCCGCCGGCGTCGGCGACGCGGTGCCGGTAATCGGCAACCACCCTGCCCTGGGAAGACGCGTCACGCGGATAGGTCATCCAGCCGTCGCCGTTCTGGGCGACCCAGTCCGGTGACTGGCGGCTGCCGCCGGTGATCAGCAGGGGCAGACGGCCACCGACAGGTTTGGGCAGCAAGTCCATTCCGCCCGACAGGGTGCCGTATCCGTTCGCGAAATCGGGACTGGTTCCGGCGGTCGCCCGGATATAGTCCACAGACTCGCGAAACCTGTCGCCTCTGTCCTCGAACCCCTTGTTCAGCGCGGGATATTCTTCCGGGCGGTCTCCCGAGGCAACGCCCAGCAACAGGCGTCCACCGGACAAGGCATCCACGGAGGCCGCCGCCTTGGCGACGTGCGCGGGATGGCGCAGCGGAAGAACGACGCTGGCGACCCCCAGCGCGATATCGGCTGTCATGCCCGCGAGCGTACCGAGATAGACAAATGGGTCATAAAGCTGTCCCGCGTCGCCAAAGCTCGGCACGTTGAACGGAACATCGCGGAGCCACAGGGCGGAAAAACCGAGGTCGTCGGCGAGTTGCGCCCGTTCAATGTGGCGTTTCATGGTCGGCACCGGGCTCTTGTCATATGTCTCGACCGGCACGACAAGGCCAATGCTCAGACAGTCCGGGCAAAAAACCGAATTATAGGCCCGGTTGATGTGCGCAAAGGTCGTTTTCGAGGGTTTGTCCAGCATGTCTTTCTCCACGGCCTAGTAGCGAACCAGCGTCCGGCTTTCGATGCTTCTGCGAACGGATTCGATATCCGGGTCTTCGACAAGATCCACCGCGCTGTGCGCGACCGAAGGCAGTCCGCAGCTGTCGAAGATGTTGAAATAGAAGAGTTCGTCCGGTCTCATGCGGGAACTGTAGACCCACTCGTGATTGTCGTTTGCCGCCAGTCCAAGGATTTGGCCGCGCCGATCCGGAACGCCTGCCGTTCGGGTTTGTGGACGTGGTAATTCACCGTTCCCATACGCGGCATGTTTCCGTTCCTTCTGCTGTGCCCGGCCTGTCGGGACTGCAAACCGGTCTCATGGAATCGTTCGGACCGTGGCATTACGGCGAAGATAGGCATTGCAAAAGACATGGATATGCCCGTTATTTGAAATCTTAATTCGGCTTTTGGATATAATTGGATGGACACTGACAGCCTTCGTCTCTTCGTTCTGGCGGCGGACAAATTGAACATCAGTGCTGCGGGCCGCGAACTCGGTTTCGCACCCGCGGTGGCCAGCGCGCGTCTTGCCAAACTGGAACGAACCCTGGGGGCAGACTTGCTGCGCCGGTCGACCAGGAAGGTTTCGCTGTCGCTGGAAGGCCTGGATTTCCTGCCGTTTGCGCGCGAGATACTTGCTCAGGAAGATGCGGCGATTGCCGCACTTGGCAAAGGCAATCCGTTGGTGACCGGAACCTTGCGTTTCACGGCGCCAAGCACGTTCGCCCAGCTCTACATTGCTCCGGTCCTCCCGGAATTTCTCGAACTGTATCCGGAGGTCACGCTGGACCTGCGCCTGTCGGACACCCAGTTCAACCTGATAGAAGGCAGTTTCGATCTCGCGATCCGCAACATCGCCCTGGAGGACACCAGTCTCAAGGGCCGGAAGCTTGCGGACGACAAACGGATCCTGTGTGCCTCGCCGGCCTATATCGAGAAGTCCGGTCTGCCCGATCATCCCGAGGATCTCGTGGACCACCAGCTTGTAGCCTTTCGAAATCAGACCGCCCGCCCCCTGTCCAGGCCGGACGGGCGCACCGGCATCTTCGACCCGCGTGCCGCCGGGTGTCATCTGGTCCTGGACGACGGGTTGAGCCAGAAATTGGCGACCATGGCCGGCGCGGGGATTTCCATGAATTCGCTCTGGAGTGTTCACGGCGAATTGGCGAATGGCAGCCTTGTCCAGGTTCTTCCGGAATATCTGGTCACCGACCAGTCGGTTCTCTGGCTGGTTTATCCGCAGACCAATGTTCTGTCGGCGAAGGTTCGTGTCTTCATGGACTTCCTGCTGGAGCGCATCGGCAGATCTCCTGTCTGGGACAGGGCGTTCAACGACTGACACCATCGGGTGGTGCAGGTATCCGCGTTGGCCGCGGACTTCACGCGTTTCTGCAGCCTCGTTGTCGATAGAATTAAATCACCGACACAAAAGTGGATTATTCCAGGCCGTGCCGTCTGCCAAGTCACGTGCGGACCGGCGGGTTCGAATGAGTGTTCTTGAGTTTCAAGCTGGTTCAATTTTTGGGTATTTATCATCCTGAATGCGTGGGATCAGATTCTCTGGAGAAATCGGCACACATGACAAAAGATCAACAGGACCCCTCTCCTGAAAGTCAACTGGTGCCTGATGGCGGAACCGCCAGGAGACCCGGGAATCCGAAACGCCGTATGTTCGACCCCGGTTTTTTCATGGTCCTTTCGGTCTCTGTCGCCGGGGCACTGCTCGTCTGGCGCCGGGACGGTGCCGACAGGATGATCGAAATCTCGGCCGAGGGCATCGCCCTGATCGTCAGCATCGGGCCAAAGGTGATGGCGGCCGTGCTGCTGGCGGCCTGGCTGCGGTTGCTGCTTCCCAGGGACAAGATCGGCAAATATCTCGGTGGCCGGCAAGGTGTCCGGGGCATGTCGATCGCCGTCATTCTCGGGATCATCCTGCCCGGTGGACCCATGACGGCCTTTCCGCTCTCGATTGCGCTGTTCCAGGCCGGTGCGGGTTTTGGCGTTCTGGTGGCGTTCCTGACAAGCTGGCTGCTTCTTGGGGCCAACCGGACAATCGTCTGGGAAATGGCGTTTCTCGATTATTCCCTGGTTGGTCTGCGGTATGCCCTGTGCCTGCCCTTGCCGTTCCTGTTCGGAGGATGCGCTCAATTGTTCGAGACCGTCTTTCCGGACACTTTTCGCAAGGTCGTACGATGGCATTGATCCTGTTTTCAATTTTTCTCTGGAGCGCAACAGGGATATTGGGTTGGCTGGCCTATCGACGGCGGGACGGCAGCTTCCGGTCCGGGGCCCGGGACGCGGTGCGGGAAGCCGTTTTCATCGCGCCGCGATTGCTGATCGGGGTTCTGGGCGCGGGCTTCATTGCCGCGTTGCTGCCTGGCGACCTGGTCAGCCGGGTTCTGGGATCGGAGTCCGGTTTTCCGGGGCTGTTGATGGCCTCCGGTGCCGGACTGATCATACCCGGTGGACCGGTTGTCGCTTTTTCCGTCGGAGCAGCAGCGCTTGAAGCCGGTGCGGGCTCGGGACAAGTGATCGCATTTCTGACGGGCTGGCTTCTGATGTCCTCCAACAGGACAATCATATGGGAAACTCCGATCATGGGCGCGCCCTTTACAATCCTTCGATATGCGATTTCACTGCCGTTTCCTGTTGTTATAGGTGGTATAGTTACTTTGATGACTTAGTTTTTGCATCAAAACCATTGGTAAAAATTTCACTTAAAATTCATATTACCTTTATCTTGAAAGGAATACGCCGTGCTATCGAGGTTTTGTTTTAATCCTTGATAGGGGATACCCCATGCGCATCTTTAAAAAGGCGCTTGCGGTCGCGGTTTTGGCTCTTGGCTTTACCGCGCCGGCAATCGCTGATGACCGACCTGAAATAGTCGTTGCTGTAAACGGTCTGCCGGGCAGCCTGGAATCCATCGAAGAGATGGGCAATGTTGCTGTTCGCCTCACCTATTCCATGTTCGACAGCCTGATCCGCCGTGATTTCCTCGCGGATGAAACCGGCGCCTCCTCGAAGCTCGTTCCGGGCCTCGCCGAGAGCTGGACGAAGATCGACGACAGGACCATGGAACTCAAGCTGCGCGAGGGTGTGAAATTCCACAACGGCGACGAACTGACGTCCGACGATGTGGTGTTCTCCCTGTCCGCCGGCCGTGGCCATGGCCACAATCCGCTGGTCGCAGCGGCCCGCCGGTTCATGCTGACTCTGTCCCACGTCGAACCGGTCGACAAATACACGGTTCGCATCGTCTCCAAAAAACCCGATGTCCTGCTGGACCAGCGCCTTGCCGGCTACGCGATGTGGATCGTCAATGCCCGGGAATACATGTTGAAGGGCAAGGAGGCGTTCGCGCGCAATCCCGTTGGAACCGGTCCCTACAAGATGGACGAGTGGGTCGACGGCGAATACGTGCGCCTGGCCGCCCATGATGATTATTTCGGCGGCAAACCGACCGCGAAGTCGATCACCTTCAAGATTGTTCCGGAAGTCTCCGCCCGTATCGCAGGGCTTGTTTCCGGCGAATACGACATCATCGTCAACGTTCCGCCGGATCAGGTGCCGGTTCTTGAAAGCTATGGCGACGTGAAGGTCGAATCCGTTGTTCTCGACAACACGCACATGCTCGTCTTCTTCAACGAAGGCCCGCTCGAGAACAAGCTTGTTCGTCAGGCGCTTTCCAAGTCCATCGACAGGGCGTTGCTGCGCGAGGCGCTCTGGGAAGACAAGAACTACACGCCGAATGGCCACCAGCTGCCGTCCTATGTCATGCACATCAAGGACTATCCGGAGTTCGACTACGATCCGGAAGAAGCCAGAGAGCTGCTGAAGGAAGCCGGCTATGACGGCGAGGAAATCGTCTACAAGCTGCCGATGAACTACTACCTGCTGTCTCTTGAAGCAGGCCAGGCGATGCAGCAGATGTGGAAGGAAGCCGGCCTCAACGTAAAGCTGGAACCTGTCGAGAACTGGGCGCAGGTGAACGACAAGGATGCCACGGTTCACATTCGTCCGTGGTCCAACACCCACCGGATGCCGGACCCGATCGGCTCCTTCGTCCCGCAATGGGGCAAGGATTCCTGGGTCCAGAGCAACAAGCAACTCGCCTCAAGGTCCTGGGACGCTCCCGACCGGTTCAACGAGTTGCATGATGTCATCGTTTCAGCGACCGACATGGAGGTGCGTCAGCAGGCCTACCGTGAGGCGCTGGACATCTGGGTGGACGAGGCACCGGGGACCATGCTGTACAACCCGCTGGAAACCTATGCCCTCAAGAAGGACATTCAGTGGAAGCCCGTGTCCCTCTACTACATGGATTTCCGTCCCGACAATCTTCAGTTCGGTTCAGCCAAGTAAATCCAACAAGCCGTGGCCGCCCTGGCCACGGCTTTTTTTGATCCGGTATCATGTCCTCTCCATTGCTTTTTCTCGATCGTTTGAGTGTCGCCATCAGGGCGCGCAGCGGTGAAACCGTTTATCCCGTGCGAGACGCGAGCTTCTCTCTGGAAAAGGGTGAAACGCTCGCGCTTGTCGGAGAGTCCGGCTGCGGCAAATCCATGACCTGTCTTGCCGTTTCGGGCCTGTTGCCCAAGCGTGGACGGATCGATGCGGGCCAGGCGGTTCTGGACGGAACCGATCTGGCCGGACTATCGCCGAAGGCCATGCGCCAGGTGCGCCGCCGGGACATTGCCTTTGTTTTCCAGGATGCCACCAACGGCCTCAACCCGGTCAAATCGGTCGGCTGGCAGATCGCCGAATCCGTCGTGTTGCGCGAGAATGTGTCCTGGCGGGCCGCGCGGCTCCGGGCCGTCGCGCTTCTGGAGCGGGTCGGCATGCCCGATCCGTCCTCCCGCGCAAGGGACTTTCCGCATCAATTGTCCGGTGGAATGAACCAGCGCGCGATGATCGCGCTTGCGATGGCCGGTCGGCCGAAACTCCTGATCGCCGACGAAGCGACCACCGCGCTGGACGTGACGATCCAGGCGCAGATCCTGGCCCTGATCGACGACCTGCGCACGAATTATGGCCTCGCGGTGATCTTTGTCACTCATGACCTCAGCCTTGTCGCGGAGATCGCGGACACCGTCGTGGTCATGTATGCGGGCCGGGTCATCGAGACTGCGCGGGTGGCGGACCTCTATGGCGCGCCACGTCATCCCTACAGCGCAGGTCTGCTGAACTCCCTGCCGCGCATGGACATGAAACGGTCGGACCTTCAGGTAATCGAGGGCCAGGTCCCGCCAATCAATGCCATGCCAAGCGGCTGTGCCTTCGCGCCCAGGTGTTCCCGGTCGACCGAAATCTGCCGGCGTCAGATACCGGAACTGACCAGCACCTCCCAACGCCATCTGGCCTGCCATCAACCGATCGCGGAACAAGCATCATGAGCATGACAGCGGACCTAAAGGCGCCGTCGGCGCGCCTGGACCCGGCCGGGGAAACGATCGCCGAAACACGGGACGTTTCGAAGGCCTTCGTCTACCGGAAAGCCTCGCTGACCCGCGCGGCTGAGATCTTCAATGCGGTCGACAAGGTCTCTCTTTGCCTGGAACGCAGCGAAACGCTCGCCATCGTCGGTGAATCAGGCTGCGGCAAATCCACCTTCGGCCGTCTGATCGCCGGTCTCATGCCACCGTCTTCCGGCGAGGCCAGTTTCCGGGGACATTCCTACGCAACGCTTTCGGCGGAAGACTGGCGGGCAAGCCGAAGAAATGTGCAAATCATATTTCAGGATGCGGCAGGATCGCTGGATCCGCGTCTGCCGGTTGAAATTCAGGTGCGCGAACCGCTGGACCTGCATGGAATAGGTTCAAGAGCAGACCGGGCCGCGCGCACCCGCGAGATGCTGGACGCGGTCCAGCTCGGCCGGCATCTGTGGCAAGCCGTGCCTTCGGAACTTTCCGGTGGCCAGCAACAGCGCGTGGTGATCGCCCGGGCGCTGATCACGAAACCGGAGCTCGTCATCTGTGACGAACCGGTGTCCGCGCTCGACGTCTCCATCCAGGCTCAGATCCTGTCCCTGCTGGCAGACCTGAAATCCAGGATGGGCCTCACGCTTGTCTTCATTTCCCATGACCTGGCCGTCGTCCGTCAGATCGCCGACCGGGTCGCCGTGATGTATCTGGGCCGGATCTGCGAATTCGGGCCGGCCGGTCAGGTCCTGTCTCACCCGCGGCACCCGTACACAAAAGCCCTTCTTTCTGCGGTTCCGGTGCCGGATCCGGCAGTGAAACGCACCCGGCTCCTCCTCGCCGGAGACCCGCCCTCCCCGCACACCCCGCCAGCCGGGTGCCGTTTCCACACGCGCTGTCCCGTGGCCGTTGGCATCTGTTCGGAACAAGCGCCGGAGCGCCAGTACCTCAATGGCCATGAGGTCCACTGTCATTTTCCGGAGAACGCCCCGTGAGCCCGACCTATGTCTGCTGGAAATTGCTGCGAGCGGTCGTCACCATTTGGCTGGTGGTTACCTTCGTTTTCTTCATTCTGCGGCTGACGGGCGATCCGGTCGCTCAGCTCTTGCCCGATGATGTCGACCAGAACACCATCGACCACTACCGCAGGCTCTGGGGGCTCGATCAGCCCATTCTGGTTCAATACTGGAAGTACATCACCGCTCTGTTCCAGGGCGATTTCGGGATATCGTTCCGAGACGGTCAGGATGCTCTGGACCTCGTGCTGTCGCGCGTTCCCAAGACCGCGCTGCTCGGTTTCACGGCGCTGGCCTTCGCGCTGGTGTTCGGTATTCCGCTGGGCGTCTTTGCTGCCTTGAAAAAGAACACCGCCTTCGACCGGTTTGTCATGGGCCTGGCGGTTTTCGGCTTTTCGATGCCCAACTTCTTTCTCGGAATTCTGCTGATCCTGGGCTTCTCCCTGCATCTGCGGATCCTGCCGTCTTCCGGATCGGACACCTGGCAACACATGATCATGCCGGTCATCACGCTGGGGACGTTGTTCGGCGCACAAATCGCCCGGTTCACCCGCTCCTCCATGATCGATGTCCTCAACCGTCCCTACATGCGCACGATCGACGCGAAAGGTGCGGGTACCAGCCGAAAACTATATCTCCACGCACTTCCCAATGCGGCAATTCCGGTGGTGACGATCCTCGGGCTCAAGATCGGAGAGCTCATCGGCTCCGCCGTCATTACCGAGAATGTCTTTGCATGGCCCGGCATCGGCCGCTTGCTTACCTTCTCGGTGGCAACGCGCGATCTGGCCGTTGTCCAATGCATCCTGATGATGATCGCGCTGACCATGGTCCTGTCCAACTTGCTGGTCGACCTCCTCTACGGCCGGATGGATCCCCGTGTGCGGGTCGGTACCCGGGAGGCGACGAGCCGATGAGCCTTGTTTCCCACACAACGCCGAAGACAGTCGCCGGCAGGTTCGTGCAAAGTCTGGCCGCACCGTTCGCCAACATGCCGTGGAGCGTGACTGTTGCCGTCCTGGTTCTGGTGACGGTCGCCCTTGTGACCGTGTTCGCACGCGTGATCCTGCCGTTCGAATTCGATCAGATGGACCTGCGCGCGCGCCTGGCACCGCCCTTTCCAATGGAGGGGTCGTCGCTCATCCACCCGCTCGGGACGGACAAACTCGGCCGCGATGTCCTTTCCAGGCTTCTGATCGCGACACAGACCTCGATCCTGCTGGCATTGCTCGGCACCCTGATCGGAGCGGTGCTGGGGACAGTCCTCGGGTTCGTGTCGGCTCATTTCGGAAAATGGGTGGATGAGGTGATTTCCACGCTGGTCGATTTCCAGGCGGCCATGCCCTGGTTCATCATCGCTCTTGCCGTGCTGGCGTTCATGGGCAATTCCATGACCGTGTTTCTGCTGCTGATGGGCCTTTACGGCTGGGAGCGCTATGCACGCGTCACACGCGGTCTCGTGCTGGCTGCCCGCGAGGAAGGCTATGCCCGCGCGGTTCACGCGCTCGGCGGCAAACCGCGCACGATCTATCTCAGGCACGTCCTGCCGAACATCCTGTCGCCCCTGATCGTTCAGCTGACGATCAATTTTCCGGAAACCATCCTGTTCGAAACGTCGTTGTCCTTTCTCGGGCTGGGCATCCGCCCGCCCATGACCTCGCTCGGCCAGATGCTGGGTGACGGACGGGACTACATGATCACCGCGTGGTGGCTCGCCGTGGTTCCGGGCACGATCATCTTTCTCACCACCTTGTCCATGTCGATCTTCGGAGATTGGCTGCGCACCCGATTTGATCCCTCCCTTCAGGACTGATTTCATGACGAACCAGATTTGCAGAGGCTCCGGCCTGAATACCAACTTCCTGGCGGCCGGAGACGCGGCGGGGCTGGATGCCCTGCTGGGTCAGTATGAAACCTATGACCAGAGCCATGTCGAGATCACATCCCGCCGCCTCGACGTGATCGTCGGTGGCCGGATCATCGAAGAGCGCGCCTCGGCGGTGCAGGCAGTTCTGGAAAAGCATCCCCTGTCCTACGTGCTGCATGCCGATCACGCGATCAATTTCATGGATCTTCCGGGCGCCGACATGCAGTGGGCTGTCGCGGAAGCCTCCGTGGACCTCTGTCGCCGCTACGGCATGACTTCCATGGTAATCCACTCCGGAAATGCGCCGGTGGATGTGTGGCTCGATTCCGCGGACAAGCTGCTGGATCTCGAGCGGGAGGCCTTCAAGCGCCTCGGGGATCTTGCCGCCAATGCCGGTGTCCGGATCGCCGTTGAAAACCTGATTGCCGATCCTTCGGGCAAACGTGTGGTGTCCGGTGCCGATCCCCGGCGTCTGGCGGACCAGTTGCGCAGGACGGACCACCCGGCTATTGGCGGGTGCCTCGACTTCGGCCACGCCTATCTGTCCGCGCCGGTGGTAAACTTCGACTTCGTGGAGGCCATGACGGCCTTTTCCGAAGAGGTCTGGCATCTCCATCTGCATGACAACTTCGGACGCCCGGACCTGAAAACCCATGCGGACGAAGGGTCCAGGGTTTCCATGGGCATCGGCGATCTGCATCTGCCCATGGGCTGGGGAACCATTCCCTGGGACGAGGTGTTGCCGGCAATGAAGTTCCGGGCGGGAACCTATGCCATGATCGAGCTGCGCGGGCGCTACCGCGCGGTTGAGGACCAGGTGGCCGCCTCGGCGAAAGCCTTCGCGCGGTACTGGAACTCGGAACTGCCGTTGGCTGAAGCCCTGGAAGTGGCGCAACGCCCGGAGAAACAGCAATGACTGGTCCCGTTTCCCACACCGGTTTCAATGCCGGTCAGTTCGGCACCCAGGGCGATCTGGCTGCTTTGGACCGCCGGATCGGCACGATCGTGGAACTGGGGGGCGACGTCTGTGAACTGGCAGCCGTGCGCCTCGATGTTGTCTCGGCCTGCCGGTTCCTGGAGGACCGGCTTGTCGCACTCCGGACCGTGCTTGCCAGACACGCGATCCGCTACACATTGCACGCCCCGATCGCCGTCAACCTGATGGACGAGCTGCATCTCGTTCTCCACATCCGGGCCGCAAGGGCAAGCCTTGAACTTGCGAGCGAATGCGCGGCCGATACCGTCGTCATTCATCCCGGACGTGTCCATCCCGCGCTCTGGGCCGACAAGGCGCGTGCGCTCCTCAACAAGGAACAGGACACACTTTCCGGGCTGGCCGACCGGGCCGCCGAACTCGGCGTCAGGATCGCCTATGAAAACATGAGCCCGAACCGGCGGATCGTCGGCGGGACGGAAACGTCCTATGCGCTGGATCTGGCGGCCCTGGCGGCCCAGCTGGCGGCCGTCGGCCACAAGGCGCTGGTTGCCTGTCTCGATGTCAGTCATGCCCGGCAGGGTGCCGTTTTGCAGGGATTCGACATGTACGATCAGGTCAAGGTCCTGGCGCCCCATGTCGGGCATGTTCATTTTTCCGATTCAACCGGCATTCCGGCAACGATCCAGTGGGACAACGAAGGCGAACGGCTTTTCTTCGGCGTTGGCGACATGCATGCCCCTCCCGGCATGGGAGAGATCGACTTTGACCGGCTCGCCGCCGGCCTGACCGTCCAGGAAGGCACTGCCATCGTCATTGAGCTGAAGGAAAACCATTTCCTCCACAGCGCACCGCAAACCCTGCAAGGCGCCCGACTGTTCGCGAGCGCCTTGGGCAGGCCCTGAGGCTGCAGGTTCCGATCAGAACGGATAGTGCTGGTTCGGGTCCTCGATGGTGATCCAGCGCAGGTCGGTGAATTCGGCGATCGCCGCCTTTCCGCCGAACCGGCCATAACCGGAATCTCCCACGCCGCCGAAAGGCATCTGCGGCTCATCGGCCACGGTCGGGCCGTTGATGTGGCAGATGCCGCTCTTGATCTGGTTGGCGGCGGACAGGGCGCGGGTAATGTCCTGGCTGAAGACCGCCGCCGACAGGCCGTATTCGGTGTCGTTGGCGCACGCGATGGCCGCGGCGTCACCGCTGACACGGATGATCGACTTGACCGGACCGAAACTCTCTTCGGCATAGATCCGCATGGCATCCGTGACACCATCGAGCAGGGTTGCCGAATGCATCGCGCCATCGCGGGTGCCGCCGGCAACGACCTTCGCGCCTTTCGCGGTCGCATCCGCAATCAGGGCGTCCATCTTCTCAGCCGCCTCAGCAGTGACCAGCGAACCGAGCACAACCTGATCGCGCGGATTTCCGAATGGCAGACCGGCGGCGCGCGCCGCGAGCTTTTCGACAAAATCGTCGGCAATGCTGTCATCAACGATGATCCGCTCGGTGGACATGCAGATCTGGCCCTGGTTCATGAAAGCCCCGAAAATCGCCGCGTTCACCGCACCGTCTATATCGGCATCCGAAAGAACCACCAGTGGCGCCTTGCCCCCCAGTTCCAACAGGGCCGGCTTGAGGTTCTGGCCGGCAAGGCCACCGATGATGCGGCCCACCGCCGACGAGCCGGTGAAGTTGACATGCTTGACCTCGGGCGCTTCGATCAGGGCCTTGACCACCTCGGCGGCATCGGCGGGTGCGTTCGAGATATACGTCAGAACGCCTTCCGGCAGGCCGGCTTCGACGAAACAGTCGACGATCAGGCGATGGGTCAGCGGACAGAGTTCAGCGCCCTTGAAAATCACCGTATTGCCGCATGCCAGCGGCGTGGCTACGGCGCGGGTCCCCAGAATGACCGGCGCGTTCCAAGGGGCGATGCCAAGACAGACGCCCTTGGGGCGGGCAACGCCCATGGCCAGTGTCCCGGGCTTGTTGGCCGGAATGACCTCGCCGCCGACCTGGGTGGTCAGTGCCGCCGCCTCGCGAATGATCCCCGCCGCGAGCATGACATTGAAACCGGCCCAGGGACCGGTCGCGCCGGTCTCGCTGATCATGGCTGCAATGAAGGCGTCGCGCTTGTTCTCCATCACATCGGCAGCCTTGTTGAGCACTGCACGGCGTTCGCCCGGGCCCTTTGCCGCCCAGGCCGGAAACGCCGCACCCGCCGTCCGGGCCGCCATGCGCGCGTCATCGGCGGAGGCTGCCGCGGCGGTGCTTGCAACCTTGTTGGTCACCGGATCGTGGCGGTCGAATGTCCTGCCGCCGGCGGCGTCCGTATCGGTGTTGTTGATGACGAATTGTACAGTCATGTCGGTTCTCTCTGTCAGAAATTCTGGGTTTCGGCGACAATCGCGGCTTCCAGTCCGCCATCGGTCGCCAGGTTGTGGCCGTTGATCCAGCGCGCTGCGTCCGAACACAGGAACAGGATCGCAGGTGCGATGTCTCCCGGCGTGCCTGCCCGTCCGACCCGGTCCACGTCCGAATTGACCCTTTCGTCGCCCAGAACCTCTCTGAACTGGGTCAGGATGGGTGTCTCGACCGGTCCGGGGGAAACCGCATTGACCCGAATTGCGCGGGCCCGGAACGCATCCTGGTGGGCCGCCAGCATGGTCCAGACCAGCAGGATTTCCTTCGAGACGGGATAGCCGGCCTCATCGGGAATTTGATGCTCGGCCACAATGCTCGCGGCATCGGGAAACCCGCTGGTCCGTGCAATGGCCGCCGCCCTGCCCGGGTTTTCCCGCCAGCCAAAGCCGGCGATCGAGGCCACATTGACCACGGATCCGCCTTCGCGGATCTTCGGCAGCAGAGCTTCCGTCAGGCGGCGAAGGCCGAAGAAGTTGATGGCCAGGGTGTTGGCAGCGCCGGTGTTGCCCGACACGCCCGCCACATTGCACAGCCCGTCGAGTTGCCCGGGCAGAACGTTGGCGAGAGCCTTTACGCCGGCCTCGGTCGACAGGTCGCCCTCGACGAATGTGCCTGTGGTCCGGTCCGGTCTGCTCCGGTCGACGCCGATCACCTCCGCGCCGAGTTGCCCGGCAAGTTCCGCGGTTCTGCGACCGATGCCGCTGGCAACACCTGTGACCACGATGGTCTTTCCGAAAAGCATGACGTTTGTCCTTTCATTCCGTTGAGCGGGTTACGTCCCTTGGTGAACCGGGGTCCGGCAATGTCCTGACGCGATATCCCAGCGGCATCACGCTGACACCGGACCGTGAGGCAATGGCCCCCCAGAGGCCCTTGGGCAGAAACAGCGAGAACAGCATGGCCGTCGCGCCAAGCCCGATCAGGTACCAGACGCCCGTATCGGCGAACCAGGTTTCCACTGCGAAGAAGATCAGCGCCCCGAGGATGGCCCCTTCGAACCGGCCCAGGCCTCCGACGAGCACCATGAAGATCATGTAGGCAGTCCATTGCACCGAGAAATAGGTCTTGGGCTGGAACGACTGAACCTGAGCCAGCCAGAGCGCGCCCGCGATGGCGGTTCCGAAGCCCGCCAGCACGAAGAACAGCCGCTTGTTGCGCATCGGGTTGACGCCGAGGGACTCGGCGGCTTCCTCGTCGTCCCGGATTGCCTGCATTGCCAGCCCTGTCGGTGTGCGCAACACGGCAAACAGCAGGCCGAGCAATACAACCATGGCACTGAGCGCCACCCAGTAGATGTAATACCGGCGCAGGTCCATGTCGTAGGAGTTGAGTGATATCAACGAGGTGCCGGTTTCGCCCTGGATCAGGGGATCGAGATTGACGCACAGATGCGCTATGGAGGCGAGAACCCACATGCCGATGGCGAATTCACCGCCTCTCAGGTGCAGCATGAATTGCGACAGCACCCAGGAAATCGCCGCCACCATCACTGCGGCCACCAACAAGGCCGCGAACGGGTCGATCCCGGCATTGGCCACGCGAATGGTCAGGTAGGCCCCGAGGCCGAAGAACAGCTGGTTGCCGATTGAAACGAGACCGCCGTAGCCCGCGAGCGCGTTCCACATCGCCGCCATGATGATGTAGATGAAAAGCACGGTCAGACGCTGCATGGCACCGACGGACGCAAACGCAGGCATGACGACCAGCAGGGCGAGGAGAAGCGCCGCGATGACGAAAGAGGCCCGCGCCAGAGGTGTCCAGCGTTGGATGGTCATCGTGCCGCCCCCTTCGGTGTGACGATCGAGATCAATGCGGCAAGCGACAAAGGCCTGCCGTGGCTTGCCAGGCGCAGAAACAGCACCACCAGAAACGCCAGATGGCCGCCGAGCAGAAATCCCTGCGGATGAATCTGTGCACCCAGCGATTGCGCAATCGCCAGAACGATGGCGCCGGCGAGCACGCCCCACAGCGAGCGGGTGCCCCCTATGATCGTCGCCTCGAATGCGAACAACAACTGGGGGCTGCCGGCATAGGCGTCGAAGGTGCCGCGCAATCCCAGGGCGGCTCCGGAAACGGCGACCGTCATGGTGGCGATGGCGGCGGCGATGCCTGCCGCGCGGCGCGCATTGATACCGACCAGCCCGGCGGTCACCGGATCGGCGGCAGTGGCGCGGATCTGGCGGCCAAGCGCGGTTCGCTTGAGCATCAGGTCGAGGGCGCCAATAATGGCTATGGCACTCACGAGAATGTAGACGGGCAACTTGCCGACATAGATGTTGCCGGGAAGTTCAAAGGCCTCCCAGCTCAGGTCGCCGACATAGGGGGCCAGCGACCTGGTGTTGGCGCCGAACTGCTGGAACATCAGGTTGTCCAGCACGATTGCCAGGCCGAAGGTGGTCAGCACCGGCAACAGGTCGCCGCCGCGGACAGCGCGTTCAAGCATCGCGCGTTGCAACAACCAGCCGGCCAATCCCATGACCGGGATCACGGCCAGGAGTGTCAGGAACGGAGACACACCGGTGGTTTCAGCCAGAGACCAGACCATATAGGCGCTCACGACCGCGAGGGATCCGTGGGCGAGATTGATGATTTTCATCACCTGGAACATGAATGCCAGACCGCAGGCGATCAGGGCGTAATAGCCACCGAGCAGCACGGACTGGAGCAGGATATTGATCATGCGGAAAGTCCTTCCTTTCGGCGGGAGTTGCCGAAATAGGCATCGGTGATGGCGTCTCGACTGGTGTTCGTCATCGCGCTGTCCAGCTGGACCCTGCCTTCGAGCATACAAATGACGCGGTCGGCGACCGTCATGGCCCGGGTCAGGTCCTGCTCGACGAGAATGATGGTGGTGCCGGTTTTCAACAATCCATCCAGGGACGCATAAACCTGATCGACCACCAGCGGCGACAGGCCCAGACTGACCTCATCGAGAATCAGAATGTCCGGATTGGACATCAATGCGCGGCCAATGGCGGTGGCCTGCTGTTCCCCTCCCGACATGGTGCCGGTCAAGGCGAGACGGCGTTTCACCAGATTGGGGAATGTCTCG
This sequence comes from Roseibium sp. QJM3NY_11, assembly GCF_056173175.1. NCBI lineage: Bacteria > Pseudomonadati > Pseudomonadota > Alphaproteobacteria > Hyphomicrobiales > Stappiaceae > Roseibium > Roseibium sp. QJM3NY_11. Next base: position 3,286,352 of record NZ_CM149660.1, read on the forward strand.
AGCACCCGGTCGATGTCCCACTCGCCGTCACGGCCGGCGGTCCGGCCCAGTGACAGGTTCTCCTCGATGGTCATGTCGAGAAACAGGCGGCGTCCCTCGGGAACCAGTGCCAGTCCGGCCGCGACACGCCGATGGGAGGGCATCCGGGTGATGTCGGTACCGTTGAGGTGAACAGATCCGGCGTACACGGGGTTGGCTCCGGCGAGCGCGCGCAGCAAGGTGGTCTTGCCGGCACCATTGGCCCCGACCAGGGCAAGGACTTCGCCCCTTGCAATGTCAAAGCTGACACCCCGCACGGCCCGGAACTGCCCATAGCGGACGTTGAGATCCTTCACGGATAGAATGCTCATGCCGGCGCCCCCCCAAGGTAGGCCTTCATCACGTCGGCGTCGCTCATGACCGCGTCCGGTGCGCCTTCGGCAATGATGCGGCCCGCATCCATGCAGACGAGCCGCTCGGCAACCTGTACAAGAATATGGACAATGTGCTCGATCCAGACGATGCCGATCCCGCGCGCGCGCAGCTGGAGGATCGTCTCGACCAGTTCGGAAGCTTCGGCATCGGTCAAGCCGCCGCCGATCTCGTCGAGCAGCAGCAGTCTGGGTCGCGTCGCCAGTGCCCTGGCCAGCTCCAGACGTTTGCGGTCCAGAAGTCCGACGTTTTCGGCGGACCGGTTGGCGACCGGCATCATGCCGCAGATATCAAGGGCATCGAGCGCCAGGTCGTAGGCATCGGAGTGGCTGGCGCCGCCTGCGTGAGTGGCGGCAACGAGCACGTTTTCAAACACGGTTATTCCCAGGAACGGCTTGGGGATCTGGTGTGTGCGCACCAGACCCCGTTTTGCCCGTTCCCGTGCCGGCAGCTCGCCGATATCCGCGTCGTTCATGCGGATATTGCCGCTGGTTGGTGCAAGTGCTCCGGAAAGCACCGCAAGCAACGTGGATTTACCGGCCCCGTTCGGACCCACGACACCGACCGCCTCGTCCGACCGCACCGAGAAATCGATGCCGTTCAGAACCGAGACAGCGCCAAAGGACTTGTGGATTCCGGTCGCGCTGAGGTGGACGTTGTGGGCCATGCCGTTCGCCCCTGCCTAGCGCTTGTAGGGCAGCAGCTTGGCTGCTACCGGGACGTTGGGATCGGTTGCGTTTTCAGTCACGACATAATCGAGCGGATAATCTCCATTCTCCGACTGAATCCACTGAGTGCCGATGATCGGCCCCGGCGACACATTGGGCACCGGACCCGACGTGAAGTCCACTTTGCCGGAGATGGTTTCCACGTTCAAAACGGCAATCGCGTCGCGGATGGCTGTGCGGGACGTGGGATCCGCCGAGGCCTTGAGCGCCTCGACCCCCGCGTCCAGCAACGACAGGGTCGCGCCCAGTTGCTGGGTCCATTGCTCGCCGCTTTCCGCTTCCCAGCCATCGCTGAGTTGCTGTCCGTTCAGACCGGTCAGCGGAGATGTGTAGGGAAAATCACGGTGCCAATAGGCCGCCGAAGAGATATTGAGACCAAGGGAGCCGAGTGCCTCGATATCTGCGGGAAACAGGCCGGTCTTGGCGGTCTGGATGATCTTGATTTGCGAGGTCAGTCCCTGTTGGGCCGCCTGTCGCCAGAACGCCGCGAAATCCGGCGGGATCGGAAAGGTGTTGATGATCTCGACACCCTCGTCCTTGAACAGCGCGATCTGGGTGGAATAGTCGGTGGTGCCGGTCTCATAGGCGCCGGGGTCGACAATGGTGTACCCGCCGGCTTCCAGTTGCGGCGCCAGAACGGCTCGGACCGCGTTGCCGTCGGCGTCGTTGGGGTACATGACACCAACTTTCTTGTTGGTCTCGATCAATCCCCACTGCGACAGATAGGTCTTCAGAAATTCGCCGACGCCGAAACCGAAGTGGTAGGTCCACTTGAAAGGCGACGGTTCGCCGGGTTTGGCTCCGCGACCGAAATACCAGGCCTCCCAGGGCATCACCGTGGACAGGCACGGCACGCCGGCGGCTTCGCAGGCATCGGCCACCGGATTGATGACCTCGGGCGTGGAAATGGCGAGCATCAGATCGATGTTCTCGTTGATCAGGTCCTTGGCAAGTTGTGCCGCGCGCGCGGGGTCCGACTGGGTGTCCCGGTCGAGGATTTCCACCGCATAGGTCTTGCCGCCAATCTCAAGTCCATTGGCGAGTGCCTCGCGTGCCCGGTCGAGCACATAGCCGTCGGTCTTGCCGAAGCCGGCAAGCGGTCCGGTGCGCGGGCTGACGAAGCCGATACGGATCGTGTCGGCTTTCTGCGCCAGCGCGCCATTGGCGCCTGCCAGAACGATTGTTCCGGCGGCGACAGACGTCGTGACGAACCTCCGGCGGTTCAGGACAGCTCTGGATAAAATGGTATTCACGGTCTCTCTCCCTGTCGTTGTTGTGGTTCTTGTTTGTTGTGTCAGCGGGCAGTGCGGCCCGACGTTGTGATCCAGCGGACTTCGGTAAATTCGTCGAGGCAGGAAACGCCTCCAAACCGGCCATAACCGCTGGACTTCATGCCGCCGAACGGCATCGACGGCTCATCGGCCACCGTCGGGCCGTTGATATGGCAAATTCCGGTCTCAAGCTGAGCAGCTATGGCGGCCGCCTTGTCGAGGTCGGCGCTGAACACTGCCGAGGACAGGCCGTATTCACAGTCATTGGCAACGGTGACGGCCTCGTCCGCGGATCCCACGCGGTAGATCCCGACCAGGGGGCCAAAGCATTCCTCGGCATAAAGCCGCATCATCGGCGAAACGTGATCGACAATGGTGGCGTCCATGAATGGCCCGTGCGCAGGCCCGCCGGTCACAAGGCGCGCGCCCTTTTCCAGTGCATCGGAAATGAGGGCGGACAGGCGGGTCGCAATTCCGGGCGTGCCCAGTGGGCCGAGCCGGATGCCCGGCTGGCGCGGGTCTCCGGCAACCAGCAGGCGGGTCCGCTCCGCAAGGGCTGCGACGAAGGCGTCGGCCACCACGTCTTCCACGATGATCCGGTCGGTGGCCATGCAGATCTGGCCGTTGTTCAGATAGGCACCGAACACCGTCGCCTCGACGGCGGCTTCCAGATCCGCGTCGGCCAGGACAACAAACGGCGATTTGCCGCCCAGTTCCAGCAGGCACCGCTTGAGATGTCCCGAAGCGATACCCGCCACGATCCGGCCGACCCGGGTGGACCCGGTGAAATTGATCCGACGCACCGCCGAATGGGCGATCAGGGTCTCAACCACCTCTTCGGAATGCTCGGGTGCATTGGTCATCACACTGAGCACACCGGCGGGCACGCCCGCCTCATGAAGAAGTTCGGCCAGCAACATATGGGTTGCCGGGCACAGTTCGGATGCCTTGAAGATCACCGAATTGCCGAATGCAAGCGGAAAGGCAATCGAACGCATGCCGAGCGCAATCGGCGCATTCCAGGGCGCAATCGCCAGGCAAACACCCACTGGTTGACGCACAATTATAGATGCTGTTTCGCCGAGCGCCGGCAGGTCGGAATTGAATTTCTCCGCAAGTTCGGCGGTTGCAGTCAGGACGTCGGTCGCGACTGTCAGATTGAACGCGATCCAGTCCGCTGTCGCGCCCATCTCGGAAGTCATGCGGGAAGAGATTCTTTCGGCATATGCCGGCAGCAGGGATCTTGCTCGCAGCAGGACGGCGGCACGTTCCTGTCCGGACAGCGCAGCCCAGCCGGAAAAATTCTCGGCGGCGACTGCCGCCATGTGTTCAGCATCCGCCGCACGTCCGCTGGCGGCGCGGGACGCGACCAGACTGGTTGTCGGATCCAGGCGCTCGAAGCTGCCGCGCGTTTCCGCGGGAACCTGTTCGCCATTGATGAACAGTCCCACCAGGACCGGGGATGCCTGTCCATCATCTGTGATCGGAACCTGCTCTGAACGAGTCGGTTTCGGGGTGTTTTCCAAGATGTCCTCCCAACGCTTTCCTCAAAGCGCAGGAAAGCCTCACACGTTTTCTTCGAACATGACATGATGTAAAATGGATATGTAATGTTGTTTTCTGGGAAGTTTTGACGACATGGTGGCTCAAGACAGCGCGCTGGTTTCGCTGATCAGGTTCGAAAGCATCCAGTCGGGGCTTCGGCCCCGCACGTTTTCCGCAGGTGCGGGCAGTTTTGCGGATTTCAATTTGTTCGCGATCGTGGCGCGCGGACGCGCGGACGTCCTCAGCGAAGATGCAGAGGTCGAGATTGAAAGCCATGCGGTCCTGATCCTGCCGCATGGCCAGCCCGCTCAGATCCGCGTTCCGGCTGGAACCCGCGCATGGCTGGTCGGCTTTGCGCGGCCGCTGCAGCCACTGATCGTCGGCAGCGGCACGGAGAGCCTGATGCTCAACATGGTGCTGGGTCGAATGACGCTTACACCGGGGAACCGCGACGTGGTCGACCGGAGCATTCTGCCGCTTTTGCCCCTGCTGGCAGATGAACTGGCCGACCCGGCCAAACGCTCCCAGGCGGCGGCGGCCGCGTTGTTTCGACTGTTGCTGATCGCGGCAAGCCGGATGCTCATCGGCGACGAACTGGTCGAAGGCACCAATGACATTCATATCCTGCATCGGTTTCGCCAACTGGTCGAACTGGGCTACCGGTCCCGCAGGAAGGTGAACGACTATTGTCAGGATCTGAATTTAAGCTACGACCGGCTGCATGACATCTGCCAACGCAATTTGAACCGGACACCGCTGTCCCTGGTTCACCAAAGGATCCTTCTGGATGCGACCACCTGGTTGAGGCAATCGGACGAAAGCATTCATTCGATCTCGCAGCGTCTGGGTTTCAACGACCCGACCCGGTTTTCGCATTTCTTCAAGCGCGCGATGCAGGTGTCGCCCTATCAGTTTCGCACAATGGCGCATGCCGAGCGAACCAGCCAGCAAGACGCCGCGTTGGGTGAATTCGCCGACTGGCCCTGACACACGAGAAACGGAAAATCTCCAGCCCTGCCGAAGAGGCGCCCCTGCAGTGTTCGGCATGAGGGCATCTCCAGAAAGACCCCACGTGCGTCTTCTATGCTCCATGCCTTGTATCATGGCCAAAGACGCCAAATTCCCGTGACCGGTCCGCTCCCGGGTGGTCAGCCCGTTCAAGGACCTCGGGCAATGGCCTCGGCAGGGTTCAAAACGTCGCTGAAACACCCAGAACCGGGCCGTGGGTGATGGCATCGTAGGCAAAGCTGGATGTTCCGCTCCGGCCATTGTCATAATCGACGCTCAAGACCTTGTATTGCAGGTGCGCCGCCCAGACGTTGCTGAAACGGTACCCTGCCCCGCCCTGGACATTCCAGGTGAAATCAGAGGCCAGACCGAAGCCGCCGATATCGGCGCGGGCGTTCAACGACCATTTGTCGGTCAGGTCGTGCGACCCGCGCAGCCCGATTACCGGATCCCACCAGTTGTCGCCCCGGGTGGTGGTGAAATTCCCGGCAATCGAGCCGGTAACATTGAGATCCATTGAAATGTCCCAGTACCGGCCGCCGGCATAGATATCGATGAAGCCGTTGCCGGAGCTGTAGGCCCGATAGGTCAGCATGGTTTCGACAATCAACTGGCTGACGCCCACGCGCGCCCGCCCACCCGTGCGCAAGATATCCTGGGCATTGCCGAGTTTCATGTAGGCGATGTCGATGAACGCGCCGAAGGTCTGGTCGTAAAGCGCCTCGGCGTGGATCATGCCGCCAAAATGAAGGTTTTCGAGGATGTCGCCCGTGCTGACATCGACGTCCGTACTGGGCAGACGTCCCACCTGGCTGGTGCCGGTGATGTTCGCGCCGACAAAATAGGGTGCAACGATGAACTGCCAGGCCCGGTCGACCCGCACGTTGACCTGATTGCGCTGGTCTTCCGCGGCCAAAACCGTTTCCGCGGGCCATGCCGCCGCACCAGCCATGGTGGCGATGAGCAGCGCTCGCTTCTTCAGTCCCGTTTTCATCATGTCGACCCCTCCACCGGCATTCCCTGCATGACCTTACGCGCTTGAGACTCGCAAGAACACCTCGTCATTTTCTTCACAGATGAACAAACTCTTCGAAATCTGTTCAGTCTGACGCACGACATGACCGCTCAAAAGTGCCTGTCCGCACTCCGGGTCCATGCACAGGCCTTTATCGGGCGGTCACCGTTTGTGTCTCTGGGGACGCAGAACACGGAGGCCAGCGGCAGCGGCAGGGGCATCATCGCTGCGAATACTGCGGTTCCGACGCTCACCGATGCAGGTGTGCCGCGTGCAAGGTTCCTCGTCCAGTTCGAATTCGACACCGAGGCAACGGCGCGTGAATTGCCCCCGGGAGCCTCGGGCGCGGTGGCGATCTGGTCCAGCCAGGGCATTCAGCAGACGTTGATGTTCCGGCGAGCCGCGATCCGGTTCTACAGCTATTTCAACTATGTCCTCCCGGACGGATAGCCGGGATCTGGAAGTTCAGGTACGAAAGGATGCCACAGACACAGTCCGAACCAGATCAGGAGAAAACCATGACCGATACATCGACAAATCTCCCAGCCAGTTTCAAACAGGCCCTCAAGGACAACAGATCGAGCGTCATGTGGATCGGGATCCTCATGGCTGTCGTGGGGGCGGTCGCCATCATTTTCCCGTTCGCGGCAACCGTGACCACGAACTACATGGTCGGCTTTCTGTTTCTGTTTGCCGGGGTTCTCGGCATCTGGCATTCGTTTTCGATCAAGGGGACCGGCCCCTTCTTCGGCGCATTGCTGATGGGTCTGGTGACTGTGGTCGCGGGTGTTTTTCTTGTTTCAAACCCGCTTGAAGGCATTCTCATCCTCACCATAACCGTCGGACTGGTGTTCGTGTTCGAAGGTGCCTATCAGCTGTTCGCGGCCTTCGAATTCAGGCCTGCCAAGGGCTGGGGCTGGATGCTGGTTTCGGCCTTGATCAGCATTGGCGCGGGGTTGCTTATCGTCAGCAAGCTGCCCGGAACGTCTCTCTTCGTGCTCGGATTGATCATGGGGATCAATTTCCTGTCGACGGGCCTGTCGATGATCATGCTGTCCAGAGCCGTCGACGAAGGCGCCTGACGCCAGAAACCGCGGGGGCGCCATCGAGCCTCGTCCAAGCCATTGCCGCCCGGAAGGGTTTCCAGGCGGCAACAGAGACCTTCCGGCCGGTTGCCGCCCCGCAAATGCCCGATCAGCCTTTGCCCTTGGTCAGGGATTTGATCAGCAACGTCAGGATCGGTGTCAGGAGAGCGTTGATTGTTCCGTCCAGCGGATTTCGGGAAAAGGCCAGCAGGCTCTTTTTCAATGTCAGCAGTTCTTCCCGGACTGCGTCGACCTCGTCCTGGATGTGTTCGGCCTTGGCCTCGAGTTCAAGCAGGCCGGCGTCCCGGACTTCGCGGGCAAGGTCCAGTTCGGGGCCGGTGCTCAGACGGGAGCCCCAGACAACAAGCAGTGTTGCGATCAGAAAATCTGCGAGCGCCACTCCAAGAGCCGCGTAGACAGGACCCCAGCCCTCTTCCAGCGCGAAAAAGCCAGCGACATTGAGCATCCCGAGACCAAACACGAAGATCAGGCCGGCAAACGCCATCGAGCCGATGCGTTTGGTGGCCACATTGAGTTTTGCCTCGATGATCAGGAGCTCTGCGCGCCAGATAATCCGCATGGTCCTCACAAGACTGTCCATGAAGATCTCCTATCTTCGAAGAAGAGCGCCGACAACAACGCCGAGAGCGAAAGCTCCAAGCACCGCCGTAACCGGACGCTCCTTGATTTCGTCGCCGGCCTCTTCGACCAGTTCCGACAATCTGTCGGCGAGCTTGCTGATTTCGGGGTGTTCGGAAGGTTCGACCGGATCCGCCTCCTCCGTCGCCGGCGCGGCCGCCGTCTCGTCGAGCGGTTTCCTGGGCCGCGGCTTGCGGGATCGGCGCTTGCTGTCGGTTTCCGCTTTCAATTGTGAAATCTCGGTCTTGAGATCTGAGGCGCCCGGCATTGAGATTTCCTTCGCATTCAAGGGAGAGCGTACCGTAAGGTTCCCCACCTTTAAAGGCAAAAGTTCCGGAATACCGGCAGGTTGGAGCAACAGGGCGAACTATCGGTTTTCCTGAACTGATGGCAGAATGGGCAAGTGGGCGATGGAGAGCGACAAGGTGACTAAGGACAAGAGACAGGGCGAAAGAACCCGATTCCAGATGGGTGTCATCGGCTTCATTGCGCTGGCGACCGGCGCCGTTTTTCTCGGACTGATCGGCGACTATCTGATCGCCCTGTTTCTGGCAGCCATATTCAGCGCCATGTCGGCTCCGATGTATCGGTGGATTTATGATCATACCGGTCGGCACAAGGGCCTCGCGGTCGGCCTGACGCTTGTCGGCCTGTCGGTTGGTGTGCTGTTGCCGCTCGGGGCGATCGTTGTCCTGGGTGTCCAGCAAGCCACCACTGTCGCCAAGTCGACCACCGCATGGGTCGAGACCGTCGATGTGGAGGCCCTCGGCAAGGCATTGCCGGCCTGGCTCCCGTTTGACGTGGATCTTGCAGGTCTGGGTGCAACAGTGACGCAAAAGATCGGGGAAGCGGCCGGTCAGATCGCCAATTTTTTCGTTACCGCGTTGTCCCATGTGACCAAGGGCACGGCTTCCTTCTTTCTGAGCCTGTTCATCATGTTCTACGCCATGGTCTTTTTCCTGCCGCAGCCGACCAACATGTTCCAGCAGATGCTGGTTCATTCGGGACTGCCACGAGACGTGCAGGAAAAGCTTGGAGACCGGGTTCTTTCCATCAGCCGGGCGACGATCAAGGGAACCTTCCTGATCGGTGTTGCCCAGGGTGTTCTGGGCGGGATCGGTTTCTGGGTGGCCGGACTTCCGGGTGCGGCATTCTGGGGCTGCGTCATGGCGGTGTTGTCCGTTATTCCCGGCATCGGGCCGACGCTCGTTCTCATTCCGGGCGTGATCGTTCTGGCGGCGAATGATCACGTGATCGCAGCCGTCGGGCTTGCGGTGTGGACCGGGATGGTGGTCACCACCGTCGACAATCTGTTGCGGCCCATTCTTGTCGGGCGCGACACGCGGATGCCGGACCTTCTCGTTCTCATCAGCACATTCGGCGGCCTGGCGTCCTTCGGCGCGGTCGGACTGGTTGTCGGCCCGGTTATCGCAGGACTTTTCATGACGGTCTGGGCTGTCTTCGAACACACGCTGCGGACAAACGGCCTGACTGACGACACCGCGACGGACACTGTTTCAAACGATCCGGCCGCATCGGAAACCGAAGGCCCGTACCGGGAAATTGCAATCTTGCGCGCCGAATTGGAAGCATTGAAAAATCAAAGATAGTTTCTTCGCCGGAAGACGCAGGTATCGTGTTCTGAAGTCCGGATTGGACGTAGACGCCAGGATGACCGGGCGCGCGGGAGGTGCAATGAACTGGCTGGGACTTGGTCTGTGGGCGTTTTTTGCGTTCGGCTGCGCTGTGAACGCGGCCGCCGCTGCCGAGACCGTGCCGTCTTATGTCGGGTCCGGTTCCTGTGGAAGCTGCCATTCGGACGCTCTCAGGTCCTGGCAGTCCAGTCATCATGCAGACGCCTGGCTGCCGGTGACCGACCAGACTGTCGATGGCGACTTCAATGACGCGGTTTTTGAGCACCGCGGCCGAACCACCCGTTTTTTCCGGGACGGCGACCGTTACCTCATCGAAACCGCGGATATCACCGGCGGGCCGAAGGTGCTGGAAGTCAAGGGCATCGCCGGGATTGCACCGCTGCAGCAGTATCTCGTGGAAACCGAACCCGGCAGGCTGCAATCCTTCGACGTGGTCTGGGATCAGGAGAAAAAGACCTGGTACCACCTTTATCCGGATCAGGTTCTTCCTCCCGATGACGGCTTCCACTGGACGGGACCTTACAAGACCTGGAACGCGCGCTGTGCGGATTGCCATGCAACGGGTTTTCGCAAGAATTACGATGCCCGTATCCGTCGGTATGAAAGCACGCAGGAAGAAACGGGTGTCGGCTGCGAGGCCTGCCATGGCCCGGGCGAAGCTCATGTCGCATGGGCGGCCGAAGGCGGCAGCGGATTTCGGAGCCCCTTTCCCGGGACAGACGCCAAAGGGCTTCTGCTGAGTTTCAGGGGGACACCGGCCACGATCGAAATAGAGCAATGCGCCGGCTGTCATTCGAGGCGGGAAGCTTTCGAGGATGGGAACCCCACCCCCGGCACGCCGTTTCACGACAGCTACCGGCTCGCCTTGCTGCGCGCGGAGCTGTATCACCCGGACGGCCAGATCCAGGACGAGGTCTATGTCCACGGGTCTTTCCTGCAGTCGAAGATGTTCGCAAAAGGGGTCCGTTGTTCGGATTGTCATGATCCGCATAGCGTGCGCCTGAAAGCCGAAGGCAATGCCGTTTGCACGCAGTGTCACTCCCCTTCAGGCAACCCGCCGTTTCCCTCGCTGGCCTTGAAGCCCTACGATGACCCGGCGCATCATTTTCATGAAACAGACAGTGACGGCGCCGCTTGTGTCTCCTGTCACATGATCGAGCGGACCTACATGGGCATTGACGGCCGCCGGGATCATTCGTTCCGTGTGCCCCGTCCCGATCTCAGCGTGAAGATCGGCACGCCGAATGCCTGCACCGATTGCCATACGGACAAGACGGCTGCCTGGGCCACGGAAGCCCTGGTACAGCGGTATCCCGACAGCCGTCACAGGGGAGCGCATTTTGCGGAGGTCTTCGCCGCCGCCAGAGCCGGCACGAGCGAACTGGGCGCTGACCTGCTGGACATAGCCCGACACACGGAATTCCCGGGGATCGTTCGGGCCTCCGCTCTCAGCCTGCTTGAAAACCGCGTGGCAGAGGACCAACGCGTTCTGGCTGTAGCCCTTCTGAGCGATCCCGACCCTCTTGTTCGCGCTGCCGCGGTGCCGTTCCTGGGTATGGGGCAAGATGACGGTGCCACTCTGATCGACGCCCTGGAGGACACGGCCAGATCCGTCCGTATTGCGGCGGCGCGCCAATTGCTCCGGATTCCCCTCGGGATGCCGTCCGAACAGGACCGCTCGGCCGCCCGGTCGGCACAGCGAGAATGGCAGGAAAGTCTTGCCGCCAGACTGGATTTTCCCGAAACTCACATGGCACTCGGCGGAACCGCCCTGGCGTTGCGGAATTCAAAAGCTGCGATCCGCGCGTTTCAGGAAGCGACCAGCCTCGACAGGCAACTTGCCGAGGGCTGGATCATGCAGGTCCGGTTGCATATGGCAGTTGGCGATTTGGCGGGCGCGACAGTTGCCCTTCAAAGAGCACTGCAAAATATTCCTGATAACGCGATTTTATTGAGGCTTAGAAATCAGCTTTCGCAAAGATAGACTTTACAAAAGCCACCGACCAAAGATTACCTCTTGTAAAGAAACATACTTATAGTTCGATTTTTTCAAAAAAATCATGCGTGATTGAATGGTAATTTTCAACAGGCTTGACCATTGTCAATAGAATGTGTCGCAATAGATGTATATTTCATCTTGGCCTAGTGGAGGAATATATCATGTTTACGGGAATGAGATTGCGTGCCGGCAGATTGTCTGCCTTTGCTGCGGGGGCATTGCTACTGGCAATTGCGACGCCTTCATTCGCGCAACAGGATGAAAAACCGAACATACTTGTCATCTGGGGTGACGATGTCGGCCAGTCGAATATCTCCGCCTACACCTTCGGCCTGATGGGATACCGCACGGAAAACATCGACCGGATCGCCAAGGAAGGCATGATGTTCACCGACTATTACGGCGAACAGTCCTGCACCGCCGGCCGGTCTTCCTACATCATGGGCCAGAGCGTTTTCCGGACGGGCCTGTCCAAGGTCGGCCTGCCGGGCGCGGACCTTGGCATGCAGGTCGAGGACCCGACCATTGCCGGCCTCCTGAAGCCACATGGTTACATGACCGGTCAGTTCGGCAAGAACCATCTGGGTGACCAGGACTCCATGCTGCCAACCAATCACGGCTTCGATGAGTTCTTCGGCAATCTTTATCACCTGAACGCCGAGGAAGAGCCGGAAAACCCGGATTACCCGAAAGATCCAGCGTTTCGCGAGCGTTACGGGCCGCGCGGCGTGATCAAGTCTTCTGCCGACGGTGCCATTGAAGATACCGGTCCGCTGACGAAAAAGCGTATGGAAACGGTCGACGACGAGACAGTCACGGCGGCGATCGATTTCATTCGCCGGGCCAACGATCAGGGCAAGCCGTTTTACGTGTGGTGGAACGGCACAAGGATGCACTTCAGGACCCACATCAAGGACGAGATCCGCGGCATTTCCGGCCAGGACGAATACAGCGACGCCATGCTTGAGCATGACGGTCATGTCGGACAACTGCTTGCAGTGCTGGACGAGCTTGGCATTGCGGACAACACCATCGTTCATTATTCGACCGACAACGGCCCGCACATGAACACGTGGCCCGATGCGGCCACTTCTCCGTTCTTCGGTGAAAAGAACACCAACTGGGAAGGCGGCTGGCGTGTCCCGTCGATGGTTCGCTGGCCGGGCAAGATCGAGTCGGGTTCGATCTCGAACGAAATCATGCACCACATGGACTGGCTGCCGACCTATCTTGCGGCCGCCGGCGATCCGGACATCAAGGCGAAATTGAAGGAAGGCAGCGTTCAGGCGATCGGCCGCGACTACAGGGTCCATCTCGATGGCTACAATTTCCTGCCGCATCTTCTGGGTGAAGAGGAAGCAGGACCGCGCAAGGAGATCTTCTATTTCGCGGACACAGGAGAACTCACGGCCCTGCGCTATGATGACTGGAAGGCGATTTTCCTCGAGCAGAAAGAGTACGCCACATTGCGGGCCTGGATCGAGCCCTGGACGGTCTTGCGTGTTCCGATGATCACCAACCTGCGCCGGGATCCCTATGAGCGCGCGCATGTGACCTCGAACACCTACTACGACTGGATGATCGACCGGGTGTTCTTCCTGGTGCCGGCGCAGGCCTATGTCGCCGAATTCCTGAAAACATTCCAGGAATTCCCGCCACGCCAGAAACCGGCAAGCTTCTCCATCGACCAGGTCATGGAGATGATGACGGACTCGACCGGGTCTAAATAGAGCGCGGTTTCCCCATCCCAGGCGGCGGAACGGCCGCCTGGGATTCACGGGCAACCCTGTCCGGCTTTAACAAGACCACAGTCGAGGACCGGTCGCGGTGCGCCCGTTTTTCCGGACCTGCCCGGATTTTCCCCGACTGCAAAGGAGAGGCTCATATGAAATTACGGTCAAGGCACCTCTGCATGACGACCGGTCTCCTTCTGACCGGTTTCTGGTCGGGACCAGTTTTCGCCGAACCTCAGGCTCCACGCCTGGTGCTGCAGATCACGGTGGACCAGCTCCGCGGCGATTTGATCGACCGGAACCTCGAGCACTTTGGTGACAAGGGTTTTCGATATCTCCTCGACAACGGGGTTTATTATACCAACGCCCATCACCGGCATGCCAATACCGAAACAATCGTCGGACATACAACACTTGCAACCGGAACCGATCCCTCGGTCCACGGCATGGTTGCCAATCTCTGGTTTGACCGGTCGACCGGCACGCCCTTTTACAACGTGCAGGATCCAGACTATCCGCTGCTGGCGACGTCGGGTGTTGACCAGTCGACGGAAATCGATCCGACGCAACGCGCCGCCACCTCGGATGGACGCTCCCCTACCTCGATCCTGTCCTCAACCCTCTCCGATGAAATCGCCATTGCCAATGCGGGCGTGTCAAAGGTTTTCGGTGTTTCCATCAAGGATCGCGGTGCCATTTCCATGGCAGGTCATGCAGGAAGCGCTTACTGGTTTTCCAAAAGCGAAAGCCGTTTCGTGACATCCAGCTATTACATGGATGCCTATCCGGAATGGGTCGACAAATGGAACGACGCGGGACATGTTTCGGCCTATGCCTATACCGACTGGACCCTGTCCGACACCGAAAACAGTTATCGTTTCATCGAATTCGACGACGCGGATTGGGAAACGGAACTTCCTGGATTTGGTCGCACCTTTCCTCATCCGTTCGGCGCCCGGGACAGCAAGTATTATACAACACTGCTTACACTCAGCCCGGCAGGCGATGAACTGACGACATCTTTCGCGACTTCCCTGATCGACAATGAAGGGATCGGCAGCGACGCGGTGACCGATTACCTGTCTGTCAGCTATTCCTCGACCGATTATGTCGGCCACATCTTCGGCCCCTCAAGTCTGGAGGCGGAAGACAATCTGCGCCGGTTGGACAAGTCCCTCAGCACTCTGCTGGCGCATGTCGATGAAACAGTGGGTCTTGAAAACACACTTGTCGTCCTGTCCGCCGATCACGGTGCGGCTGAAGTGCCAGGTTACCTGGAATACCTTGGAGTTCCGGCAGGGTTCTTCAATTTCGATGACATCGACAAGGAACCGGCCGCAAAAGCCCTGATCGCCGAGTTCGGTGTCGCTCAGGAACTGATCGCCTCCTTTTCCCAGCCCTACGTCTATCTCGATGACCGGCTGATCGCGGACGAGGGTTTGAACAAGGCCAACGTCGCCAGAGCGCTCGCGCGGGAACTTCAGAACATGCCCGCGATCGCCTACGCCATTTCCAGCGAGGACCTGGCAAGTTCGGCTGTCGCCAAAACTTCCGTGAGTGCCGCCGTCCTGGCGAATTTCCATACCGCACGCTCCGGTGACGTTTATGTGGTGTTCGAGCCGCATTGGTTCGTCGGGGATTTCGACGGTCTCCACGTCGCCTCTCACCATGGTTCTCCCTGGACCTATGACACCCATGTGCCGATCATATTCTCGCGTCCTGGAATGAATGCCCATAGGATCTCGAGGCGGGTTGAAACCGTCGACGTGGCGCCGACAGTCGCGGCTTATTTGCGGATCAAGGCCCCGAGCGGGTCGCTCGGCGCTGTCCTCAAAGAAGCCCTTTCGGCTCAATAACTCCTGCCCAAGTAATTCGGATGACCTGATGCCAGATCCCCTTCAACAGATCCAGTCGCTCAAAAAGCGCATGCAGCAGTCCATCATCGGCCAGGAAGGGGTTATCGACAGGCTGCTGATCGGATTGCTGGCAAACGGCAACCTTCTCGTCGAAGGCTTGCCGGGGCTTGCGAAGACCCGGGCCATCAAGGCGATGGCAAAAAACCTGGAGGCCGACTTCAGCCGGATCCAGTTCACGCCGGACCTGCTGCCGTCGGATGTCACCGGTACCGAGGTCTATCACCAGTCCGGTGGCACCAGCACGTTCCGGTTCGAAAAGGGACCGATTTTTGCCAATATCGTTCTGGCGGACGAGATCAACCGGGCCCCGGCCAAGGTCCAGGCCGCCCTTCTCGAGGCCATGGAAGAGCGCCAGGTGACCGTTTCGGGCACCACCCACAAGATGGATCCGCTCTTCATGGTCATGGCCACCCAGAATCCGGTGGAACAGGAGGGGACCTATCCCCTGCCCGAGGCGCAGATGGACCGGTTCCTGATGCATATCCTGATCACCTACCCGCCGGTCGAGGATGAGGTGAAGGTGATCGATCTGGTGCGCAGGGAAGAACGGTCCGCATTGACTGAGGCGATGCAGGCGGACAGGACGGCGAAGACGGCAACGGAGAGTGCGGCTCCCGTACCGCAAGCAGCCCTTTTCGACGCCCGTGCGGAAATCGCGAATATCCACGTTTCGGACGCCATCGCGCGGTATATGGCCGATCTCGTCTACGCGACCAGGACACCGGAACTCTATTCGGAGGACCTGGCACGCTGGATCGAAATCGGAGCCAGTCCGCGGGCCTCGATCGCGCTGGACAAATGCGGCCGGACACACGCCTGGCTTGCCGGGCGCGACTACGTCGACCCGGCCGACATCCAGGCCATCGCCGCGGATGTGTTCCGGCACCGATTGACGCTCACTTTCGAGGCCGACGGTGATGGCGTTTCCCCTGACAAGGTTGTCGACGAAATCGTCAGGAATGTCGCCCTGACCTAGGGTCTGTGGAACCCGGAGACGCAAATGCGAGATCGCACAGCCAGAACACGGGCCGGCTTGTCGGCAAAGTCCGTTGACCGGATACGATTGGGCGATCCGCGCATTCACGTGACGCTGTCCCATTTGCGGTCGCTGGAAAGCCAGGCCCGTGGCCTGCGGTTTCTGCCGCGACAGCCGGCAGCCAGCGTTCTCAACGGACGCCATGCCTCCCGCTTGCGTGGGCGGGGACTCAATTTTGAGGACCTGCGCGAATATCTTCCTGGTGACGATCCGCGGACAATCGACTGGAAGGTCACCGCACGGACAGGCAAGCCGCATGTCCGGGTCTACAGCGAGGAACGGGACCGGCCCGCGCTGCTGGTCGTCGATCAGCGCATGTCCATGTTTTTCGGCACCAGACACGCGATGAAATCGGTCACTGCCGCCGAGGCTGCCTCTCTTGCGGCGTTCCGGATACTGGATCAGGGGGACCGCGTCGGCGGTATCGTGTTCGGGGACGATTTCGCCGCGGAAATCAGGCCCCGTGCCAGTGTCCGTGCCCGCGACCAGTTCCTGGCTTCGCTGGTACGCGCCAACCATTTGCTGCGTGCGGATGCTCCGATCACCGACACGCCCGGGACCTTCAATCAGGTGCTGGCTAGTGTCGCCCGGATCGCGCGTCGCAATCATCTGATCCTGATCCTGTCCGATTTTGACGGCATCGATGAAACCACCGAAACGCTGATCGCGCAGATGTCCCGGCACAATGATGTCGTGCTGTGCCCCGTGACCGATCCGATCTCCCGGCAAATCCCGGAGGACCTGAACCTGGTGGTTTCCAACGGCGTCCTGCAGGTCGAACTGGACACGTCCAGCGGCGACACCCGACAAAGACTTCAGGACTTCTCCTCCGGCCGGATTCAGGAAATTCTTGCCTGGCAAAAGCGCTACAGGCTGCCGGTTCTGCCACTCAGTGCGGGCGAAGAAACCGTTCCGCAAATGCGCCGGCTGACAGGCTTCAGGCCGGACCAAAACGGCGGCCCGGCATGAGCAGCGACTGGACAGGACTGAACCTTGCCGACCTGGTCGATCTGCTGGAACCGCTGCCTGAGCCCGAACCGGTCTCCATGATTCCGCAAACCGCCGGATGGATCTGGCTGGGTCTGGCAATTCTTGCAATTTCCGGGCTGGTGGTCCGGTGGGTCCGGATCAGGCGCCGCAAGACCGCATACCGGCGACAGGCACTCGCGGAACTGGCCAGATGCCCGGACGAAGCCAGCCGCTTGGCCGGTCTTCTTCGGCGAACCGCCCTCTCCGCCTATCCCCGGGCCGAAGTCGCGTCTCTGCATGGTGCTGCATGGCTGGCGTTTCTGGACAGGGCTTATGGCGGATCCGCGTTTTCAAAAGGACCGGGGCGGCATCTGATCGCGGCGGCGTATCGGCCGGAGACAACCCAAGAGCCGTTGAAACCCCTGGTGCGCACCTGGATCAAGATGCATCGGGTGGCGTCGCCATGATCGAATTTGCCACCCCCCTTGCCTTCCTGCTGGCTCCTCTGCCCCTGGTGATCCGGTACGTCCTGCCCGCGCATCAGGAGACGGTCTCCGCGCTTCGATTTCCCTTTTTCAGGCGCCTGGCCCATGCGGCGGATCTTGCACCCAGGGCGGGCGCCGTCGTCTTTCGGCGCACGATGCTGCAGAATGGTGCGGCGATTCTCATCTGGGGGCTTCTTGTGAGCGCGCTCGCGGGTCCCGAACGGGTTGGCGAGCCGATTGTTCAGGAAAAGGCCGCCCGCGACGTGATGCTGGCCATCGATATTTCCGGCTCCATGGATCAGCGGGATTTCAGGTCGGCTCAAGGTGAGTCGACGCAAAGGCTGGATGCGGTCAAACGGGTCGTCGGTGACTTCGTGTCCGCGCGCGATGGCGACCGGATCGCGCTGATCGTTTTCGGTACAAAAGCCTTCGTGCAAGCCCCTTTTACGGAGGATCTCGGGTCCGTTCGTGCCCTGCTTGAACAGACGGAGGTCGGAATGGCCGGCCCGCACACGGCGCTCGGCGATGCCATCGGCCTCGCCATCAAGACGTTTCAGTCCAGCACGATCGAAGACCGGCTTCTGATCGTGCTGAGCGACGGTGCCGATACGGGCAGCCGGATGACGCCGATCAACGCCGCCGCCATTGCTGCCGGTGAATCCATTGAAATCATCGCCATCGGCGTGGGCGATCCGGACGGGAGCGGCGAGCAGCGTCTGGATGAGCGCACCCTGAACGACATCGCCTCCGCCGCCGGCGGCGCATATTATTTTGCCGGGGACGAAACCGCCCTGTCAGATATCTACACGCGCATCGACGCACAGAAACCAAGCGCGGTCGAAACGACGCGCTACCGGCCCAGGGAAAGCCTTGCCCATATCCCGAGCGGTCTTGCTGCTGGTATCGCCTTCCTCACGCTTGCCATTCTGTATGCTTCCACCCTGCGGCGAAGGACAGTGTGAGCATGGATCTGTACCCGGCCGATTTCTCCGCGTTTCATTTCATCCGTCCCTGGTGGCTGATCGCCCTGCCGGCTACAGGGATCCTGTGGTGGATCATCAGAAGGTCCTTGACCGGTGGCCGGGAGATGCCGGTGACCATTGCGCCCCACCTGGCGCAGGCGCTGACGGTCGGCCGGCAGGGACGCGGCCGGATATTGCCCATTGACGGTGTCGCCCTGATACTTGGACTTCTGGTGCTCGCCACCGCCGGTCCGACGTGGTCTCGCGTTCCCGATCCGCTCGTCTCGGATACCGCGCCACTCGTCATCGCCCTGAAGGTCTCCGGTTCGATGCTGAACCCGGATGTTCCACCGAACAGGTTGGAACGGGCGAAACACAAGATACGTGATCTGCTCGAAAGGCGTGCCGGATCGAAATCGGCGCTCATCGCCTATTCCGGGTCGGCGCATCAGGTGGTGCCGCCCACCGAGGACCCTGACGTGTTGACACCGTTCCTGGAAGGCCTCGATCCTGGTGTCATGCCCCGGGACGGCAATTCCGCGCGCGATGCCCTGGAGATGGCCGACGAGATTCTTTCCGGTCAGACGACACCCGGTGCGATCCTGTTCCTTCTGGACGGGATTACCGACGCGGATCTGCCGGCGTTCAAGCGCCATGCAGATGCGCGCGGGGTCCCGGTGCTGTTCTGGTTTCTCGCGCGCGACAGCGCCGCCGCTGCGGCTCTTGAGGCGGTGCCGGGTACAAAGCTGATCGATGTGACCACCGACAGTGCCGACGTTGAACGTGTGTCGCAAAACCTGCAGGCGGCGTATCAGGCCGCCTTGTCAAGGGATGACCGCCTGGAGTGGCAGGATAAGGGCCGGATCTTTCTCTGGCCAGCCGCGTTGCTGATGCTGTTCTGGTTTCGCCGGGGATGGACCATGCGGTGGTCCGTACTTCTGGTCTCTGTCGGCCTTCTGGCACCGATGCAAAACGCCCATGCGGACGGCTGGAAGGACTGGTTTCTGACCCCCGACCAGCAGGGCCGGATTGCCTTCGAGAACAAGGACTATCAAATGGCGGCGGATCTTTTCGAAGATGCCGCCTGGAAAGCGCTGGCGCTGTACCGGCTGGGGAAATACGAAGAGGCCGCCGAGCTGTACGCCTGGCAGGACGGCGTTGACGCCGCCGTCGGGGAAGGTCTTTCGCTGATCAGGTCGCGGTCCTACCGTCCGGCGGTACAGGCGTTTGAAAAAGCGGTTGAACGGGATCCGAACGATCTGGCGGCGCGGCATAACCTTGAGCTGTCACGCTATATCCTGGACTATATCGAAACCACCCGGGAACAATCCGATACCGGCGAACAGGCGGGCATCGGAGCCGATGACGTTGTCTATGACAATGAGGCTGGCCGAGGGGCCGATAGTCAGCAAACGCCGCAGGAGGACACGCGTTCGGCCCTGCCGGAGACAGCCGAGCAATGGATGCGGACCGTCGACACAAGGACCGGCGAGTTCCTGAAATCCCGGTTCGCAATAGAGGCCGCGAGGGAGACAAGATGATCCGCAATCTGATCCTTTTTCTCGCCCTCATCGGGGCCCATCCGGTTTATGCGCAAGCCGTTCCTGAGCCGATTGTCCGGACGGCCCTGGAAAATGACACCGCGATACCGGGACAGCCTGTCATCTTCCGGGTCACCATTCTGGTGCCGACCTGGATGCCGACACCGCCGCTCTTTCCCGATTTCGAAATACCGAACGTGATCGTCCGCCTTCCCTCCAGGGCCACCACCGCCATCAGCGAGAGCATCAAGGGAGAAACCTGGTCAGGCGTCACACGCGCCTATCGGCTTTACCCGATGATACGCGGACCGTTCCGGATCCCGGCAGACACCATCAGGATTACCTACGCGGATCCGGTTACACGGCAGCCCATCGAAACGCAAATCGGCACTGATGCCTTTGAAATCAGGGGAGAATTGCCACCAGGCGGCGAAGCGCTCGTTCCATTTCTTGCTGCAAAATCACTTTCTTTGGTCAGGACAACGGAAGGAAGTCCCGAGGCGCTGAATGCAGGCGATGCCCTCATCCTGACAACGACCGTGACCGTCTCCGGGGTGTCGCCCCTGTTCGTGCCACCGCTTTCGTCAGCACCGGAATTCGATGGCCTGGCCTTTTACGAAAAGGCGCCGGTCCTCGATGAAACTGAAAACCGCGGCAATCTCACCGGAACACGAATCGAAGTCATGACCGTCGTGGCCGAAAACGCAGGCTCATATCAGATCCCCGCCATGTCGCTTTCCTGGTACGATCTGGAAAACGGTTCGGTCGAAACGGAGACGGTTGCCGCGATCGACCTGACGGTGGCAGGCGTTTCCCTTGCAGACGAACCCGGGACGGAGAACGCCAACGCCTGGGCCTCCATCGCCACCTGGCTCGCCGCTCTCGTTCTGGTGGCGGTTTCCGCAATCTGCGGTTACCGGGTCTTCGGGCACAAAATACGGGACCGGCTGGGCAATTTGGCGAGCCGGTTCAAGGCGACGGAACACTACAGTTATTTCAGATTTCGGCGGGCCTTGCGCGCGCAAGACTATTCGCCGGCGTTGCGCGCGGGTCTGGACTGGAAAGAAAAAGCCGGCTCTGGCCTGCCCGAAACAGACTGGACGGACTTTCGCAAGTCCGTTGTCGACCTGGGACAGGCGTTGTTCGACACGCGTCACCGGACCGGGGCGCGAGAGCGCACCCGCAGGTGGGCGGCCGTCGCCGGTGAAGCCGGATCGATCCGGCGCCGACTGCGCGCCAGTGCGAAACACACGTCCGCCGACGATCTGGCGCCCCTTAATCCCGGTCGCCATTTCTGCTCCTGATCCGACCCGCGGTCGCCGGCACGCCGGTTGGGTGGCGAACAATGCTGATCAGTCCTTGGCGTTAATTGATGTCCACAACGGCTCTCAGGTCATATCCCTTTCTCGGGTTTGCCTTTGTTGCAAAGCATTGGGGTGTCCTGTCGGAAAACGCCTATGTGTTGCCCGTCTCGTTGCTCCGGGTCACGCCTCGTATTGTCGGCCTTTTCAAGCAAAACGGGAGAAGTACGACCTTCCGGCGGTTCATAACGTTGGCATTGAAACTGTCAGGCCGCTTCCGACCTGTTTTATCGGAGTAAAAACTTGCAGGTATCGTTTTTCGATTTCGCATTGCTGATTGAAACACCTGCGATACGCGCGGATCTCGCCTTTTTTCGTCAGATCGGTTTTTTGAAAGACGCGGCAGAACCGGAAGGCATGACTGCTCTCAGCGACAGATCCCTCCGGATCTTGCTCCGCCACAGTACCCGCGCCCGAACCTCCCTGATCCTCTATTGCACCCATATCGACGGTATCGAGGCTGCTCAGCGGCGTTTCCGACACGATCTACACTATGTTGCACAGGACCGCCCGGTCCTGAACGCGAGGACGTTCCTGGACGATCCGGAAGGCGTGCGGACGTTTCTGGTCGAGCAACTGCGGCATGAACATCCCGTTTCGGGCCAGGCTCCGGGACTTGTCTGCGGAACCTTTTCGAACCTGCGCCTCGTAACCCGCCATGCGGAGGCAACCAGAGCCCACTACGGCACACTCGGTTTCCGGGAACGCAGCTACCGGCAGCAGCACGCAAAGGTGTGCCGTTGTCTCAACACCGACCTCCTGATGCTGTGCATTTGCGCAGCCGTCCCTGAAACGACGGTGTCTGCCGGTCGGCTGGCGATCACCTATGTGGACGAGTCGGTCACCACGATCATTGACCGTCTTCAAGGTCTCGGCGTTTCGGTTTCAACCGACGCCCTGTCGGGTGCGGCAAAGCTTCGCTCGCCCGGTGGTCAGGTCATCCTGCTCGGAAACTGATCGCGAGATCCATCAATCTCAAGGCATTTTCCACTCAGCGACGGTTTTATCCTCACCTGCGCTTGCCTGAAGTTTCAAGGGTCGGAGACGCGGGAATGGATACAGCACGGCAATTGACGCATGTGGCGGACACCGGATTGAATTTCAGCCGGTTTCTCCGGATAGAGGCCGGCGAGACGTCCCTGGAACGGCGAGGCTTCATCGCAAATTCGGCGGAAGCCAAGGACCGGCTCGAAGCGGTCGGCGCAGCCTTTCTGGCTGGATACCATGCCCTGATCGGACCAGACCCCTTCACCGCATACAGCCGTGTCCTGGCGGGCCGTCCACCGGACCTTCAGGGCTTTCTCGCCGAGGGGGCCGCGATGGGTGCGGCGCTTCGCGACACGCTTTCCTTTCAACCCTGGCGCCTGGCCCGGCTCCGTGAGGTTTCAGGACCGCGTTTTGACTATCTCATCCATGTCGGCACCGGTTGGGCCGTTGCCCGGCTGGGGTGGTTCCGGTCCCGGATCTGGAAAAACCTGGATCCTCTGTTGATCCCGCTTTCGGTCGACGGTTGGGGCTTTCACGACATCTATTTCTCCCGGCCGGGTGTTCTGACGGGCAAGCGGCCGCGGCTGCCGCACGGTCTGGATGCCGCTTATGATCAAGGCATCGGACGCGGGCTCTGGTTTGCCTCCGGCGGATCCACGGCCGCCGCATCCGCAACCATCGAAACGCAGGCCGCCGGGCATCGCCCTGACCTTGTTGCGGGCCTGTCCCTTGCGATGGCCTATTGCGGACCGGCGCAGGCAGCCGACTGGCGGTTTCTGGCGGAACGGTTTCCGAAATTGCGGGACCACATGGCCCAGGGCGTGGCGTTTGCGGCAAGCGCGCGCACCGATGACGGCTCCGGGTCGGCCGAAAACCTGATGATTGCGTCGGGCGAGACTTGCGGTGCCGGGACCGCCGCTCTGGCCCGGACGGTCACCGTTACCTGTCCGGATCGCGGAACGGACCGGTCACTGTCAGAAGGCTGGAAAGACTACCAGGTCTGGCGCGCAAGGCTGCGCAGCACGCTTTCAATTCCGCATGCGCAAACGGAGGATGAATGATGAAGGCCAAGCTTGCAGCTTTCACCATTCCGGCGGCCCTGCTTGTCATGGCGCATGTCGACGTGGACAGCCGGCACCAGACCACTTCGGAGTCCTCGATGGCGTTCGAGGCCTATCTTCTGCCGGACCCGCCCGGAAAAACCGAAGCCGAAGCCAGCCTGATCCGTGAAACCCATCCGGATTTCGAACGGATCGCGGGCTGGATCTCGGCGGTCGGTGCCGCGGTCGCCCTGTTCGATTATGACGGCGACGGCTTGTCGAACGATATCTGCCATGTCGACCCCCGCTTCGATACCGTCACAATCCTGCCCGCTCCCAACCGGAGTGGACGGTTCGCCCAGAAAGCCGTTCCGATCGAAAGCGGCGGTGCGATTGCGCCGATGGGGTGTCTGCCCGGGTATCTGGACGGTGACGGACAGGTTGACCTGATTGTCACCTATTGGGGGCGCCCGCCCACGCTTCACACCGCGGCCACAGACTACGCCCCCAAACCGCTGCAGCCCGCAACCGAGATCTGGCACACCAATGCGTCGATCACGACCGATGCGGACGGGGACGGACATCTCGACCTGCTTTTCGGCAACTATTTCCCTGGCGATTTCAACGTCCTTGGCAGCGGCGGCGACGCGCACATGCAGCATTCGATGTCCCGGGCCCGCAATGCCGGCCGGAACCGGCTGTTTCTCGGAGACGGTACCGGTGCGTTCGTCGATGCCAGCGATGCGCTCGATGCCGCCGTACCGGACGGCTGGACACTGGCGCTCGGTGCGGCGGACCTCGATGGAGACGGGCTGCCGGAGATCTACATTGCCAATGATTTCGGTCCCGACCAGCTTTTGCACAACCGCAGCACTCAGGGTCAACCGGTGTTCGCCGCGGTGGAAGGACGGCGGAGGCTCACGGATTCCCGGTCCAGAGTTCTCGGCCAGGACAGTTTCAAGGGCATGGGCGTCGACTTCATGGACATCGATGCCGATGGCCGGCTGGACATTTATGTCAGCAACATCGCCGAAAAATATGCGCTCATGGAAAGTCACCTGCTGTTTCGCCAGACCGCACAGGAGGGCGCCTGGACTTCGGGGCGTGCGCCGTTCGTGGAGGAAAGCAGCCGCTACGCCCTGGCGCGAAGTGCCTGGTCCTGGGATGCGCGTTTCGCCGATTTCGACAATGACGGGGACCTGGAGTTCGTGCAGGCAACCGGGTTCGTCGCCGGTCAGGTGGATCGCTGGCCGGAACTGCACGAACTGGCAATGGGCAATGACGAGTTGCTCGCCAATCCTGACGTTTGGCCCGAAATCAGACTGGGTGACGCCCTGTCCGGAGATGTTCAGGACGTGCTTTACGATCAGACGGGCGGCGCAGCCTATGCCCGTGTACGCCTGCCCGTCCTGGCCGAAACCTCGATCTCCCGGGGGATTGCGACCGGAGACATCGATGGAGACGGTGACGTGGACATGGTGATCGCGCGCCAGTGGCAGCCGTCGGTCCTGCTTGTGAACACAGCGGCTCCTGTGCCCTCCCTCACGCTGGATCTCAGACTGCCGGACGGCAAGGACATATCGCGGACCCGCCCGGCTATCGGCGCAATCGCAACTCTTGTCGGTCCGGACGAGCAGCTTCATTCGGAAGTGCTGCCGGGTGGTGAAGGCCATTCAGGCAAGGATGCGCCGGAAATACACTTCGGCCTGGGCGCCGCCACCGGCCCGGCGACGGTTAAACTCGCATGGCGCGACGGCACCGGGCATCACCGGAAAACCGTGACGCTGGAGCCCGGCAGACATCGCATCCTGCTGACCGACGGCTCTTTGCCGGGCGCCCCCTCCAGATCGGAGACAATCCAATGAAACCAGTATCAGCCAGACCGGATTTTTCTTCGCCCAGGATCAAGGGACTGACGCGCTTCGCGGTTGCGATTACGTCGTTGAACGTGATCGGCCATCTCTATCTCGGCTTCGAGCAATCCTGGATCACGCCGTTTGTCGCCCTTGCAACCGCTTACGCGACCGAACTCGTTCTGGAGACCCTGTCCGCGCGCAGCGCTGGCCGCGCTCCCAGATATTCCGGGAGCTGGCCGAACCTGGTGGTGTTCCTGTTGCCCGCGCATATCACGGGGCTTGCCATCGCGATGCTGCTGATGGCGCATGAACAGCTCCTCGTGATTGCCTTCGCAACGTCTCTGGCAATTTCTTCAAAACACCTGTTTGTGGTGCGCATCGGCCGGGCGGATCGCCATTTCCTGAATCCGTCCAATATCGGGATCACCGCGGCGCTTGTGCTTTTCCCGACGGTCGGCATTGCGCCGCCCTACCAGTTTACCGAAGCAACCTCCGGGTTCGTCGACTGGCTTCTGCCTGCCTTCGTGATCTGTACCGGGTCGCTGCTGAACCTGAAACTTACCGGACGCATGCCGCTGATCGGCTTCTGGCTCGGCGCCTTTGCCGTTCAGGCGGTCGTGCGCGCGACAATCCACGGCGATCCTCTCATCACGACACTGATGCCCATGACCGGGTTCGCTTTCATCCTGTTCACCTTCTACATGATCACCGACCCGGCGACCTCCCCTCGGGGCCTGTGGAGCCAGGCCGCATTCGGTTGTGCCGTCGCCGCTCTCTACGCGGTCTTCATGGAGCTGCACCTGGTGTTCGGCCTGTTCTATGCCCTGACCTGTGTCACGATCGCCCGCGGCCTTTGGTTCGCCATGCTCTCGCTCCACGCCCGCAACACACAGCGTTCACAGGTCCGGCAATTGGAACCGTCAGGCGGGTCATCCCAGGCCGTTTGACCGGGTAAAGCTGTCTGATCAGGGCTGGCAATCCAACCGGTGTGGCCTGTGCCAAGCTGACGGGAGGTCCGTCCCGCCGACGTATTCAAACCGTTCGAACCCGCTAACCCGTCCGGCACCAGGGCCCTGCAGGACAACACCAGATGGCATTTTTTTTCAAAACAGGTTGTAATTCGTACTATTTACAATTTTTCCTTGACACTCTTTCAATCTAACCGGACTATTTCGACAAGGAAAGTTGGGCGGGGAGCGAACCAGCTAAAGTATTTCGTACTGTCTGCGCACCAGTCTGCTCAAAACTTTTTAATCGTATACACCCTGCGATAAAACCAATCCGAGCACGCGCCGTTATTGTTCTATGTTCGAAGCGGAGCTTTACATATGATTCAGATAATTACGCTGGGTCGGTTTGGCGTTCTGGTAGACGGTGAAGCACGGCATTTCGGGCTTGGAGCTCAGGCAAGACTGATCCCTGTCATTCTGGCGTTGAACGCACCGGCGGCGCTACGCCGTGAACAATTGGTGGAGATGATTGCGCCCGACGCCTCTCCGAGTGCGGCACGCCAGATCCTCAACACCGCGCTCTGGCGCCTGCGCAAGGCGCTGGCAGTAAGCGACGGAGCATCGCTCAAGACGATACAGTCCAATGCGGACGAAGTGTGCTTTCATCCTTCCGCAACGATCAGTTTCGACGCCGCGGACGTAAACGCCTGCGTGTCCAACATCGTGGCGTCCGGCATTGCGCAGGGTGGTGAACTCAGTGACGAATTGTTTCAGCGTTTGCGGACGGCGTTCGAAGCTTACCAGGGCCCCTTTCTGGAGGGTTTCGACAATGAATGGATCTGGTTCGAACGTGAACGCACCAACAACGCCGTCTTGCACGGCGGCATGATACTCAGTTCGGCATTGGTGGCCCGTGGGCAGATCGACAGCGCGATCTCGGTCGTTCACAACCTGCTACGCGTCGACCCTCTCGACGAGGCGGTGCAGTGCCAATACATGTTGCTGATGGGGCTAGGCGGACGGCGGTCACGGGCAATCGAAAACTACGAACTGTTCAGCGAGAGCCTGTCCCGGGAATGCGGGATCAGACCGATGCAGAAGACCCGGCGTCTGCTCAATCAGCTCAAGAGCAATGAATTCTATGAAGACCTGCCGCAGCACCTGAAACAGGCGTCGGAAATCGCCCAACGCCACATGGTCGCCTGACCGCACCACTCTCCCGACACTTCCAGTTTCCTCGACGCCCCTTTTCAAATGGGGCTTTTTTTGTGTCTGCGCCAGCGAAACGCTCAAAGAGGAAAGGCCTGTTTCATACCGCGGATATGCACTGACAAGGACTGCACAAGACCAGTGCAAGTCCGGCACGACCGATCTGCAACGATTGCGTCAGTTCAAGGCCGGATCAATGCACGATTTCAACAAGACTGGCACAAGATCAAAACCAGTCTGATCGAATTTCTCCGCAACTTTGCCGGGGAACTTGTTCAATGGCAGGGCAACAGGGCAGCAATATCGACAGAACGGACTGGTCCTACACTCGATGCGAAGTGCCGGTGGGTACGAGTGGGAGACGCGTCGATGACAAGCCAGCAAACCTTCCCGACAGCGCCGGCGTTGCCTCTTGCCCGAGCCGACCGATCGGTGGCGATTGTCGGGATGGCCTGCGAATATCCGGACGCTCCGTCACCCGCCGCGCTGTGGGACCTCGTCACCACGGGGCGGCAGGCGTTCCGGCCGTTTCCTCCCGGGCGACTGGACATCAAATCTTATTCCGCGGCCAGCGTCGGCGAGGCGGACTCAATTCCCGACATCCGTTGTGCCCTGCTGGCTGACTATGCCTTCGACAGGGAAGCCTTCCGGGTTCCCGACGCGGCCTATGTTGCTTCTGATCCTGCTCACTGGCTGGCGCTTGACGTAGCGGCGCGGGCCTTGAGCGACGCGGGGTTTCCAGACGGGGACGGATTGGAGAAGTCCAGAACCGGCGTGATCGTGGCCAACACCCTGACCGGCGAGACGTCGCGGGCAAACGCGCTGCGATTGCGGGTCCCCTATGCGGCCGCGGCGCTGGAAAAGGCCATCGCATCGCAGAAGCTTTCCGCCGAGGTCGCCGGCGAGATCATGCGCGAATTCGTGGAGGCCTTCACCGAACCGCTGCCTGCCCCCAATGAAGAAACGCTGGCGGGGTCGATGGCCAATACGATCGCCGGGCGGATCGCGAACCACTTCGACCTCCTCGGCGGGGCTTTCACCGTCGACGGCGCATGCGCCTCGTCGCTGCTGGCGGTTCACGAGGCGATGCTGCATCTGCGCGCGGGACGCCTGGATACGGTTGTTGTCGGGGCGGTCGATCTGAGCATCGATCCTTTCGAACTGGTGGGGTTCAGCCGGATCGGCGCGCTTGCCCTGGACGAGATGCGGGTCTTCGACAGTCGCGCCGGAGGTTTCTGGCCCGGCGAAGGCGCCGGGTTCTGCGTGCTCACGACGGCGGCCGAAGCGGCGCGGCGCGGCCACAAGGTGCACGCCCGTCTTGCCGGCAGCGGCATCAGCACAGATGGCCGCGGCGGCCTGACCCGGCCGACTGTCGTGGGTCAGGCCGCTGCCATTTCCGCGGCCTGGCAGGATGCCGGGTTCGCCGTTTCCGAAGCCGGCTATTTCGAAGCGCACGGCACCGGAACGAAGGTGGGCGATCCGGTCGAGATCCGCGCCATTTCCGGGCTGGTTCAAGGCGGCAAGGCTCCAATCGGCATTGGCTCCATCAAGGCGAATATCGGACATACCAAGGCGGCTGCGGGTATGGCCGGGCTTATCAAGACGGTGAAGGCAATCGAGGCCGGGTTCGTGCCGCCCCAGGCCGGATGCGACACCCCGAACCCCGTCTTCGCCGAAACGGGAAACAAGGTCGTACCGCTTCGGCGCGGCGCGCCCTGGCCGGAGCGCAAAAAGCGCTGCGCGGGTGTCAGCGCATTCGGTTTTGGCGGGATCAACACACATCTTGTTCTGGAAGAGGGCGAACGGTCCGTTGCCGGGTCCCGTCCTGCAACACCCGGACTGCTCCACAGTTCACAGCTGTTTCTCGTTTCGGCGGGTTCGCCGCAGGATCTGCGCCAAAAGCTGTCAGAGATACGCGGGTCGACGCTCTGGATGTCGCGTGCGGAACTGGTGGATCTGGCCGCTTCACTCGCACGGGATCCCTCGCCCCGCGTGGTGCGCGCATGCGTGATCGCCAGGACCCCGGAAATCCTGGCGCAGCGCCTGGACCGTGCGATCGCTCACCTGGACACGGGCGGCTGTTTTTTGTTCACGCCGGATGAGGGTGTGGTTCTGGCGAGGGTGAAACATCCGCGCATCGGACTTCTGTTCCCCGGACAGGCCGCGCCTCTTCGCGACACGCTCGGCGCGTTCGCGGATCTCGGGCTGGAGGTCACAGACCCGGCCAGCCTTCACGATCCGAACCAGCACCAAACAGGCGCCGACACCGGCAGGGCCCAGCCGCTCATCATCAATGCGTGCCTTGCGGGTCTGAGCCTGCTGAGTCATGTCCGGATGAGAAACGCGACGGCAGCCCTGGGCCACAGCCTTGGCGAGATTGCGGCGCTGCACTGGGCGTCGGACTGGACCGAAAACCAGACCATGGGCCTTGCCCGGGAACGGGGCGCGATGATGCGCGATCTCGCCTGTCCGGGCGGTGCCATGCTGCGGGTAGCGTGCTGCCGGGAGGCGGCGGAAGAATTTATCCGGGACACGGACGCGCAGATTGCCTGCCTCAACGCTGTGGCGGAGACTGTGCTTGCGGGACCGGCGACGACGATTGACCGGATTGCGCGGCGGGCGCGGGATCAGGGTGTCGATGCCTTGCGTCTTTCCGTCTCGCACGCCTTTCACACGCGCGACATGGCACCGGCCGCGGCCGGTCTCGAGGCGGCCGTCAGGCACATGGACCTGCGTCCGCCACCAGCTGGCCGGATTGTCAGCAGTGTGACTGGCGACTGGGTTGACGGCAGAACCGATCTGGCAGGGCATCTCGCCGGGCAGCTTGAGGCGCCGGTCCGGTTTTCGGAGGCCCTGCAACGGCTCGCCGGCCGGTGCGATCTGTTGATCGAGGTGGGGTCCGGCACCGGCATGACCCGGCTGGCCCGCCAGGAAACCGACACCCCGGCGGTCGCAATGGATGCCTGTTCCGGCAACCTGGATGCGGCGCTCGGCGCCATCGGGGCGGCCTGGGCTGCGGGTGCGGAGGTCGATGCCGCGCGTCTTCTGCCGATGGCCACGGCGCGGCCGTTCGATGTTTCCAGGCCGCCGTCCTTCTTGTCCAACCCGTGCGGCGCAGTCCGCCCTTCCTCGCCTCAACTCGCACCGGTGCGGCCCGCGCAAGCCTTGCCCGAGGCCGGCAAACCGCCTGCCCGGCCCGTGGAGCCTTCGGTCGTCGCGGGCAAGGATGGAGCCCTGGGCGTTCTGTTCGATGCCGTTGCCAGTGCCACCGGGCTGCCGGTCGACTCGCTTCGGCCGGGAGACCGGTTTCTGGACGACCTGCACCTCAGTTCGATCGCCGTCGCCAAGGTGGTCAGCTCGGCCGGGCGCGCCCTGGGCCTGTCGGAGTTCGACGGCCGCATGGAATTCGCGGGACTGACGCTTGCCGAAACCGCTCGGGAGATCACCCGTGTCGCCGCCCTGTCCCCCGAAGACCGCCCTTCCGAACATCGGACCTCCAGCGGCGGGGACCCGGATGGCGTTGCCCCTTGGACCGCTTTTTACACCAGCCGCTGGCTTCCAGTCGACGAAGACGCACTCGCCCCCGGCGCACCTGTCTGGTCAAGTGAGGCGGATCCCGGTGAGGCGGTGATGCTCGAGGTGGAAGCCGATACGGACCCTGCCACACTTGCCCGCCGGCTCTGCGTCCTGATGGACAAGAAAATGCGCCACCTGGCGATATGCACGAATTCGGCAGTTCTGGGTGGGCTGCTGAAATCCTTCTGGCTCGAAAATGACCTGACCAGCCTTCGGATCTGGCAATCGTCGGACACCGGGAGTGCGCGGGAGCGTTTCCTGTCCCTTTCCCTGCCGGGATTCGGCACGTACCGCGCCGGCCGGAACGGCCTGGAACGACAGGTCTTCCTCAGAAGTTTTCCAGAGCCGGTGGCCCCTGCTTTGGGTTCGCAGGACGTGATACTTTTCACCGGAGGTGCCGGTGGCATCGGCGCGGAATGCGCTCAAAGGCTCGCCGGGACATTTGGCGCTTCCCTGATCCTGATGGGACGCAGCCCGGTCGACAGCGCGTCCGTCAAGGCCGTGCTCGACCGGATCGCCCGGACGGGCGCGCGTGTTCACTACGCCCGGGCGGACGTCACCGATGCCTCGGCTGTGGCCAGCGCCCTCGCCGAGGGCGAAGCGGTCCTGGGCCCGATCACCGGCATTGTTCATGCCGCCGGCGCAAACCACCCTGCCCGCTTCAAGGACCTCGGTCCGGCGGAGTTCAAGCAAGCCCATGCGGCCAAGGCCGGTGGCCTCGAGAACGTTCTGAAAGCAGTCAACCGGCGTCCATTGTCGCTGCTTGCCGGGTTCGGCTCGATCATTTCCGAAATCGGCCTGGCTGGCGAAGCTCACTACGCCTGGGCCAATGCGTGCCTTGGCGAACAAATCCGCGCCGCAAAGGAAGAACGCACCGCCCGTCATTGCGTGTGTTTTGGCTGGTCCGTCTGGGCCGGGGCCGGCATGGGACAGGATCTGGGCGTGATCGATACACTGGCCAGGAAAGGGGTTCGTGCTCTTCCGCTCGATGATGCGCTTGATGCCTTTGTCGAAATCCTGTCCGCGTCGCCACCGGAAGACCCGCTGGTTTTCGTGACCGGCCGTTTCGGCCAACCCGGCACCGTCTCGCTTGCCGAGCCGGACCTCGCCGCCCACCGTTTCCGTGACCACCGGAAGGTGTTTTACCCGGGCACGGAATTCATTTGCGAAACCGAGCTTACGGCGGGGCGTGATCCGGGGCTCGATGGCCACCGCTTCGACGGCATTCCCGTTCTGCCGGCCGTGCTGGGCATCGAGGCGATGGCCGCAGCGGCCGAAGCCGTCGGGACGACGACTCCACAACAAGGAACACTGGAGAACGTCGAGTTCCACAGTGCCGTGACAGTGCCGGAGCGCGGTTCACGGGTGTTGAGGATGGCAGCGCTGGCAACAACGCCGGAAGAGATCCGGCTGTCGCTGGGGTGCCCGGACCAGGACGGCAACGCAACGCCCAACATGACGGCAACGGCCGTGGCCTGCGAAGAACCGCCTTGCGCGCCGGAGCCGGCCGCAGACGGAGTGTCCCTGAAAGCCGGCCCTCTCTATGGACCTGTCTTCTTTCAATCGGGCCCCTTTGCCCGTCTGGACAGGATTGAAAGTCTTTCGGCCCGTGCGGTCCGCGCCTCCCTGACACAGCCCACGGACCGGATCTTCGGTGAATACGAACCACAGGGAACGCTCTTGCCGGACCGGACGGCGATGGATGCCGGGCTCCATGTCCTTTTGGCAACGATCCCGCAACGCCGGGTTCTGCCGGTCGCTGTGCAGCGGATTTTCTGGCGCAAGGGCGGCGCACCGGTCGAGGTTCGGGCGGTTGAACGCAAGGCGCCCGAGGGCAGATACCGGTTCGACGTTGCGTTGGTCGATGAGGCCGGAGATCCGTTGGAAATCTGGGAAGGAACGGATTTCGTGGCCCTGTCGGACTGCGATTTCGACCGCGTGCCCACCGCGCTCTTGCCGATTGCAATCGAACGGGAGGCCGGTGACGCGCTGCGCCGCTTCGACCTGCGCATTGGCCTGGCCGAGGCCGAAGGACGCGCTGACGCGCGCGATGAGGCACTTGCTCATGTGGTCGGCGGGCCTTTTGCAGCGCGGCTGATGCGGCGGGCCGACGGTAAGCCGGTGCTGCCGCCGGGGTTCGGCGCGGTCTCCGTCAGTCACAGCGCCAGGTCCTGCATCGCCGCATTCGTTGACCGCGACCGTGTCGGGATCGATGTGCAATCGGTCGAGGCACGGGACTGGTCGGCCGTGCTGGCCGGACCCGATCTTCGGTTCGCCGAACACCTTGCGGAGGCCGAAGAGGACCTGGATTTCAACACCACGGCAACCCGGATCTGGTGCTTGAGAGAAGCCCTCTTCAAGGCCGGCATTGCCGACAGGATCCAGATTGTTGCCGGTAAAGGGTCGAGCAGCTCCTGGTTCACCGCAACTGCCGGCCCGGCCCGCCTGGCTTCCGGGAACATTGGCAACGGGCTGGAATGCGCGGTGGCGATTGTCGCCGAAAAGGCTCGTCTTTTCACCTCACACCGGCCCGCCGGGCGCAAGGCAAAGGAACAACCCGTCCATGGCTTCAGTTGATCCCGCAGGCCATCTGAAACAGGCCTCAAAACCCAGTTTCACCTACCATCACACGGTGTCTTTCAAGGACACCAACGTGGTCGGCAACGTCTATTACACCAATCATCTGGAATGGCAGGGCCGATGCCGAGAACACTTTCTGCGCTCCCACGCGCCAGGTATTCTGGACGATTTGAGCAAGGATCTCCGAATTGTGACGCTGCGGTGCAGTTGCGACTATTTCGCCGAACTCCATGCCTTCGATGACGTTGAGGTCGTCATGTCACTCGACGCGCGTGACGGGCACCGCATTTCGCTGAGTTTCGAATATCTGCTCGAAGGCAGGCAGATCGCGCAGGGCCATCAGCAACTCGGGTTCATGCGCATCACACCGAGCGGTGCCCTCGAACCAACCGATCCACCACCGGAAATGATCGACGCACTGTCCCGTTTCAGCAACCAGGCGGGTCCTGCGCAGGGAGGTCAAAATGCTTGCTGATATCCATTCGAAACGGCTGGTCGCGGATACAGGTTCCATCAGCCAGATCATCACCGACCGCCGGCACGCCGCCGTGATCCGGGTGATCCGGTATCTTCGCAGCAACCTGAAAATGGAACTGAACCTGGAAACACTGGCCGAGATCGCGTGCTGCAGCCGTTGCCACCTGGTGCGCATCTTCGCCAACCAGACCGGTGTCACGCCCATGAACTATCTTTCCAGTCTGCGCATTCAGGCGGCAAAATCCGTCCTGCTGCAGACCGATGAGAAGGTCATCAACATCGCCTATGATGTCGGCTATTCCAGTCTCGGCAGTTTCGGGCGGCGGTTTGCCGAACTTGTCGGCCTTTCTCCGCGCGCCCTGCGCAAGGGGGCAAGGCTGTTCGACAGCCGCGAGTTCCGCGATATCCTTTCGACCTACGCGGAAATGTCGGCCGCCGCTCCCGTCCCGGACGCGCTTTCAGGAACGATCCGGAGTGACGATGGCATGCAACCGCCGGGCTTTGCCTTTATCGGCATATTCAAGGGCAACCAACCCAGCGGAATGCCGGTCTCCTGCACGATCGCAAGATATCCCGGAACTTTCCACCTGCCCCGGCCGAGACCCTGGCGCGGCGAGGACAAGCTCACCTTCCTGGCGGCCGGCATACCTTGCACCGGGGATCCGAAATCGATCCTGCTGTCCCGTAATCTGCTGCTTGCACGCAAGGCCTACACCGCCGATGCGCCCCTGCGGTCAAACGCGATCACGCTGCGGAAACAAAGTGAGAGCGAGCCGCCGGTCCTGCTTGCGCTGCCTTTGCTCCTGCAGGGCAGACCAGCCTCGCGGTCCTCTCAGTCGGCTTCGGTCATGGCGGCGGAATAGTCGAGCGACGGGTACCAGTCCGTGCCCCTGCCCTCGGGAACCAGATCCAGGACGTTCCACAACGGCCACATGGTATCGATGTGACGGTGGTTCTGCCCCTCGTCCGGCAGCAGGAACAGGAGTTCGGTCGAATAGGTGTGACGGATCCCGTCCTCGGTGCGGGTGAACACGCTCATGACCGGTCTCTGCACGTCCTGTGACTGCTCCGCGTTGTAGTCGCTGTTGAAGTCGTTCGACAGGGAGGACAGCAGCCGGATATGTGTCCAGCCGCGCGATTTTGCCAGATCGGACAACCGGTCATAGGGAACCTTGGCCACCAGCGCGATGTTGATCCGCCTTTCCAGATGCCGAACCGCCCCGTCAAGGCTGTCGATGAACGCGGTGCACATGGGACAAGGATGTCCGGCGGAAGGCGCATACATGAAATTGTAGATTACCAGACTGTCCCTGCCGGGGGCGAACAGGT
Source organism: Roseibium sp. QJM3NY_11 (assembly GCF_056173175.1). Taxonomy (NCBI): domain Bacteria; kingdom Pseudomonadati; phylum Pseudomonadota; class Alphaproteobacteria; order Hyphomicrobiales; family Stappiaceae; genus Roseibium; species Roseibium sp. QJM3NY_11. The sequence continues at coordinate 3,321,715 of NZ_CM149660.1, forward strand.
CGGAAAAGCGGACGCTGCCGCCGCTTCCACCAGCCGGGCCCGCGTCGAACACGTAATCCTGTTTCAGGTTTCCGCCAGGGGGCAAGGCCCGCCGCATCTCGGCGACTTTTTCGATCTGGCGCCGCAGCGCCAGTTCGGCGTCGAGAAGCGCGTTGCGCGCTTCCCTGTATTCTATGCTTTCTCCGGGAAAACGAACGTCATGCCGTGTCGTCATCTTCTGATCACCTGGGCCGTTCCTACCAGCCCGGACGGGCCGGCTGGAGGTTCATGTCGGGAAAATAGCGGGCTGCCGGCGGTGTCCGGTCGAGCGCTCCTGCGATCGCAGCGATCTGAAACGGTTCGGCCCCGCAGCATACACCGACCATGCGGATGTCGATATCGACGCAGTTGCGGGCAAATTCCGACAATTCGTAGCGGTTGCACCGAAAGGGATCCAGCGCAACGGGGAACGGCCCGCCATTCGGCACCTGGCACGAACAGACCGGATCCTTGAACGAAAAGATCGTGGGATGGCTGGTCGTCGTCCGGTAGGCGACGGGCAACGCCGCAACATGGCAGGACACCGCCTCGCGGACCTGTCTGGCCAGCGGCCACATGGTTGCCGGGCCACGAAAGCAATTCAGGCCGATAACGTCCGCGCCTTCGCCTTCCAGCTGGCGGGCGGCCTCGGCCGGAGAGACATTGTCCTCCGTGAGACCGGTGGCCGGAATCGACAGATTGATGACCGCCGGCAGTCCGGCCGCCTTGATCGCGGCAAGGGCGATGCGGGCCTCGTGGAGATAATAGAAGGTTTCGCCTATGATATGGTCCACGCCGGCATCCACGGCCCAGCCGATCTGTTCGTCGAACTGGGCCCTGACCGCGCGCGCCGTTTCTTCCGATGCATCGTAATTCAGCCGGGTGTTGCAGATGTTTCCCGCAGCAATGGTGCCGGTCTCATCGGCAACACGGGTGGCCAGCTCGAGTGCTTTCCGGTTGAGCCGTTCCAGATCGTCTGCCCGTCCCAGTGCCGCCAGCTTGTCCCGGTCCGCGTAGAATGTCAGCGCGACGACGATGTCCGATCCGGCATGGACGAAGTCGCGATGCAGCCGCTCGACCACATCGGGATGATCCAGAACCGCCTCGGGCACGAAAGGGCCGGCGCTCAGATAACCGCGCGTTTCCAGAGCATACAGATATCCTTCGGCGCATATTACCGGGCCGGAGGCCAGCTTCTCCAGGAGTTGAGACATGAAGCAGTTCTCCTTTGAAAAGGTTCTGAGAGGGGTCAGCCGCCAAGCATGGTTTCCATCTGTTTCAGCACCCTGGGCCAGGCCTCCTGGTGCCGTTGAGACGTTTCGGTGTCCAGAAATCCCTGCTGGCGCAAGGTGACGCGCGTACCGGCTTCGATCGGTTCGAGCGAGATGGTCAGGACGGTCTCCGCCCCCCTGGTGCCGGCTTCGGTCACCCATGTCATCTCTATGTGCCGGCCCGGCACGAGATCGAGAATGCGGCCGTAGTGGGGATGTCGGCTGTTTTCGAATTCGGTCTCGAAATAAAACGGCGTCCCGGGTTCGGGACGCATGTTCAAGGTGCCCCTTGCGGCAAACCAGTCTTCCAGGCGCGGGCCGATGAAGGCGTCGTAAACGGCCTCCGGCGCGATTGCGACGTCCTGAACCACTTCCATTGCGTCTTGTCGCTCTGTCAGGTCGGGGCGTCTCATCTGACGTGTCCGGAATGTGAAGCGGCCCTGGGGCGCCGCCGTTGCTGTTTCATATCTGCAAACCATTTCAGGCTTCCAGCCAGATCTCCGGCCAGGTTTTTGGTCCGGCGTCCGGCCCGGCGCCTTGTTTTCAAACTATATCGCGCCGGTGCAACGATCGTACCGGCGCGATGGGTCAATTTCCCGTAAGTCCCTGACAGGACATGAGCTCTCACCGCCTCGGTCAGGACACGACCTGCTGGTAGGAACGGCGCAGGTCCTCGAACCGGTCCCAGGCCCAGCTCGCGCTTCTGTCGGCGCTTCGTGACATGGCCCGGATGCCGGGATTGCTCACGGCCATTTCAAGCTGGTCCATGAGGATGTCCCAGGTTGCGAGCACCATGTCCGGCGCGGGTGTCATCGACACCGGGTTCTTGCTGTCGCGGGCCGCCCGTGCGACCCCCTCGCCCAGCAGGCGGGGATTGAGCGGAACGTAATGGTTCATCTGGACCCTGGTGCCGCGTTCCGGCATCGCGGTCAGCACGTAGCGAATGGTGCTGGACGCGAGCGTCAGGTCGCCGCAAGTGCCGCCCCGAGCCGCGATTTCGTTGGGCATCGGCTGCGCGGGGTCTTCCAGTTGTCCGGTCACCCACATGTGCTCGAACACATTGGGCGGTTCCATTTGGGTCACCATCGCATAGGCGACGGCACCGCTGTTGGGAAAATGCAGCTCGAGCCGCCCCCCCAGATTGACGTCCCCCTTCGCGTCCGCGTACCAGTCGACCATGCGCTCGGGATCCGTGATCGTTTTCCAGACACTTTCGACATCGCTGTTGAACGTGCGGTCAAACTCGATCGCATAGCCTCCATACTGGCTTGGCTTGAGCGTCCCCGGCTTCGAACTTCCGACAGTGGAACCGCCCGGAGCGCCCGTACTCAGTCGCGCTTCGATGGAAGTCAGTCGTTCATCGAATGAGCGCAGGATTTCGATGACTTCGTCGTTGTCGCTAGGCATTTGGTGGCCTCGATGTTTGCGAAAATTACGCATTCGACTCTGGGCTACGACACGCGCGCGGTCTTCTCCTATCTTGCTGTAAATCTCAGCCTTCCAAAAAGCCGGCGCGGTGTTGATGCGTTCTTCGGCCAGGGCAATCCGCCCGTCTTCGGCAAAGGGCCGGTTCATCCTGGAACCAGTGTCCGCCACCTGTGATTGTGCGCCCCGCGCTCCCATCCGGACATTGAGCAAGACAGGAGAGGTCTGCGGCCGGAACAGTCCGCATAGTCGGGCTCTGGATATTTTCCCGGGTGGAGACCGACATGAACAAGGCATTGCGCGACATCGAATTCGGCGAGCAAGGCAACACGGCTCCCAAGACAGGCGGCGTCCTGGAACTGCTGGGCCCCGGCGGCCCGGACCACATCGATACGGCAAGCGCCTATTATGCGACTTCCGGACAGATCCTGAGAGCGCTGACCAGGCAATTGTTTGCCTATCCCGCCACCCATGACCTTTCCGACGCGGTCAAGGCCTTCACGCCCGCCGCCGATATCGCCGAAACCATCCCCACGGCGGAAAACGGCGGCATCAGCGCTGACGGGCGTGTGGTGACCATAAAGCTGCGGGAGGGCGTCCGGTGGGACACGACGCCGCCGCGCGAAGTGACCGCCGAAGATATTATCCGCGGGCTCAAGCGCCTGCCCAATCCGGTCAGCAGCGCCGGTGCGCTCCACTATTTCACCAGCACCATAGAAGGCTATGCGGATTACGCAGCCGCCTACGAGGCTGCCTTCGAGGGCCGGCCGGCGACGGCCGCTGGTCTGGCCGAATTCCAGAACAGTCACGAGATCGCAGGATTGGAAGCACTTGACGACAAGACACTGCGCGTGACGCTGGTGACACCGGCCAATGATATTCTCAATATCCTGGCGATGGGTTTCGCCTCGCCTGCACCGGTCGAATATGACGCCTATCTTCCGGACAGTCCCGATATGCGCGCCAACCACGTTTCGAACGGTCCCTACCGGTTCGCCAGCTCACCGGACGACCCCGAAGAGATCCGGCTGGAACGCAATCCGGCCTGGCTTCAGGACAGCGACCCGATCCGTCAGCAGAACCTGGACGGAATCCGGATCCGGATCAAAAGGGAAACGCCCGAAACACTGCGCGGCATGATCGATCGCAGCGAAGCCGACCTTGCCTGGTCGTTCACCGTCGTGTCCTGGGCCAAGCCCGAACCGGAGCGGATCGAGTTTCCAAGAAGCTATCCGGGTTTCGCCCTCAATCCCTATCTCGTGTTCAACATGCACAGTCAGAATGCCGGCGGCGCGATCGGAAACCTGAATGTCCGTCAGGCCATTGCCTATGCGGTCGACAAGGTCGCGATCAGCGACATCCTGTCGGTCATGCAGGGCGTCCCGAACAAGCCGCTGCATTCTGCAATTCCCCCCGGCAGCACAGGGCATCGCCCGTTCAATCCCTACCCGTCGGAAGGCGACCGCGGCGACCGCGAAAAGGCGCGCGAGCTGTTATCGGAGGCTGGTTACGGCGAAGGGATCGAATTGATCGCGGCGGTTCGCGACGTCAAGTTGCATCTGGACGTGATGGGGTCCGTGGCTCACGATCTCGAAGCGTGCGGAATCCGTCTCCGCTTCGAAAAATACAGCCAGGCCGATTACTACGGGTCGTTCCTGTCGACACCGGACAATGCCCGGTCGAGCCGCTGGGATATCGCGGAACCGGGATGGACCCCGGACTGGTTCGGCAACAACGGCCGGTCCATCGTCCAGCCCATGTTCCAGACAAACAACAAACCCGGCACCACCAATTACGGCGGGTATTCCAATCCGGACGTTGACCGGATGATTGCCGAAGCACTGCGCGAAAGCGACCTCGAAAAAGCAGAAGCGCTCTGGCACGAAATCGACATCGCACTGATGAAGGATTTGCCCATTGTGCCGATTCTGGCCTTTGCCGCAATGACGTCACGTTACCACAGCCCCCGCGTCCGCAACGCGGTGCACGTGCCGCAGATCGAGTTCTTCGACATCACCAATCTCTGGCTTGATCGACGCATGTCCTGATCCCCTGTGGCACCCCGATCCAAATGGCGAAATGAAAGAGGTACGAGGCCATGGCATACATCTCAGACGACAAACGCAATCCGAACGCCACGCGCGCCAAGTCGATGCGTGACGGCCATGACGAAGTCAACCGGCGCAACGGCGGTGGTATGGTCGGCGCCCGGGGGTATGAAACCTATGAGTCCCTCAACATCGAGCCGAAGCCGCTCCGGCCCCATATCCTGGCTGCCGCGACCGTCGTCTTCGGGGATGACTATTATTCCGGAAAACGCGAAACGATCAGCCTGTCCGGCTTTGTCCAGCTGAACAAGTGGCCGATGGAAGGTTTCAACCACCGTGTTGATTCAGATGGTTACGCGGAATTCGACCTTGAGCTGATCAGCGCGCCCGAAGTGGGCATCAAGGGCTACAGCCACACCCTGAACGACCGGATCCAGGTCCTGTCCAATCCCTACCTGCCGAACACAGGGCATGTGCGGCAGATCGTTCCGGGCCAGAACTTCCCTGCGCAGTTCTTCATCCGCCGGTTCGGTGTGCTCGAAACCAGCACCATGCGTCTTGCCCATCGTGACGTGATCGCCATCGACGGAGTGGTCGACGGTATTCCTCCCTACAAGCAGCCGCTGACCACACCGGTTCTTGGCGCACCTTTCGGCGACGGTCCGGGCACGGTCATCACGGCCCCGAACGTCGTGCGCGGCATCAACCTGCCGGAAGCCTGGTACACCGCCAACGCCATGAACCAGGCCACCGGCATCGTTCCGAAGGTATTCTTCGCCGAGAGCTTCGGCCCCTGCATCTCGATGCTGGTCGATCCGTCGCTCATCATTCAAAGCTCCGCCGAAGCCCGTGTCGAACTGGAAATCGATGGCCAGACGGAAGTCCTCCAGCTGTTCGGTGACCACAAGCTCGCCGCCGGTACGGAAATCCTGCTGTTCGCGCCCGAAAAACACAAGGGCAAGGACGGGATCCAGGCCCAGCTTGCCCGTGTCGCCATGAGTGGCGAGAGCAAGCTGCTGGGCGGGCGCGTCATGTTGCGTGTCAGCTTCTTCAAGGTTTCCGGCGGCGCTTATGGCGAGGGCGGCGAAGTCACCGTGGAAGCGGCGAGCCGCAGCGGCGAAATTGCCTTTGACACCGAGTTCGAGGTCGTTTCTCCCGATGGTCCGCTTTACGGAACCAACCCGGTGCTGGTCCGCGGCCACCTGCCGACCGGCGACGTTGCCGGGACCGAACTGCGCATGGAGGGCCCGGACACGGCAATCATCGATGAGAAGCGCAACATGCGTGGCCGTCTGCGGAATGTGACCATCGTTCTGGGCGAGTCGATCGTCGGGCGCGAAGCGGTCATGAACAGCACCGGGTTCGAACCGGACCTGGGGCACGACGATCTTCCCATGCCGTCCCAGATGCCGGCGGCTGAATGACCGCGTACCGGTCACGAAAGAGCGTTGAATGAATACGCACGCACAATCCATCTATCTGGACCCCCGGCTTGGCCAAATGCATCAGGTGATGCTGGGGGACCGGACACGGCTTGAAGCGTATGACAAGGCACTGGCGCGTGATGTCCGTCCCGGCGATGTCGTGGTCGATGTGGGCGCCGGATGCCTGGCCCTGACACTGCTAGCCCTGCGCCATGGCGCGGGGCACGTCTATGCCATCGAAGGTGATCCCGCCACGGCGCGCATCGCGGGCGCCATTCTGGCGGACAACGGCATCGCCGACCGGGTGACGATCGTGGAAGGAGACGCGCGGACCGTCTCGCTGCCCCGGCGCGCGGATGTTCTCGTCAGCGAGATGCTCGGCAACATCGGCCCGGAAGAGGAAATGGGTGAGATCCTCGCCATCTGCGCGGAGCGTCATCTGAAACCCGGGGGGGCAATCATCCCGCAGCGGCTGACCACGGTGATCAACGCCATTCGTTTCGACGGCGAGAGTTGGGGGGTCTGGTCGGACGACCTGGCAGGATATTCGCTGGCAGCGGCCCGGCCCTTTCTGGGGTCCTCGGCTCAATTGCACTTTTTTGCCCGCCCCCCGGAGCTGTTGAGCGAAACCACGGCGCTCGCGGCGATCGATCTGGGGCGGCTACCGGGCGCCCTGCCCGAACACTGTGACATCGACATCATCCGGCCTGGTCGGCTGGACGCGCTCGCACTCGCCTTCGAGGCTGATTTCGGCGACGGCATTCGCCTGTCGAATTTCCCCGGTTATCCCGGCTGCAATTGGGCGGTTTTCATCTGGCCCCTGGCCTCGTCACTGGTGGCAACGGGCGACGTTCTGCGGGTGTCGATCCGGCCCGGGGCATGGGTTCGCGATGCGCTGTCCTGGCAGATCGACTGCGGCATCCGCAGAAGCACACAGCGGGACCTGCAGCCATGACCCATTTCCCCCTGTTCGGAACCCGGGAACGGGCGGAGCCCCGGCGGACTGCAAGCCCCGGCCCGAGCGCCCATCTGGCCCGGGCGGCCACCGTTCTGGCCCTGGTGTCGATGCATTGCGCGGCAACGGTGCCTGTCTACCTCGTCCGCCGCGTCCTGTCCGGCCGGGCCGCGGCGCGGCTACACTACTGGGAACGGCTCCTGTCCCTGGTACAACGGCTCGGCCCGACCTTTGTGAAATTCGGTCAAATCCTGTCCACCCGGCGCGATGAACTGCCCGCTGATCTGTGCAACGTACTTGCGCGTTTGCAGGACGATGTCGATCCGCTGCCCCCGGCGGTGGCGCAAGCCGAACTGTCAGGATGTTACGGCAGTCCGCTGTCCGGCACATTTTCCGAAATCGACCTGATCCCCATTGCCAGCGGCAGCGTGGCTTCGGTCTACCGCGCGCGGACCGGCAGCGGAAAGGACGTGGCGGTCAAGCTGCGCCGTCCACGGATTGACAGGATCATGGCCGCGGACCTGGCCCTTGCTCGGGCGGGCGCCCGGCTCCTTGCCCGTCTTCCCGTCTTTCGCAATGTCGCGGTTGTCGAGGTGATGGAAAACATCGGCGACGCGATTGAAATGCAGCTCGATTTCGCGCGTGAAGCAGATTGCCTGGACCGTATCGCGGACATCGTCTCCATCGTGCCCAGGGTCTGGGTTCCCCGGCCTGTGCGGGCGCTGTGCCGCGAGAACGTGGTGGTCATGGACTACATTCCCGACCTGTCCCGCGACGCGGTGGAAACACTCAACGCCGGTCTCAGGAGACGGCTGGCCGAAACCACGCTCACGGCAACCTACACGATGCTGTTCATCGATGGTTTCGTCCACTGCGACATGCATCCCGGCAATCTCTACTTCCGGCGCAGCGGCCAGGTGGTCATCCTGGATGCCGGGTTCAGTGTCAAGCTGAGCCAGCGCATGCGCAGCCTGTTCGCCGAGTTCTTCCTCGAAATGGCCTGGGGCCGGTCCCGGCGTTGCGCCGAGATTGTTCTGGAAAGCGCCACCAACCGGGGGCCGCCTTCGGATCACACCTCGTTTCTGGAAGAAATGGCCGATCTGGCCCGGCGAAATCACAACCTTCCAGCCAGCCAGTTCAGCCTGATAGCGTTCGCCGGCGAGATGTTCGATCTGCACAGGCGTCACGGTTTGCGGGCTGCGCCCGAACTGGTGTTTCCCCTGCTGGCGCTGCTCGTGATCGAAGGCATCGTCCGCAAGCTTGATCCGGACATCGATTTCCAGGAGACGGCGAAACCTGTTCTGACCCGCGCCATCTTTTCGGAACGCGCCGCGCCGGCATCGCACCAGCAGGGAGGATGAGGACGATGGATGCCGCCGTCGAGAACTTCCGGCCCTCCATGCCGTCAACGCTGGAAGACATGGACGCCCACATTACCCGAGCGCTGCTGCGCGCAAACGTCAGCCGTTTGCTCGAGATCGGAGGCGCCAACTTCGACCGCGCCGCAATGATGGCGCAACGTGACGGACGTTACGTCTGTGTCCGGCGGCATGATCCGGATGCCTTCCCTGAAGTGCCGGACAACACGATGGTGCTGTGGGAAGATCCGGACTGGTGGTGCGGTGGAGACATCGGTTTTCTTGACGCCGCACTGGTGACGAATACGCGTCAAATCAGACGGTTCGAACAACTTCTTGAAGTGATATGGAATCAATTGCAGCCCGGTGTCATGCTGATTGTCGCCGAGGCCTGCGCAGCCTGTCCGCAGGAGCCGGCAGCCGGTGATTTTCTCCGTACCGCGGCCCAGATTCACACCAGCCTGACCTATGCGGGTTTCATGGTCATCTCCATGGAGGACGCAATGGATGGCGTCGTTTTCGGCGCCCGCAGAACATGAACCGGACGGCGCCACATTCCTTGACAGGCCTCGTTTCGCTTCAGGCAACGCGCCGGGCCGATGCACCTGCCGTCAGCACACATGAAGAGACGATCAGCTACGGCATGCTGGAGGCCCGCGCCTGCGCGTTGGCGGACTGGCTGTGCCGGCACGGCGGCACGGCGCCGGTCGGCATTCTGGACGACCGTGGTCCGGACCGTATCGCGGCAATGCTCGGGTGCATGAAGGCCGGCCGCGCCTATGTGCCGCTCGACCCGTCCTTACCCGCAAAGCGCCTGCAGGCGATCGCCCGTCACGCGGGCCTGGAAACCGTGGTAGCGCCCGCTTGCAGCAGCAGTCTGCTGCCTGGGATGCTCCAGCCACTTCGGCTCGGGATTGAAGACCTGCCTGCCGCGCCCGGCCGGGTCTCCCTCGACAGCCGGCCGGACACACCGCTGTACCTGCTCTACACGTCCGGCTCGACCGGCGCGCCCAAGGGCGTCGCGATGTCCGAGGGGCCTCTGCGCAATCTTGCCGGCTGGCACCGGACTGCACTGCCCCTGACACCGGGGGACCGGGTGCTCCAGTATGCACCGCTCGGGTTCGATGTCGCGACCCAGGAAATTCTGACGACCCTGTGCGGTGGCGGCGAACTTGTCCTGACGGACGAACCTGTCCGCCGCGACCCGACACAGCTTCTGGAGCTTGTCTCAAGACGCGGCGTTTCCAGGATATTCCTCCCGGCTCACGCGCTTGGTCTGATTGCCGCGGCGGGTCTTGCCTGCCCGCAGGTGCTGTGCGATGTCATTACCGCCGGCGAGGCACTTGTCGTCACGCCGGCCATAGAGGCCTTTTTTGCAGGCGGCCACTGCCGGTTGCACAATCATTACGGGCCCACCGAAACCCATGTTGTGTCGGCTCTGACGCTCAAGGGCGATCCCGCCTGCTGGCCCAGGCGGGTGCCGATCGGCCAGCCGATCAGCAACGTCGAAATCAGTTTGCGCGACAAGAAACTGGCTCCTGCCGGGCCGGGCGAAGACGGCGAAATCTGTATCGCGGGAGCAGCGCTTTCCGACGGGTATCACCACGAACCGGAGTTGACGGCAGCGTGTTTCCCGAACTGCCCCCGATCCGGGAAAAGGCTCTTCCGCACCGGTGACATCGCCCGACAGGGCCCGGACGGTTACGCGTTTCTGGGGCGCCGCGACCGGCAGACAAAATTGCGCGGGGTTCGTATCGATCTGGATGCAGTTGAAACCGCGCTCGGATTAAGCCACGCGGTCGAGGCCGCGGCCGTCGTGCAGCAAGAAGCATGTGGCGGTCTGCGTGCCTTTGTGGTTCCGGCGCAGGAGGCCCGGGATCGGGTGGCGGAAGACCTGCGCCGAACCTGGCTCAACCGGGCGCGAACCCTTTGGGACAGCGTCTACAGCGAACTGCCTGAGAGCACGGATTCCCGTACGGATCCGCGCGGCTGGCGTGACAGCACGCGGCACCATTCCTATTCACAGTCCGAACTGGGCGACTGGGCCGACGCGACCGCGGCGCGCATTCGCGCGCTGGGTGCCCGCCGCCTGCTTGAGGTCGGCTGCGGCAGCGGCATGCTGCTGACACGGCTCCTGGACCACTGCACGTTCTACGCCGGCACCGATATATCGCCACAGGCGCTTGAAGAGGTGAAAACCGCCTGCAGAAAACTCGGTCTCGACACCAGCCGACTCAGCCTGGCGTGCCAACCCGCCCAGACACCGTTCGCTGAATGCGACCGGTCCTTCGACTGTGTCCTGTTGAATTCGGTGGTGGAACTGTTTCCGGACCGCGCCTATTTCCAGTCCGTACTCGAGACCGCGATTGCGCAGACCGGCAAGGGCGGACTGGTTTTTCTGGGCGATCTGCGCAATCTGACATTGCTGGAACTGTTTCACACCAGACTGGAATGTGCGCGAGCTGACCCTGCCGATCTTGCAGTGGAGGTGTCGCGGCGGGTCACGCAGCAGACTGGGTCCGAACAGCGCCTGTTCGTTGATCCGGACTACTTCCGGCAACTGGCGCGGCTTTTCCCACGTGTGGCAGGTGTCGAATTCGCGCTGCGCCGCGACCGCCACCACACCGAAATGTGTCTCTACCGCTACGATGCCGTGCTGCATCTCGACCATGTCGCGGGTCTGGACCGACCAGTGCGCACATATGACTGGCCGGATTGTCCGCCTTTGAGCGCATTGCGCTCATTCTGCGACGCGGGGTCGGTTGTCTGTGTTACCGGCATACCGAACCGGAGGCTTTCGGAAGACGTTGCGCTGCAGGCGCAATTGAACGCGGCGGCGCCTCAGGTCACCATGCAAACCATCCGTGAACGGGCCTCACCGGACCCGGGCGCACAGGATCCCGAGGACCTGTTCGCCCTTTCGGGGGATGGCAACGAATGCCGCGTGTCCTTTGCTGCCGGATGCAAGTCGGGCAGCCTGGCGCTTTGGATGTCCAAAGGCAGTCCGCCTGTTGAGCCCGCCGACCGGCCCTTGAGAAATCCGACGGTCCTGAACGACCCGCTGGGCCGGGACATCGAACGGGTCCTTTCGCGCAGAATACGTCAGGATTTGCGAGGCGGCCTGCCGGACGTTATGGTCCCTTCCGAGATCCGGATCGTTTCCGCTCTGCCCCTGACCCGGTCGGGCAAGATCGACCGGAGCAGACTTTCCGTTCAACCGGTCTCCCGGACCGTCATCCCTGCCCCGGAACTCGCCGAACCGCCGTCCGGACCGGCCGCGGTGATCCTGCGTTGCTGGCGCGAAATACTGGGGACGTCCGAAATCGATATCGACCTCACCTTTTTCGATCATGGCGGCTCGTCGCTGCAACTGGTGGAACTGTTCCTGATGCTGAAGGAGCAATTGTCCGGACCGTTCGAGCTTGTCGATCTGATGCGCTGTCCCACCGTTCGCGGCCTGACGCAACATCTTTGCGAAAGCGGTGGTTCCGTTCCCAGGGCAAAAGCAGATGAAATCCACGCGTGACAATTCGGTAGCGATCATCGGCATGGCCTGCCATCTTCCGGGCGTGGACACGCCCGAGGACCTCTGGCGGCAATTGATCCGTCAGGCACCGGACGACGACGATACCGCCCCGAGCCATGCCTTGAAGACAATTGCGGCATTCGATCCGCGGTTCTTCGGCATTTCCGAGCGGGATGCGGTTCTGATGGACCCGCAACACCGGCATTTCCTGATGTGCGCACACGAGGCAATCGAAAATGCGGGCTCGGACACCTTCGGCAGCGGCGCGGACATTGGTGTTTTCGCGGGTTGCGGCTACAGCAGCTACGCCCTCGACACTTCGGAAAATCTCGGAACCGCCCGTGTCAACGGCTTTCCGGAGACTTCGACGGAGCTGCAGATGCTGCTTGGCACTGCGGGAGCCTTCCTGTCCGCGCGCGTGTCACATGCGCTCAACCTGACGGGTCCCTCCGTGAACGTCCAGGCGGCCTGCGCGACCGGGCTTGTGGCGGTTCATCTTGCCTGCCAAAGTCTGCTCGCAGGCGAATGCAGCATGGCGTTGGCCGGAGCCGCCGCGCTCCGCCCGAGCGTGAACCGGTCGTCCCGGCCTCAAGCCGGCATGATCCTGTCTCGCGACGGCATCACGCGCCCGTTCGACAGATCCTCCGACGGAACGGTTTACGGCGACGGAGCCGGTGCGGTCCTGTTGAAACCCCTGAGCGACGCCTTGCGGGACGGCGATCCTGTCCACGCGATCATCCGGGGCTCGGCGGTGACCAATGACGGTACGTCCGCGCTCGGCTTTGCCGCGCCATCGATTGAGGGTCAGTCGGAAGCGATACGGCGCGCACTGAAGGCCTCCGGATGCGCTCCGGATACAATCGGCTATATCGAGACGCACGGGACCGGGACGCGGCTGGGCGATCCGATCGAGGTGGCGGCTCTTGCCGAAAATTACGGAACGGGAACGCGCACCGGTCCGTGCGACCTGGGTGCTGCGAAAGCCACGTTCGGCCATTCTGCGGAAGCCGCTGGCATGACGGGACTGATCGCTGCGACACTGGCACTGAAACGGCGAACGGTGCCTGGCTTGCGTCATTTCACCGAGCCCAATCCGGCATTGGACCTTGACGCCGGCCCGTTTCGCATCAGCACGGCCTCCCGCCCCTGGACACTACCGGGGGTTCCAAGGGCCGGTGTCAGCGCTTTCGGCATGGGCGGCAACAATTGCCACATGATCCTTGAAGCGCCCGCCGATCCGCCACCGGAGAAGCAATCGGTTCGAGGACCTGGACTTGACGCTGCCTCCCTCCCTGTCCTCCTAAGTGCGCGCAGCGCCGAAGGACTTCGCCGGATGTCTCGGCGATTGCGGATGGCACTGGCGCAGGACCGCGCTCTCCAACCCTCGGACATTGCCTTCACAATGGCGACGACCCGGCGGATGAACCGCTTCCGACGGGTCTTTTCCGTTACCAGGCGAAGTGACCTCTCACATGCGCTCAAAAAAGCGGAAACCACCCCGTTCCATGTGGCTCCGCCCACGGCACCATCTGGCCTCGCGTTCCTGTTTCCGGAGACTTTCGACCCAGAGGACGGGGGGCTCCGTTCCCTCCGCAGCTCTCACAGGGGTTTCCGCGATACGCTGGAACGCGTTGACGCAATTTTGGTGGAAATGCCCGGCGCGGAAATGCCGTTTTTGAATGAGCGGCTGCAACAACGGCCGACAGGGAGCTCCGGCTCCGACAGCATCGCCACTTTTGCCATTTCCCTGGCCCTGACGGAGCTCTGGACAAGCTGGGGCGTTCGCCCTGACCGGATTGTGCCTGCCGGACCGGGGAAGGACATTGGATCTGTCCTTGAGGGACGGTGCCGGATCGAGGACGTTCTGATCGCCCTGTTGCGCAACCGGGATGCCGATCAGGTTCAGGTCCGCCGCGCCGCAGGTTGTGGAAGCTCCGGTCCGAGTGTCCTGGACACTCCGGCGTATGGTGGCTGTGCCACTTCCCCACGGGATGTGATGGGGGATCTTCGCCAGGAAGGTATCGGCGTGGTGCTCGATTTCCGGCCGGACATTGGCCGCGACGATCCATGGCGTGCCACCGGCTCCGGTCAGGTGCTTCACGTGCTCGCCTGCCTCGGCAATCCTTCAAGCGCGCTATGCCAGTTGTTCGAACGGGGCGTGGATATCGACTGGAGAGCCTGCTTCGGTGCGGACGCCGGCCGCAAATGCCATCTGCCACCGACCCCGTTCGAACTTGAGGACCATTGGCCGGCGCCCCACGCAAACGCCGGAGCAGCACCGGCGGCACCGCTCAGCCCGGGAGCGCGCATCGTTTGCCTGAATGCAGCCGCCCGAGATCATATCCGGGCGGCCTTTGCCGATCTTGGTGTGCTTGGAGATCACCACCGCGTCGAGCGATCGCGTCTGCGTGATGTGGTCGCCGCCAGGCACCTGTCCTGGGCCGAACGTCTCGCCGACATCCACGAGCAGCAGGACACCGGCCCTGGTCCCTCGCCGGGGTCCGGCCGGACGGGCCTGATTCTCGTGGAGCGGGTCGGCGCGCGGCTTGCCGGGATCCTGCGCGGCGACGAGGACGGCCGGGAAGCCCTTTTTCCCGGCGGACGCGACACGCTTCTCGCCCGGTTCTACCGGAGCGATCTCAGCTTGCGGGCAAGCAACCGAGCGGCGGCCGACATTGTTGCAGAGCTTGTCCGTACCAACGTGGGGCCGCTCCGCGTGCTGGAGATCGGGGCAGGCACACTCGCGACCACGCTATCCGTTCTCGGCGGAACACCGGACGGGTCCCTGGACTACACGGTCACGGACATCGGCCAGTCCTTTGTGGCCAGGGCCCGGCAGCGGCTGCGCGGCCGGGCCGAAGTGTCTGTCTCGCGTCTCGACATCGAACAACCCGCCGCCGCACAGGGTTTTGCGGATGGCGCCTACGACGTGGTGATCGCCGCCAATGTCCTGCACGCGGCCGGAAATGTTCGGCAGGCTCTTGACCACGCCGCCGCCCTCGTCCGTCCTGGCGGAAGACTGATCCTGATCGAGGGTATCGCCGCAAGGCCATGGATAGACATGGTCTTTGGTGCCTTGCCCGGCTGGTGGCGGTTTCAGGACCACGATCTTCGCCTCGGCCATCCCCTGCTGGCAACCGAAGACTGGACAAGACTGGCCGCCAGGGCCGGTTTGACCCTGCAGGAGACCAGAACGTCTTCAGACCTGGTTGGTGCCGACGCGGTTCCACAGGCCCTCATGTGTTTCGAGAAAACCGGGATCACGGCTGACTTGCCCGAGGCAAAGGTCCGGCCCGTTGCCGGAACCGGTTCGCTGGCACTTGTCACCCGCCTTTGCGCGCGACTGACCGGAGTGAACACGCAGCAATTCGCCGCCGACAGGACCTTCGAGGATCAGGGGCTGGATTCACTCACCCTGCTCGAGCTCCGCGCCGCGCTCGAAAAGCAGATGTCCGGCGCGGTGCCGGAGATCTTCGGCGATGACACGCCGGCGCGCCTCGCCGGACGTTTCTTCACCGTGTCGCCGCTGTCTCCGACGCCCGGGGCCTGCCGTCTCGTCCGGCTGTGCGGTGTTTCCGGAGGGGAGCCCGTCATCGCGATGCCTTCGGTGCTGGAGACCACAACCGGCCTAAAAGACCTTGCGGCCCGGCTGGCCGGTGCGGGCGCGGTGTTCGGGGTTGACCTGGATCCTGGGCTGGAGGCTGCCATTGCCGTGCGCGCCGCCGCGATTGCCGCTGAGCTGCGCGCCGCGTTCCCTCAGGGGCGGGTTAACCTCGTCGGTCATTCCTATGGCGGCCTACTCGCCCATGCCACGGCTCAAGCGCTGCAGAAATCCGGCACGGCGGTCAAACTTCTGGCGATCCTTGACATCCCGGCGACGCCGGCTTTCGGATCGGGATTTCCGGCCTTCGGCAGCCTCGATACGGCGGGTGCAGTTCTGCCGGCGCACGGTCCCGGGTCCGGCAGGCCGGGCAGGCTCTCCAGCGACCTCGCGGCGCGTTATGCCGCCAACCTTGCGGCCCTGGCGGACTTCCAGGCGGCGCCTGTCAGCGCAGACGAGGTGGTGCTGATACGTGCCCGGACGCGGCTCGCCGAACATGATTTCCTGCCGGACAGGGAGCAGTCACGGAGCGATCCGAGCTGGGGCTGGCAACGTTTCAGCGACAGCAAGGTGAGCACCGTGATCGTGCCGGGCAATCACATGACGATGCTTGATCCACCCAATGTCGACATTCTCGCGGACAACCTGCTGATCCGGCTCAACCGGTAAACGCCGCAAGGCAGGAGAAGCCTGACGCGGGCATCGGCGTAAACTCCAGAGAGACCCGCCCAGACATTGCGGAAAGGCACTCCGATGCATGACTTCTTCGATCGCCTGCAACAACTCGGCGTCGTCGAAACTCCGATCAGAACACAAGCCAGGCCGCCAGACGTCACGAAATATCTGAACGGCTGCGCGCTCGGCAGCGCACTCGGAACCGGCGGATCACTGGACGGGGTTGCCCATCTCTTCTCGCTCGATCCGGGCCTGGTGAACATGGATGCGAGCACGGTCGGCGCTCCCCTGCGCGGTCTGCATGAGGCAGACGAGCCGATCTGCAGCACATTCGGCGGGATCCGCGCCAACCTGGCGCTGAGCTTCGGCTGCGAGACGGACGAGATCGCGATCACCAACAGCACCACGGATTCAATCTCCAAGATCCTGCTGGGACTGGACCTTTCCCCCGGAGACGAAGTTGTTGTGACGGACAACGAACATTTCGGCAGTCTTGCGCCGCTGGCGGTCCTGCGCGACCGGCTGGGCATACGCCTGAAAGTCGTGACGCTCCCGTTCGGCCACGATCAGACCGCGGAAGACATTCTGGCGCGGTTTGAACAACAGGTGTCCGACAGCACCAGGCTGGTTCTGTTCTCGGCGCTGACCGCCAATCTCGGTACGCGGCTGCCGGTGCGGGAAATCGCGGGTCTGGCACAGCGGCACGGCGCGATTACGCTGGTCGACGCTGCTCATGTGCCCGGCATGCTGGACATCGACTTTCACGACTGGGGTGCCGATTTCGCGGCCGGCTCCGGAAACAAGTGGCAATGCGGTCCACCCGGCACGGGTCTCGTCTACATTCGCAATCGCGTTCTGGCGGAATACAACCCCAATCCTCTGCCGGTATTCTGGCCGGCAGCGTCGATCTGGTATCCACTCGAAGGCGGCCTGCCGGCGCGCACCAGCGGCCGACACCCCACCTACGATATCGCGGAGTATGTCCAGAACGCCGGCGCCGCCAGCATCGCCCGGCTGCAGGCTCTCGAGACGGCCTGCGAAATCTGGCAGGCGCTCGGACGCAAACGGATCGAGGCAGCCATTCTGGGTCTGTCGACCAGCCTGCGCGACCGGATCGTGGCTGAGCTGGGATCCGGAAACCTGTTTTCACCGCATGGCGACCCGAGGCTGTTGAGCGGGCTGACCGCCTATAATCCGTTCCGCGATGCCGGCGCAATCTTTGACCCGACACGGATCGACCGCTTTATCGCCCGGCTGGAAACGGACCACGGCATCATCGTCAAGCGGGTCGATTTTCCGCTGCACGGCCGGACAGCCAGCGCGGTTCGCGTTTCGACGCGCCTGTATCACCGCTCTGACGATCTTGACCGGTTCATCGCCGCGTCCACGCAGACAGCGCGTCGGGAGTGCGTCTGACCGCCAGCTTGCGGGTCACCACGGGATTTCCTGAAGGTCGGCGGCTCCGACAACCACCGTCACACCAGAAGCCGATGCAGCAATTCAAGAGTAGATGAAGCCTTGACTGCAAGATTACCGTGAGGTCGCCGGGGCCCTGCGGTCTGGATACCGGCATTATCTGGCGGAGAGATACCCATGGGCTTTGTTATCGATGTAGACGGCCACGTTCTGGAACCCGCGGACTTGTGGGAAAAAAATCTTGCGCCCCGTTTCAAGGAGCGTGCCTTGCGAATCCGGGTCGATCAGGACGGAGCCGAATACCTGGAAATTGCCGGACGCAAGTCTCAGATCGTGCAAGGCGGGTCTCTGGGGTCCTTCGGCACGCTGGATGACGACATACGCCAGAAGTGGGACGATGAAAAAGTCGAGACCGGACCTTCCTATGAAGGGCATGTGCCCCCTGCCGCGCGGGACATGAAGGAACGTCTGGGCTGGATGGACCGTGAAAAGATCGATGTTTCGCTGATGTATCCGTCCCTGGGTCTGGGCTGGCAGAGCGAATGCGAGGATGCCGACCTGGCCCTGGCCTATTGCCAGGTCTACAACGACTGGCTGAACGACATCTGCAAACCCTATGCGAGCCGCATCGTTCCGATCGCCATGGTCCCGCTGGCCAATATCGAACAGGGCCTTTCGGAACTGAAGCGCGCCGCGGATCTGGGAGCCCGTGGTCTCTATCTGACGCCCGTGCCGATGAGCGGAATTTCCTATGGTGGTGCCTGTTACGATCCGATCTGGCGCGAATGCGAGGATCGCGGAATGCCGGTCGCCTTTCACATCAGCAATTCGCCGCTTCATGCGGGGCGCCAGCTCCACGAGACTACCTTCGGCCGCAACACGTGGTTCCTGAACATGATGTATGCGGTGGATTGCCAGATCGCGCTGGCTTCCATGTTCCAGGGCGGTGTACCTGAGCGTTTTCCCGGTCTGTCGATCGGAGTGCTTGAATCCGGTTGCGGCTGGATTGCCCATTTTGTCGACCGGATGGACCGGGCCTATGAAATGACCGGGCACCACATCATGAAAATGAAACCGAGCAGCTATTTCGCGCGCCAGTGCTGGGTTGCCGGCGAAACCGACGAATTCACATTCGACGCCATGGTCAACCTGCTCGGCGCACACAAGTTCATGTGGGCATCGGACTATCCCCACGAAGAAGGCCATGCCGATCCGGTGAGAACCTTGCAAAAGACGCTGTCGCACCTGTCCGAGACCGACCGGGACCGGATACTCGGCGGCAATGCCGCGGAGGCTTACCACATTGGCTAGCGGGCACACCGGAACCGCGGCTTTGAACGAGGCATTGGCGCGTATCGAGTGGGTTTATGCCGCCGACGGCGCGAAAGACCTAGGGGATCGATACGACATTTGGGCGGAGGTGTATGACCGGCATGTGCAGGAGGCACTGGGATATACCGGTGCGCAACGCGCGGCGGCGGAACTGGCTCGCCTGCTGCCGGCATCGGCCCGGGTGCTGGATGCGGGTGCCGGGACCGGGCTCGTCGGTGCCGCGTTGAACGCTCGGGGGTATTCGCGGATCAGCGCGGTCGATCTCTCTCCCCGGATGATCGGGCAGGCCCGCGCAAAAGCGGTTTATGACGGTCACGTCGTCGCCGACATCGGTCACCCCCTGCCCTTCGGTCCGGAGTTCGATGCGGTCATCGCATGCGGCGTTTTCACGATCGGACACGCCCCGGCCCGTGCCATCGGCAACCTCCTTGACGTGCTCAGGCCCGATGGCCTTCTCTGCCTGACCTTGCGGGCGGACAGCACGGCAGTGCGTTTTCATGAAGAACTGTCCCGGCTGGCGGCGCTGAAAAGAGCGACCAGACCGGAGTTCTTCCCGTCATTTCGCTGCTTTTCCGAAGACACGGGGTCCACCAGCCTGCAGATCGTGCTGTGCCGGCGCCCCGGCTCCGGCGCCGGAGACATCGGACCATGAGCAAGGCACTCGCGGGACGGGTGGCTGTTCTGACCGGTGGCACCGGCGGTATCGGCGCGGCGGTCGCAGACCGGCTCGCGGAGGCAGGAGCCGAGGTCGTGATCGGCTCCCGAAAGGCCGGCGACGGGATCTCGGGACACGACATCGATGTGCGTTCGACCCGATCCGTCGACGCCTTCATGGACAAGGTCCTCAAACGACACGGGAGGATCGATATTCTCGTCTGCGCGGCCGGCAGTTGCCACAGTGCCGGCCTGGGCATGCTTTCGGATGCCGACTGGGACGACGAGATCGGGACCATGCTGTCCGGCACGTTTCGATGTTTGCGGGCCTGCCTGCCGGTCATGATCGATCGCAACTGGGGCCGGATCATCTCGATCGCGTCCGATATCGCCCTGCTCGGATCGGCGGAATATCCCGCCTATGCCGCTGCGAAGGCAGGGGTTGTTTCGCTGACACGTTCCGCGGCACTGACCGGGGCACGGCATAATGTGACCGGTAATACGATCAGTCCGGGCTGGGTCGACACGGCCATGGCGCGCGCGGCCATCGGCGCTCTGGCCAGGACGGAACAAGTTGAACCGCAGGCGTTGCTGGACGCGCTGACGCGACTCATGCCGCGCTGCAGGCTGGTGGATCCCGACGAGATCGCAAGCATTGTCGTTCACCTGTGCCTGGACACGTCCGGCGCGATCACGATGCAGGACATTGCAGTGGATGGCGGAGCGCGCTGGTACATGGATCGTCTGGAGGTCGCACAATGACAAAGCCTCTCGCCCTGTGGTGCCACGCCCGGGCAAGGTCGACCGCGATGGGCAGAATGATGTTCGAGCGGGGCGATCACCAGGTGTTCGACGAACCCTTCGCCCGCCCCTATTATTTCAGCGACCAGCGGATCAGTCCGCGCCGCACGGATGTCAGCCCCGATCCGGGTCTGCGGTTCGACCATATCCTGCGGCAGGTGCTGGACGCGGCCGCGGACAAGCCGGTGTTCGTGAAGGATCACGCCTATCATGTGGTCCGGCATGTGACCCCTGCGTTTCTCGCCCTGTTCCGCAACAGTTTCCTGATCCGTGATCCGAACGAGGCGCTTCCCTCGCTTTTTGCGCGCATGCCGGACATGAGCGACGAGGAAACCGGCTACGCCGCCCTGGTCACGATGGTTGAGGCGGTGGAACGCACCGGAGAAACGCCGGTCGTGATCGACGCGGCCGACATTGTTGCCAGGCCGCAGGATACGGTCGCCGCGTGGTGCGCGGCGGTGGGCTTGCGCTATCGGCCGGATGCCTTGTGCTGGCAACGGGGAATTCCCGATGCTTTCGGCGCCAACTGGTGGGGCGATCCGAGCTGGCACCGGCATCTGTCGGCCAGCACCGGGTTCTCGGAGAACCGGCAGCGCGATTATCCGTCGCCGGACGACCATCCACGCCTCCGGCGCGCCTGTGAGAACTGCCTGCCCCACTATCACAAGCTGAAACGCCTGCGTCTCCGGATCGCCGGCGACGCCCGGGACTCAATTGCGCAAATGCCTGTAGCGGAGACCTGACCATGCTGTTCGAAGACGCTTTGTGGACCGGGAAATGGCAACACACGCCCTATCCGAAACTGATCGAGGGGCGTGTACCGGATGTGGGAAGTGTCGGCTGCGACGACGAGCCGGTTTCCTCTCTGTGGTGCGCCTGTCTCGCTCAGGCCATGGGCCCGCATTACCGGGAGGGCATGACCGTTCTGGATTACGGTTGCGGGTTCGGCCGGTTTTTCAATTTCCTGACCGGACGTCTGATTGATTTCCGGTACTACGGACTTGAAGTCGAAGGGACCCCGAGCAAGCACGGAGACGCCTGTCTGGACTATGCCGGCCGCACGTTCGGCGCGGATCCGAGAGCCCGATTCGGCGCGATCGAAAGCGCGCTCGAAGCCCAGGCCATCCGGGAGGCCGACGTCGTCCTTCTGGGCAGCGTCTTTTCGCATATCGACCGGGTTATGATGGATGCCATCTTCCGCAAGTTCCTGCCTGTGACGGATGCTGGAGGCGCGGTCGTCTTCTCGGTGATGATCGGCGATTCCTACGCGGCAACCGGCCCGGGTTTCCTGCTCGACATGGGCCCTGCGTTCTACCAGACCGTCACATATACCGACGCCGACATTTCCGGCTATGTCCGGGACCTGGGGCTTGTGCCGACCCGCGCCGAAACATTCCATGCGCCCCGCGAAAAACAGCCGCATCATTCTTCCGGCGGAAACATGCAGACCATCTATCGCGTCGAGGCGCCGCGCTGATTGACCGGCATCAACCAATGGCCTGCCGCCGCGCCGAATTGTTCATGTATTTCGAATTGTGGGACAAACGTCGCTCAGCGCGCACCCAGCGGTTCGACCAGAACCGGTTCGGCGAAGGACACCTGGTCGAGCCCGTTGAGATCCATGGCTTTTGCGAGGGCCTGGTCTCCCGCCCCGCTGACCAGATACAGGCCGCCGAAGCCGAGCTTGCGCCGGACATGCAATCCATGATCGGCCAGCAGGCGGGCAATATCGTCTTCAGACAAATGCGCGTCGAACTGCACGGTCAATGCGCCTGTCACAACAAACAGGCCGCCGTGTTCACCGGTCGCAAGGGGCAGAAAGGCGTCTTCGTCCCTGCCCTGGGGAGCTCCTGCGACATGCGGCACCACGGCCCAACCCGAGTCCACAAGGCTCTGCAA
Source organism: Roseibium sp. QJM3NY_11 (assembly GCF_056173175.1). Lineage (NCBI taxonomy): Bacteria > Pseudomonadati > Pseudomonadota > Alphaproteobacteria > Hyphomicrobiales > Stappiaceae > Roseibium > Roseibium sp. QJM3NY_11. The sequence continues at coordinate 3,344,118 of NZ_CM149660.1, forward strand.
CGATCCGGCAGGCAGGTTTCCCGGAAGCGGAGAACCGGGTGCCAGAGGTCCCGGCGCCCCACCAGATGTGTCTGCTGAATGCGCGGGGCCGGGAGGAGAAACGTGGACATCGTTCACGATTTCCATCCCGGAAAGGCGCCTCAGGATTTCTTGCTTGCGATCGGGAATGGTCCCGTCCTCCCTGCCCGCCTAAACACCGGCCCGTGCGGCCTCGACAGCCCGTCGGGCGCTGATGCGGCCCCATCCGAACCTTGCATTGCGCCCCAGGATGTAGGGCAACGTGCCGATCTTGTCGCACGAGTCGCGCATCATCTGACGCAGTTCCCGGGCCGTCAACTGACTGTTCACCGACAGCATCAGGGCGGCCACCCCTGCCGCACAGGGCGCCGCGAACGAGGTGCCGTGCTTGAAACCGTAGCCACCGTTGCCCGACGGCAACCGGACGCGCGCGCCAGTGGCGAGGAACTCGAGTTCGCGCCCGTAACCCGAAGAATCGTCGGTGTCGGCCTCCGTGGACCGGCCGATGGCAATGGTATCGGGATGGGAACAGACTTCGTCGGCCCCGATCGGGTAGTTGCCATTGGTCGACGCCCAGAATACGGGGCATCCCAGCCCGCCGCGTCCCTGCGTGGCCGCGAATTCGATAGCAAGCCGCAGCGTCTCGCTCATCCGCCAGACGGCGCCATCGGGCCCGAGCGAACAGCATATCACGTCGGCTCCGGTCTCCGTGCGGCCCTCGAGATCAGGCCGCGCGGCATAGGCAATCGCGCGTCCAAGGGTCGACTGGGTCCCGACCTGGTCGTTGAGGCAGGAAATCCCCATCAGCTTCGATTCGAACGCCACGCCGCAACCGCCGAAACCGTTTCCCTTGATCGCGGCGATCATGCCCGCCGTCGCCGTGCCATGGTCGCCCTCCGGCATTCCCAGAGTGCCCGGGACAAAATCCGCGTCCTGAAAGTCGGAAGTTGTCCGGAAGAACCCGGATCCTGCGGCAAACGCAAGATCGCCGTGATCGGTCTTGAAACCGTTGTCGATCATCGCAACCCTGACGTCGGTGCCGAGGGACATGTCCCAGGCGGCCTCGCAGTCAATCGCCTTGTGGTGCCACTGCTGAGCGAACAGGGGATCGTCGGGTGTCAGCCGTCCGCCGACCTGTTCGATGAAGTCCGGTTCGGCGAAGGTCACCTTGTTTTCGTCCAGCAGGTTCAGGCACTTCTCGACTGCCGGCGTGCCATCCAGAACCAATGCGCGCCAGACACCCTGCGGCAGGCCGGATCCGGCAAGTTCCAGAAGACCGGCGCGGTCCATGATCAGCTTCCGGTCCGCCTCCCGCGTTTCCAGGTCGAAACCGATCAGCACACGTCCCGTCTCCAGAAGGAGGCGCCCGTCGTCGACAAAGACCCGGCTGACGGCTCCGTTTCCGCCCCGCGCCCGGCGTTCGTCCAGGGACGCGTCCAGGAGATCGCGCCTCGGATAGAAAAAGAGCATGCCGGCCTCCGCGAACCGGGCGACCTGGTCCTCGTAGCCGCAGGTCCTGGAAAGGAAGGACGTGGCCGACGCAAAGACGTCTTCCGCGGGCACGTCAAGTCTTGCCCGTGTTTGCGCATCTGAACTCGCGAAAGCACCGCTGCGCACTGCAACGGACACATCGACGCGCGGAACTCCCGGCTGCGACGGCAGTATATCGGGAAGCGCCTCGAGGCGGGACAGGCGCGCGAATGTGCGCTCCTTGTTGCTTTGCGAAACCATGACAGCTGCCTTTCAGATCAGCAAAATCTAGGGGTCCGCCGCCCCTGGCATCTTCTCCCAGGTTGCGCAGCGCATGTCGGGTCTCCGGCCGGCAGTCGCCGCCCCAGCAGGCAATTCAGGAGAAGACCCGGCCCGGCAAAAGAAGCACCGTTCCAGAAGCGCCGATATTCGCAACACCCACCAACCGCCGGGCGCAGGCCCCGATGAAGACCAAGGTGAAGACCCGGATGAAGACAAGGAGACGACCGTGGCAATAGCCAGCAGCCAGTCAGCCAGCCGTGCTGAAAACGAACGGCGTTTTGAGCGACTGGCGCATTACATCGACCTCGATCAATACCCGATACACGACCTGTCGAGCCCGCGCGCGGCTGCGCTTATCGAGCGGTGCCACGAAATGATGCGCGCGGAAACGCTGTGCGTGCTGCCCGGTTTCCTGACAGAGGCCGCGACACGGGAAATGGCCCGGGAAATCGAGGCCGTCGAAGGCGAGGCTCGCCCCAACAAGTACCCGGCCACCGCCTATGGCTGGAAAGACAATCGCGGCTTTGCGGAGGACCATCCGCGCCGGCGGCTGCACCTGCGCGATGTCGGTATCCTGACAACCGAGCAGCTCGCTGCGGACGGACCTTGCCTCGATCTGTTTCAATTCGACGAACTGACCGAGTTCGTACGCCGTCTGCTCGATCTCGATACGCTGTATCGCTGGGCTTGCCCAACTCTCGGAGTGATGATCAACGTCATGCGTGAGAACCAGCGGTTCGGCTGGCACTTCGACGCGAACGAATGGGCAGTGTCGCTCATGATCCAGGAGGCGGATGTCGGTGGAACCTTCGACTACGTTCCCCTGATCCGGACTGAAGACGACGAGAATGACGAACGGTTGCGGCGTGTGTTCGACGGCGTCGATACGCCCCGGTCCCTGAAAATTCCAACCGGTGCCTTCACCCTGTTCATGGGACGGCGCTCCCTTCACCGCGTCGCGCGGGTGGGTCCGACGGCACGGGCACGGGTGACGCTGCTGTACAGCTACGACCAGTCCGCAGACATGGTATCGCCCGAAAGCGTCTGCCTGAGAGTGAAGCATCCCACGGCCGATCCCTTCATGGGTCTGGAGAGCCTGGAAACAGACCCTTGATCCGCTTTTAAGGAACGCACACCGTGTCAAAAACTCCTGACGAGCGACCGCCGAATGTTCGACAAAGCGGCCGCCGCTGTCCTGCGTTCGCCAGACCAGTTCCGCAACCAATTCAGCGTCAAGGGTTTCCGAAATGAACGAAATGCCCATTGTGCAAAAGGACCACCGGGCCGCGGACGGCGGCGGGTTCTTTGACCTTTACCCTCAATTTCTGGAGACCAGCCAAACCGGCGCCGACAGGGACCGTCTGAACGAACGCCATCGTGCCATAATCGATGACAATCGCGACATCATCCAGGGCAGCCGCCTGCTTGATATCGCAAGTCACGACGGACGCTGGAGTTTCGCAGCCCTCACGGCGGGCGCGCGCCATTGCACCGGCATTGAAATCAGGCCCTACCTGGTCCGAAACAGTGTCGTGAACATGCAAACCCAGCAGATCGCGGACGAACGGTACACGTTCCTGTGCGGCGATGCCCTGAGCACGATATCGACACTCGAGGCCGGACAGTATGACGTCATCATGTGCCTCGGCTATCTCTATCATACCGCTCATATCCCCTTGCTGATCCAGGAGATCTGCCGACTGAAGCCGGCACACGTCATCGTGGATACACAGGTCGGCGTGCCCGTCGGGTTTCACGAACCGCCCGACTGGCTGGAACTGTCGAAAGGCATCTACGGGAGGTTCTTCATGGAACAGCTCACCAGATTTCTTTCCGAGCAACCACTCATACTGCTGCACGAAGATGAAACCCAGCGCGAGGGCATGTCGGTCGATACCAGTACCAGCGACCCCTGGGTTCCGGTGGGGTATCCGACAAAGGGCGCCCTGGAGTTTCTGCTTGGAAAGGCGGGGTATGGCGCATTCAGGTATTACGACTGGTTCGGCGCGGATCTGGCCAATCCGGTGCCCCTGTTCGATTATCGGAACGGCTACCGGGTGACCATGAGGTGCAGTGCAAAGGCCTGACGGCTCTCATCCGGCGCCGGGTATGGAGGCCAAAGGGCCCAGTATCTTGAGGTTTCCGCCTCGCGACTTTTTCCTTGGGGCGCGCGCTGTGGGAACCAAACAGCGTTTCGGGCGTTTGTTAAGATGATCCATAGGCAACCGCAGAGGTCAGGACATGGGAAAGCCTATTTCCGTCAAGGTCACGCAGAAATTCGACGCGCCGGTGGAAGACGTCTTCAACGGCTGGATCGAGCCCGACAAGGTGCGAGACTGGATGAGCGACGCGTTGCAATCGATGGGTTTGACAGGCGAGATCGCCCGCGTCGAAATCGACCCGAGGATTGGCGGCAGGTTCCTGTTCTGCGACATGCGTGACGGCGAGGAATTCTGCCACTGGGGCACCTACCTGGAGTTCCAGCCTCCCAATCGGCTCGTGTTTACGTGGAACACACCCGACTCTGACGAGTCAGACCCCTGCAACGTCTACCTGACGATCGCGCCGGATGGCGCCGGCAGCATCGTGACGATCGACAACGAGATCGATGAAAAGTGGCAAGACTACATCAAGGAAACAAAGTCCGGCTGGCAAACCATCCTGCAGGCAGAGGACAGGATTCTCAAGGAACAGAAATAATGCGCCCCGTCCGGGTCGCAGATGACGGCAAGCGTGACGGGGCCGTTTCCGGAACCGTGCCTAGTCATCCGTTTCGTAGACAATGCGCACCGTGGATCGGAATTCGATCTCGCGGTTTTCGGTTATCACGACGTAGAAAGGCGGTGAGACTTCCACGCCGCCGATGTCACCTGGCACGACGGTCTTCGCCTGCCTGATCGCATCCCGGTAGGTGTCGGAGAACGTCTTTCTGGAGACCCCGACAAAGTCCTTCACCTTGAACGTGCCCATTTTCCGAATTCCTCGTGATGACTGAAAGCGCGAAAAGGCCGGTTATTTGTTCGACCTGTAGATCAGGCGCACGGTGTTGCGGAATTCAACCTGCCCGTCGCTGGTCAACGCGACATTCCACGGTGGGTCGATCTCGACACTTTCAAGACGGTCACCGAGCGTCGAAAGCGCTTCTTCGACGGCACGCCTGATCCCCGCTGAAAACGATTCCCGTGACACCGCCACGACATCCATGACCTCGAATTCCTGCATACCGGTCTCCCCTGGTGGACGGCCCGGCCGTCGACGTGGTTGTTGCGGTTTGCGACACATTGCTGGCGCCGCCCGGAGGTCGTTCCCGCCCGGCCTTGCATCCCGGATCGCCGCAATACCGCAAAGGTGACGCAGGCCAAGCCCCTCCGTCTTCTCTCAAATTGCTTATGTGCCAGGGATACGGCTTGCCGTTTCGTGGCGGGAAAACGCCAACCGGTTGCGCGGCTTGTGCAAAGAAAGGGGGATGTCATGTCCTGCAAGGGCACAGAACCGATAAGACCCGGTCAATTGGCTGACAGGGCCTGACGCGCGACCGGTTGATCCAGGACGGCCGCCATGATCCACGGCGCGTCCGGCAGATCCGTTGCGGCCCGGGCGAGGCGCTCGGCGAACGCTTGCGCCGGGACGTCATCGAAGGTCCGTGCGACCGTGATAACCTCGATGATCGCTGCGTACCATAAAAGAGGCTCGGTCGATCTCCCGCCGCGCAACAGGGGGATGACCGCAGCCCTGAACCCGGCAAGATCACCGCGCAACGCCTTTTCCTTCAAGCCAATCCATTTGTGCGCGAAGGGAGCGAATTCGCTGCCTCCGCAAGACCCGTGCGCGCGGATTAATCGGAACAGACCGGCTGCGCTGTCAGCGGGTGCCTGGGCAAGTGCGACCGCGATTTCACCGCAGATCTTGTCGAAATAGAACGACAGGACCGGGGTGGAGGCACAATCGAGCACCTCCCGCCTGGACACTAGTTCAGGCGCCACCGGGTCGGTGCGAAACTCGATATAGTCGAGGAGCATGGCGCCCAGCCTTGCCGCCGCCCCGTTTTCCGAAAGCCGCGTGTGAACCCGCATCAGGTTGTGGCAAAGCTGAAGTCTGTGCACGCTCAACAAAGGCAGGTCGTGCGCCCCCACAAGCGTTTCATCGAGCGCCGAAATTTTCAGAAGCAACGCGCGGGCGCCCTCATAATTGCCCAGGCGGTAGGCCAGATAAGCGTCGGCCGGCGGCAGAAAGACATCCATCAGCATGCAGGCGAGCGGCGACAGGGCGCGCGACCGCGCGACTTTCCAGATCTCCTTTGAAAGCCGCTGGGCCTTTGCGAGGTCATCGGACCTGGCCGCCTGCAGCGTGTCCTTGTGCCATTGCGCGCAATGCTTGACGAACTGACATTCGTGTCGCGGCAACCTGGCGGAGACCGTTGTCCACAGTGCCTCGCTGAACTGGCGCAGGGGAGCCGCCTGATCCTCGTTCGCAGGCGCGCGTTTCCCCTGTTCAAAGGCTTCCAGCAAGCCCGGTTCGCCGAAGTCCGCCCAGATCATGAATAGGCCCTCTCACCTGCCCCTCTTGTCAGGTTTCTTCCCGGGTCAATTCCCGGTGAAAGACATCGAAGTCGTTGCGTCCCGTGTGATCCTTGCCACGCAGCAACCAGAGCGCTCTTGGTGAAAACAGCTCCATGTCGATGTAGGAGGTGCCGGGAATGTATCTCATCGCAAGCGCAGCGCGGCGATGGGCGGACCGGTTCGGATTGGATCCGTGGACCAGGAAAACATCGAGAAGCGCAACCTGCCCTGCTTCGAGTTCAACGTCGACAATACTGGTTTCGTCGATTTCTTCCGGTTTGACCTCAAGATCGAGGACCTGGCCCTCCCGCGCCTCCCGCAAATGGGAGAACAGCCTGCGCTCGCGGTGGGACCCCGATATCACCCGAAGGCAACCGTTGCCCACCGTGCACGCGTCCAGGGCCAGCCATGCGGTGCAATTCGCCAAGGGGCGGATCGGCCAGTAGTAGCCGTCCTGGTGCCAGGGCACGGCCATGCCGTCGCCGGCCGGCTTGCAGAAAAGCTGGGCGCCCCAGAGAATGATGTCGGGGCCGATGACATCGTTCACGAGATCGACGATATCCGGATCCCGCGCGATATCCAGAAAGCGCTGGTCTCCGACGAGGCCCTGCGGATTGCGGCCCGGTTGATGGATGTTCACCAGCCGCTCGGGCCTGACATCGGGATTGGCCTCTATGACGCTCTCCACCGCGCGATGAAGGGTCGACAGACGGTCTGCTCCGATCTTGTGACCTGTGATCAGAAATCCCTGCCGGTTGTATGTTTCAACGTCACTGGACGAAAGTTTAAGCATGGCTGACCCGACTTGTTCTGGTGCTGGTTTCCTCGATTGTTCCGTGTTTCCCGGAGCTTGTTCCGGCGCCGGGGTGGCCGGGCGACAGGGTCTGACTGCGACTTCGGTTCGCAGCCTCGACCATGGCCCGGGTCTTGCCGACGTATCGGGGGGCAAATTCCTGGTTGGCGAAACAGCGCTGGAACCCGGTGCGAAAATACAGGCCGCCCGCAGCACGGACACCCCGCGACAGATTCCTTTCGCCTGCCTTGATGCGGCGAACAAGTTCGGGAACGTCGCTGGAGATCTCCTGGCAGTCGATAACGTAGAAACACTCTCCTTGGACGGTCTCGACCGCCGGCTCCTGTTGCAACCGCCAGTCGGGCCGTTCCAGATCGTCGTATATCGGGCGGGTTGCCAAATCGTAGGCGAAAATGTCGTCCAGCAGTTCCGCGTGCGGTGCCGGCACCAGGGGCCTTATCGATTGCGTCCACCAGGCAAGGAGCATGTCCGTAACGCCGGCTTCGGTGTAGAAAATCCGCAGCCCCGCAGTGTAGCGCGAGGCATCAAGGCTGTCCGCCATCTGGTCCCGGACGGCACGGAGCAACCCGGAGATCCTGTCGGTCTGGGCGTCGATCCAGGTGTCGAGGGCGAGAAGAACCTGTGATTGAGACATTCCGGCCAGCTTCAGCAGCGGTGACCAGATGTTCCGAAAAACCGAGTTCTCGGACAGGATGCGCGCCCAGAACAGAAACCGCATCATTTTCCTGTTGTCGTCAATCGTCATGGCGTCGTGGCTCAAGACACGTTCGAAGTCATCCTCGAGCGTGCGCAACGTGACCAGTCCGTGGGCTGCACGGTTGTCGGCGTAGTGGGAATTCGGCAGAAGCAGGAGCGGATACACCGCGATACAGGAAACCTGTTCCGCAAGACGGTCATACCCCTCGATAAAACCATCATAGGTTTCGCCTGGAGCGCCCCAGATCAGTTCGGCGTAACTGTCCACCCCGAGTGCATCGAGACGGTCCACCGCGCCTTTCCATTGATTGATCCGCATGTTCTTGCGGCCCATGTGTTGCAGCGTGTCTTCGTCGAGTGTCTGCAGGGCCAGGGTGAACGTGCTGCACAGGCCGGAACTTTTCACCAGATGGACCGCCTCGAAGAAGGTCTCCGACTTGTTCTTGGACCACGAGGTGATGAGATGACGCGGGAACCCGTGTGTTTCTCGCGCCTGAATGATGTCCTCGATGAACACGAGATCGGCTTCGCGCATCCCGAAGTTCGCGTCACAAAGGACCAGGCTCTCAATCCCGTGCCAACCGAAAAAATCGAGTTCGGCCTTCAGGCGTTCGCGCGAGAAGGCGCGGACCTTCTGTCCGATGGCCCCGCCCCAATAGCAGAAGGAACAGGCATAGGGGCAACCGCGACTGGTTTCCATCAGGGCCGCGTCATAGCGAAACCGGCCAGCGGCGTCTTTCATTTCAATGGCGCCGGAGAGAAACGGAGACGGTATCCGGTCCAGGGTGCCGATGCGGTCGCGGGGTCTTGTCGTGCGCACCGTGCCGTCGCCGGCGGCAAAGGAGATACCGTCGATGCTGTCCAGTTCGGTGACACGCCCGCCGGCGACACAGGCGCGCAGCAGGTCGCAAAAGACGAATTCGCCTTCTCCATTGACCACGACGTCGACACCGCGCCATCTGGCGAGCACCCGTTCGGCCTGATGGGCGACATGCGGCCCGCCGAAGACCACCCAGCCGGACGGATTGATTTGCTTGAAGGTCTCCGCGAGCCGTCCGAAAGCCTGGATGTTCCAGCCGAATACTGAGAATGCCAGTATGTCCGGCATGGGACCGCTGAACAGGCGCCGAACCATCTGCTGAAGGGTCGCGCCGCCGCCGAAATTGGCAATCCTGACATCGACTTCGCGACCGAGAAGTTCATCGGCGTCGACCATGGCCTTGAGGTAGCCCATGGCAAGCGGCATTGTTTCGACAGGCATGTCCCAAACACCCTGCTGGACGAGGCAGGCGAGTCGTTTTCGACCGATTGCCGTTTGCTCAGGCACCCTTTCTCCAATTCGAGCACTGGTGATGCGGAATGGGACGTCGGCGATTCCATGCGATGTCAAGAAATCAGAGGGTCAGGCTAAGTCCGCGTCTGGCTGGTGTCATGTCCCAGGTTGCTTGTTTCAACCGAGTTCGAAACGGACTGCCCGAGGCGATCCGGCGATCACCTTCGGGATTGCGCCGATGGAACAGCCGCCGAGGTTTCAGGCGATCGCATCCAACTTCTTGTGTTTGCGCAACCGCTTGAAGCCCATGGACAGATGCGCCCGCCTGATCAGGGCGGCAGCTTCCAGATCGTCGGAGTTGACGGCAGTCGTGATCTCTTCGATCTCGCTGCAAAATACCTTTACCTCGCGCTCGAGCGCCGCTTCCGGGATCAAGGTCAGCCAGATGCGGCAGGTCTGGTAGAACAGTTTTTCCGAATGATCGCGCAGTGGCTGATTTTCGCTCAAAAGCTGAAACACATGAAAAAAATCGATGTTCAGTCGCGCGAACTCATGCCGGTCCAGTTGTGCGCGCAGCACCGCCGCCCGACGGTTCATCGCGCCGAATTCCTGCAGCAATGCGTCATTCACAGTCGCCGGCGACAGTCTGCCGGTGAGTTCGTTGAGTTCCAGGCGCAACTGGTAAACCTGGGCAAGCGCGTCCAGATCGACATCGGTCACAAGCGTCCCGATCCCCTGTTGCGATTGCAGCAAGCCGTCCGCTTCCAGGATCTGCAAGGCCTTGCGCAAGGGCGACCGGCTCACGCCGAACTCCTCGGCCAGCGCTTCTTCGCCGAGCTGCGTTCCCGGCGGATAGACAAGCGTGCAGATGCGGTCGCGCAGAACCGAATACATGATCTGGAAGCGTTCCTGCGCGCCGGCGGCGTTTTCGAGCCTGAGCGCGACGTCGGCGGCACTGCTGTCGGGCAAATCGGTCATGCCGGATGCACCAGCGTTTTCTCAAGTCCGGTCAGCATGTCCAGGCACTTGTCCAACTGGTCGAGACTGACAAATTCATCCGGCTGATGGGCCTGGGCGATCGACCCGGGTCCGCATACGACGACGGACATGCCAAGGGCCTGGAACAGGCCCGCCTCGGTGCCGAAGGCGACCACGTCGCACAGGTTCGCGCCGGTCAGTGCCCTGACGATGTCCCGCGCCTCGTTCTCGTTCATGACGGCGAGCCCCGCCACTTCACCGATGACCTCGGTGACGATGTCCGCATCCGGGCAGACAGCCCGCATGCGCGGCAGCAGATCATCCCGGCAATAGGCTTCCAGCGCGGCCTTGACCTGCTGCGCGTCCGCCTCGCGGACAGGGCGCATCTCCCACTCGACGGTACAGTGACGGGCTATGACATTGCGCGCGGAGCCCCCCTCGATCCGGCCGGTCTGCAGGGTCGTCCAGGGCGGCGAGAAGCGGGCACTGTCGGCGCCGGTCTTCAGGCGCATGTCTTCGGCGAGTTCAAGTATCCGGCCGATGAACCGGGCAGCGACATGGATCGCGTTAACGCCCTTCTCCGGCTCCGAGCCGTGACCGTCGGTACCGTGAAAGGACGTGGTGTATTCATAGCAACCCTTGTGGCCCTCGATGACCCGCATTTCGGTCGGCTCGCCGATAATGACGACCGAGGGCAGCAGCTCCGACCGGCGAAGGTCCTCGGCCAGTTGCCTCGCGCCGAAACAGCCGACCTCCTCGTCATAGGTCAGGGCGAAGTGCAGCGGCCGCCTCAGGTCGAGCGCCGCATATTCCGGCGCCTTGGCAAGGGCGGCGGCGATGAAGCCTTTCATGTCACACGCCCCCCTGCCATGAAGCCGCCCGTCCGCTTCGCGCATTGAAAACGGGTCTCCGCGCCACTCGGCGGGGTCCGCCGGCACCACATCCGTGTGACCGGACAGAACCAGACCGCCGGCCGTTTCGGGGCCCAGGGTCGCATACAGGTTGGCCTTGCTGCCCGTGCCGTCGCCGGACACGGAGACCCTGGCCCCGCAGTCCTCCAGCAGATTGGCCGCGTAGGCGATCAGATCCAGGTTGCTGTCGGCAGATACGGTCGGAAACCCGATCAGCTTGTCCAGAATCTCACGTGTCGAAGAAAGCAGATGCGATGCCGCCATGGCGCCCTCAGGTCTTGACGAACAGGCGCCTGGGCCTGTCGCAAAGGCATTCGGCCGGGCCCGCCTCGCGGATCAGAATGCTCTCCGTGATTTCCAGGCCCCAACCGTCCATCCACAGGCCCGGCATGAAATGGAAGGTCATGCCGGGTTTCAGAACGGTGGTGTCCTCGTCCCTGATGGAAATGGTGCGTTCGCCCCAATCGGGCGGATAGGAGATGCCGATCGGATAGCCCGCCCGCGCACCGCGCTCAATGCCGGCCGCCGCGAGCGGCCCGGCAAGTGCCCGCGCTATGTCGCCGGCGGTGTTTCCGGCCCGCGCTGCGTCCAACCCGGCTTCGAGGCCGTCTATGAGCGCTTTTTCGGCGTCGAGAAGATACCGGGGCGGCTGGCCGAGAAAGACGGTGCGGCACAGGGGCGCGTGATAGCGGCGGAAGCAGCCGGACAGTTCAAAAAACGTCGCCTCGCCCTCCTGCATGAACCGGCCGTCCCATGTCAGGTGCGGCGCGGACGCGTCCGCGCCGCTGGGAAGCAGCGGCACGATGGCCGGGTAATCCCCCCAGGCGTCGTCGAGGCCCCGGATGGCATCTGCGTAGATCTCCGCAACAAGATCCGCCTTGCGCATACCCGGCTCAACCCGTTCAAAGACCCCGTCCATGATCTTCTCGGAGATCCGGGCGGCCTTGCGCATGAAAACCAGTTCTTCGGCGGATTTTTCGGCGCGCAGCCAGTTGACCATGCCGGTCGCGTCGATGAACTCCGCATTCGGCAATTCGTCGCGCAAGGTCAGGTAGGCCTTGGCCGAGAAATAATAGTTTTCGAGTTCGACCCCGATCCGTTTGCCGGAGTAGCCCCCGGCATCAAGGTGGCGAGCGAGATCCTGCATCGGATGGCGTTCTGTCGACTGAATGAAATTGTCGGCATAGGCCGCGACGTGGTCATCATCCATCCAGACCGTGCGCCTGGCACCATTGGCATCCTGCAGCCGGCCCCACCAGACGGGGTCGTCGTCGAGAAAAACGATCACCCCCTGATGCACGTAGAAGGACCAGCCGTCATAGCCGGTCGTCCACGCCATGTTCGACGGATCCTCCAGGAACAGGACGTTGATGCCGCGCCTTTCCATGTCGGTTCGGATCAGCGCGAGACGGCGCGCGTATTCTGTACTGGAAAACGGAAGATCCAAACCGGGCATGGCCATTCCTGTCATGTTTAGTTGTATACAAATGAAATCACTTCACGCCGTCTGGCAAGCTTTTTCTTCGGTATTGACGGCTGTAAACAAGATATCTAGCTTCGTTGTACACAAATATGCGCCGCGACTGACTCGACACGTCAGCCAACGCATGCCGCGACCGCAACGTACGACGCGCCCGCAATGACGCGAACCTGGTAGAGCTGACATGAACCTGACCCTTGCTGACATACTGGCGGCGCGGCAAATCCTTGCCGGAGAGATCGTCAGGACGCCCTTGCTGCCCTCCCCCTTCATGAGCGGTCTGACGGGAGTGCCGTTTCACCTCAAAATGGAGACAATGCAGCCGACCGGGGCCTTCAAGTTGCGCGGCGCAATGAACGCGGCCCGCAAGGTCGCCCCCGAAACCCATACGCTCGTTTGCTGCTCAACCGGCAATCACGGGCGTGCGGTCGCTTTTGCCGCGCGAGCCCTGGGGCTCCGGGCCGTGATCTGCATGTCGTCTCTCGTGCCGCAGACCAAGATTGACGCGATCAAGGCGCTTGGCGCCGAGATCAGGATCGTCGGGACCAGCCAGGACGCGGCGCTTGCCGACTGTCAACGCTTCGCAGGCGAACAGGGCTTTGCCGAGATTTCGCCCTTTGACGATCCCCTCGTCATCGCCGGGCAAGGCACCGTTGGCCTCGAGATCCTTGAAGATCTGCCGGGCTTGCAGACGTTGCTGATACCGCTCTCGGGCGGTGGTCTGGCCGCAGGAGCTGCCCTGGCGGCAAAGTCCATCAACCCGGCGATCCGGATATTCGGGCTGACCATGGACCGCGGCGCGGCAATGAAGGCCTCCCTCGACGCCGGTAAACCCCTCGAGGTTACGGAGGTCGAAAGTCTCGCGGATTCGCTCGGGGGCGGCATCGGCCTGAACAACAAGCTGTCCTTCCACATGTGCCGAAAGCTTCTCGACGCGGTCGTTCTTGTCACCGAAGAGGAAATCCGCCGGGCCATGCAGGTTCTCTACCACGAGGAAGGCCATGTGGCGGAAGGGGCCGGCGTCGTCGGCATCGCAGCGTGTCTCGCGGGCAAACTGCCGGATTTCGATGGTCCCGTGGCCACGATCCTTTCCGGACGGAACGTGGACATGACCCGGTTCACCAGTATCGTGACCGGTCAGGACGTTGACCTCGGCGACTATCATCTGAGGGGCACTTCCTATGCCGCATGAGATCATACTCGTGACAGAGCCTGACCTGCGCCGAACCGTTCATCTCGATCTGGACGTCATCGACCGCATCGAGAATGCCTTTGCCAGTCTGGCGGCGGGCCAGGTGGTGATGCCGCCGGTCCTGTCGATGTCGCTGCCGGAGATCAATGCGGAAGTGGACGTCAAGACCGCCTATGTACCGGGTCTCGACGGGTTCGCTCTGAAAATCTCTCCAGGCTTTTTCGACAATCCGGGCCTCGGATTGCCAAGTCTCAACGGTCTCATGGTGCTGCTTTCGGCGAAAACGGGTCTGGTCGAGGCCGTGTTTCTGGACAATGGCTATCTGACGGATATCCGGACGGCGGCGGCGGGCGCGGTCGCGGCCCGGCTTCTGGCTCCATCAAATGTCACCACCGCCGGGGTCCTCGGCACCGGCGTGCAGGCGCGCCTGCAACTGGTTGCCGCGGCAAAGGTCCGTCCGTTCGGAAAGGCGCTGATCTGGGGGCGCGATGCCGGCAAGGCCTCGCGTCTTGCAGCGGACCTGAGCGCTGCGCTTGGCATCGACGTTGCGGCCTGCACGGACCCCGCCGATCTTGTCGCCCAATGCCAGCTCGTCATCACCACGACACCCGCCCGGGATCCCATACTGAGCGCCGACTGGCTGCATGCCGGTCTTCATGTCACGGCCATGGGATCCGATCAGGAGGACAAGAACGAGCTGGACCCCCGGATCCTCGAACGCGCTGACGCAGTGGTGTGCGACCGGATCAGCCAGTGCGAAACAATGGGGGAACTGCGCAGCGCGCGCGCGGCGGGACCACCGGGCAGCCTGAGCAATGTCAGTGAACTCGGCAACGTCATCACCGGAGCCGCCGCAGGCCGCCGGTCCGATGACGACATTACGGTCTGCGACCTCACCGGAACAGGGGTTCAGGATACGGCAATGGCGACACTGGCGCTCGAAAGGGTCAGGCGCGCCCAGGCCGGAACGACCGTTTTGACCTGACGACACACTCGATTCACTTTCCGGACACATGCGCTCCCTAGCTCCGAAACGGAAAGCATGAACCGGCTGGAAATTCTCGAAACACTCATGAAATCAGGACCGACCGCAGGAACAGGCTCATGACGGCCCCTGCCTTCTGAATAAAGGAAAGACCATGCTGAAGAACGATCACCTCGACGCCTGGGACCGCGACAATTTCTTTCACCCGTCAACGCATCTGGCACAGCACGCGCGCGGCGAAAGCCCGAACCGGATCATGACAGGCGGTCAGGGCGTCTATATCGAGGACCGCGACGGAACCAGGCTGCTTGATGCCTTCGCAGGGCTTTATTGCGTCAATGTCGGGTATGGCCGCACCGAAATTGCCGAGGCCATTGCCGCCCAGGCCCGGGAGCTGGCCTATTACCATTCCTATGTCGGTCACGGCACCGAAGCCTCGATCACGCTCGCGAAGATGGTTCTCGACCGCGCGCCGGACAACATGTCGAAAGTCTATTTCGGCCTCGGCGGATCGGATGCGAACGAGACCAACATCAAGCTGGTCTGGTATTACAACAACATTCTCGGGCGGCCGGAGAAGAAGAAAATCATCTCGCGCTGGCGTGGCTATCACGGCTCCGGCCTGATGACCGGTTCGCTGACCGGGCTGGAGCTGTTTCACAAGAAGTTCGACCTGCCGCTCGACAAGGTGCTGCACACGGTCGCTCCGGACTACTTCCGGCGCGACGACCTGTCCCTGTCGGAAGCAGAGTTCGTTGCCTATTGCGCCTCGGAGCTTGAAGACCTGATCGCGCGCGAAGGCGCGGATACGATCGCGGCCTTCATCGGCGAGCCGGCTCTCGGAACCGGCGGGATCGTGCCGCCGCCCGCAGGTTACTGGGACGCGATTCAGGCAATCCTGAAGAAACACGACATTCTCCTGATCGCGGATGAGGTCGTGTCCGGCTTTGGTCGGCTCGGCAGCATGTTCGGATCCGGCCACTACGGTATCGAAGCAGATTTCATCACCATTGCCAAAGGCTTGACATCGGCCTACGCGCCCCTTTCCGGGTCAATCATTTCCGACCGAGTCTGGAAGGTTCTGGAAGACGGAACCGATGAATTCGGCCCGATCGGCCATGGCTGGACCTATTCGGCGCATCCTATCGGCGCGGCCGCCGGTGTCGCCAATCTGGAGCTGATCGACCGGCTGGACCTGGTCACGAATGCGGGAAATGCCGGAAGCTATTTCAAGAAGGCTCTGGAGAACGCACTCGCAGATCATCCGAATGTCGGCGATATTCGCGGCGACGGCCTGCTGTGTGCGGTGGAATTCGTGGCCGACAGGGACAGCCGCACCTTCTTCGATCCGTCCGCAAAAACCGGCCCGCAAATCGCGGCCGCGCTGCTGAAGGAAGGTGTTGTCGGACGCGCGATGCCGCAAGGCGACATTCTCGGGTTCGCTCCGCCCCTGTGCATCACGGAAAGCGAAATCGACCGGGTCGTTGCAGCCACCGTCACGGCTGTCCGCTCGGTTCTCTGACGTCTTTTCAGAGTTGATTTCAGTCTCAAGCGGTCGCCTTGTTGGCGACCGTTCGGGCCACTCCGGCGAAAAATCCGATATCTCGATGTTCCAATTCGAGAGGCAGGTCGAAAGAATAATTATCCGCAGTGGATTTACGAGTGAACATGGCGCCCTGACGCTGGCAGATACCGGTCCAACCAGCAGCGTTCAAAGTAAATATCCGCAGAATCGCGTCAGGATGCCAATCGCCGGTACTGGTCTTTTTGACAGCCGCAATTCAGCGAGCCACGTGAAGGATCGCCGGAAAACGCCGCCAAACCGGGCGTTCCCACCGGTCCGGACCGGGTTTGGCGAAATCTGTCTTTGACGGGGCGTTTTTCACATGCATTAATGTCACAAATTTTTGGCTATTTCAGCTAATTGTGTGATGCTTTGGGAGGAGCGCATGGCAGACACGGAGACAGTTCTCGCACATCAGCGGGACGGTTATCTTCTTGTAACTCTGAACCGGCCGGACCGGCTCAATGCCTTCAATGAGGACATGCACCATGCGCTGCGTGGTCATCTGACCGACGCAGAAGAGACAGCGGATATCCGGGCGGTGCTGCTGACAGGTGCAGGCCGGGCGTTTTGCGCCGGCCAGGATCTTTCCGACCGGGACATGCGCGCAGGCGGCGCGGCTCCGGACCTCGGTGTCACTCTGGACACTCTGTACAATCCGCTGGTGCGGCAGATCAGGTCGATGAACAAACCGGTCGTCTGTGCCGTCAACGGCGTGGCCGCAGGGGCTGGTGCGAATATCGCACTTTGTTGCGACATCGTCCTTGCCGCGCAATCGGCGCGCTTCATTCAGGCCTTTTCGAAAATCGGGCTGGTTCCCGATTCCGGCGGCACCTGGCTGCTGCCGAGGCTGATCGGGGAAGCACGCGCCAAGGCGCTTGCCATGACGGGCGCGCCACTCGACGCAGAGACCGCCGCGTCCTGGGGACTCATCTGGAAATGTGTTCCCGATTCCGAACTCATGACGGAAGCAGGCAATCTTGCCGGGCAGCTTGCGGCCGGGGCGACCAGGGGCCTTGCCCTGACCAAACAACTGATCCAGCAAGCCGCCGGTCAGCCTCTCGACCAGCATCTGGATTCAGAACGCGACGCGCAGCGTCAGGCCGGACGGACCGCCGATTACAAGGAAGGTGTGACCTCCTTCCTGGAAAAACGCCCTGCCCGCTTTTCCGGCTCCTGAACAGGATATTTCAATGACCCCGAACGAACTTGCCGAGGCCTGTGCGCAGAGCATGTGGAGCCGGGACACGGCTTCGCAGGACCTCGGCATGAGCCTCGATCATGTTGAAGCCGGCCGGGCTGTCATGTCCATGACCGTCACGAAAAGCATGACCAACGGACACGGCACCTGCCACGGAGGTTATCTTTTCACGCTTGCCGACAGCGCCTTCGCATTCGCTTGCAACACCTACAATCAGGTCACGGTCGGACAGCATTGCACCATGAGCTATCTGGCGCCGGCCTATCTCGGGGACCGTCTGACGGCGACGGCCAGTGAACGGTCCCGCGTAGGCCGGTCCGGCCTGTACGACGTTACGGTCAGCAATCAGACCGGCGGGATCATCGCCGAATTTCGCGGCAATTCACGAACCACAAAAGGCACCATTCTGCCGGAATGATGCGGCCGCTCAAGGGAGAAACCCATGGAAAATCTGGCTCCGCGTCCCGGAGATCTCGAACCTGTTGAAACCGCAAGCCGGGACGAGCTGTCAGCGCTGCAACTGGACAGGCTGAAATGGTCTGTCGCCCATGCTTATGAAAACGTCCCGTTTTTCAGGAAGCGGTTCGACGACAAGGGCGTCCACCCGTCAGACCTGAAAACGCTTTCCGACCTGTCGAAATTTCCCTTCACCACCAAGGCGGATCTCAGGGACCATTACCCCTTCGGCCTGTTCGCGGTACCCCGGGACAAGATCGTGCGCATTCACGCCTCGTCGGGCACGACGGGCAAGCCGACGGTCGTCGGCTATACCGCCAATGACATCGAGATGTGGGCCAACCTGGTGGCCCGGTCGATCCGCGCGTCCGGTGGCCGTGCCGGCGACATCATTCACGTGGCCTATGGCTACGGCCTGTTCACCGGGGGGCTCGGAGCGCATTACGGCGCCGAGAAAATGGGCTGCACGGTCGTGCCCGTATCAGGAGGCATGACCGAACGCCAGGTCACGCTGATCCAGGACTTCAAGCCGCGCATCATCATGGTGACGCCGTCCTACCTGCTGTCCATCCTGGACGAATTCCGCCGCCAGGGCATCGATCCGCGCGAAACCTCGCTGGCGACCGGCATCTTCGGAGCGGAACCCTGGACGAACGCCATGCGCCAGGAAATCGAGCAGGCATTCGACATGCATGCGGTGGATATTTACGGTCTGTCGGAGGTGCTCGGCCCGGGGGTCGCCAACGAATGTGTGGAGTCCAAGGACGGTCTGCATATCTGGGAAGACCATTTCTACCCGGAAATCATCGACCCGCAGACCGGCGACGTTCTGCCAGACGGCGAAATCGGCGAGCTGGTATTCACGACGCTGACCAAGGAAGGCCTGCCGATGGTCCGCTACCGGACGCGCGACCTGACCCGTCTTCTGCCGGGCACGGCGCGCAGCATGCGGCGGATGGAGAAGATCACCGGACGGTCCGACGACATGATCATCCTGCGCGGGGTCAACGTGTTTCCGACACAGATCGAGGAACAGATCCTGAAGTGCGAAGGGCTTTCACCGCATTTCCAGATCGAACTCGGCAAATCGGACCGGCTGGACGTCATGACGGTCCATGTCGAGGCCGTGCCCGGCGCTGCCTCGGCGGATCATCGCGCAGGCTCCGCCAGGGAGCTGGCCCATCACATCAAGAGCATTGTCGGTGTGACCGCCCGGATTGACGTCACCGAACCCGGTGCCGTCGAACGGTCAGCCGGCAAGGCCAAACGGGTGGTGGACAACCGGCCCAAGGGTTAGGTCCGGCACCACCGCTCGACCGTGAGTTCAGCCGCTCCGGCACGAAAGCGACAAGCATCATTCAGCCGTTCTGGGAACTTCGGAACGGCTGAATTTGTATGCGGTCACAATCAGGCCCGCTCGGTCCATTCCTTGGCGACCAGGGTCAGGACGTCATACTGGGCGACCGGCTCGTCGTCCTGATTGGTCACCTGGCAATCCCATCGGACCTCGCCGTAGTCGGCCGATATGCGCGGCGAGATTTCCTTGGCCGTGAGCTGGACCTTCAACGAATCGCCCGCGTTGACGGGGGTCAGGAAACGCAGGTTGTCGACGCCGTAGTTGGCCAGGACCGGTCCCTCGTCCGGATCGACGAACAGGCCGGCGGCGAATGAGACGATGAGATAGCCATGGGCCACCCGGCCTTCGAAGAACGGGTTTCGTTTCGCTGCTGCCTCATTCATGTGGGCATAGAACGTGTCACCGGTAAAGGTCGCGAAATGTTCGATGTCCTCAAGGGTCACCGGCCGCGATCTTGTGACCAGGCGATCGCCGATCCTGAGTTCGGCAAGCGATTTTCGGAACGGATGCAGGGCGTCCTCGCGGCCAGGAGCGCCGGTGACCCACCGTCCGGTCACGGCCCCCAGAAGCTCCGGCGCGCCCTGAACCGCCGTGCGCTGCATGTAGTGCTTGATGGACCGCAGACCGCCGAGTTCCTCGCCGCCGCCGGCCCGGCCCGGCCCGCCGTGTACCAGCATCGGTAGCGGCGAGCCGTGCCCGGTGGAAGACTTCGCGCTCTGCCGGTTTCCGATCATGATACGGCCATGGAACGGCGCCATGGCAAGGACCGCCTCTTCCGCCACAGCCGTATCGTTCGTGAACAACGAGGCAACCAGGGATCCCTTGCCCTTGCGGGTCAGTTCGACAGCGTCTTCCAGCGTATCGTAAGGCATGAGCGTTGCAACCGGGCCGAAGGCTTCGACGGAATGCACCGCCTCGCCCGCCATGGGTCTGTCGCAATGAAGCAGCACGGGGGCGGTGAATGCCCCGTCCCCCGCTGCAGTCGATGCGGAGCCCGGCACGATCTCCGCTTCCGATTTCAAATCCTCGATGCGGGCATGGACTTCTTCGCGCTGCTGGAGGGAGGCGAGCGGCCCCATGGTGACCGCCTCGTCCCGCGGATCTCCGATCCTTGCCTTTGCGAACCGCTGTGTCAGGGCATCGGCAACCGCAGGCGCAAGTGCTTTCGGCACGATCACGCGGCGGATCGCGGTGCACTTCTGGCCTGCCTTCGCGGTCATTTCCCGGGCGACTTCCCTGACGAACAGGTCGAATTCCGGATCTTCCGGCGCAACGTCCGGACCGAGCACGGCCGCGTTCAGACTGTCCGCTTCCATGGAAAAACGCACCGAGTTGCGGATGATCGCCGGGCTCCGGCGCAACATCTGGCCGGTTGCAGCGGACCCGGTAAAGGTCACGACATCCTGTTCTGAGACGTGATCGACGAGATCGCCCGCCGATCCGCAAAGAAGCTGAAGCGCGCCTTCGGGCAGGATGCCTATCTCCACGATATGGCGCACCATCAATTCCGTGAGATAGGCTGTCTGGCTGGCCGGCTTCACCAGACATGGAACGCCCGCGATAAGGGCGGGAGCGATCTTTTCCAGCATGCCCCAGCAAGGGAAGTTGAAGGCATTGATATGGATCGCTATTCCCTGAAGGGGTGACAGGATGTGCTGCGCGGAGAAGGTGTTGTCGGGCGAGAGCGGCTCGACGGCTCCCTCGGTGAAGACCCGGGTGTTCGGCATCTCCCGCCGCGCCTTGGAGGAATACGCAAACAGCGTACCGATGCCACCTTCGATGTCGATCCAGCTGTCCTTGCGGGTCGCACCGGTGGCAAAGCTCTCCAGATAGAAAGCCTCTTTCTTCTCCATCAGCGCCTGCGCGAGGGACTTCAGCATCAGGGCGCGCTCGTGGAAGGTCATTGCGCGCAGCGCGCGGCCGCCCCGGTCACGGCCGAAGGCGAGCGCATCGGCAAGATCGAGGCCGGAAGACTCTATCGTTGCGACCGGCTGCCCTGTCGAGGCGTCCAGCAAGAGTTTGCCGTCGCCCTTGCCGGCCCGCCAGGTGCCGGACAGATAGCTTTCCAGTACGCGGACCTTGTGCGGATGAACTGTCATGAGAAAACTTCCAGATTTTGGACACGGCACTGCCGGTCAGGCATCGTAGGTGACAACCAGATGTTTGGTCAGTGGCCGGGACTGGCAGGTGAGCACATAGCCGTCGCGGATCTCGTCGTCCTCGAGCGCATGGTTGGCCGCCATCTCGACCTCGCCCTCCAGGACCTTGCCGCGGCAGGTCGAGCAGACGCCGGCACAGCAGGAATAAGGCGCGTCGATGTCGTGACGGTGGGCGGCTTCCAGAATGGTTTCGCCCGGTTCCATGTGGATTTCACGGGTGGTGCCGTCGATGGTCAGCCTCAGGTCGGCGTCCTTTGCCCTGCCGTCGGTGACCGCGGGCCGCTGTGCCGCCGGCAGACGTCCGGGCTGGTCCGACTTGAACAGTTCCTGCCTGATCCTGTCCGCCGCGACGCCGCGCTCCTCAAGGCTCGCGCGCACGGTGTCCATCATGCCGTGCGGGCCGCACAGGAACGCCAGATCGATGTCCTGCGGATCGATCAGCGTTTCAAACAGGTCGGCAAGCTTCTGTTCGTCCACCCGGCCGGAAAACAGCTCGGTGTCCTGGGCATCGTTGTTCAGGATGTGAATGACCTGCAGGCGGCCGAGATACCTGTTTTTCAGATCCTCGAGGTCTTCACGGAACATGATCGACGACACCTGGCGGTTGGCGTAGACAAGCTTGAACTGCGCGCCGGGCTCCCGGGCCAGAACTGTCTTCAGGATCGACAGGACCGGGGTGATGCCGGAGCCGCCGGCAAAGCCGACATAGAAGCGGTCCGTTGCGGGTTCGATCGCGGCGTTGAAACTGCCGAGCGGCGGCATCGCCTCGACGACCTCACCGACGGCAAGATTTTCATTGGCCCAGCAGGAAAAGGCACCGCCGTCGACCCGCTTGATACCGACCTTCAGGTCGCCATCTTCCGTGCCGGAGCAGATCGAATAACAGCGCCGCACCTCGTGGCCGTCAAAATCCTTTCGAAAAGTCAGGTACTGGCCCTGCCTGAAACGGAACAGATCCTCTTCGCCCGGGGGCGGTTTCAGGGTCACGACGACCGAATCCCGTGTGTCCGGCGTCACGCCGGTGACTGTCAGGGCATGAAACCGTGACATGCAGAACCTCCCAAGTTTGTTTCCAGGCCGCCGGTCAGTGGCATTTGAAATAGTCGAACGGTTCCAGGCAGGCGCGGCAGCGGTAGGCGGCCTTGCAGGGTGTGGAGCCGAACTGGCTGATTTTTTCGGTGTCGTGCGAGCCGCAACGCGGACAGGCAACCGTAAAGGTCTCCTTGCCGGCCAGACGTGCAATCCGGCCCCCCGCGGCAGTGCTGCGCGTCCCCGTCACAGGAGGCGCGATGCCGTAGTCCTTCAGTTTTTGCCGGCCCGCCTCACTCAGCCAGTCGGTGGTCCAGGGCGGATTGAGTTTCTGGTCAAGGCGCAGATTGTCGATCCCGCAAGAGCGCAGCTTGGTTTCAATGTCCAGACTGATCACGGCGGTGGCCGGACAGCCGGAATAGGTCGGGGTTACGGTGACCACCAGCGTGCCCTCCTGCCAGCAAACATCCCGGATAACACCGAGGTCGGTCAGGGACAGGACCGGAATTTCCGGATCCGGGATCTCGGACAGCCATTGCCAGACGGTGCTTGTCGAAGCCTGCATGGTCTCACCACACCGCGCCCGGATAGGCACGCTGCAGAAACTGCATTTCGGTCAGCATGTGCCCGAGATGTTCCGTGTGGCGTCCGGTGAGACCGCCGGTATGGGCGAAATCGGATGCCGGCGGTGTCAGACCGGCTTCGGAAAACACCGCGTCGATGGTTTCCTGCCATAACGGCCGGAGCGTTGCCGGATCGGGCGCAAGACCTGCCTTTTCCATGGCGGCGTCAACCGCATCGGAGACAAACATTTCGCCGGCATAAGGCCAGAGCCTTTCGAGCGCGTCCTGCATCCGCCGGTGGCTTTCCGGAGTGCCGTCCCCCAGGCGAATGACCAGGTCGGCAGACCGGTCCAGATGATAGGCGGTTTCCTTGCCGGCCTTGGCGGCAATCGCGGCGACCCTGTGATCCTGCGAGGTTTCCAGAGCCTGCAACAGTTTTACCTGAAACGCGTCGATCAAAAACTGGCGCATCAGCGTTCTGCCGAAATCGCCGTTCGGCTGTTCGGCCAGCAGAAGGTTCCGGAAGTCCCAGGCATCGCGCAGATAGGCCAGTTCGTTCTCGCCGCGTCCCGCGCCCTCCACCTCACCGGCCAGGCTCAGCCACATGCGCGCCTGCCCGATCAGATCGAGCGCGATATTCGCCAGCGCGATATCTTCCTCAAGTGCCGGAGCATGCCCGCACCATTCCGAGACACGATGCCCGAGCACGAGGGCCGTGTCGCCGCGGCGCAGGAGCCACTCCAACAACATATCGTTCGCGACCTTGTCGTTCGTCTCGACCATCACATCTTTCCGACGTCTTCGGGGATGTCATAGAAGCTCGGGTGCCGGTAGACCTTGTCCATCGACGGTTCGAACAAGGACCCCTTGGCATCCGGATCCGAGGCGGCGATCTGCGCGGACGGAACCACCCAGATGGACACGCCTTCCTTGCGGCGGGTGTAGACATCGCGCGCGTTCTTGATTGCCATTTCGGCATCCGGCGCATGCAGGGAGCCGACATGGCGGTGGTTCAAACCATGCTGACCCCGGATAAAAACCTCCCAGAGAGGCCATTCCTTTTTCATTGTTTTTCCTCCAAGCAGGCCTGCTACGCCGCCGGGTTTTCACAGCGGGCGGACCGCCACAGGTTTGCGTCCGCAACATGATCCCAACCGAAAGCATGATCGGACGAACCGTGCCTGTTCAGATGCTCCAGCCTTCCCCAGGCTTCCGTCAGGGTGGGCCGATGGCCGATGTCCACCGGCCACATGACGAAATGCATCTTCTCCATGACTTCGAACCAGTCGGCGCGCCGCTCGTAGATCCGCTTGTGAACGGTCTTGAAGACGAAGTTTTCGAGGGTCCCGACGCTTTCCCAGACGGACAGGTTGGGGATGACCGAAGGATCGCCGTCGACAACAGCCGTGTAGTCGCCGGCCTCTTCCTTCAGGCGCCAGACAAAGCCCGGGCTGCGCTCCGCAGCGGCATTGACCCGGTCAAGATTGCCGACGAAATCGGAGACCCTGGGATCATTGATATCGTAAAGAAGGCGGGCGACATTGAGTTCCGCGATATGACGTCCGGTCATGTCTCTCCTACTCCGCTGCTGTCTGGACGGCGCTGCCGGCGGCGGACCGCTTGTCGGCATACGCCATCAGTCCGTCACGCACCCAGGCACCGTCTTCCCAGGCACTGACCCTGGCTTCCAGGCGCTCGCGATTGCAGGGACCGTTGCCCTTCAGGACTTCAAAGAACTCGTTCCAGTCGGGTTCGGAAAAATCGTAGCCGCCCTTGTGCTCGTTCCACACAAGGTGCTCGTCAGGTACGTTCAGGCCGAGATATTCGGCCTGCGGCACCGTCTGGTCGACGAATTTCTGCCGAAGCTCGTCATTGGTGTTGATCTTGATCTTCCAGGCCATGGATTGCGCGGAGTGGACCGAGTCCTTGTCCGACGGACCGAACATCATCAGCGAGGGATACCAGAACCGGTTCAGGGCATCCTGGGCCATGCGGCGCTGATCGGGTGTCCCGCGTGCCATTTTCATCATGATGTCGAAGCCCTGCCGCTGGTGGAAGCTCTCTTCCTTGCAGATGCGGACCATCGCGCGTGAATAGGGGCCGAAGGAAGTGCGCTGCAGGGGGACCTGATTCATGATCGCCGCCCCGTCGACAAGCCATCCGACGGCACCGATGTCGGCCCAGGTCAGGGTCGGGTAGTTGAAAATGGAGGAATATTTCATCTTGCCGGCATGCAGGAGTTCGATCAACTCGTCCCGGCTGACACCAAGCGTCTCCGCCGCGCAATAAAGATAAAGCCCGTGCCCCGCCTCGTCCTGGACCTTCGCCAGAAGAATGGCCTTGCGCTCCAACGACGGCGCGCGCGTGATCCAGTTGCCTTCGGGCAACTGACCGACAATCTCGGAATGGGCGTGCTGGCCGATCTGGCGGATGAGCGTCTTGCGGTAGCCTTCCGGCATCCAGTCGGTCGGCTCTATCTTTTCGCCGCGATCGATCCGCTCCTGAAAGGCGCGTTCCTCGGCGGACATCTCGGAGATGTCGCGCAGCTTCTTCTCGTCGGTCTTTACCATCTGGGCATACATGACGCCCCCTCCCGTCATGTGGACTTTCAGGAAGGATACCCCACAAAGCATCACAGAAAAAGCGATATTTCCGAAAAATGTGTGATGTATTGAATCTGCATGCCTCTGCCGCGCAGCAAACCGCCGTGCTCAACCGCCGGAGGCGAGCATTTCCATACGATGGCGGACAGCCTCGGGTACTTCCGGAAGGGGGCCCTGCCGGGCCAGCAGATGCTGACCGATATAGGCGTCCGCCGGTGCGGACAGGCGCCGGTAAAGCTCCGCGAACAGGGAACGCGCGGCGAAACCGGGCCAGGCATCGGGCAGAACGGAAAGCGGCAGGCGGGGATCACGCAGCCGGATGTCGCGATAGGCGTGAACAAGTGCGAGCCGGAAGAGCAGCGCCGTTTCCTGTGTGGCAAGCTCCTCGGCTGCGGCCAGCATCGGCTCGAACCGCGTGACAAAGGCCCCATAGGCGTCCGCGATGCCGTCGAGTTGAAAGGTCGTTCTGACCAGCCGTTGCAGATCCTCGCCACTCGGCGTCAAAGCCCGGGATTGAAACACGGTCCCCAGCAAAGGCTGGCCCGGACGGTCCGCGCCTGCATAGACATGCCCGCCAAGCAGTCCAAATCCGTGCCGGATCAGAACCGCCTGGTCGGCAGAGTCCGGACAATGGGTCAGGATCCAGCCGCAGTCGCCGTCCGCCGGACCGAAAAACAGCTCCGCCGCCAGATGGTATTCGTCCCTTGCGCCCGGTGTCAGACCGTAGAAACTGCGCCGGCCTTCGCGCTCCCCTTTGAGCTGGCCCTTGGTGACAAGGCGCGAGACGGCGGTCCGAACAAGGGACTCATTGACACCAAACCCGCCGCACAGGCTGATGAGATCCCCCATCCACAACACACCGCCACGCGGTTCGACGATGTCTCCATAAATGGTGACGATCAACTGTGCAGCCTTCGGCGGGCAAGGATGCAGGAAACGGTTTGCCATTGGTTCGGCGCTGGTAAGCATTCGTATTTTGATCCGACTGATTTGTCAGGAGCTTACCCCTCCCCCCGCGGCAAACCAAGGGGCCACGAACGGAGTGCTTGTTGAACATGCATATCCGGCTTGCACAGGACACACCTCAACGTTATAAAGTTACATGTAATATTGTAACGTCAGATTGGATCGAGACCAGAATGCCCTTCCCCCAGCGCCAAACCCTGTCCTCAAGGAAACGCCTCAGCCTGCTGTCGACCTGTCTCGGCGGCGCGCTTCTTGCCATGACCACTGCGGCGGCAGCGGACTCCCCTTCCGTTGTCACGACGATCAAGCCGCTTCACTCCATTGCCTCGGCGGTGATGGACGGTGTCGGCGAACCGCTTCTCCTCATCGATGGCGCCGCATCTCCGCACGGATTTGCCCTGAAACCGTCGCAGGCGTTTCTGCTCCAGGGCGCCGACGCCGTCTTCTGGGTCGGCGAAGCACTGGCCCCTTCCCTCGCCAAACCGATCTCATCGATGGCAGACGATGCAGCAGTCGTCGAGATGATGGACGTCACCGGCATTCAGCACCTGGATATCCGGGAAGGTTCCGACTTCGACGCGCATGATCACGGCGACCACCATGACGAGCACGCCCACGACGAACATGACCATGAAGAAGATGATCATGCTCATGGGGACCATGACGACCATGAGGAGCATGGGGACCATGACGACCATGAGGAGCATGCGGGCCACGACGATCACGAGGAGCATGCGGATCATGACGACCACGAAGAGCATGCGGACCACGACGACCACGAAGAGCATGCGGGCCACGACGATCACGAGGAGCATGCGGATCATGACGACCACGAAGAGCATGCGGGCCACGACGATCACGAGGAGCATGCGGACCACGACGACCACGAAGAGCATGCGGACCATGACGGCCACGAAGGCCACGAAGGCCATGATCATGCCGGTGTGCAGGATGCCCATGTCTGGCTGAATCCGGACAACGGCATCGTGATGGCCGCGCAGATGGCGGATACACTGGCGCGCATCGACCCGGACCATGCAGATATCTACAAGAAAAATGCGGAAGCCTTCGCCGACCGTATCGAGGCTCTCGAAGGCGAGATCGTCTCGGTGCTCAAACCGGTGTCAGGCAAGAAGTTTGTCGTCTTTCACGACGCCTACCACCATTTCGAGCATCATTTCGACATGGAAGCGAGCGGTGCCATCACCCTGTCGCCTGAAACGCTGTCAAGCGCGGAGCGTGTTGCGCAGGTTCGTGCGAGGATCAAGGATCTTGGCGTCACCTGCGTGTTCCGGGAGCCTCAATTCGAGTCGAAACTGGTCGAAGTCGTGATTGAAGGAAGCGAGGCGCGCGTCGGCACGCTGGATCCGCTGGGAACACAGTTGGAAAACGGGCCGGATCTTTATCCGGAATTGCTGAAGGGCCTGGCGGTTTCGCTGGCAAGCTGCCTCAACGGAGACAGCTGATCAATGCAGAACTCCGCCGGTCAGTGACCGGCGGAGTGGTTCCTGCCAAGCGGTGCCCGGTGATCGGCAATCAGGATGTCCTGGCCTTGCTGCGGACAGCCCGGGTCTTTTCAAGTGCCTTCAACAGATACCGGTCGCGGTCGTAGACGTCCGAGTAGAAGGCGATCGATCCGTCGTCTTCAGGCCAGGCCGTGAAATAGGACACATAGACCGGGATGTCTCCGGCGACCTGTTCCTGTTCGTTCTGGCCTGCGGCGATGCGTGAGGTCACGTAATCCTTGGACTTGCCAAGCACGGCGGCGGCCATGGCCTTCGGGTCATGCAGACGGATGCAGCCGTGAGAGAAGGCACGGACGTCCTTCTTGAAGAGGCTCTTCGACGGCGTGTCGTGCATGTAGATGTGGTGTGCGTTCGGAAACAGGATCTTGACTTCACCAAGCGCATTGGACCGGCCGGGATACTGCCTCACGTTGATCGATTGCTGCCTGGACGCGACGGCGTACCAGTCGACCGAGGAAGACGACACCTTGCGTCCGCCAGGCGTGGAGACTTCATAGCCGGCCCGATCCAGATAGCTCGGATCATTGGCGAGTTTCGGCAGCATCTCGTTGACAATGATCGAATAGGGGACGCCCCAATACGGATTGTACTCGACCACTTCGATCGTGTCGTAAAAGAAGTTTGTCTGGTTGGATTTCTTGCCAACCACCACACGCATGGACAGAGGGTCCTCGCCGGGCGCCGTATAGGTCGCGGTGAAGGCCGCCTGGTTGATGAAAACCTTGCGTTCGCCGAGTTCTTCCGGAAGCCAGCGGCTCCGTTCCATCGCGAGTTCGACCTTGGCGATCCTGGCGGCATTGGTTTCCCCGACCATGGCCTTGATCGAGTTTTTGCCGACAATACCGTCCGGCGTCAGCCTGACTTCCTTCTGGAAGGTCTTGACGAGGTCCACAAGTTCGGGCGTGTACAGATCGCCGCCATCGTAAGCCTCAAGCGTTTCCGCATGCAGCGTCCTGAGTTCGTCGGAGCCGTTTTTGGCGATCGCCGCGACGATGTTCTTCATTTCCGGGCTCGACTTGCCGGCCTTCAGAAAGGTGCCCGGAGCGATCGTGATCTGGTCGGCTTCCTGATCCTCGGCCTTGAGCCGTGCCAGTTCCGCGGTCAGTTTCCTGAAATGATCGTTCTGGGGAAGGTGTCCGGTCAGCTCCCCGGCAACGTCATCGGTCGCCTCGAGCTGCTGAAGAGCCGCGACCAGATCAACGTCGTGACGCGGCAGGTCGTGGTACTGCGAAATCCGGTTCGGATCGACGCGGCCCCGCGTCGCATCGAGCACATAGGTCATTGCCGCCGCGCTCAATTCCATTTCGAAACGCATGACGGCGGCGTCGCGGTCCGCGCCCTCAAGGCCGGCAACCGCGGGCAGTGCGACGAAATAATCGTCCGGATCGAACGCGAAGGTCGCGGCATTCGCGAGGGCCCTGCGCAATCCGGCCGCCTTGGCTGTCGGCTTGCCGTCTTGCACCCAGACGAAATCGGGATGTTCGCGGTAATAGGCAATCAGAGCTTCGCCGACACCCGGCAGTGCGGTCAGATTCATGTCCTTGAGCGCCGGGCGGGCCTCGTCGAACGCGGTCAGAACGATCGGTGCCTGCGGAGCGGTGTCCGTTTCGACGGCCGTTGTTTCGGCCCCCTCGGGAACGATCTGCGCGGGCTGAACCTCGGCCGTTTTCTTTTCGGAAAGCTCGGCGAGCGAAACCTGCTTCCACGCATCGGGCGCGTAGGTCAGGTAGCGGGGAGCGGATACCTTTACTGCCGCCGTCTGCTTACGGAGCTGTTGCTGACGCAGACGCTCCTCCTTCCGGCGCTGATGCTCCGGATTGAACAGGCGCTGGAGGAAATTCTGGGCACTGGCCGGCTCAACCGCCGAGACGCTGAGACCGGTCGCCAGCACGGACGCCATCAGCCCCGCCTTGAGAGAACAGCCAAGGAAGCCCCTGGTCCTTACCGCCAACGCGGACACGCCCTTGCCGGGCTTGCGTTCGCCGTGTCTCGTTGTATCTGCTCGCATTGTTTCAACCCGAAATGTTTAAGTTTAAAGGCCCGGCATCACGCCCAGTCCCGCCGGTAATCTCGATCCCTGCCTGGGATAGCCCCGTTCCCTGTGTGCCGAACGGGAGCTATGTCAACAAGGCGCGGCCGGTCAGTCGAATAGTCTGAATCGGGGCCGGACGCCTGCTGCTGTCGTTTGATACTATAGCAGGACTAAGTCTGTGGTTAAGGTCGGCTGTCATACACAGATTTTGAAATCAATTCAGTGTGACGATAATGCCGCTCGCGGACCCACCCGTGGCTGATTTTTGACGCCTCTTGCCACCAGAGATTGAATATCGGCAATCATCCCCATGGGGACCGGCTTTTGTGGATCTCGCTTCACGCCGGTTTCGGCGCCGCAATCTGCCTCAGCCAGACCATCATCACAGGCCAGAAGGCCCTATTCGGCCCATTCAAGGCGCGGAAATACGTGCATGCATGTCGGCGTGTGCAGGACGCGGCCCAATGCCGGGGCCATGCCTCGCCTAAATCGATACCCCAATGCCGCTGATCTGCCCCGCAGCCTGCCCGATGACGCCGTCTTGCGATCCCGAGCCGAAATCGATGGCATCGGCGATCCGGGCACCTCATGCCGGCCAGGTGCCGGCGGATGTCGCCGCCACCCCGGTGGCTGCCCCGCTGTGCGGGCTGCCACCGGGGTGGTCCGGCCCAATCAGAACGGAATTTCGTCGTCCATGGGTCCGCCACCGCCGCCGGATGGGCCACCCTGGCCGCCCCCGCCGCCGCCATAGCCGCCGCCGAAACCGCCCCCGGAGCCGCCGCCCGAACCGCCGCTGCCGCTGCCGCCGCCGCCGCCGCCGAAGCTGCCACCGCCGCCCTGGCTGTCATTGCCGTAATCCGGAAGGGAGCCGCCACCGGCGCCCTCGCCCCGGCCGTCGAGCATGGTCAGGTTGGAATTGAACCCCTGAAGGACGACTTCAGTGGAATACCGGTCCTGGCCGCCCTGGTCCTGCCATTTGCGGGTCTGCAACTGGCCTTCGAGATAGACCTTGGAGCCCTTGCGCAGGTAGTTTTCGGCGACCTTGCAAAGTCCTTCGTTGAAGATCACCACACGATGCCATTCGGTCTTCTCCCGGCGCTCGCCCGAGGTGCGGTCGCGCCAGGATTCCGATGTTGCTATCCGCAGATTGGCGATCGGACGCCCATCCTGCGTCCGGCGGATTTCCGGATCGGCACCGAGGTTGCCGACCAAAATGACTTTGTTGACGCTGCCCGCCATCCTGCACTCCTGTTGTTTTATCGCGGAACGGCCACATCTTGAACTTTTTCGCTACGTGTTTCGCCGTTCACGCGTTGCAAGCCATGCTGCTAAAGATCAGAACCCTAACGGCCCGCCAACAGCTTCGCGCGCATTTTCCTGTTTCAGCGGCCATTTTCCACAAGGCAGCCTCCAAGGCGCCGCAAGCCCTCCCGGGCCGAACCCGGCCAAACCAGCACCGCGCTCGGTTGCCTGGCCATGACACTCTATCCTGTCTCTGCTCCTGTGCGACATATTTGCCGTCGCGGCGTCAACGCCGGACCGCCGCCCGCACCCTGCCGGTCGCCCAGCCACGGGAAACAATCACCGACATCGGCGCATGTACTTGTTTTGTTCCTATCAGGTCTGTACAAGCGTTTCAATCGTATTGGCTGCGGAAACCGGAATTCGGACGCCTTCGAGGCCTACCCGACTGGAAGCGCCGCGTGAAACTGCTATATCGGGGCAAACGGATGCCACCGCGTGGGACCATCATGCGCCCGCCGCCGCACAAACAGCGGCACCATGCGCAAGAGCTCGGGAAGAATTGAAATGAAGACATCCAAGGGCGCACGGCCGGATGAAAGCTGGAAAAACGACCCCACCCGGATGCTCAGCGTCCGCGGCGCGCGGGAGCACAATCTCAAGGGGGTCGATCTTGACCTGCCGCGCGACCAGTTGATCGTCATGACCGGTCTTTCGGGATCGGGAAAGTCGTCTTTGGCCTTTGACACCATTTATGCCGAAGGTCAGCGCCGCTATGTGGAAAGCCTTTCGGCCTACGCGCGCCAGTTCCTGGAAATGATGCAGAAGCCGGATGTCGACCAGATCGACGGACTGTCTCCCGCCATCTCCATCGAACAGAAAACGACATCGCGCAATCCCCGTTCGACGGTCGGCACGGTCACCGAGATATATGACTATATGCGCCTGCTGTTTGCCCGGGTGGGGATCCCCTATTCGCCGGTGACCGGTCTGCCGATCGAAAGCCAGACCATCAGCCAGATGGTGGACAGGGTGCTCGCGCTCAAGGAAGGGTCACGGCTCTTTCTGCTGGCACCGATGGTGCGCGGCCGCAAGGGCGAGTACCGCAAGGAACTCGCGGAGCTCATGAAAAAGGGCTTTCAGCGCGTCAAGATCGACGGGACATTCCACGAGATCTCGGAGGCCCCCGCACTTGACAAGAAATTCAAGCATGACATCGACGTGGTCGTCGACCGTCTCGTCGTGCGCGGCGATATCGCGGGGCGGCTCGCGGATTCCCTTGAGACCGCGCTGAAACTGGCCGATGGCATTGCCATCGCCGAGTTCGCGGACAAGACCGACAAAAAGGGTGCGCCGGAACGGCTGATTTTCTCGGAAAAATTCGCCTGCCCGGTTTCGGGCTTCACAATCCCGGAAATCGAACCCCGGCTGTTCTCCTTCAACAATCCCTTCGGCGCCTGCCCGACATGCGACGGGCTCGGCACAACGCTGGCTTTCGAGGAAGACCTGGTGGTCCCGGATCATTCGTTGTCCCTGCGCGAAGGCGCCGTCCTGCCCTGGGCCAAGACCGGATCGACATCGCCCTACTACGCCCAGACCCTGGAAGCGCTGAGCAGCCATTTCGACGTTTCGATGGCGACCCCGTGGAAGGACCTCCCGGCAGAGGCCCGGGACGCCATCCTTCATGGCACGGGCAAGACCAAGATCGAGTTCGTGTATAATGACGGCGTGCGGTCCTACCGGACCGAAAAGACCTTCGAAGGTGTCGTCGGCAACATCGAGCGGCGCTGGCGCGAGACCGATTCAAGCTGGGTCCGTGAAGAGCTGGCCCGGTTCCAGTCCGACCACGCCTGCCCGGCCTGCAGCGGCTACCGGCTGAAGCCGGAAGCACTGGCGGTCAAGATCGCGAACATGCATATCGGCCAGGTGACCGAATTCTCCATCCGCAACGCCAGCGAATGGTTCGAGGAACTGCCCGCCAAACTCAATGAGAAACAGAGCGAAATCGCCGGACGAATTCTCAAGGAAATCCGGGAACGGCTCAAGTTTCTGAATGATGTCGGCCTTGAATATCTGACGCTGTCGCGCGCATCGGGCACATTGTCCGGCGGCGAAAGCCAGCGCATCCGGCTGGCGTCGCAGATCGGCTCCGGCCTGACCGGCGTGCTCTACGTGCTGGACGAACCCTCCATCGGTCTGCATCAGCGTGACAACGCCCGTCTCCTGGAAACGCTCAAGCATCTGCGTGACCTTGGCAATACGGTGATCGTCGTCGAGCACGACGAGGATGCGGTCCTGACCGCGGATTATGTCGTCGATGTCGGCCCCGGTGCAGGCGTTCATGGCGGCGAGGTCGTCGCCAAGGGCACGCCCGCTGAAGTCATGGCGAACCCGGCTTCGCTGACCGGGCAATATCTGACGGGCGCAAAGATGATCGCCCGCGCGGACAGCCGCCGGAAGATCAGCAAGAAGCGGCAGATCGCCGTCAAGGGCGCGCGCGGGAACAACCTCAAGGACATCGATGTCTCGGTTCCGCTGAGCACGTTCACATGTGTCACCGGCGTGTCCGGCGGCGGCAAGTCCACCTTCCTGATCGACACGCTCTACAAGGCCGCCGCCCGCCGCCTGAACGGCGCGCGTGACAATCCGGCCCCGCACGACCGCATCGAGGGTCTGGAAGTTCTCGACAAGGTGATCGACATCGACCAGTCGCCGATCGGGCGCACGCCGCGATCCAATCCGGCAACCTATACCGGGGCCTTCACGCCGATCCGCGAGTGGTTCGCGGGCATGCCGGAAGCCAAGGCGCGCGGATATCAGCCCGGCCGGTTTTCCTTCAACGTCAAGGGCGGGCGCTGCGAGGCCTGCCAGGGCGACGGCGTCATCAAGATCGAAATGCACTTTCTGCCGGATGTCTATGTCACTTGCGACGTGTGCCAGGGCAAGCGGTACAACAGGGAAACTCTCGAGGTTGAATTCAAGGGCAAGTCTATCGCCGACGTGCTCGACATGACGGTGGAAGAAGCCGCGGACTTCTTTTCCGCCGTTCCCGCTGTCCGCGACAAGATGAAGACCCTTGCACGGGTCGGCCTCGGCTACATCAAGGTGGGCCAGCAGGCCACGACCCTGTCCGGCGGCGAGGCACAGCGCGTCAAGCTCGCCAAGGAACTGTCCAAGCGATCGACAGGCCGAACGCTCTATATTCTGGATGAGCCGACCACCGGCCTGCATTTTCACGACGTTGCCAAACTGCTCGACGTGCTTCACGAACTCGTCGACCAGGGCAACACCGTCCTCGTGATCGAACACAATCTGGAAGTCATAAAGACGGCGGACTGGATCATCGATCTCGGTCCCGAGGGTGGCGATGGCGGCGGTACGGTCGTCGCCGAAGGCCGTCCCGAGGACGTTGCGGAGGTGCCGGAAAGCTATACCGGACAGTTTCTGCAGGAACTGTTGCGGCGCCGGCCCCAAAGAACGTCGAACGCAGCGGAATAAAGTCACGCCGCCGCCGCGGGGATACCAGGATCAGAGCCTGTGTGCAGCGCACACAGGCTTCATTCTTTGATTTTGCTATGTGTTTTCGAATCACCAAAATGTGCCGCCGCCATTTATGCTGCATTGCATCAAACGCATGTCAGGCATGCAGACTTGGCACTTCTTTTATTTCGACGGGTGAAATATATAATTTCTCAACACGGCGTGGAACGCAGACGCGTTTCGGTAGTTAAGGAATAAGAAGATGTTTGATTCAGTGCGCCAGAAATACAGCAATTGGGTGAGCTATCGCCGTGCGGTTGACGAACTGTCCCGCCTGTCTTCGCGAGAGCTTTCCGACCTCGGCATCTGCCGGAGCGACATCAGGTTCGTCGCACGCCGCCAGAATGGCTGACACATA
Source organism: Roseibium sp. QJM3NY_11 (assembly GCF_056173175.1). Lineage (NCBI taxonomy): Bacteria > Pseudomonadati > Pseudomonadota > Alphaproteobacteria > Hyphomicrobiales > Stappiaceae > Roseibium > Roseibium sp. QJM3NY_11. The sequence continues at coordinate 3,379,372 of NZ_CM149660.1, forward strand.
AGAGATCGCGTCCCGAGGCATCCTCCTCCCAGCCAACGGACGTGTGACACGCAGGGCATCCTCCTCCCAGCCCTGTCACGTCGAAACGACGCCCGCCGGTACCTCCTCCCACTGGCGGGCGTTCGTTTGTCCGGCGTCCGGTTTCCCCGATCTTCCCAAGGCACGAGACGACCTGCGCGCGAGCAACGGGCGCCCGACCATTTCGCACTTGCGAGATTGTAATTTTGCCAGCTATGCAATTAACGATGGCGTTTGTGGCGTTTCAGCCCGTTTAACGCTTTTTTAATCTGCAAAAAACGCATACCTGCTTCGCGTTTTGCCCTCTACCTCGCACTGCACAATTCACCTATCTTACGAACATAAGAGATGAACGGGCCAGACGCCGATCTGCGGTGCCATGGCCATGAGATAGCGAAAGGCCACACCATGATCGATACTGTTGTTCGCAAATTCAACAACTGGAAGCGTTTCCGTCAGACCTATGACGAGCTGTCCAACCTGTCCAACCGTGAACTGAACGACCTAGGCATCGCCCGCGCCGACATTGGCCGCTACGCGCGCCTGTCCGCAAAATAATCGGTTTTGCAATCCGGGGGTCTCCTCCTCCCAGAGTTTCCTTCGGATTGCAATTTCTGCGTTTTTGACGCAGTCCAAAAAGCGCCTGCCGGCACCTCCTCCCACCGGCGGGCGTTTTTGTGTTTGCGCCGTGGTCCATGGCCTTGTCCGGTAGTCCAGGGCCTTGTCCGGTCCGTGCAACAGGACCGACATGAAGCGGACCGTTGCGGAATGGCCTTCGAGCCTGTATCAGGGCGGCTGATCACTTGATCGGTGTGGCCGGTGCCGACTTTGGCATTCCAGAACCAGCCGACCTGTCCCAGGGACGACCAATGACCCTCATTCATGTTATCGGCGGCGGCCTCGCCGGATCCGAAGCCGCCTGGCAAATGGCTCAGGCCGGACTGGACGTGGTGCTACATGAAATGCGCCCTGTTCGGGAAACCGAAGCCCATCAGACGGACGGACTGGCGGAACTGGTCTGTTCCAACTCCTTCCGCTCCGACGATTCGGAACAGAATGCCGTCGGGCTGATCCATCATGAACTGCGGCAGCTGGGCTCGCTGATCATGGCGTCGGCTGATGCCCACCAGGTGCCGGCCGGCAGTGCCCTGGCCGTCGATCGTGACGGGTTTTCCGCCGCGGTGACCCGGGCGCTCGACTCCCACCCGCGGATCCGGATATCCCGCGAGGAAGTCTCCGGATTGCCGCCCGCGGACTGGGAAAAGGTCATCATCGCGACAGGGCCGCTGACGTCCCCGGACCTGTCGCGCGCCGTTCTGGAAAAAAGCGGCGAGGATGCCCTCGCCTTTTTCGATGCCATCGCGCCGATCGTTCATTTCGACAGCGTCGATCTGTCAAAGGCATGGTTCCAATCCCGCTATGACAAGGTCGGCCCCGGCGGAACCGGCAAGGATTATCTCAACTGCCCGCTTGACCGCGACCAGTATGAGGCCTTCATGGATGCCCTGATCGAAGGCGACACCGCGGATTTCAAGGAATGGGAGCAGAACACGCCCTATTTCGACGGGTGTCTGCCCATCGAGGTGATGGCGGCCCGCGGCCGCGAAACCCTGCGTCACGGACCGATGAAACCGATGGGCCTGACCAACGCCCACAATCCGGACGTCAAGGCCTACGCGGTGGTGCAACTGCGCCAGGACAACGCCCTTGGAACGCTCTACAACATGGTCGGCTTCCAGACAAAACTGAAATACGGCGCCCAGGCCGACATCTTCCGGATGATTCCCGGACTGGAAAACGCCCAGTTCGCGCGCCTCGGCGGTCTGCACCGCAACACTTTTCTGAATTCTCCCAGGGTGCTCGATGAAACGCTTCGGCTGAAGGCCGATCCGCGCATCCGGTTCGCCGGACAGATCACGGGCTGCGAAGGCTACGTGGAATCGGCCAGTGTCGGCTGCCTGGCGGGACTGTTCGCGGTCCTTGAAGCACGCGGCCGGGACATTCTTCCGCCGCCGCCGACAACTGCGATGGGGGCGTTGCTTGGCCACATCACCGGTGGCCATATCTCCCGGGATGACGGAGCCGGCAAGCCCGGGTCTTTTCAGCCCATGAACGTCAATTTCGGCCTGTTTCCGCCCATCGAGGCACCTAACAAGGATGAAAACGGCAAGCGGCTGAAAGGCAAGGACAAATCCCGGGCGAAAAAACTGGCCATGACAAACAGGGCAAAGGCTGATTTCGCGGGCTGGCAGTCAAATCTGGGGTTTGACAGGGCAGCGGCGGAGTAGGTCTGCGCCGCCGGCGTCAGCCTGCTTCAGATTTTTCCGAATACACGGCCGGACGCGCGCCACAAGATCCATTGGCGCCGCAGCCGGGACATCCGTGCGTCGTCTTTCAACGGGTCCAGATCCGCGCTTTCGAGCCGCTTCAAAGCCGGTTCAACCAGCGCCAGGGGTAGGAAAGCCGCTTCGCAAGCGGCCGGGACCTCGGTAGATGCCTGCCGGACCCGCGCCAGATGATGGCGCGCGTGGCCACGCAGTTCCGACAGCACGGCGCGCAACTCCGGTGTCGTTTGCCCCCGGAACAGGGTTTCCTTATCGAGACCGTGTCTGGAACAGACGTCCGACGGCAGATACATCTGGCGGCGGGCGGCGTGCCAGGGCAAGGCCTGCATCATGCCCGTCAGGGCATAGGCAACGCCCGCATGACCGGCCGCCGTTGCCGTTCCCGGTTCCTTGCCGCCGTTCAGAACCAGACAAGCAAGCTGGATGAGACCGGAACAGGTTTCCCCCGCATAGCCTTCAAGGTCGTTCAGGCTCGGCATCGGGTCATTGTAGAGATCGAAAATCCGGGCCTCGGTCATGGCCACCAGGCTGTGTTTCGGAAGCTCATAAGTCCGCACCGTCTGCAGCAAGGCATTGGCGACCGGATTGGACGCCACAGCGCCGTGCTCCGTGCCTTCCAGAAGGTCGCGCCACCATTGCAGACGCACCTCGCCCGGCAGAGGTTCGGAGACGACATCCCGGATGCGGCCGATCTCGGCTGCGAAGGCATAGAGTGCCATCAGGCCGGCACGGTAGGCCTCCGGCGCCAGCAGAGCGCTCAGATACCGGTCCCGGTCATACGTGCGCGCCACATCGGCTGCATAGTCGAAATCTGTGGTCATGATCTGTGCTCACACCCGATCTATGCCTGCACCCGGCCATCTTGCGCCACGGTCTGCTCAGTCCACGGCCAGCAGGGCGGCGGCGACCGCGCGGTTCTCCGACAGAAGCACGTTGTAGGTGCGCACTGCTGCCCCGGTCGACATGGGATCGGCGAGAATACCTGCTTCGCGAAAGGCTTCCTTCAACGCCGGGGGCAAGGGACGCAAATCTGTGCCCGTGCCGACCAGCACCACCTCGATATCCTCCTGTTCCTCGAACACTTTGTGAAAGGTCTCGAGGGTCAGGCCCGAAGGGTCCGAAAGGTTCCAGCCATAGATGCCGCTCGGAAGGCAAAGGAGCGAGCCCCGGTGCGACATCTTCGCGAACCGGAACCCGCCATTGCCGTAGGCATCCACTGGCGCCCGGCCCGGGAAATGCGCATCACGGATCTGCATCACGCGCCTTTTCTAGATCAGCGGGTGACAAGCCGGAAACGGCTTATCGCCCAAAAGCTGATCGATTTCCAAGTGTTGGAGCATCCTTTCAGGCGTTTCCCAACGGCCGATGCTCTAGACGGACGGCTTGGCCTCGGGGCCTTCCGTGCTGTCGTCCTCCTTGGCGTCCAGTGCATCGGGACGCAAGTTGAACAGGATCAGGAACGGCGCCGCCAGGAAGATCGACGAATAGGTGCCGATCACGATCCCGAAGATCATGGCGAGCGTGAACGACTGGATGACTTCTCCGCCGAAGATATACAGCGCAAACAGGGCCAGCAATGTGGTGACCGACGTCATCGTCGTTCTGGCAAGGGTCTCGTTGATCGACTGGTCGAGCAGTTCCTGCAGCGAGCGCTTCTTGTATTTGCGCAGGTTCTCCCGAATCCGGTCGTAGATCACGACGGTATCATTGAGCGAATAGCCGATGATGGTCAGAACCGCGGCGATGCTGGACAGGGAAAAGTCCAGTTGCAGCAGAACAAAGAGCCCCACCGTGATGACCACGTCATTCGCAGTCGTGAGGATGGCGCCGAGCGCAAACTGCCATTCGAACCGGAACCAGATGTAGAACAGGATCGCCAGCAGCGAGGCGATAACGGCGATCGCCCCGGCCTGTGCCAGTTCACCGGACACACGCGGACCGACCACTTCCACCCTGCGGAAGTCGACGTTGTCATCCGCGAAAATCGTCCGAATACGCTGGACCACGGACTGCTGCGCCAGTTCGCCGCCCGGCTGTTCCTCGACACGAATGAGGATATCATCCGAGCCGCCGAATTCCTGTACCTGGATGTCACCGAGATTGAGTTCGGACAATTCGGATCGAATTGCGCCGACATCGGCTGGCCCATCGGTCTTGATCTCGATGATCGTGCCGCCCTTGAAGTCGATGCCGTAATTCAGACCGACGGTGAAGAAAGCGGCAAGCGAGGCGATCACCAAAAGAACGGATAGCGGAAAACTGACCTTCCGCAGCCACATGAACTTGATATGCGTGTTGTCCGGAACGAGTCTCAGCAACATTTTATGTCTCCCGGATCAAATCGGCAATTTGGACGGACGGCGCTTTCGGATCCACAGAGCCACAAGCAACCGGCTGAAGGTGAAGGCCGTGAACACGGTGGTGAAGATCCCGATCGCCAGCGTCACGGCGAAGCCGCGCACGGGGCCTGACCCGAGCTGGAACAGGATCACCGCGGCAATAAGCGTGGTGATGTTGGCATCCAGGATGGTGCCAAGCGCCCGGCTGTAGCCGGCGTCGATGGCCGAAATCACCGAGCGCCCTGCCCGGGATTCCTCGCGGATGCGCTCGAAGATGAGCACATTCGCGTCCACCGCCATGCCGATGGTCAGCACGATACCGGCAATTCCCGGCAGCGTCAGCGTGGCCTGCAGCACCGTCAGGGCACCGAATATGAGGAAGATGTTCGCCATGAGCGCCAGGTCCGCAATGAACCCGAAGCGACCGTATGCCAGGACCATGAACACGATCACGGCGATACCCGCGATGATGGAAGCCAGTTTCCCGGCCTCGACGGAATCGGCTCCCAGACCCGGACCGATCGACCGTTCCTCCATCACCGTCAGCCTGGCCGGCAAAGCCCCGGCACGAAGCAGCACGGCGAGATCGTTGGCGCTGTCGACGGTGAAACTGCCGGAGATCTGCCCGGACCCGCCGGTGATCGGTTCACGAATGACCGGCGCGGAAATGACCTCGTTGTCAAGCACGATCGCGAACGGACGGCCGACATTCTGCTGGGTCACCAGGGAAAACTTGCGGGCACCGGACTGGTTGAAGCGAAAGTTCACGACCGGTTCGTTGGACCGTTGATCGAAGGTGACCTGTGCGTCGACAAGATCCTCACCCGACAGGAGCGGTGCTTCTTCAAGCAGATAGGGAAACGGCGGATCGTCCACCGACATCATCACCACCGTGCCGACAGGCGGGCGGTTCTGCATCGCCTGTTCACCGGACATCGAGGTGTCGACCATGTGAAACGTGAGCTGCGCGGTTGTCCCGATCACATCCTTCAGCCGCTCGGGATCGTCCTCTCCCGGTGCTTCCACAAGGATGCGGTCGGCTCCCTGGCGCTGGATGCTGGGTTCCGTGGTGCCGAGTTCATCGACGCGGCGGCGGATAACCTCGATCGATTGCTGCACGATATTCGTCATACGGTCTTCGAGACCCTGGTCCGAATAGGTGAACCGGACCAGACCGTCATCGTTGACCGTCATCTCGAATTCGTTGACGGGCTGACCGCCGAACAGGTTGGACACCAGCGGATTGACCAGAGGTTCCAGCCGTTCTTCGGCTTCTTCCAGACGCGTCAGGTCGCGGATGCGGACCTGGACACCGTCGTTGCGAGCCCCCAGACCGGTATAACCGATACGCGTACCATCCCGCAGAAGCGCCTCGCGAATGTCGCTCTCAAGAACCTTGTAGCGTTTTTCGATATAGTCCTGCTCGTCGATTTCATAGAGCAGATAGGCGCCGCCTCGCAGATCCAGCCCCAGAACCATCTGGCTCTTCGGCAGAAAACCCGGCCAGCTTTCAAGCTGTTTGGCGGAAAAGAAGTTCGGCAGGGTCGTCACGATGCCAACGGCAACCACAAGCAGGATCAGCGCGATCTTCCAGCGAGCGAAATAGAGCATGGTCAAGCCTTAAAAGCGGCCAGGCCGATTGATACCGGCCCGGCATAGTTCCTAAACGACGCGGCGGAAAATCAGCCGTTTTCTTTCGCCGGTTCGGTCTTGGAGCGCACTTCCTGCACCATGGCGCGAACAACGCGCACCTTCATGCCTTCGGCCAGCTCTACCTGTATTTCGCCATCGTCGACGACTTTGGACACCTTGCCGATAAGACCGCCGGTGGTGACGATGGTGTCGCCGCGGCGAAGGTTGGCAACCATTTCCTGATGCCGCTTCACCCGTTGGCGCTGCGGACGGATGATCAGAAAATACATGATCGCGAAGATCGCCACGAAAGGCAGAATCTGGATCAGGAAGCTGGAAGCTCCGGCCGGACCCATTCCCTGTGCGAAGGCTGGTGTGATGAACATATACTACTCCTAAGCGGCGTCTTCGTCGTCCGGCATGCCTGGCTTTGGCCTCCGGCAAAAACGCTCTCGTTCTGGTCGCGCGGACTATAACGGCGGCGCGCCTCATTTCAAGCTTTGCAGGCAGTTTCCGGCGTACCGGTATGCGAATAACCGTCGTTTTCGCGGCCGCTACACCATGTTACTGCTGCCGTCGATTTTCTCAGGGCCTCACATGGGCCTTTTTGACGGGGCTTGCAAGCACAATGAGCGCGCAAAACGATATCGCCACCTTGAACGCCAAACTCGATTCCCTGATCGAGCTGATCAGCCGGGCCGTCCCGGCTCCGGCACGCGAAACCGACTGGTCCGCCGCAGATGCCTTCGCCTGGGTGCCGGAGCCCGGAGAACTCCACCCCGTCACAAAGGTGAATCGCGTTGACATCACTTTGTTGTGCGCCGTTTCGCATGTGCGCGATCTCCTGCTCGACAACACAAGGCGATTCGCACGCGGTCTGCCGGCGAACAACGCGCTGCTGTGGGGCGCGCGCGGCATGGGCAAATCCTCGCTGGTCAAGGCGGCCCATGCGGCGGTCAACCGGGAAAACGCAAACACGGATATCAAACTGGTCGAAATTCATCGCGAAGACATTGAGTCCCTGCCGAAACTGATGACCCGCATGCGCGCCGCGCCCTACCGGTTCATCGTCTTTTGCGACGATCTCAGTTTCGACAATGACGACACCTCCTACAAATCGCTGAAAGCAGTGCTGGAGGGCGGCATTGAGGGCCGTCCCGACAATGTCATCTTCTACGCAACGTCCAACCGGCGGCACCTCTTGCCGCGTGACATGATCGAGAACGAGCGCTCGACGGCAATAAACCCGGCGGAAGCGGTCGAGGAAAAGGTTTCCCTGTCGGACAGATTCGGGCTCTGGCTCGGTTTTCACAAATGCAGTCAGGACGATTATCTGGACATGGTTCGCGGCTACGCCGCTCATTTCGGAATCGAGAACGTCCGAAGAGGACTTGCGGGCACAGGCACTGGAGTGGGCGACGACGCGCGGCAGCCGCTCCGGCCGGGTGGCTTTTCAGTTCATCCAGGATCTTGCGGGCCGGCTCGGCAAGCCGCTTTCCCTGGACAGCATGTAAGTCCGGCCCAGAGTCCCAATCAGGTCGACACACAAAAAACCCGGCTCAACGGCCGGGTTTCAGGCTGGTCGCGGACAGTGCGTCAGCGTCTGGGCAGGTGTTTCAGGGGATCTACCGGCTTGTTGCCCTCGCGCAGTTCGAAATGCACCTGAGGCTGATTGACCGAGCCGGTCGCACCCGCGAGCGCCACCACATCACCGCGGCGAATGGTGTCGCCGCGCTTGACTTTCAATTCACTGTTGTGGGCATAGGCCGATACCCAGCCATCGGCGTGGCGGACAAGGATAAGATTGCCGTAGCCCTTCAATTCGTTCCCGGAATAGATGACGGTTCCATCACCGGCGGCATGAACCTGCGTGCCTTCCGGGACCGCGAGATTCACCCCTTCGTTCCGGCCACCGCCCGGTTTGGCACCGAAATCGGAAATGATCCGGCCGCGCACCGGCCAGCGGAACTTTTCGGTTGCGGCGCTGTCCTCGCGGACACTGGCGACAACTGCGGGGGTCTTGATCGGCTGGGACGGCCTGGCTTCCTGGGTCAGTGACGGCTGCGGAAGCCCCGAACCACCGACAGGCGCTGCAGGAGCGGCTGCGACGGCATCCCGGCGCGACGGGGCAACCGCGGGCTGACGGCGCGGCGTCGGAATATTCGAAGCGGCTGCGCTGGAAGAGATCGACGCCGTGGTCAATGGCTGCGTCGCAGGCCCGGTCGATGACCGGCTCCCGTCTCCGGGCTTGCGGCGGGGCAATGTGCTGACCCGAACGGGCTGGACTGCGCCGGCCCCGGCATCGCCGCGAACAATATCGTCGAAACTCGGCTGGCCGGCAGGCTTGTGATCCGGACGCACGTTGCCGGCGGCGGTCGGAATAGCACCGGTGACAACGGTTTCCTTGCGACTGACACTGGGCAACTTGACGCGGCCATTCTCGCCTTCCGTGGCGCTCGAATGGCCGTTCCGGTCCGAATAGACATAAGTCGGAATGATGACGTTCTGCCCCGGGCGAACCTTTGAAGGATCCTCGATGCCGTTCACGGCCACCAGGGCCTGAATGGGCACGCCATATCGGCGCGCAACCGAATTGAGACTGTCTCCCTGGCGGAGCTGCACCTGTGTTCCGCCGGCAGATGTCCAGCCCTTCCAGCTCCGCGCGCCCTGCACGGCGGCAGGCCTTGCGACTTCGGGTGCCGGCAACGAGGCGACAGGAGCCGGACTTGCGACACTGGCCGGTCGCGCGGCCACGATCGGCTGGGCCGCGGCGGCCGGAATCGGCGCCCGCTGCACAGTGGAAGGCCTGTTCGGCACCGATCCGGTTGTTATCGGCGCGGAGGACGCCGGAGGCAATCCGGCCGAAGTTCCCCCGGGACCTGAGACGATGTCCTGATAAGTCGGCTGCGTGTCCGCACCGTTCAGAATATCGCGCTGATTCTGGGTGTTTCCGGTGTAATAGGGAGATTCACCAAACCGTTCAACCGCGCCGGAACATCCCGCAAGCGCAGCTGCTACAAGCGACACCGTCGCCACCTTGCCCAAAAGATCCCTGCGGAGGGTACGCATCCGCTTTTTCATCGCCTCAACTCTAACCGTTTGCAATGACTGTTATGGTTAAGAGTAGACGGCAGTAAGGTTTATAAAGGCTAAAGGCCGCCGGACTAATTCCCGAAAAGCCCATATTTCCCAACAGGCAGCCACCTGCGGACACCGGGTCCCGGGCCTTTCAAGGTAAAAATCGACAAGCGGGATTGCCAATCCCCGCAGGCCTGCGGGGCAGGTTGCGATTGGCTCAATGCAGCGGATCAGAGCTTCCTGGCCAGTCCCGGGCGCAGCATTACCGTGCGCAAGGGACTTAAGGTTTCCGCCGTCATCACATCATCGGTTTTTTGAAATCTTATGAGCGACTGAAGCTGATTGGGCTTTCCGATCGGCGCCACCAGAATACCGCCGGGCTTCAACTGCTCCACCCAACTGTCCGGCACGGCTTCGACCGCCGCGTTGACGACGATTCGGTCATAGGGGCCCTGTTGCCTGAGACCGTCGAACCCGTCCTGCTGCCGGGCCTTGACATTTTCCAGCCTGAGCGCCGCAAAACGTTTGGTTGCAAGTTCCGTGAGCGTGGCAAAGCGGTCCAGTGTTTCCACACGGGCAGCGAGATGCGCCATTACGGCGGCCTGATAGCCGGAGCCGGTGCCGATCTCCAGGACCGCATGTTCCGGCGCCATCGCCAGTGCCTGGACACAGACCGCGATCATGGACGGTGCCGACAAGGTCTGGCCGCACTCGATCGGCAGGGCCGTGTCCTCGTAGGCAAGGCCGTGGTACCTGGCCGGGAGAAACAGGCGTCTTGGAACGCGCTCGATCGCAGCCAGCACGTCGCGCGCGCCGACGCCGCGCCGTCTCAGGGCAAGAACCAGCGCTGCGCGCGCCTCTGCCTCGTCCGGCAATCCGGTGGCCCCTGCCCTATGCTCTCCGTCCGGAGACTGGCCGGCCATGCGTTACTCTCCTGCTCCCCGCCCGGGACTACTGAAGCGCCCCCGCCAGGTGTGTTACCAGATCGTGGGCCGTCAGATCTATGCGTAGCGGCGAAACGGAGACATATCCATCGGCAATTGCCTGCAGGTCCGAATTATCAAGAACGGATTTGCCCCGGTCCCGGAAACGCAGCCAGTAGTAAGGGTAGCCCCGTCCGTCCTCGCGTTCATCGATGGAGAGCCCGCTCTGCTCATGATGCCCCTGCACGGTCACCTTGACCCCCTTGACGTCCTGTACCGGACACGCGGGGAAATTGACATTGAGCAGGGTAAAGGGCGGCAGGGTGAAGTCGATCAGTTTCCTGAACAGATCCGGAGCGTGGGCTTCGGCGTTGGAATAGTCCGGCTCGGAACGCACATCCCAGTTGTAGGCCTGGGAAACGGCGATGGACCGGATCCCGAGAATGGCCCCTTCGATCGCCCCGGCGACAGTCCCTGAATATGTGACGTCCTCGGCCAGGTTCTGTCCTCTGTTGATGCCGGACAGCACGAGATCCGGCAATTCGGGCAGAACCTTGCGCACTCCCATGATCACGCAGTCCGTCGGCGTGCCCTTGAGAGCAAAGTGACGGTCATCGATGCGTCTGAGGCGCAATGGATCGCTCAAGGTCAGGGAATGGGCCACGCCGCTCTGATCCGTCTCCGGCGCGACGACCCAGACATCGTCCGACAGGGTCCGGGCAATGGTCTCAAGGACCGCAAGACCGGGCGATTCAATGCCGTCGTCATTGGTGATCAGAATGCGCATGCGTGATCTGCTCCTGAGCTTGTTGAGATGCCGTGCCGAGGCAGCGGCAGGACGGAGGTCCAAATGGACGAGGCGAGGACGGCAAAGCCGGTTGCCTGCCGTCCGTCAACTCGAGCATCCGGTGACCCCACGGGGGCCACGTGACTAACCGATCTTGTCCAGACCAGCCATATAGGGCCTGAGGACTTCAGGAACCGTGATCGTGCCGTCGCCGTTCTGGTAGTTCTCCAGGACGGCGATCAGGGCCCGGCCGACCGCGATGCCCGAACCATTGAGCGTGTGGACGTGGACGGTCTGTTTGGCATCCGCGGGCCGGTAGCGGGCATGCATGCGCCGCGCCTGGAAATCGCCGCAGACGGAACAGGACGAAATTTCGCGATAGGTGTCCTGGCCTGGCAGCCAGACCTCGATGTCGTAGGTCTTGCGGGCACCAAAGCCCATGTCGCCGGTGCACAGCGTCATCACGCGGTAGTGCAGCCCGAGTTTCTGGAGCACCAGTTCCGCGCAGCCCAGCAGGCGTTCCAGCTCGTCGAGCGAGTCTTCTGGCTTCGTCACGGAGACAAGCTCGCATTTCAGAAACTGGTGCTGACGCAGCATGCCACGCGTGTCGCGCCCGGCCGAGCCGGCCTCGGAGCGGAAACAATAGGTCAGCGCCGCCACGCGCAGCGGCAACTGCTCTTCGGCCAGAATTTCGCCTGCGACCAGGTTGGTCAGCGGTACTTCGGCCGTCGGAATCAGGTAGTGGTCCGAACTGGTCCTGAAGAGATCTTCTTCGAATTTCGGCAATTGACCGGTGCCGTACAACGGTGCGTCATGCACCAGAAGCGGCGGCGACACTTCCGTATAGCCGTTTTCAGTCGTGTGCAGGTCGATCATGAACTGGCCGAGCGCCCGTTCCAGCCGCGCAATCTGCCCCTTCAGGACAACAAAGCGCGACCCGGACAGCTTCGAGGCGGTGGAAAAGTCCATGCCGTCCAGCTCTTCGCCCAGTTCAAAATGTTCCTTCGGTGCCGTATTGAAGGAAAAGACCGGTCTTTCGCCATGGGTTCTCAGGAGAACATTGTCGGCCTCGTCCGCGCCGGCAGGCACATCGTCATGAGGCAGATTGGGAATGACGGCCATGGCCGCTTCCAGGTCGGCGACGAGCTTTCGCTCTTCCTCTTCACCCGACTGGATGAAGGACTTGATCTGCGCGACCTCGTCGATGAGTTCCTGCGCGCGGGCCTCGTCGCCGGAACCCTTGGCCTTGCCGATTTCCCTGGACGCGGCATTACGCCGTTCCTGGGCGTCCTGAAGCCTGGTGATGTGAGAGCGGCGGGCATCGTCGAGCGCGATCAGTCTGGCGGAGGAGGCTTCATGGCCCCGCTTTGCCAAAGCCTGGTCAAATGCCTCTGCGTTGTCCCGTATCCATCTAATATCAAACATCTTCGCTTCCCGAACGACGGTCGTTTCCAGTGAAATCCGTCAGGCAGTCCGGGGAGCCGGCCGTGCCGGATCAGGCAGCCGCGTCTTCCGCTTCACGCTCGGCCTCGCGTTGGGCCTCTCGTTCGGCGCGCTGGCGCTCCACCAGTCTGACAGACAGAATGGAGACTTCGTAGAGAAGCAGCGTAGGCAGCGCAAGACCGATCTGCGAGATCGGGTCCGGTGGTGTCAATATTGCAGCAGCCGCGAAAGCACCGACAACCGCGTATTTGCGCTTGTGCCTGAGTGTTTCCGCCGAAACCATCCCTGCCCGGCCCAGAAGGGTCAGAACGACCGGAAGCTGAAACACCAGCCCGAACGCAAAGATGAGGACCATGATCAGGCCGAGATATTCGCTGACCTTGGCCAGGTGCTGGATGGCGACCTTGCCCTCGGTCGCCAGCTGCTCCTGGGACAGGAAGAAGCCCATCGCCATCGGCATCACGAGAAAATAGACCAGGCAGGCCCCGATCAGGAACAGGATCGGGGTCGCGAACAGGAACGGCAGGAAGGCGCCGCGTTCGTTCTTGTACAATCCGGGCGCAACGAACATGTAGATCTGGCTGGCGACAACAGGAAATGCCAGGAACAGCGCCCCGAACAGGGCAAGCTTCAACTGGGTGAAAAACCACTCCTGCGGCGCGGTGAAGATCATCTCCACCGGGTGCCCCTCGCCCGCCGCCCGGATATAGGGAACTGTCAGGATGTTGTAGATGTCGGTCGCGAAATAGAAGCAGAAGATGAACATCACCAGTATGGCGCCGATCGACCACATCAGCCGCTGGCGCAATTCGATGAGATGTTCGATCAGGGGCGCCTTCGAGGCTTCTATATCTTCCTGGCTCATGCCTTCACATCTTCCGTCACCGGCTGAACGTCCGGTTTGGTTTCGGGATCGGGCGGCGCTGTTTCGGCAGCCACCGTCTTGCCGGAGGCGCTGTCAGCCGCTTCAGGTTCGGGTTCGGGATTGGCTCCGGGCGCAGACCCGGTCACGACCGGCTCGGCCGATGCCGCCTTTTCAGCTGCATCCCCGGCACCCGCGCCCGTCTTGGCCGCCGTCTCCTCGATGGATTTCTTGATGTCGCCCAGCGGATTGAAGTTCGCCGCCTCTTCCACCTGCTTCTTCATGTCGGAGATGTCGGCCTGCTTTTCGGCCTCGCGCAGCGCGTCATTGAACGTCGACTGGAACTCCCGCGACATGCGCCGCAGTTGTCCCATCGTCTGCCCGAGCGAGCGCAGCATGCGCGGCAGGTCTTTTGGCCCCACAACGATGATCGCCACGCAGGCAATCACCAAGAGTTCGGTCCAGCCGATATCGAACATGAGATGTTCCGTCCCTTAGGGAGACGCGATGCGGATTGAGATCAGCTCGCTTTGGTCTGATCTTCAGCTTTTTCGGACGGAACCGATTCGCCGGCCTGATGATCGATGGTCTTGGGGGCGTCGGCCGTGTCGTCTTCGGACATGCCTTTCTTGAAGCTTTTGATTCCCTTGGCAACATCACCCATAAGATCTGAGATTTTGCCACGCCCGAACAGCAGAACCACCACCACCGCGATGATCAAGATCTGCCAGATACTAATGCCCATACGCCGAACTCCTGATAATTGGCTTTAAAGCCCTGTCGCCCTTCTTACAAAAAGGACCCTCTCCCTGCAACAGGCATCGTCCGTTCATTTCACGCACTTAGACTGAATGATTAGCCGGGCACTCATCCTAAAGCTGGGTCTCATGCCTTGGAAAAACAAGCACGTCTTTCGGATCAGTCGTTATTGCAACGTCCGCGCCCACGTCCCAGGAGCTGCCCGCGCGCACTCTTGCCTGCAAGGGATGGTCAAGTCCCTCCACGGCGATGGACAGCAAATCCACCTCACCGACAAATCGTTTGGAACGAATGCGACCGGACACGCCGCACAGGCCGGCGTTGTTCAGGACGATGCCTTGCGGGCGGACGCATACGTCGACCTTCTGCCCGGTGGCGAGCCCGTTCGCGGCCAGAACTCCGACGGGCGTCTCCACGCCCGCGGATGTGACCAGACCTTCCAGCTGGTTCAGTTCCGAGAAGAACCGGGCGGCGAACAGATCCACCGGAGTCTTGTAAAGATCGGCCGCCGTGCCATGCTGGACCAGTCGTCCGCGCCGCATCAGGGCAATGCGATCGCCCATGCGCATCGCTTCTTCAGGATCGTGCGTGACGATGATGCACGTCGCCCGGGTCTCCCGGATCACGGCCAGCGTCTCGTCGCGCACATTGTCGCGCAGGCGCTTGTCCAGGCCCGAAAACGGCTCGTCCATCAAAAGAATGCCCGGTCGCGGCACCAGGGCGCGCGCGAGCGCGACGCGCTGCTGCTCGCCGCCGGACAGCGCATGGGGATAATCGGCCGCATAGTTGGACAAACCGACCCGGCCAAGCGCGCTGAGCGCCGCAGCCTGCGCCTCGGTCCTGGGCATGTTGGTCAGGCCGAACATGACATTTGACAAAATACTCATGTGGGGAAACAGGGCGTAGTCCTGAAACATCAGGCCGACGCCGCGTTTTTCCGGCGGCTGAAAATATGTGTCGCCCGATATTTCGCGGCCGTTGATCAGCACCCTGCCGCGGCTCTGGCGTTCGACACCGGCGGCAATCCGCATCAAGGTGGTCTTGCCGCATCCCGAGTGGCCCAGAAGACACAGGATTTCCCCCGGTGCGATGGACAGGCTCATGTCCCGAACGGATTCGACACCGTCATAATCGTGCCAGATGTCCTCGAACACGAGCCCGGCAGCGATGGTGGCGCCGGCGGTGCCGGGTGCGCCCCATCCCGGGGACTGCCCGGTCCCTTTGGACGGACTCAATTTGTCATGATCTGGCATCAGTCCTCGGCGACCGTTTCCGCATCTTCGTCAAACAAGCACCCGTCTTCTAGAGGATCCTCCTCTTCCGTCAATGCCGGCGCGTCGTTTGGTGTCGGGACCAGGAAGGATGCCGGGATGGCACTGTCCAGCAGTCCCGCCCCCTTCAGTTCCTCTAGACCCGGCAGATCCTTCACGTTTTCCAGGCCGAAATGCACCAGAAACTGGTCGGTTGTGCCATAGGTGACCGGCCTGCCGGGCGTCCGCCTTCGCCCGCGCATGCGGATCCAGGTGGTTTCGAGCAGAACATCGAGAGTGCCCTTGGAAGTCGAGACGCCCCTGATTTCCTCGATTTCCGCGCGCGTCACAGGCTGGTGATAGGCAATGATCGCCAGTGTCTCCAGCGCGGCGCGGGACAGTTTGCGTTGTTCCTCCACATTCCGGTGCATCAGGAAGGCCAGGTCTTCCGCCGTGCGAAAGCACCACTTTTCGGCAAGCCGGACGAGGTTGACGCCACGGGTGGCATATTGGGCCTGAAGCGTCTCCAGCAAGGCGAGCACATCCGTGCCCTCTGGAAGGCGCAGGGTCAGCTCCTCGAGCGACAGGGGCTCGGAGGCGGCAAACAGCAATGCCTCGACCATGCGCAGACCCGCCAGATCCACAGATCCGGTCTCGGCGGCGGCGGCGGCGCGATCCTCGCGTTCGAAGTCATAAAGATCCGGATCAGCCATCAGTATCGCGTTCCCTGACTTTCGAGCGGATGTAGACCGGTGAGAAGGGTTCGCCCTGCCGGATTTCCACCTGCCCCTCCCGAACCATTTCAAGGCTGGCCGAGAAGGTGCTGGCAACAATCGTCGCCCGGTCCTTGTCGTCGTAAAGATATTCCTGCAAATAGGAATTGAGCGGCGCCCATTCGCTGACCCGCCCCACCAGAGTGACCAGCAGCTCCCGCGCCTCCTGCAGGGACCACACCGTGCGCCTGAGCACCCGCACCGAGGTGACCGACTGACGCTGCCTCTGGGTCGCATAGGCGGTCAGAAGATCGTAGATCGACGCGTCCCAGATGCTTTTATGCTCGACGGACATGGTTTCAGGCGCGCCGCGATGGAACACCTCCCTGCCCTGACGGTTTCTGGCCATGAGTTTTTCGGAGACCTCCCGCATGGCCTCCAGGCGCCGAAGGCGAAAGGCGAGTGCGGCAGCCAGTTCCTCGCCCGTCGGCTCGTCCTCGTTCTTCTGTTCGGGCAGCAGAAGCCTGGATTTCAGATAGGCGAGCCAGGCTGCCATGACCAGATAGTCGGCTGCCAGTTCCAGCCGCATGCGGCGCGCCTCGGTGACAAATTCCAGATATTGCTCGACCAGTTCCAGGATTGAAATCCGGGCCAAATCGACCTTCTGGGTGCGCGCTAGTCCGAGCAACAGGTCCAGCGGGCCCTCGAATCCCTCCACATCCACGACCAGCTGCGGATCCGAACTCGCGTGGTCCTCGCTTGCAGCGACGCTTGTCAGAAGATCGAAGGAGCCGTCTTCCGCAATCTGCTTGTTGCTTTCCAGCTCCGCCATTCCTGCTCCGGTCAAACCCCTTGCCAGCCCGTCAGGGACTGAAACTCGTTCCAGGCCTCCCGGCCGTCGAATTCCGGATCCGGTACCCTCAGCCCGCTCAGCGCCGCCTCGCACCGCTCTCCGGCTTTTCCGGAGAGTTCAGGCACCGCGGCGGCGACTGCGCGCATTTCTTCCAGATCGCCGTTGCAATGCAGGACGATGTCGCAGCCGGCTTCAATAATCGCGCGCGAGCGCTCGTCGAAGGTGCCGCCAAGCGCCTTCATCGAAATATCGTCGCTCATCAGGCAACCGTCAAAACCGATCGTCTCCCTGATAATGCCGCGAATGATCTTCGCGCTGTGGGTGCCGGGTCGCTCGGCATCGATGTCCGTGTATACAATATGCGCTGTCATTCCCAATGACACCCGGGAAAGCGCCTTGAAGGGGCGAAAATCCACGCTTTCCAGAGAAGAATGGCCAGCGTCCACGCGGGGCAGTTCCAGATGGCTGTCGACCCGTGCCCGGCCGTGTCCGGGGATATGCTTGATGACCGGCAGAACACCACCGGCCAGTGCGCCCTCGACCATCGCCTTGCCGAGGTCCGCGACGACCTCCGGATCCGTTGAAAAGGCCCTGTCGCCGATGGCATCGACCGTATCTGGGAACCGGACATCCAGGCAGGGCAGGCAATCGACGGTGATACCGAGCGGCTGGAGGTCTCCGGCAATCAACCGCGCTCCGAGCCAGGCGGCCCGCAGAGCCGCTTCCGCATCCCGCTGATACAGATCCCCGTAGACTTTCGCAGCTGGATACTTGCGCCAATGCGGGGGGCGGAGCCGCTGGACACGGCCGCCCTCCTGGTCGACCAGCACCGGCGCGTCGTCGCGCCCGACCGCCCTGCGGAACTCCGTCGTAAGTTCGAGGACCTGATCCGGCGTCTGGATATTGCGGGCAAACAAGATCAGTCCCCAGGGGGCCTCATCCCTGAAAAAACCGATTTCGTCAGCGGTAAGTTGCGGTCCGGAACAGCCGGAAACAAAGGCCTTGATCATCCGTCCGGCTTAGCCTCAGCATCGTGACCCGTCAAGAAATGCGATGCCCCCCACTTGCGTCCACTCCATGAACTTGCATTCTATGGGCCCGCTGTCCCCGCCCGAACCGGAGTTGTCCATGCGTGCGCGTCTCGATATTCCAGCCGGCAACCTGCACCGGTTTTCCCATAGATCTGAAATCCTTGGGCGGAATCGGCTGGGCGACACCGCGACACGCGAGATTGTCGTCTATACACCTCATGGCCATGACGGCGACGGGCTGCCGCTTCTGGTGGATATCGTCGGCTATACGGCCGGGGGCCCCGCCCATGTCAACTGGAAGAACTTCGGCGAAAACGTTCCCGAAAGGCTTGATCGACTCATTCACGACGGCGAGTTGCCGCCGGTTTCGGTCGTGTTTCCGGACTGCTTCACCCGCCTGGGCGGCAATCAGTACATCGACAGCGACGCCATGGGTCCCTGGGCGACGTGGCTGACCACGGAAATGCTTGAGGATGTCGAAGGCCGTTTCAAGTGCGGCGGGTCCGGCAGACGCGGCATCTTCGGCAAGTCATCCGGCGGCTACGGCGCCATCATTCATGCCATGAAGTATCCGAAGGTCTGGTCCGCGGCCGCGTGTCTTTCGGGCGATATGGCATTCGACCTTTGTTATCTTCCGGAAATGCCCAGTGCCCTGCGCGCCATCGCCAGGGCCGGCTCGATCGAGGCGTTCGTCAAGGATTTCGAGAAGGGCCCCAAATTTCCCGGCAATGCGCTGCACGACCTGATGACCTTCGCAATGGCCGCGACCTACGATCCGGACCCGGACCCGGACGTTTTTTGCGGCATCCGCCTGCCCGTCGACCCGGACACGTGCGAACTCATCGAAGAGCGCTGGAATGCCTGGCTGGAACATGATCCGGTCCGGATCGTCGACAGGCACCTCGATGCGCTCAGGTCGCTCAAGGGTCTCTGGCTCGAATGTGGCGACGTTGATCAGTACAATCTGGTCTACGGCGCCCGGCAACTTCACAGGAAGCTGGACGCCGCAGGCGTGGACCATGTCTACCAGGAGTTTGCCGACAACCACTCCTCGCTCGACTACCGCCTCGATCAGAGCCTGCCCTTTCTGGTGAATAGGCTGGCGACCTGACGCGGGGCCCGCAACGCCGCCCGGGGCACCGTCAGGACGGCTCCGCCCGCGACGATCAGGACCGCGCCGGCCACTGCAACGGGGGCCGGTATCTCGCCCCAGACAACATAGCCGAAGGCCGCCGAGAGCAGCACGGTGCCGTAAAAGACCGGCGCCAGCGTCGCTGCGCCGGCGCGCCGGTAGGCGGACAGGTTCAAGGATTGACCCAGGATCGCCAGGGGTCCCATCCAGGCGAAACCCAGGAGATCCCTCCAGGCCACGCCATGCGAGACAAACACCCAGATCACGGGGCCTGTCAGCAGAACGGCAGCGATGACATTCACATGGGCGAGGATCGTGATCGTGTGCTCCCGCTGGGCGACGAAACGCATGATCAGGGCCTCGCTAGCCATGAACACGGCTCCCAGCAGAGCCGCGGCCACACCTGGGAGGACCAGCTTCCTGCTGCTGCCACCGCCGCTGTCTACCGCCATGACCACCAGGAATGCCCCCAGCGCGCACAGCCCGCCGGCGACCCAATGACGTCCTGTGACCACTTCCTTAAGGATCAGGCCCGCCAGTGCGATCGCAATGATGCCTTTGGTCAGACCGATGGCCGTTGCGTCCGCCAGGGGCAGTACGCTGGCAGCGTAAATGGTACAGCCCAGACCGCCGACGCCGCAAAAAGCGCGCAGCAGATGCAGCTTCCAGTGGGAACTGGGGCGCAGGAACGCAGGCGACCGTCTCACCGCTGCGACGGACAGGATCGTAACGGCGCCCCCCAGAAACCTCAGCCAGACAAGCACCGCGAGCGGCAGCGCGCCATCGGCGAGTTTCCCTGCCGCAAATATGGGTGTGAAGGCGGACATCCCGGCGATCGCCAGCAGGAACGCGATGACGGTGTTTTCAGACCGGTGATGGATGGATCGCTCGGACATTCGGCAGGGTTCCTGTTGCACCGCTTCTGTTAGCATCCGAAGGCCGTTGCCTGCAGCCCCCAAATGCCCATATTGGGCATGCATATTCGCATATCATTGCCGCTCGGACTGCGTTTTGGTATATCACGGGCATGAATTGGGATGACCTGAAACTTGTCGATGCCGCAGCGCGCATGCGGTCCCTGTCCGGCGCGGCCAAGGCACTGGATATCAGCCAGCCACAGCTCAGCCGCAGACTGAAGAGTTTCGAGGACAGGATAGGCGCGCGCCTGTTCGACAGGACACCGACAGGGCTGAAGCCGACGGAAGCAGGCCTGCGCCTGATCCCGCTCGCGCAGGACATGCGCAAACAGGCGGAGGCGGCCACGCGTATCCTGCCGGACCTGGCGGCTTCCGCGCTCAAGGTGGTCAGGGTGGCCGTGGACGAAGTCCGGGCGCGCGTGCTCACGGACCGGTTCTCGACGCTGACGGAGCTGCTGGATGGCGTCGAACTGGAGCTGATATCCAGTCATGGCCTCGTCAATCACCAGTCCCGCAGCATCGAACTGCAGATCCGCAACTGCCTGCCGGAAACGGACACCCTGATCGCCCGCAAGGTCGGTGACCTTGCTTATGCCGTCTACGGGTCGCGGACATACGTCGATGCCCATCCCGCGTCCCGGACCGACGACCGTTACGAGCACTGCACATGGCTGGGCTTTGCCCCCGACGATCTCTGGTATCCCTCACATATGCGCTGGCTGGAATGCCGTTTGAAGGAACGGCCGAAATTTCGCTCCAACACCATGACAACGCTCATGAACATGACCGCTTCCGGCGCCGGGCTGGCACTGCTGCCCGCCTTCATGGGAGACCAGAACCGCACGTTGACAAGGCTAACCGACCCGCTGCCCGAACTGACAAATGCGGAACACATCATCGTGCATCGGGACCTGAAACGGGAACCCGCGGTTCGAACGGCGATGGACGCGATTGCACAGGTCTATCGTTCCCTCTCGCCAGAATTGACGGGAACAGCGTCAGAATTTCCGGCGGCCGCCGCGCAATAGCGGCGTCACCAAGCCTGGTTCAGATCTTCGGCCGGATGGAATTCTTCACCCGCTACGGCTGCCTGCGAACGAAACAATCACCACCGGCTGCCTGCAGACTTTCGCAGAGCGACACCGCTTCCTCGCGCGATGAAGCGGGGATCCGCGCCCGGTAGAACACGCCGCGGTCCTGAACATTCGCGGAGACGATCACGGCATTCCGGTTACCGAGGATGGCTGGATACCGGCGTTGCAGGCCCGAATAGGCATCCGTTGCCGCCGATTCGGAGCGCTGTGACGTGACCTGCACGATATAGGTGCCCGACGCGATCGATCCCGATGCCCCCGCAGGTGCCGCAGCGGCAGGCGTTGCCGCCTGCTGAGACAGATTGAGCGGTCCGGTGTCGGTCGCAGTCGGCGCGGGCGTGGTAACGGCAGCAGGCGGCGCAGCGGCAACCTGGAGCGGAACCGGCGGCTTCTTGCGCGGCAGGACACCCGGCACAGGCGCAGCGGTAACCGCAGACGCGGTTTCGGCGATGTCCGCACCGCCGGAAACGACTGGGGTCTGAACTGTTGCCGGCACAGGCAGGCTGGGCTGGGCCACCGCGGCCGGACTGTCTCCGGGGGCGGCAACGACCGGTTCGGTCTGGACCGGTCTCGCGTCCGCCGGCACGGAGACCGGTGGCACGGTCGCCGCGGACGGATCAGGTTCGTTCTCGGAAACGAAAGTGCCGTCCGGTCGCACGATCACGGTCCGCACCCGTTTCGGTGTTCCGGGAGCCAGTTCAGCACGTCCGTTGGTGTCGGCCGGAGCCGGCGGCAGTTCGGCCGGTTGCGGCGTGTTTGGAAGAACCAGTCTGTCAGGCCCGGTCACGCCGGACCCGTCGACACGCGAGTAATCGAGTTTCGCGGTCTGGTCATTCGCGGGAGCCGGTGCGTCCTCGGGAAAGACCTTGAGCGGCTCCTGCAGGCCGCTGATGACCGGAGGCGGTCCGCTTGGCACGGAGACCGAGTCCCCGTCGAGCATGAAGAACCCGGCTGCACCGAGTATGGCGACGCCAAGCACACCCGCAGCGACCACCATTCCACGGCGCGACTTTTCACCCGCGTGCGGAACGGCGCCTGTCTCTGCGGCGGAATGGGGCGGCAGCACGCCTGCACCTGTCAAGCTCGGGTCGCTCTCCTGCATCGCTCTGGCGACCGCATCGAGATCGTAGCCCTCGGGCGGCGGCGGTGTTTCTTCCGCCTCGGTCTGCGGTACGGCCGCAGCCGCGGCAGGCCAGGTCATCTCGTCGAGTGCCGACAAGTCGGTCGACCCGGCCGTCTGAGAGAGTTGGATTTCCTGGGCACCGGTCTTCCTTTCGGAAGGTGACGGGAAATCCAGGTCGGCAAACAGGGCTTCAATTCCGGCCGGATCACCGCTCTGCGCCGTCGGCGAAAGCTCCTGCTCCGGGACCGGATCGCTCTGTACCGGGTTCAAGGCGGCAAACAGATCGTTTTCATCGATGCGCGGACGCTGCGCCGAAACCGGTTCGGGCGGTTGCACGGGCGTGTCCAGGCGAGGTTCGTGATGACCGGACGGCATATACCGTTCCGTCCCCCGGCTCGGAGAGACCCGGTCTTCCCGGTCAAAAATCCGGTTTTCCGCCGCCATGTCCCTGGCACCGGTTTCAAGCGTCGCGGCAGCGGCGACAGGCGCACCTGCGTCAACGCGATAGGATCCCGCATACTGATCGGTGGCCGGGTATGCCGTTCCCTCAGCGGCGTAAGGAGCAATCGGCTCGACCGGGATTTCGGCGCCCGGCTGCACTTCATCTACCGACTGGCGCAGCGCACCGATAAGTTCGTCCTCGAGTTCGGCGGAGAGGTTTTGCTCAAGGTCGATAGATATCGTCGGCGCAAGACTTGAAGGTTCGACTGCCGAGGCAAAGTCCGGAACTTCGGAATAGGCGGTCGGACCGTCAACGGCAGCGCTTTCAAGCGGCGCCGGCTGAAGCCCGGTCGCCACCTGACCCGAGACCTCCGGAAGATCGATACCCGAACCGGATTGGCCGATTTCCGGCCAGAGTGTCGAGGGATGCGAGGATCTGCCCGTGGCAGGCTCGGATGGCGCTTCGAAAAACGGTTCCTGGTCGCCGGCTTCGGAAGCCACCTGCATCCCGCCGGATACGGATTGTGTGCTCGTATCGGCACTCAAGGCCGGCCCGGCAGGGTCCTGGCTTGCGGACGGCTGTGAAGCGAAGGTCGGCTCCTGGCGCGTGCTGATTTCGGCCGCGGTTTCATCGTCCTTGCTGGCGACGTTCCTCAAGCCCTGCGAAGTAGTCCGTGCTGCCGACGCGGCCACTGCTCACATTTGCCCCCGATTGCTTGTTCTTGTGGACAATCCGCGCCAGCTCGACCAGCGGATCTTCGGCAGCCGTCAGGTTATCGCCCGGTTTATCGCGCGAAGCCTGCAAATCTGATCGCTTTGTTTCGTAGTCTTGTGCCATGAGCTTTGCGAAAACCGGTCCACTTCGGTACTTTTAACCAACATTTTGTCTGCGGCAGCGACGTTTAGCCTAACGCATTTCTTCAGGGGCGTTGACGCCAAGAATCGATAATCCTGAAGCAAGCACCAAAGATACTGCCTGAACCAAAGCAAGACGCGCCAGGGTTAATTTCAAGTTACCGGCCTGAATAAAACGTAAATGCGGCAATTCATAGCCTTTGTTCCAATGGCCATGCAAAGATCCCGCCAATTCATGCAGATAAAAAGCGATTCTGTGAGGCTCATGTGTTTCGGCCGCCGCATCCACAACCTTCGGCCATTCAGCCATCTTCGCGATCAGCTCCAACTCGCCGCTGTCTTCCAGCAGCGCAAGATCGGCTGTTGCCAGTGCCGTGCTGTCGGCCGCCGTTCCGGCCTCGACCGCCTGGCGCAGCACGGAGCGGCACCGGGCATGCCCGTACTGAACGTAGAATACGGGATTGTCCTTCGATTGCTCGGTGACTTTCTTGAAATCGAAGTCCAGCGGCGCGTCGTTCTTGCGGAACAGCATCATGAAGCGGACCGGATCGGAACCGACCTCGTCGACAACATCGCGCAGCGTGATGAAATCTCCCGACCTTTTCGACATCTTCACCGGTTCGCCGTCACGCATCAGCTTGACAAGCTGGCAGAACCGCACAATGACCTCGGTGCTGCCGCCTGAAATCGCCTTGCCGACGGCCTGGAGGCGCTTGGCATAGCCGCTATGATCAGCCCCGAGCACGTAAATCGTTTCCTTGAACCCGCGTTCGAACTTGTCCTGGAAATAGGCGACATCCGCCGCGAAATAGGTATAGGATCCGTCGGATTTCCTGAGCGCGCGGTCGGTGTCGTCGCCAAAATCACTGGCCCGGAACAGTGTCTGCTCCCGATCTTCCCAATCCTCGGGAACCTGCCCCTTGGGCGGCGGCAGCGTGCCTTGGTAAACCAGACCCTTGTCCCGGAGCGTGTCCAGCATGTGGTCGATTTTCGATCCGTTCCTGCCCGTGCGTTCATGAAGCGTCTTTTCGGAATAGAACACCTCGTGCTCGACACCGAGCGCTGCGAGATCTTCCCGGATAAGATCAAGCATGGCTGCCATCGCGCGTTCCTTGACGACCGGCATCCAGGCGGCTTCGTCCATGGCCTTCAACTTCTCACCGAATTCGGTCTTGAGCTGGTCACCGACAGGCTTCAGGTAATCGCCCGGGTAAAGTCCTGCCGGGATGTCACCGATGTCTTCCCCGAGCGCCTCGCGGTAGCGGAGATAGGCACTGCGTGCGAGCGTGTCGATCTGCGAACCGGCGTCGTTGATGTAGTATTCCTTGACGACCTCATCGCCGGCGAACGCGAGAAGATTGGCCAGAGCATCTCCCACCACGGCGCCACGAATGTGCCCGACATGCATCGGCCCCGTCGGATTGGCGGAGACGTACTCCACGTTTACCTTTGGTGCCGGCGACTTGGTCTGTGCCCCGAAATCGACACCCAGGTCGAGAACACTTGCCAGAACGCGGTGCCAGACAGCCGGAGCGACCCGCAAGTTGATGAAACCGGGCCCGGCAACGGAGGTTTCCGTGATGTCCGGGTCGGCGTTGAGTTCAGACACCAGCCGCTCGGCCAGATCGCGCGGCTTCAGTCCGAGCGGCTTGGCAAGAACCATCGCCGCGTTCGTGGCCAGGTCGCCGTGAGCAGGATCGCGCGGAGCTTCGACAACAACGCGAGACAGATCTGGCGCAGATCCGTTTGCATCCTTCAAGTCAAGGTCTTGAAGGATTTTTCTGACGCGTTTTGTGAAGTCCGCGAAGATATTCATGGGTCACCGATCGGGTTCTGCAATTCAAACACAAAGTCCCCGTGCGCAGCGAGGGAGCCGCCCCTCGGCGCCACAGGGCTTCAAAGTTGATCAAGCGCCTACCCCAAATCGGGAGTATCGTCAAACAATCTGCGGTGCTCTTCAATGGCATAGCGGTCCGTCATGCCGGCGATATAGTCACATACCCGCCGCGCGACCTCCTTTTCGTTCAAGTCCTCCAGGCCGACATTCCAGGGCTTCGGCATGGTCTCCGGCTGGGCCAGGAACCTTTCGAAGAGATCCCGGACGATTCTTGCCACAACCCGGCGAACGGCCAGAACATCCGCATGCCGGTAGACCCGCGCGAACAGAAACTGTTTCACTGCCTTTTCCTGCAAGGCCATATCCCTTGAGAAGCCGACGAGACATCGTCCCGCCATCCGGATATCCTGAACGTTGTTCGGAGCTATCTCCTCGATGTTGCGCACGGCTTCCCTGATCACGTCCTCCACCATGCGGGTTATGGACCTGCGGACGATCTCGTGGATCCGCCGGCTTTCCTCGAGACCCGGATAACGGCCATCGACTTCTTCCAGAATGCTCGCAAGGAACGGCACTGCGCGCATGTCTTCTATGGCAAAAAGGCCGGCCCGGAGACCGTCATCCAAGTCGTGCGCGTCATAGGCGATGTCATCGGCAATGGCCGCGGCCTGCGCCTCCGCGCTCGGCCAGGTGTCCAGCAACAGGTCCTGCCGGGTCGCATATTCGCGGATCGCGAAAGGCAATTCGCCGTCCTTGAACTTGCCGAGCGGTGCCCCGTCCGCTCCGATGAGGGGGCCGTTGTGCTTGACGAGGCCTTCAAGGGTCTCCCAGGCAAGGTTCAGTCCGTCGAACTCCGCATAGCGCTGTTCGAGCTGGGTGACGACGCGGATGGACTGGGCATTGTGATCGAACCCGCCGAACGGCGCCATGCAGTCATGCATCACATCCTCGCCCTCGTGGCCGAAGGGCGTGTGGCCAAGATCATGGGCGAGCGCCAGGCTTTCCGCCAGATCCTCATCAAGACGCAAGGCGCGGGCCAGGGACCGGGCGATCTGAGAGACCTCGATCGTATGGGTCAGGCGGGTGCGGAAATGGTCCCCCTCGTGATAGACGAAAACCTGTGTCTTGTGCTTGAGGCGCCGGAATGCGGAGGAGTGGATGATCCGGTCCCGGTCCCGCTGAAAGGGCGTCCGGGTCGGACTTTCCGGTTCCGGGTACAGCCGCCCCCGGCTTGCGGCGGGATTTTCCGCGTAGGCTGCGCGGGCCTGAGCCCCATATCCGATATCGGCGTTCATCTGCTTCCAGCCATGGTTCTCAGCGTATTTCGGCGCCCGATGCCATCGTGGCCTGTCGGCCTGCATTGACGCGGGCAGTTCCAAAACATACTTATCTGAACAAATCAGGTTTCATTCGCCCGCGAGTGCGGGAAACGAGCGAGTCGGCAGAACATGACCGAAACACTTGAAAATCGAGTAACAGTCAGTGACCGCGCTGCCAAGCGCATCGCGGCAATTTTGTCCGGAGAACCGGCGGGCAGCATGCTGCGGGTCAGTGTCGAAGGCGGCGGCTGCTCCGGGCTGCAATACAAATATGACGTGGTCGATGCCAGGGAAGAGGATGATCTGGCAATCGAGAAACAGGGGGCGACGGTTCTGATCGACTCCGTTTCACTGCAGTATATGGGCGGTTCGGAAATCGACTTCGTGGACGATCTGATTGGCCAGTCCTTTCAGATCAACAATCCCCACGCGGTTGCCGGATGCGGCTGCGGAACCAGTTTCACGATCTGACCCGGGTGCGCGCCGGTTTCCGGTTCCCGGCACAAGAACACCATGCGACATGATCGCTTGATTGTCCTGCATCTTGAATTTCCGGCCGGCTGCGCCGTCCCTCCTGTCCACAAGGCCTCCCGCCCATGAAAATCGCGACCTGGAACATCAATGGCGTCAAGGCCCGCATCGATACCGTGCAGGACTGGCTGAAGGAAACGTCACCGGACGTCGCGTGTTTTCAGGAAATAAAGTCGGTCGACGAAAACTTTCCCAGGGCGGTTTTCGAGGACCTCGGGTATGTTGTCGAAACCCACGGGCAAAAGGGTTTCAATGGTGTTGCCCTGCTCTCCAGGCAACCGCTTCTGGACGTTCAGCGCGGCCTTCCCGGAAACGACGGCGACGAACAGGCCCGCTATATCGAGGCCAGTGTCTCCACCGAACGCGGGGATATCCGTTTCGGTTGCCTCTATCTGCCCAATGGCAATCCGCTCGGAACCGAAAAATTCCCGTACAAGCTGGAATGGATGGACCGGCTCATTGCCCATGCCGAAAAACGCCTGGCGGAGGAAATCCCCTTTGTCCTGCTTGGCGACTACAACGTGATCCCCGACCGGATCGATGCCCGGAACCCGGACAACTGGGTCGACGACGCCCTCTTTCAGCCCGAGAGCCGCCAACGCTTCCGTGCCCTCACCCATCTTGGCCTGACCGAGGCCGTCCGTGCGACAACAGAAGCGCCGGAAACCTATACGTTCTGGGATTATCAGGCCGGCGCCTGGCAGAAGAACAACGGCATCCGCATCGATCATATCCTGCTGTCGCCTCAGGCGACGGACAGAATGGCGGGCTGCGGGATCGACAAATTTGTGCGCGGCTGGGAAAAACCCTCCGATCATGTCCCGGTCTGGGTTGAGCTTGCGGCCTAGGTCGCGAAGTCAATTATCGGACTGAAATCGCGCGTCAAATCTCGACGAGTTGCCAGGAAAGAATGCAAGGCGCGGGCTTGTGTCCGGTCGCTTTTCCTGACGCTGCCCATGAGGTGTCGAACAACCTAACAAATGCCAGCGCACCCTGCGTCGGCTCGATTTTTCGCGCCCGGACTTGCGGTTGACCGCGACCGTGCTAGGCTTTTGCGATCATGGGGTAACGCAACAGCGCTCAACGTCCGCGCGCGCGACATGCGGACAATACGGGTCGGCACCGCCTGAAAGGACGGCGCTGGCCGGGCGTGGCACGCTTGGATCGGCGATTTTCTTTCGCCTGCTGTTCGCGGTGCAGCTTGTTGTTTTCGTGTTTTATGGCGGCTCTTTCGCCGCTGCCCAGAACGTTTCATGCACCTGCCGCTACCAGGGCGCGGACTACGGGCTGGGCGATTCCATCTGCCTGAAAAGTCCGGACGGAATGCGCATGGCAACCTGCGACATGGTCCTGAACAACACATCGTGGAAATTGAGCGATGCCCCCTGCCCGGTCAGCCGGGTGCCAGGGCACGATGGCGACCACCCACCCGAAACACCGTGGACGCCGCCCCGGCTCGAGACCGGCCTTCTTCATGCGGATTTCAGCCGTGCACATGCCGGTGCGTCCGGGCTCCCGGGCGGAGCCGACAGGCCCCGGTTGTGAACGGTGTGACGGCTATTGAGAAGGCAGTTGCTGCGCGGTGAGGACGTTCCGGCCGGTTCTGCTGCAGCCAGCCATCGGCCAGCGAACGGGCCATCTGGCGAACGGGTTCCGGCGATACGGCGAAATACTGTTCATGCATGGTGTTGATCCACGCCGCCTCGGTTCCCTGGGCCTGCTGACGGGCAACGGTCATCCACATCAGCCCGCGCGCTTTCTTCTTGTCCGACGTGCCAATGGCGTAAAGCGTTTCCCCGAGCCGTGCCTGGGCGCCGACATGCCCTTTCAGGGCGGCCAGATTGTACCAGCGAACGGCCATGCGATAATTTGAGCTCTGATACATCCGGCCCAGTTCGTACTGGGCGCCGGCATCGCCGAAATAAGAGGCGGCATGGGTGAAGATCTGCCTTGCCCTGGCCTCGTTTCTCGGGATGGCGCCGTCTATGCCGTCCAGGTAATAGGAGCCAAGTGCAACGAACGCACTGGAAACGAAAGGAGCATCCGGCGCATCCGGACGGTCGTCGCCATGTTCCCGCACGATCTGACTGTAATATTTGAATGCCTTCAGGTCGTCTTCCTTGACGCCGTCGCCCTTGGCATACATCTCGCCGAGCTTCCAGGCGGCCATGGGCTCGCCATTCTCGGCGGCGTATTGCAGCGAACCGAGGGCGGCTGTCTTGTCGCCGGAATAGTACTGGCGTGCCCCTGCGCGCAGGGCTTCCATCGGCGACAGGTCGTCCGGACCGATTGTCCTGTGCGGCGCAGGCTGGCCGTCGAATGCACCCGCCGGTCCGGCAAGTGCGATGACAATCAACGCCCCGAGCACAGTTCCGGCCTTGCCCATGCGTCGAAGCATCGTGCTTTTGTTGAGCATCCCTGTCACACAATTATCCGTCGGCAACGACTTGTCCTTCCGACGGACACTCTTGTTTTTTGTCCGCGCCATGCGCATTTGAAGTCTCTCACCCCTGCCAGGCCAGGCCCTTCAGGGTCGTTTTCCGGTTTGGCCCAAGATGGCCGATCATTTCGTTCTAAGTTGGGCTGCTTTGCGCCCAACTTGGATCAATTCCGGGTCTTTAGGTTCAGGCGCCGCCCTGATCGAGGCGGTCCCTCATGCATGGCCCGACTTAATTCATGTTAACGGGTGACCGCCAAAAATGGCCGAACATGGGCAATTGAATGTATTCGGCCATGCCGCGAATGACTCTGCCGGCAAGTGTTGCTGAATTGGCACATTCCGATATACCCCTCTCCCGATGGTTCCCGCTCATCACACCATGCCCGGGTTGACGAAGGGTTGCCGGAGCCGACAATTCCGCTTCAGGTCTGTTGAAAACGGGGGCTTTTGGCTCAAAACCTTTCCCGTTCTATCTTTGTCCTTCAAACTCTCTCTCGATTCGGTGTAGGTAACAGCGCTGATCATCGGGAAACCGGTACCCAGCATTCAACAGGCGATACGGCAGGCGACACGGAATGAGTTCAAAAGACGATCTATTTGCCGGCAACGCGGCGGTCTCCGCACCTCTTGCGCAAGACCCGCCCGCTCCAAAGCCGCAAAAAGCACGTTCCGTTGCACCTGTGGAAGTGCCCGATGACTATTCCGCGGCCGATATCGAGGTCCTGGAAGGACTTGAGCCTGTCAGACGGCGCCCCGGCATGTATATCGGCGGAACCGACGAAAAGGCGCTTCATCACCTGTTCGCGGAAGTCATCGACAACTCCATGGACGAGGCCGTTGCCGGGCACGCGACCTGGATCGATGTCAACCTGACAAGCGACGGCTATCTGACCATTACGGACAACGGACGCGGGATCCCTGTCGATCCGCATCCCAAGTTCAAGGACAAGTCCGCGCTCGAGGTCATCATGACCACCCTTCATGCCGGCGGAAAGTTCGACAGCAAGGTCTACGAGACATCCGGCGGCCTTCACGGCGTCGGCGTGTCCGTGGTCAACGCGCTCTCCGAGGAACTCGTCGTCGAGGTGGCCCGAAGCCGCAAGCTGTACCGCCAGGTGTTCCGCCGCGGCCAGCCACAGGGGCCGATCGAGCTGGTCGGTGACACTCAGAACCGGCGCGGCACGCAGGTCCGGTTCAAGCCGGACGAACAGATTTTCGGCAAGGGGGCGCACTTCAAGCCTGCGCGCCTTTTGAAGATGGCCCGGTCCAAGGCCTATCTATTCGGCGGTGTCGAGATCCGCTGGCACTGCACGCCCGACATGATACCGGAAAAAGACGAAACGCCGGCGGAAGCCGTCTTTCATTTTCCCGGCGGCCTCCGGGACTTTCTCGAAGAGCGTCTGCAAACCGAACGGCGTGTCGTCGACGAGGTCTTTTCCGGGCGCACCGACAATGCCGGAAAGCACGGCTCCGTCGAATGGGCGGTCAACTGGTTCGCGGGTGACGGGTTCGTCAATTCCTACTGCAACACGGTGCCGACTCCCGAAGGCGGCACGCATGAAGCCGGTTTCCGCTATGCGCTGCTGCGCGGCCTGAAGGCCTATGGCGAACTTACAAACAACAAGAAGGCCTCGATCATAACCGGTGACGACGTGATGACGTTGGCCGGCGGCATGCTGTCTGTCTTCATCCGCGAACCGGAGTTCGTCGGCCAGACCAAGGACAAGCTGTCGACCAACGAGGCGACCCGCATCACGGAAGTCGCGGTCCGCGATGCCTTCGACCATTGGCTGACGGCTTCTCCCAATCAGGCCAACAAACTTCTGGAGTGGGTGCTCGACCGCGCGGACGACCGCCTGCGCAGGCGGCAGGAAAAGGATGTGGCGCGCAAGACCGCCGTGCGCAAGCTGCGCCTGCCGGGCAAGCTCGCCGACTGTTCCGCCAATCAGGCGGACGGCACGGAATTGTTCATCGTGGAAGGAGACTCCGCCGGAGGCTCTGCCAAACAGGCGCGCAACCGCTCGAACCAGGCGGTGCTGCCCCTGCGCGGCAAGATCCTCAATGTCGCCAATGCGGGGCGCGACAAGCTGGTCGCCAACCAGCAACTGGCCGATCTTGTCCAGGCTCTCGGGTGCGGCAGCCGCTCCCAGTACCGCGACAGCGATCTGCGTTACGAAAAGATCGTCATCATGACAGATGCGGATGTCGACGGCGCCCATATCGCCTCGCTGCTGATCACGTTCTTTTACCGGGAGATGCCCGAACTGATCCGCACCGGTCATCTGTTCCTTGCCGTTCCTCCGCTCTACAGGCTCAGCCAGGGCGGCAAGACACTTTATGCGCGGGACGACGCCCACAAGGACGAGTTGCTGGGCACGGTCTTCAAGGGCAAGTCGAAAGTGGAGATCGGGCGCTTCAAGGGCCTCGGCGAAATGATGCCTGCGCAGCTCAAGGAAACAACAATGGACCCGAGCAAGAGGACAATGCTGAAGGTTGTTGTTGCGGAAGATACAATCGCCGATACGAATGACACGGTGGAGCGCCTCATGGGCAACAAGCCGGAGGCCAGGTTCAGGTTCATTCAGGATAATGCCGAATTCGCCGAAGATCTTGATATTTGACCCCGACAACGGGTAAATTACCGGTTGTTTGATGCATCGGCAGGCTGCCGCACACACTTTCAGCTCCGCGCCTTCCAGATCGACCGGTCGGAAAAGTACAATGTTAAACCGGGTTTATTCCATTTTCGACAAGCGGATCCGTCCGCTGCGCAATCATGTATATCTCGCATTCCCGAAGCATGGCCTGGCCTATGCACGTGTCGCCGAACCGGCGTTTCAATTGCTCCGGCCCCTGCTTCACAGGCTTGCCGGCACCGAAGCCCTGCTGTCACGGGCTGGCGTCGGCACCTGCCCGACCAAGGGTACCGAGCGGTTGCTGTTCCACGGCGATGTGGAACTGCTGACGGCCCGGGAGCTGAAGCGCAGATATCCGGAAATGAAAGTCGTCGCCTGGGTGCAGGACCCGGCGCATCGCATCGCTTATTGCTTTGAAAAGATCATCCTGAATTCCGACCCGATTCCGGCCTATTATGCCGAACGGTATTTCACGAATGCCATGTCCGCGGACGCATTCGTGTCCCAGATTGCGAGCATTTCCGACCTGGAAGCCGACAATCTATTCCGCAGTCAGTCCGCTTCCCTGACCTACAAGGGCGTCCTCACCGCCGATGTCGTGTGGCATGTCGAGAACTTCGAGCAATCGCTCGCCGACTTCTATTGCGAACACGCGCTGGGCGGCAGCCCCCTTCCGGCAGCTTCCTACCAACCTTCGCATTTCGCTTCGCGGCCCACCTTGCAGGCTTTTGGCGACGAGGGGCTCCTGCGCAAGCTGAAGCGGCGATACCGGGCCGATTACGAGATGTTTTACTCGCGCGAAGCCGTGTCGGCCTGACGGTGAAAAAATCCGCGGTCCGGTACCTTGCCCCGCAGGTCGGGCTGACGGTTTCATTTGCCCTTGCCTGTGTTCGGGACAACTGACACAGATAAATCGGGATGACTTCCTACGGGCAGCCAGTCGCACTATTAACTGAGTTGGCAAATCATTCGCGGAAATACTAACTTTTCTTGGCAATTTACCTCGCCTGCGCATTGACACTTGAGCGCATGAATGTAGGGTGTGCGCACATTGGCACCAACGGCTCTCCCGAAGGTGCCGTCAACGAATAATCACAACATCTGGGCAAAGCGCTCCATGGCATTTGATACTCTCGGTCTTAGCGAGAAGGTCCTCGCTGCAGTTGAAGCAGCAGGTTATAAGGAACCCACGGCGATCCAGGAGGGCGCAATCCCTCTGGTCCTGGAACGCAGGGATATTCTGGGCATCGCACAGACCGGCACCGGCAAGACCGCGAGTTTCACTCTGCCAATGCTGACGCTGCTGGAAAAAGGCCGCGCCCGGGCGCGCATGCCACGCACGCTCATCCTTGAACCGACCCGCGAACTGGCGGCACAGGTCGAGGAGAACTTCGAGAGATACGGCGCCAATCACAAATTGAACGTGGCCCTTCTAATCGGCGGCGTGTCGTTTTCCGAACAGGACAAGAAGCTTGACCGCGGCACGGACGTGCTGATCGCCACGCCGGGCCGTCTGCTCGATCATGTCGAGCGCGGAAAGCTTCTGCTTCAGGGCGTCGATATCCTCGTGATCGATGAAGCCGACCGCATGCTTGACATGGGTTTCATCCCGGACATCGAACGGATCTGCAAGCTGATCCCGTTCACGCGCCAGACCCTGTTCTTTTCCGCCACCATGCCGCCGGAAATCCAGCGCCTGACCGAAGCCTTCCTGCAGAACCCGGCGCGCATCGAAGTCGCGCGGACGTCTTCGACCGCTGAAAACGTTGCCCAGTTTCTCAAGGGATGTCCGTCCAAGGACTTCGACAAACGCGCAGCGCTTCGGGAACTCCTCGACGGGGCGGATGATCTCAAGAACGCGATTGTCTTCTGCAACAGGAAGCGTGACGTTACGACCCTGTTCCGGTCGCTGGAGCGCCACGAATACAATGTCGGTGCCCTGCATGGTGACATGGATCAGCGCACACGCATGATGATGCTCGATAATTTCCGAAAGGGAAATATCAAGCTCCTGGTGGCAAGTGATGTTGCCGCCCGTGGACTGGACATTCCGGAAGTCAGTCACGTGTTCAACTTCGATGTGCCGATCAACGCTGAAGACTATGTGCACCGGATCGGGCGCACCGGTCGCGCCGGCCGGTCGGGAACAGCCTTCACGCTTGTGACCGGCGATGATCAGAAATATCTCGATGCAATCGAAAAGCTGATCGAGAAGTCGATCGACTGGATTGGCGAACCGATAGATTTCGAAACCGCGGCGCAAGAGCGCAAGGCCCGCCGCAGGGGCGGCAAACCCGCCAAGGCAACCAGTTCGAGCAACGACAACGAGGCGGAACAGGAAAAGGCGCCTGCCCCTCGCCGCAGAGCACCGAGCAGATCGCGCGACACCCAGAAACCGGACGCGCCCGCACCGGTGGAAACCGCGCCGGCACCCGCTCCCGTTGCCAGCATGCCGCAGCGTCCGGTCAATAAAAAAACTCGGAATGAAAAGTTTGAGCCCGCTTTTGGGGCCGGTGCGCACATACCGGCGTTTCTCCTTAGGGAACCGAGGCCGAAAAAGGCTTCTTAATCGCAGTATCTTTCAAGGTTTCGCCTTAGGCTTAACGGGTCCTTAAATTTTCCATCAGAGTTTTAGAGCCGTACTTGCTGCCGTGTGGGGCGGTGCGGCAAGCCAGTTTTGAGAGAACCTGATGGCGGACCAAGACGACCATAAGCGGACGATCCAGTATGGTGACTCCGCGATCATGTACATAAAAAAGAACACGCTTCCTGCCTATCCGCGTTCCTATGAGCTCTGGTACACATATGCTGCGGGCTACAATCAGGGTTTGAACCGGGCGATCAACGAGTCGATCAAGACCCACGGCCGGATCGGCACGGATGAAATGCTGACCCTTTATGGCCGGTTCCTATCGCCCACACGGCTGGGCGACAGGTTGGACGAAGTCGGTTCCAAGGTCTCCAAAGAAGTCGAGGAACTGGTCGACACACTCAAGCTGAGTGCCGATGCGGCCTCCGATTACGGCAGCGCCCTGGAACAGGCCGGCGAGAAAATCAAATCCGTCACCGACCCTGAAAAGCTCCAGATCTACCTGGCCCATCTTGTGAAATCGACCCAGAACGCGGTTTCGTCGAACCGCAAGCTCGAGAACCAGCTGCTGGAATCCAAGAACCAGATTGAAAACCTGCAGTCCTCTCTCGAAGCCATCCGGTACGAGAGCCTGACCGACGAACTGACGACGCTGAACAATCGCAAGCATTTCGAAAACTCAATCGAGCGGATCATCGACCAGCACAAGGAAACCGGAGAAGGTTTCTCGCTGCTGATGACCGACATCGATCATTTCAAGAAATTCAACGACACCTATGGCCATCAGACGGGTGATCAGGTTCTGCGGCTCGTAGCTCTCGCGGTCAAACAGAACATCAAGTCCCAGGATATCGCCTGCAGGTATGGCGGCGAGGAATTTGCAATTATCCTGCCGCAGTCCAGTCTGGAAGATGCGGCTGCAATCGGCGAGCGGATTCGAACCGCCGTCATGTCCAAGGAACTCGTCAAACGCTCCACGGGCGAAAACCTGGGCCGGATCACGATTTCGCTGGGCGTTGCAACGTGCAAGGACACTGACAGCGCACATACGGTCGTGTCACGTGCGGACGAAGCTCTTTATCTGGCCAAGAATTCCGGCAGGAACCTGGTGAGGTCCGAGGAGGACCTTGCCGGAACAAAGGAACAGGAAGACGTCGCCTGATCAGACCGACGCCGTTTCTTTTGCAACGCCGGAACACCAG
Source organism: Roseibium sp. QJM3NY_11 (assembly GCF_056173175.1). Taxonomy (NCBI): domain Bacteria; kingdom Pseudomonadati; phylum Pseudomonadota; class Alphaproteobacteria; order Hyphomicrobiales; family Stappiaceae; genus Roseibium; species Roseibium sp. QJM3NY_11. Next base: position 3,415,522 of record NZ_CM149660.1, read on the forward strand.
GACAGAACGACAACCGGTTCAGCCGGCCGCATCCAGACCCATTTGCCAGAAATCGATTTCCAGACGGCACGCTTTTTCGAACAGCGACAACACCCGCTTGTAGCGTGCTTCCGTCAGAACTTCATTTGCAGTGACATCCATCCAGCCGACGAACTCCCCGGCGAGAAGCTGATAGGGCTCACCGGCGTATTCCCGTATCCATCTGTGGTAGGGATTGGAGGCGGCGTCACGGCCCGCTGCGGCCAGACCTGCACCGATTTCGGCATAGCCGACAACGCAGGGCGCCAGCGCCGCCTGCAGGTCCAGCAGATCACCCGCCATCCCCGCATCCAGAACGAAGCGGGTGTAGGCCATGGTCGGCGTGTCTTCCGGCGCGTTCTCGATATCCGCTCGTGACATGCCCCAGCTGCCGCACAGTTCCAGATGCAGGTCCAGTTCCACATCCAGGATCGCCTTTACGCCCTCAAGGGAGGTGCGCATGTCCGTGAGACTGTGGCTTTTGTAGATCCCCAGCGCATAGGCGCGCGCGAACTGGATCAGAAACAGGTAATCCTGCACTAGATAGTGCTGGAAACCGGACGGCGCCAGGCTGCCGTCTCCGAGCTGTTCGACAAAGGAATGCCGGGTGTAGGCGGCCCATTGAGGCGCCGCGTCGGCTTTCAGCCGATCAATCAGGGTCATGAGGGAAACTCTTGAAAAGACGAAGGTGTTCGCCGATCACCGTGCGAACGCACTCAGGTCAGCTTCCTGCAGCGAGACCGACTCGCCGCAGCCGCAGGCCGAAACCTCGTTGGGGTTCTTGAAGACGAAACCCGACCGGAACTTGGTGACCTCGAAATCCATTTCCGTGCCCAGCAGGAACAGGACCGCGGAAGGATCGACGAAAAGCTTCACGCCCTTGTCCTCGATCACGTCATCCCCGGCCTGGGCGCCGTCCACCATGTCCATGGTGTATTCCATGCCCGCGCAGCCCCCTTTCTTGATGCCGACGCGCAAGCCCGCGGCGTTCTTGTCGCCGTTTTCGACAAGTTCCTTCACGCGGTCTGCTGCGGCATCGGTCAGGGTCATGACCTTGAATTTTCCGGCGGGAGCCATGGCGTCCTCTTTTGAAAGTCCGATTTATCAAACCTGATATAGGGTCTCAGCTTATCGGATTAAAGCCGGTCAGTTCAATACCAGTTGAGCGCGACCTTGGCTTCATCCGACATCCGGTCCGGCGTCCAGGGCGGATCGAAGACCATGTCGACGTTCACCGGCCCGACACCGGCAACCGAAGCAACCGCGTTTTCGACCCAGCCCGGCATTTCACCGGCAACCGGACAGCCGGGCGCCGTCAGGGTCATGTCGATATTGATCGACCGGTCGTCCTCGATGTCGACCTTGTAGATCAGGCCGAGCTCATAAATGTCACAGGGGATTTCCGGATCGTAGACTGACTTGAGGGCACCGACGATGTCGGTGGTCAGCCTGTCCAGCTCATCGGCGGGAATCGCGCTCTTGGCGGAAACTTCCGCCTGGAGCTGTTCGCCGCTGGCTGCAGTGTCAATTGTTGTCGCGTTTTCCATGGTGTCCGTCCTTACCCGAAAAAGCTTTGCGCTTTCAACAAGGCCTCACACAGAGCGTCGACCTCGGCGCGCGTGTTGTAAAGCCCGAAACTTGCCCGACATGTGGAGGTCACGCCGTATCTTGCAAGGAGCGGCTGGGCACAATGCGTGCCCGCCCGCACGGCGACGCCGGCCCGGTCGATGATCGTGGCAACGTCATGGGCGTGTGCCCCTTCAAGTTCGAAGGACACAATCGCACCCTTCCCCTCCGCCTCGCCGAAAATCCGCAGCGAATTGATCTCTCGAAGCTTCCGGTGCGCATAGTCCTTCAGGTCCGCTTCGTGGCGGGCAATGTTCTCCCGTCCGATCGAATCCATGTAGTCAAGGGCCGCGCCCAGACCGATGGCCTGAACGATCGGCGGCGTGCCGGCCTCAAAACGGTGTGGCGGATCATTGTAGGTGACGAGATCTTCGGTGACGTCGAGGATCATTTCGCCGCCGCCGTTGAACGGGCGCAACGCCTGCAGACGCTCCGGCTTGCCCCAGAGCACACCGATGCCCGATGGGCCGTAGACCTTGTGGCCGGTAAAGACATAATAGTCGCAATCCAGGTCCTGAACGTCGACCGGCAGGTGAACGGCGGCCTGACTGCCGTCGACCAGAACGGGAATGCCGCGTTCATGGGCGATCCGGCAGACCTCCTTGATCGGCACCACCGTGCCAAGCACGTTGGACATATGCGTGATCGCGACCAGTCTGGTCTTGTCGCTCAGAGCATCCTCGAAGGCATCCAGGTCGAACGAACCGTCTTCGCGCACGTAGACCCATTTCAGCACGGCGCCATGGCGTTCACGATGGAAATGCCAGGGCACGATGTTCGAATGGTGCTCCATGATCGAAAGAACGATCTCGCCGCCGTCGGCGGCCAGACTGCGGCCCAGACCGTAGGATACAAGATTGATCGCCTCGGTGGTCGATTTGGTGAAGACCACCTCGTCGACCGACCCGGCGTTCAGAAACCGGCGCACCTTCTCGCGCGCGGCCTCGTAATTGTCCGTCGCCGTGTTGGACAGGTAATGCAGGCCGCGATGCACGTTGGCATATTCCTGCGAATAGGCCTTTGTCACCGCGTCGATCACCGCCTGCGGTTTCTGGGCAGACGCGCCGTTGTCCAGATAGACCAGCGGCTTGCCGTAAACCTCCCGCGACAGGATCGGGAAGTCCCTGCGGATGGCCTCGACATCGTAGCCGGCATCGCCGGAAGTCTGTTGTGCGGTGGCAACCGTCATGCGGTGCTGCTCCTTGTTGTCACGGACGCGTCGGGGCTAGTGGTCTGCCAGCCAGGCGCGCACCCGCTCTTCGAGCCCTTCGGTCACGTCGTCCTCGCCATATTCCTCGATGGCTTCGGAAAGAAACGCCAGAACCAGCAGCGTCCTGGCTTCCGCCTCCGGAATGCCGCGCGCGCGCAGATAGAACAGCAGATCCTCGTCGATCTGGCCGCTGGTGGCACCATGGGCGCACAGCACGTCGTCGGCGAAGATTTCGAGCTCCGGCTTGTTGGCCATTTCCGCTTCTTCGGACAGAAGCAGCGCCTGGGTCATCATCTCGCCGTCGGACTTCTGGGCGTGCGGGGCTACGTTGATGCGCCCCTGATAGACACCCCTTGCACGACCGTCGAGCACGGTCTTGAAGAACTCGCGGCTGTTGCAGTGAGGCACTGCGTGATCGACGATGAGTGTCTGGTCGGCCAGGGTGTCGCCACCGGCCATGGTCACGCCGTAGATCCTGGCTTCCGAGTTTTCGCCGGTAAAGTTGATGAATTGCTGGTTCCGGGTAAAGCGCGGACCGGCAATGAAGCCAAGGGACTTGAATTCGGCATCGGCGCCAAGCGTCGCGATAGAGGTGAACAAACGAGCGCCCCGGGCGTCGCCGACGATCAACCGCGTTGCCGCCAGCGCGGCCTCGTCCGACAGGTCGTAATCGAACACCGTGTTGAGCTCACCTTCGCCGGGATCACCGATGAAGGTTTCAAGAAGCCGCAGCTTCGCGCCCTTGCCGAGTGTGATCCGGTTCCGGGTCACCTGGGCACCGGCGGCAGTGGCCACCTGGACCAGTTCCACCGGCTTGGTGACTTGCGCCCCGGCCTTCACGGCAATCACCACACCACCCTGCAGGAAGGCGGTGTTCAGGGCCAATACACCGTCGTTCGGTCCGGATTTGGGCGGCGTCAGCATCGTGGTGCCGTTCTCACCGGCCAAAACGTCGCTCAAAGCGGTCAGGGATACACCTTCGGACGCAAGCGCCCCAGTGTCGGACAGATCGGCCTGAAATGTGCCGTTCGCGATCACAATGCGGTAGCGCTCCAGCCCGGCATAGCTGTCCTGACCGTCCAGAACAGCCTTGATCGTGTCCGCGTCCGCAGCGGGCGCGAGCGGAGCTGCCGACTTCATGAAGGCACGCAGGTCCGAATACTTGTATTCCTCGACGCGCCGGTGAGGCAGGCCCTTGTCGCGGATCTGCCCCAACGCGGCTTCGCGCAGGGCCGTGACGGCGACGGACCCGGCCTGATCGGCCTTCGCAGCCTTGAACCGGTCGAACAGGTCGCATTCAGCTTGCGTATGCTTGATGGAAACGCTTGCATTCATATCGCGTTCCCCCTCAAGCCGCCGCATCGACGTAGTCGGCGTAACCGTTCTTTTCCAACTCAAGCGCCAGGTCCTTGTCGCCGGTCTTGACGATCCTGCCCTTCGACAGAACATGCACAACGTCCGGCACGATGTGATCCAGCAAACGCTGGTAGTGGGTGATCACCACCATTGCCCGATCCGGGCCGCGCAGCTTGTTGACGCCGTCCGAAACGACCTTGAGGGCGTCGATGTCGAGGCCGGAATCGGTTTCGTCGAGAACGCAGAGCTTCGGCTCCAGCAGGGACATCTGCAGGATCTCAGCGCGTTTCTTCTCGCCGCCGGAAAAACCGACATTGAGTGGCCGCTTGAGCATGTCCATGGAGACATTCAGGTGGCCTGCCGCGTCTTTGACCCGCTTCATGAACTCCGGAATGGACAGTGTGTCCTCACCGCGCGCCTTGCGCTGTGCGTTCATCGCCGTCTTCAGGAATTCCATGGTGGCGACGCCCGGGATTTCGATCGGGTACTGGAACGCCAGGAACATGCCGGCGGCGGCGCGCTCGTCCGGTCCCATTTCCAGGAGGTTCTCTCCATTGAACAGGACTTCGCCTTCGGTCACCTCGTAGTCGTCCTTGCCTGCCAGAACATAGGACAGCGTGGACTTGCCGGAGCCGTTCGGCCCCATGATGGCATGGACCTCGCCGGCGTTAACGGTCAGATTGACGCCGCGCAGGATTTCAGTTTCGTCTTCCGCGATGCGGGCGTGCAGGTTCTTGATCTCAAGCATTGAGATGTTTCCTCATAACTCAACGGGCTCACGATGCCCAAATAACCATTCGAGTGGCGGGTTTTACCCCACGGATCCTTCCAGGCTGATCGAGATCAGCTTCTGCGCCTCGACGGCAAATTCCATCGGCAGCTGCTGGATGACGTCCTTGACGAAGCCGTTGACGATCAGCGCCACGGCCTCTTCTTCCGACAGGCCGCGCTGCAGGCAGTAGAACATCTGGTCGTCCGAGATCTTCGAGGTGGTGGCCTCGTGCTCGAACTGGGCCGAGGCGTTCTTGCTCTCGATGTAAGGCACCGTATGGGCGCCGCAGTCCTGGCCGATCAGCAGTGAGTCGCACTGGGTGAAGTTACGTGCGTTGGATGCCTTGCGGTGCGCGGAGATCAGACCCCGATAGGTGTTTTCCGACTTGCCGGCGGAGATGCCCTTCGAGATCACCCGGCTGGACGTGTTCTTGCCCAGATGGATCATCTTGGTGCCGCTGTCGATCTGCTGGTGACCGTTGGAGACCGCGATGGAATAGAATTCGCCGCGGGAATTGTCGCCGCGCAGGATGCAGGACGGGTATTTCCAGGTGATCGCGGATCCGGTTTCAACCTGGGTCCAGGAGATCTTGGAATTTTTGCCGCGGCAGTCGCCACGCTTGGTGACAAAGTTGTAGATGCCGCCCTTGCCGTCCTTGTCGCCCGGGAACCAGTTCTGGACCGTGGAATACTTGATTTCCGCGTCTTCCAGGGCAACCAGTTCGACAACCGCCGCATGAAGCTGGTTTTCGTCGCGCTGAGGGGCGGTGCAACCTTCCAGATAGGAGACGTAGGCGCCCTTCTCGGCGATGATCAGCGTGCGCTCGAACTGGCCCGTGTTCTGCTCGTTGATGCGGAAATAGGTCGACAGCTCCATCGGGCAGCGTACGCCTTCGGGTACGTAAACGAACGAGCCGTCGGAAAAGACCGCGGAGTTCAGCGTCGCGTAATAGTTGTCGGTTACCGGCACGACCGATCCGAGATACTTCTTGACCAGGTCCGGATATTCCCGCACGGCTTCGGAGATCGAACAAAAGATGACACCGGCCTTCTTCAGCTCTTCCTTGAAGGTGGTCACGACGGACACGCTGTCGAACACCGCATCGACTGCGACGCGGTTCTTGGGCTCGACGCCGGCCAGGATTTCCTGTTCCTGCAGCGGAATGCCGAGTTTGGCATAGGTTTCCAGAAGCTGCGGATCGACTTCATCCAGGCTTTTCGGCCCCTCGACGGACTTTGGCGCCGCCCAGTAGTAGAGGTCGTCGAAATCGATCTTCGGATAGGAAACCCGTGCCCAGGTCGGCTCTTCCATCTGCTGGAACCGGCGCAGCGCGTCCAGCCGCCACTCCGTCATCCATTCCGGCTCGTTCTTCTTTGCCGACAGAAAGCGGACCGTCTCCTCGGAAAGGCCCCTGGCGCCCTTTTCAGAGTCGATATCCGTCACGAAGCCGTATTTATACTGGTCAACATCGATGGCTTTCACCCGGTCGATGGTTTCCTGTACAGCTGGCATGCCTTGCCTCCATTCAGCGGGCCCCGTGCCCGCTTTGTAGTGTCTACCGCAGGGAAATCGTCCCTGCCTGCCCATTACCGGCGGTCATGCCGCCGAATTCGAATTTCAGGCCGCCCATCTCGGGCCGCCCATTTCAGGCAGCCCATCTTAGGCAGCCCTGTGACGCGCCTCCGGATCAAGCCGTTCGACGATCCTCGGCCAAAGTTCAAGAAACCTGTCGACGTCCTGTTCGTCCGTGCTCCAGCCCAGGCTCACACGCAGCGCACATCTGGCGAGTTCTTCTTCGACACCCATCGCGGTCAGCACATGGGACACTCCGACTTTTCCGGAAGAACAGGCCGAACCGGATGAAATGGATACGCGTTCAAGGTCGAAAGCGATCAGCGCCGTTTCCGCGGCGATGCCCGGTACCGCGAAACAGCAGGTATTTGCGAGACGATCCGCGTCTTCCCCGAAGAGGACGGCAGACGGACAGACCGCACGCAGTCCGGCCTCGAGCCGGGCTTTCATTCCCGTGAGATGGCGCGTGTCCGCGGCTTCTTCAAGGGCGGACACACCGGCGCTGCCAAAACCGGCAATCGCGGCCACGTTTTCCGTTCCGCCGCGGCGCCAGTTTTCCTGACCGCCGCCGACCATCAGGGCCGAGGGCACACGTGCCGTGGAACGGGCGACGACGGCGCCAGCGCCTTGCGGACCACCCATCTTGTGTGCCGAAAGGGTGATCACATCCGCCTGCCAGGCGTCCGGATCGATCGTCATGCGGCCCGCTGCCTGCACGGCATCGACGTGAAAGAAGTGACCGTAGCTGGCGGCGATCGCACCGATTTCGGCGAGCGGCTGAACCACTCCGGTCTCGTTGTTGGCGGCCATCACCGAAATCAGACCCGGCGCGGCATCCCTGACGGTCTCTTCCAGATGGTCGAGACGCACGCGTCCTGCGGCGTCGACAGGAAGAACCACCTGATCGGCGGTCGCGAACCGGCCACCGGTCGCCACCGAAGGATGTTCCACCGCGCTCCTGAACAGCTTGTCGAGATAGACCGGAGCGCCCTGGTCCTGCCAGACGGGCGTCAACGCGGTCATGTTTGCTTCCGTGCCGCCGGATACGAATGTCACGGCCCGCGATTTCGCGTTGCACAGCCGGGCAACCTGTTCCCGCGCCTGCTCGATGCGTCCACGCGCGTTGCGGCCGTGCCCGTGTACGGAAGAGGCATTTCCGGCTTCGCCCAGCACCTCTATCATGACGTCACGCACGGCGGGCCGCAGCGGCGCGCCGGCATTGTAGTCGAGATAGATCGGGTCGGAATGACGCGGCATGATACCTCGTGAGCGTGAATCAGGTTTGCCCAGAATCGAAATTTCTCTGCGATGCCAGACACATGTGCGAAAAACCTTGTATTTTTTCGCTGTGGTGACGATAACACCCCCAAATCGGTCGAACCGAGCATTGCTGCCTTTGAGGGACGATGCGAACTTTCGAACAATTCTAAACAGGGTTCTAGAAACTTGGAGACTGAGAGTCAAGTTTAGTCTTACGGGAAACCACGTATCCAGACCCCCAAAATTCGCGCGCCGGATGCCCTGCGCGACAAAATGACAAGGACACAGTTCTTCATGCCTGAGGTGATCTTCAACGGGCCCGCCGGCCGGCTCGAGGGCCGGTTCCATCCCGCCAGAAAGCGCAACGCCCCCATCGCCCTGGTCCTGCATCTGCATCCGCAATTCGGCGGAACGATGAACAACCAGATCGTCTACCAGATGTATTACATGTTCGCGCGGCGCGGGTTCGCGGTTCTGCGTTTCAATTTTCGCGGTGTCGGCCGCTCCCAGGGAACCTTCGATCACGGCCAGGGCGAATTGTCCGATGCCGCGGCTGCACTCGACTGGGTACAGACAGTGCACACGGATGCGCGCGCGTGCTGGATCGCCGGCTTCTCATTCGGCGCCTGGATCGGCATGCAGCTCCTGATGCGCCGTCCGGAAGTGGAAGGCTTCATCTCTGTTGCTCCGCCCGCCAATCTGCACGACTTCTCGTTCCTGGCCCCCTGCCCGTCCTCCGGTCTGATTGTCCATGGCGACAATGACAAGGTCGTGCCGCAAAAGGATGTGCAGACGCTGGTCGACAAGCTCAAGACCCAGAAGGGCATCGTCATCGATCACGAAACCATCCCGGGCGCCAACCATTTCTTCGAAAACGACATCGATGAACTGATGGACCGCTGCGGGACCTACGTGGACGGACGCCTCGGGCTGTCACCGAACGACTACATTGACATCGACTGAGACACAGTTGGCAAAAGCCCGCCGCGATGGCGGGCTTTTTTGTGCCTGAACTTTTTTGTCTGAAAGTGGCGTGCGGGCAAAGACAAAAGCAGACCGGTCCACTCTCGGGAGCGCCCGCGGTCCATGAACTGTGCATCGCCCGATAGGCTCAGGAACCGTGTGAACGGTGTCTGCCAATCGGCTGCAGCCCCCGTAAAACGGTTCTGGAGTTGAACCGGATCAGCCCTGAAACGGCTTCGGCCGGGGCACACCCGGGCCGCTGTCGACGCCGTCGTCGGGACCGGCCAGCGGGTCTTCACCCTCGGCAACGACGCCCTGGATCGGCGGACCGGCATAGTCTTCCGGCGGCGGAACCCGGGAGGCCAGTTTGCAATCCGTCAGCCAGATGTCATAGACCGGGTGCTCAACCGCATGAAGACCGGGACTGGCGGCGTACATCCAGCCCGAGAAAATCCGGCGGACCTCGTTGTTCAAGGTGATTTCGTCCACCTGCACAAAGCCTGTGGTCAGCGGCGTTTCGGTCTGCGGCCGCGTATGGCAGACCCTGGGGGTCACCTGCAGGGCGCCGAACTGAACCGTTTCTCCGATATAGACATCGAATGAAATGATGCGTCCGGTGATCTTGTCGAGACCGGAAAAGACTGCAACCGGATTTTCGATCTTTTCCGCACGCGCGTCCATGACAGGTGACAACACCACCAGCGCCGCCCCGGCCAGTGCCGCGGCGCCGCGTGTCAGCGCTTTCCCGAATTCCAAGTGGTCAGCCATGCGTTTCAAGTCGATTCCCCAGGTCCCAAGCATACGTGTGTTCTTTCGTGTGCCGCTAGCACCGAATTGCGGCCCGGAAAAGACCAAGTCGACTTTCCGGGCCGACACGGCCGGATTACCCGATCTCGGCGAGCCGCTGCTGGGCAATCCGGACCTTGTCCAGTTTTTCCCGGGCTTCCATGATCTTTCCCCGTTCGCCCTCAACCACCTCATCGGGTGCTTTTTCGACGAATTTCGGATTGGAGAGTTTTTTCTCGACCTTCTGGATTTCCCCCTCCAGCTTGCCGGCCTCCTTGTCCAGGCGCGCCTTTTCCGCACCCAGATCGATCACGCCGGCCAGCGGCAGGCACACCGTGGCCTCACCGACAATGATCTGCGCCGAACCTGACGGCGCCTGGTCGGCAAGCCCGACCGTCTCCGCACGCGCCAGCCGCAGGATGGCAGCCTCGTGTGTCGTCAGACGACTTTTCGTCTCGTCGCTGGCACCTGCGACGACGACGGCAACCTTGGCACCGGCAGGAACGTTCATTTCCGCCCGGACGGAACGGATCTCGGAGATAAAGGACACAAGCCAGTTGATTTCCGCAGCCGCGGCTTCGTCGGAAACATTCGCCTTCGGCCATGCAGAGAGCATCAACAAGCCGTCGGCCTTTGCTCCGTCATCCCCGAGACGCTCCCACAGTTCCTCGGTCAGGAACGGCATGAACGGATGGAGGACCTTCAGGATCTCGTCGATCGCCCATGCGGCGGTCGCCCGGGTCTCGGACTTCGCGTCCTCGTCGTCGCCGTTGAACACCGGCTTGGCCAGTTCCAGGAACCAGTCGCAGAACGTGTTCCAGGTAAACCTGTAGACCGCACTGGCGGCGTCATTGAACCGGAGATCTTCCAGAGCAGCGGTGACTTCGTCGATACAGCGCCCCGTTTCCGTTGCGATCCAGCGGTTCAGCGTATGCCGCGTTGCCGCCGGGTCGAACCCGGCAACCCGGGCACATCCGTTCATTTCCGCGAAGCGGGCAGCGTTCCAGAGCTTGGTCGCGAAGCGCTGGCCACCTTCGGCCGCCTGGTCGGACATGCGCAGTGTCCGGCGGGACTGGACCTCCTGGCTCGCCAGGGCAAAGCGGGTGGCATCTGCCCCGAAGGTGTCGAACAATTCCAGCGGGTCGAGAACGTTGCCGAGCGATTTCGACATCTTCTTCCCGTTTTTGTCGACCACGATCGAGTTGATATAAACCGTGTGGAACGGCACTTCGTCCATGAAATGCAGGCCCTGCATCATCATCCGGGCGACCCAGAAGAAGATGATGTCAAAGCCGGTGATCAGGACATCGGTCTTGTAGTAGCGTTCCAGTTCCGGTGTCTTGTGCGGCCAGCCCAGCGTGGAGAAAGGCCAGAGCGCGGAGGAGAACCAGGTGTCGAGGACGTCCGGGTCACGCCAGAGACCAAGCGGCATCTTGCCGTCCTGCCAGGTTTCACCTGCAGCTTTCGCGGCGTTCTTGTCCTCGAGTTCCTCACTGATCAGAAACGCCGGCACTCCGCGCTTGCCGTATTCCGCTTCGGCAATTTTCAGGGCTTCTTCAAAGCTCGATGCGCAAAACGCAATTGGATCATTCCAGTCCCAGACATCGCCGGATGCCTCGCCATTGCCGTCATCGGTCGCCAGCCCGGGTCCATACCAGACCGGGATCTGGTGGCCCCACCAGAGCTGGCGCGAGATGCACCAGGGCTGAATGTCGTTCAGCCAGTTGTAATAGGTCTTGTCCCAGTTTTCCGGAACGAATTTTGTGTCGCCCTCCTGAACGGCCTTCAGGGCCGGGCCGGCCAGGGTCTTGGCGTCGACGAACCACTGGTCCGTCATCATCGGCTCGATGACGACCTTGGAGCGGTCGCCGAACGGCTGCATGATCTTCTTGGATTCGACCAGCGGCAGTTCGGACGGCGCATCGGCCCCTTCCTCCAGCGGGCGGACGACTGCCCGTCCCCTCGGATGCCACTCCGGTGCCTGCCCCTTCATCCAGGCAACGTCCGGATGATCGGCCGCAACCGTGACCGCCAGGCCTTCGGAGGTGATCTGGTCGATGACCCGCTTGCGGGCCTCGAAGCGGTCGAGGCCGCGCAGGTCGTCAGGAACGATGTTGATGAGATCGATCTCGTTGATCGTCATCTCGGCACCGTCGATGATCGCCTGTGCCTTTGCCGCTTCTTCGGTATAGGGCACACCGTCGGAGCGCATGGCGCCCCTGGTGTCCATCAGGCGGTACATCGGGATCTTGTTGCGCTGGGCGACACCATAGTCGTTGAAGTCATGCGCGCCGGTGATCTTGACCGCGCCCGAGCCGAAGTCCGGATCCGGATAATCATCGGTGATGATCGGGATCAAACGGCGATGCTCTTTCGGACCGACCGGGATTTCGCAGAACTTGCCGATGATCGGCGTGTAACGATCGTCCCCCGGGTTAACCGCAACGGCGCCGTCGCCAAGCATGGTTTCCGGTCGGGTTGTGGCGATCGAGATATAGTCGCGGGTCTCGCGAAGGGTGATGGTCCCGTCCGCGTCCTTCTCGACATACTCATAGGTTTCACCACCGGCCAGCGGGTATTTGAAGTGCCACATATGGCCGTCGGTCTCGATGTTCTCGACCTCGAGATCCGAGATGGCGGTCTCGAATTTGGGGTCCCAGTTGACGAGACGCTTGGACTTGTAGATCAGGCCTTCATTGTAAAGGTCGACAAAGACCTTGAGCACCGCGTCGGACAGGTTGGGCGACATGGTGAACTCGGTTCGGCTCCAGTCGCAGGACGCGCCTAGGCGCTTCAACTGACCGAGAATGGTTCCTTCGGACTTGCGTTTCTGTTCCCAGACCCGCTCGATAAAGGCCTCGCGGCCCATCTCGCGCCGACCGGGCTGCTGGGTTTCCATCAGCTCGCGCTCGACGACCATCTGCGTGGCAATCCCCGCGTGATCGGTGCCCGGCTGCCAGAGAACGTCGAAGCCCTGCATACGCTTCCAGCGGATCAGGATATCCTGCAGCGTGTTGTTCAGCGCGTGGCCCATATGGAGCGAGCCGGTCACGTTCGGCGGCGGAATCACGATGGAAAACGCAGGCGCTCCCTCCTTGGCGCCGGCGCCGGCCTTGAAGGCCTCCGCCTGTTCCCAGGTTTCGTAAATCCGCGGCTCAACGCTGGCCGCATCGTAGGTCTTATCCAGCATCAGGGGTCACTCGAAGGGAGAAAGAATTCAAATTTCGTGAAGCACCGTGTAAATCGGATGCGCTGGCGCAAGTCAACCGCCTAGGTCGTCCAAACGCCCCGGGACATCGGGTGTGCATTCATTCGAACCAGACGGGATACCCTCTGCCGGCCGTCCGGACCTTCATGCTTGGGTTGGCGCGGGATTGCTGCCATAAGCTTTCACATGACCGTTTCGATCCGCGCGCACCACCTTCTTTGCATGCTGACCTATCTCGGTAAGGGCTACACCGAAGATTTCGTGCGCAATTACAGCGCCATCATCGACAGGCTCAATGCCTGCGAGGACATCCGGCTGGTCGGAGGTCCGGACGAAATCTGCGCACCGATGCTGAACGAGAACGTCTGTCACTGCCACAATGACAGCGTCAGGGAACGGGATAACCTGGCCGCGCAGGCGATCGGGTCGGTCGTTGGACGGGAGCTTGCGCCCGGAAGTCTCCTGAGGCTCGACGCGGCGACAACGCAGCAGCTCCGGGATGCCTTCGCGGCCGCATCGATCCGGACCGCCTGCACCTCATGTGAGTGGCAAGCTCTGTGCACCCGGATCGCCAGAAACAATTACAGGGGATGCCAACTGGCGCCCCCTGAATGAAGCAAGCGAAGTGCCGGCCCAGGCTTTGGCCCAAGTCCCGGCCCAGGTCCTGGCGTGTCAGCGGCGACGGGTGACCCGCTGGATTTCCTTCTGCACCATCTGCTCGACCATGCCCGGCAGGTTCTGGTCAAGCCAGGCCTTGAGCATCGGCCGCAGCATGTCCTTTACCAGTTCCTCGACGGTCTGGGCCTGCGATCCCACGAACATGTTGGACAGATTGTCGAATGCGGCGTGCACGACCTCGCCGGTATCTACGGAGGTCAGCGGGCTGTCCATGGCGACATTGGGAAGGTCGTCCGGGACCGGCATGGTAGCCATCGACGATTCCGGGTACGGCTCCGGCTCTGGCGCGGGTTCGGGCGCAGGCGGTTCGGCGAAGGAAAGGTCCCCCGCTCCCCCGTCGAGGTCTTCCGCCAGCCCCTCGACCATGTCGAGGGCGTCCTCGGCTACGGCGAGTTCCTCGGTCAGTTCCAGAACATCGTCTGCTTCGTCTGCTTCGTCTTCTTCAGCATCGGCTTCCATGGCCGCCGCCATGTCATCAGCTTCCATCGCGGCGGCCATATCGTCGGCGCCATCGTCTTCCACCGGTGTATCCTCGACAACGTCGTCGTCCATGTCGAACAACTTGTCGAGGTCGTCCTGGGACATCTCGGAGGCATCGCTCATGTCGTCCGCCGCCTCATCTTCTGCTGGTGTTTCAACTTCTTCGCCTGCGCCGGCTTCCCCTGCGTCGGCTCCCTGGGAGTCTTCATCGGATATGATTCGGCGGATCGATGCGAGGATTTCCTCCATCGACGGCTCTTCAGCCTTTTTCGCCTGTGCCATGACTTCCCCCGTACTGCTCGGCTACGCTCAGAAACAACCAGTTTGTCCTGACTGATTCGATAACCGAAAGTATGCGGGTCCGTAAGTTAGGCGCAAAGCAACCGCGCACTCTACCAACGCCTTTTCCCCTTTTAACTCGGAAAAAGCCATTCGCAGACGCGTTTCGCCGTGCTTTCGTATTGAAAGACAGCACTGTTTTTTTTGAAAAAGCCCGGCAAAAGGAGTTGCGCAGCCGAGCCTTTTCAAAGCTCAGCCACGATGGTGCAGAAAAGAAGTTGCCGAAGTCTTACCGGCCGTCCGGCGTACGCAGGCCGATCCACTTGTCGCGGACCGCCTGGTAATGCTGCTTGGGATTGTAACGGGCGACATTCAGCCCGAGCGAGTCCGCGTCCAGCCGGCCGATCGCCGCGACGAGTTGGTAGCCGCCCACGATCCGGTTGCGCTGCGCGGTGACAAGATTGGACTGCTGGGTCACCAGTTCCCGCTGTGCATCCAGAACATCGAGAGTCGTGCGCTGTCCGACACGCTGTTCCTCGATCACGCCTTCCAGGGCAAGCTGCTGCGCTTCGACGGCAGCCTGTGCGGCCACGATGGACGCTTCGGCAGCCTGGTAGTTGCCCCAGGCGGAAATCACGTTGGCGCGAACCTGGTCGCGCGTGACATCAAGCTGAAGCCTGGTCTGGCCGAGTTCTTCCTTGGCCTGGCGGACACGCGACGATACCTGGCCGCTCTGGTAGAGCGGAATGCTGACATTGCCGAAAATCTGCGCGTTGTCGCTGTAGTCCGTCGTTGCAGACGGCTTCCAGGATCGCGACAGGCTGCCGTCCAGGGTAACGGTCGGCAGCAATTCGCCCTCGATGGCCTTGATGTTGAACAGAGCCGCATCGACCAGATGGGCCGCCTGCCGGACCAGAGGCTGGTGCGCCTCGCTTTCCTGAAGCGCGTGTTCGATCGACTTGGGCACATACCGGCTGATGCCGGTGTCCGCGGACAGGCTGTTCGCCTCGATGCCGATCACCTGGCGGTAGATCGCTCGGCTCGTGTTCAGGTTGGCAAGCGACGTGTTGAGGCTTGCCCGGGCTTCCGCGGCACGGGCCTCTGCCTGACTCACGTCCGTCCGCGTTCCCTCACCGACATCGAACCGGTCACGTGCGGCACGGACCTGCTCCTGCAGAAAGGCAAGATCGCTGCGCTGCAGGGAGACCAGAGCCGTGTCGCGGATGACATCGACATAGGCGGTGGCGGCATCCAGAAGGGTGTCCTGCTCGGTCGACATCAGGCTTTCGCGCTGGGCCCGCACAACCGCTTCCGCCTGGCGGGTGGAATTGACAGTCCTGAACCCGCGAAACAGGGTCTGGCTGATGGTCAGCGAGATGGAGGCGTTGTTCCGGTAGTCGATATTGGAATCGGTTCCCGTTGCAAGGCGCCCCGCGGATCCTGCTGCGGTGACCGTCGGCCGCCAGCCGGACAATGCCTGCGGCACGTTTTCGTCAACGCCGCGCAATGCCGCCCGGGCCGCGTTCAGTGTCGGATTGTTTGAATAGGCCAGTCCAAGGGACTCGCGGATGGTTTCCGCATTGGCGGAGGACACTAAAGGCCCGGTCAGCGCCTGCACGGACACGCCCCCCAACAGGCCAACCGCGACAGCAACTGCTTTTAGCGTTGAACGACCAGACACGCCATACTCCTTCCGGACCAACCCACTCACCTGAGTTGAGTAAACTGACCGGTGTTATTCTTCAACCGTTTACGGGTCGCAGGGGGCAAATTTCCGGGAGTGCGGCTTAATGGCAACAAGTTGCCCCAGCGGATGCCGGTAACCGAACAAGGGAAATGCGAGAAACCGGCGGGCCCTGGCCGACTTGTCAGGACTGCAACGCCGGGTTGCCGCTTCAGAATACGAATTCGGCCGATCTGGCAAATCCGGGCAGGATCTTCACCGACGCATTGAAGCCGAAGCGGCCGCTGATCGCATCGCCGGATTTCTGGTAGAGTTTCGCGGCACCGGCGCCGCCCTGTCCCTCGATCACCGCAAGTCGGCCATCGGGCTTGAGCTGATTGCCGAGAGCCTCGGGCAGCACGTCCACGGCGCCATCGACCAGAATGACATCATAGGGGCCTTCGGCGGCGTAACCGTCCACGAGCGGCCCTTCGACGACGACCGCGTTCTCTATGCCGAGATCGACGAGAACATCGGTCGCCGTACTGACGAAGTCCTGGTTCTCCTCAAGAGCGACAACGGAGGCGGCCAGCTTCGAGATCACGGCGGCGCTGTAGCCGGTTCCGGCTCCGATCACCAGAACAACGTCATCTTCCCTGATATCCGCGAGCTGAACGAGTTTGCCGAAGATGTGGGGTTTCATCAGGACGCGCCCGCTGTCGGTCGATCCGATCGGGAGATCCTCGTCGATATAAGCGACGGCCCGCCTGGACGCTGGCACGAAGCGTTCGCGGGGAACCAGTTCCATGGCATCCAGAATGCGGTGGTCGGTCACATCATTGGTGCGCAGCTGGTTGTCCACCATCTTGCGGCGGGACTGGTTAAAGTCCGTCATATCGGCCCTCACTTTGACTTGCCGGCTCGCCGGCGCCTCGTAACCCGTTCATTAGCGACAGGGAGGCGCCCTGACAAGTATCCCCGTTGCTTGATCCCCCGGCGGCAGCGTGAAACGTTAATAAATTCAGTGAAACCCGCGCCGCACGCTGGCCGGTGGAAAATCCGCGAGCGCCGAAAACAGGACTTGACCACAGCACGCAACTGATTGATAACGCGCGGCACACCACCTAGGGGCCCTGTGGCGGAGTGGTGACGCAGCGGATTGCAAATCCGTGTACACCGGTTCGATTCCGGTCGGGGCCTCCATCTCATCGACATGCCATTGCGCAAGATTTCGATGTCTGCACGCGGACGTGCAAACACTTCCTTTCCGGATAATTCAGACTCGCGGCACATTGAAGCGTCTGCCTCGGAGCGGCCGCAAGCAGTGCCGGCCGGTCCGGTGCCGCACCCTGAGCAGTTCGTGTCGCGAACCATCTATACATTCCGCCCCCTGCCCGGCTACATGACGGGTCAGACGAACCCGTCCACGTCCGCGGCCAAGGCCACGGTCGCGCAGGCGGCATGAACCAACGGAAACAGGGTGGCTTGATGGAACACGGCGGGGATCTGAGTGAAGCGGTCGAACGGTTTGGCGGTCCGGCGGACACATGGCTGGACCTGTCGACCGGCATCAATCCCTACGCCTATCCCTTGCCGGAAGACCTTCCTGCGTCGGCGTGGACGCGGCTGCCTGCAAAGGCAGCCGAGGAACGCCTTGCCACAGCCGCGCGTCAGGCCTACCGCGTCCCGGATCACCTCGGTCTTGTCACGGCGCCGGGCACACAGGTCCTGCTGTCCCTGCTGTCGCTTGTTCTTCCCGAGGGGCCGGTTGCCATCGCCACGCCGACCTACTCCAGCCACAAGAAGGTCTGGGTGCGCGAAGGCAGGGAGCCGGTGGAGGTCTCCAGCGCCTATGCCCTGCCCGCGGACGCCAGGATCGTGGTTCTGGTCAACCCCAACAATCCGGATGGCCGGCTGATCGATGTCAAAAGTCTTCTTGAGATCGCCCGGACCCTGAGCGAACGCGGCGGGTTCCTGGTCCTGGACGAGGCCTTCGCCGATGTCATGCCCGGGGCGGGCCTGCTGCCGCACCTGGGCAATGAAAACGTTCTGGTCCTGCGCTCCTTCGGCAAGTTCTTCGGGCTGGCCGGATTGCGGCTCGGTTTTCTGGCTGGTCCCAGGGAAGTGACGGTCAGACTGTCGGGTCTGCTGGAAAGCTGGAGCCTCAGCGGCCCGGCCCTGGAGATTGGCGTCGCGGCGCTTCGCGATACGTCATGGCAGGATCGCATGAACCGGCAGCTTGTCGACGAGATGGCCGATCTGACACTGACCCTGTCGCGGCATGGCCTGAGCGTCTTTGGTGGAACGCCGCTTTATGCGCTCGCAGGCCTCAGAAACGCCAGGGACATGCACGAGGCGCTCGCCCGCAGGCGGATCTGGACCCGGATCTTCGACTACGCTCCGACCTGGATCCGGTTTGGCCTGCCAGGTGGCCCGGCAAACCTTGCGCGACTGTCGGATGCTCTTGCCGATGCACAAAAAGAGCTCTAACCAGCTTCCATGCTGATTTATGAAAACGCGCTCTGGCTTTTGCTGGCAGCGCTTCTGCTCGATGCCCTGGCCGGCGACCCCGACTGGATCTGGCGGCGCTTGCCGCATCCCGTGGTCTGGATCGGCAAGGTCATCTCCCTGTTCGACCGTCACCTGAACAAGAACGAGGCCTCGCCCCGTTTCCGGAGGCTGGCCGGCAGCGGCACGCTCGTCATCCTGGTTGCGGGGGGCTTGTGTGCCGGCGCGATCATACAGGCAGCAGCAGCGGCAGTTCCTTATGGCGGGCTTCTCACGGCGGTCATCGCCGCGGTTTTCCTTGCCCAGAACAGCCTCTACCGCCATGTCGCCGCCGTCCGGGACGGCTTGCGGGACAATGGTTTGCCGGGTGGGAGACAGGCCGTTGCCATGATTGTCGGCCGGGACCCGGCGCAGCTCGACGAAGCCGGCGTGTCCAGAGCGGCAATCGAATCCTGCGCGGAGAATTTTTCCGATGGTGTCGTCGCGCCCGTGTTCTGGTTCGCGCTGCTGGGCCTGCCCGGCCTGATTGCCTACAAGGCGGTCAATACCGCCGACAGCATGATCGGTCACAAGAACGCGGCCTATGCCGAGTTCGGCCGGGCATCGGCCCGGTTCGACGATCTCGTCAACCTGCCAGCGTCACGCCTTGCCGGTTTGATGATCGCGCTCGTCGCGCCGCTGGCAAGCGGTTCGATCCTGAAAAGCCTCCATTGCATTCGCGCGGATTCAGACAAACATCGCTCGCCGAACGCCGGCTGGCCGGAAGCGGCCATGGCCGGGGCCCTAGGCCTCGCCCTCGCCGGACCGAGAATTTATCCGGGCTATACGGTCGACGACCGCTATCTGAACGGATCCGCGCGCATGGATGCAGGCGTGGAAGACATCTCGCGCGCTCTGACTATCCTCTTGGGCACTCTTGCCCTTCAGGCGCTCGTTGTCGCCTTGCTTGCCGTGGCTACCCTCTAGCGGTTCTCCGACCGCCCCTCGGGCGTCAATGGGCCGTCAAACTCCGAATGCATGCTCCCGAGACCCGCCCGCGATCTGCAGCAGCGCATCGATATCAAGCGATTTTGCCAGATGCTCCGCCAGGTCTTCAAGGATCCGGTCGATATCCCGGTCGTAGGTCAGCTGCGAACGCGTCCCGAAGGCGTCCAGATATGCTGCGCGGAACGCGTCTCCGGTGAAAAGACCGTGGACATAGGTGCCTGAAACCTGTCCGTCGGGGGAGACGGCACCATCAGGACATGCCCCTGCCAGCAGCATCATCGGACTGGCGCTATCCGGCCCTTGCGTCTGGCCGACGTGGATTTCATAGCCCGACACCGGTGCGCCGCTTGCAACATGCGTTCCCGAGGCTGCGACAGTCGATTTCTGCGATGTCAGAACGGTCTCAACGTCGAGATACCCCAGGCCCTCGACAGTTCCCGGCGGTCCCTCGACGCCGTCCGGGTCCGAGATCGTCCGGCCGAGCATCTGATAGCCGCCGCAGATCCCCAGAATATGCCCGCCCCGGCGGTGATGCGCCTTCAGATCGATGTCCCAGCCCTGGCTTTGAAAGAATTTCAGATCGCCGATGGTCGATTTCGACCCCGGCAGAAGCACCAGGTCCGCATCGCCCGGCAGGGGCGTTCCGGGCTGGATGAGTTCGAGCGTCACGCCCGGCTCAAGTCTGAGCGGATCGAGATCGTCGAAGTTGGCGATCCTGGAAATGACCGGAACAACGATTTTCATGTCGCCGTCGCCGAGCCCGCCGGCGAGGTCCAGTGCATCCTCGGCAGGTAGTTTCGCCGCATCCGCAAACCAGGGCACCACGCCAAGGCCCCGCCATCCCGTGCGCGCCTCGATTTCCCGCATGCCGTCCTGAAACAGGCCCGGATCGCCGCGAAACCGGTTGATGAAAAAGCCCCTGACCCGCTGCCGTTCTTCCGGTTCCAGCACCGCATGCGTGCCGACGACCGATGCGATCACACCGCCCCGGTCGATATCCGCACACAGGATCACAGGCAGATCGGCCGCGCCGGCAAAGCCCATGTTGGCAATGTCGCCCGCACGCAGATTGATTTCCGCCGGGCTGCCGGCGCCTTCCACGATCACCAGATCCGCTTCTGCGGCATTGATTGAATAACTCTCGATAACCTTTGGAAGAAGAAGCGCTTTCTGTTTTCCGTATTCACGTGAACGCAGGGTGCCGAACCGCTTTCCCTGCACGATCACCTGTGCGCCCGTGTCCGTTTCCGGCTTCAGCAGCACCGGGTTCATATGGACACTCGGCGCCACCCGGCAACCCATCGCCTGCAGCGCCTGCGCCCGGCCGATTTCGCCGCCGTCGCCGGTCACCGCAGCGTTGTTGGACATGTTCTGGGGCTTGAAGGGCCGGACAGCGAGGCCGCGATTGGCAAACAAGCGGCAGAGCCCCGCCACGATGAGGCTCTTGCCGACATTCGATCCGGTGCCCTGCACCATGACGGCTGGCACCCGGCGCCCGTTCCCGGCTGCGCTCATTCTTTCGATCTGTCCCTGCTCGCCCTGCTGCTTTCGGGACTGGCACCATAGGGCCGGAATTCAGGTGGCACCGGCAGATTGGCGAGACGCAGTTCCAGCAACAGGCGGACAGTCGGGCGGGCAGCGAACAGGATCGAGCCGATCAGAAACAGCCAGGTTCCGGCATAAGTCAGGCTTTCATAAA
This sequence comes from Roseibium sp. QJM3NY_11, assembly GCF_056173175.1. Classification (NCBI taxonomy): domain Bacteria; kingdom Pseudomonadati; phylum Pseudomonadota; class Alphaproteobacteria; order Hyphomicrobiales; family Stappiaceae; genus Roseibium; species Roseibium sp. QJM3NY_11. The sequence continues at coordinate 3,436,587 of NZ_CM149660.1, forward strand.
AGAAAAAGACACTCCCGATGACGAAGAACAGCGCGGCCAGAAACTCCACCAGCGTCCGATAGAGTTCGAACTTGCGGACGGTTTCCGCGTGACGCGCCGTGGCGGTGCGGACACTGTGATCAAAGAGCTTGCTCATCGCCTAGAACTCGATACCTTCCTGCGGCTTCACGCCGGAGCGGAACGGATGCTTTATCTGGGTCATCTCGGTCACCAGATCGGCAATATCGATCAATTCGTCCTTGGCATTGCGGCCGGTGATGACGACATGCACATCCTCCGGCTTTTCGTTTTTCAGAAAGTCCACGACCTCGGCAATGTCGAGATAGTCGTAGCGCAGCACGATGTTGAGTTCATCGCACAGGACCAGACGGTAGTCGCCGGACGTGATCATCTGCTTGGCCACTTCCCAGGCCTCACGGGCCGCGTCGATGTCCCGCTGGCGGTCCTGGGTCTCCCAGGTGAAGCCCTCGCCCATGCGCTTGATGGTCACCAGGTCTGAAAAGCGTTCCAGCGCCATACGTTCGCCGGTCTCGATCCGGCCCTTGACGAATTGCACCACGCCGATCCTGTGACCATGGCCGAGCGAGCGGAAGACCATGCCGAACCCGGCTGTCGACTTTCCCTTGCCCTTGCCGGTGTGGACGATCAAGAGACCTTTCTCGATGGTCTTGGTCGCCATGATCTTGTCGCGCGCGGCCTTCTTCTTGCGCATTTTCTCTGCATGGCGCGCGTTGAGTTCCTCTTCAGAGAGGTCTGGCTTGTCCTTGTCGGCGGTCACGATGCGTCCGTCCCTTCCAGTGTCGATTTGAGCTCGTTCAGTGCAGCATGTGTCGAATTGCGCCGCGGCGTCCAGAGGCCGCGGTCGATTGCCTCCTGAAACCGGGCCAGCATTTCATTCAGACCGGCCGGATTGGCCTCGCGCAGAAACGCCAGCACATCATTGTCGGCCAGATAGGCGTCATACAACTGGTCGAAATGATGATCACCCACAGCGCGCGTGGTGGCGGCGAACGCGAACAGATAATCAAGCGTCGCGACCATCTCGAAGGCGCCCTTGTAGCCGTGACGCATGACACCGCGGATCCACTTGGGATTGGCGGCGCGGCCCCGCACGACCCGGCCGATTTCCTCCGACAGGCTGCGCACCACCGGCCGTTCGGGGCGCGAATGGTCGTTGTGATAAACCTTGGGCGCACCGCCCTTGAGGCTCTCCACGGTCGCCGCCAGCCCGCCCTCGAACTGGTAGTAGTCGTCGCTGTCCAGCAGGTCGTGCTCGCGGTTGTCCTGGTTGTGCAGGACGGCGTCGACTGATTTCAGCCGGCTTTCAAGAGATGTGCGGGCGCCCTCACCTGTGGCCCCGCCGCCGTAGGCATAGCCGCCCCAGGTGAGAAAAGCCTCTGCAAAATCGCCGCGATCCGCCCAGATTCCTTCGTCGATCAGCGCCTGCAGCCCGGCACCATATGCACCCGGTTTCGATCCGAATACGCGGAAACCGGCCTGCCGGATGGCCTCATCCGCGTCCATGCCACCGCCGCGCAACCGTTGTGCATCCGACCGCATACGCGCGGCAACCGGATTGGCGTCTTCCGGTTCTTCCAGAGCACCGACGGCGCGAACGGCGCTGTCAAAGAGATCCATCTGATGTGGAAAGGCATCGCGGAAAAAGCCCGACACGCGCAGTGTCACATCGATGCGCGGACGGCCGAGTTCGGAAAGTTTCAGCACGTCAAATCCGGTCACCCGGCCCGATCCGGCCTCCCAGACCGGTGCCGCGCCGATCAGCGCCAGTGCCTGAGCTATGTCGTCGCCGCCGGTGCGCATGTTGGCCGTGCCCCAGCAGGTCAGCACCAGCGCCTTCGGCCATTCGCCCTCTTCCTGGAAATACCGCTCCGCCACCAGCGAGGCGGACTGCCGGCCGAGCCGCCAGGCCGTCTCGGTCGGAACGGCGCGCACATCCACCGAATAGAAATTCCGGCCGGTCGGCAGAACGTCGGGACGGCCGCGCGAAGGGGCACCGGAAGGACCGGGCGCGACGAACCGGCCGTTGAGCGCGTTCAGAACGGCGGTGGTCTCGGCGGGGCCGGAGGCGGCCACGGAGGGTGCGAGGCGTGTGACGACATTCTCAAGAACAGCCCGAACCGCCTGCCAATCTTCCGGTGGGGCGGTATCGCCCGCGATCAAGGCGCGGGCGAAGAGTTCAATGCGCTCCACCGTGTCGCCGTTCGACCGCCAGGGCGCCGCGGTCACGGTCTTCAGGATGTCCGGTTTGCTGCCGGACCAGGCCGCGGCGAAATCGCAGTCGAGCGGATCGAACCCGGAAAAACCGAGGTCGGCGGCAATGGCCCGCTGGAGGCTCTGCTCCCCCGGAAGGCCGCCTCGCGGCAGCCTTGCAAGCGCGGCCAGAAGATCGCTCTGAAGGTCCCCTTTCGGACTTTCGCCGAGGATGTGCAGCCCGTCCCGGATCTGCAGTTCCTTCAGATCGCACAGATGGGCATCCAGCCGCGCCAGGCGGGTTTCCGCGTCCATGTCGTCACTGAGACCGATGTCTCTGTCGAGCCCGTGGCGCACGGCCGCGTCGAGGATATCCCGGGTCAGTGCCTTGAGACGGCGCGGGTCGACGCCGCTGGCGAGGTAATATTCGTCGAGCAGCGTTTCGAGTTCCTCGGCGACACCGTGGCTTTCCGCTCGGGTCAGCGGCGGCGTGAGGTGATCGACGATCACGGCAGATGTGCGCCGCTTGGCCTGCGCGCCTTCTCCCGGATCGTTGACGATGAACGGATAGATGTTGGGCACCGGACCAAGCACGGCTTCCGGGAAACAGGTCTCTGACAGGGCCAGCGCCTTGCCCGGCAGCCATTCCAGATTGCCATGCTTGCCCAGGTGAATGACCGCATCCACACCGAATGCATCGCGGAGCCAGACGTAGAAGGCGAAATAGTGGTGCGGCGGTACCAGGGCCGGGTCGTGGTAGGTTTCTTTCGGATCGATGTTGTAGCCGCGTGCCGGCTGGATCCCGACCATCTGGTTGCCGAACCGGTGCAGGGCCAGACGGAACACGCCGTCAACAACATGCGGATCGTCTTCCGGCTGGCCCCACCGTTCGATGACCGAGAGGCGCACGGGTTCCGTCAAGGCCGCAAACGCGCGCCGGTAATCCATCAGCGAAAGCGACTGATAGCCTGCGCGCGTGGCGCGGTCCTCCAGAGCATTGGTCACGCCGCCAGTCAGCGTCTCCATCAGCGCGGCGGAGGTCTCCGGCGCGCCCGAGACGTCATAGCCTGCCCGCGCCATCGCCTTCAGCACGGTGACGCAGGACGCCGGCGTATCGAGGCCGACCCCGTTGGCAAGGCGCCCGTCCCGGTTCGGATAGTTGGCAAGGATCAGAGCGCTTTTCTTTTCAGCGGCCGGTTTTCGGCCCAGCGTCGCCCACCCGGACACCAGATCGGCCACGAAGCGGATCCGGTCGGGAAGCGGCGTGAAGGCGACAGGCGTGGACTGCGTCACCTCGTCATAAACGCCCTCTTCCTTGAAGGAGACGGCCCGGGACAGGATCCGGCCGTCGATCTCCGGCAGCACCACATGCATGGCCAGGTCCCGGACCGACAGGCCCTGGTCACTGTCCTCCCAGCCTTCCCTGGAAGACGACGAGAACACCACTTGCAGCACCGGCCTGCCCGGACGGTCGAGTGGCGTCGGCTGGTGTGGCGCCCCGGCCTTCGACACCGCGAAGGCCGTGCCATTCAGAACGACATCCGGCCCTGCGGCCTCGAACAGACTGTCGAGCACGGCAACCGATTCAGCTTCCTTGAGACTGGAAACGAACACCGGCAGCGCATTGACCCCAGCCTCGTCGAGCGCGCCGACCAGCGCATCGACCGGCGCCGTCTGCGCGCCCTGGACCAGCGCCCGGTAAAAGGTGATCGCCGCCACCGGCCGAGACGGATCCCGCCAGGTGGCTTTCAGGGCTGATAGATCCGGCGCGGCATGGCCGGGCAGATGGATGCCGGCGCGCGGCAGCGGCACGGGATGAGCCGGCTCCTCCGCCCGCCCCGACAGGAACGCGGCGTAGCGCAATGCGTTGGCGTAGTTCTCCGATCCACCCTCGACGCAATAGCGCCAGAAGCGATGCACCTCTTGCGCCGGATATGTCGAGCGCGACGTCAGGTCCTCGTCCCACTTGTCGTCGCCCGGGACCACAATCAGGCCGATGCCGGTGGCGCGGATTTCTTCTTCGATCCGTTCCAGTCCGTACCGCCAGTATTCGACGCCGCCCAGGATGCGCAGGATCACCAGCTTTGAGCCGCGCACCGTTTTTTCAGCATAAAGATCAACTGAATAGGGATGCGCCAGAGCCATCAGATTGGCCAGCCGCAAGCTGGCGGCCTGGTCGCCGAGGATCTTGCGGGCGGCGGCAAAGCTGCCCAGTTCGGTGTCGGCGGCGGACAGGAACAGGATGTCGGCAGGGGTCTGGCCGAGATCGACCGCGTCTTCCCCGTCGTCGATCCGCCGTGTCTGGCTCGCAAGAATATGCATGTTATCTGGGTGCCGCCTTCGTCTGGCCCGAATGAAACGTGTCTGGTCAGCGGCCCTCAGGCCGCCTCGGACACAGACCCGAGCAAGGGACGCACGGCAGTAAGGTCCAGCCCCTTCAGGCCGATGACCACCAGCTTGCCGGCACTCTCCACCCCGGCGGCAAACCAGGTCTCAACGCGCGGACCGACCGCCTGCACCATGGCTGGCGCCGCCTTGCCCGTGATCCGCACAGAACCCTTGATCCTGAGCACACCCTTGAGCGCCATCGCCTCGAGCACCTTCGCTTCGGCTTCCTTCAGGCTGCCGAAGGCCCCGACCTCAAGCACATGGCTTTCGAAATCGTCATGATGATGATGGTGATGATCGTCGTGGTCATGATCATGGTCGTGATGATCATGGTCATGGGCATCGTCGTGGTGATGATGCTCGTGCCGGGCCGCCATGTCGTCCTCTGCGGCCGAGCCCCGGCCAAGCAGAACCTCAATGGGCAAGGTGCCCTTTTCGGAGGAGACGATGTGGACCGCCGGACGAACATCGGCCTTGATACGGTCTTGGACCTTTTGCAGGGCATCGGCGGAAACCAGATCGGCCTTGTTCAGAACAACCAGATCCGCACAGCGGAGCTGATCTTCAAACAGCTCCTCGACCGGGCTGTCATGATCGAGCGCCTCGTCGGCAGCGCGCTGGGCGGCAAGCGCTTCCTCGTCGAGCGCGATCCGGCCCTCGGCCAGCGCAGCCGCGTCCAGAACCGTGACCACGCCGTCCACGGTCACTCTCTGCTTGACGCTCGGCCAGGAAAAGGCGCGCACCAGCGGTTGCGGCAGCGCCAGGCCGGACGTCTCGATGACGATGTGCTCCGGTGGCGTGTCGCGGGCCAGCAGCATTTCCATGGTCGGCAGGAAATCCTCGGCGACCGTGCAGCAGATGCAGCCATTGGTCAGTTCGACCACTTCCTCGGCGGAACAATCGGGATCCGCACATCCGTTCATCAACGAACCGTCGAAGCCCATGTCGCCGAACTCATTGACGATCAGCGCAATCCGCTTGCCGTTGGCGTTGGTGAGCAGGTTGCGGATCAGCGTGGTTTTTCCGGCGCCGAGAAACCCGGTGACGATCGTTGCCGGGATTTTCCGCCCCGGCTGCGAGGACGCATTTGTCATAATCTGATTTCCGCTTGTGAACTGGGTTTCAGAAGGATCGGCAGACCGGCGGCCACGAAGACGACCTTGCCGCAAGCCTGCGCCATATCCTGATTGAGCCGGCCTTGCGCATCCCGGAACGTCCTAGACAGGCGATTCTCCGGCACGATGCCCATGCCGACCTCGTTGGAAACGAAGATGCAGGAACCTGGAAGCGCGGACAGGGCGTTGCAAAGACCGTTGGTCTCCGCGAGGACGTCCTTTTCAGCGAACAGGAGATTGGAGAGCCACAGGGTCAGGCAGTCGACGAGCACCACCCGGTCCGGGCCGCATTCGCGCCGGAGTGCCGCGCACAGGTCCAGCGGCTCCTCGACTGTTTGCCAGGAACCGTCGCGGCGGTTCCGGTGCAGTGCGATGCGCGCGCTCATCTCACCGTCATGCGCTGCGCCGGTGGCAAGATAAACCTTCTGAAGACCGCAGTCTTCGGCGAGCTGTTCCGCGAACCGGCTCTTGCCGGACCGGGCGCCGCCAGTCACGAGGATGGCCCTGGGGCCGCTGTTATCCGTCAATTCCGTTTCCCGGCCGTCCGCCCGACAGCGTTAGAGGTTGCGTGTTCGACGGCCGGTCTCCTGGCTTGCGGCTCAACGCGCGCTGCACCCCTTCCCGGCCCGAAGGCCAGTGGTTTTCGTGCAGCCGCTCACCGCTCACAGTTGCGGGGGCAGCTCCGGCTCAGGGCATGACATGCCCGCACCGGATTCCCGTTTCATCCGGACAGCGCGCCAGACCACCACGTTCTGAAGAACACGGAAGCTCAGGCCCTGTCCGGAACCGTCGGAATCTTCCTAAACGGATCTGGGGCCGGGCACAAGCGTCACGAAAACATTCGCGTCTGCCATTTTGCGACCAGCCGCGCCTCCAGATGCCGCCTTTTCCTGTTTCATGTGACCGGCAGACACATCCCGGCACACGCCCGCGAAGGTCCGAACCAACCGGTTTTGCACCCTGGTCCGCGCACCTAGGCGCCTGAAAAATATCCGGTTTTCCACACGCGCAATAAAAAAATGACGGCTTGATGAAAAAAACCTAATCTGGGGCTTGGCAAACGGATCGCGCCTTTGATATACGCTTCTCCATCGACGGAGCGGCAAATCGCAGGCCCCGTACGTGGTGATCCCCAGTAGCTCAGTTGGTAGAGCAAGCGACTGTTAATCGCTGGGTCGCTGGTTCGAGTCCGGCCTGGGGAGCCATCACCACCCACCTTAAAAACCGCAGAAATCTGCCTAGCGCCACAGCAGCGCTTGACTTCCGCGTAAAAAATTCGCCAAAATTGCTACACATAGCGGGCGGATTTGGGACAGGCACGATCGCCGAAACCACATAACAGGGACGGTGTCTGGTACCTCGGAAAACGGGTCCCTAAGGCGTATGCACATTTCGAAAAAAGAGATCAGGTCTGGCTCTCGACAGGCATTCTCGTTGCGCACGACCCCAGAGCGTTGCGCGCAAAAGAGGCCATCCAGGAACTGAACTCAGAACTGGAAGCTTCAGGAGCAAGGCCGGGCCGACGACGCGAAAGAACGATTCGACGCTGCCCAGAAACGTGCCCGGGCTCTCCAGCTGCCTTATCTCACCAATGCGGAGATCGCCGCCGGGCCCATTGATGAAATCATGAAACGTATTGACCGCCTGGATTCACGGCGCGGCGCCGACGACAGTCAGGAAGTGTCCTCTGTCATGGGCGGCGAGGACCGGTCAGCGCTCCGGCTCTCCACGCTGATGGCCGAGTATGAAGGAAACCACAAAGCGTCTCTGATCAAGAAAAAGAAGTCGGACAACCAGATGCGGAAATGGCGGAATCCAAGAAAGCGCGCCATTCAGTATTTCATCGAGTTGACCGGGGACAAATCGCTTGAGCAGGTGACCCGGACGGATGCCAACAGATACCGGGACTGGTGAGAAGATCATGTTCTGAAAAACGATCTGAACCTGGCGACAGCGAACAAGAGCATCGGCTTTCTCGCGAAGATGCTGAAGGATATCGATCTGAAGTACCAGTTGAAACTGGAACCTATCTTCGCGGATCTCAGTTTTGCTGGAGCCAGGGATGGCAAACGGCCGACTTTCACCGCGGACCATGTCCAGAACGAGATACTGGCTCCAAGGGGTGTTCGATGACCTGAACGCGGAAGCAAGGGCGATCGTGTGGGTCTGCGCCGAGCTCGGTACCAGACCATCCGAAATCGCCAATATCAGTGGCAGGAAGGTTTTCCGGAATACGGAGATCCCGTTCATAAGGGTTCTCGAGGATGACCGCGAATTGAAGACTCACGATTCCGAGCGAGACCTGCCGCTGGTCGGATTCGCGCTGCTGGCCATGCAGCTTTTCCCTGGCGGATTTCCCAGCTATCGCGACCACGAAGGCACACTCTCGGGAACGGTCAACAAGTTCCTGAAAAGTCGAAGGCTCCTGCCGACCGAGAACCATTCTGTGTACAGTCTCCGCCACACGTTCGAGGACCGGCTGACCGCATTCGATCCGCCCGACAAAATCATTGCCTCATTGATGGGGCACGCGTTTCAACGCGAAAGATATGGTGAGGGGCCGTCTCTTGAACAAAAACGGCGGTGGCTGATGAAGATAGCCTTCAAGACGACGGCAGTGATTGCGGATCAAAACGTCTTGGCGTGACATCGATCGAAATCATACCCAGGATGCGCTGTGCCCGCTCGCGTCCGGATGAGCGTTCCCGTGCAATAAGAACTTCCTGCTCCAGCCGATCCATCACCGGCACATACGCCTCGCCGTGCCGCTCCAACAGGTTGGCGGCGAACACAAGGGCGCGTTCCAGTTTTGGAAGGGTAGGAGTGGTGATCTGATTGGCACCACCTCGTTCTCGTCCCAGTCCAGCACCTTCTTTGCCAGCAGCTTCATACGCGTGTCGTTTATGCGCTGCGCAACCGGCTCGCTATAGGGGTTCAGGATGCCTTCTGATTGGCTGGCTTTTAGCCCGGGCATCTCCATCAGAACGGGATCAGATCCCTCGTTAACGAACGAATAGTACGAGATGACAGCCTGTGCCTGATCGGGACCGACTTGACGATGCGCAGATGGCCCTTTTCCATGACCGCTTGGTCAGTTTGGAGAACGGCCCAGGGGTGAGTTCTGCATGTAGGCCACCTGTTTCTTTACGCTCGGGCGTCTATTCGAATAGCTTGATGTCGGCGGCGCTTTCTCTGCTGCGGCTGGCGATGCCGACGGTTAACCGGGCACCTCTCCCCGGGCTGTCCGCGACGAACGGCGTCTCATGCGATTCCAGAAGCTGATAGTCGCCTGAACGCTACTCATCATAGACGGGTTCGGCTGCGTGCCATTGTCGAAAACCGGAGCGGAACTGCTGTTCAAGTTGATCTCGCAACGCTACGAACCCGGGGCGCTCCTGATCTCCAACAGTCTTCCCTTTGACGAATGGACGGAACCCTGGGGTCTGAACGTCTGACCTGCGCACCGCTGGACCGCGGCAATCAGAGAATAGGGCCGGCCAGCAGACCGATTTCCCAGTACCGCCACGTCCAGCGTGTCAGGGCCGAAAGCCCAAGTCCCAATTCTTCTGCAACCTGGGCGATCATGCGCCCACTGGTTTCTGTCAGCCGAACTGCTTCCTGCTTGAACACGTCGGTGAGTGTCCATCTCTCACGTTTGCCCATAGAGTCCTCCTGTCGCCTTCAGCGCGATTAGAAAGGCCCTCCCCTTTTTTCCGGGCAAGTCCATACGCCCAAAATTCAAGCTTTGTCTCGACCGATACACCCGTCATCCATGTCCTCCGAATCATGGAAACTCATAGATTCATGATGTCCTGCAAAAATGTAACTGTAATGCTAAGCGCGGCCGTTAAAGCCTGATCATCCCGGCATCCACATTGACGCATTGGCCGGTCATCCAACCCGCATCGTCGGATACGAGGAATGCCACGACCTTGGCGATGTCGGCCGGCTGGCCCTTGCCGGGCATCGCCTGAAGCATCTCGACAAAACCGAAGCTCTCCGCATGCGGGCTCACCTTCACACCGTCGGATTCCGTAAGCCCCGGCGTGACCGCATTGACGCGAATTCCGTATTTGCCGACTTCTGTTGCCAGCGCACGAGTGAAGCCGATCACCCCTCCTTTGGCCGCCACATAAGCCGACATGTTGGGCGTGCCTGCGTAAAACGCGTTGGACGCGATGTTCAGCACCGTTCCCTTGCGCCCGGCAGCCCGCATCATGTCGGTCGCCTTGCGGCTGGCGATGAAGACGCTCGTCAGATTGGTATCGATGATCTTCTGCCAATGGGCGAGATCGACATCGTCCCAGGGGATAAAGGGAACGATGGATGCGTTGTTGACGAGGATGTCGATCGCGCCGTCCTGCGCTGCGTCCTCGAGCATCCTTTCGACCTGCGCGGCGTCGGTGGAATCGCAAGTCACGCCCTCGGCACCTTGACCGATCTCGGCAGCAGCGGATTTGGCTCCTTCACCATTGATATCGGAGATAACGACCTCGGCGCCAGCATCGGCCAGCGCTTGGGCAATTGCCTTGCCGATGCCCTGTGCGCCCCCGGTTACGACTGCCTTGCGGCCATCAAGACTTGTGCTCATTCACTTAATCCTTTCGTTGTTGCAGTGCCCGGTTCTAGTCGTCTATTGCCGCGTCCCACGCAGCCTGAGCAGCAGCAAGTCCTGCCGCCACATCCACCGTTGCACCAGAGGCCTTCAGAGCACCGCCCAGGGCAGAGACCGCCAGAAGGGCGTAGGCCGGTTGTGCCGTCGGTCCCATGTGGCCAATACGGATCAGCTTTCCCAGTGTTTCAGCCCGGCCGGCCGACATGGACACCCCATAGCGAGCCCGCGCCTCCGCGAGCACCGGACCGGCGTCAATGCCGTCAGGCATTCGTACGGCCGTCGCGGTTGGCGATGCGATGTCTTCCGAGGCCGGCCAGAGGTCCACACCCATCGCCTTGATGCCTTCCCGGCAAACTGTTGCAGTCAGCGCATGACGCTCCCAGACGGCTTCCGGGCCTTCTTCGAGATAGCGGTCAAGCGCGGCATCCAGACCGTTGATCTCGGCCACGGACGGCGTGAAGGGGAATGGCTCGGTCTTTTTCCAGGCGTTCTTCCAGTCCGTGAAGCTGAGCATGGAAGCAAACGGAGCATCGGGATTGCCCTCGATCTTGGCCCACCCCTGTTCGGAGACGGCGACGAGCGACAGCGAAGGCGGGCAGCCAAGGCACTTGTTCGGGCCTGTGACGTAAACAGCCGCCTGACTGGAGGATGGGCTTGTCGGCATTCCGGCCCAGGACGACACTGCGTCTACAAGAAGCAATGCCCCAGCTTCAGCCGCAGCGGCACCGATGGCATCGATGTCATTGATGGTTCCCGATGGAGTGTCATGGTGGCAAACGCAGACCACGCTGACCTCGGGATTTTCCTTCAGGAACGATCGGACCTGGTCGGGATCGATCGCAGTGTCATAGGCCACTTCGATCTCTTCCACCCTCTTGGCGTAGCGTTTGGCCCAATAGCCAAAGCCCTTGCCATAGACGCCGGAGGCAAGGTTCACCACCACGTCCTCCTTGGCGATCAGGGACGCGGCTGCTCCTTCGAGCGCAAGAACGGGCTCGCCCTGAAGGATAAGCGGCGGCAAATCGCACCCCAACGCCCTTTGCACCTTCATCGTGACATTCTCGAAAAAGGCCTGGAAGGCGGGATCGTAGTCGTAGAGTACTGTTTTACCCAGTGCGCGCAGCACTTCAGGATAAGCGTCCACAGGGCCGGCGGTGAGAGTGAAGACCGGCGATTTCGTTTCGGGATATCTCATCGGGTGCTCCTCAGCCGTAGAAATTCACGCCGGTTCTGTAACCCCTGAAGCTCTCCGGATCGTGGCTGAAGAGAACCTCGGCATTCTTTTCCTTCTCGATTTGCTTCAACCGCCGCATCGAATTCACACCCGCCACCGGATCGATGTGAAAGCCCGCATTGATGTCGTTTTCGTAGTTCTTGCGGGTATAGGCAGCATCGAGCGTCAAAAGCAGCGGACGGCGGGTGCCGAACTCCACCAGCAGCGAATAGTGACCGACCGTGTGTCCCGGCGTGTAGATCAGGGTCACGCCTGGCGCGAGTTCCACGTCGCCCTCGATCAGCTCGAACTTGGTGTTGCCTGCGGTCTGCCCGGCGGTAAGCTGATCGGCCATCCCGCGCGCTTCGGCCACATCTGTAGAGAAGGCTAAATCGGAATAGCCAAGAACCTCGAAAGGCTGGCACCTGGCGGCCTGCGGAAGCTCGTCCTTGTGGCAGATCTTCTTTGTGTCGGGGAAAAACTTGTTGCCCCCGACATGATCGAAGTGGAAATGCGAGTTGAACAGGACATCAATGTCCTTCGGCTCCAGTCCCAGAAGCTTCAGAGCTCCCGGAATGGTCTGCTGTTCGGTCTGTTGTGGCTTCTCGAAGGACAAAGCCTTGTTCACGTGGTCGATATCATAGCCTGTATCGATCAGGAATTTTCCCTTCGGATGATCGACGAGCACGGAATAGACCGGAAAACGAACTTCACCGCCCGGTCCCTTGTTCCACCAGATATGGAACCCGTCCAGCACCAGCGAACCTCCGTCAAGCAAATAGACTTTGGTATCAGCCATGTCACTTCTCCTTCATGTTGCCCGGTCCCCGTCTCCAGGAATGGGAATGGTCGGTAGCGGCGCTTTAGCGGGCACCGCGTTCGTAGGCAGCGCCCAGTGCCGCGGGCAGCTTTGCCCGGCGGCCGAAAAGCACCAAGACCAGCATTACCGCCGCAAAAGGCAGCATCTGGATAACGTCGGTGGGGATGTTCGACCCCGCGACCTGCAGTGCGGTGGTCAATGACAGCGCGGCTCCGAAAATCAGCGAGCCGATCAGAACCCAGAGCGGCCGGCCCCGCGCCAGCATGGCGAGCACTATGCCGATGAAGCCTGCACCGCCTGTCATGAAGGGAATGAACAACCCTGCCCCGATATTGGCGAGATAGGCACCGCCGAGGCCTGCCATAGCACCGGTGAACAGCACCGCAACGACGCGAATGCCGAGCACGTTGCCACCGGCCACGTCCAGCGCCGCCGGACGCTCCCCGGCTGCACTCAGGGTCATGCCAAGATTGGTGCGCCGATACAGGTATGCCAGCACCACGACAGCAATGAGTGCGAGATAGACGATCAGATGCCGCCCGAACAGCGAAGGTCCAATCACCGGCAGATCGGTCAATCCCGGGATACTCAACCGCTCGGGCGCGGGCAGGCGCGGATAGGTCCGGGAAAACTGGAAATGATGGAGCAGTGCGGTTAGCCCCTCCACCCCAAGCGTCAGGCCGATGCCAATCACGATCTGGTTCAGGCCCAACCGGACGCACAGCACCGCCATCACAATGGCCGTCAGCACGCCGCCGAGAATGCCCCCGAGAAATCCCAGCCAAAGCGAATTGGTCTCGAAGGCGACGAGAAAGCCGACATAGGCCCCCATCAACATCATACCCTCGATACCGATGTTCAGCACTCCCGCCTTCTCCGACATCTGCTCTCCCAATCCCGCGAGCAGTATCGGGATGGCGGCAACGATCGCACCGGTCAACAGCGACGAAAGGAACGCTTCGGTCAGCAAGCCACTCATCTCAACGTTCCTTCTTGCGTTTGTGGTGATCGATATACTCGCCCAGCCCCAGGCAGATCAGCAGGCTGGCGACAAGCACAAGAGTGAAGTCCTGCGGCACCCCGAGACGCCGCGCGGCACTCTCGCTGCCGATCATGAGCGCGGAGTAGAAGAAAACCAGCACGATGGCCCCTACCCCGTTGAACCGCGCAAGAAAGACCAGCGGGATAACCATCAGTCCGTAAGCGGGATTCCAGTTGGCGCGGACATTGCCGGCGACGCCGAGGATCTCCGAGGCGCCGGCAAGCCCTGCAAAACCTGCGGACAACCCGAATGTCGCCAGGGTCAGCAGCGGTACCGACAGTCCAGCATGGGTCGCCGCAAGAGGGTTGGCGCCCACCATCCGCAACCGCAGTCCGAAGGCAGTGCGGGTCATCATCAGATGAACGGCCAGAACGGCGATCAGACCCCAGATCAAGCCACTGGAAATGGAAGTATCGAAAAGCCGTGGAAGCCTATCTTCCACCGGCAGGGTACGCGTCTGCGGTACAGTGGTCGCCGGATCCCTGAAGACCAGCTTGACCAGTGTCGAGGCCAGCAGAACGCCGAGAAAGGACATCATCAAGGTGGTGATGATCTCGTTCACGCCCTGATACGCCTTGAGCAACGCGGGGATGAGTGACCAAACCGCGCCGACTACAGCGGCCAGCACGAAGCCCGCCAGAAGCACCGCCCACCCCGGCAACACGCCAACCAACAGAGGCGCGCTTGCCGCTGAAATGACTGCACCGAGCAGAAACTGCCCGTCAGTTCCCAAATTCCAGATCCCCGCACGGAACGCAATGATCAGGCTGGCGCAAAGAAACAGAAGCGGTGCCATTCTTGTGGCTGTTTGCTGTAAGCCCAGTCCTGAAAAAAGGGATCTCTCGAGGACGTAGCCGTAGTAGGTAAGCGGGTTGACCCCGACCAGTATCAGGATGAGCGCAGACAGAAGGAAGGCCGCGAGAATCGGGCCGACGGTCAATGTCAGGCCTCGATTGAGCGCACTGCGCTCAGTCATCGTTCTTGCGATACCGTCTGCGTTGGTCTCAGGGTCCGCCGATACCGGATTCATATCGTCTTGTATGGTCATGCCGTCGCCTGTTTGTAGTCTTCTTCACCGGCCATCATCCGGCCGATACGCAAGCGCAAAGCCTCGCCGCTGCCATCGTTTTTCACGATCCCCCGGATACGCCCTCCCTCCATCACCGCGATGCGGTCCGACAACGCCATCAACTCATCCAGGTCGGTTGAGATGAGCAGCACCGCCAAGCCCCGTTCGGCGATTTCGGAGATGCGCTGCCGTGAGGTATCGATGTTCTTGAGGTCCAATCCGTATGTGGGTTTGTTGAACACCACGACGCGCGCCTCACCCAGAAGTTCGCGGCCCAGCAGGACCTTCTGAATATTGCCGCCCGAGAGCCGGCCGATCGGCGTGGTCTCGCCCGGCGCATGCACGGAAAATCTCGCGATGAGCTCGCGCGCATGTTGTGCGATGCGTTGCGGGCGTTCCAGACCGTTCACCCAAAAAGGCGGTTGGCCGATATCCTTGAGGACCGTGTTCTCGGAAATTGGAAAGGCCGCGACCGAACCTTCCGCAAGCCGGTCGTCCGTCAGGTAGCGAAGTCCCTTGCGCCGGCGCTGCGCAACGGTGGCGCTGGTGATGTCTTCGCCGTCAAGTTCGACCCGTCCGGAGTTGAGAGGCCGCTGACCCGCCATGGCCTCCGCCAATTGCTTCTGTCCGTTTCCGTCGATCCCGGCAACACCGACAATCTCGCCGGCCTGCAGGATCAGCGAGATATCCGCGATCCCCATGACATCGGCGTCGCCCTGAGTAGACAGGTTCTCCAGCTTGAGAACGGTGTCATCACGTTTCGTGCTATTGCGTTGCTCGGTGGAACCGGTGCCAGCTTCACGGCCGAACATCAGGCGGACGATTTCGTCGACTGCCTGGTCCTCGGACATAGACTTCAATTGCTCGGGACCCATTTCACCCGCGAGTGCGCCCTGCTTGAGAACTGAAATACGATTGCCGTATCGATAGGCCTCAGCGAGTTTGTGGGTGATAAAGATGACAGCCAGCCCGCTTTTCACCAGCTTCTGCATCCGCTCTCCCAGTTCATGCGCCCCCTGGGGCGTAAGCATGGAAGTCGCTTCGTCGAGGATCAGCACCTTGCTGTCACGCAGGAGCGCGCGGGCAATCTCGATCTGCTGCTGCTGGCCGAGCGAAAGCTCGCCGACGATGGCGTCGAGCGGCAGGGAGAGCGCGAATTCTCGTTTCAATTCTTCCATTCGTGCCGCGATCCGGGCACGGGGTGGACGCTCGTACCAGGGCGCACCCAGTGTTAGGTTCTCCAGAACCGTGAGTGTCGGCACCAGCATAGAATGCTGAAAAACCGTACTGATTCCCGCATCGAGACTGGCCGATGGGCTGGCCAGCCGCATTTTTCTCCCATTCAGCGACAGGTAGCCGTCGTCCGGCTCCTGAAGACCCGAAAGAATGCCTACCAGCGTCGATTTGCCCGCACCGTTCTCGCCAAGAAGGACATGCACCTCACCTGGATGAAATGTGAGCGAGACGTTGTTGACCGCGATCACGCCGGGAAAGCGCTTGGTCACGCCGTGTACGCCAATGACTCCTGCCCTCGTTTCCGAGGACAGGTTTGTCACAGTTTCCGATGCATTTGACACAGATGAACTCACTCCGCCACGGTGACCAGAGTGCGGACATCGGCAGCTTCGAACTTGGGCTCCACCTTGATATCCCCCGAGATGATCTGCTCGCGCAGTTCCATCACTTCGTCCCAAGCCTTTTCGTCTACCTGCGGGGTCTTGATAAGTCTGACGGAGTTGTCGGCCAAGCTTATGGCGTACCCACGAGTACCAAATTTATCGGCCTTCAGGTCTTCGATCATAGCGGTGTAAACCGGGGTCATATCCCAAAGCACCGAAGCCAGAAGATGCCCCTTGTCCAGTTCGGACTTGTCGCCGATCACGTCGATGAAAAGTACGTCCGATCCATCGGTGGCCTTGTTCGACTCAACGGCCTGGATCATGCCGAAGCTCGAGCCATTGCCCTGACCGAAGATGATGTCGGCACCCGCCGCGATGACCGAGGTGGTCACACGGTTCCCGCCGGCCGCGTCGGAATAGGCGGCCGGACCGATGACCGAGTAGAGGATCTTGACGCCCGGATTCTCCGCGTGCACGCCTTCGGCAAAACCGATTGACTGCGAATTCCAGGACGGCGGTTCACCGGAGACGACGATGCCGACGGTGCCGGTGGATGTCATCTTGGCGGCCAGACGTCCGGCAAGATAGGCGCCCTCGTGGCCCGACAGGGTATAATCGGCCACCAGACCCTTTTCGAGAGCATCGGGACTGTCGACTATGGCGACCGGTACGCCGGTTTCCTTGGCGATCTCGGGACCGGCGGTGTTGTAGCCGCTGGCATGCGCGATCATCAGGTCGGCGCCATCGGCCGCCAGCTCGCGCATCGGTGCACGGACGTCACCGTAGCCCAGACCTTCCGCGATGATGACTTCGGTGCCCGTCGCCTTGGCGGCAGCCTTGGCAGCTTCGACACCCTGCTGGTTCCAGCCGAAGTCACTCCCCTGTTCCGGCGTAAGGATGGCTATGGTATCAACCTCGCCAGCAAGTGCCGCCGGGGTGGTCAGCACCACGCTGAGCGCGGCAGATATAAGTAGGTTTCTCATGATGTTGTTCCCACAATGGTTGTCAGATTCCAGTTGGAAGACGAAATCAGTCGGCAGACGTTTCATTGTTTTTGTCGCCCTGTCTGCTGGGCTTTCCTCACTCCCGGCCATGGCCGAAAGCGGAGCTTATGTGCCCTATTCAGGGATCGTTCACGGGACCGAAGGCGCTGATCCGGTCGAAATTTCCATTGTCAACGAGACTGGCGTTCAGCTCGATTGCAAAGCCGCGCTGGCTCACTGGTATTCCGAAGAACTCGGACGCATTGCCCCAAGCGGCGAACTGACGCTGACGCTTTGGCACGACCCGGCGACGGGAGTTCTCAACTTGATGAACGCGACCGACGACCGGATGCCATTGGAAGCGCTCTGGTGCTCCGCCGACACCGTCCGGACGCGGCTCGACCTGCCTATTGCCGCCGGCAAGACGGAAGCGACGCTGCGGTTCCTTTGCCGTACCGGCGGTGACACGGGTCTGAGCTGCAGAGGCACGGGCGGCTAGCTGGATCATTGAGCGCGGACCGCCTCGAGTTTCGAGATGATCTGGTCACGCACTTCCACCACGTCCGCTTGGTCCGAAATGACCTCGTCGGTTACTCTTGCGAAGGTTTCCTGCAGTTCGGCCTGCTGATCGTCGGGAAGGATCTGGATCTCGCCACCGTTGTCCAACCACGCTTTTTCAGCGCGCTGCACATTCTCCACTCCCCAGGGAAAAACGGTTTCCTCAGCCGCCCGGCCAGCCTCGATAATGGCAGTCTTCACCTCGTCGGACTGCGACTGGAACCAGGCTTCGTTGACCAGTGTCACCGAAACGATCTGGTTCATGTTGATGTTGGTGACGTACTTGGCGGTATCGTAGAACTTGAAGGCGGTCAGGATCGGAATCCCCGCGAGCATGCCGTCAATGCCGCCGGCCTGGAGCTGCGGAGTGACTTCGGACAGCGCGAGTGGCGTGGGGTTCACGCCGATTGCCTTCATCGGCTCCATCTGAAGCGGCGATGCGAAGGTTCGCACCTTGAGACCTTCGAACCCGTCGATTGAAGTCACCGGTTCTCGTGTGAGGATCTGGGTGGGTGAATTAAAGATCGCGCCGATGATGCGCACGCCCTTGTCCAGGAACAGGGTTTCCATGTAGTCGCGGAATTCCTGGTCGTGGATCACTGCACGCACCTCATCCGCATCCTTGAAGAGGCCTGGGACATCGAAGGCCTGGAAGCGCGGATCGACATTGGTGACGAAGGAGGTCGGCGTGGTGAATGCTTCAATCGTGCCGAGCAGCACACCTTCCGACATCCGCGGTATCGCACCAAGCTGCGAGGCCGGGTAGATTTCAACCTTCAGGGCATCACCGACGCGGGCCTCGACTTCTTTCTGGAACTCCTTCTGCCACTCGTGCTGCACGTCGTTGATGGTCGCGGAAGCGAGTTTCATGGTGCTTTGCTGAGCGTGGGCAGCACCGGCGATTGGCAGCATCAGGGCGAGAGCGGTGCCGAATGCACCCACGGCAAGTGACAGGCGTTTGGTGTAAGACGTCATATTTATCCTCCATGTGCTTCAATGCACTCACGACATGCCGTTGATCAGCCATAGCGAAAGCGCGGGGATCAGGGTGATGAGGGCTAGAGCGGAGATCTGGACCGCCATGTAAGGCAGAACCCCGCGGTAGATGTCAGAGGTAGGCAAGGAGAGTACCGACTGGGCGACGAAGATGTTCAAGCCGAAGGGAGGCGTGAACATGCCAATGGCGAGATTGACGGTCATGACCACGCCGAAGTGAATGGGATCGATCCCCAGCGACACCGCGATGGGCACGAGAAGCGGAGACAGGACAAGGATCGCCGAAGTCGGGTCCAGAACGCAGCCTATCGCCAGAAGCAGCAGGTTGACGGTCAAGAGGAAGCCGAGGGGCGACAGGCCCGAATCCGCTGTCATGGCAATCAGCGCCTGGGGCACACCTTCGACCGTGAGGACCCAACTGATGACGCCCGCCGCGGCGACCACGATCATGATGCGCGCTGTCATCATTGCCGAACTGACGGCCGCCTCCAGTAAAGTGCGGAAGGTGACGGTGCGATAGACGACCATGCCGAGGATCGCTGCATAGGCACAGGCAAAGCCGCCGGCTTCAGTGGGCGAAAAGAAACCTGCATAGATGCCCACGATGACGAAAACCGGCATGGTCAATGCCCAGAAGGCCTGTTTGAACGCCTCCAAGGCGATCCGGGCCTGGAATTTCGTATCCCTCGGAATGTGCGCAACCAGAGCCGAGAACGAGATGTAGCCAGCCATCAGCAACGCCATGACGATGCCGGGAATTATGCCCGCAATGAACAGCTTGGCAATCGACTGCTCGGCCGCCGCGCCATAGAGTATCATGGCGATCGAGGGCGGGATGACGATGTCGATCGCACCGCTGGAAGTGATGATACCGGCTGCGCGCCGCTTGCCGTATCCGCCTTCAATGAGCTGAGGATACATGTTGCGGCCCACGGCGGCGACTGCGGCGGCGGAAGACCCACAGATCGTGCCGATGAGGGTCGAGCCGCCGAGCGCCGCAATCCCGAGCGAGCCTGGGACCCGGCCGAACAGGGCACGCACCAGATTGATGAGGCGATCGGCAATGCCGCTGATCGCCATCAATTCGCCGGCGAAGACGAAAAACGGGACGGACAGCAGCGCGTAGGTATCCAGACCGCCGAATATCGTCTGCTGAAGAGCAATCAGCGGAGGGCCGGGAAAGAACAGGAGCGCCAGCGACGCCGCGAAGAGCAGCGCGACGAAGATGGGCGCTCCCAATGCGATCAGTATCGTGACGGTGATGCCGAGGACCCAGGTCACTTTTGCACCTCTTCCGAAGTGGTGAAGCGGGCAATGTCGACAATGGTAAGGAAGGCTGTGACAGCGGCGATGCCTATGAAGCCGACAAGGATTGCGGAGTGCGGGATGACCATAGGCATGCCCAGGCCCATACTCTTCTGGTTGAGGCTCGCGATACGCTCAATGAAGATGAAGCTGTTCCATGCGATGAGGACGGAAACAGAAACTGTCGCCACATCGATCGCGATCTGCAAACCGGCTGCCAGGCGGCCGGACATCGCGGTCGGCAGAAGATTGATCGACAGATGGTCTCGACTTCGCGCCGCCAGGATCGCTCCAAGCATGACGATCCAGATCATTCCGTAAACCAGCAGTTCGTCCGCGCCGACGAGCGAGAACCAGCCGCTGTAGCGGCCCACTGCGTTGGCGACGTTGATCAGGACCATGACGATCAGGCATAGGCCCAACAGGACGCAGATGAGCCGAACGGCAAGCGCTTCGGCACGGATAATTCCGTTGCCACTCATGCGCCTTTCTCCATCCTCCGGCCCGGTGTTCATGGCGTTATTCTTTTCTCTCGAGAATGCGCCGGATCGCGACGAGCTTTCGCGCCCGTTCCGGTTGGAGACTGGCGATGCTCTCGGATGTGTAGGAATAGATCCCCTCACCCGACTTGATACCGAGCTTGCCGGCCGCGATCTGTTCGCGCACCAGAGGCGCAACATCCTTGCGGTCGCATAGGTCTTCGTTGAGGAAGGAGGAGACCGAGTGATAGATGTCCATGCCGGCCATGTCGAGAAGCGCCATGGGACCGATCACGGCCAGCTTGTAGCCGATGCCCCAGGAAACGCAGGTGTCGATATCCTCCGGTTCGATGACGCCGCGCTCGACAAGATCGACGACCTCGCGCAAGAGCGCATAGAGCACGCGGTTTTCGACAAATCCTGGAACGTCCTTTTTGAGGAGCACGGGCAAGAGGCCGAGAGAGCGGATAAAGTCGCGTATGGTTTGAACCGTTTCAGGCGCCGTCTGCTGTCCACCGATAACCTCGATCATGGGAATGATGTGCGGCGGATTGGACCAGTGCATCCCCACCATCCGCGCGGGGTTGGAGATATGCGTCTGCAAGTTGGTGATCGGAATGCCGGACGTATCGGACGCCACAATGGTATCCGGCGCGATCAAGCCATCGATCTTTCGGTAGACATCCGCCTTGATCTCTTCCTTCTCGGGAACGTTTTCGATGACGAGATCAACGCTGGCGACGGCATCCTCGATCTTGTCGGTGAACCGCACCGAGCCGTTGTTTCCGGAAGTCGAAATTCCGAGATTGTCGAGAACACCTTCGGCCGCATCCAGCATCGACCGGGCACGCTCGATCGCCTTCGGTGCTATGTCATGGGCCACGACTTCGATGTCGCCTCTTGCAAGACGGGCGGCCATACCGGGGCCCATCGTTCCGAGACCAATGATGGCTACACGCTTGATCACGCTGCTGCCTCGCTTATCTGGGGTTTCATGATGAGATCAGCCGCTTTCTCGGCGATCATGATGACGGCGGCATTGATGTTTCCGCAGACAAGGTCCGGCATGACGGACGCATCGACCACGCGCAGCCCGTCAACGCCTTTGACACGCAATTGCGGGTCGACAACCGAGGCCGCATCGGAGCCGGCCCGACAGGTGCCTGCCGGATGATGGACAGTGATGCAGGTCTTGCGGATATGCTCGTCGATCTCCTCGTCGGACTGGCAGCCGGGCCCGGGAAAGAACTCCGCTTCCATGAAGGGCTTCATTGACGGCTGCGCCGCGAGGTCCCGCGCCACTCGAAAACCGGCACGAAGCGAATCCCAGTCCTTCGGAGAGGCCAGAAAATTCTGATAGATCAGCGGTGCCGCCAACGGATCCGCCGAAGCCAGTTTCACTGATCCTCGGCTTTCCGGTTGCACTGCCACGATCCGGGTGGCGAAGCCGTCCTGGAACGGTGCCTTGAAAGGTTCGAAATAGGGCCATGCGGCAAGCGGAGCGGCTGTGAACAGGAGCTGCACATCCGGCAGCGGCCGATCCTCGCCACTCTTGAGGAAGGCAACCACTCCGCCAGGGACGTCGGCGGAGAAACCCTTGCCCGTCAGATAGGTTTTGAGGAAATCAAGACCGATCCGGTCGGCCCTCATCTTCTTGAAGAACGGACCTGGCTCACGGCGCCTGTACATCAGGATAACGGAAACGTGGTCCTGCAGATTCTTGCCTACAGAGGGCAGGTTGACGCGCGTTTCAATGCCATGCGCGGCGAGTTCCTCCGGGGCCCCCACACCCGACAACATGAGGAGCTGTGGCGAATTGATGACCCCACCCGCCAGAAGAACCTCATTGCGAGCCGTGACCGTCTTTTCAGATCCGTTGTGGTTGATCGTGACACCGGTGGCCCGCTTGCCATCCATCACGATCCTCGTGGCCATGGCATTTGTCAGGACGGTCAGGTTGGGCCGCTTCAGAGCCGGCCTCAGATAGGCCGAGGCTGTAGAAGATCGACGGCCCTTCGAAATCGTCATCTGCAACCGGCCGAAGCCTTCCTGCAGGACGCCGTTGTAGTCGTCGGTCTGCGGATAGCCGGCATGGACACTGGCCTCGGCGAAGGCATCGATCAACGGGTCCTCGTAGCGACAATGCTGAGTGCTGAGCGGACCGGATCCTCCGCGAGACTTGTTTGCACCGCCTTCCCAGGTTTCCTGCTTGCGGAAATAGGGCAGGACTTCGTCGTAGGACCAGCCCGGGAGGCCGTTGGCGGCCCAACGGTCGTAATCGCCGCGATTGCCCCGTACATAGGCCATTGCGTTCGTCGAGGACGATCCGCCGATGACCTTGCCGCGAGCGCATTCGACGCTGCGGCCGCCAACATTGTCTTCCGGCTCGCAAAAATACATCCAGTCATGGCGGCGTTCGGTGAGGATCTTGCCCCAACCGAGCGGAATGTGGATCATCGGATCGCGGTCCCAGCCACCCGCCTCGAGCAGCAGCACGGAACAGGCCGGATCCGCACTCAGCCGGTGAGCGAGGACGCAGCCGGCCGAACCGGCTCCGACGATGATGTAATTGTAGTTTTCCGCGTGCTGCATGACGTCTCTGCTTTCTGGGGGGCTACTTGAGCAGCCCGGCTTGACGAAGGGTCATGGTCCAGTGGTCCCATCCCCTGTCAATCTGGGCTCCGACGAGCTTTCCAGCGGTCTTGACCTCACCGGGCGACAGGTACTTGATGTTGCCCACCTGCAGGCCCGCGGTCTGCGCGGCAGCGTTCTGCTCGGTATAAAACGCGCGGAACACGACCTCACGAACAGAACCGCCGACGTTGACGACCCCGTGACGGGCCATGAGAACGACGGCTTGCTTACCCAGGCTTTCGGCGATATCGGCACAAACGCTATGGCTGCCGCCGAAAAGATCGGTGTCGTCACCCAGCTTGTCACGGATCTCGTAGACGGGAACCGTCTCGCCGAGAAACGCCCCCATGTGGGTGACAGGCCTTAGCGCCTGGCCTGTAAAGCAATAGGGAAGCACAGCCGGAGAATGGCTGTGAAGCACGCAGTTGACGTTCCGGCCGGGCCTTGTAGATCTCACTGTGAATGTAGCGTTCAAGATAAGACGGTCGATTGTCGTCGGTCTCGCCTTCCAGATTGAACCGCTGGATATCACCGGTCGTGATGTGGCTCGGGGCAAGTTTCTGCGCCAGGAAGAAAGCTTGAGGATCCTCCGGGTCACGGGCACTTATGTGTCCGAATGTATCGAGGATGCCTTCGTGCAACAAAATCTTGGTAGCTGTGACCAGCTCTTCGAACACGGTCTGCCGGGCTTGGGTTATGGTGGTCATTTCTGAGTTCTCCCGAGTCGCTGAGGTCCCGGCCGGTGGGGTTGGTCTTTTCACCGGGACCTTGCACTTCACTTGTTTTCGTAAAGGCCAACGATCCTGTTTTGCTCGATGATGTTGTCGGCATACCCGGCGAGGAACTCTTCTCGGGTGGGAGTTCCTTCAACCGCCGTGTCGAGGGCGTAGACCCAGAAGTAGTAGTGGTGCTTGCCGTGGCCGGCCGGCGGCTGAGGACCGTAGTACTGCAAGCCACCGGCCCCGTTCGGTCCGACGCGGTATTTTTCCTGAGCGTCCGAAAGATCGGTCGCAGACGGATCGATGCCGTAAACGGTCCAATGCGTGAAACCCCGAGGCAGCGGCGCATCCGGATCATGGCAGATCACCGCGAGTTCCCTGGTCCCGGCAGGAACCCCGCTGACCGTGAGTCTTGGGAGTACGTTGCCTTTGTCTCCGGCATGCTCGTCGCGCATCATCTCGAGCGGATTGAAATCCGCGGACGTTATCTTGAGGTCTTTGATGTTCAGGGGCATGGAATACGTCCTTCAGTCAATATTCGATCGGGTTATTGTGCAGCCGCCAGGTCCGCGACAGTCTTGCCGCCCACCCGCTGGTGAACACGCGGGCCGGTTGCCGCCGCGACGCAGATGAGAATTTCATCCGGCCGGGGGCCATCCGGCACCGCGAAGGTGATGGCATCATAGTGAGAGCGGATATAAAGCTCGTCCTTGTGGGCCAGCGGAATGTCGATCGACGTCCCGGCTGACGCCACCTTGCTGGCGGAGGAAATCCAGGCGTCGCCGCCCCCCACCTGCTCGCGCAGCGGATTGCCGAACTCAGTCGTGATGCAGGCGACGACATGTTCCTGCTCACCACCCACGCCGGCGATTCCGCCCTTTCCATAGCTTTCGGCGGGCCGGCCGCCGAGGAGCGCCACGGCACGCTCTCCGAGCGCATGACCAATGGCGGCACTCGGCTGCGTAAGTGCCGAAAGATCGGCCTGGTAGGTACCCACGAAAGGATTGCGGATAATCACACCCACGGCGACCTTGATCAGCGTTTCGCCGGACGCGCCGCCATCATGCAAGATTTCCTGAACTGACGAGTACCAGCCACGCACTTCATAGTGTTTCTCGACTGAGGCCGAATGTTTCATTTCTTTCTCCTTGGGAACGCGCGGCTCCGGCGCGAACAAGTGTTTTTGTGGCTGGCCTGCCGACCGCTATTGCGGCCATGAATAGACGCGGCGAATGGGGTCGTAGCGCGCAGCTTCGAGAGCCGCGGGCGTGAACATGTTGCCATTGGAAAGCGAGCGGTTCGCCGCGTACTCACCCGAAAGCGCCTGGCACCGGTCGGTAATTGGGCGGATGCGTTTTTCCCAACCGGCCAGCGCGTCCTCGACCGAAGATTGTTCGGCAAGATCCTGAGAAAGGCTGAAGGCGTTGACCATGGCGCAGCCCGCGCCCTGGGCAAGGGCCGGACACATGGCATGGGCGGCGTCGCCCACCAGCGCCACTTTGCCATTCACCCAGTTGTCGAGTTTGGTGGTCGCATATTTGTCATAGCGTGCAGATTGCAGCTTCGCGGCTTCGACGAGACAAGGTTCCAGGAACGGGAACATCTCTACCCAGACCTCGAGATCAAGGGGAACGTGCGAACCACGTGGGTCGGCGGCCGGCGCCATAAGGCCGAGATAGAGCTCGTCCTTGTTACAAGGCGAATAAAGGATGCGCTGGACACGCGGCTCGAAATTCCACATGTCGATCGTATTGTCCCACTCTCCGTCGCCGAGTTCTTCCTTCTTGCGGGGAACGATGAGACGAATGATGCCGTCGGTGGAGGTCCAGCGATCCTGCTTGAAGTTCAGGGAGTCGCGGACCTTGGAGCCGACACCATCGGCCCCGACGATCAGATCGGCTTCCAAAACTTCTCCGGTCTGAAGCGTCAACCGGCCATCCGCATCGGCGGAAACGGCCTCGGAATTGACGCGCATCTCGACACCGACATCGCGGGCGCGCTTGACCAGGGCATTATGCAGGTGGCTGCGGGTCATAATACGCCATGGCAGCCCGTTGAAGGTTTCCTTGGAAACCGACTTGTTCTGCATCCAGGTCTCGTAGGTGGGAGGCGTATGCGACCCCAGAAGGACATCGTCAAGCGCGCCGACCGCTTCGAGCACCCGCAGGCCATTGTGCCATAGATAGATGCCCGCACCGAACGCCCGAAGCTCGGAATCCTTCTCATGCAGCGTAACATCCCAGCCGTTTTGGCGCAGCGCGATTGCGGCCGTCAGGCCGGCAAAGCCCGCGCCGGCGACCTGCGCACGAAGCGCTTTGCCAGATGTCTTGTTAATGTTCGCCATAGTTCAAATCCTGTTGCGTAAAATAAAAACGGAACATCCGCTCTCAGGCATCGATGAAGTTGGTGATTGCCTTGAATGTGATGTCCGGAGACACCTCATTGACGTAGTGATCGGCGCCGGGAACGACGACGACCGGAAGGTCGGGGCGCAATCGGCTGGTTTTCGTCAGTGCCTCGGCGGAGACCAGCTTGCTCTCCTCCCCGCGCATCAAAAGAACCGGCCTGCGGAGATCGCGATACGTCCGGGTGAGATCCGCGCGCAGCCCGGTGGCGATCTGGGACATGGCTGAGGGGAACGCCAACGGACGCAGCCCTCCCTCGACCTTGCGGTATCCGCTCTCGGCTCGAATCCTGATGGCCTGCGCCGGAATATTCGGATAGCGGGCGGCGAGATAGGTCTCCACCGCCTTCAGATCGTGGAACAGTTGATCTCCCGCATTCACCCGCGCTTCCAGCGCATCGAAGACTTCCGCCTCGATATACGGGGTGAAATCGATCGCCACGACAGAGCGAACCAGCTCGGGGAATCTGGTCGCGGCGGTGACGGCGTTGCGTGATCCGAGGGAGTGGCCGACCAGAACTGCCGGTCCAAGATCAAGCGCCCGGATCAGGGCCGCGATATCATCGGCAAAGTCATCCGCGCCGTATCCGCTCTCGGGCTTGTCACTGAGGCCATGACCGCGCTGGTCGACCGCGATGGTCGTGAAACGGTCGCTGAAATTAGCGGCCAACGGCGCCAGCGTTGCGGAATTGGCGGTGATCCCGTGAAAGAAAAGCATCAACGGGCCGCTCCCGGCCTCACGTATGCTCAAGGTAATGCGGCCGGTGTCGATACGGCGCAAACTCATGTCTTCGTAAGAGGCGGTCGCCACCATGTCCCAGATCCTGCGTCGCTGTCTTTCGGTATTTGAAGCATGACACAAATCTGATAAGCGTCAACCAAATTGTCAGACAATCTTTCAATCTTACGTATTGACAGAATGTGTGATAGTTCTGTCAAAATAGAAAGACGCCGCCTATATTCCTTCTGGTTGCGCTCACTCCGGATGTACGAGATCAAAACAATGCTGCCAGACCTGAATTTGAGAGTATTGCCGCGCACCGTGCAGCAGGCGACGGTCGACAAGTTGAGGCTTGCTATCTTCTCCGGGGTTTTCGAACCCGGCAGCCGGCTGGTTGAAAGTCAGTTGTGCGTTCAGCTCGGCATCAGCCGACCGTCCCTCCGCGAAGCCTTGCGCAGCCTCGCGGCCGAACGCCTCATCGATATCGTGCCGAACAAGGGCCCCTTTATTCCCGCTCTTTCATGGGAGCAGGTAACCGCCATCTACGAGGCCCGGGAACTTCTGGAAGTCGAAGCTGTCGGCCGCTGCTCTCAGACGATCTCGCAGCTGGAGCTTCAGGCGCTCGAAAAAGCACTTTCCGCGTTCGAAGCCGCCGCCTCCAGCAACGATGCCCTGGCACGGGTGACGACGGCAGCCGACTTCTACTCCATCATCCTCGCCAATTGCGGAAACCCAATTCTTGAGGAGATCCATCGGGGCCTTGTTGCGAGGATCAGCCTCTTCAGATCACGATCGATGTCACTGAAAGGCCGGGCGCTAAGCAGTCTGGCGGAGATGAGGGAGATCTACAATTCTATCGCCGCAGGTGACGAAAAAGCTGCCCGGAAGGCCGCACGAAAACACGTGCTCAAGGCGATGGCGGCAGCGAAAAAATCTATGGAGTGCGGTAACTAGGCACCGCCCCGCCACTCCCTGCATTCAGGTCGTTGAGCCCATCATGACATATCGATTTCGGCGTGTTTCAGAGGGTGCATCGCAGCGCCGGCTTGAAACGCCGCGGTCTCCAAGGGTCTGACACGGCAGCCGTAAAAGGGGGATCTTGATGACTGAGGTTTTATTAGCAAGCGACATGAACGCGGACGCGCTTGTCATCGGAGGCGGTTCGGCCGGGGTGCTGCTGGCCGCGCGTCTGAGCGAGGATCCGACCCGAAGCGTACTTTTGATTGAAGCCGGCGATGAAGCAACAGATCCCGACATCTGGAATCCGGCGGCCTGGCCGGCGCTTCAGGGCCGCAGCTACGATTGGGACTATATGACGGAGCCGCAGGCGGGCACAGCCGGCAGGATCCATTCCTGGGCACGCGGCCGTCTTGTCGGTGGATCGAGCTGCCTGCACGCGATGGGCTACATGCGCGGACATCCCGAAGATTTTGCGCCCTGGGCCGAGGCGACGGGGAGTTCCCGATGGAGCTGGAAGGGTTTGTTGCCCGCCTTCGAAGCAAATGAAGACCGAGAAACCCCGGGTCACAAGGGTGGCCCCTTGCCTGTCCACAGGACGGATGCGGACATCAGCCCGCTTACCAATGCCTTCATCGCTGCCGGCAGCGCCCTCGGCCTGCCCCGCCTCAATGGTCATAATGACGGTGAGATGATCGGCGTGACGCCGAACTCGCTGAACATCCGCGACGGAAGACGGGTGACGGTTGCAGATGCATGGCTGACACCGGAGGTTCGTGCCCGCGGCAACCTGAGGATTCTGACCGGCGCCCTCGCCCGACGTTTCGTCCAGGGAGCCAATCGGGTGCGCCACCTCGAGGTCGTCGGCAGGGATGGCCTGACACGTATCTCCGCCGACCAGGTCTTCTTGTGTGCCGGCTCGCTGGAAAGCCCTGCTCTGCTGATGCGCTCCGGCATCGGGCCGTCCGAGGTTCTCAATGCCGCAGGCGTCAAATGCCTTGTCGACATGCCCGATATCGGCCGGAATCTCCAGGATCACCTGCTGGGCGCGGGCAATGTCTATTCCACGCGCAAGCCACTTCCGCCTTCTCGCCTCCAGCATTCGGAGTCGATGGCGTATATGAGAGCCGGCGACTTCACCGGGACGGGACAGCCCGATATCGTCGTCGGTTGCGGCGTGGCGCCGATCGTATCCGAGTGCTTTCCGCAGCCGGAAACCGGCACGGCCTACTCTCTGCTGTTCGGGGTGACCCATCCCACGAGCCGAGGCAGCCTTCGCATTACCGGACCAGAGACCGGCGATCGTCTGAGCATCGATCCAGCCTACCTGCAAACAGACTATGACCGAGACATGTTTCGCCAGGCTCTCGAGGCCGCGCGGACAATCGGACATACGCAGGAGCTTGCCGGGTGGCGCGATCGCGAACTTTATCCTGGCACCCTCAAAACCAGGGCCGAGATCGACGATTTTATAGCGAAAGCGGTCATCACGCATCACCACCCGTGCGGCACTTGCAGGATGGGCAATGACGACACTGCCGTTGTCGGTCCGGATCTGCGACTTCGATCTATCGATAACCTTTATGTGGTGGACGCCTCGGTTCTGCCCAGCCTTACCGCGGGACCAATTCACGCAGCCGTTCTGGCGATTGCCGAGACCTTTGTCCGAACCCTAGCCGATTGTTCAACGAAAAACTGACGATGGCCTTCGTAGACAAGCCGCGGTCATATCGGTTGAGACACGGATCGGACCAGCACAAAGGAAGGTTTTTGTCGCAAACTTTTACGCTTTTCAAAGCTGTCGCTCTGATTGGGCGGAGTTATCCAGCGAGCTCTGGAAATTGAAGGAACCCGCATGCAGAGGATCCAATCTGCCCATTGCGGATCATGTGCGCGACTTAGATGCCCGTTAGGGTTGCTTTAGCTGAGCTGATGCTTTTGAAGTCGAGCATCGGGAACAGCCAACGGTTCCGGTTTTTCCCGAACCAAGCGCTTTTTCGGCTTGATGCGCAGGTTCAGTTCGAGCGAACGATAGATCCGCCGGACCCGCTTGTGGTTCCATGCGAAGCCTTTGAAATTGCGCAGATAAAGGAAGCACAGGCCGAAACCCCAGGTTCGGTGAGCCGTCGTCAGCCGGACCCGCCAGTCCGCGATCTCTGCGTTCTCGTTGCTGAGTTTGCGCTCATTGCGATAGCAGCTTTCGCTGATCAGGAACGTGCGGCAGGCAAGAGCAATGCTCACGCCACGCAACCGGACTGCACTGATGGCCATCCCCTTGCGTTGAGACGGCCTCAAGGCTTTTTTCCCAGAGCATCCTTCTGCAGTTCGTTCTGCATCGCCATCTCGGCATACATCTTTTTCAGACGGCGGTTCTCCTCGGCCATGGCCTTCATTTCCGCCAACAAGGGCGCATCCTTACCGCCGTACTTGGATCGCCAGTTGTAGTACGTCGCGTTGCTGATCCCGTGCTCCCGGCAAAGGTCAGCAACCGACACACCGCTCTCATTCTTCGGGAAAATGATTCACTGGATCATTTTCTAATCCTCATCATAGCTTCAAAATCGCCAGGATCTGGCTCTCTGTAAATCTTGATTTCTTCATCTGGTTCTCCAAACGCATCAAAGGCTGGAGAAGTCCAATCTTCAACCCAATGGTTTTTGGGGACGATTACCATTCCAGTTGCAAACGGCGCCCATCAGGGCCCCCAGGCCTGCGCGCGGACGCCTGTGAAGCTGTCCGGCGCCCCTGGATTTCTTCCGATCAACAGGTGCACGTCAAATCTCAGCCGGGCGCTTGACGCTCTCCGCCGATCCAGACGCCCTCCACTGAAAATCCCTCTCCGAATGCCGCAAAATCCGCCGGACAGCCCCGGACCAGCCTGCCGAGCGGGCGGCCGAGAACCGACGCCGGGCCGCTTGTTGCCATGGCCAATGCGGTCTCAAGAGGAAGGTCCAGGGGCCCGGTGAGGAATTTCAGGGAGGCGGGCAGATCGACATCCGCGCCGGCAAGCGTGCCGTCGGCAAGGGTCAATGTGCCGTTGCGGCGGAAAATCTCACGTCCGCCCAGAAAAAACGAGCTGACATCGGTGCCTGTCTGCGACATGGCATCGGTCACCAGGAAGATCCGGCCCGGACCGGCCTTCGCCCGGAGCGCGATCCTGATGGCGGCCGGGTCGACGTGTATCCCGTCGGCAATCAGACCGACACTCAAGCCGCCAAGATCCAGCGCCGCGCCGACAAGGCCGGGTTCGCGGTGCCGAAGCGGGCTCATCGCATTGAACAGATGCGTCACCAGAGAAGCACCCGCCTCCACCGCCCGGCGGCAGGTCTCGTAGGACGCATCGCTGTGGCCCAGGCTGACGTGAATTCCGGCGGCCGACAGTCTGGTAATCTGCTCGGGCGTCACCGTTTCGGGCGCGACCGTGATGATCAGGCTCGGCAGGTGGCTGGCCGCGTGTTCGTAGAGCGCCAGGTCCGCCTCGGTCATCGGCCGGATCAGATCCGCGTCATGGGCGCCCTTGCGGCCCGCGAAGAGATGCGGGCCTTCCAGATGCAGGCCATGAAAGCCCTTGACGCCGCTCGACCAGGACTCGATCGCGAGGTCCACCACCTTGCGGGTAGTCTCCGGCGTATCGGTGATGAGTGTCGGCGTCAGGGCCGTTGTGCCGAGACGGGCATGGGCCGCGCAGATCCGGGCAATATCGCCGGCGGTTTCCACCTCGCCAAGCATCAGGCCACCGCCGCCGTTGACCTGCAGATCGACCAGGCCGGGGGTGACCAGCCGGTCGCCGAGATCGATCCTGTGCGCATCCGAAGGAATGTCGTTCTGCGGGATCACGCCCGCGACGACATCGCCCTTGACCAGAAGCGCCGCGTCCGGGACAATTTTCCCGCCGTCGAAGATCCGGCGGGACAGATACGCTGTCGGACCGGTCATACCGTCTGCGTCACCTTCTTCAGATGCCTGGGCAGATCCGGGTTGAACCCGCGCCGGCGCGCGAACCATTCGATAAAGGCGTAGAAGGAGACGATCTGGACAAGCGCGTCCGTCAAGGGATGTGTTGTACTGACAAAGGCCAGTTTTTCAGCGCGCGTGACCCTGGCGGTGGTGGCAAAGACCCTGCCGCCCTGGCCCGCCATGCGGTCGGCAGCGTCCGCCAGACCCACTTCCGCCGCATCCCTGACACCCAGTGCCAGGATCGGATAGCCATCCTCGACAATCGACACGGGTCCGTGCATCACCTCGGCGGATGAATAGGCTTCCGCATGGATCCTGCAGGTTTCCTTGAACTTGAGCGCTGCCTCGTGGGCAATCGCCAGACCTGGACCGCGCCCGATCACATAGAGAGAGCCCCGCTTTTCCAGCGGTTCGGCAAGGGCCCGCCAGTCCATGGAGATCGCCTTTTCCAACTGCCCGGGCACCTGCCTGAGTGCCTCCAGCAAGGCCTCGTCACCGGCCATCTCCGCCAGCAGAAGAAGGCCGGCAAGCACGGAATTGACGAAGGATTTGGTCGCCGCGACGCTGCGCTCCGGTCCGGCGTGAATATCGACAGACGCGGTCGACAGCCGTGCCAGCTCGCTTCCGGCGGTGTTGGTCAGCCCGATCGTGACGGCGCCCTGCTCCTTAGCACTTTCAACAACGGACAGGATGTCCGGGCTGGCTCCGGACTGGGAAATCGCGATGACCAGCGCCTGGCTCAGGTTGACCTGGCCCTTGTAAACGGACGAGACCGAGGGACCGAGCGAGGCCATTGCCACACCGAGATGAATTTCGGCGGCGTATTTCAGAAAGGCCGCGGCGTGATCGGAAGACCCCCGCGCCACGCTGGCCAGAAAGACCGGTGTGCCGGCCTGTTTCGCGATGTCCCCGATCCGCGCAGACGCCCCGTTCAGCAACCGGGCGGCGGCCTCTGGGATCTCCTCGATTTCCCGCCGCATGTGCGTCTGAGTGTCCGGTTTCGCGGTGGTGTCCATCAGGTCTGTTCTTCCGGTATTTGCAACTCTGCGATGAAGTCATAGGCATCGCCCCGATAGACCGACCGGGTGAATTCAACGACATTTCCGTTGGCGAGATAAGAGACGCGCTCGATCTTCAGACCGGCCGAGCCCGCCGGAACTCCGAGAATTTCCGCATCGACGGGGTCAAGATTGCGCGCGGAAATCCGTTGGATCGCGCGCACCGGCTGCATCCCGGACGCGCGCAGGACCGAATAGAGCGAACGGGTGACCTCTTCGGGATGCGGCAGAACGGTTTCGGACAACGAAGCCCGCTCGATCGCCATGGGCGTGCCGTCGGCCTTGCGCAACCGATCGACGCGGGCGACACGGCAGCCGGAGGTCAGCCCGAGCGTGAACATTTCCTCGGGCGAAGCGGGGAACAGGCCGCGCCGCAGCCATTCGCTGCTTGCCGTCAGTCCCCTGCGCGCCATGTCTTCGCTGAACGACGTCAGGCCGGACAGGCGCTGCTCGACCTTGTGGACCCTGGGTGCAACGAAGGAACCACTGCCGCGTTTCTGGACGACGACCCGGTCCTCGACCAGGCCGGCGACCGCTTTCCTGACAGTGACACGCGACAGATCCGTAAGCGCCGCGATTTCCCGCTCGGAGGGCAGAGGCTCGTTTTCGCCGAGGACCCCCTCGTCGATCGCCTTCTGGATCCGCCGACGCAACTGAAGATAGCGCGGCCCGCTGGCATTCACACGCCAATCGCCATCTTCCAGCATCGAGATAAATTCGGTCATGAAACGAGACGCCTCGGGAAATGAAAATAATACCTTTCAGATACCAATTTAAACTCTATCGATACCGAAAATCAAGTGGTAAAAGGTCTCATCCCTTCCCGTTCGGGCGTCCGGGCACCGGAAGGAGTTTCAAAGGCCCGTGCGGGCACGACACTCATAACAGCGCCACCTTGCACTCAAGTACCCGACACCATGAAACTGCCGACGACAGAAGACCGGGACCCGCTTTCCATCGGCCTTTCAACAAGGCCGGATGAGGAGATCCTTGCTCTGCTGCTGCAACGGCAAAGGGATGCGCTGACGGCGACGGAAGCCGCCATACCGCAGATCGCCCGCGCGGCGGCTGCCCTTCGCAAAGCCGCTCAAGCCGGCCAGAAGATCGGTTACGCGGGCGCGGGCAGCGCGGGCCTGACAGCGCTCGCGGACTGTCTTGAGCTGCCGGGCACATTCGGATTTCCACCCGAACGCCTGCGCATGCTTTTCGCCGGGGGCGCGGAAAACCTGCTGCATCTTGCCGGCAGCCACGAGGACAACGAGGAAACCGGTTACCGGGACTTTCAGGCCTCCGGACTGGGCGCAGGCGACATCCTCATCGGCGTGTCGGCAAGCGGCACAACCCCTTTCACACTGGGCACTTTCCGCGCAGCCAGACAGTCGGGGACCATAACCATCGCGCTTGCCAACAACCCGGATACCCCTCTGCTCAGGATCGCCGACAACCCGGTGTTCCTGAACACGCCCCCGGAGATCGTTGCCGGCTCCACCCGGCTTGGCGCGGCCAGCGCGCAGAAAGCGGCGCTCAACATGATCTCGACCCTTGTCGCACTCAGACTGGGCCACGCCGTTCGTGGCCACATGGTCAATCTGGTTGCCGACAATGACAAGTTGCGCCAGCGCGCGCAGCGGATCCTGCAGGACCTGACCGGCTGTGCCGCAGGGACGGCGGAAGAAAAACTCGCGCTGGCTGACGGCAGGGTCAAGATCGCCGCGCTGATGATCCTGGAAGACCTGGACGCGGAAGGCGCCGCACAGCTGTTGAGCGCCAATGACGGCAATCTGAGACCGTTTCTCTAACATCCCGATTTTTCAAATTGCCGGCGTTCACATCGATGAGCGCGCGCCCGAAACCGGTCATTCCGTCAAGCTTGCGACAGCGTATTGCCGCCAAACCCGCCCTGCGGCCAGATCCCCCTGCGCCCGGTGACCTCGCGTCCAATTCCCTAAAAAAACCATGCCAATTACTTTTAAGGTTTACGAACCCGTTAATTGGTTGCATATTGGTATTAATAATTGGCAAAATACAAAACCAGAGGCGCCTGATCAGTCAATGATCACCTGTTTCGACATTGGAGGCTCATTCGTCCGTCACGGTCTCCTCCAGACTGATGGCAGCGTTGTTGAAAGCGGCCGCGTGGAAACACCCGGCACGGACTGGTTGTCCTTTGTCGACGCGATCAAAAACCGTTGCGACACCGGCTCGGATCCGGTTTCAATCTCGCTGGCCGGCGCCTTTGACGAGCGCACCGGCAT
Organism: Roseibium sp. QJM3NY_11; assembly: GCF_056173175.1. Classification (NCBI taxonomy): domain Bacteria; kingdom Pseudomonadati; phylum Pseudomonadota; class Alphaproteobacteria; order Hyphomicrobiales; family Stappiaceae; genus Roseibium; species Roseibium sp. QJM3NY_11. Next base: position 3,471,705 of record NZ_CM149660.1, read on the forward strand.
CGCCGATGTCGCCAATATCCCGTGTCTCCACAAACGCAACGTCCTTAAAGATCTGGAAGCGGCGCTTGGCCGGACGGTGCTGATCACCAACGATGCCGACGCCTTTGCCCTGGCGGAAGCCGCCGCGGGAAGCGGACGCGGCAAACCTGTCGTCTTTGGTATCATTCTGGGATCAGGTGTCGGCGGCGGCATCGCTGTCAACGGCGGGCTGGTCAAGGGCTATGGCGGGATCGCCGGCGAGTGGGGCCACGGTCCCGTGATGGACCCGACGGCCGGGGGGCAATTCAGCGGGCTGGGGCATTTTCCCTGCGGCTGCGGCCAGACCGGCTGCATCGACGCGGTCTGCTCCGCCCGGGGCATGGAGAAAATCCACCTCTCGCTTCATGGTCTTGCCCGTTCAAGCAGGCAGATCACCGGTGCGTGGCATGAGGGCGACCCGGTGGCGCTCCGAACCATAGAGGCGTACACGACGCTGCTCTCCCGCGCCCTCTCGGTAGTCGTCAACACACTCGGCCCGCATGTTGTTCCGGTCAGCGGCGGTCTTTCAGGGGAAGCGGAACTGCTCGACCTGATCGACAGGAAAACCAGGGCGCTGGTGCTGGCCGATTACGCCGATCCCCTCGTCATCAAGGGACGATTTGCCGAAAACGGTGGCCTCATGGGCGCCGGCATCATCGCCCGGACCGCCTATGGCGAGGCGCCCGCATGAGCCGCGTCCCTCTAGAAATCTGCGTCGACACGATTGAAGGCGCCAGGACAGCCGCCGAAAACGGGGCCGACCGGATCGAATTGTGCGCGGCACTTTCGGAAGGCGGCCTGACCCCCTCCTTCGGTCTGATGACAGCCGCAGCCGTCCTGCCCCTGCCCGTCTACGCGATGATCCGGCCAAGGGCCGGTGACTTTCGCTTTTCGGACGCCGAAAAAGGCCTCATGCTGCAAGACATCGCGGCGGTGAAACGGGCGGGGCTCAAGGGCATCGTCATCGGCGCGGTCGACGGTCATGCGCGCCTGGACCGGGACTTTCTGGCCGATGCCCTGTCACAGGCTGAGTTGCCGGCCACCCTTCACCGGGCCATCGATACGGTCGCCGATTTCGACCTTGCGATAGAAACCGCCATCACTCTCGGGTTTGAACGTGTCCTGACGTCTGGCCAGGCACACAGCGCGGCATGCGGCCTGGAACAACTGGCGCATGCCGTTGATCTGGCCGCCGGCCGGCTGTCGATCATGGCCGGTTCCGGTGTCACGGCCGAAAACGCCGGTCGTCTGCTGAAGCAGGCGTCTGTCAGCGAATTGCACGCCTCCTGTTCCGTCCGGATCAAGGCCCGCACACCCGATTTGCCGGAAGCGCGTCTCGGCTTTGTTCCGGAAGCCGGCATCAGACAGACAGATGGCAATCTCGTCAGGGCCCTTCGCCTTACCATGAACCGTTTTGAAGAGGCAGCCGCATGAAGACCGGTTACGTCGGCCTGGGCGCCAGGATCGCCAATGTCAGCAACTGTTTGCAGGATGTTTCCGCGAAGATCGACCCATGTGCCTATGTCGACCCCGCCCCCGCGGGCCTGAAACATGTCGAGGCGCGAAGCGGAAATTCCCTCACCGCCCATGACGACCTGTCGGACATGCTGCGGGTGGAGAACCTTGATCTCCTGATGATCGGGTCCCCCAATTTTCTGCATCTGGAACATCTGAAAACGGCGCTGCGCTCGGATGTGAAACATATCTTTTGCGAAAAACCGATCGTCATCACCGAGGCGGAAACCTTCGAGCTGTTGTCCCTGATGAAAGAGCATGGCGGCGCCAGGCGAATCCTCGTTGGCCTCGTGCTGCGGTATTCGCCTCTCTACACCGCACTTCAGAAAAGCCTTGAGACCGGTCAGATCGGCAAGGTCGTCTCGATCGAGGCGGCCGAACATATCGGCCCCTATCACGGCTCCTTCTTCATGCGCGACTGGCGGCGCCATTCGAAGAATTCCGGCGGTTTCATGCTGGAAAAATGCTGCCACGACCTGGACCTTTACCAGGGTGTCACCGGTTGCCGGCCACGGTTTGTTTCCAGTTTCGGTGGCCGCAAGAGCTTTGTGCCGGAAAACCGGCCCGATCAGGACCACAGTTTCCCGGTGCCGGACATCAGCGGCCGGGTCGATCCGTTCACGCCGCGTTGGGGCGGCGCCAATGCCGATTTCGATTCCGACGGCGACATCATCGATTACCAGACCGCGCTGATCGAATATGAAGACGGCGCCAACCTGTGTTTTCACACCAACATGTATGTGCCCGACGAATTTCGCCGTTTCGCGGTGATGGGCACGAAGGGCATGGCGGAAGGCGATTTCATCCGCAACTACTACAAGGTCCACGATGCGCTGACCTCGGCCTGCCTGGTCGACCGGCCACAAGTCGTCGACGCGACCCGCGACGGGCATTACGGCGCCGACGAGGCCATGGCCAGGGATCTGGTCCACTATTTCGAAAATGGCGGCGACCTGCCCGTCGGAGTGCTGGATGCACTCGAAGCCGGGCTCACCGCGATCAAGCTGGACGAGGCGCGCCAGGCGCGCGCGGTTCTGGATCTCGCGGACACCTGGCAGCAATTCGACAGCTTCGGTCTGGCTTAGAGGGTCTCATGGCACACACGGCGAAAAAGCAAGACTACTTCCCTTACCTCCTGCTGGTGCCGGCAAGCCTCGTCATGTTTGCCATCGTCGCCTATCCGTTGTTCGAAACCTTTCGGCTTTCCTTCACCAACACCAGCATGAGCCCGAAATTCGACTATGTCGGTCTCGCCAACTACGAAAAGATCATGTCCCGCCGATTCCCGGAAGTGATCGCGCGAACCTTCTACTGGATGAGCCTCTCGGTCGCCCTGAAGATGATGATCGGAACGTTCGGGGCCGTTCTGCTGAACGCCATGGTGCCGGGCCGGACCCTGTTCCGGATCCTGGTGATGCCGCCCTGGGTGATCCCGATCGCCATTGGCGTTTTCATCTGGGGCTGGATGTACAACGGCCAGTTCGGCATGATTTCCGGCGTGGCGCAGCGGATCGGCATCCTGGATGCGCCGTTCGAATTTCTCGCGTACAAGAACTCCGCCTTCATGGCGACCATCGTCACCGATGTGTGGATCGGCGTGCCGATGGTGACGCTTTACCTGCTGGCCTCGATGCAGTCGATTTCAAAGGACCTCTACGAGGCCGCCTGGGTCGACGGGGCCTCCCGGTTGTACCGGTTCCGCCGGATCACGTTGCCGCTGATCACCCCCTCGATCGCGACCATGGCCCTGTTGTCGGCGATCGCGACATTCAATTCCTTCGACATCATCTGGATCCTCACCGAAGGCGGCCCGCGCGGGGCAACCACCACGATGATCATCGACACCTACAAGACAGCGATAAGCCGGTTCAAATACGGCGAAGGCGCCGCCCGCACGGTCATGATCGTGCTGTTCCTCGGGTCCTTCACTCTGGTCTATTTCCTGCTGCTGTCGCGCCTTGCCAGAAGGAGCCCGAACAATGCTGCATAAGTATCGCTGGTACGAATATGTGCTGATCTATTCCGGCGTCGCGGTGTTCCTGACTTTCGTGCTGGCGCCGTTCGTGGAAGCCTTCGTGGTCTCGCTGCGCCCGCTCAGCCGCCTGTTCTCAATACCCTACCGCTTCATCACCGACGACATGAGTTTCAATGCCTATTTCACCATGTGGGAGAACGTGCCGCTGCTGTGGATGTACATGTTCAACTCGTTCTTCATCGCGACGGTGGTCACCGTTCTGGGCCTGATCTGCATCATACCGGCGGCCTATGCCTTTGCCCGGTTCGAGTTTCCCGCGCGCAACTCGCTGCTGGGTGTTTTCATCGCGGTGAACATGTTTTCCGGAGCCGTCCTGATCATTCCGCTGTTCAAGCTGATGCAGCAATACGGTCTGCTGAACACCTACTTCGCGATGATCGCACCGGGAACCGCCTTCGTGATCCCGACCGGCATCTGGTTGCTGCGCTCCTACCTGGTGCGCATTCCGAAAGAACTCGAGGAGGCCGCCTGGGTCGACGGCGCGGGCAGGCTCTACACCTTGTGGCGGGTGATCATCCCGGTCGCGCTTCCCGGCATCATGGTGGTCACCATCACGGCCTTCATCACAGCCTATGCACAGCAATTCATCTACGCGCTGACCTTCAACTCGGTGAACGAATTGAACCCGCTTCCGGTCGGCCTGTTCCAGTTTTTCGGACGCCAGTCGGTGGTCTGGAACGAACTCATGGCCGCCAGCCTGGTGGGCATCCTGCCCGTGCTGTTCGTCTATGTCTTCCTTCAGCGCTACATCGTCGCCGGCCTGACGGCCGGCGCCGTGAAAGAATAACAAAAACAAAAAGAAACCAACCAGAAAGGGAAAGTCAGATGACATACAAATCAGTGCTACTGGGGGGCGCCTTCGCCCTCAGCCTCGTGACCGCCGTCCAGGCGGAGGACAAGGTCATTCACATGATCAACTGCGGTGACAACACCGGCGCCGGCATTCCGGTCCAGGACAAGTTGATCAAGGACTGGGAGGCGGACAATGCGGGCTACAAGGTCCAGGTCGAATTCGTTCCCTGGGGCCAGTGCCAGGAGAAATCCACGACGCTCGCCTCCGCGGGCCAGCCGCCGGCTGTCGCCTATATGGGCTCGCGCACGCTGAAACAGCTCGCAGCCAATGACCTGATCATCCCGGTCGACATGAGCGACGAAGAAAAAGCCACCTATGCCGCTCCGATTCTTGCCACGATCACGGCCAACGGCAAGCAGTGGGGCCTGCCGCGCGCCTTCTCCACCAAGGCACTTTACTGGAACAAGGACCTCTTCAAGGAAGCGGGCCTCGATCCGGAAACACCGCCGAAGACCTGGGACGAGATGTACAACGCCGCCAAGGCGATCAAGGACAAGACCGATGCCGACGGCTTCGGCCTGGCAGCGGCCTCCTTCGACAACACGATGCACCAGTTCATGAACTACGTGTACACGAACGGCGGCGAGGTCATCAACGAGGACGGCGAAATCGTCTTCAATTCCCCGAACAATGTCGAAGCACTCGCGTTCTACGGCAAGATGGCCGGGGTTTCCCAGCCTGGGCCGGTCGCCTATGACCGCGCGAAACTCCGTCCGCTCTTTTCCGAAGGCAAGATCGGCATGTTCATTTCCGGTCCGTGGGAGCGGGTCCGCGTGAAGGACGTGAACTGGGGTGTGGCACCGATCCCGGCCGGTCCGAGCGGCGGTCCGGGAACACTTCTGATCACCGACTCCCTTGCCGTATTCAAGGGTTCGGGTGTCGAGGAGCAGGCCTTGTCCCTCGCCAAGCTGCTGACCAACCCGCAAAACCAGATGGCCTTCGAAGTCGCCGAGGGCTACACGCCCCTGCGCGACCTGCCCGAGGTCCAGGACATCGTCAAGGAAGACCCGACCTGGACAGCTTTCCTGGAAGCCATTCCGACCGGTGGTCCCGAGCCGTTCGTGACCGACTATGTCGGGCTTCAGGACTCCATCAACGAAGCCGTTCAGGGCGTCGTTCTGGGAGAAGTCGAAGCAGCGGAAGCTGTCGAGATCGCCGCCGAGCAGCTTGAGGAATTCAAGTAATCCCTGCGCATCGACCGGGTCCCCATCCCGGGGGCCCGGCCTGCTTTTCTAAAGAGGAATGACCATGGGCGAGTTGCAGCTTCGCGATATCCGCAAGCACTATGGCCGGGTGGAAGTCATCAAGGGCGTCGATCTGGATGTCGACCATGGCGAATTCATCGTTTTCGTTGGCCCGTCCGGATGCGGAAAATCGACCTTGCTGCGCATGATTGCGGGGCTTGAAGAGATCACCGGCGGCGACATCACCATCGAGAACAAGGTCGTCAACAATCTCCCGCCGGTCAAGCGCGGCATTGCCATGGTGTTCCAGTCCTATGCGCTTTATCCGCATATGTCCGTCTTCGAGAATATCGCCTTCCCCCTGCGCGTCGAACGCCTCCCCAGGGAAAAGGTGGAAGAGAAGGTTCAGGCCGCCGCCAATATCCTTCAACTGACCGAAAGACTTCAGCACAAACCAGGAGAATTGTCCGGTGGCCAGCGCCAGCGGGTGGCCATTGGCCGGGCCATCGTGCGGGCGCCCTCCGTGTTCCTGTTTGACGAACCCCTCTCCAACCTGGATGCGGCGCTGCGCGCGGAAATGCGTGTCGAGCTTGCCAAGCTGCACACCAAACTCGACGCAACGATGATCTATGTCACCCACGATCAGGTTGAAGCGATGACCATGGCGGACCGGATCGTCGTGCTCGACCAGGGTGTGATTTCCCAGTGCGGAACACCGCTCGAGCTTTATCACAAGCCGCAAAACATCTTTGTTGCCGGGTTCATCGGCAATCCGAAGATGAATTTCATCAAGGTCACCGGTGAAAGCGTGGACGAAAACGGCGTCACGGTCCGGCTGCCCTCCGGCGCGAAGGTGACGGTCGAGGTCTCGGCCACGGGGGACGTTTCGGGCAGGAACCTGACACTCGGCATCCGGCCGGAACACCTGTCGATCGGGCAAGCGGCTGCGTCGATCGAAGTGGTGCCGACGGTCGTCGAGCATCTGGGCATTCACACGGTCACCTACAGCGCCGTGGAAGGCGCGACCACAACATTCTGCAGTCTGCTGCCAGGCTCCGCGCCGGCGAAAGTCGGCCAGCCTGTCTCCATGGGTCTGAACGGCGCCGACTGTCACCTGTTTGACGACACCGGCCTGGCATTCGAACGCAGGCACTCCCTGGCCGAACTCGATACCGGCGACATGCATGTTTGACCGGTGCCGGGCATTTGGCGCCCACTCAGGGCATCCCCTGCCCGGTCCGCCCCCGGTCTATCCGAGGAAGCTCCGTGTCGCCGGACAGTCGATATGGGGACGCTGACGCGTCGTGCCCGGGTGCGCGGCCTGTTGAGACGCGGTAGCTAAACCACCTTGCCGCGAGCCGCCACAGGTTCGATGCGCGTTACGATTCCGTCCCGGTGAAACACCAGCTTGTCGAACAGATTGGAGACCACGCAGGTGTGGTTCGGAATGATGCGGACACGCTCGCCAATGACCGGTTTGCGGTCCGAATGACTCAGGTCGACCACCGCATGCTCCTCGCTCAGTGCCGCGATCGATGCGTCGGGATAGTCAATCAGCAGGCCATGATCCGTAAATCCGAGCAGATCCGAGGTCAGGGCCTTGGAACCGGCATCCAGAACCGCGCGGGTTTCCGTCGGACGGGAGACGACGGTGGCAAGCACATGCATCGCGCAGTCGTCGTAGTCGCACATGCCCGCCCGCACCATGGAGCGGTCGTTGAAAATATAGGTGCCGGCACGGTGCTCGGTTGCGCTTGGCACCAGATCACTGTCGAACAGGCCGGGCGAACCGCCATGGGAGACCACGGGGCAGTCAAGTCCTGCGTCAGCGAGCAACGCCAGCGCCTGTGAGAAAAACGCTTCGACCGCCGGCTCGCAGCCCGCTTTCGGATAGGTCAGCAGTCCCTGAAACGCCAACCCCGGCGCGCCGGCGATCCGCAGGGCGAGTTCGACGGCCGCTTCGGGCGACTGGACACCGTTGCGCCCGGCTCCCGTGTCGCACTCCACCAGAACCTTCAGTGGCTGCTCGCCGTGAAAGACTTCCTCCAAACCGTCGACAACAACAGCGTTGTCCGCCACGACCTGCAGATCCAGTTTGGCGTTCAGGGTCTTCAGACGGTCCAGGCGTGCCTGACCGAACATGTTGAAGGTGATCAGAATGTCCGTGAACCCGGCATCGGCAAAGACTTCGGCTTCGCTTATTTTCTGGCAGTTGATGCCCTTCGCGCCGACCGCAATCTGCGCGGCCGCAAGCGCGGGAACCTTGTGCGTCTTGATATGCGGCCGAAAGTTGCGGCCGATCCGGTCAAAATAGTCCTGGGCGACCTTGATGTTGGTTTCCATGATCGTTTCGTCGATCACCGCGACCGGCGTCAGCAATTCATGGATGGAAAGCCCTCCACTCATTGTTCTATCTCCCTGCTTGCCGTCCGCGGGCGGTCTCCGGCACCCTGCGCCGCGTTGATAGGCCAAATATCCCGGGGCGCCTTGGTGTAGGGCGTCACCGCGGGATCGTTCGGATAGGGCCGCCCGGCCGCGCAATAAAGGATCAGCGGACTGACACGGGCGAACGACTGGTGGAAATGGTTGGTCGACTTGACGACCAGTATTTTGCGCCGCGCCGGATCGATGCCGAAGTTGGTGAAGAGGCTGATGTCGAAGCATTGTGCGCGGGTGGAATTCAGGATCACCTCCAGGCCGCCGATCCGGATCAGGCTGGCGTCGCCGATGGGGACGATGCTCTCACCGAACCGCTGCTCGGCGTTTTTGATATTGCGAATGATCTCGACTTCCGCGTCGATCGGGTTTCCCGTGAAAGGCGCGGATTTGGCGCCAAATCGCAACATCATGCGGGCGCCCTCTCCCGCCGCATGACACAATTGCACGGCGATCGGATCCCAGATCGAACCGAAAGCCGTGTCTTCCAGTTTCCGTTCCATGGCCTCGGCAAGAAGAACGGTCGCGTCTCCAGCCGTACCGCCGCCGGGATTGTCCCACATGTCCGCTATCGTCACCGGTCCGCCCTCATGGGCAAGTGCTCGTTCATAGGCCTCCGCAGGGGACAATTCGGTGCTCCGGACCTTGCCGCGCAAGGCAAAAAGGGCTTCGCCGAACTCCCGCGTGACCGCCTCCCCCAGGGCGGGGTCATTGTCGGTGACTGCCAGCAGCCGGGTGCCCATTTCCGGCACGTCCCCGGCCATGAACCCGTGGATGACGGAAAGCGACAGGATCGCGGGTGTTTCCCGTTCCCTCCGGACCAGGTCGTCGACAAAACCGCGCATCGGACCGGAGGTCGTCGGGAACACGTCGATCATTTTCGGATCATAGACACTCATGACAGGGACAACCTCGCCGGCAATTGTCCGTTTGGCCAGATCCCATGCCTCCACCGCCCTGTCGACAAAGTCGATATGCGGGAATTCCTTGAAGGCAATGAGGGCATCCGCCGCGTCCACGCGCTTTGAAGTCAGATGGCTGTGGGGATCGAATGTGGCAATCAGGGGCGTCTTCGGGCCGATCAGCACCCGTATCCGGGACAGGAAATCGCCTTCAGGATCGTCGTAACCATCGGCCACCATGGCTCCGTGCAGACCGATCACGACAACATCGAAGGGTGCCTCTGCCGCGATCTGGTCAAGGATTTCGTCTCTCAGAAGTTCATAGGTCTGTCTTGAAACCAGTCCCGCCGGATCGGCCCAGGCCGCAGTTCCCTCAACAAGATCCCAATTGTTGTCCCGGGCAAAGCGGCGGCCAACGGTGACGACAGCGGAACACAGGGTCGGCGTGTCGGGATGTTCGCCCGGCCGCGCGAGCAGGGACGCCCTGAAGGCTTCGATGTCGATGCGGATCGGAGAAAAGGTGTTCGTCTCCGTCGCCAAAACGGCGGTGAATGCGCGGGGCCGGGTCATGGTCAGGACGCCGCTTCCAGCGGGTTCGGCAGGTACCCTGCAAATCCGGAAATCTTCCACCGCCCGTCCTTGCGCACACAAAAATAGAGTGTTTGCCAGAGCAACCGGTCTTCGCCGCCGTCCGCTTTGTGGATCCGCCCGTCGAATTTCTTGTGCGCGACCGCACGCGCGCCATTGATCTCGATCTCGGTCAAACGCGTCGCGCCGAATATGGCCGCCCTGGCATCTTCCGCGAAATCCGTTTCGGCGAACTCCTGCGCCTGGCGCAGCCATTCGATCCGGTAGGTCTCGAGATCGGGAAAACCGAGTGTCCAGTCATCCGGATTTGCTACCTTTCCGCCATCGATCCCGAAAAACGCCGGGGCGTCGAAATCATCGGCAACCAGCGACCAGTCCGCCGCAACGAATGCCTCGATATCGCGCTGGACCAGCATGTCCCAGATCTCGGCACGGTCTGCGTCCCTGCCCGCGAACGGGTTGGCCTGGTTGTTCAAACTTTTCTGCATACCGGAAATCTTTTTCATCTCGGAGGTTGATTTTTGTAAAATATACGGATGAAATAAAACCAATGTCAAACCACTATGTAAATCTTTTACAAAAATGGAGCTCTGCATGTCGATCAAACGCTATGGCGCTGAAAAATCGGGGGCCGGTGGTCAGAACCTTCCCTTCGCCCGCGCCGTCGAGGCGGACGGCTGGCTGTACGTTTCCGGGCAGGTTCCCATGAAGGACGGGGAAATCGTCGGCGCCGGAATTGTCGAACAGACGCATCTTACGGTCCGCAACGTCATCGCGATTCTGGAGGAAGCCGGTTACGGCCTGCAGGATGTCGTGCGTGTTGGCGTGTGGCTCGACGACCCCCGCGATTTCTGGTCCTTCAACAGCGTCTACAAGAGTTATTTCGGAGAACATCCGCCCGCGCGGGCCTGCGTGCAGTCCACCATGATGGTCGACTGCAAGGTCGAAATCGATTGCGTCGCCTACAAGAAGCCGGACTGACACCATGCGGGATATCCTGTCCGTGTTGCAGCAGGTAGAGCCGGAGCTTTCCAAGTCCGAGCGCATACTGGCCGCGCTTTTGCGCAATGACGCGGATTTCATGGTCAATGCCGGCATCACGGATGTTGCGAAACGCGCCGGTGTTTCTCCGCCGACCGTTACCCGTTTCTGCCGGCGCCTCGGCTGCGAAAGCTACACCGCGTTCAAGATGCAGGTCGCCCAGGTAACCTTTGGCGGCACCCGGTACCTGACGGCGAACGCTTCCTCCGCCGATCCGGACGATGTGGCGGACAGCCTGCTTGCCCAATTGCAGGCGGCCGCGGTCAAAACTCGCGAAGCCCTGGACATGAAGGCGGTCGTTGGCGCGGCGGAAACGATCGCAGGCTCCAATCTGCTTGCCGCGTTCGGTTCCGGCGGTACGTCCTCGATGATATCGGATGAGGTTCAGAACCGCTTTTTCAGACTGGGACTGCGCACGGTCAGCATCACCGATCATGCCATGCAACTGATGCAGGCCGCCACGTTGAAACCGGGTGACGTTGTGCTCGCCCTGTCCGTGTCCGGCCGCAACCTGCAGATGGCCAATGCCCTGGAGGCCGCGCGCACCTATGGCGCGACCGTGATCGCACTGACCCGGCCCGGCCGGCCGATTTCGGAACTCGCCGACATCACCATCGGCCTGGATCTGCCGGAGGGCGACAACATTCTGCGGCCCAGCACCAGCCGCTATGCGTTCCTGTTCGTGACCGACCTCCTGGCCACCCTCGTTGCCATGCACCTTGGGGACGGCGCGCGCGAAAATCTCAGGCGCGTCAAATACCAACTCAGCAACGCTCGCGATCCGGATGACAAGGAGGCCCTTGGTGACTGACAAGAAAGACATGCCTGTCGCCGTCGTTACCGGCGCTGCCGGCGACATCGGCGCCGCGATCGCCCGGCACCTGGCGGCGACCCACCATGTTGCGGCCATCGACATCGACGCCAAGGCCCTGTCCGGCGCTGTCAGCGACCTGGAGGCGGACGGCCTGACCGTGACCGCGATCAGATGTGACGTGACAGACACGGAAGACGTCGCCCGAATGGCCGCTTCGGCGTCGGAACTCGGTTCCGTATCTATTCTCGTCAACAATGCGGGCGCCGCAAGGGGCCTCACCCTGCACAGCATGACGCCGGGCGATCTTTCGGCGGACCTTGCACTCAATCTGGAAGCTGCCCTGACCTGCTTCAAGGCTCTGGAACAGGAATTGACGCGGTGCGGCAACGGGGCTGTCGTCAATATCGTTTCGGTGAATGGTCTGGGCACGTTCGGGCATCCCGCATACAGCGCGGCGAAAGCCGGACTCATTCACGCAACCCGGGCAATCGCGGTCGAATACGGCAAATACGGATTGAGGGCCAATGCGGTCGCGCCCGGAACCGTGAAAACCAGGGCATGGAAAGACCGGGCTGCGGCCAATCCAAAGGTTTTTGAAGAGGCCCTGCACCGGTATCCCTTCAAAAAACTGCCCGAACCCGACGACATAGCAGCCGCCGTGGATTTCCTCGTCAGTCCGGCCGCACGCTGCATCACGGGCATCTGCCTGCCCGTCGACAGCGGCCTGACGGCGGGGACCACCGCCCTGCCCCGGACCTTCACCCAATCGTCCGATTTTGATGGATAACGCAATGACCGGTTTCGCACTCGACAGTTATTTCAGACCGGCTGACCGTCTGCTGGACGCGCGGCTCGAAATTGCCCTGACCAATACAGGATCCGAAGAACTCTCGTCCTTCACTCTGGCCTATACATCCCTGGCAAGAGCGCGTCCCGGCGCCCGGCTTGAAAACGCCGCGGCAATCACGCGCGTCGCCAATTTCCATGAGGTCACGCCGCCGGACGGATTGTCGCTGCGTCCCGGCGAAACCTGGTCCTTTGCCATCCAGGGGCTGACCAATGCCGCCCGTCACAGGCTTGACGGACCCAAGTCGGCCTATCTGACCGCGTCCGGGACGGTACGGGATGTGCTTTGCAATGACCTTGAAGCGCCCGGCACTCTGGACACGGGAGAGCGCAAGAGCGTGCCGCCCGGACGAGTCGACCTTCCGCTTTACATTGTTCCGTGGCCGCAAACCGTTGCCGTCGATAGCTGCCGCCCCGATGCCAGGGCATTCCTCTTGGAAACTGCAGGCGCCCAGGATAAAGCCGCCGCGAACAAGATCAATGGCCTCGCCAGACGCCTGTTTCCCGAAGCGCCCGCGCCATTCCGGTTTTCAGAAACACACGGCCTGGTGCCCCTGACCTTCCAGCAGGAGGACACCCTGCCGGCGGACGGATACCGGCTGACATTTTCTCCAGATGGTGCGGCCCTGGCATCCGGCGGGACAACAGGGCGGGACTATGGCCTGACCGTGCTTGCACAGATCGCTTACGGTGCCCATTCGGATCCCGACACCTACCGGTTCCCGGCGCAGGGCGTTATCGAGGATCAACCGCGCTTTTCCTGGCGTGGCACGCATCTGGACGTTTCTCGGCACTTCCGTGGACCGAATGACATCATCCGGCTGCTCGACATACTGGCCTGGGCGAGAATGAACGTCTTTCAGTGGCATCTGACGGATGACGAAGGCTGGAGACTGGAAATCAAAGCCTGTCCCGAACTGACGATCAGCGGCGCCAGACGCGGTCCCGGCTGCCCGCAGGTCGCGCAGCTCGGTTTTGCATCCAGCGTCTATCAGGGGGCCTATTCCCAGGACACGGTGCGGGAGATCATCGCTCATGCCGCCAGCCTCAACATCGACGTTCTGCCGGAAATCAACGTCCCCGGCCATTCCACAGCGCTCCTGAAAACCTATCCGCATTTCGCGGATCAGGCCGAGACACCGGACAGCTATCAGTCCGTACAGGGCTATCCCAACAACGCGCTCAATCCGGCGATGGAGGAGACCTACACCTTCCTGAAGACGGTGTTCGCGGAAGTGGCCGAGCTGTTCCCATGCGCCTTTGTGCATATCGGCGGCGACGAGGTCGACGCGCATTCCTGGCTGGCTTCTCCGAAAGCGCGGCGTCTCATGGAAGAACGCGGCCTTCAGGACACGATGGAACTTCAGGCCTATTTCATGGGTCGGGTCCGGGACATCCTGAAAGGGCTGGGCAAGAAACTGGCCGGGTGGGACGAAGTCTCGCATGGCGGCGGCATCGATCCGGAAGGCGTTCTTCTGATGGCCTGGCAGAAGCCGGAGGTCACCAGGGACCTTGTCGACCAGGGCTACGAGGTCATCTGCACGCCTGGTCAGCATTATTATCTGGACATGGCCCAGGCGTCCGGCTGGCAGGAGCCCGGAGCGAGCTGGGCAGGCGTCTCGACACCCCAGGAAGCCTATGACTACGAGCCGTCGACAGGTCTCAGCAACGCCGGCAAAGGAGCGCTCAAGGGCGTTCAGGCCTGCATCTGGTGCGAGCACCTGATCGACAACAGGCTCTTCAACCACATGGTTTTTCCGAGGCTTTACGCGGTCGCCGAAGCTGGCTGGACAGAGCCCCGGCACAAGGATTGGCAGAGATTTGCCGCGCTCAGCGCTCTTTTTCCCGAGCTTTAGGTCTAATTCATGAAAATCGTCCTCGGCGGAATCCATACCGAATGCAGCACCTATTCTCCCCTGGTTCAAACCGCTGACGATTTCAGGATCGTCCGAGGCCGGGCCCTTCTGGAGTTTTGCGGCCTCGACGGAGACGGGTTTCAGGACGTTTCGTTCAAACCGCTTTTTCATGCTCGCGCCATCCCGGGTGGCCCGGTGGCACCGGACTGTTACACCGGCTTCAAGACCGCGTTTCTTGAAGAGCTGACAGCTGCACTGCCGGTCGACGGGGTCCTGCTGATCATGCATGGGGCAATGCACGTACCCGGCATCGAAGACACGGAGGGGGACTGGATTTCCGCGGTCCGGGCTCTTGTCGGACAAGACGTGCCGATCGCCGTCAGCTACGATCTGCACGGCAATGTCACGCAGAAGATCATCGACCAGATCGACATTTTCTGCGCCTACCGCACCGCGCCGCATATCAACGTCAGACAAACCCATGTGCGTGCAGCCGCTCAACTTGTCGACCAGTTGCGCGGCGGGGCGCGCCGGTATGTGGGCTGGGCGCCGGTGCCGGTCCTGCATCCGGGCGAAAGAACCAGCACGGAGGACGAACCCGCCAGATCACTTTACCGGCAGCTTCCCGACATCGACCGGCAGTCGGGCATCTGCGATGCCAATCTCATGATCGGCTATGTCTGGGCCGATAGCGCGCGCGCGACGGCAGCAGCCGTCGTTACCGGAACCGACCGGGACGCGATTGGCCGCGCCGCCTCCGACATCGCGCAAGGCTACTGGACCGCACGCGCGCGTTTCGACTTCGGCGTTCCGGCAAGGACCCTGGACGAATGCCTTGACGACGCGGCCAGCGCTTCCACCGGACCCTTTGTCCTTGCCGACAGCGGTGACAATCCGACTGGTGGCGGTGTCGGCGACCGGACCAACGTCCTGCACGCCTGGCTCGCCCGAGGCCTGACCGAAGGCGTTTTTGCCGCCATTGCGGATCCGAGCGCCGTCAAGGTCGCCTGGAACGCAGTCGAAGGCACACCCTTGAGTTTGCGCATCGGCGGTGCGTTCGGAAGCCCCTGCCCGCCCGTTTCGGCTGCCGCCATTGTCCGGAAGAAACTGGGGGACGGCACTTCCGCGGACCGGGAGGTGCTGGTCGAGATCGCGGGTAACCTGGTCATCGTGACCGAACGCCGCAAGCCGTTTCACGATCTGAGCGACTTTGCCCGATTTGAAATAGACCCCGAAAAGGCGCGTTTTCTGATTGTGAAGTCCGGCTACCTGTCACCGCAATTGGCTCCGATCGCCAATCCATCGCGCATGGCGCTGACCGAGGGGGCCGTTCATCAGGCGATTTCGGAACTCTCGAACACACGGCGGCCATTTCCCTGCCATCCCTTTCAACAGGATTTCCAGTGGCACCCCGCACCGCACCTTTCCAAAAGGGCGTACCGCTGAATTTCAGGTTCGAGCCGGTCAGCGGACCTGAAAACCAGGATTTTCGACCGACCAACCGAAGAATAATCCGGTGCCGTCTCACGCTCCTTTACACCGCCCGCAGTATTTCAGGCTTAAAGCAATTCAATTTTTGCGAGTATTTTTAAATTTATATCGCTTTTATTTAATCAGTCGAATTTGGTTATTAAGTTATGCAGTCCGTTAGAATGGATTAGATTCAACAAGTTAGAAGCAAACACACCAAATCACACGCCTCCAGGACGGCGATATTGGTATTTTTGACAGTATTGAATATGACTGACCACTCAGTTTCATATCTGTCATCGCACGGAACGTGATACGAAAGACAATTGAACCGGGTTTACCGGATTTTCGACACGTGGCCCCATCCGACCGTGCGGATCAGGAATGCGCTCCATCGGACCGGTCCGGTGGAGCGTATTCGCATTCAGGCAACCTTCGATACGTTCTGGATCCGGTTCTTCTCTGCAGGAAGCAGCGCGCAGATCCTGGTCTGATGCAGCGGATTCCAGGGACCGGGAATTGCGGTGGTGTTGATGCCCTTGTTCCTGCCTGGCGCAAACCGACAACGCAGAGCAACCAATGAGATCTTCCCTGTCGATAAAGCGCACTCAACAAATTTTACTTAGAATTATTGATAATTCTAACTAGGTCCAAATCATCACTTGGAGGTGATAAGCCTTGAAGAACAGTCTGTTCACCTTATTTATTAACAGAAAGTCACCGACAACCGCTGAATTTGTGATCTTTATTACACGCATTCAACAGATTGTGGTGCGATAATGGCAAAATCGTGTCTGCGCAGTAAGGGGCGGATAAGCCCAAGCTACTGAAAAATGTCCCAAAAGGACCGGCTCAAGACAGCCCCTGCGCAGAGAATAAAGTTGTATCAGCCCTGGGAGGCGTACATGCAACGGAATATCAAGACAGGTGTTTTTGCGCTCGGCTTAGTCCTGACCCTGGCAGGAAGTGCGGTGGCCGCCCCGCTTCCGCAGGAAACGATCAGGCTTCCGGAAGACCGTCTTTCAGTGACAGTTGCGTCCGCGTCCCAGGACCAGCTTGATCCGCTGGAAAGCGAACTGACGATCTGGGTCGGCGAGATCGAACTCGATGGCCGCAAGGCCGTGTGGGTCGAACTTATCGATTCCTACGGCGAAGTGATCTACGACTCAGAGGTGAATACGAACGAGACCCATCTTCTGCCGGACGGCCGCGCAGTCGTGGTCAGCTCCGTGGATCAGGACATGATCATTGCCGGCAAGGATGAATCCCGGCTCGTCAGCGAAAGCACGCTCATGGTCACCCGGCGGGTGGTCAACGAGGGCGCCGACGCCACCACGATCGAATTGATCGAAACCGCTGAAGAGGCGCCGGTGAAAAGGGGGCCGATCCTGCAGATCGCCGATTTCGGCGAAACGCTCTGGAACAAGGTCGCCGCCTTCTTCGATGAGGCCCGGGTCCGTGTCCAGGTCGCCTGGACCTGGCTCGTCGGCACCATTCAGGCATAACGTCCCGGCGATAGCGCAGGCAAGACGCCAGATCCGCTCTGTCGGGGAGGTCCAGCAGAGCGGAAATACCGGTATTTGTTCCATTTCCGGATGCAGGGATCCAGGCGTGCCACATTTCGAAACTGCGGCCGCCGGAACGCGAAAAATTTATTAAATTCATTGACCTGCATGATCCGACAGTCCTCCATTGGCGTAATCTGGATCGGACAGACTGTCCGACCCTCTTACAGACGGCCGGTGTTTTCACAAACAATCCGGCAGGCCGAAGGATAAAACATGCGGATCGCCGTCATCGGCTCCGGAATTTCCGGAAACAGCGCAGCCTGGGCACTCAGCTCCTCACATGATGTCGTCTTGTACGAAAAGCGCTTGCGGCCCGGTGGTCACAGCGCGACGGAAGACATTGACTATGACGGCGCGCAGATTTGCGTGGACACGGGTTTCATCGTCTACAACGAACTCAATTACCCCAATTTCACTGCACTTCTCGATCATCTCGGCGTGGCCACCGAGGCCAGCGACATGAGCTTTGCCCTGTCGGCGGACGGTGGCAAGCTGGAATGGTCCGGCAATTCATTCAGGACGATCTTCGCGCAGCGCAAGAATCTGATTTCACCCCGCTTTCTGCGCATGTTGAACGACATATTGCGTTTCAACAGAACCGCGGTCGACCATCTTGGCAATGGCGCCCTTGCCGGGGTCTCCCTCGGAGACTACCTGAGCCGGGAACGCTACTCCGCCGGTTTCGTCAACGACTACCTGCTGGCAATGGGGGCGGCGATCTGGTCCACGCCCATCAACGAGATGCGCTCCTATCCCGCCGAAAGCTTCGTGGCCTTCTTCGAGAACCACAGGCTGCTGTCCCTGGAACGTCCGGTCTGGCGGACTGTCTCCGGCGGCAGCCGGTCTTATGTCCAGCGCCTGCTGGCCCCTCTTCGGGACAAGGTCCGTCTGGGCACGCCGGTCACGCGGATCCTGCGCCGCGACAGCGAGGTTCTGGTCACGGATGCCTCCGGGAACACCGATGTCTTCGACCATGTCGTGCTTGCCAGCCACACCGACCAGAGCCTGGCCCTCCTGGGCGATCCCACCCCGCAGGAACGCGACATTCTGGGCGCGATGCGGTACCGGCCAAACGAAGTCTACCTGCACCGCGACGAAAACCTGATGCCCAGAAGGAAAAACGTCTGGGCCTCCTGGAACTACATGTCGGACCGGGACGCCGGTGAATCGCGCAACGTCACCGTCAGCTACTGGATGAACAGACTACAGAATATCGATCCCGCGAAGCCCCTGTTCGTGACGCTGAACCCGTTCCAGGCGCCGCGCGAGGACAAGACATTCGCAAAGTATGTCTATGACCATCCGCAATTCGACGCCGCGGCACTCGCGGCCAAGAAACGGCTTGGGGAGATACAAGGCGCCGGCAACACCTGGTATTGCGGTGCCTGGCGGGGCCACGGATTCCACGAGGATGGGCTCGCATCGGGCCTCGATGTCGCCAAGGCCCTCGGGGCGCAGTTGCCATGGGAACACAAGTCCGCGCCGGCCGAATTCCTGGATGCGGCCGAATGAGACACAGGCACCGGGACAGCAACCGCGCCAGCGAGAACGGGCCGCCGCCACCTGCGGCAGCCGTGCTCTACAACGGATCGGTCATGCATCACCGGATGAAGCCGCGTGAGAACCGGTTCAACTACACGGTCTTCAACGTTCTGATCGATGTCGACAGGTTTGGCGAAGCCGCCGCGCAAAGCCGGTTTTTTTCGGTCAACCGCTTCAATCTGCTGTCCTTTCATGAAAAAGACCATGGCAAGCGCGACGGCACCTGCCTGAGAGATCACGTCGAGGGCCTGATGGCCGCGGAGGGACTGGCAGCGCCTGGCCGGATCCTGCTGCTCGCATATCCCAGACTGTTTGGTTACGGCTTCAATCCGCTCAGCGTCTACTATGCCTATGACGGCCGGGACCGTCTCGCTGCGCTCATCTATGAAGTACGCAACACGCTCGGCGGCCTGCATACCTATGTGGCGCCGGTCAGGCCGGGAGAGGTCAGCGACGCCGGGATCCGCCAGGGCCAGCGCAAGGAATTCTATGTTTCCCCTTTCATCAGCATGGAGCAGCACTATCATTTCCGCATGTTGCCGCCCGGACGCAGTGTCAGGGTCCGGATCCTGGAAAAGGACAGCGAGGGTCCCCTGCTCGCGGCCACCTTTTCAGGCTCGATGTCCCCGTTGCGCACCGGGACAATCCTCAGGGCCTGCCTGAGGGTGCCGCTGCTGACATTCAAGGTCATCGCAGGCATCCACTGGGAGGCCTTTAAAATCTGGCGCAAGCGTGTACCATTTCATCCTCGGCCTGCGGATGACGCTTCGGGTGGAAGGCCCGACCGGCATCGCCGGGATGCAGTTACGGGTTTTACAAAGTGACATTTCGAGAGGTTCTGGGATGAGTGCACCTGTTCTTCTGACCGGGGACAATGTCCGGAGTGAATTGAGGGGGGCGCCACGCCTTGCCCGAATGGCCGCCGGTCTTGCATTGAAAATCCGTTTTGGTTCGATAGAAGTCACGTTTCCCGATGACCGGACGTTTCTGATCAAGGGACAGGAGGACGGGCCGCACGGCGTCCTTTGTATCCACGACTGGCGTTTCTTCCGGATGGCGGTCCAGGCCGGCGATGTCGGCGTGGGCGAGGCCTTCATGGCCGGCTACTGGTCGTCGCCCGATGTGACCACGTTTCTGGAAGTCTTCTGCATCAACCAGGAATCGGCAATCGAGGCGCTTCAGGGCAAACCGTTGTCACGGTTCCTGCTGTCTATCCGGCATTGGCTGAACACCAACACCAAGCGGGGCTCGAAACGCAATATTTCAGCGCATTACGATCTGGGGAATGCCTTCTACAAGGAGTGGCTCGACCCGTCGATGACCTATTCCTCCGCGATCTACAGCAATGAGACCAATGATCTGGAACAGGCGCAGACGGAAAAATACGCTTCTCTCGTGCGCCAGACGGGCATTGAGCCGCACCACACGGTCCTGGAAATCGGCTGCGGCTGGGGTGGCTTTGCCGAGCATGTTGCCAAGAGCGTCGGCGCGCATGTGCGCGCACTGACGATTTCGCAGGAACAATACGACTACGCGCGGGCACGCATTTTCAATGCGGGTCTGAACGACAAGGTCGACGTGGTCTTTCAGGACTACCGGGATGAAAGCGGTGTCTTCGACAGGATCGCATCCATCGAGATGTTCGAGGCGGTGGGCGAAAAATACTGGCCGACCTATTTCCAGCAACTGTCCAGATGCCTGAAGCCGGGCGGCAGAGCCGGATTGCAGATCATCACCATTCAGGACCGGATGTTCGATGACTACCGGCGCGGCACGGATTTCATTCAACGCTACATCTTTCCCGGCGGCATGCTTCCGCCTCCCAGCCGTCTGGCGGAAATCGGCAAGTCCCTCGGGCTCGATCTTGCGGACCAGACGATCTTCGGACAGGATTATGCCCGCACCCTGGCGGAATGGCGGGAGCGTTTCCGCCAGGCCTGGCCGCAGATCAGCCCTCTTGGCTTCGACGAAAGATTCAAGCGGCTTTGGGAGTTCTACCTGCACTACTGCGAGGCAGGGTTCCGCTCCGGCAATATCGATGTGCGCCAGATGGTCTATGTGAAATCGTCCTGACGCGGCGCCGCCTCGTCCGGTGACAAAAGACCGGCGGCTGTCGCTAACCCGTCTTTTTCCCGGTCCAGCCCGTGGCCCGGGCCACAAGCGGGAAATAGACCCTGTAAGGCAGCAGCTGCAGCAGTTTCAGCCGGCGCACGAATGCTGCCGGAAAGGCGATTTCAAAGCGTGTCTTGTGCCTGAGACCCTTGAGAATTTCTCCAACGGCCTCGTCAACGCTGATCAGGTAGGGCATCGGAAACGGGTTGGATTCCGTGGCGGGCGTATCCACGAACCCGGGGCTGATCAGCTGGATGCGGATACCTGCGGGATCCAGGTCGAATTTCAGGGATTCGACGAGATTGATCAGGCCCGCCTTGGTGGCGCCGTAAGCGGCTGATGTCGGCAAACCGGCATATCCGGCAACCGAGGACACCACTGCGATCTGGCCCCTGCCCGTGCTTTTCATGATGTCGATGACCGGCAGAAGAGTGTTGACCGTCCCCATGAGATTGACATCGAAGCTGGTGCGAAACGCGTCCGCGCTTGCGCTCAGCCCATTCTGCGGAAGATAGATGCCGGCGTTGGCGACGACCAGTGCGATTCCGCCAAGCCTGTCGCCGATGTCCCGGCAATGGCGCGCCATCAGCGCGGTATCCGTCACATCCCCGGCAAACGGGTGAATCGATCCCGCCAAGCCGGCGGCCTCTTTCGCGAGCTCGTCAAGACTGTCGGCGGACCGGGCGGTCACGGCAACGGACCATCCCGAACGTGCAAGCTCGATCGAGAGTTGCCGGCCGATGCCCGAACTTGCTCCCGTTACCCATGCACACCCGTCGGTTGGTGCGGCCACAAAGTGTGATTTCGTCACGTCCGTCTCCCGTGCGGTTTGCCTTGATACGCAGACCGGACCGGGACCGGATCGGTTTTATTTCATGAAAGGCGCGAACCAGCGGCCCACCGGACCTGTCAGCTCCAGCCGGCCCGCGGTAACCGCAAAACAGATGCAGTCCTCGCCCTTGTCGGCGAGCGGCTTGTGGTCGATGTCGCCGTCCGCATAGGCAACGTCTCCGGTCGCGTAGTGACCGTCCTGATCGCTGAAGCCGCCCTGGAGCACCAGGGTCAACTCGGTCCCGTGATGGGTGTGCGAGGGCATCGCGCGGCCCGCGCGCACCCACAGGAGACTGCTGTTGCAGCCGTCGATCTCGCCGAACTTGCACTCCTTCACGCCCGGCAGAAGCGTCTTCCACGGCAAGCTGTCGATGGTGCCCCCGACGATGGCGCGAAGCGAGGCCGGCACGGAAGCGGTTTCAGCACTGGGCTCAGTCTCAGGCCCGGACGCGTCGATCGCCGGATCATTGTCGTTGACGTCCACCGGCGGCGCACTGAAGATCGCGGACAGGAGGGCGTCGCGATCGGACATCGCCACAGGATCGACATCTTCGAGCCCGGCACCGGCAAGGGTTTCCAGAGAGGATACATACCCCCGGTTCCGGTCACTCAGCTCAAGATGCGCACCGACGAGCGCTTGCGCCGGGTAGGACAGCGTACCGGCGGCATATCCGGCCAGCATTTCGTCCATACCGGTAACGTCTTTTTCCATTGCGGCTCTCATAAATTTCCGACATTCACTGTTGTTCCTCACGCCTTACGCGGGGCAACGATGATCGGATCATTCTCTACACCATAAAAGTCCGAAAATGAATTTTCGTCTGAGCCGCAAAATAACAATCTGCGCACTGTCTTCAAGTGTCCGCGTAAAAAGTCCATCCCGGCGAAGCCGCCGGTGCTGGCATTGCGGATCGGGCGCCTTACATTGCGTCCTTGATCAAGATGCCGCTGACCATTAGCGTCCGGTGCTCATCAGAATTCTCTGACCGGTCAAAAGAAACAGGTCAGATCAATCGGGATTTAAGGAAATGTCTGTGTCCGCTTCTGTTGTCGATGCAATCGGGAACACGCCGCTCATCCGCCTGAGAGCACTGTCCGAGGAAACAGGGTGTGAAATACTCGGCAAGGCCGAGTTCATGAATCCCGGACAATCGGTGAAGGACCGACCTGCCCGTCAGATGATTCTGGAAGCGGAAGCGCGTGGAGACCTGAAACCGGGCGGCGTCATCGTCGAGGGCACGGCCGGCAACACGGGAATCGGTCTGGCCCTGGTGGCCAGCGCGCGCGGTTACAGAACGGTCATCGTCATTCCCGAATCCCAGAGCCAGGAAAAGAAGGAAATGCTCCGCCTGTGCGGCGCGGAACTGGTGGAGGTCCCGGCCAAACCGTTCAAGGACCCGAACAACTATCAGCATGTCGCGCGCCGCCTTGCCGAGCAACTGTCCAGGACGGAACCCAATGGCGTGATCTTCGCCGATCAGTGGAACAATCTCGACAACCGCAAGGCGCATTATCTCACCACCGGCCCTGAAATCCTGGCGCAGACCGACGGCAAGATCGACGGTTTCATCTGTGCGGTCGGCTCCGGTGGAACGCTGGCGGGCGTCTCGACCTTTCTTCAGGAACGGAAGCCTGGCGTGGTGATCGGCTGCGCCGACCCGCGGGGCGCGGCGATGCAGTCGCTGTTCACGACCGGACAGGCGGTGGCTTCCGAAGGCGGGTCGGTGTCGGAAGGCATCGGTCTCGGACGCAGCACGCCGATTGTCGAAGACCTGAAAATCGACCACGCCTACACGATCGCCGACGAGGAAGCCCTGCCGCTGGTCTTCGATCTGGCGGAAAACGAGGGGCTGCTCCTCGGCGGGTCGACGGCGATCAATCTTGCCGGTGCCCGGCGGCTCGCGCGTGAACTCGGCCCTGGCAAGACCATCGTGACGATCCTGTGCGATCACGGAACCCGCTCCCAGTCCAAGATCTACAATCCGGACTTCATGCGCTCAAAAAACCTGCCGGTACCGGCCTGGCTGGAACGGGACGTTGCCATCAACGCCCCCATCGTCTGACCGCCATGACAGGGATCTGACGCCTCATGGAGCCGCAAGATGCATTGCCAGCCGGCGACGGCGCTGACGCCGAGGCGTTGATCAGCGATGCCGTGGCGGACATCGGTTTTCTCGACACGATGGCCAACAATCTCGGCCTGGTCGCGGCCTTCGTCGCGGCCATGTACGTCGTGGCGGCCGTTTGCGCTGTCCGCGAAGTGATGAATTCCAGGACATCACAGGGGTCCGTTGCCTGGCTTCTGTCCCTGTTCTTCCTGCCCTATCTGACCGTGCCGCTGTATTTCGTGTTCGGCTGGCGTTCGTTTTCCGACTACGCGAAAATTCAGGCGACCCTCGGACGGGCTGAACGGGCCCGGCGCGCGGATGAACTCGGCCTGACGGATCACGAGGAGACCAGGGACTGGCCGGTTCTGACCCGTGTCGCCGGAATGCCGTTTCTGGCGGGCAACACGGCGGAACTCCTTGTGGACGGTGACGCCACCTTCAGATCGATAAAGGACGCCATCGCACGTGCGCAGTCCGTCATCTTCTTCCAGTTCTTTACCGTCCACGACGATGAACTGGGCCGCGACATGGCCGACGCCCTGATCGCACGGGCAAAAGAAGGTGTGAAAGTCTATTTCCTATATGACGATGTCGGCAGCCATGCCCTGCCCCGGGCTTTCATCAACCGTTTGAAACATGCCGGCGTCTCTGTTTGCGGGTTCAACGAAAAACACAGGTTCCTGAAGCTGCTCGGGCCGATGCGGCTCAACTACCGCAATCACCGCAAACTGGTTGTGACCGACTTCACGGAAGCCTTTGTCGGTGGTCACAATGTCGCCGATCAGTATGTCGGCCGGAACGCGTGGTTCGGCCACTGGCGGGACACGCATGTGCGGGTGCAGGGCCCCGCCGCGGTCGCATGCGCGCTCTCCTTTGTCGAGGATTGGCTATGGGCCAGCGGCGAACAGATCGCCGTGCCGCAGGTCGCGGACATACCGATGCCCGGCGACGAACCGATCCTGGTGATGCCAACGGGTCCCGCCGACGAACTGGAAGAATGCGCCATTGCCTTCGTGGAAGCTGCTGCCCGCGCCAGCACGCGGTTGTGGATCACCACGCCCTATCTGGTCCCGTCCCTCGACGTCCAGACGGCGCTGTGCGCGGCGGCGATGCGCGGCGTCGATGTTCGAGTGCTGCTGCCGGAAAAACGGGACCACTGGACCGTCTGGCTTGCCAGTCATGCCTATGAAGACACGCTGGTGCAACGCGGGGTGAAAGTCTACCGGTACACGGACGGGTTCCTGCATCAGAAGGTCACGCTGATGGACGACGACCTGGTCTCCATAGGCACGGTGAATTTCGACAACAGATCTTTCCAGATCAATTTCGAACTGACACTCTGGTTTACCCATCAACGCATGATCGCGAACGTGGAAACCATGCTCACCACCGACTTCCAGAACGCCAAGCTGACCTGGCCGGA
Organism: Roseibium sp. QJM3NY_11; assembly: GCF_056173175.1. Classification (NCBI taxonomy): domain Bacteria; kingdom Pseudomonadati; phylum Pseudomonadota; class Alphaproteobacteria; order Hyphomicrobiales; family Stappiaceae; genus Roseibium; species Roseibium sp. QJM3NY_11. The sequence goes on from NZ_CM149660.1 coordinate 3,496,847, forward strand.
CGCCTTCCAGTCCCGCAGTTATGTCTTCCGGGTGCTAGCCCAGGGCGCGCGGCTGCTGTCGCCGATCCTGTGACGGCCTGGACACTAAAATCCCGCACCCCGGCATGGACGCTGGCCCCGGGGCAAATGATCTTCTAAATTCGCCAAAATTCACCTGAATTCGACTTGTCAGACTGGTGCAACATGACCTTCCTGCCTGATACCGCAACACTTGCCGCCTTCACCGTCGCAGCCCTCGTTCTGGCAATCACGCCGGGACCGGACATGACGCTTTTCATGTCAAAGACCCTGACACACGGGCGCGCCGCCGGTTTCACGGCGGTGCTTGGCGCAGCAGTCGGTCTCGTCATTCACACGGTTCTGGCCGCTCTGGGGGTCTCCGCGCTCCTGTCCGCGTCGGCATTCGCTTTCCTGCTGCTCAAGATTATCGGTGCGGGTTATCTGATCTGGCTTGCCTATCAGACCATACGATACGGATCGAAAGTCTCGATCAAGACCGTCGCAACGCGGCAACAATCGCTCGGCCGGGTCTGGCTGGAGGCTCTTGGCGTCAACATTCTCAACCCGAAGATCGTGCTCTTTTTCGTGACGTTCCTGCCGCAGTTCGTGCGTGTCGATGACCCCGACGCGGTCGGGAAACTGATGTTCCTGGGGTTCTATTTCGTGTTTCTGGGCGTTCCCGTCTGCGTCCTGATGGTTTTTGGCGCCAACGCTTTCGCTCGTTTCCTGAAGACATCGCCCAGGGTCATGCGCCTGTTCGACTGGGCCTTCGCAGGGATCATGGGAGCCTTTGCCCTGAAACTTCTGGTGGCCAGGGCCAACAGCTGAGACGGCCCCTCTGCGCACGCCTGCACCTTGACCGGCGACGAATTGGACTTGCACGGACCGGGCATCACCGCTCACTTTCGGACAGGAAATCACCGGAGACGACCCAATGACCACGCCACTGTTTCGCGATGACGCCTATCTTCGTAGCTGTGAAGCCGAGGTAACGGGTATCAACAGCCGCGGCGGCATCGTGCTGGACAGGACCGTTTTCTATGCCACGGGTGGCGGACAGCCCGGCGACAGCGGCGTGCTCGAACTTGACGACGGTAGGAAAACTGAAATCGCGACAACCGTCTATGACGACGACAGAACAACGATTGTCCACGTGCCGGCCGTCGACCAGCCCGCGCCGGAGGCAGGCACCCGTGTCACCATCCATCTGGACTGGGCCCGCCGCTACCGGCTGATGCGGATGCACACGGCCCTGCATCTCCTGTCGGTCGCCCTGCCCTTTCCCGTCACAGGCGGCCAGATCGGCGATCCGGAAGGCCGGCTTGATTTCGACATGGGCGACGAGACCATCGACAAGGACAGCCTTCTGGAAAGCCTCAATCAGCTTGCCTCCGGCGACCACGAAATCACCACGGAATGGATCACCGACGCCGAACTCGATGCCAATCCAGGCCTCGTCAAGACCATGTCGGTGCAGCCGCCACGCGGATCGGGTCGTGTGCGTCTGGTGAGAATCGGCGGCGACATCGACCTGCAGCCGTGTGGGGGGACCCATGTCACGCGAACGTCGGAGATCGGCGCGCTTGCCCTGGGAAAAATCGAGAAGAAGGGCAAACAGAACAGACGCGTTCGCATTCGCCTGACGGACTGACGCCGCTATTGGAGAGGCCTGCCATGAAACTTTCAGGAAGCTGTCATTGCGGTGCGGTGACTTTTGAGATGGAGAGCAAAACACCGTATCCGTACATGCGCTGTTACTGCTCGATCTGCAGGAAGGTCGGTGGCAGCTCGGGCCATGCAATCAATCTGATGGCGGAAGCGGGTAGTTTGAAAGTTCAGGGAGCGCAGGCCAAGGGGATCTACAACGCGGTCATCGACGGCACGCCCAGCCCGGCTGAACGCCATTTCTGCAGAACCTGCGGATCTCATCTGTGGGTTTGGGACCCGCGTTGGCCGGATCTTGTCCACCCGCATGCCGGATCGCTCGACACCCCCTTGCCAAGACCGCCGGAGACGGTCCATATCATGCTGGCTTTCAAACCTGACTGGATCGACGTACCGGAGGGACCCGGTCACGTTCATTTCCAGGAATATCCGGACCTGTCGATCGAAGACTGGCACAGGTCCAAGGGCCTTTACGAGACTTAAGGAAACAGCATGACCGACCACCCGCTCGTGTCGACCCAATGGCTGGCCGATCATCTGTCGTCTCCCGATCTGGTGGTCATCAATGCCTGGATGCCACCGGTGACCCATCCAGACGCCCCTCCGGTCTATCCGGAAGCCCATATTCCGGGCTCGGTATTCTTCAACGTCAACGAGATTTGCGACAAGGGCTCCGACCTGCCGCACATGCTTCCCGCGCCGCATGTGTTCTCCTCCGCCATGCGCAAACTCGGTATCGGCGATGGTCAGACCCTCGTGGTCTACGACGATTTCGGTTTCTATTCCGCTCCGCGGGTCTGGTGGACGCTGCGCACCATGGGCGCGGAACGTGTCTATGTGCTCGACGGCGGCTTCCCCAAATGGCGGGCGGAAGGCAGGCCGTTTGACGACGACACGCCCCGCAGGGTCCAGAGTCATTTCTCGTCCCGTCTCAACCACGGCGCCGTGGCCGATCTTGCAGATGTCCGCGAATCTGCCTCCTCCGGAGCGCGTCAAATTCTGGATGCGCGGTCCGTGGCACGGTTCACCGGCGACGCGCCGGAACCGAGGGCCGGGCTTCAAAGCGGTCACATGCCAACGGCGCGCAATCTGCCATTCACGAAACTGCTCGGCGAAGATGGCACCTTTTTGCAAAAAGAGGACCTCGCCGCTGCCTTCCGGGACGCAGGGCTGGACCTTGACAGACCGGTCACCACCACCTGCGGCTCCGGTGTCACCGCGGCGATACTGACGCTCGGCCTGACGGCTCTCGGCGTCCGGGACCTTGCCCTTTACGACGGCTCCTGGGCCGAATGGGGAAGCCGCGACGACACGGAGGTCGTCACCGGCCCGGCCTGACCGTCCGTTTGACCGCCGCATTCCGGACGCGCGCGCAACCAGCATCAGGGCGCCGCGTGCAGATCCAGAGACCAGACAAGACTGAATGGCAACGGCGTCCAGGCTCCGGTGGTCAGACCGGCAATCCGCAACATATGCGCCGTCCACGTATTGCAGCCGGCCATGGCATTGAACCCGCCATTGGCGGGAAAGAAGAGATCATGATCCCCATAGGCCGCGCCGTTTATCCGGCGCGGGATACCGGCGTTACCTGGCTGGAAACTTGATCTGATCGCTGACAGCAGCCTGCCAAAGTCCGGCGGCGCCAGGTTCACAGCGCGGACGTTCGAAAGCGAGACCGGGATATCTCCCGACCGCCGGACGTGCATCACCGAACGATCCCATGTCAGCGCATCGATCACCGGACCCGGCTTGAGGTCTGCCCAGGTCGGGGTTTCCAAGTAGAAGGACCGTCCGCCCCAACCGAAGACAATCCAGGAAACACCGGGGTAATCGAGTGGCAGGCCTTCACCTGAAACGAATGCGAAAGCCTCCAGAACATCCGGATCGGCAGGCACCGCGATGCCAGTGTGGATGGCATTGGCAAGAACGAGAATACGCCGTCGCGGAGCCTCCGCCCGAAACATCGGCCCGGCTCCGGCGTCCGGAATAGCAATGGCCCTTGGAACCACCGTTCCAAGGACCATTGCGACGACAAGGACCACTGCTGCCAGGGCAAGTCCAAGAAAGACCTTTCTGACAACAACGGTCACTGTATCCAGTCCGGTTCAGTGATGCAGGATCTGGCTGAGGAAGAGTTTGGTCCGCTCGTGTTGCGGGTTGGTGAAGAACTCTTCCGGCTCGTTCTGCTCGACAATCTGGCCGGCGTCCATGAAAATCACGCGGTTCGCGACCTTGCGTGCAAAACCCATCTCGTGAGTCACGCAAAGCATGGTCATGCCCTCTTCCGCAAGGCCGACCATGACGTCCAGAACTTCCTTGATCATTTCCGGATCAAGTGCCGAGGTCGGCTCGTCGAACAGCATGATCTTCGGGCTCATGCACAAGGACCGTGCGATCGCGACACGCTGCTGCTGGCCACCGGAAAGCTGCCCCGGATATTTCAGCGCCTGTTCCGGGATCTTGACCCGCTCCAGGTAATGCATCGCAATATCCTCGGCTTCCTTTTTCGGCATCTTGCGCACCCAGATCGGCGCCAGCGTGCAGTTTTCCAGGATCGTCAGATGCGGGAACAGGTTGAAGTGCTGAAAGCACATGCCGACTTCCCGGCGGATCTCGTCGATCTTCTTCAGATCGTCCGTCAGCTCGATGCCGTCCACCATGATCTGGCCGGCCTGATGCTCTTCCAGCCGGTTTATGCAGCGGATCATGGTCGATTTGCCCGACCCGGAGGGGCCGCAGATAACGATCCGTTCGCCGCGCATCACCTTGAGGTTGATGTCGCGAAGAACATGAAAGTCACCATACCACTTGTTCATGTTGTTGATTTCAATGGCCACATCCGTATCGGAAACCGTCATTTTCGAACGGTCGGCTGCGAGTTCCTCGTCACGTACTGCGTTTGCTGTCATGAATTCTACTCCAAGAGTGTCTCGGGCCGGGGCGCAGCGCTGGTTCGCGCGCCCCGGATGCAAGTTGTCTAGCGTTTGTGTCCGGTATGCAGCTTGTTCTCCATGAAGATGGAGTAGCGCGACATGCCGAAACAGAAGACGAAGAACACCATCGCCGCGAACAGATAACCGGTGTGGCCGGTGCTGGGCGTCGACCAGGTCGGATCGGTGAAGGACGACTGGATCTGGCCAAGAAGGTCGAACATGCCGACGATCAGGACCAGGGTCGTGTCCTTGAACAGACCGATGAAGGTGTTGACGATGCCCGGGATCACCAGCTTGAGCGCCTGCGGCAGGACAATGAGATACATCATCGGCCAGAACCGCAGTCCAAGTGCCATGGCCCCTTCATACTGCCCCTTCGGGATGGCCTGCAGGCCCCCGCGCACCACTTCCGCCATATAGGCTGCGGAGAACAGGGTCACCCCGATCAAGACGCGCAGCAGCTTGTCGAAAGTCACGCCCTCCGGCAGGAACAGCGGCAGCATCACCGAGGACATGAACAGCACGGTGATCAGCGGCACACCGCGCCAGAACTCGATGAAGATGATCGAGACCATCTTGATGATCGGCATTTTCGACCGACGCCCGAGTGCGAGTGCAATCCCGAGCGGCAGTGACGCAACGATGCCCGTCACCGCAATCACCAGTGTCACCAGAAGCCCCCCCCATTGGGCGGTCTCCACTTCGACAAGGCCGAAATCAATCGATGCGGCGAGGAAGATGATGGCCAGGACCGCTGCCGAGCCGACAAACGCGGTCAGGACCGGCACCGTATCATTGAAGCTGCGTCCGCCGATCAGCATCAGCAGCAGTGCAGCAGCTACGCCAACCAGAGCAATCAGAGCAATCACGAGCCATGTCCAGAAACCGATCTCGAAATCGCCGCCGGTCAACAGGATCAGCGCCACAAACGGGAACACGCCCAGAAAGAGGATCGCGTTGATCTTCTTGAACGGGACATTCGGAATGGCAAGCGGGACCAGCAGCACAGCGAACAGGAAATAGACGATGTTGACCCGCCAGACCTCCTCCGTGGGATACCGCCCGTAGATGAATTGCGGGAAATAGGCCTTCACATAAGCCCAGCAGGCACCGCTGTGACCGCCATCCTTCGCCAGGCACGCTTCCCGGTTCTCCCCTGACCAGACCGCGTCGACAAACGCGAACTGAATGAAGGGCGCTATCAGCAAATAGGCGATCAGGATCCCGATGACTGTCAGGACGGTGTTGCCGATGGAGGAAAACAGGTTCTGCCGCATCCAGCCGATCACACCGGTGGTCGAGACCGGCGCCGGCAAGAGCGGCGCCTCCTCGGTCCTGATCTGGAACATTTCAGTTTTGTTCATGATGTGCGCTCCTTACCGTTCCACGAGCGCCATGCGCTGGTTGTACCAGTTCATGAAGGCCGACGTCAGCAGACTGAGCGACAGGTAGACCGCCATCCAGATGCCGATGATCTCGATTGCCTGACCGGTCTGGTTCAGGACGGTACCTCCCATGGACACAAGATCCGGATAGGCGATGGCAACCGCAAGGGACGAGTTCTTGGTGAGGTTCAGATACTGACTCGTCAGCGGCGGAATGATCACACGCATTGCCTGCGGAATGACAACCAGGCGAAGCGTCGGGCCACTCCGAAGGCCGAGCGCGTGCGCGGCTTCCGTCTGACCGTGGCTGACAGCCTGAATGCCCGCCCGCACGATCTCGGCAATGAACGAGGCCGTATAGATCGACAAAGCCGCCGTCAGCGCCAGAAATTCGGGGATCACATTGATGCCGACGTTCAACTCGAAACCCTGGCGCAGGATCGGACCGGTTTCGACAAAGTTCGGATGCTCGATGGCAACGGGCATTCCGGTGACGAGATAGGTGATCACCGGAAGGCCGATGATCAGGCCCAGAGCGGTCCAGAACGTGGGAAACTGCTGGCCGGTGGCGTCCTGGCGCTTGTGCGCCCAGCGGGAGACCGCGATCGTAAGCACAATTCCGAGGATCAACGCGTAGCCGATCCATTGGGAACCGGGTTCCCAGATCGGTTTCGGCAACCGCAATCCACCAATATTCAGGTGGACCGTGTCGAACAGGGACCATTTGTCCCGCTTGCCGGGAATGGACCGCAGGACCGCGAAGTACCAGAAGAAGATCTGCAGCAGCAGTGGAACGTTGCGGACAAGTTCCACGTAGCAGTAGGCGATGCGATTGACGACCCAGTTGTTCGAGAGCCGCGCAACGCCGACCACGAAACCGATAATCGTCGCAAAAAAGATACCGACCCCGGCCACCAGAAGGGTGTTCAGGAAGCCGACGAATATCGCCCGGCCGTAAGTCGAATTTTCAGCATATTCCACCAACGACTGGTTGGTGCCAAATCCTGCTGTATTTCCAAGAAAGCCCCAACCCGAGGCAATGCTCTGTCGTTCAAGGTTGTTGATCGTGTTCGAAACGATGAAATACCCAAAGAACACCAGCGCGGCGATCAGGATGACCTGATAAAACAGCCCGCGGGCTTTGGGATCGTTCAACAGCGAAGCACGCGCCGGCGCCCCCGCCGAGTCCTGCTCCATTACTGACATAGAACCTCGCCCAAGTTGCCATGAAGAAGACCGGCTTCACGCCGTGTCCCGATCATGTCTGTCCTGCATCCCCATCGTGCCGTCACCGGCACGCCCCTGTCGGCGGACGCAGTCTGTTCCCCCACGCGCTTGCGGACTGTCCGTCCGATTATTATGCGTGGAATTTATTGAGGGTTCCGGCAGTCACCCGCCGGAACCCCTGCAATCCTCAATATCGCAAGAGGATCAGCGTACCGGCGGAGCGTACATGAAGCCGCCGTTGCTCCACAGCGCATTCACGCCGCGGGAAATGCCGAGCGGAGTGTCCGGACCAACGTTGGCATTGAAGGACTCTTCGTAGTTGCCGACGTTCTTGACGATGCTGTAAGCCCAGTCGTTGGACAGACCGATGGCTTCACCGAATGCGCCTTCAACGCCCAGAAGGCGCTTGATGGACGGATTGTCGGAAGACTTCATGTCGTCAACATTTTCGGAAGACACGCCGAGTTCCTCAGCGTTGAGCATCGCGTTGAGGGTCCACTTGGCAATGTTGAACCATTCGTCGTCGCCCTGGCGAACAACCGGTCCAAGCGGCTCCTTGGAGATGATTTCCGGCAGAACCTTGTGGTCGCCCGGGTTGGTCAGCTTCAGGCGCTGCGCGTACAGGCCGGAGGCATCCGTCGTGTAGACATCGCACCGGCCGGCATCATAGGCCGCGACGACTTCGTCGGCTTTTTCGAAAGCGACGATTTCGTACGGCATGTTGTTCGCACGGAAGTAGTCAGCGACGTTCAGCTCGGTTGTGGTACCGGTGTTCGTGCAGACGGAGGCGCCGGAAAGTTCCAGAGCGGAATTCACGCCCAGGTCCTTGCGGACCATGAAGCCCTGACCGTCATAGTAGTTCACACCGGCAAAATTCAGGCCCAGCTGAGTGTCGCGGGACATGGTCCAGGTGGTGTTGCGGGACAGAACGTCGACTTCGCCGGATTGCAGCGCGGTGAAACGCTCCTTGGCGGACAGCGGCGTGAATTTGACGGCATTCGCGTCGCCGAACACGGCAGACGCCATCGCACGACAGAGGTCAACGTCGAGACCGGTCCAATTTCCCTGGGCATCCGGATTGGAAAAGCCCGGCAGACCCTGGCTCACGCCACACTGAACGAAGCCTTTGGCCTTGACGTCTTCCAGCGTCGTTGCACCGGCAGCCGTCGTCGCGGCGACTCCCATAGCAGCGCCGATTACGAGCGGAAGGATTTTTTTCGACATGGATATGCAGCCTTTATTTGTTACCCATACTTCTTATTGCCGGGTCTGTTCGAAAGACATCTTCCCCATCTCGTTTCCGGACAGTTCCCAGCCTTGAAAGCTGTTTCCTCCAGATGTCGATCGTCCCAACCCTGCCCACCCATACGATGGCATTTGACTGTGCGGGTCAAGTACTTGCTGCGTCTATCGCGCCAAAATTCCTGAGCCGCTCGCCAATTGCCGCCCTGATTGATGCACAAATAGCGAACATGTCCAGAATTGCGACACATGCTGACTAATTCTCGATCAGATCGAGATTCCGGATCGCAACTGCGTACCCATCGGTGCATTCACAGCAGGCGGCAACGCGCGAAACCTTCCTCACAGCTTACCGATGCCAGACAGTCTTCAGCCTTCGCCCTTCACGCGAGGTCTTCGCAGGCGCAACCTGGTCTCCGGCCCGTCCCGCGATCGTTGCATCGAGCCGTTTCGAACGCCGCCAAAATCACAAAGCGACCACATGGGTTGAAGAAAACCGACAATCCGATATCGTGATCTAATGCATTGAATTCAAACATTAAAGAAGAGCCGGAAATGCCCGGACACTCAAGAAGGACAAAATGAGCAAGGATTCCTCCCTGTCGAAAAAGAGTCTAGACACGATCCTGGCCCATGCGGGTCGCGATCCCCTCGCCTTTCATGGCTTTGTCAATCCACCCGTCGTGCACGCCTCCACCGTGCTTTTTCCCGATGTGCAGACGATGCTGACGGCCGGCCAGCAATATACCTATGCACGGCGCGGCAACCCGACAACCGACGCCCTGGAAGGCGCCTTGATGGAAATCGAGGGCGCGGCCGGTGTCAAAATCGCGAATTCCGGCCTCAACGCGATTGCGCTCGCGGTTTTGTCCTGTGTCAAATCGGGTGATCACTTTCTTGTCGCCGACACGTCCTATGGACCGACCAGGCACTTCGCCGACACGGTCCTTCCCGGTCTCGGCGTAAGTGTGGAGTATTACGACCCCGGCCTGGGCGCCGGTATCAAGGCGCTGTTCAGGCCCGAAACCACCGCGGTCTTCACCGAAGCACCCGGTTCGCTCACGTTCGAAATGCAGGACGTTCCGGCCATCGCCGCTGCCGCCCATGACATCGATGCCATGGTGCTGATGGACAATACATGGGCAAGTCCGCTTTATTGCCAGCCACTGTCCCTCGGCGTTGATCTCTCAATTCAGGCCGGCACCAAATACATCGTCGGGCATTCGGACGTCATGCTTGGAACGGTCGCGGCCAGCGAACGGGCCTGGAAAGGGCTCGACAGCTTCTACGGCGCCATGGGCTGTCATGTCGCTCCAGATGACATCTATCTGGCTCTGCGCGGCCTCAGAACCCTCTCGGTCCGGCTCGAGCGCCATCAGCGCAACACGCTGAGCGTTCTCGACTGGCTCAAGGACCTGCCTCAAGTCAGTGCGATCCGGTATCCGGCCCTTGAAACAGACCCTGGCCACGCCCTCTGGAAGCGCGATTTTTCCGGGAGTTCCGGCCTGTGTGCGTTTGATTTCGCCAACGGCACCGCCCGAGACCAGGCCTTCGCCTTTCTCGATGCGCTTAATCTGTTCGGGCTGGGTTATTCCTGGGGCGGCTTTGAAAGCCTGGCCATACCCGTTCGCCTGAAAGGCATGCGCACGGCGTCCCCGTTCGATCCCGACCGGCAATCCGTGCGGCTTCATATCGGCCTGGAAGATCCCGAAGACCTGATCGGCGATCTCGACCAGGCCCTGACGAAAGCGTTCGGCTGAGGAGGCCCCTGGGAGCGGCCCGGTCAGATGGTCGGGTCGTTCCGCTTTTCCTTGAAGATCAGCCAGATGTTCCGGAAATAGATCAGGAGGCCGAGTCCCTGCCCGGCAATGAAGACCGGATCCTGGCGCTGAACAGCGTAGATCAGGAGCAGCGAACCGCCGCCGATGGAGAAGAACCAGAAAGCGACCGGAACGATGGAACGGCCGACCCGTTCGGAGGCGATCCACTGGATCATGAAGCGCATCATGAAGAAGAACTGGGCAACGAACCCCAGAATGATCCAGAAATCGAATTGCTCGACAAAGACGGCGTGAAACCAGTTCAGAAGTGCGTCCATGAGGCGGATCCAGTCAGTTTCGTCGGGCGGTAAGCCCCGTTATTCGGTCTCGTTCCGCAGGAACAGTCAGGTGAGCGGTCGGACCTGCGGAGTTTTCTTGCGGCGGCGGCGCAACCACCAAACTCCGAACAGATCCAGAATTCCGATCAGCGCACGATCGAAGATGCCGTATTTGGACGTGCCGTGGCGGCGCTGGCGGTCCTGGACGTCGATATGGGTCACGCCGTAGCCCTCCCGGATCACCAGGGCCGGAAGAAACCGGTGCCAGCTGTCGAAATACGGCAACTGAAGGAAGACCTCGCGGCGCAGAGCCTTCAGGCCGCAGCCGCTGTCCCGGGTCCGGTCCCTCAGGAGAGCGCCCCGCAACTTGTTGGCGGCCTTCGAGGCATAGCGTTTGGCCAGGCTTGCCTTGCGCCCGAGGCGCTGCCCGGCGGCCAGGGCAACCGCTGGTCCCGCGGCCTCCAGGGCATCGAGCAGATCCGGGATATAGGCCGGATTGTTTTCCCCGTCACCATCGATCGTGGCAACGACATCCCCGCGCGCATTCTGCAGCCCGGTGCGCACGGCACAGCTCTGACCGCAGGATCCTTCGTGCCGGATAGGCCGCAGCCAGTCGTGGGTCGCCGCATAGTCCTGCAGCACGATGTCGGTCCCGTCGGTGGAGCCGTCATCGACCACGATCACCTCGAAACGCCGGCCTGTCAGGGCCTCCTCGATCTCGTCCAGAAGGATCGGCAGATTTTCCGCCTCGTCCTTCGCCGGGACGACAACCGTGACGGCAAGGCTGCCGCTGCCGGCAGCCAGCCCTTCCAGAAAGCTTTGTGTCATGGGTCCGTCCGTTCTGCGACATCAGCGCTGTTGGCGTCCATCACGACCCGGTCGGCGCCGCGCTGTCCGCGGCTCACCTGCCAGGCCGCACGCAGACAGGCCATCGCCGAGCGCCGGTTCAAATTGGGTTCGATCTTGCCGGTGGCAGACAGGTGAAAGCCGATCCGGCGCCGGGCCATGGCCCGGACCGTGAAAAACGTGAAGGTCATGCCGAGCAGCGTGCCTGCAATGACATCGCTTGGATAATGCGCACCGACCATGACCCGGCTGAAAGCCAGCCAGAAGGCTCCGACAACGATCAGCCAGCGGTAAGCGGGAAAGATGAAAGCCAGCGCGGTTGCAAGCGCGGCGACCGTGGTCGAGTGGCCGGACGGAAAACTGGTGTAGGTGCCGTCGAAGGCCAGGAAATCGAACCGGACGGGTCCGACTTCTTCATAGAGCTTCGGACGGGCCCGACCGAGCGACCATTTGAACGCGATAGCCAGGAGACCCGTTGCCGCGACCGAGTAGAAAATGAAAGCCGCGTAGGTGAACAGCGCGCCGATGGCCATGCGCAGCCTGAATGTGTAGCGGCCCGCGTCCAGCGCCAGCAGGCCCAGACAGGTGACACCGCTGGAGATCAGGATCCAGTCCGCCTTGCCGAAATCGGTGAATGTCCGGAAAGCCGACCGGTATTCACCCGGAAGCGACCGCAGCCAGGGATAGGTCGGCACATCGAACGCGACCACCGCGATCCCGACGGTCAGCAGGAGGACGGCGAGGATATCCTGCGGCCTCTGTCCCGGTGGCAGGGTGTCCCGGTTCTGCCGTGCCCGCTCCCTGCGCCCGGAAAACAAAATGGCAGCGCGCCGCATGTTCCCGCGCATGCGCGCCAGAATATGCCAGACATATTTACTGCTGCTCTGCATGGTGGTCTTGTGTACCCGTAAGCGGACTTGCTTTCTGATATAGCGCGATATCGACCTTGTCGCCGCCGTTTATATTGAGGCCCTCTACCCTTTTTCGCGCCTCCGGCACAAGACCAATTTCCTTCGCGGCCGCTAAAAACGCCGCTTCTTCCCGGCTTTCTATCGCGGCGATCCGGCAGGTTGCTGGGTCCGCGCCGGCCGGCTCGCTCAGGAATTCGGCCGCGCCCTTCGGTGATATGATGCGCGTGTCGGTGCCTTCCAGGAAAATGAAACTCGGCTCATGGAAACCTGCCGTGACCACCTGCCGGGACCCCTGGTCCGCACAGCCCGGAATTTCGTCAAGGGCCGCGACCAGGCGCGGGCTCACCCACACAGGCGTGAGCGCGGGGCCGACAAATCCCCAGATACCAATGGCAAGACAGATTGCCGACAGGGTCACGGCGGGCATTGCATAAAGCGCAGGCCCGCGCAAAAGACGCCCGGCAGCGGCGATCGCGAGAACGCCGGCAAGAGAGACGATGACGACACCCGGAGGCGATGGCCAGGTCTGCAGGGCAAACGGTCCCCCGAAAGTGGCGACCGCCAGACCCAGGGCGGGCAGCGCCAGCAAGATGGCAGCGATCCAGCGCAAGGTGGCCCTTGTGCCCGTGCCCGCTCCCTCGATCATCGCCGCGGCAACCGGCAGCGCCAGCGCAGGCAGCACCGGCATGGTGTAATGGGGCAGTTTGGTCGCCACGAGTTCAAAAACGATCCAGCTCGGAAAGAACCAGGCGGCAGAAAAAACGACAAGCGGGCTTTTGCGCTCGCGCCAGATCAGCGGCAGCGCGATCAGAAAGAACGACGGCAGCGGCCAGAAAACCCCGAGCATCGCCCCCAGATGCGTGAGCGGCGGCGCGCCGTGGCCTTCCTGACCCTGACCAACCTTGCCGAACAGGTCCCTTCCGATCGCCTCGGTGAAGAAGGTGCCGTCGGTCGCGATCCAGATCGCGACGAACCACGGCGAGATGATGATCAGGAACCAGGCGAAGCCGAGCAGGGGCGACGCGGCCCTGAACCAGGAAAACTTGCGCGTCAGGGCAAACAGACCGACGACCGTGAGCCCGACCACCATCGGTCCGACCGGCCCCTTGATCAGGACACTGGCGGCCAGCGCCGTCCAGAAGACGAATCCCGTTGCCCACATGCGTCTGTCGGAAGCTTTCAGCCAGATCCGCGCCAGTGCGGCTTGCGCGACGATGATTGACGCAAGCAGAACAGCATCGGTCTTTGCCAGGCGCGCCTCGACGCCGACTATGATCGCCAAAGCGACGAACCCGCCGACAAGCAGGGCCCCCGCCGGGCCCATGAATGCACGCGCCAGCCAGAACGATGCCAGCACGCTCAGCGTCGCACCAATGATGGACGGCAGGCGGTATACCCAAAGCGGCGCTTCCGCGCCTGTCCCGGTGAGTTTCGCAGCGGCGGCCTGCAGCCAGTATATGCCCACAGGTTTCTTGTGCCGGGCCTGTTCCTGGAAACGGATGTCGACGTAGTCGCCCGTTTCCAGCATCTGCTTGGTGGCTTGGGTGAAACGGGGCTCATCGCGGTCCAGCGGCGGCACGGTCCATTGACCGGGCGCGAACAGGACCAGCGACAGCAGGAGCAGCAGAAACGGTGCGGTTATATCGTGACCGAAAATGTGCAGCCAGACCGGCTTGCGCGGTCGTTCGACCACCGGCTCAGGATCGGGCGGCACCGGCGTGGTCCCTCCGTCCTGTTTCCCAGCCGTCCGGTCCGTTGCCGGGTGTTTCTCGCCGTCGTTCTTGTCCACCATCGATTCTCGCGTTCAGTGACTACATCCGGGAAGGATTGGACCGCCTGCCCCGTTCCCTGAAGGTTTCTCCTACATGAGCTTTTCAAAAAGGGAAACAAGTGCTTGCCCTGTCGCCTTGCTGGGCTATCGTCCGGGGCATTGAATCATCAGTCGGGACTCGTGGATTATCAATGACATTGATCGCGCATATGACGGACCTGCATTTGCGCCCGAGAGGGCTCGCCTGCTATCGCGTTTCAGACACGAACATGCTTGCGGAGCGGGCCATCCGGTCGCTGAGGTCTCTTGAAACGGTTCCGGACGCCCTCGTCATCACCGGCGACCTTACCGACCGCAGCGACCCGCGGGAATACGCGGTTGCCAGACGCCTTCTGTCCCGACTGGACATGCCGGTCTACCTTCTTCCCGGCAATCACGACGGGACAGCCGACATGCGCCGCGAGATGGCGGGTTTTCCGGGCCTGACGGAGACCGCGGACGGCAAGATCTGCTATGCGGTGAACATTGGCACCGTGCGCCTGATCGCGCTCGACACGCACTTGCCCGGCAGTCCTTGCGGGGAACTCGGACAGGCGCAACTTGCCTGGCTTGACGGAAAACTGCGGGAGGACCGGCGCCCCACCCTGATCGCCCTGCACCACCCTCCCGCGCTCTCGGGTATCCAGCACATGGACGCCATAGGCCTCACCGATGCCGAGGCACTTGCGGACGTCGTCTCCCCGCATGCCCATGTCGAAAGATTTTTGTGCGGACATCTGCACAGGCCGATCATCGCCGCCTTTGCCGGCCGGATCATGACGCTGGCCCCCAGCACCGGGCACCAGGTCGCGCTTGATCTGACGGAAGACGGGCCGGCCATGTTCAACTTTGAGCCGGCAGCCTATTTTCTGCACCACCATTCGGACCGGACAGGCGTGGTGACCCATATGACTTATGTGGAAGATTTCCCCGGACCCTACAATTTCTTCTCCGACGAAGGCGTCGTCTGGCCGGGAGACGAAACCTGATGAAGCCGGCCACCGGTTTACACGGCAGACGCGCCGCGATTGCGCTGTTTCTGATCGGCGTGGCCGTGTCTGCATGCAGTGTCGTGCCCGGCGGCGGCGAACTCGAGGACAGAACCGTTCTGACCGACCAGCCGGTCGACAAGGCGCAGATGCTGTCGATGATCAACAACGACCGCGAGAGACATGGCCTCCCGGCGCTTCGCCACGACAGCGAACTGGATGCGGTGTCCCAGAAGATGGCGCGGCACATTGCCGAGCGTGACAGCATGGAGACCTGGGCGCACAGCGCATTCGGGCTTTCCCAACGTCTCGACAAGGCAGGCTACGCCAACTCCGCGGCCGCGGAAAACCTCGGGGCCGGATACGCGGATCTCGCGGCGGCCTTCGCCGGCTGGCGCGGGTCCGAGGGGCACAACAAGAACCTGCTCAATCCGCATGTGACCCGGGTGGGCATCGCCCGGACCAACCGCAATACCGGAAAGTGGCGGAATTTCTGGGTCATGACGCTGGCCCGGCCCCACGCAGACGGACGTCCACGTCTTCGCTGAAGACGCCAATCGGAAAAAAATGGCGGGGTACGTCCCCGCCAGAAGTTTCTTCCAGAGATTGGATGACCCAGTCGTCATCCGGACGCCCTGCATCTAAAACTTGAATTCAGGAGTCATGTTTTTTAACTGGCCATTTTCCGGCTGTCAAACCACCATGTCCGGGAAGTGTCTGGTACGGAATTCCAATGTGCTGACGCGCTGTCTGCCCGCCTATCTGGCCGCCTGCAGTCAGGGGTGCCAGAGATTGGAAACACTCAGGGGCCGGTCGAGACGCGACCCAAACCTGATTGTCCGCTGGCCCTAGAACGGAAACGGACGCGCGGCGAAGTCCTGTTCCGATGCGGGGCTGGCGCGCAGTCCGCGATCGACCACCCCCTGGAACAGCCGCCGCCGCCCGAACCGGGGCTCCCAGGTGCACAAGTCCGGTGAGAGCAGCTTGATGCAAGGGATGCCCAGGTCCGGGCGCGTGGCGTCGAATTCCCAGATTTCGATATGCGCATCGGCACAACTCTGCAGGAGATCCGCGTAACTGTATGTATCCGTCAGAAAACTGTCGCGCGCTGTCGGCGCTGTCTTCAAAGGCAGGTCGTCAAGAATCGAACTGTGGCGCGCATAGGCCAGCTGGCGCGGTTCCTGGCTCCTGCCATCTGTAGCCGTCTCCTTGTCGGGGTAGGCCCTGTCCATCAGGGCAAGTGAATTTTCCGACTGCAGCATCTCTTCAATTGCACTCGTGCAAGCCGAGGGAAGATCCCAGCCCGCGGAAGATCCAAAGGCACATCCACGTCCACCGGGATCAAAGGACACCGCCATTGCAACCTGAACCGCCAGATCGGTTTCGAGCACATAGACACCCCAACCACGCGACTGCTCATTCAGAAAAATATAAAGTTCACTCGGCAGTAATTTTTGAAGATAGGTCTTGACGATCCGGTTTATCCCCAGGCGGTTGTACCACATCTGAGCCACCGCATCCCGCTCCGCAAGCTCAAGCAACGCACGCTCCCGCGCGCCTTCCAGGGACGACCAGACCGCGCAGCCGGTACTGGATGCGAGCCCGGATAACGGGCCAACGGTCTGCTCAGCACCCTGAAACAGAACACCGAAACTTGGCAACTGTGAGACCTGACCGGTGATCAGACTGCGCAAGGGGACGTACCCGGCGGAGGATGCCGACGACCCGGGATCCGAAACCGGCCCCTCCCTGGCAGGCACACTCGCGCCGCAGGCAGCAGCCTTCTCTTGCGTCGCGCTCAATCCCAGAAGACCGGCCAAATCCACTTCCGGTTGCTCCACCCATCTGGAAACCGTCCGCGGATCTTCGGGACCCAGACTACAAAGGCTTACACGTTCCGCCATCTCGCCAAGACAACTTATGGCTGCATTTGCTCTCCGCATTCCCTGCCCGCCCGCAGGAATTCCCCGGACCATAGCCCCCCGGGCTGCCGCCGTTGACTCACTCATTTTCAGGATGCCCGTGCAGAACCAGACCGGGCAGCCAGGCCGCGACATCGGCCTGAGCCTGACGTCGAAATGCGTCAGGAGCGGTGAAAACAGGTTCAAGGCTTCCTCGTACTTGAATGTCTCCAGCCGGGAAGCGCCCGCGCCGGCGGTCACCAGACCGACACGGACAAGGTCCGCAATCACGCCTTCGGCAAGCCCCTCGAGCGCGTTTTCCGAGCCGGGCACAGCCTGCCCCTTGTTCCCGACCCGCATCATTGAAACCCCTTCCACAGCAGCGACCAGGCGCCGTTACTCACCCAGCAATTGCATCCATCGCAGATTGTCGGAACTACTATTGTGAGTAGACGCCAATTCATTCTACATTCTGCTTCGAAGCAGTCATAAAGCAACTATAGACTAGTGAAGATAATTTTTTACTAACGCTTCGCTAAATTCAGAATTGCCCGGTGACCATCCAAGTTCCTTGCAGACATTCTTTCAACAACAACTTCAGGAGGCTTATCATGAACGCCATCAACACATCGAAAACCGAACTCGAAATCGGAGCAAAACTTGGCGCAATCATCCAGGATGCCGCTGCCCGCGATCAGTTGATCGAGAACCCGACTGAAGTTCTGGCAGAAATCGGCGTACAGAGCAATCTGACGATCCTGGCCGACACCGCCGACACGGTCCACCTGGTCATCCCGGCCGAAGTCGATGCAGCACGCGTTGCCGCGAATGACGAGACCTACTTCGAAGAGCTCGGAATGCTGGCACTCGGCAGCTGCTTCTACGAAGATCTGCCGGAATAATCGGTCCGGATCAACTGAAGCCCTTAAACTCCGCCCGAACCGCTCATGGTTCGGGCGGGAGTACCCAGAGCGTGCAAGATGGCAAGATTTCCCTACTACAATCGAAACGTGAAGGCTCTGGGAGAGCTGCTCGCGAAAGCGGCCACGGACCCGGCCTTGTCGGAAGCACTCAAGGCCGATCCGAAAAAACTGTTGTCGGACATCGGCTTGCCCGGCCAGACCACCGAATTGCTCCGTTTTTCCGTCGTTGAGCAGACCCCAGGCGAGAAAGTTGTCTCTCTGCCCTACAGGCTGAACAAGGAAAAACTCAATCAGGAAGATGCCGATTATCTGACAGGGATCGCCAGTCTGGTTCAATAGGTGCAGACAGGGATCACTCGAACAGGAATTTTTGCACCATTGCGGCGCCCTTGTCATAGTTTTCCCTGACGTTCTCGTCCTGGAAAAAGTTAACTCTGCGTCTCCAGCTCACCGGATCCTGAGCCAGTTCAGGTGAGGTTTTCAACAATTCGCCGCGGCGATCGGCAAAGGTCGTCAGTATTGAAATGGCGTCGTCATGCTTGCCTGCGCAAACGAGAGAGGCGACGCGTGTCGTCAGTCCGCCTATGCTCAGCCCAGCACCGCGTTCAATTTGTCGAATTGCGTTTTCATAGTCGTCTGCCGCGAAAAAGATATTTGCCATATACTCATAAAAAACGCGTGGCACGAACGAGAACAGATTGAAGGCTCGCTCCGCGGTCACTCTTGCTTCATCCACATCTCCGGAAAACGCCAGCCCTTCCGCAACAGACATCAGGTTCGCCGGATCGGCGGAACTCAGACGTCCGGCATTGTGGAATGCGCGCCTGGCCTCTTCCGGCATGTTGGACAAGATCAGTGCCCACCCGTACACGCGCTGATTCACCGCTTGCCAGGGATCCAGGACAATTGCGCGCTCGGCGACATTGAGCAGGCCATTGATTCCATCCGACGTCGTTCTGTTGTGAAGAGGAAAATGAAGCTCCTGTTTCATGATGATCGACGCTTTTCCTGCATATGTCATCGAGAAACTGCTGTGCGTCCGCTCAAGCTCATTCAGCAGATGCATGGCCTTTTCATCTGACTGAGGCGTGAAATCCCACAGGAGGGCTTCGGCCTGGCACCAACGCGCGAATACGGCTGTATTCGCTGGATGCCGAAGACGATTTGTTGCAAACGAATGCACGCGGCTGACGATCTGGCTCGCAGACTTGGTAATTCCATCCCAAATCGCAGGATCCACGATCTCGTTGAAGACAATCTGTCCGCTGCCACGGTCCTCGAACTGAATGGCAATTTTTCCTGACCGCTCGTCGTGTCGGAAACGAAGGAGATAACTGCCAAGGTCGTTGCCTTTGACCAGCGTCGCCATCGGAAAATTCTCGTCACCGAAATATTGCGACTCGTAAAGATCAAACGACCTGAATGAAGACAGGCCGGAGACCACCTCTTCCCTCAGGTGCACGGCATCGCCCAGGCCTTTTTTTGACAGCGACGTCGACAGGATCGATATTTCCGGGAGGCGGACGACATCCTCGTTGTTGGGAAGAAAACCCCTGATGGGCTTCACGTCCCCGGTGTCCTGCAGGCCCTCGTGGCGGACTGAAGCGGCGTCGTCCCGCTGCAGGAGATTTTTGGTCTCCTCCTCCGGCTCGGCATCCAGGTGCAACCGCATTTCGCGTTCACAGGTCCGCAGTTGCTGCTCGGCCCGTTCGCGCTGGCCCAGTTTGAGATACAGCCGGATCAACACCCGATGCGCCGACTCGAACGCCGGATCCATCTTGAGGAGAAAGCGTCCGCCGGCCTCCACCTTCGCGCCTTCGTCGTCGACGGAGATCTCGTTGAGGTGCCGAAACGCCGCACTGGCCACTTCCGAGCGGACCCGTTCCCGTTCCACTGTCAGCCAGTCGGAGAATTCCGGATCTATGTCATCATATCCGCTCATGAATTCGCCGCGCCACAGCTCTTCCGCCTCGCGGAAGTCGGACGCGTTGCCGCGGTTCACCAATTCCAGAACCCGGGTCAGATCGGAAAAGAAGAGGGCCTGATCGAGCTGAACATGACCTGGAGAGGAGCGAACGACATCGATGCCGGCAGTTTCTTCGGCCGTCTTGAGCTGGCGAAGGGCCTGACGCAGCGACTGCATCGCCTTGTGTCTGTCCGTGCTGCTCCACAGCAGATCGGCCAGCGCTTCCCTTGGCGACGTCAGGCCGCCCATGCGGCCAAGATATCCCATGATCGCCAGCGCCTTGCGGGTTTTTACCGCGACGGGATCCTGGTCCTTATCGAGGAGCAAAGGCCGTCCCAGACATGCGAAGCAGGACGCGATTGCCATCAATTCCCCGTTTTTGAATTCTAGGTTTTCGGATCCGTGATTGCGCAACTGCGAATATCGCGCAACCGGAAACACAACAACACCTTATCACGCTCATTTCACGCTGCAACAGCATGATTTTGGTGGATGGTCACAGCAGCGTTGCTGCAATCGGCAATACGAATACTGGTGGGTAGTGCTATGTCTAAGACAGTTGTCAAACCGGACCGTACCGAGATTGAACAGGAGCCGGCAATCGAAGCGATCAAGCGCATGATCCGCTATACAAAGAAGGAATCGGACAAGGACGGTCGCACGTTCTGTTCCTATTTCCTCGATATGGCGCTTCAGTCCCTTGAGGACGGGTCCGAAGATGTCGATACGATCCTGAAGTCCAAGATCACCCCTCTCATGGTGGGTCAGAAGACGATGGATTCCGGAAAAGCCGAATCAGCCTGAGCCGCCACTTGGCGACAAGAGATCGCGCCGTGCCGAAGACATCCGGGCGGCGCTTCTCCTTTCCAATTGCAGCAGGCGCCCATTGCGACCCTGCGAATTGATCTGTTTCGCTCCCGGCATGGTCCGGGATGGCGAGGTCCGGGCCGGTCCCTTCTGAGGCTTGCATTGACCGAGGCTTGCCTCGCCACACGACCGGAACCGCTGCTCTGTTCAGTCAAGTCATGTCGCCCGGCCGAAGTTTCTGCCCGGTCGAACACCTTAATGTCGAACATGGTGGCCGTTTGCACATCCCAGCGGCCCATTACCGACTTGCCCGCCTGCAGTGTTGCGCCTGCCTGGAAACCGGACATTTTTGCGCTCAAACGCAGCTGGCAGACAACCAGATAGACTCATACCATTTCAACATGTGAACGGGCTCTGACCCTGGGTCGCATTGGCCCTTTCCAGGACCTGTCGACACGAACGACTTGAAGCCGGTGATCTCGCGGCATGCCAGGAACCGGCAAGCGACAGTGCGAGAAATGAAATTCTTGAAAATGAAAAAATGGCGACCCCGGCAGGATTCGAACCTGCGACCATTCGCTTAGAAGGCGAGCGCTCTATCCAGCTGAGCTACGGGGCCGTGTTTTTGCCGAACGGATCCGGTTCCTTGTCCTGATCGCTGAAATGAAACTTCATTCGATCCGCTTATCCGCAATCAACAGGCATGCCGGGACGATTGCGCCGGCACGCGGAACGCGCGTTCAATGTGTCCAGGGGGCCACACGGTTGAATTTGAAATTGTCCGCATAGGCCGAACCGCGCACCTTCCGCTCGTGAACCTTTTCAACCCGATGCGGAATGCCGTGACGCCGGGCGTAGGCCACCGCGTCTTCCTGGCTCTCGAAATAAAGCCGGATCTGCTGTTTCATGTCTGAAGAAGACGTGTAGCCCATCAATGGCTCGACGGACTTGGCAGCCTCCGGCTCATAATCCAGTATCCAGCGATGGGTTTTCGCCTTGCCTGACTGCATGGCGGTCTTTGCCGGACGATAGATGCGCGCAACCATGTGAACAGCCCTCAAATCGGATCGCGGAGAGTCAATTTCTCTTACAGGAGCTTTTTCCCGCCTTTGCCACCAGAGTCAACACCGATCTTGGCTCTCTCGGCCTTTCGGCCACATCGAACGTTGAACAAATTCCGCTGAAAGCCCGTGTTAACGCTGTCAGTCGATGGCGCCTGCGTGACACTATCGTGACATGACAGCAGACCGCCCGTCGTGTTATGAGCTGACTTTACGTGAACAAGCAGTCATCGGCCCACGTTTTTTCGGGCATCATTGCGTGAACAGACCGATCAGGGAGCGGGCGCCCGGAACGGGTCAGCTTCACGGAAGAGAATGAGCAAGACCAGAATATGCAACACGACCATCTGAAACCGCTTGACGCGTATGTGCCGGAACATGTCCGACCGATCACTGTAAGCACTGACGATCTGAAAGCTGCAATCGAAGCCGCCAATATCGATACCATGTGGGACATGATTCTGACCCTCGACTACGGCGTTTCGGATCCGGATGACCTGTCTCGTGAAAAACGCGACGAGTTCCTGAACGTGATGTCCCTTCTCCTGAAGGCCTACGACCGGTAACCCGATCCAGTGTCGAGCCTTTTTGGGCGTCTTGGCGCCGGACTGATCACAACAATTTCAAGACATAGATCAGAGTGCACACTTGCCGCCACGAAATGCGCGGCCATCGCTGCCTGACGCTGATCGCTGCTAAAACCGGCGTTTCTGAAAGCTGGAGTAATGGTCGGGGCAGCAAGATTCGAACTTGCGACCCTCTGGTCCCAAACCAGATGCGCTACCAGGCTGCGCTATGCCCCGACTGCTGATTTCTGGGGTGTAAAGACGTTCGCGGGTTCCGTCAAGCGGGAACAGGCCAGGAAGTCTTCATACCCACGATCCATGGACGCCCGAGACGTAGTCACGGCGCGACCGGAGACACGACAAACGCCCCGCCACCCCCTCAATGCCATGTTCATCTGAATTGACCCCGTCGAGCGAAGCGAAACCGGTCCCCGCTCAAGCGGATATCAGGCAGAGCCGGCACAGGTGCGAGACCTGGCGGCAGGTCGCAAAGCCGGTCATGGATGTTTTCAGCAGGAAAACCCGTCCGATCACACGTCGTTCGCGTCGGCATTGCCCAGCGTTGGCGGCGCGGAAGGCGGATCGGACGGTTCCGCCTCGTCGTTCCACCCGGTCGCGCCGGATCCACCGAAGGTGGCGTGAAGGGCTACCGCGGGTGTATCGCCTCCCTGCTTCAGGATCCGGCGTGCCATGGCGTGCAATTGCTCGCGGGTCAGTTCCGAGCGCGTCTGTTTCTCAGTCATCATGCTTTCCTGACGTCATTGCATTTGAGTTCAACCGGTAGTGCCATGTCCGGCCAGCCAGCTTTTCGTTTCCCGAACGGCCGGCCAAAGAACCGTGTCGCCGTATTCCTCGGCGATTTCGAGAAAGGCCATCATGTCATCGACAAACAGATCGGTTGTTGCCTCCGGATCAGGTTGATCCTCGAAAAACTGATGACCCAGACAGGTCAGAAACAGCTCGCAGGCCTCACGGTTTGTCATTTCCATGGGCTCGGTGCCCGCATTTTCTGTCGGGACCATCACGGTTGTGGCGCCATCCGGATTTGACATCAACTCCCGGAAATTCAGAACGACCCTTCCCCGGTCTGTCCGTTCACCGATCTCGGCGCCGGCATATTCTTCGGAGGCCTTGCCGTTCAGATAAATCGTGCCGTTGTTCAGATCGACACCGAACACGGTCGTGGTCGTTCCATCCGGCGCTTCCTTGCGGGACTGGATTTTGGCCAGGTGCCCCATCGCGTCCTTTTGCACCGTGCCTATCTGCACCCCCTCTCCCTCCGGCGTCGTCAGATAGAAGAGACCCTGAAACGGTTCGGTGTGATCACCAAAAAACTCCTGCCCGTATACACCGGGTGCAGGCTGCACTCCCATACCCGGAATAATCATCACGTGATGCTGCTCATTGTCCTCGCCTATGTAGGGGATGACCACGTCCGTGTGATGCACGAGGCCGGACTGGTCCTGCGTCAGGGACAGTCCCGTGAGCCCCGGATTCGCAATGCCTGTCACGATCGACTGAATACCGATGTCAGCGAGCCTGCTCTGCAATTTCGCCGCCAGGCTGATGCAGTTGCCAAATCCATACTCGTCGACCACGGTGGAAAGATCGGGCTCGAAGGCGGCAAACAAGTCCGCCAGCGCCGCATCAGGGTTTTCCCGCCGTTGGTCACGCACGTATCGGGCAAACTCAAGGATCCCGCCGAGCCTGCTGTATGGCTTGTCACAGACCTCCTCAAAGACAGCCCTGATGTTGTCGACCTGTTCCTGTGTGAGTTTCTGATCGATGTGGAGTTTGACGTTGCTCACGCGCTCGAGTTGCAACTGACCGGTTTCATCGCGGGCGACGGTAAAGCCGCGGATCCTTGTAATCATAATTTTCTGCAAGATCACGGTTGCTTCGCGTTGGTTCGCGCGATCCGGTTCGACCGGGGCGCGCGCCAAAAGGAGGCTCATCAACTCAAGCCCCTCAGGATTTCGATCCATGAAGGTGAGGTTGGTGATTGCTTGTCCAAGCAGTTCCGCCGCGCCCTGAATATCTCCGAGTTGCAACTTGAACAGGCCTCTCGCAATATCCTGCTGCGGCTCGTTGTTGTTCTGA
This sequence comes from Roseibium sp. QJM3NY_11, assembly GCF_056173175.1. NCBI lineage: Bacteria > Pseudomonadati > Pseudomonadota > Alphaproteobacteria > Hyphomicrobiales > Stappiaceae > Roseibium > Roseibium sp. QJM3NY_11. The sequence continues at coordinate 3,521,277 of NZ_CM149660.1, forward strand.
TAGGCCAGAGAATCAAATAAATTCAGGAGCTCTTCGTCCAGATCCAGGCGCAAGTGAAAGAGCAGTTCACCGAGCGACGTTTTCAGGCCTGTCTTCAATACCTCGAGTGAAATCGGCCGTTCCGGGTCGAACTCAAGCTCGAAGAGGGCACAATCGTCATACGAAAGCCGGCGCGCCAGGTCTGCCACCTCCTCGGCTGTCATATGCTTCAGGTCCTTGCGCAGTACCGTCGCCAGATCGAGCGGACAGCCCTGGGCCACCACCGCGGTCAGGATCGTGCGGATGTCCATCCGCATGTCTTCCGTCGTGTGCGCGCGCGCGTAGTGCTTGAAGGTCAATATCTCGTCGAACAGTTTCTTCTCGACCGGGATCATCTGCGCACAGCGCATCCTGAGGTTTTCCCTGGTCTGATAGGTGAGTCTGTTCTCGATAGCCTCCCCCTTCTCATTCGACACGCCGAGAACCTCCACGAAAGTCGTATAGCTCGGACGGGCATCCTCACGCGCCAACCGGTTGGTCACATGACCGGGAACCGGCTGCAGCCAGGCTTGCTGTTGCGTATCGGGGTCATACTCCTGATGTTGTGTGTGTATCAATTGAATGGACTGTGTTGTGTCCAGACGAATGCCACCCATGGTGCCGTTCCCCTATCTCGAAAAATTGCATGAAACTCAAATGTCGAAAGTCTCAGACGCGCATCAGGACCACTTCACCTGCCGTGTCGCGATCTTCGGACACAAGCTCCGGCGATGCTCCCTCAACCAAATGCGCTCGCAAAGCCGCCACACGTTCGACAAACCGGCAAACGGCGATCTTCAGATCATCGCCGGTGACCCGTTCGGCCGCGATGACCTCCCTGGCGATAAACGCAGTTTCCACGGGATCGAGGCTGACGAAAGTCGCGCCGAAGTCACCGGAATGGTTTGCCTCCAAAGCCGCGCGAAAATCATGTTCGCAAGCATCCGCGATCATCGCCTCGAAGCTCAGTGTCTTGCCGTCCTCGCTCACCGCGACGACGACGACTGTCCCGGAGATCCGAAGTGCGCAGTGCCCGGAATTGTCAGGAGCAAGATCAATGCTCAGCAAGCGACCGAGATCGACCACAAGCGCGCGTGCCTGCATCTGGATTTCCTTCAGCGCCGTATTTTCAGTTTGGAAGGAAGATAGTATTTGCCGTCAGGGAGGCATGTCCCGTTTGGTACACGGATTGTCGGAACGTGTAGATGCCACGTATCCGCAAGCGCCATCGCCCTGCCGGATGGCGCTCCGGGGCAAACCCGATCCGTAAAATACCTTCGTGCCGGCGCGGACGGAAAAGTCGGCGGCGCCTCGGACCTAGTCGGTCGTCATCGACGGACTGCTGGCGGTGTCCCCGGCCTCGATCCCCAGCTCCGCAGCCCGGCCCGCATTCAGTTCCAGCACGAACCTGGCCGGTTTGCCGGACGGGATCGTGTCTGTGGAAAACGGAGTGGTGCCGGATGCGATGCTGACAATGGCTCCATCCGCGCCGATGAAAATGATATCGAGCGGCAACGGCGTGTTCTTCATCCAGAAATAGCGCTGGTCTTCGCTTTCGAAGACAAACAGCATGCCGGTGTCCGGTCCCATTTCTTCGCGGAACATCAGCCCCATGGCACGTTCGCGGTCGCTAGCGGCGACCTCCACCTGGAAGCGGTGGATCCGGTCAGCGGATGTGACGACCAGCGTTTCGACCGGCAGATCCGTCTGCGGGGTGTCGGCGCGGACGGCACCCGAAAAAGCCATTGTCGCGACAACGGACAAGACCATGAACAGAACCGGGCGGGACAGGTGGAGAAGCATTCAGACACGTCCTGACGCAACACTGAAGATGCAGGAGTTTGACACCGGATCACCCTGCCTTCGAGGCAGGGCCGACAAAAGAAAAACTTCCGTGAACGTTCGGCCAACAAGAAGGCCGGAACATGTCCGGCCCTGGCTTTCGAGCGAAAACGGCGGTGCGACCGCGACCGGCGATCAGTGGGAAGCGGGAATATGGGTCCCGGTGCCGACCGGTCGGATCTCGGCCGCCATGCGTCCCTTGGGACCTGCGCCGAACCGCACGAGAACGTCCTGCCCCGGACGCAGCTCCGTGATACCGAAGCGCCGCAGCGTTTCCATGTGGATGAATATGTCTTCCGTCCCCTCGCCCTGTGTCAGGAAACCGAAGCCCTTGACCCGGTTGAACCATTTGACGGTGGCTTTTTCGAAGCCGCTTTCGGCGACGACCTGAACATGGGTTCTGGAAGGAGGCAGTTGCGAGGGATGCGTGGCACTGGTTTCGTCCATGGACAGGATGCGGAAGGCCTGCAGGCCCCGCGGCCGGTCAAGCACTTCGCAAACGACCCGCGCACCCTCATAGGCGGTCTGAAAGCCGTCCCGCCTGAGGCAGGTGACATGCAGGAGAATGTCCTCCTCGCCGCTGTCCGGAACGATGAAGCCATAACCCTTCCCGACATCAAACCATTTAATCGTTCCGGCAATCTCGAAGACATCGACGGCAACATCTTCCGTCATCGTATCGAGTGCGCGGGGTTCCCGTGCGGTCTTAACCCCCATAGCCTTTTGTCCCGTCCCTGGTCCGCATCATCACAACTGTGGGCAAAACCCGACTCGCCCGATTGCTGATTCCTAATAAAAGGATAACATTGTGCTTTCCGACGAGAAGGGAAATTAACGAACTAACCACAGGCCATTTACGGAATATCGGCCCCTGGCCCTCCGAAATCGGCAAATGTTCGAGCAAGCGGCGTTCGAATGACTGTGGACGCCAGCGAATCGAGCGGTGTGGCGTCGCGATTGAGAATCACCAGTTCAGCACCTGCCCTGACCGCCAGTGCAGGCAATTGCGCGGCCGGATGCACGGCCAGCGAGGAGCCAAGCACCAAGAACAGATCGCAATCCTGCGCTGCGCCCGCCGCTTTCCGGACGGCGTCATCAGGCATCTGCTGGCCGAAACTGACCACCGCCGCCTTCAGCAGCCCGCCGCATCAGTTGCAGCGCGGGCTCCGCCCGCCGTCAACACACGCCCGCTGCGCTTCAAGGTCTGCGCGCGCGCCGCAGTCCAGACAGGACGCGTAAGTGGAATTGCCATGGATCTCGACCAGCCGGTCTTCCGGAAATCCTGTCTTCTGATGCAGCCCGTCCACATTCTGTGTGATCAGGCATGCAAGCCGGTCCGCGTTGGCCAGACCGGTCATCGCCCGGTGCGCGGCATTGGGAAGCGCGCTGTGGAAAAACGCCAGCATCTCGTACCGCCGCTGCCAGTCTTCCAGGCGCTTGCTCTCCAGCGTGAGAAAATCCCGGTATTGAACCGGCTGCCGACGGGACCAGATGCCGCAAGGTAAGCGAAAATCCGGGATGCCGGATTCCGTCGAGATCCCAGCGCCGGTCAGAACGACAATGCGCCGGTAGGAACCTTTGTTGAATTGTGCCACAAAGTCTTGCGCTTCGGGCAGACTGGTTATGCACTTCATCGGCCTGTCCGGTGCCCCTAGAAATGAAAATGCGCCTCGCGAGAGGAAAAGGATAGGACATGCGTTATTTGCACACGATGGTCCGCGTGACCAGCATCGAGGACTCCCTGGATTTCTACTGCAACAAGATGGGCATGACGGAAGTGCGCCGGATCGAGAACGAGAAGGGCCGCTTCACGCTGATCTTTCTGGCAGCCTCCGAGGATATCGAAGCCGGCAAGGCCAATTCCGCGCCCCTGCTGGAGCTGACCTGGAACTGGGATCCGGAGAGCTATTCCGGCGGACGCAATTTCGGCCACCTCGCCTATGAGGTCGACGACATCTATGACTATTGCGAAACCCTCCAGAAAAAAGGCGTTACGATCAACCGCCCGCCCCGGGACGGCCGCATGGCCTTTGTTCGTTCGCCGGACAACATTTCCTTCGAGCTTCTGCAAAAGGGCGAAGCTCTTGAAATCAAAGACCCCTGGGCGTCCATGCCGAACACCGGCGAGTGGTGAAACAGGCCGGTTTTCAACAGTGACAGGTCCGGTGATCCGGGCCTGCAAAAAATTGTAACATAAGCTCTTGCGGGCCGAACCATTCCCGCCTATAAGCCTCCCCACGACGCAGCCGCGTCGACCGCGCGCCCATCGTCTAGCGGTCTAGGACGCCGCCCTTTCACGGCGGAAACACGGGTTCGAGTCCCGTTGGGCGTACCAACTTTCTTCCCCATTTTTGATCAAGCCGACACCGCGCAGCTCGCATGGGCTCTGCCCTGTGCGGACACGCGCGAACCGCTGTGCCGGATCGTCGCTCCAACCGGGACGGCCCGCCCGGAAGCTCCCGTCTGAATCCATCGTCAGCCGCCGCCGCCCGCGCCGTAGCCCGACGGGTCGAGACACCGAGCGGAAACAACGGGCAATCGGCACTTCACCCGATTTTACCTTCCCTTCAGGCAATCGGAGAAAATGCCACTATTCATGCCCTCGAAAGTGGTGTTTTCGGAAACAATTGGATATAGTCGGCTTCTGATTTGAGTGGGAGCGTCGCCGGACAGGGCTGGCGGGGTTCCTCGGGGTCATCAGGGGCAGCATTTCCAATTTCAAGTTCCTGTGACGCGTATTACAGAACCATATCGCCAATCGGGGTACGCCTGTTCTCAAGAGGGCACAAACCTCGTTTCAAGATCGGTCCAACCGACAGGCAACATTGATCTACGAGAGGACAGGACATGTTCAAACGACTGATCGCCGTGCTGGCAATGATACTTGCAGGAACTGCGCCGGCACTTGCGAAGCGCGTTGCCCTTGTGATCGGCAACGGCGCCTACGAGCACACGGTAGCTCTTCCCAATCCGGCGAACGACGCCCAGGAAATGGCAGCCAAGCTGCGTGGCCTGGGTTTTGACGTTGTCGCCGGGCAGGACCAGACCTACGCTGACATGCGCAGGTCCGTGATGAATTTTTCCAAGAAGGCCTATGGCGCGGAGATCGCGATCCTCTTCTATGCAGGTCATGGTCTGCAGGTCGGCGAGCAGAATCACCTCGTACCGATCGACGCGACGATCGAGGACGAAACCTCGCTCGACTTCGAAACCATCACGGTCGATTTCATCCTGCGGCAGATGTCGAAGGACGTGAAGGTTCAGATGGTGTTCCTGGATGCCTGCCGCGACAATCCGCTGGCACGTACGCTGGCGCGGCGCATGGGCCCCAGCCGGTCCGGCAGCGTCGGCTCCGGTCTGGCGGAAATCAAGATCCAGGAAACCGGTGGCGAAGGCTCGGTGATTGCATTCGCCACCAGCCCCGGCGATGTCGCGCTTGACGGTGAAGGCACCAATTCCCCGTTCACCTCGGCGCTCATCCGGCACATCGATACGCCCAATGCCTCCATTCAGACGGTGATGACCCGCGTGACCGGAGACGTCTTCGAAGAAACCGAGAGACGCCAGCGTCCCTGGGTGAACGCGTCCCTGATCGGTGAGGTTTTCCTCAACAAGCAGGAGGCAGCGGCCGCAGCTCCGGCAGCGCAAGTCGCCGCCCTCGGCACCGCGCCGACCGCCGCCGCCCAGCAGCCCGCGCCAGCGGTCGCGGCGTCGCCGTCGGCGACCCAGTCCACCATTGCCTGGGAACGCGAAAAGCTGATCTGGGAAACAGCGAAGGCCAGCAACACCGCAGCCGACTACGAGGCGTATCTCGCTGCCTACCCCAACGGCCTGTTCGCGGATTTCGCGCGCAACTCCATCAAGCGTCTGGGCAGCCAGAACCAGGTGGCCGCGATCAATCCCGGGGTGGTCCCCGGAGCCGCACCGGCGGGCGCTGCTGTGGCAACGCTTCCGGACCCGCAGAAAGCCATTCCGGGAACGCAGATCACGGAATCGACCCTTGGCTGGAACCGGACGGCGCGCCGGGAAGTTCAGGCCCGCCTGAATCTCTCCGGTCATGACGTCGGCCGCCCGGACGGTGCCTTCGGTCCGAAAACCCGCGCGGGCGTTGCCTCCTGGCAGACCGTCAACGGCATTGTCGCGACCGGCTATTTCACCGCAGCCCAATATGCCCTGCTGACCTCGCAAACCGCGACGCAGTATTCGGCGTATATCGCCGAAGTGAACCGCAAGCAGCAGGCCGCTGCCGCGTCGCGCAGTGCCGGAAGCCGCAATACCAACAAGCGCCGGACCACCAAGAGAAACTCCGGTGGTAGCATGAATCCGGCCGGAGCCGCCTTTCTCGGCGGTGTGGTCGGCGGGATCATTGGTGGCGCCATCGGCCGCTGATACAGGCCAGGAAAACAGAACAGGCGGTCCGGTTGTGCCGGGCCGCCTTTTTCATGCGCCAGCTTTTCAATGCGCACCTATTTGTTTCATGAGCTATCCGTGGCACTGCCGCGCAACCGCGCCAGGCGGTCAGTCCAGATGCAGGCTCACCCGTTTCAGCCGCGATGCCCGTGCCTCGTCCAGAACATGCACGACCCGCTGGAAATCGATGCCCTTGTCCGGCACCAGCAGCGCGGTTTCTGCGCCGAGATCCGCCAATCGGTCCAGTTCCGCCGCCAGTTCACCAAAGGACAGTTCGACGCCATTGACAGTCAGTTCGGCGCGCTCCCCTGCCCGGACCACGATGAATACGGCGGGACCACGGGGCGATGACGCCTGCTGCGTGCCTGCCTCGGGAACCGGCCGTTCCAGCGAAACGGACAGCGGGCGCCAGATGCCGAAGGTCGAGGACAGCAGGAAGAACATGATCAGGATGAAGATCACATCGATGAGAGGCGTCAACGGAATGCGCCTGCGTCTGGCTACCGGCGTCTGTATCAGGATCATCGTCAGGACCGAGGCACGAAATGGTGTTTGTTGAAAGTGGCCGCCGAGTGTCACCCAGATTTCTCCGGAGCTCAATCGCAATTGCGAAATTGACCGCCGAGAAGCATTTCCGTAGCGTGCCTGTTCAATTGACCGAACCGGAACCGTTCAGATGAATAAAAGGTCCGGCTATGCGGCGGCCGTATTTCGCCCGGCCCGCAGCCTCCTCGTTACCATCGGCCTGGCTGCAGGAGCGTCCCTGCTGCCGCAGACAGCCGAAGCGGGCTTGCGTGTGTGCAACGGGTCGGTCGATCTGGTCAATGTGGCTGTCGGATACGAGACCGACGACGGGCTGAGAAGCGAAGGCTGGTGGACCATCACCGCAAATGCCTGCAGCCAGGTGCTGCAGGAACCGCTCAAGAATGCGCGCTACTACCTTCACGTCGCCGACGGTTTTGGCGAAAGCCGGCTCGCTGGGGACATTACCCTTTGCATTCGGGAAGAAAAATTCGTTCTGTATGATGGGGATCAATGCTGGCAACGGGGGCTTATCGAAGCCGATTTCTTTCAGATCGAAACCGAGGGCGCGCAAGACTGGACGGTTCTTCTGTCTTATGACTGAACCGGTTCACGGGCTTCAGGTCATGGCCTGACATTTGATTTCAACAACGACACGTGATTTTCAGGGACACTTGGGGGTATCGATGCGTTTTTTTGTTCATTGGGTTTTTGCTGCCGTTTTTGGCGTCGCGAGTGCCACGGGCGCTCAGGCCGAGACCGTGACCGGCAAGATCAGTCTTGAGCTCAACCAGTTGCAGCCGATCGCCGATGGTGGCTGCCGGCTCTCGATCATCGCGACCAACGGGCTCGAACGTCCGATCGATCAGCTCGGCCTGGAGATGGTCGCCTTCGACAAGGACGGGCTTGTCGAACAGTTCCTGCGCCTGAAATTCTCGCGCATTTCCGCCGGAAAGACCAAGATCCTGCAGTTCGACCTGGCCGGGAAACCATGCGACGGCATTTCGCGCCTGCATGTCAACAACGTCATGAACTGCGTTCCGCCCAGTATCACGGACGTCTACTGTCCCGATCTCATGGATCTGGGCAATCGCACGCCCGTTCAATTCGGCGACTGACGTCATATTGCGTCAATCATGACCCATCTGAGGAAACGTCGCTCGCATGGTTGAAACCTCCACCTCCCTGCTGGAACTGGGCGGACCGGTCGTCCTGATCCTGCTCGTCATTTCCATGGCGGCGCTGGCCGTCATCTTCGCGAAGGTCTTTCAGTTCTCGAGCGCCAGGGTTGGGCGCAACAACCAGGCCCGCCAGGCCGTCGCCTTGTGGCGGTCCGGCGATCGGGCCAAGGCCGCGCAAAACCTGCTCAAGGACCGGTCTCTGTCCGCGTCGCTGGTACGCGGCGCGATGGATGCCATCCAGATGCTGGATCAGCAGCCCCTGTCATCCCAGGAACGCGACATCCGAGAAGAACGATTGCACGAAGAGATCTCCGCGCGCGCCGCCGATCGCCTGTTCGCTCTTGCAAGCTGGCTGAAGGCGCTTGACCTCGTGACGCAGATCGCCCCCCTGCTCGGTCTTCTCGGCACCGTCATCGGCATGATCGATACCTTTCAGACCCTGCAGGATTCAGGCGCCGCCGCAAGCCCGGCCACGCTTGCCGGCGGAATCTGGGTGGCGTTGCTGACGACGGCCTGCGGTCTCGCTGTCGCGATCCCGGTTTCGGTCGCGGTGACCTGGTTCGAAACGCGTCTCGAAAAAGAACGCGCCGCCCTCGAGGTGCTCCTGACCGGCGTGTTCACGGCAGGCGCCGGTGTCCCGCAAGCTTCAGGGTGAGACCTTGAAGGCAGACAGGGAATAGACCCCCGGCTGGGCGAGTATATCCGTGATGCGTGCGGACGGCTGTACCCTAAAGCGCGGCGGCTGACGTGAGGCGGGCCGGTTCCAGATGGCGAGCACAAGCGCCGTTTCCTCGCTCTGGCTCGCCATAAGCGTGACCGGCACCTTGAAACGCCACGCCCCGGCTGTCCTGGCGCTGGAAACCGGGAGCAGGAACTCGCGGCCGTCGTGGATCTGTCCCGCGTCGTCAATCAGGTAAAGTTCCGGCGGCCCCTTCCCGCTCAGATCCAGCCCGGTCTGTTCAGCGGCGGCGATGCGCTCCAGCGGCAGATCCCGCCGGATCACCCCTGTCACATGCGAACCGCTCCGGACCACCGTGCCGTCAAGCTCGACCAGGCCGGCCGCCTCGATGCCTTCGGACAAGCCAAGCGCATTCAACAGGCCGCACTGGCTTGAGGTCACGAGACGCAGTTCTATGGCCGCCTCATAGCCCTGATCCGCGGAGAACCGCTTGTCGAACCTGACAAAGGGGTCAATGCCCGACCCGAACGCCGTGACCGATGCGCTGTCCGACCCCGCTGCCAGTACGGAGAGGTGCGCACAGTCTCCGAAATCGTAGGTCTCGACATAGTTCGTTATTCTGGCGAGCGGATCGATCGTGGCGACTTCCACGGGTGGGACGCTCTCGGCCGGTTCCGATGGCGGGGCCACCGCCGGCACAGCCGATGTATCCGGTTCGCTCGGCGATATCGCCGCCACGACGGTTTCCGCAGGCTGCACAGCGGAAACGACCTGCGCGGGTGACACGGCCTCGATCTCCACGCTCGCAACGGGTGTGATCCCGGCGTTGGCGGCAATCACGGTCTCTGGCTCTGGCTCTGGCTCGGTGACGCTGAACACCGGGACCGCTGCCGGGGCAACCGGCTCAACACCGACAGACGCGATCGGCTGCGCCTCAGTCGCAGAAGACACGATCGTCAACACGTCCTCGCTGATCAGCCCGACCGTGCCCTGGCTGACCGTGACGGGTTCGATCACGGCACTTTCGGCGGCAGTGGTGGAAACCGCCGGTGTGACAGCCGGCGGCACCACGTCCGCCACGTCGAAAGGCGCAAGCGTGGACGGATCCGCCGGAAGACTGTCGGTTACCGGTGCAAGAGGGATGTCTCCGCCGGGCTCAAGCACCTGTGCCACTTCCGCCGGCCCAGCCTCTATTACCTCTATCGTCTCTATCGCCTCGATCGTCTCGACCTGTGACAGGATCGCAGTTTCCGGAGCAGCCGGGGTCACATCCGGAACCTTGGCGGAAACGGCCTCCACTGGGTTGGTGTCTGGAACGGACAGCACTTCCACACTTTCGACGATGTCGGAGGCTGCGAGCACGTCGCTCGCAACAGGCTGCAATTCGTTCACCTCGCCGGAGGCAGGTGTGGTTTCAGCAACTTCCGAAGCCGAGACATCCACGGCTTCAACTGCCGCCGCCTCCGGCTGCAGGGGGGAGACGCGACCACGTCCTCAAAAGCCACCCCTCCGCTTTCGATGATGATTTCGGTCTCGGTCAGTTCAGCCGGATCCTGTTGCGGCAGGCGCATCTCTGCCAATCCGAAGACCAGAACGGACAGATGCAGCGCAACCGAGGCTCCAAGCACCGGCGGCCAGACATAGGCCGGAATGGCCCATCCCTGTTCGGTACTGGAGGCCGCCGCGCTCAAGGTCCATCCGCCTCGACGGTCACGAGCGTAAGCCGGGCGATACCGCTCGACCTGGCCTGCGCGGCAAGCGTGGCGACTGCTTCCATCCTGGTCCGTTTGTCGACCTGTACCGTCAGAAGATCGCTCGTCTCGGCGGTCCGGATCAGGAAGTCGGCGAGTTCCCCGCTTTCCAGCGCCTGACCCTCGGACCACACCCGGCCCTCCCGGGTCAGGACCAGACCACCACGAATGTTGCCAGCGCCCTCGTCGCGGGACGTCTCGGCCCAGGTGAATTCGTCAGGCAGCGGCGGTCTCAGTGTTCCGGACACAAGCAGGAACAACAGCAGGAGAAACACGACATTGATCAGGGGTAACGAACTGTCCGCCCTGCGGTGGGGCGAAAGTTCCTGAAGATGGATAGGTTTTGTGTAGCGTTTCATGGCCAATCCGAAACCCTGGTTCTCAAGACCGATCGTCGTCCGTCAGGGAACCACTTTGACCGTGGTTGCCGTGGCTCGCAAGATCGGGGAGCCCTGCATCAGATTGTCGAAGAAGGTTTCAGAACCTTTTCCGGCCTGACTGGAAAGGTTGCCGGTCACGTCCGGGCCGACCATTGCGATGATCAGACCGGTTTCCTCGGCCACCGTCTTCAAGGTCAACGGGACCACAAAGCCCGCGCCACCATCATCGGACTGCAGGTAGGGCGACAGGTTGGACACCTCGCCCTTGCTGTTGACGAAGATCAGCCCGAGACCGCCGGTCGACGGTTCGTATCCCGAAATACGTCCGGCAAGGTTCGAACCGTTGGGAACAACGGTCCTTTGCATGTCCAGCCGCAATCCCGTGTCGACATTGCCCTGCGGCGTTCCCCTGAGAAAGGCGATCGCAGGGCACTGGGCGTCAGCAACCAGGTTCACCTGAATTTTTGCCTCGAACCCCTGGCTCCGGGTGAAATCACGGTCAAAACTGATGAAGGGCGGCGTCCGGGAAGCAAACCCCTCGATCTCGGCCGACCGGCCGTCTATCCGGATCGGCTGCAGGTACATGCAATCTCCGGCCTGATAGCTGCTCAGGAACTTCTGGACCTTGTCCTCGGGGGTCAGCGGGGCGACGGGCGCCTCCTGCACCGGCTGCTCGACAGGCTGAACGGCAATGTCCTGCGGCGGATCGGCAGGTCTTTCAGGTGCGATATCGATAGGTTCCGGCGGTGGGACAGTTGCGCCGGTTTCCGGCTGCGCGCCGTTGTCAGTCGCGGACGTCTGCGTCTCCGGAGCCTCGGGAACCGGAATGACCGGTGCCGTGGGCGCATCGTCGCGCGGTGTCGCCACCAGAACCGGTTTCTGATCCTGTTCCGGAACCGTTTGACCGACCAGGAAATAGACCCCGGCGGCGCCCACAGCCGTAAACCCGAGAAGCGACACCGCCACCAGCACGCGCCGGCCCCAGTTGGCAGCCGGCGGCGGCGTGTCCAGCGAGGTCTGTTCGGGCGGTGGGGACGCCGGCATGATGACCGTCCGGTCGTCCGCCTGGCTTTGCATCGGAGCTCCCAGGGACCAGTCCGCGATCTCCGCCATGCTGCCGGGCCGATTTGCCGGATCGGGCTGCAGCATGGCTTCCAGGAGAGGACGAAACCGGTTGTCGACACCTTCAAGCGACGGCAACTGGCGCCGCTTGTCAACCATCTGAACCTGCGTGCCGCCCATGTCGACCTGACGGCCGAGCAGCAATTCCGCGATGACCAGCCCCAGCGAATAGATGTCACTGCGGGCGGTGACCTTGCCGTCGAAAATACCCACCTGTTCGGGCGAAACGTAGTTCACCTTGCCCGCGAAGCCGTCTCCGATGATCGTGGGTCCGGCTGCATTCGCCCGCGAAATGCCAAAATCGATGATCTTGGCCTGACCGACATCGTCGTTCTGAAGAATGATGTTGTCGGGGGACAGATCCCGGTGGATCACCTCCCGGTCATGAACCGCCTGCAATGCCGATGCCAGCCGATGGACCAGCCGGAACACGGCCTCGGGCTCCAGGGGCCCTGATTCCAGACGGGTACTGAGCGACGGACCGGCGACGAATTCCATCGCGAGGTAATAGACTTCGAGCGTCGGTTCCTTGGCAAAGACGAAATACTGCGTCAGCGCGTCATGCTTGAGTTTGCGCAGGATCTTGGCTTCACGCTTGAACAGGTCGAGGATCATGGGGTCCTTGGCGAACCTTGCCAGAAGAACCTTGATCGCGACCGGATCCCCGCTTTCAACGTCCCTGGCCCGATACACGGTGCCGATGCCGCCATCGGCGATATGTTCCTCAATCTCGTAGAGATTGTTGAGCCGCGTGCCAGTCGGCAACAGCTGGTCGGATGGGCTCATAAGTTGCTTGCTCCCTCGCCCGCGGGCATCCGGTCAATATCCACAATCACCGCGGTCACGTTGTCCGACCCTCCGTTTTCAAGCGCCCCGTTGATCAGGCTCTGGGCCGTCATCCTGGCGGCGCCGTTCATCATGAAGGTCCCGATGACAGGATCATCGAGGTGGCCTGTCAGGCCATCCGAGCATAGCAGGAACCGGTCGCCTTTTTGCAGGTTTCCGGACACCAGCTCCAGTTCCAGATCCAGGCTGGACCCGATTGCACGGGTGATGACGTGCCGTCGTGCGAAGTTTCGGGCCTCTTCCGGCGTCAGAACCTTCTGATCCACCAGTTCCTGAACTTCGGTGTGATCCGTCGTCAATTGTTCAAGCTTGCCGTTGCGCAGCCGATAGACCCGGCTGTCTCCGGCCCAGAGGCAGGCGAAATCCGATTGATAGGTCAATAGGGCGACTATGGTCGTGCCCATCGCCGCGCCATCCGCCTTTGCCGAAGCCCCTTCGATCCGGTCCTTGGCAACGATCAGACTACTTTCGAACTGCTCGAGAAGATCTTCGGCGCTTTTCGGCGCCGAGATTCCGGTAAGCGCTTCGCGCACCAGACCCGATGCCATGGCGCCGTTGCACAATCCCCCCGCGCCATCCATCACCGCAAACACACCCTTGGCCTCATCGACCAGGAACGTATCCTCATTGTGATCGCGGACCCGGCCCACATCGGTCAGACCAACCGCAAATCCGCGCAAGGTTTCCTCAGTACTCTCCGTCATGTTCGATGATCCTCCGGATAGTATCGCCCATGATTTTCCCCTGCCAGCCCGTCCGGCTCTTCAGCGGCCGAAAACCGTTCCGGCAGCAGAAGCCACCGGAATTCCGTCGCATCCGGCAGCCCACCACAGCCGAATACGAATTCCGTTTCCCCGCCCCGGCACCAGAAGAGGGAGGAGACTTTACCTTGCGTGCCCGGCGCGGCGGCGAACCTGCAACCCGGTTTGGGATTCTCCATGACACCCTGCACATCCGGCAACTCCAGGCTTTCGACAGCCTTCTGAAAATCGGACAGGTCGGTTTCCTCCAGCAATGCGCTCCTCAGGACGATTTCGGCCTGCTCGAACCAGCTCTGCGTGTCGATACCGGCCACCGGGTCGGTACTGGCTGCCAGCATGAGCGGGTATTCGCGTCCGACACCGTCCACGCTCGGCATGACCGCCCCCAGGACAGCTTCCGGCGCGTTGCCTACGGCCGGATCGGGCATGATCTCGAACCGCCAGACCGGCATTGTCATATAGGCCTGCCTCCAGGCGCCCCCGAGATCCAGTCTGGACTGCGCGAGCCCCTGCATCACAAACGGCTCCCACAACTTCAAAAAGCCCTTCGGACACTGGCCGATCACGAAATCCGAACGGGCCGGCAACTTGCCGAAATAACAGCAGCCCATTGCTAGAAACTCGACGGGCAGCTGAAATCGCCGACCGCGGACAGGAAGAACGGGTTCGGCTTGGTGCGCAAGGTGACGGTGAAGGCCACCTGGCGCCCGCCAAGAGTTTTGCGCACGACGAACTTGTTCTGACCTGAACTGACCCGGTTGGCCTTGATGAAGCGGTAAAAGGCCCAGTCGCCGTGAATTTCCTGACGGGACCGGTACCCCGGCACATCCGGCTGGAGCACCAGGACGACACGGGGTGTCGCCGTGTTGCTGGGCCAGTCGAAATTGGCCGGAACGGGTTGTATTTCCGCATTGAAACCAGGGCCCCGCGTAATAAACACGACGTTGCCGTTGACCTCGAGGCTTGCCGCTTCCGCCTGTTGCGACAGCGCGCGCGGAACCACCTGGAGGCCAACCGAGGGAAACGCGTTGCCGGTCGGGAAGAAGGCCTGCCTGATCAGGTCGGCCCGCTCGAACTGCCGCAACGTGGCATTCGACAGACGGTCGGACTGCGAGACTTCCGGCTTCCAGGTCCAGGGTCTGGCCGACGTGTCGACAAGCGGCTTCAGGTTTTCGTCGAAGAAGCGTTGCATGAGGCCGGCAGGGGAAAACAGTTTCGCGAACTCCGTCATGGGCACTTCGGACCGGCCGTTTTCAAACGGATAGTTCCGGCCGACGATCTGACGGCACTGATCGACCACCTGGGACTTGAGCTTCTCGTTCAGCTGGGTGATCGAGGTTTCCTTGAATTCCTCGTCGAATTCCTTGGCCGCCTGCAGGATCAGCTTGTCGAACGGATTTGGAAACCGGGTCGCGTTGCTGCGCAGCAGAGAGGCCTGGATCTGCACGTTGGAATTGGCGGTCTCGCTCTGCAGCGGATTGTTGGCAACGATCAGAAGGTTGTCGAGAATGTTCTTGAAGTTGAGCAACAGGGCATCGATCTTGCGGCTGTTCTCGCCTTCGACCAATTCGTGGTAGCGACGGAAATGATCCTCGATCGCTTTGCCCGGAATGATGGCCGGCCCGCCACCTCCGGCAGCCGATCCGATCGCCCCCGTCACGCCGTTCGGCGCAAGCGCCTTCAGACCTGCTTCCAGACCGATGCGTTTCAGGCCGCCGGACGAATCCAGCACATAGCGCTGGAAGATCTTGCCGGCGGCTTCCGAGCCCGCATTCTGCGCACTGCCTCCGGCGAGCGCGCCGGCGACACCCTCACTTGTCTGTTCCTGGGTCAGCATGGTTTCGCGGCGCAGGCTTTCCAGAAGCTGGACAACCGGCGAGGCGCGGGCGGAGACCGCCTGAAGGGTCGTATAGAGCGGCTTGTCCTCGCTCATCGACTTGAATTTCAGGTTCCCGAGCTCACTTTCCCATGCTTCGATGAAGTCCTGGGTGTAGAGCGCGAGAATTTCACCGGGAAGCGACTCGTACTGGTCGTTGAAGGCATTGACCTCGCCGACTTCTCCGAACACCCATTTGTCGCGTTCAAGCTCCTGGCGGATGCCGGCCAGATTGGGCAGGACTGACAGGTGAAAGCCCGGATAGGTGTAAAACTTGTTCACGACGACCGTGTCCAGGGTGTCGCCATTCTCCGTTTCGAAGACGATTTCCATATCGGGACCACCGCGCTGTTCGGCAATCCAGTCTTCACTCGCCAGTCCGTTCGCGCGTGACTTGAGCAGAGCATAGCCGCGCTCCGCGAGGCTTACTCTTGCAAGTTCGCGCTGAACTTCGGCGACCAGAACACCGTCGAGCTGATCGGTCAGTGGACGGCCGCTGAAATCCAGTTCCAGCATCGAGGCGACATGCTGGTTCAGGGGCTGACGGAAGATCTCGCCCTGGGGACCGGGGTAACTCTGCACGAAATCCGCGCGGAAGGAGTTCTTGATCTGGTCCTCATCGATCTCCGGCGCGTCGCGCGCCACCATCCGGTAGAGCTTCGCCAGATTGTACAGCCGGTCGATATCCTCACCGCCGGGTCCGGTCCGGTTGTCAAGGACCTCGGCCATCTGGTCCTCGATCCTCAGGAGAAGTCGCGGCCGCAACAGCCTTTCCAGCCCGCTCTGGTAAGATGTGACACCCGCGGCTTCCAGACGCGCGCGCTGACCGAGGCCGAACTGTTCCGTGAACGGTGTCGGATTGTTCCGGCTGTCATAGCCGGCAGGCAGTGTCCGCAGCTTGTTGAGGACATCAACCGTTCTGAGCAGGTCGTCGTCGCGCACGATCCGTTCCGACAGGACGGATTCACCCGAGCTGCGAATGCTGTCCACCGCCCTCGCGGTCTCGTCGATCAACGCCTTGTTGTTGAGGTAACTGATCGTCCAGAGACTCCCCAGCCCGATCGTCACCAATGCGATGGCGGCATAGGCGGCGATGCGTGTCGCGGTGGCAACGCGCACGGCCTGGCGATTATGGGTCACCCAGCCCGCTTCACCGATGATCACCTTGGTCAGAAGATCACTCAGGAAATAACTTTTGCCCTGCCCCGACAGCGCGGCCGCCTGATAGGCCGTTCCGAAGGCCTGGCTCATCGAGCCGATGACACGGTCGATGGCGGTTCCTGTTTGCGTACCCGAGGTGAAATAGAACCCGCGCAGCACCGCATTGGGATAGTAGCGGCTCGGTTCGAAAATGGCATTCAGGAAACCGGTTACCCTGTCCTTGAGCGCGGCGACCTGAGTCGGAAATCCGTAGAGCATCAGCCGGGCACGCGGATCGGGCTCCTCCTGAAGACGGTCCGCCATCTCCTCGTTCAGCCGCTCGACCAGCAGGTCGAACTCCGTCGGCGTCTCGGAGACCATGTTCTTGGTCTTTTCCCGTGTCTGGAACGTCGCTCCCCAAACGAGATTTCGGCGGCTTTCCGGATAGGATCCGAAGAACTCCATGAACCCGGCGACCGTGTCCGCCTTGGTGA
Source organism: Roseibium sp. QJM3NY_11 (assembly GCF_056173175.1). NCBI lineage: Bacteria > Pseudomonadati > Pseudomonadota > Alphaproteobacteria > Hyphomicrobiales > Stappiaceae > Roseibium > Roseibium sp. QJM3NY_11. The sequence continues at coordinate 3,538,299 of NZ_CM149660.1, forward strand.
AGATGACATAGACCGGGAAATCGATTTTCAAGGTCTTGTAGAGCTCGATGAGACGGGCGCGGATCGCATCCGAATGCTTCTTGAGCTCGTCGTCCGGAAGGGTCATCAGATCTTCCAGGCTGATCGAGATCATGACGCCGTTGACCGGCTGCCGCGGCCGCGCCTTGCGCAGAAGATTGAGGAACCCGAGCCAGGATTCCCGGTCGTGCTCCGCGTCCGAATCCTGCGTTGTGTAGCGGCCGGCCGTATCGATCAGAACCGCGGTCTCTGCAAACCACCAGTCACAGTATCGGGTCCCGCCGAGGCCTTCCAGCTTCTGCGCTTCCCCCTTGCCCCTGGAAGCTGCGAATTTCAGGCCGGAGTGCATCAGGGCCGTTGTCTTGCCGGCTCCGGGAGGGCCGATCATCAGGTACCACGGCAAATCGTAGAGATAGGTCCGCGCGCTGCCGCTCGAGGTCTTCAGCGTCTTGAGCGCATCCTTCATGCGTTCCGACAGGATCTCAAGGTCCTCTTCGCTGGCCTTGGGCTGAAGAATTTCCTGCTCCAGGGCCTTGTTGGCGGCGATGCGCCTGTAGACACGCCAGGCTTGCCATCCTCCCAGGGACAAAAGGATCAGGAGGGAGAGGACCAGACGCACCCACAATGGTTCGAACGGCCGCACACCCGCGATCGCCAGAAACGGGCCGCCGAACCAGATCAGGGCAACCAGGGCGAGAATGCCGATAAGGATTGCCGTTATGCCGAGCCAGAATTTCATCGATAAAACCTTGTTCCGCGGTTGCCCGGGATCTAATTGTTAATCACCAATCCACCGGCCGGCGGTTTCACGCCTCCCGACGGTTTCAGGAAAACCTCCACACGCCGGTTCAGCGCCTTGCCGTCACGGCTGGTATTGGGCGCGATCGGCTCATCCGCGCCGCGTCCTTCCACCTGGACGCGATCGGACGTCTGCAAGACCGCCTGCATGACATCGGCAACCGACTGGGCCCGTTCTACGGACAAGTGCCAGTTGGTCGGAAAACGCGGATTGTTGCGGATCGGATCGCTGTCCGTGTGACCGACCACGAGAATATCGCCGTCGATCCTGTCCAGGGTCCGGCTGACCTCTTCAACCAGCAACTTGAACTCGGGACGCAGGGTCGACGCTGCCACGTCGAACTGCGCGCGCATGCGCAACATGATCGAGGGCCCGGCCGGAATGACTTCCACGCCGTCGAGACCGGCAAGCTGGTCGGAGACCGAGTCGATCGGCGGATCCTCGGGCGGTGGCGGCGCGGGCGGCGGTTTGGGCTGGTAGCCTTCGCGGGCCAGTTCGATCGGCCCCGTCGGGTAGATCGACGCGGCCCGGCCCGCAACGACTTCGCTGCCGCTGGCCAGAAGCAGCATCAAGGTCACATAGCCACCGAGCAGGAGAGCGGCCGCAACCGCCGCGACCGACCAGATCGGGATGGAGAAGCCGGTGCGCCTCTGCAGGAGCTCAAGACCCCGCCAGTGCGGGGACAGGTCATCGCCCGGACGCGGGCGCACCCGGCGCAAGATTTCATGCAGGTCCCGGCGTTCACGTTCAAGACCCTGCTGCCCTCCCTGGATGGCCCGGTACTTGCCGTAAAAGCCGAGCGACAGGCAGGCGTGCATGACCTCCAGAACGCCGTAATTGCGGCCCGGATCCTGTTTCGCCTTTTCCAGGAGCTGAAAGAACTCCACACCGCCCGTTGCCTGACCGAAAAACTGGGTCAGCATCGAGTATTGCGTCCACTGATGGCGACCGGCAGACGGCAGATTCTGAACGATATCGTCGGATGTGGCGCACAACGCGTAGGCCGCGGAGCGGATCTGTTCATCCGTGATCCCCGCACTGCGCAGGTCCGTTTCGAAAGTCTTGATCGACGTGTAAACGTCGCGCATCAACTGATCGAATTGCGCATCGGTCATTGTCAGATGCAGGCGTCCAAGCAGCAGCAGCAACGGCGCGGCCGCACGGGAAATGGGATTTCGGTTGGCCACGCGGATCTGCTTGATGTCCGGCGTGTGCGCCAACTGCCCCGCACCTTGCGCGGAGGGCTGTCCCTGCGGATGTCCAGGCCCCTGCCCCGGCGCGGCTCCGTGAGGTCCTGCCGGCGGTGTTCTGAGGTCGGGAGCCTGTTGCTGTCCGTATTCGTAGCCTGCCGGGGTGGCGGCATAGGGATCCCTGCCCGCGCCGCCCCCCTGCCAGGGATCGGCGGACCCGCCGCGGCCCTGCTGGGGCGGCTGTTGCGGCGGCTGATGAGGTGGCTGGCCCGGGCCGGCTTGAGGATGCGCCGGTTGCTGTGGCGGCTGGCCCGGTTGCTGGCCAGGTTGATGGGGCGCCCCCGCGGACTGGTCTTCGCTCCAGCGGCCGCCGGGGTTCGGCATGACAATGGTTTTGCCCTTGCGTTTCGAAACACCGAAAGGGTCGTCCTTGTCAGACATCAACGTCCCTCCCGAATGGCGTAGAACTCAAGCTGCAGCTCCGGCCAGTTGCCGGAAAACTGCAATCCAACCGCCGAATCCTGACTGAATTCGCGCCACAGCGGCGTCGTCTTGTCGAGCCTGAAATAGACCCGGTCCGTCAGGGCCCGGATTTGCGCCGGCGGCACCGGCATGTGGATCAGCGGAATGCCCGGCAGGTTCGAATAGACGATCTGGCGCATCTGGCCGAACGGGCCGACCTTGAACAGGCGGGGAAATTCGTTCTGGATTTCGGTCAGCGGGCGGCGGGCCGCCACTTCGATCACAAAACTTGCCTGCGAGAACAGGTTCCGGTCGACCACGGTCGACTTGAAGGCATTCGGTGCGAGCTGCTCGATCGGCAGCCGGATCGCACGCCGGTCGTACCCGGCCGACAGGAAGGCCTGAATGTCCGCCAGAAGCGGCTTGAAGATATCATGCAGCTTGTCGTGATCGTAGACCGGATAGTTGCGCGCCCGGCGCTCCTCGGTCGCGAAGGTCGCCAGTTCCCCGGCGAGCTGCAGAAATTCCGAATAGACCCGCTCGGGATGCACATAGGCGGATTTTCTCAGGTGCATCAGCAAGGGATAGGTTCGGTTGAGAAGCTGCAGCGTCAGGTAGTCGAAATTCTGCAGCCCGCCGCCGGCCGACGTATCGGCAGCGTAACGGGCCAGTTCGCTGAGCTTGCGCTCCACCCAGCCGATGACGGAATCGATCCAGCCGGTAATGACCGGGTGCACATGACAGGCCAGAACCGGTGGAGCGAAGGCACCGTCGGTGATGACGATCCGGTCCTTGATCTCCGTGATCCGTGCGACGGGCAGACAGACCTGTCCGGGATGCGGTGTCGAGCGGATGGAATAGATGAGCCGCGGATGAGCGACGTCGATTTCCTCTTCCTGCCGGACGGTCGAGGTCGAATCGATGATGGTCTCGCGATCCTGAACGTATCGCGTGGCCGCATCGTCCCGGCCGTTGGCCACTTCGACCGCGTTGACCGTCGTTTCGGGGACGCCGAGCCAGACGATCTGGCCGGCCGCATCTTCCGGAACGTCGATCGCCGGCGGCGGCGTGCCGTCCGCAGGGAAATTGAACACCGTGCCGTCCGGGAAGATGCCACGTCCGTAACGCAGGGCGAAGCGGCATTGCTGGCCGACATCCTGATCGATTTCCAGGTCGGAAAAGCCCCAGGGATAGGGAGACGCCAGCCGCACCCTTTCATCCAGCAGGTGTTCCGCGTAACGGTCGCTCTGCTGCAGGTGGTGTGGCCGTAAAAACAGGCCTTCGGTCCATGCAACCTTGCTATACCACGACATAAAGGCACTGCTCCCTAAACGCTGCCGGCGCGATTGCGCACCTGAACTGCAAAAAATACTTATTCAAATCGTCCGGACATCTGCCCCGGTTCGTCATCACTCATTTCTTCGTAGCTTTCGGTGAAATATTGCGTGAAAACACCTACCAGACCATCGTCATATGATTGTGTCAAAGACGTCCACCGTTCCTGCAACCGGTCCCAATGCTTGGCTTTCTGGCCGCCGAACGCGCTCTTGGAGACCTGCCCCTCCGCTTCGACCGCCTTCGGCGACAGGGTCTCGTCGAAACGGGCGGCAGCCTTCTGCATGGCCGCGTAGGTCCACACATGGTGTTTCTGAATGTCCTTGAAGGCCTCGGACATGGCTTTCGTGATCGGCAGATAGCCCGTTTCCTCGGCACTGTGCGACAGCATTGTCTGCAAAGCCACCTGGGGCGTGGGCGAGAACTTCAAGGCATTGTTGCCGCTGCGCATGATCAGTGTGCGATTGACATTCCGGGTCATCGCCTTGACCTGGCTGCGCGCCTGAAGCAGTCCCATCAGATCGCCGGTAATGCCCTGAAGGATGCCGCCCAGTTCGCGGGCGAATTCTTCCTGGTCCCTGCCTTTCAGGGCCTCGACGGGTATGCCCGCCCCTTCCGCGAAAGCGGCAATGAAATCCACGGCATCGGCATTGGTCTGCGCCTGTCCGGTGCTCTCGGCCGGCTGCCCCACCTCCACAGGCACCCCGACAGCGGCCGCCTGGGTTTTCTCGGCGGCAGCCACAGGCGCCTGCACGGGAGCGGTCACGGCCTCGTTCCCGGCCGCGTCCGGAACCGGTTCCGCATCGGGCCGAGGCGCCGGAACCGCGGCGACCTCCGGCTCGGGAGCCGGCCAGGCGGGCGCTTCGGGAAACGGTGACGCGGCAGGCTGCTCGGGGAGCGCGGCGATCGCCGGTTCCGCGAACGGTTGCGGGGCCGGGTTTCCTTCCTTTGGAACCAGATCAGGCATCTGGAACATCGGTTCCGCGGCCCCACCGGCGGTTTCCCCGGAAACGGGCGGGAACGGCGTATCGGGTGCAGCGGCGGACAGACCGGAAGGCGGCGCCGCTACCGGGTCCTGAAACAGATGGGGCTGTTGCGCCAGATGATCGAGCGGGTCGGCCTGCACAGGTCTTGCCGGTTCCCTGTCCGGCTGATGCACCTGGGGATCGTAGAGCGCCGGATCGGCGCTGCCCCAGCCATGCCCCTGCTGGCTCCAGACATCGTCGGCAGGCGTACCGATGCCCGGATCGGATGTCGGTGGCGCGTGGCGCCCTTCCATGCCCGGCCCCTGAGACGCCCACGGGCCGGCGGCTGGTTCCGACGGGTATGGTGCCGGCTGGTGCGGCCCTGATGCGTGGGGACCTGGTGCGTGCGGAGCGGGCGCGGGTGTTGACGGCCAGGCCGGGCCCGTGCCGGCCGGAGCCGCGCTCCAGCTCTCGGCGGCAGGCGGCGCGGAGGCGGCATGAGCGAATGCAGGCTGTTCCTGCCCGGACGCGGCTTCGAGGGAGACGAGGATAATGTAATCCCCGATCATAACGCGGTCGCCGGACCTCAGCACATGCGCCTTGTCCATCCGCGTCTGGCCGCCGTTCAGGAACGTGCCGTTGGTGGAAAAGTCATAAAGGACAAACTGGCCGCCTTCGAACCGAACCTCGCAATGCTTGCCCGAGATCACACGATTCGGGTCGGGCAGGCTCCAGTCGAGATGCTCATGCCGGCCGATGTCGAAACCGCGCGCGGTGCAACTGTAGGACAGCTGACCGCCGGTTTCCAACCGGTCGAAATTTTCGATCTGGAGCGTAATGCGCATATTAGCGGCGTTCCTTCTTTCGACTAAGACATGGCCGGTGCGGGTGCCTTGACGCTCACCACCGGCATGGCCCCTCCTCCGGCGAAAGACAGGCCGGCGGAGAGACATGATTTCAGGGCTTCGTCGCGTTCGGAGGCGGGCAGTGTCCCGAGCGCGATCAGAAGCGCGGTGTTGACCGCCTTGGCGGTCAGATCGTCCGGCATCTCGACCCGGTGTTCCTGGTTCGGAGACAGCGACCCGCCGGACCAGCCCGCAGCAAATCCGATCCAGACGGACGCGCTGTCCGCGCGCGAGGCTTCCGCCGCCGCATGCACCGCAGCGCGCGCGTCCTCGTCGCCTTCGCGCACCCAGGTTTCGCTCAACGCTAGCACCTGACGGTCGTCCTCGCTTCTGGTCCCGTCAAGTCCGGCGACGCAATTCATACCCCACCAGACGGACTCCCGTTTCGGCAGGATATGGGCAAAATAGGCAAGTGCCTTCAACGGCTCCTCGCCTTCCTGCAGTTCCATCGCATAGTCTTCCGGCGCCAGTTCGCCCGATGGTTCGCTGACAATATCAGAGAGCTCCGGATAAGCTTCAAATACCTGTTTGGCCCTTGTAAAGCGGATACGTGATCCCATCAGCTCTACTCCTGTTCTTTTTCTGTTGCCGCAGTCTCAGCACCGCGCCGTCAATTGATCATCACAAGTCCGCCCTTCAGCTTCAACAACGCACTGCCGGTCACATTGTGCATCGTGCCCTTGGTGTTCAGCACGCCCGAGGCAATCACGTCGATCTTCGCGGACTCGATCTTGATCGACGCCGGTGTCATGGTGATCTTGCTTGCGCCGCAGATGAACTCGATCTTCGAGCCGGCCGTCACCTTCCATTTCATTCCGATCGTCTCGGTCGTGTTGTTGCCGACATCCTCGGTCCGGTTGACGTCGATCCGCGTTTCCCGGCAATTCTTGACATGCAGCATCTCGTCATTCTCGATGACGGTCTCCATGTCCTTCTCGGCGTGCATGCCGATGAGTTCCTGTCCTTTCGAATCGTCGAACACGAACTCGTTGTAGCCGCCGCCGCCCTGTGTCGAGTCGGACTTGATCCCGGCCTTGTTCTTCTCCCCCGGCAGGGAATACGGCGGCATGTTTTCCGCATTGTAGACCGTCCCGACAATGATCGGCTGGTCCGGGTCCCCTTCCAGGAACTGAACGATGACCTCCTGGCCGACACGCGGAATGTAGATGCCGCCCCAGTTCTTGCCGGACCAGACCTGGGCCACACGCACCCGCCGGGACTGCGTCTTGTCGCGATCCCAGTGAAACTCGACCATGATCTGACCGTATTCGTCCACATCGATTTCGCCTTGCCCCACGACTTTCGCGGTCTGCGGGCCTGGAATACGGGGCTTGCCCGTCACGGCGGGTGTCCGGAAGGGAATATCGGAGGCCAGAACATCATATGTGCCGGTGTAGGCCTCACCCTGGGCACCGCCGCCGCCAGTCCTGTACTGTTCGGCGATGATCTGGTGACTTGCGCGCACCACAAGGTATTCCTTGTTCTGCGGCCCGTGGGGATGTTCCTTCAGCGTGAACAGGCCTCCGGCATGGATCCGCGGCACTTCGCCTGCGGTCTCGATCCGCTTGTCGGCGGCCTGTTCGGCCTCCAGCCGGATCTTGGAGAAATTCGTGCCCTTGTCCTTTTCCGTATAGCGGCCGGGATAGTCGTAGCGCTCCAGCGACCCGGCGCGGTAGGACGACCCCGCATCGCGGTCCGCCTCGAGCGAGGCGCTGGGTTTCTCGAAATCGTAGTCGTTGACCGCGAATTTTCCGGTCCGGAACCGGCGCGTCGGGATCCAGTGATACAGATGCTCTTCTTTGCGCTGGTTGTCGCCGCCAAGAGGGATAAACGGTATCGCCGGGTCCCCCATGATCGGGCTGTAGGAGGATTTCGCATCGGCCAGTATCATCGTGTGCTTGCCGTCTTCATGCTCGAAGAAATACGAAATCCCGTTTTCCTCCATCAGGCGGCGGCAGAAACCATAGTCCGATTCCCGGTACTGGACGCAGTAGTGGATCGGATCGTAGCTTTCGGTCAGCTTCTTCCTGTGGTCGGCGAAATCATGTTCGCCGAGAACCTGGGAAATGATGTCCGGCGCTGTCATGTCCTTGAAAATACGGCAATTCGAGTTCTTGGTGAGCAACCAGAACCAGGGCCGGAGAACCAGCCTGTAGATGTAATAGGAATCGCGGTGCCCGAGCCATCTGGCATCGGTCAGCAAGCCGTCAAAATACCGGGTGTCACCATTGTTGGTGAGCACCTTGACCGTCATGTGCGTCGCGATCGCCTGGTCGAAGTCCAGATCTTCCTTCTGGCTGACAACCTCAAGACGGATTTCGAAATCGTCACTCAGACCCTCATCACACTCGACGGTGACGATGGAGAGCTCATCCGCGCCAAAGACCGACGTCAGTTCGGCCATCCGCTGCTGTTGTTTGAGTTGTCCTAAGGCCACGAAAGATCTCCTCGGAAAAACTTTGGTTCTGACAGGGGCAGCCGGTCAGCTGCCGTCCTCCAGTGCCTATTGCGTTTCCGTCAAAAATAATGTGCTCAAGAACACAATTGTTGCAAATACTTTAAACGCTATATTTCGTGCCGATCCAAGGGCGCCCTGCGCGTGAACTGGTTTCGAGCCTACTAATTCGGCCACTATAGATTACTACTTAGCCTGCTCATCAACATCAATCCCGACAACTCCGCCCCTTGCCAAATCGCTACAAACCGACATACTGACATCAAATCGCACTTTAGTGACTTTCGCCACACTATTATTGTCAAGATATGGCACGATGTATTTCGAAGCCCGATGCGAAAACGCATTCGACCACTCCACAAGGGAGGATTGAAGCCGTGACCCGAATTATTGATTTTTCCATACTCAAAAAGCCTGTCCCAGGCGCTCGCCGCCGCGTTCTGTCCGCGACCGCGGCAGCTCTCCTGATCGGCATTGTATTCACTCCGGTCCTGCCGGCCGCCGCACAGGACCCGACCTATTCCGCCGATGAGGTGACCCGTCACTTCAAGCAGCTCAAGACGCGTTCCCTGAAGCCCACCGGAAGGACCCGGGCGCTGTGCATCGGCACGCGTGACGAGTGCAATCCGAATGCGGCGGCGGAAGCTGGCGGACAGGTTGCCGTCACTCAGGAAAATCCGGACGCGTCAACCGAAGCGACCGCATCAGGCCCCGCCGAGCCGCTTGTCGTCGACCCGGAAACCCAGGCGATCGATGTCGCATTCAATCTTCTGGTGTCCTTTGAATACGCTTCGGCAAAACTGAGCCCTTCCGCGAAGGTCAATTTGAGCGAGTTCGCGAAAGGCATCAGGGATCCGGATCTTGCCGGCGCAACCTTCGTGATCGAAGGCCATACGGACGGGATCGGCTCAACGTCCTACAACCAGCGTCTGTCCGAAGACCGCGCGCGGGCGGTGAGCGAGTTTCTCGTGGGACTGGGCGTTGGCCGTGACCGGCTGAAGACAGTCGGCTACGGGAAGTCGAGACCCAAGGTCGCCGATCTCAACGATCCCTCGAACCGGCGCGTCGAAAGCAAGCTGATCCTCGAACAGTAGTCACCGAACAAGTCAGGCCCGGCCGGCTGAAATCCGGCCTGGCCTGCAGCAGACATGGGGCCGGACCCGGAGCATTCGTCCGGGCTGGGGGGCAGCAATGAGTTTTGATCCGGAAAAATACGGCACCGAAGTCGCGCCAGGCGCCGGCTGCGGACCGGACCTTTACGATACCGAGCCGGCCTTTGCCGCGCTTCTCGATTCTTGCGAAGAATTGCTGCCGGAACGGTTCAGCGAATTCGACCGCGCCGAAATCGACTTTTCCGACCTCTTCAAGCAAATGGACGGGTTCCTGAAGCAATCCAGGGACCTCAGGCTGCTCGTCGCCCTGGCGCAATTCAGCGTGCTGAGCGGTCAGCTCAACACGTTTGCCAATGCGGTTCGCATTATCCGCAAGCTGCTGGAAAACTATTGGGACAGCGTCCACCCGTCCGACGCGGACTTCGGCTTCATGGAACGGGTCGGTACGCTCGAGGCGCTGAACAGCAGGCCGTCGGTGTTCCTGCCGCTCGAGGCGGCTGCCCTTTTGAAGACGCGCCGGACCGGCCCGATCAGTTACCGCGCGATACAGATCGCCGCCGGCAACGCGACGGCGCGGCCCGACGAACACACGATTTCGCTCGGTGCCATCGAAGCGGCGCTGACGTCCGGAGAGATCGAACAGGATGCCATAGAGGAAGTTCTGCAGGATCTTTCCGATCTGCCGGGCGAACTCGAGGCCATTGCCGAGATCTGTACGACCCGGCTCAAGGAAAGCAATGCAAAGGCGGCTCCTCCCGATTTCGAGGCCCTGACCACGCTCCTCAAGGAGATGGGCGCCGACCTGAACCGGAGGCTTGGCCGGATTTCGGACGACACGGAAGAGCCCGTGGACGATCCGGAGCAAGACACCGGTGGGCCGGCGCCTTCCACCGACAACCAGGCGGACATCAAGAACGCGGCGCAGGCAAAACTCATCCTGGATGCGGTCGAGGACTATTTCGCCTCGAGGGAACCCTCCCATCCGGCGCTGTTTCTGGTGCGCGAAGCCCGCGGTCTGGTCGGCAAGTCCTATCTCGACGCCCTGAAGGTGCTCATGCCGAGGCGGTTTGACGACGTTGCGCTGCTGCTGGGCACAAGCGGCCTGCAATTGTCGAATGACAGACTGAACGATCTCAATGACGGCGACGACCGGGACCTGGGCGACATCGACGGCTTTTCCGTCATGGTGATCGAGAACCGGGCCGACGCAATGAAAGGCATCGCTTCGGTCAAGGGCTATTTTTCCGCCAACGAACCGACCAGCCCGATCCCCATGCTTCTCGACGAGGCCCAGAACATGAGTTCCGGCTCCTTCACCGGTCTGCTCAATCTGTTCCTGCGGCCGGAAGACGACTGATCCCGGCGATGAAACCGCTTTTCGCCATTTCCGCGAACTCCAAGCTTCTTTCTTGACTCATTCGAACAACAGGTCCTCAATATTTGAAAGAAAAATCCAAACCGTCGATGGTGTGACTGCGATCACTTCCTGTTTCGAACAATCGCAGTACATAGATATTCAAGAGACGAAACGCAGGTTCACTGACTAACTGAACAAATAAGTTTTCTGCGTCCGTATTTGACTAAATAACGATCCCTGTTTTTTCGGATCACGAAGATGAAAGGCGAGTAAAATGGCTTCCAATAGTGGGCAAGGTTTTATCAAGCGCAACAGGCCTCCCCGGGTCCACATCTTCTATGAAGATCCGTTCGATGCGGAGCAGAAGGTCGAACTGCCCTTCGTCATGGGCATCATGTCGGACCTTTCCGGAGACAGCCCCGGTGTCGAGAAAGCCGACATTGACGACCGCAAGCTTCTCGACATCGACATGGACAATTTCTCCAAGCGCATGGAAGCCATCGAGCCCGGCACCGCCTTCACGGTGAAAGACAAGCTGTCCGGCGAGGACGACACCAAGATGAGCGTTCAGCTCCGTTTCAAGAGCATGGACGATTTCACACCGGGCAAGGTCGCCGAACAGGTCCCGGCCCTGAAGAAACTGCTGGATGCCCGCCGAAGCCTGGCCGCATTGCGCACGATGATGGACGGCCGTGTCCAGGCGATCTCGCAACTGGAAGAACTGACGAGGGACCCGGCTTTGATGCAGGCCCTGGCACAGAAAATCGAAGCTGAAAAATCCCAGTCTTCCGACAATTCGGCAGACGGCGACGGCACGGAGGAGGCGTAAATGAGCAACACGGATACGAGCGCCCAGTCAGGCGGCGCAGCTGCCGGCGAAGCCACCAGCGAACAGAGCCCCGAGGAATTTGCCTCGATCCTGAAACAGAATTTCCGCATCAAGAACGAGAACGAAACGGCCAACCAGCTGGTTGACACCGCGATGTCGACGTTTCTCGCGGAAGCGCTTTCCGACCAGGGACTGATCAAGGATGATGTCTACGACACCATCGACGAGATGATCGCCAAGCTGGACGAGAAACTGTCGGAACAGGTCAACGAGATCATTCACGCGCCGCAGTTCCAGACGCTGGAAAGTGCCTGGCGCGGACTTGACTACCTGGTTCACCAATCCGAAACGGATGCGTCGCTGAAGCTGCAGTTCCTGAACATCTCCAAGAACGAGCTTGCCGGCGTCTTCAAGAGCTACCGTGGTGCCAAGTGGGACCAGAGCCCGCTGTTCAAGCAGATCTACGAGGCCGAATTCGGTCAGCTCGGCGGCCAGCCCTACGGCTGTCTCGTCGGGGACTACGAATTCTCCTACGAACCCCAGGACATCACCGTCCTGCGCGGCATGGCGAAAATCTCGTCTGCGGCTCATGCGCCCTTCCTCGCCGCGGCCAACCCGCAGCTGATGCAGATGGACAGCTGGACCGAACTGCCGGCCAAGCGCGACCTGTCGAAGATCTTCGATACGGAGATCCACGCACAATGGCGGACGCTGCGCGAATCCGAAGATGCCCGCTACCTGGGCCTGACGATGCCGCGTGTGCTCGCCCGCCAGCCCTATGGCGCCAAGTCCGATCCGGTCGAGGAGTTCGCCTTCGAAGAGGAATTCGGTGAGGACAGCCACAACAACTACGCCTGGATGAACTCCGCCTATGCAATGGCCGCCAACATCAACCGGGCGTACAAGGAATATGGCTGGACCGTGCGGATCCGCGGCGTGGAAAGCGGCGGACTGGTCGAGGAACTGCCGACGCATGTCTTCGAGACGGACGACGGCGGCGTCGACCAGAAATGTCCCGCGGAGATCGCGGTTTCGGACCGGCGCGAGCATGAAATCTCCCGCCTCGGCCTGATCCCGCTGATCCACCGCAAGAACACCGATCAGGCGGCATTCCTGGGGGCCCAGTCGGTCTTCAAGCCGCGCGAATTTTCCGGCAAGGACGGCAAGGACGCCACCGCGTCCGACAATCTGTCAGCACGCCTGCCGTACATGTTCGCGACCACGCGTTTTGCCCACTACCTCAAGGTGATGGTGCGCAACAAGATCGGTTCGACCAAGGAATCGGCTCAGCTGCAGCGCTGGCTGAACGACTGGATCATGGACTATGTCGACGGGGATCCGGACAACTCGACCGAGGAAACGAAAGCGCGCAAGCCGCTCCGTGAAGCCAAGGTCACCATCGTCCCCGACGAGGAGAACCCCGGCTACTACCGTGCCCAGTTCTTCCTGCGTCCGCACTACCAGCTGGAAGGCATGGACATCGGCATGAGCCTGGCGTCCCGCATCCCGCAGGACGGCACCTGATTTTACGAATTGCCGGAGAGGCGGGGTCCGCCCCTCCGGCATGCATCCCCAAAGGATGCGGTCCGGCTCAGCCGGGCGGAGGTACAAACAAGTCGCGCAAGCGTCTAGGGGTTTGGACCGTGAGGTCCGAGGTAGTTGTCAGATTTAGCAGACGTTGTGCCAGGATTTTTCACCTGGCCGTCAACACCCAAAAGGATCTATTCAAATGGCTGTCGATTTTTTTCTGGAACTTGAAGGCATCAAAGGCGAAGCTCAGGACAAGGCCCACAAGGACAAGATTAACGTCCTGTCCTGGTCCTGGGGCGCCTCCCAGTCGGGCACCACCCACATGGGCGGCGGCTCCGGCTCCGGCAAGGCTCATTTTCAGGACCTGAGCATCACCAAATTCGTCGACAAGTCGACACCGGTGCTGCTTCAGCACGTCTCGACCGGCAAGCACATCACCAAGGGCACTCTTTTCGTGCGCAAGGCGGCCGGCGATACACCGCTGGAATACATCAAGATCGAGATGAAGGACATCATTGTCACCAACGTCTCGACCGGCGGCAGCGGGTCCGATGACCGGATCACGGAAAGCTGCACCCTGAATTTCGGTGAGTACAAGTACATCTACACCGAACAGAAGAACGACGGTTCCAAGGGCGCCGCTCCGGAGTTTGCCTGGGACATTGCGGCAAACGAAAAGAAATAAGGCTTCGGCCTGAATGGCTGCCGCGCCCTCGCGCGGCAGCCTGTTTTTTTAAAGAGCTGGCCGGCGGCCGACTTGCGGATCAGAGCGTACCGCCGACAAAACGACAATCAGTTCCAGGGGAAGCAGTCAGCGTGGGCATGGCCGATGGCTAAATCAACCGTGAAAATGCACTCCCCGTTGATGTGGGCCTTCCGGGCCATGGAAGACCGGGACTACAGGGACTCCCAGGCCAGGCAGAAGGAAGACAAGACCGTCGGAAGTCTCCGCTCCGGCAGACGCCTCTCCAGAGCCTACGGCGTTTCGGAACACACGCTGCTCGCGGAAGTCCGCCGCGATCTCCAGGCCCTGCTCAACACGGTCAATCTCAATTCGACACAGGATCTGTCCGATTTTCCGGAAGTCGCGTCATCCGTCCTGAATTTCGGCCTTCCGGATCTCTCGGTTCACATCGTTGACACCGTGCGCATCGACCGGCTGGCTGAGGACATTCGCGTGGCCCTGACGCGCTTCGAGCCTCGCATGGACCCGCGCAACCTGCAGGTGACGCGCGACGACAGCACGGACGGCGACACGTTCAAGGTCCGTTTCATCATCAAGGCGGAAATCCGTTGCGATCCGATCCGGGTCTCGAGCGAATTCATCGCGGACGTCGATCCGGCCTTCGGCAGGATCAAGATCATCGGGGCAACTTCATGAATCGCGAATTTCTGGACCTCTACAATCAGGAACTCATCTACCTGCGTGAACAAGGTGCCGCCTTTGCGGAAGCCTATCCCGCGGTGGCCGAGCGGCTGGGAGGCCTGCTGGAGGATCGCTCGGATCCGATGCTGTCCGGATTGCTGGAGGGCACCGCATTCCTGTCCGCGCGTGTTCAGCTCAAGATGAAACATGAATTCGCCGAATTCACGTCCAATCTCTTCGAGCAGCTCTATCCAACCGCCCTTGCCCCGATCCCCTCGATGGTGCTGGCCCGGGTGGTCCCGAAATACGGCGATTCAAACCTGCGCAACGGCATCAAGATCAGCCGGCATGCCCCGATGGAAGCTGTCTTTCGCGAAAGACAGGGTGAAGTCCGCTGCCGCTTCACGCTGACGTCGCCGATCACACTGACGCCGCTTGAACTCACGGCCGCGAAATACCTCAGTTCCGCGGCCCAGGTGTCCGGCCTCGGCGCAGACATGGCGGAGGATCGCCGCACACGGGCGGGGCTTGCGATCACGCTCACCCACCGCATGGCGGAAGACCGCGAGAACGAGGTCTCGGCGGAAGAGGCGCTGAAAAAGCCTGAGTACCAGGTTGCCGGCTGCCGTATCGACGATCTTCCCGTCCGGCTGATCGGCCCGATCGACCTGGCAGCGAAAGTCTACGAACAGATCTTCGGCCACACCATCGCGCTTTATCTGAGAACCGAGGACGCCTTCGGCCAGGCAAGCCTGCAGCGCCTCCCGGCAAACGCGATCAAGCAGCTCGGCTTCGACGAGGACGACGCGCTGCTCGGAAACGACCTGAGGCTGTTCACCGGGTTTGACCACCTGCGCGACTATTTCAATTTTCCGCGCAGCTACCTGGGTTTTCAACTGACCGGGCTGCGTCGCTATCTCGACCGGATAAAGGCCAAGTCCTTCGACATCATATTCGTGTTCGACGAGGCCGATTCCCGTCTTCCCGCTCATGTCGAAGACAAGATCTTCGCCCTGCACACGACACCCGCCGTGAACCTGTTCGAGCGTCAGACGGACCGGGTCCCGATCAAGAAGGGGCAGCACGAGTTCGCGGTCATTGCCGACCGGACCCGGCCGCTTGACTACGAGGTCCATTCGGTGACCGAGGTCAACGCGCATTTCTCCGGCGGTGAGAAACGGGCGATCGAGCCGCTCTACAGCGTTGCTCCGGACACGGAAAAAGCCGGACACGAATGGTTCTACACGATCCGGCGGCTGCCGCGCCGCCAGTCTTCCAGTGAAGTTCGCCGTCAGCAGCCAAGTTCCTACATCGGCACCGAAACCTTCATATCCATTTCCAGCGGCGCGCAGGCGTCTGCCCTGCTTCAAAGCGGCAAGAAACGTCTCGCGGAGCTGTCGCTGAAAGTGATGGCATCCAACCGCGCGCTGGCCGCGGATCTTCCCGTGGGCACCGGTCAGGACAAGTCGCCGACCGGCGATTTCCGCATTCTGGAGGATGTCGGCCTCAAGGTCGATTGTGTCGCCGGTCCAACGTCTCCCAGGCCTCCGCTCCTGTCCTACAACGAGCGCCTCGGCGAAGAGGGCCATGCCGGAGCCATTGCCTGGCGGCTGATCAACATTCTTGCGCTCAATCATACCGGGCTGGTTCATTCGGCCGCCGGCGAGGACGGACGTTCGTTTCGCGACATCCTGAGCGTGTTCGCGCCGCTTTCGGACAATGCCGCCGACCGGCAGGCGCAATCGGTCCGGTCCGTTTCCACACGCCCGGTGGTGCGCAGGCTCCAGCAGAAGTCGGGGACCGGCGTCGCGCGCGGTCTTGAAGTCACGATAACGCTTGATGACAAGGCATTCGAGGGTGCGAGCGCGTTTCTTCTGGGAGCGGTGCTGGACCGGTTCGTCGCGGAATACGCGTCCATCAACCACTTTACCCAATGCGTGATCGCAACGACGGAACGCGGCATCATCATGAAGTGGCCGCCCAGGATCGGCGCGAAGGGGATCCTATGACAGGTCCCGAAGACGACGACCTGACCAGGCGCCCAAAGCCAGCGGACAAGACGATCGTTCAATTCGGCGGCACGGATCGGGCCGCCTGGCCCGAACAAGATCCATCCGATACCGAAAAAGCGCCCCCCACCAACGTCGCCTCGGTCGCGCAAGCCGGTGAAACCGGTGAAACCGGCGATTTGGCGACTTCGGAGGCCCCGGAGGTTTCGGAAAGTTCGGTGGCGCCGTTGCCGGACGCGGGTGAACCGCCCGAACCGGAAACAGAGCCGAGCGAACCTTCGCCGGCATCTGCGATGCACGGTGACGGCACTGCGGAACCTTCTGCCGGCGACGAGACACCGGATAGCGACGACCATCACACGGCGCTTCAGACCGGGGTGCCGCAAGACCCTCCCGAAACTCTGGCCAGCGATGAGGACGAAGAGCCTCCCGAGGCTCCCAGGATCGAATTGCCGGTCCAGCAGCAATATGCCTCGCTCCTGGCTGCCCTGAGTGAACGGATCGAGAAACACCCCGGTGGTCACGATCTTCTTGCCGTCCTGCGCATGCTGGAAGGTCAGACTTCGCCGGAAGCCAATGCACCGGGAACCAGCGCCTCGGGAGCCAACCTGACGGGGATGGGCCCGAAGCAATCCGGAGAGCCCGCACCGCCACGGATCGGCAAGAGCCGGCGCATGCTGGAAGACATCGTCCGTTTCGGCCAGGATCCCTCCAGCGAGTTCGCACCTTCGACCATTGAGCGGGCGACGCGAGACGCCGACGGTGGCCTGGTGCTGCTGGAACGTTTCCTGGGCATGCTCGGCCCGCAGGGCGCCCTGCCCGCGTCCTACACGGACGAGGCGATCATGCGCGGCCTGCGCGGTGACGACAGCTTTCCGCGCTTTCTGGATGTGTTCAACAACCGCTTCGTGCAGCTGTTTTTCAGAGCCTGGGCGGATGCCCGCCCGATCGTGCAGCACGACAGACCCGACGACGACCGGTTCCTGGCGTATATCGGGTCGTCGATCGGCATCGGCACGCCGATCTACCGCGATCTCGACCGCATCGACGACCGTCTGAAACTTCTTTATGCCGGACTGACGTCCTCCAAGACTAAAAGCGCCGCGCGCCTGAAAGCACTGATAACCGGCGTGTTCGGCGTGAAGGTGGATATCGACCAGTGCGTCGGCACCTGGCTGCATCTCGACAAGGACGATCAGTTGCAACTTGGCGGTTTCGGTCCCGGTGGCGCGGGACAACTCGGCGCCGACACGATCGTGGGTGCCAAGGTCTACAGTGTCAGCGACAAGATCCGAATCCGTATCTTCACGCGTTCTCTCGAGGAATACCGGAAATTCCTGCCGCCGACACGTGCGCGGCCCAATCCATGGACCGAGAAGCTCTTTGATCTCATCGATTCCTATCTGGGACTGGAGATCGAGTACGAAATCGAACTTGCCTTGCCGAAACGCTGCGCCTCCGCCATCGGCATGGACCGACGCAATTCGGCAACGCTGGGCCATATCGGCTGGCTGAAGCCTGCCGCACCGGCGGAAACAGGAGCGGAAGAACCGCTCGAAGACGAGGAAATGCTGACCGATACGCGTTTCCGTCCCGTCCGCCGGCACACCACCGTTTATCAATAGGTCTCAAGTCTGAAGGACCGGTACCATGAGTGACATTTCAGTAGAAGACGTTGCGTACAAGATTACCACGGTAGCCTACGAGAGCCTCGACAAGGCAATGCGGCTGACCAAGGACACAGGCCATCGGCATGTGGAGCTGATGCACTGGTTCTACTATCTGCTGCGGAACGAGAAATCGGACCTTTACCAGATCCTGCGCCATTTCGATGTCGATCTGAGTGCTCTCGACAAGGACCTGCAGAGTGCGATCTCTGATCTCAAGATCAATCAGACCGAACTGCCGTCCATGTCCAAACCCTTCCTTGAAGCGCTGCGAGGCGCCTGGTTCGTGAGCACGCTCAGCTTCGGCGACTACAAGATCCGCTCGGGCCATG
Organism: Roseibium sp. QJM3NY_11; assembly: GCF_056173175.1. Taxonomy (NCBI): domain Bacteria; kingdom Pseudomonadati; phylum Pseudomonadota; class Alphaproteobacteria; order Hyphomicrobiales; family Stappiaceae; genus Roseibium; species Roseibium sp. QJM3NY_11. Next base: position 3,556,630 of record NZ_CM149660.1, read on the forward strand.
TGCTGATCGCGGTGCTGGACGACGATACATCGCGGACACAATTGTTCCGGCTGTCGTCTGCGTTCAACAAACTCAAGCGCGATGAAATCGCGAACAATCTGGACGCAATCGTCGACGCCTCCGGCGAGGCCCGCTCTCGCCCGATTGACGGTTCCGGACCCAAGACCGCGGCAGACGGCGAGCGGCCGGCCGAAGCCCTCGCGGCAGGAGGCCCCGGCGAGGATGCCCTGTCCCAGTTCACGGTGGATTTCACGGCCCGGGCCCGGGCCGAGGAATTCGACCCCATCGTCGGGCGCGACGAGGAAATCCGGCAGGTCATCGATGTGCTGATGCGCCGCCGCCAGAACAACCCTATCCTGACCGGGGAAGCCGGCGTCGGCAAAACGGCCATCGTCGAAGGTTTCGCCCAGAAGATCGTTGCCGGCGATGTTCCGCCCGCCCTGCTGGGCACACGGCTGTGTGCGCTCGACCTGGGCCTGCTGCAGGCCGGCGCCTCGATGAAAGGCGAGTTCGAGAAGCGCTTGCGCGCGGTGATCGATGCCGTGCACGGGTCCCTGATCCCGACCATCCTGTTCATCGACGAGGCCCACACCCTGGTCGGCGCCGGCGGAGCGGCGGGAACCGGGGATGCCGCCAATCTTCTCAAGCCGGCGCTGGCACGCGGCACGCTGCGCACCGTCGCGGCCACCACATGGTCGGAATACCGCCAGCATTTCGAGAAGGATCCGGCCCTTACCCGGCGTTTCCAGCCGGTGCAGGTTGACGAGCCGGACGAGGAAAAGTGTTTTGCCATGGTGCGCGGGCTGCTCGGCCCGATGGAAGACCATCACCAGGTGCGTATTCTCGACAGTGCCGTGCGCAGTGCGGTTACCCTGTCCCATCGCTATATTCCGGCCCGCCAGCTTCCGGACAAGGCCGTCAGCGTCCTGGACACGGCATCGGCACGGGTGAACATCTCCCAGGCCGCCCAACCGGCCAGGCTGCTCGATCTTGTCGCCAAGAAAGGCTTCCTGGAAACCGAGAAACGGGCCCTGACCAACGACGCCGAACTCGGCATGGACCAGGACGAAAAACTCGACACGCTGAACACGGCAATCGAGGACACCGAAAAGAGCATCGAGACAGTCCGGTCGGATTGGGAGCGTGAACGCAAGCTGGTCGCGGAGATCCGCAGGCTGAACTCGGCGCTCATACAATTGCGGGGCGGCGAGCCGGCACCGCATCCGGAAGGCGGTGCCATCGAGGATCCCGAGAGCGAAGGTCCGGCCCTCGTGCCGATCGACGAGATCAAGCTCGATCTGGACGTGGATCTGACCAGTGAGGACGCCATTCGCGATGCCCTGAATGCCAAACGGGCGGAATTGTCGGACATCCCGGAGGACGACCGCATGGTCTATGCCTATGTCGATGACGAGGCCGTTGCCAGCATCATCTCCGACTGGACCGGAATTCCGGTCGGCCGGATGGTGCAGGACGAAATGCAGACCATCCTGAGCCTGACAGAAAACCTCACCAAGCGCGTGATCGGACAGGCCCACGGTCTCGGCATGATCGCCAAGCGGATCGAGACCAGCCGTGCCCAGCTCGGCAATCCGGAAAAGCCGATTGGCGTGTTCATGCTGTGCGGCCCGTCCGGCGTCGGCAAGACCGAAACCGCGCTGGCGCTCGCCGAAACGCTCTATGGCGGTGAAGAGAGCATGATCACCATCAACATGTCGGAGTTCCAGGAAGCCCATTCCGTTTCCGGACTGAAAGGGGCGCCTCCCGGTTATGTCGGCTATGGCGAGGGGGGCCGTCTGACGGAAGCCGTCCGCCGCAAGCCCTATTCCGTGGTTCTCCTGGACGAGGTCGAAAAAGCCCACCCCGACGTCCACGAAATCTTCTTCCAGGTCTTCGACAAGGGCTGGATGGAAGACGGCATGGGCCGGAAAATCGATTTCCGCAACACATTGATCCTGCTGACTTCGAATGTCGGCACAGAGATCATCATGAACGCGGCCAGCCACATGCTCGATTCTCCGGTGTCCAGCGATCCCGACCTGGCCGCGACGGACCCGAACGCGCCGGATCCCGAACAGCTGGCGGAAGCTCTGCGCCCCGCCCTGCTGGACGTCTTCCCGCCTGCCCTGCTCGGCCGCATCGTCACGATCCCGTATTTTCCGCTGTCGCCGTCCATGCTCGGGTTCATCATCCGGCTGCAGCTCAACCGCATCGTCAAACGGGTCCGGCAGAACCGGAACGCGGAGCTCGTCTTTGGCGACGATGTCGTCGCCCATATCGTTTCGCTGTGCCGCGATCCGGACAGCGGCGGGCGCATGATCGACAACATCATCACCAATGATCTCCTGCCCAAACTGTCGCGGGCCTTCCTGACCGCGCAGATGAACGGGGAAGAGATCACGCAGGCCACGCTGAAAGCGGGTGAAGACGGAATCGAGATTGAAACCGGTTCCCCGGACTGAATGGAACGCAAAAACGAACCCCGGCCTGCTGACAGGCCGGGGTACGCGATTCCAGGTCTCCAGCCGGGGCTGAAGCGGGTCTCAGATACCGATCAGAACGGTGAATTCTCCGGTCGTTATGACACCGCCCTTCGCGGTGGGGTCTCCCATGCGCGCGGCCGGCAACTTGCCGATCAGCACGGTCGGTGACCCGAAAACGATCGGATCCACATTTGCCGGAGGCGGACCGACGCATACACACAGGTCCGTCTGCCGGGCCGCCGGGCGCTTGCCAATCAGCACATTCACCTTGCATGGCGGCGCAATCGGAAGACCGGGCGGTACGGGCGTCATCGCGCACATATGAAAATCACCCAGTCGGGCTGCCGGTTGTGACATCTTTGCCTCGGAGCTTGTTGCGTCCCCGGCAGACTATACATCACAAATCCTGAGCGATGGGATCTGCGTCACACTTCTGACGGTCCATGGCGCATTCTACCAGGGCGTGTTGATTCCGCGCCATCTGACCGCGCCTGGAGGTCCTTCGGCCAGACGCGTGTCGCGGGGCTTTGCAGGGCATCGGCCAGGACGCGCGGCGCTCCTTGCCGACGGACCGGATCAAGCCATCAGACAAGGTCTTGTTCGTCGAGCCTGGTATTCCGCCTAGTGGACTGTCAGGATCTCGGTGATGGACTTCTGATAGTCTCTGATATCGCTGCCGGCAACGGATTGCGGCGCATCCGAACCGGCCTCCATTTCAAATGAAAGCGGATCGGTCGGCTCGCCACGCATTCTGATTTCGAAGTGAAGATGCGGGCCTGTCGACAGGCCCGTGGTCCCGACATACCCAATCAGATCACCGGCCTGGACCACGGATCCAAGCTGAATGCCATCGGCATATTCATGCATGTGGGCATACCGGCTGGTCGTGCCTTCCTTGTGGCTAAGCTCTATGAAGTTGCCATAACCGCCGCGCACATCGCGGTAGGACACCTTCCCGGAGAATGCCGCCCGGATCGGCGTTCCTGTCGGAGCCGCCCAGTCCACACCTGCATGCAGTCTTTCCGTTTTCTTGATCGGGTGGAAGCGCATTCCGAATTTCGAGGTGAGCACGCCTTTCACCGGAACAAGCATGGCCCCCGACAGACTGACCTTGCCGCCCTCGCTCACGCAGGCAAACCCCCGGTTTCCCGGAGCCTTCATGACATAGCAACGTACCGACCAGTCATTGCCTTGCCGAACGCCGGCGAACAGAACCTTGCCGCCGCCGCGCTTGTCGTCACGCGGCATATCGGTAAACACCAGGGTGAAGCGCTCGCCCTCCCTGATCGGCTGCTGCAGGTCCGTCATCGGAGCAAGATAGGCGATTGCCTCGCCGACGATAGAGGCGGGCACGGCGTTGCGGACCGCCGTGGCATAAAGACCGTCAATCAGCCGATGGCTTCTTGTGTCGGCAGACTTCCGATCGTCATCGATCCTGTCTTGTGCAATTGTCTTGCCGAACCAGGGATCGGCCCCATGAACATAGGCTGGCCCGTCGCGCTCGTTCGACAGCGCGGCGGTGCCCAGATAATCGTCCGGGGTGTAGATGGAAACCTGTACCGGCCGGTAATAGTCGCCGACACGACCGAGCCTGTTCGGCATCCTGATGCCGCGCAACGCGATCTTGTCGCCCGCGACCAGATCGCTCTTGTTGAATTCGGTTCCGGCAAACTCAAGCAGGGGCTTGATCGCCTCCTCCTCAAAACCGTTCTCCAAAAGGTAGGCTTTCAGGGACACGGCTTCAGCGATTTCCTGCCGCAGTTCGATCCGGCTCGGTCCCTGCCCGATCGGCCGCTCCGAAAGATAGAGATCCAGCGTGTCCGTGGAGGGTTTCAGGAACACCGGCAGATCAGCCGGCTGATCGGAAGCGGCGTCCTGCTCGTCGACAACAAGGCCGTCGGACTCGTCGCCACCGCCGAAATTGCCGAACTGAAAGTCCGCTTCACTGCCGGGCGCGCGGATGACCAGTTTGCCGTCGTCGTCCAGCATCCGGCTGTCGAGAACAAATGCGCTGGCCGCCGGGATGCCCGATTTCAATTCTCCGTCCGCGGCAATCGGCACCGCCCGCGCCGACAGATCGACGCGCCGACTCGCGGCGCTGTCCTTCAGCAGAACCGGATCGCCGGCAAGCGGAATGACGGCGGAAAGGGCCATGTCGTAAAACGGGTCGGCTGGAATGTTCAGTTCTTCTTCGTTCGCGAAGGCCGCCTCCGCAGGCGACTGCTGCCCGGCCTCGGCGACCTCTGTTTCCTCCTCAGTCGGCAGCTCCGCGATTTGTTCATCCGGAGCATCGGTGGCCGTGGCTTCGGCTCTTTCAGGAAGCGCGGTCTCTTTCGGAGGCGAAAAGGAAATGGCACCGCTCGCCAGCAGATGGGCGATCCCGCCACCGGCCCCGCCCAGAACAAGGCACCCGAAAGCCAGTGCCAGAAACCCTGCCCTGGAACTGCGCCCGGGTGCTTTCTTCTGCTGTGGTGGTGGCGGCGGAGGTGGCTTTCCACCGCCCGTTTGCGCCCCGATGGGAGCGGCACCAGCCGGCGCGGCACCTTGCCCGGGACGGCGGATGACGGTCCGGTCGTTTTCAGGACGAGACGAACCCGGGCTTTGGGTGTCAGGCCATTGAGCCATGCAGAGACCTTGGGTCACGAATTCTGTTGACTAGGGTGTGAACTCATAAACGAAGATAAAATGATTTGAGGCGAATTGGTCTTCATCAAAGAGCGAAAGCGCAGGAAATATGTTTCATTTTCAAGCCTTTCGCGACGCAGAGGAGGACCAATTCGGTCAAATCCGGAGGACGTGGAAATGGCTTCACCCCGTGTTGTCAACGTGCTTGACCGGGCAAGACGCCCACTCCGCGCACGCTTCCTAACGGGTGGTCTCCATTTCCAATGCCATTTCGTCTTCATTTATGTCTTCACACCCCAATGTGATGGCGAAAAACGGATGCCTCGTCAAGGCGAGCCGGTTTGTGTGGACGCCCGCCCCCGGGACACAGACCTTTCCGGACCCGGACAGAGGCATCAATTGCCTGCCCATCGCAGGAGCCTAACTCGGGAACCGGACCAGTCTGGATCGGCCGTCCCCGGTGTTGGGGGCCGGAAGACTGTCCGTCGGCTCCATGAACATCTCCGACCGGTCCAGCGTGAACACCGAAATGCCTGTGCTCAGGCCCCGCAACTGTCCTGTCCAGATTTCCAAGGCCCGGTAGGTTCCAGGCAGTTTTTCCGCAACAGATTGACTGACCGCCAGGCGAACCTTCTTGTCCTTGGCGACCGCCTCGATGCGACTGGCTGTGTTGACGGTGGTGCCCATGACAGTGAAAGAGCGCCTGTGTTCACCGCCAATGTCCCCAACAAGGACCGGCCCCTGATTGAGTGCGATGCGCAGGTCGAGCTGCTCCTGCCCCGTAATGCCGCGCAAATGGTCCAGCAGTTCGATGATTTCGATCGAAGCATCGACGGCGGCCCGTTCCGGTTCCTCGACGGAATTGGGCGCGTTCCAGACCGCCATGATGGCATCACCGATGTATTTGTCGATGTAGCCTTCATGAGTGGTGATCACCTTGCCTATTTCGTCGAAACAGGCGTTGACCACCCGCACCACATCCGTGTCGGCCAGTCTCTCCGACATTTTTGTGAACCCGACGATATCAATGAAGGCCACGACCACGTTTCGTGTATCGCCACCCAGTTCGGGCAGTTGTTCCGATCGGGCCATATGCTTGATCACGTCCGGTGCCAGGTAGTGCCCGAAAAGCCGGACAAGGGACCTTTGGCGGCGTTGCAGAAGCCCCACTTTGCCGACCCCGGCCAGAACCAATGAACTGACGAAGGCAACGGGAGCCGCGCCCGGCGCCGGCAGAACACCGAATTCGAGGCCCGCCAGACCGATGCCCAGGCCGCACATGACACCGCCCACCGCAACGACCGGCAGCAGGGACAGCGGCAGGAACAGGCCGGCGAGCGCTCCGGTCAACGCGAAGACGATCGCCAGGCCCGGTTGAAATCCGGCAGGTGGCTCGAACGCGACGCGGCCCGACAGCGCCGACCCGACAAGGTCGGCGAGAATAAAGACCCCGGCGGTCTGGGGCTGAACCCGCGGGCGGCCGCTTGGCCCCGTCTCGACGGCTCCATCGGCCTGGGGCGGCAGAAACCGGTCTGAATAAAGGTGCTCGTCCTCATAGGGCAGCAAGCCGCCGAACAGAACGACCCGCCCTTCCACAAAGCGCTCGAGCTGCGCCCGTCCCTGTTCGCTCTCCAGAAGATCCAGCACATCGATCAGCGAAAGATAGGGAACCGAGGTCGCCAGTCTGGCAGACGGTATCGCGGTGTATTTCTTCCCGATATCCGCCTCGGCCAGGCCCAGAACCGCATCGACGAGATGGGGCGACTGGGAGAGCGGAAGGCTGGGTGTATGCTCGCGAACGACACCGTCGCTGTCCGTCGAGACGATAACGGAGCGCACGCCACCCTGCCCAGCCGCCGCCGAGAAGGTCCGGTGCGGAACACCCACCTCGGTATGCGCGATAAACACGCGGCCCCGGTTTTGGTAGACGAACCTCTGAAAGGGAAGATCGAACCCCGACAGGCGCGAGTCGCCGGTGCTCGGATCGACAAAGTCATCGGCGCTGTAGGCGAACACGAAGTCATAGCCGAGTGCCAGCGCACCGGCATCGAGCACCGCCTGCCCGGCTTCCGCCAGCACCGGTGTCATCAGGACACGCGGAATGGGAGCCAGCCTGTCGGAAGCGAGTGATGTCTGGTCCAGGCCGACCACGAGAACGGGCGCGCGCTCCTGCCGGTCCACACCGACAACCAGGGCACGTATCTGAAAGAGGCGGTCCGTCACCCACCCTTCCCAGATGGCCTTTTCAGAGGACATCCCGACAGCGAAACCAGCCCCCGTCGCGATCAATGCTATGAGAGCGAAGAGCTGTTTCCGGCCGAAGACTGCGTCCGCAAACCGGCCGCCGAAAATCATTTTACAATGACAACCGCGGTTTTCCGCCCGACCTGGACCGGATCAATGGTGATCTTGCGCATGATGACGCCGAAGTCCGGCGCCTTGCCCTGAAGGAAGAGTTCAACCTCCACGGCCTCGTTTTCCGCATCACGGTCCGGCATTTCGGTCAGAATATTGTCCAGAACATCGAATCGCTTCGGCGCCCCGCCGCCGAAGGACACGAACACCGTGTCATATTCATCCCGCAGCTTGTTGTCGAAGCGAAGCATCAGCGAGGCCGCTTTCTTGGTCTCCAGATCCAGGCCACGCAATGTGACGGTCAACCCCTTGTCCGGCTGCTGGCTGTCCGATCCGCTGTTCGCCTGCAGGCAGTTGCCGGCCCGCAGAACTTCTTCCTCACCACCGGAAATGGCATATGCGCCGGTGGTGACGGATAGGGTGCCGGACTTTATCCGGACCTCCTGGCAGGCCGCATAGTCGAGAAGATCGACGTGACCCGTCGCTCCCAGATCGATCACATCTCCGGGCATAAGTTCACTGAAAGCCTGCACCTGAACGCCTTCCGACCTGTCCAGGACAAGCGCAACCGGCTCGGAAAAGGCAACACCCGTGCCGGCGGCCATGCCCAGCAGAAACGCGGCAAATGCGTGAACTGACCGAGAACATCGTCTCATGCGAATGATCTTGGACACCTGTTTCATGACCAACTCCTGGATCTGTGAACTCTCCGCGGCCCGGACGAGAACCTGGTCCGCCGCGATTTCAAGTGATGATACTAGCAAAGCGTGGCGAAAAGAGTGTGGCCATGGTCACACAAACAAGAATTCCGCGGCACATGTGCGAAAGCGATTTCAATCGGCTAGCCCGCCGGTTGCGTGTAGACCGCCGCAACGCCGATCGCGTCAGCCGATTTGCCGACAAGCTTCAACAGACCGGGTGTGATCGCCGTATTGAGTTTGCGACCGTCCAGCGCCGTGAGCACACCAACCAGTTGCGGCATGGGTTCCTGAGACCGCACCATGACAATATGGTCGGCACCGAATGGCAGGGCAGCCCTGAGGTTCAGGACATAGGGCAGATCGGCCCCGACTGTCGTGTCGGTGCCTTGCGGATCAGCCCTTCTGTCGGGGGCCAGAAGGCGCAAGGTTCCGTCGGCCTCAACGCCGAAGACGGCCATGTATCCTTCCCGGTCCGAGGTCAGGCCGACCTTGAAGGGAGACCCTTCCGGAATGTGACCGACCGACGGCTGCAATCGTCCTTCGATCGGCTGACGTTGCCGGGAAAGCGCATAGAGATCGGAGAGGAATACCCATTTCGAGACGACCGCTCCGAAGCCGTCCGCGTTCGCCGCACCGGCGCGCAGAACGACATCGCCGAATTTTGTCAGGACATCGCCTTCGTCCACGTCCCAGTAGAGATCGGCCGCTCCTTCTTCAATCACCTGCAACCGTCCCCCGTGGTCGCCTGCCAGGTTTTTGAGAACAGGCAGCGCGGCCGGGCTGCTTGCGGTGATTGTCAGGGTGCCGTCATCGCGTTCCAGAATGTCGTCCACCACCCTCGGAAGCACGGCGGCACGGGTCTGGCCGCCGATGCTCAGGCTCGGCGATTGCCGTCCTTCCGTCGCGACGCGGACGGTCTCCTGCAGAAAGCGGCTCAGTTCCTCCATGGAAATGCCACCGTCCTTGTCCAGGTCGGCGCGTCCCTCGACACCGCGTGCGAAGGCCCAACTCAGGGCACCTCTGGGTTGACCGGCAATCACGAGTTCGGGGATCACCTGCCCGTCGACGGTGGCGCCGACGTAGATCACATTGGCCAGAGACTTCACATCCTGCCCGTCACGCGCAGGATCGGCGAGGACCGGATGCGGCTCTTGTGACCGCAACACGTCGTTTTCCAGTGGAGGCAGGCCCACCAGGCGAGTTCCAAGACGCGTGATTCTGGGATCGATCGACCGTGTCATCGTGCCGGAATGGCAACTGTCCGCCAGCACGAGCACGCTGCGTCCACCCGCCGCGCGCAGCATCGCCGCCACGTCGTCATCGCGCAGCCGCTCCCGGTTACCCGGTGCCGTCAGGCTAAAATCGGCGAGCAGAAAGACCTCGTCCATCCCGTCCTTTTCGGACCCGGCGACCCATTCGGTTTCCTGCGCGCCGTGCCCGGCATAAGACAGCACCAGAATATCGTCGGGCGCCGACCGGGACAGGAGCGCCTGCCAGGAGGTCAGCACCGCCTCACGGGTGGCTTCCCCGTCATAAAGGGTCGTCAGATCACCGACCCCGGCCGCCGTGAGGGTCGCCGCGATATCCTTGGCGTCGTTGACGGCGCCTTTCAGCGGCGACACATTCCGGTAGGCATCGACCCCGATGACAAGGGCGCGCCATTCGCCCGCCACGGTCGGCGACACGCACAACAGCGCGAGCAGCACCCCGCAGACCGGCGGAAGCAAGCGCCGCCGGACGCGTTGATCAATTGACTTGTACATGACGTTTACTCTCGGTTGCCGGTCAGCCCCAGGAACCGCCGCCGCCACCACCGGGGCTGCCACCGCCGCCGCCGCCGCCGCCACCGCCGCTTTCGCTACCGCCGCCGTTGCCGCCGGATTCCCTGGGCACGATTACCCGCGCGGGCGTGCGCGGCGTTGTGGTCGCCGTGACCGGCTTGGCCGTCCGCGTAGCCGCGGGTGCCGCGCTGTTGCCGGCATTCTGTGTCTGGCACCCGGCGAGCCCCATGGCAAGGACGCCCGCGACCGGCAGAATGAACTGAAACGATTTCATTGAATATCTCCTTGGTACCCTAGAATAGGTCGTAGCGGGGACGGTCCTGTTCCCACTGATACTTGACAAGCGCGACCAGGGCCTCGTCCCCCTGAACAGGTTCGCGCCCGGATTGCTGGAAAAAATTCGCAAGGGCGTCGCGCGTTTTCCGCCCGGGCTGGCCATCGACAGGACCGGGTTCGAAACCGAGATCCGTCAGGGCCTGCTGCAGAACCTTCGCCTTGTAGCCGCTTTGGGCCTTGCTCAATGTGTCTCTGGCCTGTTCGGCCGCAGACGATGTGGGGTCGATGGCCACGGCCATGGCAAGCATGCGCACCCGGTCCCGGCCGGCCGTCTCACCGGACTGTCTGCCAAGCATGAAAGCTGTGTTGAATGCACCCCAGGGATCGCCTCTCTGGGCGCTTTCGCGAAACCAGCGCGTGGCTTCCTGTTCGTTTTTCTCGACCCCCTGGCCATTGAAATAGAGCAGCCCGATCGCGGTGCCCGCCGCCGGGTGGCCGCCGTCATGCGCCTTGCGGAACCACCCCAGCGCGGCTTCATTGTCCTGAGGAACGCCTTTGCCATCCCGGTAGAGCGTGCCCATGTTCAGGAACCCATAGATGTCATTTCGCGCAGCGGACCTGTTGTAGTAGTAGACGGCCCGGTCGACGTTTTCATCGACGTGCTGGCCCTGCAGGTAAAATCCGCCGATGGCGTTGTAGGAAAACGTGTGCCCGGCCTCGACGGATTGCAGGAGCTTTTTCAGTCCCGCCGCTTCATCCTGAGGCGTTCCGTCGCCCTTGATTTCCGCAATGCCGAGGGAGTGCATCGCATAGGCATCGCCGCGCTCGGCCGCCTTGCGATAAAGTTCCACAGCCTTCTCGCGGTCCCGGTCGATGCCGGCTCCGAGAAAGTACATGCGTCCCAAGACCTGACCCGCCCGCACATGGCCCATCTGGTAGGCCTGTTCGAAGAAGGCGATCGCCCCGGCGAGATCTCCCGCCGCGAATGCACCGCGGCCGCGCTGGAACACGAAGCGGCCGATTTCGGGATAGGCGGCCGTCGCCGCCGCACATGCGCTGTCGACCTCGTCGCTGTCGAGAAGGTTCGCCAGGCGGCCTTCCGTGACGGCCTGCAGATCGAAGGGCTGGGTTGCCAGCGCATCGCACTGGGTAATCCGCGGCTGTACGACTTGCGTGACCGTGGCAGGCTGGCCGCCGTTTACCGTAGGCAATTCCATCACGAAATTTCCCGCCGTCGACTGGCTGCCGATTTGCGGGCGAACGGTCAGGGACGCCAGGGCACTCGCCGGGAACCGGTCTCCGGCCTGCAGCAACCGCCCATCGGAAGACAGCTGCAGGTCGCTTTCAACGGAAACGATTTTCAACCAGTCGCTCGTCGGCGGCAAACCGGTGGTGGGAGCCTGCGGATAGACCGGAACGGGGCCAACGCCGATATCGACCTCCACGGCACCTGAGCTCTGGTCCGCGATCCAGGCAAGAAGTTCGCCGAGACGTTGGCCCTGATCTTCCGCCTGTGTGTCTTGTGCGGGCTGTTCCACAACCTGGGCAAGGGTCACGGACGCAATGGCGGAAGCGGATCCGCCCCACTCGTCCTTCACGTCGTAACCGATCAGCTCAACATCGCCGGCACTAGATCCCGTCGGGACATATTCCAGACTGGCGAGTTCGGCCGCGGTCAACTCGGTTCCCTCGGCCACGGCCCGGCCGCCGGGCAGCCTGAGTTCGCCGTTCTCCGGCGAGAGCGTGAGGATAGCCTGCAGTGTCCCGCCTTCCGGTTGCACCGGCTCGGGAATATTGAGAGCCACGGCAGGACTGTCGACGGAAGCGCTTACCCTGTGATGGGCCGTCACGATCGGTTCCGGTTTCGGGGGCACGAAATAGAAATTCGTGACCAGAGTGGAATCCTCATAGGGAATCTGCTGGCCGCCGGTCTTGCGCACGACCTCATCGCGCACCCGCGTCATCAGGTCCTTGATCTCGAGTGTGGGGTTCAGTGCGTTGCCGACGACCGAAGAGGTGAAGGGGCTCATGGGGCCCTGGCCGTCGAATGCCACCTGCCCCGGTCTGGTCGCGTAGGAAATGAAGCTGCCGAGCTTGTTGGGAATGCGCCGCAGGCCTCTGGTCTTGCCGAGTGCGTATTCTTCCTCACCCCAGAACAGACTGGCGATTTCGAACGGATTGTCCCGGCAGGCATCCAGCATCACGATCTGCAGGCTGGACGCGGCCTTCATGTAATCCAGCAGATGCGACACCTTGAGGCTTTCGAACTCCAGATCATATTGGGACGTCAGCTTGGCGTCGACCGGCAGAATGAAATTGGAGTCGCCCACCTGGAGCGCATGCCCCGAATAGTAGAACAACGCCGTGTCGCCGTCGTTCAGCTCCCTCAGGAAACGGCGCACGACCTTTTCCAGTTCCTTCTTGCTCAGGTTCAGCCCGACCGTTACGTCGAAATCCGCTTCCTGGAGGACCTTGGTGATCTCCTTGGTGTCGTTCTCCGGATTCTCCAGGGGTTCCACAAACTGGTAGTCCTGGTTGCCGATCACCAGCGCCACGCGGCGCCCGTCTTCCGGCTGAGCCGCAGCAAAGGCGGACCCCGTCGCCAGCGCAAGTCCGAGAGGACCGGCAAGAACACCGAACCGAACCGCCCGCCTCAGGCGCTTGTTAAAAGGTGCTTTCGGCTTCTCGGTCCGCCGGTAAGCAAGAGGTGTAATATCAAAATTTTGCATAATGCCCTCAGCACTGGATCACGCTGTCAAACCTACATGCCTGAACCATTGCCTGTCTGTGACGAAACTCACACTATCGGCGGACCGGCCCAATCGCATCCGGCGCCCCCCGGCTCTCTTTTCCTTACGTCAAGTGATACATACTTACCGTCCGGACGCAAGCCGGTCCGGGACCTCGCCGGGCCCGCCATTTCAATTCCGCGCGAGTCGGCCTAGGCTGAAAAAAATCAGGACAACCGGTATCGACATGACGGCACAACTCAAAGTCCGCCCGCTGCGGCAAGACGAAATCCATATCCCCATTGAAATGGCCAAGGAGGAAGGCTGGAACCCGGGTCTCGAGGACGGACCGGCGTTTCACGCCGCGGATCCGACCGGGTTTCTCGCAGGCGAAATCGACGGCAAGCTGGTCAACGTGATATCCGCCGTTCGCTACGGCGATGCCTTCGGTTTTATCGGTTTTTATATCTGCAAACCCGAGTTCAGGGCACACGGTTACGGGCACCGGATCTGGAGCCATGCCATGACCTACATGGGATCCCGCCTGATCGGCCTTGACGCGGTCAAGGAACAGACCGGCAGTTATGCCGAACACGGCTTCAAGCCGGTCTACCGCAACGTGCGCCATGCGGGACTGTCGCTCTGCGACACGCCCATGGACCCGCGCCTGGCACAGCTCGGCCAGGGCCTGTTTCCCGCCGTACGCGACTACGACCAGACCTTCTTCCCTGCGCCGCGCACCGGATTTCTACAGCTCTGGACCGCGCCGATGCTGGAAACACGCAGAGGCTTCGCTTTTGTCGAAGACGGGAGCCTCAAGGGCTACGGTGTGATCCGCCAGTGCGCCGAGGGTTACAAGATCGGTCCACTGTTTGCCGATACCCCGGCAATTGCCGACACTCTTTTTCGCGCACTCGCGGGACAGGTAAAGGGGCAAATGGTCGTTCTGGATACGCCTGAGCCAAATTCCGGCGCCCTGTTGCTCGCTGAAAAATACGAGCTGTCACCTGAGTTCGAAACCTTCCGCATGTACCGCGGCCCGGCGCCCGATCTGCCGATGGACCAGATCTACGGGATCACGACCTTCGAGCTGGGCTGACGTTTTGCAGCGGCCTGACGGCGCCTCAGGCGTGGCACGACGCCGTCCGTCTGCCATCCATGCGATCACGCATCCGGCAAACGGTTGATGCTCTGATAGGCCAGGATGGCGCCGGCCAGATCTTCCAGGGCCGCCCCGACCGATTTGAACAGCGTGACCGCATCCTCCGACGAACGACCGGCATGGTCGCCGCGGCAGAGGTCATACAGGTCGGCCCTGATGTCCTCACCGGTGATCACTCCGGAGCGCATCGGCTGAACGATGTCGCCCCCCTCGGACAGGCAGCCGTCGCGTGTGTCGACATAGATCTCCGCGCGCCCAATCAGGGTGTCGTCGCTTTCACGCATGCTCGGCTTGAAGGCGCCGACAAGATCGACATGGGTACCAGGTGATACGAAATCCCCCTTGATCAGGGGCACGGACGACATGGTGGCGGAGCTGATGATGTCGGCCTTGGGGAGCGCATCCTCCAGTTGGCCGGCGACCTCCATCCTGACCGGAATGCTCGCCTTGAGCGCGTCAACCAGCGCTTCGGCCTTGTCTGCGGACCGCCCCCAAATGGTTACCGTATCGATGGGCCGGACCGCCATGTGAGCGGCAATCAGGTTCGCGGCCAGACGCCCGGTCCCGAGCACCAGCAGATGACGGGCTTCCGGGCGCGCCAGATATCCGGCGGCGAGCGCGGAAGCCGCGGCCGTGCGCCGGGCCGTCAGTTCACCGCCGTCCACCAGCGCCAGCATTTCACCGGTGCTGGCATCCGATAACAGGTACTGCGCGGCAACCGCTGGCATGTTTCGCGCTGAATTTCCCGGAATCACGTTGACAACCTTGACGCCGGCAAAGCCGCCGGGAACCCAGGCGGGCATCAGCAGCATGGTGCCTTCCGCCTCTCCCGGTATCTCCATGTCGTGGTGATGCCGGGTGGGCATGACGCAGCCGTCGCGAAACATTTCGCGAAGCGCATTTATCAGCTCGGGAAACGGCAGGGCGTCACGGGTCTGGTTTTCAGTCAGGAGAAGCATTTCGGGTCAACCGCGGTCAGGGAAATCGGCAGGCATACAAACCACATTCAATGCCGGCTTCCAAGGCCGGGCCCCGCAATATCTGTTCAGGCTGCGGATGTCTCAGGACAAATCGAAAATCATCATCACATAGGCGGCGAACAGGCTCAGGTGAACAGCCCCTTGCAGATAACTTGTCTGTCTGTTCCCGAACGTGAGCAGACTTACGAACAGGGTCAGGATCAGAAGAATGATTTCCGGCGTTTCGAGGCCGAGTTCGACATTCAGTCCCATCACGGAGGCCACGATGACCACTCCGGGCACCGTCAGGCCGATGGTTGCAACCGCCGACCCCAGACAGATATTGACCGCCCGTTGCAGCTTGTTCTCACGGGCAGCCTGCAGCGCGCTGAGGCCTTCGGGCATCAGCACCAGAGCCGCGACGATGAACCCGCTCAAGGCAAGGGGCGCCCCCAGCCCGTCGATGCCGAATTCAACGTAAAGCGCCAGTTTCTTCGACAGCAGAATGATCGGCAGCAGCGCGCCGAACAGGCCGACCACATGAAACGGCATCGATCGAACCACGATGTCGTGATGGCCGTGGTCATCGTCCGTTGCGTCGGGTTGGCGGAAAATGTCGCTGTGCGTGACCATCTGTATCGCAAGGAAGACCCCGTAGAGCAGGACCGACATGATCACTTCGAAGCCTGCCTGGATCGGTGACAGTTCACCGCCCGGCGCGGATTGCGTGAACCGGGGCAGCACCAGCGCGAATATCGCCAGCGGAACGAGAACCGACAGGAACGCGTTGGCGCCCTGAAGATTGTAGGTCTGATTGCGATGCCGCAGGCCTCCGGCGAGCAGACAGACACCCACCAGCCCGTTGAGCACGATCATCACGACCGAAAACATGGTGTTGCGGGCCATGGTCGGGTTCGCATCGCCCGAGAGCATGATCGCGACAATCAGAGCCACCTCTATGCCGATGACGGCCAGTGTCAGGATCAGTGTTCCGAAGGGTTCTCCGAGCAGCGTTGCAAGGCATTCCGCGTGGCGCACCACCGAAAAGGCGCACCACATCACCGTAGCGAAAATAACCCCCAGCAGGATCAGCGAAGGGCCGATGCCCACCGTGTCCGGAGACAGGCTGTCCCCCGCATAAAAGAAAACGGCAAAAATGGCGAAGCCAGTGAGGCTGGGCAATTCGGATCTGAGACTTTTCACTTGAAGACACCGGCCTGGCGAGGAATAAAATCAGGCAAAGTATAGGCTGCGGCTTCATGGTCCAGCAACCCGGAGGTCTCCGTTTTACAGACCTCCCACAAAAAAAGCCGGCGCGGGGCGCCGGCCTCAGACTGCTGACAAACTCACCCGGGTCATTCCGGCCGGCCTGCAGCGCAGTTGCATGGCCAGAGCCGGAATCCAGCGATTACTTCGCGCCGCAGGCGCGTCTTTAATAATGATTACAGATGTTTGAATTGCTCCGGTGCTCGCCTTCGCTCGCGCTGATGCGCCAGGTTCCGGATCAGCGCGCAGCTTCGCTGCACTTGTCCGGAATGACCAACTGAGAACCTGTCAACAAGCTGAAGCCGGCGCGGGGCGCCGGCCTGGTTGCTATCGATCGACCTCTTGTTCAGATCGCAAGGTATTCCTGGCGCAGTTCGGCATTGTCGAGAACATCCTGGGCCGACCCGTCGAAAACCACTTCGCCCATATCGAGGATGACGGCACGGTCCGCAAGATGAAGCGCTGCAATCGCGTTCTGTTCGACAATCACGGTGGTGATGCCCAGTTCCTTGACACCCTCGAGGATACGCTCGATTTCCTGAACGATGACAGGTGCAAGTCCTTCATAGGGCTCGTCGAGCAGCAGCAGCTTGATGTCCCTTGCAAGGATGCGGGCAAGGGCAAGCATCTGCTGTTCGCCGCCGGACATGGTCACGGCGTCCTGTGCGCGTCTTTCCGCCAAACGCGGAAAATGATCGTAAATGCGCTCGATCGACCAGCCCTTGGGCTCGGCGATCTGGGACAGTTCCAGATTTTCCTGAACCGTCAGACCTGGAATGATCCGTCGATCCTCGGGAACGAGCCCCACACCCAGGCGTGCGGCCTGGTAGCTCTTCATTTCGTGCAGCGGCTTGTGATCCAGCCAGATTTCGCCGCGAGTCAACTGGGGGTCGTCCATGCGGGCTATGGTGCGCAAAGTGGACGTCTTGCCAGCACCGTTGCGGCCCAGCAGAGCCAGGATTTCGCCCTCCCGGATATCGAAACTGACACCCTGGACAATATAGCTTTCGCCGTAATAGGCGTGCATGTCCCAAGCGGAGAAGAATGCGGGGGCCGCGCCCGCCGCCTTTTTTGGCTGGACGCCCGGAGCGGTCCGGCCGCTGAACTGATCTTCGACAATGGTCACAGGTGCGCTCCTCCGAGATAGGCTTCCTGAACGCGCAGATCGCCCTTTATGTCCGTCGGCTTGCCTTCCGCGATGATCGCTCCCTGGGCAAGCACCGTGACCTTGTCGGCCAGCGAGAACACGACATGCATGTCGTGCTCGATGACCACCTTGGTGATGCCGCGGTCGCCGATGCGCTTCAGGAGATCGATGGTGTTGTTGGTATCGGCCCGCGACATGCCCGCGGTCGGTTCATCCAGAAGCAGAAGCTTGGGGTCCTGCGTCAGGCACATGGCCAGTTCGAGGCGGCGTTTGTCGCCCCGGGACAGGGATCCCGCAATGTCGTCCTTCTTGTCCGCCAGCCCGACATCCTCAAGCATGTGGAGTGCCTTGTCCTGAACTTCCGCATCCTGGTCGAGGCGCTTGAAGATATGCAGGGCAAACGTGCCGTCCCGCTTTGCCATCGTCGGGATCATGATGTTTTCCAGAAGCGTCAGTTCGGCAAAGATCTCCGGGGTCTGAAACACCCGCGACACGCCCACCTGATTGATCTGGTAGGGCTTCATGCCGGTCAGCGACACATCGCCGAACATCACGCTGCCGGTGTCCGGGATCAGTCGACCGATGAGGCAATTCAGGAAGGTCGACTTCCCTGCCCCGTTCGGCCCGATGATCGCGTGCACATCGCCCTCTTCCACCGAGAAGTTCACATTGTTGAGGGCTCTCAATCCGCCAAACGACTTGTTAACGCCCTCTACGCGCAAGATTTCCATGTTGTGTGTTCCTTACTCAGCAGGGGACGTCGTGCCGCGTTGATCCGATTTCGAGGATTTCCCCCTGAACAGGCGGCCGATCCGGGAAACACCTTCCATGATCCCGCCCGGCAGGAAGACCACGATCAGCATGAACAGCACACCAAGGGTCAGGTGCCAGCCCTCGCCGACAAACAGGCTCGCGACAGAGACCACCGGCGCTTCCAGAAAGCCTGGCAGGAACCCGAAGATCTCGTGCAGTGTCTGCTCGTTGAACGCGGAGAAGATATTCTCGAAATACTTGATCAGCGCCGCGCCGAAGATCGGCCCGAGCAGGGTTCCCGCCCCGCCGAGAATGGTCATGAGAACCACCTCGCCCGACGCGGTCCACTGCATGCGTTCCGCACCGGCCAGCGGATCGGTGATGCACATCAGCGCGCCGGCAAGACCGGCATACATGCCCGATATGACGAAGGCCGCCAGCGTATAGGGGCGCGGATTGAGCCCGGTATACGTCATCCGGTTCTGGTTGGTCTTCACGGCCCGCAGCATGATGCCGAAGGGCGAGCGGAAGATCCGCTGTGCAATGAAGAAACCGATCAGCAGCACCACGGCACAGAAGTAGAACCCGCCCCATCCCGTCATTTCAATTCCGAACAGGTTGGCGATCAGCGGTCCGTCGCTTGCTGTCGAGCTGTCGAAAATGCGGGGATCGGATTGCAGGACGCGCAGGCCGGTCTCCCCGTTCGTGATCGGCGTCAGCACCGAATAGGCGAGGTTGTAGGACATCTGCGCGAAGGCAAGCGTCAGGATCGAGAAATAGATGCCGGAGCGGCGCAGCGACACATAGCCGATCCCCAGGGCGAACACGCCCGACGTGACCACCGCAAGCACGGCGGCAGGAACCGGGTTCATGCCGAGCAGCTTGAAGGACCAGACGGCCGTATAGGATCCGACCCCGAGGAAGGCGGCATGGCCGAACGACAGGTAGCCGGTCAGACCGAACAGCAGGTTGAAGCCGGTCGCGAACAGTCCGAAGATCGCGAATTTCTGCAGGAGATCCGGATAGCCCGCGCCGACCGGCGCCAGCCATATCGGCATGGTGAGGACTGCGACGGCGAAGATACCGAAAAATATCAGGTCGCGTGCAGGAGACATTCTTGTACTCATTTTAGTTCTCCATGACGCCTTTGCGGCCCATCAGCCCGCGCGGACGCACGAGGAGGATAACCACTGCAACGAGGTAGATGATGATCTGGTCAATGCCCGGAAGAATTGCCTTGACCTCGTTCATGGAGGCGAAGGACTGCAGGATGCCAAGCAGGAAGCCCGCGGCAACAGCGCCCGGAAGCGACCCCATGCCGCCGACCACGACGACCACGAAGCTGAGCACCAGGAAATCCATGCCCATGTGATAATCCGGCGGCAGGATCGGCGTGTACATGACGCCGGCAAGCCCGGCGACGACCGCGGCGATAGCGAAGACCACAGTAAACCGGCGTTCGATGTTGATGCCGAGCAGCCCGACAGTATGACGGTCCGCCATGCCCGCCCGCACGACCATGCCGAAGGTGGTGAATTGAAGAAACGCAAAGACGGCACCGATGATGGCTCCGGCAAAACCGAGATAGACCATGCGCCAGTAGGGATAGACGATCACTCCGGGATCGAAGCCGAAAACGGCGCCGATATCGGCCGCGCCACGCACCGCCTGAGGGGCGGCCTGCGGGATCGGATTGGCACCGAAAATGGATTTGATGATCTCCTGCAGGACGATCGCGAGGCCGAACGTCACAAGGATCTGATCCGCATGCGGACGGTTATAGAAATGCTTGATCAGGCCCCGTTCCATGACGAATCCGATGATCAGCATGACCGGAATGGCAAGCAGGATGGATGCAGGCACGGAATAATTGAGGATCCAGGCGCCGAAGTCGCCGAAATAGGCCTCGATATAAGGCGTGCGAATTTCGAGCGGCGTGCCCCAGGCCGTGGTCTTGTCCGGATCGAGCGCGACCATTTCCAGGCTTAGCAACGCGTTGAAGGACACGGCACAGAACGCTCCGAGCATGAACAACGCTCCGTGAGCGAAGTTGACGACCCCGAGCGTGCCGAAGATCAGGGTCAGTCCCAGGGCGATCAGCGCATAGGCGCCACCCTTGTCCAGCCCGTTGAGCAATTGTAGAACTATCACATCCATTGTCTTGCCGCTTGTTTTGCTAAGCCCAAGTGCCTCTTGATCGAAAGCAGCCGCCGGAGCCTGAAGCCCCGGCGGCTGCGATTTTCAAGGCCTTAAACGCCGTTGTTGCACGCCCCGAGTTCACCGCCGAGCAAATCGGCCGGATATTCGACCTGAGCGCGCGGGGTGACTTCGACGACTTCAAGAACGTCGAACTGGGAGCTCGGATTTTCCTTACCCTTCACGACCAGAACATCCTTGAAGCACTGGTGATCGTCTGCACGATAGAGGGTCGGACCATTGCCCATGCCGTCGAACTCGAAGCCTTCCAGCGATGCTGCGAGGGCACAGGGTTCGAAGGTACCGGCACGCTGCGCCGCATCCGCATAAAGCAGAGTCTGCACGTAGCAGGTGTGCGCTGCCTGGCTCGGCGGGAAGCCGTATTCCTGGCCGAAGGATTTCACGAAGGCCTTGGAGCCTTCGTCCTGCAGCGACCAGTGCCAGTTGGTGGAACCGAAGATGCCCTTGACGTTTTCGCCGGCACCCTGCGCCATCAGGCGGGAGTAAAGCGGAACGACGATGGCGAAGTCCTTGCCGTTGACCTGCTTGTCGCGCAGACCGAACTGGACCGCCTGGGTCAGGGAGTTGACCATGTCCTTGCCGTAGTGGTTCAGGACCAGCACGTCGGCACCGGAGTTCAGCACCGGTGTGATGTACTGCGAGAAGTCGCCTGCGCCGAGCGGCGTGCGCACGGCGGCAGCCGTGTTCCAGCCCATGTTCTCGGTGTACTTCTTGATGGACCCTTCCTGGGACCAGCCCCAGGTGTAGTCCGCGGTCAGGTGATACGCGGTCCGGTCGGTTCCGAAGGCGTTCTTGAGCACCGGAGCCAGAGCCGCGCCGGACATTTCCGTGTTGAAGAAGTGACGGAAGCCGTTCTTGCGCTTGTCCTTGCCGGTGGTGTCGTTGGAGTGGGTCAGACCGGCCATGAAGATCACGCCGGCTTCCTGGCAGAGCGACTGAACCGCGATTGCCACGCCGGAGGACGAACCGCCGGTGATCATCACGGCACCGTCTTTTTCGATCATGCGCTTTGCGGATGCACGGGCCGCATCGGACTTGGTCTGCGTGTCACCGGTCACGAAAGCGACCTTCTTGCCGTTCACACCATTGCCGCCAAGGGCCTTGGAAGAGAAGGTGTTCAGCATGCCTCCGTCGCCTTCACCGTTGATGTGTTTCACGGCGAGCTGATAGGCGCGCAGTTCGTCGGCGCCTTCATCGGCGTATGCGCCGGTCTGCGGCACGTTGAAACCCAGGACCACTTCACCGCCGGTCGGCTCGTTCAGATAGCCTGCGGACCATGCCCGGCTTGTGAAAATCGTCGGCGTTGCCAGTGCAGCGCCACCCATTGCGCCTGCGCGCAGAATGGAACGACGATTAAGGGGTTTGCGAATTAAGCTCATACTTTCCTCCCAGAAAAGCATGGCGGACCCACCTTGGATCCACCTGCCAGTAGCTGTACAGCGGCAAGCAATTCTGGCCCTTACCCCGTCCGGAAGACCGGCTCCTCTGTGCCAAAACTGCAAGCTGTACCGACTGTAAAAAACTCACCTACACATCAGCAATACGACTATCGGATCGTCTCCCCTGGCCAAGTCCTTATACTTTCGAAGTAATCACGGCTAAATTCAATCGGCGAAAACTATTCTATACCGCATCGCACCATTAAGTTTCGTGTTCGTTTCCATACACTTATAATTCTTTGCTTCGCTCCTGCGAAGTTCCGATTACGTAATGTTAGAAACCGATAGGCTTTCAAGATCTTAGACCAAAGTGCAAGACCCTTCAAAGTGTGCGATTCGCCATTAAACTGACGGTGAGCTGGAAATTGACGCTGAGCCGGCACGACAGCTAAAGTCCTCGCATTGGCCACGCCCTTACCACGACATCCGGACATCAACTCATGAGCCTGCTGACAACGCTGGATGCGCTGCACGCGCACTACGGAACCCCGGGGAAGGCTTCCCTGATAAAGGAAAGCGCCCACCTGACCCCTGCCTATCGCAAGATCGTCGAAACCTCCCGCTTTTGCGCCCTGTCCACATGCGGCCCGGAAGGCCTCGACTGCTCCCCCCGGGGAGACGACGAGGCCGTCGTCAGGATCCACGACGAACGCACCCTGCTCCTGCCCGACAGGCGCGGCAACAACCGGATCGATTCCCTGCGCAATATCGTGAGAGACCCGCGGGTTTCGCTCATGTTCATGGTGCCCGGCTGGAACAACGTGCTCAGAATAAACGGCGAAGCCGTCCTGTCCGTCGATCCCGACCTGCTCGCTTCCTTTGAAAAGGAAGGGAAGCCTCCGCGCAGCGTCATCGTCATCACCACCGGCACGATCTATTTTCAGTGCGCCCGTGCAATCATGCGGGCGGATCTGTGGAATGCGCAGCAGCAGACCGCCAGCGACGACCTGCCGACACCAGGTGACATCATGCAGGAGATCGAGGACGGTTTCGACGGTCGGTCCTATGATCAGGACTGGCCGGATCGCGCAAAAACCTCGATGTGGTAGAAAACAGCAGGTGCGGCGCGCCCGTTCCCGCCCGGGATTCGTCGGGCGCCGGAACCCGACTGCGCTTTTTCTGATCGCCGTTTGCCGGTCGATTTCAGGAAACGGCCTTGGAAGCATCCGGAATTAGGGCCATATCTGTCTCAGATCAATTCATTCCCGCCGAGGACCCCATGACAACCAATCCGCTTCTTGCCGACTGGGACACGCCGTTTCAACTGCCACCGTTCGCACAGATCGAGCCCGCCCATTTCGAAGAAGCCTTCGATGTGGCGATGGCACAGGCCCGTCGGGACATCGACCTGATTGCCGCGCAGGACGATGAGGCCACGTTCGAGAACACCGTGGTGGCCATGGAACGGTCCGGGGAAGCCCTCACACGCGTGGCCCGTACTTTTTTCAACCTCACGGGAGCTCATACCAGTGAGGCCCTGCAGAAAACAGAACGCGCCGTCGCGCCGAAACTTGCAAAGCACGGTTCGGACACCCTCTTGAACGCAAGTCTCTCCGACAGGATCGCCGCCCTGTGGGACAAGCGGGACACGCTTGGCCTGAATGACGAAGAGGCCCGCGTGCTGGAGCGCTACCACAAGATGTTCCAGCGTGCCGGAGCCTCCCTCGACGCGGCGAGCAAGGCCCGCATGGCGGAGATTTCGCAACGCCTGGCGACGCTGGGCACGGATTTCTCCCAGCATGTCCTGAAGGACGAATCGGATTTCCAGCTCGTTCTTGAAACGGAAGAGGACCGCGCCGGCCTGCCGGACTTCCTTCTGACGGCGGCCGCCGAAGCCGCCAGGGAACGCGGTCTGGACGGCAAGCATGTGATCACGCTGTCCCGTTCCTCCATCGAGCCGTTCCTGCAGTTCTCGACCAACAGGGCTTTGCGCGAAGAAGCCTTCAGGGCGTGGACGTCACGCGGCGAGACCGGCGGAGAGACCGACAACCGCGCGATTATTCAGGAAACGCTGGCGTTGCGCGCAGAAAAATCCCGCCTGCTCGGCTTCAAGACATTCGCCGAGTTCAAACTCGACGACACCATGGCGAAAACCCCGGACAACGTGCGCGGCCTCCTGACGACCGTCTGGGAGCCAGCCGTTGCCCAGGCCCGCGAGGAAGAGGCACGGCTCGCCGAAATGGCACGCAGCGGCGGTGAAAACCATCCCATCGAAGCCTGGGACTGGCGGCATTACTCGGAAAAAGTCCGCAAGGCCGAGCACGACCTCGACGAGACGGAACTCAAACCGTATCTTCAGCTCGAAAACATCATCAAGGCGGCGTTCGACACCGCCGGGCGCCTGTTCGGCGTTTCCTTCCGCGAACTGGAAGGAATGCCGGTGTATCATCCCGATGTCCGGGTGTTCGAGGCCCTCGACCGGTCCGGCACGCATATCGGCCTGTTTCTGGGCGACTATTTTGCCCGCCCGTCGAAACGCTCAGGCGCCTGGATGAGTGCCTTCCGCTCACAGCACAAGCTGGATGGCAATGTCTCTCCGATTATCGTCAACGTCATGAATTTCTCCAGGGGTGCGCCCGGTGAGGCGACCTTGCTGACCTTTGACGATGCCAGGACCCTGTTCCATGAATTCGGGCACGGGCTGCACGGCCTTCTGTCGGACGTGACCTATCCGATGATTTCGGGAACAAGCGTTGCGCGCGATTTCGTCGAACTGCCCTCGCAGCTCTATGAGCACTGGCTGTCTCAGCCTGAAATCCTGTCCGAGTTTGCCGTCCACTACAAGACCGGTGCCCAGATGCCCGCCGATCTGCTGGACAAGCTCCTGGCCGCAGCGAACTTCAATCAGGGGTTCTCAACGGTCGAATACACCGCGTCCGCGTTGATCGACCTGGAACTGCATCTTCTGGAGGATCCCGGCAGCCTGGATGTCGCCGACTTCGAAAAGAAGGCCCTCTCCAGGATCGGCATGCCGGAGGCGATCACCATGCGCCACCGCATCCCGCACTTCCAGCATGTGTTTTCAGGCGACGGCTATTCGGCCGGCTACTACAGCTACATGTGGTCGGAGGTGATGGACGCCGACGCGTTCGAGGCGTTCGAGGAAGCCCGTGACATCTTCGATCCCCGGACGGCGAAGAACCTGCTGACGCATATCTATTCCGCAGGAGGCCGTCAGGACCCGGAAGAGGCCTATGTCGCCTTCAGGGGCCGGACACCGAAAATCAACGCTCTGCTCAAGAAACGCGGCTTTGCCGCCTGATCCTGCCGGCCGGCCCTGCCGGCCGGTCCACGAGGCCCGCGCATGACCATGTACGACAAGAAAATTCAAACATCCGCAGAGCCGACCGGAAGATTGCTTCGAACCGGCATGGTCCTCGCCGGGCTCTGCGGAGCGGCTGGCGTTGTCAGTCTTGCCCTGTCAGCCCATGCGGACGCCTCTCCCACCTTGAAAACAGCAGCCCAGATGCTTCTGTTTCACGCCCCGCTTTTTCTTGGGCTCGCCGTTCTCTCGCAGATCCGGCGCGTCCTGCTGCTTCCGCTTGTCATGGTCTTTCTGACCGTTGGCCTCGGCCTTTTCTGCGGCGATCTGTTCATGCGCGCGTTTGCCGGATCTCGTCTTTTCGCCATGTCCGCCCCCATCGGCGGCATGCTTGTCATCTTGTCCTGGCTGACCCTCGCGATCGGTGCTTTACGTGTCCGGCCCAAGTGATTAAAAGCCTGAAAATGAAATACTTCCGGCGTGACTTGACTGAATTTGGATTGTTTTGGTGACCTTACCCACGCAGCAGCCCGAGGACACACGGCAAGACGGCGAGATGGACATCGCCCCGGCCGAGGATTTTGTCCCGCCCTACCCGTTTCGCCACGAGAAAATGCCGCCGGTCTGGACCCTGATCGGCATGGCCAAGCGGAATTTTCTCTCCATCTGGGGAATTGACGACTTTCAAAGTCGTTTGCGCAGCAAGCGGGTTTTCACGCGCGAGTTGATCATCTGCAACCGGCCGGATGTCGTCCGCGAGGCGTTTCAGTCCAACCACGAGGTCCTTCAGCGCAAGAGCCCGCAAATGCGCCATGCGCTGGAGCCGCTTCTGGGCGACGGCCTGTTCATAAGCGACAGTGAAACCTGGGCCAAACGCCGCAAGGTGGTCGCACCGATCATTCACGGCTCGCGCGTCAAGGGATTCGCGCCGATCATGATCGACACGATCGATGAGAAACGCGCCGAATGGGCTGCGCTCGGCGACGGCGCGGAGATCGACGCACTCGCCGACATGGCGCATCTGACCGCGGAAATCATTTGCAGAACCATTTTCGGGCGCCAGCTCGGCAAGAATTACGCCGCCGAAGTCGTTCAGGGATTCTCCGAATACCAGCGCCACATCGACCAGATCGATCTGTTTTCCCTGTTCGGACTGCCCGAATGGCTGCCCCGCATCCGGGGCCGTGCCATCAAGCAGCCGGTGCAGCGTATCATGTCCGTGCTCGACGAGATCATCGACAGCTATGAAGCCCAAAAGGAAAACGGCGAGGCATCCGTGATCGGGGGCCTGCTTGAGGCGCGCGACGACGAGGGCAATCCCCTGAGCCGCGATGCGATCCGCAGCGAAGCAGCCGTGATCTTCATGGCCGGCCACGAGACCACCGCCAATACCCTCGCCTGGGCCTGGTTTCTGCTGTCCAACTGCGCCCGCTCGCGCAAGCGGTTGCAGGACGAACTCGACACGGTGCTCGCCGGGCGCACGCCCACGTTCAAGGACGTTGCCAGCCTGCCCTTCACAAAGGCGGTCATCGAAGAGACCCTGCGCCTCTACCCGCCGGTTCCGATCCTTGCCCGGGAGGCAACAGGAGACACGACCATCGGCGGCAAAGCGGTCCCGAAGGGGTCGCTGGTCATGGTGGTGCCCTGGCTGATGCACCGCAACCCGGTTCTGTGGTCGAAACCGGATGTGTTCGATCCCGGGCGCTTTCTGGATCCGAAGGCCAAGAAACCGAACAAATACGGCTATGTCCCCTTCAGCATCGGCCCTCGCATCTGCGCCGGTCTTCAGTTTGGCATGACGGAAGCGATCCTCAGCCTGGCCATTCTCGCCCAGAATTTCGAGCTGAAGCTGAAGGACGGTGCCGATATCCAGCCGGTCGCGCGGCTGACCCTGCGCCCCGGGGACCGGATGCCGATGACGCTTCACCCGCGCAGCACATGAGCAAACCGTCCCGGCTGGAAGACATCCCATTTGCCGAGACGCTCGCGGAAGACCCCGACGCGCCGCCGTTGGGCGACCTGTTTTCCCGCGACCGGGGACTGCGCCTGAAGGCCAATATCCACTGGATACGGCACACGAAGGACGGGCTTCTCAACACCGTCTTTCATCACATTCTGAAGCGCTGCCCTGCGGAAGCCGTTTCCAACTTCGGCCATGCGCTCGTTCCGCTGATGCGCTGGTCCTACCGCAACAAGGTCTTTCCCCGCCGCATTCGCGAAAATTTCTCCGCACTGACACAAGGCCGCTGGCCGGAAGGCGACGCCACCCGTGAGAAAGAGGCGCTGGGAAGGTGGTGGGGGAACATTTCCAGGACCATATCCGAATTCAGTATCGTCAACAGTTTATGGAGTTCTTCTCGAGTAGACGTTGAAGGTATCGAGCATCTGGAAGCCGCCCGGCGAACAGGCTGCCCCATCGTTTTCACCTCCATGCATCTCGCCACCTGGGAAGCGCTCTTCGTGGCGATACACGAAGGCCTTGCCGGCCCCAGTATCGGTCCGTTCCAGCCCGAACCCAACCGGTTCAAGAACCGGATCGTGCACGCCATCAGGAAGGAACGGAACCAGTATCTGTTCCCGCCGGGCCAGCGCAGTGCCTACCGCCTGCGCAGGCTGATGTCAGGCGGCCGCTATTGCATGACGATTTTCATTGACGAGGTGCGGGACAAACAGGTGCACCTGCCCTGTTTCGGCCGCAAGCTTCCTCAAAAAGGCAATGCGGTGGTGGCGGTCAAGATCGCCAATTCCAGCGGGGCCACACTCGTGCCGACCTACCTGACACGCACAGGACCCGCGCGTTTCAAACTGGTCATCCTGCCTCCGGTTGAAAGGGCAGAGGGAGACGGGCGCTATCCCGTTCAGCCAACGCTTCAGGCGCTCAACGATGTGTTCGAACCGATCGTGGTCGAACACATCGAGGAGTGGTACATGCTGGGCGAGTTGCGTCTTCCGAAGACTTTCGCGAAGAGCGCCTGGGCCAGGTCGCTCGCCGTTCGAAATGAACAGGCCCGGAGCGGTTAGGCCTGGCGGTTAGGCCTGGCGGTCAGGCTTTCAGGCGCGCCGCATGCCAGGCAACGTGATCGCGAGCGAAGGACGAGACGAAATAATAGGAATGGTCGTAGCCTTGCTGGAGGCGGTAGGTGTGCGCCGTTTTCGTATCGGCCAGGGCCGTCAGCAACGCGGCTGGCCGCAAAAGGTTGTAGAACTGATCGTCCGCGCCCTGGTCGATGAGCACATCCGAGGCCCAGCCCTTGTCCTCCAGCAGCCGCGCAGCGTCATGGGCGGCCCACACGGTTTCATCGGGACCCAGATACGCCCCGAGCTGCTTGCGGCCCCAGTCCGACCGCGTCGGGTTGGCGATCGGCGCGAAGGCGGACAGGGACTGGTAGTGGCCGGGATATTTCATCGCCAGGGTCAGGGCGCCGTGTCCGCCCATGGAATGGCCGGTGATGCCGTGATGGACAGAGACCGCGAACTTCTCCGTCACCAGGTCGCGCAATTCGCTGGCGATGTAGGTTTCCATCTGGAAATGCGCCGCCCAAGGCGCTTCGGTGGCGTTGACGTAGAAGCCGGCTCCCTGCCCCAGATCATAGGCCTCGTCATCGGCAACGCCGTCGCCACGCGGGCTGGTGTCGGGAAACACGACGGCCAGGCCGAATTCCGCCGCATGCGCCTGAAGGCCCGCCTTGGTCATTGCGTTTTCGTGGGTGCAGGTCAGGCCGGACAGATACCACAGGCACGGAACCGGGCCGTCTTCTGCCTGCGGCGGCAGGTAAACGGCAAACGTCATTTCCGAGCCGCAGACGTCCGACACATGACTGTAGACGCCTTGAACGCCGCCGAAGGCCTTGTTTTCAGAAACGGTTTTCATTGTCATGGGTCTCCACTTTCGAGTGGCGGCCGCGACGGGTCGCGGCGCTGCGCAGGCGGATGATCAGTAAAGCACGACGGAGCGGATCGATTCGCCGGCATGCATCAGGTCGAAGCCCTTGTTGATGTCTTCCAGGGGCATGGTGTGGGTGATCATCGGGTCGATCTCGATCTTCCCGTCCATGTACCAGTCGACGATCTTCGGAACGTCCGTGCGCCCGCGCGCGCCGCCGAAGGCTGTCCCGCGCCACGACCGCCCGGTCACAAGTTGGAACGGACGCGTCGAGATTTCCGCGCCCGCGGCCGCAACGCCGATGATGATGCTTTCGCCCCAGCCCTTGTGCGCCGCTTCCAGCGCCGTGCGCATGACATTGACATTGCCGGTGGCATCAAAGGTGTAATCGGCCCCGCCCTTGGTCAGATTGACCAGATAGGGAACCAGATCCCCTTCGACCTCGGTCGGATTGACGAAATCGGTCATGCCGAAGCGCTCGGCCATCGGCTTCTTGTCCGCGTTCAGGTCAACCCCGACAATCTGGTCGGCACCCGCAAGACGGAGGCCCTGGATGACGTTGAGACCGATGCCACCGAGGCCGAACACGATCGCCCGGGAGCCGATCTCGACCTTGGCCGTGTTGATCACCGCGCCGATGCCGGTGGTGACCCCGCAGCCGATGTAGCAGACCTTGTCGAAGGGGGCGTCCGGATTGATCTTCGCCAGCGCGATCTCCGGCACAACCGTATAGTTGGCGAAGGTGGACGTGCCCATGTAGTGAAGGATCGGATCGCCGTCGAGCGTGGTGAACCGCGACGAGCCGTCCGGCATCAGGCCCTGGCCCTGGGTGGAGCGGATCGCCTGGCACAGGTTGGTCTTCGGATTCAGGCAGTATTCGCAGGTGCGGCACTCGGGCGTATAAAGCGGGATCACGTGATCGCCCGGCTTCAATGTCGTCACTCCGGGACCGACTTCCACGACAACCCCGGCGCCTTCATGGCCCAGGATCGCCGGGAACAGGCCTTCCGGATCGGCCCCCGACAAGGTGAACTCGTCCGTGTGGCAGATCCCGGTCGCCTTGATCTCGACCAGCACCTCGAACGCGCGCGGACCTTCAAGGTTCACGGTGGTGACTTCGAGAGGTTTTCCGGCCTTGACGGCAACGGCGGCGCGAACTTCCATGGATGGGACTCCTGATTGGACTGTTTTGTCGAGGTTTACCCTGCGCGTCGGCAATTGCAAGAACCGAAGCGGCATCCGCAGTCGCGATTGCGCCCGCAGGCATGACAAACGTGATCCCGGGTGTGAAAACAGCGCCTTCAACCCCTTGATTTTCTCGGCTTTCCGGCGGAATGCTGCAAATGGCCGCACGGCTTGCGACACCCATGTCGTATTCAGACCAGCAGGCGACTGAAACCTTATACGCAAGGACCGGCCCAATCGCGAATATGCCCGCCAATGGACGGGACCCCGCCGCATTCGCTATGGTCCCCCCTGAAACATTACAAACCTCTTGGCGGGCATTCCGGGACTTTCCGGATCAACCGGCCGGCAACGTGCGGAGCTGCTGCTTCATGAAGCGATATTCCTTCCTGGAACTGGCCAAGAATGCCTTGTCCGCACACAAGAACTGGGGCCGTCAATGGCGCGCGCCCGAACCCAAGGCCGCCTATGATGTCGTCATCGTCGGCGCCGGCGGCCATGGTCTGGCCACGGCCTATTACCTTGCCAGGGAACACGGCATCCGCAACATCGCGGTCATCGAGAAAGGCTGGCTCGGCGGTGGCAACACCGGCCGAAACACGACGATCGTGCGCTCCAACTACCTTTGGGAAGAAAGCGCGGCGCTCTACAATCATGCAATCAACCTGTGGCAGGGCCTTTCCCAGGAGCTGAACTACAACGTCATGTATTCCGCCCGCGGCGTCATGATGCTGGCGCACACCGTCCATGACGTTCAGGTTGCCCAGAGACACATACACGCCAACCGCCTGGCCGGTGTCCAGAACGAGTGGCTGACACCCGAACAGGCCAGGGACTACTGCCCGCCGCTCAACATCTCAAAAGATATCCGCTATCCCGTGATGGGCGCCGCGCTCCAGCGAGTCGGCGGGACGGCGCGCCACGATGCGGTGGCCTGGGGCTATGCCCGCGGCGCCGACGCCCTGGGCGTCGACATCATCCAGAACTGCGCCGTGACGGGAATTCGCCGTGGTCCGGACGGAGCGGTGGAAGGGGTTGAGACCGCCAAGGGCTTCATCGGCGCCAAGAAGGTGGGCGTCGTGGCCGCCGGGCACACATCGACCGTCATGGAGATGGCCGGTGTGCGCATGCCGCTTGAATCCTATCCCCTGCAGGCGCTTGTCTCCGAACCGGTCAAACCCGCCTTTCCGTGCGTCGTCATGTCCAACACCATCCACGCCTACATTTCTCAGTCGGACAAGGGGGAACTGGTGATCGGTGCGGGCACGGACCAGTTCATCTCCTATTCCCAGACCGGCGGCATCCACATCTCCAATCACACGATCGACGCGATCTGCGAGCTCTTCCCGCATTTCCGGCGCATGCGCATGCTGCGCAACTGGGGCGGGATCGTGGATGTCACTCCGGACCGCTCACCGATCCTGTCGAAGACCCCCGTTCCCGGGCTTTACGTCAATTGCGGCTGGGGCACCGGCGGCTTCAAGGCCACACCCGGATCCGGCCATGTCTTCGCGCATACCATCGCCCGCGATGAGCCCCATGCGATCAACGCACCGTTCACCATGGACCGGTTCCGCACCGGCCGCCTGATCGACGAAGCGGCCGCTGCCGCCGTCGCTCACTAAGCGGAGACCTCATCAGATGCTGCTGGTTTATTGCCCCTATTGCGATGTCGAGCGCGCGGAGACCGAATTCTCCTGCCGTGGCGAAGCCCATATCGCACGTCCCGCCGACCCGACGCAGACCAGCGACGAGGACTGGGTGGATTTTCTCTACATGCGCTCCAACACCAAAGGCCTCTATGCCGAACGCTGGCGGCACATTCACGGCTGCGGCCGCTTCTTCAACGCCGTCCGCGACACCGTCAGCGACAGGTTCCTGAAAGTCTACAAGGCCGGCGAGCCAAAACCCGACCTTGAAGCCATTGCCAAGGAGGCCGGCAAATGAGCCAGCCATTCCGCACGGAAAAGGGCGGCCGCATCGACCGTGCCGCGCAACTGACCTTCACCTTCGACGGCGAAGAAATGCAGGGTCACACGGGAGACACGCTTGCCTCCGCCCTGCTGGCCAACGGCGTTCATCTTGTCGGCCGTTCGTTCAAGTATCACCGTCCTCGCGGCATCGTCAGCGCCGGCTCGGAGGAGCCGAATGCCCTGGTCGGCATCTACCGCAACGGCGACCAGACACCGAACATGCGCGCCACCCAGGTCGAACTCTACCAGGGTCTCGAAGCGATCTCGCAAAACCGGTTTCCCTCCCTCGGCTTCGATATCGGTGCCGTCAACGACCTGTTGTCGCCGTTGTTTCCGGCCGGCTTCTACTACAAGACCTTCATGTGGCCGAAATCCTTCTGGGACCGGGTCTATGAACCGGTGATCCGGTCGGCGGCAGGCCTCGGCAAGCCCCCGAAGAACGCCGACACGGATGTCTATGGCAATCTCTACGCCCATTGCGACGTGCTGGTCGCCGGGTCCGGACCTGCCGGCCTCGCCGCGGCACTCGCCGCGGCGGAAACCGGCGCGAAGGTGATCCTGTGCGACGAGCAGGCGGAGTTCGGCGGCAGCCTCCTGAGCGAAGCCGGTGCCAGCATCGACGGCGGCACGCCCGCTGACTGGATTGCCGCAACGGTCGCCAGATTGTCGGCAATGGACAATGTCACGCTGCTGCCGCGCACCACGGCTTTCGGGTATTTCGCGCATAATTTCATTGCCCTGGCCGAGCGTGTGACCGAGCACCTGGCCGATCCCGACCCTAGACTTCCGCGCGAACGGCTGTGGCAGGTGCGGGCCAGGGAAGTCGTGATCGCGGCCGGAGCCATCGAGCGACCGATGGTGTTCCCGGAAAACGACAGGCCCGGCATCTTCCTCGCCGACGCCGGCCGGACCTATCTCAACCGCTACGGCGTGAAAGTCGGCCACAAGGTGCTGGTCGCGACCGCTTGCGACACCGCCTGGCAGGCGGCGTTCGATCTCGCCGACCAGGGCGTGGAAGTCACCGCGATCGCGGACATGCGCGAGGCCCCGCCCGAGAACCTGATTTCCATCGCCAGGGCGCGCGGCATCCGCGTGGAAGCCGGCTGTGTGGTCACCGGAACGCTCGGCCGCAAACGGGTCAGGTCCGCTCTGCTCGGACGCCTGATGACATCCGGACAGGTTGCGTCCGGCGGACAGGTCGACTGCGACGCGATCCTGATGTCCGGCGGCTGGACACCGACGGTCAGTCTGTATTCCCAATCCCGCGGCAAGGTCGTCTGGGACGCTGCCAAGGGCGCCTATGTGCCCGGCACGTCCGTTCAACATGAACGCTCCGCCGGAGCAGCGAAAGGTCTCTACGGGCTGCAAGCCACCCTCGAAGACGGCTATGCGGCCGGGGAAGAGGCCGCTCGGGCGGCCACCGGCCAGACTGCCGCGATCACCCGTGCCACCGCCACCGGAGGCGAAGCCGGGTCCGGCGGCACTCTCGGCGCCATTCCGCATGACCGCAACGCATCCCGCGTAAAGGCCTTTGTCGACTACCAGAACGACGTGACCGCCAAGGACGTGCAGCTTGCCGTGCGCGAGGGCATGCACTCGATCGAGCACATCAAACGCTACACGACCACCGGCATGGCCACCGATCAGGGCCGTCTGTCCAACATGAACGCGCTGCAGATCGCCTCCGGTGCCCTGGACCGCCCGGTACCGGATGTCGGACTGACGACATTCCGCCAACCGTTCACGCCAACGACATTCGGCCTGTTCGCCGGGGTCTCGCGCGGTGATTTCTTCGATCCGGTCCGCAAGACGCCGTCTCACGACTGGGCCGTCGAGAACGGCGGCATCTTCGAGGATGTCGGCCAGTGGAAACGCACCTGGTATTTTCCGAAAGACGGAGAGGACATGCATGCCGCCGTGGCGCGCGAATGCAAGACCGTGCGTGACAGCGTCGGGCTGTTCGACGCCTCGACGCTCGGCAAGATCGAGGTGGTCGGACCGGATGCCGCCGAGTTCCTGGAGCGGATGTACACCAATCCGTGGAAAAAGCTGGCGCCGGGCCGCTGCCGCTACGGCCTTCTGCTGAACGACGCCGGTTTCATCACCGACGATGGCGTGATCGGACGTCTGACAGAGGATCGTTTTCACGTCACCACCACCACCGGCGGCGCGCCAAACGTGTTCGCGACAATGGAAGACTACCTGCAGACAGAATGGCCGGACCTCGATGTCTGGATCACGTCGACGAGCGAACAATATGCAGTG
The DNA here is from genome assembly GCF_056173175.1 of Roseibium sp. QJM3NY_11. Lineage (NCBI taxonomy): Bacteria > Pseudomonadati > Pseudomonadota > Alphaproteobacteria > Hyphomicrobiales > Stappiaceae > Roseibium > Roseibium sp. QJM3NY_11. Next base: position 3,591,091 of record NZ_CM149660.1, read on the forward strand.
GCCGCGGTTCAGGGTCCGAAAGCCCGGGAGGTCATCGCGCCATTCGTCGATGGTGTCGACCTGTCCGCGGATGCCTTCAGCCACATGAGCGTCAGGGAAGCCACTTTCTGCGGCGTCCCCTGCCGTCTGTTCCGGATTTCCTTTACCGGTGAACTCGGCTTCGAGATCAACGTTCCGCGCCGCCATGGCCAGATGATGTGGGAAACCCTTGCCACGGAAATCGGCAAGCACGGCGGGACCCCCTACGGAACCGAAGCCATGCATGTCCTGCGGGCCGAAAAAGGCTATATCATCGTCGGCCAGGACACGGACGGAACCGTCACGCCGCAAGACGCCGGCATGACCTGGGCCATCGGCAAGAAGAAACACGATTTCGTCGGCAAACGCGGCCTGGACCGGCCGGATCTTGTTGCTGAAAACCGCAAGCAACTCGTCGGCCTGCTGACCAAGGACCCCAAGGTGAAACTGGAGGAAGGGGCTCAGATCACGGTGTCTGAGACCCCGGCGACCGGCACCCCGGCAGAAGGGCATGTCACCTCGTCCTACTACAGTCCCGCCCTTGACCGCACCATTGCACTGGCCATCGTGAAGAACGGCCACGCCCTCGAGGGCAGCACGCTCTACGTGCCCATGCCGGACGGCAGCATTCCGGTCGAGATAACCGGCACGGTGTTTTTTGACAAGGAAGGAGCGCGGCTCAATGTCTGAACTTCTGGCAAGCGACCTGATCACGCCCGACGCGGGCGAAGTGCCGCTGCTCAGTCTGGCTGAGGTTTCCATATTGAAGTGCGCTCCGATCGCGCGGCTTTCCTTTCGAGGCCGGAAGACGTCGGTCGCGGACGCGGGAGCCGCGTTCGGCACGGCTCTGCCCGACACGCCCCTCGCATGTGCGACGGCCGCCCGGCGGGCAGCACTGTGGATGGGACCGGACGAATGGACACTGCTGGCACCGGAGGACGACCTGCAGACGGTGTTCTCCGCCATCGAGGCCAGGCTCGGCGACACACCCCACGCCCTGGTCGACATCTCCGACCGCTCCCAGGCCATCATAATCAGCGGCGACAAGGCGGCCTGGCTGCTCAACACCGGGATATTCATCGACCTGTCACCGGAAGCCTTTCCGGTCGGAACGGTCACGCGCACAATTTTTCACAAGGCGCCGGTGATGCTCTGGCGTACGGGTCCGGACACGTTCGTGGTCGAGGCCTGGGTGTCGTTCATGGAGTATCTATCCGGGCTGCTGGTTCAGGCTGCGCAGGAGCTGGAAGCGGCCTGAACGGCTCTGAAGGGTTCTGAGGGGCAAAAAACTGCCTAAAAAGGCTGCCGGGCCGGACTCCTGACACCGTTCGGCTTGCATCTTGCCGCATTGGCCCGCATCTCTTTCAGCCATGCTCAAGATCGGCTCCTATAATATCCAGAAATCCATCGGGGTGGATGCCCGCCGCCGTCCGGAACGGACGCTCAAGGTGATCCAGGAACTGGACTGCGATATCCTGGCGCTTCAGGAGGCCGACAAGCGCTTCGGACCGCGCGAAAGCACACTGGATCCGGACAGTATTCTGGCCGAGACCGACTTCCGGCCTGTGCCGTTCGACACGGGTGAGAAGAGCCTCGGCTGGCACGGCAACGCCGTGCTTGTGCGCAATTCCATCGAGATCCTGGACCATCGCAAGCTGGACCTGCCGACACTCGAGCCGCGCGGAGCGGTGGCCGTGGACCTGATTGTCGGCGGTGAAAAGATCCGGATCGCGGCAATGCATCTCAGCCTGGTGGCACATTTCCGCAAGAAACAGATCACGTCGCTCATGCACCAGTTGCACGCGCACCTCGATTACCTGCCGACCGTGCTGATCGGCGACCTCAACGAGTGGCGCGATTCTGCCGGCAGCATCCGGCTGTTCGAGGAACGTTACGAAGTCACCACGCCCGGACGGAGCTTCCCGAGCCCGCTTCCCGTCGGCAGCCTGGACCGGATCATCACCAGCCCGGAATTCACGGTGCAGCAGGCCGGTGTTCACAAGTCCAGAACGGCCCGCGTCGCGTCGGACCATCTTCCGGTCTGGGCACATCTGACCCTGGAACCCGCCGGTCACCTCGCAGACCGCTCCGATTGAAGCTCCGCGATTGACAGGCTGCGATTGACAGGCCGCGATTGACAGGCCGCGATTGACAGGCCGCGATTGACAGGCCGCGATTGACAGGCCGCGATTGACGGGCCGCGATTGAAAATCCCCTAGAGGGCGAAAATCAGGCTCAGCAGATGAAACAGCGCCGCGGCAAACAATGCGGTTGCCGGAACGGTGACGACCCACGCGGCAACAATCGTCAGGAGATTGGCCCGCCTGACCAGAAGCCGGCGCCGGCGTTCCTCCCGATTGCGCATCATCTTGCGCGGCTTGATTCGGCCGTTTTCGGTGACATAACGGTTGCGATGCCATTCGCGGTAGAATCCGACACCGAAAACCGCACCGACGGCAATATGCGTGGACGAGACGGGCATGCCGAGAGCCGAGGCCATCAAGACGGTGGTGGCGGCTCCGAGGGTGACGCAAAAAGCCCGGACGGGACTCAATTTCGTGATTTTCTTGCCGACCACCATCACCAGCCGCCGGCCAAACAGCAAAAGACCGGCGGAAATGCCGAAGGCCCCGACCGCGCTCACCCACAGGGGAATTACCGGATTGAGTGCCCCCATGTACCAGAACACAAGGTCCGGGAAGTCACTTGATTGACTGAGCACGATGGCCGCCAGCGGGCCGACGGCATTGGCAACGTCGTTCGCTCCATGGGCGAATGACAGCAGGCCGGCGGTGACCATGAGCGGAATTGCAAACAGTTGCCGCACCGCGCGCGCGGTGTTTTCCTGAGTGACTGTCTGCTTGCGTACGACGTGCAGATAGATGCGCCAGACAACCAGTGCGGTCAGCACCGCGAGACCGATGGAAAGCCATTCAGGCAGATCGAGCAGGCGGTCACCGGTCTTTTTGGAAACATACGCGGCAAAGAAGCCCCCCAGCAGACCCAGCAGTATGGGGAGCCAGAACCGGGCCGCGGCGAGCCTGTCGGCGGCATAGACCACCCGGGAATTGATGAAAGCCATGAAGGCCGCCGCGATCAGCCCGCCCAGAACCGGAGAGGCAACCCAGGTCAGCGCGATGGTCGAGACCGTTGTCCAGTTGATTGCCGCGAAGCCGCTGGCCGCAACGCCGGCTCCGACGACACCACCGACAATGGAGTGGGTCGTGGACACCGGCGCACCGACCAATGTGGCGAAATTGATCCACAGGGCGGCGGCGGCCATGGCGGTCAGCATTGCCTGCATGAACGTGAAATTATGCCGGACATCGTCCGGGCTCAGGATCTGACTGGAGACCGTGGAGACCACATCCGCCCCGCCAAGCAGCGCTCCGGCGCTTTCACAGATCGCGGCGAGAACGAGGGCGCCGGTCAGGCTGATCACGCGGGCGCCGACCGCAGGAGCGACATTGTTGGCAACATCGTTTGCACCGATGTTGAGGGCCATGTAACCGGCAATCGCGCTTGCGGCCACGAGAATGAGCGCGTTCGACATGTCGCCGGAAACGATCTGGGAAGCGGCTACCGCCGCACACAGGCCCAGAAAAATCACGGCAAGACCAGTCCCGGTCAGGCGGCGGCCCATCGCTTCCGCCGCTTCGCCGACGAATCCGAGCCTGTCGAGATCCTTGTCCAGATCTTTCGCTTTGAGGTCTCTGTTTGTCAGCAAGCTGGCGGCCCAATCTCGAGAGAAACACGGGAGCCGGCACGAGATGCCCAGCCACCGGTGTCCCGGTTGAAAATCATGCCGTCATTGATCGCACGCCCGCGCGACACCCTTGCGTCGTTCATAGTAACTGAACTGGATTGGAACGGGTTTTCAGACGAGGTCAGAGCGGTGCTTTCGCAAGAAACGCCCCAGCGCCGGCTCATCGACGGCCTCGATGGCCTCGGACAGGGGCAGCCAGAACAGTTTCCGCTGGCCGATTTCCGGGAAGCTCTGCAACTGCTTTTTGAACCGGACCCTGAAAACCAGGACCTTGGTCCGGATCCTGAGCCCGTCCGACAGGCCCTTGAAGGACCGGAAACTGCCCATGGCGCGCGAATCAGGTTCGCCGACAACGCCGGCTTCTTCATAGGCTTCGATAACCGCGGTCTCGTAGGCCGGCTTGTCTTTCTCCGGCCATCCTTTCGGCAGGATCAAACGGCCTGTCCCGCGCGTCGATACAAGCAGAATCTCGGGTTCGTTGTCGCCCGGGCGACAGCACAGCGCGGCGATCTGCAAACGGCGCGGTCTGACGAACAAACCACTGAAACCGTGCAACCACGATATGTTCTGAACTGTTAAAGCCTTTGCGACACTCATCTCTATACCGCCTGTTCCGGGGTGGACGTTATATAGAGGCAAAAGAATTTTCCGTCCAGTCAAAAGTGCACACTGTGCACATTTCTATTGCTGCCGGTCCGCAATGATCACGGACCTGCATTCAGACATTGGAAATCCTGACATGATCGGCGGACCACGCTCCGGGCCAGACTTCGGCATTTCCCGACTTCAGGTCACGCAACATCCGAACCGGCACGTCGGCGATCAGGAACGGGTCTTCACCATTGGCGCCGGATGTTGGCGGAATTTCGGCGGCAACTCCGCAAAACCCGAACTCTTCTTCGCATGGCAGATACAGCGCGGCTCCGGACACATTGGTGTCGTTCTGCGTGGTTCCCTTCGCTGTGCCGACCACCCCGCAAACGGCGACGGCACACAGAAGTTCCACGGCCCGGGCTTTTGCACAGCCGAACACGCGGTGATATCCGGAGAGTTTTTCCGTCATGGAGGGAACCAGCAACAGATCCAGTTCCTGGCGGGCCAGAAGACTGCTCAGCGCGGGCATTTCCACATCCAGACAGATCAGGATCGCCATTTTCAGCCCGTCGAGGTCAAACACCTTCAAGTTCGTACCGGGCGTGAGGTGCCAGGTGTCCGGGCTCTGTTCGAACGGCGTCAGACAGAGCTTGTCCTGCCGGATCTGCCGGCCGTCGGCCGTCAGGAGTACGGCCGTGTTGGTGATGCCCGCAGGCGTCCTGACCGGCATCGAGCCGGCAAGAAGCGAGACGCCTTGCTGTCTCGGCAGGTCCGCCAGAAGGGGCAGCAGGTCCTGGCCGACATCCGCGAGAAAGGCCATTTCCTCTTCGGGCTGCAAGCCTTCCGGCTTGAAGGCAAGGCAGCATTCGATCAGGTATTCCGGCAGGACAAGGAGCCTGGCACCTGCCGCGGAAGCCCGGGCAAGCCCCTCCCCGATCTGCGCCGCGAACGCGCCCACGCTTTCAGGCGCGCGGCCGAGATTGAAGGACCAGAGAGCAATTGGATAATGGGTCATCTGTTGCCGTTTTGTCTTTCAGAAAGACGACAGAAACAAGGCCTGACCCTGACCGTATCAGGCCTCAGGAAGGCGGAACGGAAAACTATGTTGATCCAGTCTCGATGATCAAGGGATCAATCGAGGAACATGCCGGCAAACAGGGCCAGTACAACCAGCAGACCGGTTGCAAGCGTCGCGGACCTGGGCTGCGCGGGCAAGGTCTTGAACTTGGCCGACCGCCGGACCTCACGTATGCCCTTCAGCGCCCTGTCGGTACGCCGGTCTATTTCCGCAAAATAGGGCGAAAGCTCATTCTGAGCGTGCATGCCTGATCCTCACGATTCCTTCGCGTGGACAAAAACTAGGCGCGGGTCCTTAGGGTTTGGTTAACGGCACATTCGATCAACACGCCATCAAGGCACTCAGCAGACCATCAAGGACGGCTTTTCTGCGGGTCTGCAACATCCAGAATGCGGAGCTGCACTTTCCGCGAGCCCTGCCAGGTGTCGATGGACAGGGTTCCGGCAACATGGAGGCCCCGCCCCCGGCCCTCAAGCAGCATTTTTCCGTGCGGCTTGTCCTCGGCCTTGAAACAGATGGCTTTCAGGCCGGCGCCGTCGCCGGCAGTGATTGTCGCGCGCACATGGCCCTTGCCGACAACATCCGCATAGGAGATGCGGTGCGCTGGGAATGCAAAAACCGGCTCGGAATGACCGGCGCCGTAAGGGCCTGCCTTTTCCAGCAACTCCAGAAGCTCAAGCGTTGCCCCTGTCGCCGTCAGCGCCGCATCGACCGACAATTCCCGGCTGGCGGTGGCGGCCTCGACATCAGCCTGCAGCGATTCGTTGAAATAGGCTTCCAGATCAGCGATCTTTTCCCGGCGGACCGTGAGCCCGGCAGCCATGGCATGCCCACCGCCCTTTTCCAGCAATCCGTCGTCGACGGCCTGGCGAACCGCCTTGCCGAGATCGACCCCCGGTATCGATCGGCCGGAGCCGGTCCCCTTGCCCGTTTCGTCGAAAGCGACCGCGAAGGCCGGCCTGCGATGGGCTTCCTTGAGCCGTGAGGCGATCAGGCCGACAATGCCTGGATGCCAGTCCGGCGAGCCGGTCAGAAGAACCGCGGGATCTCTTGTCTCGATGGCGTAGGCAGCTTCCGCGCCGGCCTGTTCGAGCATCACCGCTTCCATTGTCTGACGCTCGCTGTTGAGCTGGTCGAGACGTTCCGCGATGGCGCGGGCCTCATGCGGGTCCTCGGTGGTCAGCAGCCGTGCTCCGAGCGCGGCATCCCCGATCCGGCCGCCCGCATTGATCCTGGGCCCGACCAGAAATCCAAGATGGTAGGGCGCTGGCCGGCCGCTGACGCGGGCGGCATCCGCCAAGGCCGTCAGTCCGTGGTTGCGCCGCTGATGCATGACCGCCAGACCGCGGGTGACATACGCCCTGTTGAGGCCCTGAAGCGGCACGACATCGCACACCGTTCCCAGTGCCACCAGATCGAGCAATGCCATCAGGTCCGGCTGTGGCCGGCTTGCGAAGGCACCACGCCGGCGCAATTCCCTGTTCAACCCAACCAGGAACAGGAAGGTCACGCCGACCGCCGCCAGATGTCCCTGTCCGGAAAGGTCATCCTGGCGGTTGGGATTGACCAGCGCGCGAACGTCCGGAAGCGTCTCACCGACCTGGTGATGATCGATGACCACGACATCGAGTGACAGCCTGCCGGCCGTCTCGAAGGCCTCGAAAGACGTGCTGCCGCAGTCCAGCGTAACCAGCAGTTCGGCGCCGCCCTGGTGCAGGGCCTCGATGGCAGGTCCATTTGGTCCGTAGCCCTCGATGATCCGGTCCGGAATATGGATCACGGGATCAAGACCGAGCCACTGGAGATATTTGGCCAGAATTGCGGAGGACGTCGCGCCGTCGACGTCGTAGTCGCCGAAGATCGCGATCTTGCGGCCGGCCTCGACGGCGTCCGCGACCCTTTCGACGGCGGCATCCATGTCCACGAGCGTGGAGGGATCGGGCATGAGCAGCTTGAGAGCGGGATCCAGGAATGCCGGCGCATCGTCGGGCAGAACACCGCGCGCCGCCAGCACCCGGGCCAGAACGTCGGGCAAACCGTGCGTCTGCGAAATGGCCATCGCGGCGCGTGCGTCGGCGACGCTCAGGCGTTCGCGCCAGGCATTGTCATTTGCGGAACGGGAGACCCCCAGTACGAGCCTCCTGTCATCTTCCCCGGATGTTCCCAGCATTCAGCGCCGTCTTAGTCCATATGGAATTTTTCAAGATCCGTGTGCTGGGCCTTGATGTAACGCACCGTGCCTGTGGATGACCGCATGACGACGGTATGCGTGGTGACATGATGGCGGCCGAACCGGACGCCTTGCAGAAAGTTGCCGTCAGTCACACCGGTCGCCGCGAACAGAACGTCCGGCCCGGCCATTTCCTCGAGCGTGTACTTCTTCTTGATGTCCTCGATGCCCATGCGGTGGGCACGTTCGACCTGCTCCTCACGGGTGATGACCAGCCGGGTCTGCATCTGGCCACCGATGCACCGCAGCGCCGCGGCTGCCAGCACGCCTTCGGGCGCACCACCGATGCCGATATACAGGTCGATGCCGGTCTCGTCCGGATCCGTCGTGTGAATGATGCCAGCCACGTCGCCGTCGCCGATCAGGCGGATGGCTGCACCGGTCGCGCGGATGTCCTCGATCAGCCGGGCATGACGCGGGCGGTCCAGGACACAGGCGGTGACTTCGTTGACCTTGACGCCCTTCTCCCTTGCCACGGCGGCGATGTTGTCGGCGATCGGTGCGTCGAGATCGATCAGTCCGGCCGGATAGCCCGGCCCGATCGCGATCTTGTCCATGTAGCTGTCAGGGGCGTTCAGCAAGTCCCCTTCGGGAGCAAGGGCAATGACCGCCAGGGAATTCGGCAGGTTCTTGGCGCAGATGGTGGTGCCTTCCAGCGGATCGAGCGCAATGTCCACCTTGGGGCCCTGCTTGGTGCCGACGTTCTCGCCGATATAGAGCATCGGCGCCTCGTCCCGCTCACCTTCGCCGATCACGACCGTCCCGTCGATCGGCAAGCGGTTGAGCTCGCGCCGCATCGCGTCCACAGCCGCCTGGTCCGCCGCCATCTCGTCACCATGGCCCCGCAACCGGGCGGCCGAAACAGCCGCTCTTTCGCTGACACGGGCCAGTTCAAGCGTCAGAATACGGTCCAGTCCGCTCGCCGGCTGTTTTTCAGTTTTGGACATCAACTTCTCCAGTCTCTCCCCGCAAGACGCCTGGGCGGGCACTCACGTGTCAATTCAGTTTTTCGATACGGATCATCTGCGGCTTCTCGGCGACGACGCCCTTGGACATGACCACGTCCAGTGCCTGCTTGATCGCCACCTCAGTGGTTTCATACGTGATCAAGATGACAGGTTGAGGCACTTCGACGTTGCCCTTCACGGGCGCATCGGCCTCCGCGTTCCGCTTTTGAACGATGGACTCCAAAGATATCCCCGCTTCTCCCATGCAGCGGGCAATCTCCGCGAATGCGCCCGGCCGGTCGAACACGGACAGCCGAATGTAATAGCCGCCCTCGTGCAGGCGCATGCGCGCCCGGGTATAGTCCTTCAGGTCCGCCGCGGGCGTGCCCAGAACCGGGGTCCTGTCGCCGCGCGCGATGTCGGCGATGTCCGAAACGACGGCAGACGCCGTTGCCTTGCCGCCGGCTCCGGGTCCGGCCAGAACGATCTCGCCGACAAAGTCACCATCCACGGCAACCGCGTTGAGGACACCGTCAATCCGCGCGATCGCGGATGCCTTGGGGACCATGGTCGGATGCACGCGCTGTTCGATGCCCGTTTCAGTGCGCTGCGCGACGCCCAGCAGCTTGATGCGGAACCCCAGTTCGTCGGCGGCCTGGATATCCGCGGTCGCGATCGAAGTGATCCCTTCCATATAGATATCGTCGCAGGCGATCTTCGTTCCGAAGGCCAGGCTTGTCAGGATGGCAAGCTTGTGCGCGGTATCGTTGCCCTCGATATCAAATCCCGGATCGGCCTCGGCATAGCCCAGACGCTGCGCATCAGCGAGGCATTCCTCGAAGCCGATGCCGTCGGTTTCCATGCGGGTCAGGATGTAGTTGCAGGTGCCGTTGAGGATCCCGTAAACGCGGCTGATGTCGTTTCCGGCCATCGATTCGCGCAAGGTCTTGACGATCGGAATGCCGCCGGCGACCGCTGCCTCGTAGTTCAGGCAGACGTTGCCCGCTTCCGCCAGGATCGCCAGGTCGACGCCGTGCCTGGCAAGCAGTGCCTTGTTGGCGGTGACGACATGGATGCCCCTATTGAGCGCAGCGCGGACGCTGTCCTCCGCGGGCCCGCTGTCGCCGCCGATCAACTCGACGAAAATGTCTATGTCGGCCTTTTCCGCCATCTCGACCGGATCGGTGAACCAGGTCAGACCGGACACGTCGAAGCCGCGGTCCCGGGTCCTGTTCCGGGCGCTCACCGCAGTGACGGTTGCCGCGCGACCGGATTTGCGGGCGATCTGTCCGCCATGCTGCGACAGGAGTTGCAGGACGGAGGCCCCCACGGTGCCAAGCCCTGCAACGCCAACTTTCAATGCTTCAGCCATGCGGAAAAAAGTCCAGTTCTAATCAGCCAGAGGTTCCGAGCGGGATGACGTTGTGCAGCTTTTGGTCCGCTGTTTCAAGGAAGCGGCGGATATTTCTCGCGGCCTGACGCAGCCGCTGTTCGTTTTCCACCAGTCCTATGCGCACATAGCCGTCGCCATGTTCGCCAAAGCCGATGCCGGGCGCCACCGCAACCTCCGCCCGCTCCAGAAGAAGCTTGGAATATTCGAGACTGCCCAGAGCGCGGAACTTTTCCGGGATGGGGGCCCAGCAGAACATGCTGGCCTGAGGCGCGGGAATGTCCCAGCCGGCCCGACCGAAGCTTTCCACGACCACGTCGCGGCGGCCCTTGTAGGTTTCCCGGATTTCACGAATGCAATCGTCAGGCCCGTTGAGCGCCGCGGTCGCCGCCACCTGGATCGGGGTGAAGGCACCGTAGTCGAGATAGGACTTGACCCGTGCCAAAGCCGCGACAAGCCGTTCGTTCCCGACCGCAAACCCCATGCGCCAGCCGGGCATGGAAAAGGTCTTGGACAGGGAGGTGAACTCGACGGCAACATCCATCGCGCCGGGAACCTGCAGGACCGACGGCGGCGGTGCCGCGTCAAAATAGATTTCCGAATAGGCCAGATCGGACAGGATGAAGATGTTGTGCTTGCGCGCAAAGGCCACAACATCGCGGTAGAAGTCGAGATCGGCGCAACAGGCGGTCGGGTTCGAGGGATAACACAGTATGATCGCGATCGGCTTGGGCACCGAGTGGATCACCGCCCGTTCCAGCGCGTCGAAAAACTCCGGTCCCGGCTCTGCGGGAATGTTGCGGATCGAAGCCCCAGCCATCAGAAAGCCGAAGGTGTGGATCGGGTAGCTCGGGTTCGGGCTCAGGATCACGTCGCCCGGCGCCGAGATGGCCTGCGCCATGTTGGCGAAGCCTTCCTTGGACCCGAGTGTCGCGATGACCTGGCTGTCCGGATCGAGCTTGACGCCGAACCGGCGGCCGTAATATGCGGCCTGCGCCTTGCGCAGACCCTGGATGCCTTTTGAGGCCGAATAGCGGTGCGTGCGCGGGTCCTTCACGGCTTCAGTCAGCTTGTCGACGATATGTTGCGGCGTCGGCAGGTCCGGATTGCCCATGCCAAGATCAATGATGTCCGCTCCATCCGCGCGCGCCTTGGCTTTCAGGCGATTGACCTGTTCGAAGACGTACGGCGGCAGCCGTTTGACCTTGTGGAATTCCTCCATGACGCGAATCCTTGCGAGTTAACAGTTGACTGCGCCAATCACCCGGCGCGGCGGCAGCCCAGCGGGGCCCTTTTAGCAGCCCGGAAAAAAATGCACACCCGTCTTTGCGTTGCAAGCCGACTAAATTTGCCGCGATGTCCGAAACGATGCCGTTCAGGGCGTGCAATGGCCCTGTTCCCCGGGCCCTGGGCGCGAAAACTCCCGGACCGTGACCGTCGCCCAGCGCCGGCTTCAGGTGACGGCTTGTCCGATTGGATCAGGCCGCGTTTTTGTGCTGGGTGGGGAAAGCAGGCTTCCGGGCGGAGTTTCTTGCCGAACCGCTGGTGGTCAGGTCGACCGCGACGATCTGGGCCTTGCCCTGCCTGCCGGCCTTTTCAAGGCCGCGTTCCGCGGTTTCCATCACCCGCCCGAGGCGCGTGACGGCGCTTGCCGTGACGAATCCGACGCTGACCGAGATCATCAGCTTGCCTGCCGACGCCTCCTCGCATCCGAGGCCGAATTGCCGGCACAGGCTTTGCGCGGTCAGACGGGTACGCTCATGATCTGTTTCCGGCAGGAAAACGGCGAATTCGTTTTTCCCGATGTGGCCGGCCACGGCGGTTTCCCCGACCGTGTCCTTCAGGATACGGGCGAACAGCTGCAACAGGGCGTCGCTCATTGCCGGGCTGTATTTCTCGCCGACGGTCTTCAGTTCATCCAGATCAAAGAGAACCAGGCTGTAACCCGATCCGTTTTCCCGGTTCTCCCGGATCCAGGCCTGCGCGTCATCGCAAAATGCACCGCGGGTCGACAAGCCGGTCACGTCATTGCGCGCATTCTCTTCCCGCGAAAGCTCCCGGGATTTCTCGACGAGCATAGACGGGGGCAGAACAATGGTCATGACCGTGGAAAACAGCAGCACGACCAGATAAACGGTCATGAACCCTTCCGGGAATGCGGACAGGAACGTCGGGAATTGCAGCAGGTTCTGGTTCAGCATGAACCAGGCGAATGCAGCGCATTCGACCAGGATGGTCATTCCCAGCAGTCTGGCGGAATGCAGCTTGTCCGTGTTTTCGAAAAACACCATGGCGGCCATCCACAGACCTCCCAGGATCAGGCAGCTCTGCACGTAATTCACACGGAAAAGGAAACTCTCCAGGAACGGCGGGAACAGGCACATGACCAGCCAGCCGGTTGCGACAATCGCAAACACCCACAGGTGTCCGCGCAGGCCCAGAAGCACCGCGAGGCCGGCGCGCCTCAATCCGATTGCCAGAATGATCAGGAAATTCGCGCCGATGATGCTCAGACCGTCCGGTATCGTGCCGCGAAGGCCGATCAGCAGCGTTCCGCAGCCCGCCAGGAACAGACCGGCCGCCCACAAGGCAAGACTGCGCGATCCCGCAAGGCTTTTCACAGGCCAGAACCGGTAAAACAGCAGCAGAACCGCGCTGCCGGCGAAACCGGCGACGGTGAGACAGGCAAACAGTGTCGGCGTATCGAGTTGCATCAAAGAAATGCCCTGAAAAAGTCCTGGAAGAACCCTAGGTCACCAACCCTTAAAAGAATGCGTATTTCACCAACCCGCAATCGCGCCGCGCCCCTTCCGGCAGACCGGAGCGGTCCTACCTGGCAGGGCTCTGTCGCGGCGCGAGCGTTTCCAGATAGGCTTCCGTCGCGCGCCGATCCTGCGGGTTGATCAGACCGGATGCAACGCCGGCTCCGACAGGTGGACCAAATGCCTGTGACGAGGGGACATTGGTGCTGACCAGGCCCGGTTCGGTTTTCAGGGCGGCCAGCAACGGCGTTCCGGGACCAACAGCGCACCCCGACAAGAACAGCAGAACCGCCGTTCCCGTCAGACCGACGCGAACCTTTTGCAATCTAGTCATCCGCTCCTCCTCGACAACGACGGCGGCATCCATCTGATCGACACAAATTCACTCTAGTCATGGACACCCGGTCCGGACCGATCGGACATCCGCAAGTTGATCTATTTAAGAGTGTTCGGCCATGCTGTCTGCAATTTAATTGAACCGTGGCCACCCGCACCGGCGAAGTGCAAAACACGTTGAAATCCAATCGACGGCAGCGGAACCTTGTGTCATAAATAACCGTCAGTTCTAAATACCGGCGAAAACAGAACAAGATAAGGCGAATGGACTGACAGGGCTCTCAGACCGTTCCACGGCCTGACGAGGCTGCGTAAACCGGAGGAAACACCTGCCTATGGCTGATGACCGCCAGCATCCCATGTTGCAGTTTATCATCAACAACCCGGAGGCCTTTGCCCAGAACCTGGCCAAGACGCTGGAGCACGCCGGCAAGGCCCTCGCCGCTTATATCGAGCCGCGGGAACAGGGCAAGATCCCCCATGAGTCGACGGACGAGCTGACAGGCATCGTCAAGACCCTGGCGCAGGTGGGCGAATACTGGGCCTCCGATCCTCAACGCGCCGTCGAGGCCCAGTCCCGCCTGTGGGGCGGGTATATCGACCTCTGGAACTCGTCCCTCAAACGGATGATGGGCGAGCCTTCGACACCGGCGGTGCAGACGCCGCACAAAGACAAGCGGTTTGCCGACCCGGAGTGGGAAGACAACCAGTTCTTCGATTTCATCAAGCAGCTCTATCTGATCACCAGCAAATGGGCCGAGGACATGGTCCACGACGCCCAGGGGCTCGACGAGCACACCCGTCACAAGGCGGAGTTCTATGTCACCCAGATCGCAAATGCGGTTTCCCCTTCGAACTTCGTGCTGACCAATCCGGAACTGCTGCGCCTGACCCTGGAAAGCAACGGCGAAAACCTCGTCAAGGGCATGCAGCATCTTGTCGAGGACCTGAAAACCGGCAAGGGTGAACTCAAGATCCGGCAGACGGACCCGACGAAATTCAAGCTCGGCGAGAACATGGGCAACACCCCGGGCAAGGTGATCTCCCAGAACGATGTCTGCCAGGTCATCCAGTACGCGCCGACAACGGAAAACGTGCTCAAGCGCCCGCTTCTGATCGTCCCCCCCTGGATCAACAAGTTCTACATTCTGGACCTCAACCCCGAGAAATCGTTCATAAAGTGGGCTGTTGATCAGGGGCACACGGTGTTCGTGATCTCCTGGGTCAACCCGGACGAACGCCAGGCGCTCAAGAACTTCGAGCACTACATGAAGGAAGGCATCCTCAACACGCTCGATGTGATCAAGCGGGCGACGCGCCAGAGCGAGGTCAATGCGATCGGTTACTGCGTGGGCGGCACACTGCTCGCGGTCACGCTGGCCTACATGGCCCGGAAGGGCGACGAGCGGATCAAGACCGCAACCTTCTTCACCACCCAGGTGGACTTCACGTTCGCCGGCGATCTGAAGGTCTTCGTCGACGAGGAACAGATATCTTCCCTGGAAAAACGGATGGCGGAACAGGGCTATCTGGACGGATCGAAGATGTCCTCGGCTTTCAACATGCTGCGATCCAACGATCTGATCTGGAGCTACGTGGTCAACAACTACCTGAAAGGCAAGGAGCCCTTCCCGTTCGATCTGCTCTACTGGAACTCCGATTCAACGCGTATGCCGGCGGCGAACCATTCCTTCTATCTGCGCAGCTGCTATCTTGAGAACCGGCTGTCCAAGGGCGAAATGGAAATTGCCGGCGAAAGGCTCGACCTTTCCAAGGTCACGATCCCCGTCTTCAACCTTGCCACCCGCGAGGACCACATTGCGCCGCCGAAATCCGTCTTCCTCGGGTCCGGCTGTTTCGGCGGACCTGTCGACTACGTGCTCGCAGGCTCCGGCCATATCGCCGGTGTCGTCAATCCACCCGCGAAGAACAAGTACCAGTACTGGACCGGCGCCGACCCCAAGGGAACTTTGGAAAACTGGCTCAACAACGCCGATGAACATCCCGGATCCTGGTGGCCCTACTGGGACCAGTGGATCCGCTCCAATGACGACACGATGGCCAAGGCCCGCAAACCGGGTGCCTACCGGATGAAACTCCTGGAAGATGCGCCCGGATCCTACGTGATGACCAAGGTCTGACTTCCGGGGCCGGGATAGGGATTGTCTTCGGGACCGGCCGCCGGCAGGAAAAGAGCCCGCTTAGCGGGAATGCGCGTCCAGCGGCGTCAGGGTCATGGCGAGCAGCTTGCCGAATTTTTCCGCGCTCATCGGCCTGCCGAAATGAAACCCCTGCGCCACTTCACACTTGCAGCCGGCGAGGAAGGCCTGCTGCTTCGCGGTTTCGACACCTTCGGCAACCACGCTCAGGCCCAGTTCGCGCCCCAGCGAGATAATTGCGCGGGCAATGCAACGATCGTTCTCGTCGTAGTCCAGGTCATGGATAAAGCTGCGATCGATCTTCAATCGGGTCAGCGGAAAGCTCTTGAGCGCCACCAGACTTGAATAGCCGATGCCGAAATCGTCGATCGCCAGTTTCAGGCCGATGCCGCGGAAATCATTCATCAGACTGACCGCGTGTTCCGCGTCCTGGATCAACAGGCTTTCCGTCAGTTCCAGCTCCAGGGACCCGGCCGGCAGACCGCTTTCGTCGAGCGCCGCGCAGACGTTGGCAATCAACCCGGTCTCGCGGAACTGTCGCGCAGAGACATTGACCCCGATTGTGACCGGCACCAGCCCGCCGTCCTGCCATTCCTTGTTCTGCCGACAGGCCTCCTTGATCACCCACCGTCCAAGGGGCACGATCAGTCCGCTTTCCTCGGCGAGCGTGATGAACTCTCCGGGCATCAGACGGCCCAGGTCCGGGTGTTGCCATCGCACCAGCGCCTCGGCGCCGGTAATCCGGCCGGTATCAAGGTTGTACTGGGGCTGATACTCCAGAAAAAACTGATCGGCCCCGATCCCGGATCGCATGTCTTCCAGCAGTGTCATCTTGTTCAGCGACATTTCCGGCCGGGTATGCTGATAGATCTGAAAACCGTTCCGGCCCAGGGATTTGGCCTCGAACATTGCCTTGTCCGCATTCCGCAGAAGTTGGTCTGCATCTTCCGCTTCTTGCGGATAGCGGGCCGCTCCGAGACTGCAGGTCACATGAAACGAAAGGTCTCCGATCCGGATTGTCCTGCCGATTTCCTTCCTCAACTGCGCCATGAGCTGCTTCAGTCGGGACTTGTGCGCGGCGTTTCCTTCGACAATCAGGACAAATTCGTCTCCGCCAAATCGAATGGCCTGGCACTTGCCGTCAACGACGGACACGATCCGTTCGGCGGCAATCTTCAGCACCTGGTCGCCAATGGCGTGGCCGAAACTGTCATTGACGAATTTGAAGTTGTCGAGATCGACAAAGACGACGGCAACCGGTGCGCCCGAGTCCCGGCTTGCGGTGACCTTGTCGTTCAGTCTCGATTCAAACTCCTGACGGTTGGGCAATCCGGTCAGGGCGTCGTGATTGGCGAGATAGCGGATCTTTTGTTCATCCAGCTCACGCTCAACGGCCACCGCCGCCAGACGGGCCGCCTCAAGCGCGAGCTTCAGGTCGTGGTCGGTGGGACTGCGGACCTCCGCAGTGTAAAGCCCGAATGTGCCGAGCACGCCGCCATCCTTGCCGAAGAACGGCACCGACCAGCAGGAACGCAAATCGAACGGCTTGACCAACTCACGGAAATCTTCCCAGAGCGGGTCCTTGAAGATGTCCTCGACAATGACGCTTTCGCTCCGGTGGACAGCCGTGCCGCATGACCCCGTCCTTGGTCCCACCTCGAGACCGTCGGTCAACGCGACATAGTCCCCGGGCAGGTTCGGCGCTGCGCCGGCACGGAGCCTCGTTCCGCATTCCTCCACCAGCATGACGGACCCGAGCACCCCATCGAGTTGCTTCTCGATGGTCAGCACCAGCGTATCCAGAACCTGCTCCAGCGGCCGGCCCGACGCCAGATCCTGCAGGACCTTGTTCTGCCCCTCCTGCAGCAGAGCTGCCCGTTTGCGGTCCGTGATGTCGCGCGACAGTCCGATCAGGCCCACCACCTTGCCGTCGCTGTCGCTCACGGGGAACTTGGAAGACGCAAACCACTTGCGGCGTCCGTTCACCAGAATGGAGGGTTCCTCGAAATCAATCCGCGGCAGGTTCGTGGACATGATCTCCTGTTCGATCGCCAGGAATTTCCGGGCGGTTTCCAATGGATGCAGGTCGAGATCCGTCTTGCCGATCAACTGGGCAGCGTCCTCCAGTCCGACATCAAGGGCAACCTGCCTGTTTGCCATGACAATGCGCGAACCGCGGTCCTTGATCAGGATATAGTCGGATACTTCGTTGAGCAGGGTCTGAAGCCAGTCCCCGCTCAGGCTCAGCTTGTCGGCCCCGCTGAGATGTTCGAGACCATTGAGCCGATCCAGTTCCGCTGCCAGCAGCATGACATCGGAATTTTCACTGACGCCTCCTACGTGGCGACCTCTGCTCAAGACCATTTTCTTGCCCGGCTTTCAGGTTAACTTACCAACAGGTAGTTGATTATTTTCACAGATTCCCTGCTTGAGAACAACGTATTAGATCTTGTTACCGAAAGACTATCGGCAAAAATACCTAGAGGAAAATTCACGCCGCCACTATCTGAATGATATTTCCAGTATACTTCTCATTCCATTGCGGACGAATTTTTCAATTCAGACCGCGAAATATTGACCGACAAACCTGTCCGCAGATTATCAGTCCCGCACAACAAAGTGGTTTGCCAAGGTCCCTTTTCAGCGGCTATGATCACGCGTTGTCTCAATTTCCGGCCCGAATTCATGCACAAGCCGCAACGCCACAAAACACCGGGAGATGAATCCGGAAATCATCCCCCCTCCGGGTTTCGTCCGCCTGTTGCCCTGAAAAATGGCACAGCGAGCAGCCCCACGGCTGCATCGACAATCCTGGCCAAGCTGCTCGCTCCCGGCGTCTTGACCGCGTGCCTCTGGACCAGGTCCTGGTTCGGCATGACCGAAGTCGTGCTCCTGACGCTCGGGGTCTGCATGCTCTTGCTGTTTGGACCGCAGATCTTCAGCAAGGCCGCCAACAGGGTCACCTGGGCGCGTCTGGCGGGATACGGCGAGAGGATCTGGCTGAACAGGCTTCTGATACCCGTGCCAAGGGACCTGAACCACCGGCTGACAATTCTCTACTTCGTGTTCTGGTTGGGAGCCCTGGTCGCGATCTGGGGGGCACTCGCGAAGCTTCCGATCTTGTCGGCCTCCGGGCTCGTCGTCGCCTACAGCGCGCAAGCGGTGTGTCTCGGCAAGCTGATCCGCCTTTACGCAATCATGCGGGAACGACATCCGCTGTACCGGTTCTGGTCGGTCCTGCCGGTGAATGACAACAGGCCGACCCGCTCCGGCAGCAGCCGGTCTGCATGACCGGCCACACCGCGCCGGACCACGAGCAGCAGATCAGGCAGACCGGGCTCGCCTTTCGGCAAGCAGGCCGATATAGGTCAATGCAACGCTCGCGCCGGCAATCGATGTGATATCGGCATGATCATAGGCCGGTGCGACCTCGACCACGTCTCCGCCGACAAAATCCAGTGAGCCAAGCCCGCGCAGAACCGACAGAGCCTCCCGGGACGAGAGTCCTCCGGCGACCGGCGTGCCCGTCCCCGGTGCGAAGGCAGGATCAAGGCAATCGATATCGAAGGTCATGTAGGCAGGGCCGGTTCCGACCCTGGAGCGGATCCGCTCGATCACGCTGTCAATGCCCAGACTGTCCATCTCGTGCCCGAAGATGATCTCCAGCCCGCAGGTCTCGGGTGCATGGGTGCGAATGCCGACCTGAATGGATCTTTCGGGATCGATCAGCCCCTCGCGCACCGCCCGGCCGGTGAAGGTGCCGTGATCGATACGGTCCCCCTGGTCCGGCCAGGTGTCCTGATGGGCATCGAACTGGACCAGACCAAGCGGTCCGTGTCTGGCGACATGGGCCCTCAGCAACGGATAGGTGACGAAGTGGTCGCCACCGATGGAAAACAGATGCGCGCCCGCTTCCAGGATCTGTGCAGCCTGGCTCTGGATGTGGCCTGGAATATCCGCGTTTCGGCCATAGTCAAAGACACAATCGCCGTAGTCTACGCAGGCAAGGGTCTCGAACGGATCCATGTGGAAGGGATATTGCGGGTCGCCGTCAAAAATGGCGGAGGCCCGGCGCACCCCTTGCGGCCCGAACCGGGCACCGGGCCGGTTGGAGACCGAAGCATCGAAGGGAATGCCCCAGACGGCCAGATCGACCCCGTTCAGGTCCCTGCTGTAGCGGCGGCGCATGAAGGACAGCGCGCCTGCATAGGTCGGCTCGTGAGATCCGCCCTTTATGTCCTTGCCAAGAAAGGCATTGTCGGTCGGGCGCGGCAGATCTGATGACATGTTCGGTATCCTCGGCTCGCGTGGCAATGCGCATGACATAATCCGACCAAATACCACGTTCGGGAAAATGTTTCCGGCAATCGTTGGCGTGTAAACCCGAAATCCCGGGGCCGTCAACGCCGCGCCCTGCCTGTACGCGTTTGTGGGGACTTGATCCGCCAGCCTCATGGGCGGCAAAGTCCTCAGGATGACAACACCTTGAGACACAAGAGACGACCGCTCAATGACCGAGCCTTCCCATTCAGACCACAGTGGCCACGACCATGCAACGGAAGTCACGGACAGAAATGCGCGGGCGGTGGCCTGGGCAGGACTGCTGATTGCCAGCTTCATGCTCGCGGAGCTGATTGGCGGCTGGCTGTCCGGCTCGCTGGCCCTGATGGCCGATGCCGTACACATGGTCACGGATGCAGCTTCCCTGGGTCTTGCCTGGTGGGCGTTCCAGCAATCTAAGAAGCCGGCGGATGACCGGCTCACCTATGGCCGCGACCGCCTGCCGGTCCTGATTGCCTTCGCCAATGCGATATTCCTGCTCATTGTCACCGCCTGGATCTGCGTGGAGGCGGTCGGCCGGTTCCTGACACCGGAAACCGTCCTTGCCGGACCGATGTTGATCATCGCGGTCCTCGGCCTTCTGGTGAATATCGGCGCCTTCCTGATCCTGCAGCGTGGCGGCGACGGATCCCTCAACATGCGCTCGGCCATCCTGCATGTGCTCGGCGACCTTCTGGGATCGGTCGCTGCGATCGCCGCCGCGATCGTGATCTACCTGACCGGCTGGTTTCCGATCGATCCGATCCTGTCCCTCTTCGTCGCCTTGCTGATCGTGCGGTCCGCGGTCTCGGTGCTGCGGCAGGCAGGCCATATTCTCCTGGAGGGGGCCCCACCGGGCATCGACCGGAACGCCCTGAAGGCGGATCTTCTGGCGGAAGTGCCCGGCCTTGCCGACGTCTTTCACATTCATCTTTGGTCGCTGTCCGAGGGAAAGGTCAACGCCACGATGCATGCCGTTCTGCATCCGGGAAAGGACGCCGACCTCGTCTTGCGGCAAGTGCGCAACCGGCTGACCGACCGACATGGCATCGACCATGTCACCGTTGAAACCTCTTCGCCGTCCCGGTGCCCCGTTGTCGCCTCGCCCTCACCCGACTAAAAACAATCCGGAGGTGCGCGAAGATTCGCGCGCGCAACAGGGACCACAAGCTGTGCCAGACCAAGACCAGATACTCCTGCGCGGCCGGTTGCTGAGTTTTTCCGCTGTTCCGGACAGTCCTGACGACAAGGGTGCCTACTCCTACGAGGAAGACGGCGCCCTGCTGATCCGGGACGGCAAGATCGTTGCCCGGGGCCGCTACCCCGACATGCAGGCCGCCTGTGACGCGGCCACGACACGGATCGTGGATCACCGGCCCCATCTGGTCATGCCCGGTTTCATCGACACCCATATCCATTTCCCGCAGGCTCAGGTCATCGCGTCCTGGGCCGATCAGTTGCTGGACTGGCTGAATGATTACACGTTTCCCGAGGAAATGAAGTTTTCCGACCCCGAGCACGGGCGCAGGATCGCCTCCGGTTTCTACGATCAACTGGTTGCCCATGGCACCACCACCGCCTCCGCTTATTGCTCCAGCCATCCGGCCTCCGTCGAGGCCTATTTCGGGGAAGCGGAACGGCGTGGCATGCTGATGCTGGGCGGCAAGACGATGATGGACCGCAATGCTCCCGACGCTCTGTGCGACACGGCACAAAGCGCTTACGATGACAGCAAGGCGCTGCTGGAGAAATGGCATGGGCGCGGCCGGGCGCATTATGTCATCACGCCGAGGTTCGCCATCACCTCGACACCGGCTCAGCTCGAAGCGGCAGGCGCGCTGTTGAAGGAACACCCGCAGAGTTACCTGCAGACGCACATCAACGAAAACCACAACGAAATCTCCCTGACACTGGAGCTCTATCCGGACGCCACAGACTATCTCGGCGTCTATGAGAGTTTCGGGCTTCTGGGCCCGAAATCCCTGCTCGGTCATTGCGTGCACATGACCAGCCGGGAACAGAAGGTCATGCGCGAGACACAATCAGTTGCGGTGTTCTGCCCGACGTCGAACCTCTTCCTGGGAAGCGGTCTCTTCAACAAGGCCGGTCTTGAAAGCGCCGGGGTCCGCACGGCAATCGCAACGGATGTCGGCGGCGGAACCAGCTATTCCATGCTGCGGACACTGGACGAAGGCTTCAAGATCCTTCAACTGCAGCGTCAACGCATGCATCCTCTGACGAGTTTTTACTGGGTCACGCGCGGCAACGCGGAAGCTCTCTCCCTTCAGGACCGGATCGGCACCCTTGAGCCGGGCACGGACGCGGACCTCGTGGTGCTCGATGCCAGGGCAACCGGAGCCATGGCGTTGCGTATGGAAACAGCCCGGACCTTGTCTGAAGAACTCTTCGTGCTGCAGACACTCGGCGACGACAGGGCCGTCGTCGAGACCTATGCCGCGGGTATTCCGCTCAAGACCTGAGATCCGCCGTCCCGGCCGCAATTGGAGCCCGGACCGGATGGTCAAGTTCCAGACCGCAAGGCCCGGGAGCCGCGGAATTTCAGAAGACCGGTGGCGGACACACCCATCACGAGGAGAACACACGCGGCTCCGAGGAAAACCGCATCATAGCCGGCGCTGCGGATAAGCGGCGTGAGTGCCAGCGGCGAAACCACCTGTCCAAGGAAGATCGCCGTGGTAACGATCCCCAGGACGCTTCCGCGTCTGTCCACGGGCGCCTTTTCCAGAGCAAGCAGCAGGAGCGCCGGCTGCACCAGGGCATATCCGGCGCCCACCAGAGCGGCCCCTGCCAGAATGAACGACCAGGCCGCATTCATGGCCAGAGTTGCGAAACCGGCGCCCATAACCGTGAAGCCGAGGAGAAACGTCGCAGCCAGTCCCAGAAATGCGCTGATCCGCCGAAACATCATGGCGATGCAGCCGCCGGTGAGCGTCAGTGCCCCCAGGCCGAATGCCGTGCCGGCGGCCCCGTCCAGGTCGTTCTCATCGAGATAAAACGGCAGTTGGCTCGGCATCAGAAAGAAGATCGCAACCGTCGCCGTTCCCAGCAGTCCTATCGACAAGGCCGGCCCAAGCCAGTCATTGCGCCGGCCGGTAGACCCCTGCGGACGATCCCGGGTACAGGGCCGGCCGCGCAGCTGCTCCTGGCGCAGAACCGGCAGCAACAGGGGCAACAGAAGCAGTGCGAGCGCATAGATCAGGAATGGCAGGCGCGGCGACAGGCCCGCGAGCCAGCCCGCCAGGGCAATGTAAACAAAGCCGCTGAAATTGATCGCCGCAGTCTGCAGCCCCATGAAGGCGTTCCGGCGCGGCCCTTCGAACAGGTCGCCCACCAATGCAGCCTGGGCGGTCATGATCAGCGCGACGGCAACACCGAGCGCCAGACGGCTGGCCAGGATGGAATAGAGGCCAGGCAGAAAGGCCCCGGCGGTGCCGCTCAGGGCAAACAGCGCAACCCCCGCCATCAGCAGGGGTGATCGCCCGAACCGGTCCACGAAGATCCCGGCAAGCGGTGCGATCAGGACGACTGACAGTGACGGCGCAGCAACCAGAAACCTGGTCAGGGATGCGGCTTGCGGCGTGTCCGGGAAACTGGCCTGCAACCCCGGCAACGCCGGACTTATGGTGGCGTTCGCCATGATCTTGAGAGTTGCCGTCAACAGCAATGCGATCGCCGCCGTTTCCAGCCAGAGTGGACGCCCTTGTTGAGCGCTATGAACTGATGACACCTTTATTCCCTTGCCTTTTTGACGACACGGGAGCAGCCTACCAATTCAAGTCGACTTGAGGTCAAGAGATGAAATTACTGGATATTTCCGAAGTTTCCAAGCAAACGGGCGTGGCCGCCTCCGCCATCCGGCACTATGAGGAAAAGGGCCTGATCACCTCGCTTGGCCGGCGCGGGCTGAAACGCCTGTTCGGTGCCGGCGTTCTGGATCAGCTCGCCCTGATCTCGCTTGGCAGGGATGCGGGGTTTTCTCTGGATGAGATCCGGGACATGTTCGGCGCCGACGGCCTTCCTGCGCTCTCGCGGGCAGGACTGCATCTGAAGGCGGATGATCTCGACCGGCAGATCGAACGGCTTTCCGGCTTGCGCGACATGATCCGCCACGTGGCGGACTGTCCGGCGCCCAGCCACATGGAATGTGAGAAATTTCAGCAGCTGATCCGCATCAGCGGAAAGCGGAGAAAGACAAAGCTCGGCAAAGGCTATTCAAGTGTGGACACTCTTTAAGACTCGAGAGAAGTACCTACATCTTGGATGCATTGAAACAGGAACGCTCGTGAAAATTCCATCGATCAAACCTTGTGCGGAACTCCCGAACATTCAGATCGGTCTTGTCGACACGAAATTGCGCTCCGATTTGCGCTATAATTTTCTAGGGTTATTTCGAACGAAGCATCGGGAACGAAGCAATCAGGAAAAGATGGATGAGTATTTCTCGAGACTCTTTGGTCTCCCTATTTTTAACACCAAAGAAAGCGAGCCTCATCCCGGCACAGTGGTCTTTAGTTTCACCATTACTAGCATCAATAACGAGACCGGCACTGATATGTTGTACGGCTCCGATACCGGGGTCACCGTCGGTCTTATTCTTTACCTGTTCGATGCTCAATCGGTTTCCATCTCCCTTGACGGAAGACTGACAAGAGCCTCTACGGGACATGTTCTCGCTGAAAACCAGGTAACCGAGACCTTTAGCGCCAAACGATCAATTTTCGGGCGGACTGTTCCGAGCTTGCCGATGATTGAAGTAGCGGCCGTTAAGCTTCTCAAATCTCTTAAGCAGGAAGCGCTTCTTTGACATGCTCGTCGAATTGAGAGCCCGACACCGGACTATTGGGGCAAATTAGATAGCTTTTTTGGCCGGCTTGGTTCGGCAGCCAAATATCCAACTTATGGCAGTGGCAAATGTCGATACTGAACTGGCTGTTCCGCCGAAAGAAACCGCCGACCGTTTTTCTCGGCGATGTCCAGATGCATCTCGGCTGGAACATCATCAGTTCCTTTTGTCATTATTTCGGCACCCCCGTTCAAGCAGAACCCGATGAGGACCAGCTGCGGAGCTATTTTGCGCAGGCACTCGGTTTGTCGCTGTTTGCACCCGATACGGAACGGAAGCCCGGGGACCAGCTCCTGCATCTGGCAATCACCGACCTGCGCTATGGATTTCTTGCATCACTCAACACGAGCGACACCTGGATACCGCTGTTCATCCGCCCTTCTGTCACGCTCTATGGTTATCTTCTGGATATCGATAGCGGACAGGTTCTGGCGGAAAAACGGGTCACGCAAATGCCCAGTTGGTTGAGCTCGACCGATCCGGTCCTGTTCGCGTGGACCTATTTCACCGGCGATTTCGGCGCGGCCTCATCGCCGCCGATGACGGATATTGCGGCCGTCAAGGCATTGCGCCAGCTGCAAAAACTTGCCGCGCACACAGCCAGGACCGGTCACCTTCTGGAAAAGAACAGAACCACCTGGCGCGCCTGACGCTGGAACAGGCCCGGTCCTTTGGAGACCTCGTGATGCTGTTCGACATCGCGGATCACGAACCGGACCAACAGGATCGCGGCCAGACCGAAGACGATCCCGCCGGCCGCCTGGCCGATCAGGACGCCCGGTGCGCCGTAAATCAGGCCACCGGCCCAGGCGAACGGAATCGTGCCGAGCGTGTGCCGGCCCCAGTTCATCCAGGTTGAATAGAACGGCCGCCCCAGATTGTTGAAGAAGGCGTTCGAGACAAACAGCATGCCGTTGAAGAAATAGGCCAGCGCCAACGGTCCGCAGAAAAGATAGATCAATGTCAGGTCCAAACCATCGGCATCGAACAGCGCGGCGATGTGCGCGCGCAACAGGAACAGGACAAAAGCGGCAAAGCCGACGACAAGGGCGGTGAACAGCAACGATTCGCGCAGGGTGCCGCGAACCCTGTCAAACAGTCCGGCGCCATAGTTCTGTCCGACGATCGGCCCGACCGCGCCCGACAAGGCGAAGACGGCGGCGAAGGCAAGCGGGGTCATACGGGCGATGACCGCCATGCCGGCAACCGCGTCCTCGCCGAACTCCGACATCGAACGGGTGACCCAAGCCTGCCCGACCGGCGTTGCGAGCTGGGTAAGGATCGCGGGAAAGGCGATGGCGGCGAAGGACGGCAGGTCCCTCAACAGCTTGAGTGGCAGTGGCATGCTGAGCCCACCGTGAAACCGGAATATCGGCGCAAGCGCGAAAAAGGCGATGGCCACGCGGGAGGCCGCGCTGGCAAGGGCGGCCCCGGTCAGTTCAAGATCCAGGCCGAAGATCAAAATCGGATCCAGAACCGCATTGACCAAGCCACCGGCTATGGTGGCGAGCATGGCCCGTCTGGCATCCCCATGGGCTCTGAGGACCGCACCGCCGGCCATGCCGAGCAAAAGCAG
Source organism: Roseibium sp. QJM3NY_11 (assembly GCF_056173175.1). Taxonomy (NCBI): domain Bacteria; kingdom Pseudomonadati; phylum Pseudomonadota; class Alphaproteobacteria; order Hyphomicrobiales; family Stappiaceae; genus Roseibium; species Roseibium sp. QJM3NY_11. The sequence goes on from NZ_CM149660.1 coordinate 3,617,131, forward strand.
CGGCAGTGTCGGCACGATGATCGACAGATAGTGAACCGCAAGGTCTTGGGTCCGGCCGCTCGCACCGACCAACGCCACCATGTCGTCCAGCGACAGCCACACCAGCAGGGCGAACAGGCCACAGAAGATCACACCCGAGGTCAGGACATTGGAAGCCTGCTGCCGGGCTTTCTCCCTGTCACCGGCCCCGAGAGCGCGCGCGACCAGTGCCCCAGCGGCAATGGCGACGCCGATGTTGAAGGACGTGGTGAAGAACAGGATCGCGCCGGCGTAGCCGACCGCCGCTGCCAGTTCCGCCTTGCCGAGGATTGAAATGAAGATCATGTCGACAAAGTCGACGGCGAAAACCGCCATCAGGCCGACCGACGCGGTCAGCGACATCACGGTGACATGCCGGAACAGGCTGCCGGATAGGAATTTGGCGTCGTTCATGTCGGCCGATGTCAGGTCCGGTTCCAAGTCTTCACGCGGAAATGGACCGGTCCCGCGACAATTGCAAGCCGATTGTTGCCCGATGCGTGCCGCCGGCAGTTTCCTGCGGCGGGTCCGGAACGGCCCCTTCAGCCATCCGTTCGGAATTGATCGAGAGAACCGGCTTGCACTACAATTGTTCCCGGCCGAGCGCGGCAGAGCCGCTTCTGGCCATCGTGCCGGCCACAGGCTGAAATCATTGCCTGAATTGCCTTGTCCTTGACCTTTCCATCCCTGCCGGCACGTCTACCCGGAGCGTGTGGGCGAAACACACCTCCAATGCGTCCGCCGCCCCGGACACAAAAAACCCGCCGGATCGCTCCGGCGGGTTCCTGATTTACACAACCTGTCCGTCCAGCGATTAACGCTTGGAGAACTGGAAGCTCTTGCGTGCTTTTGCACGGCCGAACTTCTTACGCTCGACAACACGGCTGTCACGGGTCAGGAAGCCGTTTTTCTTCAGAACCGGACGCAGATCCGGCTCATAAAGGGTCAGTGCCTTGGACAGGCCATGACGCACCGCGCCGGCCTGACCGGACAGACCGCCACCGCTCACGGTCGCAACAACGTCGTACTGGCCGGAACGGTCGGCGAGCATGATCGGCTGCTGAAGGATCATCTGAAGGACCGGACGAGCGAAATACTCGGTATAGTCCCGCTTGTTGATCATGATCTTGCCGGTACCGGGCTTGATCCAGACGCGTGCGATCGCGTCCTTACGCTTGCCGGTTGCGTATGCACGGCCCTGTGCGTCCAACTTCTGGACATGGACCGGGGCTTCGGGGGCTGCGGTGTCGACCGCGCCGCCCAGTTCTTCCAGGGATTGCAGCTCAGCCATGGTTATGCCCTCTTGCCGTCATTCTTTGCATTCAGGCCCTTCACGTCGACGAGTTCCGGCGACTGAGCTTCATGCGGGTGGGTCGGACCAGCGTAAACCTTGAGGTTCTTCAGCTGCTTGTTGGACAGCGGACCGCCCGGCATCATGCGCTGAACAGCCTTTTCCAGAACACGCTCCGGAAAGCGGCCTTCCAGGATGCCCCGTGCGGTGCGTTCCTTGATGCCGCCCGGATGACCGGTGTGCCAGTAGTACTTCTTGTTGTCGTACTTGCGGCCGGTGAACACGACTTTGTCGGCATTGATGACGATGACATTGTCACCGGTATCGATGTGAGGCGTGAAAATCGGCAGATGCTTGCCGCGCAGGTGATTGGCGATGAATGCGGCGAGACGGCCGACAACCATGCCTTCTGCGTCAATCAAGATCCACTTTTTCTCGACCTCAGCCGGCTTGGCAGAGAAGGTCTTCATGAGTCTGATCCATACTGGTCGGTTAAAGAAAGGGTCCGCGCAGCTTCAAGGGAAGCCAGCGAACGGACCCGAAATTCGTTCGAGGCAGCTTATACGCCGGCAGGAAATTGCCGTCAATTACATTCTTTGCGCAATCTCCTGAAAATTGTCAATAAAATCAATAACTTGAAAAAACGGTATCATGATACCACAACATTCATCCGGATTTTCCGGTTCACTGGCGCGGCGGCACCGAGTAAGTCGCCGTCGCGTGCGCCACCAGTTTCTCCTGTCCCTCCCCCGCAATGGCACAGTCCACCACAGCCAGACGTTTGCCGAGCTTCAGCAAGCGGCAGGTGGCCAGCAGGTCGCCCGGCTCGGGCTTGCGCAGGAAGTTGATGTTGAAACTGGTGGTCACGGCCAGTGCGACCGGGCCGATATGAGCGAGAATGACCACATAGGCAGCCAGATCGGCAAGCGCCATCATGGACGGCCCGGAAACGGTGCCGCCGGGACGCAGATGAAGCTCGTTGGCCGACAGGCGCACGACAGCCTCACCGGGCGAGACACTGTCAATCGAATAGACCCGGCCGCCCGCATGGATCTGCGGAAACTCCCGGTCCAGCATCTCCATGACTTCGCCATCCGTCATCACTGGCTGCATCGCCACCTCCCTACTGCGTTCTTATACAGTCAACTTCTCGACCTTTCTTACGTAAAGGTCAGAACGGGTGGAATGCAAGTGGACCCTTCCGCACGACAGCTTATTCCGCGGCCTGCTTCCTGGCCTCCCGGCGTTTCTCGATGGTGTAGATGCTTCTGTCCCACAACCAGGCGGACAGCGTGGCAAGGCCGATTCCGGTGCGCATCTCGAACTCTTCGAAATGAAACCGGCTTGCGCGCAGCCCCTTGAAAACCAGTCCGCTCTTCAGCGTCTTGCGCATGGCGGACGGACCGCAGAAAAAGACATGGGCCCGGGAAAGATCGCCGCCAAGATCGGCGGCGATGCGCTCGGGCGTCAGGCGAACGCCCTCATCGGAGTTGACGATGACCAGTTCGAGATTGCCGGCTTCTTCGGCGGCCCGTTCCAGTTCGACCGCATAGGGGATGTCGTCGCGTTCGCGAACGCAGTAGTAGAGCTTGACCGGCCCGGTCTGCTTTGCCTTCAGGCTTTCCGCGAACGCCAGGAACGGCGTGACACCGACACCGGCGCCGACCCAGACCTGCGGATCCCTTCCGGCTGGCATCGAGAACCGGCCGTATGGCCCTGTGACGGTGGCCTCCATCCCCTCACTCAGTTCACGGCGCAGATGGCGGGTGTAGTCACCCAGATCCTTGATCGAAAAGCGCAGAGCCCCGTCGTCACGCGGCGCGCCGCTCAAGGTGAACGGGTGCTCTTCCGACAGGCCGCTTCCCCCGACCGAAAGGAAGGCGAACTGACCCGGCTTGTGCCGCAGTCCCCTGCCCTTCGGATTGAGGGTCACTTCCGTCAGGCCGCCGAGATGACGGACCGTTGCCACTGTGTATCTGTGGCCGCGCGGCGCCATCGGACGGAACACCGACATCCAGACATAGCTGACGATGCCGAGCAGGCAAAAGGCACAGATGTAAAGCCCGAGCGGATCAAAACTCGAAAACGGCTTTTCGATAAAGAAGAAATGAAACACCCCCAAAAAGAAGAAGATGCCGATCAGCCGGTGGCTCCACTTCCACAAGTGATAGGGAATGAAGGTGATCACCGACGCCAGCACAAGAATCAGCAGGCCGTACAGGCTGATCTCGCCGAGATCCTCGGCGATACCGGCCAGGGGGCCGCCCCGCAATCCGTTCATTTCAGCGTCGATGATGTCATGCAGGCCGAGGCAGACCATCGCAACAACACCCAGCCACTTGTGCAGCACGTAGATGCGGTCAAGGGGCCCGAATACCGTCTCCAGCCCGGGTGCGCGGGTCGCAAGGAACTGGTTGATCCCCATGAGGATGAGTGCCAGGGAGCCGATATACTGGCTGAAGAGAGCGCCGGCATCCCGTGAACCGGCCAATGGCACGAACCAGTAAAGCGGCACAAGGCCCGCCAGTGCGATCAGGATCAAACCGAAAATGCGCAAGTGCTCCTCCCCCGCCGGCGCGCGCCTTGCCCAAGGCTCCAAATTGCGCGCCTGCCTATCATGCCGGATCTCAAAAGCGATAAACATTCGTTATGGTCACGAAAGTTTCACCTTGCGGAGACCGCTGAGCTGTCGGACCCTGACGATGCCGATCACACCAACCGGGACTTGATACATGAGCGTCTTGAAATTCTTCGGTGCCGCGGGTTTTTGCGCCTTGCTGACAATTGTGGCACAGGCGGTGCCCCAGGCCCGTGCGGACGACTGGAGCTATCTCGACGACCGGTCCACGCCCCAGAAACTGGTCCAAAGCTACTATTACGCGATCAGCAACCGCTTCTATGCGCAAGCTTACAGCTATTTTCAGGAAGGCTCGGCGCCCAAGAGTTTCGATACATGGGTAAAGGGCTACGCGGACACCGGCTCCGTCAAGGTCAGATTCGGAGAGACGGCACCGGATCCCGGCGCCGGCCAGATACACTGGGCCTTGCCCGTGGCAATCGCCGCCCGGAAAACGGACGGGACCACCACGGTCTTCACAGGATGCTACACCGTCCACATGACAAATCTGGGCATGCAGAGCGCGCCTCCCTACCAACCGATGGGGATCGTGTCGGCTTCGCTGCGCGCAACGGATCAAAGTTTCGGCAAGGTCTCGCCCGGCCCCTGCTGAGGCTTCGGGTCAAGGGCCGCCCGTCACCGTGCCCGTTTCCTTCCGGCGTCAGCCGCGCCGGCGCCCGCGGCGGCGGCCTCCGGCAGAACCGGCAGCTTCGGCACGCGCGGCATCCGCCGCCGTGTTCGGCGGGGACACCAGTGGCCCGATTTCCGCGATCACGTCTTCCAGTGTCGGACGCTGTCCAGCAGAGTGTTCGTCCAGGGCCGCGCGCATGGCCGCAAGATGGACCGGCGAGGTGCCGCAACAGCCGCCGATGACCCGCGCCCCCGCATTCAGGGCCATGTGGGCGTAGTTTGCCATCAGCTCCGGTGTGCCGGTGTAGACGACCTCGTCGCCCCGGATCTGCGGGATGCCGCAATTGGCCTTGGCGACGACGACCGCGTCCGGGTAGGCGTCCGTGATGTCCATGATCGCCGCCAGGAGGTCGGAGGCCCCGACACCGCAATTGGAGCCGATGGCCACCGGTGTGCAGGCGAACTGCGCCTGAAGATCTCCCAGTCCCTTTGGCGACAGGCCCATCATGGTCTTGCCCGCGGTATCGAAACTGGCGGTGATCACCAGCGGCAGGTCGAAGTCCCGTGCGGCTTCGGCAGCGGCCTTCATTTCCTCCACCGCCGACATCGTCTCGACCCAGAGAATATCGGCGCCGCCTTCCACGAGCCCCTCGATCTGTTCCCGGAATGCGGCAACGGCCTCCTCGTAGCTCAGGGCGCCCAGCGGCTGGAACAGCTCGCCGGTCGGACCGATGGAGCCGCCGATGAGCACATCGCGTTCCGTGGTGCCGGCGGCATCCCTTGCCAGGGCCACGCCGGCAATGTTCAGTTCCCGCACCCGGTTCTGCGCATTGTGCAATTTCAGCCGGTGCCGGTTACAGCCGAACGTGTTGGTCAGAATGATATCGGATCCGGCGTCGACGAAGGACGTGTGCAGAGCCCGGATCTTGTCCGGCTCATCCGTGTTCCACAGTTCCGGTGCATCGCCGGACACGAGACCCATCTCGAACAGGTTGGTCCCGGTCGCGCCATCGGCAAGAAGAGCGCCTTTTCTGGCCAGAAGGTCTTCCAGCTTGGACATCGGGTCGCCTTTCGTCTTGTTTGTCGTTCCTGATCCCGCCGCCGGGTGTCTTTCTGCCATTGCAGACCCCGCAGGTACTTCCAATAGGAGCGTCCCTGTGAGAACTGCGGCCCCGGAGCGGCTCTCTCGTTCCAGAAGCAGCGCACCGGGAGCGCATGTGCGGATCCCCGGGCGGCTCTAAGGCTTTCAAGGCCGCGAAGTCAATGGACTTTCGGGACAAAATGGAGCAACAAAGCCCCATGACGCATTTACGGCATTGCGCGACGGATCTGGAGCCGGGCGGCCCGACCGCCTGATCAAGACTATGCGTAACAAAACGCATCCTGGGAGCCAAAGAATGTCAGACGCCGCCCTTACTGGCCGTCGAGGACGAAATGCCCGCCGCGAACGCCGGCAAGCTGGCCCTGCCGGTCAGGCCGTTCCCTATATTTCCCGCAATATCCCGAACTACGAGATCCTGAGCGACGAAGGCGCTGAACGGATAGAGACGAATGCCGACCGGATCCTGGCAGAAATCGGACTGGAGTTTCGCGAAGATCCCGAAGTCATCGCCATCTGGAAGGCCGCGGGCGCCGAGATTGACGGGGAGCGGGTCCGATTTCCGAAGGGCATGCTGCGCGAGATCCTGAAAACCGCGCCGCGCCAATTCACGCAGCACGCCCGCAATTCGGCGCGCAATGTGGAAATCGGCGGCAACAACCTTGTTTTCGCACCCGTTTACGGTCCCCCGTTCGTCACCGATCTCGATCAGGGCCGGCGCTACGGCACGATCGACGATTTCCGGAATTTCGTGAAACTGGCCTACATGTCGCCCTGGATGCATCACTCGGGCGGAACGGTATGCGAACCGGTCGATCTGCCGGTGAACAAGCGCCATTTCGATATGGTCTATTCCCATATCAAGTATTCGGACAAGCCGTTCATGGGCTCGGTCACGGCACCGGAACGGGCCGAGGATTCCGTGAAGATGGCTCAGATCACCTTCGGCGAGGGTTTTGTCGATCAGAACTGCGTCATGATCCAGCTGATCAACGCCAACTCGCCGCTGGTGTTCGACGCCACGATGCTCGGCGCCCTGAAGGTCTATGCCCGCCACAACCAGGCCTGTATCGTTTCGCCCTTCATCCTCGCCGGCGCCATGAGCCCGGTGACCGTTTCGGGAACGCTGTCCCAGATTCTGGCCGAAGCAATGGCCGGCTGTGCTTTGACCCAGTTGATTCGACCGGGCGCACCCGTTGTGTTCGGCGCGTTTGTCAGCTCGATTTCCATGCAGTCCGGCGCCCCCACCTTCGGCAGCCCGGAAGGTTCCCTGCTCCTGAACGGCGCGGCAAAACTGGCCCGCCGTCTCAACCTGCCGTTCCGGTCCGGCGGTTCCTTCACCGCTTCGAAGGTTCCGGACGGCCAATCGGCGCAGGAATCGGCGCAGACGATCCTCGCGACTGTCCAGTCCGGCGTGAATTTCTGTCTCCATGCAGCCGGCTGGCTGGAGGGCGGCCTGTGTTCGTCCTACGAGAAATTCGTCATGGACGCCGACCAGCTCGGCATGATGCATGTGCTTGCCAAGGGGATCGATCTCTCCGACGAATCCCTGGCAATGGATGCGCTTCAGGAAGTTGGCCCGGGCGGCCATTTCCTTGGCGCGGCCCACACGCAACGAAACTTCGAAAGCGCGTTCTACCGGTCTTCGATCGCAGACAACAATTCCTATGAACAATGGCTCGCCGACGGGGAACTGGACGCGGCCCGGCGCGCCAACGGCCGCTGGAAAGAGCAGCTGAGGGCCTATACCGGACCGGAACTCGATCCGGGTATTGACGAGGCATTGCAGGCATACATGAGCGAACGCAAGGCGTCTTTTCCAGACAGCAATGTGTGACCCTCGTCAAATCGCGCAAAACGCCTCGCCGTGCAGCGGGGCGTTTTTTTTATTATTCGCAACTGCAGCCTCACTTTCTTCGCATTCATTGAAGCAGTTAGTGATAACGCGAGGAAGATCTGCGTTTTTTGCGCTTAGTGCCTTTCACAGCTATTAAGCTTAGGATAAAGGTTGCCGGTCTCGGTGGTTTTCATTCAGGTGGAAACCGTCTTGGCCATGGGATAAGCTCGTATCTGACATATTCAGGATGAGCTTTCCTGGTTTGAGTAGACTTTGAGGGAGAGCATTGAAATGAGCATTCTGGAATTTTAGGCTTCCTCGAGGTAACTCAATAACTTGTCCGTTCTCAACAAATAAAAACAGGTTGTTCTGTGGCGTCGCTCACTTCAAACATCGATATTCTTGGTTATTCTACGCGGCTCCCCGGAGCCAACGATAGTGATGAATTCTGGTCGCTGCTGAAAAACGGCGACTGTGCAGTCACATCCGTTTCCAATGATCGCTGGCCGCTTGCCCGGTTCAAGAATCCCGGCCAGAGCACCTCGGGCAAGACATACACCTGGGCCGCCGGCCAACTGGATGATGTCTGGGGGTTCGACCCGGCCTTTTTCGGCATTTCGCCACGTGAAGCCATTCAGATGGATCCGCAGCAGCGCCTGTTGTTGCAGCTTGTGTGGGAAGCGCTCGAACACGCCAACATCCGTCCGAGCGATCTGGCCGGATCGTCGACGGGTGTTTATGTCGGCGCCTCCTCGCTGGATTACCATCACCGGTTCCTCGTCGACCCGGCGATGGCGGACATGCAATTCATGACGGGCAACACCCTGTCGATCGTCTCAAACCGAATCTCCTACATCTATGACCTGCGCGGCCCCAGTTTCACGGTCGACACCGCGTGTTCGTCATCGATCGTGGCTCTGCATGAGGCCGTTTCGGCCATCGAAAGCGGCCAGATCGACACGGCCATCGTCTGCGGCGTAAGCCTTCTTCTCAGCCCTTTCGCCTTTGTCGGCTTCTCCCGGGCAACCATGTTGTCGCCCACGGGTCTGTGTCAGGCGTTTGATGCCAATGGCGACGGTTATGTCCGTTCCGAAGGCGGCGCGGTCGTTGTTTTGCGCGCGGCCCGTGCGGGCCTGCCCGAGGGCACGAAAAGCCACGGAAAACTGCTTGCGACCGGCATCAACGCCGATGGCCGGACCGTCGGCCTGTCCCTGCCGTCTCCCTATGCGCAGGCCGACCTTCTGCGCGAGATGTACGAAGGCCTGGAGATCAATCCGTCGAGCCTCGCCTTTATCGAGGCGCATGGCACCGGTACGCGTGTCGGCGATCCTGCGGAAGCAGATGCCCTCGGGCGTGTCATCGGCCAGAAACGCACCGACGCGCTTCCGATCGGGTCGGTCAAGACCAACATCGGCCATCTGGAGCCGGCTTCGGGTCTTGTCGGTCTGCTGAAATCGGTCATGGCGCTGCGCGAAAACCTGTTTCCGAAATCGCTCCATTTCCTGACCCCGAACCCGGACATCCCCTTCGAGGACCTGAACCTGAAGGTGGCCGGCGACGCGGTTGAACTGAAACCCAGCGAGACAAGGCGTCTCGCGGGTGTCAACTCGTTCGGTTTCGGCGGCACCAATGCCCATGCCATCATCGGGGACCCGGATCCGCTTCCGGCCGTTTCCTCCGATGCACCGGTTGAAGCGCCTCTGGTCCTGACGGCCAGATCCGCAGAGGCCTTGAAAAAACTCGCGGCCGGCTATGCGGACCTGCTCGATGGAACAGAAGACGACGCCGCAGCGGGCAACGTGATCGCGTCCAGCGTTCACGGCAGGGACCTGCTCTCGGAACGCCTTGTGGTGCTCGGCAAGTCCAAAGAGGAAAAACTCGCGGCGCTGCGTTCGTTTGCAAACGAAGACGACGACCAGCAGGACGCCGTTTCAGGCAGCGTCATCAGGCCGGACGCCAAGGTCGGGTTTGTCTTTTCCGGCAACGGCTCGCAATGGGCCGGGATGGGCCAGGAGGCCTACCAGGCCGACATCGAGTTCCGCCGGGCCTTCGACAAGGTCGACAAGATCTTCATGGGCCTCAGCGGCTGGTCACTCGTGACCACGCTGTTCGCAGAGGACCTGGAATCGGATCTGGAACGCTCCGAAATCGCACAGCCCCTGCTGTTCGCGATCCAGGTGGGCATTGTGGACTCGCTTCGCAGCCGCGGCATCACCGCGGCCGGAACCACAGGCCATTCGGTGGGCGAAGTCGCCGCAGCCTGGTGCTCCGGCGCCCTCGATCTGGATGAAGCCGTGCGTGTCATTCGCGCCCGCTCCAGCGAGCAGGAAGTCGTTCGGGATCTCGGCTCCATGGCGGCGTTGCTCCTGCCTGCCGAGCAGGCGGTCGCAGCGATCGAGGAGAGCGGCCTGCCGCGGCTTGAACTTGCCGCCGACAACAGCCCGCGCAGCGTCACCATTTCCGGTGACAGCGAGAGCCTTGACGCGTTCGCGAAATTCGCGCGCAAGAACAAATGGGCGATGCGCCGTCTGAATCTCGCCTACCCGTACCACAGTGCGCTCGTGGATCTGATCGAGGCGCCGCTTCTGGCAGCTCTCGACGGCCTCGATCCGGCGAAACCTGCATTGCCGTTCTATTCGACGGTTACCCCCGGCGAGAACAACGTCAGCGTGACCGCCGATTACTGGTGGCGCAACGTGCGCCAACCGGTGAGGTTCGCCGCGGCAATCGAAAACATGTCCGCCGACGAGTTCACCGTTCTGGTCGAGATCGGTCCCAAACCTGTTCTCGGCACCTATGTGAACGATGTCTTGCGCGCGAAGGGCAAGAACGCCAAGTTCCTGGAAACACTCAAGGAACCGTCCAAGAAAGCGCAGAGCACTTCCGGCAATCCGCTTGACAGGATTGCAGCTTCGATCCTCGCCAGCGGCGGGAAAACGGATCTTGACCGGTTTGTCGGCGTGAAACCCGCGCGGCTGGCCTCCCTGCCCTCCTATCCCTGGCAGAACGTCGAGTTCCGGCCGGAAAACAGCCAGGAACGGGTCGATTTCATGTTCGGCCAGACGTGGCCGCTTCTGGGTTACCGGCTGCGCCAGGATGTGGCCGAATGGTTCAACCATATCGACAGTGGCTCGCTGCCCTTCCTGCAGGACCACAAGGTCGAGGAGAGCGTCGTCTTTCCGGCTGCCGGTTATATCGAGATGTGCCTGAGGGCCGCCTTGCGCTGGTCCCGCGGCGACCAGATCGAGTTGCGCGATTTCGATATCCTGCGGCCGCTGGTGATCGAAGGCGACGAAGTCTGGGAAACGCAGGTCCGGATTTCGCCGGACGACCGCGTCATCGAGGTTCTGACCCGGCCGCGGCTTTCCGACAGCGACTGGTCGCTGAACGCCCGTGGATCGTTCATGACACCGTCGACCACGTCGCGGTCTCCCTGGCTGCGGGAAAGTGCGGAGTTCGTTGCCGAACTCGATCACGACACGCTTTATGAACTCACCAGAAGTTTCGGCCTCAACTACGGGCCTTCATTCCGTCGGGCCGAAAAGGTCGTCAAACATTCGAACACCCGGGCAACGGTTGCGCTTCTCGCCCAGGACGACAGTTTGCAAGACCTGCCCTTTGCCCTGTGTCCGACCCTTGTCGATGCCGGTTTCCACGGACTGTTCGCCCTGCTCGACGGTGTCGAGAACGTGCCGCAGAACACGTCGTTCCTGCCGATCCGCATCGGTGCGCTGCGTCTGCTTGCGCCCGAAGCACATCCGGCCTCCGTTCGCATCGATGTCACCAAGGCCTCACCCCGTTCGATCGAGGCGAGTTTCGAATTCCTCGACAGCAACGGACAGGCCATCGCGCGCCTGACAAAAGCCCGTTTCAGGGCCGTCTCGCTGGGCCAGGACACAAGGCCGGACGATCTGATCTATCGCCAGATCGCAACCGTCCTGCCGGCAAGAGACAGGGTTTCGCCGCTTCAAGGCAGCTTTCAGGGTCTTGCGGCGCTGGCGCGAAAGCTTGAACTGGCAGGATCGCAGGATCAGGAGCTTGATGACAGCCGGGTCCTCATGGAAGCGCTCGGGCTGACCATCGCGCATCAGACCCTCCATGACCTTTACGGGGCCGGCCCTGTGTTCCTGCAGGGTCTGCGGGACGCGGGCGACCTGCACGAGACCGCGGTGCCACTGGCTGCCGGACTGCTGAGCTGGCTTGCTGAAAGCGGCATGAGCGAGGAAACCGAAAACGGCTACCTCCTGAGCGATCCTTCAGAAAATCCGTCCGCCTCGGAACTGCTTCAAGCATTGACGGACGGCGGCGGCGAACACATCGCGGAAGCCGCTCTGCTTGCACGGCTGTGGACAGGTCTGACCGAAATTCTGAAAACCGGTCTGCTGGATGCCGCGGCCAAGGAGTACGCTTCGAGCCTCTTTGAAGCCTACCGTGCCTCGTCGCCCGGAAAGCGGGAATTGTCCGCCGCGCTTCATGCCTTTGCCGGAAAGATCGTCGCCGAATGGCCGACCGACCAGGCCCTGCGTGTGCTGCTTGTCGGGGCAAGTGGCGGTCTTGCCGCGACGATTGATGCGTCGCTTGATCCGACCTACATGGCGCTTTCGGTTACCGATGCGTCACCAGCGGCCGTCAGCCGCGGAGAACGTCTTTGGCAAGGCAGTTCGGCCACGCAATTCGTCGATCCGACGGAATCCGAATTCGCCTTCGAAAGACATTTCGACCTGATCCTGTTCGACACTTCTCTTGCCGACATGGATGCGGACACCCTGAAGCGGTTCTCGCACGCCCTGGCACCAGGTGGCCTCGTGCTGGGTGCGGAGCCGCTGCCGAACCCGCTCACCGACCTGATCATGGGGATCGGAGCGGACTGGTGGGACGGCAGCGCGAGTTCCGAGTTCCCGATTTCAAGGCAGCAGTCCGACTGGACTCGTGTGCTGGAGACCGCCGGTCTGAGGTCCGTTGAGAGCCTTCCGCTGAACAGCAGTCTTGTGGAAGCCGACCTCATCAGCGCCCGTGCGGCCGAAGACAAAAGCGAGCCGCAGGCAGTGGACGGCGCCGCGGCGGAAGAGGCTGAAGAAGCGCAAAAAGCGTATCTTTTGCTCACCGATTCCGAAGGACCTGCACACCGCCTGGCCGAAGGGCTCAAGTCCTGTCTCGAGCGCACCGGACATCGTGCAACCCTGCTCGTTCCGGGAAATGTCACCGAACAGCTCGGAGATGACATCTGGAGCGCCGCGCTGGAAGCGGACAAGCTGACCGAAACAGACGACGCGGCTCTGAAGGGCCTGCTGAGCGCACATGACGGTCGCGTGGTTCACCTTCTTGGTGCCTATGCGACCCAGGGGGACGCCCTTGCCTGCGTCGACACACGCGCCTACAGCCTGATATCCATCCTGAAAGCGCTTGGCGGCGAAAGCGGCGAAGTCTCGCTGATTGCCCCTGCCGGCGCTCAGGACATCGCGGGCGGCGCGGCTCCCGCGCCGGATCAGGCCGGCATCTGGGCATTCGGCCGCGTCGTGATGAACGAGTACCCGGATGCGACGCTGAAGCTGATCGACGTATCCCCGGACCTGGAGCCCGGAATCGCGGCAGCGCGCGTTGCCGACGAAATCCTGGTGACGAACGGCGAACGTGAAATCGTTCTCGACAGCAAGACACGCTCAGGCATCCGTCTGCTCAAGGGCGGCGTCTTGTCCGATGCGGTTCTTCCCGACGGTGCGAACCCTGCAATGCAGCTCGATATCCTGCGCCAGGGCTCCCTTGACCAGCTTGCCTGGAAGGCCGTCGAGCGCAAGCCGCTTGCCGGGAAGGAAGTTGAAATTGCGGTTGAGGCCAGCGGCCTGAACTTCCGCGATGTCATGTGGGCGCTTGGACTGCTGCCGGAAGAAGCGCTCGAAGACGGGTTCGCGGGGCCGACGCTCGGCATGGAATGCTGCGGCCATGTGGTTGGAACCGGACCGGACGTCTCCCGTTTCAAGACGGGCGACAAGGTGATCACCTTCGCTCCGGCCTGTTTCGCCACCCACGTCACGGTCGACGAGAGCGGGTGTGCACCGATGCCGAGCACTGTCTCGGCGGAAGAAGCTGCCACCATTCCGGTGACCTTCCTGACCGCCTACTATGCACTCGTGCATCTTGCGGCGCTTTCGGAAGGTGAGACCGTTCTTGTCCACGGCGGTGCGGGCGGCGTCGGTCTGGCCGCCCTCCAGATCGCCAAATGGCGCGGCGCCCGGATCATCGCGACTGCCGGGTCCGAAGACAAGCGCAACACGCTGAAACTGCTTGGCGCGGATGTTGTGCTGGATTCGCGCAGCCTCGCCTTTGTCGACGCCGTGATGGAAGAAACAGGCGGCGAAGGCGTGGACGTGGTGCTGAACTCGCTGTTCGGCGAAGCCATGGAACGCAGTATCGATGTTCTGAAGCCGTTCGGCCGCTTCCTCGAACTCGGCAAGCGCGACTATTACGGCAACACCCGTATAGGCCTGCGGCCGTTCCGTCAGAATCTGACCTACTTCGGCATTGACGCGGACCAGTTGCTGACCCGCCAGCCGCAGCTCGCGGTGGATCTTTTCGTCAAGCTGGTCGAATTGTTCGAGGACGGCATATTGCGCCCTCTGCCGCACCGTGTTTTCGAAGCACCCGACGTTGTCGACGCCTTCCGGTTGATGCAACAGGCCGGGCATATCGGCAAGATCGTGATCCGTCCGCCGGATGTCCCCGAAAGTGTGCCGGCGGCCCGCGAAATCTCCTTCGACGGCGATGCGGTCTATCTGGTTGCCGGCGGTTTCGGTGGCTTCGGCGCCGCATTGCTGAACCGGCTTGCCGATCACGGCGCCAAGTCTCTTGCGGTCCTCAGCCGCCGTGGTGACGACAGCGACGAGGCCCGGGCGGTCGTCAGCCAACTCGCAAATCGCGGTGTTACGGTCAAAGGCTATGCCTGCGACATCACCGACGAGGCGGCGATCAAGAAGGCTCTGGCCGATATCCGTTCGACCGGAAAGCCGCTCAAGGGTGTGTTCCACACCGCCATGGTCCTCAACGACGTTCTGATCGCCAACATGGATCATGACGGGCTGACACGGGTGCTGGCGCCGAAAGTGCGCGGCGCGGAGCTGCTGGACAGACTGACAGGCGACGATCCGCTTGATCATTTTGTCCTGTATTCGTCCGCGACCACTCTTGTCGGCAATCCTGGTCAGGCGAACTACGTTGCTGCGAACGGTTATCTGGAAGGACTGGCGCGCAAGCGGCGGGCCGACGGACGGCCGGGGCTTTCAGTGGCCTGGGGGGCGATCTCCGACGCCGGTTATCTCGCACGCAACGAAGACGTCAACGAAATGCTGTCCCGCAAGCTCGGCCGGCATGCCTTGACCGCGAAGGAAGCGCTGGACGGCCTGATGGCCCTGATGGCGCTGCCCAATGACGGCGAAGCACGGGATGCGGCACTCGGATTTGCCCGGATCGACTGGCAGGCAGCCCGCAAGGACCTTGCCCTTGTCGGCACTCCGCTGGTAAGTCTTCTTGGTCTCGGCGACGAGGACGAAGCCGGAGCGGAAGGTGCGATCGATCTCGCAGCCATGTTGGACGGCATGGACCAGGTGACAGCGGCGCAGACGGTTGCCAAGCTTCTGGCAGCGGAAATCGGCAAGATCCTGAGAATCTCTCCCGAAGAGATTGATCCGCACAAACCCCTGTCGGACATCGGGATGGACTCCCTGATGGCGCTGGAACTGCGCATGAGCGCGGAGCGTCAACTCGGAATCGACATTCCGCTCATGTCGCTGGCAAATGGCGCGACCCTGATCGATCTGTCAAGCCGTGTTGCCAACCGCGTACTCGGCGAGGAAAATGCCTCGGGCATGTCCGACGATGCGCAACAACTGGCGAGCCTGCACACGGATGACGCCCGATCGGACACAGATAATCTTTCCGACGTTGCCGCGGAAGTCGAAAACAAGAGCCGGGAACTCGGATCGTTCCTGTAACCGGCGACCAATAAAGGAATATCGGGAATGGGCGCAAATGATCGCGCCAAGCTGATGGACAGCTTGAAGGCCAACCGGCGCTCCGCACGCGGACGGGCTTCTTCGACCCCCGCCACAGTGGCAGCGCCCAAGCGCAAGGTCTACGACTTCAAGGAATTGCCCCAGGTCAAGCAGTTGCAGATGCACCGCGCTGCTGCGGACATGATGGGCATCGAAAACCCGTTCTTCCGGCCGCATGACGGACTGGCGGCAGGGACGAGCGTGATCGACGGCCGCGACTACGACAACTTTGCGTCCTATAACTATCTGGGCCTGAACGGGCATCCGCAGATCAATGCGGCGGCGAAAGCCTTCGTGGACCAGTATGGGACCAGCGTGTCCGCAAGCCGGATCGTTGCGGGCGAACGTCCGTTTCACGCCGAGCTGGAAGCAGCCCTGGCCCGCATTCACGGCGTGGAGTCGTCCATTGTGATGGTCTCCGGTCACGCGACCAACGTGACCAGCATTGGGCATCTGATGCACAAGGGTGACCTGGTGCTGACGGACGCCTTCGTGCACAACTCGATCGCCGAAGGTGTCAGGTTGTCAGGCGCCACCCGGATGAACTTCCCGCATGACGATCTGGATGCGCTTGAAAAGATGCTGGCCGACCACCGGCACAAGTTCGACAAGGTGCTCGTCGTGGTCGAGGGATTGTACTCCATGGACGGAGACTTCCCCGATCTGAAACGGATCGTGAAGCTCAAGCAGTCCTACGATGCCTGGCTGATGGTGGACGAAGCGCATTCGATTGGCGTGCTCGGAAAGACCGGCCGGGGGATCTCCGAACATTTCGGCGTTGACCCTAAGGAAGTCGAGATCTGGATGGGGACGCTCAGCAAGACCTTTTCCTCCTGCGGTGGCTACATCGCCGGTTCCAAGGTGCTGTGCGATTACCTGAAAGTTTCCGCGCCCGGGTTCGTGTTTTCCGTTGGCCTGTCCGCCGCCCTCGCCGGAGCGGCCATTGCATCCGCCGAGTTGCTTGAAAAGGAACCTGAGCGGGTCCAGCGGTTGCAGGAAAACGGAGCCCTGTTCCTGAAACTGGCCAAGGCTGCCGGATTGAACACCGGACCGAGCGCAGGGTATGCGGTGGTGCCGGTCATCGTCGGGGATTCCGCCGGTGCCGCAACGCTTTCCAACCGTTTGCTCGCAAAGGGAATCAACGCACTGCCGATCATTTTCCCGGCTGTTCCGGAAAAATCGGCGCGGATCCGGTTCTTCATCACCAGCGATCACACCGAAGAGCAGATCAAGCGGGCCGTCGAGACCACGGCCACCGAACTGGATGCGATGCGCGAAGACGGGTCCGCAGTAGACAGGTTGATCAAGGCCGCGAGATAATCAGGGTATCCTGATATCCGCGCGCCATGGGAGCCGGGCTATGACTTGCCCGGCTCTTTCCTGTTCTGATCCCGATATCTCGGATCCTGTTCGATCTCGACGTTGAAACCGCCCATGAACAGGTCGCCGAGACGCGTCGGCAGAAGGTTTTGCAGGCGGATGCCAAGTGCCAGCAGGAACGGAAAAGCGTAAAACGCTTTCCGTTTGGCGATTGCCTTGTGCATCAGCATTGCGGCCTGATCCGCGGGCATTTCGAAAGGCTTGGCTCCCTTGTGCCGGGCGGACATGGGCGACGTCACGAACCCCGGACAGATGATCGTCACGGAAACACCAAAGGGCTTCAACCAGCCGCGCAGGGAATGTCCATAAGCGATCAGGGCCGCCTTGGTCGCGCTGTAGGACGGCATGTCCGGCAGGGCCCGCATGCCTGCCAGGGAAGAGACCAGCACGACCTGGCCGCGCCCGCGTTTCTGCATCCCGTCGATCACGCCCGTCACGGTGTTGACGACGCCCCGGTAATTTACGTCAATCTGGCGGTCGCTGTCCTCGTCCGGTTCGCGGGTGCGATTCGGACCGAGACCTGCCGTTACCCCTGCATTGGCGATGACCAGATCCACCGGCTTGCGCGCGTCCAGATCCCCGAGATAGGCATGGAGCGCATCCCGGTCGCGAATGTCGACCGCTTTTGCCTCGCCGTCGCTCCCTGTTGACCGCAGCTCTGCAAGCAGTGGCAACAACCGTGTCTCGTCACGTGCGATGAGGGCGAAATAGGTCCCCGCCCCCGAAAATTCCCGAGCCAGCGCCTCCCCTATGCCGCCGCTGGCTCCCGTCAGGACGATGACCCTGTCATGCTCGTTTGTCATTGCCGTTATCCTCGTTTGTGTCACAGCCCGAGCTTGCGCCCGAGCCAGGAGGCATGCCGTTTCAAGGCCGTCGCAACCAGATGCTTGCGATCCGTCCGCTGCGCCGCCAGTCTCGAGACCAGAAACTCCGGAGAACACGGCAGCAGCGTCACCGGATCGATGGTGGCCGCATATTTCACCAGTGCGAGAAAAACCAGTTCCGGCAACGTCCGCTGCCGGCCCCTGCCCTCGATCGGGGTAAGATCCTCGCAAAGTCCCCAGCCGGCGTAAAACGGGGCTCCATGCACGGCGACCTTCCTGCCTCTGAGCAGGGCTTCGAAACCCGACAGGGATGAAAAGGTCTCGACACCATCGACAGCTTCGATGAGGTCGATGATGTTCGCATCCGCTGCGACGTGATCGGCGTATTCCAGCGCTTCCGACTGGGACACCTTGCCTTTGCGCAGTCCTGTCTCGACATCGGGATGCGGCTTGAAGATCAGATAGGCGCCGGGATTGCGCTCCCGCGCCAGTCGCAGCAAGTCCAGATTGACATTCGGTGTGTTGGCGCAATCGATGGTCCGCGAGAGCGACTTTCGGATCGCGGCGTCATCTGCAACCTGTCCCGGCACAAGGATCTTCGTGGCACCGGAGGGAAAATCGTACCGGCGCGCCTTGCCGAAATTGTATTTCGAAACACGGGTCCGGCTTATGAGATCCACAAGGGTGACGCCGCGCTGCCGTTCTGCCTCCGTGAGATCGTGATCGTTGAGAAGCTTTTCGAGGCGGCTTGGGCGGGACGGATCATAGTAGATGCCCAGATCGTCGACGGCGAGCATGGCGCCGCGCGCGAGGCCTGCACCGAGCCCGACGGACCGCAGGAACCCGTCCTCGATCCGCAGGAGTGGAACTTCCCTGGCCGTGCATTCCGCCTCGAAGGCCGGATCGGTTCGGCCCGCCCAGGAAAGGATGCGCCCGCCATCTTCGCTAGCGGCGTCAATCGCCCCGGCCTGGGTTTCGTGAAACCGGACGCCCCCGCCCGTCCCGGTGAAGGTCGCCTCGATCGACGGATGGTTCCAGTACTGGGCGCCGTAACAATGGGACGGCTGCGCATTGGATTGCCATTGATCCTGCATCGTCGCGAAAATGCCGGCTGCTTCCGCCGGTGAAACGGGGGCGCCCGTGTAAGGCGAGAACCAGACGGTTCGCCAGGTCAGGACGTGGTTGACAAACTCCGTCTCGGACAGACCGGCAGACGCGCAGGCCGTCGCCGCGCCGGTCCAGAACGGATGATCCGGCAGCTTCGCCGCCTTCCCGGACAGATACTCTTCAAGGCAGCGTTCATCCTGGCCGAGCGTCGCGGTTTCGCCCGCCGATTGACAGGAAAGATCACGCGATCTCCAGAAGCCGCAGAAATCGAACGCGGACGGCTGTTGTTGTTTCAAGATGGCATCGACAAGCACCGCGGTCGCCTCGTCCGGAGACTGACCGGCCCCGACGGGCAGCAGCAAGAGGCTCGCGGGAACGCGGTTCGCCTCTGCCGGTGTCGGGCCCTGGAGCACCAGAAGCGGGATCGTTCCTGACCGGTTCGATCGCGCCCGGGCGCGAAACAGGCTGTTCTCTCCGGCTGCCAGGTAGAGGTGCCCGGGAGGTGGTGGCGGCAGCGGACCGGCGTCGACCGCGGCGACCAGACGTGCCCGGTGAGGCTTGAGCGCAGGATCGGCGAGCCGCAGTTTTCCGGACCAGCGACGGTCCCGGGTGCTCATAACGGCACTCCGAGCTTGCGCGCCTTTTCAAGCCGCGGCGGAGGATCCACATAGGCACCGAGCGGGTTGAGCGCCCGCGCTGCGACCCTTGCGGCGATGTTCCTTGCGGCAACGCGGACCCCGTCGCTGTTGTGAATCGATCCCCTGACCTGAGTTGTCAGGGCCAGCGCGTTGACATAGGCGTTCAGCAGATCCGCATCCGGCTGGTGCGGCGCCTGCCAGAACCCGGCCAGGTCGCCCTGGTGCGTCAGGCCTTCAATGTCGTAATGCGCGGGGACCAGGGTCTTGACCGGCAGTCCGGCCTGCAAGGCCTCGAGTCCGGCCGTCGAGTTGAGCGTAACCACGCCGGCAGCTTCGCTGAAGGGAGCTGCCAGGCCTCCGCCGTCCAGGTAGTGAACTCTGCCGTTCAGTCCGTATTTCGCTGTCAGCTCATCGACGACAGCCGCCCAGTTCTCGAAACCGACGTCGAGCGGATGGCTCTTCAGCACAATATGCGTCTCTGCGGTTGCTGCCTCGGCAAGAGATCCGAAGACGCTTTCCAGAACCTGCGCAAAGCTGTCGTAGGGCGAATGCCTGCGCAGTTGAAAGTCTCCTTCCAGTTGCAGCGGCAGTACAAAATACCGTGTGCCCGCCGCCTGCAGGTGACGGATGTCCCGCTCCGCCCGTGTGGTGCGCGCCTTTTCCCCGAACAACCGGACAGCGCCGCGCGCATATTCCGAGATCGGAGGATAAATCGTATGGCGCTCATAGGCGGGATATAGGGGGGCCAGCAACACATTGAGTAGATTGTAGACAACATCCGGGGCGGTTTGCAGCCAGAATGAAGACGGAAACATCGGGCTCAGGTCCACCGGCCCCGCGCTATCCGAGATCCCCCGGATGGCATCGGGATCATCCGGAAAGTGACTGAGGGTCGACAGACCATTGCGCTCCAGCGTCATCCAGCCTGGTCTCAGGGCACCGAGCTCCGTAACCGCGACATGGATGCTCTTCTCCCGGGCCTTTGCAATGGCGGCCCGGTGATAGATCCGCTGGTCTCCATGGAGCACAAGATCGGTGATCCCGTTGCGGGACAGATAGCTTTCGATGAACTCGGGCCAGTCGGACGGGGTCCCCTTGAAACTGCTGCAGCCGCTCCCGTGCCAGTGCAGCCAGTCGCCCGCACAGAAATTGATCCGGAAGACCGACATGCCTTCGGACCTGAGGTGCTCACCAATCAGTCTGAACAAGGGGGACAACGGTCCCTGGAGAAACAGGACACGCCGCGTTTCTGCCTGCAGCCCGCTCTCAGCCACGCCAGGCATAGGTCCACCGTTCCGTTTTGCCGCGCGTTGCGATCTGCTCCGCAAATGTTGTCACGATCCCGCGCTCGAGTGCCTTTTCCAGGCGCGGCGGCCGGTCGCAATGCGCCTGAGGCTGGTTGACGCGACCGCTCATGATACGATCGGCCATCAGGGCCGCGGCGGCCTCCCGGCCTTCCTTCGTATAGAAACACCCCTTGACCTGGATCGAGGCAGCCAGCAGACGTTCCAGCGCATCCAGAAGATCCGTGTCGGGCGCCGACCCGTCGCGCCAGAAATCATCCAGCGACTTCTGGCAGGTCAGGCCGGCTATGTCATAGAGCGCGATGCCCAGAACCTTGGTCGAGCATCCGGCGCGCAGGGAATACAGGCCGGTGGTGCTGTTGATGGTCAGGGAACCGGCGGCGTGGGTCAGAAGATGGTTGAGATTTCCGCCGTCGACCAGAACAACGCGCTTCTTGACGCCGTGTTTTCTGGCAAGCGTGCGCAGGATCCGCGACCAGGGTTCGATGCCGTTGTCGAGCGGATGGATCTTGAAAACCAGCCGGGCCGCACCCGGAGCATTGCGGGCAAAGGACTGAATGACCTCTTCGGCCGCATCGGCGATATGGTCATATTGAGAATTGAAGCGCAGCTGGTAGTCGCTCTGCAGCTGCAACGGAAATACGTAGTATGGAAGATCCGTCGAGATGATGTCGTCGATCAGGTGGTTGGCTTGCCGGTTGCGGCGCCTGGCCATCGCAAATCGGGGAATGTTGCTCAGATAGTCGATCACCGGGTGATACAGCTTGTCGCGAAAAAATCCGGGATAGGCCAGAAAGAAAATCACGTTGGCCATGTTCCAGCTGACTTCGTTCACGGCTTCATTGATGAACGGGTACCTGTACCGCGGCTGCCGGTCGATCTCCGGCAGCGCGCTTCCGACCGTGCGGATCACGTCCGGATCCTCCGGAAAACGCGAATGAGCGGACATGCCGCAATGCTCCAGCGTGATCCAGTCGGGCCGAAGATAGCCGTTTTCATATGTCAGGCAGGTGATGCCGAGTTCCGCGCCCACTTCGGCGGCGGCCACATGGTAGGGAACGCGGTCCGCATAATAAACGATATGCGTGACCTGTTTTTCAATGCAATAGGCCCGGAGCCAGGCCGGCCAGTCCGTCAGGCGCTTCCGGTACGAGACGCATCTGCTGTCATGCCAGCCAAGCCAGTCCCCGGCGCATAAATTGACGCGCAGGGTCGTTGCACCGGCTTGTTCCAGACTGTCCGCGATCGTGCGTGCAAATACACCGGGCGGGCCTTGCAGAAAAAGCACCACCAAAGAGCTGACTGAACTCATACCAAATTGCCAATCTGCTGGCTTGGGTGCCCCGGCCGACCTCGGCCGCGGCGTGTTTCGGTCCGACCCTTACCGGTTAATCGGTAATTCTGGCAACATTCGAGTAGTTGCTGATCAGCGGCGCGATGATTTGCAGGAACTTTCCGAGTTCCGCGGTCGGGTGATTTGAAACGTACAAGATGTCCTTGTCCCGCATCTCGAAATGCTGCGCCAGGAAGAAGCCCTTTGGATCGCGGAGCCCCACCTTGTAGACAAGCGGGACGGTCCCGGATCCGGGGATCTTTTCGGCCAGCGCGGGGTTCAGGCGGCGGACCAGAGCCGCGTCTTCGAAGCGGAACAGGAACACGCCATTTGCATCGGCGCGTTCGTCACGCAATCCACCGACCGTCGCGAGCGCTTCGGCCATGGTGACCGTCTTGGTCCGGAAAGGAACCAGCTGGTTGGCCTTGACGGCACCGAAGGCGGAAAAGGTCCGCGGCCGATGCGACAGGAGAATATTGTCGTTCGGGGAAATCAGGACATTGTTTTCCGGATAGTCGAACAGGTCTTCCAGACGTGTCGTGCCGGCGCGTTTGCCGCGCTTGAGCGTCACGACCGTCTCGTAGGTCGCCTCGCGCGCGCCACCGGCCTGGGCGACCAGATCCAGAAGCCGCGTGTTGCGCAGTGGAAGCGGGTATACACCGGGTTTGGCGACGTTGCCGACCACAACCGCGGTGGAACTCAGCTTGTCCATCAGGGAAATCAGGACCTGCGGTTCCACGGCCTTGCCGACCAGTTTTTTCTGGACCGACTGCCGCAAGCCCTCGATGCTCAGACCGGCCGCACGGACCCGCCCGGCGTAGGGCACGAATATGTAGCCGTTTTCGTCCACAACGGACGGGATCTTGCTGGAACCACTTTCGCCGCTGGAAAACAGGCCGTCGGGAGACGCTTCCCAGATCGTCACGGTCAGCGTGTCCCCCACACCGAGGAGCGTGGGCGACCCGCCGCTGCCGACGCCGCGGAACTGATTGGCAAAGGCCAGAGGCCGGTAAGCCCTGATCATGTCGATGTTGTCCGGTCCGACTGTTACGACCGTATAGTCACCCGACTGGGCACTGGCTTCGACATCCTGGGACGTAATATTGATGGCAGCGGGTCCGTCCCCCGGTAGAGCTGCGCATCCAAACAATGTCCCAGCAACCGCCAATATTAACAAAATCCGCATCAGAACCTATTCCACCCTTATCGCTGCCAGTCTGGTAGCACCCTCACACCGGGATGTCCAAGACGCTTCGGTGCTATCCCCCGGAGAAACATCCAGGCTGTGACTTTGCTGTAACACTAGACCGCTTTTCCTAGTGAATTGATTAATTTCCCATTTATCGCCTTTTGCCCGCCGTGGACTCAGCCCTATTTAACGGCCTGCGCCTGCTTTCCGTCGCATGAATTCCGGGGATTTCGATGACAGACAAAGAGCTGACCGACACCGAAGATTTTATTAAAACACTCTCGTCAGATTTAACAGGCTGGCTTGTGGGGTCAGCGCTCCCCCTGTGGGCCTCTCACGGCGTCGACCCCGAGACCGGCGCGTGTTTCGAAGCCATCAACTTAGAAACCGTTAGCGGAACCGGTTCAACCTGCCGGGCGCGCGTAGTTCCAAGGCAGATCTACTCCTTCCTTGAAGGGACACGGCTCGGGTGGAGGGGTCCCGGAGCGGCGATCGCGACCACGCTGTTTGACTGGTACCTCGACACCTATCTTCTGGACAACGGCTTCTATGCCGCTTCGGCGGACAGGGTTGACCAGGTGACCGACACGACATTTGATCTCTACAATCAGGCCTTTTCGCTGTTCGGTTTCGCCCAGGTGGCGGCGGCTCTTCCCGGGCGCAGAGACATCGCGGCCAAACACGCAACCGATCTTCTGAACAGGCTGCGCGACACCCTTCGCCACAGCGAGGCTGGGTTCCGGGAGGCGGTTCCCGACCGGCTGCCGTTGCGGTCAAACCCGCACATGCACCTGTTCGAGGCGTGCCTAGCCTGGGAAGGCGTCAGCGATGATCCGGTATGGCGCGATCTCGCCGACGAGATCGCCGAGCTGGCGCTGACGCGTTTCATCGACCCGGTGTCCGGCGGACTGCGGGAGTTTTTCGGTCTGGACTGGGCACCGTTCGACGGCGACAAAGGCCGGACCATGGAGCCCGGGCACCAGTTCGAATGGGCCTGGCTGCTGGTGGGATGGGGCCGGTCCCGCGGCGATGCCGGCGCGCTCATCGCCGCGCGGCGGCTCTATGACATTGCCTGGACCTATGGCATCGACGAGAGCCGCGGCGTCGCCTTCATGGCACTCAGTTCCGACTTCACCGTTCGGGACCCGCTTGCCCGGCTGTGGGGACAGACCGAATGGATCAAGGCCGCCATCTCCCTGGCACAGGTCTCCACTGGTCCCGAGCGGGCGGCCTACCTGTCCGATCTGACCGAGGCCGTCGGCGCCCTGAGGGTTTTCCTGGACAGCGCTCCCGAGGGGCTGTGGCAGGACAAGCTTTCACCCGACGGATCGTTCGTGTCCGAACCCGCCCCTGCCAGCTCGCTTTATCACATCGTGTGCGCCATCGCGGAACTGAACACGTTCGCCCGCAGCCTTTAGAGCGCCGCGCCAAGCCTGAAGGGAAATGGCGAAACCAGAGCAGGAAAAGACGTATTCGGTCTTTTTCAATCACGGACGGCACTCTATAGCTGAGCCCGAACAACCCGATACGACGCAAGCAATCAGCGAGGCCGAATGTCCCAGGCGCAAATCATCGACGGCAAAGCCATCGCCGGATCTGTCAGGCAGGAAATCACCGACCGGGCAGCCAGACTGCTTGAAACCAGCGGGACACGTCCGGGTCTGGCCGTCGTCCTGGTGGGCGCGGACCCGGCCAGTGAGGTCTATGTACGCAACAAGGACCGGGCCGCGGAAGCCTGCGGATTTCATTCCCTGAAACACACGCTGCCGGCCGATACGGACGAAGCCGACGTGCTTGCGCTTGTCGAAACCCTGAACAACGACCCGGACATTCACGGCATTCTGGTGCAGCTCCCGCTTCCGACCCATATCGACGAAAGCAAGGTCCTGAGGCTGATCCGGCCGGAAAAGGATGTCGACGGGTTCCACCCGGTCAATGTCGGCCTGCTGACATCGGGAGACCGGAAGAACGCGCTCGTTCCGTGTACGCCGGCGGGCAGCCTCGTGCTGCTGAAACGCACGCTTGGCGACACGCTTTCCGGCCTGAACGCCGTGGTGGTCGGCCGCTCGAACATTGTCGGCAAGCCGATGGCAAGCCTGTTGCTGCAGGAAAGCTGCACGGTCACGATCGCGCACAGCCGTACGCGGGACCTGCCGGCCGTCGTGCGTGCGGCGGACATCGTGGTGGCCGCCGTGGGGCGCCCGGAAATGGTCAGGGGCGACTGGATAAAGCCCGGAGCAACGGTGATCGATGTCGGCATCAACCGCATCCCCGCGCCGGAACTCGGCGATGGCAAAACCCGGCTCGTCGGCGATGTTGCCTTCAAGGAGGCCGCCGCGCATGCGGGCGCGATCACACCGGTTCCCGGCGGTGTCGGCCCGATGACCATCGCCATGCTGATGGTCAACACCCTCACGGCCGCGCGCCGGCTGAACAACCTTCCCGATGAGGAAGCTCTTTTCTAGGACAACCGGCAGCACCAGGGCACCGGGCGGCCTTCGCGCTTGCGCTTCTCCGGGTGCCATGATCTATCGTGTTGTGATTACCTTAACCATGGCGTCCTAGGCTTGTGAGCTTAGGGGCTGCAGATGCAGTGGGCCGGATCGTGTCAGCATATCCCGTGACCGGTCGGCCCGGCCAATCCGTCAGGCGGCAGTAAGTGAAGGGTCTACCGTCCTGCAAGTCCGGTGCGTCAGCCGGCACGCGAGCAATCGCATTTACCTCGCTGTCTGCCTCTCGGGAGACGGGCGCGTTTTGGCGTGCGCGCAAGCCACTGATGGCCGGCATGGCGTCCGTCTTTCTGACCACGACCGCGCTGTCCGCGAACGCCTTCGAGATTTTTGGCAAGACATTTTTCGAATCCTCGAAGGACCAGGCCGATGCGGTTCCAGATCCCGTTGCCTATGAAACGGAGCTGTCTGTCTCGACCGGTTCGAAGGAACTCACGGACGAACTTTCCGCCGCCTCCTTGCTTGTTCAGCAGCAGGCCAAACCGCCTTCCGGCGAGCCAGGGCTCATCGCGCGGGCGCTGTCCGACCGGGAACGCCTGATTGCGAAACTCTATGGGGATGGCCGCTATGGCGGCACCGTTGAGATCAAGCTGGCCGGCGTTCCTCTGGAGACGGCACTCGAACAGAGCAATCTGCCGGACAGGCGACCGGTCAAGGTCATGATCCTGGTTCATCCGGGTCCCGTGTTCACGTTCGGCAATGTGTCCGTGTCGACACGCGAGGGTGACCTGTCGTCCGACCCGTCTTTCTGGGGACTGGCCAGCGGTGACACGGCCGCCTCGGGGAAAATCCTGTCCGCCGAAAAGCGCATGGTGAGCGTGTTGCGCGGCCGTGGATATCCGAAAGCCAGAATTGCCGAGCGCCGCATCACGGCCGATCATGCCACAAAGACGCTCGACGTCGCCCTTGTTGCGTCCTCAGGGCCCAAGGCCCGCTTCGGGCCGGTTGCCGTGAACGGCACTGAAATCACGGATCCTGACTTCGTCGTCCAGCAGGCCATGCTGCCCGAAGGTGGGGTCTATTCTCCGGGCGATCTTGCCCGCGCCCGCAAGCGGCTGAATGACCTGGGCATCTTTTCTTCCATCCGGCTTGTTGAAGGCGATATCGCCGGGCCGGACGGAACCATGCCCGTCACGATCGAGGTCAGCGAGCGCAAGCGTCACGTGATCGGCGCCGGCGCCTCCTGGTCAAGCACCGAAGGGTTCGGGGTTGAGGCCTATTGGCGCCGACGCAACCTGTTTGGACGCGGCGAGCTCCTGTCCATCGAGGGATCCGTCGGCCGGA
Organism: Roseibium sp. QJM3NY_11; assembly: GCF_056173175.1. Taxonomy (NCBI): domain Bacteria; kingdom Pseudomonadati; phylum Pseudomonadota; class Alphaproteobacteria; order Hyphomicrobiales; family Stappiaceae; genus Roseibium; species Roseibium sp. QJM3NY_11. The sequence goes on from NZ_CM149660.1 coordinate 3,644,237, forward strand.
TCGGCAATGCAAGTCTTGAAGACCAGGAATATTCCGCCCGGATCGCCTTCGAGAAGCCTGGCGTGTTCGGTCCCCTGACCAGCTTTTCCACCAGTCTGGAGGCGCGGCAGGAAAACCCGGACGCCTACAAGAGCCGGACGATCACTTACGACGCCTATCTCAATCGGGAATTCACGGAACAGTTCAAGGGACGTGCCGGTGCGGAGGTCTTTTACGCCGACGAGGAAGATGCCTTCGGCGAAGACGAGTACCTGCTCGTCGGACTTCCCGCCGACCTGACCTTCGACAATCGGGACGACAAGCTCAATCCGTCAAAAGGCGTTTTCGCCGCGCTGTTCGCGGAGCCCGCCTACGACACTCTGAATTCAAACGGCATGGGCTTTGTCAAGGGAACCGTGTCCAGCTATGTGGCGCTGGATGACTCCAAACGTTTCATTCTGGCCGGCAAGATATCCGCCGGTTCCATCCTGGCGCCCTCGGTCGAGTCGGTTCCGGCCAGCCGGCGGCTGATCGCCGGCGGCGGCGGTTCGATCCGCGGCTATGCCTATCGCAATGTCGGCCCGCGTGTGGACGGCGAAGTGACCGGCGGAAGGTCGCTGATCGAACTGTCGGGTGAAGTGCGCGTCAAGGTGACGGACACCATCGGAATTGTCGGATTTGTGGATGCGGGCAACGCCTATGAAGACAGCGTGCCTGATTTTTCCGAAAGCCTGAAGGTGGGCGTCGGTGCCGGTCTGCGCTACTTTACCCCCATAGGCCCGCTTCGCATCGACGCGGCGGTGCCGCTTGATCCGGGACAGGACGACCCGGATTTCGCCCTTTATGTCGGTTTGAGCCAGGCTTTCTGACGCACATGCGTTTTATCAATCTCACCTTGCGGATCTTCGGATTCCTGATCGCCCTCGCGGTCGCCTTGCCTGTGTTGCTGATCGCGGTGCTGCAGGTTCCCTCGGGACGTGCCATGATATCGGGCATGGTCAGTTCGCTGGTTTCCACACCGGATCGGCAGATTGTCCTGGACGGCCTTTATGTCGGCTTCGGATTGAACGCAGCCGTCAGCCGTGTCGAAATAGCCGACCGGACAGGCGTCTGGCTGACGGCGGAAGGCATTGAAGCCGTCTGGCGCCCGGCACGCCTGATGTCAGGCGACATCGACGTTACGTCCATTTCCGCCGGCCAGATCGACCTGCAAAGGGCGCCCGCGCCGCAACCGGACGCCGACACCGCGTCTCAGCAGGACGCCGGCGACTCCGACGGCTGGCCCCTGCCCTTCGACGTGAGAGTGCAACAACTGACCCTTGAGGAGATCAATCTCGGCGAAGCCCTTCTCGGCGCGCCGATTTCCCTGACCGCGTCCGGCTCGGGTTCCTTTGCTCTGGACCCGGCCTTGATCAGTGCGGATCTCGATGTCGGACGAATCGACGGTGTCGAGGCCGGGCTTTCGGCGAAAGCGCAATTTCAGCCGGCTGCGGAAGAACTGATGTTCGACATCGACATCTCCGAACCCCGCGGCGGACTGGCCGCCCGGTTGCTGGAGGTGCCGGACTTGCCAGCTCTCGAACTGACCCTGAAAGGGGACGGCCCGTTGACGGACTGGGCCGCCGAACTGTCACTCGCGCTCGACGGGCGGACCACCGTGACCGGATCGGCGCAGATCATGGAGACCGCTTCCGGGCGCCATCTGACTTTCGACCTGGATGGCGATCTCGCCACTCTGGCACCGCCGGCGGCACAGGCATTTGTGCTCGGAACCACCAATGCCTCCGGCTCGGCGCGGTTCTCGCACGATTTCGAGCCAAACTCGGCGGATGTGTCGCTCAGGACCCGAACGGTGTCACTGGACGCACGCGCGGACCTCGCGGACAACGCCGCGAACGTCAGCGCCGACCTGTCCGTCAGCGCCGGTGACGGGGCACTGATCGGCCTGGATATCGGTGAGAGGCGGATTGCCTTCGGAACGCTTGACAGCAAGATCTCGGTCTCGGGCAAGCAGGACGCCGCCGACTGGAGCGCGCGTGTCGATCTGGCGTCGTTTCAGACAAGGGAGCTGCGCACGGAAGCCGTCAGTCTGACCGTGTCCGGCGAGGACGCCGACGTGTCGCCTTCAGCAATGACCTCGCCTTTCGCCCTGAAGCTCGACATCGGCCATCTGGAGGGCCTGGTGCCGGAAACCGCGGCCCTGACCGGCCCGGTGACGCTTGAGGGCAACGGCGATCTCGATGCGGCCTCGGAAAACCTGCACTTCCGGGAACTTGCCCTGACGAGTGAAGCGGTGAATCTGACCCTCACCGAGTCGACACTGTCACCGGCGCGGGTCGACGGACAGGGCCACATTGCGGTGAGCGACCTGGCGAAATTTTCTGTTCTGGCCGGGCGCGATCTGGGCGGCAGCGTCACCGGGACCCTATCGGCCGACCTGGACCCGGAAGATCTGAGCGGATCCGTGACCGCGGCTTTGATCACCCGGGATCTGGCGACCGGCAGTGCTCAGGCTGACGCACTCCTGACAGGTGAAACCCGCGTCGATGCCACGGCGGCCCTCGCGGGGCCCAATGACATCTCGCTGACCAGCCTCGCCCTCGACAACGAACAGCTGGCAGTCAAGGGCAATGGCCGGTATCGGGATGAGGGTCTGACCTCCGATCTGACAGCACAACTCCAGGATCTCGCGAAGGTCGATCCGCGACTGTCCGGAAGCCTCGCTCTTGAGGCCAGCACCGCCGGACCATTGTCCGCGCTGGACGTGAAGGCCGAAGCCGCGTCGAAGAAAATCCTTCTTGCCGGTACGCCGCTCGACAATCTTGAGCTGTCGGCGCAAGCCACGGCGGACCTTGCCGCACCCACGGCCAGAATAGAAGGCACTGCCGCATTGAATGGCCAGCCGCTTGCTGTCGATGTGGAACTGACCAGCAAGGATGGCGGCGCCGAGATCAATCCTCTTTCGGTCCGGCTGGCCGGCAACAGCGTTTCGGGTACGCTTGCCTTTGCAGATCTTGAGAATCCCGTCGAGACACTGATGGGCAATCTGAAGATCGATGCGCCCGACCTTGGCTCGCTCTCCCCGCTTCTGTTGACCGAGATAAGCGGACGCATCGAAGGCACGGCCTCGGCCGACCCGGACAACAAGCGCCTGGCGCTGAACATCACCGGCGCCGATATCAACCTGCCTTCCCTCAGCGTCGGCGGCCTCAAACTCAAGGCGGATCTGACGGCTCCCTATGCTCCCGAAAGCGTCTCCGCCGATGTTGAAATCACCGACCTTCTGACAGATGCAACACCGATCCACAGCGTTACCCTTCAGGCCAGGCCCGACAATGGCGGCACCTCGATAGACGGAGACATGCAACTGGATGGCGACGGCAAGGACGGTTTGTCCCTGATGGCTCAAGTCAGCGAGCCTGAAAGCGGCAGCTATCTTGTGAACCTGGCGGAACTGGCCATGCGCTACCAGGGCGTGTCCAGCCGGTTGATCGACCCGACGACAATTTCCTACGCGCAAGGTGTCGCCACCATTGAACCGCTGGAGCTGCAATTCGGGGACGGGTCGCTCGCGCTTGCCGGAAAGGCCGGCGAGACGCTCGACCTGACCGCCGAACTGAAATCGGTGCCGCTCAACCTGGCCAATGCCTTCGTGCCGTCGCTCGGGCTCGGCGGCACGCTCAGCGGCAAGGCCTCCGCCACGGGCAGTGCCTCCGATCCGCAAGCAGACTGGACCATTACCGGGTCGGACCTGACGGCAGCCGAGTTGCGAAACAACGGGCTTGCCGCGCTCGGACTGTCGTCATCGGGCACCTTGAGGAACAACCAGATTTCCCAGACCACCGGGATCAGCGATCCCAATGGCCTGAACCTGTCGTCCACCGGCACTGTCGGTCTGGCTCAGCCCAACGCCCTGTCGCTGACCCTGAGCGGTACGGTGCCCGCCGCCGTCCTGCGGCGGCCCCTGCTGAACGCCGGAATCCGGGCTGATGGCGCGGTCGCGCTCGACGGCACCGTCGGCGGCACGGCAACATCACCTGTCTACGAGATCACGGCGACGCCTGACGGGTTGAAGGTCACCAGCCTGTCAACGGGTCTCACGGTGCAGAACATCCGGGGGACGGCAACCGTTGATCAGAACCAGGCATCAATCAACGGCATCACGGGCGACCTGGCCACGGGCGGCTCTCTGGCCGCGTCCGGAACCGTCGGCGTGACGGGCGATTTCCCTGCAAACCTTGCCCTCAAGCTCGACAAGGGCCGCTACATCGATCCCGGATTGGTGAGCGCCGAAGTCGATGCCGATCTGAAAGTGTCGGGCCCATTGGCCTCCACGTCTTCAGCCGCGCTGATCGACGGAAAGATCACGATCAACAAGGCGGATGTCTCCATACCGGAATATCTGCCGGGCGCGATCCCGCCGGTCGACGTGCACCATGTCAACGCCTCGGCGGCCATCCGCCAGCAGGTTGCGGAACTCGGCGGCGAGAGTGGCCGGGCGCAGACCCAGCAAAAGTCGGTTCCGCCGCGGCTGGACATACTGCTCTCGGCACCCGGCCAGATCTTCGTCCGGGGACGCGGCCTTGACGCCGAACTTCAGGGAAATCTGAAAATTGTCGGAACGACGGCCTCCCCTCAGGCAATCGGTGCCTTCAGCCTCAGGCGCGGCCAACTGGATATCCTGACGCGCCGGCTCGTGTTCTCTCGCGGCAACGCCACCTTCGAAGGGTCGCTGACGCCCATCCTGGATTTCGCGGCCACGACATCGGTCGGCGACACGACAATCACCGTGACGGTGAGCGGTGAGGCGGACGATCCCCAGATTGCGTTCTCGTCCTCTCCGGACCTGCCCCAGGACGAAGTGCTCGCCCTGCTTCTGTTCGGCAAGAATGTCGGCAATCTGTCGGCGACACAGGTGGCGCGGCTGGCCGCGGCCATTGCCACGCTGACCGGCGGCAGCGACAGTGGACCACTGGCCTCGATCCGAAAATCTCTCGGCCTCGATGCGATCGATATCAATACGGAAGGCGACGACGGGCCTTCGGTCGCGGTCGGAAAATACATCAACGACAATATCTATGTCGGTGTGGAACAGGGAACCGGCTCGGGATCCAGCCGGGTCAAGGTCGATATCGACCTTGACCGCGGCCTGAAGGTGCGCGGCGAAGTCGGCGCGGACGGGTCCTCGAAAGCCGGCATCTTCTTTGAGCGCGAATACTGATTTCGGCGTTGAACGCCGGCCGACCCGCTTGCGGCAGTCCGGTTCCTGATCACACCGACTTCGTATTTTTGACAGGCACCGCGCTGGAACGCGGCCTGTCCGGGCCCTATTGCGACAAATTCCGCTCGGGCTGTTGCGGTCTCCTTGCGTGCCATGCGAATGTGCGGCCCATGACCAAATCCTACACAAGAAACACTCCGTCTCACCCGGAGACGACTGTTTATCTGGCGGCGGAGACAGCCGAAGATGACGGGGGGGAATTGATGTCCACGAGCAGCAGCGACTACACTCTCGGCGAGCGGATCTGCAAGGCGCGGGACGTCTCCGGCCTGTCAACCGCACAGCTTGCACGCCGCCTCGGTATCAAGACCTCAACGCTTCAAAGCTGGGAAAGCGACCGCTCCGAACCCCGGTCGAACAAGCTGGTTCTGCTGGCCGGCATTCTCAATGTGAGCCCGACCTGGCTGCTCGTCGGTCGCGGAACGCCGCCGGCTTCGGATCTGCCGGCGGTGTCGGATCTCGACAGCATGCGTGTCGCTCTGGACCGTGTGCAGCGCCAGGCCCAGGCGCTCGCGGACGAAATCGCGACCTTGCAGGAGCGCCTTGACGGAGCGTGATGCTTCCCGCCTCCGCGCTGTCTGCTCATGGCCCACGTATCTCCCGATTGACGAGGCTGCCGCTTCCGGCGGCGGCCCGCCGGGGCGCCGTGGGCAGTTCCGGATGAATGAAGACGGAACAATCACGCGCTGCCAGGGCGAAAAGCCCTTGTCAGAGCGTTCCCGCCGTCCTTATCACTATCAGACCAGTCCCTCCCTCGGTGCGGGCGCATCCACGGTACAGGAAACTCCTCATGTCAGTGAATCCCTCGTTGTTGCAGCAAAAGGTGTTTATCGGCGGCGTCTGGCAGGATGCCGACAGCGGCCAGACGATCGGCGTCACCAATCCGGCCACCGGTGAAACCATCGGAACGGTTCCCTATTGCGGCCGCCCGGAAACGGCCCGAGCGATCGCGGCGGCTGAGACTGCGTTCGCCGGCTGGAAGGCGCTCACCGCCGAGGCGCGCGCGAACCACATGCATGCCCTGTGCGACGCCATCATGGACCACCTGGACGACCTAGCCGTGCTCCTGACCACGGAAATGGGTAAACCGGTGGCGGAAGCGAAAGGGGAGATTTCGCTCGGCGTGAAATACATCCGTTTCTTTGCAGAAGAAGGAAAGCGGATTTACGGCGACACCATCCCCTCCCCCTGGGCCGACCGCCGCATTCTGGTGACCAAGGAACCTGTCGGCGTTGCCGGTTCGATCACGCCCTGGAACTTTCCCAATTCCATGATCGCCCGCAAACTCGGAGCCGCCCTCGCCTCTGGATGCACCATGGTGATGAAGCCCGCCGAATTCACGCCGTTTTCGGCTCTTGTCTACGGAGTGATGGCCGAAAAATCCGGCCTTCCCGCCGGCGTCATCAACATCATCACCGGCGATGCTCCCGCAATCGGCGAGGAGATGTGTGAAAATCCGGCGCTGCGCAAACTCACCTTCACCGGGTCGACACGCGTCGGCAAGCTGCTGGCCGCGAATGCCGGCAGGAACATGAAGAAGATTTCGATGGAACTGGGCGGAAACGCTCCTTTCATCGTCTTTGACGATGCCGATCTTGATCGCGCCGTTGACGGCGCCATTGCCAGCAAGTTCCGCAATTCCGGCCAGACCTGTGTCTGCGCCAACCGGTTCTACGTCCAGGCCGGGGTCTATGATGCCTTCGCCGACAAGCTGAAAGCGGCGATGGCCGATCAGCTCAAGGTTGGCAGCGGACTGGAGACCGGTGTGACCCAGGGGCCGTTGATCAACGAAGCCGCGGTCGACAAGGTTGCCGATCACGTCAAGGACGCCCTGTCCAAGGGTGGCGAGCTGGTCTCCGGCGGCGCACGTCCGCAGGGTCCGGGAACCTTTTACGAACCAACCCTGATCAAGGGCGCGACTGCGGAAATGAAAGTTGCGCACGAGGAGACATTCGGCCCGCTCGCAGCCCTGTTCAGGTTCGAAACCGAGGATGAGGCGGTCCGGCTCGCCAATGACACCGAGTACGGCCTTGCCTGTTATTTTTATACGCAGGACCTTGGACGGACGTACCGTGTCATGGAACGGCTGCAATACGGTCTTGTCGGCGTCAACGAAGGCGTTATCACCACCGAAGTCGCGCCGTTCGGCGGCGTCAAGGACAGCGGCCTGGGCAACGAAGGGTCCAAATACGGCCTGGACGACTATCTCAACGTCAAATACAGCTGCATCGGCGGCCTCGGACTGTAAGACGGAAAATCAGAAAGGCACTGACTCAGCTTCGATCCATTAAACCGGTGGCCAAACAAAGCCGCCGGAGGGATCAATGCCGGTCCGTCTTCTGCAATGTCAGGCAGCATTCGCGAGATGCGCCGACAGGCTCGATGCGCTCATGGGGCGACCGAACAGATAGCCCTGGCCTATCTGGCATCCGAGTTGCCTGAGCTTGTCTGCCTGTTCGGCAGTCTCGATGCCTTCCACGACGACCGACATGTCGTATCCGTTCGCCAGGTGCAGCACCGCCTCGATGACGGTGATATCCTGTCTGTTGGATATCGACTGGCGGACGAAGGACTTGTCGAGTTTGATCTTGGAGAAAGAGTATTTCGGGATGTAGCCGAGCGATGAATAACCGGTTCCGAAATCGTCAAGCGAGAAACTGCAACCGAGAGCCTTCAGTTCCTGCATGCGGAATTCCAGATCCAGATCGTCGTCGATGAACAGCGATTCTGTTATTTCAAGATCCAGACGCGCAGAGGGAAATCCGGTTCGTTCAAATGCCTCCTTCACGGTCGCGACCAGGTTGCCCCGGCTGAACTGAACCGCGGAAATATTGACGGACAGTCTGAGCGGAGACGGCCAGGAAAGCGCTTCCTTCATCCCCCGGTTCAATGCCCATGCACCCAGTTCGACGATATAGCCGTTTTCTTCCGCGATCGGCACGAACTCCATAGGCGATATAGGACCGAGCTCGCGATGGTGCCACCTCATCAGGGCTTCCGCGCCGATAACAGAATTGTCGGACAAATCCACCAGTGGTTGATAGGCCAGGTGGATCTCGTCACGGCCGATTGCCTTGAAGAGTTCGGTCTCAAGCAGACGCCTGCGTTGGAGTTGCTCATCAAGCTCGGGCCGGAATGCCAGCGTTTGTGACTGGCTGTCGCGGCGAACCCGCGCCAGGGCATTGCCGGACTTTCTCAGAAGATCCTCCGCCGACGCGGAATTGTCGGAAACGACGAAACCGAAGTTCAACTGCACCGAGATCCGGGCGCCCTCGATATTGTAGTCTTCTGCGACAACCTGTTTCACCGTTTCGATCACGCCGAATTCCAGGTCGGGTTGCCAGTCCAGCACACACGCGAAGACGTCTGCCGAGATCGCGGCCCAATGTGCCTTTTGTGCAGGATGATTTTTCAGGCGAACCGCAATCGCGCGCCGGAGTTGGTCACCATAGGAAAATCCCAAGGACGCAATGATCTGATCGAGATTGATGATCGCGAACTGTATTACGCACAAATCCTGACCGGTTGCCTGCGCAGACACGATAACCTGCTCGAGTTTTTCCTCAAAGCCATTGCGGTTTTCCAAACCGGTGACGGCATCGTACCGGGCAAGGTAGGACAGGCGTTCAACAGATTCGCGTTCAAGGGTCACATCCCTGCAAGTGAGGCAGGCGACTGCTTGCGTCCTGACCTTTTTCGAACGCGCCGAATTCGCGATTGTTCGTTCCGACCGGGTGACGACATATTCGATAAACCGGCGTTTGCCGTCGATTTGCGCTGCCTCGATGATACTGGGAACCGGTTTTCCTGCCGGCGGAGCGGCCAGCACAGCAAGCGCTTCCTCCACAAGTTCGGCAGGGAGAACCTGCCGGGCATTTCTGCCGACAAGATCGTCGCATTGAAACAGGGTCCTGGCCGTCTGGTTCGCAGCCGAAACCAGACCGCCGGATTTGACGACAATGATCCCGTCGAAGCTGTCATCGAACACGAGACCCAGCATGCGCTCGCTGTTTCGCTGTCGAATGGTCGCGATATGCGACAGGAGCTTGTGGAGACCGAGTTCCCTGAACACGACGCTGGCCGCAGCCATCAGCAGCACGAAATGGGCGCTCGCTGTCGGCACAATCACCGGGAAAGACTTCTGCAGGGAAATGGCGACAAGTTCCAGCGCGACTGCGCACAACGCAAGAATCGCGGTCTTGACGGCCCAGCCTTCGACATTGGTCAGAAGAAGAAGAAGAACGAAAACCGCGAGCGCCGCGGCGAACGCAATCCATTCTCCGCTTTTTTCCAGAGCCCGTCCCTGCAACAGGGTTTCAGCCCCCAGCGCCTGAATCATGCTGCCCGGAAGGATTTCATGTACCGGCACTGGAAACAGGTCCCGGAGTTCCTGCGCGCTCGCTCCCACGATCACCTTCCTTTCGAAGAAAACGCCAGGTGGTGTCTTGCCCTGCAAAACGTCGACCAGGGAAATGCGCTCCAGCCGGCCGACGGCAATGCTGTAGTCGAGCCAGAATGTGCCGGCGGTGCTGCCCGTATGTTCTCCCAGCAAGGCTGCTGCGGACAACTCGGCCGTGCCGTCAATCTCGAACCCGTAGAGATTGCGCCAGATTCGACTGTCCTTTTCCATGGGCACCATGACCACGACCGGCCACGTGACGTTCATGAGTTCGTCGATCGGCTGATTGGTCACTTCCCCGGTTTCGAAACCGGCCGTGGCCGATTGACGAAAAACCGCGAGACTGACAGTGCCGGCGCGTTCGAATGCCTCCGCCAGAAGTGCATCGTCCTCCGGATTGGAGATGGCGCTGAAGTCCACGTCAAAGACGATGTCGCGGGCGCCGGCTGCGGAGAGCTTGTCCGTCAGGTCCGCGAACAGCCTACGGGGCAGCGGCCAGACGCCAAGTTGCTCCAGGCTCCTTGCGTCAATTTCGACAAGCACGATTTCGCCGGTTACCGGCCGTTCATCGGCCAGAAACCGGGCCTCGAGAAGAAACCTGTCCAACGCGGCGCCGAAACCGGCAAAACGCACCATTGCTGTGGCCGCAATCACGATGACTACGATCAGGACTGCGTTCAGGACACGTCTCACCTGTGCTCCCCGCAACACCTACACACCCTCTGCCCGATTTGAGTATTGAACAGCACCGTTCAGAACGTCCCCTCAGTTCGCCGGCGGCACGCGCTGGCCGTCATCACTCGCCGCCGTTGCCGTTGCCGTTGCCGCCGGAGTTGCCGTTGCCGTTGCCACCGGAGTTGCCGTTGCCGTTGCCACCGGAATTGCCGTTGCCGTTGCCACCGGAATTGCCGTTGCCATTGCCGCCGGAGTTGCCGTTGCCGTTGCCGCCGGAATTGCCATTGCCATTGCCGCCGGAATTGCCGTTGCCGTTGCCGCCGGAGTTGCCGTTGCCATTGCCGCCGGAGTTGCCGTTGCCGTTGCCGCCGGAATTGCCGTTGCCATTGCCGCCGGAGTTGCCGTTGCCGTTGCCGCCGGAATTGCCGTTGCCATTGCCGCCGGAGTTGCCGTTGCCGTTGCCGCCGGAATTGCCGTTGCCGTTGCCGCCGGAGTTGCCGTTGCCGTTGCCACCGGAGTTGCCGCTGCCGTTGCCTCCGGAATTGCCGTTGCCGTTGCCGCCGGAATTGCCGTTGCCATTGCCACCGGAATTTCCGTTGCCGTTGCCGCCAGCGTTACTGTTGCCGCCGGAATTACTGTTGCTGTTGCTGCTGCCAAGAACGCTGCCGAGGACACCATTGCTTGAATTGCTCGTCGAGCTAGAAGCCGCATCACTGGCCGGCACATTCTGGACGGGCGGTGTTTCGAAGACCGGGGCACGTTTCTTGCCGGGGCGGACTGTCGGTTTCGTTCGACCGCCGACAGTCAATCCCACCTTGCGGGAAGGTGCGCTCGATGCGCTTTGCCCCGCGCCCAGATCGACCGTATCACCGGAGGCAAAGTCTGCCACGCCGACAACACCACGCTGAACGGATACGTCGCCTTTCCCGCCTCGCAAGCTCACCCTGAACCTGGTCCCTTTCACAACGGCCGCGAAATACGGCGTCTCGACGGAAAAATGCGGCCGGCGGCGCTTTTGCACGTCCACGTCGACGGTTCCCTTGCGTTGCAAGAGCGTGGTCGTGGTTCCAGGGCTTCGGTACTTCGAGAGTGCAAACGTGGTGTTCGGGCCCACGGCGATGGAATCGGTTCCGCGCACGATGAGCACTCTCGATCCCGATCGTGTTCCCAGAGTGTAGCCTTTGTGGAATACCATGCCCTTTTTTACCCGAAAGGCCGGAATATTCGGCGCGACAAAATAGGAGATCCCCGACACACGTTTGACCACCCATTCGCCGGCGGATGCCGCGTGCGCATCACAAACCTGGAGCGTCAGCAGAATACCAGCCAGCATCCCGGTCGTTCGAGCCAATCGAGAGAAACCTAATACGAAATGAACGATTTTTCTCTTTAACGTCACGCATGGAGACGTTGCTTTACTATGGTCCATCGTATGTCGCCTGTTAGATAACGGCGACAAATCTATCTGGTTGTTGTTTAATTTCGGGTGAAATTCATCGGCTAAAATCCGGTTTCTTCACCCGGCCCGATTTGCGATCAAAATCCATACGCAGTTTTCAATCCAACGTTTCCTGCATCTGGGTCAGCGAAGGCTTCTTGTTGAGGAAACCCTGCGTAATGCGCGCCCATGCAGATCACGCGATCCGGCCAAGCCCACAATGTGCCTTGCAGGCATATCCCGGTGCTTCGCAGCCACGTCCGGATTCAGTCGGCGTTGTCCCCGCCGCCACATCCGGAACATGGGCACAGGCAAGAACCGAACTCTGATTATTTGCAGGTCAGACGATGGCCAGAAGATCTTTTTCCACCGACCTGTATATTTCGACCTCGTCGATGTTCATCTGCTCGACACCACAGCGCACGGCCTTTTCGAACACCGCCCGGTCCTGTCCGGCATAGAACATCTGCGTGATCAGTCCCGCACGCCTGGCGGCGGCGACCGCATCAGGATCCAGGTTGTCTTCGTGGAATTCCAGAATATGGGCATCCTGGGCAACCGCACGGTCAACGGAACCGACATGCATGTAGAGCACCATGCGCCGAAGATCCGGCACCTTGGCCCTTGCCTCGGCGCGGATGGACTGGTCGAAGGAAAACGTCCAGGCGTCGCCGAGCATGCCGCGCACGGCCAGCATGTCGCGCACCTCGGCCGGATCGCCTTCCTTGATTTCCACATAGGTCGCGATGCGTCCCTTGCAGCTGTCCAGAAACACGTCGAAACGCGGCACACGCTCGCCTTCGAACGCGGCGCCGAACCAAGATCCGGCATCCAGCCGATCGATGTCGGCGGACGACAGGTCCGAGAACCTGCCTGTCCCGTTCGTTGTCCGGTCCACCGTGACATCATGCATGACATAAAGCACACCGTCCTTCGATGGCCGCACGTCCAGTTCGACAACACCGGCGCCAAGCTCGATGGCTTTCTCAAGGGATGCCAGAGTGTTCTCGGGAGCCATCTTGCTGGCGCCCCTGTGACAGACAATGACCGCTTGCTTCACGTTCAATACTCCTGTGTCTCCGGACCTATCATTCGGAGCTTACCGGGCTCCTTTGCAAGCCACAGTTGAAGGGAAAGTTATCCTTGCTTTGCCTGATCTTCTTGATGTCTTGATGACATCGCAACTTTCCACATGAATTCATGCGTTTAAATCCCGGGAAAACGGCGGTTCCGGCTGAAACAGGATCAGCAGCAAGCCAGTTTGCCGAGCGCGGCCTGATTCGTCCATGCATCCGGCAATCAAGACATTCAAAAGAAATGAAAATTCATACCGATAGCCTCTTCGATCAAAACCGGTCTGCCGGACCGACATTGTTCATCCAGTACGAACAGTCAGTCAAATAGCACTCCCCGCGAATTCGATTATCTAGGGGAAACGGCGTTCATGAAAGAACGCTCCGGACACCGCTACCAGAGGTTTGACAATGATCCGCATCGCAGCTTCCGCCTTCGCCCTGTCCCTGCTTGCCGGCACCGCCGTCGCAGAGCCTGTCGCGTTCGATTTCGACAAGTCCCACGCCAACCTGGCGTTTTCCTACAACCATCTCGGCTACTCCACCACCGATGGCCGCTTCGGCGAATGGGACGGCACCTTGCTTATCGACAAGGAAACACCGGCCGATTCCACCGTCGAGTTCACGATCGACGTGTCCAGCATCGACACGTTCTTCGCAGACAGGGACAAGCATTTCCTCAGCGCCGATTTCTTCAATGCGGAGGCCTTTCCCACAGCCGCGTTCAAGAGCACCAAGGTCGAGCAGGTCGGCGAGAACCAGCTTGAAGTGACCGGCGACCTGACCATCAAGGACATCACCAAACCTGCAACGCTCCAGGTGACCGTCACGACCTTCGGCGAACATCCCATGGCCAAGAAGGAAGCCGCCGGCTTCGCGATTTCCACCGTTATCAAACGATCCGACTACGGAATGGACATGTATGTGCCATATGTCGGCGATGAAGTGACCGTGACCTTCCACGCCGAAACGTTGAAGGCCGACGCGACCAACTGATCCTGACCAAAGCGGAGGCCTTTGCTCGCGGCCTCCGTCCCATCCATGGAGCCGTCAATGCTGCGCAACACCAAATCGGGATACGGCCTCGTGGCAATCCTGTTTCACTGGACGATGGCCGTGCTGATCCTCGGCATGCTGACACTGGGGCTCTACATGCGCGGTCTGCCGCTCACCGAGCCGGCCACGTTTCAGCTCTTCCAGTTGCACAAGTCCATCGGTTTCGTGGTTCTCACCCTTGCCGGCCTGCGGTTGCTCTGGCGGCTGTTCAACCCGACCCCGAAGCTTCCCGCCGGCATGCATCCCCTGGAGAGGATCGGTGCGCACCTGGGACATATCGGCCTCTATGCCATGATTTTCGCGCTGCCTCTGACCGGCTGGCTGATGGTCTCCGCGTCGCCCTGGGGCATCCCGACGGTTCTTTTCAACGTTCTGCCGGTCCCGCATCTGCCCGTGCCCGCCTCCCTTGGAAGCCAGGAGCAGGCAGAAGCCCTTTTCAAGAACCTTCACGAATATGGCGCCTACCTGCTGATCGCGCTGATCGTCGTCCACGCGGCCGCTGCGTTCAAGCACCATCTGATCGCCCGGGACGACACGCTGAAACGGATGATTTCAACCGGACCCGCCAAGGCGGATTTCTAACAGATCGATTCAGGAAAACCCGACATGCTTTTGAAAAACACTCTCCCTGCCCTTGTGATGATGTCGTTTGCTTGGTCGGCGACACCAGCTGCCGCGGATGTCTGGACGGTCGATGCGGACCAGAGCCGGCTGGGCTTCGAGGTCAAGCAGGGCACGGGCACGGTGAAGGGTTTCTTTGCCACGTGGCAGGCCAGGATCGATTTCGACCCGGCCGCCCCTGAAACGGCCGCGATTACGGCAACCATCCGTCCCGCGAGTGCTTCAACGGGCAATCCCCAGTTCGATGGCACGCTGCCGGCAAAGGACTGGTTCGACGTGAACGCCTTTCCGGAAGCCGAGTTCACAGCCAATAGTGCCACACTGGTGGAAGGCAACAGCTATCGCGCGAGCGGAACCCTGACGGTCAAGGGCGTGTCCCAACCGGTCGATCTCGACTTCTCACTGGAAATCGACGGCGACACTGCAAGGGCCAGGGGCACTGCCACCGTCAATCGTCTCGCCTACAAGCTCGGTTCCGGTGTCGGAACGGACACGGTGGGCGATGCGGTGACGGTGACGCTGGATCTGTCCGCTTCGCGGTAATGCGATATCTTTCCTGCGTGAGACCATTTGATCAGGCCGCGCCCCTTGGCGCTCGCGGCCTTTTTACCGTATGAGTTCCTCACCAGAATGTTCCAGCGCTTTTCGACCCCGATGTCCGGAAAGCAGCCAGATCAGGAAAGCCGTCCCATGAACGCTCCCGTCACGCCCCCCGACTACCACCACAGCGCCCTGTTTCCGCAAGGCGCGGACCAGACCCCGTACCGCAAGCTGACCTCCGACTTCGTCAAGACGGCAGAGTTCAACGGCGAAGAAGTGTTGATGGTCGAGCCGGAAGGATTGCGCCTGCTTGCCGAGGAAGCCTTCAAGGACATCAACCACTATCTGCGTCCGGGACATCTGGAGCAGCTGAAGAAAATCCTCGACGATCCCGAAGCCACCGAAAACGACAAGTTCGTCGCCTTCGACCTCCTGAAAAACGCGAATATTTCCTCCCATGGCGTGTTGCCCATGTGCCAGGACACCGGCACTGCGATCATCATGGGCAAGAAGGGCCGCCGCGTGTGGACCGACGGCTCGGACGAGGCCGCCCTCGGTGAAGGCGCGCGCGATGCCTATTACAAGAAGAACCTGCGCTACTCCCAGCTCGCGCCGATTTCCATGTTCGAGGAAGCCAACACCAAGAGCAACATGCCGGCGCAGATCGAACTCTACGCGGACGGCGAAGATGCCTACAAGTTCCTGTTCATGGCCAAGGGCGGCGGCTCTGCCAACAAGACCTTCCTGTTTCAGGGCACGCCCTCGCTGCTGACCCATGACCGCATGATCGATTTCCTGAAGGAAAAGATCCTGACGCTCGGCACCGCCGCCTGCCCGCCCTACCATCTGGCGATTGTCATCGGCGGAACGTCGGCGGAGATGAACCTGAAGACGGCAAAGCTCGCCTCGGCGCGCTATCTCGACGGATTGCCGACGGCAGGTTCCGAACTCGGCCACGCCTTCCGCGACCTTGAGATGGAGGAGGAGATTCTCAAGCTGACCCAGGCCACCGGCGTCGGTGCCCAGTTCGGCGGCAAGTATTTCTGCCACGATGTGCGCGTCATCCGGCTGCCGCGGCACGGCGCGTCGCTGCCGATCGGCCTCGCCGTGTCCTGTTCCGCGGACCGTCAGGCCGTCGGCAAGATCACGAAAGACGGCGTGTTCCTGGAACAGCTGGAAATGCATCCGGAAAAATATCTTCCCGAAGTCACCGACGAACACCTGTCCGACACCGTGGTCAAGATCGACCTGACCCGGCCGATGTCCGAAATCCTGGGAGAACTGACCCGGCACCCGATCAAGACCCGCCTGTCCCTCACAGGTCCGCTGATCGTCGCCCGTGACCTGGCGCATTCGAAATTGCGCGACCGGCTGGAGAGCGGCGCGCCCCTGCCCGACTATTTCAAGAACCATCCGATCTATTACGCCGGCCCCGCCAAGACCCCCGAAGGCATGCCGTCGGGTTCGTTCGGCCCGACCACGGCCGGCCGGATGGATGCCTATGTGGACCAGTTCCAGGCCGCCGGCGGCTCGATGGTGATGCTGGCCAAGGGCAATCGGTCCGCCCAGGTCCGCAGGGCCTGCCAGGCACATGGCGGCTTTTACCTCGGCTCCATCGGCGGTCCCGCAGCGCGACTTGCACAGGACTGCATCAAGAAGGTCGAGGTGGTCGAGTTCGAGGAACTCGGCATGGAAGCCATCTGGAAAATCGAGGTCGAGGATTTCCCTGCCTTCATCGTCGTCGACGACAAGGGCAATGATTTCTTCAAGGAACTGAACCTGGGATAGGCCAGTCTCCGGCACTGGAGTTCCCGACCCGCTCCGGCCCGATACCGGGTGCGCGTATCCTCAGATACTGCCCGGAACCGGGTCGGAGTCAGGGGCGAATCGGATTTGTCCCTGGTCCGGCCGCGTGCCGGAGAGGAAAAAGGCGGGTTCGGCGCCTTCGGAGAGACAATTACAGCAACCTGAGCGTGAGTCACCCACCTCTTCAAGCACTAAGCGAGCAAAACGTTGCAAATTCAGCACATTCGAACACTCCGGGGCCTGCTCACATCAACGTGAAATTCCTTTTGCGAACGATCTGGGACATGTTTATTAACAGTGCGGCAAGGACATTTTCGTAACGTCACTCCTGTGACTGGCACCCGTGGGGCAGTGGACCCGGTGCGAATGGGGGATTAGAATGAACAAGATTTTCTTCATCGTGGTGGCTTTAGTCGTGAGCGCGTTCGCGCTGACGGCTCAGGCAGCTCCGCGATACGGCTTTTTCGATCACAGCACGAACACCTGGGTAACGCCGAAGTATCATCCTGGCGGCCCGTCTCCGGTCAAGCGCAAGCGCGTCAAGTATGACGGTCCGTACAAGCCGGGCACTCTCGTCATCGACACGTCCGAGCGCCGCCTCTATCACATTCTGCCAAACGGCAAGGCGATGAGATACGGCGTCGGCGTCGGCAAGGAAGGTTTCCAGTGGGCCGGTACGCACCGCATCACGCGCAAGGCGGAATGGCCGGGCTGGACACCGCCGCCGCAGATGCGTGTGCGCGAGCGCCGCAAGGGCCGTATCCTGCCGGCACATATGCCGGGCGGTCCGAACAACCCGATGGGCGCCCGCGCGCTTTATATCGGCTCCACCCTTTACCGCATCCATGGAACAACCGAACCGTGGACAATCGGTTCGGCCGTTTCCTCCGGCTGTATCCGTCTTGCCAACAAGGACGTTATTCATCTTTACAACAACGTCGCAGTTGGCTCGAGGGTCGTCGTCAAGCGCTGACGCGATTGATAATCTGACGAAAAGCCGGGCTTCGTGTCCGGCTTTTCGAGTTTATAGCCGTTGGGATCAGCCTGGAGCGTTTGGAACCATGGCAAGTTCCCCGCCGTGAAGGAAACATCCGCCGGTGAAGACCGACAGGTCCACCGGATTTGCAATCCTGACGTCGGAAAAATCCGGGAGCGGTTTGACCTGCGGGTCAAAGGTCCTGCAGACCTGCGACAGGAAGACGAACGCGAGGCCGCGCGCACAGGCAAACTGCTTGAGTTCCTTTACCTGCCGCTCCAGCGGCGGTTCGTGACGGCGCTGGTCCATGACCTGAAGATAGTCGATCACCGCGACCGTACCGGACCGGGCCTGCGCAAGCTCAGTCATGATGTGCCGCGCACAGAGGCTGTCGGCGAGATCAACATGCGGCCCGTGGGAGCCCGGCGTGGCGTCGAACCCGCTTTCGACCAGCTTGTCGCGCACGTCCCGTTCCGTGCACTCCGAGGAAAAGAACACCGATGCGCGGCCCGCAGCCGGTGCTTCCGCGGCAATCTCCAGGCCGAGGACCGTTTTTCCGTGCCCGGGCCTGGCAGCAAGCACCAGCAGATCACCCGGCAAAAGGCGATCCAGAAGCACACGTGCCGGTCCGCGCGGGCGCCAGGTCCGCGCCAGATGGCTCCAGCTATCGAAGCCTTCAGCGGAGGCGGTCTCATCGAGGGCCCGGTGGAGCGGCATCCTGTTTTGCCGTGCCAGTTGCCGCGCCCGGCGTTTCAATCGGTGGATCGAGATTGTCAATTTCATGTGCGACCTCCATGCCACGTGCGAATGACGCAATCCCTCCTTATGCGAACGCACGGTCCGGAAGCATGAAAAAACTGCCCTGCAGGTCGGCTGCTGCTCCAGGTGGAGGGGGAAGGCGCGGGTCAAGCCGCGTGCAGGATAGCTGATTCTGAATGCGCGGCGCCACAAGCGCTTCCGGGCCTGAATTCAGCGGTCCCGGCTCAGGCCCTTCTGCTCAAGTTCACCGAGATATCCATCCCAATGGGTTTGCCTGTCCCTGCCGAGTTCAAGAAAGTAGGTCCAGGAAAAGATCCCGGAATTGTGCATGTCGTCGAAATGGATCCGGACGGCGTAGTTGCCCACCGGTTCGATTTTCATGATCTCCACCTGCCGCTTGCCTGGCACGGTCTGTTTCTGCGAAGGCGCGTGACCCTTGACTTCCGCCGACGGCGAGCAGACCCGCAGATATTCCGCGGAAAGGTCGTGTCGTTCCCCCGAATCGAACGCAACGGACAGCACTCGCCTGTCCTTTGAAACGCGCAGTTCGGTCGGCCAGGGCGCGGTCTTGTCGGTCATCGGCAGATCCTTTCAGGCACACCGGGCGATTGCACCCCGGCGGAAGACGCGGACGATACCGCGCCACCGGCCGTCGTCAAGCCGCGTTTTGTCCCGCCGCCCTGACCGCTTCGTAGCCTTCAAGGGCGGCCTGGCGGGCACGCGCATGATCGACAACCGGCTTCGGATAGGTTTGCCCCAGAACCACGCCGGCCGCCTTCAGGGCTTCTTTCGGCGCCTGGAAGGGCGCATGGAGGTAGCGGGTCTCCAGATCGGTCAGTTCCGGTACCCAGCGCCTGACATAATCTCCCTCGGGGTCGAACTTTTCTCCCTGGGTGATGGGGTTGAAGATCCGGAAATACGGTGCCGCATCGGCCCCGGACCCCGCGACCCACTGCCAGCCCGCGGAATTGTTGGCAAGATCCGCATCGAGCAGCGTGTCGCGGAACCAGCTTTCGCCGTGATGCCAGTGGAGACGCAGATGCTTGACCAGAAAGCTTGCCGCAACCATGCGCACCCGGTTGTGCATATAGCCTGTGTGCCAGAGTTCGCGCATGCCTGCATCGACGATGGGATACCCTGTCAGGCCTTTCTGCCAGCGCACCAGATCCTCTGGCGCCTCCCGCCAGGGATAGGCGTCGAAGGTCCGGCGCCAGTTTTCCGAGGGCAGCGCGGGATAGTGGAACAGCAGGTGGTGGGAGAATTCGCGCCAGCCGATCTCGGACAGAAATTTCATGCCGTCCTTTGTTTCCGCTCCGTCCGCGGCGATGCGCTGCTGCGTCGCCTGCCAGATCTGGCGCGGTGAAATATCGCCGAAGTGGAGATGCGGCGACAATCTGGAGACACTGTCCAGATCAGGACGGTTGCGCAATGTCCCATAGTCCTTCAGCCCTCCCTCCAGGAACTCCGCCAGCCGCCTTGTCGCCCCGGCCTCTCCCGGTGTCCAGAGGTCTTCCCACCCCGCCGCCCAATTCGGTCTGCCGGGCAGAAGGTCAAGGTTTTCCAGTTCCTCACCACCGTCACAGACGACCGGTTCGAGGGCTTCGGGGACAGGCAGCGGCGCCGGCACATCACGGTCCAGGGCCGCCTTCCAGAAGGGCGAATAGACCTTGTAGGGACCACCGGTTTTCGTTTCCAGTTCCCAGGGCTCAAACAGCAAGGAAGCCTTGAAGCTTCTGGCTTCAACCCCCTCATCCGTCAGCGCCGTCTTGAGGTCCGTGTCGCGTTCGATGGCGTGGGGTTCATAGCAGCGGTTCCAGTAAACCGCGCGGATTCCGCAGTCCCGGACCAGTTCCGGGATGAGGTGGCGGGCGCTGCCGCGCAACAGAACGAGTTCCGGCAGAACCTGTTTCAATGCAGCCAGACTGTGGTGCAGCCACCAGCGGCTGGCGCCCCCCATCGGGTGGGTGTCCCCCGCGTGTTCCGCTGGTTCCAGAATGAAGACCGGTAGAACCGCTCCTTTTCTGGCAGCTTCGAACAGCGCCGGATTGTCCTGAATGCGCAGGTCCTGACGGAACCAGACCAGTGTTGACATGATGCCCCTTGCTTTTGTTGCAACTGCAATACGCCGCTGGCGGGAAACGGATCAATCCGGCCTGCGTTCCGCCCACTTATTTCCGCGTTGTGCGATCATGCCGCGGCTCATTTGTATCGATTTTGCAACCTGTTACCGTAGAGCGGGCGTTTTAGGTCCGGTTTCGATTGATCTTGGACCGATCGGCGCCATATGATCGGGACACAAGAAAACGCGTAGGGAGAGCGCAACGTGTCTGAAGGCAAGATCCTGGTGCCGAACCCAAAGTCAGTGGAACCGGCGGCGAAGGAACTGGCGGCAGCCGGTACATCCGCCACGCCTGTTTCCCCGGGTGTGCCCATGATCGATCCGTTCGGACGCGCAGTCAGCTATCTGCGCGTTTCGGTGACCGACCGCTGCGACTTCCGCTGTGTCTATTGCATGGCCGAGGACATGACTTTCCTTCCCAAGCGGGAAGTTCTGAGCCTTGAAGAACTTGATCGCCTGTGTACCGCCTTCATCGACAAGGGTGTGCGCAAGCTGCGCCTGACCGGCGGCGAGCCGCTGGTGCGCAAGAACATCATGAGCCTTATCCGCAGTCTCGGCCGCCATCTGGACAGCGGTGCGCTCGAGGAACTGACGCTGACCACCAATGGATCGCAACTCGCCAGATTTGCAACCGAATTGCGCGACTGCGGTGTCCGCCGGATCAATGTTTCCATCGACACGCTCGATCCGCAGAAATTCAAGACGGTTACCCGCTGGGGAGATCTCGGCAAGGTCATGGACGGCATCCGTGCCGCGACCGAAGCCGGACTGAAGATCAAGGTCAACATGGTCGCGCTCAAGGACGTCAACGAGGACGAGATCGTGCCCATGCTGAAATGGTGCCATGAACACGGTCACGATCTCACCTTGATCGAAACCATGCCACTTGGTGAAATCGACGGCGACCGCACGGACCAGTACCTGCCGCTATCCACCGTGCGAGCGCGCCTTGCCGAGCGTTTCACGCTGACGGACATTCCCTACAAGACCGGCGGCCCGGCGCGCTACGTAACAATCGAGGAAACCGGCGGGCGGCTCGGTCTCATCACGCCAATGACCCACAATTTCTGCGAAAGCTGCAACCGGGTCCGCGTCACCTGCACCGGCCAGCTCTACATGTGCCTGGGCCAGGACGACATGGCGGACCTGCGCGCGCCCTTGCGGGCGTCCGAAGGCAACGAACTTCTCAACAGCGCGATTGACGAAGCCATCGGCCGCAAACCCAAGGGCCATGATTTCGTGATCGAAAGAAACAGCAAGCAGCCGGCGGTCGCCCGCCACATGAGCGTGACCGGCGGCTGACGCAATCACCGGTGTTTTCGCGCGCGCTGTGTCGTCTTATTCCGCGGGAACAAATTTGGCTCGCGCCATATGTGTGCGAACGGTGAGTGCCGCGACGAGACTGAGGCTCATCCCGATCGCCATTACGATGATCATGCCCCAGGGCGTGCCGGCCAGAAAACTGTCGGCATAGAGCCAGGCGACCAGCGTGCCTGCGACCGCTCCCGTGCTGACCTGCAGGGAGGCCGTCAGGCCGGATGCGGCTCCGGTCAGTTCCGGACGGACACTGGCGGCGCCCGAGATCGCACTCGGCAGGCACACGCCATTGCCGAGCCCAAGCAGGAACATCGGCAGGAAAAGGCTCGGGGCGGTCAACGCTCCGAAATAGGCGAACCCGGTGATCAGCACGACACTCGCCATTCCGATCAAGGTGCCGCTCAGCATCATCCGGTACAATCCGACCCGTTCGGCGAACCGGCCGGAAATGTAATTTCCGGCAATGTATCCCAGTGCGACGAACATGAAATAGAAACCCATTTCCGCAGCACTCAGCGACAGCAGACCCGAGGCGATGAACGGCGCTCCACCGAGATAGGCGAAATAGGTGAGCGCGCTGAAAGCTGAGGTCAGGGCGTAGCTCCAGAACAAGGGTTCCGTCAAAAGAACCGCGTAGGACCGCAAGATCTGTCCAATTCCCACCGAGGAGCGTTTGTGATGTGTTTCCGGCAGGAAGTAGATGCTGGCCCACAGAACGCCGATCCCGAAGACCAGCATCAGCACAAATCCGCCCTGCCAGCCGTAGGCCTGGTCAAGCAGGCCACCGGCCGCAGGCGCGAGCGTCGGCATCACCGCCATGCCCATTGTGACATAGCCGATCATGCTGGCAGCCTGTTCGGGCCCTTGAAGATCCCGTATGATGGCACGCCCGAGCACCATGCCGGTGCAACTGCCCGCAGCCTGCAGCACCCGCGCTGCAATCAGGGTTTCGATGGTCGGCGCAACAAGGCACAGAACACTTCCCAGGACGAACAGCGACAGACCCGCGATGATCACGGGCCGACGCCCGAACTGGTCCGACAACGGCCCCCAGAAGAGTTGGGACACCGCGACCGCAACAAAGAAAGCGGACATCGTCAGCTGGATTTCACCCGCGGTTGCAGAAAACACGATCATCATGCCGGCAAGCGACGGCAAATAGATCTGCATCGCCAGCGGCCCCACCGTCGAGATCGCGACGAGAACCCCCAGGGATGGTTTGGCGTCATCACCACTTGATTGAGCGCGGCCGGAGATCATGCCGTGGAATGAGCCTCTACCGTTTTGAGGATTCAATTACCGAATTCGATTGCTCAGAATACACGGCACCCGTGATCCGGACGTGAAAAGCCCAATTGTTACAGACCCTCACGGGTTTTATCAATCTGAAAGTGCCGATTTCACCCTTGCTCGCATCAAGGGATTTTCCAGGAGATGCCTGCCGGAAAATCGACGCAGATTCAGGTCGACGCGACCGGCCTCTCCCCTGCTTCACCGGTGAGAAGCAGACCGAAATCCCCGAAGACTCAAGATTCCGCTAAGGCACTTTGAGCGGATTGCCTAGGATTGGCACTTATCGCGATTCAATGAAAAATGCGCAATTTTTGGTTGCAATCAAAGGCGGCCGAACACGCTGCTGCAGCGCATTTAAGCAGTTGGCATCAGACAGATGTCAAGCAAGCCGGTCCCGTGAAAACGGGGCGACCGCTCAGCCGCGCTCAGACCTCGGCCGTCAGCTCC
Source organism: Roseibium sp. QJM3NY_11 (assembly GCF_056173175.1). Taxonomy (NCBI): domain Bacteria; kingdom Pseudomonadati; phylum Pseudomonadota; class Alphaproteobacteria; order Hyphomicrobiales; family Stappiaceae; genus Roseibium; species Roseibium sp. QJM3NY_11. The sequence goes on from NZ_CM149660.1 coordinate 3,668,016, forward strand.
GGACGGCCGAGGCAATTTCTGAAAAATGGCCTATTCGAACACGATGTCGGGTGCCGACCGGCCGGCAGCCGACTGTTCGGATTCGATCCCTGCCAGGACACTCGCCGCAATCGACTTGTAGATCCCCGCGACCTGACCTTCCGGATCGGAGACGACGATTGGTGTTCCCGCATCGGAGGTTTCCCTGATCTTCATCGCCAGGGGAACTTCGCCGAGAAACGGCACGTTGAGCCGTTCCGCCTCGGCGCGGGCCCCGCCATGCCCGAAGATATCGTGGCGGCCACCGCAATCGGGACACAGGAAGTAGCTCATGTTCTCGACGATGCCGAGCACGGGCACGTCGACGCGCTTGAACATGTTGAGCCCCTTGCGCGCATCGATCAGCGCCAGGTCCTGGGGGGTGGACACGATGACGGCGCCGGCGAGCGGCACCTGCTGCGCCATTGTCAACTGGGCATCACCGGTGCCCGGCGGCATGTCGACAACCAGAACATCCAGTTCGCCCCACGCCACTTCGCGCAGCATCTGTGTCAGCGCGGAAATGACCATGGGTCCGCGCCAGATCATGGGCGTCTCCTCCTCGACCATGAAGCCCATCGACATCACCTTGACGCCGTAGCCTTCCAGCGGCTTCAAGGTCCTGCCGGAAAGCGCTTCCGGACGGCCTGAAACGTTGAACAGGCGCGGAACGGAAGGGCCGTAGATATCGGCATCCAGTACGCCGACCTTCTTGCCGGAGGCGGCCATGGCAAGGGCAAGATTGGCGGTGGTGGTGGACTTGCCGACACCACCCTTGCCGGAGGCGACCGCGATGATATGGGTGATTCCCGGAACACCCGGTTTTGCCGGCGCCTTTTCTTCCGGAGCTGCGCGGGCGGGCGGCGGCGCCTTGGGAGCGGCATTGGGCCTGGCTCCGGGCGCACGCTCGGCCGTCAGCGCAACCATCGCCGTTTCGACACCGGGCACTTCCCGCACGACCTTCTCGGCGGCCTGGCGCAACGGCTCAAGTTCCTGGGCCCTTTCCGCGGGCACCGTGATGGAAAAAGCCACACGGCCGTCGGAGACAAAGACATCCGACACCAGTCCCAGGGAAACAATATCGCCCTCCAGATCGGGTCCCTTGATCTGTCCGAGCCGGTCCATGACCGCGTTCTTGATGGAGTCGTTCATAATTCCGCCCTGTTGAAATCGCCGGCCGCCGCCTCGTCACGCGCGATCATCGGCTTGTGCGAAATGTAAATCTCCGCATCGCCGCCGCAAGCTGCCAAACTGAAGCACATGCGATTTTCCATTTGAAGGCAGTCTTAGAAGTGATGCATGGCCGATACAAGCCCGCCGGCGGAAGCGCGGACCCGGCGCGGTCCTTTTCCCGGCCGAGAGCTCTCTTGTAACGCGCGTTGTGAAAGATCCGAAAATGCGCCGCATATTCTCCGCTTGCGCGCCTTGACGAGGGCCACTCCAACTCACATCATTTCTTGCCATTCATGAAACCGTGGACTGGTGGCCGGCACGATCTTCACCGGCTGTGTCCCGCCACTCAGAACATCAGGACCTGAACATGCCCGTCTGCCTCGTCACCGCTGCCAATCGCGGCATCGGACTTGAACTTGCGCGTGCTGCCCTTTCCAGGGGCTGGACTGTTTACGGATCGGTGCGAAGTGAAAACCTGGCAAGGGACACGGCGAAGCTCCTTGAAGCCGAGTTCCCGGAAGGAGATTTCCGGCCGCTGGTCTTCGATGTGACCGATCACGACGCCGTTCGCGCGGCCGCCGCACCGCTGCCCGGCCCGCTGGACCTGCTGATCAACAATGCGGGTATCATCGGTCCGAAGCGGCAAACACCGCTCGACATGGATTTCGACGGTTTCGCCGAAACACTGAGCGTCAACACGCTCGCGCCGCTGGCCGTGTCGCAGGCGTTTCTCGCGCCCCTGAAGCGGTCTGAAAACGGCCGCATCCTGACGGTGTCCAGCCAGATGTCCTGGATGGGCTACCGAAAACCGGACACGATCGCCTACCGCGCGTCGAAGGCCGCGATCAACAAGGTCATGCAAGGACTCGCAACCGAGCTTGAGCCTCAGAACATTCCGGTGGCACTGGTCGATCCGGGTTGGGTGCGCACGGATATGGGCGGACCGCAGGCAGACAATTCTCCGGTCGATGTCGCCGCCGGCATTCTGAAGATCGGCGAACGCCTCACACTTGCCGACACCGGCAAGTTCTTCAAGTGGTCGGGCGAGGAACGGCCCTTCTGAACGACCGCAGGGCTGATTCCGCCACCGGAGAATTTCCGTCTCAAAAAAGTCCGACTATTCAAGAGGCCACCTGCGATTCAAACGCCTTCTCCCCACAAAGATGAACCTTCGTAGTTTTACACAATTTTCTTGATACGCCGCCTGGGCGCTCAAGCACATGTTTCCGCAAATCTTGGCAACGGATGGGTAACCCTCATCGGTCTTCTTCCAATTTGATTCAAATTTTAAGCAAATGTGAGGAATTGGAGCGCAGGCTGGATTCATCGGCCAACGGATGGGACACGTCATGGAACTTTATCGAGCCTGCTACAGAAGCAAGATCAGATGGAACGAGATGCGTCTGCCCCTGCCCGATGAAATCGACAAGACACTGCTGCGAATTCGTCGCATCAACCGGAAGGCCGGCGTCACCGGGGCGCTGCTGCTTGTCGACCAGCACATCATCCAGATCCTGGAAGGACGCACCGGCCCGGTGCTCGAGACCGTGTATTGCGTGATGAACGATTCCCGTCTGCACGATATCGAGGGCATCATTCACGAACCGGCCGATTTCAGGCTGTTTCCGAATTCGCTGATGTTCTTCCGTGACCTGACCGACGGCGTGGCCGCTGCCGGAAACGAGCTTCTGCGGCCCTTGCTCGACCACCCGAACGACGTGACACGCGACGAAGCCTATCTCGCGTTCAGCCATTTCGCCAATGAACTGCAGCAAGGCCGCCTGACCAACGACATGCTCATGATCTGAGCCGCTGGCTCACCAAACGTCTTTGCAAAGAGGCAGCGATCTTTTTATTGCGTTTGCTGTGACCTCCATGTCCCGGTTCCGCCTCCGGCGTCGGTTTTTTCGGTGTGTCCGGCGCGTTTCCGATGCTTTCCGGCGGCGTCCGGCTGGCGGTGCCTTGATGGCCCTCTCCCGAACCGAAGCGGCAAAGTAATCTCTTGCCCTGGCGCAATCGCCTCCAATAGTGTTGGAAAAACAACAGAGCATGGAGTCGCGCGGCTGTGACAGGCCCTTATATCCTGCAACCGGATCCGTCGGTCCCGGGCTTGTCGACCACGGTGAGCGGTATCGACCAGAACGGGGACGCCGTCGAAACCAGAGTGGTGACCGAGAAGCCACTGACCCTCTTCCTGAATTCGCAGGAGGTGGTCACAATGATGACCATCGGGGATCACCCGGACCTTTTGGCGGTGGGGTATCTGAAGAACCAGAACATGCTTGCCGATGACGACGTGATCACGGACATCGACTTCGACGACGATCTGGATGTGGTGATCGTGCGCACCGAGCGGGAAACCGACTTCGAGGAAAAACTCAAGAAGAAGGTTCGGACCTCCGGCTGCGCGCAGGGAACCGTGTTCGGCGATGTCATGGAGGGCTTCGATACCGTGTCGCTGTCCCGCGAGGCACGGCTGAAGACGTCGTGGCTCTATGCGCTCACAAGAACGATCAACACCACCCCTTCCCTTTATCTGGAAGCAGGTGCGATCCATGGCTGCGTTCTGTGCGAGAAGGACCGGCCCCTCGTCTACATGGAGGATGTCGGCCGCCACAATGCCGTCGACAAGATCGCCGGATGGATGGTGCTCAATGACATTCCGGCCCATGACAAGATTTTCTACACCACCGGACGCCTGACTTCGGAAATGGTCATCAAGACGGTCATGATGGGAATTCCCATTCTGATATCCCGGTCCGGCTTCACGGCCTGGGGCGTGGAGCTGGCACGGCAGGCGGGACTGACCCTGATCGGCCGCGCCCGCGGCAAGCGTTTCGTCACGCTGGCGGGACAGGACCGCATAGATTTCGACATGGATCCCGGCCACGCCGAGGAGGAGCCGGACAGAAACCGGCGGAAAGGGAGTGTACCGGCACGATGACGGCAGCACGCGCGACATTGACCCGGGACAAGATGCTGGGCTGCGTTCTGGCGGGCGGTCAGTCCCGCCGCATGGGCGGTGGTGACAAAAGCCTGATGGATCTTGGCGGTCAGTCGATGCTGGACCTCATTCTCGCCCGGCTCGCCCCGCAGCTCACGGATATCGTCCTGAACGCCAACGGCGATCCGGAGCGGTTCGAACGGTTCGAACTTCCGGTGATCGCCGATCCGGTCGGTGACCATGCAGGCCCGCTTGCCGGTGTGCTGGCGGGTCTGGCTTATGCACAGGAGCACCGGCCCGGCGTGACCCATGTGGTTTCCATCGCCGGCGACACGCCGTTTTTTCCGCAAGACCTCGTGGACCGGTTCTGCACCGCCGTCCCGGCGGACAGACCGGTGGTTGCGATGGCTTCCTCCGCGGCCAGGCTGCACCCGGTTTTCGGACTGTGGCCTGTGGCCTTGCGGCCCGACTTGCAAGACTGGCTGGAGACAGGAAAGAACGGCAAGGTCCTTGCTTTTGTCGACCGGCACGACAGCATAGAGGTCGCCTTCGGCACCGATCCGGCCACTGGCCTGGATCCGTTCTTCAACGCCAACAGTCCTGACGACCTGACCACCGTCCGAAACGCATTGAGCCAGCATTCCAGATGAAAACGACTCCCGTCTTCGGCATCACCGGCTGGAAGAACTCCGGCAAGACCCAACTCGTGAGCCGGCTCGTCGCCGAACTCACGCGGCGCGGCCTCAGGGTGTCGACCGTCAAGCACGCCCACCACAATTTCGATATCGACAAGCCGGGGGCCGACAGTTACCGCCACCGGGAAGCGGGCGCCATGGAAGTTGCCCTTGTTTCCGGCCGCCGCTGGGCCCTGATGCATGAATTGCGGGACGAGGAAGAACCGCCCCTTGAGGACATTCTCGCCCGTCTGGCCCCGTGCGATCTCGTTCTGATCGAAGGCTACAAGCGGGAAAACCATCCCAAGATCGAGACACGACGCCTTGAAACCAGGGATCGTGGCCCCCTGGCGCCGTTTGACCCGAACATTCTTGCGATCGCCGCGGATCACGCGCTGCCGGGCGAGCCATTGCCGGTGTTCGATCTGGACGATGTACCGGCCATGGCGGACTTCATCCAGGTCCGGCTTGGTCTTGAAAGGCTTCCCGCATGATGGGCAAACAGCTCCTTGACGACTGTTTCCTGCATGACAAGGACCGCCTGCGGCACCAAGAAGCGCTGACGATCCTGAAGGACCGGCTGACGGCCGTTGCCACTGCCGAAACGGTTCGGCTTGAAGCCGCGCTGGAGCGGGTTCTGGCCGAAGATCTGTCCGCGCCGCGCAATGTTCCCCTGGCGGACAATTCCGCGGTCGACGGCTATGCCTTCCGCCACGGTGATTTCGACGAAGCGGGCGGCTTCTTTCGCCTTGAGCAGAGAATCGCCGCGGGCCAGTCCGGCGGTGCCGGCCTCGCGCCCTGGGGCGCGGCCCGGATCTTCACCGGAGCCGTCATGCCGCCGGGAGCGGATACGGTGGCCATGCAGGAGGATTGCGAACAGCACCAGCAGGACGGCCAGGATTTCGTTATCGTGCCGCAGGGACTCAGGAAAGGCGCCAATTGCAGGCTGGCCGGCGAGGATGTGGCCGAAGGCACGACCATCCTGAGCGCCGGGCAGCGCCTGCGCGCTCAGGATCTGGCCGCGATCGCCTCGACGGGCCGCGCCGAAGTCCCCGTTTTCCGCAAGCTGAAGGTGGCTCTCGTCTCGACGGGAGACGAGCTGCGCCGTCCAGGCGACCTGATCACCGTCGGCGACGTTTATGATTCCAACCATTTTCTGCTGCGTGCATTGTGCGCGACCCTGCCTGTCGAGATCGTGGATCTTGGCATCGTCAGGGATGACGGCGCGCTTGTGACGGCAACACTCAAGGAGGCCGCCGACCGCTTCGACGTCATCCTGACCACCGGTGGCGCCAGCCGGGGCGAAGAGGATCACGTTCTTTGGGCGCTCGACGGTCTGGGAACACGGCATATGTGGCAACTGGCCATCAAGCCCGGCCGCCCGATGATGTTCGGCAGCATCGGCAACTGCGTTTTCCTGGGACTGCCGGGCAACCCCGTTGCCGCAATGGTCTGTTTCCTGCTCTATGCGCGGCCGGTCATGAGCGTTCTGGGAGGCGGGCCTTTTCTCGCCCCGCACTCATTTCAGGTTCCGGCCGCGTTTGAAATTCCCCGCAAGAAACCGGACCGACGGGAATTTTACCGTGCTTTTCTGAAACCCGGCCCCGATGGCAAACCGGAAGCGCACAAGTTCATGCGCGACGGATCCGGCCTGATCACCGGATTGCGGGAGGCTGACGGGCTGGTGGAAATCCCGGAGGAAGCGACCTCCGTAACCCAGGGGGAATTGGTCACCTTCCTGCCCTTTTCCAGCTTCGGCATGCGGTAGAACGACGTGGGTCTGCCAGCGCCCTAAACGGTTTCGGATTGAATGGTCCACAGCTCCCTGACCGCTGCCGCCTCCCAGGCCGTCCAGGCGGCGGTGCCGGTCATTGTCTCGTGGTACCGGCCCGCGACCGCATCGTCTGAGAGCCGGTAGCTGTCGAAGCGGCTCACAATCGGGGCATACATCGCGTCTGCGATCGTGAACTCGCCGAAGAGAAACGGCCCTCCGGACACGTTCAGGCAGTCGCTCCAGATATCGACAATCCGGGCAATATCAGATTTGACGGCGTCATCGACGGCAAGCGCGGTTCTTTCCCGACGCATGTTCATCGGACACGCCTCGCGCAATGCTGCGAAGCCGGAATGCATTTCGGCGGAAACGGAGCGCGCCGTCGCGCGCGCCGCGCCCGATTCCGGCCAGAGGCCGGTTTCCGGGAAAAGCTCCGCAGCATATTCCAGGATCGCAAGACTGTCCCAGACCGTCAGGTCGCCATCCTTCAGAACCGGCACTTTCCGGCTCGGGGAAAATGCCGCGAAATCCGGGTTGCCGGCTTCGAAATCGAAGGGAACCAGATTTTCGCGAAACGGGATCCGTTTGTGTGTCAGCGCTATCCACGGCCGGAACGACCAGGAGGAATAGTTCTTGTTGCCAATGAAGAGCTCAAGATCGGGCATCGCGGTATTCCTTTGCGGGCGGCAGGCAAGGTGCAGGGCTTTGTCTGGTCCTGTTTCCTACGCTGCCGCGCGCCAGGCTTCCAATTCAAGAAGTTCATGACATTCATCGCGTTTGCGAATATCCGCCCCCTGCCGCCCGGCCGCAAGTTCTGCCAATCGCCTGAGCGGGCATGCACAACGGCGGGAATTTTCCACAACACGGCGAGGGTTCCCAAGCGACATTGCGGCAAAATCGCCGTGCGGAAGAAATGGCCAAGTGTTTTTTTCATAGGCATGCTTGAAATCTGGGCTGAAGTGTATGGAATAGAGCTTTCGGGCAAAAAGGCGGGAAGAACCCGCTTGCGCCGCGAAGTCACTATTAGGGGAACTGAATATGCGTGTTTTGCGTATGGCTGCGGCCGCTGTTGCAGTGCTGGCCGTCGTGGGTGGCGCTGAGGCGAAAGACTGGTCCAAGGTGCGCATCGGCACCGAAGGCGCTTACCCTCCCTTCAACTCACTGACAGCCGATGGTGAACTGGTCGGCTTCGACATCGATATCGCCAACGCCCTTTGCGAGGAAATGAAGGTCGAGTGCGAATTCGTCACCCAGGACTGGGACGGCATGATCCCGGCTCTTCAGGCCGGCAAGTTCGATGCCGTGATCGCGTCCATGTCGATCACCGAGGAGCGCAAGCAGAAGGTCGACTTCACCAACAAGTACTACAACACCCCGCCGGCAATCGCCGTGCCGAAGGATTCCAAGATCGCCGGCACATCCGACGCCGATCTCAAGGGTGTCACTCTTGGTGCACAGTCCTCCACCACCCACTCCAACTATGCCGAAGAGAAGCTTGGCTCGGCAGAGCTGAAGCTTTATCCGACCCCGGACGAGTACAAGCTTGACGTCGCCAGCGGCCGCATCGACGGCGTGATCGACGATGTCGTTGTCCTGTCCGACTGGCTCGCGACCGATGACGGCGCCTGCTGCAAGTTGCTGGGCACCCTGACCCCGGATCCGGTCATCAACGGCGAAGGCGCCGGGATCGCCATCCGCAAGGACGACGGCGACCTCAAGGAAATGTTCAACACGGCCATCGAGGGCATCCTGGCGAGCGGCAAGTACAAGGAAATCAACGACAAGCACTTCACGTTCGACGTCTACGGCGGCTGAACCGAGCCTCGTTGACCAAAATTCGGGTGTGGCGCATAGACGTGCCGCACCCCGTTGCCGCGGGATTTGACCCGCGGAACGGCCAGAGCGGCAGCCTGACCAACTCCAACAAGCAAGAAAGACGCGCCGGCTTATGAACGAAGCTTTGACGCTGCTGTCATTTGGCGAAGGCGGCTGGGGCGACACCATCGCGCTCGGCGTTCTGGTAACAGTGTCCCTGGCACTCGCGACCTTGCCCTTCGGTCTGATCCTTGGATTCCTGATTGCACTTGCAAAGAACTCGTCCGAGCCGAGCCTCAAGCTCGCGGCCAACATCTACACGACGATTTTCAGGGGCCTGCCGGAACTTCTGACCCTGTTCCTGGTGTATTTCGGTGTCCAGATCGGAATTCAGCAGGGTCTGAAACTGATCGGCTACGATGCCTATTTCGAAGTGAATTCCTTTGTGGCCGGCATGGTTGCCCTGGCCCTGGTCTTTTCCTCCTATGCGTCCGAAGCTTTTCTGTCCGCCTTTCGCGGCATCCCGGAAGGCCAGTACGAGGGCGGCAAGGCGCTCGGCATGTCGCGCTTCAAGACAATGCGGCTCATCATTCTGCCGCAACTGATCCGTCTTGCTCTTCCAGCCCTCGGAAACCTGTGGCTGATCCTGGTGAAGGAAACGTCCCTGGTCTCCGTCATCGGACTGGCCGATCTGGTACGGGAGGCGGGCATAGCCGCGCGCGTGACCAAGGAGCCGTTCCTGTTTTTCGGGGTTGCGTGCCTTGTCTATCTGGTTCTGGCAATGATTTCGTCCGCTGGTCTCACCCGGATTGAACACTGGAGCAAACGGGGAGACAGCCCACGATGATCGCGGCCGCCCCCGAAACAGGCATGCAACGCCCCCCGGCACGGCCTCGCCGCTGGACCAACGCCCGGATCCTCGGGCATGTGCTGATGGCGCTCTGGATCGTTTCCGGCATCTCGCTGGTCCATTACCTCGGGTCCAATATCGCCAGCCCGTTTGTGCTGAAGTACTGGCCCAATTACGTCAACGGCTTTGTGATTACGCTGCAGATCGTCAGTCTCTCGCTCCTCATCGGTGCCTTGCTGAGCCTTCCGGTCGCGATCGCGAGAGCGTCCAGGTGGAAGATTTTTTCCGCCCCGGCATACGCGTTTGTCTATTTCTTCCGCGGCACCCCTCTGCTTGCGCAGACCTTCCTGATCTACTACGGCGCCGGCTCGTTCCGGCCGGAACTGGAAGCAGTCGGGCTCTGGGGCTTCTTCCGGGAAGCTTGGTATTGCGTGATTTTCGCGTTTTCACTCAATACGGCGGCGTATCAAGCGGAGATCCTGCGCGGGGCGATACAGAACGTGCCCAAGGGCCAGTGGGAAGGCGCCGAGGCGCTCGGCCTGTCAAGACCGGTCACGTTCTTCAAGATCATCCTGCCGCAAGCCCTGATGGTCGCATTGCGCCCGTATGGAAACGAAATCATCCTGATGATCAAGGGCTCCGCCATTGCCTCCATCATCACCATCTACGACGTGATGGGTGAAACCAGACGGGCCTATTCGCGCTCCTACGATTTCCAGGCCTATATCTGGGCTGCCGTGCTGTATCTCATGATCGTGGAGGTTCTCCGCCGGGTCTGGGACAGGATCGAAGCGCGTCTTACCCGTCATCTGAAACGGTAACCCGCCGCCGTTTTCCCGACTGCCCACCGCTCTCTACAAACGGATAGTTTATCATGCCCAAAATGCCATTGGCCGCCCCCGGCCTCCATGTCGACAGCCTGCTGGCCCACGGCGGTGGTGGTCACGACGCCGCGACCGGGGCGGTGGTACCACCGATCCAGACAGCGACAACCTTTGTCCGGGACGAGAACTACGAACTGGTGAGCGCCACGCATCTCTACAGCCGTGACGACAACGCGCTCTATCAAAAGACCGAGGGTCTGATCGCGGCGCTCGAGGGCGGGGCCGAAAGCCGGCTGTTTGCCTCGGGCATGGCCGCTATCGCGGCGATCACCCGTTTGGTGCGGCCCGGCGGAACTCTGCTGGTCCAGTCCGGAATTTACTGGGGGACCACGCTGTTCCTGCGCAAGCTCTGCGCGCGCAACAACGTCGCCCTTGTCGAAGCCGAGACCAGCGACCTTGAGGTCTTTCTGGACGAGATTTCGGTGACAAGACCTGACCTTGTCTGGCTGGAAGTGCCGAGCAATCCATTTTTGCAAGTCGCCGATATCCGCAGCATTGCCGAGTGTTGCAGCCAGGTGGGCGCGGTTTCATGCGTGGATGCCACCGCCGCCACGCCGCTGATCCTGAAGCCGCTGGCCCTCGGCGCGGATCTGGTGATGCATTCGGCCACCAAGGTCCTCAACGGCCATTCGGATCTGCTGGGCGGTGTCGTCACCTCCCGTGACGCCGGCAGCGAAGCTTGGGCGTTCATCAAGGAAGAACGTAAACTGGCCGGTGCCGTGCTCGGATCCTTCGAGGCCTGGCTGCTGCTGCGGAGCCTCAGAACGCTGTCCTTGCGCGTCGAGCGCATGAATGAAAACACTCGCAAGCTGTCGACCTTTCTCGATAAGCACCCGAAGGTCGAAACCGTTCTCTATCCGGGGCTTGTCAGCCATCCTCAGCACGAGCTTGCCAAATCCATGATGACCGGCGGGTTCGGATCGCTTTTGTCGGTGCAGGTCAATGGCGGCAAGGAAGAAGCCCTGCGCGTGGCCGGCGCGCTGGACCTGTTCCAGCGGGCAACGTCGCTCGGCGGCACGGAAAGCCTCGTTGAACACCGCTTCACGATCGAAGGGGCGAACTCCGCCATACCGCAGAACCTGCTCAGACTGTCCGTCGGAATCGAACACTCCGATGATCAGATCGCCGATTTCGACCAGGCGCTCGCGAGGCTGTGAGGCTCAGCCTCCCTCACCGTCGCGTTGCGCCTGCTCGGATCGCAAGGATCGCATCCAGCCGAGAAAGGCCTTCAGCGGCGGACGCTTGACACCCGGGCGGGTTACCAGATGGTACCCCGTTCCGGGATAGACGCCCTCCTCGAACAGCACCTTCATGCTGCCGGAAGCGATGTCCGCCTCAAGGAACGTTTTGGCGGTCGCGGAAATCCCGTTGCCCCGGCGCACGCCTTCCAGCACCATGTAGCCCGGCAGATGGGTGATGTTCAATTTGCCCTTGGGCACAACTCCCTGCCGCTCCATCCAGATGGTAAGCTCGTTGGTGCCGTATTCCTGCAGCCACGGGAAGTCCAGCAGGTCTTCGGGTTGATCGATCCTCCGGTCGCCGATCAGGCAACTTGCACCGACAATGGCGAAATTCGTTTCCAGAAACAGTTCCGAGTCCAGTCCTGCCCATTGTCCCTTTCCGAAGCGGATGGCGAGATCCACGCCGCCCGGCCGGAGTTCCACGACATCCGCGCAAGGGTTGAGCATCAGCTCGATATCAGGATTTTGCAGACGAAAATCATTGATCCGCGGCATCAGCCAGCTGACCGCGAAGGACGGGGTCATGGTGATGTTGAGCGGCCTGGCGACATCGTCCTGCAGGAGTTCGTCGACGGTTTCGCGGATGGTTTCGAAGCCGCTGCTCAATCCTTCGAAAAGACGTTCACCCTCGGGCGTGAGCGCAACGCCCCTGCCTTCCCGGGCGACAAGTTGCAGACCAAGAAACGCCTCCAGGGCACGAACCTGCTGGCTGACAGCCGCATGCGTCACATTCAACTCGCGTCCCGCAGCCGAAAGACTTTTGGTTTCCGCGACCGCGGCGAAGGCCCGCAAACTGTTGAGCGACGGCAGGGAACGCCAATCCATCTGTTAATCCACCTTACATATCAAAAATCTTCCTGACTCGCATATCTCCCGGTTTGTTGCCAGATTACCATCACACCACCGGCAAGAGGATGTAAGTCAATGTTTAACATCTACGCGCACAGCTTTCTGGAAGCAACCCGTTTCACACCGAACACCCGCCCAGGCCCGCACACGCAGAAGGTCCTCGAGGCCCAAAGCACGAAGCGGTGGCGCAACAGGCTTCACCTGCTCCGGTGGGTCAATCTGGGTTGATTGGCTGGGCCTTGATTGACCGGGCCTGTGTACGTGAAGACAGAAGGATCTGGGGGGGAGCGGTTGCCTGAGAACAAAAGGCAATCGGGACGTCACCGGCCATGACGAACCGCCACCGGGACGAAGCGCCCGGTGGGAGAATTCAGGGAGTAGCTTCGCGCGCCCGGCTACTGGTCGGCCGCTTCCCTGGCAAGGGCGTCCAGCAACGCATTGACATTGGCAAGCGCTGCCCTGGAGGCGTCCGAGCCGGTTTCGCTCAACTGGCGGTAACCGATCGTGACCGTACCGGGCTTGCCGGGCTGCTCATATACGAACACCGAATACGGGCAATAGGCGATGTTGAGCGGATCGGCCTCCATGGCCTTGCGCGACAGGTCGGCCGAACAGAACAGCATGGATTGCGCGTTCGAAAACACCTCGGTTTCGCTGCCCACATCGGCTGCCGTCCGGTTCAGCATCGTGCCGATGTGGGAAACATAGTCGATCACAAGACCGCGGTTGACGATGGCGTTTTCAAGATCGAAGCGCACATCCTCGAATGCAGCCTCGACCTGGTAGGTCGTGACGCCCTCCCGAACGGATTGCGCCGCCGACGGAACAGCTCCCCCCACAAGCAGTGCGGCCCCGGCCAGCATGGCAGTTTGAAACGTGTTCATCATGCGACATCCTCTCTGTGATGGACGCAGACTACGCTCACCAGCGGCAGGATGCCATTGACACATCGCAAATTTTGCATATTTCCAACCCTCTCCCGCACCATGACCGATGGCGGCGGCATCAGACGTCCACCTCCACCGTGCCGATGGGATTGGAGCAGCAGGCCAGGATGTATCCTGCGGCGATATCGTCATCGCTGATCCCTCCTGAATGCACCATGTGAACCTCACCGGCGCGCTTCTTGATCTTGCAGGTCCCGCAGACACCGAAGGTGCATCCGGAAGGAATATTCAGCCCCGCTTCCTTGGCCACCGTCAGAACCGTGTCGGTTTCGGCGCACCAGGCGGTCACTTTCGAATCCGCGAAGACGATCTGTGCCTGCACATCGTCCTGAGGCACGACATCGTCGAATTCGGTGAGTTCTGCGGTGGTTTCCGCGGGCGCCTGGAAACTTTCCTGATGATAGCGATCCATGTCATAGCCAAGGGCATTCAGGATCTCGCGGACAGACTCCATGAAGCCTTCCGGCCCGCAGCAGTAGACCTCGCGTTCCAGATAGTCGTTGCACATCAGGCCGAGCATCAACTGATTGAAATGACCGCGGTATCCGGTCCAGACCTCATAGGGGTCGTTCCGGCTGACCACGAAATGCAGTTGCAGCCCGTTGACGCGGCTGGCCATGTATTCCAGCCGCTTGCGGAAGATCAGGTCCACCGGTCTGTTGGCGCACTGGATGAAGCAGATATCCGGCTCCTCCCCCCGCTCGAACAGCGTGGTTGCCATGGACATCATCGGCGTGACACCGGAACCGGCCGAAATGAAGAGAAACTTGCCGTCAGGGTCAGGCGGCAGGTGAAACAGGCCCGCCGGTCCGAACGCCTTGAGACGCATTCCGGGTGAGAGACTGCCCAGCATCCAGCGGGTGCCGACGCTGCCCTGCCCGGCTTTCACCGTCACGGAGATGTAGGCGCTGCTCATCGGCGTGGAGGAGATGGTGTAGGTGCGCTGCACGTTGCCGCCGGGCACGGGCAGATCCAGCGTGATAAATTGCCCGGCCTTGTAGACGAAGGTCGCTCCGGACGGCGGCCGGAATGTGAAGGTCTTCACGTCCGGAGCCTCGGGCAACACGCTGACGCATTCCAGCATCTCGCTGGCGTTCCAGGGCGGCGTGTCACGACCAGGCATCGGAATCATGGTGTCACTCCGCTGCTACCCGAAAGCGTCCGACAAGGCCGGTTTCCAGCGCGCGTGAATACCAGTCGACAAACTGGATGACGCCGCTTTCCTGGACCGGGGAATATGGTCCGGGCTCATAGGCAGGCGACAGAATTCCCGCCTGGTTCTCCTCGATGATCCGTCGGTCCTCATCGTTGGTATGGATCCAGACATCGGTCAGGCGCTTGAGATCGTAGTCGACGCCTTCCTCCGCATCCTTGCGCACAAGCCAGGTCGTGGTGACCTCCGTTTCCATCGGCCCCACAGGCAGGACGCGGAAGGTCAGCACATGATCCGACAGGAAATGGTTCCAGGTGTTCGGGTAATGGTAGAACAGGCAGGTTCCGGCGTTGTCGAACGGAACCGTGCCGATGCGTTTCGACACGGCTGCCTTGCCGTCCATCGTGTAGCTGACCGCATCGCCCAGAAACGGGATGCGCACCAGGCGCCATTGTTCGGAGGGCGCGATCCGGTAGCTCGCGGGCAGTCCGGCGTTTTCACAGCGGTCCACATGCGCCCTGCCGACATTGGACGTGGAGGCGTCGTCACCGCCCACCAGGTTCGGGTCGTCAGGAAAGGTGCGGCACAGGGACGGGTGAGACCCGGAGCAGTGATAACATTCGCGGTTGTTTTCCAGCACCAGCTTCCAGTTGCCCTTCTCAAGAATCGTGGACTGGTGCGCGACCTTCAGGTTGGAAAGGTCATGCGGCCCGAGATAACGCGCCGCCTGTCTTGCCAGCTCGCCCGTATCCGGTGCTTCGTCTGCCAGGCAGATGTACACCATGCCGGAAATATCCGTGCAATGGACGGTCTTCAGGCCGTGGTTCTCCGGCTTGAAGTCCGGCCCCATCTCGCGCGCCCACAACAGCTTGCCGTCCAGTTCATAAGTCCATTGGTGATACGGGCAGACCAGCTTTGGCGCCGAACCCTTGCCAGCCGAGCAGATTCGGCTGCCGCGATGCCGGCAGGAATTGTGGAAAGCCCGGATGACACCGTCCGCGCCACGCACAATGATGAGCGAACAGGCGCCGATCTGCAGGGTGACGTAATTGCCCGTTTTGGGCAGCTCGGCAGCGGCAACGGCGAAAATCCAGTCCTTTTGCCAGATGTTCTTGAGATCCGCCTGGTAGACATCGGCGTCGGTATAAAAGGCCTGCGGCAGGGAATACCCCGCGCGGCGCCTCATCAAGAGAGAATGAATATCTGCATCGCTGAGCATGGTGACCCATCCTTTCCGGCCGAGTCTTCCGGCCGATCCCTGGTGCGAAAACTAGGCTCACAGACCCCCGGGCGCATGACGCAAAAGCGGCATCCGCTTATCCCTGTCAGACGCACGGACGATTTTTTTGCCGCAGCGCAGCATTCGTCAGACATCCTTCACAAGGCGCAGCGCGTCGTAAATCGCCGCATGGGTGTTGCGTGCGGCCACGGCGTCGCCGATGCGGAAAAGGGCGAACGTGCCGTCCGGATTGGCGTCCAGCGGTTGAGGCCGCCCGAAGATCAGCGCATCCTGACTGACCGAACCGAGATTCTTGGAATGCGGTTTCAGCTCGAAATAGAGATCGTCCATCGGGATGGTGCCATGGTTGACGACAATCTGGTCGAAGTCCCGTTCTTCGCAATGCGCAGAGTAGTCCGTGCCGATCACGGCGGTCAGCATGTTGCCGGACCGGCGCACTGCCTTCAGCCGATAGGTCACGGTGAAACGGACATCCCTGTCCTGAAGCGCCCGCATATAGGGTACAAGGTTCATGGCCATGACATCGGGCGCGAACGAACGGTCCGGTGTCATGATCTCCACATGCGCGCCGGATTTCGCGATGATTTCCGCGGCCTGCAGCGCCGCGTGATCGCCCGCGTCGTCATAGACGAGCACCCGCCTGCCCGGTTTCACATCCGAGGCGATGATATCCCAGGACGAAATCACCAGGTCGTTGCCCTCGCTCAGGACTTCGGTGTGCGGCAGACCGCCGGTTGCAACGATAATCGTATCCGGATTTTCCTGTTTTATATCTTCTGCTTCCGCGAATGTATTAAAGCGAAACTTTACGCCGTGTGCCATGCATTGCTGCATACGCCAGTCGATGATCGAGATCATTTCCCGGCGCCGCTCCGACTGGGCCGTCAGGCGCACCTGACCTCCCGCATCAGGCGCGGCTTCGAACACGCAGACATCGTGTCCACGTTCGGCGGCAACCCGCGCGGCTTCCATGCCTGCCGGCCCTGCCCCGACGATGACGACCTTCTTTTTTATATCCGCCGGAGGGATCTCGTGCGGCATGGTCAGTTCGCGGCCCGTTGCAGCGTTGTGGATGCACAGGGCATCGCCCGCCTGGTAGATGCGGTCGAGGCAGTAGGTGGCGCCGACGCAGGGCCGGATGTCGCCTTCCCGCTTTTCCGCGATCTTCCTGACGATCATCGGATCGGCCATATGCGCCCGTGTCATGCCGACCATGTCGAGCAATCCTTCCGCGATCGCGTGCCGGGCCGTCGCCACATCCGGGATCTTGGCGGCATGAAAGGTCGGCAAACCGATGTCCCGGCGGATCTTGCCGGCAAAGTCCAGATGTGGCGCGTTGCGCATGCCCTGCACCGGGATCACGTCGGTCAGTCCCGGATCGGTGTCGATATGCCCCCGGATGACGTTGAGAAAGTCGATCTGGTCCGTCGCCTTCAGGCGCCGCGCGATCTCCAGTCCCTCCTCCGGCGCGATGCCGCCTTCCAGGTCCTCGTCGGCGGTGAAGCGGACACCGACGATGAAGTCGTCGCCGACACGCTGGCGAACCGCATCGATCACCTCCAGCGAGAACCGCATGCGGTTCTCCAGCGACCCGCCGTAGGGCCCATCCAGCGTGTTGGTGACCGGGGACCAGAACTGGTCCATCAGGTGGCCGTAAGCCTGCAACTCGATGCCGTCCATGCCGCCCGCCTTCATGCGCTCCGCGGCATCGGCATAGTCCTCGATGATGCGGGCAATGTCCCAGTCCTCCACTTTCTTGGGAAAGGCCCGGTGCGCCGCTTCGCGTTGATGGCTCGACGACACCGCCGGCAGCCAGTCCCCCTTGTTCCAGTGGGTCCGGCGCCCCAGGTGGGTGAGCTGGATCATCACCGCGCAGCCATGATCATGACAGGCATCGGTCAGGCGCCTGATCCAGGGCACGACCTCGTCCTTGTAAGCCAGGATGTTGTTGAAGACGGGCGGGGAATTTCGCGAGACCGCGGCCGACCCGGCCGTCATCGTCAAGGCGACGCCCGCCCGTGCACGCACCTCGTGATAGGCCCGGTAGCGGTCCTTGGGCATGCCGTCTTCCGGGTAGGCCGGTTCGTGCGAGGTGATCATGATCCGGTTTTTCAGCGTCAGATGCTTGAGCTTGTAAGGCTGCAGCAACGGATCCTTCGACATGCGCGTCCCTCTTCCTGTTTTGTGCCGCTTTGCGGAAACCCTCTGCCTGCGACACTAGTGACAGTTCAACATTGTTGAAAAGACGCAAAAACGACATTCATGTCGTTTTTGTCGACATAAGTGTCAATTTTGATTGCCGGTGTTTGGCGGCTCTGGTATCGGAGCCTCATGAACACTGTCCTGATCGAAAAGTCATCCGGCTGGCGCGGGTCCCGCGAGATCTGGATCGAAGCGGCCTATCAGGTGCTGCTTGACAGCGGGATCGACGCGGTCAAGGTGATGCCCTTGGCCGAACGCCTCGGATTGTCCCGCACCAGTTTTTACGGGCATTTCTCGGATCGCGAGGATCTGCTGAACGCCCTGATAAGACTGTGGCAATCGAAGAATACGGGCAACCTGATCAAGCGGACCGAGGATTACGCGGAAACGATTACCGAGGCGATCCTGAATGTCTTCGATCTCTGGCTGCTGCCGGACCTGTTCGACACGCGCCTGGAATTTGCGATGCGCAACTGGGCGCACACGGATCCGGACCTGGCGAAGATGCTGGAGGAAGCCGACACGATCAGGGTCACGTCCCTCGAAGCGATGTTCAGCCGCTTCGGGTTCGAGCCGGCCCACGCGAACATCCGGGCCAACACGATCTATCAGACCCAGATCGGGTATATTTCAATGGTCAAGGACGGACCGAGCGAACCGCTGGAACCGCGTCTCAGGCGCATGCCCACTTACGCGGAGATCTTTTCCGGCCAGCCGGTTTTGGACGCCGAACGCGCCCGCTTCCTTGCACGCCATCCCCTTCACCCGGAAACATGAGGTCCCCGCTGCCCGGGCCCGTGGATCGACGACCCGCCGGGACGCGCCCGGAACGACCCATCCGGCATCCAGGGATCCATCCGGGCGTTACTTGGACTTGGGCTTCTCCGCCGCGACATAGGCGAGTGGCAGGGCCGTCGTGTTCTTGATCTGCTCCATGGCGAAAGTCGTCGAGACATCCGAGATGTCTATCTTCGAGATCAGCTTCTTGTAAAATTCGTCATAGGCCTCAATGTCCGGCACGGCGACCCGCAACAGATAGTCGACCTGGCCTGCCATGCGGTAGAACTCGACCACCTCCGGGAACTCGCGAATGACGTCGGCGAATTTCTTCAGCCAGTCTTCCGAGTGCTGGTTGGTGGTGATGGCGACGAAGGCCGTGACCTTGGCATTGACCTTGCCCGGGTCCAGCAGGGCGACCCGTCCGGTAATTACGCCATCTTCTTCCATTTTCTGGATACGGCGCCAGCACGGCGTGGTCGACAGACCGACCCGACGGCCGACCTCGGCCACCGGGACGGTGCAGTCTTCCTGCAGAATGGAAAGGATACGGCGGTCGATACGGTCGATCATTGCTCACAAATCCGGTTTCGGCGGCGATTTTCCCACCTGAGGCAATCCGCGCTCTTGGGAAATCATTTTACCTGAAGATAAAAATCCGTACCTGAATTTCAACCGAGTTGTCAATTCAAGCCAAATTGAGAATTATTTTCGAACATCTAGCAGTGTGCCGAGGGATCACGTCAGGCGCGCGACCTCACGCCGGAGCACCGGCAGCAGGTCGGCCTCGAACCAGGGGTTCTTTTTCAGCCATGCATTGTTGCGCCAGGATGGATGCGGGAGCGGCAGCACCGCAGGCCTGCCGGCGCGTCCAACGTCGAAATGAGCGCGCCAGTTCGCCACCGTCTCCGTCATTGTCTTCTGCCGTTCCCCGCCCAGATGATAGGCCTGCGCATATTGTCCTATGACGAGGATCAGCTCGATCCGGGGCATTGCCGCGAACAGCCTGTCATGCCAGGCCTTGCGGCATTCGCGCCGCGGCGGCAGGTCGCCCCCCTTGTCGTCGAGCCCCGGGAAACAGAACCCCATCGGCACGATCGCAAGTTTTTCCGCGTCGTAGAAAACGTCCTCGCCGACCCCCATCCAGGCACGCAACCTGTCGCCGGAGGGATCTGTGAACGGACGGCCGCTCCGGTGCACGCGTGTTCCAGGGGCCTGACCGCAAACACACAGCCGGGCCGTCCGCGATACCTGCAGGACCGGCCGGGGCACGTGCGGCAACGGGGTTTTCTCGGGCGCCTCGACGCAGATGCGGCAGGCGCGCACGTCGCTGACAAGAGCTTCAAGGTTCGCTGGCTTCATCGTTTCCGGCAAGTAGTTGCACCTTGGTACAGGCGGTTAACCGTTCCCTTACCACGATCCTGAGGACGATCTTAAGGAATGGTGAGTCAGATTGAACAAACACGCAGTATCACAATAACAAAATCAAAACATCCGGGCGGCACATGGGCAACCTTGCGTCAGATACAGGCGCCGACAAAGACGCCATCAACGAACAGCGAGCCATTCGCCGGCGGGCAATGGCACGGTCCGCGCGGTCTGTTCACAGCCGCCTCGGGGCGCAGGACAACCGGCATACAACTTTCGATCTCGAGCGCCAGCACCTGTTCGCGGACACCCGCATCAATGCAGCCTATGCCGTTCCACTGCTGGCCCTGATCGTCGCGGCGATCTCCGTCCTGTGGCTCGACCCAGTGTTCATCGGTGTCTGGTTCACCCTTACCCTGTGCACCCATTTTCTCATGGTCTACACCAGCCATGCCTTCGAGAAAGCGCCCTCCGACCAGAAGGCCCGAATCTACTGGCGGCGGCGTTTCACACTCGGAGATTTCATCTATGGCTGCAGCTGGGCATTGTTCTTCCTGATGCCGAAAGCCGGTGAAGCCAGCGACGGTCTGGTGATCTTTCACTTCGCGACCCTGCTGATCGTGGTCGCCATGAATACGATGCAATCGGCGACGCTGCCGAAATGCCTTCTGGCCAGCACCCTGCCGATGACCCTTGTGGTGACCGTCAGTTTCCTGAAACAGGTCGACCCGATCCATTACACGCTCGCCGCGATGGCCATCGGCGCCCAGGGGTTCTTCTTCATTCTGGGCAACCAGTTGCTCAAGAATGCCAACACCATGCTGGAATACCGGGCGGACAAGGACCACTTGATCGCGGAGCTGGAGACGGCGAACGCCTCGTCGGACGAGGCGCGGCGGCGCGCGGAAGCGGCCAACCTTGCCAAGTCACGGTTTCTGGCGACCATGAGCCATGAACTGCGCACACCGCTCAATGCCATCCTCGGTTTCTCGGAAATCATGAAGGATGAAGTGCTCGGCCAGATGCACAACAAGACCTACCGGTCCTATGCCGACGATATTCACGGCTCCGGGCAGCACTTGCTGAACCTCATCAACGAGATCCTCGACCTCTCGAGGATCGAAGCCGGGCGCCACGAACTGCATGAGGAATCGCTCTATCTCGACGACATCGTCGAGGAATGCGCCAGCATGATGAATGTGCGTGCCAAGGCCAAGTCGGTCGCGCTTCATCACACCCACGAGCCGGGCCTGCCCCGGGTGTGGGCGGACGAGCGCGCCATACGCCAGGTGGTACTGAACCTTCTGTCCAACGCGGTCAAATTCACGCCTGTCGGCGGCGACGTTCGGATCATGGTCGGGACGACACCGGACGGCGGTCAGCATGTGTCCATCAGGGACAGCGGCCCGGGCATTCCGGAAGATGAAATTCCGACCGTGCTCGAGGCCTTCGGCCAGGGATCCCACGCGATCAAGAGCGCAGAACCGGGAACCGGTCTCGGCCTGTCCATCGTGCAGGCCCTGGTGAGCATGCATGACGGCAGGTTCGCCCTGAAATCGAAACCGGGCGAAGGCACCGAAGTGACGGTGACCCTGCCGCGGGCCCGGATCATGAACTATTCGCTGGACGTGGACTGGGCCGAACCGGAAAACCGCGACGACGGCCCCCCGGCGGACAAGGCCCACTCCGCCTGACCCACAGAGCGCCGGGCGCATTCAGGTGAGCGGCGCCCTGGACCTGGCCTGAACACCCCTCCTGATCGGGAGACGGAACCAGTCAGGTCCACTGACCGGGACTCAGGCGCCTTTTTCCGCGACACCCGCGTCGGCAAAGGTCGCCATGCCGGAATGCATTTCGGCGGCCGCCTTGGCGATCCCGGCCGCCAGCACGGCGCCCGATCCTTCCCCCAGACGCATGCCGAAATCGAACAGGGCCTGCTTGCCCATGTGGTCCAACACCCTGGAGTGCGCCTGTTCCGCGGAAACATGGGCGAACAGGCAATGATCGAGGCCGGCAGGATCCATGGCATACACCACGGCTGCCGCCGCCGTTGTCACAAAGCCGTCGACTATGACCGGTACGCGCTGCAGACGCGCCGCTATGATCAACCCGGCCATGGCGGCAATTTCACGGCCACCGATGCGGCGCAGGATTTCCAGCGGGTCTTTCTCCCCACCCAGACGCGCGACAGCCGCCGCGACCGCGTCGCGCTTGCGGGCAAGACCCTCGTCGTCGACACCTGTGCCGCGTCCGACCCAGTCGCCGGCCTCGCCGCCGAACAGCCCGTTGAGGACCGCCGCCGCGACCGTGGTGTTGCCGATGCCCATTTCACCAAGGCAGATCAGGTCGATACCGCCCGCGAGCGCCTCCATGCCATAGGCCATGGTGGCCGCGCAGTTGGCTTCGTCCATGGCATCTTCGCGGGTGATGCTCGGAGTCGGCATGTCCACCGCCAGATCGAACACCTTCAGGCCAATGTCATAAGCCCGGCACAACTGGTTGATCGCCGCACCGCCAGCGGCGAAGTTCTCGACCATCTGACGGTTGACCGAGCCGGGAAACGCGGACACGCCCTCATCGGCGATGCCATGGGCGGTTGCAAAGATCCCCACGAGCGGACGGGTGATTTTTGGCGGCGCCTTGCCGGACCAGGCAGCGAGCCATTCGGCGATTTCCTCCAGCCGACCGAGCGATCCGGCCGGTTTGGTCAATTCGGCATCCCGCGCCCTGACCCTGGCGAGGGCTTCCTCGTCCGGTCCGGGCATGGAATGCACCAGGTTGCGGATATCCTGAAAGGGAAGCGCGGTCTCGGAGAGGGACATTGGGTTCTGGTTCCGGTTTGAGCGGCGGCAACGCGCCGGCACTTGGTCTCGCTAGGGAGCTGATCTATAACCCGTCCTTGAAAAACTCAAGCGCGGGACCGGCCTGATGACCTCCGAATCCGACCAAACACCTGATTCAGGACAGAAAACACGGTCCGACAAAACCCGGGATCAGGCGGTGGTCTTTGCCAAGGCGCTCACAGGAGTGCTTACAGGCTTCGCCGCCGACACGGCCGCCTGTATCCGATTCTTTTCCCGCTTGCCGCTTCCGGCGGTCAATGCGTCGGATGATCCAGCAGCCCTGCCGGATTTTGCCCGGATCGCGCGCGCCGCACCGCTGGCTGGCACCGCCATCGCGCTGCCGGCAGCGGCGCTCGGGATCCTGCTCGGATTTTCCCACCTTCCCGAGCTTGCCGTGGCCGCCATCACGATCGGCCTGCTCGCGCTCACAACAGGAGCGCTTCACGAGGACGGCCTGGGCGATGTCGCCGACGGTTTTTTCGGCGCAGCAAGCCGCGAGAAGCGGCTCACGATCATGAAGGACAGCCGCATTGGCGCCTATGGCGCTCTTGCGCTGATTGTGACGACAGTCTTGCGCGTCGCGCTGCTCGCCGCGCTGTGGCAACGGCTCGGTCCGGCAGACGCTGCCCTCATCCTGCTGGGCAGCGAGGCCCTGAGCCGTGCCGTGCTGGTCTGGCAATGGCAGGTCCTTCCCCCGGCCCGCCCTGATGGCCTCGCCGCCCGGTTCGGCAAACCCCTGCCTGAAACCGCCCGCCAGGCAATCTTAGTGGCCCTGATCCTGCTCTTGCCGGCCGCTCTGCTCCTGCCTCTGCCCGCCCTGTCGCTCGGCCTGCTGCTCGCGGCCGGGGTCGCGCACATGACCGGACGGCTTGCCCTGACCAGGATCGGCGGTGTCACGGGGGATGTTTTGGGCGCAATTCAACAACTCAGCGGACTTGGTTTTCTCACCGGCGTGCTTATGTTGCCGTGACCAGCGGCACAATGCCTTCAGGACATATCGCATTCATGCTCAAATTGAACCGGACCCATCAGCGCCGACGCCCGGTCACGCAAGCGCTCACCGCCACAGCCCTTGTCGTGACACTGGCGCTGGTAACGGCCTGCAGCGGACGGCCCGGAGCCGGTGCGCTTGCCCTGAACACGGATCCGGCGCCCGACGCGCGGGTCAGCGATATCCTGATCGCGACAACCCGAGAGCGGGACAGCCGCCCGGGCAGCTATTTCAGCGGTGAACGCGCGACCGCAGTCAGTTATGCGGAAGCCTCGATCTCGGTGCCGCCGTCCCACGTCCCCGGAGAGATCGAGTGGCCTGCAAGCCTGCCGGGCAATCCGGACAAGGAATTTGTTGCCCGGGACGCCGGCTACATTGCCGACAAGGCTGCTTTCCGGCAGGAGATCAACGAACGCCTGGCGGCCATGCCACAGGGAAAACGCGAGATCCTGGTGTTCATCCACGGCTACAACACGCGCTTTCCCGAGAGCCTCTACCGTTTCACCCAGATCGTTCATGACTCCAGGTTCGAAGGGGTGCCCGTGCTTTTCACCTGGGCATCGCGCGGCAAGTTGCAAGATTACGTCTATGACCTGAACAGTGCGGCGATCGCACGTAGCGCGCTTGAGGAAACACTCGTCGAGCTTGCCCGTTCAAAGGCGGACAATATCACAGTTCTGGCCCACTCCATGGGCAACTGGCTGCTGATGGAAACGGCTGTCCAGATTCGGCCCGAAAACCGCGGCCTGCTGAGCCGCGAGATCAACAACATCGTGCTGGCCGCGCCCGACATTGATGTCGACCTGTTCAAGGCGCAACTGAAGAAGATCGGCAAACCGGCAAAACCCTACACCGTGATCGTCTCCAGGGATGACAGGGCGCTGCGGCTGTCGCGCAGGATTGCCGGCGGCAAGGAACGCGTCGGCGCGTATTCCGACGACCAGGAGCTCGCCGAACTGGGCGCCATCGTCGTCGATGTCACGGACCTGGAGTCGCTCGACGGGGCGCATCATACCAAGTTCGCGCAACTGGCGCAGTTCAGACCGGAACTCGTGACGACCTTCAGCCAGTCGGCTGTGGCCTCAAACACCGACCAGAACCGGGGCGCCGGTCTCGGAGGTGATCTCGGCAGTTTCGTCGGACAGACCGCCGAGGCCGCCGTCACCCTGCCCATCCGCGTGATCACGGCCCCCTTCACCTATGCTGCCGGAGGTCTGTGACGGGTCCCATGTCTCGCACAATTGTGCCCGTTTCAGTCTTGGCAAAGCCACAATCTGCCGCCATATCCGCCTGATGAAGTCACCGTGCAACAAAACCTGCCTCATCGACCGGCAAAGCGGCCTGTGCGCGGGCTGTCTGCGCACAGCCGGCGAAATCGCGTCCTGGGCAAGTTACAGTGACCGGCAACGCGCCGACATCATGGCGGACCTTGCCGACCGGCGCCTGCCGGGCGGTGCTGCAGGCGGGCGCCGATGAGCGGCCCGAAACGCTTTCGCGGATTTGTGGTGGTGGTGCTGATCGCAGTCATGGCGATCGCTGCGTACTATGCGTTTTTCGGTGATCCCACCGATCCCTCGAATGTCAATTTCGACGACACCGGCCCGCGCTTCGTCGCGCTATCCGCTCTTGCCTTCGTCTTCCTGGGAAGTTTCATCTTCGGCCAGCCAAGGGTCCGGGAAATCATCCAGGGAACGTTGTTCTGGGGCGGGCTTTGCCTGTTGCTGGTCACCGGCTACACCTACCGGACAGACCTGGTCCAGGTCGGCTACAGGGTCCTGGGGGCGCTGTCGCCCGGCCTTGCGGTGAGCCAGCCGGACGGCACCATCCTGATCGTCCGGGATGCCGGTGGGCATTTCGTTCTGGACGGACGCACCAACGGCACCAGAACGCAGTTCCTGCTCGACACGGGCGCCAGCGCTGTGGTGCTGACCTTTGAAGATGCCCGCCGCGCCGGCTTCCGGAAACAGGATCTGTCCTTTACCGTCCCCGTGTCGACCGCCAACGGCCGGACGATGGTCGCACCGGTGCAGATTGAGGCGATCACGATCGGCGATCACACATTGCGCAATATTCGGGGTTTCGTCGCGCGCCAGGGTTCGCTGGAGGCAAGCCTGTTCGGCATGAGCGCGCTGGACCGGCTGCAAGGCTGGCGGATCGAGGGTGACAGGCTGGTTCTGTCGCCGTGACGGCAGCGCGTCCCCTGCGCGCGCGACCTATTCCGCGGCAGCAAGCTCCGCGTTGGCGGGGCTGACGGCTGCAAGCGCCCGTTCGACCACTTCCAGGCCTGCCCCCGGTTTGATCGCGTCCACAGTCAGGATGCGCCGCCACGAGCGCGCGCCGGGAAGGCCGTGAAACAGGCCCAGCATGTGCCGTGTCATGTGCCCCAGCCTGACGCCGCCGGACAGTTGACCATCGAGATAGGCCAGATGCGCCCTGACAGCCTCCCAGGGCGACACATCGGGCTCGTCCGTGCCATAGAGCCGGCGGTCGACTTCGCCCAGGATCTGCGGTGTATGATAGGCGGCGCGCCCGAACATCACCCCGTCGAACGTGTCGAGACAGGGCTGCGCCTGGTCGAGCGTCTGCAGACCGCCGTTGAGGCCGATGAATTTTTCCGGCAGGCGCTGTTTCAGTCTGACGACGCGGTCATGATCGAGCGGTGGAATGTCCCGGTTCTGCTTCGGGCTCAGCCCCTGCAGCCAGGCCTTGCGCGCATGCACCCAGAGTGCGTCGGAACCGGCGGCGAAGACAGCATCCGCCATGCGGTCGAGCGCTTCCTCCGGGTCCTGGTCATCGACGCCGATCCGGCACTTGACGGTGACGGGAATGTCCACTGCGGCCTTCATCGCCGCGACGCAGGCCGCCACCAGGTCCGGTTCCGTCATCAGGCAGGCGCCAAACCGGCCGGATTGGACCCGGTCCGAGGGACAGCCGACGTTGATGTTGACCTCGTCATAGCCGAAGTCCTGAACGACCCGCGCAGCCTCGGCCATGTCCTTCGGATCCGAACCGCCGAGCTGGCAGGCAATCGGGTGCTCGATATCGGAAAAGCCGAGCAGATGCTGCCGGTCGCCGTGGATCACCGCCCCGGTGGTCACCATCTCCGTATAAAGCAGGCCGTGCCGCGTCAACGCCCGGTGAAACGCCCGGCAATGCCGGTCGGTCCACTCCATCATCGGGGCGATGGCGAGTATTTTCGCGTTATTTTTCAGAGTTTTATGATACATTTCAATGAATTCAGGCAGAGAGTGACGTGCGCGGAATTAGCTCAAGTTGCACGGGCTTGTACCTTATTTGATCTCGTATTGCACGGGAAACGCACGGACAGGCCTCAGAGCTTCCGTTTGACGAGCCTGGAGCATTTCCTTGTCCACAGACAGGTCCGCGACGATCTCATTGAGCCAGGTATTCTGCTGCTCCCGGAGCCGCTTCATCTCCGACGGCATCAGCCCTGCGTATTTCTTGCGCCAGTTGACGTACGTTGCCTGACTGATCCCAGGCTCACGGCAAATCTCCGCGACCGGAACACCTTCTTCCCCACGCTTCACAATGAACGCCTCCTGCGCATCCGAAAACTTCGACGCCTTCATCAAGTCCGCTCCTTCCCAGCCAGGAAAATCGTCGCGGAAAACTCTAACTCAAATCGAAGGCATTTAGCGGGAGCAGACCAACAGGTCGCGCACCCTCCATTTGTGGTCGAAACCCGGCTTGCCACCCCGAGCGGGCGATGTTTATCTGCCGGTCCCGGGGGAGGCCAAGTCATGCAATCAGCCACATCCGTCAGTCGCAACCAGGTCACTATCGGCATCGTGATGATGACCGCGGGTGTGGCCTGCCTGTGTATCAACGATGCCATCGGCAAGACGCTGACGGAGGGCTACCCGCCCGTGCAGATCCTCTTTCTGCGCAATGTCATCGCCCTGCCCGTCGCCGTCCTGGTTGCCCTCACGATGGGAGGCCCCGCGGCATTGCGCTCCGTCCGGCCCGCCGCCCATCTGCTACGCGGCCTGCTCTGGCTGCTGGCGGCGACGATGTTCTTCACCAGTTTCCTCTATCTCGGACTGGCAGAGGCGACGGCGCTCATTTTCGCCATGCCTGTTTTCGTGACGGCGATCTCGGCACTGGTGTTGCACGAACCGGTCGGCTGGCGGCGCTGGTCGGCCGTTCTTGTCGGGTTTGCCGGCGTTCTGATCGTCGTGCGCCCCGGCTCGGGAACCTTCCAGACCGCCTCGCTTCTGCCGGTGGCGACCGCTTTTGTCTACGCGCTGCTGATGCTCAGCGCCCGCTGGGTCGATCCGCGCGAGAGCGTGTGGACACTGATGGTCTATCTGGTTGGGGCGGGCGCTCTCCTGAGCGCGCTGGCCATGCCGTTTTTCTGGGTGCAGCTCCGGCCCGGGGACATCTGGCTTTTTCTGGGTATCGCCCTGTTCGGCACAACCGGCATCACCCTGATGACCCAGGCGTTCCGGCTGGCGCCGGCCACAGTGGTGGCCCCGTTCGACTACACTGCGCTTCTGTGGGCGACCCTGCTGGGCTATCTTCTGTGGGCAGAAATTCCGGATCTGGCCACCTATATCGGCGCAGCGGTCATTATCGCGAGCGGCATCTACATCGTCTACCGCGAGCGGCAGGCGGAACCCTGAACCTTTCCGCCGGCAACCACGCCAGCGCCGAGAGTTCCGGCCGCCTGCCCTGCGCTGTCCTGTCCCTACGGCAGGGCGATGCGGTTGGCCGCGGACCAGACATTGGGCGAGATATCGCAACCCAGGCCGAGTTCCTTGAGCCTTTCCGACCGCTGGCCGACCTGGTAAGGGCCGTCGAAAACCGGACATTGGCATGTCGTGAGGCCATTTTCGTCCTGCTTGCACGGCGCCGTCATGCAGCCCGCGTATTTCCCGCCGTCGCAGGAGGTCGACCCGAAGGCGTGCTGGGAAGCGTTTTCGAAGCTGAATGTCGAGATCAGCGTCACATCCGTCAGGTTCTCATAAAGGGTCTGCCGCGCGCCGGTCCTGGCGTCGCCGAGCATTGAACAGACGTCCGCCTGCTGACAGCCCTCCCCCTGAAATTCCGACCCGGCGCACGTGCCCAAGTTTACCAGATTGAGGCATTTGTCTCCCAGCGGTCCGCATTCCTCGATCGTTGCCCGATTGACGTCTTTCTGCAGAATGCTGGTCATCAGCACATAATTGAACTGAAGCGCCAGCCCCAGAGGGCTCTCGTCGGGAATGGCGGGAAGGTCGGTCACCGCATAACAGGTGCACGCGGCGGCCTCGGCCCCATCGGCGTCCATCTCGCACGGCATGACCGGAGGATTGGAGTAACGCCGGCTCGGCGTCGCGATTTCCGGTCCGGAGTAATAACAAAGCGCGTAGACATTGCCGCGGCAGGCGAGAAACTGCGTCGGCACGGTCCAGCTGTCCGACCGAGGCGGTGGCAGATCTTCCGTGGCGACCGCGGCAAACGGGGCGTACCCGATGCCCAGCATCAGCACAATTGTTGCGAAAAGGCCCTTCATGATCTTCCTCCAAAATTGGTGTCGAGAAAAGTCTTTTGATTGTGATTATTCCATAAATCTATCATAGGTTGTTTATGTGACCAATGCGCTCCAGCACGCTTCGCGGTTCGGAAAATTCGGATGATTTTGAGGGGAGCGTTCCGGCACGTCGTTGCCGGATGAACCGGCGCCTGGACCGGTATCTTCGCAGCAGCCTCTCCCTGACAATGCGCCGGGGAGAGGCTGCTGATAAACGCGACCGAACGAAAAACGACGGCCTGTCGGTTCTTCTAGAGCCTCTGGGTGAAGGTCGCGGCCTTCACCAGAGAGGCGTAGTCCTTGGCCAGTTCCAGAAACGTATCGTAGCTTTTCTGGACTTCGGCGAACGCCGGGTTGGCGGACGCATTCTCGGCCATCACCTCGGCGACCGCTGTTTTCAATGCCTTGATGACATCGTCCGGAAACGCCGCGAAGGTAACGCCGTCTTCCTTCAGCTTGCGCATGGCAACCGCGTTGTAATAGTCGAACTGCGCCGTGGTCTCGCTCGAGGCGGCCTCGGCAGCGTTGGCGATGATCGCCTGCAGATTGGGCGGCAGGCTGTCATAGGCTTCCTGGTTGACGACGATCTCCAGGGCGGCGGACGGCTCGTGGAAGGCCGGCACATAACAGTATTTGGCGACCTTCTGCAGGCCGAAGGCCTGGTCCAGCATCGGTCCGACCCATTCGGCTGCATCGATGGCACCGGACTGGAACGCCGGGAAGATTTCCGGAGGCGGCAGCAGTACGGCGTTGACGCCGACCTTGCGCATGGCCTCGCCGCCGAGACCGGCGATGCGCATGTTGAGACCGGCCAGGTCGTTCAGGCTTTCCACCGGCTTCTTGAACCAGCCGGCCGCCTGCACGCCTGAGCTGCCCGAATAAAACGGTTTCAGACCGCGTTCGGCGTAAATGCCGTCCCAGAGTTCCTGGCCGCCGCCATAACGCAGCCACGCGGTGGTCTCCACTGCCGTCATGCCGAAGGGAACGGCGGAAAAGAAATGCAGCGCGGAGTTTTTCGACGCCGAGTAATAGGGTGTCGAATGACCGATTTCCGCGGTGCCCTGTTCGACGGCATCCTCGACACCGAAGGGCGGCACCAGTTCACCTCCGGAAAAGACCTTGAAGGTCAGTTGCCCGTCGGACATGGCCGCGACCCGGTCCGCGAAAGTGGTGACATTGGTGCCGACACCCGGCGCTTTCGCAGGGAAAGACGTCGGCAGCTTCCACTCGATCTTGCCCTGGGCGACGGCCGGAGCCGCCAGCAGGCCGGCCGGTGCCGCAATCGCCCCGGCCTTCAGGAATTCGCGTCTTTTCATGGTGTTCTCCTCCACTCCTCAACAGTTAAAACAGAACCTCGGGCAACAGCGTCGCAAGTGCCGGAAAGGCGGCGACCAGACCAAGCGCCAGAAGTTGAATGGCAACAAACGGTATCACCGCGACATAGATGTCGGTCGTGCGTATTTCCGCCGGTGCCACGGACCGGAAATAAAACAGCGCAAACCCGAATGGCGGCGTCAAGAAGGATGTTTGCAGGTTCATCGCGATCAGCACGGCGAACCAGACCGGACTGATGTCGGATTGCAGGATGATGGGTCCGACAATCGGCACGACAATGAAGATGATTTCGACGAATTCCAGAATGAACCCGAGCAAGAAGATCACCAGCATGGTCAGCACCAGCATGCCCCAGGCGCCGCCCGGAAGGGACTGCAGCAAATCGGCCACGAGTTCGTCGCCGTTGAAACCGCGAAATACCAGCGAGAGAATGCTGGCCGCAATCACGATTCCGAAGATCATGCCGGTGATCGTCACGGTCTCCCGCAGCGCAGGCAACAACATGCCGCCGCGCAGGACCGCCCCGGAGGCCGCCAGCAACAACGCGAAAGCCGAGCCGGTCAGGACCAGCGACAGGACCGTCGCCGCCGAGAAGTCGATGTGGCCACCGCTGAATTCCAGGCCGAAGCCCCCTGCCCGGCGCAGCAGCAACAGCACCACCGCGAGACCGGCACAAGCAATGGCCAGGCGGGCGGCGCGCCCTCCCAGGCCCGCGGCGGCAATCAGGATCGCGCCCGCGACCCCGACGCTGGCGGCTTCGGTCGGCGTGGCGATGCCGACAAGAATGCTGCCGAGCACCGCGACGATGAGACCGAGCGTCGGTGCGATGTTTCCGATCAGCTCGAGCGCTGGAACCTGCCGCCGCTCGACGGCCTGCTGTCCTTGTGTTGCGGCCCCCCGCAGCCGCAACAGAACGTAGGCGCCGTAAAGGACGACCAGCAACAGCCCGGGCAGGAGCGCGCCGGCGAACAGATCCCCGACGGTGACCGGATCGGGCGCGAAGTTGCCGGCTTCCTGTTGCGCCTCGAAATAGGCATTGGAAATCTGGTCCCCCAACAGGATCAGCACGATCGAGGGCGGAATGATCTGACCGAGCGTGCCACTGGCGCAGATCAGGCCGCTGCTCAGGTGCTTGTTCACCCCGGCTGCAAGCAGCGCGGGCAGCGTGATCGTGCCCAGCATGACGATCGTGGCACCGATGATGCCGGTCGAGGCCGCAATGAGCGCGCTGACGAGGACAACCGAGAGCGCCAGCCCCGCCTGGTTGCCTCCAAGCGCCGCGCTCATGCTTTTGAGCATCTTTTCCGCCTGGCCGGATTTCTCGATCAGGAGACCCATGAGGATAAACAGCGGCACCGCCAGCAGCAGCGGATTGGACATGATGCCGAAGACGCGCTGCGGCACGGCCTGAAAGAACAGAAGATCGAAATCACCACAGGCCGCCGCCAGCAGCGCAACCAGTGCCGGGGCGCCAGCTATCGCGAGCAGAACCGGGACCCCGCTGAGAATACAGGCGAACACGGCCATCGCCATGAAGACCAGCCAGAGAATGTCCGCGCTCATGGCGCCGTCCGCCGAAAAGCGCCGATCAACTGTCGCAGGACTAGAAGAACCACCAGAACCGGCAGTACAAGCAGGCAGGTCTTGACCAGGAACAGCCCGGGAAGCCCGCCCGTTTCAGGGGATCCTTCCAGGATCGCCCAGGAACCGCGCACCAGCGGGAAGGCCGTCCAGGCCATCAGCGCGAAAATCGGCAAGGCGAGCAGAAGACTACCCAGAACATCAATGATGCCATTGGTGCGCTCCGACCAATTCTGGCGGAATACATCCACCCGCACGTGCCTGTCCTCGTCAAAGGCAATCGTGACCGACAAGGCGGCCAGGGCCGCGAAGGCATAATTCACCGCGTCCTGCATTTCCAGGAAGCCGAAGCCGAGCAGATAGCGCATGAGAACCATGGCGAGCTGCCCGAAAAACACGATGGCGGCCAAGATCATGCAGAGCCGTTTCACTGCCCGGAATACTGTTCGCATCGACCCTTGAAATCCTGAGGCACCCGATAGATTGCGCTCCCCGCCACCCGGTGGCAAGGCACGCGCTGCCGCCACATTAGATGGCGGAATTATTCATGTATACAATGATTTGAGGGAAAAGCCGACGAACGGTGAATTGCGCTGCACAGGCCGTTGATCCGCCAAGCCCCCGGCCTTGACGCCGCATTCTTCCGCCCGCGGCCGGCCTTGCCGGATATTGCAGAGCAAAATGAATTGCGGCATCGCAACAAATGCGCTACGCGAGAGTCCTCTTCCGCTTCAGGGTCCCGGAGCTTCCCCCCGCATTTCCTCCCGCGGCGCAGGCACGATCCAGGGCCCTGAATATCCCGACCACAACCAATTCTGGAGTGAGAGATGCTCGGCAAAAAAGTTCCTTCCGTTACCTTCCGCACGCGCGTCCGTGACGAGGCCATCGAGGGCCCGAACCCGTACCGCTGGGAGGACAAGACCAGCGACGACTATTTCAAGGGCAAAAAGGTTGTTCTGTTCTCCCTCCCGGGGGCCTTCACGCCGACCTGCTCCACGTTCCAGCTGCCGGATTTCGAGAAGCTCTTCGAAGATTTCAGGGCAGAAGGTGTTGACGCGATCTACTGCGTCTCCGTCAACGACGCCTTTGTCATGAATGCCTGGGCCAAGGCTCAGGGCATTGAAAACGTCAGCGTCATTCCGGACGGCTCCGGAGAATTTACCCGCAAGATGGGCATGCTTGTCGCCAAGGACAATCTCGGCTTCGGCATGCGTTCCTGGCGCTACGGCGCGGTCGTCAATGACGGTCTTGTCGAGCAGTGGTTCGAAGAAGAAGGCTTTTCCGACAATTGCGAAAGCGACCCTTACGGGGTGTCGTCGCCGCAGAACATCCTCGAGAAGCTGCGTGCCGCCAAGGTCCAGGTGGCCTGAGGGCACACTGCCTCACGAGACAAACGGCCCCGGCTTTCCAGCCGGGGTTTTTTGTTGCCGAATTCCCGGCGGGACGGATCCGGGTACGGGACGCACCCACCAGCGGCTACTGCTGCTCTTCCAGCCGGCGGCGTTCGTCCTCGGAACGCAGTTCCAGCCACATGGCGTTCAGGATCGCCACGCAACAGGCCAGCGGCATTCCGAGGATCCAGGCAAAGTACCACATGTTTCGGTGTCCTCAGTAAGCAGTGTGATTGTCGCGTTCGATGGTTTCCTCGTCCACCTTGCCCCACAGGACCTTGTAGACCCAGGCGGTGTAGACGAGAATGATCGGGAGAAAGATCGCAGTCGCCACCAGCATGTTGAACAAAGTTCGATGGGTGGAGGACGCGTCCCAGACGGTCAGGCTGGCCTCGGGCTGAACCGAAGACGGCAGAATGAACGGGAACATCGACACGCCGACGGTCGAGATGATCCCGAGCACCGCCAGTTTCGAAAATGGAAAAATCAGCATCTCGAGACGGGTCTGGAGCAGGGCCAGCGTGCCGAGCATGCCGAAAAAGCCGAGTCCGGGAGCCAGCCAAAGGATCGGGTGGGCCGCATAGTTTGCAAGCCAGGCACCGCCCTCGATGACCGCCTGCTTGGCAAGCGGATTGGCCTGCATGTCCGGGTCCACCACGGATGTGATGCGGAAGCCTTCGACATAACCCGATGCGATCAGATAGCCACCGAGCGCGAACAACGCGATCCCCAGAACGGCGGCCAGGGTTCCGGTCCGGCGTGCGCGTCTGGCGATATCGCCAGACGCGCACATTACCAGCCAGACGGAGCCATGCATGACCAGCATGGTGACGGAGAGCACGCCGCACAACAGCGGAAACGGCGAGAACAGGCCGAAGAACGAGCCCTCGTAGGTCATGCGCAGGTCATTGTCGAGCGTGAACGGTATCCCCAGAAGCACGTTGCCGACGGCAACGCCGAACACCAGCGCCGGAACAAAGGAGCCGGTGAACAGCGCCCAGTCCCAGGCTGTCCGCCAGGACGGATCGGGGCGCTTGGAGCGATACTTGAAGGCGACAGGCCGCAGGATCATCGCCGCCAGCACCACGAACATGGCCAGATAGAAACCCGAGAAGCTGATGGCGTAAAGCGGTGGCCAGGCCGCGAAGATCGCTCCCCCGCCAAGAATGAACCAGACTTGGTTGCCTTCCCAGGTCGCGCCGATCGTGTTGATGACGACACGCCGTTCTATGTCGGTTTCGGCGATGAAGGGCAGCAACGTGCCGACGCCCAGATCGAACCCGTCCATGACCGCGAACGCGATCAGGAGCACGCCGAGCAGCAGCCACCAGATCATTTTCAGCACCGAGTAGTCGATCAATTCGTAGAGAACCATTTCAAATCACTCCGCTGGAACCGGGGTCACGCCGGCGACCGG
This sequence comes from Roseibium sp. QJM3NY_11, assembly GCF_056173175.1. NCBI lineage: Bacteria > Pseudomonadati > Pseudomonadota > Alphaproteobacteria > Hyphomicrobiales > Stappiaceae > Roseibium > Roseibium sp. QJM3NY_11. The sequence goes on from NZ_CM149660.1 coordinate 3,703,016, forward strand.
CCGGGCGGGTGCAGGAGATGCCTGTTCGGTGTCGCCGTCCTCCGGACCGATCCCGATGTACTTGATCATCAGGGCGATCTCGATCACCAGCAGAACGCTGTAGAGCACGACAAAGCCCACGAGTGTCATCAGCACCTCGGTGACGCTGAGACTGGAGACGCCGACCGATGTCGGCAGCATGCTCTCGATAATCCAGGGCTGGCGGCCGTATTCGGCAACGAACCAGCCCATCTCGCAGGCAATCCAGGGAAGCGGGATCGACCAGACCGCGACATGCAGCAGCCAGCGGCGGTTGTCACGCAATCCGTCGAGCTTTCCGGACGAGGAATAGTAAAAGAACACGGCGGTCAGCAGAATGAAGAAGAAGCCACAGGCCACCATGATCCGGAAGGCATAAAACATCGGCCAGACTTCCGGCACGGTCGTCCAGGCAGCCGCGTCCACCTGTTCCGTGGTCGCTTCCATGGGATTGTCGGTGAAGGGCAGCAGCAGGTAGGCATATCCGAGCGAATTCTCGTTTTGCCGGAAGGTCTCGCGCACGTCTTCGCCGGCATTCGCGGGGTCCTGACGGATCTTCTGAAGCGCGTCCCAGGCGATCGCCCCCTGACGGATTCGGTCCTTGGTGCGGTCCACCAGGTCCTTGATACCCGGAATGGACGTGTCGAGAGACCGGGTCGCGATCAGCCCCATGACATAGGGAACCTCGATCGCGAACATGTTTTCCCGCTTGGCCATGTCCGGCCAGGCGACAACGTTGAACGCGGCCGGTGCGGGCTCGGTGTCCCACATTGCCTCGATGGTCGCGAGCTTCATTTTCTGGTTCAGGTTGGCTTCATAGCCGCTTTCGTCACCGAGCACGACGACGGAGAGGGCCGATGCAAACCCGAAGGCGGACGCAATCGCGATCGACCGCTTGGCGATCTGGAGATGGCGGCCTTTCAGCATGTACCAGGCCGAGATGCCGATCATGAACATGGCAGCGGTGACATAGCCGGCGGATACGGTGTGCACGAATTTGGCCTGGGCGACCGGATTGAACAGCACGTCGAAGAAGCTGGTGACTTCCATGCGCATGGTGTCGGGATTGAATTCCGCCCCCACCGGGTGCTGCATCCAGCCGTTCGCGATCAGGATCCAGAGCGCGGAAAAATTGGTTCCGATGGCAACCGCCCAGGTCGCGGCCAGATGCTGGCGCTTTGAAAGCTTGTCCCAGCCGAAGAAGAACAGGCCGACAAAGGTGGCTTCCAGGAAAAACGCCATCAGGCCTTCGATCGCCAGGGGCGCACCGAAGACGTCGCCGACATACTGGCTGAAATAGGCCCAGTTCATGCCGAACTGGAATTCCATGGTCAGTCCGGTCGCCACCCCCAGCACGAAGTTGATGCCGAACAGCGTTCCCCAGAACTTGACCATCCGCTTCCAGACCTCGCGGCCCGTCATCACATAGACCGTTTCCATGGTCGCCAGCAGGATCGACAACCCGATCGTCAAGGGCACGAAAAGAAAGTGATAGAGCGCTGTCATGGCAAACTGGAGCCGGGACAGGTCAACGACGCTTAGTTCCATCGTATTTCCCCTTTTCAGGTCCGGCCGGACCTGAGCATGTAACAAGCCGGAACTTGTGAATTTTCCGCCGGTCCGGTCAAGACAGCCCCGGCGATCCCACACGTCGAACCGCAGGCATGTGCCATCGATGAACCGGCTGAAATACCGAGTCTTCTGTTGCCCGGATGGTGGCGCAGGGGCCTGACAAGGTCAATGCAACTCTTCGCACACCACACTCCGCAGATGCTGAGACCCGCAGACGCATCACGAGGCCTGCGGAGCGGACAGGATCGCCTGTTTGTGCCGGTCTGCCCCCGGTGCCGATCGGACCGGAAACCGCACGATCCGGTCTGCCCTTGAGAGTTCCCGCCGTTTGTGCGCTATCATCAGAACCGCAGCCGTGCCTCTGGCTGCGAAGAACCGGTCGAGAACCTCGGCGGCGGTCCGCGCATCCAGGCCTTCCGTCATTTCGTCCAGAATGAACAGCGCCGGCTGCGTCAGCATGGCGCGGGCAAGGGCAAGGCGGCGCTGCTCGCCTCCGGAAAGACCGATCCCCCCTTCCCCGAGCACAGTTTCCAGTCCCAGCGCATTGCCGGCAATCCGCTCCGCCAGGGCCGCCTGTTCCAAAGCCGTCCAGAGCTCTGCGTCGCTCGCCTCTGCCCTGGCGATGCGCAGGTTTGCGGCCACTGTGTCGTTGAACAGGTAGGGACGCTGGCCGAGAACCGTCACCGTTCCGCGCAGGGTCGCTTCGGGAATGTCTGCCAGGTTCCTGCCTTGCAGCAAGATACGACCGGTTTCAGGAGTGAGCATCCGGGCGGACAGCGCCGCGACCGTGGATTTTCCGCAACCGCTTGGCCCCGAAATCGCGACCACTTCGGACGTGTCGATGTGGAAGGATAGCTTCTCCAGAACATCACGCCGCGCTCCGGGGTAGCCAAAGGATACATCCCGAAACGCCAGGACATCCACCGCGTCCTGCCGCTGAAGTCCGCCTGTTTCTTCGTGGAGACCGGTATCCGCAGCGCCAGTTCCCCCGGCGCCAGTGTCCGCAGTGCCTGTGTCCACCACCCCTGTGTCCCCGAGCAATCCGATCGTGCGGTCAGCGGCAAGCGCGATACGCGGCAGCCGGGACAGGCCCGGCAGCAGGAGCGCGGCCACTTCGGGCAGCGCCATCACCACCAGAACCAGGGCAACGGCAAGGGCGGCGCCGATCTCACCCGATGCCGCGCCCCAGATAGCAACCGCCAGGGCCGCAGCCAGAAACACCTGCCCGATCAGGCCGGAAGCTGCGCCAAGGATCAAGATACGCCGCTCCTCCGTGTCTTCCGCGGCTTCAAGGCGCTCTCCGGCCGACAGCACAGCTTGCGCGGCCACATCCAGGCCGCCGTAGATGGCAAGATCCCGACGGCCGGCGACCAGATCCGCCGTGCGCAGGCGCATGGCTTCCAGCGCCGCATCCGCCCGCCGGGCGGCTTTCCTGTCCGCCCGCGCAAAGGACAGCCAGGCCAGCATCGCCCATGCGCTCAAGAATGCGATGCCGGTGATCAGCACCGGCACGGATATGCCCGCCCACCACCACAGCAGTGCAGGAGCAAGAACCGCAGCGAGCGCGGCGGGTACGACAATCCGCAGATACACCGTGTCGAGAGCGGCAATATCGAGCGTCAGCCGGTTGAGCAGCAGACCGGACCGCGCGCCGCGCTTGCGGCTGGCTGTGAACCCGGTGAAGACCTGGTTGCGCAAGTTTGCCAGGAACCGGAACGTGGCGTCATGGGTCAGGACACGCTCGCCGTATCGTCCCCCGGTGCGCAGGATTGCCAGCCCGCGAATGAGCGCGCTCGGTACGAAGATGTTCAGGAACGCACCGGTCAGGCCGGCGATTGCAGCCGCCGTAATGAACCAGCCGGAAACACCCAGCAGGAGAAGGCCCGCAGCTGCGGGCAGCAGCGCAACCAGGATCGCCAGCACGAAGGCGACGCGGTCATGGCGAAACTGGGCGCGAATGATTTCCCGGACGGCTCTCATGTCACCGCCTCCTGATGCCGGACGACAGGATACGCGCCCAGGTCGATCACCCGTCCCGGCAGGTCGAGAACAGCCGGATCGTGGGTTGCGATGACCGTCGTGCGGCCCTGCGCGAGCCGGGTCAGGCCTCCGATCACCGCTGCGGCGGTGTCCTCGTCCAAGCCTGACGTCGGTTCATCGGCAAGAAACAGTCTGGAATGGTGTCTCAGGGCGGCCCGGGCCAGTGCCACGCGCCGGATTTCTCCGGCCGAAAGGCCGAAGCCGTCTTCGCCCAAACGTGTCGCCAGTCCCTGCGGCAGGCGATCGACCAGTGGCAGGGCCCCGGCCAGATCAAGTGCCGTCCGGATGTCCGCGTCGCTGACTGCCGCGGGGTCGCCCGCACCCTTGAGAAGATTCGCTCTCAGGCTGCCGTGAAACAGCCGCGGTGCCTGACCGAGCCAGCTTACGGATTGCAGAAAGTCCGGGCCGTGTTGCCCGGGCGCGAGGCCGCCGATCCTGACCTGCCCCTTGCCAGGCAGGTGAAAGCCCAGAATCGTGTCCAGGAGGCTGGTCTTGCCGCTGCCGCTTGCCCCGGTCAGAAACACGGTTTCTCCCGGTTCGATTTCCAGAGTGAGATCTTGAAAGACCGTGCGTGCCCCAAGAACGAGGCTCACGGACCGCAACGAGATTGCCGGGGGTTGCGTCAAGGCAGGGGTTTCTTCCCCGACCCTGAAGGTCTTCCATTGTGCGGGGACGGCCACGGGCTCGGATATGGGCACGGGCGCGGCCCCTGCCCGGCCTTGCATCAGGATCCGGGACAGTTTGTCCTGTGCGGCCAGCCCCCCGGCCCGGTCGTGATAGGCCGCGGCATAGGCCCTGAGCGGCGAGAAGAATTCCGGCGCGAGCAACAGGATGAACAGGCCGGTGGCATAGCCGAGCGGCTGCCCCCAGGTTCCGGTCGATATTTCACCGAGAAGGGAAAAGCCGACGAAAACGGCGCAAAAGGCGATGCCGAGCGCGGAAAAAAGTTCCAGAACCGTCGATGACAGGAAAGCGATCTTGAGGACACGCATCGTGCCTGTCCGGAATTTCTCTCCCGCGCCGGCGATATCCTCGCGGGTTCGCTGCAGCGCCCCGAACAGTTCCAGGGTTTCGAGCCCCCGGATGCGGTCGAGCAGGACCCCGCTCAGGCGTGTCAGTTCCTCCTGCTGGTCCGCGCTGGCAGCTTTGGCCTTCGTGCCGATGAGTGCCATGAACACCGGGATCAGAGGACCGCAGATCAGCAGGATCAGGGCGGCAAGCCAACTGAACCAGGCCGTTGCAAGAACGATCCCGAGCGGCACCAGTTTCAAGCGGACCGTCTGCGGGACGAAATTGCCGTAATAGGGACCCAGATGGCCGACCTGCTCGGTGACATGGGCTGCGAAGGCACCCGACGCCGGAAACGCCGCCGCGGGCGAGCAGTCGGCCGCCGCCGCCAGCAACTCGGCGCGTGCACGGCTCTGCAGGCTGCGCGCGGCTTTCCGGGCCAGATCCAGGCCAGTCTTCTGCAGCACCACCCGGACGATCGCAATGAGCACAAGTCCTGCCAAGGATCCCGCGAGGGATCCAGCCAGCGGAGCGGAGCGGATGCTGTCCGGCGGGAGGCCATCCCCCGTTCCATGAAGGGATGTCACCATGACCCCGAAGGCAAAGGCGATCAGTCCGGCCTGGGGAATCCAGAGAAGATCGGCGACCGCCAGCAAGACGCCCCCCCGCGACAAGGCCTTGCGCTCACCTTCAACCGGATGACCGATGCCCGTATCCGGATCCGAATTCGTTTGCGTTGTCGCCACCGGTCCGGCTCCGGCGTCCCCACCCTGCTCAACGTTTTGTTTCATTGGCTCTTGATGTCGCGCTCCCCTCGCGAATTCAAGCGGCAGATTGCCACGGTTTGAGCCGAAGCGGACTGAATTTATCCGCCTTTGTTGCCGACATGGTGCGTTTTCCAGAGCTGACAGCACTGCGCCGGCTTGCATCTGTCCGCCAATTGACCGCCAATACCGCGAGCCGGGCACTCGACACCCCTCCCGGCGGGAGAGCGTCATGAGCAGCAGCAAACCCGGTATCGGTGACTACACCTTCATCATTATGGCGCGTGCGCTTGCCTCATTGGTCCTGGCGCTTGGCGTGACTCTGGCAGTCGTGCTGTCGTTTTCGGGCGCCTACGTGCAGGCTGCAATCGGTCTGATCCTGTTTCTGTTCCTGGCATTCTGGACGAGTTGCCTGATCAGGGATTTTGCCGCCGGAAAAGTCCTGCTGCCCCCGGTTTACCTCCACCGTGCGCGGCAGACGACTGCTTTCTGGTTTTTCTTCTGGCTTTACGGCGTCCTGATTCTGGCCCTGGTCGCCGGGGCCTGGTGGTACCTGCCCGGGACCGCGATCCAGTCCGTTTCCTGAAGCCGGTCCGCTTTCTCAACGAAATATGGCGCTCCCGGCCGAGGCCGGAAGCGCCATTCAGACTTCAACGCGCAGCGATGTCTACTTCATCGTCGGAATGGAGAACTCGGCACCGTCCTTCAGGCCCGACGGCCAGCGGGAGGTCACGGTCTTCGTGCGGGTGTAGAACTTGAACCCGTCGGAACCGTGCTGGTTGAGGTCGCCAAAGCCGGATTTCTTCCAGCCGCCGAACGTGTGATAGGCAAGCGGCACCGGGATCGGCACGTTGATACCGACCATGCCGATGTTGATGCGGGAGGCAAAGTCACGGGCAGTGTCGCCGTCCCTTGTGAAGATCGCCGTGCCGTTGCCGTATTCGTGGCTCATCGGCAGGTCGAGGGCTTCCTCGTAGGTCTCGGCGCGGATAACGGACAGCACCGGTCCGAAGATCTCGGTCTTGTAGATGTCCATGTCTTTCGTGACATTGTCGAACAGGCAACCGCCCATGAAGAAGCCGTCCTCATAGCCCTGCATGGAGAAATCCCGGCCGTCGACGACGAGCTTGGCACCTTCCTTGATGCCCTGCTCGACCAGGCCCTTGACGCGCGCAAGCGCCTCCTTCGTGACCAGCGGGCCGAAGTCGACATCATTGCCGGCCGTGTACGGACCGATCTTCAGGGCCTCGACCTTCGGTGCGAGTTTCTCGATCAGCGCGTTCGCCGTGCTTTCGCCGACCGGAACCGCCACGGATACGGCCATGCAGCGTTCGCCGGCCGCGCCGTAGCCGGCGCCGATGAGCGCGTCGGCGGCCTGATCCATGTCCGCATCCGGCATGATGATCATGTGGTTCTTGGCACCGCCGAAGCACTGGGCGCGCTTGCCGGAGGCCGTCGCGCGGGAATAGACATACTGCGCGATCGGGGTGGAGCCGACGAAGCCGACCGCCTGGATCGTCTCGTCGTCCAGAATGGCATCCACGGCGCTCTTGTCGCCGTTGACGACGTTCAGGATACCGGCGGGCAGACCGGCCTCGATCATCAGTTCGGCGAGCATGATCGGCACGGACGGATCGCGCTCGGACGGCTTCAGGATGAAGCTGTTTCCGGCCGCGATCGCCGGACAGAATTTCCACATCGGGATCATGGCAGGGAAGTTGAACGGCGTGATGCCGGCGACAACGCCGAGCGGCTGGCGCATGGAATACATGTCGATGCCCGGCCCTGCGCCCTCGGTATATTCGCCCTTCAGGAGATGCGGCGCGCCGATGCAGAATTCGGCAACTTCCAGGCCGCGAATCACGTCGCCCTTGGCGTCCGGCAGGGTCTTGCCGTGTTCACGGGACAGCGCCTCGGCCAGCTTGTCCATGTCGCGGTTGAGCAAGTCGACGAACTTCATCATCACACGGGCACGGCGCTGCGGGTTGGTCGCTGCCCAGGCCGGCTGCGCGGCGGCGGCATTGCCGATGGCAGCGTCCATCTCCTGCTGGCTGGCGAGCGCGACCTGTGCCTGTACTTCGCCCGTTGCCGGATTAAAGACATCCGCAAAACGGCCGGACGTGCCCTCCACGCGCTTGCCGCCGATAAAATGACCGATCTTCTGCATTTTCCGTTGCTCCCAAATGTCCTGACGCGCAGGCCAAGCTCTTGTGCGTTCTGTATGCCGTCTTTCTGACTTTTATTTTTGCATCAAACAAGCCGCAGATTTCCGGTTCTGTTGTGCAATTTTTGTAGTTATGGCAGAATTTCCAAATGCGCTCGCCCGAAAATACACCCGTCTTCCAGAACGATAGATGCAATCCCCCCCGATTGTCATCCGCAGGTCTCGACCGATCGCGCGGTCAAGACATGGCTTGCCGGACAAAACCACCGGCTCAGGTTGATCGGGGACCGAGGCTAAGCCCGCCTGTCATGGAGCCCTTTTGCAATGAATTGGGATGATATCCGTGTGTTCCTGGCCATCGCCCGCACGGGACAGATCCTTGCGGCCGCCCGGCGGCTGGGCGTGAACCACGCGACGGTTGCCCGTCGGCTCACGGCCCTGGAAGAAAGCCTGGGCACCCGCCTTTTCGACCGATCAACGTCCGGATGTGTTCTGACCGAAGGCGGCAGCCGTTTCTTTGAACGGGCGGAACGCATGGAAGGGGAAGCCGTCGCCGCCCAGGCGGATCTTGCGGGCGACACGCCCGGCATTGGCGGCACTGTGCGTATCGGCGCGCCGGACGGGTTCGGGGTTGCCTATCTCGCACCGCGCCTGGGCAAGCTCACCGAAAGGCATCCGGGCCTGACGATCCAGCTCGTCCCCATGCCCCGCTCCTTTTCGCTGTCACGTCGGGAAGCCGACATAGCGGTCACGGTCGACCGGCCGGAAACCGGGCGCCTCGTCGCGGGCAAACTGGTGGACTACGCGCTCGGCCTTTACGCCTCCAGGAGCTATCTCGACCGGCAAGGCACACCCGGAAATGCCAGCGATCTAAGCGCGCACGACCTGATCGGCTATGTGGAGGACATTCTCTATTCGCCCTCGCTCAGCTATGGCACGGAGATAACGCGCAACTGGTCGGCCCGGTTCGAAATCGCCTCCGCCCTCGGCCAGACAGAGGCGGTGCGCGCCGGCGCGGGCATCGGCATCCTGCACGATTTCATCGCCCGCGGAGATCCCGGCCTTGTTGCGATACTGCCGGAAATCAAGATCCACCGGGCCTACTGGATGGTGACCCATGAAAGCTCCCGGCCCTTGCGCCATGTGGCCGCCGTCAGGGATTTCCTGCGCGACCAGGTCGCGTGCGACAAGGCGATATTCGCCTGAGCGGCACCCGAAGTCGAAGATCTTTCTGATCGGGCGCCCCGACCTTCACCGCCATGTTTCGGTCAGCGCAAGCCACGCCCGTGTCCTGGCTTCCGGGTCCTGATTGCCGGTGACGTTGGAAATGACGGCGGCCGCGTCGGCGCCGTGTTCAAAAACGCCCGACACCCTTTCCAGCGTAAGGCCGCCGATCGTGACAAGAGGCAGTCCGCCGATACGCCTCTTCCATCCACCGATCCTGTCCAGACCCTGGGGGGCCCATTTCAGGTCTTTCGAGACGGTCGGGTAAACAGGGCCCAGCGCCACATAGTCCGGTTCGACGGCAAGGGCCGTGTCGAGTTCATCGCCGTCATGGGTGGAAACACCCAGCTTGAGACCGGAGTTGCGAATGGCGGCGAGGTCCGCGTCGGCAAGATCTTCCTGACCCAGATGAACGAAATCGCAGCCTTCATCGATGGCAAGGCGCCAGTGGTCGTTGACGATCAACTGGCAATCGTGATCTTCGCAGACCGCTTTCGACGCGGCGATTTCATGGCTCAGCCTGTCTTGCGGCGCATCCTTGATACGAAGTTGAACCAGCTTGACGCCAAGCGGCACCAGCCGCGCGATCCACTCGGAGCTGTCGACGATGAGATAGAAAGGATCGAGTTTCATGCTTGCACCGCCCTGCCGGTAAAAAATGTTGCCGGACCTGCCATGTCGCCCAGCACGCTCGCTGTCAAGGCAGGCGCGCGGGTTCAGTGGCGTCCGCGAGGCCGTCGAGGAATTGCCTGACGTCGGCGAACGTTTCCATCCGGTGGACCGTCAGATGAGCCGGCGGCGCGCGAAAAATGGCTTCCAGCTTGCGCCGGGAGCTGTGACGTGTTCGCCAGATGAAATAAAAGAACTCGAGGGTCTGCAGGTTGAAACGTTCCACACAGCCGTCCGGGAGGTCCGGGCGGCTGCGGCCACGATATCTCACGGATCGGCGCAACACACGAAACAGGCGCCGGCCAACGGGCACATCAAGCCAGATGAAGGTGTCGGCGCGGGCGGCCCTTTCCTTGTAGGTCTTCGAATGTCCGCCTTCGAATATCCAGCGGTCCAGAACATGCACTTCACGGATGAGCCGGTCCTTTTCCACCTCCGAGCGTGCGGCCCAGTCCGGCCCGTGGTGGATCTTGTCCATGTGATGAACCGGCAGACCGGTTTTCTTGCCAAGCGCACGCGCGAGCGTGCTCTTGCCGGATCCAGGGGCACCGACGATCATGACGCGTTTCATGATGACCTATCCAAATTTGCGCGAAGGGCTGGCCTTTATAACGATCCCTGCAGCATTGAAAAGGCGGAAACGCACTGTTCAATGGACATTCTGACGGAGAGGACCTTATCTGAGTTTCAGACGCACATTCATGTTGAGGGAATGGCAAATGAGCTGGTTGAACACCCCCGACCCGGTCGCCGGCAACGCCGCGAGCTGCGATCCCGTTGAAATGGTCATCGTGCCGCGAACCTCTGATCTCGGCGGCTTCTCCGTGCGTCGAGCGCTGCCGTCCGTGCGGCGGCGCATGATCGGTCCGTTCATTTTCTTCGACCAGATGGGACCGGCGGAACTACTTGTCGGCGGCGGTATCGACGTGCGCCCGCATCCCCATATCGGTCTTGCAACGGTGACCTATCTCTTCGAGGGGGAAATGTATCACCGCGACAGTCTGGGAACTGAAATCGCTATTGCCCCGGGCGCGCTGAACTGGATGAGCGCGGGCAAGGGCATCGTTCATTCCGAGCGGGAGCAACCTGACCGCAAGATGCTGAACCGGACGTTGTTCGGACTGCAAAGCTGGGTTGCCCTGCCAAGGCATCTTGAGGAAGGAGAGCCGTCCTTCCAGCATTTCGGGTCTCAGGAGCAGCCGGAATTTTCAGACAAGGGCGCCTCCGTCAAGCTGATCGCCGGCGAACTCTATGGCCACAAGGCTCCGGTGACGACCGCTTCGGACATGTTCTACGCGGACATTTGTCTTGACCCCGGCGCGAAAATTCCACTCGACGCCAGCTGGGAGGAACGCGGACTCTACACGGTTTCCGGCCGGATCACCATCGCCGGCCAGAGCTTCGATCCGGCGCAACTGCTTGTCTTCAAGCCGGGCGATCACCTCGTCATCGAGAACAACACTTCGATACCCGCGCGCTTCGTCGTGCTCGGCGGCGAGCCGATGGACGGCAGGCGCTACATCTGGTGGAACTTCGTGTCCTCGTCCAGGGAACGCATCGAACAGGCCAAGGAGGACTGGCGCACAGGCCGTTTCGATACTGTTCCAGGCGACGCGGAGGAGTTCATTCCCCTGCCCGACCGGTCCGGTCCCTGACCTCCCAGCCACTTTCAAGCGGCGGCGCCTGGCGGAACTTGTCCGCAGGGCGGATCAGGTCCGGCTCGCCAAAATTCATGATGATGTTCAGGCGCCCGCTGGCAAGCGGATCTCCCGTCAGGGCGGGATCCTCGGGTGCCACGGACACACGTACGCCGTGGTGGCTTGTTTCCAGTTTCCGAAACCCGGCGACAGCGGCGCGAAACCTGTCCGGCATCGTCCAGCCAAAGCGGTCCGCGAGCGCATCGATCACCAGCCAGACCGCATCGAGCCCGATCTGCTTCTGGCGCGGATCCTCGACCACCAGCTTGATACGGAGATAGTCGATGCTGTCCTCGGACGAACCACGCAACAGGAAAAACAGGGTCGTGGAACCGTAGTCCACGCTCGGTGTCGTCAGGGGCACCAGATCGGACGCGCACTGCCAGCGGCCTGTCTGGAACGGTGCCCTGTGCCAGCCCTGATTTGCGAGACCAAGCGCGCGCAACTCGTCGCACAGCGTATCCGGCGCGCCGTGAAATCCGCGCTTCAATTCGGCGGCCAGCTCCGGCGCCGGATCGAGCAGGGCCTCGCGCTCCCTTTGCGGCAGAGGTGACAGCGGATCGGCCAGACGTGGAGCGGTGTCCCCCGCCACGTCCTGCCGCAGATGCAGGGCAATCCCCGCCAGCGCGAAGCCCATCATGAGCAGCGCAAGTGTTCCCCAGACATAAAAGGCCGTTACCTGAGGCCTGCCGGCAGCCGGCGGGTGCGCCCGGTTGTCCGGCTTGTCCCGTGCAGGGGCCTGGAGGTCGTCTGCTTCGGACTCGGCCCATCGCGGGCCGGTGCCGCGCGCTGCGGGCCGTCCGCCGGGGCGCAGGTCTTCGCGGCCGTCACCCGGTACCGGTCTCCAGGCCTTGAGCCGCTCCCAGACCCTGTTCGCGAGTCCCGTCATTTCCGTTCAACTCGCCTTGCCACCCGACCGGAGGGCCGGGGATTGAGAATTTATCGAAGCAAACTCTTGAAAACGCAACCGGATAGCTGTCATTTAGGCACCTGTTCAACGATCCTCCTGCAATCCGGCCCGAGCACATGTGCACAGGTCCGCAGATTCAGCCTACAAGGTTCAGAATGTCCACCTTCCCAGTCGACTCAGCCGATCTGCGCCGCGAAATCATCGAGACCACGCGCGCATTGCCCCGGCTGGGACTGACCAAGGGCACCTCCGGCAATGTCAGTGCACGTACAGATTCCGGCTTTTTGGTGACCCCGTCGGGAACACCCTATGAAGAGCTGCGCGACGACAGCATCGTCGCCCTTGATTTAAAGGGACGATACCGGGGGGACATTCTGCCTTCTTCCGAATGGCGCATGCATCTGGACTTCTATCTCGCCAGGCCGGAGTGCGGCGCGGTCGTTCATTGCCACAGCCCCCGCGCCACCGCCCTGTCCTGCCACCGGCGTGGAATTCCGGCCTTTCACTATATGGTCGCGCTTGCGGGGGGCGACCGGATCGCGTGCGCGGACTACGCCAGCTTCGGCACGAGGGCCCTGTCGGAAGCCATGGTCGCGGCGCTTGGTTCGCGCAATGCCTGCCTCCTTGCCAATCACGGACAGATCGCCGGTGCGCCGACGCTCAAGAAGGCACTCTCGGTCGCCGAGGGCGTCGAGGATCTGGCAGACCAGTATCTGTCCGCGCTTTCCCTCGGAGATCCGGTCCTGCTCGATGATCGGGAAATGGCCGAAATCCTGACCAAATTCAAAAGCTACGGCAAACAGGCGCACGAACTCGCCGATGGCCCCGCGGCTTTCGAATTGCCAACACGGATGGACTGACATGCGCCTGGGTATTGACTGGGGTGGGACCAAAATCGAGATCATCGCGCTGTCCGACGCGGGCGCGGAGATGTTCCGGCAACGGCTGGACACCCCCCGCGACGATTATGACGGCTGTCTGCACGCCGTTCGGCATCTGGTCGAGGCGGCAGAACAGGCCACGGCCGAAACCGGCACGCTCGGCCTTGGCATTCCGGGGTCTCTGTCCCCCAAAACGGGTCTGGTGAAAAACGCCAATTCCACCTGGATGAACGGCAAGCCGCTGGACAAGGATCTTCAGGCGGTCCTTGGCCGGCCCGTGCGCATCCAGAACGATGCCAACTGCCTGGCTGTCTCGGAGGCCACAGATGGCGCGGGCGCCGGGGGACATGTCGTTCATGCCATCATTATCGGCACGGGCTGCGGTTCCGGCATCGCGATCGACGGCAAAGCCCACCTTGGCGCCAACGGCATCGGCGGCGAATGGGGCGCGATCACCGTGCCCTGGCTGACAGCGGAGGAATTTCCCGGACCGGACAGCTGGATCGGGCACAAGGGCGTTATCGACCGCTGGTGCTCGGGCACCGGGTTTCAGCTCGACTACAAGGACAGGACCGGACACCTTCTGAAGGGCCACGAGATCATGGCGCTGAAACGCACCGGCGATGCAACGGCGGTGAGAGTCTACGAGGCTTATGTCAGCCGTCTCGGACGCTCCCTGGCCATGTCCGCCAATCTGCTGGACCCGGACGTGTTCGTGCTTGGCGGCGGCATGTCGAACATCGACGAACTCTATGACGACCTGCCGGCGGCCATGCTGCCCTTCATCTTTTCCGATACGTTCGAAACACCTATCCGCAAGGCTGTTCATGGTGACAGCTCAGGCGTGCGCGGTGCGGCCTGGCTGTGGGGCTGAGGCCGCCGGCAAACCGCGTTTCGCCTGATCAGGACGCGCCCCGGCGCAGGGACACCAGAACGATCCCGGCGCCGACCGAAGCGACGGCGGCCAGTTTCGCCATGTCCGGCACCTCGCCGAACACCAGATGCCCCAAACCGAGGCCGACCACAGCCGCCACCGACCCTATCTGGCTGAGATAGACAGGACCTGCCGTCTGTTGCAACCTGAAATAGAGCCCGTACTGCAAGGCAAAGATTGCCATCTGGGCGATCAGGAGGCCGAGACTGGCGAGGCTCCAGGCAATCGGCGTCAGCGGGATACCCGCCATCGCATTGAACAGGGCGAGCGCGGTGAAACCGGCCGCCATCATGCCGAGAGCGAGATCCACCGGTCGCGCGCCCACCGGCCAGCGCAGGGTCCGGTAGATGTTTCCAACGGACAGGAAAACCGGGATCGACAGGGCAAACATCGTCCACCAGGAGGCGTCGACATCAAGGTCCTTGCCTGAAACCGCCAGCAGCACGGCGCCGGCGAGACCGGCCAGCACCCCTGCCCCGCGCAACGCCTGAAGCCGTTCAAGACGCAGCAGCACGGCAAAGGCATAGGTCAGGACCAGCGGGAAGGCAAAGCTCAGTGACACGAACCCCGCGCCGACCCTGGGAGCGGCTGAGAAGGCGATCATGTTCGGCGCAATGAACAACACCCCGCTGACAATGAGATAGACGGCAAGTTGCCCTGTGTCCGGCCGTGCGCGCCCCGGTCCGGCGCGGCGATATCGTGGCATGGCAAGCCGTGTGATCACGAAGAGACCGGCCGCACCGCCGAGAATGGACCATTGCAACAGGGCCAGGGGATGCCACCCGGCCGCAGGTGCCGCCTTGGCAATCACCGTGGAAACCGCGAGAAAGCTGCCGACGACAAGGAGCAGCACCACAGGCTGTTCAAACATCTTCACGGCCCCGGACGGGGTATCAACTTGTCCGTGACCGGAACCATCTGCTTTCAATGTCCGTACGGATCTGATCGGGGCTGTCATCGCATTGTCCTTTCACGACACTCGTCAGCGCCGTCACAGTTCCGCGCGCTTCGGACATGAGATAACCTATTTTATCTTTATTTCAAGATTCTTGATTTAAAGATTCTTGATTTTCATTGACATTCGACGGTGCTGCGGTCAGGTTTCCGGCAAGGAAACAACCTGTTTTCAGCGTGTTGACCCGCATCCGGCACATACCGGGATCCAGGTTCCCCGGATGCGCGGACTGACTGGATCGGACACTTTTCCATGAGCAAGCAATCACGAGATCCGGCCCCTTCCAAGGAAGCCCTGTTCGGGGATCCGGAAGATCTCCTCACCGACCGTGCCGAGCGGGCCCGGCGGCAATGGCAAAAGGAAATGCCGGAAGTCCGTGACCGGCTGTCGCCAATGGTGCTGCTCGGCCGGTTGAGCGAAGCCGCACAGGTCATGAGCCGTGACTATCTGGCTCCGGCCTATGCGGAGATCGGGCTCAAGACCGGCGAGTTCGATGTTCTGGCGACCCTGGTGCGCTCGGGTCCACCCTACAAGCTGACCCCCACCGAACTGTACCGGACCACGATGATGAGTTCCGGGGGCATGACCGCCCGTCTCGACAAGCTTGAAAAAGCCGGTCTGATTGAGCGGACACCCCATCCGGACGACCGCCGTGCCCTGTCGGTCTGCCTGACCCCGAAAGGCCTGACCCTGATCAAATCGAAGATCCCGGACTATATCGAGGTTCAGCACGGGGCGGTCGACGGACTGAGCGCGGAAGAACAGCAGCACCTGTCCGGCCTGCTTGAAAAACTCCTGCGCTCGGCGGAAGAAAAGAAGTTGCCTTAGGCTGTGGACCTGCCGCGGCTTCTCCTGATGAGGTTTTCCCAGGGCCGATCCACGTGCCGCTCACCTGAGGGTGCCCGGTTCTCTCACGGCTGCGTCGTCCCGTCCTCTTGTCAAAGATCCGCCATCAAATAGCGTTGAATTGCAATCCCGCCGCCAATCGTGAACCTTGGCGGCAACTTTTCGCACAAAGATACAGACCGCAAGCAGGTGATGACCCGATGATCATGAAATGGCTGGCCGCCCTCGCCCTTCCCGCCCTTTTGACGGTATCCGCCGCCGCCCAGGAAGAGATGCAGATACGCGACATCGAAAAAGGCACCGGCGAGGAGGCCAATGTCGGCGAGACGGTGGTGGTGCATTACACCGGCTGGCTGATGGACGGCACCAAGTTCGACAGCAGTGTCGACCGCGGTACGCCGTTTTCCTTCACGCTCGGCGAGCGCCGGGTGATCCCGGGCTGGGAACAGGGCGTCGAAGGCATGCAGGTCGGCGGCAAGCGAGAGCTGATCATTCCGCCGGACATGGCCTATGGCTCAAAGGGCGCCGGTGGCGTCATCCCGCCCGATGCCACGTTGAAATTCGAGATCGAGCTGCTTGACGTCAAGGCGAAGAAGTTCTCCGACATCGGCAATGAGGACCTGAAGGCGAAACTTGCGGCGGGCACCACCGTGATCGACATACGCCGGCCGGACGAATGGAAACAGACCGGGGTCATCCCGGGCAGCCATCTGCTGACCTTTTTCGACCAGGACGGCAAGGTGAACCCCGGTTTCGGCGCGGAGCTGCAGAAACTGATCTCCGGCCCGGCAGATGAACTCGTCCTTATCTGCCGCACCGGCCGGCGCAGCCAGATGCTGTCCGAATATCTCGCCGGCCAGGCCGGCTTCACCAGGGTCGCCAATGTCGAAAAGGGCATCACCAGCTGGATCCAGGACGGCGGCGAGGTCACGGACGCGCAGGCACCGGAAAATTGCTGGTTGTGCTGAACGGCTGAATACAGTCCCGTGGAGCGACCCGCTGCCGTTCGGGATGGCAAATACGGAGAACTTCGCGATGACCTTGCCGGCAACACGTGCTGACGGGTCCTGAACCTCTCCGGAGCGAAGCCGCCTATTCTCCCGCCGCCAGTTCCAGACTGAGGCGATTGTGGTCCCGTATCACCGGTTCCATGTCCAGGGTGACCACCTCTCCGTCCTGAACGATCACACGCCCGTGGACAACCGTTGTCTTCGCCACCTGCGGGGCGCAGAAGACTGTGGCAGCGACAGGATCGTGGAGAGCCCCCGCATAATTCAGCGTCGTCAGGTCCAGCGTGAAGAAGTCGGCGCATTTTCCCGGCCCCAGGGAGCCGATGTCCTCGCGGCCGAGAACGGAGGCACCGCCCAGTGTTGCCAGTTCCAGAGCCTCGCGGGCCGTCATCCATTCCCCGGCTCTCGAAGGATGTGACGGCGGCAGAAGGGCTTGCCGGTCCGTCCCCTCCGCCGGCCTCAGGCCCAGTTCCAGTCGGGCAAGCAGCATCGCCTGACGCACCTCGGCCAACATGCCGGAGCCGTCATTGGAGGCCGAGCCGTCGACGCCGAGGCCGACCCGGACACCCGCGGCCATGTATTTCTTGACCGGGGCGATGCCGGACGCCAGCCGCATGTTGGAACAGGGGCAATGGGCAGCGCCGCAGCCGGTCTGCGCGAACAGCCGGATCTCGTCATCGTTCACATGGATCGCATGGGCGAACCAGAACGTCCGGGCCGGTCCAGTCGAGCCCTTCCATCCAGTCCACCGGCCGCTTGCCGAAACGCTCCAGCGTGTAGCGTTCCTCGTCGGAGGTTTCGCACAGATGGGTGTGCAGCATCACGCCCTTGTCGCGGGCAAGACGCGCACTCTCGATCAACAGATCCCGGGAGACGGAAAAGGGCGAACAGGGCGCCACGACGATGCGGGTCATCGCACCCGGGCCGGCGTCATGATAGCGGTCGATCACCCGGACGGTGTCCTTCAGGATCTCTTCCTCGTCCTCGACGCAGTCGTCCGGCGGCAGACCGCCCTTGCTTTCGCCAAGCGACATGGAACCGCGGCTGGCGTGAAAGCGCACGCCGATCTCCCGCGCCGCCTCGATCTGGTAGTCGACCTTGTTGCCGCTCTGGAAAAGATAGGTGTGGTCGAACACGGTGGTGCAGCCGGACAGCGCCAGTTCGGCGAGACCCACGAGGGTGCTGGCACGCGAGGCATCGGGATTGGTCCGCGCCCAGACCCTGTAGTGGGCCTGCAGCCATGGAAACAGGTTGGTGTTCTGGGCCGCCGGCAGATTGCGTGTGAGCGTCTGGTTGAGGTGATGATGGGTGTTGACGAGGCCCGGCAGGACAATCTGTCCCGAGGCGTCGATCACCCGGTCGGCCGTTTCCGGCAGGTCTTGCATCGGGCCGACCTGCCGGATGATGCCGTCTTCGGCATAAAGCCCGCCACCGGCGATCTCGCGGCGGGCACCGTCCATGGAGACCAGCATCTCGGCGTTTTTCACAAGCAGGGTCTGCGGCATCGTCGATCCTTGGATGGGCCTAAAGAAAGGAAACTTCACTGTTCAAGCTAACCGGTCGCACGGCCCGGCGCCATTTTGCGAAAGTTGAAGCTGTTTCTTGTGAAAGGCGGCAGAGCGTTCCGGATCGGCGGTCGGGTTCCGTCTCACTCTTCCTGCGGCGGCATGCGGTTCCAGGCGTCGAGGGCGGCGATCTTGTAGGCTTCGGCGAGTGTCGGGTAGTTGAAGGTGTTCTCGACGAAATATTCCAGCGTGCCGCGCAGATTGAGAACCGCCTGGCCGATATGCACCAGCTCGGTCGCCCCTTCCCCGACAATATGGCAGCCCAGCAGGCGCCGCGTCTTGAGTGAGAAGATCATTTTCAGGAGACCGGTATCCAGGCCCATGATATGCCCGCGAGAGGTCTCGCGGAACCGGGCGACGCCGCATTCATAAGCAATGCCGCGTTCACGGATTTCTTCCTCTGTCATGCCGACGGTGGAGATTTCCGGGACCGCGTAGATGCCGTAGGGAAAATATTCCGGCGGATCGTAGGCCTTTTCGCCGAGCGCATGGCAGGCGGCAATGCGGCCCTGTTCCATAGAGGTCGAGGCAAGGCTCGGGAAGCCGATCACGTCGCCGGCGGCGAAAATATGCGGGACATTGGTCTGGAAGGTCATCGGATCCACCTGGAGCCGGCCGCGGTGGTCGACCTCAAGGCCGCAATTTTCCAGTTCGAGGGCGGGCGTTGCTCCCATCCGCCCGGCGGCGAACAGGACCACGTTCGAGCGCACGCATCGCCCGCCTTCCAGCGTGATCTCGCAATTGCCGGGTCCGTGTTTCTCGATCCGGTCCACTTTTGAGCCGAAACGCAGCGCCATGCCCCGGTCGCGCAACTGATGGGTGAAATCCGCCACCAGTTCCTTGTCCAGAAAATCGAGCATGGTCTCGCGCGGTTCCACCAGCGTGACATGCACATCCAGCGCGGAGAAGATCGAGGCGTATTCGACGCCGATGACGCCAGCCCCGATGACCGCGATCGATCGCGGCAGCTCGTTCAGGTCCAGGATATCGTCACTGTCGAGGACATATTGACCGTCAAACGGGACATAGTCCGGGCGAAACGGTTTTGTGCCCACCGCGATGACAAACCTGTCTGCGGAAAACGTGTGGACTTCACCCGCGTCGCCTTCGACCTCGATCTTGTGCGGATCGACAAAGCGGGCTTCGCCGCTGATCGTGTCGACCTTGTTGCGGGCAAACTGGTGTTCCAGCACCTCGACCTCGTGATCAAGGGTGATGTGGAGGCGCGCGCGCAGGTCGGCGGCGGTCAGGTCGTCCTTGACACGATACGCCCGGCCGTAAAAGCCGCGCTCGCGCCAGCCGGTCAGATTCAGGACCGTCTCGCGCAGGGTCTTGGAGGGGATGGTGCCGGTATGGACCGACACGCCGCCGACGCGGAGCCCGCGTTCGACCACAAGAACCTTGCGGCCGAATTTGGCGGCCTGGATCGCGGCACGCCGACCGGCCGGTCCGCTGCCGATGACAATCAGTTCGTAGTGTTCCATGCGCCCCTCATCATGCCCTGTCCGCCGCACTCTTCACCGGCACCACGCGCCGGACAGGTGCCGGACACGCACCTGTGCATTCCCTGGTGTTGTTGCATCGCAAAGACCGCATCCTTGCCAATCGGTCAAGCCGGGACCGGGAATCGCACCAGCTTGACCTGCTTCGATCTGTGGAGTTTGCCGGATCTTTCGTTAAAATGCCGACAGCATCACGACGAAACGAAGGGGACGCAGTGGCTTTCATGCGCTTGAGCCTGTTCACAGCGGTCTGTAGCGGCGTGTTCCTCGCGGCATGTTCACTCAATGCCCAGACGATCAGCACCATGACCCTCAATGCCCCGGCGCTCGACTTCAGGACAGCCGTGGCATCCCCGTCCGGCGCGAAGATGAGGGTCCGGTCAATTGCGAACCGGAGACTGGAAAACGGCCGCTGCGCCGACTGCGCCCGAGACCTGATTGCGCCCGGCGAGAGGCGCGCGCAGCCAACAAATCCGTTGCCATCTCAGGCCCCTTCGGCTATGCCTCTTGGCATGAACACGATCCAGAAGGCAGCATGGTGGTGGCGCGGCGCGAAATAGGCGGCCAGCGATCAGTCATGCTCTGAACGGAACATAGATCAAACCAAAGGCCGCCGCGGGATACCGCTGGCGGCCTTGATGCTTTATAAGGCCGCCGGCGCTTCCAGGCAGCCACCAGAACGGGACCTGAAGAACATGCCGGTGCTGGCCGACAAGACCTATGAAACCGCCAGCGGGATCACCATCCTGCGAACCTCGCGTCCGTCCGACTATGAAACGGGAACGTCCGAATGGATCGACCGTCTGGACACCGAACTCGGTGCGGTCCTGTCCTCGTCCTATGAGTATCCCGGCCGCTACACGCGCTGGGACATGGCCCTGGTCAATCCACCGCTGGTGCTGGAGGCGGCCGACCGGCGGGTGGAAATCCGGGCCCTCAATGAGCGTGGCAAGCTGTTGCTGCCCGCCGTCGCCGCGGCGCTGAAACCCCACCCGGACATCGCAACCTTCGAGGCCGGCGATACACGGATCGACCTGAGCGTGAAGACACCGGACAGGCTGTTCAACGAGGAAGAGCGATCCCGTCAGCCCTCGACCTTCTCGATCGTCCGGGCGATGCGGGACATGTTCGCCTGCGATGACGACCAGCTCGGCCTCTACGGTGCCTTCGGCTACGATGTCGCCTTCCAGTTCGAGCCGATCGATCTGAAACTGCAAAGGCCGGACGACCAGCGCGACGTGGTGCTGTTCCTGCCGGACGAGATCCTGATCGTCGATCACCACGGCAAGCGCGCCCATGTGCTGGAATACGACTTTGTCGTGAACGGCCGGACAACCAGGGGCATGGAGCGGAGCGGCGAGCAACATCCCTACGCCCCCGCGAACCGGGACCCGGGCCGCGGCGATCACGAGCCGGGCGAATATGCGCGCCTGGTGGACCAGGCGAAGGATTACTTCCGCCGCGGAGACCTGTTCGAGACGGTTCCCGGCCAGACATTCTACGAGCCCTGCCCCAACCCGCCTTCCGCGGTCTGCCGCCGCCTTGGCCAGATCAACCCGTCGCCCTATGCGTTCTTCTTCAATCTCGGCAATGCGGAATACCTGGTCGGAGCCTCACCGGAAATGTATGTACGCGTGACCGGTGGCCGGCGGGTGGAAACCTGCCCTATTTCCGGCACCATCCGGCGCGGCAAGAATGCGATCGAGGACGAGGCCCAGATCCGCAAGCTTCTGAATTCCGCCAAGGACGAGGCGGAACTGACCATGTGTTCCGATGTCGACCGCAACGACAAGAGCCGGGTTTGCGTGCCGGGGTCGGTCAGGGTCATCGGCCGCCGCCAGATCGAGATGTATTCCCGCCTGATCCATACCGTGGATCACATCGAGGGCATCCTGCGCGATGACATGGACGCGCTCGACGCGTTCCTGTCGCACACCTGGGCCGTGACGGTCACCGGCGCCCCGAAACGCTGGGCGATGCAGTTCATCGAGGACCATGAAAAATCATCCCGCGCCTGGTATGGCGGTGCCATCGGTGCCGTGCTGTTCAATGGCGACATGAATACCGGACTGACGCTCAGGACCGTGCGCATCAAGGATGGCCTGGCGCAGATCCGAGCCGGCGCGACACTGCTCTACGACAGTGTTCCGGAAGACGAGGAAGCGGAGACGGAACTGAAGGCAGAGGCCATGCGCGCGGCGGTGCGCGAAGCCGGCCTGGCGACACGGGCCGCGGAAAAGCGGGAAAACAAGAAGCCGGGTCAGGGTTTGAAAATCCTGCTGGTCGACCACGAAGACAGCTTCGTGCACACGCTTGCCAACTATTTCCGGCAGACCGGCGCGGAGGTTGTCACTTACCGGTCGCCTGTGGCGGACCATGTTTTCCACGACGTCAATCCGGACCTGGTGGTGCTGTCGCCCGGCCCCGGCAAACCGCAGGACTTCGATTGCGCGGCCACGATCGGGCGCGCCCGGGCTCGTGCCTTGCCGGTTTTCGGCGTCTGTCTGGGACTTCAGGCCCTGTCCGAATATTTCGGCGCGGAGCTGGGCCAACTGGACATTCCGATGCACGGCAAACCGTCTGCCGTCACGGTCTCCGGCAATTCGCTGCTGTTCGACGGGTTGGACGCGCCGGTCATTGTCGGCCGTTACCACTCGCTGTTTGCCAAGCGAAACACGCTGCCGGCGGACCTGCGCGTGACGGCGGAAACGGAGGACGGCGTGGTCATGGCGATCGAACACCAGAGCGAAGCGATCGCGGCAGTTCAGTTTCACCCGGAATCGATCATGTCGCTGGACCAGGAAGCCGGTTACAAGATCGTGGAAAACGTCGTCAGCCGCCTGGTGATCCGGAAGAGCGAACTGGCCGCCGCATCGCTCTGATGGCCTGGGCGCGCAGTACCAATAGGCAAGCCGCAGGTTTCCCGGCCTGCGGCGCCTTGCGTGATGTGCCGGCGGCCAGCGGAGGTCAAGAGCGCCAATCGAACGTTGCATGGCCCTTTAACGCGCAGCTTTCGACAGGGACTTTCTTGCCTTCGGGATTCAGCGGCAGCAATTTCTGTAAAACCGAAATAATATTGATTAACAGACAGCACCAAATTTCAATGGATATACGCTTTTCAATTTAGACCGTCTTCACGTGAAGTCAGTATGTTTTCCGAATTCTGATGTATAACAGAATGCTGCATTTTACGTTGATTGTCTCGCGACCGACATGCTCTATCAGATCGGCCGGGAGCAACTTTCAGGTGTTCCCGCCCGCGTCATGGAACATCCGGTGAAACTGGGAGAACAGATGGCGGAAACCTACAGGGGAATGATCGGGCGGACGCGCGCTTCGCGCCCGGCGGCGCTGCTTGCGCCCCTTCCAGTCATGCTCGCCATGCTGGTGACCCCGCCCGTCCCCGCTCAGGCGCAGGACCAGCCTTCAAGCCAGAACCACGTCCTGGCGATCGGCATCTGCCCGCCCTGGCACACTCAATCCGTCGAGGTGTGCCGGCACAGTCTGGAAAAGGTGATGACGTCGCTGGCGCCAAGACTGGATGCCGACCCCGCCAACAGGCATGTTCTCGTCAATGAAGGCGCCAGTGCGCATGCGCTCAAGCTCAAGGCCACCGAACTTGCCAACACGCTCGGGCCGCGGGATCGCCTGGTCATCTATGCCAACCTGCCGCTCGGCCTGACGGATACCGCCAGCGCCGACAGTGCAAGCAGCTATGCGCTTGAACTGTGGGCGGAGGCAAAGCCGGAAACGACCGTTCAGGCCATCAGCGACGGCACCTGGATGTCGGCCTCCGCCTTCGCGGCGCTCGTGCATGCCATTCCGGCCGGCGAAGTCGTTCTGGTTCTGGACACCAACAATCCGCATGCGGTCGATATAGGTCTATTGGAAAGCCACAGCGTCGACCACAAGGACCGTCCCGAGGCTCTGGTGATCTCCTCCGGGCCCGGACAGGCGGCCAACTATTCGGCGGACAGGACAATTTCCCTGTTTGCCAAACACTTCTCGATCGCTCTTGAGGAAACGGACGGTTCCCTGCTGGATGTCATGACGGTCGCCGCCGGCGGCACGCGCCAGGCGGCGATCCCGATCTGCGCGGACCTGAAAGGAACGCTGGCGCTCTCCAGCGGTCCGCAAACCGAATGCGCCCAGGTGCCGGAAATTCACGATCCTGAAACTCTGTTGAGCCGGACCATGCTGATCCCGATCTCCGAAACCGATCTCAACTAGCGCACTTCCCGACCCTATTGAACCGCCCGGGAGCCTGAAAAGGCGCACCGGGCACGGCGGGCCGCAAAGCGCGTTGCGGTGCATCGCAGTCGGCGATGGTTCTGACCGACGCCCGGGCAGCGATCAGCTGGCAATATTCTTCTTGTTGGCCTCCTCGAAGACCTGCAAGCCGCCGAACTTCAGATCTTCGAGCGCCCTGGAGACCTCTTCGGGGATGTCACGGGAGAGCTTGCTGGTCGGCATGGGCATTCCGATCAGGTATCCTTGCGCCTCATGGCAGCCGCGTTGTGCCAGCATGCAGAGCTTTTCCGTATCCTCGACGCCTTCCGCGACGATACGCATGTTGAGGGCCTTGCCGAGCCGCACCACGGTTTCGATGATGGCCAGCGAGCCGTAGTTCCGCTTGGCCTCGGACACGAAGGACCGGTCGATCTTGATACAATCGAACGGGAACCGGCTCAGGTAACTCAGGGAGGAATAGCCGACGCCGAAGTCATCGAGAGAGATCTTCACCCCGATCGCCTTCAACCTGGTCAGGACGGACAGCGCCCTGGCATTGTCCTCGATCAGGGTGTTTTCCGTGATTTCCAGTTCGATGCGGCCCGCAGGCACTCCGGAGCTCTCGATCGCGCGCTCAACGTCGTCGACAAAATTCTTGTCGCGGAACTGAACCGGGCTGACATTGATGCTGATATTTGCTTCCAGGATGGTCCGGGAGGCTATGTGCAGCGCCTGTGCCAGAACGAATTTTCCGATCGCCACGATCTGTCCCGATGCCTCCGCGACGGGAATGAACTCCGTCGGGCTGACGATGCCGCGCTCGGGGTGGTTCCACCGGATCAGGGCTTCGTAACCGACGATCCTGGGCGCGGACAGGCTCATGCGCGGCTGGAAATACAGCTCGAACTGCCCGTCCGACAGGGCCATGTTCAGATCCTTTTCAAGGGCGCGGCGCTGACGAACCTCATCGCCCATGCCCGTCTGGAACAGGCAATAGGTGTTCCGGCCCAGGTTCTTCGCATTGTAAAGGGCGATATCGGCGTTGGAGATCACCTGATCCTCGGCATCCTGGCCACCGACCAGGGCAATGCCGATGCTCGCGCTCGGCTTCAGGACAAGACCCTGGCCGCAGTCGACCGGCTCGGACAGTTTCTGCACAAGGCGCAATGCCATGTCCTCGGCCTGGTTCGAGAACTGGATGCCGTTCTGTATGACCGCGAATTCATCGCCGCCGAGGCGCGAGACCGTATCCCCGTCCCGGCACGCCTGCCTCAGCCGGTCCGCCGTCACCCGGATCACGGTATCCCCGGCCGGGTGGCCGTGGAGGTCGTTGATGTCCTTGAAGCGGTCCAGATCGATGAGCAGCAGGGCAGCGAACTGCCCGTTCAACTCGCAGCGGCTGATCGCCTGGTTCAGTTCGGCGTTGAAGACCGCGCGATTGGGCAGGTCCGTCAGCGGGTCGTGTTGCGCCAGATGCAGGATCTGGGCTTCCGCTTTCTTGCGTTCCCTCAGGTCGACCAGCGCCGAAACCCGGGTCGGGATCCCGCGATAGGAAATCACCCTCGTGCGGATCTCCACCGGCACCCGTTCGCCGGAACGGCTGATCAGCGTGACCTCGCGCGGTTCCTTTTCGGCCTTGATCAGGTGCTCTTCAAGCGTTCCGGCAAGTTCGTTGTCGACGAATTCGTAGAGTCCGCGCATTTCGAGTTCGTTGATGTCATAGCCGATCAATTCTTCGAATGTCCTGTTGCCGTCCAGAATCCGGCCTTCCACCGAGATCACGATGGCGTCGAACGTGGCGTTGGCGAGCGCCGACAGGCGTTCGGCTTCCTCGCGTGTCCGCTTTGCGTCCGCGACCCTTGTGTGGGCCTGTTCCTCGCTTTGCACCGTGTCCATCAGGGCATTGAACAGGCGCGTCAGACGTTCTGAATCATCCCCCTTGGACACATCGAGCCGCATGGACAGGTCCGCCTTGCCGGCAATCAGACGGTCGAGCGCGTCCTCGACGTGTCCGATGCCCAGGCGTGTGCCATGCTCGGCCTCGTTGAGGCCGAGTTCCTCGCTGGCCGCATCCAGGCGCAGGGGCTGCAACCGGTTCACGAGCGACAGAAGGATCCAGCCGGCACCGAAGCACCAGATGAAACAGGCCACGACCCCGGCGAACTGGACCATCAGTTGCGGCAGACGCGCCCCAAGCGGCAATTGATCCACAGGCGCCAGCAGGGCAAGACCCAGCGTTCCCACAACCCCGGCGAAGCCGTGGACGCTGATGGCACCGACCGGGTCGTCGATCTTCAGTTTGCGCTCGAGGAACATGGCACCGAGGATGGCGACAGTGCCGCCGGCACCGCCGACGGCAATCGCCCCCAAAGGCGTCAGCACATGGCATCCGGCCGTAACGGCGACCAGGCCGCCCAGCAGTCCCGAGATCGAGTTTTCAGGCAGGATGACCTGATCCTTCAGGCGACCCATCACGTAACCTGCCCCGGTTCCGGCCGCCGCTGCCAGCACCGTGTTGGCCAGGATCTGCGGCACATCCCAGGACGCGGCC
Source organism: Roseibium sp. QJM3NY_11 (assembly GCF_056173175.1). Classification (NCBI taxonomy): domain Bacteria; kingdom Pseudomonadati; phylum Pseudomonadota; class Alphaproteobacteria; order Hyphomicrobiales; family Stappiaceae; genus Roseibium; species Roseibium sp. QJM3NY_11. Next base: position 3,729,556 of record NZ_CM149660.1, read on the forward strand.
AGGGTTGAACCGCCATTGAAACCGAGCCAGCCCACGAACAGGATCAGCGCCCCGGATGTGGCCAGGACCGAACTGTGTCCCTGGATCCGGAATACCTGTCCGTCGGAAGCAAAGCGCCCGTTGCGCGGGCCCAGAATGGTGCAGGCGGCCAGAGCGATCCAGGCCCCGGTTCCATGGACCACGGTCGATCCGGCGAAATCCACGAACCCGGCGTCGGCAAGGACTGCCCTTGCATCCGCGAAAAGCGCGCCGCCCCAGGCCCAGTGCGCATACACGGGATAAATGAGCCCGGCGGTCAGCACCGAGCAGCAGATATAGGCCGACAGCCGCATGCGCTCGGCGACCGCACCGGATATGATGGTCGCGGCGGTGCCGCAGAACATGACCTGAAAGGCAAACACCGTCAGACCCCAGGGATCGAGACCCGAAAGTCCGAACAGGCGCGGGTCGAAACCGACAAACCAGCCACCGCCTGTCCCAAATGCCAGCGAAAAGCCGAAGATCGCGAAAATCAGCACGGAGACGGCAAGGTCGAGCAGGTTCTTCTGCGCGACATTGATGGAATTCTTCGACCGGACCAGGCCCGCTTCCAGCAGCATGAAGCCGACCTGCATCAGCAGCACGAGACTTGCCGCGAACAGAACCCAGACCATGTCGAGGCTTTGCTGAAAGGTTGCCGACGCCGCGAAGTCCGCAGCGTGGGCCGTGTCAGCCTGGATAAATCCGGCGATGCAAAGACCGGCTGTTGCAGCGGCCGTCCGCTTGATCATGAAACTGTCCCGTCAAACAAAAACAGAGGCATGATTTCCGGGAACAGTTAATTCTTGCTTGCTAATTCTACCAAGGTTTTCACCGGCAAAATTCTGCATATTTCTTCATCAACCACGCCCGTTCCCTGACCGGCCGCGGGCAAAAAACAAACACCTGAAAAACAATGCCTAATTTTGGAAAGCACCTGTTGCCGACGCCATGAAGCAAGGACGAGGCTCTGAAACCGTGCTCAAAATTGGGGCAGGCTCCAGATTTCCAGAGCGGGTCTTTCGCCCTTTTCAGCCTGCGGCCGGTCCGCCCGATAAACAGCTGGCGACCACGCTGTCGCCGGACAGGCCCGGGAGATCCGCTTCGGCGTGCCGCACACCTGGTCTGCCCAGCAACCTGGCCTGGAGCCAGTCCCAGTCGCCCTCTTCCACCCGGACGGTATCCAGCAGCCGTTCCGGGCCGGCGGGCCGAACGCCGGCGTCGCCCATCTCCCCAATGACGAACCGGAAGGCATAGCCCGGTGTCAAACCCATGCGCAGATCGGACAGGACGACGTTGCCGTCAATCAGGTCTGTTGTGAAAAACCCGCGGCTGAACCAGTTCAGTTTTTGAAATGAACCGGTTTCCTCAAGGCAGGACAGCAGCTCCGGATTTCGAGGATGGGTGTAGATTTCCGCCGGACCTGGTCCGTCCAGCAGCGAAATATACAGGTTGTCATAGCTGTCTTCCCGAAGTCCGATCACTTTCCAGACAAGGATGTTGAGGGGTGTGGCGAGTGCGTAGACCTTGTCCGGCGGACCGCCGTTTTCCAGAAAGATCCGATTTGCCTTCACCGCCACGAATTGTTGGACAGCGATGCTCAGAGCGAGATAACCGGTGGAAAGGAGGAGTGCGGCAGCGACCCAGTTCCCAAGCCGCGGGGTCCACGTCTTTTTGAAGAGCGCCCACACCACCACCGCCAGCAACGGCAGGGTGTAAAGCGGGTCGATGATGAACACGGAGCCTATGCCCACCGGATCGGAATAGACCGGCCAGAAGATCCGCGTCCCGTAGACCGTCATGGTATCGATGATCGCATGGGTCGACAGGCACAGGAACACGGCCGTCCAGACCAGCCAGCGATGTGCGCGCAGGCCCCTGAAGAGACGCAGCAGCCCCTCCCCCAGGATCGGTGTGGCGAGAGCATGCACGAAGACCGAATGGGTCCAGCCCCGGTGGTAGACGAAGCTGTCGACTGGATCATCGAACGGAATGAACACGTCCAGATCCGGCAGAGTGCCGAGTGCGCCGCCGACAAGAGCGGCTTTGCGGGGGCCGATTTTCCTGCCGAGGAGTGCGGTGGAAACGGCAGCGCCGAGCACGAACTGAGTAAGAGAATCCATCGCAGAACCGTAGCATGATCGATTGGGAAAGTGCGCCGTCATGTGCGGCAGGGCCGAAGACGCGGCCCTGCCCTGAGACGGAACAGGCGGGTCTCGAAACCCGCCTGTTCAAGCAAAAACATGCTTTGAAACTCAGTCCACTTCGCGGACCGCGCCTTTCGAGGCGCTGGTGGCCATTTTGGCGTAGGCGCGCAGCGCCTTTGTCACCTTGCGGGTGCGTTTCTCGACCGGTTTCCAGGCAGCTTCGCCCCTGGCATCCATCTCCGCCCGCCGCCGGGCAAGTTCGCCGTCGGACAGGTCCACCTTCAGCACCCGGTTCGGAATGTCGATAACGATCATGTCGCCGTCTTCCACCAGGCCGACGGCACCGCCCTCGGCGGCTTCCGGCGAAATATGGCCGATGGAGAGCCCGGAGGACCCGCCCGAGAAACGTCCGTCGGTGACCAGGGCGCAGGCCTTGCCGAGGCCCTTCGACTTGAGATAGCTGGTCGGATAGAGCATTTCCTGCATGCCGGGGCCGCCGCGGGGCCCCTCGTAGCGGATCAGCACCACGTCGCCCTCCTTGACCTTGTTGGTCAGGATCGCGGAGACCGCGCTGTCCTGGCTTTCGAAGATACGGGCCGGGCCGGAAAACTTCAGGATGCTCTCGTCGACGCCCGCCGTCTTCACCACGCAGCCGTCCTTGGCGATGTTGCCGTATAGCACCGCCAGTCCGCCATCCTTGCTGTAGGCATGGTCAAGTTCGCGAATGACACCGGACTTCCGGTCCAGATCGAGGTCATCCCAGCGCCGTTCCTGGCTGAAGGCCACCTGGGTCGGCACACCGCCCGGTGCGGCGCTGAAAAACCGGTGCACGCTTTCGGAATTGGTCTGGCGGATGTCCCAGCGGGCCAGTGCTTCCTTCATGGTCGATGCATGGACCGTCGGCACGTCCGAGTGCAGCAGACCCGCGCGGTCAAGTTCACCGAGGATCGACATGATGCCGCCGGCACGGTGCACGTCCTCCATGTGAATGTTCTCGACCGCCGGAGCGACCTTGCACAGGACCGGCACGCTTTTGGACAGGCGGTCGATGTCATCGATGGTGAAGCCGATTTCGCCCTCGTGGGAGGCCGCAAGCAGATGCAGGATGGTGTTGGTCGAACCGCCCATCGAGATGTCGAGGCTCATGGCGTTTTCGAACGCCTTGAAACTGGCGATGTTGCGCGGCAGGACGCTTTCGTCGTCCTGTTCGTAGTAGCGCTTGGCCAGATCGACGATCAGGTGGCCCGCTTCCACGAAGAGACGCTCGCGGTCGGCATGGGTGGCCAGTGTCGAGCCGTTGCCCGGCAGCGACAGGCCCAGCGCCTCGGTCAGGCAGTTCATGGAATTGGCGGTGAACATGCCGGAACACGAGCCGCATGTCGGACAGGCATTTTGTTCCAGCGCGAGAACATCGGCATCGGACATGCGGTCGTCGGCTGCCGCCACCATGGCATCGACCAGATCGACCGATTTTTCGACACCGTTTTCAAGAACCACCTTGCCGGCTTCCATGGGACCGCCGGAAACGAACACCACCGGAATGTTCAGCCGCATGGCTGCATTCAGCATGCCTGGCGTGATCTTGTCGCAATTGGAAATACAGACCAGCGCATCGGCGCAATGGCCGTTGACCATATACTCGACCGAGTCGGAAATGACCTCGCGTGAGGGCAGTGAATAGAGCATGCCGTCATGGCCCATGGCGATGCCGTCATCGACCGCTATGGTGTTGAATTCCTTGGCGACACCGCCGGCTTTTTCCACTTCCCGCGCAACCAGCTGACCCAGGTCCTTCAGGTGAACATGACCGGGAACAAACTGTGTGAAGGAATTGGAGATCGCGATGATCGGCTTGCCGAAATCGTTGTCCTTCATACCCGTGGCGCGCCACAGGCCGCGCGCGCCGGCCATGTTGCGACCATGGGTCGACGTTCTGGAACGATAAGGGGGCATAGTGGTCTCTCCCTACATGTGCAGACCGCTCTCGGGCACCGGCCTTCCTTGGCAAGCCGGTCCGGAGAGCTTACCGCGCCCGAATGTAACTCTGTCGGAGGGTTTGACAGGTTTTTCGATCCGGCGAAAGGGCGGATTGAAGGAAAAGTGTACGCTCCGGTACGGTTGCCTTGATGCCGCCGACCCGAACCGGCTCACCGAAGCGATCCGCGGGCGCGGACCCCTGAAACTGTCAGGCAGGTCATGACTGCCTGGAAAGAGAAAGCCGGTGCAGACCCGAGGATCGGCACCGGCTTTCCTTCGGGCCGCCATGGACAGTGTGGATGTCAGCCGGCCCGAAACCCAGATCGCTCGTCCGGGTTCCTTATTCGGCCGCCACTGCGCGTTCCCCGAGAGCCGGGTAGTCCGTGTAGCCATGCGCATCGCCGCCGTAGAGCGTGTCCGTGTCCAACTCGTTCAGCGGCGCATCCTTCTGGAGCCTGTCGACGAGATCCGGATTGGAAATGAAGGGGCGGCCGAAGGCAACGAGGTCGAGCCTCCCGCTCTCCACGGCATCTATCGCGGTTGCCCGGTCATATCCGTTGTTGCCCATATGGGCGCCGTCGAACAGTCCGTAGAGCGCCGAGAGATCGCCTCCCTCGGGAATGTCGCGCGATCCGCCGGTCTGGCCTTCGACCAGATGCAGATAAGCCGGCCTGTAGCCGTTGAGCAGCCTGATCGCATGGGAGAAGGTTGCCTGCGGATCGCTGTCGGCACTGTCGTTTGCACCGGAGAACGGACTGAGGCGTACACCGACCCGATCCCCTCCCCAGACACCGACGACCGCGTCCATCACTTCTTTCAGGAACCGGGCGCGGTTTTCGATCGGACCGCCGTAAGTGTCATCGCGTTTGTTGGATCCGTCACGCAGGAACTGGTCGATCAGGTAACCGTTCGCCGCATGAACCTCGATGCCGTCGAACCCTGCCTTCTTGGCGTTTTCGGCCGCCTTGCGATAATCCTCGACAATGCCCGGGATCTCGCTTGCCTCAAGGGCCCGCGGGGTCGGTGTGTCGACAAACTGGGTGCCGTCAAAGGTTTTGGAGGCGGCAGCGATCGCGGACGGGGCCACAGGGTCCACGCCATCCGGCTGCAGGACCGGATGTGAAATCCGGCCGACATGCCAAAGCTGGATGACGATCTTGCCGCCCTTGGCATGAACGGCATCGGTCACCTTTTTCCACCCCGCCACCTGGGCATCGGAGTAGATGCCCGGCGTCCAGGCATAGCCCTTGCCCTGGGGCGAGATCTGGGAAGCTTCGGTGATGATGAGACCCGCGCCGGCGCGTTGCTCATAGTATTTCACGGTCAGGTCATGCGGCGCATCGTCTTCGGGCCGCGCCCGATTGCGTGTGAGCGGGGCCATGACGACACGGTTTGAAAGCGCGATGGCCCCCGCCGTGAAGGGCGTAAAAAGTTTGAATTCCGACATGATCACTCATCCTTTTGACTGTCATTGACGTGGTTGTTGTTTCCGGACTCTTCAGTCCAAAATTAGGCGCAAGTGTTTCCGGAGTGCGTTTTGAGAAACAGGACGGTCAGGGAGAAAGCACCGACCTGGCTTGTTGAAGGGTTCTGTCGATCCTGTCCGCGGGGACCCCGGCCTTGCGCAGCGCGATTGTCCCGATTGCCAGGGAGGAATAGGCGCTTGCCCTGTCACGGACTGCATCCGGGTTATCGGGGTCGATCGCCCTGGCAAACAATTCCTCGATACTTTCAAGGTGACTGCGTCCGATCGCGGCCACCCTCTCATCGTGCGGAGCAAGTTCGGTGATGCAATTGACCAGCAGGCACCCTCTCGGGCCCCCGTTCGGATCCGAAAGCGCCTGCATCATCGCAGCTACCGCGTCGCTTTCCGCGGTATCCGCGACCTCCTTCAGGTTCCTGAGCCCGTTTCTGGAATAGTGTTCCACGGCTCGAAGGAACAACGTCTGCTTGCTGTCGAAGGTTCCGTAGAAACTCGAGCGGCTCAAGCCCATGGCCCCGGTCAGGTCGTCCAGGGACGTGGCCTCGAAGCCTTTCTGCCAGAAGACACGCATCGCCGCGTCCAGCGCCGCCGCTTCGTCGAAGCTGCGCGGACGTCCGGGTCCGGGAGTGCGTCTGGCTGCGCCTCCGCTATTTGGTCCTGCATGTGCCTGTGTCTCGGTCATGTCCCTGATATGGACCGCGAGGTCCAGAATGCAAGAGAGCCGGAAGATGTTTCTGGACTGAGCGTTTCAGAAAGACCGGAGACCGTGGTGCCGCGGCCCGGTCACATCCGGCAAGACCCGGCAAAGGCGTCGCCGACATCGTCGAAAACCCGGGCGACGGCCTCCATCTCGTAAAGCCGGCTTGTGCGCCGGACACCTTCGACCAGATAAAAGTCCTGGATCGGAAACTGGTTGGAATTGAACCGGAAGTCGCCACGAACGCTTTCGAACGGCGCCGCACCGATCGCGGACAGCAGGGCTTCCATGTCCTTGATACCGCCGGTCAGCTCCAGGGCGAAGTGAATCAGCTTGCCCGCATCGTAGCCCTGAGCGGCATAGACAGACGGCGCATAGCTGTAGGCCCGGCCGAAATCGCGCACGAACTGCTTGTTGGCCTGATTGTCCAGATTGGGAGCCCATTGAGAGGCTGAAAACAATCCCTCCGCCATCTCGGACGTGTAAGGCAGCGACAGGGCATTCACCGTATTGGAGGACAAGAACGGGATGAGGCCTTTCAGACCGGAGGTGTGAAACTGCTTGACCAGTTCAACGCCCATGCCACCGGGCATGAAGACATAGACCGCATCGGGCTCGATTTCCTCGACCTGTTTGAATTCGTCGGAAAAATCCGTGGCACCGAGCTTGGGAAACAATTCCCGGGCGATCTGTCCCTTGAAATGCCGCCTGAAGGCGACGATGGCGTCCCGGGCCGCCTCGAAATCCGGCGCGATGGTGACCACCTGCTGATAGCCCTTCAGACTGGCGTAGCGTCCCATGGTCTCGTGGACCTGGTCATCCTGAGAGGCGGTGGAGAAGAAATAGCGACTGCAATTGCGTCCTGCGATCGGCGCCGGTCCGGAATGGGTGCCGATGAAAAGCGTCTTCGTGCGCACGATCGGATCGTGAACAGCAAGCATGACCTTGGAAAAATTCACGCCGACAATGAGATCGACACCGTTCTGCTCGATGAGTTTCGTCGCCTGTTCGAGCGCATAGTCCGGATCCAGCTTGTCGTCGACTTCAAGAACGTTGGTCGGCAGGCCGCCAAGCGCTCCATTCGATTGCTGAACCGCAAGCATGAAGCCGTCCCGCATGTGCTGGCCGTAAATGGCCGCCGGTCCCGACAGGGTGGCCATCAGGCCGATCTTCAGTTCCGGTATGTCCTGGGCAACAGTCTGGCCGGCGACGACAAGGCCGGCCGCAGCGCCTGCCAGGAGGGAAAAAAATTGCGAAAGCCCGCGTTTCATCATGATCTGCCCGTTCAATATTGCGCCGAAGAACCGATCACGACCGGCCCGGCGCGCCCGCGGCCGGTCTTTGAGCCGGACGACTTTCGGCCATTATGGCAAACAACGGTTAGGCTTTTGCAAACGGCAGGCAACTTGCCGCAAACCCGATCACATCCCTGTCATATTTTCCCGAAATTTCCCCAGAGCCGCCGCAATCCGGCCCGTGTGGCGACGCATTGGCGAAGGTTAATACACTCCTGTCCGCTTCAAGCGCGCCCCAACCGCACCACAAGGAGGGTTTCATGTATTTTGTACCCGTGTCAGCCGCGGCTTGCGACAAATTCCACGCCACCGGTCCAGACCCTGTCCCGGAGGCGACGCCAAAAACCGGTCTGAAACTGGTTACCGGACCCATAGCCTCCCCCGACGTTTCCCCGGCGACTTCCCCTTACGGGCCGAAGATCAACCCGGAAACGCTCGCCGCGCGGATCCTGGATCTGCATGCGGGCGCAGAGGACGAAAACGCGACGACCTGCCGGCGTCCCCGGCTCGCGGACGGCCCGGAAGGTGCAGAAGATGCCGAAGGTTCGGAAACCTTGGGCGCTCATGATTTTGACATGCAGGGAATTCTCAGGCGTCACGCGCAGACGGATCCATCCGAAGCTCCCTTGCCGGAAGTGCCCGATACGGCGCCGGCTGCCGTCCATCGCAGGCCCGGTATCAAGGTCGCGCTCGCAGGTACTCTTGCGATTGCGGCGGCTGGCACCGCCGTTCTGTTGGGCATCGGCGGTTTTTCCGGCAGCACTTCAGGAACCCTGACAGTCACCCCCCAGGACATCGCAGTAAATCCGACAATCGAGGGGCTGATCGCAGCCAACGTCTCCACCCGGCAGAACGCGCGCACCGACGGCCCGAGCCCGGCGCAGATCGCCAACGCGAAGATCCGCATCCAGGAAGCTTTTGCCGGCTCCGTGATCAATCGGCCGGGGATAGAGGAGACAAGCAAGATCCAGGCGCGGCTGACCTTGCCCCGGCAGGTTGCAAGCCAAACCGCCACGCCGCCTTCGCTCCGGTCTATTGCGACGGACGCGCCCCCCGGCACGCCCACGCAGGGCGCCGCCGTGTCCCGGCAGACAGAACTGCCCGAACAGGAACCGGCGACCGCTGGATCCGGCCAGGTGTCCCCTTCGGCACCCGCTGTTGCCGACGACGCCTTCAGCACCACGAAGACGGCCCCGCCCCTTGAGGCAGCCTCCCCGGCCCCGGCCACCTATCCCAACACGGGCACCTACCCCAACACGGGCACGATCACCGCTTCGGTCAATCTTCGGCAATCGGACGACAATGATGCGGCCGTTCTGGCGGTTGTCCCGGCAGGCACAAGCGTGACTTACGACAGCTGCGGAACCTGGTGGTGCGGCATCGCCTATCAGGGGCAGCGGGGATTTGTCGGCCGGTCGTTCCTTGAAAAGGCACAGTGACTTCGGACACATTGTCCCGATCCCGGTAGAACGTTGTTAAGCGCAACCCGCTAGAATGCGCGCATTCCGGGCCCCCGCCGCGATCACCAAGGCGGGTGGCTTCCTGTTCATTCCGGTTGCTGCCCGGTTGCTGCCCGGTTGCTGCATTGCCGACAGGAGACAGTTCATGGCTTGCCGATCCCGCGCCCGCACCCTCGCGATTGCACTCGTGGCCTCAAGCGCCGGAGCACCGGCGGCCCTGGCGGACGGCACCGACTGCGTCATTTACGCCACCGACTACGCCAACGCCCGTATGGGCAGCGGCGACTTGGTTGGCGACGCGGTGTCCGGCGGCATGACCGGTGCGGTTGCAGGTGGCGCCTGGCGCGGCCCCGGCGGCGCCCGCCGCGGTGCGCGCGCCGGTGGCGCCCTCGGCGTTCTGGACAATCTCGGCTCCCTGCCCGGCGGCTGGCAGGCACTCTACGACATGGCCTATCAGATGTGTCAGCAGCAGACCTCCGGCGCTGCGGCCGCGCCCTACTATCCCGCGCCCGGCCTGGCACCTTCCGGTTCCGATTGCCGCTCATCGGCCAGCGTCAACGCGCCCCTGAGACGTACGCCCGAAGGCGGCATCATCGCGGGTTCGGGCATGGGCGACTGCCGGTAGAACCTCCCTGCTGATCGGCCGGTGGCGGCACACTGCCTCGTGGAAGACCCCTGGAAAGGCCTGTGAACGGTTGACCTTGAGCGCGAAGCACAGTCAACTGTGGCCGATTTTTTCAGGCTTCGGCCTGCCTCTCGCATTCAGAACGACAGGACTTTTTCATGATGAGCCGTGCCCGCATTTTCCCGACTACCGCAATTGCCGTCCTGACCGGCCTGCTGATGTCTCCGGTACCCGCCCTGGCCCAGCAATGCGGTGGCGATTTCGGGCAGTTCCTGGAGGGTGTCAAACAGGAAGCTGTCTCCAAAGGGCTTTCTGCGCAGGCAGCCGACCGGACGCTGGCCGGCGCCCGGATCGACCGCAAGGTTCTGTCGAGCGACCGGGCCCAGGGTGTCTTCAAGATGACCTTCCTGGATTTCTCCAAGCGCGTCATTTCCGGCTACCGGATGAAAAACGGCGCCGCCAACATGAAGAAATACGCCGGTGTGTTTCAGCGCGAAGAGGCGCAATACGGCGTCCCCGCTCCGGTCATCACCGCGTTCTGGGCCCTGGAGACCGACTTCGGCGCCGTTCAGGGCGATTTCAACACGGTCAATGCGCTGGCAACGCTGGCCCATGATTGCCGCCGGCCGCATCTGTTCCGGCCACAACTGATCGCGGCCATCGAAATGGTCCAGCACGGCGATCTCGACCCGCAGCGCACGACCGGCGCCTGGGCCGGTGAAATCGGCATGGTGCAGATGCTGCCCGAGGACATCATCAAGTTCGGCAAGGACGGCGACGGCGACGGCCATGTCAAGCTGAAGGAAAGCGCCGCCGATGCGATCATGACTGCCGGGGCCTTCATCCAGCATCTCGGCTGGCGCCGCGGCGAGCCCTGGCTCCAGGAAGTGGTGGTGCCGCAAAGCCTCGACTGGGCGGCAACGGGTCTCAACAAGACCCGGACCGGGTCCCAGTGGGCATCGCTTGGCGTACAACCGCGCTGGGGGCAGATTTCCGGCAATCTCCCTGCTTCCCTGCTGCTGCCGCAGGGGCGCAAGGGTCCGGCCTTCCTCGCCTATCCGAATTACAACATCTATCTGGAATGGAACCAGTCGTTCATCTACACGACCACGGCCGCCTATTTCGCGACACGGCTGGCAGGAGCACCGGTCTATAGCCAGGGCAACCCGGAACCGGGCCTGAACGACGCGCAGATGAAGCAGCTTCAGACCAAACTCAGCAACCAGGGCTACGATGTCGGCAAGATCGACGGCATTCTGGGTTCGGGCACCCGCGCCGCCGTTCAGGATGTCCAGCAGAAGCTCGGCATGCCCGCAGACGCATGGCCCACTCCCGCATTGCTGAACAGGCTCTAGGATTGTTGGCGGGGTCCAACTGGACCCGAGCATCTTGCCCGCGTGACACTGAATGCGGGCAAGTTGTTCCAGTCATTGCATCGAACTGCCGACATCACCACGGCCCGCATCGATCAGGCATGCGGGCGATGAGGCTGGAAAGCACCTATTCGACCTTGGCCTTGTCGTCCCCGGGTGCCGGCTCCAGTACGGTCGGCTTGCCCTCGTCGCCCAGCAGGAACACCGCCAGAATCTTCGCCGGCACGGCGCCGGTGTTTTCGCCGCGATGGGTCACATCCATGGCTTCCAGGATGCCCTCCCCCTCACGATAGACCTTCTTGCCGATTTCTTCGTAGGTCACCGTGATCTCGCCCTCAAGGATATAGGCGAAGAGCGGGGCGTGGTGCTGATGCCAGGCCGTGACCTCGCCCGGTGCCATGGTGATCTCGACAGCCCGGACGGAAGGGTTCTGCTGCGGAAAGGCGACTTTTTCGCCGGCCACCGTCTCGTCGCCCGCAAAGATTTCAACCACCGTTTCATAAGGTGTCGATGACGCGGCCGCCGCCTCGAGCGCAGCCTTGGAACCAGGCTTTGCGGCCGGCTGCGAGGGCGCGGGCTTGCCGTCGGGCGTTATGGACTTGTCGGCCGCGAGGACCGGTCCGGAGACCAGGATGGCGGCCAGAAAGGTGGCAAGGCAAAAACCAGCAGTCAGTCTGAACAGGGACATTGTCATTTCATCCGTCGTTTGTTCCGATTTCCGGGGCGACTCAAACGTCGAGGCCGGTGCCCGGTGCAATTTCCCGAATCTTATCCGCATCCGGCCCCATTGCCCCGACAAATGTATCGGCCGTCTGATCAATTATCGGAAATGTACCGAAATGACAGGGCACGATCGTGTCGAAATTGAAGAACCGCCGGCACGCCATCGCCGCGACCTTGCCGCCCATGGTGAAGCGGTCTCCGATCGGGACGATGCCGATCTGTGGCCGGTAAATCTCGTTGATGAGCCCCATGTCGGTGAAAATATCCGTGTCACCCATGTGATACAGCACTTTCTGGCCCGGCACCTCGACGATCACGCCATGCGGGTTTCCCAGGTAGATCGCTTCGCCCTCGCCCTGCTTGGAGGAGGAGTGAACAGCTGCCGTCAGCGCCACCTTGAAGGGGCCGGCATTGACCATGCCGCCCGTGTTCATCGGACTGATGTTGTCAACGCCCTGACGGGTCGCCCACATGCAGATCTCGAAATTGGCGGTGAGTTGCGCACCGGTCTTCTTCAAAATGTCGACGGCATCGCCGACATGGTCGTCGTGACCATGGGTCAGAATGACGTGGGTCACCCCCTCCGCAACCTGATCGACACTCAGATGGTCCGGAAAGGACGGATTGCCGGACAGAAACGGATCCATGAGAATGGAGGCACCTTCGATTTCGATCTTGAAGGCGGAATGGCCATACCATGTGAGTTTCATGTGTTCATGTTACCTTTGTTCAGACACGGTCCGTGTCTCATAAGAGAAGAAAAAAGGGCCCTGGAAAAGGCAAAACATCACAAGAACGGATGCAAGACCCCGAACATCTTCCCGGTTGATGGAACCCGAACCGATTTCCTGCCATAAACTGCAATGCAAATTTTACTGAGTTCTCATGAGGCTGCATTGTTTGATACGGTTGCGCAAAACAGGTTCCGGAAATTGCCGGGACCGCGTTAAGGTCTGTCTTTGAGCTGAAAGACAGACTGACCGAAATTACAAAATGACAGTTTCTGTATCCGAGTCGGCTGGGGAGAGGATATCGGAATGAAGATCCGTAGCTATCTTGTCTTCTTTTTACTCGTTGCGACTCTTTTGCCGACGCTCATTTTCAGCCTCTGGTCCTATCGCGACGCGGTGTCGCGGGAATTCGCCGAGGTCGAGGACCGGCACCTCCTGCTCGCCCGCAAGACAAGCCTTGCTCTGGACCGTTACCAGCGCAATCTGATCACCACTTTCGAGGCCGTGAGCTCGAGCCTGGTTCTGGGCAAGAGTCCGGAGGAGTTTTCCGGCCTGCTCGCCCGGCTCGATATGTGCTGCGTCTTCATCACCGACAAGTCGGACGGCAGGGTCGAAAGCGGCATCCGGACACCCGGGTCACAGATCATCAGCCAGGTTCCGGCGGACCTGTTTGCCCGGCTCGAACAGATCGCCCGGCAGGATCGCCCAGTATTCTCCAACATCATGCTCTCGAGCGACAATCAGAATTCCATTTTTCTGGTCCGGGAACTGGAGCACCATTATGCCATCGGCCGGATCTCCCCGCGCTATTTCATCAACCTCGGCAAGAACATCACCTTCGGCGAAAAAGGCCACGCTACCATCGTCGACAAGTCGGGCTGCGTCATCGCCCACCCCAGACAGGAATGGGTCGACAGCCGGAAGGATATCTCGGAAATCCCGACGGTCGCGCGCATGATGAACGGCGAAACCGGGATCGGGGAATTTTACTCGCCTGCGGTGAACAAGATGATGGTCGCCGGGTTCACGTCGGTGGCGGGCCCCGGCTGGGGCGTGATGGTGCCGCAGCCAGTTTCGGAGATCTATGAAAAGGTCGCCTGGAACCAGTCCTCCCTGTTGCTCATTGTCGCGGGTGCCGCACTGGCGACCATTGTGATCGGCTGGTTCCTGGCACGGTCCCTGTCACGGCCGCTCGAAGACCTGGCGCTGGCGGCGCATACCAGCACCCGGAACCAGAAGCTGGCCCCGGTCTCCACACGCGGCAGCCTGTTCCGGTTCACCGAGATCGCCGACTTCTGCGACAGCTACAACACGATGGTCTCCCGCATGACCAGGGCTGGCGAACAGATAGAAAGGCTTGCCTACAGCGATCACGTGACCGGCTTGCCGAACCGCGATCATCTGCAAACCGTCGCCGATCCGATCCTGGCAGAAGCCAGCGACCCAGAGCGTGGCGGCATCCTCGTCTTGATCGACCTGGACAACTTCAAGGAAGTCAACGACCTGCATGGTCATCATGCCGGCGATCTTCATCTCAAGGCCTGTGCCGCGACACTTTTGCAGGTGGCTGACGGCGTGCAGGTGAATCACGGTGGTCCGGGCAGACCGTTCGCGCCGCCCCTGGTGGCCCGCATCGGGGGCGACGAATTCATCATGCTGATCCAGGGCCTGGTGTCCGATCGCCAGATCCGGGACTTTCTGAAGTCCGTTCTGGCGGCGCTTGCAGCGCCGAACGCCGACCTCAGTGTTCCTCCGAGTGCCAGCATCGGCTGCGCGCTGTTTCCCGAGCACGGCCTGCAGCTTGAAGAACTGACGAAACGTGCAAACGTCGCCATGTATCACGCCAAGCGCGCGGGAAAGAACCGCACACATGTCTATTCACCGGCGATCGACAGGCAGTCGGCGGCGGAAATCCGGCGCGATCTGGTCACGGCGATAGAAAACGACCAGTTGTGTCTGGAATACCAGCCGAAGATCTGCACGACCCGACGCAAGGTGGTCAGTGTCGAGGCCCTCGTGCGCTGGGACCATCCGGAGTTCGGGCGTCTTTTGCCCGGCTACTGGGTGCCCCTGCTCAGGGGATCGCAAGCGTTGAACCGACTGGGCGAATGGGTCACCGGACAGGCCATGCGCGACCACGCGCTGCTCGCGGCGCAAGGCCACGACCTCTGGATGTCGGTCAACATCGGTTCGAACCATTTCATTTCACCCGATTTCATCGACGCCCTCGAGTCGATCCGGTCCAGCGTGGGGTTCGAAAGCGACCGGTTGGAAATCGAGGTGACCGAGGACGCCCTGTTCGCATCGGAGCAGCGCGCGCTGACGACCTTCACGCGTCTTCACGAACTGGGCTACAGGGTGTCGATCGACGATTTCGGCACCGGCTATTCGAACATCACCCGCCTTGCCGGCCTGCCGGCCGGTTACCTGAAACTCGACCATTCCCTGATCTCGGGCGCCAGTGCGGACCCGCGCGTCCGGACAATTCTTGCGTCGACCATCGACATGGCGAAAAAACTGGGATGCAAGACCATCGCGGAGGGCATCGAGACGGAAGATCAGGCCGAATTCGCGACATACCTTGGCGCAAACGGCCTGCAAGGCCGGTATTTCACCGGCAGTCTGCCGCTTGCGGACCTGATGGCCTGGCTGGAACTCCAGAAAACCGACGCCGGCCACGCCTATCTGAAACCCGAATTCGTAGCGGTTTAATGTTTGGCGCCCGACCTTGCGGTTTCATTCCCGCTGGATCAAACGCGCCCGTCCTGCTAGAGCCTTGGCATGGCCAACGACCCCTCACTTTCACTTGACGACTTCCTTGCCGCCATCCCGGACAATGGCAGGCTGATCGGGCTCGATCTCGGCACCAAGACCATCGGCCTGGCCCTGTCGGACCTCGGCCGCGGCATTGCCTCGCCCATGGAGACGATCCGGCGGAAGAAGTTCACGCTGGATGCGGAAAAACTGATTGAGATCTGCGACAAGCATGTCATCGGCGGCATCGTTCTCGGCCTGCCGTTCAACATGGACGGCAGCGAAGGGCCCAGGGCGCAGGCCACCCGCGCCTTCGCCCGCAACCTCTCTCAAAAGACGTCCCTGCCGATCACCTACTGGGATGAACGCCTGTCGACGGCCGCCGTCACCCGCACGCTGCTGGAGGCCGACACCAGCCGGGCAAAGCGCGCCAACGTCGTCGACAAGATGGCCGCCGCCTACATTCTGCAGGGGTTCCTGGACCGACTGAGATTCATGGGGTTGGAACGGGAATAATGCGTTCCTCCGCCTGCCCCGGCGTTCGCCCAACGTCCCCGCCCTGGCAGGAGACATCGGGTTTTCCGTCAATCGCGAGACCGCCCGCATGCTGACCACGCTGACCGCCCTGATGCCCGTGATCCTCGTGATCGCCTCCGGCTATCTGATTGCCCGCACCGGGCTGATCACCGGCGAGCAATGGCGCGGGGTCGAGCGGCTGGCCTATTTCGTCCTGTTCCCCGCGGTGCTGTTCCGGACCATTTCTCAGGCGGATTTCGCCAGTTTTCCGACCCTGAACATGGGCGCGAGCCTGCTGGCCTCGATCTTCGCCATGGCTATTTTGTTGATGCTCGCCCGCCCCGCCATCGAACGGGTGTGGGGGATCGATCCGGGCCGGTTCACCTCCATCTTTCAGGGAACCTTGCGCTGGAACGCCATGGTCGCGCTCGCGATCGCGGACAATGTCGCCGGCGACATCGGCCTTGCCATGCTGGCCGTCGCGATGGTGTTCATGATCCCGGTGCTCAACGTGTTGAGCATCCTGGTGCTGTCGCATTATGCCAGCGGCACCGCGCCGAACGGCGCCAGGATCCTGAAGGACCTCGGCACCAACCCCTTCATCATCTCGATCGGCGCCGGCGTGATTTCAAATGTCAGCGGCCTCGCGCTGCCGGGCGTGATCGACGACACGCTGGCCATTTTCGCGCGCGCGGCCCTGCCCATCGGCATCATCTGCGTCGGTGCGGGGCTGGACCTGCGCTCGCTGCGCCGCCCGGGTCCGGCCCTGACCATGGGCACCTTCCTGCGGCCCGTCTTCATGCCGCTTCTGGCGTTCGCCTTTGCAAGCCTGCTCGGCGTCACCGGCCCGGCGCTGGCGATTGTCATCATCGCAAGTGCCGTTCCCTGCGCAAGCAATTCCTATCTGCTCGCGCGCCAGATGGGCGGCGATGCCAAGCTGATGGCGGAAATCATCACATTGCAGACCCTGGTTGCGATGGTTTCGATCCCCCTGGCGCTGCTTCTGTTCACCTGAAACCGCATCCACAAACCGCTTCCACCGGCGGAACCGGCGCGGATTTTTGGGCGGACTTCCCGTTTTTGTCCAGCCGTTCAAATAGCTCGCCAGTATGTGGACAGCGGGCATGACCTGAATTCGGTGCTTGTCAGAAACACCGATTCCCCATAAAGGGATGGTCTCGATGACCGCGACACATTCCCATCGAGAGACCCCTTTCCCCCATCGTCATTTGCTGGGCATAGAGGGACTTCACCCCCACGAAATTCTGGGCCTTCTGGACCGGGCCGAGGAAGCCGTCGAGGTTTCCCGTCAGGTCCACAAGCGCAAGCACGTCCTTGAGGGGCGCACGCAGATCAATCTGTTCTTCGAAGCTTCCACCCGCACCCAAAGCTCGTTCGAGCTGGCCGGCAAGCGGCTCGGAGCGGATGTGATGAACATGGCCGTGTCCCAGTCGTCGGTCAAGAAGGGCGAGACCCTGATCGACACCGCCGCCACGCTGAACGCGATGAACCCGGATCTTCTGGTCGTGCGCCACCATGCGGCCGGCGCGGTGCAACTCCTGGCGCGCAAGGTCAGCTGCTCGGTGGTCAATGCCGGCGACGGCCCGCACGAGCATCCGACCCAGGCTCTGCTCGATGCCCTGACCATCCGCCGCCACAAGGGCAAGATCGCGCGCCTGACGGTTGCGATCTGCGGCGACATCGCCCATTCCCGTGTTGCCCGCTCGAACATCATTCTCCTGAATGCGCTCGGTGCCCGTGTGCGCGTGATCGCGCCTTCAACGCTGCTGCCGTCCGGCATCGGCAAAATGGGGGTCGAGGTCTTCCAGGACATGCGCGAAGGCCTGAAAGGCGCCGACATCGTCATGATGCTGCGCCTGCAGCGCGAACGCATGAACGGGGCCTTCATTCCCTCGGTACGCGAGTATTACCGCTATTACGGCCTCGACGCGGACAAGCTCGCCTTCGCCAGGGACGACGCGCTTGTCATGCATCCCGGCCCGATGAACCGCGGTGTCGAGATCGACCCTTCGGTCGCGGACGGCCCGCAAAGCCTGATCCGCGAACAGGTGGAAATGGGCGTGGCCGTGCGCATGGCCGTTCTGGAAGCGCTCGCGGCCAACCTGCCGAACAACTAGAGGATTGCATCCGTGGCTCCCGACGCACCCAAACCTCTGGTCCTGTCCAACGCCAGGGTGATCGACCCGGCGCGTGGCCTGGACGCCGCCGGCTCGGTGATCGTCGCCGACGGCACCATTCTGGCCGCCGGCCCGGAAGCCGCCAACCAGGGCACGCCCTATGGCGCCGAGGTCGTCGACTGCAAGGGCGCCATCGCCTGCCCGGGTCTCATCGACTTCTGCGTGTCGGTCGGGGAACCCGGCGCGGAACACCGTGAAACCCTGGCAAGCGCCTCGGGAGCCGCCGCCGCGGGCGGGGTCACCACGATCTGCACCATGCCCGACAGCGATCCCGTGATCGACGACCCGGCCCTGGTCGATTTCATCTTCCGGCGGGCCCGCGACACGGCCAGCGTCAACGTTCTGCCTCTGGCGGCCCTGACCAAGGGGCTGGAAGGCACCGAGATGGCGGAGATCGGGCTTTTGCAGGAAGCCGGCGCGGTCGCCTTCACCAACGGGCACAAATCCGTCAAGAATGCCCAGGTGATGCGGCGCATCATGACCTATGCCAGGGACTTCGACGCACTGGTGATCCATCATACCGAGGATCCGGATCTGGCCGGCGGCGTCATGAACGCCGGCCTGAATGCAAGCTGGAAGGGCCTGTCCGGTGTGCCGCGCGAAGCGGAGATCATCATGCTGGAACGGGACCTGCGCCTGGTCGGCATGTCCAGGGGGAAATACCACGCGAACCTGATCTCAACGTCCGACAGCGCCAACGTCATCCGCGCCGGCAAGGCGCGCGGCCTGGATATCACTGCCGGGGTATCGATCAACCACCTCACCCACAATGAAAACGACATCGGTGCCTACCGCACCTTCTTCAAGATGTCGCCGCCGCTGCGGGACGAGGACGACCGCCAGGCGATGATCGCCGCCGTCGCGGACGGCACGATCGACATCATCTGCTCCAACCACGATCCCCAGGACGTGGAGACCAAGCGCCATCCCTGGGCGGAAGCCGAGGATGGCGCCATCGGCCTCGAAACGCTGCTCGCAGCCGCGCTCAGGCTGCACCATTCCGATCAGGTCGAGCTGATCACGCTGCTTGCCGCGATGACCTGCCGGCCCGCCGACCGGTTGGGGCTGGAGACAGGCCGTCTTACCAAGGGCGCTCCGGCGGATGTCACCGTGTTCGACCCGGACAGGCCCTGGGTCCTGGAAAAGAGCGCGATCCGGTCGCGTTCGAAGAATTCCCCCTTCGAGGACGCCCGGTTCTCCGGCAGGGTGCTGCGCACCGTGGTCGCCGGCAGGACGGTCTACACCTATGCCTGACGGCTGACGCGTTGATCCTGCCCGGCAATTTCGTCGTGGCCGGACTTGATCCGGCGATCCATGCCGCTACAGTGCCACGAACAAGACAGGTGTTTCGGTCAAGGCCATGGCGTGGGTGCCGGGTCCGGGCTATGGAACGTCATTTGAAAATGCACTCACCGCGGGGAAATTTCGCGTGCCCGATCCGATCAGCTGGGAATTCGCCTGGCCCTACTATCTCGCCGCCCTCGCCTTCGGCTATCTGCTCGGATCGATTCCGTTCGGGCTGATTGTCACCCGCCTGGCCGGACTGGGTGACATCCGCCAGATCGGCTCCGGAAACATCGGCACAACCAACGTTCTGCGCACGGGCCGAAAATCGCTGGCAGCGGCCACCCTCGTCGGCGACGCGCTCAAGGGAACCCTGGCAGTCCTGATCGTCCGCCATTTCTACGGTCAGGAAATGGCTCTGATCGCGGGTCTGGGGGCTTTTCTCGGCCATCTCTTCCCGGTCTGGCTGAAATTCAGGGGTGGCAAGGGATTTGCCACGTTTCTCGGTGTTCTGCTCGGTGCGTACTGGCCGATGTTCTTGCTCACTGCCGGCATCTGGCTCGCCGTTGCCGTCACCTTTCGCTATTCTTCCCTTTCCGCCCTGATCGCGAGTCTTCTGACACCGGTTCTGCTCTATCTGGTCTTTGACCGGATCCAGATGGCGGAGATGTTCGTACTGATCTCGCTCCTGTTGTGGGCCAAACACCACGAGAATATCGGCCGTCTCTTGCGTGGCCAGGAAAGCAAGATCGGTTCGAAGTCCAAACCCGTTCCGGACGCTGCGGCCGCGTCCGACGACGGAGACACGTGAGCGGCCCGGCGACCCGTAAAACACACCGCCTCCAAGAGGCGGAACGGCTTGCATGGCTGCGACTAATACGCTCTGAAAATGTCGGCCCCGTCACTTTCGCGGAGCTTATCGCCCATGCGGGGACGGCGGACAGGGCGCTGGCGCTGCTTCCCGAGTTGTCCAGACGGGGCGGCGGCAAGAGCTACCGGCTCTGTCCGCGCGAGGATGCGGAAGCCGAACTGGAGGCGCATGCCCGTGTTGGCGCCCGCCTGGTCGCCCTTGGCGAACCCGACTATCCACCTCACCTGAAGCACATCGACGGGCCGCCGCCGCTGCTGTCCGTGAAGGGCGGCGACGTGACCGGCCGGGAGCGGATGCTTGCGGTCGTCGGCGCAAGGAACGCGTCCCTTTCCGGCCGGAAACTCGCGAGCCTGGTCGCGCGTGGCCTCGGCGCGGAGGGCTTTGCCATCGCGTCGGGTCTCGCCCGCGGCATCGACGCCGCGGCACATGAGGCCTCCATCGCCACAGGCACGGTCGCGGTCTTCGCAGGCGGCATAGACGTGCTCTACCCTCCCGAACACGACCGGCTTCTGGGTGCCCTTCTGGAAGCAGGCGGCGCGGTCATCAGTGAAATGCCGTTCGGCTGGAAACCACGCGGGCGGGATTTCCCCCGCCGCAACCGGCTGATTTCGGGCCTGTCTCTGGGCGTGATCATCATCGAGGCCGCCAAGGCGTCCGGCTCCCTGCACACGGCACGCTATGCCCTGGAACAGAACCGGGAGATCTTCGCGGTTCCCGGCTCACCGCTCGATCCCCGTTCTGAAGGCGCGAACGGGCTGATCCGTCAGGGCGCGACGCTGGTGACATCGACCGGCAACGTCCTTGAGAGCCTTGCAGGCCGCCTCGAACCAACGTTGCCACTCGCCCCCCGGGAAATGAGAGAGACCGCGTCCCCTCTCCCGCCGGTGCCGGCAGACCCGGACACCCGGCTCAGGGACCGGGTCCTTGCAGCACTCGGACCGACCCCGGTCGATCTTGACGAATTGATCCGTTTCGCGGACGGAGATGCCCGTTCCGTCCACATCCTGCTGCTCGAACTGGAACTTGCCGGGCGCATCGAGCGGCATCGGGGCAATAAAATCTCCGCGCTGATGTGAAATGTCGATTTGTCTTGAATCTCAGTGGATAACCCGTATGTGGAGCGGGCGGCTTGACCACAAAGAGTCAAAGGTCCATTTGACAGGCGGCGCATGATCCGTGATCGTCTGCGCCATCAGCCAAGCTGTTTCAGCACCTTCTCCACCGGACGGGGGTCTCCGTTTCCGGCAAAAAAATTTGGGTAAGAATGAACGTCGTCATTGTGGAATCGCCGGCGAAAGCCAAGACGATCAACAAATATCTCGGTCCCGACTACACGGTCCTTGCCTCCTACGGTCACGTGCGCGATCTGCCACCGAAGGACGGCTCCGTGAAGCCTGACGACGACTTCGCGATGAGCTGGCAGGTCGATTCGAAATCCCAAAAGCGTCTGAGCGAAATCGCCGATGCGGTCAAGGATGCCGACCGCCTCATTCTCGCGACCGACCCCGACCGCGAAGGCGAAGCGATTTCTTGGCATGTTCTCGAGGTTCTGCGCAAGAAGCGTGTCCTCAAGGACAAACGCGTTGAACGCGTTGTCTTCAATGCCATCACCAAGAAGGCAATCCTGGAGGCGATGGACAATCCGCGTGAACTCGACGTGCCGCTTGTCGATGCCTATCTCGCCCGCCGGGCACTCGATTATCTGGTCGGCTTTACTCTATCGCCCGTCCTGTGGCGCAAGCTTCCCGGCGCCCGGTCCGCTGGCCGCGTGCAATCGGTCTCGCTCAGGCTGATCTGCGACCGGGAAATGGAAATCGAGGTCTTCCGCCCGCAGGAATACTGGTCGATCCTCGCCAATATGAAAACGCCGGGCGGCGACATGTTTCAGGCCGGCGTTACCGGTTTCGACGGCAAGAAGATCGGCCGCCTCGACATCTCCAACGAGACGGACGCCACCGCGATCAGAACCATGCTGGAAAACGCCAGCTTCAAGGTCGACAGCGTGGCCTCCAAGCCGGCAAGGCGAAATCCGTCGGCGCCCTTCACCACCTCCACCCTGCAGCAGGAAGCCTCGCGCAAGCTCGGCTTTGCCGCATCGCGCACGATGCAGGTGGCGCAAAAACTCTACGAAGGCATTTCCATCGGCGGTGGAACGTCCGGTCTGATCACCTACATGCGTACCGACGGCGTGCAGATCGCCGGCGAGGCCATCGACGCCGCCCGGTCCGTGATCGGCGAGGATTTCGGCGGCAAATACGTTCCCGAAAAGCCCCGACTTTATTCCACCAAGGCAAAGAATGCCCAGGAAGCGCACGAAGCCATCCGCCCGACGGACCTGTCGCGCCGCCCCAAGGATGTCGCGAGCTTTCTCGACCCGGACCAGGCCAGACTCTATGAGCTGATCTGGAAGCGGACCATGGCTTCCCAGATGGAATCGGCCGTTCTGGAACGCACCACGATCGAGATTCTGGCAGATGGCTCCGGCAAGCGCGCCAACCTGCGCGCCAGCGGGTCCGTGGTTCGTTTCGACGGGTTTCTGGCGCTCTACCAGGAAAGCCGCGATGACGAGGAAGACGACAATGCCAAGCGTCTGCCTGTTGTCGACGAAGGCGCGGCCCTGACCGCGGCCTCGGTAGACGACAAATCCTCCGCCATTGAATCCAGCCAGCACTTCACCACGCCGCCGCCGCGCTACACCGAAGCGAGCCTGGTGAAGAAGATGGAAGAACTCGGCATCGGCCGGCCGTCGACCTATGCCTCCACGCTGCAGACCCTGCGCGACCGCGACTATGTCGAGCTCGAAAAGAAGCAGCTTGTGCCGTTGGACAAGGGTCGCATCGTGACGGCCTTCCTGGAAAGCTTCTTCCAGCGCTATGTGGAATTCGACTTCACCGCGAGTCTGGAAGAGCAGCTCGACAAGATTTCGGCCGGCGAACTTACGTGGACCGACGTGTTGCGGGATTTCTGGACCGGCTTTTCGGGCGCCGTCGACGAGATCAAGGACCTGCGGGTCTCCCAGGTGATCGACTCCCTCAACGAGCTGCTTGGTCCGCATATCTTCCCGCCCAAGGAAGATGGTTCCGATCCGAGAAAGTGCCCGTCATGCGAAGACGGCCAGCTGTCCCTGAAAGTCAGCCGCTGGGGCGCCTTCATCGGCTGCGTCAACTATCCCGAATGCGGCTATACCCGCCAGCTGGGCAAGCCGAATGGTGAAGGCGGCGAGGCGGATGAAGGCCCGAAGGTGCTGGGACAGGACCCGGAAACGGGGCTCGACGTTTCCCTTCGCAACGGACGCTTCGGTCCCTATGTGCAGCTTGGCGAGGAAGCCAAGCCGAAACGGTCCTCGCTGCCCAAGGGCTGGTCGGCGGCCGACCTGGATCTGGACAAGGCGCTGCAACTGCTTTCGCTGCCGCGCGAAGTCGGTCCGCATCCCGAAGACGGCAAGATGATCAGTGCGGGGATCGGACGCTACGGCCCCTTCGTTCTGCATGAAGGCACCTATGCGAACCTGTCCACACCGGACGAAGTCTTTTCCGTTGGCATCAACCGGGCGGTCGACGCGCTTGCGGAGAAACGCGCCAAAGGCGGCGGTCGCCGCGGCGCTGCGGCAACCCCGCTGAAGGAACTGGGCGAGCACCCGGACGGCGGCGGCCCCGTGAACGTGTATGACGGCCGCTACGGGCCTTATGTCAAACACGGCAAGATCAACGCCACGCTTCCCAAGGACAGCGACCCGAAGGCGATAACGCTCGAAAAGGCGCTAGAACTGATCGCGGAAAAAGCGGCCAAGAGCGGCAAGGGCAAGACCGCGGCCAAGAAGCCGGCGGCAAAGAAAACGGCCGCCAAGAAACCGGCCGCCAAAAAGACCGCGGCCAAGAAACCCGCAGCGAAGAAGACGGCCAAGACCGCTGTCGATGCATCGTCCGACGCAGTCCCCTGGGATGATAAATCTTGAACGTCAAACGGGCGAACCCGCGCAAGCATTCCACCCGCAAGCACGCCAAGGTTCCTGGCGAGATGCCGTCGCGCGAAGATATCATGGCCTTTGTCGCCGACAACCCGGGGCGCGCGGGCAAACGTGAGATCGCCCGCCATTTCGGCATCGTCGGCGGCGCGCGCATACACCTGAAAAAAATGCTCAAGGACCTCTCCGACGAGGGGTTTCTGGAGAAACGCAACAAGCGCATGATCCGGCCGGGCGACCTGCCACCGGTGTTCGTCGCCAATATTGTCGCAAGGGACCGGGACGGTGAACTGCTCGGTGTTCCCGTGGACTGGGATGAGGAAGCCGGCGAACCGCCGAAAATTCTCATACTGACCGGGAAAACCAAGACAACCCAGCCGGGCCTGGGCGACAGGGCCCTGATCCGGCTGAGCGACGTGGAAGCCGGTGGCGAAGCGGAGCACGCTGCACGGGTCATCAGGGTTCTGGAAAAACGTCAGGGCGCGATCCTGGGCATTCTGAGAACCCGTGACGGAAACCGGCCGCCCTATCTGGAGCCGATTGACAGAAAGCAGCGCGAGCTGGATGTCGATGCGACCGACCTGAAGGAAGCCGAAGACGGTGATCTGGTCAGTGTCCAGGTGTCCCGATCCGGCCGCTACGGACATCCGCGCGCCTCGGTCGTGGAACGCTTCGGCTCGTTGAAGTCGGAAAAGGCGGTCTCGGAAATCGCCCTGCAGTCCCATGGCATACGCCACGTCTTCCCGGCAAGCGTCGAGGCACAGGCGGAGGCGGCAAAACCGGTCGACAAGCTCGGCAAACGCGAAGACTGGCGGCAGATCCCGCTGATCACCATCGACCCGCCGGACGCCAAGGACCACGACGACGCGGTCTACGCGGAACCGGACGAGGACCCGCAGAACGACGGCGGCTACATTGCCTATGTCGCGATTGCGGATGTGGCGCATTATGTCACTCCGGGCTCGGCGATGGACCGGGAAGCCGCCTTGCGCGGCAATTCGGTCTATTTTCCGGACCGGGTGATCCCGATGCTGCCGGAACGCATTTCCAACCAGCTGTGTTCTCTCAGGGAAAAGGAAGACAAGCCGGCGCTTGCCGTCCGGATGGTGTTCGACAAGACCGGGCGCAAGACAGGGCACACCTTCCACCGGGTGCTGATGCGTTCGGCCGCCAAACTGTCCTACATTCAGGCCCAGAAGGCGATCGACGGCACCACGGACGACAAGACGGAAACGCTTCTGGAGGGCATCCTGAAGCCGCTCTGGGCCGCCTACGCTGTCCTCAAGAAAGGCCGCGATGCGCGCGAACCGCTTGAACTGGACCTGCCGGAACGCAAGATCAAGCTCAAGGAAGACGGCACGGTCGACAGCGTTTACGTTCCCGAACGGCTTGACGCGCACAAGCTCATCGAAGAATTCATGATCCAGGCCAACGTCGCCGCGGCCGAAACGCTGGAACGGAAGAAATCTCCCCTGCTCTACCGCGTCCACGATGCGTCGACGCCGGAAAAGCTGGAAAGCCTGAAGGATTTCCTGTCCACGATCAGCATGAAACTGCCGTCTTCCGGAGGGCTTCGGCCGTCGGTGTTCAACGGCATTCTGGCCAAGGTCAAGGACACGCCGCAGGCCAATCTCGTCAATGAAGTGGTTCTGCGCAGCCAGGCTCAGGCAGAATACGCGCCGCACAACATCGGCCATTTCGGCCTCAACCTGCGCCGCTATGCGCATTTCACCTCGCCGATCCGCCGGTACGCCGATCTCATCGTCCACCGGGGCCTGATTTCGGCCCTTGGACTTGGCAAGGACGGTCTGCCGGAAGGGATCGAAAGCCGGCTTGAAGCCATCGGGGCTGAAATATCCGCGGCCGAACGCCGCGCCATGCTGGCGGAACGCGATACGATCGATCGGCTGATTGCCCTCTGGATGAGCGAACATATCGGCGCGACGTTCCGCGGCAGGATCGCCGGAGTGGTGAAATCCGGCATGTTTGTGCGCCTGGAGGAGACCGGGGCGGACGGCTTCGTGCCCGCCTCGACCATCGGCGCCGACTATTACCGCTATGACGAAGGGTCGCACGCCCTGATAGGTGACAAAACCGGCGAGACCTACCAACTTGGTGACCAGGTGGAGGTCAGACTGGTGGAAGCCGCGCCATTCGCGGGCGCACTGACATTCGAACTGCTCAGTCCCGGACGCATTGCCGGCAAGCGTATCCGCAAAGCCGCGCCCAAGGCGCGGCGCGGGCCGCCGAAAGGCAACCGCAGCACGACCTCTCCAAAGAACAAGGGTCGAAGGAGAACCTCGTGACAATTCACTACGAAGTGCACGAACAATCGAGAGCGCCGGAAGCAGCGCCAAAGAAACTGCACCGCAAGGTCCTGCCCGCGGTTCTGCGCGGCATGTCCAACAAATGCATGCATTGCGGAGAAGGCGGCATCTTCGACGGATTTGTGAAGACCAGGCATGCCTGCGCGGTGTGCGGTGAGGAATTCCATCACCATCGCGCGGACGACGCCCCGCCCTATTTCACGATCACCATCGTCGGACACATCATCATCCCGGCGCTGCTGGCCGTCGAGGTCATGTGGCATCCGGCCTTGTGGATCCACATGTCGATCTGGTTTCCGCTCACGCTGGCCCTCAGTCTGGGCCTGATGCGGCCCATCAAGGGCGCCCTGGTCGGTCTGCAATGGGCTCTGTACATGCATGGGTTCGATCCGGATGCGGAGGAAGATCTGCCGCCACCGGTACCGATGCCGGCCGAAAGGGTTTCATGACCGGTTCGTTTGAACAGCGGCTGGCGAAAGACGAGAAGGCCGGCGACTTCCCCTATATCCGGCCCAAGGATGCCGCGACGCTGCTCATTCTGGATCGCGGCGACGACGGAAAGGTGCGCCTGCTGATGGGGCGGCGCCATATGCGGCACACGTTCATGCCCGGCAAGTTCGTGTTTCCGGGCGGCCGGGTCGACCCGGCCGACAGCCGGATCGCGAACGTCCTGCCCTATCACCCGGACGTGCAGGCCAGACTCTTCAAGGATCTCAAGAACGCCAGAACCGGGGCGCGCGTGCGCGCTCTGGCACTGGCAGCCATCCGCGAGACCTACGAAGAGGCCGGCCTCTTCATCGGTCGGAAAACAGCCACTGCGCCGCTGCATCTTGGGGCCGGCTTCGAGGCCTTCGCGGAACGCGGCATCCAGCCGGACCTCGGCGGGATGCGCATGATCGCCCGGGCGATCACGCCGCCCCAGCGTCCACGCCGCTTCGACACGCGTTTTCTGGCTGTCTGGGCCGATGCCGTCGCCGACCGGCTTCCCGGCGGCCACGGCCCCTCCGGAGAGCTGGAGGACTGCGCCTGGCTCACGCTCGAAGAGGCGCGCCGGAAAGAACTGCCGATGATCACCACAACGATACTCGCAGACCTGGAACAACGCCTGGAGGCGGATCCGGACCTGTCTCCGGCCACCAGCGTGCCCTATTATTTTTTCCGCAAAGGCGGCTTCGTCAAGGAACAAATCTGAGGCATCTGGGGCGCAGCGCAGACAGGCGGCAAACAAGGACGGTCCGGCCATTTCCCATCTGATTTCCTTTTCCGGGCTTCCTGGCGTCGGCAAGTCGACGATCGCAACAGCGCTTTGCCGACGCCTGCCCGCAATCCTGCTGCGGGTCGACGCCGTGGAAGCGGCGCTGAAGCGGAGCATGCTGCGGCTTGATGCGCCCGAGGACGCGGGATACCAGGCGATTGCCGCGATCGCCGCCGGCAATCTTGCGCTCGGACATTCCATCGTGGCCGATACCGTGAACCCGGTCGAGGCTTCCCGCCGGCTCTGGGCGGAAACGGCACGATCATGTGCCGCCACGCTCGTCAATGTCGAAGTCGTCTGCACGGACGCGGATCTTCATCGCAGCCGCGTGGAAGCCCGGACCGGTGATATCGCGGGCCTGACCCTGCCAACCTGGCAACAGGTCGTGGATCGGAACTATGAACCCTGGTCGGAGCCGCGTCTGCGACTGGACAGCGCTGCATTGAGCACGCAAGAGGCCGTCGATGCGATCCTCCGTCACATCTCCGTTCTGGACACGGACGGATAGATCCTTTCAAAAAGACGCGGCGGTTACGTCAGCGCTTGACTTTCGCGCTGCGATGAGTAGGTTTCGCGCTGATTTCAGACATTGGGGCAGATTCCTCGCCAGCCATCTGGCCACACGATCCTTTTGCCCGACAACAAAGAACAGGAACCACGGCCATGGCCAAGGCGACAACAATCAAGATCAAGCTGCTCTCCACGGCGGACACCGGTTTCTTCTATGTCACCAAGAAGAACTCCCGCACGATGACCGAGAAAATGGTCAAGAACAAATACGACCCGATTGCGAAAAAGCACGTCGAGTTCAAGGAAGCGAAGATCAAGTAAGATCCGCTTTCATCGCATTTCAAAAAAGCCCGCCGGCGACGGCGGGTTTTTTTATTGCGATACAGGTTGTTCGGCACAAGAATGCATCGCGCGCGTCGAGCGGCACGCACGCTTGTCCGGATGCCGCAAGGCTGCGGCATCCGGTCACGATGATGGTGAAAAATAGTGGTCGGCGGGAACACGGCATTCGAGGAGGCCACTCATCGGCCGGTTCCCAGCCGACCTACCCCACGGACCCAGGAGATGCGGCGGACCTGAGCACTCCGAGGGGAAACTGTCTTGCCCGATTGACGCGGAGTCAAATTTGACCTCGTCAATGAGGCGATCCGGAAAACTCCTGATCTGCGGTCACACTACCCTATTGCAACCTGAATGCAATATTTTCTGTGAAATATGCACAGCAACAATGCAGCTTTAGTAAAATCGTAACCTTAACAGGAAATCAGCACACCGAATCGGGCTGAAAATCGCGGAAAATTGAGCTGCGACCGGAGAGAAGTCCGGGAAAAACTTGGGCAGACCTTCGCTCGCGCGGGATGCAGGTGTCCACAACTCCGGTCAGGACCGGCCGGCCCGGCCGTCAAGCTTCGCCGAGATAGGCGCGGACGGTTTCCAGAAACTTGGCGACCGAAATCGGCTTGGAAATATAGGCTTCACAACCGCCCTGCCGAATACGTTCCTCGTCGCCCTTCATGGCGAAGGCCGTGACCGCGATCACCGGAATGGAGGCAATGTCCTCGTCTTCCTTGATCCACTTGGTCACTTCAAGGCCGGAGACCTCCGGCAACTGGATATCCATGAGGATCAGGTCGGGTTTGTGCTCACGCGCCAGGCTCAACGCCTCGATGCCGGTCCGGGTCTGCAGGGTGTTGTAGCCGTGTGCTTCGAGCAGATCATGAAACAACTTCATGTTCAGCTCGTTGTCTTCTACGATCAACACCGTTTTTGCCATTGATTTGGCCCTTCACCCGGCTCGTCGCCGTCCCCAATTAACTTGTCGCAGCGTTTTTTGTCCGCGGTAGAACCCATCCCCGGTCCGCATTAGGTTTCTTCTAACCCGGAATCGTTTCAGAAAGGCAAAAAAACACAATGAAAAATATGCAAGGAAAGTCATTGTCCGCTGAGGAAGCTGCAGGGATTGCCACGGAAGCACTTCTGCGCCTGAGCCGGGACCCGGAACAGATCGGCCGTTTCCTTGCCTTTTCGGGAATAGGACCGGAAATGATTCGACAAGCCGCGGCAGAACCGGGATTTCTTGCCGGAGTGCTTGAATTCTACATGACCGACGAGCCGCTTCTGCTTGCCCTGTGCGAGAATGCCGGCATCCGGCCCACCATGATCGCCGCCGCCCGCTATGCGCTTGCCGGCGGACTGGAAGACCATGCCTGAGCCGACACAGGTCCTTCCCGAGGTCCTGGGCCAGATCCGCGCTCTGCCGGTCTCCAGGCGGCCGCTCATCGTCTGCGATGTCGACGAGGTCGTTCTGCACCTGATCGCGCATCTGGAAGACTATCTGCACGCCAGGGACCTGATGTTCCTGAAGCACGAATACCGGCTGACCGGAAACATCGGCACACGGAATGAGCAGAGGGAACTGCCGGCGGCGGACGTCCGCCGGCACCTGCAGGTATTTTTTGACGAAATCTGTCCCCGGCAGGACCTGGTGCCGGGCGCAGATGAGGCTCTGCATGCGCTCGCGTGTGACTGGGACATCGTTCTATTGACCAACCTGCCCGGCGGACACAACAAGCCGGTCCGGGAAAAGCGACTGGCGGAGATGGGCATGACCTTTCCCGTGCTGACCAACTCCGGCCCCAAGGGCGGGGCCGTGGCAGCCCTGGCCGCCGGGCGCCCCGCGCCCGTCGTCTTCATCGACGACAGCCCGACAAACCATTCCTCCGTTCACGCGTCCCTGCCCTCCGCGATGCAGATCCAGTTCATCGCCGATGCCCGGTTCCGCGAGACCGTCGATCCGGCCGGGCACGTCAGCCTCGTGACCGGCGATTGGCAGGAGACGTTGGCCTTCATCGGCGGTATTGTTCCAGGCGCCCGGCGACCGGAGCCGGCCGATTGAGCCGCCGCGCATAGATCTGTCGAAGCCAGGACCGTGACACAAGACACACCGCCAAACCGTGCCCTTTGCCGAGATTGCGGCTTCCGGCCGCCGCCAACAGGCGCGCGCTGTCCCCGGTGCGGGGGGCCGCGCCTGGTCTCCCATGCGGAGCTGGACAGCCTGTCGATCGCCCATATCGATTGCGACGCGTTTTATGCCGCCATCGAGAAACGCGACAATCCCGCACTTCAGGACGTTCCGGTCATTGTCGGCGGCGGGCAGCGCGGCGTGGTGTCGACCTGCTGCTACATCGCACGGATCTACGGGGTTCGCTCCGCCATGCCCATGTTCAAGGCCCTCGAGGCCTGTCCGGAGGCCGTGGTCGTGAAGCCGGACATGGAGAAATATGTCCGCGTCGGAAAGCAGATCCGGGAGCGGATGGGCGCGCTGACCCCTCTGGTGGAGCCCCTGTCCATCGACGAGGCGTTTCTGGACCTGACGGGGACCGAACGCCTGCACCGGTCCAGCCCCGCCGAGACGCTTGCCAGGTTCCTGCGGGACCTGGAAGCCGACATCGGCATTTCCGCCTCCGTCGGTCTGGCGCCCAACAAGTTCCTGGCAAAGCTGGCGTCGGACCTGGAAAAGCCGCGCGGCTTTTCCGTCATCGGCGCGGCGGAGGCCCGGGAGGTTCTGGCCGCCATGCCGGTGGGCCGCATCTGGGGCGTCGGCAAGGTGTTTCAGAAAAAACTCGACGGGGACGGAATTCGCACGATCGGCCAGTTGCAGACGATGGAGGCAGCTGACCTCGCGCGCCGCTACGGGTCGATCGGCCTGCGCCTGGCGCAGCTGTCGAAGGGCGAGGACAGCCGCGACGTGAAACCGTCGCGCGGCGCCAAGAGCGTCTCCTCGGAAACGACATTCAGAACGGATATTTCCAGTTTCGAAACGCTGCGGCCGATCCTGCGCGACCTGTCTGAAAAAGTTTCGGCCAGATTGAAGAAGGCAGGGCTGTCGGGGCGCGGTGTCACGCTGAAGCTGAAGACGGCCGATTTCCGCTCCATCACCCGGGCCCGCCATCTGCAGGATCCGACCCAGCTCGCCGACAGGATCTATGCCTCGGGCGAAAGCCTGCTCGAAAACGAGGCCGACGGACGGCGCTTCCGCCTTATCGGGATTGGTGTCACCGATCTGGAATCGGCGGATCAGGCCGACCCGCAGGATCTGGTCGACCCGTCGGCGGAACGGCGCAAGAATGCCGAACTGGCGGTGGACCGCCTGAGAGACAAGTTCGGCAAGTCAGCAGTAGAACTCGGCCTCATCCATGCCGCCCGGACCGGCAAGGACTCCAAGTGAATGGACCCAGGCCGCTCCGGAAGGTGACGTCTCTACCGGCCTGTCACGGACGGGGGCACTCCGTTTCCTCGTACAGCTCGAGCGATGCCATCTGTCCCTGGATCGTGAAATCGCCGTAGTCCAGATTAAGCCTGCCGCTGATGCCGTTCTCGAAGAGCCTGAAGGAAAGCTGGTAGACCGGCATCAATTCGCCGGACGCATCGTCCTTGTCGGGATCGAAATAGGCGACCGTCACGGGCCAGTAGGCAAGACCGTCAAGCGACGCCACGCCTCCGGCGCTGTCCGCCGCAACATCGTTGCGGGCGTTCGTCCCAATCACCGTCGTTGTCGCATAGACCTTCTCGCCCGTTTCCGCGCCGTCGTAAATGTCGGCGGCGACGAAGTGAACCCCGTCATCGGCGGCCTTCATGATCGAGAGAAGATGCTCCGTCGGAAACAGCACGTCGCTGCCGATCCGGACCGACTTTTCGGACGGTTCCTTCAACTCGACTGTTATGCCCCCCTCGCCGGCACGCGCGGTCCCGCGGGTCGACTCGACCAGTTTCCGGTCGACAAAGGTCTTGGCCAGAAACTGATAGCTCTCCGCATTGGGTTCCTCGAACGAAGTCGTCTGCAGGTCGGTGATCTGGGAGCTGCCGTTCTTGTCCTGAAATTCGGTCACGAAACGGAAATTGACGCTGTAGCCCTCACAGGCATCGCCGGAAAAGTCATAGACCATGCGGCCTTTCAGCCCGGCTATGCCGGCCTGCTCCTCCGCGTCCGCCAGTTTCATGTCGTAGACGGCTCTGTGCGGGACCAGCTTGTGGCCTGCCGCCCCTCCTGCATTCGCCGCAAGCGCGTGTGTTCCCGGCGCCAGCGCGGCAAGTGCGATCAGGATGATCGTGCCGGCAGCCAGAGGCACCGTATTCGGAACGATTTGCATGAAAAACCCTCTTCTTCATCCTGACGGTCCACGCCAGGGAACCGGCCCACACATTATCCGGCAAAAGGTGCACGGCGCCACAGGGAATGCGCATCCCTGTACATAATCAGATCCGGCCGGTCTCACAACAGGCTTGCGCCATCCGGTCGGACGGGCTCGAGGCGCTCGATTTTTACCTTGTCAGCCTCGCCGAATTACGCCAAGACACGGGGAAGGTTACGAGATCCGGAGAAGGCCAATGACCAGTTCCATCGAAGCGCGACTGAAAGAACTGGGGATTACGCTGCCCGAAGCGGCCGCGCCGGCCGCGAACTACGTTCCTTTCGTCCAGACCGGCAATCAGCTGTTCATATCAGGCCAGTTGCCGATGGCTGACGGCGCGATCCAGGTGACGGGAAAACTGGGGGATGACCTCACCGTGGAAGACGGCAAACGGGCTGCGAAACTGTGTGCCGTCAACCTGCTCGCCCAGGCGAAGGCCGCCACCAGGGATCTGGACAGGATTGTCCGCCTGGTGAAAATCGTCGGCTTCGTCAATTCCACCGGCGCCTTCGCCGATCAGCCCCAGGTGATCAACGGTGCTTCGGATTTCCTCGTCGACGCCATGGGCGACAAGGGCCGGCACGCCCGGTCCGCCGTCGGCGCCGCCTCGCTGCCGTTCGGTGCCGCCGTCGAAATCGAAGCCATCTTCGAGATTGCGCCCTGATCTCCCTGCGCGGTGCCTTTCCCGAGGGGCCGCCCTTGCGACCAGAACATCTGTCATGACCCCTGATCTTGAAGCCGTTTTTGCCCGCCCGATCGCCCATCGCGGCTATCACAACACCGACGACGGTATTATCGAAAACACCCCCTCCGCAATCCAGCAGGCGGTCGACAGGAATTTTTCCATCGAAGTCGACGTCCAGGAGACGGCGGATGGCGAAGCGCTGGTGTTCCACGACTACACGCTGGACCGGCTCACCGAAGGCACCGGCAGGGTCATCGAACGGCAGGCTTGCGATCTGCTCGGCACGCACATGAAAACCGGAACCGACAGGCTCTGGCTGCTCAGGGACCTGTTCGACCTCGTCGATGGCAAGGTGCCGCTCGTCATCGAGATCAAGTCGCTCCTGCGGCGCGATGCGCAGGGCGCCTTTGTCCGGCACGTCGCCGATCAGGTCGCGGACTACAAAGGCCCGGCCTGTATCAAGTCCTTCGATCCGGACATGCTGTCGATCGCCAGGGCCCACCGGCCCCACGTCCTGCGCGGGATTGTCGCCGACGGGGCCGAACCCGGGCCCGAGTACGCGCGTTTCAGCCGGGTGGACCGGTTCATCCTGCGTCACATCCTGCACGCGCCGCGCACCCGGCCGCATTTCATCTCCTACGGCGTCCGGGACCTGCCCAGGGCCGGCCCCAGTTTTCTGCGCTCCGTCTTCAAGGTGCCGCTGATGTGCTGGACGGTGCGCACGCGCGAACAGCGGGAAACGGCGCGGCGTCATGCGGACCAGATCGTGTTCGAGGGGTTCGACCCCGACCGGGTACCGCTCTGAAGACCGGCCTGTCGGGTAGAATTCCGATCCGGGCTCTTGCACCGCAACAAAGCCGCGCTACATCTTTGCAATGGTTTCAATCTGTGGTTTTTCCAAGGCATGAGTTCATCCCGATCCGAGGACGGCACGACCCCACCCGGCATCCCTGCGGCCCCTGGTTCGTCGAAAGCTTCAGAGACCCGGGAGCCGCCCGAGGCTGTCACCCTGCGGATCTTGTCGGCGCTCGGGGATGTCCCCTCGGCGGCCTGGGACAATGTGGCCAATCCGGGCTGGATCCTGTCGGGCCGGGGCGCCCTTCACAGGTCGCCGGACTGTCACCTGGACCAGGAGTTGAGCCGGGCACTTGGCGCCGATTTCGACCCGGAGGGGGCGGATGCGGACTTCAATCCGTTCCTGTCGCACGCTTTTCTGGAGGCCCTCGAGGCAGCTGGATGCGCTTGCGCCGAAACCGGCTGGTTGCCGCGGCACATGGTCCTTGAAGACACCTCGGGAGAGATCCTCGGTGCCGTGCCGGCCTACCTGAAAAGCCATTCCCAGGGTGAATATGTGTTCGATCACGGCTGGGCCGACGCCTTTCACCGGGCGGGCGGCGACTATTACCCGAAGCTGCAGATCTCAGTGCCGTTCACACCGGCGACGGGACGGCGGTTCCTGACCGGCCCCGGCATCAACCGCGAGGCCGGGTTGCAGGCGCTTGCCGCCGGCCTGGTTCAGGTCTGCCAGCGCACCGGCGCCTCCTCCGTCCATGCGACCTTCCTGACAAAACCGGAATGGGACACCCTGGGCGAGCTGGGGTATCTGCAGCGCACCGACCAGCAGTTCCACTGGGAAAACCAGGGCTATGACAGTTTCGAGGATTTTCTGGCGGATCTGGCCTCGCGCAAGCGCAAGGCCATCCGCAAGGAGCGCAGGGAAGCACTCAGCGCCGACGGTATCGAGGTCGAATGGATCACCGGCGCCGACCTTACCGAGGCGCATTGGGATGCATTTTACACGTTCTACGTGGACACCGGCAGCCGCAAATGGGGCCGCCCCTACCTGAACCGGAAGTTTTTCTCGCTGATCAACGAGCGGCTGGCGGAGCGCACGCTGCTCGTGCTGGCAAAACGGCATGGCCGCTATATCGCCGGCGCTCTCAACTTCATCGGCTCACAGACCCTGTTCGGGCGCAACTGGGGCTGCACCGAACATCACCCGTTCCTGCATTTCGAGCTCTGCTATTATCAGGCGATCGATTTCGCCATCGCCCATGGCCTCAAACGTGTTGAGGCGGGCGCGCAAGGAGCGCACAAGCTCGCGCGCGGCTACCTTCCCGCGACCACCTACTCCGCCCACTGGATCGCCCACGAGGGTCTGCACGACGCGGTTGCCGATTTCCTGGAACATGAGCGGCGCGCGGTGGAACGCGAAAACGCGGCACTTGCGGATCATGCGCCGTTTCGGAAAGGCGATTGAGGCACGCCGCTTCTGCCCGCTGTCAGTTCGTCAGGCGTTCCGTCGAACACGGATCGGGTGCGCGGCCGGTCCTGAACCGGTCACCGGGGTCCCGCCGATGCCGCCACCAGGTCCGATGACCTATTCGAAACTCTCGGCGACATCATACATCACCGGTTCGAAGCTCTTGCAGAGCGCACTGATGCTCCGGTTGCGGTCCCGCATTTCCGGCGTGCGCAGCATGGCGAGAAAGTCCTCGCGCCGCCGCCACTGGGAATAGTTGGCGATGCGCGTCTGCGCGTCGTTGACATGCAGCCCCGCGCCGATGAAGCCGGGCTGATGCCGGATGAAATTCTCGTAGGCGTCCTTCAACTCGTCCAGAAGATCGTAGCAGGTGCCGGGGGTCATCTCGAAGGTGGTGATGACGGTCTGGCAATCGCGATCGCTCGAAATCTCGGGCATGTCTCTCCTCCCTTGCCGGTCCCCCGGAGGCTGGCACGTTTCGGAGGGAGCGGCAACATTGGCGGGATCACGGATTACGACACCGACCGATATGTCTTGCCATGCCGAAGGTGGCCGCCACTTGTTGTCAGTCTCGATGAGATCAGCGTTGCACGGATACCGGACTGGCACTCGAGGCGGCTGCCGATGCGCCCCTGATACCTCTACGGAAGTTTTTTCACTCTTCGCTATCGTTGTCACGACCCATCAGAAAATTGCACCAACAGCCCGCCATAGATATAAATTCACAATAATAATCCGACATACTTTTCTAAAAATCTCGATTATTATTGTATAAAATTTTTTTCATGACTCTTATCTAGATAAAATACTATCAATTTTACAATTATTATTAATAATAATTTTGATTATTCTCTATGAGAACATTCATGTAAAACTAAATAATTTTTCCACAAATATTTCAGGTTGCAGATACTGCCTATCCGAGCTCTGATCTCTCACACTTTTATTGATACGTCTTGCTTTCGCTACGAGACGCAATTGGAGATAGATCCTTGTCAAACACCGCCCCTGTTTCCCAGCCCGTTTCAGGCGACACCACTGAAGACGCAGGCATTCTCTTGTTGGCCGTCTTCTCCGACGCGGACGTTTCCGACAGCCACACCTTCAGCATCGATACGACCGGCACCCTTGGTACCGTCACGAACAACAACGACGGCTCCTTCGCCTACGATCCGAACGGCCAGTTCGAACACCTGGCTGCCGGAGAAACCGCAACCGATACCTTCTCCTACACCGTCGATGACGGAAACGGCGGCACTGCGACCGAAACCGTCACCGTCACGATAACAGGCCAGAACGACGCTCCGGTCGCCCTGGCCGTGGCCGCCTCTGCGTCGGAAGATGGGCCTTTCGTCACAGCCACCGCCGACTTCTCCGATCTGGACGCTTCCGACAGCCACACCTTCAGCATCGACACGACCGGCACCCTTGGAACCGTCACGAACAACAACGACGGCTCCTTCTCCTACGATCCGAACGGCCAGTTCGAGTATCTGGCCGTTGGCGAGACCGCGACCGATACCTTCTCCTACACCGTCGATGACGGAAACGGCGGCACCGCGACCGAAACCGTCACCGTCACGATAACAGGCCAGAACGACGCTCCGGTCGCCCTGGCCGTGACGGCTGTTGCCCAGGAAGACGGTCCGGCCATCACCGTCACCGCCGACTTCTCCGATCTGGACGCTTCCGACAGCCACACCTTCAGCATCGATACGACCGGCACTCTCGGTACCGTCACGAACAACAACGACGGCACCTTCTCCTACGATCCGAACGGCCAGTTCGAGTATCTGGCCGTTGGCGAGACCGCGACCGATGCCTTTTCCTACACCGTCGATGACGGCAACGGTGGCACCGCGACCGAAACCGTCACCATCACGGTCACCGGCCAGAACGACGCTCCGGTCGCCCTGGCCGTGACGGCTGTTGCCCAGGAAGACGGTCCGGCCATCACCGTCACCGCCGACTTCTCCGATCTGGACGCTTCCGACAGCCACACCTTCAGCATCGATACGACCGGCACTCTCGGTACCGTCACGAACAACAACGACGGCTCCTTCTCCTACGATCCGAACGGCCAGTTCGAACACCTGGCTGCCGGAGAAACCGCGACCGATGCCTTCACCTACACCGTCGATGACGGAAACGGCGGCACCGCGATCGAAACCGTCACCGTCACGATAACAGGCCAGAACGACGCTCCGGTCGCCCTGGCCGTGACAGCTGTTGCCCAGGAAGACGGTCCGGGTATCATCGTCACCGCCGACTTCTCCGATCTGGACGCTTCCGACAGCCACACCTTCAGCATCGACACGACCGGCACTCTCGGTACCGTCACGAACAACAACGACGGCACCTTCTCCTACGATCCGAACGGCCAGTTCGAACACCTGGCTGCCGGAGAAACCGCGACCGATGCCTTCACCTACACCGTCGATGACGGAAACGGCGGCACCGCGATCGAAACCGTCACCGTCACGATAACAGGCCAGAACGACGCTCCGGTCGCCCTGGCCGTGACAGCTGTTGCCCAGGAAGACGGTCCGGGTATCATCGTCACCGCCGACTTCTCCGATCTGGACGCTTCCGACAGCCACACCTTCAGCATCGACACGACCGGCACTCTTGGAACCGTCACGAACAACAACGACGGCTCCTTCTCCTACGATCCGAACGGCCAGTTCGAGACTCTGAACCCAGGTGAAACTGCGACGGACACCTTCACCTATACGGTGGATGACGGACACGGTGGCACCGCGACCGAGACGGTGACGGTCACTGTCGAAGGACAAGTCGAACCAACGAAGCTGATTTCTTCCGATGGCATCAAAAACGATTTTTTTGGCTCGTATGTCGCCATGAACGATCTGGGCGTCGTGGTCGCCGGCGCGTGGGGAGACGACGATCACGGCTCGTCATCCGGAAGTGTTTACGTCTATGTGCCCAATTCCGCAGGTGGCTACACCCAGACCAAACTGTCACCGGGAGAACTGGAGGCCGCTGACTGGTTTGCCTACAATGTTGCAGTCAGCAACACCGGGGTCATCGCAGCCGCCGCGCCGCGCGACGACGACGAAGCCGTCGATGCCGGGGCTGTCTATGTGTTCACGCCGGACGGAAACGGTGGGTACTCCGAGGCAAAGCTCACAATCACCAACGGAACCCTGGATGACAGAAGCGGGGTCGGCGTCTCGGTCAATGACAGCGGGGTCGTTGCTGTCAGCAGAATGAACAAGGGCGTGTATGTATTCACACCCGATGGCTCCGGCGACTACACGGAACATCTGCTTCTCCCTTCCGACGGCAGTGGAAGCAGTCAGTTCGGATACTCCGTCAGTATCAACAATGCAGGCGCCGTTTACGCAGGAGCCTACCTGAAAGACGGATCCGGAACTGCTTACATCTACACGCCCGATGGCACTGGCGGCTACACGGAGACGAAGATCAGCCCCTCCGATGGACTGGCGGGCGACAACTTCGGCTTCAGCGGCATGGTGAACGCCTCCGGCACTCTCGTGGTCGGAGCCTATGGCCAGGATGGAGCCGGAGCTGAAGCGGGTGCCATCTATATCTATGAGCCCGACGGCTCCGGCGGCTATCTCGAAACAAAGATCGTCGCGTCCGACGCGGCCGACAATGACTTTTTCGGGTTCCGTGTCGCCATCAACGACAGTGGCGTCGTCGTTGCCGGTGCTCGCGACGACTACAACGGCGGACTGAAGACCGGGTCGGCTTACGTATATGTGCCAGATGGGTCCGGCGGCTACACGGAATTCAAGCTGACCGCACCCGACATGGCAGCAGGAGACAGGTTCGGGAACTCGGTCGATGTCAACTCGGACGGTGTTGTCACGGTCGGTGCGACCTATGGCGATGGCAACGTGACCAATACCGGGGCCGTCTACACTTTCGTCCCGGACGAAAACGGCAACTATGCCGGACCGGACGGAACCGTCTATGCGCCGACAGGCGCCGCAGCTCTGAAACTCACGGGTACCGACACAAACGACATTTTGAACAGTTCTGCCGGTGACGATCTGCTTACAGGTGGTGCCGGCGACGACACGTTTGTCTTTGCGGCCGGCGAAACCGGCAACGATTCCATTACCGATTTCGCGGCTGGCCTGGGGTCTGAAGACGTTGTTCAGTTCGAGACAACGGTCTTTGCCGACTTCGCAAGCCTGCTTGCGGCAGCCGCTGATGACGGGACGCACACCGTGATCACGATTGACGCGAACACGTCGATCGAGCTTCAGAATGTCCTTGTTGCAGACCTGCATCAGGACGACTTCAGCTTCGTCTGACGGGAACCGGGAGAGAGCCGCCTGCCCTCTCCCGTTTGACGATCTCGATCCCGCCTGCCCACCCTGTCCGTTGTCTTCGCACCGGACTTGGGGGCAGGTTTCCTCAAGGGCCGGGTCCTGATTGTCAGGTCGGCGCCGTTTCCAGAGGCGTCGACATGGTGTCGTCCTCGCCCTTTGCGCTGTTTTTCTTCGGTGGGCGAACCCGGAAGAACAGCGCGTAGAGGACGGGTGCCGCGATCAGGGTCAGCAC
The DNA here is from genome assembly GCF_056173175.1 of Roseibium sp. QJM3NY_11. Taxonomy (NCBI): domain Bacteria; kingdom Pseudomonadati; phylum Pseudomonadota; class Alphaproteobacteria; order Hyphomicrobiales; family Stappiaceae; genus Roseibium; species Roseibium sp. QJM3NY_11. The sequence continues at coordinate 3,769,960 of NZ_CM149660.1, forward strand.
CGTGGCAAAAGCCAGGCCGCCCATGATGGTCACGGCCATGCCGCGGAAGAAGGCGTCCGACAGGAGCGGCGCCATGCCGAGGATCGTGGTGATCGCCGCCAACATCACCGGGCGCATGCGCGACACGCTGGCCTCGACTATGGCGGCGTATTTTTCACGGCCCTCGCCGATCAGCAGATCGATCTCTTCCAGAAGCACGATGGCGTTCTTGATCAACATGCCCGACAGCGACAGGATCCCGAGCAGCGACATGAAGCCGAAAGGCGTGTCGGTCACCAGAAGCGCGATGGCGACACCGTTGATCGACATGGGTACCATCAGCCAGATGATCAGCGGCTGGCGGACCGATCCGAACAGCAGGATCGATATGATCAGCATCACCAGGAAACCGAGTGGCAACTGGGCACCAAGCGATGCCTGGGCCTTGTTCGTGCTCTCGTACTCTCCGCCCCATTCCAGCGAATACCCCGCCGGCAGCGCGATGGCCTCGATCTGGGGCCGCACCCTGGCCAGAGCGGCGGACGCGGTTTCCCCGGCCGTCGTCTCCGCTCTCACGGACAAGGTGCGCACACGGTCCCGGCGGTGGATCAGGGTATCCTGCGGCTCCATGACGAATTCCTCGACCACCTGGTCGATCGGCACATAGCGGCGCTGACTGGTGCTCCAGATCAGGGAGTCGGACAGGCTCTCGTTGACGGAGAGACCATTCTGGCCAGCCTTGCGGGCAACGATCGGAATGCTCTCGTCCACGTCCCTGTAGGAGCCGACGCGAACCCCTTCCGTCGCGATCTGCAACGCCAGGGAGAGTTCCTCGCGGGTGACGCCGGACATGCGTGCCCTGTCCTCGTCGAAGATCGGACGCACGACCAGTTCCCGCTGGCGCCAGTCCGTGCGGACATCCGCCAGCTTGTTGTCGGGCATCGCGAAGGTCGCCTGGGCCTCGTTGCCGAGACGCTTGAGAACGTTCGCGTCCGGGCCGGAGAACCGGGCCTCGATCTTGGCGCCGGTCCCCGGTCCGAACACCAGCCGCTTGGTGATCACCTGAGCAGACGGAAAACGGTCGGCGAAGGCACGCCGCAGATCAAGCGCCAGGGTGTCGATGGCATCGCGGCTGCCGGTGCGGATGATCATGTGACCATAGGACGGATTGGCGTCCTCGGGCGCATAGGTGAGCATGAACCGCGAGGCTCCGCCACCGGCGAAACTGGTGACGGTCTCCACCCTGTCATCTCCCAGGACGATCCGTTCCATCTCTTTCAGATCCGCTTCCGTCGCGCGGATATCGGTTCCCTGGGGCGCCCAGTAGTTGACATAGAAGATCGGCGTGTTGCTGTCGGGGAAGAAGGCCTGCTTGACATTGCCGAAGGCGACGAAACAGACGGCCGTGACGCCGACAAGAACGACCACCGTCAACAGACGCACGTGCAGGGAGCCGACCAGAAAGCTCCGGTAGATCCTGTAGAGAATGCCCTTGTAGGGATCATGGTCGTCCAGGTCGCCGGTGGCCGTCTTGAAAAAATAACTTCCGAACAGCGGCGTCACCGTGACGGCGAAGACCCAGGACAGAAGCAGCGAGATACCGATCACCGCGAACAGGGAGAACAGGAATTCGCCGGTGGCATCCGGCGACAGGCCGATGCCGGAAAAGGCCATGATGCCGATGACGGTGGCGCCGAGCAGCGGCCACATGGTCTGGCCGACCACCTTGCTGGCGGCATCGATCGCTTTCTGGCCGCGCTGCATGTTGATCATCATGCCCTCGGCGACGACGATGGCGTTGTCCACCAGCATGCCCATGGCGATGATCAGCGCGCCCAGTGAAATCCGCTCCATTTCAATGGCGAAGATACGCATGAACAGAACCGTCGCCATCACGGTCAGTAGAAGCACCGTGCCGACGACGATCGAGGCGCGCCACCCCATGAACAGGGCCAGCACCGCGATCACGATGACGACCGATGCCGCGAGGTTGAGGATGAAACCGTTGACGCTTTCGTCGACCACCACGTTCTGCTCGTAAATCGGGTGGACTTCCATGCCCACCGGAAGCTGCGCCTCGATCTCCGCCAGCTTCTCGACGACCCGGTCTCCGACATCGACGATATTGGTGCCGTCCACCTGCGAAACACCAATGGTGACCGCTTCCTGGCCTTCATGCCGGATGAGCCTGCCCGGCTTCTCGGGCTCGCCCAGTTCAAGTGTTGCAACGTCGGAGAGCCGGATCATGGCGGTCGAACCGGCTCGTCCGATGACCAGATCCTCGATGCCGCGATAATCGTCGAACGCCGAAGCGGTCATGAGCCGGATCCGTTTCTGTCCGGAAACGGCGGAGCCGTTGGTCTGAATGCGGTTTTCCGCGTCCAGCACACCGACGATATCGGAGAAGGAAATACCGAGACCGACCATCTTGTCCTGATCGACATTCAGGTAGATGACATCTTCCGGTTCTCCGGAAATCTCGACCTTGCCGACACCTGACACCGTCAGCAGTTCCCGCCGGATCCGCTTGACCGTGTCGCGGATATCGCGGTTGGTGTAGCCATCCGCCGTGAAGGCATAAAACAGGCCGTAGACGTCTCCGAAGGCATCATAGACGAGCGGTGTTCCCGCTCCCGACGGCAGATTGCGGACCTCGTCGCTGACCTTGCGGCGCAATTCGTCCCAGACCTGGGGCAGCTCGGCGCCGTCATATGTGGGCTTGATCTCCACACTGATGCGCGACAGGCCAGGTTCGGACACGGACTTGATCAGATCCAGTTGCGGCATCTGCTGGATCGCCGTTTCCAGGTTTTCAGTGATCTCGTTTTCAACTTCCGCGGCGGTCGCGCCCGGATAGGTGGTGATCACCTGGGCCTGCTTGATAGTGAACCCGGGGTCTTCGAGCCTGCCGACGGTCGACAGGCCCCACAGGCCGCCGAGCAGCGCCATGAGGACGATCATCCAGGTGTTGACAGGTTTCTTGATGGAATAACGTGCAATATCCAAGGCTTCTGATCCTCTTGCCTTCCCGGATCGGGATCAGCGCAAACGGCGGACGATCTGGCCGTCGCTCAAATAGGCGACACCCGCCGAAACGATTTCGTCACCGGCCTTCAGGCCGGCGCTGACGGGAAAGTAGTCCCCCATGACGGTGCCGATCTCCACAGGCTGCCGGGAAACCGCGCCGGTATCGTCGGCGTATTTCCAGACATAGGCGTTGCCGTCGCCGTCAACCGCCACCGATCCGGACGGCACCAGGAACTGTTCACCAAGCGCAAGTCCCTCGGGCAGAACCTTGACGATCACGGAGGCGGTCATGCCCGGAAACAGCTTCTCGGCGCCCTCGCGCGGCATGGCCAGGGTGATGCGGTAGGTCTGGGTGATCTCGTCCACCTGGCTGGAATGCTCGCGGTATTGCAGCGGAAACAGCTTTTCCCCGTAGGCGGGGAACTTGGCCTCGGTCGAGACGACCTCAGATTCGGTAACGCGGCCGAACAGCGCTTCGGCGACGTTGATATCGACCTGCACTTCGGAGACGTTGTGCATGCGCACCACCGGGGTACCGACACTGACCGTGGTGAAGTTGTCGACCAGCCGCACGGAAACGACACCGTCGAACGGGGCCTTCAGCGAGGTGTATTCGAGGTTTTGCCTGGCTTCCACCTGCTCTTCGAGCGCAAGATCGTAGGTGTTCTTTTGCTCGTCGTAGGCGGATTGTGAAATCACGGACCTGTCGCGCAGGGTCTCCAGCCTGTCCAGTTCGCGCTTGGCCTGATTGACGTTGAAGGTCGCTTCGCGGACGGCACGATCATAGTCGGTGGTGTCCAATCTGGCGATCAGATCGCCCCGCTGGACTTTCTGGCTTTCCAGAACCGGAAGCTCGATCAGCTTTCCGGGCACCTGGAACGACAGGTCCACGGTCTGGACCGCAGCCACCCGACCGGCAAAGCGCCGTTCGATCAGGCCGACATGATCCGTTACCGTGAAGATTTTCGCCGGCCGCGGCGCCGCATGCAGTTCCGCCTCGGCCTGCGCAACAGGATCCACCTTGTCTTCCTGACAGGCAGCCAGCAGTCCGGCGGCCAGTAACAAACCGGCCCAACGCCCGATCGGGGCTCTTCCAAGTGCCAACATCTGGTTTTCCGTTCTAGTTCTTGAATTCTTTCAAACGCTCGCGGAGTTCATGAAACACCGCCGCGCGCTCATCATCGGAGTAGATCGCGACACAATGGGCTTCAGAAAAATGAAGGCCGTCCAGGCTCGACCAGATGGCCCAGGCCTTGCCTCTCTCCACGGTTTCCAACTCGATGGCCGCCTTGATGCGCACCATCACCTGCCTGAACGGTTCGCTGAGGTTGGGACGGTCTGCATTGGTGGCAAGTATGGCCCGCGCGACATCCCGGTTGTCCATCAGCCAGCCTTCGGTCACATCGATCATGGCGGCCAGGGTCGGACAGCTCGATGCAAGGTTCCTTGCGCGAGCCGCGGCCACTTCGCCTTCGAACTCGCCGGCGAGAAACGTGACCATGCCGGTGATAAGCGCATCCTTGGTCGGAAAATTGTAGAGAACACCGCCCTTGGAGAAGCCGGCTTCGACCGCGACGGCGTCGATGGTCAGGCTCGGAGCCCCCGAGCGCCGGATCAGTTCCAGGGCGGCTTTCAGGATTTCCGATTTCGAATCTTGCGAAGATCGCGCGGGGCGCATTGCCATATCACTTTACCGTCCGGTCAGTACAGTTGCGGCTACATATACCGTCCAGTCGGTACAGACAAGACGGAATCGAAAAAAATCGCCGCCGAAGCCCAGGGGGTCGGCAGCGCTTGCGTCTCCGGATCTCGAGAATTGTGCGTCGTGCGTCTGGAAGCGATCAGCCGGCTCAGGCCGCGTTTGCACCCGCGGCTTCGTTCGCGGCCTGCTCCGCGGCGGCGGCTTCGGCGGCCAGCCGGGCGCGTTCATTGGCCTCATGTTCGGCCTTGTCGGCGAACGCGATGAATTCCGACGCAGGCATCGGGGCGGCGAAATAATACCCCTGCGCCGCGGTGACGCCGAGTTCCAGAAGCCGCTCGATCTGCTCTTCCAGTTCGACACCCTCGGCAATGATTCCCATGCCGAGATTGTCGGCCAGTTCGACCATGGAATCCACGATCGTGGTGGAATTGTCATCCGAGCCGATCGTGTCGATGAACATCTTGTCGATCTTGATGATGTCGACACCGAGTTTTTGCAGATAGGCCATGCCGCCGTGGCCGGTACCGACATCGTCCAGGGCAACGCGCACTCCGAGGGCCTGAAGCTCGGCGATGATCTTGCGGGCCAGCTCCATGTCCTCGAGCGGATGGCGTTCGGTCACCTCGACCACGATCTGCTGATAGGAAATGCGCGACTCCTCGAACACACCCTTGATATCCGAAATGATTTCCCGGTCGAGGAAATGGCCTGCGAACAGGTTGATCGACAGTTTCAGATCCGGGTTGTCGCCGTAGAGGTCACCGATTTCCTCCGCAGACACCCGCATCATGTGCCGGGTCATGTCGAAGATATGGCCGTTGTTCTCGGCATAGGCCATGAACTGGCCCGGCGACACGATTGTGCCGTTCGGGCGCCGCCAGCGCATCAGGATCTCGCAGCCACGCAGGCGCCCGTTCTCGATATCCATGACCGGCTGATAAAAGGGAATGAACTCGCCGTTGCGGATCGCTGCGGCGAACTCGTCGTCCGCCTCCCGTTCGGGGCGCCACGACAGCCAGACCCCGATGGCGACAAACAGAACCGCGATGCCCGCACAGGCCGCTGCGGCCAGGACCTTGAGATCCTGCACCAGATGCACGGCCGCCGAGACCGGCGCTGTGATGGTCGCCACGAGAGGATAGAGTTCGGAAGCGACCTCGACGGTTACCCTGTCAGACGGATCGGTCGCTTCGGAATTGTATCCTCCGACCGTGTACCACAGCAGATTGTCGCCAAGGCGCAGTTCCGCCCGGCGGTAGGACCGCAGGTATTCCGGCCCGGGATCAATGGCGATCACGGCGGGCGTGACTTCCGCGAAAACGCGGGTCTGATCCTTCAGGTCCCAACTGATTACGGCGGCGCGCGCGCCAAGGTAGGACCTGTCCAGCATGCCGATGCCGACAAGCGGCCCGTTTTCACGCGACGGCGGCAGAACGAATTTTCCGGCAAGATCGCGGTCCGGGATGATGCACATGCGCTGACCCGAGGCATCCGCCAGGCCGATCGCATCGATCATGCCGTGCTCGACGATCTGCTTCTCGTAAATGACCCTGTCCTGTGCGCTGCAGGTTTGAACCCCGTCCCTGTCAAGACGCTGCAAGAGGGACACGGTGGTGCTGATGGCCTCTTCCGCACGGTGGATGGCCACGTTGCCCATGGCCTCCATCTCGGTGACGGCACGACGCTCCGCGTACTGGTTGAGCACGACATTGATCGCGAACAAGGGCGTCGTCGCCAGAACCAGGGCGATCATCACCGTTTTAGCGAAACCGATGTAGCGGAAAGACAAGTCGCGCGCCTGTGTATGTGCAAGGACTTTCCGAGAATGGCTGATCTGGGTAAACAAGGACTGAATATCCAGGTGTTTCATCGAGATCAAAGCCTGGCATCGCAGCTCCGTGCTTAGCTTGCGCTCAGTCGGGGAAACCGGTTCTGGGGAGGTTCAAATGCAGGCATTGTTTATCGGACAAGCCTATATCGACGTTACATTTCTGACCGATCGGCTGCCGACGGGCGACGAGAAGACGATCGCCGAGGACTACGCCATCAGTTTTGGCGGCAACGCGGTCACCGCGGCGTTCTGCTGTGCCAAGCTCGGCGGCAAGCCCGAACTGCTGTGCTCCCTGGCCGACGACTGGCTGGCCCGCATGTTCCTGGACATGGCCGCCGCCTACGGGATTTCCATCCACGGCCGCAAGGTGCACGAAAGTTCGCTGTCCTTCATCATGCCCATGGGCGGCAAGCGCGCGATCGTGCGCTGCCGGGACAACGACTTCCTGCACCCCTTCCCGCCGCTGACCTTGACCGGCATGAAAGCCCTGCATGTTGACGGCCACATGCCGGATGCAGCGCTTCACTATGCCGCCACCTGCAAGAACCTCGGCATTCTGACATCCCTGGACGGCGGCGCCGTGCGCGAGAACACCGACAGGCTGCTCGATCACATCGACATCGCCGTGGTGTCGGAACGCTTTTGCCAGCAACTGGGCAAATCCACCGGCGAGACGTTGAGTTACCTGCGGTCCAAGAACTGCCCTGTCGGGGCGGTCACGCTCGGCGAACACGGCATGGTCTGGTATGAGGCCGGCGGCCCCGACAAGATGCTGCCGGCATTGTCCGTACCGATGAGCAAGGTCGTCGATTCGAACGGTGCCGGAGATGTCTTCCACGGCGCCTATATCGCTTCCTATCTTCATTGGCCGGAAAACAGCTGGGACCGGCATTTCCATTTCGCGCGCGGTGCCTCGTCCCACGCCATTCAGCACCTGGGCAACGAGGCAAGCCTGCCCTCCATGGAAGACGTTCGAGCGGGCAAACAGCACCTTCACGGAAAAGCAGGCCAACAGCACCTTTGCGGAAAAATAGAGGCTTGAATTCAAGTTCGTTTCCACCCCTGCAGGCGATGCGGCGGCGGCACGGTCTTTCACCTTGCCACGTCCGGGATCTTGACGCAGAGTGTGGCCGCCTTTTCACGGTGGAGTTTTTGATCATGTTTGTCCGTGCCCCCCGGATCGCCGCCTGCCTGACCGCTGCGGTCAGCCTTATAGCCCTGCAGGGCGCACCTGCCCTCGCCTTCGACCCCTCCGGAAACGAGGTCGCCGACACGTTTCTGACCTTGCTCGACTCGGAGGAAGGCACCGTCGAAAGCTACGGCGCCGTCGACACGAGCGGTGACACGATCACCATCAGCGACATCGTGATCACCAACGAAAGCCATGAGGACTCAAGGGTCACGATTGCCTCGACCGTGCTGACGGACGGTGCCGTCCAGAACAACGGCCGGCTCAAACTCTCCAGTCTCGCACTTCAGGACCTTGAGCTGGAAGCGGACGACGGCGGCATGTCCCTTGCCAGTCTTTCGGTGACCGGGCTTCTCCTGCCTTCCGCCGAAGAGATGGCCTCCGACACGCCGCCTGTGGGCCCGGGCTACAGTACCTTCGAGGCCAGCACCATTCATATCCGCGACGAAGACGGCAAGGTGGCCGACATCGCGCGGATCTCCTCTTCGATCGACAGCATGGACGGCGACCTTCCGACCAGCGGCCGGTTCGCGGTGACCGGTGCCGTGATCGATGTCACGCAACTGGAGGCCGAGGAAACCAAGCCACTCAGGGACCTTGGTTACGAGACCCTGTCACTCGACCTGTCCGGGTCCGCGACCTGGGACCCGGAAGCGGCGACACTGGACGTTCCCGATCTCAGGATCGACGCCAAGGAAGCCGCAAGCCTGTCCCTGTCCCTCCTGCTCGGTGATGTCACCCGGGACGTGGTCGCCCAGCTCAACAACAATACGGACAAGCCGGAAGAGGCGATGGCCCTGTTGCAGAACGTGACTGTCGCCAAGGCCACGATCCGTCTGGAAGACTCCTCCCTGACAGGGCGAATTCTCGATCACGAAGCCGGCAAGGCCGGTGTGGAAAGGCCCCAGTTCGTGGCGGGCCTGACCGGTGCCCTGCCGCTGATGCTCGGCATTCTGCAGAACGAGGACCTGCAGGGACAGGTGGCAAGCGCCGTCACACAATTCCTGACCGCGCCGGGTTCCCTGGAACTGACAGCCGCCCCCGCTGGCCCGGTGCCCCTGTCGCAGGTCATGGGCACCGCCATGCTGGCACCGCAGATGATCCCGCAGATCCTCTCGGTGGGCATTGCCGCCAACCAGTGAGCCAAACCAGCCGGTCTGGAGCCAAGCCCGGGTTCGCGCCCGGGCTTTCCAGACCTCGGGCAGGTCTATTCAGCCGCCTCGTTGCGGTTCTGAAACTGCAATTCACACAGCCGCCGATAGATGCCGTCCTGCTCGAACAAGGCATCGTGTGAGCCGCTTTCGATGACGCGGCCCTTGTCAAGAACGTGGATCTGGTGGGCGTGGCGGACGGTGCTCAGCCTGTGCGCGATCACGAGCGTGGTACGGCCTGCCATCAGGGTCTCGAGCGCGGCCTGGATCTTTGCCTCCGACTGCGCATCGAGCGCGGATGTCGCCTCGTCGAGCAGCAGGATCGGCGCATCCCGGAGCATTGCCCTGGCAATCGCCACCCTCTGGCGCTGGCCTCCGGACAGACGGTCGCCCCCCTGTCCTGCCTGAGTGTCATATCCTTCTGGCAACTCCAGAATGAAGTCATGCGCATTGGCAGCCCGCGCAGCCGCTTCGATCTCGTCCTGCGATGCGCCAGGTTTACCGACCGCGATATTCTCGCGCACGCTCATGTTGAAAAGGTAGGATTCCTGCCCGACATAGGCGATGTGCCGGCGCAGCGAGGTCATTGAAACGCCCGCGACCGGCTGACCGTCGATCAGGATGCGGCCGGACTGAGGGTCGTAGAAGCGCTCGATCAAGGCAAAGACCGTGGACTTGCCGGCCCCTGACGCACCGACCAGGGCGGTGGTCCGTCCGCCTTCGGCGGTCAGGGACAGGCCGTTCAGCGCCGCTCCATCGCCATAGGAGAATTGAACGTCTTCCAGGGTCACACGGCCGTCCGAGATCGCCAGATCGGGTGCGTCTTCAACCTTTTCCAGATCCGGCTTTTCGTCGATCAACTCATACATGAGCCGGACGCCGACAATGGCCTTGTTGAGGTTGACGTTCAGCCGGGCCAGACGACGTGCCGGATCATAGGCCAGCAGCAACGCCGTGATGAAAGCGAAGAATGCTCCCGGATCCTTGCCCAGTTCGATGACGGAGAATCCGCCGTAGAAGATGACCAGGGCAATGGCAAAGCCGCCCAGCGTCTCCATCAGCGGAGACGTGCGCGCCGTCAGCGAAGCGATCTTGTTGGACTGGCTCTGCACTTCCGCGACGGATGCGGCCATGCGCTTTTGCATCGCGGGTTCCATGCCGAAGGCCTTGACGATGCGCACGCCAAGGACCGTTTCCTGCAAGGTGGCACCGATGCGTGCGTTGGACACCACCTGACGCTTGGCGTAGGTCTTCACGCGCTTGACCAGCAGACCGACCCCGACAACGGCGGGTGGCATGATCAACAGCGCGAGCCCGCTCATCAGCGGGTCCTGGACGACCATGACGGCAACAAGACCGATCAGCGTCAGCACGTCCCGGCCAAGGCTGAGAACGATCATGTCGATGACGCCCCGGGCGCTGCCCGCGCCGGTGTTCACACGGATCGACAGTTCCGGCAGGGACATGCGGTCGAAATAGGCCTGATCCTGTTCGGTCAACCGCCGGAACAGCTTCTTTTGAAGATCGGCGACAATGGCGTTGCCGACGCGCGACAGGACGACCATCTGACCGTAGGTCGAAGCCCCCTTGAGGGTGAAGATCAGGATCACCACGCCCGCGATCGTGTAGATCATCGCCTTGTCGCGGTCGATGAAGACCTCGTTGATGATGTCCTTCATGATCCAGGCGCTGGCAGCGGTGGTTGCCGCGACGAGCCCCATGAAGACAAAGGCCAGAGCATACCGCGGGATATAGGCCCGGATGTTTTCGCTCAGCAGGCGCTTGATGGTTTGGAAGGTCCCGTCCGGATCTTCCCAGACCTGCCATTTTGCAGGGTTAAGCACGAAGCCATGCCTTTCTACAGCTTGCCGTCTCCGGCATGAAAGAGGCCAGCAAAGCCGGCCCCTCTACCCCATTTCAAATGGGTACCCTTTTTCAGGCCGGTCCCGCAAGAGGACCCGCCGTTTTACGCGTCCGGCAGGTTCAGCCGCAGATGAAGATCGCGGAGCTGGGCCGGTGTCGCTTCGTTGGGCGCACCCATCATCAGATCCTCGGCCTTCTGGTTCATCGGGAACAGCATGACCTCGCGGATGTTGGCCTCGTCTGCCAGAAGCATCACGATGCGGTCGATCCCGGCGGCGCAGCCACCATGCGGCGGGGCCCCGTACTGGAAGGCGTTGACCATGCCGCCGAAGCGGTTGTCGACTTCCTCGTTGGGATAACCGGCGATCTCGAACGCCTTGTACATGATTTCCGGCTTGTGGTTCCGGATCGCGCCGGACAGCAGCTCATGGCCGTTGCAGGCCAGGTCGTACTGGAAACCGAGAACCTCGAGCGGATCGCCGTTGAGCGCGTCCATGCCGCCCTGGGGCATGGAGAACGGGTTGTGCGAGAAGTCGATCTCGCCGGTTTCCTCGTCCCGCTCATAGATCGGGAAGTCGACGATCCAGGCAAATTCGAACCTGTCCTTGTCGGTGTGACCGAGCTCCTCGCCGATGATGACGCGCGCCTTGGCGGCCACCGGCTCGAACTGTTTCGGCTTGCCACCCAGGAAGAAGGCCGCATCGCCCTGCTCGAGACCGAGCTGAACGCGGATCGCCTCGGTACGCTCCGGGCCGATGTTCTTGGCCAGCGGACCGGCAGCCTCCGTGGAACCGTCCTCGGCCTTGCGCCAGAAGATGTAGCCCATGCCCGGCAGGCCCTCGCCCTGGGCGAACTTGTTCATCCGGTCACAGAACTTGCGGCTGCCGCCCTTCGGCGCCGGAATGGCACGGATTTCGGTGCCCGGCTGCTCCAGAAGGTTGGCGAAGATGGCAAAACCGGACCCTGCGAAATGCTCGGAGACGATCTGCATCTTGATCGGGTTTCTGAGATCCGGCTTGTCGTTGCCGTACCAGAGCGCGCTGTCCTTGTAGGAGATCTGCGGCCAGTTGCGGTTGACCGGGCGGCCCTTGCCGAACTTCTCGAAACAGCCTGCGATCACCGGCTCGATGGTGTCGAAAATCTCCTGCTGGGTGACAAAGGACATTTCCATGTCGAGCTGGTAGAAATCGGTCGGCGAGCGGTCGGCGCGCGGGTCCTCGTCGCGGAAACACGGCGCGATCTGGAAATACTTGTCGAAGCCGGAGACCATCAGGAGCTGCTTGAACTGCTGCGGCGCCTGCGGCAGGGCATAGAATTTTCCCGGATGCAGACGGGACGGCACCAGAAAGTCGCGCGCGCCTTCCGGCGAGGACGCGGTGATGATCGGGGTCTGGAATTCGTTGAAGCCGATCGCCCACATGCGGTCGCGCACATCGCGCACCACATTGGAGCGCAGGATCATGTTGTCGTGCAGCTTCTCGCGGCGCAGGTCGAGGAAACGGTACTGCAGGCGCACCTCTTCCGGGTATTCCTGGTCGCCGAACACCGGCAGCGGCAATTCCTTCGCAGCGCCAAGCACTTCCATCTCGCGAATGAACACCTCGATCGCGCCGGTCGGCAGGTCCGGATTGACCGTTTCGTCCGTGCGTTTCTTGACGTTGCCGTCGATACGGATGCACCACTCGGAGCGCACGGTCTCGGCCAGAGCGAAGGCCGCCGAATCCGGATCGACCACGCATTGGGTCACACCGTAATGATCGCGCAAATCGATGAAAAGCACCCCGCCATGATCCCGGACCCGGTGAACCCAGCCGGAAAGCCGGATGGTCTGGCCTTCGTCTGACAGACGGAGATCACCGCACGTGTGACTACGGTAGGGGTGCATTCTTCTTCCTCGACATTCTGGTAGCTGGCTAGCATGGAAAATGACTACGGCCCGCCGGAGGCAGGCCGTATCCGGCTGCAAAAGCCATGTTGCGCGGCGAAAGTCAAGGGAGAGGCATCCGGCAATACCGGACGGCCCCGTCGAGACAGCCCCGCCCCCGGCAACGTCAGGTGTCCAGTGCCTGCAGCAGGGGATGCCACTGGCCGCGGACCTGGTGCGAACTGGCGTCGGAATAGTCGAACACGCCCGAACCGGCCGCCGCATGGCGCGCGTAAAGCACCCGGTCGGAAATCCTGGCAAGCAACGGATAGCCTTTCCCTGCAAGGGTCTGCTCCAGCGCGCTCACCTGGGTCGAGCGGCGATTGATCCGGTTGGCGACCACAAAAATATCGGCCTTGCCCTTTCTGACCCGCTTGATGTCGGAAATGCCGTCCAGAAACTTCAGCGTCGCGTCCCAGTCGAAAGCGGACGCAAGCACCGGCACGACGATATCGGAGGCCTCCGCGATCAGGTTCTTGGCAAGTTCCGAGCGCAACCCTCCGGGACCATCGATCACGATGGCGTCCAGTGCCTTGTCCTTGTCGCCGATGCTTTCTTCCTTGGTCCAGTTCAATCCCTCGATCGGCCTGAGCGTTTTCGGCCTGCGCCTGACCCAGGAGAAAGACGACTTCTGCCGGTCCGCATCCGCCAGCGCGACCTCCTCGCCGCGCGCGGCAAGCGCAACCGCAAGATTCGTCGCAATCGTCGTCTTGCCGCAACCGCCCTTGGAATTCACCACCAGTATCTTGCGCATCAGTCCTCCTATGTCCGGCCTCCTATATACGGGCCCCGGTCCGGCACCAGTCCGGTTTCCTTGCTGCCGGTCACCGCCCAACATAAGCGCACATATTGCGCCTTTTCAAGGGCAGGTCTTTCAAATTTTACCATTTCGTGGCGACAAAGCGGCAGAACTCGGGTATAGCTTCCGATCACCATGCATGTGATTACAAAAACAAAAGATCTCGCCGCTGCGTGTCAGCGCCTTGCCGCCCATGACTATGTCACCGTGGACACGGAATTCCTCCGTGAAACCACTTTCTGGCCCAAGCTCTGTGTCATCCAGATGGCCGGGCCGGACATGGCCTTCATAGTCGATGCGCTGTCCGAAGGGCTTGACCTTCAACCCTTTTTCGACCTTATGCGCGACGCCAGTGTGACAAAGGTGTTTCATGCGGCGCGTCAGGACATCGAAATCATCTACCATCTGGGCGAACTCATTCCCGCCCCCCTGTTCGACACCCAGGTGGCGGCCATGGTGTGCGGATTCGGTGATTCTATTTCCTACGACCAGCTTGTCTACAAGGTGACTGGCGCCAGCATCGACAAGTCGTCCCGGTTCACCGACTGGGCCCGGCGGCCGCTGACCGCCAAGCAGCTGGATTACGCGCTGGCCGATGTCACCCATCTCCGGGACGCCTATCAGTTCCTGAAGGCGAATCTCGCGGAGCAGTCGCGCAGTCACTGGGTCGAGGACGAGATGCAGGTGCTGACGTCGGTCACCACCTACCGCACCGATCCCGACCAGGCCTGGAAGCGGCTGAAGCTGCGCGTGCGCAAACCGGTGGAACTCGCCGTCATGATCGAGGTAGCCGCCTGGCGCGAGGAAGAAGCCCAGGCGCGCGACGTGCCGCGCAGCCGGGTCATCAAGGACGATGCCATCTACGAGCTTGCCGCCCAGCAGCCGCAGGACACGGAATCGCTCGGCCGGCTCAGGACCATCCCGCGCGGGTTCGAACGCTCGAAATCAGCCGACGACATCCTGAAGGCCGTCAGGCGCGCATTGGCTGTGCCGAAAGGCAATCTGCCGAAGCTTCCCAAGGGCCGGCAGGCGCCGGACGGGTCCGCCGCAGCAGTGGATCTTCTGAAGGTGCTGTTGAAGCTGGTCAGCGAAGCCCATGGCGTTGCCGCCAAGGTGATTGCCACGGTCGACGATCTGGAAAAGATCGCCGCGGACGACCGCGCAGATGTCGCGGCGCTGAAAGGCTGGCGGCGGGAGCTGTTCGGCGAGACCGCCCTGAAGCTGAAACGCGGCGAGGTCGCCCTCGCCTTCAGGAACCGGCAGATCGTCGCGCTCGACCAGCCGCCAGAACCGGAAATCGAAACCCAGGCCGCCGAATAGGCGGCCGGATTTTCGCGGGAAGCCCGAGACGGATCACGCCGATCCGGACGTGACCTCGACACTCACTTCGATGGCCTTGCCAAGCTGGCTTGCGCGCTTGCGCAGCCGCTCTCCGTCGAGACTCGCGAGCTCTCCACCCAGGTTCAGGGACAGCCCCTTGCCGGTTCTGGTGATCCCCACCTTCGGCAACTGCCCGGCCATGGACGCGCTCAGAAGGGAGGCGACGCGCAATGTCGCTCCCAGGACCTTGGCGCGGATGCGCAGCCGGTCGGTGAACAGCTCCCGGATCACGGACGACAGCGCGCCTTCGCGCAGGCCGTCGTGGCGGTAATAGACCGCTGCGGCCAGATAGGCCCGGCTCGCGTGATCCAGACCGACAAACGAGGCATGCGAGATGATGTTGAGGCTTTGCTCGCCGCGATAGTCCGGATGGGCCCGCCAGCCGATATCCGACAGCAGGCAGGCCGCGTGGCGCAACCTTGTTTCATTGGCCGTTTCCTCGATGCCGACTTCGGTGAACAGACGGTCCGTCCAGGCAATGAGTTCCTCGGCATGATCGGGTGAGCGGGCGCGCAGCGTGCACAGTTCGCGCGCGGCCTCGATCACCGGATCCTGATCCTGCATCTCGCCGGGAAGCTTTTCGTGCAACAGCCCCTCGCGCACGCCGGTGGCGGAAAAGACCAGCCGTTCGGCCTTCATGGACGTCAGCACCTGTTCCAGGACGACCGCCCCGATCGGCACCAGCGCCCGCCGCTGTTTGGAGACGACCTCCGCCATCTCGACGCCTTCCAGGTTGGGCACGGCGATTTTCCTGCAGAACGCGATCGCCTCCTCCGCGCCGATCTCGTAATTGTGCATGACATGCAGCGGATAGTTGTTCTGCATCAGATGAAGCCGTCCGAGCGACCGCCAGGTGCCGCCAACCGCATAGAAGGTGCGCTCACCGGGCGCAAGAACCGGCCAGTCATAGCCCTTCAGCGCTGCTTCCGTGAGCTTTTGCGCCTTGGCGATCCGGCCGTCGGCTTCCTCGGACAAGCGCAGGCCGCCGAGGGGAAAGGTCGCCCCCTGACCCGGCTTCTTGTCGGCAATCTCGACCAGTTCCAGGCTCCCGCCGCCCATATCGCCGACGATGCCGCGCGGTTGCCAGAAGCCGGCAATCACACCCAGGGCGGAATAATAGGCTTCCTCGCTCCCGTCCAGGATACGCACCGGCGCTTCCAGGAATCGTTCGACTTCCCTGACGAATTCAGGGCCGTTGGCCGCGTCGCGGGCCGCCGCCGTCGCGACGATGTAGAGCTCGTGACATTGGGTATGTTTTATCAGGGCCTTGAACCGGGCCAGTTCGCCCAGTGCCAGGCTGACGGATTCGTCCGCAAGCCTGCCGGTGGCGGCAACACCGCGTCCCAGACCGGCGAGCAGCTTTTCGTTGAAAAGCATTGTGGGCGTGCGCGCCTTGCGTTCGTAGATCACCAGACGAACGGAATTCGAACCGATGTCCACGACCGCGACCGGTCCGGATCCGTTGAGTCGGCCCCTGGCCGGTTTGAACTGACCAGACACTCTAACCTCGCTTTTTCCGTTTCAGAAACGGCCTCGGGCGGTCACTTTTCAACGATTTTCCCCGACCGGACAGCGACGGATTCGTCATGAAATACCGATGCGCATTGAAAGGCTCCTCGTTGGCACCCGGTGCGATGCGCTCGTGACTGCCGTCCGGCAGGATGCGCCAGCTCTGCTGATTGTCTTTCAGGTTAGCGACCATGATCTGGTCAAGCACCTGTTCGTGGACGGTCGGCGTGAGCAAGGGCGTGAGCACCTCCACACGGCGGTCGATGTTGCGCGGCATCAGGTCCGCGGAGCCGATATAGACATGCGCCTCCGGAGAGGGCAGACCGTGGCCATTGCCGAAACAGAAGATGCGGGAGTGCTCCAGGAACCGGCCGACGATCGATTTTACCCGGATGTTCTCCGACAGTCCGGCAATGCCGGGGCGCAGGCAGCAGATCCCCCGGATCACCAGATCGATCTGCACCCCGGACTGGCTGGCCCTGTAGAGGGCGTCGATGATCTCCGGATCCACAAGGGAATTCATCTTCATCCAGATCTGTGCCGGATGCCCTGCCCGTGCGTGCTCGATCTCGGCCTCGGTCATTTCAAGGATGCGCTGTCGCAGATTGACCGGTGAGACCATCAGGTTGTTGAGTTCGGCCGGGCGCGCGTAGCCGGTGATGAAGTTGAATACCCGCGCCGCATCTTCGGCTATGCCGGGATCGTCGGTGAAGAAGGACAGGTCTTCATAGATACGCGCTGTGATCGGATGGTAATTGCCTGTGCCGATATGACAATAGGTTTTCAGTTGGCCATGCTCGCGCTTGATCACCATCGACAGTTTTGAATGCGTCTTGAGCTCGATGAAACCGAAGACCACCTGCACACCCGCCCGCTCCAGGTCGCGCGCCCACTTGATGTTCGCCTCTTCGTCGAAACGGGCCTTCAGTTCGACCAGGGCCGTTACGGACTTGCCGGCTTCCGCAGCTTCTGCAAGCGCCTTGACGACCGGCGAATTGTTGGACGTGCGATAGAGCGTCTGCTTGATGGCGACCACATCCGGATCGCGGGCTGCCTGACGCAGATACTGGACCACCACATCAAAGGATTCATAGGGGTGGTGGACGATGATGTCCTTCTGATGGATCGCGGCCATGCAGTCACCGCCGTGCTCCCGGATCCGCTCCGGAAACCGGGCCGTGTAGGGTTCGAATTTCAGGTCCGGGCGTTCCAGATCGACTATCTGCGACAGGTTGTTGAGGGCCAGCAGGCCGTTGGCGAGAAAAATCTCGTTTTCTTTCACATCCAGGGCGTCGGCCACGAATTCACGCAGGGCCGCCGGCGTGGTTTCCTGGATCTCCAGACGGATCACCGAGCCGCGCCGGCGGCGCTTCAGGGCGCTTTCGAACAGGCGGACCAGATCCTCGGCCTCTTCCTCGATTTCCAGATCGCTGTCGCGAATGACCCGAAAGGCGCCTTTGCCACGAATTTCGTAACCGGGAAACAGGCGCCCGATGAACAGGCCGACAACCCGTTCAATGGCGATGAAACGCGCGGATCCGTCTTCGCCGGCCGGCAACTGCACGAACCGGTCGACCTGGTTCGGGATCCGGAGCAGCGCGATCATGCCCCGGCCACCCGAGGTCGGGACCAGTTCGAAGACGATGGTGAACCCCAGGTTCGGGATGAACGGGAACGGATGCGCCGGATCGATCGCAAGCGGCGTCAGAACCGGAAAGACATAGGACAGAAAATAGTCCTGCAGCCAGATCCGGTCGCTGTCGGCGATCGTGTCGCCGTGCAGGATCTCGATGCCCTTGTCGGCGATATCGCTGCGCAGCGCGCCCCAGATCTTCTGCTGAGATGCCTGAAGATCCCGCACGGCATCGCTGATTTTCTGCAACTGTTCCGTCGGTGTCAGGCCGTCGTCGGACAGGTTGGTGATGTCGGCACGCTGCTGGCCACGCAGGCCCGCGACACGCACCATGAAGAACTCATCGAGGTTGTTCGCCGAGATGGACAGAAACCGCACCCGTTCCAGAAGGGGATGATCCGGGTTCATCGCCTCTTCGAGCACCCGCAGGTTGAATTGCAACCAGGAGAGTTCACGGTTCATGAAACGTGCGGGAGACGTTGCCAAATCCCCCTGCAAGGCGCCATCGACATAGCCGCCGCCGGTGTCGAACGTCACCTTGGAAGAGGGCAGAATGTCTGAAAGATCAGGAGTTTCGTTCATGGAACCTTCTCTTTTTCCGGCCCTGCTCGGCCCTTGTTCCGCTCACTGCCCTTTTGTCCAGTCAGGCATCGACAGCACGTGCCGATTTCGCGCGCCGCAGTGCCTAGCATGGACTCCCGCAAGGACAAATGACAGTCCTGAGACAATCGTACGGATTATTGGCCTTTATGCACATTTTCAAGAACCCGGCCGGCCAGGGGCCTGGTGATCTTCACACGGCCCGCCAGGGCTTCCCGGTCAATGGCTTCGACCGCCCGGAGTGCCACACCCAGCGAGCGCTCCATGCGCACCACCAGATAGTCGATGACACTGCGTTCGACCGAGATCTGCCTGTCCGCGAAAAGCTTCACAAGGACCCGGCGCAACAGGTCATCGTCGGGTTCCAGAATTTCCACCGGCGTCGCCGCACGCAGGCGGGACACGAGGTCCGGCAAGGTGATTTTCCAGCTCGCAGGCCAGGTCCGGCTGGTGATCAGCACCGTCTTGCCCGCCTGCCGCGCGGCATTGAGCAGATGGAACAAGGCCGTTTCGTCGACCCCCAGATGTGCATCTTCCAGCACGGCGGCCGGGGCTGCGGCGAGCGTTTCCACACAGGCTTCGGTCAGGTCGGGTGCGGAGACAACCACGGCACCGTTCTCGTCCTGAAAGGCCTGAACCAGATGGGATTTGCCTGACCCGACGGGACCGGCCAGAACAACCACCGGTGAAGGCCAGTCCGGCCAGCGCTCAAGGATCTCCAGGGCCGCCCGGTTGGAGCCTCCGACCAGAAAGTCCTCGCGGCTGAGCGCGGCCTCGTGAGGCAGTTCTAACGGCAGTTGATGCGGTGGTTCCGCCATGTACTCACTCTGACACTGATACGCTTAGACACTCACGCGCCTAGTCTTCGGAAACCGCCGATGGCCGGCCTGTTCCTGTGTAAACCGGGCTTGCCAGATACTGCCTCAGGGCAAATCGCGCAAGCACGCCGATCATCGCCGCTGCGGGGACCGCAATCAGCATGCCGACAAATCCAAAGAGCGACCCGAAGGCAAACAGCGCGAACATCAAGGTCACAGGATGAAGGCCAGTGCTGTCTCCGACAAGTTTCGGCTGGAGAATGTTGCCCTCCAGAAACTGGCCGACCGCGAAGATGGCGGCAACGGCCAGGATCCAGGGCCAGTCCGGCCAGAATTGGACCAGCGCCACGCCGACGGACAGGATCAGGCCGAGACCGGCACCGACAAAGGGAATGAAGCTCACCAGGCCCGCGGCCATGCCGATCAGCAAGCCGAAGTTCAGCCCCACCACCGCGAGCGAAACCGCGTAGAAAAAACCGAGTATCACGCAGACGGAGACCTGCCCGCGCACGAACCCGGCCACCGCCCGGTCCATCTCCCCGGCAAGTCCGCGGATTTCCTCCAGATGAGCGCGCGGCAACCAGCCGTCGATGCGGGTGACCATGCGGTCCCAGTCGAGCAGCAGATAGAACGCGACCACCGGCGTGATCACGAACAGGGACAGGATCGACAACAGGGCCTGACCGCCGCTCCACAGGGATTGCGCCAGCTTGCCGACGAAGGACGCGCCCTGCCCGATCAGGTCGGTCATCGAAGACTGCAGGTCCTCCGCATCGATGCCGGCGACTGCGGCCAGATCGGTTGGAAAATAATTCGACAGCAGCGCCTGCAGCTTGCGCACGAGTTCGGGAAACCGCTCCAGAAACAGCGCCAGCTGGTTGCCCAGCAGCGGCAGCAGCAAGACGAAGAACAGCACCAGGATCAGGAGGAAGGTGAACAATATGGTGAGCGTTGCCCACATCCGGCCCATGCCCAGTCGTTCCAGCCGGTCGCAGATCGGATCGAGCAGATACGCAACGGCCATGCCGGCCACGAAGGGCAACAGCACGCCGGAAAAGACGTAGAGAAACAGGCAGAAGACGACGAGGGACATCAGCCAGAACTGGACCTGACGACGTAGGGTCATGAAACTTTCTCCCTGGCGGGGACCAAACTCTTTTCTGCGCCGGCTGTTGTTGGCAGCCGCCCGGATGGCGGACCGCGTCAGCGCAGCCGACATGACCGCTTCTATAGACCCGTGACCGGATTTGCACCACCGGCCAGGCCTGTTCCCTGCTCAGGAGGCAGATTTTCCCTGCAATCCTCAGGACATCGGGCGCCTCGCCTCTTGTGTTCCGCCGCGCCAGACTGTAAGCCGCGTTGGCACAGCCAACCGCTTTTAAGTCCTGGAGTGCCCCATGAGCGAATCCTCTGGATCCAACGGCCTGACCTATGCCGATGCCGGGGTCGATATCGATGCCGGAAACGAACTGGTGAACCGCATCAAGCCACTGGTCAAGGCAACGTCACGGCCGGGCGCAGACAGCGATATCGGCGGATTTGGCGGCCTGTTCGATCTGAAAGGCGCCGGATTTGAAGACCCGGTCCTGGTGGCCGCCAACGACGGTGTCGGCACCAAGCTCAAGATCGCCATCGAAACCGGACAGCACCGCACGGTCGGCATCGACCTTGTTGCCATGTGCGTCAACGATCTGGTGGTTCAGGGTGCCGAACCGCTGTTTTTCCTGGACTATTTCGCCACCGGCGCACTGGACCTGACGACCGCGACCGACGTGGTTGCCGGCATTGCCGACGGCTGCAAGCTGGCGGGCGCCGCCCTGATCGGCGGCGAGACCGCGGAAATGCCGGGCATGTATGTGGAAGGCGACTATGATCTCGCCGGATTTTCCGTCGGAGCGGTGGAGCGGGGTGCGATCCTGCCGCGCAAGGATCTGGCGGCCGGTGACGTGCTGCTCGGCCTGGCGTCCTCCGGCGTCCATTCCAATGGGTATTCCATGGTTCGCAAGATCGTCGACCTGTCCGGCCTGACCTGGTCGGACGCGGCTCCCTTCGCTGGAGGAAAGAC
This sequence comes from Roseibium sp. QJM3NY_11, assembly GCF_056173175.1. NCBI lineage: Bacteria > Pseudomonadati > Pseudomonadota > Alphaproteobacteria > Hyphomicrobiales > Stappiaceae > Roseibium > Roseibium sp. QJM3NY_11. The sequence continues at coordinate 3,791,430 of NZ_CM149660.1, forward strand.
CATCGGCGAGGCACTGATGGAGCCGACACGGATCTACGTCAAACCGCTGCTGGCGGCACTCAAGGCCGGTTCCGGCATCAAGGCCCTTGCCCATATCACCGGCGGCGGCCTGCCGGAAAACCTCCCGCGGGTACTGCCGGATGCCACCTCGGCCCGCATCGACCTGACGCAGATTGCCGTTCCCGACGTTTTCGGCTGGCTGGCCCGCACCGGTGGCGTTGCGGAAAAGGAAATGCTGCGCACCTTCAACTGCGGCATCGGCATGGTGATCGTGGTCGCCGCAGATGAGGTGGAAAATGTGGCCCGGGTCCTGACGGAACAGGGCGAGACGGTCAGCCGCATCGGGCAGATCGAGGCCGCGGGCGACGCGCCGGTTCTGTTTGACGGCAGCCTTGGACTTGGCACATGAGCCGCAGGAGAACCGCGATCCTGATTTCCGGCCGCGGCACCAACATGAGCGCGCTGATCTCGGCCGCGATGGATCCCGGTTTTCCCGCTGAAATCGCCCTCGTCCTGTCGAACAGACCGGATGCCAAGGGCCTGGAACGCGCGGCGGAATTCGGCATTGCGACCGCGGTCGTCGACCACACGGAGTTTGCCGGCGACCGGCAGGCGTTCGAGCGGCAGGTCGACGCGGTGCTGAAGGACCACAGGATCGAACTGGTCGCGCTGGCCGGTTTCATGCGCATTCTCACGCCGTTTCTCGTCAATGCCTGGTCGAACCGGATGATCAACATCCACCCGGCGCTCCTGCCCGCCTTCAAGGGCCTGGCCACCCATGAGCGCGCCCTGGAAGAAGGCGTCAAGCTGCATGGCGCGACGGTCCACTACGTTTCGGCGGAAATGGATGACGGCCCGATCATCGTCCAGGGCGCCGTGCCCGTTCTGGACACCGACACGCCGAAGACCCTCGCCGCACGGGTTCTGGACGTGGAACACAAGATCTATCCCAAAGCCCTGGAACTTGTCGCCAGCGGCAAGGCCCGGATCTCAGGCGCCAGGGTGACCGCCGGCGGCAACGATGGCGAGACGGCAGAGCCGCTGATCTGGCCGTAGCGATGCCTTGAGGGGACGGCGCCTGCCTATCGCTTGCCGATCTGATCCATCGTGATCTCGCGCCCGAACAGACGTTCCGCGTTCTTGTAGGCGATCTTTTCGGCGACCTCCCGGGGCAGATTGGCGAGCCAGGCGCGGTTGGACGCCATGATGTCGGAATAATTGTCCCACTGGCCGTTCACCCATGTGTCGCTGCCGATCATCAGGCGATCCTGAAACGCGATCACGATCTCCGCCCATTCGGGCGCCAGAGCATCGCCGGGGCCGGCTATGTCCCATTCCCTGAGCGATGTATCGGCCAAAAGGTGTGGAAACTCCGCCATCAGGTCGTAGACATCCGCCGCGGGCGTGCTGAGCCCGGCATGGGCCCAGATGATCTTCACCTCGGAATCCAGACTGTAGAGCCAGCGCACCGGTTCCGCGCCGGAATGGACATGGAGATAGATGTCCCGCGCCTTTGCCATCCCGATGATCTTCCGAAACAGCGGTTCGTCGGCCGTGTCCATCCGGTGAATGTGGAACTCGCCGATGCCTTCATGCGGGTATCTGTCCAGCCGCCCCTCCAGGTAGGCGTCCATGCCGGCCATCTTGGTCCAGTTCCCGGATCCGGCAGCACCGTGATAGGGGCGCAGTTCCGGTACGATCCGGGTCGGCGCATGCTCCCAGAGCATGATCGTGCCCTCGTCCGGCGTCGATGAAACCAGCGCCATGGCAACACCGTTCCTGTCCATCAACTCGATGACGCTTTCAACCGGATACCGCTCCCAGGCGGGTTCCTTGTAGTGCATGTGGGCATCGAACAGCGGCAGGGAATGAACGGCATCGCCGATGGGTTGGTCGTCCGCCCGGGACGGTACGAGGAGTACCGCAAGAAGCCCGGCAGCCACCGCTGTCCGCCCGAAGTGCCCAATCCCCATATCGCTCTCCAATGCCTGTCCACAGGATGCCCGGCGCCGAATGGCCCTCAGCATTGCGAAAAGATTAAACGCATCGCGGATGTTTCCGCAGGCTTTTTGTGATCAGCGGCCCGGAAACCCGGCCGCGCGCCCCTGTCGGGCGGCACGCTTGCTCAGAAGGGTTTCAGCGCTTCGCTGAGCGATCTTCCCGGTTCCGGTTTTTCCCTAAGGTCAAGGCCGGAATGCAGGTCGACGATATGGCTTTTCTGGATGCTTTCGGCGGCGTCGCCGTCGCGCCTTTCGAAGGCGGTCATCAGGGCATGATGGGAGTGGCTCTCGCAGGCGGTATCGGAGCGCTTCCAGTAGAGCGCGATGATCAGCGACGACCGGGATATCAGCGAGCGCACCATGCCTGCGTAAATCCGATGATCGGCAATATCGGCGATTTCCGTGTGAAAGCTTCCCGACAGGAACAGCGCCCTGCCCATGTCGCCAGCATGCAGGGCCGCGTGTTCGGCGTCCAGATGGTCCTTCAGCCGATCAAGCCGGGCGTTGGTAATCCCCTTCGCGGCCAGGCGCGCGACTGCGGGTTCGATCAGGGCGCGGGCCTGAAAAACTTCATGGGCTTCCCGGATGGAAGGCTTGGCGACGAAGGCCCCGCGGTTCTTTTCGATCGCAACCAGGCCGGAATGGGCAAGTGCCTGCAGGACCGCCCGGATCACGGTGCGGCTGACACCATAGATTTCGCCGACCTCGTCTTCCGACAGCTTCACGCCAGGGGCGAGCCTGTGTTCCAGAATGGCGGTCTGCAGCTTCAGACAGATGTCGAGCGCGCGCCCTTCCGGCAGGGCAAACACTTCGTGCAGTTTACGGCGTTGGTCGCGTGCGGCGGTGGTCACGGATCTTGTCTTTGTTGTCAGGCGCCCATCTGGATCATCGGCAAGATGGGGCAAGATGGGGCAGGATCAGGAGTGTGTCGATGCTACTCCCGGCAGCAGACCCGGGCAATTCAAATCGTATACAATTTTTGATCACTTCGTATTAAAAATGCCGAAACATTGTGCACTTCTTTCACTCAACTCGTTTCTCCTCCTCCAAAAAAATACCAAAAACCGCAGCAACACAACGTTTTCAGACGTTGGCACGGCGTTTGCTTTTACAGGACCCGAACCCGGTCTTGAAGAAGGAAAACTCCGGCCATGGCGACATCCCTGGAGCTTGAGCTTGCGGCAACCACCAAACGCTATGGTGACACGGTCGCCGTCGATGCCATCAATCACAGGTTCGCCGCCGGGTCCTATTCGTGCCTGCTCGGTCCATCGGGCTGCGGCAAGTCCTCGACACTCAGGATGATCGCCGGCCACGAGAGCGTATCAGCAGGCGACATCGTGCTGGGCGGCGTCAACATCACCGACCTGCCGCCGGCCCGGCGCGGCACCGCGATGATGTTCCAGAACTACGCGCTGTTTCCGCATCTCACCGTCCTCGACAATGTCGCCTTCTCCCAGAAGATGAAGGGCGTCGAAAAGCCGGTGCGGCTGAAGAAGGCGCACCAGTTGCTGGAGCTGGTCGACATGGACGCTTACGCCGAGCGCCTGCCCGCGCAACTCTCCGGTGGCCAGCAGCAGCGCGTCGCCCTGGCCCGCGCGCTGATCACGGAGCCGTCGGTGCTGTTGCTGGATGAGCCGTTGTCCGCGCTCGATCCGTTCCTGCGCATCCGGATGCGGCTGGAATTGAAAAAGCTGCAGCGCGAACTCGGCATTTCCTTCATTCATGTCACCCACAGCCAGGACGAGGCGCTGGCGCTGGCGGACGACATCATCGTCATGAACGGCGGCCGGATCGAACAGGCCGGCAGTCCGCGCAAGGTCTTCAACACGCCATCCACCGAATTCGTCGCCCGCTTCATCGGCGGGCACAACGTGCTGCAGCAACACGGCGCCGCCGTCGCGCTCAGGGCCGACCGGCTGCGGGTCATGAAGTCGGCCGGCGAAGACCGCGCGCTGCTGACCGCCAGCGTCACGGATGTCGAATATCTCGGCTCCACGGTCAATCTGGCACTCGACGCGGGCGGCGCGGGCGATCTTACCGCCGCGCTCACCGACGAGGCCTTCTTTCTCGATCCGATCGACATCGGCGCGACCGTCTTCCTGACCTGGAAGCCGGAAGACGCGCACCAATTGGCGGCCTGACGGCCGCCGTTAACGGCCTTCCGCGGGCCAGACATAACTCCACAGGGGAACAGGAGCAGGAACATGACAGAGACAGTGACCAAGAAGGGCCTCAGCCGCCGCAGCATCCTGAAGGGCGGCGCCGCCGCGACAGGGGCCGCCATCGGATCGGGTGCGATCACCGGTTTTCCGACCATCTGGGCGCAGAACATCAAGGATGTGACCCTGCGCCAGTTCGGCACCGGCGTTTCCAATCTCAATGAAGTCGCCCAGAAGGTGAAGGAAGACCTCGGCTTCACGCTGGAAATGACCTCGCTCGACAGCGACGCCGTCACCCAGCGCGCCGCGACCCAGCCGGACAGCTTCGACATCGCCGACATCGAATACTGGATCTGCAAGAAGATCTGGCCGACCGGCAACCTTCAGGCCATGGATACGTCCAAGATCAAGAACTACGACAAGATCGTCGGCATCTTCAAGAGCGGCAAGCTGACACCGGAATCGGTGATTGCCCAGGGCACCGCGCCGCACACGGTCGGTTTCGTCGACGGTCCGGACAGCACGAGCTTCGCGTCGGAAGAAACCGGCTGGATGACGCTGATCCCGACCATCTACAACGCCGACACGCTCGGCATCCGCCCGGACCTGATCGGCCGGCCGATCGGAAGCTGGACCGAACTGCTCAACCCGGAATTCAAGGGCAAGGCCTCGATCCTCGACATATCCTCCATCGGTATCATGGACGCGGCCATGGTCTGCGAGGCCATGGGCGAGATCCAGTATGGCGACAAGGGCAACATGACCCGCGAAGAGATCGACAAGACCATGGCGATCTTCACCGAAGCCAAGAAGAACGGCCAGTTCCGTGCCTTCTGGAAGTCGTTCGACGAGAGTGTCAACCTGATGGCCTCCGGCGAAGTGGTCATCCAGTCCATGTGGTCGCCGGCGATCACCGCCGTGAAGTCACGCGGGATTCCGTGCGTCTACCAGCCGCTGAAGGAAGGCTACCGCTCCTGGGGCGGCGGCATCGGCCTGTCCAAGAGCCTGTCCGGCCTGGAACTGGACGCGGCCTACGAATACATCAACTGGTATCTCGACGGCTGGGTCGGCGGCTTCCTGATGCGCCAGGGCTATTACTCCGCCGTGCCGGAAACCTCCAAGAACCACATGGACGAGAACGAGTGGGGCTACTGGTTCGAGGGCAAGGAAGCCACGGGCGACATCACCAACCCGTTCGGTGACGTGCTGGCGAAATCCGGCGAGACCCGCGATGGCGGCTCCTTCCAGGAGCGCATGGGTGCGGTCGCCTGCTGGAACGCCGTCATGGACGAGAACCAGTACATGGTCCGCAAGTGGAACGAGTTCATCGCCGCCTGAGGCTGATGGTCGACACCGGCGTTCGGGGCATACCCCGGACGCCATCCTCCCAACCGGACCGAAGCCTCATGACGGACCAGACGCATCTCTTCATTCACAAGGAACCGGGCGACACGCCTGCGCGTCGGGCCTCGTTCAGCCTGAGCCGGCTTCCTGACGCCGCCACAGGCTGGCTGTTGACGCTGCCGCTGGCGCTGATCCTGTTTTTCTTCCTGGTGCTGCCGATCGCCATGATCGTCGTGGTCAGTTTCTGGGGCGCGACCGAGTTTTCCATCTATCCGGCGTTCCAGTTCGAGAATTACGAGTTCCTGCTGACCTCGCCGGTCACCTACAAGGTGTTCTTCAACACCCTCAAATACGCGTTCATCACCTGGGCAATCACACTGGCGATCGGCTTTACCGTCGCTTATTTCCTGGCCTTTCACGTGCGCACCCTGACCTGGCAGATCGTGCTGTTCCTGCTGTGCACGATCCCGTTCTGGACCTCCAACATCATCCGGATGATTTCCTGGATCCCGTTCCTGGGCCGCAACGGCATCGCCAACTCCACGCTGATCTCGATGGGCGTCATCGACGAGCCGCTGGACTGGCTGCTGTTTTCCGATTTCTCGGTGATCCTCGCCTTCGTTCATCTCTACACGCTGTTTATGGTGGTGCCGATCTTCAACACCATGATGCGGATCGACAAATCCCTGATCGAGGCGGCCTATGACAATGGCGCCAGCGGCCTGCAGACGCTCACCAACGTGATCATTCCGCTGACCAAGCCGGGCATCATGATCGGCTCGATCTTCGTGGTCACGCTGGTGATGGGCGACTTCATCACCGTGCGCTTCATGTCGGGCAGCCAGAGCGCCAATGTCGGGCGGCTGATTTCCAACGACATCGCTCTGCTGCAGTACCCGTCCGCGGCGGCGACCGCCGTGATCCTGCTGGTCACCGTGCTTCTGGTGATCTCGATCCTGCTGCGCTTTGTCGACATCCGGAAGGAGCTCTAGGAAAATGGACAAACGCTCACGGTCCTTTTATGTGCTCGCCGCGTTCTTCGCGCTGTTCCTGGTGTTTCTCTACGGACCGACGATCACCATCGCGATCCTCTCGTTCCAGGGGCCCAAGGGCGGGCTGACCTTTCCGATGCGCGGCGTCTCGCTGCACTGGTTTGCCGATCTGTTCCGGCAGCAGGCGGTCGGAGACATCTGGGGCAGCTTCTTCCGCTCGCTCACCCTCGGTCTGATGGTGATGGTGACGACGGTTGTCGTCTCCGTCATGGGGGGCCTGGCGTTCCGCAAGCGGTTTCCGGGTTCCGGTGTGATCTTCTACCTGATCATCACCTCGCTGGTGATCCCGTCGATCCTGATCTCGCTCGGTGTCGGCCTGATCTTCTCGCAGTCGGGTCTGGCCGTTCACTGGTCGACCTCCGGATACGGGTCCCAGCTCACCTGGACGCTGCCGTTCGGCCTGCTGATCATGTTCGCGGTGTTCAACCGCTTCGACAAATCCTACGAGGAAGCCGCGCGCGACCAGGGCGCCAGCGCCTGGCAGACCGTCCGCCACGTGGTGCTGCCGATCATCGCGCCGATGCTGATCGGCGTGGCGCTGTTCGGCTTTACGCTCTCCTATGACGAGTTCGCCCGCACGCTGCTGACGGCGGGCAGCTACAACACGCTGCCGCTGGAAATCTACGGCATGACCACCAATGTGACGACGCCGGTGATCTTCGCCCTCGGCACCCTGACGACGGTGTTCTCGTTCCTGGTCATCGGGCTGTTCCTGGCCGTCGTCATCGCCATGAACAGGCGCCGGTCCCGGCTCGGTTCGGATGCCGGCAAGGGCATGGTCTGAGGCCGGCACAGACATGCAAAAGACCCATATCCTCGTCATCAACCCGAATTCCACGGCGTCGATGACGGACAAGATCGCGGCGGCGGCTCGTGCCGCGGCCGGTCCCTCCACACGGATCACGGCCATCAATCCTTCCGGGGGACCGGCAGCCATTCAGGGACGGGAAGATGGCGAAGCCGCCCTGCCCGGCCTGCTGGAGCTGTTCGACGCATCGCTGGCGTCGGACCCGGGCATCAGCGCGGTCATCATCGCGTGTTTCGACGACACCGGCCTGTGGGACTTGAAGGCGCGGGCCCCTGTGCCGGTCATCGGCATCGGCGAGGCAGCCTATCACGTGGCCTCGGTTGCGGCGCCCCTGTTCTCGGTGGTCACCACCCTGCCCGTCTCCGTGCCCGTTCTTGAGGAAAATCTCGTCCGCACCGGGCTGGCCGGCCGCTGCGCGAAGGTCCGCGCCTCGGATGTGCCGGTGCTTGCCCTGGAGGACCCGGCAAGCGATGGCCGGCGCAGGATCGAGGCGGAAATCGAGACCGCCCTGCAGCAGGACGGCATCGGCGCGATCGCGCTCGGCTGCGCCGGCATGGCGGATCTGGCAAGCGACCTGACGAAGCGGTTCCAGGTGCCGGTGATTGACGGTGTGGCGTCGGCGGTTCGATTGGCGGAGGCGGTGATCGGCTAAGAACGGGTACTGCTGACGTGCTCCATGGGGCGTCCTCACGCATAAATCGTCTCTCGTCGTGTTTTGGCGGGTTCTCCACTGGCCCCTTCCCCCGCAAAACGCTATATGCTTGCGCCGGACCGAGCGGAACTGGAGCTGACATGAGCGGATTGCTTGCCCTTCTGGACGATGTTGCCGCGATTGCCAAGATTGCAGCGGCGTCCGCCGATGATGTGATCGGACAGGCTGCCAAGGCCGGGGCGAAGGCGGCTGGCGCCGTGATCGACGACGCCGCCGTGACGCCGAAATATGTCGCCGGTTTCCACCCCGCCCGTGAGCTGCCGATCGTCCGGCGGATCGCAATGGGGTCGCTCAAGAACAAGCTCATATTCCTGCTGCCCGCGGGCCTGGCACTGAACGCGTTTCTGCCCGGCATCATTACGCCGCTGCTCATGCTGGGCGGCGCCTATCTGTGTTTCGAGGGGGCGGAAAAGGTCTATCACATCTTCGCGCCGCAACATCACGACGCGGACGAACCGGAGGATCTTGTCCTCGATCCGTGCCACCTGGAGGAACAGAAAGTCGCCGGGGCCATCAAGACCGATTTCATCCTGTCCGCGGAGATCATGACCATTGCGCTGGCCGAGATCCCGGACGGCACCATCTGGATGGAAGCGGCAACCCTGGCCGTCGTTGCCATCGGCATCACGGTAATGGTCTACGGATCAGTCGCACTGATCGTCAAGGCGGATGACATCGGCCTGATGATGTCGCAGAAGGGCCGCCTCGGCGTCACGCGCGCGCTCGGACTTGGCATCGTCAAGGCGATGCCCGGACTGTTGAAACTGCTCATGATCATCGGCACGGCCGCCATGCTGTGGGTCGGCGGCTCCATCGTGCTGCACGGTTTCGACGTTCTGGGCTTCGGCCTTGTCTATGGCATCATTCACGATCTTGCCCACGGCCTCGCCCACACCATCGGACACTTCGAGGGTTTCATGGCCTGGCTTGCCACGGCAGCCATGGACGGTGTCTTCGGCCTGGCCCTCGGACTGGCACTGATCCCGGTTACCGACAAGGTGTTCCTGCCGCTCTGGCGGATGGCGCGCGGGAAACCTTCGGCGGCGAAGGGACACTAGGGTTCATCTCCTGGAACTCCTGCCGTTTGCGGCCTCAAAAACAGTTTGAACCGCGCGGGTTCCTCACGCGCATAAGAGAGCATCAGCTCTCTTTGCCCCATCCTTTCAGGAATTCGGTGCAGGGAAGTGTCACCGATATCGGCCAGGGAACGGAGCTACGATCCTCCCTGGCCTCGATCCGTTTGAGCTTTGTTGCCAGGCTGCTGCCATTGTTGACTGAGCAGACGATCGGTTCGGGATTGCCGCCGCCGGCGTTCTGGCCGTCGAACCTGAACACCACCTGCAATCCCGGCAATTTGAGCGCGCTGGCCGTTTGAAGCTGGGACTTGAAATCATGCCAGGACAAAAAGTTCTGTCTTTCATCACACGCCTCGGACTCGCAAAGAACCGAAATCGGGAAGAACCAGATCTCCTGACTGATGCTTTGTCCGCCTTTCAGCGAAAGCGGGACGGACTGTTTCAGGCCCGGATTTTCCGTACCGACAAGATCTCCCGACCAGAATGAGCGAAGCCGGTACACATCCGTGGTTCCATCGCTCCTTGGAATGGAGACCAGTGCGTCCATGCCTTTCAGGGCTGCCTCATGCAGGTCCGGCCCGACAGCGGAAATCCTGAATGCAGCCGTCAGTGACAAATACACGAAATTGCTGGACTCACCGGCGCAATCCGAAGGCTCGAACGAAGCCGTCGAACAGCGAAACTCGATGACCTCGGGAGCCGAGACCACCAGTTCGGTCTCGAAACAGTACCGGGCAAGGAGATAAGACGATATTGCCACGATGATCGCAGCGGCGCTCAGGGCAGCCGACAGCGCGCCGATCCAGCGCGGTATATCCTCGTTTTTGTACCACTTCATTCCGGAGGGCCGCGAAGCTTCGGGTTTCTCAAGCGGTCTCTCCGGTTTCTCCGGTTTCTCCGTCATGTCCGTTTCACCGCAGCTGGTCCAGTCCTGCACCTTTCAGATGGCTATCCATGACATCTTCAGGAATATTGAACTCCGGACAGGCGCTGGACTGGCCGCCACAACTGTTCCGGCTACCGGACTGAAGTTTGTCCGATTTCAAGGAAGGGACCGCAGCTTCTCCCGAGACAGTTGCCAGCGGATTGTTCATGTCCGAATAGTCCCACAGTTCAAAGGTCACCTTGCGCTGCTTGCGCACGACATCATCGGGAACGATGAAAAAGTGATCGCGCGCCGTTTCGCTCCAGTCTTCTGAGGCAAGAGCGTCCACCAGCGGATTCATTGCGTCTTCGTCCGCGGGGGCGAATCCGACGACACCATAGACAGGCCAACCTCTGTGGCCCAGCCGAACCCGAATGGTAAATTCATCCCCAGATTTGCTCCTGAAGGCACATTGTTTGTTCTCCCAATCACGTTGAGGATCACAGTCGTTTTCTTCATCGCCAATCGGCTCGAACGGTTGCTGCCTTACCCAGCCAAGCCCGACCCAGTCCACTCTGTCATTTTTGGTACTTATGCGTTTGTGTCGGCTGATGTTCTCGAAAGGTTGCGCTTCTCCGAACTGGCCAAACAGGGTGTCATCACCCACCAGGGCATCCAGCCGGCGATCAAAACTCACTCCGATGGTTCGATCGGATCCATTTTCGACTGCATGACGGCTCGCTTCCAGAAATTCCGGATAGGAATTCGTCCCGTGCGTCTGAATTGGATCCACTTTCAGGTCGTCGTGTTCCAGCAGAAACTCCTCGACAGTCTCAGCCACTTGCCCGCTGCCGGTTTCGGGATAGCCGGTAACAATACTCATTTCTGCCGATGCAACATGTGACGTGGTGAAAGCAAGGAGAACCAGTGGCAACGAATGCATGTTCATGAAATTATTCCTCCCTCACGTTTCCTTGGCCCGCCGTTCAGCCACATGACGACCGGGTCGTTGGCCGGATCACCCTGGCTTTCGAAAAACCAGAAGAACAGATTGTCGCCGCAGGCCTTATTGGCGGTGAGATGACCGGCAAGCTGAACCTCCTTCGGCGCGCCGTATCCCGGCAGAAACGTGACCGGCCCCGGTTCGGGCGTGCGGTGCTGTATCATCGTGATGCTTCCTTGTATGCGCGGCATCGTGGTGCTGACGGGCGCAACGGGATCGGCGGCCTGCCCTTCCTCCTGTCCGCGCCGGGCTCCCGCACCAGGCCGGGGAGACGTGAACGAGGTGCTTTTCCTATGGCGCCGCGCCGGCGGGGGCGCGGTCGCCGGCGGCGATTTTCGCCAACCTGGTCTGGTCCACCGGCCAGGACGAGAATCCCATCGAGGAGGCTTCAGTGTTGAAGGCCGCTTCCTGCACCCCGTTCGGAATGCCCTTGGTCTGGAGAAATCCGTAGATGGCCCCACCCAGCGCGTAACACGGCGCATAGCCGGGCGCGGCCAGGAAAGTGAAGCACTCGCCGTGGAGCGTTTCCGCGCTGAGACCGGTGGCCGCCGCCGCCCAGGTGATGAAGTCGGTATAGGTGCGTTTGCCCCCGTTGACCTCCGTGTCGCAGAGTGCACGGATGTCGCGGATCACCCGCCAGACATAGGTTTCAAGCTGCGCGGCCTGCACGGCATTGGCCTGGTCCACGGGCGTGGTACCGTAAAGGTTCAGGTAGGCCTGCTGAACCGGGTCGAGACCGGTCTGGCCGACGAGGTCGGCGGCCGCTGCGTAATACTGATATTCTCGGTAGAAAGCCTGACCCTCGGTCATCGGCACCTCGATCGAGGTGTTCAGGTTGAGGAGCTTCGGGGCCTTGCGTGCCGACATGACAAAATTGAAGCCGTGCGAAGCCTCATGCACCAGGATGTTGATCATGGTCAGCAGAGAGGTGTTTTTGGAGGCCGTCAGGTAGAGCTGCGAATAGGGCTTGCCGGTAAGGTAGTCGACCGCGAAGTCCTCGCCGCCGGTCACCAGATTGACCAGATAGCCGGGTGTCGGATCGAACAGCACCTTGTCGGCGGAGGTGAAGCCGATGATGTAGCGCTGGCCGAAATCGTTGCAGGCTTTCAGCACCTTCTGCATCTTCTCGGCCGAAAAATCGACGGCGTAATTCCTGCTCACCGCGTCCCAGACCGTCTGGAGCGAACTGTCCTGCGCAGCGCCCACCTTGGGCGCGATCCGGCGGGCAAGGTCCAGGGTCACGGGCATGTCGAGCTGCATCCAGCTTTTCGCCTGCAGTTCGACATCGGCCTCGTTCATCTGGAGCGCGTAGTAGTTCTTCAAGGTGCCCGGATACCCCCTGGCCCGAACCGGACCGCTCGCCGCGTCGCCTTCGAGCAGCGCCGGCCAGTAGACCTTGAACTCGCTGGAAGCAAGCCCCGGGCTGTAGAAGATTTCCTGATAGCGCTGCAGGGCATTTTCGATGGCGCGCACCTGGGTGGACACGGTCGGATTGGCCTGCAGCATGGCCTTCAGATTGCCGTCGACATAGCCGACCGTGTTCAGGCATTCCTTGCGGATCTCGGCGGTATAATTGCCCTCGGCCCAGCGCTCCGCCTCGAACACGATCATCTCGCGCACGACTTCCAGGTAACCGGCGACCCAGGGTTTGTTGCCGTCGCCCTTCAGGAGAATATAGAAGATGCCGTCGGCGGCGGCATAAACGCCACCCGCCCCCGTGCCGGACGGGCCCGCACCGCTCGGCCGCGCAAGCTCCAGCTGGGTCCTCTGGCTGACCAGCACCGCCCGGGCCGTCGTCCGGATGTCGAGATCGGCGATTTCGTCGAGGCGGGTCGTCAGGTATTCGATGCGCTGATAGAGCTTCTCAACATTTTCCGGGGTCTGGAACAACAGTGCCGTCAGCTTGCCGAGATAGCCGCTGGTATAGCCCACCACCGGATTGACATCGGACCAAAGGCTGACGATCTCGTCGACAATACTGCTCACTTGTGCCCCCACTGAAACAGCTTGGGAGCCGGCCGGTGCTCAAGTTCGCCTTGCGCATCCGCTCCCGTCAAATGTTCATATCCGCCAGAACGGCATCGCAAAATTCCGCTGCGTCATTAAACATGGGTACCGGAGCGAATACAATTTATTGTTTTAAAGCAACACATCTCAACCGAGTACCTGACCATCCGCCCGGACCGACGAGACGGCGATCAGGGGGATCCCGGCTTGCCCTGAAACCAGCACGCATCGCTCCGGTCAGGCGGCTCCGCCGGTCATCGCTTTTACCGTCATCGCTTTTACCGCCTCTGCAATGCAGTCGGCCAGGCGCCGGACCTGCCCGCCGTCTGAACCGAAATTCTCCGGCGAGAGCCAGGTCTCGTAGCCTTTCGAGAGAGCAGGCCACTCCTTGTCGATCACCGCGAACCACGCCGTGTCCCGGTTCTGTCCCTTGACCACAAGATGCTGGCGGAAGACACCCTCCGGCTGAAAGCCGAAGCGCAGGGCGGCGTCCTTCGACGGCCCATTGTCATTGTTGCATTTCCACTCGAACCGGCGGTAGCCGAGATCGTCGAAAACATACTTCATGAACAGGTAGAGGGCCTCGGTGGCGGCGGGCTTGCGTGAGATCATCGGCCCCCAATAGATGTTGCCGATCTCGATCGCGCCATTGGCCGGGTCGATGCGCATCAGGGCCTGCCGGCCGGCGGCTTTTCCGCTGGCCTTGTCCACCACCGCAAAGAACAGCGGGTCCTCGCTTGAGGCGGCCCTTGCCGCCCAATCGAGCAGGTCCGCTTCAGTGGCAGGTGGATATTCGGGCAGCCACCGGAACCGGCTGTCCGCATCGGCCACGCTCGAGGCGTCGAACAGCGCCTTGCCGTGCCGGGTCGGGTCCAGCGGTTCGAGCCTGACAGTGCGGCCTTCGAACACCTTGCGTTCTGGCCGTTCGCACGGTGTCCAGTGACTGAGGTCTTCCGGCATCCGGGTCTCCAGTGAGAAATACGACACCCCCTGTCTACAGATCTGGCGGATCGACGTGAAGTCCCGATGTGTCCAGGTGCCGGTGTCCGCGCTCGCCAGTGCGGCATGTGTCAGTATCCCGGCTGACAGGCTCCCGGCTGGATCCGGCGTCCTTGCTCGGAGAGTTCCGCTGTGCCGAGGTAATAGGCCACCAGATCATCGCGCAATGCAAAGCCGGATCCGGGGTCGCGTGTGTTGATCACGACGAGCCGCATGCCGCCTTCCGGCATGCCGAGCGTGTTGAAACTCCCGTCCGGCGCGTAGGAGGGCAACTGCATGTAGGTCACGCCTTCGGTCGCCGTCCATTGCTCCCAGACTTCCGGTGACGGTGCCCGGTAGTGGGCAGGTGGCGCAAAGGCGACCACACTGTAGCCCCCCTCATCTTCCGGCTGACAGTCCCATTGTCCCGTCTCGTAGAGTGTGTGCAGCGCCCTCACGAAGTCGTCGCCGTAAAGGTCGATCCACTGCACGGCGATCCTGGGATGCACCTCGATGATGGCGGTGCCGATAAACTCGAAATTGAGCGCCCCGGTATAATCGTCCAGATGCCGGGCGACGAAGTCCTTCAGATGGGCCTCGACCTGCAGCGGTACGGGCACATTGACATGCCAGTAGTTCCAGGTGCCCTTGTCCAGAGGATATCCCCTGGTGACGCAGATCCAGGGCACTTTTCCGCGAACGGCAACGCAATCGACACTGTAGTGCGGCCCTTCCAGGCACTCGCACCACATCATGCCGGCGCGCAGGGTGCTTTCGAACTCGTCGATCGTGTCGAACCTGCGCGCATCCACGGACATGCCGGATAGATTGTAGATCGGCTTGGCGAAGAGCGGTTGCAACGTCGGCGGAACCCCGAATGGTCCGGCCTGAAGTCCCTGCAGCTCGGCGACAATCAGCTTGTTGAACAACCAGTGATGACGCGGATTGAGCCGGTAGGCATCCGCGTCGTCGGTCGGCACCGCAGCCGTGTCGGGAAAGGCGAACTTGTCAAAATACGCCTTTCGCCAACTGTTACAGCACAGGTATGCCATTGGCTCACGGTGAGACCTGGTCGACCGCCGTGGCCCCGACCTGCAGCACCCAGTCCTTGATCTCCGGCGTATCCTCGCCAACCAGGTTCTCGGTCAGATACAACAGCCGGTTCGTATCCCTGTTGCCAACGCCGGTGCAGAAGCGGTCCTGCAGATAGAAGGGCGGCGTTGCCTGATACAGAAGCCGTGCCGTAACCCTGGCGACGGTCGCGTCGGGCAGATCGAAGGCATAGGTCAGGGTGTCCGCACCGGTGATCGGGCTGCTTCCTTCCGCATCATAGTCGGGATCGATGACACCCGCGGCATCGCTCACGCCCAGCGCCGTCGTATCCTCGGCCAGATCCGCTTGCGCACCCAGGGCCTTGGCGATCTTGATCCGGTGCGCCAGCGGCAGAAAGCCGGACGGGTAAAGCCGGTTGTCCTTCACCTCCGCACAGATCGACAGGAAGCTGGTCGTCAGCGTACCCGCAGGCTTCGCATCATGGCCGCAGCTCGCCGGTGTCGCATTCGCGGGCGGCGTGCTGACCAGTTCCTGATAGATCTGCGCCTGATCCTGCGCCGTGATCAGCTCGTAGTGCGGCTGATGCGGCCGGTCCTTCCAGTTGGCCGGGCGTCCGCATTGCTTGGTCCACCAGACCTCCCCCTCGATCGGGTCTTTTTTCGCGTTGACGATCTGACCCGCCGGGTTCACCGCCCCCGATTGCCACACCACCTTGTCGTCGTCGTCATAGGCGGTGAACTCGATAAAGGCGCGCCGGAAGCCGACGCCCGAGGGAAACTTGTGCCCGGTCTTGTTGGTCACCGTCACCTCATAGGCATTGCCAAAGGGGCTGCCGGTGGCCGGGTTTACCGGAACGGACGCAGCTTTGCCCACCGCGACGTTCGCCGTTGCGTTTCTCGCGTTGTCGAGCATCGCGAGCTTTGTCAGATCGGCCGGGTCCAGCCCATTGCCGACCAGCATCGGGCTTTTGGAGGCAATTCCGAGAACGCTCGGAAATTTATCGGCCATCTCCACAAGGAACATGTTCAGGCCGACCAG
This sequence comes from Roseibium sp. QJM3NY_11, assembly GCF_056173175.1. Taxonomy (NCBI): domain Bacteria; kingdom Pseudomonadati; phylum Pseudomonadota; class Alphaproteobacteria; order Hyphomicrobiales; family Stappiaceae; genus Roseibium; species Roseibium sp. QJM3NY_11. The sequence goes on from NZ_CM149660.1 coordinate 3,807,528, forward strand.
CGTGTGCTTGGCGAAGCCCTCGCGGTAAGGCAGATCGACATCTTCCGCCGTCTCCACGTAGTCGGAGGCCGGGAAATTCGTGCGTTCCTGAATGCCCGCGATCTTGCTCACGAAGTCCTTGCCATCGCGCGTCTTGCTCGGCAGGTGGCAGCCCTGGCATTCCTGATCCTTGCTGCCCTTGTCGGGCCTGCCCAACAGTTCAACGCCGAGCAGTTCTCCGGAGCGGAAGTCGCTGAAGGCCCATTCCGGATAGGTCGTCTGTTCATAGACGTAGCCAAGTATGTTCAGGCTGTCGCTGGCTGGATCCGTCTTGCCCAGAACCGGCAGATGCACCGTGTGGCAGGAACCACACACAACGGATTCCCCAAAGCCATCATGGTACTGCGGCGTGATGCCGAGGGAATTCTGCATGGGCACCGGCTTGATCGCTCCGGCAGGATCGTCCGGACCGCCAAACGGTCCGTTGATCTCCGTAGCCGGGCCGACCTTGAAGCTGCCGGTGAAAGTGGCGGCAAAGTTGGTGTTGGCCGGTTTGCCGTCGCCGTTCTGGCTGAAGATTTCCTGGCGCTGTTCCACACAGGCGTTGCGTGTCTCGGGTGCGGCCGCAGTTTCACTGTTGTTGCCGGACCCGGCAACCGTTGCGTCGCTGAAATCCATGCGGTGGCAGGAGGTGCAGTTGATCCCGTCCCTGGCGAGAGCAGCGTGGCGCGCCGGCAGGTCGTCGAACGTCTCTTGTCTGGCCATCACATCGCCGCGGGTGAATTCCTCACAGGTGTCGGTCGCCGCGTCGTATGTGTCGATCTGGAACTGGCGCTGACCCGAGATCCCGTGGCAGCCCAAACAGGTGTTTTCGATGAAATCCGGCACGCTCTTGGCGCCGTTGTCGTAGGTTCCCGGGTGGAACGTCGTCGTCTCGGAGGCCAGCTGCGCATAGAAGATAGGATCGCGCCCGGCCAGACCCATCGGCGAGGTCCGCCATGTGGCATAAGGCGAATAGTTGTAGAGATGCGGCACCGACGCATCCGCACCCGCGTTCTCCATCAGCCGCGTGTGCTCCGCTGCGGTCAGCGGCTGGGTCATGTCGAACTGCATCCCTGTACCGCCCGCATCGTGGCAGCCGGCACACTGATCCGATGTCAGATATTCGCTCGCATCTGTGGGCGCGCCGGCAAGGGCAGTCGCGGTGTCATAGGTCGCGCTGACCATGCTGATGTTGGTGGTGTCGGTCGGCACCGGGGTCTTGTCGTAGAGATAGGTCTCAAGCAGGCTTTTGGCCGCCTCCGGGTCAAGGCGCTCCGTTGCATCGATCGCAGGCTGAAAGGCGCGCTGCTGATGTCCGCTTGCCGGTACGGCGGTCCCCGAGTTCGTGGTCGACGGTGTTATGGACGTCGGGTCACTGAACACCTGGACATCGAACCAGGAGTTGGTCAGGTAGGTCTGTGGCTCGCCCTCGCCGACCTGCAGGTTGTTCATGGTCGAGAAGGTCGAATTGTCGATGGCGGAGGCGTGGCAATTGACGCAATACTGCCCGAAGCCCATGGACGGGGCGCCCCAGTAGGCAGCCGGCCAATCATTGGCGGACGTATTTTTCGTGGTCGCGCCCTTGCTGAATTTCGTGGTTTGCGTCGCGAAGTTGCGTTGCGCATCCGCCTTGGTGTCGCCGAGCGCCAGACCGTAGTAGCCCCAATACCAGCCGTCGCTGGTGGCTTCCGCTTCGCGCACCATGAAAGCCAGGCCGCTCTCGGGATACAGCGTCATCGGATCGCGATCCTGGCACACGGTGGCAGGCGCGGCATACATTTCCTTCACGATGATCGCGCCATCGGGCATCGGCGCCTGCGGAGGCGTGTAGCCGGTGTCCTCACCGGGCCGGTACCTGGAAATCCAGTCGAATGCGATCTGGTTGTACCAGATCACGGCAGGCGAATGAAAAGCGCTCTGAAAGGTCTGCCATTCGCCGGAGCCGGTTGTGCCGAAAGTCACGGCGGTTGCCATGTCGGGGCCCAACTGGCGCACGAACTTGTCGCGATACCAGCCCTCGCCTGCCGGCTTGCCATCCTTGATGGGCGCCAACCGGCGGTGGCACATGTTCAGGAAAAACAGGCTGACCAGATTTTCGTAGACTTCAGGTGCCGACTTGTCGCCGGACGGCTGGGTCGCGCTTGGCTTCTTCAGCAGCACCTCAAGCTCCGCGCATGTCGTGCCTTCGAATGTTCCCTCGGTCGGCATCAGGCCCGCCGCCGTATTGTACGGGCTTGGCGGCACAGCATCGCACCAGACCTCAGCCTGAGCAGAAAACGCGCACCCGGCCATCACAATGGCAGAAACAAATGTCTTGATCATCGCCCTCTCCAGCAACTTCTTTTTCAGGCAGCCCGCGCGGGTCCGCAATCTGACGCAGCGACAGGTGGAAACGCGATTAGTGCGCTCAGCGAGAACACAACCCACCCGACGAAAAGAATCCCTCAGACCCACCCTAAGTTGCTTCCGTGACAGGATCAATCTGGCAACTGACATTATACGTGATCGCCAACAATTCGCGTTCTCACGAGGCCGAACCCACCGGAGAGACGGCGGTTCACACGCCCTGGACCACCCTCACCCACACAGCGGTATCGTGGTAGGCCGCACCGCCATAGGGGGCGACAGGATCGGCGCCGGTCAGGGTGTTGATACCCCTGCCGTCCTCGAAGGCATCATTGGGCCACAAGCCTTCGGAGATCACCGTTCCCGGCGCAACGGCGGCGACCAGCCGCGCATGCAGCGTGACCACGCCGCGGTCATTGCCCATCCTTACCCTTGCGCCCTCCGCAATACCCAGGCGCGCGGCCTCTTCCGGACGCAGCCAGACTTCGGGACGGCCTTCCTTCTTTCTCGACGTTTCCGTCTCGTTGAAACTGGAATTGAGAAACGAGCGGGCCGGTGCGGTCACCAGCCTGAACGGATGCCGGTCGTCAGCGGTTTCTATGCTGTCCCACTGGTCCGGCAGCTCCGGCATCGACTGCCAGGGACCGAACGGATCGCCGTCCGGCTTGTTGGGCGACGGCGAACGGCCCCAGTCCGGTCTGAAATGGAATCTTCCGTCCGCGTGGCCGAAGCCTTTCAGATAATGCGCGGTTTCGAAATCGGGTTGCAGATCGATCCATCTGGACACCTCCAGCTCAGCAAGCGTGCCGTAGCTGGAATTCTTCAGCATCCAGTCGATATGATCGCGCGCGCCAAGATCGAATCCGGGGTGAGATTTTGAATCAACCCGCCGGGCGATCTCATTGATCACAAATATGTTTTCTTTCGGCCCGGCCGGCGGCTCGACCGCTTTTGGTCCGAGCAACAGGTACTGGTGGCCGCCGCCCTTGTAGATGTCGTCATGTTCCAGGAACTGGGTTGCCGGCAGGACGATATCCGCCATCCGCGCCGTTTCGGTCAGAAACTGCTCGTGCACGACGGTGAACAGGTCTTCGCGGAGAAAGCCCTTCTTGACCCGTTCCTGTTCCGGAGCGACCGACACCGGGTTGGTGTTCTGGATCAGCATCGCCTTGACCGGCGGTCCGCCGAACAGCGCGGCCTCGTCACCGGACAGGATCCGGCCGACCAGGCTCTGGTCGAGGGCGCGTACGGACGGATCCCTGAGCGAGCCGGCCTCGATCATTTCCTTGTTGAGCTCGTAAATGGCGCCGTTGTTGTGGAAGGCACCACCACCCTCTTGGGTCCAGCAGCCGGTGACCGCGGCGATGGAACAGGCGGCATGCATGCCGACCACGCCGTTGCGCGAGCGGGTGAAGCCGTAGCCAAGGCGGAAATAGGTCTTCCGGACTGAACCGATCAGCCTTGCGGCCTCCTCGATCCGGTCCGCGTCAAGACCGGTGATCCGGGCAGCCCAGGCCGGGGTCCTGTCCTTCAGGTGCGCTTCCAGCTCCGCCGGGCAGTCGGTGTAGCGTTCCAGATAGTCCCGGTCCGCATGACCGTCGCGGAACAGCACATGCATGATCGCGCAAGCCAGCGCCGCGTCCGTGCCCGGTTTCACGACCAGACCGATGTCGGCCTGTTTCATGGTTTCGGTCTCGTAGACATCGACGACAATGATGCGCGCGCCGCGCTTCTTGCGGGCCGCGATCGCATGGGTCATGACGTTGACCTGGGTCGCGACCGGGTTTGTGCCCCAGATGACGATCTGGTCGGACAGCGCCATCTCGCGCGGATCGGGACCGGCCAGCCTGCCGGTTCCCGCGACATACCCCGTCCAGGCCATGTTGGTGCAGAAGCTGTCGAACTGGCGCGAATACCCCTTGGCGTGGCGCAGCCGGTGGATGCTGTCGCGCTGCACCAGGCCCATCGTGCCGGCATAATGATAGGGCCAGACGCTTTCGGCGCCGAATTCGGCTTCCGCGGCCAGGAACTTCTCAGCGATCAGGTCCAGAGCCGCTTCCCAGGAAATCTCCTCGAACCGGCCCTCTCCCTTCGCGCCGACCCGGCGCATCGGCTTCAGCAGCCGCTCGGGATGATAGAGCCGCTCCGCATAGCGTGCGACCTTGGCGCAGATCACGCCTGCCGTATAGGCGTTGTCGCGCGCGCCCTTCAGCCTGCGGATGGTGCCATCGGCATCGAATTGCACCTCCAGCGCGCAGGTTGACGGGCAGTCATGCGGACAGGCGGAAAAGGCGTTCTTGGGCGGCTGAGAACGTCATGACGATTACCGGGTTCGGGATCTGGAGCCCGGCAACCTTCCCGCACAGCAAGGGACTGTCAAGACAGTTGACCACATTTCGCCGAAGGCTGCAGCGTTACTGGCCTTTGCGTGGCCCGAAATCCGCCCGGGTGACGACGCCGTCGCCGTTGCGATCGATCATCTCGACCCATGCATCCGCGTTGCCCAGAAACTCGGACTTCGAAACCTTGCCGTCACCGTCGTTGTCATTGACTTCCAACCGCATGCCGTTGGCGGGATTGCGATTTCCCCGACCCTGCCCCTGTCTCTGGCCCTGTCTCTGGCCCTGCCCCTGCGGTTCGTTTTCCGCCTGGTCCAGGGCGCGGGCTTCATCGAAGAGTTCGTATTCCTCGGCGTCCAGAAAGTCGTCCTCATTGGCATCAAAACTGGCGAACACATCGCTGCGGCGTTCACGTGCTTCCTCCACGGTCACCTGGCCGTTACCGTCAAGATCCCAGTTTTCAATAAAATGCGCACCCGGCCCCGGGCCTGCGAGGGCAACAGAGCATTCCAGAACCAGCAACACTGCAGTCGGCGCGATCAACCTCCTCATGACAACACTCCATTATTTCATGTATTCGAAATGTAGAATATTTTCGATATGAAAAAAGTGCGTGAAACCACGCAGGTCGGACTGCCCCGCGATGCCCGGGATCGCGAGATGGCGCTTTCACCCGTCCGCGCCAAAGTGTAACGGGATCTGTCAAGTGGACCTTGGGAAAAAGAAAAAGCCGGCCTCGAAGGACCGGCTTTCGATAGTCTTCCTGATGTCAGGCTCAGCCGACGAGTTCGGTGCCGGAGAACCAGAAAGCGATTTCCTCGGCAGCGGTTTCCGGTGCATCGGAGCCGTGAACGGAGTTTTCGCCGATCGAAAGGGCGAATTCCTTGCGGATGGTGCCTTCGGCCGCTTCCGCCGGATTGGTGGCGCCCATAACGTCACGGTTCTTGGCGATGGCATCTTCGCCTTCCAGAACCTGAACAACTGTCGGAGCCGAGCTCATGAATTCGGTGAGTTCGCCGAAGAACGGACGGTCCTTGTGAACGGCATAGAATGTTTCCGCTTCGCGCAGGGACATCCACACGCGCCTGGAGGCAACCACGCGCAGGCCGGCTTCTTCCAGCTTGGCGGTGATGGCGCCGGTCAGGTTGCGTTTGGTGGCGTCCGGCTTGATCATGGAAAACGTGCGTTCAATCGCCATGGTTTCATCTTTCTCGTTTCAGATCGGGCCGGCGGATTGCCGGTCCCGTAATTTCTCAATTTCGCGGCCTTCATACCGGGGCACTGTCTGACCTGCAAGGGGGCGCACTCATGACAATTTGATGTCGGCGAGGCGCAACGCGGCCGATATCGCGCTGGCAAACCGTGCTGGCCGCGCATATTCTTGTTTGCCAACGAGGTGAAAGGATCAGGCGCCTTCCGCCCGACATCCGCTCCCGGGGGAGACCATGCCCAACCTGTTCGCGCTGTTGCCGGCGCTTTTTCACGCAGCAGCCGCTTGCGTCCTGGTGATTGTCGCCGCGCCCGCAAGTCCGGCGGACGCCGCGGAAAGCGGGCACCCGGCGCATTTGCCGTCTCTTGACACGGAGATCGCGGAGCTGACGCCGGAAGCCAGGCAGCAATTGTTTGTTTTTGTCGCGGGCAACGCGCTGTTCACGCTCTACCACGAGAGCGGACACATGCTGATCTCCGAACTCGCTCTGCCGGTGCTGGCCCAGGAGGAAGACGCGGTCGACAACCTGGCGACGGTCGCCATGCTCGGTGCCGACACCGAGGACATGGACGTCTTCCTCACCCAGGCCATGATCGGCTGGTTCCTGATCGCCGAAGAGGACTACGACGATCTCGTGTTCTATGACGAGCACGATCTCGACCAGCAGCGCGGCTTCGCCATGCTCTGCCTCATGGTCGGCGCCGACGAGGACGCCTTTCTCGACCTTGCGCGCGATCTGGACCTGCCGGACGAGCGCATCGAGACCTGCGGGCTGGACTATGATCAGGCGGCCGAGTCCTGGGAAATCGTGACCGATCCCCATGTGCGGGAAGACGGCATCCCCGGCGGCAAGATATCGATCGTCCACGAACCCGCGCCGGACGGCATGAAATCGCTGGGGGTGTTTCTCCGGGAATCCGAGCTGGTTGAACTGGTCGCGGAGGAAATCGACACATTCTACGACTTGCCCGAAAACGTGACTTTCCGCGTGGCCGCCTGCGGCGAGGAGAATGCCTTCTGGGATCCGGAGATCCGGGAAGTCATCCTGTGCCATGAACTTCTGGGCGGTTTCGCCGACATCTATCTCAGTCTTCCCGAGGATGCTCCCGAAGACCAGTGAGCTTCTTGCGGTAGTTTCCCGGTGTTTCGCCATAGACCCGCTGGAATTCCCTGTAGAAATTCGAGCGGGTCAGGAATCCGGTGCGCTCCTGGATCCGGGTTACCGGGTCGTCGGACGTTTCAAGCTGCCTGGCCGCCGCTTCCAGCCGCACCTGATTGACAAACTGGCTGACATTCATGCCCGTGACCGCGTTGATGGCCCGCGACAGATCCCGGTCGGGGACGCCGACCCTGCGCGCCAGCCGGGTCAGCGTCAAACCCTGGTCCCGGTAAAGGCCCTGCTCGTCCAGAAGTGTTCTGGCGGCAGCCACAAGGCCCGAAGCCTCCTCGCGGTTTCCTGTGTCTCCTGCGCCGCGCGGCACAGAGCGGCGAAGGTGGGTGGATATGACGGCGAGCACCAGGGCAGAAGCCAGAAACAGCAAGCTGGCAAGCGAGATAGCGGTTGCGGCGGTATCGCGCCGATCCTGCGTGAACAGATAGGCGATCACTCCGTCCAGGAGCAGCGTGGCGACCATCAACAGGATCGCCGCCAGCAGCAATCGATGCAGGTTGCTTCCGAGCTCCGTCGGCGCCTGCGAAAACCTGTCCGGGCCGTCCCTCCAGAGCCGGACGAGGGTCACCGTGTACACGATAAAACTGGCCGCGATCAGTCCGTCGGCGTAGCCGTCAACGGGCACGTGCAAGTACATCGCCAGCGTGACCAAAATGGCTGCAAGACCATTGAAGCCAATCCTTCGGCCAAGTTTCGCCGGTGGCTCGGCAAGGGAACAAAAGGCGAGATAAACGGCAGGGGCTATCCAGACCGGCAGGGCTCTTTGCACGGCCACGAAGGCAAAATTGCCATAGGCAAACCGTACGCCCACCAGAACAGCTTCCAATGCGACCAGCAAGAACAGGCCCAGAAACATGAGCCTGGAGACAATCGGCACGGACTTCCAGAACAGCGTTGACAGGCCAAGCCCGAGAAAGGCGGCGGCGAGCAGAAAAGATACCGGAATGCTGATCATCGCGGGCCCGGGGGTATGTGCACCAAGTGTATCCTGTCCTTTATCACGTTCGAGGACAGGACATTGCCGTCCGGGCGATTGTCAACCGCTCAGGCGCGGATCATTTCATGGACATCGGAAAATCGTCATCGGAGGTCACATGCCCATTCCAATCTTTCGTGCCGGCAACCGGCTGCGGGCCATTGCCCTGCTTGCCTGCGCCGCATTGCCGGCGACGGCATTGCTCGCCGCGGACGAGCCAGCCCTGCCCTATGGTCCTGGTGTGGCGAAGCTGACGGTCGCAGACGCCCGCACCGACCGGCCCCTTTCCGGCGACATCTGGTATCCGACCGGAACACCGGACATTGCCGTCCTGGCGGACAAGAGCAAGGTCTGGCAAATGGCGCTTGCGGATCCCGGCGGCCGCCCGGCCGAGGGCGTCTTCCCCCTCGTCGTCGTGTCGCACGGCATGTATGGCAACACCCAAAATCAGGCCTGGCTCGGGTCGGCTCTTGCCAGGCGCGGCTACATCGTGGTCATGGTCAACCATCCCGGCACCAGTTCGTTTCTGCGCGATCCGGACCAGGCCCGCGAACTCTGGGACCGGCCCGTCGACGTGTCCCGTCTGATCAGCTTTCTGATCGGTGACAGCGACTACAGGGACCGGATCGACCCGGCGCGCATATACGCGGCCGGACATTCGCTCGGCGGCTTTACGGTCATGCTTCTGGCAGGTGCCGAATTCGATCCGAAGCGCCACGCGTCGGTCTGTTCGGGCGATCACCTGCCGATTGCGTGCGACGTGCTGGCCGGATGGTCCGTCGCGGAGACAGACGCCGACCGGAAGGAAATGGCCAGGCCACGCAAGGATGCCCGTCTTGCAGGCGCCATCAGTCTCGACCTGGGCGGAACGCCCGTCTTGTCCAGAGCCAGTCTCGCGGCGGTCGACATCCCCGTCCTCGTGCTCGGTTCGCAGCGGGCAGACATGCTGAACCAGGATGTCGAATCCCGCGCGCTCGCGGCGGCTCTGCCGCAGGACAGGGTCCGGCACGTTGAACTGGAAGATGCCGGGCATTTCGATTTCATGGGCGTATGCAAACCCGGAGGCTTTGCAATTCTGGCGGAACACGAGCCGGGAGACGAGATTGTCTGCATCAAGGGGACAGCGGAACGTGTGAAACAGCATGACCGTATCCTGGCGGAGATCCTGCGCTTCACGGCTCCCTGACACGTCTGCGGCGGGCAATCGGTGCAGCGATGCCACAGCCCGCCGCCGGATCACGAAACAGGCCGCTTTCCGCTTGCATCCTTCGGGTCGCTCAGCCAAACATCCCGGCCATGTTGCAAATCACGGACCTGACATATCGGATCGGAGACCGGCTCCTGATCGACAAAGCCAGCATCACGCTGCCCGGCAAGGCCAAAACCGGGCTGGTGGGGCGCAATGGTGCCGGCAAGTCGACGCTGTTCAAGATCATCACCGGCGACCTGTCGACGGAGACCGGCTCCACCCAGATCCCCAAACGCGCGCGCATCGGCCAGGTTGCCCAGGAGGCACCCGGCACCGATGACACCCTCATGGAAGTGGTGCTGGCGGCGGACAAGGAACGCAGCCAGTTGCTTGCCGACGCGGAGACGGCAACCGATCCGAACCGGATCGCCGAAATTCACATGCGGCTCGCCGACATCGACGCCCATACGGCGGAAGCCCGGGCCGGAGCCATCCTGTCCGGTCTCGGCTTCGATGCCGCTGCCCAGCAGCGGCCGTGCGGATCGTTTTCGGGCGGCTGGCGCATGCGCGTCGCCCTGGCGGCGGTGCTGTTTTCCGAGCCCGACCTTCTGCTGCTCGACGAGCCGACCAACTATCTGGATCTGGAAGGCACGCTCTGGCTGGAGAACTATGTCTCCCGTTATCCGCACCAGGTGCTGCTGATTTCCCACGACCGCGACCTTCTCAACAAGGCCGTCGACAGCATCGTGCATCTCGAGGGCGGCAAACTGACCTATTACTCCGGCGGCTACGACAGTTTCGACCGGCAACGGCGCGAAGCGCTGGTGCTTGCCGAAAAGGCCAAGGAAAAACAGGACGTCCAGCGCAAGCACATGCAGGCATTCGTCGACCGGTTCCGCTACAAGGCCAGCAAGGCCAGGCAGGCACAGTCGCGTCTCAAGATGCTGGAAAAGATGCAGCCGATCTCGGCACTGACTGAAGACAGCAGCAAGCCGATCCACTTTCCGGATCCCGTGTCCCAGCTGGCCCCGCCGATCATCAAGCTTGAAAACGTTGCCACCGGGTACGGCGACACCAGGATCCTGTCCGGCCTGACCCTGAACATCGACACCGACGACCGGATCGCCCTGCTCGGCGCCAACGGCAACGGCAAGTCGACCTTCGCAAAGCTGATTTCCGGTCGGCTGGGCGCCATGGACGGCGAGATCACCAAGGCATCGAAACTGAAGATCGCGTTTTTCGCGCAGCACCAGCTGGACGAACTGAAACCGGCCGAAAGCGCCGTGGCCCATGTGCGCGCGCTGATGCCGGACGCACCCGAAGCCAAGGTGCGCGCGCGGGTGGCACGCTTCGGCCTGCCCACCGACCGCATGAGCACGCCGGCAAAGGATCTGTCGGGCGGCGAGAAGGCCCGCCTTCTTCTGGGTCTGGCCACCTTCGACGGACCGCATCTGCTGATCCTGGATGAGCCGACCAACCATCTGGACATCGACAGCCGCGAGGCGCTGGTGATGGCGCTGAACGAGTTCCAGGGCGCCGTGGTCCTGATCAGCCACGACAGGCATCTTGTCGAGGCCTGCGCCGACCAGCTCTGGCTGGTTGCGGACGGCAGGGTCGGCGCCTATGACGGCGACATGGAGGACTACCGGCGGCTGATCCTGCAGGGTCCCGAGGCCGCCCAGAAAGCGCGGGACAGGGCTGCCGCCGAGGAGGCTGCCAAGGCGTCCGCTCCGATCAAGCGCCGGGAGGCCGCCCAGAAGCGCGGCCAACTGAAACCCGTCAGGCAGAAGATCGCCGCAGCGGAAAAGGAAATGGCACGGCTTCAGGACAAGATCACCAAGCTCGACGAAGCCCTGGCCGATCCGGACTTCTTCACCTACGACCCGAGCCGCGCGACCAAATTCGCCAAGGAACGGGCCTTTTGCGAGAAGAAGCTGATCAAGACTGAGGAAGAGTGGCTGGAACTCTCTTCCGAAGTTGAAGAAGCCTCCTGATGGCCGGGATCACCACGCTCGGTTTCGACGCGGACGACACGCTCTGGCACAATGAACGGGTGTTCCGGCTGACGGAAGAGCGGTTCGCGTTGCTGCTCGCCGACTATTCGGACAAGGCCCATCTTTCCGAGCGCCTGCTGGCGGCAGAACGGCGCAATGTGCTGCATTACGGCTACGGCGTGAAGGGTTTTACCCTGTCGATGATCGAGACCGCGATCGAGGTCACGGACCGGCAGGTGCCGGCCGACGTGATCGCCGAGATCCTCGAAGCCGGACGGGACATGCTCAATCATCCTGTCGAGCCCCTGCCCCATGTGGAAGAGACACTAAAAGCGGTCGGCAAGGACCATACGCTGGTTCTGGTCACCAAGGGCGATCTGTTCGATCAGGAGCGGAAAGTCACCGCCTCGGGCCTTGATGTCTGTTTCGATGCGATCGAGATCGTCTCGGAAAAGACCGCCGAGACCTACCGGACGCTGTTTTCGCGCCACGGCACCGGGCCGGAGGACGCCCTGATGATCGGCAATTCCGTGAAATCCGACATCCTGCCGGCGCTCGACGCGGGCGCATTCGCGGCCCATGTGCCCTATGACATCACATGGGCGCTCGAAGATGCCGACGCGCCGCTCGGCCACGCGCGTTTCCACCGGCTGGATCACATCGGCAAGGTGCCGCAACTGCTGGCGCGGCTGAGCTGATCAGCGCGGCGCCGGCGCTTCCACCGGCCCCTCAGATTTGAGCCAGTCCGTGAAGCCGGCCTTCAGGTGGGCGGCTTCAAAGCCCATCTCCTGAAGCGTGGCCACGCTCAGCGCGGAGCGCCAGCCGGAGGCACAGTGGAAGATGAACCGCTTGTCCTCGGCAAAGATCTCCTTGAAATAGGGGCTCTCCGGATCCACCCAGAACTCGATCATGCCGCGCGGACAATGCACGCTGCCGGGAATGAACCCGAGTTTCTGGCGTTCGCGAACGTCGCGGATGTCGACAAAGACCACATCCGGGTCGTTCACCAGCGCAATCGCCTCCGCCGTTTCGACCTCCTCGATCCGGGCCCGGGCCCGGGCGACCATGTCCGCGGAGGAGAGTTTCAGTTTCTTCATTGTGTCCACCTTGTTGTGAATACGCTTCAGGCCTTGCGTTCCCAGCCCCCGGCCTCGGTCTGCTGCCAGTAGGCAATGTCGAATCCGGCCTCCTTGGCATCCTTCCAGCGCTGGCGGGCCTCCTGAACGGCGGTGTCGTCGGTGCCGTCGAACATGTAGATCGCACGCTTGTAACCGTCCAGCGGCGGCGGCGCGGCCCGGTCCACCAGAAAGCGGATGTCGGCCTCGTTCGGATTGTCCTGCTCGTGTGTCAGATAGATGGGCTGGTGTTCCGCATGGCCGTCGGCGCTGGTCCCATGGGGCAGAAAGCCGTCATCGCTGAAGGTCCACAGGTGCGTGTCCAGCGCGTTGCAACGTTCCTGCGTACCGGTCTGCACCACGACCTTCCAGTCGCGCTCCAGGCACTTTTGCAGAAGCTGCGGCAGCGCCGATTCCAGCGGTCTGTGCAGAAGGTGGTAAAAGACAACTTCAACGCTCATGCCGGTTCCTGTTGCAACGCCTCATTCGTGTTTCCCCTCTTCACCGCAGCCGATTGTCCGAAAACCGGACGGAAAGTGATGCAGCCCTGCAACACAGGCCCGTTCAATTTCCCTTACCGGCAAACCTATGATGGACACGCCAAAAGACTCGTATCATTAACCCTTCGAAAATGTCGATTGACTAGGGTTCGATCCAGGGGACGATCCAAGGATCATTTGATTTGGCTGGTGACCGGTATTCCCGACCCAGCTCAAAAGGGGAATTGGTGTATGCTTGCGCGTGTTGTTGTGTTTTTTGCATTGGTGGCTGTCGTCGCGGGTGCCACCGTCGGAATGGGTCTCCTGGTCGAACCCGCTACTGCCTGCCAGGCTTACAAGACCTGCTGACACCTGAGTTGAAGTGACGTTTCAAGACCCGCCGTCCGGCGGGTTTTTCGTTGCGCATCTGCCCTTTCCCCCTGCCGGGATCATCCGGACGTCGGGCCCGCAGCTTTGAGGCAGCGCCGGTCCCGAAGGATGTCCTGCGGCAGCGCAAACCGCATTCCGCCCATTTCTCAGGCGTTTCCTGCCGGAAAATTTTCACGGTCTTCAAGGGAACTCTCCTGCCCGCCTCCCGTTTGCCCCCCGAAGGATCAATCAGGCAAGGCGGCGCCGCATCTCTCCGGCCAAAACGGCTGCGAGAGCGGCCTGTTTTACCTGAAAGATCCGAAAGTGCTGGGGTCAAACAGGAGAATAACCATGCCGAAGATTACCGAAGCAAAAGTTCTGATCATGTCGACCAGCGGTTTCGAACAGTCCGAGCTGGAGGTTCCGCTCAACAAGCTGCGCGAACAGGGCGCCACCGTTCACGTCGCAACCCTTGACGGCAAGGCGATCCGGGGCTGGGACAACAAGGACTGGGGCCGGGAAGTCGATGCGGACCTCAAGATTTCCGACGTCAACGTCGAGGACTATATCGCGCTGGTCCTGCCCGGCGGACAGATGAACCCGGACCTCCTGCGCGCCGACAAGGACACCGTGTCCAAGGTCAGGGACTTCGTCACCCACGACAAGATCGTCGCGGCCATCTGCCACGCGCCCTGGCTCCTGATCGAGGCCGGTGTCGTGGAAGGCCGGGAAATGACGTCCTACCATTCGATCCGCACCGATCTTGAAAATGCCGGTGCCAACGTCGTCGACAAGGACGTCGCGATTTCCAACGGCATCATCACGAGCCGGTCCCCTGAGGACCTGGACGCATTCGTGTCCAAGATCGTCGAGGAAATCAAGGAAGGCGAACACCAGCGCGACGCCGCCTGACCTTCCGCCGGACAGCGGCAACGCAAGATCCAGACGCAAGCCGGAGGCGCCCTGAGGGCGCCTCCGGCTTTTTCTTGGACAGGCGTCAGCCTTCGTAGTGATCGGCGACGAGCTGGTTCAGGAGGCGGACGCCGTAGCCGGACGCCCAGCTCTGGCAGATGTCGTCCTTCGGCGCTCCGAAAGCGGTTCCGGCGATGTCGAGATGCGCCCAGGGAACATCGTTGGTGAAGCGCTGCAGGAATTGCGCGGCGGTGATCGACCCGGCCCAGCGGCCGCCGGTGTTCTTCACATCCGCGTTCGGCGTGTCGATGATCTTGTCGTATTCCGGGGACAGCGGCAGACGCCACACCGGTTCGCCGCTTGCCTTGCCCGACGCCAGCAACTTGTCCGCCAGCGCGTCGTCGTTGGCATACATGCCCGCGTTCAGATTGCCGAGCGCCACCAGAACCGCGCCGGTCAGCGTGGCCAGATCGATCATGAGAGCCGGCTTGTATTTTTCCTGCGTGTACCAGAGCGCGTCGGCCAGAACCAGACGGCCTTCGGCGTCCGTGTTGAGGATCTCGATGGTGGTGCCGGACATTGCGGTGACGATGTCACCGGGACGCTGCGCATTGCCGTCCGGCATGTTTTCAACCAGTCCGATGACGCCGATCACATTGGCCTTGGCCTTGCGGCCCGCGATGGCATGCATGGCACCGATGACGGCGGCGGCCCCGCCCATGTCTCCCTTCATGTCCTCCATGCCGCCGGCCGGCTTGATCGAGATGCCGCCGGTGTCGAACACAACGCCCTTGCCGACGAGCGCGACCGGTGCCACGCCTTTCTTGCCGCCGTTCCAGCGCATGACGGCGAGTTGCGGCGGACGGGGAGACCCTTGTGACACGCCGAGCAGCGCGGCCATCTTGAGCTTTTTCATCTCTTTCTCGCCGAGGATCTCGACCTCGACGCCGAGCGCCTCAAGATCCTTTGCCTTCCTGGCGAATTCCACGGGGCCGAGCACGTTGGCCGGCGCGTTCACGAGATCCCGCGCCAGAATGACACCGTCCGCGATCGCGTCCGCCGCGCTCCAGGCCTTCCTGGCGCTCTTGGTATCGGTCACGGCGAGGGTCAGCTTCAGGTCCTTCGCCTTTTCCGCATCCTTGGCGGGCGTCTTGTAGGTGTCGAACGTATAGGCACGCAGCTTCGCGCCCATGGCGAATTCCGCGGCGTCCTCTGCCGAAAGCACGGAGCCGTCCGGAAGTTCAAGCACCACCGTCGCGGCGGCCGCTTTCGCCGTCGACAGTTCCGCGAACACGGCGCCGCCAAACGCGCGCCAGTCGTCCCGGGTCAAATCGGCTGTCTTGCCGAGACCGAAGACGATCAGCCGGTCGAGGGCGGCCCCGGCCGGAGCGACGAGGTCAAGGCTGGACTTTTTCTTGCCGGAGAACCCGGCGATCTTCGATGCCCGAGCCAGCCCGCCTTCGAGACCGGAGGCAACCTCCTCCGCAATCGGCCCCAGCGCGAGGTCCTCGCCCGCCAGGATCACCGCGACGCCGCCGGTTGGCGCCGAAGCCTTCGAAAAAGAGAGTTTTGCCAGTTTGGTCATGCGTCATTCCCGTTGTTCTTGTGAAGTGTCTGGGTCACACCCTCATAAACCAGAGCGGCCGGATGCAACAGATCGAAGCGACCACGCAGCGCGCCCTTTGCAGGGCAACCAGTGCCGCCGGCAGCCCTGCCAGATGGTGCAGCGCGGCCCGTGAGGCCTGCTGGCGACCTGTCACGCCAGTGCAGGGCTGCCGGAGATCCGCCTTTCCCGGCTTCCGATTTTTCCTTGGCAAATCATGAAGTTTCAACGGCATTTCGGCAAGTGCGGCAAAAATTAATGTATATTTACCATTCTTATTCATGGGCCATTCACCACATTCCGTGTTATTCGAGGCTAGGCCGATTTAGGTCATTATTGCAGGGACATGTACCGGCACGCTTATGAAAACGCTTGAACGTTACATCATCCGCCGGTCCGTCTATGCATTCACCCTCACGATTGCTGCGATGACGGGCGTGGTCTGGGCGACACAGGCTCTGCGACAGCTCGATCTTGTCACGTCCAAGGGGCAGACCATCGTCCAGTTTATCGGCATCACCATGCTCGCGCTGCCGTTTCTCGTGGTGATTGTCGCCCCCTTCGCGCTCATGATCGCCCTGATCCTTGTTCTCAGCGCCCTTTCGGGTGACAGCGAACTCATCGTGATCGACGCCAGCGGCGGATCCCGCTTCCTCGTTCTCAAGCCCGTGCTGCTGATCTCCTTTGTCGTCATGCTCGTGACCGCAAGCATGTCCCTTTATTTTGCGCCAGCGGGGCTCGCCCAGTTGCGCACGGAGATCACCCGGGTGCGCGCCGACCTGGTTGCCAACATCGTCAAGCCCGGGCGGTTCATGACCGTCGAGAACGGCCTGACGTTCCACATCCGCAACCGGTCCGGCAAGGGCACGCTCGACGGACTTCTGCTTCACGACACACGGGACGAGGAAACCGCCTTCACCTACCAGGCGGAAACAGGCCAGATCGTCGAGACCGCCGACAGGACCCTTCTGGTCATGCAGAACGGCACCATTCAAAGGCGGACGAAAAAGGAAGGCGACATTTCGATCGTGCGCTTCCAGTCCTATGCCTTCGACCTCTCCAACCTCATTCCGGAGGCCGGGGAACCCGTGTTCAAGGCGAGTGAGAGAACCACGGCCAACCTTCTGTCGCCCGGCCGAAATGATGCCTACGCCCTGAAAAACCGGGAAAAGCTCACCCAGGAACTGCACGAGCGCATCAGCCAGCCCCTCTACTGCCTGTCGTTTGGGCTGATCGTGTTCGCCTTCCTCGGCAAGGCGCGCACGACCAGGCAGGGCCGCGGTCTCGCGGTGCTGGGGGCGATCTGCGCCTGCGTCCTGCTCAGGACGACGGGTTTCGGCGTCACCGCCGTATCGGGCGGCTCCACCGCCGTCCTGAGCCTGCTCTACGTCGTCCCCGTGACCGGAGCGGCCCTGGCGCTCGCCTCGATCTTCAGGGAACAGAGCGGCGCCCAGCCCAAATGGCTGGGTGACCTGCAACTTGCCCTTCACGAGCGCATGGACGCCCTGAGCGACCGGTTGAACGGCCGCAAGACCGGAGGGCCCGCATGATCCTCGGGCGCACCCTCACCCTGTATTTTTCAGGACGCTTCCTGAAGGCGATCCTGGGGCTGTTCCTGTTCGCCGCCGTGCTGATATTTCTTTTCGACGTTCTGGAACTGGTCCGGCGCGGCGGCGACCGCGAAGGCTTTTCGGTGCTGCGCGTGGCGCTGATATCCATGTTGCGTGTGCCGCTGCTCCTGGAGCAGGTGATCCCGTTCACTGTTCTCTTCGGCTCGATTGCGGCCTTCGTCAGCCTGAGCCGGGCGCTGGAACTGGTCGTCGCGCGCGCCTCGGGCATCTCGATCTGGCAATTCTCGCTGCCGGCGATCACGGTCGGCCTTGTGCTCGGCATCCTGTCGGTCACGCTCTACAACCCTGCAGCGGTCTGGTTCCAGCAGAAGTCCGACGAGGTCGCCAGCGGCCTGTTCGGAAGCGAACAGAGCTTTCTGCTGCAGTCGTCGAGCGATGTCTGGGTGAGGCAGGACGGGCTGGACGGCGAATCGGTGTTGCTTGCCAAGCAACTGCTTGAGGGCGGCACGCGGCTGCTCGGCGTTACCATCTTCACCTTCGACAAGACCGGCACCTTCCGCGAGCGCATCGAGGCGGCGGAAGGCCGTCTTGGCGACGAAATCTGGTACCTGGACGACGCGGTCGTCTACACCACCGAGCAGGATCCACAGACTTACGGGCGCTACCAGGTCAGCACCTACCTGACAGCCACCGAAGTTCGCGAAAGCATCGGCTCGCCCGAATCGATTTCGTTCTGGAAGCTGCCCCGCTTCATCGAACTGGCGAGGAACGCAGGGTTACCCGCCTATCGCTACAATTTACAGTACCAGACCTTGCTGGCCAGACCGTTGCTTCTCATCGCCATGATTTTGATCGCGGCGGCGGTTTCCCTTAAGGTTTCGAGGTTTGGCGGATTGGGAAGTATGATTCTGGGTGGAATCCTTTCCGGGTTCGTGCTTTACGTTCTAACCGAGCTTGCCAAGGACTTTGGAGGCGCGGGTATCGTCCCGCCTCTGGTGGCGGCATGGGCGCCTGGGATATTTGGAGTACTCATGGGTTTGACAATTCTCTTGCATCAGGAGGACGGATAAGGCGGTGTCTTCTCCAGTTTTCCTGACCACAGAGATTTGGGCCAAGAAAGGCAGACTTCTGGCCGCCGCGAGCGTTTTATCGATCGCGGCAACCCTTTGCCTTGACTTCGGCACACCCGCGGCCGCCCAGGATCTTGCCGCGGGGCTCGCGGACCAGATGGATCCGAACGCCGATCTGCTGCTGGAAGCCAGCGAAATCACCTATGACTTCGACCGGGACCTGATCGTCGCGACCGGCGATGTCCAGGTCTATTACGACGGCAATACCGTCCAGGCACACCGGATCATTTTCGATCGCAAGAGCCAGCAGCTCAAGGCAGCCGGCAACGTCATACTCATCGAGAGCAGCGGCAACGTCGTTCGCACCGAGGAGATGGTCCTGTCCGAGGACTTCTCGGAAGGCTTCGCGCGCGCGCTGCAGATCGACACCACCAAGCGCACCCGTTTCCTGGCGGAACAGGCCCGGCGCGAGGGCAACAACGTCACCTCGATCGAGAACGGCGTCTACACCGTCTATACCAAGCCGACCACTCCGCCGGACAAGCCGCCGCTCTGGCGAGTCCGGGCCGAGAAGATCATCCACAATCAGCAGGAAAAGATCATCCGGTTCGAGAATGCGGCCTTCGAGGTCTACGGACAGCCGATCGCCTTTCTGCCCTACCTGTCGATGCCCGACCCGTCGGTGAAGCGCAAGTCCGGCTTCCTGATGCCGAGCGGCATCGTCAACGACAAGCTCGGCTATGGGGTGACCGTTCCCTATTACTGGGCCCTCAGCCCCTATTACGACGTGACCACGACCCTGACGCCGCTGACCAAGCAGGGCTTGTTCGGTGATGTGGAATACCGGCACAGGTTCGCGGCCGGCCAGGTCAGCTTTTCCGCTGCCGGCCTTTTCCAGGCGCAGCCGAACCAGTTCTCCACGTCCCGCGCCGATGAGCGCTGGCGCGGAGCCGTCAACTCCAAGGCGTCCTTCAACATCGCCCGTGACTGGACGCTCGGCTGGAACGTGACCTACAAGAGCGACCGTCAGTTCTTCAACGACTATTCCTTCACCACCTTCGGTGACAACGGCGAGACCTCCGAGATCTACCTGCAGGGCAAGACGGACCGCAATTCGCTGTCCGTGCGGGCGTATGCCTACCAGATCTCCCAGGAGGACTATACCGACAGCACCTTCGACGCCAACGGCTTCTCTCCGGTCGGCAGCTCGCTGCAGGACAAGCAGCCGCTTGTGCTGCCGGTGATCGATTACGACTACGTGTTCGCCGACCCGGTCCTTGCGGGCGAACTCGCGCTGACGGCGAATTTCACGTCATTGACACGGGATGAAACGGATGCCTTCTCGATCGACGGCGGGACCACGGCGAAATTCCGCGGCGTCGACGGCACGTTCTCGCGGCTGTCGCTGAAAGCCAACTGGCGCCGCACCTTCATTGATCCCCTCGGTCAGTCCTTCACGCCCTTCGCCTACATGCGCGGCGACCTCTTCTTCCTGGCCTCGCCCGATTCGGACGTGACGGCCCTGACCGGCGAAAGCTTCGTCGGACGGGCGATGCCGGCGATCGGCATGGAATACCGCTACCCGTTCATCGCGACCTTCGACGGCGGCAACCAGATCCTCGAGCCCGTTGCCCAGATCGTCGCCCGCTCGAACGAGCAGCGGATCGGCGAGTTGCCCAACGACGATGCCCAGAGCATCGTTTTCGACACGACAACGCTGTTCGATGCCGACAAGTTCTCGGGCTTCGACCGGGCAGAAGGCGGCACCCGGCTGAACGTCGGCCTGAACTACAAGCTCCAGCTCGACAGCGGCTATTACCTCAGCGGGCTTTTCGGCCGGTCCTACCATCTGGCCGGCGAAAACTCCTACGCTGTTCCCGACATACTCGGCGCGACCCAGGATTCCGGCTTGGAAACCGATCTGTCGGACTATGTCGGCAGCCTCTACCTGGATACGCAATATGGCGTGAAGCTGGGCGCGCAGGCGCGGCTCGACAAGGAAGACTTCACGTTGAACCGCGTCCAGGCGCAGGCGAGCGCGATCTACGGCCCGGTGGTGTCCTCCCTCGCCTATGCCTTCCTGAACGCCCAGCCGGATGTCGGCATCGACGATCCGCGCGAGGAACTCCTCGGATCGGCAAGCCTGCGGCTGGTGGAAAACTGGCGTGTGTTCGGGTCGATGCGCTACGATCTGGAAAACAGCGACTTCGTTCAGGACGGAGTGGGCATCGGGTATGACGACGAGGGCTTCTCGCTGTCGGTCACCTATGCGGAAGACCGCAGCCGCAACGACGGCGATGACGTCAATCGCACGCTGTATTTCCGTGTCGGCCTGAGAACAATCGGCAACACACAGGTTTCCAGCGGCGCCCTCAATTAGGGCCAGGTCATGATGCCGCCATGAAATAAGGCAACATGTGCGGAAACTTTGTATTTGCAGGCGCGATATGCGAAATATCATGCCTTGAACGCGAATTTCGATTTGGCCTCGTGCCAGTACGGATGGTTATTCTATGCGACTTCGTCTCGTCCCGGTTCTCTTTGGCCTTGCACTGATCCTGGCCGCGCCGTTTTCCGCTCCGGCAAACGCGGCGATCAAGATCATCGTCAACGAGGTGCCCATTACCGACTACGATATCAGTCAGCGCGCCCGGCTGATCACCCTGACCCAGCGCAAGTCCGCCGCCATCGCCAGGAAGCAGGCGCAGGAAGAGCTCATTGAGGACCAGATCAAGCTGGCCGAAGCCGAGCGGGTCGGCATGGAAGTCAGCCAGTCCGAGGTCGACGATGCCTTTGGCGGGATCGCCCGCAATGTGAAAATGTCGCCGTCCCAGCTTGCCAAGGCGCTCGGCAACGGCGGCGTCAAGGCAGACACCCTCAAGTCCCGGCTCAAGGCACAACTGGCCTGGAGCCGGCTGGTGCGCGCGCGTTTCAGCGGACAGATCGATGTGGACGAATCCGACATCATCGCGGCCTTGCAGAAGACAGATGAGGAAGATCGGCTCAAATCGATCGAATACGATCTGAAACGGGTCATCGTCGTCGTTCCCAAGAACTCTTCGGGCGGCTTCAAGTCCAAGCGCAAGAGAGAGAGCAACCAGATCCGCGCCACCTTCGATGGCTGCGACGATGCCGGCAGCGTGCTCGGAAAATACAGCGAAGTCGTGGTGCAGCCGATCGGGCGCCGGCTGGAAACGGAACTTCCCGAGGAAAGGCGCAAGGAAATCGCCGCGCTGAAACCGGGCAAGCTGACCAAACCCACGACGACACCGGTCGGCTACGAAATGATCGCGATCTGCGGCAAGCGGGAGATCGCCTCGGACATCGCGGTTCGCACGGAACTGGAAAACGAATTGCGCGCGAAGGAAGGCGAGAGCCAGTCCCGCCGCTTCCTCATGGATCTGCGCCGCCGCGCCACGATCATTTACCGCTGACCAGGCATGGGAGCGCTTCAAAAGCCGCTCGCGGTCAGCATGGGGGAACCTGCCGGGATCGGTCCCGATCTTGCCCTGCTCGCATGGGACAATCGCAAATCCCTGAAATTGCCCCCCTTTTACGTCCGGGGCGATTTGACCCTGTTCCGGGAGCGTGCCCGCAAGCTCGGACTTGATCCAAAGATCGAAAACACCACACCGGACGAATCCGCGCGGCTTTTCGCCAAGGCGCTGCCGCTCGTCCAGACCGGCCCCGCCCTTGACGACACGCCCGGCGAAGAGCACCCCGAGACCGCATCTTCGGTGATCGCATCGATCGAAGGCTGTGTCGCCGATGTCCACGCGGGACTGGCGACCGCGCTCGTGACCGGCCCCATCAACAAGGCGGCGCTTTACAACGCGGGCTTCACCTTTCCCGGCCACACCGAGTATCTCGGGGAGCTGGCCAAAAGATACTGGCCCGATGCACAGGCAAGGCCCGTGATGATGATCGCCGGTCCCGAGCTCATGGTGGTTCCGGTCACGATCCACATTCCACTGAGTCAGGTGCCGGAAGCCGTCACGGTCGACCTGATCGTCGAAACCGCCGAGATAACCATCGCGGATCTCAAAAAGAGGTTCGGATATCCGAACCCCAGGCTGGCCGTCTGCGGCCTCAATCCCCATGCCGGGGAAAACGGGTCCATCGGCACGGAAGACCGCGATGTGATCGAACCGGCCATCGAACGGCTGCGCGCCGCGGGCCACGTCGTCAGCGGCCCGCACCCGGCGGACACCCTGTTCCATCCCGCGGCACGCACGCAATATGACTGTGTCCTGGGGATGTATCACGACCAGGTGCTCGTTCCGGCAAAGACGATCGGCTTCGACGACAGCGTGAATGTCACCCTTGGCCTGCCATTCGTGCGCACGTCGCCGGATCACGGCACGGCCTACGGGCTCGCGGGCAAGGGCGCCGTGCGCCTCGACAGTTTCGTGGCGTCCTTGCGCATGGCCAACGTGCTCGGCAATCCGGACCGGTACTAGACGGCCGGTTTCGAAATCACCTTCCCAATACCGGCGGATTTCACCTTTCAGAGCACCTCGAGCTCCAACCAAGGCATCAGGAACGGCAAGGATGGCCCAGATCGACGACCTGCCCCCGCTGCGTGACGTGATTGCCGCGCATGGCCTCAACGCCAAGAAATCGCTCGGACAGAATTTCCTGCTGGATCTCAATCTCACATCGCGCATCGCGAGATCCGCCGGCAGCCTGCAGGACTCTACCGTGCTTGAAATCGGTCCGGGTCCCGGCGGGCTGACCCGCGCGCTGCTGGCCGCGGGCGCCAGGAAGGTCGTCGCCATCGAAAAAGACACCAGGTGCCTGCCGGCGCTGGCGGAGATCGCTGCCTATTATCCCGGCAGGCTCGACGTGATCGAAGGGGACGCGCTCCAGATCGATCCGGTCGCCGTCACCGGTGGCGGCAAGGTCCGCATCGCGGCGAACCTCCCCTATAATGTCGGAACCCAGCTCCTGATCAACTGGATCACCACCGCGGACTGGCCGCCGTTCTGGTCGTCTCTGACACTGATGTTCCAGAAGGAAGTCGGTGAACGGATCACCGCCGAACCGGGTTCGAAGGCCTATGGCCGGCTCGGGGTGCTCGCCGGCTGGCGCTGCCATGGCGAGATCCTGTTCGACATCAGTCCGAAGGCATTCATCCCGCCTCCCAAGGTCACGTCCGCCGTGGTCCACCTTTCCCCCAGGGACACGCCCCTGCCCTGCGACCTCAAGGCCCTGGAGAAACTGACCGCCGCCGCCTTCGGCCAGCGGCGCAAGATGCTCCGCGCAAGCCTCAAGGCGCTGTCGCCGGACGCGGAAAGCCTGATAACCCAGGCCGGCCTGAAACCAACGTCCCGGGCCGAGGAAATCGACATCGCCGGATTTGTCCGCCTGGCGAACATGTTCAGGGACGCCGGGGCCGTCTAGGCCAGGTCCGCCTGCATTCCCTCCTTGCGCCCTGTGCGAACACGCTTTGGTATTACGCGGGTCCGGCTTGTCAGTTAGTCTCAATTCATGGTGATGAATCTCTTTTCCGCCCTTGGCGGCGTCGGCCTTTTCCTGATCGGCATGTTCCTGCTGACCGGCGGACTGAAAGCCATCGCCGGTCACGGCATGCGCGCTGTGCTGGCGCGTTTCACCTCCACCCCGCTGTCCGGAGCGGCGACCGGAGCGGTCACAACGGCGGTGATTCAGTCGTCCAGCGCAACCACCGTGGCGGCGGTGGGTTTCGTCGCATCCGGATTGCTGACCTTTCCCCAGGCGCTGGGGATCATTTTCGGAGCGAATGTCGGCACGACGCTGACGGGCTGGGCTGTCGCCATTCTCGGCTTCAAGCTGGACCTGGGACAGGTTGCGCTGCCCTTCGTCTTCCTGGGCGCCGTTCTGAGCCTCGCCCTGAAGGGCCGTGCCGCGCATATCGGCCAGGCCATCGCGGGCTTCAGTCTGATCTTTATCGGGATCGAGCACATGCAGGCGGGGCTAGAGGCCTTTCGGGGCATCGTGACACCGACCGACTTCCCACCCGATACGTTCACCGGCAGATTGATGATGGTCGGGTTCGGTATCCTCATCACCTTTGTAACGCAGTCCTCAAGCGCGGGCGTCGCCACGGCGCTGGCGGCGCTCGGTGCGGGCGCGATCAGTTTTCCGCAGGCGGCGGCCCTTGTGATCGGCATGGACGTGGGCACCACCTTCACGGCCGCCCTGGCAACCCTGGGCGGCGGCACCATGGCCCGGCGGACGGGATACGCTCATGTGATCTACAACATGCTGACCGGAACACTGGCGTTCGTCCTGCTCGGGCCCTTTCTGATGCTTGCGAACCCGTTGATCGTCAATGGCGACGCGCAAATTGCCCTGGTGACGTTTCACAGCAGTTTCAATCTGCTGGGAGTTGTCCTGGTGCTGCCTGTCGCGCATCCGTTCGCGCGGCTGATCGAATTTCTGGTTCCCGACAAGGGCTCTTCGCTCACACGACCCCTCGATCCTCTGGTGCTCGGCGATCCACGGACCGCAATGGCCCTTGCGGCGCAATCCGTCTCCGGCTTGTCGGCGGCCGTCGTCGATCATCTGCGCGCCGCTCTGGGGGCCGCTCCGCTTCGCGAGACTGCCGTGGACCAGAGAGGCCTGGAAACGGCGATTTCCGAGACACGGGATTTTCTCGAGCGGCTCACCATCCCGCAATCCGAGGCGGATCTGCTCCGGCAGAAAGCCAGTGCGTATCACATCCTCGATCACCTGGACCGGCTGGTCTACCGTTGCAGCCAGGCGGAGCGGATCGACCAATTGTCCCGGGATCCGCGGCTGGCGCGTCTGACAGGCCTTGTTGTCCGCCTGACCGGGAAACAATCGGAAAGCGACGACCCGCAAGGGTGCGAAAAACAGCTGAACCGGCTGCGTGTGCTGCTGCGCCGCCAGCGCAGGATCAGGCGCCAGGCCATGATCTCGGAGGCCGCCGCCAACCCTGCGGTCAGCGAGATGGTCTGGGTGAGACTGGATGCCCTGAGGTGGCTGCACAGGGTGGCCTATCACCTCTGGCGCATCCGCCTGCATCTGAACGCCCTGAGCGGTGTGGTCGAGGCCCGGGTGTCACCGCGCGACGAAGCGCGCATGGACGTCGATCAGGACTGATCCATGTCCGGGTCCGAACTGCCAAGTTCCTGCTCGAGGTCGTCGACCATTCCCTGGATCAAAGGTCCGATCCGCGGAGAGCGAAACTGCTTCAATCGCTCGGCCCGGAGAATGGCCCGGACGTTTTCATAGGCCCGTTCAAGATCGTCGTTGACGACAACATAGTCGTATTTCGACCAGTGCCGCATCTCCTCGACGGCCGTTTTCATGCGCTTGGCGATGATATCGTCGGTGTCTTCCGCGCGCCGTTTCAGGCGGGATTTCATTTCGGCGATGGAAGGCGGCAGAATGAAAATGGACACCACGTCCGCGCGCATCTTGTCGTAGAGCTGGAAAGTGCCCTGGATGTCGATATCGAACAGGATGTCGCGGCCGCTCTCGATCGCGTCCTCGACGGGCCCCCGGGGTGTGGCGTAATAGTTGCCATGCACCTGTGCCCACTCCAGCAGCTCGTCGTGCTCGCGCATCTGCTCGAACCGGCCGGCATCCAGAAAATGGTAGTGCACCCCGTCGACCTCGCTGGACCGCCGCGGCCGCGTTGTCACGGAGATGGACAGGGCGAGATTGTCTTCCTTTTCCAGAAGAAGCCGGGCAATGGTCGATTTCCCCGCACCGGACGGCGACGACAGAACCAGCATCAGCCCACGCCGCTGCTGTTCTGCCTCTTCGGCACTGACAATAGTCCCCTGAGGGCGTCCGGCGGGCGCGTCGGTCATGGCTTACTCCAGATTCTGTATCTGCTCACGCATTTGATCGATAACAGCCTTCAAGTCCAGACCGAGGGCCGTCAGATCCACATCGTTCGACTTGGAACACAACGTGTTGGCTTCCCGGTTGAATTCCTGGGCCAGGAAGTCCAGGCGTCGGCCGATTGCCCCGCCGCTGTCCATCAGGTCGCGGACCGCGGCGACATGGGCATGCAGCCGGTCCAGCTCTTCGCGTATATCGGCCTTGGTCGCGAGGAAGACCGCCTCCTGATGCAGGCGTTGCGGATCGAGCTGACCGTCGGAGGCGGTCATCAGTTCCCTGACCTGCTTGTGAAGGCGCTCCCGGATGGCTTCGGGTGTGCGTGCGGGAAGTCCTTCCGCGGCCCGGGTCAGTTCGGCAATGCGATCGATCTGGTCGCGCACGACCGAGCTGATTGCCTGGCCTTCCGAGTGGCGCATGTCCACCAGGTCGATCAGCGCGGCATCGAGAGACGTCAGGAGGGCCGTGTGAAGCGCGGCCTGCGCCTCCTCGTCGTCCTCTGGCTCCTTGAGTTCGAAGACGCCCTTTTGCGACAGGATGCCGTCCAGCGAAGGAGGCCCAAGATCCGGCACGCGTTGGCGCAACATCTCGATGGTTGCGAGAACAGCCGCCAGCGCCGATTCATTGACCTGGAGCTGCTGCTCCGTCTGGCCGCGCTGCATGGCAAGACCGACGGTCACATTGCCCCGCCGGAGCACCCGACCGCAGCGCTCGCGGATTTTCGCTTCCAGCACTTCCAGTCCCGTGGGAATGCGGATGCGCAAGTCCAGCGACTTGCCGTTGACGGACCTGATTTCCCAGGTCCAGCGAACCGGTCCCGCTTCCGCCTGAGCGCGCGCGAACCCCGTCATGCTGGCAAGTGCCATATGCCCCTCCGGTGTGCCGTCCGGCGCGTGCCGCTTACACGGTCAGTTGGATGTCGCCGGCTGCGTTTCCTGGTCTTGCTCCGCCTGCCGGCGGTCTCTTTCGATCTGGCGCCACTTGCGTACGTTGGCCTGGTGCTGCTCGTAGGTTTCCGCAAACACGTGCCCGCCGGTGCCGTCTGCGACAAAGTAGAGATCAAGGGTGCGAGACGGACTGGCAACCGCTTCCATGGCAGCCTGGCCCGGGTTCCCGATCGGTCCCGGCGGCAGGCCGTCGATCTGGTAGGTGTTGTACTTGTTGTCCGCCTTCAGTTCCGACTGCTTGATCGCGGACCGGTCCTTCAGCCAGGCTTCGCCGCCATACAGGCCGTAGAGGATCGTGGGATCGGACTGAAGCCGCATGCTCTTGTTCAAGCGATTGACGAACACACCGGCAACGCGCGGGCGTTCGTCGGCAAGAGCGGTTTCCTTTTCCACGATGGAGGCCAGAATAACCAGCTCTTCCGGCGTTTCGACCGGCAGCCCGTCCGAACGGCGCTCCCAGACTTCAGCCAGAAGCTTGTCCTGCGCGGCGATCATCTGGTCGATGACCTCCTGACGCGTCATTCCCCGGGCGAAGGTGTAGGTTTGCGGCAGCAGAGCGCCTTCTGCGGGGATCTCGGTGATCTCGCCGGACAGCACCGGATGTTTTCGGACCCGGTCGATGATCTGGGCCGTCGTCCAGCCTTCCGGGATCGTGACCGAATGGGTGACGGCGTTGCCTTCCACCAGGTCGGTCATGATGTCATGCATGGACGCTCCCGGCGCGAAGGCATATTCCCCGGCCTTCAGCTTGGTCGCGTTCTTGTACAAGCGGGTGCCCAGATTGAAGACCCACTCGTCAAGGAGGCTGTCCTCGATGACACCCTGCCCGGACAGCCGGTCCGTGATGCCCGACAGGCCGGCCCCCGAAGAGATGATGACCGTGGCGTTTTCCTCAAGCGGACCCGGTTCATCGAATTTATGCTTGCCGAAATAAAGCGCTCCGCCGACGGCGGCCAGGCCGAAGACAGTCAGGGAAATCACGAGATTGATCAGGATCACAAGCGGATTGCGCACATGACGGGAACGTTGCGGGGGGCCTGGAGCCGGTTCCGGCTGCAAGGCTTCTCGCGGGCTTTTCGGCTTAATGCGCATTTCGGGTCGCACCTCCAGGATCGAGCCCCCAAGTCCCAGATTTAGGCTCAAACGGACCAGTTGTCACAAACAAAGTTCACGACCGAATCGCGGGAATCGATCCGGCCCGACAAATCTGAAGGGGTTATGCGGCAACTTTGCGGAAGACGAGCGAGGCATTCGTGCCGCCAAAACCGAACGAGTTCGACAGGGCCACATCGATGTTCATTTTCTTCGGCTTGTGCGGCACCAGATCAATTTCCGATTTCACGGACGGATTGTCGAGATTGATCGTCGGCGGAGCAACGCTGTCGCGGATCGCAAGAACCGAGAAAATGGATTCCACCGCGCCGGCGGCACCGAGCAGATGGCCGATCGAGGACTTGGTCGACGACATCGTCAGGCCGGACGCATGTTCTCCGGAAAGACGGGAAACGGCGCCAAGTTCGATTTCGTCACCAAGGGGTGTCGAGGTTCCGTGCGCGTTCACGTAGTCCACATCCGCCGACGTGATCTGAGCGCGCTTCAGCGCGGCCTCCATGCAGCGATAGGCGCCGTCGCCATCGGAAGACGGCGCGGTAATGTGGAAAGCATCCCCGGAGAGACCGTAGCCGATCACTTCGGCGTAAATGGTCGCGCCACGGCGCACCGCGTGCTCATATTCTTCCAGAACCACAACACCCGCGCCCTCACCCATCACGAAGCCGTCACGGGCAACGTCATAGGGGCGCGAGCCTTTTTCCGGCTCGTCGTTGAAACCTGTCGACAGGGCACGGCACGCCGCGAACCCTGCGAGCGCCAGGCGGCAGAGCGGCGATTCCGTTCCGCCCGCCACCATGACGTCCGCATCATCGAAGGCAATCAGCCGGGACGCGTCACCGATGGCGTGCGCACCGGTCGAGCAGGCCGTCACCACGGCGTGGTTCGGCCCCTTCAGTCCGTGACGGATGGACACATACCCGCCGGCAAGATTGATCAGGCGGCCGGGAATGAAAAACGGTGAAATCCGGCGCGGCCCCTTTTCGGCGAGCTGGTTTGCACCCTGCTCGATACCCTGGAGCCCGCCAATGCCCGATCCGATCAGAACACCGGATCGCGCCTGCTGTTCGTACGTTTCCGCCTTGTAACCGGAATCGGCCATCGCCTGATCGGCGGCCGCCATGGCGTAGACGATGAAGTCGTCGACCTTGCGCTGTTCCTTGACGTCCATCCAGTCATCCGGATTGAACGCACCTTCTACAGACGGATCGCGCGGGATCTGGCAAGCGATCTGGCAGGCCAGGTCGTCGACCTTGAAATTCGTGACCTTGTTGGCCCCGCTTTTCCCTTCGAGGATTTTTTTCCAAGTGACATCGACACCACAGCCAAGCGGCGTCACCATGCCCAACCCCGTTACGACAACTCGCCTCATACACCCGCACTTACAGTTTCAGGGGCCAGGCGGAGAGACTGCCCCGCCGGCCCTATTTTCAATCATTCACCAAGAAGGGCGGCGCCCTTACTTGTTGGCTTCAAGGAACTTGACAGCGTCGCCAACGGTCAGAATGGTTTCTGCTGCGGTATCCGGGATTTCAACACCGAATTCTTCTTCGAATGCCATCACCAGTTCAACGGTATCAAGGCTGTCCGCGCCCAGGTCGTCGATGAAGCTGGCTTTTTCGACAACTTTTTCCTTGTCCACACCGAGGTGCTCAACGACGATCTTTGTAACCCGATCCGCGATATCGCTCATCTTTAACTTCCTTAGTTTTTCGTCTGTTCATCACTCGCCAGTTCACCCCGGACATCCTGCTGGCAGGAGGTGGTGCGAAATCGCGGTCTATAGACTTCCTCGCGCCCCCGCAACCAGACTTCCCGGTTGACGGCGCAATTCGTAACAATCGGCGGGTTGGTAACACACTTTGTTGACCTTTACCAGCCGATCCAGACCGCTTGCGAGCGGTCTGGATTCTTTTTGCCCGCTCGGCAAAAATTCCTTTTAAATCATGGCCATGCCGCCATTTACATGCATGGTCTGGCCGGTCACGTAAGCGGCTTCGTCACTGGCGAGATAGAGCGCGGCGGAGGCGATCTCAGCCGAAGTCCCCAAACGTCCCGCGGGCACACTCGTCAAAATCGATTCTTTTTGCTTGTCGTTCAAAGCGCCGGTCATCGCCGTTTCGATGAACCCGGGCGCGATCGTGTTGACCGTGATGTTGCGGCTGGCCACTTCCCGGGCAAGCGACTTGTACATTCCGATCATGCCGGCCTTGGCGGCGGCATAGTTCACCTGACCGGGATTTCCGGTGACGCCGACAACCGAGGTGATGCCGATAATGCGACCGGAGCGCCGCTTCATCATCCCCCTGATGGCCGCCCTGCACAGACGGAAACCAGAAGTCAGATTGACTTCAAGCACCTGATCCCACTCCTCATCCTTCATGCGCATGAAGATGTTGTCGCGGGTGATACCGGCATTGTTGACCAGAATGTCGACGGACCCCATTTTCTCTTCCGCCGCCGGCAGCAGAGCATCAACCGCGTCACGGTCGGAGAGATTTGCAGGCGTCACAAAGGCACGCTCACCCAGGTCGGCGGCCAGCGCCTCCAGCTTTTCCGCGCGCGTGCCGGACAGGGATACGGTCGCTCCCTGGGCGTGAAGCACCCGCGCGATGGCCTCGCCGATCCCGCCGGTAGCGCCGGTGACAAGCGCGTTTTTGCCTTGCAAGGTGAACATGTGGGGTCCTTCCGTTCCTCGTTACAGCCCGAGGGCCGCGTCCTGCTCCGGTGATTTAAGCCTCAACCGGAAATCTTTTCCATAAGGATGTCGATATCGTCCGGCGCATTGATCGCCAGGCTGGCCGCATCCCGGGCGATACGCTTGACCATTCCGGTCAGGACCTTGCCGGTTCCGATCTCGACAAAGGTGTCGACACCGTTTTGCGCAAGCCATGTCACGCTTTCGCGCCAGCGCACGGTACCGGTGACCTGTTCGACCAGCCTGGCGCGGATCTCCGAGGGATCGGTGATCGGTGCCGCCAGCACGTTTGCGACCAGCGGCACGGCGGGCGCACTGATGTTCGCACTTGCCAGGGCCTCGGCCATCGCATCGGCGGCAGGTGCCATCAGCGCGCAATGGAAAGGTGCACTGACCGGCAGCATGACGGCCCGGCGCGCGCCCTTCGCCTTGGCGATCTCGATGGCCCGCTCGACGGCCGCAAGGTGACCGGAGACGACCACCTGCCCCGGCGCGTTGTCGTTCGCCGCCTGGCAGACCTCTCCCTGGGCGGCGTCCCGGGCAACCTCGACGGCCACGTCGAAATCGAGCCCTAGAAGGGCCGCCATCGCACCCTGGCCGACAGGAACCGCATTCTGCATGGCATCGCCGCGCACACGCAGCAGACGCGCCGCAGTGCCAACGTCAAGGCTGCCGGCGGCCGCGAGCGCTGAATATTCCCCCAGCGAGTGGCCGGCGACATAAGACACGCTGGCCGCCAGATCGAAGCCGCGCGCTTCCAGCACACGCATGGTTGCCAGGCTTACCGCCATCAGGGCGGGCTGGGCGTTCGCGGTCAGCATCAGCGCGTCGTCGGGTCCGTTCCACATGACGTCGGAAAGCTTCTGGCCGAGCGCCTCGTCCACTTCCTCAAAGACGGCGCGGGCATCCGGAAACGCGTCGGCGAGCGCCTTGCCCATACCGACACTCTGGCTGCCCTGTCCGGGGAATGTAAATGCGATGGTCATCTGGAAACGCCTCCTAAGACTCGTGCGCGGACCTTTTGTCGGGTTCAACAGGCCGTCGATTTTTATGAAAGCGGGTAAGACAGCCCGGCAGTGGGCCGTCGCCGAACCTTGGCGCGAGGCTATGATACGCTCTTGGCGGGACTGTCAAGAGGCTGCGGCCAATCAATGCCGATTTTCCGGCGCATTTGCGTGATTTCCCGCCTCTGTCCGGTTCCGGGTCCGGGTCCGGGTCTCGTTCCAGGCCCGGTTCACGGTGCCGCAGCTCCCATTCGCGGGCTTTCCTGCCGAACTTGGTCTGCGGCTCTTGCATTTTGTTCAAAACAGCGTATAGAGCGCGCTTCATCCGGGATGTGGCCGGGGGCTGAACGGAAGGGCGAAAGCCAGGATCCTTCAAAAGAATCGACTTCCCGTGTTCCCGCTCTCGTTAGTATTCTCGTGCCTTTCCGGGGCTACGAGGAGGCTCTGCGCCTGTCCCGCGTTGTCAACACGAGGAAAGGCTTTTCCATGCCTCTTTACGAGCACGTATTCCTGGCTCGCCAGGACGTTTCGGCCCAGCAGGTCGAACAACTCGTCGAACAGTACAAGGGCCTCATCGAAGGCGCTGGCGGTACGGTCGGCAAGGTGGAAACATGGGGTCTGCGGACCCTTGCATACCGCATCAAGAAGAACCGCAAGGCTCATTACACCCTGATGAACCTCGACGCGCCGCATGACGCCGTCGCCGAGATGGAACGTCAGATGGGCCTCAGCGAAGATGTCCTGCGCTTCATGACATTCCGCGTTGACGAGCTCGAGGAAGAGCCGTCTGCGATGATGCAGAAGCGTGACCGCGATGACCGCCGTGGCGGTGGCCGTGGCGACCGTCCAGGTGGTGACCGCGGCGACCGTCCGGGTGGCAGCCGTCCGCCGCGCCGGGCAGAAGGGGAGTAAGAAATTATGGTTGATGTTGCACAGCTTCCGAGCCGCCGTCCGTTCTTCCGTCGCCGGAAGACCTGCCCGTTCTCCGGCTCAAATGCGCCGAAGATCGACTACAAGGACATCCGTCTTCTGCAGCGCTACATTTCCGAGCGCGGCAAGATCGTTCCCAGCCGTATCACCGCGGTTTCCGCACGCAAGCAGCGTGAACTGGCCCGTGCCATCAAGCGTGCGCGCCTGCTCGGCCTGCTGCCTTTCGTGATCAGCTAAGCGTCCTCTTCGGAGGGCCGTTCTCCCGGGTCCGCCCGGGAGACCCGAATTGGGGCCGCGGGCAAACGGTCTCTAACCACCCGAGGGTGGGACAGTAGGAGAGAAAAATGCAAGTTATCCTTCTTGAACGTATCGCCAGGCTCGGCCAGATGGGCGATACCGTTCGCGTTCGTGACGGCTATGCCCGCAACTATCTGCTGCCGCAAGGCAAGGCTCTGCGCGCCAACAAATCCAACCTGGCCCGCTTCGAAAGCGAACGCGCCCAGCTGGAAGCCCGCAACCTGGAGCGCAAGAACGAAGCCGAAGCCGTGGCCGCCAAACTCGATGGCGAAACCGTCGTGATGATCCGGTCCGCCGGTGAAACCGGCCAGCTCTACGGTTCGGTGTCCACACGCGACATCGCCGACGGCCTGACCGAAGCCGGCTTCACCGTCGCTCGTAACCAGGTCGAGCTGCGCAGCCCGATCAAGACGATCGGCGTGCATTCGGTGCTGATCCAGCTGCATCCGGAAGTCGAAGTTTCCGTCAGCATCAACGTCGCCCGTTCCGAGGACGAGGCTGCCCGGCAGGCTGCCGGTGAAGACCTCACGACCCCTGAACAGGACATCTTCGAATTCGAGGAAGACGAAGACGAAAACGACGAGGACGGTGCAGAAGAAACCGCCGAAGCTTCCGCGCAAGCACCGGTGGAAGAGGAAGCCTGACGGGTTTCCGTTCTTTAAAGCAGCTTACAAAACGGCGCTGGCTTCAGCGCCGTTTTTTTGTTTGCCGGCGATCTTTTTGCGGGTTGGAACCGGGCGTCCTAATCCGCCGAATTCACGTCTCCCCGCAAGGCGTTGAATCCCTTACAGAATTGTTAACCGGCAATTAACCCCTGAAAAAAGGCGTTTAATTTCAATAACTAAGCGCTATCGCCTTGAGTCTCCTATCGCCCTGGGAGTCAAGCATGTTTCGATTCTTTCCCCGCTGATCTGTGGATGCCGCCGAGAATCAAAAACTGCGTTTTTTGGTCCTTGAGCCCCCCTCTCCCAAGGAGTATTCGAAGTGCAGTTGAGTCATCGGGGGAAGATATGAAGGGCACGTTGCAGAAAGTCGAAACGAAGGAAGACATCCAGCGCCTGGCGCCGCACAACGCGGAAGCCGAACGGCAGCTGCTGGGTGCCATTCTCGTCAACAACGAGACTTTCTACAGGGTTTCCGACTTTCTCGAGCCGCATCATTTTTTCGTGCCGCCCCATCAGGACATCTTTGAAAAGGCCAGCCACCTGATCCGGGCCGGCAAGACCGCCTCGCCGGTCACCCTGAAGACCTTCTATCCCACCGATGCCAAGATTGCAGACCTGTCGGCGACGCAGTTCCTGGTCCGCCTGGCCGGGGATGCCGCCTCGATCATCAACGCGGAAGACTACGGGCGTACCATCTACGACCTGGCCATCCGCCGGAACCTGATCCGCATCGGCGAAGACATGGTCAACATTGCCTTCGACGCACCGATCGATGTCCCGCCGAACCAGCAGATCGACGATGCCGAGCGGCGCCTGTTCGAGCTGGCGGAGACCGGCCGGACCGAGGGCGGTTTCGTTTCCTTCGGCGATGCCCTGACCGAAACCATCGAGATGGCTCATGCCGCCTACAATCGGGAAGGCGCACTTTCGGGCATCTCGACGGGCCTGCGCGAACTCGACCTGTTGATGGGCGGATTGCAGCATTCGGATCTGGTCGTGCTTGCCGGGCGCCCCGCCATGGGCAAGACCTCTCTGGCCACCAACATCGCCTACAACATCGCCCAGTCCTACAAGTCGGAAGAACAGCCGGACGGAACCATCAAGACCATCAATGGCGGTGTGGTCGGCTTTTTCTCACTCGAAATGTCCGCCGAGCAGCTTGCCACGCGTATCATTTCCGAACAGGCGGAAATCTCCTCGTCGAAAATCAGGCGCGGCGACATCACCGAGGCCGAGTTCGAGAAACTCGCCGCCTGCGCCCAGACCATGCAGACCGTGCCGCTGCATGTGGACCAGACCGGTGGCATTTCGATCGCCGCGCTCGTGTCCAAGGCCCGGCGGCTGAAGCGCCAGCGCGGTCTCGATCTTCTGGTGGTCGACTATATTCAGCTCTTGTCCGGCTCCGCCAAGAACTCGGGCAACCGCGTTCAGGAAATCACCGAGATCACCACCAACCTGAAAGCGCTCGCCAAGGAACTGCAAGTGCCGATCATCGCGCTGTCACAGCTCTCGCGCCAGGTTGAATCGCGCGACGACAAGCGTCCGATGATGTCTGACCTGCGCGAATCCGGCTCGATCGAGCAGGATGCCGACGTGATCCTTTTCGTCTATCGCGAAGAGTACTATCTTTCCAAGACCGAGCCGGAAATTGGCTCCCCGGAATATGCCGCCTGGGAAGCCAAGCACGAGGCCGCCAAGGGCAAAGCCGAAGTGATCATCGCCAAGCAGCGCCACGGGCCGACCGGCACCGCCAACCTGCACTTCGAGGGTCAATACACCCGCTTCTCCGATCTGGCCGAGGAAGACCATCTGCCGGCACGGTACGAGTAGGTCGTCACCGGGTTCCGGCGGCACGCGGTTATTCGCCGCGGAACGCCCGTGCCGGACTGTTGGCCTCAGGATGGTCTGTTGGGCTAGACTTGATAGCAGAATACGCCCGCCGATTCTGACAGGAGAAACATCCGGATCGTGTCACCTTCCCGGCCAACGCCCTTTCCGTCCGAGCTGTACGGCGGGCGCCTGACAATCGACCTTGAGGCAATCGCCGACAACTGGTCGTTCCTCAACAGGAAAACCGACGCGCGTACCGAATGCGCGGCGGCCATCAAGGCGGATGCCTATGGCACCGGACAGGACAGGGTTGCGCCCGCGCTTTTCGCCGCCGGATGCCGCACGTTCTTCGCGGCCGTGCCGACAGAGGCCATCGAGCTGCGACGGCTTCTGCCGGACGCGGTTATCTACGTTCTGGACGGTCTTTTTCCCGGAACCGCGGAACACTATCTGGAGCATCGCCTTCGCCCGGTTCTCGGCAGCCTCGAGGAACTGGCGGAATGGTCGGACCTGTGCAAGGCCGCCGGGCAGTCCTATCCCGCCGCCGTGCATGTCGATACCGGCATTCATCGCCTGGGCCTGTCCGCGGCGCAATTCGCGGACGTGATGACCGACAAGGCTTTCCTAGGCCCGTTCGAAGCTTCGCTGGTGATGAGCCATCTGGCCTGCGGCTCGGCTCCGGACCATCCGATGAACCGGCGCCAGCTCGACCGCTTCCGCCAGATTACCGCGCCTGTGCCGCACATCCCGAAATCCCTTGCGAATTCCGCCGGCATCCTGATGGGACCGGACTTCCATTTCGATCTCGTCAGGCCCGGCATCGCGCTTTACGGCGGCAAGGCGCTCGACAATGCGCCAAATGCGATGAAGCCTGTGGCGAGGGTCGAGGCCCGCATCATGATCCTGCGCGACGTGCCGCAGGGCGACACCATCGGCTATGGAGCCACACAGACGGCAACACGGCCGCTCAAAAACGCGGTCGTTGCCGCCGGGTATGCGGACGGCATGCTGCGCCGGGCGAGTTCATCGGACGGGAGGCCCGGCGGCTTCGGCATGATCGGCGGCCACAGGGCGCCGATCCTGGGCCGAATCTCCATGGACATGATCACGCTGGATGTCACGGATGTGCCGCCGGATCTTCTCGCACGCGGTGCGCTTGTGGAAATGCTGGGTCCAGATGTTGCGGCCTCGGACCTTGCCACTTATGCCGAAACGATCGATTACGAATATCTGACAAGCCTCGGGCGGCGTTTCGAGCGCGTTTACGCGCGGCTCTCCTGAACCGAACACGTCTGCGAGCGAAAGGCGAACATCATGGCACGGCGGTCCACCTCATTTGTCTGCCAGTCCTGCGGCGCGGTGACCTCCAAGTGGGTCGGCCGCTGCGAGAACTGCGGCGAATGGAACACGATCGTGGAGGAACAGACCGGCGGCGGCATCGGCGGCGGTCCGGGACGGGCCTCGCGCAGCAAGGGCCGTGTGGTGCCGCTGGTCGGCCTGACCGGCGATGCCAAGGAGGCCCCGCGCATCGAGACGGAAGTGGCCGAGCTCGACCGGGTAACCGGCGGCGGGTTCGTACGCGGGTCAGCCTTGCTGGTCGGCGGCGATCCGGGTATCGGCAAATCCACGCTGCTGATCCAGGCAGCCGCGCGGCTCGCCCGCATGGGGCACAAGACGGTCTATATCTCGGGCGAGGAAGCCGTCGGGCAGGTCCGGCTCCGGGCAGAACGGCTCGGCCTCTCCGAGG
The DNA here is from genome assembly GCF_056173175.1 of Roseibium sp. QJM3NY_11. Classification (NCBI taxonomy): domain Bacteria; kingdom Pseudomonadati; phylum Pseudomonadota; class Alphaproteobacteria; order Hyphomicrobiales; family Stappiaceae; genus Roseibium; species Roseibium sp. QJM3NY_11. The sequence continues at coordinate 3,844,975 of NZ_CM149660.1, forward strand.
CTCCGGTTGCGCTGGCGGCGGAAACCAGCGTAGAGGACATTCTGGCGACGCTGGAAGCGGACACTGCCCCTGCCCTGCTCATTCTGGATTCCGTCCAGACGCTCTGGACCGACAAGGTCGACTCGCCGCCGGGAACCGTTACCCAGGTGCGCGCGTCGGCGCAGGCCATGGTCCGCTACGCCAAGAAGAACGGCACCACGATGGTGCTGGTCGGTCATGTGACCAAGGACGGGCAGATTGCCGGCCCCCGCGTCGTGGAGCACATGGTCGACGCCGTGCTGTATTTCGAGGGCGACGGCGCGCACCAGTACCGTATCCTGCGCTCGGTCAAGAATCGCTTCGGCGCCACCGACGAAATCGGCGTGTTCGAGATGACCGGCAAGGGCCTGATCGAGGTCCGCAACCCGTCGGCCCTGTTTCTGGGAGACCGCAACACGTCCGCGCCGGGAGCGGCCGTTTTCGCCGGACTGGAAGGCTCCCGACCGCTGCTGATCGAAATCCAGGCCCTTGTCGCACAATCCTCGCTCGGAACGCCCCGGCGCGCCGTGATCGGCTGGGACGGCGCGCGGCTGTCGATGATCCTCGCGGTGCTGGAGGCGCGTTGCGGGGTCCGTTTTTCGCAGCACGACGTCTATCTGAACGTGGCCGGCGGACTGAAGATCAACGAGCCCGGCGCAGACCTTGCCGTGGTCGCGGCCCTGATCTCTTCACTCAGCGGGCTTGCCCTTCCGGCCAATTGCGTCTATTTCGGCGAAGTCAGCCTGTCAGGCGCCATCCGGCCGGTGGCCCAGGCCCAGTCCAGGCTGAAGGAAGCAGAGAAGCTCGGCTTCGATCAGGCCTATTGTCCGGAGGGCAACCTCAAGGACGGCGCCGCATCGTCCTTCCGGGCGACCGGGGTGCCGGAACTTGGGGACTTTGTTGCCAAAATCGCGGCGGAGGCTGGTGCGTCGGGGGAAACCTGACGCATGATCAAACCGGGTTTGAACTGAAGGTTTTTACTCCGGGTCACGGACCTGGAAGAGCGCCAGACAGAGGAATTTTCAGGACCATGCCGATTACCCTGCTGGACGGACTGCTATTGGTCATCATGTTCATTTCGGCGGTCCTTGCGATGATCCGCGGGTTCGTGCGGGAAGTTCTGTCCATCGTTTCCTGGGTGGCTGCCGCGGCCGCGGCCTTCCTGCTCTACGAACGTGTTCTTCCCTATGTGGAACAGTATATCGCGCATGACCTGGTCGCCATGGGCGTGTCCGCAGCGGCCGTCTTCCTGGTGACGCTGCTCGTCGTGAGCTATATCACCATGCGGATATCGGATTTCGTGCTGGACAGCCGGATCGGCGCGCTCGACCGCACGCTTGGTTTTGTTTTCGGCGCGGTTCGCGGCCTCCTGCTTGTTGTCGTGGCAATGATGTTCTTCAACTGGTTCGTGCAGCCGGATCAGCAGCCGCAATGGGTCAAGAGCGCCAAGTCCCGGCCGATCCTTCTGTCGATCGGCGAGCGGCTGGTGGCGTTGCTACCCGAAGATCCGGAAAAAGCCATCCTCGACAAGATCCGCCAGAACAACGGCACCGGAGACGGTGCCGCGGCTCCGGCGGAAGAGCCGGAATACAGCGATTCCGAGCGGCAGGGCCTGGAGCAGCTGACGACGGACAGCAACTGACGCCGGTCGCGGCGGCACTGGCGATGGAGCAACCCGCGGTCACACGGCCGCACAGGAGTTGCTCTCGCCTTCCGGATCGATCAGCTTCCGGACGTTCGATCACCGCCGATGGAACGCCCGTTGATGAGAACATCGCGACCCGGGTTCCAGCGAATGCGGGTCGTGCGGACATGTGAAAACCGGTCAATTTTCATGGACACTGGCCGGGGCACTGGCCGGAACACTGGAAAGACTTAGATCTGACGCCCAAGGCCGGCCCTCCCGACCGGCCAGATTGAAGGAGTGTTCGCCATGACTGGCGGAACAGAGGTGCACGAGCCGTTCGACATCAACGACGATACCCTGCGTGAAGAATGCGGTGTCTTCGGCATTCTTGGCCACGAGGATGCCAGCGCGCTGGCCGCGCTCGGCCTGCATGCCCTCCAGCACCGCGGCCAGGAAGCCGCCGGTATTGTCACCTTCGATAATGAACAGTTCCGGGCCGAACGGCATCTGGGCCTTGTCGGCGATCATTTTTCCGACGCGGAAACGATCGGCCGCCTGACGGGCAGAGCCGCCATCGGCCATGTCCGCTATTCCACCACCGGCGAAACGATCCTGCGCAACGTGCAGCCGCTGTTCGCGGAGCTGGACGGCGGCGGCATCGCCGTGTGTCACAACGGCAACTTCACCAACGCGCTCACCTTGCGGCGGCAACTGATCCGCGACGGCGCGATCTGCCAGTCGACATCCGATTCCGAAGTGGTGCTGCAGCTTGTCGCCCGCTCGCGCGCGGGCAAGATCGTCGATCGTTTCATCGAGGCGATCACGCAGATGGAAGGCGCCTATTCGCTGGTGGCCCTGACTTCCAAGAAGCTGATCGGTGCCCGTGACCCGCTCGGCATCCGGCCACTGGTGCTGGGCGATCTGAACGGCGCGCCGATCCTGGCCTCTGAGACCTGCGCGCTGGACATCATCGGCGCGAAATTCATCCGCGAAGTGGAAAACGGCGAAGTCATCGTCTGTTCCTCGACCGGGATCGAATCCTTTTTCCCGTTCGGCAAGCAGACCGCGCGGCCGTGCATCTTCGAATACATCTATTTCTCGCGTCCCGATTCCATCGTCGGAGGCCGCAGCGTTTACGACGTGCGCCGCGAGATGGGCCGGCAACTGGCGCGCGAGACCCAGGTGGATGCGGATGTGATCGTGCCGGTGCCGGACAGCGGCGTGCCGGCGGCCATCGGCTACAGTCAGGAAAGCGGTGTTCCCTTTGAACTCGGCATCATCCGCAATCACTATGTTGGACGCACCTTCATCGAGCCGACCCAGCAGATCCGGGCCCTGGGCGTAAAGATGAAACATTCCGCGAACCGGGCCCAGATCGAGGGCAAGCGGGTGGTGCTGGTCGACGACAGCCTTGTGCGCGGCACCACCTCCGTGAAGATCGTGCAGATGATCCGGGATGCTGGCGCCCGCGAAGTTCACTTCCGTCTGGCCAGCCCGCCGATCAAGTATTCCGACTACTACGGCATCGACACGCCGGTCCGCGAGAAATTGCTGGCCGCCAAATACGGCCTAGAGGAAATGCGGGCCTATATCGGTGCCGACACTCTCGCCTTCCTGTCCGTGGACGGCATCTACCGGTCGATGGGCTTCGAAGGCCGCGACAATGCCAATCCCCAGTTCACCGATCATTGCTTTACCGGCGACTATCCGACGTCCCTGACGGATCTTTCCGAAGATCAGGACTTTGTCAGCGCCCCGCGGCTGGTGGAAGTCGGCTGACCCGACCCGGCCTTTCAGGATCGATCAGAATCGGGCCTCCGGACGGTATCGCCGGGAGGCGGCCCGGAATAAGAGACCACGCATGAAAAAAGACTTCGAAGGCCGAATTGCGCTCGTGACCGGTGCGTCCCGCGGGATCGGCTACCAGCTTGCAAGGCAACTCGGCGAACGCGGCGCGCATGTGATCGCGCTTGCGCGCACCGTCGGCGCCCTTGAGGAACTGGACGACGAGATCAAGGCTGCCGGTGGCGAAGCCACACTGGTTCCGCTTGACCTGATGGATTTCGATGCGCTCGACCGTCTCGGCGCGGCGATCCATGAACGCTGGAAGAAGCTCGATATCTTCATCGGCAATGCGGGCATGCTTGGCGTGCTGTCGCCCCTCGGCCACATTTCGCCGAAAGACTTCGACAAGGTGATGGCGGTGAACGTTACCGCAAACTGGCGGCTGATCCGCTCCCTCGACCCGCTGCTGCGTCAGTCGGCCGCCGGCCGCGCGCTGTTTCTGACGGCGGTCCAGGCCCACACCTGCGCTGCCTTCTGGGGTTTGCAGGCCACCAGCAAGGCCGCCGTCGAGGCCATGGCCCGGACCTGGGCGCATGAAAGCCTGAAGACGGCGATGAAGATCAATCTGGCGGATCCGGGGCCCACCCGGACCGGTCTGCGCGCAAAGGCAATGCCCGGCGAAATCGCGGCCAACCTGCCGCAGCCGGCCCAAGTGGCTGATGACCTTCTGGCCCTCGTCGGGCCGGAAGTGCTTGAAACCGGCAGGCTGTATGATCGTGTCAGCAAAGACTGGGCCACCCTGTAGCCGCGCTTGGCCCGGCGCTCAAAAATTGTCCCCGCGTTTCAAAATTGACGCCGCGTTTAAAAATGCGGTTGTACCAAGCGCAGTTGAAAGGAACCCGTTTGATTGCATTGTCCCGGTTCGCCGACGAGGCGCGTTGCGAAGGGCGGTCTGGTTGACCGTTTAAGCAGCGCAACGCTGCTCGGTGAGCCGGAACAAGCCACCGCAGGCCGCGTTTGGAGACTGTTCTGCCGTGTCGCGCGTCTTGACCGATGATCCACATCGCTCTGCGACGTGCTTCTTGCCGAACAATCTCCAAACGCGGTCAAACGGTTTCCTTTCAATTGCGATTGGTATTAGGTGGTCTGCGAACAACTTCGGAGGAACCACCCATGCAGCTCGGTGCCTTTTCCATCAGCCTCACCGTCAAGGACATCAGGAAATCGAAGGCCTTTTATGAAGGCCTGGGCTTTTCGGATATGGGCGGAACGGGGGATGAAGACTGGGTGATCCTGAAGAACGGCGATACCGTGATCGGCCTGTTTCAGGGCATGTTCGAGAAAAACATGCTGACTTTCAATCCGGGCTGGAACCAGAATGCGGAAAAGCTGGCCGACTTTCAGGACATCCGCTCGCTGCAGGACGACTTGAAGGCCAAGGGGTACCAGTTCGCCGCCGAAGCCGACCCGTCCACGTCCGGCCCCGCAAGTTTCATGCTGGTCGATCCGGATGGAAATCCGGTCCTGATCGACCAGCACGTGTGATTCCGGCTGGTTTCAGCTGAACAGGGTGTCAGCGGCCCCCGCGTGCGAGACCGGAACCAGGACCAGAACCGGGTTCACGCCGCTTCCAGCGGTGCGAAGGAACTTTCGGCGATTTCGCGCAGGTCTTCATAGACACCCGGTGCGCCGACCACGACGCGCGCGCCGTGATAGAGCGCATGGTTGACATCCTGCTCCATGACGTTGCCGCCCGCCTCGACGGTCAGCAGCATGCCGGCCAGGCAGTCCCAGGCGTTCATGTGCGATTCCACGTAGCCGATAAGCCGCCCGGACGCCGCATAGGCGAGCATCAGGCCGCCCGAGGCGTTGCGGAAGAACACCCCGCCCTTGGACACCACCGCACCAACGACGTTGACCGCATCCGTCACGGATGTCCGTCCGTTGAAGCCCACACCGACGGACCCGTGGGACAGGCTCTGGCTGTCGGACGCCTTGATCGGTTTGCCGTTCAAAAACGCACCGTGGCCGGCCGCGGCCTTGAAGGTTTCGTTGGAAACGGGATCGTGAATGACACCGACAATCACCTGCCCCTGATGCACGCAGGCGATGATCACGCACCATTGAGGAATGCCGGCGACGAAGTTGGCGGTGCCGTCGATCGGATCCGTGACCCAAGTATAGCCGGAACCGCCTTCTTCCATGCCGTGTTCCTCACCCAGGATACCGTCATCCGGATAGGCCTTGGCAAGTTCGTCGCGGATCAGCGTTTCCACATTCCGGTCGGCTTCGGACACGAGATCCTGATGACCTTTCTGCGTGACCGTGAGCGTGTCCAGCTTGCGAAAATAGTCCAGTCCGAGCTCGCCTGCCTTTGCGGCGAGGGCGACGGCAAAATCGAGCCGTTCGAGTGACATCAACAATTCTCCCTTAAAGGTATTGGCCCCGGCGACCGGTGTCTGGTGCCAGGGAACTTTCAGCGTGGAAGTCCGGGCAAAGCCGCCCGGCTACTGAATCTTCCGTTTTTTCTTCGTCGCGTAGGGATTCTCACCCTTTCGGTAGGACAGCCGGATCGGCGTGCCCTGGATTCCGAAGGCCTCCCGCAGCGAGTTGACCAGGTACCGCGTATAGCTTTCAGGCAACTGTTCGGGCCGTGAGCAGAACACCACGAAATGGGGCGGGCGGGTCTTCGGCTGTGTCATGTAGCGCAGGCGCACGCGGCGCCCGGCCACGGCCGGTGTCGGATGTTTCGCCGTCACCCGGTCCAGCCAGCGGTTCAGCTTGGACGTTGACACACGTGCGTTCCAGGCCTCGTAAGCTCCAAAGATGCTCTCTACCAGCCTGTCGATCCCCTGCCCCTGCAGGCCCGACAGCGTGGCGATGCGCACGCCCCGGATCTGGTTGAAATACCGCTCGTTGGCGTCCTTGATCTTTTTCCAGGCTTCTTCCCGGTCCTCGATAAGGTCCCATTTGTTGATGGCAATGACCAGCGCCCGGCCTTCGCGCGCCACCAGATCGATGATCTGAAGATCCTGCTTTTCAAAGGACATGGTCGCGTCCAGCGTGACCACGACGACTTCGGCGAACTTGATCGCGCGCAACGCGTCTGCCACGGACAGCTTTTCCAGCTTTTCCTGCACCCGCGCCTTTCTGCGGATGCCGGCCGTATCGAACAGCTTGATGTGATGGTCGCGCCAGGTCCATTCCACCGAGATGGAGTCGCGCGTGATGCCGGCTTCCGGGCCGGTCAGCATGCGGTCCTCGCCCAGCATCCGGTTGATCAGCGTGGATTTGCCCGCATTCGGCCGGCCGACGATGGCAACCCTCAGCGGGCGCTCGCGGGTGCCGACCGGTTCTTCCTCGCCGACGATTTCGCCGTCCTCGTCGACATCGACATTGGTCACGGCCTCTTCGCGCCGGCCTTCTTCCTCCTCGGTGATGCGGTCGACATGCGGTTTCAGTGCATCGTAGAGATCGGAGAGGCCCTCGCCATGTTCGGCCGAGATCGCGATCGGCTCGCCGAGACCGAGCGCGTAGGATTCGTAAAGACCGCTTTCCCCGGCGCGGCCTTCCGCCTTGTTGGCCAGCAGGATCACCGGCCGGGTAGTCTTGCGGGCCACTTCGGCGAAATGCGCGTCGAGCGGCGTGACGCCGGCGCGTGCGTCGATCACGAACAGCACCGCGTCGGCGGTCTCGATCGCCTCCTCGGTCTGGCGGCGCATGCGCCCTTCCAGCGAGCTCTTGTCCGCGTCTTCAAGGCCGGCGGTATCGACGATTGTGAACTTGAGATCACCCAGTCGGGCTTCGCCCGGCCGCCGGTCGCGCGTGACGCCCGGGGTGTCATCGACCAGAGCCAGGCGTTTGCCGACAAGGCGGTTGAACAATGTGGACTTGCCGACATTCGGCCGTCCAACGATGGCGACAGTGGCGCCCACAGCAATAACTCCTGTCAGGCGGGGCATGATGGGCCCGCCCTGAATGCAGGAACAACGGCTTTCCGGTCAGAGAGGACCGGGAAGCCGTTGTTCCAATTTAATGTGTCAGAGCACGCGCTCCGCGTTCGATGGAACGCAGGATGCTCTAGTTGAAGGCGGCGACGCCGTCGTTTTCCGTCAGGACCACGATACGCCCGGCGGCCACGATGGGCGTCACGAAGACATCCGTGTTGGTCCGTTGCGTCAAGATGATCTTGCCGCTGGCGGAGTCGACCATGGCGATCTGTCCGTCACTGGAAAAGGCCACCAGAGTGCCGTTGGCCAGAACCGGGCCAGCCCAGTTGCGGCGCTTCTTCTTCTTTTCCGGACGCGGCAGAGCCGTTGCCCAGAGGGTCTCGCCGTTCTTGAGGTTGAGCGCCACCATGCGATCGTCCAGATCGACCATGAACAGCGCGCTGCCCGAGACAACGGGTGTATGGACACTGCCAAGATTTTGCTCCCAGCGGCGCTGACCCGTACGAACGTCAACCGCAACGGTCCGGCCGGACACCCCGGTCGCGTAAACCGTGTTGCCGGTGACCACCGGGCTCGCGGACACGTCCGCCAGCCCGGAAAGCGCAAGGGTCCTGAAACCGCGCGACACGCCATCGATCCAGGCCGGTTCGCCGGACTTGATGTCGATGGCCATGATCTCACCCGACGAGAACGGAACGATCACACGGTTCCCCGAGATCGCCGGATTGGCCGCGGACAGCAGCCCCCCGGTTTCCTCGATGCCGGCATAGCTCCAGGCGACGGTGCCGTCGGACTGGTTCAGAGCGTAAACTTCGTTGGATTGGGAGACGACGAAAACATGGCCCTTGCCCGCAACGGGTGCGCCGCGGGCCGGTGTATCGAGGTCGGCCCGCCAGATGACGCGGCCGGAACCGGCCTCAAGGGCCGCGATCTGCCTGTAGCTGGTGGCCGCATAGACCACGCCGCCTTCCACCGTCACGCCACCGCCGGGCCCGATGTCCCGCTCGCCTTCCGGCCGCAGGTTCTGGGTCCATTGCCTTCCGCCAGCCGTTGAAAGCGCGACCACTTCGCCGTTCGGCTTGTAGATATAGATGCGGCTGCCGTCACTGACGGGCCGTGCCGACAAACGCAGCGCCGCCGAGGTGATCCCCCTGCCGGAAGTGCCGACCTGCGCACGCCAGGCCCGGTTGCCGGAAACGGACACTGCGACATTCCCGGGATCGTTGGTCAGGCCGCCGCCGGCCGTGGTCCAGGTCTGCCCGCCGGTCGCCGGTCCAACCTTGGCGGCCTGGCCCGATGCCACGGTCGCCGGATCGGCACCGTCGAACACAGGCTGGCGCTCGCCGGGGAGCACCTTGTCCCGGCTGAACGGATTGAAGTTGTCGGTGAAATCACTGACCGAACCGCACCCTGTCAGTGCCAGGGACAGCGCCAGGACAGCGAATGTTCCGCGCGCGCGGTGGGACACAATCGTAAAACTCACTGAGCGGTTCCTTCACTGGCCGCCTCGGCAGCGCCGTTGGTGGCGCGAACGAGATCCCGCAGTATCGCAGCGCGCCGGGAGATTTCCGCCGGCGTTTCCGGATCTTCCTCAAGCGCGGTCAGCCACTGGCGGGACGCATCCACATTTCCGTCTTTCCAGGCACTTAAAACGAGAACTTCACGTGCAGCTGCACGAAACGGACCGGTTTCGCCGGTGAGCTTCTCCACCCGGTCGGCGATGGCCGAATAGTCCTCGAGATCAACGGCGAGATAGGCGGCGCGCAGAGCTGCGATGTCGCGCAGCGCTTCCATCAGTCCGCTGTCGCGGGACAACGCGTCGAAAGCAGCGAGGGCTTCGCCGGTGTCCCCTGCATTGGCGAGATCGGTCGCAAGCCGGAACCGGGCCAGAGCCGGATATCCGCCAATGGCTCCTTCCAGGTCGCCATAAAGCGCGGCCGCCTCCTGGTAGTCTCCGTCTTCCGACAGTTGCACGGCGTCGTAGAAGGTATCGCCGGCGCTCTGGGATTGCTGTTCCTGCCAATAGAGCCAGCCCCGGTAGCCGCCAGTGCCGACGATGACCAGGACCGCGACACCAATCACCCAGAAACCGAAGCGGTCCCAAAGCCGACGGTATTTTTCCTGGCGGATATCTTCATCGACTTCACGAAAAATGTCAGACATGCGTGTCTTTTTCCTGCATTCACTTCATCGGCCCGGTCCAAAAGACCGGCCCTCGCCCGTTATCGAGTGGCGCACATTATCCATTTGATCAGGCTCGGGCAATTCCTTGTCCGGGCTTAAATCGGTCCTTCATGGCGCAAGTGGGGCAATCCGCCGCAAATTGACGGTTTGCGAAGGCTTTTTCGTCCTGTTCGAACCGATCAGGCTGCCGGAACACCGATCAGCCAGGCATGCAGCTTCCAGACGAACAGCGCATAAAGCACGAGGCCGATCAGAATCACGACCACATCGGAGAATTTTCCGGGGTCTTTTGCCGCTGCAATCAGCCCCGCCCCCGGCCCGCGCCGTTTCAGGGAAATGCGGTCGGCCACCGCCCAGGCGAGAAAACCTCCGAACAGCAACACCGAGGCCAGGTCGCCGTTGGCGAGCAGATGGGCCAACGCCCAGAGTTTCACCGCCACCAGCATCGGGTGTTTCAGGGTCCTGCTGATCCGGCTGGGTACATAGGCCGCGACGAGAAAGATGAATACCGGCACCATCAGCAGCATGGTGACATGACGCAGCCAGAATGGCGGGTCGTAGACCAGCAGCGGGCCTTCCGCCCGCGCAAGGCCATACCCGTAGATGATCAGGCCAAGGCCGATGGCCGAAACCAGGGTGAAAAGCCCCTTGTAGCCGTTTTCTCCGAGCCTGGAGATCAGCGCTGCCCGCCTGGACGAAAAAATGGGAACCGCATGAATTCCCAAAAACAAAACCAGTCCCGCAATCAGCAAGGCCATATCCGCTCTCCCTCTGCGCCCGCAGGCGATGCCTCGCGGTTCCGTGTGTCCGCGCCACAGGCGGACCATAGGAGGCAGACGGCGCGCCCGCAACACCCATCAGCGCGGCAAGCAGCTCCGCTTCCTTGCGCCTCCGGCGGCCCTAGGCGGCGGCGCACTGCTTGCAAATGCCGCGCAGTTCGATGGTGGTTCGCGACAACTGGAAACCTTGCTCACCGGTCCAGTCCTTCAGGTACCCGATGGCCTTGTCCGGTGTGAACTCACTGACCAGGCCGCACTTCTCGCAGATCGCGAAGGCGGCGGTGTCATGACCGGCGCATCCCGAATGGCTGCAGGCAACAAAGGCATTCAGGCTCTCCAGCCGATGGACCAGCCCGTAATCGACGAGCTTTTCGAGCGCGCGATAGACCTGCAGCGGCGCGCGGAAACCGCTGTCGCGCAACGCATCCAGTATCGCGTAGGCGGTCAGCGGACTGCCGGCATCCGAAAGCGAGCCGAACACCAGCGACTGGTTCTTCGTCAGTTCGGGATGGGACTGGGCCATCACGGTCGATCTCCTTTTGTGGCGGCACTCATCCTTCTCACAATCCGCCCGCCCGGAACAAGGCTGAGCATGAACAGCAGCATCGCCGCGACAACGATCGAGGGGCCCGATGGCGTGTCGTAGTGAAGCGATCCGTACAGCCCCGCAACAACCGCTGCGGCACCGGCAAATGCGGCAATGACGGCCATTTGCTCCGGTGAAGCGGACATCCGCCGTGCGGCGGCGGCAGGAATGATCAGGAGTGCCGTGATCAGCAATGCGCCGATCACCTTGAGCGAAATTGCGATCACGATGGCGGTGAGCAGAATGAAGACAAGTTCGGTCCGTTCCGGACGCAAGCCCTCGCTGGCCGCCAGGTCCGGACTGACCGTGGCCGCGAACAGCCGCCGCCAGATCAGCACGAGCAGCACCAGAACCAGGGCGCCGCCGCCATAGATCATGGCAATATCCAGCCGTGTCACGGACAGGATGTCACCGAACAGAAGCCCCAGAAGATCAACACGGACCCAGGTCATGAACGCCAGGCAGACCAGTCCCAGCGCCAGCGCCGAATGAGACAGCAGTCCGAGAATGGCATCCGAGGACAGCGTTTCGCGGCGGCGTAGGAACACCAGCAGCCCGGCGAGAATCACGGACACGCCTCCCACCGCAAGGGTGGTGTTGATTTGCAGAAGCAACGACAGCGCCACGCCCAGCAGCGCGGCATGGGACAGCGTGTCACCGAAATAGGCCATGCGGCGCCAGACTATGAAGCAGCCGAGCGGTCCGGCGACCAGTGCGACCCCGATGCCGGCAACCAGGGCCCTGACAAAAAAATCATCCAGCATCGCGCAGTCCGATCCTGTCCGGAGTGTCGTCGATGTCAGGGTCGTGATGCTCGCCGGAGCAGGACGAGCAGATCGACCCGTCCGCGTGGCGCACTTCGCCGCCGGGCAGATGGACATGATCGTGATCATGCTGGTAGACGGCCAGCGCCGGATTGCCACGCGCGCCGAACAAGGCGTGATAATTGTCGTCCTTGCTGAGTTCGGACGGCGTGCCCCGGCAACAGACATGCCCGTTGAGACAGATCACCTGGTCCGCGGCCGCCATGACGATATGAAGATCATGCGAAATCATCAGAATTCCGCAGCCGAGCGTGTCCCGGATGCTGCAGATCAGATCGTAGATCGCGATCTCGCCGACATAATCCACACCCTGGACCGGCTCGTCGAGAACGAGCAGGTCCGGATCGCGCGCAATCGCCCGCGCCAGCATGACACGCTGCATTTCTCCGCCGGACAAGGCGCGCATTTCGGATGTCAGCAAGCGCTCGGCGCCGGTGCGCTCCAGGGCGGCGCGGCAATCGGCATCGGACAGCGGATTGGTCAGCCGCAGAAACCGGGCAACCGTCAATGGCAGGGTCCAGTCGATCGCAAGTTTCTGCGGGACATACCCGACCTTCAGGCCCGGTCGCCGCTCGGCACGGCCCTCGGAGGGATTGAGGATGCCCAGAGCCATTTTCGCCGTGGTCGATTTGCCGGAACCATTCGGCCCGATCAGCGTTACTATTTCGCCGGGGGAGACGGTCAGATCCACGCCGCGGACCAGCCAGTTGCTGCCCATGCGCATGCCTGCTCGCTCCAGCCGCACCAGTCCGGATTTGGGATTTGCCATCGTATCAAAAAGCCTGCTCAGCTCACATCACGCGACGCCACGTGGCGTTATATTATTACATAGATAACCCTCAAGTGCCTGACTTGCAACCACTCCGCTGGTGTTTCACACTGACCGCACCGCAGCATGACCCGAGCATGCTGCAAAGCGGCAGCACAGGAACGAAATCATGATTTTTCCGTGTATCTTGTCAGGCGGGGTCGGATCACGCCTCTGGCCGCTGTCCCGAACGGACCGGCCGAAGCAGTTTCTGCCTCTTTTCGGTGGCGAGAGCCTGTTTCAGAAAACTTGCCGGCGAATCGACCAGCCTGATTTTGCCGACCCGATCGTGATCGGCAGCAACGCCCACCGGTTTCTGGTCGGCGAACAATTGTCCGAGCTCGGCATGGAGGCCCAGCCGATCCTGCTGGAACCGGTCGGCCGCAATACCGCCCCTCCTGCCCTTATGGCGGCGTTGATCGCCGCGGAAAAAGACCCCGATGCCCTGATTCTGCTGTTGCCGTCCGATCATCTGATCGGCAAGGAGGATGTTTTTCTCGCAGCGGTCCGCGAAGCGGAGACGGCCGCGAAAAACGGACAGATCGTGACATTCGGCATCCAGCCGACCGACCCCAACACAGGCTATGGATACATCCGCGTTGCAGCAGGCAGCCAGGCTGTCCGTCCGGTCGAGGCGTTCGTCGAGAAACCGGATCAGGACACGGCGGAAGCTTTTTTGCGGGAGGGCGGCTACGTCTGGAACGCCGGCATCTTCCTTTATGCCGCCAGCACCATGATCGAGGCCTTCAAACAGCATCAACCGAAGCTCTACAAGGATATTGTCGCCGTCATGAAGACGCGGCACGGCGATCTGGATTTCATCCGGCTCGACGAGGATGCCTTCGCGAAACTGGACAATATCTCGATCGACTACGCCGTCATGGAAAAGGCGGAAAACGTTGTTTGCGCGCCCGTCGCGCCCGATTGGGACGACCTCGGATCGTGGTCGGCCATCTGGGCCGTGCTCGACAAGGACAAGGACGGCAACAGCGGCCTCGGCGACGCCCGGTTTCTGGACAGTCACGATTGCCTTGCCTACGCGGACCGCGGCCTGGTCTCGGTGATCGGGCTCAGGGATGTGATGGTCATCGCCACCGCCGACAGCGTTCTGGTCGCGCACAAGGACAGCGCCCAGGATGTGAAAACCGTTGTCGAGCAACTGAAGGCGGAAGGCCGCGACGAAGTCGACCGCCACCCGCGCTCCTACAGGCCCTGGGGCTACACCGAGCGGATCAATTCCGGCGACCGGTTCGCGGTGCAGTCGATGCTGATCAAGCCGGGAAAACGTCTCAGCCTGCAGAGCCATCTTCACCGGGCGGAGCACTGGATCGTTGTGTCCGGCACCGTGGAAATCACGATCAACGGCCGGACTTCGCTGCTCAGCGAAAACGAATCGGCGTATGTGCCTCTTGGGGCGCAGCACACCCTTCACAATCCCGGCAAGATTGCCGTGCGCATGATCGAAGTCCAGTCGGGAACCTACCTGCAGGAAGACGACATCGTCCGGCACCCGATTGCATCACAAGAATCCTGAACTGAACCATTTATCTGTGACACGTCCTTGCCTTGTATCCTGAAATCCGGCAAGACTTGCCCGGGATCCGGGGTCCCCACGCCCTCTGGGGCCGGACCCGCGCGAGGGACTGGAAAGAGCCATGCACCACGTTTTCATCTGCGATTATGTCCGTACACCGATCGGCCGCTACGGCGGCAAGCTGGCCTCGGTCCGCGCCGACGACCTCGGCGCCATTCCGATCAGCGCGCTGATGGAACGCAATCCGGATACCGACTGGATGGAGCTGGACGATGTCTTTTACGGTTGCGCCAACCAGGCTGGCGAGGACAACCGCAACGTGGCGCGCATGTCGTCCCTGCTCGCCGGTCTTCCGGAAACGGTGCCGGGTCTCACGCTGAACCGCCTGTGCGGATCGGGCATGGACGCCGTCATTGCGGCCACACGCGCGATCAAGAGCGGTGAAATCGATCTTGCGATCGCCGGCGGCGTGGAAAGCATGTCCCGGGCTCCGTTCGTGATGCCGAAAGCGGAGGCCGGCTTCTCGCGCAATGCGGAAATCCACGACACCACGATCGGCTGGCGCTTCGTGAACCCGCTTCTGAAAAGCCAGTACGGCATCGATTCGATGCCGGAAACGGCCGAAAACGTGGCAGCCGAGTTTGCCATCTCCCGGCAGGATCAGGATGCCTTCGCGTTTCGAAGCCAGCAAAGGGCCGCCAAAGCGCAGGCTTCCGGCAGGTTCGATCAGGAAATCATCCCGGTGCTGATCCCCCAGCGCAAGGGAGATCCGGTGCTGGTCGACAAGGACGAACATCCCAGAGCCGGCACCACGCTTGACCAGCTTGGCGCGCTCAAGACCCCGTTCCGCGACAATGGATCGGTCACTGCAGGCAATGCATCGGGTGTGAACGACGGTGCGGCCGCGCTTCTGATCGCTTCCGAAGCGGCGATCGAAAAGCACAATCTGACCCCCATCGCGCGTATCGTCGGAGGGGCGACTGCGGGCGTTCCGCCACGCATCATGGGGATCGGCCCCGCTCCCGCAACCCGGAAACTGTGCGCCCGCAACCGTCTGTCAGTGTCCGAATTCGATGTCATCGAACTCAACGAGGCCTTCGCGGCGCAGGCCATCGCGGTGATGCGGGATCTGGGACTGCCGGAAGATGCCGACTTCGTCAATCCGAACGGTGGCGCCATCGCGCTCGGTCATCCGCTTGGCATGTCCGGCGCCAGGATAACCGGTTCGGCGGCCCTGGAGTTGAAGGTCCGCGGGGGCAGGCTCGCGCTCGCCACGATGTGCATCGGCGTCGGCCAGGGCATCGCCATCGCCCTTGCCGCTGTCTGACGCGCTCAGGTCTTCGGCGGGCGGAATGACGTGCCGGTCTGCCAGCGCCCTTTGAACCGCGTCCCGGACACGACGAGTGCCGGTCTCGGCATACCCGGATCGGAGGCGGCGTCCACGCGCTGGCGACGCTTCATCTGTCTCTCGACATCTCCAATTCTGTCGGCCAGCCGTTCAAACAGCATGGTCGGCATGCGCAGCGTGGACAAGTAAAGCGTCACGACCTCGCCGGCTGCCCTATTCCAGCTGACCTGGCGCACTTCATCGTAAGCGCCTTGCGCAAGGTCCTGAAGCTCAACCGCGTCTTCCACCAGAGGGCGAATGAGACGGACTGTCCGGTGCGGGTTGTTGGCGACCCAGACCGCCGCCAGGACACTAACCAGCGCAAAAACAAAGACATGAATGTTTCGAACGAAATACCCCATTGCAACCCCAGGATTTGCTTAACAAATCGTTAACCCACCCTAGGTCGTACCCGATCGGCAGAATCGCCGCAACCGGGTGGTATGGTTTCGAAACGGTATTTCGAGGAAGGTGGTTAACACAGGACGCGCCGGCCTGCGGGCCGTGTCTTGCGGCTCCATGGCAGACACCGGACCTGTCAAAACTGCCGGTCCGTAAAATTTTACAATATGTGTTACCGGCCCCTTAGAGCCTGGAGGCGTAGAAACAGCGTCCGAACAAGGAGGACGTCATGAACAAACGAAGCGAAGAGATGTCTCTCTCATCTGTCGGACTGTTGCTTCTGCTCACCGCAGCGGCCATGACGCTGTTCGCGGATTTCGGGCCATTGCCGGACAGTCCCGCCCATGCGCGGGAAGCCAATCAGATCATTTCATACTGATTTTTCAGCGAGTTAACCGGCCGGAAATTGCCGCCCGCGCGACCGGTGCGAGCCAGCTCTCACCGGAACCGGTTGCAGGACGGCCCCATCGGCATCAGGCCGTTCCCTCCGCGGAGGCCCGCCGCTGCGGCCGGTCTGGCCAAGCAGCATGATCGCAGACCCGATGACAACCGAGCCAAGTGTGATCACAAGGCCGAAAGCGAGCATGAGCACGGGTAGAACCGGGTCTTCGGCCCCTTGCACCAAAACGCGCAGATTGCCGATATTGCCCGCGAAGATACCGCCAAGCACCAGAGCGGCAATGCAGATCCCCGCCAGAAGGTTGACCGCCAGCAGCCGGAACAGGGGATCCCTCTGCAGTGCGATGCGACGAGATATGCGGTTTGATCCGGTCATCGGTCCCCTCTTCATAAAGCTTTCGCGAAACCGCTTTATCCTAACTGTATTGCGGCACGGCCGACACCTGTCAAAACAGTCATCGCACTCCGGTTCCCTGACCCGGAAGTTGACCGCCATCGGTAAAATTTGTGCGCCGCACTCTTGATCCTGGCGGGCAAGACATATATTTGTTCGATATATCGTTCCAGCATATGGCAATTTTGACGATGCCTGAAACAAAAGTCCCAGCCCGGTTTCAACCGGCCCGAAACGACCGCCCGGATCATCGTCCGGGCAGAGGTTTTCGGCCACGGAGATTGCCATGAGTGTCAGAAGCCTGTGCCTGGCGATCCTGTCATTCGGAGACGCCACCGGTTACGAAATCCGCAAAGAGTCCACCGAAGGCCGCTTCAGCTATTTCGAGGACGCAAGCTTCGGGTCGATCTACCCCGCGCTCGCCCGCCTCGAGGCCGAAGGCATGGTGACCGTGCGCGAAGAACCGCAAGCGGGCAAACCGGCCCGGAAGGTGTATTCCATCACCGAGGCCGGACGCACGGAGTTCATCACGTCCCTGTGCGAACCACAGGCCCCGGATACCTTCAAGTCCCCCTTCCTGCTGATAGCGCTCAATGCCGCAAAACTGCCTCCCGAAATCGTCCGGCGGGCGCTGGAGCGGCGCAAGGCCCAGGTGCTGGAGGAATTGCGCCTGCTGACAGGCCCGGACCACGATCAGGAGTGTGCCCATCCCGGTTCAAACTGGACCCGGGAGTACGGCATCGCCTGCATGAATTTCACCCTCGCCCATCTCGAAGAGCATGGCGAAGCCCTTATCAAGATTGCCGAAGACGCGGCCCGCCCCTTGGCGGCGGCCGCCGAGTAGGTGCGACGTTTCGGAGATTGAAACAATGCGAGTGAAGTTTTCCTACGTCCTTGCCGCCGGCCTTGCAGCGGGCATCGGCTTCTGGATGTACAGCGGCACGATGGTGATCGGCGGCGTCGGCGACAGCGAACACGCAACGCCGCCGCCCGCGCTGCGCGCCAGCCAGGCAATCGAGGACGTCTTCCGCGTGCAGGTTCAGCGCCTCGTCGCCCAGGACCGCCGTGCGGTGCTGGAGGTGCGCGGTCGGACCGAGGCGGAAGCCAAGGTGGCGGTGCGGTCAGAAACCACGGACAACGTCATTGAACGGCCGGCCCGGGAAGGTGCCCGTGTGACGGCGGGCGAGATCCTCTGCGTGCTGGACGCGGGAACGCGCAAGGCACGCGTGCTTGAAGCCAAGGCCGGGCTGGCCCAGGCCGAACTCGATCATGCGGCGGCCACGCAGCTCAACAGCAAGGGCTTCACGGCCCAGACCCGTGTTGCCGCCGTACAGGCTCAGCTCGATGCCGCCAGCGCCCGGCTGCAGGAAGCCGAACTGGAACTGGACCGCACGATCATCCGAGCACCCATTGGCGGGGTCCTCGAAAGCCCCATGGCGGAAATCGGCGCCCAGCTCGAAAGCGGCAGCATCTGCGCCACCGTCGTCAATTCCGATCCCATGATCGCCATCGGTCAGGTTTCGGAACTGAGCATCGGAGCCATTTCCCTGGGCATGCCCGCCAAGGTCAATCTGGTCACCGGTGAATCCCTGGACGGCAAGGTGCGTTACATCTCACCGTCCGCCAACCCGGACACACGCACATTCCGCATCGAGGTGGAACTGCCCAATCCGGACGGCAAGGCGCGGGACGGTGTCACGGCCGTGACCATGCTGCCGCTGCCGGCGGAAAGGGCGCACAAGATCTCGCCCGCCATCCTGACCCTGAACGATGCCGGACAGGTCGGCATTCGCGCCGTGGACGACAAGAACATGACCGTCTTCCATCCGATCCGGGTGCTCGGCGGCGAACAGGACGGCATGTGGATCGGCGGCCTGCCGGAAGAAGTGGTCGCGATCACTGTCGGGCAGGAATACGTGACGGACGGCGAACGTGTGGACCCCGTCTTTGAAACCGCAGAGGCAAGCCAATGATAGACATGCTCGAAGGCGTCCTGCGGCGTCCGAAAACGGTTTTCGTGATGATGCTGGCGCTGATCGTCGCCGGTGTCGCCACCTATATCTCGATCCCGAAGGAAGCCAGCCCGGACATCGACCTGCCGATCTTCTATATCTCGATCGTGCAGCAGGGCATTTCGCCCGAAGATTCCGAGCGGTTGCTCGTGCGGCCGATGGAAACGGAGCTGCGCGGTCTGGACGGGTTGAAGGAGATCACCGCGATCGCCTCGGAAAGCCATGCCGGGATCGTGCTGGAATTCGACATTTCGTTCAACAAGGACGAGGCGCTCGCCGATGTCCGCGACAAGGTCGACCAGGCCAAGAGCAATCTTCCCGACGAGGCCGAAGAGCCGACCATCACGGAAATGAACTTCGCGCTGGCGCCGACCATGATCATCGCCCTGTCGGGCAATGTGCCGGAACGCACGCTCTACCAGCATGCGCGGCGCCTGAAGGACGAGGTCGAGGCCATCGACACGGTGCGTTCGGCGGATCTGACCGGACACCGGGAAGAGCTGCTGGAGGTCCTGATCGACACCCAGAAGCTGGAATCCTATGCCATCACCCAGCAGGAGTTGCTCAACACGCTGCAGCTCAACAACCAGCTCGTGCCGGCCGGCTTCATCGACGGCGGCAAGGGCCGTTTCAACGTCAAGGTGCCGGGCCTCGTGGAGACCGTCGAGGACGTCTACTCGCTGCCCCTGAAACAGAGCGGCGAAGGCGTCGTGACCCTGGCAGACGTCGCGGACATCCGGCGCACGTTCAAGGACGCCAGCGCCTACACCCGCGTGAACGGCAATCCGGCGATCTCGCTTCAGGTGGTCAAACGCATCGGCACCAACATCATCGAGAACAACGCAGCCGTGCGCGAGGTCGTCGAAAACGCTTCCAAGGATTGGCCCAATACGATCCGTGTCGACATGATGCTGGACCAGTCCAACAACATCTTCGAAGTGCTCGGCTCACTGCAATCCTCGATCCTGACCGCGATCTTCCTGGTGATGATCCTGGTGCTGGCCGCGCTCGGCCTGCGCTCGGCTCTGCTGGTGGGGCTGGCGATCCCGACCTCCTTCATGGTCGGCTTTCTGATCCTCGGCGGCATCGGCCAGACAGTCAACAACATGGTCATGTTCGGCCTGGTGCTGACGGTGGGCCTGCTTGTCGACGGCGCCATCGTGATGACCGAATATGCCGACCGGAAGATCCATGAAGGCATGGAGGACCGGGAAGCCTATATCCGCGCCGCCAAGCTGATGTTCTGGCCGATCGTGTCCTCCACGGCGACGACCCTGGTGGCGTTCCTGCCGATGCTCCTGTGGCCGGGCGTTGCCGGCGAATTCATGAGCTACCTGCCGATCATGGTCATCATCGTCCTGACCGCATCGCTGTTCACGGCGATGATCTTCCTGCCGGTCACCGGAGGCATACTCGCGCAGGTCTCGCACTGGCTGAACCGCTACGCCGCGGTGCTGCTCGCCGCGATGATCGCGATCCTGTCGGCTCTCGCCGTCGCCACGGGTCCGGCCGTGCCGCTGGCACTGGCAGGCGCGGTCCCGGCCCAGATGATCCAGCCCCTGACGCTGTTGCTGGCCGTCATTGCCTTCCTGGCGCTCGGTTACGTGTCCTACCGGATCCTGCGCCCCTTCGTGCGCTGGTCCCAGGCCCGCGCAGCCAGGCGGGCTGAAATGGATCGGGCGGAGGCCGCCGCGTTGTCCGGCAACGAGGCTTTCGATGTCCGGAATGTCCGTGGCTTCACCGGAGTATACATCCGGATCCTGAAGCTGTTCGCCGGCAATCCGATCGGCAACATCGCCGCCATTCTTTTGCTGTTCGGGACTTGCGCGGCCATCTTCGTCAGCTTCGCGTCGAATCCCACCGGCGTGGAATTCTTCATCGAGGAAGAACCGGAACAGGCCGTCGTGCTGGTCTCCGGCCGGGGCAACATGTCCGCTGCGGAAGCCCGGGACCTGGTGGTCCAGGTCGAAGACAGGATCATGACCATTCCGGGCGTCGACAACGTCATCACCAACGCGTTCACACCGGGCGGCTCGTCCGGCGGACCTTCCGTTGGCGACGTTCAGGACAAGCCGGCTGATGTCATGGGCGAGATCAACATCGAGCTGGCCGATTTCTGCTGCCGGCGCGTGGCCAAGGAAATCTTCGCCGATATCCGCACGGCAACCGCCGACATTCCCGGCATCAAGGTGGAGACCCGCAAGATCGAGGGCGGTCCGCCCACCGGCAAGGACGTCCAGCTCGAGATCAGGTCGACCGACTATGACGACATGGTCGCGGCCGTGGCCCGCGTGCGCACGCAAATCGACGGACAGGACACCCTGATGGACCAGGAGGACGACCGTCCCCTGCCCGGCATCGAATGGCAGATCTCCATCGACCGGGAACAGGCCGGCCGCTACAAGGCCCATATCGCCTCCGTCGGCAACATGGTCCAGCTGGTCACCAACGGTGTCCTGATCGGCACCTACCGGCCCGGCGACAGCGAGGACGAGGTCGATATCCGCGTCCGGCTGCCGCAGCATGAACGCAGCATAGACCGGTTCGACCAGCTCCGCCTGCAGACCGAACTGGGTCTGGTGCCGATGGCCAATTTCGTCAGCCGGCAGCCCGCACAGAAAGTGTCCGAGATCGTCCGGCGGGATGGGCTCTATTCCATGTATGTTAAGGCAACCGTCAACCCGGAAAGCGGCTCCAACCCGACCGAACAGGTGGCCGGGCTGCAGACATGGCTGGATACCCAGGAATGGCCGTCCAACGTGTTCCTGAAGTTCCGCGGTGCTGACGAGGATCAGCAGGAATCCGGCGTTTTCCTGATCAAGGCCGCCGCAGCTTCGCTGTTCCTGATGTTCCTGATCCTGCTGACGCAGTTCAACTCGTTCTACCAGACCTTCCTGACGCTCTCGACGGTCATTCTGTCGGCCTTCGGGGTGCTGCTCGGCATGCTGCTGACCAATCAGCCGTTCTCGATCATCATGACCGGAACGGGGGTGGTGGCGCTTGCCGGGATCGTGGTCAACAACGCGATCGTCCTGATAGACACCTATAACCGGTTCCTCCATGACGGACTGGAACCGCTGGACGCGATCCTGAAAACCTCGGCCCAGCGTATCCGTCCGATCCTGCTGACCACGATCACGACCATCGCCGGGCTAATTCCCATGGCCACCATGATCAACTTCGATTTCTTCAATCAGGTGATCACCTACGGCGGCATCACGGCGGTCTGGTGGGTGCAACTGGCGACGGCGGTCATTTCGGGCCTCGCCTTCTCGACCCTTCTGACGCTGCTGATGATCCCGGTCATGATCGCGCTGCCGAGCGTGTGGATGAAGTCCTTCTCCAAAATCGTCGGACATTACCGCCGCACGCCCACCCTCGTTCCGGCGGCAGTACCGGAACAGGACGTTGAGTGGACGGACCCGCAACAGGAACAGGAGCGTCCGGCGGCCAAGGTCGTCGCCATGCCAAAGCCGGCTGCTCCGAAAGTCCCCCCGCAGGAAGAGCTTCCGCACGCAGCGGAATGAGTTTCAGCTTCTCCAACAAAAGGCCGCCGTTTTCGGCGGCCTTTTGGTTTGCCTGAAGGGTGCCTGACGGCAGTCATCCAGAACACACCGGAGCGCAAGTCCGGGAAAACGATCCGAGGGGCCCTACGGATCTGGTCTTGCATGAACATCCGGTCATCCATATTGTTGCTTAATACAACTATATGGATGACTCTCATGACCGCCCCCTCGCCCGATCTCGTCAACGACATCCGGTCCGCCTCGCGCCAGTTGGTCCGGGAATTCGGTTTTCTGGACAAGACCATCGCCGGAACCGACCTTTCAGGTTCGGGCGTGCACGCCATCATGGAAATCGGCCTTTGCCCGGGCATCACGGCCAAGGACCTCTGCAACAGGCTGAAACTGGAGAAGTCGACCGTCAGCCGTCTGCTCAAGTCCCTTCAGACCCGCGGCGACATCGTCCAGACGCAGTCCCAGACCGACGGCCGCAGTTTCGGGCTGAACCTGACGCCGGCCGGTCAGGAAACCTTTGCCAGGATTGACAAGTTCGGCAATGACCAGGCGCTGCGCGCGCTGTCCCGGATCGAAGGCCGTCAGGCCGAAGTCGTCGCAAGGTCCATGACAGCCTATGCCGAGGCCCTTGGCACTTCGCAAGACACCGCCCCCGCGTCCGCGCCCGACTTGCTGCCAGACTTGTCGCCAGACCTGCCGGCTGACTTGCCAATCGTCGAAGGCTACCAGACCGGCATGATCGGCGACATCGCCGCCCTGCATGCCCGCACGCACGGGCCGATCGTCGGCACGGGGCCGACTTTCGAGAGCGTGGTATCAAGGGCCATGGCGGAATTCATGCCCCGGATCGGCAATCCGGCAAACAACAGCTGGAGTGTTGTCGAGCGCGGCGAAGTCATCGGCTCGATCAGCATTGACGGCGAGGACCTCGGCGCCAACATCGCCCATCTGCGCTGGTTCATCCTGTCGGAACGGCTGCGCGGCAAGGGGCTCGGCAAGGTATTGCTCGCACGGGCGCTGGAACACTGCGACCGGCACGGGTTCGGTGAGATCCACTTGTGGACCCTGAAGGGACTTGACGCGGCGCGGGCGCTCTATGAGCGAAACGGTTTTGTGCTTGCCGACGAATATGCCGGTGACCAGTGGGGCAAGGAAGTGACCGAGCAGATGTTTGTCCGCAAACGGCCCTGACGAACAGGCCCTGCTCTATTCTGACCAGAGCGTCGTGTCCTGCCACGGCGGCGGGACTGTCAGTCGGCCGGTTCTGGGCGCCTTGCTCCCGTCCAGATCCAGGTATTGCCAAGCTGCGGCCCATTCTTCCGGGATTGTGTAAGGAGGCAATATCGGGCAAAGGGGCAAGAAACCGAAGCGGCCGTAATAACCGGGATCTCCCAGAACCAGCACCTTTACCGCCTGCCAGGCGTCCATGCGGTCCAGGCCCGCACGGACCAGGCGGCTGCCGATGCCTCGCTTCTGCGCGGTCAGCGCGGCGCAGAGCGGTCCAAGCAGCGCGACCGCGTGACCACCCGGCTCAACGCGACACCTTGTGAAAATCACGTGACCGGCAATGTCTTCGCCCGAGACCGCCACCAGGGACAGGACCCCATCCTGCACCTGCAGCAGACGGCGGACCAGGGGAACAAGATCCTCGTCCGGAAATGCCGCGCTGTAGAGCGTTTCGAGCGCATGAAGATCCGTTTCGGTGCCGGCGCGCAGATGGGTTTTTTCGGTCACGGATGACGCTCCTTCAACAAAAACTCCCCTCTGTATTGCCACGTCCGGCCGACAAGGCAACGGCATTTCCGACCACCGGGGGACGGCGGCAGCCGTCCGCCGCCCTTCCGGCAGAGCCTTACCCCTTCGAGATGGAGTTGCCGCCATCGCACAGCATGGCCGATCCGGTGACGAAGGAGGCGGCATCGGACAACAGGAACTGCGCCGCCCTGGCGATTTCTTCCGGCTCGGCCATGCGCTTGAGGGCGTGAAGTCCGGCGACATATTCGTGAAACGCGGGATCGTCACCGGCCATTTCGGTTTTGGTGCCGCCCGGCAGCAACGCGTTCACACGGATGTTGTCCGGTCCGTGTTCCACGGCGAGAACCTGGGTCAGACCGATCAGGCCGGCCTTCGCCGCCGCATAGGCGGCCATGCCCGGCAGACCGATTGTATGGCCGACGAAGGACGAGGTGAACACGATTGAGCCCCCACCGCGCGTTTTCATTGCCGGGATCTGATGTTTGGCCGCCAGGAACGCGCTGTCGAGATTGGTCATGATCACCTGGTTCCAGGTTTCCAGACTCATGTCCGGCACCGGTCCCAGGTCGCCGAGCGTTCCGGCATTGTTGAACGCTCCGTCCAGCCCGCCGAAGGCATCCACTGTCGCGTTGACCGCTGCTTCGGAAAAACCGCTGTCACATACATCGCCGACAAAAAGGGCGATCCGGTCGGACGCATCCGGGAGGGACGCCCTCACCTCTTGAAGATGGTGTTCGCGCCGGGCCGCAAGCATCAGGCTGGCCCCGGCTCCGGCAAACAGGCGCGCCGCAGCCGCGCCGATGCCACTGCTGGCACCGGTGATCAGTATCGTCTTTCCATGCATCATCTACTGGCTCCTCAAAATGTCGAGGAGGCCTGTCTGGACCTGTTTTCAGCTGCCGGAAACCCGATATGCGAGACGCGCCGAAAGACCGCCCGGATCTATCCGCCGTGGTCCTTGTCGCGGTCGGCGATGTTGTCGAGATCGGTGTCGCATTCGTCACCGTCATCGTCCAGCGCAAGGGTGGCGTCCGCCAGGACGAGCAAGCGGTGGGCCCGCCAGGAGACGGGGATCGTCAGAAGGTAAAGCACCGCGCCGCCGGCCAGCATGCGGAACGGATAGCTGACGGTCAGGGCCACGACCAGCACGGCAAAAACAAACAACGGCAGCACAAAATCGCGTCGCACCCGCGTGCCGAGCGTCTTGCCCGAATAGGTCGGCAGTCGGCTGATCAGCAGAAAGGCGATGCCGATCGTATAGGCCGCCACAAAGGCCGCGTCGGCGAACCAGTGCGGAAACAGGCCCAGGAAATCCAGATAAAGCGGCAACAGCACCGTCAGCGCGCCCGCCGGGGCCGGGACACCGGTGAAGAATCGGGATGCCCAGACAGGCTTGTCCGGATCGTCCAGCGCCACGTTGAACCGCGCCAGCCGCAGGGCCGCCGAGATCGCGAAAACCAGCGCCGCGATCCAGCCCATGTTGCCCGCATCCTTCAGGATCCAGAGATACAGCATCAACGCCGGCGTGACCCCGAAATTGACAAAATCGGACAGGGAGTCCAGTTCCGCGCCAAACCGGGACGTGCCTTTCATCAGACGGGCCACGCGGCCGTCCAGACCGTCGAGCACAGCCGCCAGCAGAACCGCCCCAACCGCGAATTCCCAACGCTCCTCGAAGGCCATCCGAACCGCTGTCAGGCCGGAACAGAGCGCCAGCAGCGTCACCATGTTGGGCACGATCAGACGCAACGGGACCCGGCGGAATCGCGGTGTCTTGCGGTCCTTTGACGATGTGTCTTCGGGAGTGTCGATCACGGCGGCCTCAGCTCACGCGGGTCAGTGTCTGTGCCGCGCCCTGCGGCTGCGCCAGATCGGCCAGAAGCGTTTCTCCGGCGATCATGGTCTGGCCGAGGGCCACCTTCGGCTGGGTGCCGACGGGAAAATAGACATCCAGCCGCGAGCCGAACCGGATCAGGCCGAAGCGCTCGCCGGCGGAAAGCGATTCCCCTTCGCGCACGAAGCAGACGATGCGCCGGGCAACAAGGCCCGCGATCTGGACCACGCCGATCCTTGTGTCACCCGCTTCGATCACCAGGCCGTTGCGTTCATTGTCATCGCTTGCCTTGTCGAGTTCCGCATTCAGGAACTTGCCGGCGCGGTAGGCCACGCGCACGATCCTGCCGCCGATCGGCGCCCGGTTCACATGGCAGTTGAACACGTTCATGAAAATCGACACGCGCATCAGCGGTTCCGTGCCCAGTTCCAGTTCCACGGGGGGGCGGGCCAGTCCGACCTGGCTGACGACGCCGTCGGCCGGAGACACCACAAGGCCGTCGCCGACCGGGGTCACCCGGCTGGGATCGCGAAAGAAATAACAGACCCACCCGGTGAAGAAGAGCCCGATCCAGAACAGCGGGCTGATGAAATATCCCACCACCAGTGTTGCCACGAGAGCAATCGCGATGAAGGGCCAGCCTTCACGGTGGATCGGGACCATGGCCTTGGTGACGGAGTCTACAATCGACATCTTTTCATCCGCTTTCAGAACAGGCGATTCGTGCCCCGGCTCCGGGAGACGGGCTGTCCGGCAAACGGACACGCACCTGTTGCACTTGTGTTGTCCCCGCTTCTAGAGGCTTTTGGCGCCCAAGAGAACCGGATTCTCTCAAAAACCACAGCGGTTCAGGATGTCCCACCGGCAATTTTCTCTCTCGCCAGACGGTAGTCCGTTTCCCAGTAGGCCGGCCGACCGTATTTGGATATCAGGAAGTCCGTGAAACTGGTGATCTTCGGAGGTATGTACCTGGCGGGCGGATAGACCGCATAGATATTGCCCGTGCGCCCGACCGGATAATCCTCCATCAATTCGACAAGCCGGCCATCCCTCAGGTCCTCCCAGACATGGGCGATCGACTTGACGGTCAGACCCAGCCCGTAAATGGCGGCATCGTAGGCGAAGTCACCGCTGTCACCCGAAATCACCGGATCTTCCAGCACATGGGAAATCTCGTGGTCCGGCCCGTTGAAATACCAGACCGGCATGGGCTCGAAGCCGATACAGTCGTGATTGCGAAGATCTCCTGGGCTCTGCGGCGCTCCCCGCCGCGCCAGATAGTCCGGACTGGCGCACAGGACCCGCGGATTGCCGCCGAGCCTGCGGGCGAGCAGGCTGGAATCGGGCAACAGCCCGCCGCGGATTGCCAGATCATAACCTTCCTCGACCAGGTCGACAATGCGGTCGGTCATGTCGACTTCCAGCCGCACATCCGGATAGAGCTGCCGGTATTCCGCCACATAGGGCAGGATATGCTTGCGGCCGAAAAAGACGTTGGACGAAATCTTCAAGGTGCCACGGGGCGTGTCCTGTGCCGCATCGATCAGCCTGCGTGCCTCGGCCAGCTCTTCGATCGCAGCGCCGGCATGGCGCAGAAACACCTTTCCCGCCTCCGTGAGACCGGTGCGCCGCGTGGTCCGGGCAACGAGTTGCGTGCCCAGTTCCTTTTCCAGATTGCTCAAACGGCTGCTCGCCGCCGACGGAGACAGGCCGAATTCCCTGCCCGCCGCCGACAGGCTGCCAACCTCGGCCACGCGTTTGAAAAACTTGAGATCGTCGACACGCATTATTCGATACTTTCGAAAGATGTCTTCGAATTTAGCCTCATTCTTCGAGGAAAGGCAACGTGAGACAAAGGTGTGGCAGCAACAGGAGCCCGCCATGTATCATTCCGGAGATAACTACGAAGTCCGCGCCCGCGCCGAACGGCACAAGGAATTGCGCCGGCTGGCCGGTGCCCTGTTCGGGTTTTTCAGCCGGATCGCGAAACCCGGACCGGGCCCGGCCAGCCGCCCGGCCGATCTCGGCTGCGCCAACGACCGTCCCGCCAGGAACGACCGCCCCGACAGAAACGACCGTGCGGCGTAGCGGCATCATTTTGCCGGAACGTAGTCGGCCGGCTGACCGCGCGTGATGATGCCGAGATCGTCGTTCTCCCGGGCTGCCCGAAGCCGTTCTTCGGCTTCGTCGGCTTCGCGCTGGCGCGCCCACATGGAGGCATAAAGACCGCCCTTGTCGAGCAACTCCAGGTGCGTGCCGCGCTCGGCGATACCGCCGGCCTCCAGAACGATGATCTGGTCGGCATTGACCACCGTCGACAGACGGTGGGCGATGACGAGTGTCGTGCGGTTCTGCGAGACTTCGTCCAGTGCAGACTGGATTTCCCGTTCCGTATGGGTGTCCAGCGCGGAGGTTGCCTCGTCCAGGATCAGGATCGGCGGAGACTTCAGGATCGTCCGGGCAATCGCCACGCGCTGCTTCTCGCCGCCCGACAGTTTCAGGCCGCGCTCGCCGACTTCCGACTGATAACCTTGCGGCAGATTCTCGATGAAGTCGTGGATCTGGGCCATGCGGGCCGCTTCCCTGACCTCTTCCTCCGATGCGTCCGGGCGTCCGTAACGGATGTTGTAGGCAATCGTGTCGTTGAACAGCACCGTGTCCTGCGGCACCATCCCGATCGCGTCGCGCACGCTTTCCTGGGTGACGTCGCGCACATCCTGCCCGTCGATTTCGACCGCCCCGTCGGTGACGTCGTAAAAGCGGAACAGGAGGCGGGAAATGGTCGATTTGCCTGCGCCGGACGGGCCGACAATGGCCACGGTCCTGCCCGCGGGCACCTCGAAATCGATCCCCTTCAGGATCGGCCTTTCGGGATCATAATGAAAGCGGACCTGCTTGAACGCGATCTTGCCTTCGACCGCCTGCAGCGCTCCGGCGCCCGGCTTGTCCTCGATCTCGGCGGGCACCAGCAGAAGATCGAACATGGATTCGATATCCGCCAGCCCCTGACGGATCTCCCGGTAGAGAAAGCCGATGAAATTGAGCGGAATGGAGATCTGCATCAGCAGCGCGTTGATCAGCACGAAGTCACCGATATTCTGCTCACCCGCCAGCACGGCTCTTGCGGACAGTGCCATGCACAGCGCCATGCCGATGCCCAGGATGACCGACTGTCCCAGGTTCAGCCAGGCCAGCAACGTCCAGGTCTTGGTTGCGGCGCTCTCATATTTCGCCATGGAGACATCAAAGCGTTCCGCCTCCATGTCCTCGTTGCCGAAATACTTGACCGTTTCGAAATTCAGCAGGCTGTCGATGGCCTTGGAATTGGCATCCGTGTCGCTGTCATTCATCTCCCGGCGGATCTCGATGCGCCAGTTGGAGCATTTGATGGTGAACCAGACATAGGCCACGATCATCACCGCGACGATGATCACATAGGAAAAGCCGAACTGGTACCAGATCACGGCCGCCATGATGGCGAATTCCAGGATGGTCGGAATGCCGTTGAGGATCGTGAAGCGGACGATCGCCTCAATGCCCTTGACGCCGCGCTCGATCACCCGGCTGAGACCGCCGGTGCGGCGGGCCAGATGGAACCTGAGGGACAGCTTGTGCAGGTGGCGGAACGTCAGGATCGCCAGTTGGCGGACCGCATGCTGGCCCACCCGCGCAAACAGGGCATCGCGCAACTGGTTGAACCCCATGGCAAAGACGCGGGCGGCATTATAGGCCAGCACCAGCATGACCGGCGCCACGAGGAAGGCCGGCAGGCCCGAAGTCTCGCCGGTCAGCGCGTCCGTTGCCCAGGCAAAGAAATAGGGCGACAGCACCGTGACGAACTTGGCGACGATCAGGGCGAGGACCGCGAGCAGAACCCGCTTCTTGAGATCCGGTCGTTCCGAAGGCCAGATGTAAGGCCACAGATTGGCGAGCGTCGCCATCGTGCTGCCCTCGTCGGCGCTGACCGGCTTGCGGACCTGCGGATCTTCGGATTGGCTGCCGGAAGCCGCGGCGGAGGGCTTTCGCGGCGAGGTCGCTGATTGATCAGTCACACTTAACTCTCCAGGCAGCCGGGGCAGCCGGTTGGGTCTTATTCTTGATTATCCGGCGGGGAACAGGCGTCGCCGGGCCGGGCCGGTGTCATGGAATTGAGGCGCTCCCAGAATTCCTTCGAACGCCGCTCCGCCAGATCGAGTTTCTGCCGGTTCAGCAGGTAATGGCAGTTTCGGCCACGCGAATCACACGTCAGCAGGCCCGCGTCCTTGAGCACCTGCAAGTGTTGCGAAACGGTCGACTGGGCCAGAGGCAGATGACGGACGATTTCGCCGCAGCAGGCTTCGTTTTGAGACGCGAGCTGTTTGACGATCGCCAGGCGCGCCGGATGGCCGAGAGCGCGGAACACGGCGGCGAGCTCTTCACAGCCCGCAAATGCGTCCGCGGTTTCAGGGCAGGTTTTATTCGGTGGCAGATCCGTCCCGCTCATGGGGCGGTTTCCTCGTTCACGACAGTTTGTTTCATCGTTGATATGCGATGAATGAACGAAAAAACAAGCCCCGCATGCGCAGGGCGGGAAGCCTGACCGGCCCCCGCCCCTTCACTCTGTCCGGGTCAAATCCGGATCAGCCGTTGTTTTCCGGAGTTTCTTCCCAGTTCAGGTCGCCTTCCGGCGTCAGGAACACCTGCCCCGGATAAATCAGGTCCGGATTGCGGATCTGCTCCTGGTTGGCCTGATAGATCGTGGTGTAGCGAAGCCCCTCGCCATAAAGGCGGCGCGAGATCCGCCACAGATTGTCGCCCTTGCGGATGATCACGACCGGCAGGGACTTGCGGACTTCCGCACCCTGTCCTTCCGGATTGCCGCTGGCGCCGGTTGCCACCACCTTGGTGAGCACGATCTGCCGGTCCCGCTCCTTCTCGAAGGTGACGGCCGCGCGCGCATCCACCGCATTGCCGTCCTTGCCGATCAGGTCTGCGCGCACCTCGACATTGCCTTCGGCAATATTCTTGTCGCCCTGGACCAGCCACTTGCCGTCGGCATTGACCTGGACCTCGCCCTGAAAATCGTCTCCCACATAGACGCGGATCGACGAACCGGGTTCACCGGTGCCGGCGACGAACACCTTGTCCGTTTCCGATTCCACCGCTTCCACGGTCACCGTCGGCGCATCCGGGGCCGCTTGCCCTTCCGCCTGTGCGGCAGGTGCGGCACTTGCGGTCACTTCGGGCGCAGTCTCCCTGGCAGCCTGCTGCACAATCGGGTCGCCGGCCTCAGAGCTGTCCGGGGCGGTCTCTTGCGAAGCCGCAGCGGTGTCCGTGCCCGCCGTATCTGCCGGACCGGTATCAACCGAACCGCTGTCGTCCGGTGCCGCGGCGACACTCACGTCGCCGGATTGTTCTTGCTGTGAGGGATTCCCGGCGGCGGCTGTGCCTGTACCGGCGGGCTCAGGAGCCACCGCAGCGGTCTCCGGCTGGTCCGTGTCCGGGCTCTCGGGTGCCGCGGCCTGTTCGCTCTCGGGGGCCGGTGTCTGCGGGTCCGGCTGTGCTGCGGTCTGCGCGTCCGGCGTCGGCTCCGCCGGCGTTTCAGCCGCAGGCTGCAACGCGGCGACCTCGGTCCGGGCTTCGGTGTCCGAAGGCGCCGTTCCCGGAAGCTCGGCTTCCGCCTGTCCGGTTTCGCTGGCCGGGCCGGCATCGGCGGCCACCTCTTCATCCGCGCCGGCCGGGTCTGCCACAGCTTCGGCAACCTGCTGCGCGGGTGCCGGTTTCTGCAGAATATCGGACGGGCCGTCCGGCGTGTTCAGAACGATCAGCGGCTGCTCCTTGCCGCCTTCCGGCAAGGAGACGGCCAGACGTTCCCGGGAGGTCACAACGGGCGTGCCGGCCTCGTCATGCACCTCGACGCCAACGTCATAGTCACCCGGCTTGAGCGGTTCATCGAGAATGATCGTCCATTCGCCCTTATCGTTTGCGATGCTCTTGCCGACCACCTTGCCGTTCGCGGTCAGGGCGACAATGGCACCGGCATCGGAACGGCCGGCCACGACGGTTTCACCGGTGGGTTCCACACCGACCACGTCGAAGCTCGGACCGTCCGCGCTTGCGGGTGCAGCGTCATCGGCGGCGGATGTGGCGGCCTGCTCGTTTTGAGCGGAGGGCGCAGGATCCGCGCCGGCCTGCGGCTGCGTTTCCGTGCCGGCCACTTCCGGTGTCGACAAGGCGCCAACGGCCTCCTGAAACGGCAATTTTCCGGTATCGCGATAGACATAGGCCGTCGCCAGGGCAGCAAGGCCAACCGGCACTGCCGCGATCAAAGTCCAGACGAGTGTGGTCTTGTTCATTGTTCTTCCTGTCAGGAAGCGCCCGGTCGGCCCGGCGCTTTTATGTACCTGTTCCCCTGCATCCGGCCTGCTGATCCGGCACCTTCAGGCCGGTCCATGGCGCGGGTGAAGGTGGTGACTCAATTGCCGCTGACACAAATTCCGATCCTGCCCATGCATAGCCCTCTTTTTCAGGCGCGGCAAGAATACCCGCCTGACGGCCTGGGCTCCGCGAACAGAATGCTTGACCTCATGGCAATCTGAATGTCACACCTTTGCGTCATGAATACGGTATCTCAAAATCAGCTTGCAAGCGTCTGTGTCTATTGTGGTTCGAGCTTCGGATCGGACCCGGCCCACGAAGCCGCAGCGACGCGGATTGGCCAGCTCATCGCCGAGGCCGGCCTGCGCCTGGTCTATGGCGGCGGCTCGGTCGGCCTCATGGGCACGGTCGCCAACGCGGCTCTCGAATCAGGTGGCAAGGTCACCGGCATCATCCCGCATTTCCTGGAGAAACGGGAAGTGATGCTGGAAACGCTTGAGGACCTGGTCGTTACCCGCGACATGCATGAACGCAAACACCTGATGTTTCAAAGGTCCGATGCCTTCATCGCACTGCCGGGCGGCATCGGGACGCTGGAAGAAGCTGTCGAGATGATGACCTGGGCCCAGCTCGGCCAGCACCGCAAACCGGTAGTTCTGGCCAATATCAACGGCTTCTGGTCGCCCCTGCTCGAGTTGCTCGACCACATGCGCGCGCAAGGGTATATCCGGCCCGATACCGAGGTTCCCTATCTTGTCGCCCGCAACACCGACGACATCCTGCCCATGCTTCGCCAGGCCGTTTCGGGCGAAGCCCGGACCTCGCCCGAGCACGTCGCAACGGTGAAAGACCTTTAGGGTCTGAGGGCTGCTGACAATCCTCAAATTCGTCCTCCCGGACGCAGCAATGCGACACCCCGGCACCGGCGCGCACGCCGGCTGGTAGGGAGGACGACTGCAAGGCTATGACCTGGCCGCCAGTCTGGATTTGACACGGTACCGGCGCCAGCTGTCATAGGTGAAGATCGCCAGCGCCACCCAGATGATTGCGAATGTCAGCAGCCTGGTTCGGTCAAGCGGCTCCCCCCAGATATAGACCGCCATCAGGAAATGGATCGAGGGCGCGATATACTGCATCAGCCCTGTCATGAAGAGCGGAAGCCTGCGCGCCGCTGCCGAAAAGCAGATCAGGGGAAGCGCGGTCACGATACCGGTTCCGGCGAGTGCGGCCAGAACCGGCAGGTCGTTCAGGACAAGGGCGTCGACGCCGCGGCCCAGGCCCAGCAGTATGTAGCCGGCGGCGAAAGGAAACAGCAGCAGCGTTTCCACGAACAGGCCCGGCGTCGGCTTGACCGGGGTGATCTTGCGGACATAGCCGTATCCGGCGAATGAAAACGCCAGCACCAGCGATACCCAGGGCAGCCCGCCGGCGAGAACGGCCTGCAGCACCACAGCAAGGACTGCCAGCGCGACCGCACCTCCCTGTCCGATCGACAACCGCTCGTGCAGAACGACAAGACCGACCAGGATGCTCACCAGAGGATTGATGAAATAGCCGAGTGAGACGTCAAGGACCTGATTGTTGCCAATCGCCCAGACAAACACGAGCCAGTTCACCGAGATAAACGAGGCGGAGGCCATCAGGCTCATGAGAACCTTCGGCTGACGGAAGACCTCGCGCACCTCCGGCCAGCGGCCGCGCGCCCACAGGAACAGGCCGACAAACAGCACCGACCACAGGATCCTGTGCGAGACGACGAGGTCGGCGGGGACCGTATCCGTCAATTTGTAGTAGGCGGGGAAAAAGCCCCACATGCCATAGGCCGTCAGGCCGAACAGGATCCCCTGGCGGAATTCGGCCTGCGCCTGCGACGGGGTCACTGGCTGCGACATGATTTGGCCTTTCTGAAGCATCGCGCATTCGCCCGAACGCCGAAGAGATGCTCGACCACTTCCGGGTCGATCAGGCGGCTTCGGCCTTCAACAGCGCAAATGTGATGGAGTCGACCAGTGCCTGGAACGACGCGTCGACGATATTGGAGGAGACCCCGATCGTGAACCAGCGGCGGTGGGACCGGGTGTCGTGGCTTTCGATCAGGACGCGCGTGACGGCGCCGGTGCCACCGTTGAGGATTCGCACCTTGTAGTCAATCAGCTCAAGGCCTTCGATTGCGGACTGGTATTTGCCGAGATCCTTGCGCAATGCCCTGTCGAGCGCGTTTACGGGGCCGTTTCCTTCCGCGACCGACATCCGGGTCTCGCCGTCGATGTCGACCTTGACCACCGCTTCGGACACAGACACCAGATCGCCAATGGCATTGAAGCGGCGCTCGACCATCACGCGGAAGGAACTGACCTCGAAATAGCGTGGCACCTCCCCCAGCTCCCGGCGCGCGAGCAGCTCGAACGAGGCATCGGCCGCTTCATAGGCATAGCCTTCGGCCTCGCGGTCCTTGACGAGCGTCAAAAGGCGGTCGAGACGCGGGTCCGTCTTGTCGACCGCGATCCCCACCCGGGTCAGCTCCCCCAGAAGGTTGCTCTTGCCGGCCTGATCGGAGACGAGCACCCGACGCTGATTGCCGACGCTCTCCGGCGTGACATGCTCATAGGTCCGCGGATCCTTCAGGATCGCGGACGCATGAATGCCGGCCTTGGTGGCAAAGGCGGTCTCGCCCACATAAGGTGCCTGCCGGTCCGGAGAGCGGTTCAGGACCTCGTCGAAGGCGTGGGATATCGCTGTGATGTCCCTGAGCTGGTTGTCGCCGACACCGATCTGGAACCGGTCGGCGAAGACCGGTTTCAGCTTGAGGGTCGGGATCAGGGTGATCAGGTTGGCATTGCCGCACCGTTCGCCGAGCCCGTTCAGAGTTCCCTGGATCTGCCGGACACCGGCATCGACCGCGGCCAGGGAATTGGCGACCGCATGGCCGGTGTCGTCGTGGGTGTGGATGCCCAGGTGCGATCCGGGAACAACCGCCTGCACCTTGGTAACGATGTCGAAGATCTCGTCCGGCAGCGTGCCGCCATTGGTGTCGCACAGCACGATCCAGCGGGCACCGGCCTGATAGGCGGTGCGGGCGCAGTCCAGCGCGTAGTCCGGATTGGCCTTGTAGCCGTCGAAAAAGTGCTCGCAGTCGATCATCGCTTCCTTGCCGACAGCAACAGCGGCAACAACCGTCTCGTAGATCGAATCGAGATTTTCCTCGTTGGTGCATCCGAGCGCGACCCGGACATGGTAGTCCCACGCCTTGGCGACGAAACAGCAGGCATCGGAGCTGCTGGACAGGATGTCCTGAAGGCCGGGATCGTTGGCCGCGGAGCGCCCGGCGCGCTTGGTCATCCCGAAGGCCGTGAACTGCGCCTTGTCCGTGCGCCTGGCACTGAAGAATTCCGTGTCGGTCGGGTTGGCGCCGGGATAACCGCCCTCGATGTAATCGACGCCCAGACGTTCCAGAAGCTCCGTGACGACGATTTTCTCGTTGACCGAAAAATCGACGCCGCTGGTCTGCGCGCCGTCGCGCAGCGTTGTGTCAAAGATATAAAGGCGGTCCTTGGTCATCAGTGTTTCCTGCCCGGCGTGTTCGCCATGTCTTATAGGGATCTGGTTTCGCCGGACTGGACCGGTGGCCAGGTGTCGGTGTCATGGTCGGGATGCTGGTTCGAGACGATCGAAGCCAGAAAGGCCAGCGCCTCGAAGTCGTCTGCCGTGGTGCGCGCCGGGATGTCGGCCATGTGGTCGGCATAGGGAAGCTTGCCTTCCACGCCGTACTGGATGACGGGCGCAATCGCGCTCGGTTCGTCAAACGCGCCAATCGCGATCGCGATCCCGTCCGGCGCTTCATAAGTCAGCGGTGTCCCGCACTCCCGGCAAAATCCGCGAGAAACCACATTGGAGCTCCGGAACCGCGTCGGCTCGGACCGCGTCCACGTGAGGTCCGTCTCGTTCCGCACACTGACCAGGGGCGCGTAAAAGCCGCCGACGGCCTTCTGGCACATGCGGCAATGGCAGATCGATGCCTTGCCGAGTTGTCCCGAAACCCGGAACCGGACAGCACCGCATTGGCAGCCGCCTGTGAAACCGTCGCTCTTGTCCACCATCAGAAATGCTCCTTGCCGCAGGCATCCAGGATCTTCCGGCAGACACCGTCGAGATCTGTCAGAACGTCGGAGTTCCAGAAACGCAGCACCGTCCAGCCGCGGGAGTGCAGGGGTCGGTCTCGTATTTCATCGCGTTCCCGGCCCGCGGCCGCCCCATGCTGCGATCCGTCCAGTTCGACGATCAGGCGATGGGCGGGCGCCGCGAAGTCGACGATGTGGCCTTCGATCGGCATCTGGCGGCGAAACGAAATGCCTTCCAGACGATGTGCCCGGATCACCTGCCAGAGCTTCCTTTCCGCCTCGGTCATCTGCGAGCGGAGGCGCCTGGCGTTGGATCGCAGGCGTCTGGAGACGTCTTCGTGGGGCATGGATCGGACTCCCTTCGGAAAGCCGACGACAGCATGTGGAACAGAGGCTGCAGACCCCCCTCTGTCTGCAAGAGCGGACATCTCCCCCGCAAGGGGGGAGACCGGAGCAAGCCTCAGGTCGCTCAATCTACCTTGAGCGTGAACTGTGAAATAAGATCCACCGGCCGGATATGAGCAATCGGCGACCACAGTTGGTGAGGCAAGGACTTGCGACAGATGCCCCTCTCCCCCCTTGCGGGGGAGATGTCCCTGAAAGGGACAGAGGGGGGTATCAGGCCTGTCCGCCAACGCTCCCCTCACCGCTTGACCTCCCAGGTTGTCACCCGTTCGCCGGTTGCCGAGTCTTTTGAATCCTTTAGCGAGATTCCCTGAGACGTGAGATCATCCCGGATCCGGTCTGCCTTCCCCCAATCCTTTTGCTTCAGCGCCTCCAGGCGCGCGGACACGGCCGCGTCAACTGAGACCGTGTCGATACCGGACAGGTCGGCCTTGACCGGCCCGACACCGAGCAGGGCCGCCGACGCGGAGTAGAGCGCCAGCAGGTCCGGATCCTTTGCCGCCTCGACCGCCAGAGCGTGCAGCGCCTGGATGGCTCCGGCCGTATTGAGGTCGTCGCAAAGCGCCTCGACAACGTCCGGCGCCGGCGCGGCTTGGGTTGCCACCGGCTGCGGCCATTTGGCCAGAAGGTTCTCCGCTTCCTCCAGCTTGCGCACCGAGAAATCGATCGGTTCGCGGTAATTTGTCATCAGCATGGCCAGGCGCAGCACTTCGCCCGGCCACTTGCGGCCGCCGAAGCTGTCCGTTTCCAGGAGCTCCTGAAGGGTGAAGAAATTGCCCTCGGACTTGGACATCTTCCGTCCTTCCACCTGCAGGAAGCCGTTGTGGAGCCAGTAGTTGGCCATCACACTGGTGCCGTGCGCGCAGCGGGACTGGGCGATCTCGTTCTCATGATGCGGGAAGATCAGATCCAGGCCGCCGCCGTGGATGTCGAACACCTTGCCGAGGTGATACGCGCTCATGACCGAGCATTCGATGTGCCAGCCGGGACGCCCGCGTCCCCAGGGACTGTCCCAGCCGGGCTCGTCCCCGGAAGACAGTTTCCAGAGCACGAAATCGCCCGGGTTTTTCTTGTGCTTGTCCACCGCGACGCGGGCGCCGGCTCTCTGTTCGTCCAGGTTGCGGTGGGACAGCCCGCCGTAGTCCGGCATGGACGCCGTGTCGAACAGCACCTCGCCGCCAGCTTGATAGGCGTGGCCCTTGTCGATCAGCGTGGCGATCATGTCGATCATTCCGCCGATGTGGCCTGTGGCCCGCGGCTCGAAGGTCGGCGCAAGCACACCCAGCGCGCCGATGTCCTTGTGAAACTGGTCCGCCGTCTTGCCGGTCACCTTCGCGATCGCCTCGTTGAGCGGCAGATCCGGAAAGTCCCTGAGCGCGCGCGCGTTGATCTTGTCGTCGACGTCGGTGATGTTGCGCGCATAGGTGACATGGTCGGCGCCGTAGAGATGGCGCAACAGGCGGAACAGCACGTCGAAGACGATCACCGGGCGGGCATTGCCGATATGGGCGAAATCGTAAACCGTCGGACCGCAGACATACAGGCGCACGTTGCCGTCGTCGATCGCACGGAAATCCTCCTTCACGCGGGTGAGCGTGTTGGTGAGCTTCAAGCCCTTGAAAGTGCCGGATATCGCTGTCTCAGCGGCGCTCATGTCAAACGGTCTCCTGGCCGGCTGGCCGGGCGGTCCGTCTCAGATAGGTTTTCGCCAAGAGGGAACGGCCACAGCCAGCGGTGTCGCTAGCTGCAAATAATGGTGTTCGAAATGATGTTCCATGTGGCCGTCATCATGGGCAGCTTTATGGACCGGAAGACGGAAGCCGGTCAAGACTGCAATTGCCCGGAAACGCCGCAAGCCGCGCCTTGTGAAGTTGGCGCCTTGCGCGACTTCCTCTAAACTTCGCCGATTGGGAATCAATTGGGGGACTTTCCGGTGAGATATTTCAGGTCCGGTGGCTTGACGCGCGCAACACTTACCCTGGCGCTGGTCCTGCTGCTGCCGACGGCCGGCATGCTGACGCCTGCTTCCGCACAGACGCCAGGTCCGGCGCCAAGTCCGGCGCCAGATCCGGCCCCGGCCGCCCCGGCGGCTGATGTCCTGGAACCGCAGACACCGATCGCACGCGCGATCCAGGCCGCCATGATGCCGGATCTGCCGGAAGGACTGGTGAATTCCTACGGTACGCGGGCCTTTGCCCCCCTCTGGTTCGATCGGAACGGCCTGAGTGAAAACGCCCATCTGGTGATCGCGGCCATGGCCGCCGCAAACGAACACGCGCTCAATCCCAGCAACTATGATCCGCTGGGCTTCATCAAGCGTTCGGAGACGGCCCGCTCTGAAGAGGACTGGGCCCGGTTCGACATCGACCTCTCGCACCAGTTTCTGCGCTATGCGACCCATCTGTCCTCCGGGCGGGTCCAGCCGAACGCGATCAACAAGGCGTTGAACCTGTTTCCGGACCGGCCGGACGCGCAGACGCTGCTCGAAACCGCTGAAGAGGCTGTCGATTTCAGCGCCTTCCTGGAAGGTCTGGCACCGAGGTCCGACAATTACGCAAGGCTCAAGCGCCGCCTGTCCCAGTTCAGGGAAAAAGCCGCCAATGGCGGCACCTTCACGCCAATTCCGGACGGCGAGGTGCTCAAGCCCGGCATGAGCGATCCGCGTGTCGCCACCCTGCGCGAGCGTCTGGTGCAGGAGGACATTCCGGGCGCGGGCGATCACGCCGGTGACATCTACGACGGTGCGCTGGTCGAGGCCATGAAGACCTTCCAGGAGTATCACGGCCTCGAAACCGACGGGGTCATCGGCAAGAACACGCTCGCCCGCCTCAACATTCCGCTTCAGGACAAGCTCATCCAGATGGAGCTGAACATGGAGCGACGGCGCTGGATGCGCGACGATCTGGGCGCGTTTTACATTTTCTCCAACCTGGCCGACCAGAACCTGAAGGTCGTGCGCGACGGCAAGACCATTCACACGGCCCGGGTTGTTGTCGGCAAGCCGTATCACGCGACCCCGGTGTTTTCCGACAGGCTGGAATATGTCGAGATCAATCCCTTCTGGAATGTGCCCTATTCCATTGCGACCAAGGAATACCTTCCCAAGCTGAAGCAGAACCCTGCGGCCCTGAGTGCCAAGAACATCCGCGTCTTTCAGGAGGGAAACGAGGTCGCGGCCACCCAAGTGGCATGGAACAGCTATTCCGGCGGCAATTTTCCGTTCCGGCTGCGCCAGGACCCGGGTGAAGGCAACGCGCTCGGCCGGATCAAGTTCATGTTTCCCAACAGGTTCAACATCTACATTCACGACACCCCGTCCAAGACCCTGTTCTCGCGCTCGGAACGCGCCTTCAGTCACGGCTGCATCCGCGTGTCCGATCCGTTCGCTCTGGCGGATGTCCTTCTTGCCGATAGCGATGCCGCGCCGGGTCACTGGCTGAACGTCCGAGACGGCCGCGAGCGAACCGTCGTCAAGCCGAAGGTCCCGATCGAAGTTCATCTCACCTATCTGACCGCCTGGATGAACAAGGATGGCTCCACGCACTTCAGGAAAGATATCTACGGGCGCGACAAGGTGCTTCTCGAAGCTCTCAGAACGGCCATGACGAAAAATCTGTAATCAACAACCCATTGTAATAACGTGATTTATTTCCGTTCACATATCTGAACGGCAGCTGAATAGCGCGCTCAGAACGGGTTCAAGCGACCTCTCCTATTGTCCGGTCAACCAATACGGACCGTCTTCTGGAGAGCACCATGTTGAACCGCATTTTCGTCCTGATCTTCCTGACCCTGATCCTCGGCGGCCCGTTTGCCGCCATCATCGCCATCACGGACGGCACCCGGGCTTTCGGGCAGGAAGCGCAACAGAAAGGCATGTGCCTGACAACCGGGACGGGATGCGGCAACGGAAACATCATCGTGACTGTCGCAAGCCGACTGTGATGCGGCGCTCCCTGCGCCGGATCGAATGTTGACTTGCAGTTTAAACCGATGTTTGGCAAAGTCTGCGCATGGACTACAAAGCACTTGAAGATAAAGCAGAATCCGCAGCAGAATTCCTGAAAATGATGGCATCCGCGCCGCGACTGCTGCTCATGTGCCTTGTTCTGGAAGATGAGCGCTGCGTCAGTGAACTGGCCGAGAAAACCGGCATGCGCATGCCGACGGTTTCCCAGCAGCTGGCGCTGCTGCGCGCGCAGGGTCTGGTGACGACCCGCCGCGAAGGCACCACGATCTATTACCGGCTGGCCAGCGAACCGGTCAAGGACATCATGGCGATGCTCTACAAGCACTTCTGCGCCGGCACCGATCTGCCCGTGGCCAAGCACCTGGAGACGCTCGACGCGGAGTGAGCGCCGTCAGGGACGTTTCGGACGTTTCTATCCCTGCAGAAAATCACCGCATCGCGGCGGCGTCTGGTCGCCCCAGGGCATCAGCGGCACGGTCGAGGTCGAATTTTTCGGGCTGCCCTCGATCAACTTGTCGGAATAGACGAGATAGACCAGCACGTTCCGGTCGGCGTCACAGCCCCGCACGATCCGCATCTTCTTGAACATGAAGGAGCGCCGCTGACGGAACATTTCCTCGCCCTGCTCGAAGTTCTCCTTGATCGTGACCGGACCAACCTGCCGGCAGGCCAGCGAAACGTCGGAGACCTCCTCGGCCACGCCAAGCCAGCCCGATACGCCGCCCTTTTCCGGTACGGTAAAGTGGCAGGAAACGCCGTCGATGATCGGATCGTCGATCGCGTAGGTCGCCAGCTTGTGGTCGGGTGTCAGAAACTTCCAGACCGTCGATTTCTTGAAGATCAGGTCGGGTTCATCGGCCGCGAACGCGGCGCCCGCGCCCTGCAGAAGCAGGCAAAAACCCAGAACGGCGGCGGTCAGAAAACGCATGAAAACCCTCCGGTGCATGAAACGCCCTTCATGTGGGGTTCACGATGCCGCGGTCAAGCGCCCTGAAGAAACAATTGCATGCCCGAGGCGCGCGGATGCGTGTCCTGTCCCCGGATCAGCGGGCGGTCTCCAGCACCTTTCCGTCGTCCGCGACGTTGTCCGGTGCCGGCGTTTCATTGTCGCCAACCTCGACAATGTCCTCGGTGGACAGATCCATGGAAGCTTCTTCCTCCGGGTCGCCGTCTTCCTGGGCGCCGTCTTCCTGGGCGAGAGAGGCGGCAAACGCGCTGTCGGAAACAAGGCCCTGGGAGGCCCCCTCTGCCGCGGTCGCCGTGTCCTCGTCCGTCTGGATCATGTCTTCGGCATCCGGCGCCGCCTCGGCGGCCTCGCCTACTGCAGTCTCTCCTTCTCCGGCGGGACCGCTTTCCCCGTCCGGCTGTGCCGCAGGAACGATCCCCTCCAGCGCGTCGTGAAGATCGGCGAGCCGTTCGCGGGTCCAGACCTGCGGCAGGTCGAGACCGAGCGCCTCGTCATAGGCACGGGCAACATTGATGGGCAGATGAAACTCGAAATCGTCCCGTGAAGCGAAGCGCGGTGACAATGTGTCGGAAACGGCGAGAAACGTGTCCCCGAGACCAAAGCTCTGCTCGACACAAGCCGCAGCCGCGTCGCGCAGCGTCGTGACGTAATCTCTCGTGGTCTCGATCGCGGTCGCGACCGCCTGGACACCGGTTGCGATCCGGCCACGGCCGGGCACGAGCACGGCCGGACGGAAGGCGGTGATGCGGTCGAGCGCACGGGGCCAATCGGAAAGATGCGCATCGCCGCAATAGGGCACGGCGGATTTCTGGACCAGGTCGCCTGCGTAGATCACACCGGTCTCGGGAACCCAGACCACGAGATCTCCCATGGTGTGACCGCGGCCAAGATGCATCAGCCGAACCTCGAGCCCGCCGAGGTCCATGGTCATGGAGGAGGCGATCGTCATGGTCGGCGCCGTCACGCCGGTCCCCTCGGGAAGTCCGGAGAACAGGTCGGGGTTGCGCTGACGCGAGACCCGGATGTCTTCGATGCCGCGCGTTTCAATCATGCGCCGTGTCAGATCGGAGGCGATCACCTCACCGGGTTCAAACGCCGGGGTGCCGAGCGAGCTGTCGGCGTGAAAGTGGGTCAGCACCACCGACTTGACCGGTTTGTCGGTGAGTTCTCGAATTTTCTCCAGCACATGTTCAGCCAGTGCCGGAGTTGCCGGTGTGTCGATGACCAGAACACCACGCTCGCCGACGACGATGCCGGTGTTCGCGCAGCCGTCCGCGCAATAGGCGTAACAGCCGCGACCGAGTTGCTCGATACGCCCGTTGGCGCCCGGCACTGCATCGGACCTGTTTGTCATCTCTACCATAACGGTCTCGCTTTCCCGCCTGCTGCGTGGCCGGCGGCTGCCTGAAGCATTGCGCACGGTGGATGCCGCGCATTTGCTGTTGACTGTAGCGTCTCAGCTTCCGGGGCCGATTCGCAAT
Organism: Roseibium sp. QJM3NY_11; assembly: GCF_056173175.1. Classification (NCBI taxonomy): domain Bacteria; kingdom Pseudomonadati; phylum Pseudomonadota; class Alphaproteobacteria; order Hyphomicrobiales; family Stappiaceae; genus Roseibium; species Roseibium sp. QJM3NY_11. The sequence goes on from NZ_CM149660.1 coordinate 3,888,069, forward strand.
TTCCCGCCTCTGAAATCCTTAACTATTCCCTGCTTATCAACAGATAGGTTGAGCCTAATGCCGCATTTTGACTGTATCCACCAAAGCTCTCCGCCTGCCTTGCTTCACAGACTGGCGATTTTTTCCTGAAGGCCGGGTTGATCTTGCCGATCATTTTAATTGGCTATACTTGCTAATCACAGAAAATGGCCGGAACGCGGCGGCATTCATCTGCCCTTCGAACCGACCTCACACAGCTCCAAGGCGGCAGCATGCCAAAGCGCGACGACACAGGTTCCCGCAAAGACACATCCGGCCCGGCTCCGGGCGCCAAACCCGTTCTGAAGCTGCGGCATTTTCTGCCCTACCAGCTCAGTGACCTCGCCGAGACGGTCAGCCGCTCCCTTTCCGGCATTTACGCCGAGGAATTCGGGATCGGCATTCCCGAATGGCGGGTGCTTGCCACACTTGGCGAGATCAGCGCCATGACTGCCCGCGATGTCGGCCAGGCGACGTCGATGCACAAGACCAAGGTCAGCCGCGCGGTCGCCGCCCTCAAGAAGCGTGATCTGATCCTGCGCGAGACCAATCCCGCGGACCAGCGCGAGCAGGTCCTTCGGCTGACCGCGGCGGGGCAGGCCCTTTACGAGGAAATCGTGCCGAGGGCGCTCGCCTACTCCGCGGCACTGGAAAATGCGCTCACCGAAGATCAGAGGGCGCTCCTGCCCGACCTGTTCGATCGGCTCCACCGCGCCGCCGGCGGACGCCGGGGCTCCTGACACGCCGGGAACCGGGCACCGGTGCGCGCGCCACCGAAAGCCGCAGACGAAGGGCCGCCGATCGCGGCCTGGATTAACCTATCGTGAGAGCTTTCGTTGCTATTGATAGGGTGAGCGGAGATACTCGGGGCGTGTTTCGTGGACTGAAACCATAGGATTGAGACACGCTCTAACGAATAGGCATTCGCACGATACGGCGCGGGGACACGAGCCGCAGGGAACGGGTATGGGACTTCGCGGGACTGCCAGGTCTGTGTTGTTTGCGCGCGCTTTCGCGGCCGGCGCGATTGTTGTGCTGTGCGCGCAATCGGCCGGGGCAGCGACCTGTTCCGGCCTGAAGAGCGAATTGCGCCGTCTCGAAAGCGGGTCGGGGTCTCAATCGGCAGACGCCCGCAAGTGGACGACGGCAAAACGCCAGCAGCAGAAAGCACTGTCCGCCGCCGAACGGGACGCCGGCTATTTCGGTTGTGCCACGGCAGCGTCCTCCAGGTGCACCGGCCTCAACAGCAAGATCAAGCGCATGCGCAAAAACCTGGCGGCGATCGACCGCCAGTTGGCCAAGGCCGGCGGCGGCGCCTCGGGCAGCGCCAAGCGTCTCCGCCAGGTGCGCGCCGCGATTGCCCGGCAGAACTGCAATGCCGCATCGAAACCACGCAAGGCCGGGAAAGAGCAAAAACCGGACGCTGACAAGCCCCGGTCTCTGCTCGCCCGGCTGTTCAATCCCCAGTCGCGCGCGGATCTTGTTGCCGCGAAACCCGGAGACCGGGAGATCGAAACCGTCCGGCGACAGTCACGCAACACGTCGGGAAGCCGCCGCCTGCCGACTGGCGGCACCTTCAGAACCCTGTGCGTAAGGACCTGTGACGGCTATTTCTTTCCGGTCAGTTTTTCCACCGGCAAGACCCAGTTCGCCAACGATGAGGCACGGTGCTCGGAAATCTGCCCGGCCGCGCGGACTGAACTTTATGTCTACCGGAATCCGGGCGGCGATCAGGCACAGATGATGTCGCTCGCGGGTGACCTTTATTCGGAACAGCCGTTTGCCCACCGCTACAAGAGCGAATTCGTGGAGGGGTGCAGTTGCCGTGCGGCAAGCCGGTCGGAACCGAAATCGACGTGGACGGAACTCGGCACCAGCTCCGGCGACCGGGTGTTCTTTTCAGACATCAGCGCCGGACTGCCGCGACGGACCCTGCAGCCGAGCCGCGGCAGCACCTTCGATACGGATGACGGCGGGGCGCCCTCGCCGCTCGCGCGCACGCCCTTGCGGCGCGCCCAGTTGCCGCATTACGAGGATCCCGACACCCTGTTCAACCTGGAAAAGGGTTTCGACGTGACCGTCAGCCTGAGCCGTGCTGCGGCGCGGATCGGCCCTGCGCGCGAGACGCTTGCGGGAACAGGTCTGCGCGACGGGCTTCCGGTGCTGTCGATGGAACGCAGGCAGAAAACCGGCGATGCCGAGGTCGCCGTCTTTTCTCCAGTGTTCGCAAAGGAAGATGACGGCTTCCGGGACGCTTCCGGCAGTCAGATGCCGGTCAGGGTAGTCGGTCCAGAATATTTTGTCGCCCAATAAGCGGCAGCATCGCCTTCATGTCCGGACCGTGATCCATTCCGGTCAGCACCCTGCGCAGCGGCATGAACAGGCCCTTGCCCTTGCGTCCGGTCTGTGCCTTCAGAGCCGATGTCCAGGCGCCCCAGGTTTCAGGGGTGATCTCGCCCTCGGGCAGCAAGGCCCTTGCGGAGGCGATGAAATCCCGGTCTTCGTCCTCGACGCGGCTTTCCACCGGCCCGACCACCACCTGCCAGAATTGGCGGGCATCGGCGACAATCTCGCAGTTGCCGCGCACCGTTTCCCAGAATTCCGCGCTCGGACGGATACCCAGGCCCGCCAGCCGTTCTGAAACCGCCGCGAACGGCAGGCCATGTACCAGCCGGGCATTCAGCCCCTTGAGTTCCTCGGGATCGAATTTCGCGGACGAACGTGACACGCTGGTCAGGTCGAACTTTTCCACCAGCAGGTCCATGGTCTGCACCGGCTCGACCGCCTGGCTGGTGCCGGTCAGCACCGCCAGCGATGCCACGGCCATGGGCTCAACGCCGGCTTCGCGCAGGGAGCCGATCGACAATGCGCCCTTGCGCTTGGACAGGCCTTCGCCGTCCGGCGTCGTCAAAAGGTTATGATGGCCGAAGACCGGCGCTGCCGCCCCCATCGCCTCGAAGATGGCGATCTGGACAGCCGTGTTGGAGATGTGATCCTCGCCACGGATGATATGGCTCACGGCCATCTCGATGTCATCGACGATCGAGGTGAAGGTATACAGGTAGGAGCCGTCGGCGCGGATGAGCACCGGGTCGGACATGGATGAGAGATCGATCGCCTGATCGCCGCGGCACAGATCGCTCCAGGCGACATCCGTGCGGCGCGTCTCAAAGGGATCGCCGTTGTGATTTGGCAGCAGGAACCGCCAGTGCGGCTTGCGGCCCTCGGCTTCCAACGCGGCCCGGTCGTCGTCGTCAAGCTTCAGGCCGGCGCGGTCATAGACCGGCGGACGGCCGAGCGCACGCTGGCGCGACCGGCGCCGCTCCAGTTCGTCCGGAGTTTCAAAGCACGGATACAGAAGCCCCGCGTCCTTCAGCTTCTGCGCGGCCACGTCGTAGCCGGCCAGCCGGTCGGACTGGCGTTCGATCCGGTCCGGATCGATGCCGAGCCAGCGCAGGTCGTTTTCGATCGACTCGGCAAATTCCTGCCGGGATCGGGCAACGTCCGTATCGTCGAAACGCAGGATGAACTGCCCGCCCATCTTTCTGGCGAAGAGCCAGTTGTAGAGGGCCGGACGGCTGTTGCCGATATGAATGTGGCCGGTCGGCGACGGCGCGAAGCGAACTGTGACGGTCATGGCGTTTGAGTTAGCCCGAGAGGCGGGCGCCATCAACCGAAAACGAGCTTTGCAATCAAGATTGTTCGCCAATCCGATACGCCCGCGCCGTCAGTGCCAGGACAACGCAGAAGACGAGGCAGTAGAGGCCCATTCCCAGAACCTGCAGATCGAACGGGATGCCCAGGTCGATCAGCCAGCCGGTCAGCCCCGGCCCCGCCGCGGAAGCGAACACCATGCAGGAGAACGCGACCGCGCGGATTGCCCCCATGTGCCGGGTGCCGTAGACCTCGGGTCACAGGGCACCGACCAGGGTCCCATTGAAGCCGTTGGACAATCCGACCAGCGTCATGAAAATGAACGCGGACAGCGGCGCGTGGAAGAGCGCCAGAACGAAACAGGCGGTCGTCAACGGCAGCAGCGTGAACGGCAACAACTGACGGGCGGAAAACCGGTCGATCAACTGGCCGATCACCAGCGACGCGGCGACAACGCCGGATGCCATGAACAGAAACGACGTCGCGAACAGTTCCAGTGTCCAGCCCCGCAACTCGACCAGATAGATCTGGTGGAAGAAGATCGACGTGCCGATGAAGGCCGGCGCATTGACGCCGCAGGAGACCAGCCAGAAACGCGGGTCGCGCAAGACCTCCTTGCGCGTCCATTGCCGCCCCTCGGGCCTGGCGGCGGCCACTTCGGTGGCGCTTGGGACGCGGTCTCGGGCCAGCAGCGTCAGGATCACCGGCATGGCGATCACGGCAACGGCCAGTGCGGAGACCACCCAGGCCCCGCGCCAGTCGAAGGCATTGTCGAGCACCACGAAGCAGATCGGAAACAGCGCCTCGGCGGTCGGGAATCCAAGCACCGCGATGGACACCGCCCGGCCCCGCTGCGCGGAAAACCAGCGCCCCGCCGCCGTGATGGAGGTGTGTGTCATCATCCCCTGCCCGCATAGGCGCAGGCCGAAAAACGCGATTGCGATCATCCAGACGGACGTCGCTCCGGCCAGCATCAGGCAGAAAAGCGCCAGGCCGATCATGACGACAGCCGCAATCCAGCGGACCGGGAAATGGTCCAGGCTCTTGCCCGCATAAGGCAGCGTCAGGGCACTGCCGAGCGTTGCCAGCATGTAGATCAGGCCCAGGTCGCCATGGCTGAGGCCGAACTCGGCCCGGATGTCCCCGCCCGACAGGGAAATGAAGAATGTCTGTCCAAAACCGGAAAACACCGCGAGCAGATAGCTGGCGGACAGCCAGCGCGCATTGTCTCTCAGGAACGTGAAATAGGTCATCGGGTCTGAAAACGCCTTTTGAAAAACGTCTGGAAAGTGTGGGCCAGAAGGATTGATCGCGGAAACGGTTTCGTGCTGAGGAGAGACGCAAGGTTCGTCCCGAAAGACTGGCGAGTTCTTGTGCGGTGGACGGCCCATTCTCCGTGGCAGGCCTCCGGCCTACCTCAGGATGAGGGTCAATGTGTTGATGTCCCGGGGCTTCCGGAAATCGAGCCCCTCCTCAGGATGAGGGTCATGCGGTTTCTATTTTGAGACCGTCAACTCTCTTCACCCTCCTCCTGAGAAAGGCCGAAGGTCTGTCGCAAAGGATCGCCGCTTGCTGCGCGCGAACGCGCATCGACACGTTCGCGCCGGACAGCAGTGACGCCTTGCCCTTACGAGCGGTCCCGGAACCGGTTGGTGATCGGATAGCGGCGATCCTTGCCGAAATTCCGCTCGGTGATCTTCACGCCCGGAGGCGCCTGCCGGCGTTTGTATTCGGCGATATAAAGCAGGTGTTCGATCCGGTGGATCAGAGCCCGCTCGTGACCGCGCCGTTCGATTTCTCCAACCGACATTTCCTTCTCGACCAGGCACTCCAGGATATCATCGAGGTCATCGTAGGGCGGCAGCGAATCCTGGTCGGTCTGGTTCTCGCGCAATTCCGCGCTCGGGACCTTGGTGATGATGTTGGCCGGGATCACTTCCCCTGCCGGGCCCGACAGCCCGTCCGGGCGCGCGGTGTTGCGCCAGGCCGCCAGGTCATAGACCTGTGTCTTGTAGAGATCCTTGATCGGATTGTAGCCGCCGTTCATGTCACCGTAGAGCGTCGCGTAGCCGACCGACATTTCCGACTTGTTGCCGGTGGTCACCACCATCCAGCCGAACTTGTTGGAGACCGCCATCAGGATGACGCCGCGCGTGCGCGACTGCAGGTTTTCCTCTGTCGTGTCCTCATCGGTGCCGGCGAAAAGATCGCTCAGAACATTCCGGAAGCCCGCGACCGGCTCGGCAATCGGGATCGTGTCGTAGCGGATTCCCAGAGCCGATGCACAGGCGTCCGCGTCCGCGATGCTCTCCTTTGAGGTATACTGGTAGGGCAGCATGATCGCGTGGACCTTGTCGGCGCCCAGGGCATCGACCGCCATGGCCGCGCACACGGCGGAATCGATCCCGCCCGAAAGCCCGAGGACCACGCCGGGGAACCCGTTCTTGATCACATAGTCGCCGAGACCCAGAACACAGGCCCGCCAGTTGGCCTCGTTCAGATCGGGCAGACTGGCGACCGGGCCATTGGCGCAGATCCAGGTGTCGCCCGCGCGCGTCCAGTCGGTGATGGCCATCGCCGGCTGAAACTGCGGCATCTGGAATGCCAGCGACCTGTCGCCATGCAGGGCAAAGGAGCCGCCATCGAACACCAGCTCGTCCTGGCCGCCGAGCTGGTTGCAGTAGATGAGGGGCAATCCGGTCTGCACGACGCGGGAAACCACGACCTGGAGCCGTTCCTCGGCCCGGTTCTCCCAGTAGGGCGATCCGTTCGGCACCAGCAGCAGCTCGGCGCCGGTTTCCTCCAGGCACTCGCAGACCTCGTCGTTCCAGATGTCCTCGCAGATCGGCAGGCCGATGCGCACACCGCGAAAATCGACGGGCCCGGGAAGCGGTCCTGCGGCGAAGACACGTTTTTCGTCAAAGACGCTGTAATTCGGCAGGTCGTACTTGAAGCGGACCGCCTTCACCTCGCCCTGGTCCAGAAGCAAAACGGCGTTGTAGGTCTTGCCCTCCTCGCTTCTCCAGGGAGAGCCGACGATCAGACCCGGGCCGCCATCCGCGGTTTCCAGCGCCAGCGCCCTTGCGGCGTCCATGCAGGCCGTGACGAATGCCGGTTTCAGGACGAGGTCTTCCGGCAGGTAGCCGGCCAGCACCAGCTCGGAGGTCAGGACAAGGTCGGCGCCCTGCGCGGCGGCCTCGCGGCGCGCCTCGCGGATGAGGCCGGCATTGCCGGCAACATCGCCGACAGTCGGGTTGAGCTGCGCGACAGCCAGTCTGAAACGGTCTGAAATCATCGGAGGTGTACCAGAAAGTGACATGGCTTTCTGGTGTAGCGGCAAGCTGGAAGGCATGCAATCGCCCTGTCGGCAGAACTGCCTGTCCGCAAGCGGATAGGGGTCCGTTCCCTACAGCAGTGCGAGGCCGTCGTCGGCGGGCGCGCGCGCGGCAAGACCGGACAGGGCTTCCGAACCGGAGACGCGCGACGGTGGCTGCTGCCCCGCCTCGCTCACACCCTTTGTGCGGCCATGAACGAGCTGGCGGTCGAGAATCTCTCCGATGTGACGATAGAGAATGGCGGGAGCGATCGGCTTGGCGACAAATCCGTGGATGCCGATTTCGATGGCCTCCAGAATAGTCTTGCGGTTGGCATGCGCCGTTACCACAAGAACCGGCGTCGTGCTCACGTCCGGATCACGGTCTTTGCGCAGAATTTGCAGGAACTCGTTGCCTCCGAACGGCCTCATGACCCAGTCGCACAGAACGATGTCCGGCCTGCGGTCGACGACCAGTTCCAGTGCATCGGCACCATCGCTCGCCTCGCAGATGGTCCGGATGCCAAATCCGGTCAGGACGGAGCGCAGGATCGTGCGCATATGCGGGTTGTCTTCCGCAATCATGCAGGAAACAGCCGACAATTCCCATTTGTCACGCAAACCCCCGTCTCCCCTTCGTCGCATCCCGGTCGTCGATTTTCCCTACAACCAGATATCGCGCGGCGCGTTAAGCGAGACTTACCCGCGGCCGTCTCACGCTTGAAAAACAGGCGAAAAGCAACAAAAAGGGCGGCAAATGCCGCCCTATAGTTAACGTGTCGTAAGTGCAGGCCGGTGCTATGCACTCGCCATCATCGGTTCCGCCTGCCGGCCGTCGCGTTCCTTTTTCAAATTCTCGGCAATCAGGAAAGCAAGCTCCAGAGCCTGGTCCGCGTTCAGGCGCGGGTCGCAATGGGTGTGGTAGCGGTCGCCGAGCTGTTCCGCGGTGAGCGCACGCGCCCCCCCGGTGCATTCGGTGACATTGCGGCCCGTCATTTCGACGTGAACACCGCCTGCATGGGTTCCCTCGGCCCGGTGAACCTCGAAAAAGGCCTCGACCTCTTTCAGGATGCGGTCGAACGGACGGGTCTTGTAGCCGCCGGCTGTGATGGTGTTGCCGTGCATCGGATCACAGGACCAGACGACGGACTTGCCTTCACGCTCGATCGCCCGCACCAGTTGCGGCAGGTGGTCGAAGACCTTGTCGGCGCCGAAACGCGCGATCAGGGTCAGCCGGCCCGGCTCGTTTTCCGGGTTCAGCAGATCGGTCAGCTCAAGCAGGCCGTCAGGCGTCAACGAAGGACCGCATTTGAGCCCGATCGGGTTCTTGATGCCGCGGAAGAACTCCACATGGGCGTGATCGGGCTGCCGGGTCCGGTCGCCGATCCAGATCATGTGGCCGGAGGTCGCGTACCAGTCGCCGGAGGTGGAATCGACCCGGGTCAGCGCTTCTTCATAGCCCAGAAGCAGCGCTTCGTGGCTGGTGAAGAAATCGGTCGAGCGCAGTTGAGGCACCCTGCCGCTATCGATGCCGCAGGCCCGCATGAACGCCAGGGCCTCGGAGATGCGGTCGGCAAGCTCCTTGTAACGGTGCCCCTGGGGACTGTCGGTGATAAAGCCGAGCATCCACTGGTGGACCTGATCGAGATCGGCGAAACCGCCCTGGGCGAATGCGCGAAGCAGATTGAGCGTCGCGGCCGACTGGCGATAGGCCATGGCCATGCGGCCCGGATCCGGAATGCGGTTTTCGGGAGCGAAATTGATGTCGTTGATGATGTCGCCGCGGTAGCTGGGCAGCTCCACATCGCCCTTTTTCTCGAAATTGGACGAACGCGGTTTCGCGAACTGTCCGGCGATGCGGCCGACCTTGACCACCGGCTGGCTCGCCGCATAGGTCAGGACAACCGCCATCTGCAGGAACACCCGGAAAAAATCACGGATATGATCGGGATGGTGCTCGGCGAAGCTCTCGGCGCAATCGCCGCCCTGAAGCAGGAAACCCTTGCCGCGTGCAACGTCGGCAAGCTGGGCCTTCAGCGCCCGCGCTTCACCTGCAAAAACGAGCGGTGGATACGTCGACAGACGCTGTTCAACATCCGCCACGGCCTGTTGATCCGGGTACTCCGGCACCTGCAGGATCGGTTTGGATCTCCAGCTGTCCGGGCTCCACTTGTCCGCCATTTTCGTCACTCCTCACTGGACCCGCGGGGTCATTCCAATTCCCAGGCACGGCGTCCGCGAATTAGTCTTCCATTCTGATCTGCCTCATCGAAGCAAACGTGCGGCCTTATACACGCCATGCGTCGCCAAGGCCACAGGGCAATCTCCCAAATCATACGGCAAAACGGGGTGAAATTTTACCCGTTTCAAAGAGGCTCCGGAAGAGTGCCCGGAAGAGCGCATTGAGACGGATCATTGCGAACAGGTCGAGAATGGTAGCAACTTGGCGCACCAGAGAAAGGATGCCATATGCCAACTCCACGCCTGGAGCACAGCCACCGGCCCGCCGACATTGCCAACCGCCTGTCCTCGGGACCGGATGCCAGTTATCTGAGGGACTGGGTCTATGGCGGCATCGACGGCGCGGTCACGACCTTCGCCATCGTGGCCGGATCGGTGGGCGCCAGTCTGTCCGCCAAGGTGATCCTCATTCTGGGCATCGCCAACCTGCTCGCTGACGGCTTTTCCATGGCCGCGGCCAACTACAGCGGCTCCAAATCCGAAAACGAGGATTATGCGCGCCTCAGGGCCATCGAGGAAAAGCACATCGCTGTGGCGCCGGATGGCGAACGGGAAGAAATCCGCCAGATTTTCCACCAGAAGGGGTTTCAGGGCGACGAACTGGAAGCCCTGGTCTCCCTGGTCTCGTCGAACAAGACGACCTGGATAGAGACAATGATGCAGGGCGAATACGGGCTGTCGGACACGTCTAGAAATCCGCTGAAAGCGGCCTTGTACACTTTCGCTGCCTTTGTCCTGTTCGGATCCATTCCGCTGCTGCCCTTCATCCTGCCGGTACCGGCGAGCGCTTCGACAGCAACCGGACTGACCGTGATGGCCTTTTTCGCGATCGGCTCGCTCCGGGCCAGATGGTCGCAACGGCACTGGATCTCCTGCGGTCTGGAAACCACCGCCATCGGCACGGTGGCCGCGGCCATTGCCTTTCTCGCGGGCCACGGCCTGCAGACATGGCTCGGCTAGTCGCGGGTCTTCACGCGCGCCCTAGCCGTTGCCCGGCGTTAGATATGACACGCCATGGGCGCACAGTTTGCTGTCGATGAGATCGGCGAGATCCGGAGCAAGGGTGATCCGTCTTGGATAATGCGGCCGGTCGCGATCCTTCAGGACCGGCACGTGCCAGCCGTCGGTGGTGTCGAGAAAATGGTCGACACCCGCCTCGCCCCAGAACCGGAAAAATCCCGCCAGCACACAATCCAGATAGCTTTGCAGGATGGGGTGGGTTGCCGAGCCCCACCGGCACTGCTCCGGCGCCGCCCTGAAAAGAAACAGGTCGTCCGGCCCCCTGTTCGATTTGACATCGCAGCGGAAGGCATGACCGACGGCGTCAACCTTGACGTAGCGCTTTTCCCGCCGCTCCAGGTCGGCAAGGCGCGCGCGCGGCTCGCGTGCCATCACGCCCCGGATCGCGCCATCCGGCACTTCCCGGACCGACAGTGCACAGCGCCCCTGCCCGTCCGGCCCCTCGCCGCAAATCTTCCATTCACGCCGCCACCCCGCCAAGCGTCCCGGCGTGACCTCTGCGTCGGCGGCCAGCGTGTCAGTATTGACCAGGGAGCCATAACCGAAATATGTGATCGTCATCTGGCGCTTGTCCGGTGTCTGTACATTGTCCCATTCCAGTATCGGGAGTTTTCATGATTGTTCCTTCCCTTTCCCTCCAGGACATCGAGAGCCTGAGGCAGGACACTCCCGGTGTACGGCAGCGGATCCATTTTAACAACGCAGGCACGGGACTGGCTCCCGAGCCGGTCCTGAGCGCCGTCAAGCAGCATCTCGATCTGGAAGCCAGTCTGGGCGGCTATGAAGCGGCAGCGGCAGCAACCCTGGCACTGGACACTTTCTACACAGGGATCGCCGCTCTGATCGGCTGCAAACCCCATGAAATCGCCTATATCGAGAATGCCACCCGCGCCTGGGACATGGCCTTTTACGGCATCGATTTCCGCGAAGGCGACCGGGTGGTCACCGGCCGCTCCGAATATGTGTCCAATTTCGTCGCCCTGCTGCAGATGAAACGGCGCAAGGGCATCGAGATCGACGTTATCGAAGACGACGAGTTCGGCCAGATCGATCTCGCCGCCCTCAAGGCGTCTCTCACGCCCCGGACCCGCCTGATTGCCCTGACCCATGTTCCCACGTTTTCCGGGCTGATCAATCCGGCCGAAGACGTTGGCGAGATTGCCCGCGCGGCCGGTGTCCTGTACCTGCTGGATGCGTGTCAGTCCGTCGGGCAGATCCCGCTCACGGTCGACAGCATCGGCTGTCACATGCTTTCGGGAACCGGACGAAAATATCTGCGGGGCCCGCGCGGCACCGGGTTCCTTTATGTCGGCGACGAAGTGCTCGACCAGCTGGAACCGCCCTTCGTGGACCTTCAGTCCGCGGTCTGGGTCAATGACGAGACCTATGAACTGGTCCCACATGCGCGCCGCTTCGAGACGTGGGAACGTTATGTTGCCGGCCAGATCGGCCTGGGCGTGGCCGCCACCTACGCGATCGGGTTCGGCATGGAGCGCATCGGCAACCGGATCTGCGCCCTGGGTGCGCAATTGCGGTCCGAACTCTCCGCGATCAAAGGGGTCGCCCTGCACGACAAGGGGCGCCGCAAGGGTGGCATCGTCACTTTCACACTGGACGGAGAGGACCCCGACGACACCAAGGCGCGCCTGTCCGAAGCCGGGATCAACGTCTCGGTCAGCAAGGCGAGTTCCTCACGGATAGATCTTCCCCATCGCGGCCTCGACGCGGTGATCCGTGCCTCCCTCCATGCCTTCAATACCGAGGATGAGATCGAACACTTCATCAAGGCGCTCGGACAATCCGCCCAGGGGCCGGTGCCCCTCTGAACGCGGACCCTAGCCGATCCGGCAGGAGGACGCCTGATGGTATCGCTGAACGGCGTGCAGCCGACAGCAAGAACACGTCCGGGATTGCCGGCGCGGTTTGGTGATGCCTTCGCTCCCGACACTGCGTCTGCCCGGTCACCAACCGGGCCCGAACCTTCAACAGAAAGTGCCAACTTTCTCGGAAATCACACCTGGGCCGTTTTCAAGTCCTTCTCCGTAGCACATCCCCTGATTGATGATCAGGAAGTTACAGTCCAGTTTTCCCGGCCATCTTTTTTAATATTCCCACGACTTGTTAATGTATTCACGCCTACAATCACTTAGCTGCTTCAACTTCAGACTTCGACAATGTCACTTTTAACTATAAAGGTCACAGCTTGACGGAATTTCGGCGCAGATACAGTGATCAGCCCGTCAATGTTCCACGGCAACAAATCTCAAGGCTCGCGTTTATCCTGGCAGCCTTGCTGATTGCCGTCACCTCTGTCTCGCTGCTTTTTGTCGGAGTGGTCGCCTCGCATGCCTCGCGCCAGCAGACCGTGGCCAACGAAGAAAGCCTGTTCCACAGCACCCTTGCACATCACATGCGCGCGATCGTCCGCGAACAGATCACCATTGCCGCGTCGGACGAATCCGTCAGAAAACTGGTCCGCACGCTGGATCAGAACTACGCGCGCGCCAGCTTTCACACGCTCTGGGCGACATACCGGCACAGCAAGGTCATGCTGATATCGGGCAGCGGCAAAGTGCTCGCCGAATCCTTTGAAGACTACACCCACATCATCGAGCGCCCCATCGCCGAGACGCCCGAACTGGAAGTCATCTTCGAGAAACAGAAAGAACTGTTTCAGAGCAATCTCGTGCGGGTGCCCAGCGGGTTCGGCCACAGTTCCCTGCAAGGGGTCGATCCGAGCAATTACTCCGTTATGGGCTTTGTCAGAATTGACGGCAAACCGGCCATTTTCGGTGCGATGCCGATTATGCCGGATGCCTACAAGAGCACGCTTCCGAATGGCTCCCCGACCATGCTCCTGTCGGCGCTTTACATCGATGACCTTCTGCTCAAACAGTTGAACAGTCAGCTCGAATTCGTGAATTTCGATTTCGTCGAAACAGAAAACCTGCAAATTGACGGCCCGCGTCACATGGTATCCGACCTGAATGGAACACCGTTCGGGGCCTTTACGTGGACAAGCCAGAGCGTCGGCGATTCAATCTGGCCGACGATCATTCCGGTGATCGTGCTGCTCAGCGTCGCACTTGGAGCGCTTGCCTTCGGAATTGCATGGCGGATCGGTCAGCTGACCTCGTCGCTCCAGTCAAGCGAGCGCCAGAACCGCCATCTCGCATTGCACGACACCTTGTCGGGTCTCGCCAACAGACTGCAATTCAACCGCGTGCTGGAAAACGCGATCAAATTGCTGCCCGATAAACCGTTCACGGTCATCCACTGCGACCTCGACAAGTTCAAGGCGGTGAATGACACGTTCGGCCACGCGGCCGGTGATGCGGTCATCCAGGCCATGGCCGAACGGCTGACCGCGGCCGTCGGCAAACCCGGACTGGTCTGCCGCGTCGGCGGCGATGAATTCATGGTGATTTACAGGGGGCCGGTCGCCAGGGACTCTCTGGTGCCACTGTGCGAGGCCCTGGTCGCTGCGGGAAGCAAACCCGTGCCGCTGGCGGACGGGACGATAGCGCGTGTCGGTCTGAGCGCCGGAGTGGCGATCGCCCCTGTGGACGGCTCCACTTCCGAAGAAATGATCATACAGTCGGATGCGGCCCTTTATCATTCCAAGAAAATGGGCCGCAACCGGTTTTCATTCTATTCGGACATACCGCATCAGGCCGACGATCCCGAGGCAGCGCCGCTACGCTCGGCCTCAGGACGCCCTGCCGGATAATTCCAGCCTCAACACCCCATCAATCAGGGTCCTGACAGTCGAGGCTGGTCTGGGCACCGCCAAGCGCCGCCGGCCGGACCGCTTACCCGCGCAGGCGTTCCGTCGGCTCGCGCATGGTGACCAGTTCCTCGGCCGCTGTCGGGTGGACTGCGATTGTCTTGTCGAAATCGGCCTTGGTGGCTCCCATCTGCAGCGTGACGCCGAGGATCTGGGCCAGTTCGCCCGCGTCCGGTCCGACGATGTGAACGCCGAGCACCTTCTGGCTGTCGGCGTCGACAATCATCTTCATGAGCATCTTTTCGTCACGGCCCGACAGGGTGTGCTTCATCGGCCGGAAACTCGACTTGTAGATGTCGAGGTTCGGTGTGCGCTCCAGTGCCTGGTCCTGCGTCAGTCCCACGGTGCCCATTTCCGGCTGCGAGAAAACCGCCGTTGCGATCAGGCTGTGATCGACGGTCCAGGGATTGTCGCCGAAGACCGTGTCGGCGAAGGCATGGCCTTCGCGGATTGCGACCGGTGTCAGGTTCGCCCGATTGGTCACATCGCCGACCGCATAGATGGATGCGACGTTCGTGCGTGAATCCGCGCTGACCTTGATGGCCCCGGAAGCGTCCATGTCCACACCCGCTTTTTCCAGCCCCAGTTCGCGGGTATGCGGGTTCCGGCCGATCGCGAACATGATCTGATCGGCTTTCAACTCCTGTCCGCCCTTGGTGTGCCCAACCAGGGAACCGTCAGACTGTTTTTCGATCCGGGAAAACGTGTCCTCCCGGATGACCCGGATGCCCTTCTTCTCCATTTCCTGACGAACGGTGGTTCTCAGGTCCTGATCGAAGCCGCGCAGGATTTCCTCACCGCGATAGATCAGGGTCGTCTCGACACCGAGACCGTTGAAGATGCCGGCAAACTCCACGGCGATATAGCCACCGCCGGCGACCACGATCCGGTCCGGCAATTCAGCCAGATGAAACGCTTCATTTGACGTGATCACATGTTCGGCACCCGGCAGGTCCGTATCGACATTCGGCGATGCGCCGACCGCGACCAGAATGTGTTTCGCCGTGATCTTCTGGCCGGTCGTCAGCAGGCGCACCGTATGGGCGTCCTCGATGACAGCGCGGCTGTCATGAACTTCGACATCGGTCTTTTCCAGATTGCGCCGGTAGATACCTTCAAGACGCGTGATCTCCTGGTCCTTCGCGGCAATCAGTTTCTGCCAGGAAAAACCCCGCTCGCCGACGGTCCAGCCAAACCCTTCGGCATCCTCGAATTCCTCGGAGAACTTGGATGCGTAGACGAAAAGCTTCTTGGGCACACAGCCGCGGATCACGCAGGTGCCGCCGTAGCGGTACTCTTCGGCAATCCCGACCCGGGCGCCATGGGTAGCTGCGATCCGTGCGGCGCGGACACCGCCGGAACCACCGCCAATAACAAATAGGTCGTAATCGTAGTCGCTCATGAACGCCTCTTCAGTCTTGACGGCATCTGCCGGCCGGCCCGGTCGCCAGTGCGGGGCCGCAAGGCGTCCGTCCCACATAGGCAGCCGGATCCGTCTTGCAAGCCCCGACGCCCGAATGCCACGGGCCGGGATCTCCCGGTACACAGGCGGGTCTTCCGCCCGACAAAAAGAATTGGGCCGCTTGCGCGGCCCACAACGCCGGATTCACACCGGGCATCACCTGTTCGTGCGGTGCCCGCGCGGGTCATCCGCGCAGGCGATGACCCCGCTGACGGCCGGTTTCACTCAGCCGCGTTCCGTTTGGCGAGTTCTTCCTGGACCATGGTCACCATTTCGGTGGAGATCTTGTCCTGCCATTCGCGCGCGACAGCAACGGAAAACTGGGTGATGCTGGGAACCGTCGTCGTCAGTTTCTGGCCCAGTTCGGTGTTGTAGAACTCAGCCAGCTGATTGAGCTCTTCTTCCGTGAAGCTGTGCGCCCAGACCCTGTAGACCTGGTCGTTCAGCTCGGACCTGTTTCCGGCCAGCTTGAGGGCGACGTCCTGTGTCACCTCGATGACCTCTTCGGCGCGGGCCGGATCGGACTGGATGAAGGCGGTCCGGGTCTGTTCTGCAAGGATCGGCAGAATATCGTCGAACGGCTCGAGGATCTTGGTTGCCAGCGCCACTTTCTTGGCCGCGGCCATATGGCTTTCCGACAGTTCATCTTCCTGCGCTGTGACGCTGCCTGTCAGGAAACCTGCGGCCATCATGGCTGCGCCCAAAACAGCTGCCCGCGGGAAAGATTTGATAAGATTCATTTTTCTACTCCTAGGCGGCTTTCAAAACGGTCAAAAAGCCGAACACATTGTTCAGATGGGCAGAACGGTCTTTACCCCATCCGAGCCGGCCACGTAAGCCTTTGTTGCAAGATCGATGAAAAGGCCATGATCGACAACGCCCGGTATCGCGACCAGCCGGTCCGCCAGCGTCCGCACATCCGCGATCTCACGAAGACGGGCGTCGAGAATGAAGTGCCCGCCATCTGTCCTGAACGGATCGTCGGGCCCTCCCCGCAGATCCAGCTCGCCCGGCAGCGCAAGATCCGCCAGGACCTTCAAGATGGCACGCCGGGTCACTTCCAGTCCGAAAGGCACGACTTCTATGGGGAGCGGAAACTGCCCAAGCGTCTCGACCTGCTTGCTTTCGTCTGCAATCACGATCATTCGAGCCGATGCGCTGGCGACGATCTTCTCGCGCAGCAACGCACCGCCGCCGCCCTTGATCAGGGCAAGACGCGGATCCAGTTCGTCGGCGCCGTCCACGGTCAGATCCAGTTCCGGCAATTCGTCGAGGGTCGTGAGGCGGATGCCGAGGCTGGAGGCCAGCGCATGTGTGCGCTCCGATGTCGGCACACCGATCACGTCCAGGCCGCCGGCCACGCGGTGCGCGAGCGCATGAACGAAAAACTCCGCCGTCGAGCCTGTGCCGATCCCGATCCGCATTCCGGAGGTGACGTCTTCGGCGGCACGCTCCGCTGCCTGTTTCTTGTACTGTTCGCTCATTCACGATCCCTTGGGCCCCGGCTGGCTGACAGGTAGCCGCCGCTGATCTTCATCAGGCCGCCGGGTGCTTAACATGGCCGGTATCCGCCGGTCCAGTGGCATTCCCCACTTCGCCGGGGAAACCCGCACCCCATGTCGAATTGTGGAGTTTATTAACACTCACTTTAGATAGAAGTTCAATAATGCTTCGAAATGTCCAGGGACCGGAAAGCACATAGCCAAATGAACATCCTTCGACTTAAATCAAGACAGCATGATAAAAATAACAATACCATCAAAGACTTGCCTAACCTTGAGGAAAATGACAGGAAGTCGGGGGCGAGCACCGGACCCGCGCCCGCCGCAACGCAGATGAATTTTGTTCTCGACAGCCTCGAGGACGACCTGCAGGTCGCCGCAAAGACCATCAACGGGGCAGCCGAAAAGGTTCAGGACCGGCTTGTCAGTCAGACTGAAATGCTTGAAGCCATCCGCGGCGACAGCCAGTCGCTGGCCGACCAGTCCGCAGCCGCGGACGAAAACGCCACCAGCCTGGCTTCATCCATTCAGGAACTGAGCGCGTCCAGCTCCGAGATCGGCTCGCAGGTCGGTGTCTCCAATCAGCTCGCCCAGGACGCCCGCGACGTTGCCGAACAGGTCAATCAGGGCGTGCTGGAACTGAAAAGCGCCATTGACGACATTTCGAATGTTGTCAGCCTGATTTCGGACATCGCCAAACAGACCAATCTTCTTGCCCTGAACGCGACCATCGAGGCCGCGCGGGCGGGAGAAGCAGGCCGTGGCTTTTCCGTCGTGGCCAGCGAAGTCAAGGCCCTTTCGGTCGAGACCCAGTCCGCCACCGAACAGATTGTCTCCAATATCGACCGGCTCAACCACTCCGCCGAGATGAGCCTTGGTTCGGTCAATCAGATCATCGAGGTGATCGGCAAGATCCGGCCGAGTTTTGCCGCCGTGGACGAAGCCGTCCAGACCCAGGTGGAAACCACCAACCTGATCGGGGACCAGGCCCAGCAGACCGCCGAGTTCGTCCATGACGTCGTGCGGACCGTACAGAAAATTTCCGAAGCAGCGCTTGCTGCCGAGGAAGGTGGCAGACAGGCGCGCGCGACCGGTGCCGAGATGAGCGTTGCCTCGGGCGCGCTGCAGTCGCGGTTCACCATGATGATCCGGCAAACCGAAATCGGTGACCGGCGCAGCCACGACCGGCTTCCGGTCAAGCTGTCCGGCACCGTGACCAGCGGCCCGGAAATCGCGAAGCTCGAGACCCAGGACATTTCGAAGGGTGGCGTCCTGTTCAGGTCGGAGATTGCCGAAAAGTTGCAGCCGGGCAGCAAGGTGCAGGTAGACCTGGAAGGAATTGGCCGCGTCGGTGTCCGGATTGCCGCGATTTCGGAACATGGCTGCCACGCCTGTTTCGTCGAACCGGACGCCCGTTTCCAGGAAGCGCTGGAGCGCAAGATCGCCGCGGTTCAAGCCAGCCACGCCGAGGAAGTCCGCCTCGTCCAGTCCGGCGCCGCGCGCATCGCGGCCGCCATGGAGGATCTCGTTGCGCAACGGAAATTGAGCCTGGACGACCTGTTCGACACCGACTATCAGCCGATCTCCGGCACCAATCCGCTTCAGGTGTCCAACCGCGCCCTGCACCAGCTGGAAAAGGCGCTGCCCGACATCCAACAGGACATTCTCGGGTCGGGTCGAAACATGGCGTTCTGCGTCGCCATTGACCGCAACGCCTACTTGCCGGTGCACAACCTGATCTATTCCAAACCGCAAAGACCCGACGATCCGGCCTGGAACACCGCCAATTGCCGCAACAAGCGGATCTTCGACGACCGGGCCGGTCTCAGCGCCGCACGCAACACACGACCGTTCCTGATCCAGTCCTACGCGCGCGACATGGGCGGCGGCAACATCGTCTGGATGAAGGAAATAGATGCCCCGATCATCGTTCAGGGGCGCCACTGGGGCGGGTTCCGGACGGCCTACAAGCTGTAGGCGCTTCCTGCTGACACAAGGCGTTCCGCCGTGGGTCCCGTGAAACGACGCCAGGCGGCCGGAGTTCCCCGGAACCTTCCTTGCGAAGCACCGCCGTTCCGGCTAGTCAGTCACCGGAAACAATCCCCCGGAGGAGCTTCATGTCCGTACTGGTATTCGATCTGGATGGCACGCTCGTGTCCTCCATGGAAGATCTCGTTGCCTCGCTGAACGTGGTGCTGACCGGCGCCGGCCATACCGCGGTGCCGCAGAAGGACGTGGCAAACATGGTCGGTCTCGGCGCAAGAGTGCTGATCCAGCGCGGCCTGGACTTCAACGGCATCGCCTGGACCGAGGACGATGTCGACGTGTTGTTCGGCCATTTTCTGGAACATTACGCCGCGAACATCGCGGTTCACACACGCCCCTTCGACGGCGTCGTCACAGCGCTGGAGGCGTTCCGCGAGGAAGGCTGGAAACTGGCTGTCTGCACCAACAAGGCGGAACGGCTGACGCTGCCGCTGCTGGCCGAACTCGACCTTGCCAGGCATTTCGATGCCGTGGTGGGCGGCGACACCTACGCCCGGGCCAAGCCGCATGCGGAGCCTGTGCACGGGGCGATCGCACGCGCCGGTGGCCGGACGCAAGGCTCGATCATGATCGGTGACAGCGCCGCCGATATCAACGCCGCCCGCAACGCCGGCATACCGGTCATCGCGGTCGATTTCGGCTATACGCCCGTCCCGGTCAGCGAACTTGGCCCCGACCGGGTGATCTCGCATTTCAACGACCTCTCCCGGGCCGTCGCCGACCTCGCTGTTCCGGACGTCAAAACGTCCTGATCGCGTCTCCCAGCGTTTTGCGGATCTCTGTCCGGCGATCCGTCAGCGCGACGATTTGGGTGTCGATGGCCTCGATGCGGGTTTCGGAGTCCTCAAGCTTGCGCGCCGCACGCTTGTAGAGATCCGCGCCCGGCCCGGCGGCCGTCAGATTGGCCCGGTGCCGCTCCTGATCGGCGGTCTCGCCGTCCTTGTCCCGGTGCAGTTCCTGGATCCGCCGCTCGATGCGCGAGATTTCGGCCTGCAGTCCGGCCAGCTCCCGCAGTTTGGCGGCGGTCTCCTCATCGGGAGCCTGCCGGGACAGGTGCAACAGCCGGTTCGCATCCGTCGAGATCAATGCGTAGGTCTGTGAAAGCGTGCGCTCGTGCAGCGCGGACACCTTTCCGGTCTTGCCGGCAGCCACCTCAAGCCTCAACCGGTGATGGGTGGCAGTGCTGTCCATCTGCCTGTCGGCGGAAAACGTCCAGCCGGGCCGTTTGGCGTGTTCGATGATGATGGTGCGGTCCCCGTCCGGTGCGCCCTTGACCGCATAGTGCGTCTCGGACAATTCGCGTACAGCCGCAGTCAACACTCCGTCGGTGACCCTGATCGAGACGATCCTGTTGTCGCCGGAAGTTTCCTGAGCGATCCGCACCTTCTTGTCCGTTGCAAAGCTGGCCATGCGGCTTTCGCCTGCAGGCATTCCGCTGATTTGCGCATCGCCGACATACCCTTCGGTTTCGTCGTAGACGGTCAGAATTCCTCTGGGCAGACTGGTGTCGGTCTCGTTTTCGATCAGGATGGCGGCGACCGGGTGGGCCAGTCCGCTTTCCGGCTGAAACACCGAAACGGTCTCCGCGTTCACCACCTTGTCGACGATCGGCGCCGACAGCGTGTCGCCGCTCTCCAGGCTGACGCGCCAGGGCAAGGTGAAGGACGCGGTCACGGCTCCCTCGACCGCCTCCCCCACGGACGCTCTGGCGATGTCGCGCGCCATGGGCGACGGGGCTGCGGCAGGTGCCGCCAGCCCGGTGATCCGGGACCGGGTCTCCAGGAATGCCTCGCTTTCAGCCATGTCGAACTGCGGTTCCGCGCCCGGATCGGTCGGGGGCACGTATCCCGCCGAGACATCGACCGGAATTTCCCGGCGCTGCTTCCAGTAAAGATCGTGAAGACGCTGCTTCAGGGTCACCGGCGCACCCGATGACAGGGTCACCTCGACATTGTCCCAGTCCTCGCCGCTGGCGTTTTCCAGAACCGCCCAGGCCTGCAGCCGTGCCTTGTCGCCGGCCAGCGTCACCACCCGGTAGGCGGTTTTCCAGATCGGCGCCGGCACCACGTAGGACACGGCAACCTGCCGGGCTCCCTCGCCGGCCACCTTCAGGGCGACCGTGCGGGCGCCATCCGACTTGCCGCGCCCGACCGCCGAAAGCGCCCTGGCCACCTTCACCCGGACATCCTCGTCCAGGAAGGTCACTTCCGTGTCCGCGGACAGCCCGACCGCCTTGATGCGGCCGTCACTCAGAACAGAGACCACGAAGGACTGGCCCCGGTCGCCCTCATCGCGGGCAGAGACCCCGAGCACCAGCCCCTCGACAGTGGCGCCGGCCCGATCGAGACGCACGCGCGTGCCCTGCAGCGCCGACAGCAAACGCGCCGGGGACTGAAGGTCGTCCACCGAAAACGGCAGATTCTTGAAGGTCTCGGCAAGCGGGTCGGGACCCGGCAAGGTAATGCCCTCGACCGCACCGGCGGCGTCGAAGACGACGATGCTCTTGAGAACGTCGTTGACCTGGTCGAGCGGCACGGTCATTTCGATCAGGCCGGTGCTGTCGATGTCGGCGCGGCGCACCACCTCGGCCAGGCCGCCGGAGGACAGGGTGATGGAGGTGATCGGACCATTGTCCGCCCCAAGGACCGTTGTTGCCGAAGCGAGCGGGGCAACCAGCAGGAAAACGGCGGATGAAACACGCAAAATCATAAAAATTTCTCCGGAAATGCAAACCCGCGCGGATCGTCGGCTCTAATTGCGGCCTTTTCGGGAACCGGCTCCCGGACATCTGCCAAAAAGGACTTGCCAAGCCCCGCGGCATCCCTTAGACACCCGCCATCCACACGGATCTTGGGGCGATTAGCTCAGCGGGAGAGCATTCCGTTCACACCGGAAAGGTCACTGGTTCAATCCCAGTATCGCCCACCATTTTCCAGTTTCAGATGTGTTTTCAGTAGTGTTGCCGCATTCCGGCGCCCCTGATGGGCAGCCGGCGTCTTACCGGCCGACGGAAACGGACCATCAGATGAATCATGATCGGCCCTCAGCGGGATAACTGGGCATATCTCCCAGATGGAATGCCCGGCGAAAGCAATCGGGGGTAGCGTTTCGGCAGTGGTTCCCGGACCGGGAACCGGTTCAGCAACGGCTCACGAGCAAGCGCTTCGATGTTTCAGACAGTCATCTTCCGGTCGGTCTGGTGCCGGACACTCATCCCGCCGGCCTTCATCGTGATGCTTGCGCTGTGCGTCCCGGCGGGCCTCACGCCCGTTTCAGCGCTCGCCGCGGATGCTCAGCAACTCGCCCAGGCGAATATGGAGCAGCAAAGACGTATCCTCGAACTGGAACGGCAGCGCCTGGAACAGATGCGGCGCGAACTGGACGACATGCGCCGCCGGCAGGATCTGGACGCCTACCGGATACGCCGGCAAATTCGGCAGCAGCAACAGCGGCAGAGACAAATTCGACAGCCGTCCCTGCCATCGAACAGGGAAAGCTACCAGCGCCAGCAGCATCGTGGCCAGACCTACGGGCGGCAGCGCAACCAGCCGCAACGCCATCAGCGGCAACAGTTCCGGCAACAGCAGTTCCGTCGGCAATAGGGGGCGTGTGGCCCCTGTCCGGCGGCACCGTTCCAAGGCAATCCCCAGGGGATTGCCCCGGTAAAACCTCCTCCCCTGCCTTTCGGACGCCCACCTGCTATCCTCGCGAAGTGATTCCCGCTGAAGCAGAGACGTGATGACTGTCCAGACCGCTCCCCAGAAAAAGGTTCTCGAGAAGCTGCTGAAAGGCTTGAACTATCAAAAAGCCGGCGAGCTGGAAAAAGCCCAGCGTTGCTATCAGCAGGTGCTGAAGAAGATTCCGAACCATCCCGACGCCCTGAACCTCCTGGGGGTGACCTACCGGCAGCTCGGCTATCCGAAGCGCGCCATCGACTACATTCAGCGCGCGGTTGCCAGCAATCCGAAGGAATCGTCCTTTTACGCCAACCTCGCCCGGGCAATGATTGATGTCGGCGCGGAAGCCGAAACGCTGCTGGCGCTCAGCAACAAGGCGCTGTCGCTCAATCCAAAGGAACGCGAGGCCAGGAACATCAAGGGCATCGCGCTCACCCGGAAGGGCGAACACCAGGAAGCCGAATATATTTTCCAGGGCCTCATCGTCGATTTTCCCGACTATGTCGATGCCTATCAGAATTTCGGATTGCTTCTGATGGAAGCCGACCAGGCAGAACACGCGGTCAATTTTTTCACCAAGGCGGTGATGCTGCAACCCGACAACGCGAACAACTTCATTCAGCGCGCCCGTGCGCGCCTGAAAATGAAACAATTCGAGCCTTCGCAATACGAACTCACCGAGGCGCTGGAACGGTTTCCGGGAAACAGTGACGTGGAACACGAGGCCGCGCGCCTGCTGTTCACCATGAACGAGTCGCGCAAGAGCGTGAAATATGCCGAAATGGCGTTCAGTTCCGATCCGCGCAATTACCACAAGGCGATCACGCTCGGCGTATCCTACCTCATGAACGGGCAGGCTGCGGAATCTCTGGAAACGATGAAGCTGGCCAGGAAATACGCTCCGGAGGACAACCGGACGGTCGACTGGAACCTGTCGCTCGCCTATCTGGCAAACGGCGACCTGACAAACGGATGGGCGCTGCACAAGGCCCGTTTCGAGGACAAGTCCACCAAGGTACACGACCGCAAGTTCGACGTGCCCGCCTGGGAGGGCGAGGACATCTCCGACAAGACCGTTCTGGTCTGGTCCGATCAGGGACTGGGCGATGCCTTGCGGGCCGGGACGATGCTCCCGGAACTGATTTCACGGGCGGGCAAGGTGATTGTCGAACTCTCCGACAAGGGTGCGCAGTTCTTTCAGTATTCGTTCCCGCAAACCCTGTGCCGGCGCTCGGCCATGGACAAGGACCTGCGGTCCACCCTGTCCGACTATGACCTGCATGCCAACATCACCGATCTCGTGGATTTCTTCCGCCCCGATCTGGAATCGTTCCGGCGCGCCCCCTGCCCGGTCTTTTCCTTCGAGAAGGAGCGGGCAAGGGACTATCTCAAGCGCCTGCCGGGCCACGAAAACAAACCGGTCATCGGCATCTCCTGGCGCTCGAAGAACCTCGCTGCCAACCGCGCCCGGTTTTACCTGTCAGCACCGGACATTGCCCCTGTGGTGGCGTCGCGGGACGCCATTTTCGTCAATCTGCAATACAAGGCTATCGACAAGGAAATCGCCTATTTCCAAAACAGCTTCCCCGAAACATTCAACTGTTTCGAGGATGTCGATCTGTTCGACGATCTTCTGGGCGCGGCCGCACTGACGGCCTGCTGCGATTTTGTCGTATCAGCCAACACCAGCGTGGCCGACATGGCAGGTCTCCTGAATGTACCCTCCATCCGCTTCGGACAGCAGGAAGCGGCGCTTAACCTGGGACAGGCGAACCCGCCGTGGTACCCGTCCATGACCTACATGCGGCCCTACACGGATCGTGCCTGCGCCGAGTTCGTGCCCGAGATCATCAAGGAAATGGACCGTCAACTGGAGAGCTGGTCACCGGACCGGCGGAACGAGCGCCTGGGCCTGTGAGGACCGGGTTCGGGAAGCCCTGCCCAAGCGTGGCGCGGACCACATCACCTGACGCCGTCCCGACCTGAACCTAGACTTGGACCTGAACTTGGACCTGAGCCGGGGCGACCTCTGAAGCATGTTCAGCCCCGTCCCCACCGGAGGAGAGGCATGTTCATCCCGGCCTTGCGGGACACGCCCCGCACCATGCCGATCAACCAGGATTGCGGGCGATTGCGACCAGCGTGTCGGTCGCGTCGATCCTGTTGAGCGCGGCCTCATAGGCCCCGCTCAACTCGGGCGTGTCCAGAGCCGAAAGCGCGGACTTGTGGCCGCCGGGCTTGCCGGCCGAGAGCCACGTCAGATGGTTGGACAGCGGATAACGCTGCACGCCTTCCACCACGACCTGTTCGAAACCGGCCTCGCCGAGCAGGCGCTTGAGGCTGTCGCGCGTGTGCAGCACGAGGTGCTGGCTCCACAGGGTGAAGGACCGGAAGGCTTCGCAATCGAGGTCCTTGAGAAGAAAATCATTGGCGTGCGGCACTTCCAGCACAGCGGTTCCGCCTGGCTTCAGGACCCGGCGCAGATCGCGCAGCACCTCAAGAGGCTCCGGCAGATGCTCCAGGACATGAAAACTGAGGGCGGTGTCGATGCTGTCGTCCATCAGCACGTCAAGTGAAGTGTGACACGCGATACCTTCTCGGTTCAGCGCGTCGACATAATCGCGCTGCAGTTCGATGCCGCAACACGAGCCGGTCGTGCCTTGAACCGCGCGCAGAAAGGCACCGTCGCCACAGCCGAAATCGACGATATCCCGTCCGCACACGAACGGCATGCAAGCAGCGGCGCGGCGCCCGGCGTCCCGCGAGATTTCATAGTCGCGGGCACCGGTATTCGCCAGATTGATTTCCCGGTAACCGCCCTCCCGGTAAACCTCGTCGCCGCCGAAAAAGCCGTCTATGTAGATGACACCGGACCGGCTGTCCCGGTACACGGTGACATCGTCCCGGTCGCGTGTCCCGGCGGAATAGACTTCACGGCTGTCCTCGGCGGCAACGCCGATCCGCGACAGTGTTTCAAAGATGCTCGTCATCACAACTTGCCTTTTTCAGCCATTTGCGGCGGACTTCAGTCCGGCGTCCTGCAGGCCGCCTTCGCGTAGGCTTCCAGCGCAATCCAGTCGCGCGGCGTGTCCAGGTCGATTTCCGGCGCGTCCGGCAGGACCACGGGAACGCTCCAGCCGAAAAACCGCTGGCCAGCCTCTCCGAAACCGGCCTTGCGCAATGCATAGATCGCGCCGGTCTCGCGGAACTGCTTTGGGCGGTCCTGGCGGCGCTGACGCGGCCTGGAAGCATCGTGATTGACACCGATGCCGCTGCCGTCCGGCGCGATCTCCCACAAGAACGCATGCACATCGACCACCGAAAACGCCGTATCTGCTGCCAGGGCGGCGCGAGCGCGCACCACCAGATCGATTTCCCCGGCCGTGGTCAACGGCGAAGTGCATTGCAACATCACGAGCGTGTCCGCGTCCGCGCACCCCTGATGGGCGGCAATCGCGTGCAGCAGCGCCGATTCCGACGAGGCTTCGTCCCCGGCGATCTCCGGCGGCCGTTTCAGGCCCGTCGCGCCATGGTCTTCCGCGGTCTTCAGGATCCCGTCATCGTCGCTCGAGACGACGACTTCCGAAACCGTTCCGGCGGCCAGCGCCGCCCGGATCGAATGGGCCACCAGGGGCAGACCCAGAAACGGCTTGATATTCTTGCCGGGAATGCCCTTCGAGCCGCCCCGGGCCGGGATCACCGCAACGACGCGTTCGCTCATGCTACAGCCCCGGCATGTCGACGGCGGCCTTCTTCAGATCGTAGATGGCCATGCGTCGCGCGATATCGGGCGCCAGCACTTCGGGTTTCCAGCCGAGGACTTCCTGGGCCTTGGTGTTGTCGCCGCGCAGGTAGACGACATCGGACGCCCGGAAATAGCGGGGATCGACAAAGGCGATCAGACGGCCGGTCTTTCGGTCGTAGCACTTCTCTTCAGCGCCCTCGCCTTCGGAATGGAGATCGAAGCCGACTTCCTGCGCCGCCATGAACAGGAACTCGCGGACCGTGTATTCGGTGTTGGTCGAGATCACGAAATCGTCGGGCCGGTCATGATCCAGCATCTTGATCATCATGTCGGTGTATTCCGGCGCATAGCCCCAGTCGCGCACGCTGCTCAGGTTGCCGAGCGGCATGGCTTCCGCGTTCTGCAGCTTGATGCGCGCCAGCCAGCTGGTGATCTTGCGGGTGACGAATTCATAGCCCCTGAGCTCGGACTCGTGATTGAACAGGATGCCCGAGGTGGCGAACATGTCGTAGGCCTGCCGGTAATTCACGACCAGGGAATGCGCGGCCAGTTTCGACACCGCATAAGGGCTCAGCGGATTGAACGGCGTCTTTTCCGTCTGGGGTTTTTCCAGAACATCGCCATACATTTCCGACGTCGAAGCCTGGTAGAGCTTCGCATCCAGCTTGAGCAGACGCATGGCTTCCAGGATATTCAGGACCCCCATGTAGTTCACGTCGGACGTATAATGCGGGAACTGGAAACTGTCGGCGACGAAACTCTGGGCCGCGAGGTTGAAGATCAGCTCCGGACGGATCTCGTTCAGCACGCTCTGCACATTGGCAAATTCGGTCACCTCAAGTGTGCAGAACTTGACCTTCTCGCGAATGCCGAGCTCCTTGAGCCGGCCGGTCTTGGACGTGCTTCCGCGCCGCATCGCACCCCAGACCTCGTCGCCGCGTTCCAATAGCGCCCGCGCCAGAAATGCCCCGTCCTGCCCGGAAATACCGGTGATCAGCACCTTAGCCATGTTTTTCTCCCAATTGCCGGATGGCGTTGTCGAACCCGTCGCCTTCGGACAGGTGACCTTGCCAGACTTCCAGAACCTTGCGCTGCGGTCCGTCGAGATAAACGCCGGGGTCGCCGAGGTCTCCCCGGCCGAACTCGATGCCCTCGCCGTCGATGCCGGTGGCATCGGCGATATGAATGTGCCTGGCCAGCGGCATCAGCCGGTCGCACCACTGCCGCCAGTCGTCCTTGGCATAATTGGCGGACAGGATCAGATGCGACAGGTCAAGACAGAGTTCCATGCCGATCTCGACGACAACATCGATGTCGTCGGCACCGCAGAACATGTCGAGCACATCGGCGCCGCCGAAATACCAGGCGATGCGCGGCAGCCATTGCGGATAGATCGGACTGCCGCGCGCGCTGCCGGTTTCCTCCAGACAGTCGCGCAGGCGCAGATAGGTGTCTTTTTTTCCTTCCGGCCGCAATCGGGAGAAACTGCCGACGATCGGCACAGTGGCGCCGGTCTTCGCCTGAAGCTCCAGCGCCAGATCCACGCAGGTCTCGATGATCCTGAGACTTCCCGTGCGGATGCGGTCATCGCCGGCGAGCGGATCGATCAGGGTCTTGCTGTCGATATAGTCGGGGATGTGAATGGAATAATGGCGGCTGAGGTCAAGCTGCGAGAGGCCGGCCGCCATGTCCTCACCGAAGCTGCGGACTTCCTGACAGGAAAGATGCAGCTCGTTGTTGCGGATCGGAAACCGCTTTTGCAGGACTTCCGCATCATGCAGACGGAGCGGGATCGACAGCTGCCTGTCATCGCAGAAGGCCACCAGCGCGTCTTCGAGCGGCGCTTTCGCTTCGCTGAAATGAAGCCCGGATACAGCCGCACCCGCCGCAACGGGCCGCCTGACCGCGGGCGTCCCGCGCCGTTTGACGTCGGACCAGGTCAGCCCCTTGCGCGGGGCCTTGACCACCGTGTTGTCGGCGGACAGCGTTTCGCCGGGAGCTATGTCCCGGCTTGCATAAAGGGACGAGCCCAGGTTCTGCATGTTGATGCGCTCGCCCTGGTTGACCTCGCGCCGGCCGTTGCCCTGAACATCGTCATAGGCGTTGAGGAGCTTGCACATGCGGCGGAATTCCTGCGGATCGGAACTCGAGCTGTCGTCGATCCCCTGGCCGAGCTTGTCCATGGTCAGATGCCGTTCGAACACCGTCGCCCCGTTGGCGGCGGCGACCAGACAGACCTCCCAGTCCTGATCGTGGCTTGAATAGCCGATGGCCGATCCTGTTTTTGCCCGCAAGGTCCGCAGGAACCGCATCTGCTGGTTGCCGAGCAGGACCGGATAATTCGAGATGCAGTGCAGGTAAGTGACATCTGCGATCGACGCCGTCGCCTCGATCGCCCTGAATATGTCTTCTTCGCCGTGACCGCCCGTGCTCAGGATCAGGGGCTTGCCGAGCCCGGCCATGGAAAAGATCAGGTCTTCGTTGAGAAGTTCCGCGGACGGCACCTTGAAAAAGTCGAATTCCCGGATGCGGTCGCCGAAATCGGCGCTGTCCTCGAACTTGAAGAAACTGATCCCCGCAGCCATGCCCTTCCGCCGAATCCGGTCCGCGAGCTGCAGCACGGTGTCCGGGGAAATGTAGCTGTCATCGATTTCGCGGCTGAGGATTTCGTCGCCGATTTCGTCGGTGGCCTGATAGAAGCCGTGCCGGGCGCGGTACTGAAACTTCGCGGCCCAGGCTCCGGCGTCCGCGGCGATATCGATCAGCTGTTCTGCGACACCTGAAGATCCGCGGTGGTTGATGCCGAGTTCAGCGATAACTTTCATGTCGAGAAACCCAAACCGGACCCAAGCCTTCGTAAAAGAGGCCATGCCTTGCGACGTGCATTGGCCAAAACAGTATGGCAAGCACTAAGCAGTTGATATTGATACCGCCTCCTTGGACCTCACCTTCCACAGATTAGCAGGTCCTGACAGCGTTTCTTCGGCGCGAATGCCCCCCTGAAGCAGTCATTGCCCCGAATTGACCGTGAAATGCAAAAAAGGCCGGAAGGATCCGGCCTTTCTGATTCTGGTAAAAACAAAGTCTTCCGAAGCTCATCAAACAAGACCCTGATCGACCGTGATCCGAGAGCCATCCACGAGGAGCGTGTCCCAGCTCGATGCGGAGCATCGGCCAGGACCCGCGATGCTTTTTGCCGGCGGACCGGAACAAGCCCTCCAAGGGGTTCTTTAAGTTGAGTTTGGACTTAGGGCACGGCCCCATACAATCACGCTTTCAGGTCGTTCCCACTTTTGAAACGGCAAGCGCAACCGAGTTCAGCCCCCTGTGCAATAATACCAGTAACCTTCGGTCATGGCGCTGTTGCTCCACGTCCAGCAAAGTGTCGGATCAGGTGCCGGCGGTGGTGTGTTCGCCGCAACGACGATAAGCGTTCCGAGGGTTACGCCGAATACGGCTGCGCCCCAGTATTGGCCATGCCACCCACGCGGACGGTTAACAACATTCACGTTCACATTCCGATTGACCGTGTTATTGTTCACATTCCGGTTGACGGTTTTGTTATTCACGTTCCGGTTGACATTCTTATTGTTTATATTGCGGTCAATCTTCGTGTTGTTGACATTGTTGTTCTTGATTTTATTGTTGTGATTATTGTGTTTGTGGACTTCACGTTTTCTTTCAGCGATTTGCACAAACCCGGAATGAACCGAAGTCGTATCTGGCGCAGCGGCATTTATCGAGGAAGCGGCAAGAGGAACTGCAGTCACCGCCGCGGATTGTCCTATCCCCGCGCCGAAGAGGCTCAGAGCCATCATCGTTGCAGTTATTTTAGAGAGCTGCATGTTTGGAAAATCTCCTGTATCCAAATTTTTCGTTTCATAAACCGGCGTTCCCGTGCTGGTTCACCTTTCGGCAATTGATCAGTACCCAAAGCGGTCGCGACGCCTGATGGCCTCTTCTGCTCGCACAGGCCGCCGCATAGTACATCTGGGAACCTTAATATGGATTTGCAATTCAGATAGAGTCTTATTCAAACTCCTGAATGGGAGTTTGGCGATGTCTGAGGGGGTTTCTGGCTCAAAGAAGGACAGTTTTCAAAGCTGCCGCCATTTCTGCCAGCCGAACCGCGTGGCAAGCCGCGTGTTGATGACCGGCAGGTGATCAGCGGCAGAATTCATTTTCAAAGACTGGCAAGTTCAAAGACCGGCACGTTCAAAGATTGGCTTCAAAGACTGGCGGTCGCAGGATCGATCCCCCGGAAGCCTGCGGCCCGGGGAAAACCCTCTACAATCGGTTCGTTCGATGGGCTGAGAAGGCTGTCTGGACAACGGTTTTGGACACCCGTCCGCGAAATGGCGGCCGGCTCTCGTGATCATGACCAATCGCACGGCGGCAAGAGCCCGCCGGGTCGCACATGGTGGAAAAGGCAGGCGCATACCAACCGCAATTGATAGCGACCTGCCAAGACCGCAACATCAGGAACGTTCTTGCGGCACTCTGCCCCGCTGCAACCGCCTGATACTGGAAATCAGTCCGAAGTCTAGCCGACAAACGCCCGTTCAACCACGAATTCGGCCGGCTTGTTGTTGGCGCCCTCATTAAGGCCCGCTTCCTCAAGCAATGCCTTGGTATCGCGCAGCATGTCCATGGAGCCGCAGATCATGCCCCGGTCGATGGCTGGATCGAGCGGCGGCACGCCGAGATCCTCGAACAGTTTGCCGGACTTGATCAGATCGGTGATGCGGCCCTTGCGCGGAAAATCCTCGCGGGTCACGGAGGTGTAGTGGACCAGCTTGTCCTTTGCGAATTCCCCGATCAGGGGATCGTTGATGGTCTCGTTCACGAGGTCTTCGCCGTATTTCAGTTCGGCAACTTCCCGGCAGGTATGCGTGAGAATGACCTGGTCGAATTTTTCATAGGTGTCGGGATCCCGGATCAGGCTGGCGAAAGGCGCAATGCCGGTCCCGGTGGAGAACATGTAGACCCGCTTTCCGGGAACGAGCGCATCGTTCACCAGCGTGCCGGTCGGCTTTTTCTTCATCAGCACGGCGTCGCCGGGCTGGATTTTCTGCAGGTGCGAGGTCAGCGGACCGTCCGGCACCTTGATGGAAAAGAATTCAAGCTCTTCGTCCCAGGCGGGGCTGGCGATCGAATAGGCGCGGTAAAGCGGCTTGCCGTCGATCATCAGGCCGATCATGACGAATTCGCCGGAGCGGAACCGGAAGCTCGCAGGGCGGGTCATCCGGAACCGGAACAGGTGGTCCGTGTAATGCTGGACGGATTTCACCTCTTCGACGAAAACGTTGGCCGGAGCCGCGTCTTCGAGATCGGCAGGTTTGGCAAGTACATTCATATCAATCGGGGTCCGTGGGTCATAGCACACAATCTATCATGACCCATGTAGCACCACTCACGCATTGACTTGAAGCAACCCGGAACCCCTAAACCGGCTTGACGCAAAAAAAACATTCTAATGCCGGTCAGGTTTCAGGGTACGGACCCATGATTTTGGTGTCTGGCAGGCGCAGCCGTGCCTCGCAAACAGGCACCGCACCCCGGCAGCCGTCTCCCGCAACAGGCTCCCGCAACCGGCCGACACAGGGCGCAGCAGCCTGGTCACGCCTCTGCTCCATTTATGACAACCTGTAGAAATAGTGCGCAATTCGTCTTTTT
This sequence comes from Roseibium sp. QJM3NY_11, assembly GCF_056173175.1. Lineage (NCBI taxonomy): Bacteria > Pseudomonadati > Pseudomonadota > Alphaproteobacteria > Hyphomicrobiales > Stappiaceae > Roseibium > Roseibium sp. QJM3NY_11. The sequence goes on from NZ_CM149660.1 coordinate 3,920,210, forward strand.
TATTTGACACATAAATAAAAGCTGCAAAGCTTACTACAAACAAAAGACTAGCTTCAATAATACCTTCCTATGAGGCAAAGTAAATGTCTGGACACGCACACGAAGAAACAGGCCAGACCATAGCATTCGTGCTCCTGGACCGCTTTTCCATGAACGCTTTCGCGAGCGTGATCGAACCCCTTCGCATAGCAAATCGGCTGCTTGGCCGGGAATACTACGCTTGGACAACTTATTCCCTTGACGGGAATTCAGTGTTGGCAAGCAACGGATGCGAAGTCGCAGTAAAAAAATCTATTCGCGAACTTCACGATGCCGATGTTACACTTTTGTGTACAGGGATCGATGTCGAGCGGCTGCCGCTGAATGCGGATCTCGGCAACAAGCTGCGCCGTCTGAACGCCATGGGCCGGACCTTCGGCGCCATCTGTACGGGCGCCTACCTCCTGGCGCGCTACCATCTGCTTGACGGGCGCCGCTGCACCATTCACTGGGAAAACCTGCGCTCGCTGCGCGAAGAGTTTCCGGATGTGGAAGTGACCTCCGACATTTTCGCGATCGACCGCAACTGCATCACCTGCGCCGGCGGCATGGCCTCGCTCGACATGATGCTGCGTCTGATCGCGATCCAGCACGGCGCCTATCTGGCCCACGAGGTTGCCGAAGTCGCGCTCTATCAGAACATGCGTTCGGGCGAATCCGCGCAGCGTCACGACATCGAGGCGCGGACCGGCATTTCCAATGCCAAGATCCTCGACGCCATCCGGATCATGGACCTGCATATCGAGGACCCGCTCAGCTGCCAGCAACTGGCCATGACCGTCAACCTGTCACCGCGCCAGTTGGAACGGCTGTTCCGGCGGCATTTCAACTGCACCCCCGGCCAGTACTACCTCCGGCTTCGGCTGGAGACCGCCCGCGACCTCCTGCGCCGGACCAGCCGTCCGGTTCTGGACGTTGCCCTGGCCTGCGGATTCGCATCCACGTCTCACTTTACCAAATGCTACCGTGAGCGGTTCCTGTGCACACCGACCGAGGAACGCCAGTCCTATCAGTGGGCCAATACCAAGTCGACATCCGGTGTCGGCACCGCCACGCCGATGCGCCTCGTCGCCAAATAGGCTTGCGGCGACAAGGTACCGGACCGGAAAACGCCGCGTCGAGCCGCGGCGTTTTTTGTTCACAGGATCTGACAGCGTCCTTTCGCATACGTCTCAGCCGTACAGACGCCACATTCCCAGCGGAACGAGGTACAGGCCAAGCAACAGGATGGCTGCCAGAACCAGCTTGCGGAAGGCTGCCTCCGAGACCTGCCGGCGCAATCCGCGTCCCGCCCACACGCCGCCGAGCGCGGGCACGACAAGAGCAAGCGACATCAGCAGGTCGTGTCCGCCCACCCGTCCAAAGCCGCCGAGAGACGCCCCCAGTGCCAACGTCGACAGCAGAAACAGGAGGCCCATGGCCTGGATCAGCTGATCTCTCGGCAGTCCTGCCGCCTGTAGGTACATCACGCCGGGGACCGTGTAGGACCCGGTCATCCCGGCAAGAACCCCGTTCACCAGACCGGCGATCACGCCAACCGGGGCGATCAGCCTTTCGGGAATCCCAGGCGCGCCCCCCGCCAGCAACGGAACCGCGTAGCCGATCATCAATACGCCGAGAAGCAGATCCGCGGCCCCTTCCGGCAGCCGCGTGAGCAAAAACGTTCCGGCCGCAAGCATCAGGACCGCACAGGCGAGAAAAGGCCAGAGCCGGGCCAGAAGACAACGCAGATGCCCGCCGAACACTCCTTGCCAGACATTGGAGACGACTGCCGGCCACAGGATCAGGACCATGGCCTTTTCCACACCGACCAAGAGCGTCATCAGCCCCAGCGCGATTGTCGGCAGGCCGAAGCCCACCAACCCCTTCACGAACCCTGCACAGAGAAACACGCCGGCAGCGATCGCGGCCAATTCGAACCCCGTGCCTGACCAGACGGTCATCCCGCCCGCCTCGAAGGCGCCGTGTTTCTAACCCGGTGTCCGGCTGTCCGCACCATGGCCATAGATATTCATGTCGTCCTCGAGCTTGCCGGCATCGATTTGCCGCTCCAGTTCCGCATTGAACGAATGCAGCAAATCAATGCAGGGCGTTGCCCTGGAGAACAGAAAATGCAGCGTGTTCACGGCCGCCGGCCAGGGCAGGACTTCCACCACACCGTAGGCGGACATCTGTCCGACCAACCGCTCCCCGCCCAGACGCGAGCTGACCATGTAGTCGGCCTTGTCCTCGATCAGAAGCCGGATGAGTGTCTTGAGATCATCGACCGGATGCCGGTCGATCGCAAGATTGACTTCGGCGAACGTATCGAACTCCTCCCCGAAGGAGGCCCCGAACGGGGCAACACCGCGCAGCCCCGCCAGCTCCGCCGGGCCTTGCGGGCGAAATGGCAGACCGGCGCGGATGAAAACCGCGACATCCTCTTTCATGACGGGCCGACTGACACCGAATTTCTGAAGCCTTTCGTTGGTCACATAGGCTCCGGCGAGAACATCGATCTGGCCGTTCTCGAGCAAGGTGAGCTGCCTTTTCCAGGGCAGATCCGGCCCGGATTTCAATCGTACGTCAAGGATATCGAAGATCCTGCCCGCCAGATCCGGAAAAACGCCCCGCAGGCCGCCGGCAGGCTCTTCCCGCATGGAAACCGGAAACCAGACGCTTGAGCCGTTCAGCTTGACAGTCGAACAGGATTCAGAGGCTGCGTGTACCTGACCCGCAACCACATTGAAAAGAACCGCAACACAGAAATTCGCAATTAATTTTTTTAACCTATTGCATTTACTCATTTTTTTACCTGCCCAGCTCAAAAATTCGCATGCCCACGATTTGAGTGAAACTGTTTTCACTCACCCGGTCAATCGGAATAGACACGGTAAACGTGTATTGCGGGTGTGTTTTTGTACTGAATGGTCGTACCGCGACCCAAAGCATTGTTAATATTTACAATAATTCGCCTGGAACGCCTGACTTCCTTGCAGTGCGTTCCATCCGTCGCGGCAAGATGATACCGTGCGTTCATGCCTGCTGCTCTTCTCAGGATGCCGAACGGCCTTGCCCGGCGCCTTTTCCTCGACAGACACGGACTTGCCACCGCACCCAAGGGAAGCGGCAAGGGCGATGATCTGCGTGCGGTTATCGACACGCTCGGGTTCGTCCAGGTCGACAGCATCAACACGGTGGCCCGCGCACATCACATGATCCTGGCGGCGCGCCGGCCTGCCTACAGGGAAAAGAACCTGAAATCGTTGCTGGAGCGCGACCGTCATGTGTTCGAACACTGGACACATGATGCGGCCGTCATCCCGACCGAGTTTTTCCCCCACTGGCAGCTTCGGTTCCGCAGGGACCGGAAAAAGCTGAAAGGACGCTGGCGGGATTGGCGCAGATCCGGCTTCGAGGAGAAATTCGAGGAGATCCGCAAGCAGATCAGCGACCACGGGCCGGTCACCTCCGCATCGGTCGGCGCCGACGAGCCGCGCAGCAGTGGCGGCTGGTGGGACTGGCATCCGTCCAAGACCGCACTGGAGTTCCTCTGGCGGACCGGCGAACTTTCCGTGAGCCGCCGCGACGGCTTTCAGAAAGTCTACGATCTGACGGAGCGCGTCATACCGTCCGCGCATCTGCGCCCTGCCCCCGACGTGGACCAAACGGTCGACTGGGCGGCACGGTCCGCACTGGACCGGCTCGGCTTCGCGACGCCGGGCGAACTCGCCGCGTTCTGGGACCTGATCACGCCGCTGGAGGCCAGGACCTGGTGCCAGGTCTGCCTGGAGGCCGGCACCCTTGCCGAAATCGAGATCGAAAATGCCGACGGCACGTACCGGAAGGTTTTCGCCTCTCCCGAAACACTCGGAACCCTGGACGATCTTCCGGATCCGCCATCCCGCGTTCGCATTCTGTCACCCTTCGATCCCGCGCTGCGCGATCGCAAGCGCGCCGAGCGCCTGTTCGGCTTCAGCTACCGGATCGAGATATTCGTTCCCGAACCCAAACGAAAATACGGCTATTACGTCTTCCCCGTTCTGGAGGGCGACCGCCTGATCGGGCGGATCGACATGAAGGCGTTTCGAAGCGACGACCGGCTTCACGTGCGCGCCTATTGGCCAGAACAGGGCATCAGGCCGTCCAGAGGCCGGATTGCGAAACTTGAGGCGGAGCTGGATCGCACCGCCCGGTTTTCAGGCTGTTCGGGTGTCACCTACGAAAGCGGCTGGCTGAGGCCGGCATAGACCGGGAACGTCCCCGTCAGTTTCAGACCGGCTGGCAAAATGCCGCAGGGTTCGCGGAAGACTTGCGCTTGAAACCGCTGGTGCGCGCAACGGAATGAGCGCATACTTTCATCCTTGCGAAACTATGGTCTGTGAACGAAAAGCCTCACGCATTCGTCCACAGGGCCTCATGAACTCCAGGAGACCATCATGACCGTGGAAAGAGGTATTCTTCTCGTTGTCGGGGCGCTGATCGTCGCTTCCGTGCTACTTGCCGTCTATGTGAATATCAACTGGCTCTGGCTGACGGGCATTCTTGGCGCCCATCTGGTGCAGGCTTCCTTCACCGGCCTGTGCCCGGTGGTCATGATCTTGAAAAAGATCGGCCTGCCGCAAAAAGCCGGATTTTCCTAATCTTCAAGGCTTTGCCGAGGCCCGCACGGCCCTCGACCCGAGGTGATCCCCGGCCAGACCGGAGATGACCCTGGATCGGGCCGACAGGTTCTTCTGTGCGGCCGGACGCCGTCCAAAACCGGTCCTCAGGCCCAGGTCAGGACGACCTTGCCGGCTTCACCCGACTTCATGGCGGCGAAGCCCTGCTGAAAGTCGTCGACGCCAAAGCGGTGGGTGATGACGTTGCGCACATCGAGACCGTTCTGGAGCATGGCGATCATCTTGTACCAGGTCTCGAAGATCTCGCGGCCATAGACCCCCTTGAGGGTGATCGCCTTGAAGACGATGCGCGACCAGTCCACCGGGGACTTGCCAGGCGGAATGCCGAGCAGCGCGATCCGGCCGCCCATCACCAGGTTCTCCACCATCTGGTCGAGCGCAGCCTGACTGCCGGACATTTCCAGGCCGACATCGAATCCCTCCTTCATGCCGAGTTTCTTTTCGATGCCCTTGAGATCCTGCTCGGCAACGTTGACCGGCATGACGTCCGCGACCCTTGCCGCCAGATCGAGGCGCACCTGGTTGATGTCCGTGATGACCACGTTGCGGGCACCGACGTGACGGGCAACGGCCGCCGCCATGATGCCGATCGGCCCGGCCCCGGTGATCAGGACGTCCTCGCCGATCAGATCGAAGCTGAGCGCCGTATGCACCGCGTTGCCGAGCGGATCGAGAATGGCACCGATCTCGTCGTCGATTTCGTCGGGCAGCGGCACGACGTTGAAGGCCGGCAGGCGCAGGAACTCGGCAAAGGCGCCCTGCTCGTTGACGCCGATGCCACGGGTTTCCGGATCCAGGTGGAACTTGCCCGCCCGGGACTGGCGGGAATGCCGCCCGATCAGGTGCCCTTCGCCCGAACAGCGTTGCCCGATTTCAAGATCCGTGACGTTCCTGCCCAGTTCGACGATCTCCCCGGCGAACTCGTGCCCGGTGATCAGCGGCACCGGGACGGTCCGCGCCGCCCAGTCGTCCCAGTTCCAGATGTGGATGTCCGTGCCGCAGATCCCGGTCTTTCTGATCCGGATCAGGACATCGTCCGGACCGATTTCCGGCACGGGCGCCCGCGTCATCCAGAGGCCCTCCCGCGGCTCGGACTTGGCGAGCGCCTTCATCTGGTTGCTGCTCATGACAGGACACCCGTCGCCTTGCCGGCCTTTTCGAAGGCACCAAGGGCCCGGTCCAGATCGGCCCGGGTCAACGCCGCGTTCATCTGGGTGCGGATGCGGGCCTGGCCGCGCGGCACCACGGGGAAGAAAAAGCCGGACACATGGACACCTTCCTCGAACAGCTTCGAGGCCATCGCCTGGGCCAGTTTCGCCTCGCCCAGCATCACCGGAATGATCGGATGCTCGCCGGGCAGCAGGGTGAAGCCGAGGCTTTCCAGCCCTTCACGCCAGTAGCGTGCATTGTCGAACAAGGCCTTGCGCAGATCGTCGCCCTCCTCCACCAGCCGGATGGCCTCAAGCGCGCTCATGACGATCGCCGGCGGCAGGGAATTGGAAAACAGATAGGGCCGCGCGCGCTGGCGCAGGAGATCGATCACCGGCTGCGGTCCGGCGATATAGCCGCCGATGCCACCGCCCAGCGCCTTGCCGAGGGTTCCGGTCAGAATATCGACGTCAACGCCGAAATGGGCGGGCATGCCCTCGCCCTTCGGCCCCATGAAGCCGGTCGCGTGGCAGTCGTCGACCATCACCACGGCGTCATATTTTGCGGCAAGCGCCGTGATGCCGGGCAGATCGGCCAGATAGCCGTCCATGGAAAAGACGCCATCGGTGGCGATCATGATGTGCCGGGCGCCCGCTTCCCGGGCTTCCTTGAGTTTCGCCTCAAGATCGGCCATGTCGGAATTGGCGTAGCGGAAGCGCCTGGCCTTGCACAGGCGGATGCCGTCAATGATCGAGGCATGATTGAGCGCGTCCGATATGATCGCGTCCTCCGGCCCGAGCAACGGCTCGAACAGACCGCCGTTGGCGTCGAAACACGCGGCGAACAGGATGGCGTCGTCCTTGCCGAGGAAATCCGCGAGACGTTGTTCCAGTTGCCGGTGAATATCCTGGGTGCCGCAGATGAAGCGCACGGAGGCCATGCCGTAGCCCTTCGTTCCGAGCGCTTTTGCGGCCGCCTCCTCAAGGGCGGGATGATCGGCAAGGCCGAGATAATTGTTGGCGCACAGATTGATGACCTCGCGCCCGTCAACCGTGATCAGTCCGCCCTGGGGCGAGGTGATCAACCGCTCGTGCTTCGTGAGCCCTTCGGCCTCGATCTCTTCGAGCGTCTTTGAAAGGTGGGTCAGAAAGGCATTGGACACGGGGGCTTCTCCGGCGAAATGAACGTTCTGTCCACCATGCCGGATTTTCGTTCGCAATAGAAGACATGACTTCCACTATGACGGAATTTTGACGCACCTGAACGGATTCAGAATTTGACCACCATCAGGATTGCGCGTGCGGGGCCGCCGACCGCCTCGATGCCATGGGGCACATCGGCAGCATAGCGCGCCGTGTCGCCCCGATTGATGACCCCCTTGGCGACACCCGAGGTGACTTCCAGCCGGCCGTCCTCGGCGATGAGCTGCTCGCGGGTGCCGCGTTCGTGAGGTTTGCTTTCCAGTCTGCCGCCGTCGCTGAAAATCAGCTCGTAGACCTCGAAACGGCCGGTGTCCTGCGGCGGTGACAGGATCCGGATCCTGCAGCCGTCACCGGCGCGATCGAGCGCGGGCGTCTGGTGCTCGTGCAGGATCTCGACCCGGTCTTCGGCGGCCTCTTCGCCCAGAAGCCCGGCAAAATCGACATTCAGCGCGCGGGTGAGGTTCAGCAGGGTCGCCACGGTCGGGTTGGATTCCCCCCGCTCGATCTGGCTGACCATGGAGCGGGACACACCGGAGAGCTTTTCGACGGCTTCCAGCGAGAGACCCTGCGCGCGGCGGGCCTTTTTCAGTCGTTCGGGAAGTCGGGAAAGAATATCGGAATCTGTCATGACAGAATCAAAAACCGTTCTGCCGGACAATGCAATCGGTATCTGTATCCCCTGGATCGTGTCGCAATGATGCTTGCGCGGCGGACAGACAGCCCCTTCTGAAAGAAGCCGGCGACAAGTGGCACTTCATCACAAGGCGTTTCATGCTATCTGATGGGGTGAAGCCCAAACCGTCGCTTCCGGGGCGCATCCTGTCGCATTCGGAACAATTGCTGCACCGCCCGCTCTCTTAGCGTTCTGAGAACGTACATCGCGCCATGAGAGCGCGTCCTAAAAACCACCCCTCCCGGAGAGACGCCCCATGGCCAGCGATATCGAAATTGCCCGCGCAGCCAGCATGAAACCGATCCAGGAGATCGGCGCCCGGCTCGATATTCCCGAAGACGCCCTGCTGCCCTACGGCCGCACCAAAGCGAAGATTTCCGCGGATTACATCGAGGCCCTGAACGGGCGCAAGACCGGAAAGCTGATCCTGGTGACGGCGATCAATCCGACCCCGGCCGGGGAAGGCAAGACCACGACCACGGTCGGTCTCGGCGACGGCCTCAACCGAATCGGCAAGAACACGATGATCTGCCTGCGGGAGCCGTCGCTGGGCCCCTGCTTCGGCATGAAGGGCGGCGCGGCCGGCGGCGGCCATGCCCAGGTCGTGCCGATGGAAGACATCAACCTGCACTTCACCGGCGATTTCCACGCAATCACCTCGGCGCACAACCTGCTGGCGGCCCTGATCGAGAACCACATCTATTGGGGCAACGACCTCGGCATCGACCTGCGCCGGGTGACCTGGCGCCGCGTCCTCGACATGAACGACCGGGCCTTGCGTGAAATCGTCTGCTCCCTCGGCGGCGTCACCAACGGGTTCCCGCGCGAAGGCGGCTTCGACATCACGGTTGCCTCCGAGATCATGGCGATCCTGTGTCTGGCGACCGACCTGAAGGACCTGCAGGAGCGGCTCGGCCGCATCATCGTTGCCTACCGGCGCGACCGCACGGCGATCACCGCCCGCGACCTGGAAGCCGACGGTGCCATGACCGTGCTGTTGAAGGAGGCCATGCAGCCGAACCTGGTGCAGACCCTGGAAAACAACCCGGCCTTCATCCATGGCGGCCCGTTCGCCAATATCGCCCATGGCTGCAACTCGGTGGTCGCAACGCAGGCAGCATTGAATCTTGCCGACTATGTCGTCACCGAAGCCGGCTTCGGCGCGGATCTCGGGGCGGAGAAATTTTTCGACATCAAGTGCCGCAAGGCCGGTCTGCATCCGGATGCGGTCGTCATTGTCGCTACCATCAAGGCGCTGAAGATGAACGGCGGCGTCGCGAAGGACGATCTCGGCTCGGAAAATGTGGACGCCGTCGTCAAGGGCTGCGCCAATCTCGGCCGCCACATCGAGAACATCAAGCAGTTCGGCGTGCCCGCCGTCGTCGCCATCAACCATTTCACCGCCGACACCGAGGCCGAAGTCCAGGCCGTCAAAGCCTATTGCACCGAACTCGGTGTCGAGGCCGTGCTCGCCACTCACTGGGCCGACGGCTCGGCGGGCACCGAGGAGCTTGCCGCCCACGTCGCCGAACTTGCAGACAGCGGCGTGGCCCAGTTCGCCCCGCTCTATGACGACAACCTGTCCCTGTTTTCGAAGATCGAAGCGGTCGCCAAGCGGATCTACCGCGCCGACGAGGTGCTGGCCGACAAGTCCGTGCGCGACCAGCTCCACCGCTGGGAAGAAGACGGGTTCGGCCATTTGCCGGTCTGCATGGCCAAGACCCAGTATTCCTTCACCACTGACCCGCAACGGCGTGGCGCGCCGACCGGCCACAGCCTGCCGGTGCGCGAGGTACGCCTGTCCGCCGGCGCCGGTTTCATCGTGGTGATCTGCGGCGAGATCATGACCATGCCCGGCCTGCCGCGCGTGCCGTCGGCCAATCACATCCGGCTGGATGACCAGGGGCAGATCGAGGGGTTGTTCTGATCTGTGTGGACCGGACTCAACGATCCAGCGATCCGGGCGGATCAGATGATCCGCCCTTTTCATTCAACTGGCCGGCAACCGTCCGGGCTCAACAAACTTTCATCAGGGCGCGTAGCTGCTTGGTCAAACCCATCGCCGAAAAGCTCACGACGACCCTGGTCCCGAACACGGTTTCATAGCTGATCTCGAACCCGTTCGCGCGCAGCATCCCATTGAAGAGGTTTGCATAGTTTTTCCGTGGCGAATTGGGTCTTGAACCATCCTTCGCCACGAACCGCGTTGAGCCCCGCGGTGACATGACGTAGTAGCGTCGTCCGCTGACGCGCATTTCCGCGATGGTATCCGGCTTCCAGTTCACGAGATGAATGCTGGTGGCGACTTCATTGTAGTTCCAGTCGTGACCACGATAGAGCGAAACGCTGGACGGCGACGCACTGCCGGTGAAACCGTCCTCGTGAATTGAAGCCGTAAAGGCCTCGCAGATGTGCGCGGCCTCGTCCTTCCACAGTTTCCAGTCCCGGGAGACGGGAAGTTCCTCAAAATCGGCGAAGAGGAAATGCCCGGCGCCTTGCTCTCTCATCACGCGCAGCGGTATCGTCTTCACGGCTTCGAACAGTTCCGTGGAGATATAGCCGTCCACGCGCCTACCGAATTTGCCCTGAAAGCGTTTGATGACCGTCGAAACAGGCTTGCTGATTCCATATTCCTGCTGGCCAAGGTCCCTGAAATACCCAAGCACCGGCAAGCTTCCGTACGTTGCGAACAGCTTTGCCTGCCGTTCGCCGGGCAAAAGCGGCGCGTTGACGGCGAGCAGCGTTTCCGCCTGCTCCCGGGTCAGAAAACCCGTGGGATTAGACCCAACCTGCATCTGATAGGCGCGCACGACCTTGATCAGGTCGAGCCGCAATGAGAAGTCCGCGACCATCTCCGCCCTGTCGGCCAGGCCGAGATGGTGGAGTGCCCGGTAGATCCGTTTCTTCTGATCCAGCGAATAGCCGAGTTTCTGCCAGTCGGCCCTCCAAAGGTCTTGTTCTGCCGCCGTTTTACCGTCCAGAAGCCGATTGCTGCGTACCTGCTGCGTTTCTTGAAGCGGGGGCGCTTCCGGATCGGCAAGCAGATCCTCCAATTGGCGGCGGCTCAGGTAACCCGTCCGGTCTGCGGCAATATGAGCCTGATACCGAATGATATACGAGACCAGGTCCGGACGCGTCAGGTCGGCTGTCGCGACGTTGCTGACGAAGAAGCCCCTGTCGTGAAGCGCCCGATAGACCGTTTTCAATTCGTCCGCGGAATAGTCTTCATAGACCCAGGAGATGACCGGATTGGACCAATTTACGGCAGCCCCGGACGTGTCTGTGTCTTTGGCGACGGCGCCGGTTGCCAGAGGCAGCATCGCGGCACTGATCAAAAATGCAAGAAAGACCAGTCCGGAAAAGGCTCTTCTCATAGTCGGGAAAGCGCCTGAACGTGCAGGGAGAACTCGTGTCATCGATGGTCCGGGAGTTGGGTGGCAGGGTACCGATATCGGCAAACAGGATTTTCAGGGTACGAATATTCGGGCGCGATCTTCAACCCGTAGCCGGAGCAATGCCAGGAGAAATGATGCTGTCGCGTGAACGACTGGCCGTGTCGCTTTGGAGATATCGGGCAAAGCGGCTTGAGGCATAAGGTTTTTTCTCAAGTTGAAGGTCCTTGCACCGATCTGGAGCCGCTCATGTCCGACGAAGACGATATCGATCTCGCCTCCCTGTCCGACGACGAACTTGTCGAACAGATGCACGACGATCTTTACGATGGCCTTCAGGATGAAATCCTGGAAGCCGTCAACATTCTTCTGGAACGCGGCTGGGTGCCCTATGACGTTCTGACGAAAGCCCTCGTCGAAGGCATGCGCATCGTCGGTGTCGATTTCCGGGACGGCATCCTGTTCGTTCCCGAAGTGCTGCTGTCGGCCAATGCGATGAAGGCCGGCATGAGCATCCTGCGGCCGCTGCTGGCGGAGACCGGCGCGCCGAAGGTCGGCAAGATGGTCATCGGTACCGTCAAGGGCGACATCCACGACATCGGCAAGAACCTGGTGTCCATGATGATGGAAGGCGCCGGCTTCGAAGTGATCGACATAGGCATCAACAATCCGGTCGAGAACTATCTGGCCGCGATCGAGGAGCATCAGCCCGACATCCTCGGCATGTCCGCGCTTTTGACCACCACCATGCCCTACATGAAGGTCGTCATCGACGAGATGAAGGCCAAGGGCATCCGGGACGATTATATCGTGCTCGTCGGCGGTGCGCCGCTGAACGAGGAATTCGGCGAGGCTGTCGGCGCCGACGGCTATTGCCGCGACGCGGCCGTGGCGGTCGAAATGGCGAAGGACCTGATCGCCCGCCGGCACAACCAGCTGGCAAACCGGAGCTGATCCGGACATGTTCCGGGAGGCGGCCGACATGCTGGCTGGTGAGCCTCTTTTTCCGGTCGAGGCCGAGGGAACCGCGCAAGACCGGAGCGCAGACGACAAGACCGGGCGCGTGCTGGTCATTGCCTGCGGTGCCTTGGCGCGCGAAATCATCGCGATCCGCAGGCAATCCGGGCTCGACCATATCGATCTGACCTGCCTGCCCGCCCAGTTGCACAACTCTCCCGACAAGATCCCCGGCGAGGTCCGCCGCACCATCGAGATGAACCGCGATGCCTATGCGGACATCCTGGTGGCCTATGGCGATTGCGGCACCGGTGGACTGCTGGACAGGGTGCTGGAGGAAACCGGCGCGCGGCGCCTCGAAGGGGCGCATTGTTATGCCTTCTTTTCCGGTATCGATGACTTCGACCGGATGGAGGAGGATCAGCTCGGCACCTTCTACCTCACCGATTTTCTGGCACGCCACTTCCAGACCATGGTGATCGAACCGCTCGGCCTCGACTGGCACCCCCATCTCAGGGACATGTATTTCGGCCACTACACGCGCGTGCTCTATATCGCCCAGACCGACGACCCCGACCTGGCGGACGCCGCCCGGAAGGCCGCGGACCGGCTCGGGCTCGCCTTCGAGATGAAGCAGACCGGCTACGGATTGCTGGCGCCGTTCCTGGCACAGGAACCGGCGACCTGACAGTCCCTGGCATTCGCCTGCCGGAAGTCGGTTTTTCACGTCGGGATGCCGCTATCAGGCGAAAGCAAAAGGCCGGCTTCCGGCAATGATGGATGAACGGTCACGGCTTCATCATCGGGAATGAAATGGCTCAGAAAATCTTCGTTTACTGGCGAGACATCCCGGCGCAGGTGCTGGTGAAGAAGGGACGCAAGTCCGCCCGCCGGGAACTGCCCGCCATGTTCATGGAAGCGATTGACGCCTGCGCCATGCGCATCGGCGCCAGGGACAGCGACGCCTATATGGCCGAGTGGCGCCGCACCGACCCGGTCGAGGTTTCCGACGATCTGGAAATGGAGGCGGACATGGGTCTGGACGATCTGGTTTCCGCCTATCCGAAGGACCGGCTGAAATTGCTTTTGGACAGTGGAGGTACGGAGCATGACTGAACAGCGACTGCTGGATACCGGACGGCTCCCCGCCTCCACGGAAATGTCGCCGAAACAGGTCATCGAGAAGACCGCGCTGCTCGCCCATATTCCGGCGGGAACCCAGGTCTATGTCACCGATCTCGGCAACGCGCCGGAAGACATGATCGTCGACGCCGCGCGCATCCTGCAGGACAACAAGCTCATCGCCGTGCCGCACATGGCCGCCCGCCGCTATCCATCCCTCCAGGCATTCGAGCGCCGCATCAAGCGCCTGACCGGTGAAGCCGGCGTCAGCGAGGTTCTGGCCATCGCCGGAGAAGCGGAAAAATCCGGCCCGCTCACCTCGTCGGTCGCCCTCCTTGAAACCGGACTGTTTGACAGGCTCGGCATCGCCAGGATCGCCGTGGCCGGGCACCCGGAAGGGGCTCCCGACATCAAGCCCGACGTGATCCGTTCGTTTCTGTCGCGCAAGCACGCGCTGGCGGCGGCAAGCGACGCCGAGTTCAGGATCGTGACGCAATTCGGCTTCGATCCGCACCGGGTCAGCCTGTGGCTGGACGAATTGCGCGACTGGGGCAACCTGTTCCCGGTCCATGTCGGCGTCGCCGGTCCGGCCAAGATGACGACCCTTCTTAAATACGCAGCCTTCGCCGGCGTCGAGAACTCACTGAACTTCCTGAAGAAACGCGGCGGCGCCGTGGTTTCGATGCTGGCAGGCTACGACCCCGACACGATGGTTGATCCACTGGAAACCCGTGTCGTCAGCCAGCCGGCCAGCCAGCTCGCCCAGATCCATGTCTACCCGTTCGGCGGGATCGAAAAGACCGCGACCTGGCTGCACGGCCGCGGCAGCTGGTCCTTTCAATCCCCGTCCACCCTGACCGCCAATGAGAGCGCCTGAATGACCCGCACAATTGTCGCTTCCGCCACCCGGGAAATCGTTATCGGTTTCGATCAGCCGTTCTGCGTCATTGGCGAGCGGATCAACCCGACCGGACGCAAGAAGCTCGCCGCGGAAATGGCAGCGGGCAATTTCGACACGGTCAAGGCCGACGCGCTCGCCCAGGTTGCGGCCGGCGCCACCATGCTGGATGTCAACGCAGGAGTGACCGCGGTCAATCCGAACGAGACGGAACCGCCGCTGCTGGTGAAAACTCTTGAGATGGTTCAAGAGCTTGTCGACGTTCCCTTGTCCATCGATTCATCCGTTACCGCTGCCATCCAGGCCGGTCTGGAGGTCGCCAAGGGACGCCCGCTGGTCAATTCGGTGACCGGTGAAGAGGAAAAGCTGGAAGCCATCCTGCCCCTCATCAAGAAATACAACGTGCCCGTGGTTGCCATCTCCAACGACGAGTCCGGCATATCCGAGGACCCGGATGTCCGTTTCGAGGTCGCCAGGAAGATCGTCCGGCATGCCGCCGACTACGGCATTCCCGCCCATGACATCGTCGTGGATCCTCTCGTCATGCCGATCGGTGCCATGGGCACGGCCGGTCAGCAGGTGTTCCGACTGCTCCGGCGCCTGCGCGAGGAACTCAAGGTCAACACCACCTGCGGACTGTCGAACGTCTCCTTCGGCCTGCCGCACCGCCACGGCATCAATGCCGGCTTCATCCCGATGGTGATCGGTGCCGGCATGACCTCGGCGATCATGAACCCGTGCCGCCCGCAGGAAATGGAAGCCGTGCGCGCCGCCAATGTGCTCAACGGCACGGATCCGAACTGCGCGAACTGGATCATGACCTACCGGGATCACCAGCCTTCCGCGCCAACGTCCGCCGCGCCCGTCGATGGCGGTGCCTCGTCCGGCGGCCGCCGCCGGGGCGGCCGGGCGGCAAGGCGCGCTGCGGGATAGGCCGCCTGCTCAATGAGCTGTCGCAGTGAAGGAAGTGCCCCCCACCCCACAGGAGGGAGGGGTTTTGCGAGTTGAAAGGCAGTGCTTCCATTGTATTCCGAATACGCGGAAAGACTGTTGAGGTTGAAATATACATTGGCCGCATCCCCCTCCCCCTTGTGGGGAGGGGTTAGGGGTGGGGGTAACCCCTGAGAAGACAAACAGCACAACTCTGAACCAGCAGAACCTACGCAGACATGACAGAAACCGCCAAACTCGCCAAAGTCGTCTTTCAACCCAGCGGCCGCCGTGGAACTTTTCCGGTGGGAATGCCCCTGCTCGACGCGGCGCGGTCTCTCGGTGTCTACGTGGAATCGGTGTGCGGCGGACGGGGTATTTGCGGACGCTGCCAGATTTCGGTCTCCGAGGGCAGCTTCGCCAAGGAGAACCTGACCAGCTCGGCGGACCATCTGGAGGCGGCAACCGAGGCGGAAACCCGCTATGCCACCTTGCGCAATCTTGCCGCCGGACGAAGGCTGTCCTGCCAGGCGAAGGTCCTGGGCGACCTGGTGGTCGACGTCCCGACGGACGCCCAGACCAACCGGCAGGTGGTGCGCAAGCGCGCCGAGGCCAGACATATCGAGCCCGACAGCGCCGTGACGCTTGTGAGCGTCACCATCGCCGAGCCGGACATGGAAACGCCGCGCGGCGACATCGACCGTCTGCGCGAAGCCCTGGCCGACAAGACCGGCCACGCCGGCCTGAATGTCGACCCGGTGCTGCTGCCACGCGTTCAGGCACTGCTTCGTCAGGGAAACTGGACGGTCACCGCTGCCATCCATCAGGACGAAGGGGCACCGCCGACCCTTGTCGCGCTGTGGCCCGGCAACAAGGAAACCGTCTACGGCATTGCCGTCGATATCGGATCCACCACCATCGCCGCCCACCTGTGCGACCTTGAGAACGGCCGCACCGTGTCTTCCGCCGGCACCTCCAACCCGCAGATCCGTTTCGGCGAGGACCTGATGTCGCGGGTGTCCTACGTGCAGATGAACCCGTCCAGACTGCCGGATCTCACCAGAGCGGTGCGCGAGGCCGTCAATTCCCTGATCGGCAAGCTGGTCGGCGATGTCGGTGCCGAACGCGCCGACGTGCTCGACGCGACATTCGTCGGCAATCCGGTGATGCATCACCTGTTCCTGGGCATCGACCCGGTGGAACTGGGCGGGGCGCCGTTCGCGCTGGCCGCGTCCGACGCCATGGTGCTCAACGCGCGCGATCTCGAACTGGAGCTCAATCCCGGTGCCCGGGTCTACATGCTGCCCTGCATCGCCGGCCATGTCGGCGCCGATGCGGCGGCCGCCACCCTTGCCGAAAGCCCCTACAAGCTGGACGAGATCACCTTGCTTGTGGATGTCGGCACCAACGCGGAAATCGTGCTCGGCAGCTCGGAGCGGCTGCTGGCGGCCTCCTCCCCCACGGGCCCTGCCTTCGAGGGCGCGGAGATTTCCTCCGGCCAGCGCGCCGCACCGGGCGCCATCGAGCGCCTTCGCATCGACAAGGACACGCTCGAGCCGCGCTTCAAGGTGATCGGTGTCGACGAATGGTCGCACGAGGACGGCTTTGCGGAGAAGATCGACAGCGTCGGCGTCACCGGCATCTGCGGGTCCGGCATCATCGAGGCCGTGGCAGAGATGTTTCTTGCCGACCTGATCACCGAGGACGGTGTCATCGACGGTGCGATGGCCGCGAGAACCGCTCGGGTCCAGCCCAGTGGCCGGACGTTTTCCTATCTGATCGCAAGCGATCCCGTCGAAATCTCCATCCTGCAGACGGACATCCGGGCAATCCAGCTCGCCAAGGGCGCGCTTTATGCCGGCATCAGGCTGCTTCAGGACAAGCTCGGCACCGACAAGCTCGACCGGATCCGTCTTGCAGGCGCTTTCGGAAGCTATATCGATCCGAAATACGCGATGGTCCTGGGCCTCATTCCCGACTGTCCGCTCGATGGCGTCTCGGGTGTCGGCAATGCCGCCGGGACCGGGGCCCGCATGGCGCTTCTCAACCGGGGTTTCCGGCGGGAGATCGAGCAGACCGTGCGGGACATCGAGAAAATCGAGACCGCGCTGGAGCCGAAGTTCCAGGAGCATTTCGTCAACGCCATGGCCCTGCCCAACAAGGTCGACCCGTTCCCCAATCTCCGGGCCGCGGTCGCGCTGCCGGAGCGCAAGTCCGTTGAGGCGGCCGATGCCGGCGGCGGCGGACGGAGACGCCGCAGGCGCGGATAGGCATTCGGGGCCGTCAGGGATCCCAAAAATACTGCCGGCGCAGGCGCTGCCAGATCTTTTCCCCGACCATGCAGTCGTAAGGCGGCCCGAAAGTGATCTGGGCCGGAATCACCCGGGCGGGCTCGACCGGTATCCGCCCGCCGATTTCCAGGATCAGCTTGCGCCGCACCGCGTCGGGAAACTGCGCCCACTCGACCACCGGCAGGACAAAGCTGGCTGGCCCGCCGGTGACACAGTGGCGGTAATAGTCGTCAAGATCGGGAATGTTGAACTGGAAGCCGACGCCGCCCCTGGTCATGAGCGGCAGGCCGTTGATGACATGACCGCGCGCGACCGCCGCGTCACGCTCCAGCGTGACCGGAGATCCCTGGTTGTTGGGACCGTCCCCCGAGATATCTATGACAAGGCGGGACGCCTTGTAGGGCACATCCGCGAGCAACGCGGAGGCATGCCGGATGGCCCCGGAAATGGACGTGCGGCGCTGGCCGAAGGTCGTGTCCGCCAGAATCCTGTCGGCAAAGGCGCGCGCATCGGGCTGCGTCTCGATGATCGACCAGGGCACGATTTCCCGCGCGTGGTTTTCATTGGCCCATTCGAACATCATCAGCGCGATACGGCCGTTGACCCCCATTCCGATGGCGCGGATCACCTCGGGACTGGAAATCGCCGCCGCATAACCTCGGCGCTGGATCTGCAATTCTTCCGTCGACATCGACCGGGAGACGTCGACGGCGAGCACAAGGGCAACATCCACCTGCTCCTGCGCGACGGCGGGCGGAACGGGCGCCAGGAGCAACGAAACCGCGCCGATAAGGGTCCGGAACCAGGAGTGTCTCCACATGAGGCGAGGATAACCCAATCCTCCCGGACTGCCATCGGCCTGTTTGCAGCACCCGGTAAACCATCTGTGATCGGTTGCCGCAGTGTCCGCTTTCCCTATCGCGGGTGCTTGCCGATCCGCTATAAAGACACAAAAGCAGACAGTTCAGGGAGTGCTCCATGTCCGACACCGCCGCCAATGACGAGATCCAGAAACCGATGCTGGCCACCCTTCTTCACGAGGGGGTCTACCGGATCGTGATGCAGCGTCCGGACCGGATGAATGCGCTGTCCACGCAGATGATGGCGGCACTTTCCGGGGAACTGGAAGAGGCAGCCGCAAACCCGGACGTGCGCGTCGTTCTGATCGGGGCGGAAGGCAAGGTGTTCTGCGCGGGCCATGACCTCAAGGAACTGACCGCAGCGCGGGCCGAGGCCGATGACGGGCGCGCGACCTATGAGCGAATCATGCGGCAGTGCTCGGACCTGATGCAGCAGATCGTGCGCCTGCCCAAGCCGGTAATCGCCGTGGTCACCGGCGTGGCAACGGCCGCCGGTTGCCAGCTTGTCGCCTCGTGCGACCTTGCCATTGCCACGGACACGGCGACCTTCTGCACGCCGGGGGTCAATATCGGCCTGTTCTGTTCCACGCCAATGGTTGCGCTGTCGCGAAACGTCGCGCCGAAGCAGGCGATGGAAATGCTGCTGACCGGCGAAAGCATCGACGCCTCGACGGCCAAGGACTTCGGGCTGATCAACCGGATCGTGCCGCGGGACTACCTGGAGCAGGTTGTCCAGAAATATGCCGAGGCCATCGCCTCCAAATCCGCCCTGACTCTGAAGACCGGCAAGGAAGCCTTCTACCGCCAACTGGAAATGCCGCTGTCGGATGCCTATGACTTCGCGGCCCAGACCATGGTCGACAACATGATGGCGCGGGACGCGGAGGAAGGTATTTCGGCGTTCCTGCAGAAACGCAAGCCGGAGTGGACGGACAGTTGAGACCCTTCGGGAATGGGGTGTCTCCCGTTTGCCGGCGGTTGTTCCCGGGACCAGCTGGATGACACAGGCAGGCTATTCCGGACGTCCATTGGCGGCCAAGATCGGCCTGAAACCCGGCATGGATTGCTGGCGGCACGCGATGCCGGAAGACATCGCGGATCTTCTGGACGCGCAGCAACCCGGTCTCCAGCTCGTCGCCAATCCATCGCCCGGCCTGACCTGCGCCCATGTCTTCGTGTCGGACCGGCCGGAACTTGCCAGCCTGCTTGCCACCTTGCGGGAGCTGCTGGCACCCGATGGCATGATCTGGGTGTCCTGGCCGAAAAAATCCAGCAAGGTTCCGACGACCGTCACCGAAGACGTTGTCAGGGACATCTGCCTGCCGATGAGACTGGTGGACGTCAAGGTCTGCGCCGTCGATGCCGTGTGGTCGGGTCTGAAACTGGTGATCCGCAAGGAGCTGCGGGAGGCGCAGGCAAGCCGGTTCGGGCCGGACAGATAGGACGGACCAAGCGAACCGGCCGAACCGACAGACCACCCGGACGTGCCGTCTCGTTTGGATGACCCGTTATTGCCTCGAGCCCCCTTGCGGACCAGCGGGAATTCGCATTGGATAGCGCGGCTTATCGAAGGATCTCCTGCGCATGAACCACGACAGCTATTCCGACGCCTATATCAAGAGCATTCTGGACGAGGTCAAAACCGTCGCGATGGTGGGCGCCAGCGCCAACGCCGTGCGGCCGTCTTATTTCGTGCTGAAGTACCTTCTGGCCAAGGGCTACGACGTCTGGCCGGTCAATCCGGGCCAGGCGGGCAAGGAGATCCTCGGGCAAATGGCTTACCCGTCGCTCGGGGACCTTCCCGGCACACCGGACATGATCGACATCTTCCGCAATTCCGAGGCCGCCGGCCAGGTTGTCGATCAGGTGATCGCAAGCGGCCAGTTGCCCAGGGTGATCTGGATGCAGCTGACCGTGCGCCACGACGCCGCGGCCGCGCGGGCGGAGGCCGCAGGCATCAAGGTGGTGATGGACCGGTGCCCAAAAATCGAATACGGGCGGCTTTCCGGTGAAATCGGCTGGGCGGGAGTCAATTCCAGAACGCTTTCCTCCAAGCGGCCCAAGCTGAAGACAGGGTTCCAGCGCCGCGGCCTGTCGGAGAGCTGATCCGGCCCCGCGCCAGCTTCGCGCAATGCTCTCGCAGCAGATTGGCTCTCGCGTTTTCCTGACCGGTACGCCGAGCCAAACTGTCTGTGCGAAGTGGATGAAATGACCCAGGACCCGACACTGTTTACCGCCATCGAATGGGTGTTGCTGGCAATGGCCGGTCTTGTCTCCCTGATGCTGCTTGCCTTCTTTCACCGCGCCGAGCCCGGCTCGCCCTTCGCCGAGCGCGACGAGCGCTGGACAGGACAGGCGACCAACGGAACCTGCCCGGCCGGTCCCCCGAAGGGCGCTGAAACCCGCTGCCGCCCCGCAAATGCTGAGGACATGGCGGATTGATGAAAATTTTAAATTCAATTTATGAGAATTCGTTTCCAATTCGCCCCGAATGCGATCGATCCTGTTTGAATTTTCTCCATGGCCTGCCGTTAACCTTTGACCCGTGAATTCGTTGAAGACACGGTTGGAGACCCCATGCTGACAGCACTTGGCGACACCGCCTTTCTCGCCTGGAGCCCCCTGTTCCTGGCAACAGCTCTTCTGTTCGGCGTCTACTTGCGGGCCAGAAGCAGCTTGCCGAGCGGCTTGCCCGCACAGCACAGCGTGTCTTGCGAGACCCGGCGCGCAGGCCGCGCGAATGCCGTCCCGACACGGGAAAAGACATAATCCCTCCAGCCGCCCGAATATGAAAAATCGTTCTTTGACCTGCCCTGCCCCATCGGTCAAACTGGTCGCCAATTCAACAGGGAGGCTCATAAATGAGCGAAAACATTCCGGGTTTTTCAACTCTTGCCATTCATGCCGGTGCAGCGCCCGATCCGTCGACCGGTGCCCGCGCAACGCCGATCTATCAGACAACGTCCTTCGTTTTCGACGACGTTGACCACGCCGCGTCCCTGTTCGGCCTGCAGGCGTTCGGCAACATCTATACCCGCATCACCAACCCGACCACAGCCGTTCTGGAAGAGCGTGTCGCGGCGCTTGAAGGCGGCACGGCCGCGCTGGCTACGGCATCCGGGCATTCCGCGCAGCTGTTGTGCTTCCATTCCATGATGCAGCCTGGCGACAATATCGTCGCCGCGAACAAGCTCTACGGCGGTTCGATCAACCAGCTCAATCATTCCTTCAAGAGCTTCGGCTGGGGCGTCAAATGGGCCGATCCTGCAGATATTTCCAGTTTTGAAGCCGCGATCGACGACAACACCCGCGCAATCTTCATCGAGAGCCTTGCCAACCCGGGCGGCATCGTCGTTGACATCGAGGCCATTGCCGCCGTCGCCAAGGCCAGGGGCATTCCGCTTGTCGTCGACAACACCATGGCGACGCCTTACCTGTGCCGGCCGTTCGAACACGGCGCCGATATCGTCCTGCACTCGCTGACCAAATTCATGGGCGGCCACGGCAACTCCATGGGGGGCATCATTGTCGACGGCGGCAGCTTCGACTGGTCCGCAAGCGGCAATTATCCGCTGTTGTCAGAGCCGCGCCCGGAATACCAGGGCGTCGTGCTGCACGAGACCTTCGGCAACTTCGCCTTCGCCATCGCCTGCCGGGTGCTCGGCCTGCGCGATCTCGGTCCCGCGATCTCCCCCTTCAACTCCTTCATGATCCTGACAGGCATCGAGACCCTGCCGCTGCGCATGCAACGGCATTCCGACAACGCCAAGAAGGTCGCCCTGCATCTGTCCGGCCATGACAAGGTCAGCTGGGTGTCCTATGCGGCGCTGCCAGAGGACAAACACCATTCCCTTCAGCAGAAATACATGCCGAAGGGAGCCGGCTGTGTCTTCACCTTCGGCCTCGAAGGTGGTTATGAGGCCGGCGTCTCGCTGGTCAGCAAGGTGGACCTGTTCTCGCATCTGGCCAATATCGGCGACACCCGCAGCCTGATCATCCACCCGGCCTCCACCACCCATCGGCAGTTGACGGACGAGCAGAAAACAGCCGCCGGAGCCGGTCCCGAAGTGGTCCGTGTCTCGGTCGGTCTGGAGGATGTCGACGACATCATCGCCGATCTGGATCAGGCCCTGTCCGGCTGACATCCCGTAAAATGAGCGTCGAAAGCCCGCCGGAAGGCGGGTTTTCGAACGTCAGGCCCGGATCGGGTATGCGCCTTTCAATACCGCCTGATAGTCCACCGCGGCGGCCAGCACGATCACCGCGAAGCCCTGATGAAGCAATGCGACCGACAGCGGCACCTGCCAGATCAGCGTCAGGATGCCGAGGACGGCCTGCAGCAGGATGAAGCCGGCGATATGGCCCCCTGCGCGCCGCAACTCCTTGCGCTGGCTGACCCGGAAGGTGCCGAAGGCCAGGACAAAGCCGGCGATCATCAGTCCGTACGCTGTCACGCGGTGCTGGAACTGCACCGTCATCACGTTTTCGAAAAAGTTGGCCCAGACCGGTTCCATCACCAGAAGTCCCTTGGGGACGAACCGACCGTCCATGAGCGGCCAGGTGTTGAAGGTCATTCCGGCATTGAGACCGGC
Source organism: Roseibium sp. QJM3NY_11 (assembly GCF_056173175.1). Lineage (NCBI taxonomy): Bacteria > Pseudomonadati > Pseudomonadota > Alphaproteobacteria > Hyphomicrobiales > Stappiaceae > Roseibium > Roseibium sp. QJM3NY_11. The sequence continues at coordinate 3,942,976 of NZ_CM149660.1, forward strand.
GACCAGACCGCCCAGGAAAATCTGCACGAACACCAGCCCCAGGACCAGCTTGCCGATCCCCTCCAGGCGGTCCTGCTCGAACGGATCGGTCTCCGGCAACGGCGCCAGCCTTCGGGCGATGCGGAACAGGTAGGCGAATATGATCAACGCGAGCGTCAGGTGGACGGCGAGCCGGTACTGGCTGACGTTGACCCTGTCGACCAGGCCGGACGCCACCATCCACCAGCCGACGAAGCCCTGCAGCCCGCCAAGCGCCAGCGCAACCAGAAGACGCGGCTTCAGCCAGGGTTCGATACGTCCGGCAGCCCAGAAAGCGACCATCGGCACGAAGAAGGCCAGTCCGATGAAACGGCCAAGAAGACGATGTCCCCATTCCCACCAGAAGATGAACTTGAATTCCTCAAGGCTCATGCCCTTGTTGAGGAGCTGGTATTCCGGGATTTGGCGGTATTTCTCGAGCTCTTCCTCCCACTCCGCCTCGCTGAGCGGCGGAATGGCACCATGGATCGGCTTCCACTCCGTGATCGACAGACCGGATTCGGTCAGCCGCGTCGCGCCGCCGACCACAACCATTGCCAGGATCAGCAGGCAGACGGCGTAGAGCCACCAGCGGATCCATGCCCGGCTTTGCCTGATGCGTGCCAGCCTGACGGGCGACACATGGGTCTCTCCGCCGTATCCGCTTGTCCCTGCCGTCATCGTCCCTCTCTGGCCGCACTGCCCGCATCTTGTTTCAAGGTTCGGAAAGCGGAGATATAGAGACAAATGCCAAACGGCAAGTGCAGGCTTCGCATTTGCGACAATCCGCTCATCATCCGGCGGTCGCCACCGGCAGAACCATGGGAAGCGAAGACGATCGCGAAACGCGCCCTTCACCATTTGGGCACCAGCCGGGGTCGCTCACCCGGCGATGACACCCAAACTCAATTCAGCGGATCGCCTCATATCCCGCCTTGAGTTTTTTCAGCGCCTCTTCGACCTTGTCCGCGTTCCTGGCGACTTCTTCCACGATGGTTTCGGCATCTTTTTCAGACAGTGCCACACCTGCAGCCTTGAGGGATGCCACCAGATCGAGTGCAGCCTTCTTCTTTTCCACGGCAGTGATCTTGATCGCCGCCGGCACTGCGGTCAGCGCCTTGACCGCGACTGTCGACAAAATCGCCCAGACCATTCTCAGCGCCGTCATCCGGGCATTGAACCCTGATTTCCCGATAGCCCCCAGCAGCGAGCCGGCAAGTTTGATGATTTTCTTGGGATCGCTGACCATGCCTTCGGGAATGTTGCGGGCAACATCGGCGCCGAACATGGCCACTGCCGCCTTCGACCCCTTCCAGGCGGCAAAAAGCGCCGCATCGACAATCTTGTCCCACAAGGTTGGCGTGTAGGTTTTCAAAATCGTCCGTGCCGCCAGCACAAGTTTGATCGCGTTGGCCCACTTCGGAAAGCTGTCCTTGTTCTTCGCCGTCCACTCCGCCACCTTCAAACCGGCATCGGCCGCGAAGACCACGGGATTGGCGGAGGCGATGGCAAGGAGAAACTCCATCTCCGCCTCGATCAGCACCTTGGTGGACTGCAGGTTCTTGCCCGCATGTGCAACGCCCGCATAGAGAATGTCGGTGACGAAACCCTCCCGGTTTTGCCGGTAGATCACGCCTTCCTTCGCGGTGGCGATGTCCGAAGTCAGCTGCTGGTAGGTGATGATCCCGCTGGGCCTCAACTTGCCATCCTGCAGGGTTTCATATTCCAGCGCATGGATGATCTGACGCTTGCCTTCCGGTGCCAGCCAGACATCTCCGGCCTTGGCGACGGCGACCCCGCCCGGCGAAGGCGGATCGATCCATCGCAGGAACCCGCCCGGTCTGGTCGCTGCGATTTCCTTGTCGGTCAGAGCGCGCGGAACCATCGTCGGGCGTCTCGCCGGTTTCGGATCGTCCTCCGGTTTGCCGGACGGTTTGTCATGAGGGTCATCCTCATCCGGAACATCCGGGATGCTCATCCGCTGCCAGACGGACGCGGAAGCCGGATCGTTCAGGGCAATGATGGTGCGCCCGACCGGGTCAACCCGTGAATCGGGCGACCGAAAGCCGACGACGCTGACCTGGAAATCCGCAATCATGCCGCGGGTCTTGCGGCCGCTGATTCCATCCGGCACGAGGTTCGGCCGCGAGGCCCCCATCAATTCGTTGAGCCGTGTCTGTATCGCGACCACATCGGGCTTGCCGTTCTTGCCCCATCGGCCCACGGATCCCACTATTCCGATTGAAGAATTGATCATTTTGACACCTTGCATATCGATGAGCGCGGTTGGTCCCGTTCAATCAATGAAACGGGTGCTTGGTACCGGTGGTTTGTTCGCCAGCGGGCGCAGCCTGACTGTTCTCAAAGCAACCCGATATCTGCGCGACCCGTATCTGCCTGGCCTGCTGGGCATGGCGGACCGGCGTGCCGGCCTTGCGAAATCAAAAAACCGACGCGTGCGATCATTCATCAATTGCGGCAGACCAGCGGGTCTGTTCGGTTGCCGCGAGAAAAGGAAACAGGTTATAACCGCCACCGGGCATGGCCAGCACCGTGAGAGCCATATAAAAGGCAACACCGCGCACTGTCTGTGATAGCGATCACAAGGACACGGCCATCACGACGAGATCAACGGAACCCCCTTGCAATGGTCCCTTCCTTCAGAAAATTCATCGGCATGGTGCTGCTGGTCGTTTTTGTGGTCGTCTATGCGCTCACCGCCATGGTGATCGGCGACCTGACCCTTCAGCAGTCTTCCACCCTGGTGCGCTTCACCTACTTCGCGATCGCCGGACTGCTGTGGGTCATACCGGCCGGCGCCATCATCTGGTGGATGGAGAAAAGCGGGAAACCCCGGTCCTGACGCCAAAGCGCGTTGCGGCCCAGCGGGCAATGCCGTAGAGGGCGAATGGCGCGCCGGTGAGATACTGATCAACCACCGACGGGTCCTGAAAACAGCCGTTCAGGGAGACGCGCGGCAGCATCATGGTATCGCGCGCGTTCGACGAATGCAGCACGCCCGGCTGGGTCGTGACGGACGAGGCAAATCCGATTTCACGCAGAATGGCCGCATCACGGGGGCCGGCCGCGTTGGATTTGCCATAAGGATAGGCAAAGTGCTTCGGCCGCCGGCCGAGTTCCGTTTCCAGGCGTTCCATGCCCTTCAAGACATCGGCCCGGGCCGCATCGGCCCGCAGGCGCGCCAGGGCCATGTGATTGTGAGTGTGGGCACCGATGGTCACAAGCGGATCCGAGGCCAGTTGCCTGACCTCGTCCCAGTTCATCATCTGTTCATCGGCCAGCTTCTTGAGGTCCAGACCGTATTGTTCTGACAGCGACCGGATGATGGCCCGCTGGTCCTGTTCGCTGACGTCATGCGTCAAATAATGTGCCAGGTGGTCAAAACACGCGTTTTTCTCATCGACGCTCCGGCAGGGAACGCCGCTCGCCGTGCCGTTCTGCAGGAAGGTGACCTCGTCGTTCCGGGCTATGATCCGCTCCAGAGCAAGCCACCAGAGTTCACTCGTCCGGTCGACCAGTCCGCTGGCGACATAAACCGTGAATGGCGCCGACAGGGCCTTCAGCACCGGATAGGCAATCTCCAAATTGTCCCGGTATCCATCATCGAAGGTCAGGACGGCATAGCGTTCGGGCTTGCCGTATCCGGATTTCAGAAGATCGATCGCCTCGTCGAGGGCAATGATGTGGTAGCCGTTCGCGCGAATACGCTCCACCGCCTGGCGCAAGAACTCCGGCGTCACTTCTAGATGACAGTTCGGCCGGAAGGGTCCCGAACAGGCAGGCCGGACATGGTGCAGCATGAACACGGCTCCGCAACCGCGTGTAACGGGTGCCAGAAGCGAGCTCAGCCCCGATTTCCGCAGGACGCCGAATGCTCTCGATATTGCTTTTTGCCGATTGCCCATAGGCCGTGACGCTCACTCTAGAGCATCTCGTGTGCGGTCGGGCGACCGCACACGAGATGCTCCATCATTCCAGGATTTATCAACTTCCGGTCGCACATCCGTTTCCGGCTGAACCTCCGATGATCTAGGTTGAAATGACAGTAAGGCACGGTTTATTTAACAATTCCTGCTACATCGACCAAGACAAGTTCTGACAATACCCAGTGTGCGGGAACGCCTTCGAATGCAAGCTCAAAAAGGTTCGACCGGTTTTCAAGAAGCCAATCAACCCGACCTCGATACAGCTCAATGCGACGGCGCCGCGGCGGAGGCCGCCGGCGTGAAGGTGACGGTGTTTGATCGCTTCGAGGATGCCAGATCCGAGTGGCAGCAGTTGAAGGACACCCGGCACAGCAATCCCTACCAGTCCCTTCGCTGGCTCGAGGCGTGGCACGCAACGCTCGGCAGGGACCATGAGATTGTCCCCGCCATCGCCGTCGGCCGGATCGGCCAAAAGACCGTCTTCGTTCTACCGATGGGGATCGTGTCGCGCACGGGTGTGAAAACACTTTCGTTCCTGGGCCATCAGAACGGCAACCAGAACACCGGGTACTGGGATGCCGCGTTTTACGACCGGGTCACACCGGAGGGGATCCGGTCGATTCTCGCCGAGATCTGCACCCAGACCGGAACCGATCTCCTGGCCCTGCAGAATGTTCCGCAAACCTGGCTCGGGCGGCAACACCCGCTGATACTGGAAAAGGCCCTGCCCAGTCCCAGTCCCGTTTTCACATGTTCCCTGCCGCCGGACTTCAATACGCTGTTCGAACAGACCCACAGCAAGTCCTCGCGCCGGAACCTGCTGCGCAAGCAACGACGCCTGGAAGCCGCCGACGGTTTCCGCGTGGTCAGGGCCGAGGCTCCGGAGGAGCTGGAGCGTGGCGTTCACGCGTTTCTGGAGCAACGTTCCAGGCGGACGGTGGCCGCCGGAGTACCAAACGTCTTCTCCGGGACCGAAGGGCGGGATTTCATCGAGCGCCTTGTCGGCCTGTCCGCCGGCGAAACGCACCCCGACAGCCGAATGCTGGACCTTTGGTATCTGGAAGCCGGCGGTGCCATCCGGTCAACCTATCTGTGCGTGGAACACGCCGGCGCGCTCCATTCCTACAGCACCAGCATCGCCCATGACGACATGCTCCAGAACAGTCCCGGCATCGTTCTGATCAAGGAAATCATCCGGTATGCCTGTTCAGCGCCGCACCTGGAGGTCCTGGATCTCGGTCTGGGGGAAGAACGCTACAAGAAGGAGTGGGCGGAGCCTGTCGCCCTTGCCGACAGTCTGCTTGCAATCACCTGGAAAGGGGCCTTGAAAGAACGGCTGGTGTCGGTCCTCACAAGAGCCAGGACCGCGGTGCGCAGCTCCAGGCTGATGTGGTCACTTGTGCGCCGGTTCCGAAAATGGAAAGCCGCTCACGACGGGCCCGCGGGTCAACAGCGTTCCTAGGCCGCATGCCCGTCGCCATTCCGGCGCGGCCCCGGTCCCGTGCCGGCTGAACTGACGACTTCGACCCTTGCTCCGGTATTGTGGGCAAGCAGGTTGGCGGCGCTTTGGAGTTCGTGGCTCTGGTCGGGCGCGCTGGCGGCGATCAGGACACGATCGGCGAAACTCAGCATGCGGGCACTCGCCAGCGTGCCGTCGATGGCACCGAGATCGACGACAACGACGTCATACGTCGACCTGATCGCTTCCAGAGCGAGTTTGAACCTGTCCGAATCGACCATCGCATCCGTTATCGCCACACGGCCTGCTTCGATAATGTGCGCCTTCGAGCCGGCATCCCGATAGACGACCTTGGCGAAGGCAGCGTTGCCGGCGACAATATCGGAGAACCCTTCGGCTGCTTTTGCGTCGGACTTTTCGGGAAAGACTTCCATGATCAGTGCCGACTTGCCACGCTGGGCTTCCCTGCGCACCAGGTCGAAGGCGAGATCGTGGGACAGCCCGTCGTCGTCCACGCTCAAAACGACAACGCGGCCACTGACATCGACATCGTCGGCAGAGGTCGGCTCCAGCGGCACATCGCGGGCGCCTGCACGCGGCGGCGGCACGACACCGGCCGTTCCGGCGTTTTCCGGGCGGGCAGCCTCTCCCCTGCTGCTCGCGGTGCGTCCGGCATCGGCATCGAGCCCGGACTGCGGCTGTGCCCGCGCCCCTCGCCGCGACCGGGCAACGGGTGCGCCTTTCGGCTCCGAATCGTTTTCGCCGGCACCGGCGGTCTCGCCGGCCCGGGTGTATGACGCCGGGGCACCGGCCCAGTTGCCGGGTTCCATCCGGTAGCTTGCCACCGGCTGGCCATAGCCTTGCCCCCAACCGCCTGTGCCGTCGGTTGTCGCCCCCTGACGGCGAGGCGGCGCATCGGCGGCCGGCCGGCTGCTTTCCACCGGCGATTCGCGCATCGCATAAAGGGCATTGCCGCTGAGAAACTCACGCATCAGCACGAAGGCGCAGCCCAGGATGAGTGTGACCAGCGCCGCGATAACGGTGCTGGCGATGATCTTCGGCGATGCCGGTTCAGCGGGGACACTCGCGCGCGAGATGATCCGCGCATCGGCGGGCAGCACCTGGGCCCGCAGCCTGGAATCGGCTTCCTGGAAGCTCAACAGCAGCTGATCGAGCTGCGCCGCCTTGGCGTTCGCCTCCCGTTCCAGTTCGGCAAGCCTTGCCTGGTCGGCATTGGATTTGGCAGCGGCCGTCTTCAGTTCCTCCAGGCGCGCGCCCATTGCACTGGCACGCTGATCGGCGACCTTGGCATCGTTCTCCAGCCCCTGCAGCACCTTGCGGGCCTCGGCCCGGATCTGCCTGTCATAGTCGCGAAGCTGCGATTGCAGGGATTTCAGTTGCGGGTGACCGGGCAGCAGCGTGATGGACAGTTCGGCAATGTTCGACTGGAGTTCGACCTGACGCTCCCTGAGGCGCTGGATCAGCGTTGAGCTCAGAACGTCGCTGGCGGTGTCGAGCGATGCGCCGGAATTGAGCAATTCCCGAATAAGGTCCGCCTTGGCCTGCGCTTCGGCCTTGGCGGCCTCGGCCGCCGAATAGGCCGTGCTGATTTCCGCCAGTTGCTGCTGGTTGAGCGGAATGTTGCCCGCCCCGATCAGAAGATCCGCCCGGGCCCTGAAATCGGACACGGCCTTGCGGGCCGCCTGCACTTCCTTGCGCAATTCAATGATCTGCGGCTCGAGCGCGGCGGAAGCAAGTTCGGTCGTCTCCCGTTTCGCGCTCGACTGGACCGCGAGATACTCGTCGACAATCGTGTTGGCCACCCTGGCGGCCAGAACCGGGCTTTCCGACAGGTAATCCACCGCAATCACGCGGGACCCTTCCAGACGGAAGATCTTCAGGTTCTTGTAGAAATGCTTGAGAACACGTTCCTCTTCGCTGTTTCCGGCCTCATCGCCCTTCAGACCGATGGCAGAAAACAGCCAGGAGACCGGATTGCCGCCGCCCCTGGCATCAAATTCGGGAATCGCCGCCAGATTGAGCTTGGTGGCGACGCGCCTGGCCAGATCCGCGGACATCAGCAACTGAACCTGGCTGGCCACGCCTTCGCTGTCGAGAAGTGCCCTCTCCTCTTCCTGGCCGCGGGAAGCGCCGGAGAAATTGTCGGTGCTCTCGATCAGGACACGGGACTCGCCCTGGTACTTCGGCGCCACCAGCTGCAGACCCAGAAACACTGCGGCAGCGACGAACAGCGTCAGGGGCAGCAGCCAGCCAAGCGCCCGGGCCATCGCCCGCAGCAGGCCCGCCAGGTCCAGTGCCATATCGTCGTCGGAATGTGTCTGCCGCGCAGCATTCATTGTCTGTAACTCCAAGGTACCGGCAAACTATGTCCAATTATGGTAAGCGATCAGTTAAGCCGGATTCAATTGATCCGATGCACCTGTTAATTAACTCATGCGCAGTTTTGACAGGTCCCGCGAACGGTCAAAAACACTCTTCACCGTCGATTAACCATAAGGCGCGATGCTGTCCGGGAATTGTAGGAGAGTCATTGATGCGAACGAGAGCGCTTGCTGTTCTGGGCCTTTGCCTGGGCCTTGCTGCTTGCAGTGGGTACAGACAACCGCCGACAGCATTTCACGAAACGCTGACGCAGCCTTACCGTCTGGATTCCAGCGACAAACTGCGCATTATCGTGTTTGGCCAGGACGACCTGTCCAACACCTATGTGATTGATCAGGCTGGATATATTTCCTTCCCTCTGGTCGGAAGCGTTGCCGCGCGCGGCAAGACCCAACAGGGTCTGGCCGGGGAAATCGGCGCCAAGCTGCGCCAAGGCTACATCCGTGATCCGGACGTCTCCGTGGAGGTCGACACCTATCGTCCGGTGTTCGTGATGGGCGAAGTGCAAAATGCAGGCCAGTACAGTTACGTCGCCGGCATGACTGTCCAGAATGCCATCGCCACCGCCGGCGGATTCAGCTCTCGCGCCCAGCAGACGGACGTCGACATCACGCGTCAGCTCAACGGTGAAGTTCTAAACGGTCGTGTGCCCATTTCGGACCCTCTGCGGCCGGGAGACACGATTTACGTCCGCGAACGCTACTTTTAAGAGGCGCGCCGGATTAACCGCAGACTCACCTCCCTTTGCTAGGGTGCAGTATCAAGGCCCAACCGGTTCGAAAAGAAACCCGGGGGCGGTAACAGGGATACTGCGCCATGACAACGACTCCCATGAGGATCGTGCATTGTGTTCGCTCGCCTATCGGCGGAATTTTCCGCCATATCCGCGATCTGGCAACCAGCCAGGCGGCAGCGGGACATGATGTCGGACTGATTTGCGACAGCAGCACGGGCAGTGCTTTTGACAACCAGCTTCTGGAAGAGCTCAGGCCGAAGCTCGCGCTCGGCCTCGCGCGGTTCCCGATGCAACGTCAGCTGACGATCAAGGACATGTCCGCGACTCTGTCCCTCTACAGGCATATCCGGGACCTGAAAGCCGACGTTCTGCATGGGCATGGCGCCAAGGGCGGTGCCTATGTCCGCCTGATCGGCAGCTTTCTTGCCATGCGCGGCCAGAAGATCGCCCGCGTTTACTGCCCGCACGGCGGCAGTCTGCATTACGATCCCAATCGCCTCGAAGGACGGATCTACCACGCGCTCGAGCGGCTGATGGGCCACCTTACGGACGGTCTGGTGTTCGTCTCCGATTACGAAGCGTCCGCCTATGAAAGCAAGATCGGCCTGCCCCGGGCGAAATCGCGCATTGTCTACAACGGACTTCTTCCCGAGGAATTCGCCCCCGTCGAGGTCCCGGACGATGCGGCCGATTTTCTCTATATCGGCATGCTCCGCGACCTGAAGGGGCCCGATCTCTTCATCGAGGCCCTCTACAACATCCGCCTGAAAAACGGCGAGGCACCCAAGGCGCATATTGTCGGCGAAGGTCCGGAAGAGGACCGTTACCGCAACATGGTCACCAGGCTCGGCCTTGAGCGCGCGGTGACCTTTCACGGCGCCCTGCCCGCCCGTGAAGCCTTCAAGCTCGCGAAAACGGTGGTTATCCCGTCGCGTGCGGAGGCCATGCCCTACATCATTCTGGAGACGGTCGCCGCGGAGCGCCCGCTGATCGCGACCCGCGTCGGCGGCATCCCCGAGATCTTCGGCCGCTATGCCCACAGGCTGGTCGACCCCGGGCATATCGGCAAGCTGACCACCGCCATGGAAGCGGCCATCGAAGACCCGGCGAAAATGACCAAGGAGGCCGGGGAACTGCGCGGCTGCCTGGCCGAGACCTTCTCCGTCGATCTGATGAACGACCGGATCACCACCTTGTACCAGGACATCAAGGGCATCCTGCCGGCCGACGGCGCGGTGCCTGTAGCCACGGACAGCGCGTCCGCGGCGTCACGCGCCCAGGCGGTTTATGCAAGATCGAGCAACCGATAATGAGCGATCCCGCTTTCAAGCCGACCGACCCGGTTGACCCGCCTCCCACTGCAGGCGGGTCCGGCCTGGTCCATAGACTGGAAAAACACTACCGCCACACCGTTCACGGCGTGTCCGGACCGGCGAATATCGAGTTGCTGTCAGCGGCCGGGTCCGGCCTGACCGCCGAAGCGACCGAGATCGCACGCGGTCTCGGCGGCAAGGGCATCTCCATACCCGTTCTGGCCGGCGCGGTCCGCCTGACGGATATCGTGCTGATTGCGGGCACCGCGCTGGCGGCTGCCTTCACCAGCCCCGAGGCGGCCGGGATAGGCCTCTCGAATCTTTTCGCGACGGCAGCCGCCATCCTGTTCGCACTCGCCTTCTTTCAGGCAGCGGACGTTTATCAGGTCCCTGTCATGCGTCAGGGTATTTCACAACTCGGACGGGTCGCGGCCGGCTGGACGCTGGTTTTCGCCATGTTCGCCGTGCTCCGCTCGACCACCGGAATAGGGTCTGCCCTGTCCGATGCCTGGATCGGAGCGTGGTACGCTCTCGCCCTGACCGGCTTCTGCCTGTCGCGGATCGTCGTCTACCGGCGGGTGCGTCACTGGATGAGTTCCGGGCGGCTTGAGCGGCGCGCGATCATCGTCGGCGGCGGCACCGCCGCCCAGGAACTGATCCACGACCTTGAAGCGCAGGCCGACAACGACATCCGGATCTGCGGCATTTTCGACGACCGGTCCAACGACCGGTCGCCTCCGGTTGTCGCGGGCTACCCGAAGCTGGGCAACATCAGCGCTCTGGTCGAATTCGCCCGCCTGGCGCGGATCGACATGCTGATCGTGTGCATTCCGCTGCGTGCCGAGAAGCGGGTTCTGGAACTCTTGCAGAAACTCTGGATCCTGCCAGTGGACATCCGTCTGTCCGCCCATACCGACAAGGTCCGGTTCCGCAACCGGGGCGCAAGCTTCATCGGAACAGTGCCGTTTGTTGACGTTGTCGAAAAACCGATCGCCGACTGGGACATGGTCGCGAAGCGGATCTTCGATCTGGTGTTCGCATCGGCGGCGATCGTCGCCCTGTTCCCGGTCATGATCGCGACGGCTGCCGCGATCAGGCTGGACAGCAAGGGCCCGGTCCTGTTCCGCCAGAAGCGGTACGGCTTCAACAACGAGATCATCGAGGTCCTCAAGTTCCGCTCGATGTACACGGAGATGGCGGATCCGGATGCTCGCAAGGTGGTGACCAAAGGCGACTCCCGTGTCACACGGGTCGGCCGGTTCATCCGCAAGACATCGATCGACGAATTGCCACAGCTCTTCAACGTTCTGGGGGGCAGCCTGTCGCTGGTCGGGCCGCGCCCGCATGCGGTCAATGCCCACACCGACGACAAGACCTGGGACGATGTGGTCGACGGCTATTTCGCGCGCCACAAGGTCAAGCCGGGCGTGACCGGCTGGGCCCAGATCAACGGCTGGCGCGGCGAAGTCGACACGCCTGAAAAGATCCAGAAACGGGTCGAGTGCAACGTCTACTACATCGAGAACTGGTCGATCCTGTTCGACCTGAGGATCCTGCTGCTGACGCCGCTCTGCCTGCTCAACACGGAGAACGCCTATTGAGCCTCGCAGCCGCCCCTTTCGGCGGCGCGCCGGCCGCGCGCCCGCACTTCGGCCTTCCGGCAAGAAGCCTGGGCAATAGCGGCCTGTGGATTGCGGTCTTTCTGTCGGGGTTCGTGATCGAGGAACCCGCCCCCTATGAACTCTACATGGCGCTGCTCACGGTTGTCTGGCTTGCCTGCGGGCTGAGACTGCGCCGCGAATTCGGTCCCCTGATCATCTGCCTGATGCTCTACGTCGCCGGCGGTGTCGCCTCTGTTCCGATGGCCAGGGAAATGGGCGATGCGATCATGTATATCGCCATCTCCGGCTTTCTGGCGGTCACCGCCATCTTCTACGCCGCAATCATCGCCGACGACCCGACGAGGTGCCGCGTCATACAGAACGGCTACACCGTCAGTGCCGTTCTGGTGGCCGCCATCGGCATTGCCGGATATTTCAAGCTGTTTCCGGGCGCGGAATATTTCACCCTGTACGACCGGGCCCGCGGCACGTTTCAGGACCCGAACGTGTTCGGTCCGTTTCTCGTGTTGCCGACCGTTCTGTTGATCCGGAAACTGCTGACCGACAGCGTGCTCAGAAACCTGCATCTGCTGGTGCCGCTCGCCATTCTGCTCCTGGCGATCTTCCTGAGCTTTTCGAGGGGAGCCTGGGGGGCCCTGTTCGCGTCCGTCCTGCTGGTCTATTTCCTCGCGCTTGTTGGCGAGCGCAGCGGCGCGCGCAAGGCACGGCTGGTGTTTCTGGGAATTTTCGGCGTTCTCGCCGTCTTCGCACTTGTCGCCGCGGCCCTGTCCATCGACACGGTGGCCGACATGTTCGAGCAGCGCGCCAGGCTGGTGCAGGAGTATGACGGCGCCCGGCTCGGCCGGTTCGCGCGTTACGCGCTCGGCTTCGAACTGGTGATGGAGTATCCTCTCGGTCTCGGACCGCTGGAATTCAACAAGTTTTTCCCCGAAGACGAGCACAATGTCTACCTGAAAGGGTTCACGACCTATGGCTGGCTCGGCGGCACCGTCTACATCCTGATGGCGGTGTGGACCCTGTGCGCGATGGTACCGCTTCTGTTCCGCACCCGCCCGTGGACCGGGTTCACGCAATGCATCTTTGCCGTCTTCGCCGCGCACCTGGTCCTGTCGGTTGTCATCGATACGGACCACTGGCGGCACATGTACATGCTCTATGGCCTTGCCTGGGGCCTGATCGCTGCGGAGAAGCTCGGCCGGGGCCGCCAGCACAATGAACCCTTGCGCTTGAGCAATCCGGCACCAGCGAACCGCCTCTGAAAGCAGTCCCTTCATAGCCGGACCGGCCCTCAACAAGTCGCTTGCACTCGCCTTGCGAACAAGTTAGTTAGGGTCCGTTCGGGCAGTAGCGCAGCCTGGTAGCGCACTTCACTGGGGGTGAAGGGGTCGTCGGTTCAAATCCGGCCTGCCCGACCAAACATTTCAATAACTTATAGAAGTTGACCAGATTTCTTTGCAATGAAACCGCAATGAAATGCCAGTAGCTGTCGGCTTTTAGCCTCATGACGCGGGCATTTGATGGGCCCGGAGGGACGAGGAAAATCTCGATTTTGCTTTAGAAAGCAGACCTGAGCTGTACCATGTTGCCGAGATCGCGCCTATTTGAAATCAAGGCGTTAGAATGGGTGTGTCCCACGGCCGGCACAGCTCGTTAGGCGAAAGCCCCTTAGGTTCGGAACCAAAAGCGAGCCAGCGCTGAGAGCAAAATTTTGGTTGCACACTTTATTTGATATACTTTTGACGAGAATCAAGAATTGCCCCCACCAGAGGTTATTCGAAAATGACATCTGAAATTTGCATGATGAACAGGCTGGCGGTTGTCCTGGCTGCGGACTCGGCTTCAACAGTTCGCCGCTGGAATGATGGACATCAAGAGGAGCGCTATTTCAAAGGTGCGAACAAGATTTTTCAACTTTCGAACGCCCATCCTGTGGGGCTAATGATATTTGATTCAGCTGAAGTGTTGAACGTACCATGGGAAATAATAATAAAATCATTTCGGAATGAACTCGATTCTAAATCATTCAATACAATCAAAGAATATGCAGAAGAATTATTCAATTACCTAAGCGGCGCGCAGACTCACTTATTCCCCGAGGAAGTTCAAAATAAATCAGTAAAATCCTCCACGATGGGGATCCTGATTAGTTGGGTCGCAAATGCAATCGATAATGTAAAAGTCGAAGAGCGCGGGGGAGCCGTTGACGCTATTTTTTCTGACAACGCCTCAAAAGTTGACGCAATACCTGTACCTGATTTTGTAGGCGAAGAGCTTAAAGAAAAGGTCGTTGGCGACATCAAGGCTGACGTATTCGAAGGGTTGCAAGAGTTTCTCGACCAGATGGAGATTGAAGCGCCAGAAAGTGCTGACCGCGCCGCCGTAGCCGCGATCAGTCTTGTTCTAAAAGATCCGGATCGGTATCTCGGCACAACTGGGCTCGTGTTCGCCGGCTACGGAGACCACCAAACGTTTCCTTCAATGGTTTCGTACACTTCTTTTGGAACAGTGGGCGGCAGACACATTTACCGGGAAGACGGCAACAAAGACATCGATCACGAGGACCCTGCTTGGTTATCAGGGTTCGCACAGAAGTCCATGACGGACACCTTCACGACCGGTCTCAGCCAGGATGTCTATGTGTCCGTCATGAATGCACTCTCTGAAAGCTTGAAGAAATTTGCGGAAGAAGTAGCTTCGCAATCCGGCGGAGACCTGACCGCTATTGGGGACATCGATCAACTAGTCGAGAACGCCAAGGATCAGGTCACCGACGATGTCTTCGATAGAGCCTGGAGAGACCATGCAATCCCAATGAGAAATGTCCTCAGACACTTGCCGTTGGAAGAAATGGCAGAGCTTGCCGAAACCTTAATAAATCTTCAATCGTTGAAGGAGAAGGTTACAAAACCTTCAGAAACGGTGGGAGGCCCAATTGATGTCGCAATCATCACGAAACATGAGGGCCTAGTCTGGATTAAACGGAAGCACTATTTTAATCTGGAGTTGAATCCTCGATTCATGCATAGACAGAAGTCACTCCATTCCTAATGTCGGGAGATAGACCATGACGAACGCATCTAACGCCCTTCGCAAAGCGATCGACGCGCGAACTGGACGTGATGTTTCTGGGTCTCAGAATAAAGAAGAAAAAATAGAACGTTCTGGCGAGAGCATCACTATCTACCAAAAGTTCGTGAACGCTATCAACGACGCGAGCGATCGTCAGATTGAAGAAACGCTAAACTGCCGCTGAGTGTTTTACTCGAAGTGACCGGGGCGGCGCATAGCCGCTCTTTTTCTTTGCGGCCTACTTATCTGAGAACAATTCGAAAAAGCAAATCATAGCTCCCGCTTTAATCCTGCACTGTCTCACGACGTCGGATGACGCCCGACGCAGTTCCCCAGTTCCGATACCGTTTTCTCGCCCTTCAGGGCATCCAGGGCGACTTTCGCCTTGAGTTCCAGCGAGTGCTGCTTGCGTTTCGACATCTCTGATCTCCTTGTGCTTGAAGACCAGCAGACAACAAATCGTTGCTTACGTCAGTGTCCGAATTTCGGGGGGGGGGGGGAGCTCAGGTGACCGCTTTCGGCGGAGATATCATCGTCATCGAAATAACATTGAGCGATTCTTCAATCGGATGAAGCGCTTTCGGCGCATCGCTACGCGTTGATGAGTCCATGGACGAGCATTTGACGCTGAATTCATGCCTGGTAACCTTTTAGAAACCGCGCCTGAACAATCAGGCCTCGGTCTTCAGCCCCGGTCAAAAAAGATGGATTTGCGGATGATTGCGTGAACGCCCCAGTTGCCGTCGACGACCTGGGTGACGCCGAAGTCGACCCCCGCGCTCATCACCATAATGGCCTCATCTTCCATAAGTCCGTGGGTGCTCATCAGGAACCGGCGGGTCTTTCGGAAGGCATCCTTCATGGCAAGGTCGAGCGAGGACTTGGCATAGACCTCGCCCTGTCCCTTGACGCCGAATTCGGCAAGATAGTTCGGATGACTAAAACCGGTCAGCACCCACTCTTCGGGTGTTTCGATCAACGGATAGGTGAGGTCGGAAAAAATCCCGCCCTTCTTGTGCAGGACGACCGTCAGCCGACCGGTCATGGAGCATTCGATGGCCGTGCCGGCAACCTCCCCGTCCCCTTGCGAGGCATGGGGATCGCCGATGGAAAGCAGGGCGCCCGGCACGGAGACCGGCAGATAGACCGACGCCCCCTTGCCGAGGCGCCAGTTGTCGATGTTGCCGCCGAAATAGGCCGGCGGCACGCTGTCGACCAGATCGGCCTCACGCGGCGCGACCGCAATGACCCCGAAATGGGGTCGAAGCGGAATGCGAATGCCGGAAAGCACTGGCGACAGCCTTTCGATCGTAGCCGGATCTACCGGCACACCCGGGTAGTCATAGGTCTTGTGGATGACACCGAAGGGATCCTTCTGCGGTGTCCAGCGATAGGCGTAATGTGCCCTCGCAAAACCGCCGCCATCGCCATCGGGAAAGATTTCATAGACAAAAACGTTTTCCCGGGGCTTCGGCTCCTGCAGCAATTCGCCGTACTGATACCCCCACCAGGCAGCGACGGAACTGCCGAAATAGCGTCCCTCGTAATCGGGATTGCCGCTCGGACGCGGCACCATGTCGTCGATACGCACTTCCAGTACGTCGCCCGGCTCGGCCCCGTTCACATAGATCGGCCCAGTGCAGACATGCACGCCGAAACCCTCGCCTGCCCCGCGGCCGTAGACCGAGGCATCGATCGGCCCGGCGCCGCGCCGGTCAACGTTCTTCTTTTCCGCATTCCAGAAAAAGAACGTCTTCAGCGGCAGCATCGCCCTTGATGAAGAGCTCTGGATCGTCGGAGGAGTGCTGGGTCAGCGTTTCCACCTCGACAGTGTCTCCGGAAGAGATTTCCAGGACCGGGCGCACCGACCGGCCGAAATAACCCCAGTGCACCGTCTTCGAATTTGCCGGCAGGACATGATGCGTTCCGTCTGTGTCCGGCATTTCGGCAAGCTCGATGTCGTCAAACTGTGCTCCGCCGACGGCACTGCGCTTCCTGGTCTTGCGGTCGGTCAGTGCCTTCACCGGCCAGCCGCGCTGCTCTGTATTGGAGATTTCCAACAGGCTCTTCAGGTGATTGGTCCGGAAGGCACCGGGCGGAAAGCCGAAACGCTCCTTGAACAGCCGGTTGAAATTCGCTGGATCGGTAAAGCCGCAATTGTAGGCCACCTCGGAAATGGGAATGCGCAACTCGTCCGGCGCGACCAGTGCCATGCGCGCATGCTGCAACCGGCGCTCCCTGAGATAGTGGGTAAAGCTCTCGCCGTTCTGCTCGAAGAGCTTCTGCAGATAGCGCTCGGAAATACCTTCCTGCCGGGCGATCTTGCTGGCGGAGAGTTCCGGCTCCGCGAACCTGCGTTCGATGGCGAGCGTCAGCCTGCTGAACAATGCGGCCTGGCTGGAATTCACACTTGTATCGGCTGCCGACGAGGAAGCCGAGATGACAACCGTCAGGTACAGATCGGCAATCACCTGTTCAACGGATTGCCATTCAAGGTCACTCAGCCTTTCGAGTTCCGATGCCGCGGCCCGCAGTGACTGGAGAAAAACGTTGCCGACCCCTCTTGCGGTGACCGGCATCGGTGAGACGAGCGGAGACAGGCCGAAACGCTGGCCGTGCAACGCGGCCTCCGAAAGAGAGAAGACGGCAAGGTTTGTGTTCTGATCAAGGACAACTTCCCAGGCCCTGTCGGCCGGAAGCATCACGCCCTCACCCGGCCCGACCCTAAAACCGCCCGTTTCCGCCGTCACTTCGAAAGTTTCATCGAGCGACATCAGGACGAGAGGCAACCGGCCCTTGCGCGACATCGGTTTCAGGATTTGCGCGGCTGCGGTCAGCTTGCCCAGCAGCACGCCGTCCGCCTGCCCAAGAATGAGCGCAGCTGCGAAATGATCGAAGTCCGCTTCTGGCGAGTCCGAGCCAAGACTGAGGGCGGCAAGCACGTCCTGCCAGGCATGGCCTCGCGTATCGAGCGGATAGGATTCGCTGATGAACTGCCTGATATTCATTCCCTGATCCAAGGTGCCGGCCGGCACCTCTGAGGAACCGGCCATTTTATATTGCACCTGCGAAGGAAGGAATAACAGCCCCTTTCTCAATAGCACTTAAAGACGCTTTTCCGGAGGCTCCCGTGGACACCCCAGTTCGCATCGACCACTTGGGTGATGCCGAAGTCAGCCGCCACCGACATGAGAGAGATCGCCTCGTCCTCGGTAAGGCCATGTACCGTCATCAGAAACCGGCGCAATTTCCGGAACGCATCGCGCATGGCATTATCCAGGCTCGAGCTCTTGAGAATTTCGGACTGAGAATCAGGGCCGAGTTCGGCAAGGTAATTGGTGACGCTGAAACCGTAGACGGACCAAATGTCGTCATTTTCCAGAAGCGGGTGATCGAGCCCTTCCATCACGGTACCCGGCAGATCCGCCTTCTTGTGAAGAATGAATTCGAATTCGCCGGTCAACGAAATCTCGATGGCCGTGCCGCTGAGCTCGCTGTCACCCTGGGAGGCATGCGCATCGCCGACCGAGAAGAGCGCGCCCTGCACCGCAACCGGATAGAACATCCGTGCGCCCTTCGCGATCCGCCAGTCGTCCATGTTGCCGCCCGTATAGCTCGGTGGAATGGTGCTGACGAAATCGGCTTCCGCCGGGGCGACACCCATGGTGCCGAAATGAAGCCTGGCCGGGACTTTTACACCGGAAAGGATGCCTTCCTTCTTCGTGATCGTGTCGTGGTCGACCCTCACGCCGGGATAATCGATGGTCGGATGAACGATACCGTCCGGATCCGTCTGCGGCGTCCAGAGATAGGAGTAGAGCGCGGAGACCGTGGGCGGCTCGCTCATGTCCAGTTCATAGATCGTCACCACCTCGCGCGGCTTTGGCTCCTCCAGGTAGTCGTTGTACTGGAACCCCCAGTTGGCCGACGGGTTGGAACCGAAGAACCGTCCCTTGTACGCCGTGCTGGCGCTAGGACGTGGATAGGCATCTATGATGCGCACCTCGAGCACGTCCCCGGGTTCAGCGCCCTCGATCGCGACAGGACCGGTGAGGAGATGGACGCCGAGACCTTCGCCGGAGCCATGCTGATACGGTCCGTCTTCCGGGCCTGCCCCGCGGCGCTTGATCGTCTTTTCCTCGGCAGTCCAGAGAAAGATCTCTTCGGCCGCCGTATCCCCTGCGATCATGCGGGCATGATCGTCATTGGCATGATGGGTGATCGTTTCGATCGTGACCCGGTCGCCGGACTTGATGGTCAGTTGCGGTTCGAGCGTTTTGCTGAAATAGCCCCAGTGAACGGTGTCAGCGGTAGCAGGTAGAGTATGATGGGTCATCAGGGTCTCCGATCGTCAGGGTATGTTTTTCTTACAGGCTTCGCGGACGCGGCCTGACTGGTGTGCTGTCGACGCCGCCGACCAGGCGGCTCTGGTCTCAGCCAACGAGTTCCGGGTCTTCCTTCATGATCTGCAGGAACTGGCGGGTGCGGCTGTTGGAAGGCGCGCTGAGCATCTTTTCGGCGGGGCCCTGTTCGACGATCGCCCCGTCCGCGAGGAAGATGGCCCGGTCGGCAACGTCCTTCGCAAAGCTGATCTGGTGTGTCGAAATGAGCATTGTGAGCCCGTCCTCGACAGCCAACCGCCGGATGACCTCCAGCACTTCGCTGACGAGTTCCGGGTCGAGCGCCGACGTCGGCTCGTCGAGCAGCAGCACCGCCGGATTGGGCGCGAGCGCCCGGGCGATTGCCACCCGCTGCTGCTGGCCGCCGGACATGTGCCGCGGCAGCGCATCCGCCCGGTAAGTCAGTCCGACCCGTTCCAGAAGCTCGTCCGCCCTGCGGCCGGCTTCCCTGGGCGAAGCTTTCTGCACCCAGCGCAAGGGACCGGCGATGTTCTCGCGGGCACTGAGATGACCGAAGAGATTGAAGTTCTGGAACACCATGCCCACACCCACGGCGGCACGGGCGTTGGCGATGGCCGCCGGTGTGAGCTTCAGTCCGTTTTCGTCGACGCCAAGCTGACGCCCGAGCACGCGGATCGTCCCGCTGTCCCAGGATTCCAGACGGTTGATGCAGCGCAGCAGCGTGCTCTTGCCCGATCCGCTCGGTCCGAGAAGCGCCACGACCTCGCCAAGGCGAACGGTCAGGTCGAGACCGTCCAGCACCTTGCGACCGTCGTAGCTCTTGATCAGGTTTTCGATTTCGACAGCTGGCCGATTGGCCGAAATTGCCTGCGCACGCTTGCGCCTGTCGAGAGGCGCCATCGCCTTGCCCGAGGCGGGCGGCAGCGGCACTGCCGCGGTGTCCTCGCCCCCGGCGGGCTCCGCCTCCACTGGAAGCGGCGCGCGATACCAGGGCAGAAGCCGCGCGAACCGCGCCTTTGGGTCCGGGTGATCCAGATCCAGCATGATCTCCACGATAATCTGGATGACCGCGATGCTGCCGGCGAGAACCAGATACATCAGCCCGGAGGCGAAGAAGATCGAGAAGAAATCGAAGGTCGCCGAAGCAAGCTGCGTGCTGCGCAGGGTCAGTTCCTGAACAGAGACGACCGAGGCGAGTGAAGAGTTCTTGAGCGCGCTGACGGCCTCGTTGCCGAGCGCGGGCACCATGGTGCGGAACGCCTGGGGCGCGACGATGCGGATCATGGTAACTATCGGCGTCATGCCGAGAGCCTGGCCGGCGCTTGCCTGCCCGCGCTCCACGGCAATGATGTTCGCGCGGATGATCTCGGCAATGAAGGGCGCCTCGTTGAGCGCCAGCGCAAGACTTGCCGCCTCCAGAGCCGTCAGCTTGATGCCAATCATCGGCAGCGCATTGTAGCAGAAGATCATCTGAAGGATCAGCGGCGTCCCCCGGAAGATCACCGCATAAATACGCGCGAAAACGGAAAGTGCCCGAAATCGGCTCAATTGCATCGCGGCCAGGGCGATCCCCAGGAAGCCGCCGCCGATCAAGCCGAAAAAAGTGATCAGGACCGTGTAGACGATCCCGGTCATCAGATAGGGTTGGGTGAGGTAGTGAAGGAAGAGATCCATAAAAGCCTGCGCCTGTTTCCGGATTGTCGGAGCGGTCCGGAAAGGCTGCGCCCGGACCGCTCTTTCGCGAAGTTGGAACCCTATTCGGCAAGCACCAGCTTCGGCGTTTCCAGCTGGTCTTCCGGCAGGTTCCACTTCTTCATCAGTTCGACCTGGAGACCGGATTTCTGGATTTCTGTCAGGGCCGCCATCACCGCATCGCGGAATTCGACATCGTTGCGTGGAACGGCGATGCCGACGGAATACGGCAGGGTGACCGCCGTCGCCTTTTCAAGCTGGTCCGGATAGGCCTTCACGGCACCGTCGACGGTGTTCACGTCGTTCACATAGGTGTCCGCGCGTCCCGACAGGATCGCCTGGATGCAGTTGGCGTTGTTTTCGTAAAGCTGGATTTCCGGAGCCGGCTTGCCGAGTTTCTCGCATTCCGCCGCAAGCGCCTCGATGAGCGGCACTTCCACATAGCCGGTGTTTTCGGCTGCGATCGCGCCGCACATGGTGGTGTTGATGCCGTCGATGCCCTTCGGGTTGCCCTTGGCGACCAGAACGCCGTCGAAGACCTTCAGATAAGTAATGAAGTCGGCAGCCTTCGCCCGATCGACCGTGGCGTAGATGTCCGAGATCACGATATCGGCCTGACCGGCCTGCAGCGTGGTGAGCAGGGCCGCGAAGGTGACCGCCTTGTAGGTCAGATCGAAACCGAGGCAATCGCCGATGGCTTCGCCCAGGTCGATGTCGAAACCGATGTATTTGGTCGGATCGTTCGGATCAATCGACTCATAGCCTGGTGTATGCGGGTTTATCGCATTGACCAGGGTCTTACCCTTCAGGTCCGGATATTTGGCCTGCAGATCCGCGCAGGCGGCAGGGATCGCGGTTTCGGCCTGCGCCGAAGCCGTTGCGGTCAGAATCGAACCGGCGAAAGCGGTTGCGATCATGGTCACCGCGAAGAAGGCGCCTGCACTCGATCTGGCCAGCGAATGTGTGCGTGTTGTCCCGGTAATCTTCATTTATCGCTCCGTTAGCTGGGTGAAAAGCTGTTGTCTGGATTTGACAACCGGAGCTTAAAGACAGTTCTGAATATCTGCGTTGTCGGCAGCCGCACTTTTTATTGTAATATATTGTTGGAAAACTTAGGAAATTACTATAAATGATCAAATATTACACATTCTATGCATAATAAATGGCCATATGATTGTTTTTTAGCTCTACTCGATATTCACTTTAACTTTGAGAACTTGGGACAGCATCAAACCGTGACAGGTCCAAAGCCCATTGGCATTCGAAGCCAGGGCCGCTTAAATGAGAACTCGGGGCGGAATCAATCCGTGACAGGTCCACAGGGCTCCGGCCTATTTTACCGATATGCAGGTACATTGGGCACGACTGAACACCTCCTGGGAAATACTGCCGAAAGTGGAGCTGTCGGACGGGGTGACACCGCGGGCACCCATGACAATGGTGCCGGCTTCGATCTCTTCCTGCATCTTGAGAATCTCATCCGCAGGCTTCCCGCTCACGATCGGCAACAATTCAAACGCCACTCCCTGGGCTCTGGCCTTTTCTCCAAAGTGATCGAGAATTATCTGGCCGATCTTGTACAGAACCTTGTCGGGAGCCGGACCCATGTTCGCGGACATCGCCTTGTTCAGGATTTGTTGCAACGGTTTTTCAAACTGACTGGAAATATCCAGCGCCATCAGGCCACTGGCATCCTTGCCCCGCAGCAAGGAGTGGAGAATATACAGGCGTCCCTGATACTTCGCGGTCAGATCCGAAGCAATCTTGAGGGCCTTCATCGAGTGGATGGAACCGTCCACCGGCAACAGGATTTTCTGCATGTTGTGTCGAGTGACCTTGGAAATTGACGGATAACACGAGGGACAATTGACCTGCCACCGACCGATATCCAGCGGCGACGTGAGTCCGGCTGGAATTTACGCCGGTTGGCGCTGGTTGAGCAAGCGCCCGATCCGCCGAGCTGTGCCCGACAGTCGACCAGGATTGCCGGTGAAGCGCCGCCTGGAGGTCCTTCGGGCGGCTCTGCGCGTCCTGTCCGATACACCGCGTCACCCTGCTTCACGCGTCTGGCCGAAGGGCCTCCAAAGGCGGTCAGATGGAACATGATCACCCTTCCCTGGCATGAGACAGAACCAGCAGGATCTGGCCGAAGACAAGCGGCAGGAAACTCATCGAGAGCGCAAGAACAAACCCTTCGGTTCCGGGCCATTGCAGGCCCAGGACACCGGCAAGACCTGAATGTCCCAATGCGAGTGCCAGCAGGCCGATGCAGAGCGCCAGCGCGGCCCAGACGAAACCATTTGTGCTGACATCATTGCGCAGCAAGGCCGCGGACGGCCGCCTGACATTGAAGACGTTCCAGAGTTGGGCCAGGGCCAAGGTCAGGAACGCGACGGTCACCGCCTTCCCGGTGCCCAGTTCGAACCAGAAAAGCGCCGACACGAAGGCACCGAGAGTCGCGCCGGTGATCGCGCCGCCGAGCAGGCCTATCTGGATCCATCTCGACCTGTCGACGATCGGTTCGGCCGGATCGCGCGGTGGTTCCCGCATGGTGGCGTCGTCTCCCTGCCCGAGACCCAGCGCAAAGGCCGGGAAGACATCGGTGACAAGATTCAGGAACAGGATCTGCAGCGGCAGCAGCGGCACCGGCAGACCGACACCGACGGCGATGCCGACAATGAGGACTTCGCTGACATTGCACGACATCAGGTAGATCACGAATTTGCGGATGTTCTCGAAGATGGTGCGACCCTGGTGCATGGCCGCGATAATCGTCGCGAAGGCATCGTCCTTCAGAACGATGTCGGATGCCTCGCGCGCCACCTCAGTTCCGCGCAGTCCCATGGCAATCCCGATATCGGCCTGTTTCAGCGCCGGGGCGTCATTGACGCCGTCGCCAGTCATGGCAACGACATGGCCCTTGTCCTGAAAAAACGACACCAGCTTGAGCTTGGTGTCGGGCGCCACCCGGGCAAAGACATCCGTCTGAAGCAGCCGTTCCTGAGTCTGCTCATCGGCCGTTTCCGGGTCGATGCCGGCAAGGTCGCGCGCCGTCAGCACCTTCAGCGGCCCAGTGCCCAGACCGGTGCCCAGACCAGTGCCGAGACCGGCCTGCTGTGCGATCTTGGCGGCGGTGTCCGCGTGATCCCCGGTCATCATGACGACGCGCACGCCCGCGTCCAGACTGGCCCTGATGGCGGCCGGAACATCCGCGCGCAAGGGATCGAGAAAGCAGACCAGCCCGACCAGCGTCAGTCCCTCGTAGGGATCCTCGGATGGCGATGCCGCCGTCTTCATGGCCAGGGCCAGAACCCGCAACCCGGATTTTGCCGCGTGTCCGGCGCGTTCGCGCCAATCGTCGAGATCCCCGTCGCTCATTTCCCGAGCGCCATCGGCGGTCAAAACCGACCGCGACACTTCCAGAACGCATTCCGGTGCGCCCTTCACAGCGTAAACGCTGTCGTCCTCCCGGGACACCACCGTCGCCATCATCTTGCGAACGGGATCGAATGCATGTTGCCTGACCTGCCGGAACTCGCCGGCAAGCGACGCCCGCGTGAGGTCCGCCTTGGCGGCTGCGGCCAGCAGGGCGATTTCCATGGGATCGCCGATCCGGGCTCCCCCGTCGTGCTCGACCGGCTCGGCCGTGTTGCAAAGGACGCCGATCCTCAGGGCCCAGGTCAGGCTGTCCGATCCGGCAGGATCGCCGCCGCTGGCCACGGCAGGGAACGGATCGCCCGATCTGTCGCGGGCGACCTCGACGTTGCCGCCGTCAAGCAGATAGCTGACCACCGACATCCTGTTTTCCGTCAAGGTGCCGGTCTTGTCGGTCAGGACAAGGGTCGTCGCTCCGAGGGTTTCCACCGAGGAAAGCCGGGTGACGATCGCGTTGCGGGCCGCCATCCGCAACATGCCGCGCGCCAGGCAGAGCGTTGCCACGACCGGAAGCCCTTCGGGGATCGCCGCCACGGCCAGGGCCACGCCGGTCTTGATCATGTCGGGAATGGAATTGCCCCACATGATGCCCGCCAGGCTGGTCAGCGCGGCCAGCGCCAGCGTCAGCCAGACCAGCTTGTGGCCGAGCGTGTCGAGACGCTGCTCCAGCGGAGAGGCTTCTGCGTCCGCCGCCTCGGTGAGCGTGCTGATATGGCCCAGTTGCGTCGCCATCCCTATCGCAACCACAATCCCCTCCCCGAGCCCCTGGGTGACCGACGTTCCGCTGAACGCCATGTTGGTGCGGTCTGCCACATGGGTGCCGGGTGCAATGGCGTCGGTCTGTTTCGCAACAGGCACGGATTCGCCGGTGAGAAGGGATTCATCGCAAAAGAGGCTCGATACCTTCACAAGCCGCAGGTCCGCGGTGATCACGTCACCGGCTTCAAGGACGACAACGTCGCCCGGGACCAGTTCATGCGCATCGATCTCCCGGACCTGCCCGTCCCTGCGCACGCGCGAGCGCACGTGGGTGATGCGCATGAGCGCTTCCATCGACCGGGCGGCGCGCAACTCGGTGAAGAACCCGATCGCGCCATTGAGCAGCAGCACGATCACGATCGCGATCGCATCCGCGAGATCTCCCAGAATGAACGACAGGACCGACGCGCCGGCGAGCAGCCAGACGATGATGCCGGTGAACTGGTGGGCAAGGATGAGTGCCGTGCTCCGGGTCTTGTGCTCGCGCAACCGGTTGGCACCATGGATCCGGCGCCGGCGCGCGGCTTCGGCCGCCGTCAGCCCGAGCGAGGGCTGCGTCCTGCAGCGCGCGGCGATCTCCGCCGCGTCAAGAGCAAACGCAGTCTCCAGGTTTCCGGTTGCCTCAGTTGTCACGCGTGTCACGCCTTCCGGTTCGTCGCCGCCAAAGGGCGGCAGTCTCGAGCGGTGCCCCCATTTCGCCAAGTAGGTAGCAATCCGTATCTCGGGGCGGGTTGGACCTCATCACGCGGGGCTCCGGCCCGGTCCCATTTCCGCGGCACAGGAAACCGCAGCGTCACATGCGCCGCCGCACCCATCGGCGAGTAAGTATTTGATCCCGGCTTGTGCCCGGCACATCATGCCGGTGATACTCGTTCTCCCGGTCAGCCGGCCGGCACTTCCTCCCTTGCAAAGAAACAGGCCATGTCCATCAAGACAATCCTCGCGATCACGGAATTCAAGACAGCTCTGGACAATATCAGGCTGGCCACCGCCGTGGCCCGCACGCACGATGCTCACCTGACCGTCCTCAATATCGGTGAGGTGCCGAACCTTCCCTTCTACGGATACGGCGGGCACGGCTTTGTCCAGATCTGGTCCGAAGAGTGCGACCAGCGCAAGGTGGAACTCGCCGAGGTCAACACGCGGATGGACCAGCTGCTCGCGCGCGAAGGCCTTTCCTATGACCTTCGGCCCTTTCTGTCCTCGACGGAACGGGAGGACAATCTGGTGGCGCGCCACGCGATCTACTGCGACCTGGCGGTGGTTCTGCGCACCGCCGAGCAGGACCTGAACACGATCGAGAAAAATGCCATCGATGGCGCCCTGTTCGATTCCGGCCGTCCCGTCCTTTATGTTCCCAAGGCTTCGGCCCCGGAGACGTCCGGCCAGCGAATCATGATCGCCTGGAACGCCCGCCGGGAAGCCGCCCGTGCGGTGAGCGATGCCCTGCCGTTTCTGAAAAAGGCACAGGAGATCGATCTCCTTGTCGTGGATCCGGTGGTCGGCGAGGAGGATCACGGCCAGGAACCGGGCAGCGACATGGCGCTGATCCTGTCCCGGCATGGGCTGAAGCTCACCGTCAGAACCGTCGCCTCCGAAGGAAAGCCGGTTTCGGAGGTTTTGCTCGGGACGGCCCGGGATCTCAAGAGCGACCTGATCGTCATGGGCGCCTACGGGCATTCCAGGCTCCGCCAGAACATCCTGGGGGGCACGACGTCGGAAATGCTCGAGAACAGCGACGTTCCCCTGCTGCTGTCGCGCTGACAGGCCGGGCGTGCGGGATGCCGCGTTTTCATGCCGCCCCGCGCTGGAGGGGCCGCCGATACCTTGGAAGGCCCCGCTGTTCTAGCGGCCTCACCGCCGATGGCGGCAAGGAGGACGTGATGAACAGGCAGGCGGCTGTTTTCTAATCCGGAACCGGAAAACCCTAGCCGTCATTCGGCTTTGCATGTGGTGTCGGCTCCACCATCGCCGGGGGATCGCTGGCTGGAAACGATTCATCGAGGGCTTCGTCGAGAAGGTCTTCCCGATGTTTCCGGTCCTGCTTCGACATGTCGTCGCTCTTCAGGTTTTTTCCCGTATCTTTCGTATCTTGCGCCATTTCTCGTCTCCACAAACCGGATCGCTCGTTGTGGAGATGGGACCACGTCCAGACCGCCGGTGCATTGATCGGCGTCAACATGCAGATACCAGCGCGCCTGTGTGACCCGGATCGTCGAGACATCGAGGGGCCTGGTGAAGAAAGCCGCGTGGAAGAGTGGGCTGCGGAGACAGCCACCCTGTCCGCCGAGGCGTTCAGGCTGCCTCGCGCTTCGCCCGCTGGACCCGGCCGACGAAATCCGACAGCCAGGCGATCTCCTTCAGATAGACTTCCATGGAGAGCGAGGCGAGTTCCATCAGCAACGCCTGCGGATCCGGATTGTCGAATCCGGTCTCGCGCAGAAAAACCTGATACTCTTCAGAAAATGCCTTCGGCACACGCATTGCGGTCTCATGTCCTTCGGGGCACGCATCCAGTGGGCACAGTCGGCACCGCCTTCAGAAACAGTCAGGTTTTCACGCGCCGCGCGATATCGTCAGTTCTGCCATTTCCTCACTATCCCCAGGCCCTGTCCTCAAAGCCGGGGGAACCTTGAAAAATTGCAGACACCGGTTGCCGGGAACCGATTTTTGCCTTGCAACCGGCAGGTCAAATCCTTGACCCTGCCAAGAATCACAAGTCTATCCGATGATGCACCGCCCCAAGAGTCCCTCATGAGCCCGTCCACAGACCTTTCCTTCACCCCGCTTTCAGACGACTTCGCCAAGGACCCCTATCGCTATTATGCAGCGCTGCGTGACCGGGAGGGGCTGACATGGTTCGAGGATTTCGATGTCTGGCTGGCCGCCCGCTACGACGACGTGTCGGAGATTGTCCTGCACGACAGCATGGTGCGCTCCATGGACCAGATTGCCGACGCGGACGAGATCGCAGCTCAGAAACGGGCCCAGAACTGGCACGACATGCCGCACCATTCCCGGTTCGTGCAATTTTCCCTGCTGGACAGCGACGGAGAGGTCCATGACCGGTTGCGCAAGCAGGTGTTCAGGCTGTTCACGCCGGTGATGGTCGGCAGGCTCCGGGATGGCATCCAGGCCTATGTCGACGGCCTGTTCGATCGCCTGGCCGAGCGAACGGAGATCGATTTCACCGACGACCTGGCGGCCCACGTGCCCGGTCACATCATCGGCCGTGTGCTTGGGGTGCCGGACGAGGACTGCCCGCAACTGCGGGTCTGGTCGGAAAACATCGTCCAGTATTTCGACATCGACCGCTCCGATGCGCGCAAGGCGCTGGCCGAGCAGAACACGACCGAGTTCTATCACTATCTTCTGGAGCTGAAAGCGGCGCGCGCGGTGGATCCGCGCGATGACCTGCTGTCGCTGATGATCGAGGCGGAACGGACAGGTCAGATGAGCCACGACGAGTTCATCTCCACCGCCATGCTGATCCTGATGGCGGGACACGGTTCGACCATCGACGTGCTCGGCAGCGGTCTGCATGCCTTGTTGATGTTTCCAGGGGAGATGCAACGCCTGCGCGACGACCCCGGCCTGATGAAGACGGCCGTGCAGGAGATGTTCCGCTTCGAGGCGCCCCTGCCCTTTTTCCACCGCTACTGCACCGAGGATGTCGAGATCGGCGGACAGTCCTTCGAGCGTGGCACCAAGTTCGGCGTTCTTTACGGAGCCGCCAACCGGGACCCCGCGCAGTTTCCCGGCGCCGACCGTTTCGATGCCGGCCGGACGCCCAACCGGCACATTGCCTTCGGCCGCGGCGCCCACTTCTGCCTTGGCAACCATCTTGCCCGGCTCGACATGGACATCATCTTCACGACGCTGCTGAAACGGTTCAGGTCCATCGAGCTGGCAGAACCGGAGGTGCGCTATAAACGCGGACTTTCGGTCCGTGGGCCGCAGGCGCTTCGAATTCGCTGGCAGGCCACCTGAACATGCTTGCCGTGGTCCCGGCGCACCGGTATTCCTGTCTCAAGTCTCTCCAGTCTGGATAACATCATGCGCCTCACCCTGGCATTCGCGTCCTTCCTTGCCCTGGCACCTGTTTGTGCAGGCTTTGCGCAAGCTGCCGATCCCGGCCCACGGCCCGCCTGGCTGGTCAGCCAGATGGAAGACGGACCGCTTAAGGACCGGCTCGCGGCCTGTATCGGCCAACCGGTCAGACCCACGCTGTTTTCCATCGGCCACCGGGGCGCGCCGCTGCAATTTCCCGAGCACACGGAAGAAGGCTACCGTGCGGCCAGCCTAATGGGCGCAGGCATCGTGGAATGCGACGTCACCTTCACCAGGGACAAGGAACTGGTCTGCAGGCATTCCCAGAACGACCTGCACACGACGACCGATATCCTGGTGACGGATCTGGCCGGCAAATGCACGCAGGGCTTTACCCCGGCCAAGGGCGACACCCCGGCCTCCGCCGAGTGCCGGACCTCGGACCTGAGCCTGAAGGAATTCAGGTCATTGCGCGGCAAGATGGATGGTGCCGACACGTCCGCACAGTCCGCAAAGGCCTATCTCGACGGCACCGCGCCGTGGCGCACCGAGCTTTATGCCGGAACGGGCACGCTGATGACCCATGCGGAATCGATTGATCTATTCAGGAAGCTCGGTGTGAAGTTCATGCCGGAACTGAAAGCGCCGAAGGTCGCGATGCCGTTCGAGGGCTATTCTCAAGCCGATTATGCCCAGGCCCTGATCGACGATTACAAGGCCGCCGGCGTTCCGCCGGAAGACGTTTACCCGCAGTCCTTCAGCCTGGACGATGTGCTTTACTGGATCGGGAACGAACCGGAATTCGGCAGACAGGCTGTGTTCCTCGACGCACGCCGCGACCTGGACCCGGCCGACCCGGAGACATTCTCCCCGTCGATGGAAGAGCTGAAGACGATGGGCGTCAACTATATCGCCCCGCCCCTGTTCGTTCTGCTCACCCTTGAAGACGGCCGGATCGTTCCGTCAGCCTATGCGCGCGCCGCAAAGGCCGCCGATCTCGAAATCATTACCTGGACGCTGGAGCGGTCGGGTCCGCTGACTTCCGGCGGTGGCTGGTATTACCAGAGCATCAGCGAGGCCATCGATGGCGACGGCAGGATGCTGGAAGTCGTTGACGTTCTGGCTCGCGACGTCGGTGTCCGTGGCATATTCTCGGACTGGCCGGCGACGACGAGTTTCTATGCGTCCTGCATGGGTCTGGAGTGACATGCACCGGTCCGGCATTGAAGATGCTGCGCGGATGCTTTGCCAAAACCCAAGGCAAAAACCCAGGGCAAAAACCGTGATTTATTCCGGGACTTGCTTCACATGACCGGAACAATGGGGCCGGCCAAAGGCTGCATGCCGCTTCAGCGCGCCTGGTCAAGTGCGCGCTTGCACTCAAGCAATTCAAACAGGGTGGCCTGAAGGCGGCGGATATCTTCCTTCGTCACGGCGGACGCTGCCGCGGGTCCGTTCGGCGCCGGCTTTTCGCCGCGCAACCGGCCGAGGATATTGAAACTGCCTGGCTGGGCATGTTCCGCCGCGTCCAGTGTCTCCTCCGCCAGAACACCGCTCGGAAGCGTTTCCTGCTGGCCGTTCGGCACCGGATGCGCCGCGGCGGCCTGCTCGCGCGTGCCTGCAGCAGAAGCCAT
The DNA here is from genome assembly GCF_056173175.1 of Roseibium sp. QJM3NY_11. Taxonomy (NCBI): domain Bacteria; kingdom Pseudomonadati; phylum Pseudomonadota; class Alphaproteobacteria; order Hyphomicrobiales; family Stappiaceae; genus Roseibium; species Roseibium sp. QJM3NY_11. The sequence goes on from NZ_CM149660.1 coordinate 3,973,474, forward strand.
TTCGGAAGGATCTGTCCGGGAAGCGACGGCCGGCACCGAAGGGACGGGTTCGTGCCGGATCTGCATGACGAAGCGCGGCCCCTGCTCTTTCAGGATGCGCTGGACGCCCTTGATGGTGTAGCCCTCGCCATAGAGAAGATGGCGAATTCCCTTGAGCAATTCGACGTCATCGGGCCGGTAATAGCGCCGTCCTCCGCCCCGCTTGAGCGGTTTGATCTGGGAAAATCTGGTTTCCCAGAAGCGCAGAACATGCTGCGGCAAGTCCAGGTCTTCAGCGACTTCGCTTATGGTGCGAAAGGCGTCGGGGCTTTTGTCCTGCGAGCTCATACGGTCTTGTTATTTGCTGGTCTGACCCGTCAGCGCATCATTGATCCGCTGCTTTAAAACGTTGGATGGCTTGAACACCATCACTCGGCGCGGTGAAATAGGCACTTCCTCGCCGGTCTTCGGATTGCGGCCGATACGCTCCCCCTTGGAGCGGACCACAAATGAACCGAAGCTTGACAATTTTACCGATTCTCCGGTCACAAGACAGTCGGAAATTTCAGAAAGTACACGTTCGACCAATTCGGACGATTCCGTACGCGAGAGGCCCACTTTCTGATAGACGGCTTCACACAGGTCCGCCCGGGTAATAGTCCGATTGCCCATAACCCCTCCTCGAGGACGCCAGCGATCTGGCTGATTTTGCAAGAGAACTCCAATGCAATACCACACGGTACGGCCTTGAGGCGGGTCGGTCAACCGGAACTAGATGCCGTCATACGAATTGTCGTGCACCGGCGGAAAGGAACCTTACCAGCGCAGAAGCATCGAGCCCCAGGTAAACCCTCCGCCCATGGCCTCGAGCATCAGGAGGTCGTTCCTCTTGACGCGCCCGTCCCTGACGGCCACATCCAGAGCCAGAGGAATGGAGGCCGCGGAGGTGTTGCCGTGCCACTGAACCGTGGTCACGACCTTTTCCGGAGCGATGCCAAGTTTCCTGGCGCTCGCATCGATGATGCGCTTGTTCGCCTGGTGCGGAATGAACCAGTCGAGGTCGTCCGAGGTCAGGCCCGTGGCCTTGTAGGCGTCCTCGATGACATCCGTGATCATGCCGACCGCATGCTTGAAGACCTCGCGGCCTTCCATGCGCAGGTGACCGACGGTCTGCGTCGTGGACGGGCCGCCGTCCACATAGAGCTTGTCCTTGTGGCGGCCGTCGGAGCGCAGATGCAACGTCAGCACCCCCCGGTCCGCATTGGTGCCGTCGCCTTCGGAAGCTTCCACCACCACGGCTCCGGCGCCGTCGCCGAACAGGACGCAGGTGGTCCGGTCGGTCCAGTCGAGAATACGCGAAAAGGTTTCCGCACCGATCACGAGGCAGCGCCTGGACAGGCCGGCCCGGATATAGGCGTCGGCTGTTGTCAGTGCATAGACGAAGCCCGAGCACACGGCATGCACGTCAAAGGCGGCGCCGTGATAGATGCCGAGCCGCGACTGCACCGTCACCGCCGTTGCCGGAAAGGTGTTGTCGGGTGTCGCCGTTGCCAGAATGATCGTGTCGATGTCCTGGGCGTCCCGGCCGGCACTTTCCAGTGCCCTGCGAGCGGCCTCCAGAGCCAGATCGGACGTTACCTCGCCGTCGGCAGCGACGTGGCGCTGCGTGATGCCGGTGCGCTGGACGATCCATTCGTCGGTCGTGTCGACCGATTTCGCCAGGTCTTCGTTGGTCAGGATTTTTTCCGGAAGATAGCTCCCGCAGCCAGTCACTGTTGAACGGATTACGCTCACAAATCACCTTCCGATGTCGGCGCGGCTTCAGCGAAGCGGCCACGATGGTAATGAACAAGATCCTGGGCGATCTTGTGGGTCAGTTCGTTCTTGACCATGTCGTAGGCAAGATCGATGGCCGAGGCATAACCTTCGGCATCGGTGCCGCCATGGCTCTTGATGACAATGCCGTTCAGTCCCAGGAACACGCCGCCATTGACCTTGCGCGGATCCATTTTCTCGCGCAGCAGATCGAAGGCACCCTTGGCGAAGAGATAGCCGATTTTCGACATAAAGGTGCGATTCATCGCGGAACGCAAGTAACTGCCGATCTGCTTGGCCGTCCCCTCTGCGGTCTTCAGCGCGATGTTGCCGGCGAAACCTTCGGTCACGACCACATCAACGGTGCCCTTGCCCAGGTCGTCGCCTTCCACGAACCCGGCATAGCGAAGCGAGCGCAGCGGCGTTTCGCGCAGAAGCCGACCGGCCGTGCGGACCTCTTCCAGTCCCTTGACTTCCTCGACACCGATATTGAGAAGGCCGACGCTCGGACGCTGAACGCCGAACAGGGCGCGCGCCATGGCGCCACCGAGAATGGCGAAATCGATCAGTTGCTGCGCATCCGCGCCGATGGTGGCGCCCACGTCCAGAACGACGGATTCGCCGCGCATGGTCGGCCAGATGGCGGCGATGGCAGGCCGGTCGATATTGGCCATGGTGCGCAGGCAGAATTTCGACATGGCCATCATCGCGCCGGTGTTGCCGGCCGAGACGGCGACGGATGCATCCCCCGTCTTCACTGCCTCGATCGAGCGCCACATGCTCGAACGCCAGCGGCCCTGGCGCAAGGCCTGGCTTGGCTTGGTATCCATCGCAATGGAGACCTCGCAATGATGGAAGGTCGAGGCATCGCGAACGCGCGGATACTGCTCCAGAAGAGGCTTGATGACGTTCTCGTTGCCGAACAGAAGAAAGCGGATATCCGGATGGCGGACAAGCGCGATTTCCGCCCCGGGAATGACGACCTCAGCCCCGTTGTCGCCGCCCATGGCATCCAGAGAAATCGGAATGGTTTTCGCCATCTAGAATGTCTTTTGTGGTTTGACTACCAGGAACAGCACCGATCGGAGCCTCCAAAATTGTGCTGCCCGCTCAGCACAAGCCCAGGCTGGAGTGCCAAGAACGGGCGCGAACATAACGCTTTTGGCAGGGCTGACAACCGTTTTCCTGAACGGACACGGTTCTGACGTTGAAAACCCGCTCCACAGCTCCGTGTGTCGGGGATAAACGGCCCACAGCACATCTCATTTCCCCTTGACGGGTTTTTCCTTGAGGGCCTGCAGCGCGGCAAATGGCGAGGGCTTGTCTTCCGGCGTTTCGGCCGCCTCCCCCTGGGTGCCGCCGCTGAAACCGGCGCTTTCCTCGAACGCCACACCCGGCTTGCGCGGAAAGGGGTCGAGCGCAAGGGCCAGTTCCTCGCAGATGACCGCCCCCAGATCCAGAACGCCGTCGAGAATGACATCAGGCGGATCGAGCGTTTCCAGATCAATCTCGATCTCTCCGTCGTCATTGAGATCCCTGGTCTTGCGCGGCCGGCTTGAATGCGGTTCGAACGTCCGGTCGACAGCTATCCCCAGGCGGCTTTCGAAGGGCTCGAGCGTCACGACGCATGTCTGCCGGATGTCGGCCGTCACCGGTCCGACGACCCTGAGACCGGCCTTCCTGTAGGGCTTCAGGAGGAAATCGGCCACGAGATCGTCGACGCCGACAAGATTGAAGGCGTCGGCGATCGCCTTGCGCCCGTCCGCATCGGGCGCGACCGTGACCTGACCATCCTTGTCGACGACCGAGACCGCATTGATCTTGTAGGAATAGGGGAACGTGTCTGCTGTCATTGCTCTTGTTGTCCTTGGGGCCGTTTTGCGGCCAATTCTAGATCAGACTTCCAACGCCTTGAAAAGCTCCGGGTCGGGCCAGGCGACCGGCCCTGCCATGAGGGTCTCGACCGATTGTGCATCCAGCCTGTCCGCCGCGCTCAGCATATAGTGCGCCAGGCGCATCTGTGCGACCGGTTCTGGCGTGTCGGGGTAGATGTTGCGTCCCAGGGCGTCCGCGAGCTGCGCGGCGTCACCGGCCTCGATTGCCGGAATGTAGGCGTCCGCGCGGCCATAAAAGGCTTCGCCCATGACCTTGACCTTCTTTGGAACACGCGTGTCGCTGACGCCCAGTTCACGAAGGGACCCGTCCATGTCATTGAAGAAGATATCGAACACGGCCTGCGAAAACTCCGAGACTTCCGCGCCCTCGCCGCGCATTCTGCGGAAAAAGAGCACGGCATGGAGCACGATCAGGTCGAACCTGCCATCGATGGTGTCGGGCACAAGAAAGTCCGTGTAAAAGACAGGCTGCCGCGCTTGAGCCACGATTTCACAATAAATCTTGTGCTCGGCATCGCGGGACCGGCGGCGGAACAGGCCAAAGAACATGGCGTCTCCTTCAAAGTCAGGTGTTGCCTTGCGCCCTATCCCACGATAGTGACTCTGCGAAGCAATGACATTCAAAAGCAGTCAGTCCGGCAAAAGCAGTCAGTCCGGTCTGGCGTAACGGGAATTCTTAGATGAACTTCAAGGCAAGCGCCCTGATCCTTCCGCTTCTGGTCACGCTACCGCTCGGCGGCTGTTTTACCTCTACCTATACTCATGGCCATGTCATTACCAGTGACATGTTGAACCAGGTGCAGGTGGGCTCCAGCCGGGAACAGGTGGAACTGGTCCTTGGCTCGCCCTCAACGACATCGAGCCTTGCGGGCGATGCCTATTACTACATCTCCCAGAAGACGGCGACCACGGCCTTCATGGCACCCAGCATCGTCGAGCAACGGGTCGTTGCGGTCTATTTCGACGATGACGGGTTCGTCAAGGACATGGGCAACTATTCCCTGCAGGACGGCAAGATCGTGGACATCGTCAGCCGCAAGACCCGGACGGGCGGTGCGGATTACGGCTTCCTGACGCAGATCCTGAAAGGCGCTGCAAGCCCGAGCCTCGGCCTTTAACAGCCATTCCCGCAATACGGTGCCTGGCAGACTGCATCACAGCGCCGGCACCGCAAACTGAAACACCCCCGGTCCTGATGGTCCGGGGGTGTTTCTATTTGCCGGGTCGCTTCGGAGCACCGGCCCGATCTCAGTCGATCGGGTCCGGTCCTTTGGTCCGCGTCAATGCGCCAGGATCGCCAGCAGCAGCAGGGCGACGATGTTGGTGATCTTGATCATCGGGTTCACCGCCGGACCGGCCGTGTCCTTGTAGGGATCTCCGACCGTGTCACCGGTGACCGAGGCCTTGTGGGCCTCGCTGCCTTTCTGGTGAACGACACCGTCCTTGTCGGTAAAGCCGTCCTCGAAGGACTTCTTGGCGTTGTCCCAGGCACCACCGCCCGCGGTCATGGAGATGGCCACGAACAGTCCCGTGACGATCACACCGAGCAGCATCGCCCCGAGCGCCGCGAACGCATCCGCCGGAGTGGCGACAGCGCGCACGACGTAGAACACAAAGATCGGCGACAGGACCGGCAGCAGCGACGGCACGATCATCTCGCGAATCGCGGCCTTCGTCAGCATGTCCACCGCCCGGCCGTAATCCGGCCGCTCGGTGCCCTCCATGATACCGGGCTTCTCCTTGAACTGGCGGCGGACTTCCTCCACCACCGCCCCGGCGGCCCGTCCGACCGCGGTCATGGAGATGCCGCCGAAGAGATAGGGCAGAAGACCGCCGAACAGCAGGCCCGCCACCACGTAGGGGTTGGACAGCGAGAACAGGGTCTCCACATTGATGCCGAAGAAGATCGAGCCTTCCGTCGCCGTACTGGAGAAGTGTTTCAGATCCTCCGTGTAGGCGGCGAAAAGCACCAGGGCACCGAGGCCCGCGGAACCGATGGCGTAGCCCTTGGTCACAGCCTTGGTGGTGTTGCCGACCGCATCCAGCGCGTCCGTGGTGCTGCGCACCTCGGCCGGCAGGTCGGCCATTTCGGCAATGCCGCCGGCGTTGTCCGTTACCGGACCGAAGGCATCGAGCGCGACCACCATACCCGCCAGCGCCAGCATCGTGGTGACGGCGATGGCGATGCCGAACAGACCGGCAAAGGCATGGGTGACCAGGATCCCGGTGATGATGATGATCGCCGGCAGGGCCGTTGCCTCAAGAGACACGGCCAGACCCTGGATCACGTTGGTGCCGTGACCGGTCACGGAAGCCTGGGCGATGGATCTCACCGGACGGTATTCCGTCCCGGTGTAATACTCCGTCACCCAGATGATCAGACCGGTAACCACCAGACCGACAAGGCCGCAGACGAACAGGTCGAAGCCGGTGAACGTGACGTTGCCGGATGTGGTGAACTGGGTATCGGCACCGATCCAGCCGAATATGATCACACCCAGCGCGACCGCGGACAGGACCGACGTTGCGATGAAGCCCTTGTAGAGCGCGCCCATGATCGAGTTGTTGCTGCCCAGCTTGACGAAGAACGTGCCGATAATGGACGTGACCACACAGCTTGCCCCGATCAGGAGCGGCAACATCATCAGGTCGATGGCCTGCGATCCGGTAAAGAAGATCGACGCCAGAACCATGGTTGCGACCACCGTCACCGCATAGGTTTCGAACAGGTCGGCCGCCATGCCGGCGCAGTCGCCGACATTGTCGCCCACGTTGTCGGCAATGGTGGCCGGGTTGCGCGGATCGTCCTCCGGAATGCCGGCTTCCACCTTGCCGACGAGATCGCCGCCGACATCGGCCCCCTTGGTGAAGATACCGCCGCCGAGGCGGGCGAAGATGGAAATGAGCGAGGCACCGAAGCCCAGGGCAACCAACGCGTCAATCACCGTCCGGTCCGTGGGGGCGAAGCCCATCATACGGGTCAGGAGCGTGTAGTAGACAGCCACGCCGAGAAGCGCCAGTCCGGCAACCAGAAGGCCCGTGACCGCGCCGGACTTGAACGCGATTTCCAGTCCTGCTCCAAGGCTTTGGCTGGCCGCCTGGGCGGTGCGCACATTGGCCCGGACGGAAACCATCATGCCGATATAGCCGGCGGCTCCCGAAAGGATCGCGCCGATCGCGAAGCCGATGGCCGCAGGCCCGCCCAGCAGCAGCCAGGCAATCACGAAAACAACGGCGCCGACGATGGCGATGGTTGTGTACTGACGGTTGAGATAGGCGCGGGCGCCTTCCTGGATTGCCTCGGCAATCTCCTGCATGCGCGCGTTTCCGGCGTCCGCCGCCATGACGGACTGGATGGCCCACGCGCCATAGGCGAGAGACAGTAGGCCACAAATGATGACGACAAGCTCGATCATGCTTCCTCCCAAAGGTGTGGCGGACTGATTTTCTTGTCGTTTTTCCGCCTGACTGGCCTCCACCCCAATTCCCCGGCGTGAAGGAAGCACACGATAGCAGCAATTCGGAGCGCTTCGTCAAGCTCTCACATTGTTTAATTTCATAGTTCCGCTGCGGTATTTTTTGATGCAGTGCAGTAAATATGCTGCGCTGACGAAATGGAATTCAACAGACACTTTAACTGATTGTACCTGCTTTTCTTTCTGCCAGAACGAGCCATGCCAGCAGCCCGAGGCTCAGGACCACAAAGGGAAAGACCAGCATGTTGATCGTTGCCCAGCCGAAGGTGTTCAGCAGCGCGCCGGAGGAAAACGAGGCGGTCGCGACGAACCCGAACACCAGAAAGTCGTTGACGGCCTGCACCATGTTCCGCTCCTCGGGCCTATAGGCATCGGTCAGCATCGCGGTCGCCCCGATGAAGCCGAAATTCCAGCCGAGTCCGAGGAGGACCAGCGCGGTCCAGAAATGGGCAAGCTCGACCCCCATGAGGGCGACAATCGAACACCCTGCCAGAAGGGCGAGCCCGATCGAGACGATGCGCTCCTTGCCGAAGCGGGCGATCAGGTTGCCGGTAAAGAAACTTGGTCCGAACATGGCCAGGACGTGCCACTGAATGCCGAGGGCGGCATCGGTCTCCGACAAGCCGCATCCGATCATGGCCAGCGGCGTTGCCGTCATCACGAGGCTCATCAGAGCATAGGAACAGATGCCGCAGGCGGCCGCGACAATAAACCGGCGCTGGGCCATGATCTCGCGCAACGGCCGGCCGCCCGCCTGGGCGTGGCTGATGCGGGGCGGCCTGGGGATCTTGATGAACATGAGCAGGCAGAATGCAATCAGCGCCAGGACCGCCTGCGCCAGATAGGTCCCTGCAAACAGGATCGGCACGAACAGATCCTTGGTCCAGATGACCGTCTGCGGTCCGACCACACCCGCGAGCACGCCACCGGCCAGAACCCAGGAAATGGCCTTCGGCTTGAACGAGTCGCTGGCCGTGTCCGCGGCGGCGAACCGGTATTGCTGCACGAACGCGCCGGCGAAACCACCCAGGCAGCAGGCAAGCGCGAACAGCCAGAAGAGATCCTGAAAGACAGCGAAGGACGCGAGCACACCGGACGCAGCGCCCAGCAGCGAGGCGCCGGTGAAGCCGGCACGGCGGCCGTACCGGCGCATGATCATTCCCGCCGGGATGGTGCCGAAGGCCGTTCCGAGGACCATGGTAGAGACTGGCAGCGTCGCAAGTGCCTTGTCCTCATCCAGCATCATGTAGCCGACCAGAGGCCCCGTCGCGATGACGATGGAGGCGGACGCCCCGCCAAGGGCCTGGGCAAACGCGAGCAGAAGCGCATTGCGCCTGGCCATCTTGTCGTCAACGAAGGTGTCCATCGGATGGGCGGTCATCGGCAAGTCTCGATCTCGGCTATCGGCGCGTTCGGCCGGGACGGAACGCACAGGTGATGCAGAACAGCGGGTTCACGAACACGCTCTCTGCTGCAAACTCAAGACGGTATAGGGTACAATCAGAAATGCCGGAAGCCGTCGTCTTCCTTCACGGCCAGTTCCTGCCCGTCCCGCGTCAGCACGACCTGTCCGTTTCCCTTCGTGACATGCCCGATCTGAGTGACCGGGCAGCCGAGACGCGCCGCGTCCTGTGCGAATGCGGCAGCTCTTTCCTCCGGGATGCTGGCCAGCACCTCATAGTCGTCGCCGCCGTTGAGAAAGCGGCTGAAGACCGGCGGCGCCTTGTCCCTCAGATGCCGCAGCGCATCAGACAGGGGCAGCTTGCCAACGTCGAGCGTGACATCCACTGCCGATGCCACGGCCAGATGACCACAATCGGCGACAAGTCCGTCGGACACGTCCAGCGCCGCGCTGGCGCATTCGGTGAGCAGACCGGCGATCCGGGTTCTCGGCCTCGGCAGCAGGTAGCGGTCCAGAATGAAGGCTTGCTGTTCCGCGCTCACGCCATGACGCCTGCGGAAATCCGGATCGAGCCGTGCCTGAAGACCAGCGGCCGCATCCCCGATCGTTCCGGTCACGAAGATGAGGTCCGAGGGCCGCGCACCGGAGCGGCGGACGGCCTTGCCCCTGGTCACTTCACCGATTGCGGTAATGGAAACCTGCAGGCCGTTGCCGGAGCGGATGGTGTCGCCGCCAAGCAGCGGAAAATCATAGGCCGCCTGGTCTGCGGCGAGACCCTTGCAGAACCGCTCCAGCCATTCGGTCGTCCAGGCATCGGGCAGAGCGAGCCCCAGAAGATAACCGCGTGGACGCGCGCCTTTGGCGGCCAGATCGGAGAGATTGACCCGAAGCGCCTTTGCGGCGATCGCCTCGGGCGCGTCATCGCTGAAAAAGTGGATATCCGCAGCAAGCAGGTCCTTGGTCAGCACCAGGTCACGGCCGGCTGCCGGTGTGATCACCGCCGCATCGTCGCTCAGGCCAAGACTGCCGGGATCCTGCGCCAAGGGTGCGAAGAACCGGCTGATCAGTTCAAACTCGCCTGGCCGGTCCGCGCCCATGGTCAGGAGGCGCCGTCCGCTTTGCGGGTCTCGAAATCCGGTCCGCGCAACTCATGGGCGAGACGATCGAGCACACCATTGACGAGACCGGGCTCGTCCTCCTCGAAGAAGGCCTTGGCCACATCGATATATTCGGAAATGATCACCTTGGGCGGGACATCCTTGCGGCGCAGCAGCTCATAGGAACCGGACCGCAGAATGGCGCGCAGCAGACTGTCGATCCGCTTCAGCGGCCAGTCTTTCTCAAGCGCAGTGTGAATATAGGGGTCGAGAAACTTCTGGTCCTCGACCACGCCCGCGACGATCTGCTTGAACCACTGTTCGTCCGCATCACGGTACTGGGCGCCATCGATTTCCTTGCCGAGGCGAAAGGCGGTGAATTCGCTGATCACGCTGGTGAGCGGTGCCCCGCCGACATCCATCTGGTAAAGCGCCTGGACGGCGGCAAGCCGTGCCACGCCACGCTTGTTGGCGGGACGAACGGTCGTTCCTGCCGGGTTCTCCGGATCGGCCTTACCGGTCATTCTTCTTATACTCCAAGACGGGCGCGCAGGGCGATCATGTCGAGGGCCGCGCGGGCTGCCGCACCGCCCTTGTCCTTGTCGTCGGCCTTCGCGCGGGCCCATGCCTGCTCGTCGTTTTCAACGGTCAGGATACCATTTCCAACCGCCAGGTCCGCATCGACGATCAAATCCATGATCACACGGTTCGATTCATTGGCGACAATGTCGTAATGCGTGGTCTCGCCGCGGATCACGACGCCGAGCAGAACGAAACCGTCGTATAATTCGCCGTCGCCTTCCATCGCGGTCAGCGCCATGGACAGGGCGGCCGGAATTTCCAGAACGCCGGGAACCCCGATCCGGTCAAACGTCGCGCCGGCGGCCTGAAGCGTCTTGATCGCGCCGTCGGCCAGCGCATCCGCCAGATCCGCATAGAAGCGGGCTTCGATGATCAGCAGTTTCGGTGCTGCACTCATAGCTGTCAAATCCTGTGTAAGGCCGCGACAGGAACCACGTCCGCCCCGGTTTGTCCAGTGCCATTCGTGCAGACCGGCCATTCCGGGCGGCCAACACGCTCGAGCTTGAGAAATCGGTTCTGAGCGTGTCTCATCAACAGCGTTTCATTTGCCCGGGACAGTCCGGTCCCGCGCAAGGCGGTCCGCGCGCATCCCGGCGCAATGATGTCTTCCACCCCAGGTGCGCGCCAATGACGCCTGGGGCACCACTGGCCGACCCCGTCAAGGCGATTGCACTTTCCTGATGGCGACAGCCTACAGGCGCCAGATGCGAAGGGCTCCGCCCCGTCCCTATCCGCTCTTGGAGAATTCCGCAAGACGCCCTGCGTAGCGGGCCATCATGTCCACCTCGAGATTGATCATGTGACCCACCTGTCTGGCGGACCATGTGGTGACCTCAAGCGTATGCGGAATGAGGAAAACGGAGAACAGGAGCCCGTCAACGTCATTGACCGTCAGCGAGGTGCCGTCGAGCGCGACCGATCCCTTTTTCGCAATAAACGGAGCGGCTTCCGGCGGCGCCTCGAAGCGAAACAGGACCGAATCCGGATGATCCTGGCGTTCCGTCACCCTCGCAAGGCCGTCGACATGTCCGAGGACCAGATGCCCGCCCAGTTCCGCTCCCATGGTCAGCGAGCGTTCCAGATTGATCCTCTGGCCCGCATTCCAGTCCTTCACGTTGGTCAGGGCGAGCGTTTCAGCGGCCGATTCAATCTCGAACCAGTTTCCGTCGGGACAGTTCCGTTTCGCGGTGACCGTGTGGCAGACGCCCCCGCAGGATATGGAAGCGCCGATGTCGAACGTGTCCGTGTCATAGGCCGTGCGGATCCGGGTCCGTTTTCCCGCCGGAATATCGTCACTCGAAAGGATCTCGCCGAGATCGGTCACTATACCGGTGAACATGTCAGGCTCCGCGCCGTCTGAGGTAGATGAATTTGTCAGGGCCGAACATGCCGGCCTTGACCCGCTCGAATCTGGGGTCTTTGAGGACGTCCGCAAGGGCAAGGCCGTTCAGGGCCGGTATGCCACCGGCGCCGATCACCAGCGTTCCGGTCACGACACACAGCTCGTCGACCAGATCCGCCTTCAGGAACGAGGCCGCCATCCTTGCGCCGCCTTCGACCATCAGCCGCGTTATGCCCCGGGTCGCCAGAGCGCTGAGAATGACGGATGGCCGGACGCCGTCTTCGCCGGCGGGAACCCGAATGACATTGACGCCGGCGGAGGCCAGTTGCGCCACCCGGTCCGGATCGGCATCATTGCCGCAGATGAGCCACACGGGCACGTCGGCGCAACTGCCCACCAGACTGGACACCAGCGGCAGGCGGGCGCGGCGGTCGACGATGACCCGGACCGGTGACCGGTCGGCCATGCCCGGCAGGCGGCAGGTCAGTTGCGGGTCGTCCGCAAGCGCTGTCCCCGCGCCGACCAGGATCGCATCACATTCGGCGCGAAAGCCGTGCATCTTGCGCATGGACAGCGGCCCCGAGATCTTTACCTGGCCCTCACCGGCCCGGCCTATGAACCCGTCCCTCGAGACTGCCAGTTTCAGGAACACCTGCGGGCGTTGTTGCAACTGGCGCAGCGTGAACCCCCGGTAGAGGGCTTCAAACGCCTGTTCTCGAACCCCCGCGACGACCTCGACGCCCGCCTCGCGCAGCATGGCGATCCCGCGCCCCGACACCCGCGGATTCGGGTCCGCCATGCCGATCACCACCCGGCCGATCCCGGCCTCGATCAGCGCGTTGGCGCAGGGCGGCGTTCTGCCATAGTGAGAACAGGGCTCCAGGGTGACATAGCAGGTTGCCCCGCGTGCCAGCGCTCCGGCCTGTGCCAGGGCATTGACTTCCGCATGGGCCATGCCCGGGCGCGAGGTCACGCCGCGCCCTGCCACGACCGCATGGCCGTCCTTCTGGCGAACGATCAGGGCGGCAACCGAAGGGTTCGGCCAGACACGCCCGAAGCCGCGCCGGGCCAGACGTTCCGCCGCCGCCATGAAACGCATGTCGATTTCGCTGATGGATGTCATGAAACCCGGCTCGTCAGGAGTTTTTCAACGGCTGGCCGTCCGGATCGCTGAGTTCGTCCAGCAGCGCCTCGAAATCCTTGGCCTCACGGAAATTCCGGTAGACGGACGCAAAGCGGACATAGGCGACGTCATCGATCGCCTTCAGACCTTCCATGACGTGATTGCCGATGGTTTCCGCGGTGATTTCACTTTCGCCCGAGCTTTCAAGCTGGCGAACGATGCCGCTGACCATGCGTTCGATCTTGTCGGGATCCACCGGCCGCTTGCGAACGGCGATCTGGACGGAGCGCATGAGTTTTTCGCGGTCGAAGGGAACCCTGCGCCCGGAGCGTTTCAGCACCATCAGCTCGCGCAGCTGCACCCTTTCGAATGTGGTGAACCGTCCGCCGCAGGTGTTGCAAACCCTGCGGCGGCGGATGGCGGTATTGTCCTCGGTCGGGCGGGAATCCTTGACCTGGGTCTCATCACCGCCGCAAAACGGACATCTCATCTTTCAAAGCTCCTGGGCGAGCCGCCTGTTATCCCCCGTAGATCGGGAAGCGGGCCGTCAGTGCTTCTACCTTGGCTTTGACCGCGGCTTCAACTGCCGCGTTGCCTTCTTCGCTGTTCGAGACCTTCAAACCGTCCAATACTTCCGTGATCAGCAGGCCGACCTCGCGGAATTCCGCCACGCCGAAACCGCGCGTGGTCGCCGCCGGAGTGCCGAGACGAATGCCGGAGGTCACGAACGGTTTTTCCGGGTCGAACGGGATGCCGTTCTTGTTGCAGGTGATGTTGGCCCGCCCGAGCGCCTTCTCGGCGACCTTGCCGGTGGCGTTCTTAGGGCGCAGGTCGACCAGCATCAGGTGGTTGTCGGTTCCACCCGAAACGATGTCGAGCCCCTGCTCCTTGAGGGTTTCCGCCAGCACCTTGGCATTCTCGACGACGGAGCGGGCATAGGCCTTGAATTCCGGCTGCAGGGCTTCCTTGAAGGCAACCGCCTTGGCCGCGATGACATGCATCAGCGGACCGCCCTGCAAGCCAGGGAAGACAGCCGAATTGAACTTCTTGGCGAGGGCCTCGTCATTGGTCAGGATCAATCCACCACGCGGGCCGCGCAGGGACTTGTGGGTCGTCGACGTGACCACATGGGCATGGGGCACGGGCGACGGGTGCACACCGCCGGCGACGAGGCCGGCGATATGGGCCATGTCGACCATCAGGTAGGCACCGACACTGTCGGCGATCTCGCGGAATCTCTGCCAGTCCCAGACGCGGGAATAGGCGGTGCCGCCCGCCAGGATCAGCTTCGGCTTGTGTTCCTTGGCAAGCCGCTCGACCTCGTCCAGATCGAGCAGGTGATCCTCCTGGCGCACACCGTAGGAAACGACATTGAACCACTTGCCGGACATGTTGACCGGAGATCCGTGCGTGAGGTGGCCACCGGAATTCAGGTCCAGACCCATGAAGGTGTCACCGGGCTGCAGCAGCGCCAGGAAGACCGCCTGATTCATCTGGCTGCCGGAGTTCGGCTGAACGTTCGCGAAGCCCGCGCCGAACAGCTCTTTTGCGCGTTCGATCGCAAGGGTTTCCGCCACGTCCGCGAATTCGCAACCGCCGTAATAGCGTTTGCCCGGATAGCCCTCGGCGTATTTGTTGGTGAAGATCGAGCCCTGCGCTTCCAGCACGGCGCGGGAAACGATGTTTTCCGACGCGATCAGTTCGATCTCGTGCCGCTGGCGGCCCAATTCGTTTTCGATGGTGCCGAAAATGTCCGGATCGGCTTCGGAAAGACCGCGCGTGAAGAAACCGGACTGCAGGGACTGACCGGAGTTTTCCATCAAAGACATGGCACCATCCTTGTATTCTTGTCGAAGAATTTGGCGCCGGCGCCCGCACACCCTTGAAGGTCATCAGCCGCCGGGCCGACATGACGCGAGGAATTAGCACAGCGTCCGGACAGAACCAAGAGGCATACCGACGCGCCCGGACCGGAATGCGACACCATCGCTACGCGGAAATCGCCGCATTCGCCTCCCCTCGCTTGCCAGCGCAGGGCGCGGCCGTTCAGGCAAGGTCTTTTGGGCGCGGTCATTTGGGCAGCAGTCAATTCGAAGCGGTCAGTAAAGGGCCGGATCGGTTTTCCCGGTATTCCTTGCCTGTTCCTGCTCCAGGCGCCGCATCAGTTTGCGGACGGCCAGCCGGCGCAGATCCTCCTGGGCGGTCGAAGCGGGACCGAACACCGACACCTCGATACCGGTCCGGGAATCCATCGCGATCACCTTGACCTGCTTCCCGATCGAGCGGAACTCGAGATAGATCTCTCCGTGCTGCGGCGCGCGGCTCATGTAGGTTCTCCGTGAAACGCCTTAACCCAACCGACAGGAACAAGAACGTGCCTGAGGGCATTGCGCGCAATCATGGCGCCTGGAAACACGAAACGCCAGCCCGATCAAGGCTGGCGTTCCAAGGCTGGCGTTCGCCGTTTCGATTGATCCGGAACGGTCAGGCAAGAAGCGTCCTCACAGACGCGCCTGCGCCCCCGTTCCGTAAAGGTCGTCGCGATTGTAGATGTCGTCGCGGAAGTGAACCACACCGTCGGCATTCGCCCAGGCCGTCACATAGGTCAGGTAAAGCGGGATCGAGCCCTTCAGCTTCACGTCCTCGCGCTCGCCGGTGCGGATAACGGAATCGACCCTGCTGCGGGTCCAGTCCGGTGTGGTCGACTGCAACATCCAGGTGACCAGTTCCCGCACGTTCTGCACCCTGACACAGCCCGACGAATGGAACCGGTTGGCTTCACCGAACAGGGTCTTTGAGGGCGTGTCGTGGAGGTAGACCTGGTGCTTGTTGTGGAAATTGATGCGCACGGAGCCCAGCGAGTTGTCGGAGCCGGGATCCTGGGTGAAGCGATACTGGGTCGCCTCGTCCGTGTTCCAGTCGATCTGCTGCCTGTTGAGCTCGTTGCCGCTCCAGTCGAAGATGCGAATATTGTTCTTGGCAAGATATTCGGAATCTTCCTTCATCTTCGGAATCAGATCCTTGCGGATGATCGACACCGGAACGGTCCAGTACGGATTGAAGTTCAACTCGTAGATCTTGCTGTTGAGGATCGGCGTCTGCCGGTCGATCTTGCCGACAACGGCGGTGTGCCGGGAGCGCACATTGCCGTTCTCGACCGCTTCGATCTCGGCTGCCGGGATGTTGACCATGACATAGCGGTCGCCCAGAAAGCCGGACATGGAGCGCATGCGGATCATGTTGGTTTCGAGCTGGCGCAGACGGACATTCGCGGGAATGTTCAGAGCGGCCACAGTGCCCTCGCCCATCACGCCATCGTGGATCAGGCCATGGCGAAGCTGGAACCGGCGGAGCGCGGCATCGACGTAGGAATCGAACGTGTTGGACAGGCCTGCCTGCTGTTCCAGATCGCCCGATGCGATCAGGCGGCGGCGCAGTTCGACAACACGCGGGTCCTTCATGCCGATGCGCAGGGCCTTGCCGCCGGTGGAAACGGTTCCCCAGCCACCGGCCTGAACGATGCGCTGATACCGGTTGATGGCCGCTGCGATATAGTCGGCCGTCTGCGGAGACAGGGTCGGCGCGGACGACTTCACTTCCGTGATGTTTTCGGTGGCAATGTCGAAATTGTCCACCCATTCGACTTTCTGACGGTTCTGCTGAAGAGACTGCAGAGCCGATTGTGCCAGAGCCGGGCCCGCTGCCAGAAGAGGCATGGCGCAGCCGAATGCGAGAAGACGCTTGAGCATGTGTCCTGTAGTCCCAGTTTTGCGAAGCTTAAACCCGACCGGTCCGGATAAAAGGTTCATAGCCGACCCCAAAATTGCTGCGTCAGATGCGCAAATTCTCTCAAATCACCAGCGGCGCGGTCCTCGTCCCGAAGGCCGTGTCGCGCATGTCAGCGTCAAATCCTAGAGAACGAATGTTAACAAATCGCAAGATCTTTTAACCATTCAGGCGTCCGAAACACCGTTATGAGCCATTCCATTGTGACCACAAGATGTCGGTTGCCGCAGGAAGACGCGCCGCATGGTCATAATAACTCCAATTGCCGCCCCAGACCTGTCCGTATCGAGCAATTCTGCGTGAGCAAACATGGGTGAGCAAATACGGATGCACAAAAGAAAGCACCGCCCACTGGGCGGTGCCTTGTCATCTGGATGTACCGCGGAGAGCTTAAAGGCGGTAGAGAATCTGGTCGGTCCAGAAACGCTCCAGCCGGCGCAGGGACTTGTTGAGAACAACGAAGTCCTTCGGCCCGATTTCGCCAACCTGTTCGACGGACAGAATGTGACGCTCATAGAGATCGTTGACGATCTGCGCCACTTCCTGGCCCTTGTCGGTCAGGCTCACCCGGACGGACCTGCGGTCCATGCGGGAGCGCTGGTGGTGAATGTAGCCGGTCTCGACCAGCTTCTTCAGGTTGTAGGAGACATTCGACCCCAGGTAATAGCCGCGGGTGCGCAGCTCTCCTGCAGTGAGCTCGCTGTCGCCGATGTTGAACAGCAGCAGAGCCTGCACGCTGTTGACATCGGACCGGCCCATACGGTCGAATTCGTCCTTGATGACGTCGAGAAGACGACGATGCAGTCGCTCAACAAGTGTCAGAGCTTCGAGGTAGAGCGGCTTGATTTCCGCCTCTTCCCCTTCGCTCGGTGCCACAGCGTCGACTGCCCTACTTGCGGTGATCATGTGATTGCGCCTCTAATTGTACCTGTCGTTCGACGGATATTTTCCCGCCTTGATACGCAATCTAACCGAGTGTTTCTAAAATCCGCTTAAGAGACACGCTGAATCATCCGTTAACTTTTGAAGGGTGTTTGAGGCACCTGATTAAGATTTCATTCATGAAGTCCCGCGCAGGAATTTAACGATCCCGGAGAAGTCCTGCTGTTCTCCACCCGTGTTGCAGAACAGCGCGTAAAGCGCTGCGGCTTCCGCGCCGAGCGGCGTTGCCGCGCCCGATGAATTGGCTGCCTCCTGGGCGAGCTTCAGGTCCTTCAGCATCATTGCCGCGGCGAAACCGGGCTGGTAGTCCCGGTTTGCCGGAGAAGACGGCAGCGGCCCCGGAACCGGGCAATAGGATGTCAGCGACCAGCACTGGCCGGATGCAGTGGAGGAAATGTCGAACAGCTTCTGCGCATCCAGGCCGAGTTTTTCCGCCAGCACGAAGGCCTCGGACACGCCGATCATGGAAATGCCCAGAATCATGTTGTTGCAGATCTTGGCTGCCTGTCCGGTCCCCGGCCCGCCCGCATGGACAATGGTCTTGCCCATGATGTCGAGAAAGGGTATGGCCGCCGCGAAGGCCTCGTCGGGACCGCCGACCATGAAGGTCAGGGTGCCGGCGGCCGCGCCGGCAACGCCGCCGGAGACGGGCGCATCGACCATCTTCATGCCCTTGTCCGCGGCCGCTTCGCTGACCGCACGGGCGCTGTCGACGTCAATCGTGGAGGAATCGATCAGAAGCGTGCCGGGCTTGGCATTCTCCAGAATGCCGCCCTCGCCCATGTAGATCTGGCGCACATGTTTTCCGGCCGGCAGCATGGTCACGATCATGTCGGCCGCGGCAGCAAGCGCGCCAATGCCGGCCGTCCGTTCGCCGCCCGCCTCCTCCAGCACCGCCAGCGCCGTCTCCGACAGGTCGAAGCCGAGCACGCGGTGCCCCGCTTTTACAAGGTTGATGGCCATCGGGCCGCCCATGTTGCCAAGGCCGATAAATCCGATTGTGCTCGCCATTGTTGTCTCCCAGAAATACGTGTTGTTTTTGAATCGCTTGCCCTGACCGGTTGAAGCATCTTCCCAGGCGCTTCAGAAACCGAGTCAAGCCGGATCAGCCGCCGTCGGCCCTGTTTTCCTTCTCCATCAGGTAGACAAGCAGGCCGTAGATCGCGATCGTCAGAAGATAGAAGGTGATCTCGTAAGGCCGCCGGCCGTAGATGTCGGAAAACGCCGTGTGCATGACGATCTGGCAGAAACAGCGGAACAGCCACATGACCGTTCCCCAGGACACGGTCAGCCAGAGACCCGTGGCCGCGACCAGGTCCAGCACTGCGAAAAAGACGATCGCCACCTGCATGGACACCGGCATGTCCCAGAACCAAAGCCCACGCCATTCGACAATGCCGACGATGCGTGCCCAGTAGATCATGCCGCCACCGATCAGTATGACCGCGATGACACGCAGGTACCACGTCAGGACGGTGCTCCAGGGCGGGCGCGATTCTATGAGATCATGAAAGCTGGTGATCATGGGCAGTCCGGGTTCGGTGTTGGTCTTATGGGAGCGGCAGGTCTCCGTCGGCCGGTTCCTCGAAATACGACGCCAGACCGGCGCTGTCCACTTGGCTGAACAGAGAAGGCGACCATTTCGGTGTCTGATCCTTGTCGACAAGCACGGCGCGAATGCCCTCGTAGAACTCCGTGCCCTGCACGATCCGGGACACAATCCGGTATTCCAGCTTCATGCACTCGTTGAAGGACAGCGTCCCGCCCCGTTTCATCTGCGCCAGGGCAATCAGCACGCTGGTCGGCGACTTGCCGCGAATCGCCGCCGCTGCCTTTTGCGCGAACACGCTTTTCGATGCGTCGAGACGGGCAAGGATTTCCTCCACCGCGTCAGCGGAAAAGGCCGTGTCGATCAGATCCAGATTTTCCGTCACCGGTCCGCTCTCCGGCGTGACCAGAAAAGGAGCCAGCACCGCATCGATGTCGTCCGCGGTTTCAAGCGCCAGCTCCAGAGCGGAGACATCGGCCGCCGAAACCGCGTGGGTCAGCACGCCCGTGGCCAGCGCGTCCCCCTGTTTCAGGCGGCCCGCGCTCAGGGCGCAATAGACCCCGCTGTGCTGCGGCATGCGCGGCAGAAAAAAGGTCCCGCCCACATCGGGGAAAAAGCCAATGCCTGTTTCCGGCATCGCGAACAGCGTCTTGTCGGTGCCGACCCGGTGGCTGCCGTGAACCGACACGCCGACACCGCCGCCCATGACGATGCCGTCGATCAGCGCGACATAGGGCTTGGGATACGCCTTGATCTGAGCGTTGAGCAGATACTCGTCGCGGAAAAACCGCCCGAGCCCCTCCGTTTCGCCGGCCTGGCGCGCATCATAGATGCTGCGGATATCCCCGCCCGCGCAGAAAGCCTTGCCGCCGGCGCCGGTGATGACAACATGGGCAATGCCCGGATCGTCGGCCCAGCGCCCGAGCTGGACGGCAAGAGCCCTGACCATTTCGAAGCTGAGTGCGTTGAGCGCCTTCGGCCGGTTGAGTGTGATGAACCCGGCCTTGCCGCGTTTTTGAAACAGAATGTCGTCGCTCACTGAGGCGCCTCATGAAAAGGGAATCGTTTCAGGGGATGGCTGCGGAAAGTTCAATCAGTCCTTCAAGAGCTGCCGCGCGATGATCACACGCATGATCTCGTTGGTGCCCTCCAGAATCTGATGCACGCGGACATCCCGGAAATAACGCTCGATCGGGTAGTCGCGCAAATAGCCGTAGCCGCCGTGAAGCTGCAGCGCCTCGTTGACAACCTTGAAGCCGGTGTCGGTCGCCAGCCGCTTGGCCATGGCCGCCAGTCTGGTCGCGTCAACGGACTTGGCATCCACCGCGGCGGCGGCCTTGTGCAACAGCAGGCGTGCGGCCTCCAGATCGGTCGCCATGTCGGCAAGGCGGAATTGAAGGGCCTGAAAATCGGCGATCGGCCTGCCGAACTGCTTGCGCTCCTTCACATGGGCAAGCGCCAGGTCGAGGCAGGCCTGGGCCGGCCCCAGCGAACAGGCTCCAATGTTGAGCCGGCCGCCGTCGAGCGCCGCCATGGCGATCTTGAAGCCCTGCCCCTCGGCGCCCACCAGATTGGATTTCGGCACGACGCAATCGGAGAAATTGACCTGTGCGGTCGGCTGGCTTTTCCAGCCGAGCTTGACCTCGTTGGCGCCGAAGCTCAAGCCGGGCGTGCCTTTTTCCACCAGCAGACACGAGACGCCGGACGGTCCCTCGCCGCCGGTGCGCACCATGACCGCGTAAAGATCACTGACACCGCCACCCGAGATGAAGGCCTTCGAGCCGTTCAGGACGTAATGGTCGCCATCGTCCCTGGCGCTGGTCCTGAGACTGGCCGCATCCGATCCCGACCCGGGTTCGGTCAGGCAGTAGCTGGTCAGAAGGTCCATGGTGCACAGTCTGGGAAGAAACTTCTGCCGCAGCTCTTCGGAGCCGTAGCGGTCGATGATCCAGGAGACCATGTTGTGGATAGACAGATAGGCCGCCGTCGACGTGCAGCCCTTCGACAGTTCCTCGAAGATCAGCGCCGCGTCCAGCCGGGTCAATGCGGAGCCGCCAACGTCCTCTTTCACATAAATGCCGCCAAAGCCCAGTTCGGCCGCCTTGCGCAAGGTCGGAACAGGGAAGTGGCTGTCCTCGTCCCACTGCCGGGCGTGGGGCGCGAGTTCTTCGCGCGCGAAACTCGCGGCCATGTCCTGAAAGGCGCGTTGATCTTCGTTGAGTGCAAAGTCCACCTGGTTTCCTCCCGATAGCACCGCAGACCGGAACTTGGGAACCTGCGCGCGGCTGCACTAAAGCATATTTGACGCGAACGTCAAACAAACTCTTTTTTGTCATTATTTTCAGTTGTTTTACAGAATGTTGGACTGCGTCAATCTGCGTGATAGATTGACAGCTCTCGTGCGCGACAATGCCGTTTTCACCTCATGCTCACCGAACAGTCAGGGTCCATGCCGTCCAAATCCCCGCTTCCGCCGATCACTTCCGACCATATGGACACGCTTCTGTCCGGCACGCGCATGCGCCGCAACCGCCAGACCGACTGGTCCCGCCGCCTCGTGCGCGAGAACACCCTGACGGTCGACGACCTGATCTGGCCGATTTTTCTGGTCGACGGCGAAAATGTCCGGCAGCCCGTGTCGTCCATGCCCGGCGTTT
Source organism: Roseibium sp. QJM3NY_11 (assembly GCF_056173175.1). Lineage (NCBI taxonomy): Bacteria > Pseudomonadati > Pseudomonadota > Alphaproteobacteria > Hyphomicrobiales > Stappiaceae > Roseibium > Roseibium sp. QJM3NY_11. The sequence continues at coordinate 3,995,119 of NZ_CM149660.1, forward strand.
TTCGTGTCTCCGTGGACGAGGCGGTCCGCGATGCGCAAAGAGCGGCAGCTCTCGGCATTCCGGCAATGGCGCTGTTTCCCTATACCGACCCGGACTTGCGTGACGACACCGGTTCGGAAGCCCTCAATGCGGACAACCTGACCTGCCGGGCGCTGCGCGCCGTCAAGGCTGAAGGGCTCAACCTCGGCCTGATGACCAACGTCGCGCTCGATCCCTACACCAGCCACGGCCATGACGGGCTGATGGAAGGCGAGACGATCCTCAACGACGAAACCGTTGACCAGCTCTGCCGTCAGGCCCTGGTCCAGGCGGATGCCGGTTCCGACGTGATCGCCCCGTCGGACATGATGGACGGGCGGATCGGCGCAATCCGTCAGGCGCTCGATTCACAAGGCCATCGCGGCACCCAGATCATGGCCTATTCGGCCAAATACGCCTCGGCGTTCTACGGCCCCTTCCGCGACGCGGTCGGGTCCTCCGGCACGCTGGTCGGCGACAAGCGCACCTACCAGATGGATCCGGCCAACACGGACGAGGCCCTGCGGGAAACCGAACTCGACATCGCCGAGGGCGCCGACATGGTCATGGTCAAACCCGGCCTGCCCTATCTCGACATCGTCCGGCGCATCAAGGACGGCTTCCAGGTGCCGACCTACGCCTATCAGGTGTCGGGGGAATACGCGATGATCCAGGCCGCCGCCGCCAATGGCTGGCTGGATGGCGACAAGGCGATGCTGGAAAGCCTGCTGGCGTTCAAACGTGCCGGGGCCGACGGCGTGCTGACCTATTTCGCGCCCGCGGTCGCGCGGATTCTGGCGGACGGCAAATGACGCCGCTTGCGGCCAACGATCCCGCACAGGTCACACTCGACAGGATCAGGGACGCCGCCGCGCTGATCAAGGGCGCTGTTCTGGAAACGCCCTGCCTGCCGGCGCCCAGGCTGTCGCAGATCACCGGTGCGGAAGTCTTTGTCAAATACGAGAACATGCAGGTCACCGGCGCGTTCAAGGAACGCGGTGCCCTCGTCAAGCTCACCAGCCTGACGGAAGTGGAAAAGACGCGCGGCGTCATCGCCGTCTCGGCCGGAAACCACGCCCAGGGCGTCGCCTATCATGCCGGCCGTCTCGGCATTCCGGCAACGATCGTCATGCCGGTGCTGACGCCGTTCGTGAAGATCGCCGCGACAAGGGGCTACGGCGCCGAGGTGGTGCTGGCGGGCAACACGCTGGCGGAAGCAAAGGCGGAAGCCGACCGGCTGGCGGCGGAGCGCAACCTCGTCTGGGTTCACCCCTACGACGATGTCCACGTGATCCACGGCCAGGGCACGATCGGGCTGGAAATGCTGGCGCAGCAACCGGATCTCGACATTCTGGTGGTGCCGGTCGGCGGCGGCGGCCTGATCGCCGGGATCGCGACGGCTGCAATGGCCATCAAGCCGTCCGTGGAAGTGATCGGCGTCGAAACGACGCTCTACCCGGGCATGTGGGGCGCCTTCTACGGCAAGGAAGTCCAATGCGAGGGCGCGACCATTGCCGAGGGCATCGCCGTGCGCGACATCGGCCTGCTGACCACCGAAGTGGTCAGGCAGCGGGTCGATGACATCCTGCTGGTCTCCGAAAGCAGCATCGAGCAGGCGATCAACGCCTATCTGACCCTGCAGCGAACGATTGCCGAGGGCGCCGGCGCGGCCGGGCTTGCCGCGCTGCTGACCAACCGGGAACGCTTTGCCGGAAAACGCGTCGGCCTTGTGCTGTGCGGCGGCAACATCGACCCCCGGCTCCTGTCAAAGATCGTGGTCCGGGAACTGGCCCGCGACGGGCGCCTCGTGTCCATCCGCATCGATACCCCGGACCGCCCGGGTGTCCTCGGCGAAATCGCCACGGTGATCGGCGACATGCAGGGCAACGTGGTCGATGTCGAACACCACCGCCTGTTCCTCAATGTGCCCGCCAAGGGCGCGACCCTCAACGTCACCTTCGAGGCCTTCGACCGACCCCACGGCGAACGTATCATTGCCGCCCTGCGCGAACGCGGCTACGGCGTGCGCTATCTGGAAATCGGGGAGCGCATGGATTGAACCGTTGCTTCACGGACCTCCTCCGTGGCGCCGAAGCCGGAAATTTGCGAATCGCGTGAAAATACCCACATAGAAGCGGTCACAATCACGGGAGCCGGACCATGTCAGCTGAAACTTCATCGGAGTACGCCCGTCGGGACCTCTTCGAAGCCGCCCTCCAGCCGGAACTGTTTTCGGGTGTGCGCAGCCGCCGGATCTTCGCATTCCTGATCGACGTGATCGCGATCGCTCTGCTGACTTTCTTCGCCGGCATCGTCGTGTTTTTCCTCGGCGTCTTCACGCTCGGCCTCGGATTTCTGCTCTACGCCATCCTGCCGACCGCGGTTGCGCTGCTCTATGTCGCGTTCACTTTGGGCGGCCCACAGGCCGCGACGCCCGGAATGCGGGCGATGGGCCTGGAAATGCGCCTGTGGTACGGGGCAAAGCCCTATCCACTTCTGGCAGCCGTCCACGCGCTGCTGTTCTGGTTCTCGATCTCGCTGCTGACGCCGCTGGTCCTTATGGTGTCGTTGTTCTCCGACCGCAAGCGGCTGTTGCACGACATCATATTGGGCACGGTGGTGATCAATTCGGCCGGTTTGCGCGATATTCCGGACGGTCGCTGATAGAGCAGCTTTCCTGGTCGCCGCCTCCTGCTCAACCGGGCTTGCGGGCGATCAGGTCGACAAGCGCCGAAGTGCCACTGTGGCCGACGCCTTCCGCAAGCTCAGCGGTATAGTCTTCAAGACGCACGATCTCCCAGGTGCCGAACCGTCTTGCAAGCATATCCGGCTCATAGAGATTCTCGACGGCGGACGGTCCACCGGTGCCGAATTCGAGTTGGCGCGGCGTGTAGCCGTGCAGAAGCAGCAGCCCTCCGGGTTTCAGTGTCCGCTCGATGCCGTTGAAGATCTCTTCGCGGAATTCCGGCGCAGCGAACTGGATGAAGATCGCGGCGACCACATCGTAGGCTTCCGGCTCCCACGTCCAGCTCTTCAGGTCGGCCAGCCTGAAGTCGACCGCGACCGCGCGTTCGGCAGCAAGCCGGCGGGCTTTTTCCAGTCCCGTCGCCGCACTGTCCATCGCGGTGACCCGCAGGCCCTTTTCCGCCATGAAAACGGAGTTCCGCCCCTCGCCGTCCGCCACGGCGAGCGCCTTCGCCCCAGGCTCCAGAAATCCTGAATTGCGAACCAGAAAGCCGCTCGGCTCCGTGCCGAAGACATAGTCCGGCGTCGTGTAGCGCTCATCCCACATGGCGGTGTTCCTTCGCTCCGGCCAGGTTCTGCCTGGTCCCCATCAGCGATATTCGAAATTCACCCCTGAGCCAACAGGGCGACCGAGACGGTGCGCGGCCCTTTCGTCGCAGCCGTGCACGACTGCCGGGCCGTCCCGGCCATTCCCCAGCCGGCCCCAGCCGGTCAGACGATGCCACCCCCTGCGCCCGTGACCGCCGGGCGGACGGCCGCGACCTTTTGCCGGTAGCCGGCTGACCGGTAGGTTGCGACCGGATCGACGGCGCCGCCCGTTTCCTGCCGGGCCATGGCCAGGATCGGTTCAACGTCGGTGCGGAAGGCGGTCTTCAAGGTGGTGGTCGCCATCAGGGCATCGTTGTCTTGCTGGTACCCGGTGAGCTTGTCCCGGTCGACCAGAAGAGCCTGGGCATAGGCGCGCTGCACTTCCATGGCGCTCACCATCAGGCTTTCGACCGGATCGGTAACATTGTGCGACTGGTCGAGCATATGGGCCGGGTTGAAGCCCGGAACGCGGCGCATTTCCGCATCCACCAGCTCGTTGAAGACCAGAAACAGCCGGTATGGATCGATGGATCCCGTATCGAGATCGTCGTCGCCGTATTTGCTGTCGTTGAAATGGAAACCGCCGAGCTTGCCGAACTGGATCAGCCGGGAAACGATCATCTCGATGTTGACGTTCGGGGCATGATGGCCGAGGTCGACCAGGCAATAGGCCCTGTCACCCAGTTCCCTGGCGATCATGTAGTTGGATCCCCAGTCCTGCACGACGGTTGAATAGAAGGCCGGTTCGTACATCTTGTGTTCGGTGAAGAGCCGCCAGTCGTCCGGCAGATTTGCGTAAATTTCCTGCGCGGATTTCAGGTAGTGATCGAACTGCCGTGCGAAATGGCTCTGGCCGGGAAAGTTCGATCCGTCGCCGACCCAGACGGTCAGGGCCTTCGACCCTATGGCCTTGCCGATCTCGATGCATTCCAGGTTGTGTTCGATGGCCTGCTGCCGTGTGGCCGGGTCAGTGTGGGACAGCGAGCCGAACTTGTAGGAAAGAGGCTGGCGGTTCTGATCCTGACCGGGCTGATCCTGAAATGTGTTGGAATTCATCGCGTCGAAGCCAAGCCCGAGCGCGCCTGCCTTTTCCCGCAGCTCCGACGGATCGGCCTTGTCCCAGGGGATGTGCAGCGATACGTCGGGCGTCGCGCGGGTCAACTGCTGAATGACCGAGCAGTCCTCGAGCTTGTCGAAAATGTTGCGCGGTTCCCCCTGGCCCGGAAAGCGCGCGAAACGCGTGCCGCCGGTGCCGACGCCCCACGAGGGGATGGCGACGCCATATGCCGCGACTTTCGCCTTGATCGCGTCAATCGCGATGCCCCGCCGGTCGAGCCGTTCGCCGAGGGTCTCGTAGTCCCGTTCCAGGCTGCCGGCCCGCGTCTGGTTTTCCCCGGCAATCACAGAGGTGTCGATCAACATGAGAAGGTCCTTTTCACAAGCCCCCTTGTCCTGAAGAGGGCCGCCAGGCCCGTCTCGAAGGACGGGCCGCTTGTCCGGTGTCTGCCGACCATCCCAGGAGACGCAAGCAGGCTCGCTCCCCGGAATGAGGCCGGTCTTGAAGGAAACCTGCTACCGCGTGAAGGCCTGAACGTTGCCGGCATCGACATTGATGATGTTGCCGGTTGATTTCGCCGATGCCTCGCAGGCAAAGAAATAGCTGGCCTCGGCGATGTCCTCCGGCAGAACGGAGCGTTTCAGCAGCGAGCGCTGACGGTAATGCTCTTCCAGCTCGGACGTGTCCTTGCCATAGGCTTCGGCGCGCTCCTTCAGCCAGTCGCCGGACCAGATCTTCGAGCCACGCAGCACGGCGTCCGGATTGACCACATTCACCCGGATGCCGTCAGGGGCGCCCTCGAGTGCCAGGCATCGGGCCAGATGCAGCTCCGACGCCTTGGCGGTGCAATAGGCGCTCGCGCCGGGGGACGCCGCCAGTCCGTTCTTGGAACCGATAAAGACGATCGATCCGCCGATGCCCTGCGTTTTCATCATGCGGAAGGCGGCGCGGGACACCAGAAAATAGCCTGTCGAAAGGATCGACATGTTCTTGTTCCAGAGCTCCAGCGTGGTGTCCTCCACGGGGGCGGAAGACGCGATCCCCGCATTGGAGACCAGGATATCGACGCCGCCGAATTCCAGTGCGGCGCGGGCAAAACTGTCCGCGACGGCGTCCTCGCTAGTGACATCCATGGTGACCGCGCGCACGACATCTGCGGAATAGCGGCCGCGCAGGTTGTCGGCGGCGGCGGCCAGCGCGTCGGCGTCGATATCGGCCAGCACGACACAGGCGCCCTCACGCAGAAAGCGTTCAGCCGTTGCCGAGCCGATCCCCCCAGCGCCGCCCGTGACCAGGGCAATCCGGCCCGCCAGACTTTTCGGTTTCGGCATGCGTTGCAGCTTGGCTTCTTCCAGGAGCCAGTATTCGATGTCGAAGGCCTCCTGCTCCGGCAGGCCGCAATAGGTCGAAACGCTGGACGCTCCGCGCATCACATTGATGGCGTTGGTGTAGAATTCACCGGAAATGCGCGCGGTCGCCTTGTCCTTGGCGAAGGTGATCATGCCGACGCCTGGGATCAGGTAGACGACCGCGTTCGGATCGCGCATGGCCGGGCTGTCTTCGTGCTTGCAGCGCTCATAATAGGCCGCATATCCCTCGCGGTATGCGGCCACGGCGTCGGGCAGTCCCTTGAGAGTTGCCGCCACATCCGGATTTTCCGGATCAAGATCCACGACCAGGGGCCGTATCTTGGTGCGCAGGAAGTGGTCCGGGCAGCTTGTGCCCAGAGCCGCAAGCGCTTCCATGTCACGGGAACAGACGAATTCGAGAACGGCATCGCTGTCGTCGAAGTGGCCGACCATGTGATGCTTGCCGCTGACCATGCCCCGGATGGCGGGCATGAGGTCCGCGGCGATTTTCTGACGCCGGGCCGGCGGCAAGGCCGTGTGGCGCGCGCCGGAGAATGCGTTCTTGTCCGCGCTCTTTGTTTCGAACCACTCAATGGCCTTGTTGATGATGTCGAGCGTGGTGTCGTAGCAGGTTTCCGCATCGTCAGCCCAGGTGAACAGGCCATGGCTTTCCAGGACCACCCCTCGGGCTTTCGGATTGTCCACGCAGAATTTTTCCAGCCAGAGGCCGAGTTCATATCCGGGCCGTTTCCAGGGCAACCAGCCGATGTCATCGCCGTAAATCTCGCGGGTGAGTGCCTGGCTGTTGGCAGCAGCCGCGATGGCGATGACCGCATCGGGATGCATGTGATCGACATGTTTCCGGGGCACATAGGCATGCAGGGGCGTGTCGATCGAGGCCGCGCGCGGATTGAGGTTGAAGGTGCAATGCGGCAGGTAGCCGACCATTTCATCTTCCTGGTCAACGCCGCGATAGAGCCCCTTCAGGGCGCGCAGCTTGTCCATGTAGAGCGTCGCGAAACCATCCATCCGGATGGTGCCGACATCGCCGCCCGACCCCTTGACCCACAGAACCTCGGTCATTTCTCCGGTCAGCGGATCCTTTTGCAGAACCTTGGCGGACGTGTTGCCGCCACCGTAGTTGGTGATACGCTTGTCGGAGCCGAGGAGGTTGGACCGGTAGAGCAGCAGCTCGGGTTCGCTCATGCCGGACACCTTCCGGGCATCCCACAGGTTCGCAAGCCGGGTGCCGGCAGCAGAATTCAACATCTTTTCCTCCCAAGAAAGCCTGGCGGCTCACGTCTCGTTGACAGGAAACTCTCTCGAACAACGCGTATTGTCAATCAAAAACAATCAACATCAATCATATTGCGCTGCGATATGATCATTTCTGACTTTTTATGATTGACAATGACCGGTATCGGTGGAAACTTCTGATCAACGGGAGGACCAGATGCACGAGAAAGAACGCCACAGGATCATTTTATCCGCAGTCCAGGATCGTCCGGTCGTGACGGTTCAGGAGCTGGTGGCGCTGACGGATTCCTCCGAGGCGACGATCCGCCGGGACATCGCCCAACTGCATGTTCAGAAAAAGCTGCGCCGGGTGCGCGGCGGGGCGGAGTCCATTCATCCACCGCAGTTCGTCGGTCTCGCCGGACGCCCCTTCAGTGTCAATGAAACAATCAACATCGCGCAGAAACGCGCGATCGCGCAAAAGGCCGTCGAGCTGTGCGAGGACGGCGATGCCATCATCGTCAATGGCGGCACCACCACCTTTCAGATGGTGCATCCGCTGGCAACCAAGCGCTGCCAGGTCTTCACCAATTCGTTCCCCATCGCAGAGCATCTTCTGAAGAATTCCAAGAACACGATCATGCTGTCCGGCGGCGTGATCTACCGCGAACAGAACATCATCCTGAGCCCGTTCGACAACGACGTGACCCGGAACTTCTACGCCAAACGCATGTTCATGGGGGCCCAGGGTCTCGGGCCGCTGGGTCTCATGGAAGCGGATCCGTTGCTGATCCAGGCCGAACAGAAGCTGATCGGCCAGGCGGACGAACTGGTGGTTCTGGTGGATTCATCGAAATTCAGCGCGCGCTCCAGCCTGATCCTGTGTCCGCTCGATCGGATTTCCACGGTCGTGACCGATGACGGCATTCCCGACAGCGCGGCGAAGATGCTGGAACAGGCGGATATCAAACTTATCGTGGCGCCTTCGGGTGCAGCACAGGCAAGGGCGACCTCAAGCGGTTAGCCGGCATCCTGCCGGCACCGAGGAGGACCGGCAGCTATCGAGATCAACGGATGTTCAATGGGAAACGCTCGAGCATCAACAAGTTGATCGATCCAAAAGTGGTAGGGCATCGCGCGTTCAAATGCACAGGCGATGCCCTTGGGAGGAAGAAACAATGAAACTCTTCAAATCGCTACTGGCGGCATCGGCTGTTGCCGCCGTCTGCCTGGCCGGACCGGCCCAGGCGGAAACCAAACGCATCGCGCTGGTCGTCAAGGCGCTCGGTATCGGCTTCTTTGAAGCGGCCGCCAAGGGCGCCGAAGAAGCCGCAAAAGAGCTCGGCGACGTGGAAATCATCTATACCGGTCCGACCGATACGACGGCGGAAGGCCAGATCGAGGTGATCAATGCGCTGATCGCCCAGAAGGTCGACGCGATCGCGATTTCGGCGAATGACCAGGACGCGCTGGTACCGGCCCTGAAGAAAGCCATGCAACGCGGCATCACCGTTGTTTCCTGGGATTCGGGCGTGGCCCCCGAAGGCCGCCAGCTTCATCTCAATCCGTCGTCCAATCCCCTGATCGGCAACATGATCATCAAGCTCGCCGCCGATCACCTGCCCGATGGCGGCGATGTCGCGGTGCTCTCCGCCTCGGCGACCGCCACGAACCAGAACATCTGGATCGAGGAAATGAACAAGGTCAAGGGCGACTATCCGGGCATCAACGTTGTCGCCACCGTCTATGGCGACGACCTTGCCGACAAGTCCTACCGCGAGGCCCAGGGCCTCATGCAGACCTATCCCGACCTGAAGGCCATCATCGCCCCGACATCCGTCGGCATCGTGGCCGCCGCGCAGGCTGTCTCGGACGCGGAAAAAGCCGGTCAGGTCAATGTGACCGGCCTCGGACTGCCGTCCGAAATGGCCGGCCACATCGAAACGGGCGCCTCCAAGTCCTTCGCGATCTGGAACCCGATCGACCTGGGCTATTCGGCCACCATGCTGGCCTATAACCTGGCCACCGGTGCCGCCGAGGCAAAGCCGGGCGCGGAAATCCCCATGGGCCGCATGGGCGCGCTCACGCTGAACGACAGCAACGAAGGCGCCATGGCGGATCCGTTTGTCTATGACAGCTCCAACATCGACGACTTCAAGGATATCTTCTAGGCGCATCCGCCGAGAAGACACGCATGCGGCCCGGCGGCGTCCCCGCCGGGCCGTTTCGGACCCCAGGAACCAATCAGCACCGGGAACCTGCACATGCTTGCGACCACGCAGGGCATCGGAGACGCGCACCCGACAACCGCCGGAAGCGACAGACCGCTGCTGTCCCTCAGGGGCATTTCGAAATCATTTCCCGGCGTCAAGGCGCTGTCAGACGTCGCCCTTGACCTTTATCCCGGCCAGGTCACCGCCCTTGTCGGCGAAAACGGTGCCGGAAAATCCACCATCGTCAAGGTTCTGACCGGCATCTATCAGCCCGAAGAAGGCGAGATCGTCATCGACGGTAAACCGGTCCGCTTCGCCACCGCGCAGGATGCGGGAAAGGCGGGCGTCACCGCGATCCACCAGGAAACGGTTCTGTTCGACGATCTGTCCGTCGCCGAGAACATCTTCATCGGTCATGCCCCGAGAACCAGGTTCGGCCTGATCGACCGCGCGGCAGTTATTCGTGAAGCCGAAAGCCTCCTTGAGCGGATCGGCGCCAGGATCGATCCGAATGTGACGCTGAAGGAACTGGGGATCGCGAGCAAGCATCTGGTGGCGATCGCGAGGGCGCTCTCTATCGACGCCAGGATCGTGATCATGGACGAGCCGACCGCCTCCCTGTCCCACAAGGAAATCGAGGAAACCTACGAGCTCGTCGAACAGCTCAAGGCGGAGGGCCGCGCGATCCTCTTCATCAGCCACAAGTTCGATGAAATCTTCCGGATCGCGGACCGCTATACCGTCTTCCGGGATGGGCAGAAGGTCGGCGACGGCAAGATCGACGACATCAGCGAGCAGGATCTGGTCACGATGATGGTCGGCCGTTCGGTCGACCAGGTCTTTCCGAAACGCACAAGCACACCGGGCAAGGAAGTCCTGAAAGTCGTCGGCTACAGCCATCCGACGGAGTTCGAGGATATCGGTTTTTCCCTTCGCGAGGGCGAAATCCTCGGTTTCTACGGCCTCGTCGGCGCCGGCCGCAGCGAGTTCATGCAGGCGCTCTTCGGCGTGACCAGACCCTCCAAGGGCGCGGTCCGGATAGACGATCGCATCGCTGTCATCCGGACACCGAACGAAGCGATCGGCCACGGCATCGTCTACGTGCCCGAAGACCGGGGCAAACAGGGCGCCATCAAGGGTCTGCCCATTTTTCAGAACGTGTCGCTGCCCTCGCTCGGAACCACCTCGAAGAACGGATTTCTTCGGCTCGCCGAGGAATTCAAGCTGGCCCGCGACTACACCCGGCGGCTCGATCTGAGAGCCGCGGCGCTGGATCAGGACATCGGCGAACTGTCCGGCGGAAACCAGCAGAAGGTCGTCATCGCCAAATGGCTGGCAACGCAACCCCGGGTGATCATTCTGGACGAACCGACAAAAGGCATCGACATCGGTTCGAAGGCGGCGGTTCACGAATTCATGGCCGAACTCGCAGCGCAAGGCCTGGCCGTGATCATGGTGTCCTCCGAAATACCGGAGATCCTGGGCATGTCCGACCGGGTGATCGTCATGCGCGAAGGCCGTATCGCCGGTGAATTCGAAGGCGATGCGCTGACGCCGGAACACCTGGTGCGCACGGCAGCCGGCATCGAGGAGACGAAACCGTGACCGCATCCCTGTTCAGATCCCGGGAGAGCGTGCTGGCCGCTGCAATCCTGGTGCTCGTCCTGGCCATCGCGGTGCGTTTTCCCGCCTTTGTTTCCCCGTCGAACCTCGCCGGTGTCTTCAACGACACCGCCCCCCTGATCATCCTTGCCCTCGGGCAGATGGCCGTGATCCTGACGCGCTGCATAGATCTCTCCGTCGCCGCCAATCTGGCCCTGACCGGAATGATCGTCGCCATGCTCAACATGGTCATGCCGGAGCTTCCGATCGCCGCGATCCTGCTGATCGCGGTCAGCCTCGGTGCCTTGATGGGGCTGATCAACGGGCTTCTGGTCTGGAAGCTCGAGATCCCGCCGATCGTGGTCACGCTCGGCACGATGACGATCTATCGCGGCCTGATCTTCCTGATCTCCGACGGCCAGTGGATCAACGCCCATGAAATGAGCGACGCGTTCAAGGCCTTCCCGCGCGGGATCGTTCTCGGCCTGCCCGTGCTGTCCTGGATCGCCATTGCCGTCACCGGGCTGTTCATGGTGCTGATCGGCCGCACGTCGCTGGGGCGGGCATTTTTCGCCGTTGGCGGAAATCCCCATGCCGCGGTCTATACCGGCATCGATGTCGGCCGGACCCAATGCGCCGCCTTCGTTCTTTCGGGCGCGCTGGCCGGATTGACCGGCTATCTCTGGGTCGCCCGCTACGCGGTCGCCTATGTCGACATTGCAGGCGGTTTCGAGCTGGAAGTGGTTGCCGCCTGTGTCATCGGCGGCATTTCGATCGCGGGAGGCATCGGATCCGTGGGCGGCGCGCTGCTGGGGGCGCTGTTCCTCGGCATCGTCAAGAACGCCCTGCCGGTCATCAACATCTCACCATTCTGGCAATTGGCGATTTCAGGTACGGCGATCATCATCGCGGTCGCGTTCAACGCCACCTCGAACCGGACCAAGGGCCGCGTCATCCTGAAAAAAGCGGAGCACGCGTCATGAGCCTCTCCCCGCCGCACACTCAGCCCCCCTCCCCGGGTCCGGTCAAGGCGTCCGGCCGGTCGTTGCCGGACCGGCTGAAATCGCCGTTGAGCCGCTTTCTGGGCAGTTGGGAACTGCTGCTGCTGATCGTCGCGGCAGCCGTGTTCGTGATCAACAGCAACGCGTCGCCCTACTTTCTGGACCCATGGAACCTGTCGGACGCGACGTTCAATTTCACGGAAAAGGCGATGATCGCCTTCGCCATGGCGCTGTTGATCATTTCCGGTGAAATCGACCTGTCCGTGGCATCGATCATCGCACTGACCTCCACCGCGATGGGTTTTGCCGTGCAACTGGGGGCGGACACCGGAATGCTGATCGCCATCGGTCTTGGTGTCGGCCTGGCCTGCGGCGCCTTCAACGGCATTCTGGTGACGGGCTTCGGACTGCCGTCCATCGTGGTGACGATCGGCACAATGAGCCTGTTCCGGGGCCTTTCGTATATCGTTCTCGGCGACAAGGCCTATACCGGCTACCCTGCCGACTTCGCCTTTTTCGGCCAGGGCTACGTCTGGTGGGTGATCACGTTCGAGTTCGTGCTGTTCGCGCTGGTCGCGCTGGTCTTTGCCGTGCTGCTTCACCGCACCAGTTTCGGCCGCGCGGTCACCGCCATCGGCAACAATCCGGTCGGCGCGCTGTTTTCCGGGATCCAGGTGGCACGGGTCAAGTTCGCGCTGTTTCTCCTGACCGGGCTGATGTCCGGCGTCGCCGCGATCTGCCTGACCTCGCGGCTGGGAGCGACACGGCCGTCGATCGCGTTCGGCTGGGAGCTGGAAGTCGTCACCATGGTGGTGCTCGGCGGCGTCAGCATTCTGGGCGGTTCGGGATCGATCCCCGGTGTGGTCATCGCTGCCTTCGTCATGGGCATGGTGACCTTCGGCTTCGGCCTGCTGAACGTGCCCGGCATCGTCATGTCGATCTTCATCGGTCTGCTCCTGATCGCGGTCATCGCCCTGCCGAAGATCGCCCGCCAGCTGCTTGCTGGGAGGAGATCCTGAACCATGGAAAAATACGCCTTCAAGATGAAGCTCAATGCGGGCATGGAAGCCGAATACAAAAAGCGCCATGACGCCATCTGGCCGGAGCTTGTGGCCCTGCTGAAATCGGCCGGTATCCGCGACTATTCCATCCATCTCGACAGGGAAACCAGTCTTCTCTTCGGCGTTCTGTGGCGCGATGACGGGCACAGGATGGACGATCTGCCGGATCACCCGGTGATGCAAAAATGGTGGGCGCACATGGCCGATATCATGGCAAGCGGGCCGGACAACACTCCGGTCGTCACGCCGCTTGAAACCGTCTTTCACATGGAGTGATGCGCGATGGTCCCCGTCACACATGTCGGCGTGATCGACATCGGCAAGACCAACGCCAAGGTCGCCGTGGTCGATCTGGAAAACCGGACTGAGATCGGCGTCCTGAAGCGCGCCAACACGGTGCTGCCCGGACCACCCTACCCCCATTATGACGTGGACGGCCTGTGGCGGTTCATCTGCGACAGCCTGGCCGAATTGCACCTCGTGCACCGCATCGACGCGATTTCCGTCACCACCCACGGGGCTTCCATCGTCCTTCTGGACGCCGAGGGTGGCCTCGCCGCCCCGGTGCTCGATTATGAATGCGACGGCCCGGACTGTCTCGCGGCGGACTATGACGCGATCCGGCCGGGTTTCAGCGAAACCGGATCGCCGCGGCTCGCCATGGGACTGAACGTGGGGGCGCAGCTTTTCTGGCAGTTCAGGTCCAACCCCGGCTTGCAGCAGCGCGTCGCCGCAGTCCTGACCTATCCGCAATACTGGGCCTTCCGGCTGACGGGACAGCGCGCCTGCGAGGTCACCTCGCTCGGCTGTCACACCGACCTGTGGAACCCGCACCTGCGGTGTTTTTCCCCGCTTGTGGAGCGGCTGGGCCTGAGCGGGAAGATGGCGCCGGTCAAACAGGCGGCAGACTGCGCAGGCCTGCTGTTGCCGGAAATTGCCGCAAGGACAGGATTGCCGGGCACGGTGGCGGTTGCCTGCGGCATTCACGATTCCAATGCCTCTCTCTACCCGCACTTCTTGCAGCGCCAGGCGCCTTTTTCGGTCGTCTCCACCGGCACCTGGGTGATCGTGCTTTCCATCGGCGGCAAGAGCGTTGACCTTGATCCGGCGCGCGACACGCTGATCAACACCGATGCTTTCGGCAACCCGGTCCCCTCCGCAAGGTTCATGGGCGGACGCGAATTCGACCGGCTCATGGGCGGCAGGGCGAACTCCTGCACCGAGGCCGAGCAAGCCGATGTGCTTGACCGGAAGGTCATGCTGTTTCCGGCGGCCGAGCCCCTTTCGGGGCCGTTTCAGGGCCGCGATGCCCACTGGAGCGTGGACGAAACCGGCTTGACGGACGGGGAGCGTTTCGCGGCGGTGTCGTTCTACCTGGCGTTGGTCACGGCGGAATGCCTGGCGATGACCGATGCCGACGGACCGACACTGGTGGAAGGTCCGTTTGCCCGCAACAGCGGTTACCTGGAGATGCTGGCGGCCGCGACGGGCCGGCCTGTCATCGCCTCCGAAGGCTCTGCGACCGGCACCAGCATCGGCGCCGCCCTGCTGGTTTCCGGCAGCACCCGGCCGCCGGAGGCTGGTTCCCGCTCGGGTTCAATTGCCCAAGACGCTGCTTCGGACCTCGAGCCCCCGTTCAATCCGGCTTTCCGGGCCTATGCCGAGATCTGGCGGTCGCAGGTTTACAAGACCCTCTGAGAAGCGGCGTAAAACTGCCGGCCGGCAGTGCCGTCCTTCTGCGATGGATCACCAGCTCAACCTGGTCATGGCGAAGTCCGGGGCTGCGCCTTCGAGGCGCGATTGCACGCCGCTGCGGATCAGCAAGGTTTTCAATCCGACGGCCGCGGCGCCGGAAATATCGTGGTGCGGGCTGTCGCCGATCATGAGCACCTTTTCCGCAGCAGGGTTGCCCATGGCGCGAAGAGCGGTTTCGAACATTGCGGGGGCGGGTTTGCCCAGAACCTCCACCGGTCCTCCCATCCGCCGGTAATCCTCGGCAACTGCCCCCGGACCGAAGGCGGTCTGTCCTGCCTGTGTCAGAAGCAAGTCCGGATTGACCAGAAGCGCCGGCGTTTTGCCATGCGCATAGGGACGCAGCCGGCTGGCGTAGTCCTCGCGGCTCACCTGAAAGGGGTCGACCGACGCGATCACAACCATTTCCGCCGGTTCCCCCGCTGCGGACAGCCGCACATCCAGCCCGTCGGCAAGTTCGGTCTCACCGTCCCGGGCGATCAGCAGCAGGGCCGCGCCGGACGGCAGGCCGGCGATCGTGTCTCGGGCAAGTTCCCCGGAACTGACCACGTGATGGAACAGCTCCGCGGCGAACCCCAGGCGCGCCAGCCTGTCCAGATTGGTCTTCGCGCGTTTTCCGGAGTTCGTCAGTGCCGCAACGGGAACGCCCCTCTGTTTCAGGGCCAGCAAGGCGGCCTGCGCGCCCTCGAAGGGCGTCTCGCCATCATGCAGAACACCATATTGGTCGACAATGACCGCCTCGAATTCGCCTGCGATTTCTTCGAGCCCGGTGATCTCTCGTGTCATGCTCGCAACCAGTCCAGTGCCAGCCGGGCGACGCCGACCGCGGCGTCTTCCGAGCTTGCCGGCGTTTCTTCCAGCCCAAGTGCTTGCTGTCTCAGGGCCCGCCACACGGGATTCCGGGCTCCGCCCCCGACCGTGCGCAGCGTTGCGGGCGCGGGTGTGCCGAGTTCCGTCAGGCGGCGGTAGCCGGTGGCCTCGATCCGGGCCATGCCCTCCAGCATGGCCTTTACGAATGTCTCATCCTGTTCCGGGCGCGGCTCAAGCCTTGGAGCGAGATCCGGGTCAGATACCGGGAAACGCTCGCCCGGTCTTGTCAGCGGGTAATAATCAAGTCCCGTCGGACTGCCGGGATCCATTTTCGCGCTCAAGCGCTCAAGTTCTTCCGGTGTGAAATACGCAGCCAGAACACCGCCCCCGGTGTTGGACGCACCGCCCGCCAGCCACATGTCGCCGATGCGGTGGCTGTAGATGCCGTATTCAGGCGCGAAAACCGGCCGGTCGGACAGAAGCTTGATGGTCAAGGTGGTGCCGAGCGCGGTAACCGCGTCGCCCGGTTCGCAGGCGCCCGTTGCCAGGAAAGAGGCGCAGCCGTCAGTCACCCCGGCCACCAGCGCAGCCCCTGCGGGAAGACCGAAGGCACCCGAAAGCGTCCCGGATCGGCTGCCGGCGGGAACCACATCCGGCAGCAAAGCCGTGTTCAATCCTGTCTGTGCGATCCAGTCCGGCCACTTGCGGTCAACCGGATCATAGCCTGTCTTCAGGGCATTGCTTTCATCCGTGGGCACCGGCGCGTCCGCGAACAGACCTGCGATCCAGTCGGACTGATGGACGATGCGCGCAACGCCCGGCCGCCGTTGCAGCAGCAGCGCTCGGGCCAGTGCCGACGCCGCGCCATGGGCGGCGCTCTGCCGGGGCGCGACCCTTGAAATCGCCTCGGGAATGCCCGGGTCACCCACCGTATCATTGTACATCAGCGCATCGCCGACCGGTGCCCCTGCCCCGTCCAGGGCAAGGGCGGTTCCCGACGTACCGTCTATGGACAGAGCGCCGACTTCGGCAAGATCGTGCTCCTGGCGGAACCGGTCCAGGAGCGCCTGCAAGGCCGCATGCCAAACGTCCGGCGAGCGCAAATTGTCGCCGTGGTCGGACATTTTTTCAGAGGCCTTTCCCTGAACCAAGCCGTTCGGATTCAAGAGGGCAACCCGAATGCCTGACGTGCCGATATCCAGGCCAAGCGCCAGCCGCTCGCTCATTGCGGGTCACCCGCGAGACGGCGGGTGCGCGCCTCTTCCAGCGCCTGGCGGTGTATCTCCGCGTCCCAGCCGAGCAAATCGAGAGTTTGCTCCCTGGTCAGCCGGGTGGGATTGTCCGGCAATCGAAAAACGACCTCGCCCATCATCTTCGCAAGGGCAACGCAGGCCGGCGTCGCCCCGACCGGGACGGCGGCCCCGCGCCGGGGAAAGAAAGCGAGACTGACCGGTGACCCGTCGACGACATCCACGGGTATACCGCTGACGACGGGTTCGGGTCCGAGGAATATCACCTGATCGGGGAACAGAGCCGGCCGCACCGCTTTGGCAAGTGCTTCGGAATCAAAGGCCAGCGCGGTCGTCGCCCCTTCCGGCAAGGCGGTCCAGCCGCTGCCTTCCAGGTCGCCGGCGAGATCCGGGTCCGGACCTGAAACAGGAACCGGTCCACGGTCGAAGTGCCGGGCTATCTGCGCAATCCTGGCCTCTGCCTCGGCAACGGTTTCGCCGATGACGATGAGACCGTGATTGCCGAGGACCGCGCCCTTCGCACCTGGGCGCCAGGCCTCGAGCACCGAACGCGCCAGCTCGGCGCCGGGCTTTCGATAAGGAACAAAAACCAGCCCGAGCGCATCGAGTTCGGCAGACGGTATCGGTGCGCTCGAGCGCGCAAGCGTGGCAACACAATGGGTGTGCAGCACCACCGGTGCGTCCAGAGCCGCGTGAAAGGTGGTCTCGATGGAGGGGCGAAGACTGCCGGACAACAGAAATTCGGCCGGCTTTTCCGCGACGGGATCGCCCAACGTCAGCGCCGCTTTCATCGCTTCGGCATCCACCGGGGCGAAGATGTCCTGCTGACGCGCGTCGGCCAACCACGTCCCGGATGCCTTCACCAGCATCTTTCCATCGGCCTTGAGCGAGACGTTGCCGCCCGGTCCCTGGATCTGCAGAGGATTTGTGCCGAGACGGGCGGCGGCGGCTTCGAGTGCCGAAAACTCAGCACTGCCGCGAAGGTCCTCGATGGTCATGCCGCGCACCTCCGGTTCAGCCAGTCCTCGACACGCCGGCGTTCGTCACCGGACATGAAAAGATAGTGTTTGGAACGCCGTGTCAGCATGTCATCGGCACTCATCGCCCACTCGTTTTCCATCATCCATTCCGCTTCGCGGGCATAGAACAATCCCCCGAAATGCTCGCCGAGATCGGCAAGGCTCTCAGCTCCCTGAAGCAGGGTTTCCGCCTCGCTACCATAAGTGCGAGCGTAATGCGCGGCCAGTTCAGGCGGCAGCCACGGCACCTTCCGCCGGAACTCCGCCAGCCAGGCCTCGAAGCCGCCCTCCGGCAGGTTGCCGCCCGGAAGTGCTGCGTCCCGGGTCCAGGGGGGCTGCATTTGCGGCAGGAACGGCTGCAACCGGTCCAGCGCCGCCTCCGAAAGCTTGCGGTAGGTCGTCAGTTTTCCGCCGAAGGCAGACAACATGGGGGCCTGCCCGTTACCGCCGTCCAGTTCGAACGTGTAATCCCGGGTGACGGCCGAGGCGCCCTTGGAACTGTCGTCGTCGAACAGGGGGCGCACGCCGGAGTAGGAAGAAACGATATTCTGCGCGGTCAGGTCCACCTTGAAGTAGCCGTTCAGGATATCCAGAAGATAACCGGCCTCCTCCGCTTCCACCTCGACATCCTCGGGCCGTTCGTTGAACGGTATGTCCGTCGTGCCGACCAGAGCCAGGTCGTCGAAATAGGGATTGACGAAAATCAGCCGCTTGTCCGGCGCCTGCAGGACATAACCGTGTTTGCCCAACCACCAGCGTTTCATGATCAGGTGAGAGCCCTTGACCAGGCGAATGCTCTTGGTCGAATTCACGCCGCCGACGGTGCCGATGACCTGTTCGACCCAGGGGCCGGCCGCGTTGAAGATGGCCCTGGCCGTCACTTCGCGCCGGCCGTCCGGGCCGTCCAGGGCGAGCCGCCAGAGCCCGTTTTCGCGCCGGGCCGAGGTGACCCTGGTCCTGGTCGCGATCTCCGCTCCCCGCCGGGCCGCGTCGACGGCGTTGAGCACGACCAGACGGGAATCGTCGACCCGAACGTCGTAATAGGCGAAGGCGTGGGTATAGGCATCGCGGAGCATCTGCCCTTCCGGTTCCCGATCAAGCCTCAGGGCCGCCGTGGCGGGTATCGTCTTGCGGCCACCCAGATGATCGTAAAGAAACAATCCCAGCCGGATGAGCCAACGCGGACGTTGTTCGGGAGAGTGCGGCAGAACCAGTTTCAGCGGCCAGGCAAGATGCGGCGCCGCCTTCAGCACGACTTCCCGCTCGATCAGGGCCTCGCGCACCAGTCGGAACTCGTAATACTCCAGATACCGCAGGCCGCCGTGGATGTATTTTCCCGATCTCGAAGAGGTGCCCTGGGCCAGGTCGTTCTTTTCGGCAAGCAGGACCTTGAGGCCCCGCCCGGCGGCATCGCGCGCGGTTCCGGCTCCGTTGATGCCGCCACCGATCACAACAAGGTCGTAGGGGGTCTCCATGGTCAGGCCTTCTTGGACGTCTTCTTGCGTTTCGAGGTGGCCTTGCCGACACCCTCGTGATCGTCCTGGAGACCGTACGAGCCGAAAGCCCTGGCGGTTTCGGCGATCGCGGCCTCCGACAAGAGCACCGGGCCACCGATCAGCAGCGTGTTGTAGTACTGGCGGGCGATGGTCTCCAGTTCGACCGCAAGCCACATCGCCTTGTCGATGGTGTCGCCGACGACGATGGAGCCGTGGTTGGCAAGCAGACAGGCGCAGCGGTCCTTGAGAGCCTCCAGGGCGAATTCGGAAAGCTCGGCGGTTCCGAAGGTTGCATAAGGCGCGCAGCGCACATCGGTGCCGCCGAAAGCCGCCATCATGTAGTGGACGGGCGGAATCGGTTTGCGGGCAATGGCCAGGGTCGTGCAATAGGTGGGATGGGCATGAACAACCGCGCCCGCATCGGGCCGGCCCTTGAGAATATCGAAATGAAACCGCCACTCGGTCGACGGCTTCAGGGGGCCTTCCCAGGTTCCGTGCTCGGCATCAAAGGGCATGGAGGCGATCATTTCGGGCGTCATCGCCTCGTAGGGCGTTGCCGACGGAGTGATCAGCATCCGGTCCTGATAGCGCGCGGAGATATTTCCGGACGTGCCCTGGTTCAGGCCGGAGGCGTTCATGAACCTGCATTTGTCGATGATGGCCTGGCGCAGATCTCTTTCGTCTTTTTTCATGTCGTTTCCTCAGCAGGGATTGAGCGGCGGTTCACCCGATATCCAGCGGCGCACTTCCTCAGCGGCCTTGGCAGCGGCGATCCGAACTGTCTTCAGGGATGCCCCCGCGATGTGCGGGGTGAGTGTCACGTTGGGCAGTTGCAGAAGTGGCCAGTCGGGAGGGGTCGGTTCGACGGCGAAGGTTTCCAGCATCGCACCGCGCAGGTGCCCTTCCTTCAACACGTCGTAGAGTGCGTCGTAATCCATCAGCGGGCCGCGGGCGGTGTTGACGAGTACCGCGCCCTTCTTCATGGCGCGCAAGGTCTCCGCGTTCATCATGTTGCGGGTTTCATCGCTCACCCGAGGGTGCAGGCTGACGATATCGGAGCACCCCAGAAGCGTGTCGAGATCCACCTTTTCAACGCCGTCGGCCGCATCGGCCGGATCGAGCTGCACATAAGGATCGCAGACCAGAACCCGGGTCCCGAACGCCCTGAGCAGCCTGACGACCAGAGTGCCGACATTGCCGTAGCCGATCACCCCGACGGTGAGATCCGAGAGTTCGTCTCCAGTGACATCGGCGCGATAGAGATCGCCCCGGTAGTCGCCCTGCCGCAGGCCTTCATGGCCCCTGGTGATATTGCGGGTCTCGGCGATGATCGCTCCGATGGTGAACTCCGCCACAGCAGAGGCGTTGCGGCCGGGAGTGTTCACCACCGTGACCTCGTTTTCCCGGGCCGCCGCCATGTCGATGTTGACCGGACCACCCCGGGACACCGCAACCAGTTTCAGATTGGGAAGGCTGTCGAACATCAGCCGGGACAGCGGCGCGAGATGGGTTACCAGAACCGGCGCGTCGCCGATATGGCCGATCACTTCGTCGGCGGTTCCCATATATTCCTTCAATCCGTCCATGCCCGCGACCGCATAGCCGTGCTGCATCGGCTCGTCCGGCCAGGGCTGCTGAAGTTTGCGGCAGACAACAGCGTCGCCGCAAGCCTGCTGCAAGGCATGCTCGAAGATGTCGGGCAGCATGAAACGGTCGCCGATGATGGCGATTTCTACAGTCATCGGAGTGCCTCCCGCATGGTTGTCTGGGCCGCCCAGGCCGGCACCATGGCTTCACGCGTCGCCAGATATCCGCCGAACAGGGCGTCATACGTCGCCACGAGGCTGCTGTCCGGCTGCTCCGGTTCCTGCAGAAGCGGGTAAACCCAGCGGCGGGTGGCGTCGGCCGCGTCCTCGAAAATGCCAAGGGCGATACCGGCGATCATCACCGCGCCCGCAGCCCCGGCCTCCGGCTGGGCGACGGTTCGCACAGGCCTGTTCAGCGCGGAAGCCAGAATACGGACCAGCGCGGACGATCGCGTCGCCCCGCCGCTCAGACGGATCTCGGCGGGCATTTCGCCCAGCGCCGTGTAGCAGTCGCGCGAGGCGAGCGCGAGACCGTCGAAAACGGACCGGACCATGTCGAACCAGCCGCTCGTCCGGTCCAGTCCCGTGAATCCGGCCCGCGCCTGCGAATTGGCGAAGGGCCCACGCTCTCCGGCGGTCGAGATATAGGGGTGGTAGAGTGCGGCGCCCGGCCGGGCCGCCATGACCTTGTCGTCGAGCCCGTTGAGCAGATCCCCCCGGGTTCGGGTCACGCCTTGTGATGCCAGCAGTTCCAGGGCGACATCCAGCAGCCAGTCGATGTTCAGCGTGGCCGCCATGTTGGTCTGGATCTGGGCGTAGGCCTTACCGGGAAATGCCATGGTATATCCGCAGCGGTCGGCATTGAAGGAGACGCTGTCGGCATCGGGTACGAAGCGCATATGCATCCCGGTCGAGCCGATGACGGAAAAACCCGGCCGCGCCTGCGCGTCGTGCAACCCCGCCCCGAGCGCGGTGCACATCACATCGACATACCCCAGAGACACCGGCAGGCCTTCCGGCAGGCCGGTTTGTTCGGCGGCCTGTTTCGTCAGCCTGTGGGTCTGCCGTGCACCGTCCAGGATCGGCGGCAGCAGCTTGCGCAGATGCGACAGGCCGAGCGCCTGCAGCACATCCTCGCAATAATCGCGTGTCCGGAAGTCACCGAACGTGAACACCGCTTCGGTCGGGTCGGCCGCAAGCACGCCGGTCAGCCTGTAATACAGCCAGTCCTTGCAATGCAACGCGGTTGCCGCCTGCTCCAGCAACTCGGGGGCGTGGCGGGTCATCCACAGGAGGTGGGTGCGCATCTGGCAGACGTTCACCCCGGCACCGGTGTTGCGGTAGATGGTGTCTATGCCGTCGCAGTCGGCGAGCTCTCGGGCTTCGGCAGCTGCCCGGGCATCAAGCCACAGCCAGCCGTCATGGACCGGTTCGCCGTCAGCGTCGACAAGCCAGGTGCCGTCTCCCTGGGCCGTGATGCCGAGCGCCAGGACCCTGTGCGGACCGACACTCTGCGCGACTTCACGCAACACGGAGGCCGTATCCGTCCAGGTCCGGTGCATGCTCTGGGTCACACCGCCGTCCGGCAAGGTCTCGTAACTGTTGCGCCGGCTGGCCGATGCGATTTCCCGCCCGTCCAGATCGAAGGCCACGGCCTTGATGACCGAGGTTCCCGCGTCGACGCCGATCAGAACATCGCCACTCATGCAGGCTTGCCTCCATGACTGATGGCCCGGCCGCTGCCGCTGTCGAACAAATGCAGGTCGGCGGGCGAGATGCTGATGCAGACCGGGGTGCCTTCGGCCAGGGCCAGGCGCTGATGTTCCACGGAGACGATCGAACCGCCCGCGAATTCCGCCGCGATATGGGTCTGGTCGCCAAGCCACTGGTTGACCAGAACCTTGGCCTGCAGGCCGGTGTCGGCCAGTTTCACGGCATCGGGCCGGATGCCGATCGTCACGTCCGCACCGGCGTTCAGCGACCCGCGCAGTTCGTCAGAAAAATCAGCGCTGTCGAAGTCGAAGGCAACGCCGCCTTCCAGGGCGAATTCAATTCGTCCGTCCTTCATGCCGGCCCGCGCCGGAAACACGTTCATCGGCGGTTCGCCGATGAAGGTCCCGGTGAAGAGGTTCGCGGGACGGTCCTTGAGCGCGGCGGGACTGTCGAACTGCTGCAGTTCGCCGTCCTCCATCACCGCGATCTTGTCGGCGAGCGCGTTGGCTTCGGTCTGGTCGTGGGTGACCAGGATCGCGGTCAGGCCGCGCTCCTGAATGAAGTGCTTGATCCGTCCACGCAGCAAGGCCCGCAATTGCGGTTCCAATTGTCCCATGGGCTCATCGAGAAGATGGAGGGTCGCATCCCGGATCAGGGCCCGCGCCAGCGAGGCGCGCTGTTGCTGGCCTCCGGAAATCGACGACGGGTACCGGTCCAGAAGCGCCTCGATTTCCACAAGATGCGCGACTTCCCGCACACGCCTGTCCACTTCGGCGACCGGCAGACGCTCGCGCTTGAGCGCGAAGGCGATGTTTTCGTAAAGGGTCAGCGGCGGATAGAGCGAATAGCCTTCAAAGGCCATCGCGACGCCGCGTCTGGCCGGTGGCAGGGTGTCGATCCGGGCACCGTCGAGGGAGATGGATCCGCCGCTGACCGATTCAAAGCCGGCAATCATCCGCAGGGTCGATGTCTTGCCGCACCCCGACGATCCCAGAAGCGCGACGATCTCGCCTTTCTCGATGCGCAGTTCCAGATCCTTCACGGCGTGTACGACACCACCATAGACCTTGTTGACGCCGGACAGATCAAGATAACTCATGCTGCCTGCTCCTTCGCATCCGGCGCCGGTACAATGCGTTCGCCCGTGGCCCGGTCAAACAGGACCGCGCCGGTGCCGTCCACCGCCAGATGTGCCCTGCCTGTCGAACGCGCGGGGGTTCCGGCCGGGCGCGACACGAAGATTTCCCGGCCCCGCTTGGTCTGGGTCAGCGTGACGATCTTCTCGTTGAAGGGCGTCTCGGCTTCGATGTCGACCGGTATGCCGGCGTCGGCAAAGCGCAGCATTTCCGGTCTGAGGCCTATGATGGCCTCCTGCCCGACAAACACATCGTAACCCGCTTCCAGCCGGACCTTCTGGTCGGAAAGGCGCACGAACACGCCGGTCTCGTCGCGTTCCGGTTTCACATCCAGCAGATTGATCACCGGGTCCCCGAAGAGCTTGGAGATGGCGGTATTGGCCGGACGCAGATAGATATCTTCCGGGGTCCCGATCTGACTGATCCGGCCACCGTCCAGCACGGCGATCGTATGTCCAAGCGCCATGGCTTCCTTGTAGTCCTGGGTAACATAGATGACGGTGGTTCCCCTTCCCGCCAGAAGCCGCGGCAGCTCCAGCCGCATTTCGAAGCGAAGCTTGGCATCGACATTGCGCAGGGGATCGTCGAGAAGCAGGATCTCGGGCTCGGCCACCAGCGCCCTGGCCAGCGCGGTGCGCTGCTTCTGGCCGTTGGAAAGCTCTTTGGGCGCATGTCCGAGGACATGACCGATCTTGAGCAGCTCGGCGACCTTCCGGACGCCGGAGCCGACCTGATCCCGGGTCAATCTGCGGGCCTTCAGCGGGCTGGCGATGTTTTCTTCCGCCGACATGTGCGGAAACAGGGCGAAGTTCTGGAACGCCATGCCCAGATTGCGTGCTTCCGGAGGCAGATCGGTGACGTCCACGTCATTGAGAAAGACGCGGCCCTCTTCCGGGTCGACGGCTCCGGCAATGCAGCGCAGCAGCACTGTCTTGCCGGCTCCGGACGGGCCGAACAAGGCCAGGGTTTCGCCTTTCGGGACCTCGAGCGAGAGATTGTCGAGGACCTTTTCCGATTTGTAGACCTTGGTCAGGGACCTGATTTCAATACCGCTCATGGCATCATCCTTTCACGGCACCGAGGGAAAGCCCCTCGACGAGGTAGCGCTGCGCATAGAGCGCGAGAGCGAGCGTGGGGGTGATCGACAGAACGACCGCGGCAGCGATCTGACCGTACTGGATGCCGCTCGCCGTCACGAACGCCAGAGCGCCGACGGTGACCGGCTGCTTGTCGGCGCTGGCCAGGACAAGGGCGAAGATGAAATTGTTCCAGGCGAAAATGAAGGCAAGCAAGGCCGCCGCGGCAATCCCCGGCCCCGCCAGCGGCAGGGCGATCTTGCGGAACGTTGACCACCAGGTGTGTCCCGCGATCCGGTAGGCATGCTCGATGTCCTGGGGAATATCCTCGAAATAACCGCGCACGATCCACAGGATCAGCGGCAGACAGATCAGCTGATAGACCCAGATAAGCCCGAAATACGTGTCCGCCAGGCCGATCTGATGGAAATAAAGGGTCAGCGGCAACAGCACGAGCAAGGGGGGCGCGAAGCGGAAACTCAGCAGCGTGAAGGCGATGTCCTCCGCTCCGCGGAACTTGTGCCGGGCAAATGCATAGGCCGCGGGAACCCCGAGGATCAGCGCAAGGGCAACTGAGCCCACGGACAGAATGACCGAGTTCATCAGGTTGCGCATGAACTGTATGTCCATGGAGGCAACGTTGCTGTCCAGACGGCCGGCGATGATCGCCGCGTAGTTCGAAAAGGTCGGCTCGAAGACGACGGACGGCGGCGAGCGCAGGATCGTCTCGTTCGTCTGCAGGCTCATGAGCACGATCCACAGGATCGGAAACATGAAGAAGACAACGATGACGCTGAGGGCAACGCCCCGCAGGAACCGTTCAAGTGGCGAATAATGGTGCATGGTTCAACCCTCCCCTCTGGCGCGTTCGCGCAGGCGGAGCCAGTTCTTGATGAAGAGATTGGACAGCATGAATGTGATGGCCCACAGGATCAGCAGCAACGCGGCCGAGCGGCCCACATTCGTTGACTGGAAGAAGTTCAGATAGGCTTCCACCTGGAACACCATCAGCCGGTCGCCGGGCCCGCCCTGGGTCATGGCGTAGATGATGTCGAATTGCTGGATGGAGTCGAGCAGGCGGAAAAGAGATGCCGTCAGGATGTAGGGCAGGAGCATCGGCAACGTGATGCGCCAGAACTGCTGCAGCCGGGGCACGCCGTCGAGCGCGGCAGCCTCGAAGGGCTGCTTCGGCAGCGACCTCAATCCCGCCAGCAGCAGTATCATGATGAAGGGCGTATAGACCCAGATGTCGACCAGGACGACGGTCAGCAGCGCCGTGGACGGATCCGACCCCCAGTTCATGTCCTGGAAGCCCAGGACCTGGGCGAAATAACTCAGGATCCCGAAATTCGGGTTTGTCATCAACTTGAACATCAGGGCGGCAAGCGCGGGAGCGGTCATCAGCGGCATCAGCAGCATGATGGAAATGAAGTTGTTGGATCTGGACCGTTTCTGCAGCAGCAGCGCGATGCCGAGCCCCAGCAGGAGTTCCAGCCCGACCGTGAGGCCCGCATAGACCAGACTGACCTGCAACGTGTTCCAGAACGAGGCATCGGTGAGGAAATTCAGATAGTTCTCCCCCCAGTTCATGCCACGGTTCCAGGGCTGGGACAGCCGGTAGCGCTGCAGGGAGAACCAGACCGCCGTGAAGAACGGGATCAGGATGCCGATGCAGACCAGCAGAGCCGGCAGGCTCAGCAGATACGGGAATAGCTTGTTCGGAACCCGGAAGCGCGCGGGCGCAACACGGGCCATGGTTTCGTTGGCCATGTCAAAAACCTGATGGGGAAATGGGAGGCGGGCCGTGTCCGGCCCGCCAATGAGTGATGCTTAGCCGAGCCCGGCTTCCTTGAGCTGCCGGTTGACGTTGTTGCTGAGCTGGTCGAGCCCTTCGTCCACCGAAAGTTCGCTGGCCACCATCTTCTGCAAGGTCGCCGCCCATTCGGTGGTCAGATCGAAGAACAACGGTTGCGCGGTGAACTTGATCGAAGCCCCCGGAGCGGACACGTCGTGCATGTTCACGTAGCCCGGATAGGACTTGGCCAGACGGTCGCGGAAGCCCGCGTCCTCCCAGACCGAGGTGCGCACGGGATTGACGAAATCCATCTTGGAGGCGCCGAAGAGCCCATGCTCGGGACCGGAGGCCCACTGCATGAAGTACCAGGTCGCGTCGTGATCCCTGGAGAATTTCGACATGGCCAGGGACCAGATCCAGATATTGGGCGTCGGCATTCCGTCACCGGACGCCGCGAAGGGCGCGTAAGCAAGCTTCCCGGCCATCGCGTTGTCGCCGCCATTCATGAAATAGCCGAGGATATCGGCGTCGTAGATCATGGCGGACTTGCCGGCACCAAGGTCCGTGCCGACCTGATACCAGGTGTGGGTCGACCAGTCGGAGGCACCAGACTGCTGGATCATCTTGACCCACTTGGCATGGAATTCCCTGGATCCGGCCGTGTTCATGGCGGCCGACAGCTTGCCGTCAGCGCTGACATTCAGGTCCTGTTCGCCAAGGTTGGCGTAGGCGGACAGAAAACCGGGATGGATGGTCGCCCAACTGCGCGAACCGCGCACACCGATACCGTAAACGCCGTCATTGTCGCCCTGCAGCTTCGCTGCCAGCTCGATGAGTTCGTCGAGATTGTTCGGCAGGGACGCGCCCGACTTTTCCAGCATGTCGGCATTGTAGGTCAGGTTGTTCTGCTCGTATCCCCAGGGTATGCACCACTGCTTGGCGTCGTCGGAGCCGAGCGCGCCGCCCGGCTTGCCGTTCCAGGCGCAGGACTTGCGCACGCCCTCGATCATGTCCGTCCAATTGTAGTTGGGATTGGTCTTGGACGGATCGTTGATCCACTCGTTGTGATCGACGACCCAGCCGGCGGGACCGTATGTCCAGGTCATGTAGGCGCCGGTCATGAAGGCATCATATTCGCTGGAACCCGACGACAGCGCGGCGGTCACCTTGTCGAAATAGACGTCTTCCGGGAAGATGTCGTAAGTGACCTCCATCCCCGTCAATTCCTTGAAATTGTCCAGGTTGGCAATCATTGCATCGGTGTAGGGATGCTTGTTGAGAAGCAGCTTGACGGATTTTCCGGCATGCTTCTTCCAGTCGAAATCCGCGGCAAGCGCACGCGTTGCGGCGGCGTTCACCAGCACGCTGGCGCTTGCAGCCGTCACACCCAGCGCCGACAGGGACCGGAGCAAGCTCCGGCGGCTCATCTGCCCCCTCATATATGCGCCTACGAGATCTTTCTCTTTCTCATACATGGACTTTCCTCCCAAATCGCCCGCGTTTCATGCAGCTCCGGCAGCGCGACTGCCGCCCAGACCTTCGACAAGACTACGGGCTGCCGCCTCATCGATGATCAATCCAGTTAGAAGGCCGCTGGACAATGCGGCCTTGATCGCCTCGACCTTGCCGAGACTTCCAGCAACCGCGACCACCTCCCGGCCGCGCAGTTCCTCGAGCGGCATGGCCATTGTCCGGCCGTCGAGCGATGTCTCGATCTGCCGTCCCTCTCGATCCAGGAACTGGCCGAGGATCTCGGCCGCCGCCCCCCGTCCCTCCAGTTCCGCCCTGACATCCTGCCGGCCGATCGCCACCGAACCTCCCGAGGTATCGAGATCGCCGATACCGACGATCGCGAGATCGCATTCCTGCATCCGGGAGAACGCCTCGCGCAGCATCGACTGGGAGGCCAGCACCGCCTTGTCCTCCGGCGAATTGGTAAACAGCGGCGCCGGCATCAGGTAGGATTCCGCCCCCGTTATCTGTGCCAGCCGGTGGATCACGTCATAGGGATTGGCGGCAAGCGAGCGTGTGAGCCCGCCGAGAAGAGAGACAAAAACAGTGCCGTTGGCCTTCCGGCGCTGCATCGCCTCGACCGAAGCGGCAATGGTCCGTCCATGACTGACACCGATGACCTTGTGGGCTCCGGTCTCCAGCAGGTGGCCCAGCCAGTGCCCACCGAGCGCTCCCAATGCACGCAGCGGGATCGGCCCCGGCTCGCCGAGGTCCATCGCGACCCGGCACATGGACAGGCCGAAAGCCTTGATCAGGGTGTTTTCCAGCTCAACGCACGGGGCAGCGGTTGCATCGACGGAAATATGCACAAGACCCAGGTCCTGAGCCTTCGCGATCAGCCTGTGCGCACGCGTCCCCGAGACACCAAGACGCACGGCGACTTCCGACTGAGTCAGACCACCGATGAAATGCAGCCACGCCGCCCTTGCGGTGAGCTCGATTTCTTCCTGAAGTTTTAAGTGCGACGCACCTTTTGCCAAGGGCTCCTCCCGAGCGCTCTGCTTGCTTTTGCAAATTAATCCATAAGTGAAATTAATTGCAAAATTGGTCGTGCGTCAATATTTTTCCGTTGTGCACCGCACGTGCAGCCTTGCCGACCGGGACCTTAAATACCCAGGGTTTCCGTCATTTCGAGAGTGAACGAGCCGCGGGCTGCAGTCTGGAACCATCCGCTAAACGACTGATGTCATAACGTAATAGGTGAGATCGGCCGCACCGGATTGCAAAGCAGTTTTTCACTCGCCTCAATGAAGAACCGGCTTGGCATCAGCCTGAAAAATTAGCGAACAGGGCTCGCGGACAAACCGGCTGCAGCGGCATGTCGGGCCTTCTTGAGGCCGCTCCCGCTACCTGGCTCCGGCATGCGGACAATGCGTTGGGGTCGTCCGTCTTATCCTTCCCGCCCGGGTTCGTCCGGATCTTCGGAAAACAGAGCGATCTTGTTGCCTTGAGGGTCTCGAAGGTAACCGACATAAAAATGAGGTCCGTAGGAAACACGGAAGCCGGGCAGGCCCTCGTCAAGGCCGCCTGCCGCGAGCGCGGCGGCGTGAAGGTCGCGAACCTGTTTTTGACGGCTGGCCTGGAATGCGATCATGGTACCGTTGCCGGCCGAGGCCGGATGTCCGTCGAAGGTTGGCTTGACATAGAAATCCGGCAGAGCGGCGGACTGACCCGGTTGTTCGGGCAACACGTAACTCAGGCCCTCGGGCCCCTCCTCCAGCCTGTAACCGAGAGCCGGCAGGAATGCACAGTAAAATCGCCTTGCACGCGCGATGTCGTCAGCGCCGACGGTGACATAGGCAATCATGCAGCGGTTTCCTTTCCGGGATCTCGATCATTGCGGCGCACCTGCTGCCTAACAACAGATCAACACGCCATTCGGCTCGATCCAACCTGAACCCTAAGGCGCAGCAACGATCATTCGGGTGCATTGCGGCCAGGGGCTCAAGGTTTTCACGCGCCCCAGCCCCCCCCTACCCCCGTCACCTCAACAAGAACGACAGCGTCAGCACCAGCCCCAGACCGGCCACGCCGATCCGTACCAGCTTTTCCGGCAGTTTGCGGACGAGGCTGGCGCCGACGTAACCGCCGGCGATGCCGCCGGCCAGCACGCAGGAGGCAGCGAGCCAGTCGACGAGGCCGGACAGCACCATCGGCACCACGGCAACCGACTGGATGGCGAAGGCGAAGAGGTTCTTGGCGCCGTTGACCTGCGAAACGCCGAGGCCGGAGGAAACCGACAGGACGGCGAGCAGCATGAAGCCGAGGCCGGCGCCAAAGAAACCACCGTAAAAGCCGAACACGGCCAGAAGCACGGCAACGGCGGTGTCGAGCCTCTCGCCGGGAAAGGCCCGGCGCATCAGCACCGTGGTGCGTGGCCCGAGCACAATGGCGACGACGGCGACAATCAGGAGGAACGGCACCACCTTGACGAAGGCCTCGTTGCTGGAATTGACCATCACCAGAGCGCCGATGAGCGCACCGGCGAGCGCCGGGATCATCTGGCGCCACAGGCGCTTCATGTCGCCGGCAAGTTCCCGCCGGTAGATCCAGATTGCCGGAAGCTGCGCCGGCCACAGGGCGACCCCTTGCGTCACATTGGCGGCGATCGGCGGCAGACCGGTGGCCAGCAGCATTGGAAACACGAACAGCTTGGCGCCGCCCGCAGCCGCGTTGATAGCGCCGCCGACAAGGCCGGCAGCCAGAAACAGAAGCACGTCCATGGTCATGCGATGCCGCCCGGCCGATTTTCGCTGTCCGGTGCATCGCCCCTCGCCTCACCGTCCGCCTTGCAACTCGTCTGCCCGGTTGTCAGTGCTTCGGCGGTCAGCGCGAAATGATCCACGATCAGGCGGCAGGCGAGGTCTGCATCCCGGGCCAGCGCCGCATCGGCGATGGCGGCGTGCTCGGCCTTCAGGTCGCGGTCACCGATCCTGCGATAGACCGAGGCCCGGCGGTAGCGCTCGCACAGGTCGTGCAGGCCGCCGCGCATCTTCAACAGCCAGTTCGAGCCGCAGGCGGAGACCAGCGCCAGGTGAAGACCGGAATTCGCCCGCTCCCAACTGTCGGGCACCTGGCCCTGTGCCTGCGCCAGCGCCGTGTCTTCCTTGGCCATCAGGTAGGCTGCGGCCACGATCCCGGCCTCCCAGTCGTCGCCACCGTTTTCGATCGCCAGGCGCAGGGCCTCCTTCTCGATCACGGTGCGGGCCAGGTTCAGGTCCCGGAACTCCGCCGGATCGAGCGGTGCCACGGCAAAACCGCGATTGCCGCCGCCGACCACAAGTCCGTCCTGGGCGAGCTTCTGCATCGCCTCGCGCAAGGGCGTCGGCCCGATGCCGTAGATCGCCTTCAGCTTCTCGATCCTGAGGCGTTCTCCGGGCAGGCGCGCCGAGGTGATGATGTCGCGGCGCAGCCGGCGGTAGGCGGCATCGACAAGGGTCTCCCCGTCGAGGGAGCCGTCATCCGGGCTTTCTGTTCTGGCTTGTGTGTTC
The DNA here is from genome assembly GCF_056173175.1 of Roseibium sp. QJM3NY_11. Taxonomy (NCBI): domain Bacteria; kingdom Pseudomonadati; phylum Pseudomonadota; class Alphaproteobacteria; order Hyphomicrobiales; family Stappiaceae; genus Roseibium; species Roseibium sp. QJM3NY_11. The sequence goes on from NZ_CM149660.1 coordinate 4,026,625, forward strand.
ATCGGCATTTCTTAAACGGGGAAATTTCGAATGGGAAGATGTCCGTTTGACAGTCGTGATTTTCTATGATGGTAATTATTATCGATAAAAATTGATAGTGTCGAGAAAATGAAGATCATCACCTTTGAGACCGCCGGCACACTGGCCGCCGGGTATGTGGACGGCGGCGAGGCCGTAATATGCGCCGAGGGCGAGACCGCCCGGCACGCCGTTCTTGACGTGATCGCCGGAGGAGACGCAGCGCTTGCCGTGTGGCGGAACGCCGGCGGGCGGCGCGTGCCGCTCGCCGATGTGCGGCTGTGCGCACCGGTGCCCGAGCCCTTGCGGGACATCTTCTGCGTCGGCAAGAACTACTACGCCCATGCGGCGGAGTTTCATTCCAGCGGCTTCGATTCCAGCGCCAAGGAGGCCGTGCCGTCGCATCCGGTGATCTTCACCAAGGCGACGACCAGCGTGTGCGGTCCGGGCGATGTGGTGCGCGGCTCGCTCGACCATACGAACAGCACCGACTACGAGGGCGAACTCGGCGTCGTCATCGGCAAGCGCGGTTTTCAGGTCTCGAAGGCGGATGCGCTCGACCACGTGTTCGGCTATGTGGCGGTCAACAACGTCACATCGCGCGTCCTGCAGAAGCAACATAACCAGTGGGTCATCGGCAAGGGCATCGACACCTTCTGCCCGATGGGGCCGTGGATCGCCACCGCCGACGAGATCGGCGACGTGCGCGCGCTGGAAGTGATGACGGACATCAACGGTGAGGAACGCCAGCGGGCGAAGGTCGCCGACCTGATCTTCGACATCCCGACCCTGATCGAAACCATGACGCGCACCATGACGCTGCTGCCGGGCGACATTATTGCCACCGGCACGCCCGTGGGCGTCGGCATAGGCTTCGACCCGCCAAAATACCTGAAGGCTGGCGACACGATGCGCGTCAGCATCACGGGGCTCGGAACGCTCGAGAACAAGATCGGCTGAGCCTGACCCGCATCTGTCGAAGGGAGGAATGACATCATGCATACTGAAAAACTCACGGCGACCGCCGCCCTGGTCCTGGGGAGCACTCTTGTTCTGGGGGGCACGCTGGGAGCGGCGGCCCAGGAGGGACTGTTCGCCGGCAAGACCATCGAGGTGGTGGTGCCCTTCGGCGAAGGCGGCGCGACCTTCGTGTCGGCCAAGTTCCTGGAACCCTATTTTGAGAAGCACCTGCCCGGAAATCCCGACCTGGACGTCGTCTCGCGGCCCGGTGGCGGCTCGATCCTTGGCGCCAACTGGTTCCAGCAGAACGCCAGACCCGACGGTTCGACGATTCTGTTCACGACCTCGTCGACCGCGAACCCCTTTGTTCTTGGCCAGAAGGGCGTCGAATACAAACTCGCCGACTATCGCGTCGCCTACAGCCATCCGTTCAGCGCGGTCGCCTATGTGGCGCCCGACACCGGCATTACCAGCGCGGCCGGGATCAAGGATTCACAGAAGCCGCTGATCTATGGCGGCATCGCCGCCGCCGCATCCGACCTGCCCGGGTTGCTCTCCTTCGAAGTGCTCGATATCGACGTCAAGGCCGTGCTGGGCTTCAACGGCCGCGGCCCGGTCCGTCTTGCCTTCGAACAGGGCGAACTGAACCTCGACTATCAGTTCACCCCGGTCTACCTGACCCAGGTGGTGCCTTCCGTTGCCGAAGGCCGCGCGGTGCCGCTTTGGACCGGTGGCGCGATGGACAACGGCGTCCTGAAGGCGCGCGACCCGATCGCCCCTGAACTGCCGTCCGTCTACGAGGTCTACGAGGAACTCAACGGCAAGGCGCCCTCGGGGATCGAATGGGACGCGTTCCAGGGCATCGCCTCGGTGACCTATGCCTATGGCCTGACCGGCTACATGCACCCGGACACGCCGCAGGACGTGCTCGACGCCTTCGCGGACGCCGTTGCAGCGATCAATGCCGATCCGGAGTTCCAGGCCGAAAGCCTGAAGGTCACCAATGGCGCGCGGCTCAATGCCGGGCCGGACACGGAAGCAGCCGTCAAGTCGGCCCTGGCACCCAGCGCCGAGGTCAAGGACTACCTGCGCACTCTCCTGTCGGAGAAATACGGCGTGACATTCTGATCCTCGCCTCCGCCCGGGTCACGCAGCCACGACCCGGGCGCACCCTTCCTTTCCTCGGGACCTTTCATGTTTGAACACGCGCTCACCGCGCTCGATGCGCTTTTCGACCCCATGCGCCTTGCGGCTTTGTTCGCCGGCATGTTCGTCGGCATGGTTTTCGGCATGCTGCCGGGCCTTGGCGGTGTCGCGGCGGTGTCGATCCTGCTGCCCTTCATCTACTACATGGACGCCTATTCAGGCCTTGCCATGCTTCTGGGCGCGGTCTCGGTCGTCTATACGTCCGACACGATCACCTCGGTGCTGATCGGTGCGCCCGGCTCGCCCGCCTCGGCGCCGACGGCCATCGAAGGCCATGCGCTGGCGAAAAAGGGCCAGGCGGCGCGTGCGCTCGGCGTCGGCTTTCTGGCGTCCATGGTCGGCGGGCTGACCGGCGCGGCGATCCTGTTCGTGGCCATTCCGGTTGCCGGGCCGATCGTTCTTCTGCTGTCGACGCCGGAACTGTTCATGTTCGCGCTGGTCGGCCTGTTCTTTGCCGCTTCCATGATCGGCAAGGACCTGGCAAAGGGGCTGGCCGCCGCCTGCCTCGGCGTGCTTCTGGGCGTTGTCGGCCCGGCTCAGGCGGCCGCCGATTTCCGCTACACGTTCGACCAGGTCTATCTTCTCGACGGGTTCTCGCTGACCATCGTCGCGCTTGGCCTGTTTGGTGTGGCCGAGGTGATCTCCATGCTCGCGGCCGGCGGTGGCATCAGCCACGAACGGGTCAAGGTCGACCACTGGGGCGAAGGTTTCCGGGATTTCTGGCGCGCGCGCTGGCTGATCCTGCGCGCCGCCGTGATCGGCGTCTTCGGCGGGTTCGTGCCGGCTGTCGGTGCCTCCGCCTCGACCTGGGTGGCCTATGGCCACGCCATGCGCTCGACCAAGGACAAGTCGCGCTTCGGCCGCGGCGAGATCCGCGGCATCGCCGCCTCCGAGGGCGCCAACAACGCCACGGTGATTTCCGACCTGGTGCCGACGCTTCTGTTCAGCGTTCCGGGCGGACCGGCGGCGGCGATCTTCCTCGGCGCGCTGTTTTCCTTCGGCTATTATCCCGGCCCCCGGATGATCACCCAGAACCCGGACCTGATGTTCCTGATCGTCTGGTCGGTGGCGCTGACCTCGGTCGTGGGCGCCGCGCTGTGCTTTGCGATCACCCCCGCGCTGGCGCGCCTGACGCGCATTCCCTTCGCGATCATTGCCGCGCCTTTGATCCTCATCATGGTGATCGGCGCCTATCAGTCGACCTCGACCATGGGCGACATCTTCATGCTGTTCGTGCTCGGCGCGCTCGGCTGGCTGATGAAACATGGCGGCTGGCCGCGCGCGCCGGCGCTGGTCGGTTTCGTGCTGTCCGGTCCGATGGAACAGTATTTCTGGCTCGCCAACCAGATCCACGGCTGGTCCTGGCTGGCCCGTCCCGGCGTTCTCCTGATCGGATCGGTGATCGCCATACCGGTGCTGCTGTCTGTTGTACGCTGGCTGCGCGCGCGCAGGCACGCGGCAGTCGCGGCTCCCGCCCCTGCCCCTGCGTCCGGGTTGGCGGCAGCAACCGAAAACGAGGACATCCCCGTGGCGCTGCCGAGCCGGGGCATATCGCTCGTGCTCGCCGCTCTCGCAGCGCTGATGTTCAGCTATGCGCTTCTGGACATGTTCTCCTTCAATCCCTCCTCGCGGCTGATGCCGGCGCTGGCGATCGTGCCCGGCCTGCCGCTCGCGCTCTACCTGCTGGCGCGCGGCGTACGGGACTATGACAACGACTTTGCCCGGGACGCGAACGAGCTCCGGGTCCTGGTCGTGCTTGTCGCCTACGCCATCGCGGTGTGGGCCATCGGCGTCAGCCTGCCCACGGTCGTCCTGATCGCCTGGATGCTGCTGGTGAAGGCGCGCATGCGGCTGTGGACCGGCCTGATCTACGGCGCCGCCGTCTTTGTGGTGGTGCGGTTGCTTTTCGACCTCCTGCGGGGCGATGCGCCCGTCGGAGCCCTCATTCCTCTCAGTTAAGGCAAGGAACTTCCATGTCGGACATGATCGATCAAGACATCATCGAACCGAGCATCGACCCCGAAACCCGCAAGATCGGGGTGCGCCACGTCAAGGCGACCAATGCCGCTGGCACGCGCACCAAGGTTCAGGTGCGCGACTTCGCCCCCGCCTACACCGACGAACCGGCGTCGCTGGGGGGCACCAATTCCGCGCCCAGCCCGCTGGAAACCGTTCTGATCGCCCTGGTCGGCTGCGACGGCGTGATCATCAACGGGGTCGCGACAGCCATGAACTTTGCTTACACGGGGGTGGATTTTGCCTGCGAGAGCCAGATCGACGTGCGCGGCCCCAAGGGCGTGCCCGGCATCCGGCCCTATTTCGAAAGCGGCAAGCTCACCATCACGGTCTATTCGGACGAACCGGAGGACCGGTTCCGCAAGCTGTGCAAGAACGTCGAGTTCCGCTGCCCGGTCATGAACCTGTTCGCCGCCGCCAAGGTCGACATGGACGTCACCTGGAGGCAAGAACCGGCCGCCGATTATGCCGGAAGTGTCGATTGAAGGACCAGGACGCGCGGACCAATTGTGTTCTGGCCAGCTCGTCTTTCAGCGCTGTCGCTCAGAACCCCGCCGGGGAGCCGCTCATTGTTCGGAGGATTGCCAACCGGCTTCCGCGAGCGCGTCGAACAGCGTATCGGCGTCGTCGGAATGGGCGAACAGGCGGCGCAGCACGATTTCCACCCGGCTGTTCGGCCGGGAGGCCACGAAGTCCCCGAGCAGCTTGCCGGCCATGGCCTCGTTGCCGGATTTGTAGTGCGCGGCAATCAGGTAGGCGAAGCTGATCGAGCTGGACGGACCGCCCAGCGACGCGGCCTGATTGAGCGCCTCCACCGCCGCCTGATAGTCGCCCAGGTGGAATTTCGCGACGGCATAGGCAACCGTGAACACATGCCGGCTGAGATCCCGGCCCAGGAAGTTTGCAGGATTGGCCGATTTGACGACATGGTCGAAGTCCCCGCTGAAGATGCCGATCAGGGAATCGAAGTTGAGGACATCGAGGTCGTCCGGATCGATTTCGACCGCGTGCAGCGAATAGGCCCGGGCCGCGTCGATGTTGCCGCGTACGAATTCCATCCAACCGAGAGCGGAGTGTGTCCATGGCGATGCCGGGCTCAGATCCAGGGCCTTCTGGGCATGACGGAAACCCAGGCCGATCAGGACATCGCGTTCGTCGCCGGCGGGCACGAGAAACGATTGCAGGCCGACGATCTGCGCCAGGCCCGCATGACCACCAGAATAGTTCGGGTCGAGTTCGATCGCCCGCTCGAACATCCCCCGCGTCGCGGTCAGACGCGCGGGATTGCTCGCCGGAAAGATGAGACTGCGCGCCTGGGTCGCCAGGTCCACGGCTTCGAGCGTGGCCGGCGACCGGTTCAGCAGGACCTCGCGCTGCACGCTGCTCAGACCTTTCGCAGGGGCGGGATTTCGGGCCTCCTGCAATCCGGAAATCTGGAGCAGGACATACCCGAGCACACCTCCGACCAGCAGGACGAGACAGACAAGAGCCCCGATCAGGAAGGTGCGGCGATTTCCGGTTCGTTCCGGAGGGGTCTCGAACCGAACCGCATATTGCCCCGGATCGATGACGAACCGGATCCTATCCGTCGCACCGTCACCGTTATAATAGGCTTCCAGGGCGCGTCTCAGGCGTCCGGCATCCACGCGCACAAGGTTCGAACTGTCGGCACCGGAGGAAGGCGGACGCTTGTAGACGTCTTCGGCGATCGTCTTGCCGAAGATCTGCCCGCCGCGGCCTTCCAGGGTTTCGGTCACGACATAAGTCAGAAAATCCTGCAACCTCTGCGACCCTGAAATCTCCTGACTCTTGCAAATTTTCTCAAGGGACTCCAGGACGATCTCCTCATCGGGCGCCTTCGCGTCGCTTGATTCCATAAGGCTGCCCATTCCGGATTCGATCCATCAAACACCATGATAATCAGATACTTAAACCCGTAAAACACGGGAAAGTCACGGTGTTAAACTCTACATTCAGGCAATACTAGGAGATCCTGCAACCAGATCAACTGCGGAGTGCATCGGGGATTCGGCAAGAAAGGCGCCGCATGGAAGGCTGGGACGACAAGTTGGGGCTCGAGAGTACAGCGGTTCTCGACCTTCGGCGTAACGACCGGGTTTTTGATGAAATCTGCCGCGACTACGAAATCATGCTGGGGGAGTTGGCAAGAAGCCGCAAAGCAGACGCGGCGGATCTGGAGGAAACGGTCGCAGCGCTGCAACGCGAGCTGGTCCGTTACCTGGCCGCAGTCCCAAAGCACGCGGGTGAATGACGCGCGGGATCGCGGACGTTTCCGGATGCACGCCGGCGAGATCACCCGAAACATCGGATTGCCGAAGCCGGGTGAGCGGAAGCAGACGAGACACGAACATATCTCTCCCGGTCGGACCTGAATGGGCCCGCCGAACGAGAGAACCGGAAGCCTTCCGACAGAAAGCGGTCACGCTCGGGAAGGCCACGGTTCACGACCGGTCGAAGAACAGGCCCCATCGCCTCTTCATTCAGAAGGGTTCGACCACAGATCCCTGCCGCCCCTTGCATTCGGCGGCAGGGATTTTCCACCACCGGATCCCCGTGCGGACACGCGCACCGGACAATCGCGCTGTATGTTAGGGATCCGCCGTCAATTCAGCAACGCGATGGACACGTTCAACAGTCCAGCGAAGGCAACCCAGGCGGCATAGGGCAGGAACAGCAGCGCGGCCGTCGTGTCGCCTTTCCAGTTTGCCGCGATGTAAGTCATGATCAGGACGAACAGCAGCACCACGACGGCGAAAGCCGCCCAGATCTGGTGCAAGCCGAAAAACAGCGGCATCCAGCACCAGTTGAGCAGCATCTGCCCGGCCCATATCCCCATCATACGGCTGCGCGGCGCTCTGAGAAAGCTGCGCCATCCCGCAATTGCGATCAGGATGTAAAGCACCGTCCAGGCCGGTGCGAACACCCAGTCCGGCGGATTGAAAGGCGGCTTGCGCAAAGCCTGATACCAGGGGCCGGGAGCGGACAGGGCTCCGATCAGGACGCCGGTGCCGACGACGGCGATGAGGAACAGGGCCAACAGGACACGCGGATGGCGCTGGAAGAAGGCGGGATCGGGGAAAGTCTTCATGATGGTGTCAACGCATGGCCCCCCTTGTGGTTCCCGGCATCATGCCTTAACGGACCTCTCAATGACAATCTTGCGACTTGCCTCTTCCAATCCCGGGACCTGCTGATTTAAACTGGCATCCCGTGGAAACCTCCCTGGCGGCTTTAGGCTCATGAATGCACTCAGTTGATATTGCAATGGCGCTGACCTTCGTGGTGATCGCGTCAACTGTCGTACTTTACGCCATGGAGCGCTACGCGATCGAGATCGTCGCCCTGGGGTCCATTTCCGCCTTCATCGTCATCTTTTCCGTCATCCCAGTGACAGCGCCCGACGGCGCGGTGATCACCACCGGCGATTTTCTCGCCGGTTTCGCCAACCCGGCCCTGATCACCGTCATCTGCCTTCTGATCATCGGCCAGGGCCTGTTCCAGACGGATGCGCTGGAGGCCCCGGCAAAAGCCATCGTGCGCATGACCCGCGGACGCTCGCTCCATGCCGCCATTCCGGTGCTGCTGGCGGTCGCCATCCTGAGCGCCTTTCTGAACAACACCCCCGTCGTGGTGATGTTCCTGCCGATCCTGACAGCCGTCGCCGCGACCGTTGGCCAGTCCCCCGCCCGCGTGCTGATGCCGCTGTCCTTCCTGGCCATTCTCGGCGGCATGACCACGCTGATCGGGTCGTCGACAAACCTTCTGGTCGCCAACTACGCCGCCCAGACCTCCGATCTGAAACTGACCTTTTTCAGTTTCACCGGGATCGGCCTGATCGTGGCCAGCGTCGGCGCCGTCTACGTGCTGTTTGTCATGCCGCGCCTGCTGAAGGCTCGCAAGACCATGGCGGAGGAGTTTCAGGCCACCTCCGGCAAGCAGTTCATCGCCCAGATCGAGATCACCTACGGACATCCCCTGATCGGGGTCGAGTCGGTCTCCGGCATGTTCCCGAAACTGAAAGACATGACCGTTCGCCTGGTCCAGCGCGGCCAGAAGCCGATCCTGCCGCCCTTCGAAAACGTGGTGCTGGCGCCCGGCGACATGGTCATCGTGGCGGCAACCCGCACCGCACTCGCCAATGCGCTCTCCCGCCGCCAGCCGCTCATGGAAGCCGAAGGCGACACCGGCAATCCGGGCCGCGAAATCCAGGCCGCGCAACCGGGCTCCATCAGCCTGGCCGAAGTCGTGGTCGCGCCCGCCTCGCGCCTGATGGGCCGGACCCTGCCGCAGTCCGGGTTCTATTCGGACACCGGCTGCCTGGTGATGGGTATCCAGCGGCGCAGCCGCATGCCGCGCATGGCCATGAACGACATCCGGCTGGAAGCGGGCGATGTGCTGCTCGTATCCGGCAGCGAAGAGGAAATCGCGCGCCTGCGCGGCAATCGCGACGTGTTGCTGCTCGACTGGTCCATGGCGGAAGTCCCCCGGCGCCGCTACGCGCCGCGCGCCCTGGTGATCTTCGCCTGTGTCGTGGCTCTGGCCGCGAGCGGGCTGGTGCCGATCGTATCGACGGCGGTGGCCGGCACATTCGCCATGATCGCTTCGGGCTGCCTCAACATCCGTCAGGCCATGCGCGCCATCGACAGCCGGATCTTCATGCTTGTCGGGGCCTCGCTTGCCGGCGCGGTCGCGCTGGAAGGCACAGGCGGCGCCACCGCGATTGCCACCGCCCTTGTCACCGTGCTGGACGGTGCATCCGCCCCGGTGATGCTGTCCGCGCTGTTCTTCATCGTCATGGTGCTGACGAATTTCCTGTCGAACAACGCTGCCGCCGTCCTGTTCACGCCGATCGCCATCAATCTGGCGCAGCAGATCGGCGCGGAGCCGGAAGCTTTCGTGGTCTGCCTGATCATCGCGGCGAATTCGTCTTTCGCGACGCCGATCGGGTATCAGACCAACCTGATCGTCATGGGCCCCGGGCACTACAAGTTCAATGATTTCGTACGGGCTGGCACCCCGCTTGCTCTTGTTTTATGGTTGACCTTCTCACTGGTCGCTCCATGGTATTACGGCCTGTGAAACCAGAACCGGGCGTGAGGCGTTCGCAACTGGAGACATGAAGATACGCGGGACAACACGGTGACACGGCACCCCACAGATCATCCGCAGTTCTATCTGACGGCGCCCGCGCCCTGCCCCTATCTGGAGGGCAAGCAGGAGCGCAAGGTGTTCACCCACCTGGTCGGCCACAATGCCCCGGCGCTCAACGAGGTTCTGACACAGGGCGGCTTCCGGCGCAGCCAGAACATCGCCTATCGGCCCGCCTGCGAACGCTGCCAGGCCTGCGTCTCGATCCGTGTGCGCGTGGACGAATTTCAATGGACCAAATCGTTTAAACGGGTGTGGAAGTCCGGCGGGGACATTGTCGGCGCCCGGTTGCCGCCCAGCCCTTCGGCCGAACAATACGATCTTTTCCGGGACTATCTGGAGGCACGGCACGAAAACGGCGGCATGACCGAAATGAGCGTGCTCGACTACGCCATGATGGTCGAGGACACCCATGTGGAGACCCTGGTCCTGGAATACCGCCGCCGCGGTCCGAACAGTTTCCTGACCGGCACCGGTGAGGGCCCTCTTCTGGGCGTTGCCCTCACGGACCAGCTCTCGGACGGCCTGTCGATGGTCTATTCCTTCTACACGCCCGACTATCCGAACACCGCGCTCGGCACCTATATGATCCTGGATCACATCGTGCGCGCCAGAAAGATGAACCTGCCCTACGTCTATCTCGGCTACTGGGTCGATGGCTCGCGGAAAATGGACTACAAGGCCCGCTTCAAGCCGCAGGAACATCTCGGTCCCAACGGCTGGGCCGTTGCCGACGAGAAGGAGTATCGCACGGAGCCCCCTTCCGGCGGATGAGGAACGGCGCAGTTTCGGCTTTTGTCAGGAAACATGCGCGCGAATCTTCACGAAAACGGCGCGAAACATCTCTTCCGTCAGGCGGCCCGTATTGGTGTTGTACCTTGAGCAGTGATAGCTGTCGAAGAGGGTCAGCCCGGTGCCCGGCAGCGCGTGTTCCGCGCAATGTGCAAAGGGAAACGCCGCGCGGCGCTGACCGAGCGCGGTCAGGAACGTCTCGTGGGCGATCCGGCCGAGCGCCAGCACTGCGTTGATCGACGGATTGGCCGCGAGAGTCGACAGGAGATACGGCCGGCAGGTCCTGATTTCCTCCCCGGTCGGCTTGTTCTGCGGCGGCAGACAGCGGACCGCGTTGGTGATCAGCGCGTCCTTGAGCGTCAGCCCGTCATCGGGCCGCGCCTGATATGTGCCGGAGGCGAAGCCGAAATCGATCATGGTCCGGTAGAGAAGATCGCCGGCATAGTCCCCCGTGAACGGGCGGCCGGTGCAGTTCGCCCCCTTCATGCCGGGCGCCAGACCGATGACCAGCAGCGTCGGTGCAGCCGCGCCGAAGGACGGTACGGGGGCATTGTGCCAATCGGGATGCGCTGCCTTGAGCTCCTCGCGCAACGCGACGAGCCGGGGACAGGCCGGACAATCCAGGGGCGGATCGACCGGCACTTTGTGACTGTTCAACGCGGACATGGCCGAAACCTAGTAGTCGTCGTCCTCGTCGTCGTCTTCCACATGAGCCGGCGTCTGCGGGCGCATGGGCCGTTCGGACGGGTCGCGGCCGATCTTGTTGGCCAGGCTTGCCAGATCGATGAAATGATCCGCCTGCCGGCGCAGATCGTCGGCGATCATCGGCGGCTGGGTTTTCAAGGTCGAGACAACGCTGACCTTGCGGCCCTTGCGCTGCAGGGCCTCCACCAGAGAGCGGAAGTCGCCATCGCCGGAGAACAGAACGATGTGGTCGACGGTTTCGACCAGTTCCATGGCGTCAACGGCAAGCTCGATATCCATGTTGCCTTTCACCTTGCGGCGTCCGGCACTGTCCACAAATTCCTTCACGGGCTTGGTAATGACCTTGTAGCCATTATAGTCCAGCCAGTCGATCAGCGGACGTATCGAGGAATACTCCTGATCTTCGATCAGAGCGGTATAGTAATACGCGCGCAGCATATAGGCATGACCCTGAAATTCCTTCAGAAGCCGCTTGTAGTCAATGTCAAAACCGATGGCCTTTGCGGTTGAGTACAAGTTGGCCCCATCAATGAACAAAGCAACTTTTTCTCGAGCGTCAAACATCTTATTTGAAACCTTTCCCAGTTATATGCGCAGCGCTTTGTTATTCGTCCGGTCTGAACTCAGCCTCCCGCGGCGGGGTCCGACGTGTCCGATCTCTGCTGTCAACGCACATAGTGTCGAAAGAATACTGCGCATCCCGCAGCTTCTGACGACTTATTGTTTTCTTTCCAACGCCCTTCTGATTCCGCGAGGGGCCATTGCCTGTGGCGTATACCATTATATTGGACTCCCGCAATGCAAAAGCGAGCGGTTTCCTTAAAAAAAACCTTAAAAAAACCGGGCAAAATTTCCGTTGATTTCCACCTGACTTGCCCGGCAAAATCCCCGGCCACCCTTCAATTCTGACTAGGGGTTGCTTTTTTGAATCGCGAACACTATACGCTGGTTCTTCAAGTTCCTTAAAGCTATGGAGACGTCGAATGGCGCGCGTGACCGTCGAGGACTGCATCGACAAGGTCGAAAACCGGTTTGAGCTGGTGCTGATTGCTGCGCATCGCGCACGCATGATTTCCAGCGGTTCTCCGCTGACCATCGAACGCGACAACGACAAGAACCCTGTTGTCGCCCTTCGTGAAATCGCCGAGCAGACCGTCAGCCCGGAAGACATGAAGGAAGACCTGATCCATTCGCTGCAGAAGTTCGTCGAAGTGGACGAGCCGGAAGCCGAAGCCGTGCCGCTGATGCCATCCCCCGGCCAGCAGAACGTGACGCAGGTCAATGCCGTCGACGACGGCGCGGTCGAATTCGACCGGATGTCCGAGGAAGACCTTCTGCGCGGTCTGGAAGGGCTCGTTCCGCCGGAACGGACTGACGACGTCTGATTTTTTGTCACAAAGCTCGTCTGAAGCGCGGCCGAAAAGGCATGGGCGCTTCGGACATTTTTGTCTGTCCCGCTGAAACCTCAGCCGGTTGCCAGGGTCGGTTGCGGCCATGATGCGTCAATACGAACTCGTAGAACGGGTTACTCGGTACAATCCGGAAGCTGACGAAGCCTTGCTCAACAAGGCCTATGTCTACGCCATGCAGAAGCATGGCTCCCAGATGCGCGCATCAGGCGATCCCTATTTTTCCCACCCTCTCGAAGTCGCCGCGATCCTGACCGACCTGCGTCTGGATGACGCGACCATTGCCGTCGCGCTGCTGCATGACACGATCGAGGACACGGACGCGACACGGTCGGAAATCGACAGTCTGTTCGGTGAGGGAATCGGCAAGCTGGTCGAAGGTCTTACCAAGATCAAGCGGCTGGACCTGGTTTCCCAGAAAGCCAAACAGGCGGAGAATTTCCGCAAGCTCCTGCTTGCCATCGCCGACGATGTCCGCGTGCTTCTGGTCAAGCTGGCGGACCGGCTGCACAACATGCGCACGCTCGGTCACATGCCGGAGCAGAAGCGCGGCCGCATCGCCGAAGAAACCATGGAGATCTATGCGCCGCTGGCCGGCCGCATGGGCATGCATGACATGCGCGAGGAGCTGGAGGATCTCTCCTTCCGCACGCTCAACCCGGAAGCCTATGAAACCATCACGGACCGGCTGGCCGATCTGCGCGAGCGCAACCGGGACCTGATTCTGGACATCGAAACCACCTTGACCGAACGCCTGAGCGAACGCGGCATGGCGGCGCTCGTCAAGGGGCGGGAAAAACGTCCCTATTCGATCTTTCGAAAGATGCAGCGCAAGGCGATCGGCTTCGAACAGCTTTCCGATATCTACGGGTTCCGCGTGACCGTCGGCACCATTGAAGCCTGTTACCGCGTGCTCGGGGTCATCCACACGACCTGGCCCACCGTGCCGGGCCGGTTCAAGGATTATATCTCGACCCCCAAGCAGAACGACTACAAGTCGATCCACACGACCATTGTCGGTCCGTCACGTCAGCGCGTGGAACTGCAGATCCGCACCATTTCCATGGACCGGGTCGCCGAATACGGTATCGCGGCCCATGCGCTCTACAAGGATGGCGAGTTCGGCGGCCGCGACATCACCCGCCATTCCGAAGACTGCCGCGCCTTCGAGTGGCTGCGCCGGACCACGGAACTGCTCGCCCAGGGGGACACGCCCGAGGAGTTCCTGGAAAACACCAAGCTGGAGCTGTTCCATGACCAGGTGTTCTGTTTCTCTCCCAAGGGCCGCCTGATCGCCCTGCCGCGCGGCGCCACGCCGATCGACTTCGCCTATGCGGTGCACACGGACGTTGGCAACACCTGCGTCGGCTGCAAGATAAACGGCAAGATCATGCCCCTGGTGACGGAGCTTCACAACGGCGACGAAGTCGAGATCATCCGATCACCCGCGCAATCCCCGCCCCCCGCCTGGGAGGCGATCGCGATCACCGGGAAGGCCCGGGCGGCCATCCGCCGGGCAACGCGGGAATCCGTGCGCAAACAATATGGCGCGCTCGGCGAACATATCCTCGAACGCGCATTCGCGCGCGCGGACAAGGCCTATTCCGAAGATCTTCTCGAAGGAATTCTCGACCAGCATCACCAGGCGAGTGTCGCGGATCTTCTGGCCGCGGTCGGACGCGGCGACCTCAGCGCCCAGGTCGTTCTGAAATCCGCGCATCCGGACTATCAGGACCAGCGCGTGGCCATGTCAGCCCCTCCCCTGGAAGAAGGCTGGTTCGGTCTGAAGCAGGGGCATGGTCTCAAGTTCCGAATTCCTCCCAGCGGACTGGAAGCAGACAGCGCAACCGGCGCCGACGGACAGGATGCCGGCGAAGGCCCTGCCCTGCCGATCCGCGGGCTGTCCGGCGACATTCCGGTCACCTTCGCCCCCGACGGCGGCGCCGTGCCGGGCGACCGTATCGTCGGCATCTTGACCCCGTCCGAAGGACTGACCATCTATCCGATACAGTCTCCGTCTCTCAAGGAGTACGATGACCAGACCGAACGCTGGGTCGATGTGCGCTGGGACATCGATGTCGACAATCCGGAGCGCTTTCCGGCCCGGCTGAACATATCCGCCGCCAATGAACCAGGCTCACTGGCAACAATCGCCCAGGTCATCGGCGAAAACAGTGGTAACATCGACAATGTAAAAATGCTCCAGAGGGCGCCGGACTTCCACCAGATGGTCATCGACCTGGAGGTCTGGGATCTGAAGCACCTCAACCGGATCATCAATCAATTGCGAACCAAACCGAATGTGTCGAGCGTCAGCCGGGTGAACGGCTAGCAGCTCCGACGATATCAGGGGATTTCTTGTAATGACGCGTGACGAAGTGCTGTCCCTGTTCCGTGAGGCCGGTGCCATCCTGGAAGGCCATTTCATTCTGACCTCGGGACTGCGCAGTCCGGTCTTCCTGCAAAAGGCCCGGGTGTTCATGTATCCGGACATGACCGAAAAGCTGTGCAAGGCGCTGGCGGACAAGATTCGCGCCGCGGATCTCGGCAAGATCGACTATATCGTGTCGCCTGCTCTCGGCGGCCTCATTCCCGGATATGAGACCGCCCGTCATCTGGGCGTGCCGTCGATGTGGGTGGAACGCGAAGATGGCGAATTCCGGCTCCGCCGGTTCGAGCTGCCCGAGGGAGCGCGTGTCATTATCGTTGAGGATATCGTCACGACCGGCCTGTCGAGCCGCGAAACGGTAACCTCGTTGAAAGCTCTTGGTGCTGAAGTCCTCGCCGTCGCCTGTCTGATCGACCGGTCCGGTGGCGACGCCGATGTCTCCGTTCCACTGGTCGCGCTGGCCGAATACAAGGTGCCCGCCTATGAGCCCGACAATCTTCCGCCGGAACTGGCCGCCCTGCCGGCGATCAAGCCCGGCAGCCGCGGATTGAGCTGAGCGCAACAAGAACGGATACACCTCTTTCATCATGCTGTTCCGCCGCAGACATAGGCCTTCCAGGATCGAACGCATGCGCGTTGCCGTCTGGCCCCGACACAGCTGGGCCCGGTCGACCCGCTATTTCGGCAAGAGAGTGCTGCGGCTTACGGCCACACCGAATGCCGTCGCGCTCGGCTTCGCGGCGGGGGCGTTCGCTTCGTTCACACCGTTGATCGGCTTCCACTTCCTGACAGCATTCGGCCTCGCCTTCCTGGTGCGCGGCAACCTGATCGCCGCCGCACTCGGCACCTCGATCGGCAATCCCCTGACGTTTCCCTTCATCTGGGCACTCACGTTCAAGATAGGGCAATGGATCCTGCATGGCCGCCCGCCCCCAAGGGCAGACCCTCACCATGTGCATCAGCAGTTCCAGCACGGCCTGTTCGAAAAGTCGTTTGATGCGCTCTGGCCAATGCTCAAGCCGATGTTCATCGGTGCCGTGCCCCTCGGCCTGATCGTGGCCAGCGTGTCCTATGTGATCGTCTACAAGAGCGTCGAGGTCTATCAGCGACGCCGCCGCAACAAGATCGCCGCCAGGGGCGACCGGCTGTTTCCCGCACCGGGCCCGAACATGGAAGAAGACCGCGGCTCCTGATTTCCGGCCCCGCACGTTCCTCCGGGTATCGTGCGTATATTCGAAGGCAGACACATGATCTTAGGGATTGGCAGCGACCTGATCGACATTCGCCGGATCGAGAAGACGCTTGCCCGGTTCGGCGATCGGTTCACCAACCGGGTCTTTACGGAAATCGAGCGGACCAAGTCGGACCGGCGTGCCGAGCGCGCGGCGTCCTATGCCAAGCGGTTCGCCGCCAAGGAGGCCTGTTCCAAGGCGCTTGGCAGCGGCATTCGCATGGGTGTGGCCTGGCGGGAAATGGGAGTCGTCAACCTGCCGTCCGGAAAACCCACGATTGCCCTGGCCGGAGGCGCGGCGGAACGGCTTGCCGCGATGACACCCGATGGTTTCAAGGCAACCATCGACCTGACGATCACGGACGATTTTCCGCTGGCCCAGGCTTTTGTGGTCATCTCGGCCTGGCCCGCCGACTGGCCTGAGCCGCACCTGGTGGATTCCACCTCAAAGGCGTAACCGGGACACGGTCGCCGCATTGCTTCCGGGCATTGGACCGGCTAAGAGTCGCGCTGTGAAGCGCCGCCGGAAACCGGGCCCGCCGACAACTTGATTCAAGGGATATTATGAGCGTGACGGAAAACAAGAAAGAAAAGGACAGCGGCGGTGTCGGTGAAACCGTCAAGGTCATTGTCCAGGCGCTGCTGCTTGCCCTGATCGTGCGGACCTTTCTGTTTCAGCCCTTCAACATTCCTTCCGGATCCATGAAGGATACGCTGCTGATCGGCGACTATCTGTTCGTTTCCAAATACAGCTACGGCTATTCCCGGTATTCCTTCCCGTTCGGTCTGGCACCGTTTTCCGGCCGGGTCTGGGCCACGCCGCCCGAGCGCGGCGATGTCGCGGTGTTCAAGCTTCCGACCGATACCTCGATCGACTACATCAAACGGGTGATGGGACTGCCGGGAGACACCATTCAGGTGATCGACGGCGTCGTCCATATCAACGGAGACCCGGTCAAGAGGGAGCGCATCGACGATTACATCGAGCAATCCCCGGCAGGCCTGGTCCGGCGCGTCCCCCGGTTCCGCGAGACCCTGCCGAACGGCGTTTCCTTCGACACGCTGGATCTGACCCCCAATGGACAGATGGACAACACGCGGGAATACAAGGTTCCCGAAGGCCATTATTTCATGATGGGTGACAATCGCGACAATTCCATCGACAGCCGCTACCAGACCCGCGTCGGCTTTGTGCCCTATGACAACTTCATGGGCCGCGCGGAGATCCTGTTCTTCTCCATCAAGGACGAAACCCCGGCATGGCAGATCTGGACCTGGCCCTGGAGCGTGCGCTGGGATCGTATCGGCCGGGGGCTGTGACCGGCACGGTCGCAACCCCTGCTCCGAAACGCGGATCCGCCGCATGACCAGACCAAATCAGACGAACCCGATCTCGGCGCTGATAGAGGCGCTGCAATATGAGTTCAAGGATCTGGACCTGTTGCGGGTGGCGCTGACGCATGCAAGCGCGCTGGCACCGTCGGAGACGGTGTCCGGCAGCTACCAGCGCCTTGAGTTTCTTGGCGACAGGGTACTCGGCCTGGCAATCGCAACCATGCTGCACAAGCATTTTCCCAAAGCCGACGAGGGTGAACTGGCGCGGCGGTTCAACCACATGGTCAAGCGCGAGACCTGCGCGGAGATCGCACAGGAACTGGGTGTCGGCGACGCCATGCGGATCGGCCTGGCGGAAGCGCAAACGGGCGGGCGGAAAAAGACCGCGCTGCTCGCCGATATCTGCGAATCGTTGATCGCGGCGATCTATCTCGATGGCGGTTTCGATGCCGCGGAAAGCTTTGTCGGGCGTCTCTGGGAGCCGCGTATGCTATCCTGGTCCGGACCGCTGCGAGACGCCAAGACGACATTGCAGGAATGGGCCCAGTCCCAGAGCCTGCCCACCCCGCGTTACAACGTCACCGGACGGGAAGGTCCGGACCATGCCCCGAACTTCACCGTCGCGGTGACGGTACAGGGTCTGCCGCCCGGCGAGGGCAAGGGCGGCTCGAAGCGGATTGCTGAACAAAGCGCGGCCGAGGTCGTGCTGCGCCGGGAAGGCGTCTGGAAGGAATAGAAACAGAGTGAGCGACGACAACAACAGCAGCGGACCGACGGACGAAGACGACGGTTTCGTCGCGCCCAAGGCCCGTTTCGACATGCCGTTGCCCGAACCGCTGGCGGCCATGCCGGAGGGAACGCGCGCAGGGTTCGTTGCCCTGATCGGCGCGCCCAATGCCGGCAAGTCGACCCTGATCAACCAGCTTGTCGGCACAAAGGTGTCCATCGTCACCCACAAGGTGCAGACGACGCGCACCATCGTGCGCGGTGTGGCCATGCACGGCACCGCGCAGCTCGTCTTCATCGACACACCGGGCATCTTCAAGCCGAAGCGCCGGCTGGACCGGGCCATGGTCGACACCGCCTGGGGCGGCGCGCGCGACGCGGATCTGATCGCCCTCTTGATCGATGCGCGCAAGGGCATCGACGAGGAAGTGGAAAACATCCTCAAGCGGCTTCAGAACCAGAGCGCTCCCAAAGTGCTGATCCTGAACAAGACCGACATCGCCAAACGCGAGAAGCTGCTTCTGATTGCGCAAAAGGCGAACGAATACCTCACCTTCGAGGAAACATTCATGGTGTCCGCGCTGACCGGCGACGGAACCGAGACCATTCTGGACCATTTCGCGTCCAAGGTTCCCGAAGGCCCCTGGCTGTATCCGGAGGATCAGCCCTCCGATCTTCCGCTGCGCATCCTCGCCGCGGAGATCACCCGCGAGAAACTGTTCGAGCGCCTGCACCAGGAGCTGCCCTATATTTCCACGGTCGAGACCGAACGATGGGAGACCCGCAAGGACGGGTCGGCTCGTATCGAACAGACCATCTATGTGGAACGCGACAGCCAGAAGAGCATCGTGCTGGGCAAGCGCGGTCAGACGATCAAGGCGATTTCGCAGACTGCGCGCGAGGAGTTGTCCGAGATCATCGACGCTCCAGTGCATCTGTTCCTGTTCGTCAAGGTGCGCGAAAACTGGGCCGACGATCCGGAGCGCTACCGGGAAATGGGGCTGGAGTTTCCGAAATAAGAGGCAGCGCCTGACACATGCGGCGGGCCGATCTCCGCCCGTCCTTTGCTGGATCGGTATCGACACGGGAAGACGCCCTTGGAATGGAGCGGACGCGGCGTGGTTCTGACCACCCGCAAACACGGCGAGAACAACGTCATTCTGGAGGCCATGACACTGGATCACGGCCGCCACCTCGGGCTCGTCCGCGGCGGCCGGTCGAAACGGCTGCGTCCATCGCTGCAACCGGGCAACAGTCTGCTGCTCACCTGGAAGGCGCGCCTTTCGGACCAGCTCGGGCAATTCCGGATCGAACCGGAAACCCTGCGGGCCGGAGACCTGATGACCAACGCAGTCGGCCTCACCGGGCTGCAGCACCTGGCCTTCCTGCTGCGCCTGTTGCCCGAACGCCACCCCTACCCCGGGCTTTTCGAGGCCATGAACGTGCTTCTGGAACATCTGGAAGCCGCCGACACGGCCGGTGCCCTGTTCATCCTGTTCGAACTCCAGGTTCTGCGTGAACTCGGCGCCGGTCTCGACTTGTCCGCCTGCGCGGCAACCGGCGGACGGGATGATCTGGCTTATGTGTCGCCCAGGTCCGCCCGCGCCGTCAGCCGGGAGGCCGGCCTGCCCTATCATGACAAGCTGCTCCCCCTGCCTTCGTTCCTGCTCGACGGCCAGCGCCAGCCAGGCAGTGAACTCACCTGGAGCGATGTGACCCAGGGCTTCGAGCTCACCAGCTTCTTCATTGACCGGCACCTGTCCGATCACGGGCTGCAGGACGGCGGTACGCGCGCCCAGTTTCTCAATGCCCTGGAGAAACGCTACCGCTCGGACTATCCGTGGAACTTTTGAGCCAAGCGGTTTCCGCCTTGACGGAAGTCACCCCTGTTTCGAGGAAGACACCGCACGGTCAGGTCATCGGCGGCCCATTTTTTCAGCTCGCCGGCGATCCGGACTTCGATGGAAGGGCGCGCGCGGGGGCCTTGCGGTGTCGCCAGAAACGGCCCGTTTTTCGCATTAATGAATACAGTAGATTATTTTCACTGCGGTCTGGTTTTCCCCGGCGGGCCGATATCGCCAAGGACGCGCCCCATTTTCAGGGACGACCATCTGAATCCGCCACTTCTTGTATTGCACCGGACGGTCTGCAATCCTACATTCACCGTCACCGGGTCGTCATGTCATATTTTGTCAGGTTCAATTCGACGGCGAATTCAAGAAGATAAACTGTCTTAGACGCAGCTGATGTTGCGGTACTGATTTCAATCAGCTCAAGCGCATCAGAATACCGGGACGGGAGTGAAAGTGCCTGCAATCATCAAACCGTCCAGGATCTCCTCATCGTTGCACACCCAGGTTGTCGAAGGCGGAAGCGTCCTGACAGCCTCGGCATTCCTGCTCTTCGATGTTGCCCGTCCTTTTGAGTTGTACACGGAACAGGCGCTCTGGCCGATGGTGGTCGAACAGATGCCCGATGGCGGTATCTTCGACAAGGGCCAGCTCAAGCCAAGGGCGGAGATGATTGTCGCCGGTCACGCGCTCGCGCCCCATCATCAGCCGGTCACGGGTCTGAAGGTCACCGCAAGGCTCGGGGACAAGGTCAAGCGTCTGGCAGTGTTCGGCGACCGTTTCTGGCGTCTCACCGACCAGGGCATCGAGATCGTCGGTCCCGAGCCCTTTGACAAGATGCCCATCAGCGAAATCCATGCATTCGGCGGCGAAGGCTTCCCGATGAACCCGAAGGGCAAGGGGTTCGGAGCGCTTAAACTGGTCGAGGCGGGCATTGACGCGCCGTTGCCCAACATCGAGAACGGCGCTGCGCTGATCCTGTCGCCCGGCGACACACCCCATCCGGCCCATTTCGGTCCGATCGGGCCTGACAATCCGGACAGGCTCAAGCTTGCGGGCACCTTCGACAAGCACTGGGTCGACCATGTGTCGCCGCTCAGGCCGGATGACTTCAATCCCCTGTTCAACTGCGACGCCCCTGCCGATCAGCGTTTCGACGGTTTCCTGAAGGGGGGAGAAACCTTTTCCGTCACCGGCATGTGCCGGTCCGGTCAGCCGGTCGGAGGCGTCCTGCCGGGTTTTCGCGTGCGTGCCTTCATCCAGCGCAAGACCGATGGCAGCCTGACCGAGACCAGCATGGTCTGCGACACCGCAACCGTTTTTCCGAATGTCGGCAAGGCCGTGATGGCCTTTCGCGGACTTGTGAAAAGCACCGACCGGCTCGGCGAGGACATCGGCGCCGTGCTTTTTGCTGTCGAACACAGCGATGCGGCACCGCGTCCCGCCGACTATTACCAGCATGTGTTCCAGCTGCGCACGGACCCCGAACAGGCCTACAAGCATGCCCTGTCCGACCACCAGCTGATGCCGGAGACCGACCCCGCGATCCTGGTCGGCAAACGGCAGGAACGCATGGACCGCGCCATCCAGGAGCGGCGCAAGTTCCTGGCGGATTCCGACTGGATGGTCCGGAAGAAGCTGGACGAGGCCGGCGTGCCCACCGACATCCTGCCTCCCGCCGATCCGGATCGCGGAGCGGACATTCCCATGATCGGATTGCCGACACCGGAGGAGTTCGCCAGCGGGGATTTCGATATTGCCGAGATGATCGAGGATGTCGAACGACTGGAAAAGGAATTGACCCTCAAGGCGGATCAGGAGATGGCGCGTGCAGAGCTGTTGCGGCGTGACGCCGTTGCTGCTGCGCCCCTGGAGATCCGGGACCTGATGGACGGGCGCCCTTTTGCCAGCGACGAACAGATCGCCGCCGCGAATGTTTCCGCAGATCCAGCTCTGGAGCCGGGGTTGAATGCGCTGGCCGACATGCCTGTCTCCCTGAAGCAGACCTTTGCCGACAATATCGACCCGGAGAAGGTCAACGACCGCTCAGCCGAGGCACAGGCAAAACTTCAGGAAGCGCTCGACAAGATCGACAACCTTGCGCAGCACGGTCAGGCTGACGAGACCGAACAGCACGAGCTCGCCTGCGCCCGCGCTCTGCGGCGTCCGGAAGGCTCACTGCTTTATCCGATACGCCGGCAGCTGGGCGAACTCGAGCTGGACACGCAGGCCGTGCCCTCTTCGTTGCTTGATCCGATGTCCGCCTTGTCCGGTGACACACGGAATGAACTGAATCTTGCGCCCTTGCCAGATGGATCCCCCGGCTTGGAAGACCCGGAGAAAGTTGATTTTTTCGCAGCCCTTTCAAAAGCCGGGCAGTCATCCAAACTCGGGACAGAAGCTGCCGCGGACGAGCTCGCGCAAGCGCTTGGTCCGACAGAGGCCCTTCTTCGCGCGCAGTTCCCTCATCTGATCGAGCCTGGCATGGAAGACCAGCCTCTGGCTGGCGTGATGAGCAAACTGGAGGCTATGGATCTTCCTGAAGTGGAAGACGCCCACATGCCGATTGGCGACCGTTTCGAACAGGTCAACGAGGAGATGAAATCCACGCTCGACGAGCTTGAGCCGAGACTCGCTGAAACACTGACCACAGGACGGCAGATGTCGCCACAGGCGATGTTTCCGCAGGAAGCAATGTTGCCCGCCGTCGCGCTTTCAGCTGGCAAACTGGTCGCGGAGAAACTGGCCGAGGGGCATGATTTCAAGGGCGCCGACCTTGCCGGCCTCAGTCTGCGCGGACTTGATTTCTCCAACCGTGACCTGTCCGGAACGTTTTTCGAACAGGCCGATCTGACCGGCGCATGCTTCAAAGGTTGCCGCCTGGACGGTGCGGTGTTCACCTCCGCCAATCTGGAAGGTGCCGATTTCAGGTCGAGCAACCTTGGTGGCTCCAACTTCAGCGCAGCAAAGCTGACGCATGCAAATCTGGGCGATGCTGCGTTGTCCAATTGCCTGCTGATCGGGGCCGACCTCAGCGGCATGGTCGCAGACAACGCAAGGCTCATCGATGTCACCTTCCTGGAGTGCACGCTGGACGGCACCATCCTGAAGGAAAGCCGGCTGGAACAGGTAAAGGTAGCCCAGGGATCCGCGGTCGGGCTGGATCTGTCGGGGTCGACCCTCGATACGGTCGTTTTCATCGACGTGCCGATGACCCGATCGGTTTTTACCGGGAGCCGGTTCAACCGGGCGGCCTTCACGAACGTCTCGGCAGCCGACTCCAATTTCACCTCCGCCGAGCTTCACGAGACCGGCTTCCAGGGCGGCTGCGATCTCTCTCGTGCCCGGTTCGAGGCTGTTACGGCCACCGACACCTGCTGGAACGGCGCGAAACTGGAGGAGAGCCTTTATCTGAAGGCGAGCTGCCAGTCCTGCCTGTTTATCGGGTGTAACATGCAGTCGGTGGATGGACGCACTGCGTCGTTCAGGAAAGCCCGGTTCATGCAATCGGACCTCAGGTACAGCGACTTCTGCGCCGCGGATTTCTTCGCCGCGTCGCTCAGCCAGTCGGATCTGCGACAGGCATCGATGCGGCACGCCAGCCTGTTCGGTGCCGACCTGATGGATTCCAGGCTGGCCAGTTGCGACCTGTCGCATGCGAATCTGGGCGGGACCGCCATGAACCAGGCAGTGCAAGTGGCCGCGCAGTAGCAGACCGGCACAATGGACCAACGAAGAACGGTCCAAAGAGAAAGGAGATGAGTTTGAGCGCAGAGAAACGGGAGACCCAATTCATTTCCGTTGCGGACATGATGGACCATTTCGCGCATTCCCAGCCTGTGCTTCTGAAGCACGCGCAAAGGGAAACGCTGACCGGACAGGATTTTACCGGAGCCATCTGGATTGAGTGCGATCTGTCGGGATCCGACTTTTCAAACAGCTGCCTCTTGAACGCCCAGTTCGTGTCCTGCGACCTGTCCGGCTGCACGTTTTCCTCCGCGCAGCTCATCTCGACGCAATTCATCAGATGCGTGCTGAGTTCCGCTCGTTTTGACGGCTGCGCTCTGGACAATGCGCAATTCATCGAGTGCAAGACGGACAAGCTCGGCTTGCGCGGGGCGTCTCTCAACCAGACGGGCATGGCGCAATCCGACCTCTCCGGTGCGGACCTGGGTGCGGCCACGGCGGACCGTTGCGCCGTTCTGGATTGCGGCATCGGTGGGATCTCGATTGAAAACGCGACCTTGACCAATTTCATCATGACCGGAGCGGATCTGCGGGAAGTCAATCTGACAAATGCAACAATCGACACCGCCGTGTTTGCGGATGCGGATCTGTCCGGCAAGGACCTTTCCGGCCAGACATTTCAGCGATGCACCTTCAACAAGGGCCAGTTCGCAGGCGCCAATCTCAGCGGATCCGTGCTGCAGCAATCCATGTTCATCGCCTGCGATCTGACCAAGGCCGACCTGTCAAGAAGCGGAGCGAAGTTGGCTGCCTTCAACGGCTGCGCCCTCGACGGCACCAATTTCAGTGGCAGCAACCTTGTCATGGCCGGCTTTTCGGGATCCAGCATGACGGGGGCCGATTTCACCGGTTCGCACATGTGGTCGGCAGTGCTTCAGGACACGGATTGCCGTGCCGCCCGCTTTGAACACAGCGATCTGCGCCAGGCGGACTTTTCCCACGCCAACCTGGCGGCCGCCAATCTTGGAGCGGCCGTGTTTGCAAACACCAAGATGCATGCCGCCAAAACCGATGCTGCGCTCCTCAGCGGCACGTACGGCAGCATACTGGGCACCGACGAGAATTTGCTGGTTGCGGAAGCCTATGCGCCCCGACAGGTGCTGCTGGACGACGAAGACGGCAGACAGAATGCGCCTTGAGGCGGAATTTCGGGATAGAGGATATGGCAAAAGTGACACGTACCCATACTCTTACAGCCGGATCTTCACACCCGGTCCTGCAACGCATCACGTCGACGACTGCGATGCCCGGTCATCAAGAAGAGGACAGATCATGCCTTTCGTGAATTCCCAGGGCCCTCTGCCGGGAATGGATCTCGCCGTCCCGGACGTCTATCTGCAGACGACACCGGCCGGTCCTGTTCCCGTTCCCCTCCTGAGCACCGGAATGCGTGCGACGGAAATACCAAAGTGCACACGCGTGCTGGTGCAATGCATGCCGCCGCATACCGTGATGGACCAGACCCCCGTCACCATCAGCGGGCCCGGTCCGGGCGCTGTTTCGGGCCAGGTCTGCTCCTCCTCCAGGAGCCTCAAAGGCTCGACGAAACTCATCCTTCAGGTGGCTCCGGCAACACGTGCCCTGATGGATCCGACGGGCCAGAACGGCAACGTGCCGAATTCCGTCGGAAACACGGTCGTGCCTTCCCAGATCCGGATGTTGAACCCAAGCCCCTAGGGCAGGAGACCGGAAGGACTAGGGCGGGCAATTACGGTGGGATACAGGGCGAAGTCTGGAAAAAGGGACTGTTGAAATGGCTACAAATAGCGACGTGGATCTCGATACGACTGACAACAGCGCGTACCTGTTCGTGCCGACAGTGGGTGGTTCAAGCAGCACCCCCGGCGCGATGCTGCGGCTTGGCAGCTATTGCGACAATGAGACAGCTGCCGACGACGACGCCACTGCAAAGTTGTTCTATCCGTCACAATTCGTCGCAGACAATACAGCCAATATCGCGACGATCTACACGCTGGCGTCCGGCAAGGACGGCTCGGGAAATGTTCTTGGCGGCATCCTGCTGGCCTGTGACGGCGTCGCGCTGGTCAAGGCCGGCAAGGAAATGTACGTCAACTGTGGCGGCGCACTCCATGTTGAAAGCGGCGATGCGGTGACGATAAAATCCGGCGGGAAGGCCGGAAACGACATCAACATTGATGCCGGCACGGAAGGTGAGATCAATGAAACTGCCAAGCAGAGAACGACCAACCTCCTAGGAAACGATTTCACGGAAACCTCCAAGGACAGCTTCACAATCAATCACGGCGACACGGTTGCCATTACCTACGGCACGAAAACATTCATCACTCTGGGGAGCCAGCAGTCCGTCAGTGTCGGTGGCGTCTTTGCCGGCAACCTGTCGGGCGGGGTGACTGTCAGTGTCGGCATTTATTTCACGGCCAATCTTTCGGCCGCGTTTTCCTACACGCTCCTGTCCGTCGGCGTGACCCAGTTCGGATTCTCAAAAACAGTTACCGATCTGAAGGCAAAGGATATGACGATAGAAAACTCCCTGGCCGAAATCAGCTCCAAACTCATGGCCGTGGGCAGCAAGCAGGTTGAACTCGATAATTCGGTGACCGCACTGGAAAACCGGCCTGTCCAGGTCACCAACAACAACACCGTCTTGATAAGGAACACGATCGACCTGCGGAACAGCAACGTTCTGGTCAACATGGGCAATTTGGCCGTTTTCACCTGATTGACAGAATGACCCCATTGAGGATCACAACAAATGACCAAGGAAACGAAACGGGAGCAGGTATACAGCAAGCAGAAGCAGGGCGCCCCCGACGGTGGCAGTCTGGTAACGGCCACCGTGTCGCTGATGCTGTCGAAGACGGACCTGTCGCTCAGGACGCAAGACGGCCAGGACCTGTTCGCGCGCCAGGCCGGAAGCTGCCTGCTGGCGCCCGCCGTGGGCGACCGGGTCCTGGTTTATAGTGCAGGCACCGAAGCGTTCGTTCTGGCCGTGCTGGTGCGCGGTGACGAGAGCCGCATTCCCGAACTCGGCGTTCCGGATGCCACGTCGCTGCGCCTGTCTGCTGAAGACGGACTTGAATTGTCAGCGAACGAACTGAATTTCAAGGCCACCAGCCTCGGCATTCTGGCGAAGACCATCGTTCAGTCCGCCGGCTCCGTCACCCTGCACGCCAAGCAGGTTGTGGAGGCAATCGTCGACAAGTTCAGTTCCGTGCGCAGCGTGACCCTGAGAGCCGAGACCCGCTCGGCCAGGATCGAGAAGACCGAATCCGTAACCGCAGGTACGCTCGTTCACAAGACAGACGGTGTCTCGCTTCAAAACAGCGAGATTTCCCTCATCAACGCCAAGCAGGATGTGCGTCTGGATGGCGAAAGGGTGAGCATCGGTTAACCGGACGCCGTCTCAAAACCACTTTCGCCGAACTGGATAAACCACCACATGATGTCCGTAAAAGACCGCCTGGAGGCGGCAGCGCAACACAAGGTATCCGGCGACCGGGCGAGCGCGACCGCCCTTCTGGAAGGTATCCTGGACATCGCGCCCGGACACGGGCGAGCGCTCACCGCGCTGGCCGAAATCCGGCTGGAGGAAGGCGCGCCCGATCAGGCGATAAAGCTTCTGACGGAAGTGCTCGAGCGCGACAGGGCCGACATCTCGGCGCGCAACCTGCTTGCAAGCGTGTTTCTGGCCCGAGACAGGGTCGATCAGGCGCGGGATCTCGTCGTAGAAACCCTTGAGCTGGCACCAGGCGACGTCCAGTCTTGCGTGTTGCGCGCAGAACTTCTGATGCGGGAAGACGCCCCTGGACAGGCTGAGCGGGTGTTGCGCGCGGCGCTGGAATGCAACCCCGGCGATCCGGCGCTCCTGTCGGCTCTGGCAGGTCTTTTCACGACCCTGAGCCAAAGCCGGGCAGCCTTGCAACTGGCACAGGACGCGCTCGCCCAGGAGCCGGGCAATGCCCGGTTCCAGGCCAGGCTGGGGCGTATACTCGCGCAACTGGGAGACCACGAAAAAGCGCTGCCTCATCTGGAGGCCGCGCATTTGCGCTTGCCGACCGATCCGCTGATCCTGCTGTTTCTTGCCGAAACCCAGGTGGCCCTCGGCCTTGCTAGAGAAGCCCGGGTGCTGGCAAAACGACTGACGGTCCGCTTTCCCGGCCTTCTCGAAGGTTGGCGCCTCCTCATCGGTATTGAGGCCTTGCGCGGCGACACCACTCAGGTGCTTTCCGATTACCTGCAACAGATCAGGAAACACCCGGACAAGACGGCTGCGGTGATTTCCCTCGCCATCACGTATCGCAGTCTCGGCCATCTGGTCAAAGCGCGCGAACTGCTCCGTCCGTTTCTGGATGAAACCGCACCGTTCAATGCCCCCGACCGGCACCATGCGCTGAATGTTCTGCGCGACTGCCTACTGGCGTCGGATCAGCTTGAGGATCTCGCGCGAACCCTTCCCGTGTCCGAGATGATCCAACGCCTCCATGCCCCGGAAGACGCTGCGAAATCGGCTGATACAGATCTCCTTCTGGAGGCGCTTGGGCAACACGATGTTCTTCTCGATCCGACGCTGTCCAGTCTGGACGTGCTGGTGTTGATGCGGTTCGCGCGCGGGCAGCGGCCCGGGTCGTTGCAACGGAGAATTTTTGGCGCCGCCCATCTGGCTCCAGTTGCCGATCTCGCCGGCGAATTCTCCTTTGTTGAGATCGACAGTGTTGCCGGGCGCGAGGCGCTGGCCGCTTCCGAACCTCCGGTTCAGCTGACGGCGTCTCTCGCCCTTGCTCCGGAAACATTCCGCACGATGCGACAATGGTGCCCTTACATCGGGGCAAATGCCGACAGCCGACGGACTTGGCGCGAGGCGCTGAAAGAACTGCCCCGCCCTCTTGTCGCGCTGTCCTGGAACGCCAACCGTCCCGGTCTCCTTCTGGACGACTACAGGACCGTAATTGCACAGGAAAATGGCTTCAAAGGAACTCTTGTCAGTGCCATGTGGGACGAGTCCCGCCATCAGCTTTCAGACTGGCCGTCCATCATCGACGCGGGCACGCATTTCAAGTCACTGGGCGACCTGACCGCCCTGCTCGCCGAGGTCGACCTGCTGGTTGGACCGGATGGTCTGCCCACCCATGTCGCCGGGGCCATGGGCCGACCCACCGCCCTTCTGACGCAGCCGGCTCCTCCCTGGTACTGGCACTCAAGCAACGGCGCGGCAACCTGGTACCCTTCGGCTCGCGTCCTGCAGACCGGGCGTTTCGGCCATTGGGCGGAGCTGATGGGCGATCTGGCCGCCCCGCTTCAGGCCATTCTCCACTCGGGACAGACGGCCGGAATGGACGTGATTTAGCCGGATCGCCCTGTCCTTCATGCATCGGCACGGGAAATTCGCCCACAGTGGCGGCGATTTCCGTTGAAAATCCGCCAATTGCCGCCATGAACCGGACCTGGTGAATTGCGCCGGGTCCCCGAAACGGCTAGCAAGCAAATATGGGAAAAGAGACGACACCACCGCCAGGCGGCGCAGAAGCCATCAACCTGAAGGAAGCGCTTGAAGAGCGCTATCTGGCCTATGCCCTGTCGACGATCATGCACCGGGCCCTGCCGGATGTGCGCGACGGGCTGAAACCGGTTCACCGCCGCCTGCTTTACGCCATGCGCCTGCTCAAGCTCGATCCCGGTTCCGGGTTCAAGAAATGTGCGCGTGTCGTCGGCGACGTCATCGGTAAATACCATCCCCATGGCGACCAGGCCGTCTACGATGCTCTGGTCCGTCTTGCCCAGAGTTTCGCGCAGCGCTATCCGCTCATCGACGGCCAGGGCAATTTCGGCAATGTCGACGGCGATAACGCGGCGGCCATGCGCTACACCGAAGCGCGCATGACCGACACCGCCAAGCGGCTGCTGGACGGTCTGGACGAAAACGCGGTCGACTTCCGGGAAACCTATGACGGCGAGGACAAGGAACCGATCGTCCTGCCGGGCGGGTTTCCCAATCTGCTGGGCAACGGTTCGTCGGGCATTGCCGTCGGCATGGCGACATCCATTCCGCCGCACAATGCCTATGAGCTGTGCCAGGCCAGCCTGCACCTGATCAAGAATCCGAATGCGGAAGTCGACGAACTTCTGGACTACATCAAGGGGCCGGATTTTCCGACCGGCGGTCTGCTGGTGTCCGACCAGGGGTCGATCCGCGAAGCCTATGCCACGGGTCGGGGCAGCTTCCGCGTCCGCGCGCGCTGGGAAGTCGAGGATCTCGGCCGCGGCCAATGGGCCATCGTCGTCACCGAAATCCCGTATCAGGTCCAGAAGTCGCGCCTGATCGAAAAGATCGCCGAACTCCTGACGGCCCGCAAACTGCCCCTGCTCGACGACATCCGCGATGAATCGGCCGAAGACATCCGTGTCGTTCTGGTTCCGCGCTCGCGCAATGTCGACGCCAATCTGCTGATGGAATCCCTGTTCAAGCTGACGGATCTGGAAAACCGGTTCTCACTGAACATGAATGTCCTGTCCATGGGCAAGGTGCCGATGGTCATGGGTCTCAAGCAGGTGCTGCGCGAGTGGCTCGACCACCGCAAGGACGTGCTGATCCGCCGGTCCGAATACCGGCTGGGCCAGATCAACCACCGGCTCGAGGTTCTGGCAGGCTATCTAGTCGCCTATCTGAACCTGGATGAGGTCATCCGCATCATCCGCGAAGAGGACGATGCCAAGGCGTCCCTGATCAGGACATTCGAACTGACCGACGTGCAGGCGGAGGCCATCTTGAACATGCGCCTGCGGTCCCTGCGCAAGCTTGAAGAGATGGAAATCCGCAAGGAGCACGAGAAACTCTCGCTGGAAAAAGACGGGCTGATCAAGCTGCTCGATTCGGACACCCGCCAATGGACCGTGATTTCCAAGGAAATCGCCGAAATCTGCAAGGTCTACGGTCCGGAGACCGATATCGGCCGCCGCCGGACCGACAAGTCGGAAGCACCCGAAGCCGATCTGATAGATATTCAGCAGGCCATGATCGAGCGGGAACCGATCACCGTCATCATCTCCGAGAAAGGCTGGATCCGGGCCTTGAAGGGACACCAGAGCGATCTTTCCGGACAGTCCTTCAAGCAGGGCGACAAGCTGAAACTGGCCTTCACTGCGGAAACGACCGACAAGATCCTGCTGTTTTCCTCGGGCGGCAAGTTTTTCACTCTTGGCGCCGATCGGCTGCCGGGCGGCCGGGGACACGGCGAACCGATCCGCCTGATGGTGGAAATGGACGAGGCACAGGACGTGGTCAGCGCCTTCGTCCACAAGCCGGGCCGCACGCTGCTTCTGGCCAGCACGGAGGCGCGCGGGTTTGTGGTGTCCGAAGACGATGTCATCGCCAACACCCGAAAAGGCAAGCAGGTCCTCAACCTGGCCGCCCCGTCGGAAGCTGCGCTCTGCGTCGAGGCTGCCGGAGACCAGGTGGCCATCATCGGCGAGAATCGCAAGCTCCTGATTTTCCCGCTGGCGCAAGTCCCGCAGATGGGCCGCGGACGCGGCGTCCGGCTGCAACGCTACCGGGACGGATTGATTTCCGACCTGCGTGTCTTCAAGGGCGAGGATGGACTGACCTGGAGCGACAGCTCCGGACGCAGCTTCACCCGCACGATGGCAGACATGGCCGAATGGTGCGGCGAACGCGGCAATGCCGGACGCCTGCCGCCGACAGGCTTCCCGAGGTCGAACAAGTTCGGTTCGCGCAAGCTCTAGCATCCCCCCAGCAAACGGGTTCCCGGGCGAGCCGGGAACCGGCTTCAGCAGGGCTTCGGGGAAACAGAGCCAAACCGATCACCTGGCTCTCGACGCGATGCCGTTGAGAGTGCACTCTGCGAGGATATCAGCACCCGGGGGGACGGATGATCGGAGCTTTCACCTTCAACACAAGCCAGCGAATTGTTTTCGAGACCGGATCGGCGGCAAAACTCGACGCACATGCGGCCTCCTTTCTCGGCCCCCGCCCCTTTCTCGTCACCGACCCGGGGATTATCGGGCTTGATCTGCAGGGGCCGTGCGAAGCGGCACTTCGACAGGCAGGACACCTGCTGTCCCGGTTTGCCGACGTCGCGGCCGACCCGCCCCGGGCATTGGTCGATGCGGCCGTGGACGCCGCGCGCCAACACGGGGCAACGTCGGTTATCGGCTTCGGCGGCGGTTCGTCGCTCGACGTCGCAAAACTGGTCGCCCTTGTTCTGGGCAGCGGTGAAGACCTCGACGACGCCTGGGGGATCGGTAACGCAAAAGGTCCGCGCCTGCCGCTGATCCTCGTGCCGACGACGGCAGGTACCGGTTCCGAAGTCACTCCGATTTCGATCATCACCGTGGGAGAAGAGGAAAAGCGCGGAGTGGTGTCTCCGCTCCTGCTGCCGGATATTGCGGTTCTCGATCCCTTGCTGACCCTTGGCCTTCCGGCCCCGGTCACGGCAGCAACGGGCATAGACGCGATGGTGCATGCCATCGAGGCCTTTGCATCCAGATCGGCCAACAACAATCCTGTCTCCAGAACCCTGGCGGTGGAAGCGCTGCGCCTTCTGGGCGCCAATATCGAAAAAGCGGTTTTCACGCCCGGGGACGCGGACGCAAGAGGCGCCATGCTGCTCGGATCCCTGCTCGCCGGCATGGCTTTCGCCAATTCCCCGGTGGCCGCCGTCCACGCACTGGCGTATCCGATCGGCGGCACGTTTCATGTGCCTCACGGCCTGTCCAATGCCCTTGTGCTGCCGCATGTGCTCACATTCAACAACAGCGTGGCCGCCGCGACATACGCCGAGATCGCGCCTGCCGTGTTTCCGCAACTCACCAACATCGCGGACGGGTCCGACAGGGCCGAAGTGTTCGCCGCCATGCTGACCGATCTGTCGCGGAACCTTGGTCTCCACACCCGCTTGCGCGATGTCGGTATCGGCAAAAAGGATCTGCCGAAGCTGGCCAGCGACGCGATGAAACAGACCCGGCTGCTGGTCAACAACCCGAAAGAAATTACCGAAGCGGACGCCTTTGAAATCTACACGGCGGCCTTATGAAATCCACACACATTCCACAGGCCACGCGCCCACTTCCCGGAAAACGGACTGAATTCTCGACGTTTCAGGTTATCCCCACACGGTGGATGGATGTGGATGTCTATGGACACGTCAACAATGTTCAGTATTTGAGCTTCTTCGACACCGCCGTGAACAGCTGGTACGTCGAAAACGGCCTGCTGGACCCGGTCAACAGCCCGGAGATCTTTCTGGTGGTTGAGACCGGCTGCACCTATTTCTCCGAACTGACGTTTCCCGGAGAGGTTCATGCCGGGTTGAAGATCGGGAAACTCGGCTCCAGCTCTGTGATTTTCGAGGTCGGATTGTTTGCCGGCGACGCGGTCGAAACCGCCGCCCACGGCCGCTTCGTCCATGTCCACGTCGACCGCGATACCCGTCGCCCCGTGCCCATCCCCGAGCACAAGCGCCTCATTCTGGCCGGACTGACGGCCAGTTCCTTTCACGGCTAAGGCGTATTCACAAGCCATGCACAGGATGTTCCGCCGTGACGGCGCATGCGCCCGCACAGGTTTTACACACCTTATCCACAACCTGCACACACGTTGGGCACAGGTTCTCCACATGCGGGGCTGCGCGGCCCCCTCACCTCGAAGAGTTTCAGCTCATGTTCTTCATGAGACGGGATTTCTCCCGCTGCCAGTCGCGCTTTTTCTCGGTTTCGCGCTTGTCGTGCAGCTTTTTCCCGCGGGCCAGAGCCAGTTCCATCTTGGCGCGGCCCTTGTCATTGAAATACAGCTTGAGCGGGACAATCGTCTTGCCGTCCTTCTGGACGGCACTGGCGAACTTGCCGATTTCACGTTTGTTCAGCAGCAACTTGCGGGGCCGGCGCGGTTCATGGTTGAAGCGGTTGGCCTGCAGGTACTCCGGGATATAGACGTTGTAGATCCAGATCTCGCCATTGCGCTCGGCCGCATAGGATTCAGCGATGTTCGCCTTGCCTGTCCGGAGCGACTTGACTTCCGTACCCTTCAGCTCGATTCCGGCCTCAAGAGTATCCTCGATCTCGTAATTGAACCGGGCCTTCCGGTTGTCGGAGATGATCTTCCGTCCCGGATCGCCCCCTTTTTTCGGAGCCATGTTTTTCCTTTCTGGTGCCTTGTCTCACGGACACACGCACCAGATGTTCTTGTTGTCAGTTCATCAAACCGGCATGGGCCATCGCGGCGCGGATTTCATCCCGTGCCCCTTCGGTGACGGGTACCAGCGGCAGGCGCAGGTCTTCCTCGCACTTGCCCAGCAGGGACAATGCATATTTGGCCCCGCCAGGGCTCGGTTCAAGGAACAATGCACGATGAAGCGGCGCCAGCCGGTCCTGATAGTCCAGAGCCTTGGTAAAATCTCCGGCCAGTGTCGCGGCCTGAAATTCCGCACACAGACGCGGCGCGACGTTGGCCGTGACGGAAATACACCCGACGCCCCCATGCGCATTGAACGCGAGCGCGGAGATATCTTCACCCGACAACTGGAGGAAATCCGGACCGCACAATTCCCGCTGACGGCTCGCCTTTGCCATGTCAGCGGTCGCATCCTTGACGCCCTTGATATTGGCGCATGTTTCGAAAAGCTCGGCCATCGTCTCCGGGGTCATGTCGATGATCGACCGGCCCGGAATATTGTAGATGAGAATCGGAATACCGACCGCATCGTTGACCGCCTTGAAATGCGCCTTGAGGCCGGCCTGGTTCGGCTTGTTGTAATAGGGCGTAACCAAGAGGAGGGCTTCCGCGCCGGCCATTTCCGCATGACGGGCAAAATCGACCGCCTCGATCGTGTTGTTGGAGCCGGCGCCCGCAATCACCGGAACCCGTCCGGCGGCCGCTTCGATGCAAAGCTCAATGACACGCTTGTGTTCGGCATGGGTCAGCGTCGGGCTTTCTCCGGTGGTTCCGACAGGCACAAGTCCACTGGATCCTTCCGAAATCTGCCAGTCCACAAACTCCTGAAACCGTTTCTCTTCAAGCGCTCCGTCCTTGAACGGGGTAATCAGCGCTGGAATGGAGCCTTTGAACATCTCGGTTTCCTTTTGGTGGATCTGGATCTTTCGGCGCGCGAAAGGAGTGTGAACGTCAACGGAGGCGCAACATACTCATCTGCTCGACCCGGAGCAATGCTTGCGGCGGATTTACGGACCTGCTTTTGGGACTTTTCTTCAAGGTGTCGCACCAATGTTCGGGGAACGGAGCAAATCGACCGGTATTCGTAAGGGAAGTTCCTATTGGCAGACCTTCGTCAACAACTCTATCTTGCAGGAAAACAGCAATCGGATGGAAACGTTCCAGGAGACAGCCATGACTTCCGCGACCCAAAAACCGCTCGACGAAGACCACCTCGCTTCATCTTCGAACGATTTCTGCTTCACCTGGCAGAGCCCGGACGGCCTGGCCCTCACCGGTCGGGAATGGCCTGCGCAGGTGCCTCAAGACGGACGGGCCCATCCTGGCATTCCGGTTCTATGCTTGCCGGGACTCTCACGTAACACTCGTGATTTCAATGATATAGCCCGACTTCTTCAATCCAGGGGACACCGTGTTATCGCACTGGATTATCGTGGCAGAGGTCTCAGTGACTGGGATCCGGATTGGCGCAACTACGCCCTGCCGATAGAGGAAAAGGACATCGACGCCGCGATCGAGCATCTGGCGCTTGACCGTTTTGCCCTTCTCGGCACTTCTAGGGGGGGACTGCATGCGCTTGTGATGGGCGGCCACTACCCTGCTTCGCGCATGGCCGCCGTCATCCTCAACGATGTCGGTCCGCATATCGAAATGCGGGCGATCCACCGGATCGCGGCGACACTCGGCCGGAACATGAAGGCAGACTCCCTGGTGGCTGTCGCGGGCAATCTGGAACGGACCATCGGCAACCAGTTTCCCGCGTTTCATGCCGCCGACTGGCTGAAACTCGCGGGCCAGCTCGCCACCGAGCAGAACGGACAGGCGATCATGGACTACGATCCCGCGCTGGCGCATCAACTGGCAAGCATCGACGATGCCGCTCCGGTCGCCGACCTCTGGCATCTTTATGAAAACCTGACCGACCGGCCCGTTCTCATTCTGCATGGGGAGCATTCCGATCTGCTCAGCGCCGAAACCTGCAAACGCATGGTGGCTTCACACCCGAAGGCGGAGCTCGAAACGGTCCCCGGACAGGGACATGCCCCTGTTCTCTGGGATCGGGCGACCTGCGAACGGGTCGCTTCTTTCCTGAAAGACATTTGACGCGGACGAAACTGCAGGACGCGCTTCGGCCCGGAAACGACCTTCTTCATGCCGGTTCTTTCCCGGCACCAGACAAAAAGAAAACCCGGCGTTTCCGCCGGGTTTTCCCATCAAACCTCGAGTGAGGGTTGATTAGAAGTCGCGCTGTACGCGGAGACGAGCGACGAGGTTGTCGAAGTCGCCAACACCGGACAGGTCGTTGTGGCTGTAGCCCAGATCGCCACCAATGGTGAAGCCGGAAACCGGGGACCACTGAACGGAACCGTCGATTGCGTAACGCTCGTGATCCGGGTTCGCACCGTAGTCGATGTCCATGTAGGAACCATCGAGTGCGAGGCCGACCGTGGAAGTCGCCTGGTAGTAGATACCACCGCTGAGGGAGTAACCGGTCGAAGTGTCGTTGCCAACATAGTCGCTGTTGGTGGACGTCACGCCGTTGATGGTCACGCCGCTCTGGCCGATGTAGCTCAGTGCGCCGTCAGCATACTGTGCCTGGAAGAAGACGTTGGAACCGGAGGACAGCATGTCCAGGTTGATTGCAACGCCAGCGCCGATTGCCCAGCCGAGGTGCTCGTCGGTGCCTACAGCAGCCGGACGAACGTGGTGCAGAGCACCGGACAGCTGTGCGGAACCCCAGCCCTGCGACACGCCGAGAGCGGCGACGAAGTCAGGCATACGTGTGCCGCCATAAGCACCGGTTGCGCGGTCAGCACCGTCTTCGATAGCGGCCGTGAAGGAGAAGCCGTTGCCGAAGGCAGCGGTGTAAGCCAGCTGCTGGATGGTGTTATCAGACCAGTTACGAGTGATCGGACCGGACCAAACCTGACCAGTGAAGATGTCGAAGTTCGAACCGAGGTAACCCATGGTCAGGCCGCCCCACTGGATGTAGGTGCTGCCGAAGTCGAAGGACTCGGCGCCACCGGTGGTGACCTGGCCTTCGAGGGTCACGAATGCGCGCAGCGTGCCGAATTCGGTGGCTGTGCGTGCGTCGAGGTACAGGTAACCTTCGGTGTCCCAGTCGTAGCCGTTGTCGCCACGTGCGCCCCAACCGTCTTCCACGTCGGAAGCGAAGTTGTTGATGGTGATCTGCGTACGAACGCGGCCACCAACACGCAGGCAAGTCTCGGTGCCCGGGATGTAGTAGAATTTCGAACCGTAGGCATCGCAAACGCGAACGTAGTCAACCGGCTCCGGAGCAACCGGAAGATCGGCTGCCTGTGCGGTGGTGGCGGTAGCAACGGCTGCTGCGCCGAGCATCAAGCTCTTGAGTTTCATAATCTGACCTCCAAATCAGTCAATTCAATTGGCACCA
This sequence comes from Roseibium sp. QJM3NY_11, assembly GCF_056173175.1. NCBI lineage: Bacteria > Pseudomonadati > Pseudomonadota > Alphaproteobacteria > Hyphomicrobiales > Stappiaceae > Roseibium > Roseibium sp. QJM3NY_11. Next base: position 4,063,758 of record NZ_CM149660.1, read on the forward strand.
ACAAACGGTACCTTTGTCCCCGCGAATGAATTCTGTGTTTGTTACCGACCGGAGGTTGGACGTCCGAAGTAATCAAACCAGTGCGGCCCGAAGCCGCTCGCATGAGTGACCATACGCATCCGGCTTCACGGTTCAACACTGAATGCAGTTCCCACCTCCCCTGCAGGCTGCTTTCAAAAACCGGTGTTGCGCGAATGTCACAAAATCGGGTCGGAAATTTAGAATTCGTTAGGATTCTAAGGGATTTGGCGACAGGTCACGCCCGTTATCAGGCTTCCGCCCCCGTGATTGCGCCTGCTCGATCGGCTGTTTTTGGCAGGAGAACCGAATCTCTTTGCCGTCTTTCGTTGCCGGGTCGGATTCGCCGACAGGCTCCGCGCAAGCGGAGGCCGGATCAGAAGGGCGATTCCCGTCATCGGTTAGGCCGCGCTGCTCTTTACCGGAGACGAACAGTGACCCCTGCACTCTTTCCCGACGAATCGAGGATGGTCACTTCGGCGAACCCGGCTTGCCCGGGCTGCCACACAAGTTGCCGTTCCCTGCTGCCTCCCGGCAGAGGGCGGTCGTTGACCAGATAGGAGAAGGGCCCCTTGCCGCCCTTGAACTTGACGACAAGAGGTTGCGCGGTTTTCCCGCCGCCGTCCGTCCCGCCGAGTCCCAGATCCAGTTCCGCGCCATCGGGCGGATAGAAAATGCGGACCGGATCCCCGGCCGCCATGTTGGCGACCCGATCCGGCAACCTGGCGAAACGAAGGGGCACGGGCACTTCGCCGGCAACTTGCGGCCAGGCAATCGGCGGTCTCGCCGGAAACGGCACACGCCTGGACCCGAGCGCCTGGAAGGCCTCGAACAGAACCGGCACGGCAACCTTCATGCCGGTGGCACCCGGAACCGGAGTTCCGTCCGGACGGCCCGACCAGACCGCGATGACATGGCGGCCGTCATAGCCGACAGCCCAGGCATCGCGGTAGCCATAGGATGTGCCGGTCTTGTAGGCGACATGGAAGGTCTCGGCACTTTGAACTTGGGGCAGCCCCGCCAGAACATCGCTCACCTGCCACGCGGCCTTTCCGCTCAAGACCGGCGCCGCCGATCCGGCCTGGAGGGGTTCGCAGGTTTCGCGGCAGACCGACAGCGCCACGGCTTTGCCGCCCCGTCCCAACGCGGCATAGGCCTGTGCCAGGTCCTTCAGCGACAGGCCAACCCCGCCGAGACTGATCGCCAGCCCCGGGGAAACCCCTTTTTCCAGGACCGGCGCAGCGCCCGCACGTTTCAGCCGCGCGATCAGCCGCGCCGGACCCACCGCTTCCAGCAGCTTGACCGCGGGCGTGTTCAGGGAAAGCTGCAACGCTTCGCGCAACGTCACCGTCCCCTGATAGCCCTGGTCGAAATTCGTCGGCTGGTAACCGGCAATGTCCGTCGCACGGTCCTCGATGTAGCTTTCGGGAAGCCCGATTCCCTCTTCGAAGGCCAACCCGTATATGAATGGCTTGAGCGTTGAGCCGGGCGAGCGGATCGCGCGGGTCATGTCGACATGGCCTTCGCGCGCGCTGTCCAGAAGATCCGGGGCGCCGATGCTGGCCAGGATTTCTCCGCTGCGGTGGTCGGCGACCAGCAGTGCCAGTGACACCGGACGCGGCAGGGCCCCTGCCTTGCGCCGCATCAGGGCTTCAAGCCCGGACTGCAGGTCCCGATCGATGGTCAGCCGGTGCACCTGCCGTCGCGGCGCGCGCTGCCGTGCCCTGCGGCTTTCATGCGGTGCGAACAGCGGCATGGCATGCCGCCTCGCCCCGAGAGGCTCCCCCGCCGCGGACCCTGCCTCCTCTGCGCTCAGGATGCCGGCTTGCACGGCCCGGCGCAGCACCCGGTTGCGAGCCTTGATTGCCTGCCCGGGATACCGGTCGGGGCGCCTGGCTTCCGGGCTCTGCGGCAGGGCGACCAGAAGCGCTGCTTCGGCCGGTGTCAGCCGACGCGGTTCCTTGCCGAACCAGGTCAGGCTCGCCGCCCGCACGCCTTCAAGGTTGCCGCCGAACGGCGCGCGCAGCGCATAGAGCCGCAGGATGTCTTCCTTCGAGAAGGTGTTTTCCAGTTTCACCGCGCGCAGGAGCTGTTCGTATTTGCGCTGAAGCGATCTGGTCGGTCGCTCGTCCAGAAGGCGGGCAACCTGCATGGTCAGTGTAGAGCCACCGGAAACGATGCGCCCGGAACGCAGGCTCTGCAGGGCGGAGCGGACAAGCGCGCGCAGATCGTATCCGCCATGGTCGAAGAACCGCTTGTCCTCGAAGGCGAGCAGCAGTCTGAAATAGAGCGGATCGATCGTATCGGGTTCAACCGGCAGCCGCCACTTGTCGTCCGAGCTGGTGAAGGCACGCAGCAGCCGGTCCTCCCGGTCAAGCACGACCGACGAAAGCGGCAGGTCGGCGACGCGCGGCGGCGCCGGCAGCGCGGCGTAGTCGTGGCGCAGCTTGGCCTGGCCGCACAGCGCCAGCGCCGCGAGCGCCAGCCCGGCGGCGGCTCCCCAGCGCCGGGCCATGTGCCAATCCGCCGGCCTCGCGATACGCATGAGCCGCATCTCGCCGCTTTATCTGGTCGGTCCGAGCACCACAAACCTTCCGGTCGCGGTGACGGCCCGCCTGTCGGGACGGTACATGTCCTCAACGGATGCCGGCGGATGGGCGTAGCTGCCGGGCGTGGCGGCACGGGCGAGATAGGCGAACGTCAATTCCTTGCCGCTCCAGCGGGTCTGGTCGACCGCGACCTCGAACCTGTCGGTATAGAACGCCGAATGCTCGGGCTGATCCACGGTGTCGAGGAATGACAGCCCGCCCAGATCGCCCGAGCGCACAAGGCGGGGATTGTCGATGACAATGCCTGCCGGCAGCCTGTCGACCACCATCAACCGGCCCGGCTGGTCGCTCAAGGCCCGGACGGTGACGACAACCGCGAGCCGCGTGTTCACCGGCACGGCGGACGGATCCACCGGATTGCCATCGAGGTCATAGACGGTCCGCTCCAGGGCATAGTCCTTGCCGCTTGCCGGTTCGGGAACCAGCGGCTGACCGGCAACAGACACCAGAAGCTCGGTGGCCATGCCGCCGTTGTTCTTCACCTCGGCCGGGAAATCGCCGACCTCGCTGCCCGCGAGCGACCAGGCCAGACGGCCGGGTGTCTCTTCGCCGCGCACCGAAAGGCGCGCCTCGGCCGCAGATTCGTTGAGCGCGTTCGCCGCCAGCAGCAACCACGCCATGTCCTGGGTCGACCGGTTCGGCGTCCCGCTCTGGGCGGCCTTGAGGAGATCGACCGCCTCGTTCCTGAGGCTGTCCCCCATCGAGGCCGACGCGACATAGTCGGTCACACCGGCGCTGTCGCGCAGCTTTGAGCCATAATCGCTGCGGTAGGATTGCGCCCGGTCGGACGGCAATGCGGCAAGCGCCGCCTGGAAGCCGGTGGCCGCGCGCTCCCGCTCCCCGTAGAGAGCCAGGCCCGCCGCCACCTGCGCCTTTGCCAGCGGCGTGGCAAAACTCTGCAGCTTGGCGTCGAGATAGTAGCGCAGGTCCCCCATGGAGGCGCGCCCGTTGCGGGCCAGCACATAAAGCGCATAGGCGACACCTTCGCCGCCATCCTGGAAATCGGAGGCATAGGCAAGCCTGTTCTCCAGATTGTCCAGCGCCGTGGTGAAGGCCAGATCGGGCACAAGGTAACCTTTTTCCCGTGCGCGGGTCAGAAAGTCCGTCACATAGGCATCGAGCCATGTGTCACCGTCGCCATAACTCGACCAGAGACCGAAATCCCCGGAGGAGGACTGGTTCGCCAGAACGCGGGCCACCGCCTTGACCACCCGTTCGCGGATGGCGCTGTCGCCGCCAAGACCCGCCGCCTCGGCGACCTCACCCAGATAAAGCAGCGGCAGCGCGCGGCTGGTGGTCTGCTCGGTGCAGCCATAGGGATACCGGTCCAGAGCCGCCAGCAAGCCCGCGACATCGACGCTCGCGGCGCCGCCCGCGGTCAATGTAATGTCGACCGTGTCCGCCCGCAGGCCGTCGAAACTGTCCGCCGTCAGCGACAGGGTGTCTCCGGACGCAAGCGTGAATGCGGACCTGCGCACCACTTCCGGCTGGGTGTCCCTGATCTCGAGACCAAAGCGCTTGACGTAGGTCTTGCCCTCGGGGCCCGTCAGGGACGCGACCACCTCGGACGTGGTCCGGATGTCCCCCGCGGCAATGGTCATGAGCACGAGCGACTTGCCGCCGCTCTCCAGCTCCAGTGTCCGGGTCTGGCTGGCGCTGCCGCCCTCAAGGCTCAGACCGCCATCAACCGACACTTCCAGCGCGTAGGCGCCCGGGGCGCCGTCGACATTGTCGATCTCGAGCGCAAGGCGCGACCTGTCTCCCGGCGCAAGGAACGCCGGTGTGCTTGCGGTCATCACCACCGGTGAGCGGACTTCCACTTCCTTGTCCGCGTGGCCGACGCCCTGCCCGGTCCAGGCGACCGCCATCAGTTTGAGGGCTCCGTTAAAGGCGGGAATGTCGAAAGACACCATGGCCTCGCCATCGGCGTCCAGTGCCACCAGGCCGGAAAACAGCGCGACCGGTTCCTCGTCCGGCGGCGGCGCGTCCAGCCGCATCCCGGCGGCATCTCCGCCGGACCGCACGCGCCCGGGCGTGCCCGCCATCCGGTCGATCAGCTGACCGTAAAGATCGCGAACGTCGGTGCCGAGCCTGCGCTGGCCGAAATACCAGCCTTCCGGGTCGGGGGTTTCATATGCGGTCAGATTGAGGATACCGACATCGACCGCCGCCACGGTGACATAGGCCTGCGTGCCGGGTTCAAGATTGGCAAGCTTGACAGGAACCTCCAGCGTGGTTTCCGGCAGAATGCGGGCCGGCGGCGTCAATTCGACAGCAAGCGCCCGCGCACCGGGATCGACCTGCAGCCAGGACAGGCCCATCGCCCGGGACGGCATGCGTTTCTGGTCCAGATCCATGGGGCGGTAGAGGCTGGCCGTGATATAGGCACCGGCCCCCCAGTCGTCGCTGACAGGGATCTCGACCTCGGTTTCCTCTCCGGAGACTTCCACCGTCCTGCTGGCCAGCAGACCACCTGAGACGACATTGACCACGGCAATGCCCGCCATTTGCGGTTTCAGGCGCAATCTGGCGACGTTGCCGGGCCGGTAGCTGGTCTTGTCCAGGCCGACATCGAGATAGTCCGGCGTCTCCGAAGTTGCGTCGGCTGTGTACCAGCCGGCATTGAAGGTCACGCGCGTCATGGTCTGCAGCGCGCCGCTGCCCTCGACATCAAGCCGGTATTCGCCCCATTCGACCGGGAGTGACAATTGCCCCGGCTGTCCGGCGGTTGTCTCGAGTTCTCCGGAGGCAATCCTGCGCGTCGTGGTGATCGGTTCATACGACCAGCGGCCGTCATACCGGTACCACTGATACCGGCGGTCGACCTTCGAAAGGCTCCAGCCTAGGCCCGAAGCGTCGGTTTCCTCGCCGTTCGCGCCGACCACGATCACGGAAAACGCCGCCGGGCCACCTTCGTCGACACCGCCGTCAAACGCCGGCTTGACGCCGATGCGGGCGCTGTCCAGGGCCACCGGCAGATCCAGGTCCCGTTCCACGTAACGGCCGCCGGCTTCGACCAGACGGGTCACAAGCCGCGCGTCATAGAGCATCGTCGTTTCGGGCAATTCCGGCAGGACCACCTCGAAATCGAGCTTGCCGTCTGCATCCGTCTTCAGGCCGGACGTGATGGAACCGCGCTCCGCGTATGCGTCCGCATCGGCCACGCCGAAGCGGTAGCCCGGAAACGCCTCCAGCGCGCGCACCGGCCGGACGATGACATCCCCTTCAAGCGTCTGTCCGCCGGCGGGCGAGCCATAGAGGAACCTGGCTTCGAGCGACATGTCGGTCGGAGCTGTCCTGCTGAACGATGTGGCCGCTGTTTCGAGGTCGAAATCGACACGCTCAGGCTGGTAGTCTTCCACCAGGAACGTCTGCTGCGACAGCGCCTGTCCCTTGGGATCGGCGAACACCCGCCAGGACCAGATGCCCTGCTGGGCGGAAGCGCCCAGGGTCAGATCCTGAAGATGACCGCCGAGACCACCGTCGGCGACCGTGTAGCGGGCATGTTCGACACCGTCCGGACGGGTAAAGATGAAGGTAAGCGGGAAATCCTCCTGTGCCACGGCGCTCGCGTTGCGCAGCAATGCCTGGGCATGAACGGTCTCGCCGGCCTTGTAGATGCCGCGTTCGGTCCAGGCGAAGACATCCAGCGGTCCCGGCGCAGGCCGGCCCTCGACGCCGCGGTCGGACAGGTCGAATGCGGGTTTGCGCAGGTCCAGGAACGAATAGTCACCGTCAGCCGTTTCGGCGACCAACACGCCGGGAGCCAGACCGCCGCGGCCACGGGACAGGCCCGCGGCGAATTCGGCAAAGCCGTCCGCGTTGGTCGCCGTTTCACCGAGGATCTCGTTGTTGACCGCAAGCAGCCGGACGGTCACGCCCTCCAGCGCCGCCGCCGTCGACAGGGAGCGGATGTTCGCCGCGATCCCGGCATCGCCGGACAGGGTCGTGATCCCCAGATCGGAGACGAGGAACCACTGGGTCGCCAGCGCGCTCCACCGGTTCTTCTGGTCCAGGCTGGACCGGGCCGTCATGGCATAGACGCCGGGCTTCAGGTCGATGCCCGTTTCGGCCACCGGAATGGCTGTGGTCATGTCCACATTGAGATCATTGCCGGTCTCAACGATCCCCGACCAGACCTTTTCACCGAGTTCGTCCTCGACCTGATCTGCCTGATAGGGGTCTAGCTGGCGCAGGAACCTGTTGTCCCGAAGAATTTCGGCAACGGTCCGGTCGCCCACCCGGTAAATCGCGGTTTCGACTTCGGAGGTGTTCACCGACACGATCGGAATGGTCGGATTGCCTCCCGAAGGCAGCACATAGGACCGGCTCAGGAAATTCACGGACGGCGACCGGTCCTTCACGTAGATGGACAATTCGGCGGACTTTTCCAGCTTTTCGCCATCTGCGGCGGGAAGACCGCTACGGGCCGTGACCCGGTAGCGGGCCCCGTGCTTCAGGCCGTCGGCACAGATCTGGCTCTCCTCCGCTCCGATTGCGAAGGTGCCCTCGCCACTGACAGTGACATAAGGGCTCATGTCTTCGCCGACCGGCAGTTTCTGCGAGAACACCAGGCACACCCGTGGCGATGCGCTGTCGGAATCGACCTCGTGCGAGACGATGCGAAAACCGTGCTTGGCGACGAAATCCTCGTAGCGCCGGCGGACGCCCGGATTGTCCTCAAGAGCAAGGGAGGCACGCAGAACCTTGATCGCGGTCCTGAATTCATTTCGAAGCGCCAGAGAGCGGCCCAGCAGGTCAAGGGCCTGTGCACGCTCCGGGCTGCTCACCGCTTGCAGATATGCGTTGATCGAGGCAAAGACGCCGTTTTTCCGTTTGGTTTCCCGCTGCTGCCAGTCGTCCGGGTTCTGCTGGAGCAAGGCAGTGGAGAGCCGCATCCAGGCATCGAAGTCGCCGGGTTCCAGCCGGAGCAGTTGCAGAAAGTCCGCTTCCGCCAGGGCTGCGTTGCCATTGCCGAGCGCCGCAAGGCCGCTGCGGCGCAATTGATCGGTGCTCTGTCCGCCCGGCCGCACGGAATTTCCGATGCCGAGCTTGTAGGTTTGAGCGCTTTCAAGCTGCGCTGCGGGAACGAAGGCAAGCTCGGCTTTCCGGTCCGCGCTCTGATCGGCCCTGGGCGCCTTGACCTCGACAACACGGCCGGCGATCGCGCCGGCGAAGCTTTGCAGTTCTCCAAAGTCGGATTTCAGGAAACACCAGCCCGCAGAGGTGTTGAAGGTAAAGGCCCGGCACTGGTTGTCCTCAAGGCAGGCGGACTTGCAGGCCTCCAGATCGACATCCTTCACGGTTCGGTAGTCACCGCCGAAAAAGTCGGCCTGGTCGATGGTCACGATGCGCTTGTCCTGGGCGGCTGCCGGCAGCGTCAAAAGGACCGCGGCACAAGCTGCCAGCGATGCACGTCGCAGTTTCTTCGATATGGGCATGATCTTTGATCCGAAATTCAATTGAACACGTTTGAAAACAGGCGAAAAAACAACCATGGCCAGTCCTCCCGGGCCGATACCTTGTTCTATCAAGGCACTGGATCATGACAAGGACAAGGCAAATCTCGACTGGCGCGGTCTCGTGCCGGCGCCGCACCTTGCGTGGTCAGCCGACGCGTCCGACCAGTTCGTCGATAAGGGCGTTGACTTCCAGTGCCGCCTTGCTCGTCGGCGCGACTTCCGTGACGGTGGAGCCCCGCCCCATGGCTGCCGCGAAAACAGTCCGGTTGCCGAGCCGGGCAGTGAGCGTGTCGTACCCCGAAGTGTCGATGGCCCCGGCCATTTCCGCCGTCAGGGACGCCCGTGGCGGCACACGGTTGAGGACGAGCAGCGCGGGCGTGTCCTCCCGGGCCGCCAGTTCGATCGTCTGCGATGTCGCCCACAGGTCGACGGGGGTCGGCTGCACCGGCACGATGACAAAATCGGCGGCGTCAATGGCCGGCTTGGCATCGACGTTGGTCTTGGGCGGTGTGTCGACGATAACATATCCGTGTGATCTGGCGAGCGCCCTGGCCTCCCGGCGCGCGCCCCATCCCGACGCGGTCCGGAATTCCAGGCCTGTCATGTCTTCGCCCAGCCTGTCCTCACGCGCCTCGTACCAGGTGCCGAGCGACCCTTGCGGATCGACGTTGAGTATGGCGACCGGCTCTCCGGAGTGACGGGCAAGCGCAACCGCAAGATGGACCGCCAGGGTTGTCTTGCCTGATCCGCCCTTCTGCTGTGCAACAGTTAAAATCCGTCCGGACAAATCCGATCCTCCAGCTCATCAGCGGCATATTGCGCCGCAAAACTGCGCCGCGCAACAAGTCCATCTCCTTGTCAGGTGGAAATTCCGCATCCGATCGTCAGACGAGCCCGGATACGGACGACGGTTTTTCAGCTCCCCGCAGAGGCCAGGCGGACATTGCAGTCTCCGGGCAATTACCACCCGGATCGCCTCACCGGCCGCCGAGGGCGTAATAGACATTCCAGGACGGGCGTCCGGTCACCGGCATGCCGTGTTTTGCCTCTGCCTTGCGAATGCCCGCGCGCGTGGCCGGACCAACCTTGCCGTCCGGCTTGCCGACATCGAAGCCGTTCCTGTTCAGCAGCTTCTGCAGGTCGAGGCGCTGCGCGCGGGACAAGCCCGGATTGTCGGTCGGCCAGGGTGTCTTGAAGGGCTCGCGCCCGGCGACGAGTTCGGACAACAGCGCGATGGCGAGGCCATAGGAGGTAGAGGCATTGTAGGACCGCAGTGCCCGGAAGTTCCGGGTCACCAGAAAGGCCGGCCCGTTGGCTCCAGCAGGCCGGATCAGCGCCGCCTCCAGCTTGCCCGACAGGGCGCCGCCGCCGATCCTGGTGAGGCCGCGCTTGTTCCAGGTCGACAGGGAAGTGTATTTCTTCCGGCCGGACGGACCGGAATATCCCTTGGGAACCTTGACCTCGAAGCCCCAGGGCCGGCTGTCGCGCCAGCCGGCGTTTTTCAGGAAATTGGCTGTCGAGGCCAGCGCATCCGGCACCGAATTGACCAGGTCCTTGCGCCCGTCGCCGTCGTAGTCGACCGCGAGGCTGTTGTAAGTGCTCGGCATGAACTGGGTCTGGCCGAAGGCGCCCGCCCAGGAACCGACAAAGTCCTTGGCCGGAACGTCGCCGCGCGAGGCGATCTGCAGGGTCTTCATGAGCTCGCCGCGGAAGTATTTCTGGCGACGTTTTCCTGCGCAGGCCAGGTTCGCCAGCGCATGCGGCGTGTAGAAGTCGCCGCGGTAGTTTCCGAAATCGCTCTCGATGCCCCAGACCGCGAGGACCACGTGGCGGTCAACGCCATAGCGTTTCTCGATCGCTGTCAGGGTCCGGCGGTTCTGCTTGAGGTACTTCTTGCCGTCCTCGATCCGTTGCACGTCGACCAGGAAGGCCATGTAGTCCCAGATCTCGGTCTTGTGTTCAGGCTGGGAGGTCGAAAAGCGGATGACCTTCTCGTCAAAGACCGCCCCCGCAAGCATGCGCTCGGCGACGTCCGGGCGCACCCCCGCGGCAATGGCCTGCTTCTTCAGCGCGGCGACACAGCTCTCTATCGCCTGCGCGGCACCTGTTGCCGCCAAAAGGACGGCCCCGGCCCCAAGGACCAATCCCGCAAGTCTGTTCCCGATCCGCTGACGCACGCGCCCCTCCTCCCGCTTTGAATCAATTCCTGAACGCTGCCACGCTAGCGCGACGGAAATGGGGCAGGAAGAAGGATCGCGCGGTTATCAAGCGCTAAGCGGTAAACCCGGCACCGTTTCCGGGCCGGGTCTTCACCTTGTACGGGCGCATCTACGGGCGCAGCGGGCTATTTGCCCTCGATCAGCCTGCGGCGCAACCAGCCGGACGCCTGATCCATCAGGATCACGACCACGATGGTCAAGATGATGATGTAGCTGGTGTTTTCCCAGTCCCGCGAGGTCTTCATGGTTTCAACCAGCATGAGCCCGATGCCGCCGGCACCGAGCGCACCGATGACCGTGGCAGACCGGGTATTCGATTCCAGATAATAGAGCACCTGGGACACGAAGACCGGCAGAATTTGCGGAATGACCCCGAACCGGTAGCGCTGGATCTGGTTGGCGCCGGTCGCCCGAACGCCCTCGACCTGCCTGTTGTCGATGTTCTCCAGCGCTTCGGAGAACAGCTTGCCGAGCGAGCCGGTGTCGGTGAACGCGATCGCCAGGGCGCCGGTCAGCGGCCCGAGGCCGAAGGCGCGGATGAAGATCAGGGACCAGATCAGCATGTCGATGCCGCGCAGGAAGTCGAACAGACGGCGGGTCCCGAACCGCAGGAACCTGGACGGCGTGAAATTGCGCGCTGCCAGAAATGCCAGAGGCAAACCGAAGAACGCGGCGGTCAACGTGCCCAGAACGGCCATCATGATGGTCTCGAACAGAGCCATGAACACTTCACCATGCTGCCAGTCCGGGTTGTCGAGAAATTCATGCAGGATCAGCGACATGTTGGATTGCAGGGGATCGATACGCTCGCCGGACAAGGCCAGCGCCCAGAGCTGGCTGAACGGCATGCCGTGCAGTTCGGACTGGAACGGGAACCAGAAATTCTCCCAGCCACCGAAAAAGTTGTGCACCTCGATCTTGGTCCTGGTGACCTGGACGCGCCGGTCCAGCGTCGGACGGGCATCGAACTTCTTCGGATTGTCCGTGAGCCAGTCCGGCACCGGTCCCGGCGGCAGTTGGGTGCGCACCCCGGTATCGGTCGCGGTCACCTTGATCAGGCCGTAATCCGGAACATTGAATTCCATCACCTTGCCGGTGATCGAGACGGTATAGCCCTGGCCGAGATCGACCTGTGCGTCGGTCCCATCCACCTGGACCCAGTCCGGCAAGTCATCTGTTTCGTAGGTCGCCCTGCGTTCGCCCTCGACCGACACTTCCATGAGGTCGCGGCGGAGCAACTTGGTGACGTGCACCTTGTAGGCGACGGAGTCCGTTGCCAGGATCGCCGCCCGCTCCGGCCGGGCCTTGGCGAGCAGATCCGGCACGCCGAACGCAAACCAGGTGTATGCAAGATACATGAGGATCGCGACGGGAAAGCCAACGGTGACCCAGGCGCGGCGGCGCACGATCTGGAACACGGCGCTGCGGTCAAAGACCGGTTCATTGAGCGTGTCGACAGCCATTTCGAAACTCCTCAATGGGCCCGGCCGGCGCCGACAAGCTTGCCGCGCAGGTAGGACGATGTCTGGTCGATGAGCATGATGGTCAGGAAGAGAAGCACGAAGATCGCCGCTGTCTCATCCCCGGCGCCCTGCCCCCAGCCGATGGTGCGGCGCAGCTCCTGGCCGATCCCGCCGGCACCGACGAAGCCGAGAATGGCGGATGCGCGCACGTTGATCTCCAGGCGGAGCAGAAAATAGCTCAGGTAATTCGGCGCCACCTGCGGCATGACCGCGTACCGGACCCGTTGCAACCAGTTGGCGCCGCAGGCGGACAGGCCCTCGATCGGCTTGCGGTCGATGTTCTCGTTGACCTCGGAGAACAGCTTGCCCAGCGCGCCGGCTGTGTGAAACGCCACCGCGATCATGGCGGGGATCGGGCTGGACCCGAGCACAAAAATCAGGAAGAGCGCGACGATCAGCTCCGGGAACGCGCGCATGATGTCCATCATGCGCCTGACCACCGGAATCAGCGGTCCCCAACTGTCCACGTTGCGCGTCGACGCCATTGCGAAAACCACCGCGATCGCTCCGCCCAGCAGTGTGGCAACAGCAGCAATGTTCAGGGTCTCCAGCATGGCCGGAATGTATTGGATGATCAGCCCGAAGAACGCCGGACCGGCTTGCCAGGCCTCGACGACGATCTCGCCGGGATAGTCGAAAAACTTGGACAGTCCCTGCAGAAAACCGCCGGAGTTCATCTCATTGGATTTCGAATATCCGGAGACGACCACGGCCACAACCAGCAACACGCCCATCAGGGAGTAAAGCTGCCGGCGCTTGCGCAGTGTCAGGATTTCCTGTTCGAGAGCGGCAACGGCCATTACCGGATTCCTTTGGCGGTGATCTCTGGGGTCTGTGGACAATCAGGATTTGGAAGAGGTTAGGATGCAAAACGCGGGCCGAGATCGGCCCGCGTCCGGGTTCCTGAGAACCGATCAGTTTGCGTTTTTCGCCTTACGGGCTGCGATGATGTTCTCGTAAGCTTCATGGGTGATCGGCATGAAGCCCTTGGTCTCACCGGCCGCGATGTTGTAAGCGCAGTCCGGGTCGATCGAGTTCATGGAAGCGATCAGGCCGGTCATCTTCAGCTTGACGTCTTCCGGCAGGTTCTTGGCCAGAACGATCGGGCCTTCCGGGATCACCGGAGACTGCCAGATCTGACGCATTTCGGTCATGTCGACCAGGCCGGCATCGGATGCCTTGCGCAGGGCGCCGGAATTGTAGCCGTCTTCCCATTCGCCAAGGCCGTCGGCCCAGGTCACGCCGGCGTCGATGTCACCGTTGGCAACGGCAATGATGGTCTGCTCGTGACCGCCGGTGAAGACCACGTCGCCGAAGTATTCGCCCGGCTTCATGGAGTAGCCTTCCTGCGGGATGGCGATGGACGGGATCAGGTAACCGGATGTGGAGTTCGGATCACCGAAGCCGAATACCTTGCCCTTCATGTCGTCCAGCGAGTTGATCTCGTTGTCGACGCGGGCAAAACCGACGGAATAGTAGCCGTAGCCACCGTCAACGTTGACCTTGACCAGAACCGGGTCAACGGCTTCCGGGTCCGTCAGGAAGACCTTCGCGTAGCCGGAAGCGCCCAGCCATGCCAGGTCGAGATTGCCGCCGAGCAGGCCTTCGATGACGCCGTTGTAGTCGGCCGGAGCGAACAGCTTGACCGGAACGCCGAGAAGGTCGGCTGATTTCTGCTCGAGGCACTCATAGGCGCGCAGACGGTCAGAGGCGTTTTCGCCGCCCAGGATGCCGATGCGGAATTCGGTGATTTCTTCCGCGCCTGCAACAGAGGCATTCAGGGCGATCATGCTCACCGCAGCAAGTGTGGCGGCTTTAACAAGGATTTTCATTTGGGACACTCTCCGAGAGTTCTCAATCGCGATGACATTGAAGGGTGTGCAGCCGGATCAGACCGCTGCTGCCGCCGGGGCCATCACGCCGGCGGATTCTTTGGAGCCGGCAGTGCCGGCATCGATGGACGTGGAGGTCGCAGCCTCGTTGAAGCTTTCGTCGGCTCCGTAGATCTCGCGGGCGGCACCGGTCGTCAGTTCGTCCGGTTTGCCGTCGAATACGATCAGGCCGTCGCGCATACCGATGACGCGGTCGCAATAGCTGCGTGCCGTGTCGAGCGTGTGCAAATTGCAGATGACGACCTTGTTGTCGCGCTCGTGGATCTCGCGCAGCGCGTCCATGACGATCTTGGCATTCATCGGGTCGAGCGAGGCAATCGGCTCGTCGGCCAGGATCATGTGCGGATCCTGCATCAGCGCCCGCGCGATCGCCACGCGCTGCTGCTGGCCGCCGGACAGTTCCTCGGCGCGTTTGGTCGCCTCCTGGACAATCCCCAGCCGGTCCAGGGCGGCGAGCGCGGTGTTGACGTCCTCGGCGCTGAAAATATTGCAGAGACTTTTCAAGGTGCCGTGGCCATTGAGCCGGCCGAGCATCACGTTGGTGACCACGTCAAGGCGCGGGACCAGGTTGAATTGCTGGAACACCATGGCGCAGTCGCGCTGCCAGCGGCGCTTCATGCCGCCCTTGAGGCTGAGAATGTCCCGGCCCTCGAACAGGATCTTTCCGGAGCTGGCCGGGGTCAGCCTGTTGATCATGCGAAGCAGCGTCGATTTGCCGGCGCCGGAGCGGCCGATGATACCGACCATCTGCGGCTGGCCGATTTCAAAGCTCACATTATCGACCGCGGTCCGAGACCCGAAGTTCTTGGTGACTTCCTGAAAGTGAATCACGCGTCAGCCCTGTCCGTGTTTGTTCGTCTTGCTGCGCGACAAGAGCCACCGGACCATTGCAGTAAAATGACAGTCACTTGACCAAACCGTCAAAAATTGATGACAGTTCAGTGACGCCCCTGCCCTGAAACCATGCAAACCGGCTGCGGGCGGCGAAATCCGGCAATTCGGGCAATATCTTCCTGAAGATCGCCATTGCGGTGATTTGCCCAATATTCCCGCAGCGCCTGGAGCACTTCTGCGCGGCCGGGCCACTTTCCCCGCGGTTTCCCAATTGTGAAAAAAGCGCGGCCGGTCACTGATCTGTCATCAGGTTGTCACCATTTTCGTTTCCGCCACCGCTAGAACACGGCGTTGCAACAGCCAAGACAGCAGATGGAGCTCCCATGTCCGCGCCCTCCCGAAAACCGTCCCTGACCGAAGCACCGAATGTTCACCCCGAGGCCAGTGTGCTGGACTGCGACCTGGGCATATGGACGGAGGTGGGCGCGCGCACGGACATGCGGGAGAGCCGGATGGGAGACTATTCCTATATCGTCCAGGACGGGGACGTGGTCTGGTCGACGATCGGGAAGTTCTGCTCCATCGCACGCCGGGTCCGCCTCAATCCGGGCAATCACGCAACATGGCGCGCCTCCCAGCACCATTTCACCTATCGTGCCGCCGCCTACGGCCTGGGCGAGGACGATGCCGACTTCTTTCAGTGGCGCAAGGATGACTGGGTGACCATCGGCCACGACGTCTGGATCGGACACAATGTGACCGTTCTTGCCGGTGTCACCATCGGCACGGGCGCGATTATCGCAGCGGGCGCCGTGGTGTCCAAGGATGTGGCGCCCTATACGGTTGTCGGTGGCGTCGCCGCCAAACCGATCAAGCGGCGGTTCACCGAAGCCCAGGAAGAGGCGCTGCTCGGCATTTCCTGGTGGGACTGGAACCACCTCCAGCTCAAGGCCCGGCTGCCGGATTTCCGACTGCTGTCCATAGATGCGTTTATCGAAAAATACAGTGAGGCCGAGTAACCTGTCGACGGCGAGAGACAGCTTGACCATCTGCCCGGGACAATTATCCTCGTTCACACGGGCAAAGTCCGCCCTCCCTTTCGCAAACTGGCCAGGTCGGCTTCATGGCGTCGATTACGCGCATAATTCTTTACGTCAAGGATATGGACCGCAGCGCAGCGTTCTACGCGCTGCATTTTGGTTTTTCCGTTCTCCAATCGCCTTCGGACAGGATCACGGAACTCATACCCGCTGACGGCGGAGCACGTCTTCTTTTGCACAAGGCGGGTAAAGCACAGAAACTGGGGCAAGTTCTGGTCAGGCTGGTCTTTGACATCGAGGATATTCCGGGTTTCTGCGAAACGGCCAAGAACAACGGACTTGTCTTTGGATCTCCTCATCAGGCGGACGAATATCAATTCGCCAATGCCAAGGACCCGGACGGCAATTCCCTGCAAGTGTCCAGCCGGGCCTTTCGGGATCCGGGTATCAGCTAAGCGCTTTCCGATTTTCCTGGCCTGTCTGATGGCCTTGAACGGCTTGCCCGGCAAGGTGCGCCGAGCATGCGACACAACGCTTCCGACAGGGCTTTCAAGCCACTCGAAGCAAGCGGACGCAATTGAAAAGATATCCGTATGGGCCGGAAAAAGGGCTCAATATGCTCAAAAACCACTCAATGGCCTGTTTCGTTTGTCTGGGGAAAGGACGAGACCCAAGGCAGCGTTTGCAATGCAATTGCGTTCGGGCCAGATCCTGAATTCAAACTAACGCAACATGCCCTGGCGTCCGTGAACACTCTGCCTCTGCCCGGACCAACGGCGATAGATCGTGCCGCGCAGGGAGGCCGGCAGGAGGCCGAGCGCGCCGACGGCTGCCGACATGGATCCAGGGAAGGCTGTTTCCGTGCGTCCCGAAGATGCCGCCCTGACGATGTTGCGCGCGGCCTGCCGCGGCGCCATGCTGAACGGCCGCCAGGAGCTGTTTTCCGCCATGCCCCGGCTCAGGAAGCCCGGCAGGGCGATGGTGATACCGACGCCGGTTCCGGCCAGGCGGGCTGCCATGGACAGACCATACGCCCTCAGACCCGCTTTCGTCGCCGCATAAACGGGTGCCTGCGGATAGCCGATCTTCGCGGACAGCGAACTTATCAGGATGATTCGTCCCCCGCCGTCGGCAATCATCATCTCAGAGGCGAGGCGGCACTGTTCGATGGCCGCCCGCAAATTGACATCGATCAGCGCGGCGGTGCGCAAGGGGTCCTCACCGAGGGACCCTTCTGGGGCCGGTCCACCCAGCCCCGCATTGACGATCATCCAGTCGAGCCGCCCGCGCTCGCGGCAGGCCGCGAGCCAGAGCCTCAAGGCGTCACCATCGCCGACATCGACCGGGGCCGTGTGGATGCTGGCTCCCCTCTCCTTCGGTCCATCCTTCGGCGCCTCTTCCGGCTCGGCCTCCGGACCTGTCCGGGCAAGACCCTCAAGGGCGTTTATGTCGCGATCGGAGACCGACAGGAGCGTGGCCACGGGCGACAGGACGTTGACCAACGCGCGGCCGAGCTGCCCTCCGGCGCCGGAGATGGCCACATGCTGCGGCTTTGACACCGTCATGCGTCGCTCATCGCGCGTTCCTCGACGCCGCAAAGCGCTTCGGGAAACTGGCCGGCAACGGCCTGGAACGCGTCAAGGACCCGGCTGAAGCTGGCCTCGCTCAGCGTCGGCGGGAAGGTGATCCGCAGGAGATCCTTGCCCTTCGGCACGCCCGGCTGAACGGCCGGGCTCACGAGAACCCCGGCATCGGCAAGCGCCTTGGTCACCCTGAAGGCCAGAACATCGTTGCCGAGCAGAACCGGAACCATCTGGGTTCCGTCACCGCCGCAGCGCCATCCCATGGCACGCAGGGCCTGTCGCGCCCTGTCGCCGAGCGCGCAGGCCCGTTCCGCGATTTCCGGCTCCGCGATCAGAATGTCGAGGGCTGCAAGAGCCGCTGCCGTCTGCCCCGGGGCCAGGGCATTGCTGAACAGAAACGACCTGGCGTTGAACCGCAGGTGATCGATGAGATCTGCCGAGCCCGCCACGAAACCGCCCGTCGAGGCGAAACACTTGCTGAAAACCCCCATGATGACCGGAATCCGGTCGGCCATGCCCGTTGCATGGGCCAGACCCCGTCCTCCCGGACCGATGACACCGCAGCCATGCGCGTCGTCCAGCATGACCCAGGCGCCGTGCTCGTCGGCCACATCGACGATCTGCTCGAGCGGCGCGAGGTCGCCGGCCAGGGAATAGATGCTGTCGATCAGGACCAGTTTGCGCTCATGTTCCGAATGCGCCAACCGGCTGCGCAAGTCCTCGACATTGTTGTGGCGGAAGCGATAGCGCTCCGCGCCGGAGAGCATGACCCCGTCGACGATGCAGGCATGAACCTCGGCATCGAAATA
Source organism: Roseibium sp. QJM3NY_11 (assembly GCF_056173175.1). Lineage (NCBI taxonomy): Bacteria > Pseudomonadati > Pseudomonadota > Alphaproteobacteria > Hyphomicrobiales > Stappiaceae > Roseibium > Roseibium sp. QJM3NY_11. Next base: position 4,081,747 of record NZ_CM149660.1, read on the forward strand.
GGCGCCGTCGTGACGGCCGATCAATGCCGGAATGGCGCCAATGTTGGCGAGGTAGCCCGTCGTGAAGACAAGAGCGGCTTCCTTGCCCAGGAAGCGCGCCAATCGGGCCTCAAGCTCCTCATGGACGGGCCGTGTCCCCGTGAGAAGGCGGCTCGACGTGCAGGAAGTCCCGTATTTTTCACTCGCCCTGACACTCGCCTCGACCACCCGCGGGTCCTGCGCGAGGCCCAGGTAATTGGTGGAGCCAAGAAGAATGAGCCTGCGGCCGTCGATTTCGGTCTCGTCCGTTCCCACCGGGCACTGGGCGATGTGATAGCAATACTGCCCGGCCGCGCGGGTCTGCCGGACCCGCTGCATCATTGCGTTGTCGTATATCCTGTTGTGAAATGCGGTGTCTGCCGCCTGACGCTTGATGCTCATAAGTATGCCACCTCGATTGCGAAAAATGTTCCCTACTTGAGCTCCGTGACCCCTTCACGAATACCCGGCTATGCTTTCAATCAAAAATAGAAGACACCAATCCGCCAACACTGACAACAAGTATTAAATATTTGAAGTTTAGTATAAATTTAATTTATATTAAGCTATACGATTATTTATACATTAAATTACGTTCGCCGATTCCAGGGAAGTACTTCCACCCACCCGACTTGGGCTTCAGCCTGCAATTACACGTCTATTTCGGGCGCACTGTCTCGCGTCGATTTGCGCTGCTTTTCTCAGCGGGACCGGATAAACTGACCTCATGTCCGCAGAACCAGCCGTCCTTCAGAACAGTCTTGGCCCGTCACTGCGCCGGTGGCGGATGCTCAACCGCGTCAAGCAGGACGTGCTGGCGCACGAACTCGGGGTTTCACAGACCCGTGTCTCCAGGTGGGAAAGCGGACAGGCAACACCCGCAGGGCAACACCTTCTGGAAATAACCCGGATGCTCCGCGCGCGGCCCGAAACGGCGGCCGACAGAGCGCTCGTCGATCTGGTGGCCGGATCCGGTACCCCGGTGCATCTGGTCTGCGATCTTACCCACCGGCTGCTGGCGATATCCCCTGCCCGCACACGGGAGTGGCGTGCCCCGGTCAGCGAATTTCTCAACCGGCCGTTGTGGCGTTTTGCGTCCGAAGGCATTCGATCGGCGGAGGCAAGTCTTGCAGAGCGTGGCTGGTACGAGCCGGACAGTCCCGACATCCTGTTTCAGACCGAACGGGCCGATTTTCCCGAAATGACCATCCCGGAAAGCCGTATCAGGATATCCCGGCTGCCGCTTGCCGACGGCAGTTTTGCCCGGCTGGTGCGCGAGGAGCCTTCACCCGCCGCATAAAATATTCATGGCATCGTCCGGCTGACGCACTGCCGCTAGGCTTGCGGACATGACACATATGACATCGCCTACCTCATCCCCTGTCCCCGATACAGATACTCCGATGGCCGCCGACAGACTGTCCGGGATCCTGGCTTTTCTCCAGGCTGCAGAGCAGTTGAAGGACACGATCCGCTCCGGTACCACCCGCAAAGGCCGGCCGGAAAGCACCGCCGAGCACAGCTGGCGCCTCGCGTTGCTGGTCCTGCTTCTGGAAAAGGAGCTCAAGGGCATCGATTTTCCGAAGCTTTTGAAGCTGTGCCTGGTCCACGATCTGGGCGAGGCGATCTCAGGTGACGTCCCCGCCCCGGAGCAGAAGCCGGGTGACGACCGGCAGGCGCGCGAACGGCGCGATTTTTGTACCCTTTGCGCACCGCTTCCCCCGGACCTTTCGCAAGACCTGCTTGCCATATGGGACGAATATGCCAGGGCAGAGACGGTCGAAGCGCGATTCGCCAAGGCCTTCGACAAGCTGGAAACCATCTTCCAGCATCTCCTGATGCCGCCGCCGTCCGCGGATTTTTACAGGTTCAACCTGACCTACGGCCGGGACCACACGGATTATCATCCCCTGACGCGTCAGATCCGCGACCGGGTGGACGCAGAAACCCTTGAAATGATCCGGAGCCTTGCCGAATCATGAGTGCTGCCCTGGCGAAGCCGGACCTGCTGTCACCAAGGAATTGCAGTCGCCGATGCCGACAGGATTTCGACCAGGAACCGGCACTTGTCGCCAAGGCCGGGATCGAGACAGCCTGACACTGGATCGGGAGCTGCCCCAAGGGACGTCACGTGATCGCCGGTTCTTCGTCGCTGAGAAACGTCATCTGGCGGACCTTGCCGTCCCGCACCTCGATCATGTGGCCCTGCGGCACTTCCCGCCAGCAGTCGCGGGCCTCGTCCAGAGGTTCGGAGACCACCATCACGCCGGTGTCATAGACACGATAGTAGAGCGTCGGCGCAAACCTGTCGGAGGCATAGCGGGCCGCGTAAAGTGTCTTGCCGTCCGACCACCCGGCCGCAAAGCGCATATGCGGCGCGGACCCTGCGGTGCGCGACAACGCCTCCGCCTCCAGGATCGCGCGAACCATGGCCGCGCGCGGATGGCGATCCAGACCATAGGCCAGCGCCACAAGAAACAGGCATTCGCTGTCCGTGCCGCCGGTCCGGTTGTGAAAGAGGTCGTCGGGGATCATGTTGTCCAGACGTTTGCGCAGCTTGTCGTATCCGCCGACCTGGCCGTTGTGCATGAAGCTCCAGCGCTGATGGGTGAACGGGTGGCAGTTGTCGCGCGTGGTCGCGGTCCCGGTCCACGCCCTGACATGGGCCAGGAAGTGTCCCGAGCGGATGTGCCGGGCAATCTGCAACAGGTTCGGATCGGACCAGGCCGGCCGCACATCCTTGTAAAGGCAAGGTGTTTCCTGATCGCCGTACCAGGCGACTCCGAATCCGTCCGCATTCACGGGCATCTTGCAGGACAACGCATTCCGGCTCTGTTCGATCAGCGAATGCGCCGGATCGCAAATGACTTCTTCCAGATATTTCGGAGTCCCGCTCCAGGCAGCCCAGCGGCACATGTGTCAGACCTTTCTCAGGCGGCATCCTGCACGGCTTTGAACCTGGCCGTCATTCTGTCGCAGTCGTAAAAATCCGCTACCGGATACGGATTGAGGGCCAGTTCCGAAACGGCGGCGATGATCCTGTCCGCCTTTTCCTCATTCAGCAGCACCGAGAAATTGAGCCGCGTCCATCCCGGTTTCGCCAGTTCCTCACCGGAGAGAATGCCCCGGCGCAGCACCTCGGACCGGGCCTCGCCGATGCCGAGCAGCCGGTGAGCATACGGACCGGCGCAGGCACAGCCGCCGCGGGCCTGGATGCCGTGGAGGTCGGACAGCATGCGCGTCACCAGTTGCGGGTGGATGTACCCGCCCCGTGCCAGGTCGCGGACGCGAATGGAAAAGACCGGCATTGCACGGCGGGCATTGCCGTTGCCCAGGATTTCGATGGCCGGATTGTCCCGCCAGGCCGCCAGCGCCCGGGCACGCCAGGCGGCATTGCGCTCGTCCATCCGGCTCTGGCCGATGGTCTCCTTGACGAGAAACGCGAGTGCCGCGCGGATGTCGCCGATCACATTCGGCGTGCCCGCCTCCTCGCGCGCGGCGACGTTGCCGGCGTAGTCGTGGGCCCAGGGCGAGACGAAACGCACCGTGCCGCCCCCCGGGAACACCGGCGTGTCCTTGCGGACGGCGTCCTTATGCACGATCATGATCCCGGAGGCCGCCGGGCCGCCGATGAACTTGTGCGGCGACAGGACGACGGCGTCCTTCTGCATATCCGTGCCCGCCTTCATGTCGACGGTCAGATACGGCGCGGAGCCGGCACAGTCCCAGACGCCGAGAGCGCCATACCGCTTCAGCACTCGCGTGACCGCATCCTCGTCGGTGACGATCCCGGTGACATTCGACATCGCCGAAAAGGCACCGACGATCAGGCGTTGCCCGCCGCCGGCGCGCAGAACCGTCTCCAGTTCGTCCAGATCGGGTCCGCCGTCATGCGCCTCGCCGATTTCGATGACCTCGGCACCGCTCTCGCGCCAGGGCTGGATGTCGGAATGGTGTTCGTAGGGTCCGATCACGACCAGAGGAAATTCCCCCTGCTCCGCCGCGCCGGATACCCCGAGCAGATGCACCAGCCGGTTCAGTCCCGCGGTTGCGCCCGAGCCGCAGAAAACCGTCGCGAAGGTGTCATCCGCACCGCAGATCCGGGAAATTTCCGACCGGGCCGCTTCGCGCATGCAGGTCATGGCGTTGCCGCAATAAGAGGCCTGGGTGTGACTGTTGGCGTAAACCGGCAGCACCTCCTCCATGACGAAATCCTCGATCTGGCGCAGGGCCCGTCCCGAGGCGAAATAATCGGCATAGATCAGCTCCTAGTCGCCGAACGGACCGGCAATCGTCGCCCCCTCGCCGATCAATCCGGCGCGCAACCGTCCGATAAGGTCCGCGCCCTGCAGCAGGACGCCCGGCTGTCGCAGCGCGAACTCGCAGACACGGTCGGGCTGTCCCAGAACGCCTGCTGGCGTCGGTTGAAGGCGCTCTACGCAAGCGGACTTATCGAGGGTCATACGGTGCGGATCGATCCCGAACGGCTCGGGCTCGACCTGACAGTGTTTGTTCTGATCCGCACCCGGCACCATTCCAAGGACTGGCTGGAAACCTTCCGGGGCGAGGTCACGGGTCTTGCGAACGTGATCGACTTCTACCGGATCGCGGGCGACTACGACTACATGCTGAAAGTGGTCGTGGAAGACATGAACGCCTTTGACAGGGTCTACCAGCGCCTGATCGAGAAGGTCGACCTGGACACGGTCACGTCCTACATGACCATGGAGGCGATCGCGGTTGCCCGCGACCTGCCCATTTAGCGTGTTTCAACAGAAAGACGCCTCCAGCACCGCGAATGAGGATCGCCTCAGCGGCGGCGGCGTGCGCCACCACCGCCGCGCTTCGGCCGTGCCTGTTGCGGCCGGGACCGCTGCACGTTGCGCTGCCGGTTGACCTGGCTGTTGCCGGACTGACGCGCCCTGCGGTCGCGGTTGAGGTGGGCGGGCGCCTGCGGCCGCTGTGCCGGACGGGTCGCGGGGCGCTGCGCCGGCCGCTGGACATTGGGCCGCTGCACATTTGGCCGTTGCGCGGGCGGCCTCTGCACGTTCGGTCGCTGGGCCGGCCGCTGCACGTTCGGCCTTTGAACATTTGGCCGCTGGCCGGCCGGCAGATTCGTTGGGCGCTGCACATTGGGGCGCTGGACATTGGGCCGGGTCCTGTCGCCGGCCGGCCGGTTCGCCAGCGCTCCGCCCGCGCCGATAGCCGCCCCCGCGCCGGCATTCCCGAGCCGGTTCCGGATGTCGTCACGCGAGGGTGCCGCGACCTCTCCCCATCTGCCGCCCTGGAATTTCTGCCAGTTCTCGCCCTCGCGCCGATAGACCGAGCCGTCCCGTCCGGCAAAGACATCGCCGCGCCGATCGAGACTGGCCACCCGTCCGGCCGCGCCTTCCTGCTGCCAGCGCTTCGCCCCATCGGCCTGAAGGGCGCGCGTTCTGGACCACTGCGGTCCGGTGACGACCTTGCCACCCCACGAACCGTAGATCCCCCTGGCGCCGCCCGCGACAATGCGATTGCCGGTGCGCGGGTTATAGGCGGAGATGAAGCCGGCGCTGCCGCGCGGCCCGCTGATGGCACCGCCGCGAATGTAACCGCCGGTGCGCGGATTGTAGATGCCGCCGCCGGCGATGCCGCGCCGCGGCCCATAGGCATAGCCATAGCGGCCGTAGGTGCCGCGCACGGGATTGTAGAAGGCGCCGATGCCGTAAGTCACCGGCCGCGGAAAGTAGATCGGCCGGACACCGGGACGGTACCAGGGCCGGTAATAATAGCCCGTGCCGTAGACGAAGACACCCCAGGCCAGGAATCCCGTCAGATACCCCATCGTGTAGCCGTACCAGACCGCACCGGGTTCGGTTTCGTAGATCCGCACATAGGTGGTGTTGTAGACCGGCGAGGACGGCGGGATGGTATAGATCTGGTCGGGAACCGAGGTTGCCACCTCGAACGGCCCCTCCGGACTGTCGCCGACGAACCAGACACCGTCCTGGAGCACATAGTATTTCGCACCGACCTGGATGACCTGGTCGCTCGTGTTGAGCGCATAGGACATCGAGGTCCCTTCGATCGGTGTAAACTCCGGATCCCCCGCATAGGCCACATCCGCGCTGAGCGAACCGGTCTCGACCCGCGCCGTCGTCGGAATACTCGCTTTCAGGCGGGCCTGGGCGGCTTCCGAGGTGCCGGGAATGGTGGCGCGCACCGAGTAGTAGGGGGCGTCTTCGGGAATGTTCAGGAAATCCGAGGGCATGTCCGGCGTGGTGAAGACCCAGGGACCCTCCAGCGACGACGATCTGAACCAGCGCCCGGAGACCAGAATGTACCAGGTGGACGTGGACTTCAGGAAAAACACGTCGCTGTCCGTGTTGGACGCCCATTCCAGTTCGGTCCCTTCGACAGGTTCCAGTTTCGGTTCGCCATCGAAAAGGATCATTTCGGCCGGCTTGTCGGAATAAATGACCTTCGGCGCCTTGTTGTCGGGGAACGGTTGAGCGGGAATGGCCTCCCGGGTGTCACTCCAGTTGTCGTCGTCGGGCAGCTTGCTGATAGGCTCGGGCAATTCGGTCACCGGCTGCCAGCCCGCCGATACGTCCTGCGTCGACATCCAGGCTTTTTCGTCCCGCAGATAAAGCTCTCCGGTTTCGTCGATCTTGAGAATGTCCCAGTTGGTGTTGACGACAAAACCGAGGCCCTGCACGCCCTTGACCGGCGCGAAGATCGGGGCCCCTTCGGTCTGCACGAGAATGGCGGGCTCGGTGGATACGAAAACCGGCGGGGCCTCCGTTCCCAGGCCCTGGACATCCTCCATGCGCTGGTATTCGGCGAGGCCCGCGGTGATCCGGTCCTCCTTCACCGTGATCGTGCCGGTGGGCATGATCTTGCCGACCTGCAGCGAAAGATCCGTAAGCGCTTCGCGCCCGAGCGCGGAAAAATCAAGCCGTGTCACCTGGAGCGCACTGACATTGATGTCGCCCTTGTCGGGGTCCGCCACGGTCTGACCGCTCACGCCAATCACGCCGAAGACCGGCTTGGCATCCTTGTTTTCGAGATACTCGGCGGCAACCAGTGCCTTGAGCGTCTTGAAGTTGTCCCATTCGGTAAATTGCGGCTGATAGAGCACGAGCGTGGCCCCGGCATCCGTGCGGAACGAACGGGGCCAGCCGGTGGTCTCCTCCGGCTCCGTCAGTTGCAGGTACCGGCCGCTGATGAAGCCGTTCTGGCCGTTGTAGCTGACCGAACACCAGGCGCCGCTGTCATCACAATTTTCCAGGTCCACCGGCGTCCCGTTCGGCACCGTGCCCAGGGACCCGTGACCGGTTCCCGGCCCCTGGCGGAAATTGACGTTGGCCGTGGTAACCGCCGGCGCGGCCAGCACGCCTTCCACAAGCACCGTCTGGAGAAGAAGGGTTGAGGACATGAGGACTGAAAGGACCTTGCGCACTGGCTTTCTCCCGCGTGGGTGACCGGCTGGTTGATCCAGGCTTCGGCACGGTATCGACTGAAAAACGGATCAGCCAAGACATGGATATCGGATCCTGCGCAGCCGGCCGTGAAATGTCCAGTGATGCGCGGCACATTCAGCTTCCAGTCCGGGAAGCCATATTCCGGCTGCAAGATGACACTTGCACCATCCGCGACGAATTCAGGGATCCGATCTCATGCCGACCGCTTACCGAACCGCCCTTGCAGGTGCCGCCGCCGCTGTCTTCGCAGGCTTGCTTCTGCCGCTTCTCTCCGCCGGCCAGGCCAATGCGGAGGTGTTCTACTGCCAGAGCACCCGCGGGCCCGACGGCAGTTCCAAATATTGCAACTTTCTGCTGTTCGACCGGTCTTTCAATCGGCACCGTCAGATCGTCGTGGCGCAGGGCGCCCGGCGCGAGGTGCCCCTCAATGGCCAGTATCAGGTCTTCTGCGTTCTGGTGCAAAACACAATCGGCGTGCCGAACAACATTGCCTACCGCACTCGGCAATGCCGGCAGTCGGACACGGGACGCAACTACCAGGTGCCTGTCCGTGCGCTCAACATGCGCCGCGGCCGGGACGGCTACAGCACCGATGCCGTCGCCCGGCACCTGCCCAATGACAACTGGCAGTGACGGGAGCCCGCGCAGGCGCGTTTGCCGGCAGAACCCGCAACAGAGGGTTGCCTGTCAGCAGGCAACGGAGGAAACGGCCGGTGACGTGAACGACACGGACTGGCCGGTTCGCGCGGACCTCTGGGCGGCCAGACCCATTTCGACGGCCCGTCGGCCGTCCTCCAGCGTCACTTCGGGGTCCGTCTTCTCGCCGCGCACGACCGCCACGAAACCGGCGTGCTGGTAGAAGGTGGACCCATTGTGATCGCCGGCCTCCAGAATTGCGGGGTCAACCGGAATGTCGATCTGACGCGGCCCCTTGGGATTGCGGGGCGACACGACCAGTTGCGGCACCGGCGGATCGCCAAGATCCGCGGGCCAGAAACGACCCGGCCCCGGCACGAAGGCTTCGATCTTGCCTTCCGGGCCGACCGCGATCACCTCTTCCTGATAGCGTGACCCTTCTGCGAACATGCACAGTTCCAGCATGGCCCGCGCGCCGTTTTCAAAATCGACGATGACATAGCCGTTGTCGAGGATGTCCGGCTGTTCGCCATCGTACATTTCATCCTTGTGGTTGGCGTCCTGGCCGGCCGAGGCCATGATGCGCACCGGCTCGCATTTCATGATCAGGCGCATCAGGTCGAAGAAATGGCAGCATTTTTCAACAAATGTGCCGCCTGAATAGCGGTTGAAGCGGTTCCAGGCACCGACCTTGTCCAGGAAGGGAAAACGGTGTTCGCGGATGGTCAGCATCTTGATGCCGCCGGTCACCCGCTCTGCCTGCTCGATCAGCGCTGCGATCGGCGGCATGTAGCGGTATTCCATGGCCACCCATACCGGCGCCGGATAGGCCGCCTTGAAGGCATCCAGTTCGGCCAGATCTCTGGGATCGGTGAAAAGCGGCTTTTCAACGAGCAGCGGCAGGGGCCGCTTGCGCCGGATTTCCTCCATCTGCGGTATGTGGCAGTGGTTGGGGCTGGCGATCAGAATGCAATCCAGTGCGCCGACATCAAGCAGTTCGGACACCGAAGCGGCAAACATCGCGCGCGGCGTGATCTCCGCCGCCGCGGCGGCCATTGCCGCATCCGGCTCAAAGATCGCGGCCACTTCCGTGTCCGGCAAAAGTGCGATGTTGCGAAGGTGTTCCTGCCCCATCATGCCGCAGCCGATGACGCCGTATCTGACCTTTGCAGCCATGTTTTCCTCCCGGTAATGCGGATTTTCCATCCGCTATTTCAGTCGCTGTACGTAATGCGCCCTGTCGGTGTCAAACCAGGTGCGCGAATATTCGATCGGATCGGGGCGGTCCGCCCAGCTGAACCGTTCGATGAACCCCGTGATGGTGCCCGGTGCTTTCTGGAACACGCCGGGCGTCCAGTCCGGCAGCGGCAGGATGGTCACCCTGTCCTCGGCACGGACAATCCAGAACCCCAGATGCTTCTGGTAAAAACGGTAGAGTGAATCGGACAAGAGATCGCGCCTGACCGTTCCGGCGTCGCCGTCGAGCCAGATTTCCTCGACCGCGATCAGGACATCGTTGAGATACCTGAGGCGCCGGATGCGGGTGCCCTCCTCGCTGGTGCCGAAGGCGGCCAGGTCCGAAGGTTTGCGCATGCGCTCGACGTCCAGGATCTCCGCGCGCGGCAAGCCGCCTCCCGACAGCAGCTCCAGCCGGAACATGGCGTAGACGCTTTCCTGGGTGCCGCCCTGACGAATGTAGTTTCCCGAGCCCTGAATGCGTTCAAGCAGGCCCTTTTCCGTCAGGTCCGCCAAGGCCTTGCGAAGGGTCCCGATCGAAATCCCCAGCTCTTCCGCCATGTCCCGTTCAGGGGGCAGGCGCTCGCCGTCGATCAGCCGCCCGGACGCAATATCCCGGATCAAAAGCTCGCTTATCTGGACGTAGAGCGGCAGCGCGTTCGGCGACTGCGAAGCGGTTGGCATGGCGGTTCCGGTTGTCTAACCTGCAAAATTGATACACTATTGATTTACATCAAACCGGGTGATATGCAAGAAAAAATCGATGGTGAAATGAAGCCAATCGAAAACAAACGAAAACCACGGAGACCCGTTCGCCCAAGAGGCCTGGACGGCAAGACTCCGGCGCTCCAGGGAAGAGGCGATTCATGACAGTAGTTCCGGTCACATCAGCGGATCTCGATGCTGCGGAGGTTTCCTGGTTTGCCGCACTGTGCTCCGACGATTATCAGTTTCTGGGGGTTCCCGAAGGCCGCCTGCGCTCCTCATGGGAGCACTGTTCGTCGATCGTCAAGACCGCCGAGGCCCAGGGCTTTCGAAACATTCTGTGCCCCTCGTCCTACCAGGTCGGCCAGGACACCCTGTCCTTCGTTGCCGGATGCGCGCCGATCACAGACAAGATCAATCTGCTTGCGGCGGTCCGCTGCGGCGAGATGCAGCCGATCATGCTGGCCCGGACCATCGCAACACTCGACCACATGCTGAAAGGCCGCCTGACGGTCAACATCATCTCGTCCGATTTTCCGGGCGAGCAGGCAGACAGCGGCTACCGCTACCAGCGCTCGCGCGAGGTGGTCGAAATCCTGAAGCAGGCGTGGACGCGGGACGAGATCAGCTACGAAGGCGAGATCTACAATTTCAAGGGGCTGACCACCGATCCCGTCAAACCCTATCAGACCGGCGGCCCCCTGCTTTATTTCGGCGGGTATTCTCCGGCCGCGCTCGAATTGTGCGGCCAGCATTGCGACGTCTACCTGATGTGGCCGGAAAAGATCGAAGAGCTGGAAGGCCGCATGAAGGCGGTCAATGCGGTTGCCGAAAATTTTGGCCGCACGCTCGATTACGGCCTGCGTGTCCACATGATCGTGCGCGACACCGAAAAGGAAGCGCAGGAATATGCCGACTACATCGTCTCCAGGCTGGATGACGACCAGGGCACGGCCATCCGCGAACGCGCGCTTGATGCCAAATCCCTCGGCGTGAGCCATCAGGCGAAGAACCGCGAGATTGCCGACGCCCACGGCTATATCGAACCCAACCTGTGGACCGGCGTCGGCCGGGCACGGTCCGGCTGCGGAGCAGCCCTGGTCGGGTCCACCGACCAGATGATGTCGAAGATCGAGGCCTACCGGAAAATGGGCATCCGCGCGTTCATCTTCTCCGGCTATCCCCACGAGGAAGAAGCGAAGCATTTCGGGGCACGGGTGCTGCCGAACCTTAAGACCTGCTCTCTTCCCCACGCTTATGGCCGCGTTCCGGCCGAAACCCCACTCACCCCGCTCGGCAATGGAGCCCGTCGCTAATGGACCGTGTCAAACTCTCCGGCTCGCTCGAATTTTCCCGCCTGATCTACGGCATGTGGCGGCTCGGCGACGACAGCGACACCTCGCCCGCCTATGTGGAGCGAAAGATCCAGACCTGTCTCGACCAGGGCATCACCACCTTCGACCAGGCCGATATCTACGGCGGGTATACGGCCGAAGCCGTGCTCGGCGGTGCGTTGAAAGCCAATCCTTCCTTGCGCGGAAAAATGGAAATCGTGACCAAGTGCGACATCGTCGCGCCCGTGGGCCGCTACGCCGGCGCCAGGGTGAAGCACTACGACACGTCCCGCGCCCATCTCGAAAAGTCCGTCGAGACTTCGCTGGCCGACATGGGCATCGAGACGATCGACCTGTTGCTGATTCACCGTCCCGATCCGCTGATGGACGCTCACGAAACCGGCGCCGCGCTCGACGATCTGGTCAGAAGCGGCAAGGTGAAGGCCGTCGGCGTCTCCAACTTCCGTCCCTGGGACTGGGAACTGCTGCAATCGGCCATGACGGCACGGCTGGTGACCAACCAGATCGAGATCTCCCTGAAGGAAGCCGCGCCCTTCACCAACGGCGACCTGGCGTTCCACCAGCGGCTCGGAACCAGGCTGATGGCCTGGTCGCCGCTCGGCGGCGGATCTCTGATGTCCGAAGACGGTCCGCTCGGCGCCGTTCTGGACGAAATCGCGGCTGAAAACGGTGTCGACCGGTCCGCGGTTGCCGTCGCTTTCCTGCTGGCGCATCCGGCACAGCTTCTGCCGGTTCTGGGCACGAACAATCCGGACCGGATCGCCAAGATCTCCGATGCCCTGAAGGTCAATCTGGACCGGCAGACCTGGTTTCGCCTTTACGAGGCGGCCCTTGGACAAGAGGTGCCCTGATGACCATGCAGACAGCCAATCATCCCGTTACCTTCGAACCGGATGCAGACAACACGCGTCTGCTCCGGGACGCGTTCGGCCGTTTCGCGACCGGTGTCACGGTCGTGACCACCGGATCGAAGGATGGTCCGGTCGGCATCACCGCCAACAGCTTTTCCTCCGTGTCGCTGGAGCCGCCGCTGGTGCTTTGGATGCCGGACAAGGGCTCGCGCCGCTTTCGTTATTTCGAACCGGCGGACCATTACGCCATCCATGTGCTGAGCCATCAGCAGCAGCAAGTCTGCAACGGTTTCGTGCGCAACGCCCATGCCTTCGACCAGCTCACCTACCGGGTCGACGACAACGGCGTGCCGCTGATCGAGAACTGTCTCGCCCGCTTCGAATGCAAACGTTATGCGGCCTATGACGGCGGCGATCATCTGATCGTTCTGGGCGAGGTCGTGCAGGCGGAAATGCGCCAGGGAGACGCATTGACGTTTTTTGCAGGCAAACTCGGACAAATCGCGCCAGAATAAGCGCGGCGACAGGCCGGTGGGCGGCCTGGACCAGGGGAAGGTTGGAGAAGGCACCGCCTGTGAGCGGAAAAAGAAAGTCTCTCTAACACTATAAAAAAGATCGGCTTTCCGCTTTCACACGATGTCTCGTGAAAACAGGTCGATCCAGGGAGGAGCCCGCATGGGCGTTTTGCTGGCGGTCCTTGCACCGCTCGACTGGCTCAATTCGCATCTGCTGCGGATCGGACGCTGGATCGGCATTGCTGCCGTGGCCCTGATGGTGGTCGCGATCCTGATTCAGGTCGTGTTTCGCTATGTCTTCAACAACGCGCTGCCCTGGCCCGACGAGGCCGCGCGCTTCTGCATGCTGTGGATGACCGGTCTGATGGCCCCGACCGCCTTCCGGCGCGGCGGGTTCGTCGCCATCGACATGCTGACCCATGCCCTTCCCCGCCTTGTCGGCAACCTTCTGTCGCTGCTGCTGCTGCTGATTTCACTCGCTGTCCTCATTGTCGCGGTCCAGATCGGCTATGCCGAAGTCACCGGCTTCGGCGGCCGGTTCGCGACCGCCTCCCTATATGTCCCGGGCAATCTCATGCTCACCGAGTGGATCCGCGTCCCGCGCAGCTGGATGATGGCTTCGCTGCTGGTCGGCGTCGGCCTTCTGATCCTGGTCAATGCCGAACTGATCCTGCGCAACCTGATCGACACCCTGGGCGGAGCTGAGCGCCTGCCGGTGATCGCGGACGCGGACATGGCGGGGGCTGACTGATGCTGATCTGGTTCCTCCCCGTCTTCCTCTTGTTCCTGATGATCGGCCTGCCGGTCTTCTTCGGCCTGCTGGCCGCGCCTGGCATCCTTCTGTGGATGAACGGCCAGGAGCGCGACATCACGCTGCTCTACCGCAACGTCTACAACGGCATGGACAGTTTTCCTCTGATGGCGATTCCGTTCTTCATGCTTGCCGGCGAGCTGATGAACAAGGGCGGCATCACCATGCGCCTTGTGGAGTTCTCCCAGGCTCTGATGGGCCACCTGCGCGGCGGCCTGGCCCATGTGAACATCCTGTCGTCGATGCTGTTCGCCGGCCTTTCGGGGTCGGCCGTAGCCGACACGTCCGCGCTCGGCTCCATGCTGATCCCGGCCATGGAAAAACAGGGCTATACCCGCAAGTTCGCCGCCGCGGTGACTGCCGCCTCCTCCGTCATCGGCCCGATCATACCACCGTCCGGCATCATGATCATCTACGCCTATGTCATGGGCGAGAGCGTCGCCGCGCTGTTCCTGGCCGGCATCGTTCCCGGCGTGATGGTCGGCATCGGCCTGATGCTGGTGGTTCGGGTCATGGCCGACAAATACGATCTGCCGAAAGCCCAAAGGATCGTCAACCCGGGCCAGGCCATGGCGCCTGTCGAATACTGGTTCTCGTTCGTGGTGCTGCGGATCAACCTGGCCGGATTGGCGACCGCATGTGCCGGGATCGCCGCCAGAGGGCTGGGCATTGCGGACTATTCCACGGCGATGACCCTTCTGCTCTTCGCGGTGTTTCTCGTTCTGGTCCATGCCCTGCTGATGAGCCTGCGCGGGGCGGTCTCCAGCGACTTCCGCATGGTGTGCAAGAAGGCGGTCGCGCCGCTGCAGACGCCGATCATCATCCTCGGCGGCATCCTGCTCGGCGTGTTCACGCCAACGGAAGCGGCGGCCGTTGCCGTTGCCTATGCCCTCGTGATCGGTTTCTTCGTGCTGCATTCGCTCAAGCCGGCAGAACTTCCCGGTGTGCTCAACCGGGCCGGCATCACCTCCGCCGTGGTGCTGCTGCTGGTCGGCGCGGCGATGGCCTTCAAGACCGTCGTCAGTCTCAGCCACGCGCCGGAACTGATGGCCGGTTTCGTGCTGAGCCTGTCCGACAATCCCCTGATCCTGCTGTTCCTGATCAACCTGCTGCTGTTCATCGTCGGCATGTTCCTGGACGCGGGGCCGGCGATCATCATTCTGGGACCGATCCTCGGCCCCATCTTCATCTCGATGGGGGTCGACCCCATCCACTTCGCCATCATCATGAGCGTCAACCTGACCATCGGTCTGGCGACGCCGCCGATGGGGCTGGTGCTGTTCGTCGCGGCTTCGGTTTCAGGAGAACGGGTTGAAACCATAGCCAAGGCCATTCTGCCGTTTCTGGCGGTGGAGGTCGCGGTGATCTTCCTGATCACCTATATCCCGGCACTTTCGATGACGATCCCGCGTTTGACCGGATTTGCCAACTGATCCTGAGCTTTATAATGGGAGGAACCTGATGCTCAAAACCACTTTGAAGACACTCACCGTCGCGGCGATGCTCGCCGGCTCGGCCATGAGTGCCATGGCCGCGGACTATACGCTGCGTGCAACCGCCAACTCCAACGAGAACGACGAGGACTATGACGGTCTCGTCGTCTTCAAGAACTTCGTTGAAGCCGCTTCCAACGGTGCCATCGAAGTCGAACTGTTCATCGGTACCCAGCTTTGCTCCAACGGCGCAGAGTGCCTGCAGGGCATCGCCGGCGGCGCGATCGACATCTACATCTCCACCTCCGGCGGCGCATCGGGCATCTTTCCGTATGTTCAGGTCCTCGACCTGCCCTACATGATGAGCGACGACCGCATCGCCGAACATGTCCTGTCCGGCGATTTCGTGCGCACCATGCGCACCATGGCGCTTGAAGACAGTGACAATTCCATCCGCCTGATGACCGTCGGCAACACCGGCGGCTGGCGCAACTTCGCCAACACCAAGCGCCGGGTGGCCGAGCCCGCCGACATGGAGGGCCTGAAGATCCGCACCGTTGTCGCCGACCTGCCGCAGGAACTGGTCAAGGCCCTTGGCGCTTCCCCGACCCCGATCCCGTGGCCGGAGCTGTTCACCTCGTTCCAGACCGGTGTCGTCGAGGGCTCCAAGAACGGCATCACCGACATCATGGGCATGAAATTCCCGGATGCAGGCCTGCAATATGTCACCCTGGACGGCCACGCCTACATGGGCGCGCTGTGGTGGATGAACAACGAGAAGTTCCTGTCCATGCCGGAAGACCTCCGCCGCGTGGTCGTCGACGGCTTCTACGCCCTTCAGCAGGCGACCTTCGCCTCGCCGAAGCGCAAGTCCATCCAGGCCTATGAGGACTTCGTTACCGGCGGCGGCGATCTCTACGTGCCGACCCCGGATCAGAAGGCCGCCTTCAGGGAAGCCGCCGCACCGGTCTATGACTGGTTCAAGGCCAATGTCGGCCGCGGCGAGGAAATCTTCGGCGCGCTGGAAGAAGCCGTTCAGGCTGCAGACACCGACGTCAACGGGGCCCGCGACGCGGACCTGAACTGATCTGACAAGGGAACCCGGCTACGGCCGGGTTCCTGCCTTCGGCAATTTCATTGCGGTTCCAATCCGATGAAGGTTTCAGCGTGGAGCCTTGATCCGATCAGAACCGACCCTCACCGGAACGGATACATCCAGACCTTGTAGTCATCGACCAGGACATGCGCCTTTTCAATTTCCTCGCCGGTCATCTTCTTGACCACCTCTTCCAGAGAGATCGCCGCATCGGGATCGCCACCGATGGCCGAGAGCGTGTACCACATGTAGGCCCTGACGAGATCGGGCGCCGGCAGTCCCCGACCGACCTCGTAGTACCAGCCGACCCCAGACTGCGCACCGGGATGGCCTTTCATGGCGCTTCGAAGATACCATTCGAAGGCGCGCCGGTCATCGCGTTCCACGCCAAGACCCATGGCGTACATCACGCCGATCAGCTCCTCGGCATCGGCATTGCCGGAGCGCGCCGCCGGCCACAGCTCCTTCATCGCCTCCTCGTAACGGTTGGCCTCCATCAGGTCGCGCGCCTGTTCGATTTCGGCGAAAGCCGGCCCGGCCAGAACGGCAAAATACAGCATCGCGGCTTGCAACGTCGTCTTCATGGTGTCCTGTCGTTTCCTCTGTTGGTTCTTGTCTCGGTGCCCGCCCTGGCGGCAGAGCTGCCCGCCCCGCTGACCAAAGCCGATTTCCTTGCGTTCGACCACAGGCAGGCCGCGCTCGGCCAGCTCCTGTTTTACGACAGGATCCTGTCCGGCAACAGGAATATTGCCTGCGCCACATGCCATCACCCGCGGCACGGCACCGGCGACGGGCTGTCGCTCGGCATCGGCGAAGGCGGGGAAGGACTGGGACCGGACCGACTTGCCGGAACAGGCGGCGACCGGATCAGGAAACGGATTCCGAGAAACGCTCCAGGCCTCTGGAATCTTGGCACAAAAGAGCTTCACACCCTCTTCCACGATGGCCGGCTCTCGGTTGCGGACACCTATGACAACGGCTTCAATTCACCGGCGGAGGAATGGCTGCCCGACGGCTTCAATTCCCTGCTGGCCGCACAGGCGGTGTTTCCGCTGGTTGCCCAGTTCGAGATGTCCGGCAACCCGAGGGAAAACGAAATCGCCGGCGCGATCCACGATCGCATCGATGCCGCCTGGCCGATCCTCGCCAAGAGGGTGCGCGTGATCCCGGACTACGGCCGTCTGTTCGTCGACGCCTTCGATCATATCGACACCCCGGAGCAGGTCACCATCGTGGAGATCGCCAACGCCCTCGCCGCCTTCCAGGCGATCGAATGGCAGAGCCTCGACAGTCCGTTCGACCGCTATATTGCCGGTGACACGACAGCCCTGGATGGAGCGCAGACGCGCGGCATGGCGCTCTTCTACGGCAAGGCGAATTGCGCGAGCTGCCATTCGGGCAAGCTGATGAGCGACCAGAAATTCCACGCGATCGGACTGCCGCCCTTCGGACCGGGCCGGACCCGCCGGTTCGACCCCATGGTGCGCGACGTCGGCCGCATGGGCGAAAGCGACCGGCTGGAAGATGCCTACCGGTTCCGCACGCCCATGCTCCGGAATGTGGAGCTGACAGCGCCCTACGGCCATAATGGCGCCTATCCGACCCTGGACGGCATCATCCGCCACCATCTAGCCCCTGACAGAATGCTGCAGGCATGGGCCCCGGACACGGCCGCCCTGCCCGACGCGCCCTGGCTTGCCGCCGTCGATTTCGCGGTCTGGAACGACGCCCGCGAGATGGCGCGCCATGCCCGGTTCAGGGATATTGGGCCTGTCGCGCTGGCGGAGGCGGAGATTTCCGACCTGGTGGCGTTCCTCAAGGCACTTACCGGGACCGGCTCCGTGGCCGCTCCGCCCTTCGGCATTCCCGCCACGGTCCCGAGCGGCCTGCCGGTCGACAGATAAGAAAAGCAAAAGGACACACATTGGTTGCACCATTGAAGGACCGGGCCAACCGGCTGTTCCCCGGCCTCGTCATTGCCGGACTGGTCGCCATCGCGGCGCAGTTCCTGAACGAGCATTACGGTGCGCCCGCCATGCTGATGGCGATCCTGCTCGGCATGCCGCTCAATTTTCTGGCGGAGGAACAGCGCACGGCGGAAGGCATTGCCTTTTCCGCGCGCAGCCTGCTCAGGCTCGGCGTCGCCCTGCTCGGGGTGCGTATCAGCGTGGACATGGTCCAGGCCCTCGGCCTGCCGTTTCTGCTGCTGGTGATTTGCGGCGTGCTGGCCACGATCGGCTTTTCGCTGCTGATCGGCCGACTGTTCGGCAAGGACCGGCTGTTTTCGTTTCTTTCCGGCGGCGCCGTCGCCATCTGCGGCGCGTCAGCGGCAATGGCGATCGGGTCGATCCTGCCGAAACGGGAGCACGCGGAGCGGGATCTTGCATTCACGGTGATCACGGTGACGGTGCTGTCGACGCTGGCCATGATCTTCTATCCGATCCTGACGAGTGCGCTCGGGCTTTCCATGGACGAGACGGGGGTGTTCCTGGGCGGAACGATCCACGATGTCGCCCAGGTGGTCGGTGCCGGCTTCTCGATCTCCGAGGAAACCGGTGACCTGTCCACCCTGGTCAAGCTGATCCGCGTGACGCTGCTGGCGCCTATCGTGCTCGTTGCCGCGTTGATCCTGCGCAGCAGCACCGGACCGGACGCTGCCCGTCCGCCGCTGATGCCGGGTTTCGTGATCGCGTTTCTGGTGCTGGCGGCGCTCAATTCCCTCGGCCTGATTCCGGAGCCCGCCAAGGACCTGGCCGGTCAGGTGTCCCGCTGGGCGCTGCTGGCGGCCATTGCCGCGGTCGGCATGAAGACCTCGATCCCGAAACTTCTGGAAGTCGGCGGCCCGGCGATCTGGATGCTCGCCACCCAGACGGCATTCCTGGCCCTGTTCGTGCTTGGCGGGATCTGGCTGATCGGGTGAGTGGAAGGATACCCAACCGTTGCCTCCCCGCTGTCCCGGACTCGATCCGGAACCTGCCCCAGAACTCGCGAAGCTGGCCCCGGCTCAAGGTCGGGGCGGCCGGTTAACCAACGCGTTTTCCGGAACCGGACCACCTGACTGATGGTTCTGGACAGGTCGATCGGGCAAGCCCGCGCTGAAGCCGGAGCCCGCAAAACCCGAGGCGGGGCTTTTCTTGACCTCATGAGTGTGAAATATAGCTTCAACCTCATTGTTGGGCTTGTCCCAGCGACGGCGCGGCAGCACATCTTGGCGCTCCGCCCGCTTCAGCCGGAAATCCGAAAGCATGTCGATGAAAAGCTACATCACGACCCCGATCTACTACGTCAACGGTTCCCCGCATATCGGCCACGCCTTCACCTCCATCATGGCCGATATCCTGAAACGCAACCGTATGGCGCTGGGGCATGAACTGAAGCTGTCCACCGGCGTCGACGAGCACGGCCAGAAGAACCAGGAAGCCGCCGCCGATCTGGGTATGCCGATCGACGACTTTCTCGCCATGCGCTGCAAGGAATTCCAGGGTGTCTTCGACAAGCTGGACGTCGCCTACGACTATTTCGTGCGCACCAGCCGGGAGGGCCACAAACAGGCCGTCGCCGGCATGGAGCAGTCGATCTTCGACAGGGACCTGATTATCAAGAAGAACTACACCGGCACCTATTGCAAGGGCTGCGAGGAGTTCAAGAAAGAATCAGACCTGACGGAAGAAGGCCAGTGCCCGCTGCACCCGACCATGAAGGTGGAGCAGACGGACGAGACCAATTATTTCCTGAAGATGGAGCCGTTCCGCGAGCGCTTGCTGCAGCACATTGCGGACCATCCGGACTTCGTTCAGCCGGAGGCGTTCCGCAACGAGCTGAAGCAGATGTTGTCCGAGCCGCTGGACGACCTGTGCATCTCGCGGCCGAAGACCCGCGTGACCCTTGGCGTGGAACTGCCGTTCGACACCGACTTCGTCACCTATGTCTGGTTCGACGCCCTCGCCAACTACCTGACCAACATCGACTGGCCGGACGAAAGCTACGCGCCCTGGTGGGCCGAATGCGAGCACCTGATCGGCAAGGACATCCTCAAGCCGCACGGTGTCTACTGGCCGATCATGCTGATGGCGGCCGGCCTGCCGCTGCCGAAGAAACTGTCCGTGCACAGCCACTGGGTCGGCGCCGGCGGCATGAAGATGTCCAAGTCCATCGGCAATGTGGTCGACCCGATGGAAGTGATCGCGGAACTCGGCGTCGATGCCCTGCGCTGGTATCTCGCCCGGCACATGCGCGCCGACAGCGACAGCCAGATCTCTGTCGATTTCATCAAGCAGACCTACAATACCGAACTGGGCAACAAGATCGGCAATCTGCTGTCGCGCGCGGCGAAATTCTCCAAGGCGCGGTTCGACGGCAAACTGCCCGCGCCGGGCGCCCTTACGGAAGCCGACGAAGCCATCCGCAAGTCGGTGATCGCGGCAACGGAAGGCCTCGGCGGCTGGATCAGCCTGGCCGAAATCCCGGCCCGGATGCAGTCGATCATCACCGTGGCCGACGAGATGAACAACTATTTCGCCGAACAGGCGCCGTGGGAGTTGATCAAGAACGACGACACCAGGGAACGGTGCCAGACGGTGATCTATGTGACCCTCGATTGCCTGCGCGTCGTCATGGAAGCGCTCACCCAGGTGATCCCGGGATCCGCCGGCCGGGCGCTGACGATGCTGAACGCGCCGGACGCCGTCCATCCGTGGAAACCGGAGCTGGATCGGCTGCAGGGCGACAGCGACCTTGGCGAGATCGAAACGCTGTTTCCACGAGTGCAGTAGATCACCAGGCCGCAAGTTCGAAAGAACGTCCCGGCTTGTGACGAAAAAGAACCGCCCGGTGCAGGGCCGGGCGGTTCCAGACGGCGGGAGGGGCGTCCTGCCGGCTGCATGGGCCGCTTCGCAGAAAGCGGCCCAATTTCGTTTTGAAGTCAGTCCTGGCGATCAGGTGACCGGAGCGCGGTAGTCGTCCGAAGCGCTTGTGCCGGCCTTTTCGTGGGTCCATTCCACCTTGCGGTAGGTGAAGGACCACTTGTCGGTGTCGCCGCGCGAGGCGTTCTTGTCGTCGGTGACGTTCCGGCAGGATCGTCTTGCCTTCCACCAGAACCGCGTCGGTGAACTTGATCGTGTAGTAGTGCTCCTGAACACCGGCCGTGGAGGTGCGCCAGAAGTGCACTTCGATCTCCAGAGCCTCACCGGTGGCCAATGCCTGCCACAACAGCGGGGTGGCCTTGTCGACCGGTTTCATGAAGGTGGTCGGCATGTGGCGGCGGGTGGCGATGATGGACCCGGACTGCGGGTCCCGCGGAACAACGGCGTTCTGCTCGAAGTGGTACACGAGGGACTGGCCCTCATGGCCTTCCTGCCACAGGTTGCCGATGCTGTCGGCGGTGGTCGCGTCGGCTGTCATGTCGCCCTGGGTTGCGCCCTTGACGGTGATGTAAGCGATGTTGGACATTTCAGTACTCCTTGCTGGCTGACCTGAAGGCAATGTTGCCTGAATGCGATGTTACCTGATTTCCGGGGCGCCGTTGGTGTGTGGCGCCGATACCAGTTGAATTGCAACGGGTGTGCCAGTTTGCCGAAAAAACATCAAACTATTGATTTTATTACCTGAACCGACAATTCTCCGGGCCTCGTGAAATATGGCTATGTGCAGAAATCTGCACAGTACGCCCCAGGGTGCGAACAAACATGCGCAGCCAAAGTGTGACGAACATCACAAAATGAGGTTCCCGAAGGGTCATCTGCAGGCGCACAGGGGTCCGCAACGGCTTGAAAATGGCTCCGCCACCCAACTTGACCGGCTGGTGTGCGGCCTTCTGCCCGGCAATCGGACCGTTTGTTACCTGAGGAGGCCCGCAATCTCCATCGCCCGGTCGATCGCCTGCCTGGTTTCGCCGGTCACGGGCGTCAGCGGCAGCCGGGTGTCCTCCAGGCAATGGCCCAGGCGGGAGAGCGCGTATTTCACGCAAGCCGCCGGCGGCTCCAGGAAGACCGCCGAATGAAGCGGCAGAAGGCGGTCCTGGCAGTCCCGGGCCCGTTCCAGGTCCTCGGCCAGGGAAGCCTTCTGGAATTCGGCGCACAGGCGCGGGGCCACGTTGGCGGTGACGGAGATGCAGCCCCGGCCGCCATGGGCGTTGAAGCCGAGCGCGGCGGCGTCTTCCGCACTGAGCTGGATGAAGGACTTGCCGCACAGGGCGCGCTGCCGGCTGACCCGTTCCATGCTGCCGGTGGCATCCTTGACGCCGATAATCCTCGGCCAGCGCGCCAGTTCGGCCATTGTGTCGGGCAGAATGTCGATCACGCTGCGGCCGGGAATGTTGTAAAGGATGATCGGCAGATTGCTGCTGTCGTGAAGAACCCGGTAGTGCGCCAAAAGCCCCGCCTGGTTCGGCTTGTTGTAGTAGGGCGTGACGATCAACGCCGCGTCGGCGCCGGCGGCTTCGGCAGCCAGAAGCATGTCGAGCGACTGGGCGGTGGCGTTGGAACCGGTGCCGGCGATTACCGGAATGCGACCACGGACCTGGCCGACCACGCGCCTGATGATGTCCTTGTGCTCGTCTTTGGCGACGGTCGGGCTTTCGCCGGTGGTGCCCACGGCCACAAGACCGTCACTGCCTTCCGCAATGTGCCATTCGACAAGACGCTCGAGCGCCTCCCAGTCCACCTTGCCGTCCCTGAAAGGCGTGACGAGCGCGGGGATGGATCCCTTGATATCGAGCATGCGGCGTCCTCCCGGAGCTGGTTCCGCTTAATCGCGCCGCTCCGTGTCGATTTGTTGTTCTGGAAACAAGCTGTGCCATCAAACCGGCCCACAAGGCAACCTCGCGCGCCGATGCCTGCCGCCCTCCTCGAAATCCGGCCGCGAAAAACTCGATCGGCACGTCCTCACATCAATGTGAAGTCGGGATCAAAGCCCTCCTGACGCTCCGCTGTCAGGAG
Organism: Roseibium sp. QJM3NY_11; assembly: GCF_056173175.1. Classification (NCBI taxonomy): domain Bacteria; kingdom Pseudomonadati; phylum Pseudomonadota; class Alphaproteobacteria; order Hyphomicrobiales; family Stappiaceae; genus Roseibium; species Roseibium sp. QJM3NY_11. The sequence goes on from NZ_CM149660.1 coordinate 4,104,801, forward strand.
GGCTTTTTTAAGGTTCCGGCACCCTGCTCCCTGACCGGCGCAAGGGTGCGAAAAGCCGATTGCGCATAATTTCAATCACTTGCGCATTTACCATCCATAGAAAGCCAAATTGAGCAAAAACAAAACAATGTTTAAAATCGTAAACACATTGGGTTCAAGGTGTCCGGCAGCGCATTTATGCACGCTGGCGGTGCAATTCCCTGCATTGGAAATCCGGCCTCCGCTCCTACCTTCAGGCAACCTGGTGGCACTCAACGGTCCGGCTGGAGGCACAGCCGGCGCCCGCGTGGAGGGATCAAGATGACACTATTGGACGGACGGACGGAACCGTCACGGGAAGCGTCCGCTTCAGACCTGTTCGAGGCGACGCGGGCGCAATCGCTCGCTCTCGCCGCTCCCCTGAGTGACGAAGACATGGGCCTGCAATCGATGGAGGATGCCAGCCCTCCCAAATGGCATCTGGCGCACACGACCTGGTTTTTCGAGGAGTTCATCCTGAAGCCCTCGCTTCCGGGCTACCAGCCCAGGGACGACCGCTTCGCATTGCTGTTCAACTCCTACTACGTCCAGGCCGGCCCCAGGCACACAAGGTCCAGGCGCGGGCTTCTGTCCAGACCGTCCGTTCCCGACGTATTGAGCTACCGTGCCCATGTGGAGGACGCCCTTCGCGACGGTCTTGACCGGGACGCGTTCGAACTGGAGGGAGACCGGCTCGACGAGTTGATCACGCTTGGCTGCCATCACGAGATGCAGCACCAGGAACTGCTGGTCACCGATCTTCTCAACGCCTTTTCCTACAATCCCCTGCTGCCCGCCTATCGCGCCCCTAGCCCTGCCCAGGTCAGTGCGGTCAGCACGCCCGGCTGGACCTGTCACGACGGCGGCCTGCTCGAGATCGGTCATGACGGCACGGGCTTCGCCTATGATTGCGAAGGTCCGCGCCACAAGGTCTGGCTGGAGCCCTACCGGCTTGCCGACCGTCCGGTCACCAACGGCGAATGGATCGCCTTCATGGAAGACGGCGGCTACACCGACCAGACGCTCTGGCTGATGGAAGGCTGGGCCGTGAAGGAGCAAAACCGCTGGGACAGCCCGCTCTACTGGTGGCGTCAGGACGACGCGTGGTGGACCTTCACGCTTCAGGGACCGCGGCCGGTCGACCTTGCCGCCCCCGTGGTGCATGTCAGCTACTACGAGGCTAACGCCTTCGCCCGCTGGGCCGGGCACCGTCTGCCCACGGAAGCCGAATGGGAGGCTGCCGCCGCGGCGACCCGTATCCAGGGAAATTTTCTGGACAGCGGCGCACTGGTTCCGGTCGGCCGCCGGCCCGGCCTGTGGGGCGATGTCTGGCAATGGACCTCCAGCGCGTTCTCCCCCTATCCCGGCTTCACGCCGCCTGAGGGCGCGATCGGCGAATACAACGGCAAGTTCATGGTGAACCAGATGGTCCTGCGCGGCGGTTCCTGCGCCACGCCGCAACGCCAGATGCGCGCGTCCTACCGCACCTTCTTTTATCCACACCAGCGCTGGCAGATGCTGGGCCTCAGACTGGCGGGCGATCAATGACCAAACATGCAATTCCCGACGAACAGGTGCAGATTTTCCGCGAGGACATCCTTGATGGCCTGACGCGCGAGCGCAAGACGATCTCCAGCAAGTGGCTCTACGACGATGTCGGTTCGCATCTGTTCGAAGCGATCACCGAGCTCGACGCCTATTATCCAACACGCACGGAACTGGAGATCCTCAAGAAAAATGCCGCGAAATACCGGCGTCTGCCGGGCGCACGCGGTGCCATGGTGGAACTCGGCAGCGGCTCGAGCCGCAAAACCGACCTGCTGCTCGATGCCTTCCAGGATCTGTCGGTCTATATGCCGATCGATATTTCGGCCAACCACCTGAAAGCCGCCGCCGAGCGGGTGCGCCGGGCCTATCCGTCGCTTGCCGTGATCCCGGTCGCAGCCGATTTCACCCAGCCGTTCGGCAAACTGCCGCTGTTGCCGGAGTTGCCGGTGCTCGTGTTCTTTCCCGGCTCCACCATCGGCAACTTCGAAACGGCCGAAGCCGCGCGGCTGTTGCGCAACATCCGTGAGGCCATGCCGGGTGCGACGCTGATCGCCGGTGTCGACCGGCCCAAGGCGGAAGACGTTCTCCTGGAGGCCTATGACGATCCCGCCGGGATCACGGCGGCTTTCAACCAGAACCTGCTCCAGCGGATCAACCGGGAGCTGGATGCGGATTTCGACCTGGCCGCCTTTACGCACAAGGCGGTCTGGAACGCCCCGGAAAGCCGTGTCGAGATGCATCTGGAGAGCCTCAAGGCCCAGACTGTGACGATTGCCGGCAAAGACATCTCCTTCGTCCGGGGCGAGACGATCCACACGGAGAATTCTCACAAGTACAGCCCGGAGGCCTTTTCCGCCATTGCCGGCCAGGGCGGCTGGCGCATTCTGGACGCGGATACGGACCCGGACGGCCTGTTCGCCGTCTACACGCTTCAAACGTGCTGAGCGGCATGTGACCGGTCCGGTGTCGGCCGCGTGCCGGCACCGGACCAAACTCTGCAAGCCTATTCGATCCGTGCGATGAATCCGGACAGGATCGGATTGAATTTCTCCGGATACTCCCAGAACATCATGTGACCGCCAAAGGCATGGACGTTGCTGTTCGGCGTGTGTTTGGCAAGGTAGGCCTTCGCGGTGTCCGCCCAGTGATCGGCGATCACGAAGGACGACGGCATGCGCGCATCCACCTCCCTTGCGGTTTCCAGGTAGTTGCTGAAATTGCCCGCCGCGAGATAGGCCGCTGCCACCCAGGGCGGTGACTGTGTCGACTGGTCGACGATCCAGCGCTCGAGATCGGGCGTGTAGTCCTGCTCGATCATGATTTCATCGGCATACCAGTTGATGACATCGCGGTGCCCTTCGGCGGTCTGCACACCGCCGTAGAACTCGGCGATTTCGGACACGCTGCCCTCGGCCCAGTCACCGTCCCTGCCGGTCAGGGGTGTCGGCGACAGATCGATGCACATATGCGCGGAGGCCGCGTCTGTCGACCGGACCTTGATGAACTCCCACGTCGCCAGACATCCGAACGACCAGCCGACCAGCACAGGTTTTTCGACCTTCAGATAGTCGAGCAGGCTGCCAAGGTCCGCACCCTGGGTGACGTAGTTGTTGCCTTCCATCGTCACCGTGGACCGGCCGTGGCTGCGCGGGTCGAAGGCGATCACCCGGTTGGTTTTCGAAAAAGCCGCGAGTTGGTGTTCGAAAACCTCGGTTGTGAATGTCCATCCGGGCACCAGCACGATCGGCTGCCCCGATCCCTGGTCCTCGTAATAGATATCGACACCCGGTTCGACCTCGAAATAACCGCCCGCGAAGGCGGGCCCGCTTAAGACCAGCGAGAGCACACCGGACACCAGCGCATTGGTTCTGAAAACAGTCATGATCTTAATCCTTCCCTACTCCAACAAATGGAAAAGCCCAGTCTCCCCAATGGATTGTAACACTATTTAAACCATAAAGTGTACATGCTAAAAAGATTCAATTTATACGTGTATTTTTATCATTGCAAATACGCTCAAATGGCCCGGACTCCTCGGCAATCATCCGGATTGGCGAAGGTCACCAGACGGCAGCACGCACCGGACTTACGTCGGGTTCTTCTCGGGATTTCTTGACGGCGAAACATTTGTTTCAAAAATTGACAAGGCGAAAGACAAATGAAACAGTAACCCTATGGAAACCATTTCGCCGCCACAGCTCAAATCCGCAATTTCGGCCAATTACACCGATCTCAGCGAGACATTGCGCATCGCGGCCGACTATGTAGCTGAAAACCAGGTCGAAATTGCCACACGCAGCCTGCGTGCCGTGGCATCGGCGAGCGGAGTTTCGCCAGCGAGCTATACCCGGCTTGCGCGGGCCCTCGGCTACCCGGATTACGAGACCTTGCGCGAGCAGGCACGGGCGGAACTCAGCCGGAGGGGAGACGACACTTTCCAGAACAAGGCGAGGCGGCTGCAATCGGATGCCGGCCAGCCCCTGCTGCCACGTCAGGTGTCGGCGTGTATCGACAACATCAAGGCCCTTGTCGACGACATCGATCCCGCCACCCTTGAAGCTGCCGTCGAATGCCTTGAGGCATCCCGCAAGATCGTCCTGATCGGCGCCCTCGCCTCTGCCGGGTTCACCGATTATTTCGCCTATCTCGCCAAGTGGTTCGATGACCGCTGGGTCGTGGCGGGCCGCAACGGCGCCACGCTCGGCAGCACCCTGGCCGGGGTCTCGTCGGCCGATACGGTGGTGATCATCTCCAAGCACCCTTATGCCCACCGCTCCGTGCGCGCCGCCGAGGTTGCCGCCGATCGCGGTGCGAAGGTCATCGTGCTGACCGACAGCCACGCGTTTCCAGGCTTGCGGTTCGCCGACTTCCACTTCATACAACGCACTGAAAGTCCACACTTTTTTTCATCTTACGCGGCCACGCTTGTGCTTATCGAAACCATCACAGGCATGCTGGTCGCGCGAGCCGGATCCGAAGCGGAAGCCCGGATCAGAGACGTTGACAAGCACAACCGCTTGCTCGACGAGTTTGAAAATGTCTAGGGTGGGAAAAGCCACACCTTGACTCAAGAGTTTCATAAAAAGAGGGAAGCCTAGTCAAATGACGATGAAACTGAACCTTGCAGGCGCCGTTCTGGCGACCAGCATCGCATTCACCGGCGCTGCCTCCGCGGAGGAGTTCATCACCATCGGGACCGGCGGTGTGACCGGTGTTTATTACCCGACGGGCGGCGCGATCTGCCGTCTGGTCAACAAGGGCCGCAAGGAGCACGGCATCCGCTGCTCGGTCGAATCCACCGGTGGATCGGTCTACAACATCAACACCGTTCGCGAAGGCGAGCTTGAATTCGGCGTGGCCCAGTCAGACTGGCAGTATCATGCTTACAACGGCACCTCGAAATTCGAGGACAAGGGTCCGTTCGAAGAGCTGCGCGCTGTCTTCTCCGTGCATCCGGAGCCGTTCACCGTGGTTGCCCGCGCCGACAGCGGCATCAAGAACTTCAGCGACCTGAAGGGCAAACGCGTCAACATCGGCAACCCGGGCTCGGGTCAGCGCGGCACGATGGAAGTGCTGATGGAAGCCATGGGCTGGACCACCGATGATTTCACCCAGGCGACCGAACTGAAAGCGGCCGAACAGTCCGCGGCCCTGTGCGACAACCAGATCGATGCCATGGTCTACACGGTCGGTCACCCGTCCGGTTCCATCCAGGAAGCCACCACCGCATGTGATTCCGTTCTGGTGAACGTCGACGGAGCAGCGGTCGACAAGTTGGTGAACGAGAACAGCTACTACCGTACGGCGACGATCCCGGGCGGCATGTACCGCGGCAATGACGAAGACACCAAGACCTTCGGCGTCGGCGCCACCTTCATCTCTTCGGCGAACGTCCCCGAGGAAACCGTCTACGTCCTGGTGAAGTCGGTCTTCGAGAACATTGATGCGTTTAAGAAGCTGCATCCGGCATTTGCCAACCTGAAGCCGGAAGAAATGGCCAAGGACGGCCTGTCCGCTCCGCTTCATCCGGGCGCAGCCAAATACTACAAGGAACAGGGCTGGATCAACTAAGCCTGACGACAACATGCGGGTCCGGTCTTGTACCGGGCCCGTTTTCGCACGCAGGACCAAACAGCCTGTCCGATGCGCGCCTATGAAATTTTGAACAAAACATGTTCCGGCGGGCAACAACCGACCGGACCCTATTGTGCACAGCGCCGGCGCTGACTTTCAGCCGGAAGACCGGGGGAACTTCATGTCTGATCAGAACCAGCCGAACGGCCGGGACACGCGGCAAGGCCTGTCCGAAGCGGAACTTCAGGAACTCGTCGCCTCCTCCGATTCCGGATCAAGGAACCCCGCCGGCCCCGTCGGCCTCATGATCGCGGGCATTGCGCTGGCCTGGTCCTGTTACCAGGTGCTGCTTGCCTCTCCCATCGTCTACTACGTGCTGCCGTCCGACCTGATCAACAACAGCCGGCAATTGCACCTGGCCTTTGCCATGTTCCTGGCCTTCATGGCCTACCCCGCCCTGAAGAGCAGTCCACGGCACCGCATTCCGATCCAGGACTGGGCTCTGGCGTTCTTCGGCGCCTTCATCTCGCTGTACGGCTTCTTCTTCTATGACAAGATCGTCGCCAATGGCGGATTGGCCGATCATACAGACAAGTGGTTCGCGCTTGCCGGCATCATTGTCCTGTTCGAAGCCGCGCGCCGGGCTCTGGGTCCCGCCATGGCCCTGGTCGCCACCGTCTTCCTGCTCTACGTCTTTTTCGGATCTTCCGGATGGGTTCCGGAAGTCATTCGCTGGAAGGGGGCATCGCTGCAAAAGGCGATGAGCCACATGTGGATCACGTCGGAAGGCGTGTTCGGCATCGCCCTCGGCGTCTCCACCAAATTCGTGTTCCTGTTTGTCCTGTTCGGGGCCCTGCTGGACAAGGCCGGAGCCGGCAACTATTTCATCAAGATGGCCTTCGGTGCGCTCGGCCACCTCAAGGGCGGCCCGGCAAAGGCCGCAGTCGTCGGCTCCGCCGCGACCGGCCTGATTTCCGGTTCCTCGATCGCCAACGTCGTCACGACCGGCACATTCACCATTCCGCTGATGAAGCGGGTCGGCTTCTCGTCCGAGCAGGCCGGCTCCGTTGAGGTCGCCTCATCCGTCAATGGCCAGATCATGCCGCCGGTCATGGGGGCAGCCGCCTTCCTGATGGTCGAATATGTCGGCATTTCCTACGTGGAAGTGATCACGCATGCCTTCCTGCCCGCGGTTATCTCCTATATCGCGCTGGTCTATATCGTGCATCTGGAGGCAGTGAAGCGGAACATGCCCGTCATCGGCCACAAGGCCGTGTCGACCTTGCGCACGGTGCTGGGAATGTTCTTCTTCTTCGCCGGGTTCGCCGCGCTGTGCTACGGCATCCAGTATCCGATCGGATGGGTCGTCGCCATGGTTCCGGAAGGCGCCGGCTGGGTGCTCGCCCTGCTGGTGTTCGCCGCCTATCTGGCGCTCCTGAAACTGGCCTCCACCGTAGACGACCTGCACCCGGACGACCCGAACGCCAAGGAAGTCACACTTCCGGAAATCCCCGAGATCTACAAGGCCGGGCTCTATTACCTGCTGCCGATCGTCGTACTGGTCTATTTCCTGATGATCGAGCAGAAGTCTCCGGGTCTGTCCGCTTTCTGGGCAACCGCGCTGCTGTTCGTGATCCTCCTGACCCAGCGGCCGATCAAGACCGTGTTCCGGGGTGAAAGCGAAACCTTCGAGGCCACGAAGGCCGGTTTCGTCGACCTGCTGAACGGCATGATCGACGGTGCCCGCAACATGATCGGCATCGGCCTTGCGACCGCGACGGCCGGCGTGATCGTCGGCACGGTCACGCTCACGGGGATCGGCCAGGTGATGGCCGACCTGGTGGAGTTCGTCTCCGGCGGCAACCTGATCCTGATGCTGATCTTCGTCGGCATCCTGTCGCTTGTGCTGGGGATGGGCCTGCCGACCACCGCGAACTACATCGTGGTGTCGTCTCTCATGGCCGGTGTCGTGGTTGAACTCGGCGCCCAGTCGGGCCTGATCGTGCCCCTGATCGCGGTGCATCTGTTCGTGTTCTATTTCGGCATCATGGCGGATGTGACGCCACCGGTGGGACTGGCGTCCTTCGCGGCCGCGGCGGTGTCGGGGGGCGATGCCATCAAGACCGGGTTCATCGCGTTCTTCTATTCGCTGAGAACAGTCGCCCTGCCCTTCGTGTTCATCTTCAACACCGACCTGCTGCTGATCGATGTCACGGTGACCCAGGGCATTCTGGTCTTCATTGTGTCGACGATCGCCATTCTGGTGTTCACGGCCGGAACCATGGGGCACTTCGTCACCAAGAGCCGCATCTACGAAAGCGTCGCCCTGGTGCTGATCGCTTTCGTCCTGTTCCGGCCGGACTACTTCATGAACCTGATCCAGCCTCCCTTTGAAACGGTGCAGCCCGCGAACATCGTGTCCGCCATCGGCGACGCGCCGGAGGGAAGCGAAGTCCGGATGGTTCTGAGCGGTCCCGACTTCGATACCGGCGACATCACCGAAACCAGGATCCTCCTGAACCCCGGACCGGAAACGGGAGGCGAGGCACGGCTCACCGCTCTCGGCCTGACCACTCTGGACGAGGACGGCGTGCTGAAGCTCGACGAACCTTTCCCGGGAACACCCTATTTCGAGCAATTGGGCAATTTCGACTTTTACGGAGATGACCCGGTCATCGTAAAAGAAGCGAATATCGAAGCCGACCAGTTGCCGAAGGAACTGATCTTCATTCCGGGTCTGCTGCTGCTGCTGCTCGTCTACCTGCTGCAGAAAAGCCGGGCCGGCAATGCTGTCCGTGAAGAAGGAGTAACGGCATGACGAAATCCGTATTGTGCGCGGTCGACGTGCAGCAGGACCACGATACCAAGGTGCTGCAGATTGCCGACAAGCTCGCCCGCCTCGAGAATGCCCAACTGGACGTCATCTCCGTTGTTCCCAGCGCCGGGATCAACATGGTGGCTTCCTATTTCGACGAAAACTTCCAGGGCCAGATGGTCGAGGATACGAGGAAAAAGCTTACCGAGAAGGTCGGAACCGTGCTCGGTGAAGAGCGCAACAAGGATATCCGCCACCTCGTGGCGACCGGATCGATCTACGAGGAAATCCTTGAAGTGGCGAAGAAGACCGGCGCCGACCTGATCGTCATCGGCGCGCATCAGCCTCATCTGAGTGAATATCTGCTCGGGCCCAACGCCGCCCGGGTCGTCCGCCATTCGAAATGCTCGGTATATGTCGTGCGCGGCGAGTAATCCTGTGGTCAACCGCCTGCCGGCAAGGCGCATTTAGCCGCTCGGCCTCACGACTGAGCGACCGCGGCCGGGCACGCCTTTGGCCGTCACGGTGCGAATGCCCTCCGGGATCACACCCGGAGGGTCAGCGCCAGGGCAAACACGCCCACGACGACAAGGCTTGCCGCCCACACACGGTCCAGGTTGAACCAGGCCTTCTGAAGGAACCGAAGCCCGAGCCAGGAGTAGACCCCGAAGGCCAGCAGACAGCCGGCAACGGCCATGGCCAGGGTATGAACGGCAGCCACGATCAGCGCCATGCGGACATCTGCCGCCATCAGGGTTCCCGCAGCGTCGTGCCCGGCATCCGCATTGACCGCGCAAATGCCCAGATAGATCGGCACGAGCATCAGCCCGGCGCCATGGGCAATGGCGACCAGGAACGACCAGAGACCAAGTCTGGCCGGTGAAATTCGTGCCAGAAAGCGCGGATGGCGCGTATTGACGAGCAAGTAAATTCCCAACCCGATGACCAGCAAGGCAGCCCCCAGACGGATTTCCCTTTCCAGAGCCACCAGCGTGATCATCGCCGAAAAGGGGAGAAGTATCACCAGCATTGCCGCCAGATGGCCGGCCGCCAGCGCCAGCAGCGCGCGCGGCAGGGCCAGCACCCGCTGTTCCATGAGAGCGGCCGACACCGCCAGCGGCCAGCCCATGCCCGGGTTCAGTCCGTGATACAGACCAGATGCAATGACGGCCCACCACAGGGCCGCCACGCTCATCTCGTCCAAGGTCTAGACCGACGGAAAGCAGAAACTGTCGGTCGAACAATCGCCACCCTCGAGCCGGATCTGATGCGAGCGGTAGCCGTCTGGAAAGGTCACCCAGAAATCCGGATCCAGTGACAGCCCGCCACCGGGCACGGCCCGTGCCATGACCATGGCTGCACCGCGCTCGCCCGGATAGAACTGGTCGTCCCATGTGGAATAGAGCGAGTTGGTCCAGTAAACCCGCTGACCGTCCCGGCTGATCTCGACCATCTGCGGTCCATAGCCGAACGCCTGTCCATTGGGATGCGGCGTCTTTTTCACGATCCCGCCGATCTCGACCTTGCCGGCCAGCTTGGGGTTCATCGGATCAGACACATCATACTGGTGCATTTCTCCCGTACCCCAGCAGGCCACATAGAGAAACCTGTCGTCCAGGCTCAGATCGATGTCCGTTACCAGCGGCGGCACGGCCGAGAAGCCCTTCAGGAGATCCGGCAGATCCGCGGGATCGGCAGGCTGGGGGTCGATGGTGACGGTCTTCTTGGCTTCGAAGGTGCCATCGTCGTTGCGCCACCAGGTGAAGATCGCGCCCTGCAGATTGGTCGTATCGACCACGACCCCACAGAACCCGAATTGCTTGGCCGGATCATGGGCGGGCCGGATCTCGAGAGCCATCTGGTGATTTTCGCCCAGATCGATGCTCTGGATGTTCTTCCGTCCGCGCAAATCCCAGAAATGCAGTTTGTGTCCGTATTTGTTGGACAGAAGGTCTTCCGCGACGATGCCGTTCTCGAACTGTGGCGGCAATCCCCATTCCGACGACACCATGTAGTCGCGCGGCAGGTTCCACCAGAAATCATAGTGTTTGTCCTGGATGCCGCGATCCATCTCGTAGCGGCCGAGAATATCGAAGGTTTCGCAGTCCATGATGAAGATCCCGGGAGGTCCGTCCGTGCCGTCCGGTCCACCACCACCGAGCGTCGATACGTAAATCCCTTCCGGGCCGCAATGGATCGTGTGCGGGCGGGAATAGCCGGTCTTGGAGAAAACCTCTTCCGGTTCGATGATCTTGTGAATTTTCGCCTTCAGGGGCTCTTTCACGTCAATGACGTAGATCCGCGATGACCGGATGCCCGGAATGATCAGATAGCGGCGCTCGAGAAAGGCATGTCCGGTCAGCGGAGACAGGGCAGAGGAACAGGCATTCCAGCCGAAATGATGGAACTCATCTCCCTTGTTCGGCATGAGAACGGTGTGCACGATCTTGCTGTAGTCGGGGCTCTCCGGGTCGACATTGACAACGGCGAGACCGTCCGGGTGCGAGAAATCCGGACTGAGCATCAGGGTAAAGGCCAGTTTTTCCGCCGGCGCTTCCATTGCCATGCGCGCGGTTGGGTAAAAACTCGGATCTGGTCTCAAATTCATGACGTCCTCCCTCGAATACGACGAAATTCAAGACGGGAGTTCCGTTATGTTCTTGATTTTGCGGAATTCCCGAAAAGCCGCAGACGCTGTTTTGATGCTTCTTGCAACCTTCCGAAGACCGCGCACCGGTCTGCCAAAATGCTGCCTTCCGATTGCAATCAGCAGAGCATGCCCGATTAACCCATGCGGGTCGATGGTGAAAACACATCCTAACTTTGACCGCCAACGCAGCATCAATGGATTGCAACAGGAGAACTGACGACAACCAGGTTCTATTTTTTTATCACTTCGCGCAATTTAGACCCTCCAAACCGAGAACGGTACTAGGCATTGCGACTGCCGCCGCCTATTTTATCGTAAGATTGCGATAGGTTGCGTGCGCAGGCGCGTCGCCGTTCGCCGCCGATCAATGCCTGACCCGTTGCGGAGACATGCTTCATGAGTGACCTCACCTACACCCCGCCAAAAGTCTGGACCTGGGACCAGCCGAGCGGTGGCCAGTTCGCCAGTATCAACCGGCCCGTTTCAGGCGCGACCCATGACAAGGAGCTGCCGGTCGGCAAGCATCCCCTGCAGCTTTACTCCCTGGCGACGCCCAACGGGGTCAAGGTCACCGTGATGCTGGAAGAACTGCTGGCACGCGGCCACGCAGGCGCGGACTATGATGCCTGGCTGATCCGGATCGGCGACGGCGACCAGTTCTCCAGCGGTTTTGTCGGTGCGAACCCGAATTCAAAGATACCGGCCTTGGTCGATCACTCGACGCAGCCCACGACACGCGTGTTCGAATCCGGCTCGATCCTGCTTTATCTGGCGGAAAAATTCGGAGAATTCCTGCCGCAGGATCCGGCGGCGCGCACGGAAACCCTGAACTGGCTGTTCTGGCAGATGGGGTCCGCCCCCTATCTTGGCGGCGGCTTCGGGCATTTCTACGCCTATGCGCCGGAGAAATTCCAGTATCCCATCGACCGTTTCGCAATGGAGACCAAGCGCCAGCTCGACGTGCTCGACAAGACCCTTGCCGAGCGGCCCTACATTGCCGGGGACGACTATACCATCGCGGACATCGCGATCTTCCCCTGGTATGGCGGCATGGTACTCGGGCGGGCTTACGGCGCCGCAGAATTCCTGTCGGTGCACGAATACAAGCACCTCACCGCATGGGCCGAGAAGATCGACGCCCGCACCGCTGTCGTGCGCGGCCGCATGGTCAACAAGGTCACGGGCGAGGACCACGAGCAGCTTGCGGAGCGCCATGACGCCAGCGACCTGGATGCCAAGACCGGCCTCGGCAACGCGGCGGAGTAGCACCGGACGACGGCGGACGGACCGAAGCGCGTCCGTCCGCCGCGTCAGCAAATGCGCCTGTGCGGCAATTGGTCAAACCGAATTGAGAACGGCGGCCCGGGACCGTTTTCGTGAAAGCCGTCCTTTCCGGGAAACCGGGCCATTGTCCCGTTCCGGGGCCGTTTCGGGGCCGTTTCGGATCCTGGAACCGCGCCCACGCCGTGAAAATGTCCCGCTATGGGCCGCAGCCGAAGTGTGGCGAAACCGTGCATATTCAAGGCAATCACACCTTGTCATCAGTAAGAATATCGTTTCTAAATTCGCCTCATGTTTGTGAGGGACCGGGCGATGCGGGGGAGTCCATTCGCCAGGTCAACCGATCATCCCTTTCCTCGACACCTTGTTGGAGCGACGCATGCCTGAAGCCCTGATAATCGGTACACCAAAGGAAACCTTTCCCGGGGAGAACCGGGTGGCGATGACGCCGGAGTCCGCAAAGCAGCTGCAGAAGCTCGGGTATACCTGCCTCATACAGAGCGGCGCCGGCAAGGCCGCCGGTTTTTCCGACGCGGCCTATCAGGAAGCGGGTGTTGAAATCGTCAAGACGGCCCCGAGCCTTTGGAAAAGATCCGACATCATTACCAAGGTGCGTCAGCCGGACGAAAAGGAAACAGGCTATCTTGCCAAGGGCAAAACCCTGATTTCCTTCTTCAACCCGGGCGGCAACGAAACCGGACTTGAAGCTGCCAGGGCCAAGGGTGCCAGCGTGATCGCCATGGAAATGGTGCCGCGGATCTCGCGCGCGCAGAAGATGGACGCACTCAGCTCCATGGCCAACATCGCCGGTTACCGTGCGGTGATCGAGGCCGGCAACAACTTCGGCCGATTCTTCACCGGCCAGATCACCGCCGCCGGCAAGGTTCCGCCGGCGAAGGTGCTGGTCGTCGGCGCCGGTGTCGCGGGTCTTGCCGCCATCGGCACGGCCACGTCGCTCGGCGCGGTGACCTATGCCTTCGACGTCCGCCCGGAAGTGGCCGAACAGGTCGAATCCATGGGTGCGGAATTCGTCTATCTGGATTTCAAGGAAGAGCAGCAGGACGGCGCCGCGACCGGCGGCTATGCCAGTGTCTCCTCCCCCGAGTTCCGGGAAGCCCAGCTCGCCAAGTTCCGCGAACTCGCCCCGGAAATGGACATCGTCATCACCACGGCGCTGATCCCGAACCGCGACGCGCCGAAACTGTGGCTGGAAGACATGGTCAAGGCCATGAAGCCGGGCTCGGTGATCATCGATCTCGCCGCCGAGCGCGGCGGCAACGTGGAAGGCACGGTCAAGGACGAGAAGGTCGTCACCGACAATGGCGTGACCATCGTCGGCTATACCGATTTCCCGTCCCGGATGGCGACACAGGCCTCGACGCTCTATGCCACCAACATCCGTCACATGATGACCGACCTGACACCGGAGAAAGACGGCCGGGTCGTTCACAACATGGAAGACGACGTCATCCGCGGGTCGACGGTGACCCATGAAGGCGAAATAACCTTCCCGCCGCCACCACCGAAAGTTCAGGCCATCGCGGCCAAACCCAAGGAAAAGCCGAAAGAGCTGACGCCGGAGGAGAAGCGTGCCGCAGAAGTTGCCGCCTTCAAGGCGCAGACCAGGCAGCAAGTGTCTCTGCTGGTCGGCGGCGGTCTTCTGCTGCTGCTCGTGGGGCTGATCGCCCCGGCCAGCTTCATGCAGCATTTCATCGTCTTCGTGCTCGCCGTCTTCGTCGGTTTCCAGGTGATCTGGAATGTCAGCCACGCCCTGCACACGCCGCTCATGGCGGTGACCAACGCCATTTCGTCGATCATCATCCTCGGCGCCATAATGCAGATCGGGTCCGGGTCCTTCCTGGTGATCCTGCTGGCCGGTCTGTCCATCTTCATGGCCGGGATCAACATCTTCGGCGGTTTCCTTGTCACCAGGCGCATGCTTGCCATGTTCCAGAAATCCTAAGGAGGCCGAGCCATGGAATTCGGTTTCACGACGGCTGCCTATGTGGTTGCAGCTGTACTGTTCATTCTTTCTCTTGGTGGCCTCTCGGGGCAGGAAAGCGCGAAACGCGCGGTCTGGTACGGCATTGCCGGCATGGCGCTGGCGGTTGCCGCCACGCTGATCGGCCCGGGCTCCGGCCTGTGGCTCCTGTCGGTGCTGCTGATCGCCGGCGGCGGGATCATCGGTTACTACGTGGCACAGCGCGTGCAGATGACCGAGATGCCGCAACTGGTTGCGGCGATGCATTCGCTGGTGGGCCTGGCCGCCGTTTTCGTCGGCTTCAACGCTGATATCGAACTCGGACGGGTCCTCGCCATGGGAGCCGAGGAACGCGAAGCCCTGGAAGGGTTTGCCGCGATCCTGGCGCACAAGAGCCCGGTCGAACAGTCGATCCTCAAGGTCGAGGTCTTTCTCGGCGTCTTCATCGGCGCGATCACCTTCACCGGGTCGGTCGTCGCCTTCGGCAAGCTGGCCGGCAAGATCACCTCCAAGGCGGAAAAGCTGCCGGGCGGCCACATGCTCAATGCCGGTGCGGGCATCCTCAGCCTGATCCTGCTGATCCTGTTCCTGAACGGCGCGGGCATCTGGACGCTTATCCTGGTGACGCTGCTGGCGTTCTTCATCGGCTATCACCTGATCATGGGCATCGGCGGCGCCGACATGCCGGTGGTGGTGTCGATGCTGAATTCCTATTCGGGCTGGGCCGCGGCGGCCATCGGCTTTTCGCTCGGCAACGATCTGCTGATCGTCGTCGGTGCCCTGGTCGGGTCCTCCGGCGCGATCCTGTCCTACATCATGTGCAAGGCGATGAACCGCTCGTTCATCTCCGTGATCCTCGGCGGCTTCGGCAACACCACCGGGCCGGCGATGGAAGTGGAAGGCGAACAGATCGCCATCGACGCCGATGGTGTGGTCGCCGCGCTTGAAGACGCGGACAGCGTCATCATCGTTCCGGGCTACGGCATGGCGGTGGCACAGGCCCAGCAGAATGTCGCCGAGCTGACCCGGCGCCTGCGCGCAAAGGGCAAGACTGTCCGTTTCGCGATCCACCCGGTCGCCGGGCGCCTGCCCGGCCACATGAACGTGCTGCTGGCCGAAGCCAAGGTGCCTTACGACATCGTCATGGAAATGGACGAGATCAACGAGGACTTCCCGGATACGGACATCGTCATCGTGATCGGCTCCAACGACATCGTCAATCCGGCCGCACAGGAAGACCCGAATTCGCCGATCGCCGGCATGCCGGTGCTGGAAGTGTGGAAGGCCAAGCAGGTCTTCGTTTCCAAACGCGGCCAGGGCACGGGCTATTCAGGTATCGAGAACCCGCTGTTCTACAAGGAAAACACGCGGATGTTCTACGGCGACGCCAAGGCCAGCCTCGACAAGCTGCTGACCCAGATCAGCTGAGAAGGCAGTCTTTTCGACTTCGAGCCACCCCGGCCCCGGGGTGGCTCAGCTTGTTGACATATTCGGGCGGTCATCAACTCTGTTGAAAGAAAGAGATGCTGATCGCCTCCCTCGGCGTCACCCCGGCCAAGCGCAGCGCAGAGCCGGGGCCTACTCGCGATGCCGCTTGCTGAGGTAGCAGCGGTTTGCGCAAGCCGTGCTGCGAACGGCTGCGCTCCTTACGCTTGCCAGAAGGTCAGCATATGCCGCGTTCTCCGGGACACCCAACAAAGCCTCTGCGAACGAGTAGGCCCCGGATCTTCGCTGCGCTGCGTCCGGGGTGACCCCGAGGGTGGGGGGATGCCGGGGATCGCAGCTCAGGTTTACCGGACCAATTCCCCATCCGGGTCACCCCGGCACGGTCGCCTGTCACTGGTCTCCCGGAATTTCTTTCCGGGAGACCAGTCCCATCATGACATCACCTGAGACAAACATTCCCGAACGGTCTGCAGCAGAGCTGCATGGCCAGAGCCGGAGCCTAGAGCAATTCGCATTTAATCGGAATCGCTTTTCGCTTTCTGGAACCGGGAGTTCCAACGCAAAAAGCGATGCTGATTTTTCCGTTTAAATGCGACATGCTCTAGCGTCAACTTCGCGCCGCTAACGCGTCTTTATTCATGATTTCTGATACTTGAATTGCTGTGGCGCTCGCATTCGCTCGCACTGACATTGCGGCTTCCGGACCATCGCGCAGCCTTGCCGCACTTGTCCGGAATGGCGAACCGAGGGTTCGTCAGCAGAAAGCCGCCCTGCGAAGGGCGGCTTCGGTTTTTCACCAGATCAGGAACGTTCTCATTTGAACTTCTTGATCTCACCGGATTTCAGCCGGCTCAGGTAGCTGTTCATTTCCTTCTTGACGATCGGCATCAGGGCGTAAAGCGCGATGATGTTGACGACCGCCATGGCGAAAATGGCCGCGTCGGAGAAGTCGATCACCGGCCCCAGGCTCGCAGCCGCGCCGATCACGACGAAGATGCAGAACAGGATCTTGAACACCAGTTCCTTTGACTTGCCTTCGCCGAACAGGAAGGTCCAGGCTTTCAGCCCGTAGTAGGACCAGCTGATCATGGTGGAGAAGGCAAACAGCACCACCGCGATCACCAGCACGTACTGGAACCAGCCGAAGGCCGAGGAGAACGCCGCCGAGGTCAGGGCCACGCCGGAATTGCCCTCGACCGTCTGAATGGCCGAGCCGCTCTCGTTGAGCAAGTAGAGGCCCGTTGTCGGATCCGCGACCAGTTGCCCCGTGATGATGATGACCAGAGCGGTCATGGTGCAGATGACGACCGTGTCGATGAACGGCTCCAGCAGGGAGACGAAGCCTTCCGTGATCGGTTCCTTGGTGCGAACGGCGGAGTGGGCGATCGCGGCCGAACCGACGCCTGCCTCGTTGGAGAAGGCTGCCCGCTTGAAGCCCTGGATCAGCGCACCGACCATGCCGCCCGCAACACCCAGACCGCTGAAAGCGCCTTCGAAGATCTGACCGAAGGCCCAGCCGATCTTGTCGGCATTCATGAGAATGATCACCAGAGCGGTGACGACATAGAGAACCCCCATGAAGGGCACGACCTTTTCGGTCACCGAAGCAATGGACTTCAGACCGCCGACGATGACCGCGAACACGATCCCGGCAAAGATGATGCCCGTGATCCAGCCCGGATAGTCACCCACGACATTCGAGATCTGGGCATGCGCCTGATTGGCCTGGAACATGTTGCCGCCACCGAGCGCGCCGAGGATACAGAAAACCGCGAACACGACGGCCAGCACCTTGCCTGCGGGGAAGCCGCGTTCCTCGAAACCCTTGGTCATGTAGTACATCGGGCCGCCGGACACCGTGCCGTCCGCGTATTCGTTGCGGTACTTCACGCCGAGCGTGCACTCGGTGAATTTCGACGCCATGCCCATGAGACCGGCCAGGACCATCCAGAACGTTGCCCCGGGCCCGCCGATGCCGACCGCAACGGCCACGCCTGCAATGTTGCCCAGACCCACGGTGCCCGACAGCGCGGTTGCCAGGGCCTGGAAGTGACTGACCTCTCCGGCATCATTCGGATCCGAGTAGTCACCGCGCACCAGCGCGATGGAATGCGGAAACGCCTTGAACTGAATGAAACCGAAATAGAGCGTGAAGATCGTGGCCGCGACCACGAGCCAGGCCACGATCCAGGGGAACGACGTTCCGGGAAAGGGACTGAAGATGAAACTGACGAACCAGCCCGTCGAGCTGGCAAACACGGCATTGACCTGTTCATCGATCGTTTGAGCCATGGCCGGTGCGGACGCACAGAGCGAGGCTGTCGCGGCAAAAGCCGCAGCGCTGAAATTTTTCATGCTGGAATTCACCTTCTGAAATCACGGAACGATGGTGATCGGCACCGGAGCGGCCTGCGCCAGGCTGCCGGCCACGGAGCCGAAGATGCGGGTCGAAAGACTGGAATGGCCCGTTCGGCCGATCACCAGATGTTCAACGTGTTCCTCTTCGGCAATCTTGATCAGCGTTTCCGCAATGTGGCCGTAGCGCAGCGCCGAGGTGACTTCCAGGCCACTGCCTTCCAGTTTCTTCAAAACAGGCGCCAAAACCGCCTTGTCCGCGCGTTCCAGCTCCTCCTTGCGCCTCGCGTGACGTTCCTCGATTTCATTGGGTGTCAGGAAGGTATAGGGCGACCACTCCAACACATGAGCAATCACAAGTCCGGCCCCACTGGCCTTGGCGAGACCAGCTGCGAATTCAAGCGCATTCGCGGCGCCTTCACTGCCGTCATATCCGACGACGATTTTCTTTGACATGTTCTGTTCCCCTGTCATGCGGCAATTTGCCGTAGGAAGAATTTACCCTGCTAAAAAACAGAAATGTTCTCGAATTTTGATCGATTTCGGATAATTTATGAATAATTGTTGAAATTACTGGGAAAAATCGGAAATTTTTTCATGGATGGGCTTGATCAGAAAATTCTTTCAGCCTTGCAAAAGGACAGCAGGGTCTCCATGGCGAAGCTTTCCGAGCAAATCGGGCTGTCACTTTCGGCCTGCCACCGCAGGGTCAAGCTGCTGGAGGCCAACGGTTTCATTTCCGGATACACGGTGCGCCTGAACCGCGCGGCCCTCAACCTGGAGATCCAGGTTTTCATCGAGGTCAAACTGACCAGCCAGCGCAAGGACGACATCACCGCGTTCGAGGACGCGATAGATCGCATGCCGGAGGTTCTGGAGTGTCATCTGATTTCGGGAGAATTCGACTACCTGATCCGGCTGATCACGAAGAATACGGCGGCCTATGAAAAGCTCTACCGGAACCGGCTGTCCCAGATCCCGTCGGTCTCGCAGATGAAAACCCTGCTCAGCCTGAGCACGGTCAAGGAGTTCCGGGGCCTTCATCTGGAACAATGAGGTTTTCGAACGGCCGACAGGCACGGGTCCGCACGGCGCCCTGCCCGATGCCATTGTCCGGTGCCGCCGACCGGTCCCGCTTGCCCGGCGCTACTGGTCGTCGAACAGGAAATAGTCCGGCCAGAGGTGCCTGAAGGTCCCGATGTCGATCTGCAGCTTGTTCAGATGGCTGTTCATGCGCGCAACCGCCGTATCCGCATCGCCCTGCTCCATCGCATCGAGCACCGCCGCGTGTTCATCGGCGACCAGGTTCATCCTGCCCTCCTGCGGCAGGGTCAGCCGGCGGTACCGCTCCACCTGGAGTCGGATCTTCTCGATCATGGTCCAGATGCCCGGATAACCGCCCGCCGCCGCGATCCCGGCATGGAAGGCATTGTCGGCCTCGTGGAAGGACTGGGCGTCACCGGCTTCTGCCAGGTCACGCTCCCGCTGGACGATGGCCCTCAGTTCTGCCCGCCAGCTCTCGCTCGCCTTCACGGTCGCTTCGCGGACGCAGACTTCTTCCAGCGCCTTCCGGGCGACGATCGCCTCCCGCAGTTCCGTCATCGGTATTCTGGCCACAAAGGTTCCTGATTTGGGGAAGACGTTGACGAGACGCTCCTCCGCCAGACGCAGGATCGCTTCGCGGACCGGAGTGCGGCTGAGGCCGTATCTGTCAGCGATGTCGTTCTCGGCCAGCGGGGTGCCGGGCGACAGCGTGAGGTTCATGATCTGATCGCGCAGATCCCGGTAGACGATTTCGGAATTGCGCCTAGCCTGCCCGGGAACTTTTGCCGCGGAGCTGCGCGGCGGAGAGTTCGGTGCCCTCGGCTTGCGCGTTTTCGCCCGCTGCAAAGGCGATTTTTTCGGTGGTGCGGCCATCTCGTCTCCGAAAACCGGGTATGGCGCGAATTGAGGCACGGCATCGATCCGCCTCAAAACTTAAAGGATTCACCCTGTTCCGGGCACTCCACTAACAGGCCGCCTGCTGCCTGGCTACTCGATTTGAGTTGCAATGCGACACTACGTCATATACGTAAATTATCTTGTATACTAGTTATACAAATTACGGCCACCCGAGTTGAGGAGCTCGTTCCCGGCCGATGGGAGGATTGACATGATTGGAAGAACGATGACGCGGGGCCTGATGGCCGCCGCCATGACGCTTGGCCTTGCCGGCCAGGCCTGGGCTGCCGACCTGAAATGGGCGCACGTCTACGAAGAAGGCTCCAGCTATCACAAATGGGCGCTGTGGGCCGCCGAACAGATCAAGGACAAGACCGAAGGCCGTGTTGAAATCACGGTGTTTCCGGCCTCATCCCTCGGCAAGGAAGCAGAGATCAACGAAGGCCTGACCATCGGTTCGGTCGACATGATCTACACAGGCCCCAGTTTCGCCGAGCGCGACTTTGGCCCGATCGCCATTTCCGACTATCCCTTCATGCTGAAGGACTATGATCACTGGAAAGCCTACCGCGACAGCGACCTGTTCACGGAGCTGTCCGACGGCTACCGGGACGCCACCGGTCATTCGGTGATGGGCATCACCTGGTACGGCTATCGGCATGTGACGTTGAAATTCCCGATCACCAAACCGGCGGACATGCAAGGCCTGAAGATCCGCGTTCCGGATTCGCCGCTCATGGTGCTGTTCCCGAACGCTGTCGGCGCCAATCCGACGCCCATCGCCTTCTCGGAAGTCTATCTGGCCCTGCAGCAGGGTGTCGTTGATGCGCAGGAAAACCCGCTGCCGACCATCAAGTTCAAGAAATTCTACGAGGTCCAGTCGAACATCAATCTGACCGGTCATATCGGCAACTCGCTGATTGTCGTGGTCTCCGAGAACGCCGTCGGCCAACTGGGAGACGACGCGGCGATCGTCGATGCGGTCGTCAAGGACGCACTGGCGCAGAACGCGGACGAAATCTACCAGTCCGAGCAGGATCTGGCGCAATGGTTCGTAGACCAGGGCATTCAGGTGAATGAAGTCGACAAGGCTGCCTTTCAGGCCGCGGTCGCTCCCATCCTGACAGACGAATCCAAGGTGCCCTACACCCAGGAGCACTATGAACGGATACAGGCTCTCGCTCAATGAGCCAGGACACCGAAACGGCGGCCGGATCGAACGATCCCACCGCCGTTGAAGACCGGAAAGGGCGCGCCGGTGGCGCGCCCGACCTGCTGCAGTTCGAAGACACGTCGACCGACCTCAGCGCCATCCGTTGGATCGATGCGCCCGGTATCCTCGTCTTCTGGATCCTGGCGGTGGTCGTGTTCCTGCAGTTCTTCACCCGCTATGTTCTGAACGACTCCCTGGCCTGGACCGAGGAGGTGGCACGCTATCTTCTGATCCTGGTCTGTTTTCTGGGATCGATCACGGCCACACGGCGCGGCGCGCACATCACGCTGGAATTCCTGATGCGCATCGTTCCGCCTGTCGCCGCAAAGGGGCTGACCCTTCTCTCGCAGACAATCACCCTGGGCTTCTTCGGGGCGATGACCTGGATCGGGATCGAGCTGACCCAGAAGACCCGCCAGAAAATGATCTCGCTGCCGATCCCGAAGGCCTGGATCTACACGATCTGCGTGATCTCGCTCGGCATCATGACGATTTACTCGGCCCTGTGGCTGTGGCGCCGGTTGCGCCAATCGCCGGAGGACATCGTCCGGTCGATGGACGACCACCTGACCACCGATTGAACGAAAGTAGTTTGCGCATGGCCATCGTCCTGATGATCCTGTTTCTCTTTGTGCTCATGATCATCGGCGTTCCGGTCGCCGCTGCCCTGGCACTGGCCTGCCTGGCCTTCGTCGTCTTTGAGGGCCTGCCGCCGATGATCGTGCTGGCCAACATGGTCAACGGCATCAATTCCTTTCCCCTGATTGCGGTTCCGTTCTTCATCCTGGCCGGCAACCTGATGAATTCCGCCGGCATCACCACCCGCATTTTCGCCTTCGCGCGCGCCGCGGTCGGCTGGATGCATGGCGGTCTCGGACACGTCAACGTGGGCGCCAGCGTCATTTTCGCCGGCATGTCCGGTGCGGCCGTGGCTGATGCCGGCGGGCTTGGCAACATCGAGATCAAGGCGATGCGCGATGCCGGCTACGACACGGATTTCGCGGTCGGTGTCACGGCGGCCTCGTCCACCATCGGGCCGATCATCCCCCCGTCCCTGCCTCTGGTGATCTACGGTGTGATCGCGGACGCGTCCATCGGCCAGCTGTTCATGGCCGGCATCGTGCCCGGTCTGATGATGGCGCTCGCGTTGATGGCGATGGTGTCCTGGTATTCACGCCGCCGGAACTATCCGCGCGACCTGGATTTCCGGCTCGGCCGCCTGGGCCGCACGTTTCTGGATGCGCTGCTGCCGCTGATGACACCGATGATCATCATCGGAGGCATCATGTTCGGCTTGTTCACACCGACCGAGGCGGCCATTGCCGCCGTCGCCTGGTGCATTTTTCTCGGCGTGGGGGTGTACCGCACGCTGAACTTCCGGAAAATCCTGAAGGTTTCCTTCGAAACCGTGGAAACGACCGCCGCGATCATGCTCATCGTTGCGGCCTCGACGATCTTCGCCTGGATCCTGACAGCCAACCAGACCGCCCGGCATTTTTCCGAGCTGATGGTCGCCTTCACCGACAACAAGATCGCCCTGCTCCTGATCATCACGCTGATCGTGCTGGTCATCGGACTGTTCATGGAAACCATCGCCGCGATCACCATCCTGACGCCGGTGCTGCTGCCGGTGGCGGTCGGTCTCGGCATCGATCCTGTCCACTTCGGCATCATCATGATCCTGAACCTGATGATCGGCCTGCTGACACCGCCCGTCGGCATGGTGCTCTACGTGCTGTCCAAGGTTGCGCAAGTGCCCTTCGAGCGATGCGTGACGGCGACGGCCCCGTTCCTGGTGCCTCTGGTGGCGGTTCTGCTGCTGCTGACGTTCGTGCCGGCTTTTTCCATGTGGCTGCCGAACCTGATCTACAGGTAAAGCTGCCGGCTCAGTCGAATTCGGACAGAAACGCTCCGACGACCTGCATGCAGGCCTTGCGTTCCTCCACATGCGGCATATGGCTGCTGTCCTCGAAGACGGTCCAGCGCACGTCGCGAATTTTGTCCGCGAAGGGCTGGACCACTTTCGGAGTTGCCTCATCATGGCGGCCCGAGATCAACAGGGTCGGCGCGTCGATATGATGCAGCCGGTCGATCACCGACCAGTCCTTCAACGTGCCGATGACGTGAAATTCCGTCGGCCCGTTCATGGCATTGTAGACGGTTGAGTCGCCGTCCATGATTTCGAAGGTGCGTGCCACCTCCGCCGGCCAGGGCACCACCCGGCAGACATGACGTCCGTAAAACACCATCGATGCGGCCTTGTAGGCCTCGCTGGCGATCGTTCCCGCCTTTTCATGTGCCAGCAGTGTCTCCTGAACATCGTCCGGCAGATCCCGCCGCAGACGGTTGGCCTCCTCCACCCACAGACGCATGCTCGGCGGCGAGTTGGCGATGACCAGCGCTTTCAGGCCGTCCGGTTTGCGCACGGCGTGCTCACTGGACAGCATGCCTCCCCAGGATTGGCCCAGGAGCATGTAACCGCCGGCGATCCCGAGGTGATTGATCAGATTGTCCAGTTCGGCAAGAAACAGATCGACCGTCCAGAATTCGGCCTCCTTTTCCGGCAACCGCGTGGAATTGCCGTTGCCCAGCTGATCGTAGTGGATGACCGGCCGCCCGTTTTCCGCAAGGTCCGCGAAAGCATCCACATAGTCGTGGGTGCAGCCAGGCCCGCCATGCACGACAATCAGCGGCGTCCGCCCGCTGCCGAGGTCTCCGGTGATGCGATACCAGGTCCTGTAGGCACCGAAGGGCGCGTAATTCTCGATCATCAGCATGCGCACTCTTGCAACCTCCTGTTAGCAGCCTCAACAGGTTAGTCGGTAGAGAAAGCGCCCGATAAGCTCTCAATTCTTATAGAAATGCGGTTGAAGGTCCGGCCCGGCTACCCATCCAGCAAGCGGTAGTGACTGGCGAGCATGACCGCGTGCAGCCGGTTGCGCGCACCGAGCTTCTTCGTCGCGGAATTGATGTGCAGGATGACGGTGGGCACGGAGCGGCCGATCTTGTAGGCGATCTCCTTGGCGGTCAGCCCCTCGGATGAATAAAGTAGGCATTCCCGTTCGCGCGGTGTCAGTCTGGTCTTGCCCGTTCGCCGCTCTTCCTCGCTCAACAGCGGATAGGCGTGTTCGTGAAAGACCTGCCCAAGCAGGCCGAACACCGCCAGATGTTCGCGCGCTTCCTTGACGAACCGGCGCCCTGCCCCCTTCTGGATCGCCGTGAAGGTCGCCATGTCGCCACGGGTCCGATGCACAGGCACGGTGATGCCGCAGGTCAGGTCCGCATCGTGCAGGTACGACACCACCGGTTCGTGGTCCTGGCAGATGAAATTGGTGAGCTGGGTCTTGTCGCGCGTCTGCCGGTAGGACCAGATGAAAGGTGTCGTCGAGCGGATCGCCATGAGCTGGACCGGGTCCTTCTGGTAGTACCCGGCGTCGCACCAGAGCGAACGCATGTCGTCCGGGACGTTCCTCAGACTCAGGTGGGACGGGGTCATCAGGTCTCCCTCGAAGCTCCTGACCACGGGTGTGTAGTCATAGACCAGCGACGTGAAGCCGATGGCGCTGAGAGACACCATCGCGGCTTCCACCTTGTCGTCCAGAGTTGCCGCCTTGCACAGCGTCTGATCAAGAACATCCAGCGTTTCCAGCATTCCGGAAAACCACCTATCTGCGAAAAGAGGAGCCGGGGTCCGGCCTTGGGACAAGTCAGCCGACGGCTTTTTGAATTGCCCCATTCTTACTCATGAGCACATATTAGTCATTTCCGAGCAATCGGCAACGGGTCCGTCATTCTATAACAATTGATA
Organism: Roseibium sp. QJM3NY_11; assembly: GCF_056173175.1. Lineage (NCBI taxonomy): Bacteria > Pseudomonadati > Pseudomonadota > Alphaproteobacteria > Hyphomicrobiales > Stappiaceae > Roseibium > Roseibium sp. QJM3NY_11. Next base: position 4,129,931 of record NZ_CM149660.1, read on the forward strand.
GCTAGCGGCCTCCGGGCTCCGCTCCTAGCCTTTCGACAGATCCGAAAATGCAACGAACAGGCAGGAACTGCTGATATGTGGCGCGAGCTTGAGCCCGACCAGACCCGGGACGTTACCGTGGACGGCTATACGGTCAAGACCTACAGTTTCGGCGCGGGCGACGAGGTCGTCCTGTGCCTGAACGGTGGCCCGGGCCTGCCCTGCGACTACCTGCGCGAGGCGCATTCCTGCCTGGCCGCGGAAGGCTACAGGGTCGTCGCCTTCGATCAGCTCGGCACCGGGCGCTCCGACCGTCCGGACAACGTCTCCCTGTGGAACATCTCCCGCTATGTGGAAGAAGTGGAGACCGTGCGCCGGGCGCTTGGCCTCGGCAAGGTGCATCTTCTGGGACATTCCTGGGGCGGCTGGCTGGGGATCGATTATGCACTGACCTATCCGGAGGCGCTGAAGACGCTGATCCTGGAAGACACCGTCGCCGACATGCCGCATCTTGCCGACGAACTGAACCGCCTGCGCTGTGCCCTCGGCTCGGAGACCGTGGCGATGATGCAGCGTCACGAAGCGCAGGGAACGATGGACCATCCGGAATATCAGGCTGCGATCACCCTGCTGAATTACCGTCACGTATGCCGCCTGAGCACATGGCCCGCGCCGATAAACCGGTCGCTGGACGACTGGAACAAGGCCCCTTACGAAACCATGCAGGGGCCGAACGAGTTTCTCTATGTCGGCAATCTGAAGGACTGGAACCGTGTCCCGGACCTGCCGCGCATCCAGGTCCCCGCGCTGATCACCACCGGCCAGCACGACGAACTGACACCCGCCTGCGCGATGAAGATGAAACTCGCGTTGAAGGATGCGGAACTGCATGTGTTTCCCAACAGCAGCCACATGCCGTTTTACGAGGAACCGGATGCCTATTACCCCGTGCTTCTTGACTTCCTGAAGCGAAACAGAGCCTGAGGCCGCCGTTGAACCGATATCGCTTCGTCCTTTTCCGCCCGCTTCAACTGCTGCCCGTCCTCGTGGGCATCAGCATCATCACCTTCGTTCTCATCCGCTCCATACCGGGCGATCCCGTCCGCGTGCTGTTGGGACCACGCAGCACCGCCAGCGCGATCGAGCGCATCCGCGAACAGTTCGGCCTCAACGAACCGCTCTGGATGCAATATCTCTATTTCGTCAAGAACCTCTTCCGCGGGGAAATGGGCAAGTCGATCCTCTACAAGGTCGACGTCCTGAAACTGATCGCGACCCGGATCGAGCCGACGGCCGTTCTGGTCACCGGCGCCGTCTGCCTCGCGCTCCTGATCGCCGTCCCGCTGGCGGCCATCGCAGCCCGCAAGCGCGGCTCCCTCGCCGATCACCTGATCCGCCTTGTCAGCACCGCCGGACTGGGATTCCCCGCCTTCTGGCTGGGCATCATGCTGATCATCGTGTTCTCGGTGCAGCTCGACCTGTTTCCGGTGAGCGGTTACGGCCGCACCTTCCTGGACAAGGTTCACCATATGGTGCTGCCCTGCCTGACGGCGGCCCTGGCCCTGTCCGCGGTTCTCACGCGGAACCTGCGCGCAAGTCTCCTGGCCGAGCTCAATTCCGACCAGGCAACGGCGGCCCGCGCCCGCGGCCTCCCGGAAGGACAGGTGTTCTGGCGGCACGTCATGCCGAATTCGCTGGTGCCGACCATCAACCTGCTGGCCATCAATATCGGCTGGCTGATCAGCGGAACGGTGGTTCTGGAAAGCGTTTTCGCCATTCCCGGCATGGGGCAGTTACTGGTCCGCGGCATCTTCACCCGCGACTACATGGTCGTGCAGGGCGTCGCCATGTGTTTCGCGCTGGCCACCGTTCTGGTCAATTTCCTGGCGGACATCCTGACGGTCGCCGCGGATCCGAGGGTCAAGCTATGAGCCTCGTGCGAACGGAAACGGCGCGCACCGGCTTCCGCCTGAGGTTCGGAGGCGGTCCGCTGCCGCTTTATCTCGGCGGCACGATCCTGCTGATCTGGTTCGCTCTGGCTGTTCTTGCGCCCGTCATTGCGCCCTACGACCCGATCTTTCAGGATGTTGCTGCCCGCCTGCAGCCGCCGAGCCCCGCCCACTGGTTCGGCACCGACAATTTCGGCCGGGACATCCTTTCGCGCATCGTCTGGGGTGCGCGGATCGATCTGCAGATCGCCCTGTTCGGCGTTGTCTTCCCGTTTGTGATCGGAACGACGCTCGGCAGTTGCGCCGGTTATTTCGGCGGCTGGATCGATACGGTCCTGATGCGCATCATCGACGTGGTGCTGGCCTTTCCGTTCCTGGTCCTGATGATGGCGATCATCGTCATACTGAAACCGGGCCTGTCCAGCTTCTATGTCGCCATGGCCCTGGTTGGCTGGGTCTCCTATGCCCGTCTCGTGCGGGCACAGATCCTGGTGATCAAGTCCTCCGATTTTGTCCTGGCCGCCACCAGCCTCGGCTACGGCCACTCCAGGATCATTTTCCGCCATCTGCTGCCCAATGCGATCCTCGGATCTGTGGTCTTTTCCATGTCGGACGCGGTTCTGGTCCTGCTCAACGGAGCGGCGATCAGTTATCTCGGTCTCGGGGTGCAGCCGCCCACGGCCGAATGGGGCATCATGATCGCGGAAGGTCAGAGTTTCATCACTTCCGCCTGGTGGATCACCACATTTCCTGGCATGGCCATCGTGACGCTGGCCATGGGGTTCAGTCTGCTTGCCGACGGTTTGGGCGAACTGCTGGGGGTGCGCGAATGAGCGAGACCGTTCTCAGCGTGCGCGACCTGTCGGTGGTCACCAGCGGCGACGGATCGCCGGAAACAATCCTGGACCGGGTCGCCTTCGACCTGCGGCGCGGAGAAATTCTCGGGCTGGTCGGGGAAAGCGGCTCGGGCAAGAGCATGACCGCACGGGCTCTGATCCAATTGCTGCCGGGCAGCCGCCTGGCGATATCCGGCGGCAGCGCACTCCTCAAGGGCGAGGATATCCTGTCGCTTGACGAGCGCGCCATGGGCGCCGTGCGCGGCGGATCTATCGGCATGATCTTCCAGAACCCGTCCAGCCATCTCGACCCGGTCATGTCCATCGGCAAGCAGATCGCAGAGAGCATCCGCTTCCACAAGGCCGTGACCGGGAGGACGGCCCGCGATCATGCCGTGGAAATCCTGAGGCAGGTCGGCATTCCCGATCCGGAACGGCGTTACGATGCCTATCCGCACGAATTTTCCGGCGGCATGCGTCAGCGCGCGATGATCGCCATTGCGCTGGCCTGCGACCCGGACATTCTCATCGCCGACGAACCGACAACGGCCCTTGACGTGACGGTTCAGGCGCAGATCCTGAAACTCCTCACCGACCTGCGCGACGCGCGCGGGGTCTCCATCATCTTCATCACCCATGACCTGGGTATCGTCTCGCAGATCTGCGACAGGGTCGCGGTGATGTATGGCGGACGGATCGTGGAACTCGGCGGCAAGCGCGAGGTGATCGGCAACGGCCGGCATCCCTACACCGCCGGACTGGTCGCCTGCCAGCCGGCCGAGGGACAGCCGGGTGAACGGGTCCGCACCATCGCCGGCCAGCCGCCGCGTGTCGGACACATGCCGCCGGGCTGCCGGTTTCATCCCCGCTGTCCGCGCGCCGACGGGACCTGTTCGGCGGTCGGTCCGGAACTTGTGTCCTCGGAGCCCGGTCATTCTGTCGCCTGCCACCACCCGATCGGGCCTGAATTGGTGGAGGCAGCGCCATGAGTGCCAAACCCGTCCCATTACTGGAAGCGACCGGGCTGAACGTGCATTTCGGCGGCAAGGGGTTGATCCCGGCGCTGCGCACACCGCCTCTTCGGGCCGTCAACGACGTGTCGCTTTCGGTCATGCCCGGCGAAACCCTTGGCCTTGTCGGCGAATCCGGGAGCGGAAAGAGCACCCTCGGGCGTGCCATCCTTCGGCTCGGAGAACTGACATCGGGCGAAATCAATTTCGACGGTGTCGATATCGCGCGGGCCACGCTTGGCGACCTGAACCAGTTACGCCGACAGAGCGCGATGATCTTTCAGGATCCCTACGGCGCGCTCAATCCGCGCATGCGTGTCGGCGACGCGATCGCGGAAGTGCTGCGTGTCCACCAGAAAGTTCCCCCCGAATGGGTTGCCGACAGGGTCGCGGAGCTTCTCAATCTGGTCGGCCTTGATGCGGGCTATGCCCGCTCTCGGCCACTGGACCTGTCCGGCGGCCAGTGCCAGCGGGTCGGCATCGCGCGGGCTCTTGCGGTCGAACCGAAGCTGATCGTAGCGGACGAATGCGTCGCCGCGCTCGACGTCTCGATCCAGGGACAGATCATCAATCTGTTGATGGATCTGCGCGAGCAGATCGGCATGGCGATCATCTTCATTGCCCATGACCTTGCCATCGTGCGCCGTCTCTGCGACCGGGTCGCTGTCATGTATCTGGGCAGGATCGTCGAGACCGGACCGACCGAACAGGTGTTCACGGCTCCCCGGCATCCCTATACGGCTTCACTGCTGAGTGCCATTCCAGACATCGACCCGGATCGCGGCCTGCCCGAAAACCCGCTGGCCGGCGAACCTCCCAGTCCCATCGCGCTTCCCTCCGGATGCGCCTTCCATCCCCGGTGCCCGAAAGCCCTACCAGTATGCAGCACCGGCGAGCCGCCCCAGCTGGGCCCAGATGGGCCCCACAGGGCCGCATGCATTCTCCCTCCCGGGGAGATCAGAAGCTGAACCGACCATAAAAGGGGAACAGGACAGATGAAAAAACGTCAACTCATACGCCTAGCGGCGGCAACCGCCCTCTCGGCGCTCTCACTCGGTACAAGCATCGCGGAAGCAGCAGGTGTACTGACCATCGGACGGCGGGAGGATTCCTCCACCTTCGACCCGATCAAGACTGCCCAGAACATCGATTTCTGGGTCTTCGCCAATGTCTATGACGTTCTGGTACGCGTCGACAAGACAGGGACAAAGCTGGAACCGGGTCTCGCCGAAAGCTGGACGGTCTCCGACGACGGCCTCACCTACACCTTCACCATGCGCGACGCGAAATTTTCGGACGGATCGCCGATCACCGCAGAGGATGCCGCCTTCAGTCTGACACGCATCCGCGACGACGAAGGGTCGCTGTGGAGCGATTCCTACAAGGTCATCTCGAACATGGAGACACCTGACCCAAAGACACTTGTCCTCACGTTGTCGGAGGCCTCCGCTCCCTTCCTTTCGTCCCTGGCGATGCCCGGCGCGTCAATCATCTCGAAGGCGGGCATGGAAAGCATGGGGCCTGAAGCCTATGCGGAAAAACCTGTCGCCTCGGGTGCGTTCGTGGTCGACGACTGGTTGCGCGGCGACCGGGTCATTCTCGCCAAGAACCCCGAATTCTGGGAAGCGGACCGGGTGTCGCTCGACGGGGTGGAATGGATCTCCATTCCCGACGACAATACCCGCATGCTGAAGATCGAGGCCGGTGAGCTGGATGCCGCCATCTTCGTGCCCTTCTCCCGTATCGAGCAACTCAAACAGAACCCGGATCTGAAGGTTGAACTGGATCCATCCACCCGTGAGGATCATCTTCTGATCAACCACGAGAGCCCCGAGCTGGCGAAGAAGGAAGTCCGGCAGGCTCTTGATTTCGCCATCGACAAGAAGGCGGTCGTGGACGCGGTCACTTTCGGCATCGGCGAGATCGCCTATTCCTTTATCCCGAAGGGCGCCCTCTACCATTATGCGGACAATCTCAAGCGCCCCTACGATCCTGAAAAAGCCAAGCAGATGCTGGCCGATGCAGGCGCTGAAGGACTCACGCTCGATTACCTGGTGAATGCCGGCGACGAGGTCGACGAGCAGATCGCCATCCTGCTGCAGCAACAGCTCGCCCAGGCCGGGATCACCGTCAACCTGATCAAGATGGACCCGAGCCAGACCTGGGACATGCTGGTCGCCGGTGACTACGACCTGTCGGTCATGTACTGGACGAACGACATTCTCGACCCGGACCAGAAGACGACCTTCGTCCTCGGCCACGACACCAACATGAACTACATGACCCGTTACAGCAACGACACGGTCAAGCAGCTCGTGGCCGATGCTCGCGTGGAAATGGATTCGGCCAAACGCGAGGACATGTATGTCGAACTTCAGAAAATCGCCAAGGACGACGTGAACTGGATCGATCTCTACTACAGCCCGTACCGCAACGTCTCACGGTCCAATATCGACGGCTTCTACCAGAACCCGCTCGGGCGGTTCTTCCTCGAAGACACCGTGAAGAACTAGACCGGGTCGTGTTCCACTGACCACAGGATGGCCCGGGTGGGACCCGGGCCGACCGAAAGGACAGCGCTCCGGCCGCATGCGCGCACAACTTCGGTATGTGCCGGACTTCCCGACTTCCTTAGAAGGGCAAAACGCCATAGGGTGGCGCCAGCCCCACGCGCAATCCAAGGAAATCTGGTATGGCTGGCAGGATTGCTTTCTCTATTGCGGCGCTTGCCGCCGTGATGCTGCCGCTGGCCGGCGCTTACGCCCAGCAGACCGCCGCCCCGCTCCAGCCTGGCCCGGACGAAGGGCTTTTCCTGATCGTGACGGACATCCACTTCGATCCGTTCACCGAGCCGTCTCTGGTGCCGAAGCTGGACCGGAGCCCGGTTTCCGACTGGTCGGCGATCTTCAAGACCGGCACCGGCGGAAACCCCCGGGGTTACAATCACGATGCCGGCTATTTCCTGACGCGGTCGGCTCTGGAAGCTGCCGCGGCGCAGAACATGACATACGACTATGTGCTCTACACCGGAGACTACCTGAGCCACGATTTCAATTCCAAGTATCAGGCCCTTGCCGGGCCGTCGCCTCAGGGTCATACCTCATTCGCCATCAAGACCGCGCGGTATGTTTCCCACCTCTTGAACGAAACCTTCGCCGGCAGTCCCATCCTCGGTGTGATGGGCAATACCGATTCCGCTTGCGGCGACTACGAGATCGCGCCGGACAGCGCCTTTACAGCCGGTCTCAAGGATCAATGGGCTGCGCTGAGCCGGCAGCCGGACCGGTTCGACCGGTTCAGGACAGGCGGCTACTACAAGGTCGCCCATCCCACCCTCGCGGATCAGGATGTCATCGCCCTCAACAATATCTTCTGGACGCCGCGCTACTCCGACAGATGCAATTCCGGAGGCGGTGATCCGGGCGGCGCGATGATGACCTGGCTGAAAAAGCAGCTTGAGCAGACCCGGCAGGAAGGACGAAAGGCCCAGATCCTGCTGCATGTCCCACCGGGTTTCAATGCCTACAGCACGGTCCGAGGCTCCGGCCCCTGCGACAGCCGGCTGAGCCCTTTCTGGCATGAACGCTATTCGAAAGGCTTTCTGGATCTCATGCGCGAATACTCCGGCATCGTCGACTACACGTTTTCCGGCCATACCCACATGGACAGTTTCGCGATCATCAACGACACGGACGGCACGCCGCTGATCGCCAGCCAGATCACGCCGGCCGTCAGCCCGATCTTCGGCAACAATCCGGCGTTCGCCGTTTTTCTCTACAACCGCACAAGCGGGGATCTGCTGGATTCGGCGACATTCTATCTGTCGAACCTTGCCGCCGCCGCACAGGGCGCCCCGCCCGACTGGCAGCTCGAATATGTCTACCGCAGCACCTATTCCCTCCAGGACCTCTCCCCCGCAAGCCGCTCGGCGCTGGCAAGCCGGATCAGGAGCGACACGTTGCCGAGGCAGCAGTTCACCGAGCTCTACGCGGTGAAGGCACCGGACAATCCGATCGACTCGTCGAACTGGCAGGCCTATGCCTGCGCCCAGAGCGCCGTCAGTGAAGACGCCTATGAGGCCTGTTACTGCAAGGCGAATTGAGTGTGGCCCGATATCCAGATGCAAGAAACCGCCGCTCAGGACGGCAAGACCAGAGCATTGGACATCGCCATCATTGGCGCGGGCGAACGTGGCATTTGTTATGCTGGCACCCGGATGGCCGGCACGCTGTGCGAAATGTGACCGACCCGGGACTTGCCGATGCCCCCTCTCCGAGCCGATGGGAAGTCCGGTTCTGAAGATCGTCGGCTAAGGCCGATACCGAGCGGATCGGGGCTCACACGGGACGGGTGCCCGCTGAATGCCCACCTGACCCGGTGCAGACGCTTCTCGTGATGAGCTCCATCACCGCGGAAAAGAGCATGTTGCCTCCCGCAATGGACCAGTCCGGCTCCACGAATTCGGCTTCGTTGTGGCTGAGACCGTCGCGGCACGGCACGAATATCATTGCCGAGGGGGCAACACGGTTCACGAAGAGGGCGTCATGGAAGGCCCCGGAGAGTAGTTCCTTCGATTGAAGTCCTGCCTTTTGCGCGGCGGTGGAGAGGGCGTCCAGCATATCGATTGCAAAAGTCGCCGGCGCCATGTTGAAGGTCTCGCGCAGCTCGACTGTGCAACCATTTTTCTCTGCGTGGCTGTTCAGAGTCTTTCCGATGCGCTTCACAAGACTGTCCAGAAGACCGGTTTCCACATGGCGCACATCGACGGTGCAGCACGCAATCTCCGGAATGGCGTTTACCGCGCCGGGTGAAAGCGTCACCTGTCCGACTGTGAACCGGGCTCTCTCGTCTTGGGGCATCACCGTTCCGAAGAGGTCGGCGAGAGCTTCGCTCAGGGCACGCATGGGATCGCGCCGATAGTCAAGCGCCGTGGTGCCTGCATGAGCGGCCTGGCCGGTGACCTTGACTTCAAGCCATCGCGTGCCCTGGATGCCTGTGACGATCCCGATGGGAATGCCTTCCTTTTCAAGCGACGGCCCTTGCTCGATATGGACTTCGAGATAGGCGGCTATGGGAAATCCAAGAGGACGCATGACCGCTTCCGGCAGAGCTTCCAGCGTGGCTGCGAGTTCCTCTTTCAAAGACGAACCGTCCGTGGAGACAATCGTGGCCCAACTCGCGGGAATAGCGCCTGCAGCAAAGGCGGAAGAGCCCATGCATCCTGGCGCGAAACGGCATCCTTCCTCATTCATCCAGGCAATGACCTCGACCGGGCATTCGGTTTCAATGCCCTTGTCTTCAAGGCTTTCCAGCACCTCGTAGGCGGCAAGAGTACCCAGAGCGCCGTCGAACCGGCCACCGGTCGGCTGGCTGTCCAGATGGCTTCCGATCAAAAGCGGAGGCAGCTCCGCATTACGTCCTTCACGTCGTACGAACAGATTGGCCGCAGGGTCTTGAAACACGGAAAACCCGCGCGCCAGGGCAAGGTCCGTCAGACGTTGGCGCGCATGGCGGTCGAGCTCGGTCAGCGCCTGGCGGTTGACGCCACCTTTTGCCGTTGCCCCGATCCGCGCGAACTCTTCCAGCCGCAGGAGAAGACGATTGCCGTTTATCGTGTGACGGGTGTTCATTTGACGATCTCTTCAAGATAGGGCGCATCATGGAAGGCGATTTCCAGCGTCTGGACACGGCCAAATATCATGCTGAGACGAGACCGGTCCTCGTGACCGAGGGTCTTGCCCGCCGAGTCCAGGATATCTTTCAACCAGCAGGCCTGGGCTTCGAAGCCCGGCTCCACATGCATCTCGATCCATTCCTTCAACAGGGGATCGGAGAACGTGCAATCCACCGCCGCCCTGGACCAGGTCCAGTACATCCACTCGGCCGCGAACATTGCTGCGACTATGTCCAGGAAACCGCCCTCCCGGGCGATGTCCAACATGCCGTCTTGAAAAGCGGCAACTTCCGGGCGGGAGGTGTCATGGATAGCCGGATCGATGCCGCGTTCCGCGAATGCTCTCCCGAAAAAGGCGATCTGCTGATTGGCCAGCGCATCCAAAATGGAGATCAGCTTTCGCTTCTGATACATCGTCACGGCTTTCGCCGTGGCATAGGCGAAGATGGAAATCGCGGTATCGACAAAGGCGCCTTCGTAAACGAGGTAACGGTCGAAAGTGACACGGTCCAGGCGGTCAGCCTTGATGTCCTTTACGAAACGATGGTTCACCATCGCCTCGAAGACCGTTCGGTTCTCGCGCAGGATCTGTTCCGAAAGAGGTTCCGGCACTGTGTTCATGGCTGCAGCGCCGGGGCCGCAGCCTCCATGAAGGTTTTTACCCGGACCGGATCGACCGGGTTCCACCAGACGCCTCCTTCCTTCAGGGAAGACGCGACAATCACACCGTCGGTCCGCTCCAGAATGGAGGCAACATTCTCAGGAGTAACGCCGGAACCGACAACCACCGGCAGACTGGTGGCAGTGCCGACCTGGTCGATTTCTTCCAGAGTGGCCGAGTTTCCGGTGCGTTGACCCGTGGCGATCACAACATCCGCATCGAAGAAGGCGAGATCCCGGGTCAGTTCCTCGACTGTCCGATCGGCAGTGATCGCGTGAGCGCCATGCTTCACGTGGCTGTCGGCGAAGACCTTGATATGCCCGGAGCGCAACAGGGAGCGGTAGCGCAACGCCTCCGCCGCACGGCCTTCCATGAAGCCTTCGTTGGCCACATAGGCGTTTGCCCATTGGTTGACCCGGATAAAACCGGCGCCTCCGGCCGCTGCAACCGCGAACGCTGGCAGCGGTGCGTTGGCGAGGACATTGATGCCGAGCGGCATGCCTGTGGCGCGCGCGATGCGGTCCGTCACAACGGACATGAAAGCCGCGGTTTCATGACCGATGTCCTCGGGCTTCGAAAAGGGTACATCGCCGTGATTTTCAATTATCAGTCCGTGCAGACCGCCCTTGATCAGAGCATCCGCATCGCGCATACAGGCATCGTAGATACCGTCCATTGCAGCGCCTGAATAGCGTGGAGCACCGGGAAAGGGTGGACAATGCACCATTCCGATCAATGCCTTGTCTGTACCGAATATTTCCCGTATTGCGCTGGATGACTTGTTTGAAACGTCCTGCATTTTCTTTCCTTTTGAGCGAAAGCTACACATGCGTGCTTACGTAATCGGGAACGTCGCCATCGACGAAACCATCTCTGTTTCTGCCTTCCCGCAAGCCGGGGCATCTCTTCTGGGCCGCGAGCAAAGCCGCGACCTGGGGGGCAAGGGCGCCAATCAGTCGGTTGTCTGCGGCCGTTGCGGCCTTGCGACCACCCTGATCGCCGCCGTTGGCGACGGGTTCCGCTCCAGGATGATCCAGGAGCAGCTCGCCCAGGAACCCATCAAGAGCGATTTGATCCGTCTCAGCGGCGTCCCAACCGATTTCTCCATCGTTTTCACCACTCCTGACGGCGAGAATGCCATCGTTACGACCACCGAAGCGGCGGAAAGCCTTACGCTCGATGCCGTGCTTCCCACCCTTTGCGAAGCGCAACCCGGCGATATTGTCGTCCTGCAGGGAAACCTCTCCGAAACCGTGACTCGCGGTATCCTGAAGAAGGCACGTGAGAAAGCCCTGGTTACCGCCTTCAACCCATCCCCCTTGCGGTCCTACTTCCATGATCTTTGGCCGGACGTCGACCTTGCCTTCCTCAACGAGGGCGAGGCTCGAAGCCTGACCGGTGCCGATGGTGAAGCAGCCGCGCGGGAGCTTCTCGCCAAGGGCGTGCGCCAGGTGGTGCTGACGGCAGGGGGCGAAGGAGCCACGCTCGCGGACAGGACGGGTTTCGTGACCGCCCCGGCCTCTCCGGCGACGGTGCTCGACACCACGGGAGCCGGCGACACGTTCATGGCCGTTGCCATCGCATCTTCCGCCCTGCGCGGCTGCGACCTGGACGAGCGCTCCCTGCGCCATGCCTCGGCCGCCTCCGCCTTGACGGTCGGCCGGTGTGGAACGCGTTCTGCCTTCCCGAGTGAAAAGGAACTGGCAGACATTCTTGCCGATTGATCCGGTTTTGTCCGCTTCACCTCACCTGTTTTCAGTCATCCAGCCAAGCAGGTTCTTCCAGAGCCTGCCGTAGTGCTCCCATTCGCAAAACGCCGGCGACAGCCAGTGCGGACCGATGTCCGATGTCCAGGCTGCGGTCCGGCCCTTGCCGTAGCTGCCCAGTACCAGCAGCGGAAAACCACCCTGGTCTTCCGGCAGCCTGGCGACGACTTCGACATCCTCACGCTCGCGCACTTCCACTTCGTTGATGCCCAACATCGGCGGCCATTCACCTTCGATGCCGGCAAAGACCGGGTGATCCGGCTTGAGAATATCGGCACCGGTGCCTTCGGGGATTTCGATCCGGTCGTCATAGGGAAGGCATGTCACCGGAAGAACGTCCTCGACCGGCGTACGCCGCCAGCGCGCCTTGCCGTCTATGCCCTGGAAGGAAAAATATCCGCCGATCATCAGGAGGTTCCCGCCCTTTTCGACCCAGGCCCGGATGAGCTTCAGACGATTTGGAACCGTTTGCGAATGCAGCCAGACCTGTGGAGGCAGCAAAAGGGAATTTGCACCGATGTCGGAGAGGATGATCGCGTCGTAGGTGTCAATCCCTTCCATCTCGAACGGGAACTGCTCGACGGCGTCGTGCGCGGTCATGTAGGTCAGTTCGAACTCGCTGCCCTTCAGGGCTTTCACCAGGGGTTCGGCACCCAGGTGAAAGGTCACGCTGCCAAACTGGTCGAACCCCTTGTAGTGAGTGGCAGAGCTGACCCAGCTTTCGCCAACGAGGAGGACTTTGGTGGTCATTACTATTCCAATCTTGTGTACTTAAGTTCAGGCTGCTGCCTGGAAAACCGATCTGGGGTTGTCACGCAGGAAGACGGTCAGACTATCGTCGTCCAGTCCATGCCGCTTCAGGCGTGGCAGGAAGTGGCGCTGCACATAGCCGTACCCGTTGCCCCCGTATTGGGTGAGCATCATCTTCAGGAAGACGTCATGGGAGAGCAGGATCCGGTCCCGGTATCCCTCGTCCACCAGCTTGACGATCGCGGCCGCGGCCTGGTCATCGCTCGGGCACTGCACCTGCTGGTCGGCATAGAAGAAATCCATTCCGATCATGTCGTATTCGATGAAAGCTCCCCGGGAGGCGAGTTCGCTCTGATACGTCAGGTCGTCCCACGAAGGGTTCATGTGACACAACACGGTGTGGCGGAAGTCCACGCCTTCTTCCGCGACGAGGTCAAGAACCTCGTGACCGAGGCGGAGCCAGCCGGGCAGATGGATCATCAGCGGAAGTCCCGTGCGCACATGGGCCTGGGCAGCACCGCGCAGGGATTTGCGTTCGGCGGCGGTGAAGGCCGCGGAGACACCGATTTCGCCGATAAGTCCTATCTTCAGACCGGTCCCGTCCACACCGTCAACGGCTTCAGTGACGATCTCGTCCGCGATCTGTTCGATGGACATGTCCGCCAGTCTCGCCGGATGCGACCCATCCAGATAGAAACCGGCACCCATGACGATGTTGAGACCGGTCGCCTTGGAGATTCGGGCGAGTGCTTCCGGATTCCGGCCAATGCCCTGACAGGTCGGCTCGACGACAGTGTTGCCGCCCTGCCGGGCAAACGCCGCCAGTTCGGTGATGGCCAGACGTTCGTCGTCCAGCGAAATATTGTCCTTGTTCACGAAGGGGTCCTGGCGCAACTCGCCGAGGATCTCCGTGCAGACAAAACTGTCGGCCAGATACTGGCGGTCCCGGGTACGGGGCGGGTTCCACCAGCAGCGGCAGTCGTTGAGGATATGCTCGTGCATCAACGTGACGCCGAGCTGTTCCACCGGGATGGGGCCCTGAACACTCATGACCTGTCCGGAGCCCACATGGCCAGGAGAAAGTTCCGTCTTGCTCATGTCAATTCCGCTTCTTGCCGCCAAACCGGAAATTGGTGGTGAATATCCGGGTGTTCAGCCAGATGGCCAGCAGGATGATCGCACCGGTTACTATCTGGGTGAAGAATGGCGAGATATGCATCAGGATCAAGCCGTTGCCGATCACCGCAATCGTCAGGGTGCCAAGCACCGTACCGATCATCGTTCCCCGTCCGCCCATGAGTGAGGTTCCGCCGAGAACAACCGCCGCGATGACCTGCAGCTCGAAACCGACCGCCGCATTGGACGACCCGGAGCCGAGGCGGGCCGAGATCAGAATCGCGGCAAGCGCGCAGGCGAACCCCGATACCATGTACACGGATGCCACGATCCACTTGGCCGGCATGCCGACCCGGCGGGCCGCCTCCAGATTGGACCCCACGGCGACAACCTGACGGCCGTATTTGGTGACCGAGATCACCACAAACCCGGCAATCGCGACCAGAATTCCCAGAATGGCGGGAAAGGGCATGCCGAAGAGTTCGCCCCGACCAATGAAAAAGAAGCCGGGAACGTCACGGATCGGAATGGAATAGCCCTGGGTCAGATAAAGGGCAAAGCCGCGCAGGATGGACAGGCCTGCCAGTGTGACGATGAAGGCGGGAATACCCTGATAAGAGACAAACCAGCCCTGCATCAGACCGATGACGCCTCCAAGAACCAGCATCGCGATGATGACAAGCGGCCAGGGCACTCCCAGAGCCAAAACGATCGCGGCAATTGCATTGATCAGTGCCACCATAGATCCCACGGAGAGATCGATGCCGCCCGTCAGAATAACGAGGGTCATGGCAATCGCCACGACCAGGATCGGCGCGGCCTGGCGCACGATGTTCAGGACATTGCCGACGGAGAAGAATGTCGTCGTCATGAGAGAGAAGAACACGACACAAACCACGAAAAAGAAGGCGATGGACAGGACCTGGGCATGCTCACCGAGGAAATCGGCGAACGGATGCCCTTTGGTACGCTCGGTGTAGACCGTCAATGTCTTTCCTCTCCGACAATCAGTTTCACCAGATCTTCCAGATCGGTGTCAGCTATGTTGCGTTCGGCCACCTTGGTTCCCTCGTACATGACCGCAATGCGATCGCAGACGCGGAAGAGATCCTGCAGGCGATGGGTGATGAGCACGACGGCAACACCCCTGGCCTTGACGCGGTTGATGAGGGACAACACCGCTTCCACTTCCGCAACCGCGAGCGCCGAAGTCGGTTCGTCCATGATCAGAACCTTGGGCTGGAAGGACGCGGCGCGGGCGATGGCAATTGCCTGACGCTGGCCGCCGGACAGTTTCTCCACCTTTGCGGTGAGGCGCGGAATGCGGATTTCAAGGGAATCCAGCATCTTCCGGGCTTCCTCGATCATTTTCTTGCGGTCGAGAAAAGGCCCTTTGGTCAGTTCTCGTCCCAGAAATAGATTACCCACCACATCGATGTGGTCGCACAGGCTGAGGTCCTGGAACACCATTTCGATGCTGCTTCGCCGTGCCTCCGCCGGACCGGAAAAACGCACGGTCTTGCCATTCAGCGTGATGGTTCCCTCATCGGGGATATGGGTTCCCGAAATGATCTTGGAGAGCGTCGACTTGCCGGCGGCATTGTCGCCCACCAATCCGAGGCATTCGCCGGGATAAAGATCCAGGTCGACCCCGCGCAGAGCCTCATGAGAGCCGAAGGTCTTGCGGATACCGCGCAACGATACAGCCGGCGCAGTGGCGGCCGCCATGCCGACTGACCGGGGATCGCTGGGATCCCCGGTGCCGCCAACAGCGGTAGATGGCTGTTGGTCATCGATCATTTAAATGTGTCTCGGTAAGGATCGACGTTCGCTTTGGTCACGATGGTTACGGGGATGTCGATGCCCTTCTCGACGGTGCCGCCGGATGTGATCTTGTCCAAAGCCTCGACGGCGGCAACACCTTCCCCTTTCGGGTCCTGTTGAACGACGGCGGCGACATAGCCTGCATCGATGCCGGAAATGGCCTGAGCCGTCAGGTCCCAACCGAAGATCTTGATGTCGTCCTGTTTGCCCTGGCTTTCAACGGCTGCGATCGCGCCCAGAAGAGCCGGTTCACCGGTGGCATAGATGGCGGTCAGATCCGGATTGCCGGTGATCAGGTTTTCTGACGCCGTCAGAGCGTTGTCCTGAATGTTCTGGCCATCGACAACACCCGCGACTTCAATGCCGTCCTTGTCCTTGATCACGTCCTCGAAGCCTTTCTGACGCAGGTTCTGGATGAACGAGTTCAGGGCTCCGACGATGCCAACCTTGGCCTTGCCGTCCATATCGCTTTTCACGTAGTCGACAAAATAAGCGCCCATGTCCGCGCCAGCTTGACCGTTGTCGACACCAATCTGTGCCTTTTGCGGGCCTTCCGGAAGGACCGCGTCGATGGCGACCACCGGAATACCGGCTTCGCTGGCGGCTTCAACGGCCGGCATGATGCCATTGACGTCAATGGCGACGACGATGAACCCGTCGACCTTCTGGGTGATGTAGGTTTCCATCGCGCTGTTCTGCGCCGAAGGGTCGTTGTTGGCATTGAAGATCACCAGCTTGTCGCCGCTCTTGTCAGCAGCTTCCTGAGCACCTTCATTGATCTGATTGAAGAACAGCGCCTGCTGATTGATCTGGATAAGCGCGTATGTCTTGTCTTTTGCAAAGGCAGGAGCTGCACCGAGGCAGGCCAGCGCCGTTGTCGCGGCGAGAGCAGCACCGAAAGTCCTGCGGGTGAGAGATCTCATTGTTTGATAGTCCTCTGTTAGGTGGTGGTGCGTTGCTTTTATTTTTTCGCCGGAGGTGCAACAGAATCCCGTACGACGATTTCAACCGGCAGCAGTTCTTCCGACGCTATAGGGGCGTCCCGCTGCCAATCGGTATCCATGAGAAGAGAGAGGGCGCGCTGGCCCAAAGCACGCACAGGCTGACGGATTGCAGTCAGAGGCGGCCCGAAAAGGTGTAACGGGCCGACGTCGTCAAATCCGATGACGGACACGTCGGCCGGGATTGAAATACCGCTTTCCCGGAACACCTCGATCAGCCCGATGGCGATTTCGTCCGACGCCGCGAAGATGGCGGTTGCTGGCTGGTTGTCAGCGATGAAACGGCGCGCTGCCTCCCGCCCGAATTCAATGGTGTAGGCGCCGACGTAACGATCGATCACAGCCCTGTCGCCGAAATCTTGCTGTAGCGCGCGTTCAAGTCCCTTGTAGCGCCGCTGCGTGGAGATCATCTCCTCGGGACCTCCGATATAAAGTACCCGCTGGTGACCGAATTCCGCCAGATGCCGGCCGACCTGAAAGCCGCCGTTCTCGTTGTCGCAAAAGAGCTTGGGGACGGTCGCAAGCGGGACGTCTTCATCGACCACCACGACCTTTCCCGTGCGATTGATCAAAGCCGCCAGGTCTCCGTTGTCCGGGTGATTGGTCACAAAGACCAGGCCGTCCACGTGGTTCCGCTCGATCCGGCTCAAATAGGCCAGTTCCCTGTCCGCACGGTTGAGGGTGGCATAAAGGGTCACTGCCAAACCGCGGCTGTCTGCGGCTTCTTCAACCGCCGCAACCAGAGTGCCGAAAAAGGGATTGGCGATGTCCGGAACCACCAGACCGATCGTATCCGTCTGACCGCGGCTCAATCGCCGGGCATGGGGATTGGGCTCGTACTCGAGGCGGGCAATGGAAGATTCTATGCGCTTTTTTGTGGAGTCCGGCAGGTCGAGTTTGCCATTCAGGAAGCGCGAAACAGTTGTCACGGAAACGCCTGCTTCCTTGGCTACATCCTTCAGACTTGTCGTTCTTCGCTCGGCCATGTTTGTCTCGTAAAGCGATTTAGTAAATCGGTTTACAAAGCCTCTTCCATATATTTATCGCTGTCAATTGGATTCCCGTTGCGTCGCAGATGAAAAAACAGGCATGCCCGGGAAAAAGGCCTCAGAGGCCCTGCGCTCGAGGAGAATCCGTTACCAGCAAAGGGCTTTCGATGGGCATCGCGAAAGTCGTGCGTGTTGGTCTGATGCCATAACGCTCGATGCCGCGTTGCGGTTTGCCGGAGTCTTGAGCAGATATTCTGTCTTGGGCAGACGCCTGTTCGTTTGCACTCATTCGAGGCGTCAGGGCTCAGGCCACAGGTGTCGGCGACCCGTGCCGCGCTGGCAACCCGGATCGAGAGCGGCGACAATCTGCGCCAACGCTTCGTTGAACCTTGTGCGATGAAGGCACCGCGAAGTCCGGTCAATTCGTCGAACTGGCACGCCTATGCCTGCGCGCAGAGCGCTGTCAGCCGGCTGGCCTGCGAAACCTGGAATTGCTCGGCAAACTGAGTGCGCCAACAGGAGACATGCCGATCGCGCAAGACCGGTCCTGCAGCTGTGCCTGCTTCAATTGGCGGCGAAGATCTGAGCGCAATGGTCAGGTTGCAAGCGGGTCAGACCTGCGTAGCTGGCTTAGGCAAACTGCGACCCGCGCCATCGAACAGATGGGCCTTTTCCAGGTTTATGGCAATGCCCACGGCATCCCCCGACTTCAGCGGAAAATGGCCATGCTCGCGCACCAGCACCTGGCCGATCCCCGGGACATTGGCATGTATGTTGGTGTCCGAGCCCAGATGCTCCACCAGTTCGGCGCTGCCGATCATGTGCGCCCTTGCCGGAGCAACAATGTCGAGATGCTCCGGCCGCACGCCGAGCTCCTTCGCGCGCCCCTGACTTTCGCTCAGGCCGAGCGGCAGGGCCGTTCCGTCCTTCAGCAGAATGCCGTTACCGCCCGGCTCGATTTCCAGGATGTTCATGGTCGGCGAGCCGATGAACTGCGCGACGAACTTGTTGGCCGGCCGCTCATAGAGGTCGAGCGGCGTTCCCACCTGCTGGATGTCGCCGCCATTCAGGACGACGATCCGGTCCGCCAGCGTCAGCGCCTCGACCTGGTCATGGGTCACGTAGATCATGGTTGCCTTCAGACGCTGGTGCAGGCGGGCGATTTCCAGGCGCATCTCGACGCGCAAAGCTGCGTCGAGGTTCGAGAGCGGCTCGTCGAACAGGAAGGCGCTCGGGTCACGCACGATGGCCCGGCCCATGGCCACCCGCTGGCGCTGGCCGCCGGAAAGCTGTTTGGGCAGCCGGGCGGTCAGGCTGCTCAGCCCCAGCGCGCCGGCCGCGTTGCCGACCTTGTCGTTACGCTCCGCCGCTGCAGCCTTGCGGATTTCAAGCGAGAAGCCCATGTTCCGGGCGACATCCATATGCGGATAGAGCGCATAGGACTGGAACACCATGGCCATGTCGCGGTCGCGCGGCGGCACCTCGTTCATGCGGCGCGTATCGACCCGGAACTCCCCGTCCGTGATCGGCTCCAACCCGGCGATCATGCGCAGAAGGGTCGACTTGCCGCAGCCGGACGGGCCGACCAGCACGATGAATTCGCCGTCCTCGATCTCCAGGTTGATGTCGCGCAGGACTTCAACGGGACCGTAATTCTTGGCGATGTTCTGAAGTTCGATGCGAGCCATGAGCCGGGTCCCCTACCCCTTGACGGCGCCAGAGGTGAGCCCCTGGACCAGATAGCGCTGGATGAAGATGAAGAACAGGCAGGACGGCACCAACGCGAGCACGCCGGCCGCCATCATCTGCCCCCAGTCGACCGAAAATTTCGAGACGAAGGTCAACAGCCCGACCGGGAAGGTCATGGTGTCGTTGGAATTGATCAGCATGAGTGCGAACAGCAGTTCGCTCCAGGCGGCGGTAAAGACAAAGCCGAGAGTTGCGGCCAGCCCCGGCAGGGTCAGCGGCAGGATGATCTTCCTGAGCGCCTCGAACCGGGTGCAGCCGTCGATCATGCCCGCTTCCTCCAGATCCTTGGGAATGCCGTCGAAGAACGACTGCATCAGGAAGGTGGCGAAGGGAATGTTGAAGGCCGTGTAGACGATGATCAGGCTGGTCAGTGAGTTCAGGAGGCCGACTGCGGCGACGATCTTGTAGATCGGCGCGATGATCATCAGGAGCGGAAACATCTGGGTGATCAGCATCAGGGCCACCACGAGCCGCTTGCCGCGGAAATCGAAGCGCGAGAAGGCATAGCCTGCCGCCGCAGCGACACAGGTCGTGACGGCCGCCGTGACCAGCGAGACGATCACACTGTTCCTGAAATAGGCCAGGAAATCGGTCGCGAGCAGGACGGTCCGGAAGTTCTCGAAAGTGACCGAACTGGGGAACAACGCCGTTCCTTCCGAATAGATCAGCTTGTCCGGCGTGATGGCGATCTTCGCCAGCCAGTAGAGCGGGAACAGGGCGAAGCCGACATAAAGGGCCAGAGCCAGGTACTTTCCCGTGACCGCCAGCGGCGAGTTTTTTCGGAGCGTTCTCAGGGACATCTCAGATCCTGACCAGCTTGCGGCGCAACACCAGCAGGATGACGGCATACAGCATCAAAAGGGCGAGCAGCGCGACCGCGATCGCCGAGGCGTAGCCGAAATCCAGTTTCCGGAAGGCGGTGGTGAAAATGTAGGTCGACAGGATCTGCGTGGAATTGGCAGGCCCGCCGCCGGTCATGACGAAGATGAGATCGGCGAAATTCGCGATCCAGATCGTCCTCAGCATGACGGTGATGGCGATCATCGGCGCCAGGAAGGGCAGCGTGATCTTGGTGAAGGACTGCCAGGGCGTGGCACCGTCGATTTCCGCGGCCTCGTAGAGCTCGTTCGGAATCGATTGCAGGGCGGCCAGGAGAGTGATGGCGAAAAACGGAATGCCGAACCAGACATTGGCGGTGACCGGGCCCCACATGGCCAGGTCCGGGTCGCCCAGAATGTTGAACGGTTCGGGAAGAATGCCGAGCGCGGCGAGCCAGTGCGGCAGCGGTCCGATGGTCGGGTTGAACAGCCAGGCCCAGGTCAGGGCCGACAGGAAGGTCGGCACGGCCCAGGGCAGGAACACCAGCGCCTGCACGAGGCGCTTGCCATGAAACTGCGTGTTGAGAAGCAGAGCCAGGCCAAGGCCCAGAAAGAACTGGAAGAAGATCGAGCCCAGCGTCCACCAGAAGGTGTTGGTCAGTGCCAGCCAGAATTTCCGGTCGCTCCACAGCGCCTGGAAGTTGTCGACTCCGACCCAGCCCGACTGAAACGGGCGCAGCAGGTTGACGGACTGGAAGGCGTAGGAGATCCCGATCACCAGCGGAACCAGCATCACCAGGCCGATCAGGACGAGCGCCGGCGAGATATAAAGATACGGTTCCACCATGTAGCGGAGATAGAAGGAGGGCCGCGCCCGGGAAGTCCCGGGCGCGGTTGATTTTGCGGAATTCATTGCGCGGCTTTCCAGCGGCCGTATTCTTCCGTCAGGAACGCGGCCCATTGATCGGCCATCTCCTGGGCACTGATCTGGCCAAGCAGGGCTTCCTGGCTGGTCTCAAGTGCGACGGAATCGGCGAAGTAACCGAACTGTTCCAGATAGGTCGGCATCACCGTCGGGATGTAGGCCTCCCCGTTCAGGGTTTCGAACCAGCCGGCGAACTGTTCGGTCTTGAAGTGCGGGTCCTGCTCGGCGCCTTCGTGGATCGGAATGACCCCGACACGCTTCGCCCAGTCCTTGTTGGCTTCCGGGCTGGCAAGATGCGCGATCAGCTTCCAGGACAGGTCCTCGTTGTCCGTGTTGTCGAACATCGCCCATCCCGCGAAACCGATGGTCGGGAAAGCCTTGCCCGCCGGACCGACCGGCATCGGAACAACGGCGAAATCATCCGCTTCCATGCGTTCGGCCACCGCGATCAGCGCATCCGGATCCTGATCCAGGAACGCACAGGTGCCCGAATAGAAGCCGGCGACAATCTCGTTGAAGCCCCAGCTGACCGAATCCTTCGGTGCGTAGCCGTTCTGATACATGTCGATCAGGAACTGGATGCCTTCCACCGAACCCGGCTGGTTGAGCGTGCTCTTGCCGTCCGCGTCGAAGAAGGTGTTGCTGCCGTTCATGGTGGCGGCCATCATGATCCAGCCGTTGAGGCCGCCGGGGCCGCCGCGCAGGCAATAGCCGTATTTGCCGTCCAGTTCGGAAACCGCCTTCGAGGCCGCCATGAAGTCTTCCATGGTCTTCGGCGGTCCTTCGACGCCCGCTTCCGCAAGCAGTTTCTTGTTGTAGAACAGGGCGCGCAGGTAAAAGCCGTAGGGTATCATCCGGGCGGACTTGCCGTCCGTCTGGCGGCCCATGTCCAGGGTCTTCTGGGTCAGGGTATCGCCGTGTTCCCAGTCGGCGATGCGGCTGTTCAGGTCGACAAGCCTGTCCTTGTAGATCCCCGCCCAGCGGTCCGGCATTTCCACGACATCGGGAATGTCGCCGCCGGCCACCATGGTGGCGAATTTCTCGAAGGCCTGTCCCCATGGCAGCGAGACGATCTCGACCTCGGTGCCCGGATTGGCTGCCTCGAAAGCATCGACCTGGCCTTGCAGCACCTTGGTGCGTTCCGGGCTGGTGATGACTTCCACCAGCTTCAGGGTTTCCGCGCCGGCCACCGTGCCCGACAGAAACGCCAAAGCGCTAATTGCTCCTATCAATCCCCTCATGATCAACTCCACTTGCTGAAAGGTTTCGTTCTGGTCGCGCCGCTTATGATCGGGCGCTTGTGCTCAGGGCCGCTTCGAAATCGGCCCAAAGATCGTTCGGGTCTTCCAGACCCAGGCTCAGGCGCAGGACTCGGTCCGACACGCCGAAACGCTGCATGGAATTCTGTTCGCCGGCCTGGGCCAGGCCGATCCGGGTCGGCAGCACCAGGCTTTCGAAGCCGCCCCAGCTGACCCCCAGCCGGAACAGTTTCAACGCGTCCGCCAGGCGCGGAATATCAACGCTTTCGTCCAGTTCAAGCGACATCAGTCCGGACCGGCCGGTCAGGCCCGGAACCGAATTCGGGCCGGGTGAGAGCACCGCGGAGACTTTGGGATGGGCCGACAGCCTGTCGACAAAGATGTTCGCCGTTTCCTGGTGCTGGCGCATGCGCGGCCCAAGGGTGCGCAGCCCGCGGGTCAGGAGAAACGCCTCGAAGGGCGCCAGCTTGCCGCCGAGCAGCGTCAGGGTGAGATCCCGGATGCGGCCGATCAGATCGGTGCCCGCAACGACAACGCCCGCGACCGTGTCCGAATGGCCGGACAGGTATTTGGATGCCGAGTGAACAACGATGTCGATACCAAGGGTCAGCGGACGCTGAAACAGCGGCGTCGCCCAGGAATTGTCGACCACGGTCAGCGTGCCGTGCCGTCTGGCATGGGCGGCAACGGCTGCCAGATCCAATGTCTGGAACACCACAGAATTCGGGCTCTCCAGATAGGCGAGCCTGACGCCCTTGAGCAGATCCGGATCGTTCTGAAATTCTTCCATCGAATGATAGGTCACGCCAATACCGAACGGGCGCAGCATTCGCTCGAACAGGCGGTAGGCATCCGGATAGACATGTTCAATGCAGGCGATCCGTTCACCCGGACGCACAAAGGCCAGCACCGTTGACGAGATTGCGGCCATGCCGGAGGCGAAGCCAACCGCGGCTTCGCCTTCTTCCGCTTTCGCCATCAGGTTTTCGAAGGCAGCCACCGTCGGGTTCTGGACGCGCGTGTAAAGCGGGTCGCCCGAGCGGCCGGCCATGCGGTCCTCGAACGCCTTGTAGCTGTCGAAGGTGAACAGCGACGTTTGCACGATCGGCGGTGCGACCGCGCCGCCGAACCCGGAAGCTGCCGCGGCCAGCATGGTCTCGATCGAATATCCGCCCGGCTCAGCGTCAGCCATCGTGTTCCTCTGAAATCTTCTGGGTTTCGATGCACACCATGTCGATGATGGTCGCGGTCAGCTCGGCGGCCCTGTTCTCGTCCCCGGCAATGATCGCGTCGGCGAGCGGCCTGTGAAGCGGTATGGTTTCCTGACCGAGATGGGCCTTGCCGAATGGGGTATCGTAGATGCCGTGAAAGGCCTTCTGGATCTCTGCGATGAACTGCCTGAACAGCGGATTGCCCGTGGCCTCGTGAACGGCATCGTGAAAGCGGTGGTCCGCCGGCCGCCAGTCCTCGCCGGCCTCAAAAACCGCCATCAGCTCCGCCACGCGGGCATTGATGATCCTGCGCTGCTCCGGGGTCGCCTGACGCGTGGCGATCCGGACCGCCTCGATTTCAAGCGGACGGCGCACCTGCTGCATGCGCAACAGGCTTTGCGCCTCGTGCTTGATCGTCAGGGCGACGCGCAGCGTGTTTCTCGAAATTTCCGCGATGAGCCGCGTGCCGGCACCCTTGTTTCGGCTGACGACGCCCATGCTTTCCCATGTCTTCAGGGTTTCGCGAATGGTCGAGCGACCGAAGCCGAGACGCCGCACCAGCTCAAGCTCGGGCGGCAGGCGGTCGCCAACCTTGAGCCCCTCTTCCTCGATCAGGGTGATCAGGGCTCGCGGCACGTCCC
The DNA here is from genome assembly GCF_056173175.1 of Roseibium sp. QJM3NY_11. Taxonomy (NCBI): domain Bacteria; kingdom Pseudomonadati; phylum Pseudomonadota; class Alphaproteobacteria; order Hyphomicrobiales; family Stappiaceae; genus Roseibium; species Roseibium sp. QJM3NY_11. The sequence goes on from NZ_CM149660.1 coordinate 4,154,089, forward strand.
GCGGACCTTCGGTCCGGCCTGCGTCGGGAGCTTTCTGGAGGGCATTTTCGGGCATCAGGTGGGGAGCGCCTTTCTCGTTAGCCCGCCAACGATACCACTTTGTCTGACAATGTAAACATTATGTCTGACATAATTTTTGCGAGTCAAAATCCCGATGTAACTTACTGATTTATTTATCTTAAGGAAAAAACCTGGCGACGCGTTTGACCCACGTCACCGTGTCAGATGCACGGAATCGGACATCCGGTTTCACAAAACAAAACAGCCCGGCACATTGCCGGGCTGCGTTTAGGTGACTGATGGAAAAGCGATCAGCCGATCTGGGCAGTTGCCTCGATCTCGATCAGCGCTTCGTCCTCAATGAGACCGGCGACGACCACAACGGACATGGCCGGAAAATGGCGGCCGAAGACCCGGCGGTAAGCCTCGCCGACGTCCTTCTGCCGCGCCAGGTATTCCTGCTTGTCGGTGATGAACCAGGTCAGCCGCGCAATGTCGGCAACCGTGCCGCCCGCTTCTTCCACGATGGCGGCGATGTTGGCGAGCGTCTGTTCCATCTGGCCGACAAAATCGCTGGTCTCGAAGACCTGGTCCTTGTTCCAGCCGATCTGGCCGCCGATGTGCAGGGTCCTGCCCTGTGTCAGCATCCCGTTCGCATAGCCTCTGGCAGGCGCCCAGCCTTCCGGTTGAATGGTTTTGAGCGTCATTGATCCTGACTTTCCTTGAGTTGCTGCATCTTGACCTGACCGGAGAGAAACACGGCTCATACTCCGATATAGCCGGCGGTGACGTTGTCCGTGAGCGCGTCAACCGATCCGGTCCAGACCGATTTTCCGCGCTCCAGAATGGTCGCCCGGTCGCACACCTGACGCAATTCCCGGATCGACTTGTCGATCACCAGGATCGCGAGACCGGTCTCGGCCTTGAGTTGCCGGACCACGGCCCAGATCTCCTGCCGGATCACCGGTGCAAGGCCTTCGGTGGCCTCGTCCAGGATCAGGAGCCTGGGATTGGTCATCAGCGCCCTGCCGATGGCGAGCATCTGCTGTTCTCCGCCCGACAGCGACCCGGCCCGCTGGCCGCGCCGTTCCCCGAGACGCGGGAACAGACCGGTCACCCGTTCGAAGGTCCAGTCTCCCTTGCGCGCGGCGGCGATCAGGTTTTCCTGAACACTGAGATCGCGGAAACACCGGCGGCCTTCCGGCACCAGCCCGAGCCCGAGCCGCGCGGCCTTGTGGCTCGGCAGGCGCGACAGGTCGTGGCCATCGAAGCTCAGTGTTCCGTCGGCTGCCAGCATCCGGCAGATGCATTTGACAGTGGTCGACTTGCCCATGCCGTTGCGCCCCAGCAGCGCCAGCACCTCACCCTCGTTGATCTCCAGATCGACGCCGAACAGCGCCTGGCTGGCGCCATAGGAGGCGGTGACACCGGACAGTTTCAACAGTGCGCTCATGCCTCGTCTCCCAGGTAGGCTTCCCTGACGGCGGCATTGGCGCGGATCTCGTCGACCGTGCCGGTGGCGATCACCTCGCCATAGACCAGGACGCTGATCCGGTCGGCCAGCGAAAAGACCGCGTCCATGTCGTGTTCGACCAGGAGGATCGGCGCCTCCTGGCGCAAGGCGTCGAGAAAACCGGTCAGGGTCCTGGAGCCTTCCGCGCCCATGCCGGCCATCGGTTCGTCCATCACCAGCGCTTTTGGGTCCAGCGTCAGGGCGACGGCAACTTCCAACTGGCGGCGCTGGCCGTGGCTGAGTTCGGCGGTGCGCATGCGCGCCTGATCCTGAAGGCCGACCCGTTCGAGTGCCTGTTCCGCGCGCGCCCGCAGCGCGCCGTCCTTCAGCGCGTTGCCGAAGAACCGCCAGGGCTTGCCGCTCGACCCGAGAACCCCGAGCAGCGCGTTCTGCAGAACCGTGTCCTCCATGGCCAGCGCGGAGATCTGGAATGTCCGCCCCAGACCGGCGCGGGCGCGTGTGCGGGTCGGCACATCGGTGACGTCCTGGCCAAGCAGATGCACGGATCCGGCATCGGGTTTCAGCGTGCCGCAGATCTGGGCGATCAGCGTTGATTTGCCGGCCCCGTTCGGTCCGATGACGGCGTGTATTTCACCCGGCAGCAGATCGATAGAGATGTTCCGGCTGGCGCGCAGCGCACCGAAGCTCTTGCTGATCCCTCTTGTTTCCAGAACCGGGATTTCAGGGACAGGAGCCTGAACAACAGCATCAGTCATGAACCGCCTCCCGTCCGCAGATCATGCCGATCAGACCGCCCCTGCCGAACAGCACGATGACCAGCAGCAACAGCCCGAGCCAGATGTGCCAGAAATCGCTGAGACCGCCGAGCCAGTGCTCCAGGGCGACGAAAACCAACGCGCCGACCACAGGACCGAACAGGCGCCCGACACCGCCGAGGATCACGAAGATCATGATCTCGCCGCTGGTCTGCCAGCTGAACATGGTCGGGCTGACAAAGCGGTTGAGATCGGCGAAGAGCGCACCTGCCAAGCCGGTTATGGCTCCGGAGAGCACAAAGGCCACCAACTTGAGGCGGACCGGATCGAGCCCGACCGTTTCCACGCGCACCGGCGCCTGGCGCGCGGCGTTGAGCGCAAGACCGAAGGGCGATCCCGCCAGACGCCAGGCGAACACCAGCACCACGCACAGCAACCCGAGGCACAGCCCGTAAAACTGGATCAGATCCAGCGTGTTGAGGCCCGGAAAATTGTTGCGGACATAGATCGACAGACCGTCCTCGCCGCCATATTCGGCCCAGGAGATCGCGAAGAAGAAGAACATCTGTCCGAAGGCCAGGGTGATCATGATGAAATAGACACCTGCCGTCCGGAGCGACAGGATGCCGATCACCAGCGCGGCCAGCGATGACACCAGCACGGCTGCCAGCCAGATCACCGGCATCGACTTGGTACCCTCGATCAGGACCGGCCACTCGCTGAGCGCAGTGTAGGTCTGGGCGTGGTGGGCCAGAATACCCATGGCATAGCCGCCGAGACCGAAGAACACCGCGTGCCCGAGACTGACCAGCCCGCCGAGGCCGAGCGCGATGTTGAGGCCAACCGCCGCGATGGCGAAAATGGCGGCCCGGGTCATCAGCGTGATGGTGAAGGGCTCGTCGGCGACAAGGGCCCAGAGCGGGATTGCGACGAGGGCCAGGAGCGTCGCGGCGTTGACGTACCGTTCGGGGATCATGCGCGCGCTCCGAAAAGTCCGGCGGGCCGCAGGATCAGCACCGCGGCCATCAGGATGTAGATCGCCATGGAGGCGAGCGAGGACCCGACGGAGGTCGCGGTCGACGGATCGAGAACGAGTTTCAAGAGCTCCGGCAGGAAGATGCCGCCGAGCGTGTCGGTCAGTCCGACCAGGATCGCCCCGATCAGCGCTCCCTTGATGGACCCGATGCCGCCGATGACGATGACCACGAAGGCCAGGATCAGCACCGGTTCGCCCATACCCACCTGGACCGACTGGATGGCGCCGACCAGGGCCCCGGCCAGACCGGCCAGGGCCGCGCCGAGCGCGAACACGATGGTGTAGAGACGCGCGATGTCGACACCGAGAGCGGCGATCATCTCGCGGTCGTTCTCTCCGGCGCGGATCTGGACGCCCAGACGGGTCCTGGATATCAGCAGCCACAATCCGACCGCGACCAGAAGCCCGACGACGATCAGGGCCAGCCGGTAGAGCGGGTATTCGATCCCTCCCGGCAGCGTGACCGGTCCGGACAGGGCTTCCGGAACATTCAAAAACAGCGGAAAGGACCCGAAAATCCAGCGTGTGCCTTCCGAAAAGATCAGGATCAGCGCGAAGGTCGCGAGCACCTGGTCGAGATGGTCCTTGCCGTAGAGACGCCGGATGACAACCAGTTCCACCAACGCACCGGCGAGCGCCGCCCCGGCAAGCGCGGCCACCAGGGCAAGCAGGAACGATCCCGTCGCCGCTGCAACCGCCGCGGCGCAGAACGCCCCGATCATGTAGAGCGAACCGTGCGCGAGATTGATCAGTCCCATCACGCCGAAGATGAGGGTCAGTCCGGCGGCCATCAGAAACAGCATGATGCCGAATTGCAGGCCGTTGAGAACCTGCTCAAGGAGCAATATCAGTGACATGAAATTCCCACCTGACGGGCCGGCGCAAAACACGCCGGCCCGGGGTCAATACGTTACATGCTGCACTCGGACCAGTAGGCATCGGCGTGGCTGGTCAGCGCCGTGCCGATGGTCCTGTTGGTGTAGACGTTACCTTCCTTGATCACCTCGCGGACATGGATGTCCTGGATCGGGTGATGGTTGGGACCGAACCGGAAGTTGCCGCGCGTCGACTTGAAGTCGGCTTCCTCCAGCGCCGCGCGGAACGCGTCGGCATCACTCACGTCCGCCTTGGCCATTGCCGACAGCAAGAGGTTGGCCGTGTCGAACCCCTGGGAGGCATACAGCGACGGCAGCCGGCCGTATTCGGCCTGGAACGTCTCGACAAACGCCTTGTTGGTCGGATTGTCGATGTCCTTGTTCCACTGGCTGGTGTTCTTCACGCCCAGCGCGGCATCGCCGACCGCCTGCAGGATCCCCTGGTCGAACGAGAACGCCGGACCGACCACCGGCAGGTCGACACCTGAATCCTTGTACTGCTTCAGGAATGAGATCCCCATGCCGCCCGGCAGGAAGAAGAACACGCTGTCGGCCCCCGACGCGCGGATCTGCGCGATCTCGGATGCGTAGTCGGTCTGGCCGAGTTTGGTATAGACTTCACCGGCCAGGTCGCCCTTGTAGAAGCGCTTGTAGCCGGTCAGCGCGTCCTTGCCGGCCGGATAGTTCGGCGCCAGGATGAAGCTGTTCTTGAAATCCTGGAAATTGGCATAGGCCCCTGCGCCTTCGTGCAGGTTGTCGTTCTGCCAGGCGACGTTGAAATAGTTCGGATGGCAGCCCTTGCCCGCCAGCGCGGAGGGACCCGCATTCGGTGACAGGTAGAACTTGCCCTGCGCGGTCACGGACGGGATCACCGCCATGGCCAGGTTCGACCAGATGATCCCGGTCAGGACGTTGACCTTTTCCGACTGGACCATCTTGTCCGCCAGTTGCACCGCGATGTCCGGCTTGCGCTGGTCGTCCTCGATGACGACCTCGATGTCCGTGTTGCCGGACTGTTTCACCGCCAGCATGAAACCGTCGCGCACGTCGATCCCGAGACCGGCACCGCCTCCCGATAACGTCGTGATCATGCCGACCTTCACAGGTTCGGCCTGGGCACCGGAAAGACCGATCGCCAGAGCCGCCGTGGCAGCCATAAGTGTGAATTTCATCTGTTGCTCCTCTTGGTCTAGGACCTGCTGTTCCCGTTCAAGTCAAAGTGCCGCCTAGCTTCATTGTTCGAGTTCGGTCGGCGTCGGGGCGTTGTTGTTATTCCCGCGCGCCCCGCACGGGTGTCCTTTCTGTCTCTGGCCTGTCTCAGGCCAGTCTCAGACCAGCCTCAGGCATCCGGACGCAGCCGGAAGCGCTGGATCTTGCCGGTTTCGGTTTTCGGCAATGTCTCGGTAAACACGATCGAACGCGGATACTTGTAGGGCGCGATCGTTGCCTTCACGTGATCCTTCAAGGCCTTGTCGAGATCTTCTGACGCTTCGCTGCCGGCGGCCAAAACCACGTGAGCCTGAACGATGGCGCCCCTGCTCTCATCGGAAACACCGATCACGGCGCATTCCAGGACGGCCGGATGCGCCAGCAACGCGGCCTCCACCTCCGGGCCCGCGATGTTATACCCGGCGGAGATGATCATGTCGTCGTTGCGGGCGGCGAAATGCAGATGGCCGTCCGCGCTCATGGAAAAGCTGTCGCCGGTGATGTTCCAGCCCTCGACCACATAGTCATTCTGGCGCTCATCGGCGAGATAACGGCAACCGGTCGGACCGCGCACCGCGAGCCGGCCGACCTCTCCGGCCGGCACAGGCTGGCCGTCCTCGCCGATGATCCTGACCTCGTAGCCGCTGACGGGTTTTCCCGTGCAGGCCGGCTGATGATCCTCGAACCGGTTGGAAATGAAGATGTGCAGCATTTCGGTGGCACCGATACCGTCGAGCATCGGCTTTCCGGTCTTCGCCTTCCAGGCATCGTAGACGGGTGCCGGCAGGGTCTCGCCGGCCGAAACCGCAGCCCGCAGCGAGCTCAGGTCCGCACCCGCGTCCATTGCCTGCAGCATGACCCGGTAGGCGGTCGGCGCAGTGAAGCAGACGGTGGCTTTGTATTTTTCGATCATCTCGATCATGTTCGCCGGTGTGGCGGCTTCCAGAAGCGTTGCCGCCGCGCCGAACCGGAGCGGGAAAATCGCCAGGCCGCCGAGACCGAAGGTAAAGGCGAGCGGCGGCGACCCGATGAAGACATCCTCCGGTGTCACGTTGAGGACTTCCTTCGCATAGCCGTCTGCGATGATCAGCAGGTCCCGATGGAAATGCATGGTCGCCTTGGGTGTTCCGGTCGACCCGGACGTGAACCCCAGCAGCGCGACATCGTCGCGCCCTGTCGGCACGGCGTCGTAGCGGACGGACTTTTCCAGTGCCAGCCGGTCCAGCTCGGCATCGTGATTGGACGTGCCGTCGAAACCGACGACTTTTTTCAGGACCGGCGACGACTTTGCACAGGAGACCATCTCGTCCATCAGACGCGTATCGCAGAGAGCGAACTCGATTTCCGCCTTGTCGACGACCTTGGCGAGTTCCCCTGCCCGCAGCATCGGCATGGTGTTGACGACAACCGCGCCGGCCTTTGTGGCCGCGAGCCAGCAGGCGACCATGGCCGGATTGTTGGCCGAGCGTATCAGCACCCGGTTGCCGGGCTTCACGCCCAGATCCTCGGTGAGCGCATGAGCCAGGCGGTTGGTCCAGTCGGCCAGTTCCTTGTAGGTGCGCCTGCGGCCGTTGCCGATCAGCGCCGTGTGATCGCCCATCCCTTGGGCGACCAGCCTGTCGGTGAATTCAACGCCTGCATTGAGACGCTCCGGGTAGGAAAACCCGTCGAGCAGGAAATCGGGCCACGTGCTCTCGGGCGGCAGATTGTCCCGCGTGAAGGTATCGATATGGGCGGAGGGACCTAGCATGGATCAGTCTCCCTGGAAGGCGCCAAGCGTCTGGCGCGCGATGATGATTTTCTGGACGTTCGAAGCCCCCTCGTAGATGCGCAGGGCGCGGATCTCCCGGTAGAGTTTTTCGACCGCCGAACCGGAACGTACGCCGTCACCGCCATGAAGCTGCACGGCCTTGTCGATGACCGCCTGCGCCTGATCGGTGGCGAACAGTTTGGCCATGGCCGCTTCGCGGGTGACGCGCGGCGCTCCGCTGTCCTTGGTCCAGGCGGCCCGGTAGACCAGCAGGGCGGCCGCATCGATGTCGAGGGCCATATCCGCGATGTGGCCCTGCACCAGTTGCAGGTCGAACAGCGGCGCCCCCCCGATTTCCCGCGTGATCACACGAGAGAGGGATTCATCCAGTGCCCGCCTGGCAAAGCCGAGCGCGGCAGCGGCAACCGTCGAGCGGAAGATGTCGAGCACCGACATGGCGATCCGGAACCCCGCCCCCGGCGCGCCGAGGAGATTGGCCTTCGGGACCCGGCAGCCCGTGAACCGCAGGGACGCGAGCGGATGGGGAGCGATCGTTTCCAGGCGTTCGGCGACTTCGAACCCCGGCAGATCAGGCGTCACGATGAAGGCCGACAGGCCCTTCGCGCCCGGCCCCTCGCCGGTCCGTGCGAACAGGGTGTAGACGTTGGCAATGCCGCCGTTCGATATCCAGGTCTTCTCGCCATCCAGCACATAGGCATCGCCGTCATCCGTGGCGGTCATGGTGGAGTTGGCGACATCGGAGCCCGATTTCGGCTCCGTGAGCGCAAAGGCCGAGATGGCCTTTCCGGACCGTGTCTTCGGCAACCAGTCGGCCTTCTGGGCGTCGGTGCCGAACAGCGAGATCGCACCGGTGCCAAGACCCTGCATGGCGAAGGCGAAATCCGCGAGGCCGTCGTGACGCGCGAGCGTTTCGCGGATCAGACACAGGCTGCGGACATCGAGAACCCCGTCCCCGGCCCCCGAGTGCTGCAGAAATCCGGCCTTGCCCAGCCGTGCGACCAGATCCCGGCAGGCCATGTCCGTATCGCTGTGATCGGCAGGCACCAGATTTGCGTCTGCCCAGTTTTCCAGATCCTCGGACAGCGCACGGTGCGTGTCGTCGAAAAACGGCCAATGCAAGAAGGATTTATCCGACATCAGTCCCCCTTGAACACCGGCTTTTCCTTTTTCACGAACGCCTCATAGGCGCGGCGGAAGTCATTGCCCTGCATGCAGATCGCCTGGGCCTGGGCTTCGGCCTCGATGGCCTGTTCCAGGGTCATGGACCATTCCTGGGCCAGCATGGTCTTGGTCATGGAATTGGCGAAGGTCGGGCCGGCTGCAATGCGCCCGGCCATCTCCAGCGCGGCGCTTTCGAGCTCGGCTGCCGGTACGACGGAGTTGAAGAAGCCCCAGGCGTGGCCCTCCTCCGCCTTCATCGAGCGGCCGAGATAAAGAAGTTCCGCGGCCCGGCCCTGGCCGATGATGCGCGGCAGGATCGCGCAGGCGCCCATGTCACAGCCGGCAAGGCCGACCCGGTTGAACAGGAAGGCGACCTTCGCCTCGGGGGTGGCGATGCGCAGATCGGCGGCCATGGCCATGATCGCCCCGGCCCCGGCGCAGATGCCGTCGACGGCGGCGATCACCGGCTTGCCGCAATTCAGCATGGCTTTTACCAGATCGCCGGTCATGCGGGTGAAGGCCAGAAGCTCCTTCATGTTCATTTTCGTCAGCGGGCCGATGATGTCATGCACGTCGCCGCCGGAACTGAAGTTGCCGCCATTGGGCAGGATCACCACCGCATGAACGTCTTCGGCATAATGCAGGTCCCGGAACCAGTCGCGCAGTTCCGCGTAGCTTTCGAAGGTCAGCGGGTTCTTGCGTTCCGGCCGGTCGAGCGAAATGCGTGCGATTCCGCCGTCGATGTCGCACCTGAAATGCGTCACATTCTCACCCATTGACTGCCTCCTCCTGGTTTTGACGGTTCAGGACCGTGTCGAGCCGCGCCGACAGCGCGTCGATGTCCTCAGGCAGCCAGCCGTCCAGAAGGTCGTTGATCCAGTTTTCATGATGGCTGGCAAGGTCCGCGAACGTGTCCCTGCCCTTTTGTGTGAGCCGGGCCTGCTGGGCCCGCCGGTCGCCGGGCACGGCCACCCGCACGGCAAGCCCTTCTTCGGTCAACTTGTCGACAATGCCGGTGACATTGCCGTTGGAGACCTTCAGATACGTGGACAGGTCCGACATTTTCAGCCCGTCGGGAAACCTGGCCAGCGCGGACATGACGTTGAAGCGCGGCAACGTGGTGCCATGCTGCTCGCGCAGGTTCCGGCGGATTTCCGCCTCGATGCCGTTGACGGATTTCAAAAGCTTCAGCCAGAGGCGGAGACGCGCCTTGGACAAATGTTCGTTTGCAGGGCCGGGATCCGGCATCACAGTTCTCCTCCCGCCAGGGTCAAGGCCTGTCCGTTGACGGATCTTGCACCCTGCGAACACAGGTAAAGCGCGGCTTCGGCCACTTCCGAGACCTGGATGAACCGTCCCTGCGGATTGTCGGCCTTGAGTGTATCGGCGGCCGCCTCGCGGGTCATGCCGGTCTTGTCGACGATCAGATCGATGGATTTTTCCAGCATCGGCGTGTCGACGAAGCCGGGGCAGATCGCATTGACCGTGATGCCGGTCCTGGCCAGCTCGCGCGCCAGCGATCGGGTCAGGCCGACGACCGCATGTTTGGCCGCGCAATAGCCGCTGACATAGGGATAGCCTCTGAGCCCTGCGGTCGAGGCGATCGCGATCATGCGTCCCCAGCCGCGGTCCTTCATGTCGTCAAGGGCTGCCTGCCAGACATTCGAGGTGCCGAAGAAATTGACCGCGAGCATGGCCTCAAAGTCTTCCGGGGAGGTCTTCGCAAACGGCTTGCTGGTGGCCGCGCCCGCATTGGCGACGACCACGTCGACGGGACCATGCTCCTGGCGGGCGGCGGTCATGGCCGCGCGGACGGCATCCGCATCGGTGACGTTGCAGACCTGACAGGACAGCTTCTGTTCGGCCAGCTTTGTTGCAGTGCGCCCGAAGATCGTGACCTTCGCACCTTTTTCGGCAAAGAGCTGCGCGCAGGCGGCGCCGACGCCGCTGCCACCGCCGGTGACGACGATATGACGGTCCTTCACGCTCATACCTTTTCCATCTCCGCTTCGCGGTCGGCAAGACGCCAGAGCTGATCGCGACCGGGCTGATAAGGCTTGGGCCAGTCGGACGCATCGCGGTCGCCGATCCTGGCGCCTTCATGGAAGGTCCAGTAGGGATCCGCCAGATGGGGCCGGCCGACGGCAACCAGATCCGCCCGTCCGGCCATCAGGATCGAGTTGGCGTGATCGGCCTCGAAGATGTTGCCGACCGCCATGGTCGGCAGTCCGCCCTCATTGCGGATCCGGTCGGAAAATGGCGTCTGGAACATGCGCCCGTAGACCGGCTTCGCTGTGGGCGTGGTCTGACCGGCGGACACATCGACCAGGTCGACACCGGCGTCCCGGAACATGCGTGCAATCTCGACCGCCTCGTCCGGCGTCACGCCTTCATCGCCGACCCAGTCGTTCGCGGAAATGCGCACGGACATCGGCTTTTCCTCCGGCCAGACAGCGCGCATCGCCCCGAAGACTTCCAGCGGCCAGCGCATGCGGTTTTCCAGAGATCCACCGTAAGCATCTGTGCGCACGTTGGAAACCGGAGATATGAAGGAGGACAGCAGGTAGCCGTGGGCGGCATGAAGTTCGATCATGTCGAAACCGGCGCGCTCGGCCATTTCAGCCGCGGCCACGAACTGGCCCTTGATGTCGTCCATTTCGGCCTGTGTGATTTCGCGCGGCACGGCATTGCCGTCCGACCAGGGAATGGCGGAGGCCGAGACCAGCTCCCAGTTGCCGTCCGTCAACGGCTGATCCATGCCTTCCCAGCCGATCCGGGTCGAGCCCTTGCGGCCGGAATGACCGATCTGGCAACAGATTTTCGCATCGGTCTCGGCATGGACAAAATCGGTCAGGCGCTTCCAGGCAGCCTCGTGTTCGGGTGCATAGAGGCCCGGGCAGCCGGGTGTGATCCGCCCTTCCGCGCTGACGCAGGTCATCTCGACGAAGACAAGGCCCGCACCGCCTTTCGCGCGCTCGCCATAATGCACCAGATGCCAGTCGGTGGGCGCACCGTCGACCGCCTTGTACTGCGCCATCGGCGAGACGACGATGCGGTTCTTCAGTTCCATTGCGCGCAGGCTGAACGGCGTGAACATGGGCGTGCGCACCGGTGCCTCGGGAGAGACACCCGCCTGGTTCATGAACCAGCGCTCTGCCGATTGCAGCCATTGCGGGTCACGCAGGCGCAGGTTTTCGTGGCTGATCCGCTGGGACCGGGTCAGCATGGAATAATTGAACTGCACCGGGTCGAGATGCAGATAGCGTTCGACATGCTCGAACCACTCCAGCGAGTTGCGCGCGGCCGATTGCAGGCGCAGCACTTCCAGGCGGCGGTCCTGTTCATAGCGGGCGAAAGCCGAGGCCATGTCCCGTTCGTTGTGCAGACAGTCCGCCAGGGCGATCGCGGATTCCACGGCAAGTTTCGTGCCTGAACCGATGGAAAAATGCGCCGTTGCCGCGGCATCACCCAGCAGCACCACGTTCTCGTGGCTCCACTTCTCGCACAGAACCCGCGGGAAACGGATCCAGGCGGAACCACGGATGTGGTTGGCGTTGGTCATCAGGGGATGGCCGCCGAGATGGTCCTTGAAGATCTCCTCGCACACCCGGATGCTGTCCTGCTGGCTCATCTCGCCGAAGCCGAAGGCGTCATAGGTGTCCTGGGCGCACTCGACGATGAAGGTCGCCGTGTCGTCATCGAACTGGTAGGCATGCGCCCAGACCCAGCCGTGCTCGGTTTCCTCGAAGATGAACGTGAAGGCGTCGGCGAATTTCTGGTGCGTGCCGAGCCAGACGAACTGACACAGCCGCTCTTCGATATCGGGCTTGAACGTGTCCTGGTAGAGCGTCCGTGTCCTGGAATTCAGGCCGTCGCTGGCAACCACCAGATCGTAGTTGTTGCAATAGTCCTCGGCGCTGTCGGCATTGGTCTCGAATTTCAGATTGATGCCGAGTTCGCGGGCCCGGTCCTGCAGCAGAAGCAGCAGCTTCATGCGACCGATGCCGCAGAAGCCGTGGCCGGTGGAGACCAGCCGCTCACCGCGCAGATGCAGGGCGATGTCGTCCCAGTAGGCGAAATTCTCGCCGATGGCCTTCGCGCTGACCGGATCGTTGGCGGCGAGGTTCTGCAGGGTCTCGTCGGAGAGCACCACACCCCAGCCGAATGTATCATCGGCCCGGTTGCGCTCGATCACGTCGATCTCGTGGGACGGATCACGCAGTTTCATCGAAATGGCGAAATAGAGACCGGCAGGTCCTCCACCAAGACAAGCTATGCGCATGTGACCCTCCGTGTTGTGACAGGATCAGCGAACCACAGAGGAGAATTTATTTCAAGTCTGAAACTTCAAGCTTGAAATAATTTTGTCGAATGCAGCGAACAGTCGAAAGCACCCCCGCCCCTAGAGCGTTTCATGTTTAGACGGAATCATATCCGGCGTTTGTGATATAGTTTGCACACTCGCCTGGCTGAATATCTGCGACGAGGGCGCCGACGTGTCGCCAAGTGTCTTCTATTGAACGTTTCTGAGCAGTTCGCATCCAATGCTTAATTTTGGCAAATGCTTGTTCGATTGGATTGAGATCCGGTGAGTAGGGTGGCAGGAACCAGATCCTGGCTCCGGCGGCCTTGATCAACTGACGCACGCTGGCTGACTTATGACTTCCCAGATTGTCCAGGATTACGATGTCGCCTGTTTTGAGCGTCGGGACGAGGATCTGTTCGACATAGGCGCGGAAGCATTGTCCATTGATCGGACCATCAAAGACACACGGTGCGGTCAGGCCATGCCAGCGCAGCGCGCCGAGAAAGGTCAGTGTGCGCCAGTGACCGTGCGGCGCAAAGCCACGAAGGCGTTTGCCCTTTGCCCCCCAACCACGCAGGGGAGCCATGTTGGTCTTGATCCAGGTTTCGTCGATGAAAACCAAACGTTCCGGGTCAAGACGCCCCTGAAAGGATCTCCAACGCCGCCGCCTTCGCGCGACGTCATTGCGAGCTTGCTCAAGAGCAAACAGTGTTTTTTTTGAACCGGAGGCCCTCGCGCCGCAAGAACTGCCAGACCGCATTGTGCGAGACCTTAACCCCGCGTGCGGACAGCTCTTCTTTCAGACCATGAAGAGTAAGATGCGGTGTTTGATTGATCCGTTCGATGATGAAGTCACGATACGGCTCCAGAACCGGCTTCCGATAACCACCAATCTGTTTCGGTGCCACCGAGCCCGTCTCGCGATAGCGCTGAGACCACTTCACAACGGAAGACACCGAAACGCCAAAACGCGTGGCAACAGATCGGCAGCTTTCGCCACAAAGAACCGCCGCGACTACCCGCTTGCGAAGATCATTGGAAAGAGGTGCTGTCATGTGATCCTGGCCTCCAAATCCAGCATCAATCTTGAATCACAAATCAAAGAAAATGGGAATCCCTTACGATTCTGAATAAACATGAACCGCTCTAGCCCCTCCCCACAAGGGAGAGGGGACCTACGCAGCACCAACCGGAAGGCCTCGACCTCAGGGAAAGACCAGTCGACGAAAGGACTGTCAGCAGTTGCGGCCGATTCCGCCTCCTCCTTGTGGGCTGGGGTTAGGAGTGGGGGTCTTTGGGACTTGTCACAACGCGGTCAGATACAACGCCCGCCATCGACCTCCATCGCCACTCCCGTGATCATGCCCGCTTCGTCCGAACACAGGAAACAGGCGGCGTTGCCCATGTCTTCCGGGGTCGAGAACCGGCCGATCGGAATCGTCGACAGGAACTTGGCGCGCATTTCCGGCGTGTCCTCGCCCATGAAGCTTTTCAGGAGCGGCGTCTCGCCGGCGACCGGACACAGGGCATTGACGCGCACGCCGGACGGCGCCAGTTCGACAGCCATGGTTTTCGTCGCGGTCACCATCCAGCCCTTGGAGGCATTGTACCAGTTGAGTTTCGGACGCGGACTGAGGCCGGCGGTTGAGGCGATGTTGAGGATTGCCCCCCTGCCCGCCTCGATCATGGCCGGAGCGAAATGCCGGGCGGTCAGATAGACCGACTTGCAATTGACCGCCATGACCCGGTCGAATTCCTCTTCGCTCACGTCCTGCATGAGCTTTGGCAGATGGGTGATACCGGCGTTGTTGACCAGAATGTCGACGGGGCCGAGCAGTGTCGATGCGACATCGGCCAGATGGCTGACACTGTCATTGCTGGAGACATCGGTCTTGAGCGCCAGTCCGTCCACTTCCGCCGCGATCTCTTCGGCCAGTGTCATGTTCAGATCCGCGATCATCACCTTCGCGCCTTCAGCCGCGAACTTGCGCACGATCCCCGCCCCGAAACCGGACGCGCCACCGGTGACAATGGCTTTTTTTCCCTCAAGTCTCATGTGTGTCTCCTGTCTGTCTCGAACCAGTAGCGAGTTTTCCACATCGGTTCGAATTCACATGTCGCCGGGCACCGGGTGTTCACGCGCCAATCAACTGACGTCATTGCAGGGCATGCCACACGGCTGTCCGGTTTGAATTTACATTGGAAAAGGCTTGAGTTTTCGGGGCCCTCTCTCCCTGACCGCCCCTGCGGAGGCAGGAGCCCAGTACCCCATGAGTTCCGGAACCTAAACCGGCGCCAAGGGTACTGGATCCCGGATCTTCGCTAAGCTGCGTCCGGGAAGGCAGGCACTGGTTGCTTCGATTGTCTCCTAAGTTCTCCAAGCTGCTTATCGCTGCGGCCCCACTGCGCCGAAGAGAAATACGTTTGTCATCCGTGGTAGGCGGCCACGGTCTTCAGCGTGGTGAAACCGTAGAGCGCCTCGAAGCCTTTCTCCCGGCCGTGGCCGGACCTGCCCGTGCCGCCGAAGGGCAGCTCGACGCCGCCTCCGGCGCCGTAGTTGTTGATGAAGACCTGGCCGCTGCGGATCTTTTTTGCGGCCCGCATCTGACGAGCCCCGTCGCGGGTCCAGATGCTGGCGACCAGTCCGTAGTCGGTGCCGTTCGCTATCCCTATGGCCTCATCCTCGTCGTCGAAGGGAATGATCACCTGTACCGGACCGAAGATTTCGTCCCGCGCCAGTACATGATCCGGCGTGACGCCGGCAAACAGCGTCGGCTGCACATAATTGCCGCCTTCAGGCGCATCCCGGAGCCCCCCTTCGGCGGCCTTTTCAAGGTCCGCGCCCCGGTCCAGGAACCCGGAGACAATGCTTTTCTGCCTTGCCGAGATCAAAGGTCCGACATCCAGATCGGCGAGCGCCGGTCCCACCTTGAGAGCTCGATAGCGCGCGGCCATCAGACCGGTGACCTCGTCCAGCCGCGACCGGTGCACCAGAATGCGCGAGGACGCCGAACAGGTCTGGCCGGCATTCTGGATTCCCGCGTTGACAAGAAACGGCAGGGCGGCCTCAAGATCCGCGTCCTCAAACACGAGCTGGGGCGACTTGCCGCCGAGTTCCAGGGTCACAGGCACGACGTTTTGCGCCGCCGCCGTTTGCACATGCACCCCGGTGGCGACCGATCCGGTGAAGCTGATGTGATGAACGCGCGGATGCGCGGTCAGTGCCGCGCCGGCTTCCGAGCCGAGACCCGGCACCACGTTGAGCGCGCCGTCCGGCAGACCTGCCTGACGGGCGAGATCGGCAAAGGCGAGCGCGGTCAGGCAGGCGTCTTCCGCCGGTTTCAGGACACAGGCATTGCCGGTTGCCAGCGCCGCGCCGACCGAGCGGCCGATGATCTGCATGGGATAGTTCCAAGGCACGATGTGCCCGGTGACCCCATGAGGTTCGCGCAGGGTGTAGACCGTGTAGCCGTCCAGATACGGGATCGTCTGCCCGTGCAGCTTGTCGGCGGCCCCGCCGTAGAATTCCAGGTAGCGCGCCAGCGCCACCGCGTCGGCCCGGGCCTGTTTCAGCGGCTTGCCCACATCGATCGCCTCGATCCGGGCCAGGTGATCGACCTTTTCCAGAACAAGCTGCTGCAGGCGGAAGAGAACCCGGCCGCGCTCCACGGCATTCGCCCGGCCCCAGTCTCCGGCGAGCGCCGCCTCCGCTGCGGCAACAGCCGCGTCGATATCCGCCGCCCCGCCGCGCGCGATGGCGCCGATACACGCCCCCGTCGACGGGTCGCTCAGGGGCAACTCCTGTCCGCCGGACGGAGAAAGCCATTGTCCGTTGATCAGGCATTTCGCCGGATCGAACCAAAGGTCCAGCTCCCGGGTCATCATTTCTCCTTCAAGTCGCCTGCGCCGGGAGAACCGGCGCGGCGGCGACAAGCTGTTGTGTGTAGGGATGCCGGGGCTGATCGAGGACAGCACCGGTCGGGCCTTCCTCGACGATCTTGCCGGATTTCATCACCAGCACACGGTCGGTGATCGAGCGCACCACGCCGAGATCGTGAGAAATGAACAGATATGTCAGGCCGAGCCTGCCGCCCAGATCCGCCAGCAGGTCGAGCACCTGCGCCCTGACCGAGACGTCCAGCGCCGACACCGCCTCGTCGAGGATGATCAGATCGGGCCGGATGATCAGCGCGCGCGCAAGGGCGATCCGCTGGCGCTGGCCGCCGGAAAACTCGTGAATGTACTTGCCACCGTCCGCAGCGCTCAGACCGACGCTTTCCAGCGCCTCGGACACCGCATCCGACCTGTCCCGCCCTTTTGGCGGGGTTTCCAGAAGATGAAACGGCTCGGTAATCAGCCGGTCGACCTTCCAGCGCGGATTGAAGCTGCCATAGGGATCCTGGAACACCACCTGCATGCGCCGGCGCACCGCGACATTGGCGTGATGATGGGTGAAGACAGGTGCGCCGTCGAACAGGATCTCGCCGCCCTGCACCTCCTCCAGACCGAGAATGGCGCGGGTCAGCGTGGACTTGCCGCAGCCGCTCTCGCCGACCAGCCCGAGGCTCTCGCCCTTGCGTATTTCGAAGCTGACCCCATCGACGGCGCGAAACCGCGTGCTCCGGCCCCACCAGCCATGGGAATGACCGGTGTAGTCCCGCACCACATCGCGCATCTCAAGAAGGGGTGTCTGCACGGGCGTGCCGGTTCGCTCCGGCACATGGCCGGACGCTTCCAGCAACGCGCGGGAATAGGGATGGCTCAGGGACCTGAATAGGTCGGCGGCAGACCCGCTCTCGACCACCTGGCCTTCCTTCATGATCACCAGATCGTCGGCGAGATCGGCGACGACGGCCAGATCGTGGCTGATCAGCATCAGGCCCATGCCATCCTCGGTGACCAGTCGCTTGAGGAGATCGAGGATCTGGGCCTGGGTGGTGACGTTGAGTGCGGTGGTCGGCTCGTCGGCGATCAGCAGCTTCGGCCGGAGCGCGATCGCCATGGCGATCACGACCCGCTGACGCTGGCCGCCGGAGAGTTCATGCGGGTAGCGGGAGAGTGGAAACCTGTCCTGTGGCAGCTCCGCCCGGCGCAGCGCCTGCGCGGCACGGTCCATCGCCGCCGATCTGGACACCCGCTCGTGGACCAGGATGGTTTCCGCGACCTGATCGCCAATGGTTTTCAGCGGGTTGAGCGCGGTCATCGGTTCCTGAAAGACCATGCCGACATCCCGCCCGCGCAAGCCACACAGTCCTGCTTCTGACAGCGACAGGATATCCTTGCCGGACAGCGTGATGCGTCCGGAACAGGCCGCACCGTCCGGCAGCAGTTGCAGCACGGAGAAGGCGGTCATCGACTTGCCGGAGCCGCTTTCCCCGATGACCCCCAGAATGCGGCCCGGCGCCACCTCCATGGAGACGTTATCAAGGATCGGCTGTCCGTGAATGGCAAGCGACAGGTTGTCGATCTTGAGAAGGCTCACACGCGCGCCCTCCTCAGTTTCGGATCGAGCAGGTCGCGCAGACCGTCGCCCAGCAGGTTCAGGCCGAGCACCGTCAACAGGATCGCCAATCCGGGAAACAGGGCCAGATGCGGCGCGAGCGATATCATCGTCTGGCTGTCGGCCAGCATGCGGCCCCAACTGGCGAGCGGCGGCTGCGCGCCGAGCCCGACATAGCTCAGGCCCGCTTCGGCCAGGATGCCGAGCGAGAACTGGATCGTGCCCTGGACGATCAGCAGGTTGGCGACGTTGGGCAGGATGTGTTCCAGCGAGATCCGTGCCCTTCCCTTGCCGGCGACCTTTGCCGCCAGAATGTACTCCCGGTTCCAAAGCGACAGCGCCGCCCCGCGCGTCAGGCGCGCGAACACCGGAATGTTGAAGATGCCGATGGCGATGATGGCGTTGAGCGCGGAGGCGCCGAAGACGGCGGTGATCATGACCGCGATCAGGAGGCTGGGAAAGGCGAAGACCAGATCGTTGCCGCGCATGATGACCTCGTCCGGCAGTCCGCCCTTGCCGGCGGCTGCGGCAAGACCCAGCGGCACGCCGGCGAGCATGCCGATGCCGACGGCCACAAGGGCCACGGCAATCGAGGTACGCGCGCCGACCATGATCATGCTGAGGATGTCCCGGCCGAACTGGTCGGTGCCGAAAGGATGCATCCAGCTCGGCGGTTTCAGGCGGTTGGCAATGTCCAGCACCGTCGTGTCATAGGGCACCCAGAACAGGCTGATCAGCGCGGCGCCGGAAAAAATCAGCGTGAGGATGGCCCCCGGAAGGAGCGTGCGGCTGTGAAAGAACGGGGCCATCTACCTGCGCCCCCTGAGGCGCGGGTCCACCCAAGCATAGGCCATGTCGACCGCAAAATTGACCAGGATCACCGCGAACACCAGCAGCATCACGACACTCTCGACCACGATCAGGTCGCGCGCGCTGATCGACTGGAAGACCAGCCGGCCGAGACCGGGCAGGAAAAACACGTTCTCGATGATGATCGCACCGGCCAGCAGGAATGAAAACTGCAGCCCGAGGATCGTCAGCACCGGGATCAGCGCGTTGCGCACCGCATGCCGCCACAGGGCCTGGCCCCGTGACAGCCCCTTGGCCCGGGCGGTGCGGATGAAATCCTCGTTGAGGGTGTCGAGCAGGCTGGAGCGCATCACCCGGGTCAGGATGCTCGCCTGCGGCAGGGCCAGGGCGATCGCAGGCAGGGTCAGCGCTTTCATCGCCGGAAAGAAACCGGCGTTCCAGCCGGGAAATCCGCCGGCGGAAAACCAGCGCAGGTTGATGGCGAAAACCAGCACCATCAGCATGGCGAACCAGAAATTGGGGATCGCAACACCGAGCTGGGTGACGCCCATGACGGCGGCATCCGCCGTCGACCCGCGCCGGGACGCCGCAAAAATGCCCGCCGGAAAGGCAATCAGGGTACTCAAAGCGAGCGCGTAGAGTGCCAGAGGCAGGGACACCCAGAGCCGGTCGCCGATCATGTCCGCGACCGGTGTCCGGTAGGTGTAGGACGTGCCGAAATCGCCGACCAGAAGTCCGCCGAACCAGGAAACATACCGCTGCACCAGGGTGCCGCCCAGACCCAGTTCCTCGCGCAGGGCCGCCAGCGTGTCCTCCTGGGCATTCAGGCCGAGCATATAGGCCGCCGGGTCGCCCGGCACCACTTCCAGGGTCAGGAAAATGACCACGGACGCGGCCACCAGGCTCAGCGCCAGGGACAGCAGTCGTTTCAGGAAATACTGCAGCATGTGTGCGTCATTCGCCGTCCGGGACCCGGGAAAGGAAAGAGAAACTCTGCCGGATGGCCCCGCCCGCGCGAGGCCATCCGGCTGTCGGCAGGTCAGTCCACCCAGTAGGCGGCCGTCAGGTCGGTTGCCTGGGTCGGCTGGTTCATCCACAGCCCCCTGATCCTGGCGTCGGCAATCGTCGGGAACGCCAGCTGGAACAGGAAGCCGTTGACGTAGTCTCCGGCAATCGTTTCCTGCGCCTGCTTCAACAGCGCGGAGCGCTTGTCCGGATCGTTTTCGGCGCTCAGGGTCTCGAACAGCTTCTGGAAATCGGGATTGTCATACTGGAAGTAATAGTCCGGACGGGCATAGATGCCGATGTCCATCGGTTCGGTATGGCTGACGATGGTCAGGCCGAAATCCTTGCCCTTGAACACCTGTTCCAGCCACTGCGCCCATTCCAGGTTGGAGATCTCGGTCTGGATGCCGACGGCACGCAATTGCGAGGCGATGATCTCCCCGCCCCGGCGCGCATAAGACGGTGGCGGCAGCTTCAAGGTGGTCGAGAAGCCCTCCGCATAGCCGGCTTCCGCCAGCAGCTTTTTGGACAACTCGGGATCGTACTGGCTCTTTTCCGTCAGGTCGACGTAATCCGGGTGATGTGGCGCGAAATGGGTGCCGATCGGGGTGCCGTAGCCGAACATGGCTCCGTCGATGATCGCCTTACGGTCGATCGCATGGGCAATCGCTTCGCGGACCTTGACGTTGTCGAGCGGCGGCAGCTTGTTGTTGATGGCAAGGATGGTCTCGCCCTCGGTGGAGCCGACCAGAACCTGGAAGCGCGGATCGGCCTCGAATTGCGGCAGATTCTCGGGCGCCGGAAACCCGACAAAGGCATTCACATCCTCGGCCATGACTGCCGCGAAGGCGGCCGTCGGATCGGAGATGAACTTGAAGGTGACCTTGTCGAGTTTGGCGGCCGTGCCCCAGTAGTCCGGATTTTTCTCCAGATCGATGCGGTCACCCTGGACCCAGTGGGCGAATTTGAAGGCCCCGGTCCCGACCGGAGCGGACTTGATGCCGCCGATGGTTTCCGGGGCCACGATGACCGCGTCGCCCCAGGCCAGATTGAACAGGAGATTGCCGTTCGGCTCCTTGAGGGTGACCTTGACCGTCAGCGGATCGACCGCTTCCACCGCCTCGATGCCGGCAAAAAGCGCCTTCTGGGCATTCTGGCTGTCGTCGGACCGGGCACGGTCCAGGCTGAACTTGACGTCTTCGGACGTCAGGTCGGTGCCGTCGTGAAACTTGACGCCGTCCTGCAGGGTGAACGTATAGGTCTTGCCGTCGGCGGAAATGTCCCAGCTTGCGGCCAGGCCCGGATTGACCGAGCCGTCCGGTCCGAACCGGGTCAGGCCCTCGAAGACGTTGGCATAAAGAACGGAGTCGATGGCGCCCGCGGCCGCGCTGGTGGGATCCAGATGCGGCGGTTCCAGTTGCATGGCGACGACGATGTCGCCCCTGGCATGCGCGAGCCCCTGGCTCGCGGTCAACGCCAGGGCACTGATGATGCCCAGTCCGATGTTACGAAAACGCATGACTTCCCCCTTCTTCCTTCGGCCGATCGTGGTCCCCGGCCAGAAGATCGATCAGCGCGTGGCCCATCACCTTCGCCGAGTCGAGCATATCTTCCACACCCACATATTCATCCGGCTTGTGCGCCAGGTCCAGAATGCCCGGGCCATAGGCAATACAATTTTTCAGTTTGCCGATCCGGTCGATGTGCTTCTGATCATAGGTGCCGGGACTGACGACATATTGTGCTTCCCGTCCCATCGTCTTTTCGATCGCCCGGGCGACCGTGGTCACAACCGGGGCATTTCTGTCGGTCATGCTCGGCAGCACCCGGTGCAACTCGCGCACATCATAGCGGAATGTGTCGCGCCGGCCCTCGACGGTCTTCAGGACTTCCAGAACCTCCGCCTCGACCTCGTCGATGTTCTCTTCCATCAGGAACCTGCGATCGATCACCATCCGGCAACTGTCGGGGACGCAGGGGCTGGGCAGGCCGGTGAAGTCGGCATCGCCTTCGGACTGACCTCCGTGAATGGAGTTGATGTTCAGGGTCGACTGGCGCGCGCCTTCGGGAACCACGGGCATTTCCGTGCGTTTTTGCGCAAGCGCGGGGAACAGGCTGTCTTCCATTTCCGCAACGACCGCCCCCATGTGCCGGACCGCGCAATCCCCCAGAAACGGCATCGAGCCATGGGCGATCTCGCCATAGGTCTCGACCTCGGCCCACCAGACACCCCGGTGGCCAAGGCAGATCCGGTCCTTGTTGAGCGGTTCGGGAATGATGACATGCTGGACGCGGTCCGGACTGAAATAGCCCTTGCCGGCAAGATAGGCGACGCCGCCATAGCCGCCGGATTCCTCGTCCGCCGTGCCGCTGATCTCGATCGCCCCGCAGAACTCGGGCGACACCGCCAGGAACACCTCCGCGGCTATGATGCTTGCCGCCAGACCGCCCTTCATGTCACAGGCGCCCCGGCCGTAGATCCTGCCGTCGATCAGTTCGCCGCCGAAGGGGTCCTTCGTCCAGCCAAGGCCGACATCGACGACATCGACATGACTGTTGAAATGGATGCATTCACCTGTTCGTCCGCCTTCGCGGCGGGCCACCACGTTCCAGCGGGGATATTTTTCGCTGTCGCCCGGGGTGCCATGGGCACGAACCAGTTCGATGTCGAAGCCGGACGTCTGCAGGCGTTTGCCGAGATACTCGCAGATGTCTCGGTAGTTCTCGCCAGGCGGATTCAAGGTCGGAATGCGCAGCAGATCCTGTGTCAGCGCGATCAGATCGTCGCGCCTGGCATCGATTTCCCGGATCAGTCTGTCTGCAAGCGGCATATCGGCGCCATCTCCATCGGCAAAACCATCAGGAAACTATGCTACCCTCATCCTACGGTGCCAATACCGTAGTTTCACGGTGACCCCAATAGCCATGACGATCGATCTCGACCAGCTTGCTTACGACAACGCCCCGATGGGGCTTGCCCTGACAGAAGACAGGACAATCCGTGCCTGCAACCAGACCTTCGCCGCCATGTTCGGCTACCGCAAGGATCAGCTGATCGGCCGAAGCTTTCGACTGCTCTACGGAACCGACCAGGAGTTTCACCAGATCCGGGACATCGGCCTGGAACCCCTGCGACAGTCCCTGCCCTACACCGACGAGCGGTTGATGCGCCGGGCTGACGGGACCCGGGTCTGGTGCCGGTTCCGCGCCCGTACCCTGACACCGGAAGCCCCGCTCGAACGCACGGTGCTGAGCTTTGCCCTGATCGACAATGCGACCGAAGGCCCGAAACTCACGGAACGCGAGCGCGAAGTTCTGCTGCTGTTGTCAAAGGGCCAGACGAGCAAGGAAATGGCGCGGGTGCTTGGCCTGTCGCCGCGCACGGTGGAGGACGTGCGCGCTAGGCTCCTGAAGAAGTTTCAGGTGAAGAACGTGGCCGTTCTGCTGGCACGGTTGTCCGGGCATGGCAGCGGCAACACGGGATGGTGAGGAAGAGCGGCGGCGGAGGCGGCGGTCACATTGAAGGGCTACCGCGCATCAGAGTATCATCTCCGCGAAAGCGGAGACCCAGGATTCTTCATCATCCGCGCGGAAACTCATTGCAGGCCTCGGTGGGTCCGGGGTCCCGGCTCTCCGCTTCGCTGCGGCCGGGATGACAATCGTGAGGCGTGCCGGCGCTTCCGGGCCGGAGGCGTCACACAGCAGCCCAACCGCCCTGCCCGCGCAGGAACGGCCACTGAAGCCGGCAATGATGCGGGCGAAAGCGCCGTGGTCTCGCCACGGCGCCCTTCAATCGGCTTCAGGCCTTGACCACCTTCTGGGTCTGGCTGCCGAGCTTGTCGATGCCAAGCTTCATGACCTCGCCCCCCTTCAGGTACACGGGCGGTTTCTGACCCATGCCGACGCCCGGAGGCGTGCCGGTGGAGATGACGTCGCCGGGCTGCAGGCTCATGAAGCGGCTGAGATAGGAAACCAGGAACGGCACCCGGTAGACCATCGTCTTCGTGGAGCCGTTCTGATAGCGCTTGCCGTTGACCTCGAGCCACATGCCCAGGTCGTCGTGGTCGCCGACCTCGTCCGGTGTCACCAGCCAGGGGCCGGTCGGGCCGAAGGTGTCGCAGCCCTTGCCCTTGTCCCAGGTGCCGGAGCGCTCGAGCTGATATTCGCGTTCAGACACGTCGTTGACGACGCAGAAACCGGCGACATGACCCATCGCATCGGCTTCGTCGATATAGGATCCACCCTTGCCGATGACGACGCCGAGCTCGACTTCCCAGTCGGTCTTTTCCGAACCGCGCGGAATTCTGACGTCATCGTCGGGACCGACGACCGCGGAGGTCCACTTGTTGAAGACCACCGGCTCCGGAGGCACATCCATACCGGATTCGGCGGCATGGTCGGCATAGTTGAGGCCGATGCAGATGAACTTGCCGATGGCGCCGACGCAGGGTCCGAGGCGCAGGTCCGCCTGGGGTGTGCCTTCAACCAGAGGCAAAGTCGAAATATCAAGTCCGCGAAGACGCTCGATGCTCTCCGGCAAGAGAGCATCGTTCGAAAAGTCCGGCACAATGGCAGACAGATCGCGAACACGGTTGTCGGCGTCAAGAAGGCCGGGTTTTTCCTGACCGGGTGCGCCAAATCGCAGCAATTTCATTTTCAGCTATCCTCAATGGACGGAGCCCGGCCAGTTTGACGGCCGGGCTCACAGGTCTTCGATTCGATCAATCGTACAACACGGCAGCGATCTCGGGATCATCCATGTTGTTCTTGTCATAGTAGTAGAAGCCGGTATCGATGATTTTCGGCACGCTTTCCCCGTTCAGGGTTCTGACGGCTGCCTTCACGGTTTCATATCCGATACCCACCGGGTTCTGTGTGATCGCGCCGGCCATGATGCCCGAGCGAACGGCTTCTTTCTGTGCCGCGCCACTGTCAAAACCGATGATCACGATATCAGCCTTGGCTTCCTTCACACCGTTGACCACGCCGATAGCCGAACCTTCGTTGGCACCGAACATACCCTTCAGGTCGGGATTGGCCGTCAGGATCGATTTGGTGATTTCAGTCGAAATCAGGTGGTCACCACCGCCATACTGAACCGATACGACTTCGATATCAGGATAGTTGCTCGCAATCCGGTCGACAAAACCATCCACACGATCGATGCCGGTGCGGCTGGTCTGGTCGTGCGAAATTACCGCGACCTTGCCGGCACCACCGATGGCTTCGGCCATTTTGTCCGCAGCAAGCGCGGCGGCGGCGACGTTGTCGGTTGTTGCCGTGGTCACCGGAATTTCGCTGTCGACGCCGCTGTCGAAGGCAATCACCGGAATGCCGGCCTCATTGATCTTGCGCAACATCGGAATTGAAGCCTGGCTGTCCACCGCAGCAAACCCGATTGCAGCCGGTTTTTTTGCCAATGCGGCGGCCAGCATATCGATCTGCCGGTCCACCTGACCTTCGTTGTCCGGGCCTTCGAATGTGACCTCGACGTTGAATTCGTCAGCGGCCTTCTCCGAGCCGATCTTCACCGCCTGCCAGAACTGGTGCGAAAAGCCTTTCGAAATCAGCGGAACGTAGAGTTTGTCCTCGGCCGAGGCCAGGTTGCCGGACAGCATGAACGCGACAGCGCCCGCTGCCCCGATGATATGACGCCTGTTGAACATATTCCTCTCCTTCGTTTTTTGGATAAAACCTTTGTTTCGTGGGGTTTTGGTACCCTCTTCTGATTGGTAGATTCACGATTTCCGCCTGCGAACCATGTCCGCATAGACCGCAAGAATGATGATTGCTCCGGTCACCACCGTCTGCCATTCCTGGGCGACGGACAACACGCGCAGACCGTTGGTCAGAACGGCCATGATGAGCGCACCGATCAAGGTGCCCACGATGGTGCCGCGGCCACCCGACAACGATGTCCCGCCGATCACCACGGCGGCAATCGCCTCCAGCTCGTATCCCAGACCCAGTGCCGGTTGAGCGGAATTCAGGCGTGAGGCCATGACCAGTCCGCCAATGCCGACAATCGACCCTGCCAACGCATAGATGGCTATTTTCCAGCGGTCTGTATTGACGCCGGACAGGCGCACAGCTTCCTCATTGCTGCCAAGCGCGAAGCAATAGCGGCCGAGAACGGTCCGGCTCAGTATCCAGGCGGTACAGCCGGCCACAAGGAAGAGTATCAGAACACCGTTCGGAATCGGCAGGGACGGCACAACTTTGCCAATGATGGATCCAAGAGAAATCTGGTCGAAACCGGGTGTGTCGTTGAAGTAAATCGGCCTTGTACCGGAGATCACCAGCGACAGGCCCTTGAGGATCAGCATCATCCCGAGGGTTGCGATGAAGGGTGGAATCTTCATCTTTGCGACAAAGGTGCCCGAGCACAAACCGCAAAAGGCTCCGGCGGCAATGGCCGCGATCACACCCAGCGGCAGGGGCAGACCCAGATTGGTCAGCACAACTCCGGCAATAACCGCGCAAAATGTCATCAAAGTACCGACCGACAGGTCGATACCACCCGTGATGATGACCAGCGTCGCCGCCACCGCCAGCACGCCGTTGACCGAAGTCGCCTGCAGGATCGCGATCATGTTCGATGTTTGCATGAAGTTGGGTGACGCAATCGAAAACCCGATCAGCAGCAGTACCAGACTGGCGAAGGCCAGCAATTTCTGATGCGCGCCCGCCTCGAACAGGCGGGCGGCAAAGGATGGTGTGGAACTTGTGTTGACGGCCGTCATTGCGGATATCCCTCTGGCTGCATGGATGGCGCCCGAAGCGTCGCCAGGTGCATGATGTCTTCCTGGGTGGTCGCATCCCCGCCCGGCAGGATGCCAGTCAGGCGTCCCTCGCACATGACCGCGATGCGGTGGCTGAGCCGCATGATTTCCGGAAGCTCGGAGGAGATCACGATCACCACCCGCCCTTCGCTCGCGAGATTCTTCAACAGCTTGTAGATTTCAGATTTGGCACCGACATCGATACCGCGGGTCGGCTCATCGAAAATCAGAATGTCGCAATCGCGGAAAAGCCACTTGGCGATAACAACTTTCTGCTGGTTACCGCCGGACAGAAGCCGGACTTCCTGCCTGTCCGAGGGCGTGCGGATTTCAAGCTTGCCGATATAATCCTGCGCCGTTCGGCGCATGCCCTCTTCGGAAAGGACACCGAGCCGGCTCGAGAAGCGATCGAAACTGGCCAGCGCAATGTTGGTCCGTACATCCATGCCGGTGGCCAGGCCGAAATGCTTTCGGTCCTCCGACAGGTAACCGATCCCGGCCTTCACCGCATCGGAAGGCTGCGAGATTGCACAGGGCTTGCCGTGAACGAGGATTTCGCCGCTGTCCCGGCGATCTGCGCCGAAAATGGCGCGGGCGACTTCCGTCCGGCCTGCTCCCATGAGCCCGGCAAAACCGAGGATCTCACCTTTGCGGACCGAAAAACTGACGTCACGGATCTCGCGTCCCCGCGAGAGCCCTCGAACTTCCAGAACAGTTTCCGCGTTATCAAAATCGGGAATGTCGACAGGTTCGCTGGCAACATCTCGTCCAACCATCATGGAGATGATCTTGGCAACGGGCGTTTCCTTTGCCCCGACCGTTCCGACATAGGCGCCGTCACGCATCACGGTCACCCGGTCGGCGATCTGCTTGAGTTCGTCCATCTTGTGGCTGATGTAGATGATGCCGACGCCGTCCGCCTTCAGGCGCCGGATGATGGTGAACAGCTCGGCGATCTCGGCATCGTTCAGGGCGGCGGTCGGCTCGTCCATGATGAGCACGCGGGAGCGGTAGGACAGGGCCTTGGCGATCTCCACCATCTGCTGCCGGGCAATCGTCAGTTCGCCGACGATCGTCCTCGGGTCCAGCTTGAGGTTCATGGATTTGAAGATCTCGACCGCCCTTGCATTGAGCGCGGCCTCGTCCAGCCGGCCGAACCTGAGACGGGGCTCGCGGCCGATGAAGATGTTCTGGGCCACCGTCAGGTCGTTCATCAGGCTGAGTTCCTGATGAATGATGCCGATCCCCAGGTCCTGAGCGGCCCTCGGACCGTCGAGGTCCGCTTCCCCGCCGTTGACCAGGATCTCGCCACCGTCCTTCGGGTAGATGCCGGACAGGATCTTCATCAGCGTGGACTTGCCGGCACCGTTCTCGCCCATGAGCGCATGGACCTCGCCGGAACCCAGGTCGAAGCTGACATTCTTGAGGGCATGAACGCCCGGGAACCGTTTCTCGATTCCCGTCATCCTGACCAGGTCTGTCATCGCGCAGTCCTCCCAAACAGCGACGGATGTGCCACCTAGATGGTGACACCTCCATCGACAAGAAGTGCCTGTCCGGACACGAACCGGCTTTCATCGGACAGCAGATAGACGACCATCGGGGTCATGTCGTCGACGGTGGCCAGCCGGCCCATGGGCTGGCGGGCAATGAAATTCTTTTCCGCCTCGACCGGATCGGGCGCCGATGCGATCCGGCCCCGAAGGGATGGCGTATCGACGGTTCCAGGGCACAGCGCGTTGCAGCGGATGCCTTCCTGGACAAAATCGGCGGCGACGCCCTTGGTCAGCCCGAGAACGGCAGCCTTGGTGGTGCCGTAGAGCGTGCGGACGGGAAAGCCCTTCAGGGAAGAGGCCATCGACGACATGTTGAGAATGGACGCCGTGCCTTGCACCTTCGCGCGCTCTCGCATGCCCGGCAGGAACGCCTGGATCATGCGGTACATGGAGGTGACGTTCAGGTCGAAACTGAAGATCCAGTCCTCTTCCGAGATGTCCAGCACCGAGCCGTGGTGAACGAAGCCGGCACAGTTGAAGAGACCGTCGAGTTGCGGCAGCTTTTCAGCCAGCGCGTTGATCTGGCCGCGGTCGCACACATCCAGCTTGTGGACCTGGATCTCCGGGCACTCCTCAGCAAGGGTTGCCAGCGTCGCCTCGTTGATATCGACGGCGAAAACTTTCGCGCCTTCCCGTGCACAGGCAATCGCGCTTGCGCGGCCGATGCCCTGGCCAGCTGCCGAGACCAGAATGTTCTTGTTATTCAATCGCACTGAAATCCTCCCGATACCCTATGGGGACATTGTCTTCATGCAGGCGTGCTACATCACCGCGCCTATCTGCCAGGGCACGAACTCGACACCGCCGAAGCCGAGGTCTTCGCTCATGGATTTCTCGCCCGAGGCCACCGCGACGATCCTGTCGAAGATCTCCTGCCCCTTGGTCTCGAGGCTGACATTGTCCGAAATGATGTCGCCGCAATTGATGTCCATATCCTCGGACATGCGGCCGTACATCTCGCTGTTGGTGGCAAGCTTGATGCAGGGCGTCGGCATGTATCCGGAAACGGAGCCGCGTCCCGTCGTGAACACGATGATGTTGGCGCCCGAAGCAATCTGGCCGGTCACGGAACAGGGGTCGAAACCAGGGCTGTCCATGAAGACGAAGCCCTTCTTGTCAACGGGTTCGCCGAACTTGTAGACATCGACCAGAGGTGCCGAGCCGCCCTTGGCCGCCGCGCCGAGGGATTTTTCCAGGATTGTCGTCAATCCGCCGCGCTTGTTGCCGGGAGACGGATTGTTGTCCATCTCGCCGCCGTTGCGGGCGGTGTAATCCTCCCACCAGCGCACACGCTCGATCAGTTTCCTGCCGACATCGACGGACACCGCCCGGCGGGTCAAAAGGTGTTCGGCACCATAGATCTCCGAGGTCTCGGACAGGATTGTGGTGCCGCCGTGGCGCACGAGAAGATCGGAGGCAATGCCCAGCGCCGGGTTGGCGGTGATGCCGGAATAGCCGTCCGAGCCGCCGCATTGCATACCGACGGTGATCTCCGACACCGGCACCGGCGTGCGCACGGCCTTGCTGGCCAGTTCCGCCAGGTCCTTGATATGTTCGAGACCCGCCTCGATGGTCTTGCGGGTGCCGCCGGTCTGCTGGATCGTCATGTACCTGAGATCGCCGTCCGGCCGGATCTTGCGGTCGCCGACAAGATCGGCGATCTGCATGACTTCGCAGCCGAGCCCGATCAGCAGGATCGCCGCGAAATTGGGATGCTGGGCGTATCCGGACAGCGTCCGGAACAGGGTTGCGTAGCCTTCGTCCTTGCCGGACATGCCGCAGCCGGTGCCGTGCACGATCGGCACGATGCCGTCGACATTCGGATAGGCGTCCAGGAGGCCCGATTTTTCCACCGCCTCGGCGATGAATTTCGCAACCGACCCGGAGCAGTTCACCGAGGTCAGGATGCCGATATAGTTGCGCGTACCGACCCGCCCGGTTGCCCGGCGGTATCCCTGAAAGGTCCGCTCCTGCGCGATCGGCTCGAGAGGAACCGAGGCCTCCGCGTGCTGGTAGTCCTGACTGTGATCGCCCATGCCGAGATTATGAACATGAACATGCGCGCCCGGGGCGATGTCGCATTTCGCCTGCCCGATGATCTGTCCGTAGCGGATGACGTTTTCACCGGCCGCGATGGGGCCGCGCGCGATCTTGTGGCCACGCTGGATCTGGCCGGGCAGCGGCACTTCCACGAAGGCCGCCTTTGTCCCCGCTTCTATGTCCTGAAGCGCGACAACGATGTTGTCCTCGTTGTTGAGAAGAATCGAGTTGGCATGAGGCTGCAGCACGAAAGTCTCTCCCTGTCCGGCGCTTTTCGAGCACCGCTCCTGGCTCAGGATTAGCTTGACAGACTATCTGTGTCAACTAACATGTTAGCATTCTAATCGAGATAGTCATGTCCCTGACACCCGAACAAGATCTTCCAGAAATCACGCTTCCGGACATCGGAAAATTGTCCGGTTCTCTGGCGCAGCGTGTTTACGAGGCCCTGAGAACGGCCATTCTGGCCATGGATCTGCCGCCGGGAACGCCGCTGAAAAAGCAGATGATCTGCGAACAGCTCGGTGTGTCGCGATCCCCGGTCACAGAGGCGATCACCAGGCTTGCGGGCGAAGGGCTCGTCGAGGTCATTCCGCAATCGGGGTCGCGTGTCACCAAGTTTTCGATGTCGGAAATCCGCGAGGGCGCGTTCCTGCGTGAGGCGATCGAACTGGCCGCCGTGGCAAAGGTGGCCGCGGAACACTCGGAAGAACAGCTTGCGGAGCTGACCCGGAACCTCCGGCTTCAGGCGCTGTGCCTGGACGACAATGACGAGACGGGTTTCTACCGGGAGGACGAGCGCATGCACGAGCTCATCCTGTCCTTCACCGGCTATCCGAAGCTGAACGCCTTCGCGGCCACCGGCTGGATCCAGGTGAACCGGGCCCGGCAACTGCTGTTGCCGATGCGCGGTCGGGCACAGGAGGCTCATGAGGAACACCGGATCATTCTGGAAGCCATCCGCGATCATGACCCGGAACGCGCCCGCAAGGCCATGCAAATGCACTTGAGCGAACTGGTAACGCGTCTGGAACCGCTGGCGGTCAGCCGGCCCGATCTGTTTGATTGAAAACCGGCCTTCGGGCCCGACACGCAAGTCCGAAGCAAAAGCGGACAGACAAAGACAGAAACCGCCCAGGGAGATTTCATGACCGCACTGACCACGCGGCGGCTGAACGCCAGAACCGCCCGCAGACTTGATCTGACGGTGATGGGATTCGGCGGCGCGCCGCTCGGAAACCTCTACCGGAAGGTCGCCGAGGCGGATGCCCAGGCGGCGCTTCAGGCCGCCTTCGATCACGGCATCCGCTATTTCGACACGGCACCGCAATACGGACTTGGCCTCTCGGAAATGCGCTTTGCCGAGGCGATCGAACGCTTCGGGCGGCAGTCCGTTCAGCTCTCCACCAAGATCGGGCGGTTGCTGCTCGATTGCGAGCCGGATGAAGTGACGCCGGAAGCGTTTGTCGACGTGCCGCAAAAGCGGATCGTCTTCGACTACAGCTATGACGGTGTCATGCGCAGTTACGAGGCCAGCAGGGAGCGGCTTCGGGTCGCCAACGCGGACATCGTGTTCGTGCATGACGTTTGCGCGTTCTCGCAAGGCTCGCAGGAAGCCAGCGACGCCCGCGTCCGCGAGCTCTTCGACGACGGCGGCTACAAGGCGCTCAGCGAATTGAAGGCTGCCGGCGAGATCGCCGCGATCGGGGCCGGCGTCAACGAGTGGCAGGTCTGCGAGAAACTGCTCGGCCTTGCCGATTTCGACTGTTTCCTGCTTGCCGGACGCTATACGCTTCTGGAACAGGACGCTCTGGAGAGCTTTCTGCCCCTGTGCGAGAAGCGCGATGTCGGCATCATTCTGGGCGGACCCTACAATTCCGGCATTCTGGCGACGGGCGCCGTCGAGGGCGCCAAATACAATTATGCGGACGCCCCGCCCGACATCCTCGACCGGGTCCGGCGGATCGAAGCGGTCTGCGCGGCTCATTCGGTGCCGCTGATTGCCGCGGCGCTCCAGTTCGTTCTCGGTCACCCTTGCGTGAAAACGGTCATCCCCGGCGCGGTAAACGCCGCCGAGGTGGAAGCCAATATCGCGCTCCTTCACAGGATCATTCCACCTGCATTCTGGTCGGACCTTCGCACCGAAGGACTTGTCCGCCCGGATGCACCGCTCCCCAATGAGGCTTCCAATGCTGCGTAATCTGCCCCCTCTCCTCAGCCCGTCCCTGCTCTACACGCTTGCGGCCATGGGGCACGGTGACCGCATCGCCATCGTCGATGCCAATTTTCCGGGTGAAAGCTCCGGTCCTGACTGCCTTCGTCTGGACGGCATTTCAGCCACGGACATCTTGCGGGCGGTCCTCACGCTGATGCCGCTGGACACATTCGTGCCTGAGCCGGCCCAGACGATGCAGGTGGTCGGCGACCCGGACGCGGTTCCCGAAATCGTGGCCGCGTTCCAGTCCATCATCGACGAGGTCGCCGACAAGCCGGCCCGGATCGGCACGCTGGAACGGCAGGCTTTCTACGACATGGCCAGCTCGGGCTTTGCCGTCGTCCAGACCGGCGAACAGCGCCTTTACGGCAATATCATCCTGACAAAGGGCATCATCGAACCATGAGGTTGGATGGGCACCAGCATTTCTGGAAGCTTGCGCGCGCGGATTACGGTTGGCTGACTGCCGAGCTTGCTCCGCTCTACCGGGACTTTCTGCCGAAAGATCTGGCTCCCTTGCTGGAGCGTCACGGGATCGAGGGAACCATCCTGGTGCAGGCCGCGCCGACGGTTGCGGAGACCCGGTTCTTGCTGGATCTGGCCCGACAGAACGATTTTATCAAGGGCGTCGTCGGCTGGGCCGATTTCGAGGCCGCCGACGCCCCCGACCAGATCGCGGCGCTCGCCAGCGACCCCAAGCTCGTCGGTCTGCGGCCGATGATCCAGGACATCGCCGATCCGGGCTGGATGCTGCACTCCCGCCTCGACCCGGCTTACCGGGCACTCGTTGACGCCGATCTCGTCTTTGATGCCCTTACGCTGCCCCAGCACCTTCCCAATCTGCTGCGCCTGGCCGATCGGCATGCGGACCTGCGCATGGTGGTGGATCACGGTTCGAAACCGAGGATCGCAAACGGAGACTTTGAGGACTGGGCAGCGGACATGAGAACCATTGCGGGCAACACCTCCGCGGTTTGCAAGCTGTCAGGACTGGTGACGGAAGCCGGAGACAACTGGACCCTTGACGATCTCAGACCCTATGTCGGCCATCTTCTGGAGACATTCGGCCCCGACAGGCTGATCTGGGGCAGCGACTGGCCTGTCTGCACCCTGGCCTGTTCCTATGATGAATGGGCCCGGATCACAGATGACCTTCTGCAAGACCTGGGCGCGTCCGAGCGGGAAGCCGTCATGGGGGGAACAGCGGCGCGCGTCTACCTTTAGGAAACCGCAGCAAGGCAATGCGGCTGCAGCGGCACCCTGGCTCAGTCGGCCAGGGCAGGCGGTCACGGCGCCCCCACCGGTTCAGCAGGCTTCCCGCAGGGCGCCGGGGTCACACTGCTGTTCGATCAGCACCCGGTTCCTGGCGCTGTTCGCAAGCCAGGTGAACAGATCCGTCTGGCTGTGCGAAAACGGCATCAGCTCCGGGTGCCACTGCACGCCGATCACCTGCGTCTCGAACGTTCCCTCGATGGCCTGAATGATGCCGAAGTCGTCCACGGCGCTCACCTTCAGACCCCTGCCCAGATCCTTCACCGACTGGTGGTGCAACGCGTTCACACGGCAGGGATTGCAGTCCAGAACGGCGCTCAGCCATGTTCCCCGGTTGATGTTGACTTTCTTGCGCGGCAACACCGTTCTCAGCTTCGGAGCCTTGACGAACACTTCCCACACGTCGGTGTGAAGGCTGCCGCCGAAGCTGACATTGATCATCTGCGCTCCTCGGCAGATCCCGAGTACCGGAATACCGCGCTCGACAGCAGCAGAGATCAGCCTGGTTTCCAGCGCATCGCGCTCGGGGTCCAGGCGCACGTCAGGCGTCAGTTCGCCGCCATACAGCGTGGCGCTGATGTCGTCGCCGCCGCCGGCTATCAGTCCGTCGAATTCGTCAAAGTCGAAGTCGGCCTCTTGCGCCGTTGCCGCCGTGATCCGGCGGGCTTTCGCGCCGACACGCCACAAGGCGAAACGGATGGCCAGGAACGACCGCCAGCCGCCGCGCACCGAGGTGGAGACACCTATCAGGGGTTTCATTGGCTTATCACCCGATTGAACAGTTGCCGGATGGACCGGACAGGGTCGGACCTGCCATTGCGGCCACGCCACTCGCACAGGCGCTCGCGGAGCCGCACCCGGTCCGAAGCCAGCGCTTCCACCGTGAGCCAACGCTTCCATTCCGCCACGATCGACCAGTCGGGATCGCCAAGACGGGCATTCGGCAGGCGGTAATGGAACGTCGGCCTGACGGCTTCCTGCTCGTGCCCGAGGGCTTCCCTGACCGCGTTCGCGTCAATGGAGGCGAGCAACGGCAGCAGGTCCAGTTCCCTGTTTTTCGAAGAGTTCGACTTGCAATAGTCGCGCACGAAGGTCTGGAAATCGGGCTGATAGTCCGGATCCAGCACCCTGGCTTCATAGGCCTTGGGAAAGCGCCCGATAAAGGGCAGAAGAGTACGCGTCGTGTCCAGGTCGATGGCTTCGCGCAGCGCCGGCGCCATCAGCAGATAGGCCTGAAGCACGCGCAGGATGGACGTGACGTCCCGGTCCAGCCATTCGATGTTGAGGTGAAGACCGCAGGCAAGATGAGGCTGCTGCGTGCCGAGCGCGCCGGCTTCGCTCAAATGAACGATCAGCCGGTCGACTTCCGGCAGGTCCGACACCGGCAGGGGATCGGTCACGAGTTCCGTCGGAACGAGGGAACCGGTCACGTCACCGGCAATGCGGCGCACCTGGCGCTCCAGGCCGGAGGCTTCCTGCGGGCTGTGCACATACTTGCTGTCGAGTTCCAGAAGAATGCCGCCAATGCGCGTTTCCTTGACGGAAAACCGATGAGCATCAATCTCGTTGATGACACCGCCCTGGTGGTACTGGACGATTTCCGCGGCCTGACGCGCGCTCATGCCGCCAAATTCGACTTCCACGCCGACCCGGCGCCTGTCCTCGAGAGACGCGCGCCCGGAGGTGTCCTCGAGAGACGCGCGCCCGGAGGTGTCCTCCACGCGCGTCGTGTCCAGTTCATGCTGTTCTGACTGTTTCATAACGATCACCCTTGTTCAGGGGGCAAACGTGTCTCCCCCGGGAATCGTTCCACAAAGGCGGCGACGGCAGCCGGCAATCCGGTGCGTGATTTCCGGAATCCAGTGTCGAGCCGGCACCGGCAAACGCCGCCCGGCGGCCCTTTTTGAAACCTTTTCTTAACTCGTGCGTTTGCTGGGTGGAGGTAGTGATATGATGACTTTTCGCAAACGCATACTGGCTGCAAGCACGCCGGTGATATTCGGAACCGCCTTCATGGCAAGCGCTCTTGGAGCCGTCGAGATCATGTCCGACGACGCTGTCGAAGCGACAGCCGGTTCGAAACGGGTGATCGCCATGGCCGAGACAACCGCGACCACCGGCAAAGGCGACCTGAAGGTCAAACTGTCCGATGTCAAGGAACGCCCGATGCGCTGTGTCGCAAGCTTCCAGAAGACGTCCTGCACCGGCTGGCCCGTCGCGCCTGACCTGATGGCCTATAGAGACTGACACATGGACTCTGGAGGCCTCGATGGTCAACACAACCTGTTCTGCCTGCGCCGGCCCGGTGCAAGGCCAGCGAAATTTGCCGAGGACCGTGCTTGATTGCGCGACCTCGGCAAATTCCGTTGACCTTGGCCCCTGTCAGGCGAGAAAGCCCGGACACGGTTCCCAGGCACCCCGGTAAAAGCCGAGGTCTGCCTGCTTGCAGACGAACACCCGGGCCCTGCTGGCTTCAGGCTTCAAGCTCCCCTGAATACCCATCAGTTCCCCGACCCCGGAAGTTACCTTCGCTGCGTGCGGGGATGACACCGATGAGAACAGATCCATGCGAACACTCTGAAACCGCCCTCAAAGAGGTCGGTCACTCTTTTTGGCGGCAACAATGAATGCACCCTGGCTGCCCGCGCCTGCCTGAGAAGCGGTACAGCCGGGGTGAATGGTGAGACCGGAGCGGGTTTCAAGGCCGCTCCGACATGATTTCCATGATGGACCCCGCCACGAGCAGAAGGGGCACGGCAACAAACCCGCCAGCCGGTCCCCAGAGCCAGATCCAGAAGGCAATAGTCAGGAAGACAAGGAAGGGGTTGAGCGTCATCGTGCGTCCGAGCACCGTGGGTGTGACGAACTGCGCCTCGATGAGATTGAGGCACAGATAGGCCGCCGGCGGGGTCAGGATCGCGACAATCGTGGTACCGGTCGCCAGACCGACGCAGGTGAGCACCAGAACCATGACGGCGGGGCCCACATAGACGACGTAATTCAACATGCCGGCCAGCATGCCCCACAGCAGCGGAGACGGGACGTTGAGCAGCCACATCACCAGCGCGACGGCACCCCCGAGCCCCAGGTTCACAAGCGTGATCGAGAAAAGATAGGTGGTGAGCCGCGTCTCGATGGTCTTGAGCATTGTGTGAATACTCCGGCGGCTGTCGCTGTCGGGCGACAGCTCCAGGGCCGACCGGCGCAGGTACGGCCGTGTCAGGATGAAGAAATAGAGGCTCGCCAGGAACAGAATGACCTGAGCGATGAAAGCAGGCGCGAAATAGAACACGCTTTCGACCGCCGAGGTGTCGTCGACGCTGACCTGCATGCTGTCCGATTGGCCCATGGCGCTCTGCAGTTCCTGCTGGAGGCTGCTGACCGAGCTGAAGAACCCTTGCCAGCTGACCAGTTGGGACTGCAGCCGGGACCAGATCAACGGAAGTTTGTCGAGCCAGTCGGACAGGGGCACCATGAAGGCTGCGCCCGCCGTCAGCAACAGCAGGACGAAGAGGACAACCATGACGATGGCCGAAATCCATGTCGGCACGCCCATGCGCGTGAATCTGTCGGCGGCCGGCCCGAAGATCGAGCCGACCACAATCGACAGGCAGACCGGCGCGAAAATGATCTGGCCGATATCCAATGCCGCGACAATGGCAATCGCGCTAAGAACGACCAGTGCGCCCCTGGTAACGGGATCGACCGTGATTGGCCAGGCAGGCTGCGGGGGCATTGGCGCCTCGCGATCTGCTGGTATGCCTGCCTGATGTGTCATCGGTAGCTCCCTGGACGCCTGACCGGCGCCGGCTGGCGGCAACATTATGTTTTATTCTTCCCCGCCCTGCCCCTGGGCAACCAGGTAGGCCAGACCGCCAAGAGCGGCGACCACGAGAAGACCCTTGGACCCGGTAATCTGCGGCAGAATGGAGATGGCGGCCGCGGCCGACAGCCTTGTGGCGGCGTTCCGGCGCGCATGCCTGCGTTTTTCAAGGTGCTTCAGCACCTTGATCACAACGAGGATCACGATACCGATCCCGGCCATTGACGCCGCAATCAGGAGCGCGGCCATCACCGGACCGTAAATCGGAGCCAGATACGCCCCGGCCGCCACGAGGGCGGCCAGATAAGCTGTGCCGAAACAGATGCCCGAAATCAGCATCAGGGCAGCATTGCGCCTGGCGCGGCGGAAGACGCCGCGCACGTCCCGTGTGGCCGCGGACAGCGCAAGCGGGAGCGCACGCATCATCAGCGGCGCACCAGAACCGAGACGAGAAAGCCGATGCCGGCGGCGATGCCGATGGCCTGCAGCGGATGGCGGCGGACTTCGCTGGTCAGGGCGCGCTCGTAGCCCTTGAGCTCGGCGGCAAGATCGCTGAGAGCATCCTGGGACATCTTGGTCAGATCCTCACCGGCCGCGGCTGCGCGGGACTTGTATTCGTCGGACTTGCCGGCGCCGTATTTCTTCAAGGACCCGGCGAGGGCCGCGATATCGCCACGGATGCGCTCGATATCCACCTCGATGTCATGCGCATTGACGGAATCATTCGCGGCAGTTCCGGTTGCGGTCTTTGCAGTAGCCATCATTTCACTCCAGTGGGTTGAGAGACAGGCCGCCCGCTCACGGAGCGGATACGGCGGAATTTCGTGTCCGGCGATCCTGTCGGTCGGCTCTGCCGGGTTGCGACCGCATCAAGCGCGGCGCACCGGGTAAACTGCCGGAGGTCCAATTGGTTCCCGGCGCCCTGCCCGCCAACCGCACTTTTCGCGCGTGCTTCAAGTCCGCAAGGCATCGATCAGATCCTGCCCGCCCACTTGCATGCGGCCTTCATCAGTCAGCTTCTGGGTGACCATTGGCGCCCGTGGACCGTTGGTGCACCGCCCTCCGTTCCAGGTGGGCCGTGCTGCGCGCCGTCCCTCGCGACCTACGAAAAATGAATGATCACTCAGATCAAAATCCACATTTCCGAAATTTTTGAACGTTTCCGGAAAGATCCGAATCTTCGCGGAAAACTTCGGCAAGTCATTCCTTTGACTCAGCCTTGAAAACAATTTTCGCAACGGTTTCGAATATCTGCAAAACCAAGGCAACACCCGATGAAAGCTCTCGGATACATCTCTACGTTTATTTCGATTTCGGAAAAAATCTTTTCGTTCCTTTGTCCGGAACTTTAGCACTTCAGGGAACTTTACCAAACGTATCCAACGCTCGAAACGAACCGGAAGGCAAAAGTCATGAAGACCCAGGAAACGGAACGGACCTCGACGCAGGCGCGACAGGCCGAACGCGGCCGCCCGGTTCTTGCTGTCCTCGTCGCCAGCATCGCGCTGGTGGTGATCGGTTTTGCCTGTCTTGCATTGCTTCAAACGACCGGCGTCCTGCCGGACCTCGGCATCATCGAGAGCGCTCCCGGCGCAGGGGCAACCGGCTCCCGGCCGAGCCAATGATCCCGTGCCGCAGGTCCCCTCAAAGAAAGAAGGAAATCCCATGTCCAGTGTTCTGAATATCGAAACCCCCGCAGTCGACGACCTGAAAACCGGCGTCGCAGATGACGTGCGCGAACAGCTCGCCAAGCACCTGTCCGTGGTCCTTGCGGAAACCTACATGCTGACCGTGAAGTCGCATCTGTATCACTGGAACGTGGTTGGCCCGCTGTTCAAGTCGATCCACGATCTGACGGAAAACCACTATGAAAACCTGTTTGCCGCAACGGACGAGCTTGCCGAACGGATCCGGGCCCTCGGCCACCGTGCGCCGATCAATGTCGATGAAGGCAAATTGAACCTGACCATCAGCCTGCCGTCCGGCGGTCTGCCGGACGCTCATGACATGGTTCAGGATCTTGTCCGCAGTCATGAGATGATTGCCGCCGAAATGCGCGACATGGCGACCTATGCCGGCGATCACAGCGACGTGGTCACGGAAGACCTGCTGACCGGGCGGATCGCCTTCCACGAAAAGGCGGCATGGATGTTGCGCGCCCTGATTGCCGAGTGACCGCGCGGAGCTCCGATTGAACCGCGCAGAGCGAGGGCAAGGACCCGACCTCGAGGGCCGCATGCCGCATCCGGCGGTGCGCGGCCCTTGCGCAAAATTCCAGGCAGGCGCAGCAAGGCCATGATCAGCGTACCTCACAGATTTGCGGGCTTTCAATCTCCCTACGGCGTACTGGACGATCCGGGCCTGACGAGAGCGCAGAAATGGACGGCGCTCCAGACATGGCGCGCGACCCTGTCCCATGCGACCTACGGACCGCGCGGTCAGGCCGACCGCGACCGGTTGATTTGCGAGATCGATGCGGCCTTGAAGCAATTGCGCCGATAACCCCGGTCCTCCACCGGGTCTGTCCAACGGGATCTGCATTGCCAAACCCCTTGAACGGCACGGTGGCCGGTTTCGGCGTTCAGCCACTGGCGTCAAAGACCGTGATCAACCACCTTTGCCGGTCATTTTGCCAGGAGGTGAACCGGAAACTCGATCACGCAGCTCAGCCCTTCCGGCTTGAACATGATCGTGACATCTCCATCCAGGGAGGGCCCGACCAGCCGTTCCAGAAGCTTTCGGCCAAAGCCGGTTCTCTTCGGCTCGACCACTTCCGGCCCTCCGGTTTCCGTCCAGGTCAGCCGGATCACCTCCCCGACCTGTTCCCACGACACCTCCAGATGTCCTTCCAGAACCGAAAGCGCGCCGTATTTCGCCGCGTTTGTCGTCAGCTCGTGCAGGGCAAGTCCCAGGTTTTGCGCGGCGTCGGCGGAGATCGTTCTTGCGTCGCCGTGAATATTGATCTGGGAGCTGCCCAGATCGATGGACTGGCCGAGATGGGCGCGCACAAGCTCGCCTATGTCCGCGCCGGACCAGGATTGCGACACGAGCAGGTCGTGACTGGCCGCCATCGCCTGCAATCTGGCTGAAAAGCTGTCGACAAAATCGTCTGTGGTGTCCGATCTCGCAGCCGTTTGCCGGGCCATTGCCTGAATAACCGCCAGAAGGTTTTTCGACCTGTGGGTCAACTCGCGCATGACGAGGTGCATCTGGCGCTCGTTCTCACGCTCTTGCGTCATGTCCACCGCGGTTCCGATCACACCGGTGACGGTGCCCTCGCCGTCTTTGGCCGGATCGAGCCGGACATGATAGTTCCTCGTGCCGCCGTCGATGTCCACGTCAACCTCGATGACCTTGCTTTCACCCGACCTGACAACGGCCTGCTTGGCCGGAACCATCTGCAATTGGTCTTCCTCGGAAAAAAGATCCGAATCCGAATGGCCCAGAAAGAACTCGGCCGTCAGACCGGGAGGCGGATTGACGACGTGAACGTATTTCAGATTGCTGTCCTGCTCGAAAACGGTGATCAGCGACCCGGAAAGAGCCTTTTCGAACCGCATGTTCGCATCGGCGAGCTGGCTGGCCATGGTGGCAAGACGTATCTCGTAAAGATGCTTTTCCGTCATGTCGACGGCCGTGCACAGAACACCGTCCGTCACGCCATCCGCGTCCCGGGTGGCGTGGACGATCAGATCGAGAAAGACAGTTCCGGTTTCCTCGTTTTCAATCGCGACATAGGCCGACGCGGATTCGCCGGTCTCCATCACCCGTTGCTTCAGGGGAACCACTTCGGCCACCGTTTCCGCCGGCAGCACGTCCTCGTCCCTCTTGCCGGTCAGCTCCCCCGGGTCAAATCCAAATCTCGGATTGTGAATCCACGTGTAGCGCAGATCGGCGTCCTGGGAGAAGACGGAGATATTCGACCCGGTCAGTGCCTTTTCGAAGCGGTCGTTGATCCGGTTGAGTTCGCTCCGGCTTTTGCCAACTTCGGTGTTCAGCTCAAGGTTTTCGACTTCCAACAGTTCGTTGGCCCGTTCAAGGTCGCGCAGGGAGGGAATCGCGAGGAGCTTCGGCAGCATCAGCCAGGCTACCACGGCGGTGACCACGGAAATCAGGGCGGCGACCGCCTTGACCAGTCCCTGAGCGCCGTATGCAGGCCACCAAAGGGTCACCAGATCAAACAGATGCGTCAGGGCACAAGCCAGAATGAACGCCACGAACAGATAGCCGATCTTGCGCGAATTTCCGCGAATATCGGGCCGCTTGTGGAGGAAGGTCAGCATCGCCACGGGAATGGCGATATAGGCAAGTGCAATCAGCACGTCCGAGACCGCGTGAAGAGCCACCAGGTCGGGCCGCCAGAGCAGGCAATAGCCATGCGGGATGAACGACGCGGCGCCGAAAAGATAAGTCAGAAGATCGGCCATCTCACACCGGCTCCCTTCGTGGGTGATCGGTCATTCCCGTCCTTCCGGACCACGCTGTTTGCGGTGGTCTGTTTGTTGATTGCCGACACTTTTTACCGGAACCTTCACCGTCTGGAACCGTTTCCCTGATGTCAACGAAATCAAGGAGATATTCAACCATGAACTGGGACCAGATCGAAGGCAACTGGAAGGAATTCAAGGGCAAGGCGCAGGCCCGGTGGGGCAAGCTGACGGACGACGAGTTCGACCGTATCGAAGGCCGCCGCACCGAACTCGCCGGCCTGATCCAGCAGAAGTACGGCAAGACCCGCGATGAAGCGGAGCAGGAAATCGACAGCTGGCTTTCCAGCAACTGACAGAGGAAGGCGGGCAATGCCCGCCTTCTCTCCGACCGTTTCAATTTTTTTTTCAAGCAAGATCTTCGTTCCGAATATCGGACTTCAGTCGGCACGATGCTGCCGGTCACACCGGGGCAGACCGCACCGTCGGCTCGCGTTCAGCTGTGGCCGCCTCAGGCGGCAACCGCGTCCGCACCCTTGAAGAACAGCGCCTGGCTGATCCCGGCCTTGACCGTATTGGGATTGAACGGCTTGGTGATCAGGAAAGTCGGCTCCGGACGTTCGCCGGTGAGCAGCCGCTCGGGAAACGAAGTGATGAAGATAACCGGGACGGACATCTCGGACAGGATCTCCTTGACGGCGTCGATGCCCGACGATCCGTCCGCCAGCTGGATGTCGGCCAGAACAAGCCCCGGCGCCTTGTTTTTCGCCGCAGCGATCGCGTCGCTTGCCGTACGGGCAACGGTCGTGACCGAATGACCGAGCGATTCGACAATATGGGTGAGATCCATCGAAATCAGAGGCTCGTCCTCAATGATCAGGACCTCCGTCTTGGTCTGACGGTCGATCTCATCAATGGCGTCCTTGATGAGTTGGGTAACCTCGTCTTCGCTCCGGTCGATGATGCGGGCCGTGTCCGGGATGGAAAATCCTTCCAGGGTGGACAGGAGCAATGTCTGGCGGCTTTCCGGCGCCATGCTGGACAGCCGCTGCTGGGCGGTCTGCTCGAAGATCGAGGCAGACCCGCCATCGGTCACCGGCGGAATGACGGTGGCATTCCACAACACGTGGAAGAGACGGTACAATCCGATCTTCACGCCGTCGTCAGTGCTGATTATGGATTGGTCCGCCACCAACGCCTGCAGACAGGCCCGAACGTAGGCATCGCCGCTTTTCTGTGTACCGGACAATGCTCTCGCGTATCGGCGAAGGTAAGGCAACAAAGGCGCGATTTCTTGGGAAAGGCTCATGGACATGTAGGAATTCCTCAACGTGACACCGCTTGTTCGCGGCCATTGCTGTTGGCGTTTGACGCCCCAATAGGCTGAAAATGCGCGAGCAAAAAAAAAGTTCCACGCCGAGGGAACTTTTTTTTCCGCGTGGCGTTTACAGTCAGATTTCAAGGACAGCGCCCCATATCAGACGTTTAGGAATACGCCATGGCACATAAATCCCAACCAAATCGGGCGGCCTCCGATTTTGGTACCATCAAGCCCACCGTCGGAGCCAACAGCAAGGAAGACTGGATCGGAAGCCAGCTCAAGAAGGTCTACGACGAGGCTCTTGTCGAGGATATTCCCTCCGACATGCTCGATCTGCTTTCCGCGCTGGATGACAGCGACAAGGAAGACCAGGACACCGGCGAGGAGACCTCAAAATGAGCAACGCCAGTTTCAAACAGGATCTGGTCGATATCATCCCCAGATTGCGCGCGTTCGCGCGGTCCATCAGCGGGGACAGGGATCGCGCCGACGACCTCGTCCAGGAAACCCTGGCCAAGGCGATCGCCAACAAGGACAAGTTCACCGAGGGCACGAACCTCACGGCATGGCTGATCACGATCCTGAGAAATCAGTATTATTCGGTCGGACGCAAGATGCAGCGTGAAGTCGCCGATCCGGATGGTGAACATGCGGCGACCCTTGAATCGAAGCCCCAACAGGCCGGACATCTTGAGCTCAAGGATTTTCTCAGCGCTCTGCAGGTCCTGCCCGATGACCAGCGTGAAGCCCTGATCCTGATCGGTGCGAGCGGGTTCTCCTACGAGGAAGCCGCCGGCATTCTCGACGTCAAGGTCGGCACTGTCAAAAGCCGTGTATCACGTGCCCGTCTGCGGCTGGAAGAACTGATGAACGGCAACGAAGCGTTCGAACGGTCCGAAGTGGCGGCTGCAGAATCAGCGGCCCTGATCCAGGAAGCCCTGTCCCTCTGATCTTCTTGCCGTTTCTTCTTGCCGACGGCTCTTGTCCCGCATCCGACAGCTTTTGCCCCGCACACTGAGCCGCGCGCCTGGCGCGCGGCCTTTT
Source organism: Roseibium sp. QJM3NY_11 (assembly GCF_056173175.1). NCBI lineage: Bacteria > Pseudomonadati > Pseudomonadota > Alphaproteobacteria > Hyphomicrobiales > Stappiaceae > Roseibium > Roseibium sp. QJM3NY_11. The sequence continues at coordinate 4,198,471 of NZ_CM149660.1, forward strand.
TTTTTCAAAAGGACAGCCGTGTGAGCAAATCTCCAAAGCACCCCGAGAGCGACATCGCCGAAAACGAGAGCTATCTGACGGAAGAGCGGTTGCGGGAGGACGGCACACGGCTCAGCGACAACGACCTGGCTGAAGTCGGCGACAAGCTGCGGCTGAGAGTTGCGGTGGTCTATGAGATCATCCGTCAGGAGGGCGAAGAGGAACTTGCCAGGGCGCCCAGGAACCTGTGGTGGTCGGGCATCGCAGCAGGCCTGTCCATCGGGTTTTCGGTTCTGGCGGAGGCCTTGCTGCGCGCCCATCTGCCGGATACAGGCTGGCGCCATCTTGTCGAGAACCTCGGCTACGGCGTCGGTTTCCTGATCGTGATCATGGCCCGCCAGCAGCTCTTTACCGAAAACACGCTGACGGCGGTTCTTCCGGCGATCAGCACCGGCAAGCGGACGACCTACCTGCGGGTCGCACGGCTCTGGGTCATCGTGTTCGCGGCCAACATGGTGGGCACCCTGATTTTCGGCAGCGCCCTCGCCTCCGGTCTGTTCGTGACGGACGAGGTTCATGCGGCGGTCGCCGAGCTTTCCCGGCACATGATGGAAATCCCCGCGGACCAGATGTTCCTGCGTGGCATCGTCGCCGGCTGGATCGTGGCTACGCTTGTGTGGCTGCTGCCAAGCGCCGAGAATTCCAAGGTCGCGATCATTTTCCTGATGGCCTGGCTGATCGCTGCGCTCGACCTGACCCACGTGGTCGCCGGGTCCGTCGAGGCGGTGTTCAGTTTCTGGACCGGTGATGCAAGTCTGATCGAGGGCGTCGCCGACTTTCTGCTGCCGACGCTGCTGGGAAACATTGTCGGCGGATCCGCGCTGTTCGCGCTGGTCGCACACGCCCAGGTCAACAAGGAAATCTAGTCCGTCCGGACGCCTTCTGGACCCAAGGGAAAGAACCCGAAATGCCACTGGCCTATCAAGGCAATGTCCGCCTGCAAAAGCTCCAGCAACTGGTCAAGGGATTCCTGTTCATTCCCGTCTGCATCGCCCTTCTGGGCGCTTTGCTGGCCTGCCTCGCGCTGGTCGTCGACGACCAGAAACTCCTGTCAAAGGCCTTCGACAGCCTGCGCTACAACACGATCAGCGCGGAAGGCGCCCGGTCCGTCCTCTCGACCATAGCCGGCGCGATGATGTCGGTGATCAGCCTTGTCTATTCGCTGACGCTTGTCGTTTTCACGCTTGCCGCCGGCAACATATCTCCCCGGCTTCTGGAAACCTTCGCCAGCAACCGCACCACCCAGATCACGATCGGCCTGCTGGGAGCCACGTTCCTTTATGCGCTGCTGGTCCTGTTTGTTGTCGATGACGGGCGTGAAGTGCGCTTCTCCGTTGCCACCTCGATCGCCCTCGCGGCCGCAAGTTTCTTCTGGCTGGTCTATTTCGTGAACGATGTCGCCGGCCGCATCAGGGTCGATGCGGAAATAGGCCGGATCCAGGCCTCCCTGCGCAGCTCCATTGATACCCTCTTGACCCATGAACCACGCGAGGCCCCCGACGACCGCGACGAGATCCCGGATCTGCCGGTTTGGCCAGCCGTCGCCCAACGCAGTGGCTATGTCACCTTCATCGACAGTGACGCGCTGATCAAATTTGCGCAGACCGTCGACGGCTTCGTCGAGGTGCTGGTGCCACCAGGCACCTTTGTGATTGAACGCATGCCGATCGCCGAAGTGCGCACCAGGGCCGAAGATCCGGAGCTGGAGGCTTTGCATCCCGCGTTCCAGGTTTCAAAGGCACGCGCGCCGGAAGGCGATATCCAGTTCTCGGTCCACCTGATGGTCGAGATCGCGCTGCGGGCGCTGTCGCCGGGGATCAACGACGCCTATACGGCGATCAGCGCGATCGACCATCTGTCCGCGAGCATCGCCGGGATCCTGCAGCGGGGCGCGCCGAGTTCGCTGCTCAGCGACAAGGACGGCACGCCGCGTGTCTGGCTGGATCTTCTGGAAGTGCACGACATACTCAATGCGGCGATGCGGCCGCTGCGCCAGTCGGCCAAGACCAACATTCTGGTGCTCGATCACCTGATCCAGGCGCTGGAAAAAATGGCGCTGGTTTCAAGGCCTGAACATCTGCCGCTGCTGCGGCGGCATCTGGTTGCCATCGCCCGGGATGCACGCTTTTCGATCGAGAGCGGACCGGACCGGACCCAGATCTCCGGCCGGCTTCATGCCGCAAGAAAAGCAACCAGGAAAAAGAACACGTAAAAAAGGGCGCCCTGGAGCGCCCTTTTTCAATACGTCCGGTCGACTCGGGACCGTCAGACCCTGCGGCCCCTGACCAGGTGCATCACCGCGGAAATCAGGAACAGGGCGATTGCGACGACGAAGATCAGCTTGGCGATCGACACGGCCGTACCGGCAACTCCGCCAAATCCAAGAACAGCGGCGATCAAAGCAACCACCAGAAAGAACAAAGCCCAAGAAAGCATAGAAACCTCCATTATAAGATGCATGTCCGGGAAACGCGGCTTTGGCAAATGAGTTCCTCATTATTTTGGTATTTTTTCGTCAGGCAGGTCTCATTTGATTGTCGCATGATCATCTTTCGCGTCGTGCGTGCTGTTTTTTTCACAAATATCGGAACTTTTTCTACGCCAACTCCGTTTTCGTCACAGTTATCAATTGGAGATACGTGATCATGGAATATGGAATTCTCGGACTGCTCGTCGTCATTCTCGACATCTACGCCATCCTGAAAATCTTTCAGAGTGGCGCATCGACCGGAGCCAAACTGCTCTGGACCCTCGGCATCCTGATCTTCCCGGTCGTCGGCTTCATCGTCTGGCTCATCGCCGGCCCGCGCGGCTCCAGCCAGTTAGCCTAAATAAAGGCAATAATAAAAAACGCGCCTCCGGGCGCGTTTTTTATTGGAACAAAACAAACTCCCGAAAGTTTACCAAATGTAATCACGACTTTCGAATAAAATCACGAAAGGATTAAGTTCATGATTCGCCAACTTCTTGCCACTACTGCTCTCGTTGCCACGGTTGCGACCGGCGCCATTGCCCAGAGCGACACGACCGTGAACACCGGCGCGGAAGCCGGCGACACGCAGGCTTCCGGTCTCTATGAGTTCGAGGTCCACACCCTCGCACCGAATGCGACCACCGGATTTCTGGCCACCAACATGATCGGCAAGGCCGTCATGACCGGTGAAACCGACGAAGCCGAGGAAATCGGCGACATCAATGACGTCATCATTGGCCGTGACGGCAACGTCCGCGCCGTGATCGTCGGCGTCGGCGGGTTCCTGGGCCTGGGGGAAAAGGAAGTTGCACTCGACTTCTCCCGTCTGTCCTTCGCCTCTGAAGGCGACGACCAGTTCATGGTTGTCAGCGATGCCAGTCGCGAAGAGCTGGAAAACGCCAAATCGTATGAACGGCCCGACTACATTCCTGACTGGATGTCGACCTCTTCCGTTCGCGACGAGATGAACAAGATCTCGAACGGCGCGAAGAACTCCTACGAGACGGTCCGCAAGGAAGCGATCGACCCGGCCAAAAAGCGTATCGACGAAGCGGTCAACAGCAACTGGACTGCGGAGAACACGCAGGTTGATGCCAGAACCGTGTCGACCGAAGCCCTCATCGGCGCTGACGTCTACACCAGCCAGGACAACAATATCGGCGAAATCGCGCAGATCCTGATCGGTGAAGACGGTCAGGCCGAGGCGGTGGTCATCGATGTTGGCGGGTTCCTCGGCTTCGGTGAAAAGCCGGTCGCCGTGTCCTTTGACAGCTTGCGCATGTTCGAAACCGAGAACGGCGACCTGCTGGTGACGGCTCCCTTCACCGAGGAAGAGCTGGAAAACGCCAAGACGTTCGAAGCGGCGTCCTACAAGCAGAACCCGGACAGCCTCACGCTGACCAGGTAAATCGCGCCCCACGGGGGACGAGACGAGAACTGACGAGACGGGCCGCGCAAGCGGCCCGTTTTTGTTGCTGAAGCCGATGCGGTTCAGCCGCCCGCCCTCCGGGATTGCTCGTGCCTTCCAGCTCTCCGCAAGAGGCCTCCCCCCTCGGCGCCTTCCCCGACCTGATCGGGGATCCATTCGTTTCCAGAGCAGTTCACGAGGACATCCGGATCGCCAGTTTCACCGGACAGATCCATCCTCGCAGCGAACCGAAAGGTGGCGGGCTGAAAGAGGAACTGGATCCCCGATCAAGTCGGGGAAGGCCACCCGGGGTGTGGCCAGGCTTTTCTTTCCAACAGGATTGATTGCTTGTGCCTTCCGGCACTCCGGACGGGCATTCCCCTCGCTTCGACGCCTTCCCCGACTTGATCGGGGATCCCTTCAATTCCAGAGCAGTGCGCGAGGACATCCGGATCGCCAGTCCCCCCGGACAGGTCCATCCTCGCAGCAGAGAGATATGTAACAGGCTGAAAGGGTGACTGGATCCCCGATCAAGTCGGGGAAGGCCACCCGGAGGGCCGGGTGGCAGGCCTCTGCCCCGGACATGGCGGCTTCTCTCTGGCCTTATAGTCGGGGCCAGGACTTGAACGGCAAAAAGGCCGGTCGCGAGACCGGCCTTTCCAGGTGTTTTCAGGTCGTGAGTGTCAGTTCGCCGAGGTCAGCGTCAGATGGCTGACACCCAATGTCAGGTTGGTGCCGGTCTGGCTTTCCAGACTGACAGGGTTGAGGGCAACGGACTTGTCGAAGCCACCGACAAGAGCGTTGGCCTTCAGGCCCGCGCCCAGGCTCGCGCCGGCCGTCACGCCGCCGTATTCGCCTTCAAGCGCGCCCGGCTCCATGTCCGCGCTGGGGGCCAGGACGCCCCAGACCAGGGTCGCTTCGCTGGTCGTGCCGATGTCCAGACCGAAATCGCGGACCGTGCCGGTGTACCGGGCCCTGTCGCCACCCGTGGCCGGATCGTAGCTGCAGTTCAGCGTCGCCTTCGACCCGATGATGAAATTTGTTTCCTGAACCAGCGCGCAGGTCAGCGTGCCGACCTTGACACCCGGCCCCTTGTCTTGCGCGATGGCGGGTGCTGCCAGCATGGAGGTGCCGGACAGGACCAGTGCGATTGCCGCAAAACGTTTCATGGAATTCTCCTTGAGTTGATACCACCCGAGCCGTTCGAAGGAGCGGCTGTTCGGTGCTCGTCAGGCAAGCCGGACAGGCTCGCATTCGATGTTGAGAGAACGGCTGGACGGGTCGGCGGTTCCAAAGAATTCTTTTTGAGGACCGGTTGGGTGACAGAATGTCTGGTGCGCATGTACGTGGCTGACACACGCAGTCACGTACATGCGCCTTGGCGAGATGTGTCGCACTCCTGAAGTATTGCAATTTTTCCGTGTATTTGTATAATTATTAAATATTCAAGTCATATATACGTAATTTTACTTAAGTAACTTCCATATACCGAACCAATACCACCGAGTCTTTCCCGGCTTTTCATGGATTAGATGGAGGACAAGAACATGAAAACGTTTGTCATATTTGTATTTTTCGCCCTTTTCAGCTTTGCGATGGAAGCCCGAGGAGCCTCGTGCGACGCGATCCCGGCAAACTCCCAGCTCCCATTGAGCAGCGTCAATGGCTACACGATCTCGAACTCGACGCCGGGAACATCTACCCACTCGGATCAAAACGGCTCCATCCAGTTAAACGGCGGCTTGACCATTGATTTTGATGAGGAACATGTCGGAACTATTCTGGAGTTCCTGGGGGGATCAGTAGGCGATGTTACAGCAAGTGCGACCGGTGGTACCGTACCCCCATTGACCATCGCGGTTCCGAAAACACCCGGCTCCTCGGTCAAGGCCGCCATGTATACTCGTGGCGTCACAAGGCTTGACCTTGTGAGCCAAAACAATGAGGGATTGCTGGCTTCAATCTGTTCCGCAGATTGATCGACTGTTCTCCGTGCGATGTCCATCGGCACGGTTTGCCCCTGACCTGTCCGGGCCTGTACGGGTCACGGCGTGGATTTGCCAGCGAACGGTTCATGCAGGGATGAGCCGCCTGCGCTGTGGCGTCATCCGGCCCTTGCGCAATTGGTGGCGTCGATATCAGGCGCAGAGCCTGACGGACAGAGCCTGCCCCCTGGCGTACGCCCGGCAGAAGCGCGGACGCAGCCTAAGAGCCGCCTAACGCAGCGAAGCGGCTGCCCGACCGGGGTCAGGCAGCCGCTCCTTTGCAATGACATTTACCGCGTGTACGGTCTGAAAAAAGGCTGCAGTGAAAAACCAGGCATTTTAGAACTTGTAGCGCAGCCCGAGCATCAGTTCGTTCGTTGTATAGTCCCCTTCGACGCGCTTTTTCAGGTTGCCGGTCGCACCGGAAGTCAGTTTGGTCCCCGACTTGAATTTTCCAAGATCGACATACCTGTACCCCAGGTCGAGCGTGGCCTTTTCGGACAATTTGATGCCCGCGCCGGCGCCCAGGCCCCACGCCAGATTGGTTGAAGTGTCGCCATCCCACACCGCGTTGGCAAATCCGGGAGTTGTTGCTGTAAAATTACCCGTCCGGTTGATGGCGATACCCGCCATTCCCGAGACGTTGGGTGTCAGTTCCATCGACCCAAGCTTGAAGGTGTAAATATCAAGAATACCGGCTGCCATGAGGGAATAGGAAGACAAGTCAGCGTCGTATCGTTGATTGGCGCTGAAATTCGCGATCCTTGCATCCCACTGGTGACCTGTTCGATAGTTGAACATCAACTCGGTGCGGAACATGTCCGTGATACTGGTACCCACGCCAAGACCGAACGACCCGCCCAACCCGAGATTGGAATTTTTTGTTCGGGCCGTCGATCCCGTTTGATCCCGAAACGTAATTTTGCCGGCGGAACCACCGATGGAAGCACCAGCTTCGCCTTTTACGTAGAATCCGGACAGAACGTTGTCTTCTGCGTTTGCCTGGTTCGCGTGAGCCAAACTGGCGAGAACCAGACTGGATGCTGCCCAAAAGATCTGTTTCGAAAAACGCATTTACTCTTGCCCTAACTAAGTCGGTTGCCAGATTGATGTGGTTCATTTCAAGGCGTTCGACTGTTTGTGTGCCTGCCTGTATGTCCTCACAAGCACCGCAGCAAACGGATAACGCCAGAACCCGGCTGTTCAAACTTCGGTGTCAGATCAGTATCAGCGCGCGGCCTAACACGGCGTAAAGACGCCTCGGGAACCCTCGCTAAAAAAACGGATGCGTATTGCGTCACCAGAAACAGGAAGCCGGGTTCAGATCTCCTGCGCCGCGTCAGGCGGCAAACCTGGTATGCATACCTTTTTCACACTGTTGGCCGGAGCCTTCGGTTCGAGAGGTTTTCCGGATGAATTGGGCACCGGCACGGCAATCATTGTGCTGCACGGGTGCGGTCAGGTCGCGCCAGCTGAATTCGCAAGAAGCCGGCCCCCGACCTGCCGAAAGACTAGTCGTCATTGTCCCGCCCCTGTTATCGCTGCGCGGTTCTGGCCGATAAAGCCAGTGGCATGTGCTCTTTGTGACACTCAGGTGGGGTCTGGAACGCTAGAGACAGGTAACAAGAGCGCGCGGCGGCGAAGGAGTACCTGAATGGACAGTTCGAAAGCTGAAAAACTGGACCTGCTGTGCAGTGAAGCTTTCAGGCTTCTGGGGTCCGGCGCCGCAACGGCGTGCCGCGGTCCCGATATCTGGGTCCTCGAATTTGAAACAGGGCCCCCCTGCTTTCTCGTCCCGTTCGAAAAGACCGGTTCCTTTCTTTTGACGGCGCCCGTCGCCCCCCTGCCCGGGCACCGCAGGGAGGCCCTTTATGAACTGCTGTTTCTTGCCAATGAGCAAAGCATGACGGCGGACGGAATGCGATTGGGGCTCGATGGCGCGGAGGGCGATGTGACCCTGACAGTGGACCTTGGCGACACGGATATCCCGCCGCAGGTGTTCCTCGAAGCCCTCAAGAATTTCCGCAACTTGCAAGAGATCTGGTCGACCATCATCGTCACCTGGCAAGGGCAGGAAACACATGGCGGCGAAGCTGCCGCAGCCGTGGCCGAGCCCACGGAGTGGCTGCGCATCTAGCTGCGGCCGGTTTTCGCTTCACTGAAATAACCTTCAAGGACTTCATATGTGCCCGATCATCAGCAATCAGCCACCGCCGACTTTCGATCAGCTCAGAACGAGCATCGAAGAAACGCGCAGATCACACGGCGGACACAAGTCGCTTCGTTTCTCCGACGAGAAGCTGCTCTATGTTTCCAAAAAGTTCAATCGCTCGGGCGGGAAAGCAGCCGAAGAGCGGATGGCAAAGAAGGAAGCCGCGGGTACAGCGCTTTTCAAATCATTGAAAAACGAACTCGGGGCAGACAAGGCCGAGCAGATCTGGTCGCAAGTCTTCACGAACGGCAGTGCAAGCAATCATTTGAATACCAAACACGGTGTTTCGCTGCGAGAATTCGGACTGGTGGCAGAACAGGTTGACAGGCACAAGGCGCAGCAGGCGGAATTGGCAAGCCAGTTCCCCATGGCCGACGGAGACCTGAATTTTCGCGAATTCAATGCTGACCAGCGGAACTCAATGAAGCAACAGATCGGTACAGTTCTGCAGGCTCATCTGGCTTCTCTTGAGGTCCCCGGCGACAATCGCACCACTGGTCCCGCAAGCACCCCCTCCGGCCAGCTGGGCGTCCATCACCAGTTTGTCCTGGATGCCAACAGGAACACTCCCTACCATATCAACGGGACCCGATTGGCCGGTCCGGGAGCCCCAGATGACAATGGGCCTTCCCTGTTTGACCAGTTGGCCGAAGCGGGTATTCGGGAAGATCATATAGGAGCGGTCACGGCACTCACGCACCAGGGGCTCTTCGCGGATTTCATGGCAATCGAATGTCAGGATCCGGACCTGCTGCCGGCAATGCTTGCAGGTGGTGACCCGGGCAGCACGCACACGGAATACGGTGTCACGTCGCTCGATGACGGGACGTACAGAATCAGCGCGTACACATCCTTGAATCTCGCCACTTTCAACGGCGAAAACGGATCCTTTTCACTGGATCCAACCAGTTTGCACCTGCGGTCGATCACGATGCTCCTGGACATGATGACGACCCCGCCCGGCATAAAAATCGAGCAGGCCAGAACGGACCTCAAACTGGTCGTTGAAGCCGACTGATACCGGATTGAACGGGGCCGGATCGAGGCCCCCTCGCGGACCCATCTGCTGCGGCCTTTCTGTTGCCTGTCCACTTTTGCCCACCCTGACGCGATCCGGCTCAGCTCCGGCTCAGCTTCGGCCAGTCAGCAGGCGAACACCCGCAACAGCAAAAAAGGTTCCCAGAACGCCCTGGATGACACGGCGGGACTTGCCGTAAAGGCGGACCATGACAGGGGTGGAAAAGGCCACCGCGTAGAGCACATGGATGGCAATCGACAGCAGGAAGGTGCCAAGAACGATCGCGGCGCCGACCCAAAGCGGCGCACCTTTCTGCAACCCAAGAGAAATGATGGCGATCCAGGCCAGGGCGGCCTTCGGATTGGTCATCTGGATGACGTATCCGCGCCTGAAATACCCGGACGGCGTGCGCCGCCCTCCGGCCAGTTCCCTGGCTTCGATATCATGTCTGGACGCGGCGGACTTCAGCGATTTGAAGGCGAGCCACAGCAAATAGGCCCCGCCGAGGATCTTGATGACCCAAAGCGCCGACGCGTAGGCCGCCAGGATCGCCGACAACCCGAAGACTGTCAGAAGCGCCCAGGTGAACGAACCGCTGGCAACTCCCAGCGCAAGTGAAATTCCGGAGTGGCGCCCCACCCCCATCGACGTGCCTATCACCGCGAGAATGTTAGGGCCGGGACTCGCAATCGCCAGAAGAAAGGCAGAATACGCGAGAAAAATCCCGGGCAGATAGGAACTGAAATCCTGCATCTCGATCTCCAGACACTGTCATATGTTCACTATATGTTCCTAGCCAGGAAATGTCCACACCGGTTTCAGGCCCGCGTCCCGGCAACCGGAGCTCCTCCCCTTTCGGAATTCGGCATCGTCTTCCTGCCTATGTCGAATTCCGACTATTATGAGGGCGAGCACTTCGGTATCAAAAAGCGAAAACTTCTGAAGGCGCTGAACAGAGCAGAGGTTTGATGTTCAAAATTCTTCCTCCTGCCCGGGACCTTGCCACCCTGGTTCAGGGCTATTGGTTTGTTGAAGACCTACCGGGAGACCATGCCGGAGCCATGATCCGAACCAGTCCGGTTCCCTATGCGGTTTTGTCAGTCAACATAGGGCGCCCCAACGCGGAGGAAAACGGACGCTTGGTTCCGGACGTGGCATTGCTGGGGCTGCAGTCTCAAAACCGTTCTTGGTGTTCATGGTCAGACACCTACTTCGTCATGGTGATGCTGACAGTATCGGGCCTTGTACGGCTGTTTTCCCACACGGGACCGTCCAGTGCCGACAGGTTGCTTGATCTTGGCGCGGTCACAGGTGACGGTCCGGCAAAATCCCTAAAAAGCAGCGTTGGTGCAGCTCTTACGCCCCTACGAATCGCGGGGGTTCTGGATCAATGGCTGATTTCCCGGCTGAGCAACATTCAAGCTGTTCCGGAGAGCAGGCAGATCGCTATGGCACACCACGCTTTGCATCGTGGAGAAACTGTCGAGACGGCAGCAAAGCTCGCTGAAGTAGATCGTCGGCAGCTTAACCGCCTCTTCCAGAGACATCTTGGAGTTGGACCAAAGGAACTCGCGAGCCTGGAGCGGTTGCATTCGAGCTTACAGAGTGTTCAGGCCGGATCTGGCGATTCCAAAAACGGATTTAGCGACCAGGCACATCAGACAAGAAGTTGGCGACGGCGACTGGGTGTGACCCCTGGAGCCTACTCTCGCACGGCTCGGACACGACTAACCGAACACTTCGGCACAAACAATCCGTTGTCTGGCATCGCATATTATTTTTGAAGTCAATTGTCCCATTTCTTCAATACAGCCCTCGCCATTTGGGGCAAAGCTCCAATCTCGCAATGGAAAAGGGTATAATATGCGTCTTTATTTGCTTCATCTCGGCACCATGCAGCCCGGTGACGTGCCGGTGCCGGGTTATCTGATTCAAACTGCTGACGGGACAAATATACTCGTTGATTCCGGTTGGCCTCTATCCGCAGTTGATGATCCTCAAAATCCGCCTGGACTTTCGGTCGAGATCAGGCCGGAAGATACCGTGATTGCGCGTCTCGAGGAAATTGGTCTTCAGCCGTCAGATATCCGCTACCTTGTCTGCACACATCTTGACCATGACCATTCCGGCAACCACGATCTATTCACGAGCGCCGAATTTGTCATTCAGCGTCAACACTACGACTTGGCCAAAAGCGCCCATCCTCGCTTTGCAGCCAACCGAGCTGCCTGGGACAATCCCTCGCTCAGGTATCGTCTCATTGACGGCGATGTAGAACTGGTTCCCGGCGTGGAGCTGCTGGAAACCAGCGGGCATGTCCCTGGCCATCAGTCCATTCTTGTGCGTCTTCCGCTCACTGGCAATGTCTTGCTCGCCGCAGACGCCGTCATGCACAGTTCGATGGCAGATGCAGAAACACGCATCATCTATATCACCGATATGGACGACGAGCCGACCATTCGCCTCAGCACTCAGAAGATATCGGATGTCGCAAAAAGGGAAGCAGCAGTCGTTGTATATGGGCATGACGCCCAGCAATGGCCTACACTGCGGCACTCTCCAAGGTTCTATGAATAGAAGCGCTGGTGACCTGCCACGGGATTTTTCCTCCATCGTTGATTAGAGTCCGATCCAACTTGAGGACGGACAATGAAACGAACGAGATTCACGGACGAGCAGATCATCGGCATTCTGGCGGAGCATGAGGCAGGTGCGAAGTGCGCCGATCTGTGTCGTAAGCACGGCATGTCTGAAGGCAATTTCTACAACTGGAAGGCCAAGTTTGGTGGCATGACAGTGTCGGAAGCTAAACGGCTGAAGGGTTTAGAAGACGAGAACGCGAAGCTCAAGAAGTTGCTGGCAGAACAGATGCTCGATCTCGCCGCGATGAAGGAATTGGTTTCAAAAAAGTGGTGACGCCTGCCGGGAAGCGCGAGGCTGTCGCGCACCTGAAGGCACTCTGCGGGCTTTCAGAACGGCGGGCGTGCCGTATTGCAGGGGCGGATCGCAAGATGATCCGCTACCGGTCACGACGTGCGCCGGACACAGCGCTGCGTGGGCGTTTGCGTGAGCTGGCCAATGAACGTCGCCGGTTCGGTTACCGGCGGCTCTTCGTTCTGCTGCGCCGCGAGGGGGAGCCCTCCGGGATCAATCGGATCTATCGGCTGTATCGCGAAGAAGGGCTGACGGTGCGCAAGCGGAAGGCCAGGCGCAAGGCTGTCGGGACAAGGGCGCCGATCCTGGTCGAAGCTCGTGCGAACGCGCGGTGGTCTTTGGACTTCGTGCATGACCAGTTTGCCAAAGGCCAACGCTTCCGGGTGCTGAACGTGGTGGACGACGTCACTCGTGAATGCCTGGCAGCCATCCCGGACACTTCGATCTCCGGGCGCCGTGTTGCACGTGAGCTGACAGCCCTGATCGACCGTCGAGGAAAGCCCGGCATGATTGTCAGCGACAACGGCACGGAACTGACTTCGAACGCGATCCTGCGGTGGTGTTCCGAAAACCGCATTGAATGGCACTACATCGCACCAGGAAAACCTATGCAGAATGGCTTCGTGGAGAGTTTCAACGGTCGGATGCGGGACGAATTGCTCAACGAGACGATGTTCTTGAACCTGGCCCATGCCCGCGTGGTCATCGCCGCATGGCTGGCCGACTACAACACCGAGCGCCCACATTCCGCTTTGGACTACCAGACCCCGGCTGACTATGCGCGGACCCTGGCGACTGCAAGCGCCCGCCCCGCTTCGAGAGATGAAAGCACCGCGTATCGGGCGCTTGCTCAACCTGCGCCAACAGGCGTAAATTCCAACCGGGCTCTAGTCGCGGCTGGATGAAAGATCAGTGGCAGGTCAGCAGGTCAAATTGCCCCCGAGTGCCGATGAGCTAACGAGAAACAGGACGCGCGACTTCCCATCTTGGTCGGGGGCAAATCGAACGGCCCCACAAACAGACCGAATACATAGAAGCAGGGTCAAAGGTGCATCGACAAATCACTTGCAGGGGAAGGCAGTTCATACATGCTTCCCTGAAAGTTCCGCGCTTGGCAGGAAGGTCTGTTTGTGGATCGCTTCTACTTTATCAACCGCGCTTGGTCACTGGAATGCGCACCGTTGAGATATTCAACCGCCCCCAGCGTTCTATGGGTAGATCCGTCTCGGTCAGGCTATCGTGCACATACCAAGTTCTATCGTTCTTTTCCAACCTAATTGGATAGATCAATTGTTCTGTCGGTGTGGCGAAGCGAATGCGAACGACTGTTCCATTTAGAACGGCCAGCGCCATTGCGCGATGTCGTTTGCCATGGACAGCAGGGTTTTCGTTGAGGACGAACTTGCTTGAGCTTTTCTTCGCTTCTAGCCTCGTGTTGTCAGGGAGGCTCTCAATCAACTTTGCTTTAGCGCGCTTGGCTGCGCCCTCGAGGCCTAAAGTTGAAACCATGGGATTTTTTGCGTCAAGAATGAGACCAAGTGCGGCCGCCTCGTCCCTCGCCAGACCCGTCAAGCGCGTGCGGTAGTTAAAACCCAGTTCGATCCCACCACCACTCCCCTGATGAACGATGACCGGCAAACCCGCCTCAGTCATAGCGTCCACATCGCGAAGGATCGTGCGGGGAGCGACCTCCAACTCCAGAGCGAGTTGAACCGATGTCTGGCGACCACGGTTTTGCAAAAGGAGCAGAATTTGAAGAAGACGTGCTGCACGCATAGTGATTTTCCAAACATGACAATAGATGTCATGTTACCTAATTTATGAACTTTCAAAGTGTTTTTTTGAGAGGGACGAGAATGAAGATTTATAGCGTATCCATTCAAATATCGGCTGACGTTGAAAGGGTGTGGGCTGTGTTAACCGAAGACTTACAAAGTGATCCGACGCCATTTGGTATTCTTCGGATCGATGGATCCCTTTCCTTGAACAGCCGCATCAAGCTTTGGTCTGAGGTCAGTCCCCAAAGAGCCTTTGCGCTGAAGGTCACGACGCTTCAAGATCCCCACAAAATGATTTGGAGAGGAGGGATGCCACTTGGACTGTTTACCGGTACCAGGACGTTCCGGCTGTCACAGACAAACGATATGACCACCTTCAGTATGAAGGAGGTCTTTAGCGGAGTTCTTTCAGGGTTAATCGTGAAATCCATTCCAGATCTGAACTCGAGTTTTGAAAAGTTTGCACACGCACTGAAAGAAAAGGCAGAAAGCGATGAATGATGTAGTCTATGGGTCTGGTACTGAAAAAGACCCTTGGGTACTCCAGACGCCACCGCTGACGTCCGAATTTCAAGTGTGGAAGGACGAAGCAAATGACCCGCCTGCCTTGGTCGTGCAAGTTGGCAAAACGAGATTGTCCTACCAACTTCGAGCCCTTGAGGATGCTCATGCGATGCTAAAGGCGCATGGCGACTGGATGTTGCTTGGCAACGCTGACGAGGGCAAAGCGACGAAGCCGGGTTCTTTGGAGGATTGGGCTCGATCACAAAGCAATCCGGTCGGTGGCTACTACGGCTTGCGCAAGGGCTACCGGGGACGTTTTGCAAACTATGTTGGCCCGACGCTGGAGCTATTGGGGCTGGCTGAGCTGGAACACAATGCCAGGAACAACCGTATCCGAGCGTTTTAAGTTTAGGGGCCATCGGTCCGTTCACGGCGATGACACTCCCACAGGCTTAGTGGTCGTCCGGCTGATCACTATGCCCGGAAAACGCTCATACCATAAACGGGCAGGCTTACTCTGAATTGAGAAGACTTGATCTGTTGCTCTGATCCCGTCAAACGGGTTCGAAGATACAATCATTTATGAAAAATGGCGGAGAGGAAGGGATTCGAACCCTCGAGACCCTTCCGGGCCTACTCCCTTAGCAGGGGAGCGCCTTCGACCACTCGGCCACCTCTCCGGTAAAGCCCGTTTACGAACAAAAGCCTCGCAGTTCAAGGCGTTTTTTCCCGGGGCGTCCGTTTTCCCCATTGCGCCGCCAGGACACGGGCCGGCATGGTCGCAATCCGGGAACGGTCCGGCGGAACAGTCCCCTGACAGGGCTCCATTGCCGCTCCAGCCGTCGTTGCACAATCTTTCAGGCCCTGCCCGGTCCACAATTCAGCCGCACTCATCTGCTGCGATGGCGACTTCTTCGATCAGGACCGGTATCGGAGCCCCGCGATCTCAAGTCTTTATCCCACCGCGCCCCTGACCCGATTTGTCGCACAACGGTTTTCCTGGGTGTGCGCGCTCTGGCTCCATCTTGCGCTTTTCGCCGTGGCAACCGATGCCTCCTTGTGGCGCAGCGGTCCGCCGCTTCCCGAGCTGGTGCCGCAGGAAACCGTTTCGGTGGAAATCGTGACGGACCGTCTCGTGCGGCCTTTACCCGATCCTTCACCCGATCCGGCAGCCGGCCCCGCCGGGGCGCGGCCGTATCCGGCGGAGCCCGGGACCGCCTCCCTCACCCGGCCACCTGCGAGCGGACGCGGTTCGATACCCGCTCAGCCCAGCCGGACCTGGGTCACGGCGACCACGCTGCTGGCCGGCGCCGTGATGAGCGACCCGCGCTCGCGCCAGGCCAGCGTCGCGCTCGCGTCCCTGACGGGCACGGACAAGACGGAACAGATCTGCGCCCTGGAAGCCATGGAACAGGTGCGCAGGGACAGGCCGGGGTTCCGGCCAACACGGCTCGCGCCACATGCCTTCAGAAACGCCACCCGGAAGGGAAACACGGTTCATGTCGCCGCCGGCGCTGTGCGCAGCAGTCGGGTCTGGTATGAGATTGCCTACAGATGCCGCCTGGACGCAGGCGGCCGCGCGATCGCCGGCTTCGAATACGCGCTGGGGGAACCGATAGACCGGGCGCTCTGGGACGACCACGGACTGGCTCCGGTTCATTAGTCTTAGGCCCGGCACTTCAGCCGGGTAAGCATGCCGAACATGCCTGGTGGACGCGGCAGCGACGTTTCACGCTGCCGCGTCAGGTGATTGCTCCGGGTTGAGATGCCGTTTGGCCGGCAGCCCCGTTCCGGATCAATGCATCGACAGCCATTCGCGGGCCGAACGCTGGGCTTCGGCGATCTCGGACGGGTCCATTTCGCAGGAGATTTCCTTGCGGTAGCGGGCGGCATCCCGGTTTCCCTTGAGCGCGGCAATGTTGAACCACTTGTGCGCGGTCACCAGGTCGGTCGCGCCGTGACGGCCACAGGCACTGTCCAGACCCATCTGGAACAGGATATCCGCCGTGACCGGCTTTTCACCAAAACTGGCCATGTCGGCCGAATGCACTTCAAAACGAGCCATGTTGCTCCCCTTTTCATCCTCTGTCTGACTTACCGGAGCACCCCGGGCCGTTCTGGCCGCAGGTGGGATGCCCCTTCCCCATAAGACGATCGGTTGTCCGTTGCCGGGTGCGCACACCCGCAAACAAGCTGATCTAAGAAACCCAAGCTTTTGCGAAGCTTTCCCCGTCGTTTCCTGAGACACACTTCATCAGCAGCAGTTAAAAGGCCCGTTAAAAATCACGTTTAACGCAATGCCAACAAACACTTAAACAAACCTGAAATTTACAGAGCGGTAATCATAAGGTTTCGGATTTACCTTTAAAATCAATCACCTTCTCTGAAAATTTGACAAGGCTCCTCAACACTCTGTTCACCATGGATTCTTTTCCATGGTCAAAGTCCTGTTGTTAAGGCCTCTCAGGTGCGGCCGCGCAGCTCCATTCGCACCGACCGGACGCAGCCGGCGTGAAAGTTGCGGACATGACGTTGGGTGACGGCTTTGCAGATGCTCGGGAAGCCGATACATTCCGTTTCCGTAAACGGAATGTATCGGCTTTGGGGGGAACCTATGCTGAAATCCAAACTGACCACCGCGCTGCTGAGGACCGGTGTCCTGACCGGTGTCCTGGCCACTGCGTCAGCACCGTCGCTGGCCGCCGACGCGCAGGGCGACTGGCTGCGTCCGAACGGCGCGTCCAAGATCCGGATCAGCCCCTGCGGCGGCGCGCTGTGCGGCAAACTGATCTGGCTGCGCGAGCCCCGCAAGGACGACCGCAACCCGGACACCGCGCAAAGGTCACGGCCGCTTGTCGGCGTCCAGATCGTCCAGGCGATGAAACCGACCGGCAAGGACAACCAGTGGAAGGGCAAGGTCTATAACGCCGAGGACGGCAAGACCTATACCGGCTTCATCGAACTGACCACGACGGACCGGCTGAAGCTGCAGGGCTGTGTCATGGGCGGACTCATCTGCAAGGGCGAGACCTGGATCCGGGTCGATTAAAGTCCGGGAAAACCCCTTCCGCCGCCGATTCCCGATGATCCGGCCATGGCTCTGTCGCATTTGCCGGTCAGAAATCGACCTGCAATTCTGACCAGCACTGCGGCGGGGTATTCTTGGAATGAACGGCCTTTCGATCCCTGAACTGAAATTCCGGCTGCAGAGACCGGCCCTCGCCGCCCTCGTTGCGGCACTGCTGCTGCCCGCGGGCGGTCCGGCCCTCGCGGCCCCGGACATCACCGGAAACTGGAAGACGCCTGCCGGCGCGGTCATCAAGATCGCCCCTTGCGGCAAGGTGCCCTGCGGCCGGGTCGTCGATTTCAAGGCGCCCAACGGCTACACGGTGCGATCGACACCCGACGTCAAGAACAAGGATCACTCCAAGAGAGCCCGCAAGGTCCTCGGTCTCAAGGTGCTCTGGCGGCTCAAGCCTGAATCAGGAAAATGGACGGGCCGGGTCTACGATCCACGCCGCGGCTTCAGCGCCAATGCGACGCTGCGCAAGACCGGGACCTCGACCCTGCAGGTTCAGGGGTGCGTGCGCGTCGTCTTCAATGTCTGCGAGAAGGAAACCTGGCGCAAGGTGAACTGACACGTCGCCTGCTTCGAAGCGTCAGAGCATTTTCTTGTAGCCCAGATGGCTCTGGTCGTAGCCGAGCTTCCTGTAGAAAGGGTGCGATCCCTCGCGTTCCCTGTTCGAGGTGAGCTGGATGACGCAGGCATTCGCCGCGCGCGCCAGCGTTTCGGCATGAGCCATCATCGCGCGCCCGATACCGGCGCCCTGCCGGTCGGCGCGCACGTGCACGCTTTCCAGTTCCACCCGGGGACGGCCCTTGAAGGCGATGCCCTTCAGAAAGTGGATCTGGAAGGTACCGACGATTTCGTTGTCTTCGTTCAGCGCAACGTAAATATCGCATTCCGGCGCGCTCCGCAGCGCATCGAAGGCGGCGCGGTAGTCCTGCCAGTCGGAGAACTCACGGTCCTTGCGGACCGATGTCGCCCCGGCATTGATGATGCCGACGATCTGCCGAAGCTGGCCGGACTGCGCTTTTTCGATCCGGATCGGATTACTCACCTTGTGCCTCCTACCGGCATATCGGGTCGTCTGCGGACAACTCGGCAACGCCCCACCAGGTCGTGCGCCAGTCCGGCGCCTTCCACAGATGCGGCCAGGCGCCGGTCATGTAAACGCTCGATACCGGCGCTGCGGCGTCCCAGAACGCTTTGCCGGCATAGCGCTGCGCTGCCGGGGTTGCGGGCGCCGCGTCGCCCTCCTCCCAGATGAAGAAACACTTGTCGCGCGGTGCGGTTCTGGCGGCAATCGCCTTGGTGACCACGCGGGCACCGGGAAACAGAACCCGCAGGTTGCCACCAGTATAGCCGTCATCGGCAATCAGCGTCGCCTCGCCCGCTCCCAGGAGCGCCAGAGGGGCCTTCAGATCCGCATAGGGTTTCATGTGCCGGCACTTGCCGCCGCACCAGAACCGGTCCGGCGCGACAATGCCCGGCACCCGGGCCAGAAAGGCAACAGCCACCAGCGCCAGCACGACAGCACCGAGCCAGCGCCAGTGACGCCTGAACGCAAAGCGCTCCAGATCGGCGAACAGGAAGACGGGAAGCAACAGCAGGAGCGGATGCATGTGCCGCTCCTTCACGTAAGTCGCGCCTGTCACGGCAATCAGCAGCGCCGTCAGGACAATCATCGCCAGGACCGTCCGCCCGCACAAGCGGGCGACATCAGACACCGCGGGAGTCGCGGCGTGCCTCCGGCCCAGATACCGCTGCCAGAACAGCAGGGCCAGCACCGGGACCAGCGGCACGGAAAAGCCGATCAGTCCGAAGGCGAGCCTGCCCAGCCCCTGTGCAGCCCGTCGCGCGTGCGGTTCTCCGGCGCTCACGCCCATGGTGTCGGACACCGAGGCCAGCAGCGTCAGGCCATCGTTCAGGATCCAGAAGGCGTAGGGACTGTAGACGAGCAATGCCGCCAGCGGCACCAGAGCCAGCCCGGCGACGCGCAGCCGGTTGCGCCAGACCCGGTCGCTCATTGCGGCCAGCAGCAGCGCCAGCACGAACAGAGGATAGGAGTGTTTTCCCAGCAGTCCGGTGCCAGCGGCGAGGCCGAAGAGCAGATAAAAGCCGAGCCGTCCGGTCTCCAGCGCCTTGATGAAGAAAAACGCGCTTGCCGCACAGGCAGTGGTCAGCACGACCGTATGGGTCACGCCTTCATGCAGGTTCCAGCCGAACTGATAGTAGAGCGAATAGGAGAACACACAGAGCGCGGCAAGGCGTGGATCGGATATCGCCTTGCGGGCGATCAGGAACAGGAACAGCGCCGCAACCGAAATCAGGCTGTATTTCACGCAAAGAGCCGACCAGATGCCCGGGCCGAAGACCTGCTGGGCGGAGAATAGCAACCACTCGTAGAGCGGCGGCTGGCGCAGCATGTAGCCTGGCTCCAGCGTCTGGACCAGCACGGTCTCGAACATGTCGTCGGTGCCGAGCACAGGCGTTGCCAGCGCGCGCAGCAGGAGATGCGACAGTCCCCACAGCGCTACGATGGCCCAGACGCCCGCCGGCGTGGCGTAGAACGGTGTCTGATCGGTGCGTGCGGTTTCTGTCGCCGGTGTCATGGGTTCGGGATACAAAATTTCCGCTTGCCTGTAACCCTCGGTGTTCTGATTTTTGACATTCCGGACAGGAGATTGTGGCGCCGCAGCATCATGACCCGTTCATTCGGCGGACCTTCATTCAACACCGGTCCATTCGGTGGCATACAGGTCGCGAATGCGAAAACGCACGGCGGATCGTCCGCCGTGCGCTGTATCAGTCTTTGACCTGTCGAAATTCGGCCGTTCGCGCGTCAGAGCGCCGGCAGCGGAGGCAGCGGGGTCTTCAGCCACTTCTTCGACAGCCCGTCGAGCTTGCCGTTCAGCTTCTTGTGCAGCACAAAGACATTGACCCATTGCAGGAGATCGATGTTGCCGGTCTTCACGCCGATGTAGGACGGCGAGTTCGCAATGATGAATTTGTTCTCCAGATTGTAATCCGGATTGTCGTTTGCAATGCCGAGAGCAACCATGTTTCCGGTCACGATCACATCCGCCTGGCCGGAAACATAAGCTGCGATGGTCGCGGCGTTGTCACCGAAGCGGATGATCTCCGCGCCCTCCGGCGCATCTTCCGTTATCGCGAGATCCTCAAGCGTTCCCCCGGTGACGGCAATCTTCTTGCCGGCAAAGTCCGCGATTGTGTCAACGGAGACGTCCGGCTTCGCAAACGCACCGGAAAAGAATGGGGCGTAGGCATGGGAGAACCAGATCGACTTGGCGCGCTCCGGATTGGCCCCCAGGGTCGAGATCACCAGATCGACCCTGTCGGTGTCCAGAAACGGAATCCGCTGCTTG
The DNA here is from genome assembly GCF_056173175.1 of Roseibium sp. QJM3NY_11. Classification (NCBI taxonomy): domain Bacteria; kingdom Pseudomonadati; phylum Pseudomonadota; class Alphaproteobacteria; order Hyphomicrobiales; family Stappiaceae; genus Roseibium; species Roseibium sp. QJM3NY_11. The sequence continues at coordinate 4,219,272 of NZ_CM149660.1, forward strand.
GAGGTCACGGGAACGAGTTCCAGTTCGACGCCCAGGTCCTCTGCGATCATCCTGGCGACATCGATGTCGTAGCCTTCGTATTCGCCATCAGCACCAAGCGAGCCGAAGGGCGGAAAGTTTTCCGGTGTTGCGATCTTGATCGTTCCGGCTTCCAGAATGTCCTTCAGCTCCGCCGATGCCGGGCTTGCCAGCATCAACGCGGCGGAAACCGCCGCCGCGAGCAATCCCACTGATTTCTTCAACATTGCGCGACCCTCCTTAAAGATGTTTTTCATGCGCGATTCGGTCGGGCGGCAGCGGCTGCCCCGCCCCTGGACGTTGTGGACCCCAGACGCTCTTCAAGACGCCGGCTCCACAAGGACAACGGAAAACAGAGCGAGAAGTAGATCATCGCCATGATCGGATAGATGACGAACGGCTGGGTGCCGGGGACAGGCGAGTTGGCCCAGCGCTTGCCGACCGTCATCAGGTCATGGAAACCGATGATGTAGGCAAGGGAGGTTCCCTTGATGATCTGCACCATGAACCCGACGGTCGGCGCGATCGCGAGACGAAACGCCTGCGGCAGGATGATGAGAACCATGATCTGCGGAAAGGTAAGGCCCAGTGCCTTGCCGCCCTCATGCTGGCCGGTCGGCACCGCTGTGATCGCACCGCGCCAGACTTCCGACAGATAGGCGCTGGTGTATAGCGTCAGGGCGACGCCGGCGGCGTACCAGGGATCGACGGAAACGGAAAAGAGATGCGGCACGCCCAGCCCGAGCAGAAACAGGAGCATGAGCAGCGGCACCGACTGGAACAACCAGGTGTAGACCGTGAAGATCCGCCGCAGATACCGAATGGGCGACACACGGGCCGCGGTGACCGCCAGTCCGATAAGGCCGCCGCCGAGGAAGGCGACGAGCGAGAGATAGACCGTGAACTGGGTCGCCTCCAGAAGCTGGAAGAGCACGATGCCGAAAGGCTTGCCAAGCAGGGCAACGAACATTTCCTTCACCGGACCACCTTCCATTTGAACAGCCGGTCGTGAAGGAGTGTTAGAATGCTTTTGAACATCAGCGACATCAGCACGTAGATCACGGTCAGCGTGAAGAACACCTCGAAGGAGCGGAAGCTGCGGCTGTCGATGTAAAGGCCCGCCCAGGTAAGATCGGTCACGCCGATCTCCGAAATCACACCGGTCGTCAGGAACAGGAATATGAACTGGCTGTTGAGCGACGGGTACATGGACGCGATTGCCTGCGGCAGGCTGATTTTCAGGAAACACAACCAGCGCGGCAGCCCCAGTGCGTCGGATGCCTCGATCTGACCGTCGGCGACCGATGTCAGGCCGGCACGCAGGATTTCTGCGAAATAGGCGGAAAAATTGACGCTGAGCGCCAGCAGGGCGTGGGCCCAGAACGGCCATTGGTAGCCAAGCAGCATCGGCAGGCCGAACGCGATGAAGAACATCTGCACGATGAGCGGCGTGTTGCGGATGAACTCGACATATGCAGTCGCGGCCTGGGAGAGAACCGGGATCCTGTAGTGTCGGACGGCCGCGAGAAGGATCGCGCATAAAAACCCGCAGACACCGCCGGCCACCGTCAGACCGGCGCTGACCAGCGCGCCCTGGGCCAGCAGCCAGAGGTAGTCAGGGTTCCGGTAGATTTCAAAAAATCTAAGGCTGGCCATCGCTGCCTGCCAATGCAAATCCAGATTTCGCCATACAGGCATTTCCCCCGGTTCTTGTCCGGAGGATCAGCAACTCCCGTGCCAAATGAAACTCAAGCGATCAGGTGGCGGGACGGGCGCGGGCGCGGGCCGCTCTGCCTGCAATTCAGGCAGGTGGCACATTGGCTAAGCAGGAGGCAATTCCCATCAAAAAACCCTGCCCCCGCCGCACCGCAGCGGTTGCTGCCAGGCTGAAGCCGGCAAATGGAGATATGGTCCAGGTACCTCAACGGCCTCGACGCCCGGGCTGTTGCGTGTTGCGTTTAAGCGGCTTCCTGGATGCAGTAAGACGCCAGAGGCAGCGTTTGCATTGCAAATGCGTTCGGGCGGTTTTCTGAGTTCAATCTGACGCGACACGCGTCAAAGGGCTCACTGCACCGGAAGCCAGCAGACCAGATCCGCAGGCACGTCCCTCAAGCCGCATGGTTGTCAGCAAGGTTTCGGGAAGACAGTACAATCCCGGCTCCCTCCTACTCCAGACCGATCTTCTGTTTCAGCAGATCGTTGACTGCCTGCGGGTTGGCCTTGCCCTTGGACTGTTTCATCACCTGGCCGACGAACCAGCCCAGAAGGCCCGGCTTGTCTTTCGCCTGCTCGACCTTTTCCGGATTGGCGGCGATGATCTCGTCGACGATCGCCTCGATCGCGCCCAGGTCGGTGACCTGTTTCATGCCGCGGTCCTCGACAATTTTCGCCGGGTCGCCGCCCTCGGTCCAGACGATTTCGAACAGATCCTTGGCGATCTTTCCGGAAATGACGCCGTTCTTGATGAGATCCACGATCGCGCCGAGCTGGTCGGCGGACACCGGGCTTTCGGAAAGGTCCTGGCCTTCCTTGTTCAGGCGGCCGAAGAATTCGTTGATCACCCAGTTTGCGGCGAGCTTCGCGTCACGGCCCTTGGCGACATCCTCGAAAAAATCGGCGGAGGCCTTTTCGGCGACCAGAATGTCGGCGTCATAGGCGCTCAGGCCGTAATCGCTCACGAACCTGGCTTTCTTGTCGTCCGGCAATTCGGGCAGATGCTGCGCCAGTTCGTCGACAAATCCTTGCGTGAATTCCAGCGGCAACAGGTCCGGATCCGGGAAATAGCGGTAATCGTGCGCTTCTTCCTTGGAGCGCATCGACCGGGTCTCGCCCTTGACCGCGTCGAACAGGCGGGTCTCCTGATCGATCGAACCGCCATCCTCCAGGATCGCGACCTGGCGCCGGGCCTCGTATTCAATCGCCTGTCCGACGAAGCGGATCGAGTTGACGTTCTTGATCTCGCAGCGGGTCCCGAAAGCGCCGCCCGGCCTGCGCACCGACACGTTGACATCGGCCCGCATGGAGCCCTGGTCCATGTTGCCGTCGCAGGTGCCCAGATAGCGCAGGATCGTGCGCAGCTTGGTCAGATAGGCCTTCGCTTCGTCAGAGGATCTGAGATCCGGCTTGGAGACGATCTCCATCAGCGCCACGCCGGAACGGTTCAGGTCGACAAAGGACATGGATGGATGCTGGTCGTGCAGCGACTTGCCGGCGTCCTGTTCGAGATGCAGGCGCTCGACACCGATCTCGACCTGTCCGTCCGGCATGTCGAGCAGGATCTTGCCTTCTCCGACAATCGGCTGCTTGAACTGGGAGATCTGGTAGCCCTGCGGCAGATCCGGATAGAAATAGTTCTTGCGGTCGAAAACGGATTTCAGGTTGATCTCCGATTTCAGGCCAAGACCGGTGCGGATCGCCTGGCGCACGCATTCCTCGTTGATGACCGGCAGCATGCCCGGCATGGCCGCGTCCACAAGGCTGACATTGTCGTTGGGATCCCTGCCAAATTCGGTCGAGGCACCGGAAAAGAGCTTGGCTTCGGAAGTCACCTGGGCGTGGACTTCCAGACCCATCACGATTTCCCAATCGCCGGTCGCGCCCTTGATGAATTTCTTCGGATCGGGTGTGCGTACGTCGACAAGCGTCATGGTCGTCAAAAATCCTGTTCGTTTCGATTTCATGCCCGGCAGGCAAGACGGCGGCGACCCGTATGGACTTGCTGCGGCGCGAATGATTGGCAGTCTGATGACCTAATCGGGAATTGATTGGCCCGCAAGGGTTTCCTTGCGCGGGGTGACAGCTTTCACCCGGATGGCGGGTGCTGCGCCTGACCGGTGCGCATGATGAAACCGATCAGGACCGCAACCGCCTGGTAGAGTTCCATCGGGATTTCCTGATCGATTTCGATCTGGGAAAGAGCTTCGGCCATCATCGGGTTCTGCTCGATGGGAACGCCGGCTTCCCGGGCAAGCCGTTCGATCTGTTCGGCAACGGTCCCCGTTCCCTTGGCCGTGACCACCGGCGCGCCTTCGTTTTCATAACCGAGGGCGACCGCCAGTTTCTTGTCCGTTTCCTTGCTGCTCACGAGTTCCTCTCCCTTCAGGACTGCCGCCCCCTCAAGACTGCCGGTCCACCCTGGCCCCGGAAAGGGCCGCGGTCTTGGGTGGCAGCCCCCGGATCAGCCGCAATTCCTGCAGATCGAGACCGGCATCGGCGAAAGCGGCCTCCATCGTGTCCCTGACGGCATTGAGCATGTCGAACGTCTCCTTGCGATCGACCCAGAGGCTGGCGTAGGTGCCGCCGCCGCGCAGACTGACCGCGGCCTCCAGGGGACCGGTCGCGGTCAGATCAAGTGCGAACCGCAACCGCCAGGCAGGATCCTCTTCACCGTCCTCCCGGTTGCCGGCGCCATCCCGGCCGACCTGCATCTGCATCATCGCCGTCTCCTGTCCCAGCGCCAGCGGCACTTCAAGGACCAGGTCCATGGGCCTGGACGCGGACTGGGGGCCGCTGTCCTGCGTGAGGCCGGTGTTCGTCAGCTGGGTGATGCGCAGGCGGGCAAGTGCCGAGTTGGTCTCCTTGAGAAGGGCCTGCAGGTTTTGCGGCGCCGCGCCGGCCCAGTATCCGCCGGACGGTTGCGGTGCCTGCCCCTGCGGCGAGGTGTGCCGGGAGGGAGCCGGCGGCTGCCCGGCGGGCCGAACGATTTCCGAGCGCGCGCCGAGTTGCTGGAGCAGCGACTTGAAGGAAAGCAGCGCGGTCTTGAGATCCGGCATGCCGGCCGACGTGCTTCCCGGCTGGGCCAGTTGTGCTTCCCTGAACTGGCCCGAGAGGCGCACCGCCTGTTGCAGGCTTGTGGCCGTCGGCGGGCTGGATGCGTTCAGCCGCAATCCCAGGATCTGTTGCATGGCCTTGACCACAGTGTCCGGCATGGCAACCTTTCCTGCCGATTGTGCGCTCATCAGGCTGCCGACCTGCGCAAACAGTCCGGTCAAGCCCGCCTGCTGCTCGGACAGGGCCTGCTGCAGCCCGCCCGCGATCCCGGTCGCGGGCCCCTGCGAACCTGCCGCTGCGAGCGAACCGGCCGAGGGCGTGGAAACGGCAGATCCGGCAAGCTGCGGATAGGCGCCTGCCGCCGTCGGCCTTGCCTGGGTGGCCCCCGGAGAGACTCCCGGCCCGGTAGGAACCGCCGCCGCCTTTTGCGAGGCACCAGCGGCGGCGCTTGCCGAAGCCGCTGTCTGTGACGCCGTCGTTGTGCCCGGTGCCGGGGTGCCGGGCATTTGAGATCCTGGTGTCCCGGTTGCCGCAAGCGGTATTGCGACCCCCGTCGGGAGCACCGGCTGTGCCGGAAAATTGGCGCCGGAGCCAGATATCGGCCCCTGAGCCGCCGCCCCCTGGAACGGGGCGGCCGCACCACTGGCCGGAACCGCGGTGCCGACCGGCCCGGACGCCGGTCCTGTGACCGCATTGCCCTGGCCAACCGGCGCTGCCGTACCGTGGCTCACCGATCCTGCTGCAAGTGGTGCGGTACCGGCTGCTCCGCCTGTCGCGGTGGAAACCGACTGCGCTCCCGCTGCACCGGACGGGGGCGCCGGTGCGGAGGGGCCCGCCGGACTCGGCGCGCCCTGGACGCCTGCAGGCGTCGCCGCTTGAGACGCTCCAGGCGGAAGCGCTGCGCCCTGCTGGCCGGCCGGAAGCTGTGAAGCCGGCAGTGCGGCCGGGCCGGCGGCAGACGGTTGGCCCGGAGCCGGCGAGCCGGCGGGCACCGATCCGCCGCCCGTTGGCGGTGTCCCCGGCGTGTTGCCGGGACCTTGCCCCTGCAGTGATCCTGAAGCCCCCGCCTGGGACGTTGCAGGTCCTCCCGCCGGTGTCCGGAGAGACCCTGGCCCCGCTTGCTGGAGGGCATTGCCCGCAGACGCCTGCGGTGCGCCGGATGGCGGAGGTTGACCGGAAGACGGCGCGTTTGTCGGCACGCCGGCCTGCCCGGTGGCAGCCACCGCCCCGGGAGACGCGGCGGCCGCGGGGCCGCCAATTGGGAGGGGGGCGGCCGGGAAAGTGGCGGGCGGGCGGGCGGCGCTGTCTTGCGGCCCCGTGCCCGCGGAGAGGATCTGAACAAGATGCGCCCCTGGAGACACGGGCCTTACAACCGCGCTCGCCGCACCGGCCTGGGAGGGTTGGCCAGCGGCAGACTGGATTTCCGGTTGAAGGGGCTGACCACTTTGGCCCTGAGGCGGGGCCGGCTGCGTGGAAGGAGCAGGCGTGGCCTCCGTCCTGATCAGGATAGCCGGCTGCTGTCTGCTGCCCGAGACCGTGACGGTGACTTCCGCATTGGCAGGCAGGGGCGTGGAGATGCGCAGGTCGATCCTGGCATCGGCGGTCGCGAGACGGACGACGCCACCGGGAAGATTGCTCTCGACCCTGGCCTTGAGTTCCGTTCCGGGCTCGAGCAATTGGGTGGCGGATCCGGCACCGGATCCCTGAGGCAGCGGCGTTGCGCTGATCGTTTCAACCATTCCCTCTCATCCGGTGCGGAGGTTTCGTTCTCTGGCGCTGGGTTACAAAATCATAAAGGCCGAGTATGGCTGGTTTCTTAATGCCTGCCCAGAGGGAAGGCTGTAGTTGACCTTGATCAAGGCATTCCGGAGCCGCCCGTACCAAAGTGGGCGGATCGGCCATCCGGCCAGCGGCAGAACAAGCAAGGCGCCAAAGAAGAAACAGGCCGGTACCGCAAGGAGGAGATGAAGCGTGAACTGGATGGAGCGCCTCAACGAGCGCGCCGAACTGATGGGCAGGATGCTCAAGACGATCGACGCCATGAAAGACAGCCCCCCCGGAACCCATTCAGGTTCGGTGTCGAATTCCGCCGCTTTTCGGTGCATGCACTGCACGGCAACGGAGTCCTGCCGCAAATGGCTGCGGGATCACCCGCAAGGCGCCGGGCAGGTCCTGCCCGAATGCGCGAATGCGGCGCTGTTCAACAGCTGGCTGCAGAACTGAGCCCGAACTTGCCGGCGTCAGCCGTGTTTCCGGCGGCGGCTGAACCAGAATGCCAGAGCGGACACAAGCCCCCCACCGGCGAACCGGAACGGAAACATCGCCAGCGCGCCGGCGTCCTGGGATACGAGCTGCGGCAAGTGAAGCAGGCCGGTGGCCGCATCCAGAATCAGCGACAGCGCAGCCGCCGCAAATCCGGCGATCCACAATTTCCGGGCGCTGTCGGCGCGCCAGCCCAGGTAAGCGCCGATCAGGAGCGCAAACGGGTTCAGTAGACCGGACAATCCGATCAGGTCCAACCATGTGTCTGAAAGCCATGTCATGGGTTTCTCATAGCGCCGGTCGTTTGAAATTGCGAGGGTTTTGTCCGCTTCCGGCCGGCGCGAGACGCGGCAAATGGTTCCATGCTGTCAGCTTGAAAACGGCGAAAATGGGCAAACAACTGCACTCCAACATCCCGAGCAAGTATTTCTGATCATTTCCAGGCACAAACAACCTGAATGAATAGTCATGTATTAATTAACTATTTTACCAGGCTCGATATCGTGATATTATAAACGAAGAAGGCGTAATAATACGTATCGCTCGAATTTCCATGACATTTGCTCGGCTAGATTAAAATACATGACTTTACTTGCATATATTGAACCCGACGACCCCACGGTTGACCTGGTGGGCGAAACCGACCGCCGGCTTGCGATACTTTGCAACCATTGCGGACGTTTCCGCTACTTGAACAGCTCCCGTTTTTCCGGAGACCGCAGGGTCTCGGACCTGAGCAAGGCGCTCACCTGCGCAGCCTGCAGTTCCAGGGATGTCAGGGCCGTGGCCATCTCCCGTGACCCGGATAGCGGCTACTGGCCGGCCGAGCGCAGTTAATTCCAAAGAATTCCCGATAATGCCGTATCTTATGGATCCGTGCCGTTTGCCGGCGGAACGAATCGCGGAGCGTGGTCCGGTTGACCGGGCCGTCGGCTCAACGGCGCCCGGTGAGAAACCTTTCTGCAACACCTCACCGGAAAGCACCCTGCCCCGGGCTGCCGGAATGTTGCCGTGCCCGCACCCGCATGCTAATCGCCTTTTTATCCACTGAGAGGTTTTATGCGCGGATTGCAAGAGTCCCGATAAGCCCCGGCTGAATTCAGCCGGGTGAAATGCAAATCAGCACCGCATGCGTCTTGCTGCGGTGACTGCTGGCGTGCATCCAAATTCAGGCATCTCAGTATCAATGGACATTTCCAAAGCCGAGCAACGGGTCCTGCACCTGCTGGCTCAAGGCGGCTACATCCTCGTGGAGAAAAACGAGGACGGCCGTGCTATTTCCCATGAAACCGTTACCCGTGAAGGCTGGTTCTGGGGCGGTTGTTCCCTGCGGCTGTTCCGCAAACTGAAATACAAGCGGTATATCTCGTCGAGAAACAGCGGCCCTTACCGCATCACGCAACTGGGTCTCAAACGGGTCCGCTCGCAGTTGGACAATCGCTGACGGCCCTTGAACCCGGGCCCTCTGGCCCGGAGCATCCTGTGTTCTCTGGAACGCGCGATGCTCCGGCTCCAGAAGATCGATCGACAACCCGGCCCTCGCCAGGGGGCCGGTTTTCACGTTTCGACATCCGGCCGGTCGCCCAGCAGATAGCGCGGACCACGGCCTTTTCTGGCGGCGGCATCTCCGGAATTGTAGAGCCGGCAGGTTTTCATGGACAGGCAGCCGCAGCCGATGCAGCTGTCCAGCTTGTCCCGAAGCGCGGTCATCCGTTCGATGCGACGGTCGAGATGAGACCGGAACTCCCGGCTGATCCTTGTCCAGTCCGCCTTGGTCGGCGCCCTGCCCTCGGGCAAGCGTTTCAGTTGCTCCGCGATCTCCGCAATGGAAAAGCCGAATTCCTGCGCGACCAGGACAAAGGACAGCCGGCGAATGTCGGCACGCAGAAACCGCCGCTGGCCGCCCGCGTTCCGGCCCGGATGCACAAGGCCCCTTTCCTCGTAGAAACGGATCGCCGAGACGGACAGTCCTGTCCGGTCCGCCAGTTCGCCGATGGTCAGGGGATCGGTGCCTCTGAGTACCCTTTTCACTTTTTCGTCCCGCCGCTCTTGACCTCAACCTTACTTGAGCATTTATCTCCAGTGTCCCAACAAGGTCAATCTTTGAAAGGACAGCAAATGACCACTGCGTTTCTGGAACATGTGAACGTGACCGTCAGCGACCCCGAAGCGACGGCGAAACGGCTGGAGGACTGGTTCGGATGGCAGGTCCGCTGGAAGGGCGACAGTCTCGAAGGCGGCACCACCTACCATATCGGCAACGACAGCAGTTACATCGCTGCCTATACGCCTGCCCGACGGACAGCGGCGTCGGATGCCGTCAGCTATCACACCCGTGGCGGCCTCAACCACGTCGCCATTGCCGTCGACGATCTGGATGCCACGGAAGCGCGCATTCTCAAAGGTGGATACAAGACCAAGAACCACGGCGATTACGAACCGGGCCGCCGCTTCTATTTCCATGACGACGACGGCATCGAATTCGAAATCGTGAGCTATGCCGGCTGAAGCCCGTTCAAACCCGAAGCGGCCGGCGGCGGTCTTCGCCGGTCCGCCGCCGGCCACAGGTTATCGGGGCGCCATGCGGATCGCGCCGTCCAGCCGGATGGTTTCGCCGTTCAGCATGTCGTTCTCGCAGATGGACCGGACCAGTTGCGCGTATTCGGCGGCCTTGCCGAGGCGAGAGGGAAACGGCACCTGCTGTCCAAGAGATTCCTGCACTTCCTGGGACAGACCGAGCAGCATCGGCGTTTCGAATATGCCCGGTGCGATGGTCATCACACGGATGCCCGAGCGGGACAGATCGCGGGCGACAGGAAGCGTCATGCCGGCGATACCTGCCTTGGACGTGGCATAGGCCACCTGCCCGATCTGACCGTCAAAGGCGGCAACGGACGCCGTCGACACGATCAGGCCGCGGCCACCGTCCTCCGTGACCGGATCGAGCGCGGCCATGCCGGTCGCGGCAATCGAGATGCAGCGGAAGGAGCCGACCAGATTGACGGCGATCACCTTCTCGAACATGTCCATGGGATGCGCCTCGCCACGGGACGTGGTCTTGGCGACCGGGGCAATCCCGGCGCAGTTCACCAGGATACGTTCCTGGCCATGAGCCTTGCGCGCGCTTTCAAACCCGGCTTCGACACTGGCCTGATCGGTGACGTTGACATCGGCGAAGACGCCGCCGATCTCATCAGCGACAACTGCGCCCTGGGTTGCGTTCCGATCAAACAGGGTCACCCGGACGCCCTCGGCCGCCAGCATGCGCGCGGTTGCGGCGCCAAGGCCGGAAGCGCCGCCTGTCACGATGGCAGCAAGTGTAGAATCCAGTTTCAAGTCAGCCTCCCATTCAATGTAATCCATTGAAAAAAATGGATTTAATCTTTCTTTTTGACGATTAGGTCAATCAAGTTCGCAAAGTGACCGAGATTGACCGCCCGGTCAAGACTTTCCCGATGGCTGCGCAGCGGCCGGACTGCTCGGCGGCACCGGCGGCAGCAGGGTCTTTCCAGCCAGGACAATTAGGTCGACCGGCGTGTCGATACCGGCGACCTGCGCGCCGGGGCGCGCTTCGACCAGCGGATTGCCAAGGCCCTGGGCACAGGCAAGGTCGTAGGTGACCCTGTCGGTCAGCGCCCTGGACTGCTGCACCTTGTTGGCATCTTCCAGCTTGGCTGCCCTGTTGACCGCATCGCCGATGACCGTGAATTCCAGCCTGTGTTTCGACCCGATCACGCCGACGGTGACAGGTCCGGCGGCCACGGCCACCCCGATTTCAAGATGACCCGGCCAGCCCGCGGCTCTGAACCGCCCCTGCTCCGCTTCCGTGCAATTGACCAGACGCTGAGCCGTTCGCAACGCATCCGCCGCATAGGTGCCGGAGGCATGAACCGCCCCGAAGGTGGCCAGGATGCCGTCGCCGAGAAACTTGTCGACACGGCCGCCCTCGTCATTGATCACCTCGACGGCCATGTTCTGATATTCCGCCAGCACGGCCAGGACGGTTTCCGGGGACAGCGCCGCGGAAGTCGAGGTGAAGGCCCTGATATCGGCATAAAGGATCGCAGCCTCCCTCTGGCTGCCTTCCCCCGCCTGCAATTCCGTGTCGGCGCCGGTAATGGACGCAGCCACTTCCGGCGCGAAGAACCGGCGCAGGTCCATCGCCGCGGCCTGATCCCTGCTGGCCTCGAACAGCATCGAGCGTCCCCGGTAGAGCGCAACCGACAAGATCACGGTCACCGACAGGATGACCATCGTCTTGTCGAGCTCGGCGCCGATCAGGATGGTGTTCCCGGTCAGATAGTCGACGTAATTGCGGGTGACCCGCATATGGTCCATGTCCGCCAACACCGCATAAAAGACCAGCCCGAGCCAGCCTGCCACGGCAACCAGCCCGGTTGTCAGGACAAACCGCGGATCGAAACGCAAGGCCCTCAGACCGATGAAGATGAAGACATACATCAGCGTCGGGGTCTTCAGGTAAAAGGTCGGGTGCTGTCCGTACTGGATGTGGAAGGAAAAAATCAGGCCGACCAGCAGCGCCATGTCCACCCCGATCGATATCAGCAGATACCATTGCGGCAGCTCGAAGCGATAGGACAGCAGCAGCCGTGTCACCGTGAACAGGAAATAGGCCGCCAGAGCGAACGGCACGAAATTGAAACCGGCGGTACCTTCGGCCCTGGGGGCAATGGCGTAAAGGGTGGCGAAAAACAGGACCAGACCCAGCTGCACCCAGCCGATCAATTGCTCCGAGGATGCTTCCCTGGCGCGTATTTCGGCCCGCACACGGTCCGGAAGCCCGGTTTCGGGCGGCCCGCCGCGCAGGATATATCGAACCGTATTCAGCAAGAAGGCCACCTTGGCGCCGGAAAAAGACAAAACGTGACCGGAGTTTCCTCCGACCGGCAAAGTTGCGCAAGAACCCCGCGCGAAAGTGACCGGTTGTGAGTGTGACGGGCTAGGCCGGACGGGTGCCGTGCAGACGCAGTTGTTCCACCTTGAGAACCAGATCGCTCTGACGCCGGCACCCGGTCTTGGCCAGAGCCGACTTGATCTGGTTGCGCGCAGTATGAATGCTGATCTGGCGGTCCAGGGCGATCTCGGCGGGTGTCAGGCCGTCCGCCAGCTTCATCGCTGTGACGGCTTCCGCCTGGCTCAGTGCAAGCACCTGTCTCACAAGATCTTGAAAAGACATCCGGCTGAGTTCCGGCTTGAGCGCCAGCAGGACACCGGAATCGGGTCTGGTCACGAAAGTACCGAAAGGCAATTCATCCAGATCCGCCAGATTCAGTGCCATTGTCCGGCCGGCCCATCGCTGTCCGCCGTCATCCTCAAATCGCCAGTTCCTGAAAATGTTGAAAGCGTCTTTCGACTGCAGCCGGACAAACGCCGCGAACTCGCTGTGAACCTGCGAGGACCGGAACTGAAGGCGGCGCTGAAAGCCGCTGCCGATCGGCGTGCCCCTGTCGAGCATCTTGCGCGCCTCGGCGCAGGCATAGTGGACCGTCAGGGACGAATCGACCACGAGTATCGCCGTACCTGTTCCAAGCAAATGCTGTTCGGACGCCCATTTTTCAAATGAGAGCCCTGAAATCGTGCGGTTGATTTCGAGAGACTGCCGGATGACCGGCGCGAGCTTGCGGCACAGCGTGAGCCAATCGGCTTCGTATCTGTCGCGATCCTTCGCGCGCATGTTGCCGCCGATCAGGAACATCCTGCTGGTATCGGACGCCAGCATGGATCCGCCGCCTCCGGTGATGTCCTCGCTCGGAGCCAGAAGGTCGGCATAGAAAGGCGTTTTCTTCAATGTGTCCGGTGGGCAGAGCTGATGCGTGGACATGACCTCACCGGTGGGGAAATTCGAAAATCTGGCCGCAAACGGGTTCTTGTCGGCATAGAAGTTTTCGTAGAGTTCCAGGATATGGGGATCATACCCGGAGCTGAAGGCGAGCGGCGCTGCTCCGGTGAGATTGTCGTATCCTATCAACTGGGTGCAGATGCGCGTCCCCAGAACCTGGCTCAGTTCATCCAGAAATTTCTGCCACCGGCCCGGATCCATGGCGGCAGAAACCGCCAGGTTCGACAAGTAAAAATATTTTTCAGCGGCAACGACCACACCACCCCCCAGCGGCCTTTGTTCCTTCACCAGGACATCAACGCGACCCAGCTCCTCAACCGGTAAATTTGTCGTCCTTTAGTCCAAATGGACCATGCACTTAACGTATACACCCTGTAAACAACTATTGATCGTATTTGGTATTCAGCCGTAACGTTCTTTCAAGTTTCGACTGGATGCTTTCCGGATGCACTTCAAGGAATTCCCGCATTCCTGCACCCGGCGGACGGTCAATTTTTTAAGAGTAGTGTTTTTTTGGGCGGCCGTTCTGGCCGCCCTTTTTTTATTGTTCGGAGCCTGATGCCAGAGAGTGTCCTGTTTCTGGTAGCCCATGGCCGCTCCCTGGCCGTTCCCTTTGCCCCGTGGCACGCCGGCCCGTTTTTCGGGGGCCACCTGAAAGTGACAACGAGCAGCGGGGGCGCCTTTCGCTGTTTGCACGGCGGCCAGACTGTTGGGATCCGGACCGGTCAGCCGGTTGCCGGGCGGTCGGAAAGCGGGCGGTCAGACTTGAGTGTCGGCGCGCTCAGGGCAGGACAAGCACGTCACGGCCGCAGGATCATGCCTTCGCTGGCGACCAGCATGCCCGGATAGGCATTTTGCGCGGCCAGACCGATCTCGTCGAGTTCGTCGTCGGAGCGGCGCGGATCATGGTGAAACAGGACCGGTGTTTTGACATTGCCGGCTTTTGCCAGTTGCACGGCCTTCTGCCAGGTGGAATGCCCCCAGCCCTTGAAGGTCCGGTATTCGTCATCGGTGAACATGGCATCATAAATCATGACATCCGAACCGCGGACGAAATCCGGCAGCGCGGCGTCGATCTCCGGATCGCCGTGTTCGTGATCCGTGATGATGCAGATGGATTTGCCGTGAAACTCGAACCTGTAACCACAGGCGCCACCGGGGTGGTTGAGCCGCGTCGTGCGGATCACAAGGTCGTCCTGGCGGGGAATTGTATCCCCGGCGGTGAACGACTTGAACTCAACGGCTTTCAGCGTCTTGGCGGCGACCGGGAAGATCGGCGGCGACATGATCCGGCTGACAATATCGATGAGATTGGTGCCATCCTGGAAATGACCGGCCCAGGCGGTTACCTCGAAACTCGGGTCGTAAGCGGGTTTGAAAAATGGCAGGCCGCAGATGTGATCAAGATGCGTGTGCGTGAACAGCAGATCAAAGGAGCGCGTCTTGCTGCTGCACAGTTCCATGCCCAGATTGCGGGCCCCGGAGCCGCAATCCACGAGCACCAGCGCGTCCCCCGCCCGGATCTCGAAGCAGGAGGTTTCGCCACCATAGCGCAGTGTGCTTGACCCAGGCGTCGGAGTGGATCCTCTGACGCCCCAGCAACGAAGCCAAAATTCCTCGGTCACATGTTACTCCCTGGGTCAACGGAGGTCCGGCGGAACCGGATTAGAGGTCCAAAAGCTGATCGTTCCAAAACTGAACGTCGCGTGCCTCAGCCACTGGAGGCGCCACGGCGCGCATCGGCCAGGTCCCGTGTTGTCCTTTCAAGCCGCAATGCAAGGGTGCGCATCACCTCAAGTGAAATATCCGGAAATTCTTTCAGAAGTTTCAAGAAGTCGTCCTTCGAGACGGTCAAAACATCCATGTTGTTCGCAGCAACCAGTGTGGCGGTTCTTGGTACGTCGCACAGAATTGCGATTTCGCCAACAATTGAATTTTCGGAAACCTGAGCGACCTTTTTCTCGCCCTCGGGCGTTTGCACCAGCACGTCGGCATCGCCGGCCAGAATGATGAAGGCGCAATCGCCTTCCTCTCCCTGAGAACACAAGCGCTCGCCCGATGGGTATTCGGTGCGGTCGCTGATAAAGGCCAGCAGCCGCAGCTTGGTTTCGTCAATTCCGTGAAACAGAGGGACCTTGCGAAGAGCCTCAACCTCGGTTTCCAGGGTCATGTCGTCCTCCAAAGCAATTGCCGTGTCACGCCATTCGATCGGTCCTTGCCGAGCGAAATCGCAAAGGGCTGCCGCCCGTCCATTGTTGCCGCCATTATCTTATCCTTTGTCTGAAATCCGTCCCTGGTCCAATTCGAAACACTGATCGAATTCCGCCGCGATTTCGGCGTTGGACGTGCCATACAGGAAAGTTCTACCGGACAAGATCTGCCTCAGGCTGTCGCGGAGGACCTTGTCTTCCTCCGTCATGCCGGTGGCGATATCATCCAATATGGTGATTTTCGCGTTTTTCAGAAGACCGCGCACCAGGGCGATGCGGCGGCGCTGCCCGGCGGAGAGCCTGGATCCGGCGACACCGACGTGGTAGCCGAAGCCCGCATACACGATCGGCTGACGCAGCCCGGTCTCCTCAACGATCGCCCGGATGACATCGTCAATGCGCCGGCGTGCGTCCCGGCGATCCACACGCGCGCGGCCGAAGATCAGGTTGTCCTCGATCGTCAGCGGCGGCAGGTAAACGTCCGGATCGAAGGCAACGAACTTGTCGTTGTTCCTGACCACGTCTTCCAGGAACCGCTTGCGCGCCTCGATGACTTCCTCCTTGAGGTCATCATCCATCACACCAAGACGGTGACGGGCGGGAACAAGCTTGAACGCGAGTCCGGTCAGCCGGGACCGGTCCGCGTCACTCAGGCCCGGGCGCTGCTGCCCCGACTTCGCGACCCGCACGATGCGCTCGAAATCGGGAATTTCGTCCAGCGTGATGAAGGAGTAGGCCCCCAGAAGACCGCTGTCGCCGGAAACGTTCGAGAACAGTTCCAGCATGGTTTCGGCGATCTTCAGGCCGATTTTCTGCAGTTTCTTGTCGAAGCCGGTTTCCGACAGGAAGGCCTTGACGTCCTCCAGGTCCGGCACCTGGTCCATCGTGATTTCCGGGTCGGAAGGCACAGCGAAGAAGAGGTTGTCCGCAAGGCTCGCACTGGCGTTGAACTTGTCACGGTGCCAGAGTTCGACGAGGCCCTTCAGCGAGGGTTCCTTGGCGATCCGGTCCGCCAGGCTCTTGCGCACGGTGAGGATCTTGTCGGCGAAGCCGTCGTCCAGCGACGGATCGAAGCGCGACTGCAGGCCGAGGCGGTAGATATCATTGTCGAGTCTCACCGCCTTGAGAAGATCAAGAGCCTTCTGGTCGAGCTGCTTCTCGTTCTCGACCGACGCGGCCGGCAGATCCTCCCAGATGGCGGCGAGATCGTAGACGGGATTGAGGGTGAGCTTCGCCTCGCTGATACGGCGATTGTAGTTCCTGAGGTCCTCGCCCGTTCTTTCGGGTGGAACAAGAGGCCGGTGACGGAGGCCGTAATAAAGATTGTCGCGGATGGTTCCGGTCCACACGTGCACCGCCCCGCCAACATAGGCGATTTCACGACCAAGCGTCGAATCTGTCAGCTTGTCGAGATCGTGGTCCCCGATGCATATCTTGCCCGAGGAAGGCGACACCAGCCCCGCTGCAAGCTGCAGCACTTCCGATCGGCCGGAGCCGTCGTGCCCGGCAATCGCGCAGGCGGTCCCCGCGGGAACGGTCAGTGAAATGTCCATGACCTCCTGGCCGGCGGCCCCACCTGAAAAGCTCACATTGTCGAACTTCAGATCGCCGCTGAGTTGGACCTTGTCATCCGCAGTGAGCCGCTCCGCGCCATAGATGTCCGGCGGATCGAAATTCTCGACGACCGTCTGATACTTGACGCTGACGTCGGCGGTCATCTGGTAGTACGACAGAAGCTCCTTCCACGGGCCGGCAAGATCCTTGTAGGCCGCGATAACCGCCAGCAACGCACCGATGCTCAGATTGCCCTCGATCACCAGATAACCGCCGATCAGATAGAAAAAGAACGGCGTCAACTGGTTCATGAAATTGTTCAGGAACTTGATCAGGAACTTCCGGTTGAAGATCTCGTAGCGGATCCTGAAATTCTCATACAGACGCTCGGATATGTCGGCCGAATGCCAGGCGGCTGCGTCGTTGGCATGGATCTCCGCCACGCCGGTAATGCTCTCGCCCACCTTGTCTGCAATCACGCGGACGTTGCGCACCCTCTGGCGCGACAGAATGACGACCCGCTTCTGCAAGTAAGGAATGACATAACCCTGAATGGGATAGGAGCTGATCGCGGCCAGGCCCAGCAATGGGTCCTGCATGAAGATAAACCCGATCTGCACAACCAGCATGCCGCCCTGATAGGCAGGAAGCGCGAAGGCCTCGCCGATAAACCCTCCGACATCCTCCACTTCCGACGTGATCATGGGAATGATCTCGCCGGAACTCACCTTCCTGAAATGAGGCAACCGGAAGCGCAGGACCCGCTGGAACAGTTCGAACCGCAAACGCCGCAGCATGCGCTCGCCCAGGCGCCCCTTGTAGACGTTCAGGTAAAACTTCAGACTGTTGGAAACGACAACCAGAAAAAGAAAGGTCAGACACAGCAGAACAAGATACGGGATCTGATCGAAATCGAAGCCAAGTATAGCGCGTGGAAAATTGGCACCCTGAACTGCGTCATTGACGATGAGTTTCGGCAATTCCAGCAAAACATAGACCACCGGATAGGTGAGCACGGTGACCATGAGAATGAAGATCTGCTGCCTGGAACTGTATTTCCAAATAAAACCGAAAAGGCTCTTTTCCATCAGTCATCCAAACAGATAGGGATCAAACATATGCAAGCAGATCATATTTGGTATATTAGCAAACAGAGAACGAGGCGCCAGCCAGGATTAGCATTTGCAACAACCACTTTGAAAGGGTCCGCAGACCGTTCCTTGTCGATAGTTCCGTGTCAAGACATATCCGCGCGTGACAAAACCCGATCAATTGAGACATAAGCCTCGCAAGGCTGGTTTACAAATTCAGGGGCAGTATGAGTTCAAAGACGCCTAAGATCCTCATCTACAGCCATGATTCCTTCGGACTCGGCCACCTGAGGCGGTGCCGCGCGATCGCGCAGTCGCTCGTCGGTGACTTCGAAACCCTGTCCGTTCTGATCCTGTCCGGGTCGCCGATCATCGGCAGTTTCGAATTCCGGTCCCGCGTCGACTTTGTGCGCATCCCGGGGGTCATCAAGCTGCGCAATGGCGAGTACACGCCGTTGTCGCTGCATATCAACATCGACCAGACCCTCGCGATCCGGTCCTCCATCATCGAACACACGGCCAAGGTCTTCGATCCCGACATCTTCATCGTGGACAAGGAACCGCTCGGCCTGCGCGGCGAGGTGCTGCCGACCCTCGAAGCGCTCAAGGAAACCGACACCCGTCTGGTGCTCGGACTGCGCGACGTGATGGACGATCCCGAAATCCTCAAGGAGGAATGGGACCGGAAGAACGTCTATCCAGCCCTTCGGGACCTTTATGACGACATCTGGGTCTACGGTCCGCAGGACATCTGTAATCCGGTCGAGGGGATCGAACTGCCGGGCTCCGTGCAAGACAAACTGCGCTACACCGGGTTCCTGCGCCGCGAATTGCCCAAGTCCGCCCAGGACCTGCCGGCGCCGACCCCGTTCGACGAAGAGCCCTACATTCTGGTCACACCCGGCGGTGGCGGTGACGGCGTTGAAATGGTCGACTGGGTCATGCGCGCCTACGAAGCGCGGCAGATCCCCCTGTTTCCGGCGCTGATCGTGCTGGGACCGTTCATGCCCGCGGCGGCCGCCGCCCAGTTCAGCGAACGGGCCGAGCATCTTCGGGACGTGGAGATCATCCGCTTCACGCCGCAGATCGAGCCGTATCTCGCCAACGCCACCGCGATCGTGGGCATGGGCGGATACAACACCTTCTGCGAGATCCTGTCCTTCGACAAGCCAACGCTGATGGTCCCGCGCGTTGTCCCGCGCCGCGAACAGGCGATCCGGGCGGAGCGCGCGGAACAGAGCGGGCTGCTCAAGGTGCTGCCGATCGACCGCTATCCCGACCCCGACCTGATGGCCAAGGCCCTGTCGGACCTTCCGGAAATGCCCTCCCCCTCCTCCGCCGGCGTCGACAACCTTCTCGGCGGGCTCGAGATCATCTCCACCCGCGTCGGCGAGATCTTCGAGGACCAGCAGACCAGCAACCGGAAACTGGTCAATTTCTGAGACCTCGCCGGAAGCACCCCTCCCCCGTTCAAGAGCTGAGCAATGTCCAGAGTTGCCATCGTCGTCAAAGGCTACCCGCGCCTGTCCGAAACCTTCATCGCTCAGGAGATCCTTGGGCTGGAGCGGCGCGGCATCGGCGTTCTCATCGTTGCCCTGCGCAAGCCATACGATCCGTTCATCCATGACCTGCACCGGCAGATCTCCGCTGAAGTGATGTATCTGCCCGAATATGTCAGGGACGATCCCGCGCGCGTTGCCCGCGCCAGGCGCTGGGCTGAAAAACAGCCGACCTACCAGGATGCCAAGGCGCAGTTCGATGCCGATTTCGCCCGCCAGTCCAACGCGGACCGGCAACGGCGCTGGGCCCAGGGCTGCGTGTTCGCCCATGAACTTCCCGACGACATCACCTGGATCTACACCCACTACCTGCACACGCCGTGCTCGGCGGCGCGCTACGCCGCGCACATTGCCGGTCTGCCCTGGTCCTTTTCAGCCCATGCCAAGGACATCTGGACCAGTCCGGACTGGGATCTCAGGACCAAGATCAACGATGCCGCCTGGGGCGTGACCTGCACCGCCGTCAATGCCGCGCACCTGAAAGGCCTCGCCGACGACCCGGCCAAGGTGGAGCTGCTTTATCACGGTCTCGATTTCTCCGGGTTCCCAGAGCCGTCCGGCACTCCGTCCACCCGGGATGGAAGCGGCGCCCCCGTGCGCCTGGTCTCCGTCGGCCGCGCCGTGGAAAAGAAGGGCTATGACGATCTGCTCGAGGCCCTGTCCCGGCTGCCGGCCGATCTCGACTGGACCTTCACCCATATCGGCGGCGGCGAGCTGTCGGATGCCCTGAAAACGCAGGCGGATGCACTCGGGGTGTCCGGACGGATTACCTGGCGGGGCGCGCAGCCGCGCGAAGAGGTGATCGCCGCCTGCCGGGAGGCCGATCTGTTCGTATTGCCCTCCAAGCTTGCCAGGACCGGTGACCGGGACGGCCTGCCGAACGTGCTCATGGAAGCCCAGTCGATGGGCCTGTGCTGTCTTTCCACCAGGGTATCGGCAATCCCCGAACTGATCGTCGACGGCGAGACCGGCGTGCTGGTCGAACCGGGAGCGCCCGAAGACCTGGCAAGCGCCATGACCCGGCTGATCCGGTCCCCGGACCAACGGCAAAGATACGGCCTGGCGGCGTCAAAGCGGGTCCGCTCGGAGTTTTCCACCGACCCCGGCCTTGACCGCCTCGCGGAGAAATTCCGCAAGGTGCTGTGACGCCCTCTCGTCTTGAATGTCCGCAGACCCCCGGGATACCCATGAAAATCGCCTTCACCGCGCCGATGAAGCCCCTGGACCACCCCGTTCCCTCCGGTGACCGCACCATGGGGCGCCTCATCGTGAAAGCGCTTGAAAGCATCGGCCACAACGTCACGGTGGCCAGCCGCTTCCGGTCCTGGCGCAAGGACGGCAGCGACGCCATCCAGGCGGAGATGCGGACGCAGGCGCTTGAGGAAGCGGAGCGGATTGCAGGAGATTGGCAGCGGACGGGCTACCGGCCGGACCTCATCCTGACCTATCATCTCTATCACAAGGCACCGGACTGGATTGGACCGGCGCTGGCGGACCGGTTCGACCTGCCCTATGCGATCGTGGAAGCCAGCCGCGCTCCGAAACGCCGCACCGGTGACTGGGCCCTGGGCTTTGCCGCAGCCGACAGCGCCCTGGAGCGCGCCGACGCGGTCGCGGCAATTCACAATGCGGACGCCGAATGCCTTGCGGAGGTCGTGCCGCACCAGCGCCTGTCGGTTCTGCTGCCCTTTCTGGATGCCGAGCCGTATCTTGAGGCCTCGACCGCCGCCAAGCCGCTGGCAGCCCTGCCCCTCAAGCTGCTGGCCGTCGGCATGATGCGCGCGGGCGACAAGGAGCGGTCCTACGAAATCCTGGCCGACGCTCTCGGGCGGATCCGCACCCTGCCCTGGCATCTGACGATTGCCGGCGACGGACCGGTCCTGGACCATGTGCGCGGACTGTTTCCGCCCGAAAGGGCGACCTTTCTCGGCGCGCTTTCACCAGACGCCCTGCCGGCACTCTACGCCCGTCACGACCTTCTGGTGTGGCCCGCGATCCGGGAGGCGTTCGGCCTGGTTCTGCTGGAAGCCCAGGCCGCCGGGCTCGGCGTCGTCGCGGGCGACACCTTCGGCGTTCCCGACATCGTCCGCGACGGAGAAACGGGATTGCTGTCGCCGGAAGGCGATGCCGCCGCGCTCGCGGCGAACCTTAACCGCGTGCTGGAAGAGCCGGAACTCGCCGACCGGCTTGGCTCCGCCGCGCGGCAGCATATTCTCGATCTGCACAGTCTGTCGTCGGGAGCGGCCCGGCTGGAAGCCCTCGCGGAAAAGGCGGTGCGCAACCATGCCCGGCGCAGAGAGGCCTCAAAGTCGTGAGCCTGAAAGCCTTCATTCACGTGCAGCATCTGCTGGGCACCGGCCACGTGGTCCGGGCAGCAGGCATCGGCAAGGCGCTTGCGGCTTCCGGCGTCGAGGTGACGCTTGCCAGCGGCAACCGGATCCCGCCGACATTGGACACCGGCCCGCTGGACGTGATCGAGCTGCCGGCCTGCAAAAGTCCGGACGCCGCCTTCAAGCAGCTTGTCACACCGGAAGGTGAAGCTGTTGACGATGCTTGGAAATCCGCCAGGGTTCATGCATCGATTCAAGCTTTTGAGAAACAGGATTACGATCTGCTCCTGACCGAGACCTATCCGTTCGGGCGGCGCCAGCTGGATTTCGAACTGGCACCGCTGCTGGATACAGCCAGGGCACGGTCGAGACCTCCGCTGATCGCCACGTCCATCCGCGATATCCTGGTGCGCAAGAAGGAGCTTTGGAAAGAACGCTGGATGGCCGACCAGGCGCTGAAATACTACGACCGCATCCTGGCCCATTCCGATCCGGACTTCATCGCTCTGGCCGACAGTTTTCCGTTTGCCGACGACGTCGATCACCTGGTGCGCTACACCGGTTATGTCGGCGGTGCGCCGCGCCCGGTTTCCGGCAGCCGCGACGGCGCGGACGAGGTGATCGTGTCCTGCGGCGGCGGCGCCGTTGCCGGGGCGCTGCTGTCGGCGGTGCTTGACGCAAGGCCCCTGTCCAGACGGGCGGAGGACGCGCCCTGGCGGGTCCTGATCGGGCACGACATTTCCGACGACGCCTTTGCCATCTATCGGCAGAGCGCGGCGGAGGGCATCCTTGTCGAGCGGGCCCGCAGGGACTTCCCGGAGCTGTTGAAACACGCGCGTCTTTCGGTCAGCCAGGCGGGCTACAACACCGTGCTCGACATTCTGGTCGCGGGTGTCCCGGCTGTCTTCGTACCGTTCGCCCAGGCCAACGAGACCGAGCAGACCCAGCGCGCCGATGCCCTTGCCCGCCATGGCCGGGCAATTGTCACACCGGAAACGGGCCTGACACCGGAACGGCTGGCGGCGGCAATCGACGATGCCCTCGCCCTGCCCCGCAGCACGCATGCCGTCCGGCTGGGCGGGGCTGAAGAAAGTGCTCGCGTTCTGCTCGCCGACCTGCAAGACAGACCCTCATGACCTCCGACCTCCAGCGGTTCCGGGACGATCTGACCCGCCATCTCGACTGGTTCGCCGAGCGCGGCCGCAAGGTGCGGTTCTGGTGGCGCGATGATGATGCCATCGAGCCGACGCCTGCTCTCGACCGGATGCTGGAGATCGCCAACCGGCACCAGGTCGACATCGCCCTCGCCGTCATTCCGAAAACGGCGACGCAGGCGCTGGCGGAGCGGCTCGCCGATGAACCGCATGCGCTGGTTCTGCAGCACGGCTGGCAGCATCGGAATTTCCAGCGCAAGGATCTCGGTGAAAAGGCGGCCGAACTCGGTACAAGGCGCGATCCGGCCGACCTGATGGTACAGCTTTCCGACGGCAAGGCGCGGCTAACGGATCTGTTCGGCGAAAAATTCATCGCCGCCATGGTGCCCCCCTGGAACCGGATCGCTCCGGAGATCTCCCGCCGCCTGCCGGACATCGGCCTGACGGGCCTCTCAAGCTTTACCTGGTTCAATTTCCCCCGGGCCCATCAGGTCCAGTCCCATGTCGACATCATCAAGTGGAAAAAGGATGTCCGTTTCATCGGCTGGGAAAGCGCCCGCCTGCGCTTCGACCTGCAGATGACCCGGCGGCGCAACACGGGACCCGAGCCGCTCGGACTGCTGACCCACCATCTGGTGCATGACGACGGCTGCTTCGCATTTCTCGAGGAATTTCTGGCGATTGCCGCGCATCACGAGGGGGCGGACTGGCCGGGTGTGAAGGGGCTGTTCGCGGAGCACACTGGCGGACCTCCGGAGAAGGCTGCAGGATGACGGACACGCTTTTCCTGCTCGCTCCCGGGTTCAAAGATCCGGACTATCCGGGCAAGACCTTTTATTGCTGGCACTGCGCACTCATGGAAGGGGTTCTCGCTTCCTGTCCCGCTCTCGGCGCTGGGCTTAATGTCCGCCGGATCGCCTGGCCAATACCACGGGGTGAACTGGTGAACCTGCTTGGCGAAGACAATCAGAGCCTGCCGGTGCTGGTTCTCGCAGAAGGCGGGTTCATCAACGACAAGGACGCCATCCTGACGGCCCTCACCGAGCGCCATGGATTTCCGCACCCGCATCCGTAGCCCAAATTCCGTCCAAGGCACCCTCACCGCGGCGAAGCGCAGACCCCGACCGGTCAGGACAGAATTGGCCGGAGGGAGCATCGGAAAGCCGGTTCCAGAATTCGTCACGAATTCCGAAATTACTCTGCCGCCTCAACCTCCACCGCCCGCAGCCTGTTGCCGTATTCACGCCTGAGCATCGCCAGTTTGGGATCGATATAGCTTTTGCAGAAAGGCCGCTCAGGGCCGTTTGCGAAATAGTTGCGGAAGCGCTCGTCAGAGGCCTTGAAGTCGGCGAGCGTCAGCACGCTGGTCACCAGCGGTTCGTCGAAGCCGTGCTGCAGGTCGCGCAGGATACGGCCGACCTTCACCCCCGTGCCGGCGTCATAGACATAGACCGCGCTGCGGTATTTGCCGCGCAGCTTGTGGCGGGAGGTGCTGGAATGGGTTCGGAGATGGATCTCGATCAGAACCTCCAGAGGCAGTGCCGCCGGATCGAAGGTCACGACCACGGCTTCGGACCATGCGTCCTCTGGCGGATCGGAGCGGATGAAGCCCTGGTCCACGTTCGAAATGCCGGCGATTGCCTGAAAGACGGCCTCGGTGCACCAATGGCACCCACCGCCGAGCCCAATCCTCACCACTGTTCTCCTTCGAGATATCTCAAGGCGACGAGTGTGCCGTCAGATGGCCTCGCTGGGAAACGGCTTGTCAGAGATTCCCCCAAAGGAGTCGGGGCGACCGTGTTCTGTCTGCGCGGAACCCGTTCATGAAGACAGGCCCCACCCAACCGCGGCGCTTTTCCCGCCTCGTCGCGGGGATCCAATCCACCTTGCCGCTTGCCGCTGTGGATGATCGGGTCGGAGCATGTCGGACGGCCATATTCTCTTTTCAACCGCTCTGGAAACGATTGGATCCCCGATCAAGTCGGGGAAAGCGCGGAAGGTTGGGCTACGGCCGTTTTTCATCCGGCATCCCCGGTCTTGAGCTGGACTCGTCCAAGTGGTCCCGGATCAAGTCCGGGACGGAGCTGCGGGCTGGGCACTCGCCAGTTGCGATCGACACAAGCCTTGAATTCACAGCCGTCCCGTTCTCATATGAAGTCCAATCGGCAAACAGGAGCCGACCATATGCGGTCATGACCACGACCACGATCATTCCGACCTTTCCGAGATCGAGCTGCGCGTCAGGCGCTGGACACGCTTCTGAGCAAAAAGGGCTACATCGACCCGTCCGCCCTGGATGCGCCGCCCAGACCTTCCGCCAGCTTACGGTCTTCCGCGGGGCGCAGCTTTAAAAGAACGAACCCGGCGATCAGCGTCATGCCGACATGTCCGACAAAAGACGACTGGGTATACGCTCCGAAGCCCATCATGAAAGTCCGCCCGACAACCGGTGCAAGGAGACCCTGAGCGACGAACCACAGGGCCACGCCCGCGACCGCGCCCGCGAGGACCAGGTTCAGCCTGGTGATCATGTGGGTCACAAGCACGAAGGCGGAAAACCCGATGGCGCCGACGCAAAAGTGCACGAGAAAACCGACCCAGTAAGGAAGACTGACGCCCAGGCCGAGATTCGCCAGTGCGACGATCAGGTTTGCCGGCTGCAGGACCACTCCGAAAATGAGCGGAGAAATGAACCAGGCATAGACCTCGAACGCGACTTCGGCCACCAGGCCGGCGAGGATGAGATTTCGGAGTGTAATGGACATGGACGTTCTGACTTCCTTCATGGGACAGGTCGTTGCGATATCTTCGCCGCCGCAGATATGCACGCCGGTCCCGTTGCATAAGAGCGGATCTCCTCAACGTGAACGTGGTTTATATCGCGTGATTGCCGTGCAGCAGGACCGGACGGTCGCGCGCGCCCCGGCAGCTCTCTTGCCCGCATGCCGATGCCGGGCTGAACCAGGCCATTCCTGTCTCGACAGCCGGTGCAATTGACAGCGCCGAAACCGCATCCTCATATGAGAGACGCCCAGTTCAAGGAGCCACCCATGTCCGGTCATGACCACGACCACGATCATTCAGACCTTTCCGAGATCGAGTTGCGCGTCAGGGCGCTGGAAACGCTTCTGAGCGAAAAGGGCTACGTCGACCCGCCCGCCCTGGATGCGCTGATCGAGACCTACGAGACGAAGATCGGTCCGAAGAACGGCGCGCGCGTGGTGGTCAAGGCCTGGACGGATCCGGAGTACCGGGACAGACTTATGAGCAACGCCACGGCGGCGATTGCCGAACTCGGCTTTACCGGGCGCCAGGGCGAACACATGGTCGCAGTGGAGAACACCGGGACCACCCACAACATGGTCGTGTGCACCTTGTGCTCCTGTTATCCGTGGACCGTGCTCGGCCTGCCGCCGGTCTGGTACAAGTCCGCGCCCTATCGCTCACGCGCGGTTCGTGACCCGCGCGGCGTGCTGGACGAATTCGGCGTGAAACTGCCTGAGGGCAAGGACATCAAGGTCTGGGATTCGACAGCGGAAATCCGCTACCTGGTGATACCGGAACGCCCGCCCGGCACCGGGGACTGGGACGAGGAGCGGCTGGCCGGCCTGGTCACCCGCGACAGCATGATCGGGACCGGCCTTGCCATCGATCCTCGCGGGAAGGAGCCGGTGGCATGAACGGCGCGCAGGACCTCGGCGGTCAGATGGGGTTCGGCCCGATCGAACGGGACGACGGCTTGAATTTCCATGCACGCTGGGAAGAGCGTGCCTTCGCGGTGACCCTGGCCATGGGCGCGACCGGAGCCTGGACGCTGGACGCCTCGCGCTTTGCGCGGGAATCCCTGCCTCCGGCCGAATATCTGTCGGCAAGCTATTACGAAATCTGGGCCAAAGGACTGGAAAAGCTGGTCGTGACCCACGGCCTCGTCACCGACGAGGAACTGAAACAGGGCAAGGTGCTGGTCGGGCCGAAACAGGTCAAACGGGTGCTGAAGGCCGAAGATGTCGCAGACGTCCTGGCCAAAGGCGCTGCGGTCGACCGGCCCGAACACCAGCCGGCCCGTTACCGTGTCGGCGACAGGGTCCGGACCAGGCGCATGCATCCCGAACACCACACGCGCCTGCCCCGCTACGCCCGCGATGCCGTCGGCAGTGTCGAGGCGGTTCACGGCGTCCATGTCTTTCCGGATACAAATGCCCACCGACAAGGTGAACAGCCCGCCTGGCTTTATGGCGTCACCTTCAAGGGACGGGATATCTGGGGCCCGGACAGCGACCCGGCGCTGAGCCTGCGCCTCGATCTGTGGGAGCCTTACCTTGACCTTGCCTGACGACATGCCCGTGCCGCCACGCCTGCCGCTGGACCAGGACGGCGGGCCTGTGTTCAGCACCCCCTGGGAGGCCCGGGTCTTTGCCATGACGGTCAAGGCCCATCAGGCCGGCGTGTTTTCCTGGAGCGAATGGGCCGAGGCACTCGGAGCGGAACTGGCGCTTGACGGGATGGACGACAGCGGCGACGCATTGACCGGCTATTACGACCACTGGCTGGCCGCGTTCGAAAAGCTGCTGACCGCAAAGGGCGTTGCCGGTCCGGGCCAGCTCGCCGATCTCAGGACCGCCTGGGACAGGGCCGCCCGCGCGACACCCCACGGGCAGCCAATCGAACTTGAAAAGATCTGAGGCATCATGCATCTGAAGGTTCCCCCTGTCGCCGTCTTCCTGATCGCCGCCGGCCTGCTGGCCGCCGGGGCCTGGCTGCTGCCGGTGCTGAATGCCGCGGCGCCCGGAAGGCTGGTTCCGGCGGCCTTGCTCGCCCTTGCAGGAATGGTCCCGGCCCTTCAGGCGGTCAGGGCGTTTGTGAAGAAGAAGACCACGTTCAATCCGATGGCACCGGACCGCGCGACCACGCTGGTCAGCGGCGGCATCTACCGCTTCAGCCGCAATCCGATGTATCTCGGCCTCGCCTGCCTGCTGATGGCGCTGGCCCTGTGTCTCGGCACGCTGACAGCGGTGGTGATCGTGCCCGGTTTCGTCTGGTACATGACGGAATTCCAGATCAGGCCCGAGGAAGACAGCCTGCGCAAACTCTTCGGCGACGCCTATGACGATTACCGGGCGCAGGTCCGGCGCTGGATCTGATGCCATGTCCGGTTGCGGCCCGACGGGATCATTCGCCCAGATAAAGTCCGCTGCGCGCCTTGTAGGCGTCGGCGGCGAACCGCAGGAAGGCACGGATCCTGGCGACGTTCCTCAGGTCCGGATGGGTCAGGATCCAGATGTCGAAATAGCGTGACGGCTCGACCCCCGGCAGGCGGATCAGGTCCGGATCCATGTCCCCCAGAAAACACGGCAGCCGGCCGATCCCCATGGCCGCCCGAACCGCCGCGTGCTTGGTGACCATGTCGTCGGTTACGGTCGCGACTTCGCCATTGGGGAAGCGCGCACGCAGTTCCTTCGGCACCTTGTTGCCCCACCACTTGAACGCGACAAAGGGCACGCGCCGGGACGTTGCCGTCTCCACCAGCGCGTCCCCGTGGCGGCGGGCAAATTCCCGCGAGACATAAAAACACCGGTTCTGGCCGGTGGCGCGGCGTCCGAACAGGGTCTCATCCGGCTTGTCGGTGACGCGCACGGCAATATCCGCTTCGCGCCGGTGCAGGCTGAGGATCTCGTTGGCCGCGTTCATGGTCACGTCGATCTGCGGATGCTGTTCCTTGAACCGGGCGACGATGTCGGCAAGCTGCACCTGATAGATCAGTTGCGCGGCGGTCACCCTGAGCGGTCCTTCCAGGTCCGCGTCCCGCGCCGTCATCCGTGTGTCGAGATCGACCAGCTCCGCCGCCATCCGTGTTGCCGCCAGAACCGCCAGATCCCCTGCCGCGGTCGGCCGGAAACCGTCGGGCAAGCGGTCGAACAGCCGCGTGCCGAGCCGGTCCTCCAGCGCCGACAGCCGGCGCGAGACGGTGGAATGCGTCACGCCGAGCGTGCGCGCCGCCCGGGTCACATTGCCCGCCTTGGCAATGGCGAGCACGAATTTCAAATCATCCCAGTTGTCCATGCCGTGCATATTTGCACATGGGCGTTACATATTTGAAGAATTTTTCGCATGCGCCATCCCGGCTAGTGTTCGCATATCGAAACCGAAGGAGAATTCGACATGCCCGTTCAAGCCCTCGCCCTGATCACCGTCACCGACAAGGAGACCCTTCTGGCCTATCGCGAGAAGGCCGCCGAAGCGCTTGCCAAACACGGTGGCAGCGTCGTCGCCGCCGACCCGGAACCGCTGGTTCTGGAAGCCGCCTTCGACACCCCGAATGTCGCCGCTCTGCTGTCCTTCCCGGACGCGGACGCCGCGAAGGCCTGGCGCGCGGACCCGGACCTTGCCGATATTCACGCCCTGCGCAACACCGGCGGCAAGTCCACTATCGTGGTGCTGCCGGGCTGAGGCGCCTGCGCGGCGGCACATGACCGCTTAGACCGGCGTTCCCCCGGGCAAGCAAAGCCGGAGCCTGGGGGACGCCTTGACTGTATGCCCCATGACACACCATCCGGATCGGTCTGTCCGGTCAATTGCGGCCGCACTCCCTCACGGGGTGAGTGAAACCCGGATTGCCCCCGCCTGCCTGTTCCCAAGGCAGCGCCCTGCGCCCGTGTCCATTCTTTAGGCGGCTTTGCGGAGACAGGCCCGAAAGACCCCCGTTTTACCCGTCCTGACGTGGCACAAAACTTGCGTTTTCTCTCAATGTCAAAAGCCGTATTGGGGACCAGCATGAGCGGAAACGCAGCGCGTCTGAGCGCAATTTCAACGATCACATCGACACCGCCGGTGGAATCCGGTTTCGATTTCGCATCCAGCCCGACCAGCAGCGTCTGGGGCCAGAACGTCTTCAGCCTGAACGAGATGGAGCAGCGCCTTCCCAAGGCGATCTTCAAGTCGCTGAAGAACACCATCACCTCCGGCAAGCCTCTGGACATCGACACTGCCGATGCCGTCGCCGAGGCCATGAAGACCTGGGCGATCTCCAAGGGCGTCACCCACTATGCCCATGTGTTCTATCCGCTCACCGGCCTGACCGCCGAAAAGCACGATTCCTTCTTCGATCCGGACAGCAACGGCGGCACCATCGGCACCTTCGCCGGCAAGGCGCTGATCCAGGGCGAGCCTGACGGGTCGTCCTTTCCCAACGGCGGTATCCGCCAGACCTTCGAGGCACGCGGCTATACGATCTGGGACGTCACCAGCGCGGCCTATATCATCGAGAACCCCAACGGGACGACCCTGTGCATCCCGACGGCCTTCGTCTCCTGGACCGGCGAGGCGCTCGACAAGAAGACGCCTGTATTGCGCTCGATGCAGGCCCTCAACAAACATGCACAGCGGGTGCTGGGTTTCTTCGGCACCGACGGCCCGTTCGTGTCATCGTCGGCCGGTGCGGAACAGGAATATTTCCTGGTCGACAACAATTTCTTCTACGCGCGCCCGGATCTGCTGGCCGCCGGCAGGACCCTGTTCGGCGCGCCGCCGCCCAAGGGCCAGGAGTTCGACGACCATTACTTCGGCGCCATTCCGGAGCGCGTCCAGGCCTTCATGTTCGAGGTCGAGCGCGAATGCTTCAAGCTCGGCATTCCGGCCAAGACACGGCACAACGAGGTCGCGCCCGGCCAGTTCGAGCTGGCCCCTGTCTATGAAATGGCCAATGTCGCCACCGATCACCAGCAGCTGGTCATGACCACCTTGAAGAAGGTGGCGCAGAAATACGGCATGACCTGCCTGCTGCACGAAAAGCCCTTCGCCGGCGTCAACGGCAGCGGCAAGCATGTGAACTTCTCGATGGGCTCGCCGAAGGCTGGCAACCTGTTCGACCCCGGCGAAACACCGGCGGAGAACGCGCAGTTCCTCGTCTTCTGCGCCGCGATGATCTCGGCGGTCTACAAGCACGCCAAACTGCTGCGCAACGTGGTCGCTTCCGCCTCCAACGATCACCGCCTGGGCGCCAACGAGGCCCCGCCCGCCATCCTGTCGGTGTTCCTGGGCACCGAACTCAACCAGGTGATGGAATCCATCGTCAACGGCAGCCCGGTGACCTCGAAGAAAACGCCGCTGAACATCGGCGTCGATGTGCTGCCGCAGATCCCCAAGGATTCCGGCGACCGCAACCGCACCAGCCCGATGGCCTTCACCGGCAACCGCTTCGAATTCCGCGCGGTCGGCTCCAACCAGTCCATCGCCGGGCCGATGGTGGCCATGAACACCATCATGGCCGAAGCGCTCGACGAAGCGGCAACGGCCCTGGAAGCGGCCGACACCGGCACGCAGGAAAAGCTCGGCGCAGCGGTTGCGGCCTACGTGAAGTCCGTCTGGCAGGAGTGTTCGAGCGTCGTCTTCAACGGCGACGGCTATGCGGACGAATGGCAGGTCGAGGCGGCAAAGCGCGGCCTTCCCAATCTCGTCGCGACGCCCGATGCCCTTGGCGTCCTCAAGGAACAGACCTACACCGACCTGTTTGCCAAATACGGCGTGCTATCGGAACGCGAACTGGATTCGCGCTACGAGGTCTATGCCGAGCAATATGTCGCCAGCGTGAATGTGGAATCCAACCTGGTCGTGGAAATGGCGAAGACCATGGTCTTCCCGGCGGCGGTCCGCTACCAGGGCGAACTGGCGTCAAGCCTGGTCAACCTGAAGGCACTCGGCGTCGAGGCCGACCATGACACCATCACCAGGGTGACCGGCCTGATCAAGAAGCTTCAGGATGCCGTCGCGGAGCTGGAAGCATTGAAATCCAGCGAGCACGACGCGGAGAGCGTTTCCGCCCACTGCTTCATGATCAAGGACAAGGTGCTGCCGAAAATGCTGGAAGTCCGCGGCCACGTCGACGCCCTGGAAACCCTCGTCGCCGACGACCTCTGGCCGCTGCCCACCTATCAGGAAATGCTGTTCATCCGGTAGGAATTGGGGCATGTGAAACCTGACCTGTCCGGCGTCGTGCCGGGCAGGTTTCAAAGGCGGTGAACCGCCCCGGGTTTTCCGGAGGCTGTTTGGTTTAAGTTATGCTGCGACCGCCGGTTGATCCAGCGTGGCGTAGTATCGTTCCTCCGCTTCAGCCGGAGGGATGTTTCCTATGGGCTCCAGAAGACGCCGGTGATTGAACCAGTCGACCCATTCGAGTGTGGCAAACTCGACGGCTTCGCAGTTGCGCCACGGTCCACGTCGATGAATGACCTCGGCCTTGTAAAGACCGTTGATCGTTTCGGCGAGAGCATTGTCATATGAGTCGCCTACGCTCCCGACCGAGGGCTCAATGCCTGCTTCTGCCAGCCGCTCGGAATAGCGAATGGACACGTACTGGACACCCCTGTCCGAGTGATGCACGAGGCCACCGCCATGAACGGGACGTCGGTCATGAAGTGCTTGCTCCAGGGCATCAAGAACGAAGGTCGCATGCGCCGTCCTGCTGACACGCCAGCCGACGATACGCCGGGCAAATGCATCGATGACGAAAGCGACGTAGACGAAGCCCTGCCAGGTGGACACATATGTGAAATCCGAAACCCAGAGCCTGTTCGGTGCCGGAGCCCTGAACTGACGGTTCACGCGGTCGAGCGGACTGGGTGCCGACTTGTCCGGAAACGTCGTTTTGACCGGCTTGCCACGGATGATCCCTTGAAGCCCCATCGCCCTCATGAGCCGCGCCACGGTGCAACGGGCGACATCGAAGCCCTCCCGCTGCAATTGCCGCCAGACCTTGCGCACGCCATAGACCCGGAAGTTCTCTTCGAACACACGACGGATCTCGATCTTCAGAGCGATATCGCGGCGACCACGCGCCGACAGACGACCCGCATCGACCCGTTTGGCGATGGCATGGTAATAAGTCGACGGGGCAATCGGCAGCAGTTTGCAGATCGGCTCGACCCCGAGCACCGAACGGTGTTCATCAATGAAGGAAATCATCGCTTCAGTGGGCGGTCGAGCTCCGCCTGAGCAAAATAAGCAGACGCCTTACGCAGGATCTCATTGGCCTGGCGAAGCTCACGGTTTTCCCGCTCCAGAGCCTTCATCTTATCGGTCATCTCGCTCGGGATACCCGGCCTGGAGCCGTTGTTCACCTCGGCCTTCTTCACCCACTCGTTCAGCGTGTGCGCCGAGCAACCGATCTTCGCCGAAATCGAAACGATCGCCTGCCAGCGTGACCCGTGCTGGCTCTCATTATCCAGCACAAAGCGGACCGCTCGTTCACGTACTTCAGGGGAAAACTTGTTCGTCGTTTTGCTCATGGTGCTCCATCCTACTCAGGAGTTGGAGCCTCCGGCAAACCCGGGGCGGTTCACGGTCCGAGGCGTCTTGAGAACGGACCTTTGATCCTGGTTCCTTGTTCAGGTCAAGGTTCGTTTCAGCAATACCGCTCGGGTCCGGCCCATTGCGCCTCCGAGTACCGGTCGCCGTGGGTCCAGCCGACCGGCAGCACGGCCTCGATACGCTCCAGATCCTCTGCCGTGAGGTTGAGGGCCGCGCCCGAGATGCACTCGCGCAGGTGATCCACCGACCGCGTTCCCGGGATCGGGATCACATGCGGCCCACGGCTCAGCAGCCAGGCATTCGCCAGACCCGCCGCCGTTGTGCCCATCTCTGCCGCGAGTTTGCGAAAGCCTGCCATGATGCGCAGGTTTTCGGTCAGGTTCGGTTCCGTGAACCGCGGGTTCGCGCTGAGGAACGGCAGATCGGGGATCCGCTCGCGCGGGATCGGGGTGTCCGTCAGCAGCGAGCGGCCCACGGGCGAGAAAGCCACCATGGCGACACCGAGTTCGGCACAGGTCTGCACCAGTCCGAGGTCGGGCGCCCGCGTTGACAGCGAATATTCCGATTGCACGGCGGCGATCGGAAAGGCCGTCATGGCGCGCCGCAGGGTCGCGGGCGCGATTTCCGAAAGACCGATCGCGCGGGCCTTGCCCTTTTCGACCAGCCGGCCGAGATTGGCCGCCGTTTCCTCCGGGGTGAAGCGCGGATCGCGGCGATGGGCGTAGAAAAGGTCGACACATTCCAGACCGAGCCGTTGCAACGACTTGTCCAGCTCGGTTTCCAGATGCTCAGCCGAATTGTCAAAGCCGCGGTTGCCGTCCGGATCGCGGGTGATCGTCGCCTTGGTCGCGATGACGAATTCGTCCCGCGCGCCCGGATCGGCTTTCAGATAGGTCCCGATGGCGTTTTCCGATTTCCCCATGCCGTAGACATTTGCCGTGTCCATATGCGTGACACCCAGATCGCGGCAGGCATTCAGGATGGCGTGGCTTTCCGTCTCGTTCGTCACCCCGTACATGTCGGAAAAGGACATCGCCCCATAGCCGATCGCGCCAATCTCCGGCCCATTGGCCCCCAGTTTGCGTTGTTCCATTTTGCCCTCACCCCGCTGGAAAATCTGAAGAATTCTTTCCTAATTCATTGCCTTGATCCCTGAAAGGGCTGGATCCGAAAATTTTGGTGGCCGGGTTTTGTCTGCCAAATACTTCACGCGCTCATGGTCCAGGAGAAAGGTGAATGGGAGACAGGCCTTTTGTTTGCGAGCGCCCCGGAAGTTCGATTGACGTGATTGTTCAGGCTGATCGCAATCGGGCCTGAGCGGCCCTTCGCGCAGTTTGCGGCAAAGGTCGGATTCGAGCCCATTTTTCCGATTTGTTGCTCTGCAGCTAAAGGCTGATATCACGGTAGTGCCAAAAAACCTTCAACAACTGCGTAGGTTTTGAACGGGTTTTGTGACAGCGTCATACAGGGCGTTTTGCGCGTGCTCCAAAACGAGTTTTTTGGAACACCTTCAGAAGTCGGCGTCAAGAGACACTCCCACCGGTGGCGGGAGCGTTTGTCGTTATTTCAGCGATACAAAAAGGTCAGTAACAGCCGCGTTTTCTGGAACGTCAGGAAAGAAGCTTATGCGTTGGCAAAAAAAAGGGAAGTCTCGCGTCTCTTCCCCGCTTGCGGGTAGCCAGTCGCGATAAAGAAACGTAGCGGCCTCCTCAAGATCATCGCTTGACCCAGTCATGCGCAGGACTGCGCAACGTCCGGCGGGGAGTGTTCCGGCTCTGACGCCTGCGTCGTTTTGCGCAATCTTTTGATCTGTCGAAGCACACAAGTCCATGTGAAACTCCGCAGGCGATGTCTTGAGCGGGTCGGTGTGAAATATATTGAATGTATCGCTGACACGTGGCGGCAGCCCAGCAGTCTTTCGCCATGCAATAAAATGCTGAATCGTATCGCCTATTTTTTTAGGGTCGCCGCGATGCTCCATCACAGCAATGGCGGTTGCGGGAAATTCTGTGATGTTCACATCGTCTTTGCTATAATTTGTCATGTATTTGTCCCTAGCTTTTGTCAGTGGGTCGAAGGTTGCAAGCCACGATTGCCATTCGGGTGTTTGGCGGAACTCTGATGGTGATTGCCCAATCCGCTCCCTGAAAACACGCGTAAATGTTTCGGAGTTTTCATAAACGGCGTCCAACGCGATGTCGGTGACCGCATCCGTTTCTCTGAAAGCAAGCCGGTATGATGCTCGCTTCATGCGAGCGAGTTGAACATACCGATGCGGGGAAATCCCAAACAGAGCCGAGAACTGCCGATGAAAGTGGTACTTTGAGAATGCAGCAACGCGACTCAAGACATCCAAATCGAGATCATCATCGAGATGCTGCTCAATGTGATCCAGCACGCGCTGCATCCGGGCATGGTAATGCTCAAGGGCCATCTTTATCGCGTCTCCTTCGTGGCCTCTTTAGTGCTACTGGCTCACGGTAAGGCGTGCTTGACCAATCTTGCTGAATTATCTGTTGGGCTTTTTCCATCCACCATTATTGTCAGCCAACCGCACAACATACCAAAAACCACCGTTGGGGGACGGTTCACCAGACCGGACGTTGGTACGTCTGCGCCGGAGGTCGGGCTTGTCCTACGCAGCAGTCATCCGTGCAAGATGCAGCTAACGGCAGCATTGAGCCAATTGTGTTAAATGCTGCGCCGTTCACGGAGATCTGCATTGGCGATCAAATAGCCTTCCGGTAGATCTGCGATACGACGCCGTTTGTGAGGGCTTCCGTTGAATGCAACGTCAAATTCAAGGGCTGGTGAGGACGTTCAAATAGTCGCTTTCCAGCCCCAATAACGACCGGGAACGTCCAAATGCGAAACTCATCTATCAAGCCGTGCCGAAGGAGCGACTGGATCAGCTTCGCGCTGCCGTGAATCTGAAGCAATGGTCCGTCCTGCAATTTCAGTTGCGATACCTCGTCACCGATATCACCCATCACAGCATGAGAATTCTGCCACTCGATGGTAAGGGTTGTTGATGTTGCAACATGTTTTTGCGCCGCATTGAGCCTCTCTGATGCTTTGGAGGCCTCGGAGGTCGGCCAGTGACCAGCGAATAGATCATAAGTCTTGCGCCCAAGCAGGATGTCATAGGGTTCTGACATGGCAGTTTGTTCCACGTGTGGCATAACGCCTTCCCAATATGGCGCTGCCCATCCTCCAAGATCAAAATCACCTGAACGGTCTTCATCCGGCGAGCTGGGTGCTTGCATGACACCGTCTAGTGTCACAAACGCAAGGACTGCCAATGCACGCATATCAAACTTCACCGCGCGCGCGTGTCGTGAGCAAAGCAGCGAGTTTGTCGAATGCCTGGTTCCAACCGCCCGCGCCTGCGGTTCCGGCTTCAACACCAATATGCACCATGGTCATCTTGGTTATTCCGTCCGTTTCGCTGAGCTCGACAATGACTTCGGTAATGTCAGGAAAGTTCTCGGGCATGCCCATCTTTTGCGGTGGGATGATCACACCGTTTTCGTCGCACATGCTTTCCGTATAAACGAGCCGATGCGGCGAGTTGATCTCTTTGTAGACGCCAGTGAACCACATCGTCATGGATCGTTCCGGTGATTGCATAGACATGCAAACTTTGCGGGTGCCGCCAACCTTCACATCCATTTCAGCAACCGGAACAGCCATCCCATTGGGGCCATACCACTTTTTGAACAGTGAGGGGTCGGTCCATAACTTCCAAACCAACTCAATCGGCGCTTTAAATTCCCGTTCGATACGTACCCAGTTTGGCTGGTCATTCATCAGACCGATCCTTTATGTCGTCAATATAGGTTTGCATGGCATCAAATCGTGCTTCCCAAATGTGCCGGTAGCGTTGCGTCCAATCACAAACGGCTTCGATAGGGGTGGCATCAAGCGTACAAGGACGGAATTGGGCATCTTTCTCGCGCTTGATCAGTCCCGCGTTCTCAAGAACCCGGATATGTTTTGAAACTGCCGGAAGCGACATATCGAATGGCTCTGCCAGCGCATTTACTGTCGCAGTCCCCTGTGCCAACCGCGCTAATATCGCTCTGCGTGTTGGATTGGCCAATGCAGCGAAGGCCGCGTCAAGTTGGTCATCTTGTATCATGTGATACATATTAAACCATACGGTTAATTAGTTAATTGGTTTAATTGCCTACATACATGCACTCGCCAAGCCCGAAAGTCTGAAAAAAAGAAAAGCAGACTTTGGCGCAGCCGCAGCAAATTGGTGCTTTGTCCGCTATGCCGCCGTTGGTGCATCGTGCAGCGAACGTCTCTTCCCCGCCCATTGCAACACGCCAGAGCCGATCAGAATCCCAGACCAAAAGCCCTAGTTGACTTCTGCTCGCACTCAGACCGAACCAATTCCCTTCACCCGACCGGCTTGACCAGCCGCATGCGCCAGGTGACGCCCTTCTTGTCGGACACCAGGCGGTAGTCGTCCAGAACGTCCCACTGGCTGCCGTCGTCGGTGGCCTGCCACAGGGCATTGATCAGGCGGTTGGCGCCAGACTCCGGCTTCTTCGGGGAATACATGGACAGGGCGATGACGCCGTCCTTCTTCAGGAACGGGCGGTAGCGGGCGACGAGGGCGGCCGGGTCTTCGGCGAAATGCAGGACCTCGTTGAAGACGATGGCCGAGAAAGCCTCGCCCTCCTTCGGCTCGAAGGTATGCATGTCGCCGGCGCGCAGGCTCGCGATGGCCGGGTCGACGTTGGCGATTTCGAGCGAAGCCGGGGAGAGATCCATGCCGACATAGCGCTTGATGCCCATGGGCTGCAGGCGCTCGTACAAGAGCCCCTCGCCGCAGCCGATGTCCAGAACCTCGTCCATGGCGCCTGTCAGGCTCAACCACATGCCGATGATGCCGTAGCGGCCGCTTTCGGGCAGCGAGCGCAGGAAGGCCCAGCGCCCGGCTTCATATTCCTCATCCCAGCCTTCGGCGGTGGTGGCGTTTTTAGACATGGTGTTTCCTGACGGCAAAGGCGGGCCGCAAGGCCCGCCGGAACGAATGGATTTTCAACAGCATCACTTATAGGGATCTGCCGCGTCGCGCAAACCGTCGCCGAGGAAATTGAACGCCAGAACCACGATGATGATCGGCAGCACCGGCGCCATCAGCCAGGGATAGACGGTGACCACCGAAATGTTCTGGGCTTCGTTGAGAAGAACGCCCCAGGAGATCGCCGGCCGGCGCAGACCCAGATTGAGGAAGGACAGCGCCGTCTCGCCCAGGATCATCGAGGGCACCGACAGGGACGCGGAGGCGATGATGTGGCTGGTGAAGCCGGGCAGCAGATGGCGGGTGATCACCCGCTTGGGCTTTGCCCCCATCAGCACCGCCGCCTTGGCGTATTCCTCCTCGCGCAGGGACAGCAGTTTGGAGCGGACGGCGCGGGCGAGCCCCGGCCAGTCGAGCAGGCCCAGGATAATGGTCAGCCCGAAATAGATCCAGACCGGGCTCCAGGTGATCGGCAGGGCGGCGGACAGCGCCATCCAGAGGGGAAGTTCCGGCAGGGAGCGGATGATCTCGATCGCGCGCTGGATGACACTGTCGATAAAGCCGCCGAAATAGCCGGCGATGCCGCCGAAGAACAGCCCCAGCACGATGGAAATGGTGACGCCGATCAGGCCGACGGTGAGCGACAGGCGCGCGCCGTAGATCAGTCCGGAGAACTGGTCCCGGCCGAGCCGGTCGGTGCCGAACAGGAACAGCGTCCCGTCCTCGGCCGGACAGAACAGATGAAACGAGGCGTCGAACAGGCCCCAGAACCTGTAGGTATCGCCGCGGCAGAAGAACCGGATCTTCTGCACCTGGTCGGTGTCGTCCTTGAACACCCATTGCAGGGTCTCCATGTCGATCTCGGACGTCATGCCATAGACGAACGGCCCGACGAACGCGCCGTCATGAATCAAGTGGATCGGCTGCGGCGGCGCATAGAGATGCATGCTGTCGCGGCTGTTGGGCTTGTAGGGCGCAATCACCTCCGCGAAGGGAACGGTCATGTAGAACAGGATCAGGACCACTCCGGACCAGACCGCGATCTTGTGGCGCTTGAACTTCCACCACATGATCTGCCATTGCGAGGCCTGAAAGAAGCGCTCCTGCTCCGGCGTCATTTCTTCGGTGACAGTCGGGTTGAACGGGGCCGGATCGACATAATGCTCGACCTGGCGCTCTCCGGCAGGGTCCTTTGTGTCGATGCTCATGACGATGCCCTCCCGCCCAGACGAATGCGCGGATCAAGCACCGCCAGCAAGAGGTCGGAGATCAGCATGCCGATCAGGGTCAGGACCGCCACGAACAAGAGGATGAAACCGGACAGGAACTGGTCCTGGGACTGGAGCGCGGAGATCAGCACCGGCCCGACGGTCGGCAGGCTCATCACCACGGACACGATCACCGAGCCGGACACCATCGACGGGATCAGGTTGCCGATATCGGCGATGAACGGGTTGATCGCCATCCTGAGCGGATACTTGATGAGAAGCTGGTTTTCCTTCAGGCCCTTGGCGCGTCCGGTGGTGACATACTGCTTGTGCAGCTCATCCAGCAGATTGGCGCGCAGCCGCCGGATCATCGCCGCCGTGCCGGAGGTTCCGATGACGATCGTCGGCACGATCAGATGCGCCAGCACCGACATCGCCTTGTCGAAACTCCAGGGCTGGTCGATGTATTCCGGCGCCATCAAGCCGCCCACCGACAGGCCGAACCAGCGGTTGAACAGATACAGAAGAATGAGCGCGAGCAGGAAGTTCGGCGTCGCAAGGCCGAAGTATCCCAGCAACGTGAAGCCGTAGTCGCCCCAGGAATACTGCCGCGTGGCGGAGAAGATCCCGATCGGAAAGGACACCACATAGACGAACAG
This sequence comes from Roseibium sp. QJM3NY_11, assembly GCF_056173175.1. Classification (NCBI taxonomy): domain Bacteria; kingdom Pseudomonadati; phylum Pseudomonadota; class Alphaproteobacteria; order Hyphomicrobiales; family Stappiaceae; genus Roseibium; species Roseibium sp. QJM3NY_11. The sequence continues at coordinate 4,259,287 of NZ_CM149660.1, forward strand.
GATGGTGGCGAAGTTGAGCACGACCGTGAGCGGCAGGGTCGGGCCGACGACCTGGTCGACAGGCTTGTCGAACTCGAACGACCAGCCCCAGTTGCCCTGGATCAGCCCGTCGAACCCGTGCGGGCCCTGCCAGAGACCGACCCAGATCAGATAGCGCTCGAAAAACGGCCGGTCGAGCGAGAATTCCTTCCTGAGAAACTCAAGCTTGCCGATCGACGACTGTTCCCCGGACGCCTTCAGCGCCGCGATCTGGTTGGAAATATAGTCACCGGTGGGAAGTTCGATGATGAAGAATATCAGAAGGCTGATCACCAACAGGGTCGGGATCATCATCAGTATCCGGCGAAGAATGTAATAGAGCACCTGAACTCCCCCTGGCCCGTCCGATCCTCCGGAAGGCCCGTGTCAGCACGGTCCGTCCCGAAGGAGTTGCTCTCAAGCTCGATTTCCGTTTCCTTTGAAACGGATTCAGTCCCACCGCAAGCGGCAGCCCGGGCCGTGCCCTTGAAAGACCGCCTGCCTGCCGGCCGGTTCCGGCAGTTTCTAGTCCGTCATGTAGAACTCATCCATCCGGTGGATGCCGAAATGAGCGCCCGGATCCCAGCCGTAGATGCCCTCAAGCGGCACGTTCTCCACGTCCTTGATCGCCACCGGCTGCGGAACGCCCGACACCAGTCCGATCCGGAGGGTCTCATCGGCATGGATCTGGAGCATTTCCTCCCAGATCGCGGTCCGCTCTTCCTGGGTCCTGGAGACGAGCCAGGCATTGTAGAGCTCCATCAGCCGCTCCGCAGGTGCCCAGTCCGGTTTCTCGCCGCCCTCGCCATTGGTTTCATAATAGTCGCCCCAGGAATGCCAGGACAGGATGTCGCCCCGGACCGGTGCCAGGTCTTCCGGCGGCATTTCCGAGGTCGGGATGCCGTTTTCCAGCCCGAACCACACCGACATCAGCAACTGGCCGGTGATCGCGCGTTCGCGCAGGTTGTCCCGCTGGCTCGGCTTTGCGAACAGCTTGACGCCGATTTCGCGCCAGGTCTCGGTGACCAGTTCGAGCGCATCGTCCTGCACCTGTTCCTCGCCCGCGGTTTCGACGATGATTTCAAGCGGCCTGCCATCCGGCAACAGCCGGATGCCTTCGCCGTTGCGCTCCGTCAGGCCGATTTCGTCCAGAAGGGCGTTTGCCTTGTCCGGATCGTATTGCGCCCACTCGCTGGCATAGGCGGCCTTGTAGAGCGGGCTTGCCGGCAGGACCGTGTCATTGCCGGGTTTGCCGAGGCCGAAGAACAGAACCCGGTTCAGGAGGTTGCGGTCGATGCCGAGCGACAGCGCGTGACGGAAGCGCGTATCGCGGACGAGCTCGCGCCAGACCGGGTCCTTGACCGTCAGGTTGGGCAGGATCGAAATCTCCGAGCCCTTGCTGTTGGACCACAGCGCAGTCTTGTAGTCGTTCTGCTTTTCGCCCCGCTTCAGCACCGTGATGTCGGCGAAACTGAGGTTGCGTGCCTGCAGGTTGCTTTCACCCGCCTGGGTTTTCGCCGGGATCAGCTTGCCGTCTGCCACCGTCATGACGACATCGTCGATATAGGGCAGTTGCTGGCCGGCACTGTCGACACGGTGATAATAGGGGTTGCGTTCCAGGATGAAGCGCAGATCGCTGTCATCGCGATTGCGGACCCAGGGCTGCAACGAGGGAAGCGCGACATTGCGGGCGTTGTACATGTCGTCTCTTTTGTTGTGCAGCGGTGCCCAGCTGCGCGCCTTCACCTTTTCGGCTTCGGCCGCGATGAAATCCGGATCGCCGTATTTTTCGTGAAACTGCTTCAGGTAATGCGCCGGCCGGTAAATGAACGGCGGCCGCGATTTGGCCAGTTCCGGCAGGAACAGCGGGTTCGGTTCCTCCCAGGTGAAGCGGACCGTGGTGTCGTCGAGGACCTCGAAGACGGGGCCCTTGCCCATGACTTCCAGGAATGGCGGCAGCCCGGAGGGATTCAGGCTTTCATTGCTGACAACGTCCTCGAAATAATAACGGATGTCCTCGGCGCCGAACGGATGCCCGTCGGACCATTTGTGACCTTCCCGGGTGTGCAGCGTGAAAATCCGGCCATCCTCGACCTCGACATCTTCAAGGATGTCGGGAACCAGATCCAGATCCTCGTTGTAGCCGACGAGACGGGCGTAGCCCCAGACATTGATCAGGCGGACGTCCTTGGCCCGGCCGATCAGCGTGTCGAGCGACCCGCCGTGCTTGCCGATGGTACGGCGCTTGGCTTCCAGGTCGACGATCAGGGGTTCGGACGGGAGCCGCTCGGCCACCGGAGGCAGGGAGGGATCGAGACCGGGCGTCTCCTTCAGGTCCAGCGCGGCGAGCGGCTGCGCCAGAAGGGCCGCGGTCACGAACAGACCCGCCCTCAGTGAATTGGAAAAAATCATGCTGCAGTCCCCTCAAGCGCCCTTGTGTTCTTCAGACCAGGTGCGCAGACAAAATGAGCCGGTTCCATTTCCACCAGAGACGGCAATTGCCCGTCTTCGATGCGGAAGGGTTCCGGCCACAGTTCCGGCTCCGATGCCCGGTTGGCATCGAGGGCGGCAAAATCAAGCGGTGTCGACAGGTCCGGCTCGGGAACCGCCGACAAAAGCGCCTTGGTGTAAGGATGAAGCGGGTTGCCGACGACGGTCCGGGTCTCGCCCAGTTCCACGAGACGGCCCCGGCACATCACGGCAATCCGGTCGGCGACATAATCCACCACAGCCAGATTGTGGCTGACGAACAGATAGGTCAGGTTGAGATCGCGCTTCAGGTCCTGAAGCAGGTTCAGGATCTGGGCCTGGACAGACACGTCAAGGGCCGATGTCGGCTCGTCGCACAGGATGAATTCGGGATTGAGCGCAAGCGCCCGGGCAATGCCGATGCGCTGACGCTGACCGCCGGAGAAGGAATGCGGATACCGGCGCAGGAAGCGCGGATCCAAGCCGACCAGGTCCATCAGGTTGCGCGCGCGCTCCGCCCGCTCCTTCACCGTGCCGATGCCGTGGATCTCGAAGGGCTCCATCAGTGTGTCGTTGATGGTCCTGCGCGGATTGAGCGAGGAAAACGGGTCCTGGAAGATCAGCTGGACCCGGCGCCGATAGTCCATCAGCTTCGGCCCCTTCAATCCGGCGATGTCCTCAAGCCCGTTGCCGCGATTGTAAAGGACCTTGCCCCCCTCGATATCGAGCGCCCGCAGGATCGCCTTGGCGGCGGTGGTCTTGCCGGAGCCGGATTCGCCCACCAGACCCAGGCACTCGCCGCGCCGTATGGTGAGATTGATGTTGTCGAGCGCGGTCATTGTCCTGACCTTGCCGCCCAGCAGGGAGCCCTTGCGCAGGGTGAACTTCTTGGTGACATCGCGCATTTCGACGAGCGGCTCGCCCGGGGCGACATCGCAATGCGGGCGGTTGGCGGTCAGATCCTCCGAGTTGAGCACGATCGGGCGAATCGGAACCAGGCGCTCGTCCTTGGCCATATGGAAGCTCGGCACCGCATTGAGCAGGGCCTTGAGATAGTCGTGCTGCGGGTCCGAGAAGAGTTGCTGGGCCGTGCCCTTTTCCATGATCCGGCCGTGATAGATGACCGCGATCTCGTCGGCCATGTTGGCGACAACGCCGAAGTCATGGGTGACCATCAGCACCGACATGCGCAATTCGGCCTGGACCTCGCGGATCAGCTTCAGGATTTCAGCCTGGATGGTCACGTCCAGTGCCGTGGTCGGTTCGTCCGCGATCAGAAGCGCCGGCCGGCAGATCATGGCCATGGCGATCATGGCCCGCTGGCGCAGGCCGCCGGACAATTCGAACGGATAGGTGTCGAGGGCCCGCTCCGGGTCCGGGAAGTGAACCAGGCTCAGCATTGTCCTGGTCAATTCGCGCGCTTCCGCGCCTGAAACATTGCGATGCAGCAGCGCCGCCTCGCCGATCTGGTCACCGATCGTATGGAGCGGCGACAACGAGGTCATCGGTTCCTGGAAGATAATGGCGACGCGGTTGCCACGCAGGTGCCGCATCTTCGCGCCCTTGCGCTCGAGCGTCGCGATGTCGACCGGCGGCTCCGCCCCTGTGGGATCGGCCAGGATCACTTTTCCGGAAGATATGGTCGCCGCCTGCGGCAGGAGCCCCATGATGGTCTGGGAAATGACCGTCTTGCCGGAGCCGGATTCGCCCACGAGCGCAACCGTCCGGTTTTCGGGGATGACAAACGATACGTCGTCAACCGCCCGAACCCGGCCTTCCGCCGTATTAAAATCTACTGTCAGTCCCTCGATAGAGAGAACATTCACCGCACGCTTCCTCCCAGCCAGGGATTGTCCTAAGGAGGCTTACTAAGCCCCTATTGCATTTGAAAGACAATCAAATTTGCCCGCTGATAGCAATGCAGAATTCTCGCTGGATTTGTGTGATCTGCGTCACAAACAGTGAATTGGGGGCTCATCGGGTGCCCGCCACGCGGCGTTCCGCTGGGGCAGATCTACTCGGCGGCCGTGCCGGGCGCCTGCACCGGTTCGGCCGCTTCCAGCTCGGGGCTCCCGAACGGGTCGAGCCAATAGACCTCGATCGGCCCGCTGCGTCCGCGCAGATGATGCGCGCCGACGGCTCTGTGATGGCGCTCTCCCGGCAGGCGGGCAACGGTGGCAGCGCTCGCCAGGATCGTCACTTCCGGATTGTCCGGGACTTCCTTGCCGAGTGTCTGAAGGCGCTCCGCCGCGTTGACCGTGTCGCCGACCACGGTGTAGTTCCACCGGTCGAGCGCCCCGACATTGCCGACAACCGCCGGCCCGGAATGAATTCCGATGCGCAGCGACATCGGCGGGCGGCCCTCGGCGACTGCTTTCCGGTTGGACTCCCTCAGGGCGACGGCAATCCGACGGGCCGTCCGGATGGCCGCCTCGGCATGGTCCGGCCGGGCATCCGGCGCGCCGAAGAAGGCCAGCATGCCGTCCCCCAGGAACTTGTCGACGGTGCCGTCCTCCGCTTCCACCGCCTCCACCAGAATGGCGAAATGGTCGTTCAGAAGCCGCGCCGTTTCCTCGGCGCTGAGATGTTCCGACAGGGCCGTGAAGCCGACGATATCGGTGAACAGAACCGTGAGTTCGGCTTCACGGGCGTCCGCCGCGGAGCTGCCGCCAAGGCGCATGAGCTTGATGAACAGGGACCTGGGCACATAGGTGTTCATGGCCTTCAGGCCTTCCACCATGGAGTTGAAGGCCAGGGCGACCTGATCGATCTCCGCGACACGGCTGCGCGGCAGCGGTTCCACCTCGTTCAGCGACAAGGTGCCGACACGCTTCGACTGAAGCGCCAGATACTTCAGCGGCCTGGCCACCCGGCGCCCCATCCAGAACGCGATCAGGACGGAAACGACCAGCGCACCGAGGCCGACGAACATCGACCCGGCCAATCGCCGGACTTCGCGGGAAACGGTCGCGCTCAAAAAATACTGCCCCACGGTCCAGGGTTTGTCGCTGAAACCGTCCAGGTGCGCCTTCATCAAAATGTAGTCGGCATTGTTGGCCTTGACGAACGACACCTCGATGCCGAGGTCGGCGGCTTTCTGAAATTCTTCCAGCGTCTCTTCGTTCGCCATCTCGGCCAGAACCGGATCGCCCAGCGATTGCCAGCTCGCCGGCAAATTATCCCTGATGCTGCCCCCGGTCTGCAGCCAGTCCGCATCCGAATGCAGGATGACCTGTTCGCCGTCCGCAAGCACGAAAACCGTGTTGTCCAGGCCTTCGTCCTGTTGCGAGACGATCCGGCCCAGCGCCTCCATCGATGTGGCCGCGGTCAGCATCCCGATGACCTGGCCGTCTCGGACAAGCGGCACGGACACATTCGCGAACAGCCCGACTTCATGTTTCACCAGCGCGCCCCAGGTCGCGGGACTGTCCGCGCCCAGTTGGGGCAACCTCTTCATGGTCATGCCCGGCGGTGGCGCATCGGAATTTATCCGCCACAGCTTGCCATTGGGCGCACGGTAGATACCAAGCCGCCGGCCATCGGGACCGGTGACCGCAAGCGTGGTGATATTCTTGTTCGATTTCAGCGCGATCGACAGGTCCTGGAGCGTTCGTTCCGGCGTGTCGATGCCGATCGTGCCTTCATCGAAATAGGGTTTCAGTCCGATAATGGCGTTTTCGACGGAGGCGAAGTGGGTGCGCAGCTGCGTTTCCAGAGCCTGTGTGCTGAGAATGGTCTTGTCGTTGAGCAGCGAAAACGTGTTGCGGAAATTGGCCGAAATCGAGAGCGCCAGCACCAGACCCAGTGCGACGGCGACAAATGCACCGAAGCCGAGCCCGACGATGGTCGTCAGGGATAGCATGATCCGGCGATCACTGCGCTTTTTGGTCATTGTCAGGCAAAGCCTCTCATTGTCGTTTGGCAGCTTATACGAACCGGGCCTGATGGGAACCCGTCCGCCCGCGTTTGCCTGACCCTGCCTGCCAGAACGCGTCAAATTAAGGCGGTAGCCTCACCGGCCGATCAACTGGTCAGGAGCCCGGCCCGCCGAAGCGCGAGATCCTGCAACAGGATGATGGTTTTCGCGTCGGCGATCTCTCCGGACCGGATCATGGCGAGCGCCTGCGCCAGGGGCACATGCATCACCTCGATGTCCTCGCCTTCGCTTTCGTCACCGCCCCCTGCCGACACACGATCGCCCGGGTGGTATGTCCCGATGAAGAACGACAGATATTCGGTCACGGACCCCGGGCTCATGTGCACATCGAAAAGGTGCTCCAGGCGCGAGACATCGAAACCCGTTTCCTCGATCAGTTCGGCGCGCATGCGCTCTTTGGGGCGCGCACCTTCGAGCAGACCGGCCGGCGTCTCGATCAGGAACGGGTCCCTGCCGCTCAGCCACACCGGCAGCCGGAACTGCCGGGTCAGGAGGACACAATCGGTGTCCGGATCGTGCAACAGGCAAGTGGCGCCGTTGCCGCGATCATAGGCTTCGCGGGTCAGGTCCTGCCAGGTGCCGTCCCGACGCCGATAGGCGAACCTGTATCGGGTCAGTTTCCCCCAATCGTCGGAAAGCACGCTGGCGTCATGGATCTTCAGGAATTCCGGTTCTTTCAAGACGGCCTCCGAGGCACAGGGTTCGGGTCAGCGCATGGCGGCGACGGCCGGCAACTAATCAGTCAGACGGCTCGCGACCGGCGGGATCGGACCGAAGGCCGAGCTCTGCGAGAATTTCCGCGGTATGTTCTCCCAGAGCGGGCGCCGCCCGATCCAGAACCAGCTCCGCATTCGCGAACCTGATCGGCGTGCGCACGGAGGCGACCGACCCGTTTGCCACCCCGGTTGCCGGCAAATCGACCTTCATGCCCCTGTGCCTGACCTGTGCATCGTCAAAGACATCCTCGACGGAATTGATCGGGCCGGCCGGCACGCCCTCGCCTTCGAGCGCGGCCAGAAGGTCGTCCCGGGTCCGCGTCTCCGTTTCAGCGCAAAGAAGCGGCACCAGCTCCGACCTTGCCGCGACCCGCGCGGCGTTGGTGGCGAATTTCGGAACGTCCGCCAGCTCCGGCAGGCCGAGTACCGCACACAGGCGCCGGAACTGACCGTCATTGCCGACGGCGATGATCAGGTGACCGTCCTTTGCAGGAAAAACCTGATAGGGCACGATGTTCGGATGGGCGTTGCCGAGGCGTTTCGGCGCCTTGCCAGAGACGAAGTAGTTGAGGGCCTGGTTGGCGAGAACACCGACCTGCGCGTCGAGAAGGGCCATGTCGACCCATTCGCCCTCGCCTGTCTGGTCGCGGCGGCGCAGGGCGGCGAGAATTCCGACAACACCATAAAGGCCGGTGAAAATGTCGGCGAAGGCGACCCCGATCTTTTGCGGACTGCCGTCCGGCTCACCGGTCAGGTCCATGATGCCGCCCATGCCCTGGATCATGAAGTCGTAGCCCGCGCGGTGGGCATAGGGCCCTTCCTGGCCAAAGCCGGTGATCGAGCAATAGATCAGCTTCGGATTGACCTGCCGCAGGCTGTCGTAGTCCAGTCCGTATTTGGCAAGACCGCCGACCTTGAAGTTCTCCACCAGGATGTCGGCCTGACCGACAAGCCGGCGGACGATGTCCTGGCCTTTTTCGGTGCGGAAATCGACCGTGATCGAGCGTTTGCCCCGGTTGCAGGCGTGGAAATACGCCGCATCGCGGTCGTTGCCGTCTTCGTCGCTGACGAAAGGCGGCCCCCAGCCCCTTGTGTCGTCCCCTTGCGGACTTTCCACCTTGATGACGTTCCGCACCGAGATCGGCGAGTGTCTGTCCGGTCCATGGACCGGCCAGTATGCGGGCGAGTTCAACGACCTTGATGCCTTCCAGCGGCGCGCTCATTTCGGAATTCCTCGCGTGGCCCCGGTATCAGGCCTCGGCAGTCTTGCGGTAGATGTGATAGCGGCCGGGATGAATGCCATCGGGTTTTTCGAGCACCTCGAAATTCGGCAGCGAGAGTTCAAGCGCCGACAGCACGAAGCCTCCGACCGCCATGCGCTCGTCGACAACCGGGGCGAGCCAGTGAACGATCGCAAGATCGTTGGTCGGGTCCGCCGATCCGATATCGATGTGAGCGAAGGAGGCTCTGGCCTTCACGCGCGGACCGCAGAACGCAAGCGTGTCGCGAATATCTCCGAGGATCATGTGCTCGGCATCGGGCGCGCAGCTCGGATGGCAGTTCATCGTGAGATCGAAAACGAAAATTTCCTTGTCCGGATAGATTTCGCGCAGATGATCGTAGGTTCTGCCGTTGCCCAGCCCCAGTTCCAGAACCGGACCCTCGACTTCATTGACCCTGTTGACGAGGTACTCCAGCAAAATTTTCTGCGATGTCATGCGGCGGATAAAACTGTCCAAGCGGCTCATAAACCAAAATCCCCATTCGACAGGTTCTTCGCCGGATCCTGCCCCAGCTTTCCTTGCCCCATCTTGTGTGGTGCTGTTTGGCCCATTTTCCCGTATAAGGAAACCCCTCGAAACGAAGGAATTCAATTATGGAGTTTGATCCGGAAGAACGGCCAACTTCCGTCGGTCGAAGTTGCGGCAAGCCTTCCGAAACGCCGAAGGGATGCCGGTGTCCGGCGAAATTTCCGTCCCGGCCGCTGTGACAGAACCCGCACGCTCCTGAACGGACGGATCCGCGCGTGCCGGTTGTGCATGTCACGGGCGCCTGTTCGAGAATGCGCAATTGGCTGTTCTTCCGGTTCGTGCTAACGCGGTAGCCCAGCGCGCGCCATGCTCGCATTGTGTGCAGACCGATTGTCCAGGAGTTCCAGATGCGTTCCGAAACGGCGCCGGCCATCCGGCTGGAAGACTACTATCCGCCCGCCTACCGCATCGACACGGTGTATCTGAATGTCGAACTCGAGCCGACGGCGACCCTGGTCACCGCGACTATGTCGGTGCACAGACAGCCGGAAACGGCCGAGGGCACGCCCCTCGTTTTGGACGGCGACGAGCTGACCCTGAAGGCCCTCAGGCTGAACGGAGAGCCCCTGCCCGCCTGTGCCTTTGCCGCCTCCGACGACCGGCTCGAACTGCGGACGCCGCCGGGTGAGCCGTTCGAACTCACGCTCGAAACCGAAATCGATCCGGACGCCAACACCAAGCTGATGGGTCTTTACCGGTCCTCCGGAACCTACTGCACGCAATGCGAGGCGGAAGGCTTTCGGCGCATCACCTATTTCCTGGACCGGCCGGACAATCTGGCGGTCTTTACGACCCGGCTGGTCGCGCCGAAGGCGACGTGTCCGGTCCTGCTCGCGAACGGCAATCCGGCTGAAACCGGCGATCTGGAGACCGGCGGCCGCCACTATGCGGTCTGGCACGACCCCCATCCCAAGCCCGCCTATCTGTTCGCCCTTGTCGCCGGAGACCTGGCCCGGGTCACGGACACCTTTACCACCGCGTCCGGCAGGCCGGTCACGCTGAACATCTATGTCGAGCACGGCAAGCAGGACCGCTGCGGCTGGGCCATGGATTCGCTCAAGCGCTCCATGCGCTGGGACGAGGAGGTTTTCGGTCTCGAATACGACCTGGACGTCTTCAACATCGTCGCCGTGTCGGACTTCAACATGGGCGCGATGGAGAACAAGGGCCTCAACATCTTCAACGACAAGTATGTTCTGGCCGACCCGGAAACCGCGACAGACCAGGACTACGCCAATATCGAAGCGGTGATCGCACACGAGTATTTCCACAACTGGACCGGCAACCGCATCACGTGCCGTGACTGGTTCCAGCTGTGCCTGAAGGAGGGCCTGACCGTGTTTCGCGATCAGGAGTTCTCTTCCGACATGCGCTCGCGAGCGGTCAAGCGGATTTCCGACGTGCGCCTGTTGAAGTCGCACCAGTTCCCGGAAGACGCAGGCCCTTTGGCGCATCCGGTTCGCCCGAAAATTTATCACGAGATCAATAACTTCTACACAGCGACCGTTTACGAGAAGGGCGCGGAAGTCGTCCGCATGCTGAAGACGTTCCTGGGCGACGACGCCTTCCGGGCGGGCCTGGATCTCTATTTCGACCGCCATGACGGCGACGCAACCACCATCGAAGCCTTTCTGGCATGTTTCGAGGATGCCACCGGCTCGGACCTGTCCCGGTTCTCCTTGTGGTACGAGCAGGCGGGCACACCCGTCGTCACCGTCGAGACCGAATACGATCCCGGCCGCAAGACCTTCGAGCTGTCGCTCAGCCAGGAGATCCCGCCGGTTCCCGGACAGAAAACCGGCAAGCCCGCCGTCATCCCCCTGCGCTTCGGTCTTCTCGGTCCCAACGGAGAGGACCTTGAGGTAACGTCCGCGGAGGGCGCGCAGATTTCCGGTGATGTTCTGATACTGGACCAGGCCCGCCAGAAGGTCCGCTTCGGCAACATCGCCTCAAGGCCCGTTCTGTCGCTTCTGCGCGGATTTTCCGCTCCTGTGCGTCTTGATCAGCAGCAGGATCCGCAAGACCTTGTCTTCCTGGCGGCCCATGACAGGGACCCGTTCAACCGCTGGCAGGCGGTCCAGGATCTTGCCATGCAGGACCTTGTGCGGCTGACCGCGCTCCACGGGGATGGCCATCCGCCTGTGTGTTCGCGCAACGTGATCGACGTGTTCGGCGCCACCTTGCGCGACATGTCCCTGGACGAAGCGCTCCGCGCCCTGGCCCTGACCCTGCCGGGCGAGGCCGATATCGCGCAGGAAATCGGCAAGAACGTGAACCCGGATCACATTCACGCCGCCCGCGCGGTCCTGCGCCGGGAGATCGGCCGGGCGCATGTTGCGGCGTTCCTGGAACAGGCGACGGAGCTTGTGCCGGCTGGCGCCTACGCTCCGGACGCGGCATCCGCGGGAAAACGCGCACTCGCCAACCGGGCGCTCCATTATTGCGCGGTGTCCGCATCCGGAGCGGCCGGGATCGTGCTGGAGCGGTTCACGTCAGCCGACAACATGACGGACAGGCTGGCGGCGCTGACCCTGCTTGTCCATGATGCAATGCCGGCAAAAGACGAAGCGCTGGAACAGTACCGCGCCCGCTATGAACACAATTCCCTGGCAATGGACAAATGGTTCATGACGCAGGCCACAGACCCGGGTCCCGAGACCGTTGAAAAGGTCAGGGACCTGATGATCCATCCGCTCTACGATCCGACCAATCCGAACCGCGTGCGGGCGCTGCTCCAGTCCTTCGCGACCGGCAATCCCACCCAGTTTGCCCGGCCCGATGGAGCCGGTTTCGAGCTGATTGCCGAATCGGCACTCGAGATCGACAAGCGGAACCCGCAAGTCGCCTCGCGACTTCTGACAAGCTTCCGCTCCTGGCGCGCGCTTGACCCACAGAGATCTGCCCTTGCGGAATCCGCGCTCCTCAGGGTTTCTTCCTACGAAAATCTATCGAGAGACAGCCGCGACATTGTCGACAGATCCCTGCAATAGTGCGCAATACTGGAAGAGGTTAACGCAAGAGCAGAAAAGCCCGGCGCGCGTTAACCATTTTCTTCTTGCCCGGGTCTGGACAACACCAAACCTTTTGATTCAAATGGAAGTGATTCGGGGAGATCTCCGAAGCGGCGGATTTTGAGGCACACTTTCCATGGCGCGAACACTGGCCGGCGACGCATCTGAGCGGCGCGGCGACAAGGATTCCGATGTTGAGAATAGTGCGACCCTGACGGGTCTGCCGCTGCGCTCGATGGTCGGTTCCTTTCGTGACGGCCTGGCACGCTCCGACGCGCTGATGCGCCGCCTCATTCCGGGCCTTGCCATCCTGTTCATATTCGTGCTCGCCGTCTTCCGTGCCGGCGAACTTGCCAATGACCACACCCAGACCCGGCAAAGCGCGCAAACAACCCTCAGCCTGATGGCCTCTGTGGTCGCCAGCGGCCTCGCCCTTCCGGAAGAAGGCCTGCCGAAGACCGGTTACCGGACCACGCTCAAGCGCATCCTGGCCGACAGCCTTCCGGCGGGCGCCACCAGCAAGGGGCGCATCTTTCTGGTCGCCGACCAGACCGGCAGGATCGTCGCCTCGGCCCCGGCCCAGCCCTCACTGGAAAGCCGCCCGATCAGCGACATCCTCGGCCCCTCGCAACCGCTGACGGTATTCGGCGCCCGCGCGGGCGTCCTGCCTGTTCCCGTGGATTTCGGCGATGGCGCCGGTGACGTCCAGTCCCTTGTGACAGTCCACCATCTTGAAGGGCAATTGGGCATGATCGCCGTGCTCCAGCCGGAAAGCGCGATCTTTTCCAAGTGGCGGGACGATCTTTCAGCGAATGTGACCCTGTTCGTCGGCACCTCTCTCGTTCTCCTGGCCGTCATCTACGGCTTCTTCAGCCAGGCATCCCGCGCAGAAGCCGCGGACGACATGTATGCCGCCACGCGGGGACGCATCGACACCGCCCTGACCCATGGCCGTTGCGGCCTGTTCGACTGGGACCTTTCCCGCGGGCGGATGTTCTGGTCGTCATCGCTTTACGAATTGCTCGGGCGTGAACCCAAGGACGACATTTTGAGCTTCGGGGATGTTGCCGACATCACCCATCCGGACGACATCGACCTGCTCGGCCTGGCCGAACACCTGCTGGAGAGCGGCGAGACCCTGGTCGATGAAACCTTCCGCATGCGCCACGCGGATGGCAGCTGGATCTGGTTGCGCGCCCGCGGCGAGATCCAGTCCGAGCCGGGACGGGCCGAACCGCACCTGATCGGGATCTGCATCGACATCACCGAACAGCACGAACTGGCAGAGCAAAGCCGCATGGCGGATCTGCGCCTGCGCGACGCGATCGAGACGATTTCCGAAGCCTTCGTGCTGTGGAACCTCAAGAACGAGCTGGTGATCTGCAATTCCAACTACCAGTCCCTGCACAACCTGCCCAATGCGGTGATCAAGCCCGGGACCCCCTACAAGGACGTGATGGCCGCGGCTTCCAACACGGAGATCGCGCCGCAGCGGGTCACCGTGCGCCAGCGCGGCGGAGCACCGGAAGGTTCCTATGAAGCCCAGCTCGAGGACGGGCGCTGGCTTCAGATTTCAGAGCGCCGCACCAAGGATGGCGGCTTCGTGTCGGTCGGCACGGACATCACCGCCCTGAAAAAGCACGAAGAGAAGCTGATGGAGTCGGAGAAACGGCTCAAGGCCACCGTCTCCGACCTGCAGAAATCCCGGCAGACCCTGGAATTCCAAGCCCGCCAGCTGGTTGAAATGGCCGACAAGTATCAGGAAGAAAAAACCCGGGCGGAAGCCGCCAACAAGGCCAAGTCAGAGTTTCTTGCAAATATTTCTCACGAACTCCGCACGCCGCTCAACGCCATCATCGGGTTCTCCGACATCATGACCCAGGAGATGTTCGGACCGCTCGGCACCAACCGCTATTCAGACTATTGCAAGGACATCTATTCGTCCGGAACGTATCTCCTCAACGTGATCAACGACATTCTGGACATGTCGAAGATCGAGGCCGGGCGGATGAGTATCGAGACGGAGACCGTCAGTGCCGCGGCGGCCGCCGAGGATGCCGGCCGGATCGTCACCGGTGCGGCCACCGAGAAAAACATTACGGTCACGGCTGATGTGGCAAGCAATCTTCATGTGAAGGCGGACAAGCGCGCGCTGAAACAGATCCTGCTGAACCTGCTCGCCAACGCCGTCAAGTTCACTCCCGACAACGGCACGGTAACCCTCAAGGCGCACCCGCGCGGCGACAAGCTGCGGTTCGAGGTGTGCGATACGGGCATCGGCATCTCCGCCAGAGACATTCAACGGCTCGCGAAACCCTTCGTGCAGGTGGAAAACCAGTTCACCAAGACACACCAGGGCTCGGGCCTCGGCCTCGCCATCGCCCGCTCTCTGGTCGACCTGCACGGCGGCAGCCTGAGCATCCGCTCGGAGGTCCGGAAGGGCACCACGGTCAGTTTCACCCTGCCCCTGGCGGAGCAGGATGCCGCCTGAGCGGCGGCGTCGCACGATTGGGGCCGTTCCTCAATGTGCTGGCGGCGGGGGCGGCGGCGGCGCATTCAGGATAGGATCGCCCTGGGTTTCCGGATGGGCCGCATCCAGTCCCGCGAGCCGGAAGACCTCCTCCACGCGCTGCTCGAACTCCATCTTCTGACCCATGTTCCGGACGGCGTTCACCTGCTTCTTCTGTTGCCCTGCAATGTCCAGATGCATTCCGTGTCTCCGGTTGGCATTCTGGAATCCGGTCAGATTGACACCCGCCCTGCTGAAATCCTGGGACATTTCCTCGGGGAACTGCGTGCGTTCGAGCGCGATGAAGATGAGCGTCGCCCGGTAGTAATTGAAGCTCTGGCCATCGGTGTCTCCGGCTTCGAACCTCTGGCTGTTCGGTCTTTCCGGGTGAATGTCCGGCGGCTCGGCGCCGTGTCCGATGCCCGTCCCTGCCGAAGCCACCAGTTTCGGCAGCTCCGAACCGAAGTATCTCAGGTTTCTTTTCCTGTACCTGGTGATGATCCTGATGACTTCCTGACGTGTTTCCCTGGTGTCGCAGTAAACAAGGACCGTGTCCGTCTTGACCGCCCCCGGCGCGGCAACCTTCGCGCTGCTGACGCCGGGCAGATGCCAGATCTTCTTCAGAATCGCGCTGAACGCATTCGCCCTCGTCGGCTCCTTGAGATTCACATAGACACGCTCGGTGCATGCGGGCATCGGGCGCTTCTGAAAATGGATGAATGCGCCGACCCATTCTCTGGGCGCCGGAAAATTGGAAAGGTCCCTCATTTCCTTAACATCGTCGGTCTGGCAGAGGTACCTGATACGGCCAGCAAGCTTGTTGTGGAGCTTCCTGTAGAGTGTCTGGGAAAATCTGGTCATCGTCCTTTCGGAAACAGCCGTTCCTTTGACCGCGCCGCAGATATAGCCGTAAATCTCCTTGACCGCGGGATTGCCCCGCGCCAGATGTGTCTGTCCTTTCGGCCGGCCGGTGGCCCGGGCTTTCCGCATCAGGTCCGCTCTTGCCAGCCACGCCCAATCAGTAATGTTCTTCAAATCCCGATGCAGCGCCAATTGAATTCTCCTTGCTCGGCTCGTGACCGGTATATGGAGGATCCGGCGGCGGCATCCCTGTGCCGCGCGTCACCGCGCAAGCACGCAAGCCGGTCTTTTTCCTGGAAGGAGTTTTCAGTCGATGGGCTGCGGGAACCGTTGCAGGTTCCGGCCCAAGCGGATCTCGTTTCTCAAGGCGGGAACAGGGCGCCGCGCGGACATGCGGGCAAGGGGAGAGACCCGGCGGATCAGTTCCCGGCGGGTTGAACCCTTCCAACGAACCGTTCGAAGGTCGCCCGCACCCGCGACTGAAGATCGGCGAGTTCCGTTTCCAGGCGCTTGAAGGTCGGAACACTGGACGCCTGCACCAAAAGGTCGAGCACGCCGCGCGGCGCCTCGGCAGGCACGAATTTTCCGGACAGTGCAAGGCGCAGAACCTGGGTCAGGCGATGGTAGAGCCGCAGAGCTTCCAGCAGCAGTTCGGCGTCGTCAACGCCCAGGACGCCCGCGTCGCGGGCCGCTTCCAGGGCCTGCTCGGTTCCCTGGGCCAGGACCGACCTGTCTTCCTGAGCGTGGGCGAGCTGCAGGAATTGCGCGATGAACTCGATATCGACGAGACCTCCGGCAACGTGCTTGAGGTCCCAGATGTATTTCGTGCCTTTGTCCTTCTCGATCCGCGCCCGCATCTCCCTCACGTCGTCGGCAAGCTTTTCCCGGTTGCGCGGCTGGACCAGGGTGCCGCAGATGCTGTCGTAGATCTTGTCGCGGAAGTCCGGCGAGGTCGAGGCGATCACCCGCGCCCGCGTCAGCGCCATGTGTTCCCAGGTCCACGCTTCCTTCTTCTGGTAGGCGATGAAGCCCGCAAGGTTCGTGGCAAGAGGACCGGCGTTGCCGGATGGCCGCAGGCGGAAGTCGACCTCGTAAAGCAGGCCTTCCGCCGTCGGGGCGGACAGCGCCGTGACCAGGCGCTGGGTCAGGCGGGTGTAATACTGGGTGACGGCGAGCGGCCGTTTGCCGTCCGACTGCCGGACGTTCTCCGGCGCCTCGTAAAGCAGGATCAGATCGAGGTCCGAGGCCGCCGTCATCTCCCGCCCGCCGAGCTTGCCCATGGCAAGCACCGCCACGTTGCCGCCCGGAACGTCGCCATGGCTCTCGTTCACATGGGCGATCACCTGTGTCAGCAACCGGTCCACAACCACTTCGGCAAGCCGGGCCAGCGCGAAGCCGACCCGGTCGGCCGACAAGGTGTCGGAAATCAACCTGAGACCGATCAGAAACTGCTGCTCCTGGGTGAATATGCGCGCCCGGTCCAGCGCTTCTTCATAAAACCGCGCCTGAGAGAGCGTGCGGTCCAGACCCTGCCTGAATTCCTCGACACTCGGCATCGCCCCGAAAAACGCAGGATCCAGCACCGCATCGAGCACATGAACCCGCCTGGAAACGGTTTCGGCCATGCGGGGTGCGGCGCCCATCGTCGTCGCCAGCAGTGTCAGGAGCTGGGGGTTGGACCTCAGCAGCGAAAACAGCTGAACGCCGGCCGGAAGTTTCGCCAGAAAGCTGTTGAATGCGCGCAGCGCCGTATCCGCGTTTTCCGTGGCCGCGAGCGCGCCAAGCAGCGCCGGATGCATTTCGGTCAGCCGCTCGCGTGCCCTGGTCGAGCGCGTGCACGGATAGCGTCCGAAATGCCAGGACTTGACGATCGCGGCCGCTTCCGCCGGCTGTTTGAAGCCAAGCCCCGCCAGGGTTTCCAGCGTGTCCGGATCGTGGTCGTCACCGGTGAAGACCAGGTTGCCGATCTCCGACGACAGCGCCGGCACGTCCTCGAACAGTTCCGCATAATGTCCCTGCACCGCGTGCAGATGTTCCAGAAGGGCCGTTTCAAAGGCCTGGAGACTGTCAAACCCCATCAGTGCCGCCACCTGCCGCAAACCGTCCTCGTCCTTGGGCAGGAGCTGGGTCTGTTCGTCGTTCAGCATCTGGATGCGGTGTTCGACATCACGCAGAAAACCATAGGCTCCGGCCATGTCGTCCCGCGTGCGCGCCCGGATCCAGTCCGCGTCACAAAGCGCATCCAGCATCTCGAGCGTGCGCCGCCCCCGCAGTGCGGGATTGCGCCCCCCGGCGATCAACTGCTGGGTCTGGACGAAGAACTCGACCTCGCGAATGCCGCCGCGCCCGAGTTTCACATTGTGGCCCGCGACCGCGATGGTGCCGTGGCCCTTGTGCATGTGGATCTGCCGCTTGATCGACTGGACGTCGGCAATGGCGGCGAAGTCCAGGTATTTGCGCCAGATGAAGGGGGCGATTTCATGAAGGAAGGACGCGCCGGCCTCAATATCGCCCGCGCAGGGCCGCGCCTTGATCAGGGCGGCGCGTTCCCAGTTCTGGCCGAGGGATTCATAATAGACCAGGGCCGCCGGGATAGACATGGCAAGCGGCGTCGCGCCGGGATCGGGGCGCAGCCGGAGATCGGTACGAAAAACATAGCCGTCTTCCGTGCGGTCCTGCATGATCTTCACGAGCCGCCTTGTCAGCCGGACGAATTCCACCGGAGCTTCCGCATTGCCGGCCATCGGCGCTTTCGCCGGATCGTAGAGCACGATCAGATCGATGTCGGAGGAATAGTTCAATTCGTTGGCACCGTGCTTGCCCATGGCCAGCACGATCAGGCCGCTGTCAACTTCAGGCTTCTCCGGATCGGCCGGCTCGAACCTGTTGCGGCGGGCAAGGTCCGCAAGACAGAAGCGGATCGTGGCGGTCAGGGCCGCATCCGCGAACCCGGCCAGCGCATGGGTGACCCGGGTCAGATCGATGGCGTCGCAGATGTCGGCAAGTCCCAGCGTCAGGGCAAGGTCATGCTTGAGCAGTCGCAGGGATCGCATGATGCCGGCCTCGTCCTCGGCCCTGGCCTCACGGGCCGACACAAGCAGCCGGTCCAGCCGGACTTCGGGCGCTTCGCGCAGCAGATCGAGCAGACGCGGCGGATTGGCCAGCATCAGATCGCGCAAGTAGGGTGAGTTGCCGATGATACCGGTCAGGAAGGCTTCCAGTCCGGCCTTCTCCCGCAACAGCGCGCTCAGAGCTTCCCCCGCCTGCGTGCAAGCCAGGAGATCCTTGAGAAACAGGGCGGCGTGGTCCGGATCCGGGGTGCCGGGCACCACGGCGATCCGGTCGGCAAGAATGCCCGCGCAACCGTCAGGGCTGTCCAGGTTGTCCGGACTGTCCGGTTGTTCCACCTTGTTCATGCCCGCTCCTGCTGCTGACCGGTTTCAGGTCGATCCGGGCCTTCAGTCCCGGCCCCTCATTCTTGAAGCGCAAGTCTCCCCCATGCAAGCGGGCAATCGCCTTGACCAGGCTCAAACCGAGGCCTGTACCGGGTTCCGAACGGCTTTCCTCAAGCCGGACAAACCGTTCCATCACCCTGTCCTGATCGCCTTCCGGAATTCCGGGTCCGTTGTCCGCGACTTCCAGGACCACGCGGCCGTCTTCCTCGCCTCCCGACAGACGGATCACCAGCTTCCCGTCTTGCGGGCGGCCATATTTCAGGACGTTTTCGATCAGGTTGACCAGGGCCTGGCTGACAAGGTCGCGGTTGCAGTCCGCTCTGAGGCCTGGTGCGAGCGCCGTTTCCAGCCGGCCGCCCTCGTCCTCCACCAGGGGCTCGTAAAGGTCCGCGACCTCGGCAACAAGCTTGTTGAGATCCGTCGGCGCCATCACCGATCCGGGAGCCATGGATTCGATCCGCGCGATATGCAGCAGCGCATTGAAGACACGCAGCAACTGGTCCGATTCCTCCAGTGCCGCCTCCAGGGCGCTCCGGTAGCCCTGTTCGCCCTTCGCCTCGCGCAGCGCCGTCTCGATCCGCGCTTGCAGACGCGCCAACGGGGTCTTGAGATCATGGGCGATGTTGTCGGTGACATCCTTCATCGACTGCATCAGCACTTCAATGCGATCGAGCATGGTGTTCAGATTGACGGCAAGCCTGTCGAACTCGTCATTGGTTCCGGCGATCGGCAGCCGTCCGGACAGGTCGCCCTGCATGATGGTGCGGCTGGTGGCGGAAAGTTCGTCGATGCGCTTCATCACCCGCCGGCTGACGAACAGCCAGGTGATCGCGGCCATGACCACGACGACGATCAGCCAGAGGCGCAGCGCATTGGCCAGCAGATTGGCAAATCTGAGCTGGTCACCGAGATCCCGCCCGACCAGGAGGCGGAAACCGCCGCGCAGCTCGAACGTGCGCACCATGGCCTGACGTTCGACACCTTCCAGGTCCTGGCCGATACGGGTGTAGCGGACCCGGCGCAGGCCACCGTCCGCCTCTTCCAGAACGGTGGTCGGCAGCCGGGCGATGTTGCCCACAAGGGCGTTGCCCGCGAAGTCGACCAGAAGATAGAGGCTGGCATCGGGATGACGGGACCGCCGGCCGATGGTGTCCACCAGTTCGCGGACACCGCCGCGCACATAGACATCCGCGAGATCCTTCATTTCGGAATCCACGGACTGCACCACCTGCTCCGACATCAGATGATCGGTGTTGTCCGCCACATACAGAAGAAGAAACCCCGACATCACCGTGAAAACGGCGATATAGAGCAGCGACAGCTTGAACGCCGTCGTGCGTGTGAACCGTCTAAGCCGCGTCACGAATCGTGTATCCGGCACCCCGGATCGTATGCAGGAGAGGTGTCTCGAAGCCCTTGTCGATCTTGCCGCGCAGGCGCGAGATGTGAACGTCAATCACATTGGTCTGCGGATCGAAATGATATTCCCAGACATTTTCCAGAAGCATGGTTCGGGTGACCACCTGGCCGGCATGCTGCATCAGGTATTCCAGCAGGCGGAATTCGCGCGGCTGCAGCGGAATGTCGGTATCTCCCCGGCGGCAGGCATGCGCCATGCGGTCGAGTATCAGGTCGCCGACCTTGTAGGTCGTCTCGACCTGGCTGGCCGATTTCGGGCGCCGCGCGAGTGCCTCGACGCGGGCCTGCAATTCGGTGAAAGCATAGGGTTTGGGAAGATAATCGTCGCCGCCGGCCTTCAGCCCCTTCACACGATCGTCGACCTGACCAAGCGCGGACAGGATCAGGACGGGGGTGTGATTGCCCTGGGCACGCAGTTCCTGGATGACCGAAAGACCATCGAGCTTCGGCAGCATCCGGTCGACGATAAGGATGTCGTATTCGCTGTCCAGAGCCATCTGCAGCCCGGTCTGGCCGTCGCCGGCCCGGTCCGCGGTGTGGCCGAGCTCGCTCAGGCCCTTGACCAGGTAGTTTGCCGCTTCCGGGTCATCTTCAATGACAAGAATCCTCAACATGTCATCCTTTTACATTGAGTTGGGCGGGAAGAAAATGGCTGGTGGCGGCGCCGGATGTGAGACGCCACCACCAGAAGTCAGGGTTTGGGGCAAAACCCTCGGTCTGCCTTCCTTGTGCGGAGGCATGACGTTGGCGATGACCGGCCCGTCGGGGTTTGGGGCAAAGAGCAGGCCGGTCATGCCGTACAGGTGCCGGATTGCTCCGGCCCTGATCAGGCCAGGTTCATGGGCAGGGCCACGAACCGGGTGTTGTTGTTGGTCTCGACCCGGAAGAGCACGGCCTTGCGGCCATCCTTGCCGGCCTTTTCGAGCGCCTTGAGCACATCCTGCGGGCTGTCGACCTTCATGCCGGCAACTTCGAGAATGACATCGCCGGCGTTGAGGCGCTTCTCGGCAGCCGGGCTGTCCGGGTCGATTTCGGCGATGACAACGCCTTCGCCTTCCAGTCCGGCTTCGGCCTTGGTGGTCAGCACCAGCCCGAGGTCGTCAAGACTGGTCCTGGCCTTTTCGGCTTCCGGCTGAACCGCCGCGACCTGTTCCTGGTCCTGCAGGCGGCCAAGGGTCACGGTCACATCCTGTGTCTCGCCGTCGCGCCAGACAGTGATGTCGACCTTGGTATCCGGCTCGTAGGCGGCGATGATCTTGGACAGCTCGCGCGGGTCCTCTACGTCGGCGCCGTTCACGGCCAGGATGGTATCACCGGAACGCAGGCCGGCCTTCCGGGCAGGACTGTTTTCCTGTGCTTCGGCGACGATGGCGCCACGGGCCTCGTCAAGGCCGAGGCTTTCCGCGATGTCGGCGCTGACGTTCTGGATCTGGACGCCCAGCCAGCCGCGCACGACGGTGCCGCCGTTCCTCAGTTCCATGATGACGTCCTGAGCGGTCGATGCCGGGATCGCGAAGGCGATGCCGACATTGCCGCCGGACGGGGAGAAGATCGCCGCATTCACGCCAATCACTTCACCATGCATGTTGAATGCCGGTCCACCGGAATTGCCCCGGTTGACGGGGGCATCGATCTGGATGAAGTCGTCGTATGGTCCAGCGCCAATGTCACGGCCGCGTGCCGAGACGATACCGGCCGTCACCGAGCCGCCCAGACCGAACGGATTGCCGATGGCAACGGTCCACTCACCAACCTCGGGAGCTTCGTCGGCAAAATCGACATAGGTGAAATCCGTGTCGCTTTCGACCTTGAGCAGGGCCAGGTCGGTGCGCTTGTCGGCGCCGATCAGCGTCGCGTTATACTCGTCGCCGTTCTGGTCGATGACGGTGAATTCGGTGCCCTTGTCGATCACGTGGTGGTTGGTCACCACGAAGCCGTCCTCGGAGATGAAGAAGCCGGAGCCCTGGGACAGACCGTAGCTGCGCGGCTTGTCCGGCTGGGTCTTGCCGCCCTGCCCCTTGCCGCCGAATTCGCGGAAGAAGCGCTCGAACGGGTGGCCTTCGGGCAGACCCTTGAAGAACTCCTCGAAACCGTTGCCATTTCCGTTGCCGCTGCCTTCACCGCCACGTCCGCCAAAATTCATCATGCGCGGCTCGACTGCCTGCTTCACCTGAACGCTTACGACTGCCGGGCTGACAGTGCGCACCACATCGGAAAAATCCGCAGGGGCGGCAGCTTCGACGCGCACGGCCTCGGCAAATGCCAGTTGACCGGGAACGAGTGTCTGCGTGGTCATCAGACCGGCGGCACCGAGTGCGACGACACCGGCCAGCAACCTGGCACGGCGGGACCGCAGCGGAGAGACAGAGCGATTGGCTTGCATATTTTCTTCCTCTATCGACATTCGAATTGAAGGCCATTTCCCGAAGCGCACACGGGGACTCGTGCTTTCAGGTTCGAGTGGAAGATAGGGAAGCCATCCTTACGGGCGCCTGTCGGCGACATTAAGGTTTTGTAAGGTTGGGGATATGTGTGCCGTTATCCACAGGGGCCGTGTCGGTTTGCGGGCCGGTCTTTTCGATGATCCGTGGAACGGCCTGCGGCCGGCCAGGCCGCATCCCGCTGTTACGGAAACAGGACAACCGCGTCTCCGGCGCGCCATTGAGGCCATTTCAACATCACGGCCTGGAAGCTGCGGGAAGCCTCGAAATCTTCCAGCCAGCGTGACAGTGCCGGCCAGTCCTGCCCGTCGAACCAGGCCCGATCCGTGTTTGCAAACTGCCTCACGAACGGAAGGATGGCATAATCCGCAAGGCAGGCGCGGCCGCCGCACAGCCACCCGCCCGGGGCCAGGCGCCCGTCGAGCGCGACAAGAAAGTCCGCCGCCGCTGATCGCTCTTCCTGCCGGTCCGCGTCCGGGTAACGCGTATCGTATTTGTAACGGTCGAGGTTGCGCTTGAACGGACCGTCACAGGTGCCTATCAGGTCCAGCGCTTCCGTCAGGCTGCCCGTTTCCGGTTGCAGCCATTGTTGCGGATCCGAGTGGTCCAGTGCCCACAGCATGATATCAAGGCTTTCGTCGATGACCTCGTCTGCGTGCTTGAGGCAGGGCACCGTGGCCGACGGTGACGTCTGAAGAAACTCCGGCGCCTTGTCCCGCAACACGATCTCGCGCAGCTCGACACTGCAGCCACCTGCTGCAATCGCCAGCCGGGCCCGGATCGCATACGGACAGCGGCGGAAAGAATAGAGGATCGTGGACTTCATCATGACCGTCCATGGCCCAATGCCGGCACGTGGTCAACTCCCTCATCCAGTATCAAGCGTCGTTGATGACATGCGGGTTACTGAGAAATGCATCAGCAGTTGTGACAGGTCTTCTGCCGGTTTTCACCGGTTGTAAAGGATTATTGGTGAAACTCTACCTGATAGGGCAATTCATGACCAATGCACTTCTCGACCTTGCCAAAGGCAGTTCAAAAGAAAAAAAACACGAGCTCGCCGAGCACGTTACCGGATTGCTGGCTGCACGTTCCGAAGACGCTGCATCAGATGAAGCGCATCTTCTGAACAATATGCTTGAGGGGGTCTATGATTCCCTTTCTCCCGAAGCCCGGCAGACCTTGTCGGAGAAACTCGCCGATGTCAGGGCACTGTCGTCCAATCTCGCCGCAACCCTGGCCAGCGACGACCTTCCCATTGCGGAGGCGGTGCTCGAACGCTCGACCTGTCTCAAGGAAAGTGACCTCCTGAAAATCGCCGAAACCCAGGGACAGGGACACCTTCTGGGCCTGGCCAAGCGAGACCACATCAGCTCCGACCTGAGCAAGATGCTGGTCAAGCGCGGCGACCGGAAAGTCAAACAGGCCGTCGCGGCGAACCTCGGCGCGGAGTTGACCATGCCGATGTTCGAAGCGCTGGTGAAGGACATGCCTCAAAAACTGGGCGACCGTATCCGGCATCTGCGCAAGTCAAACGAGGCCATGCTCGAGGACCTGTTCCGCGACGACGGCAATGTCGCTACCGGCACGGAACTCCCGAGAAAACCATCAAAAATCAATCCGAAGGCCTGGCTGATGGGGATCCGTCTCGGCAAGACAACCCTGAACAAGGCGGTTTATCAGCTCGCCCGGGAACACAACCTGCTCGACGCGGTCGCACTGCTGGCGTTCTTCTCGGGGCTGGAGATGAAATACGTGCACAATCTGATGGTGCGCTTCGACTCCACCGGCATTGCCACGGTGTGCCGGGCAACCGGTATCGGTGCGATGGAATTTCAGGCAATCTGCAAGGAACGCTGCAAACACCTCAAGTTCCCTGAAAGCACCGGCAGCAAATGGCTTACAAACTATCACATGCTTGACCTGACCGATGCCCAACGTCTGCTGGCACTCATGCAAATGAGGCTGAAGGCCGTCAAGCAGGAACAGGCGGCCTGAGGCCAGCTCCGGCTCGGAATCCAGAATGTCCGATGACGAAGAACAACCGGGCGATCCCCCTTGCCACGCCCACTTGATCATCGGCGGTCACCTGGTTGACCGGCAAACCTTCCGCGATGTCAGCCGTTTCAGAAAATCCGAGCGCTTGCGCCTCTATGCAAGGCGCAAGCAATTGTCCCACACGGAACGGCAGGCTGCCACTGAAGCGCTGAGTGCACATCTGTTGCACTTACTTGAGGCGCGGTCATTCGAAACGATTGCCGCCTACTGGCCGATCAGGGGCGAACCCGACCTGAGGCCGCTGATGGCCGAGCTGTGTCAACGGGGCAAGACCGTCCTGCTCCCCATCGTTGCGGCCAGGGAAGCGCCGCTGATCTTCCGGCCCTGGTATCCAGGCTGCGACATGGTCCGGGGCCTCTGGAACATTCCGGTTCCCGCGAGCGGAGAGCCACAGGCCCCCGACATCGTCCTTGCGCCAGTCGTCGGCATTGACCGGGATCTCTACCGTCTCGGCAACGGCGGCGGTTATTATGACCGAACACTGGCCGGTCTTCCGGCCAGACCCTTTGTCATCGGAGCAGGCTTCAGCTTCAGCCGGATCCCCACAATCTTTCCGATGGGATGGGATGTCCCGATGGATGTCGGCGTTTCGGAAAAAGGCGTGACCCCTTAAGCAGGTCAACCTGTTGGCCTGGCGTGACGATTTCTGCCCGTCTGCTTACGCCTCCTGAATCACTTCAAATATTCATTTAGCAATATTAAAGTAATATACCTTACGTTATTTCACTTACGCACCTTCAATATTATTGTTATTATTGACAATACCAATGATTTTTCATCCAAATTTGCCCGGCACTTTAGACACTTGTAAACTGTCTGTGAGTAAGATCCGGCAAGATCTGAACGGATGACCTCATAATGCTCAATGAACTTCTGTCTCTGGCCCAGGAAAGCACGCCGGAAAAACGCCACCAACTCGTCGATCATGTGACCGATTTGTTCGTACGAGGGGCCGAGAACTACCAGATGGAGGAGATCACGCTCTTCAACACGGTGCTCGAAGGCATGCTTCCGACGATGGAATCCGATCAGAAAAGAATGCTCTCCGAGCAACTGGCCCCGATCGACAATACGTCCAACGCAGTGGCCTACGAACTGGCACGCGAAGAGATCGATATCGCCAGGCCGATGCTGACGTCATCCAACGTGCTCAAGACCGAAGACATCCTGAAACTTGCAAAGACGATGGGTCAGGGTCACCTGCTGGCGATTTCGAAACGCAAGCATCTGGAACCGAATGTTACCGATGTGCTGCTGGAACGCGGCGAGAGCCCCGTCAAACAGTCGGTTGCGGCCAATGAAGGCGCGGAGATTTCCGAATGGGGATCACGGCTTCTGCTCAAACTGGCCGAGCGCGACGAGACCATCCGAGATGCCATGATGGAGCGCGCCGACATCACGGAATCCGATTATGACAAGCTGATCAACCAGATGCCGGATCAGCAGCAGTCCCGGATCCGCCAGTTGCGCGCGGACAACGAAGACCTCATCCGGGACCTGTTTCACAAGGCAAGCAAGGTCGTCGCGGGTTCCAGACTGGAGCGCAAGGCGACACGGATCAACGTGAAGGCCACACTGAAGGAAATCCGGGCCGGTCTGCGCTCGATCAGCAAATCGATCACACAGCTTGCCCTGTCCAACAATCTTCACGACATCAGTTTTCTGCTCTCGGAAATGGCGGGCCTTGAGCAGAAATACGTGACCAATGTGCTTGTCCGTTATGATGCCGCCGGGATTGCGGTGCTGTGCCGGGCGATCGGCGTGGAAAGCGACGATTACGCGGCCCTGTGCAAGGCGCGCGCGATGCACAACAAGCAATCGCAATCCACCGTCGACAACTGGGTGTCGGACTACCAGTCCCTGACGGAGCGGGACGCCCGCCGTCTGCTCTCCTACATGAAGATCCGGCTGCAGACGTTGCAGGGACAGGCGGCCTGAACCAGGGCAATGCCGCCGATCGCGACACTCAGTCCTTGTCGCTCCGGTAGTGCGTCACGACCGCCGCGCCGGCTTCCAGCGTCTTGTGAACCGGGCACTTGTCGGCAATTTCCAGCATGCGCGCGCGCGTGTCGGGGTCGAGATCACCTTCCAGGGTTATGATCCGCTCGAACCTGTCGATCCGGCCGGCTTTCTCCCTCAGGTCCCGGGAACAATCCTCGCAATCGGCCGCATGGACCTTGCCATGCAGAACCTGCGTGCCGATCCTGTCGACATTCAGACCCTTCCGGTCGGCGTACATGCGCAGGGTCATGACCGTGCAGGCACCAAGCGCCGCGGACAGGAAGCCGTAAGGCGACATGCCACTGTCCAGCCCGCCGTAGGCAGCCGGTTCGTCGGCAATCAGCCGGTGCGGGCCGCCGGCGACCATCGCCTGAAACTTGCCCTGACCGGTTTCGACCACCTCCACCCCATCCCCGGCTTCACCGGCGGATGCAACGGGCTCGGGATCGAGATAGCCGCTGACCCAACCGGCAATCACCCGGGCCGCATAGGCGGCGTCCGCGCTTCTGCTCAGAAGATGATCGGCCTTGTCCAGGGACACGAAGCTTTTCGGGTGCCTTGCGGCCACAAAGATGCCGGTCGCGTTGTCGATACCGACCGTGTCGTCAAGCGGCGCATGCATCACCAGAAGCGCCTTGCCGAGCCTGGACACCTTGTCGCGAACCGTCTGCTCGGCCAGATCGTCCAGAAATTCACTGCGGATCGTGAAGGTCCGCCCCGCCAGGTCCACCTCTCCGGAACCGTCCCGACGTATATTCTCTTCCGCACCGTTGAAGTTATGGAGCACGTGGTCGGCATCGGCGGGCGCTCCGATGGTCACGACAGCCCGCGCCTCGGGGATGTCCCCGGCAACCGAAAGCACGGCCGCCCCACCCAGGGAGTGACCGATCAGCAGTTGGGGCGCCTCGTAGTTCCGGCGGAGAAAGTCCGCCGCGAGCTTCAGATCTGCCACGTTGGAAGAAAAGCCGGTCGAGGAAAAATCGCCGCCACTGCCGCCAAGCCCTGTGAAATCGAATCGGAGTACCGCAATCCCTTCGACCGCCAAAGCACCGGCAATGTGGCGGGCGGCCGGAATATCCTTGGAACAGGTGAAACAATGGGCGAAGAGCGCGAAAGCGCGGATTCTTCCGGCCGGAAGATCGAGGCGGGCGGCCAGCCTGGCGCCATGGGCACCGTCGAATTCCAGTTTCATGGGTCGGATTGACATTCGGGAACCTCCAGCTTCACTGCATCAGAGGTAGGCACGCGCGCAAGAGGTGCAAGTCACACCTTGGTGTGACAGCACCGATGCGCCCGCTGCCCGAGGCCCGTTCAAGGCAGCCCCCGGACAGCGGGCACGCTCGTATGTCCTCAGGACCTCAGGATTTTCTTGCTCGAATTCACGGCGTTCGCGATGCGCGTATAATGCACCTTGCGCTTCTTGGCATTCCCGCCGGACCGGAGCAACTTTGTCGCGGCTTCACTGACTGCCTGGGAGGCCTGGCCGCTAGCCTGGCGCAGGGCCTTCCGGGTCACCGCCCGGTAGGACTTGTTGCCCACCTTGATCTTGCCCGCCTTGCGGTCGACATTCTTGCCGACAATCCCGTTCAAGGTCCTTGAAAGCTTGCGCAGCTCGCCATTCACCGCCGAATAGTCCCGGCGGTTCCCCGTTGCGCCCGCCGCCTGCTTGTAGACCTGGCGCATGCAGTCGATCCGGTAGACCTTGTCGATGCGGCCGCATTCGGCGGTGCCACGGTTGATCTGTCGCACGATTGCCCCGGTCACATCATCGGCGAACACAAGCCTGACGGTGCCGGAACCTTCCGGACCGTAGCCGCGGTTGTCCGTCAGCAACCGCAATTCCGGAATGCCTGAAGGGGCCGGTTGCGGGTAGAGGTCTCCAGTGCGCGCGGCAAAGCCCGCCGCCGGGGTGGCGCAGACCATCAGCAAGCCCAGAAAAATGGAAAACAAATTGGCTGAATATGACTTATGCATCAGAAATTTCCCTTGTGTCACCTTAAGAAGTCTTGTTTTCGGCCAGACCGGCCCTGAAATGGGGTCGGTCGGATCAAATCGTCTTATTCTGAAATTCCATAGGCGCGCCGCAGCCCCCGCTGGGTTTGCGGGCCGAATTGCCCGTCTATGGCACCATCGTAGAATGCTCTTTCAGTCAGTTTTTTCTGAAGCGCACGCCGCGTGCCCTGCTTGAACATTGTCGGACGTTCCGAAAGCAGGTCGAGAACCTGTTCATTGCCCGTGCGCAAGGACTGGTAAAGATAGGCAGCCGCATCGTCGAGATCGCGGCCCTCCACCGTGCCGTCGTCTATGAGAGCTGCGAAATTGAACATGGCTTCGGGATGCCGAAGATCCGCGGCCCTGGCGAAATACGCCATCGCCTTGTTCGGATCGCGCGGAACGCCGAGCCCGCCCTGGAAATGCAGAAATCCGAGATCGTTGATGGCGTCCGCGAAATCCTTGTCCGCGGACAGGTGGAACAGCTTCAGGGCCCGCTCGATGTCCTGATCGACGCCGATCCCCTGCTCATAGAGCCTGGCCAGTTCGAACATCGCCTCCGGGTCGCCTTCGTCGGCCGCCTTCTGCAGCAGCGCCACGGCTGCCGCCGGATCGTATCTTTCCTCGTTGGGGTTCAGCCGCATGTAGGCCAATCCCTTGAGCGCCCTGATGTCGCCCTTGCCGGCAAGCACGGCCAGCTGTTTTTCCTGATCGACCTCCAGCTCACTCCAGGCATTCTTCCGCTCTTTGGCTTCCAGCGTGTTGATTGCCTGCTTCCGGCCGGCCAGGAAATAGGGTTCCCCCGACAGCGATCCGTATGTGTGCGGTTCCTGAAAGTTGTTCGTCGCCTTGAGAACCGTGTCGCGCACCTGCCGGAACGCAAGTCCGATCTCCAGATCGCTGGACTTGAGGGTCTCCGAAATCGCCAGGGCGAAGGGACTGTTGCGGCCGTCCCCGTCCAGAGCCGTCGCACCGTCCTTCGCCGCAAAGGCAACGAGCGTGCCTCTTTCGGGAGAGGGAGGGGCCAGTCCGTTCACCGTGGCCGGCTGATCAAGCGTGACGATCTCGAGGTTGCCGTCACGCGCGAACGGATCGTTCCGGCAGCTGTCCAGGATGACGATGCGGAGCTGGCGGGCCTTGTC
Source organism: Roseibium sp. QJM3NY_11 (assembly GCF_056173175.1). Classification (NCBI taxonomy): domain Bacteria; kingdom Pseudomonadati; phylum Pseudomonadota; class Alphaproteobacteria; order Hyphomicrobiales; family Stappiaceae; genus Roseibium; species Roseibium sp. QJM3NY_11. The sequence goes on from NZ_CM149660.1 coordinate 4,289,127, forward strand.
GACCGCCCCCAGAATATCCTGGAGGGAGACAGATGTCTGCGCGACCTCCTTGCGGGAGGCCGCCGTGGAGTCCGCGGGAATCAGAAAGTTCTGACCGCCGACCTCGACCCCGTGACCCGCGAAATAGACGATCGCGACATCGGCGGTTTCGGCTTCGAACTCGAACCTGTCCAGAAGCGCGCGAAAGCCGTTCAGACCGAGATTGTATTCCTCGATCACGTCGAAGCGCAAAGACCTGAGCGTGTCGGCGATCAACGCACCGTCACGGACGGTGTTTTCCAGATCCGGAACGGTCAGATAATCTGAAATGCCAACCACGAGCGCGAGGCGTTTCTCGTTGAAGGGTTCAGCTTCCGCCGCTGTCCCGCGCACCGCTCCCGGCAATTGCAGGATGCACAGGACCAGCAGCGTGAACCACGCCGCAAAAAGCCTCTGCGATCGAACCGGTTGCAGCTTCGTGCCGCGCATAATGGACTGCCGTATCTCAAAACATAAAATAACTGCGAGATACTTGCCCGTATGCTTCTTGAAAGCAACCCTTGGCGGAAACTATCAGGTGTCCGCACCCGATTTCAGGATGCCCCGCAGCTTGCGCTGTTCGTCTTCGCTCAGGGGAACATTTTCCTCGGCAGAATCGCGCCCCCTGCGTTTGCGGCGCAGGGCCAGAAAAATCGCGATCAGCCCGGCAATCAGCGCCAGCGGCCCCGCCGCCCACAGCATCAAGGTGTGCCAGGCGAAGCGCGGCTTCAGCAGCACGAATTCACCGTAGCGCGACACCAGATAGTCGATGACTTCCTCGTTGCTGTCGCCGGCCACCAGCCGCTCGCGCACCAGAACCCTCAGATCCTTCGCCAGCGGTGCGTCGCTGTCGTCGATGGACTGGTTCTGGCAGACCATGCAGCGCAGCCCGGCCGAAAGCGTTCTGGCCCGGGTCTCGAGCGCCGGGTCGTCCAGGATCTCGTCCGGCGCCACGGCAAGCGCGGGCGTGGCGAAAACGCAAAGACACAGCAGCAGGGTTTTCATGAGGGTCCGGATCATCGCCCTACTCCGCCGCGGCCGTTTGGATCTTGCGCTTGCGCGCCGGCTTCGGCGCCCCCACCCGCAGCCGCCGGTCCGCCATGGAAAACACGGCGCCGAGCGCCATGATCACACAGCCGATCCAGATCAGGGTGATCAGCGGCTTGTAGTAGAGCCTGACGTTGACTGCCCCGTCGCCCCGGCTCTCGCCAAGCGAGAGATAGAGCTGGGAGAAACCGGTCGTGAAGATACCGGCTTCGGTCGTGGGCATCTGACGGGCGGTATAGATCCGCTTGGACGGTTCGAGCTCGGCTGCGAGCGCTCCCCCCTTGCGGAGAGAAAAGTGCCCGACTTCCTCGGTGTAGTTCGGTCCGCGCCGGGGCGCGGCGCCGTCGAAGGCAACCTGATAGCCGGCAAGTTCAACCGCATCGCCCGGGCGCATCGTCAGAACATGCTCCTCCTGGAAGGCCGACGCGGTGACGATGCCAAGCACGGTGACGCCAACGCCGAAATGCGCGGTCGCGGTGCCCCAGGCGGATCCCGGCAGGCCGACGAGCCGGGCGAACCCGCGCCGGGGGCCGATTTCGAAAAACTTCACACGCGTCACGATTTCCGATACGGCCCCCGCCATGACCCAGACGGCCAGGCCAACGCCGAGCGGAGCAAGCACCATGTCCATGCCCCAGGCATAAAACGTCCCGAGTGTCAGCAGCAGCGCAAGACCGAAGGCCGCATACAGTCTCTGGCAGGCCGCCGCCAGATCGGCGCGTTTCCAGGAGAGCATCGGTCCGAAGGGAACGGCCATGAGCAGCGGCACCATCAGCGGACCGAAGGTCAGGTTGAAGAAGGGCGCGCCGACGGAAATCTTCTCGCCGGTGATCGCGTCGAGCACGAGCGGATAGAGGGTACCGACCAGCACCGCCGCGCAAGCCGCGGTCAGGAACAGGTTGTTCAGCACAAGGCCGCCCTCCCGGCTGATGGGGGCGAACAGCCCGCCCTGCTTCAGCATCGGCGCCCGCCAGGCATACAGAGCCAGGGAACCGCCGATGAAAAAGCACAGCAAGGCAAGAATGAACACGCCGCGTGTCGGATCGGTCGCGAAGGCATGCACGGAGGTCAGCACACCCGAGCGGACCAGGAACGTTCCCAGCAACGACAGGGAGAACGTGAAGATCGCAAGCAGCACGGTCCACACCTTGAGTGCTTCCCGCTTTTCCATGACGATCGCGGAATGCAGCAGCGCGATGCCTGCCAGCCATGGCATGAAACTCGCATTTTCAACCGGATCCCAGAACCACCAGCCGCCCCAGCCCAGCTCGTAATAGGCCCAGTAGGACCCCATCGCGATGCCCAGGGTCAGAAAACACCAGGCCAGCAGTGTCCAGGGACGCACCCACCGGGCCCAGGCGGCATCGATGCGCCCGAGAATGAGGGCGGCGACGGCGAAGGAAAACGTGATCGAGAACCCGACATAGCCGACGTAAAGCAGCGGCGGGTGGATCGCCAGACCGATGTCCTGGAGGATCGGATTGAGATCCGCGCCTTCCAGCGGCGGGTTGGACACCCTGGTGAAGGGGTTGGACGTGGCCAGCAGGAACAGGATGAACCCCGCCGAAACCCAGCCCTGGACCGAAAGCGTCACAGCTCTCAGATCGGCCGGGAGATTGCCGCCGAAGACACCGACCAGGGCGCCGAAGAAAACCAGGATGAGCACCCAGAGCAGCATCGAGCCCTCGTGGTTTCCCCAGACGCCGGTGAACTTGTAGAGCAGCGGCTTGGCCGAATGGGAGTTTTCCACCACGTTCAGCACCGAGAAATCCGAGCTCAGGTACGCGGCGGTCAGGGCGACGAAGGACAAGAGGACCAGAACGAACAGGGTAACGGAGACAGGCGGCGCGATCGCCATCAGGCGGTCATCCCCGCTCAGGGCGCCCCAAACCGGCAGAACCGACTGGACCAGCGTCATGGCGAAAGCCAGTACCAGTGCGTAGTGTCCGAATTCGACAATCATATTCGATCCTCAGTCCAGCCGCGACCTGCCCGCAAAGTCAATTGGCGGCCTCTTCGCCGCCCTGCCAATGCCCCTGGTCCTTGAGCGCTTCGGCCACTTCCCTGGGAATGTAGTTTTCATCATGCTTCGCCAGAACGCTGTCCGCAACGAAGACCCCGTCGGCGCCCACGATACCTTCGGTCACAACCCCCTGCCCCTCGCGGAAGAGGTCCGGCAGGATGCCCTTGTAGGTCACCGGTATCACGTTCTCCAGGTCGGTCACGCGGAACCGCACCACGGCATTGTCGGAGCGGACGACCGAGCCTTCCTCGACAAGCCCGCCCAGCCGGATGCGCTGTCCGTCGGGACGGGACTGCTCTGCTATATCGGTGGGGCTCTGGAAGAAAACGATCTCGTCGTTCAGGGCGACCAGGATCAGTGCCAGGGCGACCGCCAGAACCGCGCCGGCCGTTCCGATGAGTGTCAACCGTCTTTGTTTACGTGTCATATGCGCACCGTTCGAAGTCCAATTCCACTGCGTCCGGCGTTTCGGACAGGGCCTCGCCTGCCGTCACGATCCCGTGAGACCGAGCTGGCCCGCCGCATCCTCTATCCGGGTCAAGTCCTCGGGGGTGCCTGCGAACGCGGCCCGGGCCGATTCCAGGGCCCTTTCCGCATCCTGCCTCTCTCCGAGAACCATATAGGCACGGATCAGCCGGTTCCATTCCTCGACGGAGCCGCCTTCTGCCTGAAGACGCTCGGCGAGACCCGAGACCATGTTGCGGATCATCGATTGCTGGTCGTCCGCACTCATTTCCCGAGCCGCGGCAATGTCCTCGCCGCTCGGGCCGGGCAAGTCGGCAGCCGGTGCTTCGGTGCCCGTGAGGCCCGCGAGCTCCCGCTGAGCCGCCCCGACCCATGGCGCCGCCGGGTCCGCGTCCTTCAACAGCGCCTGCCACGCTGCGACCGCGTCGTCCGTGCGCCCTTCCTGTCCGAGCGCGATGGCGAGAAAGAACCTCGGCTTCACCGCGTCCGGGGAAAGAGTGACCGCGTGTTCGAAGGCCTGCCGGGCATCCGCCGTGATCAGCCCCTGGTTGGCAATCATCAGCGCCTCGCCCATGTCGGTGAGCCAATCCTGGCGGGGTCCGAGAATACGGATTGCATTGGCATAGGCCCTGGCCGAGGCCAAGGGCTGGTCCAGGGACATGTAGACGGGGGCGACCACCGCCCAGCCCTGGCCGTCTTCCGGATTGTCCGCAAGATGCCGTTCCACCCGGGCCACGAGCACATCCACATTCTGGTTCTGAGCGGGCGCCGAAAGGCGGGCAACCAGCGGCTGGTCGGGCTGACCGGGCGATCCGAGCAAGAGATAAAGCCCGCAGGCCGCAGCGGGGAGCGCGAACAGGGCAACAGCCTGCGCCACCCTGAGCCGGGGACGTTTGCCACTCTTGAGCGACGGGTCGGTGTCCCTGTCGTGGGCGGCCAGAAGCCGGCGGGCGATCTCGGTACGCGCGGCCTCGGCCGCTTCCGCCTCGATGAGTCCGCGGTCCAGTTCCGCTTCAATCGCCTGCAACTGGTCGCGGTAAACCGCCTCGTCGGCGTGCATGGCCCCATCGTCCGGCGAAGCGCGTTTGCGCGTCAGCGGTACCAACACCGACAGCGCGGCCACGCCTGTCAGAAAAGCGATCAGGATCCAGAAGGTCATTGCAGCACTATAGACCGTTCAATGCGGACAAAAGCAAGGCGGCCGTGCTGTGACCGGGGGTCGCGGCTCGCACTCCGCAGGGGCTTGCCCGAACGGCTCGGCATTCAGGGGCGGAAGACGAAAGTTCAGCGACGACCGAGCGCATTGGCGACGAGCTTGCGCTCCGGACTTGGCGCGCCCGCGGTGCCAGCCTGATTGGCGTGGGCCTTGGCCAGGGCGGATTGACGGCTGCGGCGCAACTGGGCGGCATAATCCGAACCGAAATAGATTTCGGACAGCATGATGGCCACGTCCGCCGCCGCCATCTGGGCCTCCAACTGGGGAGCACGCAGTTTTCCCAGATCCGTGATCAGGGACCGGGCGAGGATCTCGAGCGTCTGTTCGACGGCTTGCCGTGTGCGCTTGCCGATGTCGTTCACGGCGAATGTCTCGGAAGCATTGCGCACCATGTTGACGACACGAAGGGCGCGCACGGCATCGTCTATCGCCCTCTTGTCCACCTGCAACGTTCCGGTCTCGTCAAACTTGGGCACCTGCAGTGCCTTGCGGACGCTGCTGTGGGCGCCGTTCAGTTCTCCGGTGACCACACCGGAAATGCTGCGTTTGGTGTCGGCGAGCTGTTTTTGCCACTTGCCGGCTGCCGACAGGTCCATATCGCGTTCGACGCCGCGGACCAGCGTGTGATATTCGGACAGGGCCTGTGAAAAGGCGACCGGGTCCGGATTGTGGTTGCGGTGATCGAGGGCCAGGATCTGCAACCGTTCGGCTTCGCTCATGACCATGTCCACGAACGGGGCGAACGGCGACCCGGCAATCGCCTTGGCATCGGTGTCGCCGGCCAGACGGCCCGCGAAGGCACACAGGGCGGAGGGCGTCTCGGCGCGTTCCACCAGGGCTGCCGCGATCACCGGCACATGGTCCGGAAAGCGCGCGGAGCAGTTGTCGACCATGCGCAGGACATCGGTGTCGCGCTTCAGCCGGTTTTCATTGATGCGGTCCGGAATGTTCTGAAGGAACGGCATCAACCAGCGTTCAGCCGCAAAGATCTTCTGGATGTCGCGCAATTCGGCAATGCCGCGCGCGCCGCCGAGTTCGGCGGCCATCCGGCGGTGTTCCTTTTCGGAGATCTCTGCCTGGCGCAGCTTTTCGCCGACAGCCTCGACCGCGCGTGAGCGCAGGGCCTGAACGAGCGCATCGATGCGCTCGCCGCTGACGGCGGCATTGCCTGCCTGTTCGAGAACCATGCGGACATCGGCCGACATCACATCACGGCCAAGCCATTTCCAGATGCGGTCAAGCATGCCGCGGTGAACGCGGCCTTCCTGCCGGTTCGGCAGGGTTTCATTGATGAGAAAGGCCGTCAGCGGTGCGAAGAACATGCGCTGGATCTGGCCGCGCCGCTGCTCACCACCGGGAACATCCGTGAGGACCGGCTGCGGCTTGCGCAACAGCGCCACGGCGGCTGACAGGACCAACTGAAGATTCGGGTCGGCATCCTTCTGGGTCTTCGCCCGTTCCAGATTTCGGACCAGGGCCTGGACCGCTTGAGGGCGCAGGCTGCCGAGGTAAGTCTTCAGTTTGGTTTCAAGCTGGTCCGAATAGGTCATTCACAGCATCAACATCGCGGTCCCTTTGGCGGCGATACTAACGGCAGAAGACTTAAGCAAGTATTGAGAAAAAGCAGTCACTTGGCGGCCGGAAAACGGCTCCCGGAACGGGTCAGCCGATCACCTGCCACTTGCCGCGTTCGGATTCGCAGGCGGCCCCGCGCGCCTGAAGCACGCGTCCGTTGACCACCATCTCGTGGGTGAATTCCCGGCAACTGGTGTCATTGACGAAATAGACGGGGCCGGGCCGGACCTGGCCGCTGCGTCCCGTGCGATCGTTCTGCCATGCCACCGAGACGCCGACACCGCGCGCGCGCAACGCCCTGTCCTGCGCCTCTTCCGCGGCCCGGCGATCGGATGGATCGAGCGCATCGCCCAATTCGTTGTTCACGAGGACGGATATCGCCGTATTTGCCTCCGACCTGGTCCCATTCGCGTTCGGGTCGCCGAAGAAGCTTCCCCAACCCGCCGGTTCCTTGGAACCGGACGTCAGGGAGCATCCGGCCAGGACCATGGCAAGAGCAAGACATGTGGCACCGCGCAAACGCATGCGTGAAAGCTCCCGGAGGGGTGGAAACCGGCGCGTGCCGGCAATCGACTCATTGTTATTTTCCATTTGTGGCCGAACTTGGCCACAAACAGGTCTTTGTGGGTGTGTTTTGTGTCACACTTTATCACGGTAACGGCATCGCCGCTCCGGCGAAGACCGACAGATAGCCGCTATTCCTTGCGCAGCGCCGGAAGGACGAGCCGCGCTCTCAATCCTCCCAGATCGGACCCGTCCAGATCGAACGTACCGCCGTAAAGGGCCACGAGATCGGCGACGATCGACAGTCCGAGACCGGTTCCCGGAACGGTCTCGTCAAGCCGTCTGCCGCGCTTGACGGCCTCGGCCCGCTGGCCGGGCGTCAGCCCCGGTCCGTCATCCTCCACCGTGATGGCGAACATGTCCCTGTTGCTGGCGGGATCGATCAGCGGCGCGACACGGACGGTGACCCTGGAGCCGGCCCATTTGCAGGCATTGTCGATGAGGTTGCCGCTCATTTCCTCAAGATCCTGGCTTTCTCCGCGGAAACGGATCTCCTCCTGCTGATCGAAGCCAATCTCCATGCCCTTGTCCCGGTAGATCTTGTCCATGGCGCGGATCAGCCTGGACAGCACCGGTTCGGTCTCGCAGGACACCCCGATGACACGGTGCTGCGCCGCCATGCGCGCCCGCTCCAGGTGATGCTGGATCTGGGTGGACATGATCCCCGCCTGTTCGGAGACCTTGTCGGCCAGCGGGCCTCCCGAGGCCCGCGCCTCGTTGGCGATCACCGACAGCGGGGTCTTCAGACCATGCGCCAGATTGCCCACATGGGTCCGGGCCCGCTCGACGATCTCCCTGTTGGAAACGATCAGCGCGTTCAGTTCGACCGCCAGCGGCGCGATCTCGCGCGGCAGGGCCTCGTCTATCCGGTCCGCCTCCCCCTGGCGCACGGCGGTGAGCGAGGCACGCAGCCGGCCCAGCGGGCGCAAACCGATCCGGACCTGCAGGAAGATCGCAAGGATGAGCCCGATGCCGACGATACACAGGGTCAGCGCGACCAGGCGCCCGAACTCGGAAACTTCCGCCCAGAAAACCGCTGTCGAAGCACCCACGGCGATGACATAGGGAACATCCTCGATGGTGATGCGCTGCTGCAGGACCCGGATCTCGTCGCCCTTCGGTCCGACGATGAACCCGGCGCTGGTGTCGTCCTGCCCGATCGCAGGCGCGTTCAGCGGATCGCCGACAAGGGATTGCGATGCATAAAGGATAGACGGGTCATCCGCCCGGCGCACAGTCCAGTACCAGCCGGACAAGGGCAACGAGAAGCGCGGGTCGCCCCGGTAGCTCGGCGCGGTCACCTGCGCCCGTGGCGTCGCCGGCGAACCGTCCACGTCGGTTTGCAGCATTTCCGAAATCAGGGCGTTGATGTGAATTTCGAGCTGGGCATCGAAAGCCCGTTCGCTCGCCCGCTGGTAAAGGCTCACCAGAAAGATGCCGGCCAGCGCCAGCGCGACCGCGGACCAGATGGCCGCAACAAAGACCAGACGGGCCGACAGCGACCGCTGCGGCCCGGACGTCTGCCGGATTGCGGCCGGGGCGGCCGGATCAGTCGTCACCTGCGGCTCCAAGGCGGTAGCCGAGGCCCCGAATGGTCTCGATCAGATCCGAGCCGATCTTCTTGCGCAAGCGGCCGACAAACACCTCGACCGTGTTGGAATCCCGGTCGAAGTCCTGATCGTACAGGTGCTCGGTCAGCTCCGTCCTCGAGATCACCTTGCCCTGGTGATGCAGGAGATAGGACAGCAGACGGTATTCATGGGAGGTCAGCTTGATCGCGCCGCCATCGACCGTCACCCGGCCGGCGCGCAGATCGAGCCGGACAGGTCCGCAGGTCAGCTCGTTGGAGGCATGCCCGGCGGCGCGCCGGACCAGCGCGCGCACCCTGGCCAGCACCTCCTCCATGTGAAAGGGCTTGGCGACATAGTCATCCGCGCCGGCATCGATCCCGGCGACCTTGTCGGACCAGCGGTCGCGAGCCGTCAGGATCAGCACCGGCATGGTGCGCCCGTCCCGGCGCCAGGTTTCCAGAACCGACAGACCATCCAGCGTCGGCAGGCCCAGATCCAGCACGACCGCGTCATAGGGTTCGGTATCGCCCAGATGATGCCCGTCCTCGCCGTCCGTGGCGCTGTCGACCACATAGCCGGCCTCTTCCAGGGCGGTAACGAGCTGGCGGTTCAGATCGGTGTCGTCTTCAACAACAAGAATGCGCATGAGGTCCGGCTTTTCAAAGGTTCAGTGAGGTGAGACGCTGTGCCAACGGATGCGGTGCCCCTCGGGGTACCAACTTAAGCGCACCCTAACGGGCGTTGACTGTGACAGTTGTCACCTTGCCGCCGTTCTTGACCGACAGCACATAGACATAGCCGCCGCCCTGCTCACAAAGCTGGGCTTTCAGAATGTCCCCCTTCACCCGGCCGGCGACAGAACCCAGCGGTGCCGCCTTGCCGCTGGCAACGACCTTGCGGGCCTGCGCATCCGACAGACAGGCCGCCTGCGCCGGAGCCACCGCGGCGCACAAGAATATGAATAGGAAAAATATCTGTTTCACGGGTCCGATTCCGGTTCTGCTCACGAAGTGTTGGGCAAGGTGTAATCAATTTCACATGAACGCAAGCTGAACCAGGGAATGGGGGTGGGAGGAACCGTCAGGTCCCGACCGTCGTTTCGGCGAAACAGGCCCTCAGAGGAATTGCATGCACCGTCCCTTCCGGCCAGGAGCGGTCGTTGGGGAGAGAAGCGGAGAAGGGCTGCTTTTGACCAAATAGGCGCCGCTCGCGAGAGTTCATGGCCACAGCTGAGGGCGCGTCACTCGGGGCTTGGGGGACTTTCACGTCGGAACCATGCCGACGAGATGGTACGTGGCTCCAGCGAAACGTTATCACGGATTAGTCTCGAATGACCCATTGCTTGAAGCTCGGGGCCAATTCGTCACAGGATGCGAGAATGAGGTCACGTGACTGGAATGGGCCCGCGTCGTCGATGATTGGGGAGACGGTCAGGCATTGCGTCGCATCCGTGCCCAGGCGCAATTCCATGCTGGCCTCATCATAGGTGAATTTCTGGTTTGAAGCCGAGTTGTCGCAATCGATCAAACCGAACGGATTTACGGCGTTTTCTGGCGCGTTGTACGCCATGCACTTGTTCTCGTAGGTCGCGGAAGCAATCATACCGCTGTCTGGAGAATAGGAAAAAAGTACGTCGTCGCCTGCGGGTTTGCAGGAGTGCGCATGAAGCAGATCAGTGAATTCGCGGCCATCGGTGTCGATACACCAGCCAAGCATGGCCTCTTCCTCCAGGTTGTCGGCGAGATAAATCACGGGCCCTACTGTCTTAATTTCAGGAGCATCGGCAAACGACGCTTGAGGGACGGTCAGGCCAATTAAAGCAGCGATCATGGTGGTGTAAATCGGAGTTGTGTTTTTCATGGGTCAATCCTGTCCGAATGGGTCATTTTTCGAATTGCTGTTGAAAGTCGCGAATACGGGCGGCGTTAACGCCTCGATCACTGCGACCGATGCGGGAAACACTGCGCATGTCAACGCGGCTACCACTTCCTAGCTCAGTCACGACAACCACAACATCATCTGCAAAGTAAAAGACGGATGTCCGTGCCGTCGCCTCGAATCGATGGTTTTCTGCGTCAGACGCGATGATTTCCCAACCCATATCCTGAGCAACCTCCAGAGCGCGGGCATAGGCAGCATCAGCCGCGAGGTCGGTTTCTAGCGGTGCGATATCAGGATAAGCAGCAGCCTGGATTTCAGCGACTTTTGCTCCAGCATATTCGAGTGAAGTGCGGGCACCCTCGCGCGTATCATCCAATACTAAGAATGCTGGTGGATTGGCCGTGTCGGTGGTGATGTCATTGATCGGCGCAGAACGCACAGGAGGATTGCTTGTCGAAGTGATCATCGGCACCAGGCAGAGCACACCAATGAAAGTTGCAACGCCGCCTGAAATGGCTCTGCCTTTTTCTTTTCGGAGAACGTGAATAATCATTGCGAGCAAGCCGACACCGGTAATCACTGCGCCCAGTGGATTGAGGAAATTTCGGTAGAGCCCAAGGCCAGTAGTCGGTTCCCAGAGACCCAATCGCGCTCCAAACAGCATAAGGGCTACGCACATTGCACCTATGATGGCGACCATAAGAGCGATCTTTCCCGCTTGTTTCATTTTCTTTCCAGCCCTTAACTTGCGTACAGACAAGTTGCTTGGTATGCATTTTTTGCAGACTATGCAAGGTTTTGATCAATGACACTTTCGTTACGACAGAAGCGGCGACAGGAAACTGCGCTTGAAATCCAGAGAGCCACTCTGGAAATAGCCATGCAAAACGGCCTTGAAAACATAACAACAGAAGGCATCGCCGCCGCCTCTGGCGTCAGCACGAGAACGTTCTTCAACTATTATGCCAACAAGGAAGCCGCCGCGATCGGGCATCCCCCGGGCTTTAGTGAGGAAGACAAAGAAATCTTGCGCCAAGGATCAGGATCGATTGCGGCAGATATCAAACAGCTTTTGGACAGGCAAATGGAAGCTCTGGCGGGAGATGAAGACATTCTTCGGATGGTGGGAAAAGTCCTCCGGTCGAATGAGAAAGCGCGCGGCATCCTTGACGGGTTTTTAACTGCCGAACGCGACGAACTCACACAGGCTCTTTGCAAGCGCACGGGTAATCGTCAAACCGCCACCGCGCTCGCAACCTTTGTTACCGACACGATAGGAAAGGCTATTTACCTTTGGGAGCACGAAGAAGACTTGTCTCTTGGTGCTGCGTTGGATGTTGTCTGGGAGGGTCTGATAGGCGCGTCACGACTTCTTCTTTCGCCCACCAATTCTAGCCTGAATGGTGATGAGGTGCCAAAATCTCTCCCTTAAGCAATCAGCCTCTTTTCTCCAATACGCGATGACGGAGAACAGTGAACGGCGGCTTGATCCCGCATTGCAGCCGTTCGGTTAAACCGCAACAAAAGGTCCACTTCCCGCCCTGGCCGGGCATTCAATCAGCCACGGTTAGCGACAGCATTCGAGGCAACGTCTTGTGCCCCCGTGAACACACGCATCCCTCAGCCCAACGCAACCGGCAAATCACGCGCCCCGTGCAGCATACGGATAACTCTCACCTCGTCGCTTGCTTGAAGACAGAAAATCAGGTAGCGCCCGTGTCGAGCTGAACGCACGCCCTCGCACACATCGTCACGCCGGGGGAAACTATCGGGACGCTCGGCAGCCTGGCGCATCGTGGCTTCGATCTCGGCGAGAAACGACACCGCACGATCAGGACTGTCGCGGGCGATGAAGTCTCCGATTTCAACAAGATCATCCCGGGCAGCAGGCAGAATAAGCAGGTCAGGCACGGGTCAGGGTTTCGCTGTGTACCGCGCGCGGAGTTCCGCGAAGACCTGATCCGCGGAAATGGCCGGGCCGCTGTCCAGACCGGCCTTGATCGCCGCGCGCAAGGCTTCCAGTTCCTGCCGCTCCGTGTCCCGTTTGCGGGTCCAGTCGCGCAATGCCTCGCGGACAACTTCACTCGTCGAGGCGTATTCTCCGCCAGCAACCGTCTGGCGCAAGGTTTCGGCCATTTCGGGGGGCATGGTGATCGTCATTCGTTCCACTGCAGCCATAAGGGTCCCTCCTGCTGTCGCAGCGTAGTTACTCATGATTGTGAGTCAGATGTCAGCACGAGGGGCGCGTATCACCGAGCCTGTTCGATGCCGAACAGGCGACGAAAGAGTTCGACGAACAGGCCGAATGGCCGCGCGAGCAGGACCATGAACACAATGGCCGAACCGATCGCGACGAGGGCTTCCGTCGCGCTCGCCCCCGCGATCATGAGCGTCGCCCCATAGACAGGGACCTGGAACACCAGAAAGGCGGCAATATCCACCGCCACGGTGCTCAAACGCCCGCGCGGTTGCACCTGTGAGAAAAGCCAGTCGCGCCAGAAGGTGTAGGGGCGTCCCGTCGCGATCATCACCGGGATCATGACAAGCCGGGTCGTCAGGACGGAGGCAAGGTCCATTCCCGCGATCACGAGTTCCGAAAAGGTCGCGAACACGGTGAAAAACACAATCGTGGCAATGGTGTCGATGATCGAAGTGCGCATGAAAGCCCTTTAACATACCAGGGGCACAAGTAAATCAACCCGGCGGTTTCATCTACGGACGCCAACGGGCTGAACCGAAGCATCCACGGCGACCGGCTGCCGGTGGGACCGTCAGAAGGCACACAACGAAGGCCAGGACAATTCTACCAAACTCAACAAACAGGAACCCGTTCGACCATGACATGAGAGTGTTCCGCGAGCTGCGCGTCGCGAGGCGACACCGGCTGGATCCCCGCGCGATGGCGGGGAAGGCGCCTCGGGGGTGGCGGGGCTGCGGGTCCCGATAGCTCTTTCCGCTTGCAGCCGAGTGGGGGCCCCCTCTCGGCGTCATCAACTCAGTTGAATCAAGAAGAGGCTGATCACCACCCTCGGGGTCACCCCGGACGCAGCGCAGCGAAGATCCGGGGCCTACTCGTTTGCAGAGCTTCTGTTGGATGTCCTGTGGATCACTGCATATGCGAACCTCCTGGCCAGCGACAGGAGTGCAGCCATTCGCAGCACGGCTTGCGCAAACCGCTGTTGCTTCTGCAAGCGGCATCGCGAGTAGGCCCCGGCTCGGCGCTGCGCTTGGCCGGGGTGACACCGAGGGTGGTGATCAGCCTCTTTTTCGATCAACAGAGTTGATGACAGAAGAGACAGGCACAAGCGCTGCCGCGCCTCGGAGCGCACTTGACCGGCCAGTCTATCCCGAAACGGCCCCTCCCCTACAGCGCCACCAGATCCTCCGTCTGCAAATCATCGTAGCGGCCCTTGAAGTGGTCGAACACCTGCAGGGTGCGGCGGGCGATGCCGGTCCAGCCGAAGACGCGCCGGGCGAAGCGGGCGCCTTCCACGGACAGGGTCTCGCGCAGCCAGGGATATTGCATCGGCATGTTGAGCATGGCGGCGAATTCTTCCGGCCGCTTCGGATCGGCGACCAGGGCATGCCGGCCGAACTCGATCTGGTCGAACAGGCCGCCATGGACCGTGACCACGGTCGGCGTGCCGCAGGCCATGGCTTCCACCGCGGTCATGCCGAAGGGCTCGTAGCGGGACGGCAATGCGAAGATGCCCGGCGCCCGGTAGAAATCGGCAAGGTCCTCGTCGGCGACATATCCTCGCCAGCTTATGGAATCCGCCACGCCCTTTTCGGCAGCGACCTGCTTCCACTGGTCCAGGAGGGCGATGTCGCTGTCCGAATTGGCGCCCGCCGCCAGCACGAGCGTGCGTCCGGCTGAAGCTTCAGGAGGCTGGGAAGGGCCTCGATCGCAAGGTCGTACCCCTTGTTCTCGGCGGCCCGGCCGACGACGTAGATATCGGTGTCCCGAAAATCGTGTTTCTGGCGCACTGCGGCCACCTTGCCCGGCGTGGCGGGCGTAAAGCGGCCTTCGTCGATCCCGGGCGGGATCATGGAGATATGGTCCCTGGGGAGCTGATATTGCTCGACGATCAGATCTGTCTGCTGCTCGGTCGTCGCAATGACATGATCGCAATTGCGGTAGAGCACGAATTCCTTCTGGATGCGTTCCTCGAAGCGGTAGCCCGCCATCTCCTCTTCGCTGGCTCCGGCCATGTCGTGGCGTTTCCACCAGCCGAGCGAATGCGGCGTGTGGATATGGGGGATCTGCAGTTCCTCGGCGATTTTCTGACCCGAGACGCCCGCATCCCAGTAGTGGCTGTTGATGACATCGTACTGGATGTTGCGGTGACGGATCATGGCAAGCGCGTTGGTGACAAAATCGCCGTACCAGTCGTGCATGTCCTCCTTGCGGATGAAGTCGTCGCCGCCGAAGGGAACGCGCACCACGCGCAGATTGTCATTGACGACATCCTCGGCCGGCTGGCCTTCAAACTGGCGGGTCATGACATCGACCCTGTAGCCGAGCCGGGCAAAGCGCTTGGCGAGCTCCAGCACGAAAACCACCTGGCCGCCCGTGTCCGGTTTTCCGAGTTCGGGCGAGCCCGCGACATAGCCGTGCAGCGAAATCATCAGAAGTGATCCGATGTTGTGCTTGTTCATGTGGTCCAACCTTTTCCTGTGGGCGTGTGGCTCCATCTTCCCAGGCCATTTTTTTTGTTTTTGATCGTCGATCCGCCCGCCGTGTTCCGGAAGGACTGGATATGCGGCCTACTGCTCCGGCAGCAGGCCGAATTCGATCAGCCCCTCGAGAACCCCGGCGGCATGATGCGCTGTCGCGCGGTAGGTCTTGTGACGCGGCATGGTTGCGAGAAGTTCCTCGCGCGCGTTGCCGACCGCGATGGCGCGGCCGGCGGCTTCGAACAAGGCCAGGTCGTTGCCTGAATCGCCCGCTGCGACAGTCCGCTCGACAGGGATGCCCAAGTGCCCGGCAAGGTGACGCATGGCGGCGTCCTTGCCAGCTTCGGGCGCCAGGATGTCCAGATCGGCGGCACCGGAATAGATCGACCTGAAGGCAATGCCCTCCTTCCGGAGACGCTCCAGAACCCTGTCCGCGTCCTCCCGGCCGGCCACGGCGAAACTCGCCTTGCCCTCGGTCTGGAAGATGTCCTCGTGCGCTGTGTAGCCCATGCCCTCGACCAGTTTGCGGATTTCCCTGTCGGGCCAGTCAATGAATTGCCGGCGCCAGGTGTCCAGAAAGGAACGGCCCAGACGGATTTCGGTTCCCAAACCGGTGATGATCGCATCCGGCCGGAAGTCGTCCGGAAAATAATCCGCGAGTGTCCTGTCCACGCTCGCGGCCGGCCGGCTCGAGTTCAGGGCAAGGCGGATGGTGCCGGGGTGCGCCTTGAGACGATCCCACAACCGAGCGAGGTCGGCGCGGCTTCCGGTCAGGGTGTCGTCGATGTCGCTGACCAGCAGCCACGGATCCGGACTGCCGTTCGCCTCACTCACAAGTCCTCCGCCTCCGTATCGGGGGCCGGGTTCGTCGCGGTGTAGACCGTTTCAACGGCGTCCTCGCTGACAGGCCGGCTCAGGGTCTCGACGTGAAGATCCTTCAGGCAGACCGCCGCGCTTTCGGTGTAGAAACCGATGCCGCCTTCGGTGAAACTGTCATCGACCAGCGACAGCACGACATGTCCGTCGATGGAGAACTCCAGATACATGCCGTGGGCAACCACCTCGATCCACCAGGGGCCGTGATCGCTGCCCCGGAATTGCGCTTCCTGAAGGGGCTCGTAGCGGAAGGCATGTTCGAATTCCGGTGTCGGGTTCGCCCCCCAGGCGCGGATCTGGGCAACGCCGTTCACCAGGTCCAGCGACAGGTAATAGCCGTCGCCCTCCTCGTTCATGCGCAGGACCAGTCCGGTCTTGCCGAGCCCTTCCAGCATCAGACTGGCGCGCAGCCGGAAGTCCTCATGCTGTCCGGGCACCATGAAGGCCTCGTATCCGCTCTTGCAGGACAGGTGCAGGCCGTCGGGCCGGTCGACCGCGGACGCATGCGGATTGTCGTACAGGAACTTGCACTGGTACGACGCGGTCACGATCTGCCGCCCGGTGATGAGCGAATCGAAGACCGAACTGGATTTCAGTTTCAGACGCCCGGCACTGTCCGTGACCATTTCCTTCGGCGGCGGCAACAGCTTCTTCACCACTTCGCGTCCGTAGACATTTTCCGTCTTGGAGAAGAAGTTGAACAACAGCAACTTGTCGTCGGTGCGGCAGATGCGGCCCGCGTAGTTGCCAGTCGGCAGGATCACGTTGTTGAAAAAGTTCTGGTACGGGCCTTCAAGCGCATCGGCATACCAGTAGTGGATCTTGATATCCTCCCGGATCGACCCCATCAGGTAGAAGCGCCCGTCCAGCTTGAACAGGTTCGGCACCTCGACGTTGTCATAGAGGCCGGGACGGTACAGCGGCGCCTCAAAGTCGAATACGTCGGGCGTCACTTCCCGCGCCAGTCCGACACAGCCCCGGCGGATGACCGGTCCGTCCTTGATCCGCGCCGTGCTGAGCAGAAGCCGGTCGCCGGTCTCCGCGTCCTGATAGAAAAACGGGTCCCGGAAGCTGACCCAGCGCCGGCCCTCGTCGATCGAACTCTCGTAGTGCGGTGCGGGAATTTCGAGCGGATAGTGGCCGTGATTGCAGCGGTCCCAGTGATAGAGATCCGTAGAACGGGCCATGCCGACCCTTTGCACCCGACCGTGTTCGGACCGCGCCAGTCCCGTATAGAACATGCGCCATTCGCCCGGACGGTCGGGGTCGGGTGTGACATGCATCGTCCACAGCATGTCGTCGTCCCAGTCTCCCGGTTCGCCGACAAACAGCGCGTTCCTGACCCGGCGCCAGGTCATTCCGTCGGAACTGACCGCATGGGCGATGAAGTCGTGATTGGGCAGCACCAGATGGAAGAGATGATAGGTGCCGTCATGATAAACGACATCGACGTCGCCGATATCAGACCGCAGAAATCCATGTGATGCATACATGCCCTAACCCTGCCCCAGTTGTTTCGGCCGGTTCAAGAGGCTCACCGAAAAAAATTTGCAGTGCAGCATTCCGGCAGTCCGGGAGGGTCCTGTTCGGCGCCGCGAGGCCCGGGTCCCTGTCCCGCTCAATTGATTTGCCATCTTCCGCAAAGGCTCTAGGATTTCAACATGTCCGGTCGACGCCTGCAGCCCTTGATGTCCCGGCGCCGGTTTTTCCTGCGCGAACGAGGTGTCATGGGCTGGTTGCAGCGGGTCCTGACCGTCGCCTTTCTGCTCGGCTGCGCACCGCAGGCACATGCCTGCTCGCTGTCGCTTGTGCTGGCAATGGATGGTTCGGCAAGCGTCGATGCGCAAGAACACGCGCTCCAGATCAACGGACTTGCGGATGCGCTTCGCGATCCCGAAGTGGTCCAGGCGATCATTGCCGTCGGCGGCATCTGGGTGACCAGTTTCGAATGGAGTGGCCGGCACAAGCAACTGGAGCAACTCGGCTGGAAGCACCTTTGGGACAATGCCAGCGCGAACGAGGCCGCCGAGATCCTGCGCCGGGCGCCGCGCGGCTACACGGAGTTCCCGACTGCGATCGGCTACGCCCTCGGGCATGCCGCGGTGCGCATGCAACAGGCGCCCCGGCGCTGTGCCCGCAAGGTCATCGACGTTGCCGGGGACGGCATCAACAACGACGGCTTCGGCCCGGAAAGCGCCTACAAGGCGTTCAACTTCGAGGGCGTTACAGTCAACGGTCTGGTCATTTCCGGCGCCGATACGCCGGCGGCGCGCTATTACGGCGCCAAGGTCATCAGGGGCCCCGGTGCCTTCGTCGAGGTGGCGGCGACCTATGACGACTATGCCGTCGCCATGAAACGCAAGCTCCTGCGGGAGATCTTCGGCAACGGCTACGCCGCTCTGGACGAGGATAGGGCCTCACCGGAGATGCTTTTCGCCGGGAGCCGCATCGTTCAAGATCACGTTCCTCCGTCGCCGGCCCTTCAGGCATCGCGCTTGCGTTTGTCCTCCTCCTCGAAAGAGCGGTAGAAATCCTTGAGGGTCTTGCCCGGCTCGGCAGCGAAATTGTCGCCTTCTTCCCGCAGTTCGGAAATCCGGTCGAGGCGGAAGACACGAAAATCCTGGCGGAGTTCGCACCAGGCAACGAGCGTCCAGACCTTGCCCCAGAACCAGAGCCCCAGAGGCCGGATCACCCGGCGGCTCGGATCGCCCTTGCTGTCGCTGTAGGCGATCGACAACCGTTTGCGCGCATCGGCCGCGACCTCCAGAAAATCGATATGTGCCCGGACCTGCTGGGTCATTTCCGGCGCGAAGGCATGGATCTCGATCTCGTTCTGACGTATCCGCCTCTTTTCCGGCAGGACAGCATCAATCTTGACCATTGCCTCCTCGGCGGCCCTGGCCATGGCGACACCGCCCCAGGCCCTGATGAGGCGCGCGCCGGCCAGCAGGGCAACGATTTCGTCGCGTGTGAACATGAGCGGCGGCAGGTCATAGCCGTCCCGCAGGATGTAGCCGACACCGGACGCGCCCTCGATCGGGACACCGGAGGCCTGAAGGTCGACCACATCGCGGTAGATCGTCCTTTCGGAGACCTCCAGCCATTCGGACAGCTGCCGGGCCCTGACGAGCCGACCGCCGCGCAGGTATTGCACGATCTGAAACAGGCGGTCGGCTCGTCTCATGACGTCAGGTCCTCAGGACGCGAACATTCCGACCGAATTGCCGTCCGGATCGATGCCATAGGCAAAGCGGCCCGCCGGAATTGCGATCGGATCGGAGATGACTTCGCCACCTGCTTTCGCAAATCGTTCCATGGTTGCTTCCAGGCTGTCCGGGCAAGCCAGGTGAATGGTCGGCCCCGTTCCCTTCTGCGCGGGCGTTCCCGGATAGAGGTGCCCCGCGACGCCACCCTGCTCTTTCGTTGGAAACATTGCAAATTCGTTCGGACCCATGTCCTTGACCCGTCCAAGGTCCGTCTTGAACACGTCGTTGTAAAAGCGGATCGCCTTGTCCAGATCCGAAACCGGGATTTCCATCCAGACCGTGAAATTATCGGGTGTAAAGCTCATCGGACGTCTCCTTCGTTGGTGTAACGGAGACCACGATTAGCAAACCCCTCCTGACAGCCTCCTGTCAGGAGAAAGCCTCAGTCTGTCTTTTGCAAGATCATGTGAAAACAGAACAAATTTTCGTACCTTTGCGTCGCTTCGAATGTCGCGTGACAATATCGGGCCAGCGATGACACCCGCGGGCACACCGGAGCAATATTATCCGGGCCATCGACTTGAGCCCGCGGAGAATACCGGCGCCGGAGACAGTCGGGTTTGCAAACCGACATGCCTTCCGGACGCTGTTGCCGCGACTTTCACACAAGCAAAAGACGTTAATCGACTTTAATGCTACCGGTTGACATGTTCTTAAGTCCGCGCGCGTTAGAAAATCTGCAGGAGAACCTTGCACATAAATGGCTCGACACCTGAACACGCTTTTTAACCGCCCCCTGTTGCCAGCCATTCTCGCCGGTCTGACGACGTTTGTCCTGATGATGATGCTGGCCTGGTCCGGCATCGCCTTCGAGGCACACCGGGACCTGCAAAAGCGGACATCGGGTCTGTTCAGCATCTGGCTTGCAAATATTGACGGTGGCAACAGGCTCTACGCCGAGCTGGAAGCTCTTCCGACGCAAGATTGCGGCACCGAGCACCTGAACCAGCTCAATACGATCGTCTACAACGACAATCACATCACGAACATCTGGTTTTTCCCCGATGGCGATACCAGAACGACCTGTGCCTCGAGTTTCGGCCGCTTCGAGCCGGCATTCGACTTTGGGCCGCCGGAAATCACCAGCCCGTTTTCGGACGGCCGCGTGGCCTGGTACCGGACACCGTTCAGGGCTGTTGCGGGTGTCGACGATGTCACTCTCATCAAGAAGAACCGCTACGCGGTGTCCTTTTACCGGACCGGGGGCCTGCCGGAGACCACCGACAGCCTGCTGTACATCTCCAACACGCAGGATCCGGATGCCGAACTTTTCCGCATGGCGGGAAACCGCGACCTGCTGAAACAGTCACGCGACAGCTTCGGCCCCGTCTTCGGCCATGTGTACGCCCATGCCTGCGGTGACGCTCCGGTCAGGCTTTGCTACCTGACCAAGATCCATGCCGGCAAGGTCATGAGGGACAACGATTCCCTGATCGCCATATTCACCGTGTTCAGTCTCATTATCGGCATTCTCGTGTCCCAGCGGCTGCGCCGCATCGTCCGGCAACGCAACAGCCCCGCCGGCCGGATCCGGCGCGCCATCAAGAATGGCGGCAAGGGCTTCGAACCCCACTTCCAGCCGTTCGTTACCCTGAACACGATGACATGCGAGGGCTGCGAGGTTCTGGCGCGTTTCGAGGATGCGCAGGGAAAGCTGTTTCCCGATGAATTCATCGCCATCATCCAGGAACAGGGACTGACCTGGGAATTCACGGAGATCATCATCGCGAAGGCGCTGCAGGATCTGACGCCCCTGCTGGCCGGACGTCCGGGCTTCAAGGTCGGCGTCAATTTCTTTCAGGTGGATCTGGACGACGAGCGAATCCAGACCGTGATCAAGTCGCCGGTTTTCGAAACCGCGACTCAGGCGAACATATCGCTGAGCTGCGAAATCCTGGAAACCGGCATCGGCACCGGGACCAGCATCGCCAAATCGCTCGAGTACCTGCGCAGCATCGGCTGCCAGATCGCGATTGACGATTTCGGCACGGGGTATTCCAATCTCGCCCAGATCAAGGCCCTGAACCCCGACGTGGTGAAGATCGACAAGATGTTCATCGACGACCTCGGCACGACGACGGAGAGCGCGCGCGGGGTCTTTGTGCACGCAATCCTCGGCATTGCCGATGCGCATGCCATGAAAGTCTGCGCGGAAGGCGTCGAGAGCGCCGAACAGCTTGCCTCCCTGAGGACCCGGAATGTCGACTTTGCGCAAGGCTATTATTTCGCCCGGCCCATGCCGATCCGCGACTTCGCGCTCTACCTGCTTGAACAGACCCTCAAAGACAGGATGCCCGCGGAAGGCCGTTTGCCCAAGTTGAAACAGGCCGCCGCCATCTGACGACTTTCTGCGCCCGGGAAGCACTCCCGGCCAGCGACGGTGTCCCAATTCTCCCTTCCAAATCCGAACGCTCAGGGATGGCCTGCCGCAGGGGCGGCTTGCCGTCATTTGCGGATTCGAGCCAGATCGATCGGCCCCGACCGATTTCAGCCACCGCAAATGCGCTGCCGATTGATCTGTCTCAAGGTCGGCGCAGCCGGTTGGCGGCACGTTGTGCATCTCACAAGGAGGCAAGAATGAGCCACGTGCCACACGAACTTCACGAAGAATTCCCGGAAGCGGCGGAAGCGCTGCACACCCTGAAAACCAGCGACGCCCATTTCGCGCGTCTGTCCGATGAATATCACACCATCAACCGGGAAGTGCACCGGATCGAAACGGATCTGGAACCCGCATCCGATGACGCTCTGGAGGAGCTGAAAAAGAAAAGGCTTCACCTGAAAGATCAGATTGCTGCCTTGCTGGCGGCTGCGGCTAACACCGCGACCTGAGCCCCTCCTTTTCAGGCCGGTGTTAGAGCCCGCGCCGTCCCCGTCCGACGGCGCGGGCCACCACGCCCTTTCACGGCATTGATGCTGACGTGGCGGGCGTGACGTGGACAGGCGCGTCCCGATCGGGGCGTGCCGGTCACCCGGCGATCCTACAACAACACCGTCCTGATAAAAAAGAAGGCGCCGCAGCTTCTGCGAAGCACGGCGCCAGTCTGGGGAGGAACGACCCTCATCGTTCACCTTACGATGTGGGTCCGCCAGTCGAGACTTGCAAGGCAAGCCTGCGTGAAGCTGGTGTGATCCGTGACCGCCGGCAGCTCCGGCCACATGACCTGTCCGCCTGACTTGCCCTGATAACCGGTGTGGTGACTGGCATGAGAACTGGCATGACGGCTGGGCGTCTGGACTTGCCGTCTTGACACGACCGGACCACTGCCATCTCCTTAAGGGCATCAAATCACCTTCCGGATCAGCCCATGAGACTTGCCCCCACCGTGTTGTTATCGCCCTGGCTGTTTCTGACAGGCCTTTTCCCGGCCGCCGCCGTCGCGGCGGATCACTGCGTCGACGTTCAGTCCCGCAAAGGCTGGCAGCAACTGTCCCTGCCCACCGGCAAGATCCGCAAGGTCGGCTATTCCGGCACGTGGAGCGTCATTGCCGGCCAGGCCGCGCCGGTCGGTCCGCGCGGCTATTCCGGACAGGCGGCCAAAAAACTCGGCCCGCTCTTCGGTTACAAATTCGACCAGTCCTACGCGTTCGGCGAGATGCTGGTGCGCGACCAGGCGGGCCGAATCGTTCCCTTCGCCGAATTCGCCGCGCTTGCCGTGAATTCGCGTGACCCTGCGGGCGTCTACGCATTCCGGATCAACGACAAGGACATTGCCCTTTGGGACAATGCAGGCGCGATCCGGATCTGCGTCTCGATGCGCTGACAGGCCAGGCACGCCTTTCCGATCGATTCGACCGGCTTCAGCAGCCGGTCGGCATAGTTTCAGCCTCCCCCATTCAACGGATATCCGCGACATGACCCAGAAGACCGTTCTCATCACCGGTGCCGCTAGGGGCATCGGTCTCGCCACGGCAAGGCTCATGCTCGAACGGGGCTGGCAGGTCGCCATGCTGGACCGGGACAGCGATGAACTCGCCGTCGCCGCCAGGGACCTGAACGGCGCCGCGCCCTTTGTCTGTGATGTCTCGATCGCGGCACAGGTCGATGCGACCGTCCCGGCGATCCTGGAACGGTTCGGCCGGCTCGATGCCTTGGTGAACAACGCCGGGGTCGCCGAATTCGGACCGATCGAACAGTGCGATTTTTCCATGTGGCGCCGGGTGATGGAGACCAATCTGGACGGGGTCTTTCTCGTGTCGCAGGCAACCATCCCGGCACTGAAGGACACCCGCGGAGCGATCGTCAACATCGCGTCCATCTCGGGCCTGCGGGCCTCGACCCTCAGGGTCGCCTACGGCACATCCAAGGCGGCTGTCATACAGTTGACCAGGCAGCAGGCCGCCGAACTCGGCGAATACGGTATCCGCGCCAATTGCGTCTGCCCCGGACCGGTGCGCACCAAGCTCGCCATGGCGGTACACAGCCAGGAGATCATCGACGCCTACCACGATGCGATTCCGCTCAACCGGTACGGCAGCGAGCAGGAGATCGCCGAGGTCATCGCGTTCCTGTGTTCGGACCGGGCCAGCTACGTCACCGGCCAGACCATCGCGTCGGACGGCGGTTTCGAGAGCACCGGCGTCGGCCTGCCGGCTCTGCGGGGCTGAGGGGCTGAGGGGCTGAGGAACACCGGCTCGCCCGCAGCTTTGCCGAAGCAAGGCTGTCAGGCTGTCAGGCTGTCAGACCGATACCGGGCCGATACCGGGCCGATGCTGACCCATGTGACAATCGTCACAAGTTTTCGCGATTCCTCTTTGTTTTCAGTGCGGACTGCCAGGGCAGGAATCAACGACCGGTCAGAAAATGCGCCGCCACCTGACGCTGGTGCGGGCGGGTCCTGTGCTCGAACAGATAGATCCCTTGCCAGGTGCCCAGCACCATCCGGCTCGCCTCGACCGGAATGGACAGGGAGACAGGCAGAAGCGCCGCCTTGATATGGGCGGGCATGTCGTCCGGGCCTTCCAGGGTGTGGACCAGATAGGACATGGCCGGATGATCCGCCGGCGGCGCGAGCCGTTCGAAAAAGGCCTTCAGATCGCGCTGCACGTCCGGATCGGCGTTCTCCTGGATGAGCAGCGAGCAGGAGGTGTGACGCACGAACAGCGTGAGCAGGCCGTCAGAACCATGCGACTGCGCAAGCCAGTCCGCCACCTGGTTCGTGAATTCGTAAAGCCCTGCACCTTGCGTGCGGAGCGTGAAACTGGTCTGCATTTAATGCCCCGGGAACTGACGCAAATTCGGCACCGCCAACTATTCTCCCAATACCATCTGAAATGGAAGAGAGCCATTTCATCCGGCAAGCGAAAACACATCTCCGTCCCCAGGGCCAGGTCGCACCTTCGACCAGGGTCTGTATCAGGGCGACGGCACCGGAAACCGGTTGCGACCGGCTCATGGTGTCTACGCCCGTAAGCGGAGGCACCTCGGGCGGACGTTGTTTTTGCGAGCGTCAGATAGCGGTCGTTGCCGGCTATGGCGCTGGGAGCTGTTTTGCAGGGATGGACATAGATCCTTTTGTACATGCCTGAACAATGGCAGACGAGCTTGACCAAGACATTGCCCCACCTCGCAACACTGCCGAGCACGCGTATTCCCTGACTGCTCCTCGGTTTTCCTGGCAAGAATGACCGTGCTTCTCCGAAAGCTTGCCGGATGTCGCCTTGCTATCGAACAGCGCCTTCAACTGTCGATAGCGCGCCGAGTCAATATTCGAGCAGCGTCCCCAAGGCCCAATATCTGTATTTAGCAACCCATCTTTGCAAACAGGCGATCGGCCTCCAAGCGTGTCGCGCGGCTGACACACTGTTTCGGAAAACCGTAAATTTCAGCAATGAAAAGGCAAAGCAATTCCTCGCCGCGACTCCCTTTGGGGCCCTTCAACAAGCTCTGGATCTCCTCGACATAGTTCTGAGCATTCAGTCCGTACGTCTGTCCGGTCTTATTGGGAACGTTACATTCATCCGCTGTGGACACGGCTTGTTTCATTGGCTTCGGCGTTCCATCGTTTTTCGGGCGATCTTGCGTGGCAGATTTGGTGCTGGCAGGCGGCTTGTCTGACAGCGCAACTTCCAGAAAGCAGAAAACGGATCCGGTACGCATGTTCTTGACGCAGTCATTCCCCTCCCGGACCGCCAAGGCCGCATCATCAAAGTCATCAGCATTTGGTCTTTCAATCGCTATCGGAAATCTGGGACCGTTCCAGCCGACCGTAACGTCGACGATGAACTCGCCGGAATAAGTGATGAAACATGGCCCACCGAAATTTCCGCAGTCAGGCGCCAGCTCACCTGTACATTCGTAAGAAAGTACCAGTTCCTCTACCTTCCATTGCTGACAAGTGCCTTGCAAAATCACTGGATCTGCATTCCGACGACCTTTCTTCTGCAAGACCTCTAATTTAGCTGACTTTTCCGAGACATAGCAGAACGTATTGCCGGTCGTGTTATTTAGGTAGCAGTCCCTGCCTTTTACCTGGACGCTGGTGACAGGCTGCCCGTTGATTCTTTCGGCAAAGGTTTCAATAAATTCAATCACTGTTTTTGCGCCCGACGGCCAAATATAAGTTTTAACTATGAATTCGAAAGCGTTGGCGCGCGCTTCCAGCGAACAAGACTCCGAATCGATCTTGACCGCTCCTTTAAAAACTTCGCAGATCCCATTCTCTTCGATTGTGACTACGAGTTTTTCTTCATCGAAAATTTTGTCCCTTCTGGAGCGCTCCGCCTGCGCTTCTTGGATGATTGCCGAAAGGTCAGCTACCCTAATCCTGCCGTATAACTTCACCAGATTTGGGTGACCGAGCAGTTGCCATATAGATAGCCCTTCATCGTTCGCTACACCAATGCGGCTTCCAGCATCCAGCAAAGCGCGCAAAATTTCCGGTTTCCCGGCACTGATAGGCGAAATTATCGGGAGACTGCTCCCCAACCCCACATTCACGTCTGCCCCCTGCCGGATCAGGTAAAGAGGTGTCTCGTCATGTTTCCGGATAATCGAGGCTTGCTGTGCGGTGAGCCCCATGCGATTCTGGTGGTCGATCTGCGCCCCATGAGCAAGCAGAAGCTTTACAATTGAAAGACGCCCGCCGGACGCCGCATGGATCAACGTGGTATTGCCGCCGGCGTCGGTAATGTCGACTGACACGCCACGAGCTAGTTCCCGCCCGACTGCCCGCAGGTCGCCAAAGTTCGCATAAGTATGAATACGAATTTCCGACCCGCCTTGCGAGCGGACGGTCTCCCGTGCATCCCACACGGCATGCTTACCCAAGGCATCAGCAAACGAAATTGACACCGCGGAGAGCTGCCCAAAGATGAGAGTAAAAAAAAATATTGATAAAGTTGCCAGGCTCTTTTTAATCAACATAAATTCTACCTATCCAAATTATACCCGCAATTAACATTCAAAAATTGTAAAATCCATTTCTAGATAATTTAATTTATACGATATTTAAAAAACAATTGCCACAAGTCGCTTTGATCTTACTCCACCCGACTTACGAATATGATCATTTCATCTTTGTAGACATGCCGATGAAGCTGAGAGTCGAGCTAAAATCA
Source organism: Roseibium sp. QJM3NY_11 (assembly GCF_056173175.1). Classification (NCBI taxonomy): domain Bacteria; kingdom Pseudomonadati; phylum Pseudomonadota; class Alphaproteobacteria; order Hyphomicrobiales; family Stappiaceae; genus Roseibium; species Roseibium sp. QJM3NY_11. Next base: position 4,315,866 of record NZ_CM149660.1, read on the forward strand.
CGTTCATGTCTTTGACGTCAAAATCCACCATCCCATTATTGCCAACCTCGACAAGCTGGTCTCTGTTCGTTGAAGTTGGATTAGGGCCTGGCACATCAATTGGGTTCATTGTGACGCGACACGCTCCAACTCCTTCGAGCATGTGCCTGTTGATGCTCAATCATCCGGAATAATCGGAAAGACGGAGAAGACTACTGCAAATCAAGATGTATGACGCACGAACAGCGTGAGCAGGCCGTCAGAACCATGCGACTGCGCAAGCCAGTCCGCCACCTGGTTCGTGAATTCGTAAAGCCCCTGCCCGTTCGTGCGGAGGGTGAAACTGGTCAGCATCAGGGGGCCTTCCTCCGGCATTTCGAATTCCGCCGACTGGTCCAGGCGGGTTGCAATTGCGGCCTCGGCCCTCCATGTCAACCGGACCGGCGGATAGCAACAAAAGAGCACTGTATGTCCTTGTCCCGCAAGAAAATCCTGATTGCGAGCCTGGGCACACGGGGCGATGTCCAGCCTTATGTCGCCCTGGCAAGGGCGCTCACCGCGCAAGGTGCCGAGGTTACCCTGGTGACCGGCGAAGGTTTCGACGACATGATCGAAGCTGCCGGCGCCCGGTCCCGGCCGGTGCCGATCAACTATCAGACGCTTCTGCAAAGCCCGGAGGTGCAGGCGGCGCTGTTCACTTTCAAGGGCAAGATCAGGGCCGCCCGGCAGAATATCGACCTGCAAAAGGAGATCTCCCGGCAGCTCTGGCAAACCGGCCTGGAGGAACGCCCCGACCTCATTCTGTTCAACCTGAAAGCCTGCGTGATGACCCTGGTCGGCCGCAGGCTGAACGTCCCGGCCCTGCCAACGGCCCTGCAGCCGGTGACCGCGCCGACGGGCGATTTCCCGATCCCTCTGTTCGGCCTGCCGGATCTGGGCCGCGGTCTCAACCGCTGGAGCTATCGCGCAGGCCGTTTCCTGATGGAGGCCGGGCTTCGTCCCTTGCTCAAGCCGGTGAAGGCAGAGGCCGACGCAGAATGCGCAATGCGCGGCGATCTGATCGACGGCCACATGCCTGACGGAAACGTGCCCCTGTCGCTGCAGGCTTTTTCCCGCGCCCTCGTGCCGACACCTGCGGACTGGCCGGCGCACGCCTGGGCCTGCGGCTACTGGTTGAGCGAGCCCGAGGCCGGCTACCGGCCGCCACCGGAGCTTGCCGCCTTTCTGGAGGCGGGTCCTGCGCCCGTCTATCTCGGCTTCGGCTCCATGCCGAGCCGGCATCCGGAGACGCTGACGGCCACCGTTCTGGAGGCACTTCGAACCAGCGGCCGGCGGGCGATCCTTGCCACGGGATGGGGCGGGCTTTCACCCATGGATCTGCCCGCAGATCTGGCCGGGCGCGTTTTCCTTCTGGAGAAGGCACCCCACAGCTGGCTCTTTCCCCGGTGCGCGGCCATCGTTCACCATGGCGGGGCGGGCACGACGCATGAGGCGATCCGCTGGGGCAAGCCGTCGCTCGTATGCCCGGTCTTCGCGGATCAGCCCTTCTGGGGGAAACAGGTTCACAAGATCGGCGCCGGACCCAAGCCGATCCGGCAAAGCGCGTTGTCACCCGAAACGCTCAGGCAAGCTCTCGGAGATCTCGACAGCCCCGCCTTCAGGGAAGGAGCGGAACGCGCGGCGGCGATCATGGCAGGTGAACCGGGCGCCACAGGGACTGCGTCACGACTGGCCGAGTTGCTGGAGACGCGGCAAGTCTCTCACTAGGAACAACTCTTTCCTTTTCGGCCCCGTCCTGACACAAGTAGACAGCCCGCCCGAAAAGGAGTCCCGGTCCCGTGTTTCCAGCCCGCTACGCCGTCCTAGGCTCATGCCTGTTTCTGACATTCGTCACCCTGGTGCTCATGGTCTCAGTGAGCGGGTATTTTTTCTGGCCGTTCCTGGTACTCGCCGCGCTCTCCGGCCTTGGCTGCCGCGACTTGTTTCAGACCCGGCATGCCGTTCTGCGCAACTATCCTCTGTCCGGTCATTTCCGGTTCCTGTTCGAGGCGGTGCGGCCTGAACTCAGACAATATTTCTTCGAGAGCAACCAGGACGGCCGGCCGTTTTCGCGGGAACGCCGGTCCATGGTTTATGACCGGGCCAAGAACGTCGAGGACGTGCTGCCCTTCGGCACGGAACTCGATGTCTATGACAGCTCCTATGGCTGGGTGAACCATTCGATCTGTCCGAAACCGCATGGGCAGGACGACATGCGCGTGTCCATCGGCGGACCGGATTGCGCGCAGCCCTATTCCGCGTCGCTCTACAACATTTCCGCGATGAGCTTCGGCTCCCTGTCGGGCAACGCCATTCTGGCGCTCAACAAGGGCGCAAAGGCCGGGAATTTCTATCACGATACCGGAGAAGGCAGCGTCTCGCGCTACCACCGCGAGGGCGGCGGCGATCTCGTCTGGGAACTGGGCAGCGGCTATTTCGGGTGCCGGGCCGACGACGGCGGCTTCGATGCGGAGAAATTCCGGAAGCAGGCTGTCGATCCGCAGATCAAGATGATCGAGATCAAGATGAGCCAGGGGGCCAAGCCCGGTCATGGCGGCGTGTTGCCGGGCCCAAAGGTGACGGCGGAAATCGCCGAGGCCCGGGGCATTCCCGTCGGCAAGGAATGCGTTTCGCCCGCGTCCCACTCCGCGTTCTCGACACCGGTCGAACTGCTGGAATTCATTGCCAGACTGCGCGAGCTTTCAGGTGGAAAGCCGATCGGCTTCAAGCTGTGCATCGGCCATCGCTGGGAATTCATGGCCATCGTCAAGGCCATGCTGAAAACCGGAATCAAACCCGACTTCATCGTTGTCGACGGCGCGGAAGGCGGCACCGGCGCGGCCCCCCTGGAATTCGCCAACCGCCTGGGGACGCCGCTGCGCCAGGGTCTGACCTTCGTGCACAATTGCCTGGTCGGCACCGGACTGCGCCAGGACATCAGGATCGGCGCCAGCGGCAAGCTGATCAGCGCGTTCGACCTTGCCGGGGCGATGGCGCTGGGGGCGGACTGGGTCAATGCCGCACGCGGTTTCATGTTCGCCGTCGGCTGCATCCAGTCGCAGAGTTGCCACACCAACCGCTGCCCGACGGGCGTCGCCACCCAGGACCCGCTCCGCCAGAAGGCGCTGGTGGTGCCGGACAAGGCGGAGCGGGTGGCGAATTTTCATCACAACACCCTGAAAGCCCTGGTCGACTTCACCGCGGCCGCCGGTCTCGATCACCCCAATGAATTCAAGCCGGAACACTTCTACCTGCACGAGGGTCTGCGCGAGATCATGCCGGCCAGCGTTGCGCTCACCTGGCTCAGGCATGGTGCGCTGCTCGACAAGTCGCACAACATCCCGGGCTTTTCCACCTACTGGGACATGGCCGAAGCCGACAGTTTCAACCCGGTAAAAACCGTCGCCGCCGCCAAATCGACCCATCATCAGGGCGCGCATTGACGGCAAAGCGTTGGCGGCGGGAGCAGCCTCTTTTCCGGAACCGGAAACGGCAACGGACGGCGGCAATGTTCAGATCTTCCGGCTCAGATCGACCGCGAAATCTCCGGCTTCGTGCGAGCGGATCACCGCATGGCGGACGAGGTCGTCGAAGTGACCGGAGAACAATTGCACGTGGCGGGTGTTGGAGAACGCAAGGTAGCGCTGACCCAGATAGAGCGCCGCCCATTTCTGGCCGAACACGGTGAAGGGCGCCGAAAACCGGTCGGTGGCGCCGAACAGATGCAGGCGGAGCGAGGGATAGAGGTCGCTCAATGTATGGCCCATCACCTCCAGCTGCTGCCGGCGCGCCTCAACCGGCAAGCCTGCCCAGAGCCCCTCGCCGCGCGCGAACCCTTCCAGCGCTTCCTTCGAGAGCGCGATTTCCATGTCCGATTCGGCCCGGTGCAGCAGGGCCCGCTGGTCCCGCGTTCCGGTGATCGCCTGCCCCGCGGTGCGCAGGGTTTGCCCGGCGTATTCATACGCCAGCACGCTTTCGGTCTTCAGGACATCCGGCAGGTTGGCCGGCACATGGCGGATCTTCACCCCGACCGCGTCCCGATACCAGGCAAGCAGGTGCTCATCCACCGGATGCCGGTCGGTCTCGGCCACCTGGACCGCCTGGTCGAGGATCTCAGCCGCCGCACCACGGTGGGTCGACAGACCCAGCAGCCAGTCCGAGGACACGTTCAAGGCGGTCGCGATTGCCGCCAGCGCCTGACCGTTCGGCAGCCGCGGCGCATCTTCCGACAACAGCTGGGATACGGTCGAACGGTCCAGACCCGCCCCCCGGGCCAGGTCGCTTCGGTTCATCTCCCGGCTGCGCAAAGCGTCAGACAGGCGCTCGCGGAACAGAACGGCGCGGTCTCTCTTGTCCATGCGTGAGTATTGTCAGCCGGATTTCGGAAAATCAACATGTTGCGGACGATATTCAGTTCCGCGGAAGCGCTCCGCCGGATTGCCAGGCCGGAATACCAGGCCGGAGTACCAGGCCAGGTTACCAGGCAGGGTTACCAGGAATGCAGCGCACGAAGGGTCGGGGTCTTCTTCATCATGTGGCCTTCCATGCGTGCGACCAGGCGGTCGAGCAGTTCAACCGCCTCACCGACCGCCGGGCCCTTGTTCAGCATCACACATTCGGCGCGTGCGGCCATCGCCGCGTCGGTCATGTCCCCGCGCGAGGGGCTGCCGAACTTCACCAGGCTTTCGAGCACCTGGGTTGCCCAGATCACCGGTGTCGAGGCGGCCTCGCACAGCCACAGGATTTCCTCCTGCATTTCCGCAAGCCGCTCGAAGCCGATCTCGGAAGCCAGATCCCCGCGCGCGATCATGATCGCCAGGGGGCGCTTGCCGCTGGCACGGGCGTTCAGGGCCGGGAGGCTCCGGACCGCTTCCGGCCGTTCGATCTTGGCGACAACGCCCAGCTGCCGGTGCCCGGCGCCAATGTCTTCGAGCGCGTCTTCGAGGAGGTCGATATCCTCCGGGCGGCTGACGAAAGAATATCCGACCATGTCGGCGAGTTCGATGACGGTTTCCAGGTCGGTCCTGTCCTTTGAAGTCAGCGGGCACACGCCCAGAGCCGTATCGGGAAGATTGAGGCCTTTCCCGGGCTTTATCTTCACGCCATCGGCGGCGCATCGTGTCACCCGCACGGTCGCGGTGCCGTCGGCTACCGTTTCGACCACACTCTCCAGCTTGCTGTCGTCATAAAGCACCCGGTCGCCGGCCTGCAGCCGCTCAACCATCTGCGGCAGCGATACGCTTGCGCTGACATTCGTGTCCGGCTTCGGTCCAGGCGCGGGCTCCAGCACCAGGCAAAAGCGGTCGCCTTGCCGCAGCCGGGACGGTTTCCTGAGACGGAAGACCGACTCGGTCCGGATCTTCGGGCCCGCGATGTCCATCAGGATGCGCACATCCCGCCCCTCCTTCTTTGCGGCGGCCCGCACATGGCCGGCCATTTTCCGCCAGGTATCGGGATCGTCATGTGCGCAGTTGATCCGGGCAACATTCATGCCCTTGCGCACGAGGTCGCGCACGAATTCTGCGTCTTGCGCGGCTTCGGCCGGAAAGGTGACCATGATCCGGCCCCTGCGGGTCTCCGGTTTCGGGCCGAACAGAACGGCGGCGGCCTCCTCAAGCCTGCGCTCGCCGGCAAAAAACGCGTGATCCGTGCGGAACGTTGCGAGCTGCTTCCGGCTCGTCATGGCGGACAGCGCCGCCAGGACCGCGTCGAGCGTCGGCACCACCCGGCTTTCCAGCCGACCCATGGAAGACAGGCCAACACGCATCAAATGGCGCTGCAGGGACCGGATATCCCGGCGACGCAGGCAGACATAGTGAGCCAGGTTGACGATCTCCGGGCCCGGATCGGAGACCCCGTAGTCCTTTAAGAGCAGGTCCGCCTCCGTTTCCACATCCCTTTTCAGGGTCGCCACGTCACGGAAAAGCGCTTCCAGATCCCCGGTGCCATGAGGCATGCCATCCGTCCCGTGGGGTCCGCTGTCGCCACCGCCCTCGCCGTGCAGGTTCATCCGAAGTCTCCGATTCACGCGCGTTTTTCGCAGCCGGTCTGCAGACGCCGGTCCGGCTGGACGCACTCACTCTAAGATCAGCCGTTCTTCACGCATATGACGCTGGTCAATCCGGGCTCTGTTCGACCGCGTCGAAAGGGCCTCACTCGGCCGCATTGAGCGCCAGAAAACCGCCAGACTGGCGTTCCCAGAGAGCCGCGTAGAGCCCGCCCGCGGCCAGCAGCTCCCGGTGAGATCCCGCCTCGACGATCCGGCCCCTGTCCATCACCACAAGCCGGTCCAGCGCCGCGATCGTCGACAGCCTGTGGGCGACTGCCAGGGTCGTGCGTCCGTCCATCATCCGGGAAAGGTTCTGCTGGATGGCAAGCTCCGCCTCGCTGTCGAGCGCGGACGTCGCTTCGTCCAGGATCAGCACCGGCGCGTCCTTCAGGAGCACACGGGCTATCGTGATGCGCTGCCGCTGGCCGCCGGAGAGCTTCACACCCCGATCGCCCACATGTGCGTCCAGTCCGGTGCGGCCCTTGCTGTCCTTCTGCTCCATGATGAAATCAAGGGCTTCGGCCGCGCGGGCGATTTCGAGGATTTCATCGTCGCCCGCATCCGGGCGGCCGTAGCGGATGTTGTCGCGAATGGACCGGTTCAGCAGCGAAATGTCCTGGGTCACGACGCCGATCCGGCTGCGCAGCGACGCCTGGGTGACCTCCCGGACGTCCTGTCCGTCGATCGTGATGCGGCCGGCCGACACGTCCCTGAGGCGCATCAGCAGCGATATCACCGTCGATTTGCCCGCGCCGGACAGCCCGACCAGGCCAACCCTCTCGCCGGCACTGATAGTGAGATTGAAGTCTTCCAGGACAGGTTTCCTGTCCTCGCCGTAAGCGAATGTGACCTTCTCGAAGCGGATCTCTCCCCTGGCCACACTGAGCTGCCCGGCCCCGGGGCGGTCGGTGATTTCCGGGCGGCTGGTCATGATCGGCATGGCGTCGCGGATGGTGCCGAGCGTGCTGGTAATGGCCTGCCCGACACCGATGAAACTCGACGAGGCATGCGAGAGCGCGCGGGTCACCGTCAGCCCGGCGACAAAATCACCGATCGAAACCCAGCCTTCCGTCAGGCCCCAGAAGCCGATGGACACCACCCCCAGGATCATCAGGACATTGAGAAAATAGACGCTGCTGTCCGTCAGGATGTAGGAGCGGTTCTCGCTGTGGCGGGTGTCGATGGTCTCGCCGATGACCTTGCGGATGGCACCGGCCTCCGAATCCTCGGCCGCGAACAGTTTCACCATGGCAATGTTGGAATAAACGTCCGTCATGGCGCCGGTTGCGCGCGAGTTGGCCGCAGCGACCTTCGCCGCGCGCTGCATGTAGGTCGGAATGGCTGCCCAGGCCACCAGGATGTTGGCACCGATCCAGACGAACACCGGGATCGCCAACGGCCAGGCGAGGGCCAGAAGCAGAAGGAAGGAACCGCCGAACTGGATCGCCAGAAAGGGAACGGTTTCGATGGCCAGCATCATCTGACGATGCACCGACATGGTGACCTGCGCGATCCGGGACGCGACCTGACCGGCGAACGTGTCCTCGAAGAACGAAAGGTCCTGGGTTTCCACCGCCTTGTGCGCCTGCCAGCGCATGGCGGCGGGCAGCAGGATCCGGACCGTCTGGAAGGCGTAGGTCTGGCGCAGCAGAAAGGCGAGCGGGTCGATGATGACGAACAGACCGAAGAACCCGGCCAGCAGCCAGACATTGCCGCGCAGAAACGACGCGGCCCCGGCCTCGGTGACGCCGTCAACCACATACGCGATGGCCCAGATCCCCGCCAGACCGAGACCGGAGGAAATCATCGCAAGCACGCTGACGATCGCAAGCTGCCACCGGAACAGTTTCGCGAAATGCCAGACGAGGTGCAGCGGTCCCTTGTCCGGCAGCGGTGTTACCGGGAGGTCGAGCGGTCTGATATGCGTTTCAAAGGGGCGAAAATAGCGCTCGACAATCCCTGCCAGGAGCGGTTTATTGACAGTCACCCGATACTCCTCGTCCGGCCAGCCACTTCGCGTCAGGCGTGCGGTTCGATCCTGTAGACACAGCGCCGGTCTCCCGACAACTGGTGTTCCGTGCGTTCGACCGAGACTTCAGACCCCAGGACGTCCTTGAAGAGCTTGAGTTCGGACCGGCAGAACCCCTGACACGCGGTCGCGGCGGCGCAGATCGAACAGTGGTTTTCGATCAGCAGATATCCGCTTTCATCCGCCACCACTTCCGCCATGTATCCTTCCTGATTGCGCAAGTGCGCAAGGACATCCAGCCTGCCGGGCAGATCCTCGGCGCCGGCCACGGCAGCCATGTAGGCGGTGCGGCTTTGCTCTTCCCGGTGCGCGATCAGCTTGTCCAGCCCCTCGGCGCCGAAAATATCGCCCAGACCGTTCAGCAGACCCAGCACCAGATTGGCGTGATTGTCGGGAAACTGCTGATGACCGGCCCGGGTCAGGGCCCAGACCCGTTTGGGCCGCCCCACCGACCCCTTGAGGTCCTCGAAATCCACCAATCCGTCCCGATGCAGACCTTCAAGATGCTGCCGGACGGCAACCGTCGTCACCTTGAGCCCGGTTGCCAGATCCGCAGCCGTTTGCGGGCCTGCGGATTTAAGCGCATTCAAGAGACGGGTTCGCGTACGGTCTGCCATGCTTCACTATATAGCCCATTCTTCTCATTAAAAAATAGTCTGCTTTTCTTATTCCGGCAGAGACGTGAGGGTGTAAACGTGACAACGACGCACTGTTAACTCTTTAGACAAAAGACAAATATAGTGTGGCCGCGAATTTAAACTGCTAGAATAAAGACTCAACAAATTCATACGCAAGGCCTTGAACAACCCGGAGGGAACAAGGAAAAACCCGTGCCGTTTCATGATTGACGCGAAGGCATCGAGTCGCTCCGCGCAGCCGGCTGGTGTGTTCCGCGCCACATAAAAAGTTCATGATCCGTTTTGCAAGGGAATGCCAAGTCCCACGCACAATACATCAATTGCAGGAAGAGTAACTTCTACCTTGAGTCGTGACATAGATTGAATTTATACTGACTTTTATCTCGATATCGCGTGAACCCCGGATATCAAGCGACCGAAAAAACAACAAACAAGCATTTTTTTACATTCTTTCCGCTAGAAAAGAATAGAACAGGAGAGCATGATGGAAAAGATCCGGGCCTTCGCAAGATGGATGATGATCGATCCCCGTCATCCGGAAATCGCGCAGGCGCAGTACAATGAGCTGAAAACCCAGATCCCTTCCCTCTATGCTCTGCTGATGGTCAACGCCATCGCGGTCTCCTATACCCATTACGACGTTGCGCCGACCTATCTGACCGTCGGAATCCTGGCCCCCATTCTGGTGCTGACCACATTCCGGCTCGTGGCCTGGATCCGGGCGGGTGCAAACACTCCGGGACCGGACGAAGCCATCCGGAAAATGCGGCAGACCGTCATTCTCGGCAGTATCGTCGCCGTCATCTATATTACCTGGTCTCTCAGTCTCGACACGTTCGGCGGCCCGTCGGAACGCGGGCATGTCGCCCTTTTCATCGCCATCACCGTCATGGGATGCATCTTCTGCCTGATGCATCTGCCGCAAGCCGCCCTGATGGTGATGCTCATCGTCACCATACCGTATCTTGTCCACTATCTCAGCCAGAACCAGGACGTCTATATCGCGATCGCGCTGAACATTTTCCTGGTTTGCCTGGTCATTCTCCAGGTGCTGTTCACCGCCTACAACGGTTTCTGCAAGCTGATCAGGTCCCAGTCGGAGCTGGCCGCCAAGCAAAAGGAAACCCAGCGACTGAGCGCTGAAAATGCCCGGCTCGCGGAGACCGACGCCCTTACCGACCTGCCCAACAGACGCTACTTCTTCAACCGGCTGGAGGGCCTGATCCGGGACGTTGCAGGCCGAGACGAGGTTTTTGCCGTCGGCGTGATCGATCTGGACCGGTTCAAGCCGATCAATGACACCTACGGCCATCAGCTCGGCGACCAGCTTCTGAGCGAAGTCGGCAACCGCCTGAAACTGATGGATCTGCAAGATGTCGAGATCTGCCGGCTCGGCGGTGACGAATTCGGGTTTCTTTATATGGGAGCGCTGGAGGACGCGGCGGAAACAGGCAAGCAGATCTGCCGGATAATCAGCGACCCCTACCGCATCGGCGCCCTGCAGGTGTCGGTGGGAGCTTCCTGCGGCATTGCCTATTACCCGGAAGCGGGTAAAACCGCCCATGGCCTGTTCGATCGTTCCGACTATGCCCTCTACAATTCGAAGACCACGATCCGCGGATCGACGACCGTCTATTCCTCCGAACACGAGGCGCGGATCCGCTCCGAGCGGGCAATTGAAAGCGCGTTGCAGAGCGCCGATCTGACACGGGAGTTTCAGGTCTTTTTCCAGCCTGTCGTATCCTTGCCCGCGCGGGTCATCGTCGGGTTCGAAGCTCTGGCGCGCTGGACCAGTCCCGTTCTGGGCAAGGTTCCGCCGGACGAATTCATTCCGATTGCCGAGCGTACCGGCCTGATCCACCGGATGACCATCGCGCTGTTCTGCAAGGCCGTGGATCAGATCAACGCGCTGCCCGGCGGCCTCAGTCTGGCATTCAACCTTTCAGCCCAGGACATCACCTCAGACGCGACGGTGACCGAGCTGCTGAATATCATTCGCCAAAAGGAGGTCGATCCGCGCAGGATCACCTTCGAAATCACCGAAACCTCCGTGATCGGGAGTTATGAAACGGCGGAGGGCTGCCTGCACTTGCTGCGGGAAGCCGGGGTCAAGCTGGCGCTGGACGATTTCGGCACCGGCTATTCCAGTCTCGGCTATCTGCACCGGCTGCCGATCGATTGCGTCAAGATCGACCGCAGCTTCGTTGCCGGCATCAAGGACCCGGTTGCCAGCGGTGTTGTCACGTCAATCCTCAACCTGTGCCGGTCGATGCAGTTGCAATGCGTGGTGGAAGGTGTTGAGGAACTGCACCAACTGGATCTGCTGGAGGCCATGCAGTGCAAGTTCGTGCAAGGTTATCATTTCGGCCTGCCGCTTCCCTTCGAAACCGTCTTGAGAGAAGCCGCCTCGGGCGAACATGTCTCGGGCCTTCCTCTCGCGCACACCGACGCCGCAATCCGCCAGATACGCTCCAGGGCGTGACCGGCGACGTCCGCTCCTTTCCGGCAACTTCATGACCGGCGGCACCAAACGCCAGAAGGACATGCGCAAGGCCTTGCGCGTCCTGATCCCCAGGGTTCCAATGGCGGATGCCGAGGCGATCCTGGCGCTCGCCCTGGCCGGCCATTTGCGTCACCTGCCGCCCTCCATCGCGCTGTGGCAGGCCACCACCAGCCATGTGCGTCACGCCCTGACGGATTACGACACGCTGCTGGACGAAGGCTATGACCGGGACGCGGCGCGCCATTTCGTGCGGGAGGACATGAACGATGTCCTGCGGGGCTGGGGATGCAACAGGCAAGTACCGGACGATCCGGAGGACTGACGGGGCATGTGCGGCCGGAGCCACCCCTGGGAACCATGGACCGGTCAGGGCCTGCGGGCGACCAGGTCGATTTCGACAAGGGCATCCACCGCAAGACCCGAAACTCCGACGCAGGTCCTGCCTGGCAGCCTGCCCGGTTCAAAGAACGCGCGGTAGACCGCGTTCATCGCCTGATAGTCACGCTTGAACTCGGTCAGATAGACCCTGGCGAAGGTCACGTGCTGCAGACCGAGCCCAAGACCTCCCAGCACCAGCTTGAGATTTTCCATCACTCTTAACGTCTGCGCCTCGATCCCCTCCGGCAGAGGTGCGTCCGGGTTGTCCGGACAGGTCGGCATCTGCCCCGTGACAAACACCCAGCCATCGGCTTCGACCGCGTGGGAAAACGGCGCAACCGGCTCCGGTGCCTGTTCGATCAGGTGGTGTATCGGCAACATGGGTAACTCCTATTTCGGTCAAGGGGGCCAGCGCAGCACCGGCGGTCAGACGCCTTCGTAAATCCATTGCTCGGGAACATGAGCGACGACGGCCTGCCCGCTCCGGACCGTTCCCGGCTTTTCGACATAGCCCACCAGGCCGCGCAGATACATTGCCCGTTTGGGAAAAAGCAGGTCGAGACCGTCCCGGCCCGGATTGTGTTCCGCAATCGCGGCACCGGCAATCCGGCAGGGCACGTTGTTGCCGTCGACCCTGATGACCGCGCCGCCTTCGAAGACCAGCCGGGTGCGCGGCGGAACCATGCTCAGCCTGGGGATGCCGGAAACGATAATGTTGCCGCCGATCCACTCGGGCTTCAGCACCGGGATATCGAGACGCGCGGCGATCCCGGCGAGTTCGTCGACCGACAGCAGGGAAACCTGCCGCTCATTGCACATTTCCGTCCCGCGCGGGTACCACGGCTCACGCCCGCCCGAGCGGCGCGTGAAGCCCGCGTGGCGGTCGCCGGCAATGCCCTGGAAATCCAGATCGAGCGCATCGACGGGACCGGTCTGGAATTCATCGGGCGACGTGGTTCGAAAGACGCCGGTCACCTCGCCGGCGGTCCTGAACTTCGGCGTCACCCGGGGGCCGTCCGGCGAAAGCGCAAGCTGGTCCATACGATAAAGATCCTGTTCTGCCACTGGTCCTGATGCGGCGGAGCTTAGCGTGCCGCGCGCGAAGGAACCAGCAAGACTCCTTGATGGATGCCATCGGTTCCGCACATCAATCGGTCCGCGAGACCGCGCCGGGTCCGGGATTTCGCGACCGACCGGCCTGACCACTGCATGCTCTCGATCCCGCCATGTCGAACAGGCGGCTCACGGGCAATGCAGGCCGAAAAAAGCCCCGGAGCGGCGCTCCGGGGCTGGATTTTCGGTCAGACCGCTGCGCTTCAGCGCGTCAGCGGCTTGTACTTGATCCGGCGCGGGTCGGCGGCATGGGCGCCGAGACGGCGGACCTTGTCCTTTTCATAGTCCTCGAAGTTGCCTTCGAACCATTCCACATGGCTGTCGCCCTCAAACGCGAGCATGTGGGTGGCAAGACGGTCGAGGAACATGCGGTCATGCGAGATGACCACGGCGCAGCCTGCATAGCTTTCCAGCGCGTCTTCCAGGGCCGCCAGGGTCTCGGTGTCGAGATCGTTGGTCGGCTCATCGAGGAGAAGCACGTTGGCGCCCTGCTTCAGGACCTTGGCCAGATGCACCCGGTTGCGCTGACCGCCGGAGAGATCGCCGACCTTGGCCTGCTGGGCCGGGCCCTTGAAATTGAAGGACGAGCAATAGGCGCGCGAGTTGATCTCCTTGTCGTCGAGATAGATGATCTCGGCGCCGCCGGAAATTTCCTCCCAAACATTGTTCGACGGGTTGAGCGCATCGCGTGACTGATCGACATAGCCCAGATGAACACTGTCCCCGACAATGACCTCGCCGCTGTCGGGCTTTTCCTGACCGGTGAGCATCTTGAAGAGGGTCGATTTACCGGCGCCGTTCGGGCCGATCACGCCGACAATGCCGCCGCGCGGCAGCTTGAAGGACAGATCGTCGATCAGCAGGCGGTCTTCGAAGCCCTTCGAGACATTCTTGACCTCGATGACGTTGGCGCCGAGACGCTCGCCGACCGGGATCAGGATCTGCTCGATGGACGGCATGCGCTCTTCCTGAGCGGTCAGCAGGTCCTCGAAGGCGCGGATACGGGCTTTCGACTTGGTCTGGCGGCCCTTCGGGCTCATGCCCATCCATTCGCGCTCACGGGAAATCGCACGCGAACGTGCCATGTCCTCGCGGCCTTCCTGCTGCATGCGTTTGGTCTTCTTCTCCAGATAGGCGGAGTAGTTGCCCTCGTAGGGGATGCCCGAGCCGCGGTCGAGTTCCAGGATCCAGCCGGTGACGTTGTCGAGGAAGTAGCGATCGTGGGTGATGATCAGCACGGACCCCTTGAATTCGCGCAGGTGCCGCTCCAGCCAGTGAACAGTTTCCGCGTCCAGGTGGTTGGTCGGCTCGTCCAGCAGCAGCAGGTCCGGCTCGGAGAGCAGCAGCTGGCAGAGCGCGACACGGCGGCGTTCCCCGCCGGACAGGTTGTCGACGGCGGCATCACCCGGCGGACAGCGCAGGGCCTCCATCGCCATTTCCACCTGGCTTTCCAGGTTCCACAGATCCTGGGCGTCGATCTCGTCCTGAAGCCGGGCACCCTCGTCCGCGGTTTCTTCCGAGTAGTTCATCATCAGCTCGTTGTAGCGGTCGAGCTTGGCCTGCTTGTGGGCGACCCCGTCCATGACGTTTTCCATCACGGTCCTGGTCTCGTCCAGCTTCGGCTCCTGCGGCAGATAGCCGACCTTGGCGCCTTCGGCGGCCCAGGCTTCGCCGGTATAGTCCTTGTCGAGACCGGCCATGATCTTCAGAAGCGTCGACTTGCCGGCCCCGTTCGGACCCAGGATACCGATCTTGGCATCCGGGTAGAAACTGAGGTGGATGTTGTCGAGGACCTTCTTGTTGTTATAGGCCTTGGAGAGGCCGTGCATGTGATAGATGAACTGGCGCGCCATGGGGCTCCGCGTCTCCACTTTGAAACAAGCTGTCGGGATCGATTGGATTTCTGCCGGGACTTTTAGGCGAAATGGGCGTTCGGGGCAATGGGGGAAGAGGGATAAGGAAGCAGGGCCTGCCCGAGATATCGTCTTTGCAGACAAGCGCAGCCCCGGCTATGCGCAGATCCGGAAACCGGCAGGTCCGTGCGAGCGCGGGGGCCCCCTGATTCAAGGCGCTGTGGTTGCAGCACGAAATATGGCCGGTTTCAGGAACTGCGTCCTGCGTTTCCTCACCGGTCCGGCAAAACGCAGGTTCGCCGCAAGCCGATTCGTGTATCCGGGACCTCCTGAAACAACCGTACCCGCGCAAGACAATTGGGCCTTTTTTCCCGGAGCGGTTGCTCGTAAGCTTCACACGCATTTTTTCAAATTCCCATTCCACCGGATCCGCCATGACACCCGTCGATATTCTGATGCCCCGCCCGATGCCGCCGCTCGTTCTGGAAAAGCTGGAGGCGGAGTTCACCGTTCACAAGCTGTTCGAGGCCGAAAGCCCGGACGGGATGCTGGCCGAAATCGGGCCGAAGATCCGCGGTGTGGCGGCGATGGGCGGCAAGATGGACAAGGCGTTTCTGGAAAAGTTTCCCAATGTGGAAATCATTTCCAGCTTCGGGGTCGGCTACGATCACGTCAATACCGGCGACTGTCTGGACGCGAAAGTGATGGTGACCCACACGCCGGATGTGCTGTCCGACGAAGTGGCGGACACCGCGCTCGGCCTGCTCCTGATGACGGTCCGGGAACTGGGTCAGGCGGAGACATGGCTTCGCGAGGGCAAGTGGGTCAGCGAAGGCGCCTACCCGTTGACCCAGGCGACCCTGCAGGGCCGCACGCTCGGCATTTTCGGGCTGGGACGCATCGGCAAGGCGATCGCGAAGCGCGCCGAAGCATTCGGCCTCACGATCCACTATCACGGTCGCAGCCGGCAGGACGGCGTCGCCTATCCCTATCACGCCACCTTGAAGGACATGGCAGCGGCCTGCGACACGCTGATGGTGGTGGCGCCCGGCGGCGCGGCGACGAAACATGCCGTCAACGCCGAAGTTCTGGGCGCGCTGGGGCCGGAAGGCATCCTGATCAATATCGGCCGGGGCACCGTCGTCGATGAGCAGGCCCTGATCGCCGCACTCGAAAAAGGCACGATACACGGTGCCGGACTGGATGTGTTCGAAGACGAACCCAACGTGCCGGAAAAGCTGATGCAGCTTCCCCGTGTCACCCTGCTGCCCCACGTCGGCTCGGCGTCGCAGGCAACGCGCAACGCCATGGGCCAACTTGTGGTCGACAACCTGAAAAGCTGGTTCGACACCGGCAAGGCGGTCACGCCGGTGCCGGAGATGGGCTGAGGCGCCGCAATTCACGCCCTGATTGCCACAGGGCTCCGGAAAAAACATTCGGCATGGAACCGGTTCCCTGTTTGCGCGTTTACTGTTCAGGACGCCGCAGGATCGCGGCCTTCAACAAGGTCTTATCCGCAGCTCCCCGCAGCGCAAATGAGGGTCCGGATCAATGCCGATCCGGGGACCTCGCCCGCAAAACGCCCCTGCATGCCCCCATGCAGGGGCGTTTTGCGTTTCAATGACGCCGCTCACGCTCCGTTACCGGACACCGGAACGGCGTGAACGTGCTGCCCATGTTCGCGCTGACGGTCATGATGGTCAGCAAATCGGCGAAGGCAAAGTCCGCCGGGGTTTTTGGGCAGGCAGCCCCTGTGACCAGGCAGCCTCCGGCGACGAACCCGTCGTGCGCATGGGAAAACCCGGACGACAAGGCGTCTGTGTCGATGTTTTCAAGAGCGCGCGCGACCATCTCGCGGTAATAGGCGCAGTTTCTTGAACGCCGCTCCTCCCGCGTTTCGGAGGCGGCCGGGGCCGGCAACGCGGTTGTAAAAAGCGCGATGGCAAATGCCCAGGTCAGGGCACGGTTTCCGGGATGCATGCCCCTTCCTTCCAGCGAAAAAGTCACCGGTCAATCCCCGAGACTTGCCGCGAGAGCCGTGCCGAGTTCGGCGATGGCCGCGTTGCGTTGCTCGAAGGACGCTTTCGTTTGCGTGATGTAGATGGCGATGACCACGGGTTTGCGGCCGTCCGGCCAGATCACCGCGATGTTGTTGCGCGACCCGTTGGCACCGGCCCCGGTCTTGTCGGCGATCCGCCAGCCGTCCGGCAATCCGGCGCGCAAGGTGGCATTACCGACCTTGTTACCGACCAGCCAGTTTGACAGCGTCCGCCGGGCCTCATCGGGTAATGTCTTTTCCAGCACGAGTTTCCGGAGAGTGTCGGCGGCCGCGTTCGGGCTGGTGGTGTCCCGCTCGTCTCCCGGTATGCCGGAATTGGAGTC
Source organism: Roseibium sp. QJM3NY_11 (assembly GCF_056173175.1). Lineage (NCBI taxonomy): Bacteria > Pseudomonadati > Pseudomonadota > Alphaproteobacteria > Hyphomicrobiales > Stappiaceae > Roseibium > Roseibium sp. QJM3NY_11. The sequence goes on from NZ_CM149660.1 coordinate 4,332,829, forward strand.
CGGTTCCCATCGGTCCACGCGGGTAACGTCATCGCCGATACCGCGCAGATAGGCGGTCAGTCCCTGTGGTCCGCCGATCTCCTCAAACACAAGGTTGGCGGCCGCGTTGTCGCTGATGGTCACAGTGATCTCGCACAGGTCGCGCAGCGATACGGGGGCACCGTCAATGCGTTTTTCCGTCACCGGCGAATAGGAGACGATATCGTCCCGGCGGATGGTCACCCGGCGTTCGGGGTCGGCGGTCCCCTTCGCGCCGGCGTCCAGAAGCGCCGCGCATAAAAACGCCTTGAAGGTGCTGTTGGTGGGAAACCGCTCGTCGCCCTTGTGGGACCACCGGCTGCCGGTCTGCGTATCGATCACGGCGACCCCGACCCGGGCCGAAAGACGGCTCGAGATATCCTCCACGGCACGGGCGAGCGGCACCGGGTCGAAGTCGGCGGCATTCGCGGGGCCGGCGGCGAAGGGACCGGCAAGACAGACAAGCGCAAGGGTCAACGCCCTGCGGCGCAGTGAAGGCATCATCGAATTCTCCAGACATCGGTTGCAATCGTCCCGGTTGTTTCAAGGGGCCGCTTCTGGCCCCCATCCATCAGGACAGAGTCACCATGCAGCGCATGAATTCATTAGGCAAATGATCAATATTCTGGTTAGACATGAATAAAACTTGGCCTTGAAAGGGCTGTCATGGATGTCTCCCAACTGCCGCTCAACGCTCTCAGGGCCTTCGAGGCCTCGGCCAGGCTCAGCAGCTTCACCCGCGCGGGGCTGGAATTGCGCGTGTCCCAGACGGCGGTGAGCCACCAGGTTAAAGCGCTCGAGGTACTGCTCGAGGTCTCCCTGTTCGAGCGTCTCCCGCGGGGGGTGGCCCTCACCGACGAGGGCCAGGCGCTGCTGCCCGTGCTGACGGATGCCTTCCGCCGCATGGGGGCGGCGCTGAGCCGGTTCGAGGATGGAAATTTCAGGGAGGTGCTGGCCGTCGGCGTCGTCGGGACCTTCGCCACCGGCTGGCTGCTGCGCCGGTTGCCGGAATTCGCCCAGGCCCATCCCCGGATCGATCTGCGGTTGAAGACCAACAACAACCGCGCCGACATGGTGGCCGACGGCCTCGACTGCTTCATCCGGTTCGGCGACGGTGCTTGGCACGGCACCGAGGCGGTTCATCTGATGGCCGCCCCGCTCGCCCCGGTCTGTTCACCGCGGACGGCGCACCGGGTCACCGCACCGGAAAGCCTCATCCACGAACCGCTGCTGCGCACCTACCGGATGGACGAATGGAGCCGGTGGTTCGAAACCGCCGGTCTGCCGCGACCACGCATACGCGGGTGGATGTTCGACAGCTCGCTGACCATGGCGGAAGCCGCTGTTCAGGACCTGGGGACCGCGCTGGTGCCGGTTGCAATGTTCGAGAACGATCTGAAGTCCGGGCGGCTGGTGCAGCCGTTCGAGACGACGGTCCTGACCGGCAGCTATTGGCTGACATGGCTGAAATCGCGCGAGGAGACCGCCGCCATGACCAGGTTCCGCGACTGGCTGCTCCAATCCCTGACGCGATGAGCCGCTTCCGCGTTACGCCTTCCGTCCGACGACCATTTCCCGTTTTCCGGCAAAGCCCCTGACCTTCTCGACCGTGAAACCGGCCGCCTGAAGATTGCGCCGCACCCAGCCGGCCGCCGTGTAGGTGGCAAGGGTGCCGTCCGGCGCCGTCAGGCCCGCCGCCGCTTCCAACAGACCGGGTTCCCAGAGTTCGGGGTTTCTGGCCGGACTGAACCCGTCCAGGTACCAGGCATCGACGGGGGCGATGGTGATCTTTCCCGGCGAGGAGGCCGTGTCCTCGACGGTCAGGTCGCCGATCAGCGCGCGTGCGTCGCCGACGCCAAGCAGAAGCTGCGCCCCCGCGACCGGGATCCGGTTCCAGCCGGGCTCCGGCGCCCAGACCTTCAGCAGCGCATCGGCAAGAGCCGTCAGCTCCGGAAACGCGTTGAGTACTTGCCCCAACTGGTCCCGTGTCATCGGATGGAGTTCGAAGGACACGAACGTCAGGCCGGCCGCCGCCTCTAGGCCGTTCAGGGCATCCAGCGTGGTCAGGAAATTGAGACCCGTGCCGAACCCCAATTCGGCAATGGTCAGGCGGTCACGGCCAGCGGCACGCTCAGGCAGCCGATTGCCGGCCAGAAAGACGTGCCGGGTCTCCGCGAGACCGCCCGCCCTGGAGAAATAGGTGTCGTCGAAGCCCCGCGCGCGGGGCACGCCGCCCTCGAGCCATTCCAGATCCGGTGGTTTGATGGACATTGCCTCGGTTTCTGCCCTAGAAAGTGCCGTTCCCGGCAAGGGCTCTCGCGGGGCCTTGCCACTCTTGAAGTGTTCTCATAAGAGAACCCGCCGGATCGATCAACATCGATCAATCGCCGGCGCAATGCCAGGACCCGCCCGCACATGGTGCCAGACAGTTCAGAGACCTATGACGTGGCCGTGGCCGGTGCCGGCATTTTCGGGCTTGCGGTCGCCCGCGCGGCCATCGAAGCAGGACTGACAACCGTCGTTCTGGAAAAGTCCGGTGTCGGTGCCGGATCGAGCGGCGGCGTGCTGGGCGCCCTGATGCCGCACATGCCGGCACGCTGGAACCCGAAAAAGGAATTTCAGTTCCAGGCCCTGATGTGCCTTGAGGACAGGGTCCGGCGGCTGGAAGCGGACACCGGTCTGAGCTGCGGATATCATCGCTGCGGCCGCATTCTGCCGCTCACCACCACCGACAAGCTGGAGCATCATCTGGAACGCGCGGAGGAGAGCAGGTTGCGCTGGCATCCGCGGGAAACCGGCTTTTCCTACGAGGTGGAACCCGCCGGCAGCCGGTCCGACTGGCTCGACGCGGACGCGGCTCCCCACGGCATCGTCTATGAGACCCTGGCCGCACGGGTGTCGCCGCGCCTCTACCTGGCGGCGCTGGCCGCTTTCGTCCATCGTCATGGCGAGATTGTCACCGGCGTCGAGGTCACCGGCCATGACGAAGGGTCGTCCCGCGTCCTGCTTGCGGGTGGCAAGACACCGGTCAGGGCGCGCCGGCTTGTCATCGCCGGCGGTCACGCGGCCTTCGATCTCATCGCCGCCCTGACCGGCGAGCGGATCGGGCGCGGCGAGAAGGGACAGGCGCTGCTACTGGAAGGCCGGGGGCTTGAGAACCGGCCCGCCATCTACTGCGACGGTCTCTATGTCGTTCCCCATGACGACGGCACGGTGGCCGTGGGCAGCACCTCGGACAAGGTTTTTAAGGACAATACCCCGTCTCAGCAACGGTCACGGGAACTTCTGGCCCGTGCCACGGCTTTCTGCCCGCAGCTTTCAGGACGGGCGGTCCTGTCGGACTGGGCAGGCATCCGGCCACGCTGCCACAAGCGCGACCCGCTGGCGGGTCGGTTGCCCGGGTTTCAAAACGTGTTCACGGCGACGGGCGGGTACAAGATTTCCTTTGGCATCGCCCATCTGGTTGCCGAGGCGCTGGTGGCGGACATGACCGGCAAGAGCGCGGAGCATCCCCTGCCGGAAACCTTCCGTCCGGACCATCACTTCGGTGTCAACAGGCTCGACGCGGACCGCTGAGCCGCGCGACGCCGGAGCAATGATTCAGGAATTCAATTCGGGGAAAGCGCACCGGGACCGATGCTGTCACGGTTTCGCGAAGACCGTGTCGATGCGGTTGGTATTACAACGCTGCAACGATCGCGTAGAGCCCGAAGATGCTGAGGAAAATGCTTCCCCAGAACAGGACATTTTTCGCGACAAGAAGCACCAGGTCACCAGTCTCGCGCCGGTGATGCACGAGGTCTGCCTCGTCGTCTTCCTCCAGCGCGGGAGGACATGCACGCGTTCCACCTGTCATGGCTTCCGCCATTTCCGGCATTCCTTCAAAGACAGATCCTGCGGGGCCTGGAAACCGGAGCTTCGCAACCGCCAATAGTAACCTCTAGAAGCCAAAAGGTTAAAATCCGTTTAATAACAACACTAACAGTTTCCTAATTTACATCAGGCTCATTTTGTTGGTATGCACAAATTGTGGCCGCTTGAGGCCCTCGCGCAAGGCCGCACACACGCGTCCGATGCCACCTGCAAACCTGTCCGGGAAAGCCTGTTTCACATGAGCCTTGAAAGTGTCCGTGAGCACCTCGCCGCCGCCGCGCCGGATCTCGATCTGATCGTGACGGAACGCAGCAGCGCCACAGTCGATCTGGCCGCACAGGCCCATGGCGTTGTTCCGGGCCAGATCGCCAAGACGCTCTCGTTCCAGGTCAAGGACCGGGTCTTTCTCGTGGTCGCCCGCGGTGATGCGCGCCTGGACAACAAGAAGGCCAAGGCTGCGTTTGGCGGCAGGGTGAAAATGCTGGGGCTGGAAGAGGTCGAAACACTGACCGGACACCCGGTCGGTGGCGTCTGCCCGTTCGGTCTCGCCCGGCCCCTGCCTGTCTATTGCGACATCTCTCTGAAGGATTTCGACGAGGTTATTCCGGCCGCCGGAGCCACCAACGCCGCCGTTCGGATTTCTCCAGAGCGGCTGGTGGAAATCACGGCTGGCGAATGGGTGGATGTCTGCCAGCCACCGCAGGAAGCCGGCTGAACTCAGCGCGGTCCGCTGCGTTCAGACTCAGATCCGGTAATAGTCCCTGTACCAGTCCACAAACCGGCCAACACCCTCCTGAACGGTGGTTTTCGGCCGGTAACCGGTGAGGTGCTGCAGCAGTTCCGCATTGGCCCAGGTGGCCGGCACGTCGCCGGCCTGCATCGGCATCAGGTTGCGTTCCGCCTTCTTTCCGGTCGCCGCCTCGATCGCCGCGATGTAGTCGGTCAACTGCACGGGCGTGGAGTTGCCGATATTGACCACGCGCCAGGGCGCGACCGGGGACAGGCTATCGCCCTCGGGCACCTCCTCGCCATCGGCGGGACGGACCGGAACCGAGTCGATCAGCAGACGAATGGCCTCGACAAGGTCTTCCACATAGGTGAAGTCCCGCTTCATGTCGCCGTGATTGTAGACATCGATCGGACGGTCCTCGAGAATCGCCTTGGTGAACTTGAACAGCGCCATGTCGGGCCGTCCCCACGGACCGTAGACGGTGAAGAAACGGAACATTGTGACCGGCAACTGGTAGAGATGGGCATAGGAATGCGCCATGTTTTCCGTCGCCTTCTTCGTCGCCGCATAGAACGACATCTGGTGGTCGGCCTTGTCCGTTTCCGTGTAGGGCATATGCGTGTTGGCGCCGTAGGCGGAGGATGTCGAGGCGAGCAGCATGTGTTCGGGCGGAAAGGCGCGGGCGGCTTCGAGCAACTCGAACGTGCCGCAGATATTGCTTTCCAGATAGGATCTCGGAGCCTCGATGGAGTAGCGCACGCCGGCCTGGGCGGCCAGGTGGATGACAAAGTCGGGCGTTTCGGAGCGGAACAGGGACATCAGCAGCTCCGGGGTCTCGACCCGGTCGTTCACCGCCCTGAAATGCTCGTGTTGCTGCAGCATCTGCTGGCGGCGCTGCTTCAGCCGGACATCGTAATAGTCGGTCATGGCATCGAGGCCGATCACGCGAAATCCGTCCTTGAGCAGACGTGTGCACAGGAAATAGCCGATAAATCCTGCGGAGCCGGTCACCAGAACGGTTTTCATGTTGTGCTCAAAGCCTTTCGATCGGAGGTAAGAGATGCGGAACGCGTCGATGGCGCTGGTCTTAGAAGGCTTCGCCGGAACGGGCAATCATAAAGTCCCGTTCCAGGGATATGCCCTGCATGGTCCGGTCCTGCGGAATCACGTATCACTGATACATCTGACAGGTCGATGACAGAAAGGTTGACAGATTCCATGACCGTTTTGATAACCGGCGGCGCCGGGTACATCGGAAGCCATGCCGTGCTGGCCTTTCTGGACGCCGGAGAGACCCCGGTGGTCGTGGATGATCTGAGCACCGGCTTCGACTGGCTAGTCCCGGAAGGCGTGCCGTTCTACAGGAGCGATATCGCCGACAAGGATGCAATCGAGACGATCCTCAGGGACCACGGCATCGAGACCATCCTCCATTTCGCCGGTTCGATCATCCTGTCTGAATCCGTCGAGAATCCGCTGCGATACTACCGCAACAACACGGTCAATTCGCTGGGACTGCTGGAAGCCGCCGTCGCATGCGGTGTGAAGCACTTCGTTTTCTCCTCGACTGCCGCCGTCTACGGCATGCCTGACAGCCTTCCGGTCGCTGAGACCGCACCGCTTCGGCCCGAGGCCCCCTACGGGTCCTCCAAGCTGATGACGGAACAGATGCTGCTGGACGCGGCCAACGCCCACGACCTCAAGGTCACCGCCCTGCGGTATTTCAATGTCTCCGGGGCCGATCCACGCGGCCGTTCGGGCCAGTCGACCCGCAATGCCACAAACCTGATCAAGGTCGCCTGCGAGGCCGCAACCGGCAAACGCACGGCGCTGACGATCCACGGCCAGGACTACGACACGCCGGACGGGACCGCCATTCGCGACTATATCCACGTCTCGGACCTGGCGAGCGCACACCGGCTCGCGGTCGAACGCCTGCGCGGGGGCGGCGACAACCTGATCGCCAATTGCGGCTATGGGCGGGGGTTTTCCGTTCTTGAAGTGGTGCGGTCCGTGAAGGCCGCCTCCGGTTCGGACTTCACGGTGGAGATGGGCGCCCGGCGCCCGGGAGACTGCCCGGAAGTGATCGCCGACAACGCCCTTGCCCGGGCTGAACTTCACTGGCAGCCCGAGCTGGACGATCTCGACCGGATTGTCGGCGACGCCTTTCGCTGGGAACAAACGCTCAGCCGGCGCAACCGGACCTAGGGAAAAGCCCGGTCGACCGGGACCGTCCTAAATCCCCTCGCCATCGACGCCGGCGCTGCTCAGGAAGCCGTGCTCCCTGAGGTAGCCGATGATTTCCTCGGCGATATCCTCCGGATCCCGCCCGACATTGCGAATGTGGATCTCGGGGTTTTCCGGGGCTTCATAGGGGCTGTCGATGCCGGTGAAATTCTTGATTTCACCGCGGTCCGCCTTGGCGTAGAGACCCTTGGGGTCACGCTTGCGGCACTCCTCGATAGGCGTGTCGATGAAGACCTCGATAAACTCGCCCTCGCCCAGCAGGTCGCGCGCCATGCGGCGCTCGGACTGAAACGGCGAGATGAACGACACCAGCGTGATCAGGCCCGCATCGGCGAACAGACCGGCGACCTCGCCCACACGACGGATGTTCTCCACCCGGTCCGCATCGGTGAAGCCGAGATCCCTGTTGAGACCGTGGCGGACATTGTCGCCGTCGAGCGTATAGGTGTGCTTTCCGTCGATGTGGAGCTTCTTTTCCACGATCGAGGCGATCGTCGACTTGCCGGACCCCGACAGGCCGGTGAACCACAGCACCGCGGGCTTCTGGCCCATTTTTTCCGACCGGGCAGTCTTGTCGACATCGAGCGCCTGCCAGTGAATGTTGCTGGCCCGGCGCAGCGCGAACCAGACCATGCCGGCTCCGACCGTCGCATTCGACATCCTGTCGATGAGAATGAACGAGCCCGTCGTGCGGCTGGCTTCATAAGGATCGAACGGTACGGCAGAAGACAGGGCAAAATTGCAGAAGGCGATTTCGTTCAGTTCCAGCGTCTTGCCGGCGACATGCTCGAACGTGTTGACGTTGATCTTGTGCTTGATCTCCGACACCGTCGCCGTCACGGTCCGCGTGCCGATCTTCAGAAGATAGGGCCGGCCGGGCAGCAAGGGCTCGTCGGACATCCAGATGACATGGGCGGCGAACTGATCGGCCACATCCGGCCGGTGCGCCGTCGACGACAGGAGATCACCGCGGGAAATGTCGATCTCGTCTTCCAGGGTGAGCGTGACCGCTTCTCCGGCCACCGCGTCGGCGACCTCGCCGCCGGCGCCGATGATGGTCTTCACCTTCGAGATTTTCGCCGGACCCGCCACGACCACCTCGTCGCCGACGGCAACCCGGCCACTGGCGACGGTCCCGGAATAGCCGCGGAAATCGAGGTTGGGCCGGTTCACCCACTGCACCGGAAACCGGAACGGCGCCTCGAGTGCGTGCTCGCCGACTTCGACGGTCTCCAGGTGTTCCAGAAGGGTCGGGCCGGAATACCAGCCCATCTTGTCACTGCTTGCCGTGACATTGTCGCCATAGCGCGCGGACATGGGGATCGCCTGCAGGCTCTCGAAATCGAAGCCGTTGGCGAAGGTCTCGAAGTCCTTGCGGATCTCCTCGAACCGCTCCTGGGAGAAGTCGACCAGATCGATCTTGTTGATCGCCAGCACCACATGACGGATGCCGAGCAGCGATGCGATGAAGGCGTGGCGCCGGGTCTGCACCATCAGCCCGTGGCGGGCATCGACCAGCAGCACGGCAAGATCGGCGGTCGAGGCGCCAGTGGCCATATTGCGGGTGTACTGCTCGTGACCCGGGGTGTCGGCGACAATGAACTTGCGCTTTTCGGTAGCGAAGAAACGATAGGCCACGTCAATGGTGATGCCCTGCTCGCGCTCGGCCTCCAGACCATCGACCAGCAGGGCCAGATCGATTTCCTCGCCGACAGTGCCGTGCTTTTTGGAATCGCGCTCAAGCGCTGCCAGCTGATCCTCGAAGATCAGCTTGGTGTCATAGAGCAGACGGCCGATCAGGGTCGACTTGCCGTCGTCCACGGAGCCGCAGGTCAGGAAACGGAGCTGGTCCTTGGTTTCCTGGGCGATGATATAGTCTGTGACGGCCGTTTCGGCGGCATCTTCCAGGTTCGCGATCGTCATCTCAGAAATACCCTTCCCGCTTCTTCTTTTCCATCGAGGCGCTTTCATCCTTGTCGATCAGGCGCCCCTGGCGCTCGGACGTGCGGGCAATCAGCATTTCCCGGACAATCGCGGGCAGCGTGTCGGCGTCCGATTCAATGGCGCCGGTCAGCGGATAGCAGCCGAGCGTGCGGAACCGCACCAGCTTCTCCTCGATGACCTCTCCGGCCTGCAGCTTCATGCGCTCGTCATCGACCATGATCAGCATGCCGTCCCGATTTACCACCGGCCGCACGGCGGCGAAGTAGAGCGGCACCATCGGAATGTTTTCCGTCAGGATGTACTGCCAGATGTCGAGTTCGGTCCAGTTGGACAGGGGAAAGGCGCGGATGCTCTCGCCCTTGGCGACGCGGGCGTTGTAAAGGCTCCACAGTTCCGGGCGCTGGTTCTTCGGATCCCAGCCATGGGCGGCATTGCGGAACGAGAACACCCGCTCCTTGGCGCGGGACTTTTCCTCGTCCCGGCGCGCGCCGCCGAAGGCCGCGTCGAAGCCGTATTTGTTCAGCGCCTGCTTCAGCGCTTCCGTCTTCATGATGTGCGTGTGCACCGACGAGCCGTGCTCGAACGGGCTGATCCCGCGCTCCAGCCCCTCCGGATTGGTGTGCACGATCAGGTCCATGCCCAGGCGGCTTGCCGTCTCGTCCCGGAAGGCGATCATGTCGCGGAACTTCCAGGTCGTGTCCACGTGCAGCAGGGGAAACGGAGGTTTTGAAGGGTAGAATGCCTTCATGGCCAGATGCAGCATCACGCCGCTGTCCTTGCCGATGGAATAGAGCATCACCGGATTGGAAAACTCGGCCGCAACTTCGCGGATGATATGAATGCTTTCCGCTTCAAGCCGCTTCAGGTTGGAGAGGCGCTCGGGCGTGATCCCCTGAGATTGCATGTTCATGTTCGCTTTTCCGTTGAGCCGGCAGTCCGGCCGAGATCTCGAAGTCCAGGCTCCGCGTCAGGCGGCGGGTGCCAGGTCTTGAAGCAATTGCCGACCGCTGGCGGCGATGAAATACGGATTGCGCAAGTCGTCCTTGCTGGCGTTTTCCGGTACGCGGTAGACGAAATCCTCTCCGCTCGCGGCATGGATCAGAACGCCTCCGGCCGCCCGGAGCACCGCGTCGCCCGCGGCAATGTCCCACTGCATGGTCGGAGCAAGACGCGGATAGAGATCGGCGCGCCCTGCGGCCACCCAGCACAGTTTGAGAGACGAGCCGATCGAAAGCTGTTCGGCCACCTTGACCCGGCCGATCAGGTCGGCGGTCTCCGCCGACATGTGAGACCGGCTGGCCAGCACGCTCAGGCCCTCCGGAGGCGGCGTCCTGACGGTGATTTCCCGGGCATCGGCGACCGCGCCGTTTTCGATCCGGCCGGTGAAGGCGGCGGTGCGCGTGCCGCTGGCGGTCTCCATCAGGCCGCCCCAATAGATCTCGCCCAGCGCCGGAGCGGACACGACACCGAAGACCGGTTTGCCGTCCTCGATCAGGGCGATGTTGACCGTGAATTCACCGTTCTTCTTCAGGAACTCCTTGGTTCCATCCAGCGGATCGACGAGAAAACAGCGGCTGCTGACCGCCGGCAATGCACCGGCCTCTGCGGCTTCTTCCGCAATCACCGGTGTGCCGGCAAAGCGCTCCGAAAGACCCGCCAGAATGATTTCCTCCGCCGCGGCATCGGCCTTGGTCACCGGAGATCCGTCGGTCTTGCTCAGAACCTCGAACGGTTCGCTGTAGACTTTCAAAATGTCCTCACCGGCGCGGATCGCCAGCTGGTTCAAAAAGGATATCTGGTCTTCCGTCATCAATGCCTCGATCTGCCCGGACTTCGTTGGACGTCCGCAACCCATGCTCTTAGGGCCTGCCCGTAGATAATGAAAGAACCTGTATCAATTCAAGGAATGCTGTTCCACGAATGGGCGCGAAATGAAAACACCCGGGTTTCTCTGGACCCGGCGGGCGGCGTTTTGTTGCGCAGCACAGGGAGAGTTCCCCTTGGGAAGGTCGATTCACGGATTGGCAATGCCTTTTCTGCTAGGGTACGATGAACTGGGTGCAAATCACCCTCAGGCACTACCTAAACGTGAGGTGACCATGTCGGACGCCAAATCGATCCCGCAGCAACCTGCGGAAGACAGCAGCAGCGATCAGTTCCCGCGCGAGCGGCGGGCCCGTGTCTTCAAGAAGGGCAAGATGGTCTTTCAGCACGGCCTCAGGTCCATTCCCTGCACCATCCGAAATATTTCCGAGGGCGGCGCGTTGCTCGAGTTCGAGCAGGCCTACATGCTGCCGAAGGAATTCGACCTGCATATCGATCTGGAGGACTATGAGGTCACTTGCGAACGCCGTTGGGAAGACGGCCTGCGTTGCGGTGTCCAGTTTCTCGGCGAAAAACGTCCGGTCTCGGCGCAACGCGCCCAGGTTCTGAAAACCTCCGAGGAGGCGCTGAAGAGCGAAATCGACGAACGCGGCGACAGCCCCGACAATTTCTTCCAGCGAAAGCACTTCGACGATTCCAGGAGCGAACCGGCACCGGCAGCCCGCCCCAGGCCCGCAGGCGGTGGCAAGCCCACCTTCGGCAAGCGCCGCTGAGACATTGAATGACGGCAACAGGCCCTCTTCGGCACGCGCTGAAAGGGGCCTGTTGCGTCAGGCCTCGATGTCCTTCGACCGGTCAGCCCGTCTGAGCGTCCCGCTCCAGGGCGCGTTTCACCGACGGACGTTCGCCGCACCGCGTGATCCAGTCCCTGACCACCTTGTTGTCCGGCATGAGATCGGGCAGCCACAGGAAAACACTGCTGCACAGAAGATCGGCGGCGGAATAGTCTTCCCCGAGCAGATAGGGCCGGCGTTCGAGGGTCTCCGCCAGCCGTTCGACCACGGCATCCAGATTTCGCAGGTTGGCGTCTATGACCGGATGGGACACGCCGACCATGTGCAGCACGATCACCGGCTCCATGACGCCCTGATAATAAAACATCCAGGACAGATAGTCTCCGCGGCCGGGCGCACCTTCAACGGGTCCCAGCCCGGCCTGCGGATACCTGTCGGTGAGATAGAGCATGATGGCGCCGCGCTCGCGCACCCGCTCGTCGCCGTCGACGAGAAAGGGCACCTTCTTTTCCGGATGAGGGTTTCGCGGATCGTGACTGCCGGAGCCGTCATGGCGCGGGATCGTCACTTCCTGGATGTCAACTGGCGCGCCCAGTTCCTCGATCAGGGCGACAACCGTCGAGGACCGGCTGTTGGGGGCGTGAAAAAGTGTTGTCATGGTCGGAACCTTTCAATGTCGAGGTCTTTCAGTTGCGGCGGGATGGGTATAGCGTCCCCCTGCTGACAGATTACGGCAGGAGCAAATGGCCCGACCCGACAGACTGATGCGCCTGATGGATCTGCTCCGGCGGCTTCCCCAGCCTGTGACCGCCGCGCGGCTTTCGCAGGAAACCGGTGTCTCGCTGCGCCAGCTCTACCGTGACATCGCGACCCTGCGTGCCGGCGGCGCGCTGATCGACGGCGCCGCCGGCCTCGGCTATTCCCTCACCGAGGACCCGGTGCTGCCGCCTCAGAGTTTCTCCCGGATCGAGATAGAGGCCCTGATGCTGGCCCTGAGCGGCCTCGACCAGATCGGCGATCCCACGCTGATCGACGCGGGCCGTAGCGCCATGGCCAGGATCATCGCGACACTGCCGGACAGCCAGGCACGCCACGCCATGCATACGATCATGCGCACCTGGCGCAAGCCGGACGAGCGGCCGCCCGTCACGGTCGATCTCGACCTGCTGCGGGAGGCCTGCTGGCAGGAATTCAGCCTGACGATGACCTACCGCGACCTGCAGGACCGGGTCACCACCCGCGATATCTGGCCGCTGGGCCTGTCCTACAGCGAGACGAGCCTGGTGCTGCTCGCGATGTGCCGCCTTCGCGACGACTACCGCCTGTTCCACATCAGCAGGATCATGTCCCTCCAACGCGGGGCGGACAGCTTCCGGCCCAAACGGGCGGCGCTGATCCGCGCCTATGTTCATCGGCACGATGCACCTCTCCCCGGCAACAGTCCCGGTACCAGTTTCGGCCCCAGTGCTGGCCCCGGTCCAGACACGGGCGCAGGCCGCGAGGGGCCCGTTTCTTGAGGCTGTCTTCTCGGGTGCCGGTGCCTCGTTCCGGCAAGTCATGCTTATTTAGGGTTGCATTTTCCTTGAATAAATATCTGAAATAGAATATCTTCTTTTGCAAACAAGAACAGTATCCGCCTTTGAATGCCGGCAGCGTGCCCCCATCGACACGTTTTTCAAGCCAAAGGACCTTTCTTGATGCACATCCGCCTTGTCACTTCTCTCTTTCGAGCGTCGGGTCTCTCTCTCCTACCCGGCCTTCTTGTGACACTCTGCGTGTCTGCGGCGGGAGCGCAGACCGCCGACTGTCCGGACCCGGGCCGCCAACCGGCAACGGAAAAGCTGATGTCGCTGGTTCAAGGCGATCCGGCGCTGCAGGAGCAACTGACCCGCTCCATCGAACTCGGTCAGATCATCAATTCCGATCCGAACACGAACCCGGTGGCGAGCCTTGAAGACTATTACGATTTCATCGACGCCCTGGTCACCTATCCGCCGCAGAACATCGACAGTGGCATTTACGACGGCAAGATCCGTGTCAGCATGGATGGCACCAATTACTGCAACTGGAATATCCTGGACATCCTGTCCTTCAGCTATTTCCTGGTCGACCGGCAATTGACTACCGATCCGCGCGGCCAGATCCAGTTCGAAAACGACGCCTTTTCCAACTGGATGCGCGACATCGCGGAGGAATGGGGACACTATCTGGAGACCCCCGCCTCGGCCGTTCATGTCCCCGACTTCACCGGCGACCCGAATTTCGGCGACTGGTATTGTCCGCCCGAGGGCGGCTACACCACGTTCCAGGACTTTTTCACCCGCGAACTGTGCGCTGCCACCTTTCCCACCGGCTCCCGCCCCGTCGAGGGGTATGACGACCCGGCCACGGTTGTGGCCATCGGCGACAGCACGTCGGCCGGATGGTGGCCGATCAGCGGCAACGGCAAGCTGGTGACGACTTATGATGGCATCTCCCAGGGCGGAGAAGTGATCAAGGGACAGCTCTACAGCAACGTCGCCGACTTCATCCTGGGCAAGGATGGCGAAACCGTCCTGGAGACGTTCGGCGCGATCGATCCGGCGATCTTCAACAAGGGCACCTGGACCCACCAGTTCCTCAACGTGAACAACTATCACCGGCTTCACGTGCCGGTCGCCGGCAAGATCGTCTACCTCAAGCACCTGCAATCGGGCGTCCGGATGAAATCGGGCTGGGCGGAAGCCCGCCGGCCGGAGGAGGTTGACCACTACGATCCGCAGGACACCGCCGACTGGCAGTTCGGCCAGACCCGCATGGTCATCGGGATCGAGACGGAATCCCATGGCACCGTGGTGATCTCGCCAATGGGCATGGCGCAGGTTTCCTCGATCGTGAAACGCGACTGGGTCACCGAGGACGCCATGACCGACAAGGGCTGGGAATTCGCAAACTTTGCCTTCGGCGGATCCGATTTCGTGGTCATCTTTCAGGAGGACGCGGACTTCGTCCTGACCGCGGAGACCCTGCCGGAAGAGGCGCCGGGCGCGGGCGTCGCCTACAAGACCTCCCTGCAAGGCGAGAAATACGGCTGTTTTGGCGGCGTCACCACCTGCAGCGCCACCCCACAGACCCCGCCTGCTCCTCCTTCCGGCGGGTGATACGTCCGGCGGCCCTCCCCCCTCGGGCCGCCGGTCGCTTCCCTACTTTGGAAGGACGGCAAATTGCATTCAGGCGCCGCCAGTCGAACCGCAATCCGGTCCGGCTGGCGGTTTCTCTTTTGTCACCATTGATTATAGGGCAAGAACTTGCCGCACATGGTGATCTTGACCCGGTCTCCCTTGGGGTTTTCCTCCCGCTCGATCTTCAGGTCGAAATCAATCGCGCTCATGATGCCGTCGCCGAATTCCTCATGAATGAGTTCCTTGATGGTGTCGCCATAGACGTAGGTGATTTCGAAGAAGCGGTAGATCAACGGGTCCTTGGAAACCGTTTCGGCCTCCTGGCCTTTTTTCGGCGGCAACTGAAGAGCGATCTCGACATCCCTGGTGCGATTGCCGAAACCGAGGAAACTCGCGACCTTCGCTGCTGCTTCCGCAGGCAGGGCATTCTGGCCAAGGCAGGCAGACACGACAAAGACGTCCGACATGCCGGCCGCAGCCGAAATGTCCGCCCAGCTTGCTTGCCTCGCGAACTTGGCGGCCATGACGAGTTCGGTCATCTCCAGTTTGGTCATCAGGGGGGCCAATGTTGCATCGGCGGATGGCATGGTCGTTACGGTGCTCATGGGTGCTCTCCAGGTTGGGTTTCGGTGTGGGGTTGAGAAATCAGGCTGCCTCGGCTTCGGGCTGCCGGGCCAATTCCTTGCGCGCCATCATGTGCTGGCGCGGTGCGTTGACGGCGTCGACGGCGAGAAGCCGGCTTCCGCAAAAATAGCTCAGGGAAAAACTGCCGCTGGCGGGGTCCCCTTCCAGCTGCGTGCGATCATGGCCTTCCGACAGACCGGCGATCTGCAGTTTGCAGTCATATTGATCCGACCAGAACCAGGGAACGGGATCGTAGGCGACCTGTTCACCCAGCATTGCGCCGGCAGCGACCTTCGACTGGTCTATGGCGTTCTGTACGCTTTCGAGGCGCACCTGCCGCCCGTATCTTCTTGAGGGAAACAGGCTGCAGTCGCCGGTCGCAAAAACGTCCGGGGCCGATGTTCTGCAGGCTCGATCGACGACGATACCCGCCGCCACGTCCAGCCCCGCCGCCTCGGCAAGGTCGGTGACGGGAACGGCACCAACCGCGACCAGCACGAGATCTGCTTTCAGGGCCTTGCCGCCGGTCAGCTTCACGGCAGCCACCGCCCCGTTTCGGCCCTCCAGTGCCGCAACGCCGACGCCAAGATGAAACTCGACGCCGTTCTGGCGGTGGAGCGATTGAAAATACTCGGACATCTCCGGCGCAACCGAGCGCATGAGCACACGGGGCTGGGCCTCGACCACCTGCACGACCTTGCCCATGCGCGCGGCGACCGCGGCAAACTCCATGCCGACGTAGCCGGCGCCGATGATCGCGATGCTCTCGGCGGCTTCCAGCGCGGTTCGAAGCGGGGCGATATCATCCATGCCGCGCAGGCTGAAGACGCCGCCCAGATCCGCGCCCGGCAGCGGGATTTGCCGGGCCCGTGTGCCTGTCGCCAGGACCAGCCTGGAATAGGCCAGCTCCTGACCGGTGCCCAGGGAGACCTTTCCGGCGGCAACATCGAGCCCCAGGACCCTTGCCCCCATCCGGAACTCAATTGAATGGGCGTCGAAATAGGCCTCCGGCCGGAGATAAAGCTGCTCCTCGGCCAGATCGCCCTTGAGATAGGCCTTGGACAAGGGGGGACGCTGATAGGGGAGCCAATGCTCATCCCCGAAAAGCACAAGGTCTCCGTCGAAGCCCTTCGACCGCAATGTCTCGGCCGTTTTCAGGCCGGCTTGCCCGGCCCCCACGATCACAATCGGCGCGTTCATGTTCGATGTCCTGTTTCACTGTCCGGGCGCCGGCGGCAGGCTGCCGCCGCCGGCGCAAGACCGCCCTTAGAACGGCAGGCCTTCTTCGATCGGCAACGCAGGGTCACGGGACCATTCGTTCCAGGAACCGAAATAGATCTTCACGTCCTTCACACCCGCCTCCTTCAGTGCGAGATAGGTGTTAGACGCCCGCGCGCCCTTGAAGCAGTAGAGCGCCACCGGCGTCTCCGGCGTGATGCCCACCGTGGCGCATTCCGCCAGGACTTCTTCCCTGGACTTGATCATCGGTCCGGAGGCCGTCGGCTTCATCATCCGGTACCATTCGATCCACCTGGCCCCCGGAATGCGCCCCTTGCGCGGGCAGAAATCCTTGCCATAGGGTGAAGAGCTTTCGGCGATCCACTCGTCGATGTCGCGCACATCCAGCTTGACGACATCGTCCTTGTCGACAGCCGCCATCATGTCGGCGACGTCCATCATCAGGTCGGCGCCGCTGTCCGAAGCCGGGAAGACCCCGGGCGACGGTGTGGCAGCTTCTGTTGATTGTGACAGGCCGGCAGCAACCCAGGCCTCGTAGCCGCCGTGCAACACCTTGATCTTCGGATATCCGAGATACTGCAGCAGAAAATAGCCCCGGCAGGACTGTCCGAAGCCGGACGCCATCGACTGTTCGTAGATCACCGCGGTTTCTGAACCCGAAAGACCGACCGAGCCGAATTCCTCCGCGAATTTTCCGCGCAATTCGGCAATGCCTTCAGGTGACGAGGTTGCCAGGTAAGTGAAGATATCGTGCAGATTGACGGCACCGGGAATGTGACCGGCGGCGTAGGCTTCCGGGGCCCGTGTATCGATCACGACACAGGGTTCACTTGCAACGAGGCTCTCGAGTCCCGAGGCAGAAATCAGGGTTCCGTCCGTCATGGTCATGCTCCTTTTTCGTTGGAAATGCGGTGTGATCAGGCAGCACCCAGGTCTGCCAGCATTTTTCTGAGTTGTTTGGTGGCGGGCGTCACGATGGCCACGAAATAGGCCTCTCGCAGTCTCCGCTGGGCCGCACCGCGGCGCACATACCCGCGCGCGCCGCAATGAAGCATCGCGTTGTGTGCGGCGGCCACCGACGCATCGCCCGCCGCCAGACGCGCCTTGATGACGCGGATGAAATACTCCTTCGACGTGTCGAAGGGCGTGCGGGCAAGTTCGAAAACCTCGGTCTCCATCGCTTCAAGCTGAGACCTGAAATCGTCCGGCTGATCCGGGAGGTGGCAATTGACGTGCGACAGGGTCTGGCCGGCCTGCTCCATGAGATCGATGCAGGAGCGGATCATCCCGAAGGCCATGCCGGCCTGCAGCAGAATGAAGCCTGCGCGAATGCGCGGGATATAGTCGTCGATCGGATCCGCCAGCACGCTCCCTGCCGGGATGAACGCCTTGCGCAGCTGGATGGCAAAGGTCCGGGTCCCGTCCAGTGCAACGAAATCGTCATTTTCAGAGATCTTTACACCCGGGGCCGAACAATCGGCGACGGCCATGACCTTGTGTTCGTTTTCCTCCGGCAAGGAAAAGACTATTCCGAAGTGATGATCTTCGCCCAGGTTCGAGACCCAGGGCAAAGTGCCCGTGACTTCATAGCCCCCTTCGACACGAACGCCTTTCAGACGAAGCTTTTCGATCCCGAAAAGCGACTTCATCGGATTGGACAGGCCGGTGCCGCCCAGAACTTCGCCACTGGCGATCTTTGGGCCCAGGGTCTGCCTGAGAGTCTCGTTCTCGGAATTCGCGATGTACCAGGCGAGTGCATCCTGACACCAGACGCAGAAGGCGGTCGAAAGGCACTCCTCCCCCACGATCGTCATGGCGCGAATCAACGTCTCGAGATCGAAGGCTTCGGGAGAACTTGTATCTGCGGCGGCCATCGGGGCGTGTTGAGCAAAAGCGCCGGCGTTGCCAAGCGCGCGCATCACGGCTTCCGGGTAGACGCCCTTCAGATCGATGTCCTGAACCAGCGGAGCAAGGTCGGATTTCGCGATCCGCGCCACATTCGCCAGAATGCCCGGGACGCTCTGCCGCGACACCGCATCTTCGACCGTCTTGAGCTGTACCTGTGCGTTCATCTTTTCACCTCCTCGTTCCGCGGACGGAGTTTGACTGTCGGGACGGTCCGCCCCGCCTGAGGCGGCGGGGCGGACCGGAGGCATCACAGAGACGCCGCGACCATGTTCACCGGCCGCGAGAAGGTGTTGAACACCGGCGACCACTGGCACACATGGGCGATCAGTTCATCGATCGTTTCCTGCGGTGCATCCGCGTCCATGTGGACATTGATCCGCACATCGGTGAAACCGACCGGCTTCTCGCTGACATCGCCCGTGCCCCAGACAGCGGTGATGTTGAGATCGCCTTCCAGTTCAACTTCGAGCGAATTGATGGTGATGCCCCGGTGCACCGCGTTGGCGTGCAGACCGACGGCAATGCACGAGCCAAGCGCCGCCAGAGACGCTTCGGACGGGTTCGGCGCGGTGTCGTCGCCCAGCAGGCCCGGCGGTTCGTCGACAATGTAAGGATCCAGGTCGCGGATGTAGTTGGCATGCCGGAAACGGCCTTCCGCAACGGTCTTGCATTTCAGGGTCTTGACCGCTTTCGGGTTCTTCTTGCCATTTTCGATCAGGGCATCGAGACCGCCCTTGTCGATTGGTGCCAGACATCCCGTCAGGGCTGTTGCAGGTTCGGACATCAAATTCTCCTTCTTGGTTTCCTTGGGCAAAATGAAATCAGGATGATCGCAGCCAGCTGAGTTTTGCGATGGCCAGCTGCAACAGGGTGTCCAGGCTGAACCCGATCACCCCGATGATCACGACGGTGGCCGCGAGCCGGTCGTATTCGAGCGTGTCGCGGGCGTCGTTGATGGCGTAGCCGAGCCCGGACGTGACCCCGAGGTATTCGGCAGGAACGAGGATGATCCAGGCGACGCCAAGCGCCAGGCGGATGCCGGCCAGAATGTCCTGCGAGATCGCGGGCAGGATGATGACAAACAGCATGTGCCAGGGCCGGGCACCCAGGTTGCGGGCCACCTTGAACCAGGAAGGTTCGATGCGCCTGAGACCCGAAGCCGTCGAAAACAGGACCGGCCAGATGGCGGCGACCGCGATAAGGAAGACGATCGCGCCTTCCCAGGTGGCAAAGGCCATGACCGCGATCGGCATCCAGGACAGGGGCGAAATCATCCGGAGGAACTGAAACGGCACATTCGTAAGCTTGCGGAAGCCCGTGATCGCGCCGACCAGAATGCCGACGGGCACGCCGATAACGATGGCCCAGAACAACCCCGAAGCGACCCTGACCAGGCTTGGAACCGTTATCTGGAACGCCTCCCCTGTCGCGATCATCTCTCTCAGCCGCAGCAGGGTCGGGGCCGGCGCGAAATCAGCGAAGGCATAAAGATCATCGGACGCTTCAACCATGCGCCCGCCAACCCACCAGACTGCCAAAAGCAGGGCCAGGCCGGCCACCGTGTAACCCAGGCTTTCGAGGCTGCCGCTCAACCTGCCCTTCATGTCCTCAGACAGGAAAGGCCTGGTGCCGGCCACCGCGGCAGCCGGCGTGAAACCGGCCTCCCGCGTTATGATCGGGCTCGTCTCGCTCACAGCGACAGGACCTCCTCGCGATTGAAAGGGTCATCCGGATTGACCGACGGGTCGTTCTTCCACTCCGGGTATTTTTCAAGCGATGCCTTGACGAAGCTGCGATCCACCAGATCGTCGGCGACAAAGGACGGGTCGAGGTCCGCCAGAAAGTTCTTGTCGCCGCCAACCACGGTCTGCTTCATCTGCTCGACCGTCAGTTTGGTGGCCGACGGGTAAGGCCAAGGCTGAAAGTCGATGCGGCCGTTGCCCCAGTCATCGACATGCTGGACGGCCCCGCTGTCGCGGTAGGCGGGCAGGTCGTATTCGGTCATGGCCCGCTTGACGACCGGGGCCGGTGCCGGGAGATAGCCCTCGCCGTTCTTTGAAATGATCTCGGCGACTTCAGCCTTGTTGGTCGAGGCGTAGATCGCACCGCGCACCACGGCGTTGACCACTTTCTGGGTCCACTCGGGACGCGCCTTGGTCGCTTCCTCGTGCATGCACAACACGCAACAGGGATGGTTCTTCCAGATGTCGCCGGTGAACCGCAGCATGCGTGCACCGGCCTTCATCTCGCCAAGTGCGTTGAAGGGTTCCGCAACGATATAGGCATCGAGCTTGCGGGCCGCGAGGGAGGCCGGCATTTCCGGCGGCGCCATGACCTGAAGATTGCATTCGTTTGCGGCCAGCGGCTCTCCCGGCCCCTTGATGACCGGGGTGACACCGGACGCTCTCAGCGCGTACTGGAGCACGATGTTGTGCATCGAATACCAGAACGGCACCGCCACCTGCTTGCCGCCCAGTTGAGAAAAGTCGGTGATGTCGGTGTGTTTTCCAACGACGAGGCCGGAGCCGTTGGTGTGTGCCCAGGCCATGATCTTGACCGGAAATTTGTTGTTGTAGCGCATCCAGATCGGGATCGGATTGAGGAAGTGGACGACGTTGAACTTGTTGGACACGAAGCCCTCGATCAAAGGCGACCAGCCGCGGATCAGGGTCGGGCGCTCGGCCTCCAGCCCCTCATCGGCAAAGAAACCCTTGGCATGGGCCACCAGCAATGCCGTCGCATCGGTGATCGGCAGATAGCCGATACGCACGACCTCATCTTCCTGGGCGTAGGACATCTGGGGCAATGAGGCGAGAAGCCCGGACAGCGACGCGAACAGGCCGCCCTTGGCGAACATGTTCAGCATCTGGCGGCGGGAATAATCTCCCGCGTAGGCCTCTCCTGCCCATTTCTCCATGGCCCAGTCGAATTGCCCGGTCTTCAGGCTGTCGAGATAAGTGCTGTCGGTCTTGCTCATGGTCTGATGCCTTTGTTGGTCTGGAAAACGGATCAATTGGCTGCCAGCCGATCAATCGCTGCTGGAGCGTTCAGGCTGTCCAATGGAATGAAGCCCTGGGCCTCGGCCATTGCCATGCCGGCAGCGGTCTCATAGGCCGTCACGAGCTTGCGGCGCGCCTCCGCGAAGTCAGGCATGGACGGAAGTCGGTCGCCCGCGATGTCGATCCTGATCTCGGCTTCGATGTCGCCGGGATCGGCTTTCATCACCAGAGCGCGGTCGGCCATCATCACGGCTTCGTTGATGTCGTGCGTGACCAGCACAAGGGTGATGCCGAGATCCTTGCAGATCCGGCGGATGTCCCGTTGCAGCGCATGACGGGTGAAGGCGTCGAGCGCCGAGAGAGGCTCATCGAGCAGCAGGACTTCGGGTTTCAACGCAAGAGAACGGGCAAGCGCGACACGCTGTTGCTGACCGCCGGAGAGATCTTGGACATTGCGTTTTGCATAGTCGCCGAGTTCGACCAGTTCCAGCACTTCAGGAATGCGATTGCCTGCCTCCCTGGTCCTGCCGTTGAAGCGCAGGCCGAGCCCGACGTTCTGTTCGACACTCATCCAGGGATACAGGCTTGGCGCCTGAAACATCATGATCCGGCTCGGCGACGGCTCCGTTATGCGTGCGCCATCGACCAGAACTCTGCCCGCCGTCGGAAGAGACAGGCCGGACAGGACATGCAGGAGAGTGGATTTGCCACATCCGGACCTGCCGATCAGCGCGAGGGCTTCACCCGGAGAGATTTCAAGGTCGATATGCCCGAGAGCCTTCGCCCCGCCCCCCTTGTAGGTGTGGGAAATCCCGATCGCCTGAATATGAGCACCGCCAGCCATGGTCTACTCCAGATAGAAACATACCGTTCTGTTTCCTATAAGCAGAGACCATGCCAACTCAGTGATTTACGTGTTACTATTTGTTTTCATTAATATTTTTAACAAATCCGCAAAAGAACCGCTCGATATGCACTGCACAATTTACGACCGAACGCCTTCCAAGACAGCCTAATTCCGCGCCGGTGTACCTGAGGTTCACCCCGGCTGTGCACATTGCAGGATTGAAAAACCGGCGTTGGTCCAGTAGTGAAAGGAAACAGATCGGTCGGTATCTTTAGGAAAGGTTTTCCGGTGCCCCCCACTTCAAGCGCCACGTCACACGGCATTGCCACCCTCAATTCCGGCCCGGACCGTGGCTCCGCCCGGGAGCGCCTTCTGCTGGCGGCCTCGGACCTGTTCTGCAAGCAGGGCATCAACGCGACCGGCGTGGACGCGGTGATTGCAGCGGCGGGCACGGCGAAAACGACCCTCTACAAGGCCTTCGGCTCCAAGGAGGGGCTGGTCGAGGCGGTTCTGGAACGGGAGGGGGAGACCTGGCGCACATGGTTCGTCGCAGAGGTCGATGCCCTGCCCGGCACGTCGTCGGACAAGCTCGTCCATCTGTTCGATGTTTTGAAAAAGTGGTTCGCCGAAGAGCATTTCTATGGCTGCCCCTTCATCAACGCGGTTGCCGAGCACGACAAGGATGACGACCGCATGCGCGCCATTGCGCTCCGGCACAAGACCGTCGTCCTCGACAAGATACGCGACCTGGCCCGTGAAGCCCGGCCAGAAGACGCGGAGGGGCTGACCCATGAGCTGGCCCTCCTGATCGACGGTGCCATCGTGGCCGCTCTCATCACACGGGACCCGAGCATCGCCGACCATGCCCGGAATGCGGCCGCCAGGGTCCTGAGCACGCACCAGGTGTAATATCAACCGCAATTGACAGAAAACGCGGATCAGGCGGACTGCGCCCTCGCTGCGAAGACCCTGCCGAAGGAAGCGCCGGGTGCTGGTGTCCCCCGTGCCGCACCTTTTCCAGCAACAAAAAGAAGACCAAACGATACGCCTGCAGTCGAGGCGCTCGCCTATGTTGCGCTCAGCAACAAGGAACACACGCATGAAACTTTGCCGCATCCGGACTGAAAACGGCATTCGCCCTGCTGCGATCGACAACGAGGGTCTGGCGCGGGATCTGAGTGGTCATGCAGCAGACATCACACCGGGGTCGGTTGAACCCGCAGCGCTCGATCACCTGCGTGGCATAAACATTGATCTCCTGCCGCTCCTTGCCGGTGACTATGCCCCCATCCTTTCGGATGTCAGGCGGATATTCTGCATTGGCCTCAATTACTCCGACCATGCAAAGGAGAGCAATCTTCCTATCCCGGAACACCCGATCCTGTTCATGAAAGCCTGTCCGGCAAGTGGTGCCAACGATCCGATCACGATCCCAAGGGGTTCGGTCAAGACCGACTGGGAGGTGGAGCTCGGCGTCATCATCGGGACAAAGGCCCAACACGTCCCGGAGACGGAAGCACTGAGCCATGTTGCCGGCTATTGTGTCGTCAATGACGTGTCCGAACGGAGCTTTCAATCGGACTGGGGCGGCCAGTGGGTCAAGGGTAAATCCTGTGACAGTTTCGCGCCCGTCGGCCCCTGGCTCGTGACCAGGGACGAGGTTCCGGACCCGCAGGCACTGGACCTCTATCTCGACGTCAACGGGATGCGTTGCCAGACCGGCAACACGTCGACGATGATCTTCCCGGTCGCCAGGATCGTGTCTTTCCTCAGCGATTTCCTGACACTCATGCCCGGTGACATCATCATCACAGGCACGCCTCCGGGTGTTGGAATGGGCATGAAACCGCAAAAGTTCCTGCGTCCCGGAGACACCGTATCTCTCGGCATTTCCGGCCTCGGTGATCAGCGCCAGAATGTGGTTGCCTTCCCTGTTTGACCCAAAAGAAAGACTGACATGACCCGATTTACCGGCGGCTGCCTGTGTGGCAGCGTGACCTATTCGTGCGAAGCAGATCCGGCGCTTGTCCTCAACTGTCATTGTACAGATTGCCGCAAGGCCATGGGCTCGGTTCACGCGACAACGATGTTTGTTCCCGAAGACAAGGTGACGATCAACGGGTATCCGCGCAGCTTCAGTCACAGTGCGGACAGCGGCGCGTCGATGACCAAGGTCTTTTGCGAAAACTGCGGCTCGCAACTGTTCAGCCGCAACACCAACCGACCGGGAACCCTCGGACTTCGGGCCGGTTCCGTCGATGACGCCTCTCTCATACGACCGATGATGAACATCTACTGCTCAACCGCCGTCCCAAGCACGCCAATGGACCCGCAATTGCCGGCCCATTCAACCATGCCCGGCTGAGGCTTTTTGTGGCGTTGGACAGAGTGTATCCGGCTGAAGGTCGTCCTTCAGCCGGATTTGTTTCGTCAGGCGAGCGCTGCAATCACCGCGTTGGTTCTGGTAACGGCTGCCACGTTCTGCATCGCGTAATTGATCGAGGCCTGGTGCCAATCCGCATTCATGGTCGAACAGGCGTCTTCGGGGACGATCATCCGGTAGCCCTTGTCCGCTCCGGTCCGGGCCGTGTGTTCAACACTCATGTTCGTCCAGCTGCCGGTGTTTATGATCGTATCGCGGCCGCCGTGGCGGAGATAGGCGTCAAGACGGGAGGTCTCCCAGGCGCTCATGCTCATCTTCTCGACAATCAGGTCACCGGGCTGCGGCTCCAGTCCCGCAGCCGGCGCAACGCCCCAGGTCCCGCGCACCAGAGCCTTGTTGTCCTTCAATCCTTTTTGAAGCTCCGCATGTTGGCACAGATACGGCGCTCCCGGTTCCAAGACCATCCAGACATGAATGATCATGCCGCCTCGAGACCGGACGGCGTCCGCCAGCCGCCGGACATTGGCAACCACATTCTGGTCGCGGGCATGATCCGGAGATCCGGTGGCTGCAAACGCGCCCCCGTCAATCATCACGTCATTTTGCAGATCTTGCAGGATCATCGCTGTACGCGCGCCCTCGATCCGGAATTCAAGGTGATCTTTCAGGATCAGCGGAGAAGCTGCGGAAATTGTCACAGCAGGGAGCTCCTGGGCTTTTGGAGGGTGGAACCTGTACCGCATGAACGGTTCTTCCCTGCCCCGCTTGCGCGTTCTTACAGAATAGAGCGAGGTGGAAGCGCACAGGAACAAGGTCGACCAGTCGTCCCCGCCCCAGTGCATATTGGCGACCATTTCAGGGCAGATGATCTTGCCGAGCAGTTCGCCGTGGAACGAATACACCCAGACACCGCCCGGTGCTGTCACATAGAGATTGCCGTCCTGGTCGGCCTTCATGCCGTCCGGCAGCCCGGCCAGTTGGTCGTCGCGAATGCCGCCGGCAAATAGACGGCCATTGGTCAGATGACCATCGCCGGCCACATCGAACATTCGGATGTTGGCCTGATCGGTGTCATTCACCCACATCCATTTGCCACAGGGCGAGAAACACAGGCCGTTGGGCTGACCGAACAGGTATTTGTCGACCACGAACTGGGGCTCATCGCCCGGCCGATGTCCCGGCGCCAGTCGATAGACCCCCTGGAAGTCCAGTTGTGTCGGACGTGGAACGCCGAAATGCTCCTGGCGACCGTAGGTGGGGTCGGTGAAATAGATGCTGCCGTCGTTGGCGACAACAATGTCATTCGGACTGTTGAGCTCCTTGCCAGCGAACTTCGAGCACAGCGTTTCACGCGTTCCATCCCTGTTCACCCGCACGACGGAACTGGTGGTATGCTCGCAGATCAACAGATTCAGGTCGGCATCATAGGTCATGCCGTTGCCCTTGTTGGACGGGCGGGCAATCTCGCTGATGCCCTGTCCGGGCACATACTTGCGGCGAACATCGCCGGGCATGTCCGAAAAGATCAGGTGGTTCTCGACCGGGTGCCAAAGCGGCCCCTCGGTAAAGATGAAGCCGGTCCCCAGATGCCGAACCGGTTCATTCACGTCAATGATCTTGTGAAATCCGTCTGCGATCGCCTGATGTGCCATGCGTCATGCTCCCAATAACTGCCCGGCCGACGCCTGTCGGCCGGGATTGCCTCAAACAGGGAACCAGGGTCGGTTCGGGACGGTTTCGGTCATGGCCCCCGGAACCTGCATGCCGAGCCGGCCAACCACCTTTTGCCGTTCAATCTTCGCTGGCCGGTCATGGATCGGCAGCAGGAAGGTATAATTGTTCAGGAGTTTCTTGATGGCCCCCTTCTCTTCCCGTTTGCTCTGGGAGTGATTGCCGGTCACACGCGGTTCTTTCCAGTTGTTGGTCATCACGTGATTGACGATCTGATCGTTGAAATCATAGATGACATCGCCGCAAATGCAGGCAAGGCCTTCGGATGTTTCGACAATTACATTCATGCTGCCCTCTGTGTGGGCACCCGCGGCTTCACACCAGACACCCGGGATGATCTCTTCGGCGCCGGTAATGTCGAGATCCAGAAACTGCATCGCTTCCGGTTCATAGATCCGGTCGACAAGATGTTTGATGTCCGGCTTCGGATATTGCGGAAACATGATGCCGGAGACCGAAAATTCCATTTCCTTGCGGTTGATCACCACGGTGGTGTTCATCGGGAAGAGATCGTCCTTGCCCGCATGGTCGATGTGCAGATGGGTGTGCAGGATGTAGCGAATATCGCCAAGCTTCAGTCCATGTTTCGCCAGCTGGTTCTCGATCATGTTGTCGTGGAACTGCAACCCGCGCATCCCCAGGCTTTCCATGATGGCGTTGTCCCGGTAACCGGTATCGACCAGTACCGGATACTCCCCGCCCAGGATGAGAAACCCGTAGACCGGGACGCGCCGCGTCCGCCCACATTCATGTCCCAGAACCAGAAAGCTCGTTTCAAGCTCGATATCACCATAGTCGAGCACGTGAATTTGCAAGGCCATATCGGCTCCTCCCGTTAAATGTTACAGCCGGTAAATCCGGGCTGCGGTATCATTGAAGATTGCGGATTGTTTCTTTTTGGACAGGGCGCTCGCCGCATCCTGAAAGGCGTGAAAAAGCTCGGTGTAGCTGGTCCAGAGTTTTTCGATCGGATAGTTCGATCCGAACATGCAGCGGTCGGCACCAAAGATCTTTTCGGTGTCGGTCACCATCTGCGCGATGAATTCCGGATCGTTCTTGTGAATGAACGTGCCGAAGGCCGACAACTTGCTGACGACATTCGGACAGTCCGCCAGCCTCTTCATGCCGTCCTTCCAGATCTTGTGGCCGTCAGCACTGGTGTCCTCCTTCATGCCCGCATGCTGAAGGATGAAGGTCACGTCCGGACAGGAGTTTGCCAGTTCGGCGGCTCCTTCCATCTGGCCGGCAAACACCTGCAGATCGAAACTCCAGCCATAATCGGCGAGCCTGGCGACATTCTTCCGGACCTGAGCATCGCGGCACAGATCCGGGTCCTGTGCAAACCGGTAGAGCGGGTTTTCGTGCCAGTGGAACTGTTGCCGGATGCCGCGCATCAGCGGGTATTTCTTCAGCCGATCCAGTTGGTCCGTCACGTCCTGAGCGGTAAAATCCGCATACCCGACGATGCCCGCGATGGTGCCGTAACTGTCTGCCTGTTCCTGCACCCAGGCCACCTCGTCCTCGAACCAGTTCGGTGCCCAGTTGGCCTGTACATAGACGGATTTCGTGATTCCCGTTCCTGCCAGGTCCGCACGGTATTCGTGAAGGCTGTAGTCCCGCATGATCGCTCGGTAAGGACCGAAAATCCGGGGCTGCTCCGGCCCCAGAAGCCAGGGCAGATCCTTCTGCAACCAGATATGATGGTGTGCGTCGATCATGTGCGCCTCGCCATTGTCAAAATGTGGTCGGTAACGGCTGCGGTGCTGGCACCATTGCCAAGAAAGTCGAGAACCGGCAGCACACCGGCCAGTCCGGATGTGACCGGCTGGTAGTCGGGGTCATCGGCGAGCGGTGACAACCAGTCGAGACGCCAGGCGATGCGCGACAACTTGCGGACGGCATCGATCATCTCGTCAGGTTCACCGCGCTCCAGACCGTCCGAGAGCACCATGACCGAAGCGCCGCGCGCAAAACCCGCATAGCGGGGAACGGACAGGAACGCCGACAGGGCATCGCCGATCCGGGTGCCGCCGTCAAAATCGGCAACCGCGTGGGCGGTGCGCGCCAGTGCCTGCCCGCTATCGGCCGGCCGCAGCGCCCGGGTGATCCGTGTCAGCCGGGTCCCGAGCGTAAAGACCTCGACCGCGTCGGCTGCCTGCACGACCGCATGCGCCAGTTGCAGCAATGCTTCGGAGCGGTCTTTCATCGACCCGGAAACATCGATCAGCAGCACAACCCGTCTTTGCCGTGTCTTGCGCCGGGACTGGAACAGGCGCAGCACCTCGCCATCGCGCTTCGCAGCATCTCGCAGCGACCGGCGCATATCGATGCGGTCTCCGGATTTGGCGGTCCCGCGCCGATAGGACCGGCGCCGCGGCAGCAAGGCCGGGGCGTCTCTCAAGAGCCGCCGCAATGCCTCTTCCCGGCTTTCCTGCAGAGGGCGTTGCCCCAACCGTTCTTCCACCGTTGCCTCCGCGCCGACTTCGCTGTCCTCCTCAGCCGCCTCGATCACCCGGCTTTCGGTCGTCGGCTCGAATGCCTCCACCTCATCCTCTTCGTCCCCCTCGGCCGGTGCCTGAAGGACCTGATCCAGAAACACTGCGCGGAAAAGCGCGTCATACTCGGCAAGCCGCTCGGGCGGGATCGCAAACAGGGCGCGCCCGGCGCGGTGAATATCGGTCATGTCGCGCGGCCCCAGCAGGCCGATGGCGGCAATGAAATCCGTTGTCTGATCGGGCGAAACGGCAAAACCGGCCCGGCGCAGGGCTTGCGCAAAACGCAAAAACGGGTCCAGCGCGCTTGGCAGGGTCACGCCGCTTCTCCCGGCAGGATGGCCGTCAGGCGGTCGGCCAGATAGGTCAGATCGTCGTGGTCCTTCAGCGCCACACCGATGGACCGCCTGAAGGCTTCCGGCCAACGCACACCTTGCGCATTCAAGAGCGTCGCGGCTTCTGCCCATTCGACGGTCTCGGCCACACCCGGAGGTTTGGCCAGAGGCTCCGTCCGCAAATGGCCAACCGAGGCGACCACGGCCCGCGCAGTCGCTTCCGCCACCGTTGAGGCGCGCGCCATGACGATCCTGGCTTCAAGTGCGGCATCCGGATAATCGATCCAGTGATAGACACACCGCCGGCGCAAGGCTTCATGGAGGTCGCGCGTGCGGTTGGAGGTCAGCACGACCACAGGAGCCTGAACGGCCCTCACCGTTCCGGTTTCCGGAATGGAAATGCTGAAGTCCGACAGAAACTCGAGCAGGAACGCTTCGAATTCGTGATCCGCGCGGTCGATCTCGTCGATCAGCAGCAATGATCCGGCCGGGTCACGCAACACCTCCAGCAGCGGACGCGCGAGCAGGTATTCTTCTGCGTAGAGATTTATGTAGCTGTCCCCGGCCTGCCGGATCGCCAGCATTTGCCGCGGATAATTCCACTCGTAGAGAGCCGCGGCGGAATCGATGCCTTCGAAACACTGCAGACGTACCACCCTGCGACCGAGCACGCCGCCCAGGGCTTTGGCGGCCTCCGTCTTGCCGACGCCCGGCGCGCCTTCGAGGAGCAGCGGTTTGCCGAGCGCCAGCGACAGATAGGCCGCCGTCGACAAAGCGTCATCAGCGAGATACTGCGCGTCGACCAGTGCCTTCTGCAGGCCGGACGGATCGGAAATCCCCGCTATGGTGGGCCGGACAACCACTAGGAGCGCACTCCTTGTGGCCGGGCGCCGCCATTGGCCTGAAGTCCCTTGAGAACCTTTTCCGGTGTGATCGGCAAATAGTCACAACGCACACCTATGGCGTTGTAGATCGCATTGGCGATCGCCGGCAGCACCGGGTTTGCACACATCTCCCCCGGACCCTTGCCGCCAAAAGGCGCGTCTTCGGCCGGCCGTTCCAGAACGGCAATATCGTGCGGCACGATCTCGCCCGGCCCCGGCATCAAATAGCTGTTGAAGTCATCCGGGCCATGATCACGATCAGGATAATAGGGCTCCGTGGTTTCATAAAGGGCATGACTGACCCCCATCCACGCGCCGCCAATCAATTGCTGTTCAACGAGCTTCGGATTGAGCGCACGCCCCACCTCATAGGCTGAATTGATCTGCTGCACCGTGACTTCACCGGTCTCGTCGTCAACCTCGAGGTCAATCACCAGCGCCGCATGGGCAAAACAGGTCACCGGGGTCATTTCCCCGGTTTCGGGATTGGCCTGCGACGGCGGGATCAGGAAGATCCCGCGACCGGACAATGTGCGTCCCTGTTTGAACTGCGCGGCAATCGCCGTTTCGGCCACCGTGATCTTTCTGGACGGCGCGCCTTTGACGTGGATGTTCCCTGCCCCGTCGGTATCCAGATCGCTTGCATTGACTTCCAGTTCTTCGGCAGCCGCTTCCATCATCTGTTTGCGGGCCTCCGCGGCGGCCCGGATGACGGCGTTGCCGACCCTGTGGGTGCCGCGTGACGCAAAGGACCCCATGCAATGCGGTCCGGTATCGCTGTCTGCCGTATCGACATAGACATCTGCCACCGGAACACCCAGGGTTTCCGCCGCGATCTGGCGGGTGACCGACTTCATGCCCTGGCCCAGATCTATCGAACTCAGTGCCACCATGAACTTGCCATCCGGTGTCGAATGAACCAGCGCCTGGCTTGGGTCACCGCCAAGGTTCATGCCGATCGGGTAGTTGATGCAGGCGAAGCCGCGGCCTTTGTGAACTGCCATCTCAGCGTCTCCTGAAACCAGAGGTGAAGGGCGAGCTGCCAGGGCGCTTGACGCCCCGATTGAATGGCTGCGCCGGCTCATAAGGTGCCGGAGTGGCTGGGGACGGCGCTGCAGGTTGTTGCGGTGCAACCGGTGAGGCCGCGCCTGACGGTGCCGCGCTGGGCGGTATCGGGACAGACGGCGGCGGCGGAGGCGCAACAGGCTGGCCTGGCGCAAGCGCCGGCGGGGCTGCACTTGCCGGCGTTGCCGGAGGTGACGGCGTCGTTGACGCAGTCGGCGCTGCCCCCATCCTGTGACCGATACGTTCTGCATCAATCTGCATGTCCGGGTTCTGCACCGGTGCCTCGACGATGGCTTCTGTATGTGTTCCGGCCGGAACACGGCCGCTGGCGGATTTGCTCGGCAACGTCGTGGCAACCTTGCCCTGGCGACGATCGCCGATCCGGCCTTCTTCGTCGGTCGCGCTTTCGGGGATGGCACCGCGGTCGCCCTGCCCGCCTCCTGCAAGCGACGACTGGCTTGCCGCCGAGGCCGACATCGGCCAGTTGGCCTTGCTCGCAGCCACCTGACAGCATTCAATCAGTGCCGTGTTCTTGGCCTTGCGCCGATGGGCTTTCATGTCACCGTCGCGATAGGCGTTGAGAATCCGCAGTTCGACAGGGTTCATGCCGACGGCCTCGGCAATTCGGTCCATCTGGCACTCGATCGCAAAATCGACAGCCGTGATCCCGAAACCGCGCATGGCGGTCGCAGGTGTCCGGTTGGTAATGCAGCAATAGACGTTGGAAGCCACATTCGGAATTGAATAGGGGCCGGGCAAATGCCCGGTACCTTTGATGATCGCGTAAGGCGACAGGCGCATATAGGCACCGCTGTCGAAGAAACCGGTGAATTCCCGGGCGATGATCCGCCCGTCGTGCATCACTCCATCCTTCAGCCGCCAGCGTTCACCACCGCGTGGCGCACCAACCTGCATCTCCTCATGGCGGTCCCAGGCAAACTTGACCGGCCGGCCGGTCAGAACCGCGCCGAGAACGGCCGTCGGCTCGACGATTGAATCGACCTTTCCGCCAAAGCCGCCGCCGACGGTACCACCGATGAAATGCAGCCGGCTGGACGCCATATCGAGCAGCTTTGCGGTTGTTCCAAGTGAGAAAAACAGCGCCTGGGTGTTGGTGTGACAGACAAACCGGTCGTTGGTTTCCGGCGCCGCGATCGCACCGCAGGTCTCGATAGGCGCCTGCTCGATGGGCGACATCTGGTACTCCGCCTCGATGACATGGTCGGCACGCGCGAAGGCGGCATTGACATCGCCAAAACGGAGTTTCTGGTGATCGTATTTCGCGTGGTAATCGAATGAATTGTTGGGATAGACCTCATTGACGACCGGTGCGCCGGGTGCGAGTGCTTCCTCCACATCCAGGACATGCCGCAATACCGAATAGTCGACCCGAACCGCGGCGACCGCATCGCGTGCCTGGCGTTCGGTGTCGGCAATCACCCAGGCGACCGCTTCGCCGCGGTAGCGAACCTTGTCATGGGCGCACAGCGGTTCATCGTCACGGCCGAAATTGATCAGGGACAACAGGGTGTTCAGGTTGTTTGGCACATCCCTGGCCGTCGCAATCCGGCGGACGCCCGGCATGCGTTCGGCGGCCGACGTGTCGATGGACCGGATCTCGGCATGATGATGCGGCGAGCGTACCGCCCGCATGTGCAACATGCCGTCAAACAGATGGTCGTCATAATAGGGCGTGCGGCCCGTGACGTGGCCCAGAATGTCCTGACGAACGGTCGGCTTGCCGATTTCCTTGAGGTTATCGTCCCGCTCGTTGGCAAACAGGTCTTTGCGAAATTCGATGCTGGACATTACACAGCCCTCCGCTGCGTTCGTGCCGCTGCCATCAGAATCGCATCGACAATCGGTTCATAGCCTGTGCAACGGCACAGGTTGCCCGAAATGGCCTCGATGACCTCGGCACGCGACGGATCCGGATTTGCGTCCAGCAAAGCCTTGGCAGCCATCAGCATGCCGGATGTGCAGAACCCGCATTGTGCCGCGAAGCCCTCGATGAAGGCGTCTTGCAGGGCATGCAGCTCCGGGCCGCCGGCCAGACCTGCCGTTGTATCGACCCGCTTGCTCTCGACGGTTTCAGCCAGCGTCAAACACGACAAGTGGGCTTTCCCGTCAATCAGGACCGTACAGGCGCCGCAGGTTCCTTGACCGCAACCGTGTTTGGGGGTCAGATCGCCCACACCTCGCCGCAGGACGTCAATCAACGGCGCCCCGGCATCGACGAAGAGTGCTGCCTCGGCATCGTTGAGTATGAATGTAACCGGCGCTTTGGGCATCAGACCCGTCCTCCGTTTTGCAGCAGCCGTCTCAAGTGGACCGGGGCGACTTCGCGCCGATACCAGCTTGAGGCCAGAGCGTCGTCGACAGGTGCCAGACCTTCCGTGCAGACCGCACAGGCAGCGGCAATCGCGTTTGCATCGCTGCCCTGTGCCAGAGCGCGTTCAGCGGCCCGGGCGCGCGTTGGCAGCAGGCCCATGTTGCCAAACACCACCCTGGGCTCGCCGCGCCGGGAAGACACGGCAATCGACATCACCGAAACGCCTTTCGGCTTGACCCGGCTGACCTTGCTGAACAGGAAGCTGCCGGGCTCGATCCGCGGCAACGTGACGGCTGCAACAAGACCGCGCAGTTGATCGCGTCCCGACAGGAAACTTTCGACCGGAAGCGACTGGCCGTTGGCCATGACGACCTGCGCATCAAGTGCCAGAAGCGCCACGGTGATATCGCCGTAAGGATTGGGCGCAAACAGATTGCCGCCGATTGTCGCCATGTTGCGCAGGGCCGGCCCACCCACAAGACGCGCGACCGGATGCAGCACCTCGGCATCTCCGGATGCCAGAATATCGGACATGGTGGCGCCAGCCCCGATCCTCAAACCGGCCGCATCGTTGCCGATGTTCCTGTCTGTCTGACGAACCCGGACAATCCGGTCAAAACTCTGGTCGCCGTAGGTCACGGCACGCATCACCAGCGTTCCGCCCGCGATGTACCGGCTTCGGTCTCCCAGCGCGCCGGCAGCCTCCGTTATCGTTTGATAGGTCTCGACCGATAACATCCTAGCCCTCCAGGCCCAATTCGGCCCGGATTGCTCCAAAGCCGGCGTCATAAATGTCTGTGGCAACCATCTGCATGAGGTCCTCGCGCCGGGCGGCGGGCGCATCGAATGAACCCTCCCAGCGCCAGAACGTGTGATCGAGATCCGTGACCGGGATGAGCTGCACGTGGCTGACGTAATTCAGAAGCGGGATCGGCGTATCGAGCAGGCAATAGCTGTAGGCGGTATCGGCATCCGACAGCGCCAGAAGCTGTTCCCGCAGCTCTGCACCGTCGGTCAGTTTGAACCGACGGATGCAGCCGATCCGGTCAGCCTCCCGGGATCGCTCGATCTGACTGGAGGCCACGGCCGGATGCCACCGGTCATGACCATTGAAATCCCGCAAGATCTCCCAGACGGCCTCGATCGGGGCCTTGAGTATCGTGCTGCGAACCACCTTGACCACGATCAGCCCCCGAAGTGCCTTTTGAGCGCATCAAACCCGCCCTGGAACACGTTGGTCGCGATCCCGCTGACCAGGTCCGCTTCCTTGTCCGGATCGCAGTTGAACTCCGCGGACCATTCGGCAAAACAACGGTCGCCATCGGTAACGGGGGTCAAGCGGATCGTCGCAATGTAATCCGTGAGCGGCATCGGTCCTTCGAGCATGGTGTAGCTGTAGAAGAGGTCATAGTCGGACATGCCAACAAGCTGCTCACGGATCATGTCGCCGCTTTGCAGATGAAAATTGCGAATACAACTGATCTTGTCGCTTGGAAAAGCGTCCTCGATCCGGCTGTCGCGGATACGTGGATGCCACTTCGGCATTCCGTTGAAGTCGCGTATCCGCTCCCGAACGTCCGTCGCCGACGCATTGATCACAGATGAAACAAACACCCGGGCCATTATTTGTTTTCCTTCGCACCCTGGGTGCGTTTGATTTCAGAAGCTGCGCGGGTCATGTCGCTGGCATCGCGAAAGATCGTCGATTTCGCGATATTGCTGCCGTCGATACCGATGTCGTTCAGCAGGCTGTCGACCATGGGTGCCTGCACGCGGTAGCGCAGTGCGGAGTTCATCACCTCGTCGGTGGGGCTGCTGCCGCCACCACCTCCACCGCCGCCCGAACCGCTGCCGGATCCGTTGCCGTCAGCCGCCCACTCGAACCCTCTGGTACCCGAGCCACCGAGCTGCATGATCTTGATGTCGTTGATCTTCTCAAGCGGCTTGGCGGAGGCGGCCACGATGCCCTCGACATGCTCCAGGAGCTTGCGTTTGAAGAGAGAATGACGCGCTTCGTCCGTAAGAACGTTTTCGGCTTCGTTGATGAGCCTTGCAGCTTCGGCCTCGACCGCTGCCCGGACCTTCTCGGCCTCCGCCGCAATCCGCTTTCGCTCGGCCTCGAGCTCTGCCGTTGTGATCCCGACGGTCTTGGCCCGGAGCGCAATTTCCGTCTCGCCGGCTGTCGTTGCCTGCTCGGCAGCGGCAACAGCGCGCGCACGGGCGTTTTCGGCCTCCACGGCAGCGGCGCTCTTGTCCAGTGACTTGCGATAAAGAGCGATGGCCTTTTCCATCCCGATTTCCTCGACCACTTTCTCCCGCTCGATTTCCAGACGGCGCCGCTCGGTCTGGTGGCCGATACGCGCGTCGTCCAGACCCCGTTCGGAAGCAATCTGGGCGCGTTCGACTTCTTCGCGGCTGGCGATTTCGGCTTCGCGAAGAACCTGAACCCGGGCGATTTCCAGCTGTTCCAGAGCCTTCTTGCGTTCCAGTTTCTTGGTATCGATCAGTTGCTCCGCAAGGATCTTCTCTGCATCGACAGTCCGCTGTTTGGCGACTCTTGCAGCCTCGATCGCTTCATCGGAGGCAATCTGTGCGGCGTCCAGCGCCTTGTTGCGGGCGATTTCGAGATTGCGGATCTTCTCGTCGCGGGCAATTTTTTCGACCGTGGTTTCGGCCTCTTTCTCGATCCGCTGCTGATCAAGCAAGCGGCGGCTTGAGATTTCAGCGGCTTCGGTTGCCTCCGCCTTCTCGATCTCGCGGCTGCGCACTTCCGCATCTCTGGCAATCTCGGCAGCACGGATGCGCGTGGCTTCGCTGATCTTGGCAGACTTCACGACTTCCTGAGCCGCGACATTGGCAACGTCCACAGCGCGGTTTCTGGCGATCTCACGCTCACGCATGTCCTGTTCAAAGGCAATGCGCTCTGCCGCCAGCTTCTTCTCCTTGGCAATCCGCTTGGCTTCGACCGCCTCTTTCTGTGCCGTGTCGGCGAAGGCAATCGCCTGTTCGCGGGCGATGTCCCGCTCCCTGGTACGTTCTTCGTTTTCGATCCGCTCGACCGCTGTTCGCGCTTCCGTGGCAATGCGGGTCTTCTCGACAAGCTCTCTGCTGGCGATCTCGGCCTGATCTATCGCCTGATTGCGGGAGATTTCAGACTGGCGGACGCGTTCTTCCTGGGAAATCCGCTCTTTTGCGGTGGCTTCCATTGCCGCTATTTCTGCGGCATCCAGGGTCTGACGCTGCATGATCTCGAGGGATCTTGTTGCCTGTTCGGAGGCAATGCGTTCCGCGGCTATGACCTTCTCACGCGCGATGCGGGCCGCTTCGACCGCCTGGTCCGCTTCGATCTGGGCGGCGTCCAGCACTTCGCGACGTGCAATTTCAAGTGTCTTGGTTTCCTTGTCGGAGCTGATGCGCTCGGCATTGATGGTGCGCTCCTGCGCAATCCGCAGTTTTTCCGAAGCTTCCCGGGCAGCGATTTCAGCTTGTTCGACAGCCAGATTGCGCGCAATTTCGCGTTCTCGTGTGCTCCGTTCCAGCAAGATACGAGCCTCTGTCACACTTTCTTCCTGCGCGATACGGGCCCGTTCGGTCGTTTCACGCGCGGAAATTTCAGCGGCGTCAATCGTCCTTTTGCGCTCGATCTCCTGGCGCTGAGTGTCCAGATCTTTCGCAATGCGTGCTTCGGTGATGATCCGTTCCTGGGCGATGCGCGCCTTTTCTATGGTTTCCCTGGCCGCGATATCCGCGGAGTCGGTATCCTGCGTGGTGGCAATCCGCGTCTGGGTCAGTACTTTTTCCTGATTGATCCGCGCGGTTTCGATCTTCTCGCGTGCGGTGATCTCCGCTTCGTCGATCACCCGGGTCCGTTCGATTTCCTGTTGGCGAATGGTTCGCTCGGAGGCTATCCGCGCCTCGGCGATCTGTTCGTCGTTTGCGATCCGGGCAGTCTCGATTGCCTCGCGGCTGAGCAGGGTCGCCTGTTCAGCTTCCTTTTCCCGTTCGGAGCGCTCGCGCGCCAGTTCGGCGCGCTGCTGCGCCCGTCTGAATTCAATCTCGCGTTCCTGTTCCAAACGTGCAGATTCACTCTCACGCTCGATATTCAGGGTTTCTTTTTCGGCTTCCAGATTTCGCGAGCGGATCTGCAGCATTGTATTTTGTTCAATGTCGTTGCGCAGTTTCCGGCGGGCTTCGATGGCTTCGACGACGAACGTCAGACCCTCGGCATCAAACCGGTTGGACGGATTGAAGAACTCGATATCTGTCTGGTCCAGATCCAGAATGGCGACGCTTTCAAGTTCAAGGCCGTTCTTGTCGAGGCCTTCCTGCGCCATCGCAATTACGCGGTTTACATAGTCGCCCCGCTGCTCGTGCAGCTCTTCCATCGTCATTTCAGCTGCAACCGAGCGCAGCGCCGAGATGAACTTGCCGGAAAGAAGCTGGTGGATCCGTTCGGGCTCGAGGGTGCGCCGGCCCAGGGTGGACGCGGCAAGCGTCACACCCTTTTTCGACTGGGCGACCCGAACATAGAAGGACGCCTCGACATCGATCCGCATCCGGTCCTTGGTTATCAGGGCATCGGATTTCTCGCGGACCGCATGAAGGTCCATGGAATTCATGTTCACCGGCGTGATGTCATGAACGATCGGCCAGACGAACGCGCCCCCGTCGATCACGACCTTTTCGCCCAGGAAACCTGTTCTGACGAAAGCGATTTCCTTGGTGGATCTGCGATAGAGCCAGTTCATCACCCAGTAGAGGATGAAAATGACGATCACGGCCATGATGAGCCACAAGATCAGTTGTCCAATGAGTTCGCCGGTCATGTGATTTCCTCCCGCCAAGCCGACTTAACGGTTGATCGCTTTGAATTTTCTTGTCTGCTCGGTAAGCGCAATTT
Organism: Roseibium sp. QJM3NY_11; assembly: GCF_056173175.1. NCBI lineage: Bacteria > Pseudomonadati > Pseudomonadota > Alphaproteobacteria > Hyphomicrobiales > Stappiaceae > Roseibium > Roseibium sp. QJM3NY_11. The sequence goes on from NZ_CM149660.1 coordinate 4,371,159, forward strand.
CGGTCGGCAGCCGCTCCATCGACGACGCCCCGTAAAATCCGTGGCAGTACCGGGTGTTCTTGAGAACGAATTGCGCGTCCTCCGGCATCGCGACCGGCCCGCCGTGCACGAGAACAATCGCATCGGGGTTCACGTCGAGGGCCGCTTTTGCCCAGGCATCGGTCAGCGCCGGAGCCTGCTCGAGCGTGCATCCTGTTTCCGCGCCGATGGAGCCGCCTGTGGTCAGCCCCAGATGAACAACTATGATGTCGGCACCGGCCCTGGCCATCGCCGCAGCATCTGCCTCGCAGAAAACATACGGTGTGGTCAGCAGGCCCTTCTTGTGGGCAGCCGCAATCATGTCGACTTCCAGCTGATAGGACATGCCGGTCTCTTCCAGATTGGCCCGGAAGGTGCCGTCGATCAGCCCGACCGTCGGGAAATTCTGTACACCGCTGAACCCGGCGTCCTTCACCTGATCCAGAAACCTGTCCATCAGACGAAACGGATCGGACGCACATACGCCGGCAAGGACGGGGGTTCTGGAGACCACCGGCAAAACCTCACCAGCCATTTCCATGACGACAGCATTGGCGTCGCCGTAAGGCATCAGCCCGGCAAGGGATCCGCGTCCGGCCATCCGGTAGCGTCCGGAATTGTAGATGACGATCAGATCGATGCCGCCGGCCTCTTCGCATTTTGCCGACAGCCCCGTGCCGGCTCCCCCGCCGATGATGGGTTCACCGGCGTCGCGCATTGCGCGGAACTTCTTCATCAAGGTGTCGCGGTCAAACATGGATCAGGCTTTCCTGGCAGGTTGTGCCGGGCGGGCGTGAAAAGACCTGAAGGTCTTGACCACAAGCTCGGCAAATTCGGGATCGTTGATATGATGGGGGACGCGGACCAGCTGCCGGTTCGCGGTTGTCCTGACGGTCTGTTCCAGCGTTTCAAACAGCGCCTTGTTGGCAGCAGGGTCCCAGAAGGGTCCGCCCGGCTTGTCCAGTGCCGACACGCCGCCGGCCGGCAGGAAGAACCTGACCACACCATTCATCCGGTTCAGCTTCTCGCCGATGAAACGGCCGATCTGAATGTTATCTTCAACACTCGTGCGCATCAGCGTTATTTGCGGATTGTGCTCGTAGAACAGCCGGCCGCGGTAGTGGTCCGGAACGGTTTCGGGGGCATTGAAATTGACCATGTCCAGCGCACCGCACGCCCCGATATAGGGCTGGCTGCTGGCAATCATCGCGTCAAACCGGGTCTCGTCCGCCGCAAAGACACCGCCCGCAACCAGATCGCAAACTTCGGTTGTGCTGATGTCGACGACCGCGCTCAGCATGCCTGAGGACAGAAGTTTTTCCATCGCACGGCCACCCGTGCCGGTGGCATGGAAGACCAGGCAATCATAGTCGGTCTCCAGTTGGGATATGACCTGCTGGACACATGGCGTGGTGACACCAAACATGGTCAGGCCAATGGCTGGCTTGTCGTTCACCGGCTTGGCGCTCTGGCGCGCCCTGGTCATTGCCGCAACAGCATTGGCGGCGTTGCCAAGCACTTCGCGGGTGATCGAATTGAGGCCCTGAACGTCGGCCACCGAATGCATCATGGTGATGTCCGAGGCGCCGACATATTGCGCCGTGTTGCCACTTGCCACTGTGGAGACAATCAACTTGGGCACGCCGACAGGCGGCACCCGGAAGGCAGGTGAAACAAGAGCGGTTGCCCCGGACCCGCCAGCGGCCAGCAGCCCGGCAACGTCGGTTCGCTGACGCATCCAGCGCTCAAAGGCGACAGTCATGCCGGCAACGGCGCTGCCCCGGTCGCCGGTGAAAACGCCAGCCGATCCGCGAGGATGAAAACCGGCGACCGCAGCGGGTGGTACATCTGCACCGGACGGCTTGCCGCTGGTCGACAGGTCCACCAGCGCCACCCGGACACCCTGTGTCTTGATGATGTCGCGCATGTAGCGCAATTCAGCGCCCTTGGTATCGAGCGTTCCACACACGTAGAGGGTTCCGGTCCGACCGGTGACCGCCGTCGTGGTGGTCGCGAGCGGTGCCGCTTCAACGTCCGTGACCGTACGGGCGGAACGCACCAGAACATCGACCGGAACGGACGCCGTCCAGCGTGTCGGGATCCTGGGATTTGACAGATAGATCCTGGCGCCGTGTGCCTTCGGTTCGGGTCCCTTGACGCCGGCATCGGAAACGTCATCCGGTGTTTCATCATGGGCATGACGCCCGACACCCAGCAATGCCTGCTGCAGGTCCTTGTCGGAAGCCAGAAGCCCTGCGTCCATCACCCGGTTGACCTTGCCATTGACCATGATGGCAACTTGTTCGGCAACAGAGCAGGCAACCCCGATATTCTGTTCGATGACCAGAACAGCGATGTCCCCCTCCTGTCCCAGCCGGAGCAACATCTCCGCAACCTGATTTACGATGACAGGCGCAAGGCCTTCGGTCGGCTCATCCATGACCAGAAGTCTGGGGTTCAACAGCAAGGCCCGGCCGATCGCCAGCATCTGCTGCTCACCGCCCGACAACTGCGCGCCGCCATTCGACTTGCGCTCCGCCAGCCGCGGAAAGACGCCGTAGATCCGCTCCGGGGTCCAGGCACCGCCCCTGGTGGCAACCAGCCGAAGGTGTTCGTCAACTGTCAGGGACTTCCACAACCGCCGGCCCTGCGGCACATAGCCGATACCCAGCCGCGCAATATCCGCCGGGCCAAGTCCGGCAAGACTGTGCCCGTTGAAACTGATGGCGCCCGAGCGCACCGGCACCAGACCCATGATCGCCTTGCAAAGCGTCGTCTTGCCCATTCCATTGCGCCCGACAACGGACAGGACACCGTTGCCGAGGGTCAGGTTGACGCCTTGCAGCGCATGGGATTGCCCGTAAAAGACGTTGAGGTCCTTGACCTCGAGGATGGGCGCGCCGCTGCCGCTACTCATGGCCGCCTCCCAGATACAGTGCCTGGACTTCCGGGTCGTCCTCGATTTCCGCGGGCTTGCCTTCCTTGAAGATGCGGCCGTTGTGCATCATCGTGACCATTTCGCTCACCCGAAGGGCAACGTCCATGTCGTGCTCGATGATGATGTAGCCGACGTGCCCGGGAAGGCCGGTCAGGATCTTGACGAGTTCGGCACGCTCGGTCGGCGACAGGCCGGCAGCCGGTTCGTCGAAAAGAATGAACCGGGGGGCACCGGCCAGCGCCATGGCAATTTCAAGCTGGCGTTGCTGACCGTAGGACAAGTCGCTGACCGATGTGTTCAGCGCACCGGTCAGATGAACCGTCGCTACGAGTTCTTCGGCCGCCTGCATCAATGCATCGGACTTGCTCGGCCGTTTGAAGGAGAACCTTCCCCGCGAAACACCGCGGCAGGCCAGATAGACATTGTCGAGCACCGTGAGCCCGTTGAACAGCAGGGAGATCTGATACGTCCGGCGCAGGCCGCGCCGGATGCGCTCCTGCGCCGGAAAGACCGTGACGTCTTCTCCAAAGAAACGGATTGCACCGCTTGTCGGCAGAAAGTCACCGGTGATGCAGTTGAACAACGTTGTCTTTCCCGCCCCGTTGGAGCCGAGCACCGCGCGTCTCTCCCCCGGACGCACAGCAATATTCACCTCGGACAACGCTTCCAGGGCGCCGAATTTCTTGGAGATGTTGCGGAGTTCCAGGGCATACCCGGCACCGCCCTGCACCGATGATCCCTTCTGGACAAGTGCATCTGTCATATCGGGTTGTCTCCCCGATCCTTGCCGGTCAGCGGGTCGCGATTGCGATTTGCGCGGAACCGGGCCCACAGGCCGAGAATGCCGTCCGGCGAGAACAGCACGATTACAAGGAACCCGAGACCGATCACCAGCTGGAAACGCTCCCCGGCCAGGCCAAGGCTGACCAGGACATCCACTGCGAAGGTCTTCAGCAGCACATAGATGAACGCACCGATGAAGGGACCAATCGGGTGCCGGAGGCCGCCGATGACCGCAATAACAAGGATATCGATTGCAGGACCGATGCCGATTGTACCCGGTGAGATCTGCGTGGATTGCCATGTCAGAAGGATGCCGCCGACACCGGCTATCAATCCTGCGAAAGCATAGGCTGCAACCCGATGGGCGGTGACGTTGTAGCCCAGTGCCGCCATCCGACGCGGATTGTCCCGCACGCCTTGCAACGCGAGCCCGAAAGGGGCGCGGCTGATGTAAAGGACAAGCAGATAACCGCAGACCGCCCAGAACAGCGCCAGATAATAGAAGGCATACGGGCCACGCCAGTCGACGCCGAAAAGCATCGGCGGCAGCACGGAATTGAACCCCTGGAAGCCATTGAAGAGGTCGTAGTTCTGTCGGACAAAATAGAAGAACGCCGCGGCGATCGCGAGCGTGATCATGATCGTGTAAATCCCCTCGGTGCGAACGGCCAGCCAGCCGATGGCAGCAGACAGGATCACCGTCAGAAACAGAGCCAGAGGGATTGCGATCCACCACGCCCAGCCTTGCGAAATCGTGGAAATCGCGCTGTCGCCAAAAATCGCGATCATGTAGCCGGCAAATCCGGCGACCGCCATCTGCGCCAAGCTGACCATGCCGCCATAGCCACCCAGAAACATCAGGCTGAGGGAAATGATGCCGAGGATGAACGTCCATCCCATGATCTGAAACATCACGAACGGACTGACGAAAGCCGGCAGAACCAGCAGAACGACGCCCATCACCCAATAGGCCGGCGGTACAGTTTCAAACCTGAAGCCGCGTTGTTCGATGAGGTTCGAGGTTGCGTCTGCCATCGCCTAGCCCTGCCCCATCAGGCCTTGCGGACGAAACGCCAGCACGACAACCATGATCAGGAATGTCAGAACCACTGCATACGTCGGGAAATAGACCGACCCGAACTGTTCGGCCAGACCGATCAGAAGTGCGCCCAGCGCGGCGCCCGGGATTGAGCCCATGCCGCCAACGATGACGACGACCAGGCTCGCCAGCAAGAACCGGATATCTTCACCCGGCGCAACTGACTGGAACGTGCCGCCGACAACACCGGCGATACCGGCCAGCCCGGCTCCCAGCGCAAAGACGCCGACAAACACGATCTGGATGCGCGCGCCTGTTGCAGACAACATGTCGCGATCATCCACACCTGCCCGGATCATCATCCCGATACGGGTCCGATTGAGCGCCAGCCACATGGCAATTCCCACGGCGACAGCTGCAAAGAAAATCACGATGCGGACCATGGGATACTTCATGTAGACTAGGTCACCGCTGCGTTTTTGACCTGTCACGAACAGTGTCTCGATCGGCCCGGACAACCATGCAGGCGGAGAGATGTTGAAAAAATCTCCGCCGAAGCCCCACAGCATCAGATCTGCTGCGACAATGGAGATGCCGATCGTGACCAGTGTCTGGCGGAGGTCCTGCCCTTCCATCCGGCGGAAAACGAGAATCTGCAGAAGAACGCCGCAGATGCCGACAAGAATGAATGCCACCGGGAACGCCAGGAGCCAGAAGCCAGTAATATCGGCGGCATGAAAACCGACGTATCCCCCAAGCAGGTAGAGCGACCCATGGGCGAGATTCACATTGCGCATCAACCCGAAGATCAACGTGAAGCCGCTGGCGACGAGGAAATAAAGACCGCCCAGAGTGATGCCGTTGAAAAGCGCACTGAGAAAGATCTTCTTTTTACCGATCACATCGACCAGCCCGGCGGGCCAGATCGCGAAGATCAGCCACAGCAAGATCACCACCGCGAGCGCCAGAATGGCCGTCCAGACCGGGTGTGCGTTTGCAAAGCGGCTCATGCGGATTGACCCGCACGCAGACTATTCGTCACTTCGCCCTTTGTGGAAACCTGCTGCACTCTTTCCTCCCACACCCCGCAGTCGGGGCTTGTTGAGAGTGATGCTAGCGGGTGTTCTGGCGAAGGCACGTACCCCAAAGTCTGCTGGGTTTTCCCATCATCGGAAAAGCATCTTCAGGTCACATGAGCAACCCGGCGGTAGTCACTTGGAGCGATACCGACGTTCGAAGAAAAGAACCGCGTGAAACTCGCCTGCGACGAAAAACCGAGATCAAAGGCAATGTCCGTGACGGACTTGTCGGTGCCCAGCAATTCCTCGATTGCCCGTTCGGATCTCAAGGTGTTCATGTAAACATTCGGGGTCACCCCCATGTACTGTTTGAACAACTTGAAAAAATGCGGCCTGGAAAGGCCCACGCTACGGGCAAGCTTTTCCATTTCCATATCTTCGCCCATGCGTTCCTGGATAAGACGCAAGGACCTGCGGACACGGAAATCGCTGAACCGGTTGAAGGCATTCAGCCGCGCCGTGCTGTCGATATTGGACCAGGACTGATCGAAACTCGCCTTGGTCAATCCGAACAGCAAAGTGTCGAACTGGCCCTGATCCTCATTTTCCAGAAGGAGCGCCGTGAGGTGATTGACGAAACCCTGAATCTCGGTGGTCACCTCAAGTTCCGCCCTTCCGAATTTCAGCGCATTCTGGGCAGACGACGAGTTTTCGAGAAACCACATCGGCTTGATGTAGAGCACGAGACAGACATGATCCCCGCCTTCAGCTTCATGGAAGCTATGCGGTGCCCAGGGACTTACGGCCGCCGCGTGGGTGGCGTTCAACTTGCAGGTCTTGTCGTCGCTGACAAGGGTCGCTGCCGGGCCGTCAACGAGAAACACCAGATGCCCCTCGCGATGCGCGTGCGTGATGATGGTTTTGTCCAGACGGTATAGTGCGGCACGCCCAAACTGACCGTGACAAACTGCGATTGCATGGCTCATTTTGGACCCTCCCAAATCCGTAATGATTCTGCCCGGCACAGGCGCGCTATTGTTGCGCTGCGTTACCTCGGCATATCCAAACTCACGGTTCCTCCCCTCATCCAAAAAGTCCTCAGTTTTCTCATCTCGATAAAACGCAGTCTTCATCGGGACATAGGCGCGCTACTCTTGCAAGCCATTGGGGTCAATAATCATACTCAAGGTTACTTCTCATGACTTGTCGCAGCGGAAACACTGTCCGAAACATGCGTTCATGGTGAGGTGTATGCCGTTTTCACACGCGTGAAAAACTCGGCAGCATAGCTCCCCTGTTCGCGCGAACCATAGCTTGACCGCTTGCTGCCGCCGAACGGAACATGATAGTCAACGCCGGCTGTGGGCAGGTTGACCATAACCATCCCGACTTGCGCTTTCCTTTTGAAATCGCTCGAGTATTTCAAACTCGTGGTGCAAATTCCGGCACACAGGCCAAACTCCGTGTCGTTGGCAACCGCCAGGGCCTCGTCATAGTCACGGACCCTGACAACCGACGCGACCGGACCGAAGACTTCTTCCCTGTTGATGCGCATGTCGGGATGGGTTTCGGTAACAAGTGCGGGTTGAAGGAAATACCCGTTCGTCTCGCGCTCCACGACCTCGCCCCCGGCCCGCAACACACCCCCTTGCGCTCTCGCGACGGCAATATGGTCGAGGTCCTGCGCCAACTGGACGGCATTCACCACGGGACCAATGTCCGATGAGGCATCCAGGGCATGGCCGACCCTCAGTGCCGACACACGCTCGGCAAGTGCACCGACAAACCGATCGTGGACCCGTTCGGTCACGATCAGTCTGGAGGACGCCGTGCATCGTTGCCCCGTCGAGAAGAAAGCGCCGTCGAGCGCGCACTGCACGGCGATCTCCAGATCGGCATCATCCAGAATGACCAGAGGGTTCTTTCCACCCATCTCCAGTTGGATCTTGCGCTGATGGGGCAGACTTGCCGCGGCGACCCGGTCGCCGGTTGCCTGGCTCCCGGTGAAACTGATGGCGTCGATGCGTGCATCATCCAGCATGGTCTGCCCGACGACGGACCCAGGGCCGGTCACAAGATTGAATACACCCGCGGGAACGCCCGACCTGTGGAGAATGTCGGCCAACGCCCATGCACAGCCAGGGACAAGCTCTGCCGGTTTGAAGACCACCGTGTTTCCATAACAAAGCGCCGGAGCAATCTTCCAGGCCGGAATGGCAATCGGAAAATTCCACGGTGCGATGATCCCGACCACACCGACGGGTTCACGCGTCACTTCAACACCGACACCGGGCCGGACGGAGGCAATGACCTCGCCGCGCAGACGCAGCGCTTCGCCTGCATAAAACAGGAAGATCCGACCGGCACGGGTGACCTCGGCGATTGCTTCTGACAGGATCTTGCCTTCCTCGCGCGCCAGCAGATTTCCAAGTTCGTCTTTCCGGGCCAGGATCTCCTGGCCCGCACACTGCAAGATATCGTGACGTTGCTGCTGGCCGCTCCGGCTCCATGTTTCACATGCATCCGCCGCAGCAGCTATGGCAGCTTGCGCTTCCGAACGACCGGCCTGCGCGTACTGATCGATGACATCATTCACATCGGAAGGATTGATGTTCCCGGTCGCATGAGAGGTCGTCACCCAGGCACCATTGATCAAAAGCGGCTTCATCCAACGCCCTCTTCATAAATCGATTCAAGCACCGATCGCGCACTTCCCACATCGAGACCTTGTGTCGAGGCGACGGCATCCGCCGCATCATCAAGGTCGGTCCGGGAAATGCCCATGTCGGCGAGAGATGCAGCCATCGGGATGCCGGACAGGATGCGCCCGACCGCCTGGTGCAGGTCATCTTCCTGTCTGCCCAGCACTTTAAGCAGGATGTCTGCCTTTTCAGGCGCCATGACACGTTTCCGGATCACGCCGGGTAAAACCAGGCGCGCTATTTCAGCCTCGTCAAGATCCGGATTCGTGCGCGCGAGTGCCGCCGACATGGTCAATGACGGGCCAAGACCTTTTTCCTGGGACAACGCTGCATTCAGGCAGGCCGCCATCAACTCCCGTTGCAGGTCTATTCCTGCCAGTTTCCCGATCCTGGGCAGATTCACCACACATCGCGTGAGCCCATCCAGGGCCATGCCATCGGCGGGCGGATTGTAGGCGTTCGCCAGATAGGCTTCGAAACAGCGGATCAGGCTGAGAACCGCCGTTCGCTGGCTCTGCCGACTGTCGGCATCAAGGGTGACGGTGGGATCGCAGATCAGAACGGAGGGCAAGCCGGCGCGCCAGCTTTCCAGCTTGCGCGTGCACGGATTGGGCAAGCCGTCGGCACCTGGAACCACGTAAAGTTCCGGCCGGTTCCTTTGAGTTCGGGACAGGGCGTATCGGCATTTCCGCCCCAGTTCAATTGCACGTGCCGATCCGAATGCCACGATCGCATCGGCGCCTGGCGCCAGTCCGGAGGCCTGCGCCGCAGCGTGTCTGAGGTCGTGGTGACGCGCAAAGGAAAACTGGTATGGCTTCGCCGCCGAAGGCAGGCCAGTCTGAACCCGTTCGGAAAGTTCACTTTGCACCAACGTGCTTTCAAATATCAGCAATGGATGCGTTGCACCGGCTTTCTCCAGTTCGGAGTACAATGCGTCTTCGAGCACGCCATCAGCAAAATGCACACGCGTCGGGTATGTGATGAGCGTCATGGGCTCTCACCGGCGAATTGGAAGGCCAGAAAAATCGGGCGGCAAGTCATGTGCCGCCCGACAGATTGTGGGGTCAATAAGAGGTCTTGCACTCAGGTGTTTCACGGCCAGGCAAGCCGATGGCGGCGAAGGTTTCCTCGTCAAGGCCCAGGGTCTGGTTCACATTGTCAACCATCTTGACCATTTTCGTCGCAAGACTTCCATCCGGCAACTCGACCACTTCGGACACGAAGTTCGTCCCGATCGCCTGGCGGTTCCCGTCAAGTGTGATGGTCTTGTTCGGTGCATCGAGCGACAGATTGCTCAAGCAGGACCGGAACGCCGCCTGGCCGTCCGACAGGTCACCGTTGACGGTGTTCACGCACTCCAGCATCGCATTGGTTGCGTTGTAATAGCCGGTCGCCAGAAGAGACGGCGACGGAAAGCGCTCATCCGCCGGAAACGTGTCCTGATACGCCTTCACATAGGCCTGCCACTTCGGATCCTCCCAGGTGTCCGCCTGCGGACCCGAAGACGGTGTTCCGATCAGGGCTTTCTTGGCCGATCCTTCGGAAGACAGAACCGTGCCGTCCACCATGATCGATCCACCGATGAGGTTGGCATCGCCGCCGGCCTGCTGGTACTGGTTCAGGAAGTTGACGGCATCGCCGCCGCCAAGGCCGACATAAATCGCATCGACGTCATCGGGAAGCGCGGCGATGATCGATCCGAAGTCCTTGGTGCCCAGCGGCACCCACAGCCGTTCGGTGATTTCACCACCCGCCGCGCAGAACTCCGTCACGAACCCGAACACCTGCGTGTAGATGAAGGAATAGTCTTCACCGACCGTCGCGACCGATTTGTAGCCTTTTTCATTGAAGACATAATCCCCGAGGCCGGCGGACCACTGCGATCCGTCTGTGTTGAAACGGAAGAAATTCTCCGACGGGTCGACATAGGTCGTCTCCATCGCACCGGAGGCCCCATTGATGAACGTGACGCCGGGCTGGGTCTTCGAATAGTCGCGGATCGCGATGCCTTCGGATCCGGAAAGCGGTCCGATCACGAGTTCGACACCATCCTGTTCGACCAGCTTGCGCGCGCCGCGAAGGGCACTGTCCGGCGACGTATCGGTGGACTGGATGATCAGCTCGATTTCACGTCCGCCGGCTGTCCCGTCGGTTTGCGCAAGCGCGGTTTTGATTCCGCGAACACCGTCTTCTCCCAAAACGGTGTATGTCCCCTCAAGAGTGGCCAGCACGCCGACCTTCAACGGCTCCGCCGCCAACACCGATGTCGCACCCGCCGTCATTATGGCCACTATGGATAGTGATCCTAGAAGTGCCTTTTTCATTCCTGTTCCTCCCTGAAGTTTCCCGCCGTCCACAAGCTGTCTGGCGCTCGCAGGGGCTGGCACGAATGGTGCCGTACACAGGGTCAAACACAGATCACGCCAAGTGCGCCGACATAACAAGGCGTCTCTTTTTATGGAGTTATCCGGGGTCCGTAGACCGGGAACGCAGGACTTGCCGTGCGGCAAAAACCGCCGAACAGCAAGCCAGCAACGTCAGGATAACCGCCGCCACCGGCCAGGATGCCGTCACTGTCGAAAGGCTCGACAGGAACAACAGCAGCACGCCGACCAGAGCGATGAACAACGGCGCGAGCAGCGCGCGCGGGCGGTCCGAAAACATGAAGGCGGCAAACCGGATCCCGGCGACCGCGATGACAAAATGCGCGACAATCTCCAACGTCGAGGTGCACCAGATGGCATTCCCGAGTGTTGTTCCATCGGCTTCGCAGCTCTGCGTGCCGAATATCAGCATGTAGTACTTGACGATCAACGCCACTGCGAGGCCAAGACCGAACAGCATCTGGACGACCATCATGACAATCCACGATGGCCTACGGAAAGCTTCAAAAAAGGCGGCTTCCCGGCCTGTGTCGTTGTTGGGCATGACCTATCCCCGGTTTCATACGGCAGGCACCGTGCTGCAGCAGGGCGCGGCTGGCAATTGCACGAGGGGTTACGACGTTACCGAGCGTCTGAATTGCGTAACGGCGCCCGTGACCGGCCCTGCCCGCGCGGCCCGGTTTGAGGGTCCGCGCATCGCAACTGTTGCAATCGTCATTCTCTCAAGGTGACCCGGCACTCAAGGTGATCCGGGCTCAAGGTGATGCGGGCTCAAGGTGATGCGGGCTCGAAAAAGGCGGTCCGGATACCGACGCCGGCAAAAGTGCCGCACGACTGCGGCAACGACCTCCGGGGCACAGCTCGCCCGGAACATGTGCCCCGGTCAGAGGAAGGCCAAAACCTGATTGCCGGACAAATGTTCTCCATCAAGACCCGCTGGTTTTTTGAGCCTGGCGGGGACACCGCTGCGATCGGAAACCGGCGGGAAGGGAAAACCGCAGGTTCGTGGCGCCCACGGAATTCGATATCGCCGACGATGCGAGGTAATTGATGCGACTTGTACCAATCTCGACAAACAGGAACCCATTGGATGGCCTGTTCAGGGCCCCATGGTGCCTGCGATTACATAACCTCACTCGGCATCGGAATCGGCATTATGTTCCGGCACACAATACGATACAGGAGCCTCCTGCAGTCCCAACGCATCTGTCATGGCAGCCGTACCGATCGCAAAGGAAGGCACCGTGGCGGCAGACCAGAGAGACGGAACGCAGGACAGTGTGTTGCAGTCGCCGCCGAAGGTCACAAAATCCTGGTCTGCATGGGCCCCGTCCTTGGTGCCGATCTTGCAGGTGCAGATCGCCTTCAGCGGGTCTGTCGGGTCGAGTGTACAGCGCGCGTCGAGACAGTCCGTCCACGCACTGCCCGGCGCGCACTGCATCACCGATTTATCGGCGGCCTGCCCGAACGAATAGGTGGATCTCAAGCTTACGGGTTCTGCCGAAGCTGTCGTGATTTCCGCGATATCATCGACTTTACTGGTCGACCCGTCCGTCATGGACTGGAAGGGTTTGCGTTGATCACACGTGGTCTGCAGCCCGAAATTCAATCCCTCGCGCACTTCGCAAGCGCAAATTCCATAAGTGAGCGGTGCACGCGGATCGGGAACGCAAGGCGCGGATGTGCACAGCGCGTAGTAGCTGTCGCAAATTTTACCAGCTGAATGTGTGTCATCTGCCGAAGAGATGTTGGTGACACCCAACAGGATAAAAACCGCAAATAGTGGCAGACAGACTTTTGCGGAATTTCTAATTAATTCCATTAATTTAACAGTTGCAATCATGATAATTTTCTCCCCAATCAGAGTGAAGACTACCATGAAGTTGGTATGTTTGCCTGACAAAAGGAAGATTGAACTGCGCCGGGCTGACCGGAGACTGTGTGGTTCAATTTTTTCGCCGAAACCTTCTATTTCAGGTAGGGCAGCCGCTTTCGTTCGCCTTTGCCGGAATATGTGACCTTGAAGTGACCTGCTGTAACGAGCAAGAACGGATGGCGGATCAAGGCTTTTCCGGGACGCAGATGGGATCGAGCGGTTTTTGGCGGTTTCCTGCCACTTCGGCCGAGGCCCCGCGAAAACGTCCGCGCAACTTCACTTGGCACAAAATGCGCGATCTGCGGGAAGGCGAAATGCGCCATTTGAAGAAGCTCAATGGAAACAATTATCGCGCAATTTCGAGATAGCAACTTTCAATATCGGTTGAAGGGGCGTTTCAGAGCGCTTCAAAAATTCGTCAAATGCCGCCAATTTTCCGCCCTGCCCTCCAACAGAATTCCATATCATACGTTATGCGAATCCAGCCCCTGACGGCCGCATGCCGGGCTCGTGGCCTTTCCAGGGCGCGGATGCCGAATGGCGGATGGCCAAAAGCCGCCGTCACTGGTCAAAATGCTCCAAAGCGGACTGTCGACCTTCTTCTCGGGACTGGCAGCTATGCGGACAAAGTTGCCATTTGGCGCTCAACGGTTTGACACGCAGGTCTCAGCTGCTATCACGTCACTCATGATTGCCTAAGCATTCCAGAAAGATCCATTGATGATCTAACACACGCCTCCTAGCCAGAGGTGAACGGAATTCTTATGCAAGAGAACGGAACCAATGATCGGTTACATCACCATCGGGTCGAACGACCTGTCTGCATCCGCGAAATTTTTTGACTCAATCTTCGGTGCAATGAACGGCGCACGAGCCTACAGTCTCGACAATATGATTGGCTATTCGTTTGGACCGAAAACACCCATGATTATCGTGACTAGCCCTTTTGACGGGGAAACCGCGACCTCAGGGAATGGGATAATGATTGCTCTGGTCGCAAAAGATCGCGCGCAAGTTGACGCCATACATGCGTTGGCTCTTGAACTCGGAGCAATCGACGAAGGCGCACCAGGGTTACGAGGACGCGACTTCTATGGAGGATATTTTCGTGATCCTGATGGAAACAAATTTAATTTACATCTGACTGCTTAGCGAAGCGTCGAAAGAGGCGTCCTCGGTCGTTCTGATCTGGGAAATGTGATCGAGGCCGCCTTTTAACCTCAGGGGTGTTTTGGGCTCAAACCAGACCTTTGCCGCAGTTAAAACGAACGGCAGCAACCGTGTTTTTGTAACGCGCAAGAACACATGGCCCATAAGGCTTTTCCGGGATTAAGTGGGATTAAACGGTTTTTGGCGGTTTTCTGCCGCTTTGGGCGAGACCAGGCGAAACGGGCCGCGCAACTTCACTTGGCGCACCGAACCGCGAAAACCCGTCGCGCGATTTGCGCCATTTGAAAAAGAGCAATGAATTCAATTGCCGCGTAAATTCGAGGTAGCAACTTTCAAGATGGGTTGACGGGCTGTTTCAAAAGGCTTCAAAGCGGACTTTCGAATTTCCTCGCGGGACCGACGGCAGTGCGGACAAAGTGAGCTTTGGCTGCACATGCGCCAATGGCCGCTTTCGAATCGGTGCTTCAATTGTTTCAAGCGCTCATAGGAACCTTTGCACGACCGACGCAGGCACGCTGTCTGCCACGTCGCAAAACCTCAACTCACAATGACGGAATTGGACAACTGACTTTCGCACCAGTTCAAGCCTTTGATTTTGCATCACCCAAAGACGCGTTGCATAAGTCATGACTTTTGCAATCAAGAGAGAGCATAGCGTCTGCTTCCCGCAGGACAACGCTAAGTTCGAACATATGTGGAAATAATTCGGATATTGATCCTTTTTATGATTTTGAAGTATCTACACAAGACCTGATTAGGAAGCTTAGAATAAGAGTTAAACTAATACTCCTACGCCAATAACTATTGGCCCGTCCAGTAATTCGACCGGAGAGCCGCTAGCGAGGAATTTTTTAGGTATCAGATTCGAAACAGACGAGCATTTCAAAATTGAGAGACCCGTATTCTGTTCTGTTTGGGATCTTTCTATAATGAGATCAGTATAGTTCTCTGTCCAAAACTCGATCTCCTTTTGCCACCTAATCCCGCACCTCATACCCTCACCGGGTTGCGACGAGCGACCGCCGAGTTCTTTGGGCACCCAAATCACTTTGACATCGAAAGTATGCACGTTTTTACCTCAAGAATGGCAGATCTTCTGGATAGACGTAAACTCCCGGCCCCTGATTATCAATGTTGGAGGAAAAATCCCGTGGCAGGTCACCTGGGACAAGACGGAAGCCTGCCGCCCGGCCAAGGGCCGGTTCCGGCAGCAAGCAGAGTTCATTTTGTGGGGTTCCAAGGGAGCCTGGCATGACAAGGACGGGCCGACCTACCCTGGTGTCATTCGTTGCGGTGTCATGGCCGGAGGGCCGAAGCTCCACACGACCGGCAAGCCGGTACCGCTGATGGATGCACTGGTTCGGGTCTGCCCGACCGGGACCGTCCTGGATCCGTTTGTGGGCTCTGGCACTACTGGTGTCGCGGCCCTGAGATCTGGCCGGCGTTTCATTGGATGCGAGCGCGAAGAAGCCTATTATGAAATCGCCAGCGAACGACTTTCAAAGGCAGCTTAAATGAGTGTCTAAGCGAAAATGCTAACAAGTGTCCGGGAGATTGCCGAAGCGGGCTAGCTCCTGGACATCTTCGAGGAAGACATTACTGCGGGACCTCAGAGAAATGGAGTTCACGGCCCAAAGCTGTCGTTAGCACTGGATACAGCAAAGGGCCGCTTTGAGCCCGAAGTGGCTTTCAATTGAAAGACGCCTTACGAGTTGCGAATAGCCAATAGATTCATAGACGCCTTCTTACCTAAGATTGAGTAAATCGGTTGTGACTGGCATAGTCAGTTTTAGAGACGATTTATTACTTGAAGACCTGCAAGGTTGTTTCGATAATATTTGGTTGGTTCGGAGGGCTCATGGACAAAAGTTTATGGAGGGAATCGTATGGGTCACTACCTAGACTTCCCTGTCCTCGATGCACAAAAGGAAAACTAGTTAGGAAGGGTGATGTCCAACTGCTAGAGCCTGCGCACATCAGCCGAGAAATTGAAAAACAAGGTCTTCAGGGGGATCTGTCTGAAGGTAGCTTCATCTCTTTCATGGTCTGCAAAAGTGGATTTTGTGGTGAAGTAGCGACGGTAGCCGGCGAATACCGTAGTGACGAGAATTTGCAGTGGGACGAGCAAAGCGGGCAGGAAGTGCGCTTTACCACGACGAGCTACCGAATCTTCTCAATTCGGCCGGCACCTCCAATCATCGAAATTCCAAAGAAGCTAAATGTCGACGCTAAGAACCATTTAAAAAAAGCGTTCGAACTGTTCTGGAATGACTACGCGTCCTGCGCCAACCGTTTGCGGATTGTCGTAGAATATCTACTCGACCAATTTCAGATACAAAGGAAAACAGACAACGGCAACTATCTCACCCTTTCCGCTCGCATAGAGCTTTTGACAAAAATTAAACCCCAACAAAAAGAATTCCTGGACGCCCTTCGGTGGCTCGGCAACGCGGGTAGTCATGATGGCGTGGTAGATTTCATGGACCTGATGAGCTGCTTCGAAATGCTGGAACATGTCATGGTTGAACTAATTGAAGAACGACAGGCAAGGCTGGCTGCCGAAGCCAAGCGGATTGTTGCGGCGAAGGGTAAACCTGTCCGTTGAGGAGCGCTAGCGGCGATAGCCGCTACTGGCCCTGAACAGTTATAGGCACCGAATCAATGAATGGCGGCTTCGCGTTCCCCTGCATGACGTTCTGTGTCCATTTCGGATTAGCGGAATTCTGCCGCTGCTTTTAGGCATCGCGAAACCAAATAGCTGACCAAATCTGGGGGAAATTGTCTTCTAACCAAAGTGCCCAATCCGATGGAGCCGGGTCGATGCGTCGATACTTCGGCTCGATGTCCGCTGCCTTACGCAATGCCCGAGATGCCAAACGGTCTGCATCTGCACTCAAGTCGTTTTCGAGATACTCGACAGCATCCCACCATCGCCAGCCGCCGGCATGTGCAACAAACTGGTTGCGCAGAAAATAGATATGTTCGGCAAGGTCTCCTGCGCCTTTACCAAGCCCGAGCGCCTGAATAAGGTCTCGTCGATCACGCTTCGGATTGCCCGGAGCCCAACTCCAATCAAAATATTGGAGCGAATGCAGTACACAATCATAGGCAGCCAACGCTTCCAGTTCGAATTCGGCAGACATTAAGCTCTGAGCTCGGAGAAAATGGAAAACGCCCTGATGGATCGCAGGGTCGAGAGTATTTCTCGATGCCCACTTGGAACGATAGTCTCGTGGTTTTGCGCTGAAAGTGCCCCACATATCTGCGCAACTTCTTTCAGCCTGTGCAAAAATCTCTTGGTTCGACGGCTTTGGCCAAACATTGCTGTATCGTTGCGTTGCTAGGCCTGTGCCGAAGGGATGTAAGATGAGCCCATTCCTCTCCCAAACAGCCATAAGCACCTTCGCGATGTTGGACCGGTGTATATATTGCCGAGCGTAATGCCCTAACCATCCAAGGGCATCGGCGGCAATGTCGTCCTTGAGAGTTCCCCGCCAGCCAAAACTCCAGCCAGGCACGATCGAGCTAACGACAAGCCCCTTTCCGCTCGGTCGGGCGCGCCATTCGTATCCCTTCATCGAGAAATCCACAGCACCTTCGTCATCTAGGAGTGTCGAGAGGCACTCACACCAGTTTGCCCGTTTTGGAAGCGCATCAAAGAAGCGATCAACATCGGCGGCAAATCGCCGACGGTGTAACGCTGTCGGCTCGCCCTTATCGAACCACGTCAAAATTAGCGATTTAGCTTGTGCTCGTGCGGCGTTCATTCAATGCTTTACTATTCATCACGGTTTGACGTTTCTCAATATAGCTTGCACTCGTGTTGAGTGTCAGCTTCTGCGTCTACCCATGTGAACTCGACAGGTCCCATTTCGGTCATTCGTTTTGATCGCAACAAACGAACGCTTCCCGCCCATTTTGCACCTTAAGCTGGGATTCGACGAGTTTCAGTAAGAGAAAGTTCCGAACGGCAGTCAGCTGAAAAATTGGGTGCCAAGTGAAGTTGCGCGAAATGCCAAACGAAGTTGCGCGCTACAACATCAGGCTGCGCATGTTGCACCCCTATCCGGCTTTGACAGGGCTTCAAGCCGCACAGATTCAAAATCAGATTTTCGAAAAGGAAAAACTGGCTGGGGTGGAAGGATTCGAACCTTCGCATGCCGGTACCAAAAACCGGTGCCTTACCGCTTGGCTACACCCCAAGGCCGTGGGAACGCTGTATAACGATGTCGTTTGCGATGCGCAAGCCTTCCCGCGGCTCTTGCCCCTGCCCTCGCGCAGGGTTTTCCCCAGGCGGATTTACACGGCGTTTCAGAACCGGACTGGCGCGCGCCGGCACCTCTTCGGGACGGGGCACGTCATGGCGCGTGGCGCACCAGTCCCCGGGTGTTCGGACGGGGCTCGAGAGGCCCGGCAGGCCCGGAGACTGCAGCGCGCCCGGCCCCCGCGGAAAGCTGTGTTGAAAGGCAGCGCAAATCGGCACATGCGGGCTGCCCGGGCAGGCGCGTCACCTCCAGAACCCGCCTCCCGGTCAGGCCGTCCCCTTGCGGAATTTCGCGGTTTTCAAAAAAAATCAGGGTGCCGGAGCAAAGCCCTTGCGGGAACAGGTCAGCTTTGCTAAATGACGCTCCACGCAGCGCGGGTCCGCCCCGCTGTTCCCGTTGGATCTTGCATCAAGATCCAAACAAGAAGTCGGAGTGTAGCGCAGCCTGGTAGCGCACCTCGTTCGGGACGAGGGGGTCGGAGGTTCGAATCCTCTCACTCCGACCATTCTTTTCAAGGTCCATTCTGGTCACATGGCTTCCGGCAAGCGCGTCGGGCAAAGCTTGCGCCGTGCCCGAAGGTTTCCCCCACAGTTTAGCCGAGACCACCCGGAAACCGGGTCCGGCCGTCACTGGCCTACCAGGCGCCCGTGCGACAGCGCGCGCCCGCAGCACTGCCGCTTTATCCGAGACGGCCCGGCGGTCTCAAATGGTGCCAAACCGGAGCAGACGTCACCCTGCGCTTGCAGCGTCAGCCGTGGGCGATCATGACGTGGCGCACCGCGGTATAGTCTTCCAGGGCATAGTGGGACATGTCCTTGCCGTAGCCGGATTGTTTCAGGCCGCCATGAGGCATCTCGTTGACCAGCATGAAGTGGGTGTTCACCCAGGTGCAGCCGTAGCGCAGGCGCGCGGAGGTCTGCATGGCCCGGGAGACGTCCCGGGTCCACACGGAAGACGCCAGACCGTAATTGCTGTCGTTGGCCCAGTTGACCGCCTCTTCGTCTTCGCTGAAGCGCGTGACGGAGACCACCGGCCCGAAGACTTCCCGGCGCACGATTTCGTCCGACTGGAGCGCTCCGGCGATCACGGTCGGCTGGTAGAAGAAGCCGTTGCCGCCGTGCATCTTGCCTCCGGCCGTCGCTTCCATGTGCGGCTGTTCCAGCGCCCGTTCCACAAAACTGGCGACCCTGTCGCGCTGGCGCAGGGAAATGAGCGGCCCGATCTCGTTTTGCGTGTCGTCTTCCTGAGCAAATCTGATGGAGGACACGGCGGACGACAGCTCGGCGACGAACCTGTCGTAGATCTTTGCGCCTGCATAGATGCGGCAGGCCGCGGTGCAGTCCTGACCGGCGTTGTAATAGCCAAAGGCCTTCAGCCCTTCGACCACGGCTTCCAGATCCGCGTCGTCAAAGACGATGACCGGGGCCTTGCCGCCCAGCTCAAGATGGGTGCGCTTTACCGTCTTGGAGGCGGCCTGCAGGATCTTCTTGCCGGTGGCGACATCCCCGGTGATGGATATCATGTTGACCTTGGGGTGGTTGATCAGCGCATTGCCGACGCTGTCGCCGCGGCCAAGGACGACATTGACAACGCCTTCCGGCAGCTCCTCGGCCAGGATCCCGGCCAGTTTGAGCGCCGTCAGCGGGGTCTGCTCGGAGGGCTTGAAGATCACCGTATTGCCGCCGGCGATGGCGGGCGCCAGCTTCCAGGCCATCATCATCAGCGGATAGTTCCAGGGGGCGATGGAGGCGACGATGCCGATCGGATCCCGCCGGATCATCGAGGTGTGGCCTTCCATGTATTCGCCGGCCGCCGAGGCCGGCACGCAGCGGACCGCGCCCGCGAAGAACCGGTAGCAATCGACGATGGCCGGGATTTCGTCTTCCCTGGCCGCATTGATCGGCTTGCCGCAGTTCAAGGCCTCCAGGGCGGCGAAGCCATCGGCCTCCGCCTCGATCCGGTCGGCGATTTTCAAAAGATAGCCCGCCCGGTCCGCCGGTGTGGTCCTGGACCAGGTTGCGAAGGCCTTGTCGGCGGCGGCAACCGCCCGTTCCACCTGGTCGAGCGAGGCTTCCGGCAGGGACAGGATGGTTTCGCCGGTGCGCGGATTGATGATGGCTTCCTCGGCTTCCGTTCCTGCCTCGAAAGCACCGCCGATGAGCATTTGAGTATCCATTGGGTCGCTCCTGTGTGAACTGTCTGTTCGCGTCGTGTCACTTGCCGTGACCGGCGACCTTGTCGCCGTCGCGGGTGAGGTAATAGGCGCCGAGGATCGGCAGGAAGGTCACGAGAACCACCACCATGGCCACCACGTTGGTGACGGGCCGCTGGCGGGGACGCACCAGCTCTTCCAGCATCCAGATCGGCAGGGTCGCCTGCTGACCGGAGGTGAAGGTGGTGACGATCACCTCGTCGAAGGACAAGGCAAAGGCGAGCATGCCGCCGGCGAGCAGCGCCGTGCCGATGTTCGGCAGGATCACGTGCCGCAGGGTCTGGAAGCTGTTGGCGCCCAGGTCCATGGACGCCTCGATGAGCGAGGCGGAGGTGCGGCGGAACCGGGCCACCGCGTTGTTGTAGACCACCACCACGCAGAAGGTCGCGTGACCGAGAATGATCGTCCACATGGAATAGGGGATGTCCGCGAGATTGAAGGCGGACCGAAGCGCGATGCCGGTGATGATGCCCGGCAGGGCGATCGGCAGGATCACCAGAAGCGAGACAACTTCCCGTCCGAAAAAGCGGGACCTTGCGACAGCCGCCGCGCAGAAGCTGCCCAGCACCATGGCGACAAGCGTGGAGATGGCGGCCACCTGCAGCGACAGTGTCAGTGCCTCCCAGAACGTCCGGCCTTGCCCAGGTCACGGCAAACCACTTCACGGTCAGGCCGGGAGGCGGCCACTGATAGCTCTTTTCTTCCGTGGTGAAGGCGTAGACGAAAATCAGCGCAATCGGCAGATGCAGGAACACGAGCCCGCCGGCAGCCGCGATCTTCAGACCCAGCGGAGCCTTGCCGTTCTTGCTTTTCGCGGTGCGATCAAAGGGCATCGAACGCTCCCAGCCGCTTGGCACCCCAGAGATAGAATCCCATGATCACGATCGGAACCACGGTGAAGGCGGCCGCAAGCGGGATGTTGCCGGCCGTGCCCTGGTGCGCATAGACCGCCTGGCCGATGAAGAGCCGCGAGGATCCGACGATCTGGGGAATGATGTAATCTCCGAGGGTCAGCGAGAAGGTGAAGATGGACCCGGCCACAACGCCCGGCAGTGCAAGCGGCAGCAGCACATGGCGCAGGGTCTGCGACGGTTTTGCGCCCTGATCGGCTGAGGCCTCGAGCAGGCTGGCAGGCACACGCTCCAGGGCGGCCTGAAGCGGCAGGATCATGAAGGGCAGCCAGACATACAGGAACACGAGAAAGGTTCCGATGTAGCTGACCGACAGGGAATTGCCGCCAATGACCGGGATTGCCAGAAAGGCCTCCAGCACGGGCATCAATCCGACCTTGGTGAAAGCCCAGGTCAGAATGCCCTCCTTGGCAAGGATCAGCTTCCAGGCATAGACCTTGACCAGATAGCTGGACCACAGGGGCAGCATGACACCGATGTAGAAGAGGGCTTTCCAGCGCCCTGTTGCATAGCGGGCGGCGAAATAGGCGACCGGAAACGCCATGATCGCGGCCGCGATCGTCACGGCTGCGGCCATCAGCACGGTGCGCGCGATGATGTCCAGATTGACCGGGTGCAGCAGTTCGCCATAGGTCTTCAGGGTCCATTGATACTGAATGAGCCCGGTGAACTCATCGATGGAGAAGAAGCTCTGCGCCAGCAGCGCGAAGAGCGAGCCCAGATAGATCACCCCGAGCCACAGGACCGGCGGGCCCAGGAGGACGGCGAGCAGAACGGACGGCCTGCGCCAGAGCACATCGGAGAAGCGGGCCAACAGGCCCGGCTGCACCGGCAGGATGGCGGAGGCGGTGACGACACTCATGTCCCCTGCCCCATGACATGCAGTGCATCGGGGGCCCAGTCGACGGTGACGGTGTCGCCTTGTTGCGGAACCATGCCGCCGGAGGCGACCAACGCCACCAGGGTCAGGTCCCTGAATGCCAGCCTGACCTTTGTTGCCCCGCCCATGTAGCTGAGCCCGACGACGGTCGCCTCAGGACCCGATCCGCCGTTGAGGCGAATGGCTTCCGGACGCAGGCTGGCCGTCCCTGCCCTGCCGCTCAATTCCCGGACCATATCCGCAGGCAGGACATTGGACGATCCGACGAAATCCGCCACGAAGGGCGTATCCGGGCGCTGGTAGATTGCTTCCGGGGTTCCGACCTGCTGGATCCTGCCCTCATTGAAGACAGCGACGCGGTCCGCCATGGACAGGGCTTCGCCCTGGTCATGGGTCACGAAAATGAAGGTGATGCCGAGGCTCTGCTGGAGGCCTTTCAACTCGTCCTGCATCTGCTCGCGCAGCTTGAGATCCAGCGCGCCAAGCGGCTCGTCGAGAAGCAGGACCTTGGGTTCGTTCACCAGTGCTCGGGCAAGGGCAACGCGCTGACGCTGACCGCCGGACAAGGCGCTGGTCGCGCGGTCGCCGTAGCCCGGCAGGCGGACAAGCTCCAGAGCCTCCTCCGCCTTCGCGCGCCGCTGCTTCCTGCCCATGCCGGCGATCATCAGGCCGTAGGCGACGTTGTCGCGCACGCTCATGTGGGGAAAGAGAGCATAGTCCTGGAAGACGGTGTTCACGTTGCGCCGATAGGGCGGCACCCCCTCGGCGGTCTCGCCGAAGATCTCGATGTGTCCGGAGGTCGGCTGCTCGAACCCGGCGATGAGGCGCAGGCTTGTCGTCTTGCCCGAGCCGGAGGGGCCAAGCATGGCGAAGAACTCGCCCGCCCGGACTTCCAGATCGACCGCATCGACGGCCCGGATGTCGCCGTAGTGGCGGGAAACTGTCTTGAAAAGGACGGCAGATTGCATGTTCACAGGGGTTCCTTCGCCTGCCGACCGGGTCACGGTCTCATGGATGAGCCAGTGACCTGGGCCGGCAGACGGGTCCGTTGAGGTTCCTTCGAAAAGCTGTCCCGGTTTAGCGGCCGCCAATCACGCCGATATAATCGGACACCCAGCGGTAGTAGGGAACACATTGTTCCTGGCTGTCGCACTTGGAGACCGGCGTGGTCCAGAACTTGATCTTGTCAAAGTCGTCCAGTCCGTTCGCGGTGCAGCCCTCCGCGGTCTGCATGCCGCGCCCGTCGGTGCAGGCCGCCGGAACGGACGGGTTGGCCCCGAACCAGACCGAGAGGTCGCTCTGCAGGTTGGACGAGAGTGTGTGCTCCATCCACAGATAGGCGCAGTTCGGGTGTTCGGCGTCCGCGTGCATCATGGTGGTGTCGGCCCAGCCCGTGGCCCCTTCTTGGGGAAGGACGGAGGCGATCGGCAGATCCTCGCCTTTCAGCAGGTTGACCTGAAACGGCCAGGACCCGGAAGCCACAACGCCTTCGTTCTTGAAATCGTCGATCTGGATGAAGGCGTCATGCCAGTAGCGCGAGACCAGCTTGCGCTGCCCGCGCAACAGGTCAAGAGAGGCGTCATACTGTTCCTGATTGAGCTCATACGGGCTCTTGATACCCAATTCCGGCTTGTGGAACATCAGATAATTAGCGGCATCGGCAATGTGGATCGGACCGTCATAGGCCTGAACCCGGCCCTTGTTGCTTTCGCCGTCGGAGAGGGTCATTTCCTCGAAGACGACCTTCCAGGAGGTCGGCGCTTCGGCGAAGGCTTCGGTGTTGTACATCAGGACGTTCGGACCCCACATGTAGGGCGTGCCGTAGTGAACGTCGTCGACCGTATGCCAGGGCGCGCTCTTCAGGCGGTCATCGACATCGCCCCAGCTCGGGATCAGGTCCACATTGACCGGCTGAACGCGCTTGCCGGCGATCAGGCGCAGGGAGGCATCACCCGAAGCCGTCACGAGATCGAAGCCGCCTTCGTTCATGAGGGCAACCATTTCATCGGAGGTGTTCGCGGTCTTGACCTCGACCGAACAGCCGGACTTTTCCTCAAACGACGTGACCCAGTCGAAATTCTTGTCGGTTTCACCGCGCTCGATATAGCCCGGCCAGGCGACGATGGAGACCGTGCCTTCCGGCGCGCCCAATTCCGTCACCATGTCTGCGGCCTGCACGCTTGCGGCCTGGGATGCCACAATCGTTGCTATCGAACAGCAACTCAGAAATTTCTTCATCATCAAAGGTTCCCCTCTTCAAGGATCACGTGTGCGGAAGGCGCTTTTTCTGGTTTTTATGCCGGCAAGAGTGCTCCGCCGCCTTCGCAATCGCAATTTCAAAAATCAGAAAGGTGCCATCGGTATTTCCGATATCAAAATACCGACTGTATCCGTAACCGGCCTGGACTGAGAGTGCAGGCCGGGAAGCCTCTGTCAGCGGTTGCGCAGCATCCGTTGAGCCTTGGCCAGTTCGATGAAGTTGGCCGTGGTCGGATTGGGGGTGGATCCCCGCCGCCAGACGATGC
Organism: Roseibium sp. QJM3NY_11; assembly: GCF_056173175.1. Taxonomy (NCBI): domain Bacteria; kingdom Pseudomonadati; phylum Pseudomonadota; class Alphaproteobacteria; order Hyphomicrobiales; family Stappiaceae; genus Roseibium; species Roseibium sp. QJM3NY_11. Next base: position 4,395,881 of record NZ_CM149660.1, read on the forward strand.
CGACCTGAACCACGGGCAGGCTGCCGCTCACGTCGCGGGATTCAATCCGGTCCCCTTCCAGGGACCAGGGCCGGTAGACAAGATCCGGCAGAATGGCAATGCCCGCGCCGGTCGCGACAAGGGATCGGACCGCCTCGACCGAGCGTGTGCGGAAGGCGACGGGAGGCCGCGAGCCCAGCGCGCCCAGAAGCTTGCCGGTCGCCTCCTCGATCTCATCGACCGTCAGCATGATCAGCGGCTCGCCCATCAGATCGGGCAGCGAGACGCTGTCCGGCGTTTCCAGCCGGTGGCCGATCGGCAGCCAGAGACGATAGGGCGACACTTCCAGGATTTCCGATTGCAGGGCCATGGTGTCGCGCAAGTTGGAGACCACCATGACGGCAACGTCCAGCTCACCGCCGATCAGCAGGTGTTCCAGATATTCGCCGGTGTCCTCGAGGGCGCTCACCTCCACGCCGGGATAGGCCCGGCGGAAGCGCGACAGGATATCCGACAGGACATAGCCGGCGACCAGTGACGTCACGCCGAGTTGCAATCGTCCCGGCGACGCGTCCGGCGGCTCCACAAAGGCCCGTCTCGCGTTGGATACGCTGGCCATGATGGATGTGGCATGGCGCAGAAACTGGTGTCCCTTGTGGGTGATCGTCAGCCCCCGGGAATGCCGCTCGAACAGGGCCACGCCGAGATCGCTTTCCAGTTCCTTGATCGCCTCGGTGACCGAGGACTGGGAAATGTTCAGGGACTTGGCCGCCCGGGAAATCGAACTGCGCTCGGCAGCCGCGACAAAATACTGAAGTTGTCGGATCGTGAAGGACATTCCGGACCAATCATGTGGTGAGTGAGGAAACCTAACCATCCACCTTTGCAGGCGCCAGTTCTATCTGACCGGCACCTGTTCAACGTCGCAGGGCTTTCGCGCGACCAGGAGCGAGGCTTGCGAAGGCTGTTTCACGTCACATCGAGCGCTTCCTAGGGCCAAGGAAAAGTCGCAGTTGTGGTGCGCGCGCACGGTTGGCGCAATCACGCAGCGGCATAGGCGGGAACAGCCTTTCCGCATTGGCTGGCCGTATCGGCAACACCTCCGCGCGCATCACAAATCTCAAGAAGCCTCAGCAAACTCGCAATACTTAATGCTCATTTTATAATATTCACAATTTTTTCATGCTTTTCACTGCGTTGCACCAAGAAAAACTGCGCGCAGTAACGTTTTAATAACATTTCTGTATTGGCCGCTCCGCACAATATCGGCGCCTAAAGACTGGCGGTCACGCCGATATGCCGCGATTGAAAACACCGGCAGCACGCTCCGCCGCTCTTTGCAACGCACGCCTGATGACAAAGAGAGAGAGACCATGAAACTGCCTGACCCAGAAGCTCGCCGGAATTCGGCCCGCATGCGGCGCATCAAGGCCGCAAATCAATCCACGGCGTTGCCCTTCGATACGCATCCCTGCAATGGTGAAGACGTCCCGTATATTTTCAATTTCAGAAAGGGTCTGAAGCACGACAAGAACGGTCTCGTCGATCCTGATGACTATAAAAAGTTTCGCGACGGTCTGCTCGAACACGATCCCATGGCTTTTGCCAATGCGCCACTTGTCACCATGTACGCCGAAGACGATCTGGATGGCGGGCATGTTCCAAAACCGCCTGCAACGGACGCCTGCGGAAACCCGATGAACTTCGACAAATTGTTCCGTCAGTGGGAGAGCCCGACCGGCGGATTTACTTATGTTCTGCAAGGACCCGACGCGTTCGCTATTGCCACCCCGCGCGCACCGGATGCGCAGTCGGCGGAGTTGGTCGCGGAAATGGCGGAAGTCTATCAGATGGCGCTCGACCGGGACCTTCCTGTCGCGGCGTATATGGACAAATCCCTGATCGATGAACTGACTGCTTCGATGACCGCGGCCGCACGCAAACGGATCAACGACGACCATGCCAAGGTGCAAGGCTCAGCGGATCTTCTTTCACGGTTTCGCTGGTTCAAGGGGCACGCGGCACCGAATGACGAGAAGCTCCAGGAACGCCGGAGGCGGCGGCGCTTTGGCACGACCCAGGAGCCCAAGAACCTCTATCGGGGCGAAGGTGAAGATCCCTGGCCGACCCCTTTCCTGTCGCAGTTCATGGTGATGGGGACCGGTGGTTCCTGTCCTGGAGACGCGCGCACCGAGCCGCGCAAGTCCGGGCAGATCGTCTACGGAACCCAGCGTATCGATCAGGCGGTGCGGATCGCGACGCCGGGGCGCGATTACATGACGGCCTGGAAGGATTGGCGCAACGTTCAAAACGCCCTTGACGCGCGCGGCGTATTGCGGGCGCTTGCGGCAAAGGCCAAAGCAGACGGGCAAAGCGTCCAGGATCAGCAAAAGGTCAGCGAGGATTTGCTCAGCGCAACGGGCGCGGCCCAGTATCGCCCGCTCACCCGGCTGCGCGACCTGGCAACCTATGTCCATGACGACCAGCTGTATCAGGCCTATCTGAACGCCACGCTGATCATGCTGGCCGAAGGCTACGCGTACGATCCGGGCATCCCCTTCCATGGCAACACGGCCAATGGTGCGGGCGGATCCGGCGGCAACCGCGAGCCTTTCGCAGTGTTTGGCGGCCCGCACCTGCTGACGCTGGTGACCGAGGTATCAAGCCGGGCACTGCGGGCCGTACGCGCTTCGAAATTCCAGGTGCATCGCCGCTTGCGGCCGGAGGCTCTGGGAGCGCTGTTCCATACCGTTTTGTCCGGCTACAAACCCTCGGGCGAGACCGAGACCGATGGCAACGGCAATCAAGTTCCGGTTGAAATTCCGCACGGACACAAAGCCCGCAACACACTTGGGGGAACTGTCGCGCGTTATCTGTTTCCCAATGGCATGGGGACAGAGCCCGCGCTTTCGGATCTTCTCACAAACGTCCGTAAGCACAACAAGGAGATCAACAAGGATCTCCAGAGCCCTGGAAACGCGCCGAGTTGGCTCTTGCCGATGGCCTTTCCGGAAGGGTCCCCAATGCATCCCGCTTATGGCGCCGGGCATGCCACAGTGGCCGGGGCATGCGTGACGCTGCTCAAGGCATTCTTTGCGATGCGCGACAAGGATGACCCGGCAACGCCGACCTATGTGGTGCTGCCGGGAGGAGATGCGATTGTTCCCGATCCGGGGGTCAGCATGGATGATGTGACCATCGACCTGCGCACGCTCAAGATCGAACAGGGCCTCACCCTTGAGGGCGAGTTGAACAAACTGTGCTGGAACATCTCCAACGGACGCAACATCGCCGGGGTCCATTACTACACCGACTACATCGAGTCGGCGCTCCTGGGCGAGGCGATCACGCTCGGCATCCTGCGCGAGCAAATGAACTGCTATCACCGAGACGAAAACGTCTCGATGACGGTGCCGCTCCTTACCAGGCGGACGCTGCCCTCGACGCTCTTGACCAAAGGCAAAGGCGTGCAGGAAGGCGACGAGGTCACCGCGGTGAAAATCGATCGCGACGGCGTGCTGCACGGCGTGACCCTTGCACCGCGTATGGCCCCCTGACGAGCCCGACCCGGCCGGGAGGTTCCCATCCCGGCCGGGCACCTTGAACCGCACAACTTGACGGAGACGTAGAATGCTCATCGGACACGGCACGTTCACGCCCGGACAGGGCCATGAACTTGAGGGCACCTTCACCCTGACGCAACGCCCGGACGGGGTCCTCATGAAAGCCAGCATGGATTTCTTTTTCGATGGCTCGCCAGGGCCGGGCTGGGCTTTGTCCATGGGTGTTCCGAGCGACAGGGACGACCCGCTCACGCAGCAATTTGCGGCTGAGACGGACTTCTTGCGCCTGGCGCGCAATCAATCAATTCGTGGCCCCCATTCGGGATTGATCCGTCCGCCCATCGACATCGACGCGTTCGATACACTTTTCTTATGGTGCTACTCGATCCCGTTCATTCTGGGCGTCGGCAAGATCACAAGGACGGATCGATGACAGCGCTTGTTTTCGAACGCGCGGCCTTGGCCAGCCGGCTCACGTTGGTGTGCGCCGCAGTCACTCACAGGCTGTCAGCAACGACCTGATGGATCGTGCCCCAGCGCAATTCGGGCCAGGCACCAAACCCTGATCGGAACCAGAGAACAACGCTAAACCCGGTGACGGAGGCAGTGTGCAAGACGGCCGATGGACCGAACCATCGGTGATTTCTCGGGGCTCACCACAATCGGAATGAAACAGAGCGCCCCACACGAGACTCATTGGAGGCTCCCAAGCTCTCGAAGGTGATAGCGAGCCAAAACAACAGGTGAACACAAGGAGACACTTTATGTCTGACACAGATATGGTACCAGCAAGATTTGTTCCGAAAAAAGCGCTGAACCGCGGTATTTTCGTTGTCATTGCAATGGGAGCGCTCGTTGTATGGGGCGCGAATTCAAAAGTCATCGAGATGAATTCCGAAGAAATTCCAGCCAATCTCATGACGGTCCTTGGCACGGCCGCGGCCTTGGCAATGCTGTTGGAACGCGCTGTCGAAGTTTTGTTGTCGGTGATCTGCGGGCCGCAGGAGATTGCCAACAAGACAAGGGAAACGGCCTTCAGAGCCGCTCAGTCCGCCAAGCTGGCCCACGAGCGGGCGATCCTGGAGTCACTGGCAACCCAGGATGAACGGATTGCCTTTCTGTCCAATGACGGCGTTTCCAGCAATGTGACCAAACCGGATGCATTCAGCCCCGACGCAATTCGTGCCAGTTCAGAGGACGTCGCGCAGCTCAAGATCACCAAACAGTATTTGTCCACCTTGATCCTGACCATTCTCGGCGGCGCTCTGTCAGCCGGCGGGTTCCGCATTCTGGAGCAAGTTTTTGGCACCAGGGCGGATCCCCTCTCCTTCGAACTGACGGTGTTGGACATTGTTGTGTCAACCCTTGTTCTGGGCGGAGGTGCACAAGGTATTCACGATCTCATTTCCAGGCTGAATCCTTCGGATCAATGAGCCTGGTGCACCGCGCGTGTCCTGTAGCGCCGGCCCGATCCTGCCGGACCGGAAGCAGAATCCGGGGCGCTGCACGACCGGTGACCCAGCGGATGTCGCCGCGGCAAAGCATAGCTTTCCGGTTTGCCCAGGCCCTCATGGGCATTCAGAAGGCGGGCGTAGAAATCGTCCGGATGGTCGAGATGCCAGGCGTTGGCGCCGGGCATGTGGTGGGTGGTTTCAAAAAAACTAGCCATCCGCATCTGCAAGTGCCAGCGCTATATTGAGGAATGGCATTTGCGGGCCTGGGCCTGGCTGTTCGGGCCGCCGGGAGCGGAGGTCCGAATTCTTTCGTCCCGGCCGTTTTTCCGTTGTCCGTCACACGGGTCTCACCATGCTTTCGGCGCGGACGGGGCCGAAATCCGAACTCAAATCCGGGATCACTTGGACTTGATCAGGCGGCCCTTCAACAGCCGGGTGATGCTGTCGAGTTGCAGGGAGCGGCGGACCACCCGTGGCGTGATCATGACCAGCAATTCGGTCCGGTCGAGTACGTCGTCCGTCTGCTTGAAGAGGTTGCCGACGACCGGCACCTTGGAGATGACCGGCACACCGCTGGTGACCTTTTCCGAGCGGCTCTGAATCAGGCCGCCGAGCAGAACCGTCTTGCCGGACTGGACGACGATGTCCGAGTTGATGGTGCGCTGGGAGATCACCGGGGTCAGGTCTTCTCCCGCACCGGTCTGTTGCGCGGAACTGACCTCCTGCTGCACATTGAGCAAAACGGAATTGTCGGCGCGGATATTCGGCGTGACCTGAAGGATGATGCCGACATCCCGGACCTCAATCTCGTTCGTGGTCGTGGTGGTTCCGGTTTCAGAAGCGTTTGTCGACTGCACCAGGTAGGGGATCTGGTCGCCGACGGACAGCCGTGCGGCGCGCCCGTCGAGAACCGTCAGATACGGCGACGATATGATTTCGAGGTCGGTGACCGTTTGCAGGGCCTCCAGAACGATGGTCGTGGTGATATCGCCGGTATCGATTTCGAATCCCGCGACGCCACCGGCCCTGCCGCTGTCGCCGGGTTCAGGCAACCGGGACGAGCGCACAAACACACCGTCGCCGCGCAGAAACGCCTGCACGCCGTAACTCAGGTCGTCGTTCAATTCGACTTCCACGATCGTCGCCTCGATCACCACCTGGGCCAGCGGCACATCCAGTGCCTTGACCACCTCCCGGATACGCTTGAACTGCTTGAAGGTCGCATAGACCAGCAGCGCGTTGTTGCGGTTGTCCGGAACGATCGAGATGCCCTGATCCGTCTGCCTGTTTGTCGTGACCTTGCCGGCATTGCGGGCGGACAGCTGGCGCTCCAGCTCGAAACGGGCCGCCACAGGCGATGCCTGACCGGATCCGTTGGACGTCCGGATGGTTGGCGGAGCCGTGACGGAGTCGCCGCCTTCGACGCCGCCGACCTGCGTTGCCCCATCGGCTCCAGGGGCTTCCCCGTCCCGGTTGCCTGCGGTTTCAGAGCCATCCGGCGATCGCGTATTCGGCCCTCCCGCCGCGAAGATCGCATTCAGCTGTTCGGAGATCTCGATTGCCGGAATATGGCTCAGTTGCAGGATGCGCAGCGAGGGCGTGTCCCGGTTGTCCTTGTCGAGACCACGCACCAGGGTGCGGGCATTTCGCATGATCCTCTGATTGTTGGCGACGATGAGCAATGCCTGCTGGTCCTCAAGCGGAATGATCAGCGGGATTTCACGCGCCGAACTGCCCGATGTGCTGAAGTAGGCGTTCATCGACGCCGCGACCTTTTCCGGCGGGCTTTCCCGCAGCGGCAGGACGGCGACAAGATCATTGCCATTGCTGTTGTCGATCAGCGCGCGGACCAGGGCCATGACCGCCTTCTCGTCGGACGGGCTGACGCGCAAGACCAGCGAATTGCTCGAGGGCACGGGGGTGACGGTCGCACCCGCAGGCAGGATCTGCGCGACCACCGCCGCGATCTCCTCCGCGCTGCCCTGCTTCAGGGAAACCACCTTGCTCTCATACTCGCCGGCGACGCCGACAGCGGCATTCGCCTCAAGAACAGCGATCGTCTCGGCGGTGCCGATCTGGTAGACGCCGTTGACAATCTTCATGACGTATCCGTGACGCGCCAGGATATCGCGGACGATCGAGGGCACGAGTGCCCGCGGAACGGGGGTTTCGGTCTTGAAGGTGGCCCGGCCCTCGACATTTTCGGACATGAAGTAATTGGCCGACAGCAGGCCGCCGAGCAATTGTTTGACGACATATTCCAGCGGATCGTTGTCGAAGGATATGGTGACGCTCTCGTTCGGATCTCCGGGCACGCCGCCGGCGCGCCTGACGTCAACGAGATTCTGATTGGCTTCCCTCACCGAAAACGAGATATTCGTCGGTTCATTCTCGATAACGCCGACAAAGCCGATCGCCGCGTTCGCCGAGGGACCGCGGTTCACGGACGCCGTGTTGATTCCGCCCCTGCCGACATGCGGACCATCGGTTGCCAGAAACGGTTGTGTCGCCAGGTCGAAATCGCTGTCGGGGGACGCTGTGCACGAGGCCAGAACAGAAAAGACAAATCCACCAAGCAGCCGTTTCAGATTGCCAACACCACCTTTCCTGTGAGCCACATTCATTTTTATCTGTCCATTCCGCATATCTTACTCTGGTCGCGCTCCGGAAACGCCGTGCACGTGACGAACGCCTTATCTTGAACGAAATTCACTATAAAAGGCAGTTAGTTACTCATTTTCCATGCGAGATTTTCTGAGTAAATAATTGGCGTAAGCCCCCGGTCCCGCTGCAGCAGGGCCCCCAGGGCACCGACACTGGCCAGCTTGCTCTCCACGTTGGGTGAGCTGCCTTCCCGAACCTTGGTCCCGTCCCGCATTTGAATGAAACGCCCCCGCTCGCGGAGCATCACACCTGCAACCTCCATCGTCTCCGCCTGAAAGTCGCGCACCAGGAACCGGATGAACAGAGGATTGCGCTCGGCCTCATCGAGGTAGAGGGACATCTTGTCGAAAGGCACGCCCTGCTTCAGGGCCATCTGTTGCGCGCATCGGCGCGTCCGGTCCGGGTTGAGCGCGGCCTCAAGCAACAGATACTGGTTCGCCTGATCGAAATCGACCAGGGACATATCCTTCGTCAAACTCAGGTAGTCCAGCCAGAACAGCACGATCGGAACTTCGGAAATCTTCATCAGGGAGCCGTCCCAGCAGCGTTCCTGACTGGAAATAGGATTGAGGACGAGCGGCAGATACCGGGCGCGGCCAGACGACAGAATCCGATCCTTCGACTTTCCCGCCTTCAACCTTGCCGGTTCAGTTTCGTCGCGCGCAGCAGGGTTGTCCGGCAACGCGGCCTCTATGGGCGGGACAAGTTCATCCGGCTGCCCCCCCGAACCGGGCAGATCTGCTTCGCGGCCGGGCAAGTTGTCCTGGCCGGGCAAGTCTTTTTGGCGAGGCATGTTTTCCTGACCAGGGAGGGCGACATCGTCTCGCAAGTCAAATCCGATTGGCAGGCTGTCCGCGATACTGCCGCCATTGGCGAGCGCGCGATCCCATTTTTCCAGAACCCGATCGACCGTTTCATCTTGCGGACCCGTCACAGGCGCAGGGCCGGCCTCTGAATTGCCGGAGGGATCCGTATCGTCTGAGCGGGAGGTTCTTTCCTGATCGGATTTCGCATCAAGCAGCCTGCGAATGCCGCTGGAGAGATCCACGTGCGCCGTTGCCAAATCGAGCTTCGCGTTCTGCCTGCTGTCGGCAATCGATCTGGTGTCGGACGGGGTTCCGGAGCGCGGCCCCGAGGGCCTGTCGTCCGGCACCGAATTGGTGATCAAGCCGTCGTCGATGCCCTGAAAGATGTCAGAGGCGCCAAATGATCCCTGCTTCACACGGGCCAGGTCCAGCACGGCGGTCTGATCCGGCGCGTCCTGTTCTCCTGGCAGCCGTGTCCGGCCCACCAGCTCCGGCGACCCGAGCTGCGCCAGATTGGGCTGTGCGATCACCTGCCCCTGTTCGTTGACAAGCTGCACATAGGAAGTGAGCGAAATATGATCGGCATATCGGCGGGCATAGGCCTGGAGGAAACCGACCCAGGCATCCAGCTTGTCGGTGACCACCACGCCGCTGGCTTCAATCCGCTGATCGACCAGACGAAACAGAACCGTGTTGTTGATGCCGGAACGTGCGGCCAGCTTCATGACTTCGTCATAAAAGGAACTGGCCGTGTGCACGCTTGAATTCAGGACGGAAATTCCGGAAATCTCGTCGCGGACATAGGTGAAAAACCGGTCGGCATCGTCATCGGAAAGGATTTCGCCCGCAAAGGAGGCAACCCCCTTGTCCGACAGTTCGTATTGAACCTCAACATCGAAGCTCTCGATGGCGGCGTCGATCTGCGTTCTGATGGAGGACAGGACCCACAGTCGGAGATTGACCGGAATGCCGGTCTCGGCGACCGCGTTGTGCAGGGCCCGCCGCTCGACCGGCTTCTTGACATAACCGGTGGCAAATATGGCGTCGTCCACCTCCTGGCGCAAATCGATCGACTTGCCGAACGGGTGCTGGTCCAGCGCCGCACGCACGATGTCCAGACTGTCGGACTGCCTTGCGTCGGCCAGTCCTTTCTCGGCCATGACCGTATTGAGCGTGAGCCAGAAGATCGCCGCCACCAGAACCACCAGGCTTGCAGCGGCCGCGCCATATTTCATCCAGTCGCCCCTGCCGGAACTGTCCGCCGCCGTCTCGTGTCTTTTACCCGGCCTGGTCTTGTCCGGGTTGCGTGGCGCGGCCATGGACCGGTCGAGCGATGCGGTCAGGTCGGCCCAGTTGGCGTCCGCCGAGCCGATGGCAAAACTGCTGGAGCCGATGGTGATCACTTCCAGGGCGGCCAATTCCCGCCATTCGTCGTCACCGGCATCGATGACGACGCCGGCCTGGTTGACAACACTGCCGGCTCCGCCGGCGACGAGAATCATCTGGTCCTCGACCCGAATCCTGGCATGCCCGCTTTTCAAGCAGACATCGACGAACTGGAGATCGTCGTCCTGGCCGGAGCCGAGCGTGTACTCCCCCTCGACCAATGCGACCTCAACCCCGGACTGGGTCCCGGAAAGGGCCTTCAGGATCAAAGGGCCGTTGTTTTTCCCACGTGACTTCATGGCATTAGGACCCGTCGCCGTACAAGAAACTGAAAACACGCCATGTCCCGGCACATCCGGGAAGGAACCGAAAGATCGAAGCAGGGCAATCCGGAACTGCCCTGCCTGCGCTCATTCCCGAGCGCCTTGCGATTTTCGATGCGCCCTGACAGGGCGTACCGAAAGCCGCTTCTGGCCTTCCTAATCAGGCGACGTTCCGGGTGATCGTCTTCAGGGAGTCCGCGACGCTCTTGAGCATGTTGGTACGCAGGTTGGTGACCGCGGACCAGGAGTTCATCGCCATCTGCATGGAGAACATCTTTTCCGTATCGGACAGGTTGGCGTTCTGTTCGATATTGCGGATGTCTTCCTCGATGGCCGAGATCTGGTTCTGCAGTTCGGTCTGACGGAAGACCAGATCGAAACCGTCACGAGTGGCGTCGAACCGTCTCGGATTTCCACCGCCCGGCAAGGTATCGGTTGTGGGTTTCTTAAATTCGTACCCTGTGTAGCCTAGGGCTCTTGAAACATCGTTTGCCATTTTTTTACCTTCCTGCAGCCTGTCTTCGAATTATTGTTCGCCGCCGGTCTTGTTGACCGGAAAGCGAATGAGGACGTCATAAGCAGCCGCAAGGCCCGCACTGGCGCGTTCCGCCTTTTCGTACTCCGCGGGTGCCAGTCCGGAGGCTTTCAACTCGGCCAATGCCGTGGCTTTCGCCGCCAGTCTCGCCGCGATGTCCTTTTTCAATTCAGGGCCATTTTCGCCGGCCAGTTGTTCTTCAAGGTCTGTCATGCCGAAATCGAAACCTGTCTCCATCCGGGCTGGATCGTGAAGGCCGTTCATTGTGTATCTCCCCCTCTGATCGCAACATTCTCCAGTTCATCGGGATCGAGCAAAATAACCTTGCGATCCTGAACGAGGATCAGCCCCTCCCGCTCCCATCTCTTCAGGACACGGTTGACGTTGCCGCGCGTGCCGCGTGCCATCGCCCCGAGATCGCTCTGCGTGACCATCGACCCCAGATAGGGACAGGATTTGCCGTTCAGGTCGATCGTCTGCCCGAGGCTGTTCACCAGCCTGAGCAGGGACATGGCAAGCCGGGCCGAGAGATTGCTGAGGTAGAGGCTCTTGGTGACGTCGATATAGGTGCGGTAGCGATCCACGATCAGGGAACTCAGGGCTTCCCGCAATTCGGAGCTGAAAGGGACGTTGGAGTGAAACACGCCGGCGCTGACAGCGAGAACGCTGACCGACCCGATCGCGGAAGCTGTATCGGTGTAGACCGAGCGGTCGAAGACACCGAGTTCGCCGAAACTCTGCCCCGGCGGCACGATCGCATAGAGGATCGCGGTGCCATCCTCCATGATGTAGGACAGCCGGACATAACCTGACAGGACTATGTAGAACTTGTCGGCCTTGTCTTCCTGAAAATAAACAATCCCGTTCTTGGAATAAACATTCCGAGCCGAATATTTTAGAATCGCTTCCTTGATCTTCGGGGAGAGCTCAGAATTTTCAGGTAACCAGTGTATCATTATCGAACGCCGCTACTCAACCTGGGAACTAACGTAAAAACCAAACCGACAATCAAGGTTGGCATGCGGGATTTCACGGCTTGTCCGCCTTGCTCAGCTCCTGATAGGAAGCTTCCCTCTTGATTTCATTGAGGACGGCATCGAACTCATATTGCTGCGCACTGGCAGGGTCCTTGAATTCCAGAAAGGCCTTTTGATTGAGGTAATTTTCAAAAGTGCCCGCATCCAGACGCGCACCGCCGCCGTTTTTGTCCTGAACGTTGCCCTGCGCCCCGTCCGCCCTAGAAGGGGTTTCCGGCTGCCCACCGATCTGCGTCGAATTGCCCTCGTATTTGGTAATCCCGTTCATGAGATCGAACTTCCCGCCCTTAACTTCTTGTTAACAGTTCTACCACAGAGCCGACTTAACAGTGTGATAAATAGTACTCATTTTGGGCGTATTTCCATAAATCTTATTGATATTTAGCGCATAAAGGACATTGATACACGTTCGGCAAAAAGCCGATTTACCGATATTTTTCAACAAGTTATAAAATTATCACCCCAAACAGTCAGAACCGGCGCTCCGTCCACCAGACAATCAACCCGCTCACACCGCACAAAACGAAGACCGCGGCGATTTCCAGCCCGGTGGCGAGCCGGTCCAGCAGTCCGCGGCCTCGGCTGACGGCACCGCTGGCGGAAGCCTCATGGCCCGCTGAGGCAGTGCTCCCTGCAGGCGCGGAGCCGGCGCCAAGGAGCCTTGCCAGCGAGGACCTGAACTGCGGGTACGTCGGTTGCACATGCATGAGCCGGCGGAGCCCGACGGACCAGTCGAGGCGTCCGTCCGTCCCTTTTTGCATCAGGGCCACCGGCACGTTGATGAATACGGCATTCCGGGTTTCCTCTGTTCCCGCCCGCAAGATCACATTGAGCAACTGGTTGGAAAACACGTAGACGATGGTTTCTGCCCCCCTTGCCCGAGCGTCCGACAGGACAGCGTTCAAACGGGCCTGCGGGACCGCGTCCCGCCGCACCACGGTGACGGGCGTCTCCACGCCCGTCACCGCCGAGGAGGTCGAGATCTCCAGCCTGTCGGGAAAGACGTCAATCAACGTGAACGCACCCGCGCGCCCACCTGTGCGGGCATGGAGCGCCTCGACCATTTGCCCGGAAGACAGCGGCGGGGACGTCAGGAGGTTGAAGGCATCCTCGATTTCCGGCCCGACTTGCGGGGCGTCCGGATCCGGCAAGACCGCCGTCTGTCCGATCACCTGCACAAGCATATAGAGGAACAATGCGACCGCGAGCGTGCTTGCCGCGATATCGGACAGAATGACGGCCATCCCGCGCTGCATGGTCAGGATCCATCGCTTGAGGCAAGAACGGTCTCCTGCACACAGGAGGCCGGTCGCGCATCATTCGCAAGGTAACCGCACGAGCTGTCGAGAAATATCCTCGAGATCGCAGGAACGCCCAGACGGTTCAGGACCGTCTCGACCAGAAAGGCGCTTTCCTGCCCCCGTTCCGTGACGATCAGGACCGGAACCGCATTGTCCCGGCGAAGCTTCGCGATCCGCGCCTGCAAACCGGCGTCATCGAGAATGTCATCCACGTGGATCGCATCCTCCCGCCCGGCGGACCCGGGCAGGACCAGCCGGTCGGGCAATGCCAGGAAAACATGCGCGTCCCGGCCGGCGACAGTCAGCTTGCCGGCACGTGTCAGCGCCTCGATGGTCTGCTCCTGGACGAGATTGCGCGTGTGGGCGAAGTCGGTCAGCGGAATAACCATCAGCACCGCCAGCAATACAACCGCCACGAGGCCGATCATCACATCCGCGCTTGAATCGAAGGAGCTCACGACATCGCCGCCGTCTTCGTCAAAGGATGTCATCGGCCAACTCCTGCCTACGCAGAACCGCTTCCGCCTCGCGTTTTTCGACATAACTCAGTCCGAGCGTGGCCACCAGGCTGGTCACCAGACCCAGCATGGTCGTTTCGAAGGCCAGCGAAATGCCGGACAAGCTGGCAGCAAGTTCGGAAGACAGATCCGAGGCGGTCGTTCTGTCCCCCAGAAACAGCCCGGGCAGTCCGCCCAGGGCATCCATGATCCCCAGAACCGTGCCGAGGAACCCCAGGAGGGGCAGCGTTCCGATCAGTATCTTGATGAACCTGCGTCTCGGCCCCCCATGGGGATTGGGTGCATGAAGACCGACTGCCGCGTGGATCGTGTAGGCGATGGCGATGAAGAAGAAGATGAAGATCAGATAGTGGATCGCGGAGCCGCCGAAGACCGCTCGGGCAGTCCCCGTCAAGGCTTCGCCGTGGGCGGGTCCATAGACTGTTCTGAGCCCCGCGAAGAAGGCAAGTGTCATGGCCAGGCCAAAGGCGATATAGGCAGCGATGCCGGTCCTGCCAACATGCCCTTCCCGGAGCGCCTGGAGGCCGTCGAGCTGCACGAAGACGATGCCGGAAAAGAGGCAGACGAAAATTTGCGGCCAGAGGGTGGTCGACAGAACCGCAGCTCTCAAGCCGCCGTCCGCCAATGCATCGGGCCAGATCAGCGGGTACAGAACGCAATAGCCGATGAAGAGGAAATTGAATGTCGCCAGAACGGCCCCGACCTGGTTTCCGGGACCGGTTTTCTGATGCCACAGGAACAGGGCCAGAACGCAATAGAGCACCGCCGCAATCGGAAACAGCACGACAACGAAGGCGGCCCCGGCCGGCAGGCCGAAGACCAATGCGTGAATAAGAAGCGCGGCAACCACGCACAGACAGTAGATCACGAGTTTCATGGCGGTCCGGACATTGGCAATCTCTATCGAGCGCTTGCGAGCTTCTGCTGCTGGGCGCCCATCAGCTTGATCCGCTCAAGCGGCTGGATGTTCACGTCCGGGGCCAGCTCCTGGAAGGACAGGACCGGAAGATCGGGAAAGTCGCGTTCGACGATCTTGCGCATGAAACGCCTGATATCCATGGGAGCCACCATCACCGGTGTCATCGCATGCTGGCTCAGGTCCCCGAGCGCGCTTTTCATTGCCGCAATCAGCTGGCGGTGCACATCGGGCGACAAGGCGAGGTAGGAGGCGCCACTGGTCTGCCGGACGGCTCCGCGCACCTCGTCCTCGACCTCCTTCGACAGCAGATAGGCCGGAATGACACTCTGGCCGCCGGAGAATTTGAAGGTGATGTAGCGGCTCAGGGCGCTGCGGACGTGTTCGGTCAGAATGATGGGATCCTTTTCCCTCTGCCCCCATTCCACCAGCGACTGCAGGATCGTCCGCATGTCGCGAATGGAAATCTCCTCGCTCACGAGCCGCTGCAGGATGTCCGCGATGGTGGTGACGGGCAGCGCCCGCGTCACTTCGCGCACCAGTTCGCCAAAATTGGCTTCCATCTGGCCCATCAGATACATCGTTTCCTGAATGCCGATGAACTCGG
Source organism: Roseibium sp. QJM3NY_11 (assembly GCF_056173175.1). Classification (NCBI taxonomy): domain Bacteria; kingdom Pseudomonadati; phylum Pseudomonadota; class Alphaproteobacteria; order Hyphomicrobiales; family Stappiaceae; genus Roseibium; species Roseibium sp. QJM3NY_11. The sequence goes on from NZ_CM149660.1 coordinate 4,410,970, forward strand.
ACGCGTGGTTCTTCAGGACGTGGGCCAGGTGGAAGGTCAGCATGGAGGACAGGGTCATGATCTGGATACCCGCCCGCTGGGCCGTCGCCAGATGCTTCATGGCCACCCAGTAGCTCGGCGTGTTGGGCAGGAAATCTTCTCCGACCTCGAACGGGATGCCGAACATGTTGAGATTGGGCTCGGTTTCCCGGGCAATGAAATAACCGGGCCGCGCCAGTCCCGCGGCCACCGGAATCTCATTGACCATGATCCGGTACTCGCCCTCCTTGAGATTGTCGTTCAGCCTGAGGTTGATGCCCGGAAAGGGAACGCCCAGGTCGAAATAAAGGGCCCTGCGCACCCTTGCGACCTCATTGTCCAGCTTTTCCGGCCGGATCGCTCCGCGCACGGTCGAGGCGATGTCGACGATGAGCGGCACCGTGAGCGCGAAAGTGACCGGCTCCACTTTCTCAAACGTGCCGGAATCACCGTCAACGGCGGGAAAGGACGGCGCAGCGCCGTTCGCTTCGATCGCCGATGCAAAACTCGGCATGACATTGGAGGTTTCGGCGGTGGCTGCGCGCTTGCGGTTGCGCATGATGAAATAACCGCCGCCACCGCACAAAATGGCCAGCGGAACAAAGACCGCTGGCGGGAAACCCGGAACCGCGGCGAAACCCAGCAGAATACCCGACGCGATCATCAGGGCTTTCGGCTCGTTCACGAGCTGGTGCGCGATGTCGCTGCCCAGATCGGCATTTTCGTCGGAAGAAACACGGGTAACGATGAAGCCCGCGGTGATGGAGATGAACAGGGCCGGGATCTGGGAGACGAGGCCGTCACCGATCGTCAGGATCGCATAGATGTCCAGGGCCTCGCCGGTCTCCATTCCCCGCTGGCCGGTTCCGATCAGCACCCCGCCGATGATGTTGACCGCGATGATGATCAGGCCGGCGATCGCATCGCCCTTGACGAATTTCATGGCGCCGTCCATCGCGCCGTACAACTGGCTTTCCTTTTCCAGCTTGCCCCGTCGGCGCTTGGCCTCGTCCATTTCGATCATGCCGGCCCGCATGTCGGAATCGATCGACATCTGCTTGCCGGGCATCGCATCGAGCGAGAAACGCGCGGACACTTCCGCCACACGTTCCGAGCCCTTCGTGATGACCATGAAATTGACGATCGTCAGGATCAGGAAGATCACCGCGCCGACGACCAGATTGCCGGACACCACGAAATTGCCGAATGTCTCGACAATCTGCCCCGCATCCGCCTGCAGCAGGATCAGACGGGTCGTCGTGATCGACAAGGCCAGGCGGAACAGGGTCGTCAGCAGAAGAATGGACGGAAATGCCGAGAACTGAACGACTTCGGAGAGATACACGGCGACCATCAGCAGGATAGCGGACAGGCACAAGTTCACACCGATCAGCGTGTCTACAACAATGGTAGGCAGCGGCAGGATCATCATGAAGACGATGCAGATCAACAGGAACGCCAGGATGACGTCGTTGCGTTTCGACATCAGGTGCAAAATGCGGGTCATTACGATTGGCCAGCCGTCGATTTGAATATCGCTAGAGTGCGCTGAACAAACGCTGAATCTTCATTCACCGGTGTACTAAATGAGACAGTCCCCCTCCTTATTCTTTCGTAAGTGTGAACGATGAGAGGGGCCGCTTGTCGCGTCCCGGAACATGAACAGCCCTGAGGCGGACAGCACGCCGCCGGGCATTTGGATCCGTAATGGCAGCGATCGACGACATAATCACCTCGCAGGACTTGCAGCTTCTTGCGGATATCGGCTTCATCGCCGGATCACGGGGCATGAACGATCACGCGAACGCCATTTTCGAGGCGATCCGGGCACTGCGTCCCGAACAGGAAGCCGGCTTTCTTGGCGGCGCGATGATCCGCATTCTGGCGGGCGACCCCGGCGCGGCCATCAAGGAGCTGGAAAAGGCTCCCACAACCGTCGCCACCAGGACTTTTCTGGGAATTGCCCTCGTTCAGCAAGGGAACGTGCCCCGGGGCCGGGAAGTGCTTGAAGCCGTCGTCTCCACCGCGCCCGATACCCCGTTTGCGCAACTCGCGGAGACCACTCTGACAGACATTCAGGCGTAGAGAGGGACGGTCAAACCTTCAGCCGCCTGCGGACCGATCCCGGGAAAGCCCGGTGAAAGGTCCGGCCCGCAATCCGGGCATTCACTCAGGAACGACATTCAAGAGATGCTCCGGCTCGGCCGGTCGTAACAACAAGGCGTTCAGCAGATGGCAGCGGTCAGCAGTTTTCTAACCAGCACGACAAGCCTGGCGCAGTTCTCGCCGGACACACAAACCGGCGTCTCCTCCGTCCAGGAGGTGAACTTTCCGGGGTCGAAACCCGGCGCGTCGGTAGACAAGTTTCAAGGCGCCTTGCAGCGCGCCCAGGACCCGATGGCCGTTTCGCCTCACAACTCTCCGGCCGTCATCGCCGCCCCTTCGTCCACGGCAGGCAGCCCGTTTTCCATCCAGCCGAACTGGCAGCATATCAATCAGGCCCAGGCGCCCTCGGAGGCCGTCAAGACGTATGGCCAGATGGATGCGGATGCCCTGGCTGTCGAGAAGAACCGCGCATTGCGGGGCCTGGATCTCGAAAAATCCGTTCAGGGGACAGAGGCGGCAAGTTCCGTGCATGACAGCCGCGGCGACACGATCCTGGACGGTCTGAGCCGCCTGCGCAGCACTTTCGATGACCAGACGGCCCGCTTGGGGAACATCTCCTCGCAGTCCATGAGCGGCACGGAAATGCTGATCGCGACCCAGGTCGAAGTCGTCAAATACTCCTTGCTGATGGATGTCACCTCCAAGCTGACGGGCAAGTCGACGCAGACTTTCGACACCCTGATGAAGGGCCAGTAGCCGCACGATGATTCACGAAATGAGTGGTGTTTTGAACGTGAATTATGTCATTCGCATCCTGGTGATCAGCCTTTGTCTTCTGGTCTCGGGATGCAAGCTTGACCTCTATACGGGTCTGTCCGAGCGCGATGCCAACGAAATGCTGGCCATCCTGATGACGAACGGCATCAGCGCGACCAAGGAATACAAGGGGGACGAGGGCGTCACCCTGCTGGTCGAAGAGACCGAGCTCGCCCGCGCAATCGAGGTTCTCAAGGAAAACGGCTATCCGCGCGAGACCCGTATTTCCATGGGCAAGGTCTTCGAGAAAAGCGGCATCATGTCGTCTCCGTTCGAGGAGCGCATCCGTTTCATCTACGCGCTCGGGGAAGAGGTCTCGCAGACGCTCAGCGAAATCGACGGCGTCCTGACCGCGCGTGTCCACATCGTCCTTCCCGAAGATCCAAGTCTCGGCGAGGAAGTCAGCCCGTCTTCCGCTGCTGTGTTCATCAAGCACCGCATCGACGTGGATCTCGACTTCTTCACCCCCCAGATCCGGCGCCTGGTGAGCAACTCGATCGAGGGTGTCGAATACGAGAATGTCACCGTGGTTCTGGTCGGATCGGAACGGCCGAAGATCATGGGTGACCAGGCCCGCTCCACGATCGCGACCGTGCTTCCGGGCCTGGGCGTGCGCGCCAGCGATCAGCAGTATTTCTGGCAGCTTCTCGTTATTTCCGGCGTCATCCTGGCGGTCCTGGTTCTTTCGAACCTGCTCACCCTGTTTGCTTTTGTCAGGGCCCGCAGTGCCCGAAAGAAAATCGAGGCCGGCGCCGACCTGCAAACCGACATCGCGGAATAAACGGGACCACCATGGGGCAGCGGATTGCATCCTTTGAACGGCGCACCATCGGACAGCTCGCCCATTTGGCGGCCTGTCTGGCGCGTCCGCTCGATTTTCTCCATGAGGACCACCTGTCATTGCCTCCCCTGGATGCGGGCGCGGTCCGGCGTCTGGCCGGTCAGCCGCCGTTTCGCGGCCCTCTCAATCGAGCGGTTTCAAAAAACCTGGGTCTTCCGGAGCTTTCCTTTGGCCAGGGACTGGCGAACAAGCTCGAAACGAATGAAGACATGCAAATCGCTGTCAGACTTCTGCAGATCGATCCTGCACTGGTTCTCGATTTCGCCCGCCACTGCGCCGCCGTCCAGCTTTTTCCTCAAATCAGGTCCTGCGTCCTGAAATCCCAACGCAAGCGGATCGAGGATGTCCTCGGCGAGGACGCCTTTCTCGCCGCGGTCAGGGAAACACCGGCCTTCTATCCCGGTCTGCCCGAACGCAGCCGAGCGGTCCGGCTGAGTGACGTGTTCTCAACCGAGACCAGCGCCAGCAGCCCCCCGGAAGCAAAAACAGAAGCAGAAACGGAAGCGGGCGCAGAGGCGGCCGCCCCCGCCTCCCCGGCTGACATCCACCCCGCCATCCGGGAGGGTCTTGCCACACTCGTTGCCTTTGTCAGATCGGCGGACCGCGGCTGCGCCTCCCTGTTTTCCTGGCGCTTTCCCAGGTCGACGGCGGGTGAGCACAAAAAGGCTCCCGTGCTGAGCGCAGAGCAATCCTCGGAACTGAAGATGCTTCTCAAGCACCGGGGGCTGACATGGTGAATTTGATCTACTGTCCCGAGAACGTGAACCTTGCCGTTTCCAGGGGCGATGGCGTGATCAAGGCACGGGACATGGCCGCCCTCGACGAAGCCCATTCCGTCGTTCGGGCGGCAGAACAGACGTCGGCGGAGATCACCGAGACGGCACGTGCCCACTATCAGAGCGAGAAGGAACGCGGCTATCTCGAGGGGCGGGAGCAGGCAGACAAGGAGGCGTTCGCCAGACTGCTTTCCGAACAGGTGTATCTCGACAGGAAGCTTCTGGAGCTGGAAGCGGATCTGGCCGCTCTCGTGAAGGAGTCCGTTCGAAAGATCATCTCCACCTTCGACGATGCCGCCCTTGCCGAAGCGACCACACACAGTGCCTTGCAGAGAATGCGCCGGGAGAGCCGTGTTCAGATTTTCCTCCCGCCAAGCCTCATCGACAGCTTCGCGCCTGTCGCCAGCAAGCTGAAATCCCAGTTCCCGGAGATCCAGTCGATCGAACTGATCGAGGATGCCGGCCTCACGGTTCCCGATCTGGTCGTGGAGTCCAGCACCAGCCGCATCGAATGCAGCCTGGGAAACAAGCTCGACGCACTGGCGATGGTGATCGATGAAGCGGCTGCGGGAAAGAAGCCGCCCGCGGATGACACCAGACTTGCCCGGGAAACCGGAGAATGACCTTGCAGCCTCTCTCCGAATTCGCCCTGGCAACCCGGCAGAAACGCGACCTCATCGACCGGCGCCTCGGGCGTTTTGCCGGGGCCATCGGGACGGCTGTCCAGAACCACGATCCCTATGTCATGAGCGGCAGGGTCACGAAGGTGCTCGGCACCATCATTCACGCCGTCGTTTCGAATGTGAAAATCGGCGAGATCGTGGAGCTCTACACCCGATCCACGGGAATGCGGCTGCTTGCAGAGGTCGTCGGTTTTGTCGATCGCGAAGCCCTGCTGTCGCCGATCGGCGAGACCCACGGCGTCGCGCCGCGGACCGAGGTCTATCCGACCGGCGAGGTGCTTCGGGTTCCGGTCGGCGACGGGCTTCTGGGACGCGTGCTGGACGGGCTCGGCAACTTTGTCGACGGCAAGCCCGATATCTTCCAGCCTCAGACCCATTACCCGGTCTACCAGGACCCGCCTGATCCCATGACCCGGCAAGTGATCGACAAACCGATCTCGATGGGCGTCCGCTCCATCGATGGCCTCCTGACCATTGGCGAAGGCCAGCGCATGGGGATCTTCGCGGCTGCGGGCGGAGGTAAATCGACCTTGTTGTCCATGCTGGTGAAAGGCGCGGATGTCGATGTCACCGTTCTGGCCCTGATCGGTGAACGCGGGCGAGAAGTGCGTGAATTCATTGAACACGACCTCGGCCCGGAAGGCATGAAAAAGGCCATACTGGTGGTGGCGACATCGGACAAGAGTTCGATGGAACGGGCCAAGGCGGCTTTCGTCGCCACGGCGATTGCCGAATATTACCGCGACCAGGGAAAGCGCGTCCTGTTTCTCATGGATTCCGTCACCCGCTTTGCGCGCGCCCTGCGCGAGATCGGCCTTGCCGCGGGAGAGCCGCCGACACGCAGAGGCTTTCCGCCCTCCGTCTTCGCCAACCTGCCAAAGCTGATGGAACGGGTCGGCATGAACGACAAGGGCTCGATCACCGCCATGTACACGGTTCTGGTGGAAGGCGACGACATGAACGAGCCGGTGGCCGACGAAACCCGGTCCATTCTCGACGGCCACATCATTTTGTCCCGCAAGCTCGCGTCGTCCTACCACTATCCCGCCATCGACATCTTGAATTCCAAGAGCCGGGTCATGGATGCGGTGATCACCCAGGAGCACAAGGCTCTGGCGGCGAAAGCCAACACGCTTCTCGCCGCCTACGCCGATGTGGAACTGCTGGTCAAGATTGGCGAGTACAAGGCCGGCAGCGATCCGAGGGCCGACGAGGCAATCGAGAAAAACCGGCAGATCAACGACTTCCTGAAACAGGGCACCGATGAGTTCGACGCGTTCGACGTGTCCCTCAAGAAACTGAAGACGGTGCTGTCATGATCGAGAAGTTCCGCATTCTCCAGAAGGTCAAGGCAACCCGGGAGGACACGGCACTGCGCTCGCTCAGGGCGAAGCGCGAGCAATTGTCCGAAGCCGTCAGGTCACGCCGGCAGCAGGAGAAAGCCGTCGAGGACAGCGCCGCCGCGCTTCCGGACCGGGAGGCCGCCGTCTACCAGGAAATCATGCGCAAGATCGTCGACGCCCAGAAGATCGACGCAACCAAGGAAAAAGTCGTTCAACTGCACAAGGATCACGAACATCTCGAAGACGATCTGGAGATGGCCATCCAGCGGTGCCTCAGGCTGACCGAGGAAGTCGATGATGCGCATCGAGCGTATCAAGTGGCACAGCGGACGCGGGAAAAGTTCGACATGATGCTGGAGGACCTGGTGCGCGAACACGCCGATCAGGCCGAGAGAGCCGAAGAGGCGGAAATCGAGGAACTGTTCGCCAAAGGAAGGCCGGTGCCCGCATGACCCATTCAATTCGCCCCCCTGTTGACCCCGCCCGGCCGCAGATGACCTCCCATGGCGTCGATCGTCATGCCGGCCGGCACGGGTCGCAGTCCACGATGGGAGAAAAGGGCTCCTCCTCCAGGGACGACAAGGGCTACAGCCGTGATCAGAAACCGGCATTCGGGCAGCACAAGGGAGCCGACGCGGCGCTGTCTCAACGGTCCTCCCTGTTTCAGCAGAAACTCCTCGATACCGGAGCGGACCGGGATGCACGGGAACGGGGCGACGACGACGATCCTGATGAAGGCGTTGTTCTCGTGTTGCTGGAGGCCGGTCTTTCCGGCCGGAGCAGCGCACCGGGCGCGTTGTCTGCCTCTCCTTCCCGCCCGGACGTCGACACGCGTGTGGAACAGATCTTCAAACACGTCACCAAATGTCTGGAGGCGGCGGCCAGACCCGGACCTTCCATTCCCTCCGCACCGGTGAAGATCAACATCCCCCTGGAGACGGCCGGGACAGGCCTGAACAGGATCGAGGTGACCCTGGGGGACACCCTGGTCACTGTGAAACTCTGTCTGCCCGCCAACGCGGCCACCCGGGATGTCAACGAGCAGCTTCTCGCCGCCGCCCATCAGCTCGGGCAAAGCCTGCAGGCCCATTTCCCGGGAAGGCGCATCAAGATCCTGCAGTCTTCGGATGGAGCGGATGCCGCCCCGGACGAAGGCCGCGCCCTGGTGTCCGGATCGGAACAGAACGAACCCCTGTTCGGTCTGCCGTTCCGGAGCGGTTGCGGATGATCGTCGAAACCTGGTCGGCTCCCGTCTTTCATTTCAGCGAACAGAACATTGCTCTGTGGAATGCTGCAATGACCTATGCCGGTCAGACGATCCCGCTTGGCACAGGCGCCGGCCTGAGCTTCACCCTCCGTCAGACCCCACCGGATGCGGCATCGGTGCGGAAAGTCTTTCTGGGGGAAAACCGCCACGCCTATGTCAGGGTCGACACCTTTCCGTTTCAGTCCTACTGCGATCTGGACCTTGAATTGGCCGACCTGACCGATATGCCGTCGGACCTCGCCGATGCGCTGAACGACGGCATGCTGATGACAGGTCTGTCAGCCTTGCCGGAGGATCTGACCGCGAAGCTGCGGCTGGGACCCACGGTGGGCATGACCACTTTGCTGGGGCATGCGGAAGCCGCCGATTTGCAGTGGTTTTCCTGCAACATCTTCATGACGAACGATGACGCGATAGAGCTCACGCTCGGAGCGAAACCGGACGATCTCTGCGCTGAGTTGTGCCGATACGCGCCTTCCACCGGGCACAATCACTCTCTGCTCAGCGACCACATTCTCGTAACGGCCGAACGCCTGATCGGTACAGCGCTGCTGACTGTGGCGGAGTTGCGCGGGCTGGAGCCCGGAGACTGCATATTGTTCTCGCAGGCTGCCACTGAGGGCCAATGCGCCATTTTGGCCGAAAACCATGTTTTCATTTTCGAGGCAGGCGAAAACGGCTGGGTGTGCGGTCCGGTTCACTCGTTCAACTCTCTGACAGACAATAAAAAATCAGGTGCTCTTATGACCAATGACGGGAACTTGCCTTTGCCGGCAGAAGGCAGCGGTCAGGACGATGAGGCCCTGGCCGTCGGCCCGCTCGAGATCGCGGTCTCCTTTTCCCTGGGCTCCACAAGGCTCCCGATCAGCGAGATCGAGAGCTGGCAGAGTGGCGCGGTGGTCGCGTTGCCCGAAGAAATCAGCGCCAGCGACACCAAGGTAACGGTGAATGCAAATGGCCTGCCGGTTGCCCAGGGCGATCTGGTTCGTATCGATGACAGACTGGCGGTCCGGCTCAACAGGATCCTGCTCAGCCCGTCGCGTCAGGACGGGTGACGGCGCCTCATGGATCCTCTCAATCTCATCCTCGTTCTGGCCGGTGCCGCCATCGTGCCGTTCCTGGCGGTCGTCGCAACGTCCTTCATCAAGATTTCGGTCGTCCTGCTGCTTGTCCGCAACGCCCTCGGTGTGCAGCAAATTCCACCGAACATGGCGCTGAATGCGCTTGCCATCATTCTGTCCGCCTATGTGATGGCGCCGGTGTTTATCCAGACCTTCGACATCGTGGCGAACGGAGACTTCACGTTCGGCAATCTCGAAGGCCTGCGAGAGACCTATAACGCGGCCAAGGGCCCTCTTCTGGAATTCCTCGACAAGCACGCCGACAACCGGGAGCGGAGTTTCTTTCTCAAGGCGACTTCCGAACTCTGGCCGCCGGATCTGGCAAGCCAGATCGACGAGAACAGCATCGTCGTGATGTTGCCAGCCTTCACGGTCAGCCAGTTGCGGGAAGCCTTCGAAATCGGCTTCCTCCTGTATCTGCCCTTCATCGCAATCGACCTGATCGTCTCGAACATCCTGCTTGCCATGGGCATGATGATGGTTTCTCCGCTCACCATCTCGCTCCCGTTCAAGCTGTTCCTGTTCGTCATGGTCGATGGCTGGTCACGCCTGATCCTGGGCCTGGTCAAGACCTACGTTTAGAGGTTGGTTCGCCATGGCCCCGGCCGACGCCCTTCATGTCCTTACCGAAGCAATGGTGCTGGTTCTGCTCCTGTCCATGCCGCCTATCGTGGTGGCGTCGGTCGTCGGCGTTATCGTCAGCCTTCTGCAGGCGCTCACGCAGATCCAGGAGCAGACCCTTTCGTTTGCCATCAAGCTGGTCGCGGTCGCCCTTACCATTGCCGCGACGGCCGGTCTGCTCGGCAGTGAAATGCTCAATTTCACCGCCACCCTGTTCGACACGTTCCCCGAGCTGACAAGGTAGTCCCGGCATGCTTGGCGGTCCCCTGTCCATCTTTCTCGCATTTGAAGACCTGCTGCTCGCCTTGCTGATCTCCCTGCCGCGCGTTTATGCCTTCATCGCGATGGCGGGGATCATGAACGCGTCCGCGGTTCCCCGGCTGGCCCGCAACGCCTGCATCCTCATTCTGTCGCTGCCGCTGGTGCCGGTGAACATGGCGTATTCGGAGGCGATCGGCGAGAACCTGTCGGTCTTCGCCTTCTATTTCGCCAAGGAATACGCGATCGGCTTTGTCTTCGGCTACATGATCGGCTGGATCTTCTGGGCGGTGACGGCTTCGGGCGACTTCATGGACAACCAGCGCGGCGCGGCGATCGCCTCCAGTATCGATCCCTTGCAGGGGCACGAGACCTCTCCGCTCGGCAGCCTGTTTTCACAGGCCTTCGTGACCTACTTCTATGCCATCGGCGGCATGCTGGTGATCGTGGAACTGCTCTACAAGAGCTTCGTTCTCTGGCCGGTGACAAACATGATTCCGCTGGTCTCCGACCAGTTTCCGGTCCTCATCTTCGAAGTTCTGGATCTGGGCATGCGCACGATGTTCATTCTCGCAGCTCCGGTCATTGCGATGATGTTTCTGTCCGAGTTCGCCCTGGCACTGGTGAGCCGCTTCGCCCCCCAGATTCAGGTCTTTGTCCTCGCCATGCCGATCAAGAGCGCGATCGCGATCTTCATTCTGATCTTCTACATCAAGATCATGTTTCCCTTCGCGAGCGACCAGCAGTCACTGTTCTTCGAACTGACCGACAAGCTGTATTCCATCCTGGAACAGGGCACTGAAATCCTTTCCGACCCGGCCCCCCGGGAGACCGGAACACCATGAGCGGCCAGTCGTCCGGGGAAAAGACGGAACAACCCACACCCAAGAAGACGCGGGATGCCCGGGCGAAGGGACAGGTCCCCCGGAGCCAGGAAGTCGTGACCACCGTGTCCCTGATGAGCGTGATCGCCTATCTCTGGCTCACCTGGGATTCGACCTTCAACCGTCTGGTCGATCTCATGGATCAGATCGCCAGCCTGCACGGACAGGATTTTCACGCGAGTGCCTATCGCGGGATCGGGATTGCCTTCAACGACGGCATCGCGATCGTTCTGCCTGTGATCGGTGTCGTCATTCTGACCGGGGTTGCCGCGAACTATCTGCAGTTCGGAAACATTTTCGCTTTCGACAACCTGATGCCGAAACTGGAAAAGGTGAACCCTGCCCAGGGTTTGAAAAAAATATTTTCCATGAAACAGGTCGTGGAGACGCTGAAGTCGATCATCAAGATCGTCTTCCTGTCGGTTCTCCTGTTCTACGTGATACGGGATGCAATTTCGCCCTACCTGAATTCCATCTATTGCGGATTGCCGTGTCTGACACAGGTCACAAGCTCCCTGCTTCTGACAACGTTGCTCTACACCGCCCTTGCCTTCGTCATCGTCGCGGCCCTGGACTTCATGTACCAGCGGTATCACCACAACAAGAGCCTGATGATGTCCAAGGACGAGGTGAAGCGGGAATACAAGGAAAGCGAAGGGGACCCGATCGTGAAGGGACAGCGCAAACAGCTGGCGCAGGAACTGATCATGAGCGACGGCGTCGAACGCACCAAGAAGAGTACCGCGGTCGTCGTCAATCCCACGCATTTCGCGGTCGTGATCGACTACAAGCCGGAAATCGCCCCCTTGCCCATGGTGGTCGCCAAGGGGCGCAATCTTTATGCGCATGAGCTCAGAACCCAGGCCGAACTGGCCGGCGTGCCGGTCTTCCGCAACGTCCCGCTGGCGCGCGCGCTTTACGCCGATACGGAGATCGACGGCTTCATTGCAGATGAATGGTTCGATGTGATCGCGGAAATCCTGGCCTGGGTGAACCAGAACCGCCATTCTCTCTACGCAGCCCCCCTTCTGCACGGCGTCATCGATATGGAGAGCGGCGATCACCGTGTCGGACCGGCCGATGGGTCAGGTGCCGCCGGGAACGGCTTCCCCTCGTTTCCGGATCCGCCTGCGGATCGCTGACACCAGGGAGCGGACCAGCCCGAAGTTCTGAAAACCGGCGCACCGAACGGCGTGAGGCGTAACTTGGCCCCCTGAACGCCTGAGCCCATGAACACGGGGAGCCCTATATTGCGCACCCTGGCTCCGTCCGCCCCCCCCTCTTTTTACGGCCGCGCCGATTGTCGCCAGAGCAATGTCGCGCTCACAATGCCACCGACAGGATTGAACAGCGCCAGGGTCTCAGAACTCGGCCGGCAGCGCCCGGCTCAATTCTTGTTGTCCCGTGCCGATCGGAAAATAATGGATTGCCCTGAAAATTCGGGCATCTCAGGCTCACGCGCGATCTTGCCCTGAAGCAGCCTGGCAATCGAGCTTTCGTCCGCCTTGCGGAATTGCACGCCTTCGCCGCTGTCCCGGGTCGTGCCGGTCCCGTGAACCTGCTGCTCGGGCGCAACGGGAACCTGGAAGGGCTTTTGTCCGGGACGGGTAATATCGTTCATACCGTCACACTAGCCCCGGATAAAGGTGGTGTCGTGTTCATCGCCCCTTTGCAGAGCCATGGCCTCGGCAGGCTCATGACCAGGCAATTCCAGAACAGCTTTGTCCAGTTCCTTCGTCACGTGAAGCGCTTGTTCGGCAAAAACCCGGGCGCCCTGAATGAACTCGGCGCTCTGAGACGGATTGAACTCAACCCGGCGCGCAAGCAGAACGACATCGAGTTCGGAATCGGTCGCAAAATAGGCTCCGTTAAGAGCCTTGCTCGGAAAGTTCTTGTTCAGGAGATATTTGGCGAACTCCAGCTGTTTCTTGTCCCCGCACAGGGACGCGAGCGAGCCGACAACGCACCAGAAGACAAACAGGCCTCCCTGTTCAACGAATTCGATGATCAATTCGTTGGTTTCTCCAAACGCCAGTACAACCGTGTTGACGTCATTCAATTCAAGTGAGGCTATGTCGAAGCGTTTCGCCAAGTGACTCAGCAGCAGATTTGCCTCATCGCGGGTAATCATGGAGCAACCCTTACGTTTCTCAAACTCGGCACGACGTTGTTATAATAAAAATGTCCGGCAACCTTCTCCTGTCCCGGCAAAAGATGTTTTGCCGATCACCTGGACAGATTGCCTGAAGCCGTTTTTTTAAAGAGAAAGCTGCAGCCTTCTCTCCTTGTTGTTTTCCCTGGCGACCGCATCGAGATCGACCTCGGCGAGATCACCTAGTTGAAGCAATACGTCCGAGATCTGAACCAGGACCCCGGACAGGCCGATTGTCAGTTCCGTGAGCTCTTCGAGCTCGTCCTGACGCAGGTCTTCACCAATCAAATCCTGAATGAAGGAGTCCTCGAGATCGATTTCCAGCACTCTCTGGAACTCGGGCAAGACTGCCGTGGACTTTTCCTGCTGATCGTCTCCGTGCGCATGTTTCTGCGCCTTCTCAAGTTCTTGAATATCTGTATGATACAGTAATTTCAACAATATATTTCCGAGAAATTCGCCGAAAAAACTCGCGAATTGCAACATTCCGTTCAATTCACCAAGCGTGGCCTCCAACTGGCCGATTTCTTCACCAAGCGTCGAAATTCCGGTCTCAAGCGCACCGATTTCTTCCCTAACCTGGTTCAATAGCTGCGTTGCGACAGACAGCTCATCGGTCTTTTCCGGATCACCCGACAGGCCTGAAACGAGAACGAGCAGATCGCTCTCCTGCTGGCGGAGCGCGGACAGGTCGGTCTCAAGTGCCGCTTTCCCGGCGAGCTTCTCGTCTCTTTTTTCGGTCTCGGTCCGAATGCCGTTTTGCAGGGATTCAATACTGAGGAAATTCTTGTGAATCTCGCTCAGCTCATTGCGCTTAGCAACACTTTGGGCGATCCCCTTGGCGGCGTTGTTGTTGTTGAAGAGGCGCTCCGAGATCAGGGAAACTTCCAGCAGGAGGGCTTCGGTGTCACCGGCGTTGCGAGGTGTTCTGAGCCCGAGACCTTCCAGAGACGATCTGGACTTCAGGAAGCTGAAGAGAAGACCGCTTTCATTCTGTTCCACCTGCGGCGCGGAAACCGCGGCCGCACTTGCCTCCACCGACGGATCCACGGCAGCGGGCAGAAGGGACTGCGACTGGAGGACCGGTATCTGTGTCGTTGAAGAAATATCAGTGCCCATGATGCCATCTTCCTTAATTGGTCAGCTTGAGACAGGACGTTCCGGCAGATACTTGTCTTGCCAGATGGTGCCTTCCGGCTCGCTCAAGTGAGAAAAATACGGTTTCTCGTTTTCTTGGGGGACTTCCTTGCCGACGGACGGCTCCCGGGCGCCTCTTCCGGCGATACACGCCTGTCGCCACCGTCTTCAGGGGACCCACCATTCCCCAGGGACAAGGCGTCTTCGGCTTCGCGCGCAAGACCGCTCACCACACTTTCCACGATGTTGTGCAAAGCCAGGAGCCAGAGCAGCAGATTGCTCTTTTCCCTGCCCTTCGGAGCGCTCTTCATCAGCTTCTCACGCAAGGGCGAATTGATGCCAAGATTGGCCAAGTAGGTCATGATGTCGTCGATATTCACGTCGCCCTTTTCCTGAACCGACCGCAACAGATCTTTCGCCTCATTGCTGGTCAGCGGAAAATAGGCCTTTTGCTCGGGCCAGCCCGGGATCATTGCCGCATTCAATACGACGAGGGACAACATCTCCGATTGCTTGTCGATGCTGTCGAGCGCCTTCAGCAACAGGGATGGCAAGTCCTCGTGATGGTGACGGGTGATGCCGGACTCCGCCTCGATTTCAAGGGCGTGGTCCGGATCCGCAGACCCGTTAGAATGCTGCGGGTTTTCTGAACGCCGGGTCATGGACGAAGGCCCGGATTGCCCTGTCGTCCCGAACCTTGTGAACGGGCCGAACGTTTCCAGCGGATTTTCACCCCACTGCGTGTTCCCGGCGCCCTGCCTGCCGGTCCAGCCGGCACCGGGTTCCTGCGCCAACGGATCGTGACCGCCGGCGGCGCCATGGTCTTTCGAACCGAAAGCCAGTTGTCTCAACAGGTCCCGGGACAGACCGCCATCCGGACCGGTTGCCCCGCCTGCTCCAACTCCGGAAGCCGGGCGCCGGCCGGGGCCAAGGTCCGCCGGTCGCGGCGCTCCGATACCACCGTCGCCCATCTTGTTGACCGATTTCAGGAAATCGGAGACAGCGGTTGCCAGGACGGCTTCGATATCATCCGTTCCCGGCGCGGGGGCCGGCGGCGTCAGCCCGATCGCGGGAGGCCATGCCTTGACGGAGGCATTCTTGCGCGCAGCCGCAATCGGTTCGGCCGGATAGAGGGTTTCCGCAGTGTGGACCGGCACCTTGTTCAAGGACACGGTCTCGGAAACAGCTCCCGTCTGCGCCAGGTCCTGTGCAGGATCCAGGGCCAAATCCGGGGCCAAGCCGGATGCCATGTCCGGGGCCAGACGCATGGACGCCGGGAGCGGATCCGGTTCGTCCTTCAAAAATGCCTGAAGCCCTTTTCCCAGAAGATAGTCCCTGTAAACCTTCTCAAGTTGCGCAATATCGACCAAACCAAATCGTCTTTCTCAGGTTTCACGCATTTCGAGCGCTTTTCGGAAAGGGGCGGCAGCCTCCGGAAAAGAGGCGTCTTTGGCGTTGCCGGCTCTCTCGTCGAACAAGGCCAAAGCTTCGGCGGCCTCTTCCCAACGGCCCGTCCGGATGAACAGCTCCAGCCTGTGCAGATGCGGGGCCGGTGCATCGGGTGCGAGTTTCACAGCCACATCGAAGGCCAGCATTGCCTGGCCGTTGTCCTGACGGGCGCGCAAGCAGATGCCGTAACCCAGCCAGAAATCCACCTGTTCGCCGTCCAGCGCGCACAACGCCCGGAAAATATCTTCCGCGCGCGACGAATGTCCGGTCTGAATGAGCTGGAACGCGCGGGCATAGAGGACTTCGAGTGCGTTGTCCGATACGCCGAGCGCCTCCTTGAACGAGCCTGTCACTTCAAGCCGGTCGAACAACGTCGCACCGTCAATACCAAGGGTACCTGTGCTTTGGACAAAGAGCGCCCGTAGCAGGGCCGTCCCCCTTTCATCGACGCCCAGCAGGACGCTCAACCTGGAACCGGGCACGGTATCGGCCTGCGATGACATGGGTCTACTGCGCATCCAATTGCAGAAGGAGCCGCCGGCATTCACCCACGAGAACGGCATCCTGTTTCTGCTGAGCAAAAGCCAGAGCGTCGGTGATGTCTTCACGTGCCTCCGCGAGATGCCCGAGCGCGAGACAGGCCGCACCGGAAAAATAGTATCCTGTCGGATCATCCGGCTTCAGCATGACCATGACCGAGGCCGTCTGAACGACGGCGTCGAATTCGCCGGTCTTCAGGCAGACATTTGCGAGGCCTTGCTGAAATTTGAAGTTGCCCGGATCACACAGTACCAGCGCGAGATACATGCGCTGTGCCGTGGACTGATCCCCTGCCTTCAACTTCATGTTGGCAACGCCAAGAACGGCTTCCAGATCGCTCTCTTCCAGACCGAGTTCCGTACGAACACCACCTTCCCAGAACTGCGTCAGCACATCGAGACGCCCTGGCAGACCCTCTGGCAGACCCTCTGGCCGGTGCTGTGGACCGGTGTCTCCGGTTGTTTGAATTGTCATCTCGATCCTCGTTTTGGATTGAACTACTCACTGTCAGGGCTTCAGGATCACAAACGCGTCCTCTTGCGGCGTGCCTGTCGCCGCACCCATGTCCGTCGGTCTCCAGAGTCCCCGGTTTCCCGTGAGCGTCTGGCGCAGCGTTTCCGCGCTCGATATGACATCGGCAACAAGATCGGAGAGCTTTTCAAAATCACCCTGCTGATAGCGATAAAATCCACGCACCAGAATGCGCGGTCCTTGCGGTGTGCCCTCGCCTTCCAGGACTGCGATGGTGTCGCGCACCGCGCTCAACGCGAAACTGGTTTTCAAAAGTTTTTCCAGTTCCCCGCGCTGAGCCGCACCGTTGCCGGTGAGACCGCCGGCTTCGGCTTCGATCACCAGGACCTGTCCGTCCTCGCCATGCCACAGGATGACCTCAAGATCATCGACGGACAGGACCACGTCCGTATCCCGGTCAAGATCCGGTGCGCCGAGCCCCAGATGCTTCCAGAAGCCGCGAACCGATGTTTCGAATGTCGTGCGGTCCATTTCAAATCCAGCCCAATCGCAGCGGACGGAAGACCTGCTCCCGCCCGTCAGACGTTATCCTCGAGTGACGGCAGCCATCTGTTCGACTTCCGCGGAACGCATTTCCTTCAGGAAGTTCGTCATGGCCTTGATCATTTCATCCAGCGTCTGCTGGAATTCTCGATGAAGATCGCCTTCGCTCTTGGTTTCTTCCGCATCGGCGGCAGCCAGGGACGCATCGGCTTTCAGGTTTTCCGATTCTTGCGTCTTGCCCGCTGCGATTGCCCCACCAGCTGTATCAGCCACCTTTGAAAGAGATTGGACGACACCCCCAATGCCAGACTGGAATGCTTCGTTGGCAGCGATCTTCTTCAGCCCCATCTGCATTTGCGTTTCAATACCGACACCTTCCGAAACACCACCCACAGCGCCATTGGTCCAGCCCCCCGCCGCACCACTCGTGGTGGAATTCGCCCTGTGGCTGCCGATCTTGAATTCGGAGCCCCTCGGCTCCGGGATACTGACATTGGACAATCCCTCCAAATTATCCAATTTTTTCAGAGAACTTGCCGAGCTTCCAATAGAGATCGCAGACGAAGCGATAGAAATTGACGCAGAAACAATCGATGTCACCAACTGGGTAACAGCGGCTTCGGTCGCTTTTGCGGCTGCCGCGCGCATGTCACCCGCCTGGGTCTGCAACTCGCTCTTGGCCTGCTGCCGGGCCGCCAGCCTGCTGTCGAGGGCTTCCTTGCGCTGCAGACCGGACAGTTCGATCATGAGACGGGCCAGAACTTTCGAACTGTCGCCGGATGCCATCGTTTCGGCGAGCGCCACGACAATATCGGCCGCCGCCCGTTCGAACCGGTCGAGTGTCGCGGACAGGTTCGCCACCGTTGTTGTCGCCGGCGGGCTGAGGTCGGGGTTCTTCAGCAGCGCCAGAAACACCGCCTGTTCCCCCGGAGGCAGATCGGAGACTTTCGCCTGAACACCGGCGGCAATGGATTGCGCCTTTTCGACGGAAACGGTCAGCTCTCCATTGCCGTTGGTGAACGAAGCCGGCAGGAATTGCGGATCGATATTGGCCTGCGCCGGGGTAATGCCCATGAAAATATCCTTGTCTTGAAGAGACCTGTTTCGGACGGAAAATCGTTTCAGCCGCTGAACTGCGCCCTGGCCATGGTGTTCGCGCGGTCCTTCATCGACCCCATCACATCGTCCAGCATCGCGTTGAACCTGGAATTCTCACCGGAAATCTGGTTCATGAGAATGTCGATGAAATCGTCCAACGCCTGCATCACGGCTTCGATATCCTTGCCGTCCGCACGCAGTTCCTGCGCTTCCGCGCTTTTTTCGGCGGCGTCATAGCGCGTGACCGAACCGCCGATTGTGGCGACCGAACTTCCGATCGTGGCGACGCCGCTCCCTATTTCGCTCCACATCCCTATTTGTTGTGCCAATACCTGTGTGGAGGTCTTGATTCCATCGTGTGCGGCAACCTTAAGCGCATCAACCACAGACTGTCCCACCGCCTTCGCGACGGACGCAGACTTAGATGCCAGCGCGGCAACCCCCGCCGAGCCAAGCGTGAGAACCGCAAGAGTTACCGTGACGACCGTCATGAGGGTCCCGAACGTCTCGTCGGCCTTCTCCGCTTCCTTTTTCGCCTCCGCCGGGCTCATGCCTTGCGCGATGGCCATATCATGAGCAATGTTGCCGCAAATTCCTTTTCCGGTAGCCATCTGAACGGATGAATCAACAAGCGATATTACAGCCGCGATCGCGCCAGCAACCAACAACGCCCCCATCACAGCACCGGCACCGGTCGCGCAGAGTGCAACGGCCGAAACAATAGCGACGGCTGCGGCGACCGCCGTGGCAATCAGCCCGATCACGCCCCAGACCTTGGCGTCTTCCTTAGCCTGCTTCGCCTCCGCCTGCTTGACCTCGGCTTCCTCCAACTTCGCCTGCTTGTCGGACAGGGACGCGCGTTTGCGCTCTTCATCGTTCAGCAGTTTTCCGGTCTGCACGTCACCGACCACGTCTTTCAGCTTGGAGATGGCGTGGGCGAGTTCGGCATCCAGCGCGTCGCCGCCCGCTTTCGACATCATCTTACCCAGCGATTTCATGATGTCGGCCGCCGAGTTCAGAGTGCCCGCGGCATTTCCGACGCCCTTCCTGGACCCCAAGGCAACGTCAGGAAGGGCTCCGGCCGCCTGCGCGGCTATGCCCGCCTGGAGCGTGTTTTTCTGATTGACGTCAGGCTGCACCAGGGCATCATTTTGCCCGACATCCATCGTCTTTCCGCCGAGCGGGCGAGTGAGCGCTATATCTGTCACGGCAATCCCTTCCTATTTAATGGATCCTGATGCGTTCTCGGCTTCAGGCGCGCGCGGCCAATTCCGAAATTTGCGCGATCAGGCTTTCTGCCTGGGATCTGGTATCTTCGTCGCCGTGTCCCTTGTCCGTCAGCGCAAGCGCGATTTCGAGAACCTCCTGCGCCTGGTCGAATTCCCCGGACTCGATCAGACATTCGCCAAGACGAACATAGGTATCGGCATGGGTCGCATTCAGGCTCAGCGCGAGCACATAAAGCTTGGCCGCCGCAGAGTAGCGCCCCTGCAATTGAAAAGTTGCCGCTAGCGCGAAGGGAAACCGGGCATCCAGCGGATCCAGCCGGCATAGCTCCGAAAACATGTCCTCGGCCCCCTGGAGATCACCCGCACCAAGAGCCTGATAGCCAGACTGAAACAAGGCATCCATCTCTGCGTCCGTGAGATCGAGGATTTCCTTGGACGAATAGCCCGCCTTAATCAGCTTGACGCGGTTGTCTTCCGACAATCCGGCTTCCTTGATGACATCGTCGATCATCGGCGCGGCGAGATTCAGGCTCTTTACGAGATCGTCCGCCGATTGGAACCCCAGATCGAGTATCGACATGCCACTGCCTCCAATTGAAAAACCATGATCGTTAACTAACAATCGGGGCAGGCCGCCGCTGTACCGTAAGACACAGGGCAAGGGCGGTTTGGCAAAAAAACCTGATTATTTTGCCGCAAGCGCCCGGGCGATTGCTTCACCTTCCTGCCGACGCCCCGTTTCAAAAAAACAGCGGGCCCGCAGATACCGCC
Organism: Roseibium sp. QJM3NY_11; assembly: GCF_056173175.1. Taxonomy (NCBI): domain Bacteria; kingdom Pseudomonadati; phylum Pseudomonadota; class Alphaproteobacteria; order Hyphomicrobiales; family Stappiaceae; genus Roseibium; species Roseibium sp. QJM3NY_11. The sequence continues at coordinate 4,431,094 of NZ_CM149660.1, forward strand.
GCATGACGAGCGTGCGCGAAGAAAGGCCGCCGGAGAGCGTCAGGCTTTCCAGATGATCCAGATCGGCCAGGGCGCCGACAAAGTCCTTTTCAAGAAACTTCAGCACCACGTGGGCAAGCCGAACTTCCGCGCCATCCTCCTCCAGCGCCAACATGCTTTCCACGAGAATGAGGGCGCGGTCGTAATACCCATGACGCGTCAGTACGAAAATTGTCAGGAGCAGATAATCCCGCTGCCGGCTCGTCAAGTCTTCCTTGGGCTGCACGAGCTGCATTGCGTCACCCTTTCAACAGGGCGGCCAGCGCCGAGCGGACTTCCTGATCGAATTCGACCTCGTCTCCCAGGAGCGCCGCCGCTTCATCAAGCGCGGCCTTCGCCGGTCCGCCCGCGTCCTTCGCAGCCGTCTGCATCAGGTGCCTTACGGACATCCGGGTTTCGGACATGACGCTCGGCTCCAGAAGATCCGGATCGATAAAGGCGGGTTCAAGCAAGTCCGCCAGCCGCTCGTCCAGAGACGGCCGCCTGAGAATCTCGTCCAGCTCTCGATGTTTCGGCAGGAATTTCGGCGCACTTTTTCCCTCGACGGGCAGATGATGCTCATCGTCGACCCGCCAGCGCGAGATGCTTTCAAGACCGGTATCAAGCCGCTGGATGCGCATTATCTTTTCCGTCCCTGGTTCGCGAGGAAGAAGTGGAGATACATTTCACCCGCGCGGCCTAGCTGCGCGCGATCGAGGTCAGGATGTCATTCATCCGCCGCAAGGCGTTGTTGGCCAGATCATAGTGCCGGTTGCGTTCCTGGTTCATGGAGGAAATCTCGTTGGTCAGGATCTGGCTGTTCTGGTTGATCAGCGTCACGGCATCGGCAAGCTGGGTGGAGAAAATGTTCCATTGCGACTGGCTACGCTTGTTGAGGTGCTGCTGGACGAAATATGGGTCCTGGGTATTATTAGCCTGTACGTTGCTGACGATGTTATCAAGGGGGCGCGTGATCCCGTGCAATTTCTCGATCGGGTGTCCGGATTTAAAAGTATAGGGCCCGGAATAGTTGTCATCGAACATGATGAGGACCCGCCTTTCGCCGGTAGATAACGAGGAATTATCCTTGGGAATATCTTCATCATCTTCGTGTGGAACCACGTTTTTATCCGGCAGCCAGATGACGTGCGTTCCATCCTTGCTTCCTTCCGCATCCCGGGTTTCCTCGGCCGCGTCTTCCCCGCTCGAGAAATGCTTGAGGGCCTCGTTCACGATGCGCTGCATTTCCGCGTAGTCCTTGAGCAGCGCGTTCTGCTGCTGCATCTCCTCGGTCAGGATCGCGACCTCGGCTTCCTTTTCGATGTTGTAGGTCAGCTGCAACGCGGCGATCAGTGTCGGTACGTCCATGGATTTGCTGCTCGCGGCAATTTCAAGACGCTTGTTCTGCAAATCCAGGAGACGCTGTTCCTGGGCGACGAAGTTTTTCAGACCGTTCACGATGGTGGCATCGTTGTCCGTGCTGTTCAGCCCGTGATAAACCTCGTCCTCGCCGCCCTCGACGATATGGTCAGGGGCTATCGACTCCTCGAACGTGGCCACCCGATCAAATCTTTCCTTGATCGCATCCACTTCACGCTGGATATCCGCCAGGGAAAACAGGGCATTCCTGTCGACAAGTAGTTTGAGATTGTCCAGTTGGTCGGTGAACAGGTCCTCATTGTCGCTTTTTCTGGGTATAATGTCGTCATTGATGGCAGCTTGGATCAGCGCAATCGCAACCTCGCGATTGATCGCAACGTTGTCGCCGAGCTGGACACCCCAGACGGAGGCCAGGTTCGCCCTGACACCGTCCCCCCCTGTGCCGAGGCCCGCCAGGTAGTCCACGATCAGCTCCTGATCCGCGAGACTCAATGTGGCGATGTCGGTCTTGGACAGGTTCTGCAAGGTCAGCACGGTGCGTGCGTCATCGGCCAGAAGCACGTCGAGCCGCTCGTCGGTCCCTTCCTGGAGAACCAGTGAGCCTTCGAACCGGTTGAGCAACTGCAGTTGATGGGCCGAGTGCAGGCCGTTGAAGAAATCCGAAGAGATGTCCGCCTGCGCGACGGTATCCAGATCGACCTCGTTGCCATTCCCGTCCGTCGGGCTGGCCAGGCTGGTCTCGTCGCTGGTGCCGTCCATGAACGGGAACAGCGCTTCCGAATTGGCGTCGTTGACTTCACCACCGGAATTGTCATCCGTGGAACCGGGAATGTTGTGCGTGGGGTTGGGGTCCGGCGTCGGATCCTTCGGATAGGAGAAGTTATTCGCCCAGAAAGACGTGTTTGTTATCACCATGAGAGACTTCTCCGTTCAAAGACGCAAGCGGCGGCGGCCCGCCTTGCGGCCGCCTTGCAACTCGGGATCAAGCAGGGGCCGATCAACATTCAGGCGCGCCACCGTGCTTTGAGCCGGGCCCGCTGCTGTTCCGGATTCCGGCGCGCCCGGGGCGGCCTTGTCCGGCAGTATCCGATTGACATGAAAGCCGAAGTCGAACACCCGGTCGGCGAAGTCTTCCATGGTTCCGGCGCGCGCCATTGCCGCCACGAGGTTCTGGCAATGCGCATCATGCTGCAGGAGCGGTGTCGCCATGATCTGCCGCATGACGGTTTCGATCCGGGCAAACATGTCGGCCATCGCATCGCCGCGCCGCGCCGCGTCGCGCCGGAAGTTGCGCAATCTGCGGTCGATGTCTTCAATTTGATCAAGCGAGGCGTTCTCACCGGTCAAAGTTTCTTCTCTGCGCACCTGCGGGTCCAAGACGCGACCTCCTCATGCCTGTCGTGTAAATCCGAAAAATAAAGCTCTTAAGAAATGCAGGTGTGCCATTCGGTACAAATGTCTTCGGAATGAAAGACTATTTTAGTGCATGCATGGATGCGTGCTGCACTCGGGTCCCAATGCACTGCGCGGTGACCGCACATGTCCCACAAATGAGAATGACAAGAGTGCGATGCGGAGGCAGATTTGGCTGAATTAAGAGACCTCGGAGTAACCCGGCAGCAGATCGCCTCGGCGAATGTCCAGTCGACCGTCGGCGCCGAAGTTCTGGAACAGGCGCGCGGCGCGCGCAAGGGAGACGCCACCACTCTGGTTCCCAAACAGTCCGACCTCAGCGACATCATGGAGGAAATCGGCAACGCGGTCGGCAAGTTCGCCGACAAGCGGACCCTCGGTCAGGCCAAGATCCGCCAGGGCGCCGGCGCGAATATCGAAGCCCTGAAGCGGATCGCGGATTATTACGACAAGCTTCCGGACATGCCGAAGGAGGCCAGCCTCCGCGCGCTTGTCGGCACACTCCAGAAGTTCGAGGACCTGCTCGACAAGGAAGGCGGAGCCGGCGACGGCCTGGTCTCCACCGACAACGTCCTGCGCGCGCTCAGGGATTTCGACGGCAACGTCACGCATCAATATGAAGCGCTGCAGATCGCCCGCCAGTATTTCGAGGAGACCGGCGCAAGCCAGGGCCTGCTTGCGGTTCTCGACCGGACCCAGGCCGTCTTCGAAGACCCAGACATCGCCCGCAACGTCCAGGCCGGCTACGCCATCGCGCAACGCGCCTCGGAAGCGGCGCCGACCCTGGAGACCGACCCCGCAGCCTTGCGCGACCGGTATCGGGAGATGTTGCGCGGCCCGATGCACATGGGGCAGCTGTTCGACGCGCTCGCCGACTTCAACCTGCGGCTCAATTTCGACACCGTCGTCGGTGTTTTCCTGGAGACGGCCGGAGACGACCTCGCGGCCACAAGCCACCAGACCGACCCGGTGCTTCTGGGCGGATTGACACAGGAACTCGGCAAGCTGAAGGAAATGCGCACGGTGTATCAGGCGAGCGACGACCTGATCCACACGATGCAGCGTATGGATCCGCAATTCGCCAGCCCGCAGATCGTCGACGGCCCCAATGCCAACGGGCCGGAGGTGTTGACGAGCGCGCTGTTGAACTTCTGCGCCAAAAAGACACCCAACCTTTCGGACGCCCGGCAGGTGATCAAACCCTATGATGACAGCGCCGTCGACATGATCGTCGTGTTCGCCAATGGTCTGCATGACCTTCACAAGATGATTTCCGACCGCTCGTATCCCTCCAATGAAGCCCGCCTACAGCAAGGCAGCATGCTGGAAGCCTTGCGGAGCGATCTCACCGCTATCGAGGAACAGGCCTACGAAGCGGACAACGCCCAGGCGTAGTCGATTTCAGCACCGAACCAGACATCATTCCCTTGCCGGAGCACTCCGGAGGACCCCGCACCGGCTGCCGGGACCAGCGCCGACGCTCGGCCATACAGCCGGTTTCAAGGGCCGTCACCCGAAGCGCAGAATTTGGAGTCTATGACATGATCGGATTTTCGAGCAGAACCCTGAGCACGATCGAAGGGTTCGCGGCCAACATGCAAATCGACCGTGTGTCCGCTGCCGACGATGGCAGCCTGACATTTCAGTTCGAGCGCGCCGGAACGCTTTGCTTCACTCCATCGCAAGATGGTTCCCGCACGCTGATCAGCCTGAAACGCAAACCCGCGAGGCCCTTGCTTGCCGAACACCTGAAAGACCTGCTCGCCCTTTCCGGTTGGGATAGCTATCTTCGCCTAACGATCAACGCCGGATTGAGCGCTGATGATTCTCCCGTTATAGTAGCAAGCCTCGATGATCAAACCCTCGACCTGCAATCGATTGAACACTGCCTGGACCGGCTGATCTCACTTCATGACGGGATGCAGATAAACTGAAATGCACGCATTCCTTGCGGCCCAATTTCAGCAAACCGGTGTTTCCAATCCCAATCGGGGAAATGTGACTTCGCCTGTTGAACACTTCCTTGTATTTTGCATGCCGAATGACGTAAATAGACGCGAGCGTCGATGTATGCACTATAATAATCGACAAGTTTTTCTGCGTAAAAGCTGCCAAGTTGTAATAAAAAATACAACAAGCTAAAGAGAAGTGAACTACGTTGACTAAGCAAACGCAAGTTTTGGAAGCTCCAGTGTTCCACGAACCAGATGATTTCAGCGCCTGCCTCGCCCCATTAACCCCGGACGACATGAGTTTCGACAACGTCCCCGGCCTGGGCGGTCAAGATATGATTTTCTTTCTATTTAACGAGCTCCAAAAAAAGCTGACCTCCGTTCAAAAAGATGATGTCTCGCTGAAGTATTATCTGGACGAATGCGGCGTATCGGATTTGATGGAGGGCGACTTCCAGACATTTTTCGACGCGCATTTCACGCCCGGCAGAACGAACGTCACGAGCCTCAGGGACATTTACGAGACCGCCTACGCCCTGTTCTCCCAGGACGAATATGCGCAGGCGGTCGGCTTCTTTTCGCTGATCGCGTCCCTTGAGGGGAACATCGCCGGCAGTCTGCTGGCCCTGTCCGCCTGCGCCAATCGCCAGGCCCTGTATCGCAGCGGCTACGATCTTGCCGTCGCTTCGATCCAGGCGAATGAAAAGCATCCGCGCAGTTACCTGCTTGCCGGATATTGCGCACTCCAGCTCAAGGACCAGAAGAGCGCAAAGCGCTATCTCGCGCTGGCAGCCCGGCTTGCACGCAAGGATCCGGCCTACCGCTCAGAACAGCGCGCCGCCCAGCGCAAGCTTCTGCTTCTTCAGTTTTCCTGAACCGGCCAACCTTCCGGAGGCCCGCGCGTAGCGCGTTTATACCAGTCGCAACAAACAGGAACCCGTTTGACCATGCCATGAGACAACTCCACGAAGAGCGCGTCGCAAGGCGATATGGGTCATCGGCCTGCCACACACGTCTGGCGAAATGGCTTCCAAACGCGGTCAGATGAGCCATCAAAACTCATTGGTATGAAAGGCGGCCAACCAGGCCGCCGGGGGTATGAAAGGCGGCCAACCAGGCCGCCGGGGGTATGAAAGGCGGCCAACCAGGCCGCCCGGCGCAGTGCTCCTGCCTGGGAAACCGGACCAATACCATCAAACCGGATCCAATCAGATGCGGTTGCTCTCTGTCGCAACTTGGTCCGAAATGATGTCCGTCGTTTCATCAGACGTAGGCGAGTTTTCTTCCGTGCTTGCATCGGTCAGCTCTTCAAGGCTCGTCGTACTGTCGTACGTCGCCGAGTCGCTGGTCAGATCTGAGGATTCGACCCAATCATCCAAGGTCACTACCGACATGTCGTCAAAACTGTCCAGAGACACTACCGAGATGTCGTCAGGATCACCAGAAGTACCGGTTACCTCACCTGCCGCCTCATCCGGATCGAGCCTGCCCCGGATTTCCGCCAGGACCTCGCTTTTCACGTCTTCAGGTGCGTCTTCGACAAAGGCGCTCGCCAGACTGTAGATCTGGCAGTAGAACCCGTCCGGATCGAGCGCCTCATCGTGAAGCTCCCGGGCTGCGACGGAGAGTTCCGCAAGCGTATGCCGTTCCTCCGGGTCGAGGCCGTCCCACAGCGTCGCATCTTCATACGTCGCGATCATGGTCTCGAGCCGGCTCAAAGTTCCATTGACGACCTTGAGACATTCCTCTGCGGGATGTTTAAGCGCACCGTCGTTTTTTTGCCCGACAATCATGTCCAGGAGTTCGTTGAATGGCATCAGCGGCCGTGAAAACACGACGGCTTTAAACTGGCTGATCGCATCCGTGCTGAGTTCGTTGGCAAAACTCCCCGCATCCAGATAACCCTCGTCTTCAAGCTGCCGGAGAGTGGCATCAAGATGTCTGCCGGCGTCGTTGACCTCCTTGACATCTTGTTGAATGAAGCCCGTCCGGGCCGGGTCGTGAGCATCGCCTGCATTCGTGGTGTACAGTCTGTCGATAATCGGATTGCCGCCAGAATCCAGAAGCAGAGCCTTTTCGGCGATCCTCTTGTTGACGTCCCCGGGACCCAGGTCCTCAAGTCCCGTGCCTGGATCGTTGACGTAGGCAGCCATCGCCTGGCCTGTCAGACTTCTCAGCTTGCCGCTGTCATCGGGCCGGATATTCAGTTTGCTGATCGCCGCCATGGCCGGCGAATTCGAAGTCTCGATCGTCACCTCGGCAGTCTCACCGAGAGTGTCGGCCGCGATCCTGGCAGGCTCAATCTGACTGGCCGGCCTGTTCGGCATCTCCGCCGCCCGGTTAAGCGCATTCATGCGGGTCGCCTCAAGCGCCGTTTTGGAGGCTGCCCTCGTTTGGTATTCCTTCTTTACGTGGTCTGCGAGCTTGACCAGTCTTTTCACCTTGCGGCTGCTCAATGGCCTGGAACTGTCGGCGTTGAAATCCCGCAAGATCGTTCCCCCAACGTCCGGATACTTGTGTTGAATCACTTCGGCGAATTGCTGCCTGACTTGCTTGACCTTGCTCTCGCCCTGAAGCGAGGCGACAATTCTGCCGAGAAATCCGCCGCCGAGCTTGGTGATATTGCCATGTTTGTTAAGCGCAAGCGTTCCCTTGCCGACCTCCGCTGCACGCTCGAAAGACTTGATCGTTGCATCGGCCGGACCGTGACGCCCACCTACCTGTGGCATAGCTAACCTCATTCAGAGTTGAAAACCGGATGGAGAACTGCGGGCGATCAGGCCCTGATGACGAATTCCGAAGCGTCGTATCCGCTTGGAGCCGGTTCGCTTGTGCTCAGGAATTCCGCCGACCGCAGCATCGGTGCCAGTACCTCCGCCTGTTCGATGAGTCTTTTCAAACACTTCTCGAAATGGCTGATGTCGGCGCCTTCGTAATCAAGCTTGTCGGCGAGAAGGTAGCGGCCGCTGTTTGTATCCAGGATCAGGCTCAGGCCGGTCGTCACCGCCAGACCGCAGGCGAGATCGACGAATTTTTGCAGGATGTCGGCATGCGGTACACCGGGAGCGTCTCCCAGGTCGGCGGCAAAGCCATAGTGCCTTCTTTCATCGTCCGTGCGGATCTCGACAGCAATATCGTCGAAGGACAGGATGGCCGTGTCTTCCTGGAAACGAAGATCGTCAAGGCCGACGGATTTACCGAATTCGGCAATCAAGGCGGCATGATCCGTGCTGATCATTTACGGTCTCCTGTTCCAGAATTAAAAGATAGACAGCAAAAAGCCCGCACTGCCCTGCGCCTTGAAAATTCTTAGGCATTCGAGCGATCGGTGACTGTCTCATTTGACACTCAGCCCGGCCGAAATTCGATATGCGGTCCGGTTTTCTCAATCGGGCAAACGGCACCGCAAGACCCCGTCAAGGTCGCGGTCCCATGGAGCAAACCGGACAAGGTTCCAAGTTGCGCCCACCGGACCGGCAGGCAGCAGAAAGTTTAAGGCCCGCCCCCTGATGTGCCATCCGGCACAGCACGCCGTCGATTGCTTCGATAGCGTGCCCCCTGACTTCGGAACTGTGATTTCCGGTTTGCAGAGGAAGGCTATGCGGGCATGAAATACGAACAATTGATGAGTGAATACGGCGCCTCGATCAACATAAGCGATATGGAAGTCGATCCTGCCGGCGCCGTATTCGAATTTGACGGAACTTCCGTCGTTGTGCGGCCAAACGCGGACGGCGACCGCATACTGATCATGGCGGTGATCGGCTCAATTCCGGAAGCGCGTCAAAATCAGGTTGCTTCAAAGCTGCTGCAATTGAGTTTTGCCACGGCCGTGAATGACGGCATGGCGTTCGCCGCGGGTGGCGAGAACTACTACTGCATGAACAGCCTCCTTCTGGCAGGTCTCGACGCAGCGGCTTTCGAAAATGAATTGCTTTCCCTGAGCCGCAAGGTGAATGCGGCGCGCAACTTGCTCGACCTCGAGCGACAGGCGGCGTCGGTGGAGGAGCGGCACGAACGCGAAGCGGCGCAGGCCGGCGGCGCGTTCATTCAGGCCTGAAAAGAATTTTGCATTTAAAAGGAACAGTGTGACATGCCGAACGATACTCTTCTGTCGATCAGACAAGCCCCGCAATTGACCTCGCTCGAGCCTTTGCTGAACAAAAAAAATAAAGAACACATCAAGTTCGACGAAGATAATAACTTCAAGATCGGCTATTCGACTGTTTCCGGAAAAATAAAATACTCTAATCTCAGCGACAAGATCAGAGAATATAGCGATGGCGAGCAATACACTTCGATAAAAGCGCAGCACAACCAGGAAACGATCCGGGTACTGATGACAAAATTCAGTACAGCGGCAACTAATGTCATGAAGTCGCAGCTTCACGACCACTATCAAGAACTGAGGAACAACGACACTGCGCCGCAAGAGCAGGAAAACGGGAAACTCAGTGAAGATGCAGAGTTTGACCAAGGCCTCTCAATTGCCGAAGGCCTCATGGAAGAGGTGACCAAACTTGTTGGTCAGCGTCTCAACATCGATGGTCTGACCGGAGTCAAACGCGTTACCATCGGCCAAGTCAGGGATCTCATTCCGGAGATTGACCAGCTCGTCAGCGAAACGGTCGAAAACGAGGTCGCGAAACTGGTCGCGAAGTTGTCCGAGCAGTGAGAACCACCCCGGACATGACGACCGCACGGGTGATCGGGCGCGGTTGACGGCCAGAGACTGGGCCGCGCTGGTCCTTGGCGGGCCTGAGGCGGACACCTTCTGCGTCATCCCCTCACATGTGTCATCGGCGGGCAGCCCCCTTTTCATGGCAAGGCGATGCAAGGGTGTCCGGCCGGCGCCGGATGGAGCCAGGCGCGAGCGCGGGTCCTCAAGGACTGACGGAATGCTTCGCAGCCCCGGAAACTTCGATCCCGGGCCCCTGCGGTCGTTGCCCACCCCCTTGCCCGCCAGTGGCACGAGACGGCGGCAAGGGAAGCTTCAACAGCTTGGGCGACGCGGCGATGCGGTGCGGGGATCGCGCAGCATCGGTCGGCACGCGCGGCCCGGCAGCAGACAGGGCGGCTTTCCCTGCCCTTGGCAAAACATTTGACAAAAAGGGTGCTCCACCGCTGAGACAGGCGCCGGACGCCCGTCTACGGACTTCAAGGAGAACACGAAATGTCCAACACCGATTTCCCGTCAAGGCCAGGCTTCAATCAAGGACACGTTCCGGGTATGGATAATACCGGCGCCCTCCAGCCCATCATCAATTGCGTCAATAAAGGCAAGGGCGCGACACTCCTGAAACTCAATACGGACAAGGACCGCCTGGTCAAGGTTTCCGGAGGTGCCGAAAAATCGGAGGACCAACGCAAACTTCAGGGACAGGACGCCAAACAGTTTTTCGTGAAGAAAATCGGCGATGTCTATGGCCCCTCCCTGAGCAAGCTAGCCTCCGAAAAACTGAAGGTTGAAGAAGGCTTCAAGGCTGCAAGCGCCATGGATTTCATCACCGCCGGAGACTGTCTGATCGATGCGCGATCCACGGTGCCAGAAGAAGGCATCGATCCCAGCACTTTTTCCAGGCAGATCAGGCTGACGGCAAATACTCAGCCCGGCAACGGAAAACTTGCCGACCTTGGCGCGGATCTCGCCGTCTCGATCTGGATAGAGAAACTGGAACTACGAAATTTGCATAGCGGGGGTGATAGCTTCGATGAGCTTTACGGCAACATTTTTCTAACACTCGACGATGACCTCTATGACTATTGCAAAACAAATCTGGGGCAAATGCAGCGTAGTCTGTCGCTGATCCCCTTCAACTCCGAAACGCTCGCAAGATCGATCTTGAAAAATCCGTCACTCGCCGACAACGCATCATTCAGGCAGGGGCTGAATAACATCGCCAGGAACAGCGATGGGGAAACTCAGTCCGACCTGCAAAAAGTTTATTCTCTTCTTCGAGATACGCTGAGAGAAGAGCTTGACGGTATTATCAAGCTCGTCGACGGCCCGTTGAGAACGGCGAAAATTTCTCCCGCCTCACGCCAAAACGTCTTCGAAGCCAGTGTGTATTCCGGCTTGGGTGTGAAGACCTGTGAGGCGCGGCTCGAGGCCAAGGTCAACGAGGACTTCGCGGCGTTCGTCGATACGAATTCGCTGGAGCTTTGCAAGGTGTTTTTCCCATCAGGCGGCTCCTTGTTGGAAACCCCCGACGGCTTGGACGTTTTGGAAACGGCTGCTACCGACCTGACGACGTTCCTGAACCTCGACACAGCGGCCGGCTATGACGCCGAAGACAAATTCACCGCAATCGCTGAAGGCTTTCGCGTCCACACAGTCGCGTGTTACGAGGAGGGAATTGCTTCCACCGGTAATGACACGTCTGAAGTGCCGCGAGAGGCGGCGCGCGATCACGCCAAGGAACGTCTTGCTGCTGCCTGCAAGAACCTGGAGCTCTGCACCCAGGGCCTGAACAATCGTCACCACCAGGAAACAGTGCGGGATTTCGCCAGAAATCTGCCGGACCGGAGTGAAGCATGGCCCATATTCGACGGCACAAGCTAGATCGAATTCTTTCCCGGTACGCAACACGGCACCGGTTTTGATGTCAGGCTGGCGTATCGGGCGATCAGGAAACGCCCGATACGCCAGCGCTCCGATTCCCCCGGAACCTGCTCAAACCCCTTGAGCGTTGCATGGTCATCAGCTTCTGGTTTCAATGTAACGGACCACGGTTCAGGCGCATGTCCGCAAACGGCGGTACGCTGGATAGTTGCGTCTTTTCAAGGGCGTAAAACGTCACCGTCCTGTGCCGAATGGGACAGGCCACCATCCCGGAATTTTGGAAAGTGGCGTCAGCGTTGCTTTGGAGCCCGGCAGCTTTTGTCCCGGGCGCGGTCCGGTGCGGCGGCGGCGCAAGGCCGTCCGTCACGGCGGTCCGCTTGGACACAGGCGGTTGGACGGCGGCATGATTCACTATTCCCTGCAGAATTTTAAAGACCTGGTCGGAGATTTTTACAGGAAACTCGGTGCGGAGCCCGAAGAGCTCGACGGCAGCGTCCTGTTTCTGGAAATCGACGAAGCCGCGGTCGCGTTTGAATTCCTGCCGGCGGAAAACGCGCTGGTGCTCTGGAGCCAGATCGACGAGGTCGACGGGGTCGACGTGACAGCGGAGGTCCAGGAAAAGGCCCTCTCGATCAATCTTCTGACCCTGTTCACCGGCGGCGGCGCGCTCTGTTTCAACGATACCAGCCGCCGGCTGCTCTATGCCCTGCCCGTGGCGCCGGAAGGCCTGACCGTCGAGGTCTTCGAAGAAAGGCTGCGCAGCTTCCTGGCTGGACGCAAACTGGTCGCCTCGAGGCTTATCAACCTGGTCACGTCCGCCAGGGCCGGGGAAGAAAAGTTCCCGGGTGCCGCCGAAGGCCCAGATCAACAGGTCATCTTCAATGTGTGACGCGGCGTGAGGCTGCAGGCAGACCTGCGCTGAAAGATCCAGGCCTTCGCAAGGATCGCCGGGGCCTGAACGCGTCACTGCGAGGTCGCGCCGGCCACTTAAATTCTCGACCCAACTCGCATACAAATATTGACCTTCCGAATACTGGAAATAAAATGTCCGATATTAACAACTACGCTCGAATTTCTTCATTTTGCAGGACTCATGAAAGCGAGTTCGATGAAGCCCCAGTGCTAAAATCACTTGTCACCAAAGCATATGAACACGACACATGTTTGAAGCTGATGACGAAGAACGACAAGGTCTTCTTGAAAAACGTGGATGGGACCGCGAACAAGACGGAACATCAGCGAAAAAAGCAGGCGGATATTGCAAGAAACAAATTCTTGACCGAATTGAGGTCGGAACTCGGGAATGGTTACACGGACTTCGTGAGCAGAAAGTTGAGCAATGGTCAATCTTTCGTGGCAGGTGACGCCAAGCTTTATCTGGCGTTGGGGATCGCGGCTGACATGCGATTTTCCCGCGATGCGGCAGGCGCCTTCCACAGTCTCGCCACCAATCTCGGCCAATCCGAGCTAAACAGCGACGTGTTTCTCGATGCCGCCACGTCCTTGACCGGATCCATACTGAAACAGGAGCTTCATGATTTCGGGAAACATCCGGCAGTCGACGACTTCACGGACCTGCCAGGTTACAAGTACCTCCGTTCAGCTCTTGGCACCATCGAGATCGGGGTGGATACGCTTACGCTGCTTGATACGATCGAGAGCCATCTGGACGATGACCTGAGGCTCCGGTTCCTTCAAAAACTGACAAACCACATTCTGCTAAGCGTGGGCGAAGGACTGAAGGCTGATTCTGAGACCTTTCTAAAGGAATACGCAAACGAACCCTTTTCGGAAGAATTCTTAGAGCAAACGTCTCTGGCGATCTCAAACAAGCTCGGTTATTTCGCAGAGGTCATCTCTCAAGCTCACAAGCTCGGATGGGGCGACGATCAAAGAGCGATGGCAAAGCTGTTGATGTCAGCCAGCGGTGCGAATTTCAGCACATTCGACTTGGAAAAATGTCTCCAAAAGGGACATTACATCCACCTCAGAAACGTTGCCCAAGAGTTGAAGTCCGAACTCTTTCCCGACATCGAGATTGACCAGCTCAACCGCGACAATCTTGCAGAACTGTCGCAGCCATTAGCCATAAAATGGGAATCCATTGGTCTGAAACCCGACCAGGGTATCTTGGAGAAATCGGATCTGGGCATCGTCCTGTCGGAAGTCCTCTACCAGATCGTAGAGGATTTCATTCTGGGCGAGAGTCCAGACACCAGGATTGAATACGCGGAAGAAAGAGTGAATGGCTGGATCGAGTGGTTCTCGTATGCCGCCGACAATGCTGACAGCAACAGGCTAGCGGGAGCATTCGGTGAGGCTGCAGAACTTTTACGCGGCATGCTTCATTTGCGGATACCCTTCACGGAGATGAAACGCCCGGATTACAGCCAGGGAATTGAGCGATATTCGCAAATGTTCGGAATCGACCCGGAAAAAAACGTGCTTCTGAATTTTTTTGATGCGGCAAGCAAGGACATCCGCTTTGAAGCATACAACTATGACTACGACACCTTCTACGCTGCCGTTGAATTGCTCAGCCAATACGAAGCAAGAAGATCGAACTATTACGATATCAATGACAATGAAATTTTGTCAAATTTCAGTATTAATCAATACAATGACTTATTGAATAAAAAATCATTTAGAGGATTCATGGAAGAATCCAAGAGGAAGTCTCCCGAGATAGATCTAAAACGGGTAACCGATATCTCCGGGTCGATGTTTGGCTACGTTGGTTTGATCGGACAATACTTTTCGAACGATCAAGCGTCACTCCCGGAAACCTTGAGTTCGGGGAACAGACTCATCCAGTCTCAATATCTGTATCCTCTGGAAGAAAAGGAATTTGATGTACTCCTTCAGACAATTACAGAAAATGCCGAAGCCGCAATCGAAGATATGGACGCCCTATCCAAAAACCTGAAGTTTGGCGTGGAGTTCTTTTCCAATGCAGCCTTACCCGACCACATGGACGCAGCTTCCCTAGGCATCTTGAGGGACATCATAAGCAGCCTCAAGGAGTTGGACCAATTTTTCAACAGCGACACAGGACCTCACAAAACCATAAAGGACCTCATGAGTATTGCTAAAAAGGACCCACTCCGCTTTGCCGCCATCCTGAACGCGATTCTCGAGCATAGCCATAAGAATACCGAGTAACTTGCGGCGTTGCAGTCCTCGTGCGAACCCAAGCCAGGCAGGTCATCCATCGATCGCCAGGCCTTGCAGGGCACTCGGGGGTCACCCCGACAGCGGCGGGCTTCGATGACCCGGTCGGAGCCTCAGGTGTGTCCGCGTCCCGCTGAAGCACCCGTCTGCGTCCCCCCGGGGACCGGGCCGCTCGCGCGGGCCGCGCCGAGCAGATGCTCCAGCACTGCGCCGTCGCCGATGCGGTTGGCCATCAGCAGGATCAGCCGGGCGTTGAGAGCATCGCTTTCCGGTTTGCTCAGGCCCTCATGGGCTTCCAGAAGGCGGGCGTAGAAATCGTCCGGATGGTCGAGATTAGGGGCGTTGGCGTCGGTCATGAAACGTCTCCCTGCGTGCCCGGTTGCCTTGCCAGGGCCGTTGCCAGAGCGGCGCGGACCGCGTCCGGGTCAAAGGCGGTCCAGCGCGCAGCCACGTGCTGATCGGGACGGATCAGGTAAACCGCCGCCGGTGCGCTTCCCATGTAGCGGTCCCTCAGTTCTGGGCCGATGCGGGCGCCGGACAGGGTCGTGCCCGTCACATGAAGGCCGTCGACACGGAGGTCGCCGGGCACCTCGGCGTCCAGGCCGAGCAGGCGGAAGCCACCACCGATCCGCTCGAGCAGCCAGTCTTCTGCCAGCGGGGCATCCACCGCCGGGCTGCCCGGCCGCGTGCGCGCGGGCAAACCGGCCGCATCGGGGCCGTTGAGCGGCGATCCGTCATAGACCGCCGGCACGGAAAGGCGCCCGGAATTCACCAGCGGGCGGGCGAAGGCGTGATGTTCGGACAGATCCAGCACCGCATCGCGGAAGATCCGGCTGATTTCCGATTTCGGCGTGATGAAGTCGGTCGAGCGGGTGCTCTGGCGGATGTTCTCGTCCGCGGCCAGCTCCCGCTCGAAGGTGTAGCTGTCCAGCAGGCTTTCCGGTGCCATGCCGTCCAGCACCAGCTTCAGCTTCCAGCCGAGATTGTCGATGTCCTGAAAGCCGGAATTGGCGCCGCGCGCACCGAAGGGCGACACCTGGTGGGCGCTGTCGCCGGCGAAGACGACCCGGCCGTGCCGGAAGGTTTCCATGCGGCGGCACTGGAAGGTATAGATCGACACCCATTCCAGGTCGAAGTCGACATCGGGGCCGAGCATCTCCCTGAGCCGCGGAATGACGTTTTCCGGCCGCTTTTCCCTGTCCTTGTCGATGTCCCAGCCAAGCTGCAGGTCGATCCGCCAGACGCCGTCCGGCTGCTTGTGCAGCAGGGCCGACTGGTCCTTGTTGAAGGGTGGGTCGAACCAGAACCAGCGTTCGGTCGGGAAATCGGCCTTCATGATCACGTCCGCGATCAGAAAATTGTCCTCGAACACCCGGCCGGCAAAATCAAGATCCAGCATCGCGCGCACCGGCGAGCCGGCACCGTCACAGGCGATCAGCCAGCCCGCCTCCAGGTCGTAGGTCCCGGCCGGCGTCTCGATGGTCACCAGCGTGTGGTCATCCCGGGTTTGGAGATCGGCGACCTTGTTGCGGCCGCGGATCTCGACCGGCCGGCCTTCGGCCTGCAGTGCGCGGATGCGCTCCACCAGGTGCAACTCGCAGTAATATTGCTGCAGGTTGATGAATGCAGGCCGTTTGTGGCCCTCCTCCGGCAGCAGGTTGAAATCATAGACCTGCCGATCGCCGAAAAACACCTTGCCCGCATTCCAGACGACGCCCTTGTCGACCATCTGGCCGCCGCAGCCGAGCCGGTCGAAGATCTCAAGAGAACGCTTGGAAAAGCAGATCGCACGCGAGCCGGTGCTGACCCTGTCATTGTCGTCCACGACGAGGACAGGCACATCCGCCTGCGCCAGATCGATCGCCATTGCGAGGCCGACCGGCCCCGCGCCGATGATCACGACGGGGCGGCGCACCGGTGCCGGTGCATCCTGATCCGGCGATCGCTTGTAAGGGTACAAGGGTACCTCGAACAGTTTTGTCACAGGTTTTCCTCCCGGTTCCTGCGTTAAAGGTATTCCTGCGCCGTCTCATGACGCTCGAATTCCAGAAAGAACTCGTCGAGTTGCGGCGGCCGGACACCGGTTCCGGCCAGCATGGCATGAGCCTGGCCCCGATGGTGGATCTGGTGCTGGAAGAGATGCAGAAGCGTGTTGGCGACGGTCTCGAAGAACACGCCTTGAGGCCCCCTGTCCTGGGCGATCGTCCGCTCCAGGTCCTCCGCGCGCAGGCCGTCGCAAAAGGCGATCAGCCTGCGGTCCGCTTCTTCCTGCGCGGCCTTCAGACGTGCCGCGGTTTCCGGATGCGGCGCACCGAACACCGACCGCCCCTGCCCGCCTTCCTCCACGGCATCAAGATAATAGCGGTCGACCTCCAGATTGTGATTCAAGGTTTGCCGGATGGACGGGAAAAAACCCGTCCGATCCGCCTCGAACTCCTGCCGGGTGAGCAGACAGCAGGCTTCACACAGACGC
Organism: Roseibium sp. QJM3NY_11; assembly: GCF_056173175.1. Taxonomy (NCBI): domain Bacteria; kingdom Pseudomonadati; phylum Pseudomonadota; class Alphaproteobacteria; order Hyphomicrobiales; family Stappiaceae; genus Roseibium; species Roseibium sp. QJM3NY_11. The sequence continues at coordinate 4,448,063 of NZ_CM149660.1, forward strand.
CTGTTGGCGTAGGCATTGTTACGGGCCATCAGCCGCAGGTGATCGAGAGCCTTGCTCATGCGCCTAGCTCTGCAGATCCGCCCACATCTTCGCGTCGCGTTCCGCTGTCCAGATGCGCGGCGTGTCGATGTCGAGCGCCTCGTCGTAGGCGCGGGCGACATTGAACGGCAGACAATGTTCGTAGATGGCGTAGTCCTTGAATTTCGGATCGCAGGCGGCCCGGCAGGCATCCCAGGCTTCCTTCAGGGTCCCGCCGCGCCGGGCGACCCGTGCCACGGGGTCATAGGTGGAGCGGACAAAATCGGCAGTGGCGTCCAGCGCCGCATTGACCATGTCGGTGCCGACCAGAGCATCGCCGCGGCCCGGGGCGATGGCTTCCACATCGAAGGAGCGGATCGCTTCCAGCGTTTTCGGCCAGTCGTTGAAGTGGCCGTCGCCGCAGTAGCAGGCCGAGTGGTATTCGACGATGTCACCGGTGAACATGACGTTCTCGTCAGGCACATGGATGACGATGTCGCCGGCGGTATGGGCGCGCCCGAGGAAACGCAGATCCACCCGCCGCTTGCCGAGGTAGACGGTCATGCGGTCGTTGAAGGTGGTGGTCGGCCAGGTCAGCGGTGGGATGTCGTTGACGTTGTCATAACCCATGAAGAGACGCGGGAAGCGCATGAATTCGGATTCCCGGTCTTCCGCGCCGCGCTCCACGACCATGGACCGGGCCTTCTGGCTCATGATCACGGTCGGCGCCTTGTAGGCGGCGGCACCCAGCACGCGCACGGCGTGATAGTGGGTCAGCACCAGGTGGCTGATCGGCTTGTCGGTGACGGAACGGACCTTCTCGATCACCTTGTTGGCAAGTTCAGGGGTCGCCTGGGCCTCGACGATCATGACGCTGTCGTCGCCGATGATCACGCCGGTGTTCGGATCGCCCTCGGCGGTGAAGGCCCACAGGTCACGGCCGATCTCGGTGAAGGAGATCTTCTTCTCGGCCATGTCTCCGGCGGATGCGAATTGTTTGCTCATTGGTTCTCCTGGGGCGTCTCGCCCGGGTTTCCGTGACGGTGCACTGTCTGGACGGCGTTCGAGCACCCTCGGGCATCGGCGCGAGAGCCCTTTCCCGCGCTTGCGAGAGTTACTCTCCTCCGGCTTTCTCCACCGTCTGCTCGATCGCCCCGAAGATCGAATGACCTTCGGCATCGAGCATTTCGATGCGGACCGTGTCGCCGAATTTCAGGAACGGGGTTTTCGCCGCGCCCGTGTCGATGGTCTCGATCATGCGGATCTCGGCAATGCAGGAATAGCCGACACCGCCGTCCGCGACCGGCTTGCCCGGGCCGCCGTCCAGCTTGTTGGAGACCGTGCCGGAGCCGATGATGGTGCCGGCGCTCAAGGGACGGGTTCTGGCGGCATGGGCGATGAGCTGGCCGAAATCGAAGGTCATGTCGATGCCGGCATCGGCGCGCCCGAAGGCGTCGCCGTTGAGGTCGACATTGAGCGGCAGATGCAGCTTTCCGTCCTTCCAGGCATCGCCGAGTTCATCGGGCGTGACCGCGACCGGAGAGAAGGCGGAAGATGGCTTGGACTGGAAGAAGCCGAACCCCTTGCCCAGTTCCGCCGGGATCAGGCCGCGCAGGGACACATCATTGACCAGCAGCACCAGGCGGATGGCCTCGCGCGCCTCCTGCGCACCGATCCCCATCGGCACGTCGCCGGTGACGACCGCGATCTCGCCTTCCATATCGATGCCCCAGGCCTCCTCGCGCATGGCGATCGGATCGCGCGGCGCCAGGAAGGTGTCGGACCCGCCCTGATACATCAGCGGGTCGGTCCAGAAGCTCTCGGGCATCTTGGCACCGCGGGCCTTGCGCACCAGCTCGACGTGATTGACATAGGCCGAACCGTCCGCCCACTGGTAGGCGCGCGGCAGCGGCGACAGGACGTCATGCTCGTGAAACCGGAGCGTCGGCACCGCCTCGAGAGAGAGGCTTTCGGAGAGCAGCTCCAGTTTCGGTGCCACCTGGTCCCAGGCGTCAAGGGCGGCCTGCAATGTCGGCGCGATGTGGCTCGCATCCGTGCACCAGGTCAGCCTGTCATTGACCACCACAAGCTTGCCGTCACGGCTGCCATCCTTGAGCGTTGCCAGTTTCATTGTTTTTCAGCTCCCTTGTCAGCGACCAGCGACTTCTGCGTGCCTGCTGTGCCTCATTTATTCCAGTTTCCCTCTGGCGTTCCGTCGAATTTTTTCTCCAGGCTGTCCCAACAGTCAATGTAATTGTCCTGCAACGGCGCCTTGCCGGCGGCAAACCCTGTCAGGTGCTGGGGAAACCGGGTCTCGAACATGAAGGACATGGTGTTGTCGAGCTTCTCGGCCTTCAGGTCGGCATTGGAAGCACCTTCAAAGGCGTTCCTGTCCGGTCCGTGGGGCAGCATCATGTTGTGCAGGCTCATGCCGCCGGGCACGAAGCCCTGCGGCTTGGCATCGTACTGGCCATAGATGTTGCCCATCAGCTCGGACATGATGTTCTTGTGATACCAGGGCGGCCGGAAAGTGTTTTCCGCCACCATCCAGCGTTCGCGGAACAGCACGAAGTCGATATTGGCGGTGCCCGGCACGCCGGACGGGGCCGTCAGCACGGTAAAGATCGACGGATCGGGATGGTCGAACAGGATCGACCCGACCGGACAATAGGTTCTGAGATCGTATTTGCAGGGCGCGTAATTGCCGTGCCAGGCAACCACATCCAGCGGTGAATGGCCGATCTTCGTTTCGTGAAACTGGCCGCACCATTTCACCGTCACCGTCGACGGTGTCTCCTTGTCCTCGAACCGGGCGACCGGTGTCTTGAAATCCCGGCGGTTGGCCATGCAGTTCGCGCCGATCGGGCCCCTGCCCGGCAGCTCGAATTTCTGGCCGTAGTTCTCGCAGACGAAGCCCCGGGCCGGGCCCTCGACACATTCGACCCGGTAGACCAGGCCGCGCGGCAGGATTGCAATCTCCTTCGGCTCCAACTCGATCACGCCGAGCTCGGTGCAGAACCTGAGAATGCCCTCCTGCGGCACCACCAGCAACTCGCTGTCGGCGGAGAAGAAATACGCGTCCTCCATGGACGTCGTGACCAGGTAGATGTGGCTGGCCATGCCGACCTGGGTGTTGACGTCTCCCGCCGTGGTCATGGTGCGCATGCCGGTCAGCCAGGTCAGGTCCTCGTCGGAGTGCGGCACCGGGTCCCAGCGGTACTGGCCGAGGGAAATGACGTCCTCGCCTATGTCCGGCGCCGAGCGCCAATAAGGCAGATCGATCTTTTCGAAGCGGCCGGTGTGCTTGACGGAGGGGCGGATGCGATAACACCAGGTGCGTTCGTTCTGATGGCTCGGCGCGGTAAACGCCGTTCCCGACAACTGCTCGCCGTACAGTCCGTAAGCGCATTTCTGGGGGCTGTTCATGCCCTGGGGCAGCGCACCGGGCAAAGCCTCGGTTTCAAAATCGTTGCCGAAGCCCGGCATGTAACCCGAATCGGGCCCGTTCCGTCCGGTGTCCGTCCGCTTTCCGCTGCTGTCCGTTCTCTGGTCCATAACGCTCCCTCCCGGTTCGGAGATGAAATTAGTTGCATCTGTAACCATTTAATTTGCGCGGATCAAGCCGGATTTCCGGTGCCGGGGATGCGCGGGACCCGCTTTCGGCATTTTGAGCACTTGCCTCACCGCAAAGGCTGACGTAAAAAGAACAAACCATGAACTCTTGAGGTGACCAATGCGTCCGGCAATTCCGACACTTGAGAAATCCCGCGCGGTGCTGAGCGCGTGCGCGCCGCTGGCAGGTGCTGTGCCGACGACGGATGTCACCCCCGGAGACGTGCGCATGATGACGCTTTACCTGCGCAAGGCGCGGGACCGGGCCTGTGCGATCCGCGACCGGTCACCCGGTGGAAGTTACCTGGAAAGCGTACTGACACGCACGATCGACGGCATCACGCTGGAACTGTCGCAGCTTGAGTATCTTCTGGCCGGCAAGCCGGAGCTTGCAGAGCGAAACAAGCGGCGCATGCGTCCGGCGATCTGACTGCCACCGGCGCAGCGCAATTTCAGCCGGCCACCGCCAGATAGAGTGACAGGCACAAGTCCGCCGTTTCCGCGCGGGCAAGGCATGCACGATGTTCAGGAAATCGGTACATCGCGGCTGGAAGCCGGACTGGCCTGCGGGCCGCCGCCCGGCTTCGCAGCACTGTCTGAAATGCCATGTATAGTTTTAATCATATCTACACTTATTGGTTTATATTTCTATCTATTGAATACTTAAAGTAGAGAGCGCCCAGTCATGACCGTACCTGCAATGCCACCCGCGACCCAATGGATCTACGTGCTGGGAAAACAGTTCCTGTACACCAGTCAAAATCCACCCAGCCCGACACCCGGCAACATCACCGAAGACCGGTTCATGATCCGCGGCGTCGCAGTGGATGCCGCGTCGGTGACCGCGTTGAAATATGACGACGTGCTTGCCGACCATCACTTTTCAACCATGAAGGCCATTTTCGACAAGGCCATAGACCTGAACATAAACTGTATTCGCGTCTATGCCCTCAATCCGAACTACAGCCATAAGCAGGCCATGGACCATCTGAAGGCTCATGGCATCTATGTCATGGTCGGCCTCGCCAGCGCCGAGAACTCCGTCCACCAGATGTCCGGCGCATACGATCAGGCAACATTCGTTCATGCCGCCCGCCTGGTCGACGAATTTCAGGCTTACGACAACACCTTCTGCTTCTCCGTGGGCAATGAGGTGAACTTTCCGGGTCAGCAGGCCGCCAATCTGAAGAGCGCCCACCCGAACAAGACCGATGCCGAGATCGCACAGATGACGGTCGGCCTCGAATGCACCGTGGCCCAGGCCATGAAGTCCTTTGTGCGTGACGTGAAACATCACATCAAGAACCAGGGGTACCGTTCCATTCCTGTCGGCATGGCGATGCAGGATGGCCCGCAATCGTCCTGGACCAACAGCAACCCGCAGGCCTATCAGCGGGGCCTCATCGGAACCGACACCCTGCAACAGTATTATGCCGCCGGCACGAACGAAGCGGACCGTGCGGATTTCATCGGCATCAACAGCTATCGCTACGAAAGCGGCCAGGGCCCCGGCGGACTGGATGCCTATAACGGCCTGGCCGAAGAGGCCTCCAGGCTTCCGGTGCCGGTGTTCCTGTCGGAAAGCGGCGACATCGTGGGCCCGACACGAGACTGGAAAATCGCTGCCCATGTCTTCAAGACGGCGGCCCTGCGGGACCAGCTGTCGGGCCAGGTTGCGTTCCAGCTGATGGATGAAGGCGCAGGCTACGGCCTGTTCACGGTTTCAGAGAGCGGCGGGTCGGTTACCCTGACCGCGGCGAGCCAGACATCGGTCACCGATCTCACGAATGTCTTTCAGGAGTGTTTCACGACCCCGCCATATTTCGCCGCTGGCCAGCCGAACCACCCCACCAGCGCCCCGACCTCCTTCGGCAGCAACCCGGAAGTAACGCTCCCCAAAGGCTGGCCGGACCTGTTGACCGTCAAGAGCTTCAGTCCGCCGCCCATCGAGATCACGATTGAAAATTACAACACGACTTCGAAGATCCAGGTGGTCCAGCCGGTCAACGGCAGCGATCTGGTTCTGGGTGTGCTTCAGCCGGCGACATCTGCCACCAGCCCGGCCAGCCGGACCATTCAGCTCTACAGCCAGACGGCGATCAATATCCAGTTCTACGATGCCAAATCCAAGACCTGGGACCAGGTCTGCGGCGTGCCCGCCAAGTCGGTCAAGGCCGGTATCACAGTGAAGACGGATGTCAAATACGGCGGCGCATGCAACCTGGCGTGACCACCTGAAGCGGTTTCCGCTCAGGCCGGATGAATTGACGAGGGAAATCTGTTTGCCGGCGCGTCGTATCGCGCCGGCGAACAGGCCGATGTCTTTTCAATGCGGCCTGAATGCACAAGTTTATGAGTTCGTACCCTAAGCCGCCGCCTCGTCGCCCGGGGCAGTCTGCCAGCCGAGATCGGTCAGGGTAACGATGCGGTTGCCGCGCAGGTCCGTCGCGCAGACGAGAAAGCCGCGTTCCTCCATGTGGCTCAGGAGCCAGCGGGCCCGACCTGGCGAGCGCGTGCCGTAGGCGGTGGCGATTTCCAGATTGCCGGGACACGGCGCCTTGGCGAGCGCAGCCTTGGCCAGGAGCAGGTAGACCCCGCGCATGTCATCGGGCAGTTCAGCCGCAATCAGTTCGGCCTGCGCCCAGGCGCCGTCGTCCATTTCGCCCTTCTCGACCCCGGCCCGCGCTACCGAGAGCTTTTCGCGGAAGGATTGAAGATCCGGTGCACCGCCTGGAAGCTTGGCGATCCGGCAACGGACCTGGAAATCCTGATAGAGCGAGGCAATCGGCTGGAAGGCGGCGTCCTCCTCCTCCAGTATGCCCGCAATGATTTCCGCGATCTTTTCCTCACGCTCGCCGAAGTCGAGCAGGCTCTCGGCCGGCGGAACCTCCTCCGCGCCGGCCCGTTCCGCGCTGGTCAGCCGATCCAGAACCTCGCCGGTGGAGACGACCGGCTCGGCGAAACGCTGGCGCACCGGCTGCACCTCGCCGGCGCCCGGCGTGAAGATGAGATCCTTGGCTTCTTCCTTGGGCTGTTCCGGCAAGGGCATCAGCTTGTGGACGCCGCCCCGGCCCGCGGTTTCCACCGGACCGATCTTCACCGGCACCGGACGGCGCGACATGGCCGGCCCCAGCGCGATGAAATGCCCCCGGTCGAGATTGCGGAAACTTTCCGCCTGCCGCCGTTCCATGCCCAGCAGATCCGCGGCCCTGGCCATGTCGATGTCCAGAAAAGTCCGGCCCATCAGGAAATTGGACGCTTCGGCGGCCACATTCTTGGCCAGCTTTGCCAGCCGCTGTGTGGCGATGACACCGGCCAGGCCGCGCTTGCGGCCGCGGCACATGAGGTTGGTCATGGCACCGAGGGACCGCCGCCGCGCCTCTTCGGTGACCTCACCGGCCGCCGCGGGGGCAAACAACTGCGCTTCGTCGACAACAACAACCATCGGATACCAGAGATCCCGGTCGGCATCGAAAAGGCCGTCCAGGAAGGTGGCGGCAGCTTTCATCTGGCGGTCGGCATCAAGACCTTCCAGATTGAGAATGACGGAGACCCGGTGCTGGCGCACGCGGGCCGCGATCATCTGCAGGTCCTTTTCCGTGCCGACGGCATCCACGACCACATGACCGAACTTGTCCGCGAGCGAAACGAAATCACCTTCGGGGTCGATGATCGCCTGCTGTACCCAGCTCGCCGACTGTTCCAGCAGCCGCCGCAGCAAATGCGATTTGCCCGATCCGGAATTGCCCTGAACCAGAAGCCGCGTTGCCAGCAGTTCCTCAAGGTCAAGTCCGGCCCGCGCGCCACCCGCCATTTCACCGATATCGATCTGAACCGTCATACGACCACTTTTCGTACAGCCCCGACAGCGCCGCGAAGCCTCCGTTCCCTGTTTTCATGCAGTGCGGTAGTCAGCACGATTCCGTGCACCATGCAAAGCCGGGAACGGATCCAACCGGCGTTTTCCCTGCATTCCACCGCTTTGCAACGCCTGGCCGGCCGGTTGTCCTGTCCCGCGCTATGCGGCAAAACATGGTTCGCCGGTCATAATACCAACCTCAACAAATAAGAACCCATCTGATGGCACTGTTCCTATTTGCCGGCAAGGCGCGTTGCGCAGGACGGCCTGGTTGGCCGTTCAAGCGGTGCAACGCCGTCCGGCGGGTCGGAACAGGCCACCGAAGGCCGTGTTTGGAGACTGTTCCGCAGCGTCGAAAGTCTTGAACGATAACCCATATCGCCCCGCGACCTGCTTCTTGCTGAACAGTCTCCAGACACGGTCAGACGGGTTCTTATTTGTTGAGGTTGGTATAAGGCTTTCAGGTCCCCTTTCCAAGTGCGGCCTTCGGCCCCATTTGATCGGGAGAGCAATGAGTGGGTGACCAGAATGAAGATACATGCCGATCTTTCGGAAAAAGCCGTCGTCGACAGCGCTGCGCTCGACTGGATTCCTTCCCCGATTGCCGGCGTGGAACGGCGCATGCTTGAGCGCAACGGTGAGGAAGTCGCCCGCGCGACCTCGCTCGTCAGATACGCTCCCGGCTCCGCCTTTTCCGCCCACGGCCATGACCTTGGCGAGGAGTTTCTGGTGCTGGACGGGGTCTTTTCCGACGAGAGCGGCGACTTTGCCAAAGGCATGTATGTGCGCAACCCACCAGGCTCGAGCCATGTGCCTGCCAGCGATCCGGGCGCCGTCATCCTGGTCAAGTTGCGGCAGATGCACCCGGACGACAAGGCTTTCGTGCGCGTCAATACGCTCGATCCCACCGGCTGGCAGGTCGGCCGGCCCGGCGAGAGCATCCTGCCGCTGCATGTGCGTCCGGACGAGGAAGTTGTCATGCTCGACTGGGAGCGCGGAGCCAGCTTCGACATGCAGGACTTTCCGGGCGGCGTCGAGTATTTTGTCGTCGAGGGCAGCTTCGAGGACCTTGACGGCCATTACGGCCAGGGCACCTGGCTGCGTCTGCCGCCGGGAAGCCGGCAGACGGTCAACACCTCGCATGGCGCGCGGCTATGGCGCAAGACCGGCCATCTGACCCCCGAGCGGTGACCGGACCGCCGTGTCCAGCAACGTGGTGGCCAACTTCCGGTGAAACGGAAGGATCAGCGCAAGGTAGAGATAACCGAAGACATTATGCCGCTTGCAACAGGTCGCCGCGAAGAGCCGGGGCCGGTCGCCCGCCTGCCGGAACAGCGACAGGCGGAAATCCTGATGCCGGTCATCCTCGCCCAGAACAATCTCGTGCTCGCGCATGTCATAGATGCGGAAGAACCCGATCCGGTCTCCGGGCTGCCTGTCGGTGAGCGGCGCGGCCCGCTGGTCGCGGGCAAGGTCTGACGTTGTCTTCAGGCCGAGGGGAGCAACCAGCTTGTCGCGCAAGGCAATCAACGAGGTCATCCAGCCGATATCCGCATTGAGCATATGGTCGGCCAGGACGCGCATGTCGGCGGTCTGAAGATCCGTTCGCCCTTGGAGCGACACGGAAAACACATCCAGATAGTCTCCCCGCGCGACATACGCATTGAGGAGACTTTTCGCCGGCAGTTCTTCGCTCTTGCTCATGGGGCACTCCGCCGATCCTGTTTGGATGCCGATCCTGCTTGGGTACTGTGCGCCGGTTCGCGGAAATACGCACTGGGCGGATTGCCGCAGCAGCAGCGTCCCGCGGTCTCGCGACGGCTTGCGCAGACAACCACCCGGGCTGAATATCGACCGCGGACGGTGCCGGGAGACGAAGCGTTTTCATCTTTATCACCGGATACGTTTTCGGGGATAAATCCGCTTCAGCGATCCTGCTGCCCGATGGCGCTGGTATGCTGGGGCGAACAGGAGTGCATTTTGAAAGCAACGCGCTGGCCGGACATGCGACAACCATAGCCCTTCCTTATTTGATAGGCTTCCTGTAGGCCCGAGGCAGGGGCGGCCCTGCCGGAAGGCCCTCAAGTCAACCTTCAATGTGAGACCACCAGAGCACACCATGCGCAGCAAACCCGAAACGACACTGCAGATACCGGCGCCCCGGCCGCTGACACTCGCGGAGTTCATTGCCGATGGCGCCATTCACGTGATCGGGGTCGGCCTCGGACTGACCGCATCGATCATTCTCGCGGCCACACTCTGGAACAGCGGCGATGCCCCGCGCCAGGTCACGGTGATGATCTATGCGGCCTGCCTGATGACCATGCTGGTGTGCTCCGCGCTCTACAACATGTTCGCGCGCGACCACAAGACCGGCATTTTCCGGCGTCTCGATCACGCGGCCATCTTCCTGATGATCGCTGGAACCTACACGCCGCTGGCCGCCATGATCATCGGCGGCTGGACCGGCGGCATCCTGCTCGCGGTCGTCTGGACGGGCGCCGTGACCGGGGCCATCATCAAGCTGCTGCACCTGACCGGCCTCGACAAGCTGTCCGTGCCGATCTACCTCGCCCTCGGCTGGGTCGTCGTGTTCGCGATCAATCCGCTGATCGAGAAGGCCTCGGCCTTCGGTTTCCAGATGATCCTTGCGGGCGGCCTGCTCTACACTGTCGGCACCGCATTCTACGCCTGGAAACGCCTGCCGTTCCAGAACGCGATCTGGCATGCTTTCGTGCTGGCCGCGGCCGTGTGCCATTTCACCGCCGTGTTTCACGACGTGGCCCTGGCACGGGCGGTCTGAACCGGACAAAAAAGGCAGCTCACCGCAGGTGAGCCGCCTTTTTCCGTTCTATCGAGACGCGCACGTCCAAGGGGCCATCAGGCTTCGGCGTCCGGATCCTTGGTCAGAACAACCACCTTGGTTCTGAGCGGCACCCGGTTGAACAGGTCGATCACGTCCTGCTGCCACATGCGAATGCAACCGGAGGAGACGCTCTTGCCGATCGAATTCGGCCGGTTGGTGCCGTGAATGCGGAAGAGCGTATCGGTGGCGCCCTGCCACAGGTCCATCGCGCGCGCGCCGAGCGGATTTTTGAGGCCGGCCGGATACCCTTTTACCCAGTAGCGCTCCAGCGAGGGCTTGCGGGCAATCATTTCGCGGGGAGGCCTCCAGATCGGATGCGGACGCTTGACGCGGATCAGCGCCTCGCCGGACCAGGCAAAGCCGGCCCTGCCGACACCGATGCCGTAGCGCAGCGCCTTCTTGTTGCCCAGCGTCCAATAAAGGAAATTATTGTAGGGATCGACGATGATCGTCCCGGGCCGCTCGCGGGTCTTGTACTCCACAACCTGCCGCAAATACTGCTGGTCGAATTTCTTGTAGTTGATTGCCGGCCAAGTGAAATCACCGTCCGGCCGCGCGGCGTAGGCAGCCGCATAGTCGAATTCCTCACCCGGCAGCTCATCCTGGTCGGGCAGACCCACCAGAGCGGCCGACTGGCAGCCCGCGAGCGCCGCGGCGCTCAGCACCAGACTGCCGGTCAGAAATCCGCGGCGATCCAGGACGCCGCGTTCCTGCAAAGTCTCGTTCCCGGTCAACAAATTGAAAGGCTTCATGGGACCTCCGATTATGCCGGGTTCTTCTTGGGCCAGCTTTTCGGCAGTTGCAAGTCACATTCGCCAAGGTAGCTTACATTCGTCGAATGAATGCCTAGATTACGCAATGCCACTGCCCACAATGCCACTGCCCACAACGAAGGTCCCCCCGTGCCGAACACCCCTGCCAAGTCGCCCTTTCCCGTTTTTGACGGTCACAACGACACGCTTCTGAAGCTCGAGATCGAAGCCATAAAAGGCCAGGAGCGCAGTTTTTTCGAGCGCTCGGACAAGGGTCATGTCGACCGGGTGCGCGCGGAGGAAGCCGGGTTCGCCGGCGGTCTCTTCGCCATGTTCGTGCCGTCCAACCCGGAGCAGGATTTCGCCAAACCGTTCGATCCGAAGGATCCGGCCAACTTTCAGGCGGTCCCGCAGAAACAGGCCCTGGACTTCACCAACAGGCTGATCGATCGCGCAGAACAGATCGCGGCGGACTCCGGAGGGTCGGTGGTCCTCTGCCGGACGGCGGAGGAGAACAGGGCTGCGATCGAAGCTGACAGGATGGCGATCAGCCTTCATATCGAAGGCGCGGAAGCCATCGACACCAATTTCTATGCGCTGGAGGATCTCCACCGCCGGGGCCTGCGCTCCCTGGGGCCTGTCTGGAGCCGTGAAAACGTTTTCGGATACGGGGTTCCCATGGCCTGCCCTTCCACACCCGATATCGGTCCGGGTCTGTCGGACGCAGGCCGGGACCTCGTGCGCGCGTGCAACCGGCTCGGGATATTGCTCAACGTCTCTCACCTGAACGAAAAGGGCTTCTGGGACCTGGCGCGAATCACCGACCGACCCATCGTGGCCAGCCACTCCAATGTCCATGCCATTTGTGCCAGCAGCCGCAATCTCACCGACAGGCAACTGGACGCCATCAAGGAGAGCGATGGCCTGGTCGGCATCAATTTTCACGTTGCCTTTCTGCGGCCGGATGGCGGGTTCAGCCGAGACACGTCCCTCGACGTGATCGCGGATCATGCGGCCTATCTGGTCGACAGGCTCGGCGAAGACAAAGTCGCGCTCGGGTCCGATTTCGACGGCTGCATGGTTCCACGGGATCTTGGTAACGTCACCGGGCTCGGCCGGCTGATGGAGACCTTCGAGGCGCGCGGGTTCACGGCCGGCCTCCTGGAAAAGATTGCCTGGCGGAACTGGATCGCGGCCTTGGAAAAGACAACGTCCTGAGCGAACTTTGTCATCCGGGCCGGCCAATGCGGCAGGTCTCGCAATTTTGTTACCAAAGCCAACAACTATGCGATTGCATTTTCTTCGCGAGACCGAAACAATGTATTTATTGTTATTATTCGCAGTCGTCTGAATTCGCAGACCGGCACCGACTTCTGAACTGTGCAAGCAGAACCCGGCCTTGAGCAGGGAAAAGATACAGACAGACGACAGGACCGGCAGAGGACTACGAAGGATTGGCACGCCCCATCGGCTGGTCTTTCGCGCGCGGGAGATCAGGTGCATAGGATTCCGGATGAAAGCCCGTGAGCGACACGGGCCGCGATCCCGAAACGCGTTGCCATTCCAGGTCGAGGCCAGTGGGGGGGGGGCAACAACGTGAGCATATCACTCGTCGCGGACAGGGGTTCGCATCCGGAAGGCATCAAAAGCGGCAAGCGCGCCCGAAAATCGGATGCGGTCTACCAGGATCTCAAACGGCAGATCCTGACTGGCGAAATGACTTCCGAAAGCCCGATCACGGAACAGGCGCTCGCGCAGGAATACGGCTGCTCGCAAAGCACGATCCGCGAAGCCCTGATGCTGCTTCAGGAATACGGCCTGGTCGTACGGCGGGGTTACCAGGGCACCTTCGTCACGGATCCGAGCCGGACCGAAGCCCAGCTGATGCTGAAATTGCGCGTGAGCATTGAATCCACCGGCGTTGCCGAAGCCGTGAAATTCGTGACCGACAACGAACTTGAGCAACTCCACGAGCTCGACAACCAGTTCGAGTTCTGCCGCAAGCAAAGAGATGTCTTCGGCTGCGCGTCGGTGGACATAAAATTTCACTTGAGGCTTTTCGAGATCGCACGCATGCCGGTTCTGGAGCCGATGCTGGTCAGGACCTTCATGATCCTGCAGCGGATACTGCTGTCGACACCCCGGCCGGACGCCTCCTGGGCGCGTCCCAGCGTGACACCCCACCTGATCATGCTCGACGCTCTGGCCGAGCGCGATACGGAAGCGGCCCTCGCCGCTCTGCGGTCGCATATCCTGTCCAGCGCCATTCTGCTGGCACCGCAATATTACGGGACCGATATGCAGCGGCTGCTCGACCAGGTGGAAACAAACTTCGTCGCCCCGGCGGACCTCGCCGGACACTGACCGGCGCCAGCTCCGGGCTGTTCAGATCCTTTGCAGGAGCCAGGTTCATCCGGGCGCAGGCGGGCCGGTTCCCGCATGATCCTTGTGGCCGTCCGAAGACCCGTTTCCCGGATCAGGCGCTTTGCGTCATCTGCTGCCGTGTCAGCATTGCCGCGTCGATCAATTCCCTGGTGTAATCGTGTTTCGGCGCCTCGAAAATCACGTCCGCTGTTCCGGCCTCGACCACCTTGCCACGCTGCATCACCATCACCGTGTCGGAGAGGGCCCGGACCACCGCAAGGTCGTGGCTGATGAACAGATAGGTCAGGTCATGCGCCTTTTGCAGGTCACGCAACAGCTCGACCACCTGCTTCTGGATGGTGCGGTCGAGCGCTGAAGTCGGCTCGTCCAGAACGACCAGCTCCGGTTTCAGCACCATCGTGCGGGCGATGGCGATGCGCTGACGCTGACCACCCGAGAACTCGTGCGGATAGCGGTTGCGCATGGCCGGATCCAGAGACACCTCTTCCAGCGCCTGGCAGGCGCGCGCGTCCCGGTCCCTTGCCGACAGCGACGGTTCGTGGACCAGGAGGCCTTCCGAAATGATCTGGCCGACGGTCATGCGCGGGCTGAGCGAGCCAAACGGGTCCTGGAAGATCAACTGCATGTCCTTGCGCAGCGCTCGCATGGCCGTCCTGTCCATGCCGGAGATTTGCCTGCCATGAAACACCACGCGCCCGCCGGCCGGTAGCAGGTTCAGGACCGCCCGGCCCAGGGTTGACTTGCCCGAGCCGCTCTCGCCGACGATGCCGAGGGTCTGACCCTTGCGCAGCGAGAAACTGATATCGTCGACTGCGCGCAGAACATGCTTCGACGTGAAGAAGCCGGAATCGAGTTCGAATTCGACCGAAACCTTCTGCGCTTCCAGAACGACCGGCGCGCTGTCGGCAACCGGCAGCTTGTGGCCGGTCGGTTCGGCATCCAGCAGCATTTTCGTATAGGGATGCTCCGGCTGGTTGAAAATCTGGCCGGTCTCGCCGCTTTCCACCACTTCCCCGCTTTTCATGACATAGACCCGGTCGGCGATGCGGCGGACGATGCCGAGATCATGGGTGATGAAGATCACCGCCATGCCGAGACGTGTCTGCAACTCGGCGAGCAGATCGAGGATCTGGGCCTGCGTGGTGACGTCCAGCGCGGTGGTCGGTTCGTCGGCGATCAGGACATCGGGATCGTTGGACAAGGCCATCGCGATCATCACGCGCTGGCGCTGGCCGCCGGAGAGCTCGTAGGGATAGGCCTTGATCTTGCGCTCCGGCTCGGGAATGTTCACGAGCCTGAGCAGGTCGAGCGCTTTTGCCCTGGCGGCCTTCCAGGACAGGCCGCCGTGAACGACCATCGGTTCGGCCAATTGCCGGCCGATGGTGTATAGCGGATCGAGCGAGGTCATCGGCTCCTGGAAGATCATCGTGATCCGGGCGCCGCGGACCCGGTTCAGATGACCAGCAGCCAGCCCGAGGATGCTGCGGCCCTCATAGACGACCTGCCCTTGGGTGCGCCCGTTGGACGCCAGCAGGCCCATGGCCGCCATCATGGTCTGGCTCTTGCCGGAGCCGCTCTCGCCGACCACCGCGACGGTCTCGCCGGCCTGGACATGAATGTCGACGCCGCGAACGGCGTTGACCGTGCCGGTGGCCGTTTCGAAGTCGACGATCAGATCCTCGATGGAGAGGACCGTCGTTTGGGAATCCCGGGTCATTGTCATCTCCCTATCGGTCCTTCGGATCCAGAGCATCGCGCAGCCCGTCGCCGACGAAATTCAGCGCAAACAGCGTGGATGTCAGGAAAATCGACGGGAAGATCAGCATCCAGGCCGCGCCTTGCAGATTGCGCGCGCCTTCCGAGATCAGCACGCCCCAGCTCGTCATCGGCTCCTGGATGCCAAGGCCCAGGAACGACAGGAAGCTTTCCAGAAGAATGACCTTGGGCACCAGCAGTGTCATGTAGACAACCACCGGCCCGAGCGTGTTGGGAATGATGTGTCGGCGCACGATTCCGCCGTCGCCAACGCCCATGGCTTCCGCGGCCTGAACATATTCCTGGTGCTTGATGGTCAGGGTCTGACCGCGCACGATGCGGGCCATGTCCAGCCATTCGACCGCGCCGACGGCGATGAACATCAGGATGAAGTTCCTGCCGAAAAACACCACCAGCATGATCACAAAGAAGATGAAGGGCAGCGAATAGAGCACGTCGACCACACGCATCATCATCTGGTCGACCCGCCCGCCGAGATACCCGGAGGTGGCGCCGTAGAGGACGCCGATGGAGATCGCCACGATGGTGGCCAGAAGACCGATGGTCAGGGACACGCGGCCGGCGATGAAGGTCCGGGTCATCATGTCCCGGCCGTTGGAGTCGGTGCCGAAGTAAAAATGCATCTCGTCGATTTCGGCCCGCATGATCGCCGACTTGCCGTCGGCTGACATATCGGTCAGTTCCGCGTTGGTGAACAGATCGCTGCGGTCGACATAGCGGGTGGTGCGCGGATCGATTTCCCGTCGGGAGCTGATCTGCGCAATGACGGTGCCGCCGTCCCGCTCATAGCTGTCCACGTTCATGCGGGCGCGTTTCAGGACGGCCATGAAGCCGGGCTCGACCTGGTCGGCGCGCGGATAGGCTTCAAGACTGGCAGGCACCTTGACGTAGTCACGGTAGACGGTGTCGAAATCATGCGGCGACAGGCTGGGGCCCAGGATCGACAGCAGCGTGATCACCGCCAGAACGATCATGGAGGCAACCGCCGCGCGGTTGGCAAGCAGGCGGTCACGGGCATCGTCCCAGAGGGAACGGCCCTTCGCGGGTGTTTCGTTCGAGGAGAGTGTCATGGTCATGGGTCGGTTCCTCCTCAATCGTAGCGCACGCGCGGATCAAGCAACGCATAGAGCAGATCCACGATGAGATTGAACAGGATGACAAAACAGGCGACCACCACGACAGTCCCCATCACCAGCGTATAATCGCGGTTGAGCGCGCCCTGCACGAAGTAGCGGCCAATGCCCGGAATGCCGAAGATGGTCTCGATGACCACGGAGCCGGTCAACAGCGCGGCGGCCGCCGGTCCCAGATAGGAGACCACCGGCAGGATCGCGCCTCTGAGCGCATGAACGACGATGATCATGTAGGAGGTCAGGCCGTAGGCCCGGGCCGTGCGGACATGATTTGACCGCAGGGCCTCGATCATCGAGCCGCGGGTCAGCCGCGCGACCACGGCAATCTGGGGCAAGGCCAGGGTGATCACCGGCAGGATGATATTGACGAAGGCGCCGCCGTTCCAGCCGCCAACCGGCAGCCAGCCGAGCCAGACCCCCAGGAGCAGGGTCAGGATGGGCGCCACCACGAAATTGGGCACGGTCACGCCCAAGGTCGCCGCCGCCATCACCGAATAATCCGCCGGACGGTTCTGGCGGAGCGCGGCGGCGATGCCGAGCACACCGCCGACGACCAGCGCGAGGCAGAGCGCGGTCAGGCCGAGTTGAATGGAGATCGGCAGGGATTGCGCGAACAGCTCGTTGATCGTGAAATCGCGGAAGTAGAAACTCGGTCCGAAATCGAGCTGCGCGATGCTTTTCAGATAAAGCAGGTACTGGTTCCAGAGCGGCTCGTCGAGATGATAGATCTTGTTCAGGTTTTCCATGACCTTGGCTTCGAGAGGCCGCTCGAGGTCGAACGGGCCGCCGGGCGCGATCCGGATCAGGAAAAAGGAAATGGTGACGATCAGAAAGAGGGTCGGGATTGCACCAAGCAATCGACCGAGCACATAGCGATGCATAGGCTTTGCCCCTGTTGTTTTTCAGCGGTCTTTGATTGCCGCCTTGCCGGAACCGGCAGGATGCGCCCTGCCGGTTCCGGAGTTTGAAGACTATTCGGAGATGCTGATCCAGCGGCTCGGATGGATGTTGAGGAGGTTGTCCTCAAAGCCGGCGACCTTGTCGGACACCAGATTCATCGAACCGTAGTACATCAGCGGGATGAACGGCAGATCCCGCATGAACAGCTCTTCAGCCTGTTTCAGGACATCGGCACGCTCCTCCAGATCGATGGTGGCGGCGGCCTTGTCCATCAGGGCGTCGTAGTCCGGATTGTTGTAGCGAGCATAGTTGAAGCCGTCATTGTCGCTCTCGACCATGAACAGGAAGTTCTGCGGATCGGAATAGTCGCCGATCCAACCGGCCCGGGCGACATCGAAGTCGCCACGATCGCGCAGCATGGCGTAGTGGGTCTTGGTGTCGGTGTTGATCATCGAAACTTCAACGCCGAGCGGGGCCCACATGTCGGCGATCGCGACAGCCGTGTTCTTGTGGTTTTCCGAGGTGTTGTAGTTGATGGTCAGCTTGAGCGGATTGTCCGGCCCGTAGCCCGCGCCTTCCAGCAGTTCGATCGCCTTGTCTTCGCGGTCGATCTGGGACATGTCCTTGTAGTCGGCAAAAGCCGGTTCGCCGTAGTTGCCGATGCCCGGCGGAACGAAGGAATAGCCGGCCACCATGGTCGAGCCCCAGATTTCATCGGCCAGGAATTCCCGGTCGATGGACATGGAGAGAGCCTGGCGCACATCCGGGTTGGACAGGCCCTCGTCCTCATGGTTCAGGGCGTAATAGTAGGTGCCCAGATAGGGCGCCACGCGGAACTGGTCGCCCAGGTTCTCACGCATGAAGTCGACCTGCTCGGTCGGCGCATCGTTGTTCGTATGCAGTTCACCGGCCTGGAACCGGCGCATGGCCGCACCGCGGTCTTCCGTCGGATGGTACAGGATGGTGTCGATCTTCACATTGTCCGCATCATGAAAATGCGGGTTCTTGACCGCCTTGATGTGGGCGTTCGGAATGAACTCCGTCAGGGTGAAAGCGCCGTTGGTGACGATGTTTTCCGGCTTTATGAAATCGGTACCCTTGGCTTCGACAGTTGCCGGATGTACGGGCAGGCCGGTCTGATGTCCCAGCAGATCGATGAAAAAGGGTGTCGGTGCCTCGAGCGTGATCTCGAGCGTCCGGTCATCGATTGCCTTGACGCCGAGGTCTTCCGGCTTCAATTCGCCCTTGTTGACCTTTTCCGCATTCTTGATCGGATACAGGACAGTCGCATATTTCGCACCGGTCTCCGGCGTCATGATGCGGAGCAGGGAATATTCGAAGTCTCCGGCAACGACCGGGTCGCCGTTGGACCACCTGGCATCGTCGCGCAGCGTGAAGGTGTAGACGGTGCCGTCTTCGGAAATGGTCCAGTCGGTTGCGACGCCCGGAATGATCTTGCCTTCGGCGCTATAGGAGACCAGACCTTCGTACAGGTCGCGCAGGATATGCGCTTCGTAGACCGTGGAGGTCTTGTGCTGATCCAGGGTTTCCGGGTCGGCCGTGTTGCCACGATTATAGACCACCTCTGCAACGGCGGTCAGTGATGTGGCCGCCATCAAAGCAGCGGCCAGCGCTGTCACGCGCATGGACTTGATCATTTCGCTCTCCCCTCTCGGTTATTGTTGAAACATCAGGAACGATGACAGACACGATTCCACGCTCTATGCGCGCAATCAACCGTCTCCCAACGGCACGTTTCATCTTTGACCACAAATAGGCGATATTTTTGCGAACCGGCAATTCCAACAGGAAAAATATTCCGGAGTTTAGGCCTTCGGCCGCCTTGGAAAATCACATGGTACGCAATTTCATTTCAAATCTAGCGGCAGAAGCGAAATTTTCCACTATAGGCCAGATAGGTGCCCGTATCCGGGTTGAAGGATTTGAATTTGCGGGAGCAATAGGCGTACCACCGGGGCGTGAACGGTGCCAGGCCGGTCTTGGTATAGGGGACACGCTGAGGTTGTCCGAGAGGCGGGCGGCCGCGCGGCGGATTGACATAGACCCTGGAGCGGTAGGGATAGGCGCGCATGTCGTAGGGGTGATAATGGTAGGGTGCGCCGTAGGGCCGGTACGGAGGTCCGGCAAATCCGGGTGCGCCGTAAAAGAAAGATCCCCGGTGCCCGCGATGGCCGCGGGTGCCGAATGAAAAGCCGAAGCCGCTGCCACCGACATAGATGCCTTGTGCGCGGGCGCTTCCCGGCACCACGGCAGCGGCAAGTGACGCTGTGGCCACCAGGACCGCCAGGGAAAGACAGATTTTACGGCCCCGGCGGACCAGCCCGCCGACATGGGGGCCAAGCTTCCAGTCAGACATGATGCGTTCTCCCGGCAGCCCGAAGGCTGCGCCCTTGTGATCGGCCCTGTCCACCCGTGGGCGACTATAGCCGATTTGCCGGCAAGAATCTCGCGGGCGGCGATCAAAAATGCCTGACCTTTTTCACCGGGCCGCTTGCGCGGCCCCTGTCCGGCCAGTAAACCGGGCGCCGATCGTCCTTCCGAAAAGAACCCTCAAGGCACCCATGGCCCCGCCCCTCCTGATCCTGCGAGACGTCCACCTGACCTTCGGCGGCACCCCGCTTCTGACCGGCGCGGAGCTGTCCGTGTCGGAGGGCGACCGGCTGTGCCTGGTCGGCCGCAACGGCTCCGGCAAGTCGACGCTTTTGAAGATCGCCGCCGGCATGGTCGAGATGGACAGTGGCGAGCGTTTCTTTCAGCCCGGCCGCACGGTCCGCTATCTGCCCCAGGATCCGGACCTGAGCGCCTATGCGACCACACTGGACTATGTCAATGAAGGCCTGACGGAGGGCGACGATCCCTATCGGGGCGCCTATCTTCTGGACGTGCTCGGCCTGACCGGCGCGGAAGACCCCAATGCGCTGTCCGGCGGCGAGGCTCGCCGCGCGGCGCTGGCCCGCACTCTTGCCCCCGAACCCGACATCCTGCTGCTCGACGAGCCGACCAACCACCTCGACCTGCCGGCCATCGAATGGCTGGAAGAGGAGCTGAAAAGCCTCAAGTCGGCGCTGGTGCTGATCTCCCACGACCGGCGCTTTCTGGAAAACCTGTCCCGCGCGACGGTCTGGATCGACCGGGGCACCGCCCGCCGTCTCGACAAGGGCTTCGCCCATTTCGAGGCCTGGCGCGACGAGGTCTTCGAGCAGGAGGAAGTCGATCAGCAGAAGCTGGCGCAGAAGATCAAGCGCGAGGAGCACTGGATCACCTATGGCGTGACCGCGCGGCGCAAGCGCAACATGCGCCGGGTGCGCGAACTGGCGGACCTGAGAAAGCAGAAGCGCGAGCATCGCGGCCCGCAGGGCACCGCCAAGCTCGCCGCCGCCGAGGGCGAGGCCTCCGGCAAGCTGGTGATCGAGGCAAAGAACATTTCCAAGAACTACGGCGACCGGGTGATCGTTCAGGATTTCTCGACCCGGATCCAGCGCGGCGACCGGGTCGGCTTCGTCGGTCCGAATGGCGC
Source organism: Roseibium sp. QJM3NY_11 (assembly GCF_056173175.1). Lineage (NCBI taxonomy): Bacteria > Pseudomonadati > Pseudomonadota > Alphaproteobacteria > Hyphomicrobiales > Stappiaceae > Roseibium > Roseibium sp. QJM3NY_11. The sequence continues at coordinate 4,468,902 of NZ_CM149660.1, forward strand.
CGGCAAGACCACGCTCCTGAAGATGCTGACCGGCGAGCTTGCCCCCGACAGCGGCAGCACCCGGCTCGGCACCAACCTGGAGATGGTCACCCTCGACCAGAAGCGCGAGAACCTCGATCTCACCGACACGCTGGCCTCGGTGCTGACCGGCGGCGGCGGTGACACGGTGGTGATCGGCGACGAAGCCAAGCACGTCATGTCCTACATGAAGGACTTCCTGTTCTCACCCGAACAGGCACGCACCCCGGTCGGCGTGCTGTCCGGCGGCGAACGCGCCCGTGCCATGCTCGCCCGGGCGCTCGCCAACAGATCCAACCTGATGGTGCTTGACGAGCCGACCAACGATCTCGACCTGGAGACCCTCGACCTCTTGCAGGAACTCCTGGCCGACTATCCGGGCACCGCCCTGATCGTCTCCCACGACCGCGACTTCCTCGACCGTGTGGCGACCTCCGTCATCGTCTCGGAAGGAGGCGGCCTGTGGCGCGAATATGCCGGCGGCTATTCCGACATGCTGGTGCAGCGCGGCGAAGGCGTCACCGCCCGTCAGCCGGACAGGCCGGGCACTCCGGCAAAAAAGGAAAAACCCGCCCCGACAAGCGCTTCAACGCAAAAGCCGGAGCAGAAATCGAAACTGTCCTTCACGCAGCGGCATCAGCTTCAGACATTGCCTGAACAGATCGAAAAAATTGAAGCACAGCTTGAAAAACTTCAGGCCGACATGAACGACCCGACCCTTTTTTCGAAGAACCCTGACAAATTTGCGAAGCTTTCCAGCCAAATCACTGATCTGGCAAGGGAAAAGGACGCTGCGGAAGAGCAGTGGCTGGAGCTGGAGATGCTGAACGAAGGGTGAGGCGCGTTTTGCCTCCGGCAAATGAAACGCCAACGATTTGGCGTTTCAAGCAACGAACGCCCGGAGCCATAGCGGAGGGCCGGATGGACCGGCCGGGCCGAGTGGACTGGATGGCACGGGACACCTCAAGGCCGCTCACAATCTGAGTCAACGTTGCCGCCTACCCCACCAACGACGCTTCGTCCGACCCCGCCGGTTTCAAACGGCCCCTCCCCAAGCGCCTTCCCGGCCCCCGAGCCGGGATCCATTGGCCTCGCCGCTTGCCGAAGACATCGGCTCTGGACGCTTCCCGAACCGAACGCTCCGTGGACATCTTCATCGCTCTGGAAACGAGTAGGTCCCGGCTCGGGGGCCGGGATGACACGGTGAGTGGGGCGGCGCTTTGGCCATACGGACGAATGCCGTCGGGCGCGGGCGGTTGCCTTGCGCTCCGGACGTTCTTCCCACCTGCCGCATGCGTCCGCCGGAACCCCTCCTCTCCCCTCGCGTTGTCCTTCCAAGACACGAAGGAGACAGCCATGCACAAGACCACCATCCTGAAGATCGATCAGGTCACCCATGACGTGAAGCGGTTCCGGATCGCGGAGCCGGAGGCGTTCGACTACACGGTCGGCGATGCGACGGAGATCGCGCTCGACCGGGACGGCTGGCGCGAGGAGACGCGGCCGTTCACGATGACCTCCCTGCCGGAGGAAAAGTCGCTTGAGTTCACCATCAAGGGCTATCCGGAGCATGACGGGGTCACCGAGAAGCTGCATCAGCTCAACGAAGGCGACAGTCTGCTGCTGGCCGAGCCGTTCAAGACCTTCCGCTACGAAGAGCCGGGCGTGTTCATCGCCGGCGGCGCGGGTATCACGCCGTTCATGGCGATCTTCCGCCACCTCGAAAAAGAGGGCAAGCTGGCCGGCAACCTGCTGATCTTCGCCAACAAGACATCGGAGGACATCATCTACCGGGACGAACTGGACGCGATGGACGGGTTGAAAGTGGAGCATGTTCTGTCCAAGGAGGACACGGCCGGGACCCATCACGGCGAGATCGACACGGATCTTCTGAAGGATCTCGTGCCCGACCTCGACAAGCGCTTCTACCTGTGCGGTCCGCCGCCAATGATGGAAGCGTTGGAAGAGGAGCTCAAGAGCCTCAACGTGGAGCCGGACTCGGTCGATTTCAGCGACTGACCGCCTGGAATTCGGTCCCGTTCGGATCCGGCGCACGCGAGGCCCGTATGCCCTGAAACCCGCCTTCCCCGGCCTGACCGGGGATGCGCGCCCCGCGTTGGCTCACCTGAGATCCTTGTAGAACACGGTCGTCGCGTCCAGATGGCCGTGGCTGCCATAGGCGTAATCGGGAATGACGCCGACCTTGCGGTAGCCGCAGGTGGGGTAGAGCTGTTCGGCCCGGTCGCCGGTGACGGTGTCCAGCACCAGCAGCCAGCGGTTCAAGGACAGGGCCAGGGCGTCGATGGCCGCCATCAGCCTGCGGGCATGTCCTTTCCTGCGGTGGCGGGGATGGACCATCAGCTTGGCGACGTCCGCCCGGTGGCGGCCGTTGTCCTGGCCGGCGAGCATCAGCATGATCACACCGGCGATCTCATCACCTTCCCTGAGTGCCAGCAGAAACGCCTCTCCGCTTTCCAGCAGGGGCACACGGCTCAGCCAGAAGGCCTCGGCCTTGTCCTCGGGCAGCGGCAGGATGAAGCCGATGCCGGCCCCATCCTCAACGCAGGCCCTGAGGAGCCGGCCCAGTTCCGGAACCGCCGCGCGCAGATCATCGGCGGACAGCAGAAACACCGGCGGCGCGGGCTGGTCACCGGACGGGCCCGCGGGGGCCGCAGCGGAGGACGGGTTTGATGGGGTCATGGCGTGATCACCGTCAGGATGTAACGCGCCGGTCCCGTGCCGCACGCGTGGTAGCTGTTGGGAGTGTCGAGGCGGAAGCGGAGCGCATCTCCCGCGTTCAGGTCGTGGGCATCCGGGCCGAGGGTGACCCGCAGCGCGCCCTCAAGGAGCACCAGATGATGTTCGAGATCGGGAACGGGCGGCGCGGCATAGGTGACCGTTGCGCCCGCCGGCAGGCTGCCCTCAATGAGCGTGCCCCTGTAGCCACTGGCGGCAGGCGTCAGCGCCCGGCGCTGAAATCCGGTCTCCGGATCGTTCCACACCGGTTGAGCGGCCCTGGGTATGTGGCGCTCGGCCGGCGCCGGTGCCGCGCCGAACAATTCGGCCATGGACAGGCCGAAGGCGCCCGCGAGCCTGCCGAGCACATGGGCCGTCGGACTGGTGTCGCCGCGCTCGATGCGCGACAGCGTCGCCCGGCTGATGCCGGTTCTCTCGGCCAGTTCTTCCAGCCGCCAATCTCGCGACCGGCGCAGCCCGGACAAATGCCGGGCGAGATCCTGTTCAACAGCAGACATGACGATTCCCATATTTGAGAATAATCTCTAACATGAGAATTCCTGTCTTGCCAATCCGCCTTCCCCCCACCCCAATCCCCTCCCCACGGGGGGGGGAGGGGTTGCGAGCGCTGAAACGCCGTTTTTGGATCTTACCGTCAACCTTGCGGACAGGGCGCTGACGATGTGGCAAATTGGGGCTGGTTCCCCTCCCCCTTGTGGGGAGGGGTCAGGGGTGGGGGTCTTCCGCCAAATGAGCAGGATCGCGCCCTGTAAAAGAGGGAAGAATTTCGCCGGGGTCCGGGTTCACTGCATTTCTTGCTCGGCACACAGCCGGCGAGAGGCCTCACACCTTCGAGAACACCGCGCTGGCATTGACGCCGCCGAAGCCGAAACCATTGGTCAGGACATGGGAGACGTTGCGGGCCATTGCCTTGCCGGGGATCATCTCGAAGCGTGACATGGCCTCGTCGGGGGTGTCGAGATTGCGCGAAGGCGGCAGCAGGCCGCTCGTCAGCGCCTTGATGCAGGCAATCGCCTCGACCGCACCGGCCGCGCCGAGCAGATGGCCGAACATGGATTTGGACGAAGATACCGCCAGATCCTTGCCGCGCCCCTCAAAGAGCGTGGTCAGCGCCGCGATTTCCGCGGCATCGCCGACCGGTGTCGACGTGGAATGGGCGTTGACATAGCCGATGTCGCCGGGCGTCAGGCCGGACGAAGCCAGCGCCAGGCGCATGGCGCGCAGGCCACCCTCGCCGTCCGGCGAGGACGCCGTGACATGGTAGGCATCGGCCGAGGTGCCGTAGCCGGAGACTTCGGCCAGGATGATGGCGCCGCGGGCCTTGGCGTGCTCGTATTCTTCCAGGATCAGCACGCCGGCGCCCTCGCCCATGATGAAACCGTCCCGGTCCTGATCGAACGGACGGGAGGCATGGGCCGGATCGTCATTGCGTCTGGATGACATCGCCTTGGCCGCGCAGAAGCCGGCATAGGAGATCTTGTCGATGCAGGCTTCCGCGCCTCCCGCCACCATGATATCGGCCTCGCCGCCCCGGATCAGCCGGGCCGCGTCGCCGATGGCCTGCAGGCTGGCGGCACAGGCGGTCACCGGCGCGCCGAGCGGTCCCTTGAGACCATGGCGGATGGACACCTGACCGGCGGCCAGATTGGCGAGAAAGGACGGCACCAGGAACGGCGACGCCCTGCGCGGGCCTTTCTCGTCGACCAGACGGGTACCCGCGATCATCGCCGGAAAGCCGCCGACGCCGGTGCCGATGATGGTCCCGGTGCGTTCTTTCTCGCGGTCGGTCTTCGGTGCCCAGCCGGCATGGGCGAGCGCTTCGGTGGCCGCCCCCATGGCGAATTGAATGAACCTGTCGGAGCGGCGTTGCTCACGCGGGTCCATCACCGCGTCGACATCGAAGCCGTGCGGGTCTTCCTCTTTGGACGGCACGACACCGGCAATCTGGCAGGCCAGGTCGGAGGCATCGAAACGGGTGATCCTGCGGATGCCGTTTTCTCCGGCCGCGACCCGTTCCCAGAATGCCTCGACCCCGGTTCCCAGGGGAGATACGATGCCCAGTCCTGTTACCACCACACGCCGCATGTCTTAACCTCTTGTTGTTGCCGGCCTGCACCATGTCCTGCGCAGGGAGGGGCTGTTAACGCTGTTTGCCAGAGCGTTGAAATTCTGATTCAACGCATCCCGATCATAGTTTCGAAAGCCTCTTCAAGACATTGATTGTCCTGGTAAATTCATCCGCGCCCAAATGACCCATGACGTCCCGCTGCGCCTGGCGCCACAGTGGGACAGCGTCCGCAAGGAGGCGCGCGCCCTCCCCGCTGAGCAGATAATGCTTGCCTCTGCCCTCGCTGGAGCGGGCGGAGATGACAAGTCCCTTGCGTTCCAGCAGCGCGAGGTTGCGCACCAGTGTCGTGCGTTCCATGGACAGCCGGTCCGCAAGCTCACCGGTTGTCGCCTGCCGTGGCCGGCGAACAGCCACAAGCACGGAGAACTGGCCGGCCGTCAGGCCCGCCTGCCTGGCAAGACGGTCATAGTGACGGCTCACCGCCCGGGCCGCCTTGCGCGCGTTGTCCAGCACGCAGAGCGAAAAATCGTCCTCTTCCATGGCCCTGTTGTGTGCATATACACACAGGAAGTCAAGCCGTTCGACAACCGGTTGTCCCCGGCAGAATTGCCATAGGTATATTGCGTTTGTTTGCGAAGGAGTTACGGTCAACATCAGTATCGGAAACCGGAACGTGGGGAGGTCGCAATGATAGATACGGCTCAGGCTGTGGAAGACATGAAACAGAAAATCCAGGAGAACTGGGGCTGGTTCCTGGCGCTCGGCATCGCGCTTGTCCTGGGTGGCATTATCCTGATCGCCGCGCCTCTGGCAACATCCTTCGCGGTCACCATCCTGATCGCGGCCGTGCTGTTCGTCGGCGGCCTCGTGCAGATCTACAATTCCTTCAAGACCAAGGAAACCACGAGTTTCCTGTGGAACCTGATCACCGGCATCATCGCCGTGATCGGCGGCATCGTCATCTATGTGAACCCGCTGGCCGGCACCTTCGCGCTGACCATCGTCATTGCCGCGATCTTCGCGGCCCAGGGCATCAGCCAGATCCTGCTCGCCTTCAAGCTGAAACCGCATGAAGGCTGGGTCTGGGTGCTGATCGCCGGCATCGTGTCGCTGGCCGCCGGTATCATGATCTGGCTGGAACTGCCGAGTTCCGCCGCCTGGGCGCTCGGCCTGATCGCCGGCATCTCGGTTCTTGTCAACGGCTGGAGCTATATCACCATCGCGCTCGCCGCCCGGGCCTCGAAAGGCTAGACCGCCTGTGCCCGCATTCCTTGCGCATCCGGCAAAATCCCTTTTGCCGGATGCCGCTTTTGCGGTAGCGTTCAAAACGGTTTGAACGGCGGGCTCTGCCCGCGAGCAGGTCTGAAAGTGAATGTTCGCAATTCTCGGGCGCAATCCCGGCAATCCGCATAACAAGGCCTACTGGTGGTGGCCGCCCCCCGCCGACCGTTGATGCATGCGCCTTGCAAGGCGCCCTGGACCTGCAACACATCAACGGACGTTTCATCATGACACGCATTTCCCTGCGCGGCGACGACCGCGTGCTTCATGTCGCCTGGCCGGACGGCACACGGGCCGACTATCCGTTTCTCTGGCTGCGCGACAATTGTCCGAGCGGTTTCCATCCCCAGACCCGGGAACGGCAATTCGACCTCACCGGCATTCCGCTGGACATTGCCGTTTCCCGGGCCGAGCTGGAAGACGGCGACATCGTGCTGACCTGGAGCCATGGCGGCCATGTCAGCCGGTACCAGCCCGGCTGGCTGCGCGATCACCGGCCGGGCCTCGGCCTTGCCGACCCGGCCCGGATCGACCCGGTCCCGTGGCGCGGCGATCTCGACCCGGACACACTTCCGCGCGCGGCGGCACAGGATCTGATGACCCGGGACGATGCCCTGCTGGCCTTCCTGATCGAGACGAAAAAGACCGGTCTGGCCCTGGTCGACGGCATGGCCGACGACGCGGAGGCGGGCATTGCCATGGCCCGCCGGATCGGTTTTCTGCGCGAGACCAATTTCGGCACCACGTTCGAAGTCATGTCGAAACCCAATCCCAACAATCTCGCCTACACCTCCCATGCGCTGCCGCTGCACACGGATCTCGCCAATCAGGAACTGCCGCCCGGCTTCCAGTTCCTGCATTGCCTGGCCAATGAGGCGGAAGGCGGCGGCTCGACCTTCTGCGACGGTTTCGCCATTGCCGCGGACCTGGCCAGTCAGGATCCCGACGCCTTCAGGCAGCTTGCCGACACGCCCGTTCCGTTCCGGTTCCAGGACGACGACACCGACATCCGCCGACACCACACGGTGATCGACCTGGATCCCTTCGGCAATCTGCAGGAACTGCATTTCAACGCGCATCTGGCCGGCATCTTCGACCTGCCGGCGGAAAAACTTGAAGCCTATTACCGGGCCTACCGGACGCTCATGCAGATGACCCGTTCCGACGACTACATCGTCACGACGCGGCTGAGAGGCGGGGAAATGGTGATCTTCGACAATCGCCGCGTCCTGCATGGCCGGTCGGCCTTCGACCCGAACACCGGCTTCCGCCACCTGCGCGGCTGCTATGTCGACCGCGGCGAATTCGACAGCCGCATCCGGGTGCTGAGCCGGAACGGGGACGCATAGACACACGCAACGGCACTTCCAAATGTCGGTGTGAAAAACTTCGGAAGACCAGGCAGTCCCGGTCTTGAGCCGGGACCTGCCGCGAGGCCCCGGTTCAAGGCCGGGGCGGCGCCGGTGTGGACTTGAGCGCGCCGAAAATTTACTCAGACGCGAAAATGAGCGCCTTGTCCTCTTCCGACAACACTTTCCAGCCACCCTCTTCCAGCCCCTCGACGCTGAGCCCGCCGATGCGGCTCCGCACAAGAGCGGTGACGTGATTGCCGGTGGCGGCGAACATGCGGCGGACCTGGTGATAGCGGCCTTCGTGCAAGATCAGGCGGGCATGGGTCTCGTCCACAACCTCAAGGCCGGCGGGCTTCAACGGCTTGACCTCGCTTTCCAGCATCATTTCGCCGGACCCGAACAGCGCGGCCTCGTCGCCTTTCATGGGCCGGTCGAGCGTTGCCTCATAGACTTTCGGGACTTCCGCCTTGGGGGAAATCACCTTGTGCAGGAACGTGCCGTCGTCGGTGAACAGCAGCGCGCCGGAGGTTTCCTTGTCGAGCCGGCCGATGGTGGACAGCACCGGTTTGCGCATTCGGTACCTGTCGGGAAGCAGATCGTAGACCAGACGTCCCTGGTCCTTGACCGAGCAGGTGTAGCCGACCGGCTTGTTCATCAGGATGACCACACCCTGGGCCGGGTCGAGCGGCTCGTCGTCGAACAAGATGTCCTCGTGGGCCGTCTTCGCATCGGGTTTGAGCCGATTGCCGCCCCGGTCAGTGACCCAGCCGTTGCGGATCGCGGTCTGCATTTCCTTGCGGCTGCCATAGCCGAGATTGGCGAGAAGCTTCACCAGCCGCATGTCAACGCCCCCCTTTTGCCTTGCCCTTGGCCTTCACCGCCCGGATCACCTTGTAGCCGCCCTCGTCGGCCAGTTGGGTGACCTGGGCGAAGACGTTGGCGAGTGTCTGCTCGTAGGGCAGATGCCGGTTGGCGACCATGAAGAATTCTCCGCCGGGTCTCAAACCTGCCGCTGCCGCCCGGATGAAGCCCTGACCGACATCGGTCCGCTCGGCCCTGCCCGCCTGGTGGAAGGGCGGGTTGGAGACAATGAAATCGTAAGGTCCCTCGATGCCCCGGGTCACGTCCGACCAGATGCCGTTCATGGTTTTTTTGCCCTTGAAGCCGGAAAGATTTTGCTCCGCCAGCTCAAGGGCGCGTTTTTCGGCCTCGTAGATATCCATGGCAGCAACGCCGGCCGCCTTTTCAAAAACCGACTGCGTCAGGAAACCGAACCCGGCCCCGAGATCGGCCCCCTTGCCCTTGAGCGTCTCGGGAAGATAGTCGGCGAGCAGCCGGGATGCCGCATCGATCCTGTCCCAGGCGAATATGCCGGGCCTGCTGATCCAGGCCCCGTCCAGAACCGCGCGCGGCGCGTCGAACTCGAGCCACTCGGCGAGAAGACCGTCATTTCGCTTGCCGGCCTCGACGGTCTCCCAGACGACCCGGCATTTGTTCTTGGTCAGGTTCTGGGCACCGCCCAGCAAATCCTCCAGGTCGCGTTCCAGGGTCCTGGCCCCCTCGGTGTTCGAGGCGCAGGCAATGACGATACCGCCGGATTTTGTCCTGGACACCGCGCGGGCGAGCTGAGCGCGGGCTTCCTGGCGCTGGCGGCCCGGCAGCACCAGCACCGCATCGAAACCCGTCTCATCGGTCTCGGCGACCACGTTCAGGCCCGCCTTGAGCAGCGCATCCCGGTCCGGGGCGAAGCTCTGTTCGCACAGCAGGTCCGCACCGACCAGCCCGGCAAGAGACCGGCCTGCACGGGCGCGCAGGAAAAGGACACGCGGCTTTTCCGTCAGCACGACGGCACCGGTTTCAATCGGCAGGATCAATGTGTCGAGCGCGGGATCGGACATCAGGAACTTTCGGCTGGCTATCGGGTGCAGCGCTCATAGCGCCAGAATGGCGCCACGTCAAAAGATGGCGTCGGACCTGAACGCCTGGCCGTCTATGAGAAGACGGATCGGCAGAGACCGTCCGTCCCCGGTGATCGCGACTTCCAGAAGCACGCGGCTGGCATCCAGCCGTTCGATTTTGCGGCCTTCTCCTTCCGGTACGAAGAAGGCGTCGATGCCGTAATCGATCCGGACTTCCGTCCCCGAGACGGAAACGACCGTTCCGGCAAGCGCCAGCCTGCCCGCCCCGGCCCGGTCTCTGGCGATCACCGCCGGTCCGGGGGGACTCTCGCCTTGCGCGGTCAGGCCGACGTAGACCGTGTCGCCCGCGCGCACCGTTTCCGCTCCCTCGACGTCGATGGACACCCTGCCGATCGCCAGATTGATGATCACATAGTCGCCGCGCAGAAGATCGCGCGGGTCGACCGGAATCAGTTCCAGTTGAACGCGCTCGCCATTGCGCTGAACATCGACCCGATCCGCCAGCGGGAGGGCGATCAGCGCCAGCTGGATCAGAGCCACCAGGCCCCAGACCAGATACGCGCGTGGCACCGGGACGCGGCCGGAGGTGGAGGCTGCGTTCGTCATGGCCCGGCCTCCCGGTCCTGCGCCGGCGCTCCGGCGGCGGACGGGCCCCGCCTCATCAGCCGCGCAAGCCAGAGCGCCATGGCAAGCAGCAGGAGCCCGGCAACCAGGAAGAACACCGATTGACCCAGCAAGGAGCCGATCGTGACCTGAAGCAGCCACAGGGCAACCGCCGTCAGCCCCAGATAGGCGCACAGCATCCAGGCCCGGTTGTTGTACCAGGTCCCCAGCGCGCACAATGCGGTCAGCGCGGCCAGGCACATCGCTGCCCGGACCGGAACGCTGGCCGTTGCCAACGGCGCCAGCAGTGCCAGCAGGACAAGCCCGGCGGCGGCGAACAGCGCCATGGACTTCGCGGATTTGAAGGACAGCAGCAGCCCCGTCGCACACAGGAGAACCGCTCCCCCCAACGGCAGCAGGCCCGGCATGGCCAGCAGACCGCGCAGATAGTGATCGCCGTGGAACTCCGGCTGGAGCACCAGGGCGAGCACGATCAGCGCGCACAGGACCAGAAGTCCGGCGTCCTGCAGCGAACGTGTCATCAGCCAGTGGCCGTGGCGCCGCAAGGGCCTGCCGCTGGACCACTTGACGAACAGGTCCGCGACAGGGTCGAGTTGCAGCAGGATGGCGGCAAGACCGCCCGCGCCAACCAGCGCCATGGCCGATATGGCATCGTCACCGTCTCCCAACACATCCGCGGTATCGGCAAACCAGCGGCCATAGGTCACCCAAAGCAGGCTGATTGCCGCCCAGCGCGACAGGCGGGCGAGATGAATGACGGCATGGGCAGCGGCGGCCACCAGAAACACCAGTCCGACAAGATCCAGCATCGGATCGGACGCTCCGATATCCGACCGGGTCACCTGCCAGGTGACAGCCGCGGCACAGGCAACAACGAGCGACGTTTTCGATCCGGTGAGCCAGGCGGCGGCAAGGCCGCCGACAACGACCAGAAAAGCCCCGCCTGCCCAGTCGGACGGCAGATGGAAGATCTGTCCGACCAGCGCCATGCCCCCGACGAAAACAAGCGTCGCGAACCCGGTCGCCAGATCCGATATGCCCTTGCGGCCCCTGGCGGCGGCCGAAGCCGCGAGCAGATGACTGCCCAGGACAAGAACGGCAATTCCCGCAAGCTTCACAGCCTTCGGGATCGCTTCCCAATTTGCCGCGACAAAGGCAAAAATCGCCAGTGCAACACACACCATGCCGATGCCGGCAAGTGCCATGGGCAGTCGCGAGCGGCCATCGTCCTGCTCCTGATCCCGGAGGATGGCGGCGACCCCCTCGGAGGGCACCCAGCCATTCGCGACCCATATTTCCAGGTCGTCTTTCAGGCGCTTCCTGTAGGTCCAGTCAAACATGCAAAATGATTTCGCCTCTTTGTGGCAGTTCGCCCGGTGTCCACCATTGGCCAGATACCGCGTGCGGCGCAATACCGGTTTGACGGATTTCCGCCCGGAACGGACTTGCCGTATCCGGCGTTATCGCTATTCTGGCATAGGTAATTTTACCGTCACCCGAGCAGATGCGGCGGACACACAACCCGTGTCCTGCCACATGAACCGGGAAACGGAATGGTTTCCGGATCAGAGCCTAACTCCAAAAAAAACCAGAGGGGCTCTGGGGGCGTTCGAGAGGCCCGGACGCCCCATTTTTTTTCAATTCGATGCAGTCAATTCGATGCTGGCACCTTATTCCGCAGGTTCTTCCGAAGCCGTCGCCGCGCCCCGCCGCTTGCGCGCGGCAGCAGGTTTTGGGCCCTCCGGCGTGCTTCCCTCGCGTGCAGGCGCCTTGCGCCCGGCCTGTTTGCGGGGTGATGTTGCCTTCGGCTGGGGAGATGCGGATGCGGCCTTCGCTTCCGTCCCGCCGGAGGCCTCGTCGACGCGTTCGCCGTACGTCTCTTCGGGGGGCCGGTCCGGCAGGCGTACCGTTTTCGCGGCGCCTTGCGGACTGGCCGACTGCAGCGGATCGTCGGTAATGTCTCCCGAGACGGGCGGAAGCCCCAGGACACGATTGAACGTTTTCAGCAATTCCAGGGTGTGAGGTGCCATCTCGTCGACGGCTCCCGGCACGTAGCGCACCACCTTCGACGCCAGCTCACGGTCCTCCCTGGTCTCCAGGAGTTGGGGCAGGGTCTCGATTGCCTGATCCCGGGCGAATTCCACGATCAGGGTCTGCTCCCGGAGCATGAAGCTGCGTTCTTCCGGCTTCAACGACTTGAACGGCTCGTCCCGGTTCAACACGCGGGCGGAGCGTTCCAGCCGGTCGCCGCGAACCGTGCCGCGACTTTCCGCCAGAAGGATCAGCATGCGGATCACCGCTTCGCAGAACCCGCCTTCCTCGATATGCATCAGCGCGGCCTGCACCGGCGGCAGACTGCGCATTTCTTCCTTGCCTTTCAGCGTCCTGCCCGGCTGCCTGGGGCGGCCGAACCAGCGCATGTAGGGAGAGCCCCAGAGGCTGTAGAACAAGCTTTCGTAAGCGGTGTCACGCAGATCCCGATAGAAATCCATCGACTGCTCCACCAGGGCCGCGTTGACATGCTGAAGTTCGACGAACGGATTGTCCGCTGCCGCCGGCGTTCGTCCCTCACGCACACGCTCGGCCCAGCCCGGCAGCGCGCTCAAAAAGGGATTGAGACTTGAAAATGAGGCCCGCTCGACTCGCAACGGATGTGTCTTGCGGCGCAGGTCGGCGCTCTGTTCGGTCACACCTGCCTGCACGAAAGGACGTATGCAGACATCGTAGAATTCGGCCTGCTGTTCGGATGCGCGGGCGACGGCGGCAAATGGAATTTCATCGTCCCGGCCATCATCGATCAGCTTCAGATCGTCCATCGTGCGTTCATGGAAGCTGACCGTGAATTCGCGTTCCAGAAGATCGCCCTCGTAATCGTCGATGGTCATTTCATAAAGGCCCGGGGCCAGCGCCTCGATGGTCTTCAGGGTCGATGTGACCTCGGTATGTTCCTTTTTGGCGATTTTCGAAGACACGAAAATTCCGAGGTGACCGACCTGATCGTGGATCATGTAGATGATCCTCTGCCCGCGGATGGCGATTTCCCGCTCGTCCGTATAGGTGTCCATGATCCAGTTGATCGCCTGCTGCGGGGGCGTGATGTTGTCGCCCCAGCTTGCGAACACGATGATTGGTGCGCGAACCCGCCTGATGTCGACGTTGATACCCGGTTCAAGCTGGGCCTCGTTCTTGGACAGCCGGTTGCCGACGAAGAGCTGCTCGACGATCCACCTCATTTCAGCTTCGTTGAACAGGAAATAGCCGCCCCACCAGCGTTCGAACTCCAGGAAACGCGAAGGTTCGGTGTCCACCTTTGCGTAAAGGTCGTAATATTTGCCGAAATAATTTCGCGACGGGTTGAGCTGTTCGAAATTCTGGACAAGGTCCGCCCCGTCGAAAATGCCGTGGCCGAGGTCGGAATAATACATCGCATTCCAGGTTCCGCCCAGGACACCCGCATTGTAGCGCATGGGGTTCTCGCCCACCCGTCCGGACCATGTGGCCACCGGTGCGCCGTTCAGCAGGATCGGACCGGACAGGTCCGGGTTCATTGCCGCCAGGATCAGGGTTGCCCACCCCCCCTGACAGTTGCCGGTGATGATCGGATGGGGCGCCTCCGGATGCAGCTCCATCACCTTGCGGACGAATGCCGCTTCGGAACGGGTGACATCCGCAAGGGTCTGACCTTTTTCCGGCATCCGGCTGAAAGCGACGAAATAGACCGGGTGGCCATCACGCAGGGCGACACCAACCTGACTGTCCGGCTTGAACCCACCGATGCCGGAGCCATGGCCCGCGCGCGGATCGATGATAATATAGGGACGCTTCCAGGGCTTGGGCTCCTTGCAGTGCACATCCCTGGGCGGCACGATCTTCAGCAGCATATAGCAGCTCGGATGCGGCAGATCCGCTCCGTCCAGAACCACCTCATAGTCGTATTTGAGAACCGGCGGACAGCCTGCTTCCTCATGCTCGAGAAAATTGTCGCCGCGCTGGCGCAGAGTGTCCATGGTCAGGACCATGCGCTGGGACGCATCCTTCCAATAGTCTTCCCAGGCCCTGAAAAGCCCGCCGGCGTTCCGGGTTCCGCTCATGTTTTCCATGGCCTGGTTGAAGTCCGAAAGGCTTTTCTGCCAGCGGCTCTTGTGAGTTTCAGTGATCTTGGTCAGATTCTTGCCGAGCCCGCGGCCCATCAGTTCGGCAAGATTGGAGAGTTCCGTGGCCTGAGCCTGCAGGGCGATGACCCGTTCCGAGGGGGTCCAGGCGGTGCTGTCGCTGAGCGAATTCAGAAACTCGTTGTGGCCTTTTTCAAAAGCGTCAAACATGTCCTTCATCAGGACCTCCTATCCAAGAATACTGTAGCCGCCGTCGATCGGATGAACGACGCCGGTAACGTTGAATGCCTCCCGGCTGGCAAGAAACGCCGCATAGGCGCCAACGTCGTCGATCGTTGCGAGTTGATGGGTCGGGGTGCGCTCCGCGGCGTCGTTGAGCAACGCGTCGAATTCGGCGATTCCGGACGCGGCGCGGGTCTTGAGCGGCCCCGGCGACAGCGCGTGAACGGAAATGCCCTTGGGACCCAATTCCGCCGCCGCGTAGCGTGTCGCCGCTTCCAGCGCGGCCTTGACCGGACCCATCACGCCGTAATTCTCGACCACCTTCTGCGCGCCCATGAAGGAGACGGTCATGCAGGTGCCGCCCTCGGGCATGAGAGGCTCGGCCTTGCGGATCAGGCGCAGGAAGGAATGCACGGAAATATCCATTGCTTCGCCGAAGCCGTCGGCGGAACAATCGATCACACGGCCGTGCAGATCGTCCTTCCTTGAAAAGGCAATGGAATGAAGGAGCGTGTCCAGGGAGCCCCATTTTTCCGTGATCTGCGTGAACAGCGCCTCGAGTTGCGCATCGTCGCGCATATCCAGCGGCGCAATGATGTCGGCCCCCAGGTCCTCCGCCAGCGGGCGCACATGAGGCTCGGCCTTTTCGTTCAGATACGTCACGGCGAGATCGGCACCCTGGGCCCTGAAGGCCCTCGCACAGCCATAGGCGATGGACTGATCGTTGGCGATCCCGACAACCAGGGATTTCTGGCCCGTCAAATCGAACATGCGCACTCCGCTCCAATTCTGTGGGTTGCAGGTCTCGCCACTCCAACCGGGCAGCCTGGTTCCGGAAACCGGCAAGGACCACCAAGTCCTCTTCGCAGTGCAACATCATCCTTGTGACGGAACAATGACTTTTTTGGGAAATACGGGATACTGCTGACGCAAGACTTACGTTGCAACGCAAAAAAACGGCGCTCCGGAAATCCGGAGCGCCGCAATTTTTACCTGTTGTGACCGATGTCAGTGCAGGTCGAACCGGTCCGCGTTCATGACTTTCGTCCAGGCGGCCACGAAGTCCCTGACGAACTTCTCCTTGTTGTCGTCCTGGGCATAGACCTCGGCATAGGCGCGCAGGACCGAGTTGGATCCGAACACCAGGTCCGCGCTGGTTGCCGTCCACTCCAGGGTGTTCAGCTTGCGGTCGCGGATTTCATAGATGCCGTCGGCGACAGGAAGCCAGCTGTACTTCATGTCGGTCAGGTTGACGAAGAAGTCCGTGGTCAGTGCGCCTTCCTGCTTGGTGAAGACACCATGCTTGCTGCCGCCGTAGTTGGCGCCGAGCACACGCAGGCCGCCCACCAGAGCCGTCATTTCCCGAGCGGTCACGCCCAGAAGCTGTGCCCGGTCGAGCATCATCTCTTCGGCGCTGACGACGTATTTTTCCTTCTGCCAGTTGCGGAAGCCGTCCGAGAGCGGCTCCATGACATCGAAGGACTCCGCGTCGGTCTGTTCATCCGTTGCATCGCCGCGGCCCGGGGCGAAGGGCAGCGCCACATCGAAGCCGGCCGCCTTGATGCCCTGCTCGACACCGACATTGCCCGCCAGAACGATCACGTCGGCAACGGAGGCACCGGTTTCCGCGGCGATCGGCACCAGCTTGCCAAGCACCTTGGCCAGTTGTTCCGGCTCGTTGCCTTCCCAATCCTTTTGCGGCGCCAGGCGGATCCGCGCACCGTTGGCGCCGCCCCGCTTGTCGGAGCCGCGGAAGGTGCGGGCGCTGTCCCATGCGGTCGCAATCAGTTCCGAAGCGGAAAGTCCGCTTTCGGCGATCTTCGCCTTGACGGCGTCAACGTCGTAGGACGTGGAGCCTGCCGGGATCGGATCCTGCCAGATCAGGTCCTCGGTCGGGACGTCCGGACCGATGTAGTTGACCTTCGGGCCCATATCGCGGTGGGTCAGCTTGAACCAGGCGCGGGCGAAGGCATCGCGGAAATACGCCTCGTCCGCCATGAACTTGCGGCAGATCTCGTTGTAGATCGGATCCATCTTCATGCCCATGTCGGCATCGGTCATGATCGGGTTGCGGCGGACAGACGGGTCGGTCGCGTCGACCGGCTTCTTGTCTTCCGGCATGTTGACCGGTTCCCACTGCCATGCGCCGGCCGGAGACTTCTTCAATTCCCAGTCATAGTTGAACAGGTAGTCGAAATAGCCCATGTCGAACTGGATCGGGAATTGCGTCCAGGCACCTTCGATGCCCGAGGTGAAGGCGTTCGCAGCCTTGCCTTCCTGGCCGGGATTGATCCAGCCGAGGCCCTGCCCCTCGACACCGCCGGCTTCCGGCTCGACGCCGATATTTTCAAAAGCGGCCTGGCCGCCGCCGTGGCATTTGCCGACCGTATGACCACCGCAGGTCAGCGCCGCGGTTTCCACGTCGTTCATTGCCATCCGGCGGAAGGTTTCACGCACATCCTTCGCGGTGCGAACCGGATCGGGATGGCCGTCGACACCCTCGGGGTTGACGTAGATCAGCCCCATATGCACGGCCGCCAGCGGGTTCTCCAGGCTCTCCGAATCGTCCGTGTCGCTGTAGCGGCCTTCAGACGGCGCGAGCCATTCCTTTTCGGACCCCCAGTAGACATCGATCTCCGGCCCCCAGATATCTTCGCGGCCAAAGCCGAATCCGAAGGTTTTGAAGCCCATGGATTCGTAAGCCATATTGCCGGCGAGAATGATGAGATCGGCCCAGGAAAGCGCGTTGCCGTATTTCTTCTTCACCGGCCACAGCAGACGGCGGGCCTTGTCGAGGCTGGCGTTGTCCGGCCAGGAATTCAGCGGAGCGAACCGCACATTGCCGGATCCCGCACCGCCGCGGCCGTCCTGCATGCGATAAGACCCGGCGGAGTGCCAGGCCGTGCGGACCATCAGACCGCCGTAGTGCCCCCAGTCGGCCGGCCACCAGTCCTGGCTTTCGGTCATCAGGGCGCGGAGGTCGGCCTTGACCGCTTCATGGTCGAGTCCCTTGACGGCTTCCTTGTAGTCGAAGTCCGGATCCATGGGGTTGGTGCGCGCGCCCCCCTGGTGCAGGATGTCGAGGTTCAACGCATCCGGCCACCATCTGTTGACCGGCTTGTCCATCCCGGTGTTGCCGCCGTGCATGACCGGACAACCGCCCGTCTTTTCCACCTTAGCGTCCATATCCCTCTCCAGTTCAATTTATGGTGACAATCACCATTTCATACAACTCTGACCTGATGTCAGCCTACCGGTTTCGCCGCGTCAAACCTCGATGAGGCATTCCGCCGGTTCCGCCTCTGACGACAAACCAAAGAGTGTCAAAAATCATCTCGAAGGAGCCGGGGAAACCGATGCCAGCGTGCCGGCGACCGTGTCCCTGACCTCTTCTGATTTCACAGTAGCAAACCCCGATTATCAGAGGAAGTTGTATTTACTGATAACTTTGATAAGATTATCTTATGATCAACATCACGCTCAAACAACTCCGCTATTTCGAGGCGCTCGCCCGCCACAAGCATTTCGGACGAGCCGCCGAGGCCTGCTCGATTTCACAGCCGGCGCTGTCGATGCAGATCAAGGAGATGGAGGAAGCGCTCGGCGCGCCCCTGTTCGAGCGCGGTGCCCGGCAGGTGCGTCTGACCCATTTCGGCGAGGTCGCTGCGGAGCGGGCCCGCGACATCCTGCGGGCCGCCGACGAACTGGGAGACCTTGCCCGCGCCTCGCGGGACCGGCTGGTCGGGCGCCTGCGCATCGGCGTCATTCCCACGGTGGCGCCCTACCTGCTGCCGAAGGTGGTCGGCGAACTGACCGGCCGCTTTCCAGGCCTGGACATCCATGTGCGCGAGACGGTGACACCGAAGCTTATCCAGGAACTCGCCGACGGCCGCCTCGACACGGCAATCGTCGCGCTGCCCGTGTCGGAACCCACTCTGGAGGAAACGCCCCTGTTCGAGGAACCGTTCGTGCTGGTGCGGTCGGCCCGGGAGGCAAATGCGCCGCTGCCAAATGCCGACACCTTGCGAGAAATGCGGCTGCTGCTGCTGGAGGAAGGCCATTGTTTCAGGGATCAGGCCCTGTCGTTCTGCAATCTGCCCTCCGGCCCTCCGAGAGAGGTGCTTGACGCCAGTTCCCTGTCCACGCTGGTGCAGATGGTCGGTGCCGGCATGGGTGTCACCCTGATCCCGGAAATGGCCGTGCCGGTGGAAACGCGCTCCGCATCCGTCGCAATCTCCCGTTTCGAGACCCCGGAACCACGGCGCACCGTCGGCATGGTCTGGCGCAAGTCCAGCCCGCTGGCCGGCCAGCTCATGGAGATTGCCGACATCGTCCGCGCGGCGGCCGATGGCGATCCCTTTCACCCGGGACCAGAGACCAACGACACCCTGCAAGCCTGAAAGGGCCCTACCGCCGCCGCCAGGTCACCGCGCCCAGAAGCGCCATGACCACCGCCAGCCCCAAAAGCACGCTCCTGGCGTCATCGCCGGCCGCGAACAGGGCAACGACCAGGCCCGCCAGTGGCTGGGACAGGTTGTTGAGACAGATGATCACGCCAGTGGTCTTGCCGAATTCCTCCGGTGGAATGATCTCCTTGCGCAAGGTGCGCACATAGATGTTGAACATCTTGTCGAAACCCGCGATCAGCAGGAAACCGGCGGCATAGACCAGCGGGTGGCCGCCTGCCCCGGTCAGCACGGCGCCGATGCAGATCAGCATGTAGGCGGTCAGGCCGAGGGTGGTCAGACCCAGCGGCACATGGGCCGTCAGCGACAGGACGCCGAGCGTCGCCAACGCACCGCCGACCTGCAGCCAGGCATAGACCTGCTCGCTCTGGGCGAAATACCCGGTCATCATGGCCGCGGCGGTCGCCAGGGTGGCCCCCACGATCAGGTTGACCCCGGCCGCCTGAACGATGGCGCGCGCAAGACCCGGCAGACGCCAGACCAGCACCAGCGCATGTTTCAGGTCTGCCACCGGATGGCGGGGCCGGGCGGTCTGCGGAGCGGTTTTCATGCGCGCCTGTCCCGGCCACAGCAGAAAGACAAGATCGGCGAGCAGGAACAGCACCGTCGCCAGCACGACAACCGCCTCCCAGGGCCAGAATGCCATCAGGTAGGCCGCCGTCAGCGGGCCGAGCACGACACCCATCTGCGAGGCAAGCTGGCCATAGCTCGCCACCTTTTCAAAGCGCTGATCGGAAAAGGCCCGCACCAGCACCATCTCCAGTGCCAGCATGCCCTGGGTCGTCAGGATGCCAACGACAGCCGACAGGCCGATCAGCCACCAGACGCCGCCGAAGACGATCTGCCCGGTGATCCCGGCGACGCAGGCCACGGCCCGGAGCATCCGGCTGATGCGCAGGAGCAGGATCGGCGACATCCGGTCACACAGGATGCCGGCAACGGGAAAGGTGAGATAGCGCGGCAGGGTTTCAAAAAAGAACGCCAGGCCCGACCAGGCGACGTTCCCGGTGATCTGGAAGATCACCAGCGGCACCAGGAACAAGAGGATCTGGTCGGCGAGAACCGTCAGGAACAGGGACGTGAAAAACGCGCGGTCGCGAACCAGCATTCACAGGCTTTCAAGGAAGCGGTGACGGAGAGTGGACAACTCCTAGCATCCGCCCCCGATCGCCACAAGCTGTCCCTGCCCACCGTTCCGGACCGGCTTGAACCGTTCGGCCGGAACGGCCCGTCACAGTTTCCGGGCGACCACAAACCGGCTGAAGGGCGCCGGATAGGTTCCCGTCTCGATGATCTCGAAGCCCGCGGCGGCGATCAGGTCTTCGAGAGCCTTGAAGGAATAGAACCGCACATAGGGCGCCTTGCCGAACAGCTGCATCACCTTGACCATCGGACCGAAAAGCCAGGCCCGCTTCTTCAGGCAGACCGACTTGGAGATGAACAGGCCGCCGGGCCTGAGCAGCTCACGCGTACGCGCCAGCGTGTCTTCGCCGTTTTCCACCAGATGCAGGAAATTATAGGCCAGGACAGCATCGTAGCCCTTGTCACATGCGGGCTCCACCTTCTCGCTGAAGACGTCGGCAACCGCGAAACGCAAGCCTTCAGGGGCCGCACCGGTCTCCTGTTCGCCGGACAGTTTCCGCTCGGCGATCTCGATCATGCCGTCGGCGAAGTCCGTGGCCAGGTAGGACTGAACGTTGCCCGCCAGGCGCAGGGCGGTCGACCCGGTGCCACAGCCCAGTTCCAGAACGGCGTCCTCCGGCCCCAGGTGTTCGATCGTGCGGGACAGCGTCTTTTCATAAGCGGCCTCATCCTTGATAGGATGGGCGGCATATTTGCGGGCCATCTTGCTCCAGAAGCCGGCGGAAGACGGCACGTCATTGCTCCATGTGGTCGCCAAGGTCGGTGTTCCATTTCGGTTTGTTCAGACAGGGTTGAGGGCGCCTTGAGATCCGCGGTTCCAGGTCATGCAGGCTGGTCATGCGGGCAGGTCACGGAGCGAGGATGACATTCGGCAAACGCCACCTCGCATTCCGGACGATCTCCGGAGCATCCGTTTCAGGGATGTTACAACCCTGGCTGTTTCTTCTTTCGGGAGCCGCCGCGCAGACCGATCTGATGCAGAAAGCCGCGGCCGATGTCACGCCCCCCCGTGGGCGACGCCAGAAACTCAAGCACCGAAAGAACAATGTTGGCCAGTTGGATCATCAGTGAGGACGGGCTCATTGGCGACCTCCTTTCCCGAAAAATGTAGCCTCTTCAGAAATGAATGGAAATTGCGGAAATACGCCTGAGTGATATACATATTTGCATGAACTGGCAGAGCATCACCTTCGACTGGAACCAGGCCCGCGCCTTTCTCGTGACCGCGGAAGAAGGATCGCTGTCGGCGGCGGCCCGTGCCCTGAGGCTGACCCAGCCGACCCTGAGCCGTCAGGTCGCGGCGCTGGAGGAAGCGCTCGGCGTGACGCTGTTCGAGCGGGTCGCGAAATCGCTCGTCCTGACCGATGCCGGCATCGAGCTGGCCGAACATGTCCGTGTCATGGGTGAGGCCGCCAGCCGGGTGTCGCTCGCGGCCTCGGGCAAGGCGCAGCAGGTCGAGGGCCTGGTGACTATCTCCAGCACCGATCTGATGGCAGCCCACATCCTGCCCGACATCCTGAGAGAGCTGCGGGACAAGGCCCCCGGTATCGAGGTGAAGGTGCTGTGCACCAACAGCCTCAGCGATCTGCGCCGGCGCGAAGCGGACATCGCCGTCCGTCATGTGGCACCGGATCATCCCGATCTTTATGCCCGCAAGCTGCGCGAGGCCCCTGCCCGGATCTACTGCGCCCGTTGTTATCTGGACGCCCGGGGCGGCAAGTTGTCCAAGGCGGATGCCGCGGGCCTCGATTTCATCGGATACGACAACAACGAGGAACTGGTCGGCTACCTGCGCGCGTTCGGCCTCGATGTCGGCGAGGCCAATATCCGTCTGGGCTCACCCAATGGCGTGGTCGCCTGGGAGTTCGTCCGCCGCGGCTTCGGACTGTCGATCATGGCCGACGAGATCGCCGCCCGTTTTCCGGAGATCGTGCCCGCCTTCGAGGATGTCGAGCCGGTGACCTTTCCGATCTGGCTGGTCACCCACCGGGAACTGCACACCAGCCGGAGGATCCGGACCGTGTTCGACCATCTGGCGGAGGGGCTGCTACGGGTAGAACCGGGCTTGTGATGCGTTCAGAAGCGCAGGGGCATGTTCCGGCCAGAGCACACGAAAGGTCCCGGCCCGGAGCCGGGCCTGATCCCCGTGTTCACCGCAGCATCCAGTTGAGCACTTGGCGCCAGTCGGTCATGCGGATCGGGGTGCCGTGGGTTCCAGTATCGAACAGGGTGAACCTGATCGGATACCCCGGTGCCCGGGCCTTGATCTGCTTGAAGAAATTCGCCTGATCCTCCCAGTTATAGACCCGGTCGAGGGTCCCCTGGCCCATGTAGACCGGAACGTTGCGCGACAGGGCGCCGGAGGACAGGAAATTCGGATCCTTTGGCGAGCCAAGCAGCACAACGCCGCTCAGAAGGCTGGCGTAATTGGCGTTCTTGACGAGGTTCCAGCAGATGATCCCGCCCATGGAACCGCAGGCGACCACCACCCTGGCACGCGGGGAAAGCTGTTTCTGATACCGGATCAGCGCGGCGATGTCCGCCGTGCCGCGCTTGTCGAAATTCGTCACGTCGACGGTCAGGTAGGCACCGCCATTGCGAACCATCAGGTTCTGCACCCGGTTGAAGTTGCCGCCGAAGGAGACGTCGTTCATGCCCTGGAAGCGGTTGCCGCCCTGGCCATGAACATAAAGAACGATGGCATTGGCCCCGCCCTTCCATTTGCCTGTGCCCATGTACTGGACCACCCGGCCGTTGGCGTTCAGTTCGGCGCTGCCCCGGCCGCGCTTGGGCTTGTAGGAGACGTAATTGCCATAGACCCGGCGTTCGTCGACCTCGTCGCGGTCGCGCAGGTCGCGCTGCTTGGAATATTCCACCACCAGAAAATCGCCGCCATAGAGCGTCTCGTGGATCTTCTTGTAGCGGAACAGCCTGTCCTTGTAAGGCTTCAGGGCTTCCGCCTGCACCGGAGCTGCCATCCCCAACAGTGCGAGGAGGGCACCCGCCAGCACTATCCTGACGATGCCGGCCGGGCGGCCATTCCTTATCCGGTGCAGCATGGGGCGTCCTTTTTGCGGGCAAATCACGCGGTCGGTTCACACACTAAGCGCCCGCCAATTGCCATGCAATCGGCGGTCCGCCAAAAAACTGTGGCGGATACGGGTCCGCGCCCTGGCAGGTTCCAGGGTACGCAGCCCTGCAATTTGTACCGAGACAGGCCGGCCGTTTTATCCACAAGTGCCGACATTCATTGAATAACCGGCTCGCAAATTGCGAATTTAAGAATTTGGTAACCATAAAAATCCAAGACTTCCAGTGAGATATGACCCGATGAAACCATCGGCGAGTTCAGCGCCCTGCCCGCACGATTGCGGTTCAGGCTGATCTCGAACATGCGCGGCAAGGTCAGGAGAGCCCAGATGCCAGTTATTTCCTTCGCGAACGCAAAGGGCGGCGCCGGAAAAACCACAGCCGCCCTGCTGCTGGCGACAGAAGTCGCCGCACGGGGAAAAAGTGTCACGATCTTCGACGCGGATCCGCAAAAGTGGATCTCGAAGTGGTTCGAACTGCCGAAGTCCCGTCCGGGCATCAGCGTCGTCAGCGAGATCTCACCGGCCTCGATCACCGAGCAGATCACCTTCGCGGCCGAACAGTCGGACTTCGTCATCGTTGACCTCGAGGGAACGGAAAACCTGATCGTGGCTAACGCCCTGTCGGTGTCGGATCTCGTGGTGGTGCCGATCCAGGGATCGTCGATGGACGCGCGCGGCGGCGCCAAGATCCTGACCTTGATCAAGAAACTGGAAAGGATCGTCCGGCACGACATCCGCCATTGCGTCGTGCTGACGCGAACCAATGCCGCGGTGACCACCCGTGCCATGAAAGCGGTCCAGGACTTCCTGTCGGCGCAGAGCATCGACGTGCTGATGACGCCGATCGTCGAGCGCGCCGCCTTCCGCGACATCATGGAATTCGGCGGCGGCCTGGCCGATCTCGATCCGTCCGTCGTCAGCGGCGTCGCCAAGGCGCGCGAAAACGCGGCGCTCTATGCTGCGGAAGTTCTGGAACGGGCCATCTCGGTACCCAGGAAGCGCTGGTACAACGTCTTCAAGCGGGCAAGCTGACTTTAGATCATTTGGGTTGCGGGCCGGTGTCGAAGCGCGGGTTGGCGGTCTTGAGCACCGGCGTCTGCAGGGAGACATTCTCCCGGCTCTCGCGCCAGACGACGAAGATGCCGGAGGCGATGATGATCGTCGAGCCGATGGCGACGTAGATATCCGGCGTTTCGGCGAAAAACAGCACGCCGAACAGGGTCGCCCAGATAATCTGACTGTACTGAATGGGCGCGACCACCGCGGCCGGCGCCGCCCGGTACGCACTGATCAGGAACGTCTGCGCGATCACGGAGAGAAAGCCGATCGACGCCATCAGGCCGAGATCGACCAGCTTCACCGGCACATAGACAACAGGCAGCGTCAGCGACATGGCGAACATCGACAAGAGCATCGGATAAAGAATAAGCACCACGGAGCGCTCCTGGCCGCCGAGTTTGCGGACCAGGATCGTGGCCAGGGAGTTGGCGCAGGCGGCCGTCAAAGCCGCCAGATGACCCAGCGACATGGCGGTAAGGCCGGGCCGCAGCACAATCAGGACGCCGATCAGGCCGACGACCACCGCAGCCCATCTCTGCGCCCTGACGGTTTCGCCGAGCAACGGTACGGAGAAGGCGGTGATCAGCAGCGGCATTGCGAAAAGCAACGCATAGACCTCGGCCAGGGGCAAAGCGGTGAAGGCATAAAAGCCGCAGGACATGGAAATGATCGTCAGACACGAGCGCAGCAGCACAAGCCAGGGATGGCGCGGGCGGAAGTTGTCGACGGCCTTGTCCGCCAGCATCAGCATCGACATCGGCACAAAGGCGAACAATATGGAAAAGAATATGATCTGGAACGCCGGATAGGAACCGCCGAGCGTCTTGATGAGCGCGTCATGGCTGGAAAAGATGGCGAATGCAACGAGTGCGGCGATCAGCCCCTTCAGCATTTCAGTCATGGCGGTGCCTTCTCGGGTTTAGAGCGGACCGGCCGCGGCGCGGCAAAAACAGGCAGCCCGCCGCCTCGCGCAAGATCAACGGATCGCACCGCCGATTCTCAAGATCATCGCTGAAAAGGAAAAAACTTCAAGAAAGCCGGCTCTGTTTCCGGGCGTTTTTCTGTGTGCGAATGCGTTCCTTGCCTTTGACGAAACGAACAGCGGGGAAGATTACCTCCCCCGCTGCCGCGCAATCCGTCTGATCAGGTCTCGTAGCCCGAAAGCCTGGAACCGATCCGGTCTGGAGATCTCATGCCTCCGGCGCTTACAGTATCCTGCGCCGCAAGTACGAGGCGACAACCTCGCCGGCAACCACCAGAACGATGATGGCGATAAGCACCGTGGAGACTTCCTGCCAGTTGAACGTGTCGATGGCACCTTGCAGGATGACACCGATGCCGCCGGCGCCGACAAGCCCGAGAACCGTCGATTCGCGCAGATTGATATCCCAGCGCAGGATGCTGACGGCAAAGAATGTCGGCATTACCTGGGGCACGATGGCATAGAGCACGACCTTGAAATGGGACGCGCCGCAGGCCTGCAGGGCTTCGACCGGCTTGGGGTCGATTTCCTCGATGGCCTCCCCCAGCAGCTTGCCGAGAAAACCGATCGACCGGAACATGATGGCGACAATGCCGGCAACGATGCCGGGACCGAAGATCGCCACGAAAAGCAGAGCCCAGATGATCGTGTTGACAGAACGGGAGGAGACCAGGATGAACCGGCCGATCCACAGAGTGACGGCATTCGGAGTGGTGTTCTGGGCGGCGATATAGGCGACCGGAAGTGACAGCACCACTGCCAGCGCCGTCGCGATCGTCGCAAGATTGACCGTGTCCAGAAGGGCGCTGAGGATCTGGTCCAGATTGGCCGGATCGGGCGGCACCATGCGGCTGAACAGATCGCCCATCTGGTTCGGTGCGTCCCACACCCAGGCCCAGACAATGTTGACGCTGCCCAGTGCCCAGGCGACGACCAGCGTCGCGAGGGCGAAATATGCGTAGCGCTGAAACCGCTGTCGCGGCGTGTAACGCGACCACTCGTGCAAACTTAGCTGTTCCATTACGCTATCCGCTTCCTGATTGCGCCGCTGATGGCTTCGGAAATCAGGATGACCCCGACGATGACCATCGTAATGGCGAGGGCGAAATCGTAGTCGTAGCGGCCGAAGGCGTTGGCGAGTGTAGCACCGATGCCACCGGCGCCCACGATGCCGACGACGGCCGATGCCCTGAGATTGCTGTCGAGCTGATAGATGCTCAAGCCGATCTGACGCTGCATGATCTGCGGAAAGACGGCATAGATCAGTACGGAAAGGAAGGGCGCGCCCGCCGACTTCATGGCCTCCACGGGACCGGGATCAATCTCCTCGATCCGTTCGGCCAGCAGCTTCGCCACGAAACCGATGGAATATACGACGAGGGTCAGGACGCCGGCGAAAGG
Source organism: Roseibium sp. QJM3NY_11 (assembly GCF_056173175.1). Classification (NCBI taxonomy): domain Bacteria; kingdom Pseudomonadati; phylum Pseudomonadota; class Alphaproteobacteria; order Hyphomicrobiales; family Stappiaceae; genus Roseibium; species Roseibium sp. QJM3NY_11. Next base: position 4,495,398 of record NZ_CM149660.1, read on the forward strand.
ACCGAAGCCGACAGCTTTCACGAAGACGATGGCGACGATCACCGGATGGAAGCTGCGCGCAACGATGATGATGCCCCGGCCAAGATAGTAGATAGGCAGAGGCGCCACGTTCCTGGCGGCCATGAAAGCGATGGGGATCGACAGGAAAACCCCGCCCACCGTTGCCAGTAGCGCGATCTTGAGGCTCTCAAGAAAGCCGTCGATGAGAAGTCCGCTGCGCTGAAAACTTGGCGGAAACGCACCGCCGAATATCCGGCCCGCGCGTTCCAGCCCCTGTGATACGCGCGCCCAGTCGATCGGCAGCGTTGCCACCGTCACGGCGATATAAACGATCACAGCCGCGTAAAGGCCGTAGCGCAGCAGCGGGCTGGCGATAAAGGGCTGCTTGCGCCAATGATCCCTCACCGCCGTCATGCCGCTTCGCCTTCGACCTGCCGGTCCGCGTGCGGGACGCCCGCATAGATGTCGTGCATGGCCTCGTCGGTAAGCGCCTTGGGCAGGTCGTCGAAAATGATGCGTCCGTAGCGCATGCCGACGATCCGGTCGCTGAATTCCTTGGCTTCGTGCACGTTGTGAATGTTGATGATGACCGGAAGCTTCAGTTCGCTCGCCAGATCGCGCAACAGCATCATGATCTGTTCGGACGTTCTTGGGATCGAGCGATGCCGTCGGCTCGTCGGCCAGCAGGATTTCCGGCTGCTGCATCAGCGCCCGAACAACACCGACACGCTGGCGTTCGCCGCCGGACAGTTCGTCGGCGCGCTTGTCGGCATAATGCGCGATGCCGACGCGCTCCATCAGTTCAAACGCACGCCGGATATCCTCCTTGGGATAGCGGCGGGTCAGGGCTGCCCAGGTCGAAATGTAACCAAGCCGCCCGCTCTGCACGTTTTCCATGACCGTGAGACGGTCGATCAGATTGAAACTCTGGAAAACCATCCCGACCCGGCGTCTGGCGATGCGAAGGTCGCGCCTGCCGAGGGCGGTGAAATCGGTCCCGTTCAGCGTGATTGTTCCCGAGGTGGGTTCGACCAGCCGGTTGATACAGCGCAACAGCGTGCTCTTGCCCGCCCCGGAAGAGCCGATGACCGAAACGACCTGATCGCCCTCGATCTCGAGGTTGAGATCCTTGAGCACCGGCTCCCCTGCCCCGTATCGTTTTACAAGGCTTTTGATTTTAAGCATGTCTTTCCCCAGATGAAGCGGCCCGCTGCCTGGAAGACAGCGGGCCGTGAAGGCAGGAAACCTTATTTGGCAAGGCCCTGAGGGGTGTATTCGACACCATTGCTGGCCTGGATCTGCCGGATGACGGCCCACTGATCCTTGTAGGTGATGGGGATGAACTTGCTCACACCCTCAAACTCCTCTCCGAGCTTGTTGCCCTTGAAGTCGAAGCTGAAGAAAGCTTCCTTGACCTTTTCAACCAGCGCCGGATCAAGATCGTGGGCGTAGTTGAACGATGTGGTCGGGAACGGATCGCTTTCCCAGACAAGACGGACCTCCGCCGGATCGTAGAGGCCACGGTCGGCCATGCGCTCCACGACTTCGGAAGCCACGGGAGCGGCATCATAGTCACCGGCAACGACGCCGAGCATCGACTGGTCGTGCGACCCGGAGTAGATGACTTCGTAGTCTTCATCCGGCACAACACCGAGCGCGGGGAACAGGGCACGGGGCGCCTGGTTACCGGAATTGGACGTTGGCGACGTATGGGCGATGCGTTTACCGGCCATATCGGCAGGTGTCTTGATGTCCGAGTCGGCCTGGGTGAAGACCTGCAGGCGGTAACCGAACTGGCCGTCATCCCCGCCCATGATCGCGAACGGCACGGCTCCGGCAAGGTTCACCGCGAAGGGGGTAGGCCCCGTGGAGAAACCGGCGATGTGCAGACGGCCGGACCGCATGGCTTCGACTTCGGCGGAATTCGACTGCACGGCGAAGAACTGGACATCCTTGCCGGTGACGTTTTCCAGATGATCGATGAAGGGTGCCCAGATGTCTGCATAGACCGCGGGATCTTCCACGGGCGTATAAGCGAAGACCAGCGTGTCCGGGTTGCTCAGTTTGGCCGGGTCCGTCGGCGCATCGGCAACGAGATCTCCGTTTGCATCGCAATAGATGCTGTCGAGTGCACCCTGATTGGCGCAATCGGCAGCATGTGCCGCTGTCAGGGCAAAACCGGCCACGAAAGCCACGGATCCGAGCCGGGCCAACAAATTTCTCATATTTTCCTCCCATTATGGATCAATCCTGCCCGGCAGAGACTGCAAGGCACCTTGAAAGATCGCCTTCAGGCTAGCGACAGGAAACGGAGGAAAGCGAGCGGGGATATGTTAACAGACCACAGGCATCCGGGCTTTTTTGTTAACAGTGTTACAGCGCCGGGTTGGCTGCTGAAACAAATGTAACGAAATTCCCTCCTCCGCGCTCCGATCTTCATGCTAGGTCTCGGACACGGAAATGACTATGAAACGGCATGAGAATGGCAGAATTCCGCGAGTTTTAGGCGAGTGCGACGGGCTGTTCGCCCGATCAGGCGCGCTGACGACCTCGGGGAATTGCAGAAGAGCAATGCTATGGATGCAAGCGCGACACGACCGGTAATCGCCATCGTCGACGACGATGCCGATGTGCGCGAGACTCTCTCCGCGCTGATGGAGACAAGCGGCTTTGCACCGGTCGCGTTTTCCGACAGCGCCGGGTTCAAAGCCTTCGGCAATCCGGAAGATTTCGACCTTGCGCTGATCGACCTGCGCCTGCAGGGCGAATCAGGTCTGTCGCTGGCAATCCACATCCGCGAATTTCACGAACTGCCCATCGTCATGCTGACGGGTGTCGGCGATGAGATCGACCAGATCATCGGGCTGGAAACGGGCGCCGACGACTACCTGATGAAACCGTTCAACCCGCGCGAACTTGTGGCGCGCATCCGGGCGGTTCTTCGCCGCTACGGGCACGGGTTGTCCGCAGGCCCCAAAGCCGGCAAGGATCAGGAGATCGCCTTCGGCGACAAGCGGGTCAACCTCAAACGCCGGGAACTTCTCGACCGCAACGGGGACGAGATCCCGCTCACCAATGCGGAATACGTGCTGCTTGAGTATTTCGTCAAAAACCCCGAGCGCATCATCCCCCGCATCGAGTTGATGCAGGAGATCGGCAGCGACATGCAGCGCTATGTGGACAGGACCATTGACGTGCTCATCCTGCGGCTGCGCCGCAAGATCGAGAACGTGCCGTCCAAACCCGTCCATCTGCAGACTCGCAGAGGACAAGGCTACATCTTCGTGCTCCAGGCCGAGGGATCATGAAGGCGGCCCGCATCAGGCAACCGAGCATCCGGCTGCTGCTGCTTTCGGCAATCGGCCTCCTGCTGGTTGTCATCATGGTGATCGGGACAATCGCCCTGATGACCCTGAACGGTGCGGAGGACCGGCTGGCGACGTTTCATGACCAGACGCTGATCGAGGTGTCCGATGCGCTTGAACTTTCCGGCAATGCGTCCGAGCTGGCGACCTCCGCTCCCTTTCTGATGACCTTGAGCCCCAGTTTCCAGTTGGAAAGCGAGGCCGAGGAAATCCTTCAGACGCTGGAACACATACAGGAGCTAGGCGGCAGCGATCCTGATGTGGCCATGCCGCTCGCCCGGATTCATGCCGCAATAGACGATCTCGTCAGGGCCATGGCCCCGCAAGTGAAATACGCGGCAACCCTTGCCCTTATCGATCAGGATCTCGAACGCCTGCAAAGGCGCTTCCGCACCCTGGCCCAGGCCTCCGCGGCCTCGCCGCAGGAGCGCCAGGCCTGGTCATCGCTGCAACAGCTCGTCATGACCGCCATCGGTGCCCTGCGCAGCCGTGAGCTGATCAAGGTCGGCGAACACCAAAGCAACTATCTCCGCATCCGCCAGGAAATCGACGCCAATCCGCCTCGTTTTGTGAACACGGCGCTGGCGGAGGTCGAGGATGCCGTGCGCAACAGGGGCGATCTCTTTTCGCTTCGCTATTCCGAACTGGCGGCGAAGCTGGATGCGGAAAACGCCCTCTTCCGCATCCGTACGGAAGTTGCCCAGGTGAACGCCTATGCGTTGCAGAAGGTCACGGACGCCAAGGCGAGACTGCAGGCGTCGCGCGAGCGGACTACCACGAGCATCACCTTCGCCAAGGCCGTGATCGTGGTGCTCACCGCGATCAGCATGATCGTCGCTGCGGTCTCTGCCCTGTTCGTTTCACGATATGTGACCGCAAATCTTCACCGGATCACCGATGTCATGCGCCGACTGGCCGCCGGCGACCTGAAGGCGCAGCTTCCGAAGAAAAGCAGTTCTTCAGACGAAATCGGACAATTGTCCGAAGCGTTCCGCAAGTTCCGCTCCAACGCCTTGCGCCTGGAACGCAAGACCCGGGAGGTCTGGCAACGCAACGAGCTGTTCATCACGGTGTTTCAGAACATCAGCGACGGCGTCGCCGTGTTGTCGCCCACGGGACAGATCCTGGCGGAGAATAGCCGGGTGCGCGACCTTCTGAGGCTGGAACCGGCCCGCGGCGACGGCCGCGTCACGTTGCACGAGCTGATCGGGAAATCCGCCTTCCAGCGGCGCGCGAATGAGAACGACCGAGCAGGGTTCGGCGAATATGCCGATGCCTCCGGGCATGTTCTGGAAGTCCGCCAGTCTCCGCTGCCCGATGGCGGTTCCGTGTGGCTGTTTTCGGAAACCACCGAACGCAAGCGCATCGACGAACGCCTTGAGGAAATCCGGCGCGTTGAAAGCCTGGGCAAGGTTACCGGTGAAGTTGCGCATGACTTCGGCAACATCCTGTCGACCATTTCCGGCAACCTGCACATGCTGGAAGGCGAACTGTCGCCAAAGGCGTCTGTGCTGCGCGCGCGCATCAACGATGCGGTCGAACTCGGCGTGTCGCTGATCGAGCGCCTGCTGGCATTCGCCCGCAAGCAGCATCTGGAGCCGCAACAGACCGATATCGCCGCCATCGCCGAAGGAATGGAGGATCTTCTGTCCATGGCGCTGCCGGAAACGGTTGCGCTGTCCATCGCATGCGATGACGGGCCGATGTTTGCCCGTATCGACCCGGGACAGCTGGAAAGCGCCATCCTGAACCTTTGCGTCAATGCAGGACAGGCGATCAAGGATCGCGGCGAGATCGAGATCAGCGTCGCCCGACAGGCGGACGGGAGGATTGCGCTTTCCGTCCGGGACGACGGCTGCGGGATGGATATGGACACGCTCCGGCAGGCCGCCGAACCGTTTTTCACCGCCCGTTCCGATGGCGAAGGGACGGGTCTCGGTTTGTCGATGGTGCATGGGTTCGTTCATCAGTCCGGCGGCTCGATCAGGATCGACTCCATGCCCGGACAGGGAACCTGCGTCACACTGCTGTTTCCAGAGCAGACCGCCCCTTGCGGAGCAGTCCCCCGCCCTTCCCTCAAGGAACAGGTGCTTGTCGTCGATGACGACGTGAAGTCGGCCGAGGCAATTACCAGGCTCATGGAAGATTTTGGCTATTCGGTCGTCACCTCGCATTCATTCCACGATGCGCTGGATCAGGTCCGGTCCGACAGGCCGCTTTCGGCCGTTATAACGGATCTGCAACTTGATGACGGGCATTCCGGCTGGTCGCTCGTGCAGGAGGCACTGGAAACGCGCAAGAGCTGCAGGGTCGTGGCTGTTTCCGGGCATCTGCCGGACAAGGACCCGGTTGCAGATGCCTATCGCGACCGGCTCGCCAAGCTCCCGAAACCGGTTACCGCGGAAGCCCTTGGCCGGCATCTGGGTGTCGGCTGAGAAATTCCTTCAAGCTCACAGGAATGCTTGGACCGTCTTTTACACGAACACCCTTGCCAGAGCGGCGACGGCCAGGGCGGTGGCGGCCCGTTTTGGGCCGGCATAATCAGAGGCGGCCTGTCCGGGGACGATCAGGTCGATCCGGTTGAGATCCGTCGCCTCGATATGGTCGAGGTCAGCCGACTTTGCGGCTTCCTCCGCCGAAACCCGGATTTCGTCGAGCATGCTGACGAGGCCCTGCCAGATGTGCAGCGGCGGCGCCTCACTGGTGTTGCACCAGCGAACAATATCGTCCTCAGTCACTCTCAGAACCGAAGCGGCTTCCGCAGGGGCGAGACCAAGATAGCTCATAACAGCGCTGAAATTACTCATTCTTTTCCCCAAAGCCGAACGGAGCCCCTGACACCCGACGTGTTATATTGCACTGCAATATGGCGAAAATCCAGAGCTTTACAGGAATTTAGTTAACTCCTGCACCGGCAAAGGAATGCCGCAGGGGACTTTCCGGCGATTTTCGCGACCCGACTCGTCATTTCTGTCAGGCATCTGCCCCATGAACACGCCGGACGGCCTGTCCGTTCCATCAATTAGCTGAATTACTTGAGAAAAATCGATATCGGTGGAAAACGGATGGCGGTCGGATTGTCCGGTTCGGTTAATGATAAGTTTAATGAAGCAAATCACTTTGACCGCCGACGCCGCCGGACCCCTCTTTAGATGAAGTTCAAGGGAAAATCCTTCATTGCAATCGTGCTGAGTCCGGAACTGCCGTTCGCAGACTGGTTCGGGGAAATCGACCGCATCATTGCGCGCACCCCGGGCTTTTTCATCGACCGGCCGATCGTTCTCGATGTGCGCGGCAGCAAGATCCCGATCGGCGATCTGGAGCACTTGCTGGAGGAACTGAGCCAGCGTTCCATACGCGTTATGGGCATTGACGGGGTCGCGGGAACGCGGTTGAAACCCGGCATGCCGCCGAGTTTTTCCGGAGGACGGCTGACTGCCGAAGTCGACGTTCCCGAACCGGTGGCGGGCAATCCCGATGCGGGAACAGATAGGCCCGATGCCGAACAGGCCAAGACTGCGGCGACGGCGGACAAACCAGACCCGAAACCGGAAAAGAAACCGGACGGCAAGGACGCCGACCCCGACCGGGACATGCAGGTCGGCCCCGCATGCATCACCAACGGCGCGTCGATCGTGATCACCGAACCGGTCCGCTCCGGCCAGAGCATTCTGCATCCGGACGGCGACGTCACCGTGATCGGTTCGGTCAGTTCCGGTGCGGAGATCATCGCCGGAGGATCGATCCATGTCTACGGCGCCCTGCGCGGCCGGGCGCTGGCGGGTGTTTCGGGCAAGGACTGCGCCCGCATCTTCTGCTCCAAATTCGAGGCGGAGCTGGTGTCCATCAACGGCCTCTACAAGGTCGCGGACGACTTCGACGCAACCTTGCGCAACGCGCCGGCCCAGATCCGCTTCGAGAACGAAACGCTGGTCTTCGAACAGCTGAATTAACCCCGGATACGGCTGGTCGGTACCAGCAGATCCGCAACAGGAAACAGGACGAACACCATGAGCAACGCAACCGTCGTTGTGGTTACGTCAGGCAAGGGCGGAGTGGGCAAGACCACGACCACAGCGGCCATTGCCTCGGCGCTCGCCAAGGAAGGTTACCAGGTCTGTGCCGTCGACTTCGACGTCGGTCTGCGCAACCTCGACCTGATCATGGGCGCCGAACGCCGGGTCGTGTTCGACCTTGTCAACGTGGTGCGCGGTGAAGCCTCGATCAAGCAGGCGCTCGTCCGGGACAAAAAGCTGAACAATCTGTTCCTGCTGCCTGCCTCCCAGACACGGGACAAGGACGCGCTGACGGAAGAAGGCGTCGCCAGTGTCATCAGCGAATTGCGCATGTACTTCGACTGGGTGATCTGCGACAGCCCGGCCGGCATCGAGCGCGGCGCGACGCTGGCCATGCGGCATGCGGACGAGGCGATCATCGTGTCCAATCCGGAGGTTTCCTCGGTGCGCGACTGCGACCGCATCATCGGGCTTCTGGATGCCAAGACCAAGATCGCCGAGGACGGCGGCCGGATGCCGAAGCACCTGATGATCACCCGCTATGACACGGAGCGCGCCAAGACCGGCGACATGCTGGCGACCGACGACGTGGTCGACATCCTGTCCGTGCCGCTGATCGGCGTGGTTCCGGAAAGCAGGGACATCCTGAAAGCGTCCAATGTCGGCGTGCCGATCACCCTGTCGGACGAAACCTCACCGGCGGCCAAGGCCTATATGGAAGCGACCAGGCGCCTGCTCGGCGAAAACATCCCGGTGACCATCCCCGAGGAGAAGAAGGGCCTGCTCGGCAAGTTCTTCAGAGGGAGGGCCGCATGAACATCCTGAGCTTCTTCGGCAAACGGGACGAGAGCGCTTCCGTCGCCAAGAACCGGCTGCAGATCCTTCTCGCCCATGAACGGGCCGATGACGGCTCCGACGCGGTGCTGATTTCCAGCCTGCGGGAGGACATTCTCGCGGTCGTCGCAAGGCGCGTCAACATCGATCCGGACTCCGTCCGGCTCGAGATGGACCGCTCCGGCGATGTCACGACCCTCGGCATCGACATCGAACTGCCGTCCGCCCGGGCATCCTGACCAGAGCCGGAACCGACGCAAACAGACCCCGGATCGCCCTTCGTTCAGATGAATGCCGGGAAGATCGATCCGGGGGCCGTTAGTCTATCTCGTGCCATTGACCATATGGCCATTTCCGCATCCCTGGAAACTGACCGGACTGCTCCTCCAAAGACCAACCTGCCTCAATCCATTTCAGCCTCATTTGCAAGTCCATGACCTGAAGTGAGTGTGGTCGATATTGTAGTAGAGCGCGTCGAAGTTGCCTGTACAGTCCCTGAAGATGCGGGCAATCGAAGGGACAAGTTGGGCGTGTGCCGGCTCCGACGGGACGAAGCGGTGCCGAAGGTAGGCCGTCAGAAAGCCACCTGGCACATCCACCGCGAACTCAGGCGATTTAGTCATTCGACACCATCCCTGACGACATTCTCGAAACGGGAAGCCTGCCGAGAGTTGGCACGCTTGCGCAGCCTCATCTCAAGGACATGTCAGAGCCTGCCTTCCTCGCAAAGCAAGGCCGCTCCCTGCCCGAAACTCCGGGTGCAGTCATCAATTGCTTTGTCCGGGTTTCATCGAAACAGAAAATCATTGCTCCGTGCATCCATTGTTGTTACACGTATTTAGTGCATAGTTAAAATTTGCATTTATTAAAAATATTTATCCAGGGGAGCGATTCATGGTGGAAAAAAATAAAGGCACACTGTCGTCAGCGTCCATTACGGCTTCAGGCCAGTGGACCTGGTCGGTAACCTTGACCAACTTGGGCGGAAACTGCCTTATCAGCTGGTCCAGCAATGCCCCGTTCAGGGCTCAGGAATCCAAGGTTCAGCTGTTTGAGTTTCCGAGCGGCGACGTTGTCGCCGAGACCTGGGCTACCGAGCAGTCCGGGTCCTGGGACACCGGCAAGCCCTACGGGCAAGGGTGGGGTGCCCGCTACATTGCACAGATCGGGCCAACGGGCAGCAAGCACACCTATCAAACAGTGCTTCAGACCCAACCCTCCCATTAGGGCCTCTGGCGTTCGCATAAACGCAACCGGGATGCTCCGGCACAAAGGTACCGATCAACGTCAAGGTCCGTTAGAGCATCGTGCAGGTTCTCCGCCCTTCCCTGTGCGGCGCTTTGTTGTGCGGTTACGCCTCGTAGACGATTTCCCGCGTCTCGCGGAACTTCACGTCTGAAAACTTCTCGGTCACATGGCCGATTTCCCAGGCGTTCTTGAACAGGAACACCGGCTTGTCGTCACGGTCGTTGGCGATCGACATGCGATGGGCCTCGATCATTTTCTGAAGCGTCTGGCTGTCGGTCTCGATCCAGCGGGCGGTGGTGTAGGGCACGGTCTCGAAGCCGATCTCGGTGCCGTATTCGGCTTTCAGCCGGTCGACCACCACATCGAGCTGCAGCGCGCCGACGACGCCGACGATCCAGTTGGAGCCGAGATCAGGCTTGAAGATCTGGACGAGGCCCTCCTCGGCCAGGTCCTGAAGGCCCTGGCGCATCTGCTTGACGCGCATGGTGTCGGCAAGACGCACACGGCGCAGGATTTCCGGCGCGAAGGCCGGCAGGCCGGTGACGTGGATGTTCTCGCCTTCGGTCAAGGTGTCGCCGACCCTGAGCTGGCCGTGGTTGGGCACGCCGATGACATCGCCCGGATAGGCGAGGTCGGCGATCTCGCGTTCCTCGGCAAAGAAGAAGATCGGCGCTGACACCGCGATCTGCTTGCCGGCGCGCACGTGTTTCAGCTTCATGCCGCGCCGGAAAGTGCCCGAGCACAGGCGCAGGAAGGCGATCCGGTCGCGGTGTTTGGGGTCCATGTTGGCCTGGACCTTGAAAACGAAACCTGTGACCTTGTCCTCGTCCGGCATGATCGTGCGGCCGCCGGTCGCCGGCTGGGAATGCGGCGGCGGTGCGAATTCGGCGATGAAATCGAGAATTTCCTCGATGCCGTAGTCGCGCAGGGCCGAGCCGAAGAAGACCGGGGTCAGATGGCCTTCCAGGAAGCTCTCGCGATCGAATTCCGCGTAACCTTCCGCACCGAGTTCAACGTTTTCTTCCAGCTCGTTCAGAACCCGATCGAAGACCGTACCGGTCAGGATCTCGTCGTCGAGGCCCGAAACGTCCTTTGTCTGGGTAAAGGCCCCTCCCCGATCGCCGGCTGAGGTGTGGAATTTCTTCTTCTGCCAGTCGTAGACGCCGAAGAAATCCGAGCCCATGCCGACAGGCCAGGTCTGCGGCGAGACGTCCAGCGCCAGCGCTTCCTGGACCTCGTCCAGGATTTCCAGGGCGTGACGGCCCTCCCGGTCGATCTTGTTGACGAAGGTGATGATCGGAATGTCGCGCAGGCGGCAGACCTCGAACAGCTTGCGGGTCTGGGTCTCGATCCCCTTGGCCGCATCGATCACCATGACGGCCGCGTCGACGGCGGTCAGCGTGCGGTAGGTGTCTTCGGAGAAGTCCTCGTGGCCCGGCGTGTCGAGCAGATTGTAGATGATGCCGCCACGCTCGAAGGTCATGACGGAGGACGACACGGAGATGCCGCGTTCCTGCTCGATCTTCATCCAGTCGGACCGCGCCCGGCGGCGTTCACCACGCGCACGCACCTGACCGGCGGCCCGGATCGCGCCGCCCGACAGCAGCAGCTTTTCCGTCAGCGTGGTCTTGCCCGCATCCGGGTGGGAAATGATCGCGAAGGTGCGCCGGGCTTGATAGGGCGCTGTGCCGTTGAGGCTGGTCATGAAAATCTCCTGGTCGCCGATCCGGCGGGGCCGCGCGACCGCGCCGGTAAAACCGGGGGCGCAACCTGTCATTCAAGGCCGGACGGATTGATGTTTCGTTGGCGCAAGGTCATAGAGAGAATCCCGCTGGATTTCCAGTATTGAATTGTCCAGCCCCTCCAGTTCCCGGGAGTGTCCCTTGAGCCGCCGCAAATGTTTCCTCCTCGGCTTCGCCCTGATCGCCGCGACCGCCGTCCTCCTGCTTGCCATGGGGCGGATCCCGATCTGCGACTGCGGCTACGTCCTGTTCTGGACCCCGGCTGACGATCTCGCCGGCTCGTCCCAGCACATTGCCGACTGGTACACGTTCTCCCACGTCATCCACGGTTTCATCTTCTACTGGGTGCTGTGGCTGGCGTTCAGGCGCCACACGGTGTGTGAACGGGCGCTTGGCGCAATCCTGATCGAGGCTGCCTGGGAAATCGTCGAGAACAGCCCCTGGATCATCGACCGCTACCGGGAGGCGACCATTGCCGTTGGATATACCGGCGACAGCGTCCTGAATTCGGTGTTCGACATCCTGTGGATGCTGGCCGGGTTCGTGTTCGCCTGGCGTCTGCCGGTCTGGGTCACGGTGCTGACAGCGATCGTCTTCGAACTGCTCGCCCTTTGGGTGATCCGGGACAATCTCACGCTGAACGTGCTGATGCTGGTCTACCCGGTCGACGCGATCAGGATCTGGCAGGGCGGCTGAGCCCCCGGGTCAGAGCTGAAACAGCTTGTGCTTCTTCAGGAGATCGATCAGGACCTCGCGGGCGTGCTGGCGGTGGCTCCTGTGGCGCTCGCGGGCGGCGGCGGCGTCTCCCTTGCGAATCGCGTCGAACACCGCCCGGTGGTCCTCGTTGGACCTGACCGGCAACGGCCGGATATAGAGCGTCATCGCGCGGGCGCGGCGCACCTGATTGGCCATCATCGAGACGATCGACTGCACGCGGGAATTGCCGCCCAGGCGCACGAGTTCGGCATGAAAGGCGTGATCGGCGACGGCCCAGGCTTCCCGGTCCTCGTTCTTCAAGGCCTCCTCCATCGCCTCGATGGACTGTTTCAACGCGCCGAGGTCCTCCTCGGTATACCCTTTGGAGGCGGCTTCCTCCGCCGCCAGGGCTTCGAGTTCCGTCAGGACGGCATAGATCTCTTCCATGTCGGTGCGTGACAGGGTCGCGATCCGGACGCCCTTGCGCGGGCGCACTTCCAGCAGTCCCTGCTGGGCAAGCATCAGGGTCGCCTCGCGCACGGGTGTGCGCGACATGCCGAGCCTGTCGGCCAGTTCGCTTTCCAGATGATCGGAGCCCGCCGCCAGTTCGCCGTCGAAGATCAACTGGCGGATCTGTTCCATCGCCTGGGTGGTGATGGTCTTGGGTTTTGACGCCTCAAGCACTGTCGATCTCCCGGATTTTCAGGCCCAGCCGGTCGGATTCATACAAAGCCTGTTCTATGGCGATCACCTTGAGATAGTCACGCGCGCGATTCTCCAGCGGCGTTCCGTCGAGAATACCACTCACAACGTGGTCTATCAGATTCTTGACGCAATCGCCCCCGAAGCCCGGCCAGGCCCTGGCCTCAAGCAGCACTTTGCCCTCCTGATCGCCAAAAGAACGCAGCCGCACGGAACCGTCGCCGGAAAGTGTCAAGGTGCCCCTGGTGCCTTCCGCGAGGGCCTCGCCCAACGTCGTGCGGCAGTTTTCGGCGGCATGATCGAGCAGACGGTTGCCGTCGAACAGCGCGCGGACCCCGTTGTCGTGGTCGAAGATGAAATAACCCGCGTCCTCCCCCTTGATGACCGGGTTGAGACGGCGGAGATCCGCGTAGACGGCGACCGGCTCGCCCAGCAGGTACCGGAACGTGTCGATCCAGTGGACACCGGTTTCATGGATCAGAAACCTTGGCATGTCCTGGAAATAGGGCTGGCGGTCGAGATAGGCCCGCGGCCCCTGCCCGTCTCCCGTGCGCAGGCGGAAGGTGAACTGGAGCACGTCGCCGATGAGCCCGGTGTCGAGTGCCTGCCGCATCGTCCGGTACCAGGGCTGGAATCGGAAATTCTCGTGAACCACAAGCGTCACGCCCGCCGCTTCCGCAAGCGCCGTTGCCTCCCCGGCCTCGTCCAGCGAGGTGCAGAACGGCTTCTGGCAGATGATCGCCCTGACGCCGTGTTCGACCGCCAGTCTGATCGCAGCCAGATGGCTCGGCGGCGGTGTGATGATGTCGAGCACATCGGGCTTCGCCATTTCCAGCATGCGGCCGAGATCGGTGAAAGCGGTCAGGCCGGTCGCCGTGGCCTTGTCCTGCTCCCGGTCGCAGGCACCGACCATCTGGACACGGTCCGTCCGCTGCCAGGCGTCATAGTGGAACCGGGAGAAATATCCGGCTCCAAGACAGGCAACGCGCAGGGTCTGTGGGCCGTTCTTCATCTCAGGTTCTCCTCCCACCCTGTTCCAGGGCCTTTTTCATGTGTCACCGGACATTAGGGCAAAGCCGGGGATCAATGGATTTTTTGATAGTCGACATTCGTCACGTTGACAAGGGATTGGTTTACGTATACGCAATCAAATGTGTAAATTGATACGGCCTATGGAGCGGCCGTGGGAGGAGACTGAAATGCTTGACAAGAAATCATTGAGCCGCCTGCTCTTGAGCGCGGCGATCCTGACCGCCGGCATCGGCGGCGCCGAGGCCGTCGAAACCCTGCGGTTCAGCCATACGGACAATCCGGGCGGCTCGCGCCAGGCTGCGGCCGAACTGTTCGCGGAGAAAGTCGCGGACTACACTGACGGACGCTACGAGGTGCAGATTTTCCCGTCAGGACAGCTCGCCAACGATCCGAAGGCGATCGAACTGTTGCAGCTTGGCGGCGTCGACTTCACCGTCTCGGCGACCGGCAGCTACGCCACCCACCTGCCTTCCCTCAACCTGACGGCCATGCCGTTCCTGGTCGATACCTACGAGCAGGGCTGGGAACTCTATGACAATTCGGAGTGGCTTCAGGGCGAGTTCGCCAAGCTGCCGGAAAAGGGCTTCCGCGTTCTCGGCACCTGGGAAGCGGGATTTCGCAGCTTCACCACCAATGAACCGCTGGCTTCGCCTGAAGACGCCCAATCCATGAAGATGCGCGTCTTTCCAAACGACATGATTCGCTGGTCGATGGAAGCCATCGGCTTTCAGACCGTCGTCATGCCGATCACCGATGTCTATCTCTCCATTCAGCAGGGCATCGTGAACGGCCAGGAAAACCCGGTCGACACCATCAAGTCGCTGCGCTTCTACGAAGTGGCGCCTTACATCACGTTGACGCGTCACGTCTACAGCCCGTTGCCGCTGACGATCGCCGAGAAAACCTGGCAGTCCTTTTCCGACGAGGACCGGGAAGCGGTCCTGAAGGCCGCAGCGGAATCCGCGGCCTTCAGCCGTGACCTCGTCAAGAACTCCGTTGACAGCCAGCTCACCGAAATGGAGGAAGCCGGTGCCAAGGTCAGCGTTCCGGAGATCGGACCGTTCCGCGATGCGGTCCAGTCCGTCTACGCCAAGGCAAAGGACGTCTACGGCGACGAAGCGGTCGACAAGATCCTGGCCGATGCCGCAGCCATCCGCGAAAAACTCCCGGCCCAGAACTGATCAAGTCCTAGGGTGAAACTTGCCGGAACCCGAGGGACTGCCTTCCCGGGGTTCCGGCCCTTTCCTGAATGAGAAGAGCCTTGGATTACCGAGAGCATTACCCGGCTGTGCTGCGCTGGCTCAGCCATCTGGTCGACATTTGCCTGGCGCTTGGCGGCTTTTCGATCGTCACGCTGGTGTTCTGCAACGCCTGGCTTCGCGGTTTCGCCGGGTTTGACCTGGCCTGGTCGCTGGAGGTGACCAGCTTCCTGCTGCTTTGGAGCACGTTTCTGGGCTGCGCGGCGGCCATCGCGCGCGGCGCGCACATGCGAGTGACGGAGATCGTCGAGAGGCTGATCCCCTACACCGGCCAGCGGATCCTGTCCGTGGCGATCGACATACTCATCGCCGTGCTGCTGATCAGCCTGATCTATACCGGCTATCTCATCTGCGTCCACACCTGGGCTCAGAAGACGACGGTGCTCTACTGGCCGGTCGGACTGCTCTATGCGTCCATGCCCGCGGGCATGACGGTGACGCTGATCTTCCATCTCTTCAACATGGCATACGATTTCCGGAACCCGGTCGTTCCCCATGCATCCCATTCCGATGGCGGCGAGGCCCTGTCATGATCCTGCTTTTTGTCGTTGCCGTTTTCCTCGGCTCCGTCTTTCTCGGCGTTCCGCTGGTCTGGGCGATCCTGATCACGGCCGTCCTGCCGATCATCGTCTTCGATCTCGGCTATCCGCTGCAGGCCCTGTTCCTGAATTTCATCGGCGGCGTGGAACCGAACCACTTCCTGGCGATTCCCTTGTTCATAGTCGCCGGGGAAATGATGAGCCGTGGCGGCGTCGGCCTGCGCATCATCGGCTTTGCCCGCGCGGCCTTCGGTTTCATGGCCGGCGGTCTCGGCATGGTTGTCGTCGGTGCGTCGATGATCTTCGGCGGCATTTCCGGTTCGGCCATCGCCGACAGCGCGGCCATCGGATCCGTCATGATCAAGAACATGTCCCGTGAAGGCTACAATACGGCGTTCGCGGCCGGACTGGTGGCGGCAGCCGGAACGATCGGCATCATCATTCCACCCTCCATTCCGATGCTGATCTACGGGTTCGTCGGCAATGTCTCCGTCGCGGACCTGTTCCTTGGCGGCATGGTTCCGGGCATCCTGTTCGGATCCCTGTTCATGGCCGTGTGCTATTATGTCGGCAAGACCACAAAATGCGACCCCGGCGGCCGCACCACAACACTCAAGGAGCTGACCACGTCCTTCATCGGCACCGCACCGGCGCTGTTCATGCCGGTGCTGATCCTCGGCGGCATCTTCACCGGCTGGGTGACGCCGACCGAGGCCGCCGCGCTTGCCGTCGTCTACGGGCTGTTCGTGACCACCGTCGTCTATCGCGACTTCAAGCTGCGGGACCTTCCGCGCCTGCTGATCGATTCCTTTGTCACCAGTTCCGTGGTGATGGTGGTGATCGGGGCGACGACGGTGCTCGGCTGGCTGATCACGCTTGAGCAGATGCCACAGATCCTGGTCGCTTTCGTGCAGGACTTCTCATCCGGACCCTGGATGTTCCTGCTTCTGGTCAACATTGTGCTCCTGATCCTCGGTCTCGTGCTTGATCCGGTCCCGGCCATCCTTCTGACGGCGCCTCTGTTCCTGCCGACGGCCAAGGCCTTCGGAGTCGATCCGGTCCATCTCGGGGTCATCATGACCTGCAACGTGGCCGTTGGCCTGTTCACGCCGCCGGTCGGCGCTACACTCTATGTGGCCTCGCGGATATCGGGGGTCGGCGTGCTGTCCATTGCGCGCAAGATGGCCCCTCTCTACGTGGCCGCCATCATCGCGCTTCTCGCCGTGACCTACATTCCGTTCATTTCGATGGGTATGGTGCACCTGTTCCGGTGACAAGGAGAAAACCGATGTTCGCAGTCACGGTGATGTTCAAGATACGGCAAGGTCAGGCTGATGCCTTCCTGCCGCTGATGAGCGAAAATGCCACGATCTCCCTCAAGACCGAGCCGGGGTGCCGGCAATTCGATGTCTGCAGCGATCCGGCCCGGCCCGACGAGGTCTTTCTCTACGAGCTCTATGACGATGAAGCTGCCTTCAAGACACATCTGGCGACGCCACATTTCAAGAGTTTCGACGCCGCCGTCACGGACATGATCTCCGGCAAGACGGTCCAGACCTTTACCAAGGTGGCCCAATGACCCCCTGGCACGTCTTCGCCGTCAAATATGCCGACCGGAACGCGCGGACGCGCAAGGACAGCTTCCTTTTCGACGACAATCACGACCAGCCGCACGAAATGGACTATTTCTTCTGGGTGCTGCGCAGGGACGACGAGGTCCTGCTGGTCGACACCGGCTATGACCACGAGGAGGGCGATCGCCGCGGCCGGCCGGTCCGGCTGAACCCGGCCGAAGCCCTGGCGCCGCTCGGGATCCGCCCGGACGATGTCTCGACGCTCATCGTGACTCATCTGCACTATGACCATGCCGGCGGGCTGAAGTATTTCCCCGAGGCAACCATTCATCTGCAGGCCGCCGAAATGGCCTACGCCACGGGTCCCTGCATGTGCCACGGCACGCTCAATGCGCCCTTCACCGCCGATCACGTCTGCGAGGCCGTGCAAAGGCTCTATTCCGGACGGGTAATCTTTCACGAGGGCGACGGCGAGGTCCGTGAGGGCGTCACCGTTCACCGCACGGGCGGCCACAGCAGGGGACTGCAGGTGGTCCGTGTCCTGACCGAAGCCGGCTGGATGTGCCTGGCCTCGGACGCGTCGCACTATTACGAGAACTTCCTGCATGCCAAGCCGTTTCCGATCGTCGTCAACATGGAAGACATGCTGGACGGATTCCGGAAGATCCAGACCCTCGCCAGCTCGAACGATCTGGTCATCCCGGGCCACGACCCGCTGGTGCGCAAGCTGTTCCCGGTCCACGGCCCCGATCACATCGTGCGCCTCGACCACGGGCCGCTCGAGAGGATCGGCGCATGAAGCTCGGTGTGATCGCGGATGATTTCACGGGCGCTTCCGACATCGCCCTGATGCTGTCGGAAGGCGGCATGCCGACGACGCAGTTCGTCGGCGTCCCGGAGCGTGCCGCCGACGCCGCCGTCGAAGCCGGTGTGGTCGCCCTGAAATCCCGCACCCTGCCGGCACGGGAGGCCGTTGCGCAGTCGCTGAAGGCCTGCGACTGGCTCCTCGCCCAGGGCTGCACGCAGATCGTCTTCAAGATCTGCTCCACTTTCGATTCCACCGACCAGGGCAATATCGGACCGGTCACGGAAGCGCTCGCGGACCGGCTCGGCGAGACCTGCGTCCTTGTCTGCCCGGCCTTTCCGGAGACCGGCCGTTCGGTCTATCAGGGTCACCTGTTCGTCAAGGACCTCCTGCTCAGCGAAAGCGGCATGCAGAACCATCCGCTGACACCGATGACGGATCCCGACCTGCGCCGTGTTCTGCGCAAGCAGACAAGCTGGGAAGTCGGCCATGTCGCCATTGGCACTGTGTGGTCGGGGGCGGACGCCATCAAATGGAGCGCGGCAGCCGCCGGCAAGGCGATGGTGATCGTCGATGCCATCCGCAACGAGGATCTGGTCGCGCTCGGACACGCGGCAGCGGCGTGCAAGCTGCTGACCGGCGGCTCCGGCATCGCGCTCGGACTGCCGCGGAACTTCGGCTTCTCGCCGGGCCGCTCCCCCTGGACAGGCGTCCCCGGCAAGGCAGTTGTCCTGTCCGGGTCCTGCTCTTCCGCAACCCGCAACCAGGTGGGCATCTACAAGGCGTCGGCGCCGTCGCGGGAACTCCCGGTGGACGATATCCTTGCGCAAAAACTGTCGTTGCAGGAGCTCGTCGACTGGACCCTGGCACAGGACACGCCTCCCCTCCTGTATTCCTCCGCAGATCCGCAGGTCGTGGCAGCCGCCCAGGCCCGCCATGGCCGGGACCAAAGTGCGCAGGCGATCGAAACGCTGTTCGCCGGCCTGGCAGCGGCGCTGGCAGAGGCTGGCATCAAACGGATCGTGGTCGCCGGCGGCGAGACGTCCGGCGCCGTGGCTTCCGGTCTGCAGGCGGACATGCTGCAGATCGGCCCGAGGATCGCCGCAGGCGTGCCGGCGCTCAAGGTGACCGACCGCCCACTGGCGCTCGCGCTCAAGTCCGGCAATTTCGGCGGCCCGGCATTCTTCTCCGAGGCTCTCGCCATTCTGGAGGGTTCGGCATGAGCGAAAGAGCCGCGACACGCGAACAGATCTGCCGGATGGCGAAGTCGATGTTCGACCGTGGTCTCACCCACGGATCGACCGGCAACATTTCCGTCCGGCTGTCGGACGGCAGCCTGCTGGTGACCCCGACAGGATCGTCCATGGGCACGCTGGATCCGGTGCAGATCAGTCACCTTTCGGTCGAGGGCAGACTGCTTTCGGGCGATGCGCCGACGAAGGAGATGCCGCTGCATGCGGCTTTCTACGAAACCCGTCACGGCACCGGGGCCGTCGTGCATCTTCACTCCTGTCACTCGTTAGCACTGTCGCTGTTGCCCGAGATCGACCCCGACAACGTCCTGCCGCCGCTGACCGCCTACGGGATCATGCAGCTCGGCAAGGTGCAGCTGCTGCCGTTTTTCGTGCCCGGCGACCCGGCCATGGGCGAGGCCGTGCGGGGCCTTGCCGGCAAGCGGTCCGCGGTCCTTCTGGCCAACCACGGTCCCGTGGTTGCCGGCAAGGACCTGGACGCGGCGGTCTTCGCCACGGAAGAACTGGAAGCCACTGCACGGCTGGCCCTTCTGCTTCGCGGAACGGCCGCCACCTCTTTGAATGATCAGCAAGTTGCCCGGATTGTCGACCGCTTCGACATTGACTGGCGTTAAGGACGAATACCCATGAAGATAGCCCTGATAAAAGGTGACGGGATCGGCGTCGATGTCGCCGAGGCGGCAATGGCGGTGATGGAAGCTGCCTTGCGGCGAACCGGCCAGCCGCAGCCCGTCTATGACACAATCAACGCCGGGGCCGGCTATTTCAGCGAAACCGGGTCCGACATCGAGCCGGATGGTGAAGCGCGCGCGGAAACCGCGGACGCGATTTTCCTCGGGGCCATCGGCCTGCCGGCGATCCGGCATGCCGACGGCACGGAAGTCTCGCCGCATCTGCGCCTGCGCGACCGCTTCGGGCTGTACGCCGGCGTCCGGCCGGTGAAGGCCTATCCGAACGCGCCGCAACGGCTTGCCGACTCGAGAGCCGCCGGGATCGACCTTGTCATCCTGCGGGAGTCGACCGAAGGCCTGTTCTATTCCGCAGCGGTTCACAATCGCAGCCTCGTCGTCAATGACGAGGAGGTTAAGGATGTCCTGCGGATCACCCGCAAGACCACGACCAAGCTGCACGACTTCGCCTTCCGTCTGGCGCGCAAGCGCCGCGAGCGCGGCAGGCCCGGCAGTCTCACCTGCGTCGACAAGGCCAATGTGTTCACGTCCCTGGCCTTTTTCCGGCAGTTGTTCGACGAGGTCAAAGGGACCTTTCCGGACGTTCCGGTCGGCTACAACTACGTTGACGCAATGGCCCTCGACCTGGTGCGCAAGCCCTGGGAATTCGACGTGCTGGTGATGGAGAACATGTTCGGCGACATCCTGTCGGATCTGGCCGGTGGGCTGGTCGGCGGCATGGGCATGGCCGCCTGCGGCGAGATCGGCGACAAGACCGGTCTGTTCCAGCCCGCTCACGGCAGCGCCCCGGACATCATGGGTCAGGACAAGGCCAATCCCCTGGCGGCCATCCTGAGCGCCGCGCTGATGCTGGACTATCTCGCCGAGAAGATGGACCGCCCTGCCTTTGCCGATGCCGCGAACCTGATAAACATGGCCGTCGATCAGGGCTTTGAGGACAACATGCTCAGGCCGATGGAATTCGGCGGCGAAATGGGCACACGGGCCGTCACCAGCGAACTGCTGACGCGGGTGTCCGGATCCCAAAGCTCAAGGACCGCGGCGGGCGCGTAAGGCCGGCACCCTTACCGGCGCACTCCCGCGCAGCTTTCCCGGACGATCAGGTCTCCATGCAGAAGACGGGTCCGGGTTTCGAGCGAGCGGTTGGCCAGCCGGTCGAGCAGAATGTTCATGGCAAGTTCGCCGATGTGGTGTCTGGGCTGGCGGATCGTGGTCAGCCCGGGGGTGAAATTGTTGGCGAACGGAATGTCGTCGAACCCGAGAACCGAAAAATCTCCCGGCACGTTGTAGCCGCGCAGATGCAGCGCAGAGATCACGCCCATCGCCGTGTTGTCATTGAAGCAGAAAAACGCGGTCGGCAAATCGTCCTTTATGAACAGGCGTTCGACGGCGGCCCGCCCGCTTTCGGCGGTTCCGTCGCCTTCGACCCGCCAGTCGCGCGGGCGCTCCGGCGTTTCCTTCAGGCCCTGACGATAGCCGGCATGGCGCAGATCGCTGCGCACATCCGCCACACCTCCTGAAATGTAGGTGATCTTCCTGTGGCCGAGGGAGATCAGGTATTCGGTCGCCAGCTTGGCGGCGGCGACGTTGTCGACCCCGACATAGCTTATTTCGGCACGTGCGAGCGGTCGCTCGGTCGCCACGATGGGAGGCAAGGTGCTCAAGGGTGCCTGCGGCTCACCGGCGACCGGAATGTGCCCGGTCAGGAGCACAAGGCCGTCGGCCATGCCTGTCGACAGGAAGCGCAAGTAGGTCTGTTCGATGCCGGTGGTGCCTTCCGTGTTCCCGATCAGGACGCCATACCCCCGGTCGGCGGCGGCCTTTTCCAGGCCCGTCAGGATACCGGCGAAATTCGGGTCGGCGATGGAGGCTGCCAGCACAAGCACCATCCGCGAGCGCTGCATGCGCAGGTTCTGTGCCATCGCGTTGGCGGTATAGCCGGTGCGGGCAATGGCGGCAGTGACCTTCTTGCGCGTGCTCTCCGCGACCTTCTCCGGCGAGCGCAAGGCCCGGCTGACGGTCGCGATCGAAACGCCCGCGAGCTTTGCAACATCTTCAATGGTGGCCGGCCGCTCTACCGGTTCGCTCATTTTTTTCTCTCGGGCATGGTGCAGCGCGGGCACTTTGTAAGCGCATGAATCTTCACGGCCTCTTAGCTGTATACTGCGCAGCGCACACGATGAAAAGGTTTTCATTTATCTATGTAAAGGTTTACATGAATTATGAAAACGTTTACATTTTGATCGTGGCGCCAATGGGATTGAGGAATTTGGCGCTTGGGAGGACACAAGAATGAACCTGGAGACGTCCGCACCGGCGGCGATCATCGAGGCTGTCAACATCAGCAAATCCTTTGGACCCGTCCCGGTGCTGTTCAGCGTCAGCATGGATGTGCGTCCGGGCGAAGTGCATGCGCTGATCGGCGAGAACGGCGCGGGCAAATCGACCCTCATGAAAATCCTTTCGGGATTTCAGGACCCGACATCCGGCCAGATCCGGCTAGACGGCGAGAAAACCGTCCTCCCTGCCAATGGCGCTGCCGAGAGGCTCGGCATCATTCTCATTCACCAGGAACTCAATCTCGCCGAACAGATGACGGTCGAAGAGAATGTGTTCCTGGGACGCGAGATGAAGTCGAAAGGCTTGCTGGACAAGGCTGCGATGCGCGCGATCGTTCAGAAACATCTCGACGAGATCGGCCTCGACATCCATCCGGGCGACCGCATTTCCGACCTGACCATCGCACAGAAGCAGATGGTCGAGATCGTCAAGGCCGTCAGTCGCAACGCCCGTATCCTGATCATGGACGAACCGACCGCGGTGCTGACGGAAGAGGAAACGCAAGTGTTCTTCCGGCAGGTCGAAAAGCTGAAACAGAGCGGTGTCGGCATTGTCTTCGTTTCCCACAAGCTGAGCGAGGTCAAGGCCATTGCCGACCGGGTGACCATCCTGCGCGACGGCCAATGGATCGAGACCCGCGCGTCCAGTGACCTGACGCCGGACCTGATGGCTCAGATGATGGTCGGCCGGGAGCTCTCCGATCTCTATCCGCCGATGCATGAGGCGGATGTGGATGCGGACGTGGTGCTTGACGTCGAGAATGTCCGCACCCCGGGTGCCGGGCCGGTCAGTTTCGGCTTGCGCAAGGGTGAAATACTGGGTTTTTCAGGCCTGATCGGGTCAGGGCGAACGGCGATATTCGAGGCCATCTGCGGACTCGCGCCGGTCGAAGGCGGCACCATACGGCTTTTTGGACGCGACATCGGCCCCATGACCGTCGCGCAGGCACGCGACCTCGGTCTTGCCTATCTCACCAAGGACAGGAAAGAAAAAGGACTGCTGCTCGACAAGAAGATGCAGCCGAACCTGACCCTGTTCGCCCTGCCGAAATTCGTCCGGAATTTCGGCATCGACCGCAAGGCGGAAGAGACCGCGCTGAACCGGGCCATTCGCCGCTTCGATGTCCGGGCAAAGGACAGGGACATCACCGTCGGCAAGCTGTCCGGGGGGAATCAGCAGAAGCTGCTGCTGGCCAAGATCATGGAAGGCGATCCGAAGATCGTCATCATCGACGAGCCGACCCGCGGCATCGATGTCGGCACCAAGCAGCAGATCTATCATTTCATCGCCGCGCTGGCCGCCGAAGGTGTTTCCGTGGTCGTGATCTCCTCCGAAATGCCGGAGATCATCGGCATCTGCCACAGGGTCGTCGTGATGCGTGAAGGCCACATAACCGGCGTGCTGACCGGCGACCATATCAACGAGAACGAAATCATGCGCTATGCCGCCGGTCTCAAGCGGGAGGACCTCCATTGACCATGATGACCGCATCCGAAAATACCGCGGCCAAGCCGGCAAAGAGAAGGTCCGTCGATTTCAAGACCCTCGGCCCCGCGATCGCGCTGCTGCTGCTGTGCCTGATCGGGTTCCTTCTAAATCCCGCCTTCATCAGCGAAGGCAACCTGACCAACCTTCTGACCCGGTCGGCCTTCATCGGCATCATCGCGGTCGGGGCGACCTTCGTGATCACCGCCGGAGGCATCGACCTGTCCGTCGGGTCCATGGCGGCAGCCATTGCCGGCGTCATGATCATCGTCATGGACAGCGCCGTCGATACCCTGGGAACCGGGATCGCGACCGTGCTGCTCGGCTGCGGCGTCGCCATCATTCTGGGTATCGGCGCCGGCTGGATCAACGGCACGCTGACGACCAGGGGCAAGATCGAGGCCTTCATCGTGACCCTCGGGACCATGGGCATCTACCGGTCGCTGGTCACCTATTTCGCCGACGGCGGCACGCTTTCGCTGGACTTCGGGGTGCGCGGCACCTACCGGCCGGTCTATTACGACAGCTTTCTCGGCCTGCCCTTCCCTGTGTGGGTGTTCATCGCGGTGGCCATCTGCGGCTGGCTGCTCCTCAACCGGACGGCCTTCGGACGCTATTGCACGGCCATCGGCTCGAATGAAGCCGTTGCCAAGTATTCGGCGATCAATGTCGACCGGGTCAAGACGCTCACCTATGTCATTCAGGGCCTGTGCGTCGCCTTCGCCACCATCATCTATGTGCCGCGCCTCGGCTCGGCTTCGGCGTCCACCGGCGTGTTGTGGGAGTTGGAGGCGATTGCCGCAGTGATCATCGGCGGCACCGTGCTGAAAGGCGGCTACGGACGGATCGGCGGGACGATCCTGGGTGCGCTGATCCTGACCACCATCGGCAACATTTTGAACTTCACGGACCTGATCTCGAACTACCTGAATGGAACCATGCAGGGCCTGATCATCATCGTTGCGGTCTTTCTGCAGCGCAGCGACTGGAAGTTCGGCAAGAGCAAATAATACCGATCGGGACCCGTCCCCCAGGAATAGAACCGGTGCGCACCGGACGGGAGAGGTGCGTTCATTTGGCAGGCATTGGAGGAGGAAACCATGCTCATGAAGAAAGTCGTGGGAGCGATAGCGGTAACCGGAATGCTGGCATTCGCCGGCCCGGTCGCCGGACAGGACAAGATCAAGATCGGTGTCAGTTACCCGACCCCGACACACGCCTGGGCCGCCGGCATGAACTGGCACGCGGAACAGGCGGAAGAACGGCTCGAAAAACTTTATCCGGACGTTGACCTCATCCTGGTCAACTCGCCGGATCCGGAAGCACAGGCCGGTGCTCTTGAAGATCTGGTCTCCGTGCATCAGATCGACGCGCTGGTCGTGCTGCCGTTCGAATCCGAACCGCTCACCGACCCGGTACTGAACGTCAAGAAGTCCGGCGCCTGGATCACGGTTGTCGATCGCGGCCTCAGCCAGCCGGGCATCGAGGATCTTTATGTGGCGGGCAACAACCCGGAACTCGGCCGGGTGTCGGCGCAATACATGAAAACACGGCTGAAGGACGGCGACAACATCGTTGTCCTGCGCGGCATCCCGACTGTGATCGACAATGAGCGCTTCGACGCGTTCATGGCGGAAATCGAGGGCTCCGGCATCAACGTGCTCGACCACAAACACGCCAACTGGAACCGCGACGACGGTTTCGAGGTGATGCAGGACTTCCTGTCCCGCTTCCCCGACATCGACGCGGTCTGGGCCCAGGATGACGACATCGCCATCGGGGTGGTCGCCGCCCTGAAACAGGCAGGCCGCGACGGTGACGGCATGTTTGTCGTCGGCGGTGCGGGCATGAAGGAAATCATCAAGGGCATCATGGATGGAGAGGGCCTCATTCCGGTGGATGTGCTCTACCCGCCCGCGATGATTGCAACCGCCATGGATGCGACGGTCTCGGCGTTCAAGTCCAACGGACCGGTTGCCGGCCGCTACATTCTGGGCGCGACGCTGATCACGCCTGAAAACGCGGAAAGTTACTACTTCCCGGATTCGCCGTTCTAAGGCACCGGAAGTAGCGGGCCGGAACCTGCCGCGATGGGGTTCCGGCCCTTTTTGTTTCGAAATTCCTAAATCCGGGAGACAGTCATGAAGACGATCAAAGGCCCTGCCCTGTTCCTTGCGCAGTTTGCCGGGGACGACGCACCGTTCAATTCCTGGGGTTCGATCACGAAATGGGCCGCCGATTGCGGTTATCTCGGCGTTCAGGTGCCAAGCTGGGACGCGCGTCTGATCGACCTTGAAAAGGCAGCCAGTTCCAAGACCTACTGCGAAGACTTCGCAGGCGTCGCCAGGGAGAACGGCGTCGAAATCACCGAACTCTCGACACATCTGCAGGGCCAGCTGGTGGCGGTTCATCCGGCCTATGACACGGTTTTCGACGGCTTTGCCATTGCGGAAGTGCGCGGCAATCCGGCCGCACGGCAGGCCTGGGCCGTGGACCAGGTCAAGCTTGCCCTGGCGGCGAGCCGCAATCTCGGCATCCCGGCGCATGCGACCTTTTCCGGCGCGCTCGCCTGGCCCTATGTTTACCCGTGGCCGCAGCGGCCCGCCGGCCTGGTCGAGACCGCGTTCGACGAGCTCGCCCGGCGCTGGCGGCCGATCCTGGATTACGCCGACGAAATGGGAGTGGACGTGTGTTACGAAATCCACCCTGGCGAGGACCTTCACGACGGCATCACCTTCGAGATGTTCCTGGAGCGTCTGGGCGGCCACAGCCGCTGCAAGATGCTCTACGATCCTTCGCACTACGTGCTGCAATGCCTGGACTACCTGGACAATATCGATATCTACCGGGACCGGATCGGCATGTTCCACGTCAAGGACGCGGAGTTCAATCCGACCGGACGCCAGGGCGTCTATGGCGGTTACCAATCCTGGGTCGATCGGGCCGGCCGGTTTCGGTCGCTCGGCGACGGGCAGGTCGATTTCGGCGCGGTCTTTTCCAAGTTGGCCGCGATCGACTTCGACGGCTGGGCGGTGGTCGAATGGGAATGCTGTCTGAAACACCCGGAGGACGGCGCTCGCGAAGGCGCGCAGTTCGTCGCCGATCACATCATCCGCGTGACGGAAAAGGCCTTTGACGATTTTGCCGGTGGCGGTAGTGATGATGCAGCCAACCGGAAGATGCTGGGGATCGGGTAGGCCGCGAGGCGAACGGATTGCCCGTGCAACAGCCTTGCTCGAAGGCAATCGGCCAATCATCCTTGTCCCGAGTACGCGCGAAAGCGCTGCCCCGAACGTTGGGCCGCGCGTTCGGGAGCAATCCGCCCGTGCCGCAAGACGGACCTTCCGGTCCTGCTCGGGATGAGGTTTTTTTTGCGGTTCAATCGTTTCAGCAGTCCGGCGCGGACCGGAAAAACAATGCAGGAGGAGACAACATGGCCACTGACGGAACAGACAACAACCATGTGCGGCCGGTACGGCTGGGCATGGTCGGCGGCGGCAAGGATGCCTTCATCGGCGCGGTGCACCGGATCGCGGCGCGCATCGACGGTCACTTTAACCTGGTCGCCGGAGCCCTGTCCTCCACTCCGCAAAAGGCTCTGGAGTCCGGCCGCGCGCTCGACTTGAAGGAAGACCGGATCTACGGATCGTTTGCCGACATGGCCAAGCGTGAAGCGCGGCTGAAGGCCGGTATCGAGGCCGTCGCCATCGTCACTCCGAACCACATGCATTATCCCGTGGCGAAGGAATTCCTGAAGCGCGGCATCCATGTCATCTGCGACAAGCCGCTGACCTCGACGCTCGGCGATGCGAAGAAGTTGGTGAAGGCCGCGAAAAGTTCCGATGCCCTGTTCTTCCTGACCCACAACTACACCGGCTACCCGATGGTGCGCCAGGCGCGCGAGCTGGTCGCAAACGGCGATCTCGGCAAGATCCGCGTCGTGCAGGTCGAATACGCGCAAGACTGGCTGTCGGTCGATGTGCACAACAAGCAGGCGGACTGGCGCACGGATCCGGCCCGCACCGGCATCGGCGGATCGACGGGCGACATCGGCACGCATGCCTTCAATCTGGCCAGTTTCATCACCGGGCTGACTGCCGAGAGCCTGGCAGCCGATCTCCAGTCCTTCGTGCCCGGCCGGAAGGTCGACGACAATGCCCATGTCATGCTGCGGTTCGATGGCGGCGCGCGCGGCATGCTGTGGTGCTCGCAGGTGGCACCCGGCAACGAGAACAATCTCAAGATCCGGGTCTACGGCGAAAAGGGCGGGCTGGAATGGCACCAGGAAGACCCGAACTATCTCCGGTTCACGCCGTTCGGCGAACCCCAGAGACTGATCACCCGCGGCGGCGCCGGCATGTCCGCCGGGCTTACATCGACCACCCGTGTCCCGCCCGGCCATCCGGAAGGGTATCTGGAAGGCTTCGCCAATCTTTATACGGAAGCGGCCGACGCCATCCGGGCTCACCGGAACGGCAAGTCAACGAACTCGCTGGTGCCGGGCATTGAAGACGGGCTGGCAGGCGAACAGTTCATCGATGCCTGCGTCCGCTCCTCGGCACGCAATTCCGCCTGGGTGAAACTGGACCACTGAGGCAGGCAGAACCAGCGGCCGTCTCCGCTCGGTCTCTTGCCAAGGCTTTTCATCGTGATCCCGGCGCGCGCTTCGCCTTGCCGGGATCACGAGAGAACGATTTCGGCATTAGGTAGCAAACGCACCAAATCATAAGCGGCAAAATTCGGCTGGTTTTCTACAATGCGTTGTCATGAAACCGGCTAAACTTAAAAGCTACGATCAGACCATCCGGGGCTTGCTGGCGAAGAGGGTGGAACTCTGCCACCAGGCTCAGGAGCTGCGCAGGCTTCACGCTACCGCCAGTAGCGACATTGCTGCAATCGACCGCGTTCTCCGATTGCTGGACTTCGAGGCTGATTACGACGCGCTCATGCCCAAGGACGTAGGCAAGAAGCAGCACAAGCGCGGAGAGATAGGGCGGAAAGTGTCCAGCATCCTTCGAACCGCTACAGAACCTGTAACAAGCCGTCAGATCGCGTTGCAGATCGCTCAGTAGCGCGGGGACAACCCGAACGACCGCGCGTACATGGTGAAGCCCACGAACAACGTGTCACGCGTTCTAGGGGGAATGCGGAAACAGGGGTGTGTCGTTTCTGAGGGGAATGGAAATGGGGTGCAATTGTGTCGGCGTTGTTAGCGCTTTGAACCGCCCCGGGTTTGCCGGAGGCTCCAACTCCTGAGTAGGATGGAGCACCATGAGCAAAACGACGAACAAGTTTTCCCCTGAAGTACGTGAACGAGCGGTCCGCTTTGTGCTGGATAATGAGAGCCAGCACGGGTCACGCTGGCAGGCGATCGTTTCGATTTCGGCGAAGATCGGTTGCTCGGCGCACACGCTGAACGAGTGGGTGAAGAAGGCCGAGGTGAACAACGGCTCCAGGCCGGGTATCCCGAGCGAGATGACCGATAAGATGAAGGCTCTGGAGCGGGAAAACCGTGAGCTTCGCCAGGCCAATGAGATCCTGCGTAAGGCGTCTGCTTATTTTGCTCAGGCGGAGCTCGACCGCCCACTGAAGCGATGATTTCCTTCATTGATGAACACCGTTCGGTGCTCGGGGTCGAGCCGATCTGCAAACTGCTGCCGATTGCCCCGTCGACTTATTACCATGCCATCGCCAAACGGGTCGATGCGGGTCGTCTGTCGGCGCGTGGTCGCCGCGATATCGCTCTGAAGATCGAGATCCGTCGTGTGTTCGAAGAGAACTTCCGGGTCTATGGCGTGCGCAAGGTCTGGCGGCAATTGCAGCGGGAGGGCTTCGATGTCGCCCGTTGCACCGTGGCGCGGCTCATGAGGGCGATGGGGCTTCAAGGGATCATCCGTGGCAAGCCGGTCAAAACGACGTTTCCGGACAAGTCGGCACCCAGTCCGCTCGACCGCGTGAACCGTCAGTTCAGGGCTCCGGCACCGAACAGGCTCTGGGTTTCGGATTTCACATATGTGTCCACCTGGCAGGGCTTCGTCTACGTCGCTTTCGTCATCGATGCATTTGCCCGGCGTATCGTCGGCTGGCGTGTCAGCAGGACGGCGCATGCGACCTTCGTTCTTGATGCCCTGGAGCAAGCACTTCATGACCGACGTCCCGTTCATGGCGGTGGCCTCGTGCATCACTCGGACAGGGGTGTCCAGTACGTGTCCATTCGCTATTCCGAGCGGCTGGCAGAAGCAGGCATTGAGCCCTCGGTCGGGAGCGTAGGCGACTCATATGACAATGCTCTCGCCGAAACGATCAACGGTCTTTACAAGGCCGAGGTCATTCATCGACGTGGACCGTGGCGCAACTGCGAAGCCGTCGAGTTTGCCACACTCGAATGGGTCGACTGGTTCAATCACCGGCGTCTTCTGGAGCCCATAGGAAACATCCCTCCGGCTGAAGCGGAGGAACGATACTACGCCACGCTGGATCAACCGGCGGTCGCAGCATAACTTAAACCAAACAGCCTCCGGAAAACCCGGGGCGGTTCAGATCGCGGCCAGCAGGTCCGTGAAAGACATCTTGCGGCTTGCGAAGATGTTTCCGCTAGTGACTGAAAACTGATGACCGCAGGCAGCACACTTGAACTTGCGCCGGGTCGGAATGTCGTAAGTGTCACAGCCGCCGCAGCGCGGGCACATGGCATCGCCTTCCGTCTCATTCCAACGGATCTTGCGGAAGGTGTCATAAGCCTTTTCCTCACCACCCTGGTAGATGGATTTCAGGGAGAGGGTTCGTGCTTTTGCCGAAAGAAGGAAGTGCTGCGCCATAACGTACCGCTTCCGATGTTTATGCATCGAATGCGGTACGTTGATGTATCGTTTACAAGTGCATATGTATCAATAACGATACTTTTTGCATCAAACGAGGTACGTCATGGCAGAAAAGACGGACTGGGAAGCCCGTGCGGCTAATCTCCTGAAAGCTGAATTGAAACGACAGGGAGTGACCTACGCGCAACTCGTGGACCGGCTAGCGGCGATAGGAGTTGAAGAGAAAGAGGCAAATATCAGGAACAAGCTAAGCCGGGGGAAGTTTAGCGCGGCATTCCTATTGGCTTGCTTGCAGGCTGTGGGAACACAAGAGGTCCGCCTATAATTCAGACAGGCATATCTGATTGGGACTCACTTGGTGGGACAATCACGCGATGCACTTTGACGATATCATGGTGCTTGGAAAGCAGGTTCCCTCTGTCGTCATATTCATACTTGTAGGCAACAGTGCATGAGATTCCGCTTCCTGAAACAATGCTCACTTCCCCTTTGTGAAGAGATTCCAGCCAATAATCGTCTTCAATGTTAGCGCTTAAAGAATCTTTTCCGTGTCGGAACTCCCATTGAGAATTTCCAAGTAGATCAGGCTTGCGAATTGTGAGTATCATCTCCATTTCACCAACGCTGTCTTTTTCTATTTCTTTCACGTAACTTGAAGGTTTTTTTGTAACTGACTTGTCCAGTTCGTGGGTTCCACTCTCGTCTTTGAAGATCATCCTATCGGAGGGGCCGAGCAGTCTCTTTGCGTCTTGGATTTTGTCCAATGGCTTTGTGAGGTCTTCCAGCGGTATTCTGTTGGGCAAAGGTAACGTTCTTGCGGTCGGGTTTTCTGTCGCAAGCTTGTATAGATCATCGCGAAGTTTTTCTAATCGGGCGGCTTCTTCCTTCACTAGTCGCTCGTCCAAATATTTAAGGATTCGATATTTAGCCTTTACGGCATATTTTCCAACTTGTTGCTTTATATCGAACTCTTTCAGTGCCATATCGTCAATGGCAGAGACCTTGTTTTTCACCCACGAAGTGATTGAAGCCGCTTCAACGTCTTCAAGAACCATGATGGGAGTGAGGTCTGGATCGGCAGCGCCCAAAACGAGACGATCAATATCTTTGAAGCCACCAAGAGCTTTGACCATAGCCTCAAAGACCCTTTCAGGATCAGAAGTTCCACGCTCAAAATCTATTGTGACGCCATAATCCGCATCGGCAGGCTTCATTGGTCGGTGGTCCGTATATTCGACACTTAAAGCGTGTATCATTCCACACTCCATCCAGAGCGGCAATAATTGGTGCGTTTGCTACCTAATGCCGAGCGATTTCAGTTTTCTCAGCAGTCTGAGCCCGGGCATCCCTGCCCGGGCTTTTTCATGATCGGCCCTCGGAAAATCGCGGGGCACTTTACAAAAGTAATAAAGTATTACTTAATGACCCTGTGAGGAAAAATAACCTTGTGGAGGAGACTATGAAATTCAAGGCAATGCTTGTTGCCGGGGCGATGTCGTTCGTTCCGATGAGCGCCATGGCGGCCGACCTGACCATCGGATTTTCGCAGATCGGATCTGAATCCGGCTGGCGTGCCGCCGAGACGACCGTGACCAGGCAGGAAGCGGAAAAGCGGGGCATCAATCTGAAATTCGCCGATGCCCAGCAGAAACAGGAAAACCAGATCAAGGCGATCCGGTCCTTCGTCGCCCAGGGCGTCGATGCCATCCTGCTCGCACCGGTGGTCGCGACCGGCTGGGATGAGGTTCTGGAAGAAGCCAGGGATGCGGAAATCCCGGTGGTCCTGCTGGACCGCACGGTCGACGCGCCCGATGACCTTTACATGACCGCCGTCACCTCCGACCTCGTGCATGAGGGACGGGTTGCCGGACAATGGCTGGTCGACGAGACAGCCGGTGCCAAATGCGACATCGTCGAATTGCAGGGCACCACCGGCTCCTCTCCGGCGATCGACCGGAAAACAGGCTTTGAGGAAGCCATTGCCGGTCACGACAATCTGACCATCGTCCGCAGCCAGACCGGCGACTTTACCCGCAGCCAAGGCAAGGTCGTGATGGAAAGTTTCCTGAAGGCTGTCGGCGGCGCCAACATCTGTGCACTCTACGCCCATAACGACGACATGGCCGTCGGAGCGATCCAGGCCATCAAGGAAGCAGGACTGAAGCCGGGCGAGGACATCAAGGTCGTGTCCATCGACAGCGTTCCGGACATTCATCTGGCCATGGCGAACGGCGAGGCGAATGCCACCATCGAGCTGACCCCGAACATGGCCGGCCCCGCCCTGGACGCGCTTGAAGTCTATCTGTCGGACGGCACGACCCCGCCGAAGTGGATCCAGACCGAGTCCAAACTCTACACGCTCAAGGATGACAACATGGCCATCTACGAGATGAAGAAAGACCTGGGATACTGATTGGCATCCCGGTGCCGGGCGGCCCGACCGCCCGGCACCTCGAAAGACTTCAAGAGACTGTTCTCGGGGGGATGCCATTCCATGGCACGTTCGACGGGCCCTTTGCTTGAGTGCAAGGGCATATCCAAGTTTTTCCCAGGGGCCATTGCCCTTGATGCGGTGGACCTGACCCTTTACCCGGGTGAAGTTCATGCGCTGCTCGGCGAGAATGGTGCCGGTAAATCCACCCTGATCAAATGCCTGACCGGAGCCTATCGGCGCGACGGCGGCACAATCATGCTGGATACCCGTGAGATTTCTCCGAACAGCACCCAGGAAAGCCAGAAGCTGGGCATCGGAACGGTCTACCAGGAGGTCAACCTGCTGCCGAACCTGAGCGTCGCGGAGAACCTCTTTCTCGGCCGCCAGCCCATGCGGCGTGGTTTCATTTCCCAACGCAGGATGCTGGCGATGGCCGGCGATCTGCTGGCGCAATTCGGCTTGAAGATCAATCCCGCCGAGCCGCTGTCGTCCTATTCGGTCGCGGTTCAGCAGGTGATCGCCATCGCGCGGGCGGTCGAATTGTCGGGCAAGGTGCTGATCCTGGACGAGCCGACCGCAAGTCTCGACAGGGACGAGGTGGATCTGGTGTTTTCGGTGATCGAAAAGCTGAAGGCGCGCGGGCTCGCCATCGTCTTCATCACGCATTTTCTCGATCAGGTGTTCGAAATCTCCGACCGCGCCACCATTCTCAGGAACGGCCGCATGATCGGGACGCGGCAGCTCAAGGACACCACCCAGACCGAGATCGTCACCCTGATGCTCGGCCGGCAACTGGAAGCACGCGTCCAGGACCGGGCGCCTTCGGAAGCCGGCGACGTGCTGGTGGATCTGAGGAATTACGGCCGCCGCGGGGTCATCGAGCCCTTCGGCCTGACCGTGCGCAAAGGCGAGGTTGTCGGCCTTGCCGGACTGTTGGGCTCCGGCCGCACGGAAACCGCCAACCTGATCTTCGGTGCCATCCAGGCCGATCAGGGCGAAGCTCTGCTGGAAGGCCGCAGGATCAGCCTGAAAAACCCACGGGACGCGGTCGGACACCGCTTTGCGCTCTGCCCGGAGGACCGCAAGAACGACGGCATCGTCGGCGATCTGTCCGTACGCGAGAACATCATTCTGGCGCTGCAGGCGCGGCAGGGCTGGTTCCGGCCATTGCCGAAGGCCAAGATCAACGACCTGGCGGACGCCTACGTCAAGGCGCTCGACATTCGCCTTGCCAGCCTCGACATGCCCATCCGGCTTCTGTCCGGCGGCAACCAGCAGAAGGCCCTCCTGGCCCGCTGGCTGGCGACCAACCCCGCATTCCTGATCCTGGACGAACCGACGCGCGGCATCGATGTCGGCGCCCATGCGGAAATCATCGCCCTGATCGAGCGGCTGCGCGAGGACGGTCTCGCACTCCTGGTGGCCTCTTCCGAACTGGAAGAACTGGTCGCCTATTCCACACGGGTCGTGGTGCTGCGCGACCGGCGCCAGGTGAAGGAGCTGAGAGGCGAGGAAATCACCACCGCCGGTATTGTCTCGGCGATTGCCGACGAACCCGTGGCGGAGGTGGTCTGATGACGAGCCAGCTTCATTCCATGCTCAGGCGCATCATGCCGCAACTTGTCATTCTGGGCTGTATCCTGTTGTTGAATTTTCTGGTCTTTCCGGACTTCTTCCGGATCGAATTCCAGAACGGCCGCCTGTTCGGCAACCTGATCGACGTGCTCAACCGGGGGGCGCCGACCGCGCTGCTGTGCATCGGCATGACCCTCGTCATCGCGACGAAAGGCATTGACCTGTCGGTCGGGGCGGTCATGGCTATTGCCGGTGCCGTGGCCGCATCGCTTGTCGTCGAAGGCCACGAATGGCACGTCGCGCTTCTGGGCGCGGTTTGCGCGGGCGCGCTCTGCGGGGCCTGGAACGGCGTCCTCGTCGCGGTTCTGCGCATCCAGCCGATCGTGGCGACCCTGGTGCTGATGGTGGCCGGACGGGGCATCGCCCAACTCGTCACCGAAGGCACCATCCTGACCTTCGTCAATCCGGGCCTGATCCATCTGGGGGCGGGCACCGTCGTCGGCATTCCGACGCCGATCCTGATCTGGATCGGCCTCGGACTGATCGTGACCGCCGCCGTGCGCAAGACGGCCCTCGGGATGCTGATCGAGGCGATCGGCATCAATGAGAGTTCGTCGCGCCTGGCCGGCATCAACAGCCGGGTGCTGATCGTTTCGGTCTATCTGATATCCGGCGTCTGCGCTGCGCTGGCCGGGGTCATCGTGGCTGCGGACATCAAGGGCGCGGATGCCAACAATGCCGGCCTGTGGCTGGAGCTGGACGCCATTCTGGCGGTGGTCATCGGCGGCAATTCCCTGCTGGGCGGACGCTTCTCCATCATCGCCTCGCTCCTCGGCGCCCTGATCATCCAGTCGGTCAATTCGGTCATCCTGCTGTCCGGCATGCCGCCCGAGTTCAACCTCGTCATCAAGGCGCTGATCATCATCGCAATCCTGGTGATCCAGTCTCCGACGGTCAAACACGCGCTCTATATCCTGCGCGCCTCGGCCGACCCCCAGCCCCCCGGATCCATAAGCCAAGCCAAAGAAAGCCCGCAATGATCCGCTCAACCCATCTGCCCCTGCTGATCACCATTGCCACCTTCCTGCTGGCCTACACGCTGTGCGCCTGGCAGTATCCGACGATGCTGTCGACACGGGTCGTGGCCAACCTTCTGACGGACAACGCCTTTCTGGGCATTGCCGCGGTCGGCATGACCTTCGTGATCCTGTCGGGTGGCATCGACCTCTCGGTCGGGTCCGTGATCGCCTTCACCGGCGTGTTTCTCGCGGTTATCCTGCGCGAAACCTCGATCCACCCGCTCCCTGCCTTCGCGCTGATCCTTGCGATCACGATCTCGTTCGGCGCGGCCATGGGCGCCATGATCCATTATCTGGAAATGCCGCCCTTCATCGTCACGCTGGCGGGCATGTTCCTGGCGCGCGGCGCGGCCTATGTGCTGTCGACGGACAGCGTTCCCATCACCCATGAATTCTACGACACGCTGCAGTCGCTCTACTGGAAGGCCCCGGGCGGCGGGCGCTTCCGGCTGATCGGGCTGATCATGCTGCTGACA
The DNA here is from genome assembly GCF_056173175.1 of Roseibium sp. QJM3NY_11. Classification (NCBI taxonomy): domain Bacteria; kingdom Pseudomonadati; phylum Pseudomonadota; class Alphaproteobacteria; order Hyphomicrobiales; family Stappiaceae; genus Roseibium; species Roseibium sp. QJM3NY_11. Next base: position 4,531,362 of record NZ_CM149660.1, read on the forward strand.
TTCCTGGGGGGGATCATTGCCGCGCACCGGACCCGCTTCGGCCAGAATGTCTATGCCATCGGCGGCGGGTTGCAGACCGCACGTCTGATGGGGGTGCCGGTCGCCAGGACAACGATCGGCATCTACGCCACTTCGGGAGGCCTTGCCGGTCTCGCCGGGATCGTGTTCTCGCTCTACACTTCCGCGGGCTATTCGCTCGCCACCGTCGGTGTCGAGCTGGATGCCATTGCCGCGGTGGTGATCGGCGGCACGCTGCTGACCGGCGGCACCGGTTTTGTCGCCGGCACATTCTTTGGCATTTTGATCATGGGGTTGATACAAACCTTTATCGTTTTCGATGGCACATTGTCGAGCTGGTGGACCAAAATTGTGATTGGCGGTCTGCTGTTCGGCTTCATCCTGCTTCAGAAGGGTCTCACTTGGGCAACGACACTGCGCAGAAAACCAGCGCCAGAGTTCGCCGCGCAATCATGACTTTCGTCGCCACCGGCGGATTGGGCAGCCAGACCGGCAATCACACCGATCAGGTTGTCGAGCAGATTGGCAGGGCCATTGTTGCCGGCGAGTATCCGCCGGAAACGATGATCCCTCTCGACCCGGATATTTCGGAAATGTTCGCCGTGTCGCGCACCGTCGTGCGCGAGGCGAAGAAGACCCTGATCGCCAAGGGCCTGATCCAGTCGAAGGCCAAGGTGGGCACCCATGTGCGTCCGGCATCGGAATGGAACATGTTCGATCCCGACGTGCTGCGCTGGCACGCGGCGCTCAACAACCAGCGCCCGTTCCTGGAGGACCTGTTCGAAATCCGGCTGATCTTCGAGCCCGCCGCCGCCAGCAGCGCGGCCAGGAGGGCGTCCGACGCCGAATGCACCGCTCTTTCGAAACTGTGCGACAATCTCGCCACGGGCAAGGACCGGGCCGCGGTCGCGGTCGCGGATCTGGAATTTCACAAGATGATTTTGAAACTGTCCGGCAACCGGTTCCTGCAGTCTCTCGGTGATCTCGTGCAGGCCGCGCTCTATTCGCTGTTCATCGCGGAGGCCAACGAGCGCAACGATCAGGAAACCCGTGAATTCGTCGAACGTCACAGGGCCATCGTCACCGCGATCAAGGCGGGTGACGCCAGGGGCGCTTATGAGGCGATGGAGGCGGTCATACTGGCCGGGCGGAAGATCGAGCTGAACGTCTGATTTCTGCGCACGGCGCCGGGCCTCTCCGGGAAGACACACCTCGGTCTTGAACGAAACCCCTGCCCCACCCACAGAACCTTCCCCGCCTCCGAGCGGGGATCCAATCCAACGTGCGGCAGGCCCTGGGGTGTCTGAAAACGCGTATTCCGCTCAGCCGCCGCCCTCCTACGAGATGCCGCCTGAGCGGCATCTCAGGATGAGGTCAGATCAGCGGACGATCAGTCTGCAATGGCTGACTGTCCGCTGATCGATTTCTGAGTGTTAGAGCATCGGGCGTTGCTTGAACGTCCGATGCTCTGGTTGTGATATTCGACTGACGCCGCCTCAGTTTACCGGAAGCAAGGCGTCCGGGATGTTCTGGTAGCAGACCGGCCGCAGGAAGCGGCGGATGGCGAGGGTTCCAACGGAGGTGGCGCCAAAATTGGTCGACGCCGGATAAGGTCCGCCATGCACCATGGCATCGGCGACCTCGACACCGGTCGGGAAGGCATTGGCCAGCACGCGGCCAGCCTTGCGTTCCAGGATCGGCATCAAGCGCCGGGCAGCAGCCGTGTCGCCGTCATCCATCTGCAGCGTGCAGGTGAGCTGACCTTCCAGCCCCTTGGCGATTTCCAAGAGTTGTGCCTCGTCCCTGACGCGCACCACGATGCCCAGGGGACCGAAAACCTCCTCGCCGAGTTCCTCGTCGGCCAACCAGGCTTCGCCGGTGGTCTCGAACAGATACGGCGCGGCTTCCCGGGTTTCGCAGGACGTGCCGATCAGCTCGCGCACGCCGGTCGAACCGGACACCTTTCGGCTGCCGGACCGGAAGGCCTCGGCGATGCCGTCGGTGAGCATTGTCTGCGCGCCCATCCCGGCAAGTGCCTCCTTCGCTGCGGCGATGAACGCATCCGCGTCCGGTCCGTCGAGGACCAGAACAACGCCCGGATTGGTGCAGAACTGCCCTGCCCCCATGGTCAGCGATCCTGCCCATCCCTTGGCCATCGCCTCGCCGCGCGCACCCGCAGCCACGGGCAGAACGAACATCGGATTGACCGAGCCCAGCTCGCCGAAGAACGGGATCGGGACCTCGCGCTGCGCGCACATGTCGAACAGGGCGCGCCCGCCGCGCAGGGAGCCGGTGAAACCGACAGCCGTAATCAGGGGATGCTGGACCAGCGCCTGGCCGACCTCGTAGCCGCTGCCCTGGATGAAGGAGAACACGCCCGGGTGCAGACCGCAGGACTTGACGGCGGCGGCAATAGCCTCGGCGACAATTTCACCGGTGCCCGGATGGGCCGGATGGCCACGGACCACCACCGGACAGCCGGCGGCCAGTGCCGAGGCGGTGTCGCCGCCGGCGGTGGAAAAGGCGAGCGGGAAGTTGGACGCGCCGAAGACGGCGACCGGTCCGATCGGCCGCTGGACCAGCTTCAGGTCCGGGCGCGGCAGGGGCTGCCGGTCCGGCAGGGCCTCGTCGTGGCGCCGGTCCAGGTAGTCGCCTTTCAGGATATGGCTGGCGAACAGACGGAGCTGGCCGGTGGTGCGGCCGCGCTCGCCCTGGAGGCGGGCTTCGGGAAGACCGGTCTCGGACGTGCCGATGGCCGTGATCGCCTCGGCGCGCGCCTCGATTTCGTCGGCGATCGCGTTCAGGAACTTCGCCCGGTCCTCGCTGGAGGAATACCCGTAGCTCCAGAAGGCTTCCTCTGCTGCCCGGCAAGCGGCGTCGACCTGATCCGGGGTGCCGGCCGAAAAGGTGTGGGCCGCACCATGTGCCGGTTCTGACTTGAATGTCTGGTCGCTGCCAATCCATTGACCTGCAACAAGCTGCTTTCCGTGGGGCATAAATGTCATGACAAACCTTCTAGAAATTAAAACCGGATTAGAATTCGAACGCATCCGTGGTGACACGCCGTCCCAGCGAAAAGGCATCGCAGACATGGATCATCGGCGACAGATCGACATCGCTTCCGCCAGTGCGCACCAGGTCCGCCATGCGAGCATACAGGTTGGCGTATTCGTGGTTGCTCCCTTGTATAACGGTCGCGCCGTCGATCTCAAGCCACTCACCGCCCATTGACAGCTTTGCGGAGCCCCGGTCGGTCTCCATTTCGATGTCCCAGGTCTGCGGACCCTGCTGGCGCCAGTCGAATTCGGCGCTCATGTCCGCTCCGCCGGGATCTGCAAAAGTGAGCTGCGCAGCGATCGGCGTCGCCCTGTTTTCCGGAAATTCCAGGAGAGCCCGACTGACATGCACCGAGTAGGGCAGGATTTCCGTCAGGATAGACAGCGCGTTGATGCCCGGATCGAAGACGCCCATGCCGCCCGGCTCCCAGATCCACTCCTGGCCCGGATGCCAGCGGCGGACATCTTCCTTCCAGGTGATCTTCAAGCGCTTGAGCCGACGCTCCGCCAGCCAGGCCTTCAGCCTCGGAACGCTGTCCGCATAACGCGAATGCCAGGTGGCGAAGAGCGTGACGCCGTGTTCACGCGCCAGCGCTTCAAGGGTGAAACATTCCGCGAGGCTCTGGCCCGGCGGCTTTTCCAGCATGACATGCTTGCCTGCCTTCAAGGCCCTGGCGGCATAATCGAACCTGGGTTGGGGCGGGATGGCCAGAGATATGGTGCCGATGTCCGGTCGGTTTTCGAGAACATCGTCCAGCGTGGCGAAATTGTCGATGCCGTCGACGGCGGCGTGGCGGCTGACCGCCGCCTCGAGCGACCAGTCCGGATTGCCTGCGATTGCGGGAATATGCTGGTCGCGGGCAATCTTGCCGATGCCCACCAGCGCCAGTTTTTCAGCCATCAGTGAGAGTCCTTTGGCACCGCCGAGCCGCGGCAGCCTTTCAGGAAGTCGAAGTCGGCACCGGTGTCGGCACCTTGCACATGATCGTGGAACAGGCGTGCGTAACCACTGTCCGGAACGTGGTGGGACGGGCTCCAGTCTTCAAGCCTGCGGGCAAGGTCCTTCTCCGAAATCTCCAGGTGGAGCTTCCTGTTCGGAACGTCGAGCACGATCATGTCGCCCGTGCGCACCACGGCCAGAGGCCCGCCGGCAGCGGCTTCCGGTGAGGTGTGCAGAACAACCGTGCCATAGGCCGTGCCGGACATGCGCGCGTCGGAGATGCGGACCATGTCGGTGATGCCTTTTTTGAGCACCTTCGGCGGCAGGCCCATGTTGCCGACCTCGGACATGCCGGGATAGCCCTTGGGTCCGCAATTCTTCAGCACCATGATGCAGGTCTCGTCAATGTCGAGGGCATCGTCATCGATGCGGGCCTTGTAGTCGTCGATGTCCTCGAAGACGACCGCCCTGCCCCGATGGCACAGGAGGTGCGGCGATGCGGCGGACGGCTTCAACACCGCGCCGCCCGGCGCCAGATTGCCCTTCAGGACCGCGATGCCGCCTTGTTGCGTCAGGGCACTTTCGACCGGAAGGATGACCTCTTCGTTCCAATTGCGGGCGCCCTTGACCTGATCCCAGATCGGCTCGCCGGCCACCGTGATGGCGTCCTTGTTGAGCAGACCCGCTTCGCCGAGGCGTTTGATCACAACGGGCAGCCCTCCGGCATAGAAGAACTCCTCCATGAGATATTCGCCCGACGGCATCAGGTTGACGATGGTCGGAATGTCGCGGCCAAGCCGGTCCCAGTCTTCCAGCGACAGATCCACGCCGACCCTGCCGGCAATCGCCAGCAGGTGGATGACCGCATTGGTCGACCCGCCGATGGCGCCGTTGGTGCGCACCGCGTTCTCGAAGGCCTGCCGGGTCAGGATATCCGACGGTTTCAGGTCGTCCTTGACCATCTGCACGATCCGCCGGCCCGACAGATGCGCCATGACGCGGCGGCGGCTGTCGACGGCCGGAATGGCGGCATTGCCGGACAGCGCCATGCCGAGTGCCTCCGCCATGGAGGCCATGGTCGAGGCCGTGCCCATGGTGTTGCAGGACCCCGGCGACCGGCTCATGGCCGCTTCCGCCTCCAGGAATTCCTCCTGGGTCATCTCCCCGGCTTTCACCGCCTCGGAGAATTTCCAAAGATGGGTACCCGAGCCGACCCGCTCGCCCTGGAACCAGCCGTTCAGCATCGGCCCGCCGGTGACCACGATCGCCGGCAGGTCGACCGAGGCGGCCCCCATCAGCAGCGACGGCGTGGTCTTGTCGCAGCCGACCAGCAGGACGACGCCATCCAGCGGCGTTCCGCGAATGGCCTCTTCCACGTCCATCGAGGCGAGGTTGCGGAACATCATCGCCGTCGGACGAAGCGTGCTTTCTCCTGTCGAGAACACCGGAAACTCGACGGGAAAACCGCCGGCCTCGTAGATGCCGTGGCGGACGCGTTCCGCAAGATCCCTCAGGTGACCGTTGCAGGGAGTCAACTGGGACCAGGTGTTGCAGATGCCGATCACCGGGCGGCCATCGAACATGTCGTCCGGCAGACCCTGGTTCTTCATCCAGCTGCGGTGGTAGATGTGGTCGCGGCTGGTGCCGCCGAACCACTCGGCCGAGCGCAGCTTGCGCGGCCAGTGTGCCGGCTTGAAAACCATCGTTAAAGCACCTTCACCTGAACGGTTGCCGATTGCGCGGGCCTGAACACCAGGCGGTTCCTGAGGGGAACGCCGAAGCCCGGAGCGGAAATCTCGACCTCGTCACCGTCCCGGCAGGAAATACCGTCGGCAAAGGACAGGGTCGCGGTGCCGAACATGTGGACGTGGACATCGCCCGGCTGGCAGAAGACCCCGTATTTGAAATGGTGGTGCTCCAGATTGGCCAGCGTGTGTGACATGTTGGCTTCGCCTGACAGGAACGGCTTTTCCCACAGGACGGCACCGTCCCGGTGGATCCGGCTGGTCCCGTGGATGTCCGCAGGCAGGTCGCCGACCAGCAGTTCCGGACCGAAGGATGCCGGGCGCAGCTTGGAATGCGCCAGAAAGAGATAATTCTGGCGCTCCATCACGTGATCGGAAAATTCGTTGGCGAGCGCAAAGCCGACGCGGACCGGCGTGCCGTCCCCGGCAATCACATAGATCCCGGCGATTTCCGGCTCCTCGCCGCCGTCCTCGCAAAAGCCGGGACTGACCAGATCGCCACCGGGCGCGACCGCGCAAGTGCCGTTGCCCTTGTAGAACCACTCCGGCTGCACGCCGGGTTTGCCACTTTCAGGCCGCCCGCCCTCAAGCCCCATGCGGAACATCTTCATGCTGTCCGTGACCTGTGGCTCTTCCGCGGCGGCGGCTCCGGTCTCGGCCTTGGCGTGCATGGCATCGCGGGTAGCCGCGGAGCCCAGATGGGTCAGGCCGGTGCCGGTCAGATGCAGATGCGCGGCATCGGGATGAGCGACCGGCAACAGCAGGCGGCCCTCGGCGGCCAGCTTTTCCAGATCGACCGCCGCCCCCAGATCGTGGCCACGAATGCACTCCGTCAGGCTCGCGCCCCTGCTTATTGCTTCCTGCACCAGGTCGTAGCTTGAGGCAACGCCTTTCAAAATACAGGCTTCACTGCCATCGCGGACGACGACAGCCAGCTTGCCGGCGTCATCCAGTATCTGGGAAATCAGCATCCTCTTACCCCTGCTTGGTCTTGTTGTAGACGTTGAATATCACGGCGGCGAGCAGAACCAGGCCCTTGATCATCTGCTGAAAATCGATGCCGATGCCCATGATCGACATGCCGTTGTTGAGCACGCCCATCAGGAAGGCTCCGACCACGGCACCGATGATGGTACCAACCCCGCCGGACATGGACGCCCCACCGATGAACACCGCCGCGATCACGTCGAGTTCGAGCGCAAATCCCGCCTTCGGCGTCGCCGTGTTGAGACGGGCCGCGAACACCAGACCGGCCGCTGCCGCGAGCACACCCATGTTGGTGAAGGCCAGGAAGGTCAGACGCTCGGTCTTGATGCCGGACAGCTTGGCAGCCTTCTGATTGCCGCCCAGCGCGTAGATGCGCCGCCCCACGGTAGTGGTCTCCGTGATGAAGGCGTAGATCACCGTCAGGACACCCATCGTGATCAGCACGTTCGGCAGGCCCCGGAACAGGGACAGCTTGTACATGACGAAGATCAGCGCTGCGGCGATGATGACGGTGCGGGCGACGAAGAAGCTCTTCGGCTCGTCCTCGATGCCGTAGGACTTGTTCTCTGCCCGCTGGCGAAGGCCGATCCAGACCACGAGGGCGGCTGCGGCAAATCCGGTCGCCAGTGCCAGGACATTGACCTTGCGGGCGCCGAAGATCTCCGCCAGCCATTGGCCCAGCGCGGCCGGAAAGATGTCCGGCACGAAACCGGTGGCCAGAACCTGGAACTCCTTCGGGAACGGGCCGACCGACTGGCCTTCCAGCAGCCACAGCGACAGGCCGCGAAACAGCAGCATGCCGGCGAGCGTGACGATGAAGGACGGGATCTTCCAGTAGGCAACCCAGTAGCCCTGGGCGGCCCCGATGATCCCCCCGGCAACAAGGCAGGTGAGGATCGTGACAAGCACCGGCAGATCGAACTGCACGATCATGACGGCGGCCAGGGCGCCGATGAAGCCCATCACCGAGCCGACGGAGAGGTCGATATTGCCGGAGACGATCACCACAAGCATGCCGAGCGCCATGATGATAATGTAGGAATTCTGCAGCAGCAGATTGGTGACGTTCACCGCGCGCAGCAAGGTGCCGTCGGTGACGATCTGGAAGAAGAGCATCACCGCAATCAGTGCGAACAGCAGGCCGTATTGGCGAAGATGCGTGGAGATATAGGCACCGATGCCCTTGGTCCTTGCGGCCGGAGCCGCTTTGGTGTCGTTGTCAGCCAGTTCCATGGGCTTCACTCTTTCACTCGTTGACGATGAGCGACATGATGCGCTCCTGGCTCGCGTCGCCGGCCGACAGTTCGCCGACAAGGGCCCCTTCGTTCATGACGTAGATCCGGTCGCACATGCCGAGCAGTTCCGGCATTTCCGACGAGATCATCAGCACGGCCTTGCCCTGGTCGGCGAGGTCGTTGATGATGGTGTAGATTTCATATTTGGCGCCGACATCGATGCCCCGTGTCGGCTCGTCCAGGATCAGCACTTCCGGCGCGGTGAACAGCCATTTCGCCAGGACCACCTTTTGCTGGTTGCCCCCGGAGAGATTGACCGTCTTCTGGAACACCGACGGCGTCCGGATGGCCAGCGCCTCGCGGTATCGTTCGGCGACTTTCGTTTCCTCGTTGCGCTTCAGCACGGAGCCGGAGGAGACGCCGTCCAGATTGGCAAGCGTGGTGTTGAACCGGATGGTTTCGTCGAGCACCAGCCCGAGAGCCTTGCGGTCCTCGGTGACGTAGGAAATCCCGGCCGCAATCGCTCTGTCGACGGTGCTCACATCGACCGGCTTGCCGTGCAGTCTGACGCTGCCGGAAATGTTGCGGCCGTAGGAACGGCCGAAAATGGACATCGCCAGTTCTGTCCGGCCGGAGCCCATCAGTCCCGCAATGCCGACGACTTCTCCGGCGCGCACATTGAAGCACGCATCACGGATGACCTGGCGCTCGGCGTGTTCGGGATGCCAGACATTCCAGCCCTCGACCTCCAGAAGCATGTTGCCGGGCGTGCGCCTGTGATCGGGAAACCGGTGGGTCATGTCCCGGCCGACCATGTCGCGAACAATGATGTCCTCGCTGAGACCGGCCCTGGCGTCCAGTTTCGACACGGCCGTTCCGTCGCGGATGACCGTCACGCTGTCGGCCACGTAGCGGACCTCGTTCAGCTTGTGCGAAATGATGATGCTGGTGACGCCCTGCTCCTTGAGTTCGAGCATCAGGTCCAGCAGCTTGCGGCTGTCGTTTTCCTGAAGCGCCGCGGTCGGCTCGTCCAGGATCAGCAGCTTGACGTCCTTGGACAGGGCCTTTGCGATTTCAACCAGTTGCTGCTTGCCGACGCCGATGCTGTCGACCCTGGTGGTCGGTGCTTCGGCGAGGCCGACCTTGGCGAGAAGTTCGCCGGTGCGCCGGTTGGTCTCGCGCCAGTCGATGACGCCTTGTTTCGCGCATTCGTTGCCGAGAAAGATGTTTTCGGCGATCGACAGCTGCGGCACCAGCGCCAGTTCCTGATGAATGATGATGATGCCCTGTTTTTCGCTGTCCGAGATGCCGGAAAACCGGGCAGGTTTGCCGTCGAACAGGATCTCCCCGTCATAGTCGCCGTGGGGATAGACGCCCGACAGGACCTTCATGAGCGTGGATTTTCCCGCGCCGTTCTCGCCGACGACGGCGTGGATCTCGCCTTTTTGGACATCCAGGCTGACCCGGTCGAGCGCCTTCACGCCCGGAAAGGTCTTGCTGATGTTCTGCATGGACAGGAGGGCCATGGCCAGATCTCCGAATTCCGAAAAAAGATCCGCCCGCAGGTCCGGCGGGCCGGACGTGCCCCTTTCCTTCCCGGGTCTGCACGGGTGGGAAAGGGACAATATGCGGGCGGGAGGCGCCCCTCGGGAGGGTGTTTATTTGACCTGGTCAGCCGTGTAGTAACCGCTGCCGATCAGGATCTCTTCCCAGTTTCCGGCATCGACCGCGACCGGCTCCAGCAGGTAGGAAGGCACCACCTTGACGCCGTTGTTGTAGGTCTTGGTGTCGTTGATTTCCGGCTCTCCGCCTTCCAGCAGCGCATCGACCATGCCAACGGTCACGCGGGCCAGCTCGCGGGTGTCCTTGAAGACGGTGGAATACTGCTCGCCCGCCAGAATGGATTTCACGGACGGGACTTCCGCGTCCTGACCGGTGACGATCGGCATCTTCTGGTCGCCGGAGCCGTAACCGACGCCCTTCAGGGACGACAGGATGCCGATGGACAGGCCGTCATAGGGGCTGAGCGCGCCGTGCAGGGTCTTGTCGGTGTAGTGGGCCGAAAGGAGGTTGTCCATGCGGGACTGGGCGACCGCGCCATCCCAGCGCAGGGTGCCGACCGTGTCCATGCCGGTCTGACCGGACTGGATGACGATGCTGCCATCGTCGATCAGGGGCTGCAGGACGGACATCGCGCCGTCATAGAAGAAATAGGCATTGTTGTCGTCCGGCGAGCCGCCGAAGAGTTCGACGTTATACGGTCCGTCGCCGAAACGTGCCTTCAGGCCGCCCACGAGAGACGTTGCCTGCTGCACGCCGACCTTGAAGTTGTCGAAGGTCGCATAGTAGTCGACATCGCCGCTGTCGCGGATCAGGCGATCATAGGCAATGACCTTGATGCCGGCCGCAGCCGCGTTCTCAAGCGCATTCGACAGCGTGGTGCCGTCGATCGCCGCGATCACCAGCACATCGGCGCCCTTGGTGATCATGTTCTCGATCTGCGCAAGCTGGTTCGGAATATCGTCTTCGGCGTATTGAAGATCGGTGGTGTAACCGGCTTCGGTGAACTGCTCGACCATGGAATTGCCGTCGGAAATCCAGCGTGCCGAGGATTTGGTCGGCATGGCGATGCCGATGGTGCCCTTGTCCTGGGCCAGAGCCGCACCGGACAGGGCAACACCCGACACAAGCGTTGCTGCAGCCGCGACCGCGACCAGCGTCTTGGAAACAATCTTCATTTTTTCCTCCCGGGCCGGTTCCCCACCGGCCTCATGTCAGTTTCAGGCATGATTTCAACGATGCCGGCCCACAAATGGGAGAAATATTACATGACCGTCAAATTATTATTCATTATCATTTCATACCTGAATTGATATGAACAAGTCTGCTCGAGGGACCTGACATGAGCCTGGACCTGCTGCGGCGCGGCCTGAAAATCTCCCATCTGCGGCTGCTTGGCGAACTGGCCGTGCAAAGCCGGCTGACCGACGCCGCGCGGTCACTCGGCATGACCCAGCCGGCGGCCTCCCGGCTGATTTCAGAGATCGAACGCATCACCGAGGCCAACCTCTACGTGCGCAGCGGCCGAGGCATCGAGCTGACAGACGTGGGCCGGAAGCTGGCCGACCGCTGTGTCCGCATCCTGCAGGAATTCGGCGATGCCGGCCGCGATATCGAGCAGCACAAGTCGGGCCAGAGCGGGCATGTCAGCATCGGTTCGGTGACCGGACCGGCCATCGAATACATCCTGCCCGCATTGCGCCATATCCGTCTCAGCTACCCGGACATTTCGATTTCCGTCGATGTCGCCCCCAGCCGGGATCTCGCGCCCAAACTGGAGGACGGACGGCTGGATTTTTCCCTGAGCCGGGTGCCGGTGGAGGCGGATCCGGGCCTTTTTCAGGAACGGCCGCTGCTGCGCGAGCCCGCCAGCATCGTCGCCCGCATCGGCCATCCGCTGACGCGGGCCGGAACACCAATCCCTGCCGAGGCTCTGCTCGGATTCGACTGGGTTCTGCCGCCGGTCGGCGCGCCGATCCGGTTGTCGGCGGAGCAGGCGCTGCGAGAAAAGGGATTGAACCAACCAAGCCGGGTGTTGACCACCTCGTCCTTCCTGTTCACCCTGGCAACCGTCCAGCGCACCAATGCCATTGCCCCTGTGGCCCAGTCCGTTGCAAGAAGTTTCGCCGAGAGTCCGGACGGCGCTCCCGGCTCGCTCATCGAGATTCAGAGCGATCTGCACCTGTCGGTCGAAACCTATTCCTTCCTCACGCGCCAGGGCCAGATACTGACACCAGTGGCCCAGACGGTCGCCCGGGAAGTGCTGCGCGCGGTCGGCGGACAGGATGGCGCGTGAGGCTGCAAGACCAGCCGGCCGGTGGCGCTCCTGCCGGGTTTGATGTTGCGCATGGCTGTGCAGGGGCGGTGCGTATACCGTATCCCATGAGGACACGGTCGATCCTGTGGGCAGACATCGGCGAAAATGGGCTGTGTCGCCGCGACAAAGGAAACAGACAAGGACATGAATGAACACGGCCAGGGGCAGACTGTGTTGAAGGGCTACAGTCTGGTGGGCATGGCGGCCGGTCCGGCCGCGGCGCTGGCGATGCTGATACTGCCCGTTCCGGCCGGCCTGAGCTTTCACGGCTGGGCAACCGCCGCGATCGCCGTCTGGATGGCGATCTGGTGGGCAACCGAAGCCTTGCCCGTTGCCGCGACGGCCCTGTTGCCGCTGGTGTTCTTTCCGCTGTTCGGCATCTTCGATTTCGGCCGCACCGCTGCCCCCTTCGCCAATCCGCTGATCTTCCTGTTTCTCGGCGGTTTCCTGCTCTCCTTGGCGCTGCAACGCTGGAACCTGCACCGGCGCATCGCACTGCATATCCTGTCGGCCGTCGGCGACAGCCCGTCCGCGCTCGTCGGCGGCGTGATGGCGGCAACCGCCTTCCTGAGCATGTGGATCAGCAACACGGCGACGGCCATGATGATGATGCCGCTGGCCGTCTCCCTGATATCGGTCGTCACCCAGGAACCGGCCGAAGGCAGCAGCGGCGCCGCAAGCGAGGTCGGGCAGCCCCGGAAATCCGGCATCTCCACCGCGCTCCTGCTCGCGGTCGCCTACTCGGCGTCGATCGGCGGTCTGGCGACCCTGGTCGGCTCACCACCGAATGCGCTTCTGGCTGCCTACATGGAACAGCGGCACGGCGTTCACATCGGCTTCGCCGAGTGGATGGCGGTCGGGCTCCCGGTCGCACTGGTGTTGCTGCCGCTGACCTGGCTCCTGCTCACCAGGGTCGTGTTTCACCTCGACGGCACGTCGACGCACGCGGGCCGGCAGGTCATCCGGCAGGAACTGGACAAGATGGGGCCGGTGAGCGTTCCCGAAATACGGGTCGCGGCTGTGTTCGCGCTCGTTGCCGCCCTGTGGATCTTCAACCCCCTGATTGCCGGCTGGCTCGGCCCGGTCAGTCTGCACGATGCCGGCATCGCGATTTCCGGGGCACTGCTTCTTTTCGTGATCCCGTCGGGAAATCGGGCGCGTGTTTTTCTGCTCGACTGGAACTGGGCGAAGCGGGCCCCCTGGGAGATCCTCATCCTGTTCGGCGGCGGCCTCAGCCTCGCCCAGGCGGTGGACAACACGGGTCTTGCCATCTGGATCGGCAACGGCCTCGCCTTTTTCGCCACCTGGCCGGTGTTCGCGCTGGTCATTGCCGTGTCGGTGCTGGTCATCTTTCTGACCGAACTCACCAGCAACACGGCGACAACGGCGGCGTTCCTTCCCGTGGTCGGCGCGGTCGCCGTAACCGCCGGACTCGATCCAATGTTCCTGGCCGCGCCCGCCGCTCTCGCCGCCTCCTGCGCCTTCATGCTGCCCGTGGCGACACCCCCGAACGCCATCGTTTTCGGCACCGGACAGGTCAGCATCCCCCAGATGATGCGAGCCGGCTTTCTGGTGAACCTTGCAGCCGTCGCGGTGATCGCACTCATGACACTGGTGACCGGGAATTGAGGCCTCGGGGCGGTATCACTTCATGACAGGTGCAAAATGGAAAAGCCGCGCGCTTGGCTTCATCGCAGCCGGTACTTCTCCAGATGCCCGGTTTCCGGGTTGGATTTCAGATGCGTCCAGATCTTCTGAACCAACGGGGACGGCGCGTCGCGTTTCTTGTAGACCCAGATCTCCAGGCTGGTGTCGTATCTGCCGTCGCCGGCCAGGGCAAGTTGCCCGGACTTTACCGCCTCGTGTGCGCTGCAGGCCGGCAACCAGAGCATCTTCTGCTCCATGACGGCCAGGCGTTTCATGAACTCGCAGGTCCCGCTTTGCGAGGTGCATACGAACGTCGGATCCTGCGGCGTCATGCCGGCAAAGATCAGGTCCTCGATCTTGGAAAAATAGCCTGTCTGGCCATAACCGATATACTCCAGCCCACCGCGCGGCGGGTTGTCGACATCATAGGCGGGGCGGCCTTCGGCATCGAGCGCAGTACAAAGATGCATAGCGTCTTCGCCCAATTTGAGCGCATCGAACGCCTGATGCTCAAAAAATGTCGAAGCTTCCGGCTTGTAGTACAGGACGACGAGGTCCATCTTGCGCTCGTCCAGCAATTCGATCATTTCGAAGAAATCGTAGGTATCGATCGATACCGAAAACACGCCGCAGGCCTCCCGGATCTGCCCCAGCCAGTCAGTCACGAAACTGAGCGCAAGGGACGTGGACGCCGCCAGGCGCAGGTCAGGAGTGGACGCCGCGCTGCGCCGCTGGAACTCAGCCCGGTTAAGATCCAGCTCCCTTAGAATGTTTTGAGCGGTTCCAAGAAAGGTCTCACCCTCAGCGGTAAGTGTGACGGGATAGCTGCTGCGGTCGAACAGCTCCGTGCCCAACCATATCTCAAGCGCCTTGATGCGCCTGCTGAACGCGGACTGAGTGATGTTGCGCTCGTTCGCGGCCTGGGAGAAATTTCCCTTTTTGCTCAGAACCAGAAAGTCCGTCAGCCAGTTCGTGTCCAAGTGGATTCCCTCAAGGCATTTGCAAAAAAACTAAGCAGCGTCAAATTATATGCAAATTATGCATAACAAGGCTGTTGGTCGAATTCAATCAGTCGATATAAGCTTTTCCGTCAGGTGCGGACCTCTTGCTCGGTGAACGAAGCAGGCCGCACACGTTGCAGCCGGTTCACACTGGCGTTTTGATCACCTGATTTATTCCAAAGGGGGAATGATCGTGAAACTCACACCTACGTTGAAAAGCGCTTCACTCGCTGCGCTTCTTGCTACTTCCGTAGCGTTTCCAGTGGCAGCCGAGACACCCGCCGACACATTCGTGATCGCGCGCAATACCGCAGACGCCATCACGCTCGATCCGGCGGAAACCTTCGAATTCACCGGTGGACGTATTGTTGCCAACCTGTACGAACGGCTGTTCCAGTTCGAGCCGGACAATCTGACCAAGCTGGTCGGCGGCATTGCCGAGTCCTACACGTTTTCCGAGGACGGCAAGAAGATCACCGTCAAGCTGCGTCCGGGCCAGACATTCCACTCCGGCAACCCGTTGACATCCGCGGACGTGGTTTATTCCCTCGGCCGCGCCATCAAACTGGACAAGACGCCGGCCTTCATCATCAAGCAGATCGGCTGGACACCTGAAAATGTCGACGAAGCCATCGTTGCCATCGATGACACCACCGTTGAAATCAACATCCTGTCCGACCTGTCGCCCGCGCTCGTTCTGAACCTCTTGTCCGCCGGTGTCGCCAACATCGTCGACATGAAGGAAGTCCAGGCACACGAAGTTGACGGTGACATGGGTTATGCCTGGCTGAAGGATCATTCCGCCGGTTCCGGCCCCTACAAGCTGAAGACCTGGAAAGCCAACGAAGTTGTCATGCTCGAGGCTTTTGACGATTACCGGCAGGGCAAGCCGGCAATGGAGCGTGTCGTGATCCGGCATGTGGCCGAACCGTCCGCACAGCGTCTGCTGCTGGAAAAGGGCGATGTTGACGCCGCCATGGAACTCACGGCAGATCAGCTCAAAGCGATCTCCGACAACACGGACGTCTCGGCGGAAAGCTATCCCAAGGGATACCTGATGTACCTGGCGACCAACATGGAGCACCCGGTCCTGTCGAAGCCGGAAGTCCGTGAAGCGCTGAAATACATGGTCGATTACGACGGCATGGTCGGGTCCTTCCTCGACGGCCAGTACAAGATCCACCAGAACTTCTGGCCGTCCGGCATGTGGGCTGCCGCAACCGACACGCCCTACAGCCAAAACATGGAAAAGGCGAAAGCGCTGATCGCCGATGCCGGCCTTGAGCCGGGCACGAAGATCACCATCGACACCCTGAACAAGTCGCCCTTCTCCGAAGTCGCCCAGAGCGTTCAGGCAAGCCTCAAGGAACTCGGTATCGACTCCGAGATCATTCTGTCTGACGGAGCGACACTTTGGCCGAAATATCGTGCCCGCAAGCACGATCTGATCGTTGCCCGTTGGGGTCCGGATTACTCCGATCCGCACTCCAACGCCGATGCCTTCGCGCACAATCCGGACAACGCTTTCGAAGCCAAACTGACCGGCAAGCTGACCTGGCGCAACGCCTGGCCGGCCGAGGGTCTCACCGAGCTCACCGACCAGGCAGCCGCTGAATCCGATCCGGAAGTCCGCGAGGAAATTTATGCCAAGCTGCAGAAGATGGTTCAGGAAGACTCTGCCTTTACCATCATGTTCCAGGCGATCGGCACCTTCGGGCAACGGGCCAATGTCGAGGGTTTCGTCAACGGCGTAACCTCCGATCAGGCGTACTACCGTACGGTGACCAAGTAAGATCCGATCCGGTTGCCTGTGTTGTTCTGACGACAAAGCGCAGGCAGCCGACGGTTTGCAGAACGCGCTCCTTCATAAACCAAATGCGGGAGCGCGGTTTGCGTGTTTCAGGATCTGCCGATTTGCGGAACGCCTCATCATTCTTGCAACGTCATTCGGGACTGGCGCCGTTTCAAATCAAGCCCTCAAGAGGCACCTCAAAATGACCGACAGCGCCGTCCCCCCGCGAACTGCGGTGGACTTCAAGCCCTATCTGGACGTTGCCCGAACGATCGGTGGCGGCATCGTGATGCTGGGCCTCACCTTCATCGGTCTGACGGCCATCACCTTCATCATCGGACGCATCATGCCGAACGATCCGGTGGTGGCAATCGTCGGTGACCGGGCCTCGAAGGAAGTCTACGACGCCATGTATCTCCAGCTCGGCCTCAACAAGCCGATCTGGCAGCAGTACCTGATTTTTCTGGGAGATATCCTGCGCGGCGATTTCGGCAGTTCGGTGATGACAGGACAGCCGGTCCTGGAAGACATCAAGCGCTTCTTTCCGGCAACCCTGGAACTGGCCACCATCGCCACGATTGCCGGCATGATCATCGGCATCCCTGCCGGGGTCCTCGCCGCCGTGCGCCAGGGCACGCTGATTGACCATATAGTCAGGGTCATCGGCCTGCTCGGACACTCCATCCCGATCTTCTGGCTCGGCATGGTCGCGCTGCTGATCTTCTATGCCAAGCTGGACTGGGTGGCCGGCCCCGGCAGGGTCGATTTTTTCTACGACGGGATCGTCGATCCGGTGACGGGCGTCATCATGATCGACGCGTTGATGGCCGGAGAATGGGACGTGTTTCAGAACGCCCTCTCCCATGCCATCCTGCCCGCATCCATGCTGGCGATCTATTCGCTGGCCTACATTTCCCGCATGACGCGGTCTTTCATGCTGGACCAGCTCAA
Source organism: Roseibium sp. QJM3NY_11 (assembly GCF_056173175.1). Lineage (NCBI taxonomy): Bacteria > Pseudomonadati > Pseudomonadota > Alphaproteobacteria > Hyphomicrobiales > Stappiaceae > Roseibium > Roseibium sp. QJM3NY_11. The sequence goes on from NZ_CM149660.1 coordinate 4,548,611, forward strand.
CCAGGAATACGTTCTGACCGCGCGGGGGAAAGGCCTCGGCGAAGGCACGGTGATCTGGTATCACGCGTTTCGCAACGTGATGGTGCAGCTGATCACCATCATCGGCCTGACCTATGCGAGCCTGCTCGAAGGCTCCGTCCTGACCGAGACCGTGTTCGCCTGGCCCGGCATCGGCCAGTACATAACCAATTCGCTCTTCAACGCAGACATGAACGCGGTCATCGGCGGCACGCTGGTGGTCGGCATTTCCTTCGTCTTCATCAACATGTTGTCCGACATGCTCTACCGCATCGTCGATCCGAGGGCGAAATGATGTCGCAACAAGCACTCAACGAAAAGACAACATCGTCCTGGCTGCTGGCGGATTCGCCTCAAAACGCGCTTCAGGCCCGCTGCCAGCGCGCCTATATCAGCTGGCTGTCCTTCAAGGCGAACCCGATCGCGATGGTCGGCCTGATCATCGTGGTTTTTCTCTGTCTCGTCGCTCTGTTCGCGCCGCTTCTGACGTCCGGCGACGGCACGGCACAGGAACTCGCCAACCGGTTGGCCCCGCCGAGCGCGGAGCACTGGTTCGGGACGGATGAACTCGGCCGCGACATCTACGACCGGATTGTCTGGGGCTCGCGTGTGACCCTCTACATCATCTTTCTGGTGTCGATCATCGTCATGCCCATCGGCCTGGTCATCGGAATGACGGCCGGCCTTCTGGGCGGCGCCGTCGATGCCACGCTGATGCGCATCACCGACATCTTCCTGGCCTTTCCGCGCCTGATACTCGCGCTTGCCTTTGTCGCCGTGCTCGGTCCGGGCCTTGAAAACGCCGTGCTGGCAATTGCATTGACTACCTGGTCACCCTATGCCCGCCTTGCCCGCGCGGAAACGCTGACCCTTCGCAACAGCGAATACATCCTGGCGGCGCAGATCATGGGCGCTTCGAAACTTCGCATTCTGCTCGCCCATATCATGCCGATGTGTCTGTCTTCGACCATCGTGCGGTTGACGCTGGACATGGCCGGGATCATCCTGACAGCTGCCGGCCTCGGCTTTCTGGGCCTCGGCGCGCAACCGCCGCTCGCCGAGTGGGGCGCAATGATCGCTTCCGGTCGCGATTACCTGCTGGACCAGTGGTGGGTTCCAACCATTCCCGGCATCGCCATCCTCGTTGTCTCGCTCGGGTTCAACCTTCTGGGAGATGGCCTGCGCGATGTGCTCGACCCCCGCAGCTCGGGAGGTCACTGACCATGAACGAGATGAAGATGGCAGGTTTTGATGCGAACCCGAAACAGGAGCAACCGCTGATCTCGGTCCGCGACCTGCACGTCAGGTTCTCCACGCCCAAGGGACCGGTCCATGCGGTGCGTGGTGTGAGCTTCGATCTCGGCCGGGAGCGGCTCGGGATCGTGGGCGAATCCGGCTCCGGCAAATCCCAGACCGGGCGGGCCCTGTTGCGATTGACGGCAGGAAACGGACGCATCGACGCCGACAGGATGATGTTCGGCGGCATGAACCTGATGCAGGCAAACGCCCGGACCATGCGCAGCATCCGCGGCTCGCGCATCTCCATGATCATGCAGGATCCCAAATATTCGCTGAACCCGGTTCTGACCGTCGGCGCGCAGATCGCCGAGTCCTGCCGGAAGCACGAAAAGGTCTCCCGTGCCGAGGCGAAGAAACGTGCCCTTGCCATGCTCGACACGGTCCGCATCCGCGAACCGGAAAAGGTCTATGCGCTCTACCCGCACCAGGTCTCCGGCGGCATGGGCCAGCGTATCATGATCGCCATGATGCTGATCACCAATCCGGAAGTGATGATCGCCGACGAACCGACCTCCGCGCTGGATGTGACAGTGCAGATGCAGGTGCTGTCGCTGCTCGACGACATGGTGCGCGAACGCGGCATGGGCCTCGTGCTGATCAGCCACGATCTGCACCTCGTCTCCAGCTTCTGCGACCGGGTGCTGGTCATGTATGGCGGGCGCATCATGGAAACGCTCGATGCCAAGCGCCTGGACGAAGCGTGTCATCCCTATACAAAAGGTCTCTTGAACTGCCTGCCGCGCCTCGACGGCAGGCATGACGATTTGCCTGTCCTCAAACGGGACCCGGCCTGGCTCACCGAGCCGAGTGACGTTGGCGGGGTTTTTGAGCAATGATCGAGATCGAGAATTTCGGCATCACGTTCGGCACCGGACAAAAGCAGATTCGGGCCGTCCGCAACTTCACGCTGTCTGTGGCAGAAGGCGAAAGCTACGGCCTGGTCGGCGAGTCCGGCTCCGGAAAGTCGACCGTCCTCAGGGCGATGGTCGGCATCTATTCCCACTGGAGCGGCACCATAAGTATCGACGGCAAACCACTTGCGAAAAAGCGCACGCCGGCATCGCGCAAGCACATGCAGATGGTGTTCCAGGACCCCTACGGCTCCCTCCACCCGCGCCGGACGGTCGACGCCACCTTGAGCGAGCCGCTGGCCATTCACGGACTGGACAAGCGCGAGGAGCGGGTCCTGAAGATCCTCTCCGAGGTCGGGCTCGGACCAGAATACCGTTTCCGATATCCGCACCAGCTCTCCGGCGGCCAGCGCCAGCGCGTGGCCATTGCCCGCGCCCTCATTCTGGAACCCCGGGTGATCCTGCTGGACGAGCCGACCAGCGCACTGGACGTTTCGGTTCAGGCGGAAATCCTCAACCTTCTCTCCGCGCTCAGAAAGACCCACGGCCTTACCTACATCATGGTCAGCCACGACCTGGCCGTGGTCGGTCATCTGTGCAGCCGGATTGCGGTGATGAACCGGGGCGAAGTCGTCGAGGAAATGACCGAGGATCAACTGCGCACCGGCAACGTCGCCCATGACTACACGCGCCAGCTCTGGACAGCCTCGCACGGCTATGATCGCAAGGCGCTGGAAGGGTTCAAGGAATTTGCGTAAGCGACACAAAGTGTCAGCAGCCTGCGCGCTTTTGTCAGAGACCCCGGACGCGCAATCATTGGCCGGGATGTTGGATTTCGTCGCTGACCGCCTGATGGCACTGGACGTCGACCAGCTCTGCGATGCCTGCGCTCTCGAGCGCAGCGCGGACAGGATGACCCACCGCAATGCATACCCTGCCCGGACGTGGGAGACGCGCGCCGGCACGAGGGGATAGAACACCGAAAACAAAAATGCCCTTCAACATTTTGAAGGACAACGATGCAGCAAAGGGAAAAGTGGTGCCCAGACGCGGATTCGAACCACGGACACGCGGATTTTCAATCCGCTGCTCTACCAACTGAGCTATCTGGGCGCGCTTTGCGGAAAGTCCGGAGCAAGGCCCCGTTCGCTGAAAGCCCGGTCCTTATAGAGGCTGGCTCCGGCCTTGTCCAGCATCCCGGCAAAGTTTTTTGCCTTTCGGCGCCTCCGTATCTGTTGAAAACCCGGAGACGCCGCAAGTGACTGAAAAAGCGACGCTTTTTGAAGGCGACGCCAGACCGGGCATGCCGCGGAACCGGGCGGTCTCCGGCGATGATGCTCCGGACCGGCCAGGGGCGCCGGACAGTGTGAAAACCGCCGATGACGACCTGATAAACCCTCGACAAACAGGAACCGATGCCGGGACACCGGAGAAGTGCCGAATTGCCCCAAGTGCCTCGTTCCGGAAATGCGCGGATGCACTTGCGACACGTTCCGCGGCTCTCGCCGTTGCTGCCAGCCTCTGGTCAAAAAGAAAGGCGCGCCGGCATGCGGCGCGCCCTGCAGATATCGCGGCGGTCCGCCCGCCGTTACTTCGCGGTGATGCGGTCGTCGGTATAGGGCGTGTAGCCGTTCTTAACCGCCAGGTATTCGGAGACCACCTCGGCGAGATCGGGACCGAAGTCGTAGGCGTTCATGCCGGCTGTCTCGAAGATCTCGTAGCCGTCGCCACCACCGCGCATGTAGTTGTTGGAAACGACACCGTAGACCTTCTCGGAATCCAGAGGCACAAATCCGCCGTCTTCCTGGACCATCACGTCAGAGATGCGCTCGCCGGCAGGTTTCGCCACGTCGAAGCTGTATTTCAGCCCGGCAACCTGCGAGAATCGGCCGGCGCCCTCTTCCACCTGGCTGGCACCGTTTTCCAGAGCTGTGAGAATGTCCGCGCCCTTGAGTTCAAAGGTGGACAGGGTGTTCTGGAACGGCAGGACAGTGAGAACCTCGCCCATCGTAACTTCACCGGCATCAATCGAAGCTCTGAGGCCGCCGCCATTCTGGATCGCTATCTGAACACCTTGAGCTTTCACACGGTCCAGCATCGCATCGGCCACCAGATTGCCCATCTGGCATTCGCCTGCGCGGCAGGAGCCGCGGTCACCGTCGATAGCGGTCTCCGAAGAACCGATAACCTTGACCTTCAGATCCTCGATCGGCGCCGCCAGTTCCTTGACACGCGCCAGAAAGGTCTCGTCGGGCGTGACCGAGACATCGAGCAGGATCGGCTCGCCCTTGGCCTCTAGCAGGTTGCCGTCATCGTCCCAGGTCACGTCGACTTCGCCGAGGAACTTGCCGTAGGCATAGGCCTGCACGATGGGCACATCCTGGCCATCCGGGTTGGTGACGATGACCGGATAAGGACCTTCCGCCCGTTCCTGCGTATTCGACAGGAGCGTGTGGGAGTGGCCACCGACAATCATGTCAATGCCCGAAACGGCCGCCGCAATTTCCTTGTCGCGCGGCAGACCCATGTGGGTCAGGGCGACGATCTTGTTGACACCGGCGGCCTCAAGGCCTTCGACGGCGCCCTTGAGATAGTCTTCGGCCCGTATGAAGCGCACGTCATCGCCCGGCGAAGACGTGTCAACGGTGTCCTCTGCAAGCACTGAGACGATGCCGATCTTCTCACCACCCTTCTCCAGGATCAGGACACCGGGGACCTTGCCCTTGAGCGTTGCCTCAGCGTCGACGTCGATGTTGCCGGAAATGACCGGAAATTCGGCCTTGTCGATGAAACCGGCGAGACCCGCAGGCCCGTCGTCGAATTCATGGTTGCCGACGGCCATGACGTCGATGTCCATGGCGTTGAGAAACTCGACGGCGGCATCGCCCTTGTATGTCGTGTAGAAAAGCGAGCCCTGGAACTGGTCACCCGCATCGACGACCAGAACATTCCGCCCCTCACCATCCAGTGCAGCCCTGCGCTCGTCGAGCTTGGACTTGATCCGGGCGATCCCGCCGAAGCACTTGCCCTCCGCTTCGGACTCGGCGTCACAGGTGGAATCGTATTTGCTGATCGATTCGATGCGCGAATGAAGATCGTTCAGATGCAGGATCGTCAGGGAATAATCGGCATAGGCTGCCGTCGACAGTGCCGTGCTCACAGACAGCACTGCGGCGCTCAGAATACGTTTGTTCATCGGACCCTCGCCCTTTGGATAGGTTGCTGATGCCGCGCCAGGAACCTCCACCCGACACCGGCTCCCGGTGTTGTTCCAGACCCTGCTTCGCCACCACAAGGATGCGCCGAAATGCCGGTTGCACCCTTGATGGCTGACGTCAGGATCGCCGGTATAAGCCGATCTTGGTGCAGTTTCGTGACACCTGCAAGAGCCCGGACACGCAAAGCTGAAAAAAATTTTGCCGGATAAATATTTTTGCAAACCTGCCTAAATTTCGGACAATCCCGCCAAACCTCTCCTTTGGGAAATATCGCCGCCCGCTCAGGCGTCATCGGCGCGGCGCAAGGGCGCCCGCGCAACGTCGGGCGCATTGGCTCGAGCGGCAAAACAGAATTGGAATTGAGGCCGGCGGCCGGCTTGCGGCGGCTTTTCGCAGCGGACGGCCGGCAGATGCTCCAGGCCTCGCGCGGTCCGTCCCGGCAATCGCACCTGGTCTCAGTCGTCAGGCAGGTTGTTCTCGTCGATGTCGTCGGTTTCGACCACCGGAATGGTGTAGCCCTCGGAGAACCAGCGGTTCAGGTCGACCTTGGCGCAGCGGTCCGAACAGAACGGATAGCTGTCCTGCGTCGACAGTTTCGAGCAGATCGGACAAGGGCGCATGGGCCGGTCAGGTTTTTGAGTGCTGGCCATGGCGGCCTCCCCTTGCATGTCTTGGCAGTGCGTGTTTTGGCGGCGGGTGCCCTTGCGGGCCGGTCGATCAGGTATCAGGCGGCGGCGGCCGCCCAGCCCTCGTGGACCGGATATCCGGCGGAAGTCAACAGGGCCGCCGTTTCCGCCAGTGGAAGGCCGACGACGGCCGGATAGGATCCGACCAGCTTGACGACAAAACTTCCCGCAAGTCCCTGGATCGCGTAGCCACCGGCCTTGCCGCGCCACTCGCCCGAAGCGATGTAGTCGTCCATGTCCTTGCGCGACAGGCGCTTGAAGCGGACCCGCGTCTCGACCAGCCTGGAGCGGACCTTGCCGCTGGACTCGGCGACCGCGACACCCGTGAACACCCTGTGGCCCCGGCCGGACAGCAGCGACAGGCACAGCAGCGCCTGGTCGGTCAGCTCTGCCTTGGGCAGGGCCCTGCGGCCGACGGCGACCACCGTGTCGGCCGCCAGAACGATGCTGTCGCGCATGGCTTCCGAGGCATCCGCGGTCTGGCGGACGGCCTCGGCCTTGGCCCGCGCCAGGCGGAGCGCAAGACTGCGCGGCGTTTCGTGCTTCTTCGCGGATTCGTCAATGTCCGCAGGCAGGAGATGGTCCGGTTCCAGACCGATCTGCTGCAGCAGCGCCAAACGCCGCGGCGAGGCGGAAGCCAGGATCAACTGAGGGGCATTGGTCATTTCTGCGCGCCTTGCAGCCGGGTTCACCCTGTGTCCGCTTACTTGAAGCGGTAGGTGATCCGCCCCTTGGTGAGGTCGTAAGGGGTCATTTCGACGAGAACCTTGTCGCCCGCCAGGACGCGGATACGGTTCTTGCGCATGCGCCCAGCGGTGTGGGCAATGATTTCATGGTCGTTTTCAAGTTTTACGCGAAACGTCGCATTCGGCAACAGTTCTGTCACGACGCCCGGAAACTCCAGAGCTTCTTCTTTGGCCATTGGATATCCTGAATAAAGCGGGCCCTGCCCGCGGGTGCCGCGGAACCTAATGGATTTGGGGGAAAAAGTGAACCTTTCTTTCCACCGCCTCCCAAAGAAACTGCCAGGCCCTCCAGGGCCACGTTCGCGGAGCTGGTGAACGACCCATTTGGCACTGTGGTTTTCAGGATTCGACGGACTGCTGCCGCCACTCGTCTTCCAGGATCGCATAGTGGAACTCCTCGTCCCAGCCGCCCTTGAACAGCGCATGTTCCCGGAAATGCGCCTCGCGGCGCATGCCGAGCCGTTCCATGACCTGCCAGGAGGCGGTGTTGCGGGCATCGCAGCAGGCAAAGATCCGGTGCAGGCGGAGGCCATCGAAACCGATCTTCAGCAGCGCCCGGCAGGCCTCGGTCGCATAGCCTCTGCCCTGATGGGCCGGATGCAGGGTGAAACCGAAGGTGCCCTGCCTGGCTTCGACTGACGTCAGCCGCAGGGAAACGTCGCCGATCAGTTTGCGCTCCGCCCGGGTTTCGACAGCAAAGGCGAGTGTCCCCTCACCGTCCAGACGGCGCATCGGCATCCATTCCAAAAGTTTCAGCCGGATGTCCGCCAGGCTGCGCGGCTCCCAGTACTGGTAACGGGCGATCTCCGGCAAGGCCTGGTAGGCGTGCAGGGCCTCCGCATCGCTTTCTTCCATGGGGCGCAGCAAGAGCCGCTCGGTTTCGACCGGGGAAGAGATTTTGTAGAGCATTCTGGTCCGTTTCCTTCAGCCGCTCGGCGGCGGCACCCAGTCCAGCCGTTTCCTGATGCGCATTGCCAGCTGGTCGCGCACGGCCCGGTATTCGCTCAGGATCTGCTCCCGGCTGCCCGTGGCCAGCGTCGGGTCCAGGGTCGGCCAGTATTCCACGTCGACGGCCTCCGTACGGGTCATGTCGAGCGCCTTGTGGTGAGCTTCAGGTGCCAGGGTGATCACCAGATCGAACCCGGATTCGTCCAGCTCCTCGAAGGTCTTGGGCTGGTGCCGGGACATGTCGATGCCGATCTCGGCCATGACCGAATCGACAAACGGATCTACCTTGCCGGAGCGTACGCCCGCCGAGCGCACATAGATCTGGCCCGGAAACAGTTGTCCGGTCAGGGCCTCGGCCATGGGCGAGCGCACGGAGTTCATGCCGCAGGCATAAAGGACCGCGGTCGGCCGCAGACGCGGGCCGGCCCCTTCCATCAGCCCTTCCAGTGCAGGGCGTAGACGAGGGTGAACAGGCGCCGCGCGGTCGCCATGTCCACGTCGATCTTCCCGGCCAGCCGCTCCATCAGGATGGTCGAGCCTTCGTTGTGGACGCCGCGCCGGCCCATGTCGATCGCCTCGATCTGGCTGGGCGTCGCATGGCGGATGGCCTCATAGTAGCTGTCGCAGATCAGGTCGTAATCCTTGATGATCTTGCGCAAAGGCGACAGCGACAGGACATGGGTGACCACATCCCTGTCGTCCTCGGTGCGGACCGCGAAGACCAGCCTCTTTTCGATCACCGACAGGTTGAGCACATAGTTTGCGACCGGCTGGCCGACCGGCTGGAACGCGTTTTCCTCGATCAGGTCGTAGATCGCGACTGCCCGGTCGTGCTCGACTTCCGGCGTCGAGCGGGCGATGGAGGCCTCGTCCAGGATCACGTCCACCAGTCCGCCGCCGCTCTTGCGCACTTCCGTGTCCGGTTCGTTCATCTGAAAGAAGCCCCTTTCAAGATCCGTCTACAAGTTCAGCCTGATGGAAACAGAGCGGGCGTGCGCCGACAACCCCTCCGATTCGCCAAGAGCGATGGCCGCCGGTCCGAGCAGACGCAGATTGTCCGCGGTGCATTTCAGAACCGACGTGCGTTTGACGAATTCCAGCACGGACAGGCCGGAGGAAAACCGGGCGGAGCGGGCCGTCGGCAGGACATGGTTGGAGCCGCCGACATAGTCGCCGATCGCCTCGGGCGTGTAATGACCCAGGAAGACCGCGCCGGCGTTGCGCACCTTCTTCAACAGGGCTTCGGGATCATCCACCGCCAGCTCCAGATGCTCCGGCGCGATCCGGTTGGCCAGCGGCATGGCCGCTTCCAGATCGTCCACCAGGATGATGGCGCCATAATCCTGCCAGCTTGCCCTGGCGACATCCGCACGCGGCAGCGTTTTGAGCTGGGCCTCGACGGCGGTCTCGACCTGGTCCGCCAGCTCGGCGCTGTCGGTGATCAGGATCGACTGCGCCGCGGGATCGTGCTCGGCCTGGGCAAGCAGGTCGGCGGCCAGCCAGTCGGCATTGTTGCCGCCGTCGGCCAGGATCAGCACTTCGGACGGACCGGCGATCATGTCGATGCCGACCGTGCCGAAGACCCGCCGTTTGGCCGCCGCCACGAAGGCATTGCCGGGTCCGACGATCTTGGCGACAGGGGCGATGGTTTCAGTGCCGTAAGCAAGGGCGGCCACCGCCTGGGCGCCGCCGATCCGGTAGATCTCCGACACGCCCGCGACCTTCGCCGCTGCCAGAACGAGCGGGTTGAGCACACCGTCCGGGCTTGGCACCACCATGACGATGCGCTCGACACCGGCAACCCTGGCCGGAACCACATTCATCAGGACCGAGCTCGGATAGCTGGCCAGACCGCCGGGAACATAGACGCCGACCGCCTCGACCGCCGTCCACAGCGAGCCCAGCTCGACACCGATCGCGTCGGTGTAGCGGTCATCCTTTGGCAGTTGCCTGGCGTGATGGGCGTGAATGCGGTCATGGGCAAGCTGCAGCGCGTCCAGCGTGTCGCGCGGCACCTGCTTCAGCGCCGCCTCGATCTCCGCGCCGGAGACCTTGAGATCGGTCATCGCGGCGGCGTCGAGCCGGTCGAATTGCCTAGTATAATCCAGAACGGCGCGGTCGCCGTCTTCGCGCACGCGCTCCAGAATGTCCCGGACGATCTGGTCGACATCCTCGGACACTTCCCGCTTGCCCGCGAGAAGCGCCCTGAACTGCTCCTCGAAGCTGGCATCTGTGCCAGTCAGACGTAAAACCACGCGTTTCTCCATCTTGTGCGGTGCGCGGCACCGTCTCTTCAGGTCAGGTCTGCTGGTGACGTCAGACCTGTCAGTCGAGATCGTGCCGCGGCAGGTTCGGTGTGGACCAGGCGGCGCCGAGATCGGCCAGTTGCGCCTCGATGCATTCGACTTCCAGCTCAAGGCTGGCCCCGCCGGCGAAGGCGAGCAGGATTTTCCCGGACGGGTCCTCGCCGGGCTCGAAGGTGACGGCCAGCAATTCGTGGACGGCGCCCCTGGCTTTCTGGTTGATGCCCTGCGCCTTCATGGCCGTGACCTGGGCGAAGGCCAGCGCCGAACGGCGGCGCTCATGTTCCTTAGATCTCTTGTCGGCTTCCTTGTCCCAGACAAAGCGGTTCACCACGAACACCACTTTCTTCTCCTTGGGCAGATAGCGGATATCCGCCACCGTCAGGACGGCGTCCTGCAGATGGGCGGAGAGAACCTGAAGGTCCTCCTGGTCGAGGGCGGCAAGTTTCAGCTGATCCATTTTGAACTGAATTCCGATCCGGTCACACGTTGCGGGAGGAACGCATATAAGCATGGTGCGCGCCAGTCCCAAGGCTGTTCACCTAATGCGGAAACCGGACTTTGGCAACGCCGAATACCGCAAACAGGCCGCGCCGCGGGTCACGGACCCTCATCCAGCCGCCTGCGAAGGTCCGCCTTGCCCTTCTCGAGCCGCTGCCGCAGATCCGCCTTGCTCTCTTCCAGCCGCGCGGTGCGCCTGAAGACGCGCCTGCCGAGCCACAGGCCGACCACCACCAGGAACAGGCCGAGGGTCGGCCCGTAGGGCGGCGCAATCACCGCCACCGCGCCAAGTCCGGCAAGGCCGAAGCCCAGCTGGATCACAAGACGGAGTGTCTGCGCGTTCATGGTGCCTGTCCTCCCACGCCCCCCGGCACAGCCCTTGCCGGACCGGAACGGCCTGTTCGAGATGCCTGTGCGAGGCGGGCTAGCTTGAAATCCGCTCGATCTGCGCGCCGCAGCGGGTCAGCTTGTCTTCCAGGCGCTCGAAGCCGCGGTCGAGGTGATAGACCCGGTTGACCGTGGTCTCGCCTTCCGCGGCAAGCCCCGCGATCACCAGCGACACGGAGGCGCGCAAGTCGGTTGCCATCACCGGTGCGCCGCGCAGGGTGGCGACGCCGTCGACAGTGGCCGTGCGCCCGTCCACGTTGATCTGGGCCCCGAGACGGGCCAGCTCCTGAACGTGCATGAAGCGGTTTTCGAATATGGTCTCGGTGATCCGGCTGGTGCCGCCGGCCTTCGTCATCAGCGCCATGAACTGGGCCTGCAGATCCGTCGGGAACCCCGGGAACGGCTCGGTGGTGACATCCACCGGCTGAATGCCGTTGCCGTTGCGATAGACCTTGAGGCCGTCGGGCGTCTGGGTGATGTCCGCACCGGTCTGGCGCAGGGTGTCGAGCGCCGCTTCCAGAAGGTCGCTGCGGGCGCCCTGCAGGAGCACATCGCCACCGGTCATGGCGACCGCCATGGCATAGGTCCCCGTCTCGATCCGGTCCGGCACCACCGCATGGCGGGCGCCATGAAGGCGCGGCACGCCCTGGATGCGGATGGTCGAGGTGCCCTCGCCCTCGATCCTGGCGCCCATGGCCTTCAGGCATTTGGCAAGATCGACCACTTCGGGCTCGCGCGCGGCGTTGACGATTTCCGTCTCGCCGCTGGCAAGCGTTGCCGCCATCATGATGGTGTGGGTGGCGCCGACGGAGACCTTGGGAAACTCAACGCGCGCGCCCTTGAGGCCGCCCGGCGCCCGGACGACCACATAGCCGGCCTCGATCTCGATCTGCGCGCCGAGCGCGGACAGGCCGTCGATGAAGAAATCCACCGGGCGGGTGCCGATGGCGCAGCCTCCGGGCAGCGAGACCCGGGCCTCATGGCAGCGGGCCACCAGCGGCCCGACAACCCAGAAACTGGCGCGCATCTTGGAGACAAGCTCATAGGGCGCCGTGGTGTCGACGATCTCGCGCGCGGTCAGGTTCAGCGTCTGGCCGGCCAGCTCGTCCTGGCCGTTGCGCTTGCCGTTGACCGAATAGTCGACGCCGTGATTGGACAGGATCTGCGTCAGCTGGGCCACGTCGCGCAGACGCGGCACGTTGGTGAGCGTCAGCGTCTCGTCGGTCAGGAGCGAGGCGATCATCAACGGCAGGGTGGCGTTCTTGGCCCCCGAAATCGGAATGGTCCCGTTCAGTTCTCCACCGCCAATGACCTTGATACTGTCCATGATTGTCCCCGAACCGGACCACGCGGCCGCGCGGCCATCCCTTTAATGAAAGCTCACATCAACGCAGCGGTCTACACGCAACTTATGGCCCATGCAAGGCAGGGTAATGGCGGACAACGGGCATTGTTCCGGCCAAAAGCGCGCGGCATCCGGTGCGCTTTGTTGGCGCCGGTCCGCCGCTCAGCCGTCCTTGCGGGATTTGGCCGCGCTCTTGCGCCGCCGCAGATTGGCCCGGAGGGCTTCCGCCAGCCGGTCTTCGCGCGTTGTCTTCGCCGGCGCGCCGCCGTGTTTGTCCGCAGCCTCGTCAGGGGCGCTGGCATCCGCCGCACCGCTCTGGCTTTTTAGATTTTTCCGGTCTTTCCGGTCGTTTTCGCTCATGACGCACCCGAATGATGATCGTGTCGCCACCGGGGCGCCCGACCGGGACAGATGACCAGCCCTGATCATCCTTGGCCATCCATACCAAGCCCGCCCCGGCTTGCAAAGCCTTCGCCCCGTCAAGGCAATCGCCCTAGCACCGCACCAGCACCGTACAGGCTCCCTCCTGCCCTTCAAGGCCGACCGCCGCACCGTCCAGGCCGACCGCCGCGCCGGGCGCCGGTCCTGATGTCCGCGGCCAGTCCCGGCGCCCGGGGCCGGGAGCCGGGAGCCTGCCTGTCCAGACCAATGGTGCCGGATCAGGGGCTCGATCGGGAGCCACTTCAGGGACCCGTTCCGGAGCCGGTATTGGAAGGCAGTCCGGAGCGGTTGTTCAGAGTGCCGGTCGCGAGTGCCCGTTCAAGGAGGCTCGAAGGGCAGCAGCCCGCGTTGGACGGGGACACGGCACAGCGGACACGGGGCACTGGATACGGGGCAAAAGCCCTGATGCACAGGACCGGTGCACAGGACCGGACCGCCAGGTCGCGCGCGCGGATCAATCCCCCCGGCCGGGCTGTTCGCCGCGCCCGCAACACCCTGTATCCACAGGAGGAAAAACGGCGTTGCCGCGCGCTTTTCCGGCCCCCATGAACCTGTCGCCCCCGCAGCGCCCGGCACCGGTCCGGGCGGCCCGCAAAAAAATCAAATCACCGCTTGCGTCGGGGGACCCATTATGGCAAAAGCCCCTTTATTCCGGTCGGCATCGCTGATCGGCACCAGTACCCGCGTCCCGAAAACCTGCGCCTCACCGGCAAATGGCTCGACGCAGCGCTCTCCCAGGAGACGCGCCGGATGCTGCCGTAGCTCAGGGGTAGAGCACTCCCTTGGTAAGGGAGAGGTCGAGAGTTCGAATCTCTCCGGCAGCACCATACGTTCACCAATAAAAACGGTATGAACTGATGCGGTGTATGCCCCCAAGACAATGACACAAGGCAGGATAAACTCGGGAGGTTTATTCCAGTATGGTGCTGGTTTCTATCAGAACAACGAAGAGATCCGGCTTTACTACGCTAAGTTTCGTGAGGCGTTTGAAGTCGTGGCCTTCGTAGTCAATGATCAGGACAAACTCCCATTTCCCGAGGGTGCTTTAGCCACTTTCCGTCCCGGAGATCTGTGCTCAGTGCCTTACGACCGCATTGATGATAACGTTTAAGGTCAATCTAGGCACGATGCGAAACACTGACCAGACCAAAAAAAGCTTTGTTTTTATTGGATAATACAATGATAGGGTCCAAACCGTGCCTATTGACTGGAAAGGTTGAGCCTAGAGTTAAGGCACATATCATACCAAACGCATTTATGCGGCGAGCAAGTAAATCACCGTTCATGGAATGGGATGGTCAAGGCAAGCCTAAGAAAGCATTCACCGGTTGGTATGACAAAAACATCGTCGGAACTACTGGAGAAGCAATACTAGCCGACTTGGACGATCACGCCGCCAAGGTTTTTATTGAAAATAGTCTCACATACAGAAAACGTAGAGACCCTCTGACACTAGAATTGACCTATACTGGCTTATATCATGGAAACTTCCTATCAATTGATAACGTTGATACAGCTAAATTGCATTTGTTCGGTCTATCTTTGCTTTGGAGGAGCGCAGTCTCAGAGCTAGACGCATTCACACATATTAATGTTAATTCACGAACTCTAAACGAAATACGGCAAAGGCTATTGAGTGGAAACGCAGGGCCTTCGGACGAATATCCAACCTATTTTGTTGTGTTTTGCGACTTCGAAGAATTTCCAAAGATCGCACCAGGAAAACTCCCCAACCTTCCTTTTTTCAGATTTTTTCTGGATGGCGTAGTTTGTTACGTTTCACCTCGCAAACGATCAAAAGATGTTAAAATGTTCTCACCTTTCTTCGTAGGAGCTAATGCAAATAAAATAATTGTCCCATGCGTCTCCAGTATCGACTCATGGCATTCAAATCTGACATCAGAATCCCTGAATGACATGTATGAGAAGCACGGCGATGTGTTCAAAGGTTTTTAGGAAGAAATGATTGACAAGTTCGTTCGGCGAGCCGCTTCCTCAGATCTTCCAATTGTTACATTTAAGTGTTACATAAGACAGGAGCATATGCCATATAAGCCCTTGTTTTCATTGAGATTTCTGCCGCAGAATAGGAAATTCAAATCTCTCCGGCAGCACCATCAAAATCCCAATAGCCGCGTTGCAATGTAAGCCCTGACGACAAGGCACTGAAGCAACACAGCCAAAGACCTTTGAAGAAAAACCCGCCACCCCGAAGACACCGCTCGCGAAAGCCTGTCGGGTGTATCGGCCCGATGTTCCTGCGGCCCCGTCAGAGATCCAGGCCCAGTCTGAAGAAGACCCGTGTGCCGGGGTCTTCCGCGTTGTCCGGCTTTTGCCAGGGGGTGGCCGAGAGCACCTGAAACTTGACGCGCTCCGACACCCTGCCCCGGACGCCGACGCCCGCTGATCCGAGGGCGTCGCGGGAATAGTCGGCCGCCGCGCCCTGGTTCCAGACGACGCCATAGTCCGCAAATGCCGTCAGCATCAGGCCGGGAAGTTCGGACCAGCCGGTTTCGATGGTGTGGCTGACTTCGAGAGAAGACGCCAGTCCGCTGTCGCCGGACAGGCTGCCGCCGTCGAACGCCCAGCCGTAGGGATCGCCGCCGAGAGCGAACTTGACCGCACCGGGAAGCGGCGTCTGTGAATACTGGCCGGTTGCCCGCAGGTGCAGCCGCGCCAGGGATCCCAGACCGCGCGAGATATCGACGTTGAAACGGCCGTAGCGATAGTCGTCCGGCACGTTGCGCTGCTCCACATCATGGCTGAGGCTCTGGCCGAATTCGGCACCGGCGGAAAAGCTTGTCGGGCCGGCATCGCGGTCATATTGCAGGGACAGGCTCGCCCAGCGTGTCTGGGCACGGGTGGCGCGGTTGCCCATCACGTCGATCCGGTCGTTGCGCAGGTTCACCTCCGCCTTGCCGTAAAGGCTCTGGTCGATGGTGCGGATCAGCGGATACTGGAGATGTGCAGAGCCGATCACGGTCTCGATATGAACGTCCTGATCCTTCAGATCCCCGCCTGGCCGCTGGGTCACATAGGTCAGCTCGTAGCCCGCGGAAAAGCCGTGAAAGCCGATCGGCATGTCCTGGGAAACCTGAAGCAGCACCATTTCCTCCGGAGAGTCCGGAACGGTCACGCCGACCAGGCTGGTGGTCTCGAACAGGCCGAAGATGTCGTTGATTGTGGCGTTGCCGGCAAGCTCGAACGGGCCGACTTCCTGTGTGCCGAGATTGTCCAGACCGATGCCGGCATCATAGCGGTTGAAGCCGACCTCGAGCTTGAGCTTGCCGCCCCCCGACGGGGTCTGCGGACGCACCAGGATCCCCTCGATCTGCAAACCGCCCAGGTCACTCATCAACAGAAGGATCCGCTCCGCGTCCTTGACCCGGATCGGCCGCATTGCGGTCAGCCGCCTGATGTAGGGTGCCAGGCGTTCCCTGATACGCGGGATGGAACTGGTGATCTCGACCGTTTCCACATAGCCTTCGTACACCCTGAGCGTGACATTGCCCGTCGCAATGTCCTGAACCGGAACGACGGTCATCGAGAAATATCCGGCCCTCAGATAGGCCGCATCGACCGCCTCGGCGATCCGGTAGAGGTCCGCCAGGGTGATGGTCTCGCCAATTTGCCCCTGCCAGATCGCCGCGAGCGTCGCTTGCGGGACGGTCACGGCGCCCTCGACCACGATCGAACGCAGCCTGAAGCGAACCGCTTCGGCTTGGGCGTCGGGAATGCGCTTGCGCTGGTCCTCGACCCTCACGTCGACCGTGCCGGGTACAGAGGGCGGTGTGAATCGCTCGATGATGACCGTCTGTCCGGCGGCGGCCCGATCGAAGGTGCGGACGGTCTGCGCGCCGGCAGGAGCAGAAGCCAACCCTGCGGCCAGCGCAAACGCCACCAGGGGACCCAAAACAGGTGCCATCACACGTGCCATCCTGGGGGCGAGACCCAGTGCCGTCCGCATCCGGCCTGCGGCAAACGGAAAAAATGCCAAAAGGCTGCTAGCCCGTGTCCTGCCGACGGGCGGAATCGCATGTCTGTTCATGGTCGTGTCCGTTCCTGTCGGACTGTCTTCCGACGCCCTCTTTCGCCCGCAAGCGTGGAAAGCTCTCGAATGACGGATGGCGGGAGACCGGCGCCTCGGGACAGATGTTGCCAACCTGGGTTGTCCTCTTGTTCAGGTTCCAATGCGGACAGCGTTTGTGACCCCGACTCGCGGCAGGGGCACACGCCCGGAAGACCAGTCTTAGGAAAACACGGCCGGGAAACAAAGTCGGCATCGGTGCAAAAATGGTATAAATAACTAGTTTGTCATTCAAAACTCGGCAAGGCACGCTCCCTGGTGCCTTGCCGAACCATCGGACTCCGCGTCTCAGTGTCAAAGATCGAACTTGATATTTCTCGTGGTGAACTGTTGCGCGACGGGGTGGCGAACCGATTGCGTCCCAAGACACTCGCCGTGCTGGCGGAGCTTCGGGCACGGGAGGGCGAGGTCGTCAGCCAGGATGAGCTCCGCAACACCGTATGGGGGCGCCAGCACGGCCGCGAGACCGGGCCGAAACAATGCATCCGGGAACTGAGGCGCCTGCTCGGCGACAGCGCCCGAACACCCGGTTTCATCGAAACGGTCGGCAGGAAGGGCTACCGCCTTGTCGGCGAGATCGCCCTTGTGACAGCGAGCCCTGCCGCAGCCGGCCCGGCCCGGCTGTGCGTCGGCCGGGGGACCGAACTGGCAATGCTTGCCGATTGCTCGGCCGCCGCACGCCGTGGCACGCGCGGCGTGACGCTTGTTTGCGGGGAAGCGGGAGCCGGCAAATCAAGGCTGGTCGAGGCTTTTGCCGCCACGCTGCCGGGTGCTTCGCCCTTCTGGACCGCCCGGGGACAGTGCATACCCCATCCCGGGGCCAGAGAGCCCTTCGGGCCGTTGATCGAAATCGTGACGCAACTCGTCCAGGGACCGGCGCAAGGATCGGCCCAAGGACCGGTGTTGCGTCTGCTGGAGGAAGTCGCGCCGTCGTGGCGGGACCTGATCCCGGAACTGCGTGCCGGCCGCAGCCCGGCTGACCGGCCGGAGCCTGTTGTCGATCCGCATCCCGATTCGATGCTGAGGGAGCTGTCTGCGCTCCTGGAGAGCCTCTCTCGGCACCAGCCCCTTGCGCTCATTGTCGAGGATCTGCACTGGGCCGACCAAAGCACGCTCGCGTGGCTGCTGTCCTTCGCCCAACGCCGTACCGCCGCCAGGACCCTGGTTCTCGGTACCTACCGGTCCGACGAACTGGACAGGGCCGGAGACCTGCCGACCACCCTGCATTTCCTCCAACGCACGCCGGCCTTTTCCAGGGTTGTGCTGGAGGGTCTCGGCCAGGCCGCCGTGGCCGAACTTCTCGACCGGCGGTTTCCCGGCAGCAAGCTGCCGCAGGCCCTTGCCGGGGAGCTGACACGCCGAACGGAAGGGCATGCCATTCTGGTCGATGCGGTGGCCGACCTGTGGTGCCGGGACGGCATGCTGAAGCCGGTGGAGAACCACTGGGTCCTCGACCGGGAGGCCAAAGACCTGCTGGCCACGATTTCCGAGGGCACCCGGAGTTTCATCGCGGGGGAGACAACCAGGCTGGCCCCGCGCGAACGGCAGGTCCTGGAGGTTGCAAGTATCGCGGGCATACGCTTTTCCGCGGCCTTGCTGCACGATTTCCGGCACGAGGTGGAAGAGAGCGAAAAGATACTGGACGGTCTTGCAGGTGTCCGGCGGTTCATCGAGCGCGCCGGGAGCATGGCCTGGCCCGACGGCACGGTGGCCACACAGTATGTGTTCCGCCACGCGCTCTACCAGGAGGCCCTTTACGACGCCATTCCCGCGGCCAACCGGCAGGGTCTTCACGAGCGAATCGGATGCCGTCTGGAAGCTGCGTTCGAAACACGGCCCGCCGATGTTGCCGCCACGCTCGCGGATCATTTCGAGCGTGCAGCCGACAGGAGACGCGCAGCGATCTATCGCGGGATGTCGGGCCTTACCGCCCTGAAACGCGGCGCGGTCGCAGATGCTTCGGATCAGTTCCGGCAAGCTCTGGATTTCTTCGCCGCCTGTGCCCCGGATCCTGAATTGCGCACGGCGGAATGCCGGACGCTCCTGGGACTTGGCGCGGCGCTGAGCGTCGGGGCAAGCTTCACCGAGAGCGAGCTGAGAACGGTGTGCGAGCGGGCCGCAAGGTTGGCGGAGCAGACCAATGAACCGACAACGATCGTGCCCGCGCTCGCGGGTCTGTGGAACCACCACATCTCCAAAGCGGACCTTGCCACAGCCGATGATCTGGCAAGAAGCCTTGGCGACCTTGCCGAAGGCGCGCCCGCGCTCCACGCGATGGTGGCGCACAACGTGGCGGGGCAGACGCGCTTCTTTGGCGGCGCTCTTGCCGACTGCCTGCCGCACATCGAGGCCGTTTGTCAGGCCTATGACACCCGGTTCTGTGCGGAAGCCACGGTCCTGTTCGGTGAAGACCCCGGAATCGTGTGCCGGCAATACGCCGCCTGCGTTCATCAGATGCTTGGCCGGACCGAAGACGCCGATCGGCATTTTGCCGAAGGCATGAGGCTGGCGCATACGCTCGACCAGCCGTTCGGCCGGGCTCAGATGCTTTGGGCCGGTGCGCTGATCGCCCGCGATCAGGAGGCGCCGGAACGTGTTCTGGAACGCGCGCTGTCCCTGATCGAAACCTGCGACAACGCGGCAATCCCGTTCTGGCGCCCTCATGGCAGCATGCTGGCCGGCTGGGCCCTGACCGCGCTTGGCGATCACTCGGGGATGCAGCAGCTCGGCGAAGGCCTGAAGGAGCTGACTGCGATGGGCGTGAAACTGACGCGCCCCTTCGGACTGGAACTCTACGCGGAAGCCGCCGGGCGTTGCGGCAATCCGTCCGAAGGTTTGACGGCGCTCGCAGAGGCCCTGCAGCTCATGCGCACAACAGGGGAGCGCTGGCGTGAACCGGAGCTTTACCGCTTGTGGGCCGCCCTGTCGCTCCAGGCCGGACGAACAAGAAACGTTTCACTGGCGCTCAGGCGCGCGATCGCACTGGCCCGCAGCCAAAACGCCGGTGCTTGCGAGCGGCGCGCTCGGGAGTTTCTGGACCGGCATGATTGCCTAGCCGTCCAGCAACCTCTTCAGTGACACCACCGCCGCCGACGTCCGGTTCTCCACGCCGAGTTTGCCGAAGATGCGGTCGAGGTGCTTGTTGACGGTGCGCGGGCTCATGTCGAGAATCGCCGCGATCTCCTTGTTGGACTTGCCGTTGGCGATCCAGCTGAGCACTTCCGCCTCGCGTTCGGTCAGGTTGAACGCCGCCCTCAGCACGTCCGAGGGCGCGCCGCCGGCCACCTCGACGACCCTCAGGAGGTGCTCGGTGGTGCTGATTACGCCGGCATAGCTGAACTTGAGCTCGCGGCCGCGCATGCTGGCGATCGTGTCCTGGCCCATCTGCGGCGCCTTGCCGGAATCGAGCAGAAGCTGGCGCAGCCATTCCACCGTGGCTGTCGGAAGCCGGCCACGTGTCTGTGCGTCTTCGTCCGGATCGCCGTCGACCAGTTCCAGGGCCTGGGGCGTCGCCCAACGGATGTTGCCGGCGAGATCGACCGACAGCAGGAACCGGCCGGAGGCATCCAGCGCCACATGGGCACTGTGGGAGTTGCGGGCATTGGCGATATGGACCCGCAGGCGGGCGATCAGCTCGTCCGGGTCGACCGGCTTGGTGATGTAGTCGACACCGCCGGCTTCAAGGCCGCGCACGATATGCTCGGTCTCGCTCAGGCCCGTCATGAACAGCACCGGCACGTCACGCAGCGCCTCGAAGGCCTTGAGCCGTTTGCTCGTCTCGAAACCGTCCATGTCCGGCATGACCGCATCCATCAGGATCGCTCCCGGCGTGATCTGCGCGACGATGTCGAGGGCCTTCTTTCCGTCCCGCGCCACCAGAACCGTATATCCGGCTTCCTCCAGCGCGTCCGTCAGCATGCCCAGGGAGGACGGCGTGTCGTCGACAACCAGAACGGTTTCGCTAGGAGCATTCATGATCATGTCCGAGCCTTTCCAGGAGCTTGTCATATCGGGTCAGGTCGAATTCTCCGATCAGGGCGCGCATGTGGGCGACGAAGGCGGCCGCGTGCGGCTCATGGGCCTCGATGTCGTCCAGCTTGGCCCGGATGCCGCGCACATAGCCGATGCTGCTGAGCTGTTTCAGCATGCCGAGGCTTTCCTCCGACGGCAGTGCGGTGCTTTCGAAATCGGGCACCCCGGGCGGCGCGTTGTCCAGCAGTTCCGGGCGAGCACGGGTCTCGTCCGTGCGCCAGACCAGTTTCAGCGCCAGATGCAGCTTTTCCAGCAGGTCGCTCAGCCGCACCGGCTTGACCAGGTAATCGTCGTGATAGATCCGGTGTGCCGGGTCACGGCCGCTGTCGTCCGCATTGGCCGAAATCATGATGATGACCGCGTCGCCGTGGCCGTTTTCGCGCAGCTTGCGCGCCAGGCGCCAGCCACTCATTCCCGGCATGCTGATGTCCAGCAGGAAGGCGTCCGGCTGCTCCGTCCCGGCGATTTCCAGGCAGGCCTGGCCGCCCGGGGCCGTCAGGACCTTGAAGCCGAGCGGCGTCAGCACATCCCGGATCAATGTCCGCTGGGTGGGATCGTCATCGACAACCATGACCGTCTGGACCGGTCCCTGGTAACCGACAATCCGCTTCTCGGTACGCACGGTCCTGACCGGAGCCTCGGCGGCACTCAACAGCAAGCGAACCTTGAAGCGGCTGCCCCTGCCCGGCCGGCTGTCCACCTGGATGTCCCCGCCCATGACCTCGCTGAGCAGTTTGGTAATGGTCAGCCCGAGCCCGGTGCCGGGCACGGACATCCGGCCCTCTTCCACGATCCGCTCAAACGGGTTGAAGATCCGCTCCAGGTTCTCCGGGGCGATCCCGATCCCGGTGTCGATCACCGCAAATTCGGCCACCTGGCTGTGATAGGTTACCTTGAGGGTGACACTGCCGCTTTCCGTCCATTTGATCGCGTTGGACAAAAGGTTGATCAGGACCTGGCGCAGGCGTTTTTCATCGCCGAACACGTAGACCGGCAGGTGACTTGCCGGCTCGAACGTGAACCGCAGTGCCTTGGCGTCGGTCTGCAGGCGGAACATGTCGACGATCTGGGCAAGGAATTCGTGCAGGTTGAAGCGCTCGCGGTAGATCGTCAGATGTCCGGCCTCGATCTTGGAAATGTCCAGCAGCCCCTCGATGAGGCCGGCGAGATGGTCGGCCGAATGCTGGATCACCTTGACCGCATCGCGCCGGTGCGCCGGGATCGCCGGGTCCTTGCGCATCAGTTGCGCGTACCCGGCGATCGCATTGAGCGGCGAGCGCAGTTCGTGACTGATGCCGACCACGTAGCGGCTCTTGGCCTGGTTGGCGGATTCCGCCGCCTCCTTGGCTTTCTCCAGCTTGGCGTCGGTGCGCTTGTGCGCCCTGATCTCGCGCATCAGCAGGCTGGTCTGGCGGCGGGTTTCCTCATTGGCGAACTTGCGGCTTTCATGCACCAGCACGAACAGCCAGGTCATCACGCCCGACACCACCAGCAGGATGAAGAACACCTGGGTCAGCGCCCGGCCGATACCCTCGCCGCTACTGTCCGGACCAAGCGTGCTGGCCTCGACATAGACCAGCGACAGGATCGCGCCCAGCGAGACGGTGACGATCGTCATCACCGACAGATAGATGCCCAGACGCGAACTGACCCAGCCGGCCACATCGCTCGGCAGGACCGCGTTGAGCAGCGCCTTGACCTGATCGCCGATGCGCGCGTTTTCCTTGCAGTCGTCCTCGCAGCGTGCGTCCAGCGAGCAGCACAGCGAGCAGATCGGGCCGGAGTAGACCGGGCAATGGGCCATGTCCTCGCGCTCGAAGGAATGTTCGCAGATGCAGCAGCGCAGGGACAGGCGCTGCGCTTCCATGGTTTCCGCATCTGGTATTGCCTGCCCGCACCGTTCCATGGGTTCGGGCTGGCGGGCGATGTAGTAGCGCCCCTTGGTGGCCCAGGCGATCAGGGGCGCCAGAAGGATGGCGACGACCAGGGCGATATAGCTGGCAAGCGCGTGAGCGGTCTGG
The DNA here is from genome assembly GCF_056173175.1 of Roseibium sp. QJM3NY_11. NCBI lineage: Bacteria > Pseudomonadati > Pseudomonadota > Alphaproteobacteria > Hyphomicrobiales > Stappiaceae > Roseibium > Roseibium sp. QJM3NY_11. Next base: position 4,571,494 of record NZ_CM149660.1, read on the forward strand.
CCGAAAACGCCTGAGTAGGCGACCAGCGCGGTCAGGCTGGCGATGGTCATCGAGCCGAGCCCGACCGGATTGATGTCGTAAAGGTGGGCGCGCTTGAATTCGATATGGGGCGGACTCAGCCCGAGCGGCTTGTTGATCACCAGATCCGCGAACAGCGCTCCAATCCAGGCGACCGCCACCACCGAATAGAGCCCCAGCGTGCGCTCGAGCGCCTTGTAGACGCCGAGTTCCATCAAGGCGAGCGCGATCGCCACGTTGAAGACCAGCCAGACCACCCGGCCCGGATGGCTGTGCGTCAGGCGGGAGAAGAAATTCGACCAGGCAATCGAGCCGGCATAGGAATTGGTGACATTGATCTTGATCTGGCAGACGATCACGAACACCCCGGTCAGGGCGACCGCGACTTCGGGAGACGTGGCCCGGGTGAAGGCGACCAGATACATGTGGGTCGGCTCGACGGCCTTGTCGGGGCTGAGGCCGCTCTGCAAGGCGACCACCACGAGAAAGGACCCGAACAGCAGCTTGATGGTGCCGATCACGATCCAGCCCGGTCCCGCCGCCAGCATCGCCAGCCACCATTTGAGCTTGCGCCCCTGCCGCTTGCGCGGCAGGAACCGGAGAAAATCGACCTGTTCGCCGATCTGGGCGATCAGGGAAAACAGCACGGCGCTGGCGGCTCCGAACAGCAGCAGATCGAAGCGCCCCCCTTCGTCGCCGAACCTTCCGGAGAAATTCTGCCAGTCCTCCAGCGGCGCCAGACCCTGCCAGGCCAGAAACGCGAAGGGCAGGAGCTGCAGCACGATCCAGACCGGCTGGGTGTATATCTGCAGGCGGCTGATCAGCGTGATGCCGTAGACCACCAGCGGGATGATCACCAGCGTGCAGACCAGATAGCCGATGTTGAGAGGCACACCGAAGAACAGTTCCAGCGCGGTCGCCATGATCGCCGCTTCCAGGGCGAAGAAGATGAAGGTGAAGCTGGCATAGATCAGCGAGGTCACCGTCGAGCCGATGTAGCCGAAGCCGGCGCCGCGGGTCAGGAGATCGATGTCGACGCCGTATTTGACCGCGTAGAACGCAATCGGCAGGCCGGTGATGAAAATGATCAGCCCGACAACAAGGATCGACGAAACCGCATTGGTGAAGCCGTAGTTGTAGGTGATGGAGGCGCCGATCGCCTCCAGCGCGAGAAAGGAAATGGCCCCGAGCGCCGTGTTGGCGACCCAGACCGGGGACCAGCGGCGGGCGCTTTTCGCGGTGAAACGCAGGGCGAAGTCTTCCAGGGTCTGGTTGGCAACCCATTGATTGTAGGTCCGGCGCAAGCGGACCACTCGCTGATGACTTGGCATTCACCCCACCTGACCTTCAGGTCACCCGATGCGCAGCCTATCAATTGTGCACCGCAACCATCATTCATGCGCAATCCGCTTATTCTCCCGGCATTCCCGGCAAAACAAAACAGCTCCTGCGCGCCCCTGTGAATTGTTGCAATATCCGTGCCTCTTTGATGGTTTCAATCAGAAGATTTCGATAATTTTCCGCCACCAAAAGGAATTCCCCTCGTTGTTGCAAATAAGAAATCACGGATAAACTTCAAGTTGCAAGTATTCCCGGACTGTTTTTCCATATCTGCAATATGCAAACTTTGGATTATTTCACATGCCGGACCGGCTGGAAATAAGTCAATTAACCCACAGCAATCGACGCATTGCGGCAGTGCACTAATTCAGACGAGCCTTGAGACATGCGGAGACGCCGTCCGGCACTTCGCCTCAACCTCAAACATGGAGGGGTCCAAGAATGCGACGTTTGAAAGACCTGATTGAAAACCGGCTCTCGCGCCGGTCTGTCCTGTCGGGGACAGCCGCAGCGGCGATGCTGGTCACCGCCGGCGCCATTGCGCCTGTCAACGCCGATGACGTGAACACGACCGGTCTCGCGGTCACCGAAGACACGGTGAAGGTGGGCATCCTGCATTCCGTCACCGGCACCATGGCGATTTCCGAGACCGGATCGGTGCAGGCCGAAAAGCTCGCGATCGAGCAGATCAATGCCATGGGCGGTGTCCTTGGCCGCAAGATCGAATACATCCAGGAAGACGGCGGTTCGGACTGGCCGACCTTCGCTGAAAAAGCCAAGAAGCTTCTGGTGAGCGACAAGGTGGCCGCGGTCTTCGGCTGCTGGACTTCCGCCTCGCGCAAGGCCGTCCTGCCGGTCTTCGAACAGTACAACGGCATGCTCTACTACCCGACCTTCTATGAAGGCCTGGAGCAGTCGCCGAACGTGATCTACACCGGCCAGGAAGCCACCCAGCAGATCCTCGCCGGCATCGACTGGGTCGCCAAGGAAAAGGGCGCCAAGAGCTTCTACCTGCTCGGCTCCGACTACATCTGGCCGCGCACCTCCAACAAGATCGCCCGCAAGCACATCGAGAAGCTGGGCATGAAGGTTGTCGGCGAGGACTATTATCCGCTCGGCCACACCCAGTTCAACTCGGTCATCAACAAGATCAAGCTGAAAAAGCCTGACGTGATCTACGCGATCGTCGTGGGCGGGTCCAACGTTGCCTTCTACAAGCAGCTCAAGGCGGCCGGCATCGACATGACCAAGGAAAAGCCGGTTCTGCTCACCATCTCGGTGACGGAAGACGAAATCCGCGGCATTGGCGGGGAAAACATCGAGGGCGCCTATGCCGCGATGAAATACTTCCAGTCCCTCGACAACGAGAACAACAAGGGTTTCGTCACGGCCTTCAAGGAAATGTGGGGTGACGACATCGTCATCGGCGACGTGACCCAGGCCGCCTACCTCGGCCCCTGGCTCTGGAAGGCCGCGGTCGAAAAGGCCGGCAGCTTCGACATCGACAAGGTGCGGCTGGCCTCTCCGGGCATCGAACTGAAGTCCGCACCGGAAGGCTATGTGCGCGTGCACGAAAACCACCACCTGTGGTCCAAGACCCGCATCGGTCTCGCCAAGCCCGACGGTCAGTACGAGCTGGTCTATGAAACCGCGGACCTGATGGAGCCGGATCCGTTCCCGGAAGGGTACCAGTAAACCCGGGTTGACCTCCCCCGCATCGCCCGGGGGAGGACCATCCCGCTCCCTAGCGGCGCGGGTTACACCCGGGGCGCCGCGCGCGCAGCCTGCGCGGCGCCCCCCCTCCGACACCGTTCCACAAATTCTTCCCGATAGAGGGGCGCATGGTTCTGAAGGCCGGCCCCGCAGCATGGAGACGCGCGCAATGTTCGCCGACTACACATGGACAGAACTCGGGTCCATTTTCGCCATGCAGGGCTTTGCCGGGCTGATCCTGTTTTCCGTGTTCGTCCTGATGGCCCTGGGACTGGCAATCATTTTCGGCCAGATGGGCGTCATCAACATGGCGCACGGCGAATTCATGATCCTCGGTGCCTATGTCACCTACCTGTGCTCCAACTTCGTCGAGACCTTCATTCCCGCCCTGTTCGGCGTCTATTTCTTCTTTGCCATGATCCTGGCCTTCTTTGCCGCAGGAGCGCTCGGAGCGCTGGTGGAATGGTCGCTGATCAGGCACCTCTACCGAAGGCCGCTCGACACGCTGCTGGCCACCTGGGGCCTCAGCCTCATCCTTCAGCAGGCCTACCGGTCGATCTTCGGCGCACGCGAGGTCGGTGTCACCCTGCCCGACTGGCTGCTCGGCTCCGTGCCGCTCACCGACATCATCGAAATTCCGATCAACGGCATCTTCGTCATGGTGCTGACGCTGGTGATCGCGATCGCCGTCTACTTCGTGATGTTCCGCTCGCGCATGGGCATGCAGACCCGGGCCGTGGTCCAGAACCGTGTGATGGCCGGCGCCGTCGGCATCAACACCGAGAAGGTCGACCGCATGACCTTCGCGCTCGGCTGCGGCATCGCCGGCGTGGCCGGCAGTGCCTTCACCATGATCGGCTCCACCGGACCGACCGCAGGCCAGCTCTATATCGTCGACACCTTCCTGATCGTCGTCTTCGGCGGCGCGGCAAGCCTGCTCGGCACCATCGCCTCTTCCTTCGCCATCAGCCAGGCCCAGTCGACCATGGAGTTCTTCCTGTCCGGCTCGATGGCCAAGGTCCTCACGCTCCTGACCGTGGTCGGCATCCTGATGCTGCGCCCGGAAGGTCTTTTCTCCGCCAAGATCCGTCGTTGAGGAGGTTCCCATGACCAACCTGAAATCCTTCATGGCGCGGCAGGACATCCTCGCCCTTGCCCTCCTGGCCGCGGTGCTGTTCGTCGTCATGCCGTTGTCCATGGACATTTTCCGGCTCAACCTGTTCGGCAAATACCTGACCTATGCCTTCGTCGCCATCGGCCTGGTGCTGTGCTGGGGCAAGGGCGGTATCCTCAGCCTCGGCCAGGGGGTCTTCTTCGGGCTCGGCGGCTATTGCATGGCCATGTACCTGAAGCTGGAATCCTCCACGCCGGAGGCAACCGCCATCCAGTCGACACCCGGCATTCCCGACTTCATGGACTGGAACCAGATCACCGAGCTGCCCTGGTTCTGGGTCCCCTTCAACAGCCTGACGTTCACATTGGCCGCGATCCTGGTGGTCCCGGCGCTGTTCGCCTTCATCATCGGCGCCGCGATGTTCAAGCGCCGGGTGGGCGGCGTCTATTTCGCCATCATCACCCAGGCGATTGCCGCCATCCTGACGATCCTGATCATCGGCCAGCAGGGCTACACCGGCGGCGTCAACGGCATCACGGACCTGAGGACCCTGAAAGGCTGGGACATCCGCACCGACGAAGCCAAGTACATCCTCTACTTTCTCAACGGCGCGCTGCTGCTCGGTGTCCTGGTGCTGTGCCAGTTCGTGCTGAAGAGCAAGCTCGGCCGGCTGTTGGTCGCCCTGCGCGACAAGGAGGACCGGGTCCGCTTCTCCGGCTACGACGTGGCCAACTTCAAGATCTTCGTCTTCTGCTTCGCCGCCGTGCTGTCGGCCATCGGCGGGGCGATGTTCACGCTGCAGGTCGGCTTCATGTCGCCCTCCTTCGTCGGCATCGTGCCGTCCATCGAAATGGTGATCTTCTGCGCGGTCGGCGGACGCCTGTCGATCTTCGGGGCCGTCTACGGAACCCTGCTGGTCAACTGGGCCAAGACGACCTTCTCCGAAACCTTCCCGGAACTGTGGCTGTTCGGCCTCGGCGCGCTGTTCATCGCCGTGGTGCTGGTGTTCCCCAACGGTCTGTCCGGTCTCTATCGCAGCTACCTGGCGCCGCATGTAGACCGCTGGATCTTCCGCAAGCCACCGGAGGGAGGTTCCAGCGGAGCGGCTCCTCTCGAGCCAGCCGCGTTCGAGCCGGAACCGGCCGCCAAACCCGCCGAATAGGAGACCGACATGAACACGATCAACAACAACACGGACTTCCTGCTCGCCATCGAGAACCTGACGGTGTCCTTCGACGGCTTCAAGGCGGTCAACGACCTGAACCTCTATGTCGACGAGAACGAGATCCACGTCATCATCGGCCCCAACGGCGCCGGCAAGACCACCGTGCTCGATCTCATCTGCGGCAGGACAAAGGCGACCGACGGCTCGATCAAGTTCCGCAACAAGGAACTGACCGACATGCGCGAGCACGAGATCGTGCGCGAGGGGGTCGGCCGCAAGTTCCAGAACCCGTCCATCTACGAGGACCTGACGGTCTTCGAAAACCTGGAACTGTCCTTCCCGCGCGGACGCAATGTCTGGGGTGCCCTCACCTTCCAGCGCGACACGGAAGTGATCGGGCGGGTGCGCGAGATCGCCGAAATGGTGTTTCTCGACACGCTGCTGGGCATGCAGGCGGCCCTGCTCAGCCACGGCCAGAAACAATGGCTGGAGATCGGCATGCTGCTGATCCAGGACCCGGAACTCCTGATGCTGGACGAACCGGTTGCCGGCATGAGCGTTTCTGAACGCAAGCAGACGGCGAAACTCCTCAACGAGATCACCAAGGGCCGCTCGGTGATGGTGGTCGAGCACGACATGAAGTTCGTCGAGGACATCGCCCACCGCGTCACCGTCCTGCACCAGGGCAAGATCCTGTCCGAGGGCTCCATGGCAAAGGTTCAGGCCGATCCCGGGGTCATCGACGTCTATCTGGGACATTAGGGGGCAAACATGCTGAATGTAGCGCACTACCACGTGGCCTACGGCCAGAGCGAAGTCCTTCACGGGCTGGATTTCACGGTCGCACCGGGCGAGATCATCGCCATCATGGGCCGCAACGGCATGGGCAAGACCACGCTCATGAAATCCCTCATGGGGATCGTACCGACAAAGGACGGCGCGGCGGCCGTCGACGGCATCGACATCACCGACATGAAGAGCTTCGAGCGGGTTGCCAAGGGCATCGCCTATGTGCCCCAGGGGCGGATGATCTTTCCGACCATGACGGTGCAGGAGAACATCGAGACGGGCCTGATCATCGGCGGCAAGAGCAAGGTTCCAGGCGACATCTACGAATTGTTCCCTGTGCTGCTCGACATGAAAGGCCGGCGCGGCGGCAATCTGTCCGGCGGGCAGCAGCAGCAGCTCGCCATCGCCCGCGCCCTTGCGACCAATCCCAAGGTGCTGCTTCTGGACGAACCGACGGAGGGCATCCAGCCCTCGATCATCCGCGAGATGGCGCGTGTCCTGAAACGCATCCGCGATGAACGCGGGCTTTCCATCATCGTCTCGGAACAGGTGCTGTCCTTCGCTCTCGACGTTGCCGACCGGGTGCTCGTCCTGGAAAACGGGCGGCTCGTTCACGATGAACCCCGCGCCAATGTCGACGAGGCGAAGGTCTCCGCTTTCCTGTCTGTCTGATCCGGATCTTTCAAAGCTCAACCGCGCCCGGGAAAACGGCGCATTTTCAAGAGGAGAAACCCAATGGCTGATACGCTGATCTCGGTAGACTTGAGCGAGTCTCCGCATACCAACGAGAAGATCCACAATCGCTGGCATCCCGACATTCCGATGGCGGTCTGGGTGGAGCCGGGCGACGATTTCAAGGTCGAGACCTACGACTGGACCGGCGGCCAGATCAAGAATGACGACGACGCCGCCGACGTGCGAGACGTGGAACTGGAACAGGTGCACTACCTGTCCGGCCCGATCGGCGTCAAGGGCGCCGAGCCGGGCGATCTTCTGGTGGTCGACATTCTCGACATCGGTGCCAAGGAAGAAATGCTGTGGGGTTTCAACGGCTTCTTCTCCAAACAGAATGGCGGCGGCTTCCTGACCGAGCATTTCCCGCAGGCGCAGAAGTCGATCTGGGACTTCGAGGGCATGTTCACCCGCTCGCGCCACGTGCCGGGCGTCAACTATGCCGGGCTGATCCATCCGGGCCTGATCGGCTGCCTGCCGGACCGCAAGATGCTCGACACCTGGAACGAGCGCGAGACGTCCCTTTTCGACATGGACCCGGACCGGGTGCCGGCGCTGGCCGCCCTGCCCAACACCCAGTCGGCACATATGGGCCAGTTGAAGGGCGAGGCCAGGGACAAGGCGGCCGCGGAAGGCGCCCGCACCGTGCCGCCGCGCGAACACGGCGGCAATTGCGACATCAAGGATCTGTCCCGCGGCTCGAAGATCTATTTCCCGGTCTATGTCGACGGCGCCGGCCTTTCCATGGGCGATCTCCACTTCAGCCAGGGCGATGGCGAGATCACTTTCTGCGGCGCAATCGAGATGGCCGGATGGCTGCACATCCGCGTGACCCTGATCAAGGACGGGATCGCCAAATACGGTGTCAAGAACCCGATCTTCAAACCCTCGCCGATCACGCCGAAATACGACGACTACCTGATCTTCGAGGGCATTTCGGTCGACGAGGCCGGCACCCAGCATTACCTGGATGTCCATATCGCCTACCGCATGGCCTGTCTCAACGCCATCGAGTACATGAAGAAATTCGGCTATACCGGCGCCCAGGCCTACGCCATTCTCGGCACCGCCCCGGTGCAGGGACATATCTCCGGCGTGGTCGATATCCCCAATGCCTGCGCGACCCTCTGGCTGCCGACCGACATCTTCGAATTCGACATGATGCCGGGATCGGACGGGCCGATGAAACATCTCGACGGATCCATCGACGTGCCGCTGGCACCGGATCTTTAAGGAGCGCCCATGCCGGTCTACGACTATCTTTGCGCATCCTGCGGACCCATCACCGCCCAGCGACCGATGTCCGCGCATGCCGATCCGATCGCCTGTCCGGCGTGCAGGCAGGAGGCCCCAAGGGCCCTCCTGCGGGCGCCGAACATGCCGGGCCTGTCAACGGAGCAGCGCTCGGCACACGAGCGCAACGAGACCGCCCGCCACAACCCGGCGTTCTCGACGAAATCCGGACGGGAGGACCGGGCGAAGGAAGCCCGCAAGCGCCATCCGTCCGGATGTTCCTGCTGCTCCGGCAGCAAGGGAAATTTCCGTTCCAGTGCGGTCTACAAGGCCGACGGCAGCAAGACCTTCCCGTCGAAACGGCCGTGGATGATCAGCCACTGAAACAGCTTCCAGCCGCCTGTCCTGCAAATTTCAGGGTTACTAATACCAGGACGGCGGCCGGAAGGACGTCGGGTTCATGGCTTCCACCTCGACCCGGTACAACTTGTTTCCCAGGCCTCCCGAAAACATCAGCGCATCGTCGTAGGGATTATGCGCGTTAGGCTGCACCATGTCGGCGTTGTGGATGTAAAGCTGCTGTATCAGAAGATGGCCGATTTCGTGGGAAAGCGTGCGTGCAATCGACTTGATGTGGGTCGTCTTGCCGTAGGACCGGTCATCGAGCAGGCACATTCCGGTGGTGTAACTCATCAGGCCGTTCACCTTCATCGGCCGTTCGCCCTTTTTCTGGGCACTGACAATTTCCCGCACGATGAACACGTTCACGGTCATGACATGCTCCGCCCCTGCAGGTTGCGGAAACATACGATCCTTCGCAAAGGGCTTGAGGTATTTGAATTCGTCCTTTTTCTCCTTGAACACATCCTCCCGGACGACAAAACCGAGATGGCGGCCGATCTCCTTGTGCGACAGCAATTCGTCGCCGAGCAGCCGAAGTTCCACGTTGCACTGAGGGATCAGGATTTCGCTGTTCGCGATTTTCAACACGGTCCGCAGTTCACCGCTCGAGACGCGTGATTTCAGGCCTGGTCCGTGCTGTACGTAAAAGGCAAAGATAGGAACGATCCTGCGCGGTTTCACGGACACATAGACCCTCAGGTGTTTGCCGTTCTGAAACAGATCAAGCATGCAGTCCTTGCAGGAGTTCAGTCCCTTGATCACCAGACACTGGCCCTTGATGACCGCACGGATCAGCCGTTCGTTGCTGAAAGCGCGTGCATAGCCATCCTCGTCGACGCCCTTTCCCGCTATCCGGACCGGACTGTCGGGATCGATTCCGATCCGGAGCGAGCGTTCACTCCCTTCCGGCACCATGATCCAGGCGCCGTCACGTTCCGGAGGGAATTTCACCTGTAACGGACCCAGCACCTGCGACGGCGCGGGAAAACTGTCGAAACCCAGGTTTCCGTCTGTCGGGCCGAAGACGGGGATCTTTGGCATGCCACTCGGATCAATGGGTTTGTCCGGTTTCGGATTGTCCTTCGGCTGCACCGGTTTTGGAGTGACAGGCGCACCCTTCCATTTTGCCGCCGAGGCCGCATCGTTGAGCGCCGACAGGGTCGGGCCAACCGGGTCGACGCGCTGATCGGGGCTCATGAAACCCAGAACCTTGCTCTGGAAATCGCCTATAAGTCCCTTGGTCAGGGGACCGTGAAAGCCGTCCTCCACCAGGGGCGTGCGGGACGGATCCAACAGAAGATTGAGCCGTTCCTGAACGGTTCGGACGTCTGCAATATTGTTCTGGCCGCGATAGCCGACCGACCGGGCTATACTGACTCTGGGTAAATTCGACATCATCCCGCCTCGGTTCGCTGGCTCACGGGACCGTGGAGGCTGAATTTGCGTCACGCCGAAACGTGCCATCCTCCTCAATCCCGAACATGTCCCCCCGGATGTCCATCGAACTAGCACCGGATGAACCCGCGTACCGTGATCCACGACACAGCTTTCCTCTTGGCCGGTCGCGATGGCTGTTTTTTTTGCAAATGTGCTCAGCGGCGCGGGACTGCCCGCACCGATCTGGCAGAAACCGGTCCGAACCCCGCAGGCGCTAGTCCGGCTTCAGACCGTTCGGGTTGAACGCTCCACCGAACGGGGAGGGATTGGCCTTTGCCGGTGTATCGGCGGCAGCCGGCGCGTCCTGTCCCGGTTTCAGGCCATTGGGGCTGAAGGCGCCGCCGAACGGAGACGGGCTGGACCTGGCCGGCGCGTCGGCGGGCGCGGATACCGGTGCGGAGGTCTTTTGCCGTTCCTGCATTTTCAGGCGCTGCTGTTCCAGAAGCTCGTGCTGGCGCGCGCGCTTGTCATCAAGGATCTGCTGCTTGCAGACGGACGCGTCCTGCCGGGTGCCCTGCCAGGTGGCCAGGCCCGCAAGGCCTGCAAGGATCAGAAAGACCGTCAACGGATGGACCAGGGTCTTCAGAACCGGATTGCCATAGATGCGCGAGCGTGTGGCGACCCCGGAACGCAGCATTTCCTTGCGGCGCGTGTGGGCCTCATGGACGATGGCGCCGATGAGCGTGATCCCGATGATGATCACCGCCAGCGCCGACAGCGAAGGATCGGTGCCGTGCCGGACCTTGGAGGCCAGCGCCGTGGTGAACGTGTTGCCGGACAGGATCGTGAACACGGTGGTGTTGTAGTTCTCGAACGATGCCAGGAACGTCAGAAAGGCCGCCGAGCCGATGGCCGGGCCGAGGAACGGCAGGAGGATCTTGCGGAAGGCCTGGCCGGGCGTGGCGCCGAGATCGAGCGCGGCCTCGGTCAGGATCGGATCGAACCTCTGCAGCCGTGCCAGGAACACCAGCATGGCATAGGCGGATACGAAGGTGACCTGTCCGGCCAGGGTCAGGAACATGCCGCTGAAAAAGAACGACCCGTATTCCGCCCCGACACTGCGCCCGAGCGCGCCCCAGAAGACGATGGTCGAAATTCCCAGAACCACGCCGGGTATCAGGATCGGCGTGATCAGCACCGTATAGAGCACCGCCCGCAGCCGGGAGCTGAGCTCCGACAGGGCCAGCGCGCCGGCAAGACCGATCGGCACCGCAATGGCCACGACGCTGACGGCGATCACCAGGCTGTTCAGCAGCCCGCTCATGAGCCGGTCGTTGGCGAACAGGACACCGAACCATTCCGTGGTGAAACACTCCCACGGGGTGATCCTCGGGAAAGACGAGGAGTTGAACGCCGTGATCACCATGATGATCAGCGGACCGAACAGGAAAGAGAAGAAAAGCAGGGAGAACCCTGCCGCGACGCCGCCGCCGCCCGCACCCCGGTTCATCGGCCGATCTCCCCGATGGATACCTTGAACACCCGCATCAGCATCATCACGAAGGAGATGCAGACGATGAGCAGGATGACCGCATAGGCCGACCCGCGCTGCCAGTTGGCGCTCTCGTTGAACCACTGGTAGATGAGCTGGGTGAACCACAGGCTGGACGGCCCGCCCAGGATCTGCGGTGCGGCCAGAGCGCCCGCCGTCAGCATGAAGACCATGGTCGCGCCGGAGGCGATGCCCGGCTTGGCCACCGGCAGCACCACCCGCCAATGTACCCGCCACCAGCTCGCGCCCATGTCACGCGCCGCTTCGATCTGGTTCCGGTCCAGCGCTTCCACGGCGTTGAAGATCGGAAACACCATCAGCAGGATGTAGGCATAGGTCAGCCCGGAATAGAGCGCCACATCCGCCCGGATGAAGTCGACTGGCTGGTCCCAAAGGCCCATCGACATGCCGACGCCGTTGATCAGGCCGGTGGCGCCGAACAGCACGCGGAAGGCGAAGGCGCGCAGGATCTCGTTGACCCAGAAGGGCACGATCAGGCCGATCACCATCATTCGTGCCGCGACACCGGTGGCCGAATGGGCCAGGATGAATGCGATCGGATAGCACAAGAGGATGTCGATGCAGGTGACGAACACCGCCGCGACCAGCGTCCTGACCAGAATGCCGATATCGAGCGTGTTCACCGTGCCGTCATTGCCCTGGAAGAAATAGGCGTAGTTCTCCAGCGTATAGACATCCTGTGGCCCGCCGACATCCGCGGCGGGCAGGTTGAACCGGAACGAATAATCGAGCATCGCGATCTGGGGCAGGACGATCAGGAAGATCACCCAGATCAGGACGGCGACACCGACAAAGGCGGCCGCACCAAGACCGTGCTTGCCGGCGATTTCCTTCATGGCGGTCTGCAGGGCCCGCATCCCTATGCCCCCGCCAGATCGCCATGCGGCAGCACGATGGCCTGGTCGGGTTCGAAACCGATCGGCACCGCCGCTCCCGAAATCGATCCGGCTGTGCCGCCGAGATTGACCCGGGACAGGCGCAGCGGAACACCGTTCGCCTCCAGGAACATCTGCCGTGCGTTGCCCTCGAACTCTTCCTTGACCCAGTTGGCGGTCACGGAATTCGACAGGCCGTCGCCGACGCTCAGTTGCTCCGGCCGGATGAACAGGATGCAGTCGTCGCCGGCCTTGTACTGGCGCCCGCCGGCGGCGCGTCCCTGCAGGCGCCCGAGCGGCGTTTCGACCGATACAAGCGCGTCCGCCTGGGACGCCACCTTGCCTTGGATCGCGTTGGATTCGCCCACGAAGGAGGCCACGAATGCGGTCTTGGGGCGGTTGTAGATCGTCTCCGGCGGATCGACCTGTTCGATGACCCCGGCATTCATCACCGCGACCCGGTCGGACATGGTCAGGGCTTCGCCCTGGTCATGTGTGATGTAGATGAAGGTCAGCCCGACCTGCTGCTGGATGGTGCGCAGTTCCGTACGCATGTGATGCCGCAGTTTCAGGTCGAGGGCGGACAGGGGTTCGTCGAGCAGAAGAATGTCGGGTTCCACTGCCAGGGCGCGGGCAATCGCGACGCGCTGACGCTGCCCACCGGACAACTCGTGGACTTTCTTGTCGCCGACACCGGGCAGCGCAATCATCTCCAGAAGCTCTTCGGCCCGCTTGCGGCGGTCCTTGCGGCCGATACCGCGCACTTCCAGCGGGAAGGCGATGTTGTCGGCAACGCTCATCAGCGGAAACAGCGCCAGGTTCTGGAAAATCAGCGCCGTCGGGCGCTTGTTGGGGCCGATGCCCTTCATGTCCTGGCCGCCGATCAGGACCCGGCCTTCGGTCGGATCGCTGAAGCCCGAAATGCAGCGCAGCAAGGTTGTCTTGCCGCATCCCGACGGGCCGAGAAAGGAGAAGAACTCCCCGCCCTTGATCACGAGATGGGCGTTGTCGACCGCCGTATAGGCGCCGAAGCGTATGGAAACGTGATCCAGTACAATATCTTTTGTGGCCATGACGCTGTCGGGGACGCTCTCGGAAAGACGGCTGAACGGAACGGACAAAACGGGCGCCCCGATGCCGGACGGAACTGCGTCCGGCATCAGGTAGCCGTTCGTCCGGATGTGTCAGGCGGACAGGAACTTGTTGGTGTATTCGGTCCGCTTTTCCGAGTACCAGGGCGCCTCGGCGGGCCAGGCGTTCAGATTGCCCAGCGCTTCTCCCGGATAGGCATCGGCGAAGTTCTTGGCGTAGATTTCACCGCCGAACTCCGCAGCGCCGACCACAGGCGAATTGTAGCCGTGGGTCGCGATCGCCTCGCCAGCCAGCTTGGCGTCATAGGCCGCCTCGATGAAGGCGTAGATCTGCTCGATGTTCTTGGCGCCGGTCGGCATGGCCAGACCGTCGACCCAGGCCATGGCCCCTTCTTTCGGCGCCCGGTACATGACCGGTTCACCCGCCGTCTTGAGCGCCAGCGGCGGACCGTCCCAGGTCTGACCGACGACGACGCCTTCGTTCAGAAGACCGTTCTTCTGGGTGTCGGCATCGTTCCAGATCAGCTTGATGTTCGGCTTCTTGGCGATGGCGGCGTCGACGACCTTTGTCCAGACCTCGTCCATCTTTTCCGGGCTTTCATAGGCTGCCCACATGGACCCGGCATCGAGTTCGCCGCGTCCTTCCAGACCGAGGCCCAGGCCCAGCAGCATGGAGTGGCCACGGCCCATGGTCTTGCCCGCGTTGGCCTCGTCCCAGACGTCGTAGTAGCTCGGGAATTCACCCGCCGGCACGAAGGCGTCGGTGCGCCACGCGATGCCTTCCGTGCCCCAGATATGCGGCAGCCAGAAAACGCCCTTGCCGTCGAAATTCCAGTGGGTCTCACCGAGTGCCATGGAAGGGTTGACCTTGTCGATGTCGACCTTGGACATGTCGAACGGCTGCAGCAGGCCAAGCTCCGCCCAGAGCAGATTGCGGTTCACGGTCGGGGAGACGATGTCGAAGCCTTCGCCGCTTGTGGCCTTCAGCTTGTTGATGATTTCCTCGTTGGAGCCGATGCCGGTGAAGTTGATCTTGATCCCGGTCTTGTCGGTGAAGCCGCTGACGAAGCTCTCCGGCAGATAGTCCGACCACATCATGATGTTGATTTCGCCGGACGAGGCCAGCACGCTGGAACTGACGATCGCGGGCATGGACAGCCCCGCGCCGGCCGCGGCCGCGCTCTTCAGGAAATCACGCCGCGTGGTGCGTGGACCCTTTTTGAAATTCATTGTGACATCCCCTTGCCTGCTGGTCTTGCAAAACTGTTCATCGCTCTGGCGCGGAGCAGGCCGCTTTTTTCGTATGGGTCGCATTGCCCATGACGATCCTGCGCCGCGTTGACCCGAAGACTATTGCGGTGCAACATCCCGCCTTAGAGCCAGAGGATGCAAACTATGGTGCCAGGGCATGCCAGGGGGTTTGCCAGGTGCGCAATCAAGGCCAAAACTGTCGCCGCGACTTCCGGTGGGTCCCGGCGGCACCCCTTTCGGCATTGCGGAAATTCAGATGCTTACAAGCTATTTCGACACACCTTTCGATCCGAACCGGCGCCTGCAGCACCAGATCCAGGAACGGCTGATCGAGGCGATCCTCGACGGCATCTGGCCCCTGCATGAGCCACTGCCGGCAACGCGCGTGTTTTCAAGGCAGATCAACGTGTCGCGCAATACGGTCGCCATCGTCTATGAGCGGCTGGTGGAAGACGGCTATCTGAAGTCGGTCAGCCGGCGCGGTTACTTCATCAACGAGCGTCACGTGCGCGAACAACTGAACATCCGCGTCGACGATCATGCCAAGGAAATCCTTCCCCGATCCGAGCATCCCTTCGACCCGGACGCGCTTTTCGTCTGCCGCTACTCGGACCAGGAGAACATTCTCAAACCGGCCGACTGGCAGTCCTTCGAGTATCCCTTCATCTTTGGCCAGCTCGCGCCCGACAAGACCTCCGTCGCGCGCTGGCGCGATTGCATCCGTCTGGCCGGAACCGCCCAGCACGCCCCCACCTGGATCGGCGACCTGGTCGACCGGGACGATCCGATGCTGGTCGACCAGATCATCCGGCGGATGCTGCCGCAGCGCGGGTTCCGGGCGGATCCCGACGAGATCCTGATCACGGTCGGAGCGCAGAACGCGCTGTTCATGGCGGCCCATCTGTTCTGCCGTCCCGGCGTCCGGGTGGATATCGAGGAACCTGGCTATGTGGATGCCCGCAACATATTCCAGGCGCTCGGCGCGCGCATCAGGTCCCACCGGGTGGACTCCAACGGCATGCGTGTCGGCGACGAGCTGGCAGGCGCGCGGCTGGTCTATGTCACGCCGGGGCACCAGTCGCCGACCAATGTCACCATGTCCATGGAGCGGCGTCTGAGGTTGCTGGCCCAGGCGGAAACCCAGGACTTCATCATCCTGGAAGACGACTATGAGCATGAGCTAAATTTCGTCGGCGCCCAGAAACCGTCCCTGCGCAGTTTCGACCGGACCGGCCGGGTCATTCATGTCGCCAGCCTTTCGAAGGCGCTGTTTCCCGGCCTGCGTCTGGGTTTCATCGCGGCGGACCGGCGCATTGTCAGGGAACTCAGGGCCTTGCGGCGGCTGATGTACCGGCACCCCTCCGCGCTCGACCAGCGCGCGATGGCGATCTTTCTCTCCGAGGGCCACTACGATTCCCACATCCGCCGTCAGAGGAAAATCCTGTCGCAGAAGTGGAAGAAGATCTTCAGGCTGATCGAAACACATCTGCCCGCCTGCGAGGCAACCGTCACCACAGGCGGCTCCGGCGTCTGGATCAGGCTTCCCGAAGAAACCCGCGCCATGGACCTGCAGGCATTGGCCGCCGAACACGGCATCCTGATCGAAGCCGGCGACATCCACTATCTTTCACCGGAAAAGCCCCGCAACCGCATCCGTCTCGGCTTCGGCGCCATCGCCGAGGAAAAGATGGAACCGGGCATCCGCCTGCTCGGCGAGCTGCTGGCAAGCTGCACGCGGCGGTAACATCCCAGTGCCGTCCCGGACGCAGCGCAGCGAAGATCCGGGACCTCATCACACGGTACAGCCTACGCGGTGGGCGAAGAGGTCCCGGCTCAGGGCCGGGACGGCATTGGTGGCAACGGCGGCGGGCGTGGCTACAGCTCCGCCCTGCCCAGAACGTTCTGAAGCATGTCGACCATCTTCGACAGGTCCTCTTCCTGCGTCGTCAGGGCGGGGGCGAAGATCAGGGCGTCGCCGGTCGCCTTGACGTGCAGGCCCTCGTCGAACAGCCGCCGCTGGACGATGGATCCCTTGGCCCCGGGCGCTTCGCCCGGCGTGAGCTGGATGCCGGCCATCATGCCGTAGCCGCGCAGATCGGAGACGTGGGGAAGGTTGCGCAGGCTGAAGACGCTGTCGAGAAAGGTCGCCGACAGGCTGGCGGCCCGTTCGAACAGGCCTTCGGACTTGTAGATGCCGAGGGTTGCCAGCGCTGCTGCGCAGGCAACCGGGTGGGCGGAATAGGTGTAGCCGTGCATCAGTTCCGGCCGGTCGGCGGTGATGGACTCGATCACGGCCTCCTGGATTTCGGTTTTCACGGCAACGGCGCTCATCGGGATGGCGCCGTTGGTCAGAGCCTTCGCCATGGTCATGACATCTGGCGTCACGCCGAATTCCTGGGCGGCAAAGGCTGAACCCGTGCGGCCGAACCCGGTGATGACCTCGTCGAACACCAGGAGAATGCCGTATTTGTCGGCAATTTCCCGCAGGCGCTGCAGATAGCCTATGGGCGGCACGATGGTGCCGATGGACCCGGCGATGGGTTCGACGAAGACCGCCGCGATGGTCTCGCCCCCATAGGTCTTGCAGATCTCTTCAAGGTCATCGGCCAGATAAGCGCCGTCTTCCGGCTGGCCCCTCGTGAACCGCTGGTCCTCATTCCAGGTGTGACGCATGTGAACCACGTCGCAGGTCACACCGGAAAAGTCGCGCCGGTTGCCGACCATCCCCGCCAGCGACGTGCCGCCGAGGTTGACGCCGTGATAGGCCCAGGACCGCGAGACGAAACGTGTGCGCTGGGGCTCGCCCCTGGCCTTGTGGTAGGCAAGGCAGATCTTGATGGCGCTGTCGACCGCCTCGGAGCCGGAAGAGGCGAAGAAGATCCGGTCAAGCCCTTCGGGCAGGATCTCGCTCAGGGCTTCCGCCAGCTTGAAGGAGACCGGGGCGGCGCGCTGAAAATGCGGCGTGTAATCCAGTTCCTGAAGCTGTTTGTAGACCGCTTCGGCGATTTCCCTGCGTCCGTGACCGGCCGCGCAGGTGAACAGGCCCGATGACCCGTCCAGCACTTCCCGGCCGTCCGGTGTCCAGTAGCGCACGCCCTCCGCCCGTTCGAACATTTGCGGCTCTTCGTGGAACAGCCGGTTGTTGGTGAACGGCATCCAGTGATGGTCCATGTTGATCGGCATATGGGTCATGGTGCGGGTCCTCAAGATCGAAACGGTCCGATCACTCCTAGGACCAGACGTGACGCGTCCTTAGAGCCAGCGCTCGCATTCGTAAGGGCCAGGGACGCCGGTGTCCCGATTGGCCATTGTGCCGGCGCGCCATGTTCGTATGGTCCGGTCATTACGAACGCTGAAGGCAAACTCAGAAAGGCAGGCCCATGACCGGCACAATCCTCATCACCGGAACCACATCGGGTTTCGGCCAGGCAACGGCCCGTCTGTTTGCCAAAAACGGCTGGAAGGTCGTGGGCACCGGCCGGCGGGCGGACCGGCTGGAAAAGCTGGGGGAAGAGCTTGGCGGCGCCTTTTGCCCGGTGGTTTTCGACATCATGGACGAGGCGGCAACCAGAAATGCTCTTGCCGGCCTGCCGGAAGCGTTTCAGGACATCGACGTTCTGGTGAACAATGCCGGACTTGCCCTAGGCACCGCGTCGGCTCCGGACACGAAGCTGTCCGACTGGAAGACCATGATCGATACCAATATCACCGGCCTGGTCACGATCACCGATCTGCTGCTGCCCAGGCTCATCGAGCGCAAGGGCATGATCGTCAACATTTCCTCCATCGCCGCCAACTGGCCCTATCCGGGCGGCAATGTCTATGCCGGCACCAAGGCCTTTCTGCGCCAGTTTTCACTCGGATTGCGCTCGGACCTTCATGGCAAGGGCGTCCGGGTGACCTCGATCGAACCGGGCTTGTGCGAAAGCGAATTCACGCTGGTGCGTACCGGCGGCAACACGGAAAGCTACGATGCGCTTTACGAAGGCGCCAACGCGATCCAGCCAGAAGACATTGCAAACACCGTCCACTGGATCGCCACCCAGCCTTCCCATCTCAACATCAACTCCCTGGAAATCATGCCGGTCAGCCAGTCCTGGGCCGGCTGGCAAATCGCCCGCGAGCGCTGATCCGCCATTGCGGCACGGGGATGCAAATGGTGGAGTGGCAGGGAACCATGACAAGGCCCGACACATGACCCGTCCTCCCGCTCTGCAATCGTTTCTGGACGCTGCCGTTGGCGTGCTCGGCGGGGCCTTGAGCGATCCTGCCCGGATGTCCGCCGGAGGAAATCGACCTCGCGCTGTCGGACGGTGCGTTCCGTCACGGCGAGGACGACTGGGTGGAACCGGGCGCCGGTGGGACGTTTCACAATCCGCCGCGGATCCGGCACACCATGCAATCACGTGCGGACCCGCTGCTGGCCTTGTGGTTTCTGCTCGACCGCGATGTGAGCGCCGGCTGAAAGTCAGATCCCCTTGCTGGCGACGGCAGTCGGACGCACGCCGCGGAACAGCAACGGCAGCCGGTCAGGCGACGGCGCGTGTGGGTATCCGCGGCAAGGCCGCATGGACGCCGGCCACCTGAACAGCAGCATCCGCCGCCTCCCGGCCCTTCTTCAGAAAATGCGCGTGATAGAAATCCTGATGGTCCTCCGACGGCTGGAAGTGATGCGGGGTCAGGGACACCGACAGGATCGGCACACCGGTTTTCAAACCGGCGTTCATCAGCCCCTCGACCACCGTCTGGGCCACGAAATCATGCCGGTAGATGCCGCCGTCGACCACGAGAGCACACGCCGCGATCGCGTCATATGTTCCGGTCTCGGCAAGTTTCTGCGCGAGCAACGGCATTTCGAAGGCGCCGGGCACATCGAACACGGCCACATCGGCGTCGGCGCCGAGTTCCGCGAGACGCTCCTTGAAACCGGCAAGAGCCTGATCGACGATATCCGCATGCCAACCGGCCTTGATAAATGCAAATCTGGGGGATTTTGTCACAGTTCCGGATCCTTTTTACCTGACAAGATCCCAGAGCAGAACAATCCTCGGCCGAAACCAAACTGTCCAATTCTCTTCCATCCGGACTATGACCGTCGGCCCCGGAATTTCACCGGATCTGCTGACCCATCCAAAAGCCGGATCTTCCGATCCATTTTAAGGAATGGCGCTCGCGGGCTATCACCGCCGGTGGGGACTTTCACCCCGCCCTGAGAACACATTGCAGCTAGTCGCATGGTCCCGAAATGTCAACGGCGGCGTCACCCGAACGCAGTGGCCGGCTGGTCATCGGACGTTCCCGAATCACACGCCCCCTCGGCGGCCGCCATGGACCGTTCCGCCAACACCTCCCCAACGGCGATGAGAACAGGGCCCGCCGTTCGCAGTCCGTCCACGCCCTCGCCCAGACCCGCCAGGGGCCCGGCCCAGGACGCCGCATCGGATCGCGATATGTTGGTCATGGCACGCACGGGAGTGTCCGGATGGCGGCCTTCCCGGATCAGCCGCTCACTGATGCGCGCGGCCATGCGGCCGGCCATGTAGAAGACGGTTGTCGTCGCCGGGTCCGTCAGGCCCTTCCAGTCGACCGTGTCCGGCAAATCTCCGTTTCTGGAGTGGCCCGTGACAAAGCGCACGCTCTGGGCGTGATCCCGGTGGGTGAGCGAAATGCCGAGTGCGGCCGCCATGGCCGAGGCCGCAGTGATGCCGGGGACGACCGAAGCCGGGATGCCTTCCTGGCGAAGCCTTTCCAGCTCCTCGCCCGCGCGGCCGAAGATCATCGGATCGCCGGACTTGAGCCTGACAACATTCTTGCCCCGGCGCGCAAGCGAAACCATCAGGTCGTTGATGTCTTCCTGCCGGCAGCTTTCCCGGCCGCCACGCTTGCCGACGAGCATGCGTTTGGCCTCCCTGCGGGCCAGTTCCAGGACCGCGTCGTCGACAAGATCGTCGAACAGGATCACATCGGCGCCCTGCAAGGCCCTGACGGCCTTCAATGTCAGATATTCCGCATCCCCGGGGCCGGCGCCGACGAGCGTCACCCGTCCCCCCGCCGAGCCGGAACCGGCCTCGATCCGCGGGAGCAGGTCCCTGGCCCGGTCTTCCTCCGGCGCCGCTTCGCCGGAAAAGGCCAGGTCGGTGAAGCTTTCCCAGAACCGGCGCCGCTCAAGACCTGCGGAAAGGTTGGTCATGACCCGTTGACGGATCCTGCCCGCGAGCTTCGCCCAGTCCTGCAGGCTCGCCGGCAGAAGCGTTTCGATGCGGCGGCGGATGGCCTGCCCGAGAATGGGCGCGACACCGCTTGTCGAAATGCCGATCACCACGGGCGACCGGTTGACGATGGAGCCGAACTGAAACTGGCAATAGGGCGGATTGTCGATGACGTTGACGGGAACGCCGGCCGCCCCGGCCGCGCAGTGAAACGCCCTCGCCTCGCCATCGCTTGCCGCGTCCGCCACCGCCAGGGCCGCTCCCTGAAGACAGTCCGCGCTCCAGGGTCGGGCATGATGGGTGTAATGCCGCCCGTCCGTTGCCGACGCGATCAGGTCCTGGAAGGCAGGGGTCGGGTTTTCGGCGTAGACATGAACCTGCGCCCCGCTCGCGGCAAGCAGCTCCGCCTTCCAGCAGGCCGCATCCGTTCCTCCCGCGACGACGATCCTTCGCCCTTGCAATGGAAAGAAGAGCGGCAGACTGGCAAGGGTCTCGATGGGAGCCGCGCGGCGGCGCGCGCCGACCTCAACCGGCTTTCGCGATGTCGGCATCTTCGGCCACCTCCTGGTTGAGTGTATCGATCAGCATGCGGATTTCCGAACGGCAGGAGCCGCAATTGGTGCCGGCCTTCAGACAGCTCCCGACCGCCTGGACACTGTCCGCCCCCGCCTGGACGGCGTCCGCGATCTGGTTGGCGCCGACCTGGAAGCACGAACAGACGATCGCGCCGGGGTCGGGCCTGTCGGATGGTGCGCGTCCAGCCAGCACCCGGTGGCGCAGGCCCGGCTGACCAGCGGCTTCCGCCAGCAGGCCACAGGCCCAGCCGCGCGAGACGGCAACCGGTTCCGCGCCGAGATAGATGAGCGCCTGCAGTGTGTTCTCCTGCCAGACGGCCACACGAAGTTGGCCGCTCGCCGCATCGTGAAACCGGAGCGCTTCTCCGGTATCGCCGGCAAGACGTGTGGCCAGGTCCTCGAAATCAGGCGCGCCGCTGCCCGCCAGTTCCAGACGGTAACCACCCTCCACCCTGGCAATCGCCCAATAGTCGGCCGGGATGTCCCGGGGTCTTTGCCTCAGGATGGCGAAACCGTGCCAGGTCATGGCCGACCTTTTCACGGACACCGGTGTGAATTTCGAGCCCGGCTGGCCCGAAACCGGATCGGTGCGGGGCGCCACAACCGTGTCGATGCGCGCGGAGGCGGCGAACTGGTCGGTCCAGTGCATCGGCACGAAGACCGTGCCTTTCCGCACCCGTTCCGTCAGTTGCGCGCGGAGCGTAACCTTTCCGAACGGGCTTTTGACCTCGACCAGATCGGCTGCGGAAATGCCCAGCGGCGCGGCATCCTCCGGGTGAATTTCGGCAAAGGGTTCGGCGATGTGGGAGGCCAGCCGCGCGGTCATGCCGGTGCGGGTCATTGTGTGCCACTGGTCTCGGATCCGGCCGGTGTTCAGGGTGAAGGGATAGGTCCGCCCGTGCTTTTCGGGAGCCCTGAATTCAACCGGCACCAGATTGGCCTTGCGATCGGCCGTGAAAAAGCCGCCGGAGGCGAAGAACCGCGTCTCCTCGCTGCCGCCCTTTTGCGTCTGCGGCCACTGAACCGGCGGCTGTGCGTCATAGTCGTCTTCGGAGATGTCCGCGAGGCCGCCGAGATCGAAGTCACGACAGCCATCGTTGCCGACGGCGGACAACGCGGCGTGTTCGCGGAAGATCTGCGCCGGCCCCCGATAGGCAAAAGCCTCCGCGAAGCCCATGCGCCTGGCGACATCCGCAAGCTGCCACCAGTCCGGGCGGGCGTCTCCCGGCAGGTCCATGAACCGTCTTTGCCGTGAGATCCGCCGCTCGGAATTGGTCACCGTGCCGTCCTTCTCGCCCCAGGCGGCGGCCGGCAGGAGCACATCCGCGAACGGCACCGTGTCCGCAGCACGCGTCACCTCGGAAACGGCTACAAAGGGGCAGGTTTTCAGCGCAGCGGCCACATCATCCGCGTCCGGAAGGCTGTCCACCGGGCTGGTCGCCATGATCCAGAGGGCCTTGATCCGGCCGGCCTTCACCGCCTTGAAGAGGTCCACGGCCTTCAGTCCGGGCGTTTCCGCCATGTCCGGGCTGTTCCAGAAGTCCTGGACAAGGGTGCGGTGGCCGGGATTGTCGATTTCCATGTGGGCGGCCAGCATGTTGGCCAGCCCGCCGACCTCGCGCCCGCCCATCGCATTGGGTTGCCCCGTGACCGAGAACGGCCCCATGCCCGGTTTGCCGATCCGGCCGGTGGCCAGATGGGTATTGATGATCGCGTTGACCTTGTCCGTTCCCACAACCGACTGGTTCACGCCCTGACTGTAGACCGTGACCGTTTTCGGGGTCCGGGCGACCATCGTGTAGAAAAGCGCGACATCCTGCGGCGGGAGCCCGGTCTCGGCGGCAATGCGCTTGACGTCACATGGCCCGGCTGCTGCGAGCGCCAGGTCCAGTCCCCGGGTGTGGTTTGCAAGATATGTGTGGTCGAGTGCGTCCGTTTCCGCCAGAAAGGCCAGCAGTCCGTTGAAGAGCGCAACATCCGTATCCGGCGCCAGGGCGAGATGGAGATCGGCAAGCGCGCAGGTCGCCGTTTCGCGCGGGTCGATGACCACGATGTGCATCGCCGGATTGGCCGCACGGGCAGTTTCGAGGCGCTGAAACAGGACCGGATGGCACCAGGCAAGGTTGGACCCGACCAGAACCACCAGATCCGCCAGTTCCAGGTCCTCGTAAGTGCCCGGCACCGTGTCAGCGCCGAAGGCACGGCGGTGGCCTGCGACGGAGGACGCCATGCACAGTCTGGAGTTCGTGTCGATATTGGCCGAGCCGATAAAGCCCTTCATCAGCTTGTTGGCGACGTAATAGTCCTCGGTCAGGATCTGGCCGGAAACGTAGAACGCGACGCTGTCGGGACCATGGTCCCGGATCGCGGTGGTGAACTTGTCCGCGACCAGGTCGAGCGCTTCGTCCCAGCCCGCACGCCTGCCTGCGATTTCCGGGTGGAGAAGCCGGTCTTCCAGAGAAAGCGTTTCGCCAAGGGCAGACCCCTTGGAGCAAAGCCGGCCGTAGTTGGCCGGATGCTCAGGGTCACCTGCAACGCTCACGGATCCGTCGCCGTGCCGGGTGGCGATCACGCCGCATCCGACACCGCAATAGGGACAGCAGGTCCGGGTGGTCGTGTTGTTTTCTGTCATGCCTTCCATCCCCGGGCCTGCCTTACCACGCGTTGTAGGCGAGATACTTGCCGGACATCTCGACCTTCACCCGGTCGCCCTTCGGGTTCTCGACACGTGTCACCGACATGTCGAAATCAATCGCCGACATGATCCCGTCGCCAAACTTTTCGTGGATCAGCGCCTTGATGGTCGGGCCGTAAACGCCGACGATCTCGTAAAGACGGTAGATGCATGGATCGGTCGGAATGGCCTGTTCCCAGATCTTGGTCGGACTTTCCTGGAGCAGAAGCGCTGCTTCCTGGGGCAGTCCGAGCACTTCGGTGATCGCCCCGGCCTTGTCCTGCGGCATCGCGTTCATGCCCATGGCCGCGGAGTGGGTCCAGACCGGCGACATGCCGATTTTCGCTGCGATGCCTTCCCAGGTGAGGCCTGCCTGGCGTTTCGCCGACAGGATCATTGCAGTGACGTCTTCACGGGTCAGAGCGGACATGGGACCTCCTATTCCTATGGATTGCTGAAAAGCTGGATGAAAAGCGCGGCGCACAATACTGCGAGGAAGACAGACACGATCTGCCAGAATCGCACCGGATCGCGTTCGGCCAACGGTACGAATTCCTCCGACCGGAAGGCGGGATTGGGACGGCGCAGATCTTCCAGGAAGGCGCTCATTGCCTCGTATCGCTTGCCCGGAGCGGGACTGACCGCACGACACAAGGCATGGTCGACCCAGTCCGGCACCCTCCCGGTGAGCGCGGCCGCGCTGCGATACCGCAGCCTTGCCTGGGCTTTTTCGCTGTTCGCCCGGGTGACGCCGGCGCCAAAGGGCAGCTTGCCGGTGAGCATTTCATAAGCGATGACACCCAGCGAGAAGAGGTCGCTCCGCCTGGTGCCGAGATAGCCCAGAAAGAGTTCCGGCGCCGTGTACTGATGGGTTCCGAGAATTTCGGCCCTGTCCAGCGCGGGGGCGGCTTCCATGACACCGGCGATGCGGACCGAGCCGAAATCGATGATCTTCACGGTACCGGCTGTGTCGATCATGATGTTCTCGGGCCTGAGGTCCTGATGCACCATTTCCTGGCGGTGGAAGGCCCTCAAGCCCCTGGCGATCTGCTCAAGCAGACCCCGCACCGTTTCCAGATCGGGATGCGGGTTGTCCAGCATCCACTGCCGCAGGGTCTGACCCTCGACATACTCGGTTGCGACAAACAGGGATTGTCTGTCCTGCGGCAGCTCCGCCGCCTTGAGCACATGCGGCGAGGACATCCGGCGGGCGATCCATTCCTCCAGAGCAAAGCGGCGAAGGTAGTCCTCGTCGCCGCGCAGATCCATGGACGGCAATTTCAGCGCCACGAGCGCACCGCGGGCCTCGTCCCGCGCCAGGTAAATGTGGCTGCGGCTGGACGCATGCAGAGACCGCAGCAGGCGGAAGCCCTCGAAATATCCCGGCACGTGCGGCAGGCTGGCGGGGGGCAGGTTTTCTTCCTCCGCGAGCATTCCGGCGGCGTCCGCATCGGGCAGACCGGCAACCCGTACGATCTGGACCGTGAGATTGTCCGTGCTGCCGGCTTCCAGCGCGAGACGGCCGATCGCCTCCGCCGCCGCGTTCAGGGCGGACGCTCCGGTGATGGCGCCGGTTATGGCGCCTGCGATGGTTCCCGGCGACAGGACCTCATGGATGCCGTCGGTGGTCAGCACAAAGATGTCGCCGGTCTTCAGGTTCTCCGCCCGATAGTCGAATTCGACCATTGCCGCCAGACCCAGGGCCCGGCCAAGGACAGTCTCGCCCGAGGAAACCTGAACCGTGTGATCCTGCGTCAACTGCTCCAGGCCATGCCCGGACAGGCGCCAGATCCGGCTGTCACCCGCATTGAAGAGATGCGCCTCGCGCCCCTTCAGGACAAGCGCGGAGAACGTGCAGACGTGCCCGCGATCCGGGGTGAGCGCCTGTCTTGTCTGGCTGAACAGCCAGGAGTTCGTCGCGCGGATCACGCGGCTTGCGGCGGTCTTCACCGACCAGGCATCCGACGTGCAGTAATAGTCCGTCAGGAACGACTTGACGGCGGTCTCCGCGGCGACACGCGCAAGAGGACTGGAGGAAATACCGTCGGCGATCGCGACCGCGATCCCCTTGTGCACCAGCGCCTGCCCCGCGGGCACGAGCAGACCGTGAAAGTCCTGATTGTCAGGCTTTGCGCCGGCGGCCGAATACTGGCCGGTCTCGACGTTCAAGGTTGCATGCGGGGCTTGCATCAGCACGGTGGACTTCCTTCGGAAGGGGAGATCCCGCCGCCGGCGCGGCGGGGTCCCGTTCTGCCAATCGGCCTGTTATTCGGCGGGAGTTGCCGCCGGGGCCGTCTCGAGGCCGGCATTGCGTTTCGGTGAGGTCTTGTAGTGGGTGGCGTAGATCATTCCGCCCACGAAGGTCAGACCGCCGACCAGATTGCCGACCACGACCGGAATTTCGTTGTAGGCGAAGTAGTCGAACCAGGTGAAATCACCACCGAGCATGATGCCGGACGGGAACAGGAACATGTTGACGATGGAATGTTCGAAACCGAGATAGAAGAACACCAGGATCGGCATCCACATGGCCATGATCTTGCCGGAGACGGAACTGGACATCATCGCGGACACGACGCCGGTGGACACCATCCAGTTGCACATCACGGCCCGGACAAACACGGTCAGAAGGCCCGCCCAGCCGGCGGAGGCGTAACCGAGGGTCCGGGCTTCCCCGATCTGGCCGATCCTCTGCCCGACCGCATTCGGTTCCTGGCTGAAGCCCATGGTGAAGATGATGGCCATGAACACTGCGGTGGTCATGGCTCCGGCGAAGTTGCCGCAGAAAACCAGGCCCCAGTTGCGGAAGACGCCGCCCCAGGTGCAGCCCGGGCGCTTGGCGATGACCGCGAGCGGGGCCAGCGTGAACACGCCGGTCAGCAGGTCGAAGCCGAGCAGATACAGCATGCAGAAGCCGACCGGGAACAGCACTGACGCGACCAGGAAGTTGCCGGTGTTGACCGCGATGGTGACGGCGAAGGCGGCCGCGAGGGCCAGAATGGCGCCGGCCATGTAGGAGCGGATCAAAGTGTCCTTGGTGGACATGAATATCTTGGATTCGCCCGCATCGATCATTTTCGAGGCGAATTCCTGCGGCATCACATATGACATTGAGGTTCCTTTCGCGGATGGCCCGTCCGGTCAGACAGCTTCATGGGAGTAAGAAAGGTCGATGAAGATCCGGCTGTCTTCGAGCCGGACCGGGAAGGCCGTGGTCCGGCCTTCGTCGGCGCCTTGCGCGGCGCCGGTTTCCAGAGAAATCGCCCAGTTGTGCAGCGGACAGGTCACACAGCCGTCATGCACGATCCCCTGACTGAGCGGCCCGTTTCTGTGCGGGCACTTGTCTTCCAGCGCGAAGACGTTGTCCTTGGCGGTGCGGAAGATCGCGACCGTCATGTCCCCGTTCTTCACGCAGCGCGCACCTTGCCGGGGAATGTCTTCCAGGGAGCCGATATGCACCCAGTTGCGGATTTCGGCGGTCATTCGGCTGCCTCCTTGGTCAGAACGGCCATCGGGTTGAATTCGTGTTTGTCCTTGCCGGACACACGTTCCGACCACGGATCGACCTGGGCGAATTTCTGGGAGAAGACGAAACTGTCGTAATAGGCCTTGCGCTTGTCCGCATCGTCCATGATCTGGCGGCGGATCTCGTCGTAGCCGATGCGTTTGGCCCACTTGTAGATCCGCTCAAGGTAGTTACCCTGCTCGCGGTACATCTGGGCAAGAGCGACGACGTGCTCCAGCGCGTCTTCCTCGGTCCCGACCTGACCCAGGACTTCGGTACCCTTGATGTCGAGGCCGGCGGCTCCGGCGAAATGGATCTCGTAACCGCTGTCGACACAGATGATGCCGATGTCCTTGCAGGTCGCTTCCGAGCAGTTTCGTGGACAGCCGGAGACCGCCAGCTTCAGTTTCGCCGGTGTCCAGGAGCCCCACATGAACTTCTCGATCTTGATACCAAGACCGGTCGAATCCTGGGTTCCGAAGCGGCACCAGTCGGTTCCGACGCAGGTTTTTACCGTTCTGAGCCCCTTGGCATAGGCCTGCCCGGAGACGAACCCCGCCTTGCCAAGGTCAGCCCAAACGCCGGGAAGGTCTTCCTTCTTGATCCCGAGCATGTCGATGCGCTGGCCACCGGTGCATTTCACTGCCGGGATCTCGTATTTGTCGACGACATCGGCAATTGCACGCAGTTCCTTGGACGAGGTCATGCCGCCCCACATGCGCGGCACGACGGAATAGGTGCCGTCCTTCTGGATGTTGGCGTGAACGCGTTCGTTGATGTAGCGGGACTGGTAGTCGTCGGCGTATTCGTCCGGCCAGTCCGACACCAGATAGTAGTTCAGCGCCGGGCGGCATTTGGCGCAGCCCCCCGAAGAGGTCCATTCCAGTTCCTGCATGACGGCCGGAATGGTCTTGAGTTCCTTGGACTTGATCAGCCGGCGGACATCGCTGTGGCCCAGATGGGTGCAACCGCACATCGGCGTCACCGCCGCCGGATTGTAGGCGTCGCCCAGGGTGACCTGCAGGAGTTGCTCGACAAGTCCGGTACAGGTGCCGCAGGAGGCGGACGCTTTTGTGTGCGCCCTCACGCCGTCCAGGTTTGTCAGCCCCTTCTCGGTGATCGCCGTGACGATCTTGCCCTTGCATATGCCGTTGCAGC
The DNA here is from genome assembly GCF_056173175.1 of Roseibium sp. QJM3NY_11. NCBI lineage: Bacteria > Pseudomonadati > Pseudomonadota > Alphaproteobacteria > Hyphomicrobiales > Stappiaceae > Roseibium > Roseibium sp. QJM3NY_11. The sequence continues at coordinate 4,600,289 of NZ_CM149660.1, forward strand.
CGCAGATTTCCGCATCATCCGGCAAGGCTGCAACGGCCGCCGTAGGGTCCAGGGGGGCTCCCCCCTGGTAGGCCTGGCCGAAAATCAGTGTCTCGCGCATCTCGGAGACATCGGTTCCCTTCTTGAGAAGATCGAAGAACCAGGGTCCGTCGGTGGTCTCGCCGTAGAGAACCGCGCCGACGATCCTGTTGTCCTTCAGGACCAGCCGCTTGTAGACCCCGGCGGCGGCATCCCTGAGGACGATCTCCTCCCGGTCGTCACCTTCGGCGAAGTCCCCGGCCGAATAGAGATCGACCCCGGTGACCTTCAGCTTGGTCGCCGTCAGGGAACCGGTGTATTCCGACGTCCCTTCCAGCAGGTTCTCGGCAATGACCTGCGCCATCTCGTAAAGCGGCGCGACCAGTCCGTAACACATGCCCCGGTGCTCGACGCATTCGCCAAGCGCGAAGATGTTCTGATCGCTGGTGCGCATGTCGTCTCCGACGAGGACACCGCGATTGACGTCCAGGCCGGTGGATTTCGCCAGTTCGGCGGACGGGCGGATGCCGACCGCCATCACGACGATGCTCGCCTCGATTTCCGAGCCGTCGTCCAGGCGGATGGCCTTGACCCTGCCCGATCCGTCATCGACGATCTCATGGCTGTTGGCCTTGGTGCGCACATCGATGCCCCGGCGCCGGAACTCCTCCTCAAGCAGGAAACCCGCGGCCGGATCGAGCTGGCGCTCCATCAGCGTCGGCATCAGATGCAGCACGGTGACGTCCATGCCCTGCATCTTTAGGCCCGCGGCGGCTTCCAGGCCGAGCAGGCCGCCGCCGATGACCACCGCGCGTCCACCGCGCCTGGCCGCCTCCAGCATTCTGTCGACGTCATCCAGATCCCGGTAGGTCAGGACCCCGTCGAGATCCTTTCCCGGCAGCGGGATGATGAAGGGATCCGATCCGGTGGCAATGACCAGCTTGTCGTAGGGCTCCGTGACACCGGTTTCCGACGTGACGGTTTTCGCTTCCCGGTCGATGCCTTGCACGCGGGCCGACTTGTGAAGTTTCACGCCGTGTTCGCGGTACCAGTCGTCCCCGTGGGTGATGATGTCCTCGTAGGACTTCTCACCGGACAGCACCGGAGACAGCATGAGACGGTTGTAGTTCACCCGCGGCTCTGCATTGAAAATGGTGACGTCAAAGGCGTCCGGGTTCTTTTCGAACAGGTCTTCCAGCATCCGGCCGGGAGCCATGCCGTTGCCGACGATAACGAGTTTCTGTTTGTTCATGGATTTACTCCGCAGCCGCAGCATCGGGATAAGCTGCTGTGATCATCACGCCGGATAGGGCTGAATAGGCGGCCAGCCACGCACGCCGTGTGTCTTCGGTGAAAGCGTCGCCGAGACCTTTGCCCAGCGTCCACACAAGTGCTTCGCCAACCGGCTTGTAATGCTCGGCCGTGACGCCGTAGCCGACATGCTTGACGGCCAGTGCCTCGGCTGCCGGCAGGACGGTTTCCAGGTTGCTCAACCCGTTCACCACCACGCCGAGCGTGGTCATGAGCTTGCGTCCCTGGTTGCCGAGATCGGACCTGAACAGCGGCCTGACCTCGGGCGCGATTTCGAACAGGCGGCTGTAGAAAAGGGTGGCGGCGTCATCTGCGATCGGCACCACTTTCGCAAAGGAGGTTTGCACGAGCTGGATTTGGTCTGGCGTCATGGCAGTCTCTCTTCCTGTCATTCGGCGGCTTCGACGGCAGCCTTCTGCCGGGCCATCCTGGTGGCGCGTTTTTCCTGAATGGATTTGAGCTGTTCCTCACTCGGATCAGCCCCGCCCTCGTAGGCTTCCAGGAAGTCCAGAAGCTCTTCGCGGTAGGCGTAGTAATCCGGATGGGCCAGCAGTTCCCGGCGCGAGCGCGGGCGCGGCAGGTCGACTTCCATGACGTTGCCGATCCGGGCATTCGGGCCGTTGGACATCATCACCACGCGGTCGGCGAGCAGGATGGCTTCGTCGACATCATGGGTGACGCAGATCGCGGTGACCTGGGTGCGCTTCCACACATCCATCAGGACGTCCTGCAATTCCCAGCGCGTCAGGCTGTCCAGCATGCCGAAGGGCTCGTCGAGCAGCAGCAGCTTCGGCGACAGGGCGAAGGCCCGGGCAATGCCGACCCGCTGCCGCATGCCGTTGGACAGATCGGCCGCCGACTTCTGCATGGCATGGGCAAGTCCGACCTTGGACAGGTAGTACTCGATGACATCCCGCTTCTCGGCCCGGGAGGCGTCCGGGTAGACCTTGTCGACGCCCAGTTCCACGTTTTCATAGGCCGTCAGCCAGGGCATCAGGCTCGGTGCCTGGAAGACCACGGCCCGGTCAGGCCCCGCCTGGGTCACATGGGTGCCGTCGAGAACGATCGCGCCGTCGGTGATCGGGTTGAGACCGGCGACCATGGACAGAACCGTGGACTTGCCGCAGCCGGAGTGTCCGATCAGGGTGATGAACTCGCCCTTCCGCATTTTCATGTCGAACCCGTCGACGACCGTCAGAGGCCCCTTCGGGGTCGGGTAGACCTTCTTGAGCTGCGAAAACTCCAGATAGCGGTCTTCCCTGGAGGTTTCGGCCGCACGCTCATAGGCGTCCGGCAGCTTGTCTCCGTTTTTCGGGCGCTGGGTGATCGGCACGATGTTCGGCAGAACGATATCGCGCTCCAGATCCACGCCGCGCTCGGCGCCGGCTTCCATCAGATACGCGGTCACCTCCGCGCGCAGGCGGATGAAGTCCTCGTCGTGATTGAGTTCACCCCGGTCCCTGGGACGCTTGAACGGCACCTTGAATTCCGGGCCGAGCGTTGCGCTCGTTCCCGGCTTCAGGGGGACGATCCGGTCTGCCAGCAGGATGGCCTCATCGACATCGTTGGTGATGAGGACGATTGTCTTTTTCTCTTCCTCGCAGATCGCGGCGAACTCGTCCTGCAGCTTGGCGCGGGTCAGTGCATCGAGCGCCGACAGCGGCTCGTCGAGCAGGAGGAGCTCCGGTTGCATCGCCAGCGCGCGGGCAACGGCCACCCTCTGGCGCATGCCGCCGGACAGTTCCGCCGGGCTGCGGTCCCTTGCGTGCGCCAGCCCGACCATCGCGATATACTTGTCGCAGATTGCTCTGCGCTCAGCGGCGCTCTTCTTCTTGAAGACGCTGTCCACGGCCAGGGCCACATTGCCCGTGACCGACAGCCACGGCATCAGCGAATAGGACTGGAAAACCACGCCCCTGTCGGCACTCGGCCCGTCGATTTCCCTGCCCTTGAAGACGATGCCGCCGGTGTCCGGTTCGATTAGGCCGGCGAGCAGGGAGATCAGCGTGGTCTTGCCGGTTCCGGAGAACCCGACAATGGCAATGAACTCGCCCTCGTCCACTTTCAGATTGATGTCGTCCAGAACGTCGGTGCGACGGGCACCTTCGCCATAAGACTTGGAGACGCCGGAAATTTCCAGAAAGGCCATGTCCGGTCTCCTTATCTGTTCGCCGAGAAGGTGAAGGCGCGCTGCAGGGCGAACATCAGCCGGTCGAGCAGGAACCCGATGATGCCGATGGTCAGCACCGCGACCATGATCCTGGCGAGCGACTGGGAAGAGCCGTTCTGGAATTCGTCCCAGACGAATTTTCCAAGACCCGGGTTCTGCGCCAGCATTTCCGCGGCGATCAGCACCATCCAGCCCACACCCAGGGACAGGCGCAGACCCGTGAAGATCAGCGGCAGGGAGGACGGCAGAACAAGCTTGGTGATGGTCTTCCAGGTCGGCAATTGCAGGACACGGCCGACATTCATCAGGTCCTTGTCGACGGAGGCAACGCCCAGCGCCGTGTTGATCAGGGTCGGCCACATGGAGCACAGCGTCACGGTGACGGCGGAAATCAGCAGGGATTTCGACAGCCAGTCGACCGGATTGGCGTAGGTCGCCGACACGATCATGGTGACGATCGGCAGCCATGCGAGGGGCGACACCGGCTTGAAGATCTGGATGAGCGGGTTGATCGCGCCATTGAAGGAGCGCGACAGGCCGGAGGCGATCCCGAGCGGAACGGAGATGATCGTCGCGATCAGGAAACCGAGGCCGACGGTCTTCAGGGAGGTGCCGATCTGGTCGATATAGGTCGGCTTGCCGGTATAGGAGCGCCACTTGACCTTGTCGGACTTGCCTTCCGCTTCGAGCGTGGCATTGCGCTTTTCCTGGCGCTCGAAGAAGGCGTCGGCCTTGGCGCGCTCGCGCACATGATCTTCCCAGAGGTTGACGGTCTGCGACCAGACCTGAGCCGGACCAGGCACGGCTCCGAGAGATGTGTGAACCTGGGGTGCCAGAACGCCCCACAGGATCAGGAAGGCGGCAATGCCCAGCAGCGGGATCAAAAGCACCCGCTTGAGTTCCCCCAGCTGTTCCCGCGGATTGTCTCCGGCGGCCATCTTCAGGAGAGGCACGGTCCAGGACAGGCCCAGCGCGTCCAGCCAGCCGGACGCCTTGTTGATCCCCGTGAAAAGCTTCTCCCGGCGCGCTGCGCGGGCAAGGTTCTGACTGCCTGCGGTATCGGCATTGGCCATGATGGGCGTCCCTGTTTCGAAATTCTGTTGGTTCGTTTCAATGGAAGAGAACGGAGCGGCATGGCTGATGCCGCCGCTCCGCCCCTTGCTGTCAGCCGCCGACGACGTTGTTGCCGGTCACGACCTGCTTGCCTTTCAGGCCGATCGGAAGGCTGTCGATATAGGCGTTGGGGAGTTTGCCGTCATAGGCGATGCCGTCGATGATGTCCCCGGACGGGGTCGGTGCGCGGTAGCCGTCGGTGTCCCAGGGGAAGTCTTCCTTGGCGACATGGCCGTCCTCGACAAGCAGTTCCGCCGCCTTGAGATAGATGTCCGGGCGGTAGACGGATTTTGCCACCTCGTCGTACCAGCTGTCCGGCTTGTATTCGCCGATCTGGCCCCAGCGGCGCATCTGGGTCAGATACCAGACCGCGTCGGAATAGTAGGGATAGGTCGCGAAGTAGCGGTAGAACACGTTGAAATCAGGCACGTCGCGCTTGTCGCCCTTCTCGTATTCGAAGGTGCCCGTCATGGAGTTGGCGATGACTTCCGCATCCGCGCCGACATATTCGGAGCGCGACAGGATCTCGACCGCTTCCATGCGATTGGCATTGTCGTTCTCGTCCAGCCACTTGGCCGCGCGGATGAGTGCCTTGGTGACGGCAAGCGTGGTGTTCGGGTATTCCTCGGTGAACTCGCTGGTCATGCCGAAGACCTTCTCCGGATTGTTCTTCCAGATCTCGTAATCGGTGATCACCGGAACGCCGATGCCCTTGAAGACCGCCTGCTGGTTCCAGGGTTCGCCCACGCAATAGCCGTAGATTGTTCCTGCCTCGAGCGTTGACGGCATCTGCGGCGGCGGGGTGACCGACAGCAGCGCGTCCGCCTGGATCTGGCCGGAAATGTCGGAACCGGAATAAAAGCCCGGGTGAATGTCACCGGATGCCAGCCAGTAGCGCAGCTCGTAATTGTGGGTCGAGACCGGGAACACCATGCCCATGTTGAACGGCTTGCCGTCGGCCTTGAACTCCTCGACAACCGGCTTCAGAGCGGTCGCCTTGATCGGATGGACCGGCTTGCCGTCATCCTGCATTTCCAGATGCGGCTTCATCATCTCCCAGATCTCATTGGAAACGGTGATGCCGTTGCCGTTCAGATCCATGGAAAACGGCGTCACGATATGCGCCTTGGTGCCGAAGCCGATGGTGGCCGCGAGCGGCTGACCGGCCAGCATGTGCGCTCCGTCCAGTTCACCGGTGATCACCCGGTCGAGCAGAACCTTCCAGTTGGCCTGCGGCTCCAGGGTCACGAAGAGGCCTTCGTCCTCGAAGTATCCAAGTTCGTAGGCGACCGCGAGCGGTGCCATGTCGGTCAGCTTGATGAAACCGAAAGTCAGTTCGTCCTTTTCGACATCCAGCATCTCCGCGAATGCACCGGACGCCGGGACGATCGCGGTGGCGGCCATCAAGGCGGCACATGCAACCCTGCGGGTCATCTTCAGTGTTCTTGCCTGTGTCACGTCCTGTTCCCTCTTGTCCTTCCACGCGCCCTGTCCGGACGCTGGCTAAAAAAAAACCGCCGTTGTGATCCACGCATCAAAGGAGGAGATGCAGATCACAACGGCGGCTTTGCCTGGGCGCCCTGCCATGGGCGCAATATGAATTGGCCAGCGTCGGCCACGTATTTATGGAAAGCACAATGCGTGCCAGATTAGAAAAATTCTATTTTTTCCTTAAAAATCAAACCTCTGAACCAATACCGGCTTTTTGTCTTTTCTGCGCCAATGCATGATTTGTTGGCGTGTCCGGCAGGCAACTGTTGCTTTTTTGTGCATTGCAGCGAGGTCAAGGCCCCAATGTCGCGCCTGCTGCCGCTGGGTCATTCGACTACCCCGTCCTGCCGGTCGAAAAGCCGGGCCGGCGCCTGCCGCGGCAGATTTTCCAGACCAAGCGCACTCTGATAAAGCCCCGGCGAAAAGATCCGCGCCACGGAGGCTTCCGCCTCCGCGGAAGGCTCCGCCTGCCCCCAGCGGACCATCTGTTCATAGAACCACTGGCCGTGACCGGGTGAGGGTGCCGCGCGCGCGCCGCCGGAAAAGGTCAGGAACTCCGGAATTCGCCGGGACGTGTTGCGTCCAAGCTGCATGTCTCCCTTCAAGGCGGGAAGACAGACCTCGACCGGACAGGCCAGAATTTCCGGGCGCGCGAGCAGGACGGCCAGCGGTTCCGCGTTCGCGGGATCCGCGCACCAGTCGGCCGCTGACGAGACCGCCCTCATCAGCGCGGACAACGTCACCGGATGCGCCTCGGCCCATTTGCGGGTCACGCCCAGGACCTTCTCGGGACTGTCCGGCCAGATCGCCTGCTTGTAGGTCGCGATCCGGCCCGTGCCGGCGGCCACAGCCACCGTGTTCCAGGGTTCACCGACGCAAAACCCGTCCAGTTGACCGGCTGCGAGGGCGTCCGCCATGAGCTGCGGCGCGATCACCGAGATTTCGACATCCGTGTCCGGATCGATGCCCGCGGCTGCCAGCCAGTAGCGCAACTCATAGGCATGTCCGGAGAACGGGTGCACGACACCAAAACGCAGACGGGCCTCCGGGCCAGCACCGCTGTCCCGGACGATCTTGGCCAGAGCCACGCCCGTGGAGACCGGATCGCCATCCGGACCGGCGCCCCGGCCCGCCATGTTCTGCCACAGATCCGCCGACACCGTGATGGCGTTGCCGCCGAGCCCGAGGATCATCGGCGCCAGCATCGGGACGGCGAGACTTGTCAGGTTGAGGCTGGCGGCAATCGGCATCGGCGCCAGCATATGCGCCACATCGAAATGGCCGACGGCAATGCGGTCGCGGATGTTCGCCCAGGACGTTTCGCGCACCAGCTTGAGCGCGATGCCTTCGCGTTCGGCAAAGCCCATTTCCCTGGCCGCAACCAGGACGGCGCTGTCCAGAAGCGGTATGAACCCGGCAATGACGGGCGTCAGATGTGTGTCCATGTTCCTCCGGTCTGCCGTGGAGCTGCTTCCTCCCGGCCATCTGGCAGAGCTCATGTGCTAATCTTCCAACAATCCGCTCGCGATCACGAGGCTCTGGGCGACATCGATGATCTTGCGGCCGTGATTCATGGCCGAACGGCGCAGCAGGTCGTAGGCCTCCTGCTCGGACAACCCCTTGGACTTCATGAGAATGCCCTTGGCACGATCGATGGTCTTGCGCCCGGCCAGTTCGTTGCGGGCATCCTCCAGTTCCGTGGCAAGCTTAGAGAACGCCCGGAACCGGCTGATGGCCATGTCGAGAATGGGTTTCACCCGTTCACGCTTCAGGCCGTCGACGATATAGGCCGACACTCCTGCATCGACGGCAGCTTCGATAGACTGGCTGTCGGCCTTGTCCACGAACATGGCAATCGGCCGCCGCACCGCGCGCGATACCTGAAACATGTGTTCCAGCCTGTCCCGATTGGGATTTTCAAGGTCGATGACGATCACGTCGGGGTTGAGGTCGGCGATCTGGCGCACCAGCCCGTCCAGCTGATGAACGAGCATGACCTCGTCATGCCCTGCATCGCGCAATCCCTCTTCGATGATCGACGCCCGGATCTTGTTGTCGTCGATGACGAGAATAGACAACCCCTCACTCATGGCGCCATTATGCGCAGGACCATTTTTTATGCAAAGAAAATGTTGCGCTGCAAGATAAACTCCTCACAGAGGACGTTTCACGCCTGACGGGCGGCCCGTTTTCCTGCCTGTTTTCCCGCCCGCGTCTTCAGCACCGGCGCGCCGTCAGACGCCCTCAAAGCGAGAAGATCACCTCCGCGGCCCGGACGGCGGCGGAGGCCCTGTTCTCGACGCCGAGCTTGATGAAGATCTGCTCCAGGTGCTTGTTCACCGTGCGCGGTGACAGGCCCAGAATCTCGCCAATGTCCTTGTTGGACTTTCCCTTTGCGATCCAGATCAGAACCTCGGCTTCGCGCTGGGTCAGTTCGAACCGTTCCTGGAGCGCCTGTTTCTGACCGGCCTCGTCCTCGGCCGTGACCCGGAACAGGTTTTCATCCGGGCCGACGCGCCCGAGCGGATGGAGCTGCACGGCAAGGTCCTCAGACAGGCCGAGCATGAAGCTCTTGCGCCGGTCCTGCGCCGTGTCCGAAGCATCGAGCCACTCTCCCAGGGACCTGCCCAGCCGGAACAGGCTGGTATCCGCCGCGCCGGTACGGGCCAGCAGGTTCTGGATCTGGGGCGTCGACCAGAGCACCGCCCCGTCGCCCGAGACCGCTACCAGGTGCCGGCCGGCGGCATCCAGCGCCACATGGGCGCTCTGCACCGAGCGGGCGTTTTTCAGATGAACCCTGATGCGGGCCTTCAATTCGTCGACATCAATGGGCTTGGTCAGGAAATCGACCCCGCCGGATTCGAGCGCACGGACGATGTGCTCGGTTTCCGAGAGGCCGGTCATGAAGATCACCGGGATGTGCCGCAATGCCGGATTGTCCTTGATCCTTCGGCAGGTGTCGAAACCGTCCAGACCCGGCATCACCGCATCCATGAGGATCGTGTCCGGCGTGACCTTGTCGCAGACCTTGAGTGCCGCCTCCCCGTTGGTGGCGACCAGAACAGTGATGCCTGTCTTCCTCAGCGCTTCGGTGACGAAGCCCAGCGTCTCCGGGCTGTCGTCCACCACAAGGACCGTATCGCGGCGATCATCCGTCATGTGTCTCCAGTCCGCTCAACACGTCTTTGTAGGCCTTGAAATCAAAGCGGGAGAGATGCACCTGCAACGCTTCCGTCAAGGGCCGGTTTTCCGGCGCTTGCGCCAGCTCGTTCAGTTTCGCCTCTATGCCCTCCACATATCCGATGTCGGCCAGCGATATCAAATCGGCAACATGCGCCGCGCCCGGCGACAGCAAGGGTGCTTCCGGTGCCACGGGCGCGTCATTGCCGTTGGCCTGCTCGGTCCAGCTCACGCCCATGTGCTTTTGCAGAAGGTCGTAGAGCTGACCGATGCCGAAGGGCTTGGCAAGGGTCGCCGAATGATGGACCGGGCCGTCCGGACGCAGGGCCTTGTCGCCGATGTTCGCCGACAGCATGACGATCGGTGCCGCGTCGCCCCGCTCACGCAGGGCTTTCGCCAGCTCCCAGCCATTCATGCCGGGCATCAGGATGTCGATCAGGTAAAGCTCCGGCGCCAGCTGCTGAACGGTGTCCAGACAGGCATGCCCGTTGTCCGCCTCGACGACGTTGAAGCCGATCGGCTGCAGGATATCGCGGACCAGCGCCCGGTGATCGGGATTGTCGTCGATCACCGCGACGGTCCGCCGCCGGCCCTGGTAGCCCCGCACCTGACGTTCCCGGCGGACGGTGTCCACGGGACGGTCGACGGCCGCCAGCATCAGGCGGACCTCGAAAACCGCGCCCTTGCCCGGCTCGCTGGAAAGGGCGATCGCCCCGCCCATCGTCTCCGTCAGCAGCTTGGTGATCGTGAGACCAAGACCCAGACCCGGGGTGCGCACTCCGTTGACCGGTTTGCCCCGCCCGAACGGCTCGAAGATCTTGGCCTGGTCGTCCAGGGCAACCCCCGGCCCGCTGTCCGAGATGACGAAGCTAGCCACCTGGGACCGATAGGCGACGGTCAGGGACACCGACCCGTCCGGGGTGAACTTGATGGCATTGGACAGGAGATTGACGAGGATCTGCCGGAGGCGCTTTTCGTCGGTTCTGACGAATGCAGGCAGATTGGCGGCCCGCGAATAGCTGAAACCGAGCCCCTTGGCCGCGGCCTGCATGCGGAACATGTCGACGATCTGGTCCAGAAACTCGTGGATGTTGATCTCGTTGGAATAGATCTGCAGCCGCCCCGCCTCGATCCGGGATATGTCCAGGAGGCCGTCGATCAGGCCGGACAGGTGCTCGGCGCTGCGCCGGATCGTGCTGACGGCGGGTTTTCGCGCCGGCGGCAGGCTTTCATCGCGCTCCAGCACCTGGGCATAGCCCATGACGGCGTTGAGCGGCGTCCTGAGTTCGTGGCTGAGACCGACGACATAGCGGCTCTTGGCAAGGTTCGCCGCCTCCGCGTTCTCCTTCGCCTTCTGAAGGGCGGCGTCGGTCGCGCTGTGGGCGTCGATCTCCTTCTGCAGCAGCGCGTTCTGGCGGGCGGATTCCTCCTCCGCGACGCGGCGCGTGTCATGGGCCAGAACCAGGAACCAGCAGGAGATGCCCGCGACGATCGAGAAAACGAAGAAAATCAGCAGCACCGTCTGTGCGATGAGGCCGGTGGGATCGCCGAGCCGGCTGGCGGCCTGGGCATAGATGAACCAGAGCACGGCGCCGATCCCGGCAATCGACATCAGCGAGGCAAGGGCGTAGCGGCCGAGGCGCGATTGCAGGAAGATCAGCGCGTCTTCCGGCAGAAACCGCTCCGCAACCGTGCCGACCTGATAGGCGATGCGGGCCTTCGGCTTGCAGGAATCGTGGCAGCGGGCGTCCAGCGTACAGCACAGCGAACAGATCGGGGCCTGATAGGCCGGGCAATAGGCCATGTCCTCGGGCTCGAACGGGTTCTCGCAGATCGAACAGGATATCTGGTCCAGGGCCTGCCAGCTCTGGCGCGGTTTGCGCGCCAGATAGAATTTGCCTCCGGTCAGCCAGGCAATCGCCGGCGCGGCAACGAAGGCGACCACCATGGCCAGGAATGTGGCCAGGGCAGCTGCGGTCACTCCGAAGAGCCCGAAATGCGCGGCCAGTGCGAGGCATGTCGCCAACAGCATCGCGCCGGTGCCGACCGGATTGATGTCGTGGAGATGCGCCCGCTTGAACTCGATGCCCGGCGGCGACAGGCCGAGCGGCTTGTTGATGAAAAGATCCGCAGAAATCGCCGACAGCCAGGCCATGGCAATGATCGAGAAGACGCCCAGCGTTTCCTCCAGCAGCCCGTAGATGCCGAGTTCCATCAGCAGCAGCGCGATGCCGACATTGAACACAAGCCAGACCACCCGGCCCGGATGGGAATGCGTCAGGCGGGAGAAGAAATTCGACCAGGCGAGCGAGCCCGCATAAGCGTTCATGACGTTGATCTTCAACTGGGCCACCACGACGAAAGCCGCCATCAGCAGAAGCACGACGGTCTCGTTCGGGATCATGTAGCCGAAGGCGACCGTATACATGCGCGAGGGTTCGTCGGCGTGCTCGACGGGCACACCATGCGACAGCACCAGCACGGCGAGAAAGGAGCCCGCGACCATCTTCGGCGCGCCGAGCACGACCCAGCCGGGGCCTGCCAGGAACAGCGCCAGCCGGTGACGCCGGCGGGCGAAATCCTGGGCCGGCAGAAAGCGCAGGAAGTCGACCTGCTCGCCGATCTGCGCCATCAGCGCCAGGATGACCGCCGACGCCGCGCCGAAACTGATCAGGTTGATGCTGCCCCAGCCGCCCCCGTCGACGCGCGCCGCCTGGGTTGCCGGGTCGATGCCCGGGAAACTCAGCCAGGCGCCGACCGCCTGCCAGTCGGTAAAGACAATGAAGAGGAAGGGCAGAATGTTGAGGACGATCCAGAAGGGCTGGGTTGCGAGCTGAAACCGGCTGATCCAGGTGATGCCGTGGGTGACCAGCGGGATGACGGCCACCGCGCTGATGATGTAACCGAGCCAGAGCGGCACGCCGAAGGCGAACTCCAGCGCGCTCGACATGATCGAGGCCTCGATCGCGAACAGGATGAAGGTGAAACTGGCATAGATCAGCGAGGTTACCGTCGAACCGATATAGCCGAAACCGGCACCGCGCGTCAGAAGATCGATGTCCACGCCGTACCGCATGGCGTAGCGGCTGATCGGCAGGCCGACGACGAGCAGGACAATGCTGCCGACAAGAATGGCCAGAAACGCGTTGGCGGTGCCGTGCGACAGCGTGATCGCACCGCCGATGGCTTCAAGCGCCAGAAAGGAAATCGCGCCGATGGCCGTCTGGGAAATCGCGCGGGAGGAGAACTTGCGGGCGCTTTTGGCCGTGAACCGCAAGGCGTAATCTTCCAGGGTCTGGTTGTTGACCCATTTGTTGTACTGCCGCCGCACCGGCAGAATGCGCTGGCGGGCCGTCATGAAACTGGTTGTTTTTTAGGCATATGCCTGCTTTTTTGTCGTAAAATTGCCGCAACCGGGCGCACGCTCCGTGAAACCCGGTTTGTTTGGCATCGGGATGCGATGAATGCAGGTTCTGTACCAGTCGCACCTGCGCAAGTGTGGTCACGGGTGCCCTTTGATAAAATGAGGACCCTGGTCCCGTAGGATCGCCGCGTTACTCTCACGCATGGTTCAGCGCCACCACCGGGTCGAGCCTGGCCGCAGAGCGTGCAGGCAGGAAGCCGAAGGTGATCCCGATCAGGGTCGACGACAGAAAGGCCACCACGATCGCCGTCATCGAGAAACTCAACCGCACATCGGCCGAGAAATACCCCACCAGCTGCCCGCCGATCAGCGCGCCGGCGATCCCCAGCACGCCGCCGGTCAGGCAAACCAGCACCGCCTCGATCAGGAACTGCGCCACGATGTCGGAGCGCCGCGCCCCGATCGCGATGCGGACGCCGATTTCCTTCGTGCGCTCGGTCACCGATACCAGCATGATGTTCATCACGCCGATTCCTCCGACGATCAGCGAAATCACCGCGATCAGCGCCACCAGGAGGGTCAGCGTCTGGGTCGTCGAGGTGATCGTCTCGCGGATCGTGTCGGAATTCACCAGGAAAAAATCCTTGGTACCGTGGCGATTGGTCAGCAGATCGGAGATTGCGTTCTCGGCAAATGTGGTGTCGTGATCGTCGCTCACGCGCACCGCGACGCTGTCGAGGAAATCCTGCCCCGAAATCCGCGCCATCACCGTGGTGTAGGGCACCCAGACATTGAGCGATTCCGGCCCGAAGCTTGCGCCGCTCGAACGCACCACGCCGATCACCCGCACCGGCACGCCACCCAGCAGCAGGACCTTGCCTACCGGGTCGACATCGGCGTCGAAGAAAGTGTCGCGCGTATCCTCATCGATCACCGCGACCTGGGTGCGACCCGTGACATCTTCGGGGCCGAATGTGGCGCCGGTCACGGTGACGTAGTTGTGGACCTGGAAATAGTCGCCGCCCACCCCGTTGATCGCGGAATCGGAGGATATGCCGCGATAAACAACCGTGCTTTTCGTCGCGACCGAGGGGGAAGCGCTGTCGACAAAGGGCTGCAGCGCCAGCACATCGGCATCCGAAGGCATCAGCGTCTGCACCTTGTTGACGTTGCGCGCGCCGAAGCCCGTGCCGGAGCGCACCGTGATCGTGCTGGTCCCGAGCGAGGAAATGTTGTCGAGCACCTTCTCCTGCGTCCCGGTTCCCAACGCCACCACGAGCACGACCGAGGCGATGCCGATGATGATCCCCAGCATCGTCAGCATCGAGCGCACCCGGTGCGCCAGCAGAGCCTTGAGCGACATGTCGACAGCCTCGCGCATCCGGAACACGGCAGCCCCCGCGCGTGGTTCCGCAGGCGCGCGCTCAAGGCGCCCGGCATTGCCGATATCCTCGCGGGCAGTCTTCGTATCGGAGACAATCCGCCCGTCACGGATTTCAATCGTGCGATGCGCGTGCTGGGCGACCTCCGGGTCATGGGTGACCATGACGATCGTGTGGCCTTTGCGGTTCAGCTCCAGCAGCAGCTCGATCAGCTCCTTCGAGCTTGTCGTATCGAGCGCCCCGGTTGGCTCGTCTGCCAGGATGACCTCGCCGCCATTCATCAGCGCGCGTGCCACCGAGACCCGCTGCTGCTGCCCGCCGGACAGCTCGCCGGGCCGGTGGTCCAGCCGCTCGGCAAGGCCGAGTTGGCCCAGCAGGTCAGCGGCGCGTTCGCGTCGGACCGCCCGGCTCTCACCGGCATAGATCGCTGGCACCTCGACATTGGCCACCGCATCGAGATCGGGCAGCAGCTGGTAGCGCTGGAAGATGAAGCCGAAATGCTCGCGTCTCAGCTGAGCGAGCTGGTCCGGGTCGAGTTTACTCACATCCTGGCCCGCGAAGCTGTAACTGCCCGAGCTTGCGTGATCGAGGCAACCGAGGATGTTCATCAGCGTCGATTTGCCCGAGCCGGAGGCACCGATGATCGCCACCATCTCGCCCGGCCAGAGGTCAACGTCGACATCGCGCAGGACGGTGATTGTCTCTTCGCCTGCCTGGAAGCTGCGTGAAATCCCACGCGCTGATATCAGGGGTTCGTCCATCGTCAGAGCCTCATCGGAGGCATGCGAACGTTGTCTTGCGATGTCTTGCTCGCGGCAACATCGGTGCCCGTGATCACAAGGTCACCTTCGCTCAGCCCGGACTTGATTTCGGCGACGACCTTGTTGTTCAGCCCGACCTCGACACGCTGCTCGCTGGTGGCGTCATTGGCCGGATCGTAAAGCATTACGGTGTAGCCCCGCGGTCCCCTTTCGAGTGCCGAGGATGGCACGGTCAGGACATCCTCTGCCTTGTCGAGAATGATCGAGACTTCCGCGGTCATGCCAATACGCAGCAGGTGGCCGGGATTGTCCACCTCAAGCAAGCCGTTGTAATAGATCGCTTCGTCGGTCGAGATCGTGTCGCTCTCCTCGATTTCCGAGGGCGCGGGTTCGACATCGCGCACTGTGGCGGTGAATTGGTGATCGGGTTCGCCCAGGATACTGAAGACCACCTGTTGGCCCGGTTTCACATGGACCACGTCAGCTTCGGAAATTTCCGCCTTCACCACCATCATGTCCAACTCGGCAATCTTGACTATTGTCGGCGCGCTCTGCGTGGCGTTCACGGTCTGGCCTTCGTCATTGACGATCGCCACTACGGTCCCCGAGATTGGCGCGGTGATCCTGGTTCGGTCCAACGCAATCTGCGCAGTCGAGACACTGACCTCGGCGCTCGCCTTCTGCGCTTCCAGAGCGGCGAGTTCGGCCTTGAAGACGTTGACATCCGCCTGCGCCGCGTCGACGTCCTCCTTGGAGACGTAATCGGAAGTAACCAGCTTCAAATGCCGTTCCAGAACGCGCTCGGCCTTGATCAGGCTGGCGTTTTTCGCGGCGATCTGCGCTTCGATGTTCGCCAGGCTCGCTTTCGCAGTCAGCACGTCATTCTGCTGGTCTTGATTGTCGATCAGGGCGATCAGGTCGCCCTTCTCGACCTCTTCACCAAGGGCAACCGCCAGCGTCTCGATCTGCCCCGACACCCGGGCGCCAACACTGACCAACTGTTTTGCCTCCATCGTGCCGGAGGCCAGCACCGTTTCCTCAACCGTGCTGCGGGTGACAACAGCCGTTGTCGGTGGAGCCGCGTTTTCGATCCGGGCGAAATAGATCCAACCACCAACCGCAGCCGACACCAGGACGAGCGCAATCAGGATGTGTGACATTTTCATGAGGAGAAGGCCTTTCGGAAGGAAACTCCGGGAATACAACTGTTGTTCGGTCGAGTGCAGCGCACCATCCCCTCTATGTAGTGTCGGCCTTTAGCCTGAAAGGCAAGGAGGGTGCGACACAACAGAGCAGTGTCCCGACGTATGCTGTCTTTACGTCGGCAGCGCGCATCGAGCGTACCTCAGCATGGCCAGGCAAGGGCCGCGCGAGCTGCCGGGCGGCACGGGTGCCGGCAATTTATCCCGGCGCCCGCTCGCGAACCCCGATTACGTCAATTGACGTATGTTGCAGCGCGGCACTTCCGGCGCACGATCCTTCCCCGACAGCGGCAGTCCTTCCAGCCGCCAACCGCCGGCATGGGAACCGGCGGCGTCAATCAACAGGGGAACTTTCATGAAAAAGACATTCACCAAACTCGCGCTTGCCGGCCTGATGGCCTCCACCATGATCGGTGGCGCGTCCGCGCAGGAAGACACGATCAAGGTCGGCATCCTGCACTCGCTCTCCGGCACGATGGCGATTTCGGAAACCACGCTGAAAGACGCCATGCTGATGCTCATCGAGGAGCAGAACAAGAAGGGCGGCCTGCTCGGCAAGAAACTGGAAGCCGTTGTCGTCGATCCTGCTTCCGACTGGCCGCTGTTCGCCGAAAAGGCGCGTGAGCTGATCGAAGTCAACGGCGTCGACGCCATCTTCGGCTGCTGGACATCCGTTTCGCGCAAGTCCGTTCTGCCGGTCTTCGAAGAGCTGAACTCGCTGCTCTTCTACCCGGTCCAGTACGAAGGCGAAGAAAGCCAGCGCAACGTCTTCTACACCGGCGCCGCACCGAACCAGCAGGCCATTCCGGCCGTCGATTACCTGATGAACGAAGAAGGCGTCGAGCGCTGGGTTCTGGCCGGCACCGACTATGTCTATCCGCGCACGACCAACAAGATCCTCGAAGCCTACCTGAAGGCCAAGGGCGTTGCCGAAGAAGACATCATGATCAACTACACGCCGTTCGGTCATTCCGACTGGCAGACGATCGTGTCCGACATCAAGACCTTCGGCTCCGCCGGCAAGAAGACCGCCGTTGTCTCCACCATCAATGGTGACGCCAACGTTCCGTTCTACAAGGAACTGGGCAACGCCGGCATCAAGGCCGAGGACATTCCGGTCGTCGCCTTCTCCGTGGGTGAAGAAGAACTCGCCGGTCTCGACACCGCGCCGCTCGTCGGCCACCTGGCCGCCTGGAACTACTTCCAGTCCGCCGACACCGATGCCAATGCCGAGTTCATCGAAACCTGGCAGGCCTATGTCGGCGACGACAACCGGGTGACCAACGACCCGATGGAAGCTCATTTCATCGGTTTCAACATGTGGGTCGAAGCGGTCGAGAAAGCCGGCACCACCGATCCGGACGCGGTCATCGACTCCATCGTCGGCGTCAGCGTTCCCAACCTGACCGGCGGCTACTCCGCGATGATGCCGAACCACCACATCACCAAGCCGGTGCTGATCGGAGAAATCCAGGATGACGGCCAGTTCGAAACCGTGTGGGAAACCTCCGGCCTCGTCGTCGGCGATGCGTGGTCCGACTATCTGGACGGCTCCAAGGACCTGATCTCCGATTGGCGCGCGCCCCTGTCCTGCGGCAACTTCAACACCGCAACCGGCAAGTGCGGCGGTTCCGGCTCCTAACGGAAAAACGGAGTTGGGGCGGGCCTTCCGGGCCCGCCCCTTCCCGGGTTTCGTGCACGAGAATACCCCCACCCCTAACCCCTCCCCACAAGGGGGAGGGGAACCAGGCTGAAGACGCCGACAAGCCGCAGCCTCATCGTGAGCAAATCTCACGGTAGAGCGTTGCCACCGGCAAGGCCAAATCCCCCTCCCCCTTGTGGGGAGGGGTTAGGGGTGGGGGTTCCTTCGAAACCCAAGAACAACATGAAAACAAACCCTCGCAAGGCGGACACGATGTCCCTTCTGAAGTCATTCTTCCTGCTCGTCGGCCTTCTCATGTGCGCCGCGAGCGGACCGTCCTTCGGCCAGAGCGACCCGGACACGCTGCGTCCGCTGATCGACGATCTGGCCAAGGGGAAATACGCGCAGACCGAACAACAGATCGGGACGCTGGTCGCCACGGGCGACCCGCTGGTCGCGCCGGCACTGGAGGCTCTCGGCGAGGGGGACCTTTATTTCCGCAAATCCGACGGCGCGGTGTTCATCACCCGCAAGGAAGGCAAGGGCTACGCGCTCACCGATCCGCTGACGCTGGAAGCGGCCGGCGAGGCCGGCCGACGGGAAGTGTCCAAGATCAAGGTCAACAACAAGCTGCGCCGGGTCATCCGCTCCGCGCTGGGCTCCCTCACCCTGATGGCGCCCGACCCGCAGGTTCGCAAGGCGGCCGCGGAAGCGATCTTCAAGGCGCGGGATCCGGACGGCATCGAGGCGCTTGACGCGGCGCTCGCGGCGGAAACCGATGACGGCGTGCGCAAGGTGATGGCGGAAGCCCGCGCCGCGGCCGTTCTGAATTCCGACCTGGACGAGCCCCAGAAACTGGATGCGGTACAGACCCTCTCCGAGATGGGCAACCGGGATGCGCTGTCTCTGCTGATCGCCGTTCAGGCCGACACGGAGGGAGCCGTGCAGGCGGCGGCGACACAGGCCGTCACGAAGATCCAGAAATCCATTGCCAGCTGGGATGCGGCCCAGAACATCTGGTACGGCCTGTCGCTGGGGTCGGTGCTGCTGCTGGCCGCGATCGGCCTTGCGATCACCTTCGGTGTGATGGGCGTGATCAACATGGCCCATGGCGAAATGGTGATGATCGGCGCCTACACGACCTTCGTGGTGCAGGAGCTGATCCGCAATTCGGCGCCCGGCCTGTTCGAATACAGCCTGTTCATCGCCCTGCCACTGGCGTTCCTCGCCTCCGGTCTCGTCGGTGTCGCCATCGAGCGCGGCGTCATCCGCTGGCTCTACGGCCGCCCCCTGGAGACGCTGCTGGCCACATGGGGCATTTCCCTGATGCTGCAGCAGGCGGTGCGCTCGATTTTCGGGCCGACCAACCGGGAGGTCGGCAATCCCGACTGGATGTCCGGCGCCTTCGAACTCGGCCAGATGACGATCACCTATAACCGCATGTGGATCATCGTCTTCGCGCTGCTGGTGTTCGCGGGACTGATGCTGTTCCTCAAGAAGACGCCGTTCGGGCTCTACACCCGCGCGGTCACCCAGAACCGGCGCATGGCCGCCTCCATGGGCATCCGCACCCCGTGGATCGACGCCCTCACCTTCGGTCTCGGATCGGGAATCGCCGGCATCGCCGGTGTCGCCCTCAGCCAGATCGACAACGTCTCGCCCAATCTCGGCCAGAGCTACATCATCGACAGCTTCATGGTGGTGGTGTTCGGCGGGGTCGGCAATCTGTGGGGCACGCTGGTGGGCGCCATGACACTCGGTGTCGTCAACAAGTTCCTCGAGCCCTATGCCGGCGCCGTGCTCGGCAAGATCTTCGTGCTCGTCTTCATCATCCTCTTTATCCAGAAGCGTCCAAGGGGCCTGTTCGCCCTCAAGGGCCGGGCAGTCGAAGCATGATGACCTCGTTTCTCTTCCGAGCCATGGATGTGCGCGCCGGGATTTTCCTGACCCTGATGATGGCCGTGATCGTGCTGGTTCCGGCCGCCAACCTGCTGGTCCCGGAAGGTTCCACCTTCCACGTGCCCAATTACGCGGTCACGCTGATGGGCAAATATCTGACCTATGCCCTGCTGGCGCTGGCCGTCGACCTGGTCTGGGGCTATTGCGGCATCCTCTCGCTCGGCCACGCGGCGTTCTTTGCCCTCGGCGGCTATGCCATGGGCATGTACCTGATGCGCCAGATCGGCACGCGCGGTGTCTATGGCGATCCGCTTCTGCCGGATTTCATGGTGTTCCTGAACTGGCAGGACCTGCCCTGGTACTGGTACGGCTTCGACATGTTCTGGTTCGCGGCACTGATGGTGCTGCTGGCGCCCGGCCTGCTCGCCTTCGTGTTCGGCTGGTTCGCGTTCCGCTCACGGGTCACCGGGGTTTACCTGTCCATCATCACCCAGGCGCTGACCTACGCGCTGCTGCTCGCCTTTTTCCGTAACGACATGGGATTTGGCGGCAACAACGGGCTGACCGATTTCAAGGATATTCTGGGCTTCGACATCCAGGCCGACACGACCCGCGCCGGATTGTTCGCCGCATCGGGGCTGGCGCTGGTGATCTGTTTCCTCATCTGCCGGTCGATCACCCGCTCCAAGCTCGGCAAGGTTCTGGTCGCGGTGCGCGATGCGGAAAGCCGGACGCGGTTCCTCGGGTACCGGGTGGAGCACTACAAGCTGTTCGTGTGGACCCTGTCGGCCATGATGGCCGGTATCGCCGGCGCGCTATACGTGCCCCAGGTCGGCATCATCAACCCGGGCGAATTCGCTCCGGCCAATTCCATCGAGGTGGTGATCTGGGTGGCCGTCGGCGGACGCGGCACGCTGGTCGGCGCCGTGCTCGGCGCGGTGCTGGTCAACTTCGCCAAGACCTGGTTCACCGCCGCCTTGCCCGATATCTGGCTGTTCGCGCTCGGCGGCCTGTTCGTGGTCGTCACGCTGTTCCTGCCCAAAGGCATCGTCGGCACGCTCGGCCAGGGCTGGACCGCCCTGCGCCAGCGCCGGATCTCGGCGGATTACGGAGCCGGATCGGACGAACCGCCCTCCGCGCCGCCACAATCGCCCGGTGCGCCGGCCAATGTGACGCCGCCCAAGCCATCCAACCGGACGCCCGGCCCCGCCGAGCCCCAGCCAGCGGAGTAGCACCATGGCAAGAGCAAGCAGCCTGCTGTATCTCGACGGGGTGTCCGTCTCATTCGACGGCTTCAAGGCCCTGAACGAACTGTCGCTGACGATTGCCGCGGGAGAGATGCGTGCCATCATCGGCCCGAACGGCGCGGGCAAGACCACGATGATGGACGTGATCACGGGCAAGACCCGCCCGGACTCCGGCGAGGTGTTTTTTAACGGCAGCGTCGACCTGACTGGCGAGGATGAAGCCTCGATCGCCGAACTGGGGATCGGGCGCAAGTTCCAGAAACCGACCGTGTTCGAGAGCCACACGGTCTGGGACAATCTGGAACTTGCCCTGAAAGCCCCGCGCGGCCCCTTCGCAACGCTGTTTCATGTGATCGCCCAGGGCGAGCGCAAACGCATTGACGGCCTGCTGGATCTGATCCGGCTCGGTGGCAAGCGCGATGAGCTGGCAGCCAATCTGAGCCATGGCCAGAAGCAGTGGCTGGAAATCGGCATGCTGCTGGCGCAGGACCCGAAACTTTTGCTGGTGGACGAACCCGCCGCCGGCATGACCGACGCCGAAACCGCTGAAACCGCCGAACTCCTGAAGGATATAGCCAATGATCATTCGGTCGTCGTGGTCGAGCATGACATGGTGTTTGTGCGTTCCCTGGGTGTCAAGGTCACGGTTCTTCACGAAGGATCCGTCCTTGCCGAAGGCTCCCTCGACCACGTCTCAGCCGACGAGCGGGTCGTTGAGGTTTATCTGGGACGATGACGATGCCGCGTGAACACGGCCCTTGCCCAGCCTCCAAGCCGAATTGCCGATAAGGGTCCGGAACGCCCTCCAGGGGCTTAAGTCCGTTAGGTCAGAAACCATGCTGCAAGTTGACAATATCGATCTTCACTACGGCGCTGCTCAAGCCCTCAAGAAAGTGTCGCTGACCGCCGAAGTCGGCAAGGTCACCTGTCTGATGGGCCGCAACGGGGTCGGCAAGACCTCCACGCTGCGCGCCGTCGCCGGCCAGCACGGCATTTCGTCCGGACAAATCTTCTGGGACGGCCAGGACATTTCCTCCCTGCCGGCCCATGCGCGCGCCCGCAGGGGCATTGCCGTCGTGCCCCAGGGACGGGAGGTTTTTCCCTTGCTGTCCGTGAAGGAGAACCTGGAGACCGGCTATGCGCCGATCGCCCGCCGGGAGCGGTTCATTCCCGAGACGATCTTCGAATTG
Source organism: Roseibium sp. QJM3NY_11 (assembly GCF_056173175.1). NCBI lineage: Bacteria > Pseudomonadati > Pseudomonadota > Alphaproteobacteria > Hyphomicrobiales > Stappiaceae > Roseibium > Roseibium sp. QJM3NY_11. The sequence continues at coordinate 4,622,259 of NZ_CM149660.1, forward strand.
TTTCCGGTGCTCAAGGACATGCTCGGCCGCCGGGGCGGCGACCTGTCCGGCGGACAGCAGCAGCAGCTCGCCATCGCAAGAGCGCTGGTGACCCGGCCGAAACTGCTGGTGCTGGACGAACCGACCGAAGGCATCCAGCCATCGATCATCAAGGATATCGGCCGGGCGATTTCCTGGCTGCGCGACCAGGGAACCATGGCGATCGTGCTGGTGGAACAGTATTTCGAGTTCGCCCGCGACCTTGCCGACGACTATTGCGTGATGGACCGGGGCGAGATCGTGCTGTCAGGAACCGGAGCGGATCTGTCCGAAACGGAGGTCCGGAAGTATCTGACCGTTTGACCCCGGGCGCCCCGGCCAACCGGCGTCCTGTCCCCTTGACGCAGGATTTGACGCGGAGGAACCGATTGTTAGGGTGCGGGCACGAAACAGCCTGCCTCCAAGCTCCGAAACGGACTGCCATGCTCCCTTCCCTGCCCGCAGACACGATTGCCGCCATCACCAAGGCCGTGGAGGAAGGTTTCGAAAATCAGGTCGCCCTTCTCCAGGAAATCGTCCGGGCGCCGTCCCTGCGCGGCCAGGAAGCCGGTGTCCAGCGGATCGTGGCGGAAGCGCTCGAGACAAGGGGCTATGACGTGGCGACTTGCCCGATCGACGTCGCGCTCCTGGAAGACCATCCGGCTTTTTCGCCGGCAACCACCGACTACGCGGACACGTTCAACGTCTCGGGCCGCAAGGCTCCTGAGCGGCAGACCGGCCGCTCGCTGATCCTGAATGGCCATGTCGATGTGGTGCCGACCGCGAATCCGGAGTTCTGGACCCATCCGCCCTTTGCGGCCGTTCGCGAAGGCGACTGGCTGTTCGGACGCGGCGCCGGCGACATGAAGGCCGGACTGGCGGCAAACCTTTTTGCGGTGGATGCCATTGAATCTGCGGGCTACAGCCTTCAGGCACCGCTGGAGTTTCAGTCCGTGATTGACGAGGAGGTCACCGGCAACGGCACCGCCGCGGCGATCGCGGGCGGTGCGACCGCCGACGCGGTCCTGATCCCCGAGCCGACGGACGAGGACCTCATCTTCGCCAATTCCGGCGTGATCAAGTTTCGGATCACCGTACAGGGCATCCCGGCCCATCCGCGCGATCCCGGCTCCGGCCTGAGCGCCATCGAAACTGCCTTTCTGGTGATCGCAAAACTGAAGGAACTGGAGACCCTCTGGAACAGGGAAAAATCCGGTCATCCCGGGTTCGACACCCTTGCCAATCCGGCCAGTCTGAACATCGGCACCATCCAGGGGGGCGAGTGGCCGGCCTCCATTCCGTTCGAATGCCGCTTCGAGGGCCGCATCGGGTTCTATCCCGGCGACACCCCGTCGGAGCGCATGGCCGAGGTCGAGCACCTCCTGCGCAACCTCGCATCGAGCGATGCGCGCCTCGAACAGGCGAACCCGCGGCTGGAATGGATCGGCACCTGCCAGGCCGGATACAGGCTGGAGCAAGGAACAGAGGCCGAAGCCGTGCTGGCGTCAGCCCATTGCGCCGTCAATGGTCAGCCGCTGGCGCGCTCCATCATGGCCTGCTATCTGGATGCGGCACTCTATGTGAACCATTGCTGCATCCCCGCCCTGACCTACGGACCGCGAACAAAGAACATTCATGGCATCGACGAATGCGTCGACCTTGTTTCGTTGAAACGGGTTACCCGGACGATCGCGCTGTTTACGGCGCAGTGGTGCGGTGTCGGGCGGGACTGATCCGGCCGCCGCAACGTTTCGCCACTTGCGCGGTTTGCCGCGTCAATCAGGCTCGCCATCCGGATGAATTGGGATCAGGACCCAGACCGTGATCCCCGTCCCGGCTACCGGCCAAGCGGCAAATTGTCCGCTTGCCGGTGTTCGGCTCTGGCCTTTTCGCGCGTGTGCATGTAATCCGGGCCAAACTCAATGGCTTTCGGTGGTCGGCAACTGCCGGAAGACCACCCAGAAGCAGGCCGGAACCAGGCCAGAAGCAGGAATGTCAGAATGCGCGTTGCAATGATTGGAACCGGCTACGTCGGTCTTGTTTCGGGAACATGTTTTGCAGATTTCGGCCATGTGGTGACCTGCATCGACAAGGACGCGACAAAGATCGACGCGTTGAATGACGGTCACATTCCGATCTACGAGCCCGGTCTTCAGGAACTGGTTGCCAAGAATGTCGAGGAGGAACGCCTCTTCTTTTCCACCGAAGCAGCGCAAGCGATCCGGGAAGCCGATGCGGTTTTCATCGCCGTCGGCACACCGACGCGCCGCGGTGACGGTCATGCGGACCTGACATATGTTTATGCGGCCGCCGAAGAAATCGCCGGTCTTCTCAACGGCTTCACGGTGATCGTCACCAAATCGACGGTTCCGGTGGGAACCGGTGACGAGGTCGAGGCGATCATCCGCAAGACCAATCCGAAGGCCGATTTCGCCGTTGTTTCAAATCCGGAGTTTCTGCGCGAAGGCGCTGCGATCAGCGATTTCAAACGGCCGGACCGCGTGGTTGTCGGGACGGAGGACGAAAAGGCGGTGGAGGTGATGAAGGAACTCTACCGGCCGCTCTACCTCAACGAAACGCCGATCATCGTGACCCGGCGCCGGACCTCCGAACTGATCAAATACGCGGCCAACGCGTTCCTGGCGGTCAAGATCACCTTTATCAACGAGATCGCCGATCTGTGCGAAAAGGTCGGCGCCAACGTTCAGGAAGTCTCGCGCGGCATCGGATTGGACAACCGGATCGGCGGCAAGTTTCTGCATGCGGGTCCTGGCTATGGCGGCTCGTGCTTTCCCAAAGACACGCTGGCCCTGTCGAAGATCGCCGCCGATGCGCACTCCGACCTGAAGATCGTCGACAGCGTCATCGAGGTGAATACCGCCCGCAAGAAAAAAATGGCCGACAAGGTCATCGACTTCCTGGGCGGCGATGTCGACGGCAAGACCGTTGCCCTGCTGGGCCTGGCCTTCAAACCCAACACCGATGACATGCGCGAAGCCCCGAGCATCGACATCGTGGCGAAACTGCAGGCGGCAGGCGCGAAAATACGGGCCTATGATCCCGCCAGCATGGAAGAGGCCGAAAAGGTCATGTCCGGCGTGCTGTTCTGCGACGGGCCCTATCATGCCATTGAAAACGCAGATGTGGTTGTAATCGTGACAGAATGGGACCAGTTCCGCGCGCTGGACCTGGACCGGGTCAAATCTCTGGTGAATTCGCCGAAGGTTGTCGACCTTCGCAATATTTACAAGACCGACTACATGACAGCGCGCGGCTTCGAATATACCAGCGTCGGACGCAGTTACTGACAGGACGGCAAGCGCTCCGATCCATCGACCTTCATCAGAACGCCGGGCCCCGACAGGCCCGGCGTTCCTGATTTCAGATTACCAAAATTTCACATCACATTTTGCCCGCCAATGTTGCCCCGGTTTCGCCGACATGGTAACCAAATCCTTAATAGAGAACAATTTTCCGGTTTCCATTAACCAAGCGTTAACGATTTAATAGCGGTTGAAATCGCATCCGGATAAAGTGCCGTTGCACCTTTGTATTGCGTGCGTAACGGGTTGAGGCTGGCGAAACTTGGCGAACGAAACAGTTTCCTATAGCGCTGACGGACAGGGCCGCAAGGCGTTGAAGTTGGTTGGCTACTCCGTGTGGGACAGCACAGGCCCCGACGCGGCCCGGTCGCCGCGCTCGAAACGGGGTTACCCGGCCTTCATCATCAACACCGCCTTGAAGAAGATGCTGGATCTGACCGGTGCTGCGGCAGCGCTGATCCTGCTTTTTCCCTTAATGGTTGCAACTTCAATTGCAATAAAACTGACAAGCCGCGGCCCGGTGTTTTTTCGCCAGCAACGGCTCGGTCTCAACGGAACCCTGTTCACCGTTCTCAAGTTCCGGTCGATGCGGACCGAACAGTGCGACGTGTCGGGTGTGGCTCAGACCATCGCCAACGACCCGCGCCTGACCCCAATCGGCGCCTTCCTGCGCAAGAGCAATTTCGACGAGCTGCCGCAACTGATCAATGTCCTCAAGGGCGAGATGTCTCTCGTCGGCCCGCGGCCGCATGTGCCGGGCATGCTCGCTGCCGGCGTCCCCTACGAGGAATTCGACCCGAGATATCCGGACCGCCACAGCGTCCTTCCCGGCATCACCGGCCTGGCGCAGGCAAACGGGTTCAGGGGCGACACGCGCAAGGCCTATGCCGCTCACATGCGGCTGGAACATGACCTTGCCTATATCCGCAGGCAATCGTTTCTGCTGGACCTCAGGATCCTCGTCGCCACGCTGGTGAGGGAGTTCTTCAAGGGCAGCGGTTACTGACTTTACCACTGGAACGCACGCGTGCAATCGACGACCTGGGTCCGCCGGTGTAAGCCGCCGGATCGGGAGCCGTCAGACCAGATTGATCGCTGAACCCGGCTCAGCCCTTCGCGCAGAGCCGCGCCATATGCTGCACGGCAAGCACGTAGCCTTCCACGCCACATCCGGCAATGACCGCATCCGCGCGCGCCGAAACGTAGGAATGGTGCCGGAAACTCTCGCGCTTGTGGATGTTCGATATATGCACCTCTATCACCGGACAGCTGCAGGCGCTGAGGGCATCGAGAAGCGCTATCGAGGTGTGGGTATAGGCGGCCGGATTGATGATGATACCCGCTGCGGCTTCCCTGGCCTCGTGCACCCAGTCGATCAGGTCGTGTTCGGCATTGCTCTGGCGGAACACGGTTTCAAGGCCAGCCTGTCCGGCCGCGGCCTCGCACATCTGCCGGACGTCGTCCAATGTCTGCGAACCGTAGATTTCCGGCTCCCGGTGACCAAGGAGATTGAGATTCGGTCCGTTCAGGATGTAGAGCGTCGACGCCATGAAAAAGTCCTCGAAATGCTTCGGCAACATGCCTTCAGATCGCTGTTTTATCAAGAAAATTGCCGCTTTTCCTGAAAATTCTGTGGACGGCATCCTCTGAAAGTACAGAGCATGGGCGCCGCGCTTGCTTTCAAGGGCTTTACGTATTATTAACTATGAATATCCAGAGTAAGAAAAACTCGGCTCAATGGGGCAACATGATTAAGCTGCGCGAACGGCTGGATACACTCGAAGCACTGATGGCTGCAGTGGACGGCTATCATCATCTTCCGATTGATGTGCTCTCACAGTTTCTGCTGGATCATTATACCGTGGATCTGGATGTCCTCGCTCAGTTCGCGGAAGTCACTGAAACAGGCAACTCTGCCATGCAGGGCGCAAACGCTTTCGAAAGCGAAACGGCAGCGCAATCCGCTGCCTGATCCTGGCCCGGCGAAAACCAATTCTCTTCAATTGAAATGTCTGGAACCTGTTCCGGCTGGCCGAATTTTCTGACGGCGGGCGTCTTGGCGGCATTCGGCGGGCTCGTTCCCAGCGTGCGGCGACCGCACTCCTCGCTTGCGGAATTCCGTCAAGCGGACAGCAGCCGGCTTTGTCGGTCTGATAAAATGATGCGGCAGCTACAGGACACCCTAGCCGATCGCGGTGGTCTGACCGTCGTTGTCTTCCTGCTGAGGAGGCGCAGGCTGGCCTGGACCGCCCTGCCAGATCTTCTGGCGATTGCGGATCTCGCGCGGCGCAGGGCCGAAATAGGTCGCGGTCTTGATGAAGTCGCGCGGGTGCAGGATCACACTCGAAACGCGCTGATAAAGCGATTTCGCCGAGATCGGCTTGGACAGCAATTCGTGCACGCCAAGACGCCGTGCCTCGACGATCCTGCTGCGTTCCGTATGTGCGGTGACCATGATGATCGGAATGTAGGCGAAAGGATTGTTCGGACTGCGGATCATGCGCACCATGTCCGCACCGTCCAGGATCGGCATCACCCAGTCCAGGATGAGGATATCCGGGTTCGCGCGGTCCATGGCCTCCAGGCCGGACGCACCATCTTCCGCCTCGACAATACGCCGCGCGCCGAAACCCTGCAGCATCGTGCGCAGGATCGTCCGCATGTAGGCGCTGTCTTCGACCAGCAAGAATGTCAGCGAGGCAAGATCGAGGCTCACCTAGTCCTCCTTGTTAGACTTCTTTTGTGGCATGAAAGTCTGAACAATGAGTTATGCCGATCATCATCTGCTGGAACGCAGCCCCTTGCCGATAGCGGTGAAAACAAATGCCTGCACCGATCGCTAGGAATAGGAGGTGCGATTTCATCCCTTGGTAATATTGCAGAGAATTAATCTTCTGCGCGCGGCCATGTTAACGGGACCTTCAAGTCTGCGGCGCCATGTTGCAGTCGAGAAAACAACACGTGTGAGACGGCTTTGCCAACGATAGTAAGCACCATGTCCCGGGAACCTGAATCATTCAGCGAAGAGGAACAGATTTCCTGCAAGTCCAGGAGATCCGCCTCCGGCCCGAATGGTGGGTTGAAGGACAACCTGCTGCTGCTGGCGGGCATCGGCCTCGTCTTGCTCGCGACCGGCATGGTGCTGTCCAACATTCTGTCCTGAGCCCCGCGAAGTATCCAGCAGACATCCGGCCAGAAGACACGCAAACCGGCCGCTCAGACTGCCATCGGACCGCTCGCGCCGAACAGCACCACACATCCAATCACGTCTATCCGCACTTGCCCGAAGCGTTTCCGCAAGGCCGTATCGAGGGCCTGGCGCGTGTCGTTCCGATTGGAGAAAACCCCCTTGGCGTTGTAGAGTTTCATCAATCCGCGCGCGGCCGGGGATCTCGGCACATCCCCCTGCAGGATGGTTGCGCCAAAGACGGTGCCGCCTTCGGCCAGATGCGGCAGAAGATAATCGAACAGACGGGCCTTGCCCGTCATGTCACCCGGCAGGCAATGCAGAACATAATTCAGACCGATCGAGCCGAAGCGGCCGAGATCCGCCGGCCAGGGCACCAGCGCATCCGCCTGAACGGTTCGCGGCCGGTACCTGCCGATCCGCGCGGCGGCAGCCTTCAGGCACTGGAGATTGGGATCGAGCAGTGTGATCTTCGGCTGCGGCCCCGGGAACGGTGCCCTGTCGAGGAAATAACCCGTTCCCACCCCGATATCGAGATGATCCGATGACAGATGGCGGCTGTAATGGCCGGTCAGATGCCGGCTCGGACACCGCCAGATGAGCTGATTGGAAAACCCGAGCACCAGCGCATCGTAAAGGGCAAGCGATTTTCCTGAATAGACCGCATAGCCCGGCTCGTGCGCCGCCGGAAACAATTCCACCCCATTCCCCCTACTATTGACTGGCCCTTCGCCAGGGGGCCGTTGCGGCGCTGTCATGGCGGGCTTCGACCCGGAACGGTGTCAGTCCGGGAGGTCGTCGTCATCCAGGATGCGCCATTTCGCGCCTTCCAGATCATCGTATTGTCCGCTTCTCAGCGACCACAGAAACGCGGCAAGGCCCAGAAGACCCAGACCAAGGGCGACCGGTATCAGATAAATCAGAACATCCATGGACTTGTTATCCTTTCACCGGACGGGCGGCATCAAAGTGTTCGTCCACGGCCGGCGGTTGCCCGCCCGCTGCGCTCCAGCGGAGCCTGAGGGCATTTGCGGTGACAGCCAGGGAAGACGCCGACATGGCAACCGCCGCCATGAGCGGCGTGACAAAACCGGCGACGGCGACCGGGACCGCGATGACGTTGTAGAGTGCGGACAACCAGAGGTTCTGCGCGATTGCGATACGCGCCTTCTTCGACAGGCGCAGCGCATCGGCGACCGGAAGTAACCGGTCACCCAGGAAGACGGCATCGGCTGCTGCCTGGGAAAGATGAACCGCCGAGACAGGCGACAGCGACACATGGGCTCCGGCGAGTGCCGGGGCATCGTTGAGACCGTCCCCGACCATCAGGACTTTGCGGCCCTGGCTCTGCAGGTCCTCCAGCCGGGCCATCTTCTGCGCCGGTTTCATGCCCGCTTGCCACCTGGGCACGCCAAGAGCCTCTGCGCAGGCAGCGACCGCCTGACGGGTGTCGCCCGACAGGATCTCCAGGGCGTATCCCTGTGTTCTCAAAAGATCGAGCACAGGTCTTGCGTCCGGACGCAACTTCTGGCGAAAGGCCAGCAGCTCAACGGGATCGTCACCAAGCCGGACCGCAAGCAGGGACGCTCCCGGATGATCGTGCAGCACCTTTTCGGCGAGGCTTGCGGGCGCTTCGCAGAAGTGTGGGCTGCCGAGGCGAAGGCGCGCGCCGTCGACGCTGGTTTCCAGACCAGCTCCGGACACTTCGGTAACATCCGGCAGGGGCACCAATGCGCCCGTTGCCTTCACGAGCGCCGCGGACAACGGATGGCGGCTGGCAAGTGCGAGGCGCCCGGCCAGGGCCATCGTCCCGGACAGTGGATCGACCCGCCCGCACAATTCCGGCTCCGCGAGCGTCAGCGTCCCGGTCTTGTCGAACAGGATCGTGTCGACCGCGGCAAGCCGCTCGATGGCATCGCCGGAATTGAGAAGCACGCCGCGGCGGAACAATTGGCCGGACACGACCACCTGGACAGCGGGCACCGCCAGGCCGAGCGCGCAGGGGCAGGTTATGATCAGAACGGAAATGGAGATGACCAGCGCCGGTTGCCAGTCCAGCCCGGCCACAAGCCAGCCGAGGAAAGTCAATCCGGCCGCGCCATGCACCAGGGGCGCATAGAGACGTGCTGCCCGGTCGGCAATGCGGACATATTTCGACTTCGCCTGGGACGCGGCCTCCAAAAGCCGGTTGACCTCGTCCAGAAGCGTCGCACCAGAGGCAGATTCCACGCGCACCTGCAGGGCCCCGGCCCCGTTCACCGTTCCCGCATAGACCCTTTGTCCCGCCGTGACAGGTGCAAGCGCGCTTTCGCCGGTCACGAGGCTCTGATCGATTTCGGAAATGCCGGTCTCGACGATGCCGTCGACCGGCACTCTTTCCCCGCCCGCGACCAGGACGAGGTCCCCTGGGGCGATCCTGGAAAGCGGCACCTCACGCACGCTGCCATCGGCATTGACCCTGGCGGCGACCTCGGCCTTGAGAGCCGCGATATTCTCCGCGAAGGACCGGGTGCGGCCCTTCATGTTGTGATCGAGATAGCGCCCGACCAGCAGGAAGAACAACAGCATGACGGCGGATTCGAAATAGGCGTGATGCTGGTGCTGGATGGTCTGCACGACAGACAGGCCGACCGCCAGGAAAACACCGATCACGATCGGCACGTCCATGTTGAGCCTGCCGGCGGACAGGGCCTTGAGCGCGCTGGTGACGAAGGGGCGGCCGGCATAGGCAACCGTCGGCAAGGCGATCAGCGCCGACAGCCAGTGGAAGAAGTCGCGCGTTTCCGGCGTGATGTCGGTGGCGTTGCCGGACCAGACCGACACGGACAGCAGCATGATGTTCATGCCCGCGAATCCGGCGACAGCCAGGCAGCGCAGCAACTGCTTGCCGGTTTTGTCCTGACGCTGTTTCTGACTGGCCGGATCGAAGGGATGCGCCGTATAGCCGAGCCGGGACAGTTCGGCAACGATCTCGTCGGCACCGGTCTGGTCCTGGACCCAGTCGACGGCCAGCCGCTGGCTGGTCAGATTGACCCGCGCGGTACGAATTCCGGGCAACCGTTTCAGGCCGCGTTCGATCTCGCCCATGCAGGCCGCACAGGTGATGCCGTCGACGGCCAGGTCCATGTGAACCGCGCCGTCCTTTGCCGGTGTCACGAATGCCTGCCAGTCACGCTGATGAACCGTCACGCCCGCTGCCTCACTCGCTCAGGAAAATCCGGTTTTCCGATTTGAACTTGCGCTCGCCATCCTGACTGATCAGGAGAACAAGTGTCCAGTTTCCTGGAGCCACCCTGGTGACCTCGCCGACATAGCGGCCACCGCCATCGGCGTGAAAATCCACTTTCACATCGGAATTGTCGGCCACGGGATTGCGCAGCATGGCGTTCAGCTTGATGCCGTAAAGCGGCGTGCCGTCCGCGTCGGCCGCGGTGACGACCAGCTTGCCGCCGTCCCCGTCGGCACGGATGAATTCACTCGACACCTGCCAGTTCAGATCCGCCTGTGCCTTTGCCGCGGCTATTTCCTGATTGTAGGCCTGCCCGGCCTCATAGGAACTCTCCACCACCACCCCCGGGAACGACCCGAGAGCGAGATAGATGAAGATCCCGTTCGCGGTGAAGATGATGCCGAAGAAACCGAGCAGCCAGAACAGCACGGTCCTGCCGGTCATCGCCTTGGGGTCTTTCATATTCGACTGAACCATTGTCATGCGTCTTTCCTCAAGGCTTGGCGGGGGCTTTGAACGTGTCCCTGGCGGTCACCACCTCGCCCATCACGCTTTCCGTGATCCGGAAGGTCACGGGGGTGGAATGCGGCAATTCCAGTCCGGGCGGGGACGTCACCAGGACACGAACTTCGCGGGTCGTGTCCGGACCGACCGAGACAATCGGCCGCCCGGCGAAGGAGGCATCCACCCCGACCGCCTCGACAAGCGTGTTGGGCGGCATGCCTTCGACATGCAGCACGAAACTGCGGTCATGGCGGCGCTTGTTGGACAGCCGCACCATGTAACCGTTGCGCACCGAGCCGTCGGACTGTTCCACGAACACCGGATTGCGGTCATGCAGAACGCTGATATCGGCGAAATCCCGGTTCAGCAGCGTGAACGTCATGATGGCGCCAACCAGCACGATCACGGCCGCATAGATCACCGTGCGGACCCGGACGATCTCGTAGACCGGTTCCTTGCCCTCGATGCGACGCTCGATGTTCTCGTCGGTGTCGTAGCCGATCAGTCCGGTCGGTTTGCCGACCTTCTTCATGACATTGTCGCAGGCATCGATGCACAGGCCGCACTGGATGCAGTCGAGCTGCATGCCCTCGCGGATATCGACCCCGGTCGGGCACACCTGAAAACACTGGAAACAGTCGACACAGTCCCCGGCAGGCAGGCCCTTCTCTTCGAGTTTCCTGTTCTGCTTGAGCGAGCCGCGCGGCTCTCCCCGGTCCCAGCGGTAGGTGACGTTGAGCGCCTTTTCATCCGTCAGAGCCGCCTGGATACGCGGCCACGGACACATGTAGATGCAGACCTGTTCGCGCATGAAGCCGGCCAGGAGATAGGTCGTCGCCGTCAGGATGCCGATCCAGACATAGGCGGCCAGGGGCGCCTGGAAGGTCAGCAGCTCCATGACCAGCGTCGGCGCGTCGTTGAAATAGAGAACCCATGCGCCGCCGGTCCACCAGGCGATCATCAGCCAGAAGAAGTGTTTGGTGGCGCGCTTGCCGATCTTGCCGAACGTCCAGGGTTCCTTGTCGAGCACGATCCGTTCCCGACGGTCGCCCTCGATCTTGCGCTCGACCCAGAGGAACAGGTCGGTCCAGACCGTCTGGGGGCACAGGTAGCCGCACCAGATCCGGCCGGCGACCGCGTTCATCAGAAACAGCGCGACCGCCGCAATGATCAGCAGACCGGTGAGATAATAGACTTCCTGCGGCCAGATCTCGATGAAGAAGAAATACGCCCTGCGGGCTTCCATATCGACCAGAACCGCCTGATCGGGGGCGTTCGGCCCTCTGTCGAAGCGCACGAAGGGCAGGAAGTAGTAGAGCCCCAGTGTGATGAAAAGCAGCGTCCACTTGATCCTGCGAAACAGGCCGTGGGTCGCCATTGGATAGATCTTCTTGGCGGACGCAAACCACTCCTCCGGGTGCGCGCCCTCCTGCGTTTCGGTGTCCGTGGACATACCGTCCGTCCTTTGTAACGCGATCCTGCCCCACCAGGATCCAGATAAAACCCGATGCCGCGATCATGACCGGCATGGCGTCAAGATAAACCGGCGCAAAGCGTCACACCTTGCGCCGGATCAAATCTGCCGGGCGATCCGGCGCATTTGCCGTACCGGATCCCGCGGGACCTACTGGCCACCCCCGAAGGAATGCACATAGACGGTCAGCGACTTGATCGTCGCCGGGTCAAGACGGTCGACCCAGGCAGGCATCACGCCGTTGCGCGGTGTGTGGATCTGCGCCTTGATGTCTTCCAGAGAATTGCCATAGAGGTAATTCGCCGACATCAGGCTGGGGGCACCCGTTTCCTGAATGCCTTCCAGATTGTCGCCGTGGCAGGCCGCGCAATTGTCCGCATAGAGCGTCTCGCCGGCGGCCAGATCGACACCGTCTTCGGTCGGCACATCGGCCCTGGAAGCCACGAAGTTCGCGACCTGGCTGACTTCCTCGCGGCTCAGCAGCTCATCGCGGCCGAAGGCCGGCATGTCGCCGATCCGGGCGTCGTCATGGTCCGACCGGATACCGTAGAGCAGCGTGGTGTGAACGTCTTCCAGCGTGCCGCCCCACAGCCAGGTGTCGTCCTGGAGGTTCGGATAGCCTTCCGCACCCGTTCCGCCCGAGCCATGGCAGGGCGCGCAATTGTCGCCGAAGGCGGCCTGGCCGTTCGCCAGCGCAAATTGCAGAAGCTCCTGATCCGTGGAGATATCCTCCAGCGGGGTCGCGACGACCTTGTCGGCAAATTGCGACCGGCCGGCAACGCCCTCGTCCAGAGCGGCGAGAGCCTCAAGTCGCTGGTTGGCGCCCAGCACGCCGGTCGAGTAACTGGAAATCAGCGGCCAGGAGGGGTAGAGCACCCAATAGACTACCGCCCAGGCGATGCAGGCGTAGAAACTGTACAGCCACCATCTGGGAAGAGGATTGTTCAACTCCTTGAGGCCGTCCCATTCGTGGCCCGTGGTTTCGACCCCGGAGACCCGGTCGATGTCCTTGTTGTGTGTGTCAGCCATGGATCAATCCTCCCGGAACGGGATCTGCGCGGCTTCGTCGAACTTTTTACGGTTCTTGGGCCACAGGACGTAGGCCAGGACGACGCCGAACATGATCATGAAATAAAGTAGGCCCCAGATCTGAGCGAAGCCTGCGAAAGCGTTGTATGTCTCGTTCATCGCCGTTACCTCGCGTTTGCCTTGTCGTCATAGATGGAGAAATCCACCATGGTGCCGAGGACCTGGAGATACGCCACCAGCGCGTCCATCTCGGTGACTTCAGCCGGGTTGCCGTCAAAATCCCGGATTTTCGCCGTCGGCCAGCGTTCCTCGAATTCATAGGCTGCGTCGGTATCCGGGCTTGCCTGGCCCATCAGGTCGCTGCGCGCGTTTTCGATCTGCCCATCGGTGTAAGGCACCCCGATGAAGGTGTTCACGGACAGGGCGGCCTGAATGTCACGGGCGCTCAGGCGGTTTTCGGCAAGGAACGGATAACCGGGCATGATCGAGGCCGGAACCAGGGATCGGGGATCCCTCAGATGCTCGACATGCCAGTCGTCGGAGTATTTTCCGCCGACACGTGCAAGGTCCGGTCCGGTGCGCTTGGACCCCCACTGGAACGGATGATCGTACATCGATTCAGCCGCCAGCGAGAAATGGCCATAGCGTTCCAGTTCATCGCGCATCGGACGGATCATCTGCGAATGGCAGGTATAGCAGCCCTCGCGGATGAAGATGTCGCGACCGGTGAGTTCCAGCGGCGTGTAGGGCCGCATGCCCTCGGTCTTCTCGATCGTGCTCTTCAGGTAGAACAGCGGAGCGATCTCGACCAGGCCGCCAATGGCGACCGCGACCAGGATACCGACCAGAAGGATGAAGGAGTTCTTTTCAAAGACTTCGTGTTTTTTCCATGCAGACATTTTCAAGCCTCCCTCATTCGGCCGGAGCCAGGGAGCCGGCCGGCGTGGCTTCGGCTTCCTCGGCCTCGCCATGACGAACGGTCATCCAGAGATTGTACGCCATGATCACGGCACCGAGCACGAACAGCGCACCGCCTAGAGCACGGATGATGTAGAAGGGATGCATCGCTTCCACGGTTTCCACGAACGAATATTCCAGGAAACCGAGCTGATCGTAGGCGCGCCACATCAGGCCCTGCATGATGCCGGACACCCACATCGACGTGATGTAAAGAACGATGCCGAGCGTCGACAGCCAGAAGTGCCAGTTGACCAGCTTCAGGGAATACAGGCCTTTCTTGTTCCAAAGCCACGGAATGAGGCAGTAGAGCGCACCGAAGGAGATGTACCCCACCCAGCCGAGCGCACCGGAATGCACGTGGCCGATGGTCCAGTCTGTATAATGCGACAGGGAGTTGACCGAACGCAGGCTCATCAGCGGTCCTTCGAAGGTCGACATGCCGTAGAATGCCACCGAGACCACCATCATGCGCAGCACCGGATCGGTTCTCAGCTTGTCCCAGGCACCGGACAACGTCATCAGACCGTTGATCATGCCGCCCCAGGAGGGCATCCACAGGATGATCGAGAAGGTCGCCCCGAGCGTCGAGGCCCATTGCGGCAGCGCCGTGTAATGGAGATGGTGCGGCCCAGCCCAGATGTAGATGAAGATCAGCGCCCAGAAGTGCACGATCGACAGGCGGTAGGAATAGACCGGCCGCTCTGCGCGCTTGGGAATGAAATAATACATGATGGCCAGGAAACCGGCGGTCAGGAAGAAGCCCACCGCGTTGTGGCCGTACCACCATTGCACCATGGCATCCTGCACACCCGCCCAGACGATGTAGGACTTGGTCGAATAGATCGACACCGGGACCGTCAGGTTGTTGATGATGTGAAGCATGGCGATCGTGACGATGAACGCCAGATAGAACCAGTTGGCCACATAGATATGCGGCTCCTTGCGCTTCCACAGCGTGCCCATGAACAGAAGCAGGTAACAGACCCAGACAATGGTCAGCCAGAGATCGGCATACCACTCCGGTTCCGCGTATTCCTTGCTCTGCGTCGCGCCCAGCAGGTAGCCGGTGCCGGCGATCACGATGAAGGCATTGTAGCCCAGGATCACGAACCACGGCAGGATCTTGCCGGGCATGCGCACGCGGCAGGTCCGCTGGACCACATACATGGATGTCGCCAGCAGCACGTTGCCGCCAAAGGCGAAGATCACCGCCGACGTATGCAAGGGGCGCAGCCGGCCGAAATTGGTCCAGGGCAGATCGAAGTTCAGCGCCGGCCAGGCCAGCTGAGATGCGATGATCAGCCCGACCGTGAACCCGGCGATGCCCCAGAACATGGCCGCGATAGCGCCAAACTTTATCGGCCCGATATTGTAGTTGGGCTTGCCGTCAATCTCCGCCGGTATCGGTTCCCCGCCGTCGTCGAAATAGGTCTTGAAGATCAGAAATACACTGACGGCGGCGAACAATGCGCCGATGCCAGCGTGAAATGCCATGACCTGGTCAAAGGTCTTGCCCGCCACGATAATGCAGGTAAATGCAAGCAGCACGAGAAAGATGGCGAATCCGCCTTCCTCGAGCGAGACCATCTTGGCCTTGTTTTGTGCCATTATAGCGCCCCAGTCTTTAAAATCGTTACAAGGTGCCAACGATGGCACGACCATGCGCATGACTCTCGAAAAGCCGCGTTGATCCATGTCAAGACGGACGCGCGAGGCGGTGAGCGGCAGGCCTGTCTCATAAGTGCCGGTTCCTTGACCTGAGCCCGATCCGGCATTACCGGTGCTATCGTTCCGCTTCAGACTTTCCCCTCCAGACCGTTCGTTTCCTTCGGGCCTCACGGCGCGATGACGACAATCCAGGATCCCCGCCTTGCCGTCCCGATCCCTCAAGAACATGCTGTTGCAGCCCAACTTCGTCGGCAGCCTCTGGATGATCGCCGCCATGGCGGCCTTCGCCCTGGAAGACGCCTTCGTCAAGCGGGCCGCCGTTCACCTGCCGGTCTGGGAAATCCTGATTCTGTTCGGTGCCGGCGGTGCCCTGGCCTTTTTCGCTCTGGCACTGGCAAACCGCGAGCCGCTGTTCACCCGCGATGTGGTGTCGCCCGTCATGCGGATCCGGTTCGCGTTCGAACTTGTCGGCCGGCTGTTTTATGTGCTTGCGCTCGCCCTGACGCCGCTGTCCTCGACGACGGCGATCCTTCAGGCCGCACCGATCTTCGTCGTGCTCGGCGCAGCGCTTTTTTTTGGTGAAAAGGTCGGCTGGCGCAGGTGGACGGCCATCCTGGTGGGTCTGGCGGGCGTGTTGATCGTCCTGCGTCCCGCCAGCGACAGTTTCTCGTTGCTTTCGCTGCTCGCCCTGATCGGCATGCTCGGCTTTTCCGGGCGCGATCTTGCCAGCCGGGCCGCTCCCGCCTCCCTGAGCACCCGCATTCTAGGGTTCTACGGTTTCCTGACGATCGTTGTCGCAGGTGTGCTGTTCGGCCTCTGGGACCGATCGGCGTTCGTCATGCCCGCTGCCTCCGCTCTCCAGGCTCTCGCCGCCGCCGTCTTTTGCGGTGTCTTCGCCTACACGGCACTGATGAAGGCGATGCGGACAGGTGACGTTGCCACCGTGACGCCGTTCCGCTATTCGCGGCTGCTGTTCGGCGTGTTGCTGGGGGCCGTCTGGTTCGGGGAACAGATCGATGTCTGGATGCTCGCCGGCTGCGCGGTGATCGTCGGATCCGGCCTGTTCATCCTTTGGCGCGGCAACAAGGCGAAAGCACCCAGCTAGAACACACTCTCTTCTATCAGGAGGAAGCGCGCTCTAGAGGCGTGCTTTTGCAACAAGGGACATCAACTTGTCGAACTCCGGCCGGGACACAAAGCGATGCTCGACGCAAAACGTGCTGCTGCGGTTCTCAGGTTCGCGGCATGAAAGAACAAGCTGCAAAATCGCGGCTTCTCCCTCCATCCCGTCGTTTTCGATCAGCGGCAGGAAACGTTTCAGAAGCTCGGTCGTGTCGGACTGGTGGACGATGACCGTATCCCATGCGGGCACAACGAAGAGAGCCTGATTTCCAAGACCCCACGCCCAGAACGTTCCTTCCGGCAAGCCTGTGCCCGGGCCGGGAACCCACCACAGATACCCGTGTCCCCATCTCAGGCCGTTCATTCCCGTTTCCGTGAATTCGTTTGCCGTGCGGTCGATCCAGCTTGCCGGCAGAACCTGCCGATCGACTGAACGGCCATTGTTGAGGTAAAGCTGGCCGAACCTGACCAGGTCCCGGGCTGACATGCGAAACGCCGCGGCCTTGTGCATCGACACGTCGGCATCGACAACATAGGACACCGCTGCAATGTCGAAGTCCTCCATCCCTGTCGGTCCGGCAATGCCGTCTTCGAAGGCCTGCGCGATTCCCATGCCGGTGCGCTCCTCGAAGATGGTCGTCAAGGCGTTGTAGTCCCAGTTGCTGTAGGCCCATATGGTGCCGGGTTCGTTCTCAACGTGGCCCAGCCTTTTATCGATGTCGGCTTGCAACCCGCCCGAGGCCGCGGCGGGATGATTGACACCCGACACGCTCTTGAGCAGGTGCCGAACCGTCACGCGCCTCTGCTTGGGCGTCAGCGGCGCCGGAGTATCATCGATACCAAGCTCTTTCAGCGTGGCGTCCAGACTGATCTGCCCCGGGCCCGAGCCAACGTGCCGGCCAAAGAGGGCGCTGAGGAATGACTTGCGCATCGAGTGTGTGGCGTATGGTTCTGCAAGATCGCCGAATGCGGCGACCACTTCATCGTTCGTAACGATGATGAAACTGTCGGTGCTCAGCTTCGCGGCATGGTTCAAAATGGCATCGAGCTCGTCATAACGCCAGCCCAAACTTTCGGCTTTTTCTTCATTCAGGCGGATGATGTCGAGAGGCCGCACCGGCTGTGATGATCTTGAGAGACCACGCTCGCCGGTCATGAACAGATAGGTCAGTCCGATGGCAACCGTGATGACAAGGCCTGACGTCCATACGGCTGTTCCGCGTTTCATGATCCATCTCTCCAAACGCTCGGACGAAGCCCGGCCGATCCCAAACTGACCTCAAATCGCGACGATACGCCCTCAAGACCGCCCGCAAGCGACAATCAATTCCTGCGGTATTCTCCCGATCCGGAACACGCGCAACGCAGGCCGAAGGCCTTCCAGGCGCGATCATCAGATGGGTCATGGTCAACACTCGTCGGCACTACACGTCATGACTGCAAGGATGAATGTCAATAGTTTGCCTTGCACCTTCAGCCTGGCGGCTTAGCGGCGGATCGCAGTGCTGCCGCGCAAGGCGGAGAAAACCGCTGGAGACGTGGCAGAGGACGTATTTTTAGGCTGACCTGAGACCCCGACCCGCGCAGCCCGGTCTGCATGCAGGCACCGGGCTTCTGGTTGCGGGCTTCTGGTTCCTGGTCTCGAAATCCGGGCCTCAGGTTCCGGAACAGCTCAGCGCCCGCAACTCCGAGGACACTCTTTCGACTGTTTCGCTCTGATGTCTCCCGGGGAGGCTCCAGAGCGAAATCGTCCTCTGGTACGGGACCGAATTGGGAAACGGTGCGACCAGCGCTCCGGATGCAAGATGCGCTGCGACCAGGGACCTGTGCGCCATCAGCACCCCGGCTCCGTTGAGTGCTTCCTGAACCGCCAGGGAATAGAGAGAAAAAACCGGTCCCCTCGGAACGAACCCCGCGCCGGGCAGGACTTCTTCGGCCCAGTACCGCCAGTCGTCCGCCCAGGAGGTGTCGGTCAGGCACACAGCATTTCTCAGGTCCTGCGGCGTATCCAGAGTTGCCGCGATGCGGGGAGTGCAGACCGGGAGCAGTTCGTCTCCCGAGACAGGCGTTTTGCCCGCCGCGTCCGGTTCGGCGTAAAACAGGCAGAGATCGAAGGGAACGCGCTTGAGGTTCGGGGGCGCCTCCATTGCCGTGATCGATATGTCGACGACAGGCAGTCTTTCCCGGATCGCCGGAAGCCTTGGCGCAAGCCACAATTCGGCTAAAGCCGGCAGGGCCGCGATATGCACCTTTCCGGGGGCCGCGTCGCGCCTCAGATCCACGACCGCCTGCCCCAGGCTGTCGAAGGCGGCGACCAATCCCGGCAACGCTCTTTGGCCGAGCGGTGTCAGCCGGACACCCCGGGGGTGACGTTCGAAAAGCGCCGCGCCGACCGCGCCCTCAAGCCCCTTGATCTGGGCGGCCACCGCGCCCGGTGTCACCTGCAATTCTTCCGCCGCCTGGGCGAAACCGCCCAGGCGTGCCGACGCCTCGAAGGCGCGCAAGGCGTTCAGGGAGGGCAGTCCGGGAACCGGGGGTGAGACGGGCATTCTTGAGCCTTATTTTTTCTAGCCCTTAAATTTCTAAAATCTGATTTGCGCGCCGGCAAGCGGAATACGACACTGCCGGCAGGTCACATATAAACTCCCCGGAGATTTGAGCATGAGCGCAACGAAATCACGTCCCTGGCTGCCTGCGGCGGCCACTGCCCGCATCGACGACATCACCGGGCGAACGGAGGCCATGACGACCGCGGATCTTGCCGCCCGTCTCGAAGCGCTCGCATCTGAAAACAGGCAGATCCACGAGCGGGACTGTTTCAATCTCAATCCGGCGACCAATGTGATGAACCCGCGCGCCGAGGCTTTGCTGGCCAGCGGCCTCGGGTCCCGCCCCTCGCTCGGTTACCCGGGCGACAAATACGAGATGGGCCTGGAAGCCATCGAGGAAATCGAGGTGATCGCCGCCGGTCTCGCCTGTGAAATCTTCAATTCGGACCATGCCGAAATCCGGGTCGCCTCGGGAGCTCTGGCCAATCTCTACGCCTTCATGGCAACCACGAAGCCCGGCGATGCTATCATCGCCCCGCCCGCCTCCGTCGGCGGGCATGTGACCCATCATGCGCCAGGCTGCGCCGGCCTCTACGGCCTGGACATTCACGAGGCGCCTGTCGATGCGGACGGCTACACCGTCGATCTCGAAGGCTTGCGCACGTTGGCGCTGAAGGTTCGCCCGAAACTGATCACCATCGGCATGAGCCTCAACCTCTTTCCGCATCCTGTCAGGGAAATCCGGGCGATCGCAGACGAGGTCGGCGCCTTCGTGCTGTTCGATGCCGCTCATCAGTGCGGCATGATCGCCGGCGGCCTCTTCGACGACCCGCTTGCCGAAGGCGCGCATATGATGACCATGAGCACCTACAAGAGCCTGGGCGGACCGGCAGGCGGCCTTGTCGTCACCAACGACCGGGATCTCTGCAAGAAGCTGGACGCGATCGCCTTTCCCGGCCTGACCGCCAATTTCGATGTTGCGAAATCCGCGGCGCTCGCAATCACGCTTCTGGACTGGAGAGAATACGGACAGGCCTATGCGGCCGAGATGGCGGCAACGGCCGCCGCACTCGCCGATGCGCTGGCGGCCGACGGCCTGCCGGTCTTTGCCACTGCGAAGGGCATCACCGCCTCGCACCAGTTCGCACTGGAGGCGGCGGCCTTTGGCGGCGGACAAGCCGCGTCGCGGAAGCTGCGCCAGGCGGGTTTCCTGGCTTGCGGCATCGGCCTGCCGATCGCACCGGTCGGCGGAGACATGAACGGTCTCCGGTTCGGAACGCCCGAACTGGTCCGCTGGGGCATGACACCGGCGGACATGCCCGAACTGGCGAAACTGATCGCGGAGGCGCTGCGGTCCAATGATCCCGATGCCATGGCCGGACGGGTCGCCGCCTGGCGGCAGACGTTCGACACGCTTCACTACGTTCTGGGCTGAGGCCCCTTGCCCGCGCCGCTTTCCGGAGGCCGGCCCAGCACCAGACCGGTCACGAAAGGCAGCAGCAGGACCATGCCGGTGAACCGGGCGATCTGGTGCGCGGCGACAAAGGCCGGGTCCAGATCGAGCATGAAGGCCAGCAGCGTCATGACTTCGAGACCGCCCGGCGCATAGGCCAGCAGGGCCTGGCCGAAGGGTATGTCCACCAGGGCCGACACCAGCAGCGCCCCGGCAATCGAAGTCAGGAATGCCGCGCAAAAGGCCACCAGAGACGCGCCGAGCACGCTGACGAACTGGCGAAAGGTCATGCTGGCGAAACGCGTGCCGATCATGGCACCTAACATGACGAAACAGAGCACCAGCACAAATTGCGGCAGGGCCAGGGTCAGTATGCCGGTGGCGTTGAGGGCCGCGCTCATGAAGAAGGCGCCGGTCATCCAGCCGCCCGGCACCCGCACCCGGACCGCAAGCCAGCTTGCGGCAAGACAGAGCGCCACGCCGACGAGGATCTCCAGCGGGCTGGACGCCGCCACGCTCTGGGCGGCGCCGGCGCCGACCTCGCTCCAGGACATCACGGCGAACGGCAGGATCGCGACCAGCACGAACAGGCGCAACGACTGGCTCGAAGCGATGCGCGGCAGATCCGCGCCACGTTCGCTCGCCAGCGCGATCACATAGGACAGAGCCCCCGGAATTGCGCCGAAATAAGCGGTTTCCTTCGACCACTTCGCACCCAGATGAAGCACGGCGTAGCCCGCGAGCGTCACACAGATCACCACCACCACCAGCAACGCCATGGACACCGGCCAGTCCCCTGCCCGCTCGATCAGGTCAGGCTGCACGCCCGCGCCCATGGAGATGCCGATCGCGATGAACAGCGCATCGCGCAGCCGGTCGGGCAAAAGTGTCGGTGCACCGGCCAGTGTCGTCACGGCCACGAACACCATGGCACCTGACAGCGGGGCGGCGGGCAGACCCAGAAGGTGAAAGATCCCGCCTCCGCAGGCAGCGACCAGCAGGGTCATGCCCAGGCGGGCCGCGCCTGATTGCATGGGAGAAAGCATCATGGATCACCGGATATCATCAACAAACCGTCCGGGCTATAGCGCAGCGGTTCCCGGGTGCCATAGATTGATTGCATTGATCAACAGATCCGGTTTGCCCGTGCCGGCTTGAGCAAAATCAAGGCGGCGGCTGCCGGCGGCCGGTTACATGGCAGGATGATGAAGGATCCACTCTCCCATGCCATGCGCTCCGTGCCGCGCTACACCAGCTATCCCACGGCGCCGCATTTCCATGACGGAGTGACGGCGGCCACCTATGCCGGCTGGCTCGACGGGGTTTCTCCCGACGAAACGTTGTCGCTCTACCTGCATGTGCCCTATTGCCGAGAACTCTGCCACTATTGCGGCTGCCACACCAAGGCCACGCGCCAGGAAGCACCGCTCAAGGCGTATTCTGCGACCCTGGGCCAGGAAATCGGCCTCGTCGGCGAGCACCTGAAACACTCCGGACCGGTCAGGCACATTCACTGGGGCGGCGGCACGCCAAGCCTTCTGCCCTTGCAGGGCCTGATCGAGCTGGCGGGGCTGCTGCGGGTCCGTTTCAACCTGGCCCGGGATCTGGAACATGCCATCGAGCTTGACCCGCGCCTGGTCAGCGCCGAACTGGCCGAGACACTCGCCCTGATCGGGGTCAACCGGGCAAGCCTCGGCGTGCAGGACTTCGACCTCGGGGTCCAGAAGGCTATCGGACGGGTGCAGCCGTATGAGACCGTGCGGCAGGCGTCGGAGTTTCTGAGACGGGCCGGCGTGACCCGGTTGAACTTCGACCTGATGTACGGCCTGCCGGGTCAGACATCGGCGACCATCCTGGACACGATTGAAAAAACGCTGTCCCTGGCCCCCGGCCGAATCGCCCTGTTCGGTTATGCGCATGTTCCATGGATGCGCAAACACCAGCGTCTGATCGATGAAAGCGCCCTGCCTTCGGCTGCGGAACGGCTCGAACTTGCCGACCTTGCCCGCGCGGAGCTCACAAGAGCGGGATATGTCGCCGTCGGGCTCGATCACTTCGCCCGGCCGGACGACAGCATGGCGATCGCATTGGCGGACGGGTCCCTGAAACGCAATTTCCAGGGCTATACGACGGATCAGGGCGATCAGCTGATCGGCCTCGGCGTCTCCTCGATCGGAAGATTGTCCTCCGGATACGTCCAGAACCAGCCGGACGTCGGCAATTGGCGCCGCAGCGTGGAAGCCGGCTGTCTGCCGGTCGCCAAGGGTCTTGCACTCAGCACGGATGACCGGCTGCGCGCACGGATCATCGAAGAACTCATGACCAGTTACGCCTGCGATCTCAAACCGCTGTGCACATCCCACGGCCTGTCCACCGGTCATCTCGCCGATGCCCTCGCGACCCTGAAAGACCTCGCAGCGGACGGTCTGGTCCGAGTCGAGATCGGCGCCAACGACAATGCGAGGATCGAGGTTACAGAGGCCGGCCGGCCGTTCGTCCGCCTGGCGGCTGCGGCCTTCGACGCCTATCTGCCCGGCAGCAAGGCACGACACTCGGCGGCGGTATGATCGGCGCTACAAGCATGAATAAAGAGAGGCCGCGGGATCCGCGGCCTCAGGATAATTCAAAAAGAGTGTTTGCGGTCCCGGCGACCGGTCAATGCATGCCGGTCATCTGGCAGAGACCGCAGACCTTGTTGAGGTGGATCCTGTCGGCTTTCTCGACACGAATGACACCCTTGCGTTTCAGATCCGACACCACGCGGCTGACGGTCTCGATGGTCAGCCCCAGATAATCGGCAATTTCCTGACGCGTCATGTTCAGCTTCAGATCAAATCCGTCATCCAGCGCATTGCGCGCACCGATACAATCGGGACCGCCCCGGTCCGGAACCAGGTACATGAAAAAACTGGCAACCCGTTCCACGGCGGACTTGCGGCCGAGAAGGACGGCATGCTCGTGCAGGACGCGCATCTGTTTGGTCAGGCATCGGGTGAGCCTGCGCTGCAATTCGTCGGAACGCTCGACCTTCCTGAGGTCGATTTCCTGCACCTCGGCATCCGTCAGCGTTTCAGCCGTGCAGTCGTTCTCCTCGCCACCCGCAAGACCGAAAATGTCTCCGGGACGCAGAACCTCCACGACCTGGCGGCGCCCGTCCGGCAGGAGCTTGTAGAGCATCACGGAGCCTTTGACCAACTCGTAGAGCCGCCTGGCCGGATCGCCCTCATAATAGATTACGGCGTGCGTGAGGTAGTGGGCAGCCTTGCCGCCGAATTCCGAGAAGGACGTCTTTTCGGGCGCGCGCATCGGCACTCCCTGATGCCTTGCACCCGTGTCCTGTCCCGCGGTACCCGCGTCGATATATGCCATAGTTCCCTCCTACGTGCGATCTGCACGGCGTTTGCTTGCGGCGGGGCCGCAACGCGTTCCCCCGCCGCTCGTCCCGGCCGGGAAACCTTGCCTGCTCACAGGCGCCCCGTCCGGCGCACTGCAGCTTGCAGTTCGAACTCTATCCATCGACAAGAGCCGATAAAATTCGGTCGACTGCGTAAGAGGAACTACATATGAGGTAATCTGCCGCACGGTTTCCCGGCCCGGGAGCTGCCGGCATCCGGTTCGAAGCTCCGGTCTGGAGGAGCATCTTGTCCGTGAAGAAATGCGCGGGCCAGCGACCCTGCTCCGCGCGCGGACGGCATTGCGGCCGTGACGCGTTTCAGGCGAAAGCGGCCGTCAGCATCTGAAGCGAAAGTGGCTTGCGCAGAACCGTCAGGTCCGGAAATTTCTGAAGCTGGGCCATCAGGCCCGCCCTGGATTTGCCCGATATGGCAACAACGCTCGGCGGATCGGTCAGGGTCATCAGTTCCTGGACAATTTCGGCTCCGCTCTTGCCCGGCAGGCCGATATCGACGATCACCCAGTCATCCGCCAAGGGGGCGGCCTGAGCGAGAAAAGTCTCGCCATCCCTGTAGGTTACGGCACGCCGGTCAAGATCTTCCAGCGCTATCGCCAGCGCATCGGCAACCGCTTCATCGTCTTCGACTATATGCACGATCACGGGAACAGATCCTCAAGGCCTGACTAAATTGTCGCACCTCGGGCAGACATACGCGAAAACTACATGGAAAGATGTACGCAGAAATACGAGGGCCGTGAAATACACCGCCGCTGCAAGCCTCCGCCTTCAGGTCCCTGCCCTCTATCCGGCCGTTGGATGACCGAGCACGATACGCACCAGGTCGGCGGCGTTGCGGGCGCCGAGTTTTTCCATGATACGCGCCCGATGCACCTCGACGGTTCGCGGGCTGATTCCCAGCGTCCTGCCTGCTTCCTTGTTGGAGGCCCCGTCGGTTATTTCCTTCAGGACCTCCAGTTCGCGGCGGGTCAACAGGTCCGCGCCCTGGAAAGACGGTTTCGAACTGTTGTCATGCCTCTGCCGGACAACGGAGATGCTCTCTTTCACCCGTTCCAGAACCGTCTCGGCGGAAAACGGCTTTTCGATGAAATCGAACGCCCCGTTGCGAATGGCCTCCACGGCCATGGGGATATCGCCCTGACCCGATATGATGAAGATCGGCGCGGGATAATCATCCGCGTTCAGGGCTTTGAGAATCTCGATTCCGGACCGGCCCGGCATATGCACGTCCAGCATGACACAGGCAGGCACCGCCTTGAGAGCCGAATTCACGAACTCGTCTCCGTCAGAGAAGGTTTCGACAATGTACCCTTCCAGACTGAACAGCACCGACAGCGCGTCGCGCACCGCAGGGTCATCGTCGACGATGTAAATGGCCTCTGCGTCAGCTTTCATTTACTTGGTTTCCCCAGCTTGTCATCAATCATGGCGTTCACCGGCTCATCGCCCGCAGCGGTTTCGGGCAGGTCGAGCGGCAGCGTGAGGAGGAAGGAAGCCCCCGTCTTTTCCGGTATTCTCTCAAGCCGCAGATCACCACCGTGGTTCTGCGCTATCGAACGGGAAATCGCCAATCCCAGACCGACGCCCTTGTGTTTGGCACCGATAAAGGCACGGAACAGGCCTTCGACCAGTTCCTCGGGAACTCCCGGGCCGTTGTCCGTGACCCGGAACTCCATCCCGCTGTCACCGCGGCAGACAGACAGGGCGACCTGAGGGTCCGCCCGGCCGGCAACCGCCTCGCGCGCGTTGCGCAGCAGGTTGATCAGGATCTGGCGGATCTGAATGGGATCCGCCTTCAGGGGCGGCAGATCGGCCTCGACTTCCGCATGTATGAAGGTGCCGCCTTCAACGCTGCCGAGTTCGGCCATTTCAATGCAGGTCCGGACCAGGTCCTCAACTTCGATGGCCTCACGTGCCGGCGCTTTTTTCTCCACGAGCTGGCGCATGCGCTGAATGATCTCGCCGGCCCGCTCGGCCTCGCGGACAGCCTTGTCGATCACTTCCAGAATCAGCGGTTCCAGCGACTCTTCCGCCTTCGCCTTGCGCGAGACCGTTTGAAGGTAGAGCAGGACCGCAGTCAAGGGCTGATTGAGTTCGTGGGCAATCGCCGCGCCCATTTCATCAAGGGCGCTGATCCGCGTCATGTGCACGAGCTGGGCCTGCGTCCTGGCCAGCCGGTCCTCGATCTGCTTGCGCGACCGCAGATCCCTGAGAATGCCGATGAACTGCCGCCCGCCGGGCGTGGCCGCTTCGCCGACCGAAAGCTCGATCGGAAACACGGTTCCGTCCTTGTGTCGGGCTTGAACCTCACGGCCGATGCCGATGATCTGCTTCTTGCCCGTGTCGAGATAGTTCCGCAGGTATTCATCGTGCGCACTGGCGTATTTCTGCGGCATGATCCGGCTGACGTTTCGGCCGAGAAGTTCCCATGCCTCGTATCCGAAAAGACGTTCACTCGCCTTGTTGAATGCCAGAACCTGAGCCCGGTCGTTGATGACGATCATGCCGTCGGCGGCCGTGTCGAAAACGCTCGCGAGCCGTGCTTCCGTCACCGCGGCCGTGTCTTCGCCCTGATCAAAACTGCCGTCACGTGTCATGCCGGTGCCCAAATGGAAATTGCGTCCATTCAGGGTTTTAAGGGTTTTCCCTTACACCAGCAACCCATTGCGGCTCTAAATCTCTGGTAACCAAGCGTTAATTCGACGCATGGCTTCTTCGAGATGGGCATGGTTCCGAGCGAAACAAAGCCTCAGATACTGTTCTCCTCCAGCTCCGAACGCTGTTCCGGGCGCCAGGCCGACGCCGGTCTGGTTGACGAGATCCAGTGCGAACCGGCGCGTGTCACTCACCCCGTCAACCGAGAAGAACAGGTAGAAGGCGCCTTGCGGCGGCAGCACCCTGACGCGGTCGATTGCGCGTAAGCCGTTGACCACGCAGTCCCGGCCGCCCCGCGCACGCGCCACTTGGTCTTTCAGGAATGTCTCGCCCGAGGTCAGCGCGGCAACCGCGCCCCACTGCGAGAAGGACGGCACGCCAGAGGTCGAGTACTGGATCAGGTTTTCAAACACCTGGCCGAGCGCGGCGGGCGCGGAAATCCAGCCCACGCGCCATCCGGTCATCGCCCAGTTCTTGGACATGGAATTGACGAAGACGATCTGGTCGTCTTCGTCGGCAATGTCATAGAAGGACGGAGCCCGGTCGCCTTCACCATAGTGGAACAAGGCGTATATCTCATCGGCCACGATCCAGAGCCCGTGCCTGCGGGCCAGATCGAGAAACGCCGTCAGCAGAGCCTTGTCGGCAACCCATCCCGTCGGATTGCAGGGCGAATTCAGAAAGAGCGCCCTGGTCCGGGGCGTGATCGCCGCTTCCACGTCTTCCAGGTCGAGCTGCCATCCGTCTTCTGTTTCGCGCATGGGCACGGACACGGCACGAGCGCCGTGGATTTCGATGGCGGCGGTGATGTTGGGCCAGGCCGGTGTCGGCACGATCATTTCGCCGCCGCTGCTGCAGACCGCCTGGACGGCCAGCTGGATCGCCTGCATGCCGGACCCCGTCACCAGGAACCGTTCCGGCGAGAACGGCTTGCCGTAGAGACCTTCATGATAGACTGCCAGGGCCTCGCGCAGAGGCGGAATGCCGCGCTGGTAGGTGTAGAAAGTCTCGCCCCTGTCGAGCGACGCCTTGGCGGCTTCGACGATGAAGTCCGGGGTCGGCAGGTCTCCTTCTCCCGCCCAGAGAGGAATCAGGTCGTCCCGGCCCCACCCCGCATTGAATATTTCCACGATACCGCTTTCCGGCGCATTGCGCGCCTGCGGGCTCAACCGGTCGATCAGACTGGACAAAGTGCGGATCCCTTTCCTCGGTGCTTCGGCCATCTTAACGGGTTTGTCCGCGAATGTTTCATGAAAGGAATTGAACCTCACTTCACCAGTTGTGATCGATTTCCGCCCGGCCGCCGGCATGCTACATTCGGCAGAATGGTCTCGTTCGCAAGACGAATAGACAGAACGACTTAGCTGTGGTCCGATCAAGCCGGACAAAGGCGCGCCAAGCCGCCTAACCGGACGGGAGGACGGTAACCCAGACCATGCTGCATGGATGGCTCGTGATACTGGCCGCTACGGCCTACATCCTGTGCTTGTTCGCGATCGCAAGCTATGGCGACCGCATGACACGGCGGAAGTCGCTGCGATCCGGCGGGCGTCCGTTCATCTATGCGCTGTCGCTGTCCGTGTATTGCACGTCCTGGACCTTTTTCGGCTCCGTCGGCAACGCCAGCCGGACCGGCATCGAATTTCTGACCATCTACATCGGCCCGCTGCTGGTCTTCGCGCTCGGCTATCCGCTGCTGCAGCGGATCATCCGTATCTCGAAGACGGAAAGCATCACCTCGATCGCCGACTTCATCGGTGCCCGCTACGGCAAGAGCCAGTCCGTTGCCGCGCTGGCCACCCTGATCGCTGTCATCGGCGTGGTGCCCTATATCGCGCTTCAGCTCAAGGCGGTGTCCCTGTCGATCACCACGATGATCGGTCCGATGACGTTGCCGGGCGATGTCTTCACACCCGTGTTCGACGACATCACCCTGCTGATCGCACTCGGCATGGCCATCTTCAGCTGGGCGTTTGGCACACGGCACATCGACGCGACAGAGCATCAGGAAGGCCTCATGCTGGCGATCGCCGCGGAGGCGGTCGTCAAGCTGCTGGCCTTCCTGGCGGTCGGCATCTGGGTGACCTACTTCCTGTTCGACGGCCCGTTCGACCTTTTCCGGGCGATCACGGAAGCGCCCGAGGTGGCACAGGTCTTCGAAAGGCCGCTCGACATGGGCAACTGGCTGGTCATGTCCTGCCTGTCCGCGTTCGCGGTGCTCATGCTGCCGCGCCAGTTCCATGTCACGGTGACGGAAAACAATTCCGACGCGGAGTTGCGGCGGGCCACCTGGATGTTCCCCGTCTATCTGATCCTGATCAATCTCTTCGTGATCCCGATCGCCGCAGCCGGCCTGCTGCGTTTCGGCCAGGACATCAATCCGGACACATTCGTCCTGGCCCTGCCCATCGACGCCGGCCAGGGCTGGCTGGCCCTGTTCGCGTTCATCGGCGGCCTGTCGGCGGCCACCGCCATGGTGATCGTGGCCACGGTCGCTCTTGCCATCATGATTTCCAACGACATCGTGGTGCCGCTTCTGCTCCGGCGGCACAGCGAGGACGAGATCGTCAACGCGACCGGCGAGGACATGAGCAACCGCCTGCTCACCATCCGGCGGCTGGCGATTTTCGGCATCCTGCTGCTCGCCTATGCCTATTACAAGGCAGCCGGCAACACCGCCGCGCTGGTGTCGATCGGTCTGCTGTCCTTCGCCGCGATCGCACAGTTCGCGCCCTCCTTTTTCGGCGCCCTGTTCTGGCGTCGTGCCACGTCACCTGGAGCAATTGCGGGTCTCAGCGGCGGCTTCGTGCTCTGGGCCTATACGCTGCTGCTGCCGACCTTCGCCAAGACGGGACTGATCTTCGACGGTTTCCTCGACACCGGCCCGTTCGGCATCGGCTTCCTGAAGCCCCAGGCCCTGCTCGGCATCGACATCGACCCCTTCATTCACGGCACGCTCTGGAGCCTCGGCGTCAATATCTGCCTGTTCGTCGGTGCGTCCTTCCTGAGAA
Organism: Roseibium sp. QJM3NY_11; assembly: GCF_056173175.1. Classification (NCBI taxonomy): domain Bacteria; kingdom Pseudomonadati; phylum Pseudomonadota; class Alphaproteobacteria; order Hyphomicrobiales; family Stappiaceae; genus Roseibium; species Roseibium sp. QJM3NY_11. The sequence goes on from NZ_CM149660.1 coordinate 4,651,853, forward strand.
AGCCGCTGCCCGCGGAAACGCTTCAGGCCAACGTCTTCGTTCCGAACGAGTTCGCCCCCTCCCCGAGCTTGCGCTACTGGCGCACATCGGTGACCGCCGGAGACCTGCAGGCGACCGTTGCGCGCTATCTTGGAGAAGAACGCACCGAGCGGTCCTTCCGCAGGTTCGCCAGCGAGCGCGGCAAGAAGCTGAACCCGAAGATGCTGGCGGACGCCAACCTGCTCCGGTTTTCCGAACAGCTTCTGGCCAGCGCGATCGGTGCGGCCTCCTCCCGCCTGGTGCTGACGCTGATGCTCAAGCGGCACGACCCGTCCACCAAGGGGGCGGTCAAGCTGCTCGACGACGCGTCGATCGCCATCCAGTACAATCGCGACCTGCTGCAGACCGCCCTCGATCAGGTCCGCCAGGGCATCGGCGTTTTCGACCGCGATCTCGGGCTGATCTGCTGGAATCGCCAGTTCCGGGAGATGCTGGGTCTGCCCGCGGAATTCGGCCAGGTCGGCACCACCCTCGATACCATCCTGCGCTACAATGTGGAGCGCGGCGAACACGGCCCGGGGCCCGTGGAGACGATCATCGCCAACCGGATCGAAAAGCTGGTGCTCATTCAGGAGACCTTCCAGGAAAAACTGGAACTGAGCGGCACGGTTTTCGAAGTCCGGGTCAGCCCGATGCCCGACGGCGGTATCGTGACCACCTATACCGACATCACCGAACGGGTTCTGGCCGAGGAAGCCCTGGCACGGGCCAACGAGACCCTGGAGCGCCGGGTGCGGGAGAGAACGGAAGAGCTCACCCATGTAAATGAAAGACTGGTGGTGGCAACGCGGGAGGCGGAGGATGCCAATATCGGCAAGACGCGTTTCCTGGCCGCGGCCGGACACGACATTCTCCAGCCGCTCAACGCCGCCCGTCTCTATGCATCGGTCCTTGTCGACAAGCTCTCCGAAGGGGAAGAAGGCGCGCTTGTGAGAAACGTCGAGCTGGCGCTTGAATCGGTGGAGGACATCCTGGGCGCCGTTCTGGACATTTCACGGCTGGATACGGGGGCCCTCAAACCGGAACCGACCGTTTTCCGTCTCGATGAACTGTTGAGTGGACTGGCGCTGGACTTCCAGCCGGTCGCGGAGGAAATGGATCTGGAACTCAGGATCGTGCCGACCTCCCTGTCCGTGCGCACGGACCGGCGCCTGTTGCGGCGCCTGCTTCAGAACCTGGTGTCGAATGCCCTGAAATACACCCAGCAGGGCCGCGTCCTTGTGGGATGCCGCCGGCGCGGCAACCGTGTTGTCGTCGAGATCCACGACACGGGCATGGGAATTCCGCAAAGCAAGCAGAAGGCCATTTTTCAGGAATTCCACCGGCTTGACGACGGAATGCGCGTTGCCAAGGGCCTCGGTCTCGGCCTGTCCATCGTCGAACGCATCAGCCATGTGCTCAACCATCCCGTCGCGCTGCGCTCGGAGACCGACAAGGGCTCTTGCTTCTCGGTCGAACTGCCGCGGTCCCTGTCCATTCCGGTCATCGCCCCGATCCACCAGGTTGCCACCGCAGTGGGACAACTGGACGGTCTGTGTGTGGTCGCCATCGACAACGAGCCGGACATCCTGAGCGGCATGCGCCACCTGTTGTTGAACTGGAATTGCAGGGTCGTGACAGCGCCCGACGAGGCCGAGGCCGCCATCGAACTGAACAGGGCGGGATTGTCACCGGACGTCATTCTCGCCGACTATCACCTGGACAACGGCACCGGCATCGAGGCGATCGTGAAATTGCGCTGGAAATTCGGCAAGGACATCCCGGCGATCCTGATCACCGCGGACCGCAGCCGGGCGGTGCGCACCGAGGCGGGCGAGAAAGATATCGCTTTCTTCAACAAGCCGCTCAAACCGGCGGCGTTGCGCGCGCATCTCGCGCGCTGTCAGGCAGGCCAGGCCGCAGAATAGCCGCAAGCCCCGACCGCTGCCGCGGGCAACCGGGCGCACGGATCAGGAAGCAGACTGCATGTTTCCCGGGTCCTTGGGGGCCGTGCTGGGGGACCTGTCCTCCCAGTCTTCCTTGCGGATTTGCGCGATCTGGACCGGGTTGGAAGCCGGCCGGCCGAAATAGTAGCCCTGCAGGGTGTCGCAGCCGAGCGTGCGCAGCGCGTCCACCTGAAACTGGCGTTCCACACCCTCGGCCGTGACTTCCAGACCGAGATTATGAGCCAGGGCGATGATCGCGGAAATGATCGCAAGGCCATCGCTGCGCTCGCCGATCTCGTCGACGAACGACTTGTCGATCTTGATCTTGTCGAACTTGTACTGCCGCAGATAGGATAGTGACGAATAGCCCGTGCCGAAATCGTCCAGCGCGATGCGGATGCCCTGATCGCGCAGCTTCTGGAGTTTGCAGGCCGCCGACCCGAAATCGCGCAGGAACACGGATTCGGTGATCTCCAGCACCAGGCGTTCCGGCGGAAAGCCGGTTTCCCGGAGCACGGTCATCACGTGCTCGACCAGGTTCGGATCCATGAACTGAACCGGAGACAGGTTGACCGCGACGCTTTCCAGTTCCGGGCACTGGGCCGCTGCGGCGCAGGCTTTTTTCAAGACCCAGGCGCCGAGCGGGAGAATGAGACCGGCATGTTCGGCAATCGGAATGAAGGTGTCCGGCGCAACATCGCCTCGTGTGGGATGCAGCCAGCGCAACAGTACTTCACTGGAGACGACCTTGCCGGAGCGCGCATCCACGATGGGCTGGAACTCGACGTTGAGCTTTTCGTATTCGAACGCCTCACGTAGATCCGCTTCGAGCTCGCGGCGCTCGCGCACCTCCCGTTCCATCTCGTTTTCAAACGCAAGAGCGCGGCCACGGCCGCTTTCCTTGGCCTTGTAGAGCGCAATGTCCGACTTGCGCATCAGGTCATCGACCGTGTCCCCGCGGTCGCGAAAGCAGGTGAACCCCACGGTCGCGCCGATAGCAAAGTCCCTGCGGCCGATCCGGAAGGGCTTGCGCGCCACGTTGACGAGTTCCTCCGCGAAGGCGAGCGCGGCCTCGTCGCTCACGAACTGGCCGAGCGCGGCGAACTCGTCGCCGCCGAAACGGGCAAGGATGGTGCCGCCTTCACTGAGAGACGTGAACCGGGCCGCGACCTGGCGCAGCAACTCGTCGCCCGCCGGATGGCCGCTGGTGTCGTTCACAACCTTGAAATTGTCCAGATCGATCAGGAACAGGGTCAGCGCGTTCTCCGCGAACTGGCTCTGCTGCGCCATAAGCGTTTCCGCCTGCTTCAGGAACCAGCTTCGATTGCCGATCCCGGTCAGGGAATCGTGCTCCGCAAGGTGGGACACCAATGCGCTTGCCCTGCGGGCTTCCGTGATGTCGGAAGCCACGCCGCGGTAACCGGTGAACGAGCCGTGATCGTCGTGAACCGGACGGGCCGCCAGCGACCACCAGCGTTCCTCGCCGGCGACCTCGACACCGATGACGATGTCGCGGAAAGCCCGCCGGGACGACATCACCTCTTCAAGTCCGGCCACGGCCGAGCGGGCGTCCGGTTCGTCCAGCGAATACGCCAGATCCACCATGCGCATGATCTCGAGCGCGGGGCGTTTCTGACCGCTTGCGTGCACGAACCGGTCGGATACGGACCGGAAAAATCCTCCGCTGTCGGTCTCCCAGATCCAGTCGCTGGCCTTTTCCTCGAACTCGTTGAGAAGCAGCGCGATCAGCTCTCCACGCTGTTCCAGTTCGGCTTCGGCCAGAAAGTGGGACGCGAACAGCCAGCCACTCGACGCGACACTGCCGAGAACCACCAGCGTGTAGCTGGTCAGGAGCAGGAATAGCGGCCACAGGGCATGGCTTTGCCCGATGACGAGCGAGACAAGCGAGGACACGTAGAGAATGACGACCCAGCGGAAAGCGGCCTGGGGAACGGTGGCAAGCGCGAAGCCGCCGCCGCACAGCATGCCGGTGCTGACACAGGCCGCGATCCAGATGCCGTCGGGATCCCCGGTGGCGAAAGCCGTGATCGGTACCACGGCCCAGAGCAGACTGAAGACCGTCGCGTGTTGCACGGCCTTGTTCAGGGACCGGCGGGAGGCGAGCTGGACCGGTGATCTCTTGGCCCTGACCCATTTCAGCAGGGTGTAGCCGAGCAAGGCGGCAATGGCCGCAATCCAGGTGGCGAGATAGGAAAACGGGAGAAAATTCTGGAATGTCACCGCGATGACAAAGGTGTTGACCACGTTGGCCAGTATGGTGAAAGGCGTCAGGCGCGCGATGCTGGAAATCTGCGCGGCACGCACACGGCGCGCCAGATGCTGTTCGACAACCGGATGACCGAACGCAAGCAGGAATGCACGGTCCGGGTTCGACCCCGGCGTTCCACCGGTGTCCCCACGTCTGTAGCCGTGTTCCGACTTGAACGGCTGACCCGGCTTCACAAGAGCCAGACAGACCGTCCGAAAGATCAGGTTCCAGTTGGCGCTGAGCCGCATTTTGTCTCCGCATCCGCGTTCCGCACAGTGCGGGGCTCAGCCCCGTGAGGCCAATGGATACATGCATTCCCTGAAATTCCGGTAAAAGCGGTGGCCGGAAATCCGCACAATCGGGAAATTCGTCTGGAGACGGCAGGCAAACGGGGACCGGGGAGACGCGCGCGACCGCCCCGATACGCCCTGGCGTCCTCCGGGTACCGGCGGACTGAAGGGCGCTACTGCGCGCCGGCGGCCTCTGCGGCTTCGCCGCCCAGTTGCCACTGTCCGGCTTCTATCTTCGAGGCGGCAATGACCGCCTGCGTCCGGCTCTCGACCCCCAGTTTCTGGAGGATGGCAGACACATGTGCCTTGACGGTCGCTTCCGAAACGGAAAGCTCATAGGCGATCTGCTTGTTCAGGAGGCCTTCCGACAGCATCATGAGGACACGGACCTGTTGCGGGGTCAGCGTGGCAAGTCTCTGGACCAGGTCGCTGCTGCCGTCGTCCGCCGACAAATCGACGTCCGGAGGGGTCCACATGTTTCCCGACATGACTTCGGAGATCGCCTGACGGATCACTTCGATGCCGTGTGATTTGGGAATGAAGCCGGAGGCGCCGAACTCGACCGCGCGGCGAATGGCTTGCGGATCCTCGTTGGCAGAGACAACGACCACCGGCACACCGGAAAATTGCGCCCGCAGATACATCAGGCCGGAAAAACCACGCATGCCGGGCATCGTCAGGTCCAGAAGAATCAGGTCAACGTCCCCATCCTGTTCCAGACGCCCGGTCACATCCTCCAGCGCCCCGGCCTCTTCAATGACGGCATCCGGATACTGTGTCTCAAGCGTTTGGCGCAATGCGCCTCGAAACAGGGGATGATCATCCGCGATAATGAATCGATACAATGTCGCCGGCACGTTGTTATTCCTCCCTCGACAGCCTCGGGGTCGCTGCTTGACGCAGGGCTGCCGTGCCTTGTTCCTCCCGGCACGCATTCAGCCCCTGTATTTTCAAAGCAGAGCCCCATTGTTGCGGCCTTTAATAAGTATGTTTGCATCACGGCAGACGCGCAAGTCAAACCATGCTTTCTGTCTACACCGACGATTTGACGCATGATGACGCTACGTCATGCAAAATTTCCGTGTTCGGCGGCCGGGTTTGCATTGGCGCAGACACTTCAACCTGGAATTGGCAAATGCACGGCCCGGAGGAACGGAAATTCTCGGGCATGGACGAGCCGCTGAACAAGTTCCTTTTCCACATCCTCGATTTGTTGTTGATAATCAAGGCAAACACAGCAACAAATGACCGCATAGAAGCAAGTTCAAAATCAAAATCACTGAGTGCGCGAAACCATATTATGACAATACAGACAACGCTGTTTTCATTTGTTAATCGCTGGGAATGCGACGAAAATGATCATCTGAACGTTCAATTTTACTTTGGCCGGTTCGAAGAGGCCGATCGCCAGTTCCGGCTTCTCAGCGGCCTGAGTGAGACACTGGTCGGTGCCCGCAGGGTGCGTCATGTGCGGTTTCACCAGGAAATGCGCATGGGAGACCTCATCACCGTCCATTCGACGATCGCCTTTGACGGTCCGCACATGCTGACCGTCATTCACGAGATGCGCGACGGCACCACGGGAACGCTGACGGCCACCGCTCTCGACGGATATGAGCCCAGCGCCAATTCGGCAAAGACGCTGCGGCAGCGCTTCAAGGGGTTCCAGGCTTCGATGATTGCCGACGCCGCCCCGAGAGGCATTCCGGCCGGTCCGGCCAATCAGCGCTCGACGGTTCCGGCGCTGGAGAGCAAGGGCGCACGCATCGCCTATCGCGGTACGGTTCTGCCGCGCGACATCGGCATCGACGGCAAGGCGGATGACCGATTTGTCCTGTCATGCTGCACCGATGGTGTCGCCCATGTCTGGCAGCGCACGCCCATGAACCACACCTATCTGACCGACAACGGATATGGTCGGGTCGCAGCGGAAATGAAACTGACCTGGGTCACCCCGCTGAAGACGGGCGACATGGTGACGGTCCTGTCCGGGTTCACCAGCGTCGGCCCCAAGACCTTCACCATGCGCCATCATGTGTTCGAAAGCAGAACGAACCGGCTCGCGGCGACCGTCGATGTCGTTGCGCTGACGATGGATCTGAAGAGCCGGACCGCTGTGGAACTGCCCCAGGAAGCTTTCCAGAGCATCAACCAGATGCTGATCGACTAGGCGAAGGCGTGAAACTCAGTTTTCGTCGCCCTCAAAGTCCTTTTGCAGCTCCCGGACCATGCCGAAGAAACGCCGCATGGCGCTTTCCGTGAAGGTCAGGACCTTTTCAAGGTCTTCCTCCTCCTCGTCCATCAAAGACGGGTGGTCGCTGCTGTCCTTGTCCGCGCCGGGTCGGTCGAGAGCGGAACCGGGCGGAAGTTTGCCGTCCGTTTTCGGCCCCGCGCTCTCAAGCTGCTCCAGACGCGCGGTCAGCCGGTCGACCTCGCCGGCCAGTTCACTGATTTCCGCGAGATAGGCGTCTTCGGCCAGCGGAACCGGACGGCATCGCCAGGCCTGATTTTGCTCGCGGCAAACCGAAACGGTGCCGTTCTGCCGGTCCACTCTCAGAATGTCGCCATCGATCGCAACCAGTGAATAGCGCTCCGGCTGTCCCTGGGTCGCGGCCTGCGCATCTGCCGGCGCCACGCTGTCCTGTGCGGACGCGGCCGCCGCGAACAGTATCGCCGCCGACATCACGCCGGTAAAAAGAGCGTTGCGCGGGATGCGGATTGTCATGTCGCCTCTCCAGTGCCGGCACGATGCCGAGCGTTCGTGTTTGCCAAGGCGTGCCATGATTCCATGGCCAAAGCACGGCCAATTGCTGCAATCCGGCAATCCCGTGCCCGATTGTCAGGTCCGGGCCGGATCCTGCTCCGGCAGCATTGCTTCAAGCGTTTCGAGGCGATCGGCTTCGGCGGGTGGCTTGTCCCACCTCAGCCTGGATATGCGCGGGAACCGCATGGCGACCCCGGACTTGTGCCGTCCGGACCGATTGAGCCCTTCGAACGCGACCTCCAGAACCAGTCCGGCATCCGGACCATGCGCGACCTCGCGGACCGGCCCGAACCGGTTGACGGTGTTGTTGCGCACGAACCGGTCGATTTGCCGGAGCTCGTCGTCGGTGAAGCCGAAATAGGCCTTACCCACCGGCACCAGTTCAGGGCCGTCTTCACCGTCCCGCCAGACGCCGAACGTATAGTCGGAATAAAAGGAAGAGCGTTTGCCATGGCCACGTTGCGCGTACATCAGCACGGCATCGATCAACCGCGGCTCCTGCTTCCATTTGAACCACAGCCCCTTCGGGCGTCCGGCGGCATAGACCGAATCCCAACGTTTCAGCATCACGCCTTCGACGGCCGCTGCGTCGGACGCGGGCAGATGTTCATGCGGGCGCGCCCGCGCACCTGCGATTGCCTGCCAGGTCCCGGCGTCGGCCATGGGCGACAGGTCAATTTTTGTGTCCGCCAGACCGGCGACAAAAGCCTCCAGCCTGGCGCGTCGCTGCGAAAAAGGCAGGGCGCGCAGGTCTTCGCCCTCAAGGTCGAGGATGTCATAGGCCCGGATGGCGGCCGGGTAGTCCCGGATCAGTTTCGGTCCGGCTGTCTTGCGGTTCAGGCGTTTCTGGAGATCGGAGAACGGACGCACCGCGCCGTCCGACACAACGAGAAGCTCACCGTCGATGCAGGCATCAAAGGTCAGCAGTTCAACGATGTCCGGGAACGCCTTGGAAATATCCTCTCCCGTCCGGCTGAACAGGCGGCGGACGTTGCCCGCCTTGTCAGAGCGGCCCGCGGCTGCCTGGACGCGGATGCCGTCCCATTTCCATTCGACTGCGAAATCGCTGGCCCGCAATTGCTCAAGGTCCCGGTCTTCATCAAGGGGATGGGCCAGCATCACCGGCCGGAACGGCGCGGGGTCGTCGTTTTCCGGCGGGCCGGCGCTTCCCTCCACCCAGGCGAACAGATCCCGATAGGGCACGGACAGCCCATGCCAGACTTCCTCGACCTGCGCCACGTCCAGCCCGCCGAGCCTGGCTACGGCGGATTTCGCAAGGCGGGCGGACACGCCGACCCTGAGGCCGCCCGTCACCAGCTTCAACAGTGCCCAGCGGCCGGTTTCGTCGAGGGCGTCCAGCCAGCCGGTCAGGAGATCCGGCATTTGTGTCCTGCCCGTTTCCTCCAGTTGACCGACGACCTGCGACAGGGAGGGCGCCTCCGGCGTACCGGCCGATTGTGCCGGCAGGGCGTCCTGAGATCGTGGCCACATCAGCGCGATGGTTTCGGACAGGTCGCCGACGAAATCATAGGACAGGGCAAACAGATGCGGATCGGACCGGTCACTGATCAGGGACCGCAGCAGGGCCGGTTTCGCGTTCTTGAAAGCGAGACCGCCGGTCAGGGCCGCCAGTGCGTAGCCCCGGTCCGGATCCGGGGTCTCGCGCAGATACCGCATCAGCAGCGCTTCCTTGGCAAGGCGCCGAGGTTCAAGAGAGAGCCTGTCCAGCAACTGGGAGAATGCGCGCATGACATCAATACCGACCGGAAAACATGTTTTCACCAGCGCTAAATGCATCTGCAATCGCCAGCGTCAAGGCTGCCATGCGTCATCCGGGATGGACGGAGCCGGCTTTTGCCTGTATAAGCCGCGGCCATCCTATGGCTGATGCAAGATCGGCCCAATCCGGTAGACTGCTGAATGGCATGCAGATGATCCGGAGCAGTTGAAAGATTTCGATGACCGATATGACGTCTCTCGCCCCGGCACTCAAGGCCGCGCTGGCGAAACGGGGCTATGAAAGCCTCACTCCCGTACAGCAAAGCATTCTCACGGATGCCCCCGAAGATGCGGATCTGCTTGTTTCCGCGCAGACCGGATCGGGCAAGACCGTCGCCTTCGGCCTTGCGCTGGCCCCGACCCTGCTTCAGGGCGAGGACCACCTCGGCCGGGCAGGCGCACCGATAGCGCTCGCGATCGCGCCGACCCGGGAATTGGCCCTGCAGGTCAAGGAAGAGCTGACCTGGCTCTACCAGGATGCAGGCGCCACCACGGCGTCCTGTGTCGGCGGCATGGATCCGCGCATGGAACGGCGCACGCTGGACCGGGGTGTTCACATCGTGGTCGGCACGCCTGGCCGCCTGCGCGATCACATCGAACGCGGCGCCCTGGATCTTTCCGAAATCCGCGCAGTGGTCCTCGACGAAGCCGACGAGATGCTCGACATGGGCTTCCGGGAAGACCTTGAGTTCATCCTCGACGCTGCGCCCCGCGAACGGCGCACGCTGATGTTCTCCGCAACGGTGCCCAAGCAGATCGCCGAACTTGCCAAGCGGTTCCAGAAGGACGCTGTGCGCCTGTCGACCATCAATGCGCGCGAACAGCATGGCGATATCGACTACATCGCCCATCCCGTTGCCCCGAACGAGCGCGAGAATGCGCTGATCAACGTGTTGCGCCTGCACGATTCCGACAAGGCCATCGTGTTCTGCTCGACCCGAGAGGCCGTCAGCCGGCTGACCTCCCGTCTCGCCAACCGCGGCTTTTCCATCGTGTCCCTGTCCGGTGAACTCAGCCAGGAACAGCGTTCCAGCGCGCTGGCCGCCATCAAGGACGGCCGTGCCCGGGTCTGCGTCGCCACCGATGTGGCGGCCCGCGGCATCGATCTGCCGAACCTCGACCTCGTCATCCATGCGGATCTTCCGACCGGCAAGTCCGCGCTTCTGCACCGGTCCGGCCGTACAGGCCGCGCCGGGCGCAAGGGCACCTGCGTGCTCATGGTCCCCTTCCCGCGCCGCCGCCAGGCCGAGCGCGTGCTGCAATTCGCGGGCATCAAGGCCACCTGGAAAGGCGCGCCGACGGCGGACGACATTCGTGCGAAGGACAAGGAGCGGCTGCTTGCCGACCCGGCCCTGAGCGTGGAGCTTGAAGAAGAAGACCGCGCCATCGCGCAGGAGCTGCTGGCTCTGCACAGCCCGGAACAGCTTGCCGCCGCCTTCGTCAAGCTGCGCCAGTCCCGCCTGCCGGCTCCCGAGGAGATCGGCGAACTCAACGAGTCCGCTCTGAAGGGCCGGGACGCGGGCGCGCGCGGCGGCCGCAGCGCCGAAATCACCGGCAAATTCGAGGACGGTGTGTGGTTCTCGCTTTCCCTCGGACACCGTCAGCGCGCCGAACCGCGGTGGATCCTGCCGCTGATCTGCCGGGCGGGCCATGTCACCAAGAAGGAAGTCGGCGCGATCAAGATCTTCCAGAACCAGCTTTACTTCGAGATCGCCGGCAGCCACGGCCAGCGTTTTGCCGAGGTAATCAAGCGCGACGGCTCCGGAGAAGAAAACGCCACCATCACCCTTCTGGATGCGCGCGGCGGCAAGATCCCGTCCCCTCCCAAGGAAGACGATGACCGGCGCGGCCGTTCCGGTCCGCCGAAACGCCGCTTCAACAAGAATGATGCTCCGGACTATGAAAACATGGGGGCGGAGGACACGCTGAAGCCGAAAGGGCCGAAGCGCGGCCCGAAACGGGACTTCGATGCCCCGCGCGGCAAGCCGCGCCGCCGGACCGACGACAAGGATGCGGTGCCCAATCATCCGGCCTATGAACCGCTGGACATGAAGGCCCTTGCCAAAGACCTCGACGGCACCGACGGCGATGCGGCCCGCAAGCCCAGATCAGCGGATGCTGGCGAGGGCGAACGCCGCAAGCCGCGCACCCGGGCAGCCGCCAAACCGGCCGCCGCGAAAAAGAAAGCCGCCAAGAGGAACAAGCCGTCACGCTCCGAGCGCAAGGCCACCAAGGCGAAGACTTGAACGAAAGGCCGGCGGGAAACCCCGCCGGCCTTTGATCTAGTCTGATGCCGGTATCGACCGGATGTACCTTGCTGCTTCAGTAGGGCCCGCTCTAAAGCATATCATTGCCAATTTGAACCCGGCGCTCAGGACAAGTTCGCTGTGATTGCGCAAACTCATAATCTGCGATCAATCAGCTGCCGGCTCCCCGGAAGAGCTGCTCCGGTAATCTTCCCAAAACCAATGGGTTGGAAATTGGGCTTCTCCAGCCTTTGATTCGCTTGCAGCAAGACATGGGACACGATCAATGAAACTGAGTCAGGCTACAAAAAGTTCATTTTCAGAACCCACCCAAAATGGGAAGATTACAACTACACCAATATGATTAGACTTAATACTGAATGAAAACTTTCTCAATAAAAATTTTCCGCCTCTGCGTAGTAAATATCTTCCAAATATTTTTTGCGATTTAATGTTACTCTGCGAGCCGTTTTGATACTGCTTCTTGCCGGTTGAACTCGAAGCATCATTTTGCACATTAACTAACCTGGTCCCAAATTGCCTTTCGGTTTGAGCTCGGCGAAGGTCGGGAGCTATTCTTTTCGGGACGTTTGTGACAAGCGAGCCAACTCCCCAGCTCTACCATTCGCGATCGATGATGCGGCAAGAGTTGTCTGCGACAGTGTGATGCTCACTGCGCATCACGAGCAGACCGATTTCGCGCCATGCCTTGCGACTGGACGACCTTACGGTCCAGATATACCCTAATTGGGTTTCATGAGGTGAGTGATGTATCCTTTATTTTTCTCAGTATCTAGTCTAGACGTTGGTTTTGCGGAAGCGACTTGGAAAGGCTTCCCCGACGACTGGGTCTATCTCTATTCTAAGACCGGTCGCCACGGCGTTCGTATGTGGGACGAAATCGCGCTCGAAGAGCTTCCAAATTCTAAAGTCGTGGTTGTTTTCTGGTCGAAAAATTTTCCCGAAAGTCCCGGTTGCGTTCGAGAGATCAAGCAGGCTGCGAGGCTTTATCGCTCCGGATCGCATATTCCAATTATACTCCGCCTTGACGCCCACCCGCTGTTTTGGCGGGAAGGTATGGACGAGGAGCAAAAACTTGTTTTTGACGCTCTGAAACCACTTGCCGAGTATCGTGCTAGTGACCCGGGCGTAACCGCTCAGCAAGCGAAAGCTCTGATCTCTGAAGTGGCCGAGCCGATACTGAAATCCGATCACCCTCGACTGCCGCGCCACCGTATGGTTCAAACCTTGCGTAAGACGCTTGAGAAGGACAGGTTTTCCTTGACTCCGGCGTGCTGGGTTTCCGGTTTCAACGGTATTGGTCGAGAGACACTCGTGCGGAGCGTGAACCGAGACCTTCTCCCTAATGGTCTGGGTATCGTCATAGAGGTGAACGAGGCAACGCTCCCGCGCCAGCTTCTTCTGAGGATCGAAAGCGAAGCATTCGGTGCAGACATCGCGCGACTGGAGCAGTTGAACAAGGCCCCGAACGGCGATGACATTCAGCTGGTTGCGGACGCGGTGGAGCGCATTGCTGCTAGCGGCAATTTCCTGATCCTGAGAAATGCGTGGCTCGTGCAAGAAGGCGTCGAGGTGCCAGAATGGATCGACGAAATCGCCGCCAAATTGCGGCCCGAAACACGAACGAAGCTGTTTATCATTTCCCAGCTTCCGCTGACGGGGCAACGCCTGATTGAGAGCCGGGGCTTTATGGCACCTTTCCGTGTTTCGACCATTGATGAAGTCGAGCTGACTGAATTCTGCTTTCAACTCCTTGGTCATTTTGATCAGAATCCGCATCGCTGGCAAGATGAAGACGTGATGCGTATCGTGCGAGCAGCGGGCGGAAACGTTGGATTTCTGGTCTCGCTCGTGCGTTCGGCCGCACGGATTGAGAATTTCGATGACATCGACGCGATGCTGGCACAAGAAGACGAGCGGCTAGCCGAGTCCATATCCACCTATCTGAGCTGGGCCTTTGGTCAGTTGAGAGGGGATCCAGAAGAGCGAAAAACCTTGATCTTCCTCAACGACGTATCACCCTGCCACATAGCCGATCTGGAAGCCGCAGTGCAGCCAACGGGTTCCATGCTTCGAGTGCTGAGCCGCTTGATTGACTTCGGCCTCGTTGAGCGCGAAACGGAAGAACTTTATCGCCTGACGCCGCTTCTTGTCAGACGAATGAACGCAAGCTTGATCCGCCCGGAACTAGTGAAGTGGGTCGAAGAAGCGCGGCGGATTTTCGCCAGCAAGCCATTCGAGGTACACCTGTCAAACGAAAACGGTAATCACGAATATATCCGGCTGGAATCAAGGATACAGGCCGCGTTACTGTCCAAAAACGTGAACCTTCCGGATAGTATTAGCAGCTTCGTTTCGGCAGCGCACTGGTTTCAGGCAGGCATACGCCTTTATCACGCTCGGAAGTACAAGCCAGCGTTTCGCCTTCTAAAGATGGCGCACGAGAAGCGCGGTCAATTCCGTGATGCATCGCGAATGGAAATCGATCGCTACTTCTGTCTGGTGGCCATACGCATGCGAAAATATCCATTAGCGGAACAATGCATCCAGCGTCTTAACGCCGATCATCGCAGTAAGCCAATTGCTGCGTTCTTGAAGGCAGACTTGTATGAATACAAGCGAGAGTTCCACGAAGCGATTCCTGCATACGAAGAAGCCTTGAAGTTAAACTCGGACAGAAATCGACGCCGCGAGTTTATCTATCGACCCCTGATCCGCTGCATTCTGAGAAGCAAATTCCCGAAATACGCACGCGCCGAGCAACTCGCAATAGAATACGTAAAACTCAAACGCACCGTATTCAGTCTATCCTCTATTTCGCGGGTCTATCTGGAGTGGAAATACTTAGGAAAAAAGATGGAAGACGAGGTTCCAGCAAACATCGATGGGCTTTATCGCAGCGCGCTTAGCAACTTGGAGGATCACCCCGACGCAGGAGCGGCGCCCTTCGAACTCTATGCGGAGGAAGCTAAGTTTACCGGTGATTTTGGCTCCGCTCTCAAACATATGGACCATGCTATCAAGGTGGCACCGGAACGTTTCCAGTTGCGCGACACGCGCTGGCGATTAATGGTCGAATCGGGGAAGCGTGATCTGGCGAAGGTAGTCGTAAGGGAGCTTGATGAAGCGCGAAACAATCAATCCTACGACGGAATATGGCCATCCTACGTTGGTTCACTTGCCGAAACCTACGTGCGTGCTCTGCTCGCAAGCGGGCAACCTGTGATGCAGGTCAATGGATTTGCACCCGAGCTTCAGAACGGAGGTGAACTGGGTGGTATCATCGCCCGTACGAAGCGAAAGCAGAATGGCTAGGCCGTGTGGACGGATTTGATCAAGATGAAGGCCGCGGCGATTGCGATGATAGACCGGAAGTTTCTGGCGGTTTTCTCGCAGCGCAGGGCGACGCGTTTACAGACGGCGATGCGCCCCGCAAGCCCAGATCAGCGGATGCTGGCGAGGGCGAACGCCGCAAGCCGCGCACCCGGGCAGCCGCCAAACCGGCCGCCGCGAAAAAGAAAGCCGCCAAGAGGAACAAGCCGTCGCGCTCCGAGCGCAAGGCCACCAAGGCGAAGACCTGAATGAAAGGCCGGTGGGGGATCCCACCGGCCTTTCATCTTGACCGCTGCCGGCACCGGCCGGCTATGCCTTGCTTCTTCACAAGGGCCAACTTCCCTAGAAGGAATAAGACAGGCCCAGTCCGGCCATGAACTGGTCGGCCGAGCCTTCTTCCTTGACGATCGGGCTGTCGGCAGCATCACCCAGAAGCCTTGAGTACCGCAGCTGGCCCATCACGCCCCAGCGCTCGGTGATCCTGTAGTTCGCCATCATGCCGAACCCGACGTCCTTCAGGCCGCCGGAGGCTTTATAGGCCGAAAGACCGGAGCGGGCCGCCCCGGCGCCTGAGACCCCGAAATAGGCGTCCATGTAGCTGTCGGTCGCAAAACCGGTAGAGACATTCACCCCGATCCGGGCACGCTCTGTCACCACGACCGAGTAGGACGCTCCGATCGTTCCCCTTGTGCCATCGGTGCCGCCGCTGATATCGGCCATCAGTTTCGCCGACAGTTCAAGCATGTCCGATTGCGCCAGCAGGCTGTTGAACCTAAACTTGGCGAACCCCCCTATTTCAAATGCCCCGTCGACGGCATCGAGCCGGTCAACGACATCGTTGGAGACATCGTCGCGGCCAAGATTGTAGCCAGCTATCGGACCCAGCTGAAAGACGGCATCAGGCCGCAGGTTCAACGCCACTTCAGGCCCCAGGATCTGCAATTCGACGCCATAGGCCCTCACGGTGGCGAAGGCGAACGGAATGGCGGCATATTCCGCGGAGCCTTCGAAATCGGGCGCGATGCCACCCCCCAGGAGAACCATTCCGTGAATTCCCTTCGAGCGCTCGTCATCGGCAGTCTTCAAGTCCGCTGCCAGGGCGGGCCCGGCTGCAAAGCTTGTCATTGCCAACTTGAACCCGGCGATCAGGACCAGTTCCCTGTGATTGCGCAAACTCATAACCTCCGATCAATCAACTGCCGCTTCACCGGAAGAACTGCTCCCAGCCGCGAGGAGCCCGGACGGCAGAGGGACTATGATTGAGTGCGGATTTTCCAGAAACTCGCTTTTCGCACCTGCAACATGGGCGATTTCAATTGCAGATAAATTTCTATAAATATTTGTTTTTATTTATATTATTTACATTCTGGGGCACAGGTCCAATTCCAGAAACGGCCTTTGCTCGCGTTCCAGTCACAATTCGACCCATCTTTGATCATTAAAGACGCGGAGCGATCAATCAGGGGGTCTGCGTGCAGATGCATCTCAAGCCGGGACAGCGGCGTCAGCCGAAACAACTTCGTTCACGCATGATGGTGGAAACCATCGTCGAGGCTGCCGAGCAGGTCTTTTCCGAAACCGGCTACGAACTGGCCACGACCAACCAGATCGCCGAACGTGCCGGGATCAGCATCGGCTCGCTGTATCAGTACTTTCCAAACAAGGATGCCCTCATCTTCGAGGTCCAGAAGGCCCATCACGACGAACAGTTGCGTGTCGTGGAAACCTGCATCGCCGACTCCCGGCATCTGCCATTTCGCGATGCCATAAGGCTTGTCGTCCATACAAGCCTCGTCAACCATTCGAAGTCCCCCAAACTGTACGCCGCCTTCGAGGAATGGGTCCCTGTCGGCACCAAAATGATCGACCGGACATATTTTGAGGAAAACATGGTGGTGATGCTCACCGAATTTCTGAAGGAAAGAACGCTTGTGAGCGACGGCGCGCGGCTGAAGCCGGCGATATTCGTCATCATGAACATGTGCCGCTCGGTGGTGCATGCGTTCGTTCACGCCGGCCAGGCCCGGTTCGGCCTCGATGAAATCGCGACCCATCTCACAGACAGCATTCTGGGATGTCTGCGGTCCCTGGAAGGTCAGGACCCTGAATTGAGTTCAGATTTGAGATGAATTCAAAGCTCCGGTGCCTCCCGAGCCTGCGCGTCAGCACTGCAGATGGTGACAAATCCCGTATTCAAACAATCACGGCGCGCCTGCTCATTCATTGACGATGCAGGCAATCACCCAGTCCGGCCCGTCCTGAATCAGCTGATAATGGCAGGTGAATTCGAAGACGGCTTCGCCATCGGTGGATTCCTGCGACCAGTCCAGAGTGACCAGGGCCGAGGAGCCGCTGACATGGCTGGAGACGACGTGAAAGTCGGAATGGCTGACGCCCTCCTTTTCCAGGGCCTTCAACAACGCCTCGATGTTTTCGATCAATTCCTCTTCGTCGTGAAAGACATGGCCTTTTTCGTGCTGCCAGATGACGGCAGGCAGGGCGAAGCAGTCGCAGATCCGTTCGATTTCATAATCGTTGAATCCGGCCTGGTAGTCGTCGAAGAGCTGTGCAATCGCTTCTTCCGCGTCTCCGTTCGCGCCGGACCCGGCACCGTCATCCACACCGTCATCCGCACCATTGCCGGCGCCCGCACTTCCACCGTCATCCGCCATGATGGCCTCCCCAGAACTGTTATGCATTGCGTCGGTCCGCCTCACTGTCCGCAGGCGGAACCGTGTCGGCGTCCTCGCCGTCATCATAGCCTATCATATTGAGAGGACGGGCGTTTCGTCCATTCAATTCACACCAGTGGACGAGCGCTTCCTCCGCGCCGTGGGTCACCCAGACCTGCTCGGCCCCGGTCTCGATCACCGTACGGCAGAGATCGTCCCAGTCGGCATGGTCGGACACAATCAGCGGCAATTCCGCGCCGCGCTGGCGGGCGCGGGCCCGCACCCGCATCCAGCCGGAGGCCATGGCCGTGACCGGGTCGCCGAAGCGGCGCGCCCAGCGATCCGAGAGTTGCCCGGGCGGGCAGAGAACGATTTCCCCCTTGAGTTCCTTGCCGCGCTTTCCGACCGGTTCCACCGGCCCGAGACCAACGCCTTGGCTTTCGTAATAGGCCGTCAGCTTTTCCAGTGCGCCGTGGAGGTAGATCACCCTGGTGTAGCCCGCCGCCCGAAGTTCGCCGATCACCCGCTGCGCCTTGCCGAGCGCATAGGCACCGACCAGATGGGTCTGGTCGGGAAACAGCTCCAGCGACGACAACAGCTTCGCGATTTCCCCGGAAGCTGGCGGATGACGGAACACCGGCAGGCCGAAGGTGGCTTCGGTGACGAACGTGTCGCACAGGACAGGTTCAAACGGCGCGCAGGTCGGATCGGGCTGACGCTTGTAGTCGCCCGATACGACCGTGCGCTGCCCCCGGGCGGCCAGCAGGACCTGGGCGGAGCCGAGCACATGACCGGCCGGATGCAGGGACACATCGACGCCGCCGACGGTCAGGACCTCGCCATAGCCGATGGCCTGCGCCTGACCGCAGAAGTCCGCACCATAGCGGATCGCCATGATCTCCAGCGTCTGCCTTGTCGCCAGAACGGCGCCGTGGCCCGACCTGGCATGATCGGCGTGACCATGGGTGATGATCGCTCTGTCGACCGGCCGGACCGGATCGATATGGGCGCCGGCCTCCGGGCAATAGAGACCCTGGGGCGTCAATGTGAGGAGATCAGACATCGCTAGCTTTATGGGTCGGCGTGGGACCAGTTCAAGCGCCGGGCGCTAAAAAAACCTTGTGAAACGCGCCGGGCACCGCCCTGAACACAAAGTGAACATACCGCCTCGCGCATCCCTCGCCTTTTTGTATCCGTTATCCTAAAACAGTGCCATGGCCGCTGCACTGCTTCCCGAAAAGTTTCAGACCTGGTTCGCCGCGCGGGGATGGGATCCACGTGCCCATCAGCTTGAACTGATCGATCATCTTTCTCTAGGTCATTCCACGCTCCTGATCGCTCCGACAGGCGCAGGCAAGACGCTGGCCGGGTTCCTGCCGAGCCTTGTCGAGCTGGAAAAACGCGGCAAGCGCAAGCCCGGCGCGGCCGGCAACGGCATTCACACGCTCTATATCTCCCCGCTGAAGGCTCTCGCCGTCGATATCGCGCGCAACCTGGAAGCCCCGGTGTCCGAAATGGACCTTCCGGTCAGGCTGGAAACCCGCACCGGAGACACGCCGTCGCACAAGCGTCAGCGGCAGAAGCTGAACCCGCCGGACATTCTCATGACGACGCCCGAGCAGATCGCCCTGCTCCTGTCGGACCCGGCCTCGGCCCGTCTGTTCGCCTCGCTGCGTACCGTCATTCTCGACGAACTTCATGCGCTGGTGACGTTCCAAGCGCGGAGACCTGCTGGCGCTCGGGCTGGCCCGGCTGCGCAAACTGGCGCCGGACCTTAGAACCGTCGGCCTGTCGGCGACCGTTGCCGAACCCGACGACCTCAGGGCCTATCTTGTGAACCAGCCCGATCCCGGAGCCCGCGCGTTTTCCCATGTCGTCGAGGTCGCGGGCGGGGCGCAGCCGGACATTTCGATCCTGGACAGCGAAGCCCGCCTGCCCTGGTCCGGGCACTCTTCGCGCTATGCCATCGGCGACATGTACCGGCAGATCCAGGCGCACAATGTCTCGCTGCTGTTCGTCAACACGCGCAGCCAGGCGGAGATGGTGTTTCAGGAGCTCTGGCGGATCAACGAGGACACGCTGCCGATCGCGCTCCATCACGGCTCGCTCGATGTCGGCCAGCGGCGCCGGGTGGAAGCGGCGATGGCTTCGGGATCCTTGCGGGCGGTCGTGGCCACGTCCTCACTCGACATGGGCATCGACTGGGGCGACATCGACCTGGTGATCAACATCGGCGCGCCGAAGGGCGCGAGCCGGCTGGCGCAGCGGATCGGCCGCGCCAACCACCGCATGGACGAACCGTCCAAGGCGGTCCTGATCCCTTCCAACAGGTTCGAGGTGCTGGAATGCCAGGCGGCGCTCGCGGCCTCCAGACGCGGTGAGCAGGACACGCCGCCGCTGCGCAAGGGCGCGCTCGACGTGCTGGCCCAGCATCTGCTCGGCCTCGCCTGCGCCGATCCGCTCGATGCGCTCGCCACCTTCGACGAGATCCGGTCCTCGGAAACCTATCGGCATCTCGACTGGGAGACGTTCGAGAAGGTGCTCGATTTCGTTGCGACCGGCGGCTATGCGCTGAAGAGCTACGACCAGTACGCCAGGCTGCGTAAGGGCAAGGACGGGCTCTGGCGCATCTCCCACCCGAAGATCGCGCAGCAATACCGGCTCAATGTCGGCACCATCGTCGAAGCGCCGATGCTGAAGGTGCGGCTGGTCCGCTCCAAGGCGGACGGGCGCAGGACACCCGTGGGCCGCGGCGGACGTTTGCTCGGCGAGATCGAGGAGTATTTCATCGAGCAACTGGCCCCGGGCGACACGTTTCTGTTCGGCGGTGAAGTGGTGCGCTTCGAGGGACTTCGAGAGAGCGAAGCCTATGTCTCGCGCTCGAAATCCGACAACCCGATGATCCCGTCCTACATGGGTGGCAAGTTTCCGCTGTCGACCTATCTCGCCGAAGGCGTCAGAACGATGCTGGCGACACCATCCTCCTGGGCGGCTCTACCGGAACAGGTCCGGGACTGGCTGGAACTCCAGCGAGACAAGTCGGTCCTGCCGGCGAAGGACGGCCTTCTGGTGGAGACCTTTCCGCGGGCGAACAAGAATTACATGGTCTGTTATCCGTTCGAGGGCCGACTGGCGCATCAGACCCTCGGCATGCTGCTGACCCGGCGCCTGGAACGCATGGGGGCCCGCCCGCTCGGCTTCGTGGCCAATGACTACGCGCTGTCCATATGGGGTCTCGGCGACCTGTCGCTGCTGTTTTCCTCCGGCCGCATTCAGCTCGACCGGTTGTTCGAGCAAGACATACTGGGGGATGACCTGGATGCCTGGCTCGCGGACTCCAGCCTGATGAAGCGGACATTCCGCAATTGCGCGGTGATCGCCGGACTGATAGAGCGCCGCCATCCGGGGCTGGAGAAGACGGGCCGGCAGGTGACCGTGTCCTCGGACCTGATCTACGACGTGCTGCGCGCCCATGAGCCAGACCACATTCTCTTGAAAGCCACCTGGAACGACGCCGCCGAAGGACTTCTGGATATCTCGCGGCTTGGGGAACTTCTTGCACGGATTCGGGGACGAATCACGCATACTCAACTTTTACACGTCTCGCCCCTCGCCGTGCCCATCCTTCTGGAAATTGGCAAAGAACCGGTCTACGGAGAGGCAATCGATACGCTTTTGGCAGAGGCGGCAGAAGAACTGGTACTGGAGGCCATGGAATGAGTGCCCTGATGTCGCACATGCGCAAATTCGCGGCTGCGCCGGTGTGTCACGACATTCAGATCAACGGCCAGTTGATCGGCCTGCATGACAGCGGCGTGCTGTGGTGGCCGGACCAGTCCATCCTTGTGGTTGCCGATCTGCATCTGGAAAAGGGCTCCAGCTACGCGCGCCGCGGCGTCATGCTGCCCCCCTATGACACCGGTGCCACGCTCGAGAAACTGGCCGGCGTGATCGACGCCTTCGATCCGGCCACGGTCATCTGCCTCGGCGACAGCTTCCACGATCCGGACGGATCCGACCGGCTACCCGCGCCCTACCGGGCAATGCTGACGACCCTGCAGCTCGGCCGCGAGTGGATCTGGGTCACCGGCAACCATGACCCGGTCGCTCCGGTGCGCCTGTGCGGCATCACTGTCGACGAGATCAAGATCGGTCCGCTGACCTTTCGCCATGAACCGGTCGAGAAAGTCGGCTCTTCGGAATCCGCCGGTGAAATCTGCGGTCATCTGCATCCGGCGGCGCGCGTGCGCCGGTTCGGACGCTCCATTCGCAGGGCCTGCTTCGTCACCGACGGCAGCCGCCTGGTCCTGCCGGCTTTCGGCGCGCTGACGGGTGGTCTCAATGTCACCCACGAGGCCTACAGCATGATCTTCCGCCGCCGGCAGTTTTCCGTCTTCATGCTCGGCAACGACCGGCTGTTCCCGTTCACGGCGTCCCGGCTCGTCGGGGACTGAGCGCTCCGGCAGCCGAAAGCCCTTTCCCTGACCCCCTCTCGTCCGGCCGCCCCTCGAGGAGGAGGACAGACTGGAATGCCGTTACGCAAAAGACATCCGGTCAATCCTTGCGGAAGATCACCCCGGCCAGCCAGCCTGTGAAAATCGCGAGGCCGACGGCGAGAATTCCGTAGACGAGCGGATAATTCTGAGCGAGTTCGAAGGTGATCTGCTCGAAACCCGTCTTGGCAACGGCCAGGGTCTGTTCGGTCTGCGACAGCACCTCGCCATGATGAAACAGGAAACTCTTCACCTTGTAGTCGCCGACGGGAATGTTCGCCGGCAGTGGAATCTTGGTCCGAAACATGGTGTCGGTCAGGAATTCGATCGAGGTCTGCTGCTCCGAATAGAGCCCGGTTTGCCTGCGCAACCGGATAAAGGCCTTGCGGAAATCGTCCCGGTCGGCCAGCGCCACGTTGGAAACGCCAGAGACCGCCAGGTTGATATGGTTGAGGCCGATCCCGAGATCGTCCAGAACCGTGCGGCTTGCCATCCGGCCGATATCGACGGAACTGGCGACCGCGTAGAAGGAGGGAACATTCTGGAAGCGTTCCGCCTCGCGGTTCACCCAGACACCGAGAAATCGCCCCTTGCGGCGGGTCGTGATGTCCTGCGGCGGGCCCTCCACGACGATGGCCAGTTCGTAGCCGCTGGGATCGTTCGGCTGACGCTCAATGTTGGTTGCCTGACCGAAGATGACGATTTCCGTGCCGGTGAAATTCGACTGGATCGAAATCACGTCGGAGGACAGCGCGGTCACCAGGTCAAGCGTCTGCCGCCCCTGGGCGGACGCTCCGGTGACGGCCAGCATGGCGCATAGGAGGAAAGCGGCGCGGATCACAGTCCGGCCCCCTTGCGCACGGCGATGGAATAGAAGTCATCGGGAACCAGAAGCAGGTCGATGGCAAAGCGCAGCCCGACCCCCAGCACAAGCATGGCCAACAGCAGGCGCAACTGGTCACCGCGCAGGTTCTGGCCCATGCGGGCACCGAATTGCGCGCCGATGACACCGCCGATCATAAGCGTCATCGCCAGGACGATATCGACGGTCTTCGTTCCCATGGCATGGAACACCGTGGCCGCTGCCATGGTGAACAGGATCTGGAACAGGGAGGTGCCGATGACGATGCTGGTCGGCACCCTGAGCAGGTAAATCAGCGCCGGTACCATCATGAAGCCGCCGCCGATGCCCAGGATGGTTCCCAGGAAACCAATAATGGCCCCCAGACCGACGACCGGAATGACACTGACATAGAGTTTCGAGCGGCGGAACCGGACCTTCAGCGGCAGTCCGTGAATCCAGTTGTGCTGGCCGGGCTTGCGGGCCTTCGGCGGCACACCGGACTTGCGCCTGCGGATGGCACGAATGGACTCGAACAGCATCAGCCCGCCGATCGCGCCCAGGAAGGTGACATAGGACAGCGAGATCACCAGATCGAGCTGGCCCGCCGCCTGCAGCACGTCGAACAGCACGACGCCGATGAGCGAGCCGAACACGCCGCCCGCCAGCAGGATCGTCGCCAGTTTCAGGTCGATCGCCTTTCGCCGCCAGTAGCTGACGACCGCCGAAGCGGACGAGGCGACCACCTGGGTCGTGACGGTCGCCACGGAGACCGCCGGGGGAATTCCGGAGAAGATCAGAAGAGGGGTCAGAAGAAAACCGCCGCCGATGCCGAAGAGCCCGGACAGGAACCCCACGGCGCCGCCCATGCCAAATATCACAAAGATATTGACCGGTAACTCGGCAATGGGCAGGTATAATTGCACAGGATCACGCCGGAACTGACTGCGGACAAGACTGCGAAAAGCCTAACTTGAAATGGTTAAAGACCCGTGCGGACCGGTGTGTCAACCTGTCTGCGGACCCGTCCGGTTCGGATGGGCGCATTTCGGTCGCCACACGGCCGTTATACCAATCTCAACAAATAAGAACCCATCTGATGGCACTGTTGCTATTTGCCGGCCAGGCGCGCTGCGCAGGACGGCCTGGTTGGCCGTTCAAGCGGTGCAACGCCGTCTGGCGGGCCGGAACAGGCCCATCAGATGGGTTCTTATTTGTCGAGGTTGGTATTATGTGTCAGATCGCCTGGCTCTTGAGTTCGTCCAGCAGTTGCCTGTCGACCAGGCCGGTCTCGGGAAGGCCAAGGCTGCGCTGAAACGCGCGGATGGCACTGCTGGTCCGCGGCCCCATCTGGCCGTCCGGTGTGCCGGTCTCGAATCCGAGATAATTCAGCTTGTCCTGGGCATCGCGTATCATCGCGGTGTTGTCGACCGCCTTGATCGCCACCTTCTCCGCCGGCAACGAGGCGCTGTCGGCCCAGCCCGGTTCCATGGTGACCTTGTTGGCGGCTGGATCGGGTGTCTTCAGCGCGAACTGCTCGACAGCAAGCCGGGCATTTGCCAGCGTTGCCTGATCCATCATGTTGGCCACGTCGTCACGCCGCTTGGCCGCTTCCGGATCGCCCTGGTCGGCGGCAATCGCGAACCACTTGTAGCTGGCGACCAGATCCTTGTCGACGCCGATGCCGCCGGCATAGAGAATGCCGAGGTTGAACAGGCTGTCCTTGACGCCGAAATTCGCGGCCGCCTCGAACCACTTCGCCGCGGCAGCATAGTCGGGTTGCCCGCCGCCGCCCTCGGCGAAGATCACCGCAAGATTGTGCATGGCCTTTGCATTGCCCGCTTCGGCGGCCTTTGAATACCAGGCCTTGGCCCTGGGCAGGTCCTTTTCGACACCCCGGCCCTTCTCATAAAGGCTTGCCAGCCGGTACTGAGCCGGCGCGAGCCCCTTGTCGGCCGCCTTCTGATACCAGACGGCCGCCTTGGAAAGATCCGCCGGCACGCCGCTGCCCTCGGTGTATTTCACACCGACCAGGAACTCGGCCGCGGGATTGCCGCCGGCCGCCGCGCTGCGCAGCGCCATCGGGCCGACACCTTCCGGCGGCAGGCTGGCAAGCAGGCTGGAGGTGGCATCACCGGTCTCCGGTGCCTTGAACCCGCCGGCGCTGTCGACCGGGGGGACGCCAAACCCGCCCGGGATCGGTGAGGGCGGCGAAAACGCCAGATCCGTTTCCGGCGTCGCCGGACCGGAGGCGGCGGCCGTTTGAACAGTCTCCGTCCGGGGGGCAGGATCGGTTGTGGCGGCAGGCGCAATCGGGGCCACGCCGGTGGCGGTGGCAGGCCGCACCGGACCCGTGGCCATGGCCGAGGCTGGAGCCTGAACCGGAGCTGCGCCAGCAACGCTTGCACCGCCAGCGTCACTTGCGTCATTTGCGCCAGATGCGCCAGATACGAATGCGGCCGCGTTGCGGTTCTCGGCCAGATCGGCAGGAGCGCCCTGGGCGGGAGCCGTGGTTTCAGCAGGGTCCGTCACCGGCAAGACCTCACCGGTGTCCTGTGTCTCCTGAGAGACCGAGGCAAGCTGGTCTGCCTCTTCCCCACCCGTCGACGTCAGCCGGACCACCTGAAGTGTCCCCAACAGCAGGACGACGGCCGCAGCGGTGTAAAGGATGGCGCGGCGCCGGCCACCGGATGCCTGGGGAGCTTCGGGCGCCGGGCGGTCACCCGGCAGAACCGTGGTGTCCTGGGCTTCGAAATTTCGATCCGAGATGTCTTCCGGTTCCAGATCCGGACCGGTGGCCGCATCGTCTCCGTCGTCCGCCACCGCTGCGGATTTGTCCCGCCTGAGGACGTTCCGCAGCCAGCCGACACGCTCCTTGCCGCGCTCTTCGTCTGCAGCCGAGGGGTCGCTTTCGGGTTTGCGATGCTTTTCCAGCTGGGCCGCTTCCGCGGAGGCTGCCTGCGCTGCCCGGCGCGCCGCAGCGATGAAGTCCGCCTTCCGGTCGCGCGCCCTGTCTTCGGAGAGCCCGGCGCCGTCGAGATTTCCCTCGCCCGCTGCCCGATCGACCTTGTCGGCATTTTGCGCCCGGCCGAACAGCGGCGCAGGCTCTTCGACCTTGAGCGGGGAGAAACTTGCCGCCGGAGCCATCGGCGCGGACGCGGCCATGCCGGGCATGTCGCCCCGCTCCAGATGGTCCAGCCGTTCGGTCAGGGAGCCCAGAACGGACTTGACGCCGTCAAAGGTATTGAGGGTCCGTTCCTCGCTGCCTTCCGCGGCATCCAGCAATCGCTTCAGGTCACCCTGAAGCTCGTTGATGGTCTTGTCATACCGGCTGCTTTTCGGGCCCGGGGCGTTGGCGACAGCTTCCTGCGCGGCCTTCCGGGCGATGTCCGTCACATCGGCGCGCGTCTGCTCCAGCCCTTTTTCAATCCGCTCGAAGAAAGGCGACAGCTGATCGGCGCTGAAGACAGTCGTGGAGGTGTTCTCGATCTGATCCGCCAGGGCGGAAACCTTCGCGCCCAATTGCTCGAACCGGCCGTCATCGGTGGCTTCGGCGCCCTTCGACACGACCTGGGCCAGATCCGCGATGCGCTGTTCGAGGGCTTCGGTGGAGCCCGGCCCGGCCACACTGGCCCGCATGGAACCGATTTCCTTGCGCAGCTTGTCCAGATCCGACGTGGTCACCGTGTCCTGAGGCTGATCCAGACGAGCGGTCAGTTCGTTCAAACGCTCCTGAAGCTGGCTGAGGAAGGCGCTGTCCTGGCCGCCGCCCGCGCGCATCGCCGCCGCATCGAGGACAGGGACCGGCCGCGACGACTTCTTCTCGATCGCGTCGATCTTGTCCGAAATCGTTTCAAGCCGTTTTTCCAGCGCCTCGAAGGCACCGGCCTCGCCCGACGGCAGCGGCGGTGTCCGCTCCATGCGTTCCAGGCGGTCGACAATCTCGTCAAGGCGGCTGTCGACCTGACTGATCTGGTCGTGGGGGACCGGGGCGGCCCGGTCGTCGGCCATCATGCCGACAATATCCTCAAGCCTGCCCTGCAGCCGGGAAATCGTCTCCGGCTCCGGCATGCGCTCTTCCATCGCCGACAGGCGCGTGTCGAGACCGCGTTGCTCGCGGGCCAGCACCTCCAGATCGTCGAGGCGGCTGGACACGAACTTCATGCGGTCGTCGATGCCCTCGACGAGACCCTTGATGTCGATCTGCTCGACAAAGCCGCGGACTTCGCGCAATTCGGCACGCAGCGGCTCGATGTCGGCGTGCCCCTTGCGCTGCAGAAGTTCTTCCATACGTTCGGCAATGCTGACCACGCGGTCTTCCAGAACCACCATGTGCTCGGAGCGCGGCAGGACGGCAAAGGCTTCCTCGATCTCGCCGAGGCGCGCGGTGACACTGCGCAGGACCCTGGGGTCCACCGAGGCACGCGACAATTCGTCGAGGCGCTGAAGGATATGGGAATAGCCATGTTCCAGCGTCTGCAGCGCCCCTTCCACGTTGGTGCGGCCGACCATGTCCTTGAGCTCGGCGACTTCCTTGCGGATGTCCCTGGCCAACAGGTCGTTCTTCTTGTCCTTGCGCAGCCGTTCGACCATGTCCGACAGACGGCGCAGCTCCGTGTTCTGCCTGCCGACGGTCTCGCTGGTTCCACGCGACAGTCCGCCAAGGGCATCGCGCAGGGAACCGATCTCTTCGCGCACCTGGCCGAATGCCTGTTCCTGCGGTGCTCTCAGAGCATCGATGCGGCGGCCGAGGTCCTTGTAGAGGTGTGCAGGGGTCTCCCGGTTCGCACGGGCATCGCGCCCGCCCCGACGGCCGGGAGGCGGCGCGGAAACAAATTCGCTGCCAGAATCATAGCCGGAACCATAACCGTAGCCGTCGTCTTCCTCGTCCTCGGAATAATACTCGTCTTCAGGCAGGTCATCGACGGCATAGCGGCCAGGCCTGTGACGGGGCGCGGCCCTGTGCGGCGCACGGCGGTCGTCGTATCCGGCGAGCCCCTGTACCTGCTCGTCCAGCCGGTCCAGCGCGCCCATGACCTCATCGACGCCCGCTTCCCGGCGCGTGTCGCGCCGCCGCGGTGACGACTGCCGGGCGACCGGTCCGTCCTGATCCGCCAGCAGCCGGTCCAGTTCGTCCGCGACTGCGTCCAGATCGTCGTCACCACCCTCTTGCGGATACCGGTCGTGGCCACCGAGCGCCGTCGCCGTGCGTGTCAGCCGTTCGATACGATTGTGCGCAGGTTCACGGCGTGGCGCGTCGTAAAACCCGTCGCTTTCAAACGCATCGCGGCCGCGGCGTCCTGCCTCGTGTTTCTTCCAAGCCGGCATCTCATGACCCTGGACTGACGGTCTTTCGGACCGCTGATGGAAAGTCTGCACCCGAATTCTGCCCTCGAAAGGACTGGCGCAGCGTTTTGAAAGACTTTGTCGACTTAGGGTAAACAGGCCGTTAATCGGCCTTGCCAAATGCAAAAACCAGTTGTTTTGAGGCTGGTTTCGCTGTTCACAAGCAAACTTGGACGCGAATCGCCCAGGGGCGTTGTTAACGTTTTTTTCCCGGGTTGCCCCAGCGTGACTGGACGTTAACGCAAACGTAAGCTACACAGTGCGCAAGAAACCGGCTGGGCCACATTGCACCAGACCGCAATTGCTGTGATCGCTCCGGAGGCATGTTCCCGGGAGCGGGTTTCGACACACCGACAATATCAATGATGAGCCGGATAACGGCTGGAAAACGAGTACCAACTGCTATGAGCGAAGCGCTTTCAATTCTCAACGAAGACGACCTCGTGGACGTGGTGTCCGCGTCCGACGACAGCACCAAGAAGACCCAGTTCGGCATCGGCGACCTTGCCAAGGAATTCGGCTGCACTCTGCGCACGCTGCGGTTCTATGAGGACAAGGGCCTGCTGAACCCCAAGCGCGATGGCCTCAACCGCATCTACAATCGCCGCGACCGCGCCCGGTTGAAACTGGTGCTGATGGGCAAGCGGGTCGGCTTTTCCCTCTCCGAGATCCGCGACATGCTCGACCTCTACGATCTGCGCGACGGCCAGGTCACCCAGCTGCGGGTGGCGCTGTCCAAGTTCAACGAACAGATTGCCGTCCTCGAAGTCCAGCGCAAGGACATCGAACAGGCCATCGAGGAACTGTCCCGCACCGTCGAGATCGTGTCCGGAATGCTGAAGCAGAAAGAAGCCGAAGAGGCCTGATCCGGTTTCACGACCGTTGCGCACAGCTTTGACCGTCACCCCCGGGTGGCGGTTTTTTCGTCTCCAGGTCACGGATTCATGCGACTGGTGACACGGATTCATTCCCAAAAGCATGTTTTGGACGTATTTTTTTGGCATCCCTTCCCTTGGGAAACCACTTGCCGGACAAATTCATCACGCGTATACAGGAGCTTCAAGCTTACGTTTACGGAAACGTAAGGCGCCATGAACAGGCAGATCTGGGAGGACTTCCATGCCGAGCTATTCCGCGCCCGTCGACGACACGCTGTTTCTGTTGAAAGATGTCTTCGGCTACGACCGCTATGCCGACCTGCCGGGCTTCTCCGATGCCCCGCTCGATCTGGTCGAGGCGATCCTGCGCGAGGGCGGCAAGTTCGCCGAAGAGGTCCTGCAGCCGTTGAACCAGAGCGGCGACAGGAAAGGCTGTGTCCGCAATGACGACGGCACCGTGACGACGCCAGATGGATTCCGGAAGGCCTACCAGGCATTTTGCGAAAACGGCTGGGGCACACTGGCGGCGCATCCCGACTACGGTGGCCAGGGCCTGCCGCATACGCTGGCAACTGTCGTCAACGAATTCGCGTCTTCGGCCAACATGGCCTTTGCGATGTATCCCGGCCTGACCGCGGGCGCGGTTGCCGCGCTCACGACCCACGCGTCGGAAGATCTGAAAAAGACTTTCCTGCCGAACATGATCGCGGGCACGTGGACTGGAACCATGAACCTGACGGAGCCCCATTGCGGCACGGATCTCGGCCTCATCCGCACCAAGGCGGTCCCGCAAGCCGACGGCTCCTACAGGATCACCGGCACCAAGATCTTCATCTCGGCCGGCGAACATGACCTTGCGGAGAACATCATTCATCTGGTGCTCGCCCGGATCGAGGGCGCTCCGGAGGGCACAAAGGGCATTTCGCTGTTCGTGGTTCCGCGCAATCAGGTCGCCAGTGACGGAACGGCCGGTGACGCCAACGGCGTCTCCTGCGGCTCGATCGAGCACAAGATGGGCATTCACGGCAACGCCACTTGCGTGATGAACTTCGACGATGCCACCGGCTGGCTTGTCGGCGAGGAGAACAAGGGCCTCAAGGCCATGTTCATCATGATGAACGAGGCGCGCCTGGGCGTCGCCGTCCAGGGTCTGTCCCAGTCCGAAGTCGCCTATCAGAACGCGGTCACCTATGCGAAGGACCGCCTGCAGGGCCGGTCGCTGACGGGCCCCAAGAGCCCCGACAAGCTGGCCGATCCGATCATCGTGCATCCCGATGTGCGCCGGACACTGATGTCCATCCGCGCGTTCAACGAGGCCGCGCGTGCGCTGGTCATCTGGACAGCGCTGCACGGCGACGTGTCGCATCGCTCGGACGATGAAAAATCCCGGCAGTTTTCCGACGACATGATGGGCCTGATGACACCGGTCCTGAAGGGTGTCCTGACCGACACCGGATTTGCCAATGCGGTCAACGCCCAGCAGATGTACGGCGGTCACGGCTATATCGGCGAATGGGGCATGGAGCAGTTCGTGCGCGATGCCCGCATCGCCATGATCTACGAGGGCGCCAACGGCATTCAGGCACTGGATCTGGTCGGCCGGAAGCTGCCCGCCAACGGCGGCCGCGCCATCATGAGTTTCTTCAATGAGGTCAACACCTTCCTGAAGGAAAACAAGGACGACAAGGAGCTTGCAGCGTTTACCGGCCCCTTGAAGAAAGCCATGGACGATCTTCAGGCAGCCACCATGTGGTTCATGAACAACGCCATGAAAAACCCGGACAACGCCGGCGCAGGGTCCACCGACTACATGCATCTCTTCGGCCTGACGGCGCTCGGCTACATGTGGGCGAGAATGGCCCGCACCATCAAGGCAAAGCTGGCGGAAGATGCAGGCGGAAAGGCCGACTGGTTCGAAAACAAACTGGCCTTCGGCACCTTCTTCATGGAGCGCACCCTGCCGGAAACCTCGGCCCACCTCGCCCGGATCTCCAGCGGTTCGGACACCATGATGTCGGTCGGCGCGGACGCTTTCTGATGCACGTCCGCCGGATCCCCGCTCCGGAGGAAAACTAACCCGCGCATCCCCGGTCCGGCCACTGTAGTGTTGCTCCGGATTCGATTTGCCAGGGAGATATCAAATTATGGCTGAATACGTTCTTCACTGCATGGCCCAGTCGGGGCATTCCTACAAGGCAGCGCTCATGCTGGAGCTGTGCGGTGCCGACTGGGAGCCGAAATGGGTCGACTTCTTCAACGGTGAAACCCGTTCGGAAGCGTTCCGCAGCACGTTGAACGAGATGGGCGAAGTGCCGGTTCTGGTGGAAGGCGACCGGATCCTGACCCAGTCCGCCGTCATCATGGATTACCTGTTCGGGAAATTCGGCAAGTTCGGCTGGGACAATGACGATGAGCGCCGCGAGATCCTGCGCTGGACCATCTTTGACAACCAGAAGGTCTCCGGACTGATCGGTCCGCTGCGGTTCATGAGAACATTGGCCAAGACCGGCGAGAACGATGTTACCAAGTTTCTGGACGGCCGCTCGAACGCTGCGCTTGCGATCCTGAACAAGCATTTCGCCGCCACTGATTTTGCCATCGGGCCGAAACCGACAATCGCCGATATCTCGCTCAGCAGCTATCTCTTCTACGACGGCGAGCTCGGCATCGACATGGCCCCCTACCCGAACGTGACCGCCTGGCTGGACCGGATCAAGTCCCTGCCCGGATGGAAACACCCCTATGACCTCATGCCCGGCCATCCGTTGCCGGACGCCAAATGAGGCTGATCTGATCTAGAGGAGGATCTGATGCCCGAAGCCTATATTTACGATCACGTGCGCACCCCGCGCGGACGCGGCAAGAAGGACGGGGCGCTGCACGAAGTGCCCGCCGTCCGGCTTGCCGCCACCACGCTGGAAGCTATCCGCGACCGCAACGGCCTCGACACCGCCAGGATCGACGATGTCGTTCTGGGCTGTGTCGATCCGGTCGGCGAGGCCGGCGGCGACATTGCCCGCGCGGCCGTGTTCGCAGCGGATTACGCGACCTCGGTTCCGGGCATGCAGATCAACCGCTTCTGCGCCTCCGGGCTCGACGCGGTCAACATGGCTTCGGCGCAGGTCATGGCCGGACAGCACAAGCTGGTCGTCGCCGGCGGCGTGGAGAGCATGAGCCGTGTGGGCCTCGGGGCATCGGGCGGTGCCTGGCCGATCGAGCCGCAAGTCGCGATCCCCTCCTACTTCATGCCGCAGGGCGTGTCCGCCGACCTGATCGCCACAAAATACGGCTTCTCCCGCGACGATTGCGATGCCTATGCGGTGGAGAGCCAGAAACGTGCGGGCAAATCCTGGAAAGAAGGCCGGTTCGCCGGGTCCGTGGTGCCGGTGAAGGACATCAACGGCATCACCATCCTGGACCGCGACGAGCACATGCGTCCGGAAACCGACATGCAGTCCCTCGCCTCGCTCAACCCCTCCTTCGAGATGATGGGCAACATGGGCGGCTTCGACGCCGTCGGCATCCAGGCGCATCCGGAAGTCGAGGCAATCCGGCACGTCCACCATGCCGGCAATTCCTCGGGAATAGTCGACGGGGCCGCCGCGGTCCTGATCGGCTCCAGCGCCGCAGGGCGGTCCAGCGGCCTGAAAGCGCGTGCGCGCATCAAGGCCTTCGCCAACATCGGCTCCGAGCCGGCGCTGATGCTGACCGGTCCCGTGGATGTCACGCAAAAGCTGCTGAAGAACGCAAAGATGGAGATGCAGGACATCGACCTCATCGAGATCAACGAGGCCTTTGCCTCGGTGGTGCTGCGCTACCAGCAGGCCTTCGACCTCGATCCGGAAACGGTCAACGTCAACGGCGGCGCGATCGCTCTCGGTCATCCGCTCGGGGCAACCGGCGCGATGATCCTGGGAACGGTTCTGGACGAACTGGAACGCCGCGATCTCAGCACCGCCCTGGTCACCTTGTGCATCGGGGCCGGCATGGGCACGGCCACCATCATCGAGCGCGTGTAACGGCATTGCGCAACCGGTCGGGCAGGCGCCTCCGCGGCCGCCCCCGACACGACGGAGGATTTTTCAGATGAGCTACAAGAATTTCACCATCGAGACCGACGAGGACGGTTTCGCCCTGATCACCTGGGACATGCCGGAAAAGTCGATGAACGTCATCGACCTGTCCGTGATGGAAGAACTCGACGCCCTGGTCGACCGGGTCGCCGGCGACGATGCCATCAAGGGCGCCGTGATCATCTCCGGCAAGTCCGCCTTTTCGGGCGGGGCCGACCTGACCATGCTGGAAGGCCTCTTGAAGGACTTCCATGGCAAACGGGGCGATGATGCAGAGGCCGCCGCAAAGGCGCTGTTCGACGGGTCCCGCAAGCTGTCGCAGATCTACCGCAAGCTGGAAACCTGCGGCAAACCCTTCGTTGCCGCCGTTGCCGGCACCTGCATGGGCGGCGGCACCGAGCTGGCACTTGCGTGCCACGGCCGTGTGGTCGACGAAGGCCTCAAGATGGGCCTGCCGGAAGTGAAGGTGGGTTTGTTTCCGGGCGCCGGCGGTACCCAGCGGGTCATGCGCATGACCGATGGCCAGCAGGGCATGCAATTCCTGCTTCAGGGCCGGACCCTGCGGGCACCGCAAGCCAAACAGATGAAGCTGGTGGATGAGGTCACCGGGTCCCGCAAACTTGTGGCAAGCGCCAAGAAGATGCTGAAAGCCGGTCTCGACCCGGTCAAGGACTGGGACAAGAAGGGCTACAAACTGCCGGGCGGCAAGGTCTATTCCCCGGCCGGGTTCCAGTTCTGGCCCGCTGCCAATGCGATCTACCGCCGCGAGACCCACGACAATTATCCCGGCGCGCGCTACCTGCTGCATTCGGTCGTCGAGGGCCTGCAACTGCCGATGGATCTGGCCCTTCAGGTCGAAAGCCGCTATTTCGCCAAGGTGCTGCAGACCCCGGAAGCGGCCAACATGATCCGCTCGCTGTTCGTCTCCATGCAGGAGCTGAACAAGCTTGCCCGCCGCCCGCAGGATCAGCGGCCGAACAAGATCAGGAAAATCGGCATTCTGGGCGCCGGTTTCATGGGCGCAGGCATCGCCTTCGTCACGGCGCAGGCCGGCATCGACGTCGTTCTGATCGACCGGGACCAGGAGGCGGCCGACAAGGGCAAGGCCCATTCCGAAGAGCTGATCACCAAGGCCGTCAAGCGTGGCCGCGCCAATGAAGAGCAGAAGGAAAAGCTGCTCTCGAAAATCAACGCGACCGCCGACTATGACGCGCTTGCCGATTGCGATCTGGTGATCGAGGCCGTGTTCGAGGATCGCGAGATCAAGAAGACGGTGACGGAAAAAGCCGAGGCGGTGATGAAATCGCGCGCGATCTTCGCCTCCAACACCTCGACACTGCCGATCACGTCGCTCGCCCAGGCCTCCAAACGCCCGAAAAACTTTATCGGCATCCACTTCTTCTCGCCGGTCGACAAGATGATGCTGGTGGAGGTGATCCTCGGCAAGCGCACGTCCGACCGGGCGCTCGCCATGGCGCTCGATTACATCAAGGCGATCAGGAAGACCCCGATCGTCGTCAATGACAGCCGCGGCTTCTACACGTCCCGCGTCGTGATGACCTATATCCGCGAGGGCCTGATGATGCTGGCGGACGGCGTGCCGGCAGCCATGATCGAGAACGCGGGCAGGATGGCCGGAATGCCGGTCGGACCGCTCTCGCTTGGCGACGAAGTCGCCCTGGACCTGGCGTGGAAGATCGTCTCGGCGACCCGCAAGGATCTCGGCGTCAAATACGTGGAAGGACCGCTCGACAACATCCTTGAGGAAATGGTCGTCAAGCAGGAACGCTTCGGCCGAAAGAACGGCAAGGGGTTCTACGACTACAAAGGCAAGGACAAGAGCCTTTGGCCCGGAATTCCGGATGTGACCGGACAGCCAAAGCCGGCCGAAAGCTTCAACATCGAGGAACTGAAGCAGCGGCTTCTGGTGATGCAGGCGCTGGAAACCGTCCGCATCTTCGAGGAAAAATGCCTGACCAACGTCCGGGAAGCCGATGTCGGGTCGATCCTCGGTTTCGGCTTTGCCCCCTATACCGGTGGCACGCTCAGCTATATCGACATGATGGGCACGCCGGCCTTCATGGAGCTGTGCCGGAAGTTCACCCGTAAATGGGGCCCGCGCTTCAAGCCCAACAAGCTGCTCCGGGACATGGCGAAGGAAAACGCGTCTTTCTACGGCAAATTCCCGCCAAAGGCGGATGACGCTGCAAGGGACGCCGCCTGAGTTTGCCGACAGTGTTGCCTCCTGATGGAGGCAACACTCGTATAATTACCTATCTTTTCGGGATTCTTGTTAGCAATTTACGACAAAACTTGATCCCGGCTGACTTGTCTTGCAAAGTTTCAAAAAATAATTGTGCACGGTCTGGCTGGAGACAGGAATGCCGCTTGAAGGCGAGTGGGCGCGATCGGATGTATTCCGTGTGTTGCGCGACATTTGTCCAAACGCTGATTTGGACTGGCTGGCCATGGCGCGCATGTACAATTTCGATCTCGACAGCCTCGACGACCCACAGGGAACTGTTCCCGTCACCGCCTGGCACGCCGTCTTCGAGCATGTGGCCGAGGCACTCGGCGACGACGCAGCCATGTTCGACCTGTTCAACACCGTCGATATCGGCTGTTTTTCCATATTCGATTACCTGTTCGCCTGCGCCCCTTCCCTGAGAGAGGCCTGCCAGGCCTGGGTCAGGTTCTCCTCCATCCGCACCAACGCCTACCAGATCATCTTCGAGGAAGACGCCAGCGGCGGCTATGTCGAATGGCCGGTCCTGGAGGGCCGTGGCCAATGGCGCCAGAACATGTTCGCTCGGATCGGCTGGGCGTCGCAGCAGCTTGAGCATGCCCTGGCCATGAAGGTGCCGCCGATCACGATCGAACTGGCGACCGCGCCGCCCACGTGCACCTCGAACTTCCAGAGAAAGTATCAGAGCCGCCTCAAGTTCGGGATGCCGCACAACCGCATCCGGATTCCGATCGGGCTGCTGTCCCGGCCCCTGTATCGAAATGATGCCCACCTTTACGAGATCATCCTGAAAGCGGCGAACGAGGAACTCGACCGGTTCGGACAGAACGAGCAGCCCCTCTCCAGAATTGCCAACGAAGTGACCTCGAACCTTGCCAACGGCGCCTGC
Source organism: Roseibium sp. QJM3NY_11 (assembly GCF_056173175.1). NCBI lineage: Bacteria > Pseudomonadati > Pseudomonadota > Alphaproteobacteria > Hyphomicrobiales > Stappiaceae > Roseibium > Roseibium sp. QJM3NY_11. The sequence continues at coordinate 4,687,956 of NZ_CM149660.1, forward strand.
ACACTGCCACAGATCGCCTCGAAGCTCGGCATGTCGCAGCGCGCGGTGCAGCGTCTGCTGGAGAAGGAAGGCACGAGTTTCAGGAAACTCAGCGAGGAAATTCGCCGCTCCGTCGCAGAAAGATACCTGCGTGGAACGGATATACCGATGAAGGAAATCGCCTATTTGCTGGGGTTCTCCGAATTGAGCACCTTCTCGCGCGCCGTGAAGACATGGTTTGGCGTTTCGCCGAAAAAAGTGCGCGACCGGTCCTCCTACGCCGACTGCGGAACCGGTGAACCCGCAGCATCCAAAGAGACCGAGGCACAAGTCACGAAGTGACAATCGTGTCCGAAGACCCTGTGCCGGCAAGCCGGCGGCTCCGCTGCGCATTGCAATTGCAGCCGATCGCTCCTAATTGTCAGCGTGACGCAATACACATTTTCAGGAGCAACGCATGTCCGACACCGGCCTGAGCCGATTTTTGGGAGGCTCTCCCGCCCAGGTGGTGCTGCGGCTCGTGTTCCTGTCGTTTGTCGTGGGGATCATCCTGGCGGCGCTCAACCTGGATCCGCTCGATCTGGTGCACATGGCCGTCGATTTTGTCGAACGCCTGTGGAACATGGGCTTTCATGCCCTCGGCCGGCTTGGCAATTATCTCGTCATCGGTGCGATCGTGGTGCTGCCGATCTGGCTGATCATGCGTCTTCTGGCGATGGGACGTCAGCGGTAGACCTGGATTGCCGACGGACCGCAGCTGCAACCAGATCGCGAAATTAAGATCCCGTTAACCATTCTAAAGAGATACTGAACGCCCCCGTTCCCATCTGCATTGGGCTGGCAATGTCCGTCTCCTCTCTCCTGAACTCGGCAAATTTCCAAAAATTCCCTTTTCGCTCCGGACAGGAGAACTTCAATCTTTCCAATAAGCTGTCAACAGCCGAGACTCTCATCACGACCATAGGCTCTGACACAGAAGAAGCCGCGCAATCACTTTTCGACAGCTACAAGGAATCCGTCGAACTCACCAGCAGCCTGGCCAGGTCGGTCGAGAACAACCAGGATTCGATGCGCAGCCAGAAGATCTCCCAGATCAAGCAACGTATTGAACAGCTCAAGGAGATGCTTCGCTTCGCATCTCCCGAGCAGGCGGAGCGGCTGCTCAAGGAACTCAATCAGATCTCCAAGGAGTTCAAATCCGCTGCCCAGGGCCTTGCGAAGGCCGGCAGTGCGCTGGCTGGGGGAAGCTCCGTCTCGACAATAGCAGCAAGCGCCACCGGACATGTCGACACTGCCACAGCGAGCGCCGGCGCAGTCGTCAATCCAGCAACGGCAGTTTCAGAAACGACCGCAGCGACCGCTTCGACCGGGGCTCCCGTCACAACAACCGGACACCTGCCGGCAAACACACCGCCAGAGGAAGAGGGCGGGGCCGCCCAAACTTCCAGTGAGACCATACCTGGCGAACAAGACGCGCAGGATGAAAACGCCGGCTGGCAGGCGGACCTGACAGCCGCGATTCAAACCTATGCGGATCGCCAGGAAGAAGCGGACAAGGCTCATCAGTCCGGGCAGGTTGAGACTTTGAAAACCCAGCGCGAAGAGTTGAGAAAAATAGCGCGGGACATAAAGATGTTGGCTGACCAGCTGGAGAGACTTGCCGAAGACGATGATGAGGACGCGCACAAGGCACTCAAGGATGTCCGTGACAACATGACAGCAGGTGACAGGGCACTGAACGACCCTGAACTGGAACGCGCCCTTGAAACCGCCCCCCCGATGTCCGAGCAGGCATCGCCGGCGGCTTACTCCGGCCCCGGGATCAACGTCTCCACCGGCGGCATAACGACCGTCCTTTCGGAGGTGATTGTCTAATGGCCGGGTCACACCTTTGCCGAAAGACCTCACCCCGCCAGTGGCTCGCTCAGCCCGGCGCCGGGTGCGGAAAAGAAATCCTCCCCTGTCCCTTTGACTTCTCCGCAGAGACGGCGCTGGCACTTCGATGCAGCGTCAGGTGTCGATCTGCGAGTTCATCGATATCCGTTGAATAGCCACCACCCAGCACACCTGCCAACGGCACATCCGCTGCCAAAACCGTCTCGATCACGAAGCGGTCGCGCAAGCGCAGCCCTTCGCGCGTCAGCGCGAGACGACCCAGCCGGTCACGCTCATAGGGATCAACTCCTGCGTTATAGACGACAAGGTCCCAGGGCCGTTGTTTCAGCAGCGCCGGGAGGATCTCCGCGAGCTTTTGCAGATAGACCACGTCTCCGGTCGCGTCAGGCAGGCCCATATCAAGATGCGACGGGATCTTGCGGACCGGATAATTCTTCTGCGAGTGCATCGAAAACGTGAAGATGTCCGGATCTCCCTGGAAAATATCGGCGGTGCCGTCGCCCTGATGCACATCGAGATCGATGATCAGCGCCGTGCCGATGGCCCCGTCCGCCTGCAAGACCCGGACCGCAACCGCAACGTCGTTGAAAACACAGAACCCGGCACCATGCGCCTTTCGGGCATGATGACTGCCGCCGGCCGTGTTGCATGCGATCCCCTGTTCCAAAGCCAGATAGCAGGTCAGAACCGTGCCGCCGGTCGCGCAGCGGGCACGTAGCGCAATATCCTCGCGCATCGGAAACCCGATTTCCCGGACAATCTTTTCAGGGATGGTTCCGTTGAACACCTGGTCCACATAAGCAGAATCATGCGCAAGGGCGACCCATTCGAAGGGCGCGGGCCGCGGCCGGTAAAAGCTGCCGCCGTTCAGCAGGCCCTCCGCGCGGATCAGGTCCGCGACCGCCCGGAACTTGTCCATCGGAAACCGGTGGTTGGCGGGCAGATCGGCGCAATAGGCCGGATGATGGACGATGGGCAGGGTCATTGGCGAGAATATAGGAGACCCGCGGCCCCGCGCCATCCTTTTCCGGTATCGCCTTTTCGGCCGGCGCGGGCGCCGGTGTATAGGGGGTATGCCGCAAAAAAGATTGACGTGAGCACCAAGCTGGACAAGAAGATCGGTCACTCACCAAAAGCCGGCCCGGTTGGAAGCCTCCAGTCTCATCCCAAGGACGCGGCCTTCATCGCCCGATCCCCGCACCAAATCGTCCACACGGCCCCGTCATGTCCCAGCGCCCTGCCATCACCGCCCCTGACAACCTGGCCTTCGCCGTCACACACCGGTCGGTCCTGGCCATTGCCGTTCCCATGACCCTTGCCTATCTGTCGACGCCCCTGCTGGGCGTCGTCGACATGGCGGTGATCGGCCGGCTGGGAGATGCGGCACTGCTCGGCGGGATCGCCCTTGGCGGGATCATCTTCGATCTCGTCTTCACCTCGTTCAATTTTCTGCGCTCCGGCACCACAGGGCTGACCGCGCAGGCAGTTGGTGGCCGCGACGAGGTGGCGATCAGGGCAGCGTTGATGCACGCATTGGTCATCGCCCTTGGCGGCGGGTTGCTTGTGATCGCCTGCCAGGTACCCCTTCTGCAAGCCGGTCTCTGGTTTCTGGGCGGCGGTCCGGAGGTTCAGTCGGCCACGACGCGGTATTTTGACGTGCGCGTTTACAGCGCGCCGTTTCTGCTGGCCAACTATGCGATCCTGGGCTGGTTCATCGGTCTTGGAAGAGCGGGCACCGGTCTTGCCCTGCAGCTCTTTTTGAACGGGCTCAACATCGTTCTCAGCATCGCGTTCGTGATCGTTCTGGACTGGAGCGTCGAAGGTGCCGCCCTGGCCACGGTGATCAGCGAGATCGCGGCCGCGCTTCTGGGCGGGATGCTCGTGCTGTACTGCGCCAGGGGAGGCTCCTGGCCAGGTCTGGCTGTCATCCTCGAGCGAAAACTGCTGCTGCGGTTGATGGTCCTCAACCGCGATATCATGATCCGGTCCTTTATCCTTCTCTACGCCTTTGCCTTTTTCATTGCCCGATCCGCGGACCAGAGCGACATCATGCTGGCATCGAACGCGCTGCTGGAGAAGTTCGTCATGGTGGCCGCCTTCTTTCTGGACGGCCTTGCGACCGCAGCGGAACAACTCGCAGGGCGGGCCGTGGGTGCACGCTATCGTCCGGCCTTCGACCGGACCTTGAAATTGACTGCGCTGTGGAGCTTTTCATTGGCCGGCATCCTCGCTGTTGCCTTCTGGATGTTCGGTCCGGCCGTGATCGCATTCATGACAACCGCGCCCGAAGTTCGCCACGAAGCGGAAACATATCTTGTCTGGGCGGCGCTCGCACCTCTTTGCGGTGTGCTTGCCTTCCAGATGGACGGCATCTTCATCGGGGCCACATGGTCATCGACCATGCGCAACATGATGCTGCTGTCACTCGCCATATACCTGGCGGCCTACTACAGCCTTTTTCCGGTCCTGGGCAACCACGGCCTCTGGCTTGCCTTCCTGTTGTTTTTCGGAATACGCGGTCTCACTCTGCTGGCCGCCTGTCCGCGGCGGACCGCCGAGACCTTCGCTTGACCGGCTATGCCGTTTCCGATGCCCAGGCCTCTACAGTGCTGTCGCGAGCCTCGCGCAGGGATGTCAGGCCGTGCGCATCCAGCTTCGCGCCCAGGCCGGTCAGGATCTCGCTGACGAGCGCCGGCCCCTTGAACACCAGAGCGGAGTAAAGCTGCACCAGATCCGCTCCCGCCGTGAACTTGGTCCAGGCCGTGTCCGCACTGTCGATACCCCCGACGCCTATGATCGGCAGGTCCGGCCCGGCCAGTTTCCGGGCTCTGGCAAGCACGATCGTCGATTTCCGGAACAGGGGCCGGCCTGACAGGCCACCGGCTTCAAATGTTTCACCGCCCGCGCCAAGCGCGTCCCGGCTGATGGTCGTGTTGGAGACGATCAGACCGTCGACATTTTTCAAAAGCACTTCCTCGACGATGTCCTTGAGATCCGCATCCGTCACATCGGGTGCGATCTTGAGAAGGACCGGCACGTGCCGTCCCTGGGTTTTAGCGCATGCGTCCCGCGCCTCGATGACCCCGCTCAGGAGTTCGGCCAGGGCTGAACGTGCCTGCAGGTCACGCAAGCCCGGCGTATTGGGCGAGGAAATATTCACGGTGAAATAGGAGGCGATGTCCGCAAATGCGTGAATGCCGGAAACATAATCGGCGTTGCGGTCGACGGCCTCCTTGTTGGCGCCCACGTTGATCCCGACGACGCCTTTGGCCCCCTTGCGCCGGTCCAGGCGCGCGCGCAGGGCCGCGAGGCCCTCACTGTTGAAACCGAACCGGTTGATGACGCCCTGATGGACGCTCAGCCGAAAGACGCGCGGCCGCGGATTTCCGGGTTGCGGCATCGGCGTGACGGAACCGATTTCCGTAAAGCCGAACCCCAGGTTCAGCAACGCGTCCGGAACTTCGCCGTCCTTGTCGAAACCGGCGGCCATGCCGAGCGGATTGGGAAAGTCCAGATCCCAGAGCCTGACGTTGAGACGAGGGTCCGAAACAGGGCGCCGGGCAGGCAGCACCCCGGATTTCAACGCCAGGATGGTCATCCGATGCGCCGTTTCCGCGTCCAGACAGTGCAGTCCCTTCAAAGCGGTCGCTTCGAGCCAGGCCAGTGTCATTGATCGAGCTCCGGGAAAGTGTGCGTGCCGTCGGGCGCAAGTGGCAGCTCCCGGACCCAGAGCGCCGCTGCGGGGGCAAGTTTACCGTAAAGGTGCGGAAACAGGGCACCGCCACGGGAGGGCTCCCACTTCAGCGCCTCCCCGAGACTTTCCGCGTCGAATGCCGCCAGCAGCAGGTCGGATTGTCCGGCAAAGTGTTTCGACGCGGTTTCGCGTGCCTGTTCGGCCGTGGAGAAGTGTATGAACCCATCCGCAAGATCGACCGGGGCACCCGGGAAAACTCCGTGATCGACAGCCGTCTGCCAAAGTGACCGCGGTACAATCTTGAATATCAATGTCATCTGCTCGTCCCGGTCCCTGCTGATCCTGATACTGACCCTGGCCGCGACGCCGCGCGCCGACCGGCCGGTGCGGACACTACTCATCAGGGACCGCAGGAACAAGCCTGCGGCTGTCCCAGGTCCGGCTTTGACAGCACTTTCGCCCCGGAAATCCTCCCTGCCGGGAGAGCCCGGCAGGCCGCCCGCAACGGGATCGGGCGCGCAGTCGGGGACAAGCGCAATTCGGCATGCGCCGGACACTCGGCATTTGCCTCCGGAGCGCTTATTATCCGGACATCCGGAAAATGCGAGTGACGCGGAAATGAAACTTCGGCCGCTCTTGGTCCCTGCCCTTGTTCTGACCGCCAGCGGCGGTCTGGTCGGCTGGCTGTTGCTTGCCGATCCTCCCGAACCGGTTCGGGACCAGACGCCTGCGCCGGCCGGCACACTGGCCGCATTGCCGGCGCAAGCCGATGGGAGCGGCGTTCGCGCGGGCGACACACCGGGCCCTGTCGGCGCTCCCCTGCCCGACGATATCCGCAATGTGTCGCCGGACGGCGTGTCGGCGCCCATTGTGGACGGCAGCCTGAAGCGCGTCGAACCGTCAAAACGCTATCAGGAACTCAAGGATCCGCCGGTCGAACCGATTCCCGACGGGCCGCTCGAACTGATGCGCGTACAGGTGCTGGACGGTGGCCGGATCCGCTCGGACCGTCTCACGGTCACACTCGCGCATATCAAGCCCCTGAAGGCGGACGAGACCTGCCTGTCCCGCCTGGGCGGCACCTGGCCCTGCGGCGCCCGCGCGCGAACATTCCTGCGCGGATTGGTGCGCCAGTTCAAGGTGACTTGCGACAAGATCGAGGAAACCGGTCCACAGCAGATCCTCGCCACGTGCAGCCGGGGCACATTCGACCTGGGAAGGCGTCTGGTCCGCTACGGCTGGGCGGATCCCGCCGAGACCGCACCGGCCGACATTGTGGAACTCGCCGCTATCGCCAGGGACAAGAAGATCGGCAAATGGCAGTCGGAATGGCTGACCGATCTGCCCGAGACCGCGTTGGACAGCGCGCCCGGCCCTCTCCCCGGACTTGAGGAACTGGGACCGGAGATCGTCGAGTGGAGCCTCAGAGCCGACCCGGCGGATTTCAGCGAGCAGCAACCGATCGGCGCCGGAACGGCTGTACCTGTCCGATAACCGGTGTTGCCCGGGCCGAGACGCAACGTCATTCGTATTACTACGGACGCTTTGTGCAGGAGGTTATTAGCCCTTTTTTACAATATTTGTGAAATTTCCTCCTGATCTTTCATCCGCCATGCGAGTTCGAGCACTATGAGCGCCCCTGCCCAGAAAACACCTGCCCAGTCCGCCAATGTATCCAAATATCTTCAGTTCATGACCGGTTCCGGTGGCAGCACGGCTTCTGCGCAAAAAGCCTGGAAAATGCTGGAATCCTCCCTTCCCGGCATTCTTGACCGCTTCTACGAAGACCTGCTTGCTCAAGATGAGCTTCGCCAGAAGATGGGCAAGCACGAAAAGAACCCTTCTTCCTTGAAGAACGCCCAAAGCAGCCATTGGAACTACATCTTCAACAATGACCCCGACCAGAAATTCGAGGATCAGGCTGCCCGTATCGGCCAGGCACACGTCCGTATCGGATTGAAGGCAGAATGGCTGATGACGGCCTTTGGCCGCTTGCTCAACGACACACTGCCGCAACTGGTCAGGAAAAACAGGTTTTCACAACGCGCATTGATCGAAGCCCTGCAAGCCGTTGTCACGCGTTTCTTCCTCGACATGATCCTGGCGCAACGGGCCTTCGAAGCCGAACAGCGCCGCCTGGAGCAGATCGGCGAGAGCAAATCCGCTGCCCTTGGCAACCTGCGGACAACTGCGGATACGATCTGCGGGCTGAACGAGCTAGTCCTGGCCATGGCTCTGCTTTCCCGCAACACCCGGGAGGCCAATGAAAATGGTCAGTCGATTTCCGCCGCTGCCGATGAGCTGGTGACATCAATCGGTCAGATTTCCGAAAACAGTGAAGGTGCCGCCCAAGAGGCTCAACAGACCAACACGGCCGCCAAAGACGGCATGTCGAGAATGTCCGCCGTGTCCCAGGCCATCGGGGACATATCGTCAACGTCCCGGGAAACCTCCCAGAGCCTCGCGGATCTCAGCGAAGCAGCTTCCCAGATCAGCGAATTTCTTTCTGTAATCCAGTCGATCGCCGATCAGACCAATCTGCTGGCACTCAATGCCACGATCGAGGCCGCGCGCGCAGGCGAGGCCGGCAAGGGCTTTGCCGTTGTGGCCTCGGAGGTCAAAACCCTTGCCTCGCAAACCGGCAAGGCAACCGAAGACATCGCACAGCGCATCGAGGCGCTGGCGTCCGGCATGGAGACCATCCAGAGCGCGATGAAGAGTTCCGAGGGAGCCATCAAGAATGGCGAAGAGGCAATCGGCTCCGCCAACGAGATCATGCGGTCAATCGACGGCATGGTCGGCGCGGTCTCGGAGAGGGTTTCCCAGATCACCGACATCCTGCATCAGCAAAAGGAGGCCAGCCACGAAATCGCCCGGAACGTGTCCAAGGTTGCCGCGTCCAACCAGAACACAGACAATCAGTTGCGGAACATGCAGCAAAGCCTGACGACCAGCAACGACCAGCTCAGTGAGGTTGCCGGGTCATTCCATGATGCCCAATCCGACAGGTCTGTGCTGGAAATGGCCCGGATCGACCATATGCTTTTCAAGAAACGGGTTGTGGACACAGTCACGGGTCACGACGAATGGTCGTCTTCGGAAATGCCGGATCATCTGGGTTGCCGTCTGGGCAAGTGGTATGATGGCATCAAGAACGCGAAGATCAGATCTCACCACACATTCAGGAACCTCGAAAAACCGCACAGGGCCGTGCACGATGCCGGGCATCGTGCTCTGAGCGCAGCGGAACAGGGGCATTCCACCGGCGCGTTCGAAGCGCTGGTCGATCTGGACAAGGCGAGTAAACAGGTTCTCAAGTGCCTGGAAGAACTGGGCGCCGCCATGGAGCATGACCTGAAGGGCGTCGAGGCAGCCACGTCACCAGACAGGCGCGCCGAAGCTTAGGCGGACCTCCAGACAGGCGGCCGCCAGCACGGTTGCCCGCGCCTTTGAAGGTCGCCCGGATCAGCGGCACGCAGCAGTGCCGCTGATCTGTTGGTTTCGGCTCAGGCGGCCAGTTCGCCTGCGAGAGCCTTGCGGATCATTTCGCGGGTTTCCGCGATGCCGTACAGCGCCACGAAGGAGCCGAAGCGGGGGCCTTTTTCCTGGCCGAGCAGGAGCTGGTAGAGAGCGGAGAACCAGGCCACCGACACGCCCGGACCGCCATCGGGACCTTTCTTCGAAGGGTCCTGATAGCGCTCGATCGCACGGGCCACATCCAGAACCGCGTCCTGGATGGCAGCTCCGTCCGCATCGGCCGGCAAGGAAGCCAGTTTCTCATCAAGTTGCTGAAGCGCGGTCCGCTCGACCTCGTCCGGCGCCCGGAACGATTTCTTCGGTTTGACGAAGTCGTCGAAATACCGGATCGCGTAGCCGACCAGCGCATCGAGTTCCGGATGCGTTGCCGCGGTCACGCCCGCCGCATAGCGCGAGATGAAGGCCCACAGCACATCCTTGTTGTCCGCGTTGGAGGCGGACACGAGGTTCAGCAGCATCGCGAAAGGCACCGGCATGTCGATCTTCGGAATATTGCCCGAATGAATATGCCAGGCCGGGTTCTGCAGCTTCTGTTCGACCGGCATCTGCTGGTATTTCTGGAGGAAGGTATAGTATTCGTCGACAGCCTTCGGAATGACGTCGAAATAGAGCTTCTTGGCCGTCTTCGGCTTCTGGTAGTTGTAGAGCGCGAGGCTTTCCGGCGAGGCATAGGTCAGCCACTCGTCGATGGACAGGCCATTGCCCTTGGACTTGGAGATCTTCTCGCCGTTTTCGTCCAGGAACAATTCATAGACGTAGTGTTCCGGAGCCTTGCCGCCCAGGATGTTGCAGATCTTGTCGTAGATCGGCGCGTTGGTCATGTGATCCTTGCCGAACATCTCGAAATCCACGTCGAGGGCTGCCCAGCGCATGCCGAAGTCCGGCTTCCACTGCAGCTTCACCTTGCCGCCGGTGACCGGAACCGTGATGTCCTCGCCGGTCTCGTCCTCGAAGGTGATCGTGCCGTCCTTGGCATTGACGTCCTTCATCGGCACGTAAAGCACGCGGCCCGACGTCGGCGAGAGCGGCAGGAACGGCGAATAGGTCGCCTGGCGTTCCGCCCCGAGCGTCGGCAGCATCACGTCCATGATCTTCCGGTATTTCTCGGTCGCCCTGAGCAGCACGTCGTCGAACTTGCCGGAGGCGTAATACTCGGTCGCGCTCGCGAACTCGTAGTCGAAGCCGAACGTGTCCAGGAACCGGCGCAACATGGCGTTGTTGTGGGCCGCAAAGCTGTCATAGTCACCGCCGAACGGGTTCGGCACCGCGCTCAGCGGCATCTGCAGATAAGGCTCCAGCGCCGCGCGGTCCGGCACGTTTTCCGGGATCTTGCGCATGCCGTCCATGTCGTCGGAAAAGCACAGCAGACGGGTCGGGACCTTGTCTTCGGTCAGCAGGCGGAACGCCGTGCGCACCATGGTCGTGCGCAACACCTCGCCGAAGGTGCCGATATGCGGCAGGCCGGACGGCCCGTAGCCGGTTTCGAACAGGACCGGTTTTTCTGATCCCCTGTTTTCGATCCGTTTGACCAGTTTTCGCGCTTCTTCGAACGGCCAGGCTTTCGATTTCCGGGCCGCCTCGACAAACTCTTGCGAAAGGTCAAGCGGAGGCAGGGATTGTTCGGTCATGTTCTCGTGTCGTTTCGTAGCAAAAGAGTGGGTGAAAGACAGGTCCGGCCGGTTTTGGGGTAACCGCGCCTTATGCTGCGGCGCGACACTAGATCAACCGTCTATTTTGTGCAATCTCATCTGCGGTGTCCTCAATACCGGCCGCTCCCCGTTTTCCAGCCGACAGTCGGTCTCATGTTGCCAGTCCGTGACTTGAAGCTTTGTCGCCGACCCTATAAACGGAGCATTCAATTCGCCTTTGAACAGGCGCCACTGGAGAATGAATAGTGTCTAGCAACGAGCCAATCAGCGTTCAGGAAGCCCTTATCTACGTGATGGTCATCGTTTCCGCGTCGGACAACGAGATGACCGACAAGGAACTGGCCACCATCGGCGACATGATCAAGATGCTGCCGATCTTCGACGGCTATGACGCCAGCCGGCTCATTCCGGCCGCGCAACGCTGCGGCGATATCCTGCAGGAAGACGACGGCCTGCGCCTGGTTCTGGAACTGGTCGGCGACGTGCTGCCGGCGAAGCTCTATGACACCGCTTACGCCCTGGCGGTGGAAGTGGCCGCGGCCGACCTGCATGTGGAAAAGGAAGAGCTGCGCATCCTGCAATTGCTGCGCGACCGGTTCACCCTCGACAAGCTGACCGTGGCGGCCATCGAACGCGGCGCCATCGCAAGGCACCGGACGGACTGAGGCGTCCCTCGGCCCGGCAGCTTGCCGCCCATACGGCCGTTCCGTGCCTCTTGAATGCACAATTGCGGAGATCGCTCAAATTGGAGCGATTTTGTTTTCCACTCGCTAAAACGCCGTGACCTAATACCCTAGGGGTAAGGGAGACTGGCGCTGCGTCACCGCCGCTCTCCCGGCAGGACGCAAGCAGGGTGGAACCGGATGTCAGTCAGTCGCACGTTCGAAAATGAGGCCAGTGTCCGCTACCCGCTGCGGCGTTACCGTCAGCGGGTCGGTTACGGGCGGCTCGATGCGCGCGGCATGCGCCGTGTCTACCGACGGGCCGAGCCGAAGCCGGTCAACTGGGGCCAGCGCATGATGATCGCCTTTGCCGGCTACCTGTGCGGGCTGGCCGCGGATTCGCTGGTGATGTTCGCCGAACACCATTTCCATCTGGCCAAGGACCGCGATCCGGATCTGTTCGCCCTTGTTCTGGGAACCGGTTTTGCCGGACACGCGATCTATCTGACCTTCGGCATTCTCGCGGTGACCCTGCTGACCGCCTTCAACCGGCGCAAATGGATCCTCTGGCTGCTGCTTGGCTTTGTCGGCGCCCTGTGGAGCATCTGACGGCGGCAGGCGCGCGGTCAATCGCAGTCAGTTGAGGCTGTGGATGGCGTCCGGCAGGTCCAGAGAGAAGGCCGGGATGACGACATCGAACCGGGATCCGTCGGGCCGCTCCATCGAATAGGCGCCGGCCATGATGCCGCTATCGGTCGAAAGCGGGCAGTGGGAGGAATATTCGTAGGTCTCGCCCGGCTCGATCACCGGCTGCTCGCCGACGACCCCTTCGCCGCTCACTTCCTCCTGGCGCCCCATCGCGTCGGTGATCTGCCAGAAGCGCGTCTTCAACTGGACCGGTTCGTCGCCGCCATTGTGGATTTCGACCATATAGGCCCAGATGAACTCGCGATCTTCCGGCCGTGATTCATCGTCCATGTAAAACGGCTCGACCGAAACCTCGATCCCTTCTGTGATGGCGCTGTAACTGCCGGACACGATTATTCCTTTTGCGTTCAGGCTCCGCCACCGCGCGGACGGATCGACGATATCGGGCGGAAAATTCACCGCCTCCTTCGCCGCGGGAGATACGTCCCGGATCCCGATGGGCCCTGGAGCCTTTCATTCAGGAGGCGCTTATAGGGCGAATGACACAAGCGTGAAAGAGGCTTGTGTGATCCGGCGCCGGATTTGCTTGTGATTTGCAGACGGATTTCGCATGTAGATGGCAGACTTCACATGAAAGACACGCCAACTGATGCTCGACGCACGCCTGCGGCCGCTGATCGACCCGCCGCTCAATCAGATGGGGCACCTTCTGGCCCGCGCCGGTGTCGGCCCGAACACCGTCACCCTGACCGGATTTGCTCTCGGCATGGGCGCGGCATTCGCGATTGCCACCGGATACGTGCTGACCGGCCTGTTCCTGATCGCCCTCAACCGGCTCGCCGACGGCCTGGACGGTGCGGTTGCCCGGGCCACCCGCAAGACCGACCTGGGCGGTTTTCTCGACATCACCCTGGATTTCTTCTTCTACGGCGCCATCCCGCTGGCCTTCGCGATCCTGGACCCGCAAGCCAATGCGCTTGCCGCCGCGGCCCTGCTGGCCAGCTTCTATGCCAACGGCTCCGCCTTTCTCGCCTTTGCGATCATGGCGGAGAAAAACAGCCTTGCGACCGCCACCCAGGGCCAGAAGTCGCTCTATTACCTGGGCGGTCTCGCCGAGGGCACGGAGACCATCGCCCTGTTCCTCCTGATGGCGCTTGTGCCCGGCTGGTTTCCCGTGCTGGCCTGGGGTTTTGCCGCGGTCTGCCTGGTCTCGGCCGGTGCACGGGTTCTGATCGGGGTCAGGGCGCTTCATCCGGATTGAGGTTTGTTGTTTTTCGGTATGGGGGTTTGGTCAAGACTACACAGCTGTTCCTTATTCAAGACCCCCACCCCTAACCCCTCCCCACAAGGAGGAGGGGAATCCCGCTGCGCCAAGGATCCCAACTACGCCGCACCGCAACCTGTCAACTTGGAAAAAGCCAAGGCGATCGGCTCGGAGCAAGTCCCCCTCCCCCTTGTGGGGAGGGGGTAGGGGTGGGGGGGCGCCCTGAGAAAAACCGCTCCAGCCACTCCCGGTTGACGTTGTCCGAGAAGCTGCCCGAATTCACTGTGCCTCACACCGCCGCCAGCGCCTTCTCGACATCTTCCAGAAGATCCTGCGGGTCCTCCAGGCCGACCGACAGGCGCAAAATGCCGTCGGTGATCCCGAGTTCGTCGCGGGCCTCCTCGCCGATGGACTGGTGGGTCGTGGTCGCCGGATGGGTGATCAGACTCTTGGCATCGCCCAGATTGTTGGAGATGCGGATCAGGTCCAGTGCATTGGTGAAGCGGAACGCCGCCTCCTTGCCGCCATCGACCTCAAGGGCGATCATCGTCGAACCGGCACGCATCTGGCGCTTGACGACCTCGGCCTGCGGGTGGTCCTCCCGGCCCGGGTAGATCAGCCGCGTGACCTTCGCTTGTCCAGCCAGGAAATCGGCGATCGTGCCCGCTGTTTCACTCTGGCGGGCAACGCGGACCGGCAGGGTTTCAAGTCCTTTCAGCAGCACCCAGGCGCTGAACGGGCTCATGTGCGGGCCGGTGTGCTTGATGAAGGGCATGACCTCGTCGACGATCCATTCCTCGTCGGAAAGAACCACGCCCCCCAGGCACCGGCCCTGACCGTCGATGTGCTTGGTGGCGGAATAGACCACCACGTCGGCGCCGAGCTGCAAGGGCGACTGGTAGAGCGGCGTGGCGAAGACATTGTCGACGATCAGCCGGGCGCCGGCTTCCTTCGCGATCGCGGCCACGGCGGCAATGTCGATCACTTCCAGCGTCGGGTTGGTCGGGCTTTCCAGGAACAGCGCCTTCGTGTTCGGGCGCACCGCGGCTTTCCACTGGTCGATGTCGGTGCCGTCAACCAAAGTGCTTTCGACACCGAAACGCGGTAGCAGCGTCTCGCATATATAGCGGCAGGAGCCGAACAGCGCCTTGGCGGCGATGACATGGTCGCCCGCCCTGACCGAGGCCATCAAAGCCAGGTTGACCGCGGCCATGCCGCTGGCGGTGCCGCGCGCGGCCTCGGCGCCTTCCAGCGCCTTGATGCGGTCCTCGAACATGGTCACGGTCGGGTTGGCATAGCGGGAATAGACATATCCCGGATCCTCGCCGTTGAAGCGCGCCTCCGCGGCTTCCGCGCTGTCATAGGTGAAGCCCTGCGTCAGATAGAGGGTCTCCGAGGTTTCACCAAAGGGCGAGCGCATGGTGCCGCCATGCACCAGGGTGGTCGCGGGACGCCAGCTCTTGTTTCCGGTCTTGGTGGTCTCAGTCATGTCACTCGTGCTCCAAACGCAAAAAACCCCAGCCTCAAGACCGGGGTTTGCACCTCCGGCCTATTTAGCAACTTGTTTAACGTGGCTGCAAGCCGGCCGGCCCAAATCACCACGAAGTGTGTTTTTCCTAAGGGATAATACGCCAGCGGTCAATCATCTTTGCCGAAAACACGTCAGGAGCCGCAATGCCTGTTGGCGCGGCGGGCCGCATCCGCTAAGCACGACGGGATGAATTGTTACGGGATATCTCGATGAATGTGACAGCGGATCAGGACCTCGGCGGCAGCACAACCCTTTCCGAGCAGGGCATCCTGCCGGAGCGGATCATCCGGGCCATGTTCGCCGCCGGTGAAATCTCGTCCGGGACGGCTCCTGTCGACGGGCAGATCCAGCCTGCCAGCCTCGACCTGCGCCTCGGGAGCAGCGCCTTCCGGGTGCGCGCCAGTTTTCTGCCCGGGCCCGACATCAGGGTCGCCGACCGGCTGGAACAGCTCAAGCTGCACACGATCGATCTGAGCGAGGGTGCCGTCCTGGAAACGGGCTGCGTCTATATCGTGCCGCTGCAGGAAGGTCTGGCGCTGGCCGCCGACATTTCGGCCACCGCCAATCCGAAGAGCTCCACGGGGCGGCTTGACGTGTTCACCCGGGTGATCACCGACAACGGCCTGGCCTTCGACACCATTCCGGCGGGCTATCGCGGCCCGCTCTATGCTGAAATCTCGCCCCTCACCTTCCCGATCCTGGTGCGCAACGGGTCGCGTCTCAGCCAGATCCGCTTCCGACGCGGCCAGTCGCTGATCCCGGACGCGGACCTGGAGGCCATCCACGCCTCCGAGACGCTCATGAGCGGCGGCAACGAGCGCATCGGCGGCGGTGTGCAATTGTCCATCGACCTGGAAGGCACCGGCCCCGAAAGCCTGATCGGCTACCGCGCCAAGCACCATTCCGGCCTGATCGATGTCGACAAGGTCGGGGCGCAGCATCCGCTCGATTTCTGGGAGCCCATCTACAGGCGCGAACGCGCGGAACTGATCCTCGACCCGAATGCGTTCTATATTCTGGTCAGCCAGGAAGCCGTGCATGTGCCGCCGACCTATGCTGCAGAAATGGTGCCGTTCGATCCGCTGGTGGGTGAATTCCGGGTGCATTACGCCGGTTTCTTCGATCCCGGTTTCGGCCATGCTGGCGCCGGCGGTGTCGGCTCGCGGGCGGTGCTGGAAGTGCGCTCCCACGACGTGCCCTTCATCGTCGAACACGGCCAGACCATCGGCCGTCTTGTCTATGAGCATATGGCAGAACGGCCCGAACGGCTCTACGGCGAGGGCATCGGCTCCAACTACCAGGGCCAGGCATTGAAGCTGTCCAAGCATTTCCGGTCTCCTGCCTGACAGCCCATGGCCTTCAAGACCATCACCCGCGACTACGAAGGCTTCCTGGAGGACCGCAAGTCCCGCTTCCTGGCGCATCTGGTGCCGGTCGACCTGTTTGACCGGCGGCTGGAGGAACTGCGCAAGCAGCACAAAAAAGCCAATCACATTGTCACGGCGCACCGGCGTCTTCTGGACGACGGCCGGGTGGAGGAAAGCGGCAAGGACGACGGCGAACCGGCAGGGACCTCGGGCATGCCGGTGCTGCGGGTGCTGCAGGGCGCGGAGCTGATCAATTGCGCCGTTCTGATCGTGCGCTATTTCGGCGGCACCAAACTGGGCGGCGGCGGCCTCGCCCGCGCCTATTCAGGCGCTGCCCAGGACGCCATCGGCCATGCGGAGCTGGTGATCTTCAGGAAGATCCTGCGCAAACAGGTGAGCGCCGGATTCGCGTCCGGCTCGGAGCTGGAACGGCGGGTCGAGGATCTCGGGCTGACGGTGATTTCCCGGGACTACACGGAAGACGGCGTCAGACTGACGGTCGAGGGGCCGGAGGACGCGGTGACGCAACTTTAGAGCAAGCGGCCGATCCTTCGAGACGGGCCTGCAGCCCTCCTCAGGATGAGGTGGAGGCAGTGGGTGGGCCTTCGAGACGGGCCTGCAGCCCTCCTCAGGATGAGGTGGAGGCAGTGGGTGGGCCTTCGAGACGGGCCTGCAGCCCTCCTCAGGATGAGGTGGAGGCAGTGGATGGGCCTTCGAGACGGGCCTGCAGCCCTCCTCGGGATGAGGTGGGGACAGTGGGTGGGCCCTTCGAGACGGGCCTTCAGCCCTCCTCGGGATGAGGTGGAGGCATTGGGTGGGCCTGCGAGACGGGCCTTCAGCCCTCCTCGGGATGAGGTGGAGGCATTGGGTGGGCCTTCGAGACGGGCCTTCAGCCCTCCTCAGGATGAGGTGGAGACAGTGGATGGGCCTTCGCAAAGGGCCTTCAGCCCTCCTCAAGACGAAGAAGAAGACCTGCCGATGTCAAGCCCATCAAGTACCCCGACCTCATCCTGAGGAAGCGCGCATGCGCTGTCTCGAAGGATCGGCCAGACGCTCCGCCCTATCAGACCTGCCCTTTGCCCGCGTCACTCCGCAACGCCTTTACCTCGTCCCTGAGCGCCCTGACCTCTTCCAGGATCAGACCGGTGTCGTCATGGATCGCCTGGCGGTTGGCGTCGGCCTCGGCGTCATGTTCTTCCTGCATGGCCGAAACGATGATCCCGATGAAGAGGTTCAGCACCGTGAACGCCGTGCACAGAATGAAAGGCACGAAGAACAGCCACGAATACGGATAGGCTTCCATGACCGGGCGCACGATGCCCATGGACCAGCTTTCCAGGGTCATGATCTGGAACAGGGTGTAGAGCGAAGCGCCGAGGTTGCCGAACCAGTCCGGGAAGGTCTCGCCGTACAGCTTGGTCGCCATGACCGCGAACACATAAAACACCAGAGCCATCAGAACGACGATCGAGCCCATGCCCGGGAGGGCGGAGATCAGCCCGCCGATGACCCGACGCAGGGACGGCACCACCGAAATCAGGCGCAGCACCCGCAGGATCCGCAAGGAGCGCAGGACGGACAGGTTGCCGGTCGCCGGCATCAGCGAAATCGCGACGATGGCAAAGTCGAACACGCTCCACGGGTCCCTGAAGAACCGGGGGCCATGGGCGAACAGCCGAAGGGTCAGCTCGATCACGAAGATGCCGAGGATGGTCCGGTCGATCAGCAACAGCAGCCCACCCATGCTGTTCATGACCGCAGGGCTCGTTTCCAGCCCGAGCGTGACCGCGTTCACCATGATGATGGCAATGATCGCGATTTCCCAGTTGCGCGATGTCACCAGCGCCCTGATCCTGTTTCGCATCCTGTCCACCTGCCGTTCCATTGTTGTTGCAAGGCACCTGCCGGCGCAGGCGGGAACATGGCTATTTTGATGCCGCAGTGCAAGATCGGTACGTGGGAAAAGCCGGGAACACGGATCCATGCCCGCTTGACAGCCCGCATGACTGGGCGCAGAAAGCTTGGCAGGCGATTTCGCGGGTGTAGCTCAATGGTAGAGCAGAAGCTTCCCAAGCTTAAGACGAGGGTTCGATTCCCTTCACCCGCTCCAAAGATTGTTGAATAACCCTCTCAAAACGTTTTCAGGCCGCGCGGGGCATGGTGACAATCCGCGCTGGCGTAAGATAGTCTTTGCCCGACTGTCGCAGGCCCATCGGGCCGGGCGCCCTCCAGGACTGCTTTCAGGATTGCAGCGTGTTCAACGGACAGCCTCTTTTCCAGACCTACCACTCGGCAGCCGCCAGGATCCTGACCGCTTTGACCTGCCTTGTGGCAATCGCGACACCCGCCCTCGCCCAGCAGCCCGATGTCCGTGTTCCCAATTTCTGGGATCCGAAAGCCGTGCATGACCGGCCAAGTGCCATTCCGGACAAGATCCAGTTTCTGGCGACCGACGACTACCCGCCCTTCGTGTTCCGGGACCCGCAGGGGCGGCTGACCGGCTTCAACGTGGATCTTGCCCGGGCCCTGTGCCAGGAGCTCGGCAGTTCCTGCGCGCTGCGCATCAAGGATTTCGACGTGCTGCTGCCGGCCCTCGACGAGGAGGAAGGCGATGCCATCATTTCAGGCCTTTCCCGCAGCCGGAGCGCCACGCGGCGGCTCAATTTCACCGAGGACTATCTGAAACTGCCCGCCCGGTTCATCGTGCCGGCGCAGGCCGCCGCCGACTTCGACGAGCAGGCGCTTGCCGGCCTGTCGGTTGCCGTGGAAACCGGCTCGCGCTACGAGGCCTTTGCGCGGCGGTTCTGGCCGGAAGCTGAGATCACCCCTTTCGAAACGGCGCGCGCGGCGCGTGAGGCGGTCAAATCGGGCGCGGCGGACGCACATTTCGGCGACGGGCTGAGCCTGTCCTTCTGGCTGCCCGGCGAAGCCGCCGACGGCTGCTGCGCCTTTGCCGGCGGGCCCTGGCTGGAACCGGGCTATTTCGACGAGGGCATGGCGATTGCCACCCGCGCGAGCGACCCGGAACGGGCCGCCGCCCTCTCCTATGCCCTGCGCCAGCTCTACCAGAAGGGCATCTACCGCGAACTCTACCTGCGCTACTTCCCGCTGAGTTTCTACTGATCCTTGCCGCCGTTGCGGCGTCCCGGGATGTTCAGGAAAGGGATCGCCAGGCTGAAGGGGAAGGAATGGGCCCGGGGGGTGAGCGACGGGCCGAGGCCGATCTCCATACCCTGCTGGCCCTTTTCCGGGTCCTCGGTGTAGGTGCCGAACAGCCGGTCCCAGACGGACAGGTAAAAACCGTAGTTGGAATCCGTCTCGCGGTGGATGACGGAATGGTGGATCCGGTGCATGTCCGGTGTCACGATCGCGAACCGAAGCAGCCGGTCGAGCCGTAACGGCAACCTGATGTTGGCATGGCTGAACACCGCCGACGCGTTGAGCACGATCTCGAAGATCAGCACCGCCTCGACCGGGCCGCCCAGGGCCACGATCACCGCCCCCTTCCAGACAAAGGACACAAGGATCTCGACCGGGTGAAACCGCAAGGCCGTGGTCGCGTCGACCTCGCTGTCGGCGTGATGAACCCGGTGAACGCGCCAGAACAACGGCACCTTGTGGGACGCCAGATGCTGGAACCAGACCGCCAGATCCAGCAGCAGGAACGTGATCAGCCCCGCAACCAGCCCTGGCCATATCCGGGATGTGTCTCCCGTCCAACCGGCGAGAGCGAACAGGCCCCAGCCGTTGTCCACCGCCAGCAGTGCCAGGCCGACACCGCCGATCGGGAAGACCAGACGGACCAGCAGCGAGTCCAGCAGGATCAGGCCCCAGTTGGTCGGCCAGCGCTTCAGGCGGCCGTTGCGCAGTTCGCGGCGCGGCAGGCCGGCCTCAAGCAAGGCCATGAGCCCGAAAATGCCCGCAAAACTGGCCATGCGCACCAGGTTGATGTCGATCTGTTCAAACATTTGGTCTTTTCAGCCTTTCGAACCGAACCGGCTTGCCAGCTCAGGCACAGCTCTATAGGTCGGGATGATAGCCTTTTCCGACCCTCCTGCCGCTGCGACAGATCACACCACCATGAGCACCTTTCTCCGGACCACTCCTGACCTGAGCCCCGATACCGCGCCCCAAACCACTTCCGAGACGGCGCCTGCGGCGACGCTGCTGCTGGCCCACGGGGCCGGTGCGCCGATGGATGCCCCGTTCATGAACAGGCTGGCGGCCGCGCTGGGCAAAAACAACATCGCCGTCGCCCGGTTCGAATTCGCCTATATGGCGGGCCGGCGCAGCGGCGGTTCGAAGAAGCCGCCTCCCCGCGCCGACAAGCTTGTCAGTGAATTCCAGAAAGCCCTGCAGACCCTGATGGGCGAGACCGAGGGCCCGCTTCTTGTCGGCGGCAAGTCCATGGGCGGGCGGGTCGCCGCCATGCTGGCCGGCGGCAGCTCCCTGCCCGGGCGTGTCAAGGGCGTTTGCTGCTTCGGCTATCCGTTTCATCCGGACGGCAAGCCGGAAGCGGAGTGGCGGCTGGCGCCGTTGCAGGACGCAAAACGCCCGGTGCTGATCCTGCAGGGCGACCGGGACCCTTTCGGGTCGCGGGCGGAGCTGGAAGCGGTCACCATGGCGGACCATGTCCGGCTGGCCTGGCTGGAGGATGGCAACCATGACTTCGGCCCGCGCGGCAAGTCCCCGGCCACCCTCGACGGCAATATCACCGCGGCGGCCGAAGCTGCGGCGGCATTCGCCACGGAGCTTTGACACTCACTCCGCCGGCGTGAGCGCTTTGCCGGGCTTCGGCGGGGGAGACAGGTCGCGCCGGCGCCGAAGGCGCACAAGACCGCCGAGATCGTCACCGATCTTGAGCAGGGCCGGCACCAGCACCAGAACCAGCGCCGTCGCCGTGCCGAGGCCGAACACGATGGTGATCGCCATCGGCAGCAGGAACTGGGCCTGAAGACTGGTCTCGAACATCAGCGGCAGCAGGCCGCCGATCGTCGTCAGGGAGGTCAGCAGAACCGCCCGGAGCCGGTCGCAACTGGAGCCGACCGCCGCGGCATTCAACTCCTCGCCCGTTGCCTTGCGCTCATCGAAGCGCGCCACCAGAATGATCGAGTTGTTGACCAGGATGCCGGCAAGGCCCAGAAGGCCGATCATGCTGAGAATGGTCAGGTTGAAGCCCATCAGGTAGTGGCCGACAATCGCGCCGACGATGCCGAACGGAATGATCGACATCACCACGATCGGCCGCGCGTAGCTCGCGAAGATCGCGGCCAGGATGATGTAGATCCCGGCAACCGCCAGCAGCACCCCGGTCAGAAGATCGGAAAACGCGTTCGACTGCTCTTCGGCGCGTCCGGCGAAGGAATAGTCCAGTCCGTACCGCTCGGCGAGATCCGGCAGGAACGCCGTATTGAGTTCGGCGATGATCTGGTTGTTGGAGGTCACCGTGCTGTCGACATCGGCGACAACCGTAACCACGGTCCGTCCGTCGCGCCGCAGAATGACGGAAAAACCCTGATCGTCGGTGAGACTGACCACTTCGGTCAGGGGAACGAAGTCGCCGGCGGGCGTTTTCAGCGACAGCCGGCGCAGAGCGGCCGTGCCATCCTGATCGAACACCTGTTTGACACGGACGGCCACTTCCTCGTCGCCTTCCGCGAACCGCCGCGCAATGGTGCCCTCGAAAGCATTGCGGATCTGGCGCGCTGCGCTATCCACGGTGAAGCCGAGTGCCCGGCCGCGCGGTGTCAGCTCGATCACCAGTTCCGGCTTGCCGTAGGGCAGATCGTCCTCGACGCCGCTGGTTCCGGGAAAACCGGAGAGTTCCTGCTGCAGGTCCTGCGCGGCCGCCTTGAGCACATTCAGGGGCGCTCCGGTCAGGCGGATGTCGAGATCCCGCCCGGGAGGTCCACCCCGGCGCTCCGCGATCGCGATCCGCGACGTTCCGGGAATAGAGGGAACTGCGGCCCGCCAGGCCCGGACGATCTCCGGTGTCCTGATCGTGCGGTCCTCAGACCGGGTAAGCTGAACCGTGATGTTGGCGACATTGTCGCCCCGGTTGTTGCCCGTCTTGCCGAGCGTCGCATAGGTCGCGACCACAAGATCCTGGCCCGTGCCTTCGGTAAGCGTCTGTTCCGCCTGTGTCAGCGCACTCTCGATCCGCAGGATGCCGTCAATCGCAACGTCCTCGGGAATGCCGGCATGGAAGAAGATCGACGCGGTCAGGTTTTCCGCTTCCGGCGAGGGAAAGAACGTGAAGCCGACTCGGCCGCCACGGACAAGGCCGACAGCAAGGATCAGCGCTGCAATCGCGATGGCGAGCGTGACATAGCGCCAGGCGACCGCCGCAGAAACCAGGGCACGGAATGGATTGTCGCGCACCCAGCTGAAGCCGGCATCGAAGCTCCTGCGAAACCAGCCCGGCCGGTCTTCCTCGTCGCGCATCCGCCGGGTCCGGCGCATGGCCATCAGCAGGGTCTCCAGGGCGACGGCCAGCAGAAAACAGACGGTCACGACCACCAGTTCGAAGACAAAGACGCCAGCGGTTTCGCGGATCGCCCGCAGGGGATCGTCGATCAGATCGAGATAGGGCGGAACGGACATGTCCGGCTGGGCAACCAGCGCGCTCAGGAAAAAGGCCGGCGCCCCCGCGATCAGGACAACCCGCCACCAGTTCCAGCCCGGCCGGCTGCCGAGAGCGTGGGACAGGTGGCCAGGCAGCACCAGGAAACATTCGACCAGCGAGGCAATCACGACCGAGACCACGACCACGGGTAGCGTGCCCATGATCTGGCCGAGCACATCGCCGACAAGCAGGATCGGCAGGAAAGCGGCGATGGTGGTCAGGCTCGCGGCAAGGATCGGCGCCAGCATGGTGGTGGCGCCGTTGATCGCCGCTTCCTGCGGACTGTCGCCCAGGCCCTGCCGTGTCGCCGTGTGCTCGCCGACAACGATGGCGTCGTCGACGATCACCCCGAGCATCATGATCAGCGCGAACAGGGAGATCATGTTGATGCTTTCGCCCATCAGCCACATGATGCCGATCGTCGCCATCATCGCCACCGGGATGCCCGCGGCCACCCAGAGCGCGATCCGCGCATTCAAAAACAGGAACAGGATGGCGACAACCAGCACCAGCCCGGAGATACCGTTCTCGACGAGCAGCGTGATGCGCCCCTCCACCGCGTCCGCGCGCACATCGTATTTCAGGATTTCAAGCGTGCGCGGCAGTTGTGGTCCGACCTCGTCCAGATAGTCGTCGACGATCCGGGCCGCCTTCAGCGTATCGGTCTTTTCCGCCCGCAGGATCTGTAGTTCGACCGCCCGCATTCCCGCGGAAAAACTCTGGTTCTCGCTGGTGTCGAAGTCCCGGACGACGGTACCGATGTCCTTCACAAGGGTTTTCTCGCCCGAAGCAAAGGACTTGACTTCGATCCTGCCCACGGCCTCCGGAGACCGTTCCTCGGAAAGGGCCCGGATCTGGCGTTCAACGGCGCCGTCGAGGTTGCCCGCCGGCAGGTCGATCGTGTTGCCGGCGATCTCGCCGGCGACGTCGGCGATCGTCAGATCCAGACGGCGCAGCTCGCGCTCGGGAATTTCGACAAGGTATTCGGGCGACCGGTAGCCGTAGAGTTCGACCTTGTCGATCCCCCGGGCCAGCAGGTCGTCGCGCATCTGCCGGGCAAAGACCTTCAGCGCTCCCTCCGAGAACGGCCCGCGCAGCGCCAGCGTGGCAACCCCGTCGGTGAAGGTCGAAGCCGAGATCACGGGCGTTTCGGAATCGACCGGCAACGTGGTCACACCGGCGACGGCCTGTTCCACATCGGACAGCGCCTGCTGCATGTTGGTGCCTTCGACGAACTCCATCTGCACCGACGCACTGCCCTCGCGGCCATAGGAGACGATTTCGTCGAGGCCGTCGGTAAAGCGCAGTTCGGGCTCGATCACCTCCAGAATGTTGGCGGCAACGTCCTCCGCGCTGGCCCCCGGCCAGGACACGGTCACCGAAATCCGGTCGGTCTTGACGGTCGGAAAGAACTGGGTGTTGAGCTTGGCAAAGCCATAGGCCCCGAACAGGACCATGACCGCCATGATCAGGTTGGCCGCATTGGCGTGCCGGACGATCAGTTCCAGAAGGCCGCGGGATCGCGTTTCGAACTCCATCGGGCGCTCCGTCACTTGCCCGCCCCTGCGTTGTCGGCGCTTTCGGACACGTCCTTCACCAGCAGCCCTTCGCCGACTTCCGGAATCCGGGTGACCAACAGGGTCTCCCCGTCCGCCAGCGCGCCTGTCACCAGAATGAAACCGTCATCGATCGCGAGCGCCGTCACTTCGCGCGGCACGAGACGGCTCTCCTCGACCACATAGACCGTGCCCTCGCCGTAGAATGCCGTTTCCGGTATCCGGAAACTGTCCGGGTAGCTGCGGTCCGACAGGGAAACCTCGACAAAGGCACCAGGGCGCAAGGGAACGTTCGCACTGGAAGTGTCGACCAATGCAATCAGTTCGACGCCACCACGGCTGCTGGCGACATCCGCGCCGATGCGGCTGACGCTGGCCGGATAGGTGACCGGCTCGTTGCCCAGATACCAGGTGACCTGGACCGGACGGCCGACGACCGTTCCCGTCTCAGCGAGAAGGCGGCCGTACTGATTGTCCGACAGGGTGAACCGAACGTCGAAGGTATCGCTCTTGTAGAGCGACACGATGGCGTCGTTGACGCTTACAAGCCGCCCGAGTTCCGCCGACTGGGACCGCACGATGGCATCGAAGGGAGCCTTCAGGACTGTATTTTCAAGCTGGCGCCCGGCATTTTCCAGCCGCCATTCAAGGCGCTTGATCGCGGCATTCTGCTGGACGACCCTGGCTTCTTCCAGGGCAAGGGAATTCTGCGCCTGTTCCAGTGTCTGCCGGCGCTGCGACACGATCAGCTTGCGGTCGTCAAGGGTGCGTTCCGTAACGGTGCCCTTGCCGAGAAGATCTTCCGCGCGTTGCAGGTCCTTTTGAGCAAATTCAAGCTGTTCGCCCGCCCTGACGACATTGCCCTTTTCAAGCTCGACACGGCCTTCGCTCTCGACCAGCGCGGCCTGCGCTTCGGCAAGATTGGCTTCCGCTTCGGTGAGGGCGCCCTCATAGTCGAACCGGTCGATGGCCACCAGCAGCTCGCCTTCGGAGACGGCTCCGCCCGCCTTCAGGTCGGGATGAACCTCGACCACTTCCCCGGCGACAAGGGCGCGCAGATCCACTTCCCGTCCCGCCGCGGTTTCTCCGAAGACGCTGATAAGGGGCGCATGCTCGCCCCGGACAAGCGTCACGGTTTCTGCGGCATAGCTTGTTTCCTGGATGGCCCTCTTGGCGACTTCCGGTTTGGAGGCGACCAGCAGGTTCATCCCCTTGACCGCGCCGAACAGAATGGCGAATGCCAGAAGGACCTGCAACACAGCCTTCAGGACAAGCGCAAGGCTCCAGTTGCGCTGCCGTTCCCCGCGCAGGGGCGACAGAACTTCAGGGACCGGCTGCTTGCCGGAATCCGGCTCCAAAGACTGCAACATGTTCAACGTACCACGGGCCATTCGGGGTCAAGTTAACGGGCATGCGTCCTGCGTGCTCGACGGAGAGGTCTGTTTCGCACTGCAATATACAGGACCCGATTACCCTTTCAGGTTAATTCTGGCACGCGGAAATTTGTAACGAGATGTGACCGACGGACGCAGCTGCGTCCGCCGGAAGCCTCAGTCAGCCGTCAAATTCGTAGCGGCTGCTGCAGAACTCGCAAGTGACGACGATCTTGCCGTCCTCGGTCATGTCAGCGATCTCGTCGGCGCTGAAGCCGGCCAGAACACCCTGGATCTTCTGGCGCGAGCAGCTGCATTTGTCGGCCAGCGGCTGCGGATCGAACAGGCGCACGCCGCGCTCGTGGAACAGACGGAACAGCAGCATTTCCACGCTGACTTCGGGATCGGTCAATTCGACATCCTTGACCGTCTCGACCAGCACCTTGGCTTCCACCCAGGCGTCGTCTTCGTCGACCTGATGCGGCTCGGTTCCCTCGGGCGCGTCGCCCGGATCGATATCGGCCTGCTTCATGCGATCCGGCGACTCCGGCAGAAACTGGATCAGCACACCGCCGGCAGTCCAGGCCCGCGAATGCGCTTCACCCTCGTTGCGGGTGAACAACTCGCCGACGCCGAGACGCACCTCGGTCGGGATCTGTTCGGACCGCTCGAAATACCGCCGGGCCACTTCTTCAAGCGACACGCCGTCCAGTTCCACCAGCCCCTGGTAACGCTGCATGTGCTTGCCCTGGTCGATGGTCATGGCAAGATGCCCATGGCCAAGCAGAGTTTCCGGCGTTGCCTTGCCGGCCGTCATGAGCGCCTCGACCGCGTCCGCGTCGAAGGTGGCGCAGGCCCGGATCGCGTCTGGTGTCGCGAAGTCCACGACAAGCATGGACACAGGCCCATCGGTCTGGGTCTGCAGGGTAAACCGGCCGTCGAACTTCAGGGACGTTCCGAGCAGACTGGTGAGCACGATGGCTTCCGCCAGAAGGCGTGATACCGGCTCCGGATACGCGTGGCGTCCCAGGATCTGTTGCAAAACCGGTCCGAGAGCGACGGCACGGCCGCGCACGTCCAAGGCTTCCACGGCAAAAGGCCGGACCGCATCCAGCCCGGCCGGTGCGATGCCCAGTTGGTCAAGATTCAATGCCACGATGGCTCTGCCTCAAGCTGCGCCGAAACACCAGGCCAGGATACCCTTTTGGGCATGGAGACGGTTTTCGGCTTCGTCAAACACTACGGAGTTGGGACCGTCCATGACCTCGGAAGTGACTTCCTCGCCCCGGTGGGCCGGCAGGCAATGCATGAACAGCGCGTCCTGCCTTGCCTCGGCCATCAACCGCTCGTTCACCTGATAGGCGCTGAGGAGATTGTGACGGGTTTCATTGTCATCGTCTCCCATGGACACCCAGCAATCGGTGACGACACAGTCGGTTCCCTTGACAGCCTCATATGGGTCCGCGGTGACGACAATTGAACCACCCCTGGCGCGCGCGGCGTCAATCAGGTCCCGAGGCGGTGCCAGCTCCGCCGGTGTCGCGATGCGCAGTTCGAAGTCGAAGCGGGGAGCGGCGTGGATCCAGGAGGCCAGCACATTGTTGCTGTCGCCGGTCCAGGCAACGCTTTTGCCGCTGATCGATCCGCGATGCTCCTCGAATGTCAAAAGGTCGGCCATGATCTGGCAGGGATGCGAGACCTTGGTCAGACCGTTGATCACGGGAACCGTGGCATTCTCGGCCAGCTCGTTGAGCTGGTCGTGGTCCAGGATGCGGATCATGACCGCATCGACGAAGCGCGACAACACCTGTGCGGTGTCGGCAATGGTTTCGCCGCGGCCCAGCTGCATTTCCGCTCCGGTCAGCACGAGGGTTTCCCCCCCCAGTTCACGCATGCCGACATCGAAGGAAATGCGTGTGCGGGTCGACGGCTGTTCGAAGATCATCGCCAGCACCTTGCCGGCCAGCGGGCCTTTGCCGCGGCGCACACCATTGCGGCCGGCCTTGATCTTCTTGCCGGCCTCCAGAATGGCGCGCAGCTCATCGCCGTCGAAATCGGTCAGATCGAGAAAATTCCGATAGGATTCATTGGCGGTCATCCGGCCGCTCCTTCCACCAGGTTCGTTTCAATTGCCAGGGCGGCCACTTCAAGGCGCTCCATGGCAATCGCAATTTCGTCTTCACTCATCGTCAGCGGCGGCATGATGCGGACGACGTTTTCGCCCGCAGGAACCGTCAGCAGACCGGCATCCCGTGCAGCCGCGACAAAGTCTCCGACCGGAACGACGCATTTCAGACCGAGCATCAGGCCATTGCCGCGCACTTCGCCAAGAACAGCCGGATGACTGTCCACGAAACCGGCCAGCTTCTGCTTGAAACTGAGCCCCTTGCGCCGGACGTCCTCCAGAAAGCCGTCCGACAGAACAACGTCCAGCACCGCATTGCCGACCGCCATGGCCAGCGGATTGCCGCCGAATGTAGTGCCATGGGTTCCGGGCGCGAGCGCAGCGGCCGTTTCGGCGGTTGCCAGACAGGCGCCCATGGGAAAGCCGCCGCCGATGCCCTTGGCAATCGCCATCAGGTCCGGCTCGACACCGCTCCACTGGTGCGCGAACAACTGGCCCGTCCGTCCGACACCGGTCTGGATCTCGTCATAGATCAGCAACAGGCCGTTTTCGTCGCAGAGCTTGCGGACGGCTCGCAGGAATTCGGCGGGGATCTCGCGGATACCGCCTTCGCCCTGGATGGGCTCGATCGCGATTGCCGCCGTCTGCGGTCCGATCGCGGCCTTCAGCGCGTCGATATCGCCGACGGGCACCTGGTCGAAACCAGGCGCCTTCGGGCCGAAGCCTTCCAGGTACTTGGCCTGGCCGCCGGCAGCGATGGTCGCAATCGTCCGGCCGTGGAAGGCCCCCTCGAAGGTGACGATATGGAACCGTTCGGGCTGACCGTTGTCATAGTGATACCGGCGCGCGCATTTGATCGCGGCTTCCATGGCTTCCGCACCGGAGTTCACGAACAGCACCTTTTCGGCAAATGTCGCCTCGCACAGCCGCCGGGCCAGGCGTTCCCCTTCCGGGATCTGGTGCAGGTTGGAAACGTGCCAGAGCTTGCCGGCCTGCTCCTGCAGCGCCTTGACCAGATGTGGGTGGCTGTGTCCGAGCGCGTTCACCGCAACCCCGGAGCCGCAATCGAGGAATCGTCGGCCGTCTGCCGTCACCAGCCAGACACCTTCCCCGTGATCGAATGCCAGTTCCGATCTTGCGTAATTCCCGAACAATGCGGTCGCGGACATAACCTCGTTGAACTCCTCAAAAACGGCCGATTCTTCAGCGTCACCGTGACGCCGCAAGGCACCTGCAAACGGTGCGCCCGGCCAAAACGCAACGTGCCGCCCGATAAGGCGGCACGCAGCAGTTTTCTTATACACTGCCCCCACCATGGACTGTCAATGGAAATGCGCCGCGGCGCTCCGACAGCGCGCGAATGGCAAATTCCTCAAAATTCTCAAGTACCTCGCCATAATTGGGGAAAAGTCGG
This sequence comes from Roseibium sp. QJM3NY_11, assembly GCF_056173175.1. Lineage (NCBI taxonomy): Bacteria > Pseudomonadati > Pseudomonadota > Alphaproteobacteria > Hyphomicrobiales > Stappiaceae > Roseibium > Roseibium sp. QJM3NY_11. The sequence goes on from NZ_CM149660.1 coordinate 4,717,276, forward strand.
TTCATCCCCAACTGGATTTGGGTGAACGGTTGCCTGACAAATTAACGTTATTGTAACCTCTGGGACATCACACACGAGATCTCGTGCGGCAAATCATCAAGAGGCACTAGATATGCCATCCTTAGGCGCGACTACGTGCGCTTAACACGAGGTTAATGGCTGCAGGGCAGCCCAAGAAAAGGGTGCGGCAATGAGTTGGACAAACGACCGGGTTGAGCTTCTCAAGAAGCTTTGGAGCGACGGATTGAGCGCGAGCCAGATCGCAGGCGAGCTGGGTGGTGTCACGCGCAACGCCGTCATCGGCAAGGTGCACCGTCTGGGCCTGTCCGGCCGGGCCAAATCAACCTCTTCCAGCGCGAAGCCGCGGCGGGCCCGTCCCGCTTCGACCGGTGCCGCAACGCCGAAGAGACCCGCCCAGCAACCGCAATCCATCGGCGCGACGGCGCTGAAAGCAGATTTTGCTCCGGCCCCGGCCATCGTACCCAAGCCGGCCGTTGAGCCGATTGCGGATCTTGTGCCGATCTCGCAGCGGGCAAGTATTCTGACGCTTACGGAGCGGACCTGCAAATGGCCGATCGGCGATCCGGCGACCGATGATTTCTATTTCTGCGGCCGCCAGTCCGACCCCAGCGTTCCCTATTGCACCCATCACTGCAAGATCGCCTACCAGCCCATGGCCGACCGCCGCCGCGATCGCAAGGTTGTCGCCCAGGCGGGCTGACCGCAGACATCGCGTTCCCATACAGCAAAAACCCGCCGACATGGCGGGTTTTTTCGTATCAGGCTGCCGCGTTTCAGGCGGAGACGGTGAACTGATCGTTGAAGGCATAGCCCGCACCCCGGACGGTCCGGATCGGGTCCTTGGCCTTGCCCTTGTTGAGAGCCTTGCGCAAACGGCCGACATGCACATCGACCGTGCGTTCGTCGACGTAGACGTCATGACCCCAGACACCGTCCAGCAACTGCTCGCGGGAGAACACCCGGCCCGGAGACGTCATCAGGAATTCCAGCAGCCGGAATTCTGTCGGACCCAGGTGGATTTCCTTGGCATTGCGACGCACACGGTGGGTTTCCCGGTCCAGCTCGATGTCTCCGGACCGCAGCATGGTGGAGACCACTTCCGGACTGGCCCGGCGCAGGATCGCCCGCACGCGCGCCATCAATTCCGGTACGGAGAACGGCTTGACGACATAATCGTCGGCGCCGGTGGACAAGCCCCGAATTCGCTCCGCTTCTTCACCCCGCGCCGTGAGCATGATCACGGGCAGCCGCTCCGTGTCCTCGCGTGCGCGCAGCCTGCGGCACAGCTCGATGCCTGACAACCCCGGCAGCATCCAGTCGAGCAGAAGAAGGTCGGGCTGGCTTTCCCGAAGCCGGATTTCGGCCTCGTCACCCCGGACACACGCTTCGACAGCGTAGCCCTCTGCTTCCAGATTGTATCTTAGTAGAAGGCTGAGGGGTTCTTCGTCTTCAACGATGAGCACCTTCGGCATACATCTCGCTCCAATTTCGGCAACCGGCGCAACAGGTCCCTGACCTGGCGCCGGCCGGTTCTTTTTCCGTGATCAATCTCGACGGAACCTTACGTATCGTGCTTGCGTCTGACCGGGCACGAAATGCTTTGCGACTTGTGACCCGGTCAACATTCGGGTGTCCGTTCGCTTCCGATTGAACCTTTGGTGACCTAGGCGCCGGTTTCGTCGACTTTCGCACGGTCTTCCGGCAAACGGTCGCCTGTGACCATGTAATAGACGTTCTCGGCAATGTTGGTCGCATGATCGCCGATCCGCTCGATGTTCTTTGCGCAGAACAGCAGATGGACGCATTGGGTGATCACCCGCGGATCTTCCATCATGTAGGTCAGCAGCTCGCGGAACAAAGACGTATAGATGGCGTCGATTTCCGCGTCGGCTTCCTGTACGCGGCGGGCTTCCTCCGCGTCCTTGCGCGCATAGGCATCCAGCACCCGCTTGAGCTGCGCGAGGGCAAGCTCCGTCATGTGCTCGACACCGATCGCAAGCTTCTTGGACTGCAGGTCGCTGTCGATCGCGATGGCCCGTTTGGCGACGTTCTTCGCCAGATCACCGACACGCTCCAGATCGTTGGAGATGCGGGTTGCCGCGGTGATCTCGCGAAGGTCCTGGCCCATCGGTTGACGGCGCGCGATCAACTCGATCAGCTTGCTTTCGACTTCCTGCTGAAGACGGTCCAGACGGGCGTCCTTGTCGATCGTCGACCTCGCCAGCTCCAAATCCTGGGAAACCAGTGCGGAAATGGCGTCGGCAAACGCCTTTTCGGCCAGTCCACCCATTTCGGCGACCTTGCCGGCCATGGCCGTCAGTTCTTCATCATAAGCCGAGACTGTATGTTCAGCCATTCTGTAGTCCCCTTGAGATTTACGGAAATCGCCTAGCCGAAGCGGCCAGTGATGTAGTCCTGTGTACGTTTGTCTTTCGGATTGGTGAAGATGTCTTCTGTCAGACCTTCCTCAACCAGCACGCCGAGGTGGAAGAATGCGGTACGCTGAGACACGCGGGCGGCCTGCTGCATGGAGTGCGTCACGATCACGATCGTGAAGTTCTCGCGCAGTTCGTCGATCAGTTCTTCCACCTTGGCCGTGGCGATCGGATCAAGCGCCGAACACGGCTCATCCATCAGGATCACTTCCGGGCTGACGGCGATCGCACGGGCAATGCACAGACGCTGCTGCTGACCACCGGACATGCCGGTGCCCGGCTCGTCCAGGCGGTTCTTCACTTCTTCCCAAAGACCGGCTTTCTGAAGGCTGGAGGAAACGATTTCGTCCAGATCGGTCTTGTTCTTTGCAAGTCCGTGAATGCGCGGACCATAGGCTACATTGTCGTAGATCGACTTCGGAAACGGGTTCGGCTTCTGGAACACCATGCCGACCTTGGCGCGCAGCTGCACCGGGTCCACCTTCGGATCGTAGATATCCTCGCCGTCGATCTTGATCGACCCTTCCACCCGGCAGATGTCGATCGTGTCGTTCATACGGTTGATGGTCCGCAGGAACGTCGACTTGCCACACCCGGACGGACCGATGAAGGCGGTGACCGAACGTGGTTGAATTTCAATGTCCACGTCCTTGATGGCGTGTGTGTCGCCATAATAGACTTGCACTTTTTTTGCGGAAATCTTGCTGTCGATCATGTTTTTCGCCTGTTCAATATTCGGCATCTCGTTCATCGGATCATCCCTTACCAGCGGCGCTCGAACCGGCGGCGCAGGATGACCGCGAGAACGTTCATGGTGAGGAGGAACACCAGAAGCACGATGATTCCACCCCAGGCTTTTTCGTAAAATGCATAGTCGGCGCGCGCGGCCCATGTGTAGATCTGCGCCGGCATTGCCGAGTTCGGATCGGTGAAGCCTGCCACGATACCTTCAGGGTATCCGCGTGCCACGAAGCCGACCATGCCGATCAGCAGCAGCGGTGCCGTTTCACCGAGTGCCTGCGCCAGACCGATGATGGTGCCGGTCAGGATGCCGGGCATGGCCAGAGGCAGGACATGATGAAAGATGGCCTGCATCTTGGACGCCCCAACCCCGAGCGCGGCGTCCCGAATGCTCGGCGGCACCGCTTTCAGCGAAGCCCGGGTCGAGATGATGATCGTCGGCAGGGTCATCAGCGTCAGCACCAGCCCGCCCACAAGCGGTGCGGACTGCGGCAGGTGCATGAACTGGATGAAAACCGCCAGACCCAGAATACCGAACACGATCGAGGGGACGGCCGCCAGGTTGGAAATGTTCACTTCGATCATGTCCGTGAACCTGTTCTGCGGCGCGAATTCCTCCAGGTAGATGGACGCGGCCACACCGATCGGCAGGGACAGGAACAGGACCACCAGCATCATGAAGAACGAGCCGACAACGGACGCGCCGATGCCGGCGCCGCCCGGATTGTCCACGCCCGAATCCGCACCGGTGATGAAGTTCCAGTTGAAGACGTTGGTGATGACACCCGCCTCAACCAGATTGTCGACAAGATCCAGATCGCTCGCCTGCAGGAACCGGCTGTCGGTCATGTTCTCGCGTGTCACGCGGCCGTTGATGTAACCGTCGACCCTGGACGAGGCTGCAAGTTCAAATGCCACCGGCGCGCCCAGCTTGTCCGGGTTGGCCTGGAAGTATCCGCGAATGGTTCCGCCCGGCTTGCCGACGATCCGCTCGATGGCGGCCGCGTCGAAGGGAACATCCACACCGCGCTCCTCGAGCTGGCCCTGCAGCGCGCCGACAAAGATCTGCTCGTAGGCCTTGGTCTTGAAGAGTTGCGACTCCGCAGCGTCGAACTGTTCCTGGGACAGGGAGAAACTGACCTTTACCACGGTCTTGGTGAAAGCCGGCAGGCCCTCGGAAATGATCGACGCCGCCAGGACGACGAGAAAGAACAGGCCGATTGCGATCGCGCCGATGCCGTAGGCCTTGAACCGGGTCTCGGACGCATTGCGCCGGCGCGTCAGATCATCAAGCGCATAGAGCGATTTCGATTTGACCGGTGCATCGGAAGACGCCCCGGACGTCAAGGGAGGAAGGTTTGTGTCGGTCATCAGTCATACTGCTCCCGGTACTTGCGCACGATGTAAAGCGCAACAATGTTGAGACCCAGGGTCACTACGAAGAGTGTCATGCCCAGGGCGAATGCGACCAGCGCAACCGGTGACGCGAAGTCGGCATCGCCTGTCAGCTGACTGACGATCTTGGCGGTCACCGTGGTCATGGCTTCGAAGGGATTGAGGCTCAGGCGCGCAGCCGCACCGGCCCCGAGCACCACGATCATGGTTTCACCGATCGCGCGGGACGCGGCCAGCAGAATGGCACCGACAATGCCGGGCAAGGCGGCGGGAAGGATGACCTTCTTGACGGTTTCGGACTTGGTGGCCCCCAATCCGTAGGAGCCGTCGCGCATGGCCTGCGGCACCGCGTTGATGATGTCGTCGGACAGGGAACTCACGAACGGGATCAGCATGACCCCCATCACCAGACCGGCCGTCATGACCGCCGTTCCCGCCTTCATGATGCCAAGACCACCGTCGCCGAAGACCGACAGCAGCATGGGACCGACAGTCAGGAGGGCGAACAGGCCGTAGACGATGGTCGGGATGCCCGCGAGTATTTCAAGCAGCGGCTTGGCAACGGCGCGCACTTTCGGGCCCGCATATTCGGACAGGTAGACCGCCGCGAACAGGCCGATCGGGACGGCCACGGCAAGCGCCACGATGGAGATGTAGAAGGTGCCCCAGAGCAGCGGCAGGATGCCCAGTTCGGATGAACCACCGCGGCCGGAGAAGCTCGGCGACCAGGTCAGGCCGAAGAAGAAGTCCATTGCCGGATACAGCCGGAAGAACTCCACCGTGTTGAAGACCAGCGACAGAACGATGCCGAGCGTCGTGAGAACGGCGATCAGGGCGGCGGAGAAGAGAGCGACCCGTATGCCCTTTTCGACGGTGTTGCGCGCCCTGAAATCCACGTTGGTCTCGCGCAGGGCCAAAAGAGCCCCGGCGATGGCAGCCAGAATGACGACGATCGACATGATCAGGTTGCCGGTCGAGACCACGACCCGGTAAGCCTGCGCGGCGCGCATCACCGGCTGGGTGATCTGGGAGGTGACGATCTGGCCGGCATCCTTGAGCCGGGCCGTGATGTCATTGAAATCGGCCCGCGCGTTGCGCGCGAAGTCCTCGGTCATCTGACCGGAGGCGACCACATTGTCCAGTCCCTGCGCAGCACGCCGGACCTCCGCCATCACGAGGCCGAGGGAGGATCCTTCGCTGATCGCCGATTGCGGGATCATGCCGGAAATTCTGCTGTCGACGTAGAACGGCTGGGCAAGCAGCCAGACAATAAGAATGAGAAATGCCGGCACGGCGGCTTTCATAGCCACGTTCGAACCGTAGTAGGAAGGCAGAGAATGCAGCAGCCGCATGTCGCCACCGGCGCTGGCCAAGGCACGCGCGCGCCCAACTACGTAGCCAACCAGCGCGATGGCGAGCACGATCACAATGAGCCAGAACAAGGACATTGGGTCCCCCGAAAGAATGAAAATGTCCGGAAATGAAAAAAGGGGCGGCGCGTGGTGCCGCCCCTCGATAACGAGCCGGGGCTCGATTACTTCATGGTTTCTTCAGCAGCGATGGCAGCCTGGGTAGCAGCCAGCTCCGGATCGGCAACGAGGCCGTACTGAGCCAGCGGGCCGCTCGGGCCGGCAATTTCGTCAGCGATGAAGAACTGAGCGTATTCCTTCAGGCCCGGGATGACGCCGATGTGTGCCTTCTTGACGTAGAAGAACAGCGGACGCGAAACCGGGTACTCACCGGTGGAGATGGTTTCGGTGGACGGAGCCACGTCGCCCATGGTCGCAACCTTCAGCTTGTCGGTGTTGTTCTCGTAGAACGCGAGACCGAAGATGCCGATGCCGTTCGGGTTGGAGTCGATGCGCGCCAGGGTCTCGGTGTAGTCGCCGTCGATGTCGGTGGACTTGCCGTCCGCACGCACGTCGATGCAAGCGTCTTCAGCGTCGTCCTCGGACATGCCGCTGTCGAGCATGGCCTGCAGGGCGCCGGTTGCTTCACAGCCAACAGCCAGAACTTTTTCTTCGAACACTTCACGGGTGCCGTGCTTGGTGCCCGGGATGAACGCGGCGATACCAACGTCCGGCAGATCGGCGTTGAACTCGGCCCAGTTGTTGTACGGGTTCTCGACGATTTTGCCATCCTTCAGGACCTTGGAACCAAGGGCGTTGAAGATGTCAGCCGGCTGGAAGGCGGTGAAAGCAGGGCCGCTCTGCTGGGAAGCGAAAACGATGCCATCGTAACCGATGCGGACTTCGATGATGTCCTTAACACCTGCTTCGGCACAGGCCTTGATTTCTTTCTCGCGGATCTTGCGGGAAGCGTTTGCAACGTCGATGGTGTTTTCACCAACGCCTTCACAGAAGCGCTTCAGACCAGCGGAAGATCCACCGGATTCAACGACCGGTGTCGGGAAGTCGGTGTTTTCACCAAAGGCTTCTGCAACGATCGAGGCGTACGGCAGAACGGTCGAGGAACCGGCAACCTGAACCTGATCGCGAGCCTGTGCGGCGCCAACGAATGCAGTGGAAGCAACGGCCAGGGCAGTTGCGCTAACGAGGGTTGTAAATTTCACTTGACCACTCCCTTTGAATGTCAAGGTTTCTAGAAGATCGACGCCCATGATTATGCGCGAGCGATGCCGGGAACCTAGGCTCCGTCGATGAGAGTTCTATGACGGTTTCTTTTCAGTTTTATGACAATTTAACTTTCTGATTTCATTGACGCTTTTGCCCCACTTGAAAGTTTTATGTCATGACGGGAGGCAGAATGCGACACCCGCAGCAGAGTCGGTACGGCCCGGGAGCAGGCGCGGCACTGCCTCGCGTGCGAAGCGGTCTGGATATGGCGTCACACGCCGACATCGATGCGCCAGTTCAAAGCCCTTTGTCCTGCCGCCTGCATGATCACTTTGTTTGCCGGCTCATTTTATGCCGTGGAGTGTTGATCATGACTCTTCTGGCCGCGTTTGCAGGGCTTTTGGCCGGCCGCGTGTCGAAGTGCGATGCGGTGTGTCGGACAAGGCACGCAACGCACCTTTCCGGCAGAGGGACACGGGGCCCTCGAATGCGTGATGATCAACACTCTCTGGTTTTCCCTACAAGTGCAGCTCCGCAAGCGCACGGGCCTCTTCAGCCTGATGCAGACGCGCATCGACGGCAAGCGGGATAAGCCCCCTGGCAGCGAGATAACCGTCATCGCCCCAGGCCTCTTCACTGGTGAACGCCGCCACATAGTCCTCAATTCCGGGGACCAGGCCGACGTGCTCTTTCTTGATGTAGAAATACAACGGCCTGGACAGCGGGTATTTGCCGGATGCTATGTTCTCGAAGCTCGGATCGACTTCGTTCACTCCGACGCTCTGGATCTGGTCCGAATTCTTCGCCAGAAAGGAATAGCCGAAAATTCCGACTGTGACCGGGTTCGCCGTCAGCGCTCCGACGATCAGATCGTCGTTCTCGCCTGCCTCGACGAAGCTGCCGTCGTGCCGGATGCGGGTGCACAGATCCGCTTCCAGGCCGCCGACGATCTCGCAGCCCTCCTCCATCGCAAGTTCCTCGAAAGCATCACGCGTGCCCGAGGTCGGCGGCGGCCCGAGAACCTCGATTTTCTCGGCCGGAAGCGATGCATCGATGTCCGACCAGAACAGGTTCGGATTGTTTTCAATGACGCCGTCCCGCGGCAGCTTCTCGGCAAGGGCCTCAAAGATCTGTTCAAGGGTGAGGGCGAATTTCGGCCCTTCCCTCGAATTGGCCAGCACGATGCCGTCATATCCGATGACGACCTCGACGGGCGTGACCCCGTTGGCCCTGCAGTTTTCGAATTCGGACGGTTTCATCCGCCTCGAGGCGTTGGTTATATCGGGCGTACCGACACCCGCCCCCTCGCAGAACAGGTCAAAACCGCCGCCCGTGCCGGTCGATTCGACAATCGGGAATTTCATGCCGTCTGCGCCGACTTTTTCCGCGACGGCCGTCGCGAACGGAAAGACGGTGGAAGAGCCGACAATGAGAAGTCGGTCGCGCGCTTCCGCCGACCAGGAGGTCAGACAGACAAGACCTCCGAGAATTGCGCGGGCAGCCAGATACTTCGGCACTTCACTTCTCCTAGGCGTTCGGACGAATTGGAAATGCTTCGCATATCAACGTCCGGTCTCAGGAATACGACAACCGGCGCCTCAGATCAGACTGAGGTCTGGTCCGGAATTCCGGCCGCGTTTTCGATGGCCGGCAGTGTTACCTTGAATGTCGCGCCCTTGCCGGGCTCGCTTTCCACTTCAAGCCGGCCACGGTGACGCGTGAGAATGTGCTTGACGATCGCTAGGCCCAGGCCCGTCCCCTTCATGGCACGGCTGGATTCAACGTCCACCCGGTAAAAGCGTTCGGTCAGGCGCGGAAGATGCTCCGGCGGTATGCCTTCACCGTAATCGCGCACGGAGAGCTGCCAGGCACGCTCTTCCGGATCGCCCGAAGGCGCGCTCAGCCCGATATCGACAAACTTGCCCCGGTGCCCGTATTTCAGCGCGTTCTCGATCAGGTTCTCCGTCACCTGAATGAGTTCGTCCCGGTCCCCCTTGATCCTTGCCGGCACGTTCTGGATCTCGACACGGATGTCGACACCCAGGTCCGCCGCGACAGGGGACATGGCATCGGCGGTGTGACGGATGATTTCGGATAGGTCCACCAGACCCGCCGGACGCACATGCGCCTTCAGTTCGATCCGCGACAGCGACAGGATGTCGTCGATCAGGCGGCGCATGCGGCCGGCCTGATCCAGCATGATCGCCAGAAACCTGTCCTGGGCCTCGGGATCGTTGCGCGCGGGTCCCTGAAGGGTCTCGATGAACCCGGTCAGCGACGCCAGCGGCGTACGCAGTTCGTGGCTGGCATTGGCCACGAAATCCGTGCGCATGCGCTCCAGCCGCCGGTTTTCGGTCTGATCCTGAATGACGACGAGAATGAAGTCCGGAAGGCCCGGACCGCGGTCCTGTCCGGCGCTCCCGGGCATGTATATCGGCGCGATATGCGCCTCGTACCAGGTTTCCGTCGGAACTTTCTCGATCCAGTTGATCCGTTCCGCCTCGCCGGTGGTGCACACGCGGTCGAAAGCCTCCAGAAGGGAGGGAGCTCTCAGGGAAAAGGACAGCGGATCACCGGGCTTCACGCCTTCATACGCCGCATGCGCCTGCTTGTTGACATAGCGGGTGATCCCCCGCCCGTCCGCGACGATACAGGGCGTCGGCAGCGCATCCACGGTCAGCTTCATGCCCGTGCCCGGCCACATCCGCCGGATTTCCCGTTGCGCATTCAGCTTGACCCTGCGGCTCGATGCCCGGCGCGGGACGAGGCCCGTGACGACACCCAGAACGGCCATCATCACCAGCACGGCAGAAAACGGAACACCATAAAAGGCAACTGCGACCATCGCGGCACAGAAGACCGTGATCAGAATCCACCGTGCTTCGCCGAGCCTTGTCAGGGGGGAAGCGATCGGCCGGGGCTCGGCGGGCTCCTCGAGTATCGTAGGGGTCTTTGTCATGGATACTTGTGTGAATTTTGCGGGCGGTTTGCACCGTGGACTTCCGGTACTATTTCGACGCCTCAGCAATTACGCAAGGTCGAAACAGGGTGGCCGAAGCGTTTTCGAACACCCGAAGTAGCATGGTAAGCATGTCATCCAAGCGACAGGCCGAAGTTTTTCAAGCGCGCTTTCGCAATCAGGCGTCAGCGCAACCGATCGCCTTGTGCCGCTTTTTCCAGATTGTCCATGATCCGCGGCCAACCGCCGGGTTCGCACATGCGGCCGAGATAATCCGCACCTTCCTCACCATGCCTGAGAAACTCGGTATGGACGATTTCCAGACGGGTCACCGGTCCCGCCTCCCGGAAATTGAACATGACCCTGCTTGCAGTGGCAGGGTCTGCGATTTCCTCTCCGTGCAGCGTCACCTGCCAGGCAAGCCGGACATAAAGGGGAGGTTCGATGGAAAGCACGGTTCCCCAGACGCGACGGCCGTTTTCGTCGGTCTCGGAGCACCTCCCGCCGGCAAACGGTTCAATCGCGGCTTCGCTCCCGGCAATGCCGGCGTCCCTGAACGGGGTCGACCACCAGAGGTCGGGCCGATCGACGACGAGCGCGAATGCCTGGTCCCGCGGCAGAGCCAGCAGGAGGTCGAAACGGCATTCGGTATCTTGCGTCATGTCCTCATCGCCAAGCTTGGGGCCGAGACCCGGAAATCCGATTGAAACTGCACCACACTGTTCCACAACTTGCCCCGGATTGGCAAAGTTCTGCTTTCCTATCCGACACAAACGTCAGATACATGACGCGGACGCCAGAACACGAGGGCACGGACCCGCCGGCATGAAACACGATCGCGATTTTGAACCGAACTATGGCGATGCCACGGAAGTGGTACCGGGAATCCGGCGCCTCACCGCGGACAATTCCGGACCTTTCACCTTTTACGGCACCAACACCTATCTGCTCGGCACCCGGCGGCTGGTGTGTGTTGATCCGGGCCCGGCCTCACCGGCTCATGTCGATGCGATCCTCAGGGCGGCAGCCGGAGCGACCATCGAAGCCATTCTGGTCAGCCATACCCATGTCGATCACTCGCCCGGCGCCCGCTTGCTGAAGGCGCAAACCGGCGCGCCCATCGTCGGATGCGGACCGCACAGGCCGGCACGCGCCCTCGCCCGCAATGAAGTCAATCCGCTCGACGCCAGCGGCGACAAGGACCATGTGCCCGACAGAATGCTCATCGACGGCGAGCTGTTCCAGACGCCCGAACTGGCGCTGGAGACGGTCGCCACCCCCGGACACACGGCCAATCACCTGTGCTTTGCCGTGTGCGGCGCACCCGTTCTGCTGTCGGCGGACCATGTCATGGGCTGGTCGACGTCCGTGGTCGCCCCTCCCGACGGAAGCATGCGCGACTATATGGCGTCCATCGACAAGCTGCTGGGCCGGACGGAGCATACCTATCTGCCCGGGCACGGCGGCATCATACGCGATGCCCTGCCCTATGTGCGGAACCTCAGGCGCCACCGGCTTGCCCGGGAGAATGCCATTCTCGCGCAGCTTGACCAGAGGGAGAAATCCATCCCCGAGCTGGTCGGCGCGCTCTACGCGGAGATCGACCCCGCCCTGCACCCGGCCGCGGCAATGTCGGTGTTCGCCCACCTGGAAGACCTCGCCGAAAGAAAGCGTGTCATCGCGCAGCCCGGACTGGCCCTGGATGCGACCTACCGCCTGGAGCGGTCGGTTGAAAGCGACCAGAATGTCCGACCGGATTGAGACCGGACGGGCGATGGCACAGGACCGTGTCTAGCCTTCCAGATCGGTCAGGTCCGTCCCGTCGGGCGCAGGCGTATCGTCCTCTTCGACATAGGGCTTGAAGCCCGGCAGCGGGATCGTATCGCGCAGCTCTTCGTCCGGCTCCGGCTGGAGTTCTTCTTCCACCACCGTCTCGTCGACGGCCAGGCGGGCCAGATCGCCGTAGGTGTCCAGAAGCACCCTGTCGATTTCGGCAAAGACGTTGCGGATATGGTCCGGGTTGCCGGAAATGTCGTTCAGCGGGGTGCGCGAGCGGGCGCGCACATCCAGCAGGGCGCCCACCGGATCGGGACGGATCCGCAGCGTGACATCATGCTTGAGACCGAGAATCCGGGAGGTGCCTTCCGCCTGAAGGCGGGTGGGCGCATCAAGCAGGTCGGGCGGCAGTTCGTCCACCACTTTCCAGTTCAGGGTGTCGAGCGCCTTGGCCCCGGCCGCATGCAACTGCGCCGTCGAAATGCGGTACCGCCGCGAAACGATGTCGGGAAACCGCTGTTGCGTTCCGCCGTCCGGCGCCGCGGCGCTGCCGGACCAGCGCGCCACCGACGGCCAGACATGCTGCTGCACGGCATCGTCGAACCAGCCGAGAAAGGGTTGTTCGGCGGCAAGGGACTGGGCGTTCACCTCAGGGGGCTCCAGACGATCCGTCGACAGGTCCTGTGTGCCTGGCCGCAGGACCAGCATTGCGACCACAAGCGCCGGCGGCCCGAGGGCGAGCAAGCCGAAAATCGTGCCGGTCAATGCGGCCGGCACGCCCCGCCCGCCATGGATCCAGATCCGGTTGCAGGCATGCAACGCCAGCACGAGAGCGGCAAACGCAATGACCGCCGACACGACAAGCGACAGAACGAACACATCCGCGTCGATCACCCCGAAGCGCATCGCCAGGAACGCGGTCAGGGCCAGCGCCAGGCCGGCGGCCCCCAGCTTGCGGCTGGCCGGCGCCGATGCGGTTCGATAGACGGCGTAGCGCTTCATCATATCCCATCTTGCAATGCCCGCTCACGGGCGGCGGCAGCAACAGGTAGCGTCATGATTGTTTGTGCCTTTCCGGACGAATTGTCAAAATTGAACTTCACTTCCGTCCCACACACAGCATAATTATTCTTTGGAGAAGCCAGGATCCGTTCCGGCGGGCGGCAAGGATCAGTCAAATTCGGGGTGGGGAATGACCGGACCAGGTTCCCGTCATCCGGCAGACGGGCAAGGCAACCGGAAGCGCAGCGAGCAGACCGCTGCGGGGCCGCTGCCGGCGGCGGTGATCCGCCCGGGATACTTCAACATCTGCTTGTGCAATGTCCTGGTCCTGACCGGGCTGCTGGTCCCGGCCGCCCTGGTGTTTGCCGTTCGCTTCGCGGAAACGGACGGACGCTGGCTGCAGGCGCACTATCATTACATTCGCACGACCATCGCGCTGCTGGCGATCGGCAGCAGTCTCGGCGGACTGATGATCCTGCTGGGAGCGCCGCTGTCTTCCTATCTGATGCTCGCAGGCCTGGGGCTGATCGCCGCGACCATTCTCCTGTGCATCGCGCGCTGCGTGACCGGGTTCACGTGCAGCCTGCGCGGCGTTTCGTTGCGCGATCACAGGACTTACCTGGTCTGACCCGGGGCCCGTTGCCGCCCGTGTTGTGACAGCTGTTCAGGTCCGGCCTGTCATAGTGTTAACAAAACCTTGCCGATTTACTTCAATTCCACTGTGGATTCGTTACATCCTGTTATGGTTTTTGACTGGCCGAAACGGATCAGCAGGCGCATGCTGCCCTTGTCCGGAACAAAACCGGCCGCGAAGGCATGTTGCCTTCCGATTGCCGCATCCGGACATGACATGCACGCGGCCCGCTCGCACGCGATCTGCTCCACAGAGGGCGACGACAAGCGCATGGGCCGAGAAAAATAAACGGACCTGACCAATGTCTGAGCAAACTTCCCATCACACGCAGTTCCTGGCCCAATTTCATGCCAAGTCCCAGGCCAAGGCCGCCGATGCGCAACTGGTAAACCTCTACAAGCCGGTCGGCATCGCCGCGATCAACGCCGTGGCCTTGTGCCGGAAACCTGAGGCATTGCCGAAAAAAGGCAAATAGACGCCCGGTTCGACACCGCGAGCCCGTCGACGCACCTGTCGGGAGCCCTTCCCGGCGCTTCAAGGTGTGGGGCGCATTCGCTCGAGTGTTGCTGAATCCGGACCTCTTGGGCAAACTGCCGCCAACCCAAGACACACCAGCGTGTGTCGACGAATTGAGCGTGCGGAGATTTGCTCAAATGATCATTGCCTATTGTCCCACAGTCAACGGCCTGGAACGGGTCGAACTGGCGCCCGGGGCCGCCCTGCCGACAACTTCCGTGTGGGTCGACCTTTTCGCGCCGACCCACGAGGAACAAAAGGCGGCCGAAAAGCTGATGGGCGCAGAGATCCCGACGCGGGATGAAATCACCTCGATCGAGACGTCCGAACGTCTTTATCTCGAACCGGGCGCGGTCGTCATGACCGCCCAGTTGCCGATTGTCACCCAGATGATCGACCCAGCGGTGTCATCCGTGACTTTCGTCGTGAATGCCAAGCGTCTCGTGACCGTGCGCTATGGAGAGCCGCGGTCCATCACCCTTCTTTCAAAGAAGATCCAGATGGACGGCAGCATCGCCCATATCGGGCCCGCGGTTCTGGTCGCGTTGCTTGACATCATCGTGGACCGGTGCGCCGACGAAATGGAAAGTGCCTCGTCCCAGTATGACGCGCTTGCCGTCGAGGTTTTCGGCGTCGGTCTCAACACCCGCAAGACGGACAGCTACCAGGTCGCCATCAAGAGGCTCGGTCAAATCGGATTGCACGTGTCGAAGATGCATGACGTGTGCTCGAGCCTCGCGCGCATGCTTCTCTACATCGGCACCCATGCCAAGCGTCTCGGTCTCAACGACGATCAGATCGCCGATTGCACCATGTTCGGCCGGGACATCCATTCCATCAAGGAACACGGCGACGCGCTCGACAACAAGCTGACGTTTCTGCTGGACGCCACGGTGGGGCTGGTCACGCTCGAACAGAACCAGATTTCCAAGATCTTCACCGTGCTGGGCCTGGTTTTCCTTCCGCCCACACTGATCGCATCGATCTACGGAATGAACTTCGACAACATGCCGGAACTGCGCTGGCAGCAGGGTTTCGAGTTCTCCATCGGCCTCATGCTGGTGTCGGTGGTCGTGACATTCCTGTTTTTCCGATGGAAACGCCTGCTGTAATCTCCAGCGCCGACCGATCCGCGATCACGGATAGAGCCGCTCTTTCGACCAGGGCTGGTCAGACGAGGACCGGTTGAACTGCAGCCGGTCATGCAGACGGAACGGCCGGTCGTGCCAGAATTCGATCGACGCCGGCTCCAACCGCAGTCCTGACCAGTGGTCGGGCCGGGGAATGTCGCTTATGCCGAATTTCGCGGTGTATCTGGCGACTTCCTTTTCCAACGCGAACCGGCTTTCCAGCGGACGGGACTGTTTCGAGGCCCAGGCCCCGATGCGGCTGCCGCGCGGCCGGCTCTGGTAATACGCGTCCGCTTCCTCACCGGATACCTGCAGGACTGCGCCCCGGATCCGGACCTGCCGGCGCAGGGATTTCCAGTGAAAACACATGGCCGCCTTGCCGGAGGAGAGCAGCTCTCGGCCCTTGGCGCTTTCAAGATTGGTGTAAAAGGTGAAGCCGCGCTCGTCGAAGCCCTTCAGCAGCACCATGCGCACATTGGGCAGGCCGTCCGGATCCACGGTCGCCAGAGAAAGCGCGTTGGGATCGTTCGGCTCCGAGGCTCTGGCATCCTCAAGCCATTCAGAGAAAAGATCAAACGGGTTCTCAACCCCGGAGAAGTCACCTTTTGTTAACTCTTCATGCGGATCTTTAAGGTCTGTCATCGGGAACCTGTCGAAGGAGTCGGCAGCCATTCGGAACGGCATGAAACAAGCCGCTGCCAAGGGCTGTCTCAAAGTATATCGCATGCGTTCATATACTGTCGGGCACACCAAGATCCAATATTTTGTGGCCGTTGTCATGGTGCTTGGCGCCGGGCTGGCCGGTTGCGGCCAGATGTCCATGCCAATGGGCAGCAACAACGTCGATACGCCCACGCTGCTGACCGGCTCCATCGCGTCTTCCACCAACGTCGCCCATTCCGACATCAGCGAAGAGGACCGGCAGATCATTGCCGGGAACATCGACGCCATCGGGCCGGACCTTGACGCGGGCCGCGCTCCGGAAGGTCTCACGCTGCCCTGGCTGAATGCGGTCAGCGGCAATTCCGGCACGCTGACCAGCATTGACACCGCCGCGCTGACATCCACCGGATGCGTGGGTTTCAAGACCACGGCGAACACCATCGCCGGCATCAAGCTCTATCAGGGTACGGCCTGCCGGGACGTGACCCGGAAATTCGCGGTTGTCACCCTCACCGTCGCCGACGCTTGAACACTCGGAAAAACACGTTAAAACCAGATGGTCCTTGTGACGGCGCCGGAGGTCTGGAATTTTCCGTCCTCCAACCCGATATAAGGTGAAAGTCCGGTCGAGACTGGCCCCCTTCCATCCCGATTCCCGCAGGGCAACCCGCCGGGAACGGATCTGCGCGGGCCGCTCTGCCGGAAAATCTTGGAAACCTGGTGAATCGAATGCGTGATCCCTACAGCGTTCTCGGTGTGGCGAAATCCGCCAGCGAGGGCGATATAAAAAAGGCCTTTCGGAAACTGGCCAAAAAATACCATCCGGATCAGAACAAGGATGACCCGACGGCACAGAAGAATTTCGCCGAGGCCAACCAGGCCTACGAAATTGTTGGCGACAAGGAAAAACGCGCCAAGTTCGACCGCGGCGAAATCGACGCGGAAGGCAAGCAGCGGTTTCATGCCGGCGGTTTTGAAGGCTTTACCGGCCAGGAGGATTTCGGCACAGCGGGTCAAACACGCGGCTTTCGGGCCGGAGGCGGCGGTGCTGCCGGCGCAGGCGGTTTCGACGACATATTGAACGATATCTTCGGCAGTTTCGGCGGCGGCGGCGGCCGGGCGCGCGGTTCGGCCGGTGGCGGTTTTGCCGGCGCAGGCACAGCGGGCGCCGGTGCGCGCGCCAGGACAGCGCCGAAGAGCAAGGGCAGCAACGCGGAGATCATTGCGCGCGTGTCGCTGGAGGATATCGTCAATTCCGGCAAGACCCAGGTCACATTGCCGAGCGGCAAGACCGTGAATGTCACCCTGCCCAAAGGGGTCGTGGAAGGCGAGAAGATCCGGCTCAAGGGCCAGGGCCATCCGGGTGCCAATGGCGGGGCCGCCGGCGACGCCCTGGTGGAAATCCGCTTCAAGCCGCACAAGTTGTTCGAGGTCAAGGGCTCGGACCTGATCCTGAACCTGCCGCTGACACTCTATGAGGCGGTGCTCGGCGCCAAGGTGCGCACGCCCACCCTGTCCGGCGCGGTCAACCTGACCATTCCCGCCAATGCCTCCAGCGGCAAGACCATGCGCCTCAAGGGCAAGGGCCTGCCGACCAAGACCGGCGGCCACGGCGATCTGCTGGTCAGGCTGGAAATCGTCATGCCGCCTCATGGCGACGACGAACTCGACACGCTGATGAAGGCCTGGAAGGAAATCACCCCCTACCGGGCACGCGGGCCGGAATTCGACTAGGTATTCGATCCCGGCAAGCTGAGGGCCGCCCCAGGGCGACCCTTTTTTGCTCAAACCCGATTTTCCCTGGACCTACGCCTGCAGTTCCGCGAGCAGGTCTTCCAGCATGTCCATACCCTTGCCCCAGCCCTTGTCCAGTCCGCCGATTGCCCCGGTGAAACAGGCGATTTCGGCGTCACTTGCCTCATGAGGTGTCCAGACCAGCCGGACGTCCGTGCGGTCACCGTCCGCGACAAATGTCACGATTGTCAGCAAGACGCGCGGCCAGTCGGGCATCATCGCATTGGTCGTGACGTGCCAGTCGGCGTCCGCGACCGAATGCAGCCAGACCAGTTTTTCCGGCGGAAGGACTTCCGTGTATTCGACCCTCTGGTAGTGAGACCCGCCGCCCATTTTCATTTCGTTGAGCCAAAGGCCTCCGGGCCGAACATCCAGCTTGTGAATGATTGTCTCAACACCCGGGCCATACCAGCGTGCCAGCAGATCCGGCTCCGTCCAGCTTCTCCAGACAAGATCTCGCGGTGCGTTGAAACGTCTTTCAAGTATGAATTCCGGCAAGGACACTTTTCCACTCCCTAAAGGTCTGCGTTTTTCAATTCTTCCAGAAGATCGTCGAGTTGATCGAAGCTTGACGACCAGAAGCGTTTGAACTCCTCAAGCCAGGCGATGGCATCCTTCATCGGCGCGGCGTTCAGCCGGGCGGGTCTGCGCTGCCGGTCCGACCCACGCGTGATCAGACCCGCCTTTTCCAGCACTTTCAGGTGCTTCGAAATCGCCGGCTGGCTGATTTCGAAAGGTTCCGCGAGTTCGTTCACCGACGCCTCCCCGGCTGCGAGCCGCAACAGGATCGCCCTGCGCGTCGGATCGGAAAGTGCCGAAAAGACACCATCGAGATTTACCTGCGCGCTTTCATAACCAACCTGTTCCATAACTATTTGATTATATCTTTTCTCATATCGATACAAGTTTTTCTTGCCCAGTCCCACATCAATTTATATAACTTGTTATGTAAAAAGGATTCAATATGACTGAAGACGTCGTCCGAACGCTTGGCTTCGCAACGCTTGGCAGCCGGCTGAAGCGGATCGGGGAAAAACTGCAGGCGCAGACACAGGATCTTGCGGTGGAACTGGCCGGCACCGATCTGCCGACGCCGCATAACCCGGTTCTGGCGGCACTCGACCGTCATGGCTCCTCAAGCATCGGCGATCTGGCCAGGGCGCTCGGACAAAGCCAGCCGGGCGTCACCAGGATGATCAACAAGATGAAGGCAGACGGGCTGGTGGAAGTGTTTCCCAGCGCAGCCGACCGCCGGGTCAGCACCGTCGCGCTGACAGGGAAAGGATGTCGGCTCGTGGAGCATCTCAAGGCAACGCTCTGGCCGGCGGTCAGCTTCGCCGTCGCCGATGCCTGTGCCGGACTTGATGGATCGCTGCTCGACCAACTGGACAGGCTGGAAGACGCGCTGACGCAAAAGACGTTGAGTGTGCGTCAGGCCGGGCGGGAGGTGCCCGACTGGGCCAGCCTGGCGCCGACCAGGAAGGAAAGATCATGATGAAACGGCCGGACCGGCTCTCTCCTCATGACGCATTCAAGGATGTCGACCTATGACTGTTTCAAGCAGGGACCGGCTTTTGAACCGGGTGGTGTGGTCCGCCCTGACGAGCCGACAGCAAACGTTTGTGCAAGGCGGACCGCTCGCCCGCCGGTTCGACCCCGCCGTGTCGCCGTTCGCCGCAACGAAAGACAATTCCCCCGAAGCCCTTGAGGAATTGGCCGGCCTGATCCGTCCCGGCGACGATCAGGTCTATCTGCTTCAGGCGGACGCGATCGAGCTGCCCGATGCGCTTGAAGCCGAGATCACCGCCGACGGTGTGCTGATGAGCGAAGTTGCCCCGGCATCAGCGCCGGAAGAGACCGAAGACATCGTCCGGCTCGGCGAAGCCGACATTGCTGACATGGTTGCCCTTGCCGAGTTGACCAAGCCCGGACCATTCACCGCCCGCACGCCGGAACTGGGGTCCTTCTGGGGCGTGAAGATCGATGGCCGGCTTGCGGCGATGGCGGGAACCCGGCTGAATCTGACCGGTTTCACGGAGGTCAGCGGCATCTGCACGCATCCGGACTTTCGCGGGAGTGGGCTTGCCTCCATGCTTTCCCGCCATGTCGCCGGTGAGATCCGCAGCCGGAGCGATACGCCGTTCCTGCATGCCTATGCGGACAATCACGGCGCCATCGCCCTTTACCGCAAGCTCGGATTCGAGATCCGGCAGGAAGTGAATGTCGCGGTCGTGCGCCGCAAGCCTCAAGCGCCCGAGATCCCCTCGGGCTGCGCGGCGTCGTAGGCCCTGATGCGCTGGCGCAGGTATTTCCCGGCCGACCGGTAGTGGCTGGGGCCAGCGGCTTCAGCCCACCGGCCCGGGGTCCAGTCATTGTTCGCGCCCATCATCGGGGCGCCATAAAGCTGTTCGTCGGAAAGGCTCTCGATGAATGCCAGCAGTTCCGCGTGGTTGCCGTCCAGAAGCGACCCGGCGTCCTGCCACGACAATCCGGCCTGTTTTCGCCTCAGATCGGAGTTGTAACGCTTCAGCTGGTTCCACTTGTAGCCTTCTGCCGGGAAGAACACGTCCCGGCCTTGCTGCCCGTCCCGATACCATCCCAGGAACAGTTCGATCCAGTGTGCCCTGTGGCCGACGATGTCCCTGGCCGAGATGCCGTCTCCGTCCTTTTCGAGGCGCTGCATGGCCGGGAACCGCTCCAGAATCTCCTGAAGTTTCCTGTATTCCGAGACCGTTGCATGGAGCAGTTCGAGCTTCGTTTTTGCCGGCATCGCATCCTCCTGTCAGCTTCCGTCAGAATGCCCTGGAGCGGGCACACCTGCCTTGACACAGGACAATGAACTGCCCGCTAGACTGCCCGGCCACACCAGACCGTGCCGCGGGAGCCGCTGGTCAGATCCGTTCTGACAGGCTTGAACCCACGGGCTTTCCAGAAAGCCAGGCCCGCCTCGTTGGCCGCGCCGACACCGGCGTGAACCGCATGCATTCCCGTACGCCGGGCCCGGTCCAGCCAGGCCCCGAGCAACCGGGTACCGGCCCCCCTGCCTTGCGCCCGCGCCAGAAGGTTCATGTGAATATGAGCGGGAAAGGTTCCGACAATGTCGTCCGGAACCCTTGTGGGATGGTGGAACGACCAGATCCGCCGTTCGTCCGCCGTCCAGCCGGACCGCTCACCTGCCGGCTCACGATAGCGCGCGCGCAGGCCAGGCCACCAGTCGCGCTCAAGGCGGGCTTCGAACGCGCGCGTGTCGGCTGCTCCAACCGCATAGCCGAGCACACCGGCGTGGTCCTCGGCAACCAGGGCAAGGTCCGGTGCGAGTGACAGATACGGCGCCGCATAGATCTGGCCGATCAGATCTGCGTCACGATACAGAGCCGTCGCATCCCTGCCGGCATCGCCGGTCTTCAGACAGATGCGGCAGAGCGCCTCACGATCCCTGTGTTCTCCCGGACGGATCGTCACGATATCACTCATGCTCGCTCGCTTTTCAATTCGGTTTGCCCGCCTCGGTCGCTCGCGAAAGCCCGCCTATGGACACGGACGGCTTGAGGTATCGAGGCCGGTCATTTAGGAAGGCCCTGACAGACATTACAGGAGCAGACCATGCGTATTTTACTGAGTTTTTTGGTTTTGTTGTTCGTTTCTTCTCTCGCCCACGCCGAAACCGTCCGCCGGACGGTCCCCGCCAACAAGACCTCGGGCGTCGGCTCCCATGCCACCTACAATCGGTCGCAATGTGTGGCGCTGGCCATCCCCAGGATGAAGGTCTCGAAAGAACCGAAAAACGGCACCGTCAGCTTCAAGCAGGTCTCCTTCAAGCTGAGCAAGGATGCCGGGCGTTGCGCGGGACGACGGGTGAACGGTGTTGCCGTCTACTACAAGCCCAATCGGGGCTTTCGCGGAAAGGACGATTTCAAGGTCCGGTTCACGATGGACATGTACACCGCCGGATCGGCCAAGATCCGCAATGTCGTCGACAGATACATCATCGAAGTGAAGTGATCCCCCGGTCTCCTGCAAGATCGATTCAGCGGTCCTGCCAGCCGAACCACCAATAGGCGCCCTGAAGATACAGCTTGCGCAGCGCCGCAAGCGGGAACTTCCTGAACGGAGACCGCACCGGCGCCGGCAGATCCCGCGGCTGCACCTTGCCGGTGATCAGACCGGCGACCTTTTCTCCGGAGATCGATGCCAGCGCGACCCCGCTGCCGTGCCAGCCCATGGCCGCGTAGATGCCGTCCATTCCGGGAACCTCACCGACAAACGGGGTCAGCGCTCTCGTCAGGCACACATGCCCGTGCCAGCTGTAATCCGGTTCAATCCCGGCCCAGGCGGGGAACATCGCCTTGAACTCGGACCCCGCACGTTGGTGCATGGCGGCAAGCGCGGGCGCGTTTTCAAAAATGCCGCCGCGCGTGCCGAACAGGAACCGCCGGTCCGGCAACAGCCGGAAGTAGTGCAGCAGGTTCCGCGTATCCGCGGCCATCGTATCTGCCGTCCAGCCCTGCGCGGACAGTTCCGCATCGGTCAGCGGCCGTGTCACCTGGACCGATGACATCACGGGCAGCGTGCGTCCATGCAGCCATTTTGGAACATTTCCCGCATAACCGTTGCCCGCGAGAACGACCTTGCGGCTGCGGACGAAACCGTGCCGGGTTTCCAGCAGCCAGCGCTCTCCCTTCCGGGTCATGCCGGTCACCGCCGATTTACCGAAGATCTTGCCGCCCGCCTTGCGCAATTGGTCCGCCAGGGCCAGCAGATAAGTCATCGGGTTGAGCGCGAAGCCGTAGGGCATATGCAGTCCGCCGTGAAACCCGGGTCCGCCATAGCCTTCCGTGTCCAGATCCGCCTTGGTCAGCAGTCTGGCCCGGATCCCGAAATTTTCCTTCAGAAAGGCAGCATGCGCCTGAAGCGCCGTCACCTCCCGTGGCCGGTGAGCCAGGTAGATCTCGCCTTCGGAATGACGGTCGGCACGCACGCCCCAGCTGTCGAGCCGGTGCGCGACCAGGTTTATGCCGGCCACCTGGTAGGCGACGAACCTGCGGGTTTCCTCAAGACCGAATTTCCGGATCAACTGGCGCTCGTCGAGCTTGGTGCCGCCGAGACAACAGAAGCCGGCGTTTCGCCCGGACGCGCCATAGCCGACGTGCTCGGCCTCCAGCACACAGACGGAGACGCCCGTCTGCGCCAGCTTGAGAGCCGCGCTCAACCCCGCGAAACCGGCTCCGATGACGGCAACGTCGAACACGGCATTGCCGATCAGTTGCCGGTCCAGTTTCGGCGGTGCGGCGCCTGCCTCCCAATAGCTGCCGATCGTGCGGCGCATGTCCGAAGAGGTCTGCAGCATTCTAGATCCCGAGCCTGTCGCGAAGCGAGAACCACGTCATGGCCAGGACCAGCAGCGGAAACCGCAATCGGTCCCCTCCCGGAAAGGCCGGTATGTCCAGTTTCTCGAAAACCTCGAAGCGGCTCGCCGTGCCCGCGACCGCCTCGGCAAGGATATGCCCGCCCAGTGTCGCCATGGCGACACCATGGCCGGAATATCCGGTGGCGGTCAGAATGTTGGCCGCCGGCCTGGCGAAGTAGGGCATGCGCCTGGGCGTGATCGCCAGCGTGCCGCCCCAGCCGTAGTCGATGGCGGCATCGGCGAGCTGCGGGAAGATCTCCAGCATGGGCCCGCGCACGAACGCCTTGATGTCCTGCGGAAAGCGGTAGCCGTAGGTCTCGCCGCCGCCGAACAGGAGGCGCCTGTCGGCAGACAGGCGGAAATAGTTGATGACGAACTTGCTGTCCGCGACGGCCACGTTGTTGCGGATGATGCCGCGCGCCTCGTCCTCCGAGAACGGCTCGGTCGCCACGATGAAGTTGTTGATCGGCATGACATGGGCCGCCGTCTGCCGCTCAAGCCTGCCGAGATAGCCGTTGCAGGCCAGGATCAGATGATCGGCGCGGACCTCGCCGTGATCGGTTTTCACCGTTATGCGTCCCGTGCCCTCGCCCTCAATGCCGGTGACCCTGGTGTCCTCGAACAGTCCGGCGCCGGCCGCCTCCGCCGCACGGCCGAGACCCAGCGCGTAATTGAGCGGATGAAGATGGCCCGCTCCCATGTCCAGAGAGCCGCCGTGATAACGCGGACTGCCGACCTGGCCACCGATCTCGTCGCCGTCGACAAAGCGGATGTCCTCGTAGCCGTAGACGAGCCTGAGGTGCTCGACATAGTCCCTGCTCTCTTCCACGAAACTCTTGCGGTGATCCGCATGCAGGATCCCGGGCGTGTAGTCGCAGGCAATGCCGTGTTTGGCGATCAGGCTTCTGACAAGGGCCTTGGAGTCTTCGGCCAGACCCCACAACAGCTTCGCATGGGACAGGCCGTGCCGCTGTTCCAGGACCGTCTGCTCCATCCGCTGACCGGACCCGACCTGACCGCCGTTGCGGCCGGACGCGCCCCAGCCGATCCGGTTGGCCTCCAGCAGAACGACATCCAGCCCTTTCTCGGCCAGATGCAGCGCGGCGGACAGTCCGGTATAGCCGCCGCCGACGACGCAGACGCCGCAACTGCGCGGCCCGTCGAGCGGTGGATGGGCGGTGGTCCGGTTTGCCGTAGCGGCATAATAGGACGGGGCGTGCTGACCGGGTGTGTCATTCGCTGTCAGAAGATCTAACGCAGTCAGCATGTCAGAACACCGGCCCCTTTTTCCTTGTCAATTCCCACGGTCCGAACAAGGGCATTACAATCCCTTGTTCAGCGACCGGATTCAAGGTGTAATCAGGCTTTGGCGGGCAAGTTTCGCGTGGATTCGCAAGCTCTTGAGACTGTCGTAGCGTCAGCTTTCGACGTGCTGCCCGCCCCCTGAAGACGTGCAAGGAAGGCAATTTCGTGTTTGGACCCGTTGAACACCCCTGGTTCGATCCACTCTGGCGCAGGATCGTACTCGTCGCCGTTTGCGCGCTCTGGACCGGTGTCGAACTTGCGTTTGAAAACACGACCTGGTTCTACATCATGACCGCGATCACCGCCTATGCGGCCTGGTCCTATCTCTACGCCTACAAGGGACCGGATGATCCAAGCCGCGAAACCCGGTCCCCGTCGGATGACAATCAGGGCTAGTTCCGCCCTGGCGCGCTGCGCCGGCCTGCCCGCGGCGTGTGGACTGAAGCACGTCCGCATGCTGCCGGCCCGGTTGCCGGCCCTGTCTCTGGTCATGTCGCTGGCCCGGTCGCTGACCTTGTGGACCGCGCTGTCGATGTCGCTCTTGATGGCCCCGGGCTGGTCTGCAGCGGCGCAACAGGCACAGCCATCCGCACGCCAGGCGTCTTCCGTTCAGGATGTCCTCGCCAGGCGCTGCGTTGTCTGTCACGGCTGCTTCGATGCGCCCTGTCAGTTGAAGCTGTCCTCGCCGGACGGCTGGGCACGCGGGGCCAGCAAGCAGAAGGTCTACGATTCCGCCCGTCTGGATGACGCTCCCATGACGCGGCTCGGCATCGATGCCAGGACCGTTCGTGACTGGCGGCAGAAAGGCTTTTTCGCCGTAACCGACACGTCCGACGGCATGTCTGTTCTGGAACAGTTGCTCCGGGCCGGGCGCAAGACCTCCTTCGAACTTGGAGCGCCCCTCCCGGACGGCCTCGACATTTCGCCGTTGCGGAAAAACACCTGCGCGATGCCCGGAGAGACCCGGGACTACCTGAAGGACCACCCGCAAGGCGGCATGCCCTTCGCCATGGCCCCCTTGCCGGACGAGGACTACAGGCAGCTTATCGACTGGGCTGCCGACGGTGCGCCCGCCCCGCCGACGAGCGCAGATCCGCCGGAAGATGCCGCGCGCCAGCGCATCGCCGTGGAAGACTACCTGAACCAGAAGGACCTGCGGTCCAGACTGGTGGCCCGCTATATCTTCGAACACCTGTTTCTGGGGCATCTGCATCTCGAGGGCGACGACCCGCGCAGATTCTTTCGCCTGATCCGATCGAGAACGGGCCCCGGGGATGCGCCGGATGAAATCGCTTCTCGCAGGCCCTTCGACGATCCCGGCGGGGCGTTTCACTACCGTCTTGTTCCGGTGGAGGGTGTCCTCCTGCACAAGGAACATATCGTCTACCGGATCGGACCGGACCGGCTGGCCCGGTACCGCGAACTGTTCCAGGACGCCGACTGGGACCTTGACGCCCTGCCCCCCTATTCCACCGCCGCCGGCGGCAACCCGCTGTCCACGTTCAGCGCAATCCCGGCCCGCAGCCGGTACCGGTTCCTGCTGGACGACGGGCTCTACTTCGTTCGCTCGTTCATACGCGGGCCGGTCTGCTACGGCAAAGTGGCGGTGAACGTAATCGAGGACAGGTTCTGGGTCTCCTTTCTCGATCCGGAGGCAGACCTGTCGGTGACCGATCCCGCGTTTCTCAAGGCGGCGATCCCGATCCTGGAATTGCCGGTCGCCCGGACGGACGGCACGATCAGCGAACGTCTGGAAGGCTTTCTGCGGCTCGGTCCGGTCAAATACCAGGACTTCCGGCAATCCGGATATGCGCGCAAGTACGAGGCGGAGGGCGGCCCCGGTTACGCCGATATCTGGGACGGCGACGGCAGCAACACCGATGCCCGGCTCACCGTCTACCGCAATTTCACCTCCGCATCGGTTGTCTCCGGGTTCATCGGCTCGGTGCCGGAAACGGCCTGGGTGATCGATTTTCCGCTGTTCGAGCGGATCTATTACAATCTGGTCGCCGGCTTCGACGTTTTCGGCAATATCGAGCACCAGTTGACGACACGGATCTACATGGACAGCCTGCGCCGGGAAGGCGAACGGATCTTTCTGTCCTTCCTGCCTCCGGACCTGCGGATGCCTCTCCACGACAGCTGGTACCGCGGACCGCTGGTCAGTCTTGTGAACCAATGGGCGGCGAGCCCGCTGGACAACCGGTCGCCGACCGCCATCGCCTTTCAGACCACGCATCCGAAGCGGGAGTTCCTGACCCGCCTGCTGCAGATCGCTCCCCGCCTCTGGCCACAGACCGATCCGATCAACCGGTGCAGCGGCGCGGATTGCGCGTCGCCGGATACGGCTGCCGGACAGCTTCCGCCCCTCACTGCAAAGCCCGCGCCCTTTGCCAAATATATGCCCGACATCGCGTTGCTTCTGGTGGAAGCGGACGATCATGATGCGGTTTTCACGCTGGTGCATGACAAGGCACACAGCAATGTCGCGTTCATTTTCAATGAGGACCTGCGCCGGGAGCCGGACAACGACACCCTGACGATCGTCCCCGGCCAGCTCAGCAGCTACCCGAATTTCATGTTCAAGGTGGCCGAGGCACGGGTGACGGACTTTGCCGACGCGGTCACAAAGATGAGATCTCGGCAAGACTATATCTCCCTGGTGGCGGAATACGGGATCCGCCGGTCGGACGTCCGGTTCTGGTCAACCTATGACCGGGTCCAGGCGGCGCTGAACGCCCAGAACGATGTGGAGGCCGGATTGCTGGATCTCAACCGCTACCGCGACCCCAAGGCGCTCGATCCGCTCGAGAGCCTGTTCGGTTTTTCCTTCTCGCCCGACTGACCGACCGGGGTCACGCACCGCCCAATGCGCGGATCATCCAGTCGCAGAAGACCTGGGCGTCGGCGCCCAGCGCCTCGCGGGGACCATCCGTGACAAGATAATAGCTGTGCCGGCTCTTCAGCCTTCTGTTGCAGGACCGGATCAGGCGGCCGCTGTCGAGATAGGGCCGGGCCAGCGTTTCCAGAACGAGGGCGTGACCGTGCCCGAGCGCGGCCAGCTCCAGAGCGGACAGCGTCTGGTCGACCTGCAGGCCGTTGCGGTCCGGGACCGGGTGAGAGAAGGCCCTGAAGAAGCTCTCCCAGGTGTCGATCACACCCATGATGTCGAGGCGCGGCGCCTCCGCGAGCGCCTCGACGTCACGCGTGGCCCGGTCAAGGGCAAGATCGGGGTGACAGACCGCAATGACCGGATCATTCCGCAGAAACTCGACAGCGCCATCGGACCACGTTCCGTCACCGAAGCGGATATCGATGTCGAACAGTTCCGGGCTGAGCGTTTCCGCCCATGAGGCGGAGATCATCTGCAGATCGACCCCCGGACATGCCGCCTGAAACGCCTTCATCCGCGGGATCATCCACAATTGGCCGAAACTGTTGAGGCAGCGGAAACGGACAGGCTTCTGTTGGCGTTCCCCGAAGACCGAGACGGTCGCGATCGACAGATCCGAAAAGGCCTTCGCCACCGTCGGCAGATAGGTCTGGCCAAGCCGCGTCAGGACCAGCTCCCGGTGCACCCGCTCAAACAGCGGATAGCCGAGCTGCTGTTCGAGTTGCCGGACCTGGTAGCTGACGGCGGCCGGCGTGATCAGCAGCTCTTCCGCCGCCCGCGTGAAATTGCCGAGCCGGGCGGAGGCCTCGAAGGACCGCAACCACGACAGCGGCGGCAGGTTATAAGCCATCCCGACGAACTCCCTGATGTTCGGATATCGAGATCATTTGTGTCATCAATATAAACTAACCGTTCAAAGACAAATATTTCCTTCAAAATTTTTCGATGCTTTACCAAATTTTTTTTCGTTTCAAATTTCCAGTCCCGTCTTTCAAACTCTGCCGGACAGTCACTACGGCGCTACGCACATCATGGACAATGTCGATTACATCATCGTGGGAGCCGGCTCGGCCGGATGCATCCTCGCGGAGCGCCTCAGCGCCGATCCCGATACGCGCGTGCTGCTGCTGGAAGCAGGCGGTTCGGATGCGTCTCCCTGGGTGTCGCTGCCGCTGGGCTACGGCAAGCTCAACTCCGATCCCAGATGCACCTGGCGTTTCATGACGGAACCGGACGAAGGGCTCGGCGGACGCAGCGTGCCCTGGCCGCGCGGCCGGCTCCTGGGCGGCTCCGGTTCGATCAATGCCATGGTCTATTGCCGTGGTCTACCTGCGGATTTCGACGACTGGGAAGCCGCCGGCGCCAAGGGCTGGAACTGGGACAGTGTCAGACCCGCGTTCGAGCGCCTGGAAACCAAGGTCACCCCAGTTGGCGAAAAGCAGGGCCAGGGTCTCATTCATGTGCAGAACGTCGCCAACCAGATCCACAAGGTGAACCGGCACTTCTTTGCCGCCATAAGCGAGGTCGGCCTGCCGTGGTCCGATGATTTCAATGGCGATCATCCGGAAGGTGGCGGCGTCTATCATATCAACACCCGCAACGGCACGCGCTGTTCCTCTGCCCGCGCCTTCCTGCGGCCGGCACTCGGCCGCCCCAACCTTGTGGTTCGGACCCATGCACAGGCGAGGCGCATCCTGTTCGACGGCAAGTCGGCCCGCGGCATCGAATTGACAAACGGCGAGATCCTTCACGCCGGGCGTGAGGTGATACTGGCGGCGGGCGCCATCGGCTCACCGCAGCTTCTGCAGATTTCCGGTATCGGTCCCGGGCGCCTGCTCAGCGACCTCGGCATTCCGGTCGTTTTCAACAACGGCCATGTCGGCGGCAACCTGCAGGATCATCTCGCGGCGAACTTCACCTTCCGGGCCAGGGAACCGACGCTGAACGCGGTCCTGCGGCCGCTGCTTGGCCAGACCAGGGCGGCCCTGCAATACGCGCTGACCCGCAAGGGGCCCCTGTCGCTGTCCGTCAACCAGTGCGGCGGGTTCCTGCGCTCGCAGCAGGGGCTGAACCGGCCGGACCAGCAACTCTATTTCAATCCGATCAGCTATCGCCTGGTGCCGCGGGGCGACAACAGCCGGCTGGCCATCGACCCTTTCAACGGTTTCATCATCTGCGCCCAGCCGACCCGGCCGACCAGCCGCGGGCGGATCGATATCAGGAGCGTCGACAGCACGGTCCCGCCCGAAATCCGGCCGAACTCGCTTGCCACGGACGAGGACCGGAGAACCGTGATCGCCGGGGGGCGGCTCTGCCAGCGTCTGATGGGCAGCAAGGCGCTGAGCGCGCTTGTCGAAAGCTCCATGGCACCGCATCTGCCGGATCTCGACGATGACGGCATCCTGGCCGATTTCCGGGCGCGCGCGAGCACGGTCTTCCACCCGGTCTCGACCTGCCGGATGGGCGAGGACCAGACAAATTCGGTGGTCAGCAGCCGCCTGAAAGTTCACGGTGTCGACGGCCTTCGTGTCGTCGATGCGTCCGCATTTCCCAACATCACTTCGGGCAACACCAATGCCCCGACCATGATGCTGGCCCTAAAGGGGGCCGACCTCATTCTCGAAGACAGACATCGGGTTCAGCAATGACAGTTCAGGACATCGCACAAGACTATCTTTCGACCGGCAGGCTGGAAGCGCTTCCCACGGGACATTTCATCGACGGCAAGGTGACCCCGTCATCCGACCGCAGGATGGAAAGTTTCGATCCGGGGCGGGCGGAGGCCTTCGCCGACTTTTCCCTCGGCGGCGACGCCGAAATGGACCGGGCCATCGATGCGGCCGAGAAGGCCGCCATGCATTGGCGCCAGGTGACGCCCGCGGAACGCTGCCGCGTCCTGAACAACGTTGCCCGCGTGTTCCGGGACCAGGCAGACCGTCTCGCGGTGATCGAGGTGGTCGACAGCGGCAAGACGCTCGCGGAGGCCATGGGCGACGTCCAGTCCTCAGCCCGCCTGTTCGAATATTACGCCGGCGCCGCCGACAAGATTGATGGCCGGTCGGTCAATCTCGGCCCGGATCACACCGCCTTCACCGTGCGCGAGCCGGTCGGAGTTACAGGGCAGATCATTCCCTGGAACTATCCCACCTCGACCTTCGCGCGCGGTGTCGCCCCCGCTCTGGCCGCCGGCTGCTCCGTCGTGGCAAAGCCCGCCGAAACCACGCCGTTCACGGCTCTGGTGATGGCGGAACTGCTGACGGAGGCCGGTGTGCCGGACGGACTGGTGAATGTGGTGACAGGTCTGGGCGCCGATGTCGGTGCAAAAATGGCGCGGGACCCGCGCATCAAGCAACTCACCTTTACCGGATCCGTCGGGACCGGGGTCAACGTGGCGCGCATGGCCGCGCCGAACGTGACCCGCCTGACGCTGGAACTCGGCGGCAAGTCGCCGCTGATCGCCTTTCAGGACGCCGACCCGGAAAAGGTCGCCGACGGCGCCTACTGGGCGATCTTCTCAAATTCCGGGCAGATCTGTTCCGCCGGGTCCCGACTGATCCTGCACCGGTCGATCCGCGACGAGGTTCTGGCACTCCTGACGGACAAGGCCCGGCAGATCAGGACCGGGCACGGGTTGAGCGCACCGGACATGGGGGCGATCAATTCCGAACTGCATCTGTCGCGCATCAAGGCCCATGTCGACGCGGCGAAATCCCGTGGCGCCAACATCCTCACCGGCGGCGACGTGACCAGCGACGCGGACACCGGAAAGGGCTGGTTCTTCCAGCCGACCATCATCGCCGATCTCGAACCCGGCGACCCTGCCGTCCAGGAAGAGATCTTCGGCCCGGTGCTGTCGGTGCAGATCTTCAACACCGAGGAAGAGGCCGTGGCGCTTGCCAACGGAACGGACTTCGGTCTCATCGCCAGCGTCTACACAAGAGATGTCGGCCGGTCGATGCGTGTCGCAGGAGCTCTGGACTGCGGCCAGGTTTCCGTCAACGACTACTGGGCCGGCGGTCTGGAACTGCCCTTCGGCGGCAACAAGAAATCCGGTTACGGACGCGAAAAGGGCTGGGAAGGCCTGGACGCCTATACCAAGGTGAAATCGGTCACCATCAGCAACGCGAGCTAAGCGCCCTCATGAAACTCGACCAGATCGAAACCTTTGTCGTCGGAAACCCGCCGCCGCGTCACGGCGGCCGCTATTTCATCTTCGTCAAGCTGGTGACC
Source organism: Roseibium sp. QJM3NY_11 (assembly GCF_056173175.1). NCBI lineage: Bacteria > Pseudomonadati > Pseudomonadota > Alphaproteobacteria > Hyphomicrobiales > Stappiaceae > Roseibium > Roseibium sp. QJM3NY_11. Next base: position 4,748,753 of record NZ_CM149660.1, read on the forward strand.
GCCTGCGGCGTCACCGGCTATGGCGAGATCTACAACGCCACCTTCGGGCCGCACCTTGTGGCCGAAATGGCGAAGGACGTTTTCGAGCGGCAATTCGCCGGCGCTGACCCGCATCACATCGAGAAGCTCTGGCACAAGACCTATGGCGCCGGCTACACGCAGCGGCCCGATGTCACGGTGATGGGCGTCCTGTCCGGGCTGGAAATGTCCTGCTGGGACATTATCGGCAAGGCCGCCGGCAAGCCGGTCTACGAGCTTTTGGGCGGCAAGGTGCACGAGCGGCTGCGCTCCTACACCTATCTCTACCCGGAAGCAGGCGATGTCTATCCGGATCCGGACCGGCCCAATGTCTACAACGATCCGGATCTGGCCGCGCAAGCAGCCGCGGCCGCGGTTCGCAAGGGCTTCACGGCGGTCAAATTCGACCCGGCGGGCGCCTATACCATCTATGACGGCCACCAGCCGAGCCTTGAGGATCTGGAACGCTCCGAAGGCTTCTGCCGTGCGATCCGCGAAACGGTCGGCACCCGGGCCGACCTTCTGTTCGGCACCCACGGCCAGTTCACGGTCTCCGGTGCCAAGCGCATGGCCCGCCGCATCGAAGCTTACGACCCGTTGTGGTTCGAGGAGCCGATCCCGCCGGAAAAACCTGAGGACATGGCCGAGGTCGCCCGCTTCACGTCCATTCCCGTGGCCACCGGCGAACGGCTCTGCACGAAATACGAGTTCTCGCGCGTGCTGGAAACGGGCGCCGCGTCAATCCTGCAGATGAACCTCGGCCGCGTCGGCGGCCTGCTGGAAGCCAGGAAGATCGCGGGGATGGCCGAATGTCATTCCGCGCAGATCGCGCCACATCTCTACTGCGGCCCGCTGGTGGCGCTCGCCAACATCCAACTGGCTGCCTGCAGCCCGAATTTTCTGGTGCTGGAATCGATCCGGACCTTCGACGGGTTCTATGCGGACCTTCTGAACACGCCAATCCGCTGGGAAGACGGCTATGTCATACCTTCAGGCGAACCGGGACTGGGGCATGAGCTGAACGAAGCCGTCGCGAGAGCCAACCCGTACACGGGCACCGAATTGCATCTGGGCCTTCAGGAGAGCCCGGCGCTGCCGCTTTGAAAGGGCTGTGAGCCGGCAGGCACAAGCCGGCTCCTGGAGGCAAAGATGGGGATCACGCGACCTGGCTGATCCGTGCGGCTTCCTGGTCGGGACTGCCGGAACGCACCGGAGCGGGTATCATCAGGGCGACCCGCAGGTCGGCGGTCGGCATCGGCTTTCCGAACAGGTATCCCTGCACCTCGCTGCAGCCGAGCCTGGCGAGAAACGCGAGATGGTCCTCCGTTTCGACGCCTTCGGCAAGCACGGGTATCCCGAGGCTCTCGCCGAGAATGATCGTGGCCCGGACGATGGCCTCGGACTGCTTGTTGGCGCCGAGGTCCTTGATGAATTCCCGGTCGATCTTGATCTTGTCGAAGGGAAAGGCCTGCAGGGTCGCCAGCGAGGAATAGCCCGTCCCGAAATCATCCATCGCGACCCGTACACCGAGCCGCTTCAACTGGTGAATGACCTGCAGGGCGTGCGTGGTGTCGGCAATGATGCCGGTTTCCGTGATTTCCAGCTCCAGACGCTCCGGCTTCAGTCCGGTTTCCCGCAAGGCATGAGCGACGATGTCCGGAAACTGCGGATCGGACAGTTGCACCGGCGCGACGTTGACCGCCACCTTGACCGGAAGGGTCCAGCCAGCGGCCTCCCGGCAGGCGGTGCGGAGGGTCCACGCGCCGATGTCCCGGATCTGGCCGGTTTTCTCCGCGATCGGAACGAATTCGTCGGGCGCGACCCGACCCCGTGAGGGGTGGTTCCAGCGCAGCAGAACCTCGACGCCCGTCACATCCCGGGTCACGACGTGGTTCTGCAACTGATAGAAGAGCTCGAATTCACCGTTCCGGAGCGCGTTGCCCAGATCCATGGCCAGGGCGCTGCGATCCCGGATCTGCTGGTCCTTCTGGGTATCATAGCAGAGCGCGGCATTGCCTCCGGCAGCCTTGGCCCGGTGCATGGCCTGCTCCGCGGCCTCCATCAGGTGCGCGCCGCTGGTGGCATGGTCGGGATAGGTCGCGTAGCCGACACAGCAGCTTGCGCGGATCTCCTCGCCCTGCCAGGTCATCGGCAGGCCCACGATTTTCTGAACTCTCTTGCAAAGATCCAGCATGTCGCCGCGAAAATAGACCGGCTTGCCGACGATGGCGAATTCGTCGCCGCTGATCCTGGCGACATATTCCCCTGTTTCCAGGTACTGCGACAGGCCATTCGCCACATGGCGCAACAGCGCGTCCCCGCCCGCGTGTCCGAGGACTTCGTTGACTTGCTTGAACCGGGTCAGGTTGCAGCTCAGCACGATCATGCGCGCATTGTCGTTGAAAACGCGGGCCAGGGCTCCCTCAAGATGGAAGTCGAGTGCCGCGCGGTTGGGAAGTCCCGTCAGGGGATCGTGATTGGCGATGTGGTTCAGGCGTGTGTCGGCTACTTCGGTGTTCGCGTTGTCGATCGAATAGGTGATCGTCGCCGACAGCATGAGAACGCTCATGGTGAAAACGATGGCGATGCCGACAAGCTGGTTGGAGACGAGGTCCTTGACGCTGCCGTCAAGCCTCAGCGGCAGGATGTCGACGCCGGTCATGGCGACGAAATGAAGACTTGCCACGGCCAGGATCAGACTGATCACCGCCCCGTATTTGCAGTATCTGGTGACCGGACGGGCAAGCCGGTTGGTCGCGATCGCACCGAAAATACAGGACAGGACGACGGCGGCGGCGACGTAGGGCGCGGAGAGTGTCAGGATGCCGGAGACCTGCATGGCCGCGATCCCAATGAAATGCATGGCCGCGATCGACGCGCCGAAAACGACCCCGCCGACCTCGATCAGAAACGACCGCTGCGTGAGACTGCTGATCATCAGTCCGGCGGTCGTGCCGGCGACGGCCACGAGAAGCGAGAAAGCGCTCAGGCCCAGATCGTAGCCCAGAACAAGCGGGCTGCTGTAGGCGATCATCGCGACAAAATGCGTGCTCCAGATGCTTCCACCCGCGATCAGGCCGGACAGAAGCAGCCACAAGTGCTTGAGATCGCCATGCGTGCGCCGAACCCTCGCGTAGAGGCGCACGGTCAGCACCGACCCAATCGCCAGGATCATGACCGCAAGCACCACGAACAAGGGATCATGTTCGAATACTATGCATGACAGCACTGTTAGCATCATCTACTCCAGAAGATGCAAACTACCGCGTTTTGCGAAGAAAATCGTAAAAGCACGCAGGCGTGCGAACATATGACTAACAACCGGTTAAAGACCGTAACTTTCTGAAAAGAAATACATATTTCCGAGAGCCTCGCTGCCATGCAACCGCAAGAATTTGCCTCGAATTTTACCGGTTAAGGCTTGCCGCTGCCTGGTCTCCGGGACCGCCGGATTTGCTTGCGGCTCAGCATTGCCGCCTCCGGACAGGCCGGTTCCCGCGCATCCGCGCGAGAACCGGCCTGTCCGGCACGGTATGGCGTCAGGCGACGGCCCTGGCCTTGAACTCGATGCGGCGGCGGTGCAGCACCGGCTCAGTGTAGCCGTTGGGCTGTTTCGTACCTTCGAACACGAGCTCGCAGGCGGCCTGGAAGGCAACGGATCCGTCAAAATCCGCGGCCATCGGACGATAGTCGGGATCGCCCGCGTTCTGACCGTCCACAACGGCCGCCATGCGCTTCATGGTTTCCAGAACCTGATCCTCCGAAACCACACCGTGATGCAGCCAGTTGGCGATGTGCTGGGAGGAAATGCGCAGCGTTGCCCGGTCTTCCATCAGGCCGACGTCGTTGATGTCCGGCACCTTGGAGCAACCGATCCCCTGCTCCACCCAGCGCACGACGTATCCAAGGATCCCCTGGGCGTTGTTGTCGAGTTCCGCCTGAATGTCCTTCGGCGCCCAGTTCGGGCGGTCCGCAACCGGTATGGACAGGATGTCCTCCAGTTTCGCCGCGTCGCGGGTCTTCAGCTCCTCCTGCCGGTCGGCCACATTGACCTTGTGGTAGTGCAGCGCGTGCAGCGTCGCTGCGGTCGGAGACGGCACCCAGGCGGTGTTGGCGCCGGACATCGGATGGCCGATCTTCTGCTCCAGCATGGCATTCATCAGGTCCGGCATCGCCCACATGCCCTTGCCGATCTGAGCATGCCCCGGCAGGCCGCAGGCCAGCCCGACATCGACATTGTTGTTTTCATAGGCGCCGATCCAGGCCGCGGCCTTCATGTCGCCCTTGCGGATCATCGGGCCGGCTTCCATCGAGGTGTGCATCTCGTCACCGGTCCGGTCCAGGAAGCCGGTGTTGATGAAGAACACCCGGTCTCTTGCCTTGCGAATGCATTCCTTGAGGTTCACCGTGGTGCGGCGTTCCTCGTCCATGATGCCCATCTTGAGCGTGTTGCGCGCCAGGCCGAGCGTGTCCTCGACACGGTCAAAAATCTCGCAGGCAAACGCAACCTCCTCCGGGCCGTGCATCTTCGGTTTGACGATATAGACCGACCCGGCGCGGCTGTTGAGCCTCCGCCCGCTCGGACCAACGTCATGCAGCGCGATCAGCCCCGTGAGCATGCCGTCAAGCAGTCCTTCGGGAACTTCGTTTCCGTCCCTGTCCAGAACGGCGCCGATGGTCATGAGGTGGCCGACATTGCGCACCAGCAGCAGCGAGCGGCCGTGCAGCGCCAGTGCGCCGCCGTCCGGTGCCGTGTAGTGCCGGTCGCCATTCATGCGCCGGACGACGGTCTCGCCGCCCTTTTCGAAAGTTTCTTCCAGATCGCCCTTCATCAGGCCGAGCCAGTTGGAATAGACGACGAGCTTGTCCTCGGCATCGACGGCGGCGACGGAATCCTCGCAGTCCATGATCGTCGACATGGCCGATTCCAGGATGATGTCGGAAACATGGGCCTTGTCGGTCCTGCCGATCGGATGCTGGCTGTCGACGTTGATCTCCAGATGCAGGCCGTTCCTGACCAGAAGCACCTTGTAGGGGGCGGCCGGTTCTCCGGTATAGCCGGCGAACTGGCCGGGATCGGAGAGTGCCAGCGGTCCATTGTCGCTCCCGAGCACCAGCGCCTCGTTCTCCACGGCGAAGCCGGTGACGTCCGCCCAGCTGCCCACAGCAAGCGGAGCCGCGTCGTCCAGGACCTTGCGGGCATAGGCAATCACCTGCGCACCGCGCTCAGGATCGAACCCCTTGCCCTGCGGCCGCGAGCCCATGGCATCCGTGCCGTAGAGCGCATCGTAGAGCGAGCCCCAGCGGGCATTGGCCGCGTTCAGCGCGTAGCGGGCATTCATCACGGGCACGACGAGCTGCGGACCGGCAACCGTGCCGATTTCCGGATCAATGTTCGAGGTGCCGACATCGAAGTCTTCGCCTTCAGGCACAAGGTATCCGATCTCCTGAAGGAATGTCTTGTAGCCGGCCATGTCCGGGGTGCCGGGATTGGCCTTGTGCCAGGCGTCGATTTTCTCCTGGAGGCGGTCCCGCTGCTCCAGAAGAGCCCGGTTCTTCGGGGCAAGATCATGGATCAGGCTGGAAAAGCCTTTCCAGAAGCGCTCCCGATCGACGCCGGTATCCGGCAACGCCTTCTCGTTGACGAAGTCGTAAAGGGCACTGTCCACCTGCAATCCATATGCGTCGATCCGGCTTGTCATACCATTCTCCATTCATTTGCTGACCCGGAGGCTATTCGCCGTGTGTTTTGGTGTCAAAACGGGCACGCGTCAATCGTCGGAGACCAAGCATGACTTTCTCCGTGGAGGAAAAAATCAGTTACATTATTTCTGACGGCGCACCGGCAAACACGCAGAATGCCCTTTGCGCGGACTGCATGATCCGTTACCGATGGGGTCTCCTGCACCGATATATCCCAAGGAATTCATGCTCGCTTTCATTAAACGCTCTGGCGACCTGACCTATGGCAACGCCGTGCTGATGCTTGTCCTGACGACACTGTTCTGGGGCGGCAACACGGTGGCCGGGCGCCTTGCGGTCGGCGAAGTCTCGCCGATGGTGGTCGTTTTTCTGCGCTGGGTCATCGTGGCCGCCATTCTGCTCCCCCTGCAGGCGGCGAGCATCCGGTCCGAATGGCCGGCGATGCGGCCGTATTTTCCGCGCATGCTGCTGATGGCGATCTTCGGTTTCGTGGGTTTCAACTCGCTGTTCTACATTGCCGCCACCCAGACGACCGCAGTCAATCTGGGCATTCTCCAGGGCTCGATGCCGATCCTGGTGCTGGTCGGCTCCATGATCTCCTTCGGGACCCGGGTTCGGTTCGTTCAGGTGCTCGGCATACTGCTGACGCTGGTCGGCGTGATCCTGATCGCGGCCCAGGGCAAGCTTGAGGTGCTTCTGGCCCTCGCCGTCAATCCGGGTGACGGGGTCATGCTTCTCGCATGCGTGCTTTATTCGGGCTACACCCTGGCGCTCAGGAACCGGCCCCGTGTACCCCCGCTGGCCTTCTTCGCGGTGCTGTCCGGCATCTCCGCGCTGACCTCCGTGCCGGGGCTCTTTTACGAGATCGCCAACGAAAGCGTGCGATGGCCAAGTCATCAGGGCTGGTTCGTGGTTCTTTACATCGCGCTGTTTCCCTCGTGCCTGGCGCAGATTACCTTCATGCGCGGCGTGGAACTGATCGGACCGGCCCGGGCGGGTGTATTCATCAATCTTGTGCCGATTTTCGCCGCCATCCTGGCCGTCTCGATCCTGGGCGAGCCCTTCGAGTGGCACCACGGTATCGCGATGGGGCTCGTGCTCGGGGGCATCTGGCTGTCAGAGCGCAAGGCTTCCAGGTGACACGCACCCGCACCCAACCAATCAACGCTTTACCGAGTATTTGAAAATCATGTCATTGCATTTGAAATTGCCGCAATCGCGGTGCACCATGTCTTAATGGAAACGCCATTGATTACAGGCGCTTTTGCGCTGCTCCTGCTGACAATATCCCTGCTGCAGCCGCTCGCCCGGCGGCTCGGGCTGGCGCCCAGCGTTCTGCTGGCCACCGTGGGCACGCTGATCGGCATTCTGGCGATCTATCTGCGCTACACGGCCGAGACCAACGTCTTCAACGCCATCGCGGATGTCTTCATCAATCCGCCGCTGGATTCGGAGATGATCCTTTACATCTTTCTGCCGATCCTGCTGTTCCAGACCGCCCTGACCCTGGACGTCCGCCGGATCATGGAGGATGCCGGCCCCATTCTGGTTATGGCGATCGTGGCGGTTTTCGTGGCGACGGTGTTGATCGGCTTCGCGCTCTATCCACTCGCCTTGCTGTTTTCTCTCACGGACATCTCCCTCGTCGCCTGCCTGCTGCTCGGCTCGATCGTGGCCACCACCGACCCGGTCGCCGTGGTCGCCATTTTCCGCGACATCGGAGCACCGGCGCGGCTCGGACGCATCGTCGAGGGCGAAAGCCTGTTGAACGACGCCGCGGCCATCGTCATCTTCGTGATCCTCGTGCATATTCTCACCGGGCAACAAGCGCTGTCGGTGAACGAGGCCGCGATTGCCTTTTTCCGGTCTCTGGCCGGCGGCTTCATTGTCGGGGCGCTTCTGGGGCGGATCGCCGTAAGCCTCCTGCCGGTCATGCGCGACATCCCCCTGGCCCAGGTGACGTTGAGCCTGGCCCTGCCCTACGGCACCTATGTGCTCAGCGACCAGTTCGCCGATGTTTCCGCCGTGGTGGCGGTGGTCTGTGCGGGAACCGTGTTCAATTTCTACGGGCCGGCGCGCATCCAGCCGGCCAACTGGCAGTTTCTTCATGCCGTGTGGGAGCAGATCTCCTTCTGGGCGGCATCGCTGATCTTTCTGCTCTCGGCCATCCTGATCCCGCGTTTCGTGGAAGGTTTCACGCCGGTCGACATCCTGCTGCTGCTGGTCGTCATCATTGCCGCGCTGGCAGCGCGGGCCGTGGTGATATTCGGACTGTTGCCGGTTCTGAGCATTTTCAGGATGGGGCAATCGATCAACAACAAGTTCAAGACCGTGATCCTTTGGGGCGGCATGCGCGGGGCCGTGACACTGACGCTGGCGCTGAGCGTGTCCGAGCATGCGGCCCTGTCGGAGGAAGTCTCCGTTTTCGTCACCAAGCTGGCGACGGGGTTCGTGCTGTTCACCCTGCTTGTCTACGGCACCAGCCTGAAGCCGCTGATCCGTCTGCTGGGCCTCAATCAGTTGAACCCCCGCGACGAGGCGTTCCGGACACAGTTCCAGGCGCTGTCCCTGTCGGACGTGCGCCACGGGCTGGAGAGCGCGGCGAAAGAATATCATATCGGGCCCCATGCCACCGCGCAGGTGCTCAACGAATATGAGGACAGGGCTGGTGCCGCGGCGGCGGAAACCAACAAGCTGGAGGAACTGAAAGACTGGGACCGCGTCCGCATCGGACTGATTGCCCTGGCGGACCGGGAACAGCAGCTTGTGCTGGAACACTTCCACGAGAAAACCATTTCGGGCCGATCGGTGTCGCGCTTCCTTACGCTGACGGGCCGGACCGGCGACCTGACCCGCAGTGACGGCCGGTCCGGCTACAACAAGGCCACACGGCAGCCGCTGAAGTTCGATTTCTCGTTCCGCCTGGCCCAGGCCCTGCAAAGACGGCTGCGGATCACGCGGCCGCTTGCGATCCGTCTTGCCGACCGTTTCGAGTTCCTGCTGATCTACCGGATCCTCGCGGACGAGCTGATCGAGTTCAGCAACGAAGACATCCGGCCGCTGCTCGGCGATCGCGTCGGCGACATTCTCCACGACACGCTCGCCATCCGTCAGGACGAGACCCTGCAGGCCATCGACGCCCTGCGCCTTCAATATCCCGACTATGCCGACGCCCTGGAAGAGCAGTTCCTCAGAAGGGCCGGTGTCCGCCTGGAGGAAACCGCCTACGACGATGCCAAGGCGCAGATGCTGATCGGGACGGAATTGCACCGTGACCTGTTGCGCGATGTTGAACGTGCCCGCCGTGCCTGCAACACGCGCCCGAAACTCGATCTGGGGCTGAAGACACGCGAACTGGTGAATGCCCACCCGCTGTTCGCCGATTTGCCGGCCAAACAGAAGAAGGCGATCCGGCGCATGATGCGGCCGCAATTCGCAACCCCGGGGGAAAAGCTGATCCGCAAGGGCGACCGGGGCGATGCCGCCTATTTCATCGCCTCGGGTGCGGTCGAAGTGCGCACGCCGACCCATGCCGTCCGCCTGGGACGGGGCGACGTTTTCGGCGAGATCGCGCTGATGACGGGCGGCCGGCGCAGCGCGGACGTGGTCGCGCTCGGCTATTGCCAGTTGCTCAGCCTCGGGGCGCAGGACTTCAAGGATCTGATGAAGCAGCATGAGGACCTGCGCGAGCATGTCGGTGCCCTTGCGCGCAAGCGGCAGTTCATGAACACCGACGACGACACCACCGAGATCGAGGATCCCGTTGTGCCGTTCTTCGCCGATATCGTGCCGCGCGAGCACGAGGAAACGCAGGCCAAGGGGAGCGAGGAACCGATCCCGGACGCCACGCCCGAAATCGCCGGAAGCGATGAGACGACCGGAAGCAATGAGACGGCCGAATCCACCGAGGAGCGCTCAGCCCCCCCGGAGGCATCGGAACCGGAGGCTGCCTGCGAAGCCGGAGACGACGCGGAGCCGGGCGAGACCGCAGGCGAGGCGTCGCGGCAGAAGATGGAGACGGCGTAGTCCCGGGACGGGCCCGATGCCCGTCCCGTGTGCGCAAGGCCTCAGCCTGCTTTCTGGATTTCCACTGCGTGCGGATAGGGAATGGAAATGCCGCCCGCATCGAAGGCTTCCTTGACCGCCTTCAGCATATGGAATTTCAGCTCCCAGTAGTCGCCGGAACTGCACCACAGGCGCACACCCAGATCGACGGAACTGTCGCCGAGATTTGTCACCCGGACCCAGGGTTCGGGATCTTTTTGAACACGCGCGTCGGCATTGGCGACATCGAGAATGATCTGGACCGCCTTGTCGATGTCGTCGCCATAGTCGATGCCGAAGGTCAGATCGAGACGGCGGGTGGGATGGGCGGAGTAGTTGGTCAACACCGTTCCCCAGGCCTGGCCGTTGGGCATGATGATCTGCACATTGTCCGGCGTGACCAGTTCGGTCACGAAAATATTCAGGTCTTTCACGGTTCCGCTGGTGCCGCCGATGTCGACGAACTGGCCGATCCTGTAAGGCCGGAAGATGATCAGCATGACCCCGGCGGCGATGTCGCTCAGGGTGCCCTGAAGGGCGAGACCGATCGCCAGCGTACCGGCGCCGAGGACGGCCACGAGGCTTGTTGCCTGGATGCCGAACAACTGCAACACGGCGATCAAGGTGATCAGGAGAACCACCCAGCGCACGAGCGAGGCGGCAAAACCGCCGATGGTATCGTCGATGCGCGGATGGTTCACGATCCGCCTCTTGACCAACGCCGACAGGAAACCCGCCAGAAACCACCCGATTGCCAGGACGACGACCGCCTTGACCGCGTTGATCAGCAGCGGTGCGTACACGCTGACCTGGTCCAATGCACCTTCCATAGTGAATTCTCCTTTCAAAATCCGGTTTCGACCATATGCAGGTTTTGGCGCTTGTTCCGCCATGAAGCCTCAAGTCCCCAACCTTTTGATCCGTTTGGGAGCGCACCCCTGTCAGATCTGCCGAGCCCGCCGCCAAAGGTGGCGGGCTCGGAGGGGCGGACCCTCTGCCCGCCCGCCATACCGGCTTACGACTGACCGGACTGTTCCTGCCAATCCTCCAGAAACGCCGCCATGTCCGGATTGCCGCAATGGGTGACATAGTGCGGCCGAAGAACGCTGCCGGCCTCCAGCAACAGCCGCGCGCAGGCGACATGGTCGCTGTCGATACGCGCCGGCGCGAATTCGGAACCGTGCACCACCGTGTCGAGCGCGTCGCCGCCGTAGTGGTTCTTCCTGGAAAGATCCGGATCGAGCGACAGAAAGTAGCTCAGCTCCGGCACCAGTCCATGCCATCCAGCGATATGCAAGGGCGGCAGCCCCATGCCGTCGACCGCGTCGGGGTCAAAACCGGCTTCCACGAGGGCCTTCAGATGATCGAGCCGACCGGGCAACGCCGCCAGTTCGCTCAGAAGGCCGCGGTCTTCACAGGTCAGCGCGGCAGGGTCCAGGCTTGCAGGGTCCAGGCTTGCAGGGTCCAGGCTTCCCGGCCGGGCGGCGCCGTCGGCGCAGGCCGCGAGGATCATCTCGCTTTCGGAGAGCGCCGAAGCGTGCCCTTTCTCCTCCAGCCTATCCGCTGCGGCCTTGTTGCCGTAGATCCGCGCGAGCGCATAGGGCGTGTGGCCCTGCCAGGCCGCCCCCGCGTCCGCGCCGAACTTGAGAAGAAGCGCGACGATCCCGGCCGGGCGGCCGCGCCGGACAGCCTGATGGAGCGCGGGAATGGTGTTCAGCGGCAGGCCGCCCGGCTGGTCCGGCACGGTGATGTTGGGATCGGCCCCGGCTTCCAGGAGCATCCGCACCTTGACCTCGTCCTCGAAATCGAGCGCCCGTGGCAGCGCATTGGTGCCGTCAGGACGGGCGCCGTGGCTCAGAAGCAACTCAAGCGCCTGCGGGTGGTCCAGTTCAGCCGCATGATAGAGGCTTTCCCTGTCATTGGGGTCGGCGCCTTTTTCCAGAAGCCATCGGCCGAGCGTGAAATTGTCCGCATGACAGAGCGCCCCATAAAGGGCGGGAAGCAGGTCCTTTTCACCTGGCTGAAACGGATACCCGTCATTGACGTCCGCACCGTTTGCAACCAGCAGCCCGGCAATCGCCATCATGTCGGCCTCTTTTTCGGGACTGCGGTGAATTTCCCTTGAAAACGCCAGGTGCAGGATCGGCGAGCGCAAGCCGACAGGCCGGACAGCCGCGCCGGGATCGCTGCCGACAGCCGTCTGCACCGCTTCCAGATCGTAAAGCGCAACCTGCAGGCCGAGATTGTCGTCCTTCAGGGTCGGATCCTCAGCCAGAAGCCTGTCGGTTTTCCAGTGTTGTCCCTGGTAGAGCGCCACTTTCAGCCGCTCGGCCTTTTCGGTTCGGCTCATGGCCGCGCTTTCGACTGCAAATTTCAGTTTCGGCCAACTGTCATGGCCCTCTTCGCAGGCAATCACATGCAGAAAGTCGGCATGTCTGAGCATCTTGCCGGGGGCGACATGAGCGGCAACGCGCGCATGGGCTTCCGGATCGCCGGCCGCATGGGCTTTTCTGAGGCGGCGGGCCGCGTTCTTGCAGGTATCGAGGGTGAATGCAGGTCCATCGGACATGGCTTTTCTCCTGTTGCAAAGCCCGGGCGATCCGCTGGTTTCGGGCGCAGGTGAAAAACCGGCATATGTCGTCAGTCGTCAGGGCGCTTGCGCTTTCCGCGGATCCGGTTGCCGCCCTCATCGGCACCGGGAAAATTGCATGAACAGGCTCGTCAATGCAAGCCTGTCCAGCTTTTTTTGGCGCCGGCGCTCAGCCTTTGAGCGGTCCGAGATCGCAGGGCGCTTCGCTGTCCTCCGGCACGAAAAAGTCCGGGGCCAGTGCCTGGCGCGGATCGACCCGGTATTTGTCGAAATCGGTGACGCCCCGGCTTGCCAGGAAAGTATCATCGATCAGAAACTGACCTGTTAGCTCCTTCGACGGCGATATGAAGATTTCATGGGCGGCGTCGGCGAGGATATCCGGTGTCCGGCTCTGCTGCATCAGCTTGTCGCCGCCGATGATGTTCCTGATCGCCGCCGTGGCGATGGTCGTGCGCGGCCACAGAGCGTTGACGGCAATGCCGCTGGACCGCAATTCACCGGCCAGGCCGAGCACGGTCAGGCTCATGCCGTATTTGGCGATCGAATAGGGCGTGAACGGCGCGAACCATTTCTCCTGCATGTCGAGCGGCGGCGACAGCATCAGAATGTGCGGATTGCCGGCGTTTTTCAGATGCTCGATCGCATGTTTGGAACAGGCCAGCGTGCCGCGCGTGTTGATCTGGTGCATCAGGTCAAAGCGCTTCATGTCGGTCTGGGCAAGCGGCGTCAACTGGATGGCGCTGGCATTGTTGACCAGGATGTCCAGGCCGCCGAAATGTGCGGCGGTCTTGTCGATTGCCGCCTTCACGGCTTCGTCGTCGCGCACGTCAACAACCAGCGGCAGCGCCTTGCCGCCTGCGGCCTCGATTTCCTTCGCGGCCGTATAGATCGTGCCTTCCAGCTTGGGATGCGGCTCGGCGGTCTTGGCGGCAACGGCGATGTTGGCGCCGTCGCGAGCTGCTCTCAGCGCGATTGCCTTGCCGATGCCGCGCGAGGCACCGGTGATGAACAGGGTCTTGCCCTTCAGGGACATGTTTTCTCCTCCTCTGGAGTGATGCCTTGGAACGCTCGAATTTGCCGGCCGGTCATTCCCCGCCTGCCGGAGACATCGGCAAGCATTGTCTTTTTCACGCCGTCGCCTCCCGGCTCTGCGCTTGCCACCCTCAGGACCGATGACGTTTCCCCGGTCCGTATGCTAGGCGGTCTTTTTCGTCATGAAGGCCTGAAACGCCGCCATTGTCTCCGGCGCGCTCAGACGGCTTGCGAAGATCCGGATTTCCTCTTCGACCCGCTCGGAAAGCTTCTGCGTATCGCCGCGCAGAAGCTTGCGCGACAGCGCCATTGCTTCGGGCGGCTTCGCCGCGATCTCTTCGGCGCAGGCCAGGGCGGCGGCATCGACATCGCCTTCGACCACTTCATTGACCAGACCGGCCATCTCCGCCTTTCGCGCCGAAAACGCCCGGCCGAGGCAGAGCAGTTCAAAGGCGCGCGCATGGCCCATGAGCTGCGGCCCGAGAAGGCTGGAGCCTGCCTCCGGCACCAGACCGAGATCGACAAAGGGCGAGCGGATGAGCGTGCGCGGACTGGCGAACACCATGTCGCAATGCATCAGCAAGGTGGTGCCGACGCCGATGGCGATGCCGTCGAGTGCGGCCACCAGCGGCTTTTCGTTCCTCACCAGCGCGCGCAGGAAACGGACGACGGGCGTTTCGCCCAGACCGGACTTGCCGGCATATTGCAGGAAATCGCCGATGTCGTTGCCGGCGGTGAAGACTTCCGGCTGACCGCAGACCAGATGGCAGCGGACGGTGTCATCCGAGTTGCCGCTCTCAAGCGCCTCCGCCAGATCGGTATACATCTGTCCCGTCAGAGCGTTCTTCTTCTCCAGGCGGTCCAGACGCAGGGTCCGGACGCCGTTTTCCTGGGATATTCGGATCATAGTCAACTCCTGTGGGCGGATCAGGACGCCAGAATTTCACAATGCCAAAACGTCAGGACGCCGAGGCTTCCGCATCGAAGGCCAGCACGGAAGCGGCAGACAGGAGAATGTCCGACTTGAGACCCGCCGTTTCCCCAAGCGTGGTTTCACAGAAATTCCGGGCCAGCAGCGTGCGTTCGGCAAGTTTACCTGCCGGCTCCGCGCCGGAGCGCAACGCCCCCCTGGCGAGCAACGCACCGCCAAGCGCAAGCCCGGCAACGCGCAGATAGGGCGTCGCCCCCGCCAGCGCCTCCGCGACGCGCCCTTCCGACTGTGCGGTCAGCATGAAGTCCGTGGTTTCTTCCAGATCGCCGATGCTCGCCAACAGACGTTCCGCCGCCGCACCGAATTCCGGGCGGTTGGAGGCGGCCACCTCCCCGGCTATATCCTTCAGCTCCGCGATAAAGCCCCTGACATGCTCGCCGCCGGAGAGCGGCAGCTTGCGCATGACAAGATCGATGGACTGGATGCCGTTGGTGCCCTCGTAGATCGGGGCGATGCGGGCGTCGCGCAGGTGCTGGGCCGCGCCGGTCTCCTCGATGAAGCCCATGCCGCCATGGATCTGGATGCCGAGCGAAGCGACCTCGACGCCGAAATCGGTCGAAAGCGCCTTGGCAATCGGCGTCAGCAGACTGGCCCGTTCGGACCAGAATTTTGCCGCGTCCGGGTCTTCGGCCGCATGCGCCATGTCGATCGCATGGGCGCAGGAGTAGCAGATCGCGCGGGCGACCTGGGTTCTCGTTTTCATGCCGAGCAGCATGCGCTTGATGTCGGGATGGCGGGCTATCGGGCTCATGCCCTCGCCCTTGTCTCCCGCAGCCCGTCCCTGCTTGCGGTCGAGCGCATAGGCGAGCGCATCCTGACAGGCGCGTTCGGCAACACCGAGCCCCTGGATGCCGACGGCCAGGCGCGCGTTGTTCATCATCGTGAACATGCAGGCCAACCCGCGGTTTTCCTCGCCGACAAGCCAACCGACGGCACCGCCTTCGTCGCCATAGATCATGGTGCAGGTCGGCGAACCGTGAATGCCCATCTTGTGCTCGACCCCGGCAACGCGGACATCGTTGCGCGCGCCCGGAGAGCCGTCGTCATTGACGAGAAACTTGGGCACCAGAAACAGGGAGATGCCCCTGGTTCCGGGAGGCGCATCCGGCAGACGGGCCAGCACCATGTGAACGATGTTGTCGGTCAGGTCGTGGTCGCCATAGGTGATGAAAATCTTTTGCCCGAAAATACGGTAGGTGCCGTCGTCCCGGCGTTCCGCCTTTGCTTTCAGGGCATTGAGATCCGAACCGGCCTGAGGCTCGGTCAGATTCATTGTGCCCATCCACTCGCCGGAAACCAGCTTTTCCAGATATCTGGCTTTCAGCTCCGGCGACGCATGCTTTTCCATCGCCTCGACGGCGCCGATCGTGAGGGTCGGTCCGATCGCGAATGCCATGGAGCCTGAATTCCACATTTCCAGCGCGGCGGCGGACAGCATCTGCGGCAAACCCTGGCCACCGAATTCGGGATCGGCGGTCAAGCCGTTCCAGCCCCCCTCTATCCAGGCATGATAGGCCTCGCGCCATCCGGGAGACGTTGTCACCTTGCCATCGGCAAGCTGTGTGCCGTGTTTGTCGGCCACCGCGTTGAGTGGTGCGATCTCGTCGGCGGCGAACCGGCCGGCCTCCGTGACGATGGCGTCGACAAGATCGTCGCCGAGTTCGGCAAAACGGTCACTTTTCCGCAGATCTCCAAATCCGCAGACGTGTTTCAACGTGAAGGCAATCTCATCGACAGGGGCGCGATACATTCAGGTCCTCCCAAACCAGCCGGCTTGGCGCACGCCGGCAATTGACTGTTTTCACTGTTCCGAGCTTGACGGCGGCGCGGCTTCTCCGCAAAAGGCGCTATCGGCAGCGGTTTGAACGGACAATAGACCAGTTGACGTTAACGTCAACCCATGTCGCAGCGGCAGGTCATCGTCTTTTAGGTCAATCCGCGGGAACCGGCTGGATAAGGCTCGCGGCATGCAGCGTTGGACACTCGACATCAATTCACCGGACTGGCAGAGCGATCCGGAAGCGGAGGCGGTCTGCGCCGCGCTTCTGACGGGCGAGCTGGTGGCGGTACCGACCGAGACCGTCTACGGGCTTGCCGCGGATGCGACCAACCCAACGGCCTGCGCACGGATCTTCGCGGCCAAGGGCCGGCCCCAATTCAATCCGCTGATCTCGCATGTGCCGACGCTCGAGGCTGCCCGCGAGCATGGCCGGTTCGACGACCGGGCCCTTGCACTGGCGGATGCCTTCTGGCCGGGTCCCCTGACACTGGTCGTTCCCAAGCGCACGTCGTCCGCGATCTGCGATCTTGCGACGGCGGGCCTTGAGACCGTGGCCCTGCGTGTGCCCGATGGCGCCGTGATGCGGTTCCTGTCGGCACGGACCGGACGCCCGCTGGCGGCGCCGAGCGCCAACCGCTCCGGCCGGATCAGTCCGACCCGCGCCGCAGACGTCATCTCCGACCTGGGAGAAGCGCTCAGCTTTGTCATCGATGCCGGCCCCTGCGCGGTCGGCATAGAAAGCACGATTGTCGGCCTGACCGACGCAACGCCCCGGCTGTTGCGGCCGGGGGGCATTGCCCGGGAAGACATCGAAAAGGTTCTGGGCACAGACCTGAAATCTCCCGCGGCCGATGCACAGCCGGACGCCCCGGCCGCGCCCGGCATGCTGTTGTCCCACTACGCCCCGAACGCCCGATTGCTTCTGAACGCACAGCAAGCGGACCCCGAGGACGGCCTGCTCTCCTTCGGCCCGTCCCCCCTGCCGGGAGCGCAGCAGGCCCGTGCGGAAGTCAATCTCAGTGCGTCGGGTGACCTGACGGAGGCGGCGGCAAACCTGTTTCAGGCCATGCGGCACCTGGATTCCAGCGGAGCCGACACGATCCGGGTGCAGTTTATCCCCAGCTATGGACTTGGCGAGGCGATCAACGACCGGCTCCGGCGCGCCGCGGCTCCAAGAGACTGACAAACGACGGGCCACGTGTATCGGGACGGCACTTGAAGCCAAGGTGTTCCTGGTGCCGCTTTCCTGGGCAGCACTCAAAAAGTCCTTAAAAAACAGCGATCCAGATCCCGAAAGCGCTTCGCAGGCGGCCGTGTGGCCGGTCCGCATTCCACGAAATTGCAGACAATTCCTGCGCTGATGCGGCCAAATAAAATCGATATTCCTAAACCGGTTCCCGGTTAAACGCACCATGCAACAAATACGGGTGTTCGATAAGATTCTACAACTTATCAACAAGCCGGCTCACGACCATTACCGTAAAATGCTCGCATTCCCCTACTGGAATCACGTAGTTTGATAATCAGAATTGAGATGCAGCGGACCTCCCCTCGGGCATTGCGGTGCTCGCACCTCAGCAAGGGCCGGCTAGAACAGCCGGCCCCTTTTTTTTTCTCTCAAGAGCTTTTTGATTTGAGCCCACCGGGCAAAACTCTCCGGAAGCAGGAAAACCGCGCGCAGGCTCCCTCGGTCTTTCGGAGCAATTGACAGCACCAGCGGCAACCGGTCTGATGACGGCAAGAGATACAGAAAACAACAAGTCTTCCGGAAACGCTTCCTTGTCCACGCTGATCCTGCACCATCCCGCCTTTCTCGACCACCTGACACCCGTGGGCCACCCCGAGCGTCCCGACCGGATTCGCGCCATCGACCGGATCCTGGAACATGAAAAGTTCCAGCCCGTGGTTCGTGACATGGCGCCGATGGGCGCGGTCGAGGACATCGCGCGCGCACACCCGATGAGCTACGTCGACCAGATACACCTGCTGGCGCCCGAAGAAGGCACCGCCCGTGTCGATGCGGACACCACCATGTCGCCGGGAACCTGGGAAGCCGCCCTGCGCGGTGTCGGCGGCGCGTGCAGGGCGGTTGACGAAGTGCTCACGAAAAAGGTCAGCAACGCCTTTTCCGCTTCCCGCCCGCCGGGTCATCACGCGGAAAAAGACCGGGCCATGGGGTTCTGCTTTTTCAACAACGCGGCCGTCGCGGCACGCTATGCCCAGGCGAAATACGGCATGGACCGGGTGGCCATCGTCGATTTCGACGTTCACCACGGCAATGGAACCCAGGACATTTTCTGGGAGGATCGGAGCGTGATGTATTGCTCCACCCACCAGATGCCGCTTTATCCCGGGTCCGGTGCCGCGTCCGAGACCGGCGAGGCCAACACGATCGTGAACGCGCCGCTTGCCCCGGGCGAGGACGGCGCCGGCTTCAGGGAGGCCTTCGAGGTCGTCATCCTGCCGCGCCTGCAGGATTTCGCGCCTGAACTGGTCATCGTGTCTGCCGGTTTCGACGCCCACGCCCGGGATCCCCTCGGCGGCCTCAATCTGGTCGAGGCGGATTTTGCCTGGGCAACGCGCGCGCTCATGGATGTTGCCGACAAACACAGCGACGGACATCTCATCTCCCTGCTGGAAGGCGGCTATGATCTTGAGGGACTTGCCCGTTCGGTCGCCGCTCACGTCATGACCCTGATGACGGGCTGACTGGCTCCGGAACCGCGCATCCAGCCGTTTCACCGGCGGGGCAGGCCTGCCGATGCGCCCGACACGTCCCAAAACCAAGGGGATGAGGCGTCCGAATTGCATTTGATGCCTTGACGTTCGCGTTTCGTCCCGCAAGTTTGCGTAGTTGGATCGAACGCCAAACTGACAGACGGGACCCCGCAAATGACCGATGCCGCGACCGATATTTCCGGCCTCTCCTTCGAGGACGCACTCAAGCAGTTGGAAACAATCGTGCGCGAGCTGGAACAGGGCAATGTGCCGCTGGAGCGCAGCATCGACATGTATGAGCGCGGCGACGCGCTGCGCAAACACTGCGACACGCTTCTAAAATCCGCCGAAGCCAAGGTTGAGAAGATCCAGCTCGACCAGAACGGTGAAGCCGGTGGCACAGTGGCTCTCGATCCGCAGTAGCGAATTTTCCTCGAAAGCCCGTACAACAGACGGGCCAGTGCAGCAAATCCTCTGCTCTCTGCGACCAGGCGACGCCTGAAGACAGAATTCAACGAACCGCTGTCGCCGGCTGGTCCGGGGTCCTGCCGTCCGGCCGCGTTCCACGTGTTCCTTCGCAGGTTCCCGAACAGCCCGGGTCTCCATCCAGCTCGCATCTTGCAACGGGCCGAAAGCAACCTGGCTGAACCGGTCCGCCCGATGGCGGGACATCTTCGCCTAAAGTTTATTCTCCAGTTGAACTGTCAAGCTACTGTTGCCTTGCCAACTGAAAACTGTTAGTAAATTTATCAAGAGAAGAGAAACGTATGTAAAGGTTAGTAGATACAAAAAGATATGCCGGCACTTAGCGAAACAGACCAGTCAAAACTACTTATGCGCGTCCTGGAGTGCCCGTTACAAACCGATGGTTGGCCGCAGGTTCTTGGCTTCATCGACGAAACCCTCAATTGCAGATCTTTTCTGGCTGAGTTCGACGGACAAGGCGCGCCGGCCGCTCGATTCGGCGGTCAGCAACCGGCTTTCGATTTCGGCAACATGCTGCAGCAGATCGAGATGGAAGGCGGGCGCAGCGCGCTTCAGTTCCTGCTCTCGGAGGCGTCTCTCTTCTATCCCTATTGCAAGACAAACATGACAAGGGGCAGAACAGCCGGGCCGGGTGGCAATATCGATCCAGCGGGCAAAACAGCTGCCGGAACACCCGGCCGTGACGTCACCGCAATGCAGCCGGGGCTGGAAGACAGCCTGCTTGTGGCGCCGGGACTGATTTCGCCGATCCGGCGCACCGACACCTCCACGATCCTGTTCGGCTGCCTGTTCACAGGCCGCAATCCGAACACCATCGACATCTCGGTCGCCAATGAAACCTTCCGGACGATCGTTCAAGCGCTCACCCCGGGCCTGAACATCTGTTTCCAGCTTGAACGGGAACGCCGGGACCACGCGTTTCAACGCCTGCTGTTGTCGCAAGTGGACGGACCCGCTGTCCTGATCAACGCGGACCGGGATATTCTGGCGCAGTCCGGCAACGTCATGAAGGCCCTGGCCAGAATGGGGGCTGCGACCGCGAATGGTCAAAGGCTCACAACCTCCTGCATGAAGCTTGATACGGCGCTTGCCGACCTGACCGCGGCAGCAGTCCCGCAGCCCCCCCCCGCCTGCGCGCACACCCAGCTTCAGCGATCCCTCGTCATTGACGAAGTGGACAGCTTTCCCCAACGTATTTCAATCAGCACCGTGTACCCGTCTCGCGCCGCGCCGGAGCAGACACCGGCCCCGTTTTTCGTCCTCAAGGTTTCGGAGGCCCGGGAGGTGCCGGAGGACCTCGAAAAATGGCTGCAGGACCATTTCGACCTGTCGCAATCGGAAGCTCATCTGGCTCGGCATCTGACCATGACCGGATCCATGAGTGCCACGGTCAGCGATCTTCGCATCACCCGGAATACGGCCAAGACCCACTTGCGGCGCATCTATGAAAAAACCGGCGTCAACACGCAACTTCAACTTGCAAAGCTGGTTCACCGGCTGGCGCAGCTGTTTTAGAGAGTTTCCGCAGGGATCTGTTTGCCCCTGCCGCCCCGCAATGACTGCAGGAAAAAAACGCTTCGGAAGCCGCAAGGCACAAAAAAAGGGGCCGCGAGATGCGACCCCAAGTTGATCACTGTGCACGTGGCCCCATCGACCACACCCATTCAATTAAGATAGATCAGTACGCAAAGCATCACCCAAACGGGTGACTGAAAGCAATTTCTTGCAAAGTTGCATAAATACCGCAGCACCAACCAGAAATTTAGCCCTTTTTGGTCATCGCGCCGATCCCGACGCACTTTCGGCCCGGGAGCCCCCCCGGTAACATTCCGTCACATTCCCCTCAGCGAATTTGCGCCCTATATCGGGTTGGTGTATGCCTGCCCGCCAGATTCAAATTCGTGGAGCAATCTGCAGAGTGTCTTCCAAGCCTGATACCCCCCTTCTCGACAAGGTTTTGTCGCCGGCCGACCTGCGCGAACTCGATGAAACCCAGTTGCAGCAGCTTGCCGAGGAATTGCGGGCCGAGACGATCGATGCCGTATCGATCACGGGCGGACATCTGGGAGCCGGACTTGGGGTCGTCGAACTGACGGTGGCGCTGCACTATGTCTTCAACACGCCCGCAGACAAGGTCATCTGGGACGTCGGTCACCAGTGTTATCCGCACAAGATCCTGACCGAGCGCCGTGACCGGATCCGCACCCTCCGCCAGAGCAACGGACTGTCCGGATTCACCAAGAGAGCGGAAAGCATCTACGACCCGTTCGGCGCTGCCCATTCCTCGACCTCGATTTCCGCCGGACTCGGCATGGCCGCAGCCCGGGACCTGAAAGGCGGCGACAACAATGTCATCGCCGTCATCGGTGACGGCGCCATGTCCGCCGGGATGGCCTATGAGGCGATGAACAATGCCGGACATCTCGGCTCCCGTCTGATCGTGATCCTGAACGACAACGACATGTCGATCGCGCCGCCCGTCGGCGCCATGTCCGCCTATCTTGCCAAGCTTGTTTCCGGCCCGACCTACCGGACGTTGCGCGATGCTGCGAAAACCCTTGCCAAGAACCTGCCCAAGCCGGTTTTCGAGAAAGCCGCGCGGGCGGAAGAATATGCGCGCGGGTTCTGGACCGGCGGAACGCTGTTCGAGGAACTCGGCTTCTATTACGTCGGCCCCGTGGACGGCCACAATCTCGAGCACCTGCTGCCTGTTCTGAAAAATGTGCGCGACACCCACGACGGGCCTGTGCTGATCCACGCCGTCACCCAGAAGGGCAAGGGTTACGGACCGGCGGAAGGGGCAAGGGACAAGTATCACGGCGTCGCCAAATTCGATGTCATCACCGGCAAGCAGGCCAAGCCGAAGGCCAATGCACCGAGCTACACCAATGTGTTCGCGACATCGCTGATCAAGGAAGCGGAAGCAGACGAAAAGGTCGTTGCGATCACGGCGGCCATGCCCGACGGAACCGGCCTGAACCTTTTCGGCGAGGCCTTTCCGGAACGCACCTATGATGTCGGCATTGCCGAACAGCACGCCGTCACCTTCGCCGCCGGGCTGGCCACGGAGGGCTTCAAACCCTTCGCCGCCATCTACTCCACCTTTTTGCAGCGCGCCTACGACCAGGTCATCCACGACGTCGCGATTCAGGGATTGCCGGTCCGCTTTCCGATCGACCGCGCCGGACTTGTGGGCGCCGACGGGCCGACCCACGCGGGCGCCTTCGACACGGCGTTTCTGTCCTGTCTGCCCGGGTTCGTGGTGATGGCGGCGGCCGACGAGGTCGAATTGCGGCACATGGTGGCCACGGCGGCGGCCTATGACGAGGGTCCGATTTCCTTCCGCTACCCGCGCGGCGAGGGCGTCGGCCTTGAAATGCCGGAGCGCGGCAGCATCCTGGAAATCGGCAAGGGCCTGATCCGCCGGGAGGGGACAAAGGTCGCGCTGCTGAGCTTTGGCGGCCGCATGAACGAATGCCTGAAAGCGGCGGAGGAACTCGACGCGGCCGGCCTGTCGACGACCGTGGCCGACGCCCGGTTCGCCAAGCCGCTCGATATCGACCTCATCCGGCGGCTCGCCCGCGAACACGAGGTCCTGGTGACGATCGAGGAAGGGTCCGCCGGCGGCTTCGGCAGCCATGTGCTGACCCGTCTGACGCAGGAGGGCCTGCTCGACAACGGCCTGAAAGTGCGCACGCTCGCCCTGCCGGACATTTATATCGACCAGAACAAGCCGGATGTCATGTACGCCCAGGCCGGGCTCGATCGCGACGGTATCCTGAAGACGGTGTTCACCGCCCTCGGCAAGCACACCGTGAGCGCGCCCCGCCTCGCATAAGCCTTGTGCGCGGCCCCCGGACCCGCCGACTGCCCGATCTGGCCGGGGGAGCGGCGGTTTTTGGTGATTGACAGCTGCCACCAGACCTGAAAATGCTGGATTGCAACATCGATGGCGCCGCGTTCCGACGGCGCTATTGTTTTATTCCATGCATCGCAACGGGCAGCTCCGGAAAGGGCTGTCGACCGTTGTCTTTTCCAGGATGCCGTCATGGCTCAGACGCTTCTTTCCGTGTCCGCTCTCCTGATTTCCGTCGCCCTCTTCGTTTTCGGGCACGGTTTGCAGACCACGCTTCTGCCCCTTGCCGCCGACCGGTTCTATTTTTCCGATCTCGAGATCGGTGCGATGTCGTCGTCCTACTTCATTGGCCTGGTCCTGGGCTGTCTCGGCGCACCGCTGATCATCATGCGTGCCGGCCATATTCGCGCCTTCGCCGCGCTGGTTTCGCTGATGTCGGCCTCCGCGATCATGCATCCGGTGATCGTCGATCCCTACGCATGGTTCCTGATCCGCATCGTGTCCGGTTTCTGCCTTGCCGGGTTCTACATGATTGTCGAGAGCTGGCTGAACGAAAGCGCCACCAACGAAAACCGCGGCACGATCATGTCGTTCTACATCGTGATCCTGTTTGCCGCCCTGATGATGGGTCAGATTTCGATCGCGACGATGAGCATCGCTTCGTTCGTGCCCTTCGTGATCGCCTCCGTCACGGTCAGCATCGCGGTCATCCCGATCTCGCTGACGACATCGGCGCAGCCCGCGCCGATCACCCTGGTGCGTTTCCGCCCGAAGCAGCTCTACCAGAACTCGCCCGCCGCCTTTGTCGGCGTTCTGTTCATCGGCGCGACGCAGGGCGGACTGCTGACGCTGTCACCGCTCTACGGCTCACAGATAGGCCTGTCGACCAATCAGTCCGCCTTCTACGCGGCGGCCATCGTCGGCGGCGGTGTGCTCGCCCAGTGGCCGGTCGGCCGTCTGTCGGACAGGGTCGACCGGCGTCTGGTTCTGGTCGGATTGGGCGCCGCCACAATCGCGGCGTCTCTTGCGATCGTCGTGTTTTCGCCCGACACGTTTTACATCGCAATCGGCTCGGCAGTCGCTCTGGGCATGGTCACACAGCCGCTCTACGCGATCTCGGTCGCCCATGCGTTCGACCACGCACCGTCGGAAGCGTTTGTCGAAACCTCGTCCGGCATGCTGCTTTCCTTCGGCATCGGCTCCATCGTGGGCCCCCTGCTTGCGTCCGTCATCATGGGGCAGATCGGACCGTCCGGCCTCTTTGTCATGGTGATCGGCGCCAATATCGTCATGGTCGCCTTCATCGTCTTCCGGATTTTCGTCTACCAGGCGCTCACGTCCGAGGAAAAGACGGACTTCGAATACACCTCCACTGCCCAGGTCGGTTCGGTCATCTCGCCTGAGCCGCTCGATTGGGAAACGGAGGAATATGTCATCCCGCCCGAGGAGTTTCCGGCCTACGAGGACGACATTTACAACTTCGACACCGCCGAGGACGACGGCACCGACCCTTCCGAGGCATCGGCGGACGAGACCGCACAGCCCGTCCGTGACAGCGACACAACGGCTTAAGCGGCTGCCGGCCGCATGGCACGGGCGGCGGGGCCTGTGCCGTTTCGCCGCTCGACATCGCATCGGATCCGTCCTATAGCCGCTCCATGACCCCGCGCATGACACGATTGCAAATGCTCCGGCAAGAGCGCCACCCGCTGGTGGCGCTGACGGCTGTTGCCTTCGCCGCGCGCTTGTGTCTTCTCGTTCTTGCCAGCGCCCTCACACCGGATGCGGCCGTCGCGACCGGTCTGACCGGACTGTGCCAGTCATCCGGCCTGGAGCGGACCTCTCCGGCATCCCACGATCCCCTCACCTGTCAGTGCGGTCCCGTTTGCAGCCACGGCTGCGTGTTCGGACCGGGACTTCTGACGCTGTCCGCTGCCACGAATCCCGACCCGTTCTCCGGAGCCGGCGCTGAGGCAGCCGCCACGACGACCACTCTTCCCCGGCAATTCGAGCGTACCAGGGCTATCAGAGCACCGCCGCTCTCCTTGATCTGACAAACCCCGAAGTTCTCAGATATCAAGGATACTCATCATGAGCCTCTTAAAATCCATCGCCGCAGCAGCGGTCGTTTCGCTTGTTTCATTGTCTGCGCTGGCGCAGGACACCACCGTCGGCGATCTGACGCTGAGCCACGCATGGACACGTGCGACCCCGCCGAAGGCGAAAGCAGGCGGCGGTTTCATAGAGATCGTCAATGGCGGCTCCGACGCCGACCGCCTGATCGCCGCCAGCTCCGACGTTGCCGCCAAAGTGGAGTTGCACGAGATGTCCGTCACCGACGGCGTCATGAAAATGCGTGAACTGGAGAATGGCATCGAAATCCCGGCCGGGGAAACCGTTGCCCTGAAACCCGGTGGCCTCCATATCATGTTCATGGGACTGAAGGAGTCTTTTGAGGAAGGCACCAACGTGCCCGTGATACTGACGTTCGAAAAAGCAGGCGACGTTGCGGTGGAGCTGCCGGTTGCCAAGATGGGCGCGAAAAGCCCGGATGGCGGCCACATGAACCACAGCACCAATTGATCACACCCTGAAGAGGATACGACCCATGTCTGGTTTGAAACTCTTCCGGTACGGGGCCTGGGCGGCGGTTGCCGCCCTTGCCGTCGTTTCCGGATGGCTGGTCTACCAGCAAACCGCGGGCAACCAGAATTCAGGTGCGCTGATCGAGCCACTTGCGTCCATCGGCGGCCCGTTCGAACTTGTCAGCGGCTCGGGTGAAACGGTGACGGAAAAGACGTTTGCCGGCAAACCGACGGTGATGTTCTTCGGCTTCACCTTCTGCCCGGATGTCTGTCCCACCACCTTGTCGGAACTGCAGGGCTGGATGGCGGAACTCGGTCCGGATGCCGGCAAGCTGAACTATGCATTCGTCACGGTCGACCCGGAACGGGACACGCCGGACGTGATGCGCGACTATGTCTGGGCCTTCGACAAGCGGATTGCGCCTCTGACCGGTTCGCGCGAACAGGTCGACGTCATGCTGAAGGCCTACCGGGTCTACGCCAAGCGGGTGCCCCTTGACGATGGCGACTATACGATGGACCATTCCGCCGCCGTCTATCTGATGAATGCGGACAACAAGTTTGTCGGCACCATCGCCTACGGCGAGGCAGAGGAAACCGCATTGCAGAAGCTGCGCCGGTTGATCGAGAACGCCCCCGCTTCCTCATAAGTGCAAACCGGGCATGAAATAGATTGGGAGCGGGTCGGAAAGCGAGCCGGAGAGCATGGGTAAACCGCTTTTCATAGGACTGGCAGCCGGTGCGACGGGGATCGTCGCGCTGGCGGCGGCGCTGTGGTTTTATGCCGGTGAGCGGGTCTATGTCGATCGCCTGATCTCGGCGATCGCCGGCTGCTTCTGACCGCCTCGCCCATGCCGAAACAACGCCTTGACCAGCATCTCGTCGACACGGGCCAGTTTCAAAGCCGGGCCCGGGCCCGGGACGCGATCCTGCGCGGTACGGTGTCCGTGGACGGCGCCCTATGCACCAAACCGGCGCACAAGACCTCGCCCGCGTCCGCCATCATCGTTCGGGACCCGGCCTCCGGCTATGTCAGCCGGGCCGCACTGAAGCTGATCGAGGGCCTTGCCCGCTTCGGCATCGACCCGGCCGGGCGGATCTGTCTCGACATCGGCGCCTCGACCGGCGGTTTCACGCAGGTCCTCCTGGAACGTGGCGCCGCCAGGGTTCATGCAATCGATGTCGGCCATGGCCAGTTGCACGACAGCCTGCGCCAGAACGCCCAGGTCAGGGTTCGCGAAGGGCTCAATGCCCGTGATCTGACGCTGCCGGATCTCGACGGTGACCATCCGCAGCTGCTGGTCTCCGATGTCAGCTTCATTTCCCTGAAACTCGCCCTGCCGCCCGCTCTCGCGCTGGCAGCTCCGGGAGCACAAGGCCTCTTTCTGGTCAAACCGCAGTTCGAGGCCGGCAAGGACAGGATCGGCAAGGGCGGGCTGGTTGATGCTGCTGTCGCTGAAACGGTTGCCGAAGACCTTCAGGCCTGGCTCGGCACCGTGCCCGGCTGGCAGGCAGGCGCGCTTGTCCCCTCCCCGGTCAAGGGTGGCGACGGCAATTCGGAATGGCTGCTTTGCGGGGAGAGGACCGACCGGACCTGAAAGACCGGCCAGCCCGGAGCCCGGTCACTGTGTCGCCGGGGGCAGGATTTCGATCTTCACCGATCCGTACCAGTCCGCGGCCGCCCGGATGTCCGCATCGCTCATGTCGGCGGCAACCTGGTTCATGATCTCATTGGTCCGTTTGCCTGTCCGAAAGGCCTTCAATTGCGTGTCGATATAGATCGTGGATTCCCCGGCCAGATTGGGCGCTTCCTCGATGACCGCAATGCCGTCGACGCCGTGGCAGGAGACACAGTCCGGCGGCGCGCCGTCCTCGCCCCGGGTCGGCGTCGCGACAATCCGGTGTCCGGCATACCAGGCCGCGACATCGGCGATCTTTTCATCGTCGAGGCTTTTGGCCACGACACTCATCATTTCGTGTGTGCGCGTTCCGTCCCGAAAGGCCGTGAGCTGCTGCGCAATGTAGTCAGCGGGCTCCCCGCCGATATGCGGCGCAATCGGAATTTGTGCAAACCCGTCAAGCCCGTGACAGGTCCGGCACTGGCCCGCCTGTTTCCTGCCGGCCTGCGCATCTCCCTTTGGAAACTCGGCGGCCGGAACGGCCCCGGCGAGGAACACCACGCCGAGGCTCAGGAGTGCAGCTCGCATCATTGGCCGTAGCTGATGCGGTAGATCGCACCGGCCAGATCGTCGGAGACCAGAATGGAGCCGTCGCGAAGCTGCGCGACATCCACCGGACGGCCGAGATACTCGTCGTTCTCGTCGATCCAGCCTTCGGCGAACGGCTCGCTGGTCGCGTTGCCCTCGTCATCTATGAAGGTCACCATGACGCGTGCGCCGACCGGTGTCGTCCGGTTCCAGGACCCGTGCTGGGCGGAGAAGATCGCGTTTTTATACTTCTCCGGGAACATCTTGCCGGTATAGAAGGTCATGCCGAGATCGGCCGCGTGAGCCACCATTTCGACGGCAGGAAACACGGCATCCGCCGGCGGTTCGCTATCCTTGTACTCGTTGGTGCGGACGCTGCCGCCGCCGTACCAGGGGAAGCCGAAATGCTGACCGGCATCGGTCTGATGGTTGAGCTCGCCCGGCGGGATGTCGTCCCCCATGCCGTCAACCTGGTTGTCGGTGAACCACAGATCGCCGGTCACCGGATGAAAGTCATGGCCGACCGAGTTGCGAATACCGCGGGTGTAAACCTCGCGGTCGGTCCCGTCCGTGTTCATCCGGATCATGCCGCCGATCCCGGTTTCGTTGTAAAGCTCCATCTTTTCCGGCGCGAAGACGTTGAACGGCTGGCCGAGCGAGATATAGACCTTGCCGTCCGGACCGATCTTGCAGACCCTGGCTGTGTGGTTGTAGCTCTCTTCATCCGGCGGGACCAGCGTGCCGCTCGGAACGATCGGCACAGCGACCACGTCGGGGCTTTCATAGAAGAATTCGGCTGCCGGATAGAGCAGCACGCGGTTCTGCTCGGCGATGATCAGGAAACCGTCCTTGGTGAAACACGGCCCGTTCGGGATCGCCTTGGTCAGCGACGGTGCAAAGTTCTTGACCTCGTCCGCCACCCGGTCCTTGTTGCGGTCGGTCACCGCCCAGACTTCGGTCTTCCGGGTGCCGACGAAGGTCACGATCCCCTGGGGTCCGACCGCCATGTGACGTGCATCCGGAACAATCGCGTAGAGCTCGATTTTGAACCCGTCGGGCAGCTTGATCCGCTGGAGGTTTTTCCTGATGCCGTCGGCAAAGGGGCCGGTCTGTTCGACAACGGTAAAATCGGTGACACCCGTCGTCTTGAAGGCGCCAAGCTTTGCCAGATTGTCCGGCAGGCCCGCTGTTTGGGCAAGTGCGTTACCGGCCAGCAGCGAGACTGCGGCCAGTGTCGTCAAGATAGTCTTCATTACTTCCTCCCAAAAGCCGGGTAGACAAGTTTCTGTTTTCTTTTCCCGACTTGTTCGAGGCTAGATTTTTATCTGCCCGACTTCAACGTCGATTCCCCCACAGGATTGATAACTCGAGGTAAAAACTGTTTTTCCCTTGAGTTGATTATTATGGCAGACAACTTGCGGTTATCGTGATGCATATCCGCTCCTTCGGGCCAAACGGCTTGCTCATCCTTCCGCTTGGCGCTATCGCTCTGCCATGAGTGAGAGAGAACTGACTGTTTCCGAGCTCGGTCACCGCGGCGATGGCATCGCCCGGACCGACACCGGCCCGATCTACGTAGCAGGCGCACTGCCGGGCGAGGTCGTTCGTGCGCGGGTTGAAAACGGCCGCGCGCTCGACCCGGTGATTGAAACGCCCTCCGGAGACCGCAGACAGCCGGTCTGCAAGCATTACGACGCCTGCGGCGGCTGTTCGCTGCAGCATCTGGCCGAAGAGCCCTATCTGGCCTGGAAGCGCGATCTTGTGACCAACGCGCTGAGCGACCGGGGAATAGAATTCGCGGTGTCCGACACCATTGCCGCGACTGCGGGCGGACGACGGCGGGCGGTGCTGACGGCCACAAGGGCCGGACGACATACGCTGCTCGGGTATCACGAGAAGGCCAGTCACCGCCTGGTGGATATCGAGGAATGCCCTGTTCTGGACCCGGCCATCGTCAGCGCCCTGCCCGGACTGAAGGCCCTTGCATCCGAGGTGCTGCCCAAGAAGGGCGAGCTGCGCCTGACGGTGCTGTGCACGACCACCGGCCTGGATGTGGCCATCGACAAGGCCGACAAGGGCTATGAACGCAAGATCCCGGGACTTTCACAAAAGACCGTCGACTTCGGGCTCGCCCGCCTGTCCGTGAACGGCGAGGTGATCCTGGAGGTCCGTCCACCCCTGCTCGACATGGGCGGGATCGGACTGGTCGCCGCCCCGGGTGGTTTCACCCAGGCGACACTTTCGGCGGAACAGACCCTTTCCAGGCTGGTCATGGCGGGTGCCGGCAAGGCAAAAAAGGTGGCGGACCTGTTTTCCGGAGCCGGCACCTTTGCGCTGCGCCTCGCCCGGTCGGCCAATGTCCACGCTGTCGAGGGCGACGCGGCCGCCATTGCCGGCTTCGACAAGGCCCTCCGCAAGTCCCAGGGGCTGAAGAAGGTCACCTTCGAGCGGCGCGACCTTTACCGCCGACCGCTTGTGCGCGACGAACTGGAAGCCTTCGACGCGGTCGTCTTCGATCCGCCCCGGGCCGGCGCGCAGGCCCAGGCCGAGCAACTTGCGCTTTCGAAGGTGAGGACCATCCTCGCCGTCTCCTGCAACCCGGCAACGCTCGCGCGGGACCTCAGGATCCTGATCGACGGCGGCTATGTGCTGCAAAGCGTCACACCGGTGGACCAGTTCCACTATTCGCCCCATATAGAGGTGGTTGCTGTACTGACACGGGAGTGAGCCATGAGCGCGGCGGACGGGGATTTCAGGCCTGCCGATAAACACCGGGAACTGCCCTCGCTCGGGCGTCTTGCCCTCAGAACGCGCTATGCGCTCCATCAGGGCAGCCGCGTGGCGCTGTACACCGCCCATTCGCAACTCATGCGCCGCATGCACAGGCGCCTGCAGCAGGATCTCCCCGACACGCCCCGGATCGTGCCCGACGGGCCGATACCGGGCGAGAGACGCATGCTCGCCGATATCGCGGCCCTGTTCGCGGAAGACCTCAAGGCGGTCGAGGCCGGGCACTATCCGATACCTTCAGACGGCACCATGAGCCCGCGCGAACTTCTTGCCACCAGCCGCGCGTTCTTCAAGGATGTTCCGGAAGTCGCCCGCCGCCGGGCCACCGGCGCGCACCAGGAAGTCAATGCGGAGCCTGACGGGTTCGCCGCCGCCCTGCCGCGCTATTATCGCCAGAATTTCCATTTCCAGACAGACGGCTGGCTGTCGGAAGACAGCGCCCGGCTGTATGATTTCCAGGTGGATGTGCTGTTTTCCGGCGCCACCGCCGCCATGCGCCGGCGCGCGCTGGTGCCGTTCGCGCGCATTCTCCGGCACAAGGACCAGCGCAAGGTCGCCTATCTGGACATTGCCTGCGGCACCGGTGGGCTGCTGCGTCCGGCACTGGCCGCGTTTCCACGCCTGACCGGCACGGGACTGGACCTGTCCGAGCCCTATCTCAACGTCGCCCGCGAAAGAACGACCACGCGCCGCGCGCGGTTCGTGACGGCCATGGCCGAGGCCCTGCCCTTTCCGGACGGTTCGGTGGATGTGGTCTCCTGCGTTTATCTTTTCCACGAACTGCCGCCCAAGGTTCGGCGCCAGGTGATCGCCGAGGTCGCCCGGGTCCTGAAACCCGGCGGGTCCTTTCTGTTCGTCGACAGTCTGCAGACCGGGGACGTGCCGGATTATGACGGCCTGCTTTCGGTGTTTCCGCAGCAATTTCACGAGCCCTATTTCACGTCCTACCTCGACGAGGACCTGACCGGCCTGTGCGCAAGCGAAGGTCTGGAGCAGCGCTGGATGACCCCGGCCTTTGTCTCCCGGGCCGTGGAATTCGTGAAATCCACCTGATCTTTCAGCCATACTGAATTTTTTGACAGCCTTCTCTTGAGGCTGAATGCGAACGCGCATATATGATCGGGTATGAGACTTGATCAATGGCTCTTGCAGACCGGAGAAAGCCGCAGCGCCTTCGCGCGGCGCGCAAGCCTGTCTCCTGCGTCGGTCACAGCCCTGTGCAACGACCCGAATGTCTGGGTCTCGCGGGACATGGCCCGCAAAATCGCCATCGCCACCAGTGGCGGCGTCACCCCGAACGATTTTCTCGGACTGTCCACTACCAAGGAGCATCCCGTGTCCCAGGCCCGTGTCGCTGAAGCAATCCGCGCATTCGAACGTGGTGAAATGGTTGTCGTGACCGACGATGACGACCGCGAGAACGAAGGCGACCTGATCGTCGCCGCCGCCAAGATCGCCCCAGAGCAGATGGCCTTCATGGTGCGCCATACCTCGGGGATCATCTGCGCGCCGATGACCGCTGCCCAGGCGCGCCGGCTCAGGCTTGATCCGATGGTGGCGGAAAACGACGCCCCGCTGTCGACCGCCTTCACCATTTCGGTCGACTACCGCCATGGTCTCACGACGGGGATCTCGGCGGAGGAGCGCTGCGCGACCGTGCACGCGCTGGCCAATCCGAATGTCGGCGCCGACGATCTCGTTCGCCCCGGCCACATCTTCCCGCTGGTCGCCAAGGAAGGCGGCGTCATGATGCGCTCCGGCCACACGGAGGCCGCCGTCGACCTGTGCCGCCTGGCCGGTCTGGAGCAGGTTGGCGTGATCAGTGAGCTGGTCAACGACGACGGCACCGTGAAACGCGGTCAGCAGGTCGCGGAATTCGCGGCCGAGCACGATCTGAAAATGGTGTCGGTCTCCGACCTGATTGCGTGGCGCCAGCGCACCGAACGCATGGTCGAGCGGGTGAACGAACAGCCCGTCGAAACGATTTTCGGGCCGGCCTATGCGACCACCTATTCGACACCCTACGACCCGATGCATCATGTGGCCATCGTCTATGGCGACATTCTCGACGGCCGCAGCGTACCCGTCCGGCTGCAACTGGAATCCGTCCTCGACGACGTGTTCGGGGAGGCGCAGCCTCTCGATCAGATCATGCGGCATTTCGCCGAGCGCGGCCGGGGCGTCATCGTCTATCTGCGGGAGGGCTCGGTGGGTGTCGCCCGGCAGTCGAAACGGCCAAGAACCGATTTGGACGCCGCCGAAGCCGAAGAGCACAGCTCCGCGCAAGCCAGACAGGAACAATGGCGGGAGGTTGGACTCGGCGCCCAGATCCTGAAGGACCTGGGTGTCAGCTCCATTCGCCTGCTGGCATCGCGTGAGCGGCACTATGTCGGGCTGGAGGGGTTCGACATCAAGATTGACGAAACCGAGATCCTCGACACTTGAGGATCCCTGACGAGGTGATCTTACATGGTGGCCAGGAAAGCGGCACAGACAAACGAGGAGCCAAGCAAACCGGAGCCGGTTCCCTTCACGGTTGGCTTCAATCGTAGCCAGAGCGAAATTCTGGTCTATGGCAGCCTGCTGCTGGGTGTCTTGTTCGCAGCGATCGGCATTATCGGCGGCATGCCGCTTCTGGCCATCGCCGGGATTGCCCCGATCGCGATTGCCTACCGGCACTATCCGATGATCGAGAAGGGCAAGCCCCAGCTCGGCGCCAATGAGGACGGGCTCTATGTCGAGCGCATAGGCTTCATCGACTGGGCGGCCATCCGGATGACCAACGTCAAACGCAGCACCGTCCGCAACGTAGAAATCGTCAGACTGGACGTGCTGCTGACCCGCTCGCTGGACAATGCCGTGATCAAGGCCCAGTCGATCCCGCTCTGGAAGAAGTTCATGATGCGCAACTGGAAGCGGACGCCGCGCGAGCATGGCCGGGAACTGCTCGCGATCAATCTGCACACGCTGTCCGCCGATCCCGAAGAGATCCTCGAACGCATCCGTGCCTACAAGTTCGTCTAGCCCGGACGTGTCAGCGCCCGGGCCCGAATGCGTCTTGTCCGCCGTTTATGTCAGGTGTTCCTTGAAGAAGGCGATCGTTCTTTCTTCCGCAAGCTTCGCCGTTTCCTCATCGTAACGCGGCGTGGTGTCGTTGTGGAAGCCGTGGTTCACGCCCGGATAGACATGGGCCACATAGTCCTTGCCGTTGGCCTTGAGCGCTTCCTCGTAAGCCGGCCAGCCCGCATTGATCCGCTCGTCCAGTTCGGCGTACTGCAGCAACAGGGCCGCCTCGATCTTCGCGACATCCGCGGCGTCCGGCTGACGGCCGTAGAAGGGCACGCCCGCCGCCAGTTCCGGATAGGCGACCGCAATCGCATTGACGACACCGCCGCCGTAGCAGAAGCCGACGGCGCCTACCTTGCCGGTGCTGTCGTCATGATTGAGCAAGAACTCGAAACCGGCGAAAAAGTCGTTCATGAGCAGGGTGCCGTCGACGGTGCGCTGAAGTTCGCGCCCCTTGTCGTCCGTGCCCGGATAACCACCGACGGACGTCAATCCGTCCGGCGCCAGCGCCATGAAGCCGGCCTTGCCGAGACGGCGGGCAACGTCTTCGATGTAGGGATTGAGACCGCGGTTCTCATGTACGACGAGAACGGCGGGCAGTTTGCCGGTCGCACCGGCCGGCTTGACCAGGTAGCCGTTGACCTCGCCATGTCCGTTCGGCGAGGGATAGGTCATGCGTTCGGTAACAATGTCCGCATCGTCCGGGGCCACCTGCTGGGCAAGCGCGTAGTCCGGCGACAGTTGATCCAGCAGCATGGCCGCCGTCACGCCGGCAACCGCAAATTTCGCAGCGCCCGTCATGAATTCGCGCTTGGTAATCTTGCCGTGCGCATAGAAATCGTAAAGATCGAGCAGTTCCTGGGGAAAGTCCTTCGCCGTCATGCGGCGGACCGGTGTCATGTCATTCATCTCAAGGCTCCCTGATCGGCACAATCTATTGTGCAGATCCTGAAACTAGTTGCTTTCCCGGAAAGGTCCATGGCAACCATCCCCCGGAATTGTAACAAGATGTAATCGCCGAAAATGCCCCTACCCGACCTGGCCGCGATGGCGCAGGAAATGATCGGCGAGAACACAGGCCATCATGGCTTCGCCCACCGGGACCGCGCGGATGCCGACGCAGGGATCGTGGCGGCCCTTGGTCATCACGTCGACTTCCTCGCCTTGCCGCGTGATCGACTTGCGCTCGGTCAGGATCGACGAGGTCGGCTTGACCGCGAACCGCGCGACCAGCGGATCGCCGTTGGAAATGCCGCCGAGGACACCGCCGGCATTGTTGGTCAGGAAAAGCGGCTGGCCGACATCGTCGATGCGGATTTCATCGGCATTTTCCTCGCCGGTCAGGCCCGCGGCCGCAAAGCCGTTGCCGATCTCCACGCCCTTGACCGCATTGATGGACATCATCGCCGCGGAGATGTCGGTGTCGAGTTTGCCGTAGACCGGCGCGCCCCAGCCGGCGGGAACGCCTTCGGCAACGATCTCCACCACCGCGCCGACCGAGGAACCGGCCTTGCGCACGCCGTCCAGATAGTCCGCCCAGAACGCCGCGGCGGCGGCGTCGGGTGCAAAAAAGGGATTGTTGTCGACTTCCGCCCAGTCCCAGTTGCCCCGGTCGATCCGGTGCGGTCCGACCTGCACCAGAGCACCTCGGATGGTCACGCCCTGCAGAACCTGGCGCGCCACCGCACCGGCGGCAACGCGCATTGCCGTTTCGCGTGCGGAGGAACGCCCGCCGCCGCGATAGTCGCGGATGCCGTATTTGGCATTGTAGGTGAAGTCTGCATGGCCCGGACGGAACCGGTCCTTGATCTGGGAATAGTCCTTGGAGCGTTGATCGGTGTTTTCGACCAGCAATGATATCGGCGTTCCGGTGGTCTTCTGGACACCGTCGTCGTCGACCATGACGCCGGAGAGTATTTTGACCTCGTCCGGCTCCCGTCGCTGGGTCGTGAACCGCGACTGCCCCGGACGGCGCTTGTCCATGTAGCCCTGAATATCGGTCTCGGTCAGCGGAAGAAGCGGCGGACAGCCGTCAATAACGCAGCCGATCGCGGGACCGTGGCTCTCTCCCCAGGTTGTCACCCGGAACAGGTGTCCGAAACTGTTATGCGACATGAAAGGCTTCCGAGGCTTGATAGTTTGCTGTCAGGTGCCGAGCGATACGCCATCGGGACCGCAAGCTCAAGTCCGCAGCGCGGGCCACCGCAGAAATCACCATGCGGCGCCGGTTTCCAAGGATTTTTTATTGATCAGTAATACCAAGACCCGGAGCATTTCGGCTCAACCGGCGCGATCAACCAAATATTGTGGCCGGTTTTTTTCCAGATTTTCCGCGCATCCGGAGCAAGATGTTGAATTTGCTTTTTTTTAAACCTTTTCCGATACTTGTTTGGCAGGAAAAGATAATCTTGAGGGTTCACAAGTGCGCATCCGCGGTTGGCTGACGGGACTGATCGTATTTCTTCTGGCGCCTTGTCTGCTGTTCGCCTCGCTCTGGTTTTACAACAAATTCGAGGACGTCAACGCCATAGACCGGAGCCTGAGCGGCCTGAATCTTATTCAGGCGCTCACCCCCCTGGTCGAAGAGAAAGCCGTTTCAGGAGAACTGAGCGCGCTTCCGGTTCCGCTGCGCCGTGACCTGATCAGCTTCGGTGGCCCTGCCCAGACCGAAAGCCTCACCCGGATGCTGGATATTTTCACCAACGAGCCGGACGTGAAAACGTCGCTGGGCTACGCCCAGCAGCTCAGCACAGCCGTGTCCCATCTGGCGAAACTGGACATGGCCGTCTCCTATGAGAGTTCCACGCTTCCGGATCTCGTGAACTCCTTGCTGTTTTCGGTCATCATCGAATCCTCGAAAATAACAGACAGTGCCCGCAAGCTTGTCAAACGCTCGAAGATCAATATCTGGGAAAAGATGCTGATCCCGGTCCAGGGAGGCCGCTTCAAGGCCTCCGCAGATGGCGCCGCTCTCAAGACCGAGCAATATCTGGATGCACTGACCGGTACAAACGCGGCGGAGCTTCAACGGGTGGCGCAGGCCTTTCGAAAGGCCAATTTCGTGTTTCAGTCGCAGGGCAGCAAATTGCTGTCGTCGACCATCACGGCCACCAGCGGTTCGGACATCAACGCCGACGGTGTCATCGAAGCGCATCCGGATCTCGTGCGCGCAACCCTGATGCTTTGGAATGCCAGCCTGGATTATCTTAACGGGGATCTTCTGCTGCAACGATCCGCGACGCAGCGGGATGTCGTGCTCGCCGGCATCATCGGCGGCCTCGTCATCATTGTGGCCTTTGCGATCGCGGTCCTGCTGTCGCGCAGCCTTGCCGCCAGGACGCTTCGGGAATTTGAAAATCTCGGCTTCCACGATCCGCTCACAGGTCTGCCGAACCGCCGGGCGCTGCTGAACACCATTCGCTCGCGCACCGAGCCGCTCCCTGACATGACGACCGGGCTTCTGGTCCTCGATTTGCGCCAGTTCAAGACGATCAATGACCGTTTCGGGGACAGTGCCGGCGACTCGATCCTGCGGGAGGTCTCCCAGTTGCTGATCCAGTATGCTGAAGCCGATGACCTGATCTCCAGAACCGGCGGCACGGAATTCACGCTTCTGCGGCCCAATATCGAGCACACCGAGGATTTCGAGCTACTTGCGGCCAATATCATTCGGGACCTCGGCAAGGAACGGAACCTGCAGGGCCAGAAGACCTCCATCGAATGCAACGCGGGCCTTCTGGTCAGTCAGCCGGGCGAACGCATCACGGACCAGTTTCTCACCGATGTCGCCCTTGCGCTGCGTTCCGCCAAGCAGAAGGGGCCACGCAACTACGATCTCTTCAAGTCGGAGATGCGGACGGCCTTCGAGGAAAACGGAGAAACCGCCAAGGAACTGCAGAAAGCGCTCAACGATGGCGACATCGTCGCGTGGTACCAGCCGCAGATGGACATTCACACCGGTGAAGTGGTCGGGGCGGAAGCCCTGGCCCGCTGGATAGACGACGGTATTGTCCGCTATCCCGGCTCTTTCCTGCCGGCGGCCGTCGAAGCAGGTTACCTGGAGGCGATAGACGCGACCGTCCGTGAACGCGCCCTGCAACTTGCCGTCGCCCTGCGCGGTAAAACACGCCAGCCCATCCATCTCGGGCTGAACGTGACGGCCAGCCTGCTGGCAAGCGCCAAGGCTGTCGACGCCCTGCATTTTCAGGTCAGGAGCCTGGGCCTGGAGCCGTCCAGCGTCAGTCTCGAGATCCTGGAGGCCGTCATGATCGACGAAATCACGGCCGACCCGATCAAGGACAACATCGCCCGGCTGTCGGACCTTGGTTTTTTCATCGAGCTGGACGATTTCGGAACCGGCCACTCGAGCATCTCCAGCTTGCGCGACCTGAAGGTCGACCGCGTGAAGATCGACCGCAGCTTCGTGTCGGGCGTGGATACCGACCCCGGCCTTCAGAAATTCACCAGCGCGCTGATCAACCTTGCAAAGAGCCTGGACATCAGCGTGCTCGCGGAAGGCGTGGAAACCGAAGGCGAGCGCGACTGGCTCAAGCGCAACGGCTGCGATGTCATCCAGGGGTTCCTGATTTCCAGAGCCGTGCCGCAAGAGGCGTTGGCGGCCTTGATCCTGAAGCAGAATTTCCTGCAATCGCCACCCGCGGACGACCTTGTCCTCACCGTCCGGGGCGAGGGACCGCAGCCACGCCCAGTTCGGACTGGTGTGTCTTGAATTGCGCGGCGGCGAGCGACAGCCCGCCGTCGGCACCGTCGACGAAATGAATGTGGTGCCCCTTGCCGATGTCCTCCACGAAACAGGTCATCAGGGCACTGTCCGAAACGTGCATTCCGTAAACAACCGCGCCCGCCCTGAACGCCGCCTCGAGATGGCTCTTCAACGAGGACAGCTCTTCGGGCGTCAGATCCAGAACCAGTTGCAGACTGTCACCGACCTTCCGGTGGTCCGTGTTCGTGCTGAGTTCGGGAAAATACCGTTTCGGATCGAACGGGCCAATGCGCAATCCGGTGGAACAGGACACCACGAACAACACCGACTGGAGCAGCGTTCTGGCCCATCCGCGCACACGATTGTCCGCGGATCCCATGCGGATCTCCAGGCGCGCGCCCGCGGGGGGAAACCTGAACCTGAGCCGGCTCTTCTCCGCAAGGCGTGTCCTGGAACCGTCCGCGAGCGGGTCGAACCCGAGGGCACCGGCAATCTCCTCCATGACGTCCGGAAGGGGGATTTCGCCGGCGGGCTTGAGGATCAGCGAGACGATGTGCCCCTTGAGCGCGGGAAGCGGCTCCCATCTGCAGGACAGCCCGTCCAGCGGCGGCAGCGCCGACTGGCTGACGGGAATGACAAACGGAGCCGACTGCGCAGGGTCTTTCAGGATCCGGTCGGCAACAGCCAGCCCGTCACCCAGGATCATCGCAAGATGGTTGCCGGGACTGAGCCGGAACTTGCGCACGCGGATGTCGGCGCCCAGCTCACGCAGATGAGACACCGGTATGGCCGCTGCCCGCAGGTCCAGTTCCATCACCTGCCGCGCAAGGTCAACGACGCCGGCGAGCGCCTCCCGGCCCGCCGCGACGTGACGCGCCGGCACCACCAGCGTGGCCCCGTCTCCGCCAAAGACAAAGGGAACCCTGTCGCGGCCGATGCGGTTCAGGACAGCCGCGATGACCGCCGCGCCGACCATGTTGACTTCCTTGTACCGTCCGGCCGCGACCGCATCTGTCGACTGGACGATGTCGGCGGCCAGAACATACCAGTCGTCCGGGACAGGCCGGTATTCATCCAGGGCGCCGACCGCGCTGAAATCTGAAAAACTCGGCAATTCGCTGTAAAAATCGTCCGCGGCCACGGGTTACATCCTGAACTATTTCGTAGTCTGTACCAAGGCAGTCGATCGGGATCCCCGCGACCGCATCCGGTCGCCGGCAAGCCACCAGATCAGAGAGATCCGTGTCTGCATTGGCATTCATACGCATGACCCGGCGGATCCCGATCAGGGCGCACGTCCGTAATTCGGTCAACTTTACGTGTCCGCGTCTGAAGGGAACCTTGTGCCGACATCGATGCCCGTCGGCGCCGGTTCTCATGAACCTGCGCCCCATGCTGATGGAAATCCGGCGCTTCAGACGGCGATAAACTGCCCGTCCCGCCAGACAAAAACCTTGTCCTGGGGGACGTCGAGCCTGGGCACCGAGGCTTTGTCCCGGCCTTCCAGCAGGCCACGCACGGCCCTGAAGACGCCACCATGGGAGACCACGACGGCGGGCCTGTCGACGGATTTCAGCCAGCCGCCGATCCGCTCCGTCAGCATTTCATAGCTTTCCCCGCCAGGCGGAACGAAGCCCCATTTGTCGGCCCGGCGCTGCAGCAGCAGATCCTGTTCCTTGTCTGCCAGTTCCTCCAGCGTGAAGCCTTCCCAGGCGCCGAAGGTAATCTCCTTCAGCCGGTCCTCGAGCCGGTAGGACGCCGGCTCCAGTCCCAGGGCACCGCGCAGAAGTTCCATCGTGGAACGGGTCCGGCCGAGTGGCGAGGCGACAAAATCGAGCGTTTGCGGATCGATGCCCTGCCCGGCCAGATAGGTCATCAGGCGGGCACCATTGCCGGCCGCCTGGCCTTCGCCGGTCGCGTTCAGAGGAATGTCCTTGCGTCCCTGCATCCGACCTTCGAAATTCCAGTCGGTCTGACCGTGCCGCACGAAGATCATCAGATCCGGAACAGCAACTTTAGGCAGCAGGGAGGGATCCGGCGAGGTCGGAACGGAAGTCATGTGGTTTACCTGTGAGAGCAGAGCGCCGGCGGCGTCGCCGGCACACTCGTCAGTCCTTGACGACCGAGATATCCGGAGCGTCGACCGCCTTCATGCCGACGATGTTGTAACCGCAATCCACATGCTGGA
Organism: Roseibium sp. QJM3NY_11; assembly: GCF_056173175.1. Taxonomy (NCBI): domain Bacteria; kingdom Pseudomonadati; phylum Pseudomonadota; class Alphaproteobacteria; order Hyphomicrobiales; family Stappiaceae; genus Roseibium; species Roseibium sp. QJM3NY_11. The sequence continues at coordinate 4,789,530 of NZ_CM149660.1, forward strand.
TTTCGCCGGTCACACCGCGGCCGAGATCGGACAGGAGGAACAGCGCACCGTCGCCGACCTCTTCGATGGTGACCGTCCTGCGCAAGGGTGAATTGTACTCGTTCCACTTGAGAATGTACCGGAAATCGCCGATGCCGGATGCCGCCAGCGTCTTGATCGGCCCGGCGGAGATTGCGTTGACGCGAATGTTCTGCGGTCCGAGGTCCATGGCGAGATACTTCACGCTCGTTTCCAGAGCCGCCTTGGCAACACCCATGACGTTGTAATGCGGCATGACCTTCTCGGCGCCATAGTAGGTCAATGTCAGAATGGAGCCGCCGTCGGACATCAGTTTTTCAGCGCGTTGCGTCACCGCCACCAGGGAATAGCAGGAGATGTCCATGGTGCGGGCGAAGTTGTCGGAACTCGTTTCGACGAAGCGGCCAGTCAGTTCGGCCTTGTCCGAAAAGGCAACGGCATGAACGAGGAAATCGATCTTGCCCCACTTGTCTTCCAGGTTCTTGAAAACTGCGTCGACGGACGCGGAATCGGTCACGTCGCAATGTCCGGCAACGAAAGCGCCAAGCTGATCGGCAAGCGGTTCAACGCGTTTTTTCAGGGCATCGCCCTGATAGGTGAGCGCCAGTTCGGCTCCCGCGTCGGCCAGTGCTTTGGCAATACCCCAGGCAATCGACTTGTTGTTTGCCACGCCCATGATCAGGCCACGTTTGCCGTTCATCAGTCCGCGCGTTTCCGCCATCGTCATCTCCGAAAAGGATTCCAGTTCCACCCGAACGGGCTGGCATCCTATGGCACAAGGGATTTGTTCCCACAAGAGACCCGGCGACGGAATGAAGCGTCGACGCGCGCCCATCGAGACACTATGTTGGCGCCCGAATTTCTCCGTTAATCTGCACGAGGACCCCGCTCATGGAGCGCTCTCCCCACGCCGCCCGTTTTGCCGAACTGATCGGCGCGGCCAACGTTCTGACCAGCCCGGACGACCAGGCGCCCTACCTGAGAGAATGGCGCGACCTGTACCAGGGTGTCACGCCCGTTGTGCTGCGCCCCGGCACCACGCAGGAAGTCGCGCAGGTCATGACCTACGCCTATGAGAATGATCTCAAGATCGTTCCGCAAGGCGGCAACACAGGTCTTGTCGGCGGCCAGATTCCGCAGGAAACCGGGGAAGAAATCGTGTTGTCGCTGTCCCGCCTCAACCGGATCCGCGATGTCGATCCCGTCGGCTTCACCATCACCGCCGAGGCCGGCGTGGTCCTCGAAGCTCTGCAAAACGAAGCTGAAAAGGCGGAGCGGCTGTTCCCGCTTTCGCTCGGCGCGCAGGGGTCCTGCCAGATCGGCGGCAACATTTCGACCAATGCCGGCGGCACCGCCGTCCTCGCCTACGGCAACACCCGGGATCTGGTGCTCGGGCTCGAAGTCGTGCTGCCGAACGGAGAGATCTGGAACGGTCTCAGGACCCTTCGCAAAGACAATACCGGTTATGATTTGAAACAATTGTTTATCGGTGGCGAAGGCACTTTGGGGATCATTACCGCCGCTTCGCTGAAACTCTTTCCAAAGCCCAGGAAGCTGGAAGCCGCCTTTGTCGGGCTGCCCGATCCGCACGCGGCGCTGAAGCTGTTCACGCTGGCAAAGGCAGAGGCTGGACCGGTGCTGACCGGGTTCGAGATCATGCCGCGCGTCGGTGTCGAATTCTGTCTGAAACACCTGGAAGGCGCGCGTGATCCCCTTGAAGGGTCGCATCCCTGGTACGTCCTGATGGAACTGTCCAGCGGCTCGGATGCCTTTCCGGTCCGCGACCTCATGGAAAGCGTCCTCGGCAACGCCTTCGAGGACGGGCTGGTGGAGGATGCCGCCTTCGCGCAGAACCTGTCCCAGGTGCAGGACTTCTGGCACATTCGCCACGGCATGTCGGAAGTGCAGAAGCCGGAGGGCGGTTCGATCAAGCATGACGTTTCCGTTCCGGTCGCCTCCATACCCGAATTTCTCGACAAGGCGATGGCGGCGGTGGAGGCTTTCGTTCCGGGCTGCCGCCCTGTCCCGTTCGGCCATATCGGCGATGGCAACATACACTTCAATGTCAGCCAGCCGGTTGGCGCCGACAAGGACGCCTATCTTGCCAAATGGGACGAGATGAACACCATCGTGCATGACATCGTCGGCGAGTTCGGCGGCAGTATTTCGGCCGAGCACGGGATCGGCCGTCTCAAGAAAGACCTGCTCAGGCAGGCAAAGTCAGAAATCGAGCTCGACCTGATGCAGCGGATCAAGACCGCTTTCGATCCCAAGGGCCTCCTGAACCCCGGCCGGGTCCTGTGATCCTGCCTGCAGCCTGATTGGCCAGACCGGGGGCGGCTGCCTCGCGAAAGCAAGGCAGCCGCCCCTGGTCTGCCGGTCGATCCGTTCAGCTTGTCCGGCCTGCCAAGTGAAGTATCTTCGGTATCCTTGACATGACCTCGAATTACTTCAGGTCTGTTATGGGAACTGGCTGATATCCGTGCTTTCTCGACGCGCCGCGCCGAAGGGCCGGGGACACTTCCAAATCAATTGTCGGAATTGACATGTTGCCAGAAAAAAGCGCCGGGCCCGGCTTCGGCCGGCACCGGCCTTTCCTGATGACAGTGAAGCATTCGCTTTCGGAACCCGTTCCAGCTTTCTGATCCGCCAGCGGTTTATGCAAGACGGCCTGCGCCGATCAAACCTGATCGATCGGTCAAAACCGCCGCAACGCCTTCCGGGTTTTCCGCGACTTCCACAGCGTGTTGACGCTCCTGAATCGGTTCACAGCCTTGCTGAGGCCAGGAATCAGGCCGTGGCGGGATCGGGGTGCCCGGCGCGTACTTGGAATAAATACCATGCAATTTTGCAGCGAAAAAATTCTTGCCTCGTCGGATTTTACTATTTTTTCATCAAGCGTTTGAAAACCCGCAGAAAAATATTCTTAAAAGTTAATTTTTTCCTAACGTTATTTACACGCCATCAGGCACAACCAAATCATCGGAAGGAAAACATCACAATCAAAACCATCACAATTCGCCGACATCAGAGCAATGTCAGAATTGCTATGTAAAATTTACATGAAAGGCGACCAACATCTACAGATGTTACAATACGAAACGTCTATGAAGTCATAAGAATAAGCTATTTGTAAATATGGTAAGTAAAAAGTTAACGTGATCTCATAGGCGTCAAAAGCCATACGGTCAGAAGGCCGGATAAAAGCAAACGAGCAGTGAAGGCGGACAATTGCTGCTCACACACAGTGCACGTGGGGGGACTGAACCATCCGGTCCCTCAAATGGAGGCCTCAATGCAGGTTCAGAACTTAGCCGGTTCGGATCAATGGGATCGCGTCAAGAAGGAACTGAGGATAGAACTCGGTGAAGACGCCTTTTCCAACTGGTTCGGCAGAGTCAATCACGAGGAGACCACAGGTGATGCGGTACGCCTGTCGGTTCCGACACGTTTTCTGAAAAACTGGATCCAGAGCAACTACGAAAAACAGCTTGTCGGCCTCTGGAAACGCGAACAGGTCGATATCAATCGCATTGAATTGACGGTGCGCGGCGCCTTGCGGCCCCGCCAGGTCAAGGCCGGAATTTCACCCAAACCGATGACGGTGCGCCGCATCAGCGGCCGTCCCGGACCGTTTTCCAGCACGCCCCAGTTCGGCGGCGCCGCCGGCGCTTCCATGATCCCCTGTCTCGCGGACACCGGTGAGGAAGCCGCCCTGGATTTCCTGAATGGCGCGGCGCTCAATCCGAAACTGACCTTCGACACCTTTGCCGAGGGGGCTTCGAACAGTCTCGCCTGCGCAGCCGTCCGCCAGATGGCTGCCGGCCATCAGGGCACGCTGGACATTCTCTATATCCATTCCTCGACCGGCATCGGCAAGACCCACCTGCTGCAGGCCGCGGCGCTCGAGGCGCGCAAGACAGGGCGGCATGTCGCCTACCTGTCCGCCGAATTCTTCATGTACCACCTGGTGCCGGCACTGCGTACGCCCGCGTTCCCGGTTCTGCGCCAGGCCATGAGATCCATTGACCTGCTCCTTGTCGACGACCTTCAGTTCCTGCACGGCAAGCAGGCCCAGGATGAATTCAGCAAGACCCTCGAAATGCTGATGGAAGCCCCGTCCCAGATCATCATGGCAGCGGACCGCCCCCCCGAGCAGCTCGACACGCTTTGCGAAAGAATGCGCAGCCGGGTTCAGAAAGGAGAGGTCGTCAGCATACAGGCAACCGACTATGCCCTGCGCCACGACATTCTGGAAAAGCGCATTTCGGCGGCCCGCCGGACCCATCCGGGTTTCTCCGTGCCCGATGACGTCGCCGATCATATCGCGCGGTACGTGATTTCGTCGGCCCGGGATCTGGAAGGTGCCCTGAACAGGCTGTTCGCCCACAACCAGCTGACCAAACAGCCGGTGACGATGGACCTGGCCGAAAAGACACTGCACGATCTGGTGCGGATCGGCGAACCGCGCTCCATCAAGGTGGAAGATATCCAGCAAGTGGTGTGCAAGCATTTCAGCGTGACCAAGGCCGACCTCCTGTCCGCCTGCCGGGCCCGGGTTCTGGTCCGTCCACGCCAGATCGCGATGTACATCGCCAAGGTGATGACCGGCAGGTCGCTTCCGGAAATCGGACGCCGGTTCGGCAACCGGGACCACACCACCGTCCTGCACGCGGTCCGCAAGATAGAGGCCATGACGAAGAAGGATGCGGCCGTTGCCCAGGAGATCGAGCTGCTGAAGCGGCTGGTCCATTCCTGACCCGTTTTCCGGGGATCCCCCTCCTCCCCGGCGACCGGCGGCATCGGGCACGCCCGCTGCCGCAGCCTGTTCCGGCATTTTTCGGAACGGTGACATGTCCCGGTTTTCGCAAACCGGGATGCGCCCGGCGGTAGCGCCGCCGGGCCTTCAAAATAACCTCCTCTCCTTGAAGCCGCGGTTGCGGCTTCTTTTTTGTTCCGTTGACAGCGGAATGCCGCGCCCCTATTGATCTGGCTGGCTAGAGAGAGCCGGCCGCCCGCGGGCCCTGCCCCTGGTGAATTCTCTCGCGCAGGCAATTCTGCGATCGTGCCGACCTTCACCGGAATGTGCAGGCTGATGGCAATGCGGGCTCCATGACAGGCAATTGCCTGAGTACCTGCCTTTCCCGGAAAGGTAACCATCATGACGCTTCCCAGCATTGCCCAGCTCAAGAGCCAGGCAAAACGCCTGAGATCCGCCCTTGCCGCCAAAGGGCAGACACTGTCCCACAGCCAGGCGCTTGAACTTCTGTCCGCCCAACATGGTTTCAAGGACTGGAACACCGCCAGCGCGACCGCCTCGCGGCCCAACCGGATGACCATTGCCGTGGGGGACCGGGTGGCGGGCTCCTACATGAAGCAGCCCTTCGAGGGCGAGGTCCTGTCGCTCTCAAGGGTCGGTCCGGCCGGACACTACCGGGTGACCCTGCAATTCGACACCGCTGTCGACGTGGTGACGTTCGACAGCTTCTCCGCCTATCGCAGCCGCGTGTCCTGTCTCATCGATGCGGACGGCATCGCCGTCAAGAGAACCTCGGACGGCGAACCCTATCTCAGGCTGCAACGGACGGAGTAGCCGGTCACACGGAGCGGGATCCGGCGCGATGCGCAATTCCGGGACATGCCGGACACCCCGCGGCATGCTTCTTCAGGATGGTTCCGCGGGAGATCCCGGTGCCGATCCCTTCCGTTATCCGGAGCGCAACCGGGCCATGACCAGATGGCCGGGGACCGGCTGGCCTTCCTCGTGGCGTACCGTGATCGGGTCCATGGCCAGGATCTCGAAGCCGGCGGCGGCAAGGGCGGAACGGATGTAGCTTTCGCCCTGCGCAAACCGGTTTTTCGGTCCGACCATGAAGGACCGCCCCTGAAGGACCTCCTCCGGCAGGGTTTCGGTCGAAAAGGCCAGAAAACCGTTCGGCACCAGACGGTCGGCGGCCCCTTGCAGGAATGGCTCAACGGCGCCCAGATAGGGCAACACATCGGTGGCGGCGATCAGATCCCAGGTCGGCCGAACGCCATCGTCTTCCTCGAACTCCGCCAGGAACTCGACGGCCTCGCCGACATAAAGGTCATCATAGACCTCCCGGTCAAAGGCGAGTTCCACAATGCGCTCGGACAGGTCGACCCCGGTTCGATGGACCGTGCAGTCGGCAAGTGCAAGGCCCGTCAGGCCGGTGCCGCAGCCCAGGTCCAGGAGCCGGTCGAACGGACCGGCCTCCAGGCGGGCGATCATCTCGCGCACCAGCAGCGGCACGCAGTAACCGAGTTCATCGACCAGGATCTCGTCGAACACGTCCGCATGCTGGTCGAACAGGGTTGCGACATAGGCATCCGGCATTTTTAGAGGTGCCTGCTCTGCCCCGATGGCCGCCAGCCGGATGCTGACGCCGCCGGTGTCCTTCGGGTCCAGCGCAAGCGCCTCCCGGAAAGCGCGTTCGGCGCCTTCGAGGTCTCCGGCCTTCTGCAATCCGAGACCGCGATTGTAAGCCTCGGCAAGTGCCTCGTTTTCGATATCGTCGTCCGAGGACTTCGTCGTGTCGTCGTCAATCATGAATGCTTCCCGGCAGAAATGCGTTCCGGCATCAGGTGCTGCCTGCCGGTGTCGTTGTCCCTGCCCTACCCCGCCACCGAAGCTTTTGCACGACAAAACTGTGCTTTTGTCACGTCAGAAAAGGTCTAGCTGGCTGTCGTCCTCAGCCGTCTTTTGCCGCCGACCCTTGTCCGCGGGTTTTCCGAGGGGGACCGCCATCTCGTCGGCGGCAATCTCGCGCAGCACATCCGGGTCGTCGTTGGCAACCTTGTTCACCCGGGTCGAAACGGGACGCGCCACCAGGAAATCATCCTCGACAGGCACCAGCAGCTTCTCGGCCTCGCGCCGGTCCACATTGGCGACATCCAGCCAGGTGCCGAAATTTTCCCGTTTCAGGATCACCGGCATGCGGTGATGGATCGCGGACATCATCCGGTTGGACTCGATCGTCAGGATGGCGCCCGTGTCCATGTCGCCGCCGTCCGGATCGGACCAGGTCTCCCACAATCCGGCGAAGCCCATGATGTCGCCGTCGGCCGGATGGATCCAGAACGGCTGCTTGCCTTCCGGCGTGCGCCGCCACTCGTAAAAGCCGGAAGCCGGCACCAGACAGCGATGGTGGCGCATGGGATTGCGGAAGGATGGCTTGTGCGACGCGGTCTCCGCGCGGGCGTTGATCAGAAGGGTGAAGGCGGAGGGATCCTTCACCCAGGAAGGGATCAATCCCCAGCGCACAAGGTGAAAGCGGCGCGTCCCGTCCAGGGACTGGCGCACGATGGCGAGCGGCTGCGTCGGCGCAATGTTGTAGCGTGGCGGAAAGTTGGGACGATCCACGTAATCGAAAAAACTGCGCACCGCGTCGGGCGGTGTCGTCAGGGCAAGGCGTCCGCACATGGCTCGCTACTCCGTCTTAATACGGATGCCGGAACATCGTAGTTTTGCTGCAGTCTGGTTAGGCAATTGGAAACAAAAAAGAAGTAGCTTAGCTTACAAGTCAATGACAGGGGGACAGGTATGGAATGTTTGCACCCGGTTCTGGGCGCCGGTGAGCTGGCAGCCGAACTGCTGGAGGAGGCAAACATAAACGCCCAAACCGGCCTTGCCACAGACTATCTCAACCACTTCAACGAAGTGATGATGCTTCTCGAGATGCTGCCTGACATGCCCGATTGCACGGCGGATGTGCTCGAGTGGGAGCCGCTCGACTACGAAGGCCATTTCGAAAACTCGACCTTCAAGGACAAGAACCTCGCCATCCGGGCCTATCATGCGGCCCCCGCTCACTTGCGCGAACATCTGGAAGTGCATGTCGCCGAGATCAACGGCGTGGTCGGCAGCATTCAGGACCAGTTGCGCGCAGCCGCCGACCCGACCCAGGTGGCGGCGGAAATCGCCCACAGGGCGACCCACGAGATCAAGCCCCTGATCGCCTTTGCCGGGGCCATCATCCACGGTCACGTCGAAGCGGAAGCCTCCCAGCACGAGGGCGACGGCGCCCAGGCAGAAATCGACGCGCTGTTTGCTTGAGCAAATCCGCTTGAGACCTGTTCGCCCCGGACCGGGGCGACTATCCTCTGCACAGAATCGCAATCCCGATCGCAACCCCGTCAGATTGCCGAGGATGCCATGTCCAGGTTTTATCCCGACGCCCCCCGTGCCGCCGTCAGTGTCCTGTGTCACCGCGACGGCCGCGCCCTCGTGGTCAGGCGCGGCAAACCGCCCTACAAGGATCACTGGAGCCTGCCGGGCGGATTGATCGAACTCGGAGAAAGCCTTCTTGAGGCGGCCGCGCGGGAACTCCTTGAGGAAACGGGCGTGACCGCGCACCTCGGCGACCCGGTTGAAACCTTCGACTCCATTCAGCGGGACGCGGACGGCCGCGTCGCCACCCATTTCATCCTGACCGTTTTTTGCGGGGCCTATGCCTCGGGAACACCCGCGGCCGGCGACGACGCCGCGGCCCTCGACTGGGTCCTGCCGGACGAATTGCAGGACAGACTGACAACGCCGGGCACAGCGGAGCGGATCCGCAAGCTGCTCGGCGGCACCTGAAACGTCTTCCGGTCACCTTTTGCCTACTTTGGACCGGCCGCGCGGTGCCGCAGCATGCCGCGGGCGGGGTCGTAGCCGATCAGCGCGCCTGTCATGAAAACGGCGAAGGACAGGGCAACCCACACGAGCGCCGCGCCGTTGAATTGCCCGTACAGCGAAAACCTGATCAGTTCGACCGCATAGGTGAACGGATTGAAGGCGCAGATGTCCCTGAGAAGGGGCGAGCTCTCGGCCATCTTCCAGAGCGGGTACAGTGCGCTCGACAGGAAGAACATCGGGAAGATCACGAAGTTCATGACACCGGCGAAATTCTCGAGCTGCCGGATCGTGGAGGAAATGAACAGCCCCAGCGCACCGAGCATGAGGCCGGAGAGAACCAGCGCCGGAAAAAGATAGACATAGCCCATCGCCGGCATGTCGATGCCGAACAGGGCCGCCAGGGCAAGAAACACGTACACCTGCACAATGGACACGATGGTTCCCGCCAGGATCTTGCAAAACAGGAGCCAGCCCCGCGGCAAGGGGCTGGTCAGCAACAGGCGCATGGAGCCCATCTCGCGGTCGTAGACCAGCGACAGCGAGGATTGCATCGCGTTGAACAGCTGGATCATGCCGCACAGGCCGGGCACGATATAGACTTCATAGGTGATGTAGGTCTGGTACGGCGGGATAATGGACAGGCCGAGGGCCGCCCTGAAACCGGCCGCGAACACCACCAGCCACACCATCGGCCGCACCAGGGCGGCGAAAAAGCGGCTTCTCTGATTGATGAACCGCCAGCCCTCGCGGAAGACAATGGCCTGCAGCGCTGTAAGATAGCTCTTCACCCGGCGTCCACCTCTGCCTGTTGCCCGCTGGTCAAGGCCTTGAAGGCGTCCTGAAGACGGCCGCCCGCGCATAGGCTGTCGGCCCGCTCATGCTTGAGGATGCACCCCCGGTGCAGGACGACGACATCGTCCGACGGCCTGATTTCATCGACGAGATGCGTCGCCCAGAAGACAAGCAGCCCGGTCTGGGAAAGGTCGTGGACATGATCGGTGATCGCGATGCGGCTTTCGATATCGAGCCCGACTGTCGGCTCGTCCAGCAGCAGGACCTTCGGTTCATGGATCAGCGCGCGGGCAATCTCCATGCGGCGGCGATGGCCGCCGTTCAGCTCGCGGACCTTCTCTCTTGCGCGCTCGGACATGTCCAAACGCTCCAGGGCCGCGTCGATGCGCTTTTTCGCATGGGCCCCGGACAGGCCCTGCAGGGCGGCGAAATATTTCAGGTTCCACGCCACCGACATGTCCAGATCCAGGGTCGGCTGCTGAAACACCACCCCCAGCGCGGCCAGGGCCTTGCGCGGTTCGCGCGCAAGATCGTGACCCGCGATCCGGATCGAGCCTTCCCGCGTCACGAACAGCCTGGTCAGCAGATTGAAGAGTGTGGATTTGCCGGCGCCATTGGGACCAAGCAGCGCGCAGAACCGCCCTGCTTCAAGGTCGATGGTGACATCATCCAGAGCCATTTTCGGTCCGTAACTGTAGCTGACATTGCGGACCGAAAAAATCGTCATGCGCTCTGCCCCCCCCCCCGGACACCCGGTTTACTGGATGGTGATCTCGACACGCTGGTTCTCACCCGTGGAACCGGGTTGGCGCAGGAAATAGCGGCCGGGCTTGATCGCCAGAAACTCGATCTCCATCGTGCCCTCGTCATCGAACTCGACGCTTTCCAGACCGAACGGGCGGATCTCGAGACCGTTGACGACGACCTCGTTGACCCAGATCGCCCGGAAGAACCCGGACCCTTCGAGGGCCAGTTCCGCACTGCCGTCGGAGACGATTTCAATCTCGTACATGGTCCCGGATTTCAGCACGAGCGGACCGTCGGAAATCGGTTTTCCCGAGGACAGGATCAGGTCGGGCAGCTCTTCCCGGTTCGTCTTGTCCATTATGCCCGCGAACCCGAATTCGTGTGCCTGGACCGGTAGAGACAGGACAAACGCGGCCAGACCGGCGCCCAGAATGCTTTTCAGATTGATTTTCATGATGCTTCCTCCCTTTGAAATTCCATTATCCTGCAATCGGGAACCACTGTTGCCGGGGAGCCCGCAAGTTCAAGTGTCCGGTCCGCAAGCTGGCGGGCCTCGTCCTTTTCGTGGGTGACGAACAGGGTTGCCGGCGCCACTTCCGAAACCAGCGTCCTGGTCAGGGCGATCATGTCCGCCGCCGTCGCCTTGTCCAGCGAAGCGAAGGGTTCGTCCAGGATCAACAGCTCCGGGCGCCCCGCAAAAGCCCTTGCAAGCGACAGGCGCCGTTGCTGACCCAGCGACAGTTGCCTTGGATACATGTCCGCCTTGTCCGCCAGCCCCACCTTGGCGAGCATGTCCCGCGCCGCCGTTTCCTCGAGCCGGGGATGAATGATCAGGATATTGTCGATCGCCCTGCGCCAGAGCAGAAGCGTCGGTTCCTGAAACACGATCGCCATGGCTTCCGGTCGACTGACCGTTCCCTCGAAATCGGGATCTATTCCGGCGACGAGCCGCAACAAGGTGGATTTGCCGATCCCGGACTTGCCCAGAATGGCAAGGCACTGGCCGCGCTGCAGCTCAAAGGCGACATCTTTCAGGACCCGGGTCGGGCCAAAATTCTTGGTCCTGATATCGACCGAGATCATGCCTGCCTCCATGCCTGGACCCGTTTTTCAACGGGCTGCAGCAACAGCCATTCGATTGTCAGCATCAAGGCGATGAAGCTCAGCGAATAGACCAGCACCATGGCGACGTTGAACAGCTGGAAATACAGGTGGATCTGAAACCCGATGCCGTTGGAGCGGCCGAGAAACTCGACAACGAGGACCACCTTCCAGATCACGGCAATGCCGGAACGCGACGCGCCCGCGATATAAGGCGCCAGTTGCGGCACCACGAAGTGGCGCAGATAGGTGACCGGACGGACACGGAAGACCGTCGCCATCGATTTCAGTTCCCGGTCGAGTGCCCGCGCGCCCTCGCGGATGATCGTCGCTACGCCGGGGATCTTGTTGAGCGCGACCGCCGCGACCGCCGCGGTCTCGTTCAGACCGATCCACAGGTAACACAGCACGATCAGAACGAGGGCCGGCAGGTTCAGGAACACCACCAGCCACGGGTCCAGCCATTTGTCGAGTTCGGGGCGCGTTCCCATCAGGAACCCGAGAACGATGCCCACTGCAAGGGCGATGATGAAGGCGGCGATCACCCGCGCGACCGTCATCGTCAGATGATAGGCCAGTTCTCCCGACATCAGCTCCTGCCAGAACGGCTGCACCAGCGCAGCCGGTGACGGCAGGACCGTCGGGTCGTTGCCAATCGCTGCCAGGAGGAACCAGGCGCACAGGAACGCCGTCAGGGAAATCGCGCGGATGATCGGCGTCGCCAAGGGCTTCTACTCGAGTTCTGCGAACAGGCCGGGCGGCAATTCCCGGGCGCCGCCGACAAGTTTCTCGCCGCCAAGACTGACCATCAGGCTGAAGAATGTTGCCGCACCATCCTCGTCGATATTTCCCGGAGCCGGGATGCCCGCCCTGAAATCCCGACGAAGCGCCTCGAAGGCCGCATCGGACTTCGCGTTCATGCGCGGCCGCAGAACCTCCCAGGCAGCATCGTCCCTTGCCAGCAGATCTTTCGCGGCCCGCGACGCGCCATAAAGTGCACTGGCCATCTGCGGGTTTTCGCGCAGATAGCTATCCTTGAGCACATAGCCCAGCAGCGGAATGTCCGGATCGAGGCCGAGTGCGGTCGCGGCGGTTTCGACGGATATCAGTTCCCGCATGCCGGCGGCCTTCATCTTGGCCAGGAAATGCCAGAAATTTATGGCCCCGGCCGTGTCGCCGCCCAGACCGGCCTTGAAGATCAGCGGCGGCGCACCGAACACCTGTTCGGTCTCGGCGGCCAGATCAAAACCATATTCCTTCTTCGCGTAGGCTTGCAGGATGAGCCAGCTTTTGTCGACCGGCCCGCCGGCGATACCTATCTTTTGGCCGCGCAGGTCCTTCAAGGTCGTCGCCGTGCTGTCCCCGGGCACCACCAGCCCGCCGACGGCCCTGGAATAGGGAACGAACACATAGTCCTTGCCGGCAGCGCGCTGCCTGGCGACCCAGATCCAGTCGGCGACCGCCAGGTCGGCCTCGCCGCCTTCGAGAGCGACCCGTGTCGCACCATTGTCGGCATAGTGCACGACGGAGAGTTCGAACCCGTTTTCGGTGTCGAAGCCATTCCGCTTGATGGTGTCCAGTTCCCAGTTGACGGTCCCGATCTTGAGAACCGCGGCACGAAGGACAGGCAGGTCCGAGGCAGAGGCCCTTGTCGCGGGGGACAGCGCAAGCGCAAGGCTCGCGCACAGCAGGCCCCCGAGGATCCGCCGCCTGTGCGTCCGTCCGGCGAGAAATCGCCGTATTTTCGAGACCGCGGTTTGCTGCCTGTGCATCTGGAACCCTTCCAATTTCATTTTGCGTTGACCGCCGGATCAGTCAGGTGCGACCACGACCCCCCAGGGCTGCTGTCCGACCTGGATCGACTTTACCGCTTCCTGTTCGGCGACATCGATCACGGTGATGTCGTTCGAGTTGCCGTTGGTCGTCAACAGGTATTGTTCGCCCGGTGTGAACTCGAGCTGCCAGACACGCTGGCCGACAAGTATATAGCGAACCACCTCGTTGCTGGCGGCGTCAATGACCGCGACCCGGTTCGCCGGCCCGAGGGCCACGAACAGCCACTTGTTGTCCGACGTGATCCGCATGCCGACCGGCTGCAGCCACTCGGGCTGGACGCCGGCAACCTCGAACCCGATCTTCTTGACCAGTTCGGGACCGGCCTCGCCAAGCATGTCGATGACGGACACCGTTCCGCCGATTTCCGAACTGACGTAAAGCGTCTTGCCGTCATTGGTGAAACGGGCGTAGCGCGGGCGCTGGTCCACCAGCACGTTGTGCTTGATCTGGTAGTCTTCGGTGGCGATGAAATGCGCCATGTTCGTCGTCTCGGACGTGTTGACCACAAACCGCACATCGGGGCTGACCGCCATGCCCTCGGGTTCGACACCGACGGGAACCTCCGCGACCACCGTCTTTTTGGCGGTATCGACGACGGTGACCAGATTGTCGTCCTCGTTGGAGACATACAGCGTGCTGCCGTCCGGGCTGATGACGAACAGTTCCGGGTCGGGACCGGACGGCAGGGACCACAGGAATTCGTAGGTATCGGTATCGAACACCTTGATGGTGTCGTCGTCGGATGCGCACACGTAAAGATGCTTGCCGTCCGGGCTGATGCCGATGCCCCTTGGCCGGTTGCCGGCGGGGAATTCGGCGATCTGTTCCCAGGTTGCGCTGTCGACGACGGTCACCGTGTTGCCGCGCTCGTTGCTCACGAACACCTTGTTCGCGACCGCCGGACCGGAAACCAGAAGACTGCCGGCCAGCAGGAGCGCAGGCGCCATGCGTCCAAAAAGGGAAGGTGTTGGCGAAAGTTTTCGAAGGTGCCGCATCATTTCCGGTCTCTCAATTCTTGAATGCCTCACAGGCGGATTCCGCTTCATCAATGCCGAGACTGTCCAGGGGGGACCGGTGGTGCAGATAGCCGTCCTGCGGGGATACGCTGACCGTGATCTTGCTGTCGGTGAGAAGAACCGGCTGGCGCATCTGTCCGTTCCAGGCCCGAAAGGTGACTTTCTGCCCCTTGAAGGCGGCGAGTTCGAACGCGTCGCTCAGAATATAGTCTTTGAGAACTTGCGGATCGTCGCTCCGTGCGCGCGTGACCGCTTCGCCGATGACGCGCAGCGCGACCCAGGCATTGTAGTCTTCCGGCTTGATGTACCGGCCGCTCTGTTTTTCGAACCGGCGTTGGAACTGGGTCGCTCCCCAGGCTTCATGGGCGGCGTGAAAGGTCACCGGGCGCAGTCCGCCGGATCCGGCGACCGGACGCGGCGTCCAGGCATGGAAGGGAAGGTAGAGCGCGAACACGTCGCTCTCGTCCGCCGCGACGATGACATCATGCTCGTCGGCCTCCTGGGTGAAGACCGGTATCTGGCGCTGCACCAGCACATGGCCGCTGTCGGCCCGACGCGATCCGCCGGTATCCTCGAACACCCGCTCCTCGACGATCCTCGCACCGAATTTCTTCGCTGCCCGGCGATAGGCTTCCGCGAGTTTCACGTCGCGGGGATTGGAACCCTCGACCAAGAACCAGCGCGGCCATTTCTTCCACATCAGGAACTGGGCGAGCGCGTCCGCGAGCATGGCTCGGCTGGGGGCGACGTGCAGCAGGTTCTCCCGACACTGCGCGTCCCGCAGAGCGGTTTCCGGAGCGCCCGCGTTTAAGACGAGGACACCTGGACCGGCGAGATCCGCCACCTTCAGGACATCCTCGCCGCGCCCGATCACCACGATAATTTTCAAGCCGTTGCCGATGAACGAGCCGACCGCCTCCTCGATGTCGCCGGGGGCGGACGTCGCGGTTTTCATCGAGAATGCGTGCCCCAGGAAGGAACCGGTCGTCTGATTGTCCTCGTTGCCGAGCCCGGCACCGGCGAACCCCAGATCTTCCGGCTTGCGGTCGTAGCGCGAGACGGGCGCCAGCTCTGGATAATCAACCCGAAGAACACCGACAGTCACGTCAAGAGCCATGGCGGCCTGGATTTTTGCGAAAGGAAAAAATCCGAAAGTGAAAACAAGACAGTACACGCAGATCGCGATCAAAGACTGTACCATGATCCTATCCGTTCCTCCCGGTTCTCAAGAGTGTGCCAAAGCCGCCCTGGGAAAAAAATCGATACTTTAGGCTCTATTGCCGTGCAATTTGAGCGCCCTAAGATATTTGCATGAAGTCGTTCATCACGCTCATTGTTCTGGTCCTGTTCAACGCCGCTGCGCTGGTGGCCAGTGCATCCGCGGAAGGTGTGCCACGCGGCAGCAAGGTGGCCTTTCTCGGCCTCGGTTTCGTCGATCTGTCGACCGAAGGCGCCTACAACGGCGAGAGGGAAGACGAGACCCGTCGTCTCGTGCTTGTGGAGGAGCTTGTCGGACAGCGCTTTCTAGACGAAGGCATGATCCTGGTCGACCTCGCTCCGATTGCCGCCAAACTCGACAATATCGCCAACCCCGGAAACTGTTACGGCTGCGATGTGCGTATGGCGAAAACACTCGGCGCCGACTTCGCACTAACCGGTGCAGTCCACAAGATCTCCAATCTGGTCATCTCCATGAACCTGTTTCTCCGCGACGCGGACACGGGAAAGGTCCTGCGTGCCAGGGCGGTCGACGTTCGCACCAATACCGACCGGTCCTGGAGCCGCGGGATGAACTACATTCTGAAAACCGCGTTCTTCAAGGAATAGACTGACAATGCGCACTGCTCTACGGATCTTCGTCTTCTGTCTGCTGTCTTCGTTCGCGTTTCAGGGCGCGCAGGCACACGGCCCCACCCGTCAGAAAATAACGCTCACGCAAGAGGTCGCCGCTCCGCCCGCCGAAGTCTGGGCTCTAATCGGAAACTTTCAGGACATGAGCTGGCATCCCGCGGTGTTCAGCACGAACGGCGAAGGCGGCAATGCCATTGATGCGACCCGGCTGCTTACGCTCGGACAGGACGGCGGCCCGACCATCGACGAAGTGCTCTACAAGTTCAGCGATGAAAAGATGAGTTATTCCTACCGGATCACCGACGTGAAGGTGGAGGTTCTTCCGGTCACCAACTATTCCTCGCACCTGACGGTCAAGCCGGGGAAAGACGGGGGGTCCCTGGTGGCGTGGCGCGGCGCGTTCTATCGCGGCTATCCCAACAACGATCCGCCGGAGAACCTGAACGACGAAGCCGCGATCGCGGCGGTCACTGCAGTCTACAAGGCCGGCCTTGATGCCCTTCATGAGCGTTTTGCGGGGAACTGAGAAACGCTTTGCCAGCGTTCCTCTGCTGTGCCTCCTCCTGACCATCCCCACGGGCGTTCCGGCGCTCGCGGGGTCTTTTGCCTTTATCACCAATCAGAGCAGTTCCGATCTCAGCGTGCTGGATCTTGAGGGGCGCCGCGAAATCCAGCGGATACCGGTCGAGGGGAAACCCGCCGGCATCGCGGTCAGTTCGGCGCTCAACGCCTTCTACACCGTCAGTCCCGACAGCAAGACCGTGCGGCGGTTTTCCCTTGCCACCTGCGAGGTGCTGGCGCAAACCGAGGTGCAAGGCGGCCCGGTCGGCGTCGCCACGGCGCCGCAGTCAGGTCGTATATTCGTTTCCGACTGGTACAATGCCCGCATCTTCGTGCTCGATGCCGAAAGCCTTGCGGCAATCGGGGAACTGGAGAGCGGGGGAGCGCCGGCCGGGTTGGTCGTCGCCGGGGATGGCAGCTGGCTTGCCTCCGCTGACCGGGATTCAAATCAGGTCTCGATCTTCGATCTGCCGGAAATGACGCTGCGGGCGCGCGTCAGCGTCGGCGAACGGCCGTTCGGCATTGCCGTGGATCCGCAGGGGCGCATCCATGTGGCCAATGTCGGCTCGGATGACATCACGATCATCGATCCGCTGACTGCCAGCGTCACCGCCACGGTGCCGGTCGGGGACCGCCCCTACGGGATCGCCTTCGCCGGCGGGCATGCCTTCACCACCGACCAGTATTCGGATACCGTCAGCGTCTACAGGCTTTCCGACTTCGAACGCGAAGCAACGCTTGATGTCGGAGAGGCCCCCGAAGGCATCGACGTGACAGCGGACGGCAGGCTGATTGTGTCGACCAACTGGTTTTCCAATACGGTCAGCCTGATCGATCCGGTGACACTGGACGTCATCGGCGAAATCGGGACCGGCGACGGCCCGCGCGCCGTCGGGCGTTTCATTCATGAATTTCCGGGAGGAGAGGTTCCATGTCAGGACACACGGCACGCGGAATGAACTGGCCGGCCATGGCGGCCGCCGCCGTCTTTGCGCTGCTGCTGCCGGAGCCGGCGGCTGCTGGCGAGGATACCTGGCCGGACCTTCGTTTTGAACTATACGGCGACCGGTTCCTTGCCGTTTCAAGTGATGTGATCAGCATCGACACCCCTTACCGCACCGCCGATGACGCGCGTACCAAGGTGACCATCCGGCTGGACGCTCCGGATGGACATGTCTTCAGGGAACTTCACCTGATCCTGGATGACAACCCGATGCCGCTTTCCGCCCAGGTATCCTTTACCCGGCCGCTTGCAAGCTTCGAATTCGCCGCCACCATGCGTTTCAATGGTCCGACCCCCGTTCATGCGGTGGCCGAACTGGATAACGGCCAGCTCTTCGTCGCCGAGACCTTCGTGAAGACCTCCGGGCTTGGGGCCTGCTCAGCGCCACCGGGCACCGACCCCGACGAGGCGCTCGCCACATTGGGACAGATGGAACTGATCCTCAGGCCGCTCACGGATTCCGCAAGTCTTGTCCGCAAACGACGCGCGGGCCGGTCCAACGACCTCGCCCTGGACGTGGCCATCAGCCATCCGAGCCATTCGGGCATGCAGAGGGATCAGGTGTCGCTGCTCTACACTCCGATGCGCTATGTGGAGACACTGGACATCGATCTGAACGGTGCCCCCTTCGCCACGATGACCGGCAGCATCTCGTTGAGTGAAAACCCGCAAGTCAGCGTTTCGGTCCCCGAAGGCACCCGGCGCGTCAAGGCGAAGCTGACGGATACCGACGGCTCAACGTCCGAAGTGGAACGCGTGTTGGCGGATTATTGAGCGGGTGTTGCCGGTGACGGTCCGCGCGCTCAAGACATCCGTCTTGCCGGGGTCATTGCCGTGTTATTCGGGCTCCGGCTCGGGCTTGATCTCGACCAACGGAAAGTCCTCGAACGTCCAGCCGTCGGTTCCCTCCGGATACCAGTAGACATTGGCATAGCCGTATTCCAGGGCCCGTCTGGCGGCGTTCCAGGACATCCAGCATTCGTCGAGACAGAAAAACAGCACGGGATGCGCGGCGTCGCCCGCGGTGGCCTTTTCAAGGCCGGACCTGAAATAATCCGCCGTCAGCTCCGCGATCCGTCCGTAACCGACGTTGGGCAGCCACAGACTTCCGGGGATCGACAGACGCGGCTTGTCGCGCCAGATCGTGCCGGCTGGAAGGTTTTTGGGTTTGGGAGCGCGCGGCAACACGTCGATAAAGGCCGTCCCTCCGGCCTGCCAGAGCGCGTGCGCCGCCTCGCTCGAAACAACCGTTCCACCGCTCAGCGTCTCCGGGACCGGGGCCCGGTAGGGTTCTTCACGATAGTCCCGAGGTTCGGGCACGCCTTGCGCGCTCACCGGCGCCGGCCAGGCAGTCATCATCGCGGCGAGCAGGGCGGCGACCACTGCGGCGCGCAAGGTCCTGCCGTTCAGTATTCCAACCGGCAGGAAAGACGACATCGTCACTCCTCCCCGTAATACCAAAGAGCGTTGATTATGACTCATCTGACCGGTCTTGGAGGGTTTTCGGCCAGGAGCACGTCGCAGTGCGATGCGGGGTATCTGACAAGACGTGCGACGCCGTCCGAAAACCTTCCAGGATCGGCCTCCGGTGGACCATTGCCGCGCACCGGGCGTCGTTGCGCTGCTTGTCCGGCCAACCAGGCCGGACTGCGCAACGCGCCTCGCCGGCGACCGGCCATGGTCCATCAGATGGGTCATAATCAACGCTCTTTGGTATAAGGTGCCGTTCCCATGTCGTTCAGCAGCGGCACTCCCGCCTTCTGGAGGACTTCGTTGATTTCGCCCTTGTTGCGCCGGATAAGCGAATTGAGCGCCCGTTGCCAGACCTTCTCGCCTTGTCGGACGCCCATGGTGATGCGGAACACCAGCCGTGGAGGCAATGTTTCGCTGATCAGCGATGTGACTTGCAGATCCGGGTGCTCCTGCTTGACCAGAGGCCCGCCGATCGGACCCCACAGGATGGCGGCATCGATCTCGCCCTCTTCCAGGTCCGAAAGCATGTCGAGAGCCGGGGATTCGTGCCGTCTGTCCACCATCAGGTTATAGGGTTTGGCGGCGGCGATCAGACCGTTGCGGGCCATGTGCGATGCCGGCGGAGACCCCGCGATGATACCGATCCGCTTGCCCTTCAGCTTCGGATCGGCCAGCGTCGAGACATCGGCGAGAGCACTGCTTTTGGGGACGATCAGCGTATAGGCGGAGGTCATGTAGTGGTTGGTGTTGAGGACAAGCTCATGGCCTTGCGCATAGCCCATGATCACATCGCACCGGTTGGCCCGCAAGGTGTTGCGCACGAACCCGGTTGCCATCGGATACCAGGTATAAGACACGGGACGTTCGAGCTTGGCGGCAATCAGTTCGGCCAGCCGATTTTCATAGCCTGAACCCGATTTGTCGGAGATCGGCAGGTTGGCCGGGTCCGCGCAGACGCGCAGTTCCGTCTGCGACACCAGATCCGATGTCTGTGCCCCCGCCGGCATGCCGGTTCCCAGAAGGAAAACCGCGCACAACGGTAACGACACGCTTGCAACCGCCTGTTTCAAGCGCTGAGAAAGTCCGCCGGGCCGCGCTCCGACGGGAACTCCTGGCCTTTTCCGGCTCGCTGGACGGCGCCGGCTGTCATCCGCCGAGACACGCATTTTCTTCCTCCCGGATCACATCCGACTTCGCTTCCTTCTTGCGCGGTCGTCCGCGCGGAACGGCGTCGGTTCCCCGGGCTTTCAGGTAAACGTAGATATCGTTGATGTAGCACATCACATTCGGATTGGTGCCGAACGCGGGCATCACCGAGTTCTCCGACGCGCTGATCTTCTTCCGGCCGTTGGTCACAACGTCGAGAAAATCGTAATAGTCCATATCGAGCGCGGACTTCTTCAGGGCCGGCGCATAGGTCGAGCCTTCGCCCTCGGGCCCGTGACAGACGTGGCACTCGGAATGATACCGGCGGAAACCGGAATAGGTCGGCCAGTCGATCGTGCCGTCTTCCTGCACGTTGTACGTGGGGATGTCATCTTCCGTGTAGTAAATGCCATCTTCGGAATAGGCCACCGCGACCAGGGATTCGTCATAGGCCTGTTCCGCGGCCGTGGGCGCAGCGAACAAGACCGAGAATGCGACTGTCGCGACTACACAGATTGGTCTGATTTTACTCATCACCTGTCCTTTGAGAACCGGTCCTCCGGCCATTCAGGATGCCGGGCTGCCGAACCGGGAATTCACTTCGGTGGTATTACCCACCTCTGACGCGAACCGGCGCAGTCTGAAGGAGTGCGCCGGTTCCAGTGGTCTTTCAGGTTCGGATCAGTTCGGCAGTGCGAACACTGTCAGCTGACCACCCAGTGCGGTGTAGTCGGACAGGGCCGCATAGCCACCGACGGCACCCAGACCGTCGTTCGGGTTGGTCAAACCGGCCGCAAGGCCGATGCCAGCCCAGCCGCCAACACCCGACAGGATACCGATGTACTGCTTGTCGTTGTGGGTGTAGGTCATGACGTTGCCGATGACGCCGGACGGGGTCTTGAAGCGATAGAGTTCTTCACCCGTCTTGGCGTCGACCGCCTTCAGGTAGCCTTCCAGAGTGCCATAGAAGACGATGTCACCGGAGGTGGCCAGCGCGCCGGACCAGACCGAGAACTGCTCGGGGATTGACCAGACGATTTCACCCTTGACGTTGTCCCAGGCAATGAAGTTGCCCATGCCGCCATGGCTGTCGCTCGGCGGGTACATTGCCAGCGTCGCACCAACGTAGGGCTGACCGGCCGTGTAGCTCACGCGGAACGGCTCGTAATCCATGCAGACGTGGTTCGTCGGCACGTAGAACAGATTGGTTTCCGGCGAGTATGCGGCAGGCTGCTGATCCTTGGTACCAAGGGCAGCCGGGCAGATGCCGGTGGAGTTAACGTCTTCGCCGTTCTGTTCGGTCGAATATTGCGACACGACCTGCGGACGACCGTACTGGTCGGAGTCCGGATCCATGTTGACTTCGGTTGCCCAGTTGACCGTCGGGTCATATTTCTCGGCGACAAGAAGTTCGCCCGTAACACGATCCAGCGTGTAGCCGAAACCGTTCCGGTCGAAGTGGGTCAGGAGCTTGCGGTTTTCACCGTTGAACTCCTGCTCGGTCAGGATCATTTCATTGATCCCGTCATAGTCCCACTCGTCATGTGGCGTCATCTGGTAGAACCAGCGCGCGATACCAGTGTCGATGTCCCGGGCCATGATCGTCATGGACCAGCGGTTGTCGCCAGGCCGTTGAGCCGGGTTCCAGGTCGATGGGTTGCCCGTTCCGTAATAGACGAGGTTTTCGTCAGGATCGTAGGAATACCAGCCCCAGGTCGTGCCGCCGCCGATTTTCCACTGATCGCCTTCCCAGGTGTTCAGACCGGAATCCTTGCCGACCGGCTTGCCGAGATGGGTGGTTTTTTCCGGATCGATCAGAATGTCGCTGTCGGGACCCATGGAATAGGCGCGCCATGCCAGCGAACCGTCCTTGGTGTTGTAGGCCGTCAGAGAGCCGCGGACACCGAACTCACCACCGGAGATACCGACGATGACCTTGTCCTTGACGGGCAGAACCGTCGCGGTATTGGTCTCGCCGATCGACGGATCACCGTTCAGGACGGTCCAGAGTTCCTCGCCTGTCTTGGCGTCGAGGGCCACCAGCTTGGTGTCAGCCTGGTGCAGGAAGATCTTGCCGTCGGAATAAGCCACTCCGCGGTTGACCGTGTCGCAGCACATGACGGGGATAACGTCCGAGTTCTGTTTCGGCTCGTAGCGCCAGATGATCTTTCCATCGTCGTTCAGATCGAGCGCGTAAACGGTGTTCGGAAACGGCGTGTGAACGTACATGATGTCGCCGATGACCAGCGGAGAGCCTTCATGGCCGCGCAGCACACCGGTCGAGAATGTCCAGGCAACCTGCAGATCCTTGACGTTGTCCTTGTTGATCTGCTCAAGCGTCGAAAAGCGCTGGTTCTTGTAGTCGCCGGTCTGGATGACCCACTGGTTTGGATCGTCTATCAATTTTTGCAATTCCGCATCCGCGAATGCGGTTCCGGCGCTCAGCACCAGAATGGCGGCAGAAGTGAGTAAACGTCTCATTGAATCCTCCCTTAACGAGACAAGTCCATTTCATGCTCCCGGCCAGTGTCGGCACCCCTTATCCCGGATCGTTTCGGTCACTCCCACCGAACGGTTCTCGAATCAGGTGTCAATTCCAGCCATCTCCTCCAAAAGCTGTCCTAAGATCCTCCTTCCACTTCGAAGGTCGCGAGATAAGCGACAATGTTCTGACGATCCTTTTCCTTGCGCAGTCCTGCAAAACTCATCTTCGTTCCCGGCAGAAAAGTTTTGGGCTTCGCAAGAAATTCATTGAGATTTTCAACAGTCCAGATCAGCTGATCCTGTTCCGCAGCCTTCAAAAGCGCCTTGGAATACTTGAACCCGCTTTTTGCAGCCGCTGACTGCCCGACCACACCGTTCAGGACCGGCCCGACCTTTGCCTTGGCATCGGCACCAACCGCATGGCAGGCCTTGCACTTTCGAAAGACTTTTTCACCCTTCGCCGGGTCTCCCGGTTCAATCGCGTGCGCCGGGCCAAAATGCCACAAGACCGACGACAGCACAATTAAAGAGAGTGCAATCCTTTCATTCAACTTCACTGTGCCGCCTCCCGGGCAGGGACCGCAGCCTGGCCGTTTCCGCAGAGCCTGTCCGCATGCCAGGCAATGTGGTCGCCTCCAAATGTCGATACGAAAAAGTAGGAATGGTCGTAGCGTTCCTGCAAACGGATCACCGCGGGCTGGCAGGTCTCGGTGACCACTCCGGCAATGGCGTGCGGGCGCAGCAGGTTCACGAATTGATCATCCGCACCCTGATCGATGAGGATTTCGCCGTTCCAGCCACGTTCGCGCAACAATATGGTTGCGTCGTATTCGGCCCATTCAGCCTCATCGTCCCCCAGATAGGCCGTCAGCTGTTTGCGGCCCCACGCGGACTGCGTCGGGTTGGTGATCGGCGCGAAAGCCGACACCGACTGGTAAAGATCCGGATTGCGCAAGGCAATGATCAGCGCCCCGTGGCCTCCCATGGAATGCCCCGTTATGCCGTGACGGCCATTGACCGGAAACGTGTCCTGGACCAGGTCGCGCAACTCCCTGACGATGTAGTCATACATCTTGAAGTGCGCATTCCAGGGTGCCTTGGTCGCATTGACGTAAAAGCCGGCTCCCTGCCCCAGATCATAGGCTTCGTCATCCGCGACGCCGTCTCCGCGGGGGCTCGTGTCCGGAAACACCAGTGCCAGGCCGTGTTCGGCGGCATGCGCCTGAAGGCCCGCCTTGGTCATGGCGTTTTCATGATTGCAGGTCAGTCCCGACAGATACCACAGGCACGGCACCGGTCCTTCGGACACCTGCGGAGGCAGGAACATCGCGAAGGTCATGTCGCAGGCACAGGCCTTCGAGGTGTGTTTGTACACCGCCTGCATGCCACCAAAGCATCTGTTTTCGGAAACGGTTTCCATTTCATACCCGCTTCAGTAAAGCACGACGGAGCGGATCGATTCGCCGGCATGCATCAGGTCGAAGCCCTTGTTGATGTCTTCCAGGGGCATGGTGTGGGTGATCATCGGGTCGATCTCGATCTTCCCGTCCATGTACCAGTCGACGATCTTCGGAACGTCCGTGCGCCCGCGCGCGCCGCCGAAGGCCGTCCCGCGCCACGACCGCCCGGTCACAAGCTGGAACGGACGCGTCGAGATTTCCGCACCCGCGGCCGCAACGCCGATGATGATGCTTTCGCCCCAGCCCTTGTGGGCCGCTTCCAGCGCCGTGCGCATGACATTGACATTGCCGGTGGCATCGAAAGTGTAATCGGCCCCGCCCTTGGTCAGATTGACCAGATAGGGAACCAGATCTTCTTCGACCTCGGTCGGATTGACGAAATCGGTCATGCCGAAGCGCTCGGCCATCGGCTTCTTGTCCGCGTTCAGGTCAACCCCGACAATCTGGTCCGCACCGGCAAGGCGCAGGCCCTGGATCACGTTGAGACCGATGCCGCCGAGGCCGAACACGATCGCCCGCGATCCGATCTCGACCTTGGCCGTGTTGATCACCGCGCCGATGCCGGTGGTGACCCCGCAGCCGATGTAGCAGACCTTGTCGAAGGGGGCGTCCGGATTGATCTTCGCCAGCGCGATCTCCGGCACAACCGTGTAGTTGGCGAAGGTGGACGTGCCCATGTAGTGAAGGATCGGATCGCCGTCGAGCGTGGTGAACCGCGACGAGCCGTCCGGCATCAGGCCCTGGCCCTGGGTGGAGCGGATCGCCTGGCACAGGTTGGTCTTGGGGTTCAGGCAGTATTCGCAGGTGCGGCACTCGGGCGTATAAAGCGGGATCACGTGATCGCCCGGCTTCAATGTCGTCACACCCGGGCCGACTTCCACGACAACCCCGGCGCCTTCATGGCCCAGGATCGCCGGAAACAGGCCTTCCGGATCGGCCCCCGACAGGGTGAACTCGTCCGTGTGGCAGATCCCGGTCGCCTTGATCTCGACCAGCACCTCGAACGCGCGCGGACCTTCAAGGTTCACGGTGGTGACTTCGAGAGGTTTTCCTGAGGCAACTGCAACCGCTGCACGAACTTTCATTTACGTCTCCGCTCTATCAAAATCAGGCATTTCCAACCTTGAGATTGACTATAGGCGGGGGTCTTGACCAAGCAATTGCGACCTTAGTGTGCATTTCTTTGCATGGACAAAATTGGTCGTTTCGCTAACATTGGAACAAGGGAGCCGAATAGAATGAATCCGATCAAATCTATTTCTAAAATACTGTTTATGAACGTCCTTCTCGGCTTCTGCTGCGTTGAATACGTTCAAGCTGCTTCCTTCGACGACCCGACATGGCCCTGTCAGCAACGCAAGGTCGAAACCCTGTCTCTTGCGATTTTATGGACCGCCCCCCTGCCCGACGGACCGGCCGGCCTCCCGGAGGTGGTTCTGCCACCGCAGGCAGCCGAACTTGCCGCACTTCTGGCGCAGCGGCGGATAACGCTCGAGGAAGCCGGCGCGGCCGTGCAGGCGTTCGCGTCGGGGGACGAAAACCCGGATCCCGTGCAGATGGCCGCCATCTTTGCGCGCGTGTTCGACGCCCTCGGCGGCATCCGCCTGCGGATCATCAGGGGGATCGAGGACTATTCCCTGAAACAGATCGCCCTGTCGGACAAGATCGACAGGGTCCGCTCCGAAATGCGCGCGCTGGAAAATTCCGAGACGCCTGATTTCGACAGGATCGATGCATTGGAAGAGCAGCTGGACTGGGACGAACGCATCTTCCGCGACCGGAGCAAATCACTGACCTACGTCTGTGAAACACCGGTGCTCATCGAAAAACGCCTTTACGCCCTGGCGCAAATTCTTCTCAAGCATGCCGATTAGGGCATCGGCTGATCCGCGCCCCTGAATGTCCCCGGGAGGCGCCCGCCAATCATTCCTGCCGGTCATTCCCCCCGGTCAGTCTCATTTGGTCAGTCCCATTCCAGTTCGGTGAAGGCGACCGTTGCATTCCTGATATTGAAGGCGTCGAAAAGTTTCCAGCGGGGTCGCTGGTCCTGCGCGATCCCGGTCACGGCATCGCTCATGCGGCTGCCGGCGTCGAGCGATTGACGTGTCTGGTCCTGAAGAACCCGCAGATACTCCCGAACCGGCGCCAGACCTTCCTCCACCCGCAGGGACGGACTGCCATGGCCCGGAACGATCCGCACCGCTTCCAGCGTTTCGAGCTCATCCAGAACGCTCAACCAGCCCTTCAGGGACCCGTCCAGAACGGGAACATGACGATGAAAGACGAGGTCCCCGGTGAACAGGGTCCCGGTCTGAACATCCAGTACCGTCAGGTCCGAAGTCGAGTGCGCCATCGGCCAGGGCCTGAGTTCCAGGGAGCGGCCGCCCAGGTCAATCGCTGACGGCGGCAGAACCTCAAAATCCACGCGCGTTCCCAGAAATCCGGACGCACCGATTTCCGCGCGAAAGCTCTCAAGATAGGACTGTTCCCGGTCCCTGAGGGCGCGGACCAGATTGGGGTGCCCAACGATCCTGGCCCCGGCTTCGGCAAAGACAGACGCGCCGAAGACGTGATCGGGGTGGACGTGTGTCAGGACAAGATGACCGACCGGCAACGCACTGATTTTCCGGATGGCCCGATACAGGTCCTCCCCAACCGCGCGGGCGCCCCCCGCATCGATGACGGCGATGGAGGTGTCGCCGACGACAACCCCCAGATTCGCGATATCGCCCAGATTTCCGGGATCGGGCTCCGAGATCTCTCCCGTATGGACAAAAACGCCCTGCGCCACTTCCTCCAGGGCGATCCCGTCCGGCATTTCCCGGCAGGCCGGTTTTCCGATCGAATAGTCCGTTGCCGGATCGAGGCGGGAGCCCGGGTCCAGGTTCTGCAGAACGGCAACGCACTCTTCTTCGGAAACCGTTTCAAGTCCGGCCAGCAACTGTGTCCGGCAGATGCCGGGGTCGCCAAGCAGACACAGACTGACGACGATCTCAAACATGCGTTTCGTGACCCCGCTCAACATCGCCGGAGGTCTCCGGCGGAACCAACCCAGCGTCACAGCACGAAGAAGGTTGAACAATACATCCCAAAGGCTTGATTTCGGCGCAGGGCCATTCGTGTTACACTGACGAGATCTTGCGCTGCAACAGGCTGAACTTCGCCGAAGCACCTCCGTTTGCCTCAGCCGGGTTCCCGCATGGTTTCAACAAGCGGCATGGTGGGAGAACGTATCATGGAGTTTCGGAAAACGGCTGGCTGTCTGAGGAGGCCGCTACTGGCTGTCCCGATCGCGGTATCATGCGCCGTTCTTGCCCTGTCCTCGGCCGCAACCGGCGCGGAGCAGGACAGGCTCGAAAATCCGTTGCGGTCAGAAGGCAGCTGGAACGATCTGCGCGAGGACATTGTCGGACTGTCAGTCCCGGAACCGGACACCGGCACCATAGATCTCGACGCCCCCTATCGTGCCCATGACGCCGCCACTGTGCCCATTGGACTGAAGCAGCCTTCGCCCAATTCTCCGTCCGTGACACGGGCACTCCTGATCATCGACGAAAACCCCGCTCCCGTGGCCGCGGAAATGACCTTCGGTGAAGCCATGCATCCCCTCGACATGGAGATCAGGGTTCGGGTCAATCAGTATTCCAACGTTCGCGTGGTCGCTGAAACACAGGCCGGGTCGGTCATGGCCGGGCGGTACGTGAAGGCGTCGGGGGGCTGCTCCGCCCCGGCAACGAAATCGCCTGAACTCGCGCTCTCGCAGATGGGACTGATCCGGGCGAAACATTTCGCACCGCCGGCCGCGGACACGAGCAATCGCCGCGAGGCCCAGATCATGATCCGGCATCCGAATTATTCGGGCTTGCAGAGAGACCAGATCACTCAGCTTTTCATTTCCGCCCATTTCATCAACTTCATCGAAGTCAAACAGGGCGACGATGTCCTGTTCACGCTGGAAGGCGGCATTTCCCTGTCCGAGAACCCGGTCATCCGCTTCACGTATAACGACAACGGCACCGATTCCCTGAGCGTCCACGCGGAAGATACGGAAGGCAATGTCTGGAAAGAAGTCTTCGGCAAGAACAAGGAAAGCTAGGGCGTTTTCAAAACGCGGGGCCCGGCCCCTGTTTCAAGAACAAAGCCGGCCCCTGCTTCAAAAACAAAGAATGTCGGCTTCGGCTTGGGCCCGGCGGAGATCGGCGACAAGCATTTTGGCGCTGGCCGCCGTCCTGAACAGCGACATGCGTTCTCCGCCGACAAGCTGCATCGAGAGCACGGTTTCCGCCTCGACGTATTTCTCATAGGGAATGATCGACGCGATCGTGTCGATTGAACACGAACACCGGCGCAGAACATCGCTCGACTGGCCGTTGGAAGCCATGCAGGCAAACACATATTCGGCCCTGGCCGCCGTCGGGTAGTCGTTCAACTGTGCCTGTATGGTGCCCTGTGCCCGCGCGCTTTCACCGCCGGAAATCGCCCCCCCCAGAAGACCCGCGGCTGCAACAAGCATGGCAACAGTCATGCTGGCGCGCAGGTCTGACCGCATACGTCCGCCTTGCCTCACTTTGTCTCTCCCTGCTTGAGAAACACGATCGAACTGGAATAGGCGGGCAGCGTGTCGGGCAGCTCCGAGCGTTGCCCCCGGTCCGTCGTCGTCTCCGCCTTCAGCGCATAATACCAACCGGGCACGTCCTCGGAGACCGTGACCGTCAGGGCAAGCGTCTCGATGCCGCGCATCCTGTCGCTGGCGGGATCATCCTTGAACGGATAAAGAACGATCGACCGGGAGGCCACCTCGCGCCCCTCCAGGGCGATCTGACGCTCCCGAACAGGCCTGTCCTGCAGGAGCGCCGCCTTGATCCGGTTGCGGATGTAGTACGGGCTTCCACCGGCAAAGCTCGCCAGGTCCTTCACCACGGATTCAAGAAAATACATGATCAGCGGATTGCCGACGTTGGCTGGAAAGGTCCCGACCCGTCTGGCCTTGCTGTCGGTTTCGAAATTCAGATCAACCATGTCGCCGGGCGTGAATGTCAGCTTTATGGTGCCGTTGCTTCTCGTTTCGAAATCCCGGTCCTCAGGTGCCGAAACGCTTCTCCGGTAGTCGAGCGACGCGGTTCTCGGCACCGCGTCCAAGGTACCTTCCTTGAATAGGAGCGCATAAGTATCCGCCGCCTGCCCCGCAGAGGCCCCCAGCCAGACAACCAGTCCCGCCAGGACAAATGAAATGATGCTCCTTGGCATCATGGCAGATGGCAGCATGTTGTTTCGCCTCCCGCTTTCAAGGACTTTGCCAATATCACGAACCCCTAGCCTAAGCCGACCATGCTCCCTGTCAGCACAGACTTATGTCTGCATTCCTCCCGCCGCCGGGGATGGGCGTCAGCCGTCCTCGCCGTCGATCGACGTGAAGCGGCGTGTCTTCCAGTCGATCAGGGGCCGTAATCGGGACAGCTCGACGGGCTTGGTGAGGATCGTGAACTGGTGCGTGCGGCTTTCCTTCACGAGGCTCTCTTCCCGGTTCGCGGTTATCATGATCGCCGGAACATCACTCATGGTCTCCCGCCTCACTTCCAGGATGGTTTTCACGCCGGTGTCCTCGCCATCGAGCTGATAGTCCGCAAGAATGATATCCGGCGGCATCCCGAGCTCCCGCACCAGGTCCAGAGCCTCTTCCGTCGATGCGGCGGTCAGTATGCTCCCGCCCCAGGCCTCGATCTTCTGCGCGGTCGCGAACAGAACATCCGGATTGTTTTCCACGATCAGGACGATCACATCCATGTCGCTAGACGGAACCGCCAGATCCGCGTTCTCCCCGCTGTCGCTTTCCTCCTGAGCTTCGACGACCGGCACGGTGATTGAGAAGACCGATCCGACACCGGGTTTCGAGCGCACCGACACCGTATGACCGAGCCGTCTGCAGGCACGCTCCACAATCGACAGGCCCAGCCCCATGCCGAAGCCGGCACCATCGGTGGACGCTCTGGTAAATTCGGTGAAAACTCGCTTCTGGTCTTTCTTGGCAATGCCGATGCCCGTGTCCCAGACCTCGATGACCAGGTTCGGTCCGCGGCGCCGGCAGCCCGCCAGCACCCTGCCGTCCTCGGTATACTGGATCCCGTTCACGATCAGGTTCTGGATCGACCTGAGAAGATAGCGCTGGTCGCTCTTCACCCAGAGGCTGCACGGAACGACATCCAGCCGGAGGCCCTTTTCCTCCGCCAGTTGCCTGCAATCGCGTTCAACCGAATTCAGAAGTTCCCCCACATTGAAGGTGCTGAGCGTCAATTCCGTGCCCGTCGAGTCCAGCCTTGAAATGTCCAGCAGGGCGTGAAGCAGGGATTCGATCGACTTGAACGACTTTTCGAGGCGCGAGACCGTGTCCGCAATGGGCTGGTTCCGGGTGCTGTCGCTCATGGTCGAAATCAGCAGCTTGGCGGCATTGACTGGCTGCAGCAGGTCGTGACTGGCGGCCGCGAAGAATTTTGTTTTCGACGAAACCGCGTCTTCCGCGCGCTCCTTGGCCTGCCGCAGCTGCTCGTCGATCCGGATCTGCTCCTCGTTCTGGCACCGCAGACGCTTGTTGGCTTTCGTGAGCTCGATCGTCCGTTCCCGGACACGCCTTTCCAGAAGATCGGTCGTCTGGGCCTCGGCCGTGAAATCCATGACATTCATGATCAGGCCGTTGTCCGGCAGGCGATGAATGCTGATGTTCAAGATGTCACCCGACGCCAGCCGGACCTTTCTCTCGATGCCCTCGCAGTCCGGCTCGACAGCAGCCAGAAACTCCTTCTCGGTCTCCGGCCCGGTCTCGGCCGGAAGTTCATGGCGGGCAAAGAATTCCAGGATCTGGCTGAGCGCCGTTCCCTTGCGCACCAGCGGGACCGGAAGGCGCAACAGCTTTCGAAACCTCTCGTTTCTCAGGGTCAGGGATCCGGCCGGCGAGAAGGTGCAAACACCTTGTGAGATATGCTCGAAGGCAGCCTTGAGAAAATCCGCCTGCTCGTCGATCAGACGATCTTTTTCAATGCGGTTCTGCAGAACGATGCTGGTGATTTCCGTCGACAGCAGAACCGTCTTGCTGGCGGAGGCGGATTTCTGGGTGATCTGAAACCAGCGGTCGTTCTTCAATCCGAAAACGGACGGATACCTGGAGGAATTGCGCTTGAGCGCACCGCTTGCCTCATTCGGCGCGGCGGCCGGCACACCGCTGGATATGACCCCGGCGCTGCTGTTCAAGGCATTGAAATAATCATCAATGCCGAGACCGGCCACGATTGCCTCCGAAATTTCCGGCACCATGTTCTTGAACTGGGTGTTGCAGATTTCCAGCCTGCCTTCGGTGAACAGCGCGAAACCGCCTTCCATCGCATCGAGCGCATCCACAAGATTGCGTTCGGTCTGCTCCCGGGCGAATTCGGAAATCCTGAGCTGGTTGCTGGCCTGGCCCAGCGTGTCGAGCACCTGTTCCAGGTGCCTGGTCTTTTCCCACACTTCCCCCTGGAGGGCGATCGCCGACTGGAACAGGGAGTAGGCGGAGCCCCCGACATCGTTTTCCCTGGCTGCCCGCCGGACGAGCGCGTTGATGATCCGCGCCTGGCGTTCGAGCTGGACTTCCAGCGGCTGATCGGCATCTATCAATAAAGCACGCCGTCCTCGGGCGGATAGAAAGCCACACCGACGAATGTCTGGTTCACATGAACGCCCAGGTGCTGCTCTCCATAGGTGTTGAAGCCGAAGACGCGGTTGCGCGTGAGCACCCTGGACGCGTCTTCGACCAGTTCGTTCTGTTCGATCTCGAGCCGGCGGAGGTAACAGTCGAAACCGATGATGAAGTCCGGGTCGCCATGCTCGCCCCGGCACTGCTCCAGCCCCTGCTCGAGCGTGTTCAGAATTTCGGTTCCCTGGCCGAGTGTCAGCACAAGACCGTCGTCAATGGCGGACAGAAACCACAGCCCGTCATTGTCCGCGACCTGCTGAATGGCTCTCACATGCCAGCTTTTGCCGCTTCGCACCAGAACCGGGTTTTCGGCAAACACCCTGGGTGACAGGTCTTCGACCGCGCAATTCACATAGCGTGCATATTCGCGGGCGGCGGGAACGCCGTTGATTTCCATGACGAGCCGTTCTTCGGGAACGGCCCCGGTGACGACCATCTGCCGGTCTGTGGGCCGGAAATGGTCGAAGCCGACACCGCCGAAGGACAGGTCGGTTTCGATCAGCAGAAGAAGCGCCGCGTTCTGATGCGCCACCCCGCCATGAAGAACATAGGTTTCGTTGAAAGCGAGGCCGTTGCCGGCCGAGCCGCCGAAAACGGGAATGTCCCGCAAGCCGGCGTTCAGCGCGGCCACCAGCAGGTCCTCCTGCTTGGACATGCCGTCTGCGATGACGAAGGCCACCGTCTTCCAGTTGCCGGTGCGCGAGAACCTTTCCGCAAGGACCTGCGCCTGGTTGGCCGTGCGTTCGATGGAGCCGGGTTTGAGAGGCTTGATGAGAGTGGACGAACACCGGAAATGCCGCCTTGGAAAGGCAATCACGAGCAGTGCATCGTTTTCATAACCCACCGACGTGATCTGACCCGCTGTCGAACAGCCGAACACGGCCGCCGATGGCATCCGCCCCGACAGTTCCGCCGCGACCTTTTCAGGATCGAGATGGTCCGGCATGAAGAAGAGAACGAAGCAGGTTCCCCCGGGCTTGAAGCCGGCGGTCGCCTCCCGAACGGCCTCTGCCTCGCCGCGTGCGTGCGACACTCCGATTTCGACCGTCGTCGGTTTGTCGCACAAGGTGTCTGCCAGGGACATCAAGAGCCTCAGCTCAACATGGCCCGGGCGTCAGCATCCGAAATCTGAGGCTCCGCTCCAAGGCTGATGCTGTTGACCATCATCGCGGCCTGCGTCCGGTTGCTTACGCCAAGGCGCCGCAGCAGGGCGGTGATGTGGGCTTTCACCGTCGCTTCGGCCAGGGACAGTTCATAGGCGATCTGCTTGTTCGGCTTGCCGGCGCAGATCAGCTTCATGATCCGGCTCTGCTGCGGCGTGAGATCGGCGATCTTGCTGGCGATCTGCCGGGTCGAAAGATCCGATTTGCGGGATTTCGGGCTCGGCGTGAACCCGGGCGGAAAGAACCGCCGCCCCTCGCGCACTTCCAGCAGCGCCTTCTGCAGCACCTGCACGGACGCGTCTTTCGGGATGAAACCGGCGGCGCCGGCCGACATCAGCGCACCGACGGAGTCATCGGATGATTCAGCCGAAATCACCAGGACCGGCACATCCGGCAACCGGTTCTTCACCTTGATGAAGCCGCTGATACCGGTGGCGTCGGGCAGTTTCAGATCGAGCATGACCAGATCGAGCCGCACGCGCGAACTCATCTGTCGCAGACCGTCCTGAAGCGATGTCGCCTTTTTTACCGACCTTGAATCGAACAACCTTTCCAGTGTCGACGCCAGCGCGTCGCAATAAAGCGGGTGATCGTCGATCACGAGAATCGAACGGATCTGGACGCCCTCCGGCGTTCCGCATTTCTTGTTCATGAGACCGTTCCTCCCAGTCTGTTCGAGAGGATAGCCGTCCTTTTGACGGCGACGCAAGGACAGGTCGACCAATGGACCTGTTTTTGGAGCTGTCACGGGTGCCCCTTTCGGCCCGCCCGCGCCGCGCCGCAGGCCGGCAAGCCGCATTTCTTGGGATCACCTCACGAGGACGCTTGCGATGGCGCCAGCCGTTCAGCATGATCCGCCCATGACAAGAAGCCGATCGCACTTCCGCTGTTTTCCGGTGTCCCTGGTCGCGGCCACGCTGCTGGTGTGTCCGGTGCAGGTTGTATCCGCGCAGCAGGTCACGGCGGACGAACCGCCTTTCGAACAGCAGCTCATGCGCCTGTCGGAAATCTTCGGGGCGCTGCATTTCCTGCGGCCTCTCTGCGAAGAGAGCGACAGTCCGAGCTGGCGCGACCAGATGGAAGACTTTCTGGACGCGGAAACTCTCGACGAAAACCGGCGCCGCCGCTTTATCGAGAGGTTCAATCAGGGATACCGTGGATTTTCAGTCGCTTATCGCACATGCACCGACGCTGCCCGTCTCGCAATGGGACAGTATATGAGTGAAGGCGAGACCATCATCGGCAACGTCACCAGCCGGTACGGCCGGTAGACGCTACGGAAATCTTCCAAACGTTACGAGTTGGTTAACCTTTTGAATCAAATTTGTGGGTGGACGTTAAGTTTGCGTTCACGGTTGCTTATCAGCACGGTTCGCCGTGTTAGGATCAAACCACAAGATTCGGGGCAGGAACACGCTGGAGTTGCTTCGCGATGTTCGGGAAGGACCGGTAAGGAAACGAATGATAAACGACGACTACGCTGATGCGGCAATGGAAGCGGAATTTGCCGAAGACGAGGACATCCGGCGCGCAGCACTCGGTTTCATTTCCGATGCCTGGGCGGAAGCGATCGCAAATGGTGTCGATGCCGATGCGGTGGCCCATGCAGCCATGTTCACGGCGCTCGCGGATCTCGTGGCCGCCTACGGCGAGGACGCTGTGGCCAAACTGGCCGAAGGCCTGCCGGACCGTATTCTTCAGGGTGACTACACCGTCAATCGCGTGCTGCAGTAACCGCTTTTCCGATGATGCCGAGAAGGCCGGTCTTCCGGCCTTTTTTGTTGCGCGCCCCGGATGCGGCCGACACATGTGCCGCCCGACGCGCCGTTCTTAAAAGATCAGGTCGAGGGCGAGTTTCAGATAGATCAGCCCTCCGAAGGCAACCAGCAGGACGCCTGCGATGTGGTTGGCCCGGTCCAGCCAGTGATCGTCGATCCTGCCCCTGAAATGCGAGACCGTCGCACAGACCATCACCCACCAGCTCGTCGCGCCGCCGGTGACCCCGGCCACCATCACCAGTGCGCCCAGATGGTCGCCATGGGCCGGCATGAAGTCTCCCAGCGCTCCGAAAATGGCGATGAACGCCAGCACCGCACCGGGATTGGTTATCGCCATGAAAAAGGCGGCTGCGGCATCACCGATAAAGCCGCGCTCCCGGCCTTTGCCGTCATCGTCCAGATGCGGATGGGTGTTCCAGATCCTGATGCCGAAGATGATCAGCACCGCTCCGCCGACGACCTCGATGAGATCGAACTGGCCTTCGACGAAACTGGTGACCGCCGAGACACCGAAGATGGCCGCGGCCGCGAAAATCGTGTCGGCGATGACCGCACCCAGGCCCACGTAGACACCCTGGCGGAAACCGCCATGGACCGCGTGCTGAATGGCCATGATGTTCACCGGCCCGACGGGGGCGGTGGTCAGAATGCCGACAAAATATCCGATCAGCACATATTCCAGAAATGTCACGATCGGTCCTTTTTTCCGGAGCTGCTGATACCGGCCCGACAGCAGTCGCCAGCTTGTTGTTGTTGCCTGAAACGCGAAGATGTCTCTCGATAACGGCCCTTCGGGGACCTGACAAGGACGTGATTTTGTCCGGCAGGCTGTTTTCAGCTTCGCAGGAATTGTTTAAGGAAAGACCCGGTACGGGGCGCCGATGCCAGGGAACCCTGATTTCGGACCGCAGGCGCGGGTCCGCAGGTTGTCTGGCCCAAGCAGGAGACGGTCTTGATGAATCGGACAATGATCGCAGCGCTCGTGAGCGTGTGTCTGCTGCCTGCCGGGGCCACGGCCAAGACCATCGAGATCGAGACGATCCCGGTGATCCCTGCGCCGGAGACACAGAGCCCTGCGCCGGCGGCCGGAGACCTTGACGTGCCGGGCGCCCATGAAACAGCCGTTGCGGCCCCGCAGGACCTGCCCCAGGTGCTTTACAGCACGGCCATGCTGCCCAAAGCGGTGGCACGCATGCACGCCCAGTTGCGGGAAGCTGCCGTCAACGGCGATCTGAACCGGCTGCGCATGGTGCTGGAAAGCAACGAGATGCCGCCGACGCTGTCCTTTGGCGAAATCGGCGATCCGATCGACTTCATCCGGCAGAGCTCGGGCGATGGCGAAGGCTACGAGATCCTTGCGATCCTCGCCGACGTGCTGGATGCGGGCTTCCTGCATGTGGACGTGGGCACGCCGCAGGAAATGTTCATCTGGCCCTATTTCGCGCGCTACCCGTTGCAGGGCCTGACCCCGGACCAGAAGGTCGAGATGTTCCGCATCATCACCGCCGGTGACTTCGCCGAAATGCAGGATTTCGGCGCCTGGACCTTCTATCGCCTCGGCATCGGTCCCGACGGCACGCTGCATTATTTTGTCGCCGGGGATTGAGGTGGAGCGGTGCTCTTCCGAGCCACCCTCCTGTATCTTTCCGGCCAATGGAGCCGAGTCCTTTGCCCTCACGTTAGCGTCCACTGACTGACCTGGCTTGGCCTGGCTGACCTCAATGAAGCCGTCTCTCCATCTCCACAGGGGGCCGGGATTTGTCCTGCCGCGACAGTACTTCCGCCGCCTGCGCAGCTTTCAGCTGATAGCCCAGTTTCTCGGCTTCGGTCCTCGCATTGCGCAAGACGTGAATACCGACCTCCTTTTGCCCCCGGGAAAGCTGGATTTCTCCGTAGATGACCAGGCTGGACAATTTGCGCAGGCGCATGCCGTAGCGTGAGGACAGCGCAATCGCATGTGCGGCGCATCCGGCAGCAGGGCCCAGTTCGCCCCTTTTGATCAGCAGCATCGCTTCCATCTGCAAGGTTTGCGCGCGCAAGCCGTAGAGGCCCATGTTTTCTGAATAAGCACGGATCTGGCGGATGTAGCTCCCGGCCTCCTGGAGTTTGCCCTGCGCGATCAGCAAGCGCGCATAGCTCGATTGCGCCATATTCCAGATGTCGCGTTGCTGCGCCTGGCTGGCCGCATTCATGGCCAGCTTGATATCACGTTCCGCCGCCTCCAGGTCACCGTTGGCCAGGTGAAGATCACCGAAATGGCGCTTGAAAATTCCGATCGCACGCAGTTCCCGGCGTTTTTCGAACTTCTTGAGCGACTTCCGATAGCCCTCCCTGGCGGCTTCGAAACTGCCGCCAAGATGCTCGCACAAGGCCTTGTAACCGGTAATGTAGCCCATCAGCCGGCTGGGTGTGGACCTGGGCAGGCTTTCCGAGGACCGCTCGACATCCGCCAGAATGGATCTGGCAAGAGCGAGATTGCCACGTTCGATCTGCGCGATCGCAAGGTTCAGGTTGATGCGGCGTTCGACCGCGTTATAGGCCTTGTCGTCCGAGGTCGGTGTCAGCCGATGGCTCATGATGAACCGCGCCTTGCGGAACAGCGGTATCGCATCATAGATCCGCCCCTGAATCAGACTGGTCAGTGCTCTTTCGTTGAACAGCCAGGCGATTTCATCCCGGTAAAGCGGGTGCCGCAGGGTCTTGTGAATCGAGCGCTGCCGTTTCCTGAACGAGTTTCCTGTTTTAGGGCTGCCCTGCGCTGTGCTGACGATCCGCGCGATATTCGCGGCACCGTCTTTCAGATCCTTGATTTCGGTCGGATCGTTCCTTTTCAACTTTTCCGGATTGACAGCCATCCCGAGAATTTCGAGCGCCCGCTCGAATTCGCTCGGCAAATTGTCCGCGCTGCGGGTCATCTCAAAGTCTTTTGTTTTGGCGACAAGCTTCTCTATCAGTTCCCGATCGGCCTTATACTCATCAATGTTTTTCTCAAGCACGGTTTCGCTCAGCAGCCATGTCAGTTCGCTATGATTGATGCGCAAGCCGGTGGCTGCATTCATCAGACCGCGAAGCCAGCCTCGATAGACCTCGAACGGCGGTTCATGCCCATTCTCGGGCCGGACGTTCTCCATGCGCGACAGGGAGCCGACGGAAAAGGCACTGCGCACGAGACTGAAGCCGGCGCGCAGACGTTGCGGGATCGCATGGATCTGTCCCAGGGAACCGGCAAGCGCCTGGTGGTCGCCACCATCAACCGGCTCGAACAGATGAAGAACCGCCTGCCGGGCGTCAACGTCGTCATTGTTTCCCGGCTTTTTCGGGTCCCATTCGCGGCGGCGGAATCGAATGCCCGCCTCGGAATGGCGGTAGGCCACGCGCAGCGATTTCCGGTTGTCCTCCTGCAGCTTGTCCAGAATATCCTTGAGCATCCTGAAATGAGCCTCGCTGGGTGTCGGCAGATCCTGAGGCTGGCTGCAAAACAGTGAAATCTGGTGGTGGTTCAGGTCGCCCTCGTCGGAAACATCGAGCTGCATCCGGTGCCCGACCATTTCCTGGATCTGCCCGTGAATGCCAAAGCGCCGATGCAGGAAAATCTGGCCTGGGTCTGCATCGGAGTCATTGTCCCCTTCCGGCTCCGGAAAGGCGCAATGCACCTCCAGAACCAAGGCACGGCGGCACAGCCTTGCAAGAGCCTTCTTGAGTTCCTTCAGCATCCAGCCGCGCAATCGGTAGTCTTCCGTGTCTCCGTCATCGTTCGGCACTCTTACATCGCCACCGGAATTGAGGTCACGCTTGCTGAATTCTTCCGATTGGCTTTGCGCATAGTGCCTCAGAAGCCTTCGGTAGATCATCGGGCAGGCAAGCAGAACCAGCGGCTCGACCGGCAAGCCGAACAGAACCAGGTGGCGCAGGATTAGGTCATCGAGTTTGTCGTCGGCTTCTGCAACCGACCGATTCAACAGCCCGTAGATGCCGAAAACGTAGTTCATCACGCCGACGGCGCCGTCACGGTTTTCATGTCGTTCAAGGTTGCGTACAAAGTGGTCGAAGGTCAGGTCCCTGGGTATCGTCGTGTTGTCGTTCTTGATTTCACGCCAGCAGCAATAGACCAGTACCGTCAGCCCGACACTGTGCCAGAGCGAACGGTGGATGCCATCCGTGCGGCTGTAGTCATGCTGCCGCGGATGCATCGATGCCGCATCATGATTCTCGGCCCAGTTCAGGAACTTTCGCGGGATTTTCCGTCTTTGTTCTTCGCTGGCTTTACTTTCGCCATCGTATTCCGGCACGATCATGATTCTGTCCCGCCAGCGGGGTTTGCCCAACTGCGGCCAGACTTTCAGTGCCTGATCTGTCTGGCTGTAGGTCGCGTATTGCTTGCGCCGATGCAGCGGAACTTCATCGATGTTGTCATGGGTCTCCGACAGGAAACAAATCGGTGTCTGGGGTCTTCCCGCGATCAGAACCAGATCCATAGGTGGATCGACCTCTTCATTGCCATGGGTTCCCGTCAGAATCCGGAACATCGCCCTGTGCATGGGATTGTGGGCATCCCCGTCCCGGTCGCACAGCTTGTCGAGCCCGCCCAGGCACACGAACAGGCGCCTGCCGCCGTGGGCTTGGGCAAGCTCCATGTATTTGACCATCATCTCTCGCAACATGTCGAGCCGGTGCTTGCGTTCGACGATCGGCTGCAACTGTTCAATCGAGGCGATCTTTGCCTCTTCGACCAGTCTAGGTTCGGATTCTCGACGCGCGATGAAGAGATGGTATGCGATTATGTCGATATCACCATCCTTGACGCTCTCCCTGACTGACTTGCCGTTTTCGTCGCGCCCTGTCACAGCTTTCTTGTACCGCCTTAGAATATCATCCAGCTTGTATCTTTCCTTCGGAGTGAATTCCTGCAAGAGATTGGCGAATTGCAACCGCAACGCTCCGGTAAGGGGCTTGTTGTCATAGAATTTCCTCAGTTCTTTTCTGGTTTTTCGTAGACTTTCGTCCGCCCCGTCGACACGGTGCATTGCTTGGAGTTCTGCTGCGTGGCGCGCAAAAAATCGCGTCAAGGCCTTGGCGACCGACGCGAATTCCATGGAGAACGACAAATGCGCAACGAAAGCGCCTGAATAATTCCATGTGTTGCGACGAAACAATTTCGCCTGATTGGCATCGCGCATCAGCAATCTGATGAGCGTTC
Organism: Roseibium sp. QJM3NY_11; assembly: GCF_056173175.1. Lineage (NCBI taxonomy): Bacteria > Pseudomonadati > Pseudomonadota > Alphaproteobacteria > Hyphomicrobiales > Stappiaceae > Roseibium > Roseibium sp. QJM3NY_11. The sequence goes on from NZ_CM149660.1 coordinate 4,829,520, forward strand.
CCTTGCCGCTCCCCCGCGGGCCGGCAAACCTCAAGATACGCCTTTGCACCTCTGTACGGGATTTCTTGCCGTTCGGCAGCTCGATTTCTCTCGAGCCCTGCACGCTCAACTGTTCCTTTGCGCTTTCGATGGCGTCTTCGAGAGGGCGCCAATGGTCGGGGCCCAGCGGTTCATGGCCGTTCTGGACCTTCAATTCCTTGCCTTTTTCGTCCAATTCCACGACCCGACCCATCGCGACCGGACAATGGCGCGCCCAGAGATAGCCCGGGCGGCCGCTGATCCGTTCCGAAGCCAGATGATAGAGGGCGCGGCGCTCGACTGGAATCTCCCCCCAGGCGTCCCACCAAAGGCCGGATTCCTTTTTCAGCAGCTTGAGTTCCAGGTTGGCCCCACGGGCCATGACCCGCGAGATCAGTTCGTCGAAGAACATCTTCAGGACGGGCAGTTGGGCCGCTAAAGGCTCCTCCTCCGCCAGATTGGCCAGAAGCGTCAGTTCCGCTTCCGTCAGCAGTTGCGCTGACGATCCATTCGCGTCCTGCAAAAGCGCGGCCGTGGCGAAAGCCCCCCAGTTGCCATTAGTTATCAGCTGCTTTTGACGTGTGTTTTCATTTTTATTCGAAAAAAATTTCTCGGCTAAAATCTTTTCCCAGAATTTCACAGGAAGCATCGGATTCTTTTTATGCTTTGCTTCCGGTTTATCGATGTGTGCTTTCAAAACATCACGGCAAGACACCAGCCAGCACTTGGTCATTCGGTAGTTCTTGCCGCCGTAAAGGACCGTATAGACGTTGAGCTTCTGATACTCGTTGAGGACGAACTCCTCGTCTTTGCGGTCACAATCCGCACATTCGCCACCGCGATTGAAACACTTTTCGCAACTGCTCGTTTCCCGAAGCAGGAACGCGCGGCGGCTGTCGTGGCGCACATAGGTCTCGTTGGCGAAGAATTGCGCCAGAGGCCGGCGGACCTCCTCCTCCTTGAAGCCGATCCCGACGAACAGGACGTTGTTTCCTTCAAACAACGTCTGCTGCGCCTCGCGAAAGCTTTCCCGCGAAATCTCCCGCTGCGCATAGGTGCGCAGATAGTCTTCCGGCGTCAGCACCAGGTTTTCCGGATCGTCGAAGCGGCCGTGGAGGTGCAAGACCTGCTTTTCGTATCGCCTCGAATAGGACGAGAAATTCACGATCTCGCCGATGTTGTCGGAGTTGAGCGTGATAGACACCGCGCCTTTCTTGACCCCGCTTTCGATCAGAAGGCGCTTCTTGTGCGGCCGTTCCGTGCGGGTCTGTTCGCACAGGTCCTCGAAATCCGTGGCTTCGGACTCCCCTGACAGCCTCAGGTCGCGCAGGATCCGCCGCTCGATTTCAACGTCGTAGTTCAGTGTCGCGATCCGCGAGACTCTCAAGTCGTTGAGCAAGGTACTGATCATGTCCCGCGCGGCTGGAACATCCTTGGGATTGTCTTTGCGCAAGCCTCCCGGTTCGAGCCTGGGACCGAAGCCATCATGGTGGGTGACGAGATTGGAAACCAGCCTTTCAACCGTTAGGTCTTCTTTTTTGCTTTTTCCATTCTCGCTTTGGTCAGCCTCGTCTCGGCTTGCATCTATCTGAGCGCTATACATTCTGATGAGAACATTCAGGTAGCTTCCAATCTCTCTCTTGAAGCCCTTCCTCACTGCCCGTATTTTCTCCGAATCCAAGATCAGTTTCCGGCCCGGCCCGAATACTTCATCGCTTCCGCGAGCGATCTTCGATGCGATCACGTTGACCTCGGATGCGCTGAATTTGCTGGCGAAATCGTGCCGGGCTCGGAACAGGCGGGTTTCGCCGCTGTCCCGATGATCCGGAAGCCGCTTCAGCAAGGCATCGCACAGGCTGAGAAGCATCAGGCCGTCGATTTTGCAATCCGGCGGTATCCTCAGCAGGGGCACTTCGCATTCTGCGATCTTCTCGTGAGCCCGATGCTGCACACCGCTCTCTTCATTGCACAGCGTGTGGATCTGCCGAAGGATCTCGTCGATTTTCACGCGCAGATCCGTGCGATAGGCGTACATCAAACGCCGGTATTCCGGATCCTTCTCGCGACGCTTGAACTGAACCGGGTTAAGAGACGGATGGTCCTCAAAGCTTTGCTCGATCTGCGTCTGAACACTGAGACTGTAGAGATGGGGAATTTCCCCCCAGGACGGCTGGCCGTGTGTCATGGTGCTGCCGCTGCCGGTTACCGCAACCAGCCGGCCGATGTTGAGCGCTCGGTACAGGCCTATGCGCCCGTCACGGAGAACCGACTTGGCCGTGGGAACATCATCCAGTTCGGGGTGAAGATGGGTATACATGGCGTGCACCTCACGTCTTCGCTAAGAAATTGGGGTACGTCAGGAGAATTGCTGTCTGCGCGGTATCAGCCAGCCGGCCCGGCCAACAATTCTCGCCAGGATTCGAGATCCACGAGCATGCCGATCTGGCCGTCGATCGGAAGATCCGAACGACCGACCGAAGCGCCGGCGTGACCGCGGGCCAATGCGCGCACGAGGAGCTCCATGGACCGGGACCCGTGCCGGTACGCGTCGACCCCGATCAGGGCAGTGAGCAGTTCCGGCTCGATCGAAGCGCGTTTGTCCACTTGCGAAATGATGCCGTCCAGATGCCTTTCGAGCAGACGCCGCAACAGGATCGCCCGTCTCAGGAAATAGGCATGATCATGCTCGTTGCGCGGATTGGGGCCCTTCACGTCGTAGGACCCGCGCAGCCTGGAAATGAAATCGGCCTTCTTGGTCTCTTTTGCCAGTTTTCTGGCCGCCTCGAAATCTTCGAGGCCGGACTTTTCTTCGGGACCCTTGGTGTCTTGAGGAAACGGCTGGTTGCCTAGCCCGAACTCAAATTCGTCGAGCGTGTCACAGGTCCCGCCCGCAAACACGAAAATGCCACGCCCTACGGGACGCAAGGTCTGGCCCTCGAGAAACTGGCCGTCCTGCATCGGCGCGAGGAAGTTCTTCAAAAGAGAGAGATTTCTGGAATCGAACTCGTCAAAGAAACACAGCGGCGTTTTGTTCTCCAGATTACAGTCGCGGATCATGTGAAAGAACCCGGGAAGCTGCTCTTCCCCAACCTGTGACAGGTTGAATTCCAGAACCGGTGTCTTGTCTTTGTCGACTAGCTGCTTCACACCAAAGGACTTGCCCGCACCCGGCGGACCAAAAACCGCGATCGACAGGGGTTTGGAATCGGATTGATCGTCCAGATAACTCTGGATAAGCGTGTTCACAGCCCGAAGGCCTTCGATTTCCTCCCTGTCGACGGTCCACAAGTCACCGAAGCGGCCGTGCGGCAGATTTTTCAGGGTTTTTTCAATGCCTTCGCGCACGATCTGATGCGCCAATTGTTCGAAGGTTTTTTCGCTTTCATCAGGTGTGCGCCCCTCTTCCACCGCATCCGCGAGGAGTTGCACAGGAGGGTGTTGGGGTCTTGAAGTTTTATTTCCCGTTTCGGCGCAAGGTGCACTCAACTTGGGGGAAAGTTGAACATAGACCGGTAGAACGTGCCCTTCGGGCGTGCCCTGCAACTGGGCCTCATAGTCTTCCCTGAGCGCCCGGACGGCCGGATAGCCCGGTTGCAGCTTCCCCTCCGAATCCGTTTCGACGGTAAAACAACTCTCCGCATAAAGACGCGCATCGATCATCGCATCGGTTACTGCTGCGGCAAGAAGTGTTTCGCACTTTTTCTCCGGCGGTCGGAGATATGTGTTGGTGAAGCTGGCCAGAAAGCAATTCATCTTGCCGACCATGTCGCCAGGGAGAAGATGCGCCATTTCGCCTTCCGCCCGCATCGGATCGAATACAAGGGTGATCTTCAGTGTGTCCGGCGACGTGCCTTCGAGAATGGCAGCCCCTTCCACATCGAACAAAACGATCAGCGCGTCCGAGCCCTCTACGAGTGTCTTGAGCAGACCATGCTTCGCAGCCACGCCCGCACGAAGGTCCTCCACGACCCTGTCCCAACTGGGGCAGCGAGCGATCGGGGCGCCGGCTTGCGTCGTCTCGCCGCTGTAGTGGAGACGGAGATCGCTGGCCCCCACGATCACCACCCGCGTCCTCGCACTGCCCGCCGCGTCCCTGAATGCCGTCCAGGCCAGTTTCTCGGCAAGGGGCAGGTGCATTTTCAGGATCACGTCGGTGCCGCTGTTCTCCGGCAAACCGTTCATGGCGTTTAGGAAGGCATTTGGGTGATCACCAGCCGATTGCCGCAGGTCCGTGCCCGCGTCGTTGATGACAATCGCGTCCGGCTGCTCCAGTGGTAGATCGAGCTCGATCAAGATTTCCGATCGGAGGGTTTCTCTCGCATTTCCATAATAGCCTTCGAAACGCTCGACACGGAGTTTGAGGTTCTCCGGCACGTTCTTGCTTGCAACCTGGGCTGTCCGGAAACTGTCCGGCCTACCGGTATCTTTGCACAGCTTGCAATCGCCCAGCCGAGCAAGCGACTTCAACGCCGGTGTCTTCGTGCTGATTTTCGCGACGACAACCTCGTCTTTGGCAAAATACCATCTGAGCATGTCGGCCGTCATCTGGACGCCACCGTCGCGCGACATCGGGATCCACTGATCGTGGTTCTTCCAGTCTTCGTTGATGCCTTCGTTTTCGCCGTACCCGCCACGGCGGGCGAGCGGTAGAATATACTCGTCCGTTACCCTGTCGCCGAAAACAAGAATACGGGTGAGTTGATCTTCAGGCATTTGAAAACTCCCAAAAAATCGTCTGAAAGAACCTCTTCACCATGGAATACAAACTTGAATTCAAAGACTTCTGAAAAGCAAATCAGATGAACTAAAATACCGAAAATCACTAATCTCAAAAATATAACGAGACTCATGATGATATAGATTATTTTTTAGTCAATTACTTTATTCGAGAAATCGCTTATGCACTCGGCCTGAAAACTCAATTTCTGAATACGTATTTTCCGTTTTTCGCAATAATTGCTTGTACTTGCAAAAAAACACCACTCGACAACCATTCCGCTGAACCAAACGGGAAGAAAGTCCGTTTCAGCCGCAATCCGACAACAGGGCGGACTGCACCCTGTTGGCGCAGACTTCGCTGTGACGTTGGATAGCGCCTGGAACCTCGGCATCGGCCCCGACGGCACCCTGCATTATTTTGTCGCCGGGGATTGAGGGTTTCTGTGGCAACTGGGTTCGGCCTGTCTCCCGCAAAACGAAAAAAGCGGGGCCGAGGCCCCGCTTGATCCGATTGAGTAGTGAAGGTGGTCCGGTGCCTCAGGCGGCGGCGACCTCGCCGAGGAAACGCTCGACTTCGCCCTTCAGCGTCTCGGTCTTTTCCGTCAGGGCGGACGAGGCTTCGAGCACCATGTCGGCGGAACTCGAGGTGTGCTCGACCGAGCTGGACAGCTCGCTCATGTTGGAGGACACCGACGTGGTTCCCTGGGCGGCACGTTGAACGTTCTGCGAGATTTCCTGGGTGGCCGCGCCCTGCTGCTCAACCGCGGCTGCGATGGTGGCCGTGTAGTTGTTGACCTGCTCCATCGTTTCGGTGATCTCGGCAATCGCTTGGACCGATTCCTCGGTTGCTCCCTGGATCGCATTGATCTGGGTGCTGATCTCTTCGGTCGCCTTGGATGTCTGGGTGGCCAGTTCCTTGACTTCCGCCGCCACGACCGCGAAGCCCTTGCCGGCTTCGCCTGCCCGGGCCGCCTCGATGGTGGCATTCAGCGCAAGCAGGTTGGTCTGTTCCGCGATCGCCTGGATGAGGGTGATGACCTCGCCGATCTTCGCCGCGGAGGATGCCAGGCTCTCCACTTTCTCGTTGGTCACGCGGGTGCCGCTGGTGGCACGCTCGACCACTTCCGTGGTCTGGGACACCTGTCTTGAAATCTCGCCGATGGACGCGGACAGCTCCTCGGCAGCGGACGCAACGGTCTGGACGTTGTTGGTCGCTTCGTCGGAAACCGTGAGTGTCTGCGTGGCATGACCGGCGCTGTCCTTGGCGATCTGGATCAGGTCCTGAGCCGTGCTGTCCAAACCCTGGGCAGTCTCCTCGACCGAACTCACAAGCCCCTGGGACGTTGACCGGAATTCGCTGATGAGATCTTCCACCTTCTGCTGGCGCTCGAGCTGCTGGCGCTGGTTATGCGATTGCTCGACTTCCATTTCACGCTGGTGGATCAGGGCAACACGGAAGGATTCAACAGAGGTCGCAATGGAGCCGATCTCGTCCCGGCGACCGGTGGCCGGCACGGTGGTGTCCAATTCGCCCTCGGCGATCGAGGTGATGGCATTCTGGAGATTGCCGATCGGAGTGGTGATCCGGTTCATGAGCACGACGATGATCACCGCCATGGCGGCAAGCGCGACAAGTCCGATGATGATCATCTGAACCGCGATGCCGAATGCGGGACCGGTCAATTCAGCCGATGGCACAAAGGTCTCGACAGCCCAGGGAGCGCCCTGCACCGGCGCGATCGCCGAAACATAGGACTTGCCGTCCCGTTCCATGTCCGAGAACGTCACCATGGCGGAGGTCACGGGGGTATCGACCTTGTCGACGCCCGTGGTGAGCTGCGCGCCGCCGGCATCGCCGACCGTGACCACCCCGTAGCGGGAGGACCGCAAGAAATCCAGATCGAAGACGGCAACGAGGTATCCCGCGACAGCTTCGGCCTTCTTGTCCACCAGTTGGGCCGCAAGGTAGAAGTTTCTGCCTTCGGCACCGGTTTCCTCGTAAAGTGTCTGTTCGTCGCCGGCCAGGGCTCCGACGATGGCGTTCACCGGCACACCGGCGAGATTCTCGGATGTGCTGACGACGACCTCGCCTTCAGCATTCAGAAGCTGCATGGCGGACAGGTGGTCGTAGGTCGCGACGATCTGATCGAGCTGCTTGACCGAGAGTTTGCGGCTTGCCTTGGCGACAAAGGAGTTTGCCATGGCCTTGGCATAGGTGTCGCGTTCGCTCCAGGAGGAGACGTTAATCCTTCGGTCCTTGATCCAGTCGCCGGTCGAACTGCTCAGCAGGACAGCCGTTTCGCGAAGTTGCGAGCGCACCATTGTTCCGATGCTGTCCGACATGCCCCAAGAGGACACTCCGACCAATGCGGCCAGTGCCACTATCAAGGACAGCAGACAAGGCACAAGAAAGCGCGTTCTAATCATGATCAAGACCCCCAAACCCCGGTATTGTTCCGTGCGAATACGGCGCAGCCCGTCGGGCTGCGCCGTTCGTTTTCTATTCGACGATCGAATTCGCGATTTCGACCAGTTCCGCCTGAAGCTCGACACCGGACGCTTCCGCGATCTTGCCGTTGATGATGATCAGGCCTTCCTTGTTATGCGTGACAGGAATGTCGCTGACCGCTTTGCCGCCCATGATTTCCATGGCTGCATTGGCCGACCAGGCACCCTGTTCCTCGGCGACCTTGCCGAAGACCAGCGTCACGAAGTTCTGCATGAACGGCTGCATGGAACCGGTCGGGATCTTGGTGTTCGCCAGGATGAATTCCTCGGCAGCGCCGTCTTCCCAGCCTTCGATACCAGCATAATTGGAGAAGATCAGAATATCGACCTGGTCCTGAAGCTCGACGAATTTCGTCTTGAAGTCTTCAAAGTTGCTGACGTAATCCGCCGCAGTGAAGTTGATCTGGTCACCAAACTTGCTGGCAATGGCCTCATAGTTCTTGTGCTCGGACGCCGTTTCGGCACCGATGAAGCCAACCCGGTCTCCAGCCGCACCCGGTGCGAGCATGCCGACAAGTTCATCGGCAGACGCAACTTCGACCATGCCGGTCACATTAGCTGTCGGGAAACCATAACCGGACGCATCCCAGTTCAGACCACAGAACACCACCGGGATGTCCGTGCCGTCCAGATGCTCGACGATCAGGAATTTCGCTGCGTTGTCATCACAGGCGATCACGACATCCGGCTTTTTCTCCTGAATGAGATCAAACGCTTTCTGGGAAGCCTCGACCTTGAAGTCGTCGCCCTTGTTGCGTTTGGTATCCATCCGGAAAATGGTCAGGTTGTGGCCGGAACCGTCAAGTGCTTCCTGAATGCCTGCAGCGATGCCATCGCTCCAAGCGTAGCCTTCGTGGTAAGAATCGACGAACAGGACTTCTCCTGCCTGCGCCGAACCGCACGCGATGATTGCTGACGCTGCAAGCAAATTCCGAGTATAGTTGGTTTTCATTATGCCTCTCCGCAGATTCTTCGTATTGATGCCCAGAATTTATGCAGAGGTCTCTTAAGATATAGTCAAAATAGCGGTTAAAAAAATTGCACCTCAAAATTATATAATTTTTTATTGTAAAAAATACGTATGAATTATCGCATCGATCTGGCTGCCATTTACATTGTGAGAAACAACAATATCCGCAGAATTCTCCGGTTTTTACTCCGTTGACTGTCTCCAACCAGCCTCATGGCAACTCCATGACGGACCCATGACAAACCCGGGCGATACGCACATTTTGTGGTCGCCAACTCGGGTGTCCCGGTCATTTTTTTCGCAATGAGCAGAAAGACGGACCACCAGGTACCGGAAACGCGTCTGCCGGCATCACCCTGGTTGGATGACCCGGATGCAAGGTCCGGGTCATCCGCCTGCTGACGAGCAGGGAGCCGGATCAGCCGGACGCTGCGACGATGATGATCTCGACCGTATATTCAGGTGTTGCGAGCCGGCTCTCGCCGCAGGCCCGCGCGGGTGGGTTGGCCGGATCGACCCAGGCATCCCAGACAGCATTCATCTCGGCGAAATCATCCATTGAAGCCAGCCAGATCGTGGCCTGCAGGATGCGGGACTTGTTGCTGCCGGACCGCTCAAGAAGCGCCTCGATACGCTCCAGGATGGTGCGGGTCTGGTCTGCGGTGGTGTCACCTGGATTGCCGACCTGCCCGGCCAGCCAGACAAGACCGCCATGAAGGACGGCCTGGCTCATGCGGGGACCGCTGTCGAGCCGTTTGATATCGGACATGGTTCGTTTTCCTTTGGTTCGAGACCGTCGCCGTTCAGGCGAGACGGGCCGGATTGAGAGCAAGCACAACATCCGCAGCCAGTTCGGAGGGGCGAGAAAAGCACAGGTCCGCAGTCAGCCGCGACAGGGCCGGTGCCGTCTGTACCCCGTAACCGCCCTGCCCGGCCAGCCAGAAGAACCCTTCGGCGTCCGGAGCAAAGCCGACAACGGGCGTGCGGTCGGCAACGAAGCTCCTGAGCCCCGCCCAGTTCCGCTCCACCCGGGTGACCGGCATGGTGACGGCCTGCTCGAAGCGGTGCAGCCCTTCGGCAAGCACCATGTCGTCGGCCCAGACGTTGTGGGGCTCAACCGGGTCCTCGTCGGCAGGGGAGACCATCAGCTTGCCCGCGTCGGGTTTGACGTACCAGCTTTCCGAAGCACTGGCGACAAGCGGCCAGCCGGTGACATCGACACCCTCCGGGGGCGGCACGATGGCCGCCGAGCGGCGCATGGGAACCAGGCTGACCTTCCTGGCTCCGGCAAGGCCGGCGATCTGATCCGCCCAGGCACCGGCGGCATTGATCAGCACAGGCGCCTCGAACGTGCCCTTCGGCGTTTCCACTTGCCAGGAGCCGGAAACCCGGGAAATCTTGTGGGCCGGCGCCTCGGTCACAAACCTTGCGCCGTGCCGCCGGGCGAGACGCGCGCAGCCTTGCAGAAACCGGTCGACGTTGATGTCCCTGGCGTCCCGCTCGATGGCCGCGGCAGCGATGCACTCCCTGCGCAGCAGAGGAAACAGGGCGACCGCCTCATCCGCACTCAGGATCTCCATGCCATCGGCGCCTTTCAGATAGGATTCGAAGGCTTCCAGTTCGTCTTCCGTGGCGATCAGCATCTCGCCGCGCGGAGACAGAAGGCTTTGGTCCGATATGCCTTCCGGGGTTTCCAGAACCGGTTCGGAAGCGATGTTGAGCGCGCGCAGGATCCGGTTGCCATAGTTGCGGATATAGATGGCCGCCGAGCGTCCCGTGGAATGCCGCCCGAGCGCATCCTCCATTTCCAGAACGGTGACGGAGGCGTCAGGCGCCAGGCGCGCGGCGGCGCCCGCGCCGGCAATACCGCCGCCGATGACCAGGAAATCCGAGGTTTCGGTCATGCGTTCTGAAATCCCTTCAGGAAGCCGGTCAGGTTCTGACCGAGTTCCTCAGACAAATAGCCGCCTTCCTGGACAAACAGGGCCGGCAGGCCAAGCCCGGCGATGGCGGCTCCGATCCGGCCGAAGCCCTGCGTGGTGATGGCAAGCCCCTTGAGGGGATCCTTTTCATAGGCGTCCAGGCCGAGCGCCACAACAACAACATCGGCACCGAAGGCGCGGATGTGCTCGAACGCGGTCTGAAGCGTCTCGAGAAAGGCAGCGTCGCCGGTGCCGCGCGCCAGCGGCAGGTTGAGGTTGCAGCCCCGGCCTGCGCCCTCCCCGCGCTCGTGGCCATGACCCCAGAAGAACGGATAGAAGCGCACGGGATCGGCATGGAGCGAGACAGTCAGAACGTCGCCGCGCTCATAGAAGATGCCCTGCGTACCGTTGCCGTGATGCACGTCGATGTCGAGAATGGCCGGCCGCTTGCCGGCGTTCAGAAGGCGCTCGGCCGCGATCGCGGAATTGTTGAGGAAGCAGAACCCGCCGGCGAGATCCGCGAAGGCATGATGCCCCGGCGGGCGCGACAGCACGTAGGCGGCCTCACCTCCCGCCGCCATCAGATCGGCGCCCTCGATGGCACTCTGCGCGGACCAGTAGGCCGCCTCCCAGGTTCCAGCCGCGATCGGACAACTGGTGTCGGCCTGATGAAACCCGGCCTGACCGACCGCCGAGCGCGGGTAGCTTGCGGTTCTGCGGTCCGGGTGAATATTCGGGATCACCTCGTCGGAAGCGCCCTCGATCCTGCTCCAGCGCTTGTGGATCGCCTGCAGGAAGACCAGGTATTCAGCCGAATGCACCGCTGCGACGGGCCCGAGGCCATGGTCCGCTGGCGTCTCGAACCGGCAGCCGGCCGCCTCCGCGCCCGCCTTGAGAACCTCGATGCGCCGGGGCTGTTCCGGGTTCGGCAACAGCGCGCCGTTGGCCATGAAGTGTTTTGGATCATGCACCCACTGGCGCTCGTCGAATACCGCTCTCATGGGCGTTTCCTCAATTTGGCCAACTCCGGTCCCTGAAGGTCGAGAACGGTTTCATCCTGGCGGGGCTCAAATCCCAGACGCCGGTAGAACCGGTAGGCGGCCGGGTTGTCGTGATAGACGGCGAGTTTCAAGAAGGTGATCGTCCAGGTGCCGGGCGCGAGTTCCGGCGCGGCGGCAAGCAATCGCGCGCCGAGCCCCGCTCCCCGCGCTTCTTCAGCCACCCACAGGTCCGACACGTAGAGGCCGGCACCGCCGCGCACCGTCGAAAAGACGGGGGACGCCACCAAAGTGCCGAGGGTCTCCTCGTCCCGGGTGGCCAGCAGGGCGAAATACGCCGGCGGCTCGGAAAAGCCGTGGCGCACCAGGTCGTCCACGCTGGCGGCATGATCGTCGCCCAGATCCCTGGAAAGTCGGTTCAGTGCATCGTGAAGCCTGCCGGCGTCTTCGCGTTCTGCCCGCTTGATCCCTATTGCGTCCATCTTCAAAAAACCGTCCCGCCGGCACCCTTGAGGCCGAGCATCTGCCGGGCCTCCGTGGGCGAGGCGATGCTGCGGCCGAGTTGCTCCGCGATCTTGCGGATCTTGACGACCTGGTCCGCATTGGACCGGGCCAGCTCGCCCCGGGCGATATAGAGATTGTCTTCCAGGCCGACCCGCACATGCCCTCCCATACCCGCCGCAATCGCCGCGAAGGGGATCTGCTGGCGCCCGGCTGCAAGCACGGAGAACAGGTAGTCCTTGCCGAAAAGCTTGTCAGCCATGCGTTTCATGTGCTGCAGGTTCTCCGGGTCGGCGCCGATACCGCCCAGCACCCCGAACACGAACTGGATGAAAAAGGGCGGTTCGATCAGACCACGGTCGGCAAAGTGGCGCAGCATGTAGAGATGGCCGACATCGTAACATTCGAACTCGAAACGCGCGCCGCGCTCCTGTCCCATCCGGACCAGAACCTCGGCGATGTCCCGGGGGGTGTTCTTGAAGACAAGATCGTCGGAGTTTTCCAGGAACGGCTTTTCCCAGGTGTGCTTCCAGTCGTCATACCGGGCCGCCAGCGGATAGAGCGCGAAGTTCATGGTGCCCATGTTGAGCGAACACATTTCCGGCTCGGCCGTCAACGGTCCTTGCAGGCGCTGCTCCAGGCTCATGACGGCGCTGCCGCCGGTGGTCAGGTTCAGGACGGCGTCGCAGCCGGCCTTGATCTGCGGCAGAAACGCCATGTAGTCCGCCGCGTCGGCGGAGGGCTGACCGGTCTGCGGATTGCGGGCGTGCAGATGCAGGATCGCCGCACCCGCTTGCGCCGCACCGATGGACTGCCCGGTTATCTCGGCCGCCGTCACCGGCAGATGCGGCGACATGGTGGGCGTGTGGATGGAACCGGTAACGGCGCATGTAATGATGATTTTATCTGTCATTTCGATCGCTCAGCCGACACGGGCCCGTTGTTGCGAAAACCTGTCCACGAGCTGGCGCAGGGACTTGTCGAGCCCGTCGACGATCTCGGCCACATGGTCCGGTGTGGAAATCATCGGAGGGGCAATCAGGAAATGATCGCCGCTGTAACCGCCGCGCGTTCTGCGGGAATAGATGATCAGGCCGTTCTCATAGGCGATATCGACCAGCAGGCTGAAGGCATTCAGCTCCCTTGGAAGCGGGGTCATGCCTGCCCTGTCCTCAACCAGTTCGAAGGCCAGCAACAGGCCTTCGCCGCGCACATCGCCGATTATCCCGTAACGATTCATCAATCCGGTCAGCTCGCCTTTCAGCAGTGCGCCGGTGGAAGCGGCGTTCGCGCAGAGATGCTCCCGCTCGATTTCGTCCAGAACCGCCAGTCCGGCGGCGCAGGCAAGCGGATTCCCGGCATAGGTGAAGCCATGCAGGAATCCTCCGGCATCGAGCACCCTGGCGACGATGTCGCGATGCGCGACCATTGCGCCGAGCGGGGAATATCCGGCGGCAAAACCCTTGGATATCACCAGGATGTCCGGCGCGACGTCCCAGTGATCCGCGGCGAAGAACCTGCCGGTTCGCCCGCCGCCGGTCATGACCTCGTCGTGGATCAGGAGAACGCCGTAGCGGCTGCAGATCTCGCGAATGCGTTTCATGTACCCCTTCGGGGGCACCAGCGCACCGGTGGAGGCGCCGCCGACCGGCTCGACGATGAAGGCCAGAACCGTGTCCGGGCCTTCTTCGAGGATCTTTTCCTCCAGCATGTCGGCGTAGTGGTGGCCGGTGGCCTCGTCCTCAGGATCGAGACCGTCGAGATAGGCCCGCGGCGCGGGGATCTTCGGCATCGGCCGCATCATCGGATCGAACGGCTCCGTCAGGGGAGCGTAGCCGGTCAGGGCAAGCGCCCCCAGCGTGCAGCCGTGATAGGACGGATCGCGAGAAATGACCTTGTACCTGCCGGCCTCGCCTTTTGCGAGCGCGTGCTGGCGCGCCAGCTTGATGGCGCTTTCCACCGCCTCCGAGCCACCGGACACGAAAAACACCTTGTCGAGGCCTTCGGGTGCGAGAGCCGCCGTTCTGGCGGCGAGTTGTTCGGCCGGTTCCGTCTCGAAGTGCAGCCGGTAGCCGAAGGTCGACTTGTCCATCTGCTTGCGCATGGCGTCCAGGACGCGCGGATTGGAATGGCCGATATTGCAGACCATGGCGCCGGACGATCCGTCCAGGTAGCGCTTGCCGTCGACGTCCCACATGTAGACACCGCGGGCCTGATCCAGAACCGGCCGCCGCTGGCCGGTCTGGTAGAAGAGGTGCGAGGTTTCCGGACGGGTCATGCGGACGCTCCCGGCAGCGCCGCGCAGTCCCGCGGGCGGAAACGAACGGACACAGGGGTGCCTTCTGCGAACGGACGCCGGTCGATCATGTTGACCGCCTGGAGCTTCTGATCGCCGACGCGCACGAAATAGCGCGCCGCCTGGCCCTGGTAGTCGACGGCTTCGACGACGCCGTCGAGGGCGATCCGGTCGTCCGCCGGGGCATCCGCCTCCGTGAGCTGTAGTTTTTCCGCCCGGATCACGAGCTGAGCCGGGCCGGCTCTGGCGACATTGAGCGCCCGCTCCCGCGGCACGGTCACTTGCCCGATATCGTCATGCTCGAGCGCAAGGCCGTGGCCGGTCACTTCCCTGCAGGTGGCCGGCAGGATGTTGGAGATCCCCAGGAAGCGCGACACGAATTCGCTGGCCGGGGTGTTGTAGACCTCTTCCGGCGTGCCGACCTGCTCCACCCTGCCGTCGGACATCACGACAATCCGGTCCGACATGGCAAGGGCCTCGGACTGGTCGTGGGTGACGAAGACGGTGGTGATGCCGATCCGGTGCTGGATCCGTTTCAATTCCACGCGCATGTCCTCGCGCAGGTTGGCGTCCAGCGCGGACAGCGGCTCGTCGAGCAGCAGGACATCCGGCTCGATGACGATCGCGCGGGCCAGGGCGATGCGCTGCTGCTGGCCGCCGGAAAGCTGCTTCGGATAGCGGTCGCCGACCTGGGGAAGTTGCACGAGGTCCAGCGCGTCCCTCACCTTCTTTTCCGCGTCCGCCTTCGAAAGGTCGCGGTACTTCAGCCCGAAGGCAACGTTTTCGGCAATCGTCTTGTGGGGGAAGAGCGCGTAGTTCTGGAACACGAGCCCCAGATTGCGCCGGTGGATCGGCACGTCATTGATGCGCTGACCCTTGATGGTGATGTCGCCTTCGGTCGGGTCGATCAGACCGGCGATCATCCGCAAGGTGGTGGTCTTGCCGCATCCTGACGGGCCGAGCAGCGTGACGAAACTGCCGTCCGGTATGTCCATGCTCATCCGGTGAACGGCGGTGAAGCCGCCGAACTTCTTGACGATATTGGTGAGGGAAACTGCGCTCACGCCATTTCTCCGGCTGTCGGGTGCGGGGGTGCCCGCAGCCGGTACCGGCTGCGGGCAAGTCATTGTCAGGCTCAGTAGCCCTTCTGGATCCGGCCGAAGGTCTTCGACCAGTCCGCCTCGTGGGCGTTCCAGTATTCAGGGTTGGCGAAGGTCAATCCGTCCAGGGTGCCGGTCGGGTCGAACGCCGGCAGGGTCGGGATCTTCTTGCCGAGGTCGACCTTGTTGGGGTCGAGCGCCGGCGGGTAGTTCTGGCCCTCGGCAACCGCAATCGAAGTTTCCGGCGCCAGCATGAAGTTGAGCAGTTCCTCGCATTCCGCCATGGGCGAGCCCTTGATGACGAACAGGCATTCCTGCCAGCCGAACCCGTTGGGCGGATCGATGTAACCGATGTCGTGACCCTGTTCCTGAAGCGCGTAGATGCGGCCGGACCAGCCCTCGGTGACATAGATCTCCTCTTCGGCGAGCAGGCTCATCAGTTCGGCACCGGACTGCCAGTATTTCAAGAGCAGATCCCGGTTGGTGCGCACGGCCGCCCAGACCGCGTCCATGTCGGTGGCGTTGTTCGGGTCCTGGCCGGTCTGCAGCGAGGCGTACCAGACACGGGTGCGCCAGTCGGACCAGCCGCCGATCTTGCCCTTGTAGGCTTCGTCGATCAGCAGCTTCGCGCCCTTTTCCCTGGCCTCTTCGTCGGAGATGTACTTGCGGTTATAGGCAATGCCCGTGGTGCCATAGTCATAAGGAACGCAGGAGAGCTTGCCGTCGGTGACCGAGCGGAAAACATCGGTCAGCTTCGGAATGACGTATTTGAGGTTCGGGATGTTGTCCTCGTTGAGGGTCGCGTTCAGCCCGAGATTGACGTAGCGCGCATAGTCGAACACGCCGGACAGATGCGCGATGTTGTATTCGCCTTCCTGACTGGCTTTCACACGGGAGAGATATTCGTCACCGCCGCCGAAGGTGCCGTCGACAACCTTGACGCCGGTCTTTTCCGTGTAGGGGTCGAAGGCGTATTTGCGGAACGCTTCGGAGACCACACCGCCCCAGCCGTCGAACCGGACCTGGTCCGTGGCGGCGAAGGCCTGACGGGCGAAGGGCGTCTGGACGCCGAAGGCAAGACCGGCGGCGCCGATCAGTCCGAGGAACTTGCGCCGGTCGAGATCGCCGTTGAGATAGCGTTCGCGCAGGCGTTCATAACGTTTGGTACTGTCCATTTTTCTGTCCACTCTGGTTCGTTTTTTTTCAGGTTTTCTTGTTTGGGTCGCACGGTTCTAGCCGCCGCGCTGCATGGCCATCCGCCGGGCGATCGCCAGGCCGAGAAGCGGTAATCCGACGGTGAGGAAGATCATCACGGTGCCGAGCGCGTTGATCTCCGGCGAGATCGAATTGCGCAGCATGGCGAAGATCTGGGTCGGCACGGTTTCCACCCCGCCGGGCTTCCAGAACAGCGTGCCGGTGATGTCGTCGAAACTGATGGTGAAGGCGAACAGCATGCCTGCGAAGACGGCCGGGGCCAGCAGAGGCAGGGTGATCCGGAAGAAGGCCTGCACCGGGCTGGCGCCCAGGCTGAGCGCGGCCTCTTCGTAATCGCGGCGGATGCCGACGAGGCGGGCCTGCACCACCAGGATGACAAAGGGCAGCGTGAAGATCACGTGTCCCATCAGCAGCAGAAAGAAGCTCTTGTTGATGGACAGGAAATTCAGGAACAGCAGCAGGGCGACCGCCAGAACGACTTCCGGCACCAGGATCGGCGCGATCAGAAGTGTCGAGATCAGGTTGCGGCCGGGCACGTTGTAGCGCACCAGTGCCAGGCTCGCCAGAACGCCCAGCGTCGTGGACACGAGCGCGGTCAGCCCGCCCAGGATCAGCGATGTGCGGAAGGCCCTGAGGATGGCGTCGTTCTGGGCCAGTTCGACAAACCAGCGGAACGAGAAGCCGGTCATCGGGAAGCTGCCGAACTGGCTGGCGTTGAAGCTCAGCAGCACGATCACGGCCACCGGCAGGAACATGAACAGATACACCAGAAGCGTATAGATGCGGATCAGGTTCCAGCCCATCAGCCCAGCCCCTTCATCAGTTGCGCCATGCCCAGGTAGTGATTGTAGATCAGCACCAGGGCGCCGAGGACGGCGAGCAGCATCAGCGACAGGGCGGAGCCGAGCGGCCAGTTGAGCTGGGTGATGATCGCCTCGAAAACGAGATTGGCGAACATGGCGTCCGTCGGACCGCCGAGGACCAGCGGCGTGATGTAGGTGCCGGCGCTCAGGACGAAACACAGCAGTCCGCCAGCGGCAAGCCCCGGCAGGGACAGCGGCAGGGTCACTTCCCGGAAGGCCTGCCAGCGGGTCGAGCCGAGCGAACAGGCGGCGTCTTCCAGCGAGACATCGACACCTTCCAAAGCGACATAGATATTCAGCACCATGAAGGGCAGCAGGAAATGCACCAGCCCGAGGATCACGGTCGGCTCGTTGTAGAGCATCTGAACCGGCTCGGAGACGATGCCCAGGTTGAGGAGCAGCCAGTTGACCGCGCCGGAGACGCCCAGAATGTTGATCCAGGACATGGTGCGGATGATGTAGCTGATCCAGAACGGCAGCATCAGCAGAAGCAGCAGCAACACCTTGTTGCCTTTCGAGCGGGCGATGAAATAGGCGGCCGGGTAGCCCAGCACCGCGCAGGCGAAGGTGGTGATCGCCGCGATGCGCAGCGTTCCGAGCAGAATGTCCCGGTAGAACGGATCGGTGAGCGCCTCGATCCAGTTGTCGAGATAAAAGCCGGCCTGATCGGCGCCCGTGGCGGTGCGCAGCCAGAAGGAATAGACGACGATGAACGCGAGCGGCACGAACAGCAGCAGGCCCACCGCGCTCAGGGCCGGCGTGAGCAGTATCCACGGTTGCCGTCTTTCCCGCGCCTCGACGCTCATGGATTTGCCCCGCTGGATCAGCAAAGGCCGATCGAAATCGACGGACCTTCAGGAGCTGACCGGTTTTTGGATTGTCAAAACTGCTTGACTCCAGCGTTGCAGGTGGCCCCTCATAGATCAAATAGATAATAGAAATTACAAGTATTGATGAGATCTATATGCCCGAGGAGCTTCGCCCTATCCAGGCCGAGAGGCTGGCCCGCGACCTGGACTGGAACCTGCTCAGGACCTTTGTCGTTCTGGCGCAGGCGGGCAGCGTGACCCGTGCGGCGGAACGGCTCCGCCTGAAACAGCCGACCGTCTCCAGTGCCCTGAAACGGCTGGAAGACCGGCTCGGACGCAAGCTGATCAACCGCAAGCCCGGCCAGTTCGAGCTGACGGAGGCCGGCACGCTCCTGTTCAAGGAGGCGGTCGAGATCCAGGGATCCATCCTGCGGCTCGGCACCTTGATGCGCGACGTCACCGACGAGGTCCGCGGCCATGTCGAGATCGCCATGGCCAGTCACGTGGTCAGCCCGCTCTTCGACGATACCTTGCGCGAATTTCACGAACATCACCCCGCGGCGACCCTCACCATCAATGTGTCGGCCAGCAAGGACGCCCTGGAGGCCGTGACAGCGCGCCGTGCCTCGGTGGCGGTCTGCCTGGTACGGGATCGAAATCCCAGGCTGGAATACCTGCGCCTGTTCCGCGAATTCTTCGGCCTGTTCTGCGGGCCGCCCCATGCCCTGTTCGGCAAGACCGACCTGACCAAGTCCGATCTTGCCGGCCAGTCGGCGGTCAGCTTCGTCACCGACCGGCTGGAAGACGCGCTGAGGCCGGTCACGCTGATGCGCGCGGAGGCCGATCTGGAAGACCGGGTGGTCGGCACTTCGGCCAATCTGGAGGAAGTCCGGCGCATGATCATCGCCGGTCTCGGCGTCGGCCCCCTGCCGGTTCACGTCGCCGGGCGGGATGTGCGCGACGGTCTCTTGTGGCAGTTGCCGCCCTATGACGCCTTGCCGGAGATCGATGTCCACGTGGTCTGGAACCCGAAGGCCAAGCTCAACCGGGCCGAAAAGGCCCTCCTGGGCATGCTGCTGGCCAGGATCCGGGAGACCCCGATCGAGGAGAGAACCTACCGGTAACACGATGAAGGCGGACCGGCTTTCCCGTCTGTTGCCCCCCGGAGCGATGCCCTTTTCTGCCCATTAAGGATGCATTGAGCCTGATCGCAAGGTCACGGTAGAGTGGCCTGAAGGAACCGATCCACCTTGCAGATCCGCGCAACCGGACCTCGGGCGCGCATCCGCGGATCTTCCGGTCCATCACTGCGCATGGGAGGCAAGCGTATGGATGATATTTGCCATCCGATCACACGTCTGGAGGCGGATGTCTCGGCGGGTCTGATCGGGCACACGGACATGGTCGAGCGTCTGCTGATCGCCCTGCTGGCCGGTGGCCATGTGCTGATCGAAGGGCCGCCCGGCGTTGCCAAGACCCGCACGGTCAAGCTGCTTGCGGCCCATCTGCCCGGCAGCCACGGCCGCATCCAGTGCACGCCGGATCTTCTTCCCGCCGACCTGACCGGCACCCAGGTGTTCCGGCCGGAAACCGGCAGCTTCGACTTTCTTCCCGGACCCGTCTTTCACGCGCTGGTGCTGGTCGACGAGATCAACCGCGCGCCTCCCAAGGTGCAATCGGCACTGCTGGAGGCCATGGCCGAGCGCCAGGTGACCACGTCCGGTGTCACCCGGCCCCTGCCCCATCCGTTCATGGTGGTCGCCACGCAGAACCCGATCGAGCACGAGGGCACCTTTCCCCTGCCCGAGGCGCAGATGGACCGGTTTTTGCTTCATCTTGCGCTCGACATGCCGGAAGCCGCGCAGGAGCGCGCCATACTCGATCTGGTGGAAGCCGAGGACATCGCCGCGGCGGCTTCCCCGATCCAGCAGATGTCCGCCGAGGAGCTGCGCACCGCGCAGGCGGAAGTCGCGAGGGTGCATCTGGCACCCGCGCTCAAGGATTTCATCGTGCGACTGGTCATGGCGTCGCGGCCCGGTGGCGCCGTTGCCGAATGGGTCGAGCATCCCGTCTCGCCGCGCGGCACGCTGGCGCTGGCCGCGTCCGTGCGGGCCCGCGCCTGGCTGAAGGGCCGCGACCACGGCCTGCCGGAGGACGCCCAGGCGCTGGCGCCCGACGTGCTTGCCCATCGGCTGATCCCGAGCTGGGCCGCAGTCAGCGAGGGACGCACCGGACGCGGCCTGGTCGCCGATATCCTGCGGCTGGTTGAGCCATGGTGAGGGCAGCGCTGAACCATCCGGGCATCCGGCTGAGCGCGCGGGAACTGCTGGCGCTGCGCGAGGACGCGCGGCCACCGGGCAGGCACCGCCCGGCGACCCGCAGGCCCGGTGCGGTTCCGGCCAGACTGCCGGGCGCCGGCATGGACCTCAGGGAAATCCGGGCGTTTTCGGAAGGCGACGACACCCGACGGATCGACCCGGCCGCCACCGCGCGGACCGGCACGCCCCATGTGCGCAGCTTTCACGAGGACCGGGACGACACGACGCTGCTGATCGCCGATTTCAGGCCGGCGATGCTTTGGGGCACGGGCGATACGCTGCGCTCGGTCCGGGCGGCCCGGCTGCTGGCCCGGCACGGCTGGCAGGCCGCCGCGCGCGGAGCCTCCGTTGCCGCGCTGGCGATCACCGCCACCGGCGTCTCGGCGCTGCCCGCGCGCACCGGCGCAAGGCAGCTCGGTGCCATCGCCCAGATGTTCGCACAGGCGCATGATAGCGCGCTGGAACTGCACGGAGACGTTTCGGAGCACAGCCAGCCTTTCGCGGCGGCGCTGGTACGCGCGGCGCGGCTTGCCCCGCCCGGCGCCCAGGTCTGGCTTGCCACCGATGGGGAGGGCATTGCCCGGCAGGACGAAGCCGCCCTGCGCCGCCTGTCCCGCCGCAGGCGGGTGACCCTGCTGTGCCCGCTCGATCCGGCCGAGATTTCCCCACCGCCCGGGGCCCTGCCGGTCTCGTCCGGCGCCGCCAGCCGGTTCGCGCGGCTGCGGGCATTCGATCCAACGGCGCTCGCTGCCCGGATGCGGGCGCTGAACGTCACTTTCATGGCCATCTCAGATGACACAGGCTGAGCTGATTGCCGCCTTGCCGGCAGGCCGCCTGCCGCCGGGCCTGACAGCACCCGGCCCCGCCGAGCTGCTGGCCCTGTTCGGCGCCGGCCTCATGGTTGCGGCGCTGGTGGCGCTGCTGATCGCACCTTTCCTGGCGCGCCGGCCTTCCCGAAAGGCCCGCATCCGCGCGACCCGCGCGCTTGCTCCGCAGGAGCGTCTGCTGGCGATCGCGCGCATTCTCGGCCATCTGCCCAAGGCGCTGCGCCCGGCGGCCTATGGCGGCCAAGCCCCTCCGTCCAATGAGTTCATCGAGCGTATCGCCCTGCGCTCGACACGGGTTTTCTCCAGACGCGATGCGGGGCGGAAATGAACCTCGTCTTTCCGCTCGCGCTGCTGCTGCTGCCGCTTCCCTTTCTGGTCCATCGTTTTCTGACGGGCCCCGGCACCGTCCGTGCCGCCTTGCAGGTTCCGGCCGGTCTCTACGCCTCGGCCCTGCCGGCGGCAGGCCGGGGCGATCGTCCCGGCAGGGTCTTGCTGATCCTGGCCTGGGGCGCGCTGGTACTGGCACTTGCGGGGCCGCGCCTGTCGCAGACGACGGACCTCCTGCCGTTTTCCGGACGCGAGATCATCCTGGCCCTCGACCTTTCCGGCAGCATGGTCAAGGAGGACTTCGTTCTGGACGGCGCGCCGCTGTCGCGGCTCGATGCGGTCAAGCGGGCAGCATCGGCTTTTGTTGCCGCGCGCAAGGGCGACCGCATCGGCCTCGTGGTCTTCGGCGAGCGCCCCTATGTTGCGCAACCGCCGACCTTCGACGTCGCCTCGGTCGCCCGCTCCATCGAAACGGCGCAGATCGGCATCTCGGGCCGGGCAACCGCAATCGCCGACGGGCTCGGTCTGGCGGTCAAGCGGCTGGAGACCAGCCGGGCCACCACAAGGATCGTCGTGCTGCTGTCGGACGGTGTCGACACCTCAGGCAAGGTGCGCGCGAGCGATGTCGCCCGGCTGGCAGCAGACAAGGGCATCAGGGTGCACACCATCGCGCTCGGTCCAGAGGATCTTGAGAGCCAGCCCCGCGCCCGGGACGCAGTCGATGCGACGGCTCTCAAGGCGATGGCCGAGATCGGCGGCGGCACCAGTTTCCGGGTGCGCACCATGGACGATCTGAAAGCCATGGCCGCGACCCTGGACCGGCTGGAGCCGAGCCCCATGCGCCGCCCGCCCCTGCACTACTGGCGCCCGCTGTGGATCTGGCCCGCCGGTGCCGCGTTGGTGCTGCTCCTGCTGCTTGCCGCCCGAAGAAGAGGATGAGGAAGAGGAGCACATGAGCGATCTGACCCTGCTGCGTCCATGGTGGCTGGCGGTGCTGCCGCTGCTGATCGTCCTTGCGCTGTGGACCTGGCGGCGCGGGTCAGAAGCGGGTGGCTGGCGGCAGGTCCTGCCCGCACCGATGCTGGGGGCCATGCGCACGCTCGGCCATCTGCGCGCGGACACCGGCCGGGCGGGATTTGCCTGCCTCGCAGCGGCCGGTCTGCTGGCGCTCGGCCTCGCGGGACCGGCCGTGCCCCGGACGGACGCGCCCGTGCTGGCCGGAAGCGGCGCGATCCTGATTGTCATCGACATGTCGCCATCCGTCGCCACAAGTCCGGCGCTGGCCGATGCGCAGGCGGCCGCCGCGCAGATCCTGCGGGCCGCCAACGGGCGCGCTGTCGGCCTGATCCTCTATGCCGGCGAGGCCTTCGACGTTGCTGCTCCGACCGCCGACCCGGCGACGCTGGAAACCCAGATCGCGGTGCTCGGCCCGGACACCGTCCCCGGAAAAGGCAGCCGCCCCGCCGCCGCCCTGGCGCTTGGCAGGCAGATGCTGTCGGGGGTGGACGATGCCGATCTGGTGCTGATCTCGGATGGCGGCGGTTTCGGCGCGGAAGCGGTCGCAGAGGCCGACCGCCTGGCCGGAGACGGCGCGCGCCTCTCCCTGCTGACGCTTTCAGGCACCGCGGGCCCCGCGCTCCGCCTGGACCGTTTCCAGAAGCTGAGCGCTGCCGGTGTCACCGCTCCAGCCCGGGCGCCAGAGCCCGTGCTCAGCCGGATTTCGTCGGCGGCGTCTCTCAGCCGGGACGGTGTCCTGCGTGCGCTCCGCTTCCACGATCTCGGGCCGCTGTTCGCCCTGCTGGCGATGATCCCCGTGCTCGCCCTGTTCCGGAGGCTTGCATGAAATGCACCGCCGCCGCCTTCCTGATCGGGCTTGCCTGCCTTGCCCTTGCCGGGCCCTCCGCATGGGGCCGCATCGCGCTGTGGACCGGGTTGCCGGGCGCGGCCGCGCTGCTGACCGCGCCTGCCGAAAAAGGCCTCGCGCTCTATCGGAAAGGCGCCTATGAGGCCGCCGACGCGGCTTTCGCCGATGCCGGACGCGGTCAGACCTTCAACCGCGCCCTGACGCTTGCGGCAACCGGACAGCATGCGCTGTCGGTCGCCTATTTCGACGCGGTCCTGTTCGCCGCTCCGGCCGACGACGAGGCCCGACGGCTGCGCGATCTTGTCGGTACGATGGTTGCCGCAACACGCGGCGACAGCGACGCCCCGGGACGGCTGACCGGCCATGGCGGCCGCCCCGGTCCGGGCGACAGCAGCCCGTGGGGCTGGCCCGGCACGCCGGATCCCGAATGGCAGCGCAAGGTCGGCGAACGGGGGGTCGGTGCCTCCCAGGCCTGGCTGGAAACGATCTCGGACGACCCGGGCGAATTCCTGCGGCTGCGCCTTGAAAAGGAATACCAGCGCCGGGCCGCGCTCGGCCTGATCCGGGCGGAGGAAGCCGAGCCATGGTGATCCGGTATGCCCTGCTGCTAATCCTGCTGTTCACTCCGGTTGCCGGGGCAGAAACGCTGCGCCTGCTGGTGCCGGAGATACGGCCCGTTGTCGGGGAAATGATTCCAGTGACCGTTCGGGGCGAATACACCAGCCGGATCGCCCTGGAGACGCTGGTTTTCCCCGACTCGGACGCCTATGACTGGATGCAGCTTGCCCGTGACGACTGGCGCCAGGAGCGGGTCAACGGCCGGGCCGTTCGGGTCCTGGAACGGCGCATCGCGCTGTTTCCGCGCAAAGCCGGACCGGTGACGATCGGACCGCTCACCCATCATCTCACCATTGCCACCGACACCGGCGGCCGCGCGCCGCTGGACGTGAATGCCGAGCCGCTGACGGTCCAGGTCGCGCCGTATCCGGCGGACAGCCGGCCGCTCGCGGCCAGCGTGCTCAAGGTGGAGGACACGCTGTCCGCGCAACCGGGCAAGCTTCGCGACGGCGAGACCCTGATCCGCCGGGTAACACTCACCGCCGACGACACGCTGCCCCATCTGCTGCCGCCCCGGCCGATTGTGCGCCAGCCCTGGCTGATCAGCTACAGCGCGCCGGAGGTGCGCGAAATGAAGCCGACGCCGCAGGGACCGGAAACCACCGTCATCTGGGAATGGCACCTGCGCCCCAAGACCGGCGAACCCGGCGTGCTGCCGCCGGTCGAGATCCCCTGGTTCGACACGGTGACCCGGCAGATGCGGATCGCGCAGATCCCGGCCATCCCCATCGGCTATGCCAGTTTTGAGGCCAATCGCACCAGCAACAGGTCCGGCACCGGCCGGTTGTCCCTTTCCCAGCTCGCCATCGCCTGCGCCCTGTTCACAGCCGGTCTTCTCGCCGGCCTCGGCCTTGCCCTCTCCGGCGCATCGCCGCGCAGGAAGACCCAGGTCCTGAAGCTGCTGAAGCGCTGGTCCCCGCACGACCCGACCCGCCGTGCCCTGAAGGCAGCCGCAAGAACAAACGACCTCATCGCGCTGCGCTCGGCGACAGAGCGGTATCTCGCGCGGCGGCGGACTGTCGGCCTGCCGGTACCGGGCAACGCCACGGCGGAACTGGACCGGGCGATTTACGCGGCGAAGGCCGGGACGGAGGGGTTTGATCCGGAGCGGTTCCGGCGGAGGCTGGTGAGAAGAAAGGTGTGAGGAAGGCAGCGCACGCGCATTTGACCGGAGAACGACCGCGATCACCGGTGTCACCCCGGGCGAGCAGAGCGAGACCCGGGGCCCACTCATTTCCAGAGAGCAGTCGACCTGCAGAAGTTTTTATGAAAAAAACTATCTTTTTCAACAAGTTGCACCGCGATCAGGCCCCGTATCTGCGCCTTGTTTGTCCGGGGTGACACCCGTGTTGAAGGCCGTCAGGCACTAAATCCTTGGTGAGTGCGACCAAGGCCTGCGGAGCCTGGACAAGGTTGACAAGGACGAGGATCGCAAACCTTCGACCGTTTCGCGGTGCATGAGCCTTCCGATCCCTCTTTACCATCCGCTGCACACAGCATAGCGTCCGAACACCGACGCTCGACGACACTCAGAAAGGCTGCTCATGGACTGGAACCTGGTGATGATCATGGTGGGGATCCATGCGCTGATGTTTCTGACCCCCGGTCCGGACAGCATCATCGTCGTCTCGCGGGCGACTTCCCAGGGGATGCGGCATGCGTTCGCGGCGATTTTCGGCGTGATTTCCGCAGGGCTCATTCTCGTGCCTGCGATCGCGTTCGGGATGGACTTCATCAACTCCCTGTCTCCCGCGGTCTGGATGGGCGTTCGTGCCGCGGGCGCGCTTTACCTGATCTATGTCGGCTCCAGAATGCTTGCCGCGGAGCTCACCAGGCGCAGAACCGGAACACCGCAGGCGAACCGGTCCGCCGCAGCGGGAGACGAGCCGCTGTGGGCCGCCTGTCTTCAGGGGTTCCTGACCAATCTGGGCAATCCGAAAATGGTTGTTCTGCTGACGTTGTTCCTGCCGCAGTTCGTTGCGGTGGACCTGGGGCATATCAGCTATCAGATCCTGATGCTCGGCCTCGTCATGTATCTCAACGGCTTTGTCTGCCTCACGGTCATCGCCCTGACGGCGGTCACCGTGAAAGGGCAGATCGTGAAGCGGCTCGGACCGGGAAAACTGTCTTTCTGGGGCGGCAGTTTCGCCGGCTCGACGATGCTGGGGGTCGGGGTGTGGATGCTCGCCGCGCCCGTCAGATACATTTCCTCGACACGGTGACCCCCGCCCGATCTATGCGACGGGCGGGGTTTCCGGTGTCAGGCGCGTTTGCAGCCGGCGATGACTACGCGGCCACGGGGTCCGGTGCCCCTGAAACCAGCGCAGCGACGCCGACGAAATCGACCTTGCCCGTGCCGAGGACCGGAACGGCCGGGACAACCCGGACCTCGGACGGCACCATCAGGTCCTGAACGCCGCCGGCCTTGGCGAATTTCAGGAACTCCATGCGGGTGGCCTCGGCCTTTTCGGTGATCAGGATCAGCTTTTCGCCCTTGCGCTCGTCCCTGATCGCCGCGACAGCGGACAAGGCATCGGGCCAGAGCCGGCCCGCGATCTCCTCGACCGCCGCCAGGGACACCATTTCCCCGCCGATCTTCGCGAACCGCTTGGCCCTTCCCCTGATGATCACGAAGCCCTCGGCGTCGATCTCGACGATATCGCCGGTATCGTGCCAGCCATCGGCGAGCGGCTGCAGTATTCCCGGCTTCTCCGCGCGCATGTACCCCAGCATCACGTTCGGGCCCGAAACGTGCAACCGGCCGCCCTCCTCCACACCCGGCACCTGTTCGAGGCGTGCGCGCATGCCCGGCAGGATCTTGCCGACCGTGCCCGGCTTGTTGAACATCGGCGTGTTGATTGCGATGACCGGTGCGGTTTCCGTAACGCCGTAGCCTTCCAGAATACGCACGCCGAACCGCTCCATATAGGTTTGCCGCGTGGAGGCCTTCACCGGTTCGGCGCCCGCGAAGCAATACCGCAGGGACCGGAAGTCGTAGGCATGGGCAACCCTCGCGTAGCCGTTCAGGAAAGTGTCGGTGCCGAACAGGATCGTCGCGTTGGATGAGTAGATCAGCTCCGGCACGATCCGGTAGTGCAACGGCGACGGGTACATGTAGATCGGCACGCCGGAGATCAGCGGCAGGATCGTGCCCGCCGTCAGCCCGAAGGAATGGAACATGGGCAGGATATTGAAGACCTTGTCCTCGGGCGAGAAATCGATCCGGGCGGCCGCCTGGGTGGCATTGGCAAGGATGTTCTCGTGGCTCAGGACAACGCCCTTCGGAGTGCCTTCGGACCCGGACGTGAACAGGATCGCAGCCGGGTCGGTGCGGTCACGGCGGACCAGCGGGCGCGCGCGTGTCAGAAGCCCGCGCACCTTGTCGGCAGGGCCGATGGTCTTGCGGGCATCCTCCAGCCAGACGATCTCCACATGACGGCCGAGTTCGCTCACCAGAGCGGACAGTTTGGCCTGCTCGACAAAGGCACGCGAGGTCAGGACCCTGGACAGTTTCGCCGTGCGGCAGGCCGACACCACGTTGGTCGCACCGGCGGTGAAGTTGATCATCGCGGGCACCTTGCCGGCGGATATGACGGCGAGCGTCGTGACGACAGCGCCATTGGCGTTCGGCAGCATCACGCCGATGGATTCGTCTTCCCGGGCGATTTCGGCGAGCTTGCGCCCCAGGACGGCGACGCCCGTGAGCAGCTTGCCGTAAGTGAGCGCACCGGTTACCGGATCCTCGATGGCGACGCTGGACATGCCGCGATCCTTCGCGGTCTCCACGACCCGCTCGATTATCGTCTGCCGGTTGGCCAGATCGGTTTCGAACATCAGGCCGGACAGGATGTCGTAGAGCCTGGCACCGGCAGCCGCGCGGCGACGGCGGCCCTTCAGGGCTTCGTCCACGGCGAGTTTCTCCGGCTCCAGAATGGTCACCCTGACCTTCGGAAACAGTCTCTTGCGGATCTGGGCCGGGCGCAGATAGGAAAAAGGTGTCCGCTCCAGTCCCTCGATCCGCACCGGCACGACCATCGAGCCGGTCTTGTCTGCGACCATGGCGGCGCCGTCATAGACCTTCATCAGGCTGCCTGTCACGGTCAGGCGCCCCTCCGGGAAGATCACCATCGGCTGACCGGCGTTGACCGCCTGGATCAACGCCCGCGTGGCCAGGGGTTTGGCCGGGTTGACCGGCAAGGCATTTGCCAGCTTCAGGAACGGGCGCACCCACCAACGCTTCGCGACATTGTAGTCGATGGCGAAGGTCGGGGCTTTCTCGGTCAGGGTCAGCGCCAGGCCCGCATCCAGGTAACTGACATGGTTCAGGGCGAGGATCGGGGCAGTTCCCGCCTTTTCCAGGTTTTCAAGACCCCGGATTTCCATCCTGAAAAACGCGCGATAGATGATCGAAACGAGATCCCGGAACGGATCCGTCGGCAGGAACCGGAACATGACAACCGCTGCGACTGCGTTCAGCACCGCCAGAACCAGCATCACGTGGACCGGCTCGGTGCCTGCCCCCAGAGCGAGCGCAAGAGCACCGCTGGACACCGCCATCAGGCCGGCTCCCAGAGCGTTGGCCCCGGCGATGGTCCGTGCCCTGCGTTCGGGCGCGGCCCAGGCCTGAAGGGCGGCAAAGGTGGGGACGACAAGAAGGGCACCGGCAATGGCGAGGCCGGCCATGTCGACGCTCAGCCGCATGACATCGGGACGGGCAAGGAAGGCGGCAAAGCCCGTGTCGGGCGCGCCCGGGGTAACGTGTGACAGGGTCAGGGCCGTGTCGAGCGCGAAGACGGCGATGAGGGCGGTTCCGGCAACAGCGGGCAACAGCACGACGCGGCCGGCGGACAACCAGGCGGCCAGCGCCGAGCCGATGCCGATGGACACGGCGAAGACGGTCAGGAACCAGGTCACGGCCAGTTCACCGCCGCCCAGGACATCCTTCACGACGATCGGCAGAAGCGCCATGACCAATGCGCCCGTCATCCAGAACCAAGAGGTCATCAAGGCGGTGCGGCCAAGGCGGCGGTCGGCGAACAGGTCGCGCAGGATGCCGTGACTGGAGCGCAGGATGTTCCAGTCGACCTTCAGGTCCGGAGCGGCACTGCCCGCCGAGGGTATCTTGCGGGCGCAGGCATAGCAGGCAAGGGCAAGGCCGATCATGAGCGGTGCGAACAGGAGCGATGCATTGCCGGAGGAAAACATCAGGCCCGCGGCAATGGTCCCGCCGAGGATCGCCAGAAACGTTCCGGCTTCGACCCAGGCGTTGGCCCTGGTCAGTTCGGACCGGTCCAGATGGTCGGGCAACAGCCCGTATTTGACCGGGCTGAACAGGGCCGAGCCGATGCCGAAGACCAGCAGCGCGGCGAAAAGCACCGGAACACTCGAGATCGCCATGCCGCCGACGGCCAGAACGGCACCGCCTATTTCAAGGAGCTTGAGACGCCGGGCAACAAGCGCCTTGTCGCATCTGTCCGCGATCTGCCCGCCCAGCGCGGACAGGAGCAGGAATGGCGCGATGAAAACGGCGCTTGCCACCGAAATCAGAACCGCCCCGCCGTCGGCGACGTTGAACAGGACCAGAAAGACGAGAGCGTTCTTCAGGAAGTTGTCGTTGAATGCGGACAGGAACTGGGTCCAGAACAGGGGCGCGAAACGCACGGATTTCATCAGGGACTGGGATTGGAATTGGGACATGGCCGTTCTCCGGTTTGGTGCAGGCAGGGGCCGGATGGTCCGGCCCCTCGTCTCTGGCGTCAGGACACGCCGGGTTTGCCGACTTCCATCAACAGCTTTTCGGTCCTGGCTTCCTCGATCCGGTTGTGGAGCTTGGTCACCTCGTCGCGGTCACGCAGCGTTTTCGTCAGTGTCACCGACGTGTGCACAAGCATGATCGCGGCCATGGTGTAGAACCCCTTGGCCGAGAAACTGGCTTCGAGATTGTAGATCCCGATGGCCATCATGCCGGCAGCAACGGCGAAGCTCACGATCGTGAACAGGGTCCAGTTGTTCGAATGTTTGATCTGCTCTTCCTGCATGGTATCTGACCTTTCCTTGTGTGAGTTAGTTTTTTATTTCAACAGCTTGAGTGGAGGTTGCCCGCAGGCGCTCAAGAACGGCATCGGCGGAACTAGAGGCCGGAGAACCGCATCCGGCGTCGGCCAGACGTTCGATCAGATCCCCGGGCCGGTCGATGACCGAGAGGGCCGCGAGCGCCTGATCGGCAAGGACCCCGCGTTCCTGTCTGGTGTTGATGCGCTCCAGCGTTTCTTCCGCCTGGTACAGGGGCGCCGGATAAGCCGTCGCGGATCCGGCCGCGCTGATGCGGGCCCGCACATGGGCGACATTGCGGCCACGTTCGAGATCCCGCAGACGCGCTTCTGTCCGGTGCAGGTTTTGCCTCAGGGCCGCGAGATCGGGTTCGGAACTGTGGACCGACCGGTCGAGCGCCTCCCGCTCGTCTTCAAGGACCGCGATCGCCTCCGCCCCTTCCCGGGCAAACCCGTCCCGGCCCTGAACGAGCGCAGCCCGGGTCCGGTCCTCGAGGTCCAGCAGGGTCCGGTCGATCCGGTCCCTGCGGTTCCGGTCCTGTTGGTGCTGGGCGGAAGCAAGCGCCAGTGCGAGCCGGGCCTGACGCACCGCGCCTCCTGCTTCCCGCAACTGGCCCGACAGGACTGCGAGATCGGTACGCGCCTCCAGCCCGCCATCGCTTTCCGCGAAGAGGCCCTTGAATGTGGATACAAATCTGTTGGTCATTATTCCTCCAGAAAAATGAACATTGTTCACTATTTGACAAAGCCACATTTGACCGGCATGGTCAAGAAAAAAGTGAACATTGTTCAATTTCAAAAAGGAACAGGTTAATGCCGGGCCTGCAGAAGACGAAAAGCGAGGAAACCCGGCGACGCGTGCTTGAGGCCGCGGCGACCGTCATGACGGAGAACGGGATAGATGCGGTCCAGATCCGGGAAGTCGCCTCCAGGGCCGACTGTTCCGTGGGTTCTGTCTACAAGCATTTTTCGGACCGGGACGAGCTGATCATCGCCGTGAATTCGCGGACACTCTCGAAGATCCGGGCGGCATTGACCGAAGCGAGCGCGGGGATCTGCGATCCCCTGACCCGTCTCAAGGTTCTTGCGCGGACATATCTGGACTATGCGGCGGCGGATACGAATGCCTGGCGCGGCCTGTTCGCGCACCAGTTGCCGGACCGGCGTGAAATGCCGGAAGAACACCAGCTGGAAAACATTCGTCTGTTGTCCCTGATTGCCGATGCGCTCGCAGAACTTGCGCCGGGCCTGGACGAGGCTGGCCTCAGCGTGCGGACACGCACCTGCTTCGGGGCCATGCACGGCCTCGTTTCCATCGCTCTGGAAGGGCGTTTCGTTGCCCTGGAGGACGAACAGCTTCACTCGGAGATGGATTTCGTCGTCGAACGGCTGTGTTCATGACCCGGCTTCATCGGCGCCCCGCGCCGTCCTATCCCGCGGCCTCCGCCTTGCGCAGCTCCGCATACTCAGCGTAGCCCCGGTAAAGAGGACGGACCGTCAGGTCGGTCCCCGTCTTTTGCGCCAGATCCTGCAGTTCGGCTTCCAGCTCCGCCCGCGGGGTCACGTGGAAGGACTTCAGCCAGGCGAAGAGCAGCTTGCGAAACCAGCCGGGAAGGCGTTGCTGCTGGCCGAAATCGACCACGTGGATGCGGCCGCCGTCCTTGAGGCGGGCCGCGCCTGCGGCCAGCGCCTCGCGCCAGATCGGGATCATGGAGAGGGTGTAGGAATAAAACACCCGGTCGAAGGCAGGGACACCCAGACGCTCGGTTGCCGCCGGATTGGCGGCGTCGCCCTCGACCAAAGTGATCCGGTCGCTCAAGCGGGCCTTGTCGATGTTGGTTCGCGCCGTCTCGAGCATTTGCCGGGAAATGTCGAGGCCGTAGAAACGAGCGTCCGGATACCGTCTGGCGGCAGCGATCAGGTTGCGGCCGGTACCACAGCCCAGTTCCAGCACCGCGCCGCCGTCGGGCGGCTGCAACTCGTCGATCAGGAGGTCCCGGCCGAGCAGATAGTATTTGCGGGTCAGGTCGTAAAAGTGGCGCTGGCGGCGATAGACGCCGTCCATCAGCCGGGCGGTTTCGGCAGCTTCGCTCATCCTGGTATCCGCCTGTCGCCTGCTGTCAGCCGTTGAAGACATAGAGGTGGAATCCGCCATAGATGGAAGAGCGGTCCTGGCGGCCGAGCTCCAGGCTTTCTGCTTCCTCGTAGGTCCAGCGGTCGAGAATTTCGTCGGCGACGCGGCCTGGCAGCAGGGTCGGTTCGGCGGCCGTGCGGAAGACGACACGGGCGCCGGGGCGCGCGGTCCGGGTGATCTCGCTCCACAGCGCGTTGAGCTGGTGATCGGTCATCCAGTCCTGGGCGTCGAGCAGCACATAGGCATCGAGCGTGTCGTCGGCCACCGACTGCAGGTGCTCTGTGAAGTTCCGGTTGAGCACGCGGACGCGCCCGGCGCGTTCGCGGATGTCCTCGAAATGCGCCCGCTTCAGGTACGGCGGCAACGGGCCGGATTCTCCGGTGGAGCCACCTGTCCCATCCCCGCCGGGTGCATAGCCGCGCCCGAAGGCCTGCCAGGCGAAATAATTGTCCTTCATGGAGAAGTCGCAGGCCAGCTTTTCCAGCCGCTGGCGCAGCACCGCCGACATGTCGCCCTCCGCATTGGCGGAGACCAGCGCGTCATATTGCGCGGGCGGGATGCCGAGGCCATAGAGCGACATCTTCTTGGAGGTCGCCCAGCGCACGAGGCGCTTGTCGAACAGGGGGGCCAGCGCCGTATCGAAGAAGGTGCGCTGCTCCTCGAGCGAGCCGGCCTTGACCATGTGCTTCGGGTCGATGCCGTAGAGCCGGGCAATCAGATGGCCGGCACCGATGCAATACCCCAACAGGCCGTGGTGATAGAGGTCGCGGGAAAACAGCGTGATGCGCTTGCGGCCCCAGTTGGCGACATCGCGGCCTTCCCAGTAGGCCACCGTTTCCGCATCGAGATCGTCCTTCAGGAAGCGCTCATAGGCGGCCACATTGGCCTTTTCGTCGGCTTCGCCGAAAAATCGGTAGAAGGTCTCGTAGTTCGGGAAATTCCTGGCCGCCGCCAGTTTCAGCCGGCCCAGCGCCACATGGGCCCGGTTCAGGTCCACGGCGGTGATTTCGGCCGGGTTGGCGGTCAGATAGGACATCACGTTGCAGCCGCCGGATGCGATGGCAATCATTCGGGATTGCGGTGTCAGGCGCAGCGCCTTCATGTCGACATCCGGATCTTCCCAGATCTGCGGATAGACGAGACCCTTGAAGGCGAAGGTGAAGAGCCGCTCCAGAATACCTTCACGAGAGGCTGCCTCGGAGCGGTGAACCGCATTTTTCAAGCGTTTTTTCGAAGCCGTCAGCGTGCTCTGAGCCATCATGTTCTCCCGTGTCACCTGCGCGAATAAACTGCCTTCCGATACGTGAGCGACACGACAGTTTGGTGACGTTCCGGGGGAAATTGCCGTTTATCCGGGTAATAATTCCGTCCGTGAGCCCGAAAATAAAATTGGCGTGGAGCGACGACACGAGAGGGTTGTTTCCAGACAAAAAAAGCCCCCGCCGGGGCAGGGGCTTCCTGGATTTTTTCCGATCCCGGATGCGCAGTCGATCAGCGGGTGATCACCACGAAGTCGGTGCCGAGGCCGGTGTTGCGCTTGAAGCTGCGGTCGGTGACCGTCAGGGACGTGCCCGGGGTCAGCATCCTGGAGACTTCCAGGGCAACCGCCTCCGGCATCTCGATCCGGTCGAGGACATCGGCCGGTGCGCCGCCGCGTTCGCCTTCGGCGGAAACGGCGATCCAGTCGACGGCATTGTCGCCCAGCTGGAAATCAAGCGCGGTGAAGACATGGGTGCCGATGTCCCGGTGCATGTCGTTGATGGTGACCGGCGCGGAATAGATGTCGCGGAACTTGCGGCGGATGCGCAACACAGCGTTCTGCGGCTCCTCGTAGCCGGCATCCGCGTGGATGCGGGCCTCCAGAGCGTCGGTCATCCTGCCGGTTACCGGCAGATCGGCGCCTTCCTGATAGAGGCTGATCGCGGCGCGGGTCTTGCGGCCGGCGACACCGTCGACCGGGCCCGCGTTGAAGCCCATCTGGTTGAGCAGGCGCTGCTGCACCTTCACCCGGTTCGGTGCCTGCTGCGGCGTGATGATCATGCGCAGCGGCTGGTCGAAATGAGGGTTGTCCAGAAGCACGTTCGGCACATTGGATTGCAGCGCGGCCTCATGGATCGCACCGCGCAGCGCCGCGTCGGCGGCAATGGTCTCGCGGGACAGGCTGGCGACTTCGGTCTCGGGCGCATAGGGCTGCGGCAACACCGCGTGGCGCACGCCGACCGGGGCGGTTCCGTCCCTGGTGATGACCACATGCATGCCGCGGTCCGTCATGCCGTAGAGCGACTTGGCGAAGTCGCGCGGCAGGCGGATGCAGCCGTGGGAGGCCGGCCTGCCAGGCAGCTTGCCGACATGCAGGGCGATGCCCGACCAGGTCAACCGCTGCATGAACGGCATCGGCGCATTGTTGTAGAGATTGGAAAAGTGCTTGCGGCGCTTTTCCAGAATGGAGAAGACCCCTGTCGGGGTGCTGTGGCCACGCATGCCGGAGGAGATCGGTGAGGTCTCGATCAGATCGGTACCGCGAAAAACCTTGATCTGCTGTTCGTTCAGCGAGATCAGCATATGAAGCGGCGATTCAGTCGCCGGAATTTCCGCAGCCTCCGCCCCGCTGTCGCGGGCAACGGCCCCAGACAGAGTGGTGAACGACAAAACGGCAGCTCCGGCGAGACCCAGCAGCGAGCGCCTGCTATTAAAACTTACTGACAACATCCTTGAGCTCCCCTACGCAAAAACCCATAAAGCTCTCTTCAAACTCTAGACAATACCTATGTAAATCCGGTTAGGAAACACGGTTACCCATTGGTTTCCTTCATCGTTTCACCGAGAAATCGCACATTAGCCAGCTTTCGGCTGTTATTCACATCACATTTTGTACAGTTGGGCACCTGCCGATGTGTCGACGGGCGCGCGGCGGGTTCCCGTTTCACGGATGGCTCAGCCTCTCAGGCTGTCCTGAAACAGAACCGCCTCGCCGCGCGACGGCGTTGCCAGCTCCCCTTCCCACATGACCTGCTGTCCCCTGACGAGGGTTCCGACCGGCCAGCCCGTGACCTCCTTGCCGTCATAGGGGGTCCAGCCGCACTTGGAGGCGATCCACTCGTTGCGGATGGTCTGCTTGCGCTTCAGGTCGACCACGGTGAAATCGGCATCGTAGCCGACCGCGATCCGGCCCTTTCTGGCGGTCTGGAACAGGCGCGCCGGCCCGGCACTGGTCATGTCGACGAAGCGCGCCAGCGAGAGCCGGCCGGCATTGACGTGGTCGAGCATGACCGGCACCAGCGTCTGCACACCGGTCATGCCGGAGGGCGAGGCCGGATACGGTTTCCGCTTTTCCTCCAGAAGATGCGGCGCATGATCGGAACCGAAGATATCGAGGATGCCCTGCTGAAGCCCCCACCACAGCCGCTCGGAATGGCGCGGGGCGCGCACCGGCGGGTTCATCTGAACCAGGGTGCCGAGCCGTTGATAGGCCTCGTCGGTCAGGGTCAGGTGATGCGGGGTCACCTCGATGGAGGCAACGTCCTTGTGGTCGATCAGGAAGTCGACTTCCTCGGCGGTCGACAGATGCAGGATGTGGATCTTGGCGCCGGTCTCGCGGGCAATGCCAACAAGCCGCTGCGTGCACTGAAGCGCCGCGATCTCGTCGCGCCACACCGGATGCGAGCTGGGGTCGCTCTCGATCCGTTCGCCCATACGCTCGCGCAACCTGAATTCATCCTCGGAATGAAACGCCGCCCGGCGGCGGGTGGCGGACAGGATCTCGCGCACGCCCTGGTCGTCCTCAACCAGAAGATCACCGGTGGACGAGCCCATGAACACCTTGATCCCGGCGGCGGCCGGCAGCCGTTCCAGCTCCGGAATGTCCTTGACGTTGTCGCGCGTGCCGCCGACCCAGAAGGCGAAGTCGCAATGCATGCGGTGATGGCCGCGCCTGACCTTGTCGGCGAGCGCTGCCTCGGAGGTGGTCAGCGGATTGGTATTCGGCATTTCGAAGACGGCAGTCACGCCGCCCATCGCGGCTGCGCGCGAACCCGATTCCAGATCTTCCTTGTGGTCGAGCCCCGGCTCGCGGAAATGCACCTGCGTGTCCATGACGCCGGGCAGCACATGAAGCCCGGTACAATCGATCACTTCGCCTGCCTGCAAGGCATCGAAAGCGCCGATTTCGGCGATCCTTCCGCCCCGGACGGCAACGTCCCGCAGACCCTCGCCGTCCTGGTTGACAACGGTTCCGCCTTTCAGGATCAGGTCATAGGTCGCGCTCATGGGGCACCTCCGGCTCAATTTGCAATCAGGTCGTGTCGGTTTCGATGGGCTTATACGCGGCCCCGCCGCAAAGAACCAGATGCCACAGCAGTTTCGAAGCCTTGTCCGCGCTCCCCGGAAAGCCTATGTCGCTGTCAGGAAACCCGTCCGTGCGATCACCGAGCAAGGAGCTCCCCGTGCCGTCACCGTCCTTCGCCCACCTGACCGACCGTGCGCTGATCCGCGCCGGCGGACCCGAGGCTCAACACTTTCTGCAGAACCTGGTGACGGCTGATATCGACGGGCTTGAACCCGGTGGTGCGACGGCGGCGGCCCTGCTGACACCACAGGGCAAGATCCTGTTCGATTTCCTGGTCTACAAGGTGGACGGCGGCTATCTTCTGGACGCGCCGGCCGTTGCCGCGCCGGACCTGCTGAAGCGGCTGACATTCTACCGGCTGAGGGCCAAGGTCGAACTGGAGAAGTGTGAAGATGGCATCGGTGTTGTTGCCGTCTGGGGCGGCCCCATGGCGGCGGCGAGCGGGTCCCTGACATCCGTCACCGATCCGCGCCTTGAGGCCATGGGTCAGCGTCTGTCGGGCGCGGTGGCCGACCTGGTGGCCATCCTTGGGGGCGAGGACGCCGGTCTTGCCGCCTATCACGCCCACAGGATCCGCCTCGGCGTGCCGGAAGGTCTTTGCGACTACGACTATTCGGACATCTTCCCCCATGACGCCGATCTCGACCAGCTTGGCGGCGTCTCTTTTGCCAAGGGTTGCTATGTCGGCCAGGAAGTGGTCTCGCGCGTTCACCACCGCGGCACCGCGCGCAAGCGCTTCGTGCAGGTCGAAGGCGCGGCGGCCCTTCCAGTCAAAGGCACGGACATCACGGCCGGCGGCAAGTCTGTCGGTGTCCTCGGGTCGTCGGCGCCGGGCGGCGACACTTTCGCCGGACTTGCGCTCGTCCGCCTTGACAAGGTCGCGCTGGCCAAGGAAAACGGCACCCTTCTTGACTGCGGTGGCGTGGAGATCCAGGTCAGGCTGCCCGACTGGGCCGGTTTCAGCTGGCCGGAGACCGGCACCGCGGACTAAAACAGAAAGCCGTTCGAGGTCCGATGCCCGCCGCCCGTTCCGACCAGCCGCCCCGTGCCTGGCAGCGCATGTTGTCCGGAAGACGCCTCAACCTGCTGGACCCCTCGCCGCTTGATGTCGAGCTTACTGACATCGCCCACGGGCTTGCACGGGTGGCGCGCTGGAACGGCCAGACCTTCGGCGATCATGCCTTCTCGGTCGCCGAACACTCCATGATCGTGGAAGACATCGCCTTGATGCTGAAGCCGGACCTGCCGCCGCACTGGCGCCTGGCGGTGCTGCTGCACGATGCGCCCGAATATGTCATCGGCGACATGATCTCGCCGTTCAAGGCGGTGATCGGCGAAGCCTACAAGGCGGTGGAGTCCCGCCTCCAGGGCGCGATCCATCTGCGCTTCGGCCTGCCCGCCGAAATCCCCCTGACCGTCAAGAAACTGGCCAAGCGCGCGGACATCATCTGCGCCTATTTCGAGGCGGTCGAGCTGGCCGGTTTCGAAGACGGGGAAGCGGCGCGGATCTTCGGACGGCCCCGCGGCTTTCCCCTCAACAGCGACGGCAAGCTGCGCTACGGACTGGAGCCCTTGCCGGTCAAGATCGCACAGGAAAAGTTCATGGAGCGCTTCGAGCTGATCGACACGCTGCGCGAAACGGGGAACAAACGGAAAAGCCCGCATGGAAACGGGTGACCTCAGCCGCAAACAGTCCTAGTTTACCTTCAGAGATATAACCCGGTCCTGTCATGCTGCACGTCTGTTCCCTGTCCAAACTGCCCGAGACGGTCGCCGCCACCGGCGCAAGATCCCTGGTCACGCTGATCAATGCGGAAATGAGCGTGCCGACACCGCAAGGCATCCCGCCGGACCGGCATCTGTTCCTGGCCTTCAACGACATTGTCGACCCGGTGGCCGGACTCGTTCCGGCCAGCGAACAGCATGTGGTGGCGTTTCTGGACTTCATCGCATCCTGGGACCGGCAGGCGCCCCTGGTGATCCACTGCTGGGCGGGGATCAGCCGCTCCACGGCCGGCGCCTATGTTGCCGCCTGCGCGCTGAACCCGGCCGCGGACGAGTACCGGCTCGCGGCGCTGTTGCGGGAACGCGCGCCGTCCGCGACGCCGAATGGCCGCATCGTCGCCATGGGCGACAAGCTGCTTGGCCGCGAGGGACGCATGATTGATGCGGTGCGCGGCATCGGCCGCGGCGCCAATGCCTTTGAAGGCACCCCCTTCGTCATGCCCATCGACTGACCGGAGCCGCCATGCCCCACCGGCAAGCCAGTATCGAAATCGGATTGAACGCCGTCGTCGTGTCGGTTGCCGAAGGCCTGCCGCAGATCGTTCATGTGAACGACGCC
Organism: Roseibium sp. QJM3NY_11; assembly: GCF_056173175.1. Classification (NCBI taxonomy): domain Bacteria; kingdom Pseudomonadati; phylum Pseudomonadota; class Alphaproteobacteria; order Hyphomicrobiales; family Stappiaceae; genus Roseibium; species Roseibium sp. QJM3NY_11. Next base: position 4,868,266 of record NZ_CM149660.1, read on the forward strand.
GGAGAGACGTCGCTGGACAGCCTGCCCTTCGGTCCGTTCGATCCGATCCGGCACCGCACGTTTGAAATCGGCCTGCGCACATGGGTGGAGAACCAGACCGCCCTGCGGCTTGGCTACGTTGAGCAGCTCTATACGTTCGGAGACCGGGGACGGCACAGGGTCACGGGAGACGAAGGCCCGCATGTGGTCTCTGTCGGCTATCTGGCGCTCACGCGGCAGACCGCGGGGTCGGAAAGCATGCTTGCCCGGCACAATTCGGCCTGGCGCTCCTGGTACGACTATTTCCCCTGGGAAGACTGGCGGGCCGGCCGGCCCGGCGTTCTGGACCGGGACATCCTGCCCGCGCTCGACGCCTGGGCCAAGGAACCGCCCCCGGACGGAGAACCGCCCCGGGCGCTCGGCCGGCGGGAGCGCATCCACCTGGCGTTCGGAACCGGCGCCACCGGCTGGGACGAGGAACGGGCCCTCGAGCGATACGAGTTGCTCTACGAGGCGGGCCTGGTGGCCGAAGCGCGCACAGACGGAAGGCGCGCGGCGCTGGAGCGCGGTGCGCTGCCGGCGCTCGGTGCGCCGATGCGGTTCGATCATCGCCGCGTTCTGGCGACCGCGATTTCCCGCCTCAGGGGCAAGCTGAAATACCGGCCGGTGATCTTCGAACTGATGCCGGAAGCCTTCACTCTGACGGAGTTGCAGACCTCGGTCGAGGCGATCTCAGGGCGCCATCTGCACAAGCAGAATTTTCGCCGTCTGGTGGAAAACGCCGACCTTGTCGAACCGACCGGAGCGACCTCCACCGCCACCGGCGGTCGGCCGGCGGCGCTGTTCCGCTTCCGCCATCAGCTGATGAGCGAACGGCCGGCTCCCGGACTGCGGGTCGGCGGCCGCTGAGCCGCCCGGCGGTCCGCACGGCCCTGAAATCGCACCCGACACCTTCGCACTATTAACCATGACGGGGCGTGTTTCGGCGAAACCGTCCGCGATATTCCGCGATTTTGTCCCGCATTAACGCTCTTTCAAGGTTAAGCGCACATCTTGAATTTCTGCGTCGCTGTTCACACGACGTTAGCACTGATCACCCGGCGTATTCGGGATGATGTGTACCGAGTTGGAGTTGGCTGCGTATGTCTGGCCCTATGTCCCGCAACAAAAAGCGGTTTTCTTCTAGCATGTCTCAGAAATACGGCCCGGTCCGCGCGCGCAGGCGCCGGATGCGCAATCTTCTGATTGCCTGTCCGCTCGCCTGGTTCGGCCTCGGCGGAACCGCAGGCAACCAGGATATCTTCGCCCTCGTCAATGCGCGCGACCATGAGACGCCGCGCTGGATGATGGCGCTCGAGCCGGCGAACTACACCTCGAAACTGGCCCCCAACCTGGCACTCGGGTCGATACCGGTTCCGGATCATACCAGTGCTCCGGTGCTCACGCTAACGTCCGCGGACAAGGATTTCGAGACCAGGGCTGTCGTCGGACTGGCGGATGTGGCCGCAAGCTCGCGCCCGACCGTCATTCCGGACGAGATCGCCACCAACAAGGGCGCCAAGGGCGACCGCCGGATCACGATGGCTCCGGACCGGCACATGGTCGATCGTGCCTCCGGCAACCTTTACCTGATGACGAGCCTGATCTCCACGGAGAAGAAGCACGAGGACCTTCCCCGTGTCGCCTTCGTCAAGGCGCAGCCGCTCGATGCCAAGGAAACCCGCCGCCTTGCCAGGGCCGGCAGGGACGGCCTGCTGGAAGGCGGTCCGATCGACCTTCAGAAAGTGATGATGGCGCGTAACGCCGCTGCCGCCAGTTTCTCGCTCGTGTCGGCCTATGCGCCGGACAGCGTCAGGGAAACCAAGGAGCCCTTCGACGCGCTCTTCGGCGCGGCCAAATACGAGCAGGAACTGCCGCCGCCGGAGGATCCGGACAACCCGCACTGGTGGGCTCAGAAACCCCTGCCCCTCTCGGTCGGCGAGAAGAAGGAACAGCGCTGCCTGGCGGAAGCGATCTATTTCGAGGCCCGCGGCGAAGCCGAGGACGGCCAGGAGGCCGTGGCCCAGGTGGTCCTGAACCGGGTCAAGAACCCGGCCTATCCGGACACCATCTGCGGTGTCGTCTACCAGAACCGCCACAAGCGCAACCGCTGCCAGTTCTCCTTTGCCTGCGACGGCATCAAGGACCGGATTGCCAGCCCGGTGGCCTGGAAGACAGCCCAGAAGCTGGCCAGGGAAGTCCTTGACGGCAAGCGCTATTCCAAGATGGTCGACGCCTCGACCCACTACCACGCGACCTATGTCAATCCGCGTTGGGCGAAATCCATGGCCAAACGCGGCCAGGTCGGCCTGCACATCTTCTACAAGACCTACGCGGGCGGCTGGAACTAGGTGACGTTTGCGGCCCTCACCCGGCCGCAAACGTGTCCTTGAACGCGTCGCGCAGCAGGTTCTTTTGCACCTTGCCCATGGTGTTGCGCGGCAGGCTGTCGACGATGACGAGCTTTCTGGGATGCTTGAAGCGGGCCAGCGAGGCGCCCGCCACCTGAAGGATCTGCTCCGGATCGGGTGTTTCTCCCGGCCTTGGAACGATGACGCCAAGCACGGTTTCACCGAAATCCGCATGGGGCACGCCGATCACGGCGCTTTCCAGGACGCCGGGCTGTTCATCCAGCAGGAGTTCGATCTCCTTGGGATAGATGTTGTAGCCGCCGGATATGATCAGGTCCTTGTTGCGGCCGACGATCTGGACATAGCCGTCCTCGTCGATCCTGCCGAGATCCCCGGTAATGAAGAAGCCGTTGTCGCGTAATTCGGCTGCCGTTTTCTCCGGCATTTGCCAGTAGCCCTTGAACACGTTCTGCCCACGCACCTCGATCTGGCCGATGTCGCCCTGCGGCAGCTCCTGAGCCGTATCGGGATCGGTGATGATCAGCTCGACACCGGGAAGCGGCGGGCCCACGGTCCCGGCCTTGCGTTCGCCGTCATAGGGGTTGGACGTGTTCATGTTGGTTTCGGTCATGCCGTAGCGCTCCAGGATGCGGTGACCGGTGCGGTCCTCGAAATCCTTGTGGGTTTCGGCCAGAAGCGGCGCACTGCCCGACACGAACAGACGCATGTGCCCGGTCAGCTCGCGGTTGAAACGCTCGTCCCCCAGAAGTCTGGTGTAGAAGGTCGGCACGCCCATCATCGCCGTGGCCTTCGGCAACAGGTCGATGACCGCGTCCTGGTCGAATTTCGGCAGGAAGATCATCGATCCGCCGGCGATCAGGGTCACGTTGGTGGCCACGAACAGACCGTGGGTGTGGAAGATCGGCAGGGCATGCAGCAGGACGTCTTCGGCGGTGAACCGCCAGAGATCTGCCAGCGTCGCGGCGTTCGACAGCAGGTTGTCCTGGGTCAGCATGGCGCCCTTGGACCGTCCCGTCGTACCGGATGTATAAAGAAAGGCTGCGAGATCATCCGCTGACCGCTCCACGGTCGGATAGTGCGCCGGCATGGCGGCGGACCGGTCGCTCAAGGAGCCGGAGCCGTCTGCATTCAACGTTTCGACACCCGCACCGAGACGATCGGCGACCGGCTGCAGAAGTGTCTTGCTGCCGTCATCGCAAATGACGATCCGGGCGCCGCTGTTGTCGATGAAATAATCCAGTTCATCAACGGTATAGGCCGTGTTGAGCGGCAGAAACACGATGCCGGCCTGAACGCATGCCGCGTAGAGCGCAAGGGCTTCCGCGGATTTGTGCACCTGAACGGCGACACGGTCGCCCGGCTTCAGACCACCTTCGGTCAGGACATGCGCGAACCTGGCCGCCTGTTCCAGAAAGGCGGCGTGGGTCAGAACGGCGCCATCCCGGAAAAGCAGGAAGGGCGTCTGTTTGCCTGCGTGCTTTCCGAACAGCTGGTCGTAGAGAGGATTGGTCATCGTTCAGGCTCCTGGGGCGACTGCTTCGTTCGCGGCCGCGCACAGCGACCGTATGTCCGCGGAGGCGGCGACGGTTCGCGAGGCGGCAAAACGTTCATGGTTCTGCGTCACGCTGTTCAGATCGTAGAGATAGTTCACCATCACGCCGGCGGACTGGCGCACGCCCTTGCCGGACAGATCGGCCCCGGCATGGACCTGATGCACCAGTGCGCCATTGCCGAGATGGAACCTGGCAACGGCATCCAGCGGCAGGCCGTCCTTGCGCTTGGCCGTCACCAGATAACGTGCCGCCTGCTGGCGCAGGCTTTCTTCGTTGTCGGCATCGACCGCGAGGCCTTCGGCTTCAAACCAGCGGACGAGGCCCGGGATCGGAGACAGGGTGACGAAGGTCTTCAAGCCGGGCAATTCGAGGGCCAGATCCGCGGCAACCTGCTTGATGAGCGAATTTCCGAAAGAAATTCCCGCCAGGCCCTCCTGGCAATTGGAGATGGAATAAAAGACGGCCGTGTCGGCCGTCTCGGCGTCGAGCACCGTGCGGTTCTCCGCCAGCAGGTCTTGAACCGATCCGGGAACGCCCCGCGTCAACGCGACTTCGACGAAAATCAGCGGCTCATCCGGCATCGCGGGATGGAGAAACGCGAAACAGCGCCGGTCCGCCGGCGCAAGACGCCTTCTGAGATCGTCCCAGCCGTCGATTTCGTGTACGGCCTCGTAAGCCGCGATCTTTTCAAGAAGCTGCGCCGGGCTGTCCCAGTTGATGTGCCGAAGGACCAGAAAGCCCCGGTTGAACCAGCTTGAAAACAGGTGCCGGAAATCGAGGTCGAGCGCCTGCAACGCGTCGTCTCCCGGGCTCAGGCGCAGCAGGTCCTCGCGCATTCTCACCAGGAACCGGGTCGCGTCCGGCACCTGGTTGAGCCTGCGGATCAGTTCCTGGCGCGGTGGTTCGACGGCCTCCAGGAACGCGCGGTAGCTCGCTTTCGACTGGCCGTTTTCGTAAAGCTCCAGCGCGGCCCGGACGTTCGGTGCGGAAACGGACAGTTCTTTCGCGAGATGATGAAAGAACCCGCGCTTGTCGTCGTCCGTCATCGCGGCGTAACGGCCGAGTATCTGCCTTGCCATCGAGACCCCGGAGACCTCCCCGGTCGCCCCGATCAGGTCGTCGACCAGGGCTTCGATCCGCCTGTCGTCCGGTTTGTCCGCACTCCTCGAACGGTACCTGCGTTCGAAGACGGTGGTAAGCAGGTCGGCCAGGAACATTATCGGCGTTCTCCCATCACGGCGTCCGGCAGCCATGTGGCCAGTTCCGGAAACAGGCAGAGCAGGATGATGGCGACCACCATGCACGCCACGAAGGGCAACGATCCGGTCAGGATGGTCTTCAGCGAGATGTCCGGAGCGATGCCGTTGATCACGTAGAGGTTAAGCCCCACCGGTGGTGAAATGAGCCCGATTTCCATGTTGATGGTCAGCACGACCGCGAACCAGATAGGATCGAAACCGGCCGTCATGATGATCGGCAGCAGGATCGGTGCGGCCATCAGGATAACGGCGACCGGCGGCAGGAAAAAGCCGGCGATCAGCAGGAACACGTTGACGACCCCCATCAGCAGCCACCGGTTGACATCCAGCGTGCCGATCCATTCCGCGATTGCCTGGGTGATGAACAGGGACGACAGCATGTAGGAGAAGACGCCCGCCGCCGCGATGATGAACAGGATCATCACGCTTTCCTTGGTGCTGTCCCTCAAGACCACCCAGAGCGCCTTCGGATGCCAGAGCTTGTAGATGATGACCGCAATCAGCAGGCAGAGCAGCGCGCCGACGGCGGCTGTTTCCGACGGGGTCGCAACACCGCCATACATGGCGTAGAGGACACCGAGAATGATGGCCATGAAGGGCAGCACCCTCGGCAGGATCTCGAATTTCTCCCGCCAGGAGTAACTTCCTGCGCTCAGAACGCTGGCGTTGCCGCTGCGCCAGGTCGAATAAAGCGACCAGGCCATGAACAGCGTCAGCAGCATCAGACCCGGAAAGACACCGGCCAGGAACAGGCGTCCGATCGAGGTCTCGGTGGAGATGCCGTAGACGATCATGGTGACCGACGGCGGGATCAGGATGCCGAGCGTTCCGCCGGCCGCGATCGAACCGGCCGCGACGCCGTCCGGATAACCGCGCTTGCGCATCTCCGGGATCCCCATCTTGCCGATGGCGGCGCAGGTCGCGGGCGACGAGCCGGACATGGCGGCAAACAGGGCGCAGGCGCCGAGATTGGAGACGACCAGTCCGCCCGGGATGCGCGTCAGCCAGCGCTCGAGGGCCTCGTAGAGATCCGCCCCGGCGCGGGTCGAGGCGATCGAGGCGCCCATGATGATGAACATGGGAATCGACAGGAGGGCGAAATTGTCGAGTTTCCCGAACAGGATCTCCGGCATCAGTTCCAGCGACCGCGCGCCGTCGAACAGGATCAGGAACCCGGCGGAAACGATCAGCAGGCCGATCGCGACCGATACGCCGGAGAAAAGAATCAGAATGGTCGCAACGGCGACAAGTATACCGAGCAGCAGCGGATCCATCAGGCGTCCTCCAGACCAAAGGGTTTGTCGACGCCGAGAATCACGGCAGCGAGATCGGCAATCAGTTGCAGCAGAAGCAGGCCGAAGCCGACAGGGATCGACAGATACGGAATCCAGAGCCGGACGCCCCACACCGTGTCCGACGTCCAGCCGCGAGCCCAGGCGAAGTGCCAGTATTCAAAACCGTAAAAGAGCATGATCGCGACGATCACGATCGACGTGGACAGCGTGATACAGGCCAGCACCCACCTCGGGCGGGGCGACAGCCACAACGGAAACAGGTCGACATTCACATGTCCGCGCAGACGCTGGACATAAGGCAGTCCGACAAGGGTCGCGGCGATAACGAGATAGATCACGGCCTCCGTCTGCCAGATCGTCGAGCCGTTCAGCACGAATCGCACGAAGATCATCTGACAGGTGATGGCAACCGCGATCACGATCATCAGTGCGGAACACCAGCCTGCCAGTGTCGACACGGCGGCAACGGCGCGCAAAAAGGGATTGTTACCGGCATGCGCGACGGCTGCCGAACTGTGGCCCGCCATGGGTCACTCCTTCAAAAAGGCTTTGAAACGTATCCGGGGCGGCAGGTGGCCGCCCCGATCTTCACACGTCAGTCGACCGAAAGGGCGAGGTCGAGCAGTTGCTGGCCGTTGGGCGTGTCCTCGACGAAGGCCTTGTAGGAGGTCTCCTTGGCAAGGGCGCGCCAGGCTTCGAACTGTTCCTCGGTCATCGCCGCGATCTCGACGCCGTTTTCACGGAAGACCTCGGCCGAGGCCGCATCCTGCTTCTTGGCTTCCTCGAGATAGTAGGCTTCCGCGTTGGCGGCAGCGTCCAGCAACGCTTTCTGCTGTGCTTCGTTCAGCCCTTCGAAGGTGCTCTTGTTCATCAGCAGCGGCTGATACATGAACCAGAGCGCATATTCCCCTGCCGGCGTGTAGCAAGACACCTGCTCGTAGATGCGGTAGCTGACGAAGGACGAGGACGAGGTGTTGGCGGCATCAAGCACGCCGGACTGCATGGCATTGTAGATCTCGGAAGACGCCATCGAGGCGATGGACGCACCCGCACCCGCGAGCATCTGCTCGAAGGCCTTGCCGGCAGCACGCGTCTGCAGGCCCTGCATGTCTCCTGGCTCGGAAATGCACTTGTTCTTGCCGGCGAAGCCACCTGCCAGGTAGCCGTGCACCAGCACCATGACATCATCGCCCGCCATGATCTCTTCGATCGCGTCCATGAAGGGGCTTTCGTTGAGGCGCGCGGCATGATCGTGGTTCTTCACCAGACCCGGCATCAGGGTCAGATTGTAAGCCGGCTGCTGCCCACCGGCGTAGCTGAGCGGCAGCACCGTCATGTCCAGCAGGCCGCGCGTCAGCGGCTTGTACTGGTCGCGCGGCTTGAGCAGCGACTTGGACGGGAAAATCTTGATGTCGAGATCGACATCGGCCGCAGCAACCTCGTCGGCGACAATCTGCGCCACCTTGTGGCGCACGTCGCCGGTGGACCATTGATGCGACAGGCGCAGTTCGGTGGCCCCTGCGGAGAGCGAGCCTGCGAAAACCAGCGCTGCGGCGGCGACTGAAAGTTTGAAGTTCATGTTTTCCTCCCATGGAAAGCCCGGATTGAAACCGGAAACGGAACTTAGCCCCAGACCATGTTTTTGAGTCAAGGCCTTTTGTATACAAGAATGACAATATTGCGCACTAAATCTCATTATGATAAATGCGAAGCATGGAACGAAAACGGTCAGACTGCATCGCGGATGCGCTCGAGGGGCTGATATTCGACGGCACTTTCGCGGACGGCGACAGGCTGGACGAAGTTCAGCTGGCCGCCCGTTTTTCGGTTTCCAGAACTCCCATCCGGGAAGCCCTCCTCAGGCTCGCGCAATCCGGTCTGGTCACACAGATCCCGCGGCGCGGCGTGTTCGTGCGCCAGCCCGGTCCGGTGGAACTGATCGAAATGTTCGAGGTCATGGCCGAACTGGAAGCGGTCAGCGCCCGGCTGGCGGCCACACGCATATCCGACAAGGCACTGACCGATCTTCACACCGCGAACGACCGATGCAGGCTTGCGGTGGAGGCCCAGGACACGGATGGCTACTACCGCGAAAACCAACAGTTTCATGCCATCTTGTATAGACAGTCCGGCAACGGGTTTCTCGAGCAGGAATGCCTGCGCCTGCAGCGCCGCCTGCAGCCGTTCCGGCGTCTGCAATTGCGCGTGCGCGGTCGCATGAAACAGTCCATGCTCGAGCACGAGGCTGTCGTTGCCGCCATAGAGGCGGGCGACGGGGAACGCGCCGCCGATTCCGTTCGCCGGCATGTATCCGTTCAAGGCGAAAAATTCCACCACCTTCTGACGAGTCTCAGGCCCGCCGCCGAGTGACGTCCGCAGCTTCCGCGTCCACAGGGAGCGCCTGCCTGATTGCGGCAGCTCACGTTAATCTGCACGTCCCCTGGTCAGCACAATTTACAATGAGACGGAATCGCGTTTAGCTTTGCCGGCAATGCGAACCCGCATGAACGGTGCGACCCATCCCGGGGCACCGGACCGACCAAATGAAGGATCCTTTCATGAAATTCCGCTTCGGCCTTGCCGCCACCGTCTTCTTTCTTGCCGCCTCGCCTGCCTTCGCGCATCTGGATTCAGCTGCCCATGGCTCCTTTGCGGCGGGCCTGACCCATCCGGTTTTCGGGGCCGATCACGTATTGGCCATGATCGCTGTCGGCCTGTGGGCGGCCCTGATCGGCGGCCGCGCCGTCTGGGTCCTGCCGACGGCGTTTGTCGGTGCCATGATCGCCGGATTCGCCCTGTCGCTCGCCGGCGTGGCACTGCCCTTCGTGGAACCGGTCATCCTGGGTTCCGTCATTGTGCTGGGCGCCGCCGTTGCCCTTGCTCTGCGCCTGCCGCTCACGTTTTCCGGGGCGCTTGTGTTTGCCTTTGGCCTGTGCCACGGCCACGCCCATGGGGGGGAAATCGGAGCTGCGGACGCAATCGGCTATGCGGGTGGATTCGTGCTGGCAACCGCGCTGCTGCATGCGGCCGGCCTGCTGATCGGCCACGGCGCCAGGACCGCTGCGCGCAACGAACCGGTTCGTGCGCCGGGCATCCTGCGCGCGCTTGGCGTTGTCACCGCTCTCGGGGGCGTGTTCCTGGCGGCCGGCTGACAGGTCAGAATTGACGGGTCCCCGGCTCAGACAACAAGGGATGCCGGAACCCTGCCGCCAGGATTGATTTTCGCCCGCCCATGGGGTTGAGTGGCACGGAACGAGTGCCAGGGGGGTAGAAACCGAATGATCGATACAGCCACGCTCGTGACCTATGTCGCTATCGTCCTCGGTTTCGTGTTCCTTCCGGGCCCGGCAACGCTGCTCACAGTGGCCAGGGCAACCACGTCCGGTACGCATGTCGGGATCGCGACCGGCGCCGGTATCGCAGCAGGCGACTTGCTGCACACCCTTATGGCAGTGGTTGGTCTTTCGGCCATCATTGCCACGTCGGCGCTGCTTTTCAGCATCGTCAAATATGCCGGAGCGGCTTATCTGGTCTATCTCGGCATTCGCGCGTTTCTGGAACGGGGGTCAACGGATCTGAGCCGTGGTGCTCTGCCGATCACTGCCGGCAAGGCATTCCGCCAGGCAATCCTGACAGAAGTGCTCAACCCGAAAACGGCACTGTTCTTTCTGGCCTTCCTACCTCAATTCGTGCAGCCCGGGAACGGCGCGGTTGCCCTGCAGCTTACGACGCTCGGGCTGGTGTTCGTTCTGCTCGGGCTGTTGAGCACTGTCGTCTTCGCAGCCGGGGCGGGAGGGCTCGGCGCTTTTCTCCGCCGCAACCCGACAGTGTTGAAATGGCAGGGCAAAGTGGTGGGCTGCATTTTTTGCACGCTCGGCGTCCGGCTTGCGCTACAGGAACGATAGCAAATTCAAGCCTGACTCAAGCCATTTCGATATCAAGACCGAGATCGAGCACCGGAGCCGAATGGGTGATCCAGCCTGACGAGATCAGGTCCACCCCGGCTTCGGCCACGGCCTTGACCGTGTCGAGCTCGATGCCGCCGGAGGCTTCCAGCAGGACCTTTCCGCCCGCGATCGCGACGGCTTGCTTGAGGGTTTCCGGCGGCATGTTGTCGAGCATGACCACATCGGGCCTTGCCGCCAGCGCCTCTTTCAACTGATCAAGTGTATCCACTTCAACTTCGATCTTGACCAGGTGCCCGGCAAAGGCCTTCGCGGCCTCGATCGCCCGGGTGACGCCACCGGCAACAGCGATGTGGTTGTCCTTGATCAGGATGGCGTCGTCGAGGCCGAAGCGGTGATTGGAACCACCACCGCATCTGACCGCATATTTCTCGAAGGCCCGCAGGCCGGGGGTCGTCTTGCGGGTGCAGACAATGTCCGCCCTGGTATGGGCGATCAGGTCCGCGAAGGACGCGGTCACTGTAGCGATGCCGGAAAGATGACCGAGAAAGTTCAGAGCGACCCGCTCGGCGGCGAGCAGAGCCCGCGCGGGCCCCTCGATCCTGGCCACCACATCCCGTGGCGCCAACCGGTCGCCGTCGTTGAGCAGCGGTTCGAAGGCCAGCGCCGCGTCGGTCTGGCGAAAGGCGCTTTCCGCCAGCGCCAGCCCGGCCAGAACACCGGGCTTGCGCGCCGCGATCACGGCGGTGGCGCGCGCCTCTCCAGGCAGGGTCGCCTGACTGGTGATGTCACCGGCCCGGCCCCAGTCCTCAAGCAGTGCAGCCTTGACGGCATCATCGACCATGAGACGCGGCAACTCCGGCAGGACGGTGCGGGTCATGGGTTTTCCTTCAGGCGGTTTCCAGAGCCTCGGCGGTGATCGCCTCGACCTCTTTCAATGTGGTGTAGGAGCGTGACGCCATGTCCGGATTTTCCTCCGGAAAGTCCTTGCGGAAATGACCGCCCCGGCTTTCCTGGCGTTTCAGCGCCGAGGCTGCAATCACCTTGCCCGTGATCATCATGTTCCGAATGGACTGGCGCACGCAGATCTTCTCGACCTGCGCGATGTCGGCGAGCGCCGCCTTCAGACCGGCGGCGTCGCGCAGAACGCCGACATTTCGGCGCAGGGTCTCGCGCAGAACGGTGATGCCGTCGCGCTCTTCCGTGTTGCGCTGGCTCGGCAGGCCGGGCTCGTCGTCCATCTCGTTCCAGTAGGCGCTGCGCGGCGTCGGCATCAGCCCCTGGATGTCCTCGGCGATGCGGGCAGCGAAGACGACCGCTTCCAGAAGCGAGTTCGAGGCAAGCCGGTTGGCGCCGTGGGCACCGGTGGAGGCCACTTCCCCGGCGGCCCACAGCCCGTCCAGGGACGTGCGCCCGTTGGCATCGGTCAGCACGCCGCCCATGTGGTAATGCTCGGCGGGCGCCATCGGCAGAAGGTCCTTCTCCGGATCAAGTCCGGCCGCCTGCGCCGCCGCGAACACGGTCGGAAAATCGTCCTTGAAACGCGCGCCGATCGCTTCCCGGCAATCCAGAAACGCACCTCGGCCTTCCGAGACCTCGTGGTGGATCGCTCTGGCGACGATGTCGCGCGGCGCCAGTTCCAGATCCGGATGCACGCTTTCCATGAAGCGCTCGCCGGCCGAGTTGACCAGGGTCGCCCCCTCCCCCCTGAGAGCCTCGGTCGCCAATGGCGCCGGATCCCTGCCGACGTTGAGCGCGGTCGGGTGGAATTGCACGAATTCGGCATCGGCGATCACCGCCCCGGCCCGGGCGGCCATGGCCAGACCGTGGCCATTGGCTTCGTGGGGGTTGGTCGTCAGGCCGTAAAGGTGCCCGATGCCGCCGGAGGCCAGCACGACAGCCTTTGCCGGGAATGCCAGGCGCTCGATCCCGCCGCGGCGGCGCGCAAGCACGCCGGTCACGTAGCGGCCCGCGCCCAGAAAGCTTTCGCCCAGGTACCCTTCCAGGATCCGGATCGACGGCGTCTTGCGCACGGCGGCAATCAGGGCATCCATGATGGCGCGGCCGGCCATGTCTCCCCGCACGCGCACGACCCGGCTTTGGGAATGCGCGGCTTCCCGGGAGAATTTCAGGCGGCCCTCCAGATCCTGATCGAAAGGAACGCCGTAGGACAGGAGGTCATGCACCCGGTCGCTGCCCTCGCGGGTCATCAGCTCGACGATCTTTTCCTCGCAGATGCCGCAACCGGCCGCCAGCGTGTCGTCGCGGTGCTTTTCAACCGAGTCCTGTTCGGAAATCGCTGCGGCGATGCCGCCCTGGGCCCAGGCGGACGAGGCCCCCTGCCCGATCGGCGCATTGGTGATTACGGTCACCGGCCTCGGACTGAGTTTGAGCGCACAGAAGAGGCCGGCAAGGCCGCCTCCCAAAATCACGACGTCATCGACATCCTTGCCAATATAGGCAGGCGCGAAATCCTCAACCGAAACGGCCATGGGGAACTTCCTGGTAGAGACGGGGCATCGCCCAAAGGATGTTCCGGGCCGAAGTCTGGCCCGGAATAAGATGCTGGGGAGCGGTGTAGACCGAAGCCGGTCACATTTTCAAGTTGATCATCCGCTCGACGGCCGTGCGGGCCCTGTCCGCGATCGCCGGATCGACGACGACCTCTTCCTTCATCTCCAGAAGAGACTCCAGGATCTTGTTCAGCGTGATCCGCTTCATGTGCGGACACAGGTTGCACGGACGGATGAAGTCGACGTCCGGGGTTTCGCTGGCAACGTTGTCCGCCATCGAACACTCGGTGATCATCATCACCTTTTCCGGCCGTTTTGTCTTGACCCAGTCGATCATATGCGCGGTCGAGCCGGCAAAATCCGCCTCGGCAACCACCTCCGGCGGGCATTCCGGGTGAGCGATGATCTTCACACCCGGATCGATCTTGCGGTATTCCCGCAATTCCTCGGCGGTGAACCGCTCATGGACCTCGCAGGCACCGTCCCAGGTCAGAACCTCGACATCGGTCTTGTTGCCGACATTGGCCGCCAGATACTTGTCCGGGATCAGGAAGACCCGGTCGACGCCGAAGCTTTCAACCACCTGCAACGCATTCGACGAGGTGCAGCAGATATCGCATTCGGCCTTCACCTCGGCAGAGGTGTTGACATAGGTGATGATCGGCACGCCGGGATTGCGCTCGCGCAGACCGCGGACATCCGCACCGGTGATCGACTCGGCCAGCGAGCAGCCCGCGCGCATGTCCGGAATGAGCACCGTCTTTTCCGGGCTCAGGATCTTGGAGGTCTCGGCCATGAAGTGCACACCGCACTGGACGATAACCTCCGCATCCGTCCGGGTCGCCTCGATCGCCAGTTGCAGGCTGTCGCCGACGATGTCCGCGACGCCGTGAAAGATATCCGGCGTCATGTAGTTATGCGCCAGGATGACGGCGTTGCGCTGTTTCTTCAGCACGTTGATGGCATGGATGGTGGGCGCCAGCGCCGGCCATTCGATGGCCGGGATGATATGCCTGACCTTCTCGAAGATCGGAGCCGTGGCTTCGGCGATCTCGGGCGTGTAACGCAGATCGGGGCGCTCCAGCTTGCCGAAGCGTTCCAATGCGGTCAGTCCGGTGGCAACAGGATGTCCAACCGGGGTCCTGGTCTGGGCAATGGTCATGGCGACCTCCCTTGATTGTGCGCTCCGGACCGTGTGCCCGGTGGCGCAAATGCTTTATACTCAAGTTGAGCATATTCAAGCGAAAAGAAAACGGGCCCGAAGCCCATACTTTTGCTCTTTCAGAGTTTATATAACAATCCCCGCGTCCGAAATCCACCTAATTCGCAAAAAACCGATGATTTAAATGTTTCTCATATGATAATCAGAGACTTAACCCAACGAGAGTTGACTATCACGCATCCGACCGCGTTTGGAAGCTCTTCGGCCTGACGGCAGGAAATGGCACGCGTCAGGTGCTGCGACAAGCCCGTTGTGACGTGCAAACAACCGGGTCGCGCAGTCTCATTCCAATTCGTGATCTATGGATCAATATTACGCGTTTTGCCGGCACCGGCTTTCCGCCTATTCTGATCGTAGTTTAACGATCAGAGCAGGCCGACGATGACCAATGCCTCCACCACCGTCCGGGCTGGCCCGAATATCCCGCTGGTGATTGCCTGCGGCTGCCTGATCGCCCTGATTTCCTTCGGGCCGCGGTCGGCGATGGGGCTGTTCTTCCAGCCGATGACGGAAGCGCGGGACTGGAGCCGGGAGATCTTCGCCCTGGCACTGGCGATCCAGAACCTGATGTGGGGGATCGGCCAGCCGATCGCCGGCATGGTCTCCGACAGATACGGCACCTGGAAGGCGATGGCCTTCGGCACGGTGCTCTACTGCGCCGGACTGCTCCTGATGATCGACGCGCAAAGCGCCGTCGCCCTGCATGTCTCCGCGGGCATCCTGATCGGTCTCGGCATCGCCTTTTCCTCGTTCTCGCTGGTCCTTGCGGCCTTCGGGCGCGCCGTGACACCGGAGCAGAGGTCGCTTGCCTTCGGCATCGGCACCGCCTCCGGCTCCCTGGGGCAATTCCTGTTCGCACCGCTCGGCGGCGCTCTCATTGCCAATATCGGCTGGCAGGACACGCTGATCGTCTTTACCGGCCTCATTGCGCTCATTCCCCTGCTGGCTGTCGCGCTGCGGGGCAGGTCCGAACGCACTGGCGACGGCAGCCCGGCGCATGACCAGAACCTGAAATCCGCCCTGTCGGAGGCCTTCGGAACGCGCGGGTTCATCCTGCTGTCGATCGGGTTCTTCGTCTGCGGCTTCCACGTCGCCTTCATCACCGTGCATCTGCCGCCGTTCATTGCCGATGTCGGCCTCGATCCCAGTTGGGGGGCCTGGGCGATCGCGCTGATCGGCCTGTGCAACGTGGTCGGCTCACTGGCGTCCGGCTATATCGGTGGACGCTATTCCAAACCGATCTTCCTGTCGCTGATCTATCTCGGCCGGTCGGCCGCGATCCTTGCCTTCATCATGCTGCCGATCACGCCGGCTTCCGTTCTGGTGTTCTCCGGCGTCATGGGACTTCTTTGGCTGTCGACGGTGCCGCCGACCTCCGGCCTCGTCGCGGTCATGTTCGGACCGCGCTACATGGCAACCCTGTTCGGCTTCGTGTTCCTGTCGCACCAGATCGGCGCGTTCCTGGGGGTCTGGCTCGGCGGCAAGCTCTACGACCAGACCGGCTCCTACGACGCCATCTGGTGGCTCGGCATCGCCCTGGGCATTTTCGCCGCAGCCATTCACTGGCCGATCGAGGAAAAACCGGTGGCAAGGCTGGCGGGCCAGGCGGCGGAATGAGCTCGGTCAGGCAATACTGAGCTGCTGCGGCGCGGAAAACCCCCACCCCTAACCCCTCCCCACAAGGGGGAGGGGGACAGGTCCCGTTTTATCCTACACGTCCTGCTTCAACTGGCTTCAAAAGACGGGTTCCATGTTTGCAAACGGCAATGATTGATCCCCCTCCCCCTTGTGGGGAGGGGTTAGGGGTGGGGGCTGCCGCTTGAAAGACCGGGCAGATACCTGACCCCGCCTAGCCGGCCACCTTGGAAAAATCGGCGACCACGTGGGTCGCGTCGCGGATTTCGGCGAGGAGTTGCAAGCGGTTCATACGCAGCTCGGCCACGTCGGCATTGACCAGGATATCCTCGAAGAAACGGTCGACCGGAGCGCGCAGCATCGAAAGCGCCTCCATGGCGGCTTCGAAGTTTTCTTCCGAGACCGCATCGGTGGCTGTCGCCCGGGCGGTGTCGATGGCCGCGGCCAGGTCGATCTCGGCCTGTTCCCTGAAGTGATCCGCATGCGGCTTGCCTGTGACAGGTGCGCCGTCCTTCTTTTCTTCCGCCTTCAGAATGTTGATCGCGCGTTTGTAGCCGGCCAACAGGTTGGCACCGTCGTCGGATGACACGAACTTGCCAAGCGCCTCGACGCGGCTGACCACCCTGAGGAGGTCGTCCTGGCCTTCCAGCGCGAACACGGCGTCGATCAGATCGTGCCGGGCGCCCTCATCCCTGAGGTGGACCTTCAGACGGTCGCCCAGGAACGCCAGGAGATCCAGAACGACAGCTGCCGGATCGGCAACATCGGCCGACTGAAGATCAAGCGCGGACCTCATTGCCGCACCCAGATTGAGCCTGAGATTGTTTTCCAGCACGATCCGGATCACCCCCAGCGCGGCACGGCGCAGGGCATACGGGTCCTTCGAGCCGGTCGGCTTTTCGCCGATGGCCCAGAAGCCGGCCAGCAGATCCAGCTTTTCGGCAAGGGCGACGGCAATCGCCACCGGGTCGGCCGGCACGCTGTCGCTCGGCCCCTGCGGCTTGTAATGTTCCTCGATCGCGGTCGCGACAGAGGCATCCTCTCCCTGCGCTTGCGCGTAGTAGCGGCCCATCAGGCCCTGCAGTTCGGGAAATTCGAACACCATCTGGGAGACGAGGTCGGCCTTGGCCAGTTCCGCGGCGCGTTTCGCCTTCGCCTGATCGGCGCCGACGTGCGGAGCCAATTCGGCGGAGAGCGCGATCAGGCGCTTCACCCGTTCGCCGACGCTGCCGAGCTTTTCGTGAAACTTGACCTCGTCCAGCCTGGGCAGATTGTCGGACAGCCGGGTTTTCAGGTCGGTGTCCCAGAAGAAGCGCGCGTCGGACAGCCGCGCCCGGATCACCTTCTCGTTGCCGGCAACGATCAGCTTGCCGCCATCGTCGGCGACGATGTTGGAGATCAGCACGAACCTGTTGGCGAGCCGGCCGGTATCGGGGTCCTTCAGCACGAAGCACTTCTGGTTGACCCTGATGGTCAGCTGGATGCACTCGTCCGGAATGGCCAGGAAAGCCTCGTCGAAACTTCCGGTCAGCACCACAGGCCATTCGACCAGACCGGCAACCTCTTCCAGAAGGCCGGGATCCTCGACAAGGTCCAGTCCCAGCGCCAGCGCCTGATCCTTGGCATCGTGCAGGATGATCTCCTTGCGGCGGTCGGCGTCGAGCACGACCTTGTGCTTCTCGAGCCCCGTGGCATAGTCATCGAACCGGCGCACGCCGAAGGCCTCATCAGCCAGAAACCGGTGCCCGCGCGTGGTCTTGCCCGACAGGATACCGTCGAACTCGAAAGGCACGACATCCGGTTCCTCGGTTTCCGGACCGAAGCTCGCGACGATCGAATGCAGGGGCCGGACCCACCTTGTGCTGGTTGTCCCCCAGCGCATGGATTTGGGCCAGGGGAAAGCGCGCAGGATCCCCGGCATGAACTCCGCGATGATGTCGATGGCGGTCCGGCCGGGCTTTTCGATCACGGCGACATAGAAATCGCCTTTTTTCGGATCGGTGCTGATCGTCGCCTCGTCGATGGACGCCAGGCCCGCTCCGCGAAGAAACCCCTCGACAGCCTTTTCCGGCGCGCCCACTCGAGGACCCTTGCGTTCTTCACGGGTTGCTGCGGACCCAGCCGGCACACCGGCGACATGAAGCGCGAGGCGCCGGGGCGTTGCGAAGGCCTTTGCACCCTCATAGGGCAGCCCGGCATCCACCAGCGCATTGGTCACCAGAGATTTCAGGTCTTCGGCCGCCTTGCGCTGCATGCGGGCCGGAATTTCCTCACTGAAAAGCTCAAGCAGAAGATCAGGCATGGGATGAGTTGACCTTTGGCCTTGGTAGATGGGACATCACCGAAGTCGGAATGCGCGTCCGTTACCAAGTCGGCGGCAACTTGTCACCCCCTTTCGCATTGGCGACCAGAGCCCGCTTTCACAAGGCGTGATTATTGACCCAGCGGAATTATTTCACTCTTCATCAACAAATTCATGTGAAACTCCCTATATCGCGCATATTACTATTCGATGGAAACGACTTCGTGACTGATGGGAAAGTTGCAAACACCCAATACTTGACGCGACCTATATTTTTCGTCCTTTCCATAGTGCTTGTCAGTTTCGCGACCCTGAGATTGTTCCCGGTCTTTTTCCCTGCCGACCGCTCGGAACACGCTCATGAGGTCTATGACGTTGTCACGAGCATCCTTTTCATCATTGCCTTGTTCAGCCTCGTCTACGGAGTATGGTCGACACGGCATCTGCGCAAGCAACTGATCGAGAGATCCTCGGCCCATTCCGAGGCGCTGTCGCTCGCCCAGCACGATCCCCTGACAGGACTTCCAAACAGGCGGCGACTGCTCGAAGCCTTTTCGGTGCTCACAGGCGATGTGAAGGCGGGTTCCTTCCGGTCCGTAATGATGCTCGACCTCGACGGCTTCAAGCCCATCAACGATGTCTACGGCCACGCGTTCGGAGACACTCTCCTGCACAGCTTCGCCGACCGCATCAGCGAATTTATCGGCAACGACGGCATTGTCGCGCGGCTCGGCGGCGATGAATTCGCGATCGTCTCTCCGGTTTTCAATGACAAGGCGGACGCAGCGGGGTTTGCACGGCGGCTGCTGACGCGGATCAGCGAACCCTTCAAGCTCAACGACCGGCAGATCTCGATCGGCTCCGGCATCGGCATCGCTCTTTATCCGAACGATGGCCACTCCATGACGGAACTGCTCCGCCGCGCGGACATTGCCCTTTACCGGGCCAAATCATCCGGCCGTTCGACCTACCGGTTCTTCGAGCTGGACATGGACGCATCGATCCTGCACCGGACCCTCCTGGAACAACGGCTGCGCCAGGCGATCGCGGCAAACGAGGTCGCGGCCAACTATCAGCCGATTCTCGACATGAAGACCGGACGCATTGCCGGCTTCGAGGCCCTCGCGAGATGGACAGACAGCGATTTCGGCAAGGTTCCGCCGCTGCAGTTCATTCCGATCGCCGAGGATTGCGGCATCATCACCGACCTGACGAAACATCTTCTCGCGGAAGCCTGCAGGACGGCGAAGACCTGGCCGGAGGAGCTTTACCTGTCCTTCAATCTTTCACCGGTCCAGCTTCAGGACAATTCCCTGCCTGCGCAGGTGGCTGCCATCCTGGAAGAGCACGGCTTCCCGGCGAACCGGCTCGTCCTGGAGATCACCGAAACCTCTCTGGTCAAGAGCCCGGAAATGGCGAAGCGCATCATTTCGGAGCTGACCGAAAGCGGCATTTCGATTGCGCTGGATGATTTCGGCGCCGGGCATTCCAGCCTGAGCTATCTCCGCGACTTTCCGATCAGCAAGGTGAAGATCGACAAATCCTTTACCGAGCGCATGCTGACCGACCGGCAATGCGCCGCAATCGTGGAAGCCATACTGGTTCTGTCCAAAGGCCTCGACATCGATGCGGTCGCCGAAGGCGTCGAGGAAACCGAGACGCATCAGGCCCTCAACTCGAACGGCTGTCACTACGGCCAGGGCTTCCTTTATGCCGCTGCCTTGTCGGCGGAAGACGCCATCGCCCTGCTGGCTTCCCAGGAGGACGGACGGCTGTCCTTTGCCGGATCTGCCGACCACTCCCTGTGACGGGCGTTTTCCGGCGCAGGGCCCCGGTCAGCCTCCCAGGAAAAGCAGAATAATCGCCGCATTCGCCAGATCGACAAAGAACGCGGATATCAGCGGCAGGATCAGGAACGCCTGCGTTGCAGGACCGTAGCTCTTGGTCACCGCGGTCATGTTGGCGATCGCGGTCGGGGTGGCGCCAAGAGCAAACCCGGCAAAACCAGCGCCGAGAACGGCTGCGGTGTAATCGCGCCCCATCATCGGAAACACCGCAAAAATGATGAACAGCCCCGCGGCGACGATCTGGACCGCCAGGATCAGCAGCATTGGCCCGGCGAGGCCTGCGAGTGTCCACAGCTGCAGGCTCATGAGGGACATCGTCAGAAAGATCCCGAGTGCGAGATCGGACAGGACCGCCAGCGACCGGGACCGGGCAGGCCAGGTCATTTTCTTGAAAACGACCGGCACCGTATTGGACAGCACGATACCGCAGAAAAGGCAGCAAACGAAGACTGGCAGATCGACGGCGAACCCGGTGACCAGGACCTCCTGCAGCCCGACACCCAGAGCAATGGCGATGTTGAGCACCAGCAGGGCCCGCATCAACCCGGTATGGGTCACGGTGATGTCGTCTTCCCGGTCGCTCTCGATGCCGATCATCGGGGCTTCGGGCGGTCGGTCGGGATCCGGCCGGGCCCCTTTCCGCTCGATCAGGTAGTTGCCGACGGGCCCTCCCAGCAAGCTCGCCGCGATCAGGCCGAGCGTTGCCGTTGCCGCGCCTATTTCCACGGCGCCCACCACCCCATAGTCGGCCACCAGCTTCGGCCCCCAGGCGATCGCGGTGCCATGCCCCCCGACCAGGGAGACCGTGCCGCCGAGCAGGCCGAAACCCGCCGGCAGTCCGAGCGCGAGCGCAATGCCGGTGCCGATCGTGTTTTGCAGCAGCATGTAGACGACTGTCAGGCACAGCAGGATCAGCAGTGGCTTGCCGCCTTTCGCCAGGTCGGAGAACCGGGCATTGAGACCGATTGCCGTGAAGAAGCAATAGAGCAGGTAGTCTCGGGACTGCAGGGAAAATCCGACTTCCCTGCCAAATCCGAGATAGACGACAAGGGCCAGCAGGGCGACGAGAAGTCCGCCCGACACAGGTTCGGGAATGTTGTAGCGCTGCAGAAAAACGATCTTCTTGTTCAGCCGGACGCCGAGAAAATAGACCAGGATCGCCAGATTGAAACTGGCGAATTCGCTGAAGGAGATTGTGTCACCGGTCATATGAGAAGCCGAACCGATCCGGATGAAAAAGGCATGATGCTATGCTCCATAAAAGCTCCTGACCGGTTTCGGCGCAAGCAAAACTACCAGCCGCCGCCGCCGCCACCACCGCCCCCGCCTCCGGAGGAACCACCGCCCGAAGAGCCGGAACTCGACGACTTGGGAACCGGAATGGAGGACTGGAACGACCCGGCCATGGCGCTCGCCGTCTCGCCCAGACTGTCAGAAACATGACGGGCATCGAAATCGCGGCCCGCGTACCAGTTCGGATGATAGCTGGCTGCCACCGCGGCCCCGGCCGCCGTTGCCAGCCAGCCTTCGAAGGCTTTCGCCCAGGGCTTTTCAACGTCCAGAGCGACCGCATAGGGAAGCAGGTCCTCGAAATGCTCCGTGCTCATGTCCGGCGCCACCTGCATGTTGAGCCGATCCTTCTCGGCAACCGACAAATAGAGCTTCAGGCCCTCGATCTCGTCGAGTGCCTCACGGCCCAATGCGGTCGGAGCACCAATGAACATGAAGGCCAGCAGGTTCGCGGCAACCAGTGCCGCCACGACCACCGGAACCGCCGGAAGTATTTCCACCCCGCCTGTGATCAGCCCGGCCAGGGCGGCTGCGCCGAACATGGCCAGCCCGGCAATCAGCAAAGTGACCCCAAGCCGAAGTTTCATGTTGGCGATGGGCAGAAGCGCCTGTCCGAAGGCAATCGGAAAAACAGTCGCGAACACCGACAGGAACAGGAACACGATCATGAATTCCTGTTCGCCCTGGGACTTGGGAACGAACAGGATCAGGGCTACGATCGTGGCCAGGCTCATCAGGACGCCGGCCGGCAGGTAGGTCCAGTTGCTCTTGAAGAAAACATTGCGGTTTTCCTGCTCGATCGCGCCGCGGAACCTGTTGCCCAGGGACTTGATCGACAGACCGTTCGCCTTGTTCAACGTGAGCGGACTTCCCCGCGCCATCAGCCAGCTCTCGAGCGCTGCCTCCCCCTTGGGCAGGCCGAAACCCGGCACCTGCTCCTTGCGCCCTGCGCGGTCCGGCGTCAGCGTCATGTCGCCGTCCGTGTCTTCGAGGCGAAGCCGTTTCTTGACCGCCAGATTGAGACACGCCGCGGACAGGGCCACCCAGCCGCCATCTCCGAACCCGCGGTTGACGATATATCTGGAAAGGGCCGGTGAAATGTGTGCCGGCGCCGTGAACCGCGGAAAGACGACCCCTGCCGCTGGATCCCTGCCCACCTTGAACCAGGCGAACAGATAATAGGCAATGACCAGCAAGAGCCCGCCACCGCCGATCAGCTCGGACCGGTAGTCGCCAAGGAAGTAACGCATCTTTTCCGTGCTGGAGGGCCGGGCGATGGCGCCCGACGGCATGGTGACAACGACTGTAAGGCCTTCCTGGTAGGACAAGGGCTGCGTGGTCGTGAAAACCACCTCTGAACCGTCGTCTTGGGTGCGGGCAGTATAGTTCTGGTAAGTCGCTCCGAAGGGCCCCGTGAACGCGGTCCAGTCCGTGGCGGTCACCCCATTGGGCAGTCTCACCCGTGCAATGGCCTCGTCGATCGGGAAGTTCCACTCGTTGCCGGTGACATTCCAGTAGACCTCGTCATGGTCGTCAAAGAAGCGGATCTGCCGGTCGGTCCGGTACCTGATTGTGTAGGTATACACGCCCGACCGCAGGAAGACGCTTTCCTCGCCCACGTAGATCCTCACGCCCGCCCCGCTTTTCCGGGTGAAATTCGCTACGGGCTGCCCGTCCTGGAGGACAGATACAAGTTCGAAACCAACCTGATAGATGCGGCCGTTCGCACCTTCCGCCGTCAGGGGAATATCGCGGAAGATACCTCGCTTGATCTGGTTGCCCTCCGCGCGGACCCGGATGGTCTCCGTCACGGTCAAGGTCCCGTCCGTGCCGACATCGATGTCGGATGCAAAATGCAGGATCCGCTCATCGGCCTGCGCGGTCAGCCCGGCCAGCACCAGAAGAAAAGTGGCAAGGCAGGCGGTTGCAAGCTGTTTCAGCATCCCGTCGGTCTCCCTCAGAACGTCACGCGGGGCACTGCCCGGTCGGCTTCGTCCTCGATCTCGAAGTATTCGGCCTTTTCGAACCTGAACTGGCGGGCGATCAGGTTGGAGGGAAAACTCTCGACCGCCACATTCAGGTTGCGCACCGCCCCGTTGTAATAGCGGCGGGCCATCTGGATGGCATCCTCGATCTCGTCGAGGGACTGGTGCAGGTTGGAAAAGTTCTGGCTGGCCTTCAGGTCCGGATAGTCTTCCGCCAGGGCAAACAGCCGGCCCAGCGCCTGCGACAGGGCACCCTCCACCCTTGCCCGTCCGGCGACATCGTCCTGCGGCAGGGCGCTGCCCTGCGCTCTCAGTTCGGTGACCGACTGCAGCGTCTCGTTTTCGTGGGAGGTATAACCCTTGACGGTTTCGACAAGGTTCGGGATCAGATTGGCTCTGCGCTTCAGCTGCACGTCGATGCCGCTCCAGCCCTCCTCAACCATCTGACGCTTTTTCACGAGCGCGTTGTAAAGAACGATCGCAAAAACACTGGCCGCGATCAGAAGCGCGAGAAAAAACCAGGCCATTGGGGGAACCTCCAAAAATTCAGGTCCCGGAACCTAGCCACCAGGACGGGAATTGTCATCCCGCTGAACCTGTCTCAAACGTCTCAGGTCAAAATCAAGCGCCGTTCTGTGCTGTGGAACACATTTTTCACGCCTGCAGACCCGGTGACACGTGGAAACTATTCCGCCGCCTGGTTGTGATAGCCGACGCCGCCGGCTTCGGTCTCCAGGAAGGCGGCGCCGCACGCCTTGGCCAGTTCGCGCACCCGCAGGATGTAACTCTGGCGCTCGGTCACCGAAATCACGCCGCGCGCGTCAAGCAGGTTGAAGGCGTGGCTGGCCTTGATGCACTGGTCATAGGCCGGCAGCACCACCTGATGCACGCTGGCGCCCTTTTCGTCACGCGCCCTGGCGCCCGCCTCGAGCAGCGCCCGGCACTCGGCCTCGGCGTCCTTGAAGTGACGGAACAGGATTTCGGTATCGGCATGTTCGAAATTGTGGCGCGAATACTCCTGCTCGGCCTGCAGGAAGACATCGCCATAGGTGACCTTGTCGGCCCCTTCCATGCCATTGTAATTCAGGTCGTAGACGTTATCGACGCCCTGGATATACATGGCCAGACGCTCCAGGCCGTAGGTCAGCTCGCCGGAGACCGGCGAACACTCGAAACCGGCCACCTGCTGGAAATAAGTGAACTGGGACACTTCCATACCGTCGCACCAGCACTCCCAGCCCAGTCCCCAGGCGCCCAGCGTCGGGCTTTCCCAGTCGTCCTCGACAAAACGGATGTCGTGCACCTTCGGGTCCAGCCCGATGGCATAGAGCGAATTCAGGTAGAGATCCTGCAGGTTGGCCGGGGACGGCTTCAGAATGACCTGGAACTGGTAATAATGCTGCAGCCGGTTGGGGTTCTCGCCGTAGCGGCCGTCTGTCGGGCGGCGCGACGGCTGAACGTATGCGGCCTTCCAGGGGCGTGGCCCGAGCGAACGTAATGTTGTCGCCGGATGGAAGGTCCCGGCACCGACTTCCATGTCGTAGGGCTGCAGCACCACGCAGCCCTGGTCTGCCCAGTAGCGCTGCAAGGTCAGGATCAGGCCCTGGAATGAATTTTCCGGCCGCATATGCGCCGGCAGCGTTTCAGTCGACATGGAGTTGTTCCGCGAATGTGGCTGGTTCCGGCGGCGACAGGTGCCACGATGCGGGCGCTAGGTCAAGGTGACGGGCGCGTTGGCGCAAGGATGATGCAAGGATGGCGCAAGGATGGCGTCTGGGCCTTCAGCGTCAAAGCGAGGTCCGACAGGGCCCTGTCGGGATTGACGGACCTCCCCCTGGTAAGATAGCAAGCTGACAGGCTCCGGAATGCCCGCCGCTCGCAGGCCCTAACCCTTGGTGAAATTCCGGCTGAAGACTTTCTGTTCCCCGACGCATTTCGCGCTGGTGGCAATGCGAGCCCCTCCTTCATCTCGAAATGCCCAGATCTCGGAGAATGGTATGTCGCACGACACCTCCAGAGCAAATGCGTTCACGCATGGGCCGATCGGCCCGACGCTGCTGAAAACCGCCCTGCCGATCATACTCGTCATGAGCATGAACGGGCTTCTGACCGTCGCGGATGCGGTCTTCCTGGGGCTTTATGTCGGTCCTGACGCGCTCAGCGCGGTCACCCTGATGTTTCCCGCCTATATGCTCCTGGCCGCGCTGGCGACACTCGTCTCCAGCGGCATGTCGAGCCTGCTCGCCCGACATCTGGGCGGCGGCCGGTTCAAGGAGGCGCGTGCCGTCTACACCGGCGCACACGGTCTGGCACTCTCCGCCGGCACCGTGCTCATCCTCCTGCTGCTCGTCTTCGGCCGGACGGCAACGCTTGCAGCGGCCGATGGCGCGGGCGGGATCGCGGCGATGAGCTTCACGTATCTCGCGATCACCATCGGTTTCTCGCCGCTGATGTTCGTGCTGGCGGTCAATTCCGACGCTCTGCGGAACGAGGGCCATGTCCTGCTGATGGCCGGGCTCAGCCTCTCCGTCTCGCTGGCCAATCTGGCCTTGAACTACCTGCTGATTGCCGTGTTCGACTTCGGCGTTGCGGGCAGTGCCTACGGTACCGTGCTGGCTCAGGTGTCCGCATTTGCCTTCGTGACCTGCTATCGCCTGAGCGGTCGCACCGCTCTTGGCCCGAAGGACCTTGTCCGGAACCCGCTGACCTCGCACTGGCGCACCATTGTGGTGCTCGGCGCACCGCAGAGCCTCAGCTTTATCGGCATCGCCTTCGGAGCGGCGGCAACGCTCGCGGTTCTTCAGGCATTCGGGGCCGAAGGCTATGAAACCACCGTGGCCGCTTTCGGCGTGACCACCCGGATCATGACCTTTGCCTATCTGCCGCTGCTCGGCCTTTCCATGGCACTGCAATCCATGATCGGCAACAACGCCGGCGCGCACCAGTGGCGGCGCTCGGACGACACTTTGCGCCTGGGGCTCGGCATAGCCCTCGCGTACAGCCTTTGTGTGCAAGTCGTCCTGTGGTTCGGAGCAAGACACATTGGTTTTGTGTTTGTCGAGGACCCCGAGGTCATCGGCGAAATCGGACGCATTCTGCCGGTGATGGTGGCGATGTATTTTGCCGCCGGGCCCCTGTTCGTGGTCGCGACCTACTTCCAGGCGCTCGGAGACGCGCGCCGGGCAGCCGTGCTCAGCCTGACCAAGCCC
Source organism: Roseibium sp. QJM3NY_11 (assembly GCF_056173175.1). Taxonomy (NCBI): domain Bacteria; kingdom Pseudomonadati; phylum Pseudomonadota; class Alphaproteobacteria; order Hyphomicrobiales; family Stappiaceae; genus Roseibium; species Roseibium sp. QJM3NY_11. The sequence goes on from NZ_CM149660.1 coordinate 4,894,671, forward strand.
TACGTCTTTTTCCTGCCGCTGCTGTTCGTGCTGCCGCGCGGTTTCGGCGAACCCGGCATCTGGCTGTCCGGTCCGATCGCGGAAGGTCTTCTTGTTGTGCTGACGGCCATCGTTTTGGCCGGGGCCGCGCGTGGCGGCACAGCGCGCTGGGGGCTTTTCCGGGCAGAAACGGTCACATGATCAAATCCGGCGGGCTGGACATCCTGCCCGCCGTTCCTTCAGGCCTGCGGCCGGTATTTGCCGCTGACCGGGTCCTGCACCAGCTTCGGGCCGCGGCCGTTCGGGTCTGCCTTGGCCGCCGCGCGGGAGATCCGGTTCTCGACGTCGGCCATCTTGCGCTTGACGCGCTGCATGATCCAGTATCCGCCAACGGCCAGTGCGGCCACACCAATCAGTTCGGTCATGTCGTTCCCCTTGTCTGCCCGCACCTGACACGGGCAATGTGCCAATTCAAAGGCCGTAACGCATCCACATTGCCCGTTCCTCCACCGACGACATCAGGTCTTCGCCGAGCCCTTCGATCAGCCGGCTGCCGGATCGGCCGATGCCCACGCCGGCCTTGCGGCCAAACAGTCCGCGCGGGGCGGAAATCAGTTTCGGCTCGGCCTTGTCGCCGTAGCGCTCCCTGACGACGCCGCGCAGATCTCCGATGGCATCGGCCAGACCAAGTTCGATCGCCGTGCGCCCTGTCCAGAACTTGCCGCTGAACAGATCGGCGTCGTCGGCCAGCACGTCGCTCCGGCGTGATTTCACCAGGTCGATGAAGGTCTCGTGGATTTCCAGTTGCAGGCTTTTCAGATACTCGATGTCCTCGGGCACTTCCGGCTGGAACGGATCGAGGATCACCTTCTTCTCGCCCGCCGTATAAACGCGCCGGTCGACGCCGATCTTCTTGATCATTTCCGTGAAGCCGAAGCCGGCGGCAACGACACCGATGGACCCCACGACCGAAGACGGATCGACAAAGATTTCATCTCCGGCGACCGCGATCATATAGCCGCCGCTGGCCGCGACGTCCTCGACGAAAACGAGCACGTCCTTCTGGTTTTCCTTTGCAAGATCGCGGATCCGCTTGAAAATGAGACGCGACTGAACAGGCGAGCCCCCAGGCGAATTGACGATCAACGCGACAGCAGGCGCTTTCTTGACCGAAAACGCCCTTTCAAGCGGCATCGCGGCAGTCGCGAGGGAAAGGGCCGTTCTCAGAGGGCCGCCGCCGCCGATCGCTCCCTGGAGCCGAACGACCGGAATGACGGTTTTTTCATCGCGGAAAGGTCTGGGAAGATAGCTGCGGATTTTTGAAAGCACGCGGAATAGCCCTGAAGGAGTTCACAATCTCCTCCGATATATGTATCCGGCGGGCAGTTGCAAAGGCCATGAGGCCTTGCAGCGGATAAAAGCTGTCTGTGAAGGCCGGCCGACGCGCCCTGCCGGCAGACGGAAACGGACCATCAGTGGGGGCAAAACCAACACGCTTCGGTGTTAGCCGCCGAATGCGCTGATCTTCTTTTTCACCTTTGGTCCGGAAACAGGCTGTTTGTCTTCTCCCGGGCGTTTGGCAAGCGACTCTTTTGTCGGCTTGGGCCCCGCCTTGAACGGCCAGCTCAGCCGGACACCCGCCTGATTGTCTTTCCGCCAGACAATCGATCCGCAGATCGGCTGATCCATGCCGGGGATGGCGATTTCGATCGCTTCGGGCAGGCGCCCAACGGTGTCGCCTTCCAGACGGCACCCGGACTTGCTGGCGTCCACGATCCGGCATTTCATCGTCGTCGGCTGCTTCCTGCCGCTGACAACAGCGGTCATCCAGACCGGCCGGCGGGTTTCCCGCCGCTTTTCGCCAGGCTCCTCCTGCTTGAGCTGAAACGAGATCTGCGCATCGCGATCGCCGCAGGCAACCACCCTGCCGCGAACAAGCTCGTCGAAACCCGCGAGGCGCAATCCCACTTCTTCCTTGAGAAGATCGATCCTGTCGGTCGCGATCCGGCAGCCCGTTTCACAAACGTCATAGGCGGTCGCGTCGAAAAAGGACATGTCGGCCAGATCGACGACCTGAGCCGCAATTCTGTTATCCGCATTCATAGCAGCGGCAGTAGTGCTCATGTCGTCCCCCCGATTTGCACGATTTACCTTACGATCGGAAGACTGAAAACCTGGTTAACACACGAGAGACGGCCAGGAGGACATTCTGGCGGGCCGTCCGGGTCACGGCATCTGCAAACAACTCTCGAAGGAAGGGATCGGCCGGGATGGCGTGCCCGATACGGTGACCCGGGATGGAACGGCAGGAAAGGTACGCAAGCGTGTTGCCGGAGCGCGCGGTGTCAGCCCGGAGACCAGACAGGTCCTTGTCCGGGTCAGTCCTTGGTGCGCCTGACACCAAAACCGGAATTGTCCGAAGTGCGTTTTGGCTTGGGCTTGGCGCTGGGCTTGGGCTTCGCGCCGGTCTCTCTCGCACCGGACGGTGCATGGAGGCGTTTTTCATCAAATTCCCTGCTGCTGGTGAACTTCCAGATAAGCTTCACGCCGGCATATTCCGGCGACCGCCAGACGATCTTGCCGACGACCGGCAGATCGAGGCCGGCAATCTGAAGCTGGATATCAGCGGGCAGGTTTTCCATCTGATAGCTTGCGAGCCGGCAACCGGACGGACTGGCATCGACTATTTCGCACCGGAGCCCTTCACGAGAGTTCTGGCCGCTGACCCAGGCCGGTATGGACACCCTGCGGCGGCGCTCGCTGCGTTTTTCCGTGTTCTCGGCTTCATCGAATTCGAAACGAACGACGACGTCGGCGCCGCTGACTTCGGAGACCCTGGCCTTGACCATCTGATCAAAACCGGCGATCCGGAGCCCCAGGGTCTTGCCGACGCGCCGATGCTTTGTCGACAGGACCCGGCATCCGTTCCTGCTGAAGCCGGAAGCAGACGTTTCCTCACAGCCCAGGGTGTCGAAGTCCAGGACCAAGATGTGCAGTACGGCATTTTCAGGGATGTTCAACTCTGGTCCTGTCAATTTATCCCCTTGGTTCAGATCGATTGCCGACTTCCATATGATGACGGAACACCCGTAAACTTGCTTATGTGAAAAACCACGCCCGAATTAAAAATCAATAAATCCGATGATGAAATTTGTATTATTCAAGTTTACAATTACCCACCAGCCCTCATTTACTCTATACTATACTTTAGTTCTATAAAATTCGCCCCACCCCTCATAGTAACGCAAGGGAATACTGGTTTCAATCTGCAATCAGACAAACGATCACCGGTTAACCCGATAGTTTTTGTCCGATTGCAAGAAAATCGCGCCAGGAAAGTCTTTTTTCCAGAGGGCTGCGCAGCAGGTAGGCCGGGTGGTAGGTCGCGATCGCGGCAATTTCCCGTCCGCCTGCCGGATAAGTCATCCAGCGCCCGCGCAATTTGCGGATGCCGTCCTTCTCATTGAGCAGCGTTTTTGCGGAAGCCGCTCCCAGAAACACCAGCACATCCGGTTTGACCAGCTCGATCTGGCGCACGATGAACGGTTTGCAGATTTCCGTTTCCTGGGGTGTCGGCGTGCGGTTTCCCGGCGGACGCCATGGCACCACGTTGGCGATATAGGCTGACGACCTGTCGAGGCCGATTGCGGCCAGCATTCTGTCGAGCAACTGGCCGGACCGGCCGACAAACGGTTTGCCCTGCAGATCCTCGTCGCGGCCCGGGGCCTCGCCCACGAACATCAGCCGGGCTTGCGGATTGCCGTCAGCGAAGACCAGTTTCTTCGCGGTAAGCTTGAGATTGCAGCCATCGAAGGTCTCCAGACATGCCTGCAATTCGGCAAGAGACGAGGCCCGGGCCGCAAGGTCCCTGGCGGCGGCGATCACCTCGCCGTCCGGCAGCACAGCGGCAGGACCAGTGCCCGGCGCGCGCGCCTGCGGCGCGGATTGGGCCCGGGGATCAAACTGGGACTGAGGGTCCAATCGGGTCTGAGGGTCAAGACGAGCCTGGGATCGGTTTCCATCCCGGCCGGCAGAGCTCCCGGGCAGTGTCTGCGACACCTGTTGCGGTCCGGGCCTCCCCTGATCCGGCTGCACCCGCGCCGCTTCACGCGTCCGGGCGAACCAGTCGACCTGCTCGTCGCCCAGAAAACAGTCGACACCCGCGCTGGTGAAAAAATCCAGCAGGGCTTCGATCTGGCGTTGGTCGGTCGGTGTGTTCTGCACGCAAAGAGCCTCCGGTGTTGAGTGTACCCCCCAGCCGCAATAGTACAAGCGCGCCACCGCAAAAGCGGGCCGCAGGAGGCCTTTTTTCAGAAACCGCTCGCCACGGCAAGCCACCAGTTACCGCGGTAATTTACGTTTACGTAAACGTTAATATTACTCTTGACGCCCATTGCCTGCTTTGATCTATCTGGGCCGGACGAGAGAACACGCTGCCCGAATTCGTTTTGGACCACGATAAATGTCGTGTTTCGCACTGCGAAATAGGGCACATAGGCGGTAACAACCGGTTGCCGTGACAACGGACGCGGAACACCTGCCTTGGACCGCAGGGTATCGAGGGGCTTTTGGTCATCCAATGGCTTCCGGCTGACCGTCCGTGAAACAAGGCATGCCCCTTTGGGCGGAGGGAGAAAGACATGAGCGAACAGGAAACGCTTGGCGAACGCGAAAGCATGGACGTGGATGTCGTGATCGTCGGCGCAGGCCCTGCCGGGCTTGCCGCGGCGATCCGGCTGAAGCAGATCGCCAGTGAAAAAGGCGAAGAGCTGAGCGTCGTGGTGCTGGAGAAGGGATCGGAAGTCGGTGCTCATATTCTGTCCGGCGCCGTCATCGACCCGATCGCACTCGACAAGCTGCTCCCCGAATGGCGTGAGGAAGACACACCGATCAAGACGCCGGTGACCGCCGATCATTTCCTCGTGCTCGGCCCAGCGGGTTCCATGCGCCTGCCGAATCTTTTCCTCCCGAAACTGATGAACAATCACGGCAACTTCATCGTTTCGCTCGGCAACGTCTGCCGCTGGCTCGCCGAAAAGGCCGAGGCCCTTGGTGTCGAGATCTATCCCGGTTTCGCGGCCTCCGAGCTGCTGTATGATGACGACGGCAAGGTCGTCGGCGTGGCCACCGGAGACATGGGCATCGGCCGCGACGGCAAGCCAAACGCGATGTTCACGCGGGGAATGGAGCTTCGCGGCAAGTACACGCTGATCGGCGAAGGCGTCCGCGGCTCTCTGGCCAAGCAGCTTATCGAGACGTTCAGGCTGGACAAAGACTGCGACGTTCCCAAATTCGGCATCGGCATCAAGGAGCTGTGGCAGGTCGATCCGGACAAGCACAGGCTCGGTCTGGTGCAGCACTCCTTCGGCTGGCCCCTGGACGGCAAAACCGGCGGCGGGTCCTTCCTCTACCACCTGGAGGACAATCAGGTGGCCGTGGGCTTCGTCCTTCATCTCAACTACGAGAATCCCTGGCTGTCGCCCTTCGACGAGTTCCAGCGCTTCAAGACCCATCCGGCGATCCGCGACACATTCGAGGGCGGCAAGCGCATTTCCTACGGGGCACGCGCAATCACCGAGGGCGGCTATCAGTCCGTGCCGAAACTCTCCTTCCCGGGCGGCCTGCTCATGGGCTGTTCCGCGGGCTTCGTCAACGTGCCGCGCATCAAGGGCTCTCACAATGCCATGCTTTCCGGCATGCTGGCCGCCGAAGAAGTCATGGAGGCCATCGGCCGCGGCGAGGCGCATACCGAGCTCAGCCGGTACGATCAGGCCTGGCGCGACAGCCCGATCGGCGCAGACCTGAAAAAAGTGCGCAACACCAAGCCGCTCTGGTCGAAATTCGGAACCTGGCTGGGCATCGGCCTTGGTGGACTGGACATGTGGACGAACGAATTGTTCGGCTTCTCCTTCTTCGGCACCATGAAGCACGGCAAGCTGGATCGCGACACCCTGAAACCCGCCAAGGACTGCGAAAGGATCGACTATCCGAAGCCGGACGGGGTCGTCTCCTTCGACAAGCTGTCGTCCGTCTTCCTGTCCAACACAAACCATGAGGAAGACCAGCCGATCCACCTGAAGGTGAAGGATCCGGTTCTTCAAAAGACATCCGAACACGATGTCTATGCCGGTCCGTCGAGCCGCTACTGCCCGGCAGGCGTCTACGAATGGGTGGAAGAGGGCGCGGACGCCCCGAAGTTCCAGATCAATTCGCAGAATTGCGTGCACTGCAAGACCTGCGACATCAAGGATCCGAACGGCAACATCACCTGGACCGTACCGGAAGGCGCCGGTGGACCCAACTATCCGAACATGTGAGGCGGACACCGACCGCCGGTCCGGCCGCACCCGAGCAATTTCCCTGATGTCAGCGACCCGGCTCCGAGCCGGGTCATTCTTTTCGGCCGTGCGCCGGACTGTTCACCACCGGGCCCATCCGCGCCGCTCTCAAGTCAGTCAGTTTGCTCAAAAAAAACGGCACCGGAAAGAAATCTTTCCGATGCCGCTGACTTGCGGCCGATGGGTCTTATCGAACCGGTGATGGGAGGCCGGTTCGTTGCGGTTGTCACTTGGGCAGCGGCCAGGTGCGGTCTGTCCGCACTTCTTGAGCCGCGCGCCATGTCCCGCGCCACAAATTCAAGGTCCGTCTATCGACGGACAATTTCTTCAGAAGTGTCGTTCCCACCCTGAACATCCGCATTGTCTTGTCCAATCCGTCCCTGTTCGGGTCCGATTAGTTTTATTTGATTTATTAAACTGCGGTGAGAGGTGAATTAGCTTCACGTAAGGGTAAGGTCAACCCTCCTTAACGCCAAAAAAAGAAATTGGATGGGCCCAAAAGAAAATTTTATACTTATTGTTCAAAATTTGTCGGAAAACGGATGCTGCCCGGTCAGACGCCCTCATTCCGACACCGGCTTTTTGGAACCGGTTGCAGATCCCGGTGCTGAAAGTCAGCGCATAAATTTTATCTATCCATCAATAAGTTACCGCAATGCGTCCGCTATCTGATTGAAATTCAAGCGCTTCTTGATCCGCCCGCCATCTCTGCCCCGCCAACCCTGGCTTTCCAAAGCCCCCCTCATCACCAAAATCGACATCAACTAACTGATTTTAAAGGGTATTTTTATTATCCACACGCAACAAACCTGACGTTAGGTCACATGATTGCGCATTCAACTTGGTTAATTTAGGTTTACCTCCAACGGGGGCAAAACTGCGGTGAACGGTCGGTATCCGGCGGCGAACTGCACGGTCTTCGCGGAAATCCCGCGAGTTTCCCGACGAGATAATGGGATCGAACCGTGCAAGCGGTTGGATACCTTGTGGACAGGAAGAAAGCTGGCTCCTTCCAGATCGCGGCGGTTATGGACCGGGGTCAGGTAAACTTCCAAAATCACGTTCAGAACGGCTCCGGCAGTTTTGAAACCCATCGACCACAAGGTTCTGCACCGGGAAGGCCACTTCCCGGTGCTTTTTTTTGGGCGCACCGGACCCGGTGCGCAGCCAGCACCGCGGTGCGCCTCCGCACGTTGCTGTCTCCCTGTCAGGCACAAAAAAACGCCCGGCCAGATGGCCGGGCGTCTTGCATTGTGCCGTCACGAGATCGCTTATGCAGCGCTCTTGCGGCCGGTCGTCCGTCTGCGGTTCGGGCGCCGGTTCTGGGCATTGTCGTTGCTGCCGGTGGTCTTTTTCACGTTCGGCCTGCCGCCGCCGCGATTCTGTCCACCCCGGTTACCGCCGCCGCCGCCACGCTTGGGCTTGCTGGCAGCCGACATTGGCGGGATCTCGCCGCCGGCGACCGTGATGTCGATGCCGATCAGCTTCTCAATCTGCCGGAACAGACCGATTTCCTCGGGCGCGCACAAGGCAATTGCCTCGCCTTCAGCACCCGCACGCGCCGTCCGTCCGATACGGTGGACATAGGCTTCAGCCACTTCCGGCAGTTCGAAATTGTACACATGGCTGACGCCGGGAATGTCGATGCCGCGGGCCGCGACATCCGTCGCCACCAGAACATTGATCTTGCCCTCGCGCAGATCGCGAATCGCCCGGTCGCGCTGATTCTGGCTCTTGTTGCCGTGGATGGAGCCTGCTGCAATGCCACATTGCGCCAGCTTGCGCATGAGCCGTTCCGCGCCGTGCTTGGTCCTGCCGAAGACGAGCGACATGCCGTCAGGCTTTGCCTGCAATTGCTCGACCAGGAAGTCGCCCTTGGCCTTCTGGTCCATGAAATACACAGACTGCGTCACCTTGTCGGCGGTCCGTCCCGTCGGCGAGACTTCCACCCGCTCCGGGTTGCGCAGGTAGGATTGGGCCAATTCGTTGATCTGCTTGGGCATGGTCGCAGAGAACAGCAGCGTCTGACGCTCCTTGGCGACCAGTCCGGCAATGCGGCGCAGGGCGTGGATGAAGCCGAGATCCAGCATCTGGTCCGCCTCGTCGAGGACGAGATAGGAGGCCGATGCCAGATCGACGGCGTTGCGGTCGACGAGGTCCAGCAGCCGGCCCGGGGTCGCGACCAGAATGTCCGTGCCCTTGGACAGGCGCTTGATCTGGCCGTTGATCGACACGCCGCCGACGACTGAGGTGACACGCAACGGGGTGTTTTTCAGGAAGGAAATCAGGTTCTTGGCGATCTGGTTCACCAGTTCGCGCGTCGGTGCCAGGATCAGGGCGCGGGTGCCCTTGGGCCGGGCTCTTGCGTTGTCCGCAAGCAGGCTGTCGATCAGCGGCAGCCCGAAAGCTGCGGTTTTGCCTGTTCCTGTCTGGGCCAGACCCATGAGGTCACGGCCTTCCAGGATCAACGGGATCGCTTTTTGCTGGATCGGTGTCGGTTGGTCATAGCCGTTGTCAGCAACAGCGCTCAGGAGGCCGTCGGAAAGTCCCAGGCTTTGAAAGTCGGTCAATATAAATTCCTTTTCGGGCGTAAGGAAACACGCCCGGATGACCGCAGGAACGCATCCTTGCGGTTCGATGATGGATTGCGGCAGCCGCTTCGTTTCGAAAAACGGGCTCTGTGCCGCCAGACCCTCGCGTGACATGGGAACTGGTTGGACCCCTCATTGGGCCCTTGACTGCAACCGGCAAGCGGCTGCCCTTGAAAACACGATGGTTTTGGAAAAAAGGGCGCGCTGTCTGCTCACGCGGCAGCGGTTGCACGCCGCTATATCGGCTTAGCGGCCTGAAAAGTCAAGCAGTCATGTAAAAAGGCCCGCCGGGCGCACGGTGCTTCGTCAACCCGATCCCGGTACCAGACGGATCAGACGGCCGTCGTCGCTGTCGGTCAGAACATAGATATATCCGTCCGGCCCCTGGCGCACATCCCGGATGCGCTCGTCCAGATCACCGAGCAGCTTTTCCTGCGCCACAACCCGCGCGCCGTCCAGCTCAAGCCGGGCAAGATGCTGGCCCCGCAGCGCGCCCATCAGAAGGTTTCCCCGCCAGTCCGGGTAGGTGTCGCCGGTGACAAAAGCCATGCCGGACGGTGCAATGGACGGATCCCAGAAATGGATCGGCTGCTCCATGCCCTGTTTTTCGGTGCCTTCGCCGATCTTGCCGCCCGAATAATGCCGTCCGTAGGAGATCACCGGCCAGCCGTAGTTCTTGCCGGCTTCCGGGATGTTGACTTCGTCGCCGCCACGCGCGCCATGTTCGACCGTCCAGAGCTTGCCGGTTTCGGGGTGGATCGCTGCGGATTGCGGATTGCGGTGACCGATCGACCAGATCTCAGGCCGGTAGCCATCGCGCTCCAGGAACGGATTGCCGGGCGCCGGGGCACCGTCCCGTGTCAGGCGCAGGACCGAGCCTGCATGGTCGGACGGATCCTGCGCCCGCTCGTCCTCCCCCCGTTCGCCGATCGTCATGAAAAGGTGCCCGTCCGGCGCGAAGGCCAGCCTCGAACCGAAATGGCGGCCGCCATAGGACCGGTTGTTGCCGGCAAAAATTGTTTCCCCGCCGGTCAGCGCGTATCCGCGCGCCGGTGACGTTGCCAGAACGGCCTTGTAGAGCGACGTCCCCGCCCCTTCCACCGAGCCTTGCGAGAACGTCAGGTAAAGCGTGCTATTGGTCCCGAAATCCGGATCCAGCGCGATATCCAGAAGACCGCCCTGGCCCTGCGCGAAAACCTCCGGCACACCCTCCACGGCAGTCTCACCGCCAGCCGCATCCACGTGTTTGAGAACACCGTCCCGTTCGGTGATCAGGTAGCCGCCCTCCGGGAGAAACGCGACGCTCCATGGGTAGGACAGGCCGTCCGCGACCGTCTCAAGTTCAATGGAGGACTGGGCGGCCGCGGGCGCCACTGCGAGAAAGGCGGCAACGCCCATGGATACAAGCGGGGAAAGTGCAGAAAACGTCCAGGTCATGGCAGCTCCATAAGGCCGTCGGGTCTCCTGGATAAGTTAGGCAATGGATCTGCGCTGAAAAGCGGTCCGGGTTAAAAAACCTTCTGGCAGCTCTTTGAAAGCCGGCCATGCGTGTCAGGCATTTCCTCACACGCATGGCCGGACGCACTCCCAGACCGAACGGGTCAGTCCGCCGAACGTGTCTGCGCCTCGACACTTGCCAATGCAGACATGTTGACCACACCACGCGATGTGACCGACGGGGTCAGGATATGAGCGGGTTTTGCGGCGCCGAGCAGGATCGGCCCCACATGCAGGGCCTGGGTCGCCACCTTCAGCAGATTGTGGGCAATGTTGGCCGCATCCAGGTTGGGGAACAACAGGAGGTTGGCCTCGCCGGTCAGTTTGCTTCCCGGCATGACCCGTTCGCGCAGGTCGACGCTGAGTGCCGAATCGCCATGCATTTCGCCGTCGGCTTCCAGACCGGGATAGCGCTTCCAGATCAGGTTCAGCGCCTCGCGCATCTTGCGCGATGACGCCGTGTCGCGGGAGCCAAAATTCGACAGCGACAGCAACGCGATCTTCGGCTCGATGCCAAACCGGCGGATTTCTTCGGCGGCAAGGATCGCCATTTCCGAGATTTCCTCGGCGGTCGGATCCTCGGTGACGAAGGTGTCCGACAGGAACATCGCCCCCTGGGAATTGATCAGAAGCGACATGGCGGACAGGTCCCGCGCCGATTCGCAAATCCCGATCACCTGCTTGATGTCGCGCAGATGGCGGATGAAACGGCCTTCCAGGCCGCAGATGACCGCATCGGCATCGCCCCGTCGCACGGCGAGCGCCGAAATCACGGTGGTGTTGGTGCGCACGACCGTCCGGGCCGCGTTCGGCGGCATGCCCTGGCGGCCGACGCACTCGAAATATTCATCGGCATAGTCGCGGTAGCGCGGATCGTCCTGCGGGTTGATGAACTCGAAGTCAACATCCGGACGGATCTTCAGTCCGAACCGTTCGCAGCGCTGCTGCAGCACGTCGGGGCGGCCGACCAGGATCGGCTTGGCAATCTTGTCCTCGATCAGAACCTGGGCGGCGCGCAGCACCCGTTCGTCCTCGCCTTCCGCATAGATGATCCGCTGCGGGTCCTTGCTGGCATTCTGGATGATCGGCTTCATGATCAGTCCGGACCGGAAGACAAAGCGGTTCAGGCGGTCCAGATAGGCGTCGAAATCCGCGATCGGGCGGGTCGCGACGCCGGTCTCCATCGCGGCCCGGGCAACGGCGGGCGCGATGCGCAGGATCAGGCGCTGGTCGAAAGGCGACGGGATCAGGTAGTTCGGGCCGAAGGTCTCCACCTTGCCACCATAGGCGCGGGCGGCGACATCGCTTGGCTCCTCACGCGCCAGGCCGGCGATCGCCTCGACCGCCGCGCGTTTCATTTCCTCGTTGATGCTGGTCGCACCTACATCCAGCGCGCCCCGGAATATGTAGGGGAAACACAGGACGTTGTTGACCTGGTTCGGATAATCCGACCGGCCGGTGCACATGACCACGTCGTCGCGCACCGCCTGGGCCTCTTCCGGCATGATTTCCGGATTGGGATTGGCCAGGGCCAGGATCAGCGGCCCCTGATCCATTTTCGCCACCATGTGGGGTTTCAGGACACCGGCGGCGGACAGGCCCAGGAACACGTTGGCGCCTTCGATGACCTCGTCGAGCGTGCGCTTGTCGGTCTTCTGGGCAAAGGCCGCCTTCCACTCGTCCATCAGGGCTTCCCGGCCCTCATAGACAACGCCCTCGATATCCGTCACCCAGATGTTTTCCCGCTTCGCGCCCAGCGAGACCAGCATGTTGAGGCAGGCAAGCGCGGCCGCGCCTGCGCCGGAAGCGACGATCCTGGCGTCCTCGATCTTCTTGCCGGCCAGGTCGAGCGCGTTGCGGACGGCGGCACCGACAATGATCGCGGTGCCGTGCTGGTCGTCGTGGAACACCGGGATGTTCATTTTCTCCCGGAGCTGCGCCTCGATCATGAAACACTCCGGCGCCTTGATGTCTTCAAGGTTGATGCCGCCGAATGTCGGTTCCAGCACAGACACCGCATGGACGAACTTGTCGACATCGGTCTCGTCGACCTCGATATCGAAGACATCGATGCCGGCGAATTTCTTGAACAGAACCGCCTTGCCTTCCATCACCGGTTTGGAGGCCAGCGGCCCGATGTTGCCGAGCCCCAGCACCGCGGTGCCGTTGGAGATGACCGCGACCAGATTGCCGCGCGAGGTGTAGTTGGCGGCTTTTGCCGGATCGTCAGCGATTTCCAGACACGGAGCGGCGACGCCTGGAGAGTAGGCCAGCGCGAGATCGCGCTGGTTGCCCAGCGGTTTGATCGCCTGGATCTCCAGTTTCCCCGGGCGCGGATGCTCATGATAGAACAGGGCCGCTTCTGTCAGATCGCTATCAGTGGTCTTTCTGTCGCTCATTGCGGTCCCTGTCTCCCGAGGTCACTTGCTATGTCTGCGATGATCCCGGCCTTGCCGGCGGGACACCGTACTTTTTTCCGACGTTTCCCCGAGGTCTACCCGGCACGCTGCCAAATGAGAACCCGTAATAGCAGAAACAGAACGACACCGTTCAGGATATGCCACAGGAAATGGGTGCCGAATGCGATCTGATCGCACAACGGACCGTCCAGGGTTCGCAGCGCCAGCGACAGGGCGAAGATCGCGCCCGTCAGCAGAACCTGCGTTCCCAGTTCACGGTCCCAGCGGGCAAACAGCGCTCCGGTGATGAAGATCGCCATGAGGGCCGGAACATAGCCCGCTGACGAACCGACGATCGGCGCAACAGCCCGCCCCGCAAGGGGTGTCGCCGCGAAGAAGACGGCGACGATCCCCAGCGCCGCCCACCACGGCAGACCCAGAAAGCGGGTCAGGGCGACAAAAAGATAGACATGGATGAACAGGGCGATCGGAATGACATCCGCCAGGCCGGCCCACCTGGTCGCGAAGGTGTGAAACAGGAACGAGCCGATCCCGGTGGCACACACGATCGCGATCAGCACAAGTGCCGGCAGATCTCCGGGTGTCTTTCGGCGCCAGAACACAAAGGCGGCAACCGCCGCCATCAGAAAGGCTGCGTTGGTCACGGCGTTCAGCGGCTCGGACCAGAAATCCGGGCCGACGCGCTCGCAATAATTGTCCACCTGATCGGTCAGTGCCATCGACCGGTTCCCCGTCAGCCCCGTTTACCCGCATTGCCTACACCGTGGACATGACAGTTTCCGAAATCAAGCGTCCCAGCCTTGAAATACCTTCTTCGATTTTAGCAAAGTCCGCACAGGAAAAACTGAGGCGCAGGGAGTTGGCGCCGCTGCCGTCCGGATGAAAGGCCTTGCCCGGAACAAACGCCACCCGCACCGTCGCGAGGGATTTTTCCAGAAGATCGGCCGCGTCGATGCCGGCGGGCAGATCCAACCAGATGAACATGCCGCCATCCGGTCTGGTCCAGTGAACACCTTCGGGCATATGGATCTGAAGGGCGGACAGCATCGCATCGCGGCGGGCCTTGTAGACGGCATTGGTGCGCGCCGTGTGCGTGTCGAAGACCCGCTCCGCGACCCGGGCCATGGCTTCCTGGTTGAGGACCGGCGTGTTCAGGTCGCTTGCCTGCTTGATCAGCACCAGCCGCGAGATGACTTCTTTCGCGGCGCAGACCCAGCCGAGCCGCAGGCCCGGTGACAAGGATTTCGAGAAGCTGCCCAGGTAAAGTGTGCGGGACGCTTCGATGCCGCCCTGCTTGCGGCTGTCGAGGGCCAGCAGCGGCAGGACCGTATCACCATCATACCGCAATGCCTCGTAAGGTGCGTCCTCGATGATCGCGCAGGACAGCTCTTCTGCCAGGGCCAGAACGCGCTCGCGGTCGGCAAGACCGACCGACAGCCCCGTCGGGTTCGCAAAATCCGGCGACAGATAAGCGAACTTGACCCGGCCGCCCTGCTCCTGCGCGCACGCCGCATAGTCGGTGACGTCCCGGTTCGCGCATGGATCGAGGCGGTCGAACCGGGGTTCGTAGGCGTTGAATGCCTGCAGCGCACCAAGATAGGTGGGCCATTGCACCAGGGCCGTGTCGCCCTCCGACAGGAACAGCTTGCCAATATAGTCCAGTCCCTGCTGGGAGCCGGAAGTGATCAGGATATTGCCGGGATCGCAGTCAACGCCGAGGGTGCGCATGTGGCTCACGATCCAGTCGCGCAGCCGGGGACTGCCTTCGCTGACACCGTATTGAAGGGCCCGGCCGGCGTCGGGTCCACTGAGGATTTCCTGGTAGGCCTGCCTGAATTCCTCCGCCGGAAACAGATCCGGATCAGGGATGCCGCCGGCAAAGGAGATCACGTCCGGCCGGTCCAGGAGTTTCAGAAGTTCTCGGATTTCCGAGGCGCTCATCCGGCTGGCGCGCCGGGCATAGAGGCTGTCCCAGGTGGTCATGTTCGGCTCTTCGGCTGTTTTTGGTCTTGCTATTTAAGTCAATAATACTGACCTATCTATTTAGCAAGTGTCTCATTCTTGTTATTTTTTGTAACTTTATTGCGTCGCAGGTTACCGAGCGCAATTGCCGTTGCCTCTGGAACCTGCGTCAGCAATCGCCTATCTGTTGACGACAAAGGAGAACGCCATGCCCCGTCTGGACGATACGCGCCCGTTCATCCCGCTCGACATTGCGGTTTTGACCGTGTCCGACACGCGCAAGCTGGAAGAGGACCGGTCCGGCAGCATATTGGCGGAAAGGCTTGCAAAGGCGGGCCACCGCCTCGCGGACCGGAAGATCGTGACAGACGACGTGCCGGCCATCCGGAAGATCGCGAAGGACTGGATCGCGGATCCCGATATCGACGTGATCATTTCCACCGGCGGCACCGGTTTCACCGGCCGCGACGTGACGCCCGAAGCCATGGAACCCCTGTTCGAAAAGCGCATGGACGGTTTCTCGGAGGTCTTTCACCGGATTTCCTACGACAAGATCGGCACCTCGACGATCCAGTCCAGGGCCACCGGCGGCGTCGCCGGCGCCACCTATATATTCGTGCTGCCGGGATCTCCGGGCGCCTGCAAGGACGCCTGGGACGGCATCCTGATGTGGCAGCTCGACTACCGCCACATGCCCTGCAATTTCGTGGAAATCATGCCGCGCCTCGACGAGCACCTGAAACGCGGCAAGCTGCGGGAGGCTTAGCCCCGGACAGGGCAAGCCAAGAGCCTGAGATTCCCTCAGGCGCCATTCGTTCGAAAGACGGGCAGTCCCTTGCCCGGGCCGAAGTGCCGATTTCAGCCGTGCAGCTTGACCGCGACGCTCGCGGGGATGCGCAGCATGCCGACGCAAAAGCGTGCCAGGGACTGGCGGAACCGGGAGAGCACGCTGTCGTCTTCCGCATCACCGGACGAAACGGCAGCCGCTCGCAGAAACACCAGCCGCCCGCGTCCGATGCGCTTGGCGATGTCCAGGTCTTCCAGTTCCGGCAGTGGCCTGTGTCCGCCGAGCTTCTGATAGAAGCTGCGCGAGATCAGCAGACCCTGATTGCCATATGGCATGCCGAGAAGCTGCGAGCGCAGGGCCGCAATGGTTTCGCTGATGCGGGCGCCAAAGCCGAAGGCTTCGTAGCGGAGGCGGAAACTTGCGGCGGTGCCGGGACCCTTGCGCGCACGCGCGGCTCTTTCGACAAAAGCCTGCGCCTCGTGATGCCAGCCGCTTTCCAGCAGCGTTTCGGGACGCAGGAACAACAGCCAGTCGCCGCGCCTTGAAAGAGACACGCCATAGGCAAGACGCTCGCTGCGCGGCGCGCCCTGGCGGCACGCCCAGGTGCAGCCTGCGGCATCGGCGACCATGTCGGTGTTGTCGGTCGACCCGCCATCCACAATGATGACTTCGCGCACGACACCTTCCGCCGCCGCCGGTACCAAAGCCGAGAGGGCGTGCACCAGCTCGGTTTCTGAATTCTTTGTCGCGATGATGACACTTATCATGAGCCCGAGTTTTACATGAAAAATTTCAAAGTGCGAGAGAGTCCGCTTGTGAAAGCTCTGATTTAGGCTAATGTTCCTGATATGTTCTTTTTTGATTACGGAACGCCTTGATGAATGCCTTCAGACACTCCCTGCCCGCGTCGCCAGCGGCAGAGCCTTCCGCGTCGGAAGCCGCAAGGCTGGGTGAGGAGCGCCGCCGCGGCCGGGGGGCGGCTCTCAACAAGAGCGGGCGTTTCGAGCCGGTTGCCAGAGAGGACTTCGACGACGGCTGGGACAGCCTTGACGACCTGCCGCCGCTCAAGACGGAGATCCAGGAGGAGCGCGCGCGCACCATCATCACCCGCAACGAGTCTCCGGACATCTCCTTCGACCGGTCGATCAATCCCTACAGGGGATGCGAGCACGGCTGCATCTACTGCTTCGCCAGGCCCAGCCACGCCTATATGGGCCTGTCTCCCGGGCTCGATTTCGAAACCAGACTGTTTGCCAAACCCAATGCCGCGGAGCTTCTGGAGCGCGAACTGTCCCGTCCCGGCTACACCCCGCGCGTCATCGCCATCGGCACCAACACCGACCCCTATCAGCCGATGGAGCGCAGTTACAAGCTGATGCCCGAAATACTGGAGGTTCTGGAGGCCTGTTCCCACCCGGTCGCGATCGTCACCAAGTCGGCCCTGGTCAGCCGTGACATCGACATCCTCGCCCGCATGGCGAAACGAAACCTGGTCAAGGTCGCGCTTTCGGTGACGACGCTGGACAGGAAACTCTGCCGGGCAATGGAGCCGCGGGCTTCCGCACCGCACAAGAGGCTTGGTGCCATAAAAGCCCTTTCGGAAGCAGGCATTCCAACGTCCGTCATGATGGCACCGATCATCCCGGCGCTGACGGACAGCGAAATCGAGGCCCTGCTTGAGGCCGCGGCCGAACACGGTGCGGCGGAGGCCGGTTATGTCCTGCTGCGCCTGCCGCGGGAAGTCTCCGAACTCTTCCGCGACTGGCTGCTGCGCGAGCGACCGAACCGCTACCAGCATGTGATGAACCTGATCCGGTCCATGCGCGGCGGCAAGGATTACGACGCCAAATGGGGCGAGCGCATGCGCGGACGCGGTCCCTATGCGGACCAGATCGGCAAACGCTTCTCGCTTGCCGCCAAACGTCTCGGGCTCAACCTGCGCCGCAAGAAACTGAATTCGGACGACTTCGTCCAGCCGCAAAAAGGCGGTGTGCAACTGGACCTGTTCTGATCCAGCGACTTGCGGAAAGGCTCGGGTGTCTGCAGGTTTGACGGTATGCCACACACTCCGACCCTTTTCGAACTGCCGTTCCCCGATCAGCCGGACCTTGACATTGAACGCCGGCAGGCCGCCGCGTTCGACGGATTTCTCTGCGGTGTGGACGAAGCCGGACGCGGCCCCTGGGCGGGACCTGTGGTCACCGCGGCCGTCATGCTGGACTATGACCGGGTTCCGCAGGGGCTGAACGATTCCAAGAAGCTGACCGAAGCCCGGCGCGAGGCGCTGTTCGAGGAAATCGTTACCAGTGCGCATGTGTCGGTTGCCAGCGCGTCACCTTCCACGATCGACCGGCTGAACATTCGCGCGGCAACCCTTTCGGCGATGGTTCGGGCGGTCACGCTCCTGGCTGCCGTTCCAGCTTATGTGCTGATCGACGGGCGGGATGTTCCGGCAGGATTGAAATCACCGGGTCAGGCTCTGGTAAAAGGCGACGGCCGCTGCCTGTGTGTCGCCGCCGCCTCGATTGTCGCCAAGGTCACCCGGGACCGGATGATGGTGCGGCTGGAAGAGCATTGTCCGGGCTACGGCTTTGCCCGTCACAAGGGTTACGGGGTTCCGCTGCATCAGGCAGCCCTGGCCAGACTTGGGCCTTCCCCGCACCACCGGATGAGCTTCAGGCCGGTCCGGGTTGCGGCAGAAGCGCACCGGTGACAAGAGCACGCCGCCGTGCCCCTGACCATCACAAGGGCAAAGGCCGATGACACCGGTGACTTGCTGAGTTTCAGAGGCCCGCCATCCGGGGCGAAGCGGCGATCTGCCGGGACTGGACGATCAAGCCACGTGAAGAGCACGGCCCCGTTTCTGCGGCGTAGCTCAAAAGCAAAAGATCCTGCCGGCCGGCAGAAAGTCCGCTCGCCCGGTCAACCAGACCGCGCACCTCGGCGCACTTTGCCGGCAGACGGAAACGTGCCGTCAGATGGGTCGTCACCAGCACTCTCTGGCATGACTTGCGAAACGGCTGCCTGACACGACCGATACCGGCACAAACAAAAAGCGGCCCCGTGAGGCCGCTTTTCAGTTTGTTCATTGCCAGGAAAGCTGAACGTCAGTTCAACCGTTCCTTCACCTGCGAAATGCTCTTGGCCAGAATGTCGTCGGCGACCTTGTCCTTGACCTTGGCGGTCAGGATCACCTCGGCCGCGGCGACGGCAATGTCGGCCGCCTTGGCGCGAACCTCGGCAATCGCCTGGCTTTCGGCCTGGGCGATCTTGTCCTCGGCAGCCTTCGTCCGGCGGGCGATCATCTCTTCAAGGGCCTGATTGGTTTCCACCGTCAGGCGCTCGGCTTCCGAGTTGGCTTCGGCGATGATGGCTTCCGCCTCACCTTCGGCTTCGTGGCGCTTGCGCTGATATTCCGACAGCAGAGACTGGGCTTCTTCACGCATCTTGCGTGCTTCCTCCAGCTCCTTGCGGATGGTATCGGCGCGGTCGTCCAGAGAAGCTCCGATCTTGCCCGGAACCTTGACGTAAATGATCAGCACGAAGAAGAGAACGAGACCGACCGTGGCCCAGAATGTTGCGTCCATGATGGTCTCCTCAGTTCATCGCCGACTTCAGCGCCTTGGTCAGATCGGTCTTTGTCGGAGCCTTCCCGATCAGCTGCTCGACGAGAGCTGACGTGGTGTCTCCGGCAATTTCCTCGATCTGGGAAAGGGCCTCGGTCTTGATACCGGCGATATGAGCTTCCGCCGCCTTGAGCTTCTCGCCCAGCTTGGCTTCGGCCTTTTCGCGGCGGGTCTCGTGATCCGCCTTGAGCTTGGACCGCGTGTCATGGGCTATGCCATGCGCCTTGTTGCGGGCCTCGGCCAGCGCCTGCTCGTAAGCGGCAATCGCCGCGTCGGTTTCTTCCTTGAGGCGGCTGGCCTCGGAAAGATCCCCGGCGATGCGATCCTTGCGGTCTTCCAGGATCCCTGCGATCCGCGGCATGGCCACGTTCTTCATGATCCAGTAAAACACGGCAAAGGTGATGGCCAGCCACAAGAGCTGGGACGCAAAGGTGGTCGCATCGAACGGCGGGAAGCCAGCGCCATGCTCAGCAGCCGGCACTTCGATGACTTCGTGCATGCCTTCGGTGGTCGAATGCGTTGGGCTTGCCATTTCCTGTCTCCTAAATCCGGCTGGGCGGCACTTCTAACAGCCGGCGCTCACATGGAACGCTGGCTGTATCGGGGCGCCGCCACCGGAGTCGCATCGAAAGTCGCTGCGAATGAGCGATCAAGCGAACAGGAGGATCAGGGCGACCAGCAGGGAGAAGATGCCCAGAGCTTCTGTAACGGCGAAGCCGAAGATCAGGCGGCCGAACTGGCCATCAGCAGCGGACGGGTTGCGCAGGGCGCCGGCGAGATAGCTACCGAAGATGTTGCCGAGGCCAATACCGGCGCCGCCCATGCCCAGGCATGCGATACCGGCACCGATGTATTTTGCTGCTTCTGCTTCCATGACACGTGCTCCTAGATGGTGTTTGCAGATTTCTCACGCGCGGCGCGAAGGCCGTGTGATTGGGTAACCCTTAGTGTGTGGGATGAATGGCGTCGTTCAGATACATGCAGGTCAGGACCGTGAAGACATAGGCCTGCAGGAACGCAACCAGGAATTCCAGCGCCGTGAGGGCAACTGTCATCCCAAGGGGAATAATGGCTCCGAACACGCCAACCGCGCCCATGGCGCTGAGGCTGACGATGAACCCGGAGAAGACCTTCAGCGTGATGTGACCGGCCAGCATGTTCGCGAACAGACGAACGGACAGACTGATCGGACGCGACAGGAACGAGATCACCTCGATCAGGGTCACCAGCGGGATCAGGAAGGCAGGGACGCCGCTGGGAACGAACAGCTTGAGAAAACTCATGCCGTTGCGCATGAAGCCGTAGACGATCACGGTGAGGATCACCAGCATCGCGAGCGCGAAGGTCACGATGATGTGGCTGGTGATGGTGAAGAAATACGGGAACATCCCGAAGAGGTTGGCCACAAGCACGAACATGAAGAGCGAGAACACCAGCGGGAAGAAACGCATCCCGTCCGTTCCCGCTGCGCTTCGCAATGTGCCTGCGACGAATTCATACGCCATTTCCGACACCGACTGCAGACGGGACGGGACAAGCCCGCGACCGCTGGTCGAGAAGATCAGAAACGCGGACGTTGCTGCCACGGTCAAAACCATGAACAGCGAAGAATTGGTGAAAGAGAAATCCATTCCCCCGACTTCAATCGGAAAGATATTCTGGATTTGGAACTGATGGATCGGATCGTTCGCCACCGGCCAGCCTTCTTCGCTCGTTCATGATCACAACGCCCAAGGGCGCGACAAATTCTAGTCCGGCCTGTCGTTCTGAACGTCAGTATCGGGCTGGTTTCTCGGGTCAGGATGCTCGACGACACCCGCCGAACGCAAGACATTCAAGATACCGGCCACGAAGCCCAGCAACAGGAAGACAATCAGCCCGAAGGGTGATGTTCCCAACCACTGGTCGGCAACCCAACCGATCCCGGCCCCCACCAGAACGCCCGCAATAAACTCCGAAGAGAGCTTCATTGCCTGCGCATATCCGGATGAGCTGCTTGTCGACTTCCGTGCGGCTTTTTCTTCCACCACCCGCCGGTCGTCAAGCTTCCGGTTCAATTGAGCCCGCCGTTCCGACAGACCTGCTTCCGGGGTTCCGACTGTCCGATCTTCCTTATCGCCGTTTTGCGAAGACATATTCACTAGTCCTCTTGCCGCGCCGACATGTCAGATCCAACAACAGGGGAGCCCCTTGAGCCGCGCGCACCATAGTCGGCGCCTCATGTCGTGTCAAGGAGCCTAAAACAAGTTATATCTGATTGAAAATAAACATCTTTTTCAGTCCAAACTGATTCTGCGAGACCTAAGTTGCATAAGGTTTTTGCGGCCGTGCCGCGCCGGATGTGTTCCCGGACTGCCGGGCTAGGCGGTTTCCCGGAATCGCTCCGCCGTTTCCAGATCCACCGAAACAAGCTGGGAAACGCCGCGTTCCGCCATCGTCACCCCGAACAGGCGGTTCATGCGCGCCATGGTGATCGGATTGTGCGTGATCACCACGAAGCGGGTTTCCGTGCTCGAGGTCATTTCATCCAGCAGATCGCAGTAGCGTTCCACATTTGCGTCGTCGAGCGGTGCATCGACCTCGTCGAGAACGCATATCGGCGCCGGATTCGTCAGGAATACCGCGAAAATCAGCGACATGGCGGTAAGCGCCTGTTCGCCGCCAGAAAGCAGCGTCATGGTCTGCGGCTTCTTGCCCGGCGGGCGGGCGATGATTTCCAGACCGGCGTCGAGCGGATCATCGGAATCGACCAATTGCAGTTCCGCCGTGCCGCCGCCGAACAAATGTGTGAACAGCCGCTGGAAATGGCCGTTGACGACCTCGAATGAAGCCAGCAGGCGTTCCCGCGCTTCCCGGTTGAGGTTGGAGATGCCGGTGCGCAGACGCCGAATCGCCTCGATCAGATCGTCACGCTCGGAGGTGAGCGTCGATTTCTGCTCGTCGATTTCGCGCAGTTCCTCCTCCGCTCTCAGGTTGACGCCGCCGAGGCGCTCGCGCTCGGCCTTGAGCCGCTCCAGCTTGCGTTCCATCGCCTCCGGATCGGGCAGCGGCGCGCCTTCCCTGAGGCCGGCGATCTCCGGCAGGGCCGTGACCGCGACTTCCAGATCCTCGTCGATGCGCCGTTCCAGATTGCCCTTGCGGTCGCGCGCCGCTTCCAGGCGCTCTTCCGCCCGAATTTTTTCCTCGCGCGCGCCGGACATGGCCTCCAGTGCCGCCTTGGCCGCCCGGTCGACATCGGCAAGGTCGAATTCAGCCTGCTGCAGGCGGTCGTCCTTTGCCTTTTTCTCTTCCTCCGCCCTGGCGATGGCGGAGAACAGGTCGCGGCGCTTGATCTCGATGTCTTCGGGTGCCTCGATCAGTTCCGCGCGTTCTTCCTCGGCCTCCTCGCGGCGCTCCCTGAGCACCTCGATCTGCTGCGAGGCATTGGCGGCCCGGGTCTTCCAGCCGTCATATTCGCGGGCAATCGCCTCCAGGCGCCGGTCGCGCATCTGCTGTTCGCGCGTCAGTCCCTCCGACACGGCGCGTGCTTCGGCAAGGACACCACGGGCCGTGTCCACCCGGACCTGGAGGTCCTCGATCCGGGCGCGATAGCTTGAGGCGTCCGGCGCGTCTTCCAGGCTGGCTTCGGCTTCGGCAAGCTGCTCGCGGGCCAGTTCCGTTTCCTCGCTGAGGCGCTGCGCACGCTCCTGCGCCGCTTCCTTGCGGGTGGCCAGTTGGGAGACCGCCCGTTCGGCGGCGGCAAGCGCCTCGCGCGCCGCGGCTGCCTGGCGCTGGCCGTCACGCACCTTGCCCCGAGCAGTCTGTTCCTGTTCTTCCGCCTGGCGAACCTCGCCGGCTGCCGTTTCCAGCGCCTCCTGAAGCTCCTGCAGCAGGCGCCGGGCAACATCGATTTCGTCGCCGAGTTCGGCCAGCCGGTTTTTCTGGGACAGTCTCTGGGCCGCCGGCGTCGGCGCATTGGCCGCGACCACGAAGCCGTCCCAGCGCCAGAGGTCTCCCTCGCGCGACACCAGACGCTGGCCGGGCTTCAGCGCCGCGCGCAGAGCCGGACCGGCCGCCTGATCGACAATGCCGATCTGCCGCAGCCGCCGGCCAAGCTCGGCGGGGGCCTCGACCACATCGGCAAGGCTGCGCACACCGTCCGGCAGGGCCGGATCGGGGTCATGCGCCAGCGCGGCTCCCCATTTCACCGCGGCGGCCTCTTCCAGCGATGCATCCAGGTCCTCGCCCAGCGCGGCGCCGAGCGCGGTCTCGAAGCCCTGATCGACCCGCATCTTTTCGACCACGGGCGTGTGATCCCGGTCCGCGTTGGCATTCAGGACCTGGTCCAGGGTGCGCGCCTCGGTCTCATATCCCTGCAGGGTCTGCTGCGCCGCGCTCACCGGACCGCGCGCGGCCTGCTCCCGTTCGCGCGCTTCGCGCGTTGCCGTTTCCGCGTCCTCAACGGCCGCCTCGGCTTCAGCAAGCGCCTCGCCGGCAAGCTCCAGTGCCTCGCGCTTGTCGGCGACACCGTCGTGTTCCGCCATCCGCTCGTCGAGATCGGCCAGGGCCTGCCGGGCCTCCTGCGCCTGGGCAACAAGCCGGTCGGCCCGCTGGCGGCTGTCCTGAACCGCTTTTTCCCACTGACGCCGCTCTGCGGCGGCGCGCGCTTCGGCTGCGGTCAGTTCGGACAGGCCGGATTCGAGGTCACGCACCGCTTCTTCCGCCTCGGCGACCTTTTCCCGCGCGCTGCCGGTGCGTTCCTGCACCATCTCGTTTTCTTCCAGAAGCTCGGCGCGCTCTTCCGAAAGGCGCTCCAGCACCTCGTCGTTTTCCGAGACCATCGACTGTTCGCGGCGAATGTCCTCGGCCAGTTGCGCCAGCCGCCGCTCCAGGTCCTGCAACCGCTCCTTCACACGCCGCTCCTCGGCGTCCAGTTCGTTGCGCGCGATCACCAGACGCTGGAGAGCGGCTCCGGCCCGGGCCGCCTCGTCCCTGAGTTCGGGCAGCTTGTGCGCGGCGATCGCCTGAATACGGGCGCTCTCGGCCTGCAAGGCGGTCGCCTCGTTGACCTGCTTCTGGGCATCCGCGAAATGCGTCTCCGCCGCCCCGAGCGCGTCGCGGGCTTCCGTCCAGCGGATATAGAGAATAGATGCTTCCGCCGCGCGTATTTCGGAGGACAGGTTCCGGTATCTGGTCGCCTGCCGCGTCTGGCGCTTCAGATTGTCGAGCTGGCTGTCGATCTGAACCAGCACGTCCTCGAGCCGTTCCAGGTTCTGCTCGGCCGCACGCAGGCGGATCTCGGCCTCGTGGCGGCGCGAGTGCAGGCCGGAGATCCCCGCCGCCTCTTCCAGAATCTGACGCCGGGAGGTCGGTTTGGCCGCAATCAGCTCGCCGATCTGGCCCTGACGCACCATGGCGGGCGAGCGGGCGCCGGTCGAGGCATCGGCAAACAGAAGCTGGACGTTGCGCGCGCGCGCATCCCGGGCATTGATCTTGTAGTTGGAGCCCTGCTCACGCTCGATCCGTCGGCTGACTTCCAGAAGATCGGCGTCATTGAAGACGGACGGGGCGGTGCGGTCCTGGTTTTCCAGAAAGAGCGTGACTTCCGCGGTGTTGCGCGAGGGGCGGTTGAGACTGCCCGAGAAAATCACGTCGTCCATGCCGGAGGCGCGCATGTTCTTGTAGGAATTCTCGCCCATGACCCAGCGCAGGGCCTCGACGAGATTGGACTTGCCGCACCCGTTCGGCCCGACCACCCCGGTCAGGCCGTCGCCGATGATGAATTCCATCGGTTCGACGAAGGACTTGAAGCCGACGATACGGAGTTTGGAGAACTTCATCGGTGCCCGGCCCTCCAGGGCTGCCGGGGTTCGGACACCGAGTTTTTCAGGGAAAGATCAGGGCAACCCTTCAGGAGCCGCGGATAATCCGCGGCTTCACAGGTTCTCCTCGATGATCTTGCCCATCTCTTCAATCGAAAGCGCCCCCGAGTGCTTTTCGCCATTGATGAAGAATGTCGGTGTCGAGCTCACCCCGAACTCGTTCGCACCACGGTCCTTGACAGCATTTACTGCGTCCAGCATCCCCTGGTTTGTCAAGCATTCCTCAAAGGTCTCTTGTGTAAATCCGATCTGCTTGGAAAAGTCGAGCAGGGATTGGTACGGATTGTCGCCGAATGCCCAGGTCCGCTGGTTTTCGAACATGGTATCCACAATCTCGAAATACTTGTCGGCCGGTGCGCAGCGCGCCAGCATGAAGGCCGCGGCAGCGACCGGATCCAGCGGAAACTCGCGGAAGATAAATCGGACCTTGCCGGTGTCGATAAACTGCTCTTTCAGTTCCGGCCAGGTGCGCTTGTGAAAATTGGCGCAATGCCCGCACGTCATGGAAGCGTATTCGACAATGGCCACCGGGGCGTTTTCGTCACCAAGGATCTTGTCGCCAAGAGGACCCGGCTTCAGAAGCTCGTCCAGATCAACGGACTGGGCAAATGCCGCCAGGGGCATTGTGAGGCTGAGTGCGGCGGTCGCCAGGGCGGTGGTCTTTAGAAACTGTCTACGGGTCTGGGTCACAAATTCGTCCTGTCACATTTTAAGCGCTGTACCTTGCCCAGTTTGCACTGCCAGGCGCGAATACCGGGATCTCATGTGCCCTTTCCGACACATGGCGTCAACAGAGCTTATCAAATGTGGCGGGAGCGAGGACGATGCAATTCGGCGTATCACAGTGTTGTTATTAATCGGGGTTGTTATCGCCCGGCGGTGTTGTTGATCGGGACTTCAGGCGGCCGCCGATGTCAGGCAGGCTGCTCAGGCGGCCTTGTCGCCGTTACGGGCGATCACCTGAGTTCCCAGCTTTTTCAGGGCATCGCGCAGGCGCTCGTTCTGAACACCCTCGAGATTCTGGTCAAGCCGGTCCTGTTCGCTCGTGGTCAGCTCCCGCAGTTGCCGTTTCGGGGCGGCGGGTTTCACTTTTACCGGCTTTTGCAGGATCTTGATGCGGCCGACGGCCTGCCAGCCGTAGAAGGTGTTGATGCGTTCGATCACCTGCGCAGTTTCGTGGGACAGCAGCAGCGCGGTCGCGCCATCGGTATGGACGACAAGGATCGCCGGTTCCGGAGGCGTCTCGGGATCGGTGCGGTCAGGCCGGCGCGGCCAGATCAGGCGATCGGGCTGAACCCGGGCGCCATAGCGCTCCCCGACAATGTCGGCCCAGGCGGCGATGATGTCGACCGAGGCAAATCCACGCTTCCGGCAGGCAGGCGTCATCGCCTTGCCGACGAGATCGGAAAGTCGTTTTGCCCCCATCTGCGGGCGCACGGAATTTGCCTTTGCAGCGCTTATGTCCTACCTCCCCCTTCAATCCGCACGGCCCGAACGGCCGGCCAGATTCCGGAATGGCCTGATGTGTCCCAATAGAATACGACAGAATGACGACGAATACTTTCATGAAGCTCGGCGGAACGCGGTGCTTCCCAAGTTGTCCCCAGCCTATCCAACGCTTCGCTGCTTGAATTCACAAGACCTGCACCGCTGATCTCATGACGACTGTTTCGCACTCCCGATCGCTGCTCGACTGGTACGACAGGCATGCCCGGCGCCTGCCATGGCGCGTCAGCCCGCAAGACCGGAACCTCGGCGAAGTTCCCGATCCCTACCGGATCTGGCTGTCCGAGGTCATGCTGCAGCAGACGACCGTCGCGGCAGTGAAGGACTATTTCGAAAAGTTCATCCGCCTGTGGCCCGCCGTGGAAGATCTTGCCATGGCCGACGAAGAAGACGTGATGAAGGCCTGGGCCGGTCTCGGCTACTACTCGCGGGCGCGCAATCTGAAAAAATGTGCCGAAACGGTCGCCAGGGAACATGACGGACGCTTTCCCGAGACGGAAGACGCGCTGATGGGTCTGCCCGGCATCGGCCCCTACACCGCAGCGGCGATCGCGACCATCGCGTTCGACCGGCATGCGGCCGTGGTCGACGGCAATGTCGAGCGGGTTGTTTCGCGCATGTTCCTGATCGAAACACCCCTTCCCGAGGCCAAGCCCGAAATCAGGGCCCGGATGGGCGAACTCACACCGCACGCACGGCCCGGAGATTTTGCCCAGGCCGTCATGGATCTCGGCGCCACCATCTGCACGCCCAGGCGGCCTGCCTGCGGGCTGTGCCCCTGGCGGGAAAACTGCGCGGCCCAGCCTACGAACCTCGCCGAGACCCTGCCCCGCAAGGCGCCGAAAAAGAAAAAGCCGACCCGCTTCGGGGCTGCCTTCGTCGCCATCGATGAAAAGTCTGGGGCGGTCTTGCTGCGCCGGCGCCCGCCCGAGGGCCTGCTCGGCGGCATGACGGAAGTTCCCGGAACGGAATGGGCCGCGGACTTTGCAGGCGAAGCGGCTCTTGATCTGGCCCCCTTCCCCGCCGACTGGACGCGCCGGCCGGGTGAGGTGAAACACACGTTCACCCATTTTCATCTTCGCCTGGCCGTCTACCGGGCCGACCTGACACTTGCCAGGCCGCCCGAGGGCGGCTGGTGGTCCGCGCGGACAGAGCTTCGCGACGAAGCTCTCCCGACTGTGATGCGCAAGGTTCTCGCGATGGCACTGGCCGCCGATCAGGGTTCGTGAGCCTGATGCACGGTCTCCTTCCGCAATGTGGCGGAATACTTTGCAATCGCCGCCACCGGTGGCTTGTTCCGGCGCGCGAACAGCGTTGGGCTGCTTGAACGACCGGCAGGCGCGTTCTGCAGCGGCTATCAACACCCATTTTCATTTTACGTCCGGTCGCGGCAAACGATCCGGCGCCAAACCCGATTGCTGTTAAAAATCGGAAAAGAGTTTTTCCTCATCCACACCGTGCGGTCCGCCGTACCTCAATCACGACAGACATTTGAACTGAAGCCCTGAGATACCCCGGAGAATGCGTTTCCGGGAACGACTTCTTTGTGTCTGCGTGAACCGAGTGGGAGTATGAAATGAAACTGATTCAGAACATCGTCATGGCGTTGCTTGTCATTCTACCTCTGTCCGCCGCAAGGGCCGCCGACAGGGACATTGTTGACACGGCAGTCGAAGCCGGCTCGTTCAACACGCTGGTTGCCGCCGTTCAGGCCGCCGGTCTCGTCGAGACCCTGAAAGGCGACGGCCCCTTCACCGTGTTCGCGCCGACGGACGAGGCCTTCGCCAATCTTCCGGAAGGCACGGTCGAGAACCTGCTGAAACCGGAAAACAAGGACCAACTGGTGGCCGTGCTCACCTATCACGTGATCCCTGGCAAGGTGATGGCCGCCGATATCGCCGGCAAGAAAGCCTCGGTCGCCACCGTTCAGGGCAGTGAGGTCTCCATCGACGCGACCAATGGCGTCAAGGTCGATGGCGCCACGGTGATATCAGCGGATGTGGACGCATCCAACGGTGTGATCCATGTGATTGACGCGGTCATCCTTCCGAAGTCCTGAGGTTCTCTTCGAACCCGTTTCAGCCGTGACATGTGACGGCAAGCGGCGCGGCCTTTCGAGGCCGCGCCGCCTATTGCGACTTGCTCGCAAAAACTCTTTTTTCTGAAGGCGTTGCGGCATTGCCAATCCCGCTGGAAAACGCGCCGGCCAGGCTATTTTTTTGAAAATTTTTGCACGCCATGACTGGACAAGAGCATCGGAATGATCCTAATGTGTCTTTTAGAATAATTCTAAATTAGCGGCTTTCAGGAGAACTGCCATGAAGGGAAATCAAAAGGTTATCGATTGTCTGAACGAGGCCCTTTTTCTGGAGCTCGGCGCAATCAACCAGTACTGGCTGCATTACCGTCTCCTGAACGACTGGGGCTACGCGCGCCTGGCCAAGAAGGAGCGTGAAGAGTCGATCGAGGAAATGCAGCACGCGGACAAGATTACCGACCGCATCATCTTCCTCGAAGGTCATCCGAACATGCAGAAGCTGGCACCGCTTCGGATCGGCCAGAACATCAAGGAAGTGCTGGAATGCGATCTTGCCGGCGAATATGACGCCCGCACGGCTTATGCCAAGTCCCGCGAAGTCTGTCGCGAGGAAGGCGACTATGTCTCCATGCACCTGTTCGAGGAGCTGCTGACGGACGAGGAAGGTCATATCGACTTCCTGGAAACGCAGCTCGAGCTTCTGGAAAAGATCGGCGTCGAGCGCTACGGCCTTTTGAACGCCGTCCCGGCCGACGAAGCGGAATAAGGTTACTTCAGGCCCCATCACCCTGTTCAGCCGCCGGTGCAAGAAACAGCACCGGCGGCTTTTTTTATTCAGCTGCACAGCTTCCGCTGACTTCAGGATGCACTTCGCACCGGGGTCACTGAAACGCGGTTTCCGCAAAGCTCCTGAGCTTGCGTGAATGCAGCCGTTCCGCTGTCATCGCGCGCATCTTCTCCATCGCCCTGATGCCGATTTCCAGATGCTGGGCGACCTGGCGCGTGTAGAAATCCGTGGCCATGCCCGGAAGCTTCAGTTCGCCGTGCAGCGGCTTGTCCGACACGCACAGGAGCGTTCCGTAAGGCACACGGAAGCGGAACCCGTTGGCTGCGATTGTGGCCGACTCCATGTCCAGCGCGATCGCGCGGGATTGGGAAAAGCGCTTGACCAGCTCCGGCTGGTTCCAGAGTTCCCAGTTGCGGTTGTCGAGAGACACCACGGTGCCCGTGCGCATGACCCGCTTCAGTTCATACCCGTCAATGCCGGTGATCTCGGCAACGGCATCTTCCAGCGCGACCTGAACCTCGGCCAGCGGCGGAATCGGCACCCAGATCGGCAAATCCTTGTCGAGCACGCTGTCCTCGCGCACATAGCCGTGGGCGAGCACATAGTCGCCGAGCGTCTGGCTGTTCCTGAGGCCGGCGCAGTGACCGAGCATCAGCCAGACATGCGGGCGCAGGACAGCAATGTGGTCGGTGATGGTCTTGGCGTTGGAGGGACCGACGCCGATATTGACCATGGTGATGCCGCTGCCGTCCGCCCGTTTCAGGTGGTAGGCCGGCATCTGCGGCAATTTGGCCGGTTCCTCGCCGCTGCCGGGTTCGCTCTGCCCGGCCTCTATGACGAGATTGCCCGGCGACACGAACGCCTCGTAGCCGCTTTGCGGATCGGCGAGCAACTGATGGGACATGCGGCAGAATTCATCGATGTAAAACTGGTAGTTCGTGAAAAGCACGTAATTCTGGAAATGCTCGGCCCGGGTCGCGGTGTAGTGCTGCAGCCTGTGCAAGGAATAGTCGATCCGCGGCGCGGTGAAGGAGGCCAGCGGCATGACGCCGTCAAGCGGCTCATGGGTGCCGTTGGCGATGGAATCGTCCATCACGGTCAGATCGGGCAGATCGAACATGTCCGCCAGCGGCCGATCCAGTTTGGCGGCGGCCGCCCCGCCTTCCACGTGGGTGCCGTCGTAAAACGCGAAATGCAGCGGGATCGGCATGTCGCTGTCGCCGATCAGCAGCGGCACGTCATGGTTCTTCATCAGGAGAGACAGCTGTGCGAGCAGATAGTGGCGAAACAGGTCCGGGCGCGTCACCGTGGTGGCATGGGTGCCCGGCCTTGAGACAAAGCCGTAGGACAACCGGCTGTCGAGGCGTATGTGACTGTCGGTGATGATCCGGACCTGCGGATAAAACGCGCGGACCCGTCCCTCGATCGGCTTGCCGTCGAGCAGATCCTGAAACCGGGCACGCAGGAACGCGGTATTGGCTTCGAAGATCTCGACCAGACGATCGACCGCCTGCCCGGCATCGCTGAACACTTCAAGCGGATGCGACGGGGCAAGCCGGACACGGCGCGCGGGCTGCTGAAAAACATTGGGGGTTCCGGACATTCAGCCTCTCCTTATTGTTGTGGGCTCACAGTCCCGCCAAGTCTCCGCCGGGTCAATAGATGTCAGACAGGTTTGTGAAATTTTTTGCGTCACTAGAAAAAATCTTCAGCCGCAATTCATCTGTTGCCTCGTCGACCTTTCCCAACGTCCGGTGAACCGGTAAGCTCCGGCCACGAACCTAGCGGAAATTCGACCGGGAGTTATTTCATGAAAAATCCGATCCTGACCCTTGCGATCGCCGTCGCCGCCCTGACAGGCGCGGGCGCCGGTGTCCTTGCCGGCGACCTTCCGGATCTCGGCGGCCGCGAGATTGTCGTGGCCTCCGAAAACACCTATCCGCCGCTGCAGTTCGTCGATCCGAACACAGGCAAGGCGATCGGCTGGGAATATGACGCGATCGCCGAAATCGCCGCGCGCCTGAACGCAAAGGTGACCTATCAGAACACCAGCTGGGACGCCATGATCCCGGCGGTGTCCGCCGGTGAATACGACCTGGCCATGAACGGCATTACCATCCGCGCAGACCGCGCCGAAAAGGTCGCATTCTCCGCCCCTTACATGCGCTCTGAAATGTTCATGCTGGTGCGCGCCGAGGAAGACCGCTTCACCGACGCCAAGGGTTTTGCCGCCGACCCGGATTTCCTCGCAGCGGCGCAGCCGGGCACGACACCGTTCTATGTCACCGTCTATGAAGTGCTGGATGGCGACGAGGCCAATCCACGGATCAAGCTGTTCGAAACCTTCGGGGCGGCCGTGCAGGCTCTGAAGGTCGGGGACGTTCGATCTGGTTCTGACCGACAGCACCGGCGGCAAGGGCTATGTCGCCACCAATCCGGACACGTTCAAGCTGATCGGCGCGCCGATGGGCTCCGAGGATTTCGGTTTCATCTTCCCGAAAGGCTCCGATCTCATCGACCCGTTCAATGCCGCAATCGCTTCGATGCGGGCAGACGGCACGCTCGACGCGCTCAACCAGACATGGTTCTTCGACTACAAGATCGGCAAATAGATCCCTGCCGCCGCCTTCGGGTGGCGGGTTTCCATAGTCATGGCCGGTATCCGGGCCCTCGTCCGGAGACCGGCCATTTTCATTGCCGCCGCCGAAGTCCCTTCCCCGCGAACCTCAAGTCAGCTCATGATCTCACGCAAAAATCCGTCAGGCACACCGCGACCGGACTTTCCGTACTGGCTGCTGCTTGCGGTTGGAATAGCGGTGTTTCTGCTTTTCCGGATCGCGACCGACGACATCTACAGCCAGGTCATGGCGACCGTGTCCCGCGGTGTCGGGCTGACGGTCCTGGTGACACTCGTGGCGTTTTTGCTGGCTTCGCTGCTGGGGCTTGCCCTTGCGCTTGCGTCGCTTTCCGGATCCCTTGTCCTGCGTCAGACCGCCCGGTTCTATGTCGAGATCGTGCGCGGCCTGCCGATCATCGTGCTGCTGCTCTACATTGCCTTCGTCGCAACCCTGTTGCTGGTGGCAGGTGTCAACGCCGTCCTGGAACCCATGGGGCTGGACCCGGTGCGCAGCCGGGACTTCCCCCTGCTCTGGCGCGCGGTGCTCGCATTGACAATCGGCTATTCGGCCTTCATCGCCGAAGTGTTCCGGGCCGGCATCCAGGCTGTCGACAGGGGTCAGATCGAGGCCGCCGAGGCGCTCGGCATGAACCGATGGCTGCGGTTCCGGCTGATCGTTTTCCCGCAGGCTCTGAAAACCATCCTGCCCCCGCTCGGCAATGATTTCATCGCGCTGATCAAGGACAGCTCCCTGGTTTCCGTTCTCGGTGTGGCCGACATCACCCAGCTCGGAAAGATCTATGCAGCCGGCTCGTTCCGCTATTTCGAGACCTATAATGTCGTCGCACTGATCTATCTGATGATGACCGTCACGCTGTCGCTGGCCCTGAGGCGGTTCGAGAGGTCCGGCCCGCCCCGATCCCGTTAGAGGCCGCTCAAGGGAGGCAACTGGCCGGTCGCCCCCTCGCCGGCGCCTGCTTGCCGAACCGTGTATTTGCCCATAGGCTGCAATTCTAAGTAAGTATCAGGAGATGCAAGCGTGCGCCGGATCATCGCAGGATGGGTCATGGCATGTCTGTTCGCCGGAAACGCTCTTGCCAGCGACGTCGTGACCGCCTGCGGCCATGACGATTATCCTCCCTGGAACTGGCGCAGCGGCGACAAGATTGTCGGGGTCTGCGCGGAAATCACCAGCACGGTGTTCGCCCGGCTGGGGCTGGAGGTGTCTCTCGACTATGCCGGCCCCTGGAATCGCTGCCAGAAATATGTCGAAAGCGGCAGGATCGACGTCAATATCTGCGCCTTCGTGAACGACACCCGCAAAGGCTATTCGACGTTCGCCGGGCGGCCCATGGGCATCAACGAGATCTCGATCTTCGTGCGCAAGGGCGAGGAATTCGCGTTCACCACCCTTCGGGACCTGTCCGGCAAGCGGGCCATCATGCTCGACGGCGTCAGCATCGGCCAGGGCAATGATGTCTTTCTGGAGGCCAACACCATGCTGTACAGGATGGAAAACCGTCTCCAGGCCTTCCGTTTCCTGGAGGCCGGCCGCGCGGACTTCTTCGTGACCGGCAAGCAGATCGGCCTGCTGCAGCGCGACCTGCATCATTTTGAAGACAGGATCACGGTGTTGCCCAGGCCGGTCGTGCAGGGTCCGCTGTACATTTCCGTTTCGAAGAAATCGCCTTTTTCCGGGTATCTGGACCAGATCGACGACATTCTGGCGGAGCCGGGTTACATGCAGATGGTCGAGAACCTGCTGGAGAAATACAAGCAGATCTATCTTGATGAAAACAGGACGCCTTGAGATACGGTCCCTTGCAACAGGGTTCACAGGCCGTGCCGGAAAAGACCCGTAGTCATGCGACCTTTTGAAGAGATCGAGGCCGTTTCCGCGGCGCGCAAGGGAGGAGCGGATCGGCTCAGCGCGCTGCTGGCCGAACACGATCCGCCCAAGTCCGCGGCCGAACTGGAACGGATCGGCGACGACCGATGGCTGTCGATGTTCACAAGATGCGTGTTCCGGGCCGGTTTCAGCTGGAAGGTGATCGACCGGAAATGGCCCGGATTCGAGGAAGCCTTCGAAGGGTTTGACGTCGCCCGCCTTGCCTTCCTTCCCGACGAAGCCTTCGAGGCACTCCTGAAAGACACCCGCATCGTCCGCAATGGCGCCAAGATCAGGTCGGTTCAGCAGAACGCCATTTTCCTGAAGGACCTTGCGGCCGGGCATGGCAGCGCCGCGCGGTTTTTCGCCCGGTATCCGGTCACGGACCAGATCGGTCTGATGGACCTCCTGAAGAAGCGCGGCAGCCGCCTCGGCGGACTTGCCGGACAAATCTCCCTGCGTTTCATGGGAAAGGAGAGTTTCGTGCTCTCGAGCGACTTGGTTAATGCGCTGATCGTTGAAAATGTCATTGAGAATGCCGCTATGTCGAAAAAAAACCTCAGGGCGATTCAGGCAGCCTTTAACGAATGGAACGCAACTTCCGGTCGTTCCCTGAATGAAATCAGCAGAATTCTGGCCTTTTCGGTCGGGACACCTCATTAACTTCTCATTCAGCTTTTACCAATGTAAACAAAGCATTGATTCAACGGTAATTTTTGTTTTCAGCGCTTAACGCCTGATTTACCAAACCCGGTAACCATGACACTCTAAATTGCGTGAGGTATTGCGTCGCAATGAGTGTACTGCGTACCGGGGTGTCCTTCGCGGCACCCCGTAAAACCCAAAATCCGGAAGCTTCCGCTTCCTGGCTGAACACGATCCTGAAGGGCGACTGCGTGGCCGCCCTTGAGAAACTGCCGTCCCGGTCTGTCGACCTGGTGTTCGCGGACCCGCCCTACAACCTTCAGTTGGGCGGCGACCTGCACCGGCCGGACCAGTCGAAGGTTGACGCCTGCGACGACCACTGGGACCAGTTCGAGAGCTTTCAGGCCTATGACGCCTTCACCAAGGCGTGGTTGCTGGCAATCCGCCGGGTGATGAAACCCGACGGCTCGCTGTATGTGATCGGCTCCTATCACAACATCTTCCGCGTCGGCGCGATCCTGCAGGATCTCGGCTTCTGGATCATGAACGACATCGTCTGGCTGAAGTCCAATCCGATGCCGAACTTTCGTGGCAAGCGCTTCACCAATGCGCATGAAACCATGATCTGGGCGACGAAGTCGAAGGATGCCAAGCCGACCTTCAACTACGATGCGCTGAAGACCTTCAACGAAGACCTTCAGATGCGCTCCGACTGGCACCTGCCGCTGTGCACGGGGACGGAACGCCTGAAGGACAAGCAGGGCCAGAAGGTACATCCGACCCAGAAGCCGGAGTCTCTGCTCTACCGGGTGCTGACGGCCTCCTCCAAGCCCGGCGACGTGGTCCTTGACCCGTTCTTCGGCACCGGCACCACCGGCGCTGTCGCCAAGAGACTGGGCCGCAACTTTGTCGGCGTGGAGCGCGAGCAGGACTATATCGATGCCGCAACCGCGCGCATCGAAGCGATCGAGCCCGGCGATGCGCAGGCCCTGGAGATGCATCAGGGCAAACGCGCCCTGAAACGCATCCCGTTCGGCACCCTTCTGGAAAGCGGGCTGTTGAAAGCGGGCACCGAACTGTCCTGTTCCAAGGGCAAGCATCTGGCCATCGTGCGCGCGGACGGATCGCTCAAGTCAGGCGACCACACCGGCTCGATCCACAAGGTCGGTGCGCTGGTCCAGGGGCAGGAAGCCTGCAACGGCTGGACCTTCTGGCACATAAGGGACGGGGCCAAGGCCGCGCCCATCGACGAACTCCGCAAGGAGATCAGATCCCGTCTGCAGGCATAAGCAGGCGTCTCCAAGAAGCGACATTCGCATTCCCCGCGAAACAAACTTCAGCCCCGTCTCCCAGAAAAGGAGGCGGGGTTTTTCTTGTGGGCAATACGCCGGGCGCGCATCGCTTGCATTCTGCTGCCGTTGCCGACATCCTTCCGGGCCTGTCAGGCGTTCTCGGGAGGAACGGATCGAAGGCAGGCTGCCATCTGGTGCGGCAGCCGGCCCAAGGCCCGGTCACGGCCATGAAAGATCATGTGGAAACAGTTCTGAAGACCGTGCAATCGGGGTCGGCGCCAGCGTTGTCGCGGATTGCCGCGTCATGGCGGCGTTCCGTCGACAAGTACGGGCTCGATCCGGCGGCCCATGACACTCCCGACCGCATGGAGGACAGCGTGCTTGACCAGCGGCGAACGATGGCCGGCGACTTTGTCCGGATCGCAACGCCGAAACTCGATCAATTGTTCGGGCTGGTGGGGCAGTCCGGCTGTACGGTGCTGCTGACCGACGCGGACGGCGTTGTGCTCGACCAGCGCTGCACGGAGGCGGACAGGACCACATTCCGCGACTGGGGCCTCTACCAGGGTACAACCTGGAGCGAGGCTGCCGTCGGCACCAACGGCATCGGCACCTGTCTTGCCGAGGAGCGCAACGTGATCGTGCACCAGGGCGAGCATTTTCTGGCCCGCAACGTCGGCATGAGCTGCATGGATGCGCCCATCTACGGAGCCGACGGCAGCCTGGCGGGCGCGCTGGACGTGTCCTCCGCGCGCTCCGACCAGACCGAAGCGTTCAACCGGCTTATCGCCGCCATGGTGGCGCAGACCGCCCGGCAGATCGAAACAGACACTTTCCGGGCGGCCTTCCCGCGGAGCCGTGTCATCGTTGCCGATCAGGAAACTTCCGAAACGGCAGCGGTGCTGCTGGCCGTCGATCAGGACGACATCGTGCTGGGGGCCACCAGAGCTGCCCGCAAGGCCTTCGGACTTGGCGCCAGCGGGCCGGTCGCCCCCGTGCCCGCCTCCGACCTGCTCGGCCGGGAGGACGGCCCGAGCGGACTTGAAAAGGCCGAAAGGGCGGCCGTGGTGCGCGCGCTGGCCCGTGCCAGAGGCAATGTGTCCGAGGCCGCCAGAGGCCTCGGCATCGGACGGGCCACCCTCTACCGGCGCATGAATCGCCTCGGCATCGACTGAAATCAGGCCGACCTGTCTCGGAACTGAGACACCTTTCCCGCATTACCTCCCCGCCCGGTCTGTCATGAACGACGCCTCCCAGGCAAAGTCGCCTCATTCCCGGTGGAGGACCGGGGTTCAAGAGGAGGAAGTTCATGAACCAGATGCCCAAGATCGCGGCCGACAACGTGTCGCCTTTCAATGCCCGCTATGACAATTTCATCGGCGGCAGGTTTGTCGCGCCGGTGAACGGCCGCTATTTTTCCAATATCACGCCAATTTCCGGACAACCCGTGTGCAACGTCGCCCGATCCGACGCGGCGGACGTGGAGTTGGCGCTGGATGCCGCCCATGCGGCGAAAACAGGCTGGGGCGCGACCCCGGCAGCGGAACGCGCCAACGTGCTGTTGAGGATCGCCGACCGCATGGAAGAAAACCTGGATATTCTGGCCAAGGCGGAAACCTGGGACAACGGCAAACCGATCCGCGAGACCACGGCGGCGGACATCCCGCTCTCAGTCGACCACTTCCGCTATTTCGCCGGTGTCCTGCGCGGTCAGGAAGGGTCCATGTCGGAGATCGACGCCGACACGATCGCCTATCATTTCCAGGAGCCGCTCGGCGTGGTCGGCCAGATCATTCCGTGGAACTTCTCCATCCTGATGGCCGCCTGGAAGCTGGCACCCGCGCTGGCGGCGGGCAACTGCGTCGTGCTGAAGCCGGCGGAACAAACCCCGGCGGCGATCATGGTGCTTGCCGAACTGATCGGCGACCTGCTGCCGGACGGCGTGCTCAACATCGTCAACGGCTATGGCGCCGAGGTCGGCGCACCGCTGGCGAAATCCGCCCGCATTGCCAAGATTGCCTTCACCGGTTCCACCCAGACCGGCAAGATGATCATGCAATACGCTACCGAGAACCTGATCCCGGTGACGCTGGAACTCGGCGGCAAATCGCCGAACATCTTTTTCTCCGACGTGATGCGCGAAGACGACGCATTCCTCGACAAGGCCATCGAGGGCTTCGTTCTGTTCGCCTTCAATCAGGGCGAAGTGTGCACCTGCCCCAGCCGCGCGCTCATCCAGGAGGACATCTACGAGGCCTTCATCGAGCGGGCAATCGCACGCGTGAAAGCGATCAAGCAGGGCGACCCGCGCGCGCTCGACACCATGGTCGGCGCCCAGGCCAGCCGGGAGCAGCAGGACAAGATCCTGTCCTATCTGACCATCGGGGTCGAGGAAGGCGCCGAGGTTCTGTGCGGCGGCGGCGAAGCCAGGTTCGGCGGCGACCTTGAGGGCGGCTTCTATATCCAGCCGACCATCCTGAAGGGCCACAACAAGATGCGCGTGTTCCAGGAGGAAATCTTCGGCCCGGTCGTGTCTGTGACCACCTTCAAGGACGAGGCGGAAGCGCTCGCGATCGCCAATGACAGCATGTACGGCCTCGGTGCCGGGGTGTGGTCGCGCGACGCCAATACCTGCTACCGCTTCGGCCGCGCCATCGAGGCAGGCCGCGTCTGGGTCAACAACTACCACGCCTACCCTGCCCATGCCGCCTTCGGCGGTTACAAGCAGTCGGGCATCGGCAGGGAGAACCACAAGATGATGCTGGACCACTATCAGCAGACCAAGAACATGCTGGTCAGCTACAACCCAAACAAGCTCGGCTTCTTTTAAGCATCACTGCCTGCGTTACCCGATCTTGAACGGGCAGTGACGCGGGGCGGTCCTCACAAGGGACCGCCCCTATTCTTGATCAGACAATCTCTTCCAGCAAATCGGACAGCGCTTCGGGTTCTGTAACCATTGCATCATGTCCGGTGGCGATCCGGGAGACGGGCCATCCGAAGCCGATCGCCCGTTCCAGAGCGACCCTCGCAGGTGGATACGGCGGATCGGTGCACTGGATATAGTGGGTGGACAGGCCGTTTCCGATCGGGTTTTTCAGCTCCAATGACGTAGTGAAAGTGCGGAACGGATGCGGCGTGAGGCGCGGTTCCAGGAACGCCCTATCCTCTGCCTTCGTTACCCCGAAGCTATCGGGTGGCGCCGGCGGCAGGCTGAGACCGCCGCTCGATGTTTCCGCCAGCGCCTTGCGGTCGGCGGCCATGTCAGGCGGCAGAAGATTGAACCAGGTCTCGCCGCTTGCCAGCATGATGGCGTCGAGATAGACGAGCCAGGCGATCCGTTCCGGCACCTGATCGGCGACCCCGGTTATGGGAATGCCGCCAAAACTGTGGCCAACCAGGATCACCTCCTTCAGATCTTCAAATTCCAGATGCCGGACAACGTCCTCAACGAAAGTCTGGAGAGTGATGTCAGCGGTCAGGAGATGCGCCCGCTCACCAAGTCCAGTCTGGGTCGGGGTCGATACGCGATGTCCACGAGAGCGCAGGATGGCCGCAACACGCGACCAGCACCAGCCTCCGTGCCAAACGCCGTGAACAAGAACGAATGTCTTCCCCATAAGTGCCCTCAAGTCGGCAAATCAAGTCAGCCTAATCTGCGGATTCCCCTTCCGTTCGGTAGCCGCGCCGGCGTTTCAGCTTGTGCACCAACTCGACAATCGCTCAGCGAACCGGAATGTGTTCCCGCCTGAGATCCGTCAGCTCGGATTCAGCAAAGGGGTGGATGTCGGCAGGACGACGCGTAGCAAGATGCCGTGTTCACTATTTCGATACGCTTCATCATTGAGACACCGGCCTTCTGGAAAAAGTGTTCCACGCCAACGCGATCTATGCAATGGCAAACGAAACGCCTCTGCGCTTTCGGACCATGGCTGAATACGTTCGAATTGTCTCGGTCCGGCAGTCGCTGACGACAACACCGACTTTGCCCGGGTGCATTTCTCAATCAGCGATGCCGATCTCCTGACCTCCGTCCACGACGACAACCACTGGAAGATCACGACGTAGATCTTTCAGATCAATTCCCGACAGGAAAGAAGCAATTGAGTTGCCTGATGAAAAAATACAGGTGACCCGCGCAAGGGTGACCGTCGCCGCCATTCGAAAAGCCGGAAATCTCCCGGCTCTTCGAGTTTACTTTATTCAAACTCAACCAGCGCCTTGCGCCTCTTGCCGACGGCAACCGACAGCCTGTCGTTGGCTGCAAGATCGCCGATGGCGATGCGGCGGCGGGGGTCGTCGGCGATCCGGTTGTTGAGACGCACGCCGCCGCCTTCGACCAGGCGGCGGGCCTCACCGTTGGAGGCGGCGAAGCCGACGGCAACGACGAGCTCCAGGAGGCCCAGCCCCTCGGCAAGCTGTGCCAGCGGCAGGGTGTGGGTCGGCTCGAGAATCTCGCCCTCACCGGCAAACAGCGCGTCGCCCTGCTGCAGCGCGGCGCGGGCTTCTTCCGGACCGTGGACGATAGCGGTCACCTGGGTTGCCAGGATCTTCTTGGCCTCGTTCAGCTCCGCGCCTTCCAGCGCGCCCAACCGGTCGATCTCGCTCATCGGCAGTTCGGTGAACAGGCGCAGGAACTTCGCGACATCGGCGTCGGCGGTGTTGCGCCAGAACTGCCAGAAGCCGAAGGGGGACAGGTGTTCGGGATGCAGCCACACGGCTCCGGCTGCGGTCTTGCCCATCTTGGCGCCGCTTGCCGTGGTCAGCAGCGGCACGGTGAGGCCGTGCAGCTTGCGCCCGTCCCGGCGGCCGAGTTCGACGCCGTTGACGATGTTGCCCCACTGATCGGAGCCGCCCACCTGCAGCGCGCAGCCATGGCGCTTGGAGAGTTCCAGGAAATCGACGGCCTGGA
This sequence comes from Roseibium sp. QJM3NY_11, assembly GCF_056173175.1. Classification (NCBI taxonomy): domain Bacteria; kingdom Pseudomonadati; phylum Pseudomonadota; class Alphaproteobacteria; order Hyphomicrobiales; family Stappiaceae; genus Roseibium; species Roseibium sp. QJM3NY_11. The sequence continues at coordinate 4,935,417 of NZ_CM149660.1, forward strand.
GCATCATGTAGCAGAATTCCAGCACTGTCAGCGGCATCTGCGCATCCAGCCGAGACTTGACGCTGTCGAAGGTCATCATGCGGTTGACCGTGAACTGGGAGCCGTAGTCGCGCAGGAATTCCAGGAAGCGGAATTCATCGAGCCACTCGGCGTTGTCGACCAGACGCGCGCCGTCAGCGCCTTCCATGTCGACAAGACGCTCGACGGACCGCCGGATGGTGGCGATATTGGCCGCGATCTGACGCTCCTCCAGCATCGGCCGCGCGTCCTTGCGGAAGCTCGGATCGCCGATCCGGCTGGTGCCGCCGCCGAGCACGACTATCGGCCGGTGTCCGAGTTTCTGCAGCCAGCGCATGGTCATCAGCGGCATCAGGTGCCCGACATGAAGGCTTGCCGCCGTCGCGTCGAACCCGGCGTAAGCCGTGATCGGGCCATTGGAGAGGGTGTTGTCGAGGGCCTCGATATCGGTGCACTGGTGCACGAGCCCGCGTTCCAGAAGCACGGCGAGTGCTTCGGACTTGAGGCTGGATGCCGGTTTCCCGGCCTCGATCATGTGTCTGGTCATCGTCTGCTTCCTGGTATCCCCGCCAGGAAGCTTGGGGTTGGAAACCAAAAAGCCGCCTGACGCGGCGGCTTTTGAGGTTTCTATGGGGTGAACAAGATCCTACGCAGCCGCCGGTATGTCGGTGACGTAATAAAAATACACAAAGGTGGCGCTCATCCTGTTCATGTCAGCTTAAATGCGTGGCCGGAGGAAAAGAGTCAAGTGTCTTGCGGCCGCATCACGGCCGCAAGACACCCGGTGTGGCGCAAAAGCCTCACGACAGCCCCAGGTCATGTTCGCCCTGATCCAGGATAAGGGGAACAATAAGATCTTCCTCGTCGTCCAGATGGCGCATCAGGCCACTGAGCAGGGTGTCGCTGACGGCGGCGTAGTCGTCAGCCGCGCGGCGAAGCCCGTCACGCCCGCCCTGGCGCAACCGGTCCAGAAAGGTGTTGGCGCTGCCGATCACCGTTTCGATCCGGTGATGGATCAGTTCATGATCGCCTTCCAGCAGTTCGAACCCGGCAACCAGCCGGTTTTCCGCTGCCATGAAGACGGGAAAATAGTGCTCGTCCTCGATCATGTGGTGGTGATGCAGCTCTGACAGAAACTGTTGCAGGCGCGGTGCGAACAGACCGCCGAAACGCTCGGCCCGCACGCGGTCCTCCCGAAAATCCGCAAGCAAGTCGTCCAGTGACCGGCCAAGCTGGCGGAACCCGTTGTGGCGCTCGAGCCAGAATTGGGTGAGCGGCCCGAGATTTCCATGCGCCTGCCAACCATCGCGCGGATGGTCCTTCAACAAATACAGCCATTCCGGGGGGAGACCCTGCCGTTCGTCCAGATGCCGGGAAGTGGTCATTGCGGTGCCTTCGAGCTTGCCAGGACTGTCCTTATACCCGGGTTTGCCGATATCCGGTGTCGACACAGTGTTCATCACAGGCAAACAATCGGGAACACCCCTCGGGATTGCCATGCCTCTGTCCGGCCTGGCGTGCGAACAGCAAGTGCCGGCGTCAGGCCACCTGAGCCCCTGCCGCGCCGATGTCTCGCTTCAATGCCGGCCATTTGTCCGGTGTCACGGTCAGCAGGCAGGCTTCCCTGACCTCCACCTCGTAACCGCGCGCCAGGGCGCCCCTGGCCGTCAGTTGCACACAATGGCAGGCATCGAGGCCGACAAGCGTGAGCGCGCCGATCGCCCGGTCCGCCAGAAAGGCTTCGAAACCGGGATCGGAAAAGCTGTCGCCGATGGACTTTTCGAAAACAGGGTCCTCGCCGACATCGAGCGCCCGGTCGATCCGCAAGCCTTCCCGCCCCGGCGTGCCGATACCGCCGGCAACAAGTTTCATTGCGAGCACCACCAGCCACCCGCGAAACACATTCCGGACGAAGATCACGTCGTTTCCGGCCGATCGGGCAATCGCAATTTCCCTGCCGATGGCGGCCAGCGCCTTGTCCCGGATCGCCGGATCATAGGCGTGCCTGCCCGTGTTGCGGGTGAAATCCTCCTGCACGTCGATCACGACCAGCGCCCGGTTCGGACGGGCCGCCCTGTCGATGGCAATGCCCCTTGTCGGCGTTCCCAACCTGCGCAGGCAGTATCCGGTGTAAACCAGCAAGCCGGCCAAAGCTGTCCCGGCGATGGAAAGTGCGATCCAGAAGGTAGACATGGGGTCACTCCAGGGCTCTCGGCAGATCAGGGTCGTCTTCGAATTCCGCGAATTGATCAAGCATCGCGCAGAGCACGCGTTGCGTCGAACGAAGATCCTCTTGCTCGAACAAACCGCTGATCTTGTCTATGTCGTCGTTTTCGCGCGCGCGGATCTCGCCGAACCCGGCCTCACCGGCCCGGGTCAGGACGAACAGCGGCGAGCGTTTGTGTGCGGGGTTGGGCCTGCGGTCGACCAGTCCCCGTTTTTCCAGCTCGTTGACCAGCAACTGGATCTGCTGGCGGGCCAGAAAGAGCATGCGCCCCAGATCAGGTACCGACATCGGACCGGCTTCTTGCAGCACCTCCAGCACAGCACGCATGCCGACCGTGATGCCGGTTCCCTCCAGTTTCGCCTCGACCGCCCGGGCAAGACGCCTGTGAACCGGCCTGATCAGGCGGATAATTTCATAGAGTTCGACTGAATTGTTCATGGCACCTATTCAGAAATATTATTGTCAATATGACAAATTATTTGTCATATATCAAGTACCTTTCATCGGGACAGATTTCATGCGGCATACAAAGGCCGGGAATCGGCGCGGGCAGAATTGCTCTCCCGGAAAGCGCCACTCGACCCAACTCTGTCCAGTTTACTTAATTATTTCAGGTGCCACGCCTCACGACGACCAAAACGTTATCGTTACTTCTAACAATACTCTCTCGCATACTTAATTAGTTTGACACAACTTCTTACGTTGCGATTCATTTATTGTTCAGACTATACGGACAAATCTTGTTGAAGATCGAAATTCCAAACCCGAGTTCGAACGAAACAGCGATGCCCAAGATAAAGACCTTCCTGAGGCCCGTTGCGATGGCCGGCCTGCTGTTCCTGTTCGTGGCCGCCCCCACCGCCACGATAGGTGCGGAAAAGAACTCGAACTTTATCCTGGAACTGACCCATCAGATCTTCGAACGCACGGAAGGTCCGGGTGCCGCGAAGCGCCGCGTCGCGGGAGAACTGCCTTACTCCCGCAACCGGAAATTCCTGGAACTTCTCTCCGGCGAGAACATCGAGTTCATCGCCTTGCCGACAAAACCGGAATGGGAGGAAAAACTCATTCCGATCCGCATACCGATCCGCAAAGGGCTGCAAGGGTACCGCCTGTTCTTCATTAACAGGCAGGATCAGAACATGCTGTCAAAGATCTCGACGCTCGAAGACCTGAAAAGGCTCCCGACCGGATCCGGTTCTCAATGGTCCACAACGGCTTCCCTTGAGGCCGCAGGCTTCACTGTCATGACGGCGCCAGGCAACGACGAACTGTTCAAGATGCTGGGCCTGAGGCGTTTCATCACCTTCAGCCGCGGGATTGACGAGATATATTTCGAACATGCCCAATGGGTGACGGAATACCCTTTTCTGGCCGTCGAGAAGGAAATCGCGCTGTTTTTTCCGCACCCGATCTACTACTTCGTGACGCCAAAACGCCCCGATCTCGCAGAGCGCATCGAGCGCGGGCTGCGAGGGATGATTTCAGACGGCTCGTTCGACAGGCTGTTTCTGAAATACTACAGCGACGACATTATGCGCGCGCGGCTCGACAAGCGCACGGTCATCAGCATTGCCAATCCGCTCCTCGGGCCGCAAACGCCCCTGGATGACCCGTCTCTGTGGCTCAATCCGTCGCATATCTTCGGCGCGAAAGCCGATGAGGGCACCGTTCTGATACGGTAAGCACGCCAAGATTCCGGCAGTTGGCCCCGGTCGGTCACCGGGGCCTGAACTGACAAGACCGCAGGCCCGAAGCCGCGCCTATTCCGCCGCCGCCGGCGTGACCTCCGCCGGTGCCGGCGCGCTCCACTTCAGCACCGGCTTGCGGGCTGCTCCGGTTTCGTCGAGACGCCGGCGTGGGGCAAGATAGGGAGCACCGGAAAAGCGGCCGGTTTCTCCGCGCTGCGCACTCATGACCAGATCGCGCATCGTTGCGACAAACAGATCCAGCGACGCCCGGCTCTCCGATTCCGTCGGCTCGATCAACATGGCACCATGGACGACCAGCGGGAAATACATGGTCATCGGGTGATAGCCCTCATCGATCATCGCCTTGGCGAAATCGAGTGTGGTGACACCGGTGTCCTTCAGGAAGCTGTCGTCGAACAGCACCTCGTGCATGCACGGGCGTTCGCCGAACGGCAGGCTCATCAGGTCCTGCAGGCCGACGCGAATGTAGTTGGCATTCAGGACGGCGTCCTCGGATGCCTGTTTCATGCCATCCGACCCGTGGCTCATCATGTAAGAGAGCGCGCGCACATACATGCCCATCTGGCCGTGAAAGGCGGTCATGCGGCCGAAAGGCTGCTCGCCCTCCCCGGTCGCCTCGTCCGTTTCGACCAGCTCCAGACCCGCATCCGTCTTACGGATGAAGGGCAACGGCGCGAAGGGTGCCAGCCGTTCCGACAGAACCACCGGACCGGAGCCGGGACCGCCGCCACCGTGGGGCGTCGAAAATGTCTTGTGCAGGTTGATATGCATCGCATCGACGCCCAGATCCCCGGGCCGGGCCTTGCCGACGATGGCGTTGAAATTGGCTCCGTCGCAGTAGAAATACGCGTCTGCTGCGTGGATCAGGTCTGCGATCTGCTTGATGTCGCGCTCGAACAGTCCGCATGTGTTCGGGTTGGTCAGCATGATGCCGGCAATGTTGCCGCTGTGCTCTTCGGCGGTCGCCTTCAGGGCGACGAGATCCACCGTGCCGTCGTCCTTGGCGCCGATGGAAACGACCTTGTAACCGAGCAGCGCGGCGGTGGCCGGATTGGTGCCATGGGCGCTTTCCGGCACAAGCACGATTTTCGGGTCGCGGCCGGCGGCCGTATGGGCAGCCTTGATCGCCATCATGCCGCACAATTCTCCATGGGCACCGGCTTTGGGGCTCATGGCGACTGCGGACATGTGGGTGGAGACCATCAACCAGTGGGCCAGGTCGTCGATGAGTTCCAGCGCACCCGGCACGGACGAGACCGGCTGCAGGGGATGAATATCGCCGAAGCCCGGCAGGCGGGCCATCTTCTCGTTGAGGCGCGGATTGTGCTTCATGGTGCACGAGCCGAGCGGATAGAGACCGCTGTCGATGGCGTAGTTGTTGCGCGACAGGCGCACATAGTGGCGCATCGCCTCCGGTTCGGCGAGACCCGGCAGGCCGATCTCGGCCTGACGGCGGTGGCCGCCGAGTTCGAAGTCGACGCTCCCGTCCGTGTCCTCGTCCAGATCGACACCGGTGGTTTCCAGCGATCCGAATTCGAAGATCAGCGGCTCTTCCATGTCGAGCCCGCGGTTGCCGGTGAAGGTCTTCGGGCGGAAACCGTTGTCCGCTTCGCCCGGATTTGTCGGGCGTCCTTGCGTGTTCATGCTCATGCCAGCACCTCCTTCAGCGCGCTTGCAAAAGCGGCCCGGTCTTCATCCGTGTTGATTTCCGTCGAAGCCACAACAAGCAGATTGGCGAGATTTTCCTTGCCCGGTTCCAGCCGTGAGACCGGCAGGCCGGCGAGGATGCCGCGTTCGGCAAGCCGTTCGACAACGTCCCCGGCCGGTTTCGGCAGGGCGATGGTGAATTCGTTGAAATAGGCCGCGTTCAGAACCTCGACACCGGAAATGCCGGCAAGAAGCGTCTTCATCTTGACCGCGTTGGTGTGGTTGATGCGGGCCAGTTTCGTCAGACCGGCCTGCCCCAGCAGCGACATGTGAATGGTAAAGGCCAGGCAGCAGAGGCCCGAATTGGTGCAGATGTTGGAAGTCGCCTTGTCGCGGCGGATATGCTGCTCACGGGTTGACAGCGTCAGCACAAAACCGCGTTTGCCTTCCGCATCGACCGTCTCTCCGCACAGGCGTCCCGGCATCTGCCGGACATATTTCTGACGGGTTGCAAAGAGGCCCACATAGGGACCGCCGAAATTGAGGCCGTTGCCGATGGATTGGCCCTCGCCGACAACGATGTCGGCGCCCTGGGTCCCCGGGGGCTCGATCAGGCCGAGCGACACCACTTCGGTGAAGACGGCGATCAGCAGCGCCTTGTGGGCATGGGCCTTTTCGGCAATCGGCTTCAGGTCGATCAACTGACCGTAGAAGGACGGCGACTGAACCACGACACAGGAGGTCTCGTCGTCGATCTGCGCGAGAATGTCCTCGGTACCGCTCGGGTCCGCCGGCAGGCTGACCACCTGGTCGCCGGCCATCGCCGACAGGCCTTCGACAACGGCGCGGTATTGCGGATGCAGTCCGCCGGACAGAACCGCCTTGTTGCGCCGGGTGATCCGGTGCGCCATCAGCACCGCCTCGCCGGTGCCGGTGGAACCATCGTACATGGACGCGTTGGCGACATCCATCGCTGTCAGCTGCGCCACCTGGGTCTGGAACTCGAACAGGTACTGCAAAGTGCCCTGCGTGATCTCCGGCTGATAAGGCGTATAGGAGGTCAGGAATTCGGACCGCTGGATCAGATGATCGACCGTGGCCGGGACGTGGTGCTTGTAGGCGCCCGCGCCGACGAAAAACGGCACCGATCCGGCCGCCGTGTTTTTCGCGGCCATCGCCGAGAGCTTTCGTTCCACTTCCAGCTCGCTGGCGCGTTTCGGCAGATCCAGCAGGCCGCTGAAACGGACCTCCTGCGGAATGTCGGCGAACAGATCGTCAATCGAGTTGACCCCGATCCGCGCAAGCATGTCGGTGCGATCGGTGTCGTTCAAAGGCAGGTAGCGCATCAGGCAGCTCCCAAGGGGTTGGTCTGTGAGTGGAGCGGCATGCCGCCATACTCTCTAATCGTATTTCCGGGCGAACACAGCGAGATCCGGGACCGGGAAGCCGAAATGTTCACGGGTCCGGGCTCACGGGTTCGGGCTCTCGGGTTCGAACTCCCCGGTCCCGGCCCGGCGCCAGCGCGCCGCCCGGAATGACGGTGGGGAGAGACGGACACCGTCCAAAGGCAAGGACCTGGCCGCGAGGCTTGCGCAGCCCGATTCCCAAATTACTTCGCCGCGAGCTTCAGCGGTCCGGCTTCGATCAGGATGTCGCACTTGACCGAATTGGCGATGAAGCAGACTTCATGCGCCTTTTCATGCAGGTCCGTCAGCCATGTCGGGTCCGGAGCCTGGTCGGCCACAAGGGTGACTTCCGGACGCAGGATCACCTTGGTGATCGCCATCTTGCCCCGGCCCACGCGGTTCATCTCTCCCTGCGCGTTGTCCCTGTAGCTTGCGACGTTGAAGTTCGCCATCCGCGCCAGGTCAAGAAACGACAGCATGTGGCACGACGAGATGGCGGCGACGAAGGCCTCCTCGGGGTCGACGGCGGATTCGACGGAATGCGGCAGGGGCACGACCGTTGGCGATGCGCTCGCCGGGATTTTCAGTCCACCGTCAAACTGCCAGATATGTCCGCGGGAATAGGCATTGGCGGCATAGTCGCCGTCACAGGCCCATTCCACCAGTGCTGTGTAATGATGACCTGCCATGAGCTAGAGCGTCTCCACATAGGCCTTGTAGGCTGCCTGATCCATCAGATCCGATAGTTGACCGGCGTTGCCGATCTTCAGTTTCAGGAACCAGGCCGCACCTTCAGGGTCGTCGTTGACCTTGGCCGGTTCATCCGCAAGCACGTCGTTTGTGCCCACCACTTCGCCGTCGATCGGCGCGTAGACCTCGCTGGCGGCCTTCACCGATTCGACCACGGCGGCTTCATCCCCCTGCGACAGGGCCTTGCCGGTTTCCGGCAGTTCCACATAGACAACATCCCCAAGCTGTTCCTGGGCATAGGAGGTGATGCCAATCGTGGCGGTGTCGCCCTCGACGGAAATCCATTCGTGATCTTTGGAATAATAGGTCGTCATGTTCGTACGTCCATTCTCTGGAAAGACTTAAGGCTTGGGTTTTCTGTAATAGCGGTTCGGCACGAAGGGCATGTCCGCGACAGTCGCGGCCAGGCGCCGGCCCCGGACGATCAGTTCCAGGGCGGTTCCGACTGCGGCGTGCTCCGTGGGCACATAGCCCATGGCGATGGGAGCGCCGACGGTGGGCGCGAAGCCCCCCGAGGTCAGCGTGCCGATCACCGGTCCGTCGGCAAGCGCGATTTCCGCGCCTTCGCGCGCCGGCGCCTTGCCGTCAAGCTTCAGGCCGACCCGGACACGGCCGGGACCGCCGGACAGTTCCTGCTGGATCCGGTCCGCTCCGGGGAAGCCGCCTTCTTCGCGGCGGCGTTTCTGCATGCAGAACGTGATGGCGCCTTCAACCGGAGACGTGGTTTCGTCGATATCGTGACCGTACAGGCACAGGCCCGCTTCCAGGCGCAGGCTGTCGCGCGCGCCCAGCCCGACGGGGGCCACCCGGTCGTCGGCCAGAAGGGCGCGGGCAATCGCCTCGGCGGCACCCGCGGGAACCGACATTTCAACACCGTCCTCGCCGGTATAACCGGCGCGGGCGACGTGGCAGTCGATGCCGTCGAATTCCATGGAAGATGCCGACATGAAGGCAAGGTCGGCCGCCGCGGGCGCATGCGCGGCGACAGCGGCAACGGCCTCCGGCCCCTGCACCGCGATCAGGGCGCGGTCCTCGACCACATGCAGGCTGACGTTTTCCGGCAGTCTTGCGCGAAAATGGGCGTAGTCGACATCCTTGCGGGCCGCATTGACCACCAGCATCAGTTTGCCGTCATCGTCTTCGGAGACGGAACGTGTCACCATCAGATCGTCGATGATGCCGCCGTCGTCGTTGAGCAGCACCGTGTAGCGCTGCCGGCCAAGACCGAGTTCGACGAAATTGGAGGGGGTCAGAGCTTCCAGGGCACGCGCGGTCGTTTCATGATCCGGACCGAGGAGAAACGCCTGCCCCATGTGGGACACGTCGAACAGGCCGGCCTTGCTGCGCGCATGCAGATGCTCGGCCATGATACCGGCCTTGTACTGCACCGGCATGGCGTAGCCGGCGAAGGGCACCATGCGGGCACCAAGTTCCACGTGAAGATCATGAAGAGGCGTTTGTTTCAGATCAGTTTCTGCAACGTGTTCCGCCATGTACGGTCCTCGTGTTCAGGGTTGCGCAGTCCCAAACAGGCCCTGCCGGGCTCTGGTCTGTCTGCACCCCCTCTGTCCGAGTACCTGAGAGATTTCCCGCCCGACAAGGTGTCAGGACGGTTACTCCTTCGGTGAGCAGTCCGCACGACAATGGCGCGGAGCACTGCTTTCCAGAGCGTTTGAACCCGTGCGGTCCTTTTGCCTGAGAGTTTCCGGGGCGGTTGCTCCTTCGGCGCCGGGTTACTCTACCCGGCCTCTCCCGCACAGACTTTGCCGTGCCGCTGTGTTGAACTGTGCGACACGCCAACCGGGGGACGATCCCGATTGCGCGCGATTGTGAAAGGCCGACAGGGGCTTGTCAATATACGACTTGCGTGGTGGGCGGATTTGCCCGGGCGGATCCGACGCGTCAGCGGCGGCGGTTGTCGTCAAATCCGAACACCACCTTCGCGCCCTGGTTTCCCGGCACCGTGAACTTGTTTTCGATCAACGTCCAGGTTTCGCTCGGCGCGTTGGCTCCCAGCGTAACGGGAATGCGTATAACCTCGGAGCTCAGCGGTTTCGCGTCGCTTCCGGCGGGCACGATCGCGATGCGCAGGGGCAGAACAACTTCCCCCCCCTTCCAGAGCGGTCCGGAGGTCACATTGCCGGAAAAACCAAGCTTCATGCGGCGGGAGCCGTCCGGCTCCAGCGTGCAGGTGTTGGCCCAATCCTCCAGGGACGCCTGATAAAGCAGCCCGGCCGGGTCGTTGTCCTTGCCGCGCGCATACTTCATGATCAGGAAGGTGTCCGTCTGCAATTGCATCGGCGGGCAGGCGACGGGCGGTGCAAAGGTGTCCGGCGAAATCTCGATCGGCTCCTGGCCGCCCGAGATGACTTTTCCGGCGACACCGTCCGCAACACCCCCGCAGCCGCCCAGGGCCGCGGCCAAAAGGCCCGCGGTCACAATTGCCTTCAGGTTTCTACCGGTCACGGCGGGTTTCGCACTGCTCATCTTCTATCCATATTCCTGCAACACTCATCGGCGGAGCTTCATAGCAGCTGACGATTTACTTGGCGAGGCTTGTTGAAAGCAAACCTTCAACCAGCAAAATGTGGCTGAATTGACGCGCGGTTCAGTACCCCTCCCTTGACAGAACAGGGCCTGCTGCCCTTATTGCGGTCAGACAGGAGCGCCGAAAGCAACTGATGACCGAAATCGCACGAGACAAACCTTCCCTTGTCATTCGCCTTTGCGCACCGCGCGGCTTTTGTGCCGGCGTCGACCGGGCGATCCAGATCGTGGAACTCGCCCTCGCGAAATACGGCCCTCCCGTTTATGTGCGTCACGAGATTGTGCACAACAAATACGTGGTCGACGGGCTGAAGGCCAAGGGGGCTGTGTTTGTCGAGGAACTCGAGGAAATTCCGGCCGAAGACGCCGGCCGGCCGGTGATCTTCTCGGCCCATGGCGTGCCCAAGGCCGTCCCGGAAGACGCCCGCTCGCGCAACATGTTCTATCTGGACGCGACCTGCCCGCTGGTGTCCAAGGTTCACAAGGAAGCGGAAATCCACTTCCGGCGCGATCGGGAAATCGTCCTGATCGGTCATGCGGGCCACCCGGAAGTCATCGGCACCATGGGCCAGTTGCCCGAGGGCACCGTGACCTTGATCGAGACAGAAGCGGACGCCCGCGCCTTCACACCCAAGACCGACCGTCCACTGGCCTATATCACCCAGACGACGCTCTCCGTCGACGACACTGCCGGGATCGTCGCCGTGCTCCAGGAGCGGTTTCCGAAGATCGTGGCCCCGCACAAGGAAGACATCTGCTACGCCACCACGAACCGGCAGGAAGCGGTCAAGCAAGTCGCCCCGGCTGTCGATGCGATGATCGTTGTCGGCGCACCGAATTCATCCAATTCACAACGGCTGCGTGAAGTGGCTGAACGTGCCGGCTGCAAGACCTCGGTTCTGATCCAGCGTGCGAGCGACATTCAATGGCCCGGTTTTGACGGCATCACCTCGCTTGGCCTGACGGCAGGCGCGTCGGCGCCCGAAACCCTGGTGGAGGAAATCATCAGCGCTTTTGCGGACCGATTCAACGTCTCGGTCGAAACGGTGCGCACCGCCGAGGAAACGATTGCCTTCAACCTGCCGCGCGAACTCAGGGAGCCGACCGGCCCCTCCAGGGCGGCCACCGGATAAAATCATGGCAGTTTATACCGAAGTGACCGACGAGGAGCTCAACAACTTCATCGGCAAATACGACGTGGGGCGCCTGTTGTCCTTCAAGGGCATCGCGGAAGGGGTCGAGAACAGCAACTTTCTCGTCCACACGGACAAGGCGTCGTTCATCCTCACGCTCTACGAAAAACGGGTCAATCCGGACGATCTGCCCTATTTTCTCAACCTGATGCAGCATCTGGCGGCAAAAGGCCTGTCGTGCCCGACACCCGTCGCCTCCCGCTCCGGCGCGTTGCTCGGGACCTTGTCGGGGCGTCCGGCCGCGCTGGTGACCTTTCTGGACGGCATGTGGGTCAAGCGCCCCCGGGTCGACCATTGCGCGGAACTCGGCAAGGCCATGGCCGAGCTTCATATCGACGGCCAGGACTATGACGGTTTCCGCCGCAATGCCCTCGACGTTTCCGGCTGGCGGCCGCTGTTCGACCAGTGCGGGGCGCGGTGCGACACGGTCCATCCGGGCCTTGGCGCGGAGATTTCCCGCGAGCTCGACCATCTGGAAAACGGATGGCCCGCGGATCTGCCCGGCGGCGTGATCCATGCGGACCTCTTCCCGGACAACGTGTTCTTCCTGGGCGACGAGCTGTCCGGCCTGATCGATTTCTACTTCGCCTGCAACGACGCTTTCGCCTATGACATCGCGATCTGCCTGAATGCCTGGTGCTTCGAACAGGACCTGTCCTTCAATGTGACCAAGGCCAGGGCGCTGCTGAAAGGCTATGCCGAAGTGCGCCCGCTGAGCCACGCGGAATACGATGCCCTGCCGACGCTGTGCCGGGGAGCGTCGCTGCGGTTCCTGCTGACGCGGCTGTACGACTGGCTGAGCGTTCCCGAAGGCGCGCTGGTCACGCCGAAGGACCCGATGGAATATCTGAAGAAACTGCGTTTTCACCAGAGTGTCGAGACGGCGCAGGCCTACGGATTGAAACGATGAGCGACGACAACCGTGTGACGATCTATACCGATGGCGCCTGCTCGGGAAATCCGGGTCCCGGTGGCTGGGGGGCTATCCTGCGGTTCGGCGCGCATGAGAAGGAACTCAAGGGCGGCGCGCCGGAAACCACCAACAACCGCATGGAACTGCAGGCCGCCATCGAGGCGCTCAACGCCCTCAAGCGGCCCTGCGTGATCGATCTCTACACGGACAGCACCTATGTGCGCAGCGGCATCAGGGAATGGCTTGCGGGCTGGAAGCGGAAGAACTGGCGCACCGCCCAGAACAAGCCGGTCAAGAACGCGGAACTGTGGCAGGCTCTCGATGCGGCCAGGGAGCGCCATGACGTGACCTGGCACTGGGTCAAGGGGCATGCGGGCCATCCGGACAACGAACGTGCGGACGAACTGGCGCGCGGCGGCATGGCGCCCTATAAGGGCGGCGGGTAAGCCATCGGCTGTGTCCTCACAAGATGAGGACGGGACCTGAGGCCGGCTTCGGTTAGTAAAGGATTGTGTGTGGGAATATTCTGGTGGTCCGGCCCGGCGTCAGCGCGCACCATGGTGCGCGACACCGCAGGCACGGTGCTGATCATGGCCAATCCGACCTCGGGCGGCTACAAGGCCGATCTCCTGGACAATGTCCGCAAGCATCTGGAGGATCTTGGCCACAAGACCGTGATCCGGCTGACCCGGCACGCGGGCGAGATCGGGGAGATCTGCGCCGACCCGAACCTGCGCGTTAAGACACTCGTTATCGCCGGCGGCGACGGATCGATCAACGAGGCACTCAACGGCTTCATGGACCATCCCGCGCCGCCGCCGCTTGCCGTGATTCCGTTCGGAACGGCCAATGTGCTCGCGCTCGAGCTGTCCCTGCCGCGCAACGCCAGGGCGATCGCTCAGATGATCTGCGCAGGCAAGACCGCACCGCTGCACTACGGCCTCGCGAACGGCCGGCCCTTCGTGCTCATGGCTTCCGCCGGATTCGATGCAGAGGTCGTTCATGCCGTGCCGTTGTCGCTGAAGCGGCGGCTGGGCAAACTCGCCTATGTTCTCACCGCGCTCCGGATCGGCCTGAGCCGGAAGGCCACTTCCCTGGACATCGTGCTGGACGGTAAAAAATGCTCGGGAAAATTCGCCGTTGCCAGCAATGCCCGGCACTATGGCGGCCCCTTCGTGATCTGCCCGGGTGGGGCGACCGATTCCGGCCTGCACATGCTGGTTCTGGAACGCGACGACCCCTGGTCGACCCTGCGCTACGGAATTGCGCTGGTCTGCGGCCGGATCCACAAGGCGCACGGCGCGCTGGTGCGCCCCTTCACCACCGCCACGATCGCCGCGCGCGAACATGTCGCCGCCCAGGTCGATGGCGATCCTTTCGGCGCGACGCCCCTGGAAATCCGGCAGACCGAAAGAACGGTGCCGGTCCTGGTGCCGTGAGTCTTCAGGTCTGACTGAGGACGTCAGGATCAGGCCGGGCCTGCCGTTCCGGCCCTGATCCTGACCTCCCTTTCCCGTGAGAGTTTCCAGAACAGGGCCAGGACCGCAAGCCGGTGCTGGCTTCTACGCGGTTTCCGCCTGTGCCGGCATCTTGCGCAGGATCCTGGTGGCTTCGTTCGCCGAGACGGCTTCGCCGAAGAAGAACCCTTGCGCATATTCGCAGCCGAGCTGGTAGAGCTCCAGGGCATCGTTTTCGCTTTCCGCGCCCTCGGCGACCACCGACATGCCCAGGTCGTGCCCCATGGCCACGATGGTTCTCAGCAGCACCGGGCGGGCGGAGGAGCCGTTCGGCTTGACGAAGGACTGGTCGATCTTGATCGTGTCGAAGGGAAAGCGCTGCAGGTAGGACAGCGATGAATGGCCGGTGCCGAAATCGTCCAGCGACAGGCCCGCGCCAAGTCCGCGCAGCCGCTCCAGAACCTTGGCAGAATATTCCGGATTGGACATCACCAGGGATTCCGTCAATTCCAGCTTGAGCGTTCCAGGTTCCAGCGAGGTCCGCGACAGCACGGCCTTGACGTCGTTGATCAGGTCCTGCTTGAGCAATTGGCGGGACGACAGGTTGACCGACGTGAACAGAGGCTGCGGCGTCGGGAACTCGCGCTGCCAGAAGGCAAGCTGCTGCGCGCCCTTGTCCAGCATGTACATGCCCAGCTCGTTGATGAGGCCGGATTGCTCGGCCACCGGAATGAATTCCGACGGCGAGATCTTGCCCCGCTTGGCATGGTTCCAGCGGGCGAGCACTTCGAAGCCAGCGACGGACTGATCCTCGAGGCGAATGATCGGCTGGAAGAAGACCCCGAGCGTTTCCTTCTTGATGGCTTCGCGCAGATCCGCTTCCAGATCGACGATATTCTTGTCGAGCGGCCTGAGGATCGGCCGGAACACTTCCTGGCGGTCGCCGCCCAGCCGCTTGGCGTGGTTGAGGGCGATCTCGGCGTTGGTGAGCATGTCCTCGACACCCTGCTTGCCGCCCTCGAAAAAGGCGATGCCGACGGAGCAGGTCAGAAAGATCTCCCGGTCGCCGAAGGTGATCGGCGCACGCACGGCCTTGCGCAGGGAATCGGCCAGCGCGACGATGCGGTCCGGCTCCTGCTCGGACAACAGCACAAGACCGTACTGGTCGCCCGACAGACGCCCGAGCGTGTCCTGCTGTCCGATCAGCCGGCCGAGACGGCGGGCCACGGTGAGCAGGATGCTGTCGCCGGCGCTGAGGCCGATGCTGTCATTGACCTGCTTGAACCGGTCAAGATTGAGAACGAGAATGGTCGGCTTGGCGGTCTCTTCGGCCTTGGACCTGACCACGCTGGTGCGCAGGCGGTCGACGAACAGCTCCCGGTTCGGCAGGCCGGTCAGGTTGTCATGCACCGCATCATGCAGCAGCCGCTCCTCGGCGGTCCGTTCCTCGGTGACATCCAGCAAAGTGCCGACGCAGCGGATCACTTCACCATCCGAGCCGATGATCGGGCGCGCCCTCAGGCGGAACCAGCGGAAATGACCGTCTTCGGAGCGCAGGCGGAACGTCTGCATCACCTTGCCGCGGCGCTGGTCGATCACCGCGTCGAGCGTCGCGCGGAACCTGTCCCGGTCCTGGGGATGCAGCACATCGAGCCAGTCACGTGCCGGACCTTCCAGCGATCCGCGCTTGAGATTGAGCAGATCCTCGACCTCGTTGCCGGTGTAGATGCGGTCGCGGTCGATATCCCAGTCCCAGATGATGTCGCCGGCACCGGTCAGGGCAAGCGCCTTGCGCTCGATGTCGGAAATCAGCCCCTGCGCGATCGCGCCGCCGGCAAAGGCATGCTGCATCACCGTGAAGCCGATCAGAAGGACGATCAGGACCAGTCCGCCACCGAGGGCCGGCTGAACGATGTCATTGGCAATATAGCCGGTGACGGTCATGCCCGCGCCGATCAGCCAGGCGATCAGGAGACACCAGGTCGGGATCAGCAGGATGGCGCGGTCGTAATGCTGGAACGCCAGTACGGCGATGGTCACGAAACCGAGAATACCGATCACGGCCAGCGCCAGACGCGCGATGCCGGCGGCAATGGACGGATCCCAGACGGCGACACCCAGAAGGCCCAGGATGAGGATCAGGGTGGTCAGCGCCAGATGGGAATAATGGATGTTCCAGCGGTTCAGGTTGAGATAGGCGTAGAGGAAGATGATCAGGCTGGCGGCGAGCATGACTTCGGCGCAGGCCCGGGCCAGCTGACTGCCGCCGCCCTCCAGCTTGAAGACCATGCCCCAGAACCCGAAGTCGATGCACAGATACGCGAGCACCGACCAGGCCAGCGCCGCGGTCGCGGGAAACATCACGGTGCCCTTGACCACGAACAAAATGGTCAGGAACAGGGCTAGAAGCCCGGAAATGCCGAGAATGATGCCCCTGTACAGCGTGTAGGCGTTGATTGTTTCCTCATAGACATCCGGTTCCCAGATCCGGATCTCCGGCAGGTTGGGCGTGGTCAGTTCGGCGACAAAGGTGACGATGGACCCCGGGTCGAGCGTGACGAGGAAGACATCCGCCTCCAGGCTTTTCTGGCGCTCGGGGGCAATCCCCTGGCTCGGCGTGATCGCGGCGATACGCGACGAGCCCAGGTCCGGCCAGAACAGCGCGGAGCCGACAAGCTTGTAGTTCGGCGCGACAATCAGCCGGTCGATCTGCTCGTCACTGGTGTTGGCCAGCGAAAAGACCGCCCAGTTTGTGTTGGTGCCGTCGCGCGACGGCACCTCGATCCGGCGCACGATACCGTCGGCGCCCGGTGCGGTGGAGACCTGCAGCCGATTGCCCGCCTCGCGGTGGAGGTCGATGGAACTGGTGATATCGAGCGCCTCGATATCGATCGGAACAGGGATCGGCTCCAGCGCCTGTGCTGGCAGCGCCGCAACCAACGAGACCAGAAGCGATACCGCAATGGCGAGGCTTTTAAACACGTTGCTGATTGGATCCGGTATCAAATTCGACATGGAGCGAAGACCTACCGGGTTGTGGCACATGTCACAAGAATTCTTTCAAGATTCCCTCGACGTTCGGAGCCACTCTGGAAGGCCGCGACGCATGATCCTCCGCCAAACAGGCAAACAGCAGGTGGTCCTGCCAGGAGCCGTTGATCAACAGATAGTTGCGTGCGTAGCCTTCCCTCTGGAATCCGGCTTTTTCGAGTAGGCGGATGGACGGCATGTTCGTTGGCAAACAGGCCGCTTCAATTCGGTGAAGGTTCAGCACGTCGAAACAAAACGGCAAGATCATGGCCACGGCGGCAGACATATGCCCTTTTCCCGCGTGCCGATGGCCCATCCAGTAGCCAAGTGTCGCAGTCTGGCTGACACCTCTGCGGATGTTGCTCAGCGTCATGCCACCCAGAATTTCGTCGGTCCTGGCGTTGAACAGCAGAAAGGAGAGGCTGCGGCCTTCCTTGCGGTCCCTGGCGTAACGGCGCAGGCGGCGGCGAAAGCCGGTCTTGGTCAGATCGTCGGACGGCCAGAGCGGTTCCCAGGGTTTCAGGAATGCGCGGCTTTCGTCCCGCAGACCCGCCCAGGACTTGAAGTCATACATGATCGGCGGACGAAGATAGTATCCGCCAGCCTCGATCAGGAGCTCGGCGTCAGGTGAAGCTCCCGGACGTAGAAGCGCCATGCCCCGCACTCCAGCCTTATATTGCGTTCCGTCGCACGTTCATCAGACCCTACATCGACGCGGCCTGCAAGACCGGCCCCTGCTGCAGCCTTTCTGCAAGCTCGCTCGCGTTCATGATGCCCTCGAGCGGCCCGATCGCCGTCAGGGTCGGTGTCGTGCCGACAAAGGTTTCATGTGCCACCCGCCGGATGTCCGCTGCCGTGACCGCGTCGATCTTTGCGGATATCTCGTCGGGAACGAGCACACGGCCGTGAACGAGAATCTGGCGGGCGATCTGGCCGGCACGCGCCGCCGGGCTTTCCAGGGCCATCATCAGGCCGGCCCGGATCTGGGCGCGCGAGCGTGCCACTTCGTCATCGGTGATCGTGTGCGACGCGGAGACAAGCTCGTCCGCGATCATCGGCATCAATGCGCCGAGATCTTCCTGACTGGTGGCCGCGTGCAGGCCGAACAGGCCCGTGTCGGAAAAGGCCCAGTGGAAACTGTAGATCGCGTAGCAAAGCCCGTGTTTTTCCCGGATTTCCTGGAACAGGCGCGAGGACATGCCTCCGCCGAGAACCGAGGCCAGGATCTGGATCGCGTAATAGTCCTTGGACTTGTAGGGACGTCCCTCGAAGCCGATCAGGATCTGTGCTTCCATCAATTCCTTGGGGCGCAGGGTTTCACCGCCGCCGTAGCGGGCTGCGGGTTCCGGGGCCGCGGGTTCGCTGCTGAAGCCGCCGAATTTTTCGCGTGCCAGGGCGACCAGCGCATCGTGATCGACGGCGCCCGCCGCTGCCAGCACCATGTCGGGGCCGCGGTAGCGTTCCCCCAGATAGGCATTCAGCGCATCCCGGTTGAAGCCCTGCACGGTCTCGGGCGTGCCGAGGATCGGCCGTCCGATGGACTGATCCGGCCATGCCGCTTCCTGGAAGAGATCGAAAGCCTGGTCATCGGGTGAATCGTTGGAAGCGCCGATTTCCTGCAGGATGACATGCTGTTCGCGCGTCAGTTCCTGGGCATCGAAGGTCGAATTCTGCAGGATGTCGGCGAGCAGATCGACCGCCAGCGGCATGTCCTCGGCCAGGATGCGGGCATAATAGTTGGTGTGTTCGATACTGGTGGAGGCATTGAGTTCACCGCCGACCGCCTCGATCTGCTCTGCGATGCAACGCGCCGAACGAGTTTTGGTGCCCTTGAAGGCCATGTGTTCCAGAAGATGGGTGATGCCGTTCTGATGCACGGTCTCCGCCCGCGATCCGGTGCGCACCCACACTCCGAGCGCAGCCGTCTTCAGGTAGGGCATCTGGTCGGTGACGACCGTCATCCCGTTGTCCAGGACCGTTGTTTGTACTTTCATAACCTCACACCCCAGCAGTGACGGCCCGGGCGTGCTCTTCGATAAATCGCTCCACCACACCCTGATCGGCCGCCAGCACCTGCTGACGCTCCTCCGCTGCCATCATGTTTTTTAAGTTCTCCGGCAGTTCCGGCCGAACGCCGGACGCCTTTTCAACCGCATCCGGGAACTTTGCCGGATGTGCTGTTCCCAGTACCACCATGGGCACCGAGCCGTCCTCGTGGGACTTTGCGACATGCACGCCGATCGCGGTGTGCGGATCCAGCAGATAACCTGCCTCTTTCCACGTTTGCGCGATGGTCGCAGCCGTTTCCTCCTCGTTGCAGCGGCCCGCCCCGAACACCGCACGCATGGCCTCCAGCGGGCCGGCCTCGATGGCGAAGCTGCCGGACTGGGCGAGCTGGTCCATCATCCGGCGCACGGCGGTGCCGTCCTTGCCGCAGACTTCAGACAGAAGCCGCTCGAAATTGGAGGAGATCTGGATGTCCATCGACGGCGAAATCGTCGGCGTGACACCGCGTTTTTCATAGCGACCGCTTTCCAGCGTGCGTGCAAGGATGTCGTTGACGTTGGTCGCGACAACCAGCTTTTCGATGGGCAGGCCCATCATCTTCGCGGCATAGCCGGCGAAGATGTCGCCGAAATTACCGGTCGGCACCGTGAAGGAGATCTTGCGCTGCGGCGCGCCGAGCGCGGCCCCGGCTACGAAATAATAGACGATCTGCGCAAGGATACGTGCCCAGTTGATCGAGTTGACCCCGGACAGCGCCACCCGGTCCCGGAAGGCGAAGTGGTTGAACATGCCTTTGACGATCGCCTGGCAATCGTCAAAATCTCCGGTCAGCGCCAGTGCGTGAACATTGTTCTCCGTCGGCGTCGTCATCTGCCGGCGCTGCACGTTGGACACGCGGCCGTCCGGAAACAGAATGAATATGTCGGTCCGCTCACGGCCGCGGAAAGCCTCGATCGCGGCGCCGCCGGTATCGCCCGACGTTGCGCCGACGATGGTCGCCCGCAGTCCCCGTTCGCCCAGAATATGGTCCATCATGCGGCCAAGCAGTTGCATGGCGACATCCTTGAACGCCAGCGTGGGGCCGTGAAAGAGTTCCAGAATGAAGGTGTTCGAGCCGGTCTGGACGAGCGGCGTCACCGCAGGATGCCGGAACCCGGCGTAGGAGTCCGAAATCATCGATTTCAGCACATCCTCGTCAAACGCGTCCCCGACAAACGGGCGGATGACCTGAAAGGCAACATCTTCATAGGGCTTGCCGGCGAAAGAGGCGATGGTCTCGGCGTCGAATTGCGGCCAGGTTTCGGGAAGATAAAGACCGCCGTCGCGTGCCAGTCCCTGAAGCAGAACGTCCGAAAAATCCAGGACCGGAGCTTCCCCACGCGTACTGATGTATTTCACCGCGCAACTTCCCTTGCTGCTGTTCGCCGAAGGACGCTCGACGCCCCTGCCCGTTAAGCCAGTCTCTCAGAGTACTTGAATCCCGGCAGATTTGAAACAAACCATGCCACTCATGCGACTTACGCGCCATAACAATCAAGCGCAAGTCGCTTTTGGTTAAAATGGTGACCGCGGAGACACCAGTCACCCGGCACAACACACCCCGGCCCGGTAGAGCAAACAGCGCGGTTCTGCCGGAAAAAACGCACAAGGCGGGCCGCAATCCCGATTGATTGCTTTGCAATACAGGGATTGAAACCGGTTTCGCTTTCCGAAGTCATTGGTAACGTCGCCCGGCAGTTCAGGCGTGACCGGCTTCCGATAAAAGCATGGCCGGATCGATCCCGAGCGTGCCAAGGGCCCGCTGCCACTTGCCGTCCGAATTGCGGTCGAACAGAATGTCGGGATCGGCCGGCGCGGTCAGCCATCCGTTGGCCTGGATTTCCGTTTCCAGCTGTCCCGGTCCCCAGCCCGCATAGCCAAGCGCCAGCATCGCCTGCGCCGGTCCGCCGCCCTGCGCAAGAGCCCGGAGAATTTCGAGCGTTGCCGTCAGGCAGATGCCGTTGTCGATCGTCAGTGTCGACTGGTTCAGCATGAAATCATCGCTGTGCAGCACGAAGCCGCGTTCCATCTCGACCGGACCGCCCTTGTGCACGTTCATGTCCTGGACCTGAGGCGGCAGCCGGATGGGGTTCTCGTCGTTGACGATGTCCAGCTGGATCAGCAATTCCTCGAGCGAGAGGTGCCGGGCCACCCGGTTCACGACCAGCCCCATGGCCCCCTGGTCGGTGTGAGAGCACAGGTAGATCACGGAATGCTCGAACCGGCTGTCCGCCATGCTCGGCATCGCAATCAGAAACTGTCCTTCGAGGGATTCTGCCGCTTCGGTCTCGACCATGCGTACCTCGTTGCCTGTTGATACCCCTCACCACGGGAAAGCATAGACCCTTTGCCGGTCTTTGTTAATGCCGGTGTTTGTGAATGGCCGTCCGGGCGTCTCCGGGCCGGCCGCCTCACGCGGCCGTCACAAGGTTATGACCCGGCGCGCGCCTCGCGGCGATGACGCCCGGGTGAAACTCGTGTAGCACAGTTGCCATGAAACACCTGTCCGTCGCCTTCGCCCTGCTGCTTTCCCTGGTGCCCGGCCGCGTTCATGCGGCCATGACCGGGTGGACGGAAGTCCATGGCGGCGCCGTCCGTCTGATTGCCTCCGGGCCGATGCAGGACGGCCAGTACCTGACGGGCCTCGAGTTCCTGCTCGAACCCGGCTGGCACACCTACTGGCGCTATCCGGGCGAAGCGGGCATTCCGCCGCAGATCACGACAGAGGCCAGCTCAAACGTGAAAGACCTTGAAGTGCTCTATCCGGTTCCCGAGCGCTACAGCGACGGCTTCTCGCAATCGATCGTCTATCACGACGGGATCGTGCTGCCGGTCCGGGTCGTGCCGGAGGATCCGGAACGCCCGGTCTCCTTGCATGTCGAGGTCTTCTTCGGCATCTGCAAGGACATCTGTGTGCCGGGCGACGCCGCGTTGTCTCTCGACCTGTCACCGCAAGCCGCGACGGACGCGCTTGCGGGCAGGCTCATTCAGAGAGACCTGGAGCGGGTTCCATCGGGTGCGGCGCCGGACGACCTCAGGATCAGCTCTGTCTCGCTGGACGAAACCGGCGGCATGCTCGTGATCGAAGCGCGGACCGGGGACGCATCCGATCCGGATCTCTTCGCCGAGGCTCCGGCAGGATCCTTCATCGCGCTGCCGCAACCCGTGAGCCGGTCCGCCGACAAGACCGTCTGGACACTCTCCACCAAGGGGCTCGCCACGAACGGTGGGGACGACAACACGCTCCGGCTGGTGCTGACCGCCGGTGGCAAGGCAATCGAGCATCTGGAGCCGATTCAGTCAGGTTGGGTGGACTGACCGAACGGGTTCTGACCTGATCCCTCTCGACGTACCTGCCATGACGCTCTATCTGTGCTGCGGGCTGCATGTTTTCCGCAGCAAGAGAGACAAGGGAGAGTTGCAATGACACTCAAGGTTGGGGACCGCCTTCCGGAGGCCACGTTCAACATCATGACCGCGGACGGTCCGGGCGAGATGACCACCAGCGACCTGACAGCCGGCAAGACCGTCGTGTTCTTCGGCGTTCCGGGGGCCTTCACGCCGACCTGTCACATGAACCACCTGCCGGGTTTCGTGGAACATGCAGAAACGCTGAAGAACAAGGGTATCGACACGATCGCCGTGGTCTCCGTGAACGACGTGTTCGTGATGGATGCCTGGAAGAAGGCCACCAATGCCGGCAACGGCATCACCTTTCTCTCCGACACGGCGGCCGGTTTCGTTGACGCGGCCGGTCTCGGCCTCGGACCGGCACCCATTTTCGGCCATCTCCGCTCCCAGCGCTTCGCCCTGATTGCCAAGGACGGCGAAGTGACCTTCCTGGCCGTGGAAGAAACCCCGAGCGAAGCCACCAAGACCGGCGCCGCCGCAATCCTGGAAGTGCTCGGCTGATCTTCTGGACCGACATCGGCAAGATGATTGAAAGGGCCCCGACGGGCCCTTTTGGTTGGCTGGAACGCCCGGCTCAGTCTTCCTCATCCATACAGAACACCGCGTCCGCGAGGCCTTCGCGGGGCGGCTGATGATCGGCGTGCGGCAGCAGGACGACGACGGGCTCGACATTCAGATCGGCAAGCTGAGCAGGCGTTCCGTGCCCGAACTCCAGATGTCCCCGGCCGATGATCCCCGCGACAAGCGGTGGTTCCAAGGCGTTTCTCAAGGCGGCTATCCGGCAGGCAAACGCCCTGTCCCAGACCTGCTGGGCCCGCACGAAACGGTCCATACCCGGGTCCTCCGGCCCTTGCGCCTTGCGGTTGGGCGGTCCGCCGCCGGTCAGCTCGAACAGATATCTGCGATAGGCCGATGTTGCGGCCAGAGCGGGCGTGACACCGTCGCGGTCTTCCTCGTCAATCGCCTCCCATCCGAATTTTCCCACTTCAGTGACAAGAGCACGCCGGCAATTGAGGCCATGCATCGGGATACGGAACTGCCGGCAGAAGCGGAACAGCGGCAAATAGAGTTCGGGCGCGAATCCCCAGACCGTGCCCCATTCCGCCTCGCTCAGGAAACTGTCCTCCTGCCCGAAGTCCCCGGCCACCCAGCGCGCGAGCACCGGGTCGAGCCGTGCGGGAAACATCTCGTAGCCCACGACAAGATCGGGGCGCAGGGCCAACAGGCCGGCCAGAACATGAAGTTGCCAGCGGTGTTGGGCGGCCTTGTCATGCTGCTCTCCCAAAAGGACAACAGAGGCTGCGGCCGCCTTCCTCAAAACGGCCTGATGGGCAAGGGTTGCACCCGTTGCCGGATCGATCCACTGTCCCGTCCGTTGCCCCTGCGTCATCGGTCAAGTCCGATCGACAGGGCGCTCCGGCCTCCGTCCTTCAGGATGCCGTGGTGCCGGCCGTCTTCCTCCGACCAGCCGGACAGGCAGCCCGCCGGCAGATGCAGGTGAAAGTCCTTCAGCAGAATATTGAAGCAGCCGCCCATCGGCTTCATGTCCTCGACCTTGCCGGTCCATTTCTGCGTGACCGCCCCGGTTCGGACCTGCACGGTGACCTCCGGACCACCGACGAGGCCTTCCAGAAACGGACGGGCCGGATCCGTGTCCAGATCAGGATCGGCGTCGCCGGGATTGGGGCGCGGCCGCATGTCGACCGGAACACGATCAAGGCCGGTCAATGGCTTTTCGAATGGCGCCAGTCCCTCCAGGCCCACGACGGAGAAAAGAATGCCGCCGTCGTTTCCGAGAAAATCCAGGCGCGGATAGTGCTTGCCCCGCATCTGCGAGGAGGTGTCGTATTCCACCGACGCCAGCATGGACCGGTCAATATCCATATCGTGACACGATCCGGAGAGACGAATGGTATCGGCCTGCACATCCACCTTGTCGACCTTTCCAAGCCGTTCGTGCAGCAGTCCGTCCGCACGGACGATTACCATCACCCGATCCATCTCGGGCAGGCTCTTCAGGATGTCGGCGGAGGCAGCTTTCAGGAGATGGCGTTTGTCGGTGTCGTTCATGCAGGCGTTCCTGTATCTGGCAATGGGTTGGTGCGGATGGTCCGCCTTTCTTCCCGTGGATCGGGCGCCGGGGAGCCGTGGCCGAGGGACAGCACCTTGAAGGTGCCGAGGGCATCGGGAGGACGATGGGCGGCGCATATGATGATCGCTTCGGGACATTCCCTGCGCAGCAGGGTCAGGACCTCGGCTTCGGCGTTGGCGTCGAGGGCGCTGGTCGCTTCATCCAGAATGAGAACATCCGGACGCGCGAACAGGACCCTGGCAACGGCCAACCGCTGCCGCTCGCCGATGGACAGACCCGCAAAACTTTCTTCCCCCGGCTTATCGAGCGCATCCAGCCGGTGCGAGAGACCGACCTTCACAAGGGCTCCCTCGATCAGGGACCGGTCGAAGGCATTCGGGTCCTCCGGATAGGTCAGCGACTGGGCGAGGCCATCCGGGAACACGCGCGGGACCTGCGGCAGAGCGAGAAGCCTGCCTCCCCGGACCCGGATTTCACCCTGGCCGTAAGGCCAGACCCCCGACAGGGCGGTGAGCAACGTGCTCTTGCCGATACCCGATCGCCCCTTCACCCAAACGGTCTCGCCCGGCCTTGCTTCCAGATCCGGGACAGGGGCCAGGCCCGCGCCTTGCGGCGTGGCGAGCGTCAGGTTCGAGATGCGCAAGCGGCCATCGTCCGACCTGCTCCGCTTGATCGCCCGGGGTGCCTGCGGAACCGGAGACGGATCACGGGTTGCCTGCAGCAGCAAGTCCAGCCGCTCGGCAACCGCGGCGAATTCCGCCAGATCGCGGTAGGAGAATATGAACCAGCTCAGGGTCGTGGCGACCCGGGAGAAGGCCCCGGCGAGCTGCATCAGCCCCCCCAGTGTCAAATTGCCAATGAAGAAGGCCGGCAGCGCCAGGAACGTCGGTATTCGCAAGACTGTCTGCATGTAGGGGCGAACGAACAGGCCGAGCATCAATTCGGCGTTGATCAGGCGGTACCAGTTGCCGCGGATCGCATCGAAGCGTTTCGCAAGCCGGCGTCGCTCGGCATTCTCACCGCCCGCCTGCGCGATCTCGTCGGCGCCTTCGCGCACCTGGATCAACGCATGCCTGAAATCCGCTTCACAGCGTTCCTTTGCGAACACCAGCCCCTTGATCGGCCTGCCCAGCCTGTCGGTTATTATGCTCGACAGGGCGACATACAAAAACGCTGCCCAGACCATGTAGCGGGGGATGACAATGTCCTGGCCCAGAAGACTGAATTCCAGCGGGAAGGAGGACAGGGACCACAACACGGCCACATAGGAGACCAGCGCGACGATGTTCGAGATGAGATCGAGCGTTTCGATCAGCAGACGGTCGATGAACTGACGGCAATCTTCGGCAATTCTCTGATCCGGGTTGTCTATCGGCTGAAGTGCGAAGCCCGGCCGCAAGTGCCAGTAGCTCTTGTTCGCAAGCCAGGCATTTTGCACATGCCCGGTCAGCCTTTGACGCAGGAACAGGAACAAGCGCTTGCGCAGCCAGCTTCCCGCGAGATGAAAGCCTGCGGATGCGGCTGTGAGAACAGCAAAGCTGCCTATTTCGATCAAGGCCAGCGACGCATCCCGGTTTTCCAGGGCATCGAAGAAGCTCTTGTTCCAGGCAATGAACTTCACCGAAACCCAGACCCCGGCGAACTGAAACCCGAGAACGACGGCGTATAGACAAAATGCGTACCAGGACCCGGGCCCCGACACGGAAATCCGTGTCAGGGCGAAGATCCGTATCAGGATTGCGCGCATCCGCTCAGAACTTGACGTTCAGCGAAGCGGTGAAGGTGCGACCCGGGCCCGTCTGAAGTTCCAGCGGGTTCTGCTTGGCGACTGCCGACGAGGGAGAGAGCGTCTTGCCCGCCGCCCCTGCCTCGAAGTAGCGGCTGTCGAAGACGTTCCTGACACCGACATCCAGACTGGCGAGCCTGGTGAACTGCCAGCTTCCGAACAAATCGAGCAGGGCATAGCCTCCCGGCTTGAATCCGTCGTCCCTGCTGGAGACTTCCGTGACCGGTGCCGCAAGCGTGGTGACGGCGGACAGGCTGAGATTGTAGTCCGGAATCAGGTAGTCCAGCCCGAGTACGGCCGTCAAAGGCGGCAATGTGTGAGGTACGGTGTCGGCCTCCTGGTTCGCTTTCTGAACGCCACGCTGCCAGGCCAGGCTGCCGTTCAGTCTCAGGTTGTCGTTGAACTCGTAGGACCCTTCGAGTTCAATTCCCCAGACCTGGACGGAGGACAGGTTGCGATAGGTGTAATCGCTGGTGCCGGGCACATTGTAGAAACTTTGAATGAAGTCGGTGTAGTCGGCGTAGAAACCGGTCACCGCGACATGCCCCTTGTCAATCCGCGCACGGATCCCGGCCTCGTAGTTCTTGACCTGTTCCGGTTCCAGGTCCGGTGCGGGGATCAGATTGAAGAACGTGCTGGGGAGCGAGGTGTAGAGCTGCTGCGCGGTCGGCATCTTGAAGCCTTCGCCATATTTGCCCCAGACCGACCAGGTGTCGTTCACGCGGTAGAGCGCGGACAGGCTCTTGACGAGCGCGATGTCCTCCCGGGTCTGCGGCTCGGAGCCGTCGACGAGCTTGTAGTCCTCGTTCGGACGCGGCTCGATGCGGTAGCTTGCCAGGCGAACGCCGGGCGTGATTTCAAGGCTGTCGCCGAACAGGCCGATCGTGTCCTGAAGATAGACATCGGCGCGGGTGGTGTCGGAGTTCGCGAAGTTGAACCCTCCGGCCCGGGTCTCGGTGGTCGTGCCGGTCGACAGGTCTGTCGTGCGGTCGATGCGCGTATAGTCGATCGTCGTGTAGTCGGCGTCAAAGCCGAAGATCACGTCATGGTTGACGGGGCCGGTGACGAAGGATTTGGACGCCTGGATGTCCAGTTCGAAAAAATCCTCCTCGTAGGTCAGCTCGTCTTCCGTAAGATAAGCGGTTCCAGAAGACGTCACGCCCCATTCGCTGCCGGTGCGGTCGTAATTGTTCGGGGCATAGGCGACCACGGTTTTCAGTTCGTCCAGGAGACCCGCTTCCGGGCTCCAGATATGTTCGATCGCGAACCGACCGCGGTTGAGATCGAGGTCCCGGTCATATCTGTGAATGTCGGCACTCAGGTTCTGGGTGTAGTTGACGCCCGTGATGCGCTTGAGGATATCGGCGGAGGCTTCCAGCCGGTGTTCTGTGGTCGGTTCCCAGACGACCTTTGCCAGACCGCGATAGGCCTGTGTCGTCGTGTCGTCCAGTTTGTCACACGCCAACTGACCCGCGGTAAAATCCCGGGGACAGCCGTAGATCCCGCCATCGGCGCGCGCATTGCTCAGTTCAGGCTCCTCGTCGTACCGGCGCGACAGCGCGATCATCGCCGACAGTTGGTCGGAAAACCGGTAGGCAACGGCACCGGAGGCCGCCGCCGAGTTGGTGAAACTGTCGTAGCCGACACTCCCCTGCCCGCCATAGGTCCGTCCCAGCAGGATATCTTCCGGATCCAGTGTCTCCAGAGCGACCACGCCCCCCAGGGCGTCCGCGCCCCACAGAACGGAAGACGGTCCGCGTATCACCTCGACCTGCTTGACAAAATTGAAGTCCAGATAGTCGCGCGTCCCGTCGGTGATCCGCTCCGGTATCCGAGACCCGTCCGAGAGAATCATGACCCTGTTGCCGCCGACACCACGAATGTTGAACCCGCCGAAGGTGTTGAACGGATCAGTGGCCGTGGTCTGGCGGCCGACGGTCACACCGGGGATGTACCGGGTGAGTTCCTGCATGTCGGAAATACCGAATTTCTCGATCTCCGCACCGTCGACGACGGTGACGTTCGCAGGTATGTCGAGGGTCGAAACGGACTTGCGGCCTGCAACAAGTGTAATCGTGTCCAGCAATGTCCCCTTCGCGCCATCAACGGCAAGCGGGTCGTTTTCGGGGTCAACCTGACTGGTCGTCACTTCCGGTTCGGTTGCCGGAGTAGCATTGACTTGCTGAGCTTGCGTATCAGGTGCAAGGCATAACAGGGCGGAGCCGGCGATGGTCGCCAGCTTGAGGCTTTTCAGCCCCGATTTGTAAGGCATGGATGAGCTCCGTCGTTAGCTCGAAAGGGCTTTCGAACTCGGATCGTCGTGGGGAAGCTTGCTGGAGGCTGGCAGTGAAGAAAGCGCCGCATTGCGCGCGCCGTTAGGGCCCATTTTCGACCCTTTGTAGCCACAATATTTAATATATGAGTTATAGAGTCAAGTATTAAAATTCATTTTTCATCAATGTTATCAGCGCCAAGAAGACGGGGCTGCCTATCGATCTGACCCAACCGGGTCTTTCTCGGCGCCCGTCGGAAAACCTCCTCTATCGCTGTACGTTTGTCAGTCCGTCTGCCGCGTGCGCGGCCACACAACACCCGCGGCGTATGTCAGAAAGACACCCACGAGCGTCGCGGCGAGACCGAACCAGGTCAGGGCATAGCCGAGGTGATCGTTCTTGAAGCTGACGATCGTTTCGCCCGCCTGCGGCAGGCCGCCCGGCGGCGTGAACGCGGCGTCGAGGTCAATACTGTAGGGCGGGAGTGCGTCCGGATCGAGGCCCAGAACAGCGCCCATGGCCCGTGTATCGCGAGCAAACCAGATATTGTCGTCTAGGCCGGGGGCCGGCGTTGTCCAGTTCGGGACTTCGCTGAGACGCAACAGGCCAGTCAGGCGCATCTGTCCTTCCGGGACCAGCAGCGCCTGCGCGCGGAGATCGTCTGGCAGATCCTGGGGCAGAAAGCCCCGGTTGACCAGAACGATCCAGCCTTCAGTGGTCTTGAAAGGCGCATAGGCCATCACGCCCGGGCCCTCGAAAGGACCGGCAGGGTCGCTGAGTGCCGTGTAATAAAACGCCGTTCCGGGTAGAAATATCCCTGAAACGGCAACATGGCGATAGTCGTCGGCCTCGTCGAGCCGCTGCCATCCGGCCGGAGCCGGCGCCGCGACCGGTGTTTTGGCGATGCCTTCCTCCACCTGAACGATCAGGGTTTCCTTCCAGGCGAGACGGTCCAGTTGCCAGAAACCCAGATTGAGCAGGACAATCAGCGCCACGACCGCAACCGCGAATGGCAGGAGAAGTTTCCGGATCGGCCCCATGGCGGGTTCTGCTTTCGTCGACACTTTGCTGTTATCCGTCCCGGTCTGTGTCCAGCCGGCCTTCCTCGGCCTTGTGCCGGAACTGCATGGCGATCATCAGGCCCTTGAGGGGGCGCAGTACCAGACCGGCGAGAAGGACGGTCAGCGGCAGCCAGATAATGAGGTGGACCCAGACCGGCGGCTGGAACGACAATTCAACGAACAGGACCAGTCCGACGATGACGAAGCCGACCAGCATGATCACGAAGACCGCCGGACCGTCGCCGCTGTCGGCGAAGGAAAAATCCTGTCCGCAGGCCTGACAGGATTTCCTGACGCTCAGGAATCCGTCGAACAGGTTTCCCTGGCCACAGCGCGGGCACCTGCCCTTCAATCCCGCAGAAACGGGATTGACCGGAGGAAAATGAGCCTTGTCTTCCATGTCTTTCCTTTTGCTCCCGGAACTGGAAACGCCCGACCCGGAAGCCGGATCGGGCGTTCTGATTGGCGGTGCTCAGTTTCTGGAACCGATCACGTTCCAGCCCGCCGGACGTATCCGGCGGAGGCGTATCGACCTAGTGAGCGGCCGGTGTACCAGCGCCCCAGATATAGATGGCGACGAACAGGAACAGCCAGACAACGTCAACGAAGTGCCAGTACCAGGCGGCCGCTTCGAACCCGAAGTGACGCTCAGACGAGAACTGTCCCATCAGGGCCCGGATCAGGCAGACAAGCAGGAACACGGTACCGACGAAGACATGGAAGCCGTGGAACCCGGTCGCCATGAAGAAGGTCGCGCCGTAGATGTTGCCACCAAACGAAAACGCTGCATGGGTGTATTCGTAGATCTGGCAGATGGTGAACAGCACACCCAGCAGAACCGTCAGGGTCAGACCCCACTTGAGACCTTCCCGATCGTCATGCAGCATCGCATGGTGCGCCCAGGTGACGGTGGTGCCGGAGCACAGCAGGATCAGCGTGTTGAGCAGAGGCAGGTGCCAGGGATCGAAGGTCTCGATGCCAGCCGGCGGCCAGTGGCCCCCGGTTGCCTCGACGCGGGCATACTGGATCGCTTCGCCCGCGAACAGGGACGCGTCGAAATAGGCCCAGAACCAGGCAACGAAGAACATCACTTCCGAGGCGATGAACAACAGCATGCCGTAGCGCAGGTGCAGGGACACGACCCGGGTATGATGGCCGGCATGAGCTTCACGGACGGTATCGCGCCACCAGCCGAACATGACGTACAGAATGATCAGCAGGCCGACCGCGAACAGGCCCCATCCGGTGAGATCGATGCCGCCGATCAGGAATTCCTTGCCCTGGGCGGATTTCATGAAACCGATCGCGCCGAGTGCCATGATGAACGCGCCGACCGATGCGATGAACGGCCACGGGCTCGGGTCCACAAGGTGGTAATCGTGGTTGTTGGTATGTGCCTCAGCCATCGGCAAGCTCCCCAAAGTGATTCCGGCGCGTTGCCGCGCCAAGCGCTTACAAGTTCGTTTCAGTTCCGGCCGTTCCGGCCGTTGCTGCAACAGGACGTTCCGGTTGTTCTACCGGGAAGAAAGTGTAGGACAAAGTGATTTCCTTGACCGATTTCAGCTCAGGATCCTTGTCCATTTCCGGGTCGACGAAGAAGACGACCGGCATTTCGACCGTTTCACCGCTTTCAAGCACCTGCTCGGTAAAGCAGAAGCAATCCAGCTTGTTGAAATAGATACCCGCGGTCGGCGGCGACACGTTGAAGGTCGACGTCCCGACCGTCGCGTTGCCGCCGGTGTTGGTCGCCAGATAGGCCAGTTGAGCGGTTTCCCCCATTTTCAGGGTCACCGACCGGTGTTCCGGCCTGAATTTCCAGGGCAGTGCATGATTGACGTTGCCGTCGAACCGTACTGTGATCTTCCGGTCGATGACCACATCGCTGGCCTCTTCCGCGACCTGCGTGGTGCCACCGAAGCCGGTCACACTGCAAAACAGGTTGTACAACGGAACAGCCGCATAGGATGCGCCCACCATCGTGACGAACAGGCCGACGCACGCGCCCGCGAACTTGCGGTTGCGGCGGGCAAGAGCCTTGCCCGCATCCGGGCCGGTGTCCGGTTCTGTCACCATGTCATTCCTCACAGGGCCCGATCCATGATTCCCGGTCCCAGCTTGATGATGGTGACCACATAGAACAGGACGACCAGGGCTGCCAGCGCAATGCCGATCGCGATGGACCGGGACCGGCGCTTCTTCTTCTGCTCGTCGGTCAGAGCGATGCCCTTGTCCTCTTCAGCCATTCCCGTCACGCTCCCAATACCAGGCTTTCGCCGAGCAGCAGGGCGAACAGCGTGAACAGATAGAAGATGGAAAACTTGAACAGGCGCCAGCAGGCAGCCTTGGCCGGGTCGCCTTCGCGCTTGCGCCAGATGTCGGCTGCGAGGGCGACGAAGGCCAGCCCCAGCAGAGCGGAGGCGGCACCGTAGACGGGGCTGGCGAAGCCGAGAAAATAGGGCGCTGCGCCGACCGGCGCGAGCAGCACGGAATAGGCCAGAATATGATGCCGCGTGCTGGTTTCGCCGGCCACCACCGGCAGCATCGGCACTTTCGCGGCGGTGTAGTCGCTGTTCTTGACCAGCGCCAGGGCCCAGAAATGCGGCGGTGTCCACATGAAGATGATCAGGAACAGCACGAAGCTTTCCAGGCTGACACTGCCGGTCACCGAGGCCCAGCCGATCATGGGCGGGAACGCGCCGGCCGCGCCGCCGATGACGATGTTCTGCGGCGTCGAGCGCTTCAGCCACATTGTGTAGACGAACACGTAGAAAAAGATCGTGAAGGCCAGGAAAGCCCCGGCGAACCAGTTGACCAGCAGACCCAGGGTGACCACGGACCCGATGGACAGCGTGACGCCGAACGCCAGTGCCTCTTCAGGGGTGATCTTGCCGGCGGGGATCGGCCGCTTGCGGGTGCGCGACATGATTTCGTCGATGTCGGCGTCGTACCACATGTTGAGCGCGCCGGACGCGCCGGCCCCGATGGCAATGCACAGGATCGCGACCGCGCCGAGCACCGGATGTACCGAGCCGGGCGCCAGCATCAGACCGACAAAGGCGGTGAAGATCACCAGCGACATGACACGGGGCTTGAGGAGAGCAACATAGTCGCCCACGGACCCCATACCACCGTCCCAGACGGCGCTGTCCTGACTTATCGTATCCTGGCGCTCTGCGAGCGACATGGGCGCGTCCTTCGAATTCCGTTTCCGCCGGTCCGGATGGTCACGCGCATGGCGCGTAATCCGGCGGATCTTTTAAAGACGGCACCGCGCCGGAACCGGCGCGGTGCTGAGTGTCATGCGGAGGCAGGGCCTCCCGCCGCCATCACTTGATGCGCGGCAGCGTCTCGAACTGGTGGAACGGCGGCGGAGAGGACAGGGTCCACTCCAGGGTCGTCGCTCCTTCGCCCCAGGGGTTGTTGCCGACGGCGCGCTTCTTGGAGAAGGCCTCGACGATACCGAACAGGAACACCAGAACCGCGAAGGCGGAAATGTAGGACCCGATCGACGACACGAAGTTCCAGCCGGCCAGCGCATCCGGGTAGTCGGCATAGCGGCGCGGCATGCCGTTCAGACCCAGGAAGTGCTGCGGGAAGAACACGAGGTTCACGCCGACGAAGGTGATCCAGAAATGGGCCTTGCCGATCATATCGTTGTACATGTAGCCGAACATCTTCGGGAACCAGTAGTACCAGGCCGCGAAGATCGCGAACACGGCGCCCAGAGACAGCACGTAGTGGAAGTGCGCCACCACGTAGTAGGTGTCGTGGTAGGACCGGTCGAGACCCGCGTTGGCCAGCTGAACGCCCGTGACACCGCCGACGGTGAACAGGAAGATGAAGCCGACGGCCCAGACCATGGGTGTCTTGAACTCGATGGACCCGCCCCACATGGTGGCGATCCAGGAGAAGATCTTCACGCCCGTTGGAACCGCGATCACCATTGTGGCCGCCACGAAGTAGGCCTGGGTCTCGGAGGACATGCCGACGGTATACATGTGGTGGGCCCACACGATGAAACCGACGACGCCGATGGCCACCATCGCGTAGGCCATGCCGAGGTAACCGAAGATCGGCTTGCGCGAGAAGGTCGAGATGATGTGGCTGACGATGCCGAAGCCCGGGAGGATCAGGATGTACACTTCCGGGTGACCGAAGAACCAGAACAGATGCTGGAACAGGATCGGATCGCCGCCACCGGCCGGATTGAAGAACGTCGTGCCGAAGTTGCGGTCCGTCAGCAGCATGGTGATGGCGCCTGCAAGAACCGGCAGGGACAGCAGCAGCAGGAACGCGGTGATCAGCACGGACCATGCAAACAGCGGCATCTTGTGCAGGGTCATGCCCGGCGCGCGCATGTTGAAGATGGTCGTGATGAAGTTGATGGCACCGAGGATCGAGGAGGCACCTGCAATGTGCAGGGACAGGATCGCCAGATCCATCGCCGGGCCCGGCTGACCGGACGTGGACAGCGGCGGGTAGATCGTCCAGCCGCCACCGACACCATTTCCGCCCGGAGGACCTTCAACGAAGAGCGACAGCAGCAGCAGCAGGAAGGCCGGCGGCAGCAGCCAGAAGGAGATGTTGTTCATGCGCGGGAACGCCATGTCCGGCGCGCCGATCATGATCGGCACGAAGAAGTTGGCGTAACCACCGATCATCGCCGGCATGACCATGAAGAAGATCATGATCAGACCGTGTGCGGTCGTGAACACGTTGAACAGGTGCGGATCACCGAAGATCTGCATCCCCGGCTCCTGAAGTTCCATCCGCATGCCGACGCTGAGTGCGCCGCCGATGATCCCGGCGATAATCGCGAAGATCAGATACATGATTCCGATGTCTTTATGGTTGGTCGAATAGACCCACCTGCGCCACCCGTAGGGGTGGGCATGTGCCGCATGTGCTTCGGTCGCAGCCATTTTGGGCTCCCTCTTTCATACAATCCCAGCGGCGCTGCGTGTTGTCGCGCGCATCGCCAATTAGGCTCCCCGCCGCGTTACTTCGCGGCGACGGAGATTTGTTCGAGCCTGCCGGTCGCGGCGACTTTCTTGTCGGTCGCGAGCGATGCATAGAGCTGCTCGTTCGCGGTATCCAGATCGTCCTGCGCGGCGGTCACCCAGCTCTGGAACTGCTCTTTCGAGACAACCCGGACGGCGATCGGCATGAAGGCATGGTCCTTGCCGCAAAGCTCGGAACACTGACCGTAATAGACGCCTTCCGCACGGGCATGGAACCAGGTCTGGTTCAGGCGGCCGGGGATCGCGTCGATCTTGACGCCGAAAGACGGCATCGCGAAGGCGTGGATCACGTCCTCGGAGGTCACCTGCATGCGCACCGTGGTATCGACGGGAATGACGAGATCGTAGTCGACGGCGAGCAGGCGCGGAACTTCGTTCAGGGTCACGCCACGCGCTTCGGCGACTTCCTGCCGCTCGTCCTCGGCAACCATCAGGCTGTCGAAATACAGTTCGCCCATGCCCTCGTCCATGTACTCATACCCCCAGTACCACTGGTATCCGGTGGCCTTGATGGTCATGTCGTATTCCGGAATATCGAGCTGCTTGAACAGAAGCCGGAACGAAGGAATGCAGATCACGAGGAGGATCAGGATCGGCGCCACGGTCCAGACGACCTCGATCATGGTGTTGTGAGAGGTTCTGGAAGGAACCGGGTTCGCCTTGGCGTTGAAGCGGAAGATGCAATAGATGAGCAGCGCCAGCACGAACAGTGTGATGACAGTGATGATCACCAAGGTAAAACCGTTGAACCACGTGATGTCGTCCATCACGTCCGTCACGGAGACCTGATAACCGAGCTGCCATTCCGACATTCCGGATTCGGCGGCCTGAGCGGCCGTGGACGCTCCCGCGACGGTCGCGGCCACACCAGCAGCAGCCATACCAGCCATTGTCATGAGACGCTTGAAGAATGCCTTCACGTCCGCGCTCCCTTCCCTCAGCCGCGTCATTCGCGGCACATATGTCAATTCCGGACTCAGATCCTGTCCAATCCGGAGCGGCAGTACCGGGCTTGGCGTTGCCGTGCAAGCCTTATCTGCCGCATCCTGGCCGTGGACTGGATCATGAGATTGCCGAACTATAACCACAAACTCATATAAAGGGCGATGGCTACCATTGGGCAGAGCGGCGATGTGCCGCATCAATCCACCGACACCTTCGTGCCGCACAAAAACCACAAGAAACGTCAGGCTGCAACGGAATTTGCAACTTTTCCCGGTGCCCCTGAGATCATCGCCATATGACATTGGTCAAGACATACGGATTTTCGACAAGAATTGCAGCTAATCGTCGCGATCTTGCCCGGGCCGGACTGGAATCACGCGCCGTGATGCGGCACTGTCTGCCCGGAATACCATCTTGATTCGCTGAGCCGGCCCGCTTACGACCCGCACCGGCCGCCGGCGGACCGGACAACGCTCGACTGGAGGATTTCTTGTCAACCCAATTGCTGCAGTCCATTTGTGCCCGCCTGAGCGAACGGCCCGGTGCGTCCCTGGGTAAAGTCGCCGCACTTGCCGGTATCGTTCTCGGAGCGCTTGCCCAGGGGACCCTGCCCGCGTCGTCGCAGGGCGAGGTGCGTTCGGCCCATGGCGACTGGCAGATGCGCTGCGACACACCTCCCGGAGCGACCAGCGAACAATGCGCGCTCATTCAGAACGTCACCGCCGCCGATCGCGAGAATGTCGGCCTGTCGGTGATCGTCCTCAAGACCGCCGACAGGCAGGCGCGGATCCTGCGCGTCCTGGCGCCCCTCGGCGTGCTGCTGCCGTCCGGACTGGGCCTGAGGGTCGACAATGCCGATATCGGCCGCGCGGGATTCGTGCGCTGCCTGCCGAACGGCTGTATCGCCGAGGTCATTCTGGAAGACGAACTCCTGTCCAAGCTGAGATCCGGCGGCCAGGCGACCTTCATCATTTTCCAGACACCGGAAGAGGGCATCGGCATTCCGATTTCCCTGAACGGATTTTCGGCGGGATTCGATTCCCTGCCCTGACGCGGGAAATACCCCTCACAAGCAAAAGGCGCCCGTTGCGGCGCCTTTTTTTGTCGCGACGACCCCGTCATTCCGCCGGTGCGTCGTGCTCTTCCTTGGGCTGCGGTCTGCGCGGCGTCACCTTGTGCAGCCTGTCCGCCCCGGCATACATGCCCTCGGTCAGTTGCACGGCAAGGCGTTCCTCGTCACGATAGCGAACGTCTTCCTCGATCTGGTCGATCCGATCGAGCGGCGTTCCGAGCGCCTCCAGGGCCGCCCGTCCGAAGACGACGCTCGACTCGAAGGTTTCCCTGATCTGAAAATCGACGCCGCGCTTGGTCAGGTCGAGCGCATGGGCGCGGTCGGTGGCACGGCAGAAGATGAGCGTGTCGGGAAACCCCTCCCGGACCAGATCGATGGCCTTGGCCATGACCTTGTCGTTTTCGATGCACATGGCCACCAGTGCCGCCTTGTCCGCGCCGGCCGCTGCAAGCACATCCGCGCGCGTGGCGTCGCCATAAAAGACCTTGTAGCCCTGTTTGCGTGCGTACTGGATGCGGTCCGGACGGTTGTCGATGGCCGTGATCTCCAGCCCCTCGGAGGTCAGAATCTGGGCGACCACCATGCCGAAGCGCCCGAAACCGACGACCAGTACGGTCGGTGTCGCTTCCTCGAATGTCTCGATCGACGGATTTTCGACGCCCCTGGCTTTCACCCTGGCCGCGAGCTTGTCGAGCCCCAGGCAGGCCACGGGCGTGAGCAGCATCGACAGGATGACGATGGCGTTGAGCAGGTTCGCTGTCTGATAGTCCAGGAGGCTGTTGCCGATGGCCGCGGTGAACAGCACGAAGGCGAATTCGCCGCCCTGGGGCAGGGTCACGGCGATACGCAGGGCGTCGGAGTTCGGCGACCCGGTGCTGCGTGACAACGCCCAGAGATAAGACCCCTTGACCACCATCACGATGGAGACGCCGGCCGCTACGCTCATCCAGTGCTCCATCACGAGGGCGATATTGAGCGACATGCCCACGGCGACGAAGAAGAGCCCCATCAGCAGGGACCTGAAGGGTTCGATATCGGCTTCGAGCGTGTGCCGGAAACTGGACTCGGCAAGCAGGACCCCGGCAAGGAAAGCGCCCAGCGCCATCGACAGGCCGACCGCATGCATGATGCCGGCGCTGCCCAGGGCGACCAGAAGCGCCGCCGTCAGCATGACCTCGCGCGCCCGGCTTGCCGCCAGCAGCAGGAACACCGGGGAAATCAGATACCGGCCCGTCAGGATAACCGCCGCGACCGCGCCCAGGACGATCAGGATCTCGCTTGCGATCTGGGCGAAGGTTGACGGCCCCTCCCCCGGGGCGAGGATCGCCACCATCGCCAGCAGCGGCACAATGGCGATGTCCTGCAACAGCAGGATGCCGAACGCCCGCTGGCCGTAAGCGGAGGACAGTTGCCCGCGTTCCTGGAGGATCTGCAAGGCAAAGGCCGTGGAGGACAGGGCAAGCCCGAAGCCGGCAACGAGCGATGTCGAAAAGGAATACCCGGCGAGCCGGCCGATACCGAAAAAAGTCAGGCCGGTCAGAACCACCTGGGCGGTCCCGAGCCCAAAAATGTCGCGTTTCATGCGCCAAAGCTTTTGCGGATCCAGCTCCAGTCCGATCACGAACAGAAGCAGGACCACGCCGAGTTCGGCCACGTGAAGCACATCCTCGCCGGACCCGAGCAACTGCATGCCGTAGGGGCCGATGGCAGCTCCCGCCGCGAGATAGCCGACCACGGAGCCAAGACCAAGACGTTTGGCGATCGGCACGGCCACCACTGTCGCGGCCAGAAACACGATAGACTCGGCAAAGAACGGGGGCGCCCCTTCTACGGCCATTCTCTCTCCCTGTCCGGCTCCCTCATTGGCGTATCGACCGGAATTCCCTCAAAGGGCCGTCGGAACACTGATTCCGGTCCTTATGAGACTACGCCCGAACCCCGCCCGAATGCCAGCACGCCACGAGCGAAAGACGCCGTTTTCAATCAATGGGCTCGCCTGTTCCCGAACAGGGACGGTTTTGCCCAAAAAAGCGCCGGTCAAGGCCGGCAGGGACTAAGCCGCCCGCGAGACTGCGCGTCTCAGACTGCCGTGCCGCCGACCGTGAGTTCATTGATGCGCATCGACGGCTGGCCGACCCCGACCGGAACACCCTGGCCCTGCTTGCCGCAGGTGCCCATGCCCGGATCCAGCTTCATGTCGTTGCCGATCATGGAGACCCGGGTGAGCGCGTCCGGCCCGTTGCCGATCAGCATGGCGCCCTTGAGCGGCGCGCCGACCTTGCCGTTCTCGACCCTATAGGCCTCGGTACAGGAGAACACGAATTTCCCGGAGGTGATGTCGACCTGCCCGCCCCCGAAGGAAACCGCGTAGATGCCGTCCTTGACGGAGCGCAGGATTTCTTCCGGCTCCTTGTCGCCGGACATCATCACCGTGTTGGTCATGCGCGGCATGGGGATATGGGCATAGGACTGGCGCCGTCCGTTGCCGGTCGGCTCCATGCCCATCAGTCGGGCGTTCTGGCGGTCCTGCATGTAGCCCTTCAGGATACCGTCCTCGATCAGCACCGTGCGGCTGGCGGGCGTGCCCTCGTCGTCGACGCTCAGGGACCCGCGCCGGTCCGGGATGGTGCCGTCATCGACGATCGTGACCCCCGGCGCTGCCACGCGTTGCCCCATCAGGCCGGCAAATGCAGAGGTTTTCTTGCGGTTGAAGTCGCCTTCAAGACCATGGCCGACCGCTTCATGCAGAAGAATGCCCGGCCAGCCCGGTCCGAGCACCACGTCGAAGGTTCCCGCGGGCGCCGGCACCGAATCCAGATTGACCAGAGCCTGGCGCAATGCCTCGTCGACACCGCCCTGCCAGTTCTCCGGGGTGATGAAGCGCTCGAAGCCTTCCCGTCCACCACAGCCGAACGAGCCGCTTTCCTGCCGGTCCCCGGATCCCGCAACGACCGAAATGCTCAGGCGCACCATCGGGCGGACGTTGCGGACCAGATGACCGTCCGCACGCAGTATTTCCACGACTTGCCACGATCCCGCCAGAGACGCGGACACCTGACGCACCCGCGGATCGCGGCCGCGCGCAAAGGCATCGATCTCCTGAAGCAGCTTCACCTTGTCCTCGAAACTCGGTCCACCCAGCGGATTGGCGTCGGAATAGAGCGACTGATTGGTGCGGGCCGGCGCGGCGGCATAGCTGCCGGAATAGCCTTTCTTGACGGAGCTGACCGCATCGGCAGCGCGTTGCAATGCGCCTTCCGAGATGTCACCGGCATGCGCATAACCGGCGGCTTCGCCGGCGACCGCCCTCAGACCGAAGCCCTGGGCGGTATCGTAATTGGCTCCCTTCAGCCGGCCGTTGTCGAAGACCAGCCCCTCCGTCTGACGGTACTCGACAAAGAGTTCGCCATCGTCCGATCCGGAAAGAGCCTCCTCGGTGATCCGCTTGGCGGTCTCCAACCCGAGGCCGGAGGTTTCGATGAGATCGGTGGTGGAAAGGGTCATGTGACTGTCCTGAGTTTTCCCGGCAACGCGGTCCGCCCCGGTCTGAAGAGCTTTTTCGCCGATTTATCACCAACATAGGTGTTTTGGCAGACATTTCATCCCAAAACCTCAGAAATCCACTTGCCGTATTTTAAACTTGAGTTTAATACTCATATTTAAAGACAGTCACCCTGACTGGCCTTTGAAAGCCAGACCGCTTGTGCCCTTTTTGCGTTCACCCGATCGCACCGCACCCGAATTTCCAACCCGGGCAACTCCGGAAAGCCCGATCGAAACCATCGGGCATCCATTGATCCGGGCAGGTCGCCGCCACCCCCCATTTCCATGACACAACGCGCCGCGGCATTGCCCCGGCCGGGAAAGACCTTTTGCTGATGTCAAAGCCACCAGAGTCTCGCGTGGGACAGGACGTTTCTGCCTTTCATGAAATCGCGGCGCTTCGCGGCGACGGCCTGCATCCGTTGTTGCTGCAGGCCCTGGGCAGGACCGGTCAGGTGTCCGGCCCGCCGAAACCGTCCGAACAGACCGGCGAAAACGTGATCCGGCCGGACTTTGCCGCCCGGCAGCCCAGGCGTGCAGCTCCCAAGGCGCAGCCCCGGTGAACGCGGTCCTGGTCGCAATGCATCTGGTCGCGTGCCAGCCGGACCTGCTCATCTGCGAGGATATTTCCAGCGCGTCGCAAACATGGGACACTATGGAAGCCTGCCGACAGGACCGCGATGGCGAAACGACCCGCGCCCGTAAACTGCTTGCACCGCAGACAGTCGTCATGTCGCGGTGCCGCTACCAGATCAGGCGTGATGGCAGATCCTTGCCGATGTTCTGATTGTCCAGGCTGTGGCCTTGCAGGGGCTTGCCCGACCGTGGTGAACTGCCGTAAAAGGGCGGCATAGAAAAACAGACAAGGGCGCCAGGTACGGCGATGATGAACCGATACGAAAACCCGCAGGTGCCAAGCGAAGCGCGCGTCCGCTATCTGGATGGCGACTACCAGGTGGAAACGCCGGGTACCTTCGTGCGCTGCGCGGTGACCGGCGTGGCGATCCCGCTCGACGAACTGAAATACTGGTCGGTCGACAGCCAGGAGGCCTATGTTGACGCCAATGCGTCCATGAAACGCTATCTGGAAAGCAAATAGCGTCAGCCGCTGTGCCGCCGGTGTGCCTCAGTCGACGTGCGCTCCCGACAGAATGTGCTGGCGCAATTTCTCCCTGATCAGGGCGACAAGACGGTCCTCGTCGTCAATGTCCATGCGCACGTCCAGAACCGCCGTGCTGGAGGCGATCCAGTGAAACAGTTCACCGTGTGAGGTTTCCAGGCGCACCATGTCCTTGGCCGTGGTCACGAGCCCCAGCCCCGCCTCTTCCGCTTCCGTCAGAAGGGCCTTGATATCGGCCTGCGAATAGACGTGATGGTCCGGGAAGGCACGGGTCTTGCGGACCTCGTATCCGAGCGCCTTCAGTGACGCGAAAAACTTCTGCGGCCGGCCAATCCCCGCGAAGGCGAACAGGCGGCAGCCCGCCAGGTCGTCATTGGGCTGCGGCCGCAGATGGGCATGCACGATCGGCAGACCCTTGCGTCCGGCAAGATGCACAGCTTCTTCCGCCGCCGAGCCGTCTCCGACCAGCACAAGGCAGTCCGCCCTGACGATCTGCCTGTCTGCC
The DNA here is from genome assembly GCF_056173175.1 of Roseibium sp. QJM3NY_11. NCBI lineage: Bacteria > Pseudomonadati > Pseudomonadota > Alphaproteobacteria > Hyphomicrobiales > Stappiaceae > Roseibium > Roseibium sp. QJM3NY_11. The sequence continues at coordinate 4,977,192 of NZ_CM149660.1, forward strand.
GGGGCGCGCAACGGCCCCGCCGGAAAACATCTGCCGTTGCCGAAACCCGTGTTGCAGTCCACCAGGACAAGACTAAGATCCTTGGCCAGCGCCGGGTTCTGAAACCCGTCGTCCATCAGGAGCAGGTCGACCGGCTGCCGTTCGGCGAGCCGGGCCCCGGAAGGCCGGTCCGCGGCAACGACCGTCGGCCCGTAGCGGGCAAGCAACAGGGCTTCGTCGCCGACCTCGGCCGCATCGTGAAGGCCGGCGTCCACCAGCAAGGGGCCCTTCGCCGAACCGCCATAGCCGCGCAGCAGAAATCCAGGCCGGTAGCCCTCTTCCTGAAGCCGGCAGGCGAGTTCGATCGCAAAGGGGGTCTTTCCCGTGCCGCCCACGACAAAATTACCGATGCAGATCACGGGAAGACGGCTTTGGTACTTCGGCCGTTTCAACATGCGCCGGGCCGCGACCAGCCCGTAGAGCCGTGCCACAGGCGCCAGCAGCGTCGCGGCGAGCGAAAAGCCGGGCTTCCACCAGAAATCAGGTGCCGTCTTCATGCGCCGCCTCCCGGGCCGCGTTTCCGGCCGGTTCGGCAAGAAAGGGCTTGAGCAGCATCAGGGTCTTGTCCAGCGCTCCGCGCCCGGCTGCAACCAGCGCCCTGGCGCGCTCCGCCTGACGGGCGGCAAGATCCGGATCGCCCAGCAGGGCGGCAACCGTGTCCGCCAGTTCCGCCGCCGTTTCCGCCCGCGCGCCGGCATCGGCGTTCCAGAACTCCTTGTAGACCGCGCGCGCGTTGGCAACACGCGGCCCCGTCACGAGCGCGGAGCCGGCAAGAGCCGCTTCCACCGGATTGTGTCCCCCGACATCCGTGAAGGATCCGCCCAGAAAGGTGACCGGGGCCAGTCTGTAATAAAGTCCCATCTCGCCGAGCGTATCCCCAAGGAAGACATCGGTCGAGCGGACAATGGTTCCCGACAGGCTGCGCCGCGACACTTCGAGCCCGTGCCCGCGCAGCAGATCGGCAATGGCGTCCGCCCGCGACGGATGGCGCGGCACAAGGATCATAAGAAGATCGGGGAACTCACGTCGCAACAACACATGCGCAGCCACAGCGATTTCGTCTTCGCCCGGGTGGGTCAGCGCCGCGAGCCAGACCGGCCGCCCGCCGGCCGATGTGCTCAACCGGGCGATCTCCGCCGGGTCCGCCGAGGGGTCGTCCGCATCGAATTTGAGATTTCCGGGCGTTTCAACCCGGTCGCAGCCGAGGCGGCGGAAGCGCCCGGCGTCGGCGTCGCTTTGCGCCAGCACCAGATCGAGAGACCGGAACACATGACGTGCAACATCCGGCAGTCTCGCCCAGGCGCGTTGCGACCTGTCCGAGAGACGCCCGTTCAGCAGCACGAACGGCGTTTTGAAGCGGCGCAGCTCGTCGAACATGCAAGGCCAGATTTCCGATTCCACGACCATCGCCAGATCGGGGGACCAGTGGGACAGAAACCGGTTGACGGGCCCTGGTGCGTCATAGGGAACGAACTGATGCCGCACCCCGTCCGGCAGGCGCTGCCCGGCCAGGTCGGCCGCCGTCACGGTGACGGTGGTCAGGAGCACATTCAGGTCCGCAGCCGCCAGGCGCTCGATCAGAGGCAGGACGGACGTGGTTTCACCGACGCTGGCGGCATGAATCCAGACGAGCCGGCCCTCGGGGCGCGGCGTGGCCGAATAACCGAACCGTTCGCCCTTTCTGGCCGGGATCTCCTTGCCGGAGCGGCTGCGCAGCAGGAACAGCAGGTTGAACAGAGGCGTCAGGACCCTGGCGAGGCCCCTGTAGGCGCTTATGAGAATGGGCCGGCGGTCAGCCATCCGCCCTTCCGACCAGTTCATAGGCGTGCCTGGTGGCAGCGTTCAGCCCCTCCTCCACCTGGAGACGGTAGGCCTCAAGCGCGTCCTCTTCCGTTTCGGCCGGCACCCAAATCAACTCCCCCACGGCGATCCCGCCGCGTCCGAACGGCAGATTGACGCTTGCCCTGTCCCAGCTGTTCAACTCGATCGACCGGCTGGTCGCCACCGCGACAGGAAGGATGGGCCGCCCGGAATGCTTGGCAAGCTGGACAATACCGACGCCGGATTTCCGCGAGGGACCTTTGGGCACGTCCGCGGTCATCGCGATGCTGTAACCGTCCTTGAGGGCGCGGAGCGCCTCGATGAAACCCCGCATGCCGCCGCGTTTCTTGATCTGCCGCGCATTCTTGCCTCCGGACGCGCGGATCAGTCCGAGGCCGAACTTGCTCGCCGCGATCGCATTGATCTCACCATCGGCGGAACGCGAGATCATGACCTTGGCCGGCCAGTGGGAGGGCTTGGCGAAAGGCACCATGAAATGCTGGCCGTGCCACATGGCCACGATCACCGGAAGGTCCGCTTCCATGCGGGCGTGCACGCCTTCCGGTGCCACCACGAAGCGGTTGGTGCGATAGACAAGCTTCAGGTACCCCGCGAGCAGGGACCCCACTCCCGAGAGGACCCAGGGCTGGCGGCCGAGGCGTTTGATCATTTTTGTTTTCGCCCGAAATCTATGGCAGTGGCCTGCTCAGGACGCCGTTTCCGGATCCAGCAGACGATGCATGTGCACGATGAAATAACGCATATGCGCGTTGTCGACGGTTGACTGGGCCTTGGCTCTCCAGGCCTTTTCAGCTTCGGCGTAGTTCGGATAGATGCCGACGATGTCGAGTTCGTCCAGATCGCGGAAGGTCAGTCCTTCGGGCGATTCCAGCTCGCCTCCGAACACCAGGTGCAGAAGCTGTTTCTGGCTGTCGGTTTCACTCATGATATCCTCGCTTTACATCTGTGCCGGTCAGGCTCGGCAGACGATCGAACCCGCACCGTTGAAGCAACGTGCCGCTATTTTCCGGGGTGCGGAGTACCGGCGGCATCAGCCGATCAGGGGCCGAAGCGCATCGCACATCGGCCCGGCCAGAACCTCCGGAACCGCGATCAGGGCCGGATGTCCGGTCCTGGCACGATTGTAGATCAGGTTCCGGCCCGTCAGATCGATCAGTTTTCCGCCTGCTTCCTGCACCAAAAGATCGGCCGCCGCAAGATCCCAGTCACTCGGCCCGCCGCGCGCGGCGCCCACGTCCACACGGCCCGCCGCCACGATGGCCAGCCGGTAAGCCAGCGACCTCAGGATCTGCGTGGCCACCAGACCGGCGGATAAAACGTCTTCATTGGCGACGATCGAATGCGGTCCGGTCAAGGTGGCGCCCTCGATGCCGCGCTGTTCCGACACGCTGATCCGGCTGCCGTTCAGCCAGGCACCGCCGCCCTTTCGCGCCAGAAACATTTCCTCCCGGACCGGACAGAACACGGCCCCGGCGACCGGGCGTCCGTGTTCGACGACCGCGATGGAAACCGTCCATTCGTCGCCGCCTGCCAGAAACGCCCGGGTCCCGTCGATCGGGTCGACAATGAAAACGCGCTCATGATCAAGCCGCGACCGGTCGTCGGCGGTTTCCTCCGAGAGCCAGCCATAGCCGGGCCGCGCGGCACGCAATTGCTCCGTCAGAAGCTTGTCGACCGCAAGATCGGCTTCGGACACGGGAGCAACATTGCCCTTGCCCTTGAACCAGGCTTCCGGGTCCTTGCCGAAGAAAGTCAGTGCAAGCGCGCCGGCCTGCCGTGCCGCCGTTTCAACAAGCTGAAGATCCGCTTCGAAGCCGGTTTCATCCATGCCCGTGTCAGCTGCCGGCAAGCGCCATTCCCTCGATCATCACGGAAGGGGTCGCCGCCGAATAGCGGTTGTCCAGATCGCTGCCCGGCACCAGCCGCGCGAACATGTCCGTCAGATTGCCGGCAATCGTGATCTCGCTGACAGGCTCGACGATCTGTCCGTTCTCGAACCAGAAACCGGATGCGCCCCTGGAATAATCGCCGGTAAGGCCGTTGACGCCGTGGCCGATAAGATCCGTCACCAGCAAACCGTCGCCCGCTTCGGCCATGAGTTCCTCGAGCGACTTGTCGCCCGGCATCAGCGTGATGTTGGTTGCACCCGGCGAGGTGCCGCTGCCGGCGCGATGAGCGCGGCCATTGGGTGTCAGGCCCAGTTCGCGCGCGCAGGCCCCGTCCAGAAACCAGTGCCGCAGAACGCCGTCCTCGATCACGTCGAGCACCTCCGCCCGTGTGCCCTCGCCGTCGAACGGGCGGGTCGCCGCGCCACGGTTCTTGAAGGGGTCGTCGACAACCCTGATCCCGGGTGCGAACACGGCCTCGTTCATGCGGTCCCGCAGAAAGCTGGTCTTGCGGGCGATCGAGGCACCGTTGATGGCCCCGGCGAGGTGTCCGAGAATGCTGCGGGCCGCCCGGGATTCGTAAATCACGTTGGCGGTGCGGGTCGTCAATTTCTGCGGATTGAGGCGGCGAACCGCCCGTTCTCCGGCCCGGCGGCCGATTTCCGCAGGCGCTTCCAGATCCTCAAAGAAGGTTCGGCTGTCGAAATCGTAGTCCCGCTCCATCGCCGTGCCCTCGCCGGAAACGGCGGTCATCGACATGCCGTGGCGGGAGGACAGGTAGGATCCCTCGAAACCGTGGCTTGTTGCCAGCACCACGCCGGCCAGACGCCAGGACGCTCCCGCCCCGCCCGACTTGCTGACGCCCTCGACGGCCAGCCCGGCGGCTTCCGCCTCCAGCGCGATCTCCGCCAGCTTGTCCGCGGTCATTTCCGTGCTGTCCAGAAGCTCCAGCACAGGCTGGTCCCTGACCAGCAAGTCCGGATCGGCAAGTCCCGCATAGGGATCCTCGGGCGCGACCTTCGCCATGGCAACGGCGCGTTCGGCGAGGCTCGCGGGATCGTCGAGACGGTTGGCCGACACGGCCGCCGTGCGCTTGCCGACAAAAACCCGCAGCGTCACGTCATCGCCCTCGGCGCGCTCGGTCTCCTCGACCTTGCCTTCGCGGACATCGACCGAGAGCGAGACGCCGGTGACGGCGATCGCGTCGCAGGCATCGGCCCCGGCCGTGCGGGCCGCCGCCACAAGGCGCGCCGCGCGGGATTGCAATTCGCTCTGATCTATCAGTTCCGACATGTTCAACGCTCATCCGTCCAATGGTCCGGCTGTTGTTTACGCCGCTCACCTCGCGGCTGCAACATCTGCTGTCGGAAAGGCCGAAGCGGAATGTGTCTCGCATCGACCGTTTCTAAGCTTCCGGTTGTATTCCCGTCCGGTCGTCACAGGACTGAACAAGCGGTTACCGCTCTGCTCATACTCCGGTAACCGTCTTTGAAATCACAGTTTTTTAACCCTGTCTCTTAAGCTGATCACGACTTTTCTCCCGTAGCTTCAATCACATCAAGAGGCCATAAGGCCCTGTGGAGAGTCATTTGAGACGTTAAACAGAAATACAGGAAACGGCGGCAACCGGGACGGGCATTACGACATTGCCCGATCCCGGCGGCCTGCCGGTCCGCTTCGAGCAGCGGCTCGAATCCCGGCCCGGAACGCCCTCACTTCCAGCAGAGATCTTCCTTGACCGCGACAGGGCAGTCATCAATCGCAGGGTTGCCGGCGTGCCCGTCAAGGTCGTCGTCCCGGTTCAGGGTTTCGACGGGGTCATGGTCCGGATCGTTCCCGGCGCGGCCCCGGGCGACATTCTTGCGACACTGATCCTGAAACACCCCGACAGCGCCCTGTCGATCACACTGGCCGAAACGGAGCATTCCGACGATCTGGCCGTTCTGTGGAGCCGCTGGGCGCAGGTTTTCAACCTGCCGATGCTGGTGTGCGATCTTGGCGGCAAAATCAAGCCGATCGAGGCCTACAGCGCCCTTCCGGCTGCCCGCCCGGCCCCGCGCCGGCAATTGCGCCTGCTCACAGGACGCCGTCCGCGGTTCCTGAACCGGCGCGTCCCCGGCCGCCCGGCGGAGGCTGCGGCTGTCCACAGCAACGAACGCGAGATCATCGCGCGGTCGTGACGGTGCGCTGACCCCATTCCAGGACTGCAAAAATGGCGCCGCTCCGCGGCGCGCTGCAGGGAAGACCGGCGTTTACCAGCGCTTGCCGGCGTCACCTGCTGTCTGCCGGCTTGTCAATCGCCTCAGCTTCCGGTGGAACATTCAAAGATGATGCCGGTAAAGATCCTGCGATCTGTTCAGGTGTGAACGCATGGCGCTTTCGGCATTTTCAGCAACACCGCTTTCGATACACTCGACGATCTTGGAATGCTCGGCAAGCGTGACGTTCTCACGTCCCGACCAGATCAGCAGGTCCGTGTGATAATTGAACAACCAGGTGAGCATGGCGTCACTGACCGCCGCAAAAATCGGGTTGCCCGATATCGACGCGATCTTGCTGTGAAAGGCGATATCGGCCTTGATGAAATCGGACGGATTGCCGAGCAGGTCCTTTTGATCGACGACAAGCTGCTTGAGTTCTGAAATGTCTTGCGGCGAGGCCTTCTCGGTCGCGATCCTGACCATGCCGCCTTCGAACAGTCTGCGCGCCTCCTTGAGGTGTTCTAGATTGTCAGAAGAGGCAGACAGCAGCATGCGCGCCACCATGTCCATCTGCCGAAACGCCAGATCCGCCGACAGCTCGCTCACCCGGGAACGCTCGCCCTGGGAAATCGAAATGAGCCCCTGAGTGTGCATCGTCTGCATGGCTTCGCGAACGGCGGGCCTGCCGACGCCGAAGCGCAGCATCAATTCACGCTCGGACGGCATGGGATCGCCGGGGGCAAGCTCGCCCCGCACAATCATTTCACGCAATCGATCGAAAACCTGATCGGAGAGTTTTCGCCGGACAATCTTGTCATCACCGGCTCCCGAGCCGTTCCAGTTTTCCATGACCCGCCAATCTGATCCTTTCATCGCAGGGCTGTCTGCGGATCGCGGCACGCACGATTTTACAGCCGACCGCAGATTCATCAGCCTTCGGTGGACTTATAGCCGGAGAACTTCGAATGGACCAAGCGTCCGCCGATCGCCACAAACAATTTCCAGGTTCCGGTCTGTCAGATTAGCGGCAATCTTAAAGACCTCACCGTCCTTCTCCACACACAGCGAAGCTATCTTATCCGCTCCGACACAGTCACAGTTGATAACGTTCGCTTCGCCCAGTGCCGCGAGGGTCGCGACGACCTCTCCAACGGGCCAGAGAGATCCGCTGGCTTCGTCAACAATCCCTCTGGGGCCGGTGAAACTTGCCGGAACCCATTGACGAATGTCAGCCCGGGCAATCACGGACGCATAGCCCATGGTCCAGGCAGCGGCGAAAAGGCCGCGTTGGCGCGGATCGTCATGGGTCATGCAAAGACGCTTGTTGCCCGGATTGGCAAATGTCCGGGATCCGTAGGGATTTTGACGCATGCCGATGGTTGACGGTCCGAGCCTGTATTCCTTGTCCTTGCCGATGAGCGCCCGGGCAGAGCGCGTGATATGCGGCACCGCTTCAAGTGTTTCGATGACACTGTCGTCATCGGCCGCGTGAACAATCGGATTGGTTGAATGGGTCACGAAATCCAGCCATGACATTGGCGGCCGTTTGCGGTTCAACTCGGTGAAATAGCTGAACATGCCGCCGCCGAGCCTGGTCGTGGGAAAAGCTTGTCTCGCAGCGGCATAGATTATCGACAATGGAGGACACGCGGGCCATTCACTGCCCGGCGGTGTCGACTGACGGTCGACCGAAGGACAAACCGCAATTGAGTTCAACGCAAGCCCGCTTCGTTTTACCATGCTGGCCAGGTTGTCAAATTCCGCCTCGAGGTCGCCGTCACAGGCGACCACATATTCCAGATCGTAAGACGCCGGAAAAAGGTCCTGCAAGGACCGGAAATTCTCAAGTGCCTTCAGTCCGTGCGCTTGTGTCGGATCGAAATGACACAGGAGCGCGGCAGGGTTGACCTCTTTCAGCAGACCGGCGTGCTCGATGGCGGATCCGGTGTCTTCAGGGCTGATCAGCAGTCCTATTCGCGGCAGACGGCTGTTTGTGGCTTCGCCTCGAACAAACTCGGCAACTCTGGCTGCTGTGTCATCACGCGCCGGGAAGATCGATGCTCCTTCGGTTTCACTCCTCATCATTTCGAGTGTCACCGACTGATCGACCTCTTGTCCCGCATCCATGAGATACGGCCAGGGACGCGCCAACGGCCTCACATAGGTCTTGTAGGAGGCGTCGGACCAGTTGCGCTGGTCCTCCATTTCGAAGGCGTCGCCCTCCATCCGGCAACGGGCCTTCAGGTGCGGCGCTGCTGCGTGGGTCAGGGACCGGATGGACTTGAAGGGTTGCCAGGGGTCTATGAGATCGGGAAATCTGGTGTGGGCGATGGTCCCGTCGCAATGCTCGACCTCGACGGGTTCGCCGGCCACCCCGTTGATCGGATGCAACACGGTGAAACCGCACCGGTTCGTCTCGAAGGCCTTGTCGGCGACCGCCGAGGAAGCAAACCTCAATGATCCGGCCTCAGTGCCGGTTATCTGCGCCCTGACGCTGAGACCCGCCCCCTGGTTCTGGTAATGCGCGACGTAGGAAACTTCGAATTTGCCGGGGTCTTCCACCACTGCGAGATCGGAAATGGCCGCAGGAAGCGTGCCCCAGTCACTGTCGCGTACAACGTAGGAAATGGCGCGCAGAACTTCATGGCCATCGAACCGAATGTACCGCAGATTTCCGTTTTCCAGCCGCACTTCCAGCGGCCCTGCGCGCAAAATCCGGAATGGCTCCGGGGCCGATTCCGTTCCATACAGGCGAATGCGGCTCACGTCGCTCATGTCAGGCGGTGTCCAGCTTGATTGTCCGGCTGTTCCCGGCAGCGGAAAGATACGCAGCCTCGACCAGTTCCAGCGTTTTCAGGTTGTCCAGTCCCGATGTCTCCGGTGCCCCGGACGCATTCAGGCAATCGATGAAATGCCGCTGGATGTTGTAGACGCTTTCCTGAATGTTGTGCCAGGGACGCTCCGCCCAGGACAGCAGCGGGGGCGATACGTCCAGTTCCCGGGTGCCGGACGCATTGTGCACAACCAGCCTGTAACCGGGCATCAGCCTCAGCGTTCCCTCGCTGCCATCCACCTCGAGAAGGCTTTCGGGAAAGCTCTCCCGGGGGAGCCGTGATGCATAGCTGCAGTCGACGACACCGGTGACGCCGCTTTCGTGAACCAGCATCATGGTCGCGACGTTTTCCGCCCGAATGGCCGGATTGACCCGTTTCGTGCTTGCCGAGATCGTGCGCGCGTCGCCGAACAGGAAGCGGGCGATGTCCAGAATATGGATCCCCAGGTCCTGGATGATGAAGCGCTCGTCCGTCGCCAGATACGGCTGGCCCGAATAGACGTCATAGGCCGAACGGAAACTGACCCGTCCCCAGAAGGGCGTTCCGATGGCGCCCTTGTCGAGTTCGGCCTTGGCAGCGCGGATTGCCGACTGCCAGCGAAAGTTCTCGTGCACCATCAGGGTCACGCCGGCGTCGGCGGCCGCGTCTGTCATTGCCCTGGCATCTGCCATCGTGTCCGCAAAGGGCTTCTGGCAGATGATGTGCACATTCGATCCGGCCGCGCGTTCGACCAGGGGCCTGTGGGTCTGAACCGTCGTGGCAATGTCGACGAAATCGAGCTCTTCCGATTTCAGAAGCTCGTCGGCATCGGTATAGGTCCGCTCGACACCAAAGCGGCCCGCCGTCTCCTTCAGGCGGTTCTCGTCGCGGTCGCACAGCGCGGTGATGGCTGCTCCCTCGACTTCGGCCCAGGCGTGCATGTGGTTCTGAGCGAAAAAACCGCAGCCGATCAGTGCGCCTTTCTTCATGATGTTCTCCTCATGCTGCGGCGGCCTGCTGCTGCAGTGCCACCCGGGCCTGCAGCCTTTGCTGCGCCTGGTCGACAACAACGGCGGCGATGATCACCAGGCCCTTGATGACGGTCTGCCAGAAGGAACTGACACCCATCATCACCAGGCCGTCGGACAACACGCCAATCACGAATGCGCCGACGATGGTTCCGCCGATCCGGCCGCGTCCGCCCGACATGGAGGTGCCGCCGAGGACAGCCGCGGCAATCGCGTTGAGTTCGAAGGTCTCGCCCGTCGCGGGATGCGAGGCCATGAGCTGTGACGAGATGACAAGGCCGACAATGGCCGCGCAGAAGCCCGAGAACATGTAGACGAACATCTTGACACGATTGACCTTCACGCCGGAGAGGGCGGCCGCCTTCTCGTTGCCGCCGACCGCATAGATGTGCCGTCCCAGCGGCGTTCGTCCGGCGATATAGGCAGCGGTCAAACCGACGGCAATCAGCAGCCATATGGAAACCGGAATGCCGAGAAAGCTTCCCGTTCCGAGCACGTGAAGACCCGTCGATCCGTAGGCCTCGTTTCCGACCAGGTTGGGAAAGGTCGCCCCATCGGAGGAGAGCAGCGCCAGGCCGCGTGCCACGTAAAGCGTTCCGAGCGTCGCGATGAAGGGGGCCACGTTGAGACGCGTTATCAGCACGCCGTTGATCGCTCCGACAAACACCCCGACCGCAAGCGTGATGAGAATGATCTCGAATATGTTGAAATAGAGCGAATACCCGATCCCCAGATCGACACCGTTGAGGATGAGATAGCCGGCCACCATTCCGCACAGGCCGACAATCGAGCCAACCGAGAGATCGATCCCTCCCGTGATGATGACGAAGGTCATGCCGATCGCCAGAAACGCGTTCAGGGCCACATGCTTGGACATGATGACGAAATTCGCGGTGCTGAGGAAATTCGGAGCTGCAAACGAGAAGAAGGCAAACACCGCGATCAGGGCGATGAAGGTCCTGAGCTTCAGCAGCAGCAGGATCATCGGCTGTCCGCCGGAGGGGCCCGAAGGCTGCATTGTGGTGACTGATGTCATCCGTTCCTACTCCCAATGACATGACCTGCCTCGGAGGCAGGCGCGTGGCCGATCGCGGAGGCCGCGATTATCTGTTCTTCCTTGACGCCGGCGCCCTCGAATTCACCCGTGATGCTGCCGTTCGACATCACGATGATCCGGTCGGACAGGGACATGACTTCTTCAAGATCCGAGGTGACGAACAGGATCCCCAGTCCCTCCGCCGCCAGCCGCCGCATGGTGCGGAAGACCTCGGCCTTGGCACCGATGTCGATGCCGCGGCTCGGCTCGTCCATGAGCAGAACCTTGGGCGAGGTCATCAGCGCCTTGCCGATCACGACCTTCTGCTGGTTGCCGCCGGACAGCGAGCTGACCGGGTTCTCCATGCTGGCGATCTTGATGGCGAGATCCTTGACGAAGCGCGTCACCGTCTCCCGCTCCGCGGCGAGGCTGAGGTGAATGCCCTTCACGAAACTGGCCAGGCTCGACAGCGACATGTTCTCCCGGATCGGCAGGATCTGGATCAGACCCTCCGACTTCCGGTCTTCGGGGATGAGCGCCAGGCCGCGCCCGATGCGCCCCGCGACATCGGGTTCATTCAGGTGGCGGCCCTCGACGTAGAAATGCCCGGTGCAATGCGGATGCTGGGCCATGATGCATTCGAACAGTTCGGAGCGCCCTGCTCCCATGAGGCCGTAGATCCCGACAATCTCGCCAGCGCGCAAGGACAGCGAGACGTCATCGACAACGCGGTTTCCTGTCCGGCCCATCAGGCTGATGTTCTCGCAGCGGAACACCTCGTCGCCGAAGTCGTGCTTGACCGTCTTGGCGAAATCCTTTGAAGCTGCGCCGATCATGTTCCGCACGATCCAGGAAACGTCGACGCCGTCCATGCTTCTGGCGCCGGTTCGCGCACCGTCCCTCAGCACCGTGATGTAGTCGCCGATCCGGATCAGCTCCTCCAGGCGGTGGGAAATGTAGACGATGCCGACACCGCGCTTCTTCAGGTCCGCGATGACCCGGAAGAGGATTTCGACTTCCGCCGCGCTCAGGGCGGAGGTCGGCTCGTCCATGATCAGGATCCGCGCATCCTGGGCAAGCGCCTTGGCGATCTCGACGATCTGCTGCTCGCCGATGCGCAGGTCGCTCACCATCGCGTCCGGCGAAATGTCGTGCTCGAGGCGCCGCATGAGCGCCGCGGCTTCCGCTCTCTGGTCTCCGGCAGCGATATCGACCCCGGCGCGGGTCTTTTCCCGTGCGATGAAGATGTTGTCGGCAACCGTCATGTTGGGGAAGAGGTTGAGCTCCTGGAAGACGATGCCGATCCCGTGTGCCGCTGCCGTGCGCGTGTCGGGGAAGGTGACCTTATCCTCCTGCAGCAGGATTTCACCCGAGGTCAGCTGCTCGACGCCGGCGATCACTTTCATCAGGGTGGATTTGCCGGCGCCGTTTTCACCGACGAGCACATTCACCGCGCCAAGCCGGACATCGAAGTCCACATCCTTCAGCGCGTGCGTGCCCGGATAGACCTTGTTTGCCGCACGCACCGACAAGCCGATCTGGTGCATTTCGTCTGTCATGATCCACCCATCTTTATCGACACGGGTGTGATCAGGTACGGCGGACCGCCGCCGCGCACGGTAAAGGCACCGATCACGTCAATGGTCTTGCCCACAAGAACGTCGCGGGGCAGATCCTTCAGGGCACTTTCGTAGGCGCGCGTGTTCAGGGAACGGGAGAGCTGGGCAAACTCGATCTGATCCGTGAATGAAGAGAAATCGACGAACGGAAGGATATCCCGGAGCGCCGTTCCGCGGATCACCGGACCGAGCTGCAGGATGACATCTGCCTTGCCATCGGCGGTAACGTCCACATCCGCTGTCGCGGCACGTGTATCGGTTTTGGCTGCCAGGATTGTGCCCTGTACCCGCACGGCGAAGTTCCAGGGACTTCCCTCGCTGGACGGACGATAGCCATGTGCTTCGCCGGCCGTGTCGAGATCCGCTGCAATCGCGCCGCCAAGAACGGCCATGTCGGTCGCCGTTTGCTGAAGGTGAGGTAGAACCTGTTTGGCCCAGATGTCAGCTACAAGCACATCCATGTCGCCGCCGGGGCTGCTTGAAACGACTTGTTGCCCCTGACCGCCACCGTCATTCGTGGCCAGATGCTTTTCGAGTTTGCATCCGCCCAGGCCGGCGACAGCCACAAGGACCAAAAACAGGGAAGGAACTGCGCCGCGATCCACTGTGCAACCTCCTTGAACAGAATCCTCCCGGCATTCTCTCCGGCAGGATTTCCAGGTTTTTCGTGGGAAAGATCACACCGCGGCGGAACGTCCACCACGGTGTGATGTCGGGCCTAGTTCAGCGCGAAGGTCTCGAGGTCACCGGCATTCGAGCCGTTGATCAGGACGCAATCCATCAATTGCTTTTCGTCCTGACCGGTTGAACCCGTCCGCAGGTACTGATCGGCCTGCTCAACCGCGATCTGGGCCTGGCGGTAGGCGGGCTGCAGCACGGTGGCCTTGATGCCGCCTTCCAGGATGGAGTCGCGGACATCGTTGCTGCCATCAAAACCGACAACGATCACGTCCGTCCGTCCGGCAGCCTTGAGTGCCGCCCAGGCCCCCATGGCCATGGTGTCATTGCCCGAAATGACGCCTTTGATCTCGGGGGTGGCCTGAAGGATGGTTTCCATCTTTTCGTAGGCTTCGGTCTGGCTCCAGTTCGCCGACTGCTGGGCGACCATCTCCAGATCCGGATACTGGTCGATCACATCATGATAGCCCGCGGAGCGAATGCCGGCGTTGGTGTCTGCCTCGCGGCCGAGCAGCTCGGCATATTTGCCTTCCTCGCCCATCAGCCTGACAAACTCTTCCGCGCCAAGCTGCGCTCCCTGGTAGTTGTTGGAGACGATCTGCGACACCGCGATGCCTGTTTCCTTGATCTCGCGATCGATGAGGAAAGAAGGGATGCCTGCTTCCTTGGCCCGGCGCACGGGAGCAACGGTCGCATCGGCCCCCGCATTGTCGAGGATAATGGCATTCGCACCACGGGCAATTGCCGTATCGAACAGCTGGTTCTGCTTGTTCGGGTCATCGTCGTGAACAAGCACCAGGGTTTCGTAGCCAAGATCTTCGGCTCTTTTCTGGGCGCCCTCGGCTTCCGCCTTGAAGAACGGGTTGTCGTGGGACGGCGTGATGATCGCGATCAGATCAGCCGCCGAGGCATAGGCAGGCGCAAGCAGCGTCGCCATGACGGCGGCTCCGGCCAAAAGGGTTCTTTTTGTAAGATTCATGTTTTCCTCCCGAAAATGTTTCATTCCCAGTCTGACAACACGGGACCTCTCCCAGGTTCCCTGTCGCCACTTCGAACGGCCTGCGGTCCACAATGCAGGCAGTTCAATCAGGTGATCTGCCGGATGCTTTCCTTGATTTCGTCCGGCTTGAACACGCCGATCCAGTCGTCCCGCATGAGACGTTTTTTGCCGTTGGTGATGGCCTTGTTGCAGGCGTCGGAGAAGACGCCGTCGACTTCTCCCATGACAACCGCGCCAAGAATATTCATGTGACCAAGCAGGAAGTCCCGGGCGGTTTCCCGGTCGACACCTTGCCGGACGACCTCATCCATGGCCTCTTTCATGACCACAAGCAGAGTTGCGCAGACGGTCTCCGACAATCCGGGCTCAAGAAGCGCCATCTGTTCAACCGTGACCCGATGGGAACGCAGGATTGGCTGGAAGATCGTCCGGGCGATCTCTTCGCCCAACGCATAATCCTCTTCCGGCCCTTGCATGAGGGCGCTCACGATTGCCTGCTTGGCAGCGATACCGCCGAAATAGTCGTGCTTGGCAGGCATCTGCGTTTCGTCGTTGAAGATCGGCGGATGGCAGGGATGGGTGACGAAATAGGTCACATCCTTGCGATCCGGGAAGTGCCCGGCAAAGGGAGCTGCCGCATCCAATGCGATCAGCATCGTCCCTGGCGCCAATTTGTCGATGATACTTTCCGCAACCGCTCTGATCGCCGTGTCCGGCACGGCGAGAATAACGGCGCGCGCGCCTTCAAGAGCGGTGTCCGTGTCAAGACAATCGACACCGACTTCAGCTTTGAGCCGCTCTTTGCCGGCATCGCTGACTTCGACATGGGCAACGTTAAATCGGGAGCCTTTCAGGTTCTGGGAGAGACGCACTCCCATTTTTCCTCCCGCACCGATGAGCGCGATTTTCATGTTTCCTCCAAATTTGTTGAACGAATAAATTCACATACAAATCACGTTGTCAACTGGTATGATAAGTTGCTAATCATGTATCTGAAGTTCAGCCAGAAACGGGGATGAGGACAGGAATGGGGAGGCTCTTTGCAACGTATGATCTTGAAACGCCGACAAGCCTGGAGCGGGCAGCCGAGGTAATCGCGGGTGAGCAATCCTCGGGAACATTTCTGAGACTGCCGGGAGAAACAGACCGGTTGAGGGAGCGTTCCGGGGCAAGGGTCGAGCAGATCACCGTGTCATCGACGAGCAGCGCCCCCTCGCTTCCGTGCCGGATCGGCGCGGACATCCATACGCGCGGCGAGGTCGTTCTCTCCTGGCCGCTCGACAACATGGGCACGTCCCTTCCCAACGTCCTGGCAACGGTCGCGGGCAACCTGTTCGAACTTGCGGAAGTGTCCGCACTTCGTCTGACGGACATTTCCCTGCCTGAAGAATTCGCCGGTGCTTATCCGGGCCCGGCGTTCGGCCGGCAGGGCACTCTGACACTCGCCGGCGTCAGGGACCGGCCGATGATCGGAACGATCGTCAAGCCGAGTGTCGGCCTCTCTCCTCAAGGGACCGCGTCACTTGTCGAAAGGCTCGTCGAAGGCGGGATTGACTTCATCAAGGATGACGAGCTCCAGGCAAACGGCCCTCATTGTCCGTTCGAGGATCGCTTGCGCGAGGTGATGAAGGTGATCGATACGCATGCGAACCGCACCGGCAAGAAGGTCATGTACGCCTTCAACATCACCGACGAGCTGGACGTGATGCGCCACAATGCCGATCTCGTGCAGCAGGCCGGCGGCACCTGCGCGATGGTAAGTCTGTTTCCACTCGGTCTCACGGGACTGAGTGCCATCAGACGGCACATCGATCTGCCACTTCATTGCCACCGGAACGGCTGGGGCATTTATTCGAGATCACCGGACATCGGCATCTCGTTCCGGGTCTGGCAGAAGTTCTGGAGGCTCGCCGGGGCGGACCATCTGCATGTCAACGGGATCGCAAACAAGTTTACCGAACCCGACGCTACCGTCATCAAGAATGCCCGCTCACTCGACGATCCGTTGTCGAGCGAACACGGATATCAGGCGATGCCGGTCTTCTCGTCGGGTCAGACCGCCGTTCAGATGGAAGCGACCTGCAAGGCGATCGGGCACACGGACTTTATCTATTGCGCAGGGGGCGGGATCATGGGTCATCCCGGTGGTGTCGCCGGAGGCGTCGCCAGCCTGCAGCAGGCGGCGGAGGCTGCCATTGGCGGGGTTCCGGCTCATGTTTTTGCAAAAGACCACAAGGAGCTTTCCCAGGCCCTGGACCTCTTTGGGGACAAGGACGGCGCCGGAGAGAGGACATGACCGGCGCGCTCTTCATTTCCTACTATGGTGACGACTTCACCGGATCAACAGACGTGATGGAAGCCCTGACGACGGGAGGCATCGAAACCGTCCTCTTCACCTCCATTCCGGACAAGAAACAGCTCGCAAGGTTCAAACACTGCCGTGCGGTCGGCCTGGCAGGCATCAGCCGAAGTCAGGCCCCCGGCTGGATGTCCGAGCACCTTCCGGCAATCTTCTCCTGGCTGAAGACACTCGATGCACGGTTTTGCCACTACAAGACCTGCTCGACTTTCGACAGTTCTCCGGAAAAGGGATCTATCGGCCGCGCCCTTGAAATCGGACTGGAAACATTCAGCCAGCGACAAACCGCGGTTGTCGTTGGCGCGCCTCAGCTTCGTCGCTACACCTTTTTCGGCACTCTTTTCGCGGCCTACGGCGAACAGGTCTACAGGATCGACAGGCACCCGGTGATGAGCAGGCACCCGGCAACGCCGATGCACGAGGCAGACCTGATCGAACACCTGTCCCTGCAGACGGATCTGCCCTTTGAATGCCTGACCCCTCTGGACGGTTCCATCGCCGCCCCTCGCACCCAGGCCCGTGAAACCGGTCAGGCGCGCACCGCCAATCGCCTGATCGATGTCTACGACAGCTTGTCCCAGGCGGCGGCGGGAGGCCATATCGAGGACAACAGGCAGGATCTCGGACCTTTCATTGCCGGGTCGTCCGGCGTCGAATATGCCCTTCTGAGAAGATGGCGGGAACTCGACCTGCTGCCGCCTCCAGCGGTGTCGCGGCCCCTGGCCGCCCGGTCTCGCATTGCGGTCGTCTCGGGAAGCTGTTCGCCGACAACCGCGCGCCAGATCGAAACCGCTGAAAAGAGAGGGTTCAAAGGCGTTCCGGTCAATTTCAATGCACTGGCAACCGGGGACGGGCTGCAGCAGGAAGCCGATCGCGTCTTGCAGATTGCGTCCACGGCGCTGGAGGCCGGACAAAGCCCGGTCCTCTACACGGCAAAGGGCAAGGCGGCCGCCCCTGTGTCAGGCCCCTTGAATCTTGACGGCGTTGGAAAGACGCTTGGACGCCTGCTGGCCACCCTCAAGGACAGGCATCACCTGGAGCGTGTGGCCGTCGCGGGCGGTGATACATCAAGCCATGCGCTCGCGGAGCTGGATGTTTTTGCCCTGACCCTCCGGCAGGCTATCCCATCCACACCCGGCTCACCGGTTTGCACCGCTCATACCCGGGGCGGGCCAGAATTCGAAATAGCGCTGAAAGGAGGGCAGATCGGAACTGACACCTATTTTGCGGATCTTCGCGACGGCACGTTCGGGACCTGATCGGCAACAGGCACATGATCCGCCGGCGGGTGGCTGCCAGTGGTGCCAGTGCTATCAGTGTTGCCAGTGGTGCCAGTGCTGTCAGTGCTGTCAGTGTTTTAAGGGACGTGGCGTGTCCTCGTTGCGACCGCATTGCCAGGTCCGCTTTCAGGCAAGGCGCGACTGGCATCGAACGACCGACGAGGCGTTGCGAAGCCCTGCCTGGAACGCGCTCACTTCCGGCGGAGATCCTTCTTGACCGTGACAGGGCGGTCATCAATCGCCGGGTTGCCGGCGTTCCCGTAAGGGGTCTCGTACTGGTCCAGGGGTTCGACGAGGTCATGGTCCGGATCGTTCCCGGTGCGGCCCCGGGCGACATCCTCGCGACACTGATCCTGAAACACCCCGACAGCGCCCTGTCGATCACACTGGCCGAAACGGAGCATTCCGACGACCTGGCCGTGCTGTGAAGCCGCTTGGCGCAGGTTTTCAACCTGCCGATGCTGGTGTGCGATCTTGGCGGCAAGATCAAGCCGATCGAGGCCTACAGCGCCCTTCCGGCCGCCGTTCACAGCGACGAGCGCGAAATCATCGCGCGGTCGTGACGTCCGGATCTCCGCGTTCCAGGGCAGAAAAAAGGCCGCACGTCCCGGCGCGGCCTCATCCCCAAATCTGGCTGCAAGCAACAAAGGCTTTCGCGCACCCTCGAGGCCGCGAGAGCTGTGTTCGCGAGCGGTCCTTTTGCTGCTCGGTGAGGGAAACCTGCCGGTCACCGGGGTCTGAACAAATGCCCGGGAAGGAGCCGGGAGCGGGTTGGCAGGCACGGCCCCGGTGATTGGCGAAGCGGACAGTCGTTTGGGCCAGGTCCGCGGTTGGTTTCGGGCCGGAGCAGGCGTTCTTTTCGGCATGAATTGCCGCATCGCAGCTTCCTGAAAGCGGACATTAGTACGCAAGACAAGACTGCTGCGCTTGAAAGCTCAGCCATACTGACAAAGAAAAATATTCGACCAACTTTTTTTGATGCGAGCACTAAACGCGGGCTCTTGCTCGCAGACGTGCGTAAAGTTGGGCACCTGCTTGGTGCTCAAGCTCAACGACTACGGCAAATCTCTGTTGCACCTCATCGGTCGCCCAACCTCCAATGCACCTGACAACCAAATGATACTCGTGGCCATAATCGAGAGTGTCTCTCGTGAAACAAATAGACCCCGTCTGTAGGGTGTTTCCTGCCCTCTCCGTTTTGTTTGGCTTTAGATCACAATCATACTTCGGCTGAAGTTCCGGATGTGTAGTGTCTTGTCCAGCATGACTTCGATAATGCTCTGAGATGTGGTCAGCGGGACAACCTCGGATCAATCGGAAATCCATTTTAGTCCCGAGATATTCTGCTCTGGTTCGCCGTACAGGGGGGTCGTAGGCCAGCGACACGCGAATCGTGCGTTTACCACCAGTTTGGAATTCCGCTGGTATCGGAATGCTATAGATCGCAAACCTGTCGATATTGAGAACGTCATCAGCGAAATAGATTACTCGGTGGTCATCCGAGTAGGCTGCTTTTGACTGATCCACTAAGCCATTACCAACAATCGAGGCCATTTCTTTCGCGTCCATCGCGCGCAAACAGTCCGATGTTACTTCCGGTGTTCTCGAGGCACCGGCGAGCAAGGCCCTGATCAGATTGGCCGACGCGTCTGGGAAACGCTGCAACAAGAAGGCGGCCTTTCGCGCCAGCATCGGTGTCGAGATCGATGTACCTTTGCTTGACGTAAACAGCTGCCGGAGAAAATCATGATTCAACGTGACAATGCCCGCTTCGGGCAATTGTGGAGCTGTCTGCAAGGATCGTGTCACTGCGCTGAAAACCAGTGTTCCGCCCAAATCTACGAAGTCCGGCTTAGTAACCCCACCCGCACCAGGACCAGCGCGCGTAAACGGTGACGGTTCAAGTGCTCTCTGTGTGATCGCACGCAAATGTGCATCATTATCATGCCGCGCTCCAAGCCCGCTTCCGTGCGATACGGCCCCTACCGTAACAACATTTGCGGCGCCGGCCGGCTCAAAAATACGGTTCCCATCTTCGAGCAAATACTGAGGATACTGTGTTACACCCTGCTCGACACTGTTGCCTCCACGCGGATTCCGATTTCCAGCCGAAACGAAGATCAGAACGTTCAGTTCAC
This sequence comes from Roseibium sp. QJM3NY_11, assembly GCF_056173175.1. Classification (NCBI taxonomy): domain Bacteria; kingdom Pseudomonadati; phylum Pseudomonadota; class Alphaproteobacteria; order Hyphomicrobiales; family Stappiaceae; genus Roseibium; species Roseibium sp. QJM3NY_11. The sequence goes on from NZ_CM149660.1 coordinate 4,997,111, forward strand.
GGGCCAGTTCATCCAAAGTCATGGCCCAAGGCCCCACCCGTCCGCGTTCAAACCAGGCCTTCCTGTCACCAAGCGACAACACAAAGATCCTGCACCTATATCGTTCATTGAGGCTCTGAATAACGGTGCGCATCTGGTTCGGAAGTGTTCGGCGTTCGTAAAACTGGCCATCATCCGTAATGATTTTGGCTGACACCAGTCTGGCCGATTTTTGCAATATGCCACGGGCAATCTGATCGCGCAGGTCCCCGAAAACGGCTGTGCCACCAACTTTCGTGCCGTGACCCCACACATCAGCGGGGCCAACTTCAGGAATAAACGTTTCTGACGCAACAAGTACATCGTCCAACAGCGGATGCGCGTTGATGCCACTATCCAGAACCGCAACGACCGGCGCGTCGGGCGATATGGGTTCAACGGCTGGCAGATCATCCAACGCCATTTGAACTACGGGCTGAGCTTCTAGATCAGGCTCTGGTGGATGATCAACTATTGCGACTTCCGGCACGGACAAGATCGGTCGCAGAGCTTCGCCCGGCGCGTAAACACGAAGAATGGTCAGAGATGGGCCGACATAGAGGTCGTAAACTTCGCCTTCTTTTGCTTCAATGAACTCGCCGATTTCCTCCGCTTTTCGACGACGGGCCGCCTGACCCGCAAAATCCCATAGCTCGATGTCGACCAGATATTGCTCGCCATCTTGGAAATCCTCTATTTCGGTAAAGCCGCGCTCCATCAGCCGGATGCCCAGCCGATCTACTGCTTCTAAAGTTGAAACGCTTCGAATCCGGTCAATAAAGCCGGCAAAACTCCGGGCTTTTTGGCCGGCAGGTTTCGGGCCCTCATAGGCCTCCAATTTACGTCGGAAATCAGTCAATTCTTCGGTAGAGGAAAATAAAACGAGCGTGTTTTCGTTGTCGGTTGACAGGAGGCGTAGCCCGACACCTTCCCAATCATCCTCCATCGACATGCCCTCCATCTCCACCTTTAGGATGAGTGAAGGATCGACAAATTCCGGTGGTCTGCGGCGGCGCTGCATCGCCACGGCCTGGTCAATCTCGTGACGCACTTCTGCGCCGTGACCTCCACCCCTGCTCGGTTTGGGAGGCGGTCTCCCTGTTTTCCGCCGGTCTAAGTTCTCAGGCAGTCTAACAAGCGGCAAATGATCATAGTGGGGCAATGGCGCCTACATGTGCTTAGTTGGAAAGACGTTCCGTGCGCTTAGTACGTCGCCGTGCATCTTCGATGGCGATGTTGAAATGACGAACAGTAACAGACTTTGAGCGTCCCAGAATCGATAGCTTGATAGCCTGGGTACAAATCTTGTCGAGCTCGGCATAGGAATATCCTACCAACTCAGCAGTCACTAATACTGGGTCGAAGTCGGTTTTGACGTTTTTGAACGCATTCTTCAAAAACTTGCGGGTCATGCGTTCGTCAGGCGCATCGAACCAGACAACTTCGTCGAACCGCCTCCAAACAGCCGGATCAAGCGACTGATCGAGGTTTGTAGCAGCAAGCAAAAAGCCACTGGGCTCGATCTGATCAATAAAAAGCAGCAGGCTGTTGACGACGCGGCGCAGCTCGCTGTGCTCTCCGCCATCATCTCGCGATCGCGCAATAGCGTCAAATTCATCAAGGAACAATACGCAGGGCTGGCGACGGGCGAACTCAAAAATTTTGCGGATGTTTGTGGCTGTTTCACCCAAATATGAGGACATCAGCCGATCCAGTTGAACAACGAAAAGCGGCAAGCCGAGTTCATGCGCGAACACTTCCGCGCAGAGTGTTTTACCGCACCCAGGCGGGCCGCAGAATAAGAGTTTGGAGCGCACAGACAGCCCGTGCTGTTTAATTTGGTCAGATTTCCGATACTCGCGCAGCAGTCCCATAAATAGTCGAACGTTTTCCGTCGAAATCAGAATGTCTTGTGCGGTGCGGTTGGGTTCTACTCGCTGAATGAACTCACTGGCTTCATCTGGAAATGGAAGAAGCGGAGCTAGACCCTTTGCTTGTGGAGTCTGACCGAGATTGTCTAGCGTCTTTCGCAAACTGCGGGCTAGAACATTGTTTTTCTTCCGTTCCTCTTCGCCGATGATTTCCTCGGCAATAGCTCGAAACTGATCCTCTTGACCATAACTGGCCAGAAGCTTCTTCATAAGTTCGCCGCGTGCCACCGAATATGCTCCCAAATATTGGACCGAATTTTAGGGTCGCTGGCTGGAGAAATCCATAGAAACTTGTCTCATTCCACGCTTCTGCCGGTGAGCCAACTGTTTTTTAAAGCGCTGAGACTTGATCTTTCAACCAGCATCTCTAGTTGTCCGGTTTCAAAATTTCAAAACGCTTTCCTCGCCGCAGCAACGAACCTCCGCTTCCCGTCCAACCCATGAATTCACCGCGCCGGCGGCGAATGTCGGCTCTCGGGAGTGTGACAAAAACGGACGAGTGTCCTGGCGCGAGACGGGCGGATTGCGTCCAGGCGACCACGGGACATTGGACACCGCAGTTTTTACCCGGTTCCGATTTTCAAAACATGTCCGGGCCCGGAACATTCGGTTCGGGTTTCTACGATGCGCCCGCATTCATGGGGTTTTGCGTTTGTCCGGACACCTGGAGTTGGGAAACGGCCGGAGGCAGCGTTTGCACGGCAGATGCGTTCGGGCCGTATCCTGAATTCAATTTTCTGCGATACGCCCACTTCAGATCAGGAGCCGGCACCCGGCGGGGCCTTTTTCCCTTTTCCTTCACCGCGTCTCCTCACAGCCACCCGATCAGCGCGTCGGCGCAGAAGCCGGCGAACAGGATCCAGCCGTAGGTCCCGTTGGAGCGGAACAGTTTCAGGCATTGATCGCCGTCGTCGATGTCCAGGACGATGACCTGCCAGCCGAGATGCGCGACCCCGGCCACGATGCCGACAAAGGCGGCCGGGCCCGCGTCGGCGAGAGTGGCGGCCAGCATGAACAGTCCGGTGGCGGCAGCGTAGAGCAGGATCAGGGCCGGTTTGGTGCGCGCGCCGAACAGCCGCGCCGTCGATCTGACACCGACCAGCGCGTCGTCCTCCTTGTCCTGATGGGCGTAGATCGTGTCGTAGCCGATGGTCCAGCAGATGCCGCCGAGATACAGCAGCACCGGCGCCCAGCCCAGCGATCCGAACACCGCCGCCCAGCCCATCAGCGCGCCCCAGGAAAACGCAAAGCCCAGGAAGAGCTGCGGCCAGTTGGTGATCCGCTTCATGAACGGATAGATGGCGACGGGAATGAGCGACACGACACCAAGCCCGATCGAGAAGGTGTTGAACTGCAGCAGCACCACAAGGCCGATCAGGGCCTGCAGCAGCAGAAAGATCTTCACCTGCAACTTCGTGACCTGACCCGCCGGGATCGGCCGCGACCGGGTCCGCTCCACCTTTGCGTCGATGTCGACATCGACCAGGTCGTTGTAGGTGCAGCCGGCGCCGCGCATGGCCACGGCTCCAATCAGGAACAGCGCCAGGTGCCACGGGTTCGGCCAGCCGTTTCCGGCGGCAATCGCGGCCAGCGCGGCGGACCACCAGCAGGGCCACAACAGCAGCCACCAGCCGATCGGGCGTTCCCAGCGTGCAAGCCTTGCATAGGGACGCAGCGCCGGGGGCAGCCGCGTGTCGACCCAGTGCCGATTGACCGCGTCGGCGACAGGGCCGGTGTCCTTGGTGGAGAAGATCATGTCTGGTGCCTATCCGCGTTGGCGCTGAATCGCCCGCGCGATCCGTTCCGGGTCCGGGGCCCGGCATTCCTACCTATATTTGAGATGAACTTCATCCCGCAACAGGCCATAGTGCCGCTGTCGCGTGCGACCCTTCCCGAAATACGGAGTATGTTGTGATGTTATCCTCAAGAGACACACTCGCGATCCTGCTCTCCCTCGCCGTCACGCTGGCCGCCTCGCCCGCGATTTCCTTCGCGCAGACGCCGCCTCCGCCGCGTCCCGGCGCGGACGGGCCGCCGCCGAAGCCCGGTGATGGTGGCAGTGGCGGTGGCAACCTCGGTGGCGATCTCAACGAGAGCCATGCCGATTCGACCGGTGCGCAGGAGATCATCGCCGAGATCTGGGTCGACAACTGGTTCAGGCTTTTTGTCAATGGAGCGCCCCTTCTGGAAGACAGCGTCGCCTACAGGACGGAACGGTCCTTCAACGCGGAACGGGTCACCTTCAGCGCCGACCTGCCGATGACCCTTGCGTTCGAGTTCCGCGACTTCATGGAGAATGAAACCGGGCTTGAATATATCGGCACACGGCGCCAGCAGATGGGCGACGGCGGCGCCATCGCACAATTCCGGGACCGTGCCAGCGGCAAGCTGCTGGCGGTGACCGGCGCTAACTGGCGCTGCCTGACGGTTCAGGCGGCCCCTGCCGATGCATCCTGCGCGCGCGCACAAAACCCGGGTGTGTCCCTGCCCGCCTGCGCGCCCACACGCACGTCCGTTCCGGACACCTGGACGGCGCCCGGGTTCGACGACAGCGGCTGGCCCCATGCCACGGTGCACAGTGCCCGCGATGTCGGCCCGAAACACGGTTATGACCGGGTGGACTGGGACCAGTCCGCGAAACTCATCTGGGGACCTGACCTGAAAAAGGACAACATCCTTTACTGCCGCGTCACGGTGGGTGGCTGATCAGGCGGATGCCAATCCGGTGGCCGCCAGTCCGACATCTGGACGCGCGACCGGCATGACGCATTCGTGCGGCAGCCGATGCGCCACGGCTGCGTTTGCGGCGTGCAAGCGCCCGTGCTAGACCCCGCCCAGCGCCGGGTGCCGCTTCAGGCAGGCCCGGCCCGACCCGCATCAACCTGGTTCAAAGAGACTGTCCGCTGATGAAACTCCTCCTGATCGGTTCCGGTGGCCGCGAACATGCGCTGGCCTGGGCATTGGCAAAGTCCCCCGGACTGACGAAGCTGTATGCAGCACCGGGCAATGCCGGCATTGCCGAGATCGCGGAACTGACAAGCCTGAACGTCGCGGACCATGGTGCGATCATCGACTTCTGCCATGCCATGGACATCGACCTGGTGGTGATCGGCCCCGAAGCGCCTCTGGTGGCCGGGCTTGTCGATGATCTGGAGGAGGCCGGCATCAGGGCGTTCGGCCCGTCGAGGGCGGCCGCGCAGCTTGAAGGGTCGAAAGCCTTCACCAAGGGGGTGTGCGACGAAGCCGGCATTCCGACTGCCGGGTACGGCCGCTTCAGCGATGTGGAAGCCGCCCTCGCCCATGTCCGCGAGACAGGCGCACCGATCGTCGTCAAGGCGGACGGGCTCGCCGCGGGCAAGGGGGTCGTTGTGGCGATGACACTCGAGGAAGCCGAACAGGCCGTCACCGCCTGCTTCGAAGGCTCCTTCGGCGCGGCCGGTGCCGAAGTCGTGATCGAGGAATTCCTGGAAGGCGAGGAAGCGAGCTTCTTCGTGCTTTCCGACGGGACCAACGCGCTGGCGCTTGCCACCGCCCAGGACCACAAACGCGCACATGATGGCGACCAGGGGCCCAACACCGGCGGAATGGGCGCCTATTCACCGGCGCCGGTCATGACGGACGCGGTGATTTCCGACGTCATGCACAGGATCATCGAACCGACGATCAGGACACTGGCGGCGCGGGGCACACCGTTCAAGGGGGTGCTTTTCGCCGGGCTCATGATCACCGGCGATGGTCCGAAACTGATTGAATACAACACACGATTCGGCGACCCGGAGTGCCAGGTGCTGATGATGCGCCTGGAGAGCGACCTGCTGGATCTCCTTCTGGCCAGCGTCGAGGGACGGCTGGACCAGGCCACCGCCGACTGGCGCGACGAAGCCGCCCTGACCGTGGTCATGGCCGCCGGAGGATACCCGGGCAGCTATGAAAAAGGCACGGAAATCCGCGGACTGACGGCAGCCGGCAAGGATGACGTGGCGGTCTTTCACGCCGGCACGAAGCGCGACGGGGACCGGATCCTTGCCAATGGCGGCCGTGTTCTCGGCGTGACCGCCCTCGGCGCGACCGTGCGCGAGGCCCGGGAACGTGCCTATGCCGCCGTGAAAACCATCGACTGGCCGGACGGGTTCTGCCGGAGCGATATCGGCTGGCGCGCGATCGAACGCGAAACCGAAGGCTGATCCGGCACCGAACCGGGCGGGAGAGACGGACTTGAACAGCAGTTTGCCCGACTTGTTTCCGGGATTCGACACACGAACGGTCAACGTCGACGGCACGCGCCTGTTTTGCCGGATCGGCGGGTCCGGCCCGCCGCTCCTGCTGCTGCACGGCTATCCGCAGTCCCACGTCTGCTGGCACAAGATCGCGCCCGCACTTGCCGAACATTTCACCGTGGTTGCGGTGGATCTGCCCGGATACGGCCAGTCCTCGGTGCCGCCCCTGTCAAACGATCACGCGGCCTATTCCAAACGGGCGATGGCGACAACTCTCGCCGGGATGATGCAGGCGCTCGGACATGATCGCTTTTCTCTGGCCGGCCATGACCGTGGCGGCCGCGTCGCCTACCGGATGGCACTCGACCATCCCGCACGGATCGAACGCCTCGCGGTGCTCGATATTCTGCCGACCTGCGATTACTGGGACAGGATGGACAGGCTCTTCGGGCTGAAAGTCTATCACTGGACGTTCCTGGCGCAGCCGGCTCCGTTTCCCGAGAACATGATTGCCGCCGCGGCCGTGCCCTTTCTGGAACACACCCTTGCGAGCTGGACCGCGGCAAAGAGCCTGCGGTGTTTTTCGCCGGAGGCCTTGGCCCACACCCGTGCCTGGTTTCGCGATCCCGCCCGGATCGCCGCGACCTGCGAGGATTACCGCGCCGGCGCGGCGCTTGATTACGACCATGACAGACAGACCCTCGACGCCGGACTGAAGATCGCGATGCCGCTATTGGCACTGTGGGGCGACCAGGGCATTGCAAGCAGCGTCGACGCGCCTCTGGCTGTGTGGCGTGCCTGGTCCGACACTGTGGAGGGAACCGGGCTGCCCGGAGGGCATTTTCTGCCGGAGGAAGCGCCCGACGAGACTTTGGAAGCACTCCTGATGTTTTTTCGCAGATAAATTCGGAAGAAATTATCACGAATAGTCAAATAAACGCCTTCCCCGCATTCCAAATCCGCCTTCTTCTTGCGTAATCTTGAGCAACATGCAGCATTCTTTTCTTAACGATAACTTAAAAATATGTTCAAAACAATTTAACCATTCACGATTATTGCTAAAAATGGCAGTGATCGTTCGCGCAAGGTAAGCCCCGTCTGGCGGCTATAAAAACCGCGGCCCGTTCCTGCCGGAAAAGGTACAGCCCGGGGCTGACCGGGGGACGGGTGCGACGCGTGGGAAAACAAGGCTCAGGTTTCCAGGAATGCGATCTCGCGGGAAAGCCAAAGCCACGGCTTCGCGGGCTCAATGCATGCCTCGACATGATGCTCGACAAATGCTGCAGGGACGAAACCCGGTTCAGCAAACCGCTTCGCGCTGTCTTTCTGTCCTTTCTCGGCCTCACCGTGGCCGTCCTGACCTTTCAGAATATTGTCTCGGAGTACCGCAGCCTGCGTGAGCCGCAGGACCTGACCGTCCGGACCACCGAAAGGCTGCTGGCCCACCAGCGCGCGCTGGGAGGCGAGGCTCTCGACCTGGCGGTCGAGGCGGTGAGTGCGGACAATGCCCTTTTGAGCGCGGTTCGAAACAACGATCGGGACGAGATCAAACGGGTCGCCGACGGCGTGTTCGCGCGCAAGGCAGCCGATCTCAACATCGCTGAACTGACACTTTTTTCAGCGGATCGGCAATTCATCTACCGGGCACGTGACGACGACAGAGCGCCGCGTGAAGACACCAGTTTTCAATCTGAACTGAATTCCAGTCTCATCCGGCAGACCAACGGCATCGGCTTCGGACCGAACGATGAATTCGTGGTCTCCGTGTTGCGCCCATGGATCTCCGATGGAAACCTGGTCGGCTACCTGAAGCTGGCGATCAACATCGAAAAGTCGCTTGCGCTGGCCAGTTCCGCGGTCAACGGGCAGATCATCAAGCTTTGCAAGGTCAGCGAGGCAGGCAGCGCAGAGGCCAATACAATCCGCTACAGGGCGCTCGGGACCCTCACGCCGGACTTGCTGGATTTCGACGCCGTGATTGCCGGCATCACCGATGTGAACGGCCTCAACCGGTTTTTCCTGCAAGACAACAAGATCTTCACCTTGCGCGATCTGCCGATCCCGGTGATCAGCAAGGATCGTGCGGTCCGCCTGGTGCTGGTGAAAGACATCACCGGCAATGTCTGGTCATTCGTCAAGGGGACGCTGCTGTCCGTGTTTGCGGGCATCGGCCTGGTCCTTCTGGCCTGGACCGTCGTTTTCCGTCTGCTCACAAGGCTGCAGTCTTCCGTCCAGAAGACACAGGCCCGTCTGGAGGACGCAGTCCTTCAGAACACCCGCAAGCTCGAGTATCGAACGCTTCAATTGACCCAGGCCCAACACATTGCCAATGTCGGCAGCTGGGAACTGGACTTCGCGACCAAGGACATCTGGGCATCGGACGAGTTCTACCGGATCATGCGTCTCCCCCAGGGCCTGAACGCTTCCGAAATTCAGCAGCACATTGTCGCCCGCATTCCGGAAGACGAACGCAGCAAGGTCCTGGCCGCCGTGCGCACGGCGGTCACCGCCCGCGGCGAATTCGATTTCGAGCACACGCTCTATCAGGAAGACGGCAGCCAGAACTATCTGCACATGCGCGGATATGTGCTCGCCGGACCGGACGGGAAAGCGGTCAAGCTGGTCGGCATCGCCCATGACATCACCGAGCGCCGTCTGGCGGAACGCAGAAATCACCTGCTCGCCAGTATTCTGGAATCGTCCCTCAACGAAATCTACATCCTGAATTCCAGCACCTTTCGTATCGAATACGCCAACGAATGCGCCCTCAGGAACCTCGGTTACGACCATGATGAACTGAAATCCCAATGCATCTGGGACATCAATCCGGTCTACGATCCGCGCACGGTTCGCCGCTATGTGACGCCGCTTCTGTCGGGTGACAAGGAAAGCCTCTCGGTGGAAAGCGTTCACAGGCGCAAGGACAGCAGCGAGTATCCCGTCGACCTTCAGGTTCAGCTCGTGCGCGATCAGGACCGCAGCCTGTTCGTCGCCATCGCAAACGACATCTCGGAACGTGTGCATCGCGAGAACGAAACCCGCGAAGCCAAGGTCCGTGCCGAACGCCTCGCCTATTTCGACCCCCTGACCAAGCTTTCGAACCGCGCCGGATGCCAGCGCGACGCCAAGCAGCGTTTCGCCACCGACAAGAAACCGGCCTTTCTGGTGCATGTCGACATGGACGGTTTCAAGCGGGTCAACGATACGCTCGGCCACCTCGCCGGTGACCAGTGCCTTGAGGAAACCGGGCGCAGGCTCCGGGAAGTCTGCCGCGGCCTCGGCACGGCTTACCGCTGGGGGGGCGACGAATTCGTCATACTCGCGGAGAACAGCACCTCCGACCCGAACGAATTGTGCGAACGGGCACGCCGCATCATGCGGCAGCCGATGGATTACCACGGCAACCGCTTCTGGCCGACGGTCAGCATGGGTCTGGCCCTTTGCCCGGAGGACGGCAACGTCTTCGACACGTTGCTGGTCAACGCCGATCTTGCCCTCTACCAGTCCAAGGAGAACGGCAAGGACCGCTACACCTACTTCAGGCCCGACATGAGGAAGGACAGCGAAGCGGAAGCGAAGATCGAACTGGAACTGAAGGATGCGGTCAAGAACGACCTGTTTTTCCTGGAGTTTCAGCCGCAGGTCAATCTCCGTTCCCAGACCGTGACAGGCGTCGAAGCCCTCGTCCGCTGGCAGCATCCGGAACGCGGCGTGGTATCCCCGGGGGAATTCCTGCCGGTTGTCGAAAAATCGGGGCTGGCCCCGATCCTGGGAGAGATCGTCATCGACAAGGCCTTGTCGGCCGCAAGGCAGTGGCTGGATGACGGTCTGGATTTCGGACGTGTCTCGGTGAACATTTCCCCTTCGCACTTAGCCTCCGGCAAGCTGCTGGATCATTTCACCGCGGCCATGGCAAGACATGGCGTCGGCCCGGAGCGGGTCACCGCCGAAGTGCTTGAATCGGTCTTTCTGAACGACACCAAGTCAGGACACCTGACACCCCTCAGGCAATTGTTCGATCTGGGCGTTCATATCGAACTGGACGACTTCGGCACCGGCTACGCGTCGCTGTCTCACGTAACGGACCTGCCCATCAACGGCCTGAAGGTCGACAAGTCGTTCACGCAACAGATGCTGCAGGATCCCAAGAAGGAGATCGTGGTCAACCAGCTCATCCATCTGGCGCGCTCGCTGGACATCGACGTGATTTGCGAAGGTGTCGAGACGGAAGCGCAATACGACCGATTGCGGATGATGGGCGATTTCTCCATCCAGGGTTTCCTGATCGCCAGGCCGATGCCGTTCGACCAGGTCAGCGGCTGGATGTCCGAGTCGTCCAACGATCTCTACTTCATGGTCTGATCACCGAGGGAATTTCACCACCCTTCCGGCGACCACTCTCTTTGACCCTTTGTTTTTCCCAATGCGCTGTCCTTGGAAAGTGCCCCCCGAGGCCCCACCTGCTCCTGCATGAACAGCAGAGCCCGGACCCTGACCATGCCTCCTCCCCCGGCATCTCCAAAGGCAACACCCCCGGCATCTCCCCGCATCGGCCTTGCCCTTGGCGGCGGCGGGGCGCGCGGTCTTGCCCATATTCCCGTCCTTGAAGCGCTCGACGATCTCGGGCTGAAACCCGTTCAGATATCCGGGACGTCGATCGGAGCGATCATGGGGGCAGCTTACGCGGGCGGGCGCAGCGGCCAGGAAATCCGGGAACTCGCACTGGAAATATTCGCGGACCGCAATTCCGTCCTGTCGCGCCTGTGGCAGCTCAGGCCGAAGCGGTTCGTGGACATGTTCCGGTCCGCCCCTATTCAGTTCGATCCGGAACGGGTGCTTGAGGTGTTCATCGGCAAATTTCTGCCGGACAACTTCGAGGACCTCGAGATTCCGCTGCGCATTCTCGCCACCGATTTCTACGGCTGCGAGGAAGTGGACTTCGAAAGCGGACCGCTGCTGCCGGCGCTTGCCGCCTCCATCGCGATTCCCGCGATCTTCCGTCCCGTGCGCTATGCCGGCCGCCATCTGATCGACGGCGGCGTCGTCAATCCGCTCCCTTTCGACGGGTTGCGCTCAAACTGCGACATCGTGATTGCCGTCGATGTCGTCGGCGCGCCGGTGCCCCGGGACGAAAGGGACGATATCAGCATGCTGGATTCCCTGTTCGGCTCGTCGCAAATCCTGATGCAGACCATCACCAGGCAAAAACTCAAGCTCGAACAACCGGATATCCTGGTCAGGCCACCGAATGATACGATCCGCGTGCTGGACTTCATGAAGGCAGAACGAATTCTCGACAAGGCCGAAACCCTGCGAGCAGTTACACGGGAACAACTGACAAATCTGATAAAAGAACCTATGAACGTTACTTGACAGCAACATTCGTATAATTGACCAGATAATTCCTATTTATTAAAAATAACTTGCCCTTTAATAATTCGTTAACATTATTGCTGAATAGTTTGCTTTAGGTATCGGGAGCAAACCAATGACGCCATCAGGATCCTCAGATTTGGAAAGCTGTCCGGTTTCGGACGATCTTCTGAAACGGCTGCTGGACACAACTTTCAATGCAGTGACCGACGTCGCAGGCCAGTTGTCGGAAGACCAGCGGGCCGCTCTCGCCGTCTATTGCTATCGCCGCGCCCATTTCCGCCGTCTGGGCCTGACCCTGGCCGCGCTGTGCAGTCAGCATGCGCTTGTGACCGAGGCAGGCCACGCCGGCGAACTGATCTTCCGTCAGGCAAAATCCGCCACACCGACGGACGCCGACATGGACATCCGTCCAAGGGGGGCCAAAGCCCCGGTCAGTCTTCACGTGGTTTGAACGTACCATTCCGGGGCTGGTCCTTCCTCCCGCCCGCCCCCACCTCAGGCAACCTTCTTGGCAGCCCACCTGCAAGTTGGTTGCCTTTTCTTTTGGCATCCGGACACCGCCGCCCCCGGATTTCAGGCAATCCGGCACCGGAATGGCCTGAATATCCCAGGAATACTGCCGAATTCCAAGGAACACCAAAGAGTGTTGATTACGGCTTGCCACCGCCGTGCCGGCCGCTACTCTTAATGAGGTAGACCCGAACCCGGATGGCTTCCCATGGCTTTGCTTCTTTCCGCCCTTTTCAGGTTTCTGCCCACCCGACGAGGCCTCCTGCGCCGATCATGCGCGCTGCTGAGCCTTGCCCCGCTCCTCATTGCCGCTTCGCCTGCCCATGCGGTTTGCCAGCTTGTTGCAAAGGCGCCCCTCAACGCACCGATCGCAGATGACGTTCCGGATCTGGCGGGCAGACCTGCAGGCCGGTGAGGTCCAGATCCGCTATATCGGCCATTCCACCTTCGAACTCGAGACCCCTGCGGGCATCCGGATCGCGACCGACTACAATGACAGCGTCCGTCCGTTCCTGCCGCCCACGATTGCGACCATGAACGGCGCCCACAGCACCCATCATTCCATCAATCCCGACCCGAACATCGAACAACTGCTTTTCGGCTGGAACCCGAAGGGCGGCCCCATCGACCACGACCTGACGGTCGGGGATGTGCGGGTCCGTAACATCCAGACCAACATCCGCGGCTGGGACGGAGAAGACCGGCGCCTCGGCAATTCCATCTTCATCTTCGAGGTCGCGGACCTGTGCATTGCCCATCTCGGCCACCTGCACCACAGGCTGACCCGGGAGGACCTGACCCGGCTCGGCCAGATCAACGTCGTATTTGCCGCGATCGACAATTCCTCGACCCTGCGGCTCGACAGCCTGATGGACGTTCTGGAAGACATCGGCCCAGCGATGGTCATTCCGATGCATTTTCATTTCGCGGGAGCGCTGCAAGCCTTCACGGGCCGCGCCCGGGAGGCCGGCTACGAGATTGTCCCGGCGCAGAGCCCTTCGCTGATTGTCAGCCGCTCAAGCCTGCCGATCAGGCAGACCGTCTATGTCATGATGCCCGGAGGCGCCTGAAAACCTGAGGAAGACGATCTGGCTGTCGCCCGCCTTGCGGCTGTCCAGAACTTCAAATCCGTCAGGGACGTCGATCTCCACGGAGGCGCGCTCTTCAAGAACGCAAATGGCGTCCTGTTTCAGCCATCCGCCCAGGGCGGCCGATGCCAGCGCCTTTTCACCCAGTTGACGGTCATAGGGGGGGTCGGCGAACACCAGATCGAATGGCTCGACGGTGCCGGCCGCGCCGAGCTTCGTGGCGTCACGGCGGAATATCTTGGCCGCGCCGTTGAGCCCGAGCGTTTCCATGTTGCTGCGGATGAGGCCCCGGGCCTCCGCACCTTCCTCGATGAACGTGCCGTGACGCGCGCCCCGGCTGATCGCCTCGAAACCGAGAGCGCCGGTGCCGGCAAACAGATCCAGAACCCGGAAACCGGTCAGGTCGACATCAAGGCCATGGGCGAGAATGTTGAAGATCGTCTCGCGCAGCCGGTCGCTTGTCGGCCGTGTCGCCTGGGATTTCGGCGCGGCAAGCGCTGCGCCCTTGAAGCGGCCTGCGACAATTCTCACGAACGGCCTCCACCCCGAGGTCCTTTACCGCCTTTCGGCGGACCGTTCCGGTCGCGCTTTTCAATGTCGCTTCTGGTTTGCTGGCGCTTGTCTTCCACCAGCCCTTCGTCACCCCAGATCCGGCGCGACGGAGGACTGGGCCGGTCCTGGGCAGTGTCCTTGCGCGGCCTCGGCGCCGACGTCATGCGGAACTGCGAGCGCGGCGAAACCTTTTCGAGTTTCGGGCCGGACGGCTTGCGTTTGCCCGGTTTGCCGCCTTTGTCCCGCTCGGCGCGGGCGCTGTCCGCACGTTTGGACTTCGACGCCTTGTGCCGGTCCGTCTCCGACTTGCCTTCGCGGGCGGTCATCCATTTGCCCTGCCCCCCCTCACGGCGTTCGCCGGAAGGTTTCTGGCCGGTGGATCTGTCTCCCGACGTTCTGGCACCGGCGGATCTTGTGCCAGCGGATCTTGTGCCGGCGGATCGGGCTCCGGCTTCTCCGGCTTCGGATCTCCTGCCACCAGTTGCCCTGCCTCCGGGCGCTCTATCGCCGGAGGGTCTGTCACCGCTGCGGCCGCTTTTCTGGCGCACTCCGGAGGACTTCTTCTCCGGCTCCGGCGTGAACATGTTGAACAGGGGCGCCTCGAAGTCCGCGCCGGCTTCTTCGGCCAATGTTTCACCGAGCTGATCGCGCAGGACACGTCCGCGGATCTCGCGGACCTCGCCTTCGGGCATGTCCATCAACTGGAACGGGCCGTAGGACAGACGGATCAGGCGATTCACGGTCAGTCCGAGATGTTCCAGAACGCGTTTGACTTCCCGGTTCTTGCCTTCGCGCAGACCGACGGTCATCCAGCTGTTGCCGCCCTGCTCCTTGTCGAGCGTCGCCTCGATCGCGCCGTAGAGCACGCCTTCGATCGCGATCCCGTCCTTCAGGCTGTCCAGATCGGCCTGGGTGATCCTGCCGAAGGCGCGCACACGGTAGCGGCGCAGCCAGCCGGTGGACGGCAGTTCCAGGACCCGGGCAAGTCCGCCGTCATTTGTCAGCAGCAGCAGGCCCTCGGTATTGATGTCCAGGCGGCCGACGGTCAGGACCCGCGGCAGGTCCTTCGGCAGCCGGGCGAACACGGTCGGGCGGCCTTCGGGGTCCTTGTTGGTGGTCACCAGGCCACGGGGCTTGTGATAAAGCCAGAGGCGCGTGCGCTCGCGGGTCGGCAACGGGTTGCCGTCGACGACAACCTTGTCCTTGCCGGTGACCGTGATCGCGGGTGTCGTCAGCACCTGGCCGTTGAGTTCGACCCGGCCGCTTTCGATCCAGCTTTCCGCGTCCCGGCGCGAACACAGACCGGCGCGCGCCATCACCTTGGCAATCCGCTCGCCGCGCTCCGCGGTATCGTCGGCACCACGGGCCGCGACAACCGGCATCGACATCGGCGCCTCTTTCGACGCAGGGCGGCGTTTGTCGCGCCCCTGATCCTTCGTGGAGGCCGGGCGTTTCGGCGACATTTTTCTTTTGGCGCTCCGCTCTCCGCCGTCTCGGGCAGTGTCGGAGCCATGCGCAACGGCTTTCGGTGCCGCCTTCGCCGCATCCTTCGGCGCCGGGCGGCGTTTTTCCGCCGTGCGTTTGTCGCGCCCCTGGTCTTTTGATGCGGCCGGGCGCCGGGGAGGTGATTTTCTTGTCGTCATGCGCGCGTCATAGCAGAGCTTGGGCCTTTCGGGAATCGGTTGTTTTCAGCAATCGTCAAATGGCCGGCCTTTTCCGGATACAAATTCCACCCTGTTTTTCCCGGCGGAAATTGGTTGCCGGGGCTGACGGCATCCGCAATTCCGACTAAACAAATCCATATGAACCCGATTGACCCCACCAGCACCGAGATCCAATGAGCGGCCCGGCAACCGGCGTGCACCAGGGCTCCTTCATGGACCTGGCCCTGGAAGAGGCGAAAAAGGCCGCCTCCAGGGGAGAAGTGCCCGTCGGCGCGGTCGTCGTGCTGGGGGACCGGGTTGTTGCCCGCGACGGCAACCGCACACTGGAACGGAACGACCCCACCGCCCATGCGGAAATCCTGGTGATCCGCGCGGCCTGCGAAGAAATGAATTCGCAGCGCCTGCCCGACTGCGACCTCTATGTCACGCTGGAGCCTTGCCCGATGTGCGCGGGCGCGATCTCCTTTGCCCGTATCCGCAGGCTTTATTACGGTGCGGGCGACGAAAAAGGCGGGGCGGTCGATCACGGCACCCGGTTCTTCAGTCAGCCGACCTGCCACCACGCACCGGATGTCTATTCGGGAATTGGCGAGGTGCCCTCTGCAAATCTGCTGAGGACCTTTTTTAGCTCCAGGCGCTGAGCGCACACCCAGCGTTGCCCGGAGGCAACAACTGCTCAGAAATACACTCACAAGTGTAAATGTGATCCACCTGATGATTGTGCTGTCATCCACCGCTGCCACAATCGCGTGCGGGGGCATTCCGCTATGAGTTCGGAGTTTGAAATGACACGTCACGCACTTCTTGGATCGATCGCCGGCATCCTGGCCATGGCCAGTCCTGCACAATCCGCCGACCTGCCGATCGCGCCGGAGCCGGTTGACTACGTTCGCGTCTGCGATGCCTACGGCTCGCGCTTCTACTACATTCCGGGCACCGAAACCTGCCTGCGCGTCGGCGGCCGCGTCCGTGTCGATACCAGGTTCCGCAATTTCGGCGAGAAAGAAAACGCATGGAGCACGCGCAGCGCCGACGGTCTGCAACTGCGAACACGCGGCTATCTGTATCTCGATGCCAGAACGGCGACCGAGTTCGGAACCCTGCGCTCCTATATCAGCTACTACGGGCAGGTTCAGAACGGCACCGAGAGTTTCTCGGTCGACAACGTCTATATCCAGTGGGGCGGCCTGACTGCCGGTTTCACATCGTCCTATTTCGATTTCTTCACCGGCTATTCCTTTGGCGCCCAGATTGAATCCTACTCCGATCAGGACACCAACCTGATCGGCTACACCTACGCCCTTGGCAACGGGTTCAACGCGTCCGTGGCCGTCGAGGACGGGGCCAACAGGCAGGCCGGCGTCGGCTTCAACAACGGCGTACAGGGCTACGGCGGCACGCGCATGCCGGACTTCACCGGCGCACTTGCCCTCAAGCAGGGCTGGGGTGAAGTCCAGATCATGGGCGCATTGCACCAGATCTACTCCAACGCACTGGTCAACAGCACCGGCGGCGGCTCCGAGGACGAACTCGGCTGGGCCCTCGGCGCGGCTGGCGAAGTCAAGTTCGGCGGTATCGGGCAAGGTGGCCGTGCCGCCCTTCAGGTCGTCTACACCGACGGCGCCAGCGCCTACGGTTCCACGGGCTGGAACAGCCGGATCACCGATGCGGTCGTGGTCGGCAACGGCATCGACACCACCAAGACGATCAACGTTTTCGGCGGCGTCAGCCTGGGCCTGACCAATACGATCGAAGTCAACCTGCAAGGCGGCTACCACAACGTGGACGGCGGCACCAACGCCTATGATTTCACCCAGTGGGACGCGACCGTCAACGCGGTCTGGGAACCGGTTTCCGGCTTCATCATGGGCCCGGAACTGCAATACCGCGATCTGGATTTCAACACCGCGTCCGGTCTCGACGACACCTACGAACTGTATGGCACGTTCCGCGTTCAGCGGACCTTCTGAGGACGCTGTTCGCGTTCCCCTCTGCGCAGCCCGGGCCGATTGGCCCGGGTCACATGTCCGGCAATCTGCCAGGTTCCTGTCAGCAATCCGCCACAGCGAAAGCTTCATCGCGTGCGCCCGGCTTTGTGTCAGACGCACACCGCCGCGTGTCGCGCCACGTCTCCAAAACGGCGCTCCAGAGACCCTTGTCCCAGAGATCCCCGTGTCCGGCACCGTCGACGATGACGCTGCGTTTGGGGTCCCCGGCCCGTTCAAACAGGTCCCTGCCATGGGCGACGGGGATGAGCCGGTCCTTCGACCCGTGAACGATCAGCACCGGGGCCGCGACATCGCCGATGCGGTCGCGGGTCGGCATCGGATCCTTCATCAGCAGTGTGACCGGCAGCCACGGATATTGCGCGGACGCAAGATCGACAAGTGCGGTGTAGGGCGCTTCCAGAACAAGCAGACCGGCCTGGGGACGCGCGGCGGCCACCGCCGTTGCGACGCCGGTCCCGAGGCTTTCGCCGTGAAGGACAACGGGCGCACCGGACTGGGCGGCCCTGTCGAAGTGTTCCAGTGCATCGGAGATCAGCGCGGCCTCGGACGGGCTGCCTTCGCTGCCGGCATAACCACGATAACTTGGTGCGTAAAGGCCGAAACCACTGTCCAGGATTCGCCTGAAGCGGTTCGATCTGCTGGAGACATTGCCGGAATTGCCGTGGAAATAGACGACGGTCGGCGCTCCGGGCCGCGTGGGGCCGGCCCGCCAGACGGCGACCTGCGTCCCGTCCGCCATCGCGACGGTTTCAACATCGACACCGGGAAGGCCCTTCTCCGCCGGGGCGGCGAGCGTTCCTGTCGGTACGAAAACAAAGCCGCGCTGGTTCAGATACATGTAGCCTGCCGCCATGCAATAGGCGATGACGACGACGATCGCCGGACCGGACAGAAGCCCGGCTGCCCGCCGCAGCACGCCACCTGCCTGCGGCGCGCGCCCGCCAGTCCCGTTTGCTCCGGTATCGCTCATGCAGCCTTCTCCATCCCGCGTGGCTCCGAGAGATACGCCCAGCCGGCGCCTGCCGATCAGCCTGGTCTACTTCCGCCCGAACAGCTTCTCGATGTCGGTCAGCTTCAGTTCCACCCAGGTGGGCCGTCCGTGATTGCATTGGCCGGACAACGGCGTCGCCTCCATGTCGCGCAGCAGCGCGTCCATTTCCTCCGGGCGCATGCGCCTGCCGGCACGCACGGACCCGTGGCACGCCATGGTGGCCGCAACATGGTCCAGCTTCTCCTTCAAGCCATCCGCAGTGTCCCATTCGGCGAGTTCGTCGGCAAGGTTCCGGACCATGCCCTGGATATCCATGTCGCCCAGCATCGCCGGCGTCTCCCGGACCGCGATCGCACCGGGGCCGAAGGCTTCCAGACACAGACCGACCTTTTCAAGGTCCTCCGCCCGTTCCGTCAGCCGGGCGGCATCTTCTTCCGGCAATTCCACGATTTCCGGTATCAGCAGCATCTGCCGGGCGACGTCTTTCCTGGCCAGCGCCTCTTTCAGGCGCTCATAGACAAGACGCTCGTGCGCCGCATGCTGATCGACAATGACGACCCCGTCGCCGGTCTGTGCGATGATGTAGGTCTCGTGCACCTGGGCCCGGGCGGCGCCCAGCGGCAAGCGGGTCTTCTCGATCTCGACCGGCGCATCATGGGCCCGGGCATCGGCGGACGGCACCGCGAAATCCTCAAAACCGCCCGGGCCGGTGAAAGGCGCTTGTACCGGTTCGGCGAACCCTGCCGCGGCTCCCCCGGTGTCCAGCGGCCGAAAGGCCCCTGGATCCCAGTGGGGCGCTGCATGGGACCGGACAAAGTCTGCTCCTGCACCTGCTCCTGTTCCTGCTCCTGTTTCGGCGCCATAGGCGGCACCATTGCCCGCAGGCGCGGATGCGTAGCCCGGCGCCTGCGGGCGCAGCGCATCGAGTGCCACGGCGGCATTGGACGTCGACGAGCGATGACCGGCCTGAACCAGCGCATGCCGGATCGCACCGACCAGAAGCCCGCGCACAAGCTGGCCGTCCCGGAAGCGCACATCGGCCTTGGCCGGATGCACGTTCACATCGACCTGCACCGGGTCAAGATCGAGGAACAACACCACCACCGGATGGCGGTCGCGGGCGAGCACGTCCGCATAGGCCCCACGCAGACCGGACAGCAGCAGCTTGTCCTTGACGGGCCGGCCGTTGACAAAAAAGAACTGGTGCTGGGCGTTGCCACGGTGATGGGTCGGCAAACCGGCGAACCCGCTCAGCCGCACGCCCTCGCGCACGGCGTCGATCTCCATGGCGTTGTCGACGAAGGCCTTGCCGAGGATCTGGGCGATCCGGGTGAGGTGCGGGTCGGTGCCGCGCGCACCGGGCCAGCTCTGCGCCTGCCTGTCCGCACCGGCCAGCGAAAACCCGATGCCGGGATAGGCCAGCGCGATCCGCTTGACGATTTCGGTGATCGCAGCGGCCTCGGCGCGGTCCGACTTGAGAAATTTCAGCCGTGCGGGCGTCGCAAAGAAGAGATCGCGGACCTCGACCTGCGTGCCTCTGGTGCGCGCCGCCGGAACAGCGGCCTGCTCTTTGCCGCCCTCGATCGCAATGGCCCAGGCGTGGTCCTCGTCCGCGTGGCGGGACTGGATCGCCAGCCGGGCGACCGAACCGATGGACGGCAGGGCTTCGCCCCGGAACCCGAGCGTGCGGATATCGAACAGGTCGTCGTCTGAAATCTTGGACGTGCAATGACGGCGGATGGCCAGTTGCAGGTCGTCCCGGCGCATGCCGTCACCGTCATCGGACACCCGCATCAGCGTCTTGCCACCGGCGGCCGTCACAATCTCGATCTGTGTGGCTCCGGCATCGACGGCATTTTCCACCAGTTCCTTGATGACGCTGGCGGGCCGTTCGATCACTTCTCCGGCCGCGATCTGGTTGATCACCTGTTCGCCAAGCTGCCTGACTTTCATGAAACTCTCTCTACGCAGTTTCGCACCGCGGCATGTTCCTATATGGTCCGCGCCGTGTTTGTCCCGCTTCCTTGGTAAGCCTTACCAGACCCACCGCAATCGAGTGACCCGCCATGACCGTTTCTGCACCGCTTCTTGTTGACGGGCTCAATGCCCTCGCGCCATCCTACAAGGGTATTTTGTGTGATGTCTGGGGTGTTCTTCACAACGGTGTAGCCGCTTTCGAAGGCGCGCACAAAGCCCTCAGGACCTATCGCGAGGAAACCGGCGGCAAGGTGGTGCTGATCACCAATGCCCCGCGCCCGGCCAAACAGGTCGGCGAGATGCTGGCCAGCCTCGGCATACCGGGGGAAGCCTATGACGACATCGTCACCTCCGGCAACGTCACCCGGGAAGTGCTTGTTGCCCAGGGCAGCAAGACGCTGCTGCATATCGGTCCGAATCGCGACCAGCCGCTTTACTGGGACCTTGAGGCCACCTTCACGAGCAATGACGACGAGGCGGAAGCGATCAGTTGCACCGGCCTCGTAGACGACGAGAGCGAAACACCGGACGACTATCGCGAACGCCTGCAGAAACTGGCCGATCGCGGCCTGCAGATGATCTGTGCCAATCCGGACATCGTTGTTGAACGCGGCGACCGGCTGATCTGGTGCGCTGGCGCGCTGGCACGTCTCTACGAAGACCTGGGCGGCAAGGTGTCCATCCTCGGCAAGCCGCACGCGCCCATCTATACCGCGGCCATGCAGCGGCTGGCGAAACTATCGGGCGAGGACGTGGCCAGGGAAGACGTTCTTGCAATCGGCGACGGCCTGCCCACGGACATCCGCGGTGCGGTTTCTCAGGATATCGACGTGCTGTTCATCACCGCCGGCATTCATGCGTCCGATTTCGGCCCCAGCGACACGCCGGACGAAAACCTCATCCGGCGCCGCCTGGCGGAAGAAGGCCTGCGCGCCCGGGCCGCGTTGCCTCGCCTGTGGTGGTGACCCAAAGCCAGCGCCCCGGCACCTGAAACCCTGCCGGTTCAAGCGGATGCCGAGGCTCCGTGCCCGGACAGGAAGGTGCGGACGTAATCCGGGACATCAAAATCCTTGTGTCCCGGCCCGGCGCCCATCTCCTTCATCATCCCGATCACCGCGAGCGGTGCGATCAGCTCCACGGCGAACCTGCCCGGGTCCCCCGCCCGGATCCGGCCGCCCTGCTGATGCGCGGCCATGATCGCGGCAACGTTCTGCATGTTCCTGAACAGGGTCGGCGCGATCCCGGACAGCTCCGGGTGATGCGGCAACTGGGCAAACAGGGTCAGAACTAGCCCCCCGTATTTCTCGTAAGTGGCCAGATACGCCCGCACGACCTCGCACAGGTCCGCTTGCGGGTCGTCGCCCGGCAGAACCTGTCCGAAAGGCGCATCGGCAATCGCATCGCCGATCGCCGCCTGCATGAGAGCCGCCTTCGAACCGAACCGCCGGAACAGGGTGACCTCGTTGACACCCGCCCGCGCCGCGATCTCCCTGGTGGTCGTGCCTGTGAAACCGCGTTCGCGGAACAGCGCCAGCGTTGCCGAATAGACTTCGCAAACATCGATACTCTTCGCCAAAATCCCTCGCATCCGGCCAATCCGGACCAATCCGATGCCCTGTCATCTTCATCTGTGCGTTTGCACGCTAAGCTTGCCGGACGGCTTAGGCAAGCGTGCGCTTGCAATCGAGACGGAAACAGCTTATTGCAAGTATACGCTTGCATACGCCCGCCGGCGAAAAATGCCGGGTTACAGTCGGAAGACTTGGTGCGATCATATCCGTCTGTTGGCCAGCCGCCGGTCTTGCGGTCGAGACAAACGCATTCACATTCAGGAGACATGCCGTGTCACTGCTGCGCAAAGCCCTGATCCTTCCGCCGGTCCTCGTTGGCGCGGCTGTGCTGTTCTACGCCGCCAGCGGTCGTGACACCCCTCCGCGGACCGAAATCGAGGAAACGGCCTCCGTCGTGCGTGTGGTCACGGTGGAGCCGCGGCCTTTCGTGCCGCGGGTCATCGGGTACGGAACGGTCGAACCGGCCCGCACGCTCGATGCGATTGCGCAGGTGTCCGGCAGGGTCACTTACATCAATCCCGGCTTCAAACGCGGCGACTTCGTTGCCGAGGGCGACGTTCTGATCCGGTTGTCGCCTGAAGACTACCGGCTGGAAATCGCCGAGGCCGAAACCGACATCGCCAGTGCCAACGTCGATCTGGAAGAGCTCTCGATCACACTTGAAACGCAGAAAAAATCCCTGGAGATCGCGAAAGCCGTTCTGGACCTGGAGCAACGGGAACTGGCCCGGCTCAGGACATTGGCCGAGCGCAAGGTCATCTCCGATCAGCAGGTCGAGAACCAGGAAGCCGCCGTCCTGCAGCAGCGGTCCGTGGTCCAGGACCTGGAAAACGACATCACGCTCAATCCCGTGCAGCAGAAGGCTCTGGAACAGGCCAGGCGCAAGAACGAGGTGCGGCTGGAAACGGCGAAGCTGAACCTTGCCCGCACCAGCCTGCGCGCACCGTTCGAAGCCCGCGTGTCGGAGGTCAGCGTGGAGATCGACCAGTTCGTCGCAGCCGGCACGTCCATCGGCGGCCTGGACGGTATCGAGGCCGCCGACATCAACGTCCAGATCAGTCCGGCCAACATGGCCGGCTTCGCCAATCTCGCCTTTCCCGGTCAACTGGATACGGCAGAGGGCGTGATGCGCGCCCGCCGTTCGCTGGACAGGTTGTCGGCGACTGTCATGGTCGGCTCGGTCGGAGTGGACGCCAACTGGAAGGCACGGGTCAAACGGGTCAGCGACACGGTCGATCCGGACACCCGTTCGATCGGGCTGATCGTCACCGTTGAAAAGCCCTATGACACCATTCGGCCCGGTATCAAGCCGCCGCTCGTCAAGGGCATGTTCGCGGAAGTTGAATTGTCGGCGCCGACGGTGGACGGCAAGATCCTTGTGCCGCGCAATGCCGTCCGGAACGGCAAGCTCATGACGGTTTCGCCAGACAGCCGCCTCGCCTTTCTGAGTGTTCAGGTTGCCTATCACATTGACGACATTGTCGTTCTTGAAGCCGCATTGCCCGCAGGCACCCGGGTCATCGTGAGCGACCCGTCCCCCGTCATCGAGGGCATGCTGCTTGCCCCGGTTGAAGACGACACGGTCGGCGCCCGGCTGATGGAAGCCTCCGGACTGCCGTTGGAAGCCGGAGAGGCGAAGCGATGATCCGGTATTTCGCCCGGCATCCGACCGCCGCCAATCTCCTGATGGCAGGCCTGGTCGTTCTCGGCCTTTTGAATGTGCCCGCGCTTCTGCTGGAAACCTTTCCGCAGATCCCGATCAAGGAGATCACCGTTACCGTCGCCTATCCGGGCGCGACCTCCGCGGATGTGGAGCGCACGGTCTGCCGCCGGATCGAGGATGCGCTCGACGGGATTGAAAACATTGACGAACTCAGGTGCGATTCCAGAGAGAATCTCGCCCTTGCGACCGTCCGCATCATTGAGGGCAAGGACATCGACCAGTTGATGCTCGACGTCGACCGCGAGATCAACGCGATCTCCGAATTTCCCGACGCTGTCGAGGATCCGGTCATCGAAGAGTCCGGTCGTCTGAGCGCGGCGGTGTCGGTGGTCATCACAGGCATCGGCGACAAGCCGCAGCTCAAGAACTACGCACAAGCGGTCAAGGAACGCATGCTCCGGTTCGGCGGCATTCCCCAGGTGGAGATTTCGGGGTTTTCCGACCGCCAGTTCCGGATCGAGGTCCGCGACGCGGCTGCGCGCGAAATCGGCCTGACCCTCACCGAGATCGCCGAGACCCTCACCCGGCAGAACATCAACACCCCGTCGGGCGAGATCACGACGGCGGGTGGCTCGATCCTGCTGCGCTTCGCGGACGAACGGCTGGCGGCGGATGCGTATTCGTCCGTGATCGTCGCTTCCTCCGCACAAGGCGGCCAGATCAAGCTTGGCGACATCGCGACGATCACGGACCTGTTCGAGGACGTCGAGGTGGAAACCCGGCTCAACGGGCGGCTGGCCGCGGTTCTCGATGTCTCCAAGACCCGAAGCGACGATCTGATCAAGGTGGTCGATCGGGTCCAGACCTTTGTCGAGGAAGAACAGGCCCGCACCGCGCCGGGCGTGACGCTGACCCTCCTCAACGACGGTTCGATCGTGCTCAAGGACCGGCTCCAGATGCTGGTCAAGAACTCCGGCCAGGGTCTGGCGCTCGTCGTCGCCGCGATGTGGATCTTCTTCGGCGGACGGCAGGCCTTCTGGATCGGCATGGGGCTGCCGGTCTCCTTCCTCGGCGCTCTTGCCGTGATGGCGCTGACCGGCCTGACCATCAACATGCTGTCGATGGTGGCGCTTCTGATCGTGGTCGGGATCATGATGGACGACGCCATCGTGATTTCGGAAAACATCGCCACCAAACGCCAGCAAGGCCTCGGCGCGCTCGACGCGGCGATCGAAGGCACGGCGCAGGTTGCTCCGGGAGTCGTGTCCTCGTTTCTGACGACGGTGGCGATCTTCGGTGCGCTCGCCTTCCTCAGCGGCGATCTCGGCGACATTCTGCGGGTGATCCCGATCGTCATGCTGCTGGTGCTCGTGATCTCTCTGATCGAGGCATTCCTCATCCTGCCGAACCATCTGTCCCATGGCGCGGCGGACAGGCCCAACCGGGTGACGCAATCGGCGGAAATCGGAATGTCCTGGCTGCGTGATCATGTGGTCGGGCCCTGCGCGTCCTGGTCCGTGCGCAACCGCTATTTCACGGTCGGCATCTGCATCATGCTCTTCCTGAGCACGCTGGCGCTTCTTGCGGGCGGGTTGGTCAAGTTCCAGGCTTTCCCCAATGTGGAGGGCGACCAGATCGAAGCCCGGATCGAACTGTCCGCCAGCGCGGCGCTTGACGACACCAGAACAATCGTGGCGGAAACGATCGCCGCGCTGGAACGCACGGACGCGCAGCTTTCGCCGCGCAATCCGGACGGAGCCCCGCTCCTGAAGAATGTCCTGGTGCGCTTCAACGAAAACAGTGACGCGGGCACCAATGGCGGACATCTGGCGACCGTCAACGTGGACCTGCTGGAGGGCAACCTGCGCGATGCGGGCAATCAGGAAATCCTGGCCGGATGGCAGCAGGAGCTGCCCGCAACGCTGGATGTGCGCCGCAACATTCTCACCGAATCCAGTATCGGGCCGGCGGGAAGGGCCATCGAACTGCGGCTTGCCCATGAGGACCTGGATGTTCTCGACCTGGCCTCGCAGGAGCTGCAGCACTGGCTGAACGGCTATGACGGCGTCTACAACGTCTCCGACGACCTCAGTCTCGGCAAGCCGGAACTGGCGCTGTCGCTCAGGGACGGTGCCGGTGCGGTCGGACTTGATGCCAAAGCGATCTCCGACCAGCTCAAGGGCGCCTTCAACGGGATCACGGCGGACGAGGTTCAGGTCGGCGCGGAAAGTTTCGAAGTCGATGTGCGCCTGTCCGGCATGGACCGCAACAGCCTCGGGGACCTGGAACGTTTCACCATCGAGACCCCGTCCGGCCACAGGGTTCCGCTCGGCAGCGTTGCTGAAATCCTCTCCGACAGGACCTACACGCGGATCAATCGCATCGATCGCCTTCCGACCGTGACGGTGACGGGCGATGTGCATCTGGAAACCGCCAACGCGAACGAAGTCGTCAACGACACGGAAAACGTGTTTGTCCCGCAGTTGCTGGAGAGCTATCCCGGCCTGACGGCATCGACGGAAGGCCAGAACGCTGAAGGTGCCAAGACCCAGGCGTCAATGGCGGCCGCCCTCGGCACGGGCCTGATCTTCGTTTTCATCCTGCTGAGTTTCCAGTTCCGCAGCTACATCGAACCTGTCGTGGTGATGGTGCTGATCCCGTTCGCGCTGATCGGGGCGGTGTGGGGCCACCTGCTCATGGGCATCGATTTCGCGTTGCCGAGCATGCTCGGCTTCATTTCCCTGGCCGGGATCGTGGTCAATGATTCCATCCTGCTGGTGCATTTTATCAAGAACGAACATACCCCGGATATGGAGAATGTCGCCGACATCGCCCCGTTGGGCGCCAAGGCGCGGTTCCGCGCGATCCTGCTGACTTCGGTCACCACGATCGCCGGCATGCTGCCCCTGCTGTTCGAAACCAGCCCCCAGGCCCAGATCCTGGTCCCGCTGGTCACCTCGATTTCCTTCGGCCTGATCGGCACGACGCTGATGATCGTGTTCGTGGTGCCCGCCTTCTACACGATCCTGGACGATTTCGGCCTGACATCGCTGGCCGCGGAGCGCAAGGCGCATCGGAAGGCAGGGGCTGCCACCCGGTAGAACGGGCATTTTCCTGTCAGGGCGCCCAATAAAAAAGGCCCTCCAGAGGAGAGCCTTTTTCGAATTCTTGGTGTGTTCCCGGATCAGTCGAACAGCTTGTCGATGTCCGATTGCGCGTCGCCCAGCATGGCGTCGATGTCGTCCTGGGAGACACCTTCTCCGGAATGCTGCGGTCCGTGCAGGATCAGCTCGCGCTTGCGGCGTTCCTCGTCGGTTTCCTCGATGGCCGCCTCGATATCCTCGGGGATGCGCAGATGCGAAATGAACACGCTCACACGTTCGTCGATATAGTTGAGCGTTTCAACGACCTTGGAAATTCGCTGGCCGGTGATGTCCTGGAAGGTGCAGGCCTCGAAAATGCCGATCATCTTGTTGCTGACCAGCTCCTGATAGGCTGCCGGGTCGCTGGCGTCGGCGCCCATGATCTCTTCGGCCGCTTCCATGATGGAATTCGTGGCTTCCTCCGTGGCTGCCACGATCGCATCCAGTTCAAGGCCGGCACCCGGTATCTTGTTGCCGGTCATGTCGTTGGCGCGCAAGGCGGAGATTTCCTCCTTCATGCGCGTGATTTCCTTGGCGATCGCCGTCAGCTCTTCGGTTACAGCCGGCTGGACGGTCGACAGAAAGTCGAACATGGATCCCGACATGACCTCAGCGAGATGCATCACGTCGGTAAACGAAACCTCTCCCTCTCGATTCTTGTTTTCTTCAAGAAAATCGATGACGCGGGCGATGTTTTCCTGTTTCATGTTAGCCACCTGGTCGTGCCTCTCCATGTCGTTTTTTCTTCCGAGGACGGACCCAGGGTCAGGTGCCGCTATTTCGTTGCGGATGCGTCAAGACGAACCCGGCCTGCCTGATCGGCAAGTCCGAGCCAGTCGTGATCACCCTTCAGGCACTGGCGGAGATGCGTGTTCGCGCAGACCTCCGCCAGCAGCAAGAATTCACTCGGAGAAGACCGCCTCGATCTTGCCCTTCAGCGTCTGTGCGTTGAAGGGCTTCACGATGTAGTTGTTCACGCCGGCCTTTTTGGCGGCGATGACGTTCTCAGTCTTGGACTCAGCCGTGACCATGATGAATGGTGTCTTGCTGAGGCTGCCGTCGGCACGAACCTGCTTCAGCAGCTCGTAACCGGTCATCGGCTCCATATTCCAGTCGGAAATGACCAGGCCATAACGGCGCTGCTTCATTTTTTCCAACGCTTCGGTGCCGTCCGCGGCATCATCGATGTCTTCGAATCCAAGCTGCTTGAGCAAGTTCCGAATGATGCGAATCATCGTCTTGTAGTCATCGACCACGAGGACCGGCATCTGAAGATCAAGGGCCATTGTCTACTCCATACTGTCAACTGGCGCGGCCCCTGGCCGTGGGCCGGTGGAAACGCGTTATGACTTCGAAGGAGAGTGACACAATCTTTGTGTCCTCGCCTCCCCACACTCAACGCAATTTAACCGGCGCCCCTGAAAAGACCGTTAATAACGAAGCTTTTTTTCTTCGCCCAAAGCACAATTGCGAAAAAACCTTGCGGAGCCTAGCGTTCGCGTTGCTTGAAAAAAGACAATTAATGGCGGTACTTGCAATGCTTGAGCTCCAAACACTCTGTTTCGAAGACCTGTCCGTCGGACTGAGTGAAGAACTTGTCAAACATGTCAGTTCTTCGGATGTCGTGGGCTTCGCGGAAGTGTCCGGGGACCGCAATCCCATCCATCTGTCGGAGCATTTCGCCGCCAGAACGCCCTTCAAGACACGCATCGCGCACGGGCTCTACACCGCCAGCCTGATTTCCGCGGTCCTGGGCACCCGACTGCCCGGTCCGGGTGCGATCTATCTTTCCCAGACCCTCAATTTCAAGGCGCCGGTGCGAATCGGTGACAACGTCAAGGTGACCGTGACCGTCGAGGAACTGATGGAGCGCGGCAACCGTGCGCGCCTGTCCTGCATATGCAGCGTCGAGGAGACCGTCGTTCTGGAAGGCGAGGCTCTCGTCAAGGTGCCCGGTCGCGACGACGACCGCTCCGGCTCCTGACACGCCCCTGCCTGCGCGGCATTCAGAAGCACGCCATTCTCCCGATCCGCCGACTTGACCTTTTCAGTTGTTGACGGCAGGTTCCACGCCAGCAACGGTGATCTGCGTTCTGCCGCAGACCGCTGTGACTGCTCATCCTCCCGGACATGTCGGCCTCACCGACGTGTCCCGGCCGTTACGTTGCGCGAAGGTTTGCCGCATGAGCCGAACTGTTTCCTCCGGGTTCCACGTTGCCGAAAGCCTTGACGGATTTCCGGCGGACCTGAAAGGCGGCATCGTCGCCATCGGAAATTTCGACGGAGTACACCGGGGACATCGCGCGGTGCTCGACGCCGCCATGGGTCTCGGCCATGGCACGCACCATCCGGTCTATGCCATGAGTTTCGAACCGCACCCGCGCACGGTGTTCAATCCGGAAAAGCCGGTGTTCCGGCTGACGCCGCCGGCGCAGAAACTCGACCTGCTGCGTGTCTGCGGCCTCGACGGTGCGCTGATCCTGCCCTTCACCAGAGCATTCGCCGGGATCGAGGCAAATGCCTTCGTCCAGGATATCCTGATCGACACGCTCGGCATTTCGCACGCGGTCACCGGATATGACTTTCATTTCGGCCGGGCCCGCCAGGGCACACCGGACTACCTGCGCAGCGCCGGTGCGAACCACGGCTTCGGCGTGACGATCGTCCAGCGTGAAGAGGACGAAGGCGCGGAAGTCATTTCCTCCACCCGGATCCGCGACAGTCTCGAACACGGTGACATTGCCCAGGCGAACGGCCTGCTCGGCTATCGCTGGTTCTTAGAGGCCGAGGTGCGCCAGGGCGACAAGCGCGGCCGGGACCTGGGGTATCCGACGGCAAACCTTGCGCTTGCCGCTGACTGCCCGCTGCGGCACGGCATTTACGCGGTCAAGGTCAAGGCAGGCGGGCGCTGGCATGACGGGGTCGCAAGTCACGGGCGCCGTCCGACCTTCGACAATGGCGCTCCCCTGTTCGAAGTCCACCTGTTCGATTTCTCCGGCGATCTCTACGGACAGACACTCCGGGTGCACCTGGTGTCCTATCTGCGCGGCGAGGAAAAATTCGACAGTGCCGAGGCGCTGATCACCCAGATGGACCAGGACAGCGCCGAAGCCAGAGCAGCCCTGGGCTCGATGCAGCCCCTGTCCGAAATCGACACCCTGCTGCTGGATGTCTCCGGGTGACAGCGAGCACCCCACCTTCACTCGTGGACCAGAACCCGCTTGCGGCCATCGCCCTGATGAGTTCGGCAATGCTGATCGTTCCGGTGATGGACATCATCGCCAAGTACCTGTCAACGGACCTGCCGCCGCTGGAAGTGACCTTCGGCCGGTTTTTCTTCCAGTTCCTGATCTGTCTGATCCTGGCCCTCGCGACAGGCCGGTTCGCGCGTCTGCGTGGACAACAGCCGGTGATCAACTATCTGCGCGGCATCTTTCTGGCCGCCGCGTCGCTGTGTTTTTTCACCGCCGTGAAATTCATGTCGGTTGCCACCGCAATCTCGATCTTCTTCGTGGAGCCGATGGTGCTGACCATTCTCGCGGCGCTGATCCTGAAGGAGCAGGTCGGCATCCGCCGGATCGGTGCCATTCTGGTCGGCCTGGTTGGCGCCATCATCATCCTGCGGCCCAATCTCGCCGAGATCGGGCTCGTCAGCCTGCTGCCCGTGGCGACGGCGTTTCTGTTTTCCTTCTATCTTCTGCTCAACCGGCTCTATCCCGTGACCGACGGCCTCCTGACCATACAGTTCAGCGCCGGCCTGTCCGGCTCGCTGATGCTCGGCACCGCGCTGCTGGCCGCGAACCTCGCCGGGATTGAAGACATGACGTTTCTGGTGCCGTCCGGCAGCCAGGTCGGGTTTCTGGCCCTGATCGGGCTGATTTCATTCGCGGCTCACGGTCTGGTCGTCGCCGCTTTCCAGCGCGGCAGCGCGAGCCTGCTGGCACCGCTGCAATATATCGAGATCGTCAGCGCGACCTTGTTCGGCTATCTCGTGTTTTCGGATTTTCCGGATGGGCCGACCTGGATCGGCATCGCCCTGATCATCGGCAGCGGGCTTTATATCGCCCACAGGGAACGCAAACGGAAATCGAAGGGTCAGCCCGCGATCGCCGAGGTCTGAGCAGGGTCGTCTATTCCGACCAGCGGTCGAGGCGCCTGATCCATCCGGCGCAGCCCGAGCCAGATCACCAGCAGCGGCAGCAGCGGTGCCACGGGCAGACCCAGCCAGACGGCCAGCGGGCTGGTCGAGGCGGACAACACGATGACCAGGGCAAGCACCGCCTTTTCATACGGCAGGAAACCGGATTTCAGCCCGTCGCGGATCAGGTAGGCGCAGGGCACCACCAGCAGCGTCAGATCGTAGGACAGCGCGAACGGCGTCACCAGAAGCGCGCCGCCGACCAGAACGGCCGAGCGCACCGCCATCGTCTCGGACCGGCGCCAGGCGCGCCAGACGCAAACCGCGGCGCCGAGGCCGACCACGACCTGAACCACCATGGCGGATCCATGGGCAAGGCCGAGCAGGCGCAGGCCGCCATAGACGGACACCATCTTGCCCCATTCCACGCCGCCGAGCTCCATCATCGCGGCGGCCACCGGCGCCTGCTGCCAGAACACCAGCCAGACACCGGCACCCAGGACAGCCACGCTGGCGCCCGCGACCACAAGCGTCGTTACCGACGCGCTCAGGAACGTGCGCCAGTTTCCGCTTGCGATCAGGGCAACCGGCACCAGGATGCCGAGTTGCGGCTTGATGGTCAAAAGACCGAGCGCGGCACCGGCCAGGATCATCTTCTGACGCTCGATGCCCACCAGGAAAAAGCCGTAAAGCGCAGCGGTCAGGGCGGCGTTCTGCCCGTGAAAGGCGTTGTTGGCGCAAGCGGGAACGAGAATGAGACACACGGCCAGAAGCCAGGCCCCGGTGATCATCCGGCAAGCCAGGCACAACATCCCGGTGGTCAGGACGATGAACGTGGCGAAGGCGGCCTTGTAGGGCAACAGGGCGAAACCGGCCTGCAGGAGTTGAAACGTCGGCGGATAGAAGAAGCCGAACACCGTGTCGGCGCCGGTAAAGTCTTTCTGGATGGCCGCGAATTCCACCGGAACATAGGCCAGCTCGGGCGTTCCGTTGAGCGCCTGGCCACCCGCCAGCCAGAAACTCAGATAATCCATCAGCAAGGTGCCGTTGGGCGCGCCATAGGTGTTGGGAATGGCCAGCATCCAGATCAGGCCTGCGGCAAAACCGGTCGCGGAACACAGGCATGCGAAGCCGATCCGGTCCCAGGTGAACCAGTCGCCGGACCGCACCGCGCGGTGCCAGAAACCGGAGCGCGGATCCGCAGCCGCGATGTCCGCAGTGTTTTTGGGAATAGATGCCATGACCCGTGCGTTTTCGTCCGTCATACCGTTCGCCTGCCGCGACCCTGCCCGACAGACATTCACATTCGGTTACCCCGCAGCGGAATTGCGCAGCCGTGTCCGCCGCGGGCAAGACAATCGGCGCCCGGATTTCCGGAACATCTTTATTCAGGAACCAAGTGCTGCTATGTCCCATGCCATGCACCAGCAGCTTCTCATAATCAGCGCCCTGCCGATGATCGCGATTTCGCGAATTACTTGCCCGGCCTTCGGCTGACGCGGCAACGCGGCGCCAGGGACCGGGCTCCACCAGCAGTCAAATTGCAGCCTGGCGACAGGCGGGCAGAAACCTCTTTATCAGCTGCGGGCCTTGCGCCCGAACGAGCGGATCGACCATACGATGACCGAGACAGACAAACGCGACTATTCAGAAACCCTCAACCTGCCGCAGACCGAATTTCCCATGCGCGCGGGCCTTCCCAAGAAGGAGCCGGAAATCCTGGCCCGCTGGGAAAACCTTCAGGTTTACGAAAAACTGCGCGAACAGGGCAAGGGCCGGGACAAGTTCATCCTTCATGACGGCCCACCCTATGCCAACGGCAACATCCATATCGGCCACGCGCTCAACAAGACGCTGAAAGACATCGTCACCCGGTCGATGCAGATGATGGGCTTTGAAAGCAACTACGTTCCGGGCTGGGACTGTCACGGCCTGCCGATCGAATGGAAGATCGAGGAACAGTACCGCGCCAAGGGCAAGAACAAGGACGAAGTGCCGATCAACGAATTCCGGAAGGAATGCCGGGACTTCGCCGAGCACTGGATCGATGTCCAGCGCAAGGAATTCCAGCGGCTCGGCATCGAGGGCGACTGGGCCAATCCCTATCTGACCATGCGCTTCGAAAGCGAGGCGGTGATCGCGCAGGAACTGATGAAGTTCGCCATGTCCGGGCAGCTCTATCGCGGCTCCAAACCGGTGATGTGGTCGGTTGTGGAAAAGACAGCGCTGGCCGAGGCCGAGATCGAGTATCACGACCACAAGTCCGACATGATCTGGGTGAAGTTCCCGGTAATCAGCGCGGGCGGCAGCGATAACGTCGCCGTCGAGCAGCTTCTGGACACCGCCGTCGTCATCTGGACAACCACGCCCTGGACCATTCCGGGCAACCGGGCGATCAGCTATTCCTCGCGGATCGCCTATTCCATCTTTGAAGTCACGCAGGACGGTCTGCCGGACGACAACTGGGTGCAGCAGGGCGACAAGCTGATGCTGGCCGATGCGCTTGCCGACGATGTTTTCAAGAATGCCCGCATCACCGACTTCAAGCGTCTGCGTGCGGTCACGTCCGAAGAGCTTGCAACCGTGACCTGCGCGCACCCGCTCGAGAGCCTCGACCTGGGAGGCTACGACTTCGACGTGCCGCTGCTCGACGGCGATCACGTCACCGACGACGCCGGCACGGGTTTCGTGCACACGGCGCCGGGCCACGGTACGGACGACTTTGAAATCTGGATGGCAAATCGTGCCGACCTGGAGGCGCGCGGCATCAGTTCGGCGATCCCGTTCACGGTTGCCGACGACGGCTTCTATACGAAGGACGCGCCCGGCTTCGAAGGCTTTGAAGTGATCACCCACAAGGGTGAAAAGGGCAAGGCCAACAAGGCCGTGATCGAAAAGCTGAAGGAAGCGGGCAACCTGATCGGCCTGGGCCGTCTGACCCATTCCTATCCGCATTCCTGGCGCTCCAAGAAACCGGTGATCTTCCGCAATACGCCGCAATGGTTTGTCTATATGGACAAGGACCTGTCCGGAAAAGGCGACACCCTGCGCGCACGCGCGCTCACAGCCATCGACGAAACACGCTTCGTGCCGGGCAGCGGCCAGAAACGCCTGCGCTCGATGATCGAGAACCGTCCGGACTGGGTGCTGTCGCGCCAGCGGGCCTGGGGCGTGCCGATCACCGTGTTCATCCACAAGGAGAGCGCCGAGGTCCTGAAGGACGAAACGGTCAATCAGCGCATCCGGGACGCCTTCGCCGCGGAAGGCGCGGACGCCTGGTTCGAGGATGGTGCCAAGGAGCGTTTCCTGGGCAACGACCACCAGGCGGGCGACTGGGACATGGTCACCGACATTCTGGATGTCTGGTTCGATTCAGGCTCCACCCATGCCTTCGTGATGGAACAGCGCGCCGATCTCGCTCCGAAGCGCAAGCCGGACGACGGCAACGATTACGTGCTCTACCTGGAAGGCTCCGACCAGCATCGCGGCTGGTTCCACTCCTCGCTGCTGGAAAGCTGCGGCACCCGCGGCAAGGCGCCCTATGACGCGGTTCTGACCCACGGCTTCACCATGGCAGAGGATGGACGCAAGATGTCCAAGTCTCTGGGCAACCAGGTGTTCCCGCAGGACATCATCAAGCAGTACGGCGCCGATATCCTGCGTCTGTGGGTCGCGTCGACCGACTATTGGGAAGATCAACGCCTCGGCCAGGAAATCATCAAGACGAATGTCGACAGTTACCGCAAGCTGCGCAACACGCTGCGCTGGATGCTCGGGTCGCTGGCCCATGCCACCGGTGAGGAAGTCGCCCATGGCGACATGCCCGAACTGGAACGGCTGATGCTGCACCGGCTGACGGAGCTGGACGCGCTGGTCCGTGAAGGCTACCGGGAATTCGACTACAAGAAGATCTTCCACCAGCTGTTCACCTTCATGACGGTTGAGCTGTCGGCCTTCTATTTCGACATCCGCAAGGACGCGCTGTATTGCGATGCCGCGTCTTCCACCCGCCGCAAGGCGTCGCTTCAGGTGATCGACAAGCTGTTCGACTGTCTGGTCACCTGGCTGGCACCGATGCTGCCCTTCACCATGGACGAGTGCTGGACTTCGCGCCATGGCGAGGACGCCTGCGTGCATCTGGAGCAGTTCCCGGCAGTGCCTTCCGACTGGCGCGACGATGCGCTGGCAGAAAAGTGGGCAAAGATCCGGACGGTGCGCCGGGTCATCACGGGGGCGCTGGAAATCGAGCGCCGGGAAAAGCGGATCGGTTCCTCCCTGGAGGCCCATCCGGTGGTGCATGTCACCGATCCGGAGTTGATGGGCGCGCTGGAAGGCCGGGATCTGGCGGATATCGCCATCACCAGCCAGGTGACCCTGTCCGGCGATCCGGCACCGGAAAGCGCGTTCACGCTTGACGACACCGCAGGTGTTGCCGTGGTTCCGGGGCTGGCAGAAGGCCGCAAGTGTGCCCGTTCGTGGAAAATCCTGCCGGATGTGGGCACGGATCCGGAGTATCCGGATGTCACCCCGCGCGACGCTGCTGCCCTGCGTGAATGGGACGCCGCCCACACGACGGCCTGACCGGAAAGCCTTGCGTCCTCATGAGCGATACGGAAAAAACCGGCTCGGCACATTTGAAGCAGCCCCTGCTGTGGGGCCGCTTCAGCCCGCTGGTCCTCATCGTTGCCCTGGTCGGACTGGTTCTGGACCAGGCAACCAAACTCTGGCTCGTGCACGGGTTCGATCTGGCAACGAACGGTCCGGTCGGCCTGCTGCCGGTCGTGGACATCGTCCTGGTCTGGAACCGTGGCATTTCCTACGGCCTGTTCCAGCAGCACAGCGATCTGGGCCGCTGGCTGCTGGCGGGGCTCACGGTCGTGGTGACCGTCGGGCTCTGGATCTGGTCGGCAAGATGTGCGTCCAGGCTGCTGGCACTGGCGCTTGCGCTGGTCATCGGCGGGGCGGTCGGAAACGGCATCGACCGGCTGGCCTATGGCGCCGTTGTCGACTTCGTGCATTTTCACGTCGGCACCTTCTCCTGGTATGTCTTCAACCTGGCGGACGTGTGGATCGTTGCGGGCGTGGTCGGTCTCCTGTATGACAGTTTTCAAAATGGTCCTAATTCAGCCGCAAAATAGCGGTTTAATGCCGGGCTGAGGCATTGCGCGCAACCATGTGCGCAACAGTGAATGTAATTCGGGGAGTCTGCCGTGTCGCGGACAGTGGTCGATTTGGTAAAAAGGTCTTCGGTTCTGGTGCTGCTGGCCGGGCTGGCAGCCTGTCAGGCAGCAGACGGCACGAGCCAGGCGCCGGACACGGCTCTGGTGACCAGCATGATGCGCGGCCTGGGCGCCGTCGACCCGAACGAAAAGCCGATCGACTACAAGCCGCGCGCGCCGCTGGCCATGCCGTCCGAGCCGACCAGCCTTCCGGAGCCGGAAACCAATGTCGCCGGTGCCCAGTCGGCGGACTGGCCGCAGCAGCAGGAAAACGCGCAGCTGACCGAACTCAAGCAGCTTTATGCGAAATCCGGCAGTCAGCAGGATCCTCTGACACCCGAGCAGATGCGCGGGTTCAGGATCACCGGCGTCACCGGAACGGAGCAGCGCAACCGCACCGCCGAGGAGCGTGAGAGAGAGCTTCTGGAAGGCGATGTCCAGACGAGCGCCGAACAGAAGGCGGAATGGGAGCGGCTCCAGAAAATCACGGCTCAGAAGGCCGGCATCGACCAGAGCGGCCTGGCCTCACGGCGCTATCTGATCGATCCGCCGACAACCTACAGCACGCCGTCTCCGGACGCGCCGATGCCGGTGGTCGTCAAGGCCAAGAGGAAGGCGACCAACATCGATCCCTACGACGACAAGCCGCTTGATCCGCGGTGCCTGGAAGGCAAATCCGAATTTTGCCGGTAACGCCCCTGCGGCATTGCAGTCGATGACAAAAATGTAACGAGACCTTCGTTCCCGGGTTCCTATATGGAAAGGGAGCGGAGGTTTTTTTGTGCCCGCCAGCGAAGGCTGACCGGTCTCGGCGGGACATCCGGACATTCGATCGGACAAAACCAGACAGGTCACCGGGAGAGCCCGCAGGTGCGGTGACAGGGTCTTCGGAAAACAGAATTCGGGAGTTGCACGTGAACCCACTATCCAATCGGCGTCCCTGGCTGCGGTCATCCCGCATGCGCACGGCTCTCGGGCTGGCGCTCGTCCCGGTCCTGCTTCTCGGTGGCCCGGCCGTCAGCGAAACCGGCGCAGCTGGCCAAAGCGGCAATGCCGCCGAGATCATCGTTGCCCCCAATCTGGAAAGCTTCACCCTGGAGAACGGGCTGCAGGTTGTCGTGATCCCGGACCGGCGCGCACCTGTCGTCACCCACATGATCTGGTACAAGGTCGGTTCGGCGGACGAACCGGAAGGACAATCCGGTGTCGCGCATTTCCTGGAGCATCTGATGTTCAAGGGAACGACGACCAACCCCGACGGAGCCTTTTCCAGGATGGTTGCCGAGCGCGGCGGTCAGGAAAACGCGTTCACCAGCGCGGACTACACGGCCTATTTTCAGCGGGTTGCAAAGGAGCACCTGCCGCTGATGATGGAGCTGGAAGCCGACCGGATGGAACACCTCGTCCTGACGGACAACGTCGTTGATCCCGAACGCGATGTGGTGCTGGAGGAGCGGCGCATGCGCGTGGACAGCGAACCCGGTTCCCGCCTGCGCGAAGCCGTCAACGCGATCACCTTCGTCAATCATCCGTACGGATCGCCGGTCATCGGCTGGCAAAGCGAAATCGAGGCCCTGAACAAGGAATCCGCGATCGCGTTCTACGACAGGTTCTATACGCCCAACAACGCCGTGGTCGTGATCGCGGGCGATGTCGAAGTGGACCGGATCCGCGCGTTGGCGTCCGCCACATACGGCAAGGTCCAGCGGCGCGCCGAACCGGGCGCCCGCGTCCGACCTGCGGAGCCGCCCCTTTCCGGTGAACGCCGCATCGCCGTCAGCGACCCGCGCGTCCGGCAGGAGTCCCTGTCGCGGACATGGATCGTGCCCAGTCAGTCGACCGGTACCGGACGGACCCCGGAGGCGCTGGACGTGCTGGCCTATATTCTGGGGCAAGGCCCCTCGAGCCGGTTGCACAAGTCGCTTGTGCTCGACAAGGAAGCGGCTCTGAGCGCCGGCGCCTACTACCAGGGCAGCGCGCTCGATGACGGCCGCTTCGGGGTGTATGCCTCCCCGCGGTCCGGCCATACGCTTGAAGAGATGGAACAGCTGATTGCCGCCGAGCTCGAAACCCTTCTGGAAACCGGCGTCAGCGAGGCGGAGGTCGAGCGGGCCAAGAACAGCATGATCGCGGGGGCCATCTATGCCCAGGACAGCCAGTCGCAACTCGCGCGCCTGTTCGGCGGCGCGCTCTCGATCGGGCTGACCGTGGAAGACGTGCAGACCTGGCCCGCCCAGGTAAGCGCAGTCACGCCAGATGACGTGCTGGCCGCCGCACGCGCCTATCTCACCTCCCTTCCCGTTACCGGCGAATTGCGCATGGAGGCCCCCCAGGTGCCGGATGCCGCCCGGACCGATACTCCCAAATTGAAGGACAAGTCCTGACATGGCCGCAAAGATCACGTTTCGCGGCTGCCTGGCCGTCCTCTTTCTGACCCCGATCGCCCTGTTCGGGGCCGTCCGGCTGGCGCAGGCCGTGGAGATCCAGCAGGTCACGAGCCCCGGCGGCATCGAGGCCTGGCTGGTCGAGGACCACACCGTTCCCCTGGTCGCCCTGAATTTTTCGTTCAATGGCGGCTCCGCGCAAGATCCGGCGGGCAAACAAGGCCTGACCCGCCTGCTTGCGGCGACGCTCGATGAGGGTGCGGGAGACCTGGAAGCCGAAGCCTTCCAGGCCCGTCAGGAAGAGCTTGCGGTCAGCATCAGCTTCAGCACCGGCAAGGACCGGTTCTACGGCAGCATGCGGACCCTGACCCCCACGCTTCAGGACGCCGCGGAGCTGCTTGCGCTTGCGGTCAACGCCCCCCGCTTCGACGAAGAACCGGTCGAACGCATGAAGGCCCAGTTGACAACACGGGCGCGGCGCAATGAAAGCGATCCGGACGCGATTGCCGGACGCTCCCTCGCAAATGCCATGTTCGGGGACCACCCTTATGCGCAGCCAACACTGGGAACCGCGGCAACCCTTGAGCAACTGACCCCTGCAGACCTGACCGCCCAGCATCGCAGGCTTCTGGCCACGGAAGGGCTCACCATCGGGGTCGTCGGTGCAATCGACGCCGAAACGCTGGCGAAGATCCTGGACAATGTTTTCGCGCAGTTGCCGGAAAAGGCGGATCTCGTGCCCGTGCCGGATCTGGAGCCGGCCTTCGGCGAAAGGATCTCTCAAACCCTCGCGGTTCCCCAGACGACGATCCTGCTCGGACTGCCCGGACTGACCCGGAACGATCCCGACTACCAGGCCGCCTATGTCATGAACCACATTCTGGGGGGCGGAACATTCACCTCCTGGATGTACCAGGAGGTCCGGGAAAAACGCGGCCTGTCCTACAGCACCGGCACCTCCCTGTCGCCCTATCTCCACACAGGTCTTCTGATCGGTTCCGCGGCGACCAAGGCGGATCGGGCCGGGGAAGCCGTTGATGTCATGCGCGCTCAGATCGAACGCATGGCGACACAGGGGCCCACGGATGACGAGCTGCGGTCTGCCAAACAATATCTGACCGGATCCTACGCGCTGCGCTTCGACAGTTCCGGCAAGATCGCCAGCCAGCTGGTGGCTTTGCAAAATGCCGATCTCGGCGTCGACTATTTCGATCGCCGCAACAGCGAGATCGACGCAGTCAGCCTCGAGGATGTGCGCAGCGTCGCCAAACGGCTTCTGGCAGGCAAGACCCCGACCATCGTGACGGTCGGACCGAAACAGGGCTGATGGTGCGCGACAGGGCGCGTCCATGGACCCGTGCAATCCGGTTTCAGGGCAGTAACGTGAAAACGGCTTCCGAGACCGGGCTGGTCAGCCCATTGCGGATCTCTTGGGACCGGGAGCCGGAGCGCCCTGCAGGACCTCCGCCCTGACGGGGCGGGGCGGCGAGAACAACGTGCCCTGCGCCAGCGTCACATCGTAGTCGAGAAGTTCCAGAACCTGCGATTCCGTCTCGACGTGATCGGTGATCAGCTGCATGCCGTAGCGATGCAGCAGATCGCCGAAATCCGACGGGTGAATGTGACCGTGCTTGGCCTCCCGCCGGCCGATGAGATAGTCGGCATGAAGCTTGCCGTATTTGAAGCCGCGGCCCGCCAGTGAATTGAAATCCATCTTCATGTCCGAGATCCGGTCGACCGAGAACCGGAAGCCGAGTTCGAACAGCGCGCTCAGGCTTTCCAGCTCCATCGCCCCCATTTCAGCGACATCGGACTGGGAGAACTCGAACACCAGCACATCCGCGAAGTTCTGGTTGGCCTTGACGAATTCCAGGAAGCCCGGGAAGAACGTTTCGTCGACAAGCGTCAGCGCCGAGATGTTGCAGAACAGGATCGCGTTGCGATTGCGCGACGTCAGCCGGCGCACCACCTGGATCGAACGGAACAGCAGCAGATTGTCGATGCGGGCGATCTGTCCGGACAAAATGGCTTCGGGCAGGAAGGATCCCGCTTCGACAAGGGTGCCTTCCGCATCGCGCAAGCGGGTGAAGGCCTCGTAGAACTTCACCTGGCGCTGCGGCAGCGTGACGATGGGCTGTAGATGCAGTTCCACCCGGTTGGCGTTCAGGGCGGAGGTGATCAGTTCCCGCATCGCCAGATTGGGCTTCGGTGGCTGCGGTTCCATGACCGGGTCGGCGGACGGGAGGACGCTGTCCTGCCCCCGATTGTCCGCGTGGAGATAGTCGCCGGTTTGCGAGAGGTCCTCGCGCCTCGGCGCGTGGGCGGGATAGCGGTTGTCGATGTTCCCAATGTCCCGCCGCTGTTGCGCCGGATCGACGGCATAGGGATCCTGCGGCGCCCGCGCCGGCGGCGAAACAAATTGTGCGGGTGGCTGTTGCGGCGCCGCGTAAGCCGGTTCGCGTTCGCCCGGATGGGGCTGCTGGTAGTGCGGCAGGCCCGGTCTTTGCGGCGGCGGCGCGATCGCCTGCTGGTCCTCGACCCTGGTTTCCAGGTCCGACATGGCTTCGGCCATCTGCTTGACCAGGGTGCCCAGCACCTCGACTTCCGCAAACAATGGATCGATCTCGGCGCGGGTCCGGCGCGGCGCGGAATGTTCCATGCCCGTGAGGCGGCCCTCGAGATTGCCGACATCGTCGTCGAGATCCGCCATGCGCTCCTCGAGACGGTCAACCGCCTCGCTGACGGCGCCCCGGTCCCGTGCCCGGCCGATGAGGAGATGGAAAAGGATCATCGTGCACATCAGCGCAAGCGACAGGGAGACGGCTTCACCGAACGGACGGCCGAACTGGAAGACCAGGACCGTCGCGGACGACAAGGCGATCACGGCCATACATACTGCTACAAAAATGGTCCCTGTCCGGCCCATGGCGGTGGAATGTTCCGATCCGAATCAAAAGTTACTGGTTAATCATGCCTTAAGAACCAGTCGCCACCGAATCCGCAAGCCGCTTTAAGACGTGAAATCCGGGACTTGTCCCCGATTTTGGTTTGTCTGTTCAGTAAAATCTGTGTTTTGTCACCCGGTTCGCGGGCACATGGTGGCCCCTGCCTTCGAACCGCGCCATAATCGTTTCCGGTGCCGGGCGCCGGCTTTTGGACTATGCAACCTGACGGGCTTCCGGTAAACTTACTCAGGGGAAGTTTTGTCGTGGTAACGGTAATTTTGATCGAATTCTCGCTGGAGCTGGTCTGCAAGCCGCCGGACGGCCACAGTAACGAGCGTTCCAAACACCCTTGCGAAACCAAAAGTCAGATGAACGCAGCCGAGGTCGGAATTCTCCGAACCCCATGGATCACTTGAAATCAGCACAGCATGAGGGCGGCCTGCCCTCCCGGAGCGCCCAGGAGGCGAACCCGCCGCTCGATCAGGACGTGGTGCAGGCGGCGCTTGTCTCGACATTGCAGAGCCCCGAGTTCCAGTCAGCTCCCCAACTGCGTTCGTTTCTCGGCTTCATCGTTCGCGCGACCCTCGCCAATCAGCAGGACAAGCTGAAGGGCTACACGATCGCCGTCGAGGCGCTCGGCCGGCCGGAGGAATTCAATCCCGTCACCGATCCGATCGTGCGGGTTGAAGCGGCGCGCCTGCGCAGACGGCTTGAAAAATACTATTCGGGCTCCGGTGCCGGCGCGGCCATACGCATTGTCATTCCCAAGGGCAGCTATGCGCCGGAGTTCATCTCCCCGGCTGCCGGTCGCAGCCCGTTGCCGGGCACTGCCAGTGTGGTCTCCCTCAATCCGGAGGGGCACCCCGGCAAGTCCCCCGTGCGGACCGGCATGCCGTCGGATCGCGGCGGCCAGTCCGGCCCGCATCCGATCGCCGAGGCCGAGCCGCTGCCCGACGATACCAAGACCGGATTCGGGACCGGATTCGAGACCGGCCGGTCAGACACGCCCGGGCTCCAGGACCGGGCAGGTCCGGACACGCCGTCACTCAGCCGCCTGGCGCACCTGCCTGTTCCCCTGCCGCTTGCCGTCCTCCTTGCGGTGATTTGTTTCTTCGCCGGCTACCTCTTTGCCGCCGGCTGAGCGGCCGCAAAGCGCCCCGTTGTCAGCTAATTGTGCAAATTGCGTCTTCTGACAACGCTTTGTTTACCCTGTTCGAAGAAGAATCAGTGCGAAGAATGCTTCGGTATTCGCATGTCGCAGATCGCACGATGGGAGTTGCCCAGCAATGGGGAGTATCGAGGGCAAGGACCTGCCTGAAATTGTACGCGTGCTGGACGCATCGGCTTCGGAAGCGGCCCGCACGTCCGCGGTTTGCGCCAAATTGTCAACGGCCTGCTCGGACCCCATTCTTTATACGGATTCGGCCTCCTGCCTGCAGGACCTGGCGGACAAGACGACGGACATTCTTGTCATCGACCTGGAAACCATCGGCGGCGATGACGCGCTCGAGGCATATGCGGTGCGCTGTCCGAGAGCGGTCATCATCGCGGTGTCCGCGAAAGGCTCGGTGTCCCGCGCCGTCAGTGCCATGCGCGCCGGTGCCCACGACTTTCTCACGAAGCCGTTTTCCCTGGACGCGCTTGCAACGAAGATCGTCTTCCAGCTCGACCAGCGCCGGCCGATGCCGGCCGCGGCAGCCAGGACCGTGCCGGAACCTCGCGAGCCCGTGATCCTGCGCAACAACAGCGCAGCATCCCCGGCCCAGCTTTCGGTGCCCTCCTCCCGGCAGTCCCAGGCCGGGCCGGCCCCGCTGATCGGCGTGTCTTCGCAGATGCGCGACATTCACGACCAGATCGCCCGGATGGCCCCTTCACAGGCGCCCGTGTTCATCACCGGAGAATCCGGCACAGGCAAGGAACTCTGCGCCAATGCCGTTCACGACCAGTCGGAACGGCAGGCCAGCCGTTTCGTCACCCTGAACTGCGCCGCCATTCCTCGCGACCTCATCGAGAGCGAGATTTTCGGCTATGTGCGCGGCGCGTTCACCGGGGCGGCCGACAATCGCGCCGGCGCCGCGGAACAGGCCGATGGCGGCACCCTGTTTCTGGATGAAATCGGCGAAATGGACCTTCTTCTGCAGAGCAAGCTGCTGCGCTTCCTGCAGACGGGAACCTTTCAGAGGCTCGGTGACACGCAGACCCGCAAGGTCGATGCGCGCATCATCTGCGCCACCAACCGCAATCCGGTGGCGGAAATCACGGCCGGCCGGTTCCGGGAAGACCTCTATTACCGCCTTCACGTGTTGCCGATCCATCTTCCGCCCCTGCGCGAACGCCGGGATGACATCCTGCCGCTCGCGGAAACGTTCCTTGACCGGTACTCCACCGAGGAACGCAGATCCTTCAAGGGCTTCGACGCGGACGCCGAAGCGCGGATCGTTGCCTATGCCTGGCCCGGAAACGTTCGTCAGCTTGAGAACACCATACGGCAGATGGTGGTCATGAACGACGGCGCCGCAGTCACCTACGACATGCTGCCGCTGGTGATCCGGGACCAGAGCGCCCGGCCGAACGCCCTGATCGACCTGTCCCGGGAACGCTCCCGCGCCGCTCCCCCGAGCCGCCCGTTCGGCACGATCGAACCGCTCTGGGCACAGGAACGGCGGATCATAGAAGATGCGCTGGATGCCTTTGACGGCAACATCTCGATGGCCGCGGCAGCGCTGGAAATCAGTCCTTCGACAATCTATCGCAAACGGCAGTCGTGGTCGTCCCG
Organism: Roseibium sp. QJM3NY_11; assembly: GCF_056173175.1. Taxonomy (NCBI): domain Bacteria; kingdom Pseudomonadati; phylum Pseudomonadota; class Alphaproteobacteria; order Hyphomicrobiales; family Stappiaceae; genus Roseibium; species Roseibium sp. QJM3NY_11. The sequence continues at coordinate 5,041,283 of NZ_CM149660.1, forward strand.
GTGTATGTGAGCTTAGAGCCGTAACCGGAATGCACAGACACGGACTGGACGGCCTTAAGACCACTCCGGTTCTCTTCAATCCCGGAGAATTATTTCGGCTTTGCTTGAACGGGTGTTTACCGCATCGCACGCATTGTCTTGTGTAATCGGGCAAGTCGGTCTATATCGGCAAAATCGCTAAGAACGACAAGATTTAACGGCGTGCGGGGAATATGAGAATGGTGGCTGGAAGTCGTGCTCCTGGGCGGATCGTATCCGCCGGTCTGATCGCAGTCGGTTTGCTTGCGGGATTGACCGGCGCGCAAGCCCAGTCCGAAGCCGCCAGCCCGCCCGCCGCTTTCCAGAATGCGCTCGACGCCTTCGATCAGGCCTGGACCGCATCGGGCCTTGCCTTCACCCGCGTCACCTTCACCGACGGTCCTTCGACAGGCTACGGGCAATACACGCCGCGCGGCGAAGCGGTGTTCACGGGCGAGGGCCCCCTGTCCGTCTATGCCGAACCCGTCGGATACGGGTTCCGGGAGACCGGTACCGGATATGCCTATGAACTGACGGCAAGTTTCCGTCTGCTGACCCCTGCCGGCCAGGTTCTGGCCGAACAGGACAATTTCGCGACCTTTTCCGGCAGCGGCCGCACCAGGCAGCGGGAACTGTCCGCAGCGCTCTCCTTCGAATTCAGCGGACTGCCGGCGGGCGCCTACCGGATCGAAACCCTGTTCAAGGACGAGATCGGCGGCACCCGGTCCGCCTTCACCCTGCCCTTTACAGTGACCGGCGCTGCAAGCGACGCCAACTGAAGACCGGTTGCGGGCCCCGGCAAGGCTGCGGGGCCGCGGTTTCGGCTGGCTCAATCGCCGACACAGGCGGTTCGGGCGAACGATTTATCTTCACAAAGCATTGACAAGAGCGACGCGGCTTCATAAATCCATGGCGCCGTTAGCACTCGCTGTTAAGGAGTGCTAACGCGCGACGGGAGGCTCGATCCTTCCGTGCATGTCAACCCAATGATCATGTCTCGCGCGCTGCCTTATGCGTGGGGGCGCGCTCATGAGAGGAAACAGTGTTATGGCATTCCGTCCACTGCACGACCGTGTTGTCGTTCGCCGCGTAGACTCTGAAGAAAAGACCGCTGGCGGCATCATCATTCCGGACTCCGCCAAGGAGAAGCCGCAGGAAGGCGAAATCATCGCTGTCGGCAACGGCGCTCGCAAGGACAATGGCGAGATCGTTACGCTCGACGTCAAGGCCGGCGACCGCGTTCTGTTCGGCAAATGGTCCGGCACCGAAGTCAAGATCGATGGTGAAGACCTCCTGATCATGAAGGAATCCGACATCATGGGCGTGATCGCTTAAGTTCCAGCGAACCGCTCCTGATCTCAATCAAATTCCACAAACAAGTGAGACGATCCCATGTCTGCTAAAGAAGTAAAATTCGGTTCCGACGCCCGCGAGCGCATGCTCCGCGGCGTGGACACGCTCGCCAACGCCGTCAAGGTGACCCTCGGCCCGAAAGGCCGTAACGTCGTTCTCGACAAGTCCTTCGGCGCACCGCGGATCACCAAGGACGGTGTTTCCGTTGCCAAGGAAATCGAACTTGAAGACAAGTTCGAGAACATGGGCGCCCAGATGGTGCGCGAAGTGGCCTCCAAGACCAACGACATCGCTGGCGACGGAACCACCACCGCGACCGTTCTGGCCCAGTCCATCGTCAAGGAAGGCGCCAAGGCTGTTGCAGCCGGCATGAACCCGATGGACCTGAAGCGCGGCGTCGACTTGGCCGCAGCCGAAGCCGTCAAGGCCCTGGAAGCCGCTTCCAAGCCGATCACCACCTCCGCTGAAGTTGCCCAGGTCGGCACCATTTCCGCGAACGGTGACGAGCAGGTCGGTCAGGACATTGCCGAAGCCATGCAGAAAGTCGGCAACGAAGGCGTGATCACGGTCGAGGAAGCCAAGTCTCTCGAGACCGAACTCGAAGTCGTGGAAGGCATGCAGTTCGACCGCGGCTACCTGTCTCCCTACTTCGTCACCAATGCCGACAAGATGCTGGCCGACCTGGAAAAGCCTTACATCCTGCTGCACGAGAAGAAACTCTCCAACCTGCAGGCCATGCTGCCGATCCTGGAAGCTGTCGTTCAGTCTTCCCGTCCGCTGCTGATCATCGCAGAAGACGTTGAAGGCGAAGCTCTTGCGACCCTCGTCGTCAACAAGCTGCGCGGTGGCCTGAAAATCGCTGCTGTCAAGGCTCCGGGCTTCGGCGACCGCCGCAAGGCCATGCTGGAAGACCTCGCCATCCTGACGGGCGGCACGGTGATTTCCGAAGACCTCGGCATCAAGCTCGAGAATGTCACCCTCGACATGCTCGGCACCGCCGAGAAGGTCGCCATCACCAAGGAAACCACCACCATCGTCGATGGCGCCGGTTCCAAGGATGACATCAACGGCCGCGTCGGTCAGATCAAGGCCCAGATCGAGGAAACCACTTCCGATTACGACCGTGAGAAGCTGCAGGAACGCCTTGCCAAGCTCGCTGGCGGCGTTGCGGTCATCCGCGTCGGCGGTGCGACCGAAATCGAAGTGAAGGAAAAGAAAGACCGCGTCGACGACGCTCTCAACGCAACCCGCGCTGCCGTCGAAGAAGGCATCGTCCCGGGTGGCGGCGTGGCTCTGCTGCGTGCGAAGATCGCGGTTGAGAAACTGACCTCGGCCAATTCCGACATCGCAGCCGGCATCAAGATCGTTCTGCGCGCTCTGGAATCCCCGATCCGTCAGATCGTTGAAAACGCTGGTGTCGAAGGCTCCATCGTTGTCGGCAAGATCCAGGAAAACAACGATCCGACCTTCGGCTTCAACGCCCAGACGGAAGAATTCGTCAACATGATCGAAGCCGGTATCATCGACCCGACCAAGGTTGTCCGGACTGCTCTGCAGGACGCGGCTTCCGTTGCCGGCCTGCTGATCACCACCGAAGCCATGGTTGCCGAACTTCCGAAGAAGGACGCAGCTCCGGCAATGCCGGGCGGCGACATGGGCGGCATGGGCGGCATGGGCTTCTAAGAAGCCCAAAGCTCACAAGTCTACCGGAAAGGGCGGTCCTCGGGCCGCCCTTTTTTGTTTTGGGGATATTGGGAGGATGGAGGCAATCGGGCCGGAGCGGACATTTACCAAGCTTGCCGATGCTGCGCTGCAGCTTCCCAACAGCAGCAATTCGTTGTGAGTTGCGCTTCAGCCTAACTCGTAAACACCGCCAAAATAGATTCAATTTCAGGGTTAATATTGAAGGGAGCAGCGCACTTGGCTTCTCTTGGGGAAATACGTTCAATATCGGGGAAGAAATTTTCCAACGGACTAGGTTTTGCGCAAACAAGAGGTTCCGAACACTGCTCGAATTGGTGGGCTGTCAAATCTAGCACCAGATTATCCACTTCCACCCAATAGTGCCATTCGCCGGAAGATCTGTTGTAAGCTTTTACAACTTGGACCTGCTGGTGTGGATTTGCCTTCTTCAGGATCAAGCCCAAGTGGACTGAAATAAGTTCACAGCAACTTTGGGGGAAGCTGTGAACAAACGGGGCTTCTATGTCCCCGCAACAGGCGGTAAGCTTTTTAACTGCTGCAATCACAGACTCTGTAAGAGTCTCGGTGGAAGTCACAGATTCGTCCTAACTTAAGAAGCTGACATCCGTGCTTCGCGCGGCGAAGGTCCGGATCGAGCCCATAGTGCTGGATACTGCGCAACGCCGTGTATGTCCGCTTGTGGTCCGGATTCAGTCCGAGAGTTCATCGGATAGCCAATTTAACAATTTGTCCGCATCCGGGTGCAATCCACGCCCAGGTCCGCGAAAGACTGAGTACTCGGTCGGCTTCTGTACGGCTTCCGCACAAGGTTGGACCAGCTTTCCATCGGCAATCATGCCTTCGACTGTGCGCCGCCAACCCAAGGCAATTCCCTGACCTGCGACGGCGGCCTGAAGGACCAGCGGGAAGCTGTTGAAGGGGACGAAGCGATGACCGGCAGGTATCGTCGCGCCGATAGCCTCGACCCACTCCGGCCAATCCATCCAATCCTGCGGAACGACCAGATGCGACAGAAGCGGATAGCGTGTGAGATCGGTTGGAGAGATCGGTGATACCGCACCCTTGATCAGCGCCGGCGCGCAGACAGGAAAAATGTGGTCGGAGGCCGTGAATGCCAAACGCGCGGTCCCCGCAGGACGACCCGAGGTCTGGATTGCCACATCGAAGCGTTCCGGGGCTTCCGTAAGCGGCTTCAACGCGCTTACAACACGGACTTCCGTATCGGGATGCCGCGCGTGAAAACGGGCGAGGCGTGGCATCAGCCAGTAAAACGCTTCGCAATGCTGACAGCGCAGGATCAGTTCACGCGTTCGGCTCTCTCCACATAGAAGATCGACCTCCGAGGCGATGTCGGACAGGGCCGCGCTGACAACCCTTCCAAGCCGTCGTCCTTCATTCGTCAGGAACACGGCGCGGTTCCTGCGCTCGAATAGTGATACCCCCAGATCACGTTCTAGGTGTGAGTTCTGAGAAGGTTGTTCATCCTTATTGAAAGCCTGAAGGTGTTTGCGACCAAACATTCACCGGAAGGTTTCAAGGATGAACAACCCGCATAAGAATGCCCGAACGACACCGCTGGGTCGAGCGGAGATGATACATGATTTCCTAAACGCATGACGGTATCTTCAAAAGCCGAAAGTGGCCCGGACGAAGCGTCGGTGCACACATATTGCACGGGACGTGCCGTTTTGGCTGTGGTCGTCGCCGTTCTGGCTCTTTCGCTAGGCGACGCCATTATCAAGGCGACCAGCCTGTCGCTGCCGCTTTGGCAGATGTATATCTTTCGCTCGGCGCTAGTCCTTCCGATCCTCTGCTGGCTTGCGCGCCGGAAAGGTGTCTTGCGGTTCAGTTCTGCTTTTTGGGTCGGGACTCGCAGCACACTGCTGGTCGTGATGTGGCTCAGCTACTACGTCTCCCTTCCGTTGATGCCCCTGTCGCTGGCGGCGGCGGCCTATTACACCTCTCCGATCATGATCACGATGATCACGGCGGGTCTTGCGGTCAGGTGGCCCGCGCCGCGTACCCTGTTTGCCATCGTCCTCGGCTTCGGCGGGGTTGTCCTGATCCTTCGGCCCGACACGTCCGGTTTTCAGGTCGCCACCCTGCTCCCCGTTCTCGCCGGGTTTCTCTATGCCTGCGCGATGGTGCTGACCTCGGCCCGGTGCCACGACGACGATCCCTTTGCGCTGGCCCTGGCCTTGAACATCGCGTTCATCGCCAGTGGGGTGATCCTTGGGCTGTACGCCGGCCAGGAAGGATCGTTCGTCTTCGGACCATGGCAGCCCATGGATATGACGCAGATAGGTGTCTTGGCGGCCCTTGCGGCAGTCATCTTAATCGGCAGCGTTGGCGCGGCCATAGCCTATCAGAACGGCCCACCCGCCACCGTAGCGGCGTTCGACTACAGCTATCTGATCTTTAGCCTGATCTGGGGGAGCCTGTTCTTCAGCGAACTGCCTGATATGCTGTCTATTATCGGTATCGCCATAATATTCGGCTCGGATCTACTTATTTTGATCTGGGATTAAAGCTGCACCAAGGAAAACAACATGGAACTGGAACTCTGGATCGCGTTCGTCGCAACCTATACCGTTATTTCGATCATTCCTGGACCTAGTGTATTACTGGTCACGGGGCTGGCACTGTCGCGTGGCACCAGAGCCGCTTCTCTGTGCATCCTCGGTGAACTCGCCGGAGGTGTCGTCCTGGTGGCCCTCTCCCTTTTAGGGGTCGGTGCAATTCTGGCGGCATCATCAGAATTGTTTCAGATCGTGAAATGGACAGGCGTCCTTTACATGGCCTATCTCGGCTTGACACAAATACTCCAAGCGCGTCGTGAAGGGGGGCCTGAGCTACGAGAAGAAATAGACCAACCCGGCGCGTCAGACGCTAGAGCCGGATTTTTTACAGCAATCTTGAACCCAAAAGCCATAATCTTCTACGTGGCTTTTCTATCGCAGTTTCTGGATCCGGCGGCAAACATCTACTCGCAATTCGCTATTGTGGTCGTGACTTCAACCGTAATCGTCGGGGTCGTGCTGGGCGGCTACGCTCTGTTAGCGGCACAGGCACGGAAAACATTTCAGAATGCGAAAGCACGGCGGCGGCTCGGATACTCGGGTGGTGGCTTTTTGCTCGGTGGAAGTGCGTTTATGGCGATAACACGGTGATGGAAACAGGGGCGGGCTGCACTTAACACGGCTTTGACGATAAGCGGTCAGTGGGGAAATCGCAGCGAAAGTCTGCAAAGTCCGCAGTGCAGACGTTCGTCCACGCCGCAACAAACGTCCGCTTCCCGCCCATAGCACCCCTCCCGCCCCAATCCCCCGCAAAAGAAAAATCCGGGCGGTCCTTTCGGAGCGTCCGGATTTCAAGGTGGCGTTCAGAGGGGAGGAGGCCGGTCAGCCGGCTTGTCTGAACTGGTCGGGTGCCTTGCAGTAGACCTTCACGATGTCGCCGTCCTTCACGGTGCCGGAAGTGGCGGCGAACTGTTGTCCGTGGATCATGCAATAGGACAGGTGGTGCATACCCGGCGCAACCATCCAGTTGAGCGCGCTGTCCCTGTTGCAGTCCTGGACCGGCGTGGATGCAAGGCACACGGCCACATAGGCGGTGTACAGCATATGTAGTGGTCCTGTTCAACGTGGCCCCGCATGGGAGGTGTGCGGCGCAACACAAAATCGATTGTAAGAAAAAAATCCGCCAGGTCGATACTCACGAGAATAAAACTTCTTGAAATCGTCGAAATTCCAGATCATTCGTGAATCATTTGCTTTTTCGACACAGTTTCTTTGTCAATTCTGTCAAATGAACTCTTTTGTTTTTCCATCTTCGGTTGTGCACTCTGTCCATGAGTCCGGGCCCATCCCGGCCGCACCCGGTGTCTCGGACCGGGAAAAACCCGCATCCACGGCCGGGCTTTTGGCCTGACCGCGAGACATGAGAACCGCGATGCCGAGCCCGACCCGGATCCCGGCCCAAACCTGACGGAGCCGGACATTGAATGCCTGCCATGGGTTGAGAGTTGAATTGCGGTGTATTTTTGTTAGTGTGCAACCTTAGGGTTTCTCGTTCAGGGGGCTGAACGTGATCGCAGCGACCGGACGCGCCTGCTTTCACAACCTCTCCCCGCAAATGTGATCCGACACACTGTCGTGAAATCACCAGCAGGAGCGACATGGTTGACCAGACGTTCAAACACTCTGAAAAACGGTGGGCCTCACCGTCATCAACCATTGCCCCGCGCCCCTGCCGTGGCGCTGCCGCGCCTCCAGACAGCCGCGCCGCGATGACCGCCGTGCCGAACATCCAGGCCGACTTCGTCAGGATCGACTGTTCGGACCCGCACAAGCAGAGACGCAAGCAGATCCTGAGCGCGCATCCGGAAATCCGGCAGCTGTTCGGTCCCGAACCCAGATCCGCGTTGCTGGTGGCCGGCCTCGTGGCGCTGCATTTTTCAATGGCCTTCCTGCTGCGGGACGCGCCGGTCTGGCTGCTTGCGGCTGCCGCCTACTGTGTCGGCGCCTATGTTTCAGCGTCACTGTACGCGCTCATTCACGATGCCGCCCACGGGCTGATCTTCCGGACGCGGAACGCCAACAGGATCGTCGCCATCCTGGCGAACACGCCGCTCGTGATCGTCAGCGCGGAATCGTTCCGGCGCTATCATTACTGGCACCACGCCAATATGGGCGATTACCGGCAGGATGTCGGCATACCAACCCGATGGGAGGCCAGGTGGGTGGGCAACAGCGCCTGGCGCAAGGCCGTCTGGCTGACATTCTTTGTCGTCTTCCAGGCGTTCCGGACTATGAAATTTTCCGGCAGCGCTCCCTTTTTCACCAAATGGATGACGATCAACGTCGTCGTCCAGCTTGCCGTCGACGTTGTGATCGTCTGGTTGCTCGGCCCCGGTCCGCTGCTCTACCTGTTCCTGTCTTTTTTCTTCGCCTTCAGCCTGCACCCGCTTGGTGCGCGCGTGCTGCAGGAGCACCTGATGGTCGAGGACGGCCAGGAGACAAACAACTTCACCGGACCGTCCAACATCCTCGAATGCAATTTCGGCTGTCACAACGAGCATCACGACTTTCCGGGGATCCCCTGGAGCCGGCTGCCCAGCGTCAGCCGGATTGCGCCGGAGTTTTATGAACCGCTGCATGCCTTCACCTCGCGCTGGAAGCTGATCCGGGCATTCATTTTCGACCCCCAATGGGATCTGTTCCACCATGCTGTCCGCAACGCGCCGGAACAGTGAGGCCCTCTTTTCCCGATCAAGGAGCCCCACCGCGGTGATCGAGCAGGTTCGCGCAACATTCTTGCCCTTTTCCCAGCCCGTCCTCGGGGACGAGGAAATCGAGGAACTGGTCGCATGTGTGCGCTCCGGCTGGATCACGACCGGGCCCCGCACGGCACAATTCGAAGCGCTGTTCCGGGAGCGTCTGGGGGTGGCGCATGCTATCGCGGTGACTTCGGCGTCCGCGGGGTGGCATATCGCGGCCCATGCGCTCGGCATCGGTCCGGGCGACGAGGTGATCGTTCCCGCCATCACGTGGGCGTCCTGCGCCAACATGGTCGAACTTCTGGGGGCCCGCGCCGTCTTCGCGGACGTTCTTCCCGAGACGCTGCAGGTTGACCCCGAAGACGTGGCCCGCCGGATCACGTCCCGCACCCGCGCGGTCATCCCGGTGCATTTTGCCGGTGCGCCCTGCGACCTGACGGCCTTGCGCCGGCTTGTCGAGGGCACCGGCGTGACACTGGTGGAAGACGCGGCGCACGCCCTCGGCACCCGGTATCAGGACCGGGAAATCGGCTCCGACGGGCACATGGCCATTTTCAGCTTTCATCCGATCAAGAACATCACCACCGGCGAAGGCGGCATGGTGGTCCTGAACGACGACGCCCTGGCCGAGCGGTTGCGCCTGCTGCGCTTTCACGGCGTCACCAAGGACGCCTGGTCGCGGTACAACCGCAAGGGCGCGCCCGAATATGAAATCATCGAACCGGGCTACAAGTACAACATGCCCGACATGCAGGCCGCCCTCGGTCTCCGGCAATTGCCCAAGCTCGACGGTTTCAACCGCCGGCGCGCACAGCTTGCCGCACGCTACACGGCCTTGCTGCAGGCGCTGCCGGAAATAACCCCGCTCGCCCCGGTGCCCTATGTCCATCACCATGCCTGGCATTTGTACATCGTGCGCATCGAACAGGGCGCGTTGCGCATCGGCCGCAATGAAGTGCTCGACGAGCTGGCGCGCGCCAATATCGGCGCAGGCCTGCACTTTCCGCCACTCCATACCCAGCCCTATTACCGCAACAAGTATCATCTGCGCCCGGAAGACTGTCCGTGTGCCGCAGATGCCGGATCCCGGATCCTGTCACTGCCGCTGTATCCCTCGATGACGGATGCGGATCAGGACGATGTCATCACCGCGCTCGAACGTGTCGTTCAGCGTTACCGAGCGTAGGCTATTCATTCGTTACAGGTCACAAGAATGCACATTCATATTTTGGGCGTAAACGGGTTTATCGGGCATGCACTGGCCCGCCGCATTCTGGAAGAAACAGACTGGACGTTGTCCGGCATCGACCTGACGAGCGACCGGCTGACGCCGCTTCTGGGCCATCCGCGCTTCGAATTCCGTCAGGGCGACATTCACCGGGAGCGTCCCTGGATCGATCAGCAGATCGCCCGGTCTGACATCGTCTTCCCGCTGGTCGCCATCGCGCAGCCGCGCCGCTACGTTCTCGAGCCGATACGGGTGTTCGAACTGGTGTTCGAGGAGAACCTGCGCATTGTCCGCATGTGCCTGCATCACGACACGCGGGTGATCTTCCCGTCGACCTCGGAGGTCTACGGCATGTGTGCCGACGAGACCTTCAACGAGGAGACCAGCCCGATGGTCTTCGGTCCGACCTCCAAGGAGCGCTGGATCTATGCCAGTGCCAAGCAGATGCTCGACCGCATCATCTGGGCCTACCGGACTGAAGGTCTGCGCTTCACCATTTTCCGCCCGTTCAACTGGATCGGTCCCAACCAGGACGACACCCGGAACGATGAACCCGGCAGCTCGCGTGTCGTCACCCAGTTCCTGGGTCACATGCTTCGGCGCGAGCCGGTCCCGCTGGTGGAAGGCGGACAGCAAAGCCGGTCGTTCACCTATATCAGCGACGGCATCGATGCCCTGATGCGGATCGCGGAAAATCCCGACGGTGTCGCCGACAACCGGATCTTCAACATCGGCAACCCGGACAATGTCTGCACGATCGCCGAACTGGCCGATCATATGGGCCGGATCGTCTCGGGCTACCCGGGCTATGAGGACCTCATGACCGGTCTTGCGCTGCAGCCGGTCAGCGCCGGGGTCTTTTACGGCCCGGGCTATCAGGATGTGTCCCGCAGGAGACCGGACATCGCCGCCCTCACGGCGGCACTGGGATGGCGGCCCAGGGTGGGGATCCAGGAGGCGCTGGAGTGCACCATCGGCCATTACATGAAGGACCGCGCCCTTGCCCGCACCGAATACACCGCCGGCCCCTGACCCGATGGTCACCGTCATCAGCTGGTGCACCGGAGATTACAAGTATCTGGCTGACGGGTTGCGCCAGGACTGCCGCCGGTTGGGATACCCGTTTCACCTCTACGAGATCGACCGGACCTATCCCGACCTTGTCCAGGCCTGGTGCAATCATCCACGCATCATCAGACAGGGCGTCCTGGACCACGGGACGGTCCTGTTTCTGGATGTCGAGTGCCGGATCGTCCGTCCCCTGCCCGCATCCTGGCAGCCGCCGCTGGTCTCTGTGCGCCAGCCGGCCCAACCGTTCTGGATCACCTACAACACCGGCACCGTCATGGCCGATACTTCGTGCCTTGCCTGGCTGGATGCCTGGATCCGCGTCATCGACCAGTGGCAGATGGAGACGCTTCCCGGCACGGCCTATATCCGCTGGCCTAACGATATCTGTGACGAACTGGCGTTCCATGCGGCGGTCGCCGCGCTCGACGTGAAGCTCAACAAGGTAGCGCTGGAATATGAAGACCGCACCCGCCCGGCCGGGATCGCGCGCGGACTTTGGAAGAACGACCACACCATCGTCCAGCACCCGACCCTGCACCACTGGGTCAAGGAAGCCGATCCCGAGGAATGCAAGAAGCTGTTCGTCCAGAATTACGCAGGCTGTCCGGAAGACGCGGAAGCCCTCTTTTCAACGGACCAGGGCATCGTCCGCACCGATGGGTGGTTGTTCGACACCACGGCGCGCACTTACGCGCCGGACCTGTTCGAACAGCATCCACGGCCCTGGCTCGACCAGGCCGTCGCCCTGACCTCCGCGCAACGATAGAGCCGACCGACCATGGAAACCCGCGTCCCGTCACATTCCGCCCCTGCCGCCGCCGCTCCGATGCAGCGCGTGCTTGCCTGGTCGGTTCACGCGTTCACGGCCTCGGGAGCCGTCCTAGGCCTGCTGGCCGTGCAGGCGATCCACGCGGGCCGGTTCCGCGAGGCGCTGGTGTGGCTGTTCGCGGCCTATCTGATCGACGCCGTCGACGGGTCTCTGGCACGGGCGGCCCGCGTCAAGGAGGTGCTTCCCTCGATCGACGGACGCATGCTGGATTACGTGATCGACTTTCTCAACATCGTCTTCATTCCGGCGTATTTCCTGCTTGCCTCCAGCCTGCTGCCCGAGCCCCTGCGCATGCCGGCCGCCGGTGCCGTTTTGCTGGTATCATGCTACCATTATGCCAATCTCGAGGCGATGACGGACGACTTCTACTTTCGCGGTTTCCCGGCCATGTGGAGCATCGTGGTGTTCTACCTGTTTTTCCTGAACCTGCCGCACTGGGGCAATGGCCTTGTCGTCGCGGGGTTCTGCATTCTCCATTTCGTGCCGGTCAAGTTCATCTATCCGACACGCACTGTCCGGCTTCGCCGGCTGAACCTGGCGCTGGTGGCGCTGTGGGCCGGGTGCAATCTGTTCCTGCTGTATGCGTTTCCCGAACCGGTCTACCCGGTGCTGGCGCTTTCGTCGGGCGTGATGGTCTATATGGCTGTCTTCAGCGTGCTCGCCACCGTCCAGGCATCGAAAACCGAGGGACGGACGGCGTCCCTTCAACCTTGAAAGGCGCGCGGCCATGAAACGGCTCGCCGTAGTCGGGGCCGGCCGGATGGCGCATGTCCGGACCCAGGCCTTTCTGGAGACGCAGCGGGTGATGCTGTGCGGTGTCGCGGCCCGGCGTCTGTCGAGCGCGCAAGCCTTCGCGCACCAGTATGGCTGCAATACCTGTTTTGACGATTTTCGGCGGTTGAGTTCCTGCGCGCCGGATGTGGTGCTCGTGGAAACCCCCCATCTGGTTCAGGAGGATGTGGTCCGCTGGGCGCTGGAAACGGGCGCGCATGTGCTGATCGGCGGAAGTCCCGCGAATTCGGCCGGGGAAGCGCGCAGGATCGCGGAACGGGCCGCCGCGCAAGGCTCGATCGTGGAGGCCGGCTATGAAGCCCGCTACAAGGCCGTCTGGGAAAGCGCCCGCCGCCGATTGCATTCAGGCGAGATCGGCACACTCATCGCGGTGCGGGCCGTGGCCCTGTTCGCGGCCGATCCCGCCAGCTGGTATTACGATCAGACCAACAGTGGCGGCATGCCCCTGACGCACATGACCTACGCCTTCCTCAACCCGCTGCGCGGACTGCTGGGCCATCCGCTCCATGTGTCGGCTTTCGCCAACCGCAAGAAACACACCGGGCCCGGACTGGTTCGCGAAGAGACCTGCGTTGCCGGGCTGCTGTTCCCAGACGAGGTCTTGTGCACCCTCACGGCCGGTTACGTGCGCTCCGGTTCCCCGGACGAGGATGCCGCGTGGCATGTCATCTTTCTGGGAACCGGGGGGGAGTTGCACGTGTTTCCCTCCGACGAGGGGCCGGGGTCGCTGCAGGTCCATTCGGGTGGCAAGGTCACGCAGGAGGTTTTCACCGGGGACAGGCCTTTTCTGGCCCAGGCGCAGTGCTTTCTCGACGCGATCGATGGCACCGGGTCATGCCGCAACACTCCCGCCGAATTTGTGGCCGATGTCATGATCGCGGAAGCCGTCGCCGCCTCGGCGGCAAGCCACCGGACCATCGCGATCGGTTTGCCCTGAACGGATGCCCGTCTCCGGGACGCCGGTGCCCCCGCCGTGAGCTGCCGGAACAGGCCGGCGCACAGGGTTTGCCTCCTTCAACCTTGTGCTGGAACAACGTCGCCGTACCGGCATTTGCTAAATTCTTCGGGACAGTTCGACAACCCGAAGGAGAGACAGATGTTGACGCGCAGAGCCGCATTGATGGGGGCAGCCGGCGTTGCCGCCAGCCCTTTCATCGTGAAGACGGTACAGAGTGAGGAAATCATGGATACATCCATGGCCCCGCCCACCGACCTGTCCGGTCTCGAACGCATCAAGCACAAGCTGGTGGCGCCGCCTTTCGTCCATGACCATGATCAGATCGCCCCTGCTGAGCCGCGGATCGTCGAATTCGAGATGAAGATCGTCGAGAAGGAAGTCCAGGTGGCCGACGATGCCTATCTCCAGGCAATGACCTTCAACGGGTCGGTGCCGGGGCCGCTGATGGTGGTCCATGAGGGCGATTATGTCGAGCTGACACTGTTCAACGGTCCCGACAACACCATGCAGCACAATATCGACTTTCATGCGGCCACGGGCGCACTTGGCGGTGGGTCCCTGACGCTGGTCAATCCGGGCGAAAAGACCAAGCTGCGGTTCAAGGCGACCCGGGCCGGAACCTTCGTCTATCACTGCGCACCGGGTGGCCCGATGATCCCCTGGCACGTCGTATCCGGCATGTCCGGCGCCATCATGGTGCTGCCGCGCAAGGGGCTGAGCGATCACAACGGCGCGCCGGTCGCTTACGACCGCGTCTACTATATCGGAGAGAACGACTTCTACATTCCGAAGGACGAAGCCGGCGACTACATGCGTTTCGAGGATGCCGGCGACAGTTATGCCGATACGCTCGAAGTGATGAACGGGCTGATCCCCAGTCATGTGGTGTTCAACGGCAAGGTCGGCGCGCTGACCGGCGAAGGCGCGCTGACGGCCAATCAGGGCGAACGGGTATTGTTCGTCCACAGTCAGGCAAACCGCGATTCACGCCCGCACCTGATCGGCGGCCACGGCGATCTGGTCTGGGAACTCGGCAAGTTCAACAATCCGCCTTCCCGTGACCTGGAAACCTGGTTTATCCGCGGCGGCTCCGCTGGGGCAGCGCTCTACGAGTTTCTGCAGCCGGGCGTCTACGCCTACGTGAACCACAATCTCATCGAGGCGGTCAATCTCGGCGCCACGGCGCATGTGCTGGTCGAGGGGGAATGGAACAACGACCTGATGGAACAACTCGTCGCTCCGACCGAATATGACGTCGCCTTCGAGGGCAAGACTGCGCTGCCTTAAGCACGGCAAGAAGTGCGAACTCGGCAATCGGGGGCGGCCGTTCAGCGGCTGCCCCCTTTTGCGATGTGAAAGGAGCCCGAGATGACATCCCGACTGCTTGCCGGCGCGGCGCTGGCGGTCACTGCCACAGCCGTCGCCGTGACCGCCTGGACCTTGACACGGCCCGCACTCACCGACCTGCCGGAAACCGTCGTGATTGCGCCGGGGGCCTTCACCTATCGTCCGGCCGGGACCTATCGCTTCTATGGCAAGCTGGTCGACGCACCCCTGGAATCGCCGGTGGCGGAGCATCCCCTGGAGATCATGAAATACCAGGTCAGCCGTGCCGAATATGCCGCTTGCGTCACCGAGGGGGCATGTCAGGCCTCAACCCCGCCGCAAAGTGGCGGCGCGGGGGCCGCGTTGCCGCAAACTGAAGTCAACTGGTATGACGCCACCGCCTACGCCGCCTGGTTTTCCCGCAAGACCCGGCAGAACTGGCGCCTTCCCGACGACCGGGAGTGGCAGCGCGCGGCAGCCGAGCGTTTTTTCGAGGAAGAAATCGTTGCCGAGGACGAGGACGATCCGGCGCAGCGCTGGCTCGCGGCCTATGCGCGCAATGTCGCGTCACGCGGCGACATCGCCGCCGAGCCGCAGCCGCTCGGCACCTTCGGAGAGAATTCTCACGGCGTGGCCGACATTGCCGGCAACGTCTGGGAATGGACCACCACCTGCGTGGCGAACTCGGATCTGACGGAAGAGGGGCTGGCGCCTGTCCGGCAGCAGGAATATTGCGGTGCCCATATCGCGGAAGGCAAGCACCGCGCGATCATCGTCGACCTGGTGCGCAACCCGAAGGTCGGCGGCTGTGCCGCCGGCCTTCCGGCGGATTATGTCGGCTTCCGGCTGGTGCGGGCCAGATAGGGGCCGATGCGCAGGGTGAACACCGAGAAGCCCGCGGCCCACAGCAGGGCCGCGATCCAGAGTCCGCTGACACCGGAAAAGAACATGTCCGGGGCAAGGACCCGGATCAGGGCCGCCAGGAAGACCATCGCGGCGGCGGCCGTCAGGACCGGTCCGGCGACAAGCGCGTGGCCGGTGTGTCCCAGGGACGCGCGCATCATCACCGAGATGGTCATGCCGCCGATGGCGCCGATGCCGAGCAGGTGGACACCCGCCGCGACCGGCAGAAGATCGACGGAAGCGGCTGCGGTCGCCGCGAGGCCAAGCGGCACGAAGCCATAGGCGACATGCAGCATCAGCAGCAGCGGTGACGCGCCCGTGCGGGCGCCTTGCCAGCGGCTCAGGCGAATGAAATGCAGCGCGGCGGCCGCCAGCAGCAATCCGCCCACCGGCCCGCCATGGGGATGAAATGCCCATGCCAGCAACGCGGCCGCTCCGACGACAAGGCTGATCGCGTCGAAGCGGCTGGCCGGGGCCGGCAGATGTGCCGGAGTGCGTTTGACCAGCCAGTTGCGGGTGAAACTTGGAATGATGCGCCCGCCGATCAGCGTGACCAGGAAGATCACCACCGCGAGGCCGAGCCGGCGGCCGACATCGGCACCGCCGAAGGCCAGTGCTTCGAGATGAAACCCCAGGTTCGCGACGAGCAGGAGCAGGACCGGCACCATCACCATCAGGTTGCGCCAGTTGCGGCCGGCGATGATTTCCACGATCACCATGGCTGCGATTGCCGCCAGAAACCCGGTATCGAGCAGCATCACCAGCACGGCGCCAAGCCCGAAGAGACCCGCGCAGGCAAGCCGGCCGGCGATCCACAGAACCAGCAGCAGGACCAGGGGCCAGCCCTGTTTCGGCATCCGACCCGTCCAGTTCGGGATCGCGGTGAACAGAAAGCCCGCGATGACCGCCGACGCATAGCCGAACAGCATCTCGTGGCTGTGCCAGTCCGATGGCGTGAACGGACCGCCCAGCGCCAGCTCCCCCTCCAGGGCCAGCATCCAGATCAGGATGGCCGCGATCGCGAACAGGGATGCAGCAAGAAAAAAGGGCCGGAAGCCGTAGCTGAAAAGGGCCGGTCCGTCATAGGAGTTCCGATTGGGTCGTGTCATGGCAGTGCCCTGGTCCTGACAGACAGGGGCGGTGACCGTTGCCGGCACCGCCCCTGCTGGAGTTCAACATGTTAGCCGGTTACTTGACCTGGGCGAAGATCTCGACGAAGCGCTTCTTGGCCTTGCCCCGCTGCTTGACCGCGCTGGCCGCATCGAGGTTGACGGCTTCTCCGACCTGGATCAACGCGACCATGCCCATGCCGTAGTGGGGGGTGCACTTGATGCCGTAGAGACCTTCGGCCTCGACGACGAGCGAGAAGTCCTTGCTCATCTTGCTCTTGAAAGGCGTAACCCCGTCCGGGAGCATGCCCTTGATGCCCTCGGCATTGTGTCCCTTGTCGACGGAAACGAAGGTGACCGTGTCTCCAGGCTCCGCCGCAACATAGGCCGGTTCGAACACCATGGACCCGGTTTCGCCCTTGTTGAGCATCTTGACTTCATGGGTTTCCGCAAATGCGGACGCCGTCATCAGGGCGAGAGCTGAAGCCACTGCGAGAGTTCTACGTAGCATCGGAAATCCCTTTCTTCGTTTCCGGTGTGTTTTCTGTGGCGCCGTTATGCTTTAGTCACCGCGGATAGACTTTGTGCTGCAACAAACTCCGGTACGACGCGTGACGAAAATCGACGAAAGTCTTCTGGTGGGTGTCCCGCCGTTCCGGCGTCTTGAGAAAAGACAAATCCGTGAAATCCTCGATCTCGCCGTCTCGAAGCGGTTCGACGAGGGCGTGACGGTGTTCTCCCAGGGAATGGTCGCCGAGCGCTTCTATCTTCTGCTCGACGGCTATATCCGTGTGCAGAAGACCACGCCCGGCGGAGAAACCATCATTGCCATGCATATCGCACCGGGGCAGTTGTTCGGCATCGCGCCGGCCCTGGGACGCGAGACCTATCCGGCGACCGCGCTGACCGCCGCCGAGACGCTGGCATTGTCCTGGCCGGTGCGTCTGTGGGATGAGTTCGTTGCGAACTACGACGGCTTCGCTTCGGAGACCTACAAGGTCGTCGGCGACCGGCTTGCGGAAGTCCAGGCGCAGCTCGCCGAGCTGGCGACCCAGGCGGTGGAACAGAGGCTTGCCTCGGCGCTTCTGAGAATGGTCAACCAGTCCGGCACGAAAGTCGACAACGGCATCGAAATCGGCTTTCCGGTGACCCGCCAGAACATTTCGGAAATGACCGGGACCACTTTGCACACGGTCAGTCGGGTGCTGAGCGCCTGGCAGAAACAGGGCATCGTGGAGAGCACCCGGCGCCACATTGTCGTGACCCGGCCCCATCAACTGGTCCTGCTGAGCGGCGCCGCGGGCTGAGCCTCCACGCGTGAATCGACCTTTTGGTCCGGGCCCCGCGATCATTACCCCACCTGCTTCACCGCCGCCCGAAGCTCCGCGCGAAAGGCCTGTTCGTCCAGACCGTATTCCCTGCAGGCATCGATGACCGTGTGAAACGGTGCGATCGGACATCCGAAACAGAGCATCCTGTGCCGAAGGAATACGGCGGGGGTTTCCGGCCAGAGCTCGAACAGACTGGTCAGCGTCAGATCCGGATCGTCGATGTTCGATCGGTGCATGGCACGATACCCCGTGCAATTCGAAGCGCCCCGGAGCTTGCTGTTCAAAGAGGACCGGGAGCCCCAGGTCCCGGCGGCGAATGCCTCCTTCATGACACGCGAATTCTCCGCCTTCTTTGTGCTGCGACAACATCGCCCGTTTCGGATCGCGGTAATCCGATTGCTTCCGCAACAAAGATCAGGTTCGGCACCATGTCAGAGATCCTAACCAAGTCGCGGGCCAGAAACGTTTTTTATGGGGGATCCCTGTTCTTCATAGTCGTTTTCGTGGCCATGACAATTCACAGCCACCGCTATGTGGTGGCCGTATCGACCGCGGGCATGCCGCTGAGCGAAGAGGTCAAGCTCGGCAAGGAAGTCTGGGAGCGTCACAGTTGCATCAACTGTCATACGCTGCATGGCGAAGGCGCCTATTTCGCACCCGAGCTGGGCAATGTGATGACGCGCTGGGATGTCCTGGACGATCCCGAGGCGGCCTACGAAATTCTCGATGGCTGGATGCAGGCGCAACCGTCCGGCGTGGAGGGCCGCCGCCAGATGCCGCATTTCGACATCAATGAGGAAGAAATGCGCGGCCTGGCCGAATTCCTGCGCTGGGCCGACCAGACCGACACCCAGAACTGGCCGCCGAACGACGCGGGTTAGATCAGCCGACGACACGACGGGTACGGCTTGTCGCTCTCAAACTGATCGATTTCCAAGTGTTGGCGCATCGGCGTTTCTTGAACGGCCAATGCTTCAAGGGAGAAAACTCATGAAATATCAATCGCAAAAAGTCGCATATGCCTACTTCCTGGCGGCCATGGGGCTGTTCGGAATTCAGGTGGCCGGCGGCCTGCTGGCCGGCTGGGTCTACATTTCCCCCAACACGTTGTCCGAGCTTCTGCCGTTCAACATCATTCGCATGATCCACACCAACGCGCTGATTGTCTGGCTTCTTCTGGGGTTCTTCGGGGCGGCTTATTACCTCGTGCCGGAAGAAAGCGAACGGGAGATCTATTCGGTCAAGCTGGCCTATCTGCAGCTGATCATCCTTGTCGTCGGCACGCTGGGCGCGGTCGCAAGCTATCTTGTCGGCATTCACGGCGGGCGCGAATTCCTGGAACAGCCCCTGTGGGTCAAGTTCGGTATCCTGGTGGCGGCGGTAATCTTCCTGATCAACATCTCGCTGACGGTGCTTGCCGGACGCAAGACCGCGATCACCAACGTGTTGCTGACCGGCCTGTGGATGCTGTCGCTGCTGTGGATCTTCGCCTTCATCAATCCGGCGAACCTCAGCCTCGACAAGATGTACTGGTGGTTCATCGTTCATCTGTGGGTCGAAGGCACCTGGGAACTGGTGATGGCCTCGATCCTGGCATTCCTGATGCTGAAGCTGACCGGCGTCGACCGCGAGGTGATCGAGAAGTGGCTCTATGTGATCGTCGCCACGGCCCTGTTTTCCGGCATTCTGGGCACCGGCCACCATTTCTACTGGATCGGCCTGCCCCAGTACTGGCAATGGGTCGGTTCGATCTTCTCGACCTTCGAGGTCGTTCCGTTCTTCGCCATGATGAGCTTCGCCTTCCTGATGGTCTGGAAAGGCCGGCGCAATCATCCCAACAAGGCGGCGCTGCTGTGGTCGCTGGGATCCGCGACGGTCGCCTTCTTCGGCGCCGGCGTCTGGGGGTTCCTGCACACGCTGCACGGTGTGAACTATTACACCCATGGCACCCAGGTGACGGCGGCGCACGGGCATCTGTCCTTCTATGGCGCCTATGTCGCCCTGAACCTGGCGATGTTCACCTACGCGATGCCGATGCTGCGCGGCCGCGAGCCCTACAACCAGGTGCTCAACATGGCCAGTTTCTGGCTGATGACCGGCGGCATGGCCTTCATGACCTTCGTGCTGACCTTCGCCGGCACCATCCAGACCCACATGCAGCGGGTCGTCGGCGACTACTACATGGACGTGCAGGACCAGCTCGAAATCTTCTACATCATGCGCTTCGGTGCAGGTGTGGCGGTGGTGATCGGAGCCCTGCTGTTCATCTACAGCCAACTGGTTGTCCGGCGCGAGATTGTCGAACCGGGCAGAGTGAATGTGCTGCCGGAAGGAGAGCGGGCATGAACGCGCATATGAGCGGCATCGCGGCCGAGCAGGATATCCCGTTCTATTCTCCGGTCGGCAACGAATGCGCCCTCTTCGAGACGGCCCACGCCAACGGTCTGCCCCTTTTGCTGAAGGGGCCGACCGGCTGCGGCAAGACACGGTTCGTGGAGCATATGGCGGCCAGGCTCGGCCGTCCGCTCTACACGGTCGCCTGTCATGACGACCTTTCGGCGGCCGACCTGATTGGCCGCTACCTTCTGCGCGGCGGCGAGACGGACTGGGTCGACGGGCCCCTGACCCGGGCGGTGCGCGAAGGCGCGATCTGCTATCTCGACGAGGTGGTCGAGGCGCGCAAGGATGTGACCGTGGTGCTGCATCCGCTGACCGACAACCGCCGCCGGTTGCTGATCGACCGGACCGGCGAGGAACTGGCGGCCCCGGCCGGCTTCATGCTGGTGGCAAGCTACAACCCCGGCTACCAGAATATCCTCAAGCGTCTGAAACCCTCGACCCGGCAACGGTTCCTGTCGATCGGCTTCGGTTTCCCCGATCCGGCGACCGAAACCGCGGTCGTGTCACGCGAAAGCGGGCTGGAGGAAAACCGGACCGCCCTGCTGGTGCGGCTTGCCGGCCATGTGCGGGCCCTGTCGGGAATGGATCTGGAGGAAGGCGTCTCCACGCGCCTGCTGATTTATGCCGCGACGCTGATTGCCGGCGGCATGCCGCTTGAACAGGCGCTGGAATCGGCGGTGATCGAACCGCTGACGGACGAGCCGGATGTGCAACAGGCCCTGCGCGATCTGATCGCCGCGGTCTACGGGTAGAAAGAAGCCGCCATGATCCGCCCGCTGGACCTGATGGAACCCGAGGAAACCGTCGGCAATCTCTGGCACAACTGGGCAAGCCATATGGCCGCGCCCGAAGGCTACGAGGCGTGTGCGGTTTCCCTGGACTCGGTCCGCGTCAGCCTTGCGGTCCTGTTCCGGGCGCTTGGCGGTGCCGGCGGCGCCGAGATCGGGGCGGCGGCGGCCAAGCCGTCGCGCCACCGTCGTGGCGTGGCGCGCACGATTGGCGACACGCGGCAACTGGAACATATTGCCGGTTTCGATGGCGAACGCCTGCGGCTGCCACCGGTGATGGATGTTTTTCCCGCCCCGGACCTGAACCGCGCCGCCTATCTCTGGCTGGCCGCGATGGCGGGCTGCAGCGCCGGACTGAGCGACCCGGAAGCGCCTGCGGACCCCCTGGTCGCGGATCTGCACCATCTGGCGGCGATGGAGGCGGTGACGGCTCGTGTCCTGAAGGCCTGTCCGGGACTGGAGCGGCCACATGCGGCGTTGCGCGCCTCTCTTCTGGAGACGCGCGTATCCCACACCAGTGGCGGCACCGAGGCCCTGGTCGAGGAGCTGACGCGCCGGCATCTGGGCGAACCGGTTCTGCTCACGGAAGCTGCCGGCGATCTGATGCACCGGTATCGGGCCGGAACGCTGCGGGCGCCGCGCGGCTATGCGCCGGTCGCACCGGTGCCGATCTGGTTGCGGCTGGAGCGCGGTGAACCCGGCAAGGCGGCCGCCGAACAGGACCCCGGAACGGCCCCTCCCGGACTGGCCACGACGACGCGGAAAGTCGGTATTCGGGAAGAACGTGAGCAGGCCAACCGCAAGGACAGCTTCATCATCCACCGTTTCGAGGCGATCCTGAGCTGGGTCGAAAGCATGAACCTCAACCGCTCGGTCGACGACGACGATCAGGACAATGCCCAGAAGGCGGCCGAAGACCAGGATCACATCACCCTGTCGCAGAACAACAAGCGCGCCGCGACCCGGCTGCGCCTGCATCTGGATCTCGCTCCCCAGGACGCCGACCACGAACGCCTGTCGGACCAGAGCACCTACCCGGAATGGAACCACCGCTCCCGCAGCTACATGCCCGACCATTGCCGCGTGCTGGAAGTCGACGCAACGGCCGATGCGGCGCAACGCATTGTCGCCGATCCGCGTCTGGTCGCCCGCGTCCGCCGTCAATTCGAGACCTTACATCCGCGCCGTATCCTGCGCCCGCGCCAGATCGAGGGCGCGGAACTGGATCTCGATGCGCTGATTGCCGCCCAGGTTTGCCTGCGCGCCACGGGCGCCGGCAGCGACCGGATCTATCAAAGCTTGCGTGTCACCGAACGGGATCTTTGCGTTGCCGTGCTGATGGACTGCTCACGATCGACGGAGGCCGTCATCGGGACCCGTTCCGTGATCGACACGGCGCGGGAGGCGTTGATGGCGCTGGCCGGGGGCATCGATGCGGCCGGGGATCGCTTCGGTATCTGGGGGTTCTCGTCCCTGCGCCGCGACCGGGTGTTCCTAACGCGCTGCAAGCGGTTCGACGCCCCCATGTCGGAACTCGTGACCTCCCGCATCGCCGGCCTGCGTCCCGGACATTACACGCGGCTGGGCACGGCCATTCGCCATGTCTCGGCGCAACTGGCCAGGGAGAGCGCGGCGCGCAAGCTGCTGCTGGTGCTGACCGACGGCAAGCCGAACGATCTCGATCACTATGAAGGCATGCACGGAATAGAGGACAGCCGCATGGCCGTCCGCGAGGCACGCATGCAGGCCCAGGCGGTGCACGCGGTCATCATCGATGCCGACGGCCAGGACTGGTTCGCCCGGATCTTCAACCGGGCCGGCTTCACGCTTCTGCCGGACCCGGCGCGTCTGACCCGGGCGCTTCCCGACATTTATCGTTCACTGGTACAGGAGACCTGACATGCGCATCTTTTCCGTTCTTGCCGCCCTGGGGACATCGCTGGCGGTTCCGGCCCAGGCCCTTGCCGCCGGGGTCCAGCGGCCGATCCCCAATCCGCAAACGGCAACCGCCGAGATGTGGTTTTTCGCGGCCTCGATCGGGCTTCTGCTGGCGCTGGCCGCGGTGCATTGGCTGGTCGCGCGAAGATGAGAACGCTTTTCGAGCCGGCTTTCCGGCCGGGCTGGAAACTGCTTGCCGCGCTCTATCCGTTCGGTGCCGGAGCCGCCGCGGTCAACCTGTTCTTCGCGTCGCTGATCCTCAGCTGGGTCGGCTGGCGGGTATTGACCCCCTGGGAGGCCGTCGCCGGTGGGCTGATCCTGGGCCTGCCCGCCACCTGGGCGTTCGCCCGGCACATCAGATCGCTGATGGAAAAAGCCGATGCCTCCGGCTGAGCGGGCCGGCGACCGCTCTTCAACAAGCCTTGCCTCCTGCGAGGCCAGCCCGGGCGTCGTCTTGACCTAACGCGGCTGAAAATAATTCAGCGGTATCTTGAGGTAGGAGCGGCCGTTGGTTTCAACTTCGGGCAGCCGCCCGCCACGGATGTTTACCTGCAGCGCGGCGAGCATCAGCCTGGGCAGGGGCAACGTGCTGTCGCGGGCATCCCGCACGGCGCAATAGTCCGTCTCGCCCGGATGATCACGGAAATGGATGTTCGACGCCTTGTGCTCGGCAACCGTTGCCTCGCACGCGGCCTCGCGACCGGCCGGCGCGTAATCGTGGCCCACGAACACGCGGGTTTCATCGGGCAGGGCGAGAATTTCCTGAATGCTGGCAAACAGCGCCTTCGAACTGCCGCCCGGGAAATCGGCCCGGCTCGAGCCGCTGTCCGGCATCATCAGCGTGTCATGCACGAAGGCGGCATCGCCCGCCAGATAGGTGATCGACGCCAGTGTGTGACCCGGCGAGAAAATCACCGTGACCGGAACGGTCCCGACCATGAATTGCTCGCCGCTGTCGAATAGCCGGTCCCATTGATGCCCGTCCGTGCGAAAGTCATCGGGCAGGTGATAGATCTCCTGCCACAACTTCTGCACATCCGTCACCCTGGCTCCGATCGCCGTCGCCGCGCCGGTTTTGGACTTCAGAAACGGCCCGGCCGAGAAGTGGTCGGCATGCGGGTGCGTGTCGAGGATCCAGACAAGCTCGATCCCCGCCTGTTCGACATAGGCCAGAAGCCGTTCGGCATTGGCCGTGCCCGTCGCGCCGGACAGGGGATCATAGTCAAGGACAGGATCGACAACCGCACCTTGCATCGTCTCCGGGTCATGGAAGACATATTGCCAGCTGCCCGTGATCTCATCCCAGAAGGATTTTACAATTGGATTTGACACGGGCAGTTCCCTGTCTGGGCACCATGACGATCGGCACCCTGGCTATCGACTTCTACGGCAGACCGGATCAACGCGATCCGGCCTTCATCATCCACAGTTCCTTCTCGTGCCACGCCAGCCTGTCGGTCAACAGACCGGTGGAGACCTCGTCACCGGCTTCGCCGGCTGTTGCGATTGCTTCCCGCAGGACAGCAGCGATCCTGTCATGCGCCGCGATCAATTTGGCCACCATGTCGTCCGCCGACTGCGGAGCGGCCGCTTCTTCACCGGCGAGCGCCATCAGATCGGACACGGAACCGGGAGCATAGGCTCCCAGGGCACGGATGCGTTCGGCGATCTCGTCGAGTGCGTCCCACAGATTGCGGTATTGCTCCTCGAAGACGGCATGCAACTGGCGGAAGCCCGGCCCCTCGACATTCCAATGGTAGCCGTGCGTCTGCACGTAGAGCCGGAACGTCTGACCCAGAACATTTTTCAGAGCATCGATATTGGCTTGCTGTATGGCGGTCATCCGACTGATCCTTTCGGTAACTCGTTTCGACAAGCTGAACATAAGAGCTTGCCTCGGCCATTTGAAATTGATAATAACACTTATTGTTATAGAGATTTTCAATAATGATCACTCTGCGTCAGCTGCGGTTCCTCGTCACGCTCTCCGACACGCTCAATTTCTCGCGCGCGGCCGAGCGGTGTTCGGTAACGCAACCGACCTTGAGCGCAGGCATCAAGGAACTCGAGGACCGGCTCGGCGCGCAGCTTTTCGAACGCACCCGTCAGAGCGTCATGCTGACGGCTCTCGGCGAAGACGTTGCCAGGCGCGCGCGGTCGGTTCTTGTGGAAGCGGCAGCGATCGAAACGCTCGCCAAGGCACACCGCAACCCGGGTGAAGGCGAGCTGCGCTTCGGGTCGATACCGACGGTCGGCCCCTATCTCATTCCCGCCGCGCTGCCGCTCGTCCGGACCCGTTTCCCCAAACTGAAGCTGTTCCTGCGCGAGGAGCTCACCGAAAGCCTGATCGAGGGACTGGGCCAGGGCAGGCTGGACCTGATCCTGATCGCCCTGCCGTTCGAGACCGGGTCGTTGGAGATCGCTCCCCTGTTCGAGGACGGCTATATGCTGGCAACACCCGGCAATGCCCCGGCTCCCGTTCTCGGCGAGGACGTGCTGGAGACCAGCAGCCGGCTGATGCTGCTGGAAAAGGGCCATTGCTTGCAGCGCCATGCCCTGAAGGCGTTGCCGAACCGACATCTGGAGCAGGACGAGAGTTTTTCGGCGACCAGCCTGACGACCCTGATTTCCATGGTATCGGAGGGGCTGGGCATCACCCTTCTTCCCGAATTGGCGATCGATGCGGGCATCGTCCCGGAAGGCACGATCAAGCTGACCCCCCTGCCCCGCGCCTGCCCGCGCCGGATCGCACTGGCCTGGCGCCCCGGGTCGGCCCGAAAGACCGTTTTTCTCCAGCTTGGCGAGGCCCTGAAAGCGGCGCGGAGAAACCAGATCCGCGCTGCTTCACTCCGGTCCTGAAGCCCTCCCGCCGCCGGGACACAGGCAGGTTCGTTCAGAGCGCCTGTTGCAGTCTGGCGGAGGGCTCATCGGCCTCCCCGACTTCGTCAATCCACACTTCGAACCCTTTCAGTTCGTGGCGGCCGAAACTGTGGGTCAGGGGCACGTCGGCGGCGTCCCGGCCCTGGGCAATAAGGACACGGCCAAACCGGGTGTCGTTGTTGCGCGGATCGAAAACCCACCATCTGCCGCCGAGATAGACCTCCATCCAGGCGGCGAAATCCATGGCCGAATGCGGCATGGGCTGACCGATATCGCTGACATATCCCGTACAGTAGCGTGCAGGGATATTGAGGCACCGGCACAGGGTAATTGCCAGATGGGTGTAGTCCCTGCAGACACCCACGCCTTCATTCAGCGCCTCCACGGCCGTCCGGGTCGGGCGCGAATGTTCGTACCCGAAACGGATTTTTTCGTGCACGAAATCGCAGACCGCCTGAACACGCGGCCAACCCTGGGGCTCATGGTTGAATTGCGCCCAGGCGAAGTCCGAAAGGACATCGGTCTCGCAGTACCGGCTCGGGAGCAGATAGGCCAGGGCTTCTGCCGGCAGCAGCTCCACCGGAATTTGCTCGGCAGATTGATCGGCCGGGTCGGGACGCCCGTCATCCCTGATCACCCCGTCGGTCGAGATCGTCATCAGGCCGGCGGGCGCGACCACCCTGCTGCACCAGTTGCCGAAACTGTCACGATAGGCCTCGATTGCGACCGGTGGGTCGGTTACCAGAAGGTCCGGCCGTTCCAGATCGCTCGCGCGCGAATAATGGACGTTGAGCAACAAGATCATTGGTGTCGGTGCGGGAAGATCGAAAGTCAGCCGGCACCCCAGTCGCATACGCATGATAGTGCTCCAAAGAAGTTACAAGTGCTTGCCGGCCAACGTCGTGCCCATCAAAACAGGCAGGGCCATCCGGATCTTGCCGTATCCAAAATTCAAATGCACCACATTCGTGAGGCTGCATTCTGGGGACTGAATTCAGGAGACCGATAGCGTTGTCCGTCTGGCCGCCACTGGTGCAAGCCTCAGTGAACGCCCAGGCCCCGCCCCAGGTTCCCTCACGGTCTCACAAATCGAACCACCGGCCTCCGTTGGTCAGGGCAGCAAGGCCCGCAGCCGGTTTCCTCTCCGGGCCCGCTACCGCTCAATCCCTGGGTGGAATATTGACCGCCCGTTCGCTGGCCGCGCGGCTCAGGCACGTGTCCAGCCAGCGCATCACGTTCCTGAAATCCGGCAGGCCAAGGACTTCGCCCGCCTCATAAAAGCCGCCGAGATTGCGGAGCCACGGCCAGCAGGCAATGTCGGCGATGGTATAGTCGGGGCCGATGATGAAATCCCGGTCGTCCAGGTGCCGGTCCAGAACCCCGATCAGCCGTTTGACCTCGTCGCGGTAGCGCTCGAACGGGCGGCGGTCCTCATAGTCACGGCCCGCGAACTTGTGAAAGAAGCCGAGCTGGCCGGCCATCGGCCCGAGACCGCCCATCTGCCACATCAACCATTGCATCGTTTCGGCCTTGCGGGCCGGGTCAGCCGGCAACAGCCGTCCGGATTTCTCACCCAGATAGATCAGCATGGCGCCGGATTCCCACAAAGGCAGCGGCTTGCCGCCCGGCCCGTCAGGATCGATCATCGCCGGGATCTTGTTGTTGGGATTGAGCGACAGAAATTCCGGGCTCCTCTGGTCGCCCGTTGCGAAATCCACCTTGTGGGCTTCATAGGGCAGGCCGGTTTCCTCCAGCATCGCGGAGACCTTGACACCGTTCGGCGTCGGCAGGGAATAGAGCTGGATCCGGTCGGGATACTGCGCCGGCCACTTGCGGGCGATTTCAAAGGCGTTCAAGGCAGACATGTCGCGATCTCCAAGTCATCTGGTTCCGGGAGCTTATCCGGGCAAGGCCGGCAGTCATACCAAAGAGCGTTGCTTTCAGGTCCTTTCCACCGGCGCGATGAGCGGAATTGTGCTTTCGCGGCAACGCGCCTATACCTGCCGGCACCTCCGATCAACCTATCCGCAGCAGTTTCAGGAAGTTCCATGGCAGACGATCACGAAGCCCGGCACGAAGCCCGGCTGGAAAAGCTCGAAGTCGACCTCGCCCATGCCGTCAACACCATCGAGGAACTCAACACGGTGGTGTTCAAACAGGCCCGGCAGATCGACAGGATGACCCGGGCCATGGCAAACATGACCGATCAGGTCGAAGAGCTGATGGAAAATTCCCAGCCCGGCCACCAGATCGAAAAACCCCCGCATTACTGAACGCGCCGGCACGACCCGCCCGCGAAAAGGCCTTACCATGCACAATGAACGTTTCACTCTGACCGCACGTCCGGAAGGCCGGCTCGGGCCGGACCACTTCACCAAAGTCGACGAAGATCTCGGTCCGCTGCAGGACGGCAAGGCCCGGGTCCGGGTCGTCTATGTTTCGCTCGACCCGGCCATGCGCGGCTGGGTCTCGCCGAGCACGGACAGCTATATTCCGCCGGTTCAGCTCGGCGAGACCATGCGCTCGCTCGGCGTCGGCGTGGTCGAGGAAAGCAGGACGGACGCCTGCAAGCCCGGCGACTGGGTGACCGGCATGACCGGCTGGACGCGGTACCTTGACGTTATGCCCGGCCAGTTGACGGTCGTGCCGAAGCTGGCAAAGATCGAGGATTACATCGGCGTGCTCGGCCTGCCCGGCGCAACCGCCTATCACGGTCTGGTCACCGAAGGTCGGGCCGCTGCCGGCGAAACCCTGTGCATCACCGGCGCCGCCGGGTCCGTCGGTTCCCTTGTCGGCCAGATCGGCAAGAGCCTCGGTCTGCGGGTCATCGGAATTGCCGGCACCCAGGAAAAATGCGACTGGCTGACGAAGGAACTCGGTTTCGACGCCGCGCTCAACTACCGCACGGACGACCTCGACAAGG
The DNA here is from genome assembly GCF_056173175.1 of Roseibium sp. QJM3NY_11. Lineage (NCBI taxonomy): Bacteria > Pseudomonadati > Pseudomonadota > Alphaproteobacteria > Hyphomicrobiales > Stappiaceae > Roseibium > Roseibium sp. QJM3NY_11. Next base: position 5,070,112 of record NZ_CM149660.1, read on the forward strand.
GCCTGAAGGCCTTCGCGCCGGACGGCATCAACCTGCATTTCGAGAATGTCGGCGGCAAGCCGTTCAAGGCCGCGCTGCGCAACATGGCCCCCTTCGGCCGCATGGTCTTCTGCGGGTTCATCTCCGTCTACAACGGCGGCCCGGTCGAGGACGTGCCGGACATGACCGCCATCGTCCGCAAGCGACTGACCATCAAGGGGTTCGCGATGCCGGACCACTATGCAAGCTTTCCCGCGATCTTTCAGGAACTCGGCAAGTTGATGATGCAGGGCAAACTGAAATACCGTCTCGACATCGAGGACGGTCTGGAAAACGCTCCTGCCGTGCTCGACAAGCTGTTTGAGGGAACCAACAGCGGCAAACTGGTGGTCCGGGTTTCCGATCTCTGACACGCCTGGAATTTGATCCAGATCCTGACGCGTCGCCTTCAAGAGGGTATGCTCCGGCAGCTCTCTTGAAGGTATGCCATGCGTTTTATGAAACCCCTGTCCCTGATCGTGCTGGTGGCCGCCGCCGTTGCCGGCTGGCTCTGGTGGAGCGAGCGCCCCTCCCAGGTCGAGATCGCCACGCCCGTCACGGGCCGGGCCGCGGAAATCGTCTATGCGACCGCGGTGGTCGAACCGGTCCGCTGGGCCAAGGTGACCAGCGTCATCCGCAAGCGGATCGTCACCCTGTGTGGCTGCGAAGGCATGGAGGTCAGCCAGGGGGACGAACTGGCCGAACTTGACAGCGGTGATGCCAGGGCCACCCTGGCCGAACTGGAAGCCCGCCAGGCGCTTGCCCGGTCCGACAGGGAGCGCGCCCTGCAGTTGCTTGAGCGGCGGGTGGTCAGCCAACAGGTCTACGACAAGGCGCAGAGCGAGCTGATCCGCGTCAACGCCCTGATCGCCGCCCAGACCGAACGCCTGCGCGACTATCGCATCGTCGCCCCGATGGACGGAATGGTCCTGCGTCAGGACGGTTCTGTCGGAGAGGTCGCGGAACCTGGAGAGATCCTGTTCTGGATCGGTCAGCCCGCGCCGCTTCAACTGGTGGCGGAGGTCAACGAGGAGGACATTCCGAAGGTCGCCAGCGGTCAGACGGCGCTCATCAGGGCGGATGCGTTTCCGGACCGGGACCTGACGGCGGTCGTCGCCCGGATCACGCCCAAGGGCGATCCGGTGCTGAAGAACTATCGTGTCTATCTCGATCTGCCCGAAGACACGCCGCTGCGCATCGGCATGACCGCGGAAATCAATATCGTCACGGAAGAAAAGAACAGCGCCGTGCTGCTGCCTCTGGCGGCGTTCGACGGGTCCAGTGTCCAGATCGTCGGCGAGGGCAACCGGATCTCGGTGGTCACGCTGAAGACCGGCATTCGCGGCACCCGGTCCGTCGAAGTGCTGGAGGGCGTGGGTGACAACAACCGTGTGGTCGTACCGTTCAATCCGGCCCTCGGCGACGGCGACATCGTCAGGCCCCTGGACGGCAACAGGTCATGATGCTGCTGCTCCGGATCGCGGCCACGCATGTGCGCACCCGCCTGCGGCAGACGGTGGTTTCCACACTCGGCGTTGCGCTCGGGGTCGGCTTTTCCGTCGCCATGGCCAGCCTGATGGAAGGATCGCAGCGGGATTTCATGTCAACGCTCATCGAAGCCATCCCGAATGTCGAGATCCTGGACGAACGGCGCTTTCCCGAGACCCAACCGGCCAGCCGGATCTATGACGCGGTGGTATTTCATGGACTGAGGCCGAAGGAAGACCTGCGCGGCATCCGAAATCCGACCGAGGCACTAACCTCGCTGCGCGACTGGGTCAGCGGCACCATGGCACAGCGGTTGAGCGGCCAGGCCGTGCTGCGTTACAGCGGACAGGACATCGGCCTGACCCTGATCGGTGTGGTGCCGCGGCGCGAACTTGACGTCTCGAAGATCAGGGAGGACATGCGTTCGGGGTCGTTCGAGGACCTGGAAGCAACCGCGAACGGCCTTGTGATCGGGGACAAGGCCGCACAGCGGCTGGGCGCGGATATCGGAGACACGGTCACGCTGACCTCCGCGAACGGTGTCGCCAGGCGCTTCAAGATCGTCGGCATGTTTCATACCGGGATCACGACAAGCGACGAGGGCATTGCCTATGCGCCGCTGAAGGCAGTCCAGATCCTTCTTGAAAAGCCCGACATCATCAATTCCATTTCCATCCGCCTGAAAAACATCCAGGACGCCAGGGCCGTCGCCGCACGGGCCGAACGCCAGCTTGGCTACAAGGCCGTGTCCTGGGAGGAGGCCAACGAAGGGTTGATGGAGGCCTTCGTCGTACGCAACGTGATCATGTACACGGTGGTCGGCGCCATCCTCGTGGTCGCCGGGTTCGGCATCTTCAACATCGTCTCCACGATCGTTCACGAAAAGGCCCGGGACATCGCCATCCTGAAGTCGCTCGGGTTTCCGGAAGGCGACATCCAGCGGATCTTCGTGCTGGAAGGCCTTGTCATCGGCGTGCTGGGGGCCATTGCCGGATCCGGTCTCGGGTTCGCGCTGTCGAGCTACCTTGCCACCGTCAGGTTCGAGTTCACCACCGACGTGGAAATGACCCATCTGCCAATCCACTTTTCCGCTCTGCACTACGTCATCGCCTGCCTGCTGGCTCTGTTTTCCTCCGCCGTTGCCGGCTTCATTCCGGCACGCAAGGCCGCCCGGCTCAATCCCGTCGACATCATCCGGGGGGCAACATGAGCGGCCCGCCCGCCCCCGGACGCGTGAAAGCACCGCTTCTGGAAGCGCGGAAGCTCACCCGTATCCTGCCCGCCGTGGTGCCGGTCACCCTGGTGGAAGATGTCGATTTCGAAATCGGCGAAGCGGAATTCGTGGCGATCACCGGTCCATCGGGGTCCGGAAAATCATCGCTGCTCTATCTGCTCGGCCTGCTTGACCGGCCGACCGGGGGCGAGGTTCTGATCGAAGGTCAGAGGACCGATAACCTGTCTTCCGCCGAGCTTGCGCACCTGCGCCTTGAAAAACTCGGGTTCGTCTTCCAGTTCCACTTCCTTCTGCCGGAGTTTACCGCCCTCGACAACGTGATGATCCCCATGCAGCGGCTCGGGAAGCTGTCGCCAAAGGCGCAGCTCGACCATGCCACGGACCTGCTGGCCGAGCTTGGCCTGAAGGACTTCCTGCACCGCCGGCCGGAGCAGCTCTCGGGCGGTCAGCGCCAGCGCGTCGCCGTGGCCCGCTCCCTGGCCAACGCGCCCGACCTGATCCTCGCCGACGAACCGACCGGCAGCCTGGATTCGGCGTCCACGGAACAGGTCTTCCAGAGCCTGCAAAAGATCGTCGAGACCGAACAGACCACGGTGGTCGCCGTCACCCACGACCTGGATCTGGCCGCGCGAATGGAGCGGCGCATTCATCTGGTGGACGGACGCATCGACTATGACCGGCGGCTGTAGGAACATCTCGCACCCCGGGACCTGATGTCGACCGGAAGTCCGGTCAGGCCGGCTGGTCCTGTCCCGCCGGGTGCGCGGTGGCCAGAAACAGCAGCACGGCGACCGGAACCGACAGGGCCCAGAACCCGATGAGCTTCATCAACAGGCTTGCCAGCAGGCCGCCCGCCGCGAAGGCGGCCAGGACCAGGGCCTGCTGGACGATCCTGGACCGGCTGTCGGCCCTCGTATCGGCATGCTGGAAATAGTCCGCGATGCCGAGCACCAGCTTCAGCGAATTTCCGGTCATCATGGTGGTCGGGACATGGTGATTGAGGATGGTCAGCATGGTGACGTTCTGCAAGGCCATGGCCACCGTCGACAGGCCGACGGCGACAAGCGTCACCGCGGAGAGCGGCCCGGAGGCCCCGGGGTCCCCCAGGCCGGCCACCAGCATGAACGCGCCGACAAGCGCGGCCTCCACTGCGAAGAGGTGCCTTACCGTGACCCTTCCAGTCCTGACCAGCCGCGACACGGCCGTGAACCAGAAGAGCGTGGCGGCGAAGAACATCGCCAGCACAAACAGCTTCAATGACGCGTTCTCTGCCTTGTGAAAGACTTCGGTGCACAGGACCACGAGTGTCCCCGTGATGAAGGCCGTGAAGGTGTGGAACAGGCCGAGGATGCAGATCACATCGACGAAACAGGCGCAAAAGGCGAGCAGGACCGGAACCATCGGCAGGCTCTGATGCGAGGCGGATCTGTCCAAGTTTGCGGGCTCCAGAGGTGTTCGTTTCAGGAAGATGTGCCATGCACCGGCGATCTTGCCAAGGCGGTTCGGACATGGCATAAGCGCGCCCTCATCAAGAGAAGGGCTGGCGCCCTCGCCAACCTGCCGAACCGGGCAAGGTGGTTTCCGCAACAGGGATGCGGCCGGTCAGATCCTCAACAGAGGCTTTCCGGTAACAAATCGGTTGATTTTCATGCGCCAGTCCTCCTCGGGCAACCGATGGAGGATTTTTTGTCTCAGGACCCAATTGCCGGACGCGCGGCGGAGTTGATCGGGCACAGGACGCCGGCAGGCACACAGCTTGCGGCGGACACGATCTGGCAGACCGCGGCCGAGGACTGCGTGCTCGCGCGGTTCAAGTCCCTGCGTATTCTGGGCGGCCTGCCGCGCCACAAGGCACCGCTCGGCCCCCAGGCCCGCCATGAACGTCTGAAAACCCTGTTGACGCTGTGGGCGAACGGCTGCACCTGCGCCGTCGACGAGGAACTCTTCGCCGACATCCTGCGCCGGCACTCGAAAACCCGTTTTCCCCGACCTGCCATCAGACCGGCATCGGCTTCAATGCCGACGTCATCCTGAGGTCCGCACTCCCGGCTTCAGGCTGCGCGATCCGTCTCACCCCCGGCGCGGCACCGGGCGCGGCTTGCCGCTGTCATCGACCGCGACCATGGTGAAGATGGCTTCCGTCACCTTCTCGCGGTGGCCGTAGCGGTGGCGCAGGGACCAGGCCTCGACGGTGATTTCCATGGACGAATTGCCGACACGGCCGACATGCGTGTAGATGCACAGGACATCGCCGACATGCACCGGGCGGATGAACTTCATCTTGTCGACCGCGATCGTCACCACGCGGCCCTCGGCCCTCTGACCGGAGGCAATGCCGCCCGCAAGATCCATCTGCGACAGGACCCAGCCGCCGAAAATATCTCCGGACGCATTGGTGTCGGCCGGCATGGCCATCGTGCGCAAGGTCAGATCGCCTTGTGGTTGTTCGTCGGTCAAGCCCGCCCCCTGTTCTGATTCTCTTCGAAAGACTACAAGCAGGCGGCAGGATCACAAGTCTTCTTTATCAATAGGCCAGCATCAGCGCGGCCACGATCCAGAGCGGGAGGGGCGCGGCGACCCAGATCAGCAGGATCGGCAAGCCCCGGGTCAGCAGCGTGGATTTGGACATTGATCTGCTCCGCGAGGGTCGTGATCAGGCGATTGCCTGAATTTCCAGGACAGTCAGGATCGTGAGCGCGGTCAAACCCGCCAGAAACGCGACTTTGGCGTTGCCGACAAGTGTTTGCCCGGAAAGGTCGCGTTTCGGCTCCGGCATGCCCCGGCTGTCGAGATACATCGACATCAGCATGAGCGAGGACACGACGAACCTCACCACGGCAAGCCCTTCCGCGGCGAGAACGATTGCAATCAGCATGCCCCCCTCCCGTCGGATTGATGCGAACACAGCTCCTCAGGTGGATTGGCCCCGGGCGTGCCGAAGGTGGCCAGCCACAGGCTCTGGGCAATGCGTTCGGCCACGGCAATGATCTCGTCGCCAAGATCGGGAACGAACAGCTCGCGGACAACCGGACGGAAAACGCCCAGCCACTCGCCATAATCGGCGCTGACCAGTTCTTTCTGTTTCAGGTGGGCCGGGACCGGCCTTCCCTTGTAGGCGCCGTTTTTCAGCAGGACCGATTGCCAGAAAGCTTCCATTTTCGGCAGGTGCTCGTCCCAGCGTCCCTCCAGCCTGCGCTCGAAGATCCCGCCCAGGCGCGGGTGCTTGCGGATGCAGCCGTAAAACGTGTGCACCATCACCCGGATCGCCTGTTCGTCCACCTGTTCGTAGCGCTGCAGGCGATCGCCGGTCCCGACGGGTCGGTGCGCCTGCAACTTGTATCGATGGCCTTGTGTATCGCGGGCTTCCATCGCCGCCTCCAAACATTCATTCTAAATGCATCTTTTAAATGACACAGCCTGACGCTAAAATCAACATTCCAGATGAATGTTATATGAGACCCTCCCATGCGCCTCAGTCAGGCCAGCGATTTCGCCTTGAGAATACTGATGGCGGCCGGCCAGTCGGATGCGCCGCAGACAGTCGACAAGCTGACGACGCAGCTCGGCCTCGCCAAGTCCCATGTCATGAAGATCGTCGCGCTGCTGGCCAGGGCCGGTTATCTGGAGACCACGCGCGGACGTGGCGGCGGTATCCGGCTCGCCAGGCTGCCGGCGGAAATCCGGCTGGGAGACGTGGTTCGTCTGATCGAACCGGATCTCGGCGTCGTCGCCTGCCTGAAACCGGCACCCGCCGATTGTGTCTTCCTGCCGCGTTGCGCGCTGAAGGGGGCCATGGCGCGGGCGGCGGAAGCGTTTCTGGACAGTCTGAATTCCGAGACACTGGCCTCGATCCTGGCGGGCACCCAGCAGGTGCCCCTGCCGACAGGCGTGCGCTAAAGCGTCGAGGCCTGCTCCAGAAACTCGAGCTCTTCCAGACAGTAATATCCGGAAATCCGGCTGATGGTGCCGGCGCGCTTCCAATTGTTGAGGACACGGCTGACGTTCTCGCGGGCAGCACCGGCCATGTTGGCGATGTCCGCCTGGCTGAGCTTGTAATGGATCAGCAGGCGGCCGTCGTCGAGCGGTTTGCCGAAGGTCTCGGCCAGTTGCAGCAGCGTCTGGGCGACACGTCCGGGCAAAGGCAGGAAGGAGCGCGCCGCAAGGACATCATTGGCATGACGCAGGCGTTTGCCGACGATGGACAGCATGTGACGGTAGACGGCCGGATGCTCGTCGGAAAATCTCTGGAAGGCGGCCTTGTCGATGAAGGCGAGCTGGGCCTCCTTCAGGGCGCTGACCGTCGCCGAACGCGGCCGCCCGTCGAGCAACGCCAGTTCGCCGACCAGATCGCCCGGGCCGAGAACGGCCAGCAATTGTTCGTCGCCGTCCACAGACAGCAGCGCCACCTTCAGCGAGCCTTCCAGCACCGCGTAACAGCCGTTGCCCGGGTCGCCGTTTTCAAAGAGGATCGTTCCCGCGGCAATCTTCATGGGCCTCGCCAGACGGGACAGCCCCACCGCGAGTTCCGGATCAAGCCCTTCCAGTGAAAAGCTGTTTTTCAAAAAGTCCTTAATTTCCGCCACATTTTCCCCCTGCAACGAAGTTCCGACGCCCGCGAATTTTCATGGTCAAACGAATTCCTGTGATGCCCGTCACGTGCATTCGAACAAAATAGCCCTATATCGATGGACATGGAAGCGGGGTCGCCCCTCCCCCTTCCAGACCTCCGCGAAAAACGGTCCTGTTCCCCGCAGGACCGTTTTTTCGTTTGTCCGGCAGGCATTCCCGCCCTGTCAGCGATGACAAGGTGTCAGTGTCACGCCTGTTACTCAAGCGCCATTTTCCGAATTCAGGCTGCACGCCCCGTCAATTCAGGAACACGTCCTTCTTTTCCAGCGTGTGGAAGAACCGGTCGCTGGCAAGAACCTCATACTGGCACTCGCGGATCGCCACCTTCCTGCGCGGCTCGTCGCGGCGCAGCCGGTCGTCCGCATGCCCGGGAATGGCGGCGACAAAACTCAGCTCTTTCATGCCGTCGAAATGATTGTGCAGAAGCCGGTGCAACTCTTCCGGATCGTCGGTTTCGGGCAAGGGATCGGCCTTGCCCAGCATCTTCAGCCCGTGCGCCGCCGCAAGGCGGGCCAGACGCAGGGTTTTCAGGCCGGACCTGACCGGCGAAATCACCAGCGGCGGCACGGCGTAATCGGCACGCTCGATCGCCTTGAACACAAGACGCGCCAGCGAGGTGCGGGCCAGCATGCCCTCGCGCACGGCCACGAAATCGGGTTGCCGTTTCATCAGCACGCTGTAACGGGCAAGCTGCGCCTCGGCTTCCTCAAACAGGAGCTCGTCCGGCAACAGCCGCAACCACGCGCGCCGCTGCAATTGCTCGCGGGTAAACATGCGGTCGCCATAGGTTTCCTGCATGCGGGCACTGACAGGCACGACCCGGTCGCCGCTGAAAGCAATTGTCACACCGAAAAGCGCGCGCTTGCCGACCTTTTGCGCCGTTTCCTGAAGCGGACGGAATTCGCGCGGCCACAAGTCCGTTGCCACCATCGCTCCCAGGGCGCTCAGCCGGCCCTGCTCGACCAGCTCGCGCAGGGCGCGGTCGACCCCGAAGGCAAGGCCGTAGTCCAATGCTCCAAGTGTAATGCGCTTCATGAAAGACCAAGCAACTGAATAATCAGTCACATCCCTGCGGCATTCGCTGAAGCTTTGCAAGCCGGTTGTTGGCAGTGAGCGGTGTCTTTTTCCGGTTTATCTTCCCGGAAGCGCTTCGAAAACCGGTCCGATCCGGTCCCGGACCTTGTAGACCACCAGGGTTTCCAGCGGCACATCATCGACCTTGCGTGTCAGGTCTGCGAGTTTCTCGACAAAGGCGAAGGCCTGTTCCAGCTGACCGGCATTGTCGCGGCGTTTTTCGGCAACATAGAGCCCCGGCCCGTCGAACGGGACCGGGTCCGGGTCTCCCTGCATGATGTAGCGGATGCGCTCGGTAACCTGGGCCACCGGCACAGTGTCTTTCAGCAGAAAATCGAGCTGGCCGTTGAGGCCGTAGCTGGTGGTTGCGACGAAGGTGGCGCCCTCGCGCTCCGCGATTGCCGCCACCTGCCGGCCGATTTCAGGCCAGCCGCGCAACTGGAAGGTCGGGTCCTTGCGGGCCAGGCTGCCCGTGAGCGGCGCGACCGCATGGGTTTGCACCAGCACGGCGATAGCAAGCCCGAGGACGACGCCGGCCCGGGCCAGCCCCTGCCAGAACCTTTGTCCGGGCTGCAGACCGGCAACGAAAACCGCCGCCATCATCGCGAGGGCCGGAAACAGGGGGGCCGGCCAGTTGGCCTGAACCCGGGCGTGGAGCGAATGATAAAGCAGGTACACAAGAAACGGCAGCACCGTCAGGACAAGAAGCGAGGCCGCCGTGTCGCGCGCCTTCAGCCCTTTTGCCAGCAGCACGGCACCAGCGACGGCCAGCACCGCGATCAGCGGGTTCAGCAGGCCGATCAGACCGCCCAGAAACTCGAAGATGTATCTGGCGGTGAAGCCGCCGCCGCCCGCACGGCCGAACTGCTTGCTGAAGCTGACCCAGTCGTGGAGGTGGTTCCAGTACAGCACCGGAGAAAAGCAGAGCACTGCGATCAGACCGCCGGCCCAAACCTGCCAGGATTGAAGCCAGCGGCGCGCCTGCGGCACCCACAGCAGCCACAGGACGATGCCGGCTCCCAGAAACAGGACGGAGTATTTGGCAAGCAGGCCAAACCCCGCCATCAGTCCGACGACGAGCCACCAGTTGGCGTTCTTCGAGGCTGACAGCTCGGCGAGCGCCCACAGGCTCAGCCCCCAGAACAGCACGGAAGGCGCGTCGGGCGTGGCCAGAATGCCGCCGATGCCGACCAGAAGACTTGCATTGAGGAACAGCACCGCCCAGCCGGCCGCCTGTCGGTCGAACAGCAGGCATGTCGTGCGCCAGAGCGCCAGCGACCCGATCACGCCGGAGGCCACCACAAGCGCGCGCACGGCAAACACCGTATCGCCGAACAGGGCCTGGCCGGCGCTGATCCACCAGCCGATCATCGGCGGATGATCATAGTAGCTCAGGGCCGGAGACAGGCCCCAGAGCCGATAGTAAGCCTCGTCCTCGACGAAATGACTGTTCGCGGCGACAAAAACCTTCAGCGCCGTCAGCAGTCCGACCAGCAGGGTCAGTCTGGCCGGGCGCAGGAAGAACGGCAGTTCGTCTCGCTGGGCGGTCGTCACGTCGCCCACCGGCCTAGGACTTCCGCCAGGTGAGGGCCGAGCTTGCCGCGTAGTTCCAGACGGCGCCCATGATCGCGCCCGCCGTGCCGGCAATCCACCAGTAGGCCGGATCGGCATAGATCAGGTTGGCGACACCGACATTGGCCAGCACGCCGACCGAACAGACCGCGTAGAAGGTCAGCAAGCCAACGACCGCTCCCATGCCGGTCAGGCGCCGGTCACGATAGGTGAGCTGGTTGTTCAGGAAGAAATTCGAGGTCATGGCGACGAACGAGGCCGCCGTCTGGGCCATGTTGAACTCCAGGCCGCCGAGCAGGAACATGCGCAGCGCGATCAGGTGCACCACCAGACCGCTTGCTCCGACCAGCCCGAACATGAGGAAACGCACGGAGACGATGTCGCCGAAGTATTTCGCCAGAAGCAGGCCGAAATAGTCGAGTGTCACCAGCGTATCGAGCTTGCTCTCGCCATGCTGTCGCTCGCGGAAGGTGAAAGGCAGTTCCTTGATTTTCAAGGCGCCGTCGGCACTCGACACCAGGTCGAGCAGGATCTTGAAGCCCTGCGGCGACAGTTTCGGCGCCAGCGCCTCGGCCTTGTCGCGCCGGACCATGAAAAAGCCGCTCATGGGATCCTGAAGAGTGACGTTCAGAAGCTTCTGCGCAAGGCCGTTGGCGATATTCGATCCGAAGGCGCGCATCCGGGACAGCCCCTCGCCGACCGTGCCGCCGTCGACCTTGCGGCTGGCAACCACCAGATCCACGTCGCCGGCCCTCAGTTCCGCCAGCATCTTCGGCAGCAGGGTCTCGTCATGCTGCAGATCGGCGTCCATCACCGCCACGAACGGCGCGGAGGAGGCCAGAATGCCCTCGACGCAGGCGCCGGAAAGACCACGGCGGCCGATACGGCGGATGACGCGGACACGTCCGTCGGATTGGGCAATGGTGCGGGCGACTTCGGTGCTGCCGTCCGGGGAGTTGTCGTCGACGACGATCGCCTCCCAGGCAATCCCGGCCAGGGCCTCGTCCAGGAGACCGATCAGGATCGGGAGGTTGGCCGCCTCGTTGAAACTGGGCAGGATAACGCTCAGCTCCGCGGTCGTGGCTGCCCGGGCCGCCCGTGCCGCCCGTGCCGATTGGCTGCCATCGCCGGAGTTCTCGTCCGCCACGCGCACCGCACTGTCCATTATTCACCCTTTTTCGCCGGCTCTGCCCGCATTTGGCGCGGACCATAGCCTGCCGGAGATTAAATTCAAGAAAAGACCGGGCCCTTTTAAGCCGAACCGTGGCGCGAGCAAGGCAGGCAATGCGGTTTAGGCAATTTGATCTGCGCTCACCCTATGTCACTTCGGACGCAGCGAAGCGGAGATCCGGGGCCCATTCGCGGTGCAGCTTGCCGCAGCCGGTCTGATTGTGTCGTGACTACGCTGCCCATACCCACCGCTCTGGAAACGAGTAGGCCCCGGCTCTTCCTGCGGTCGGCCGGGGTGACATCATGGGGAGACGAAAATCAACTCAACCATGTTTTGCCTCCCCCTGTTTTACATCCACGCATTCAGCTATAAATTGTGCTTGAGCGCACACGCATTGTAAGCTGCCAGATGCCTTACTTCGTCTATATCCTTGCCAGCCGGATGAACGGTACGCTCTATGTCGGGGTCACCAATGATCTCGGCCGGCGGATGGAAGAGCACCGCAACGGAACCGCCACAGGCTTCACAAGAGAGCATTCCGTTCACAGACTTGTCCATGCCGAGAGTTTCGATCAGGTCGAAGAGGCGATCGCGATGGAAAAGAGGCTGAAAAAGTGGCGCAGGGCTTGGAAGGTGCAGCTCATTGAACGGGAGAATCCGGACTGGAAAGACCTCCTGGCGCCATGACTCCCGATGTCACCCCGGACGCAGCGAAGCGGAGATCCGGGGCCTACTCGCGGTGCAGCTTGCCGCAGCCGGTCTGATTGCGCTGCGACCGCCTTGCCCGTTCCGAAACCTCTGGAAACGAGTGGGCCCCGGCTCTCCCTGTGGTCGGCCGGGGTGACATCATGGGGAGACGAAAATCAACTCAACCATGTTTTGCCTCCCCCATGTTTTACATCCACGCATTCAGCTATAAATTGTGCTTGAGCGCACACGCATTGTAAGCTGCCAGATGCCTTACTTCGTCTATATCCTTGCCAGCCGGATGAACGGTACGCTCTATGTCGGGGTCACCAATGATCTCGGCCGGCGGATGGAAGAGCACCGCAACGGAACCGCCACAGGCTTCACAAGAGAGCATTCCGTTCACAGACTTGTCCATGCCGAGAGTTTCGATCAGGTCGACGAGGCGATCGCGATGGAAAAGAGGCTGAAAAAGTGGCGCAGGGCTTGGAAGGTGCAGCTCATTGAACGGGAGAATCCGGACTGGAAAGACCTCCTGGCGCCATGACTCCCGATGTCACCCCGGACGCAGCGAAGCGGAGATCCGGGGCCTACTCGCGGTGCGACTTGCCAAAGCCTGTTTGATTGCGCTGCGACCGCCTTGCCCGTTCCGAAACCTCTGGAAACGAGTGGGCCCCGGCTCTCCCTGTGGTCGGCCGGGGTGACATCGACATAGTGGCGTCCCCTCCCCACCCCCTGCTCCACCTTGCCCTTGCGGTCCGTTTCGTCTAGGACAGCGGCACTATCGGACTGCCGGACGCCAAGGGTTTTCAAGCTTGTCACCGGCGGCGCACTCGCCAGGACAAAAAAGACCTCATGGCCAAGAAACCGAACAAACTGAAGGCACGCCTGCCGCGCGGCTTCGTCGACCGCTCGGCCGCAGATATCCGCGCCACCGACGAGATGCTGGGCAGGATTCGCGGCGTCTACGAGCGCTACGGTTTCGACCCGGTCGAAACGCCGGCGTTCGAATATACCGATTGCCTCGGCAAGTTCCTTCCGGACACCGACCGGCCGAATGCCGGTGTGTTCTCGGTGCAGGACGACGACGAACAGTGGATGAGCCTGCGCTACGACCTGACCGCGCCGCTCGCGCGTCATGTCTCTGAAAACATCAACGAGATCCAGCTCCCCTACCGCAGCTACCGGGCCGGCTGGGTGTTCCGCAACGAAAAGCCGGGCCCGGGACGGTTCCGTCAGTTCATGCAGTTCGACGCCGACACGGTCGGCGCGCCGGGCGTCCAGGCGGACGCGGAAATGTGCATGATGATGGCCGACACCATGGAAGCCCTCGGCATTCCGCGCGGGCAATATGTCATCCGCGTCAACAACCGCAAGGTTCTGGACGGCGTGCTGGAAGCCATCGGCCTTGGCGGCGACGACCAGGCCGAACAGCGGCTGACCGTTCTCAGAGCCATCGACAAGCTGGACAAGTTCGGCGTCGAGGGTGTGGGCCAGCTTTTAGGCGAAGGGCGCAAGGACGACAGCGGCGATTTCACCAAGGGAGCGGGACTGGAAGCAACTGCGATCGAAAACATTGTGGCCTTCGTTTCGGGGACCGGCACTTCGGAAAATGAAGGTGTCTCCGAGTTGAACTCCATGGCTTCGATCTTCGCATCCTGCGGCTACGGTGACGACCGCATCAAGATCGACCCTTCCGTCGTCCGCGGCCTCGAATATTACACCGGTCCCGTCTATGAGGCTGAACTCCTGTTCGACGTTACCAACGAGAAGGGCGAAGTGGTCCAGTTCGGTTCCGTCGGTGGCGGCGGGCGCTATGACGGGCTGGTCAAGCGCTTCACCGGCCGCGACGTGCCCGCGACAGGCTTTTCCATCGGTGTCTCGCGGCTGATGTCCGCCTTGAAGAACCTCGGCAAGCTGGACACGTCCGATGTGACTGCACCGGTTCTGGTCACGGTCATGGACGGCGACGTGGACGCCCTTGGACGCTACCAGAAAATGGCGCAGGAGTTGCGCGAAGCCGGAATCCGCGCGGAGATGTACCAGGGCAACTGGAAGAAATTCGGCAATCAGCTCAAATACGCCGACCGGCGCGGCTGTCCGGTTGCGATCATCCAGGGATCGGACGAGCGCGACGCGGGCGAGATCCAGGTCAAGGACCTGATCGAGGGCAAGCGGTTGTCGGAAGAGATCACCGACAACGTCACCTGGCGCGAAAGCCGGCCGGCGCAGGTCACCGTCAAGGAAACCGACCTTTTGAAAACCGTCACTGACATCCTGAACGGCCATGCCGAGGATCGCAAACGGGCGAATGAGGGCTGAGCGATGACGGCAGCACGGACACAGGCACTGGACCCGGCGAAGATCGACGCGGTTCTGGAGTTGTTCAAGGCCGAAGGCCACACACCAGTCAGCCCGCCGATCCTGCAGCCGGCGGATGTCTTTCTGGACCTGACCGGCGAGGATATCCGCCGCCGTCTCTACCTGACCAGCGGCACGGACGGCATCGACCTGTGCCTGAGGCCCGACTTCACTATTCCGGTCTGCCGGCATCACCTGGGGGAGCCCGGTGCGACACTGCCAGCGGCCTATTGCTACAACGGGCCGGTGTTCCGTCAGCGCCCGGACGGGCTGGGCGAAATTCCACAGCTCGGTGCCGAAAGCCTCGGGCGTGCGGACACCGCCGAGGCCGATGCCGATCTCCTGGCGCTGTCGGTGAGGGCGCTGGACACTTTCGGGCTTGGTGACAGCCGGATCCGCATTGGCGACGAGACGCTGTTCGCCGCCGTCCTGAAAGGCCTCGACCTGCCGACCGTCTGGCGCAGGCGGCTGCGCGATCTGTTCGGCGAGACCGACCGCCTGAATGCCGCCATCGGCCGCATGGCCGGAAGCGCTGCCGCGGACGACGAGCGCCGCGACGTCCGTCTCGGGTTCCTGTCCGCGCTGGAAGGCACCGATCCGGAAGCTGCCCATGCGGTGGTCGAGGATCTTCTGTCGATCGCCGGCATCTCCGCTGTCGGAGGCCGCACACCGAGCGAGATCGCCGACCGCTTCCTGGAGCAGGCGGCGCTGGCCAGCGGCGCGCGCGGACACGACAGGGCCGCCGAGACCCTGACAGCCTATCTGTCGCTTCAGGCCGACGGCGCCAACGCCGCCGATGCGCTGCGCGATTTTGCCGGCACCTTCAACCTGGGCCTGGACACGCCTCTGGCCGCCTTCGAACAGCGGCTCGCTGCCGTCGAGGCCAGGGGCATCGCCCCGTCCCGGCTGTCCTTTTCCGCCGATTTCGGACGCCGTCTCGATTATTATTCCGGTTTCGTGTTCGAAATTTACGCCGCCAACCGCTCATTGGAAGGGCCTCTGGTCGGTGGCGGACGCTACGACAAGCTGGTCACCCTGCTGGGCGCCGGGGAAGACGTGCCGGCGATCGGCTTTTCCATGTGGCTCGACCGCATAGCCGCGAGTGTTGCATCATGAGCAAACTGATCATCGCCATCCCCTCCAAGGGCCGCCTGCAGGAAAACACCCAGGGGTTTTTCGCACGCGCGGGGCTGAAAGTGCTGCAGCCGGGCGGCGCGCGCAATTACCGGGGCGCCATCAAGGGCCTGGACAATGTCGAGATCGCCTTTCTGTCGGCCTCCGAAATCGCCCGCTCACTCGCCGAGGGCGCGGTCCATTTCGGCATCACCGGGCTCGATCTGGTGCATGAGAACATCACCGACCCGGAAGCCAGCGTACACATCGTGACGCCGCTGGGGTTCGGGGCGGCCGACGTGGTCGTGGCCGTGCCCAAGGCCTGGATCGACGTGGAGACACTGGCGGATCTTTCCGATGTCGCCTCCGATTTCCGCAATCGCCACGGCCGCCGTCTGCGCGTCGCGACCAAATACGTGACCCTTACCCGGTCCTTCTTCGCAAGCCACGGGATCGCCGACTACCGGATCGTTGAAAGCGCGGGCGCCACGGAAGGCGCGCCGGCCGCCGGCTCTGCTGAACTGATTGTCGACAT
Organism: Roseibium sp. QJM3NY_11; assembly: GCF_056173175.1. Lineage (NCBI taxonomy): Bacteria > Pseudomonadati > Pseudomonadota > Alphaproteobacteria > Hyphomicrobiales > Stappiaceae > Roseibium > Roseibium sp. QJM3NY_11. The sequence goes on from NZ_CM149660.1 coordinate 5,085,994, forward strand.
CACCACCACCGGCTCGACGCTTGCCGCCAACAACCTGAAGATCCTCACCGACGGCGTCATGCTGAAAAGCCAGGCCAACCTGGTGGCGTCCCTGAGTGCCGACTGGTCCGACACCGCTCTAGCCGCTGCAAGAGCGATCCTGGACAGGGTCGCGGCCGAAGAAGCCGCGCGCAATGTCAAACTGGTCAAGGCCGTCGTCGACGACCGCACGCAAGCGCTCAGATCCGTCAGTCAGATCGGCGCCGTTCAGCGCTTCTCCGACAGCGACGACAGCCATCATGTCAGCATTCTGTGCCCCCGCGACACCGTTGCCGACTGCGCCCAGCTGCTGATAGAGGCCGGCGCGGAAACAGTCACCGTCGAAACGCTGGACTACGTCTTTTCCCGTGAAAACAGATTGTTCGCGCCGCTGAAGGACAAGGTTGGCGGATAATCCGGGCAAGAAGGACGGCTCTGCGATAAAAAACTCTGACAGGGCACTCTTCAAATTCACACCGGCCTCGTGAAATCCGCCCGCGCCTGCTCGATCGCGTCCCGGCAACAGCAGCCTTCCAGATGGTCGTTGACCATGCCCATGGACTGCATGAAGGCATAGACCGTGGTCGGGCCGACGAAGCTCCAGCCGCGTTTCTTGAGGTCCTTCGACATCGCGGTGCTTTCGTCCGTCTTGCCGAGGGTTCTTGCGGTGGCGAAGTCGATTCTGGCCGGCCGGTTTTCCGGCTTCGGCTCGAACGACCAGACATAGGCCGCGAGCGATCCGAATTCCGCCCGCAACTCGATTGCCCGCCGGGCGTTGTTGATGGTCGATTTTATCTTTCCGCGGTGGCGGACAATGCCCGCGTCACCCAGGCAACGCTCCACGTCCGCATCGGTGAAGGCGGCGAGTTTTTCGACCTCGAAATTCGCGAAAGCCGCGCGGAAAGCATCCCGTTTGCGCAGAATGGTCAGCCAGGAGAGCCCCGACTGAAATCCCTCCAGGCAGATTTTCTCGAACAGGCGGCGGTCCTCGTCGACCGGCCAGCCCCATTCGGTGTCGTGATAAAGCAGGTAGTCTTCAAGGTTCGCATGCCACCAGCATCGTTCCTTGCCATCGGGGCCCGTCAGCAAGCCGGTTTCCGGGTCGCGCTCCGCCTTCACGGTGCTGCCGGTGATCTTTTCCGCCATGGGCCTGCCCCTTATTCACTCTTTGTTCTCCCTCTGGTAAAGGCGAACGGAGGCCGGTGCAAGGCCGCTGACGGCGCGGTGCCCCGATATGATACAAAAAACCCGGCACATGGCCGGGTTTTTCGTGACTGACAGGAAAAAAGGTCAGGCGAACAGGGCGTCGATGTCGTCCTGGCTCGCAACGTCGACATCGCTTTCCAGCGACGGGCCGTTGAGAAGGGCCGCATCGCCTTCCTTGGCCTTGCGCATCTCGGTCTCGATTTCCTTGAAGGTTTCGATGCCGCCCCAGATATCCATCATCTGCTCGATGCGGTCCTCGATGAAGCGCAGCGTTCCAACCACCTTGGTGATGCGCTGCCCGGTCAGATCCTGGAAGTTACAGGCTTCGAAAATCTGGACGACCTGGTCGCGGATGTCGCCGGCGAGCTCGGATTCCTCCTTGCCAACCCGCGCGGACAGCGTATTGGCGGTCTCGTCGATGAACTCGGCGGCGGACAGGATGGTTTCCGTCGCCCCTTCCGTCCCCGAGACCACTGCGTCCAGCTCGTTGGTCACGCGGGTCATATCCTCACCCTCGGAGCCCGTGGTCTGGTGCAGGGTCGCGATTTCTTTCTTGGTCTGGGCAATCGCCTCGTAGATCGCGTCGAGTTCGACCTTCAATTTGGCGGCTTCCGACAATTCCTTTCGGAATTCGGACATGAACTGTTCGCTCATCGCCTGCGGATCGAGCGCCGCCTGCTGTTCCGCGCCACTGCCCACCAGGGATTTCAGACTGGCGATTTCAGCCAGAACTTCCTGATGCCGACGCTCTTCAGCAAGGACGGGGTCACGACTCGCCCCGGAATTCATTTTAATCAAGCTTTCCGCTCGGAAGGATCTTTTCACCGCGGCCATGCCTACTCCCGTCCATTGCCCCTGCAGGCTACCTTTAATCGTAATATTTCCCAGCTATAACAGTGGAAGTTTAAGGAATTGTTTTTCCGCCGACGTGTCCTGCCGGGAGACAGATTTGGGCTTTGGTAACGGTTTCTTGGCTTTCCTCTCTGCGAACCATTGGTTATTCTTGCAATATAAAAGATCAACGCAACCGCCAGATGCATGCACAGGCCATATTCTCGGTGCTAATGTGGTCGCAATCGATGCTTTGGGCTATATGAAATTCATGCGTGGTTTTCTCGTATTTCTACTTCTTTTGTGCGGGGCGTCCGGGTCTCCCGCCGCAGCTTCGAGCGATTCGTTCACCACCGATGAGCTGCTGAGCGGCTTTGAGAAAACCGTGTTCGGCCTGGAATACCGCAGCTGGAGCTGGCGGCCCTATCTGGTCAAGAAATTCACCCGGCCCGTGCTGTTCCATGTGTACAGCCTGTCGTCACGTGACCGGACCCAAACCGTTCATCGTTTCATTCAGGAGATCGGCAACCGTGTTGGCGGCCTGAGCACGGCGGTCACCAACGATCCCGCGGCGGCCAATTTCAACGTCTATGTGGTCGACCGTGCGCAATACGAACAGGTGGTGAAGAAAAACATCTACAAGAACGACCGTGCCCGTGTTCCCGGCCGCTGCCTCGTGCGCGTCGTTTCCGGCCGCAAGGGCATCAAGCGTTCGGCTGCCGTGATCGTCTCGGACGAAGGCGAGTTTCTGTTCAAGCGCTGCCTGGTCGAGGAATTGCTGCAAGGTCTCGGCCCGATGAACGACGATGCAGACCTCATTCATTCCGTGTTCAACGATTCTTCGCGCCACAGCCGCTTCACCGTCTTCGACCAGATCATCATGAACATGCTTTATGATCCGCGGATCAAACCCGGCATGTCCCGCAAGCAGACACGGCAGATCCTGCCGCTCGTGGTCAGGGATGCCCGCTGGCGCGTGCGTTAACCAAGGAATCTCGGAAAACGCCGCAGAGTCAGTCTCAAAAGAAAAAATTAACCATAGACCTTGGCTACCGGCCGTATTTTATTAATCCTGTTCATAAACCAAACAATAACCATAAGAAAAGATTACCTGAATTCTCTAAGCAGGATTCACGTTTGACTGATTTCAGCACCTTATCATCCTTTCCATTCCGTAAACCGGCAGATTTGAGATGGCCTCATTTCCGCTGAACGTTGTCGATGACAAGTTTAAAGGTGCTGCAATGTTGTTTTTGCGCCAGATTTCGCGCCAAATTTCCGGCCAAATTTCCGGCATGGCTCTCGGCCTCGCCGGTGCCCTGATCCTTTCCGCCGGTCTGAGTGCCGCGCCGGCGAGCGCCGGTCAGGTGTCACCGCCGCCGCTCGTTCTCAGCCCCAACCTGACCGAACCATGGTTGCTGCAATTGCAGCCGCGCGTCGAGCGCAGGTCGACGGCCCGGCGGTACCAGTTCAAGCAGCAACGGCAGCAACGGCAGCCGAAGGTCCGGCGTACCAACTGGTGGTCTCCCCGCCAGCAGCCGGTGCGCCAGCAGCCTGTGCGCCGGCAGCCGCAACAGGCACAGAAGCCGAGAACACGTCAGATCGCGCAGCAGTACCTGCCGACGATCGTCGATTATGACGGCGGACAGAAGGCCGGCACGATCGTGATCGATACCAATGCCCGCTATCTCTATCTGGTCCAGAAGGACGGCACCGCCCGGCGCTACGGCGTCGGTGTCGGCAAGCCCGGCTTCGAATGGGCCGGAACCCACAAGGTCACCCGCAAGGCGGAATGGCCGGACTGGCGGCCGCCCGCGGAAATGCGTAAACGCCGCCCCGACCTGCCGGTCTTCATGGCCGGCGGCCCCCAGAACCCGCTCGGAGCGCGTGCGCTCTATCTCGGATCGACGCTCTACCGCATCCATGGTTCCAATCAGCCCTGGACCATCGGCCATGCGGTCTCCTCCGGCTGCATCCGCATGCGCAACGAGGACGTGACGGATCTGTACGAGCGGGTCGGTGTCGGAACCAGGGTCATCGTCCTCTGACACGACCGGCCCGGCACCTCGGTGTCTTCCGGGAAAACGCGCGCTCTGCCAGCGCGTTTTCCCGCCCCCACGCGACGACCGGCCGGAGCGGGCACACAGGGTGCCTTCACCGGTTCCGTGTCACCCGGCCTCACATGCAACCGCTTCGGCCTCACGGTGGAGGCCGTTTCGCGTGTGCCCTGCTGCGTCCCGGCGAATTGTTCCGACCGATCCGCCACCTACCTTGAAAAAAGCCGGTTCATGGCATGACAGACCCCTTGAAATCACTCTCCTCCGGATCCGACGCCGCCTATTTTCTGAAGGCCGCGCTGGTCGGTCTGCTGGTCGGCGGCCTTGCGACGGGCTTCCACACCGGGCTGGAGTTTCTGTTCGGCCAGTATGCGGCGCTGCGGGCGTCACTCGGCACCGGCCTTTTGCCCTATGTCGTCTCGATGGCGATATCGGCTGCCTGCGTCACCGGAGCGTTCCTGCTGGTTCAGCGGGTTGCCCCGGAAGCCGCGGGCAGCGGCATTCAGGAAATTGAAGGCGCCATGGAAGACAAGCGGCCGCTCAACTGGGTGCGGGTGCTGATCGCGAAGTTCTTCGGGGGCCTGCTTGCGCTCGGATCCGGTCTGGTGCTCGGCCGGGAGGGACCGACCATCCACATGGGAGCGATGACCGCAGAAGCGATTTCCAGGTCGAACGGCGTGTCGCCCTCCGACCACAAGGGGCTTCTGGCCGCAGGCGCAGCGGCCGGTCTGGCCGCCGCCTTCAACGCGCCGCTGGCCGCAATCCTGTTTATCGTCGAGGAAACCCGGCGCCAGTTTCCCTTCGGCTACCGGACCTATATGGCGGTCATCATCGCCTCCATCCTGAGCGCGGCGGTCACCGAGCAATTGACCCATATCGGCCCGCCGCTGCTTGTCGAGGTGTCCTATGTGCCGGTATGGAGCCTTGTTCTGCTGGGCCTTCTGGGCATCGTTCTCGGCGGTCTGGGTGTGTTCTTCAACTGGGCTTTGATTAAGGCCATGGATCTCTTCCAGAAGATCCCCGCGAGGCTGCGCCTGTTGCCGGCGCTCGCGATCGGCGGCGTCACCGGGGCGCTCCTGATCGCGTTTCCGGATGCGACCGGCGGCGGTGAAGACCTGGTCCATGGTCTGGTCACGTCCCAATACGGCGTGATGGTGCTGATCGCGCTGACGGTGCTGCGCTTCGGCGGCGTGCTGTTTTCCTATGCTTCAGGCGTCCCGGGCGGCATTTTCGCGCCGATGCTGTCCATCGCAACCTGCGCCGGGCTTGCATTCGGGGTGGCCACGACGAGCATCCTGCCCATGGATGACGATTTCCGGGCCGCTTGCGCGGTCGCCGCGATGGGGGGATTCTTCGCCGCTTCCGTGAGGGCGCCGCTTGTCGGCGTCGTGCTGGTGATGGAACTGACGGGCGCCTATACGCTGATCATGCCGGTTCTCGTCACCTGCACGGCCGCCTCGCTGACCGCGCATCATCTTGGCGGCCGCCCGATCTACGAACAACTCCTGGAACGCACCTTGCGGCTTGCAGGGGCCGCGCCCGACAAGGAGACCGACGTGACGCCGGTGCAACTCGGCACGCGGGACGGCTGACCCCGGAAGACAGCCGGCGCGGCTATTGCGCGGCTTCCATCGGCGCAGTCACCGGGTGCAGGCCTTCCGGACACGGGCCGCCATAGATCCAGTCCAGAAGTTCCACCGTGTGCAGGATCGGTATGTCGGTGCCGAGGCCGATCTGGGTCATGCAGCCGATGTTGCCGGTCGCGATAACGTCAGGTGCGGTTCTTTCGATGTTGGCGACTTTCCTGTCGCGCAGGCGGCGGGCGATTTCCGGCTGAAGAATGTTGTAGGTGCCCGCCGAACCGCAGCACAGGTGCCCCTCGGGCACGTCCTTCACCCGAAATCCGGCCGCAGATAGAAGATCCTTCGGTTGCCGGGTGATCTTCTGGCCGTGCTGCATGGAACAGGCGGAATGATAGGCAACGGTCAGGTCGGGAGTGACCGCTGGAGCTCCCAGCTCGATACCGGTCAGGAACTCGGTGACGTCCTTTGCCAAGGCGGAAACGCGGCTGGCCTTTTCGGCATAGACCGCATCGTCCTTCAGCATATAGCCGTAGTCCTTGATCGTGGTGCCGCAGCCGGATGCGGTGATCAGGATCGCGTCGAGGCCCTCCCCCTCCGCTTCCGCGGTCCAGGCATCGACATTGCGGCGGGCGTTTTCCAGGGCAGAGTCCTCGCGGCCCATATGATGGACCAGGGCCCCGCAGCAGACTTCGCCTTCCGGCAGCACGATCTCGTAGCCGGCGCGGCGGAGAAGCCGGATGGTGGCGTCGTTGATGCCCGGGTTAAGGACCGGCTGGGCACAGCCGCCGAGCAGGGCGACGCGGCCCTTGCGCACCGGCGCGGCCGCCTCGAACACGCCCGGCCCCTCGTGCATGCCGCGCCCGGGCGACCTTGCGGGCGCGAGTTCAAGCATTGCCCCAAGCCTGGCCAGAGGCCCGCCCAGCGCCTTGAAGGCCCCGGCGAGCGGGCGGGCGAAAAACGCCCCGGTCAAGGCGAGCCGGAACCGGTTGGGATAGGGCAGCACGAAGGCAAGCAGCGCGCGCGTCACCCGGTCGGAAAGCGGTCTCTTGTAGGTCTTTTCGATGTGAGTGCGGGCGTGATCGACCAGATGCATGTAATGCACACCGGACGGACAGGTGGTCATGCAGGCCAGACAGGACAGGCATCGGTCGACATGCTTGACGACCTTCTCGTCGGCGGGACGATCGTTCTCCAGCATGTCCTTGATCAGGTAGATCCGCCCGCGCGGGCTGTCGAGTTCATCGCCGAGCAGGGTGAAGGTCGGGCAGGTCGCCGTGCAGAAGCCGCAATGCACGCATTTGCGCAGGATCTTTTCGGACTCCGCAACATGGCGGTCCTTGAGCTGCTCTGCGGTGAAGTTGGTCTGCATTCTGTCCGGCGCCCCTCAATTGCCCGCATTTCCTGCGGGCGTCTCCTTCCGACTGACCCGGATCGTAGGGGCTGGCATTTCACCACACAAGGCGTCATTCCGGCACAAGAGCACCCCCACGGCGGAATGAATTCAGCTTTCAACACACAAGACCCGGCCGCGATCCCGTGGCCGGGTCTTGTGTTCGATCGTCAAGAACTATCAGAACAGCCAGGTCTGCGGATCCGGCACAGGCTCGCCGCGCGAGGCAAGCTGCAGGCCCTTGATGCAGCGGATGATCATCCAGATCAAAAGCGCGATCAGCAGGAAGATGCCGACGACCACGAAGGTCAGCAGAATGCCGACCAGGCTGCCCAGCAGTCCGATCCAGAATGTGCGGATCTGGAAGGTGTAATGTGTATCGACCCAGCCGCCGGCCTTGCCCCTGTTCAGATAGGCGAAGATGATGCCGATCAGCGACGTGAAACCTATCAGAATACTCAGGAGATAAAGAATGTAGACGAGGGTGACATTCTTGCCGCCGGGCTCAATATAGCCTGCCGCATCGGATTGTTGATCCATTTTGGTCTCCGCAAAAAATATCCACGTAAAATAGACTGATCAGACTACACACCTGTGACCATTCGTCCAGGGTTTAGAATGCCCTTGGGGTCGAACTGTCCTTTCAGGCGCCGGGAAAGCGCCGCCAGAGCATCGGGCTGGGGTTGGAATATGGCGACGTTCGCGCGCACGGACGGATCGGCGCGCACGAGGGTCGCATGGCCGCCCCCGGCCGCGGCAATCGCCGTGCGGATTTCGCCGTCGTGCACCGCCCCGTCGTTGCAGGACAACCAGACAAGACCGCCGCTCCAGTCATAGAACGCGCTCACATCGAACGCGGCCTTCAGGCGCGCCACCAGGCGCGGACCGTCCGAAGGCGCGACGGACACGCGCCACACGGGGGTCCCGGAGCCGGCAAAGACCTTCACGTCCCGGATGTTGCGCCACAGTTCTTCGGATTGGGGCGCCTCCAGCCGGTCGGGCGTGCCGAAATCCCCGAGAAGCTTCTCCAGCGTCCTGAACCTGTAATCGACCGAGGTTTCGAACCCTTCCAGGCGCAGCAGGGTCCTGGCGGACGTGCCGCCAAGGCCGCCAGGCAGATCACCGTTCGGGCCGAAGGGCAGGTCCGCGGGCAAGTGGGCGGCCCCGGACACTTCCGCGGATGATCCCATGGCCCGGCACAAGGCCTTGACGGCGTCCGCCTCGTTCAGTCCGCCAAGCAGGAAGGTCGCGGAGGTTTCCGGCTTCGGATTGACCTTGAGCGTGACCGTGGTCGCCACGGCCAGTGTGCCGAACGCCCCGCACAGCGCTCTCGGCAGATCGTATCCGGTGACGTTCTTGACCACCTTGCCGCCGGAATTGAAGATTTCGCCCCGGCCGGAAACGGCTTCCATCCCCAGAATGTGATCCCTCGCGGCGCCCGACTTGATGCGGCGCGGACCGGAAAGATTGGCCGCCAGCACGCCGCCGATGGTTCCCCGGCCGGGATCGCCGCCGAGCAGAGGGCCATAATCCATCGGCTCGAAGGACAGCTCCTGGCCGTTGTCGTCGACCAGCTTTTCGATCTCGGCGACCGGGGTCCCGGCCTTCACGGTCAGCACCAGTTCCGCCGGCTCGTAACTGTCGATGCCGGTGAGATCGGACAGGTTCAGGACATGGGCTGCCTGAACCGGACGGCCGAGCTTTCTCTTGGATCCGTGCCCGACGATTTCCAGAGGCTGTTCTTCGGCTGCCGCCCATTTGACCGCGTCTTCAACCTGCTGCGTTGCACGCGGCTTGAACGATGCATCCATTCGGAAATTTCCTCAAAAACGCGGGATATCGGGAAAGGGCAACTGTCCCTTGTGGACATGCATCCTGCCGAGTTCGGCGCAGCGATGAAGCAGCGGGAAGACCTTGCCCGGATTGAGCAGATGCTTTTCATCGAAGGCGCATTTGACCCTTTGCTGCTGCTTCAGGTCGTCCTCGGTGAACATGTCCGTCATGAGGTCGCGTTTTTCGATGCCGACGCCATGCTCGCCTGTCAGCACGCCGCCAACCTCCACGCACAGCCGCAGGATATCCGCGCCGAAGGCCTCGGCCGCCTCCAGTTCCCCGGGCTTGTTGGCGTCGTAGAGGATCAGCGGATGCAGGTTGCCGTCACCGGCATGAAAGACATTGGCGACGCGGAGCCCGTGCTTCTCGCCCAGTTCGCGCATGCGGGCGAGCACCTTAGGCAATTCGCGGCGCGGAATCGTGCCGTCCATGCACAGGTAGTCGGGCGAGATCCGTCCGACCGCCGGAAAGGCCGCCTTGCGCCCGGCCCAGAAGGTCATGCGTTCCTCTTCGCTTTCGGAAACATGCACCTGACTGGCCTGGTTGGTCCTGGCGATTTCCTCGACATGGCCGATGAGATAATCGACCTCGCCTTCCGGACCGTCCAGCTCCACGATCAGGAGCGCCTCAACGTCCCGCGGATAGCCCGCGTTGACGAAGTCCTCGGCTGCGTGAATGGCAAGCCTGTCCATCATCTCCATGCCGCCGGGAATGATGCCGGCGGCGATGATGTCGGCCACGCAGCGGCCGCCGTCCTCGCTCGTCGGGAACCCTATCAGCAGGGCCCGCGCGGTTTCCGGTTTCTGCAGGATGCGCACGGTCACTTCCGTCACGACACCAAGCAGTCCTTCCGACCCCGTCATCAGCGCCAGCAGGTCGTACCCCTCGCTGTCGAGATGCTTGCCGCCCAGGCGGATGACCTCGCCGGTGATCAGCACCATCTCCAGGCCGAGCACATTGTTGGTGGTCAGCCCGTATTTGAGACTGTGCACACCGCCGGAATTTTCCGCGATGTTGCCGCCGATGGAACAGGCGATCTGGGAGGACGGGTCCGGGGCGTAGTAGAAGCCTTCGTGCTCGACTGCCCGCGTGATGCCCAGATTGGTGACACCCGGCTGGACGACCACGGCCCTGTTGTCGAAATCGATGTCCATGACCCGGTTGAATTTCATCATGGACAAGAGGATACCGTCTCCCAGCGGCAGCGCACCGCCCGACAGCGAGGTGCCGGCGCCGCGCGGCACCACCTTGACATCGTTGTCGTGGCAATACCTGAGCACCTTCGACACCTGATCGACGGTTTCCGGCAGGACAACGATCAACGGCAGCTGGCGATAGGCCGTCAGCGCGTCGGTTTCATAGACCCGCATTTCGCGTTCGTCGTGGATCACGCCCTCTCCCGGCACGATGGCCTGCAGCGCGCTCAGGATTTCCTTGCGGCGCGCGATCACGGCCTGATCGGGCGCTGGCATCGCAATTGCGGTCACCGGGTCGACTCCTTCTGGTGTACAACGTTGATCCGTCGGGGTAGGCCTGTCGTAACATGTGACGGCCAAGAAACGGTCCGGGTACAAGGTTCGCCAAAAGCCGGCGGTCCGCAAGCCCGGGCAAGGCAATCGGACAAGAATAATTGTCTTTCTGAGAGATTGAAAATGAGCAACCTGACCGACATGGAGATTTTCGCGCGCGTCGTGAGCGCCGGCAGCATGTCGGCGGCCGGACGCGAAATGAGCCTGTCGCCCGCGGTGGTTTCCAAACGCATCCGGCGGCTGGAGGAAAAACTCGGAACGCGCCTGTTGCAACGGACCACCCGCCAGATTGCGATGACCGAGGCCGGCCAGGGCTTCTATGGACGCGTCGTCGCCATCCTGGCGTCGGTGGAAGAGGCTGAAACCTTTGTCTCCCGCGGGTCCGCGAAGGCGCGCGGCAATCTGAAGGTGGCCGTGCCCACCTCCTTCGGCCGTCTGCACATCGCCCCGCATCTGGGCAAGTTTCTGACCGAAAACCCCGACCTGTCGGTCAATCTCGATCTGTCGGATGATTTTGTCGACATCGTCGGTGACGGCTATGACCTGGCTATCCGGATCGCCGAACTCTCCGATTCAAGCATGGTTGCCCGTCGACTGGCGCCCGTTCACAGGGTGCTGTGCGCCAGCCGGGAATATATCGAAAGATGCGGCAAACCGGAGTCCATCGAGGATCTCGTCGCGCACCACGTGACTATCGCCGCCACGAATCAGGACCCCTGGCGCCTTGCAGGACCGAACGGCATCGAGACCGTGCGCACACAGTCGCCGGTCAAGACCAACTCCAACGAGGTGGTGCGCGAATGCGTGCTGGCGGGTATCGGCATCGCGCTCAGGTCAACCTGGGACGTCGGCCCGGACCTGCGCGACGGCAAGCTTCAGATCCTGCTGCCCCAGTACAGGGCTTCCAAGGATGTCGGCCTTTACGCTGTTTATCCGAGCCGCCAGTTCCTGCCGGCAAAGGTGCGCGTGTTCATCGACTTTCTCGCAAACCTTTACGGCTCATCGCCTTATTGGGATACCGGGCTGGAGGAATGGCTGCATCTGCCGAACACGGCCCGGGCGGGTTGACCTCGGCCGCGCGCGAGCCAGACAGGTTTTCAATGGGGCGCCGAACTTGCGAAACCGGCGATGCCTTGCCGGAAATGCGGGATCGTGCGGTGACGGTCTGCGACGCTGCGTCGCTTGCATCCGCGAGCCGGATCCTGTTCAGTTCCAACGGGTTTGAACACACCCAAATCGAGGGAGAAACACATGCAGCGACTGCTGATGATCGCCGGAACCGCGCTTCTGGCCCTGACAGTTCAGGCAAGCGCCGAAGGCGACCCTGCAAAGGGCAAGAAGGTATTCAAGAAATGCGCCGCCTGCCACGCTGTCGGAGAGAAGGCCAAGAACAAGGTCGGCCCGCAGCTCAACGGCATTGTCGGCCGTCCCTGGGGCCAGGTCGAGGATTACAAATATTCCAAGGCTCTGATTGAACTGGGCGACGGCAAGGTCTGGGACGTGGAAACGCTCGACGCCTATCTGCTGAAGCCGAAGGACGTCATCCCGAAGGGCAAGATGGCCTTTGCCGGCCTGCGCAAGGAAGCGGATCGTGAAAACGTGATCGCCTATCTGGCCCAGTTCAAGGAAGACGGCACGAGCGAATAGGCTCCAGCAGGAACCGCATCTGGATAAGGCCGGGAATTCCCGGCCTTTTCTATTTTGAAGCCCTTCGAACCGGCCATCCCGGACGCAACGGCGCCGCGCGCCCGAACCTGATTGTCCGCAGACCCCAGCCGGTCAGTCCTCATCATGACGGTGACGGATCTTGCGCACCGTCCACCAGATCCCGAGGACGACGACAGGCACGGCCAGACCGGTCATGATATTGGCATCGGGCACGTTCAGGCCCGCGCCCTTGGCCGCCTTGGCGAGGTAGGAAATCAGACCGACCACATAGTAGCTCACGGCCGCGACCGACAGCCCCTCGACGGTCTGCTGCAGCCTGAGCTGCAGGCGCGCGCGCCGGTTCATCGACTGCAGCAGGCTGCGGTTCTGCTCTTCCAGTTCGACATCCACACGGGTGCGCAGGAGCGTCGTCGCCCTGGCGAGCTTGCGCGACAGCATCGCCTGACGGTCCTCTATCGCCTGGCAGGTGCGCATCGCCGGCGCCAGCCGGCGTACCAGGAACGACGCCAGGGACAGTTCTCCGGGGGCTGCCTGTTCGCGCAAGGTCTGGAACCGGGCCGTGACGATCTCGGCATAGGCCCGGCTGGCACCGAAGCGGAACGTGCTGGCGGTCGCACCCGCCTCCAGCGCGGCGGCGAGCGCCATGAACTTGTCCAGAAGGCCCTGGTTGGCGCCCAGCGCGGAACTGTCCCGCATCTGGCCGGTCAGTTCGGCGAGCTCGATTTCGAAGCGGCGGATATCCGGCTGGAGCCTGGTTGCCTCGAACAGGCCCAGCATGGCCAGCGTGCGATAGGTCTCCACTTCCAGAAGACGTTGTACCACAGCGCCCATCTGGACAGCGCCCAGGGACCGGTTGAAGACCAGAAACCGGGTCAGCCCGTCGCCATCCTGGTGAAAGTCGGTGGCCACCCGGGCGGCGCTGTCTTCCACATTGGAGACCGTCAGGCTGCCGCCGTCGAAGTGCCGCCGCCAGTCTTCCGACTCGCTCTCGTCCCGCACCTCCACCCGGACGGCGACCAGCAGGTCACCCGGCGCGCGAAATGCGGCCCCGAACGGATGCGAGCGCGGCAACTGTTCGAAGATGCCGCCCTGAACGGCCGGGCCGTCCCAGGAATAGGTGGTGAATTCGGCATGCTGTTCCCAGCTCAGCGTTCCGCCGCCGAAGGGGATCGTGTGATGGCGGGTGCCCGCGGCCGGTCCATGTCCCCCGCGCGAGATACAGAATTCCGTCAGCCAGGCTTCGTCGCTTGCCGCTTCGTCCGCATTGGTGAGAAAGGCGTAGAGCAGAACCGAGCGCGCACCGCTCATCGGCCGGAATGGTCGGGCATGAACTTCGCCCAGAACCCTCTCGCGCAACGGCGATGTTCTGAACTTGGGCAAGGACGACCCGTTTTCAGACCCCTGATCCAAAATGCCCCCCTTGGCATGAACACGCGTTCGTGGTGTGTCACCTTCCCCCAAGGCATGGTGGAAGCCAACCCTCAATATTGTCACACCGCGCCTTTCACGCGGCTCCTGCCGTCAAAACTGGTTAAAAAATTTGACCAATTGCGCCTGTGGCGCTAGCGTCCGCGCCAACACGAGGATACCAGAGCGCTTGTTCCAGCCTGTCGACCACCGGAAGACCGCCCTAGGGGCGGTCGAGCAGATCGAGGACCTGATCCTCAAGGGTGTGCTGCGTTCAGGCGACCGTCTGCCGGCGGAACGGGACCTTGCGGAGCAGATGGCCGTGTCCCGCCCGGTGCTGCGCGATGCCCTGAATATCCTGGAAAAGCGCCAGCTGATAGAGACCCGGCGGGGCGGCGGAACCTTCGTCGCGGACCTGATCGGACCGATCTTTTCGGAAGCGATCATCCAGTTGATCGCACGCCACCCGTCCGCGAGAAACGACTATTTCGAATTCCGGCGCGGCATCGAGGGGCAGGCAGCCGCTCTTGCCGCCGTGCGCGCTGCGCCTTCCGACCTTGGCCGGCTCGACGAAATAGTCGGCCAGATGCGCAAGGCCCACGATATCGGCGACCTTGCCATGGAAAGCCGTCTGGATGTGGCGTTCCACCATGCGGTCGGCGACGCCACCCACAACGTGGTGATGCTGCACACGCTGAGATCCTGTTACCGGCTGCTGGAGAACGGCGTCTTTTACGACAGGGGCCGGCTCTATGATCATCCGAGCGCCCGCATCGAGCTGTTGCGCCAGCATTGCACCATCGCCGATGCCATCCGGTCCGGTGACGCCGATCGCGCCAGACGCGCCTCGCAGGATCATATCGACTATGTTCGCGGCACTCTTGCCGAAGCTGAAAATCTGGACCGGCGGGAACAGCTCGCCGGCCTCAGGCGCCCTGAAACAGAAAAATCCATCCATCGTTCCTGAGTCCCGGGAGGACGTTCAATGACCCTTGTCACCGATGTTGCCGATATGCAGGCCCTGGCCCGTCGCCGGGTGCCCAAGATGTTCTACGATTATGCCGATACCGGATCGTGGACGCAGAGCACCTACCGGGAAAACGAAGCCGCCCTGCAACGCCAGAAGCTGCGCCAGCGCGTCGCCCGCAACATCGACAATCGCTCCGTCAAGACGACCATGATCGGCCAGGATGTGGCCATGCCCGTCGCCCTTGCCCCGGTCGGACTGACCGGCATGCAACATGCCGATGGCGAGATTCTGGCCGCTCAGGCGGCGGAAGAATTCGGTGTTCCCTTCACACTGTCCACCATGAGCATCTGCTCCATCGAGGACGTTGCCGAACACACCAAGTCGCCCTTCTGGTTCCAGCTCTACGTGATGCGCGACAGGGGCTTTTCCGAACGCCTGATGCAGCGCGCGGACGCCGCCGGCTGCTCGGCCCTGGTGCTGACGCTCGATCTCCAGGTTCTCGGCCAGCGGCACCGGGACCTCAAGAACGGCCTGAGCGCGCCGCCCAAGCCAAATCCGCTGGTGCTGGCCGACCTGGCACTGAAACCCCGCTGGTGCTGGAACATGCTGAAGACCGGCCGCCGCCAGTTCGGCAACATTCACGGTCACGTTTCGGGCGTCGACGACATGAGTTCGCTGGCGGAATGGACCAACAGCCAGTTCGACCCCTCCCTTGACTGGTCTTCGGTCGAGTGGGTCAAGAAACACTGGGACCGCAAGCTGATCCTCAAGGGCATCAACGATGTCGAGGACGCCAAAATCGCCGCCGATATCGGAGCCGACGCCATCGTCGTCTCCAACCATGGCGGCCGCCAGCTCGACGGTGCCCTGGCCTCCTATGATGTTCTTGGAGACATCGTCGACGCGGTCGGCGACCGGATCGAGGTCCATTTCGACGGCGGCATCCGCTCCGGCCAGGAACGTCTTCAGAGCCGTCGCCATGGGTGCCCGCAGCACCTATATCGGCCGTGCCTTCATCTATGGCCTCGGTGCCAGGGGAAAGGCCGGCGTGACCCAGGTTCTGGAGATCATGCGCAAGGAGCTGGATGTCACCATGGGCCTGTGCGGCGAGACCGACATCGGCAACGCGGGCCGGCACAACCTGGTGCTTTGATCCCTGCGGCCCGGCCTCCCGCGTTCCTTCGAACGCAGGAGGCCGGGCGCGGACATATTCGCCTTCTTGATGAAAATATCACAAACAATCATTTGCGCTGAAGTGTCGGGCAGCTCACATTGTGGCCGGTTTCCCAACAATTCGGCCCGTCATGAGCACAGTCTCTCCTGCCCTTCGTCCCGTGTCCAACGGACTCACCACCACGGATTACGGCCTTTATGCCGTCACCGTGATGGCCTGGGGATTCAGCTGGGTTGCCATGAAGGGTCAGGTCGCGACCGTCCCTGCCGAGGTGTCCGTGTTCTGGCGCTTTGTGCTGGCATCGGCGATCATGATGGTCTGGGCGCGCTACCGTGGCCACAATCTGTCTTTCGGATTTCGGGATCACCTGCGTTTCGCCGGCCTGGGCGCCCTGATTTTCTCGACCAACTTCACGCTGTTCTACTACGGGTCGGCCTCCCTGCCCTCCGGCCTGTTGGCCGTCATCTTCTCCACCGCATCGATCTTCAACCTGTTTCTGGGACTGGTGCTGTTCGGGCAAAGACCGAGCCTGATTGCGCTTGGCGCCGGCAGTCTCGGCTTCGCCGGCATCGGCCTGATGTTCCTGCCCAAGCTGACGGGTACGGAATTCAATTCCGGTGCCGCGCTCGGGCTGGCCTTCTGCGTCGGCGGAACACTGTCCTTCTGTCTGGGAAACATGCTGTCGGCCGACACCCAGCGGCGGGGCATCGGCGTGACCCCGGCAACGGCCTGGGGCATGGTCTACGGGATGATCTTTCTGGGGCTCTTTTCGGCCGTGCGCGGCCACAGCTTCGCGCCGGAATGGTCCCTCGGGTATCTGGGCGGCTTGACCTATCTGGCCGTCGTGGCCTCGGTCATCGCATTCGCGTCCTACCTGACGCTGCTCGGACGCATCGGCTCGGCCCGGGCCGGCTACGCAACGGTGCTGTTTCCGGTGGTGGCACTGACGGTATCGACCGTCTTCGAGGACTATCAGTGGACCCCGCTCGCCGCCGCGGGTCTGGTCTGCGTGCTGGGCGGCAACCTGATGATGCTGCGCGCCCGCTGAAACCCGGCAATCCGAAACGCAGTGAAAAAGCGCCGACGGACGCGGTTATTCGGCCGCCAACTGGCCCGTTCCATTGCCGACATTGCCGATCGCCGCAACCAGATGATTGCACAGCGTGTCGTGCATCGCATCACGCGCCCCGCCGGAACGCAACAGGGCAATGTCGCAGAACGGCAGCGATGGAAATCCGTCCTTTTCCTCGAGAATCCGCATGCCGTCGCGAATCGCACTTTCCGGGAACACCGTTACCGCAAGACCGGACTGAACCGCCCCGACCAGAGCCGCTGCGCTGGAACTGGTATAGGACACCCGGTAGCTCCGTCCTGCCCGGTCCAGGGCATCCATCGACAGCCGCCGCCAGCAGCAGCTCGCCGGGCCAAGCGCAAGCCGGACCACGTCCTGGGTATGAGCCGAATGCTGGGTCGAGGTGACCCAGTAGAGTGGCTCCCGCCGGATGATCTCGCCCCTGATGTCCATCGTGTCGCCCGATGTCGTGATGGCGACATCAAGAGCGCTGTCGCGGATCGCGTCGGTCAGCTTGGCGCTTGACGCACACTCCACCTGCACCTCGATCGACGGATTGAGACGGTTGAAGGCAGCCAGAACCTGCGGCAGCAACCGGTCCGCATAGTCGTCCGGCACGCCCAGCTTGACGTGTCCGACTTCCTTGTGGCCGTTGAAAGCGGACAGGGTCTCGTCATTCAGCAGGATCATGCGCCGGGCGAATTCGATAAGCCGCAAGCCGTCCTCGGTCAGCCGCG
Organism: Roseibium sp. QJM3NY_11; assembly: GCF_056173175.1. Taxonomy (NCBI): domain Bacteria; kingdom Pseudomonadati; phylum Pseudomonadota; class Alphaproteobacteria; order Hyphomicrobiales; family Stappiaceae; genus Roseibium; species Roseibium sp. QJM3NY_11. The sequence goes on from NZ_CM149660.1 coordinate 5,103,469, forward strand.
ACTGACGGCCGTCCTTGATGAAGATCGGCTGCCCGACACGGTCCTCAAGACGGCGCATCTGCATGGACACGGCCGACTGGGTCTTGTGCACTGCCTCACCGGCCTTGGTGAAGCTGCCAAGTTCCGCGATCGCCAGAAACGTGCGCAACTGATCGATATCTAATGCGTGATTCATGCAGGACCCTGAACATGAGCCCCGTATCAGTGGGCTATTTGATTTGCGAATTGATCAGGCGAGATTACATCACAATCTGTGAAAAATCAATTGCATCTTGTCGTCCGGAAAATCGATAATTGTTATAACATCCTGAACCAAAACAGCTAATTCAATAAGCTCGTTTATTCAGCAGCTTGTGGAACGGAGAGATTGTCCAGCGACGAGACAATATGTTCCACCAGAGCATCGGTGACGCGCGAACTGTTGTGCCATGACCGCATGATGCCGATCTCGCACTCCGGCAATTTCGGAAAGCCGTCGGTTTCCGTCAGCACCCGCATGCCGGAGCGAAGCGCCGATTCCGGCAACACCGAAATGGCGAGCCCGGCCAGCACCGCGGCCCCGACCGCGGTCGAGTTCCAGCTCGAATAGAGCAGGCGGTGTTCGCGCATCTGATCGGCGAGCGCGCTGATCGCCGCCTTGCGCCAGTCGCAGGTCGCCCGACCGAGCGCGAGCGGCAGCGGCGATTCGTTTTCTACCGCGTGGCGGGCGGAGACGACCCACAGCAGCGGCTCGCGGCGCACAACGTCGACATTCTTGCGGCCCTTCTTCTGGACATGGGTGATGATGGCGACATCCAGTTCGCCCTCGGCGATCATGTCCGCAAGATTGGGCGTCGGTGCGCAGACCACGCTCACTTCCGCCTTGGGATTGGATCTGGAAAACCGGGCCAGAATTTCCGGCAGAAACCGGTCGGCGTAGTCGTCCGGCGTGCCGAGCCGGACCAGTCCCGCCAACTCCGTGTCGTCGAAGGCCGCCAGCGTCTCGTCATTGAGCTGAACCAGCCTGCGCGCGTAATGCAGCAGGCGTTCCCCGTGCTCGGTCAGCCGGGACTGACGTCCCACGCGCACAAACAGCGGTTTGCCGATGCGTTCCTCCAGCCGGCGCATCTGCATCGACACGGCGGACTGGGTCTTGTGTACGTTCTCCGCGGCGCGCGTGAAGCTGCCGCTTTCGGCAATGGCCACGAATGTCCGGAGCTGGTCGAGGTCGAGCATGGGCATCTCACTTATAAGATATTCTCATGCCTATCACGCCATCCATTCGAACGGGAAATGTTTTCTACCCGCCTGCCCTCACCCGTGTGGAGAGGCGGCCTCGCGCCAAACATCACAAAAAACGATTGTTTCAATCACAAACATTCGTTGGATTAATGTCTGGAAACCATCCATCTAGAGGGTGTTCCAACACAAGGATTGCCAGGCACTGGCGCGGAACGGGCTGCCGGAACTTCCTCCGGTCGCCAACAGGAGATTTTTGCCATGACACATATCGCAAGCACCCCGTTTTTCGCTCTCACCGGGCAGATGGCTGCCCGTGTCTGGCGCGTATACAACAACCGGCGCAAGTTCGCTGAGCTGAAGACCTGGTCCGACGAGCAGTTGAACGACATCGGCCTGACCCGGAGCGATGTTCGACGCGCAATGGCACAGCCGTTCTATCGCGATCCGACATCTCTTCTGAGCGGCGCCGCGGCACATCCGCGCCCGAGGTTGGCCGCCAACGCTCCGCTGACCGGGCCGGCGCTGACCCTCGCCCGCCCGCAGCGCGCAGGCAAGGATGGCCAACTGGCCGCCTGACCCCACGACGACCGGGACCCGTTCCCGGAGATAGTTTTATGCAGCCCCTGTCGGCAGCCTTGCTGACACAACTGGCCCGCCATCCCTGGCGGGCCTTTTTTTTTTGAGAAGCTTATCAGAATCCGGAACCGGCTCGGTCCGAAACACCGGCCAGCAGACCTAGTCCGTGCGGTAGTCCTTCGACGCCTTTTCAAAGAAGCTGTCGAACGCCTTGAACTGGCTGGACTGGAAATCCCGCCCGGCCGACATCCAGTCGGACACCATGCCTTCCAGCTCGGTTGCTTCGGCTTCCGGGCCGTCGTCTTCGTTCCCGGCCTCGTCGACGTTTTCTGGCGAAAGCGCGTCTTCTTCCAGCGGTTCCGGGTCGTGCCCGGCCGGTTTTTCAACGATGCTGGCCGGCTGCAGGAAAGCGCCCCAGAAGGACTGCATGGCATTGGCGTAGCCCTGAAGATAGTCGATCGGGCTCGGCTGCGGTTTGGGCCGGCCTCTCGCGAATCCCCGCAAGTAGGCATCGAGAAGATTGCGCGCTTCGCCCTGGACGAAGGGACGTGCGATCTGGCCCATGGCGAGGGTGGCCGCCACCGGCATCATCTCCTGTATGGCGCCGCTTTGCAGCCCGGTCAGGACCGAAACCTGGCCAGCCAGAGCCTGTTGCACCGCTTCAGGACCAAAAAACGGTGTCAACGCGGCTTCGGACGGGGTCTGGAAGAGGTTGGAATATCCGGCGAACGGCAATTGCGGACTGCCGGACAGGGGCGCCGACTGCCCCAGAAACTCGGTGAAACCCGGAACCGTGCTGCCGAAATAGCGGAACCCGTTCAGCGCCGCCGGCATGAGCTGTTCCATCACCCGGTTGAGGTCCTCGTTCGACCAGCCAAACCGGTTCCGGACATCCTCGCTCACGGAGAAAATGTCGAATGGGGGAGCTGCCGTCTCGCCGCCTGTCATTGCCCTGCTCCGGGTTCGCAATTGCAAGGCCTTGAGAAAACAGGCCATGGGCAAGCAGAGTGGCCCTTTGCAGGCTTTAGGTCAATTCGCGTGTTTGTCCGGCACCTGGCTGTCCCCTCACAATCACGCCGGTGACCTTGCCAACTGTCTCAATAGGCGTATTCGCGGAAGACTTGGGTGATGTCACCGTCCCAGGAGCCGTTGTAGCGCTGCAGGAGAATGTCGGCCGGGCACATGCCGGAGGCAAGCCCCTCCTCGATCGGCGCCAAATGCACCCGCTCGTCCAGATCACCGTCGCTGAGACGGTTGCGGCGCTTGAGACCCTCCTGCGCCAGCCCAAGCACGTCCTTGGCGACATGCAGGACCGTGCCGTTCCGGAATGGCGTCTCCAGCGCGGTTTTCGGAACGTCGCGGCGCATTGCCGCGCGTTCTTCGTGGGTCCAGTCCGCCACCAGTTCCCAGGCCTGATCCATCACGCCCTTGTCGTAGAGAAGACCGACCCAAAGCGCCGGCAGTGCGCAGATCCGCCGCCACGGGCCGCCGTCGGCACCGCGCATCTCGATGTATTTCTTCAGGCGGACATCCGGGAACAGGGTCGACAGGTGGTTGTTCCAGTCGCCGATCGATGGCGTCGCATCCGGCACCTTGCCCTCCAGCGCGCCGTTCATGAACTGCCGGAAGGTGGTGCCGGTGACGTCGTGATAGGTCTGCCCCCGCTTGACGAAATACATCGGCACGTCGACCGCCCAGTCGACATATTGCTCGAAGCCGAAGCCGTCCTCGAAGGCGAAGGCCAGATCGCCGGTGCGGTCGGCGTCCGTGTCCATCCAGATCTCTCCCCGGAAGGACTTGAAGCCGTTCGGCTTGCCTTCGGTAAAGGGAGAGTTCGCAAAAATGGCGGTCGCGACCGGCTGCAGCGCCAGGCCGATGCGCATCTTTTTGACCATGTCGGCTTCGGAGGAGAAATCCAGGTTCACCTGGATGGTCGAGGTCCGGTACATCATGTCGAGGCCGAGCGATCCGACCTTGGGCATGTAGTTGGTCATGATGTCATAGCGGGACTTGGGCATGCGCGGCATCTGGGACCGCGCCCAGGTCGGCGTCATGCCGATGCCCAGAAAACCGATGCCGAGCGGCTCGGCCACCTGGCGCACCTGGGCCAGATGCTGGTTGGCTTCCCGGCACGTCTGGTGAAGGGTTTCCAGCGGCGCGCCGGACAATTCGAACTGACCGCCCGGTTCGATGGAAATGGCGCCGCCGCCCCGGTCGTCCGCCAGACCGATGATCTTGCCGGCGTCCTCGATCCGTTCCCAGCCGGTCAGGTTTTCCATCCCGGTGAGCACGGCTTCCACACCCTTTTCGCCCTCATAGGGGATGGGGGTCAGATCCTTCAGGCAGAAACCGAATTTTTCGTGCTCGGTGCCAATGCGGAACCGCTCTTCCGGCTTGCTCCCCTCCTCGAGCGTGGCTGCCAGATCGGCAACCGTTTCAATCGGGGTGGAGTCGACCGTATCGCGGGCCATGTAACCGTCCTAAATTCTGCGCGGCGCCTCAGCAAAGACGTTGCAACGCCCGCAAACCGCTATGATCCGGCACGTTCGCAAGACGAACGCTTTTAAGCTTCGGTGATTTAGGAGTGCTGAAACAAGATTGCAAGCAAGGAAACGGCGGCGGGCGGATCTCACGCTATTCTGAAGACGGATAACGGTTCCTCGCGTCCGCGCAATTGCACGGTTCCGAGGCTGGTCGCATGCGCGCCCTCCGGCAGGTGCCGCATGGTCTCCGCGCTGGCGAGCGCGATGACCTTCGCCTTCGGATCGACCGTCTTGCCGTGCTCCTGGAGACGCGCGGCCACATTGACCGCGTCGCCGATGACGGTGTAGTTCATGCGCGCCGCCGAGCCAATGTCACCAACCACCACCTTGCCCGTGTGAACGCCGATCCGGACCCGCATGGTCTCTGCGGGTATTTGCGCGATCCGCTCGGCCAGCGCCCTGACCGCCGCGATCGCCAGGGCTGCGTGATCCGGCTGGTCGGAGGGCGCGCCCCAGAACGCCATCACGCCGTCGCCGAGAAACTTGTCGATCGTGCCGTGCCGCTCGGAGATGGCCTCCGACACGGTTTCGAAATAGCCGTTGAGATAGGAAGCCGTCTCTTCCGCGCTCATGTGCGAGGCCAGATCGGTAAAGCCGGCAAGATCGGTGAAGACGATCGTCATTTCCTTGATCTCGATATTGCGGGTGCTGGTCATGCCCTCTTCGACCAGCCGGGAGACAAGCTGCCGGGGCACGTATTTCGCAAAGGCGTTGAGCGCGCCGATTGACCCGTTGAAGGCCTGGTTGACATCGTCCAGTTCCACGAGCCGGGACCGCGGCAGCCGCTCTGACGCCGCGAACTCCAGGGTCCGCATCTGCGCGGCGGCATGGGCCAGTCTGCTCAGCGGGCGGCCGAGCAGACGGCCGACAATGAAGGACAGGACAGCCCCGACGACCAGCGCCACCAGTGCCGCGTAGAGCACGATCTGGGTCTGGTCCAGGGCCGCGCCGAAGTCGGCCGCCTGATAGAGCGTTCCCAGGGTCCATCCCGCCGCCGGGCCCGACTGCACTTCGGTGAAGATCGCCGTGAACATTCTTTGCAACCCCGGAAAGACCCTGCCCGAGATCCCGCCGCTCATGTCGAAAGCCCTGTCCTGGTCCTTCCAGATGAGATGCAGCGGCGATCCGGTCAGGCTGCCCAGGGCAGGCAACGGTGCATCGGCGCTTGCGGCAAACGCGCTTTCCGGAAGTCCGCCGACCACGATCGCCCGGTCCCGCCCGGCCAGAAGAAACACCTGTTGGCGGCCCTCCCACTCCATGGTTTTTGCGAGTGCCGCGAAGACCGGCTGGGGATAGTGAGCCGACAGCACCTGGCCGTTGCCGAGGTCAATGTCCGCTGACATGACACCGGTCCGGAACCCGTCCAGGTGGCGGAACTCCAACCAGCGCAGCGGGGACAGCCGACCGGCCGGGCCGTCCGCCGTCACCGTGCCGCCGAGCTCCAGCCTCGCGCCCTCGGGCAACAGCTTGCCGTAGACTTCCAGATCCGTGTCGCCGAGCCGGTTTCCGGTCACCGCCACATGGGCCGCGAACGAACGCAACAGCAGTTCCTGTTGCGCGAAGAACCCTTGCAGAACCGCCTCGTTGCCGTTCAGGACGGCGAGGCCCTGCTCGTCCAGCAGGCGTCCAGCAATACGCCGGTCCGCCGCGGCCATGTAGGTAATGATGATGCCGCAGATCAGCACGAGCAGCAAAGAGAAGACCAGGCCGAGCGTCACGCCGACAGGCAACCGGACCCGCAGGTGGCCCTTGCGGCCGGGCGGGCCGTCCCCCTGCTTGTCCCGTTCCTCCACCCCGGCGTTGCGGCCACTGCCGGTGACCGGCTCCTGCTTCGGCGGGACCTCCGGGGTCATGGGCCTATCTCCAATCGCCCAGGGTCGCCTGGATGATGGCGAGCGCGGCAACCGCCGCCGTGTCTGCCCGCAGGATACGGGGGCCGAGAGGAATGGGTGTGACAAAGTCCAGGCTGCGCAGCCTGTCCCGCTCCTCTTCGGAAAAGCCGCCTTCGGGTCCGATCAGAACCGCGAGGGGCGGCGCACCTGCGTCCTTCATCTGGGCCAGTGCCAGCAGCGGGTTGTCGGTGCCCTCGCCTTCATCGCAAAACAGCAGCCGCCGGCCGGGTTGCGCTTCCGGCCAGCCGTCCAGGACCTCCTGCAGGGGCTGGGGCGCCAGAACCTCGGGGACGCAGAGCACGCCGCATTGCTCGGAGGCCTCGATCACATTGGCCTCCATGCGTTCAAGATTGACCCGGCTTGCCTGTGTGTGCTGGGTCATCACCGGTTTCAGGCTGCCGGCGCCCATCTCCACGGCCTTTTGCACCATGTAGTCCAGCCGAGCGTGCTTGAGCGGCGCGAACATGTAGATCAGGTCGTTCCGCGCGGTCTGCTCGCGCAGGCGTTCGACCAGTTGCAACGTGCAATCGCGCCGGCTGTTGCTGGAAATCTTCGCCAGCCATTCGCCGTCACTGCCGTTGAAGACAAGCACGAAATCGCCGTCCCTGAGCCGCAGCACATTCAAAAGGTAGTTCGCCTGACCGCGATCCGCCTCGATGCGTGCACCGTCGGCAAGGATGTGTCGCAGGAATAGTCTTTGCATGTTGAACTCGTATTTGGCCATGAGCAGACCGTAGCCGCGATTGTGTGGGATTCAAGGCGGATCGGCCGGTTCCGCGACATACGAACCGTCTTCTTTGCCCCGGGCGGTCCGTCACCAGTCCGCATGCCTGTGGCCGGCTCTTGACCCTTCGCCCGCAAGCAGCCAGTTTTCTCCGGTCAGAAGGAATCACCTGCTTGAGCGAATCCCAGTCCAATGTCGCGGAGTTCTCCGTCTCCGAAATCTCCTTCTCCATCAAGCGCACGATGGAGGACACATTCGGCTATGTGCGGGTGCGCGGTGAACTGGGACGGATTTCCAGGCCCGGATCCGGTCACATCTATCTGGACCTGAAGGACGATCGCTCGGTTCTGTCCGGCGTGATCTGGCGAGGCGTCGCCTCCAAGTTGAAGATCCAGCCCGAACAGGGCCTCGAGGTAATCGCCACCGGCAAGATCACGACTTTTCCCGGACAGTCGAAATACCAGATGGTGATCGACGCGCTCGAGCCCGCGGGCGCCGGAGCCCTGATGGCGCTTCTGGAAGAACGCAAGAAAAAGCTCGCCGCGGAAGGGCTGTTCGCCGAGGACCGCAAGAAAAAACTGCCGCCGCTGCCGAAGGTGATCGGCGTGGTCACCTCGCCGACCGGCGCCGTCATCCGCGATATCCTGCACCGGATTTCCGACCGTTTCCCCATCCACGTTCTGGTCTGGCCGGTGCGGGTGCAGGGAGAAACGTCCGGCGCGGAAGTGGCCAACGGCATTCGCGGGTTCAATGCGCTGACCCCCGGCGGATCAATTCCGCGCCCGGACCTTGTGATCGTCGCCCGTGGTGGCGGCAGCATCGAGGATCTGTGGGGCTTCAATGAGGAAGCCGTCGTGCGCGCTGCCGCCGACAGCGCCATTCCGCTGATCTCGGCGGTCGGTCACGAGACCGACTGGACGCTGATCGACCTTGCCGCCGACCTGCGCGCGCCGACCCCGACCGGCGCCGCCGAAATCGCCGTTCCGGTGAAAGCGGAGCTGATGGCGATGGTCGACGACCGGTCGCGGCGGCTCAATTCCGGGCTGGTGCGGTTTGTCACCGGGCGCCGGACCGAATTGCGGGCCGCCAGTGCGGCGCTGCCCCAGCCGCAGGACCTGCTCGCCCTGCCGCGTCAGAAATTCGACAATCTCGCAAACAGCCTGGAACGCTCGCTGATCGTCAGCACGCGGACCCACCGGACCCACTTCCAGACCCTTCACGGGCGCCTGTCGCCAATGCTGCTGACGCGCCTGACCAGCAAAGCGCGCCAGGACCTTGTCCAGAACAGCGAGCGCCAGCAACGCGCGCTCAAGGTCGCGGTTGCCCAGAAACGGCAGGCCTATGCCGCGCTGGCCGCGCGGTTGACGCCGAGCCGCCTGGCCCAGCAGACGGTGCTCGGCCAGGAGCGCCTCGCCGGTCTCGGCGAGCGCCTGGAGCGGGCCTATGTCGCACGGGTTTCCCAGGAAAAAGCCCGGCTCGACGGTCTGCAGAAACTGCTCAAATCGCTGTCCTACAAGGATGTGCTCGCGCGTGGCTATGCGGTTGTCCGCAATGACGAAGGCCATCCGGTCCGCTCCGCAGATGCCGTGGCTCCGGGCGCTGCCCTCTCCATCGAACTGGCCGACGGATCGATCGACGCGGTTGCCGCCGGCGCGGGCGAAACGCCCGCTCCCGCAAAAGCCAGACCGAAGAAGGCCGCCTCGGGAAAACCCAAGCCTGCCGGTCAGGGCGACCTGTTCTGACACCTGCCGACCGGACGCACCCGACAGCGGCAGTCGACCTGAGCGAGACAAACCGGGGCAACCGACGATGTCGCGCGCGCGGCACCGCGCCGGATCGCAGCCCGGCATCCAATCGCACAACCTGGCGGCGCAACCTGGCGGCACAGCCTGCTTCGGTCGGTTTTAACCTATTCCCTTACACCAATCTTAAACCACCTATCGTAACGTCATGTCATTCTGTCAATTGACTTTCGGACGGGGGGCATCGATGCCGACACCACGCAAGCACTTTGGAAAACGCGGCCTGGCGCAGCAATCAGCGACGGGCTGGGGCAATTCGCAAACCCGGTACGGATCGGCAGCGCCGGCTTATGCCGCGCCCGGCTATGGCTCAGATGCAGACGAAGGCACCGGCATGTCCCTGGCGGGCATCGGGTCCGTGTTCGGAATGCTGTTCAGCTTTCAGGGGCGCATCGGCCGAATGGAGTACTGGGGCATCGGCATTGTCCGCTTCATCCTGATGATCGCCGCGGCCATCGCCTATGCCGGCAGCCTTCCGGCGAACAGCGCCCAGCTCGATTCCGCGGCGGTGCTTGGCGGCTTTATGGACACCGGCACCGGCATGATTTACCTGCTCGCGTTCGTCGCCCTGACGGTCTGCCTGTTTTCCCTCGAAGTCCGCCGCTGCCACGACCGGGATGCCTCCGGTCTGTGGATCCTGATCATGTTCATCCCGATCATCGGCGCGTTCTTCGCCCTCTATCTGTTTGTTGTCAATGGCTTTTTTCCGGGAACCCAGGGACCGAACCGCTTCGACTCCGGCCGCAGTCAGGCAGCCATCTTCGACTGACGCCCTCTTTGTTCAACGCAAGACGCCGCCGGAGACAGGCTCCGGCGGCGTCTTTTTTCGGTTTCGGCAGACCTGTTATCCCATCAGTTCCGGCAGGATGGTGATGATCGCCGGGAAGGCCAGAAGGCCACCAATCGTCAGGACGTCCGCGATGAAGAACGGCACGCAGCCGCGGAAGACTTCCTGCACCGGAATATCCGGCCGGACCCCGGAAACCACGAAGCAGTTCAGGCCGATGGGGGGCGTAATCAGACAGAGCTCCGCCATTTTCACCACCAGGATGCCGAACCAGATCGCGCAGGCCTCTCCCGACATGCCGAAGGCACTGTCCGCTGCCGTAACGCCTTCGCCGCCATTGAGCGCAATCACCGCCGGATAGACCACCGGCAGGGTCAGGATCAGCATGCCGATCGCATCCATGAACATGCCGAGAACGGCATAGGCCAGCAGGATGCAGATCATCACGATCCAGGGCGAGAATTCGAGCGCGACGATGAAGTCCTTGAAAGCGTCCGGCAGGCCCGCAAAGCCCAGGAAGCGCACATAGACCAGCACGCCCCAGATCAGTGTGAAGATCATCACGGTGAGCTTTGCCGTCTCGTGCAAGGCCTGGCCTAGCTGCCGGCCGCGCATGCCTTTGGCAAAGGCGACCACAAGCACCACAAAGGCGCCGAGCGACCCCGCCTCGGTCGGCGTTGCCAGTCCGAAGAAGAACGAGCAGAAGATGATCGCCACCACGGCGATGATCGGCAGAGTGCCCGGAACACTTTCGAAACGCTCTTTCCAGGTGTAGCCCTTGATCGCCGGAGCGTCGCCACGCCAGGCGGAGACCGCCACGATGATGCCGACGTAGACCAGCGCGGAGAACACGCCGGGCAGGAAACCGGCGATCAGAAGCTTGCCGACGGACTGCTCCACCAGGATCGCGTAGATCACCAGAATGGCAGAGGGCGGGATCAGCGACGCGAGCGTTCCGCCGGCGGCAACCACGGCGGCCGACAGCCGCTTGGAATAGCCGGCGGCCAGCATTTCGGGAATGGCCACACGGGCGAACACCGCGGCGGTCGCGACGGAGGCTCCGGAGACGGCTGCGAAGCCGGCCGTGGAGAACACCGTTCCAACGGCCATGCCGCCCGGCAACCATCCGAGCCAGCGTTTGGCGGCCTCGAACAATTGCTTGGTGAAACCGGCGTAGAACGCCAGGAAACCGATCAGGATGAATGTCGGCAAGACCGACAGGGCGTAGGTGACGGACTTGGAATGCGGGATCGTTCCGGCCATCTTGAGCGCCACGAAAAACCCGCGCTCGAAGCCCATCTTCATGGAGAACAGCACGATCAGGCCGACCAGGCCGGTAAAGGCAGCGGCGAACGCGACCCGCACGCCGATCACGACAAGAACCAGCAGGACGCCGGTCATCATGATGCCAACATCAAACGGCGTCATCTGGCTTCTCCTTCGCCCGTGTCCTCGCCAAGGGCTTCCTCGATCTCGTGTTTGGCATGTTCCTCGACACCCTCGATCACCGGCACGGCGACCGCGTCACGCGTCGGATCCGCGACCAGGCGGCTATAGCCGTAGATCTGCATGAGCAGACGCAGGAACAGCAGCCCGAGCGCCGCCGGTATCATCAGCTTCGACGGCCAGGTCGGCAGACGTATGTCCATGGTGCTGTCGCCGATCCCCCAGGAGCGGCCGAAGTGGTACCAGGACCCCCAGATGAGCAGTGCGACCGTGACGGCGATCAGGATGACACCAAGCATCTCGCAAACGTAAAGCGTACGGCCACTCAACTTGCCGAGCACGATTTCCATGCGGATATGCCCGCCGACGCGCTGGCAATAGGCCACGCCGGCGAAGGCGAAAATCGCCATCGCCTGTTCGGTGATATCGATGAAGCCCGGAACCGGCATGTTGAACAACAGGCGGCCCAGGACCTGGGCGACGGCCAGCAGCATCAAGGCGAGGATCGAGAAGGCCGCGAACAGGTTGAAGGCGTTTTCGACGTGGCTGAGCCAGCCGTCGAAACGAATAAAGGTAACCGGGCGTTCCGAAGCGGAACGGCTACCGGGATCAATTGTCATCATGAGTGTCAGCCCCGAGCAGGGCTTTCTGGCGCCGCACCCTTGGATGTGCGCCAGAAAGCATGAGGTCAATCAGGAAGTGCCGGTTTATTCGGCGATGGTCTTCTTGACCATGTCGAGCAGTTCCTGAGCGGGCAGACCATTGGCGGACTGCTCTTCGACCCAGGCGCTCTGGATCGGCCCGGCCTTTTCGGCGAAGGCGGCCAGTTCCTCGTCGGAAAACTCGATCTGCGTGACGCCGCGGCTTTCCAGCTCGGGCCACCACTTGTCGTAGACCTTCGCGTAGGTGTCGAGGTAATGCGCGATCGCCGGATCCACGGACGCGTCCAGCGCGGCCTTCAGGTCGTCCGGCAGGGCCTCGTAAGCCTCGATATTGACCACGATCGGGCAATGCACGGTGCCCGGATTGAGGTTCTTGGTCCACCAGTCGGCGACTTCAACCACCTTGAAGGACAGGTGCGCATGCGGTGCAAAGCCGGCGGCCTGCACGGTGCCGGAGTCGATCGCCTGATAGGTTTCAGACGCGGTGACGGAAGTGGGCACGGCACCGACGGCTTCCATCAGCTTGCCGAGACCGCCCAGCGCGCGCACACGCATGCCGTCGAAGTCCGCGATGCTCTCCGGCACATCGCCCTTGCCCGCAAAGTTGTACTGCGGCATCGGCGAAGGCATCAGCAGCTTGGCGTTCCAGCGTCCGAGGTCGGCCTGTACGGCGGGGTGCGCGTAGAGTGCCTTGGAGACCTTCACTTCGGTTTCCAGATCCGAAACACCGAGGAACGGCAGTTCCAGAACTGTCAGGCTCGGGTTCTTGTCGGCATGATAGGAGGCACAGAACTGCGCCATCTCGAATGCACCGAAGGAAATCCCGTCAAGGTTCTCACGGGACTTGGACAACGCACCGCCGTAGTGGAGCTTGATTTCGAATTTCCCGTCGGTCCGCGCAGCCACTTCTTCAGCCAGCTTCTCGACATGCTCGGTGAAGGCGCGGCGCTTGCCCCACAGCGACACATTCCAGGTCACGTCAGCGGCGAAGGTTTCGGTGGCAAAAACAACGGACAGCGCAGCCGCGGACACAGCGGTCGCGGACTTGAGTGAAAAGAGCATGCAATCCTCCCGAGATCATCGGCCATGCTTCAGACGAGAAACATGGCCCTGCTCATTTCCCTGGTCGCTCAGCCTGGACACTTCTCATGCCGCAGGCCCGGATCAGGTCGATGGTCCCATAGCATGACCCGTGCCAGTTCGAATTGACAACACCTCAATTGCGGAATCCCGGGCATCTTCCCTGATGGTTTTGACAATGCTGCAGCGCAGCTCGGCAAAATCTTGCCGACAGTCACGCCATGTCGGCGAAATTTCGCCGAAAGTCAGCCCTCGCCCGTATCCGACAGACCGGATCGGTCGCGGCTCAGGCCCAGGCGCGCCATTTTCTCGTTGAGCGTCCGGCGCGGCAGATTGAGTTCGCGCATGACGTCCAGAACGCGCCCGCCGTGGCGGCGCAACGCACCTTCGATCAGGTTGCGCTCATAGGCATCCATGAGGTCCTTCAGTCCACCGTCCACGGGCGATGGACCGGGATCCTGCCGACCCGTCACCAACGCCTCAAGCGGCTGCGGGCTGACCGGTGCGTTGAGCACGAAACGTTCTGCCGCGTTGCGCAGTTCGCGCACGTTGCCCGGCCAGGCATAGGTCTGCAGGAACGCCTCGTCGCGCGCGCTGGCCGCCGGCGCATCCAGGCTGTAGCGGACGGCGAACCGGTTGACGAACGTATCGAACAGGAGCAGCGCATCGCTGCCGCGTTCGCGCAGCGGCGGCACACGCAGTTCGATCGTGTTGAGGCGGAAAAGAAGATCCTCGCGCAGCCGGCCGGACCGCACGGCCTCCTCGGGCTCGATGTTGGCGGCGCTGATCAGGCGGATATCGACATCCACGGGCCGCGTGCCCCCGATCCGGTCGACCTTCTTCTCCTGCAGCACCCGCAGCAGCTTGGGCTGCAGGGAGGTGGGCATGGAAACGATCTCGTCGAGCAGGAGCACGCCGCCGCCGGCCGCCTCGATCCGGCCAGTCCGTCTGCGGTCCGCACCCGTGAAGGCGCCTGCCTCGTGGCCGAACAATTCCGCCTCGACCATGGCCTCCGGCAGCGCCGCCGCATTGATGGCCACGAACGGCCCATCCTTGCGCGGGCTGAAATCATGCAAGGCCTGGGCGATGACTTCCTTGCCGGTTCCGGTCTCGCCGATGATCAGCACAGCCGCGTCCGTGTTGGCGAAATGCAGAACCTGCCGGCGCAGCGCCTGCATTGCCGGACTGGCCCCGATCAGCCGGCTCTCGAGCCCGGCGGTATCGGTGAGCTGCATCCTGAGAGCGCGGTTTTCCATCACCAGCGCGCGTTTTTCGCAAGCCCGGCGAACCACTTCGGCAATGTGTTCGGGATCGAAAGGCTTTTCGATGAAATCATAGGCTCCGGATCGCATCGCCTCGACCGCCATCGGCACATCGCCATGGCCGGTGATCAACACCACCGGAAGGCCGGCATCCAGCTCCCCGATCCGCCGCAGCAGCGACAAACCGTCCTCGCCGTCAAGCATCACGTCGGAGACCACGCAGCCGGCGAAGTCCCGCGTCAGGCGGGCCATGGCCTGGTCCGGCGCCGCAACTTCCTGCGTTTCGAAACCGGCCAGCCGGATCCACTGCCTGAGCGCCGCCCGCATGGAGGGATCGTCGTCCACGATCAGGACGGGAACTTTCGGAAGGGTATCTGTCATTCAGCAGCTTCGGATTTCAGCTCCGGCGAGGGGGCATGCCCGGCCTGTGCGGGTGTGAGCGCCGGCAGGGCAAGCTCGAACACAGCTCCTTTAGGGGTGTTCGTCCCGACTGACAAGCCACCGCCCAGGTCCTCGGCGAGACGGATCGAAATCGCCAGACCGAGGCCCATGCCGCCGGAACTGGCCTTGGTGGAGAAAAACGGATCGAAAACCCGCTCGCGCAGATCGGCCGGAATGCCCGGACCGTTGTCGGAGATCCGCACGATCACCTGACCGTCCTGACGCTCCGCACACAGCGTGACGGTACCGCGGTCCTCACTCGCCGCCGCATCCGCTCCGTTGCGCAGAAGATTGACCAGGACCTGCTCGATCCTGAGGGGGGCGGTTTCGGCCTCCAGCGGGGTGTCCGGCAGATCCAGTTCAAGGGACACGCCGGTTTCCTCAAACCGGGGACGTGCGATTTTCTCCGCCACCCTGACGCATTCCCTGAGATCCGTTTTCTCGATCCGGCTTTCTCCCGGCCGGGCGAACCGCTTGAGTTCCTGCGTGAGACTGGCCATGCGCATCTGCAGGGAGTCGATTTCGTCGAGATTTTCCGCAGCCGTTTCCGTATCGCCCTTTTCCAGAAACTTGCGCGTGCCGGCAACAAACATCCTGAGGGCGGCCAGCGGCTGGCTCAATTCATGCACGACCGCCGCCGACATTTCACCGACGGCGGCCAGCCGGTTCGACCGGGCAAGCCCGCGCTGTGCCTCAAGCAGTTCCCGTTCCACACGGCGGCGCTCCTGGACTTCGTCGACGAGACGGGTGTTCAGTTCCTTCAGGCTCGCCGATTCCCGGCGCAGCAGCACCGACGCCTTGCGCAGCCTGCGGCCGCGCAGCATCAGGACGATGACTGCATAGACGAGACAGAACGTGATGGCGGCTGCCCAGATGGGCAGGACGCTCTTGCGCGTCTCCTCCACCGGCACGAGAAAATGCAGCGTCCAGCCGAGAAGACCGACCTTTGCGGTGTTGTGCCGATACGCCTTGCCGTCGATCTGAAGCTGTTCCAGAGTTTGCGCGGGCTGCTCGCCCACCGGCTCCAGGCTCTGGTCGCCATATTGCCGTGTGCTCTCGATGGACCGGCGCACGTCGTCCGGCAGGGCGTCGAGCGTGCGATAGCGCCACTCCGGCTGGCTCGACAGGAAAATCACGCCGTTCGCATCGGAGGCGAACACCGTCTCGCCACCTTCGGCCCAGGCGTCCTCCAGGGGCCCCATGTCGACCTTGACCACGGCCACGCCCCTTGGCGCGCCCGCGACCGGCGTCGGCCGGGCAAGAAACAGTCCCGGCTCAAGCAGCGTGGCGCCGATTGCGAAGAACCGGCCCTCCTCACCTTGAATCGCGGACTTGAAATACGGCCGGAATCCGTAGTTGCGACCGACCAGAGACAGGTCGTCGCGCCAGTTGCTCGCGGCCAGCGTAGTCCCGTCTCCATTCATGACGTAGAGCAGGTCGGCGCCGGAATTCGCCGCCATTTCCTCAAGGAACCGGTTGGCGCTTTCGACAGGCCGGCCGAGGCCGAGGGCGGCGGTCGCCCGCGGGTCCCGCGCGATCATGTAGGGCAGGTAACGGTATTTCTGGTACTCGCCCAGGATCGTCTGACGGTAGAGCGTCAGACGCTCGGCCGCCTTGCGGTCGACCCTGTCCTCGTCCAGCTCCAGGAAAAGCTGAACGACCACAAAGGCGGCGGCCACGATCACGAGCGGTGGCAGCGCAAAATAGAGCCAGCGTTTCGACATGCCCCATATTGCGCATTTTTTCCGGTGCCGCCACCTATACGGGCTTGCAGTTGATACGCGTCAAGGACGATGGTTCATTCGGTCCTATAGATTTTTACCGAGGCCGGGTCGCCGCTTTGACACCGGCCAATGGAGAGACAGATGCCTATCAAAGACATATTGACGGTTCTGGACCTGTCGGGTGATCAGCCCGCAGCCAAATACGCACTGGAGTTCGGTCGCAATTACGACGCGCATGTGACCGGTCTGGCTGTGTCGTTCGAACCGGTCGTGCCGGCCTTCGCAGCCGCGCCGATGCCGGTCGACTACCTTCAGGCGGCACACGAACAGGCGATCGCTGCTGCGAACGAGGCAAAGAAGGATTTTGACGAACTGGCGCGGATCGCCGGGGTCAAATGCGAAAGCCGCATGGCGGAGATCCTGACAGGCGGGCCGCTGGAAAACGTGCTGGTCAATTGCCGACCGACCGATCTTGTCGTCATCGGCCAGGCCAATCCGGACAAGCCCGAGCCGATGCGTGAGCTCCTGATCGAAACCATCCTGTTCGAAAGCGGCGTGCCGGTTCTGCTGGTGCCATACATCGGCAGCACGACCTTCCAGCCGGAAAACGTCCTGGTCTGCTGGGACGGCAGCTCAACGGCAACCCGCGCGATCCACGCGGCCCTGCCGGTGCTGGAGAAGGCCGACAAGATCACCGTTCTCGTCATCGAGAAGGCAAAGCAGGCCGGCGCCGGCCAACCCGGTGCCGAAGTCGCCAATTACCTGGCCCGCCACAACATGGACGTCACGGTCGAAGTGGTCACCAACCCGCAGACGGGCGTCGCGGATGCCGTGCTCAACCACGTGTCCGACAACAGCAACGACCTTGTGGTCATGGGCGGTTACGGCCACAGCCGCATGCGCGAGTTCCTGTTCGGCGGTGCGACACGGGAAGTTCTGGAAGCCATGACCGTCCCGGTTCTGATGGCCCACTAGGATCTCGCCGACCTGAATTTTGCGGTGCATAGGACCCGCGGACCTGACACAATCGGGTCCGCGGGTTTTGTTATGTTTCCATCTGGATGCCGGCATCATCTCGGACATTTTGAAAAGGACTGCGCAGGTGACCATTCGAAATCTGGACGGCTTTTTCGCGCCGCACTCCATTGCCGTATTCGGTCCCTGCAGACATCCGGGTGTCCTGACGCACAAGCTGATCGACTGCCTCAAGGATATCGATGCCGGTCATCCGGTGACACTGGTGGGCTTCGACGAGGATGTTCCCTTCAGCGGCAAGACAGTCTCCGGGCTGGACGCTCTGGACACCATGCCGGATCTCGCGATCTATCTGGCACAGGCCGAGGCGCTTCCGGACACCATCCGGATGCTGGCGGCCGGAGGCACGAAAGCCGTGCTGATCCCCTCCCCCGGCTTCGAGACCTGGCCGGACGATCTGTTGCAGGCTTGCCGGGAGGCCGCCCGCCCCACCAACCTGCGCCTGATCGGTCCGGGCACCCTGGGGATCGCCGTGCCCGCGAGCGGTCTCAATGCCCTGCTGAGCGCCGAACGGCCGGACAAGGGCGACATTGCCTTCTTCTCGCGCTCGGGCGCTGTTCTCAACGCGACCCTGTCCTGGGCAAAGGCGCATAAATCCGGTTTTTCGGCGATCGTGTCGCTCGGCGCGCGGATGGATGTCGATGTCAGCGACCTGATTGACTACTTCGCCCAGGACTACAAGACCCGCGCCATCGTCATGCATCTGGAAGGCATCGCGGTGCCGCGCAAGTTCATCTCCGCGGCACGTGCGGCCGCGCGCAGCAAACCGGTGATCGTGATCCGGTCCGGCAAGAGCCGGGACACCGGCGGCACCGGCAAGACCCATGCCGGACGTCTGGCCAGGACCGATCTTGTCTATGAAACCGTGTTCCGCAGAACCGGGTTGTTGCGGGTCCACGATCTCGACGAAATGTTCGAGGCGCTGGAAACGCTTTCCTATATCCGCGTGCCCCGCTGCAACAAGCTCGCGGTCATCGCCAATGGCCGCAGCCTGGCAAGTCTTGCGGTCGACCGGCTGATGGATCTGGACGGCGCATTCGCCGACCTGGGAGCGGAATCCAGAGCCTCCCTGAAGGATGTCAGCCGCGCCAACCCCGACCTCGACGCAACGCCGGCGGCAAGCGGTTCGGTGATCCTGAGGGAGAACGTCACGCCGGAGGAGATCACCGGCGCCATCACCACGGTGTTGAAGGATCCGGAAGTCGACGGAGCGATCGTCCTGCAGGCGGCCAGCGCATTTCAGTCCCTGTCGACGATCGCCGGAGCGATCGTCGACGCGGCGGCGGCGGACCGGCGGCGGACCGGACGGCGCAAGGCCCTGGTCGCCGGACTGATCGGTGGCGACAGCACGGTCCGCGCGGCCCTTTCCGATGCCAGGATCCCGAATTACGCCAGTCCCGCAGAGGCCGCGCGCAGCCTGATGTATCTGGCGCATGACGCGAAATCGCGCGAATTCCTGATGGCGGCACCGCCCAGCCTGCCCAGTTCCTTCTCACCGGACACCGCCAATGCGCGCGTCATCGTGGAGGCGGCCCTCGCACAGAACCGCACTTGGCTGACACCGCCGGAAGTCGTCGCGGTTCTCACCGCATACGACCTTCCGATCATGGCGACGGAGCTGGCCGCGTCACCCGAGGAGGCGGGAGAGCTGTCGCGGCCGTTCTTCCTGGTCGCCACCCACTGCGTGGCCAAGCTGATTTCGCCGGACCTTCCCTTCAAGTCCCGGATCGACGGCGTCAGACTCGGACTGGAAAGCCCCGAGGCCGTACGCCTCGCCGCCCAAGACCTGATTGAAAAAGCCCGCCGTGACTTTCCGCAGGCCGACATCGCGGGCATTTCCGTTCACCCGATGCTGGAGGACCGGCACGGGCTGGAACTTTACATGGGACTGGCCGAAACACCGGAATTCGGGCCCGTTCTTGTCTTCGGCCACGGCGGCACATCCATAGAGGACAGCATCGACATCGCGCTGGAACTGCCGCCGCTCGACCTGAACCTGGCCGAAGCCATGATCAGCCGGACGCGGACCGCGCGCCTGCTCGACGGCGGGCCGTCCCGCCCGATCCTCGACCGGACCGCGCTCAGCCAGGCGCTGGTCAAACTCTCGCAGATCACCATCGACATCCCCGAAATCCAGGAACTCGACATCAATCCGATGGTCTCGCTGCCGTCCGGCCTGATCGCGCTCGACGCCCGCATGACGTTGTGCCATCCGCAAAAACGTCCCGGCCGCACCGGCGGCTCACGCCTGGCGATCACGCCCTATCCTCAGGAATGGGAACAGACACAGACACTGAAAGACGGACGCAAAGTCTTTTTCCGGCCGGTCCGGCCGGAAGACGAGGATCTCTTCAAGGCCTTTTTCGAGGCGGTCACACACGAGGACCTGCGGCTGCGTTTCTTCGCGCCGGTGCGTGACTTCAGCCACCGGTTCCTGTCGCGGCTCACCCAGCTCGACTATGCCCGCGCGATCGCCTTCGCCGCGATCGATCCGCAGGACGGCAAGTTGCTCGGCGTGGTCCGCCTGCACGCGGACCCCAACCACCAGACCGGGGAATACGCAATCATGGTGCGCTCGGACCTGAAGGGCCTCGGCCTCGGCTGGGCGCTGATGAAACTGATCATCCTCTACGCCAGGGAAGACGGTATCGAGGTCATCAAGGGGGAAGTCCTGAAGGAAAACACCTCGATGATCTCCATGTGCCAGGCCCTCGGCTTCACGGTCGGCACCTCGCCGGACGACCCCGGCGTCGCGCTGGTGACCCTTGCCGTGGCGAAGGTTCCCGACGAGATGTGAGGCCTGCCTGCTTTCCCAGAGCAAGCCACGCACCGCGCGCCCGGAAAGCAGACCTTTGAAAGCAGCGCTCTACTTTGCCTCGGCCGCCGCCCGGATCTGGCTGAGGCTGGCCGCCGGGGTGATGGCCTCCGGGTCGAGCTTCAGATGCAGGAGGGACGGCGTGCCGGCGGCGCGGGCGCGCTCGAAGGCAGGGCCGAAATCCCCGGTGCGCGCGACCGTCTCGCCGAATGCGCCATAGCTTTTCGCAAACGCCGCGAAGTCCGGATTGACCAGATCGGTTGCCGAGGGCCTGCCCGGATAATGCCGTTCCTGATGCATGCGGATGGTGCCGTACATGCCGTTGTCGATCGCCAGCACGATGATGTTCGCGCCGTTCTGGCAGACGGTGCCGAATTCCTGCATGGTCATCTGCAGGCAGCCGTCGCCGGCGAAACAGACAACTTCGCGCTCGGGGAAGGCCAGCTTGGCGGCGACGGCCGCCGGCAGGCCGTAGCCCATGGATCCGGAGATCGGGGCTGCCTGGGTGCCATAACGGCGGAAGCGGTGGAACCTGTGCAGCCAGGTGGCGTAATTGCCGGCCCCGTTGGTGCAGATCGCGTCCTCGGGCAGATGTGCTTCCAGCCAGTCCATGACCCCGGCCATCTGCAGGTCTCCTGGCGTTTGCGGCCGTGCGCCGGACCAGTCCAGATACGCCTGGTGCGCCTTGGCCGCCGCGCCCGCCCCCTTGAGAGCCGCAGGCGGCTGCAGACCTTCCGCCGCCTTGCAGAAGGCGGTCGGGCTGGCGTGGATCGCCAGCGCCGGACGGTAGACGCGGCCGAGTTCCTCCGCATCCGGATGAACATGGACGAGTTGCTGGCTCGGGGACGGAATGTCGAGCAGCGCATAGGACTGGCTCGGCATTTCCGAAAGCCGCCCGCCCACCAGCAGGATCAGGTCGGAGCCCTTGATACGGGTGAGCAGCTCCGGATTGATGCCGATGCCCACGTCGCCGGCGTAATTGGGGTGCAGATTGTCGAACAGCATCTGCCGGCGGAAGGAACAGGCCACCGGCAGCTCGAAGCGCTCGGCAAATCGCGTGAACCCGGCAACCGCCTGTTCCGACCAGCGGCTGCCGCCGAGAATCGCGACCGGCCGCTCCGCCGCCCACAGGCGCTTTTGCAGATCGGCCATCTGGGTCAGGCCCGGATAGGTCTCTACCTGGGTCCAGGCCGGCGGCTGTTCCGCCGCGGCGCGCTCGACCAGCATGTCTTCCGGCAGGGCCAGCACCACCGGGCCGGGGCGCCCGGATGTGGCGACATGGAAGGCCCGGGAGATGAATTCCGGCACCCGGTCGGCGTGATCGATTTCCGCGACCCATTTGGCGATGCCGCCGAACATCTGGCGGTAGTCGATTTCCTGGAAGGCCTCGCGCTCGCGCATGCCGCGTTCGATCTGGCCGATGAACAGGATCATCGGCGTGGAGTCCTGCGCCGCCACATGAACCCCCGCCGACGCGTTGGTGGCACCCGGACCGCGCGTGACCATGCAGATGCCCGGCTTGCCCGTCAGCTTGCCGTGTGCGTCGGCCATCATCGCTGCGCCGCCTTCCTGGCGGCAGACGGTGACCGGAATGTCCGCGTCGTGGAGCGCGTCGAGCACAGCCAGATAACTCTCCCCCGGCACACAGAAGACGCGGTCCGCCCCATGGCGCTCCAGCGCCTCCACCAGTAATTCGCCGCCGGTCTTCTGGTCCATGCTCTCAATCCCAGTCAGAAATGCCTGGTCATTCTATAGCGTATGGAAGACCCGCCTGTCAGAAAGGGAAATCAGGTTATTTGGCAATGAGATCATTCCGGAATGGAAAGACATACAAATCGAGCGCCGGTTTCCCGGCGCTCCCCTTCACGGTCGCAAGAAGATCCGCGCCGGAGTTCCGGCGGTACTGGTCAGATCGACTGCACAGTCACCACCTGAAAGGTGTGCAATTCACCGTCTTCATCCTTGATGGAGACATATTCACCCGGATTGAAGGCATGAGCGCCGAAGCGGTAGCCTGCTTCGTCGTCATCGTCTCCGTCAATGTCGTAACGAAAGGCCCAGGATCCGCCCGGACGGTGGATCAGGTGACCGATCTCCTCTTCCTCGCCCCCCCAGAAACGACGTACACGGCAATGGTCGCGTTCCTTCTTCCAGTGCGTGGCGTCGATGTGACCGGTTTCATCAAGCGGTGCGGTGAATTCGTAGCCATGGCGCGCCGAGCCTTGTGGATACTCCTTGGTCCTGGCCAGGTTCAGCCTGATCTTTTTCAAACCCTGGTGGTCGCTCATGGTGCCCTCCTTTACTGACAATCCTTTCTACTTGTGCCACATCGCTGCCATCTCACATTGAGAAGGATCAAACCGGTCCGATAGTGCGTGGGGCATGCTGGCCGGGCGACAACGCGAGGACGGAACATGGTTCAGGAAAACTCCCGGAACGGGGCTCAGGACGAAAGCCGGAACGGACCCCAGGCAGAGGCCCTGAATTTCCTGACGGGTCTGGCGTCCGACGATCCGGCGCACCCGCGCGCCAGGCGGATCGACACCCATGCCAACATCGTCATCCTGGTCGGCAGCAAGGCCTACAAGGTCAAGCGGGCGGTCCGTTTTCCGTTCCTCGACTATTCGACGCTTTCCCTGCGCGCGGAGGCCTGCAAGGCCGAAATCACCTTCAACAGGCCCAACGCCCCGCAGATCTACCGCAGGGCCCTGCCGATCACGCGCGAGGCCGCCGGCGGCCTGGCTCTGGACGGTTCCGGCGAGCCGATTGAATGGGCGGTCGAAATGAACCGCTTCGAGCGGCGCGACGAACTCGATGTGATGGCGGCAGGAAGCCCGTTACCGGACGATCTTTCCGACAGGCTCGCCGACATGATGGTGGCCGCGCACGACACTGCCCCACTGCGTGACGGCGCCGGTTTTCATCGGGAGCTGGCCAGCTATGTGGACCAGAACGAAGCCGCCTTTCTGGAACATCCGGACCTTTTCCCCGCCGGGGACGTGCGCCATCTGACCGAAACCTCCCGCTCCGTGCTGGCGGATCTTCGCGACTTGATCCTGCGGCGGGGCACGCAGGGTCTGGTGCGGCGCTGCCACGGCGATGCGCATCTGCGCAATATCGTGCTGATCGACGGGGCACCGGTGCTGTTCGACGCGGTCGAATTTTCCGATGCCATCGCCACCGGAGACATTCTCTACGATCTCGCCTTCCTGCTGATGGATCTGTGGGAACGCGGCCAGCCGGGCGCGGCCAACCGGGTGTTCAACCGATATCTCGATGCGAGCCGGCTGGACAGTCATCCCGAAGGTCTCGCCGCCCTGCCCTTCTATCTGATGATGCGCGCCGCGATCCGCTCCAAGATCGCCGCGAGCGCGGCCCTTGCCCAGTCCGATCCGGAAGACAAACGGCAGCAGCAGGCGCAGGCGCGCGCCTATTTCCGCCATGCGCTTGCCTTTCTGGAACCGTCTTCGCCGCAACTGGTGGCCATTGGCGGCCTGTCCGGCACGGGCAAGACCACGCTTGCCTGCGCCCTGGCTCCGGACCTCGGACGGGCGCCCGGGGCACGGGTGCTGCGCACGGATGTGATGCGAAAGCGCCTGCTCGGCATCGCGGAAACCGAGACGGCACCGGCAGAGGCCTATACGCCTGAAGCCTCGCGGCGCGTCTATGAGGTTCTGGACGAGAGCGTACAGGGCGTGCTTGCCGCCGGATATTCGGCCATTTACGACGCGGTTTTCGCCGCCGAGAGCGAACGGGCGCAGATCGGTGCCATCGCGGCCCGGGTCGAAGCGGGTTTTGCCGGCGTGTGGCTGACCGCGCCGGCACATGTGTTGAAGGAACGCGTGAGCGCAAGGGCGCGGGACGCATCGGATGCGACGGCGGATGTAGTGGAGCTGCAACTCGGATACGACCTGGGGGAGATGACCTGGTCCCGGATCGACGCCGGCAACGGCAAGGAAGAGACACTCGCCCGTGCGCGGCAGGCCCTGAACCTTTGATACCAACCTCAACAAACAGGTTTCTATTTATTGAGGTCGGTATAAGGCGTGGCCCTACAGGCCGCCCGCCCTGAGAGCGGCGGCGGCGGCGGCGGCGAAGAAAACGGCGACATATTCCTTCCGCAGACCGATCTGTGCGAGCGCGGCCACGATCAGGCACAGGCCCACCGCCAGGCCGCCCTGCAGCACAATCGGCAGGATGGTCGAGACGATGATCGCGCCGGGCAGGGCTTCCAGCCCGCGGCGCGCACGCGCCGTGATCGGCACCCGCCCCATGATCCAGTAGCCGCCGGCCCTGAGCGCGTAGGTCACGATGGTCATGCCGAGCACGGTGATCAGGAACATCGGATCGGCGGACAGGAGACCCTCAGTCATCGAGATAGGCCCCCGCGAAAGCCCCGGCGATGGCCCCGGTGAAGATGCTCCAGTAGCCGCCGAAAAGATACCAGGTCAGGGCGGCGACGGCACCGGCGACCAGCCAGCTGACCGTTTGCCGGCGGCCTTTCCAGAGCGGCACGAGAAGGGCTGCGAAGAAGGCCGGCAGGACGACGTCGAGACCGAAGACCTTCGGATCGGACACGAGGCTGCCCGCGAAATAGCCCGGCACGACCGCAATAGACCAGAGCGACCAGGTGAACAGGCCGCTGCCAAGGTAGATGCCCCAGTCGCGGGTGCCCTTGTCATAGGCCGACAGCGCCAGCAGCCAGTTGAGATCGGTCAGGATGAAGAGGGACGGATAGGTCTGCCAGGCCGGCACCTGACCGAGCCAGGGCCGCAGGCTCGCGCCGATCAGCAGCATGCGCATGTTGACCGCGGCCGTCACCCCGATCATCGCGACGACGAGGCCCCAGGTCAGCGGATCGCCATAGACCTCCATCGCCACGAACTGGCTGGCCCCGGCAAAGACCAGCGAATTCATCAGCACGGTTTCCAGAAGGCTCAGCCCCTTTTGAGCGGCCACCGTGCCGAAAACCAGTCCGAGCGCGATGATGCCCGGAGACACCGGGATGCACATCGCGGCGCCCTGCACGCAGCCTTTCCGGCTGAGGGTGACGTTTTTATCCAGCATGTCTGTCCAAGGTTTCGGAAACGGCGGGTGCGCCGTGTGGAGAGCCTTCAGTATCCTGCATTCATGGACGGGGCACCAATGAAACCTTTTGATCCACCCATCAGTCTTGCTGCTGGCCCCGCACGCACGATCAGAAAAACACGCCGTAGATCATGCGCAGGCCCGTGACGCCCAGAAACAGGGCGAAGACCAGCTTGAGCCTGGACGGGTCGATCGCATGGGCGATCTTCGCCCCCAGCGGCGCGGACAGGGTGGACGCGGGAATGATCAGCGCGAACCCGATCAGATTGACATAGCCGAGCGAGAAGGGCGGCCGGCCTTCGGCTCCCATGCCGAACCAGATCGACAGCAACGTGCCGGGCACGGCGATGATCAGGCCGATGGCGGCGGCGGTGCCGACGGCCTTGCGGATCGGATAGTTGAACAGCGTCAGCGTCGGCACGCCGAGCGTTCCACCGCCAATGCCCATCATGACCGAGATGCCGCCGATCAGAAAACCGAGCACTTCGCGCAAGGGCGCGCCGGGCAACTGGTCGGCCAGGTGGGACCCGTCCTTGCGCAGCAGCATGTTGGCGGCCACGGCCAGCGCGACGATGCCGAACACCAGTGTCAGCGCGCCGCCGGAAATGTTGCCGGCCAGGGTCGCGCCCACGATCACGCCGAGCGCGATCGCCCACCACCATCGTTTGAGAAGGTCCATGTCGACGCTGCCGCGCTTGTAGTGAGCGCGCGCCGAGGAGGCGCCGGTCGCCAGGATCGTGGCAAGCGAGGTCCCGACGGCCACATGCATCATCACGGAGGGATCGATCTTGAGGGCGGTGAACATGTAATAGAGCACCGGCACGATGACGATGCCGCCGCCGACGCCAAGCAGCCCGGCGATGATGCCCGCGACAACCCCCGTCGCCAGAAGCGCGGCGGCCAGAAGGCCAAGGGAAAGTAAACTGAGATCTTCCACGCGGGTCTCCTCATGTCGGGATGATGGCGCTGCCACCTTGTTTCCTGCGCTTAGACCAGCCCGGCGGAAATTGCCAGCCGCGTTGACGGACTAACTGTTTTCGCGGATCGGATTTATGGTTGTTTGCGACTTGAATCCGGCTGCCGATGCGGACAATGTGGGCCTCAAGGATCCTTCCCGGGAGAACGAATGACCCGCTACTGGCTCGCGATCTACACATTCGGAGAGTTCCGCACGCGGGCGGATCATCCGGATGCAGAACCGTTTCACACGGCGGAGCCCGGTGTCTGGGACGTCATGGAATGCGCAGAGGGGTTTCTTGCCCGCTCATACCAACCTCAATAAATAGAAACCTGTTCGACCATGACATGAGAGTGTTCCGTGAGGAGCGTGTCGCAGGGCGATGTGGGACATCGACCAAGACGCGCGACGCGGCGGAACACTCTCATGTCATGGCCTCCGGTGGCTTGTTCAGGCCCACCGGACTGCGTTGCGCCTCTTGACCGGCCAACCAGGCCGATCTGCGCACCGCTCCTTGCCGTCAGCCCTGAACAAGCCATCCAATGGGTTCCTATTTGTTGAGGTTGGTATCAGGCTACGACGACGAACCCGGACCGGAGAGCTGGGGCGAGCAGGTGTTTCCGAAATACTGGACCGACAATGGCGATGGCTGGGCCCCTTCCATCGTTGCTCTCTGGCAGGACCTGGAGACGACGCTCGCCGCTGTTTACCGGGGACCGCATGCCGAGATCCTGAAACAGGGGCCCCTGTTCATGCGTGAAACCACCGACTATCCGGGATATGTGCTGTGGTGGGTTCCGGAAAACCACCGGCCGGACTGGTCCGAAGCCGTCGAGCGGTTCGAACTGCTGGGCGACAACGGCCCCTCGCCCGAGGCTTTCACCTTCAAGGCGGCGTTCGATCCGGCCGGCAACGCCGTCACCGTGAACGGCAACACGGCGCGGCAGATCGCGGACCGGAACCGTCTGCGGTCACGGGCGCCCAGGTCCGTGCAATAAGTCACTGTTCAGGAATCGACGACAAGTAGTCAATTTCAGGCGGAATTGTAAATCCAACCGGTCGATCCGATCTTGGTCCCAACAGCGGGCGGCGTTTTTCGAGCCCGTGATCTGGAAAGGATTGAAACATGCCCCGGTTACTACGTCCATCCGAGTCGCGTGGCGCCGCTGACTTCGGTTGGCTGAAAAGCAGACACACCTTCTCATTCGGCAATTACTTCGACCCGAACCACATCGGGTTCGGCGCCCTGCGCGTGATCAATGAGGACAAGGTGGCGCCAAGCGCCGGCTTCCCGACACATCCCCATCAGAACATGGAGATCGTCTCCTATGTTGTTTCAGGCGGCCTGGAACACAAGGACTCGCTCGGCACCGGCTCGGTGATCCGCCCAGGCGACTTGCAGCGCATGAGCGCGGGCACCGGTGTCCGGCACAGCGAGTACAATCACTCCGGCACCGACCCGGTCCATTTTCTGCAGATCTGGATCGTGCCGGAACAGGACGGTCTGGAACCGGGCTATGAACAGAAGGCGTTTCCCGAAGTGGAGCGGCAGGACGCACTGCGCCTGATCGGCTCGCGCGACGGTCGCGACGGCTCCGTCGTGATCCATCAGGATGTCGCGCTGTATGCCTCGCTTCTGGGCGCGGACCGGCGCCTTGCGCACGACATTCGGTCCGAACGAAAGGTCTGGATACAGGTGGTGAACGGCGTCCTCGACGTTGAGGGCCAGGCACTTTCGGCCGGAGACGGTCTTGGTCTGCTGGAGACCGGCACCGTCTGGCTGACCGCCCGTGAGGATGCCGAATTCCTGCTGTTCGACCTGGCGGCATAGGCGGACCGGGACACGGGTGCCGGTCCGCTGCGAAGGCTGGGCGGCAAGCTCCAGAGCAAGCCGCCCGGTCTTCGCGACAGCGTTTCCGGCTTTCCCAGAACGAGGACGAAATTGATTTCAGACGCTGGCGCGGGTCGCCATGCAAATTTCCGGAGAACCCCATGACCGAAGTTCTTTCACCGTCAATCTCGCTGGAACAGGACGGCGCCAAGGGCCGCTATGTGGCCATCGCCAACGGCATTGACGGGGTCGCAGAACTCACCTTCTCGATCGTCAACGATCACCTGATCATCGCCGATCACACTGCTGTCCCTGACACGCTGCGTGGCCTCGGCGTCGGCAAGATCCTCGTGGAGCGGCTGGTGGATGACGCCCGCAAGAAGCAGGTGAAGATCATTCCGCTCTGTCCTTACGTGAAAGCGCAATACCAGAAACATCCACAATGGGCGGATGTCTTCCAGGGGTAACGGACCTCGCAATCCGGCGGATCATCGGCTCAGCTCGAGGGCTTGGCCCCATGCATGCCGGCCGGATCGGTCGGCTTTTCAACCGCCTCACAGCCCCTGAGGGCGAACAGGGCCCGCGTGACAAGATCACCGGCCTCATTGAAGGCAACCGCGGCAACATCCGGTCCGGCAGCGCCCAGGCCTTCCGCGGCGGCCCTGATCCCGGCGAGATTGCGATTGAGGTCCTTCAACTGGTCGTTCACCTGCCAATGGTCCTGACGATCCGGATCGTCGAGCTGCGCGCGCAGGCCGTCAATCCGTCCGTCAATCGCTTCAAGGCGCGCCTTGAGGTCCGCCGGTGTCACCTGCAGGCGCGTGAGCGCGGCTTCGGTCACGGCTCCCGCGATCCGTTCACCGGCTTCATCCACCCGGTTCAGAACCAGAATTGCCAGCACGCAGGCGGCAATGACGAGCACCGCGGTAGCGTTCACAAGGGCCAGCAGCAGCTGACCCGGCAAGCGCAACAGCCGGTCTCCGAGACCTGGTGTATCTTCAGACATGTCAATCTCCCTCCCGCTCCTGGCCTCTGCCGGGAAAGAACGCAGCATCGCACGGAACCGGTTCAGACCCGAATCCTCACGGAGCCTAGAAGCATCCGCGAAGAGGGAGAGATGGAAGTTCGGTTGTCAGGGAGAAATGGTACAGACGAGTGGGTTCGAACCACCGACCTTCGGAGCCACAATCCGACGCTCTAACCAACTGAGCTACGTCTGCTAAGGTCGTCAATCCGGCGCGGGCCCTGTTGGGCAGGGCGCCAGATGCGTGGGCGTCTTTTAAACGCGTTTTTTCCAACCGGCAAGCGTGAAATTTCGGAAAATCCGGCCTGTTGAAAAGCAAATGCCCGGGGCGTTCCCCGGGCATCCAGTCGTGTTGTCGCTCAAAAAGCGGCCAGGTCGGTTCAGTTGACCTTCAGGTCCTTGAAGTTTTTCTCCATGGCTTCCTTGACCGGTGCGGAAACGTCGGTGCCGAGCTTGGTGGCCAGCTCCTGCATTTCCTTGGTCTGGGTGCTCAGGGTGTCGAACTGCTGGCGCGCAAAGCTGGACTGCAGCTCGATGGCTTCCGCGACACTTTTCGCGGACATGATGTCCTTGAAGAAAGTGAAGGCCGCATCGGCGTTGGTCTTGGCAGCATCAACGGCCTTGTGGTTGAACTCGACAACGCCCTGGCGGGACGTTTCGAATGTGTCTTCCATCAGGTCGGTCGCGTCTTCGGCAGCGGTTTTCACCTTGGCGTAAGCGTCGCGTGCGTTGTCGATGCCCTTTTCCGTGGCTTCACGGAACACGGACGGAATTTCCATTTTCGGCATGGCAAATGCTTCGAAATCCGGGAATGCGGCACCGGCGGGGGCAGCTTTTGCCTTGGTGGTGCGAGCCTTCGGGGCGGTCTTTGCCGATGCGGTGGTGTTGGTATCAGTCATGATCTCATCTCCTTGAGTTCGGATGCGATCATTGGTTCTGTTGTTTCCGCCGATCATGTGCCGGCGGGCCCTGTCGTCATCCGCATCCCCTACATAAGGGATGTTATTGTGCATTGCAACATTTTTTTGCGTTGCACAATAAGTTTCCGTCGGGGAGGTCTCGGATTTTGCGGCCGGGTCCTGTCTCCAGGGGGCCCGCCTCAAACGGGGATTGAGGTCGCGACGGACACTTGAAGATGGCCACCTGAATAGGGCAACGGGCGACATCTCGGAAATGCGTGGGCGCAGAAAGGAAATTTACAACCGAAACACGCATTGTGCAATGCAGTAGTTTTCCTGAGGGCGCAGGGCGGATGCGCCCTGCGCGGTGTTCCGGAAAATCACTTTTTCTGGGCGGCCTTGGCGGCGTCCTGAACGGCCTTGGTGGCCGAGTTGGAGAATTCGCGGGCCTGTTCGCCGAGCGACTCCATCTGCGAGCGCAGATAGTCCTGCTGCAGTTTCATCATGTCCTCGACATTGCCGGCCGTGACCAGCTGCTGCGCGAACTTGAATGCGGCATCGACATGCTCTTCGGCGTAGGTCAGCGCCTTCTTGTTGACATCCGCCGCGCCGACCTGAACCGCGCTCGCGCTGTCTTCCGCATTGCTGACCGCCTTGTGGGTGGCTCCCATGAAATCGTCAAAGGCCTTGCGGGCCTGATCGACGCTCTTTTCAGCGAATTCCCGCATCTGATCGGGGACTTCGAAACCTGTCTTGTCTGTAGTCATGTCGGCGCTCCTCGGGTCGACGGAAGTGATCAGGCAGCTCTCCTGAAATCCTTCCATGCCAAAAATTCGTAACACGGCGACGGCATTCGGGCAAACTTGGTCGATCGGATTAACCACGCCTTCATGTAACCCCTTTAGCAACCTTGCTTTACGTGGACGACGCCGGAGTTTGCTTGTATTAACAGACTGTTTACCACTGCAGGCAAATCCGGCGGCCACTCACCCGTCAACCGGGATTGCAGATCCGTTTGGAGCAGAGCCATGGACCAACAGACCCAATCATTTCTGGAGCTGTCCGCCGGGGATGAACTGGTTCAGCTTGTTGCTGACAAGAGAGCCGCCTGGCTCTGGTCGGACGATGGCGCGCGCATTCTGTGGTCCAACGCCGCCGGCGCTGCTTTTTTCTCCGCCCATTCGATTTCGGATCTGGGCCGTCTGACAGCGCTTGAGCGCTCCCCCGCCCGTCCGCATATCGCCCGTATCGCGGAAGCCGGCCCGATCGACAAGTTCAGCATCGACAGGTTGCGGTTCTATCGCGGCTTGAGGGTCATGCTGCTGACCTGTCAATGCAAACGGATCGTGCTTGCCGACGGCACCGCCGCCGCGCTGATCGTTTGCGGCGACAAGGGCCTGGCGGCGACCAGGGACCCGCTCCCGGCCTTCGCCGAATTGCTCGGCTCGCAAACGACCACCGTCTTCATGACCTCCGCCGGGGCGGTCGTCGAGCGGATCGGCGAACTCGAAGGCACCCCCGAGGACCTCGACCTGCCCGAGGACCAGATTGCCCTGTTCGGCGCGATCGAACTCGACGGCTGTTATCACGACGGCGTTGTCCTGCAGGTGACCGACCAGCACAGACTCGTCGTTCTGGAAAATGCCGCGCTCGGCGATGAGGACGCAGACGGCGGTGAAGCCGACAACGGCCAGGCGAACGCGGACCGCCCACAAGACGGCACCCCCGAAGATGCCGGTGCAACCGCTGTTGCCACTTTCGCGGCAACAGGTGCCACGGCGCTTGCCGCTCCGCCGACGGACGAAACCGCGCCGGACCCGGCGGACAACCATGACGACGCCTCCGGCGGCGTGCCCGACCATGACGACGTTGTTGCCGAGACCCCGGCCGACGCGGGCGAGGACCTCGAGGACGTTCAGGCACCCGAGGATGAAGGCGCCCTTGTGCAAGGAAGTGACGCGAGCACCGACGCGCAGGACCGCGCTGACGAAGAGCCTGACGCCACGCCCGAGGTTCCTGACGCGACGGCGGATCCGGTAACAGAGCCGGACGCGCCGCCTGCGTCAATCGACACCGGTGGCGATGAGACTGGCAGCGATGAGACCGGTAGCGATGAGGCTGGCGAACCGGAGACCGATGCCGCCAGGACCGGCGCTGCGGCCGGCACCGATGCGCCATCAGCCGACCTGCCGGACGAGCCGGAAAATGTCTTTGTGTTCCAGCCGCGCAGGCGGCCGGTGCGTTTTGCCTGGAAGATGGATATCGACCAGCGGTTCACGTTCCTGTCCGATGAATTTTCGGATGTGCTGGGTCCGGCGGCAACCGATATCGTCGGGCAGACCTGGGAAGCGGTTTCCGCCAGATACGGTCTCGATCCGCGCGGCCAGATCGCCCGGGCGCTCGATCGCCGCGACACCTGGAGCGGCAAGACGGTCGATTGGCCGGTCAGCGGCGCGGCGCTGCGTGTTCCCGTGGACATGGCCGCCCTGCCCGCCTTCGACCGCAATCGCCGGTTCGAGGGATACCGGGGGTTCGGCGTCTGCCGGACCGCCGATGCGATCAGCGACCCCGATGGACCGCTGCCGGGCGCAGACCTGTCCGAGGCAGGGCCCGCCTCCGGTATCGGCATCAGCGTAAAACACGCGGCCACCGGCCCGGATGTCGAAGCGGAGGCTGATGCGGTAGCAGGAGACCAGGCTGAAGATCCTCTCGGCAGCGATGAGGACCGGCGCCTCGCCGACCCGATCGAAAGCGCCTCCCCGCAGGAAGACGTGTCCGGGGTCGCGCCATCAGGCGTGGACCGTCCGGTCGCGGACCAGCCGGCGATCGAAGCCCCGGATATCGATCAAATGTCTCCCGTGCAGACGGATGCCGGGTCAGACGACACCGCTGCCAAGGGGACCCCTGACCATGAAACGGACAGGGATGAGAACGAGGACACCTCCGAGGCAGGCATGCCTTCCGGCCAGGACAAGGCGTCCGACGCGGCCTCATCGCTCGAAGACCTGAAACCCGCTCAACCGGATTCATTTGCCGGCAAAACCTTTCTCGGTGCCAGCGCAGCCGCGCTGGTCGGCTCGCTTTCCCGGTTTACCGGAAAATCAGCTCCCACCGAGCCGGACGTCTCCGGCCCGTCAGAGCCATCAGCCGCCCCGGACCCTTCCGTGAATTCCGAAACCACTCTTGCTGCGGGCGCAGGCACCACGTCTTCGCACCTCGCGGACGACGCGGCTGTCGAGGATGCGGACGACTTGCCCGGCGCCGCCCTGGACTCCAGGCTGGAAGCATTGCAGACCGGCCAGTCCGTACCGGCCGGAAGCCCGCGGGACCCGGCAGACGCCGAGCGGCAGGACGACCTGCTCCAGGCGGCAGAAGATCCCCTCTCCGAAGACGCTGGCGCGCAGAGCTCGGAGATTGAAGCGGAAAACCGCGCCAGCGCCCTCATGGATCCGGACGAAGGTGACGGCAACGGTGATGCTGTCGATGGTGGCGCGGAAGGCGGCCGGGACGCGGCAGAGGCCGACGAGCCGACCGGCATTTCAGGAACGGCGCCGCTCGAGCCCGCCGAGATTGAAAGTGCCGTCAAGTCGCTGGCAAAATCCTACAAGACGGCGGAAAAGAAATCCCGCGACCTGTTCGACGCGCCTCCGGGCGAGGCGGCCCCTTCGCAAACAGAGCCGGCAGATGACGGCGATACGGCTGCAGGCACCACGGACGACCCGACGGCCAAAAGTCCCGCAGGTGCCGCGACACGCCCGCCGGTGGACGCTGACAATCCGGCGAACGACGTCTTGCCGAAGGACGGGGCAGACGACGCAAGGGACGCGCTCGTGCCCGCCCTTGAAGACAGCCAGTTCGACATTGTCGATGAAGATAGCCGGATGATCGAGCAGACAGCGGCAACGCTTGACACAGCGCCAGTTCCTGCGCCTGGTCCTGTGCCCGTGCCTGACAACGTGTCGGCGGACGAAGCCGGGGCGCCGGGGACGGACGCGCCGAACGCCCCGAACGTCCCGAACGCCGGTGACACAACGGAAAAGACAACGACGGACGAGCGCGAGTTCTTCGAGGAAACAGCGGCTTTCGAAACCGAGGACCGGGCCGCCGAAGAGGCGTCCGGTGGAGACGAAACGCCGGAGCCTCCCAGGACCGGTGAAGTCATTGCGCTGGCGACAGCCCGGCCCCGTGTCGTTCCGGTCGACACCTCCAGTCTTTCCAGGCCCGAGCGGCAGGCTTTCCGCAAGATCGCCGAGGCACTCGGAGCTCGGCTGGAAGGCGATCTGGAGGATTTCGATGCTCCGGACCGGGAGGCGGAACCGGAAGAGGATCTGCCGCCGGAGGTGCCGGAAGCCGGCCCGATCGACCCGAGCCTGCTCGACCGGTTGCCCATCGGGATCGCCATCGTGGATGACCGCGAAGTGCTTTACGCCAACAAGGCGCTGCTTGCCATGCTCGGCTACAGGTCGATCGCGAAACTGTCACAGGCGGGCGGGCTGGAAGCGCTCTTTATCGACGACGCGGAGGAACTCCCGGACGCGGAGGACATGGATGGCGAAGTCGACGAGGCGATGAAACTGCGCCTGTCCGATGGTGGTGTGCTGAATGTCGATGCGCACATGCATTCCGTGCCCTGGAACGGCGGCCACGGGCTGATGATCTCGATTACCGAACGCAAGGGGACGGCGGCCCAGCCGGTCTCCGCTCCGGCCACGCCCGCATCGCCCAATTTCTTCGCAGAAGTGCGCGCGGAACTGGACAGCGCGCGCAACCAGATTGCCGAGATGGACACCATCCTGGAGACAGCGACGGACGGTGTCCTGGTGCTCGACCTGCACGGGACGATCCTGAAGGTGAACGGCTCCGCCGAGGCGCTGTTCAGCGCCAGCCGCTCGGACATGATCGGCGCGCCCTTCACCGAGTTCCTCGCCCCGGAAAGCCACCGGTCCGCCGCCGACTATCTGGACGGCCTGTCGCGCAACGGCGTGGCCAGCATCTTGAACGATGGCCGCGAGGTCCTCGGCCAGATGCCGGCGGGCGGTCTGATCCCGCTGTTCATGACCATGGGCCGCATCAACGGCAGTCAGGACGATGCCAAGTACTGCGCGGTCCTGCGCGACATCACCCAGTGGAAAACCGCCGAGGAGGAGCTCACCGAGGCCAAGCGGCAGGCGGAGAACGCAAGCTCGCAGAAATCGGACTTCCTCGCCAAGATCAGTCACGAGATCCGCACGCCGCTGAATGCCATCATCGGCTTTTCCGAGGTGATGATGGAGGAACGGTTCGGCCCGATCGGCAACGACCGCTACAAGGACTATCTGAAGGACATCCGCACGTCCGGCTCGCACATCATGAGCCTCATCAACGATCTTCTGGACCTGTCGAAGATCGAGGCCGGCAAACTGGACCTGAATTTCTCCGCCGTATCGACCAACGACGTCATCAACGAATGTGTGGCGCTGATGCAGCCGCAGGCGAACCGGGAGCGGGTCATCATTCGGGCAAGCCTGCCGGAATCGGTGCCCGATGTGGTTGCCGATCCGCGTTCCCTGCGCCAGATCGTGCTCAACCTCCTGTCCAATGCCATCAAGTACAACCGCTCCGGCGGGCAGGTGATCCTGTCGACGGCTCTGGAAAGCAATGGAGAGGTCGCCCTTCGGGTGCGCGATACCGGCACCGGCATGACCACCAAGCAGCTCGCGGCGGCGCTTGAACCCTTCAGGCAGCTTCATACCTCCAGCCGCGGGGGCGGCACCGGCCTCGGTCTGCCGCTGACCAAGGCACTGGTGGAAGCCAACCGGGCGAGTTTTCACATCGATTCGACACCGGACCAGGGCACTCTGGTGGAAATCCTCTTTCCGACCCAGCGGGTGCTGTCGGAATGACAGACCGGCCGGACTGACCGTGCCGGCGTCTTTGCCGCGCGGCGCATTTGCCTTGCGGCATCTGGGATGACCGGCGGCATGAATGTCGCCGCCCCCCGGACGGCGCATCGGACAGGGTCCCGGCCAGAGATCTTTCCCGAGCCGACCGGTAACACATTCGTGATCACTGCACCGGATCGCGGTTCGGGACAGCCGTCCGCCAAAGTCGAGTGATAAACTCCTGTTTTAGCTTCCTTTTCCCGCTCAATACTGGAGTATAAGTCTCCAGTTAGTTTTGAATAATTCTAAACTATTGATTTTGCTTGATTTATTGACTTCTTACTGACGCAACGACATAGTGCGGTCCAAATCTGAGGCCATTCGACCCAGGCCAGAATAACCAGATGATCGGGAGACCAAACATGCACGCCACTTTCCGCACCCTGGCAGGCGCCCTCGCACTGACTTCGGCATCCCTTGCCGCTGCGCCCGCGTTCGCCGACGGTGAAGTGAACATCTATTCCTATCGCCAGCCGTTCCTGATCCAGCCGCTTCTGGATGCATTCACGGCAGAGACCGGCATCAAGACGAACGTCGTCTTTGCCTCGAAGGGCCTTGGCGAACGGATCGCCGCGGAAGGTGAGAACTCTCCGGCAGACGTGCTTCTGACAGTGGAC
This sequence comes from Roseibium sp. QJM3NY_11, assembly GCF_056173175.1. Classification (NCBI taxonomy): domain Bacteria; kingdom Pseudomonadati; phylum Pseudomonadota; class Alphaproteobacteria; order Hyphomicrobiales; family Stappiaceae; genus Roseibium; species Roseibium sp. QJM3NY_11. The sequence goes on from NZ_CM149660.1 coordinate 5,139,817, forward strand.
ATCGGCCGTCTCGACGGCGCCAAGCAGCTCGGCGTCACCCAGCCGATCGTTTCCGATGTCGTCTCCGGGAACATTCCGGAACAGTTTCGTGATCCGGAAGGCCATTGGGTCGGACTGACCAACCGCGCGCGTATCGTCTACGCCTCCAAGGATCGTGTCGCACAGGACGCCATCACCTATGAAGAGCTCTCCGATCCCAAGTGGAAGGGCCGGATCTGCACACGCTCGGGACAGCATGTCTACACCATCGGCCTGATCGCCTCCATGGTCGCGCATCACGGCGCCGAGGAGACCGAGGAATGGCTCGCGGGTGTTCGCGACAACCTGGCCCGCAAGCCTGCCGGCAACGACCGGGCACAGGTCAAGGCCATCTTTGCCGGTGAATGCGATATCGCGCTCGGCAACACCTATTACATGGGCAAGATGCAGACCAACGACAAAGAGCCGGAACAGAAGGACTGGGCCGACAGCGTTCGTATCCTGTTCCCGAATGCCGATGGCCGTGGCAGCCACGTCAATCTGGCCGGTGTCGTTTTGGCCAAACACGCTCCGAACAAGGACAATGCGGTCAGCCTGGTCGAGTTCCTGTCTTCCCAGAACGCCCAGAAGATCTACGCTGAATCCAACTTCGAATACCCGGTCACCCCGGGCGTGGAAGTCTCGGAGCGCGTCCAGAGCTGGGGCGACCTGAAGCCGGACGCGCTGTCCCTCGCCGAGATCGCCAAGAACCGCAAGACCGCCAGTGAGCTGGTCGACAAGGTCGGCTTCGACGACGGCCCTGCTTCCTGAGGAACGTTTCCTATCGAGACCAACGAGAAGCGCCGCCCATAGCGGCGCTTTTTGCTTGTTGACACACTCCCAGTTGGTCATTCCGGACAAGTGCAGCCAAGCTGCGCTCTGATCCGGAACCTGGCGCATCAGCGCGAGCGAACGCGAGCACCGGAGCAGGTCAAATATCTGAAATCAAAATTAAAGACGCGCCTCTGGCGCGAAGTAATCGCTGGTTTCCGGCTCTGGCCATGCAGCTGCGCTGCAGACCGGCCGGAATGATCCCGTGGGTTTGCCCCCCCTTTGAAGCGCCGCCAATCGCGGCGCTTTTTGCTTTTTTCAGCATTTGCCGTTAGAGCTTCCTGCGAACAATTCTCAATGAAAAGTCCGCTCTTGCTGCGCACGCCCACCCATTCCCTTGTCGACCGTTTCTGGCAAGCCGCAGCGCTGTTTATCGCCGCGCTTGTGCTGCTGCCGCTGGGGGCGATTGTCTGGATCGCATTCACGCCGTCCGGCGCCGTCTGGGGCCACCTGCTGACGACCGTCCTGCCCGGAGCGCTGCGGACCACGCTGTTGCTGATGCTGGGTGTCGGCCTGGTCACCGGTCTCACCGGTGTCGCGACCGCCTGGCTTGTCACTATGTGCAATTTTCCGGGCCGGCGCGTCCTGGACTGGGCCCTGCTGGTGCCGCTTGCCGTCCCGACCTACATCGTCGCCTTCGCCTACGTGGAAGTCCTCGACTACACGGGGCCCGTCCAGAGCCTGGTCCGCGACCTGTTCGGCTACCAGACGTCCCGGGAGTACTGGTTCCCGGAAATCCGTTCGCTCGGCGGCGCGATCTTCGTCATGGGCGCGGTGCTCTACCCATATGTCTATCTCACCACCCGCGCCAGTTTCCTGATCCAGTCGGCTTCGACGCTGGATGTGTCCAGAACCCTCGGCGCCTCTCCCTACGGCCTGTTCTTCCGCGTGGCCCTGCCCCTGGCCCGACCGGCGATCGCCATCGGCATTTCACTCGCGCTGATGGAATGCCTCAACGACATTGGCGCAGTGACATTCTTCGGGGTCAAGACCCTGACGTTTTCGGTCTATGACACCTGGCTGAACCGCTCGAGCCTCGGGGGCGCCGCCCAGCTTGCCCTGGCCATGCTCTTCATGGTGCTTCTTCTGCTGTGGCTGGAACGCTTCGGACGGCGCAAACAACGTTTCGACAGCCGCGGGGATGCCAAGCACCGTCCGCCGACGCGGTTCGACCTGAACCCCTGGCAGGCGAAGCTCGCACTCGTCCTGTGCCTGGTTCCGGTCTTCGCAGGCTTCGTGGTTCCGGGCGTGCTGCTGGCGGACCGTGCCAGCCGGCGGCTGAGCTTCGTTCTGACCGACGGCTTCCTGACCACCGTCTGGAACAGTTTCAGCCTCGCCGCAGTCGCCGCGCTGCTGACCGTCGTGATTTCCATCTGCCTGGCCTATGCGCTGCGCCTGAGCCCGAACGGCCCGCTCAAGGGTGCGGTGAGGCTGGCGTCCATCGGCTATGCCATTCCCGGCACGGTGCTGGCGATCGGCATCCTGATCCCGATGGCCAATTTCGACAATCTGCTCGATGCGCGCATGGAGGCATGGTTCGGCCTGAACACCGGGCTGTTGCTGCTGGGAAGCGGCACAGGCCTGGTCTACGCCTATGTGGTGCGCTTCCTCGCGGTTTCCTACGGCCAGGTGGAAGGCGGGTTCGGCCGCATCACGCCCCATCTGGACATGGCCGCGCGGACACTTGGCCGCAACAGCGGCCAGACCCTGACGCAGGTTCACCTGCCGATGCTCAAACCGGTGCTGCTGTCGGCCGCCCTGCTCAGTTTCGTCGACTGCATGAAGGAACTGCCGGCCACGATCCTGCTGCGCCCCTTCAATTTCGAGACCCTGGCGACAACCGTGTTCGAAGCTGCCTCTCGGGAAGCTTTCGAGGAGGCGGCACTGCCCTCGCTGGCCATCGTTCTGGTCGGTCTGATCCCGGTGATCTATCTCGCCCGCACCAGCGCGTCGTCGTTCCGCACGCGGCTTTCCAAGCGTCAGCCGGGACCGGCGGTCTGATCCGCGTAAGGCGGGTTCCCTGTGACCCTATCGCAACTTGACAGGGCCCCGCCAAATCCTCCCAATGGCGCCATACCGCCGGTCAACAGGGGACGGATCCTTCGATGGACAAGAAACACCAGATCAATCTTTGGTACGCCTTCACGGCCTTGATGCTGGTGTTGATGTTCCAAAGCTGGTGGACCACCTACAAGACCGTCGAACAGATCCCTTACAGCCAGTTCGAACAGTATCTCAAGGACGGCAAGATCGACGAGATTTCCGTCAAGGAGAACGTCATCGAGGGCAAGTTCAAGGAGCTCTCGAAGGACGGCAAACAGTATTTCATCACCACCCGCGTGGACTTCCCGCTCGCCGAAGAGCTCAGCAAATACGATGTGAAGTTCACCGGCGTCGTCCAGAACACGATCCTGCGCGATATCCTCTCCTGGGTTCTGCCGGTGCTGCTGCTGTTCGGGCTGTGGGCGTTTTTCATCCGCCGCTTTGCCGAAAAACAGGGATTCGGCGGCATGATGACCGTCGGAAAATCCAAGGCGAAGGTCTATGTCGAGACCGGTGTGGATGTCAGCTTCGAAAATGTCGCCGGTGTGGACGAGGCCAAACGCGAACTGCAGGAAGTCGTCGATTTCCTGCAGAACCCGCAAGCCTATGGCCGCCTGGGTGCGCATGTTCCAAAGGGCATCCTGCTGATCGGTCCTCCCGGGACGGGGAAAACCCTGCTCGCCCGCGCCGTCGCCGGAGAGGCGGGCGTGCCGTTCTTTTCCATCTCCGGTTCCGAATTTGTCGAGATGTTCGTCGGCGTCGGTGCCGCCCGGGTGCGCGACCTGTTCGAGCAGGCCCGCAAGGCCGCTCCCGCCATCATTTTCATCGATGAACTCGACGCCCTCGGACGCGCGCGCGCCAACAGTCCGATGGGATCGAACGACGAAAAGGAACAGACGCTCAATCAGCTCCTGACCGAACTGGACGGCTTCGATCCCTCGAGCGGCATCATCCTGCTCGCGGCAACCAACAGGCCCGAGATCCTGGATCCGGCCCTGCTGCGGGCGGGACGTTTCGACCGCCAGGTGCTTGTCGACCGCCCGGACAAGTCCGGACGTTGCGCGATCCTCGACGTCCATGTGAAGAAGATCAAGCTGTCGCCTGACGCCGACCTCGACCAGGTTGCCCAGCTGACGGCGGGTTTCACCGGGGCGGACCTGGCCACGCTGGTGAACGAAGCCGCCCTGCTCGCGACACGCCGGAACGGCGACGCGGTTGCCCTGCCGGATTTCAGCGAAGCCATCGAACGCGTGATCGCGGGCATCGAGAAACGAAGCCGCCTCCTGTCCGACAAGGAACGCAAGACCGTCGCTTTTCATGAAATGGGCCACGCCCTGGTCGCAGCCAATCTGGAAGGCTGCGATCCGGTGCACAAGATCTCGATCATCCCGCGCGGTGTCGGCGCTCTGGGCTACACCATGCAACGGCCGACAGAGGACCGGTTCCTGATGACCACCCGGGACCTGGAAGACCGGATGACCGTCCTGATGGGAGGGCGTGCGGCGGAAGAGATCGTCTTCGGCGAGATTTCGACCGGCGCTTCCGACGACATCCAGAAAGTTACCGAGGTTGCCCGGGACATGGTCATGCGATACGGCATGGAGACCGGGCTGGGCAATCGGATCTACTCCGCGCAGAGACAGAATTTTCTCGGCCAACCGGGCGGCGATGTCGTCGAGGTTTCCGACCAGACCCAACGCGAGATCGACATGGCGATCAAATCCCGTGTCGAACAGGCGTTCGCGCAGGCCAAGGACCTTCTGAACGCGCATCGCAAGGAACTGGACGAAGGCGCGGCGCTTCTTCTTGAAAAAGAAACACTCACCGATCAGGACTTCCCGGCCATCCGGCCACTTGCCAAGCGCCGCCACAACGCCGCGGCGCAATAGTTCACGCCGCACACCCGGAGGCACTGTTCCTGTCCGGAGACGCCGGGTCCGCCTGTGCGCCCTGCGGCCGTGTGAAGGCGGCTGCCCAGGCTTCGAACCGGTCCGCCGGCATCGGCCGGGCAAACAGGAACCCTTGCGCGGTGGTGCAGCCGTTTTCCATCAGGAAGGCCTGCTGGTCGATCGTTTCGACACCTTCGGCAACCACTTCGTAGCGAAGGCTTTTCGCCATCGCCAGGATCGTCTTGACGATGGACCGGCTGTGGTGATCGCCGGCCAGGCCGCTGACGAAGCTCCGGTCGATCTTGAAGGTGTTGAACGGCAGGCGCTGGAGATGGGCCAGACTGGAATATCCCGTGCCGAAATCGTCGATGGCGAAGGTGATGCCGGCCTTCAGCAACGGGCCGGTCGCCTCCGACACCCGCTCCGGATCCGCCATGGCCACGGTCTCCGTGACTTCCAGCTGCAGCAGCTCGGCCGGGAACCCGGTGATGTCGAGCGTTTCGAGCACCCGTGACGTAAAGCCCGGTTGCTCGATCTGCCGGATGGAGACGTTCACCGCCAGCGGCATCCTCTGACCGGCGTCGAGCCAGACCCGCCCCTGCCGGCAGGCAAGATCCAGGACCCGCTCTCCCAGACGCGTGATCAGACCGCTCTCCTCGGCGACATCGATGAAACACCCCGGCGACAGCAGGCCCCGGTCCGGATGGTTCCACCGGGCCAGAACCTCCGCCCCGACCACGCTCATGGACGTGCAGTCGATCTTCGGCTGAAACACGATGGTGATTTCGTCACGAAGGAGCGCGATCTTCAGCTCCGCTTCCAGGCGGATCCGCTCATGCGCATGCGAGTCGCTCTCGATTTCCTGATAGAAGCAGGCCCGGTTGCCGCCTGTCCGTTTGGCGGCATACATGGCGATATCGGCGTTCTTCAGGATCGCGGTGTAGTCCTCGCCGTCGTCCGGATAGACAGACACGCCGATGCTGGCGCCAACGGCCATGGTCAGTCCGCTGACCTCCAGCGGCTGTTCGACACATTGCACCAGTTGCTCGGCAAACAGGCGCAGGTCTTCCATCGGCATTTCGGCCGGCAGGACCACGGCGAATTCGTCGCCGCCCAGGCGGGCAACCAGCGGTGCGAAGGCCGGTTTCCGGTCCGCGCGTTCCTTTCCGGCGGCGCCGTCACGGGCTCTTGTGTCCAGCAGCCGCTGCAGTCTGGCGGCCACTTCCTTCAGCAAGGCATCGCCGTGGTCGTGGCCGTAGCTGTCATTGACCCGCTTGAACCTGTCCAGATCGATGAACAGAACGCACATGCGGTTCGGCTTGCCGCCGGCCCCTTCCATATTGGCGTTGAAATGCTGCCGGAAGCTTTCCCGGTTCGGCAACCGGGTGACCGGATCGACGTAAGCCAGTTCGTGAATGCGGGCCATGTTGTTGCGGATGGTGGCCACCATGTCGCGATAGGCGCGGGCAAGCACGCCGATCTCGTCCTTTCGATTGACCGGAAACGGCGCGTCGAAGTTGCCGGAACTGACCGTGTGGGCGGCCTGCGTGAGGGCCTTGATCGGCCTGACGAAATTTTCGGCGAAATGAATGGTGACCGGGACACAGAAGACCAGCAACACCAGCGTGATGACGATGTTGCGCCCCCAGATCGACAACAGCATGCCGTTGACCGGCATCCGTTTCACCGAAACGAGCGCCGTGCCAAGCATGTCTCCGGAGACCATGTCGCGGACCGGAAGCGCGATCTCGACGCGCTCGCGTGTCTGGCGGAGCTGGTCGCGGCCGGTGTCGAGAATCTCCCGCACGAGCGGGTGGTTTTCCGTCTCGTCGAAATAGCTCGTGTCCGGATCGCTGTCGATCGTGACCGTCCGCGCCGGGTCGTGCACCTGGGCAAATTCGACGACACCGCTTGCCGCGATGCTCTCCAGTTCCTGTTCCAGGATCAGATAGTGATGATTGGTCAGATGGGGAACTGCGAGACGGCTCACGGTCGCGCCGATTGCCTTGGCGTCGGAGACGGCCCGCTTCTCCTCGTCGCGCAGGTCGAGGTAGCTGGCAACCATGATCATGACCACTGAAAGCGCCAGAAAGAGGCCGGCGACAAGCAGCACGAAACGCGAGCTCAGGCTTGGCAGCCATGTCGACAGGATGCCAACAAGTTTTGTCACGACACGCGGCATTTCACCCACAACCAACTCCCCTGAGAGACCCGGTCATCCTAACGAACAAGTCTTGAAGGGCAGATAATCGCGACATCGTAAAACCTGCCGATGCCGTAAACGCTAAGCCGACCTTTAGCCGGAGAAATTAGATTGCCTGAATCGAGGGGATTTTTCGGCAAGGACGCGGAATTTCATTGGTTTATTGACCAGTGAAAATCTTAATAAATTTCGTTTTTCCTCGTAAAAACTGCTCAATAGTGCCGTTTCAGGACAATTTGCCCTGGTGCCGTGGCTGGCGCTTCCGTCTCAACGAAAAAGGGCGCCCGCATCACCTGCAGGCGCCCTTTCGGAATTTCGCCGGGTCGTGGCCCTAAAACGTCAGGTCAGAAGCGTCGCCTCGGTCTTTTCCTTGACCTCGTCGAGCGTCACGTCCGGTGCGAGTTCGACCACTTTAAGGCCGCCGTCGGTGACGTTGAAAACACCGAAATTGGTGATCACCCGGTCAACGCAGCCCACGCCGGTCAGCGGCAGCGAGCATTCTTTCAGGAGCTTCGGATCGCCCGCCTTGGAAGCGTGGTCCATGATCACCACGACGCGCTTGACGCCGGCGACCAGATCCATGGCACCACCCATGCCCTTGACCATCTTGCCCGGGATCATCCAGTTGGCAAGATCACCGTTTTCGGCGACTTCCATGGCGCCAAGGATCGACAGGTCGATATGTCCGCCGCGGATCATTCCGAAGCTGTCGGCGGACGAGAAATAGCTCGTCTGCGGCAGTTCGGTGATGGTCTGCTTGCCGGCATTGATCAGGTCGGCGTCGACCTCGTCATCGGTCGGAAACGGGCCCATGCCGAGCATGCCGTTCTCCGACTGAAGGGTGACGTGAACGCCTTCCGGAATGTAGTTGGAAACCAGCGTCGGAATGCCGATGCCGAGGTTGACGTAAAAGCCGTCTTCCAGTTCCTGCGCTGCGCGCCTTGCCATGTCATCACGTGTCCAGGCCATGATGTTTTCTCCCTCAGGCTGCGCGCGTCGTGCGCTTTTCAATGCGTTTTTCGTGATTGCCGAGAATGATGCGGTCGACAAAGATCCCGGCGGTGTGGATGTTGTCCGGATCGAGTTCACCGACCTCGACAATCTCCTCGACCTCGACCACGCAGACCTTGCCGGCGGTCGCCATCATCGGATTGAAGTTCCGTGCCGTCTTGCGGTAGACAAGATTGCCTTCCTTGTCGGCCTTCCAGGCCTTGACCAGCGCAACATCGGCAACCAGGCCGGTTTCCATGATGTAGGTCTCGCCGTTGAAGTCCTTGTGCTCCTTGCCCTCGGCAATGAGCGTGCCGACACCGGTCTTGGTGTAGAAGCCCGGAATGCCCGCGCCGCCGGCGCGGATCCGCTCGGCCAGAGTGCCCTGCGGATTGAATTCCAGCTCCAGTTCGCCGTTCAGATACTGCTTTTCGAAAGTGGCGTTCTCGCCCACATAGGACGACACCATTTTCTTGATCTGACGTGTCTGCAGCAACAGACCGAGCCCGAAGTCATCGACACCGGCGTTGTTGGAAATGGCGGTGACGTCCCTGGCTCCGGAGTCCCGGAGCGCCACGATCAGATTTTCCGGGATACCGCACAGCCCGAAACCGCCGGCCATAACAGTCATGCCGTCAAAGGTGAGCCCGTCCAGGGCCGCCTTCGCGTCCGGATAAATTTTGTTCATGTTTCACTCCCAGTAATGACCGCTGAATGCGTGAGGCGCACATTCGCCGCTTGGTTCTTTCCGGTCAAGCCATCTTTGCCGCATCGCAGCGCAAATCATGAACGGCCTGTCACTTAATCGATTTGGCCGGTCTTCCGGCAAAAACGCGCCCGTCATGCCTGAATTCCGTCGGTCCGTTTATGGTTTTTAAAGTCTTAAGATCAAGACTCCGGAAGCAGATCCATGGACCTTGCCGCGAGGCAGGGCCCTGACACCCACTGGAAAGAAATCACCTGCCGTGTATCCGTTCCTGTCGACCCTCTTCAAGATCGCGGTGTTTTCGCTGCTCGTCGGCGCGGGTCTTTCCTTTGTCAACATCACGGCAACGGACATTCTCGGCTCGGTCGGTCTCAGTCCGCTGCAGCTGTGGATCTACATGCTCGAATTCCGGGACTGGGCCGTTCCGAACATGGTCCTCGGCGCCTTCATCGTGGTTCCCGTGTGGCTGGTGATCTACCTGTTCCAGCCGCCCCGCTCAAGCTGAGCCCCGCATTCAGCCATCCGCTCCGAACGCCGCGCGCTCATCCTGCTCCCGGCGCAGCTGCTGCCGCCGGGACACGAGCGAGGCGGCGATCACACCAATGGTCACCAGCGCGACCAGAATGGTGCAGACGGCGTTGATTTCGGGTGTGACACCAAGCCGGACCTGGGAATAGATCTTCATCGGCAGGGTCGTCGCGCCCGGTCCGGTGGTGAAGCTGGCGACCACAAGATCGTCCAGGGACAAGGTGAAGGCGAGCATCCAGCCGGCGAGCACGCCCGGAAAGATGATCGGCAACGTGATCAGGAAGAAAGTCTTGACCGGCGGGCAGCCGAGGTCCTCCGCGGCCTCTTCCATGGACTTGTCAAAGCCGACCAGGCGGGACTGCACCACCACGGCCACGTAGCACATGGCGAAGGTCGTGTGCGCCAGCATCACGGTCCAGAAGCCGCGGCTGGTGTCCATCGCCACGAACAAGAGCAGCAGCGACAGGCCGAGGATCACCTCGGGCATCACCAGCGGCGCGAAGATCATGCCGGAGAACAGCGAGCGGCCGACAAACCGCCCCGAACGGACAAGCACAAGAGCCGCGATCGTGCCGAACACCGTTGCGATGGTCGCCGAGGCAAAGGCAACCCGCAGCGTGACCCAGGCGGCATCCAGAAGCTGATCGTTGTCCAGCAGTGCCACGTACCACTTGGTCGAAAACCCGCCCCATACGGTCACCAGCCGGCTTTCGTTGAACGAATAGACCACCAGCAAGACGATAGGCAGATACAGGAATGAAAAGCCCAGCACGAGCGAGGTGATGTTGAACCAGGTCGGGCCGCGGGTCATGCGTTCTTCTCCGACATCTTCTGCTGCTGGTTCTGGAACATCACGATCGGGATCACCAGGATCATCAGCAGGATGACGGCAACCGCCGAGGACACCGGCCAGTCGCGGTTGTTGAAGAACTCGACCCAGAGCGTCTTGCCGATCATCAGCGTCTCGGAGCCGCCCAGCAGATCCGGAATGACGAATTCCCCCACCGCCGGAATGAACACCAGAAAGCATCCGGCGATGACCCCGGGCAGCGACAGCGGTACGGTGATCTTCCAGAACGCCTTCCAGGGCGGGCAGCCGAGATCCTCGGCCGCTTCGAGAAGACTGCCGTCCAGCCTTTCAAGGCTGGCATAAAGCGGCAGCACCAGGAACGGCAGGTAGGAATAGACGATGCCGATGTAGACCGCGATGTTGGTGTTCAGGATCACCAGCGGCTCATCGATCAGGCCCAGCATCAGAAGCAGCTGATTGAGCAGGCCCTCGTTCTTGAGAATACCGATCCAGGCGTAGACCCGGATCAGGAAGCTGGTCCAGAAGGGCAGGATCACCAGCATCAGCAGTGTCGGGCGCAGAGACTGCGGGCTGCGGGCCATGCCATAGGCGATCGGATATCCGATCACCAGCGTCGCCAGCGTCGAGATCGCAGCGATGGTGACCGAGGATATGTAGGACTTCCAGTAAAGCGTGTCTTCCGTCAGCCAGACGTAGTTTTCCACGGTGAGTTCACCGAGACCGTCCATAATCGACCGCCAGCCTTCGGCGAGATCAAAGGTCGGTGTGTAGGGCGGAATGGCCACCACCACCTGCGACAGGGAAATCTTGAAGACGATCAGGAACGGCGTCAGAAAAAAGATCAGGAGCCAGAGATAGGGCAAGGCGATCAGGAGCCAGCCGGAAAGACTGCGTCGGGGAGGAGCGGCGATGTGATCTTCGGCCATGGCCCTAGCCCTTCAGGATGACGCCGGCGTCCCGGTCGAACGACAGCACCACCTCGTCGTCCCAGTTGATCGGGTTTTCCACCAGCCGCGAGACGTTTGCGAAGGTGGCGCGAAGTGTGTCGCGGTCGTCAGCGCCAACCTTGGCATGAATGATCGAGACATCGCCGAGATAGGCAATGTCCCAGACCACCCCGTCGACCTGATTGACCGCGCCCGGGGTCCGGCGCCCCTGTGCGATCCGGACCTTTTCCGGGCGGATGGCATACCAGACCGTCTCCCCGACACTTGCATCCGTGACCTGGTCGGTGTCGAGCGTGAGGTCCGCATTGCGCGCCCTGAGCTGAGTGCCCGCATCGGACTTCGCGGCGACGGCCGCCTCGATCAGGTTCACGTCGCCGATGAAATCGGCGACAAACCTGGAATTCGGCGCTTCGTAGATTTCCGGGGGCGTGGCCACCTGAACAAGTTCGCCCTTGTCCATGACGGCGATCCGGTCGGCGACCGTCATCGCCTCTTCCTGATCGTGGGTGACAATCAGAAAGGTCATCTTCAGATCTTCCTGAAGGCTCATCAGTTCGAACTGGGTTTCCTCGCGCAGCTTCCGGTCGAGGGCGCCGAGCGGCTCGTCGAGCAGCAGCACCTTGGGCCGTTTGGCCAGAGACCGGGCCAGGGCGACGCGCTGACGCTGGCCGCCGGACAACTGGTGAGGCTTGCGCTTGGCGAACTCCTCCAGCTTGGTCAGCCGCAGCATCTCGGCAACCCGGTCCGCGATCTCCGACGCCGGCATCCTGTCCTGCTTCAGTCCGAAGGCGATGTTCTTTTCCACGCTCATGTGGGGAAACAGCGCATAGGACTGGAACATCATGTTGGAAGGCCGCCGGTAGGGCGGAATACCGGCAAGGTCCTGACCGTCCAGGAAGATCTGTCCGGAGGTCGGCGTCTCGAAGCCGGCGAGCATGCGCATCAGCGTGGTCTTGCCGCAGCCCGACCCGCCCAGAAGCGCAAAAAATTCACGCTCGAAGATGGTCAGGGAAAGGTTTCTGACCGCCGTGAAGTCGCCGAATTTCTTGGTGACATCCCGGAATTCGATGAAGGGTGGATGGCCCGGGATTTCCCAGGGGGTGAATTCCCGGCGCACCGGGCCTATCGATTTTTTCGCCAAGGCAATCCCCCACCCCGAAGAGACATTCCGTCATGAAAGGCGCCGGACCCTTGTTCGGGGGCCGGCGCCCACTGGCCTTACTGGCCGCTTTTCACCGATGTCCACGTGCGGGTGACGATCCGGTTCACCTTCGGCGGATAGGAGGTGACGGTGTAGAGGTTCTTGACCGCATCCTCGCTCGGATAGATCGCCGGGTCGCCGATGACGTCGTCGTTGAGAAGTTCCTGGGAGGCCTTGTTGCCGTTGGCGTAGTAGACAACGTTGGACGCCTTCGCCATCACGTCCGGCCGCATGATGTAGTTCAGGAACTCATGCGCCTCGTCCTTGTGCGGGGCATCTGCCGGGATCGCCATCTGGTCGAACCACATCAGGGCGCCTTCCTTCGGAATGGCATATTCCACGGTCACGCCGTTGCCGGCCTCCGCCGCACGGTCACGAGCCTGAAGCACGTCACCGGACCAGCCGATGGCCAGGCAGATATCGCCATTGGCCAAGGCGTTGATGTATTCGGACGAGTGGAATTTCTGCACATAGGGGCGGATGGACATGAGCAGCTCACCGGCCTTTTCGATGTCTCCCGTATCCTTGCTGTCCGGATCGAGGCCGAGATAGTTGAGCGCGGCCGGCACCAGTTCGGTCGGCGCATCCAGCACGTGGACACCGCAGTCCTCCAGCTTCGCCAGATTTTCCGGCTTGAAGAACAGGTCCCAGCTGTCGACCGGCGCGTCCTCGCCCAGCGCTTCCTTCACCTTGTCGACATTGTAGCCGAGGCCGGTGGTGCCCCACATGTAGTTGATGGAGTACAGGTTGCCCGGATCGTATTTCTCGACCCGCTGCTCGATGTCCGTCCACATGTTGGAAAGATTGGTCAGCTTGGCCTTGTCGAGCTCGGAAAAGACACCGGCCTTGATCTGGCGGGCGAGGAACGTCCCGGTCGGCACCACCACATCGTAGCCGGTGCTGCCGGCGAGCAGCTTGGTTTCCAGAACCTCGTTGCTGTCGAAGACGTCGTAGACGACCTCGATGCCGGTTTCCGTCTCGAAGTCCTTCAGGATGGATTCATCGATGTAATCGGACCAGTTATAGACATTCACCGTCCGGTCCTGGGCGAGCGAAGCGCCGCTCATAAGGCCGAGCACAGCGACTCCGGTCAGCATGGTTTTGATCGTCAATTGAGAACTCCCCTCAGAGTTTGACTGCGGTCCGTTGCGGACCTTGATCCCTGTTTGCAAACGGACAATCGCGCTGTTTGCGTCTTGTGCCCGAAAGATTGGCGATGGTGCCGGATTTTGTCCAGCTTCGATTTTGAGCGCCAGGTGCTCACAAATAGGTCCGGCGCTCCAGTGACGAGATCTCGCGTCCGAATTCGGTCAGCTCGTGGCGCTTGATCTCGGTAAGAACCTTGTGCATTTCCTTGCCCACGGCCTGTTTCATCAGCTTGGAAGCCTCGAAGGCGTCGATCGCCTCGTCCATCCAGGGCGTCAGCCGCTTCCTGCGTTTCTGGTAGGCATTTCCCGTCACCGGCGGCGGCGGGTCCTTCTGCAGCCGCAACCCTTCCATCATGCCGGCCAGCACGCCGGTCAGCACCAGATAGGGATTGGCGTCGGCACCGGCGATACGGTGTTCCACACGCGCAGCCTCCGGGCTTGAAGCCGGCACGCGCAACGCGACCGAGCGGTTGTCGTAGCCCCAGCAGATCGACGCCGGGGCGTAGGACCCCGGCTGCATGCGGCGGAAGCCGTTGAAGGTGGAGATGAACAGGAGCAACGCTTCCGGCATGGTCTTCAACAGACCGCTGATGGCGTAACCGAGGCGTTCGGCACCGAGGTCCGGGTCGGCGAACAGGTTGCCGGTCTCGTCTTCCATGGACACATGGACATGCATGCCGTTGCCGGGCCATTCCACAAACGGCTTGGCCATGAAGGAGGCCTTCAGTTCGTGCTTGCGGGCAACGCCTGCCACGAGACGGCGCAGCAGCACCACGTCGTCGGCGGCCAGCAGCGGATTGCGGCGATGATGGAGATTGAGTTCGAACTGGCCGGGCGCCGCCTCGGAAACCGCGGCGTCCGCCGGAATTCCCTGGGCCTCGCAGGCCCTGCGCAGATCATCGACCACCGGCAGCAGGGCTTCCAGATCCGAAAGCGCGTACATGTTCTGGCGGGCGGGTCCCAGATGGGTGGCAAACAACGGTTTCGGCTGTTCGGTCCAGTCGCCATCGCTTTCCTCGAACAGGTAGAATTCCAGTTCGAAGGCGCAGGTCGCGGTCACGCCGAACTCGTCCTTCAGGCGCGCAACCATGTTTTCCAGCACATGGCGCGGGTCGGCCAGGAAGGGATCGCCGTCACGGTCATACATGGACAGCAGCACCTGGGCGGTCTTGCGGTCGGTCCACGGCACCAGCTTGAGCGTTTCGGGGATCGGCCAGCAGACACCGTCCTTGTCGCCGGTTTCCAGATGCATGCCGGTCGCCTCGACCTCGCGCCCCCAGACATCCAGACCGAACAGGGAATAGGGAAATGCGACCCCGCCCTCGAAGACCTTGGGCAAGGCGTTGCCCGGCAGCCACTTGCCCCGCAGCACGCCGTTGGTGTCCGGCAGCACGACCTCGAGCGTGTCCAGGTCCGGATGGGCCGCGAGGAAGGCGTTGAAATCACTCTTCCAGCCAGGGTCGGCCGGATGTTCAAGGATCTGGTGAGGTAACTCGTTCATCTGAGGTATGTCTTGCCTTGGCGTCCACCGGCCGAGCGTCTCCAATTCACGGATCCGGCCGTCAGCTTTTGTTTGCGTCCACGTCAAAAATGTGATCACTTTCGGAAAACCCTGTCAAGCAGGATCGTGAACTTCATTCTCCCGGCGGGTCGAACCGCTGACACGCTGTTCCTCCGGGACCCAGTTCACCAACACGCTGCCCGCTGGCCCCGGCACCCGGGAACCAGCGCCAGGACACCGGCGCCCACGCCCGACAGATGGAGGAGATCATCCTTGACCGATGCGCATTCCGCCCTGAAGTCCGGCCCGGCCAAGGCAGCCGCCGCGGCGCCTTCCTCCCGTGGTGCAACCCGCGAACAGGTCGACAGCGCCGTACGCTCGCGCCTGCTCACGGGACGTTTCATTCCGGGAAAATCAATGACCATCCGGGGGCTGGCCGCAGACCTGGGCGTCAGTCCGATGCCGGTGCGCGAAGTGCTGCAACGGCTCGCAGCGGAGAATGCGCTGGAAGTCAAACCGAACGGACGGGTGCAGGTACCTGACATGACGCCCGGCCGCTTCGACGAAGTGCTGAAGGCCCGTTTGCTGCTGGAAACGGAACTGGCCGAACTGGCCTTGCCGCATCTTCGCAGCGCCGACGCAGCCGACCTCAAGGCCATCGACGACGACATCGACGCGCGCCTGACCAATGGCGACGCGGAGGCCTATATGCGGCTCAACCATGCCTTCCATTTCCGCATTTACCGGGCTTCCGGATCCCAGGTGCTCCTGCCCCTGATCGACAGCCTGTGGCTGCAATTCGCTCCCTTCATGCGCACCGTCTACGGGCGGGTCGGCACGGCCAATCTGGAAGACCGTCACAAGGAAGCCATCCGGGCGATCGAACGGGCGGACGCCCCTGCCCTGCGCACCGCGATCGCGGCAGACATCGCCGATGGCATGGGTCTTCTGGGCAAGGAAGTCCTGGCCAAGCCATGAGCCTGTTGATCCCCGGCCCAACCCGTGTCATTTTGTGATCACAAACTGATTTTTTTCGCCTGCTGCAACTCTGGCCAGCTTCGCTCACCCCTTCCGCAAGCGGCTGGCCATCCCCGCATCCACAGACCCCGCACCCTCAAGACCGATGGAGCTTCCCGTGACTTCCGAAACGCCCGCCAGTGAAAGCGCAAACCCTGTTGACAGCCTGCGCGGCGTCCCGGATGAGAATGCCGCCCGTGACTGGCTCGGCGCGCGCAACATCGAGGACATCGAGTGCATAGTCCCGGATCTTGCCGGCGTTGCGCGCGGCAAGATGATGCCGACGGGAAAATTCTTTTCCGGTCCCGTGATGACCATGCCCGCGTCGATCTTCGCGCAGACCATTTCCGGAGATTACCCGGAAGACGACGAGCGCTTTCAGCATAATCCGACGGATGGCGATCTCTATTTCCGCGCCGACTACAGCACCCTGACCACCGTCCCTTGGGAAACGGATCCGACAGCCCAGCTTATTCACGATGCCTATACCCGCGACGGCAAACCGGTGGAAACGGCACCGCGCAATGTGCTGAAGCGCATCCTCAAACTTTATGACGACAAGGGCTGGAAGCCGGTCATCGCACCGGAAATCGAATTCTATCTGGTCAAGCCGAACACCGATCCGGATTATCCGCTTGAACCGCCGCGCGGTCGCTCGGGCCGTCCGGAAGTCGGCCGTCAGTCCTATTCGATTTCCGCGCTCAACGAGTTCGACGACCTGATCGACGACATCTACGACCTGTCAGAGAAGCAAGGTCTGGAAATCGACACCATGATCCATGAGGAGGGCGCCGCGCAGATGGAGATCAACCTGCGTCACGGCGACCCTGTGGTGCTGGCCGATCAGGTGTTCCTGTTCAAGCGCACGATCCGCGAAGCCGCCCTGCGGCACGAGATGTACGCCACCTTCATGTCGAAGCCGATGTCCAACCAGCCCGGATCGGCCATGCATATCCACCAGTCCGTGATCGACATCGAGACGGGCCGCAACATCTTTTCCGGAGACAACGGCGAGGAAACACCGGCCTTCCTGTCGTTCATAGCCGGACACCAGAAGTATCTGCCGAAGGTGACCTGCATCATGGCGCCGTTCGTCAACTCCTACCGGCGTTTCTCCAAGACCTCCACGTCCCCGGTGAATGTCTACTGGGGCTACGACAACCGGACCGTCGGGCTGCGTGTGCCCTATTCCGATCCGCAGGCGCGCCGCCTGGAAAACCGGATCCCCGGCTCGGACGCCAACCCGTATCTGGCCATCGCCGCAAGTCTTGCCTGCGGTTATCTGGGCATTATCAACGGCCTGAAGCCGGATGCGCCCAAGACGGATGACTGTACGGACCGGGCAAAGTCTCTGCCACGCGGCCTGCCGGAAGCCGTCGCCAAGTTCGAAAATTCCAACGAGATGATCGAGGTGTTCGGCGAGAAATTCGTCGCGACCTACCGGGCGATCAAATACGAGGAATTCGAAACCTTCATGTCCGTGATCAGTTCCTGGGAGCGGGAATATCTCCTGCTCAACGTCTGATCCGTTCCCTCACTCTCTTGGAGTTTTCGCCATGACGGCTCATTCCAACATCTACCCGACCAAGGCGCTTCAGGACCTCGACGCCGCTCATCACTGGCATCCGTTCTCGGACATGAAGAGCCTCAACGAAGAAGGCAGCCGGGTGATCACCAGCGCGGACGGGGTCTGGCTGACGGATTCGGAAGGCAACAGGATTCTCGACGGCATGGCCGGTCTCTGGTGCGTCCAGGTGGGCCATGGCCGCAAGGAAATCGCCGACGCGGTCTACAAGCAGATGAACGAATTGTCCTATTACAACACGTTCTTCAAGACGACCCATCCTCCGGCGATCGCCCTGGCAGACAAACTGGCGCAGCTTGCTCCGGACCACATCAACCGGGTGTTCTATTGCTCGTCCGGATCGGAAGCCAACGACACCGTGTTTCGCATGGTGCGCACCTATTGGGACAAGGTCGGCAAGCCGGACAAGAAAGTCATCATCGGCCGCTGGAACGGTTACCACGGCTCGACACTGGCCGGCACAAGCCTCGGCGGCATGAAGGCCATGCACAAGCAGGGCGACCTGCCCGTTCCCGGCGTTCATCACATCGATCAGCCCTACTGGTTCGGTGAAGGCCATGACATGAGCGCCGACGCGTTCGGCATCAAGATGGCGCGCAAGCTGGAAGAGGCGATCGACGAGATCGGCGAGGACAAGGTTGCCGCCTTCATTGCCGAGCCGATCCAGGGCGCCGGCGGCGTGATCATTCCGCCCGACACCTACTGGCCTGAAGTCCGCCGGATCCTGGAGGAACGCGACATCCTGTTCGTTTCCGACGAGGTGATCTGCGGTTTCGGCCGGCTCGGCGAGTGGTTCGGGGCGGACTATTATGGCATGAAGCCCGACCTGATGCCGATCGCCAAGGGTCTGACCTCCGGGTATCTGCCGATGGGCGGCGTTCTGGTGTCCGACCGGGTGGCAGAAGGCCTGATGCTGGCCGGCGACGATTTCAATCACGGCTACACCTATTCCGGACACCCGGCCTGCGCAGCCGCCGCGCTCGCCAATCTCGAGATCATCGAGCGCGAAGGTCTGGTGGAGCGGGTCAAGTCCGACATCGGTCCGTACCTGAAGGAGCGCTGGCTGAAACTCGGCGATCATCCGCTGGTGGGCGAAGCCCGCATGACCGGTCTGGTCGGCGCGCTGGAACTGGTGCCCGGCAAGACCGACCCGCACAAACCGTTCAAGGATGTCGGCGTGGCCGGGCAATTGTGCCGGGACATTTCCTTCGAGCATGGCATGGTGATGCGCGCGGTGCGCGACAGCATGATCATTTCGCCGCCTCTGGTGCTGAGCCACGAGGAAGCCGATCACCTGGTCGCGACGGCGGAAAAAACACTCAACGATGCCCACCGCATCCTGAAGCGGGACGGCTGGCTGTCGTAGAGGCGGTACTCGAGCTCAACCGGATGACCGGGCCGGGACAAATTGGCCGGGCCGCCGAAACCGGCGGCCGACCTCCCGGACCTTCGCGGGCATTTCATTTTTCTTTCAGTGTGACTGTCGGTTAGGTTGGGGCCCGGACGTTCCTGGGATATGGACCCGAAAGGAACTGGAGGATCTGACATGCTGTTTTCCGTAATGATATACGCGAGCGAGGATTTCATCGACGCGCTCACGCCCGAGGAACATGCGCTCATATTGCAAAAACACGGCGCCTTTCACGAGCACACCAAGACCGGCAAGACCTTTGCCGCCGCGGCCAAGCTGATGTCGACGGGAACGGCGGTCACCGTCAATCGCGACGGAGAGGAACTTGTCATCACGGACGGCCCCTACGCGGAGACCAAGGAACAGTTCATGGGGTTCTACCTGATCGACTGTGCCACCCTCGACGAGGCGATCGATGCGGTGAACCTGCTGCCGCTCAACCACGGGCGCATCGAGATCCGGCCGGTGGAGTTCTTCGAGGGGGCGCAATTTCACGATGCCGAGCGCGTGGTTATCAACGCATCTTAGGGCGGCCCGGCCACGCGTCGTGGCCGCGCTGAACCGGGCGTTCAGGGACATCGACCTTGCAGAAGACGCCTTTCAGGAAGCGTCGCTCAGGGCGCTGAAGACCTGGCGTCCGGATGCCCTGCCCGGCGATCCGGTTGCCTGGCTGATCGTTGCTGGGCGCAATGCAGGCATCGATGTCCTGCGCAAGCGAAGCCGGGAAACCCTGTCCGCGCCGGAAGACCTGGAACCGGCCTTCGACGGTGTTCATCCCGAGGCGGACCTGACTGAGACCCTCGACCGATCCGTCTACCGGGACGATATCCTGCGTCTGCTGTTTACCTGCTGCCATCCGGTTCTGCGCCGCGACCAGCAGATCGTCCTCGCGCTCAAGATCGTCGCCGGGCTTTCGGTGGAGGAAATCGCCCGCGCCTTCCTGGTGCAGCCGAAGACGATGGAACAGCGGATCACCCGCGCCAAGAAGCGGCTGCAGGCAGCAAAGCTCTCCTATGAGGAACCGGACAGGACCGGGCGGGCCCAGCGCCTGTCCGCCGTCGCCAATGCGGTCTATCTCGTCTTCAACGAAGGCTATTCCGCCTCGCAGGGGCCCGAACTGATCCGCGTGACCCTGTGCGAGGAAGCCATCCGCCTTGCCCGCCTGCTGGTGCGCCTGTTCCCCGAGGAGCCGGAGCTGCGCGGCCTGCTGGCGCTGTGCCTGATCCAGCACTCCCGCCGCCGCGCCCGTCTGACCGCCTGCGGCAGGGCGGTGACGCTGGAGGACCAGGACCGCGCGCTGTGGGAGCGCACGCCAATTGCCGAAGGCACCATCCTGCTGGAAGCGGCCCTGCGCGCCGGGCGCCCGGGCCCGCTGCAGATCGAGGCCGCCATCGCCGCCACCCACGCCCGCGCCGCCACTTACGAGGCCACCGACTGGCACGAGATCGACCGTCTCTACCACGCCCTGGAACACATCCGCCCCTCCCCCGTCGTCGCCCTCAACCGGGCCGTGGTAAAGGCAAAACTCGACGGCATCCCGGCCGGCCTCACTCGCCTGGACCACCTCTCCACCCCGCTCGCCCGCTATGCCGGCTATCACACGGTGCGCGGCTCGTTTCTGGCGGAGCTGGGACGCACGCGCGAGGCGCGGGAAGCCTATGAAACCGGGCTTGAACTGGCAGGAACGGAGGTGGAGCGGGCGTTCATTCGCGGGAAGCTGGGGGAGATCGGGGCGTGAGGGGGGTGCAAACTGTCAGGCAAGTTACGGGAACGAACCTGGATCAGCAGACATTCGGCTTGTGCGTAAGCGATGCGGCTTCCGGCCCGGAGCAGGCGTTGATGCCGGCTGCTGCGAATGACTGGAACGAGCCCAAATGAAAGATGCAGCTCCTTGTTCGACTGTCCGTCTTCGCGGTGGCGGCACATCATATCAATGCCGTCCTTAGAACCTCGATCGTTCGCCTGATCCGTTCTTGATGGCGCTGCGAGTTATGGGTTACGGACCAGATGTCACGGACAAGAAGCGGTTTCGTCGATCCTACCTGCATCAGCTCATTCCGGTTCGCCGCCAGAAAATCGGGAAGCGCCGCGATACCGCCTCTCCCAAGAACCGCCGCCAGTTGCAAGTCGAGGTCATCCGTATAGCAAGCGAACCTGCCGCCGGCGATCCGGTTGAGCGCGGCCTGTTGTGGCATAGCGTCTGGAACGTCCCCTTGGCCAATATACAAACGGTCCTTTTCCGAGGTATTCTCAAGGTAATCCCGGTGCGCATAAAGACGGAACGCGATTGAGCCAAGCTTGGAGATCGCCAGATCGCCCTTTTCCGGCCGCGAAAGGCGCACCGCAATATCGGCTTCACAGCGCTGCAAAGAGACGAAGCCGATCTCACCGGTCACCTGAAGTTCCAGGTCGGGGAATTTGCACCCGAGCGACAGAAGCGGGGCAATCAATCGGGCCTTAGCAAGGGCGGGCGGAGCCGATATCTTGACGCGGCCGCTCATACCGGGGCGCATCCCCGCCGCGCACCTGGCCGCTTCACGGGCCGCCTCCATCATCGGTCGGGTCGCATCGGCAAAATCGCGCCCTGCCGCAGTCAGGGTCAATGACCGTCCGCGCCGGTCGAACAGAGTGAGCCCCGTATCGCTTTCAAGCGCCTGAATGCGCCTCGTGACAGTCGTCCGTTCGACGCCCAGGTCTCGCGCGGCGGCAGCGACACTGCCGGTCTCGACCAATGCCCGAAAGAAGCGGATATTTTCCCAATCCATCAGTTTAGAGTCCCTTCGATGCAATTATGCAGCAAACCTATGCATGATTTATGCATTCAAAAAGACTTCGGTGTCACCGATATTTCGCTTCACCAGAACCGAAAGAGGCGAAGCATGACCCAGATTATTGAGCTATCTACCCCCGGCGGCGTGAAGAACCTGTCGCTCGTTTCGCGCGACCCCGGCGTTCCCGGGCCCGGAGAAATCCGTTTGCGTCAGACCGGCGCAGGCGTGAACTTCATAGACATATATCAACGAAAGGGCATCTACCCGCTTGCCATGCCTGCCGTTCCTGGTGTGGAAGGCGCAGGCGTAGTGGAAGCCATTGGTGCAGATGTTACCCATGTCACGGTGGGGGATCGTGTCGCATATGCCGGCATCGCGGGCGGATACGCCGAAGCGCGGATTCTGCCTGCCTGGCGCGCTGTAAAGCTGCCGGATAATCTTTCCGATGCACTCGCCGCCAGCAGCCTGCTGCGCGCCTGCACCGCACATATGCTGCTTTGCAAAGTCCATGAGATAACGCCGGGAACGACGATCCTGATCCATGCTGGCGCAGGTGGCTTGGCAAGCATCGTCATGCCTTGGGCCAGGCGGCTCGGCGCAAGGATCATTGCAACCGCCGGCACCGAAGCGAAGGCGGAACGCTCTCTGGCGCAGGGGGCCGAGAAAGTCATCGTCGGCCGCGACGCGGAAATCGCAAAAGAAGTCCGGGAATGGACGGACGGCCGCGGCGTCGATTTCACGATAGATGGCATTGGCGAGCCGACGTTCAGGGCATCGTTAGAGGCCACCGCGAAGTTCGGCACCTTCGCAAGCGTCGGTCAGGCAGGGGGAGGCCTTAAATCGCTATCAGCGACAGACTTCGGTCCTCAGAGAAGCCTTGCGTTTCACACGCCGAGCGTGATGGCCTATCTTGCGGACCCGGTCCGCTACGAAGCGGTGATCAAAGAAGCGTTAGAAGCCTTGCAGGCCGGTGCGCGAACATCAAAGGGGCCGAAATTCCCGCTTTCCGACGCCAGCGCCGCACAGTCTTCCTTGGAGAATGGCACCACCATCGGCACGCCACTCCTCGTGATCTGAAAGCGAGACCCAAAGCTGCCCTTCACACGGCCATGTCAAAGGGCAGCTTAGTCCCGCATTGCGGCAGTGCGAAGTGGCCGCCAAAGACGAGGCCGCCTTCCCCGCCTTGAGCGGGGATCCAATCCACGTCACCACCCGGTATCAGGCTTGAGTGACCACCGGGCTGAACCGCCTCGAACACTCCACCGCTCTGCGAACGAATGGACCCCCGGTCGCGCTACGCTTGCCGGGGGAGTCGCCGAGGGGGGATGCTGCACTGCGTCCGGAAGGCTGCCATAAGGGTGGTGCTGAGGGGCGCGGTGCGTGCGACAGAGGTGAGGCCAAAAGAAAAGGCTGCGCCGTCTTGCGTGCCGGGTTCTCAAGGCCCTTCCGGGACTGCTGCGTCGCCCCACCCCAAGGCCGCCTTCCCCGCCTCGAGCGGGGATCGAATCCACGTCACCGCCCGATGTCAGGTTCGCGTGACCACCGGGCTGAACCGCCTTGGACACTCCACCCCTCTGCGAACGAATGGACCCCCGGTCGCGCTACGCTTGCCGGGGGAGTCGCCGAGGGGGGATGTCCGGGGGGAGATGCCGAAGTGGGGACGCCCGGAGAGACGCTGGAGGGAGATGCCCAGGGGAACACGCCGGGGGAGAGACGCCCGGAAGAGATGCCAGGGGAATGCCGAGGGGAAACGCGGCGTGCTGCACTGCGTCCGGAAGGGGCCGTGAGGGTGGTGCTGAGGGGCTCGGTGCGTGCGACAGAGGTGAGGCCAAAAGCAAAGCTGCGCCGTCTTGCGTGCCTAGTTCTCAAGGCCCTTCCGGGACTGCTGCGTCGCCCCACCCCAAGGCCGCCTTCCCCGCCTTGAACGGGGATCCAATCCACGTCACCGCCCGGTGTCTGGTTCGCGTGACCACCGGGCTGAACCGCCTCGAACACTCCACCGCTCTGCGAACGAATGGGCCCCCTGTCGCGCTGCGCTTGCCGGGGGAGTCGCCGAGGGGGGATGCCAAAGCCGGCCGGGCGCCCTCCACGGGCTTTCAGGGATTGTTGACCGCAAACGCTTTTTCAGTCCTGCGCGACCTTGACACCGGACACCGCCCCGGTTCCCGTGAGCTATGCGATTGATTTCGGCGATGACCGGCTCATGGTCTTTTCTGAGAACCGTATGCGTCCCATATTGTCGAGACCTTCCCGAGCATCCGCTTTCAAGACGGCTTCCCGGTACAAGGCCAAATCATGGAGATGACTGATGCCCAAAACAAAATGCCTGCTTGTATCGACGGCTCTGGTGGCCGGCCTTGTCAGCAATCTCGCCCTGGCGGCTTCCGGTGGTTCTGAAGACGTTTCCGACGCGGTCATCGCCGAGCAGCGCGCGGCACTGGCGGCGGCAACGAAGGACGGCGGGTTCGGGCCGCAGTCGCCCCGGGACATCGATGCTGCCGCAGGCAACAACCATCGCGCCTTCGGCGATGCGCCTGCCTATGAAGCGATGACCCTGTGCGACATTCATTTCCACGAGAGTGCCGAGCACAAGGGCGGCGAGTTCACGACCTATGCCAGCAATGGCGACGGGCATGGCTACGGCACGGGCTTCAAATACAACGGCGACCTGAGCGCCGCCGAACTTGATCCGCTGAGCAGCAAGATCGGCAGCAGCGAACACGGCGACCTTGTGCCCGGTGACACGATCGAAATCCACTTCGTCTATTCGACCGCCAAGGCAGCCCCCGGCCCGACCCTGGGCACCTGTCTCAGCGATGCCATCAGCAATCCGCAATTGCGCGTGGAAGCGGTGGTCGGCGTGTTGGTCAACGATCCGGAAGCGGCCGACTTTGTCGAAATGGCAAAGGTCGCCGAGATCAACGGCCTTTATCAGGCGCCGAACCTGCCGAACGATCTTGGAGCTCCGGTCGTCTATGCCGGCTCCACCACCGGCCCGGGCTACAATGAAAAGGCCTCGCCGTTTCAGGTGACCTGGAGCGTCCGGCCCAAAGTGGTGAAACTCGACATCACCTCCGTCGGCACCTGGCTGAGCGGCAACGAGTTCGAGGAAGACCACGCCCACGGCGTGCGCAACCTGCTGCTCAATCCGGACCTGCTCTCGCAGATCTCCAGATAAGGCCTCTCTCGTTCACTTTGCTCCGGCCTCCCGAACACAATGCAACAAGCTGTTGGTTGGCGTTTTCGGGGGCCGGAGCACAGGTGAACGGCGCCGTTTTGTCCGGACCGGTCAAGTGCGCCGCCCTCCTGCCATTTGGCCGCCGCGCCGGCGACCCGGCGGTTTGAGGATTATTTTTAAAGTTTCCTCCCCCCCTGTCGGTTTCGCGGCGCCTCCCCCGTCCTTTGATCACCTGGATCTGCCAGGTGATTTTCCAAGGATAAGAGGACGACCGACATGAGCGATGCGATGCAAACCCACGGCAGCTTCAGCTGGATGGAGCTGCACAGCGGCGACGCGGACAAGGCGCAGGCATTCTATAAAAGCCTGCTCGGCTGGGGCACGGAAGACATGGACATGCCCGGCATGACCTATTCCGTGATCACCAATGGAGGCGACAAGATCGGCGGGTTCCCGCCGATGGCCGCCGACACGCCGCGCTGGTTGCCTTATGTCACCGTCGACGATGTCGACGCGTGTGTCGGCAAGGCAAGGTCTCTGGGCGCGGACATCGCCAGCGAACCGATGACGATCCCGGGTGTCGGACGGATGGCGACGATCGTCGATCCGGTCGGCGGGGTGATCGCGATGATCACCTATGAGGCGCCGGCGGACGTATAAACCAGCCCCCCTATCGTTTCGGAGACGTCAAGATGGAATTGATTTCCGCACTGCCGGTAACTGCGGTCTTTGTCGCGCTGTTCGCGCTTCTGCAGGTTCCGATGACTATGGCGGTCGGATTGCGCCGGGCGCAAACCGGCATCCAGTTCCAGGATGGTGGCGACGAGACCTTGCTCAAGCGCATGCGCGCTCACGGCAACTTCACCGAAACCGTGCCGATGACCCTGCTCGCCATGGCGGCCGCGGAGCTGAGCGGTGCCCCCGCGTATCTGCTTTGGGCGGGTGGCGGGGCGCTGCTGTGCGGCCGGCTGCTGCACTATCGCACGCTGGTCACCTCGGGCTTCGGCAACGGCCGGGCAGCCGGAATGCTGCTGACCCTGGCGCCGTTGCTTGTCTTTCCGGTCTATGTGTTATGGCATCTGGCCGGATTGCGGAACTAGACCCCGGATCACCCTGGCGTAAGGGCTCTCCGACAAGCGCCGTCCCGGATCAGGTCCGGGACGGCGCGAGAAATGCGGTTCGCGAACGGCATTGGGCGGAGGAGAGAGGACAGACAGAGGAACCCGTTATTCAGCGGCGACGGCCACATCCCGCGCAGAGCGGCTCGCCCAGGGCCGGGTGCCTTCCGGGATTTCCTCGACCGTTCCGACCGGCTGCAGGTATTTGGTGACTTCCGGCCATTCGCCGGCCTTCAAGGCCTTCAGGACCTCCGGCTTGGAGATCTCAAAGGACGACACGCCGCAACGGCGCGCCAGCGGCACCTGATCCAAAATGTATTTGCCCAGGGCACGGATTTCGCCGGTGTAGCCGATCTGTTCGCGCAAGACGCGGGCTGCCGAAAAGCTGCGGCCATCGGCAAAACTGGGAAAATCGACAGCCACAAGCGCCAGCCGGTCCAGGAACGGAACGACGCCCTCAACGTCATCGCCCGCCTCGACAATCACGGCGGTGCGCCCGTCGCGGCCGAGCCAGGCGCCGGCGTCTTCCAGAAACTGGCTCAGGGGCACCAACGCGTCACCGGCGATGGCGATGCCGGTTTCCGCGTCGGCCCTTGCCCAGGCTTCCTCGACGAACTCCCCGTCCTTGTAGATCGTTGTCATTCTCTGCGTCCTCAAAACTCGAATTCGGTGGCGGTCAGATGCCGCTGCCGTCAATTTCCTTGCCGTGGATCGGCCAGTGAATGCCGCATTCCGTCTTGTCCTGTCCGCGCCAGCGTCCTGCGCGCGGATCCTCACCGGGAGCGACCTTGCTGGTGCAAGGCATGCAGCCGATCGACGGATAGCCTTGCGCGACCAGCGGATGCGTCGGCAGATCGTGGGTCTTGGCATAGTCCAGGATGTCTGCCGCCGTCCAGTCCGCCAGCGGATTGACCTTGACCCGGCCTTCGTCGATCTCGAACGCGTCGAGAGCGGACCGGGTCTTGCTCTGGAACCGCTTGCGCCCGGAAATCCAGGCCTCGAAACCGGTCAATGCACGCGCCAGCGGCACGACCTTGCGAATGTGGCAGCAGGCGTCCGTGTCGCTCATCCAGAGCATGCCCGCAGGATCGGTCTCCGCCAGATCCTCCCTGGCCGGTTTGAAGGTGCGCACGTCGGTCAATCCGAGCTGCTCGATCAGCTGGTCGCGATAGAGTATCGTGGCGGGGAACAGCTTGACCGTGTCGATGAACAGCACCGGCGTGGACGGATCGATCTGCGCCACCATGTGCAGCAGCACGGCGGAGTCAGCGCCGAAACTGGACACCATGGCGATGCCGCCGGCAAACTGGTGCCGGATGGCGGCCAACAGGATTTCCTGCGCGGTCGCGTCCTCGAACTGGGAATTCAGAGCGGCGACTTCCGCCTGCAATCCCAGCTCCGGATCAACCCCCAGGCTGAATGTCTCATGCAGCGCCATACAGGGCCTCCTTGAAAGGATCCTCCCCGACCCGGCGATAGGCTTCCAGGAAGGTTTCCTGCTTGCCGGACCGCAGACCGAGATAGGTATCGACCAGCTTTTCGATTGCATCGATCACTTCTTCGGAAGAAAATCCGCGGCCGACGATTTCACCGATGGAGGCGTTTTCGTTGGCCGAGCCGCCGAGCGTCACCTGATAGAATTCCTCGCCCTTCTTCTCCAGGCCGAGAATGCCGATATGGCCGACATGGTGATGGCCGCAGGCGTTGATGCAGCCGGAGATCTTGATCTTCAGTTCGCCAATCTCCGCCTGCCGTTCCGCCGTGCCGAAACGCTCGGAAATGCGTTGCGCCACAGGAATGGACCGGGCCGTCGCCAGCGCGCAGAAGTCCATGCCCGGGCAGGCGATGATGTCGGTGATGAGACCGGCATTGCCTTCCGCGATGTCCGCCGCGACAAGCTGATCGAAGAGCTCGGGCAGATCGTCCAGCTTCACATGGGGCAGGATGACGTTCTGTTCGTGGGAGATGCGCAACTCGTCATGGCCGAAGCGCTCGGCAAGATCGGCGATCGCATCCATCTGGGCATCGGAGGCGTCGCCCGGAATGCCGCCGACCGGCTTCATGGACAGGGTCACCGACGTATAGCCGGGCACCCGGTGCGGGTTGAGGTTGTGGGCCACGAACTGCGCGAAGGCGGCATCCGTGTCCTTGCGCGCGTCCAGCGCTTGCGAGACGGCGGAGCCGACTTCCAGCGGCGGCGGCGCGAAATAGGCCTCGATGCGGCGTACTTCCTGGTCCGGCAGACGCAGGACACCGAAGCGGATCTTTTCGAATTCTGCCTCGATATCCGCCTTCAGGTCTTCCAGCCCGGTCTCGTGGACCAGGATCTTGATGCGCGCCTTGTACTTGTTGTCGCGGCGGCCATAGCGGTTGTAGACGCGCAGGATCGCTTCAGAATAGGCCAGCAGGTCCTCTTCGGGCAGGAAGTCGCGCACCTTGCGGCCGATCATCGGCGTGCGGCCGAGACCGCCGCCGACATAGACCACGAACCCGATCCCGCCGGCCTCGTCGCGGGTGAGCTGCAGGCCGATGTCATGGACCTGGACAGCCGCACGGTCGTTCGGCGCGCCGGTGATGGCGATCTTGAACTTGCGCGGCAGGAACGAGAATTCGGGATGCAGCGACGACCACTGGCGCAGGATTTCCGCATAGGGGCGCGGGTCGGCGATCTCGTCGGCGGCAGCGCCGGCGAAATGGTCCGCGGTCACATTGCGGATGCAGTTGCCCGAGGTCTGGATGGCGTGCATCTCGACTTCCGCCAGCTCTTCCAGGATCTTCGGCGTGTCTTCCAGCTTCGGCCAGTTGAACTGGATGTTCTGGCGCGTGGTGAAATGGCCATAACCCTTGTCGTAGGTGCGGGCGATATGGGCCAGCTTGCGCATCTGGCGGCCGTTGAGCGTGCCATAGGGGATGGCGACCCGCAGCATGTAGGCGTGGAGCTGCAGATACAGACCGTTCATGAGACGCAATGGCTTGAACTCGTCCTCGGAGAGTTCACCGGCGAGACGGCGGCGGACCTGGTCCTTGAACTGGTCGGTGCGCTGGCTGACGAAGCTGGCGTCGAATTCATCGTAACGGTACATCTTGTTCTCCTTTGCGGGCGCTGCCGTCAGCCTTCAGGCGTTCCTGGCGCAGCCCTGACATCGTCTTTGAACTTCAGGCGGACACGGCCTGGGCCTGCTTGCCGAAATGCGGGTGGGTTGTCGGGCCCTTCGCCCGGATCTTTTCACGCAGACGCACCGGGACGATGACACCGTCCGCTGCTGTGACATCCATTTCGTAGACGCTGACGACCTGCTGGTTCCGCTCGGCTTCCAGACCTTCGGCCAATCCGGCGGCGATGGCTTCCTTGCCCTCGAAGATCTTCGCGAGCGTGATCAGCTCGACCCAGGTCCCGTTGTCTCCAAGCCAGACGACATCGCCGTTCAGCAGGCGGTTGGCGGTAATGACTTTCATGGCTATCACTCTCTCAGGTCTCAGGCCGCCACACCCCGGGCCGCTTCCAGCGGCACCAGAGGTTCAGCCTTGTCCAGGGCGGCATGACCGACGGCCTCGCCGATCACGATCAGCACCGGCCCGTCGATTTCCGCGCGGTTCGACAGCACCGCGAGTTCGGACAGGGTTCCGGCAAATTGGCGTTCATCCGGATGCGCCGCGTTTTCAATCACGGCCACCGGGGTATCCGGTTTCAGACCCGCACCGATCATCTTTCCGGCCACATCCGCGGCCACGGTCCGGCCCATGTAGACCGCGACCGTCGCGCCTTTCAGCGCAAGGCCGGCCCAGTCCGGCAAAGTTTCGGACCTGGCATTGTGACCGGTGGCGAAGACAAGATTGGAGGCGACACCGCGCAGGGTCAGCGGGATCTGTGCCGACGCCGCGGCAGCGAAGGCCGCCGTGACCCCGGGCACGATTTCAAAGCCGATGCCACCGTCGCGCAATGCCTGCATTTCTTCCGCCGCCCGGCCAAAGATCATCGGATCGCCGGCCTTGAGGCGCACGACCTTCCGGCCCTCGCGGCCCAGCTTTACCAGCAGGTCGCAGATCGCGGACTGGGGCACCGAGTGCGCGCCCTTGCGCTTGCCGACCGAAACCCGCTGCGCATCGCGCCGGCCCATGGACACCACCCCGGCGGGCACCAGCGCGTCGTGGACAATGACGTCGGCCTCCTGCAGCAGGCGCTGCGCCCGCAATGTCAGAAGGTCCTCGGCTCCGGGTCCGGCGCCCACCAGCCAGACGAAACCGGGTTCCTCGGCCACGCTGTTGAGAAGGCGCTGCGCTTCGGAGCGGGCGGCACCGGACTTGCCGGCATAAAGGTTGGCGGCGACGGCACCGGAGAAGAACCGGGCCCAGAAACCGCGACGCTGGGCGCCGTCGGGTATCATGCTGACCGCGGCGTCCCGGAAACTTTCCGCAAGACGCGCCAGCTCACCGGTCGCCCGCGGCAGCATCGCCTCGATCCGCGCGCGGATGTGGCGCGACAGCACCGGCCCGACACCGGTCGACGTGATGGCGACGGCGATGGGCGCACGGTTCACCAGGGCCCCGGTGTAGAAATCGCAAAGATCGGGCTTGTCGACCGCATTGACGGGCACACCCATGATCCGGGCGGCGTTGACCACGGCCGTGTCCAGATCCATGTCCTCGCGCGCGGAAAAGACCAACGCGGCCCCGTTGAGATGCGCCGGGCGGAAGTCCTCGGCAATATGGTCGGCCTGATAGAGAGCGATGGCGTCCTGAAGGTCCGCGTCCAGGTTTCTGGAAACAACAACGATCCGGGCGTTGGTTTCGCCCAGCAGACGGACCTTGGCCGCAGCTTCGCCGCCGTGACCGACCACGAGCACACGCCGCCCGGACACCTTCATGAAGGCCGGGAACACGTCGAGCCGGTTTTCCGGCTTTTTCAGTGTGTTGTGCAGTTTGCCAGTGCGCGCCGCCATCTCAAGGGTCTCCAATCCCAATTCGAGATGCTTAATGTAAAGGCCCGCCCCCGCCGGCGCCGGGCACCGGGTTTCAAAGGCTCGGCAACAAGCGGAATAGTTTTTTGCGCTGAGCCGGTTTGACCAATTCCAATTCCCGTTGCTCTTGCGTCCTTCCGCAAGCTGCGCATACAACACGCTCAGCCATCCGGACCTGGCATTGCGGCAGGTGGCGATTTCTTCACGTCCGACCACGGTTTCACCGGACGCTCGGCACAAACAGAGCAAAGACCCATGCAATTCATCAAAACAGGTATTGTTCTGTCGCTGGCTTTCGGCCTGGCAGCGGTGGCACAGTCGGTGCGTGCGCAGCAGGCGGGCGAGGACGCTCACTGGCAGACACGGTGCGCCGGTCCATCGAGATCAGCGGAGGCCCTCACTTGCGAGGCGAGCGCAAGCGTGCGGATGAAGGATAGCGGTCAACTGGTGTTCAAGGTCGACCTCGTCTTCCCCGCCGGCAAGGCGGCGCCGGTTCTCCGCCTGCAGGCACCGCTCGGGTTTTATCTGCCCGGCAAGATCAGGCTCGGCGTTGACGGAAAGCCGGTGAGCGAACTCGAAATCGGCACCTGCGACCAGCGCGGCTGTTTTCTGTCCACCGGCGCAACACCGGAATTGATCGCCGCCATGACGGCAGGCGACGCGCTGCAGATCGACTTCGCACCCGCAGCCGACCGCAGGCAGACCATTGAACTGCCGCTTGCCGGCCTCGAGCGGGCGATAAACGCCGTTCAGTGAGCATCGCGCAAAAAATCCGGCGGAAACCGCCGGCTCAGCTTGTTGACAAACTCAATTTCGTCATTCCGGCCGGTCTGCAGCGCAGCTGCATGGCCAGAGCCGGAACCCAGCGAGTACTTCGCGCCGCAGGCGCGTCTTTGATAATGATTTCAAATGTTTGGATTGCTCCGGTGCTCGACTTCGCTCGCGCTGATACGCTAGGTTCCGGATCAGCGCGCAGCTGCGCTGCACTTGTCCGGAATGACCAACTGGGAGTTTGTCAGCAATCTGAGCCGGCGGAAACCGCCGGCTTTGTCAACGTCGTATCGCAGGTTGTTCAGGCGGCGAAGGCCTTGATGAAATCCTCGATCTGATGAGTGAGCGTCTGGGTCCGCTGGGCGACCAGATTGACCGCCTGGCTCACTTCTCCCGCCGCATCCTTGGACCTGACCGAGTTTTCCTCCAGGCCCGAGACGCTCTGGCTGGCGTTCTGGGTGCTGGTCGATGCCTCGTTGACACCGCGGGCAATTTCATTGGTCGCCGCGCTCTGCTCGGTGACGGCAGAGGCGATCGCCGTGGTTTCGACAGTCACGTTGCCCATGATCTCGGTGATCTGCTGAATGGACATGGCCGCCTCGCTGGTCGCTTCCTGAATGGCCGCGATCTGCTGGGTGATGCTTTCGGTCGCCTGGGCCGTCTGGGTGGCCAATTCCTTGACTTCCGACGCGACGACCGCGAAACCCTTGCCGGCCTCACCTGCGCGTGCCGCTTCGATCGTGGCGTTGAGCGCCAGGAGGTTGGTCTGTTCCGCGATCGTTGAAATGAGCTGGACCACTTCACCGATTTCCTGGGCCGCGGTCGACAGTGTCGCAACCTTGTCATTGGTCGCCTGGGTCGTTTCAGCCGCTTCTGTCACGACGGCTGTGGTCGAGGCAACGCGCTGGTTGATCTCCCCGATCGAAGCGGACAGTTCCTCTGCCGCGGAGGCAACGGTCTCGACATGGCTCTGGGCGGACGTCGATGCATGCGATGCACCTTCCGCATGCGCTGTCGTATCGTCCGCGACGCTGCTCAGCATTCCGGCCGTGTCCTCGAGCCTGGACATGGTCCCGGTCACATCGACAATCAGTTCCGAAACACCGGTGCGGAAAGAGGTCACCAGTTGTTCGCGTTCCCGCATGCGCTCAATTCTGTTCGCGTCCTCGACTTTTTGGGCCGCCACCAGTTCCTCGCGTTGTGCCGCGCCGTCACGCAGAACCAGGATCGCTTTGGCCAACCCGCCGATTTCATCGGGCCGCCGGCTTTCGGGCAGATCGACGCCGTAGTCTCCTTCCGCGAGACGGCCAACAGCCTTGGCGAAGGCGCCGAGCGGCAGAATGACGGCACGCATGATGAACCAGCCCGCGACGCCGAGGGCCGCCAGGACAAGGAAGAGATTGGCAAAGGTCATGTAATCGGCGTTGGCCGCAGCCGACTTGTAGCTTGCGACTTCCTCGGCCAGGGAGGCGCGCTCGCGTGCAAGGTGTTCCCGATGCAGGTCCAGAACGGCTTCAACCGCTTCGGTCAGGTTTTCGGCCGCGCTGTCGAAGCTCGCCATGAGCTTGTTGCCCTGTTCCGGTCCGCCTGCCACATAGGCGTTCGCCATTGTCTGGCCGGCATCGTAGTAGGCCGGGAAACGCGATTGCACTTCCGCTAACTGAGCGGACAGGTCGGTGTATCCCAGTTTGTCTGCAAGGGCTGTTGCCTTGACGCTGTCCGCCTCGAAGCGTTCGGCGAACTCGGCGGCCACATCGAATCCGTCGTTCAGTCCATCGAGCCCACGCGTTGCGGAAATATCGGTCAGCCATTGCTGCACCTGAACGACATCGAATTGCATGTTCTGCAAGGAAACCGCCAGATTGATCCCGTCGGTGGCGAATGTCTCGGCGCCATCGCGCAGCCGGCCTGCATTCTCTTCCAGGGTCTCCTGATTGACAATCATCCCCAGACTGAGTGCAGTCACCACGACGAATACGGCGGCAATGATGACCAGCATCTTTGACTTCAATGTTTTTACCACTGTCATTTTCCTCAATGCTACATCAAGCATGCAATTTGTATGCGGATACAACCACTGATCATTGAGATAAGACGAAGATGTTAATATTATTCTTAATAATTCTGCCTTTTAAACTTAAGGTCGATAAGTAGAAACTCTTACGCCGAATGGCTGTCTTCACACAGGAAAGGCCGGACATTGCCGGCCTTCGGTCGTGGTCGCGCTGCTTCGACGAGAGCATCCTGCGCCGGCACGAACGCACGATGCTCTGCCGCTTCCGGATCGATCGGCTCCGGGACATCCGTGCGAAGCCAAGGAATGCCGGCGTTGCCTGCCGACCATACGCAAGGACGACAGGCCGGGCCTTGCGCCTACTTCATCGCCTGCATGACGGAGACGAAATTGGCGACGGCGGTGTCTTCGTGTATGGCGTCGCCGATACCTATGTCAGTGAAGGCTGCGGCGCTCCGGTGTTCCCGGTCGAATTGACGGATCCGGACTTTTTCGCTGCCGTTGCCGGCGCAGCGGAATAGACCTTTGCCGAATGTTCAGACACATCACCTCCCTTGCCATTGTGCCAAGATCCTGAACGGGTGCTCCGCGACTTTCCCCGAGGGGACTCACTCTGACCGGATGTCATCATGCCCTCCGCGTTCGACCAAAGCGCCGTCGGGATACGAAGATGCTTGGCAATCAAATCGCCAAGCATCCAGGATAAATTGTGCGGTCGATGTCAGTTCCGCTCGGCAAGCTCCTCAATCAGGTTCACATGCGTCTGGATTGACGCCACATCGCCAAACACATTCATTTCGGTATCAGGCTGAATGCCGCGGCCTTCCCAGAACCGCCCGTCATTGTCCACGTGCACTTCATTGGCCAGTGACAGATACCAGCCGTTTGGCAGTGTTCGTCCGACAATATCCGATGGTGCACCGCGGGTGGCCTTGCCGACATGCCTGACGTTCGGCAGCGCGCGCAGCGACAGCACCAGCACCTCAGCCGCTCGCACTGTGATGCTGCTGGTGAGAACTTGGACAGGGCCCTCGAACCGGGTTCCGTCGCTCGGTGTAAGAGTGACCTTGGTCCTCGGAGAGTTCCTGGCATCAGCGGCATATTTCTCGTAGGCCTGAACCGGTTTTGAGGCAAAGCGTTCCGCAATTGCGCGGGCGACAAATTCGTAACCGCCGAAGTGATTGTAACCACCGACATTCGCACTGAGATCAATGATGACGGATCGCACGCCGGATGTCTGGAAGAGCTGCATAATCTCTTCCATGATGGCATTGGTCGCGGCCAGTTCCTCGTCGGGTGACGCTCCCCTTTGACCATAATATCCGACGGTCGCAAGTGCCAGGTAGCCCGTGTCGCCGTTCAAGACGCCGTACTGGATGCGTTGATTTCCGACAACGCGGCCTTGTCCACCCAGAATTGTCTTCGGTATGCTGTCGTACCAGAAGCTTTCGAAAAATGCTGCGGTCACCTCTTTCCGGGGTATTCCCATTGTCTTCGCTTCCCGGGAAAGCTGATTGAACGTGTCATCAGGGTGAGGTTCGAAACGAATGAACTCATCGCCAATCCGTGCGGTGAGGTCCAGGTGACCATCCTGCAGCGGTGCCATCATTTGTTTGAACACCTCGAAAAGCTCCGCATCTGACATTTCGGTCCGAATTTTTTTCCGGGCAGATGCCACGGTCGATTGCCAGTCAACACCATAAAGGCCGTGGAACGGGTAGTTGTGCTCAAAAAATGCCGCGAACGCCGCAAAATTGGCTGCGGGTGTGTTTTCAGCCGATGCCAGGCATGAATCGGGAAGTGCATCAAGCCGATCGGCCCGGATCCGGTGCTGCGCAATTGGCAGTGTAACGGTTGCAGTATTGCCGTCCCTGGCCATGACAAGCCGGCTGTTGTCGATCAAGTCGGAAAGCGCTTCCGCGTCGCCGCTTTCCTCAATGCAGATGTCGCCGGCCATCTGATAGAATTTAATGTCGCCGTCTTTCACCTCAGCGACTGTGCCATAGCCGTCGGTCTGCCAGACACCGTTGAACTCGGATGGAAGATCCGAAAGTGCAGGTGTCGCAGTCAGTGCTGTTGCAAGAAAAATGTGTATTCGTTTCATAGGGTTTTCTCCGGTTGAGAATTCGCCGGATAGGCCCTGTCGCCACGATGTGTCGTCCGTTTCAGCTCAGACGGACAGATTTCTTGCAAGTTTTTCGGGTGTACCCTGTGCCAGTCGGTAGGCTGTCGGCGTCTGATCCGTAACTTTCTTGAACGCCTTGTAAAAGGAAGAGCGGGAGTTGAAACCGGCCTCAAGCGCGATTTCCAGGATCGAGGCTTCTCCGCTCCTCAGATTGATCTTTGCCGCTTCAATCCGGTAGCTGTTCACAAAGTCGAAAAAATTCTGACCAATCGCCTCGTTCAATACCTGAGATATGTAGTTCTCGCTCACACCGATATGCCGCGCGAGAATCCAGAGCGAAAGATTTGGGTTGAGATAGAGCTGGTCGACCGTCATCGCCTTGCGGAGTTTGCCGGAGATACGATCGACGGCGTCTTCTGTAAGGGCCGAGTTCGCATAGCGCTGGTCCCTCGTCCGCTTTTCGTTGTCTGCAGGCCTGAGCCCCGGTCGTTGCCTCAACCCCCAGGCAGCCATGATCGTCTGCAGCGACAAGTTAAGCAGATAATATGCCGAACTTGGGAGCCCGCCGTAGTCCGGGACGATCAGGCTCAGGAGTGATGATATCAGGCTCAGAACCCAATAAAATGCACTGGCGCCGATCACAAAGGCAATCCAGCGTAACTCCCTGCTCTCGTTGCTTGCGAAAAGATCCTTCAAGCGAATTCGATAGGAGACCAGCCGACTGTAAACCAGCAATATGTAGACACCCCATTGCAGCTTGATGGCCACGTTTACTAGCGCCCAGAATACCCAGTTTATTGCGGTCGCCGACTGTCGCAGGGCTTGTTCGGAGAGCCCAACCAGTTGCAGTTCCGCCTCGATCAGGTAAAGCGCAATCGAAACGCTCGTCAGAAGTGTGAAGGAAGGCAAGAACATGTGCCAATAGAGATGCTTCGGAAGACCATCCTCTTCTGAGGTCAGCATCCAGACGTAAAGCCAGATCAGGGGGGTGACGCACGCCATGGCAACCAGCCACAGCGCCTCCAGCAGTGTCGCACCGACCGCGCCGGAAACGATCAATTGCAGGGCAGTCGGCAACTCCGTGACTGCCGCTGCCAGAAAAAAAGCGGCAAGGACCCGGAACACGTTTTTGTTTCGGTCCTGTATCAGACAACACAGGGCTCCGAACAATGGCACCGTCATCGCCATCGTGGAAATCAAAACCAGCATATGCGTTGAAAATTCCATTTGAACGAACCGAGCCCGGTCAACACTTTGCAAGCCGTATCAGCTCCGCGCCATCAAATGCCAAAACGAAATGGCAAGATCGTGTCCAGGCATCCTGCCGCATTCAAGGAAGTTCTCCGCGCCGGAACGATCGGTTATGGCGCAAGAAACACAATTGCCGGACCGGAGTGTCGGTCTTCGTCGACACTCCGGTCCGGCAATTGTTCGAATGCTTAGGTTGCCATTTCGGGCTGTTTCATCAGGCGTCTCTTCTCAGTGTTCCAGATCATCGCCCGCTGGTCAGGGCTGATCGAAATCACCGCCGCTTGCGACGAAAGCGATCAGCTTACTTCATCGCCTGCATGACGGAGACGAAATTGGCGACGGCGGCGCCGCCCATGTTGAAGATGCCGCCGATTTCGGCGTTCCGGACCTGAATGTCCCCGGCGGTGCCGGTGAGTTGCATGGCGGTGAGCACATGCATGGACACGCCCGTGGCGCCGATCGGGTGGCCCTTGGCCTTCAGGCCGCCGGAGGGGTTGATCGGCAGCTTGCCGTCCTTCTCGGTCCAACCTTCCAGAATGGCCTTCGCACCCTGGCCTTCGCCCGTCAGCCCCATGGCCTCGTATTCGATCAGCTCGGCGATGGTGAAGCAGTCGTGTGTCTCGACGAAGGAAAGATCCTCCAGCGCCAGGTTGGCGTCACCGAGCGCCTGGCCCCAGGCCTTGGAGCAGCCCTCGAATTTCAGAATGTCGCGCTTGGACATGGGCAGGAAATCCTGCACGTGGGCCATGCCCCGAAAAGCCACGGCCTTCTTCATGCCGAGGGCCGTCGCCGGGTCGGTCAGGACCAGCGCGGCGGCGCCGTCGGAGACCAGCGAACAGTCGGTACGTTTCAGCGGACCGGCGACGAACGGGTTTTTCTCGGATTCCGCCCGGCAGAACTCGAAGCCGAGATCCTTGCGCATCTGGGCATAAGGATTGCTGACGCCATTCCTGTGGTTCTTGGCAGCGATCTTGGCCAAAGCGTCGGACTGGTCACCGAATTTCTGGAAATAGGCGTCGGCGATCTTGCCGAAGACCCCGGCGAAGCCCGCCGGAATATCGCCCTCTTCCTTCAGATAGGAGGCCTTCAGCAGGTTCTTGCCTATTTCCGGCCCCGGTGTCGTGGTCATCTGTTCGACGCCAACCACAAGCACGAAACGGGCATCGCCGGAAGCAATGGCGCGCACGCCCTGATGCACGGCGGCCGAACCGGTTGCGCAGGCGTTCTCAACCCGGGTCGCGGGCTTGAAGCGCAGTGCCGGGTCGGCCTGCAGCACCAGCGACGCGGTGAAATCCTGGGGCGAGAACCCCGCATTGAAATGACCGAGCAGGATTTCGTCGACATCTTCCGGCGCAATGCCGGCATCGTTGATGGCGTCCACCGCCACCTTGACGATCATGCTCTCGACCGTTTCTTCCGCATGTTTTCCGAAAGGCAAATGCGCCCATCCCACCATGGCTGCCGTCATGACACTTCCTCCAGTTTGTTCCCGGCAAGCAACCGCCGCGGGCGCTGCGCCCGGATGTTCAAATCAGATGCGCGAATCTGTTTCTCTGTCCAGGCGCACACATCCGATATGGGGTCCACCTTGCCGAGGTGCTATGTGTGGCTGGACAGTTCCAGCTTCCATGGCGCTTTGCAAGAGGAAACTGACCTAAACGTCATGACACTCATTTTTCGTTTTTAAGTTCAATATCTTATTATATCGTCAAAGCGATCATACATGGATGCTGCCGCCCATTCGCCGGATCAGGCCTGCCGCCACGCTCGCTTGCGTCCGGGATTTGTTCACATGCCTGACATGCTCGCCGGTCAAGGCTTGGGCATTCCGGACAAAATCGTGTTTTTGCACCTTTCAGATTTTCCACCGGCCCTGCTCCGCGGGGTCGGTTTCTGCTTTCGGATCGTCCATTCCGCCGAAAACAGATTTCGAATTCCGGTTTAGCTTCCGGCCCTGCTTCCGGTTTTTGGCAATCGGACGACTTTTTCAATGCTTGTCCCTTGACCTGCCGGGTCACCGGAGATAGCCATTCAAAGCGCTTTGAAATACAAAAAATCCGCCTTTTGCAGTCGGCCCCGGCGAGAATTCATCGGGATTGCGGACGGATTGGCGGCGCACGGAGACAGGCAATGCCACAAGAAGCCGAAACGGGCCTGGAAGCAAATGGACCAGCCAGCATGACCGGGGACCCGGACTGGTGGAAGGGAGCGGTGATCTACCAGATCTATCCCCGGTCCTTCAACGACACCAATGGCGATGGCGTCGGTGACCTGAACGGGGTGCGCGCGCGCATGGACTACATTGCCTCGCTCGGCGTCGATGCCATCTGGTTGTCGCCGTTTTTCACATCTCCCATGGAAGACTTCGGCTACGACGTGTCGGATTACGAAGGCGTCGACCCGATGTTCGGCAGTCTCGCGGATTTCGACGACATGCTGACCGCCGCCCACAAGCGCGGGCTGAAGGTGATCATCGACCTGGTGATCTCGCACACGTCCGACCAGCACCCCTGGTTCAGGGAAAGCCGGTCCTCGAAGGACAATTCCAAGGCCGACTGGTTCGTCTGGGCCGATGCCAGACCGGACGGCACGGTGCCGACCAACTGGCTGTCCATCTTCGGGGGGGCCGCCTGGGAGTGGGACAGTCGCCGCCGCCAGTACTACATGCACAATTTCCTGGCCAGCCAGCCGGACCTGAATTTCCACAACGCGGAGGTCCAGGACGCCGTGCTGGATGCGGCCAGGTTCTGGCTGGACCGGGGCGTGGACGGTTTCCGCCTCGACACGGTGAACTTCTACTTCCACGACGCGCAGCTTCGGGACAACCCGCCGATGGGCGCCGGCGACACGCCGTCCACCGTCGATCCGTCCAATCCGTATGGCTACCAGGATCATCTCTACGACAAGACCCGGCCCGAAAACCTGGTCTTCCTGGAACGCATGCGGGCGCTGCTCGATGCCTATCCGGGCACGACCTCCGTCGGCGAGATCGGCGCCGACGGTCAGGCAGTGGAACTCACGGCCGCCTACACGGAAGCCGGCAAGCGGATCCACATGGCCTACAGCTTCGATCTGCTGACAACACAGCATTCCGCGTCCCATATCCGGCGGATCGTCGAAGAGATGAATGCCGGGATCGGCGATGGCTGGGCGAGCTGGGCACTTTCCAACCACGACGTCGTGCGGGTCGGCAGCCGCTGGGGCGACGGTCTGGACCTGAACCGGTTCGCACCGCTGGCAACCGCGCTCTGCGCAAGTCTGCGCGGCAGCCCCTGCCTCTACCAGGGCGAGGAACTGGGCCTGACCCAGGCGGATGTTCCCTTCGAGAACCTGAAGGACCCCTACGGCATCCGCTTCTGGCCCGACTACAAGGGCCGGGACGGCTGCCGTACACCGATGCCGTGGGTAAACGACAACGCCCATGCGGGTTTCTCCGATGCCGAGCCCTGGCTGCCCGTCGCCGCCGAGCACCGCGCGCGGGCAGCGTTCGAACAGGACAGGGACGCGACCTCGATCCTGAACCGCAACCGCGCCTTTTATGCCTGGCGGCAGGATCACGAACCGCTCAAAAAGGGCGACATGACCTTCCTTGACAGCGACGGGGAGACCCTCGTGTTCACCCGGACCTATCAGGGCGAGACGATCCTGTGCGCGTTCAACCTCGGCGCAGAACCGGCCG
Source organism: Roseibium sp. QJM3NY_11 (assembly GCF_056173175.1). Lineage (NCBI taxonomy): Bacteria > Pseudomonadati > Pseudomonadota > Alphaproteobacteria > Hyphomicrobiales > Stappiaceae > Roseibium > Roseibium sp. QJM3NY_11. The sequence goes on from NZ_CM149660.1 coordinate 5,180,511, forward strand.
AGGTCACGGTGCCGGACCTGGCTCTGGAAAACATCGACGCGCCGGGCTTTACCGGCACGATCGATGGCGCGCGGATCTCTCTGAACGGGCTTGACGCGGTCTTCGCCCGGGCGAAGCGCTGATTTCATCTCTTCAATTTGCTTCCCGGCGCGGCTAAATAGACGCGCCGGGCTGTTCCGGCCACGTTCTCAATCGCCGGAACTTTCATGACCGACCGACTGCCCCTTTCCGTCTTCATCATCGCCAGGGACGAGGCCGACCGGATCGCCAGGCCGATCGAAAGCGTGATCGGCTGGGTCGACGAGGTGATCGTCATCGACAGCGGCTCCAACGACGACACGGTTGCCGTCGCCGAAAGGCTTGGTGCCCGGGTCCTGCACAATGACTGGCCGGGCTACGGCCCGCAAAAGCGGTTCGGCGAAGACCAGTGCCGCAACGACTGGCTGCTCAACCTGGATGCGGACGAAGAGGTGACGCCGGAGCTGGCCGATGAAATCAGGACCGTCTTCGCCGAAGGCAATCACGCCCGGGCCGATGGCTGGCGCATCATGATCCGCGACATGTATGCCCACGAGACGGCACCGGCACACTGGGCCTACGGCTATCACCAGATCCGGCTCTACGACCGCCGCAAGGGCCGCTTTTCAAGTTCCACCGTCCATGACACCGTCCGGCCGGAGCCGGGCGCGCGGATCGCCGATCTTTCCGGGATCATGGCGCACCGGTCGATCCGCTCGCTCGATTTCCAGGTCGGCAAATACAACCGCTATTCGGGAATGCAGGTCGCGGACATGCGCGCCCGCGGCCGCAGACTGCCGAAATTCCGCCTGCTGAGCGAGTTCCCGGTCAGTTTCCTCAAGGCCTATGTCGTCCGCAGATACTGGAAATACGGCTGGTGGGGCTTCATTCTCGCCATCAACTATGCCCATGCCCGCTTCCTGCGCGTGGCCAAGGCCCATGAGGCGGACCTTCAGGAGCGGACCCACCGGTCCTGACACTTGGCCCACCTGGGCTTTGAAACGCCAGAGCCCACCCCGTTACACCGGTTCCTTGACCACCTTTTCGACCTCGTGCCGCTCTACCAGCAGCGGCTGGCGCACACCGGAGGCCTGGTGAAAGTGTTCCAGACGGCGGATCGTCGTCGGCGTCAGCGTGTGTCCGCGCGACAGCACCAGCTCGTGATTGGATTCAGTGAGGGCATCGTCCAGCAGAATGTCGCCCGGACGGAGCGAGCGGATATGGCATTGGGCGACATGCTTCTTGCGGGACTCCGGGAGATCGTCCACCAGAACGGTCATCGCAAGTGCCAGAAGTTTGGGATCGTATTTGCGGCGGTTTATGGCCAGCGCTTCGAAGGCGGCCGCGTCCGGGCCGCTGTCCGGGCTGGCGTACCACAGATCGGTCAACAGCTTGATGATGCGGGACACCATCGGGATGTCTTCGCCGACGGGCCCGTCTTTCGGAAATCCCGAGCCGTTGAAACCCCGCCCCGACAAGTAGAGGTATTCGGACACCTTTTCGAGCTGGGGAATGTTCTTCAACAGGTCCCTTGTCTGGACGGGAGCCCGGTCGAGAATATCGCGTTCCTGCTCGGTCAGGCTGCGGGCGGCGCGGTAGCGGGCCAGGATCTGTTTCGGCAGCAGAGCCTCGCCGATCGGCGACAGCATCACCGCCATCTCGAGCTCCCAGGTCTTTTTCATGTCCAGCTGTTTCGCCAGCTTCAACGCCTGTTTGCGCACAGTCCCGGTGCGCCGGAAGGCGTCCGGGTGAAACAGGGCCATCATGTCGATCAGAAGCTTGACGGATCCGGCCAGGGTCCGCTCCAGAAGCGCCCTCTCCTTGGCGAGCTGGCGATGATGGTACAGGGCCGCTTCCATGGCGGACTTCAGATCCGTCTGCTGACAGGGCTTTTCCAGATACAGGAAGGCGTGGCCTTCATTGATCGTCTTCTTGATGGCCTCGGCGGAGGTCTCCCGGGTCAGCATCACGCGGGTTGCCAGCGGCACGATCGTTTCCGCGGTGCGCAAGAAGGCCGTGCCCCCACGGCCCGGCAGATTGAAACAAGTAAAGACAACAGCGGTGCCGTGGTTTTTCTTGAGAAAAACCAGCGCCGGATCGGATTCGGAAAAGCAGACGACCTTCATCTGCGCGCCAAACAGGCGCTGGAATCCTGCCTGGACGTCCAGGTCAGGATCCGCGACCACAACCAGGTCCGCAATCTTGTCCATATACGGGTCCCCTTCTTGTGCGATGACGCGCCATGCGGAAGTATCCGCGTGTAACTTCCGCAACAGCATCTCATGAGAGAGATAACAAATACTTGAGGAATTAATCAGGATTTAAGACCGGGATTCATCAAACTTCCGGCGATCTGAATTCCCGGTGGTGTTTGGCCCGAAAGCTGACCTATAAGGCCCCATGCTTGATGTCCTGATTGTTGGAGCCGGCCCGGCCGGACTGTTCGCAGCGGACCGTTTGTCCGCAGGTGGCGCCACCGTAACCGTGGTGGACCGGATGCCCTCGCCCGCGCGCAAGTTCCTGATGGCCGGGCGCGGCGGCCTCAACCTGACCCACAGCGAAGACCTGACCGGTTTTCTGACGCGCTACCGCGCGGCCGAACCTTTTCTCGCGCCGATCATCCGCGCGTTTCCGCCGGAGGCGTTGACAGACTGGTGTCACGATCTTGGCGAGGAAACCTTCGTCGGCAGCAGCGGCCGGGTGTTTCCGAAATCGATGAAGGCCTCGCCCCTGTTGCGCGCATGGCTGCGCCGCCTGGACAAAAACGGCGTCCGGTTGCTGACCCGGCACATGTTGACGGGGATAGACGAGAATGGCACGGCACACCTTCAGGCGGAAAAGGCTGCGCCAGTCCCCTTTCACGCGCGGGCGGTCCTGCTGGCGCTTGGCGGCGCCAGCTGGCCCAGGCTCGGGTCCAACGCCGCCTGGGTTCCGCTGCTTGAGGCGCGCGGGATCCGGGTCAATCCGTTGCAGCCGGCCAATTGCGGATTTCAGGTCGACTGGAGCGCCTTTGTGAAGGAGCGTTTCGCCGGCACGCCGCTCAAACGCATCGCCCTGAGCCACGGCACAGAAAAGATGACCGGTGAGCTGGTGATCTCCGAACAGGGCCTTGAGGGCGGCGCCATCTATGCCCTGTCGGCGGCCCTGCGGGAGCGCATCGCAACCGAGGGCGAGGCCACGCTTGCCATTGATCTGCGACCGTCGATGAGCCTCAAAGACCTCACCGGAAAACTGTCCCGTCCACGCGGCAAACAGTCCGTCGCGACCTTCCTGAAAAAGGCGATCCGGGCCAAGCCGGTCGAACTGGCCCTTCTGCATGAGTGTTTAGACCCGGCCGGAGAACTGACAAAGAACCTTTCTGGCGGCCTGCCCTCGGACCCGGCTGCGCTCGCACAGCGGATCAAGGCCGTCCCGATCCGCTGCCTTGCGCCCTATGCCATCGACCGGGCCATCTCCTCGGCGGGCGGAATCGCGCTGGACGAGCTCGACGACGCGCTGATGCTCAGGAAACTGCCCGGTGTCTTCGCCGCGGGCGAGATGCTGGACTGGGAAGCGCCGACAGGCGGTTACCTGTTGCAGGCCTGTGTGGCGACAGCTTCGCGCGCGGCCGAAGGCATCGCCGCCTATCTGAAGACCGAAGGAGGCCGCTGACATGACCGTTCTTTACGTGGACGCGGATGCCTGCCCTGTGAAAGACGAAGCCGTTCGGGTCGGCGAGCGGCACAAGGTACCGATCAAGTTCGTTTCCAACAGCTGGATGCGGCTGCCCGAGGGCGACCTGATCGAACGGGTGGTGGTGCCCGAGGGTCCGGACGTGGCGGACGACTGGATCGCGGAGCGCGCGCAAACGGGCGACGTTGTGATCACCGCCGACGTGCCGCTGGCCGCGCGCTGCGTCAAGACCGGTGCCCTGGTGATCGGACCGACGGGCAAGCCCTTTCGCGAGGACGCCATGGGCATGCGCCTTGCCATGCGGGATCTGAAAACGCATCTGAGGGAAATCGGGGAGATCAAGGAAGGCGGGCCGGCTTTTTCCAAAGCGGACAGGTCGCGCTTTCTCAACCAGCTTGAGACCACCATGCGCGCCGCCAAAAGAATGACCGGCGCCGGTTGAGTCGGACAAAAGAAAACTCCCTGCAAGGCGGGGAGGAGATCACCTTGCAGGGAGGAGCCGGATTGACGCTTGCGCGCCGATTGAGCCCCGGCTGTTAGCGGCAGAACTTGTACTGACCGGAATAGGCCAGGAAATACCCGTTTTGCGGATTGAAAGACCGGTACTTGCTGCTGCAGTAGTTGTACCAGGCAGGCGACCATGGGGCCGGGCGATAGGAAACCACCGGTGCCGGACGATAGACCGGCCGCGGCGCGTGGTATCGGTGCGGCGCATGGTGACGGCGCGGTGCATGGTAACGCGGCCCATGATGGCGCGGCTGGGACAGGGCCGAGCCCAGTATTGCGCCTGCCGCGAGGCCACCAGCGATCCCGACACCAACCTGCCAGCCTTCGGCGGCATTGGCGGATCGGGTCTGCGTTGCAAGGGTGGCACCGGCAACAAGAGCCAGCGCGACGGTGGTGTGTGCAAGTTTCCTGAACATGACGGTGTCCCTTCTGTTTGTGAGGCGTGTCCTGTTCGCCTCTGCTCATGAAACCAAGATAGGGATGGCGCGGCAGGATCGCTGTGACCGGGGTCACAGCCGGTAGCTTTCAGGTCAAGGGCCCGGTTTTGACGGGAAAACGGCCAAAACACTGTCCCTCACAAGTTTCGCTTGCCGGATTTGCCGGTGGCGCTTACATTGACTTTCATCGGTGCGCATTGTGCCGTACGGGACTGACGTAAAGACCCGGTTAGACTGACTTCGGCAAGTGCTTCATTTAGCGTTGCTCTGAAATTCCAAGCTTTCCGTTTCTTTTTGACCTCTCGTTTATCCGCACCTTGCCGGAACCGGGAAGGCGCGCACACCCAACGGAAAGGTTTCTCCATGCGTGAGAACGGCACCATCAAATTCTTCAACCACGACCGTGGCTTCGGCTTCATCACGCCGGACGATGGCGGCAAGGACGTGTTCGTGCACGTGACCGCCTTCGAACAGGCCGGGATCGGAACGCCGGTCGAAGGCGCCAAGGTTTCCTTCGTCGCCGAAGACGACCGCCGCGGCCGCGGCAAGCAGGCCGCCCAGCTCGAGCTGGTCTGATCTGACAAGACCTGCCAACCTGCAAGTCCCTGGAAACGGAGCCGTGAGGCTCCGTTTTTGTGTCTGACGATGGTTTGCGAGCCGGTACCCCGGAGCCAGGAGCGTGCCGCCACACGCCCGATATCACACCATGTCGTGCGGAACGATCGGCCAATACCGTGCGAATTTTCTGGCCTTCTCCAACGGATAGGCGACCACCTGGGCACTGCCCTCCCCGTCCGGGCCCCTTTCCGGCCCCCTGTCCGCCGCGGCCCGCCACATCTGCAAGGCCGACGCTCCGGTGACGGTCAGCTCTTCCTGGTATTCGCGCCGCAAGTGCTGTTGCCACAGCGTTCTTTGAAACGCGGTAACGCCGGCGGCATTTTCCCACAACAGTCCGGCTTCCCGGTCCCAGCGAAGGCTGCGGCCATTCAGATTTGCAGAGGAGACAATCGCCGTCTCGCCGTCGGCAATGGCAACTTTCGCATGCACATAGGCGATTTCCTGGCCCTCGACCGCATCGCGTTCGCCTGTCTCCGTTCCGGGCGTACCCCGTGTCAGGCTGAAGAAGCCGCACCGCTCCGCATACGCCGCCCTGATCCGGTCTATCGCCCTGACCTGCAGCCACTCCCCGTGCCGGACCGACAGGCCACGTTCCCCATCGAACACGACCTCGTCCGTGGCAGCGGGCAAAAGCACGATCAGATGGAGACCGGGTTGCGCCCGTCCTGCCGTCACCAGGGCGTCCGTCAGGCGGCGTGAACGCAGGAACTGGGATTCCAGATACAGGCAGTTGCCGATCTGCTCCAGATGGGCCGTTTCGATCTCGGTGATATCCGGCCGCGGCCCGATGGACAGCCAGGAACGCGACCGCATCGAGCTGGTGCGTATCAGGCGCAGGCAGGGCGATTGAGCGGTCGCTTGCGCGTCGGTGCGCGGCGCCGGGACGGCCGGTTTCACGGGAGTGGCCATGTCCTGAGCGTGTGCCCCCATCCGGGTCATGCGGGCATTGAACCGGGGCACCTCAAAGTTCCAGCACGTGTTGAAATGATCCCGCACGTCCGCCGCGACGTTGCCGGAGACCGAGAGGCTGACGTCATGCCAGGTCTGCCCGGCCGGACGCGTGTGGTCGGGATCGTCGTAGCGCCGCTCGTCCAGATCCAGTCCACCAACGATCGCGTGGGCACCGTCGGCGACGACAAATTTCTGGTGATAGGTCGCCGGCCACATGCGCGGTGGTCCGCCGAGCGTCCGGCCCGGCTGCCCGCCCCGATCCCTGAACAGCCGCCAGGACTGAAAGCCGACGTGGCCGGCCCGGCCGGATCCGGACGCGATCTTCTCGGCCCGGGCTTTCAGAAACGGCCATAGCCCAAGACGCACCAGCCAGCCGAATTCACCTTCGTGCAGGGCGGCCATCGCCTGGAACCTGTCCGTATCACCGGCCTCGGCGACTGCGCGCGCGAAACCGTCGATGGCCGTCCAGGTCCGCTTGTGAAGTTCATGCGCGACCACCGGCTCGAAATCCGTCAGCAGGAGCCGGACGGATGTTCCGTTCGCGGTCTTGTAGGCAATCAGGTCCGACCAAGTTTCCAGGTTCAGAGCCGCCGACCGGGCGGAGCGCAAGCGGGTGCGCGGATCGAAGATCCGGAATCCGAAACACAGATCCGAGCGCGCGGCCAGCGCCAGCTCCTCGATGACCGGAAACGCCTGACTGGCTTCTATCAGCGGCCACACGCCGACATCCGCCCGCCTGGGATACAGGTAGGCGCCGGGCGCATTGTTCGTCGCGGCACTTGAAGTCATCCGGCGGCGTTCCGTTTTCTGGACTTTCGGTCGAAAGGTCCTTTAGGGAACGGCCAAACTGCCGGGAAGTTGCCTTGCCTGCGGCGGAAACCTCAAAAAAACGTCCAGGCGCGGGCAAGACTCATCCGTGGGCAGGTCCCGGGGCGCAAAAGACGTAGGAACCGGCTCTGCCTTTTCCGGGTCCTTGCGCGTGTCCTCAGAGCATGCAGTCCAGCAATTCCCGTTCGCCGATCACGCCGACAATCGCCCCGTTCTTCATGACCACGACCGGTTCCGCGCTGGTCTGTTTCAGGCGGGCGACTTCGCGGATCGGTGTGTTGGCATCGCAATTCAGGGCGCTTGCCAGCGAACCGGGCAAGCTGCCCGGAGGCACCATGACGTCGCGGGCCCTGAGAACGTTCAGCGGGTTCATGTGACCGACGAAATCGGCAACATATTTTGTCGCCGGCTTTTTCACGATCTCCTGCGACGTGCCGAGCTGGATGACGTGGCCGCCTTCCATGATGGCGATGCGCGAGCCGATCTTGGCCGCTTCGTCCAGATCGTGGCTGACGAAGATGATCGTCCGGTTGAGTTCTTTCTGAAGGTCGAGCAACTCGTCCTGCAGCTTGTCGCGGATCAGCGGATCGAGGGCCGAAAACGGTTCGTCCATCAACAGGATCGGCGCGTCCGTGGCGAACGCCCGGGCAAGACCGACACGCTGCTGCATGCCGCCCGACAGCTCATGGACATATTTTTCACCCCAGCCGGTAAGGCCGACCAGTTTCAGCTGGGCCGTGACCTTCTCGGCGCGTTCCTTGACCGGCACGCCGGCCAGTTCGAGGCCGAAGCCGACGTTTTCGGCGACCGTGCGCCAGGGCAGAAGACCGAATTGCTGGAACACCATGGCGATGCGGTGCCGGCGCAGCGCCCTCAGGTCGTTTTCCGAACAGGTTTCCGGGTTCACATAGCCTTCCCCGTCGCGCACCTGGACCTCACCCCGGATCACCGGGTTGAGCCCGTTGACAGCGCGCAGCAGAGTTGACTTTCCCGAGCCCGACAGACCCATCAGCACGATGAGCTCGCCTTCGAAAATATCGAAGCTGGCACCGGCAACGCCGAGGATCTGGCCGGTTTCGGTCTGGATCTCCTGCCGGGACCTGCCCGCGTCGATCAACGGCAGTGCGGAGTGGGGCTTGTCGCCAAAGACGATGTCGACATCCTTGAAGGAGACGATGGGGGTCTCATCGGAAGTATTCATCACTTGCCCCCCTCATTCGCGCGGAAGAACCGGTCGAGAACGATGGCGATCAGGACGATGCAGACACCGACCTCGAAGCCCTGCGAGATGTTCATCGTGTTCAGCGCGCGCAAGGTCGGGACGCCGAGACCGTCGGCTCCCACAAGCGCGGCGATCACCACCATGGAGAGCGAGAGCATGATCGTCTGCGTCAGGCTCGCCATGATCTGCGGCAGGGCATAGGGCAGCTCGATTTTCCAGAGCAGCTGCGTCCGGGTCGCGCCGAAAGCCTCGCCCGCCTCGAGCAGCGCCGTCGGCGTGGAGGCGACGCCGAGCTGGGTCAGGCGGATCGGCGCAGGGATCGCGAAGATCACGGTGGCAATCAGCCCGGGCACCATGCCGAGACCGAAGAGGATCAGCGCGGGAATGAGATAGACGAAGGTCGGGATGGTCTGCATCAGGTCCAGCACCGGACGCAAGGCAGCATAGAAGCGTGGATGGTGGGCGCCAAGCACCCCCAGTGGCACACCGACCGCCATGCAGACAACGGAGGCGGCCAGGACCAGCGCCAGCGTCTCCGTGGTCTCTTCCCAGTAGCCCTGATTGATGATCAGAAGGAGCGAGACGGCCACGAACACGGCAAAGGTAATTGTCCGGTGCACCGCATACCCGAGCACGACAACAATGGCGACGACGACCAGCGGCTGCGGGGTCTGAAGAAGCCACAGAATGCCGTCGATCAGTGTCTCCAGGAAAATCGAAATGCCGTCAAACACCCAATCGGCGTTGTCGGTGAGCCAATCGACCAGGGAGCGCACCCAGGGTCCGATCGGCAACTTGTCGTCCGTCAGCCAGTTCAACCCGCCGCCCCTTCTTGATTCTGTTGAAGACAACGGGACACCGGCCGAAACGATCGTACATCGGATCCACATTCGCCTGAACGCGGGATGCGCGAGACCGGTGCCCCGTCAGACCCTGTTTGCTAGAGGCCGAGAGCGCCCTTGACGGCCGCGAAGCTGTCGCCGCCATCGAAAGTCTTGACGCCCACGAGCCAGTTTTCGAAGGTCGCCGGATGCGTTTTCAGCCAGGCGGCAGCAGCCTTGTTGGGATCCTGGCCGTCGTTCAGGATCGCGCTCATGATCTCGTTTTCCATGGGCAGCGAGAATTCCAGATTCTCCAGCAGCTTGCCGACGTTCGGGCACTCCTTCACGTAGCCGGCGCGCGCATTGGTGTAGACCGTCGCACCGCCGTAATTCGGGCCGAAGATGTCGTCGCCGCCTTCAAGATAGGCCATCTCGAACGTGGCGTTCATCGGATGGGGTTCCCAGCCGAGGAAGACGATGTCGTTGTCGCGTTTTCCGGCGCGCGCCACCTGGGAGAGCATGCCCTGCTCGGAGGATTCCACCACCTCGAAGCCTTCCAGGCCATAAAGGTTCTCGTCGATCATGCCGATGATCAGGCGGTTGCCGTCGTTGCCCGGCTCGATGCCGTAGATCTTGCCGTCCAGATCGTCCTTGAACTTGGCGATGTCCTGAAAGCTCTTCAGGCCTTTGTCGTAGGTGTATTTGGGAACGGCGAGCGTGTATTTCGCGCCTTCCAGATTGGCCCGGACCGTCTCGACGGAACCGTCTTCCCGATAAGCCTTGATGTCACCTTCCATGGTCGGCATCCAGTTGCCGAGAAAGACATCGATGTCCTTGTTCTTCATGGACGCATAGGTCACCGGCACGGACAGGAGCTTGACCTCGGGCTCATAGCCCAGAGCTTCCAGAACCACCGATGTGGCCGCCGTCGTCGCGGTGATGTCGGTCCAGCCGACGTCGGAGAAACGGACAGTCTTACAGGTTTCGGGATCATTCGCGAGCGCCGTGCCAGTGAGCATCAACCCAAGCGCAAGTCCTCCAGCGAGTTTCGCTGCAATTTTCATTGGAATACCTCCTTTGGAAAGTCGGCTTTGTCTTTAAAGCCGCAAGATGTTTGCCGCAAGCCGCGGTGTCGGCGCACACGAAGTCCGCTCCGATCCTTGACCGGTAACCTGCCTAAGTTTGATCCAAACATCCACCGGAAAAATTTGCAAGTTTTCATTGATTGATTAATCAATTAAAAATAAGACACTCGGACTGTCCAGGAGATCGAAATGCCCAAAGTCGGAATGGAAGCGGAACGGCGGCGCAGTCTCATTGACGCGACGGTCGATGCGATTCATGAACGCGGTTACTCCGATGTGACGATGGCGCAGATCGCGAGGCGCGCGGGCGTCTCCGGCGGACTGGTGCATCATTATTTCGGCTCCAAGGATCAGCTTCTGGCGGCGACCATGCGTCATCTCCTGACGCAACTCGGCGGCGCCATACGAAACGGTCTTGTCAAGGCGGAGACGCCCCGCGAGCGCATTTCCGCGATCATCGCCGGCAATTTCGCCGTCGACCAGTTTCAGCCGGCGGTGATCGCCGCCTGGCTTGCCTTTTACGTCCAGTCACGCACGACGGCGGGCAACAGCCGGCTGCTGCGGATCTATGCCGCCCGGCTTGCTTCCAATCTGACCCATAACCTGCTGTCGTTCCTGCCGCGTCCGGAAGCGCTGCGGGTAGCAGAAGGCACCGCGTCCATGATCGACGGCGTCTGGATCCGCCAGGCCCTCAGCGACGCCAGGACGGACCGGAATGCCGCCATCGCCATGGTCGAGGACTACGTCGAAACCCAGATTGCCGTGCATGTCGCGCGCAGTGTCAACGGCTGACCGCCCCGGAGTTCCAAATGAGCGACCAGTTCGATTTCATCATCGTCGGCGCCGGTTCGGCGGGATGTGCCATGGCTTACAGGCTCTCCGAGGATCCCGGCAACCGGGTGCTGCTGCTGGAATTCGGCGGCACCGATGCCGGACCGCTGATCCAGATGCCGGCGGCTCTCTCCTATCCGATGAACATGGCGCTCTACGACTGGGGCTACGAAAGCGAACCGGAACCGCATCTGGGCGGCCGGCGCCTGGCGACTCCGCGCGGCAAGGTGATCGGCGGGTCCTCCTCGATCAACGGCATGGTCTATGTGCGTGGCCACGCCTGCGACTTCGACACCTGGGAAGACATGGGCGCGAGCGGCTGGGGCTTCCGCAATGTGCTGCCCTATTACAAGCGTATGGAGACCAGTCACGGCGGCCAGAGCGGCTGGCGCGGGACCGACGGCCCCCTGCATGTGCGCCGCGGCACCAAGTGGAACCCGCTGTTTCACGCTTTCAGGGACGCCGGTGCACAGGCCGGTTACGGCGTGACGGAAGACTATAACGGCGAACGCCAGGAAGGCTTCGGCGACATGGAGATGACGGTCCACAAGGGCCGCCGCTGGTCCGCCGCCAACGCCTATCTGAAACCGGCGCTGAAGCGTGGCAACCTGACCCTGACCAAGGGCGCACTGGCACGGAAGATCCTGATCGAGGACAAGCGTGCCGTCGGCGTGGAATTCGAGGCCGGCGGAGCGGTGCGCGAAATGCGGGCGGCGCGGGAGGTCATTCTGGCCGCTTCCTCGATCAACTCCCCGAAGATCCTGATGCAGTCCGGCATCGGGCCGGCGCAGGACCTGAGCGCTCTGGGCATCGACGTTGTCGCCGACAGGCCCGGCGTTGGCGCCAATCTGCAGGACCATCTGGAACTTTACCTGCAGCAGGCCTGCACCCAGCCGATCACGCTCTACAAGCACTGGAACCTTTTCTCCAAGGCCCTGATCGGTGCGCAGTGGCTGTTCTTCAAGCAGGGGCTCGGCGCGTCCAACCAGTTCGAGAGTGCCGCCTTCATCCGCTCGAAAGCGGGCGTCAAATATCCGGACATCCAGTATCACTTCCTGCCGTTCGCGGTGCGCTACGACGGCCAGGCCGCCGCCGAAGGCCACGGGTTCCAGGCCCATGTCGGGCCGATGCGCTCCAGATCGCGCGGACGGGTCCGACTGACGTCCAGCGACCCGCGGGAAAAGCCCTCGATCCTGTTCAATTACATGTCCCGCGACGAAGACTGGGAGGATTTCCGCCGCTGCATCCGCCTGACGCGGGAGATCTTCGGCCAGGAAGCCTTTGCCGACTATCGCGGCAAGGAGATCCAGCCCGGCGCCCATGTCCAGAGCGACGAGGCCCTGAACGATTTCATCCGCGAGCATGTCGAAAGCGCCTATCACCCCTGTGGCACGTGCCGCATGGGGGCCCAGGACGACCCGATGGCGGTGGTCGATCCGCAGTGCCGGGTCATCGGCGTCGACGGCCTCCGGGTCGCGGACAGTTCGATCTTTCCGCAAATCACCAATGGCAATCTGAATGCCCCGTCTATTATGGTCGGCGAGAAGGCCTCGGATCACATTCTCGGCAAGGACCCGCTGCCGGCCGCCAACCAGACGCCCTGGATCCACCCGGACTGGCAAACCAGTCAGCGCTGAGGCCGGCTAAACGACGGCCTGGCCAGATCAGACAAGACCTGAACAGACAAGACCAGCAGGAGCCACATCTCATGCGCGCCCAACCGCAAGCTTCCCATTTCGTCGGCGGCTCTTATCAGGAGAGCAGGGCCGGTACGCCATTCGATTCCCTTTACCCGGCAACCGGAGAAGTGATCGCCCGGATCAACACGGCGGACGATGCCATCATCGAGGCCGCCGTGCAGGCCGCCACGGCTGGCCAGAAGATCTGGGCAGCGACACCGCCCGCCGAACGCGGCCGAGTGCTGCGCCGGGCAGCCGACATCCTGCGCCGGGACAATCACGCCCTGTCGGTCCTGGAAACGCTGGACACCGGCAAGCCGCTGCAGGAAACGCTTGTCGCGGATGCAGCTTCGGGCGCGGACTGCCTCGAGTATTACGGGGGCCTTGCAGCGACGCTGACCGGCGAGCACATCGACCTCGGCGGGTCCTTCGCCTACACGAAGCGCGAGCCGCTGGGCATCTGTTTCGGCATTGGCGCGTGGAACTATCCGATCCAGATCGCCTGCTGGAAAGCGGCGCCCGCGCTGGTGTGCGGCAATGCCATGATCTTCAAACCGTCCGAAGTCACCCCACTCAGCGCGCTGAAGCTGGCCGAGGCCCTGAGCGAAGCCGGTCTGCCGGACGGTGTCTTCAACGTCCTTCAGGGCTTCGGCGATGTCGGCGCGAAGCTGGTCGCCCACCCGGCCATCGCCAAGGTCTCGCTGACCGGCTCCGTGCCGACCGGCGCCAAGGTCGCGGCCCTGGCCGGCGAGCACCTGAAAAAGACCACGCTGGAACTCGGCGGCAAGTCTCCCCTGATCGTGTTCGGGGACGCGAACGTCGACAATGCCGTCTCCGCGGCAATCAATGCCAATTTCTATTCCACCGGCCAGATCTGCTCCAACGGCACGCGCGTGTTCGTGCACACGGACATCAAGGAGGCGTTTCTCGCGCGTCTGGCCGAACGCACGTCCAAGGCCGTCCTGGGCGACCCGCTGGACGAGACCACCAACATCGGCCCGCTTGTGTCCCGCCAGCAGTTCGACAAGGTCATGCACTACATGCAGCTCGGCCAACGCGAGGGCGCCCGGCTCGTGTGCGGCGGCAGTGCGGCCACGGTGGAGAGTTTCCCGGATGGCTACTTCGTGCAGCCGACCGTCTTTGCCAACGTCGGCGACGACATGCGCATCGCCCGGGAGGAGATCTTCGGGCCGGTGCTGAGCGTGCTCGATTTCACCGGTGAGGACGAAGTCGTCAGACGTGCCAACGACACGGAATTCGGTCTGGCGGCCGGGGTCTTCACCCGGGACATCCAGCGTGCCCACCGGGTGATCGATGCCCTGCAGGCCGGCACCTGCTGGATCAACACCTACAATCTGACCCCGATCGAAATGCCCTTCGGCGGCTACAAGAAGTCCGGCATCGGCCGCGAAAACGGCCACGCGGCCATCGACTACTACAGTCAGCTGAAAAGCGTCTACGTGGAAATGGGCGGCGTCGAAGCGGCGTTCTGAGGCGACAGGCCGGCTGAGGCGACAGGCCGGCGAACAGCACCGTCCGCTCCCATGGCCCGGGAAATCCGCGCATTGATTTTCCTCCCGGCCTTCAATGGCCCGGGGGTGGATTGAATTTCGGCCTCCGCGACCGAAATAAGGGGCCACGACACCCTTTCCGGAGACTTCATGAAAACCACCGTCGATCCCGCCCCGCGCAGTTACGCTCCCCATGTCTATCTCGTGGACCGGTCCCAGCGTGGCAGGTCCTGCGCGCCTGAGCAGCAGGATTTCGAAGACGTCCGCAACTGGCTGCTGCACGAGGCGACCGGGTTCGACAGCGTCATGCTGCTGTTCGAGGAATTCATGTGGCGTTGTCAGGCCGCCGGGCTCGGCATCGACCGGGCGAGCCTGCACATCGGCACGCTTCATCCCCGGGTGATCGGGTTTTCCTGGCTCTGGAACAGCCAGGACGGCTTCTGCGACGAGATTGCCGCGGACGCGGGTGCCATCAAACATGCAACCTTTACCCGCAACCCGCTCTTCAAGGTGATGGCGGAAGGACAGACCATAAAGGTGGATCTGGAGAGCGCCGAGGGCGCCGGGTCAGCCCCGCTCATGGGCGAACTGGCCGATCAGGGATACACCGTTTACGTGGCCTGGCCGCTGAGCTCCGCCGGAGCGATGCACAATGCGATGACCCTTGCCTCGACAAGGCCCGGAGGCTTCGCTCCGCAGTCAAGGGACCGGATTCGGGCACTGATCAACGTCTTCGCCCTTCATGTGGAGCGTCATATCCTGCACCGGATCGCCCGCAATGTTGCCGACACCTATCTTGGCCCCATCGCCGGACAACGCGTTCTGGACGGCGAGATCCGGCGCGGCGACGGCGAGGCGATCGAAGCCGTCGTCTTCATTTCCGACATGCGCGGTTTCACGCAACTGGCCGACCGTTTGAGCGGACCGGAAGTCACAGCAATCCTGAATGCCTATTTCGACCGTGTCTCGGCGGCGGTGCTCGGCCATGGTGGCGATATCCTGAAATTCATGGGAGATGGCCTGCTCGCGGTCTTCGACGAAAAATCCCTCGGGGTATCTGCCGCCGCGGATGCCGCCCTGGGAGCATCAAAGGTCGCACTGGCCGCGATCGACGCGCTGAACGAGGCACCGCCGGACGGCCTTCCGGATCCGGCACTCTGGCACCCGGTCAGGATCGGCATCGGACTGCATCGCGGAGAAGTCTTTTTCGGAAATGTCGGCGGGGAGGAAAGACTTGATTTCACGGTGATCGGCCGCGCCGTCAACGAAACCAGCCGTGTGGAGTCCCTGTGCAAGCCCCTCGGTCGCGAGCTGCTGATGACGGAACTGGTTCGCGCGTCCCTGTCGGAGGATCTTGTGACCGGCCTCAACGCGATGGGCGAGCACGCCCTGCGCGGCGTCGACAAACCGGTGGCGATTTTTGCCGCCTGAGGTCACCACCTGTCAGCATGCCTGAGGATCCGACAGCCAGCAAGGCAGAACCCGGGCGCAGCAACGAGCCTCCCGCCGCACCGGCAACGCACAGGGCGAGAGGCCGAGCGCATCACTTCGTCAGAATCAGCTTGCCCTGTTTGGTGATCGACAGGCGGTAGGTTTCTTCATTGTGCCGGATCTGGATCTGACGCTGACCGCTGAACAGCTCACGAGTGTTGTAGTCCGATTTCTGTTCACGCACCGGCTTTGCGGCAAGCATGCCGCGCTCGCGGCCTGCGATGCCCAGGGAGAGGCGGTTCTTCTGGCTGTTGGCAGTCAAAGTCATGGCGCGCTTTCGGTCCTTGGCCTTTATCTGCGTCGCCCGGACCGGCTGAAAACCGGCCCTTCGGGGCGGGACGCGTGAACATCGTGACTTAAAGATGAGTATCAAACTCAACTTTATACTTGACACTCATACTCAAGTTTTTTTATCAAGGCAATGCCTGATCGAAACCGAACCGGAAATCGCGTCCTCTGGTTCCGGAAGAGACAGGCCCTCCGGGCAACCGGCGGAAAAAATGCCAGGCCAGCCAACCGCCCTCTCCTCTCCCTCAGCGGCCAGCCAGCCCGGCCTTTTGCCTTCCGGATCGCAACCGCGATCTTCCCGTTCCAATCTTTCCGATGTTTCTCCAGGACAAGCCCAGCGCCGCCGTGCCTCACCTCGCCGTGCCGTGCCGTGCCGGAAGATGGTGCTTCAAGGGAAAGACGCATGTGACTGAGCGCCATATATATCCAACCACGGCACATACGAAAAAGGCGCCGACCGGACGGTGGCGCCTTCAGAAAGTCGGTTCAGTGCCGGATTACGCGTTGGCGACGATCGGCGTCTTGCCCGCATCGATCTTCAGGAGATCGCGCATGCCGAACCGGTCTTCCGACAGATCGGCGATCGACTTGCCATCGAGAACCTCCATGAAGGCTTCGAGCGCTTCGTGCAGGAGACCGTTGAAGCCGCAGGACATGATCAGCGGACAATCCTTGCGGCCCGAATCGAAACACTCGGCCAGCAGGAAACTCTCTTCAGCCGCCCGGACGACTTCGCCGACAGAGATCTGCTCCGCCGGACGGGCTAGCATCACGCCACCGTTGCGGCCACGAATGGTCCTGATCAGGTTGGCGTCGACCAGAACCTTCATGATCTTGAAAAGATGGGTTTCAGACATGTCGAAGCTGGCAGCGATCTCCGCGACCTTGCTTGGTTTGTCCGGGTTGACGGCGCAATACATGAGCGCGCGCACGGCATAGTTGGTCTGTTGTGTCAAACGCATGCGTTAGATATGAGGCGCGCTGCCCGAAAGGTCAATTCAAAATTTGAATGTTTCAGGCCACTTTTAGCAAAAGAGACCCGAAACCGCGCGGTATCGGCCCCTATGTCAGGTTCCGATAGCTGAAATAGTCGAAATCCGCAGGTCTTGCCCGCCCGGACGTGTCCATGGCAAGCATGCCGACGAAAGCACCGGTGAAATTGCCGTGCGCGCCGCGGCCCGACGCTTCATCGGCCAGAACCGTCGCATCGAAGGCCGGGCCGATGCGTTGCCAGTCCGTGCCTTCCGTCCTGAACCAGAAGCGCAGCGCCATGTCCTCGACCGTCACCTTCATGGCGACAGGTCCGCTTTCCGGTATTCGGACAGGCGCGTCCAGGGGCTCCTGCATGTTGGCGTCCGGAGCGCCCCCCGGAAAACTGTACAGCGTCAACACACGGCCCAGGTCGTCGTCGCCGGCAATGGCGAGACAATAGAACTGGCAGCGTCCGTAATAGGCGATCAGCCCGGCCGCCTGCTGGATGGTGTCCGGCTGGAAGTCGACCAGCGTTTCGGCCTCGTAGTCGTAATGTGTCTGGCGCCGGGCGACGAGCGCCTGCTCGAAACAGCTGCCGATGGATTCTCGGCCATACAGCCGGAGATGTCCCGGGCGCCCGGTCAGGGAAAACAGCCGCTCCGGATAGGGCGTCCGCAGCCACTGGAAGACCGGCGGCAGATCGGCGGTGTCGAAGTCATGGCGCGCGGGGTCCTCGGGAAACGGGTGCGCGGGCAGATCCGGCCCGTCGACCTCCAGCTCCGGCGCCATGCCACCGGTGGCAAGCCGCAACCAGCCGTCCGCGCCCCAGACGCATTTCTGGATCGCGGTTTCCCGGCCCATCTGGCAGCGGTTCTGGCCGAGACGCGGGCGGCCCATCAGATGCACCATGTAGGTCTCGCCGGTCCGGGTCTCGACGATATCGCCATGCCCCGCCCTCTGGACCGGATTGTCGGGGTCGAACCGCGAGGTGACCACATGGGCGTCCGGATGCAGCTCATACGGTCCGTCCAGCTGGCGCGACCGGGCCAGGGTCACCGCGTGATCGTAGCCCGTCCCGCCTTCCGCCGACAGAAGATAGTACCAGCCGTCACGCTTGTAGACATGTGGCCCCTCCGTCAGACCGAGAGGCGTGCCCTTGAAGATGTTGCTGATCGGCCCGGTGAGCCTTTCCCCGACCGGGTCATACTCCTGCAAAGCGATGCCTGTGAAGGAATTGAAGCCGGCCCGGTGATCCCAGATCATGTTGAGAAACCATTTGCGGCCGTCGTCGTCATGAAACAGCGAGGGATCGAAGCCGGAGGAGTTGGCGTAGACCGGGTCGGACCACGGGCCTTCGATGGCCGGTACCGTCACGATGTAGTTGTGCGCGTCCTTGAAGGAGCCGTCCTTGCGCTTCACATCCGTGTAAACCAGCCAGAACCGGCCGTCGGCATGGGTCAGGCACGGGGCCCAGATGCCGCAGGAATCCGGATTTCCGCGCATGTCGAGCTGTTCCGGGCGGGTCAGGGGCCGCGTCACCAGACGCCAGTGCTTCAGGTCTTTCGAATGATGGATCTGGACACCGGGGAACCACTCGAACGTGGAGGTCGCAATGTAGTAATCGTCGCCCACCCTGCAGATGGAGGGATCCGGATTGAACCCCGGCAGAATGGGGTTGGTGATTTTCTGAGGTGCGTTACTCATCTTAGGCCTCCCAAGCGTCCTCTCCGGCATTTCTTTTCTTAACTGGCTGGCTGCGGCGCACTCTGGTTGGTGTCGTCCGGCAGATTGTCCTTCACGAAGACGTCGATGCCGATCCGCTCCTGCCCCTCGATGATCGGCATCTTGTCGCAAAGCGCCTTCAGGATGCGGATGGCACTGCGGATCTCGTGGCCGGGATCCTGGGCGATCACCGCATCGAGCACAGAGGCCTGGAGCGCTTCGCGTGTGTACGGGGTGAGTTCATGCCCGACAAAGACGATCTCTGACGCGCGCCCGGAGGCCGTCAGCGCGGCGATCGTGCCGCGGTTGCCCGCGCCGATATTATAAAGACCGGCAAGGTCCGGATGCTCGGCGACGATCTTGCCGACGAGGTCCTTGTTGCGGAAGTTGTCGTCCCGGCCTTCCCGGACCTTGAGCAATTGCAAATGCGGAAAGTCCTGTTCGATCACCTCCCGGAAGCCGTCATGGCGCTCCGCGTGGTCGCGCAGGCCCAGGGATCCGGCCAGCACGCCGACCTTCCCAGGACTTGCGGGCAGGAACCGCCCGAGGAGCCGGCCGGCGGTGCGTCCGGCGGCCATGTTGTCGATGCCGACAAAGTGCTGCCGCGCGGAGGCGGGGTGATCGGAGACGAGGGTGACCACCGGGACGCCGCGGTCCTGAAGCCGGTCGATGGACGCGCGCACCTCCGGGAAGGCCGGCGCCACAACGGCGACGCCGTCGCAGACAGACGGATCCAGCAGCGCCAGCGTGCCGGCGACCCGGTGGCCGTCAAAGGCGTCGATCGGTTCCACATGAACATGCATGCGGTCACCGCTCATGGAGCGCGCATGTGACAACGCCTCGCGGGTCAGGTCCTCCATGAAGGCGTTCGGGCCGTTGGGAATGAGAAAATGGAACCGGTATAGCCGCTTCTTGGCGAGACCGGCGGCGAAGACATCCGGCTTGTAATCCAGCGTCGCGACCGCGCGGTTGACCTTCTCGATCGTGGTCTTGCGCACCCCGGGCCGGCCATTGAGCACCCGGTCGACCGTGGCCAGACTGACACCGGCCGCATCGGCCACATCGTGGATCGTTACTCGCTTCATTCGCCCCCCTGTTCGGCGCCAGTATAGCGGCGAATGAGGAACGGTCATCAAGAAATGCGGCGGTGCCCTGCCCAGCCGTCAGACGAACTGCCCGGCCGCGTGCCCCGAGGACCAGGCCCACTGGAAATTGAAGCCGCCGAGATGGCCTGTGACATCGACGGTCTCGCCAATGAAATAGAGCCCGGGAACCTTCGCGCTTTCCATGGTCTTCGACGACAGTTCCCTGGTGTCAACGCCGCCGAGGGTGACCTCCGCCGTGCGGTAGCCCTCGGTGCCCACCGGCGTCAGCTGCCAGCGATTGAGCTGGTCGCCCGCCCGGCGCAGCACCATGTCGGACTGGTCGGCGAGGCGCCCCTTCAGCGAGAAGGCTCCGGACAGTTCGTCGGCGAGACGATTGGGCAGAAACTGACCGAGCGCGGTTTTCAGATCCTGCTTCGGATTGTCCTGCCGCGCCCGGCGCAGGGCGTCGAAGACCTCCGTACCCGGTGTCAGATTCACCGAGATCGGCCGGCCTTCCTGCCAGTAGGAGGAGATCTGCAGAACGGACGGTCCGGACAAGCCCCGATGGGTGAACAGCAGTCCTTCCCGGAAGAGGGTCTTTTGAAAAGACACCTCGGCATCCACCGACACACCGGACAGGCGGCCGCAGAGTTCCCTGTTGGCGTCGGAAAAGGTCAGCGGCACCAGCGCTGCACGCGGCGCGATGACGTCAAGACCGAACCGCCTGGCAAGATCGTAGCCGAAGCCGGTCGCGCCCATTTTCGGGATCGACGGACCACCGGTCGCCACCACCAGCGAGGCAGCCCGAAGCGGCCCTTTGGACGTTGACACGGAAAACCGCTCGTCGGGCTTTTCGACCGCCTTGATGTCCGTTTCCAGTTGCAGAGTGCCGCCGGCGGCTTCCAGATCCGACAGCAGCATGCGGATGATGTCCTTCGCGCTGTCGTCGCAAAAGAGCTGACCGAGTGTCTTCTCGTGCCAGGGGATGCGGTGCTTTTCGACAAGGCCCAGAAAATCCTGCTGGGTGTAACGCTTCAGCGCGGACACGCAGAAACGCGGGTTGTGCGACAGAAAATTAGCCGGCGAACAATGGATATTTGTGAAGTTGCAGCGGCCGCCTCCGGAGATGCGGATCTTCTCCGCCGGCTTGGCGGCATGGTCGATCACGAGCACCTTGCGCCCGCGCTTGGCCGCCTCAATGGCACACATCAGCCCGGCCGCGCCGCCGCCGAGAACAAGAACATCCAGATCACGCATGGCGGGCTTATACACGGGTTGGCCGGCAGGGGTAAGGAAAGTTGGCCGCAACGCCCTTCCGGCGTGTCATCACCCCGGTCGAGCGCACAGAGAGGCTGCGCACCGCCGTCTCGCCAGTTCCTGCGGACAAGTGAGACGCACATCGAACGCAGAACCGGACTGGCATCGCGGTAATCGTTCCTGAAAACAAAACCGGCGGTTCTTTCGAACCGCCGGCTTCAAACGCGCATTCTTCAATTGAAGAACTTATTTCATTTCCAGGATGACCTCGTAGCCATCGGCACCAACTTCCCAAAGGGCATAGGTGCCCGGAACGTCGCCCTTGGCGTCGAAGTTGTGGTCGCCGGCCGCGCCCTTGTAGTCGATGGCGGTACCGGCCGCGATCAGCTCCTTGGCCTTCTTCCACTCGCCCGGACGGATGGTTTCGCCCTTGCCGTCGGAGATTTCGACCATGGCGGCCGCGACACCATCCTTGGCGCCGCCCGCCTTCTCGATGGCAAGCGCCAGCATGAAGGCAGCGTCATAGGACGTGGTTGCGAAGATCGCATCCGGATCGCCGCCGATGCCCTTGAAGGCTTCGTTGAACATGTCCAGGGACTCGGACTGTTCGCCGACCGGGGACGATGCCACGAATGCGGCAAGGTTTTCCGCGCCCAGTTCGTTGATGACCGCGTCGGACTTCATGCCGTCGCCGCCGACGAATTTCTCGAAGAAGCCGTTTTCCAGAGCCTGACGCAGGATGGTCAGCCCGGTGCCGTCACCGTAATCGAAGATGACCAGGGTGTCCGCGCCGCCCTTGGCGAGTTCCGCCAAGTTTGAACGGTAGGACGCCTTGCCTTCTTCATGAGCTGCGAACTGGGTGATCTCACCGCCCAGCGCATCGACATATTCCGCCTTGAAAGCGTTGGCGAGACCGGTGCCATAGTCGTTGTTGAGATAGGCGACCGCCACCTTGCCGTAGCCCTGATCTTTCAGGGTGCGTGCCAGCGCGCGGCCCTGATAGTCGTCGGACGGCACGGTGCGGAACACGGTGCCCTTGTCTTCCAGATTGGAGATTTCCGGAGACGTGCCCGACGGCGTGATCAGCGTGATGCCGGCCGGGATGGTCACGGACCCGGCCGCTGCCAGAACGGCGCCGGAGCAATGCGGACCGACGATGCCGACGACACCTTCGATATTCACGGCCTTGGTGGCCGCATCGGTGCCGTTCTGCGGATTGCAGGCGCTGTCGCCGACAACGCCGACGAGCTTTTCATCGGCGCCGATACCGCCCTGCTCGTTGACCTGCTGGACCGCAAGCTGGGCGGAGTCGATCATCGCCGGCGCCATGGCCGCGATCGGGCCGGAGACGCCGCCGAGCAGGCCGATCTTGACGTCCGCCAGGGCCGGTGCGGATGCCAGCGCGGTTGCCGTCATCAGGCCGGCCGTGAGCGCGAGAATCTTGGTTTTCATAACAGTACCTCCTCAATTATCCGGTCTTTGCCGGGTCTTTGGATTTTCCGGGCGAGACACCTGAGGGATCACGTGCCTGCCTGAGGGAACGGGCCTTACGGTTGGTCCGCACCGGATCGTGTCGTCCGCTGGTCGCCCCTGAGAGGCTCCGGCAAGAGCCCTTCCGGCCGGAACCGCAGCACAAGCTGCAGCATGAGGCCGATCAGGAACAGGCGGATGTATTTTGCCTGAACCGCATATTCATGCGGAAGCCGGTCCGTTGCAATCTCTGAAACGGACCAAATGATCCAGACAACAGCGGCGCCCAGGATCGCGCCCCGGTTGTTGCCCGATCCGCCCAGGATCAGCATGATCCAGACGAGGAAGGTCGCCACCATCGGGTCGATGGCTTCGGGCGTGATCGAGCGGTTGAAATGGGCGAACAGCGCGCCGCCCAGTCCCATCAGCGCCGAGCCGAAGATGAAGGCTTCCAGACGCCGGAACTCGACATCCTTGCCCATCGCCCTGGCGGCATCCTCGTTGTCGCGGATCGCGCGCATCATCCGGCCCCAGGGCGCGTTGAACTGGCGCTCGACCAGAAGATAGGCCACGATCAGGATCACGAGCACGATCGCCAGATAGGCGATCTGCGATTCCATGTAGCCGATGTCGCCGGCCGGCCGGGGAATGCCGGAAATGCCGCGCGCGCCATTGGTGAGCGCGGGTTCGGACTTGACCACCAGCCGGATGATCTCGGCAATGCCGATGGAGGCGATCGCAAGATAGTCGGAGCGGAACCGCAGACAGATCTTGCCGATCGGCCAGGCGACCAGCGCGGCCGCCGCCATCGCCCCGAGCAGGCCGATCAGGAAATGCAGGTCGAACCCGCCAATGCGGCCGGGATCGGCCGGTGTCGTCAGGATCGCGGAGGTGTAGGCACCGATGGCGAAGAAGCCGGCGATGCCTGCATTGAAGAGGCCGGCGAAACCCCATTGGATGTTGAGGCCGAGCACCAGCAGCGCATAGATGCCGATGAAGATCGCCATGAAGAGGGCGTAATTGACAAGTCCCAGAAATTCCATGGTGCCCCCTTACAGTACTTTGCCCTTGAGCAACCCGGTCGGGCGCACAAGCAGCATGAACAGCAAAATGGCGAAGGCCATCGCCGCCTTGTATTCGCTCGGGATCACCAGAACCGACAGTTCCTCGGCGATGCCGACGATCAGGCCACCCAGAACAGCCCCCTCGACCCGGCCGACACCGCCCAGGATGGCGGCGGCGAACATGGGCAGCAGCATGTGCCAGCCCATCATGGATTTCAGCTCGGTATTGAACCCCAGGAAGACGCCCGACGCCGCGCACAGGCCACCGGCGATCACCCAGGTCAGCATGACGACCTTCTTGTTGTCGATGCCCGACAGCAGTGCCAGATTCGGATTGTCCGACATGGCCCGCATCGCCTTGCCCCACTTTGACCGGGTCAGGAAGACCTGCAAGCCGCCTACCAGGACAATCATCGCGACGACCGTATAGATTTCCCGGTCGCGGATGCGCAGCCCGAAATAGTCTTCAGGCCGGACGATGCCGCGGGTGTAGGTCTGGGTGTCGACGCCCCAGACGACCTGGATGACGGAGCGCACCATCAGGGCGATGCCGAGGGACGCCATCACGGTCACGATCTTGGGCCGCTCGCGCAGGTGCTCGTAGAACACCTTGTCGATGCCGACGGCGACAGCCGCGGTTCCCAATATCGCGATGGGCAGGGCCAGCAGCGGCGAGATCCCCAGTGCCGTGACCGCGGCCAGGGCGATGAACGCACCCAGCGTCGCCAGGTCGCCATGGGCCAGATGCGCATAGCGCAGGATGGCGAAGATCAGCGTGATCCCGACCGCGCCCAGGGCATAGATGGACCCGAGCACGATGCCGGGGATGAGATAGAAATTCAGGAGTTCGAAAAGTTCCATCCCGTTCAGCCCCCCAGAAACATTTCGGCGACTTCACGGTCGGCGAGCAAATCCGCGCCCGTGCCTTCGTGACGGTTCTTTCCGGCGGCAAGCACATAGCCCCGGTCGGAAAAGGCAAGCGCCTGTTTGGCATGCTGCTCGACAAGAATGATGGCGACGCCGGCATCGCGCACATCCCGGCAGATCTGGAAGATCTGCTCCATGTATTTCGGCGACAGGCCCGCGGTCGGTTCATCCAGCAACAGCAGCTTGGGATCGAGCATCAGGGCCCGTCCCATGGCCACCATCTGGCGCTGGCCGCCCGAGAGGCTTCCGGCCGGCGTGCGGCGGCGTTCCTTCAGATCCGGGAACAGCGTGTAGACACGCTCATAGGCCGCGGTCAGGTCGCCCTGTTTCAAAAACCCGCCCATTTCAAGATTTTCGTGGATCGACATTTCCCGAAAGATGTTGTCGACCTGGGGCACATAGCAGATGCCCCGCTGAACGATGCGGTTCGGAGCCCAGCGGGTGATGTCGTCGCCATCGAAAAGCATCCTGCCGCCACGGATGGTCAGGAGACCGAAGACGGATTTCATGGCCGTGGACTTGCCGGCTCCGTTCGGGCCGACAATGGCGACGATTTCATCCGGATCCACATGCAGGGACACATCCTGCAGGATGTCCGCTTCACCATAGCCGCCGGTCAGGTTTTCCATCGACAGAAGGGCACTCATGCGGTGGCCCCCGTGGATTCACCCAGATAGGCTTCAAGGACTTGCGGATTGGAGCGCACAGTTTGAAAATCACCTTCCACCAGCACCCGGCCTTCGGCCATGCAGATCACCGGCGCGCACAGTTTCTCGATCATTTCCATGTCGTGTTCAATGAGGATGAAGGTGTAGCCGCGCTCCTTGTTGAGGATCGCGATCTTGGTTTCCAGCTTGCGCAGCAGCGTCCGGTTGACCCCGGCGGCCGGTTCATCCAGCAGGACGAGCCTGGCGTCCGTCATCATCGTGCGGCCGAGTTCCAGAAGCTTCTTCTGGCCGCCCGAGAGATTGCCTGCGCGCTCGTGCGCCACATGCG
This sequence comes from Roseibium sp. QJM3NY_11, assembly GCF_056173175.1. Lineage (NCBI taxonomy): Bacteria > Pseudomonadati > Pseudomonadota > Alphaproteobacteria > Hyphomicrobiales > Stappiaceae > Roseibium > Roseibium sp. QJM3NY_11. Next base: position 5,205,963 of record NZ_CM149660.1, read on the forward strand.
TCAGTTCCAGAAACTCGAGAGTCTCGTAAGCCCTGGTCTCGATGTCACGCTCGACCAACGTCACGCGTCTCCAGGCCAGCCAGTTTGAGAAAAGGCGCTCCCCCGGCTGGGACGGCGGCACCATCATCAGGTTTTCCAGCGCGGTCAGCTTGTGGAATTCGTGCGGTATCTGAAACGTGCGCACCAGGCCCTTGTGAAACAGCTGGTGACTGGCCAGCGCGGTCACATCCTCCCCCAGGAACCGGATCGTACCGCTAGTAGGTTGCAACGCCCCTGCAATCAGGTTGAACAGCGTTGTCTTTCCGGCGCCGTTCGGGCCGATCAGTCCGGTGATACTGCCTTCCTCGACGCGGAACGAGCAGCCATTCACCGCCCGGAACCCGCTGAAATCCATTACGAGCTCATCAAGCTCCAGCATTCACTCTCCTCGCCGCCCCCAACGGTCTTTCTTATTGCCCTTGACCGCGCAATTCAGAGCGCTTCAGACCTCATTCTCCGGGTCCATTGCGCTGCGAATTTCAAAGCGGGCACGACAGGCCCGCTCCGGCGCGGCATCAAACCTTCTAACTTCATTGGCGGCGCAATCAACTCATAATGTCCCCGTTCCACCGCAGAAAGGGCAAGATTTTCCAGATTTCTCAAATCAAGGGAACGAGCAATCTCCTGTCCGGCGCGAGAAAACGCCTCGGCTGTTTCATGAAGGGGGCAACATCACCAGCTTGCCCGCAACCGGCCTGAAAAAGTGCATCGCCAGGGTGACGCCAGACGCGTGCCGCAGGTCGATGCGGTGTACCGGACAAGAGGCGCAACGCAGCCCGAAGGGCCTGCAAGCGAGGCCATCAGATTTATCGTAACCAACACTCTTTGGAATTACCTTTCGGGAAGGCGAAGGTGGAGCGAAGCAACGACGCAGAACTTCTGCGTGAAACAGACGCGGGAGGGCCATGTTTCTTCCTGCCGGAATTTGTCTGAAATCAATGATCTTTAACGCTCCCGCGCCAATATATTCCGACGAATATTATTCATTTTCTGTCATCGGTAAATTTCTATGGGTAATTTATCTTTTTCCGGCACTCGTTATTTAAAAAATACAACCCACTGCAATCCTTGCCAAGGTTCGGCGATATTATATTTATTTTAAATTGATCGGCATATTCTTGTTCACTACACTTGCGGAAGGTAGCGAACCAGAATACCTGCTTCGGAACTTCGTTGGACGTTGCGGCTGCTTATACGCATCGTGGAGAACAACACGGACATCCATGCCAGACCGTTCGGAGAAAATACCAATCGCTGCCGGGATACCAGATATCCAGTCGCTCGACATCGCCGAAGGCAGGATCGATCAGGACCTGCTGTTCTCGATATTCGACCGCCTGGATACAGGGGTGTGGATTTTCGATTTCGATGAAAAGCGGATCTTGTGGGCGAACCGGAAAGCCCTGGAGTTCACCGACGCGGCCTCCGTGGAAGAGCTGCAATCGCGTGACATGGGCTCCGACATGTCCCATTCTGTCGACCAGCGGCTGCGCCAGTACCAGCAGGACTTCTGCAAACACGACGTGAGTTTCTCCGAAATCTGGACGCTCTATCCGAAAGGCAAGGCGCAGGTTCTGCAGGTGGTCATGAGCGGCATCCGGCTGAAGGACGGACGGATGGCGCTTCTGTGCGAAGGCCGGCCGCATCACGAGCAGCAGCCGGAGACCCTGCGAAGCGCCGAAGCCCTGATGCACACCAGCGTGATGATTTCGCTGTTCTCGCAAGACGGCAAACCGCTTTATCGGAACACCGCCTCCCGGGCCGCCTGTTCCGCGCCGGAGGCCCCGTTCGAAGACCAGTTCGTCGATCGCAAGGATGCGCGCAGACTGCTCGACCACCTGAAACGCGGCCGTACATCCGGTCTGGTCGCCCATGTCGCTACAACCGTGGGCCGGCGCTGGCACGAATTGACGATACGCGCTTGCCATGACGCCGTTACGAGCCAGCCCGCCTATCTGGTCAGTGAAATCAACGTCACTGAATTGCACCAGACCAAGGAGCGCGCGCAATATCTGGCCAGCCACGACACCCTGACCGGCCTGTCCAACCGCACCTATCTGAAGGAACGCGTGGACCAGGTCCTGCAAACGGCGGACGACCAGAACAACAGGGCGACGCTCTATCTGATCGATCTGGATGATTTCAAGATCGTCAACGACTCGCTGGGGCATGCCGCCGGCGATGGTTTGCTGCAGCTTGTCGCGAAAAAACTCGGGGACCTCACCGGCCCGGACGATATCGTCGCGCGGCTGGGCGGAGACGAGTTCCTGATCTGCCATCTCGAACAGCCGGGGGGCCGCGGCCCCGACTGGTTCGGGCAAGAACTGCTGGCGGCCTTCGCCACCCCTCAGCTCATCGAAGGCAAACCGCGACAAGTCGGGCTCAGCGTCGGCTATACCCAGTATCCGGAAGACGGTGACGGTATCGACCAGTTGATGCGTCACGCCGACCTCGCCCTGTACCAGGCAAAGACCGGCACCAAGAACCAATGCGTGCGTTTCCAGGAGAGCATGCGGCTGTTGCGCGACGAGCATCATGCCATCAAGAAGGATCTGGAGAACGCCGTCGTCGACAACGAGTTTGTGCTCTATTATCAGCCGATCGCCTGCACGGAGACCGGGCAGGTTATCGGCGCCGAAGCACTGATCCGCTGGTTTCACCCGGAAAAAGGCCTGATCCCTCCGGACGAATTCATCCCGATCGCCGAGGATACCGGTCTTATCAACGACATCGGTCTCTGGGTCAGCGGCAAGGTCGCCGCGATGCAGGCGCATCTCGAAGATCTTGGTCAATCCGTGCCGCTGTCGATGAACGTGTCTCCCCGGCAGCTGTCCGATCCCAATTTCGTGGCGCGGATGCGCTCCCTTCCGGAATTGAGCGGATGCGCCCCGGACAAGATCTCGCTGGAAATCACCGAGAGTGTGCTTCTGGGCGACATTCCTCACGCGCTTGGAACGCTGTCGTCTCTCAAACAGGCCGGCTACCGGATCGTCATCGACGATTTCGGCACCGGCTATTCGAACCTTGCCTATCTGCACAATTATCCGATCGACGGCATCAAGATCGACCGGATGTTCATGGACGACATCGCCTCCGGGGGGGCGATCGTCAAATTGATCCTGTCGCTGGCTTCGGCTCTCGGCGCGGATGTCGTCGCCGAAGGCGTCGAGACCGTGGATCAGCGCGCCTGGCTGTCGGACAACGGCTGTCACCGGTTCCAGGGTTATCTCTATTCCAGGCCGGTTCCGGAAGACCGCTTCCTGGCCATGCTGGAGGATCAGACCAAGGCCGCCACTAGGTGACCTTGGCGCGGGCCCTGAATTCAGGCCTGTTCCAGCTTTGTGTTTCCAGAATGTCCCGCAGGATCTCCACCGCCTCGACAATGTCGCGATGCGACAGGTACAGCGGCGTGAAGCCGAAACGCATGACGTCCGGCGCCCTGAAATCCCCGATCACCCCTCTGGCGATAAGCGCCTGCATCACTACATAACCGTCTTCAAAACGGAACGACACCTGACTTCCGCGTGCCTCCGGATCGCGGGGGCTGGCCAGTTGAAGCTGCGGGCATTTCGCCTCGACTTCGGTGATGAACAATTCACTGAGCGAGACCGATTTCCGGCGTATGTCCGCCATGTCGACATCATCAAACACGTCCAGGGCCGCATGCAGGGCGGACAGCGCCAGGATCGCGGGCGTACCGACGGTCATGCGGCTGATGCCGGTCACCGGCCGGTAGTCAAGATCGAACGCAAATGGCGCCTCGTGGCCCATCCAACCGGTCAGCGGCGAGGTCACCCTGCCCTGAAGGTCCGGTGCCACATACAGAAACGCCGGCGCGCCCGGACCGCCATTCAGATACTTGTAGCCGCAGCCGACCGCGAAATCGGCCCCGGCTCCGGTCAGATCCACCGGAAGGGCGCCGGCGGAATGGGCCAGGTCCCAGATGGCAAGGGCACCGGCCTCATGCGCGCGGCGGGTCAGGTCCGCCATGTCGTGAACGCGTCCGGTCCGGTAATCGACCTGGGTCAGCATGACAGCGGCGACCTCGGCTGTGATCGACGCCCCAACGTCTTGCGGATCCACGATCCTCAGCTCGTGGCTCTTGTCCAGCAGCAGCTTCAGTCCGGAGGCGACATAAAGGTCGGTGGGAAAGTTGCCGTTGTCCGACAGGATGACCTTGCGCTCCGGCCGCAGCGACAGGGCCGCGGACAGGACCTTGAAGACGTTGACCGACGTGCTGTCGCACGCCACCACGCTGCCGGCAGGCGCGCCGATCAGACGGGCGATTCGGTCGCCCGTGCGCGCCGGTAGGTCGATCCAGCTGTGGGTGTTCCAGGCCCTGATCAGGCTGGTGCCCCATTCTCCGCTGACCACTTCGGCGATCCGGTCGGGAACATGTTTCGGCAACACCCCGAGCGAATTTCCATCCAGATAAATCACCCCCTCGGGAAGCTGGAACGCCTCCTTCTTGGATGCCAGGACATCTGTCAGGTCTGCCGGGTGCCGGTTGGTCATTAAAGGCTCGTTTGTCTTGGTGCTGCGATTGAAAGGAGGCCGCACGCTATCAAAGCGGGATTCCGCAAACAACCGTTTGCGCGAACCGTTCTGCCGCGCATCAACAGCAACGGAGACCAGCTGTTTCGGAAGAATGTCGCAATCAACACAAAATTGCCCGTTTGAATGCCGGCGGTTGCCACGCTATCTGTTAGTTTGACAAGGTCAGCGAACCCCAGACATTCGGTCCCGTAAAGATGTTCATCAGTGTCTTCGACATATTCAAGATCGGCATCGGCCCGTCGAGCTCCCACACGGTCGGTCCCATGGTGGCCGTCCACCGCTATCTGGATCGGCTGCGCGGACTTTCCGGCGCCGAGCAGCGCGCCGCCCGGCTCACGGTCACCCTGCACGGGTCCCTCGCCTTTACCGGCAAGGGGCATGCCACCGACAAGGCCGTGTGCCTCGGCCTCTTGGGCGCAAGGCCCGACACACTGGATCCGGACCAGGTCGAGCCGATGCTCGACGCCCTGCAGGCGGCGGGGCGTTTGCGGATTCCCGGACTGCCGGAGCTGCGCTTCAATGCCGAAACCGACGTGATCTTCGACTACGGCCCGCCGTTGCCGCTTCATACCAACGGCCTGACCTTCAATCTTCTCGATGCGGCCGGCTCGGTGATCGACTCATTCGTCTATTATTCTGTCGGCGGCGGCTTTGTCGTCAGCGAGACCGAGTTGCGCAAGACGAGCAACGAGCCTGTCAACGAACTGGTCGCGCAGGACGTACCGTTTCCATTCGGCACCGCGAAACAGATGCTGGAGATGGGCCGTGACGCGGAGCTGACCATTGCACAAATGAAGCTCCTCAACGAATGCCGCGACCAGCCGCAGGAAGACATAGAGGCCGGAATCGACCGGCTCTGGTCGGCAATGGATGCCTGCATCAACCGGGGCATCAGCCAGACCGGCATCCTGCCCGGAGGACTGAAGGTCAAACGCCGTGCGGCCGACATCTACCAGAAACTGATCCGCGAAGGCCGCAGCGAACCGGCCTTCGAGCACAATGTTGTCGACTGGCTCGGCGTCTATGCCATGGCGGTGAACGAGGAAAATGCCGCCGGCGGCCGCGTGGTCACGGCTCCGACCAACGGCGCGGCCGGCGTCATCCCGGCGGTGACACGCTATTATCTCGACCATTGCAAGGGCGCCGACCAGGCCGGCATCCGCACCTTCCTGCTGACCGCCGCAGCCGTCGGCGGCATCATCAAGGCGAATGCGTCGATTTCAGGGGCCGAAGTCGGTTGCCAGGGCGAGGTCGGTTCGGCCTCGGCAATGGCCGCCGCCGGACTGTGCGCAGCGCTCGGCGGCAGCAACGAACAGGTTGAGAACGCCGCCGAGATCGCCCTGGAGCATCATCTCGGCATGACCTGCGACCCGATCGCCGGCCTGGTGCAGGTGCCGTGTATCGAGCGCAATGCCCTCGGCGCGGTCAAGGCGGTCACGGCGGCCTCACTGGCCCTGAGAGGCGACGGCAGCCACTTCGTGCCGCTGGACGGCTGCATCGAAACCATGCGCCAGACCGGCATGGACATGGCGGAGCAGTACAAGGAAACCTCCAAGGGAGGCCTCGCGGTCAATATCGTCGAGTGCTGACGCCAATGAGCGTCGAGTGCGATCCATCCGACCGGTTCGGGTGACTTCCCGGCAAGGACCAGGTCGCAGGGCGAGGCGGGCAGCCGGCCCTGACATGCAACGCGCCTCGCCGGAAGATGCGAACGGTTCATCAGACGGATCACAATTCCCGTTTCCTGGCATGAGCCGGACAGGTCCGTAGTAACCCGATCCCGCTTGTCCGCCCCTCCGGAACACGCGATAGTTCCTGCGTCCGGTCTCCTGCAGACCTGTCTGGAGGCCACCCGTGAGCACACGTGACTATTCCGAATTCCATGACCTCAGCCCGTTCGAGCTGAAGGACAGGCTCATCGAGATCGCGTCCTCTTCAGCGGACCGCATGATGCTGAACGCCGGACGCGGCAATCCGAATTTTCTTGCCACCCATCCCAGGCGGGCCTTCTTGCGGCTCGGCGACTTCGCCGTCGAGGAAGCCGAGCGCTCCTATTCCTATCTCGACAGCGGATTTGGCGGCCTTCCGGAAAAGGAAGGGCTGCTGCAACGGTTCGAGAGCTTCCTGCACCGGCGGGGGGATTGCGACGGCACCGTTTTTCTGAAAGCCGCGCTTTCCTATGCAAAGGACCAGCTCGGTATCCACCGGCATGACCTGATCCATGAGATGGTCGAAGGGTTTCTCGGCTGCAATTATCCGGTGCCGCCGCGCATGCTGGTCCATGCGGAACAGATCGTCGGCGCCTATCTGGCCGAAGAGATGTTCGGCGGCGAGCCGCGGCAAGGCCCGTTCTCGGTCTTTGCGACGGAAGGCGGCACGGCGGCAATGACCTATGTCTTCCAGACCTTGAAGGCCAACGGCCTGATCAAGCCGGGAGACAAGGTGGCCCTCGGCACACCGATCTTCTCCCCCTACCTGGAAATTCCGCCGCTGCCTGAATACGACCTGCCGATCGTGAACATCCGCATGGACGAAGGCGCGGACTGGCAATTCAGCGACGATGAGCTTGCCAAACTGGAAGATCCGGCAATCCGGATCTTCTGCATCGTCAATCCCAGCAACCCGCCCTCGGTCAAGCTGTCTACTGAAGGTCTCGACCGGATCGCGGCCGTGGTCAAAACCAGGCGCCCGGACCTGTTCGTGGTGACCGACAACGTCTACGGCACCTTTGCAGACGATTTCGTCTCGCTGTTCGCCAGGTGTCCGCGCAACACCTTGCTGGTCTATTCCTTCTCCAAGTACTTCGGCGCGACCGGATGGCGGCTCGGGACGATTGCCCTGCATGAGGACAATGTCTTCGATGCGGCGCTGGCGGCCCTGCCGGAGGCGGACAAGACCATCCTCGACCGGCGCTATGCATCGCTGACCACCCATGCGCGCGATACAAGGCTGATCGACCGGCTGGTGGCCGACAGCCGGGCTGTCGCCCTCAACCATACCGCTGGCCTGTCCACACCGCAGCAGATCCAGATGATGCTGTTCGCCCTGTCCGGCCTGCTCGACAGGGACGACCGCTACAAGAACGCTGCCAAAAGCCTGATCCGCAAGCGGTTCGACACGCTGGAACTCAGCATGGGTGTCAAGCCGGAGCACAAGCCCAACAACGTCAACTATTATACGCTGGTGAACCTGCAGCACCTGAGCGGCCGGCTTTACGGCGACGCCTTCGCCGACTGGTTCATCGCCAACAGGAAGGGCTACGACTTCCTGTTCCGTCTGGCGGAAGAAACCGGCGTTGTTCTTCTTCCCGGAAAGGGCTTTGCGGTCGTCGACGCCTCAGCCAGGGTGTCCCTGGCCAACCTGACCGAGGCGGACTACGCCAGCATCGGCGCCTTCGCCCGGCAGGTGATCTGCGAGTACCACGAGGACTATTGCCGGCAGGTGCCGTGAGCGCGAGCGTCCTTGAGGGCTTTCCCGGGCAAGTCAGATCTGCTGGAGGCGGGTCTTGTGGGCATGGGCGATGTGCCGGCGGGCGGCGGTTTCCGCTGCCTCGGAGTCGCCCCGTTCAATCGCCTTGACAATGTCCGCATGTTCCTCGACTGCCGTCTCCCGGCGTTCCGGCGTGTCCAGCGTCGTGCCGGCCATCAGGATCAGGGACAGGCGCAGATGCTCGATCTGGTCGACCAGATAGCGGTTGTGCGAGGCCAGGCACAGGCGCCGGTGGAACTCCCGGTTGGAGCGCACCAGGCTGTCCCGGTCGGCGATGCGCTTGCGGTCGGCCGTGACCAGGTCCTGCAGGATCTCGATTTCCGGCTTCGAGGCGTGTTTTGCGGCAAGGCCCGCCGCCGTTCCTTCCAGCACTTCGCGCATGAAATAGACTTCGTTGATCTGACCGTGGTCCAGCGTCGGAATGACCATGCCTCGGTTGGGCTCGTGAACGGCCAGACCCTGGGCTTCCAGTCGTTTCAGTCCCTCGCGGATCGGTGTGCGGGAAACGCCGAATTCCTCGGCCAGATCCGCCTCGCGCAAGCGGTCGCCGGGTTTGAGAACCCGTTCCTCGATAAGGCCGATCAGCCGCCGGTAGATTTCAGATCCGTTCATACGGTCTGGTTACCGGCAACACGGGTTTTGCGCAAGGGAGGTCCGAGGCCCGTGCGTGCGCACGGGCTTCCAGGTCGGGCCGGGCCGGGCCCGATCAGTCGCGCAGCAATTCGTTGATGCCGGTCTTGGAGCGGGTTTTCTCGTCGACCGTTTTCACGATCACCGCGCAATAGAGGTTCGGGGCCGGTTCGCCGTTGCCCATCTTGGTCGCGGTCGGCATGGAGCCGGCAACGACCACGGAATAGGGCGGAATTTCGCCGTAGCTGATCTCGCCGGTCATGCGGTTGACGATGCGGGTCGACTGGCCGATGAACACGCCCATGCCCAGCACCGCGCCTTCGCGCACGATACAGCCTTCGACCACTTCGGAACGGGCGCCGATGAAGCAGTTGTCTTCGATGATCACCGGACCGGCCTGCAGCGGTTCCAGAACGCCGCCGATGCCGACGCCGCCGGACAGGTGCACGTTCTTGCCGATCTGGGCACAGGAACCGACCGTCGCCCAGGTGTCGACCATCGTGCCTTCGTCCACATAGGCACCGAGATTGACGAAGGACGGCATCAGCACCACGCCCTTGCCGATGAAGGCCGAGCGGCGCACGGTGCAATTGGGCACGGCACGGAAGCCGGCTTCCTCGAAGTCGAGACCGCGCCAGCCGTCAAACTTGGAGGGGACCTTGTCCCACCAGGCCGCGTCGCCCGGGCCGCCCTTGATCACTTCCATGGCATTGAGCCGGAAGGACAGCAGCACGGCCTTCTTGGCCCACTGGTTGACGGTCCAGTCACCGTCCTTCTTTTCCGCCACGCGCAGCTTGCCATGGTCCAGAAGCGTCAATGTCTCCTCGACCGCGTCGCGGATTTCACCGGTGGTCGTGGTGCCGACGGATTCACGGTCTTCAAAGGCGGCATCGATAATCTTGGACAGGGAAGCGAGGTCGTGGGTCATCTGGCAGAAGGTCTCCGGCGGTGTCGAATTTAGCGCGGACCTAAGCCGCCGCGCCGCGCACTGTCAAGCGCTACACGTCCCATGGGTGTCCCGTTCGGCGGTTTGGTCGCCGCAATGACGATCCTCAGGAAGTAGTTTCTGTCCGCCGTTCGTGCCCGCATGTGCCATCCTGCGCCGTCCCGGACTTGATCCGGGGCCTCGGGGCAGGTCCCGGATCAAGTCCGGGACGGCGGAAGGAGGAGTGATCCCGGTGCAGGTTCGAGCCTTGCCTGACCCAAGGAAACTGACCTTGGGGGAAGCGATCGCAGAGACCGGAAAGGTTGAGCAAATCTAACCGGAAGATTTCCTTTTCTCCGCATAGTCAGGTCTGTGGGAAAAGCTAAGATGACGGCAGATCAACTCCTTTCGGAAAGCCGCTCTCTTGGAACTCTGGATTCCCATCACGATCGCCGCCGCGTTCTGCCAGAATCTGCGCACGGCCCTGCAGAAACATCTGAAAAGCCGGCTCGGCACCACGGGAGCGACCTTCATCCGTTTCGGGTACGGCGTGCCCTTCGCGATGATCTATCTGGCCGTGCTGCACCTGGGCTTCGGCTACGGGCTGCCGCAGCCCACGATGACCCTGATTGTCGCGGGCGCGCTTGGCGGACTGGCGCAGATCCTGGCGACGTTCCTGCTGATCCACCTGTTTTCCTACCGCAATTTCGCGGTCGGCACGGCCTATTCCAAAACCGAGCCGATCCAGGCGGCCCTGTTCGGCTTCGTGGTTCTGGGCGAACGGGTCACGTCGGCGGCTGCTGTCTGCATCCTGATCGGCATAACCGGCGTGATCGTCATCTCCCTGGCGCGGGTGCCGCTGACGGTTTCGGCGGTCCGCGGCAACCTGGCCGGACGACCGGCCCTGATCGGCCTGGCCTCCGCGGCTCTGTTCGGCGCCTCTGCCGTTGCCTACCGCACGGCGTCGCTGTCGCTTGAGGGAACCGGGGTACCCATGCAGGCGGCATACGCCCTGGTCTATGCGACCGTTCTGCAAACGTCGGTCATGGCCCTGTGGATGGGTTTTCGCGAGCCGGACCAGTTGCGCGCCAGCCTTGCCGCCTGGCGCAGTGCTGTCTGGGTCGGCCTGTCCGGCGTCGCCGGCTCCATCGGCTGGTTCACGGCAATGACCCTGCAGAATGTCGCTTATGTGCGCGCCCTCGCCCAGATCGAACTTGTGTTCACGTTCCTGGCGTCCTGGCTGGTGTTCCGGGAAGTGATCGTCCGCTCCGAGATCCTGGGCTGCGCCCTGATCGTGCTGGCGGTGGTGGGCATTGTTCTGACGGGATGACGGGGCAACATCGGCATCCCGGCCCGTTGCCGCCGTCCCCACGCTTGGCGTGCGTGCCCCTTCCGATCTTTTGCGACCCGGACGATACCGGCGTCACGTCCCGGCTTCGACCTCGGCCCACTTGCCGATGATGATCCCGCGTTCGTCTTCCTTGTCCCTGACACCGAGAACCTCCTCGTCTGTCATCGTGGTCCGGTTTTTCCGGTCCAGAAGGCGGTCCAGCAGGAGATTGTGCATTTCCTGACATTTCGGACGGTGCTCGGGCCGGCGTCCCAGATCGGTGAATTCATCAGGGTCATCGACAAGGTTGAACAGCTGCGGCGGAAAGCCCTTGAAGTAGACGTATTTCCAGTTTTCCGTCCGGATCATGTAGCCGCGGGCGTCCGCAGGGCCCAGTTCCAGTGCCTCGCGGACGGTATAAAACGCATAATCGATTTCCGACAGCACGCTGGTCCGCCAGCCGGAAGGTCTTTCGCCCCTGAGCAACGGCATCAGGGAGTGTCCTTCCAGCCGGTGCGAAGCAGGAGGAGCACCCGCCGCCTCGATAAAGCTCGGGACAAGATCGATCGCTTCGACAAAGGCGTCCGATACGGTGCCCCGGGTTGCGTCCGCTTCGGCGCGTGGATCATGGATGATCAGGGGGACGCGAACCGATTGCTCGTGAAAAAGTTCCTTCTCTCCCATCCAGTGATCGCCGAGATAGTCGCCATGATCGGACGTGAACACGATCATGGTGTCGCGGGATTTCCCGGTCTCCTCAAGCCAGTCGAAAAGCCGGCCAAGGTGATCGTCGATCTGCCTGATCAGCCCCATGTAGGCCGGCAGCACCGTTTCGCGCACGCCCTCTTCGGAGAACGTCCGGCTGACCTGCGTATCCATGAAAGCCGAGAACACCGGATTTGGATCTGTTTTTTCATCCGCGGACCGATGAACGGGTGAAAAGCTTTCCGGACCATACATGTCGTGATAGGGCGCGGGCGCGATATAAGGCCAGTGCGGCTTGATGAAGCTGAGGTGGCACAACCAGGGCGCATCTCCCATCCGCGAAATGAATTCCTTGGCCCGCATCGTCATATAGGCCGTTTCGGAATGGTCTTCGCGGATCCGCGCCGGCAGGTTGGAGTTTTTCAGGTACCAGCCGGAGAGGATCTCGCCGTCGGGCCCTTCACCCGCATTGGCAAAATCGTTCCAGGGATTGTCGCCTTCGTAACCCAGGGAGCGGAGCCAGTCGTTGTACTTCAGCTTGCCGCCCTTGTGTTTCAGGAGCTTGTCGGGATGCAGGCCGTCGTCCCGCTCATAAGGGTCGAAACCCGGCTGGCTGATCAGGCAGCCGATATCCGTCGTTTCATTCAGGCCGAGGCGCGCCATCCCCTCGCGGTCGGGAACCATATGGGTCTTGCCGACAACGGCGGTCGTGACACCGTTCGGCCTCAGGTAGTCGCCCAGCGTCAATTCACCGATGGGCAGTGGCACCAGGTTCCAGGTCGCGCCGTGACTGAAAACCGTGCGCCCGGTATAGAACGACGCCCGCGAGGGCCCGCAGACCGGCGACTGGACATAGGCACGGTCAAAGCGCAGACCCCGTGCCGCCAGCCGGTCGATGTTCGGTGTTTTCAGGTGGGGATGCCCGTAGCAAGACAGGTAATCCCAACGAAGCTGGTCCGCCATGATGAACAGGATGTTTTTGATCTTTGACATTTTTCACCTTGCGATTGACGGCAGAAAAGTCGCGAATTGCGGAAACGAGAAAACCAGGACAAGGCCGATGCCAAGCGCGACGATATAGGTCGTCACGCCGCGAAAGATGTCGGTCAGCTTGACGCCGGGCAGAACGGATTTCACCACAAAGACATTCATCCCGATGGGCGGTGTGATCAGTCCGATCTCGGTCACCAGAACCATGATGATGCCGAACCAGATCATGTCGACACCGGTCGCATAAAGGGCCGGCAGAAAGACTGGCACCAGCAGGACCACAATGCCGATGGTTTCGAAAACCATGCCCATCAGGAGCGCGATCACGCAGATGAAGGCGACCAGTCCCACCGGTGAGAATTGTGCGTTGTCGACAAAATCCAGAAGGTCGTAGGGCATGCCCGAAAGATTGATGAACTGGGTGAAAACGACCGCTCCGAACAGAACTATGAAGATCTTGGCCGTTGTCATGGCAGCCTCGACCAGGCACACCCGCAGCGCCTGGACGGACCTGAGATGGCCGCGCAGGGCCGCAATCACCGCGGCTCCCATGGCGCCGATCCCGGACGCTTCGGTTGCGGTGAAGACCCCTGCGTAGATACCGCCCAGGACCAGGGTGAACAGGGCAACAACCGGCAATGTTCCCCGCACCGCCTTTCGTTTGCGTTCGTTGTCCAGATCTTCCGCCGCCGGCGCGGAGGACGGGTCGAGGCGTACCGAAACCGACACGGCAAGCAGGAAAAGCAGGACCAGCAGCATGCCGGGCAGAATTCCGGCGATGAACAGCAAGCCGATGTCCTGTTCGGCAACGATGCCGTAGATCACCAGAGGAACCGATGGCGGGATCATGATGCCGAGCGTGCCGCCGGCTGCAATGGTCCCGGCCGCCAGACGGTCGGAATAATTGTAGGCCTTCATCTGGGGCATGGCGACCTTCGACATGGTCGCTGCCGTCGCAAGCGTCGACCCGCACACCGCCGAAAATCCACCGCATGCCAACACGGTCGCAAGAGCAAGACCGCCCTTGAACCGGCCAAGCGCCGTGTAGGCGGCATCGTAGAGATCACTGCTGATGTCGGAGCGGTAGATAAAGACGCCCATGAGAACAAAAAGCGGAATGACCGACAGGTTGTAGTTCTGTGCATCCTCGGTCACCTGCTGCGCGACCATTGTCAGCGACGCGGTCCAGCCGCGCTCCAGGGCGAAGCCCGCGAAGCCCACCAGCAGCGTCGCGAAGCCGACACGAAATCCGTAGAAACACAGCGCCAGCAGAAGCGCAAAACCAAGGAGAGCCGTGATCATCTGCCGTTGCCCGCCGAGCGTTTCTTCAGGTCCAGTATTTTTAGAACGACACCGGCGATCTGGGATATCACGCTTATGACCGCGAACACCGCGATCGTCCCGGTGACATAGTAGAGCGGCATCTCGAGAACGACGGTCAGCTTGTTCAGCGTGTAGGAGTCCCATGCATGCTCGAACAGGACGACGGCGATCAGCCCCATGCAGAAAACCGAGAACACCTGTATCGAGATCTCATAGACGACGGGTGTCAGAAACTGCCTCACCGGGGCATCGAACAGCTCGACCGCGATGTGATCGTCGCGCGCGTTGATGACGCCCAGCCCGGAGAAAATTGCAAGGGCCAGCAGCGCCGATATCATTTCCGTTCCGCCGAAGATCGGACTGTGAAAGATGTACCGCCCAACAACATCGGCGAACGTCAGCAACATCATGATCAGGATCACGACCCCCGAGATGTTCTCGAGGATCGTGACCGCTGCCTTGAGAGCAGACCTTGCAAACCCCGTTTTCCCGGGCCGGTCGCTCATTTCGAAAGGTCCGCAACCCGCTCTCTATAGAAGGCCAGGGCCGCTTCGCCATCGATGCCGGCTTCCGCAGCCTTCGCCTTCCAGGCGGCGGTCGTGGGCTCAGCGGCGCTCACAAGCGCTGCTTCCAGGTCCGGGTCCCCCGTCAGCTCGACAATTCCAAGGTCACCGAAACCCGCCAGAACTTCCCGGGAAACGCTGTCCCACAGCCCGGCCGCCACCATGCCGACCTTGTCCTGGGACATGCCGCGAATGGCCTGCTGATCCTCCGGAGAAATTTCGGCCCATTTGTCCTTGTTCACAAAGAACGAGAAGGACGTTGAATAGACGGGACGGGAAAAACGCGTCATCGACCTGGTATAGGGAAGCACCTGGAAGGCCTTCAGGCCGTCCCCGTTCAATCCCAGATGGCTGTCGACCACACCGTTGGCGATAACCTCGTTGGAACGCACGGCCGGTGTCGCAACCACGCCCGCACCGATTTCCTTGGCGATGTTCGCCAACGGTCCCGGGAGCGCCCACATCTTGCGTGACCTGAAGTCTTCCAGCGTCACAATCGGCGTATCGGTGCCCGAATAAAGATCCCCCGGGGTGATGACCCACTGTGCCAGCAGTTCAACGGTATCAAATTCGTCCGGATAGAATTTCCTGTTCGTTTCCCAGGCGGCCTGTGTCATCGCAAGGCTGTCCCTGGACCCGGAAAACGGCTGCATGCCGGTTAAGGCACCGGACACGCGGTTGCCGATCAGTCCATTGAACTGAACCGCGGCGTCCACGAGGTTTTTTTCCACGGACGCCAGTTGTTCGGGAGGAGGCGAGACGGATTTTGGCGGGATATTCGCTGTCACGCGTCCTTCGGTGACGCGCTCGACTTCCTCGATCCAGCCCGGCAGAACCTTGGTGCAAACAAAATGCTGGGGCGGCCAGAAGCAATTGACAATCAACCGTGTCCTGGCAACCGCCGAAGACGGCATGCTCAGGAATGTAATCGCGATTCCGACAACAATCGCAGCCAGATACTGTCTCATTTGTCACCTCCCTGACAAAAATATATCGACTTTTCTTGTTTTCTTTGATGTTTGACGAAAAAATCATATCCGTCTAATGCTTATTGTGCCCAACATTATGTGATTTTGATATGTTTATTGATCCACGACATCTGGAACACTTGGCTGTAATCGTCGAGGCGGAAACGCTGCATGAGGCCGCCGGCATCATCGGCACGTCACAACCTGCCTTGAGCCGGATGATCAAGACCCTGGAAGCCCGCATCGGACTGGCGCTGTTCGAACGCGACAGCAAGCCCCACAAGCCGACGCGCATCGCCCTTGAACTTGCGGACCAGGGCAAAGCGATCAGGTCCGCGCAACTGCGTGCAAGGGAATGCGTCCAGTTTGTCGCCCAGGGAAACTCCGGCGTCCTCAAGCTGGGCGTCCCGCCGTTCCTGTGCAGGAGACTGGTTTCCGAAGCGGTCGCCAAATTTGTCTCCGAACGCTCCGTGGCGCATATCGAGCTCGTGCCCGACTATTTCTCCGGATTGCAGGACCGGCTGGTGCAGAACGTGATCGACATCATCATCGCACCGTCCAAACACGTCGATCACCGGAATGCGCAATTGCAGCTGGAGCCCCTGTTCGAGGACATCAACGTCGTTGTCGGCCGCGCCGGACACCCTCTTTTCCGGAAAAAGGAAATCTCGGGCCGCGACCTTTCGGATGTCACCTGGATCGGTCACTCGGACAGCAGCGTGTTGCGCTATGACATGGAAACCGCGCTCAAGCTGATGGGCGTCAATCACATGCACCTTGCCTTTCAAAGCGGCTCGGCTGACGCGATCATCGAGGTCCTGCGCAACACGGACTTTCTGACCATTCTTCCGCGGTATGCAATGAGCGCGGACCGCAGCGACGGTCTGGAAATCGCGCCTGTCGATCTTCCCAATGCCGTCCAGATTGTCTGCATGATCACCCTTGCGGGTCGCGGCGACAGCGAACTGAAGAGCGATTTCAAGGCGCATTTGCGCACATATGTCGCCGCCCGGAACATGCAGACCGGTCTTCAGGCCTGAGACAGGCCGCCAGTCCCGAACACCGTCTGCCGGGGGGCGCCGGGTTTCCGGAGACGGAACGGGACGCGCCCCCCCAGGCAGGGTTTGGCGCCGCGTCCCCTTCGACATCAGGCCAAAAGGCCCGCCGTCTCACTCCATCGCGACCCGCAGACCTTCCCGGGAAGAGCGTTCCAGGGCATCGATCAGCCGATGGGCCGCGAGAGCCTGCCGGCCGGTGATGCGAGGCGGTCGGCCCGCCGCGATCGCATCGGCGAAATCGGCGATCACCGCCTTGTGCCAGTGATACTTGAACGCCATCGGGTTCGACCCACCGCCTGATACGGCTTCCTCGCCGAAGCGGTCGCAGCGGCCATCGCGCCAGGAGACCGTCAGAACGCCGGATTGCAGCAGAACCGAAGCCTGTTCGCATTCCAGCGTCAGGCTCTCCGCTCCGCCGGGAAAACTGGCGGTGGAGGCAAACAGCGATCCGACCCCGCCTTCAAACTCGAAGGCTCCGGCGCAGACATCCTCCGCTTCCATGGTGTGCAGGGCGGTCGTCGCGGTCAGTGCCTGAACGGCGGTCACCGGTGGGATCAGGGACATCATCAGATCGAGCATGTGGATCGCCTGGGTCATGAGGACACCGCCGCCGTCGCGTTCATAGGTGCCCCTGCCCGGTTCGTCGTAATAGTCCTGGCCACGCCACCAGGGAATGTCGGCCCGGACCAGCCGGATCGGACCGAGCTCTCCGGACACGATCAGCGCGGCAAGCTTTTCGGAGGCCGGCCGGAAGCGGTGCTGGAACACGACGCCGAGCCGGACATCGGCATCCTCGCAGATCCGGACGATGCCTTCGGCGGCCGCAACCGTCCGCTCCAGCGGTTTTTCGCACAGGATGTGCTTGCCGGCCTCGGCGAAGCGCGAAACGATCCCGGCGCGGACATTGGGCGGTGTTATCAGAAGAAGGCCGTCCACGTCCGGATCCCCGACCAGCGCATCGAGATCATCGGCCGCGCGGAAGCCGTAGGTATCCGCGAACGCGCGCCGCGCAGGTTCCGAGCGGGCATAAACGCCACGCACATCGATCACGTCCTCAAGGTCCTGCAGCGACTGCGCATGCGGCGCCGCGCCCATTCCCAGTCCGACGACCGCCAGTCCCACCCGCTTTGCCATGTGATTCCCCGTTGTTCGATGCCTGCTTGTTGAAGCCGCGTATGGGGACCCCGGCACAAGGCTGTGTCAAGCCTCAAGGATTGAGCACGATCACCCTGGTCTGGCCGCCGTTGCAGGTATAGCAACAGCTTGAGCAACTGTTGCGATTCTTGTGGCCGACACCCCAATAGAGGTTGGAGCGATTGCGCACCCAGGCGCCGTAGCAGACCCTTTCACCGCGGCGGCAGGAGATGCTGATGGTCTTCACCGTATAATCGTCGAGAACGTAGACCTTGTTGCTGCCCGGCCAGACATGACCTCGGCGCGTGTCGGAATAGAGCTCCACGTCGACGATCTTCGAATGCTTGCTTTCAAAGCGCCACTGCAAAGATTCCGCCGAGGCCGGCAGTGCGGCCAGACCGGAATAAACAACAGAAAACACCAGAATTACGGCGCTAAACAGCCCCTTGCGCATCATACTTCCCCCCCAGAAAGCCCTTGAAATCCCCTGAACTGCCTCCGAAACAGGTGCAGCGCATCTGTCCCGGCAGCCGGACGAGTATGGGGCCATTTCCGGGATCGAGGCAAGACGACCGGACAGACCTTCCGTCAGGGACCGCTCGTTTCCGCTTCGCGCGGCTCAGAGTTTTTGAAACTGAGGCGCGCCGTCGCCGATCTGGTAGTAAGCGGCCTTGTCCTTGACGAAGATATGCTTGCCGGTGGTCAGATCGTCTGCCGTGTCCAGGCAGCCGGCCGCGATTGCCAGAGTGTTGTCTCCGTCCATCCTGTAGAACAGGCTGGACCCGCAGACCTTGCAGAAACCACGTTCCGCAAAATCGGACGACCGGTACCAGGAAAGCCCTTCGTCACAGGTGAAGCGAAGCGTGTCCGCAGGCGCCGTCGTGCTGGCCCACAGGTGGCCGCTGGTACGCCGGCACTGGCCGCAATGACAGACCGTCACCGTGTCCCGGACGGCATTGACCTCGAAGATCACCTTGCCGCATTCGCATCTTCCTGTAACCATCGGTCTCTTCCAATCCTTCGGGTGGGTTCACACCGCCGTCTGCAGCCAGTCCCTGAATGCGGCGACCGGACGGGTGAGCGTTCGGGTGGGGGAGCGGACGAACCAGTAGCCGGTATCGAGTTCGACCACGGCCCAGTCGGGCATGACCAGGTGCCCGGCTTCCAGTTCCTGGCTGACGAAGCGCCGGTCGATGACGATGGCTCCCATGCCGGCGATGGCCGCCTGTATGGCAAGGTCACGGCTCTGCAGCACGGTGCCCGAAGTGGTGTCGGGATGCTCGAGACCGGCCTGCTCAAGCCAACGGATCCAGTCGCCGCGCCGGGAAGCGCTGTGCAGCAAGCGAAGCTTCGACAGAACGGCCGGGTCGGCCGGAGCCGTCTCCTTCAGAAGACCCGGTGCCAGCGCGACCGCCAGATGTTCCTGCCACAGGAGCCGGCTTTCCACGCCTGGCCAGTTGCCGGTTCCAAGACGGATCGCGCAATCGTAATTTTCCCGGTCGAGATCCACCATGCGGGTGGACGCGGACAACAACAGCTCCACATCCGGCTGGCCGGCCTGGAAATCCGGCAGGCGCGGGATCAGCCAGCGGGTCGCGAAGGTGGACACCGTGCTGATCCTGAGTTCCGTGCGGCCGCGCCGCTTGAAGCTGTCCACCGCTTCGCCGATACGGTCGAAGGCGTCGCCGAGGCTGAGAGCAAGGCGTTGGCCTTCCTCCGTCAGCGTCAGCCCGCGCCCGTCCCGGTTGACGAGGGTCGCCCCCAATTCACTCTCGAGCTTGCGCATCAGGTGGGACAGCGCCGAGGGCGAGACCCCCAGTTTTTCGGCTGCGAGCGCCGCCCGGCCGTGGCGGGCCAGCAGGGAAAAGGCATGAAGTGCGCGCAGGGACGCCATGAGGCACGGTTCCGGACTATTGAATTTAAGTCAATAATGGATCGCGCGACACGTGTCGAGCTGGAGGCGTCCGGCAGAAGACCTAGCCGAGGCCGCCAAGGACCGCCTTCAGGAAGCCCGTCAGGTCGTCGGTAACGAAGTCGACATGAGGGTAAGGCTCGCCTTCCAGGTCCCAGCTTTCCCGGAAGACCTCGCGGGTGCCTTTGGGAACGAGCAGCGTGGTGCACATGCCGAGCTGATGCGGCACCGCAAGGTTTTTCGGCAGGTCCTCGAACATGGCCGCGCGCGCCGAGGATATGCCGGTCTTCGCCAGAAACATGTCATAGGTTTCCCGGTTGGGTTTCGGGATCAGATCGGCTTCGACGATGCCGAAAATATCCTCGAAATGATCCGAGATGCCAAGGGCCGCCGCAGTGCGCTCCGCATGCGGCCGGTCACCGTTGGTGAAGATGAATTTCCTGCCCGGCAGCGCCTCGATCGCACTGGCCAGATCCGGGTTGGGCAGGAGCCCCGAATAATCGATGTCATGGACGGCGCGAAGGTAATCGTCCGGGTCGATCTCGTGCCGCTTCATCAGGCCGCGCAGGGTCGTTCCGTGCTCGTGATAGAGTTCTTTCTGGTGCGCCCTCGCCTCCTCGCGGGAGAGGTCGAGCAGCTTCTGCACATATCGCGAAATCTTGTCGTCGATCTGCGAGAACAGATCGGCTTCATGCGGATACAGCGTGTTGTCCAGATCGAACACCCAGGCCTCGATCCCCTTGAACAGTCTCAGGTCGTGTTGGTGGGCATGCGCGCCCTCGCCGGGCAGGGTGCGTTTTCCGGTCACGGTCGTATCAGGGTCCCTGCGCCGCCATCGGTGAACAGTTCGAGCAGAACCGCGTGCGGCACCTTGCCGTTCAGGATGACGACACCTTCCACGCCCCGGTCCAGCGCCTCGATGCAGGTCTCGACCTTCGGGATCATGCCGCCGGAAATGGTGCCGTCGGCGATCAGCTCGTGGGCCTTGGCAACGCTCAGCTGCTTGATCAGTTTGCCGTCCTTGTCGAGCACGCCCGGGACGTCCGTCAGGAACAAGAGGCGCGTCGCGTCGAGCGCGCCGGCGATGGCACCGGCGGCCGTGTCGGCGTTGATGTTGTAGGTCTCGCCGTCCTCGCCCGGGGCGACCGGCGCGATCACCGGGATGATGTCTTCCTTCAGCACCAGTTTCAGAACAGTCGGATTGACGGTTGCCGGCTCGCCGACGAAACCGAGATCGACAACACTTTCGATGTTGCTGTCCGGGTCGACCACGGTGCGCTTCAGCTTGCGCGCGGTGACCAGGTTGCCGTCCTTGCCGCACAGGCCGACCGCGCGGCCGCCCTCGGCATTGATCATCTGGACGATTTCCTTGTTGATCGATCCGGCCAGCACCATCTCGACCACCTCGACCGTCGCCTTGTCAGTGACGCGCAGTCCGCCCTTGAATTCGCTGACGATGTTGAGCCGCTGCAGCATCCGGCCGATCTGAGGGCCGCCGCCATGCACGACCACCGGATTGACACCGGACTGACGCAGCAGGGTGATGTCGCGGGCAAAGGCCTGTCCCAGCTCCGGTTCGCCCATGGCATGACCGCCGTATTTCACCACTACGGTCTTGTTGTCGTAGCGCTGCATGTAGGGCAAGGCGTGGGCGATAATCTCGGCGCGGCTGGACAATTCAGGTGTGGTCATGGAGGGATTGATACTCAATCTGGCGGCAATTACAGGATCGAAGGATCTTTGCTATAGCCGGTTTGCCGGGTCTTCACAATCTGGGTCTGGCAGCGGCCTGCCAGAGGCCTGCCGGCGCCTTGCAAGCGGTCTGCCAGAGGCCTGTCTGCGTCAGGACCCCAGCAGGGACAGCAATTCGGCGCGCAACACGTCCACGCCACGGTTCTTTTCCGAGGAGGTCGCCAGAATCTCCGGATAGGCGGCCACACGTTTGGCCAGAATGGCCTTGGTGTCCTCGATCAGCCGGACAAGCTGCGGCGGCTTGATCTTGTCCGCCTTGGTCAGCACCACCTGATAGACCACGGCGGCCTTGTCGAGCAGGTCCATGGCGTCCAGATCGTTTTGCTTGATGCCGTGCCGGCTGTCGATCAGGAGAATGATCCTGCGCAGATTCGGACGTCCGCGCAGGTAGGCGAACACCAGCTGTGTCCAGGCGTCCACCAGTTCCTTCGGCGCCTGGGCATAGCCGTATCCGGGCATGTCGACGATGGTCAGCGGCGTGTCCGGGGCGACGAAGAAATTCAGCATCTGCGTGCGCCCGGGCGTCGAGGACGTTCGTGCCAGACCCTTGCGCCCGGTCAGCGCGTTGATCAGGCTGGACTTGCCCACATTCGAGCGTCCCGCGAAGGCGATCTCGATGCCGGTGACCTCGGGCAGGTTCGCCATGTCGGTGACGCTGGTCAGGAAGTCCCAGGGCCGGGCAAACAACAGCCGGCCCGCTTCCAGTTCTTCCGCGGAATAGGTTTGATCTTCGCTCATGAGCGCCTTCTACCCTGCTTGCCCGACGGCGTCGAGCCTGCTGTTGTCCTCGGCTGCCGCAGCTTCCAGAGCGCCGAGATCCGCCCCCCGGATCGCGACGAGATGCCGGGTGATCTTTTCGACCGGCCAGTTCCACCAGGCGATTTCCAGAAGACGGTCTATGGTGTCTTCGTCGAAACGCAGCTTCACCACCCGGGCCGGATTGCCGACGACGACCGCGAAGGGCGGAACGTCGGAAGCGACCACTGCGTTCGCGCCTATGATCGCACCGGAACAGATGGTCACGCCCGGCATCACCGTGGCATTGGCGCCGAACCAGACGTCATGGCCTACCAGCGTGTCATCCTTGAGATGCCCGAAGATCGTTGCCGGGTCGAACGTCTCCCTCCAGGCGTCGCAGAAGATATTGAAAGGGAAGGTGGAGAACCCGGTCATGGCGTGGTTGGCGCCGCTCATGATGAAGGTCGTGCCCTGGGCCAGGGCGCAGAACCTTCCGATCTTCAGCCGGTCGCCGATGAAGTCGAAATGATAGCGCACATTGCGGCTCTCGAACTCGGCGGCGTGGGCCTCGTCGTTGTAATAGGTGAAGTCGCCGACTTCGATGGTCGGACGTGTGATGACGTTTTTCAGGAAAACCGTATGCGGTTCACCATTGAACGGGTGGAGCGTGTCGGGAGAGGGGCCGTGCATGGGACCTCCGGATAAGCAAGAAACAAGGGAAGAGGAAAACGCGCTGGTTGCGCGGTCGACCTGCCGGTGAGCGGCTTCGCCTTGCGGATCAGGTCTTGCTTTAGCGGGTCATTGATCCATGCACTCCTTGAAAACTGGAGCTGTCACCCGGCCGGGTGCCAGCGAGCGAGATAAAACACGGTCGCGGTTACCGGGTCAAGGGGACGGAGAGATCTGATTTCCGAATTTTGCTGTGCGCGGCGTCACAGGTCTCTTCCCGTTCCCGTCTCTACCTTACAGCCACCGGACAGAGGTCCTGTCCCTCGCGAAGGAGAGACGACGATGCCGCATTTGCAATGGAACGCTTTCAAACGGGAAGTCGAAGGGCTGACGGCGATCTACCGGCAGGACAACAGATGGGTCGGCTGGTGGCGCCATGCCTCCTGGGACAATGATTGTGTCATGCCCGCCTATATCCGGGCGGCTTTCCGGCTCTACGAGGCGACGGCCCGGAACGAGCTGGAGTTCGTGGTCCTGGGCGGCACCAGCATCCGCATGGCGCGGGATCTGATCTTCAGCTTCGGCATCACCGGCGTCAACGGTATTCAGGACCGGGAAACCGTGGTTGCAGCCCGTGAGGCCCAGG
This sequence comes from Roseibium sp. QJM3NY_11, assembly GCF_056173175.1. NCBI lineage: Bacteria > Pseudomonadati > Pseudomonadota > Alphaproteobacteria > Hyphomicrobiales > Stappiaceae > Roseibium > Roseibium sp. QJM3NY_11. The sequence continues at coordinate 5,229,391 of NZ_CM149660.1, forward strand.
TGGATCGTGAAGCACCAAGGCCGGGCGCGGCCGTAAATGGCGCGCCGGGCGCACCCGCCGCAAACCCCGACAATCGGGTCGTCCCGGTGACCGGCGTTGGCAGCATACTCAGCGAAGACCGCTGGACCCCGATCCTGAACGACGCCCTGATCGTCGGTTCGGCAACCGCACAGCATGATTTCGTGATTGCGCTTGACCGCTATGAGCAGGGTATCTGGCGGGAATGCGAGGTCACGCTAAGACCGGAACTGGAGCGGATGCGCGCACGATACGCCCACGCATTTGGCGGCAGACCGCCGGACGCCTTTCTGAAAAACACCGAAGAATACAGGCATATGGTCTGGCAGCGCTTTTTCAGCTGGAACCTGGGCATGTTCTGGGATTCACGTTTCAACAACCCGCGTGTTCTGACGCGCGAACTGCTCGGGCTCGCGATGTTCGGCTACGAGGTCAAGCTTGGCGACAAGCAGATTGGCTTCCGGCCGAGAACAAATGCGCCGGATCCCACCTTCACGGACTACGTGAACGGTTTGCGCAATTTACGGTTTCAGGACAACAGGGCACGTGCCCGGATCATGCGGGCCATCTCGACGTTTCTGCTGGGCAATCGTTACGCCATCAGCTTCCGCGCAGACCGGCCGGCGCCGGCGGTCGCCCCCGTGCCCCCGATTGTCGGAGGCCAGCCCATACAGCTCGTGTGAACAAGCCCGTCACGAAAAGGCCCCACCGGGTTGGCGGGGCCTTTTGTCTTGTTACCTGTGGTCCGGTTGCCCGGCAGCCTCAGCTTTTGTCTTCAGGCGCCGCTTTCTTGCGCTTGAACAGCGCGCCCAGATTGTCCCACAGCTCCACCTTGACGCCCTGGCGGCGCATGATGACGTATTGCTGGGTCACCGAGAGGGTGTTGTTCCAGGCCCAGTAGATCACCAGACCGGCCGGGAAAGAGGCCAGCATGAAGGTGAACACCACCGGCATCCAGGTGAAGATCATCTGCTGGGTGGGGTCGGGCGGGGCCGGGTTCATCTTCATCTGGATGAACATGGTGATGCCCATGATCAGCGGCCAGACACCCAGCATCAGCATCTGCGGCGGATCCCAGGGGATCAGGCCGAACAGGTTGAACAGCGTTGTGGGATCCGGTGCGGACAGATCCTGGATCCAGCCGAAGAACGGCGCATGGCGCATTTCGATGGTGACGAACAGCACCTTGTAGAGCGCGAAGAACACAGGGATCTGCACCAGGATCGGCAGGCAGCCGGCCAGCGGGTTGATCTTCTCTTTCTTGTAGAGCTCCATCAGCGCCTGTTGCTGCTTCTGCTTGTCGTCGCCGTATTTCTCGCGGATTTCCGTCATCTGCGGCTGGACGAGCTTCATCTTGCTCATCGAGACGTAGGACTTGTTGGCCAGCGGGAAGAAGATCATCTTGACGATGACGGTCACCACCAGGATGGCGACGCCGAAGTTGCCGAGGAGATGGAAGAAATAGTCGATGGCGAAAAACATCGGCTTGGTCAGGAAGTAGAACCAGCCCCAGTCGATCAGAAGTTCGAAACGCTCGATGCCGAGTGCTTCCTCATAGCCGTCGAGCAGCTTGGTTTCCTTGGCCCCCGCGAACAGGTAGGAGCTGCTCTCGCCGGTCTGGCCGGCGGCGACCGTCACGGCATTGCCGAGATAGTCCGCCTGGAAGTTGCCGGTCACGGTCGAATGGCTGAAGCTCGGCTGGAATTCCTCACCCGGAACCGGGATGAGGGTCGACGCCCAGTATTTGTCGGTGATCCCCAGCCAGCCATTGTCCACCTTGGCGGGACGGATCGTGCCTTCTTCCTCAAGGTCGGAATAATCGACTTCGCTCAGCCCGTCTTCCCCGAAGACACCCAGCAGGCCCTCGTGCAGGATCCAGATACCGCTTGTTTCGGGAATGCCCTTGCGGGCGATCAGGCCATAAGGATAGAGCGTGACGTCTGCGCTGCCATTGTTCTCGACCGACTGGGCGACGGTGAACATGTAGTCGTCGTCGACCGAATAAGTGCGCGTGAAGGTGACACCCGCGCCGTTGTCCCAGGTAAGGGTCAGCGGCGTTTCCGGCGTCAGCCGTGCGCCGTCTTGCGCGGACCACACGGTCTCCGGCCCCGGCAAGGCAACGTCCGCGCCCGGATCGGCCACCCAGCCATAGTCGGTGTAATAGGGGTTGGGGCTGCCGGAGGGGGAAAACAGCGCGATGGTCGGGCTGCTCTTGTCGACCGTCTCGTGATAGTCCTTCAGGCGGAGATCGTCGAAACGGCCGCCCTTCAGGTTGACCGAGCCTTCGAGGCTGGGCGTGTCGATGGTGACGCGATCGGTGGCCGCGAGCGCCTGGTCGCGGCTGGCGAAGGCAGCCTGCTGGCCCGCGGCCGGCGCGGCGGCGTCGCCGCCCTGGGCGCTGGTGAGCGGCTGGGGCGCGTCGGGGTTGACGTTGCCGCCGGCCACGGCCCGCGAGGCTTCCTGCTCGGCAAGGAGCTCGGCCTGCTGGCGATCCATCTGGGGCCCGGCGATAAAATACTGCCAGCCCAGCAGAACAATCAGGGACAGAACGATTGCGAGAATCGTGTTGCGGTTTTCAGAAATCAACTGGAATTACCCCTGTTTCCTGCGCGATGTCGTTTCAGCCTGCCGCGTCGGCCGGCGTGGTTTCCCCCGCCCGCGCGGCGTTTGCGGATCCAGCACCTGGTGTAGGCCAGACTTAAGGTCTGCAACAAGTTTTTGAAAGGGAAGAGTGAGTGCGCTGTCGCGCGCGACCAGCACAAAATCCGCCTGCCGCGGAATATCGTCGGTCGAAAGCGCGGCAACAGCCGACCGCAGCCGCCGCTTGATGCGGCTGCGTGCGACCGAATTTCCGGTCTTCTTGGTGACCGTGTAGCCCACACGGGAGACGTCGTCGCTGTCGCGTTTCAGACCCTGAACGACAAAAGCGCGCCGCCCCAGCCGGCCGCCTTTGGCGACCGCCAGGAATTCGGAGCGCTTTTTCAAAGTGTCCATAGCGGCGGGTCGGTGTTGGCAGACGCCGCCAACCCGGCGCGCTGCGGGCTGATCGCCTGTCAGGCGCTGAGGCTCTTGCGACCCTTGGAACGGCGGCGAGCAAGTATCTGACGGCCATTTTTGGTCGCCATACGTGCGCGGAAGCCGTGACGACGCTTGCGGACAAGACGGCTCGGTTGATACGTACGCTTCATTGTTCTTCCCCGCGCGACTTTTAGCGCGGCCCTTGTTCATTTTTAAATTCTTTGGAGGAAGCACCCGAAGCGCTTCAAAGAGCGCGGCTCCGTCAGCCTGGGTCCGAATGCGTGTCCCGATCGAGCGCGCTTATAAGCGCCAAGCCGCCTCAAGTCAACTTTGACCGGACAAGAATCTGCGTTTTCGTTTCGATCACGTACAGGTGACCCGCAGAGCCGGGCGCCTCACATATCAGTGAAGCGCGGTTCTTTTTACCATGTTTAAGGTACATCTGCCTATCACGACAAACAGACAGGCCAGATCCTGCACGAAAAAGAGAGATGACGGGAACCGACATGCAGGGAGACGAGGCCGAACAATGACGCTGCCGAAAGACACCAAGCCGGGCGCCGGGAGCACGCCGCCCCCTGCCCTGCCTGCAAGGCTGCGCCGGTGGCTGCCCGTGGCTGCCCTGGTGCTCCTGATGGCCCTCGGTTTCGCCTTCGGCCTGCATGAAACCCTGACCCTGTCGAACCTGATCATGCAGCGCCAGGAGCTGGCTGGATTCGTTGGCGCGCATCTGGGCGTGGCGCTTGCCGTCTACCTCGGCCTCTACGCCGTTGCCGTGTCCTTGTCGTTCCCCGGCGCGTCCCTGCTGACCATCGCCGGCGGCTTCCTGTTCGGCTGGGTGCTCGGCGGCATCGCCACCGTCATCGGAGCCACAATCGGGGCCTGCGCCGTGTTCCTGGTGGCCCGGTCGTCCTTCGGGGAGTTGCTGACCGACCGCGCCGGGCCGTTTCTCGCCCGTCTCGCCGAGGGCTTTCGCAAGGACGCCTTCCATTACCTCCTGTTCCTGCGGCTGACACCGATCTTTCCGTTCTGGCTGGTCAATATCGCGCCGGCCATATTCCGCATGCCGTTGCCGGCCTATGCGCTCGCCACTTTTGTCGGCATCGTCCCGGGAACCTTCGCCTTCACCTTCATCGGCTCCGGACTGGACAGCGTGATCGCTGCCCAGGAGGCGGCAAACCCGGGGTGCGCAGCAGCCGGAAATTGCCGGATTAACGTCTCCGCTCTGGTCACGCCGCAGCTTCTGGCGGCCTTCTTCGCGCTCGGTCTGGCAAGCCTCATTCCCCTTGTCCTGAAAAAGCTGCGCACGCGCTGACCTTTCCCAATATCGCACCTGATAGGATTGCCTCATGGCCAAGTTGCTGACCCCGGATATTTGCGTGATCGGAGCCGGGTCCGCCGGTCTTTCGGTCGCCGCCGCCGCCGCCGCGTTCGGAGTCGACGTGGTCCTGATCGAGAAAGACCTCATGGGCGGCGACTGCCTGAATTACGGCTGCGTTCCCTCCAAGGCGCTGCTGGCCGCCGCCAAGGCCGCCGCCGCGGGGCGCAAGGCCTCCGGTTTCGGGGTCGGGCCGATGGAACCAACCGTCGACTTCGCCCGCGTCAACGATCACGTCCGGCAGGTGATCGACGCCATCGCGCCGCATGATTCCCAGGAACGGTTCGAAGGTCTCGGGGTGACGGTTCTGCGCAGCGCGGCCCATTTCACCGGGCCGGACACGGTGCGCGCGGGCGAGACCGAGATCAGGGCCCGCCGATTCGTGATTGCCACGGGCTCGACCGCCCTGGTCCCACCGATTGAAGGGCTGGACAAGGTGCCCTTCCTCACCAACGAATCCCTGTTCGACCTGCGCAGCCTGCCGGAGCATCTGGCCGTTGTCGGCGGCGGGCCGATCGGCCTTGAAATGGCCCAGGCCCACCGCCGTCTCGGCTCGAAGGTCACCGTTCTGGAAGCAAGCCGCGCGCTCGGCAAGGACGACCCGGAGCTGGCGGCGATCGTCCTGGACACCGTGCGCGCCGAAGGTGTCGAAATCCTGGAGCAGACCAGCGTCGAAGGCGTTGCCAGCTCCGGTCAGGGGATTGCCGTCTCGGCGAAAGCGCAGGACGGAACACCGGTCACGCTGACGGCCAGCCATCTGCTGGTCGCCGTGGGCCGGGCGCCCAATGTGGACGGACTTGGCCTGGAGGCGGCCGGTGTCGATTTCGACCGCAAGGGAATCAGCGTCGACAAGGGCCTGCGCACGTCCAACCGCAGGATCTATGCCATCGGAGACGTGGCCGGCGGGCTGCAGTTCACCCATGTCGCCGGCCATCAGGCCGGTCTGGTCATCCGCTCGATCCTGTTCCGCCTGCCCATCGCCATGCGCAACGACATCGTGCCGTGGGTCACCTACACGGCGCCGGAACTGGGCCACCTGGGTCTTACCGAAGCGCAGGCCCGCGAGAAGTACGGCGACCGTGTCAGGGTGCTGGCCGCGGAGTATTCCGGCAATGACAGGGCCCGGGCCGAGGCCCTGACCACAGGCCGGCTGAAACTGATCGCCGGACCGCGCGGACGCCTGCTTGGCGCCGGCGTTGCCGGAGCCCAGGCAGGCGAGATCCTGAACCTTCTTTCGCTGGCCCTGACCAGGAACATGTCCATGAAAGACCTGGCCGGGTTCATCGCGCCCTACCCCACCCTCGGGGAACTGGTGCGCACTGCAGCAATTGCCTACTATGCGCAAGCCCCCAAAAATGCTTGGGTACGCTGGGTGATTGCAATGTTGCGCAAACTGGGTTGATTGTTTGCCGGTCCGCACAGATGCCGGCGCATGACCCCATCCACCGGGGCTGACAGGTTTCCGGACTTCCGGAATCCTGGAAACCTGGCCGGGGTCATGGACTATTGGAAAGACGTGACATGAAACATGAGGGCCAGCCACGGGGATCGACCGTCCCGCATGACGCTGCGGTCAGTCCTGCCGAGCCCGACGGCAGCTTCGGACGCTACCGCTTCGGCGGGCTGTCCGGCAAGCTGCTCCTTCTGACCGTCGTCTTCGTGATGCTGGCCGAGGTCTGCATCTACGTTCCCTCGATCGCCAACTTCCGCGATACCTGGCTGATGGACAGGCTGACCACGGCCGGTGTCGCCGCTTCCGTTCTGGCCGAAACCAATACGATCGCTCCGCGCCTGCAGGAAGAATTGCTCAACACCACCGGCGCGCTGGCGATCGCCCTGGACCAGGGCACCCAGCGCAGCCTGATCGCCATGAGCGATGTGCCGGGCGAAGTGGACCTTGTCATCGACATGGCCGATGTCACACCCTGGTCGTCGATCCTGAGCAGTTTCGAGATCCTGACATATCGCGGCGGCGGTGTGATGCGGGTCATCGGAACCGGGCGGATGGGGCACACGGAGCGGGTGGACGTCGTCCTGCCGGTCGGGCTTCTGCAAAAGGACATGCTCGCCTTCTCGGGAAGGATCCTGGCCCTGTCCCTGGTGATCTCCATCATCACCGCCAGCCTCGTCTATATCACCCTGAGAGCGCTGTTCATCCGGCCGCTGCGGCGGCTGACGCGCTCCATGGAACACTTTGCCGAGAGCCCGGAAGACGCCTCGCGCATCGTCAGGATCTCCGGCCGGCGCGACGAACTCGGCGATGCCGAGATCCGTCTGGCGGCGATGGAAGAGGCCCTGTCACGCGCCCTGCATCAGAAGCAGCGGCTTGCCGACCTCGGCCTGGCGGTGTCCAAGATCAATCACGATCTGCGCAACCTGCTGGCCTCCGCGCAACTGTTCCTGGAACGCCTGGAACACGTGCCCGACCCGACGGTCAGCCGGCTGGCTCCCAAGATCCTGGCGACGCTCGACCGGGCCGTCGGCTATACGCAGGCGGTGATGTCCTACGGCAAGGCCCAGGAACGCGCGCCGCAACGGCGGCTTCTGGCCCTGTGCCGGGTGGGCGACGATGTCGCCGACGTGCTGGGCCTGGCCGATCATGACAGCGTGACATTCGACAACCGGATCCCGGAAGACATCGAGATCGATGCCGATCCGGAGCAGATTTTCCGGGCGCTGCTGAACCTGGTGCGCAACGCCCTGCAGGCGCTTGAGACGGAGCGGGACGAGACGCTGGTGCGCCGGATCACCCTGGAAGCCGCACGCGCAGGCACCTGTGTCCAGGTCCGCATCCGGGACACGGGGCCGGGCATCCCCGGCAACACCAGGAAAGCCCTCTTCAAGGCCTTTCACAGCGGCTCCAAGACAGGCGGGGTCGGCCTCGGGCTGGCAATCGTCGCGGAACTTGTGAAAGCCCATGGCGGCAGCATCCACCTGGATGAAAGCCAGCCTGACACCTGCTTCTGCCTTGAGGTGCCCGACCGGACCGCCTGACCGGAGCGCCTGACACGATGTGCCAGACCGGTTTTCGCGACCGGTCTTCCCGATGGGTTTTCCCGACCGATTTTCTGAACGGGATTTCTCAACGGGTTTTTCGGGCCGAGGGAGGCTTCCGGCAACGCCGTCTCGACACGATCGGGCGTGAGGCGCGGGCTTTCCCGGGGAATGTGACAGTTCCTTGAAAAAAGTTCGAAAAGTCGCTTGCAATCCCCGCCTGTCCGCAGTAACTAAGCGCCCTGTCCGGGGCACGCACAAACGCCCCGCAGCGCCTGGACCGGCCATCCCGAGGTTCTTTGAAAAACCCGATGGCAAGGTCTTCGCAATACGCACCGGTAGCTCAGCTGGATAGAGCACCAGACTACGAATCTGGGGGTCAGGGGTTCGAATCCTCTCCGGTGCGCCATTTCCCAAAATGTCCAGCCTTGAGACATAGGTAACAGTTTATACCGGAGACATGAGTTACAAACTCGTGCCAAACCGGGTGTCGATTGTCTGTGGTGTTCCCTGCGCCAGATCGATGTAGCCCGGATCACAGCTCAGGAAGCTGATCAGCCGGTTTCCCCCGGATCAGGTCCGGGGCAGGCTCTCTCCATTTCCCTGATCCCGGGCTTCTGGCCGGCCAGCACGGTCGAGACGCTGATCTTCTTGCGATGCATGCAGATCCGGCCGCGGGCGGTCCCCAGGGCATCGCGGGCATGGAAGGGATAGTCTACTCCTGCAGGCCTTGACAAGGCCTTGGCGAGGGCCGGTAGACCTCTGCCGGGGTTCTTCGTGGCCAATGCTTCATGGAGCCGCTTCGCGTTGAATTCGAACCGATGCGGTTTTTGCCCCCGCCCGACGATATCGAATGCGCCAAAATGGTTTTGCAGGAACCAAAGCGATGGCGGCATCCACGTCAGAGAGCCCCATATTGGCGATTGATCCTGCCAAGGTCCTTTCTCAGGTTCGCGGGGGCAGAGCGGACGGCGCTGTTGTTTTCGACAAGTCGGCGTCGCGGCGCAGAAGAGCCTGGTTCGGAATGCCTGATCGAAGTCCGTGCGGTGCGGGACTAGCCGGGAACAAGGTCGCTGGGGCAAAGGTCGACACGGCTCAGCCCGTTCAACCTGCTTCTCGCTGCAAGCGCGAACCAGTGCGCCCCGATGCGCGTGCTTTCGAGCCACCAGTCTTGTGGCGCTCCATAATCTTGCGGCAGGGCGACAAGCTGCGGCTTGTGACCGGTGAAGCCAATTTGTTTCGGAGGCATGGAGAAACCCAGGCCGTTTGCTTTCATCACCGCCTCCTTCGCGGTCCAGAGTTGAAAGAACCGTTCAAGCGGCTCGCGGCACTTGCCGATCTCCTCGATCTCCTCCTGGCAAAAGACGGCACGCGCCACACTTTCGCGGTCGCGCAGGTCGCGTACCAATTCGACATCGACTCCAATCTCGATTTCCCTTGCGATTGCGACTGCGGCCAGGCCTTCGGTATGGCTGACGTTAAACCGAATGGACGCGCCGGGCAGAAATGGCTTGCCGTAGGCATTCAGAGCGAACTCGCGAGCCACCACCCCGTGCCGACCAAGTGCGTGATGAAGCAGGGCGTGGGCGACGATGTAGAGCCGCCGTGCACCCTGCACGACGAAGCGATCTGCCCGGGCACGTTCTTCGGCAATCAGCTGCGCCGAAATCGACGGCAGCAGCGCGTCGTCGGCAGGACTGACCGGGCACAGGAAAACGGTGACATCCATCGGCTCAGGGTAATCCGTTCATGCAGCATCGGCTATCACCGTGAGCCTGCGCCAAAGAGTTTTTCACGGGCCTGTGCGGTGCTGCTGAAGAACTCGGGCAAGCACCGAACTGATCCAGGCTCTCGTGCCCATATCCCGAATTGGTCCTGGCGGATTTCGATCATTGCGCCCGATGTGGATCTGGTGAACTTTCCGGCCGGGCCCAGCACCCCCTCGCACCCGGAGTGACATGCTCGCGTCTGTATCCCTGGCCGAGAGGGCATTCTCCGGCGGCAGCGGTTGGTCTCGGGTGTTCCGGTTGTCCAGCGAAACGGGTGCCTGGCACAACAGTCTCTTCAGTGCGTCTGCGTCTTCGGGAAAATCTGCCCGGCGCGTTTCCGTTGGGCGGGTGATGCCTGGTTCCCGCCGAAAAATCGGCGCGCCCTGGAATTGATATCGGGCTCCGCGCCGGTTTCTCTGAGGGGCGCAGGCAATGGTCGCCTCAGGAAGCGGACCGTTTGCGTTTTTTTGTCTTGCCGGCCGGTTCCGGGGCCGGCTGGTCCGCCTGCATGGCCAGGCGCGCCGCGCGCAGTTTATTGGTCTTGGCTTCGCGCAGGTCTACTTCTGCCTGCAGGATCTCCTGCGAAATCCGCTTGGTCGTTTCAGCCTTTGATTCCGCTGTCTCCCGCCGTGTCCGGCTGAGCTTGCCGTCGGTGGTCTCCGTGGACATGACTTCCGATCCTTTCAAAGGTGCGCATCAAAAAGTGCGCATAAAAAAAGGCCGGGAAATTTCCCGACCTTTCGTCTCATCCGTCTCGTCCCTGCCAGTACATCCGTGGTCAGGGACCGGGGACGAAGCCTTAAACGGCCTGCAGGTTGTCAGCAGCGGACTTGCCGGAGCGACGGTCCTGGACAACGTCAAAGCTGACCTTCTGGCCTTCGACGAGCGGCGGCATGCCAGCGCGCTCGACAGCGGAGATGTGAACGAACACGTCTGCAGCGCCATCGTCCGGCTGAATGAAGCCGAAGCCTTTGGTGGAGTTGAAGAATTTAACGGTTCCAACGGTCATAACGATTACCTTTCAATCGGTCATGAATGTATGCATGCCACTAATTTTGCGCGACAATGCGGTTAGGTCGACGTTGATAGGGAAGATCGTTCGGGCCGCGGCACGCCGCGCAGTCACAAAGTTCGTCAAACAATATCGATGAGCTTTATCTAGGCGAAAACAATGGTAAAAACAAGGCAGATTACAAAAAATAGTCCGACTTTTTCTCGTTTATGCAATTTCAGCGCGCATCCTCCGGCAGGGTTTCGTCAAGAAAGCCTTGTATTCCCTCAAAAAACGCAAGGTTTCCCGAATGTTTCGGGCGCGGCGGGACGTGCCCGGCAGTCCTTCCGCCCCCTCGCCCGCGGCTTGCCCAGTTGAAAGGGCCCAGTTGAAAGGGACCCTGGAAAGAGCCCTTTGCGTCTGCTCCCCCCTGGTTGCTCCCCCTGGCTGCAATGGTGACGCGATCCCGAGGGTCGGCAGCACCTGGTTCCGCAAGCCTGTTTTTCCCACGGCACCGATTGCCCGTTCGCACGGGTGGGACTAGGGTCCCTACCCTGACGTGGTCCTGACCGCGCCGGCACCGCCGTGTCGCCCTGCGGATGGGTCGTCCTGCGGATCTTATCATTGCTCACGACATGAGGCCTCCCATGGCGCAGTTGCCAAATTCACTCGAAGCCCGCGATTCCGCCTGTCAGCTTCACTCCTATGCCGATGCCCGCCGACAGGAGGAGACCGGCGCGCTGGTCATTGAAAAAGGCGACGGCATCTACGTCGAGGACATCGGCGGCAAGCGTTACATCGAAGGCATGGCCGGTCTGTGGAGCGTAGCGGTCGGCTTCGGCGAAAAGCGTCTTGTCGACGCGGCCACCCGCCAGATGCAGAAGCTGCCCTATTATCACACCTTCACCTACAAGACCCACGGCCCGTCGATCGAACTTGCCGAAAAGCTGATCGAGATGGCGCCGGTGCCGATGTCGAAGGTCTATTTCACCAACTCCGGCTCCGAGGCCAACGACACCGCGATCAAGCTGATCTGGTACCGTTCCAACGCGCTCGGCCAGCCGCAGCGCAAGAAGATCATTTCCAGGGTGCGCGGCTATCACGGGGTCACGCTCGCTTCGGCCAGCCTGACCGGACTGGTCAACAATCACCGGTCCTTCGACCTTCCGATCCCCCAGGTCCTGCACACCACCTGTCCTCATTACCGCACCATGAAGAAGGACGGGGAAAGCGAAGCGGATTTCGCCGGGAGATGCGCGCAGGATCTTGAGGACATGATACTGGCCGAAGGCCCGGAAACGATCGCCGCCTTCTTCGCCGAGCCGGTCATGGGCGCCGGCGGCGTCATCGTGCCGCCGGACGGTTATTGGCAGGCGGTGCAGCCGGTCCTGAAGAAATACCGCATCCTGTTCGTCGCGGACGAGGTCATCTGCGGCTTTGGCCGCACAGGCAACATGTTCGGGACCCAGACCTATGATCTCAAGCCGGACATGATGACACTGTCCAAGGCGCTGTCGTCCTCCTATCAGCCGATTTCCGCGCTGCTGATCAATGACGCCGTCTACCAGCCGATCGCCGATGAAAGCCACAGGATCGGCGTGCTCGGTCACGGCTACACCGGCAGCGGTCATCCGGTGGCGGCCGCCGTCGCGCTGGAAAACCTGAAGATCATCGAGGAGCGCGACCTGGTCGGCCATGTGAAGGCCGTGGCGCCGGTGTTCCAGAAGCGCCTCGCCGAACTGGCGGAAAACCCGCTGGTGGTCGAGACCCGCGGCATCGGCCTGATCGGGGCCGCCGAATTGTCTCACGCGGCCCTGGCCGAAACCCCCGGCGCTCTGGGCGTCAGAACCAACGCGGAATTCCAGGACAGGGGCCTGATCTCGCGCAACATGCTCGATGCCATGGCCTTCTGCCCGCCGCTGATCATCACCGAGGCGCAGGTGAACGAGATGTTCGACATTGCCCGGGCCGGCCTGGACGCTGTCGCGGAGAGCCTATGACCACCTGGTCTGTCGTCGGCACCATAAGCGGAACCTCCGCCGATGGAATTGATCTGGCGGAAATTGAAACCGGCGGCACAACCGTATCCCGTTTCGGCCCGGCCGAGACGGTGGCCTACCGGCCCGAGACGAAACGGCGCGTGCTGGAGGCGGCGGCGGGCAAGGGAACCCGGCGCGACGCCTGGCCCGATCTTGCCCGGGATGTCACGCAGGACCACGCCGCAGCGCTCCGCAGTTTCCTGGACAAGCACGGCCTTCACCCCGATGCCGTCGTGTTTCACGGCCAGACGGTCTGGCACGACCCGGCGGCGGGCGAAACGGTGCAGCTCGGCGATCCGCAGGCCCTCGCCAATGCGTTGCAGGTGCCGGTGATCGGCAACGTCCGGCTTGCGGACATGGCCGCGGGCGGGCAAGGAGCCCCCCTGGTGCCCGTGTACCACCAGGCCCTGACGCGGTCCCTGGTCGGTCAGGACAGGCAACCGCTGTGCTTTCTGAATATCGGCGGGGTCTCCAACCTGACCTATGTCGACGGTGACCGCCTGCTGGCTTTCGACATCGGCCCGGGCAACGCGCTTCTCGACGACTGGATCCGCCATCACGGCGCGGGGGACTACGACGCGGGCGGCGCGATCTCCGCCAGGGGGCAGGTGGATGAGACCAGGCTGCGGCAGGCACTGGACCACCCGTTTCTGGGCGCGCCCGGACCGAAATCCCTCGACCGCTACAGTTTCTCCGGAGCTTTTGCCGAAGGCCTCGGCCTTGAGGATGGTGCGGCGACCCTGCTGGCCTTCACCGCGCAGGCTATCGCGAAGTCGGAGACCCTGCTGCCGCGGGTCCCGCGCCTCTGGATCGTCTGCGGCGGCGGCCGGCACAATCCGGTTCTGATGGGGGCACTGGCGGATCTGCTTGCCGGGGACGTTGCCACCTCGGACATGTTCCGGATCGACGGCGATGCGCTTGAAGCACAGGCGATGGCATTTCTGGGCGGGCGGCTGATGGCCGGATTGCCGACAACCTATCCTGAAACCACCGGCACGGCCCTTCCGGTGGTCGGCAGCAAGCTTTATACGCCCGGGTCCTGAACGGCCCCGCCGCCACCCGCAACATGATGTGCTGCACGGTGACCGGACAGGGCACGGGTGTCGCCGCCGCGCTATCGGTCAAGCACGGACTGGATCTGGACGCGATGAATATCTCGCTGTTGCAGAGCGAACTGAAGCGGCAGGGCGTGCGGCTGCACCAAGGCCGCCCGCCTGTGACCGGCTGCCCTAACCTCCCCACATCAGCCCGACGATCTGGGAGATCACCAGGGTCATCAGCACTTCCAGAACGACGATGCCGATGGACAGGCTGATGCCGGTCTGAAGGGCGATGCGGGCGACCTGATACCGGTACCAGATCACGGCCACCAGGCAGGTCAGCGAGAACAGCACGGCAAAGCCCGGGCTGATCACGCCGAGCAGGAACAGCAGATAGGTAACAAGGTAGGGAATTGACGCCAGCAAGCTGGTCCAGTTGTGCACCACGATGAAGGGCACGTAGCGGTGCGAGATGCCCATCGGAACCGCCAGGACAGCCAGGACAGCCGGGAGCGCAAGCCAGTCGCCCCCCAGACCGACCGCCTGCGCGAACCAGAAGGCGTCACCTGGAAAACTGTCCGGATGATAAAGGTTCTCGATGAAATAGAAGCGTTGCTCGGCCAGACCGCTGACCAGAAATGCCGGCACCAGCAGAAAGATCACCAGGAACGAGCGCCAGAACCCGCCGATCGACTGGTCGAAAAACGCCATGCCTTCCGGCCGGTTGCGCAGAAGCAGCCAGGACCCGTCCAGTGCCGCGCGAATTTCGCCCAAACCGATCAAATGCCGTTCACCCCTGAAAAAAACTGTCCAGAAATCTCTTGTAGACCGCGGTCAGCCGCTCCAGATCGCTGACGGCGACACATTCATCGACCTTGTGCATCGTCTGCCCCACCAGACCGAACTCCACTACCGGACAGTAGTTCTTAATAAACCGTGCATCGGACGTGCCGCCTCCGGTCGACAGCTCAGGTGTGCGGCCGGTTACAGCCGCGACCGCATCGCTGAGCGCCGCAATCAACGTCTCGTCCCGCGTCAGGAATGATTCACTGGCATCGCGCTTGAACTCAAGTCCCAGTTCGAGTTTTCCAGTATCGACCTGTTCCAGCGTCTGCCGGATCCTGTCCTTGAGGGCCCCGAGCGTCCAGGCGTCGTTGAAGCGGACGTTGAAGCGGGCTTCGGCGCGGGCGGGAATGACGTTGAAGGCCGGGTTGCCGACATCCACGGAGACAAGTTCCAGATTGGACGGCTGAAAACGGTCGTTGCCGTTGTCGAGCGCGAGCGCGTCGAGCGCCGCCATCAGGCGCAGGAGACCCGGGATCGGATTATCGGCCAGATGCGGATAGGCAACATGCCCCTGGGTGCCGGTGACGGAGACCGTTCCGGAGAGCGACCCGCGCCGGCCGACCTTGATGGCATCGCCGAGTGTCTCCGGATTGGTCGGCTCACCGACGATACAGGCATCGAAGACATGCCCCTGTGCCTTCGCCCATTCAAGCAGCTTGACCGTGCCGTTGACCGCGGGCCCTTCCTCGTCGCCGGTGATGAGAAAGGAGAGTGTTCCGCCGAAGCCGTTGCCCTGTTCAGCGACGAAATCGAGGGCGGCGGCCGCGAAGGCGGCGATACCGCCCTTCATGTCGACGGCACCTCGGCCATACAGCATGCCATCCTCGATCGCCGCCTCGAAGGGGCTGTGACGCCAGTCGCCCGCCGCGCCCGCCGGAACCACGTCCGTGTGGCCCGCGAAGACGAAATGGGGCGCGCCGGTGCCGATGGAGGCGAACAGATTGTCCACGTCCGGGGTGTCCGTGTCCTGGAACGTGACCCTGGAGACGGCGAAACCCGCGGAAGCGAGCAGCCGTTCCAGCGTTTCCAGAGCGCCGCCCTCGGCAGGCGTGACCGAGGGACAACGGATCAGGTCCTGAGCAATGGCAACGGCGGAGGAAGGCATGAAATCGGTCTCTCGGTATGGACGTTGGTTGGCGGCAACGCAGCAGTCAGCGCTTGCGCCAGTAGCTGTTGGGAAGCGGACCGTGCCGGTTGGGCGCGGCCTGGCTCGGCACCAGGCCCAGAACGATCAGCATGATCAGGCTGACAACCGGAACGAAAATCAGCAGGGCCAGAAAGCCGCTCTGACCGACATCCTGCAAGCGCTTGATCACCAGCGCCAGCTGGAACCATTGCAGCACCAGGATCAGCACCGGAAACAGCGGATTGGTGTTGATGAAGTCTCCCGCCAGCAGGGCCTCAGGCGTCGGGGTGCCGGGCTCGGAAAGCCACCAGATCCTCATCGCGATGCAGAAAATGATCCAGATGATCGCGAAACAGAGCCAGTAGGGCTCGCGTCCGATGCGGCCGATCGGACTGAGCAGTGCCCAGAGGGGTCCCGGGGAAATGTTCGCGCTTGGTGGAGGGGTATTCATTCATCCCGCTCTTGCTGATGGGTCTGGCAAGGAGGTAGACGCATAAACGGCATGGATCAAGCTCTGTCATGCAACTGGTGGATCGCCGCCGGTTCCAGCGAACTCATACATCAAGCTGCTTCGCATTGATTACGCTGCGTTTTTTGGTGGATTTCAAGCATTTGCTGTGTCAACTCTAAGGCCGTGCAGATTGAGATAAAGAAGGGGGCATGCCGATGACCGGTGCCAGGAAGCCAAGATCAACCGCCTCGGGAACCTTCTGTGCGACCATCCGGGCGTCCGCCCTCGCCTTCGTCGCCGCCTTTTCTCTGGCCTGCCTTCTGACCGGAATCCTGATGCCGCCGCTGAGCGCCACCGCGCAGGAAAGCGGTGCGGAACTGCCGCCGGAATTGCGCCCGGAGGCGTTGGAAAAGCTTGTATCCGACCTTGATCCCGAGCAGGTCAGGGCGCTGGCCGACCTGATGACACTCCTGCAGCAAGGTGCGACGGCAAACAACGCCGCCGGGGCATCGTCGGTCGAAACGCCGGGGCTTGCCGATCAGGCCGTTGCGATGATCGACCGGTTCGGCACCATGGTCGCGGAGCATTTCCGGAGCCTGCCGGCACTCTTTACCGCGGTTCTGACAGCGGTCGGCGCGCTTTTCGCCGGCAGTGTTGCCGGCCCGGTGCATATACTGGCCGGTGCTGTCGCCCTGATCCTGGCGGCAGGTTTGACCGCAGAATATCTGGTCAACCGTCTCTTTGCCGCCCGGCGCGACAGGATCCGGGCCCGACAACCGGAAAACCTGTTTGAAACAGTCAAACTGGTGTCCGCCCGTGCGGGCCTGGACCTCGGCGGCCTGATCGTCTTTGCCATCGTGGCCTTCGCTGTCGGCCGGATGGCCATCCTGGATCCGTCAACCCGCGTCTTCGCCTTCCAGGTCGTTTACTGGATCGTGCTTCTGCCCCGGCTCGTGGCCGCACTTCTGCGCTTTGCCCTTGCCCCGCACCGAAGGGAGCTGCGGCTGGTCACCGCGGACGACGCCACCGCCAAATCGCTCTACCGCAACTTCACGATCCTTTTTGTCCTTGTCGGCGTGATCTTCGTGCTGCGCAACATCATGCTCGCGTCGGGCGAGATCGGCGTTGCAGGCCCGTTCCGTTTCTTTTTCGGCCTCGGCGTCAATGTCTGGATCATCGTGGTGATCTGGAAGGCGCGTCACGGCCTGACAAGCATCATCCTGGGCGACGACTCCGACCCGACCAGCGGGCTGGAACGCATGGCCCGGTTCTGGCCGTATTTCTCCATGGCGTTCATCGCCTTCAACTGGCTTCTGGTGCAGGTCACCGCCAGCATGGGAATCGAGGCCCTGACGGCGGGGCGCTCTCTGGGTGTGATCGCGCTGGTTGTGTTCGCGCCGTTCCTCGACACGATGGTGCGCGGTATCGTGTCTCATATCATCCCCCCCATGCAGGGCGAAGGTCCGGTTGCCGAGGCGGCGCACCAGCAGACGCGGCACAGTTATGTGCGCATTGCGCGCGTCGCCTTGCTTGCGTTTCTGATCCTGGTGGTCGGGCGCATCTATGGCCTGAACCTGCTCGCTTTCGGCAGTGACAGCGGCTCGGCGGTCGCGCGCGGAAGCGTGATTTTCCTGCTGATCCTGGCCGCCGGCTATCTGGCCTGGGAGATCACCAATCTCTGGGTGTCCCATCAGCTGGCCAAGGACTCGCCTCCGACGGAAACACAGGACGACGATGCCGAGATGGGCGGAGCCGGAAAATCGCGCATGGCGACCATCCTGCCGCTGATCCGCGTGGTGCTTCAGATCACCATTCTCACGCTCACCGGCTTGCTGGCGCTCAGCCAGCTCGGCATCAACATCACGCCGCTTCTGGCAGGTGCCGGCGTGGTCGGCCTTGCGATCGGCTTCGGCGCGCAGACCCTTGTCCGCGATGTCGTCGCCGGCATCTTCTTCCTGATGGACGACGCCTTCCGGCTGGGCGAATTTATCGACGCCGGCGGAACCATGGGGTCCATCGAGAAGATCTCGATCCGGTCGCTGCAATTGCGGGGCACCCGCGGTGCGGTTCACATCGTGCCCTATGGCGAGATCCCCAAACTCACCAATCTCTCCCGCGACTGGGTGATCATGAAACTGAAATTCACCGTCCCGTTCGACACGGACGTCGAAAAGGTGCGCAAACTGTTCAAGAAGATCGGCCAGGACATCATGGAGATGGAAGAATACAAGGACGACATCCTGGCGCCCTTCAAGGGTCAGGGGGTCGCCGACGTTGACGATGTCGGCATCGTTGTGCGCGGCAAGTTCACCACCAAGCCCGGCAAGCAATTCGGCGTGCGCAAGGAAATCTACAAGCGCGTGCAGCAGACTTTCGAGGAGAACGACATCCAGTTCGCCCGCAAGGAAGTCCGCGTGCAGATCCCGGAAAATGCCAATCTGGACGACAAGCAGAGAGAAACCGTCGCCGCGGCGGCCGCGGCAGCCGCGGCCACGGAGATCAAGCCGGCAGCGCAATAACGCGCGTCGGCGGGTGCCCCGTCCCCGCCGCCTCCACACTCTCGCCGCGGTGCGCGCTTTCTGTTGCGCCGACGAAGCCGGAAATGGAATGCAAGCCGGCTGAACCGACATTTGTAAGTCCTTCTCCCGATTGAGCGGGCGCTCTTTCCGTGCCTAGTATTGCAGGCCCGCCGGTCGCAGGCGGGCGTGGAGCTTTTGGGAGGAGGCTGGCGCATGAACGAAAAGACTTCGATCCCCGACGATACCTCGACGCCGGACGGTACATCCGGGGCGTTCACAGGGGACGGGCTGAAGCCCATGCCCAGGGTGAACAGGATCACCGTCAACGACGTGATCGACGCGCTGGCGGCCGGGCTGTCCGATTTCCGCGCGGCGCCTGTCTATGGCCTCACCATCGGGGCGTTCTTCGCAGTCGGCGGCCTGTTCGTGATCCTGAGCGCGGCGGCGCTGAACATGAGCTACCTGTCCTATCCGGCCGCCGCCGGTTTCGTGCTGATCGGCCCCTTCGCCGCAGTCGGGCTCTATGAGGTGAGCCGCAGGCTGGCGAGCGGCCAGGAGCTGTCCTGGTCGAAAGTCTTCGGCACCATGTGGGCACAGAAGGGCCGGGAGCTGTCCTGGATGGCGTTTGTCGTGCTGTTCATCCAGATCATGTGGATGTACCAGGTGCGCCTGCTGCTGGCTCTCTTTCTCGGCTTCCGCTCTTTTGCGTCCTTCGGGGAGTTCCTGACCGAGCTGATCACCACGCCGGAAGGGCTGATGTTTCTCGCAATCGGCCATGTGGTCGGCGCCGTGCTGTCGCTGCTCCTGTTCTCCCTGACGGTTATCTCGTTTCCGCTGCTGCTGGAAGAGGACCGCGACTTCATCACCGCCATGATCACCAGCGTGCGCGCGGTCGTGACCTCGCCGGTGCCGATGATCGGCTGGGCCTTCGTGGTCACCGCTGTCCTGATTGTCTCCATGGCCCCGGCCTTTCTCGGCCTGATCGTCACCCTGCCGGTGCTGGGGCACACGACATGGCACCTTTACCGGAAATGCGTGGCGGCTCCGGAGGAAAACGCGGGCCGAAGCTGAAGGCCGCCGGATGGGCCCGAACCGGCCCAGGACCGGACCCTGTTCGGGCCCAGATCAGGCAAAGACCGGCCCCGGACCGCTCAAGGGGCCGGTGCGCAGTCTTGACTCTTTTCCAAATGACATCGACAAGCATGTCCCAGCCTGGACGGACGCCCGCTTTCCGCGCGGCGCGGATCCCAGGCAGAGCGACCCGAGGCCATTCCCGGAGTTCAAGAGCACCGAAATGACAAACACACCCGAGCGGAAGAAGAAAAAAAGATCCGGAAAGCGCTCGAGGACGGCTCAGAAGCTGCTGTTCCGGATTGAAAACAGACGCCTGTTTCTCCGGCTCCTGGACCTTTACACCAAACTGAACAAAAGCTGGAAGGTCGCCGTGTCCGATGGCGGCCGGTTCTTCCAGGTCACGGACCGCCAGGGCAACCGCCTGCACATCATCCACAAGAACCGGCTGCCGTTCTACAAGAGCGGCGTTCCGCCCAGGGTCAACGGACTGCTCGACGATTACATGATTGACCGGTCAGCCCTGCGCGACGGCGATGTCTTCATCGATTGCGGCGCCAATATTGGTGAAATCGGCGTCGGCCTCGGGCTGGCCGGGAAAGCGCTGCGTTACATTGCCTTCGAGCCCGGAGAGGAAGAACACGGGGCCTGCAGCCTCAACAATCCCGGATCGAGCTGCGAGAAGACGGCTCTCTGGAAGGAGACCTGCGTCCTGAAGTTCTACGAAAAATCGGACAGTGCCGATTCTTCCCTGATCGAGTTTGGCGGCCACGAGACCGTCACCGAAGTGCCGGCGACCACGATCGACGCCTATTGCGCCTCCAGGGGCGTCGGCGCGGTCAGGTATCTGAAGATAGAAGCGGAAGGCGCGGAACCGGAAGTGCTGGAAGGCGCGGTCGACACGCTGAGACGAACGCAATTCGTGACCGTCGATTGCGGCTATGAGCGGGGTTTCGATCAGGAAAGCACGTTGCCCACGGTCTGTAACCAGCTCATCCGGAACGGGTTCGATCTGGTCAGAATTCAAGAAGGCCGGCTGATCGCCCTGTTCGAAAACAAGGCGCTCGAAAAGGCAGAATGATCGTTGCCCCGCCTGCTATCGGGCGGACGCGTATCCATATCCCGGCAATCCGCTCTTCAGGAACTGTAAGGCGAAGCCCTGCCGCCTGGGTCACTGGTACGGCTGGGCCTGGTTTTCCCGTGTGGCCCGAGGCTCAGGCCTCGCCGTCATCCCCGGCTGCCATCGCCGCCTTGCGCGCTTTCTTGTCCTGCCACTCTTCCAGATCGACCTCGACCGGTCGGTAGTCGACCCGGGTGAGGTAAAGCCCGTCAGCCGGTGCCACCGGGCCGCAGGCCTGGCGATCACGCGCCTGCAGAGCCCGGGTGATGTCGCCCGGCTGCCATTTGCCCTCTCCGACCAGCCTCAGGGACCCGACCATGGAACGGACCTGATTGTGCAGAAAGGAACGGGAGGCACATTCGGCAATCACGTACTCGCCTTCCCTGCGCACTGAAAAATGTTCCAGCGTCTTTTCCGGGCTTTTCGCCTGGCATCGGGTGTGACGGAAAGTCGTGAAATCGTGATGGCCGACGAATTCCTGCGCCGCCGCGTGCATCGCCTCTGCATCGAGCTCTGTCTTGATGTGCCAGGCAAGGCCGCGGTCATGGGTCAGCGCCGGCACCCGGTTGCGGATGCGATAGCGGTAGGAGCGCCTGATCGCGGAAAAGCGGGCGTCAAAGCCGGTGTGCATCTGCTCCGCGTGCAGCACCACCACGGGATCCGGCAGACAATGGAAATTGACCGCGCGCATCACCGTCTCGGCCGGCCAGTCCTTTGACAGATCCGCATGGCAGACCTGCCCGGTGGCATGGACACCGGTGTCGGTGCGGCCCGCACCGCCGATGGAGACGTCCTCGCCGGTAAACGCCTTGAGCGCCCGTTCGATCACCGCCTGCACGGACGGGCCGTTCGCCTGTCGCTGCCAGCCGCAATAGGGACGGCCATCATAGTCCACAGTCAGCTTGTAGCGTGGCATTATTCGAATTCTTCAAAGGGCGTCGCGAAGGCGACCTCGATCGGCAGGTCTCGCGATCCGGCCTCGGTCAGGGCCAGGGCCATGAAGGCCGCGCCTGCATAGGGCCCCTGCACCTTCCTGGCCAGGCCGGCGTCAAAACCGAAACGCGGGAAATAGGCCGGGGGTCCGAGCACCAGCACAAGATCCTCGCCCAGCTGCTTCAGCCGATCCAGCGACGCGCGGATCAGGACCGAGCCGATGCCGGATTTCTGCTTGTCCGGCCAGACGGAAACCGGCGCCAGGCATGCGATCTGCATGGCCTGCCCCGGACCGACACCGGCAGGGGTTACCCGGCTGTAGGCGATATGGCCGACGATCCGCCCGTCGGTATCGAGCACGACCTGCTCCAGCACCAAAGCGCCGCAATGGCGCAGCGTGTGCACGAGGCGCGCTTCCATGTCCGAGGGAAAAGCTGCGATCAGAAGATCGCGCACCACCGCCTCGTCGGCGGATATAAAATCCCGGACAGTCAGCCCGAGGGCAGCGGCGGCATCGGTCATTCGTGTCTCCTGTGGCCCAGCTTAGTCCAGAACCGTGCCGGCAGAAAGTGTCGTGCCGCGGAGGAAATCGGCGCCGCTCATCGGCTTCTTGCCGGCCCGTTGCACCTGCTCCAGACGCACCGCGCCCGAACCGCAGGCAATCAGGGGGGCCTCGCCCTGGCCGGTTGCCGCCAGAACAGTCCCCGGCGCGCCCGCGCCTTCCGCCAGACCGCTGCGCAGGATCTTGACCCGTTCCGGCTTGCCGCCAAGCGTCATCTCGCACCAGGCGCCCGGGAAGGGCGACAAGCCGCGAATGTGGTTGTGAACCTCGCGCGCCGGTTTCGACCAGTCGATGCGGGTTTCCTGCTTGGAGATCTTGGCCGCGTAGGTCACGCCGTCTTCCGGCTGCTGCTGCTCGCCGAGCGCGCCCCTGGAAAGCGCCGGCAACGCCCGCACGATCAGGTCGCCGCACAGGGTGGAAAGACGGTCGTGCAATTCACCGGCGGTCATGTTCTCGCCGATGGCGAGTGTTTCGGACAGACAGACAGGCCCGGTATCGAGCCCCTCTTCCATGCGCATCACCTGAACAGCGGTTTCGGTGTCCCCTGCCATGATGGCCCGGTTGATCGGCGCGGCACCGCGCCAGCGCGGCAACAGGGAGGCATGCAGGTTGAGGCAGCCCAGTCGCGGTGCATCCAGGATGGCTTTCGGCAGCAGCAGGCCATAGGCGACCACGACAGCCACATCCGCGTCATGGGCCATGAACGCGGCCTGCTCGTCCTTGTCCTTCAGGCTCCTGGGCGTGAACACCGGGATGCCGAAGGATTCGGCCGCTTCGTGCACCGGTGATTTCTTCAGCTCCATGCCCCGGCCCGCCGGCCGTGGCGGCTGGCAGTAGCAGGCCACAACGTCATGGCCCTGGCCGACGATTTCCATCAGGGTCGGCACCGAGAAGTCCGGGGTGCCCATAAAGATGACGCGAAGAGACATGAGGTTCCTGAGCGGTTCGAGACAGTCGGCCCCTTATTGCGTCTCGGACCGAGCCTTGCAAGAGCGCGATGTCGCGTGGTCCCCGATTTGCCGCGATCCCTCGCGGCAACGCTTCATGCCTGACTTTACAGCGGCTCTGCCGGACCGGGTCGCCGTCAGGCCAGGCCCGGCAACAGGGCTTTCAGACTGTCGACCATCATTTCCATGGCAATCGCCGCCAGGATCATGCCCATCAGGCGGCTCATGACACTGGTGGCGGTCTGACCGAGAAATCGCGACAGATAGGGCGCGGCGAAGAAGGTGCCGACCAGAAGTCCGATGGCGGCGGCTATGGCCGCCACATAGGCGATCTCGCCGGAGAAATCGCTCACCTGGCCACGATAGATGATCATCGTCGAGATCGACCCCGGCCCCAGCAGGATCGGCACGGTCAGCGGATAGATCGCCGGGTTGTCCTGCTCCGCATGATGTTCCTGTTCCTCTTCGGTGCCGTGATGCGCCTTGCTCTTTTCACCGGATATCAGATTGAGCGCGATCAGGAGGATCAGGAATCCGCCGGCAAGGCGAAAGGCGTCCAGGCTGATGCCGAAGACCTTCAGAAGCGCGCTGCCGGTCAGGCCGATCACGACCGACCCTGCCACAAGACCGATCAGCAGCGTAACGGCAACCTTGCGCTCAAAGGCGGCGCCCTTGTCCGCCGTCAGCGACAGGAACACCGGCAGATTGGCAATCGGGTTCATGATTGCGAAGAGCGCGGCGAAGAGTTTCAGGAATAAGGCCTGATCCATAGGTTAACCGCCCTTTTTGGTTCCCTGCAGTCCGTCCCAGGGTGTCCGGACTATCAGGATTTGCCGGCCATCTTTGCCTGCTTGGAGAATTTCTTGACCACGCGATCGCGCTTCAGTTTCGACAGGTAGTCAATGAACAGCTTGCCGTTGAGATGGTCAAGCTCATGCTGGATGCAAGTCGCCAGGAGGCCGTCGGCCTTGAGTTCCTGTTCGCCGCCTTCGCGGTTCAGGAATTTCACCGTCACTTCCGCAGGCCGCTCGACATCCTCGAAAAATTCCGGGATCGACAGGCAGCCTTCCTGATAGACGGATGTGTCCTCGCTGGCCCAGACGATCTGCGGGTTGATGAACACCAGCGGCTCCTTCGGCGCATCCTCCTGGGCGACATCGAGCACGAAGATACGCTGCAGGATACCGATCTGGCTGGCGGCAAGGCCGATGCCCGGCGCATCGTACATTGTCTCCAGCATATCGTCTGCCAGCGCGCGGATGCTGTCGTCCACGGCGGTGACCGGTGCGCAGATCTCGCGCAGCACAGGGTCGGGAATCGTGATGATCGGTCGTTTGCTCATTTGCCTCACATAGGCAATCACGCTGCCCCGGTCAACGCGGAATTCTCCCGGACCTCAGCCATTTTCGACGCAGTTCGGGCTGCATGCGGATGGGCGCGGCCCGCGAATCGTTCTATGTTTGTTTCATGAACGAGATCCTGTTTGAGTTTGGCGGCCGTCCGGTAACAGTCCTGGAAACCGCGATTGCCTGCGGTCTGCTGCTGCTGAGCCTGATTGTCTGGCTGGTGCTGAAGACCATGCGTGAGATCAGGCTGCGCGGAGAGGCGGACACGGCGTCGGCGGAGCGCATTCACGAACTGGAAAGCCACCTGTCCCAGCTGTTGAAATCCCAGGGGGAAATGACCGGACGGATGCAGACCATGGCCGAGGTGTTCGGCTCGCGCCAGTCCGACATGATGCGCGCCGTCAACGAGCGCCTGGACGGCATGGGCCACAAGCTGGGCCTGTCCATGGCCGACACCAGCAAGCGGACCCAGGACGGCCTCAGGCACCTGCACGAGCGTCTTGCCGTCATCGACCGGGCCCAGAGCACGATCACCGACCTCTCCGGCCAGGTCGGCCAGTTGCAGGCAATCCTGTCCAACAAGCAGACACGCGGTGCGTTCGGCCAGGGGCGTATGGAGGCGATCATCCAGGACCAGATGGCGCCGAGCACCTTTTCCTTTCAGGCGACCCTGTCCAACAACAGCCGGCCGGACTGCCTGATCCACATGCCCAACGGCGCGCCGCCGCTGGCCATCGATGCCAAGTTCCCGCTGGAGGCTTACAACCTGCTGCGCAAGGCGGACAGCGACGACCAGCTGAAATACGCCCAGGCGCAGTTCCGCCGCGATTTCACCAAGCACATCCAGGATATCGGCGGGAAATACCTGCTGCCCGGCGAAACCCAGGACACCGCGTTCCTGTTCGTGCCGTCGGAGAGCATCTTTGCCGAACTCAACGAGAATTTCGAAGATCTGGTGCAGAAGTCTCACCGGACCAGGGTGGTGATCGTGTCGCCGTCCCTGTTGATGCTGTCGATCCAGGTGATCCAGTCGGTTCTCAGGGACGCCAAGATGCGCGAACAGGCGCATCTGATCCAGGCCGAAGTCGGTCACCTGATCAGCGATGTCAGCCGGCTGAACGACCGGGTCGGCAAGTTGCAGTCGCACTTTTCCCAGGCCAACAAGGACATCGACCAGATTCTCATTTCCACCGACAAGATATCCAAGCGCAGCCGCAAGATCGAGGATCTGGAGCTGGGCGAGGTTCAGGGATCGGTCGAGGATGCGTCCGGCCCCGAGCCGCAATTGCCCATACCGTCCAGTTCGTAGAATCTTTCTTCACCAGGTCACTTCAACCCGGGAGGGTTTCATGTCCGATCAATTCCCGATGGACCTCTCAACCGCCGCGCCGCCGGACACTTTCTCGCCACCGGAACAGGCGCTCTGGTGGCTGGCGAAGGGCTCCTTGAGCCTCGGTCCGGAATGGGAGCGCGCGCATGATATCTGCCAGAGCGCGGAGGGCGATCCGGCCCACGACTGGATCCACGCCCTCTGCCACCTGATCGAGGACGATCCCGGCAACGCCGCCTACTGGTTCCGGCGCGCGGGCAAACCCGTGGAACGGGACGCAGAGCGGCTGTGGCGGGAGATCGCGGGAACCGTTTGAGGGCGGCGGCTTGGCTCACGCCCGGATCGGCCGGGGCGACACAATTGGAGTGCCGCCACATCAACCCGGTCCGGCCCGCCGATCCCGAGGAGGGACGCCGAGGCGACCGCGTCAATGTCCACCACCGTTTCCCGCAACGGCCTACGCCAGCCGCCGCGCCCTGGTGATCGCGCCCCATTCGCTCGCGGCGATACGCTCGATGGCCTTGTCCAGATCCTCGAAGGCCACCGTCATGGTGTGGCCGTTGGCGTGGAGCAGGCGGTTCGGGCCGGCGACAATCCCGACATGGCCCTTCCAGAACAGGAGATCGCCGCGCCGAAGCGCCGACGGATCGTCATGCGCAATTTCGTCCCCGGCCTCGGCTTCCTGCATGTCGCTGTCACGCGGAAGATCAATTCCGCCGGCCTGGGCGGCGAGCTGGACCAGCGCCGAGCAATCCAGCCCGAGGCTGGAGCGGCCGCCCCAGAGATACGGTGTGCCGACGAATTCCTCGGCAACGGTGACCCAGTCCTCCTCGAAGGCGTCCACCGGCACCAGATGCTTCGCGACGACCGCCGAACCGTCACCGAGCAGCGCATAGCCGAGACCGCGCGTCTCCGTCTCGCCGGTGACCGTCACCTTTGAACCGATGGAGAGAAGCCCGAGCGGGGGCAGCTTCAGTTCCGGTCCGGGATAGCGGTAGGTCCTGAGCGCCCGGACCCGGTGGGTCGCGGCTGCCACCGGACCCAAGCCGTCGGAGGACAGCCAGCCGACATAGCCGTCGGTGTCGAGCTGCCCCCAGGCCCAGCCCTCGGGTGTCTGCTCATAGACGGTAATCCATTCGCCGCGCAGTGCTTCGGTGTCGATGGGCCTGTCGGCGCGCGGCTCGGGCCGGATTGTCAGCCGGTCCGCGGTGACCCGCATGACCTCGCCTTCGACAAACCGGTCCGCCTCGGCGCGGCCCTGGTAATCGATGGCGGCAAGATCCGGGCGGACCGGATGACGGCGGCGGTCAAGAACCTGGGACATGACTGGCGGGGCCTCTTCGGGAAAATGTAACGTCAGCGCGGCAGCTCGCCGGCCTTTTCAACCACGAGGTCGCCAAGATGCTCCAGATAGAGCGCGCCCTCAACCGTGCGTGTGATGATCACGTTGCGCTTGTCGGCCTCGTCCCGCTTGCGCGACAGCAAGCGCATGCCGCCAAGGGTGTCGAGCGCCCTGGTGATTGCCGGCTTGGTCACGTTCAGCTTGGACGCCAGCCCGCGCACCGTGTGGGGCGGCGGCTCCAGGTAGACGATCAGCAATATGGTCATCTGGCGCGCGGACAGATCCTGTTCGCCGTCCCGCACCAGCGCCAGATTGACATCATGCAGCAATTTCAGCGCCTGGGAGGCGCGCAGGTCGACAGCCATGTATGAGCGTATCCCTATCCATGGACAGCAAACCACAAAGACGTTTCGGAACCGTTATTGTGTGTCCGCATACCGATCGCATATCAGGTCGAACAGACTGCGGATGCCCTGCGCCTCGCCGCCGGCGGGCTTGCCGGGTTTTTCCATCGGGGTCCAGCCGTAGATGTCGAAATGCGCCCAGCTTCCGGCATTCTCGACGAACCGCGACAGGAACAGGGCCGCGGTGATCGAACCGGCGAAGCCGGTGCCCGACGTGTTGATGTGGTTGATGTCCGCGATCTTGCTGTCGAGATATTTCATGTAGGGACGCCAGAGCGGCAGGCGCCAGAGCGGGTCCGCCGCG
Source organism: Roseibium sp. QJM3NY_11 (assembly GCF_056173175.1). Classification (NCBI taxonomy): domain Bacteria; kingdom Pseudomonadati; phylum Pseudomonadota; class Alphaproteobacteria; order Hyphomicrobiales; family Stappiaceae; genus Roseibium; species Roseibium sp. QJM3NY_11. Next base: position 5,256,939 of record NZ_CM149660.1, read on the forward strand.
GCCTCGGCCATGACGGCCATGTCGTCGGCCAGGACCTCGTCATCGGTGAAGAACGGCGGCAGGTCGGGACCGAGCGCAACACGGGCCGCCCCCGTCAGGGTCGCCATGTCGATCATCAGGTCCGGGCTTTCCTCATCGCCGAGCGCCAACCCATCGGCTAGTACAAGCCTGCCCTCCGCATCGGTGTTGCCGATCTCGACCGTGAGACCCTTGCGACTCTGAAGGACATCACCGGGGCGGAAGGCGTTGCCGGACACGGCGTTTTCAACGCAGGGGATGATCACACGCAGCCGGACCGGCAGCTTCGTGGCCATGATCATCGCGGCCAGGCCAAGCACGTTTGCCGCGCCGCCCATGTCCTTTTTCATCAGCGACATGGAAGAGCCGGGCTTCAGGTTGAGACCGCCGGTATCGAAGATCACGCCCTTGCCCACCAGCGTGATCTTCGGATCGCTGTCGCTGCCCCAGGTGAAGTCGGCCAGACGCGGAGCGCGCGGACTGGCCCGGCCGACCGCGTGAATCATGGGAAAATTCTCTTCCAGAAGGTCGTCGCCGATGACGATCCGGCCGGTGCCCCCATGCTGCCTGAAGAGGACGGCGGCCGCTTGGGAAAGCTCTCCGGGTCCCAGATCGTTGGCAGGTGTATTGATGAGATCGCGGGCCAGTTTCACGCCGTCCAGAATGACGCCGAGCCGGTCGAGATCGAGCTCATCGGCAACGGCAAGCCTCCGCGTCTTGCCGGCATCCTTCAGGTAGCGGCCGAAGGAATAGGCGGACAGGGCAAAACCGAGCGCGGCCTGTTCCGGATCGGGGAACCCGTCGGCAAGATGATAATCTCCGGCCGGCAGCGCGTTGACCAGACCGCCGAGCGCGAACGGATGGGGAAGCTCCGTCTGCTCTGTCCCGAACAGGACCGCCGCCCCGGTGCCGTTCGCACCCGGTACAAGCAGAAAAGTCCCCGGCCTGCCGATGTAATCGTTCAGGGTACACCAGCTTCTTGCGGCGTCACCGAGTTCTGCCAGAACATCGGGCAAAGTCGCCTCGGTGACGGCGATCACGGGTGTGGTGCTGGCAACATCGCTTTTGCGGACAAGACTTTCGCGCAAGGGAAGAACTCCGTTGAAATGAAATCGGCGTGAGACGCATGGGGATCCGGCATCCGAGCTACCGGCCCTTCGGCGTCCGCTCGCCGAGTCGGCTGAAATCGGCAAGTCACCGAAGCCTAAGGCCCCCTGCGCGGCAGCGCAACATGCCGCGGCAGGCACATGTCGGTTCTCGCAATCCGCAACGCGGCTTAACCAAGCATTAGGGTTAATTATCTATTTTCTCAGGGAAAGCAGAGCTGGTCCGAAAGGCGAGACAGCTCTTGCCATGACCTGCCGCGGACAACAAGGATATTGAAAATGCACGCGTCCAGACCCGGTACCGTTTCCCGTCGCACCAGACTGGCTTCGACGCTGATGGCCATGACGGCGCTTGTCCTTGTCGCCGGCTGCGCTTCCAACAAGTCGAACACGGGCACCCACTCGCCCGCCTCCGGGTTCACATCGCCGGGCTCGGGTCAAGCCCTGGCCCAGGTGTCGAAGTGGTCCAAGGCCTATCAGCGCGCACCCAAGGACCGCAGCGCGATCCTCGGATACGGCAGCGCACTCAGCCAGAACGGCCAGATGCCCCAGGCGATGGCCGTGCTCCGGTCCGGCGTGATCACTCATCCCAAGGACCGGGAAATCGCGTCGGCCTACGGCAAGGTGCTGGCAATGAACGGCCGGTTCGACGAGGCTCTCAACGTGCTGCAGCGCGCACAGCAGCCCGCCACGCCGGACTGGAAACTGATGTCCGCGGAAGCGGCGATCCACGACCAGACCGGCAATCATCAGAAGGCGCGCAGCCTTTACAAGCAGGCACTCAAGATCGCACCTGAAGATCCCAGCCTTTTGAACAATCTGGGCCTGTCCTACCTGCTTTCCAACGAGCTTCCGGACGCGGAATACACTCTGCGCAAGGCAGCAAACCTGCCCGGCGCGGACAGCCGCGTGCGCCAGAACCTGGCGCTCGTCCTGGGCGTTCAGGGCAAATACGACGAGGCCATTCAGGTCGCCCAGGCCGAACTCGATCCGCAGCAGGCAAAGGCCAATATCGCCTATCTGCAGGCCATGATGCAAAAACGCCGCAGCTGACACGGCACCTTCGCGTTCCCCGCGGGTCCCGGCATAAGAAATTTCCCCGACTCGATACCGACACTCGGCTGCTGAACGGTTCGGGTTGGGCTTGTCGCAAATCTTGTGGAGGGCAAGTCCCACCGGAGGGGCAGCGCCAGTTCCGCATGATGGCAGCCGAAGAAGGCACAGCCAATCAGGCATTGTCGGCCGAAGCGTTGCGTTTTCCCTTTCGGAACAAGGGTAATACCAAAGAGCGTTGATTATTCCGATGAACGTATTTCAATTACTTCAAGGCAGTTGGCCAATCATCTGCGGACATTGCGTAACAAACGTGATTTACCCAAGTGCCGTACAGATTTTCCGCATCGATTTGCAACCCTTCGCTTACAAAGCCAAGTCGTTCGCAGACTGCTCGGCTTTTCGCGTTTCCTTCGGCCACGGGTATGAACACTTTGTCGAGCTTAAATTCCTTGAATGCATAGTCCGTGAAGAATCTCGTGCAGCGCGTAACAATGCCATTTCCCTGATACTCTTCTGACAGCCAGTAACCGATAACAACGGATCTCGTTGTTTCATCAATTTCATGATATCCGCATATTCCGGCGAGTTTCTCTTCAAAGAAGACGCCGCAAGCAAACCCTTTTCCATCACTCAGTTGTTTTTGAATTCCTTGAATGAACAAACGCGATTGCTCAGGCTTCGTATTGTAGTCCAGCCAGGGCAGCCATTGGCGCAAGTAAACTCTATTGCGGTCTATCAATTCGAATAATGTATCTGCGTCATCCAGATTTAGAATTCTGGCAGTTATCTTGTTGTCAATTTCAAACTTCATGTTTGACCAGCTCGCTAAAACGATAGCTGCATACACCTGTACACAGCCCATCTACACCATTGTTCTGAAAGCCGTTTCGACGAGGCCGGCGCATGAAGCTTCAGGCTTTGCCGGAGCCATGCCTGTCGCGCCAGGGCAGCCACGCCATTCGCCTTCAAGATGAGAGGTGCACCAGCCTTGAGCAACGCGTTTGGCGGCTTCATGACCTGAATCGCGCAGGACGGCTTTGCTAGCGTGTCACCTGGCGAGGATGACGACGACGAGGCTGGACCGTGCCATTGGTCCTTTGGCTGCAGCCTGGAGTCGGATTTCCGGTCCGGTGTGTTTTCGGGACCGGAAGCGCGGCCCGTCACGGGCTGCCGAATTCCTCGAGCACCTGCATCACCGCCGGTCCCATGATGATGAAGAACAGGACGGGAAGAAAGAACAAGATCATCGGTACCGTCAGTTTCGGTGGCAGCGACGCGGCCTTCTGTTCGGCCATCTGCATCCGCAACTCGCGGGTGTCGTCGGCCATGGTCCGGATGGCCGAGCCGACGGGTGTTCCGTAGCGTTCGGCCTGGATCAGCGCCATCATCACGTTCTTGACGCCGTCGACGCCCGTTCGTTTGGCCAGGTTTTCATAGGCCACGCGCCGTTCGCTCAGATAGGAGAGCTCGGCGGTGGTCAGAGACAATTCCTCGGCCAGTTCGACGGATTGAACACCGATTTCCTCGGCGACCCGCTGGAAGGAGCCTTCAATGGCCATGCCGGATTCGACGCAGATCAGCATCAGATCGAGGGCGTCGGGCCAGGCTCTCTGGATCGTCAGCTTGCGCTTGTCGATCTTGTTTTTCAGGTAGACGTTCGGAAGAAAGGCACCGACGCCGGCAATCGCGATACAAAAGCAGATCTTGGACAGGGCCGGAAGCGTCGCCGGCAGGACCAGGAACGCATAGGTGATCGCAAAAACAAAAATGATGCCGGGCAAAGCGATGCGTGCCGTCAGAAAATAGTAAAGCGGTGCCGAACCGCGATACCCTGCCATCCGCAGCCGGTCGGTCGTGGTTTCGTCCGACAGCATTTCCTTCAGGTTCAGCCGGTCGACGAAGCTCTTCATCTTTGCCTTGGGCTGGTTGCGCAGGGACGCGCGCGCGTCCGCCTGGTGCTCCAGCAGACGGGCCCGTTCCCGGGCGCGCAGCTTGTCACGTTCCAGCGCGACCGACTTCATCCGCGTCTTCAGGGTGTTGTTCGACAGCAGCGGCATCACCAGCGAGAAAATCGTGCCGGTAACGGCCACCATTGCCAGGACGGCGGCCAGGAACTGGGTCGAGGCGATTGTTTCGAGATTCATGTTGCAGCCCTTAGAAGTCGAAATTGATCATCTGGCGCATGACCATGACGCCGATGAACATCCAGAACAGCCCCCCGGCAATGATGATGTTCCCGGATGTCGTCGTGAACAGCAGCATGATGTAGTTCGGGGCGACCAGGAACATGATGCCTCCGACACCGAAAGGCATGGCGCCGATGATGCCTGCAGAGGCCTTGGCTTCCGAACTCAGGGCCGTGATCTTCCGCTTCATCGCCTTGCGCCCGCGCAGCACCTTGGAAAGGTTGCCGAGCGCTTCGGCGAGACCGCCACCCGCCCTTTGCTGGATCGCGATCACGATGGCGAAGAAATTGGCTTCGGCAACCGGGACCCGGTCAGGCAGTTTCGCCACCGCCTCGGCAAGCGAAACTCCCATGATCTGTGTCTCGGTGATCTTGCGGAACTCGGTCGCGACGGGCTCGCGCGCCTCCCGTGCAACAACCTTGATGCAATCCCCGAGCGGAAGTCCGGCCTTCACGCCGCGCACAATGATGTCGACGCCGTTCGGCAGTTCATCGAGGAAAGCATTGAAGCGGCGCTTGCGCTTGCTGCCCACATACCAGCGCGGCATGCCGAACAGGCCGGCGAAACCCAGGGCCAGGCTGATCCAGAGATTGCCGCTCACGAGAAGTCCAACGACAAGGAAGATCACGCAACAGATGATGCTGAAGATAATGAAATGTTTCATTTCCCAGTTCAGACCGGCCTGCTCCATCCGGGTCTTCAGGGAAACCTTGAGCTGTTTGTCCTGCTTCGCCTTTTGCCGATCCTCGAAATCCTTCAGCTGATCCTGTATGGACTTCTTGCGCCGGTCGGTGTCCCTGAGCACCTTGCGTTGTGTCTCGCTCTGCGGCCGCGCCGAGACAGCCAGCATGCGCTGGTCGCGCCGCTTGGTTCCGGACAGGGCCGGCTGGAACAGGCTGAATATGACACCGCCAACGGCCAGCATGACGAGCACCGCCACGGCCAGACCGGTGATTTGAGGTGTGAGAAACTCTGCTAATGCGGACATGAGATCCCAGTTTACTCCCTACTCGGCCATCTCGGACGCATCGAGCGCCTGTGCCAGGCGCGCTTCCTCGCCGAAGTAACGCGCGCGCTCCCAGAACTTCGGACGTCCGATGCCGGTCGACCTGTGGCGACCGATGATCCGGCCGCTGGGGTCCTCGCCAACGATGTCATAGAGGAAAATGTCCTGGGTCGTGATGATGTCGCCTTCCATGCCCATCACCTCGGTGACATGGGTGATCCGGCGGGATCCGTCGCGCAGACGGGCCGCCTGCACCACGACGTCGATGGACGACACGATCATCTCGCGCAGGGTCCTGGACGGCAGCGAAAAGCCGCCCATGGTGATCATCGATTCAAGGCGGGACAGCGCCTCGCGCGGCGAGTTGGCGTGCAACGTGCCCATGGAACCGTCATGACCGGTGTTCATGGCCTGCAGCAGATCGAAGGCCTCCGGTCCGCGCACTTCGCCCACGATGATCCGTTCCGGACGCATGCGCAGACAGTTCTTCACCAGATCGCGCATGGTGATTTCGCCCTCGCCCTCCAGGTTGGGCGGCCGGGTTTCAAGGCGCACCACATGGGGCTGCTGCAACTGAAGCTCGGCGGAATCTTCGCAGGTGATGATGCGCTCGGTGTTCTCGATATAGGCCGTCAGGCAGTTCAACAGGGTCGTCTTGCCCGAACCCGTTCCGCCGGAAATCAGGATGTTGCAACGCGAGCGGCCGATGATCTGCAGGATCGTCGCCCCATCCGGCGTGATCGAGCCGAACTTGACCAGCTGGTCGAGGGTCAGCTTGTCCCGCTTGAACTTACGGATGGTCAGGGCCGGGCCGTCGATGGCCAGCGGCGGTGCAATGACGTTGACACGGGAGCCGTCGGGAAGACGCGCGTCACAGATCGGACTGGAATCGTCCACGCGCCGGCCGACCTGGCTCACGATCCGCTGACAGATGTTCATCAGCTGGGCGTTGTCGCGGAAGCTCACGCCGGTCTGCTCGACCTTGCCCGCCGTCTCGATATAGACCGTGTGGGCGCCATTCACCATGATGTCGGCGATGTCGTCGCGCGCAAGCAACGGCTCCAGGGGACCATAGCCGAGCACGTCGTTGCAGATATCTTCAAGCAGGTCTTCCTGCTCGGAGATGGACATGACCACATTCTTGAGGGCGATGATGTCATTGACGACATCGCGAATTTCGTCCCGGGCATCCTCCGCGTCCAGACGCGCCAGCTGCGACAGGTCGATCGCCTCCACCAGAGCATTGAAGATCTGGGCCTTGGTCTCGTAGTACTCGCTGTTTTTCTTGCGTGGCGCCGCTGCGCTCGGCGCCGGTTCCGGTTCCGGTTCGGAAACGGGCGCTGGTGCAGGTGCTGCCTGCGCGGGTTCGCTCTGACGCTCCTGAGGCGCAGGCTGCTCTGCCCTGTCTTCCGGTTCCGCCGGAGCAGGCAGGTCCTGCAACCCGGGAACACCTCCCGGGCGGATGGTCTGAGGACCGGACGATGAACTGCCACGTCTTCCAAACATAACGAACTATCTGCTCCGCTGTCGGACCGGTCAGCCGGCCTTGCGCTTGAATTTTGACAACAAGCCGCTCAATCCGGATCCGGACGACCTGCTGGGCTGCGCCTTGCCGGATACCGACTGTGCCAGATCATCGAACATGCGCGCGATCGCATGCTTGTTGTCGAGTTCACCGATCATCTGGCCGTTGTTGGCCGCCGTTCCGAAAAGCTGCGGTTCGAACGGAATGGCCGCCTGCACCGAAAGACCGAGCGCACTGGCAAACTCGTCCGGCTTGATTTCCGGCCGTTTCGGCACGTTGACCTTGTTCATGACCAGATGAGGCGGCCTGTCGTTGGGACGCAACTGCTTCAGGAAATCAACGGTGTTCTTGGCGTTTCGCAGATTGGCCAGGTCGGGTTCCGCGATCAGGACGATCTCGTCCACGCCGAGCAGCGTCTGCTTGACCCAGGCATTCCAGACGTGAGGCACATCCAGAACCACGTGCGGAACGCTTGCCCGCATGGTCTCGATCAGGAGTTCGAACGACTTCTCGCCCTGATCGTATGTCCGTTCCAGTGTCGCCGGAGCAGCCAGAAGGCTCAGGTGCTCGTTGCACTTGGAGAGAATCCGGTCGAGATAGGTCTCGTCGAGCCGTTCCGGAGCCGAGATCGCCTCAAAGACGCCCTGCAACGGGTCCTGGTTGAAGTCGAGCCCGGCTGTTCCGAATGGCAGATCCATGTCGGTTACCGCAACTTCGCTCTGGAAGCAGCGCGCCAGTGCCCAGGCGCCGTTATGGGCGACCGTGGACGCGCCACAGCCTCCCTTGACGCCGAAGAATGCCACTGTCCGGCCGAGCGGTTCAGCTTCCGGATCGGCGTAGAGATCGCCGATCGCTCCGATCAGCTGAAACACGTTGACCGGCGTGATCAGGTACTCACTGACGCCGCGGTGAATGAGATCGCGATAGAGCGTGACATCGTTCACGTCGCCGATGACGACCACCTTGGTTCCGGCATCGCAATACTCGGCGAGATGATCGAGGCTCGAGATCAGGTCCTCCCGGTTGCCGGAGGTCTCGACCATGATGAGATTGGGCGTCGGCGCGTGCTCGAAGGTCTCGATGGCGGCCGGAATGCCGCCCATGTCGAGCTTCAGATGGGCCTTGGCCATCCTGCGGTCTTCCATCGCGGCCTCGGCCGCGCGCATGGTCGCATCCGTCAGACAGAACCCGTGAATGGTGATGCGTGGAATGGACCCGATATGGACCCCTTCCTCGCTGCCGCCATAGCCCTGATCAGACGGCTCCGCATAGGACTCCATATATCCGGGCAGGTCTTTCATTTCTGGATTGGCACTCATTTTATCACCTAGTCTTCCGCGATCTCGGCTCCGACACCTTCCTTGTATTCAGAGGCTGTCAGTTCGCCTTTTCTGTATCTCTCGAGGACAACGGCCCGTCGGTTCTGATCTGCCGGTGTCGACGCTCTCGGCGTCAACAGATCCGACGGATTGGCGACGATCGCAGCCAGGTTCGCCTGTGCGGCACACCCGAAATTCTCGTAATTGGCGTTTTCGCCGACACCGCCGCCGAGGTTTTTCGGCCAGACGCCACACTCTCCCGCGGTTGCCTGCATGCGCGGATAGGACAGTCTGATGGGCGCATCGGCCGAAGGATCCTGAACCGCGTAGGTGCGGGTCCTGATATGCGACCCGGACAGACCGCCCTGCTGCAGGGACCTGCGGATCTGTGGCGTCACCGCATGGACCGCGGCTTCGTTGGCACCGCCGGAAGGCACCAGAATTTCCACCGCACCGTTGCCTCTTTGCCGTGAATCGACGGCAAAGGATGCAATCGTGCCCTCGATCGGACCGTTCAGGCTGCGCGTGTTGCGGCCGATCGGCAGATCCAGCGTTTCCGGGGCTTCGGTGACCACGATCGGGTGCTGGAGCCGGTAGTCGTGCGATGCGAGCAGCGCTGTGGGCTGCTGCGACTGGTTCTGACATCCCAACAGCGTCAGGCATCCGAATGCGACAAGCGCGGACCTGGAAGCGGTTGTTTTGCGGACTGTAGTGTTCCTGATCATCCGTCCGTCCTTACTTGTAGATAAAACCGACCTGGCCGTGATACGTGCCTTCGGCATTTCCGCCGGGGCTGTAGATCTTGTTCAGGCGGTTCAGAAAGATCGTTTCGGCGTCGGAAGGCGCCATGAGGTTCTTGTCGGGCCGCACCAGCTTGCTGACGGCCACCGGCCGCACGACATACGGTGTGACGAAGACGGCAAGCTCGGTCTGATTGCGCAGGAAATCGCGGCTCTTGAACAATGCGCCAAGGATCGGGATCTGCATCAGTCCCGGCACGCCCTCGATCGATTGCGAGTAGGATTCCTTGAGCAATCCGGCCATCACCAGCGTTCCACCCGAGGGCAGTTCCATCGTGGACTCGGCCCGCCGTACTTTCAGCGCGGATATGGTTATGCCGCCGGCCGAGACAGCGCCCTCGTTGCTGAGCTCGCTGACCTCGGTCTTCACCCGCAAGCTGATCCGTCCGCCCGACAGGACCACCGGCGTGAAATCGAGGCCGACACCGAATTTCTTGAATTCGACCGTGATCTCGTTGTCATCGCGTGAGATCGGGATCGGAAACTCGCCACCGGCCAGAAAACTTGCATTCTCGCCGGAGATCGCCGTCAGCGTCGGTTCCGCAAGCGTGCGCACGACACCTTCGCGCTGCAGCGCCTGCAATTCCGCCTGGATGTTGGTGGCACCGCTCACGAACTGCAGACCGACGGCGGCCTGGTTCACGATGGACGGGTTCACCGTGTAATTGGGCACGAGCGAGCCGTTCGGGGAGAAATTCCCGGTTCCGACGGTTCCCTGAAACTGCACCCCAAGCTGCTTGACGATCGACCTTTCGACTTCCGCCACGGTCACCTTCAGGTGAACCTGGTCCTTGCCTTCGACCGCAATCAGATTGACGATCTGCGAGGCACTTTCCGCGCCTTCGAACTTGGCGGCAATATCCGCGGCCTGCTGGGCTTCGAGCGAGCTCTTGGCGGAGCCGCTCAGCACGACGCTGCCGTTGATGGATTCAGCAGAGATATTCGATCCGGGGATCAGTTTGCGGATGATCCGCGTCATGTCCGACGTGTCCTTTTCGACACGGACGTCGAAGCTGGCCAGTTCACGGCCACTTCTGCTGAAAAGGACAAGACGGGACTGGCCCGCCGTGTTGCCGATAACGAAGATCCGGCGGGGTGTGCGCAGGACGGCGTCGGCAATTTCCGGGTTGGCCACGAGCACGTCCGCTGCGTCCTCGGCAAGATTGATCACGACCGACCGGCCGATCCCGACATTGAGGATGCGCCCGCTTGCGCGTTCGCCGGCAGCCACGTGCACCTGGCTGGGGAAGTTGCCTTCCGCCAGGGCCCCCTGAAGCGGCGCTCCCAGCAGGGCGCCGAAAAGGACTGCCGCGGCTGTGAACCTAAGAAGATGGTGTTTCATGACGCCCCTCTCGCTGGACGTTTTTCCGCCCGTTCTCATTGCCCACCTGCCTGGCTGGTCACGCCGTATTTCACATAGCTGACACCGCGCCGCCGGCTGTTGTCCGCTTCCGCGTCGTCGGCGGAATCCTGGGCACTGCGCAGCGCCAGCGCGATCGTTCCGATCTGCTGCGACTGGGCAACGATTTCCGATTGCGAAAGCGTCAGTTCCAGTGTCGCCGTCCGTTTCGGCGCCAGGTTCTTCTGGTCCTGTTCTCCGGCGGTGGTCGTGTCGATGGCCAGAATGCGTATGTTTTCAAGAATTGTTTCACTGAGCGCGCCGGAATCCGATTTGCGCGTCACGATGACATCGACCTTGTCGCCCGGCAGAATAAAGCCGCCCGCGGTCGTCTCCGCTTCCACGCTGACGGCGATGGCCCGCATGCCCTTGGGCAGGATCGCGGCCATGAACCCCTTGTCGGTGTTGATCAGACGCTCCGGACGGATCGGCTCACCCGCAAAGATCGGGGCCCGGGCGATTCGGCCTTCGTATTCTTCTTCCGCTGCCGGCTTCAGCTTCCTGGTGATCGCCCCCAGGGGGACCGCATCCTCGGGCCAGCTTGCCCACGACATGTCATCCTTGCCGATCTTGTTGCCCAGGTGAATGTCCTTCCCGGCAACAAGAACCTCGGCTTTCTGCTGGTCGGTCTGAGGCGCCTGCGCGACTTGCGGCTCGGGTTTGCCGCCGGACATCATCACCATCCGGAAGGCGATGATGCCCGCAGCAACCGCAATTGCCAGTACGAAAATTCGTGCGAATTTCATGACCAATACCCAATAATTCCGTGCAATCTTGCACCGTCAAACTCTAGAATGAGGGGTAATTGGTCAAAACATGGTTAATCAACGGTAGATGTTTTCAGTTAATATCCATTAACTTTACTGAATGCTTTCTTAAGTCGACTGCAATTTGCGAGAAACCCTGGCACAGAACCAGCGAAACCGGTGGCTTTCCAGGCGCGCGAAAGGCAGACAGCCAACCCCGCCCGGTAAATTGTCCCGGTCAATTTGTAATGAATGTGCTGGTAAAATCAGGCCTGGCCGAGAAGCTTGAACCATTGAGTTGCAGGGTAGATCTGCAATCCGGCCACGGCAATCGCAATCCCGTAGGGGATCCCGCTTTCGCGGTCATGCAATCTGGCGAACCAGTCCTGGCGGGCCAGGGCGCCCGGCACGACGATCATCTGCCGCATCGACAACAGGCCCAGTGTCAGAACCGCGCCGTAGAGGGTCACAAGAAGCGTGAACTGTGCAAGTTCCGGGGTGAAGCCGATCCAGAGTGCGATGGCACTGATGAACTTGACATCGCCGCCGCCCATCCAGCCCGCCGCGAAGAAGGCAAAGCAGACGGCGAAGACCGCAAGCAGCCCCAGCACGTGGACACCCCAGTCCGACAAGGGCAGGCCGATCGCGATCGCCACAGCCGCGAAGCCGGCGACCAGCAGGACGGAAACCCTGTTCTGGATGGTCATGGTCAATAGGTCCGAGGCTCCGCCAAAGGCGACAAGCATCGGAAAGATCACCAGGATTGCAGCCTCGATCATCGGACTTTCACTCTTTAAACCCTATTCATCCGAACCTATCGGACAAGAGTTAATGTTTCGCAGCCATGGCGGCCGCGAAACAGAAAAACGGGCAGTTGACTGCCCGCTTTCTCGACGTGGTTCCACCAAATCGTTTCCGATCTGGCGTGTATCAGGAACCGGCAGCCGTGGTCAGGGTGGTCTGAATGGTCGTGAACAGGGCCGTCATGGACGTGCCGGCCAGCTGCAGAGCGCCGATGATGACGATGGACAGCAGGCCTGCGATCAGACCGTATTCGATTGCAGTCGCGCCGGATTCGTCGTTGACGAAACGCTTGAGAAGATTTTTCATGTGTTTGCTCCAAGTACCACTAAGTTGACAGCTTCAAAGCTCGACGGATCTTTTTTTGTCCGTTCGAACATGAACTCACCCTAGGACAGAGAGCTTTCCAACGAGTTAAATTTACCATCCGCCATCGATAAAAAACTGGCAGATATAACTATAGTTAACAATATGTATAGATAAAAAACTATTAATCCGATCATTAAACTTTGATTTTTACCGGAATTTTTAAGTAATATCACATTTCCGTCTGTTTCTAAACCAATTTATCCGCCCTTTCTTTCAGAATAACAATTCAGTTTTTATTAATTATTGCATCAAAATTCAATATTTACAGTCATGATCTTATGTTACTGCTGATTTCAAGGCGCAGAAGTTTTCTGTCGGAACGTCACGAATACACCGGATGGAAGGCAAGCATCGGCCCACCCGACAAAGCAGTGATTTACACTTCTTGAAACATCACGTTAGCAGATCGTTCACCACGTTTGCCGCATGCTGTCGCAGGAACAAGGACACATGGAGTACCCACACGCATGTTGACGAACATACTGAGATGGACAGGCGTGCTTGTGCTGGCGCTTCAGGCCGGCACCGTTCTGGCTGAAGACGGCCCTGTCATGGTGACGGTCGACCGCGCCAAGGTCTTCCGTATCGATGATGGCGCCTCTGCTGTCATTGTCGGCAACCCCTTCATCGCGGACGTGGCCATGTTCGACCAGAACACGGTCGTGATCACCGGCAAGAGCTACGGCACCACGAACCTTGTCATCCTGGACGATGACAACAAACCGATCGTCGACGAGGTGATCACGGTCAGGGCGTCCGACGACGATGTGGTCTCGGTCTACCGGAAAGCGGCCAGGGTCACCATGTCGTGCAATCCGACCTGCGAACCGACCCTGCGGCTTGGCGATTCCGAAGACGCGTTCAAGGAAGCCGCCGAACAGGCCACATCTCGCAACAGTCTGTCCCTCGAGGCTGCCGGCAGCAAGTGACCGGCCGGGCCCGTTTTCGGAGCTAACAAGGAATGTACCGGAAAATGCGGAACTTCTGGTCCGTCAGGGGACGGAACGGACACTCGCTGGCGAAAGACCGCAGTGGTGTGACCGCGATCGAATTCGCCTTTGTGGCGCCGCCATTCTTCCTGCTTGCGTTCGGCATCATCGAGATCGGCGTTGCCCACCTTGCGAACCGCATGCTGGACAACGCGCTGGTGGAAGCCTCCAGGCTGATCAGAACCGGTCAGGCCCAGGGCAATATATCCGCCGATGCTTTCAAGACCCAGCTCTGCGGCTACATGCCCTCATTCATGTGCGACAAGGACGAGATCACCGGCGAGGAACGGATGGTCATCGAAGTCGAATCGATCGCGGATTTTTCCGACGCACAGTCCACCGACAGTCTTTATGACGAAGACGGCAACCTGAGGGACGAAACGAAATACGAAATCGGCAACGCCAGCGAGATCGTCGTGGTCAATGTCGTCTACAAGTGGCCGATGATGTCGTCCGTGCTTGAATTCGACAATGGCGACCACGGCTTCGAGCGCCACCTGACCTCAACTATGGTGTTTCGCAATGAACCCTGGGAATGATTTCAGGAGCCTGCTCGCGTGCAGGCTCAGGCACGGACTCGCGACATGCCCGGCTGCATTGCGCAGGCTCTGGCAGGACCGGCATGCGATCGCGGCCACCGAATTCGCGATGATCCTGCCATTCATGATAATCCTGCTGATCGGCATGGCTGAAATCACCGGCGCCATGAATCATGACCGCAAGATCAGCCGCATTTCCAACTCGATCGCCGACCTTGTCGCACAGGCCCAGACGGTGACCACGGGTGAACTCGACGGTGTTTTCAACCTCGGTGAAAAGATTCTCGTGCCCTACCCGCCGGACGAGCTGGTCATCCTCATCGCGAGCGTGACCTTTGACGACAACGAAGATGCCACAGTCGACTGGAGCTACGATTCCACGGGCAACGCCCCCTGGACCGAAGGTGCCGCACCGCCGATCACGCTGCCGGATACCATTGCCGCGCCGAACACGTCCATCGTCGTCAGCGTCGCCACGCTCGACTACGAACCGCCTTTCGCCGGCATTTTCACGAGCTACTTCGACAGAGATGCGTTGATCGAACTCAGCGACAGCTACTATCTGCGTCCCCGCCTCACCAACACGGTCCAATGCAGCAACTGTCCATAGCGCGTTTCGGTTCCTAAGAGATCTCCCGTATTTCCTCCGTCGCATTCCACAGCTACATTCATTTTGATTGCTGCGCCGCAATATTTGTTTTTTCACCGGAAGACGGGACCGATGGCGACAAACAAGACCTACGACCAGATCCAGATAGGCGACAGCGCCGAAATCGTGCGGGAGTGTTCCACCAACGATCTGCTGGTGTTCGCTCATGCATCGGGGAACCACAATCCGATCCATCTGCCCGACACGGACTGGACCGGTGACGGACAGATCGACAAGCCGGTTGCGCCGGCCATGTGGGTCGGCGGGCTCGCTTCGGCTGTGCTCGGCAACATTCTCCCGGGCCCCGGCACCATCTACAAGACCCAGTCCCTCCGCTTTCTCGGGGGCGCCGTCGTTGGCGACAAGCTGACCGTGAAGGTGACGGCGACAGAGAAAAAGGCCGACAATATCGTGGTGTTCGAGCTCTCGGTCACCCGCGGCGACGGCACCCGTCTGGTGGAAGGAAACGCCGAAGTCGCCGCGCCGACAGAACCCATCGAATTCGATTCCAGCAGCCTCCCCGCTCTGCTCGTCCAGCGTCACCGGCACTTCAACCGCCTGATCGAATTGGCCAGAACGCTGCCGGCTCTGCCCACCGCCGTTGTCGCACCCGACGATCCGAACTCGCTGGAAGGCGCGATCATGGCGGCGCGCGAAGGCTTGATCGAACCGATCCTGATCGGTGCCAGATCCCGGATCGACACTGCCGCCAGAGAAATCGGCGAGGATATCGGCACCTTTGAACTGATCGATATCGAAGACGAGATGGAAGCCGCCGGCCGAGCCGTCGCCATGGTCCATGAAGGCCGGGTGAAGGCGATCATGAAAGGCCATCTTCACACGGACCACCTGCTGCATCATGTGGTCAAGCGCGACGGCGGGCTCAGGACGAAGCGCCGCATCAGCCACGTGTTCGTCATGGACATACCCGGCCGCAAGACACCGGTCCTGATCTCCGACGCCGCCATCAACATCTCCCCGGATCTCAACACCAAGGTCGACATCACCCAGAACGCCATCGACACCGCCCGCTCCCTCGGACTGGACATGCCGAGAGTCGGGGTTCTGTCGGCGATCGAGACGGTCAATCCCGCCATCCCCTCCAGCCTGGACGCGGCGGTCCTGTCCAAGATGGCCGAACGCGGCCAGATCACCGGCGCGATCGTCGACGGGCCGCTGGCCATGGACAACGCAATCGACGTGCAGGCCGCCCGCACCAAGGGCATCACCTCGCTGGTCGCAGGGCATGCGGAAGTGCTGATCGTTCCCAACCTGGAATCGGGCAACATGCTTGCCAAGGAGCTGACCTTCATTGCCCATGCGGAAGCCGCCGGGCTGGTGATCGGCGCCAAGGTTCCGATCATGCTGACAAGCCGGGCCGATGACGGCCGTTCGCGGCTTGCCTCCTGCGCCCTGGCGCAACTGTTCATGCACTGGCAGACCAGCGGCGCGCCGGTCGGTGTCTTCGAGCGTGAGGAGGGCTGATCGTGGACAGGGTCATTCTGGTTCTGAACTCCGGTTCGTCCTCGATCAAGTTCACGCTCTACACCGGCGAAAGAGTGCAGCTTGACGGGCAGATTTCCGGTCTTGGCGCCACGCCGCACCTCTCGCTGAGGTCCCAGGTCTCGCAGACCCACATCGACCGCTCCTTGTCCCCCGCCGAGGGCAGCAGCCACGCTGCCGCGCTGGCGGCCCTGTTGCCGATGCTCGAGGGCGAACTCGGCGGACGCAAAGTCGACGCGGTCGGGCACAGGGTCGTCCATGGCGGTGTGACCCATGCCGCCCCGGTGCGGATCACGGACGGGGTCATGGCCGACCTGCGGGCGCTGGAACCCCTTGCACCGCTGCATCAGCCCCATAACCTGGCCGGCATCGAGGCGGCGCGCGCGGCCTTTCCAGATGCCCTGCAGACCGCCTGTTTCGACACCGCCTTTCACCGCAACCATCCCTGGGTAAACGACACGTTTGCCCTGCCACGACCGCTCTATGACGAAGGGGTCCGCCGTTACGGCTTTCACGGGCTGTCCTATGAATATATCTGCAGCTACCTGAAAGTGACGCGCCCCGAGGCCTATGCCGGCCGCGTGATTGTCGCTCATCTAGGCAATGGCGCGTCCATGTGCGCGGTCCGGGACGGCCAGAGCATCGGCTCGACAATGGGCTTCACCGCTCTGGACGGCCTGCCGATGGGCACGCGCTGCGGTCAGCTCGATCCGGGCGTCGTGCTCTATCTTCTGACCACCAAGGGCATGACCCCTGAAGACGTCTCCGATCTTCTTTACAAGAACTCCGGTCTGAAGGGTCTGTCCGGCATCAGCCAGGACATGCGGACGCTGACGGCAAGCGACGATCCGCGAGCCAGGCAAGCCATCGACTATTTCGTCTTCCGCATCCGCCGCGAACTCGGTGCAATGGCGGCGGTGCTGGGCGGTCTGGACACGGTGGTGTTCACCGGCGGCATCGGCGAAAACGCCGCCGTGATCCGCGAAAAGGTCTGCGATGATCAGGACTGGCTGGGTCTGCACGTGGACACGGCCCGCAACAGGGGCGCCGGCGAGGACATTTCCGCGCCGGGATCTCGTGTCAGTGTCCTGGTCATTCCGACCAATGAAGAGGAAATGATCCGCCGTCACACCCATGCGCTTCTGGGCAAGGAGGCGGCGGCCGTTTGAGCCCTGCTATCTGCCGGCAGGATCCAGAACGGTGGCATAGGCGTCCTCGAAGGTACGCAGCAGCGGGCGGTAGTCCGCATGCACGACCGGTTCGAAACCACCGGGCAGGTCCGGTTCGATCGCCAGATAGGCGTCCGGCGCTTCCCGGCGCAGATCCATCAGCCCTGCCCTCAGCCGCCGCTTCAGAACATCCGGCAGGTCCTTGCGCAAGCTGTGGGCGGAATAGGGTATCGGTGGCGAGCGCCAGACGATTTCAAGGTTCTCGAATCCGGCACCGCCCGAAACATAGTAGTCGTTGAGCGTTCCGGCGGTGTAACCATTCTTGGCTTCACCTGCCAGGGTGGACCATGCAAGCGCTGCCTGCACCCGCCCGTCCAGCACGGCGCGCAGACCCTCCAGCGGGTTCTGGACTTCGACCAGGGTGCCGAAATGCGACCGGGCATCGATGCCGTCCGCCGCCAGGTTGGCGAGCGGCACGCGGTAGCCCGTAACGGCATGCGCGCCCCCGACCGCAAGGCGTGTGCCTCTCAGGCTCGTCAGAGTGGCCTTTTCCGCGCCCGCCCCCGCGACCAGAATGGCATAGAAGCGCGCCGGAAAATCATCGGGGCCGGCTGTCACCAGCGGCTCCACGCAGGCGCAAAGCTGATGCACCGCAGCATATGCGGAAGGAGACAGGCGCGCATAATCGATCTGGCCAGCAGCAATCGCCTCGGCGGCATCGGCCATCGTTTCCATCAGGAAAAGATCGACGGGCAGGTCGGCAATGTCCTCCAGGGCCAGGCGAAAGGGCTCGACCCGGTCGCGCGCGCCTTCGTCCGCGGCAACGATCACACCCAGACGCAGCCTGTCCGGCAGGTCCTCGGCGTCCTGGGCCTGGGCACCGAAGAAGGCCGCGGACAACAGGATCGTCACAGCCGCAATGGCCCGATTCTTCAGGAACGACACAATATCGACTTTACCTTTTGCTGAAACTGGCATTCCTGATCCCTTTCACGAAACAAGGACCGGCCTGCATGAGCGATGTTATCACGACCGTTGTCTTCGATATAGGAAATGTCCTGATCGAATGGAATCCCGAACATCTCTACCGGCGCCTGATTCCCGACGCCGCCGAACGGTCGTCCTTCCTGGAAACAGTGTGCACCGCGGAGTGGAACCTGGAACAGGATCTCGGTCGGCCGTGGCCGGAGGCGGTTGCGCAGTTGGTGCGCCGGCACCCGGACAGGGCGGACCTGATCGAGGCCTACTACACGCGCTGGCACGATATGGTACCGGGAGAAATTCCAGGTACGCCGGCGCTGCTGGCAGCGCTCAAGGAAAGCGGTCTGCCGCTCTACGCCATCACCAATTTTTCGGCTGAAAAATTCGCCGAGGCACAGGACCGCTTTCCCTTCCTCAAGACCAGTTTTCTGGACATCGTCGTTTCCGGGGATGAAAAGCTGGCAAAGCCGGATCCGCGCCTCTACCAGGTCCTGTTCCAGCGCAATGCGCTGGACCCGAGGGCCTGTCTGTTCATCGATGACAGCCCGGCGAATGTCGAGGCCGCCCGCCGGCTGGGCATGACGGCCCATCACTTCAAGGGCGCGGACGGCTTGCGCGGGGATCTGGAGCAGTTGCGGCTGCTGCCGCACTGACATGCCGCCGGGTCCGGATCCGGTTCTGAACCCGGATCCGGACCCGAAGACGGAGCCTGATGCTCAGGTCAGGCCCCTCAGCCTTCGAAACCCTCAAGAACATTGACGCAATTCGTGCCGAGGGCGTCGACGGCGTAACCACCTTCCATCACGAAAATGGTGGGCACACCGGCCTTCGCCAGGCGCTGGCCGAGACGCAGATAGTCCGCACTCTTGAACTTGAAGCCGGAGATCGGATCGTTCTCGTAGCAATCCATGCCCAGGGAAACGATCATCGCTTCGGGTTTGTAGACCAGGAGCCAGCGGCAGGCTTCCTCCAGCGCGGGAGCATAGGCTTCCCAGTCGGTGCCCAGCGGCAGGGGCCAGTTGCGGGTGAAACCGGTGCCGGCGTGCTCTCCCGTTTCATCGGCATAGCCCAGGAAATAGGGATATTCGTCCTTAGGATCCGCGTGCAAGGACAGGAACAGCACGTCCGGCCGGTCGTAGAACAGCGCCTGGGTGCCGTTGCCGTGGTGATAGTCGACATCCAGAATGGCGACGCGGTGGAGACCGTTGTCGCGGAGATATTGCGCGGCGATGGCCGCGTTGTTGAAGAAACAGTAGCCGCCGAAAAAGTCGAACCCGGCATGGTGGCCGGGCGGGCGGCACAGGGCAAAGGCCGATTTCTCTCCATCGAGGATCAGCCTGGCGGCCGTCAGCGCCGTGTCGGCGGACGCGCGCGCGGCCTTGTAGGAATGCTCCCCGACCGGTGTGCCGGCATCCATCGAATAGCGTCCGAGCAGGCCGTCGATATGGTTGACCGACACATCTTCACGCAGGCTCCGGACCGGCCAGACGAACGGAAATGCCTCGCGGGTCCGGCCGGCGGCGGTCCACTTCTGCCAGAAGCCTTCCAGGAAGGCGACATAATCCGGCGAATGGACCCGTTGCAGCGGACGGATCGGAAATTCCTCCGGCGCCAGAATCTCCCCGGCGTTCCGGTCCCTGATCGTCTTGAGCACGATCTTGGCACGGGCGGGAATTTCAACCGCCGGCTTCAACTCGCCGTCGGAGATTTCCTGTGCCGGCGCATGCGCCAGCTGGGTGTCTGAAAATACTGTCTTCACGCGCCGCCCCCGGTCCAACTCCCAATCGGCTGCCTGCCGTGGCCCGATCCGGAAAAACTACTCCAAGTCAGGAAAAACGAAATTCCGTTACGTGACTATAGGTCTCTCCGGGCCGTAACAAAACATCCATGAATTCTTTCTGATTGACACCGTCCGGCCAGCGCTGCGCCTCAAGACACAAGCCCGCATGGGCACCATACCGTTTGCCGGCCAGACCCGGCACCGGCACATCCATCCCTTCGGCGTCAAAAAGCTGCAGTCCGGGTTCGGTGGTCCACACCTCCATGCGTCTGGAACCCACGCCATCCTCAAGGGCCGCGGCGAAGGCGAGCTCCTGAACGGGCGCGTCGGCAAGGCAGAAATTATGGTCGTAGAGCACGCCCTGCTCACCCGGTTTGCGCCGCAGCTTGCGTCCTTCCTGGAAATCGTAAGGGGTCCAGGCGACCTTCCGGATCTCTCCGGTCGGGATCAGCGCCTCATCCACAGGCAGATACCGGTCCGCGGCGATTTCCAGAGTGTGATCGAGAACGTCGGCGCTGCCGTCCAGGTTGAAATAGGCGTGCTGGGTCAGATTGACCGGCGTGGTCGCGCTGGTGGTCGCGGTCATTTTCACGCGCAGCGCGCCGGCCCCGGTCAGGGTGTAACGCAGCAGCGCCTCCACCTGCCCGGGGTAGCCCATGTCGCCGTCCTCGGAGATCAGTTTCAAAAGCACGCTTGCCTTGTCGTGTTGTTCAAGTTGCCAATTGCGCGCGGAAAATCCCAGAGAGCCGCCGTGCAGGTGATGGCGGCCATTGTCGTTGAGATCGAGCTGGTAACCGACCCCGTCCACAGTGAGGTTCCCGCCCGCGATCCGGTTGGCGCAGCGCCCGGCGACAGCGCCGAAATAGGGCGAATGATCAAGGTAGCTTTGCAGATCCTCGAATCCCAGGGTCACGGATTGCCCGTCCACCTTCAGATCGCGGGTGATGGCCCCGTAAGTCAGGACCGATGCTTCCAGCGGGCCCTTTTTCAAGGTGATTTCCCGCACGGTGGTGCCGTCGGGAAGGACACCGAAATCCTGGATCATGAACGTCTCCGCTGAGGTGCCGGCCGTGTGGGCGGCGACAAGATCGGGCGTGGCGGCGGCGGACCCGTCCGCCGCCCTTTCGCGCAAGGGGTCAGAGCGTCTGGTTGTAGTCGCCGACTTCCGTGTTCTCGCGCAGAACGCCGTCGACCGCCTTGAACATGGCGTGCAGGCGCTCTTCGGAAACCGGGCTTTCCACAACGACGACAAGTTCCGGCTTGTTGGACGAGGCGCGCACGAGGCCCCAGGTGCCGTCCTCGCTGACAACCCGCACGCCATTGACCGTGATCAGGTCGGTGATTGCCTGACCCGCGACTTTCTCACCCCTGGCCTTCATGTCCTGGAACCTGGCAACGACCCTGTCGACGACGTCGTATTTGACCTCGTCGGCGCATTTCGGCGCCATGGTCGGCGAGCCCCAGGTCCTGGGCAGGTCCCTTCGGAGATCCGCCATGGTCTTGTCCGGGTTGCGGTCGAGCATGTCGAGGATGGCGATCGCGGACACCAGACCGTCATCGTAGCCGCGACCGATCGGCTTGTTGAAGAAGTAGTGGCCGGACTTCTCGAAACCGACAATCGCGTCAAGCTCGGCAACCCTGCGCTTGATGTAGGAATGGCCGGTCTTGAAATAGTCGGTCCGGGCGCCATTGGCCTGCAGCACCGGATCCGTGTTGAAGAGGCCGGTCGACTTGACGTCGACAACGAACCGGCTGTTCGGATGCAGCGCGGAAATGTCCCTTGCCAGCATCACCCCGACCTTGTCCGCGAAGATCTCCTCGCCCTCGTTGTCGACGACACCGCAGCGGTCGCCGTCGCCGTCAAAGCCAAGGCCGACTTCCGCACCCACTTCCAGGACCTTGTCCCGGAGTGCATGCAGCATCTTCATGTCCTCCGGGTTCGGATTGTAGCGCGGGAACGTGTAGTCGAGCTCCGTGTCGAGCGGAATGACCTCCGCGCCGAGAGCCTCCAGGATCTTCGGTGCGAAAGCGCCGGCCGTGCCGTTGCCGCAGGCCGCCACGATCCTGATCGGCCGTTTCAGTTTCGCCCGGCCGGTCAGATCCTTGAAATAAGTGTCCGCGAAGCCGTCCACGAAGTGGTAGCTGCCGCCGCCCCGGAGCTCGAACGCGGCTTCCAGAACGATCTCCCTGAGCCGCCCCATCTCGTCGGGACCGAAGGTCAGGGGACGGTCGATGCCCATCTTGACGCCGGTCCAGCCGTTGTCGTTGTGGGACGCGGTGATCATGGCAACTGCCGGAACATCCAGCGCGAACTGGGCAAAATAGGCCATCGGTGACAGCGCCAGGCCGATGTCATGCACGTTGATGCCCGCCGCCATCAGACCGTTGACCACCGCCATCTTGATGGTGGACGAATAGCTGCGGAAATCATGACCGACGACAATGTCGGGGCGCACGCCGCGTTCGTGAATGAGCGTGCCGATGCCCATTCCGAGCGCCTGCATGCCCATCAGGTTGATTTCCTGCTCGTACAGCCAGCGGGCGTCGTATTCGCGAAAACCGGTCGGCTTCACCATCGGAAGCGTTTCGTACTCAAGCGTGTTGGGCGACAGTTTCGGGACGGGTTTTGGAAACATCAATGCCTCTCAATGCAAACAACAAACGCGGGGTTCGGAACGAACCGCGGAAACGGAGGGCCAAGTCACTGAACCAGTACAAGCGTGCCGCCCGACATGTCAAACCGTTCCAGCTGATTGAGAACGGACATGCCCAGCAGTGGTTCCCCAAGGCTCCGGTCCTTCAGCACCAGCGCATCGATGTTTCGCAACCGAATGTTGCCGATCCTGAAACCGTCGATCACCGCCCGCGCGCCATAGATCGTGCCGTTGGCCGTATTGACCGGGTATTTGAAATCGGACGACTTGAGAAAAATGCCGATGTCCCCGGCGAGTGTTTCGGGAAGGGCGGTCAGGGTTGCGCCGGTGTCGACCAGCATGTCGACCGCGCGCCCGTTCAAAACCGCGGAGGCCACGAAATGGCCCTGACGATTTCTGGAAATCCGGTGGGACCGCTCTCCGGTCTCCTGCGCAGCCGGGGCGGGTCGTTCATTGGCCGCGGTCTGCCCTTCCGGCGCAGCCAGCCGATCGAGCACGACAGGCACCAGCGACGCGACCGCCAGCAAGACCAGAAAAATGATGACGAACCGGGACATGCCGACCCTTGAGGTTGCGGGGATCGCTCTGGGGTAGCACGGTTTCCTTAGCAGGCTGTAAAGCCGGATCAGACAATCCGGTCGGCGAGGCGGACAATGTCCTCGCGCACAGGCGCGCTCGATTGCGCACCGGTAACGGTACAGGCGAGCGCGCCGGCGGCAACGCCCTCCTTCACGGCACGCCCGAAGGGCTCCCCCCTGTCCAGCGCCGCCGCAACGGCACCGCAAAAGGCGTCCCCCGCTCCGGTGGAATCGACCGCGTCAACCTCGGGAGACCGGAACCGGTACCGCTCCGTGCCGGTGTGCGCGACAACGCCTTCGGCACCAAGCGTGACAATAACCGCCCGGCCCGGCCCGGCCAGTTGTTCCGCGAAGCTTTCGGGATCGCCGTCAATGCCCAGGTTTCTGGCGATGGCAGCGGCCTCGCTTTCGTTGACCACCACCACGGCAGCCACCTCCAGAAGGGCGCTCGCGTCCCCTTCGGGGACAGGCGCAGGGTTCCAGAACACGGAGGCGCCGGCCCGACCGGCCCGCAGGGCAGCGTCCCTGGCCTCCTGAAAAGGAACCTCGCCCTGCATCATCAGCGTGTCGCCGGAGGCAAGACCGCCTTCAAGCCAGCTTGCCTCGACGCGGTCATTGGTACCGCTGGCAACGATAATCTGGTTTTCACCGGCCGGATCGATGCCGATGAGGGCAAGGCCGGTGGATCCGGTCATCACGCGAACACCGGAAAGATCGGCACCGGACTCGCGCAAGCTCGCAAGCGCCAGGTCCGCGAATCCGTCCCGGCCGACCGCACCGACCATCCTGACGCCGGCCCCGGCGCGCCGTGCGGCCAGTGCCTGGTTGGCGCCCTTGCCACCGGGAAAGGTCTGATGGTCCGGACCGCTGACCGTTTCTCCGGCCGTCGGCAGACGCGGCACGGCCACGACGAGGTCCAGATTGATGGACCCGAATACAGTGATCATGCCGTCTCCCGTTTTTCAGATGTTGCCCTCGGCCAGCGAGGCAGCGGCCATGAACTGCGCGGTCGAAATCCGTACGCGCAGTTCACGACCCCGGTTACTTGGTGCCGTACATGCGGTCGCCGGCATCGCCGAGACCAGGAACGATATAGCCCTTTTCGTTCAGCTTTTCGTCGATCGACGCCGTGAAGATCGGCACGTCGGGATGCATTTCGTTGAATTTCGCCACACCTTCCGGCGCTGCCAGCAGACACAGGAAACGGATGTTTGTGGCGCCGCGTTCCTTCAGTTTCTGAATGGCGGCAATCGCGGAATTGGCGGTTGCGAGCATGGGATCCACGACGATCACAAGGCGCTCGTTCAGGTCTTCCGGAGCCTTGAAATAATATTCCACCGGCTGCAGCGTTTCCGGGTCCCGGTAAAGGCCGATATGGGCGACGCGCGCGGACGGCACCAGATCCAGCATGCCTTCCAGCAGGCCGTTGCCGGCCCTCAGCACGGAGGCGAAGACCAGTTTCTTGCCGGCGAGCGTCGGCGCCTGCATTTCGGCGACAGGTGTCTCGATGGTCTGGCGGACCAGAGGCAGGTCCCGGGTCACTTCGTAGCACAGCAGGGTCGAGATCTCGCGCAGGAGGCGACGGAAGCCCTGGGTGGACGTTCCCTTGTCGCGCATGATGCTCAGTTTGTGCTGGACCAGCGGGTGGCTGATGACATTGGCTCCGGACATATCTGCCTCTCATTTTCCGGCCTGCGTATGCGGACCTGGTTCACACTTTCATTGTTCAGGACCTATGCCCCGAACGGCAACCAAAAAACAGCCCCCGGATTAAGGAATTTGCCCGGCATCCGTTTGTTTCCCGAGGCTTGTTCCAGAATCCGGTTCCCGGCCCGGGCCGTCCCGCCCTCCAGAATACAGGTGAGCGGAACCTCGCCGGGCGCGGCCCCCAGCTCTGCGGCAAGCCGATCCGCCAGCCTGTCCGTCAGGGCCAGCGTCACCGCTCGGATCTCGATCATCCGGTCTGTCGCGATGTCCGGAAGCAGGTCCTGCCCGTCATCTCGGACCGTCAAGACGCCCGTGTGTGCAAACAACGCCGCATGAGCGCGGTCGGATGGCGCGGTCAGCTTGTCCAGCCCTGTCAACTCGAACCCCGCCCAGGCGAGCGGTTCGACCAGCGAATAGACCATTTCCTGGGCGGCCAGATGAAACGGCACGATTGTTTCCTCGGCTGTACCCGGCAGCCCGGAATGGTGAAAACTGTCGCCAAAACACATGTCACCAAGGGCCGCGCCGCCGTCCCAGACCGCTGCCAGCCCTTCCAGAAGCCGGTCGATCAGGTCCCCCGCATCGACCGTGCCGTCGCCATTCTGCGCCAGGGCGATCGCCAGCAGGCCCGGACGAGTCGCCTCCTCGGTGCCGAACAGGTCCGGACGCAGCGCAAGGGCCTCGCCCAGGCGCTTGAGATGCCGCTGCATCTCGAGGAGGTCGTCCACGTTGTCACGCACGTCCCATTGAAGACCGGCAGCGAGCTCCTTGAGATCCAGCCGGACAAGCGTTTCCGCATCCACCCGGTAGGGGTCGGTCATCTGCGCGGAAAAGGACCCGGCCGCGAACATGTGGAAGGCCGCCAGGGCCGATGCCGTGCGGCCGGTGACGCGCGTCTCGGTCATGCGGTCCTCATAGGACCAGTTCACCGGATGCAACGTGGTCATGAATGCGCCGAGGATTGCCAGATCCGCAGCGGCGACCAGCATTTCGCCGGCCGTCTCGAACGCGCGCGCATCGGCGAGGGCCGCCCAGCGGTCGATGCCGCCGGCTTCGAGGTCCCGCCAGAGGCCATAGGGCGGTATCTGGAAATCGGGATAGTTTTCCCGCGTGGTTTCCAGAACCGTTTCGATCGCCCGGTCGAGATTGTCCAGGCTGACCGCGACATGTTCAAGGTCACCGGCGACGGCGCGGTCCAGCAACAGATGCGCCTTGCGGTGGACCTCTTCGGGCTGGAACAGGGTCAACAACGGGCTGGGTTCAGTCATGGACATTCCGCCGGGTCTGGAACCGAATTGCCGGCAACCCGTTTTTCAAGCGGGGCGCGGATGGGTTCGCGTATCGCCCAACCATGAACTTGTCAAATTGCTTCGTCATTGGGCATCATCGAAGTCACGTCTCACCCGCGCCGCTCCTGCCAGGATTGTTCATGTCCTCTGTCGTTTCCATCGCCGCCCTGCTCGCCGGTTCCGGCCTGCTGCTTCTCGCCGGCGGCCTGCACGGCCTGCTTCTGCCGCTCGCCGGACTGGCGCAAGGCTTCTCCGACGCCTCTCTCGGCCTTCTGGGCGCCGGCTGGGCACTGGGTTTCATGGGCGGCTGTCTCGGCACGCCGCTCATCGTGAAGAGGGTCGGGCATGTACGGGCCTTCGGCGCGCTGGCCTCGCTGGCCGCCATCACGGTCCTGCTCAATCTTGTCTTCATCGACGCGGTGTTCTGGATCTTTCTTCGGGCTCTGACGGGCTTCTGTTTTTCCGGGGCCGCCATGATCGTGGAAAGCTGGCTGAACGAGCGCTCGACCGGCGAGACCCGGGGCCGCATCTTCGGCTTCTATACAATGATCAATCTCGGGGCGACGACGGCGGGCCAGATGCTGCTGACGCTGGGAGACCCCAGCGGCTTTTTCTTCTTCGTGCTCAGGTCGATCATCTACTCCTTGGCGCTTTTGCCGACCGCCCTGTCGACGGCGGCCTCTCCGCAACCGCTGACGCAGGCGCGGCTCGACCCGAAGAAACTCTGGAAGAACTCCCCCATCGCCGTTGTCGCCGTCTTCATGGTCGGCATCTCGAACGGCACATTCGGCACGCTCGGCGCCGTCTACGGCCGCCGCATCGGGCTGGAGGTGCCGGATATCGCCATCATGATGAGCCTCGCGCTGCTTGCCGGTGCGGTGGTGCAGATCCCGGTGGGCATGCTCTCGGACCGGCTCGACAGACGCCTCGTTCTGGTCTGCCTTGCGGTCGTGGCGATGTCGCTCGGCTCCAGCCTGTCGCTCATCGGCGGTAATGACGCCGCCGTGACCGTCCTTCTGATCGCCGCCTTCGGCGGTGTCGTCTATTCGATGTATCCGGTGATCGTCGCCCATGCGAGCGATTACGCCGACGGCGCGGATTTCCTGACCATCAGCGGTGGATTGCTGCTGATCTTCGGCACCGGCACCATGCTCGGGCCTCTGCTTGCCTCGGGCCTCATGACCTTCACCTATCCGGGTGCCCTGTTCCAGGTGACCGCCGCCGCGCATCTGTCGATGCTCGGCTTCGCCCTGTGGCGCATGCGCCAGCGCGCGGCTCTGACGACAGAGGAAAAATCCGACTTCGTGCCGGTCCTTTCCACCCCTCAGGTCACGACGCCGGAAACCGTCGTGCTCGATCCCCGGTCGGAAGTGGACGAGACCGGCGGGGAGATCCAGAGCCGTTCGCGCAGCGGCGATAAACCCTAACCGCCCTCCCCCGGGATCTGCCTGGCGCTGTCCAGACGGACCAGCAGCCTCTTCCGGGTGGCCTCGTCGCAGAAGGCGGCCTCGATGGCCGTGCGGGTGACCTCCATCTGGTCGTCGAAGGTCCAGCCGAAGGTCTCGGCAACGGACGCATATTCCTTGCCCAGCGTGGTCCCGAAAAAGGGCGGGTCGTCGGCATTCAGCGTGATCTTCACCCCGGCCTTGCGCAGCATGTTGACCGGGTGGAAGCGCAGGTGGGTGTAGACGCCCAGGGCGATGTTCGATCCCGGACAGACCTCCAGCACGATCTGCTCGTCCGCAAGGCGCCTGACCAGATCCTTGTCCTCGATGGCACGCACCCCGTGGCCGAGCCGTTTGACCCGCAGGAATTCAAGCGCTGCGACGATGCTGTCCGGACCGCCGAACTCGCCGGCATGGGCCGTGGTGCCAAGGTCCGCCTCCGCCGCCATGCGGAACGCCTTGGAAAAATTGGCCGGATGGCCTGAGCGCTCGTCGCCGGCCAGTCCGAAGCCTGTTACCAGCGGATGCGGATTGCCGATCACCTCCTTGACGACCCGTTCGACCGCAGCGGCACCGAAATGGCGCACGCCGATGGCGATCATGCGGCCTTCAATGGCCGTGCCGGCCTTGGCCCGTTCCATGCCTTCCGCGAGCCCTTCGACATAGGAGCGGTAGGAGAGGCCGGTCGCCTGGGCATGATCGGGAGAGATGAAGATCTCGCCGTAGATCGCCCCTTCCGCGGCCAGCATGCGAAAATAGGTCTCGGCGAGCAGGGCATAGTCGGCGGGCGTCCTGAACACCGAACTGGCAAGGTCATAGGCCTTCAGGAAGGTGGTGAAATCGGACCAGACAAATTTGCCGTTGCCATCCAGGACGCTGGAAACATCGATGCCGTGCCTGTCGGCCAGACGGTTGACCAGCGTTGGCGGCGCCGCGCCCTCGATATGGCAATGCAGCTCTGCCTTGGGAACCTGTATGGCATCGCTCATGTGGGTCGGATCCTCAAACTCGTTCGGGGTCGTGCGTGTCTGCGTGAAGACAGGCTACAGGAAACTGGTGCCGTTAGGGCCTGTCGCGATGGCGAGATGATCGGCGACACTCTCGCCGATATCGGCAAAGGTCGCCCGTCCCCCCACGCTGCGACCGGAGATGCCCGGACCCGTCGCGATCACCGGCACGTTTTCGCGGGTGTGGTCGGTGCCTTTCCAGGTCGGGTCACAGCCATGATCCGCGGTCAGGACCAGGAGATCGCCGTCCCGCATCCGGGCGATCATTTCCGGCAGGCGGGTGTCGAAATGCTCAAGCGCGGCGGCGTAGCCGGGAACATCGCGGCGGTGTCCGTAGAGGCTGTCGAAGTCGATGAAATTGGCGAAAACCAGATCGCCGTCCGTTGCAAGATCCATGGCTTCGAGGGTCTTGTCGAACAGCGCATCATTGCCGGCTCCCTTCAGGACCTTCGAGACCCCCTGATGGGCGAAGATATCGGAGATCTTGCCGATGCCGTAGACCTTGCGGCCTTCGGCGACCAGCCGGTCGAGCAGGGTCGGCTCAGGCGGCAGCACCGAATAGTCGCGCCGGTTGGCGGTGCGCTGAAAGGTGTCGGCGCTGTCACCGGTGAACGGGCGGGCGATAACACGGCCGATGTTGTAGGGATCGGCGAATTTCCGGGTTATCTCGCACAGCTCATAGAGCTTCTCCAGGCCGTAGTGTTCCTCATGCGCGGCGATCTGGATGACCGAATCCGCCGAGGTGTAGAAGATCGGCTTGCCGGTGCGCACGTGTTCCTCACCGAGTTCGGCCAGGATCACCGTGCCGGAGGCATGCTTGTTGCCCAGAATCCCGTCCAGCCCGGCCTTCTCGCTGATCCGGGCGATCAGCTCGTCCGGAAAGGTCGGAATGGTTTCGGGAAAATAACCCCAGTCGAAGCGCACGGGCACACAGGCGATCTCCCAGTGGCCGGACGGTGTGTCCTTGCCGTTGGAGACTTCCGCCGCATAGCCCCACAGCCCTTCCGGATCACCGGAAAAGCCCAGTCCCGGCACATCCTTGCCGGTCGACAGCCTGCCGGCGGCGCCGAGGCCCAGCCGGTCCATGTTGGGGACCTTGAGCGGACCGCTGCGCAGGCCGGCCTTGTCCGCCAGGCCTGCCGCGCATGTCTCGGCGATATGGCCCAAGGTGTCTGCGCCGGCATCGCCGAAGGCCTCCGCGTCTGCAGCACCGCCGATGCCGAAACTGTCCAGCACGCACAGAATTGCACGAGGCATGGGCATCTCCTCAATTTTATCTTTGCCGGTTTCCGCAGAACCGGAGGGGCGCCGGGACAGGGGCATCCCGGTGCAATTTTCTGCTTAAGGCGCGATCCGGCCGACGACGCCCGGCCGGTCGATGACATCGATCGCCGCCCCGAGCGTATAGGCCTTGCGCAAGGCGATGGCCGCCTGTTCCGCGTCTTGTTCGGTCTTCGCATGAACGATCGCCAGCGGCGCATCCGCATCGACCGAATTGCCGACCCCGGCAAGATCCGTCAGGCCGACAGCCGGATCGATCACGTCCGCCGCCGCCCTGCGGCCACCGCCAAGGGCAACCACGGCCACGCCGACCGCCCGGGTATCGACCGCCGTCACCACGCCCGGCTGATCCGCATAGACCGGCGCCTGCACCGGCGCCTTGGCCAGATAGAGCTCTGCCTTGTCCATGAAGTCCGCCGGTCCCCCCAGTGCATGCACCATCTGCGCGAATTTCTCCGCCGCCTTGCCGCTCTGAAAGGCTTGCCGCATCATCTCGCAACCGGCCTCGGCGGTGGGCGCGATGCCGCCGGTGGCCAGCAGCTCGCCGCCCTGGGCGACCGTCACGTCCCAAAGACGATTGTCGATGGCAGTGCCCTTCAGGAAGTCGACCGCATTCTGCATTTCCACCGCGTTGCCGGCGGCCGAGGCCAACGGCTCGTTCATGTCGGTCAGGAGAGCCGTCGTCTTCAGACCGGCACCATTGGCCACGAGCACAAGGCTTTCGGCCAGGGCGCGGGCTTCTTCCAGAGATCCCATGAACGCGCCGGTGCCCCATTTGACATCGAGCACCAGCCCCTGCAGGCCGGCAGCCAGTTTCTTCGACAGGATCGAGGCCGTGATCAGATCGATGCTTTCCACCGTGCCGGTGACGTCGCGGATGGCGTAGAAGCGCTTGTCCGCCGGGGCAAGATTGCCGGTCTGACCGATGACGGCGCAGCCGATCTCGCGCACCACCTTCTTGAAGAGCGCGTTGTCGGGCTGGGTCTGGTAACCGGGAATGCTGTCGAACTTGTCCAGCGTGCCACCGGTGTGACCGAGGCCGCGCCCGGAGATCATCGGCACGGCCGCCCCGCAGGCCGCCAGCGCGGGCGCCAGCATCAGGGAGACATTGTCGCCGACACCACCGGTGGAATGCTTGTCGAGAACGGGCGCGTCGATGCCGGACCAGTCCAGGACGTCGCCGCTGTCGCGCATGGCCAGTGTCAGGGCGACCCGCTCGTCCACGGTGAGGCCCTTGAAAAAGACCGCCATCGCCAATGCGGCCACCTGACCTTCCGTGACGGATCCATCGGCGAGACCCTTCACGAAGAAGGCGATTTCCTGCGCGTCGAGGGTGCCCCCGTCACGTTTTTTCCGGATGAGTTCCTGAGGCAACATGGTCGTCAGTATCCTTGATTGGGCGTGTGCCCACCGCCCTCGATCGTGGCAATCAGAGCATCCAGCAATCCGCTCGCACCAAACCGGAAGGTGTGGGCGGACACCCAGTTGCGGCCCATGATCCTGTCGGCGAGCGCCAGGTAGGACGCCGCGTCCTCGGATGTCCTGATCCCGCCCGCCGGCTTGAAGCCGATCACCCGCTCGCCATCGTCGCGCCGGGCCTCCTCGATCACGGTCAGCATGATTTCGGCGACCTCCAGCGTCGCGTTGACCTCGGCCTTGCCGGTCGAGGTCTTGATGAAATCCGCGCCCGCGGCGATGGCGACATTCGAGGCCGCGTGGATCAGCAGCGGATCGCCGATCTCGCCGGTTTCCAGAATGACCTTGAGTAGAACGGGCGCGGGCAAGGCTTCCTTGACCCGGATGATCTGTTCCTCGGCAAACCCCTTGCGGCCGGAAACGAACGCCCTGTAGGCCATCACCAGGTCTATCTCGTTCGCACCGTCCGCGATCGCCTGCCGGGTTTCGGCCAGCACCGCATCGGTGTCCTCGCCGCCCTGCGGAAAGTTGACAACCGTGGCGACCCTGACGCCGGTGCCCTTCAATTCATTCGCAGCCTGGGCGACGAAACGCGGCCAGACGCAGACGGCCGCGACCGAGCCGTGGTCCGTCACGGTCCGGCTCACCAGTCCGGTGATGTCCGCGGAGGTGCAATCGTCATTGAGGTTGGTCAGGTCGACCAGCCCGAGGGCGCGTTTCGCCGTTTCGATCATGTCGGTCATTCGCCAATCTCCTTCACGAAGGCCCGCACCAGTTCCTTCATCCGGTCCATGCCCTGAAGCGCGACGGACTTGGTCTGGTCATGAGAGAGCGCATTGGCCTGCATGCCGGCACCATAGTTGGTGACGATCGACATGGCGGCAACGCGGAGCCCCAGGAAACGGGCCATGATGACTTCCGGAACCGTGGACATGCCGACGGCATCGGCACCGAGCAACCTGGCCATGCGGATCTCTGCCGGGGTCTCGAAGGACGGACCGGAGAACCACATGTAGACCCCCTCGGCGATCGCGTCGCCGGTTTCCGCGGCCACCTTCTTCATGGCGGTGCGCAGGTCCGGATCATAGGCCGCGCTCATGTCGAGGAAACGTTTTTCGTCTTCCTCGCCGATCAGCGGGTTCCTGCCGGACCAGTTGATGTGGTCGCAAATCAGCATTGGCGATCCCGGCGCGACATCCTCGCGCAGGGAGCCGGCCGCATTGGTCGCCAGCAGGATCTCGCAGCCGAGTTCCTTCAGCGTTTCCACGGGCGTGCGCATGACGGAAGGATCGCCGCCTTCATAAAAATGGGCCCGCCCAGACAGGATCACCACCGGGACGCCGGCCAGCGTTCCGGCCACCAGTTCACTGGAATGGGACGTCACGGAGGACACCGGAAATTCCGTCAGGTGCGAATAGGGAATGCGCACCGCGTCCTCGACCTCGTCGGCCAGCGCGCCGAGGCCGGAACCAAGAATCATGCCGATCCTGTAAGACCCCTTGCGGGCGGCGCGGACAATCTCCGCGCATTCACGGCCGTAACCACTCATCGAGAGCCAGTCCTTTTTTCTTCAAGTTCAAATGCCGCCGGCAGCAGCTCGTCCATGGTGAAGCTGCGCCGGATGCCTTCCAGATCCGCGACATGGACGACAAGAGTGTCCGTGCCGAATTCCTTGAGCCGCTGGCGACACATGCCGCAGGGTGTGCACAGGGCCGCGTCGCCGATCACGAGCGCCTCGGAGATCTCCCGGTGACCTGCCGCGATCATCGCGCTGACGGCGCCTCCTTCAGCGCAGACACTGACCGGGTAGGATGCGTTCTCCACATTGCAACCGGTGAAGACCGAGCCATCCGGTGTCCGCAGGGCGGCGCCGACCAGGAAATTCGAATACGGAGCATAGGCCCGTTTCCGAACCGTTCTGGCCGCTTCGAACAGGTCGTTCAGATCGGTCATGAGCGCTCCTTCAAATAGGGGACACCGGCAGCCTTCGGCGGGATCGCCTTGCCGATAAAGCCCGCCAGCAGGATCACCGTGAGTATATAAGGCAATGCCTGGAAGAACTGCACCGGAATTTCACCGATGCCCGGAACCTCCTGCCCCTGCATGCGGATGGCAACCGCGTCCAGAAAACCGAACAGCAGGCAGGTGAACATGGCCGCCATCGGGCGCCATTTGGCAAAAATGAGTGCCGCCAGCGCGATGAAGCCCTTGCCCGCGGTCATGTTGACGCCGAAGCCGGCCCCTTGCGCGATCGACAGGTAGGACCCGGCGAAGCCGCACAGAATACCGCAGGCGATGACCGCGCGATACCGCAGCCAGGTCACCGATATGCCGGCCGTGTCGACGGCAGCGGGATTTTCACCGACGGCGCGCAGACGCAGGCCGAACCGGGTGCGGAACAGGATCCGCCAGGTCAGCGGCACCGCCAGGAAGGCGGCATAGACCAGAATGTTGTGCGCCGACAACAGTTCCGCGTAGATCGGACCGATGACCGGCACGTCCCGGATCCCTGCCGCGAACGGCCAGACGATCTCGGTGAACCGGCCGCCTTCGGGAAGCGCCGGTGTCCTGCCGCCCTGACGGAACCAGGTCTGCCCGAGCAGGGCCGTCAATCCGGCGGCCAGGAAGTTGATCGCGACGCCCGACACGATCTGGTTGCCCCGATTGGTGATGGAGGCAAAGCCGTGCAGCAGCCCTAGGGCAACGGAAACCGCGATCCCGGCCAGAAGACCCAGCCAGGCGTTCGCGGTGATGTAGGCGACCGCACCGGCACCGAAGGCAGCACCGAGCATCTTGCCTTCCAGACCGATGTCGACGACACCGGCGCGTTCGGAATACAGGCCGGCGAGACAGGCCAGCAACAGCGGCGTCGACAGGCGCACGGTGGAGTCGAGGATCAGGATGAGGCTCTCGAACATGATCATGCCTCCTCCGCTTGCAAGGGCTGCGCGGGCGTGAACACCCGCACGATGGCCGGGCGAAACATGTATTCAAGCGCGCCGGCAAACAGGATCACCAGACCCTGGATGACGATGATCATGTCGCGGGTGATGCTCGGCATTTCGAAGGACAGCTCCGCGCCACCCTGGTAGAGCATGCCGAACAGGACCGCCGCCAGCGCGATGCCGACCGGATGGGCGCGTCCCATGAGCGCCACCGCGATGCCGACAAAGCCGTAGCCCGTCACGAAGTCGAGCAACAGCCGGTGCTGGGACCCCATGATCTCGTTGATCGCCATCATTCCGGCAAGTCCGCCGGAAATCAGCATGGTGATGATGATGGTGCGCACGGGAGAGATGCCGGCATAGACCGCAGCGGTTGCGTTGGCGCCGAAGGACCGGATTTCAAAACCGAGCCGGGTCCGCCAGATCAGCAGCCAGACCAGGAGACAAGCCAGGATCGCGATGAACAGGGACAGGTTGACGGGCGAATAGCCGAAGCCGAAGGACGGAAACAGGTCGTTCAGCATCGGCAGGCGGCCGCCGTCCTCGAAGGTGCGGGTCTCGGTCTGCATCGAGCCGCGTTCCTTGAGCATGTTGTTGAGCAGGTACCCCATCAGCGACGCCGCGATGAAATTGAACATGATGGTGGTGATCACCACGTGGCTGCCGCGCGTCGCCTGCAGCCAGCCGGGAATGAGCGCCCAGGCGGCGCCGGTCGCGGCGGACCCCAGGATCGCGAAAGGCAGGGTCACGTACCAGGGCACGTAAGTGTCGAGTGCCAGACAGGCCATCGCGACCCCGAGGCCGCCAAGATAGGCCTGGCCCTCGCCGCCGATATTGAAGAGACCCGCGTGAAAGGCGACCGCGACGGCCAGCCCCGTAAAGATGAAGTTGGTGGCATAGAACAGGGTGAAGCCAATGCCTTCGCCGTAGCCGAGCGATCCCCACACCAGGATCTTCACCGCCTCGAGCGGGTTCTCCCCGATCAGGATCACCACAAGGCCGGAGACCAGAAAGGCCGCGGCAAGATTCAAAAACGGGATCAGACCGAGGTCGACCCAGCGCGGAAGCTGACCGGCACTCATCGGACACCTCCCTCGATCGTGTTCCTGTGCGTGTCTTCGACACCCGCCATCAGCAGGCCGAGATCGCCTTCCTCGGCGCCGGCGCCGCGCTCACCGACGATCCTGCCGTCGAACATCACCAGCACGCGGTCGGCCAGAGCCCGGATTTCATCGAGTTCGACTGACACCAGAAGAATGCCCTTGCCCTGGTCCCTGAGTTCGACGAGGCGGCGGTGGATGAATTCGATCGCGCCGATATCGACGCCCCGTGTCGGCTGGCCGACCAGAAGAACCTCCGGGTCGCGCTCGATCTCCCGGGCAAGAACGATCTTCTGCTGGTTGCCGCCCGAAAAGTTGGCGGTTTTCAGCATCGGACTCGGTGGGCGGATGTCGTATTTCTCGATCTCGGCGACCGCGTTCTTCCGGATGGCGCCAAGGTCCAGGAAAAGTCCCCTGGAATAGGCCGGATCGCGATGATAGCCGAGAATGGAATTCTCGTATTCGGCGAAGCTGTTGATCAGCCCCATGCGGTGGCGGTCTTCGGGCACATGCCCCATGTTCTTGTCGCGCATGTCGGCGGCGTCCAGCGTGCTGGTGCCCAGATCGATGGTCTCGCCATTGATCTTCAGCGTTCCGCTGGTGGCCCGACGGATGCCGGACAGGGTTTCCAGAAGCTCCGACTGGCCGTTTCCGGACACCCCGGCAATGCCGACGATCTCGCCGGCGCGGACGTTGAAGGAGACATCCTTGACCACCTGGACGCCGCGGCTGTCGGTCACGGTCAGGTTCTCGACCTCCATGACCGGGGCCTTGGGTTCCGCTGGTTTCTTGTCGACCCTGAGGAGAACGCTGCGTCCGACCATCAGTTCGGCGAGTTCCTCCATGGAAGTGTTCGCCGTCTCCCGTGTCGCCACCATCTCGCCCCGGCGCATGACGGAAACCATGTCGGTCGCGGCCATGATCTCGCGCAGCTTGTGGGTGATCAGGAGAACGGTCTTGCCCTCGTTCTTGAGGACTTCCAGGATCTTGAACAGGTGATCGGCTTCGGCGGGGGTCAGCACGCCGGTCGGCTCGTCCAGGATAAGCACGCCCGCGCTGCGGTAGAGCGCCTTCAGGATCTCCACCCGCTGCTGCAGACCGACCGGCAGATCCTGGATAAGGGCGTCCGGGTCGACGCGCAGCTCGTATTCCTCTTCGAGCCGCTTGAGTTCGGTGCGCGCGCGCGACAGCCCGCCGGCCAGCAACTGGCTGTCCTCGGCTCCCAGCACGACGTTCTCCAGAACCGAGAAATTGTCGACCAGCATGAAGTGCTGGTGGACCATGCCGATGCCCAGACCGATGGCCGCTTTGGAATCGGGGATCGACACCTTGGTGCCGCCCACCAGAATGTCGCCCTCATCGGCCTGATAGAAGCCATAGAGGATCGACATCAGGGTCGACTTGCCGGCCCCGTTCTCGCCGATGATCCCGTGAATGGAGCCTTTCCTGACCACGAGGTCGATATCCTTGTTGGCCTGTACCGGGCCGAAATTCTTGCTGATCTTGCGCAGCTCAATTGCGGGCGTTTCGCTCATGCACTCCCCCGGGCCTGACCGTTTGTCCTTGTCATTATCATGCGCCCCTGTCCCCTCACGTCGTCACCTGTTTCATTCAGAACGGGCATGTTCCGTCGGTGACGACATCATGGACCTTGACGGTGCCGTCGGCGATACCGGCGACGGCACCGTCGGCTGCGGCTTGCATCTGTGGCGTGACAAGATCCCGGTTGTTGTCGTCGAGGACCCAGTCCATGCCGCCCTCCTTGAGTCCGAGCACCTGGATGCCGGGTTCGAAGGAGCCGTTTTCGGCGGTCAGAAAACTGTCATGAACGGCATTGTCGACGCGCTTGCGGATGGAGGTCAGCACCTTGCCCGGATGCAGGCCGTTCTGATTGCTGTCCGTGCCCATGCCGAGCACGCCGGCGTCGGCGGCGGCCTGCAGAACGCCGAGACCGGTCCCGCCGGCCGCCTGGATGATGACATCCGCGCCCCGCCTGATCTGGCTGATCGCCAGTTCGCCACCGCGCAGGGGATCCGTGAAGGCTGCCGGCGTGTCGCCGGCCATGTTGAAAAGCACCCTGGTGTCCGGATCGGCCGCCAGGGCGCCCTGCTTGTAGCCGCACAGGAACCGGCGGATGATCGGGATGTCCATGCCGCCGACGAAGCCGATGGTTCCGCTCGTGGAGGCCATCGCCGCCAGCAGGCCGCCGATATAGGCGCCCTCGTGTTCCTTGAAGACGTAGGACCGGACATTCGGCTGATCGACCACCATGTCGACGATCGCGAAATTCGTTTCCGGGAAATCCGGGGCCACCTGGGACAGCGCATTGGCCTGATTGAAGCCGATGGCAACAATGGGCGCGCTGCCGCGGCGGGCAAGGTTGCGCAGGGCCTGAAGGCTTTGGGAATCGCGTTCAAGAGCGAACTCACGGACCGTGACGCCCGTTTCCTCCTGATACCGCGTCACGCCGGAATAGGCGCTTTCGTTGAAGGAGCCGTCGAACTTGCCGCCGACCGAATAGACGATGGCCGGTTCCGCAGCAGCGGAAGCGGTCCCCAATGCCGCTGCAAACACGGCCGTTAACAGACATGACTTGACGCGTATCATGGCGTTCTCCGCAGTTCGGCTGGCGCATTATCTTGAGGAAAGACCTCCGCGCTCGGTGCGCGGAGGTCCGAGACGTGCCCTCAGAACGGGCAGGATTCGTCGCTCATGTAGTCGTGGACGACGATTTCTCCGGAAACGATCTTCTGGGTCGCTTCCTCGACGGCGGCTTTCATCTTGTCGTTGACCAGGTCGGCATTGTTGTCGTCAAGCGCCCAGTCGACGCCGCCTTCCTTCAGACCGAGAACCTCGAAGCCCGACGACCATGTGTCGTTCTGGGCGTCCTTGAAAGCCTCATAGACGGCAATGTCGACACGCTTGAGCATGGAAGACAGCACGGACCCCGGATGCAGGGCGTTCTGGTTGCTGTCCACGCCGATGCCGAGCTTGCCGGCGTCCGCGGCCGCCTGCAGCACGCCGATGCCGGTGCCGCCGGCGGCGTGGTAGACCACATCCGCGCCGCGATCGAACTGGGACTTGGCAAGTTCACCGCCCTTGACGGGATCGTTCCAGGCCGCGCCGGTGGTGCCGGTCATGTTCTCGAACACTTCGGCATCCGCATTGACCGCATTGACGCCCTGCTTGTAGCCGCAGGCGAACTTGCGGATCAGCGGAATGTCCATGCCGCCGATAAAGCCGACCTTGTCGGTTTCGGAGGCCATCGCGGCCAGCATGCCGACGATGTAGGAGCCTTCATGTTCCTTGAACAGGATCGAACGAACGTTCGGCAGGTCGACGACCATGTCGACGATGGCGAACTGGGTGTCCGGAAATTCCTTGGCGACTTTCTCGACGGCATTCGCCTGGGAGAAGCCGATGGCGACGATCGGGTTCATGCCGCGCTTGGCGAAATTGCGCAGGGCCTGCTCGCGCTGGCTGTCGTTCTGGATCTCGAAGTCGCGGTATTCGGTGCCCGTATCTGCCTTGTATTTTTCGGCGCCCGAATAGGCGGCTTCGTTGAACGACTTGTCGAAACGGCCGCCCAGATCGTAGAGCACGGCCGGCTTGATGTCCGCGGCGGCAGCAGTTGCAACAGACATGGCCAGACCGGCAAGTGCCGTTCCAATGGTAAGAAACTTTTTCACGTGTATGTCCTCCGACATGCGGGGCCTGCCTCATGGCGCGCCCGTTTCCCCTCGTGACACAACCGCCTCAAGCGGACTGCGCCAGCTTCAATCCGGCCCGTGTCCTCAGAGCCCTGGCAAGGGTCTCGTCCGTCACAAGGTCGGTAATGACACCGGTGCGCAGGGCCGCAAGCGTGGCATCCACCTTGCTTTCCCCACCCACCAGCGCAATCACGCGGCGCCCGCGCACTTCATCGAAGTGCAGACCGACGGCGCAATCGCCGAGCGGATCGGGTGCCAGGTTTCCCTCAAGCGTCAGGAACCGGCCCATCAAATCACAGACAGCGCCTCCCGACAGCAATTCTTCCTGTTCGGTCTTGGAAATCATGCCGCGCTGGACCAGATGGCCCTCGTTCTCGACCGAGCCGATGCCGATCAGGAAGGCCTGCGACTGGCGCGCGCGCGTCATCAGGTCCTGAACGCTGCGCTGGGTCAGGAACATGGCCTTTTCACCCTCGTTCTCCGCAAAATACGGCACCGGCAGATAGTATCCGATCCCGCCCGTGCGCTCCTGCATCTTCTGCACGATGTCGTAGGGATTTGCCGCCAGCGTTCTGGTCAGCGAACCGCAGATCGACATGATTTCAAGATCTGACCGGGAAATCCTGGGCAGGGCTTCCACCGCCGCGGTCAGCGTGCGCCCCATGCCGACGCCCAGCCGGGTGACGCCGGAGCCGCCGAGAAGACCGGACAGGAACTGGCCTGCGGAGGCGGCCACGGCCCTCAGAGCGCTGTCGTCGTCGCCGCCGAGATCCGGCGCAATCAGGCAATTGGTCAGCTTGAAGTGGTCGGTGAGCTCGTTTTCAAGCTCCAGGCATTCCAGTGGCCGGCCGTCGATCTGGAACTTCACCAAACCGGCCTTCTGAGCATGGGCAATGAGCCGGTGCACCTTGGCGGGAGACATGCCGAGCTGCGTGGCGATCTCGCCTTGCGTCCGGCCTCCCACAAAGGACAGCCAGGCTGCGCGGATGGCCATATAGGTCGTCCAGTCGTCTCGCGCCTGCATGCCGCCTCGCTACCTTCCCCTGTTTGCCGCGCCGGCCGCCGTGCCAGAGCTTTCCTGTGCACCGCTGTCCGCGCCTCGCCCTCTGCCGGCCCCCGGTTTTCCGCGTCTTCGAGCGTACCGAAAAATTCTTCACCGGCTGAGAATTTCTTCGGATCATGGCGAGCGCAATAGCTGCCGTCAACCAAAAAAAATGCCGAAAAACTGGCCAATTGGCACCTTCCTAGGCAGGAAGTCACCCTCTTGCCCGTTGAAACCGGGCATCGGCAATTTCTGCCTACCGATGCCGCAAAATTAATCAAACCCGGTAAATCCTGCCTGGAAACACGGCAATTTCTGCCCAACGCCTGACGGCAGACCGATTCGCCCGGAAGGCGCGCTTGGTGCGCCTTTGTCGGCTTCGCGGCATTACCATTTTCCACAGGGACGGAAACGAAGGCGTTCGCTCGGCCTGCCGGAGAAGATGGAATGCCTTGCGGAGCCACTTTGTTGACACGGTTGTGAACCGACCTGAAGAGCGAAATTTCAGCGAAAAAACACACGCTTACGGCAATCAAGGTTGCCAGCGGTAATGCGGGCGGAAAATTCTGCCTGGCAAAAAAAACCGCGCAATCCCCACCTGTGGATATGACACGCACTCCGTGCACTTTATCTTTGCCAGCAAAGGAAAAGCCGGTAACTTTGGCATATAGCTTGCTAAGTAAATATTTGAACCCGACAAGGCGTTTGATGACCACTAGGCAAGATTCACGAGGGCCGCGAAGACAAGTAAAAATATAACAAAATATAACTGGGGAGACGTGACCACCCAGCCGCCAGGCTGTCGTTAAGGAGAAAAAGAATGCGTCTCGACATAGTAAAACTGTGCAACCTGACAAGTACGACAATACTACCCATCGTCTGTGCGGCCGTTCTCTTCACCGCACCCGCCGCTGCCCGGGACTATCGTCCGATGTTGCAGGCGGCGAAACAGTACACCTACGACCCGGCCAGCGAAGTGGACGTGGAATTGGTGCTGGCTGTCGACATTTCCCAGTCCATGGACACCGAGGAACAGGAAGTCCAGCGCG
Source organism: Roseibium sp. QJM3NY_11 (assembly GCF_056173175.1). NCBI lineage: Bacteria > Pseudomonadati > Pseudomonadota > Alphaproteobacteria > Hyphomicrobiales > Stappiaceae > Roseibium > Roseibium sp. QJM3NY_11. The sequence goes on from NZ_CM149660.1 coordinate 5,298,103, forward strand.
CCGGCTATGTGGCGGCCCTGACCTCCAGAGAGTTCCTGGATGCCATCGAGGTCGGCCCGATCGGCCGCGTCGCCGTGACCTACATGGAATGGGGCGGCGTTGACGAGCATTTCATCGTCGCCGACTGGACCGTGATCAGGGACGAAGGCTCGGCCGCCCATTTCGCCTCCAAGATCGCAGAAGCCCCGCTGCGCCAGGTGCAGCGCACTTCAATTGCCTCGGCGCTGGAAAAATCCGTGCAGCTTGTGCAGACCAACCAGTTCATGGGTCTGCGTCAGGTGATCGACATTTCCGGTGACGGCCCGAACAACCAGGGCGGTTCGGTCACGGACATGCGCGACCGGATGGTGGCCGCGGGTGTCACGATCAACGGGCTTCCGCTGATGATGAAGTCGAACAAGAACACCTGGCAGGCCATGCTCAACCTCGACCATTACTACGAGGATTGCGTGATCGGCGGCCCCGGTTCCTTCGCGATCCCGGTGCGGTCCCAGGAGGGCTTCGCCGACGCCATCCGCATGAAGCTGGTTATGGAGATCGCCGGTCTGCACATGCATGAACCCGGCCCCTATTTCCAGCGGGCTTCCGCACGCGAGCCGATCCGCTGCAACCTGTTCGACTGACGCTACGTCTTCCGCGTTCTTTTGCGCCGCGTTCCTCCCGGAGCGCGGCGTTTTTTCGTGCCGCTTCGCTCCGGTGTCCTGCACATGTTCTGCGCGGAAGCCGCGCATCTTCCTTTGCCTAAAGCGCTTTGAAAGGCTAAACAACTTTCCGCAGCCTGTTGCTTCAGTGCAGAAGAGGACCGCCGATGCCTGCCCTTCCAACGCTTGCGCTTGTCGCGCATGACGCCAAGAAAGATCTGATGGTGGAGTTCGCCAGACGCCACCTGGACAAGCTGTCGGATTTCAGTCTTGTGGGCACAGGCACCACCGGCGGCCGGATCCTGGACGCCTGCCCGACGCTCAATCTCAAGCGCCTGAAAAGCGGCCCGCTCGGCGGCGACCAGCAGATCGGCGCGATGATCGCGGAAGGCAAACTCCAGGGTCTGATCTTCTTCGTCGACCCGCTGTCCACCATGCCCCACGATGTCGACGTCAAGGCACTGATGCGGCTCGCCGTTGTCTACGACATGCCCATGGCGCTCAATCCGTCGACGGCGGACATCCTGTTGCGCTCGGCCCGGCTGCAGGGCCTGAAGACCTCCTCCGAGACACCCGAAGTCGGTTCCCTGACCACATGAGTTTTTCAAATCGTTTTAAGTCCTTTGCGTATCCGGTTCTTGTTGCCGATATCGGCGGCACGAATGCGCGTTTCGCGCTGGTGGACGACGCCAGCGCCGAGACACGCATGTGCGGCAAGACCGCGACCGCCGATCATCCGGACATCTCGTCGGCCATCCGCGAAGTGGTCCTGCCGGATGCGCCCCGGAAGCCGCGCACCGCAATCATCGCGGTTGCCGGTCCGGTAACCGGCGACCGGATTCCGCTGACCAACGCCGCGTGGGTGATCGAACCCCTGAAGATGATCGCGGAGCTGGGTCTTCAGGAAGTGATCGTTCTCAACGATTTCGAGGCCCAGGCGCTGGCCCTGCCCGACTATCGGGCCGGGGACGTGGAACAGATCGGCCCGGGAACCAGCCGCACGGGCAGCTCCAAATTCGTGCTTGGGCCCGGAACGGGTCTTGGTGCGGCGGCAATGATTTATGCGGCCAGCACCTGGATCCCGGTGCCGGGAGAAGGCGGACATGTCGAACTCGGTCCCGTCAGCCCCGAAGATTTCGGCATCTGGCCCCATCTGGAGCGGCATGGCGACCGCCTTGGCGCCGAGCAGATTCTGAGCGGCACCGGCATGCCGCATCTTGCCCGGGGCGTGGCGGCCTACCTCAATTCCGAGCGCACTTTCACGACGGCGGCCGACGTGACCCGGGCCGCCGAGGACAATGATCCCGTGGCGGTCAAGACGCTCGAGGTCTTTGCCCGCTGCCTCGGCCGTGTGGCCGGCGATTTCGCGCTGACCGTGCTTGCCCAGGGCGGCGTCTACCTGACCGGCGGCGTGACACTGCGGATCAAGCGCTTCCTGACCGACGGCGGTTTCCGGGCCGCCTTCGAGGCCAAGGCGCCCCATGAGGCCCTGATGGCCAGGATCCCGACCTTCATTGTCCTGCACACGGATCCCGCGCTGGAGGGTCTTGCGTCCTTTGCCCGCACGCCGGGCGCCTTTGCCGTCGACCTGCAGGGACGCCGGTGGATGGTTGGCGGCGCGGCGGAGACACCCTGACGGAGCGTCCATGACCACCGTGCCGACCTTTGGATCCCCGCTTCCGATAGACGGTGTTCTGCCGGAGCTTCTGGAAACGCTCGACACAAGGGCCAATGCGGTGCTGGTGGCCGAGCCCGGAGCCGGCAAGACCACCCGGGTGCCGCTGGCGCTGTTGAACGCGTCCTGGCGCGGCGACGGCAAGATCCTTGTTCTGGAACCGCGACGCCTGGCCGCCCGGGCCGCCGCCCGGCGCATGGCCGGCGACCTCGGCGAAAAGCCCGGCGAGACCGTCGGCTACCGGGTGCGCATGGACACGAAGGTCAGCGCGCGGACCCGGATCGAGGTGATCACCGAGGGTGTCTTCACCCGGTTGATACTCGACGACCCGGAACTGACCGGCGTTGCCGCCGTCCTGTTCGACGAATTCCACGAGCGCTCGCTCGACGGCGACCTGGGACTGGCGCTTGCGCTCGACGTCCAGTCGGCCCTGCGCGACGACCTGCGCCTTGTTCCGATGTCCGCCACCCTTGACGCGGCCGGAATTTCCAGGCTGCTCGGCGATGCTCCCGTGATTGAAAGCAGAGGCCGCAGCTTTCCCGTCGACACCCGGTATCTGGGCCGCAACGCCACCGAGCGGATCGAGGCGCAAGTCGTCCGGGCCATCTCTCAGGCGGTAAACGAAGACACCGGGTCGGTTCTGGTGTTCCTTCCCGGACAAGGGGAAATCCGGCGCACCGCCGGTCTGCTGGACGGCAAGCTTCCCGCCAATTGCCGGATCGCGCCGCTTTACGGCGGGCTCGACGCGAAAATGCAGGACGCCGCCATCCGGCCGGCGGCTGCGGGACAGCGCAAGATCGTTCTTGCCAGCGCCATCGCACAAACCTCCCTGACCATCGAGGGGGTCCGGGTCGTCATCGACAGCGGTCTGGCCCGCGTGCCGAAATTCGAGCCGCAGACTGGCCTTACCCGGCTGGAAACCGTGCGTGTCTCGCGCGCGTCCGCGGATCAGCGCCGGGGCCGCGCGGGCCGGACGGAACCCGGCGTCTGCTACCGGCTCTGGACCGAAGCCCAGACCGCCGCCCTGCCCCGCGCCGAGGCACCGGAAATCCTGGAGGCGGACCTGACCGGGCTCGTTCTGGACCTGGCCGCCTGGGGCACGTTCGATCCCGCGGATCTCGCCTTCGCCGATCCGCCGCCGCAGGCCGCCTGGCGGGAAGCCAGGACGCTGCTCCAGGATCTGCACGCGATCGACAGCACCGGCCGGCTGACGGATGCCGGCAAGGCGCTCGCGGAATTGCCGCTGCATCCGCGCCTGGCCCATATGGTGATCGAGGCAAGCGCGCTGGGGCTTGGCCGCACGGCCGCGCTGATCGCGCTGCTCCTGTCGGAGCCCGGCCTCGGTGGCCGCGATCCGGACTTGCGCGCGCGTCTCCAGGCTCTCCGGCACGACACCAGCCAGCGGGCGAAGGACGGCCGGCTGCTCGCGGATCGCTGGCTGAAACAGGCCGGCGGCTCGGGATCGGGCATCGACATGGAAAGCGCGGGCACGCTGCTGGCACTGGCCTATCCGGACAGGGTCGCGCAACAGCGCGGCCAGACCGGCCGGTTCCGCCTTGCCAACGGCCGTGGCGCCGAACTGGAACCGGAACACGGGCTGGCGCGCGAGCCGTTCCTGACGGTTGCCGACATTCAGGGCAAGGCGGCCAGCGGCCGCATCCAGCTCTGCGCGCCGATATCGAAGGACGACATTGAAGATCTGTTTGCCGCCGACATCATCGAACAGGACGAGGTCCACGTGAGCGGCGACGGCGCGCTGAAGGCGCGGCGCGTCAGGCGCTACAAGGCGGTCGAGCTGAAATCGAGGCAAATCCAGTCTGCGGACCCGGACGCCGTCGAACGCGCCCTGATTGCGGAAATCCGCCGCCGCGGCGTTGCCCAGCTGGACTGGAACAAGGACCAGAAACGCCTGAAGAAACGGGTTGCCTACGCACGCGAAAACGGCGCAGAAGACCTGTCGGACCTGTCGGACGCCGCCTTGAGCAAAAGCCTTGAAACCTGGCTGCAGCCTTATCTGGCGGGCTGTACCGGTCTCGGCGCCATCGATGCCGCCGTTCTCGGCACTGCGCTTTCGGCGCTCCTTCCCTACGACGCCACAGCCAGGCTGGATGCGCTGGCCCCGTCTCATTTCACGGCGCCGACCGGCAGCCGGGTGCCGATCGATTATGGCGCCGCCGCCGGGCCGACGCTGTCGATCCGTGTGCAGGAACTGTTCGGCCTGAGCGACCATCCGAGCCTGTGCGGCGGCAGGCTGCCGCTGATCCTGGAGCTGCTCTCTCCGGCGCAACGTCCAATCCAGATCACCCGCGACTTGCCGGGCTTCTGGGCCGGGTCCTGGGCGGACGTGAAGGCGGACATGAAGGGGCGCTACCCCAGACACCCCTGGCCGGACGACCCGACCGTTGCCGAGGCGACACGGCGGGTGAAGCCGCGGGGGAAGTGACACCGGGGCACTGTGACGGTCCCACAAGGTTCCAAAGATCCGTCAGATCTCCAGCGCCAGAAGGATGTTCCGGAACGGAGAGGCCAGCTGTTCAATGCTCGCGCTGTACAAAGGGGGACTTCATCCTTGCGGGACGCCGCAGCAAAGTCCCCCTCCCCCTTGTGGGGAGGGGTTAGGGGTGGGGCTTTCCAAAGGGTCTTCCGGATTACCGCTTCGCGGTTTACCCCCATCCCTGACCCTTCCCCACAAGGGGGAAGGGAACCAGGCCGAGTTCCAGGGTCTTCCGCAGCTTCCTGCATGGCACTGTGACGGTCCGTCAGATCTCCAGCGCCAGAAGGACGTTCCGGAACAGAGAGGCCAGCTGTTCAATGCTCACGCTGTACAAAGGGGGACTTCATCCATGCGGGACGCCGCAGCAAAGTCCCCCTCCCCCTCGTGGGGAGGGGTTAGGGGTGGGGGTTTCCAAAGGGTCTTCCGGATTACCGCTTCGCGGTTTACCCCCATCCCTGACCCTTCCCCACAAGGGGGACGGGGATCAGGCCGAGTTCCAGGGTCTTCCGCAGTTTCCAACATGGCACTGTGACGGTCCGTCCGATCTCCAGCGCCAGAAGGACGTTCCGGAACGGAGAGGCCAGCTGTTCAATGCTCACGCTGTAAAAGAGAGAACTTCATCCATGCGGGACGCCGCAGCAAAGTCCCCCTCCCCCTCGTGGGGAGGGGTTAGGGGTGGGGGTTTCCAAAGGGTCTTCCGGATTACCGCTTCGCGGTTTACCCCCTTCCCTGACCCTTCCCCACAAGGGGGAAGGGGACCAGGCCGAGTTCCAGGGTCTTCCGCAGTTTCCAACATGGCACTGTGACGGTCCCACAGGGTTCCGACGATCCGTCAGATCTCCAGCGCCAGAAGGACCTCCTGAACGGAGAGGCCAGCTGTTCAATGCTCGCGCTGTACAAAGGGGGACTTCATCCATGCGGGACGCCGCAGCAAAGTCCCCCTCCCCCTTGTGGGGAGGGGTTAGGGGTGGGGGGGGTGCCAACGGGTCTTCCGGATTACCGCTTCGCGGTTTATCCCCTTCCCTGACCCTTCCCCACAAGGGGGACGGGGATCAGGCCGAATGCACGGCTATCACGTCAGCCCAAAGGCGAAGCTTTACAAAATCCACGCAAACGTCACCCGTCAATCGTCCGACGCGGCCACCAGGCTCGCGTTGCCGCCGGCGGCGGCGGTGTTGATCGAGACCACCTGTTCCAGTGCGAACCGGGTCAGATAGGCCGGGCCGCCCGCCTTGGGGCCGGTGCCGGAGAGGCCCGAGCCGCCGAAGGGCTGGGTGCCGACCACCGCGCCGATGGTGTTGCGGTTGACATAGACATTGCCGACGGAAAGCCGATCGACCACCCGCTTCACCGTCGCGTCGATGCGGCTGTGCACGCCGAGGGTCAGGCCGTAGCCGGTGGCATCGATCTCGTCGAGCACCTTGTCGAGGTCTTTCGCCTTGTAACGGACCACATGCAGGACAGGACCGAACACCTCACGGGTCAATGCCCCGGCGCTGTCCAGTTCGACGATATGCGGCGCGACCCAGGAGCCGTTGGCGAGTTTGCCTTGCGGTGTTCTGCCCGCATAGCGCAGCGTCTGGCTTTCCCTCATGTCGTCGACATGAGAGAGAATGCCGTCGCGTGCCTCCTCGTCGATCACCGGGCCGATGTCGGTTGCCGGCAGACGCGGATCGCCGAGCGCCAGTTCCATCGCGGCGCCTTCCAGCATCGTCAGGAGTGTGTCGGCGACATCCTCCTGGACGTAGAGCAGGCGCAGGGCCGAGCAGCGCTGACCGGCCGAGCGGAAGGCGGACATCATGACGTTGTCGCAGACCTGCTCCGGCAATGCGGTCGCGTCGACGAGCATGGCGTTAATGCCGCCGGTCTCGGCAATCAGCGGCACGATCGGGCCGCGTTTGGCCGCAAGCGTGCCGTTGATCGCCCAGGCGGTTTCGGTGGAGCCGGTGAAGGCCACACCGGCGACCGCCGGATGAGAGGTCAGCGCCGCGCCGATGTCGCCTTCTCCCGGGACCAGGTAGAAGGCGTCCTCGGGAACACCTGCCGCATACATCAGCTTCGCCGCCTCGAAGGCGATCAGGGGCGTCTGTTCGGCCGGCTTGGCAACGACCGCATTGCCCGCGAGCAGCGCCGCGCTGATCTGGCCGAGGAAAATCGCCAGCGGGAAGTTCCAGGGCGAAATGCACACGAACACGCCGCGGCCCCGATGGCGGTAGCGGTTCTCCTCGCCGGTCGGGCCCGGCATCAGCCGGCCTTCGCCGAACTGCGTGCGGGCCTCGTTGGCGTAAAAGCGGCAGAAGTCGACCGCTTCGCGAATTTCGGCGATCCCGTCCGTCAGGCACTTGCCGGCCTCGATGACCAGGATCGTCATCAGCCTGTCCCGGTTCTCCTCCAGAAGATCGCCGAGCTTGTCCAGCGCGGCGGCTCGTTCCTCGACGGGCCTGCGGGACCAGGTTTCGAACCCCTTGCGCGCATTGTCGACCGCCTTGCGCGCAGTCTCCTTGTCGGCAAAGCGGACGGTGCCGGCTTTCGTGCTGCCGTCCATGGGGGCGAACACCGGATGGGCATCGCCGGAAGCGCTCAGGCCCTTGCCGAGCGGTCCGGCCTCGGTGAACGGGGCCACCGTCTTTTCCATGCCGCTGACCAGAAGATTGCGTTCAGCGGCCCATCCGAACTCGACACCCGCGGAATTGCTGCGGCTGGCCCCGTACAGGCCCCGCGGCAACGGGATCGACCGGTTTGTCGCGTGGTGGCCGTTGTCGAGTAGTTCCTGCGGCCGCTTGAGCAAGACCTCGACCGGGACGGAGGCATCGCCGACAATGGTCACGAAAGAGGAATTGGCGCCATTTTCAAGAAGGCGGCGGACCAAATAGGCCAGAAGGTCCTTGTGGCCGCCAACCGGCGCATAGATCCGGCACGGAAATCCGTCGCGCTCACAAACGGCCTTGTAGAGACTTTCTCCCATGCCGTGGAGACGCTGGAATTCGTAGCCCTCCGCCTTGCCGCCGGACAGTTCGATGATCTGGGCAATGGTCAGGGCGTTGTGGGTGGCGAATTGCGGATAGAGCACGTCGCGCGCAGCCAGCATGCGCTTGGCGCAGCACAGATAGGACAGGTCCGTTGCCGCCTTGCGGGTGAACACCGGATAGGCGTGCGCGCCGTTTTCCTGGGCATGCTTGATTTCCGTGTCCCAGTAAGCGCCCTTGACGAGACGCACCATCAGCTTGCGTCCTGTCTTGCGGGCGGCCCCGACGAGCCAGTCAATCACGTGTATGCTGCGCTTCTGATAGGCCTGGACCGCAAGCCCGAAGCCGTCCCAGCCCTCGGTCACCGGATCCGACAGCAGCGCTGCAATCACGTCCAGCGAAATCTCGAGCCGGTCGGCTTCCTCGGCATCGATGGTGAAATTGAGATTGCGGTCCCTGGCCATCCGGACGAGTTCGCGCAGCTTCGGCAACAGCTCGTCGCGCACCCGCTCGCCATTGACCGCCTCGTAGCGGGCATGCAGGGCGGACAGTTTGACCGAGATACCAGGCCGGTCCGGCAAGGGCCTGTCGCCAGCGGCCATGCCGATCGCCTCGATGGCATCGGCATAGGACCGGAAATAGCGCTCGGCATCCCTTGCCGTGCGGGCGCCTTCTCCAAGCATGTCATAGGAATACCGGTAGCCTTTGGTTTCCTGGGTCTTCGCACGTTCCAGCGCCTTGTGGATGGTTTCGCCGAGCACGAACTGATGGCCGAGCAATTGCATCGCCTTGCGGGTGGCAACCCGGACCGTCGGCATGCCCATGCGCCTGACCAGGCTCGACAGGATGCTTTGCGGCGTATCACCGGGATGCAGCAGGCGGGAGGTCACGCCCAGCGCCCAGGACGAGGCGGACACCAGCCATGTGTCCGACTTGGGTCCGGACGGATCGTCGAACCGGGCCGCCGCCAGCTTGTCCTCGATCAGCTTGTCCGCCGTCTGGGCATCGGGCACGCGCAGCAGCGCTTCGGCCAGAACCATCATCGCCAGGCCTTCACGTGTGGTCAGGCCGAACTCGCGCATGAAGTCCTCGACACCGCCCAGCCCCACCTGAACCGAGCGCATGTCGTCGATGTAACCGCGGGCCCGCTGGTCGATCAGCTTTTCCACCACGACATCGCCGGCGGCTTCCTTCAGCAGCGCGTCCACAAGCGGTTTGTCGCCGGGGGCATAGGCCGCGCGGAACGGCTCGAGGTCGGTCTGTTCAATCGTCGTTCTGGCAGCGGTGGTCGCGGTCATGGGGGCCTCCCGATGGGCCTGGGGCCCGGTCATCAGATTTCCCTAGAATATTCGATATTCATGGTGTGATATCGCTGTATTTCAGACATTTTTTAGCGTAATCCTCTTTCAAATTGAATATCAGAAAGCTTTTTCACTATGCTTGATGGACTTGACCGGCGCATTCTGAAGGTTCTTCAGGAAGATGGCCGGATTACCAACACCGACCTGTCCGAACGGATCAGCCTGTCGGCAACCGCGACCGCCGAGCGGATGAAGCGCCTGGTCCGGGACGGCTACATCGAGCATTTCTCCGCGAGCCTCAACCCCGGAAAGGTCGGGCGCGGCCTGCTGGTCTTTATCGAAATACGGCTGGAGCGGACGTCTCCGGAGATCTTCGACGCCTTCAAGACCGCCGTCGAACGGTCACCCGACATTCTGGAATGCCACATGGTGGCCGGCGGGTTCGACTACCTGATCAAGAGCCGGGTGCAGGACATGGAAGCCTACCGGGCGTTTCTGTCCGATGTCGTGCTGGCCCTTCCCGGTGTCCGCGGGACCCATACCTACGCGGTTATGGAAGAAATCAAGGACACTCACATCCTGCCGGTGTAGGTGTGAAGGCAGTTCACAAAGCCTTGTCTTGACCGTGCCATGCGGCCTGCGCGAGGGAACGGGTGCGCCTTCGCTCCGGAACCTGAGGACATTTCAATGACCCGACTTCTTGCTGTCACGCTCGGCCTGCTCGCGACGTTGCTGTTGCCTGCTGCGGCGCAGGAGACGGCGCCGGCCGGGGATTCGAAATGGCAGGACGTGCTTCGCGAGGCCAGGGGACAGACCGTCTATTTTCATGCCTGGGGCGGCGAACCGCGTATCAATGCCTATATCGGCTGGGCAGCCCGCGAGGTCGTCCGCGACTTCGGCGTCCGCGTCATCCACGTCAAGGTCAGCGACACGGCGACTGTCGTCTCCCAGGTTCTGGCTGAGAAATCCGTCACAAAATCGTCCGGCGGCGCCGTGGATCTCGTCTGGATCAACGGCGAGAACTTCGCTGCCATGAAATCACAGGGCCTGCTCGCGGGGCCGGGCTGGGCGGAGACCCTGCCCAACTGGCGCCATGTCGATATCGAGAACAAACCGACCGTAAAGGTGGACTTCACCGTGCCGACGGACGGCCAGGAAAGTCCCTGGGGCATGGCCAAGCTGGTGTTCATGTATGACAGCGCGCGCCTCGACACCCCGCCGGTCAGTCTGGAGGCGTTGCTGGCCCATGCCAGGGACAACCCCGGACGGTTCTCCTACCCGCAGCCGCCGAACTTCTATGGCACGACCTTCCTGAAACAGATCCTCGTCGACACAGTCGAAGACAGGGACGCCTTGTCGAGGCCGGTCGACACGGCACGGTTCGCGGATCTGAGCGCGCCCGTGTTTGCCTACCTGGACGAACTCCATGACCTGATGTGGCGGCAGGGCAATGCCTTTCCAAAGAACGCGGCCCACATGCGCCAGCTCCTGGCCGACGGCGCCCTCGACATCGCCTTTTCCTTCAATCCCGGGGACGCGTCCGGCGCGATCGCCAATGGGGAGTTGCCGCCCAGTGTGCGCAGCTTCGTTCTGGACGGCGGCACCATCGGCAATACCCACTTCGTCGCAATCCCCTTCAACAGCTCCAGCACGGCCGGCGCCCGGGTGTTCGCCAACTACCTGCTGTCGCCGGAGGCCCAGTCGCGCAAGCAGGATCCTGAGTTCTGGGGCGATCCGACCGTGCTGAATGTCGCCGCCCTGCCCGGCCGCGAGAAAGCGTTGTTCGAGGCGCTGGACCTCGGCCCCGCAACGCTGACACCGGAAGACCTCGGTCCGGTCCTGCCCGAGCCGCATCCAAGCTGGGTCAGCGCCCTGGAAAAAGCCTGGATCGCCCGCTACGGCGCCAACTAGGCGGACAGGGACCTTGACCATCCGGCAGAAACGGATCGTGGACGTTCCGACCCTGTTGGTCATCGCGTTGCTGGGGGGACCGGTTCTGGCCGGCCTGGCCGGAACCGCGCTGCCCGCTTTCGGGTATCTGCCGGTCCTTGGTCACGAGACGGTGTCGCTGGAGCCGATGCGGCGCCTGTTCGAGACGCCGGGTCTGGCCAGATCCGCCGCGCTCAGCTTTTCCACGGGCCTTGCCGCCTCGCTTGCCTCGCTGGCGATCGTGCTGGTCTTTACCGCCGGCTGGTCGGGCACGCGCACCTTCCGCCGGCTTGCCCGGTTCCTGTCGCCGCTGCTGTCGGTGCCCCATGCGGCCGCCGCAATCGGTCTGGCTTTCCTGATCGCCCCGTCGGGGTTTCTGGTGCGCCTCGCATCCCCCTGGGCCACCGGCTGGACGCGCCCGCCGGATGTGCTGATCCTCAACGACCCGTTCGGCGTCGCCATGACACTCGGCCTCGTGGCCAAGGAAGTGCCGTTCCTGTTCCTGATGACCCTGGCTGCACTCAATAGGCCACATATTCATGACACCTACCGGGCCGGCGCGAGCCTCGGCTATGGCCGGATCGCCACATTCTTCAAGCTGATCCTGCCGCAGATCTATCCGCTGATCCGGTTGCCCATGCTCGCCGTCATCGCCTACGCGACCTCGGTGGTCGACGTGGCCGAAATCCTCGGTCCGGCGACACCCTCCCCGCTCGCGCCACGGCTGGTGGGCTGGATGAACGATCCCGACCTGTCGCGCCGGCTGATGGCCTCCGCGGGTGCCCTGCTGCAACTGGCCGTCACGACGGCCGCACTGCTGGCCTATCTGGGACTTGAGCGGCTCACGGTCCGTCTCCTGCGCAGCCGGCTTTCCAGCGGGCACCGGCATGCGCACGACACCTCCGGCCGGCTCGCCGGGCTGTTGCTCATGCTGGCCGTCATTCTCGCGATGGGTCTTTCGCTGGTTCTTCTGGGCCTGTGGAGCCTGGCGCGCTCGTGGTGGTTTCCGGCGGCGCTTCCGCAACACCTGGATGTGATGCGGTTCGCGGACATGGCCGTCATGGGCGTCCCGGCCCTGTGGGCAACCCTTGCCCTCGCCGTCTCGGCCGCCGGCGTTGCAACGGCCGTGACGCTCTGGCTTCTGGAGGCACGTGATGCCGCCGGCCGGACCACCGGCGCCAGACTGAAGGCTCTCGTTTTCCTGCCGCTTCTTCTGCCACAGATCGGATTTCTGTTCGGCCTGCAGATGCTGTTTCTCCATGCCGGACTGACCGGGACCTTTGCGGCGGTCCTGCTGGCCCATCTGGTGTTCGTCCTGCCCTACGCGGTGCTCGCCCTGAGTGATCCCTGGGCCCGGCTTGACCCGCGCTATGGCAAGGCGGCCGCCTCCCTGGGCGCTTCGCGGGCGCGGATCTTCTGGCGGATCCGCCTGCCTCTGCTGCTGCGGCCCGTTCTCGTGACCTTCGCGGTCGCCGCCGCCGTCTCCGTGGGCCAATACCTGCCGACCCTGATGATCGGTGCCGGGCGGATCGTTACGGTCACGACCGAAAGCGTTGCACTCGCAAGCGGCGGCAGCAGGCAGGCCGCCGCCCTGTATGCACTGTTGCAGCTCCTGATCCCGCTCGGCGGCTTCGTGCTGGCTGCGCTGGTGCCCGCGCTGGTTCACCGGAACAGGGCCGCCATGCGGCTGGAAAGAGGATGACCGCCATGAACACGCCAGCAGATGCGTCCGGTCTCGTTCTCGACAAGGTGCGTCTCCACCTGAACGGGGCACCGCTCGTGGAGATCGACTGCCGGATCGCGCCAGGCGACATCCTCACCATCATGGGCGAGAGCGGCAGCGGCAAGTCGAGCCTGCTGGATTTCATCGCCGGTTTCCTGCGGCGGGACTTCCAGTCAGCCGGTCGCGTGTTCCTGAATGGCCGGGACCTGACCGATCGGCCGGCGCAGGACCGGCACATCGGCCTGATGTTCCAGAGCCCGCTGCTGTTTCCGCACATGAGCGTGCTCCAGAACCTGATGTTCGCGATCCCGGCGGATGTGCGGAAGCGATCCGCGCGGCGCGATCTCGCCGAACAGGCCTTGGAGGACGTTGGTCTTGCCGGGTTCGGCAGCCGTGACCCGGCAACCCTTTCCGGCGGGCAGCAGACGCGCGTTGCATTGATGCGCAATCTGCTCTCGGAACCAAAGGCCCTGCTGCTCGACGAGCCGTTCTCAAGCCTGGACAAGGTCCGCAGGGCCGATATCCGGGCGCTGGTCTTCGATGCGGCGCGGCGCAAGGGCCTGCCGGTGCTGCTGGTCACTCATGATGAGGAAGACGCCGAAACAACCGGCGGGGGCATGGTTCACCGGTTGGAGACCTGCCGGGGCAGTGCGCCGTCCCGGCCCTGAGCCGGGACCTTTTGCAAGGCTGACCGGTGAAATTGGCCGGAACGGCGTGTCATCTGAAAACGGTTGCGAAGCCTACTCGGCCTGATCGGCCGATTTCGCCTGAAGCAGCGCGTAATTGTCGATGCCGATCCGCTCGATCAGCCCGAGTTGCGTTTCGAGGAAATCGATATGGCCTTCCTCATCGCCGAGCAGCCTTTCAAACAGGGCCATGGTAACGAAATCACCCAGTTCGCGGCAGACTTCGCGGGCTTCCTTGTAGAGCGCACGCGCCACATATTCCGCCGCCAGGTCGCCTTCCAGGCACTCTTTCAGGGACTGGCCGATGCGCAGCGGATCGAGGGTCTGCAGGTTCGGCAGTCCCTCCAGGAAAATGATCCGGTCCATCAGCTCCTGGGCGTGCTGGCGCTCTTCGTCGGCTTCGACCAGTTCCTTTTCGGCAAGTTTGCCGAATCCCCAGTCGGCCAGGAGGCGCGCATGGACCCAGAACTGATTGACCACTGTCAGTTCGTGCCGCAGCGACTTGTTCAAGTACTCGACTACCCGCGGATCACCCTTCATCGGCCCTCTCCTGAATTACCCTTCGGCTGCCCGCTTGTCCGGTACGGCCGTCGATTCTGCATCCTGCGTCTGTTCAGAAACTTTTTCATGGATGATGTCAATGACTGACGAAAAACAGCCGCCGCACCGGGGACGGCACCCGAGATGCCGGAAAACCGCTCCCGGGGTCGGAACCTTGCCGTTCGGGTCCGCGCGCATTTCCTTCGCCGCCTCGCGAAGTTGCTTGTCAGACAGAACGTTACAGGAGCATATGATCATTGCAGGATCCGGCGTGAGTCCTCATGAGCGGACATAGTGTCATAGCTGTTTTTCAGCGCAATATCGAAACTCTACCAAGAGAGTCAACTTTTTACGGGCCATCGGCGCATATTTGGGGATCGACATGACAGACAAGTCTGACGCAGACGAACGCCCCGCACTCGTGCTGACCGGGGCCAGCCGCGGGATCGGTCACGCGACCGTCAAACGGTTCTCCGCGGAAGGCTGGCGGGTGATCACCTGTTCGCGTCACGCCTTCTCCGACAAGTGCCCATGGCCGATGGGCCCCGAGGACCATATCCAGGTGGATCTGTCCGATCCGGAAAATCTCGGCTTCGCAGTCCAGGAGATCCGCAAGCGGCTGGAACCGAACGGCTCCCGACTGAATGCCCTGGTCAACAATGCCGGCATCAGCCTGAAAGGCCCGGAGGGCGAGCGCCTCGATTCGCTGACCACCGCGATGCATGAATGGCGGACAGTGTTCCAGGTCAATTTCTTCGCCCCGATCCTTTTGGGCCGGGGCCTGTTCAGGGAACTGAAGAACGCCCGGGGATCGGTTGTCAACGTGACCTCGATCGCCGGCATGCGGGTTCATCCGTTCGCCGGCACCGCCTATGCCACGTCCAAGGCGGCGCTGGCCTCGCTGACCCGCGAGATGGCAGCAGATTTCGGCCCCCACGGCGTGCGGGTCAATGCCATCGCGCCTGGCGAAATCGACACGTCCATTCTCTCGCCCGGAACGGAAAAGATGATAGAAGACATCCCCTTGCGCCGCCTGGGACTGCCTGCCGAGGTTGCCGATACGATCTACTATCTATGCTCCGACAAGTCTTCTTATGTCAGCGGTGCCGAGATCCACATCAATGGAGGCCAGCACGTCTAGCTGACGGCGCAACCCTGAATTGATAGACCAGCATTATAATATCTTTATTTGCGATTTTCTTTCGTGTGTCGGTCAGCTTTCTTGATCTGCACATTTCCAAAGCAATCTAAATTTTCCCGATTTACTTCTTCTTCATGGCCATCGGCAATAGTCACAAAACGAAAATACGGTTCTTCGAGCTGTGTGGGGATGACATGAAGCGCATTTTGAATGTTCTGACCGACCTGAAATTCGGGTTCAAGGTCGGTGGTGGTTTCTTTGCTGTTCTATTGTTGACGGCATTGGTGGGCGGGGCGGGTTTTCTCGCCATTCACAATCTGTCATCGCGATTTGTGGTCGCGGACCAGGCTGCCAAGGTCGCGGCCCAGGTGCAGACGACTTCACTGTTGCGCGAGGATTATCTGAACAATCCCGGTGACGCCCTGGGAACCTCCGTGGAAGACGGGATTGCGAAACTCGAAGCGGAACTGGCTGTCCTGTCCGGCAATGCCGCCGGGGACACGGCCGCAGTACAACAGGTTTCGGACGCCCGTGACGCGGTCGCCCAATTCGCGGAAACCTTTGCGGAGGTTGTCGACCACAGCAGTCAGCAGTCCGAGCGGCTGACAACCCTGCTGGCGAGCACGGCCGATCTTGAAGCCCTGTCCATGAGCATCTCCGACGCGGTCGAAACGGAAGAGACCAAGATCGGTGCCGAGGCCTTCGCCGCGAACAGCCAGCTCGACGACACAAACAATCTTCAGCGCAGCATTTTCGAGCTGAAGGACGAAGTGGTCAAGGTTCACATGCTGTACCTGAAGGGCAGCGGAAACATCGAAGGTGACGATCTCACCAACGCCATCGCAACCTCCGCCGATCTGGTCGGCGTGACCAAGCAACTGAACTACAAGAAGATCGAGGGCATCGATCGCAAGACCGTCAGCCAACTGGCCTCCAAGGCGAAGGAGCTGGACGGGACGCTTGAAAACCTGACCAAGGATCTCGGCTTCGCAGAAGCCTATGAAGCCCGCCACGCGGTCGGTACCGCCATCGACGGCATGAATGCGCTTACGCAGGAAATTCTGGCCCAGGTTCAGCCGGTTGTTTCAAAAGCCAAGACGGACGCAATGACCGCCTCGACACGGCTGGCGACCATCCAGTCGATTGCGCAGCACGCAACCAATCTCAATGAACTGGCCCTGGCGGCGCGCGCGGAGACGCTTTACCTGTTCGGTTCCTTCGGGGCTTCCGACGCGACAAAGGTGGAAACGCATGTCGCCGGCCTTGCGCGACTGGAAACGGAGATGGTGCAATACGCCAAGACCCTGCCCAGCGCAGCCGATGCCATCAATGCGATTGCCATTTCCGTCGCTTCACTCGACCGGTCCTTCAAGGAAATGCTGACCACGAAGGCGGAGCTGATGGCCAAGCGCGATCAGCTCGACAGCCTGACGCACAAGGTCACCGCGGATATCTCCGCGATTTCCGCCGCCCAGTCCCGGGCGGCCAAAGCCGCCTCGAGCGGTGCGGAAATGCAGATCATCGTGACCATCCTGCTCGCCATTCTGGGCGGCATCGGCCTGGCATTCGTGCTCAACCTTGCAATCACCCGTCCGATCCATACCATTACCGGCGTGATGAACCGCCTTGCCAATGGTGACAATGAAGTCGACATTCCGGGCATCCACCGCGGGGATGAAATCGGCGCCATGAGCCGCACAGTGCAGGTGTTCCGCGACAACGCGATCGAGCGGGCGCAACTGCAGGAGCACAGCACCCAGGAGGAAGCCGCACGACAGGAGCGCCAGGAACGCATCGACGCGATGATCCTGTCCTTCCGGTCCACGGCGGAAGCGGCACTGGGCTCCGTCGAAGCAACGGCGGGCGGCCTCGACAGCACCGCCCAGGCGCTGACGGAAATTGCGCGCGACAGCGCCGGTTATGCAAGCGAAACACGGGTGTCCTCCGACGACACCACCCACAATGTCCAGACTGTCGCCAGCGCCGCGGAGGAGCTGTCCGCTTCAATCGGCGAGATCTCGCGCCAGGTCGCCCAGACCACGGAAATCGTCGATCGGGCCACCACCGGCACACGGGAGACCAACCAGAAGGTCGAGGGTCTGGCGCAGGCTGCAACCAAGATCGGCCAGGTGGTCACGCTCATCCAGGCAATCGCGGAACAGACCAATCTGCTCGCCCTGAACGCCACCATCGAGGCCGCACGGGCCGGAGATGCCGGAAAGGGCTTCGCGGTCGTCGCTGCGGAAGTGAAGGAACTGGCCACCCAGACGTCCCGGGCGACGGAGGAAATCGGTTCCCAGATCACCGAAATCCAGAACGCCACCGCGGACAGCGTTGTCGCGATCGGCGAAATCACCGAGACCATGACAGAGGTCAACAGCTACACGGCCGCCATTGCCTCCGCCGTGGAGCAGCAGGGCGCCGCGACCGCGGAAATCTCGCAGAACGTCCAGCGGGCGGCGGAAGGCACCGGGGCCGTGTCCGCCTCCATGGGCCAGCTCTCCCAGGCCGTCGACCAGACCTCGTCCTCAGCGGACATGGTGCTTTCGGCGTCCGGCGAGCTGACCGACAAGACCCAGGAACTGAAACGGGAAGTCGAGCAATTCCTCTCCGAGGTTGCCGCCGCCTGATCTCATTTCACTGCCGGCCAAGGGCGGGGAAGCTTCGGCTCCCCGCCCTTTTCCTTTGGCGGCACCGCAAAAAGTTGACCTTGGCGCGCTTGCCGACTAGGTGATGTGGCTCAACACCAAGATTGACGAGAGACACACGTGGCGGATCAGACCAGCGCCTCTTCCTTTGCTCCTTCGGGCCGGCCCCCGGTGCAGACCTTGCCGGTGATTCTGGAAACCGCGGGCTGGAAGGACTACCGGCTGCTCGACATGGGCGCGGGGCAGAAGCTCGAACGCTACGGCCGGTTCACGATCGTGCGGCCGGAACCGCAGGCCATGGGCAGCCGCCGGCTGAAGGAAAGTGTCTGGACACGCGCCGACGCGGTCTTTTCCGGGGACACCGAAGAGGAAGGGCCCGGCCGCTGGAAATTCTCCGGCGATGTGCCGGAGACCTGGCCGATGAACTACGGCCCCGTGCGCTACAACGGCCGTTTCATGTCGTTCCGCCACGTCGGCGTCTTTCCCGAACAGGCAGCGCACTGGGACTGGGTCAACGGCAAGATCCGCGCTGAACGCGCCCGCGCGCCCGACAGGCCTTTGAAGATCCTGAACCTGTTTGGCTATACCGGCCTGGCGTCGCTGCTGCCGGCAGCGGAAGGCGCGCAGGTCACCCATGTCGACGCGTCGAAAAAGGCCATCGGCTTTGCTCGGGAAAACCAGGCCCTGTCCGGCCTGGAAGATCTGCCGATCCGGTGGATCTGCGAGGACGCCGGCAAGTTCGTCGCCCGCGAGGTCCGGCGCGGCAACACCTATGACGGCATCATCCTGGACCCGCCCAAATACGGACGCGGTCCCAAGGGCGAGGTATGGGATCTCTATACCAGTCTGCCCGGCATGCTGGCCGATCTGCAGAAGCTGCTCTCGGGCGATGCGCTGTTCATGATCCTGACCGCCTACGCCATCCGCTCCAGTTTCGTCGCAATTCACGAACTGATGGCCGAAACACTCGCCACTCAGGGAGGTCTTCTGGAATCGGGTGAACTGGTCATCCGCGAAGAGGGCAGCAACGATACCGATGGCCGCGCGTTGTCGACGTTCTCTGTTCTCCCGGTGGAGCGGCCGATGAGCGAGCAACGCCAGGGCGCGGTCAAGCAGATCACCAGCCATTCCAATCCGATCGTCAAGGAGATCAAGGGCCTCGTCGCCCAGCGCAAGCACCGCAGCCAGTCCGGTCTGTTCGTTGCCGAGGGTCTGAAGCTGGCGACCGACGCGCTCGAGGCCGGCTGGGGCGTGCGCTATCTCGCGCTCGGCCCGGAAGCCCGTGACAATCCGGTGGCCCAGAAGGCCGCGGCCACGGCCAAGGCGCGGGGCGCGCTCATCCTGGAAGCCTCGACCGCCGTCATGTCGGCCATGACCCGCAAGGACAACCCGCAGATGGTCGTCGGGGTCTATGAACAGCAGATCCTGGAGGCAAGGGACATCGATCCGTCGGGTGTCCCGGTGTGGGTGGCCCTCGACAGGGTCCGCGACCCGGGCAATCTCGGAACGATCATCCGCACGGTCGACGCGGTCGGTGGCAAAGGCGTCATGCTGGTCGGCGACTGCACCGACCCGTTCGCCGTCGAAGCCGTGCGCGCCACCATGGGGTCCCTGTTCCACGTGCCGCTGGCGAAACTGACCAAAGACCAGTTCAAGGCGCTTGCCGGATCCTGGCCGGGCACCGTGGCGGCCACACACCTGAAGGGCTCGGTCGACTACCGCAAACCCGATTATCAGGAGCCGGTACTGCTGGTCATGGGCAATGAGCAGAAGGGCCTGGAAGACGACATGGCCGCCGCCTGCGGCACGCTGATCCGCATTCCGCAGACGGGCCAGGCGGACAGCCTCAACCTTGCGGTCGCAACCGGCGTTGCGCTTTACGAGATCCGCCGCAAGCATCTGGAGCTTTGAACCTTGAAACTGTTCGTTTTCGGCGCCGGGTTTTCCTCAAGGGCCTTCATCGACCAGGTCCGCGACCGCTTCGACTGGATCGGCGGCACCACGCGCTCTCCTGAAAAGGCGGCTGACCTCGACAAGGCGGGCGTCGAGCCGTTCCTGTTCGACGGCACCAAACCGGGAGACGGCATCGCCGGAGCGCTGAAGAGCGCCACCCATGTGCTGGTGTCCATTGCGCCCGGCGAGACCGGCGACCCTGTCCTGCGGATCCATGGCGACGACATCGCCGCCGGTCGCCCCGACTGGACCGGCTACCTCTCCACGGTCGGGGTCTATGGCAATCATGACGGGCAATGGGTCGACGAAGACACCCTGTGCAAACCGGTGTCCAGACGCTCCGTGCAGCGGGTGGCCGCGGAACAGGCATGGCTGGAGTTCGCGCGCGCCCATGAGTTGCCCGTCCAGATCTTCCGCCTGTCGGGCATCTACGGGCCGGGCCGCAATGCGTTCGAGAATTTCAGGAAGGGCACGGCCCGGCGCCTGATCAAGCCGGGCCAGGTGTTCAACCGCATTCATGCGGCCGACATTGCAGGTGCGCTCGAGGCGGCGATGGCGCAGCCGTCCACCCGGATCTTCAACGTGACCGATGACGAACCGGCGCCTCCCCAGGATGTGGTGGCTTTTGCCGCGAAGCTGCTTGGCGTCGCGCCACCACCCGAAATCCCGTTCGAGACCGCGGACCTGTCACCGATGGCACGCTCGTTCTACGGCGAGAACAAGCGGGTCTCCAACCGGCGCCTCAAGGACGAGCTCGGGTATGCGTTCCGCTACCCCGACTATCGCGTCGCGCTGCGGGACCTGCTGAAAACCCTGTGAGGGCACGCGGCGCCGGTTCCAGGCCGGACCGGACGAGCCCCGGGTTTCCCAGCGCGCAAACCAACCGTTCGCGGCCGCCCCGCTCGAAGTCCTTGACGTTCGCGCTGCGAGACACCAGCTTCAAGACAATTCCGTATGACATTCACAACGGGATATAAAAACCTGATGGGAGGATCACATGGATACCTGGCGCGTTTATCTGTCCGGCGAAATTCACACCGACTGGCGCGAGAAGATCATGACCGGCGCAAAGGCACTGGACCTGCCGGTGTCCTTTTCAGCACCTGTCACGGATCACGATGCCAGCGACGATTGCGGCGCCGTCATTCTGGGCAATGAGGACAACAAGTTCTGGTACGATCACAAGGGGGCGAAGGTGAACGCCGTGCGCACGCGCACCCTGATCGAAAAGGCCGATATCGTCGTGGTCCGTTTCGGCGACAAGTACAAGCAGTGGAACGCGGCGTTCGATGCCGGCTATGCGTCAGCGCTCGGCAAATCGCTGATCGTCGTTCACGATCCGTCGCTGACCCATCCACTCAAGGAAGTTGACGCAGCTGCACTTGCAGTCGCACAAACCTCCGAACAAGTGGTCGATATCCTCAGATATGTCATTCATGGTCAGCTCGATCGGTGACCAGGGTCTTGAAATTAACAAATTCATTACCATACTAATAGATACTGTGAAAAAGCCCCGGCCATTGAGCCGGGTATTCAGGGCCCACCTTTGAAGGATCTGAACTTGCGGATGCTGCGGTCGACTTCGACTGCGCACTACGAGGTTTATTTCCGAGAGGACCTGATAACTACTTTTTTATTATAAAAACACTGTCATCCAGGCGTTGGAAAAGACGGCTAAATGTGCCGGTCTCCTGCCTCGATGCAAAAAAATTGGAAAGAAGACTCCATGCTGCATGGAAACGTAAAATGGTTCGATCAGGGCCGAGGTATCGGCACTATCGAACCCCAGGACGGCGAGGACATCATCGTCGACATCACGGCCCTGCGCCGGTCCGGTATCGACACCCTGACGGAAGGCCAGCTCGTGGTTTTCGACCTGGAGTGGCGCCGCGGCCGGATGGTGGCTGAAGACCTGAAAGTCCTGTAAGGTCACCTGAAGGAACTTTCTGGCAACAAGGGCGGTTCGACCGCCCTTTTTTTATATTATGATTTTCGGGAGTGGTGCGACATGCAGATCGATGCAAGGTTGCAGGAGGGCATTGCCGCCCATCGCAGCGGCAATCTCGAGGGCGCGCTTGCGGCCTACAAGGACGTTCTGACCGCCGAACCGGAAAACGCGGACGGCCTGCATTTCCTCGGTCTGCTGCACTTCGAGGCCGGCAAGCCGGACAACGCCGTGCATCTCATCCGCAAGTCGCTGGAACACAACGCGCGGAATGCGGCAGCCTGCAACAATCTCGGCAACATCCTGAAACTCGGCGACAGGCCTGATGAAGCGCTCGATGCCTACGTGCGCGCGGTCGAGATCGAGCCCCGGCACGAAGAAGCCTGGAGCAACATCAACGTCATGATGGAAGGGGCCTCCAACAATGACGATCTGCTGCCGGTCCTGAGGGAAATCGTGCGTCTGGACCCGGACAATCCCAACGCCTGGCACAATTTCGGCCTGTCGCTGATGCTGGCGGGTCACAGGGACGAGGCCGCGGACGCGCTGGAGCGGTGCCTGGAATTCGGCTCGGAAGTCTGGACCGATCCGATCTGGCACGCGCGCGTGCTGTGCGCGCTCGGGCGCCGGGACCGGGCCCTGCAGCATCTGGAAGCGCTGGTCGCGGCGGACCCCGGCAATACCATCGCCCGCTACCAGTTGGCAGCCGTTCGCGGCGACGACATGGACCACGCCCCCGAGGACTACGTAAAATCGCATTTCGACAGTTTTTCCGACAGTTTCGACGAGGTCCTGAAGAATCTCGGCTACCGGGCTCCGGAACGGGTCTCCGAGGAAGTGGCCAGCCTCGCCTCCGCGCAGTCGTCCCCCTTTGGAGACGTTATCGATCTGGGATGCGGAACAGGCTTGTGCGGCCCGCTCATCCGCGAACACTGCACGAGGCTCACCGGTATCGACCTGTCCCCGGGCATGCTGCGCAAGGCCTCGGCACTGGAGGTCTACGACTTTCTGGTCGAAGGCGAACTGGTCGGTTTCCTGAATTCCGACCTGCCGACCCGGTTCGACCTGGCCGTCTGTGTCGACACGCTGTGTTATCTCGGCGATCTGCAGCCCTTCATGAACGCGCTGTGGGCCGCGCTCACTCCGGGCGCGGTGCTGGTTGCCAGCGTCGAGCACCTGTCCGATCCGTCCGGCCCCGATTACCGCGTCGACCCGACAGGGCGCTACGCCCACACACCGGCCTACCTGAAAAACTGCGCGGAAACCGCGGGGCTTGTCTATGAGGTCGAAAAACCGCTGGTGCTGCGCCATGAACTCGGCAAGGAGGTGCACGGCCTCGTCTTTCATGCCCGCAAGCCTGGCGCAAGCCAGCTCTGACATCATCATACGGCAGGTCCCTTGAGCGGAAACGCGTGACAGTCTGTCAAAGCGGTTGTGCCGGCGCGGAAACTTGGTACGGTGACGCCGTTGGGGGCAAGTGTCCGTCTGGAGGGACCGTTTATGTCGGAATGCAATGTTTTGTTGGTGTATCCGCGGTTTAATGCCGGATCTTTCTGGAATTACGGCGCCACCTGCGAAATGGTCGGTGCAAAGTATCCCGCTCCGCCGCTGGGGCTGATCACGGTTGCCGCCATGCTTCCGGAAGACTGGAATGTCCGGCTGATCGACCGCAACACCGGCGCGCTCACGAATGACGACCTGGACTGGGCGGACATGGTGATGACCGGCGGCATGCTGCCCCAGCAGGCAGACAGCCTCGCCGTGATCCGGAGAGCTCAGGAAAAAAACATTCCGGCGGTTGTCGGCGGTCCCGATCCCACGTCTTCCCCCGAAGTCTATGAATCGGCGGATTTCCTGGTTCTCGGTGAAGCCGAAGGGATCCTCGACACCTTCGTGGATGCCTGGAACGAAGGTGCCCGCAACGGCCGGTTCACGGCCGAAAAATTCAAGGCCGACGTGACCTCCAGTCCGGTGCCCCGCTTCGACCTGCTGAAATTCGAGGATTACGTCCAGATCGGCGTGCAATATTCGCGCGGCTGCCCGTTCACCTGTGAATTCTGCGACATCATCGAGCTGTATGGCCGGGTGCCCAGGACCAAGACCAACGACCAGATGCTGGCGGAACTCGACCGCCTCCATGAACTCGGATATCGCGGCCATGTCGACTTCGTCGACGACAACCTGATCGGCAACAAGAAAGCCGTGAAGATGTTCTTGCCGGAACTGGCAGCCTGGCAGAAGAAGCGCAATCATCCGTTCGAGATGTCGACGGAAGCCTCGCTCAACCTGGCTGACGACAAGGCCCTTCTGACGATGATGCAGCAGGCCGGATTTTTCTCGGTCTTCATCGGCATCGAGAGCCCGGATCCGGACGTGCTCATCGCCACGCGCAAGAAGCAGAACACCCGCCGCGACATCGCCAAGAGCGTGCACCAGATCTACGACGCCGGGATCTTCGTTCTGGCCGGCTTCATCGTCGGCTTCGACGGGGAGAGCGACAAGGTCGCCGACGAAATCTCGGCCCTGATCGAGGAATCCGCCATCCCGGTGGCCATGACCGGGCTGCTTTACGCCCTGCCCAACACGCAGCTCACCCGCCGTCTCGCCAAGGAAGGGCGCCTGCACGCCGACTTCGCCAGTGACGATCCGGATACGGAACACGGCGACCAGTGCACCGCGGGGCTCAACTTCACGACGCAACGGCCGCGTGAGCAGATCCTGGAGGATTTCAAGCAGGTCATCGATCGGGTCTACGGACCTGAGGCCTATTTCGGCCGGGTCAGGAAAGTGGCATCCATGCTCGACATGAGCGGTGCCAACGGTTCGATTTTCGGAGCCGGTTTCTTCCACGACCTCAAGCTGTTCGGCCGGCTCATGCTGGCGATGACCTTCAAGGAGACCACGTATCGCGGGCCGTTCTGGAAGACCCTGTTCGTGACCGCTTTCACAAATTTCCGGGCGATCAAGCCGGTGATGATGATGCTGGCGCTCTATGTGCATCTCGGCCCGTTCTCGCGTTTCGTCGTTGCGCAGATCGACAAGCAGATCGCCGATATCGAAAGAGGCCGCTGGGAGCAGCCCGCGCTGGTCGCCGCCGAATAGATCGGACAGGAAACCCGGACCGGACACCGGCTCGGGACGAACGAACGTGCAATCCGGGACACCAGCTTGCAGACAGGCTCCTCCAGGCGCAGCGCGCTCGGTTTCATCCTCGTTACGCTGACCCTCAATTCCATGGGCATCGGTCTGATGATGCCCGTGATGCCGTCGCTGCTGCGCGAGCTGACCGACCTGCCTGTGAGCGATGCCGCCCGCTGGGGCGGCGCCCTCAGCCTTGTCTATGCGCTGATGCAATTCGCTTTCGGTCCGACGCTCGGCAACATTGCCGACCGGTTCGGGCGGCGCCCGGTGCTGCTGGTCTCCATGTTCGCCATGGCGGTGGACTATCTGATCATGGCGCTGTCCTGGCACATTGCCGTGCTGTTCGCCGGCCGGCTGCTGTCGGGCATCGCGGGCGCGACCTTCTCCGCGGCTTCGGCCTTTATCGCGGATGTGTCCTCGAAGGAGGACCGGGCCAAGAATTTCGGCCTGATCGGCGCCGGATTCGGCGTCGGTTTCGTGCTCGGCCCGATGATCGGCGGCTACCTGGGCGAATTCGGGCCGCGCGCGCCCTTTTACGCGGCGGCCATCCTGTCCTTCGCCAATTTCGTGTTCGGCTTTTTCGTGCTGCCGGAAACGCTGAAGGACGAAAACAGGCGGGCGTTTGACTGGAAACGCGCCAATCCGTTGGGTGCGTTGAAGCAACTGGCCGCCTATCCCGCCGTCAGAACGCTTCTCATCGCGGTCTTCCTGTTCGACATCGCCCACTATGTCTATCCGGCGATCTGGAGCTACTACTCCGAAGAGGTCTATGGCTGGTCGCCGGGCGACATCGGCCTGTCGCTCGCCTTTGTCGGGATCGGCTTTGCCTTTGTCCAGGGGTACCTGATCCGGGTGCTGGACCCCAGGCTCGGGCCCGGGCGGACCCTGCTGGCAGGCCTGGCCGCAAACCTGATCGCCTTTGCCGGTCTTGCGGTCGCGGATGCCGGCTGGATGGCCTATGGGCTGATCTGCTTCGCCGCGCTCGGCGCCCTGGCAACACCGGCCTTCACCGGCCTGATGTCGAACCGCATGCCGGACAACGCGCAAGGCGAACTCCAGGGCCTGATCTCCAGCGCGGCGGGCCTGTCCATGGTGGTCAGCCCACTGGTCATGACACAGGTTTTCGCGGCCTTCTCGGGCCCGGATGCGACAATCTCGTTTCCGGGTGCCCCGTTCGCGCTTGCCGGTGCGCTGATCGTCGCGTCCCTTGTGATATCCCTGCCGTTCATTCGCCGGGAGGCGAAGCAGACACTTGCTGCAAACACGGATACCAGAGACACCCCATGATCGTCAGACCCGCTCCAACGCAACTCGATGGCCCCCGCCTGGCGCCCGCCTCCGGCCGTCCCGCGCGCCAGCTGATCGTGATCCTGCATGGCTATGGCGCCGACGGCGCGGACCTGATCGACCTGGGTCGCGCCTGGCAGGGCCAGTTCCCCGACGCCGCGTTCGTCGCTCCCGATGCTCCGCAAACGCTGCCGTTCGAAGCGGTTGGCGGCCGGCAGTGGTTCGCGCTCAGCGAGCGTTCGCCCGATGAATACCGTCTCGGCTCGGAGGCGGCCCGACCTGTGCTGGACCGCTTTCTCGACGCGGAACTTGCCGCGCTGTCGCTTGACGGCGGCGCGCTTGCCCTTGTCGGCTTCAGCCAGGGCGCCATGATGGCATTTCAATGCGGCCTGCGCAGCAAGGTGGCGCCGGCGGCGCTGATCGCCTTTTCAGGTCTGCTACCGGGCGCCACCCGCCTGGAGACAATCGGCACCGAAAGCCCGGTCCTGATCGTGCACGGCAGCGATGACAACGTCGTGCCGGCCTATCATGCCGAGGCGGCCGATCAGGCGCTGACACAGGCCGGGGTGGTTTCCAGCCTGCATCTGCTCTCCGGCCTTGGCCATTCCATCGACGAGCGCGGCATGGTGCTCGGCGGGCGGTTTCTGGAAAGAGCGTTTGCCTGAAAGTCCGGATTTTTGGTCCGCAGGACCGGAAAATGCCCGGCGCCATAGGTTAATGACCTGTTAACGGTTTTGCAGGATGCTTTCAGAATCTTTGCCGGACCAGAACGGGCCGGACAAATCAGGATCCGGCGCCATGCAGATTTCCATCGAGACCACCGTCCAGAGCACCAGCCTGTTTTCCGCGTCCGTTTCCGGCGGCGGCTCCGAAGGCGGCAACGGCCGTCCCGATGCACTTGCCGGCGGTACCGGCGGTGCGCAGGCACCGGCCGTCAGCGTTCTGGAAGCGGCCAGCAAGAAGGCCGAGGAAGACGCGGTTGTGATCGCCGCCCTGCAGGATGCGGTCGACAAGGGCAAGAACGACGACGACGAGAACGAGGACAGCACCCTCGCCACCGTCGAGGACTACCAGAAGGCGGCCGGCCAGCTGAAGTCGGCGCTTGGAGAGGGCGACGGCGGGCCGTCCGCGTCGATCGCCTATGAAAGCGCGACCATCTCCACAACCACGATCGAGGCTGAAATCGGCGGGGAGACCCTGTCGGCCCAGTTCGTTTCCTTCGACCGGGTTTCCTATGACAGCGAAACGGGCCTGTCGGCGCGCTCCGCCAGCGCAGCGACCATCGAAGGGTCCACCGGCAACGGTTCCTTCAGCTACCAGAGCGCCTCGGTCAGCAACCTCTATGCAGGCACCGGCGAGCAGGTTTCCAACCTCGCGGGCCTGCTGGCCTGAGGCGAAGCTGACCGGAGCGCACGAACGCCCCAAAGCCTGTCAGCAGACAGAGGGGCGCCGCAGCGCCCCTTTCCATGACGCCGCTCACGCCTTTTTGAGATACGCCACCAGGATGTCGAGCGCGGCCTGCAGGTCGCCCTTGTGGATCATTTCCGTGACCGTGTGGATGTAGCGCGTGCCGACCACGATGCCGACCGCCTTGGCACCGGCCGCCGCCTGCTGGGCCGCGGCGCCGTCCTGGCCGCCGGCGGCCAGCATGGTGCGCTGGAACGGGATCTTTTCCTTCAGCGCGATCGCCTCGACTTCCCTGACCAGGTCACGGTCGGCGATGAAGCTGGAATCCTTCACATGCAGTCCGAAGCCTTCGCCCTGAACCGTGGTGCGGTCCTGTTCGGGAACGCCCGGCGTGTCGCAGGCAAGCGTGGTGTCGACCCCGAAGCCGATGTCCGGCTTGATGGCGAAGGCCGCCGTACGGGCACCGCGCAGGCCGACTTCCTCCTGGCAGGTGAAGGCGACATGGATCTCGCAGCCGTGCTTGGCCTTGCCCAGCCCCCTGATGGCCTCGATGCCGAGCCAGCAGGCAATGCGGTTGTCGAGGGCCTTGGAGACGACCTTGTCGCCGATCTCGATCAGCGGCTCGTCCATGGTGACCATGTCACCGACCTTGACGATGTCCTTCGCCTTCTCGCCCATGCCGAGATCGACCACGAAGTCCTTCGGCTCGGGGATCTTCTTGCGCTCTTCGGGCGAGGAGATGTGGATCGGCTTGCCGCCGGGGTTCATGACACCCTTGAAATCCCCCTCGTCGGTGGACACCAAGACGCGGCGTGAGAACAGATTGCGCGCGTCGAACCCGCCGACCGGCTGCACATGCAGGTATCCCTTGTCGGTAACGTGAGAGACCAGAAAGCCGATCTCGTCCATGTGACACAGCAGCATGACCTTCTTCGGCGCGGCCTTCCTGGACGCCTTGCGGCTGTCGCGGCGGCACAGCAGCGATCCCATCGGATCGACACTGACCTCGTCGAACAGACCCTTGATTTCCGACTGGACCAGGTCGCGCACCCGGTGTTCGTGGCCGGGCACGCCCGGAGTTTCGCAAAGTCGGCGCAGCAGATCGATGTTCATGGATTTTCCTGTACGGGATTTGAGTGTGCTCCGATCCTAAAGCCTTTCACCGTTGAATTGAAGCGTTCTGGCGGCCGGCAGCGTGAAGGCGTTAACCGGTTGCTCGCCAATTCAGGAAAAACGCGCCTTTCCTTCGGTCTTTGCCATTGCAGTGTCGCAATTGGTGGCAAACATTGTGGGTCAGATGACAAGGCGACTGCCGCGGCCGCGGGAAGGCGCCGGACCTTCCGCTCTGACATCCCGGGGAAAACCATGGCCCAGAAAAAACGTTTCATCCTTTCCATCGACGGCGGCGGCGTGCGTGGCCTCATTCCCGTACGCCTCCTCGAGACGCTGGAAAGCCGGCTGAGCCAGCGCGGCGTCGCCGCACCGATGCACAAGGTGTTCGACCTGATGGCCGGCAGTTCGTCCGGTGGTCTGATCGCCGCCGGTCTCACCGCGCCGCGCCCCGGCGGCAGCGCCGGCGAAGCCGCGACCACGCTGGCCGAGCTCCGGGCTTTCTTCGAACGCGAGTCCCGGGACATTTTCACATCATCGATCAGCGCGCGGCTCGCCCGCGCCGTGACCAACCCCCTTGGTCTGTTCGACGAGACCTATGACGCCCGCCCCCTGGAAAAGCTGCTCAAGGAGCGTTTCGGCTGGACCTCGATGGCGAGCGGCCTCACCCGGCTGGTCCTGACCGCCTATGACATCGAACGGCGCAAGGCTGTGTTCATGACCAACGGCGCCGAGAAAGACGGCGGCCGCCCGGACGATTATTACTTCTGGCAAGCGGTGCGCGCCACCACAGCCGCCCCGTCCTATTTCGAACCGGCCAAGGTGGAAAACCTCAGCCGGCGGCGCGAGGAAGCCCTGATCGACGGCGGCGTCTTCATGAAGGACCCGACCATCGCCGCCTACCTGGAAGCGCGCAAGCTCGGCTGGGGGGACGACGAAATCGTCATCCTGTCGCTGGGCACCGGCCGGGCGCCCGGCCGGCCCTTCCTCTACAAGGATGCGATCAGCTGGGGTGCGCTCGGCTGGATGCAGCCATCCAAGGGCGTGCCGATCCTGTCGATCTTCGCCGACGGACAGTCCCAGACCGCGTCCTATCAGGCGGAGCACCTGTTTGCCGAATTGCCGAATGTGACCTATCACCGACTGGAAGCGGAACTGCCGCCCGAAGCCGAGGACACCGACAACGCCCGTCCCGGCAACATCATCACCCTGAACGGAGCCGCCGACCGGGTGATCCGGGACAACACCGTCTTCCTGGACACTTTCGCTGACATGTTGACAGAGTGCATGCGCGATCCGGAATCGGATGCGCCGGCGGTCGATCTGGTGCATGCTGCCTGAAGGCTGAAACAGCCCCGGCGGCCGCGAACAACAGCGCGGAAGAAACCGGCGGCTGGCCGACCCGACCGGCGCGAGAGGTCCCAAGGTGATCATTCAGAAGATATCAGCGCTGACGGCCGCGCTGCCAGGCTCGACCAAACCGGCCGCCGCACGGGCCGGTCTGGCTTTTCTGGCAGGTCTGGGTGTTCTGGCGGCTCTCTTCTCCCCGGCGGCGGCCGCGGTGCCGGTTCCGGACCCTAAACCGGCCAGCGCGGCAACAGACACGGATACGGCCCCCTATGCGCCGAGCGTGAGGATCGTCGCGGGAACGCCCCTGCCGGTGAAAAAACGCGCCGTGCCGGAAGGCTATGTCGCCAGCAAACCCAAGCTGGTGCTGTATTCCGATCAACCGGCCAAGGATTATTTCGGCACCGCCGACGGCCCGGCGCCTCTCAAGGCGCGCTCGATCGGGTCCTATGCCAAGGGCTGTCTGGCCGGCGGCGCAGAATTGCCGGCGGACGGTCCTGCCTGGCAGGCGATGCGGCTTTCCAGGAACCGCAACTGGGGCCATCCGGACCTGATCGACTATCTGAAGGACCTTGCCGGCGATGCGCCGAAGCTCGGATGGAAAGGCCTGCTGGTCGGCGATCTGGCCCAGCCGCGCGGCGGTCCGATGCTGTCAGGACATGCCAGCCACCAGATCGGCCTCGACGCCGATATCTGGCTGACGCAGATGCCCGACCGCCGCCTGAGTGCGCAGGAACGCGAGGACATCTCGGCGATTTCAATGCTGAAGGGGCCGCTCGACATCAAGGGCGCCGACCGGCGGGTCGACCGGAAAAAATGGAGCAAGACCCATGCGCGGCTGATCCGGCGCGCCGCTTCGGACAAGCGGGTTGCCCGGATTTTCGTCAACCCGACGATCAAGAAGGCCTTGTGCGACTTCGAGACCGGCCGCGACCGGACCTGGCTGCGCAAGGTCCGGCCCTGGTGGGGGCACCACTATCATTTCCATGTCCGCCTGGCCTGCCCGCCCGGCAGCGCCGGCTGCAAGAACCAGAACCCGCCCCCGCCGGGCGACGGCTGCGGACAGCACCTGTCCTACTGGCTGTCGGACGAGCCCTGGGTGCCGAAAAATCCGCCGAAAAAGGGCGAAAAGCCCAAGGTCGTCAAGAAACGCCCCATGGCCCTGGCCGCCCTGCCCCGCGATTGCCGCTCGGTTCTGACGGCGAATTAAGGCCTCCGTCACCGCCCTTCCGGTTTCCCCCCGGCCTCAGCCCTCCGGCGCGTCCTCCTCAGTCAGAACCTTGGTCACGAATACCAGGTCCAGCCAGCGGCCGAACTTTGTGCCGACCTGCGGAAGGCGCCCAGTGACTTCGAAACCGAGCGCTTCATGCAAGCCGATGGAGGCCTTGTTCTGACCGTCGACGGCGCCGACCAGTACATGCAGACCCTGTGCCCTGGCCATGTCGAGCAGCCGCAACAGCAAGGCCTTGCCGACCCCACGCCGCTGGGCCTTCGGATCGACATAGACCGTGTGCTCCGCCGTCAGCCGATAGCCTTCTCGCGGGCGGAACGGACCGTAGCTGGCAAAGCCGAGCAAGGTGCCGTCAGCCGCCGACGCGATCAGGACCGGCAGATCCTGTTTTCTGCGGCCCTCGAACCAGGCCTGACGGTCATCCAGGGTTTCCTCGCGGCTCACCCAGGCTGCGGTGGTTTCGCGTATGGCGTGGTTGTAGAGCAGCAGAATGGCCGGAATGTCACCGGGTTCGGCAGTTTGGATGATCATGCGGGTCTCTCGTTCGAACGGTCAAAGGCGTTTGGGCACACCGGTGCCCGGACTTTGAGACCGATTTTTCATGATTCCCGACCGGAAAGGCATACGTCAATTGCCTGACCCGGGCAGGCGGCCATCCAATGCCTGCCGGCCGCGACAGGCCGGAGTGGCTGGCACGCCTCAAAAAACCACGGATTTCGGCTTCCGGCGCGCGCAATTCACTGGTCGAAATCGAATTGCAATGGTAAAGGGGCGGCCATGACGACGCAGAGCCTTTCCAACATCCGAAATTTTTCCATCGTTGCCCATATCGATCACGGCAAGTCGACACTGGCCGACCGCCTGATCCAGATGACCGGCACGATGACAGATCGCGAAATGACTTCGCAGGTTCTCGATTCCATGGATATCGAGCGCGAACGCGGCATCACGATCAAGGCCCAGACAGTGCGGCTGATCTACACCGCCAAGGACGGCCAGCAATACACGCTAAACCTGATCGACACGCCGGGCCACGTGGATTTCGCCTATGAGGTCTCCCGCTCTCTTGCGGCCTGCGAAGGCTCGCTGCTGGTGGTCGACGCCTCACAAGGGGTGGAAGCCCAGACCCTGGCCAATGTCTACCAGGCCATCGAGAACGATCACGAGATCGTCACGGTGCTGAACAAGATCGACCTGCCGGCCGCCGAACCGGACCGGATCAAGGAACAGATCGAGGATGTCATCGGCATCGATGCCTCCGAGGCCTGCATGATCTCGGCGAAGACGGGCCTTGGCGTGGACGACGTGCTGGAAGCCATCGTGCAGAAGCTGCCGCCCCCCAAGGGCGATCCGGACGACACGCTGAAGGCGATGCTGGTCGACAGCTGGTACGACACCTATCTCGGCGTCATGGTTCTGGTGCGTGTCATCAACGGCTCGCTGAAGAAGGGCCAGAAGGTCAAGATGATGGGAACCGGCGCCGCCTATGACGTGGATCGCGTCGGCGTCATGACCCCGAAGTTCCTGCAGGTGGATGAATTGCATGCCGGCGAAATCGGCGTCATCACCGGCTCTATCAAGGAAGTGGCCGACACCCGCGTCGGTGACACCATCACGCTGGACAAGAAGCCCTGCGCCGAGGCCCTGCCGGGCTTCAAGCCGGCCCAGCCGGTGGTGTTCTGCGGACTGTTCCCGGTCGACGCCAACGATTTCGACGACCTGCGCGCCGCCATGGGCAAGCTGCGCCTGAACGACGCCAGTTTCTCCTTCGAGATGGAAACCTCCGCGGCCCTCGGATTCGGCTTTCGCTGCGGCTTCCTGGGCCTGCTGCATCTGGAGATCATCCAGGAACGGCTTTACCGCGAGTTCGACCTCGACCTGATCGCGACCGCGCCGTCGGTCGTCTACCAGATGACCTTGACGGACAGTACGGACATCGACCTGCACAATCCGGCCGACATGCCGGACGTGGTCAAGATCACCGAGATCCGCGAGCCGTGGATCCGGGCAACCATCATGACGCCGGACGATTATCTGGGCGGAATCCTGAAACTGTGCCAGGAGCGGCGCGGCATCCAGGTGGATCTCTCCTATGTCGGCTCGCGGGCCCTTGTGGCCTATGACCTGCCGCTCAACGAAGTCGTGTTCGACTTCTACGACCGGCTGAAGTCGATCTCCAAGGGCTACGCCTCCTTCGACTACCAGATTTCCGACTACCGGGCGGGTGACCTGGTCCGGATGTCAATCCTTGTCAACGACGAGCCGGTGGACGCGCTGTCCATGCTGGTGCACCGCAGCCAGGCGGAGCGCCGCGGCCGGGCCATGTGCGAGAAGCTGAAAGAGCTGATCCCCCGGCACATGTTCAAGATCCCGATCCAGGCCGCCATCGGCGGACGGGTGATCGCCCGCGAAACCATCTCGGCCCTGCGCAAGGACGTGACCGCCAAATGCTACGGCGGCGACGCCACACGCAAACGCAAGCTGCTGGAAAAGCAGAAGGCCGGCAAGAAGAAGATGCGCCAGTTCGGCAAGGTCGAAATCCCGCAGGAAGCCTTCATTCAGGCCCTGAAGATGGATGAGTGAGAAGCGGTTGGGCCTCGCCCGGCGAAAAGGTCCGGTGGACGTTTTCGAGCTTCGAACGCACGCGAGGGTAAGGTGCGCAGCACCGTCGAGCGGGCCAAGGCGGCCGAGCTTCGAACGCCCGTGAGGGCAAGGCGCGCAGCGCCGTCGATCGGGCTGATGCGGTCACGCTTTGCGTTATTGATTGAGCCGATGGATCAATCGAAGGGACGAACGCAGCCGTGCGTTGCCCGACGTGAAGGTCCGGCGGACCTTCACGACCGCCAGACACATGCGCCTGCCCGGCGCCCCTCGGCACCCGGCAGGAGGTGCCGTGGCAGCATCTCCGAGACCGCGACGTCGGCGCCCTGCCGGCTGGTCTCCACCAGATTACCTTGAACTTCACAGCCAGCCTGTGAAAAATGCGACTGACCACTTGAAGGAAATGACCATGGAGCAGACCCTCCGTGAACGCGCCGGCAATGCCTGCGAACTCTGCGGCGCCACCGAGGCACTGGCGGTGCTGGAAATCGGCCCGGATGCGGACGGCAGCGCGGACATGGCGATCCTCGCCTGCGCCGATTGCGCGGACCAGGTCTCCGGCGCCAAAGACATCGACCCGACCCGCTGGCATTGCCTGAACGAGACCGCCTGGAGCCAGGTGCCCCCCGTTCAGGTTGCTGCTTACCGGCTGCTTTCCAAAATGCCGGAGGAAAGCTGGGCCCGGGACCTGCTGGACATGTTGTACCTTGAGGACGATGTGCTCGCCTGGGCCAGGGCCGGTCTGACCGGCACCGCGCCTGACGAGGCCACCGACGGAGCCGCTGACGTGGTCCACAAGGACACGTATGGCGCCGTGCTGTCTTCAGGCGATACGGTGACGCTGATCAAGGACCTGAAGGTCAAGGGCGCCGGGTTCACGGCCAAGCGCGGCACGGCCGTGCGCAACATCGGCCTCGTTGCCGACAACCCCGCCCATATCGAAGGCCGGGTGAACGACCAGCGGATCGTCATCCTGACGGAGTTCGTCAAGAAGTCCTGAGCCGCAAAAGGCTCCAGGCTCAGTCCACCGGCAGCATCTGCCCCGTCGCGGCACCCTCGATGCATTTGGCGTAGGCGAGGCCGACACGGCGCGATGAGACCGGATCATGGCCGGGAAAGATGGCGCCGTATCTTTGCGCGGAAACCTCAAGCAGGCCGGGGCTGACCACGTTGATGCGCAGGCCGCGCGGCATGTCGATGGCCGCCGCCTTGACGAAACCGGCCAGCGCCCCGTTGGCGGTGGCGGAGCCCGAACCCACCCGGATCGGATCCCGGTCGAGAATGCCGCTCGTCAGCGTGAACGAACCGCCCTCGGCCAGCAGGTTCAGTCCGGCCAGCACCAGGTTGATCTGGGTGAGCACCTTGTTCTTCAGCCCGTAGAGGTATTTTTCTCCGGTCATGTCGGCCAGCCGGCCGAATTCGACTTCTCCCGCCGCACAGACCACCGCGTCCACCGTTCCGGCGGACCGGTACATCGCGTTGATGCTTGCCTCATCCGCCAGATCGACGCGGATGTCGCCGGAGGTGCGACCGGCGGTGATGATGTCATGACGCGGTGACAGTTCGGCGCAGACCGCCTGACCGATCGCGCCTGCGGCGCCGATGACGATGATCTTCATGATGTCCTTTCCTCGATCCTGTCATATGCGGCCAGCTTGTGGCCGAGCACCTCCTCGCATCTGTCGAGATCGACCCTGCGGTCCTGCAGGCGCTGTTCATGTTTCAAAAGCAGATCCCTGCGCTGCGGAACAGTTGCCGCGCCCTGCCGGTAGAGTGCCGCGAACCGCTGCATTTCCTTCAGGGGCATGCCGGTCTTGCGGAGCCAGTACAGCAAGGTGAGCCACTCGACGTTTTCCGGTGAAAAGCGGCGCAATCCGTCCGGGCTCCTCTCGATGGGAGGGACGATGCCCGTCTTTTCATAAAACCGGATGGTGTCGGCGCTCAGGCCGCTTTTTGTGGAGGCTTCCGATATCCGCATGGGTCCTTGCTCGTGTGTTGCGGTTCCGAACCTACCGGTCTGGAGTGGCTCCAAGTCAAGACCCTTAAACAGAAACGGCGCCGTGCCGTAGCCCGAACGCCGTTTTCTGATACCGGATAGGTCCAATCGGCCAGCCGGTGAAGTGGGGCCGATCAGAGAATTTTCAGGACCGGAGCTTGCACCGGTCCGACAGCAGGTCCGGGCCGTCAGCGCCGGCCGAGCGGCAGGTCGGCCAGTTCGCGCTGGCTCATGCGGACAATGGCCGGATGGGACAGCGGGTCGGTGCGGTCGTAGGCGGACGCCGGTCTGGCGGTCAGCTGGCGGCGCATAAACAATTTCATCATGATTTTCAGTTTCCTTATTATTGTTCTTTTCATTGCCAAATCCCTTTTTTTGAATTTAGCTATGCTCGAAATATAGAAGCAAAAACCCCTTATAAAAATCGACTTCTTCTGGATTTTGATTTAGATTTCCTATAATGAAAAGCCTCATCAACATCCACCTATCGGGTCTGCGCGCCGTAGAGGCCGTCGGCCGGCTCGGCTCGGTCAAGGCCGCCGCGGAAGAGCTTGGTGTCACCGTTGGCGCCGTCAGCCAGCAGGTTCAGAAGACGGAGGCGCAGCTCGGCGTTCAGCTTTTCGAACGACAGAACAGACTGCTGCTTCCCACCTCGCATATGCTGGCGATGCAACCGCATCTGACTTCCGCGATGACGTCACTGTCCACTGCGGTGGCGACCACGCAACGCGGCAGGGAAGATGCGCTGACGATCTCTGTCGCCCCGGTCTTCGCAGGCAAATGGCTCGTCTGGCACATAAAGAACTTCAGCAAGGCGCATCCCGGCATCCGGGTTCGGGTGGAGGCGACGGTCGATCTGGTCGATCCGGATACGTCGGACGTGGACCTTTGCATCCGCGTCGGACGCGGCCCCTATCCGGGCGTCAATGCGGAAAAACTGCTGAACCAACGGGTCTTCCCGGTGTGCAGTCCGGCACTTGCCGAAGGGATCAGGAAACCAGAGGACATCGGCAAGCTGCCAATCATCCACGATCCAGGGCAGATGTTTACCTGGAAGAGCTGGCTGGACCTGTTCGGGCTGGACGAGAGCATTTTGCAGTGCGGCCCGACCTTCTCCGACGGTTCCCTGTGTCTTGATGCAGCCATTGCCGGACAGGGTGTCTTCCTCGCCTGGGAAACACTCGCCGTCTACGCGGTGAATTCAGGCCAGGTGATTGCCCCTTTTCCCGAACGCGCTGCCACAGGCATGGCCTATTGGCTTATCAGTGGCCGGAACGCGCCGGAGACAAAAGCCAAGCGGGCGTTCGGCAATTGGCTGAAAGAAGAACTGCAGACCTCCATCGGACGGCCGAAGGGGGCGGATTCGGTCACGGACCAGGATCCACTAGTCTGAGGCAGTCAAGGATTTTCCAAGAACGTCGGCCTTGACCGCGCCCCTCTCGCCCATGGGCTTTTCGGGTCCCGTGGTGCTGTCCTTGCGCGTCTGGGCTTCCATTTCACCGTTCAGTTCCGCGCCGAGCAGAACGATATAGGCGGAGATCCACAGCCACATCAGCAGGATGATGACCCCGGCCAGGCTGCCGAACGTCTTGTTGTAACTGCCGAAATTAGCCGCATAGATCGAAAAGCCGATGGATGCCGCCAGCCAGAGCAAGGTCGCCGTCACGGCGCCGGGCGTAATCCATTTCCACCTGGCATCGGACCGGCACGGCCCGAAGCGATAGACGAGCGACAACCCCATGACGGTCAGCAGGCCCATGAGGATCCAGCGCACCGTCGATAAAACACCTGTGAGCCAGTCCGGCAGATAGAGAAAATTCAGGATGACGGGCAGCAGGAGCGCGGAGGCCAGTCCCAGCAGGAGTGCGAGCACGAGAATGACTGTCAACGCCAGCGTCAGCGCCTTGCGTTTGAAGAAACCCCGGGTTTCATGCTCGTCATAGGCGACGTTCAGCCCCTCGATCAGGCTCGACATGCCTCTTGAGGCCGAATAAAGGGCGAGCGAGAGACTGACGATGAAGGTGATGCCGAGGCCGGCATCCTGGGAACCGGCCACGCTTTCCGCCTGTTCAAGAATGATCTCGGACGCCCTTTGAGGAATGAAGGTTCTGATCGTTGCAAGCTGATTGTGGATTTCGGCTGGCTCCACCACCAGCCCGGAGATTGCCATCAGGGCAGCAAGCGCCGGAAAGATCGCCAGCAGCCCGTAAAAGGCGATGCCCGCCGCCACCAGACCGACGTGATCTTTCTGCACCGCGCGCCAGACACGGTAGATAATGTCACGCCATCCTGCCGCCGGGATCCCGGCCGGACTGTCTGCATTTCGGCCAATCGCCATCGGATCCTCTCGCGCAAGCAGGCGAAGCCATCCGCCGGAACGCTCCCTCTTGCGGGGGCACATATCACAGGCAAACGTCCGGTCCGGCGGGAAGTTCCGTGAAGTGCCTTTTTGCTTGCCATCGCCTGTCCGTTGAGTAGATTGATGCGCATGAGTGAGCGCACCGCACATATCCAACGTTCCGGACCCGCCGCCGGTTTGCGCGCAATTGCGGGCGTCGGCTTGCGCCTCATTGCGCCACAGGGCCCCGCCTGCGGACGATTTATGCGCTGACGCGCAAGAAATCCGGCGTTTTTCTCCTCAACGGTGTCTCACGCATTAATGCGATCCAGGCCGTGGCCATCGGTGCCATTATTCGCTAAAAGACCCCGACTTTCTGTTTCGACTTCAAGCGCGCGCCGCGCGCGAACCGGTAGCTGATTACGTATGTCCAATCTCGATACTCTCGAATCCGATCTCCTTGGCGCCATCGGGGGAGCGGAAACGGAAGCCGCCCTGGAAGACCTTCGTGTCCATGCCCTCGGCAAGAAGGGCAAGATCTCCGAGCAGATGAAAACGCTCGGCAAGATGACCCCGGAAGAGCGCCAGGTCATGGGGCCCGCACTGAACGGCCTGAAAGCCAGGATCACCGACGCCATTTCGGCACGCAAGGACGTTCTGGCCGAGACCGCGCTGGAAGCCCGTCTCGCCGGCGAAACCGTCGACGTCACGCTGCCGCTGCGTCCCGCGCCGTCCGAGACCGGCCGGATCCACCCGGTCAGCCAGGTGATCGACGAACTGACCGCGATCTTCGCCGACATGGGCTTTTCCATCGCCGAGGGGCCGGACATCGAGACCGATGAGCTGAACTTCACTGCCCTGAACTTTCCCGAAGGCCACCCGGCGCGTGAAATGCACGACACGTTCTTCTTCAATCCGAAGGAAGACGGCGAACGGCTGCTGTTGCGCACGCATACGTCGCCGGTGCAGATCCGCACCATGCGCGAGCAGGAACCGCCGATCCGCGTGATCATTCCGGGCCGAACCTACCGCTGCGACAGCGACCAGACCCACACGCCGATGTTCCATCAGGTGGAAGGTCTGGTGATCGACAAGGAAAGCCATTTCGGCCATCTGAAATGGGTCCTGAGAGAATTCTGCAAGGCTTTCTTCGAGGTCGACGACATCAAGATGCGGTTCCGCCCGAGCTTTTTTCCGTTCACCGAACCGTCCATGGAAGTCGACATCCAGTGCGAACGCTCCGGCGGCGAGGTCAAGATCGGCCAGGGCGACGACTGGCTGGAAATTCTCGGCTGCGGCATGGTGCACCCGAATGTCATCCGCAATTGCGGCCTCGACCCGGATGTCTATCAGGGCTTTGCCTGGGGCATGGGCATCGACCGCATCGCGATGCTGAAATACGGCATGCCCGACCTGCGCGCCTTCTTCGACGCGGACGTGCGCTGGATCCAGCACTACGGTTTCCGCCCCCTCGACCTGCCGACGCTGTTCGGCGGCCTCTCCAGCTAACCTTCAGGAACGGGGCGACAACCCATGACCTTGATGATCCGCATCTGTCTCTTCCTAATGCTGGCTGTTGCCGCCGGATTCCCGGCCGCCGCGCAAACGGCGGACCAGGCTGCGCGGGTGGCGACACCAACGTCCTTCCTGGAAGCCTGCGCCGAAAAGATCGAAAGCCGCGGCCGGCTTCGGTTCTGCGACACCTATTTCCGCGACAAGCTCGGGGTCGAAGCCGATGCCCTGCTCTATCTCCGGGACCGGATCACCCGACTGCGTGCCGGTCACGAGGCAAGCTCGGCGGAAAAATACGAGAGCTTCCTGCAGGCCATCTATATCGTCGCGTTCCTGACCATTGCCACCATCGTGCTGATCGCCAGCGACCGGCGCATCGGCGGCACCGCGAAATGGGCGGGCCTGACCAGCACCGCCGCCCTTCTGGTGATGGTGGTCATCGTCGCAATGGGCTGGCTCGGCAAGTACCGGGCGGAATATGCCGCCCAGTTCGAACTCGGCATTCTGCGTGACAGGATCGAAACGGAAGCCGCCCAGGCGATTGCGACCAAGCAGCAGATCACACCGGACATGGTGCGGCGATGGACGCAGGATTTTTCCGAAATCGGCCGCCGCTTCGCGGAGAACTACGGCGCCGCGACCACTCTGCCCGAGGTGGACCGGTTCAGCAACTGATCCGCCCGACAGCCCTTTCTCGCGGCATCATGCCGCAGCCTGAAATCTAAAGAGATCGACCGATGAAATTCACCCTTTCCTGGCTCAAGGAATACCTGGACACCGACGCCAGCCTGGAAGAGATCGTTGAACGTCTCACCATGATCGGCCTCGAGGTCGAGGAGGTCACCAACCAGGCCGACCGGCTGAAGCCGTTCCGTATCGCCCGGGTTCTGGAAGCCACCCAGCATCCCAATGCCGACCGCCTGCGCGTCCTGAAGGTCGACACCGGCAGCGGCGATCCGGTCCAGATCGTCTGCGGCGCGCCCAATGCCCGCACCGGCCTGGTCGGCGTGCTGGGCAATCCCGGCGACTACATTCCCGGGCTCGACATCACGCTTTCGGTCGGCAAGATCAGGGACGTGGAAAGCTTCGGCATGATGTGCTCGGAGCGCGAGCTGGAACTGTCCGAAGAGCATGACGGCATCATCGATCTGCCCGAAGACGCGCCGGTCGGCATGAGCTATGCGCAATGGGCGGGACTGGACGAGCCGGTGATCGAGATCGGCCTGACGCCCAACCGCCCCGACTGCACCGGGGTCTACGGCATCGCCCGCGATCTTGCCGCCGCAGGTCTCGGCAAGCTGAAGGAACGCAGCCACGAACAGGTTCGCGGCTGCTACCCCTGCCCGGTCAGCGTCAACCTCGACTTCGGCGACACAAAGCCCCTGTGCAAGGCCTTCGGCCTGCGCATGGTCAGGGGCGTCAAGAACGGCCCCTCGCCGAAATGGCTGCAGGACCGGCTGACCGCCATCGGTCTCAGACCGATCAATGCGCTTGTCGACATGACCAACTACATCACCTTCGACCAGGGCCGGCCGCTGCACGTCTTCGATGCGGACAAGGTTCATGGCGATCTGGTGGTCCGGCGCGCCGCAAAGGGCGAAAAGATCGAAGGTCTCAACAACAAGTCCTACGAGCTTGACGACACCATCTGCGTCATTACCGACGACAACGGCGTGGAGAGCCTCGGCGGCATTCTGGGGGGCGTTCCTTCGGGCTGCACGGAGGACACCGTCAACGTGCTGATCGAATCCGCGCTCTGGGACGAGGACGGCATTGCCGCCACCGGCCGCAAGCTCGGTGTCAACACCGACGCCCGCTACCGCTTCGAACGCGGCGTCGACCCGGATTACATGATGCCGGGCCTGGAATACGCGACGCGCATGGTGCTCGATCTCGTTGGCGGCGAGCCCTCGGAACCCATCCAGGCCGGTGAAATCCCGGACAACAGCCTCATCATCGAGTTCCCGTATTCGGAAATCAAACGCCTGTCCGGTGTCAACGTCATTCCGGCCGAAGCCAACGTGACGCTGAAGTCGCTCGGGTTCTGGGTCTCGGGCGCGGGTGAAACGGTCAAGGTCGCCGTGCCGAGCTGGCGCCCTGACATCGAGGGCAAGGCGGACCTGGTGGAAGAGGTCGTGCGCATCATCGGTCTGGAGCGGGTGCCGTTCACGCCGCTGCCGCCCACCGGCACCGTCGGCCAGAAGGTCCTGACCACCGGACAGATCCGTCGCGGCAGGGCGCGGCGTGCGCTCGCCGCTCGCGGTTTCAACGAAGCCGTGACCTGGTCCTTCATTTCCCGGGACCAGGCGGAACTGTTCGGCGGCGGCAGTGCCGCCCTGGCGCTGGCCAACCCGATTTCCGGCGAGATGTCCGACATGCGCCCGAGCCTGCTGCCGGGCCTGCTGGCGGCTGCCCAACGCAATGCAGACCGCGGCATCGGCGATGTCGCCCTGTTCGAGATCGGCCAGGTGTTTGAAGACGATACCCCTCAGGGACAGAAAACGGTTGCAACGGGCATCCGCCGGGGCACCGCGAAGCTCCAGGGGGCTGGCCGGCACTGGTCCGGCACGTCGGGAAAAGTCGATGTGTTCGATGCCAAGGCCGACGCCGAGGCCGCCCTGGCCGCCGCCGGAGCGCCGGTGGACAAGCTGCAGGTCCATACCGACGCCCCGGACACGTTTCACCCCGGCCGCTCCGGCTGCCTGAAACTGGGGCCGAAGAACATCCTCGCCGTGTTCGGAGAAATTCATCCGCGCACCTTGCAGAAGCTGGATATCGAAGGCCCGATCGTAGGGTTCGAGATCTTTCTCGACGCACTGCCGCAGCCACGGGGCAAGGGCGGCCGGTCCAAGGGTGCGCTCAAGGCCAGCGACCTGATGCCGGTGCGCCGCGACTTCGCTTTCCTGGTCGGCAAGGACGTTGCCGCGGAAAAGCTCTTGAAGGCCGCGCGCGGCGCTGACAAGACGCTGATCGGCGATGTCACGCTGTTCGATGTCTACGAGGGTCAAGGCGTGCCGGACGGTCAGAAATCCATTGCCATCGACGTCGTCCTGCAGCCAAGAGACAAGACACTGACGGACGAGGAAATCGATGCCGTCGCGAAAAAGATCATCGCCAATGTCGAAAAAGCGACAGGCGGCGCCCTGCGCGGCTAGGCCATTCTGCGGCAGAATTGACGCGGCCGGGCGAAGACCCGCACGGCCGCGTCACGCGCACCTGATCGGGCTTTCCGCGAGGGCCAGTTATCTTCGAGGGCTGGAATGACGCCGCCAGTCAGCGCCG
Organism: Roseibium sp. QJM3NY_11; assembly: GCF_056173175.1. NCBI lineage: Bacteria > Pseudomonadati > Pseudomonadota > Alphaproteobacteria > Hyphomicrobiales > Stappiaceae > Roseibium > Roseibium sp. QJM3NY_11. Next base: position 5,340,997 of record NZ_CM149660.1, read on the forward strand.
GTTGCGATCGCGCTCCACGCAGACCTGAACCGAACATCTGGGGGTGTCCAGCGTCGGCACATATGTCGTGCGCACGGACTCGTTCGCATAGCACTTGTTGCGGTTGGTCACATAGCGGTCGAACTTGTAGGGCCCCGACTTCAGATTGATTGCGCCGAATTTGGCGACCAGTTCCTGCGTTTGCGAACAGGTCAGTTTCGTCGTGTCCGGCTGCCGCCGTGTTTGCGCGTCCGCCATTTGCACAGACGTCACAACGAGGCCCGGAATCAGGCAGGCCCGCAGGGTACAAAATGCCATTGAAAGTTGTTTTTTTGTATTCTTCCCGCTCATCGCAAGGCCTTTCCTGATTTTTCAGGCGAATTCATGTAAAAAAATGTCGATCGATTCCAGATCCGTGCAATCCCAAACTCATATTTGGGAAGTGTCCTTGAATTGCAACAGATCATTGCATTGGCAGGCGTCGGAAAATTCGGGAATTGACTGAAAATCGTAGAAAACAGGGGACGGGTGATCGCATGGCTCCGTGCGCGCGCGACGAGACATCACGCGGGTCAGCCATCAGGTGATCGCCTGCAGTCGAGTCGTCCAGTGCCCCCATGTTGCCCTGTCGCACCCCCGTGGTCGCACAAGGCGCCACGGAGACAGCCATCGGTCCGGACATTGGCGGCACGCGCAGAGACCGGCTCCAAGGCCTGCATCATGCGCACCGGATCCGTCGATCAGTCGTTGAAGATGAACGGCCGGCTTGGATCACACCGCCGGACAAAACACTTGTTGTTGTCCTTTGTGGGAATGAAGTCCCGCCTTAGAAATTCGCCGTGCTGGCAATAACTGAAATTGGCCACATAACGATCGAACGTGTACTGGCCGGTGCTCATCACCACAGCTCCGCGCTGGGTGATCATGGCCTGGACCTGCGAACAGGTCATGGTTGTCGAATTCGGCCGCCCGGACTGGGCTTCAGAAGCCTGTATGCCCGCCAGGGCCGCCCCACCACCCGTAAGGGCGACAATCGCCAGTCTGCTCAGCAAGCTTTTCATCTCGTTATCCCTTTGAACCTCGTCCTCAATCAGATGGCCTTGACCGGTGCCGTGTCAAGGCGCCCGGGGTGCGGCCCGATGGCACGCAGACAGGCCGCCGCGGCATTTTCGTCCCGGCGCCCCCTGTTCGAAATCACTCCTGCCGGCAAAATGATGCGCTGTGCCGCACACCGGAATCAGCTAGCCTGCATGGATACAACAAGAGGACCTCTTCATGAACGGTGGAACCGATCTGCCGGCCGCCGCGGTCAGCCGGTTCGCCGACCCCTACGCGGCCAGCGAAGATGAACGCCTCGCCGGACTGGCGCGGATCCTCGGGTCGGTACCGCATGTCATGCGCATGCTGGGCGCTGTTCGCGATCTGAACCTGCCCGACGCCTGGCTGGTCTCCGGAGGCATCTACCAGACGGCCTGGAACGTGCTGACGAACCGTCCGCTCCTGCACGGCATCAAGGACTTCGACATCATATATTTCGACGGCACGGATCTGTCCTACGAGGCCGAGGACGTTGTGATCGGACAGGTCAATGCCGCTTTGCCGGAGATCGCGGACCTTCTGGAAGTCCGCAACCAGGCACGGGTCCACCTGTGGTACGCGCAGCGCTTCGGCCGGCCCTACCGGCCGCTGGATTGTTCCATGGACGCCCTGACCACCTATGCGGCCCGCACGCATGCGGTCGCGGCGTGCCTCGACGCAGAGGACCGCCTCCGCCTTCATGCGCCCTTCGGCCTCGCCAATCTCTTCGCCATGCGCCTCGTGCCCAATCACGTGCAGCCGAACGAGCAGACTTATGTCGAAAAGGCGGAGCGGATGAAGGCCCTGTGGCCGGAGCTGGAAGTGGTTCCGTGGACAACTCCTGCCTCGTGACACCCGCAACCTGCGACCGGATGTTCGGATTTTCCGGTTGCGGGCATCTGTTCCAGCCGCGGGTTCGAAGGGGTCATTTTCCAGGCGCCTGCAGATGGCCGCGCACAAGGCCGCGCACCGAGTTGCCGACGAATATCCCGTCCGCGGCTTCCAGGTCCGCGCGTGTCAGATCAGCCTCGGCCGCAAGGCCCCGTTCGAGAAGCCCGGCCCGCAGGGTGCCCGGCAGGAGGCCATGTTTCAGGGCGGGCGTCAGCAGGCGGCCGTTCCTGTTCACAAACAGTGTCGTGTAACTGCCCTCGGTCAGGAACCCGTTCTCGTTCTCAAACAGAACTTCCTGGCAGTTGGTCTCGGCCTGATAGCGCTGCCTCGTTTCGTCGTAAAAGGCCCGGTTTGTGGTCTTGTGATAGAGAAACCTGTCGCCCGATCGGGTTGTCTCATCGGCCAGAACCAGCCTGAAGACCGCGGCTCCGTCAGCCGGGACCAGCGCTGTCGCCGAAATGGCACGCCTTCCATCGGCGCTCAGCAGCAACCGGACGCGCTTCGGGCCCCGGAAAGCGGCGGCTGCCCGTGTCAGCTCGGCCCGGATGTCTTGCCCGTCGAAAGCGAAGCCGAAATAGGCGGCGGAGTCTTCCAGCCGCCGCAAGTGGCGCTCCAGCAGCAGGTATCCGGCCTCCGGATCGAAGGCCAGTGTCTCCAGGAGATCGAAATCCGGCACCGGGTCGGTCAGAAACTTCAGCTTCAGCAGGCATTCGTCATATTCGGGCGCTGCGCCGCTGTCGAAGACAACACCGGACCCGCTGCCGGCCGCGCCGGTCCCGTCCCGGTGCAGCACCAGCGTCCTGATCGCGACATTCAGCCGGAAATCGCCATCGGGCTCCAGACAGCCGATCGACCCCGTATAGACACCGCGCGGTCCGCTTTCCAGGTCATGGGCAATCTGCATGGCGCGCAGCTTGGGCGCACCGGTTATGGATCCGCAGGGAAAGAGGTTGGCGAAGCCGATGGATGCTGGAACGTCCGCCTCCACCGTGGACGTCATCTGATGCAGGCTCCGGTAGCGCTCGACCTCGCACAGCCTGGTCACTCTCACGGATCCGGTTTCGGCGATACGCGACAGGTCATTGCGCATCAGATCGACGATCATCGTGTTTTCCGCGCGCTGTTTGGGGTCTGCGGCCAGCCCACGCGAGATGGCCGCGTCCTCGGACACAAACCGGCCCCGCGGCGCCGTTCCCTTCATCGGTCTCGTTGTCAGCCGTGTCCCCCGCCGTTCCAGAAACAGCTCCGGAGACAGGGACAGGATCGTGCGATCCTGCATGCGCAGGAACGCCGCATACTCGACCGGCTGCCGGACCAGCAGGTCCAGAAACAGGCGCTCCGGCGCGCCGTCATGGGCGAACCCGGCGCGCATGGTCAGATTGACCTGATAGCTGTCGCCGGCGGCCAGATGATTGCGGACCCGGCCGAAGGCGGCCTCATAGGTGCTCCGGTCCATGTCGAAGCGCGGCGCGCCGATGGCCGCCGCCTCTCCGGTGGCCGATGCCTCGAGCAGGGCGCGTGCCTCATCGAGACCGAGCCGGTCGGGTTGGTCGTAAACACCGAACCAGAGCAGCGGCTCACCTGTTGCCCTGAACCGGTGGTGCAGCTTCGTCTCGAAGGCGAACCCAAGCTCGTAGGCCAGGTATCCGGCAGCATGACGCCCGGCGGCCTGAGCGGCCTCCAGGCGGGCCAGGGCGGGCTTCACCTCGTCAAGGCGCGTGCAGGAGACGATCTCGCGCGGCGCCTGGAACAGCAGTGCGGATTGCTGCCGGACAACATCCAGAAGCAGGATGGACCCAGGCTGAAACGCGCTCTCGGACATCAGGTTGACCCGGTTTGGAATGGCAGTCGGGTGCCAGGTCCACGCAATCGGCATGCCGTGGGCCCGCAGGGAGCGGCTCGTCGCATCCGCAGGGCGTCAAGTCAAGCCGAGGCGGCCTTCCGGGAACCGGACCACAAAAAAGACCGGCCGTTGTCCGGCCGGTCTTTGCATTGGGCTCGCCGGGCATTGGGCTCGCCGGGCATTGGGCTCGCCGGGCATTGGGCTCGCCGGGCATTGGGCTCGCCGGGCATTGGGCTCGCCGGAAAAGCGTCAGGCTGCCGCCACATCCTTCAGGAAGGCGTCAATGGCCTGGCGCATGTCCGTCGTTTCCTGCTCCAGGGTTTCGGCCGATTCGGCCATGCCTCCGACCGACTTGTTGGTCCGTTCCACCGATTCGCGCACACCGCCGATGTTGGCCGCCACCCGGCCAGTGCCGTTGGCGGCTTCGGCGACATTGCGCGAGATTTCCTGGGTGGCCGATCCCTGTTCGCCAACCGCCGCGGCGATGGCGGCCGTGTAGCTGTTGACCTCGTCCATGGTGGCGGCGATTGCGCCGATCGATTCCACCGCGTCCTTGGTCTCCCCCTGAATGGCGGAAATCTGTGCGCCGATTTCCTCGGTTGCCTTGGAGGTCTGGGTCGCCAGTTCCTTGACTTCCGCGGCCACGACCGCGAAGCCCTTGCCGGCTTCACCCGCCCGGGCGGCCTCGATGGTCGCGTTCAATGCCAGCAGGTTGGTCTGCTCGGCGATGGCCTGAATGAGTGTGACCACTTCACCGATCCTGTTCGCGGCTTCCGCAAGCCCGGCGACCTTCTGGTTGCTGGTCTGCGCGTTTTCCGTCGCCCTGTCGACAACGACCGTTGTCTGCTCGACCTGGCGTGAAATCTCGGCGATGGATGAAGACAGCTCTTCGGCGGCGGAAGCCACCATCTGGACGTTGGAAGACGCCGTTTCCGATGCATCGGACACCGATGCGGCCTGGCCCGATGTGTCCTGGGCAACCGATCCCAGTTCCTCGGCGGCGCGGCGCATTTCCTGCACTTTCAAGCCGACCCCGTTGAGCTTGGCCGAGATTTCGTCCTGGAAAGCACCGATCCGCTCATTGACGACCGCCTGCTTGTTGCGTTCCTGCGCGTCCTGCTCGGCGGTGAGCTCCTGGAACTTCAGGGCTTCCTGGCGTGCGGCTTCCGCTTCGTGACGGGCCTGGTCCGAGGATTCGAAGGCATTCGCGAGGTTGCCGGTCATCCACCAGAGGGCCCCGACCTCGGCGACAATAACGACCGCGTGAAGGACGACACGGGCAAAATCCGAGCCACCGGGAAACACCGCCCAGGGCAAGGCGAAATTGAGAACCAGGTGGTGGACGGCAACCACGGCCGCGTATCCCAGAAGGGCGCGCCAGTCGACCCAGGCCGCCAGGATCGCAAGCACGGCGAAGAAATACATATGGCCGTCGAGCTGGTAGGAGGGCTGCCCCGCCGGCGTTGCCAGCGCGGCCACGAAGAGGGCGACGAGCCCGGCCAGAGACATGGAGGTCGCCAGTCTGGTTTCCAGCCCCGCGCCGAATTTCAACCAGCTTCCGGTCGCCGCCACACCGAGCAGCAAGGCCCCGCCGCAGACTGCGACCAGCGACACATGGCCGACCAGGAGGGCCGTCGCCATGACCAGGAAAACATTGAACCAGATAAAGTAGATCACGATCCTGGCGAATCTCTCGCGGAGCAAGTCGAGACCGGAAACCTCAGCCGTTTCTTCATTCATAGTGTACTCTCCAATGATCCGCCGCTTAAGGCCGCGCAGGCGCTCGCTACTGCCGTGGACGCCACAAAACCTGCGCCCGCCCGATACAGCCGGGCAATAAAATCCTGATCCGTGGGTTCAGTCACCGCCACCCAGGACGCGTTTCCGACATGAACGATCCTGCCATCCGCCCTTGCAATGACTTCCAGAGGCGACCCGCCCCAGGGACTTGCAAAAACCGCAACGGGGCCGTCGCCGGCGGGTATCACCGATGCGAGCGAGACCAGAACGCTGCAGGCGGCGAAATAAACCACGGCGAAAATCTTTGCCGAGCGGGACACAGTATCCATCCTCTGATGCAGATGCGCGTAGTCTGCAAGATTGCACCTCATCTTTAAAAAACCCTGAAGTTTTAGCGGTTACTTGTTGAAAGAGACCTGTGCGAGCGTAAAAATCCCAGTGAAAAATCTGCCATGCAGAACTTGCGTGCCCAAAAGGAAGCGCGACCGCGAAAGCACCTCTCCGCAGACGCTGCATTCAGATGGTCAGGCAAGTGACAGCATGCCCCGGCATTGCAAGGCAACCGGACCGGGATCATCCGGAGCGGAATCATCCGGAGCGGGGCGAAAGCAGCATGAGCAGACCCGGCCAGGAGGGTGCGAGCCTATGACAGCTCGGCGAGATAGGTGGCAATCAGTCCGACATTTTCAGACGACCCGAAAATCAGGGGCACGTTCTCATGAAGGCTGCCGGGCATCCGGTCGAGGATCGGCCGGATGCCATCCGTCGCCTGGCCGCCGCCCTGTTCAATCAGAAACGCGATCGGCACGGCCTCGTAAATCAAGCGCAGGCGTCCGCTTTCGAAACCCGGACGCCGGTCACCGGGATAAAAGAACAGCCCGCCCTGAAGCAAAATCCGGTGGAATTCGCCCACGGCGGCGGCCAGCCAGCGCATGTTGAAATTTTCGCCGAGCGGCCCCTCGGAACCGGCAAGGACATCCTCGGAGAACCGCCTTATCCCGGAGGGCCAGTGGCGCATGTTCGACGCGTTGAAGGCCAGTGTGCGGGCCTTTTCCGGAACCCGGTGGTTTTCAAGCCACATGCGGTATTCCCCCGCCGAGCGGTCGAACACGGCCAGGTGCAGGCCGTCGCCAAGACTGAAGCCAAGATCGACGGAATGGCCGAACGAGACATAGCCGGCCGCGATCACGTTCCGGCCGGTTCGAAGAAAGCCCTCTTCCGATGCCGGGAGTATCGAAAACAGCGTCCCGAGCGGGGCTCCGGTGCCGATGCTGCCCGATCCGTCAATCGGATCAATGGCCACGTCCAGGGAACCTTCCGGGTTCAGCGTCAACACATCTTCCGCCTCTTCCGACAGAAGCAGCCTGACACCGGCCGAGCGCAGTCCCTCGACGACGTGAAGGTGCGCTGCCACGTCGAGCGCCTTTTGCCGGTCACCGCTCTCGTTGGTGCCCACAACGGCCCCGGGATCCCCCGGAAGGCTTCCCAGCGCCAGTCGCTCCGCAATGGACGCCGTGCAGTCGGCAAGGGCCATGATCACCGCGGCGGCAGCGCCGTTCCCGGGCTGCCTGTCGAGGAATGTTCTCAACGTCTCGGCGTTGCTGTCCCTGTCGTCGGGCAATCTCAGCACGTTTGCTTGTCTCCCGGCCTGCGGCCGTGTGCCGGTCAGGCTTCCTGCCCAAGGACCGTGGAGCCCGTGGGGCACGTGACACCGGTGCCGCCGATGCCGCAGTAGCCCGACGGGTTCCTGGCCAGATACTGCTGGTGGTAATCTTCCGCGAAGTAGAAGGTGTCGAGCTGGCGGATTTCCGTTGTGATCGACGCCGAGACCCCGGCCTGCCGGAGCGCGTCCTGATAAGTCTCCGCGGAGCGTTCGGCGACGGCAAGGTCGTCGGCCGAGCCGACATAGATCGCGGACCGGTACTGTGTGCCGGTATCGTTGCCCTGGCGCATGCCCTGGGTAGGGTCGTGGTTCTCCCAGAACACTTTCAGCAGCGCGGCGAAGGTGGTCACCTGCGGATCATAAACCACCAGAACCGCTTCCGTGTGACCGGTTCGTCCGGTGCAGGTCTCATGATAGGTCGGATTGGGCGTATGACCGCCCGCATAGCCGACCGCGGTGACATGAACGCCCGGCAACTGCCAGAAGATCCGTTCCGCACCCCAGAAGCACCCCAGGGCGAACAGAACCGTCTTCATCGTGTCCGGATACGGACCTTCCAACGCACGCCCGTTGACGAAATGCGCCTCCGACGGACGGATCGCGGTGGCGCGCCCCGGCAACGCCTCGTCCTTCCCCGGCAGAGAGAATTTCTTTGACAACATGGTCATGAACGACATGTGGACCTCCAAGCTGGGCATCGCCAGCGTCCCGTGGGTGGACAAGCGACCGGCGCGGCCTGATTTCAAGGTCCAATGTGGCGCAGCCGTGCACGCATTCCAAGTGCCGTGTCGTGCGGATGTGCAAGGCGGGCATCGGGAACGGCGCCCGCCCGTCAGGCGCATGCAGGTCCGGTCAGGCGAATTGCGCACGCTGGCGGCGCCGCTTGGACCCGAGCCACAGCAGGCCCAGCCCCAGCGGGGCAAGCACCGCCCAGACAGGCCAGGTCAGCACGGTCTGGATGGCCGGGTCCCAAAGCGCGGGATGGATGTGGCGCTGAACAACCGCCTGCGCCAGGTTGAGAGTTTCGGGCGACAGATCGAACCAGACGTTGCCGAGCGGAGCCAGCCGGATCTGCGAAAGCGCGATGGAAGTACTCGCATCGGAGATTCCGGCAATAATCGCCACTGCAAGGAGCCCGTATCCCAGCAAACGGAATAAAAATTTCACAACACTGATCATCGCTTCGGTTCAAGTCCTCTAGACATAAAACACGGAAAGATCCGGCACCAGACAGCCATAATATGATGGCTTCTTAATATTGAGCCTACCTTAGGGTAATAGTGCTTTTTATATGCACAAGATTTGATCTACAACACAATCCTGTGAGTTATGCACCCGTCAGGCTTCATTTCGAAAACGAATGAATCGGGCGCCGGTTCCAACCCGGATCGCACCGAATTCCACAGCCGGCGCGGCGCCCCCAAAAAAAATTCTGCAAGTGCTTGCGCTTGGCCAAGTCCTGAGTATATTGCGCCAACTCCAGCGGATGACGCTTGGAACGGACAGGTGGCCGAGTGGCTTAAGGCGCACGCTTGGAAAGCGTGTGAGCGTGCAAGCGTTCCGAGGGTTCGAATCCCTCTCTGTCCGCCATTTTCCCTTTTCATTCCCTTGTCGTTTATTGAATATTAAGTAGCTCAGCGAGTTATCCCTTAACACACCCCCTAAATTCGATGATTATATGTAGTAGGAATATCAGTCTATAGGTACGGCACTGACAGTGTTACTGCCCACGCAAAATGATAGCCACATTAGCCACTTGTGCTTCGAATAATTAGCTAATTGAACCGCAGCGGTCGAGCTCCGTCCCATTGCCCGGCAGGTGATTGCAACGCAATCACCGAGAGGAGGGGCGAAAAATGCAAACGCCTTGCGCAAGATCTCGTTCGCCTGACGAAGCTCACGGGTCCAACTCAAGAGCCTTCATCTTCTTGACCATCTCCGTCGGAATGCCGGCCCGGGCACCCCTATCAACCTCGGACCTCTTGACCCATTCGTTCAGTGTGTGCGCCGAGCAGCCGATCTTGGCTGATATCGAAACGATCGCCCGCCAGCGAGATCCGTGCTGGCTCTCATTATACAGCACAAGGCGAACCGCTCGTTCGCGTACTTCAGGGGAAAACTGGTTCGTCGTTTTGCTCATGGTGCTCCATCCTACTCAGGAGTTGGAGCCTCCGGCAAACCCGGTGCGGTTCAGAGAGCTACGGGATTGCACATGACCGAAACGCCAAAACTTTCTGTCGGGACACTGGCTTTCGCCAACCATCTGCTACTGGTATTTGTCTGAGCCTTGGGATCAAAACCCTTAGCTCCCAACGTTGATCTGCGCAGCGATGCGGCCATGAGACCCAGTTTCAGACGATTGCATAACGGGCCCGGATCAATTATTGATGGCCCACCAAAATCACAGGATGGGACCGACGTTTTTCTGACCGCATGGAGAGCGAGCTAAAAGGCTCAAAATTGCCAGAATGGTCATTCATACTGACGAACAACGACGTTGAAACCCGCGATCCGAATGACTGTAAAAAATAGCTTTTATGTATTCAAAACCGTTTAACGACAGCTTGAAACAGCAGTTTGCGATCATCTCCGCATTGATCATTCGCGAGATGACCACCCGCTATGGCAACAAATTCGGCGGCTACATGTGGGCCGTCCTTGACCCGGTGCTGTTCATTGCGATCTTGACGGTCGTGTTCTCCGCGGTGGCACATATTCCACCGCTCGGCCGAAGCTTCATGCTGTTTTTCGCAACCGGCTACGCTTCGTTCTACATCTACCGGTCGACAGCGGATCAGGTTGCCAACGCAGTCGAAGCCAATCGCGCCCTACTCAACTATCCCGTTGTGCGACCGTATGACGCCATCATCTCGCGCGTGCTGCTACAGGCAGCAACGCTGTTCGTGGTCAACCTCATGCTCTTCGGGGCCATGTCATTTTTTGTCGAGATCGGACCAATCCGGATGGGACCGATTCTTGCCGCCAGCGCCATTGGGATCACGCTTGGAGCAGGCGTCGGAATTTCCAACATCGTCTGGTTCCATTTCAATAGCACGTATCAGCATATCTGGGGCGTCATCAACCGACCCGCTTTTATGGTGTCGGGGGTCTTCTTCCTTCCGGAATCGATTCCCCTGCCCTATCGTGATGTATTGATGTGGAACCCTCTCGTGCACCTTGTCGGGCTGTTCCGTATGGGTTTCTACCCGACCTATCGAGCATCCTATGTCAACTTGCCCTACGTGATAGGTTTGGCCATTTTTTCCGTCGTGTTTGGTCTGTTTCTGGTCTGGCTGTTCGATGCCCGCCTGAGGGAGCCCAAATGATCCGTCTCGAGAACATGACCAAGGCTTTCAAGCACAAGGGCGAGTTCCGCTACATTGCCAAGGACGTATCGTTCACGATTCCAAGAGGCGAAAGCATTGGTCTGCTCGGCCGAAATGGTGCCGGCAAGTCAACACTGTTGAAGCTGATCTCCGGCACCATCAAACCCACATCCGGCCGGATCATCCGAAGATCAAACGTTTCTTTCCCACTAGGTTTTCAGGGCAGTTTCAATCCCAGTCTGACCGGTGAACAGAATGTGCGATTTGTCGCACGCATCTATGGTCACGACACGGAAGACCTTGTTTGGTATGTTCAGGATTTCGCCGAGCTTGGCAAAGCCTATCAAATGCCTGTAAAAACCTATTCTTCCGGCATGAAGGCACGCCTTGCCTTTGGTGTCAGCATGGGTATCAGTTTCGATTATTATCTCGTGGACGAGATCACCGCCGTGGGCGACAAGAATTTTCAACAGAAATGCAAGAGCGTTTTTAAAGAAAAATTGCAGACGTTGGACATTATCATGGTGTCCCACGCGTCTGGTGCTTTGAAGGACTACTGTACGACCGGTGTCGTACTTGAGGATGGACAGTTAACGTATTTTGCGAATATTGATGATGCAATTCGGATGCACGACGAGAATATGGCACGCCGCTAGCAGTCAGCAGAATTAAAGGTAAGGTGACTAAATGTCGGGATCAGTAAAGCCGACCAAAGCTGACAATGTGGCAGACGCAGACAGCTCCATTGTACAGGTGCCGGAAAAGAGCGGTAACGTGGTTGCTCCCAAAGAGCTCTCGATCGTCGATCGGCTGAAGAAGTCCGGGCTCGACCCGCACAAGCTGCTCGACCTGACGCTACCGGGGAACTCAGGCAAGGCGTCGACAAAAACGCGGCACCGGCTGATCGCCCTTGGCTTCGCATTCATTGTTGCGCTGCCCTCGCTGGCTTTCACCTTCTACATGTTCTTTATCGCCAGTGACCAATACCACAGCGTGACGGCTTTCGCGCTGCGCAGTGCAAACCAGACACCGGCGACCGAAATTCTGGGGATGGTGCTCGATTCCGGTGGTGAGTCGACAGCCTCCAACAGCTACATCGTTCACGACTACCTCCAGAGCCAGGCCGTCGTTCAGGACCTGCCCGAGGAAGTGAACCTGGAGGAAATCTACAATCGCGATAGCGCCGACTGGCTGTTTAGAATGGGAAGCGACCTGTCGATTGAGGAAAAGGTCAGCTACTGGAACAGCAAGGTTGACGTGGATTACGATTCCACTTCGGGTGTGATCTACATTGAAACGCGCAGCTTCGACGCACAGGATTCCCTGCTCTTGGCACGAACGATCTTGGGCCGGTCGGAGACTCTCGTGAACCAGCTCTCGCTGGAAAACCGAAAGCAATCCGTCAAATATGCCGCTGAAGGCGTTGCCCGGGCTGAGGCCCGGCTGAAAGCTATCCGGAAGCAGATGATCGCCTACCGGGAGGCGACGCAGGAAGTCAATCCGGAAAGCAACGCCGAACTGGCCATGGAAATGATTGCGCGGCTTGACCAGGACGTCGTCGTCAAAGAAGCGGAACGGGCCACATTGAGTGACCATCTGGATTCAGATTCGCCAAAAATTCGACTGCTCACTGGCGAAATCAACGCCTTGAGGGAACAGATCACTAAGGAACGCCAAAGGCTCGGTGGCGGTAGCGCGGTAGACGGTTCAGGCAGGAATTCAATCTCTTACCGGATCGCAGACTATTCTGATCTGGCGCTTGAGGAAGAGTTTGCACAAAAACTTTACACAACAGCGCTGGCTGGTCTCGAATCAGCGCGCCAGGATGCCGACAGCAAACACCTTTATCTCGCAACTTTCATTGAGCCGACACTTTCCGAAGCGCCTCAATATCCGAATCGGGCCATCCATTCCCTCAGCTTCTTTCTCTTGCTGCTGGGTATTTGGATCGTCGGCGTCCTGATGTATTACAATATCCGCGACAGAACGTGACCCGTTGACGCAGACAATGATATCCGGGGCGGCAGTGTTCCGGTTCTGCCCTTGCCTGTCAACGACCACCGAACGAGCACAGCTGCCATGTTGTTGAAACTTGCCGAACGAGCAGTGTCGCTGTCCGAAGATCTGATTTCGAGCAAAATAGACCGCAGGCTCGCCAAGTCGATCCGATCGGGCAACAAGGCGCTTTTCTTCGGATTTACCGGGTGGAAGCGTGCCTTTTACAGATCGGTCTTTACCGACAAGGACATCCAGTTCATCGGCGAAGAGCATTATGGCGGCTTACAGATAATCGAGGCCGCGTTTGACTGTATACGAAACCAAGACATCTATGTGTGGTCCTACAAGGACCCCTATTGGCTCTCGGCTTTGAGCGGAACGAACAATTGCCGCATCTGCAGGGTAGAAGACGGCTTCCTGAGATCGGTTGGCCTGGGAGCTCAGAGGATCAAACCTCTTTCTATCATCATCGAGCGCGAGACCGACCTCTATTTTCACAAGTCCCGTACCAGCACATTGCACAAGTTGCTGCGTTCGCTCGATCCGGACCGGAAGAAGCAGTTTCAGGAGCGGGGTGCAAAGCTCAAGGAACTGATCCTTGAGCAGAACCTGTCCAAGTACAATTTCAAGTCCACAGGTGACGTGTTTCAGGTTGCCGACGACAGCGTTTTGGTGCTTGGTCAGGTCGAGCGGGACGAATCGATCCGCCGAGGTCCCGACCCCTATGTGACCTGCGAGCAACTGGTCGAGCTTGCAATCCGGGAAAACCCCGGGAAAACCATCTATTTCAAGCCGCATCCTGAAGTTCACCGCGGCATTGCTGAACCCTACAGCGCACCGTTCCGGCGCTTTCCCAAGCTCCATGAGTTTCCGCAAAGCGTGAACATGTTCTCTTATGCCGATGCCTTCAAACGCATCTACACAATCTCGTCGCTTGCAGGGTTCGAAATGCTATTGCGCGGTGCGCCCGTGACCACGCTGGGCGGGCCGTGGTATGCAGGCTGGGGACTTACGGATGACCGCAACGTCGACAAGGAACAAGTAGAAGGCCTTTCTCCCGAAAGCCTGCTTTGGGCTGCCTATGGCGAATACCCGATCTATTTCACAAGCGCGATCGAGACCACGGATGTATTCAACGTGATCGACATCCTGAACCAACAACTGACAGAAGCAATCTGAGGCGCGGCGCCGCGTGCGCCTGCCTGCAGACAGACCCACTTAGCTATCGCTGGTGCTTTCCCATTCAACGAAGGTCGATGCATTCATCGGGTTCAACCCTGCATGGTTTTTCAAGATCCTGGCGATCCGAAGCTTGCCTTCTTGCTCAAGATTGCGCAGCGTCGGAACGAGGTTCTTGTTGTAGTCTTTGTAATACGACCACCAAGCCGAGTTGTAAGACACTTGATGTTTCGCATATCTGCGCAAAAAGCGTGTTGATGGCCCATTAAACGGTTTGACCGGACTGGTGGTCATATTGAATTTGATTTCATCAAAAAATGCCCTGTCTCCGTTCTCGCGTGCCTGCAGCAATTCCGAAATCAGCTGCCAGCCGACCGGCTCATTGTGAACACAGTAGGTTTTCCTGGGCCACTCCAACATCTTGGCAAAGAGTTCCGTGGGCAGAACCGGAATCTGCTCGATCGAGTGATTGGTTAGAAAAAGAACCTTTTTGTTTTCCAGGTCGGGAATGAAGCTGAAGTCGGGCTCATAATAGTTGAAGGGAACGCTAGAGAACCGCATGTCCGGCTGCACCTGATGGATCAGGTCGGCGGCTTCGCGGCCCTCTGGCGTGAACTCTGCGCCAAAAAATTCAACTGACGGCCTGAATTCCGGTTCGATTGAGTTGAAACACTTGAACAGATTGTCACCCGAACCCGAACCGAGTTCGACTATGACATCAACCAAACGCTCCTCCACCAAGCGCTTGGCGGCAAAAGCGACATCCAGAACCGAATGAGCGTAATAGCTCTCGTCGAATGCGCTTATGCGAAAATCGGATTTCACCTGCTGATAAGCCAGATCTCGCTCCAGAAAGTCCTGACGCAGGAAATCACCGATCGCCGGATCATTCAACAATCCAAAATTCGACTTTTTCTTCAGGGCTTTCAATTTCAGCAGGGACTGAGAGTTCATCCCATCCAGAGCGACCAGGCGACGGATGTTCCGGTGCTCCGTTTCCCAGGTCTTCTTGTATTCGCGCAGAACCTGTTCAGTTGTACGCGGAGCCTTCTTCTGTACGTTGATGACACCAATATGGTGACCAGCGACTGAGAACGTGCCTTTCAGTGGCTCAACTGCTGATGCGTCGGCAAGAATTTCTTCCCGGATCGTAGAGATAGCCTCATCATTGGCCTGGGCGTATTCGTCGCTTCGAAAGATCTCTCGCAGCCGGTTTCTCTTGCCGGTGTGAAAGAGAAATTGAACAACCAAGCGCTTGACCCTGACATCTTCGTCACCATAGCGATCAAGATAGCCTGCAAGACGGTGCGATAGCGCCGACATGGCCCGTCGCTTCCAGAGAAAGTTGAGGGTTCGAAACGCGCCTTCCTGAACGCTGTCAAGGAACGCTATATATTTCCCTTCCACGCAATCAATCATGACATCGTCGACAACGGCGATTTCCAGCGTTTCCAGTTCTTTCAGATTTTCAATTGCCTCAATCGCGTCAAGAGTAAACGCCGACTTAAGTTCTCTGTTCATTTTGGTCCCGCAGTCCGGATTCGATCTGTCAAATCGGCTTTTTGCTATGAGTATCGTGAGGCTATGTCACTAATCCAACACGGCGGAGATTCCAATCTGAAAAGAACTTTCTTATGATTTGAATTTGTGCAGAGCATTGCGATCCTGTCCGCAGGGTCTGCCGAATTCCGACGAAGACATGAGGTCCAGCAAACTTCAATCGCAGGCGGAAAATCTTTGCCGAGTCCACCCTTGGACAATATTCAAAAGCCGATTTCAATCAGAACATCGCCCTCGACGAGTTTTTTAATCAAAGGCAACACTTCGGCAGGGGCTGCCTCGATCGTTTCGCACAGGTCGATAAAATCCCGTTTTCCATCCGCATAGGCGTTGATGTTCAACAATGTGCGCACTTGCCGGGCCTTGTTCTTGGTGCTGACGGATGGATACAGCCCCCGCGCGCCGAGCTGCGGCTCGCATGGCCGCTTGATTTGCCACACCCGGTTGTTGTCGATGATCGCAAGCGCCTGGGCGACCGCCTCGAAACCGCCTTGTAGACCGGAGGGCGTGACCAAAGTCAGGTCATCCAGCGAGGTGTGATACTCTGGATAGACCGTGTATTTGGTACGCATGATCGAGGCGACTGGCAGGTCGACACCGGGACTGCAATATTGGCGTTCGTCGCTACCGCGCGTCAGAAAACTGTATTCCTCGTAGTCCGGGGCAACCGATTTGAGCGCAAGACGTCCCGCTCGGTCGGACAGCGTTCCGTCTTCGCGAGAAGGCATGAAGGAATACGACCGGTCGTCACCAATGCAGGTCAGAACATAGCCGGCGACAGTCTTTTTCCTGAGCAGGGCAATCCGCTCGTGAACATAGGCAATCGCCCCAATGGTCTCCGGCACGAAAACGAAACGGTAAGTGTAATGATTGTTCTGGGCGGAGATCCATTCGGCAATCGCCGTTGCCACGACAGGCCCCGACAATTCGTTGTTAGCCATGGATGGGTGGCAGACATAGGTGGAGATCAGTATCTCCTTGTCCGATTTTCCCGGAATGACCAGATCCGCATAATTCAGCACGCCATCCACGTGTTCCGCGTCAATGACCACACGATAGATACCCGGCTGCAGCGTGTCCCTGACCCTTTGCGAGACACAGAAGCCCCAATGCGGATTGTAATAGGAGGTGATGTAAGGGATGGCGTCCGGCTGATCCGGAAGGGAATAGAGATGACCTTCCAGCTCCTCCAGGGACAGTTCCTTGTCGACGCCGACCGAGTAGCCGACAACATGAAGATTGTTGTCGGCGAAATCGGCGACGATCTGGCCGTCCGGCCCCGTCAACCGGCCGGAACGCATATGCCATTCCCTCGGCACGGTCCAGTCAAACACCTTTGTGCCGCTCGGAATTTCGTGAACCTGCAGTTCAGGCAGGATCGCCTTCAGATAGGCCAGAGTCTCGCGTACACCCGGGCCGGTTAGTGATCGGCAGATCGGCCATAGATCCCGGGCGCGCGCATGAGCGACTTCGCCGATAGCCGGTGTATCAAATCCGAGCGGCATTCTGTGTCCTTTTCCAAGGTGCTGTCGTTAACCCAGCAGATCCCAGGCGAGAGGCTCGCCGCGCTTCAGCTCGCGCCTTGCGGTTCTGGCCAGAACGTCGGGCAGATACTTCGGGTTCAGACCGTAGCCAGGACGGATCGACCTGACGTTGGCCTCCGTGAGAGGTTCACCGGCGGCAATGTCTTTGACGATGTAAAGCGAACGGCGCAGCATGCCCATCTTTGCTTCGTCCGATCCCTTTATGCCATAGTTGACGCTGCCCTTTGCAGCCCAGGCAGCACGCGTATCCTCCACCAGGCGCTTCAACTCGTCAGGTTCGAGGGAAAACGCGGAATCCGGTCCCCCATCCGCGCGCGCAAGCGTGAAGTGCTTTTCAATCACACAGGCGCCAAGCGCGACCGCCGCAGACGGCAGCGCGGTGCCGGGAGAATGGTCGGACAGACCAACAACGACATCAAATGCGGCACCGAGATGTGGAACGGTCGCGAGATTGGCGTCTTCGGGTTTGCTCGGATAGGCGCTGACACAATGCAGGAGGCAGATGTCGTCATGCCCGGTTGCGCGCACCGCATCGACGGTCTCGGCCGCCTCGGCCAGGCTGGACACGCCAATGGAGATGATCACCGGTTTGCCTGTGCTGGCAGCCTTCTTGACCAATGGAATG
The DNA here is from genome assembly GCF_056173175.1 of Roseibium sp. QJM3NY_11. NCBI lineage: Bacteria > Pseudomonadati > Pseudomonadota > Alphaproteobacteria > Hyphomicrobiales > Stappiaceae > Roseibium > Roseibium sp. QJM3NY_11. The sequence continues at coordinate 5,358,422 of NZ_CM149660.1, forward strand.
TCCATGGCCTCAAACGAGGCGATCTTGTAGGCCGGTGCTCCAAGCTCTTCCAGGAAATCAATCGCCGTAAAGTCAAACGGTGAGGAAAAAATCGTAATGCCGACGGACTTGGCGTAGTCGAACAGCTGCTTGTGCCATTCCCAAGGGGTGTTGGCTTCCTGATAAAGCTCATAAAGCTTGCGGCCGTCCCACAGTCCGCCTTGCAGGGTGAACCCCGGTCCATCATGGTCAATCGTGATGGTATCGGCCGTATAGGTCTGCAGCTTGACTGCGTCTGCGCCGGCTTCCTTGGCGGCATCGATCAGGCGGAACGCACGGGTGATGTCCCGGTTATGGTTGCCCGACATTTCGGCGATGATGTAGGGCGGATGAGCCGGGCCGATCTTGCGGCCGTCGATCTCAATACACCGTGCCTCTTTCTGCTGTGTCATGACTGGTAACCTCCAACTGAATGACGCGATTAATCCGCTTTTGCGATCTTCAAAGTGTATCTATGACCATTGATGGTAAAGAATGCCGGATATCGTTCATTGTCCACCACCCGCAACAGCTGAAACTGCTCGGCAATCGATTTATGCGGGTCTAGTTCACTGTCAGCCGGCTTGCGTCTGCGATACCAGGTGGGATCGCCCGACTGGGCGACGGCAACCGGCCGCGTTTCCGCCTTTAAGTAATTCATGCAGATGTCAACAACACAACGACCGAGCGCATCCCGGATTTCGTCGTTGAGTTCGTGACCCTGGAAGGTGATCGTGCTCTGTTTCACGATCGGGCCGGTATCGGCGGTACCGTCCATCTCGAACAGGGAGAGCGGAATGTCGTTCAGACCTTCCAGGACTTGCCAGACAATCGGCGAGAACCCACGCCCCTCGGGCAGCGCACTGGCATGCACCACCAGATTGATCCTGTTGCGGGCAAGGACCGCATCCGGTGTCAGTTTCAGACAGCTCAGGTAGAAGGCCACCTCCCCTTCCGGTGTCTGATCCGGGTCGCGCACAAACTGCGCGGTATCGCCGTTTTCACGGGCCTTCTCGACCAGATCCTGCGCGAAAGGATCGAACCATCCCTCCGTATCGGTCACGACGGAAACGGTTCGCTTATGCGTCCACCATGCCTCAGACATATCCGTTAATCCCTTTCCTCATCGCAACAAGCTGCAGCACGTCTTCAACAACCCGCCGGGCACCAGCACCATCGCACAGAGCTGCACTCCTTTTGCCGAAAGCGCGCAGCTGTTCGGCATTGGACAGGAACTGCGTCAACCGGTCTGACAGCTGCAAATCGGTATCCTTGCGTACATCACCGAGAAGCCCGATAGCGCCGGCCTTGTTCATCAGGTCGGCAATCTTGGTCTGATTGTCCGCAAGGACCAAGACAATGGAAGGTACCCCCATGGCGCAGCGCTCCCAGGTCGTGGTTCCACCGGCACCGATTGCAACATCCGCCAACAGCATCAACTCGGCCATGTTGCGCACGTCGCAGTGAATCTGGAACCGGCCGTCACTGGCGCAGATGTCCCGGATCTGGGCATGGCTTGCCGCCTTGCGGTCCAGGACCACATCGACATTGCGGAGATTGCCGATATTCTTCAGAAGAGTGCAAACCCGCCCGGCAATCCCACCGACATCGGTCATGCCAAGGGACACCAGCACCCTGCCACCGATCGGGCGGTCCATCCGTCGTTCCAGTGAGGCCGAACGATGCGCCGCGAACTCCTCGCGCAGGAGCGCATAGTTTGTGCCCAGCAGCATGCGGCAATTGGCAGGCACCAGTGCCTCATAGTCCGCGGCCTTGACTTCGTAGGTCTGATCTAAAAGCAGATCGCAGTCATGGCGGCGATCCGCCAAGTCATCGATTACCATCAGCGTTCCGGCCTGGCTCCGCCATTTCCGTTCTTCCGGTTCTGCAATGCCGTAGTGGTCGATCACCAGCAGATCATATCGCTCATCCGTTTCATATGAGTTCAGCGACGCAATCGTGCGAACGTTGAACCCATCCCAAAGGTCCTCGGGAATGACTTCAAGCGTTTCTTCAGAGCACAGGAAGGTACAGATGTGACCCAGGTCACGGAAGATGCGGGCCAGCGTGAGGCAGCGCATTACGTGGCCGCCGCCCAGCATCACTGCCGCATCAACCCTAAACCCTACCCGACTGGTCATTGACCCCGTGTCCCTGGTTTCCGTTTGTTTCAGGCTCGGGCCTGATAAGCGATCTGTTCAAATCCTTCAAAAACACGCTGACGCGTGTCCTGGTCAGCATGCGGGCTATGCCGCAACAGTTCCGGTGACGCACGGCAGATATTCACCAGCTCCCGCCATCTGCGATCCGGGAGATCCGGCACGACCTTCATCAGAAGCTCAAAGAATTCCAGATCTTGCGGTGTGTCGAGCGTCCAGCGCAAATTCTCCGCACCCGGCATGCTGGCGGCATGTACGTTCAGTTTCTTGAGACCCGGATTTCCGCGTACAGCGGGCATGACGTGTTCCCGTTCATGCGTGGTCGGGTTGTTATCCCAGGCGGCCTCAAGCGCCCACGTTCGGACAACTTCCACATCCATGCCATGAGGGAAGCTCGGTGGGGCGTTGTTGGTCGCAAAATCCGCCTGGTACTGGATCAGGGCGTAGACAACTTCCGCGCAGACCTGTGGATCGATGACGGGACAATCCAACGTCACACGCAGCACCACATCTGCCTCTGCGGCCCGGGCAGCTCCGACATAGCGCGCGAGAACGTCTGTTTCGTTCCCCCGAAAGACCGAACAGCCGAGCCGTTCGGCCTCATCGGCAATCGGATCGCAATCCGGTGTGTCCACGGTTGCACAGACCACCTCGTCCACATTCGATATGGCCTTACACCTGTCCAGGCAGTGGGCCAGCACGGTTTTTGGCCCCAGACGCATCATCACCTTGCCGGGCAAGCGGCTAGAGCCCATGCGGGCCTGCACTATCGCAACGGTTCGCACATGCGATCCGCTGTTCATGAATTCACGCCAACGGCTTTTTTCAAGGCGCCCACGACACGGTCAACGTCGCCGGGTTCCATCGCCGGAAAGAGCGGCAGCGACAGGGTTCTGGCATAGAACCTGTCCGCCCCCGGAAGCGCATGTTCTCCATACAGCGCCTTGTAATAGGGCTGGGTATGAACGGGGATGTAATGAACCTGCGTCCCGATTCCCGCATCGCGCATGGCGGCCATAACCTGACGGCGTGACCGCCCGGCAGCTTCAAAGTCTATGCGGGCGGCGTAAAGATGCTGAGCCGGCGTACTGCCTGCAAGAGCAGCATTTGGTTCGATCAGGGGACCACAATCTTGGAGGAGTTCGTTGTAGCGGGCCACCAGCGTCTGGCGCCGGGCGACAAATTCCGGCAGTTTTTTCAACTGGCTCGCTCCAAGCGCGGCCTGCATGTCGGTAATCCGGAAATTGTAGCCGATCGCATGCATCTCGTAGAACCAGGGATTGGCGTCTTCCCCGTCAAATCCAAGATCCTTGTTTTGGAACCGGCCAGCATCCCGCACCATGCCATGCGAACGCAGTTCCGCAAGCACCTTTGTCAGCTCCGGGTCACGCGTGGACGTTGCGCCGCCCTCGCCGCAGGCGATCGTCTTGACCGGGTGAAACGAAAAATTCGCCATCGTCGAGTGACGGCAGTCGCCCACCGTGAACTCGCCTTCGGAGGTAGTGTACCGGCTTCCGATTGCGTGACAGGCATCTTCGACGATTGCCGGCACCTTGTTCTGCGGAAAGGTCGCGACTATCCCGGCCAATTGTTCCATCGGAGCAACGTGTCCGCCAAGATGCACCGGCAGAATAGCCTTGACCGGGCGGCCCGCAGCCCTTTGCAGCGCATCTTCCAGATCCTGCGCCCGCATCACGCCGGTGTCGGCGCAAACATCAGAAAAGATCACATCGGCACCGACATAGCGCACTACATTCGCGGTGGCGAGAAACGTGACCGAGGGAACGATGCAGACATCGCCGGGCCCCACACCGAGCGCCAGCATCGACAGATGCAGCGCCGTCGTGCCGTTTGCCGAGGCAACGACATGCGGGTCGCCAAAAACTTGAGACAGCCCCGCCTCGAAGCCGGCAACCGCCGGCCCTGACGTCAGAAAATCGCCTCGCAGGACATCGCACACAGCGGAAATATCGTCGTCGTCAATCGTCTGACGACCATAAGGCAGGAATTCAGCCATTCACCAAGCCTCGCGCTCAGGATACTACGATGGCAGCAGGATATCTCAGACGCTGCTTTTGCTCAGCAGGTCCTCGAGACCGGCACCATCAAGCCACTCCGAATTGTTGTCGCTGGTATAGGAGAAGCGGTCGCCAACGCGTTTCACATGAGCCAGATCAAGGAAACTTTCCCGATTGAATTCGTTGAAAGCAGGCTCAATGGCGTACCGATCCGGGAACTCGACAGTGACGTAGGAATCGTCTTCCGAGATCATGATCTCATGCAGCTTCTCACCCGGACGGATGCCGACAACCTTGTGCGGCAGGCCAGGTGCGAGCACTGAAGCGAGATCAGTGATCTTCATGCTCGGGATCTTCGGAATAAAGATCTCTCCGCCGCGCATCAAGGCGAAGGAAGACATCACAAAAGCGACACCCTGTTCCAGTGTAATCCAGAATCGGGTCATGCGATCATCCGTGATCGGCAGCTCTGTGACACCGCGATCGAGAAGGTTACGGAAGAACGGTACGACCGATCCGCGCGACCCGACGACATTGCCGTAACGAACAACCGAGAAGCGGGTGCCGATGTTGCCGCTGAAGTTATTGGCCGCGACGAAAATCTTGTCCGAGGCGAGTTTGGTGGCACCGTAAAGATTGATCGGGTTGGCAGCCTTGTCGGTTGACAGCGCGACAACTTGCTTAACCCGGTTTGCCAAAGCCGCGGACACCACGTTCTCAGCACCCTGGATGTTGGTGCGTACACACTCCTGAGGATTGTATTCGGCGGCCGGCACCTGTTTCAGGGCTGCGGCATGGACCACGTAGTCCACTTCGCGCATGGCAAACTGAAGCCGAGCCTGGTCGCGTACGTCGCCAATGAAAAACCGGACAGCGCGGAGTTTTTCCGGCGGGAAAAGCGCCTGAAGCTCCATGTTGAAATCAAACTGTTTCAGCTCGTCGCGGGAAAAAACGATGATCTTGTGCGGATTTTGGTTCTGCAGAACGGTCTTAACGAACTGTTTGCCAAAGGACCCCGTGCCCCCGGTGACAAGAATTGTTGCATCTTCGAACTTGGCAGAGTGTTCGGCGTCAAAAATACGATACATTGAAATTTACTTCTCTATGGATGATCGCGGGCGACGTGTGCATCCCGTATTAGCCGGGACCTGTCAAGTAGGCATTCCGCGCAGGGTCAAAAAATCGGGCGTCCTGGTGATCTGGCGGTGGACAAAGTCTTGCGTATCCCGTGCACTGATGACGACCGCACTGCCTCGCCCAACCGGTTGCGTTGCAACGATTTCTGCTTCGCGAGCCAGTTTGTCAAACAGCTCGAACCGCGCAGCCGCGCTCGGATCGTTCATGTCACGGCAAAAGAAAACAAACTCGGCAGGCTGCCAGCCGGAACCGTCCCAAAGCTCACCAGACATGATCCGGTCCTGCCGGTAGGGCGTGTTCAGCTTGCGCTCGACATAGTGAATAAACGTCGATCCGGCATCGAAATTGAGATTGCAGACCTTGCCGTCCGCAGCCAGAAACCGCTCCCAAAAGCTGCCTGCACCGAAACAGTCATTCGATACGTTGCGCGTCAGGTCATCCTTCATTGCGCCAATGGCAGCGACAGAGAACATGGGTTCCAGTGACCTTACGGCATCCGGCATCTTGCGCACATATTCAGAAAGAGCGCCGCATGAGGAGGGCGTTACAGCGGGGTCGAAACGGCGTTCAGGCTTGTCGGAGCCAAAGGAGTAGCTGAAGGTCGGAACCACGAGCGTCCCTTCCGGCCCGATGACCTCAAGAAGTGCCCTGACGGTCCTGCCGCACAGATCATCAAGCGATTTCACGCCCACCATCCTGCCGGAATAGCCAACATTAGAATGAACGAAGATCACGTCACCTGACTTGATGCCGCAACGTGAAACGGCTTCGACAAGTTGTTCTGCTGTATAGGGAGCACTCATGCCGCCTGCTTGTCCCGGATGAGGTCCGCAAGGCCGATCACCCTTGCAAACGCCCTGTTCTGGAAATCATCTTCATCGAACGAAATGCCGAATTCCTGTTCGGCGGCCTCGATTAGCATGATGACGCCAAAGGAATCGATATACTCTGCCGCAAAAAAATCTGCTGCTTCCATTTCCTGGTCCGTCAGCGACGCAAGCATGGGATTCTGCTCGCGGAACCAGTTGATCAGCCAGGCCAGTTCAACTGTGCGCTCCTGTGCTCCAGTTTCCATCTGCTGCTCCATTTAGCCAAGTCTTCCAAGACAACGTACGGGAGCGCCGTCGCCCTCGTGGATTTTAAGTGGCAGAACAATGAGTTCGAATGATTCGACATCACCGAGGGCTCGAAGATTGGTGACATATTCCACGAGGATCACATCTTTGCCCAGCAGGATGTAGTGATTAGGAGAATCATTGTCTGAATTTCGGCCGTTCTTCGGATTGTCCGGCATCGGTGTATCCATCGCCAGCACCTTGACGCCGATTTCGACCAGATACTGCGCACACTCTTCCGAAAGGAACGGATGGTCTGTGTAGTATTCTGTAGAATTGATATGATCGGACCAGTCAAAACGCAGCATGAGACGCTGCGGCGTGCGGCCGGCCAAGCGCTGTTCCATATCGGCTTTGCAAACCTCGGTGAACGGGCTGAAGTCCGTCATGTTCAGCAGGACACAGTCGCCGACGAACAGTGCCGGATCCAGTTCGTCGATGGTCTTCCCACCGACAATGAAATGCCGCGGCGCATCCATGTGGGTGCCCGTGTGGGTGCCGAGCACAAGCTTTCGGGTTTCACGCTTTTCATAGTGTAGACGGCCAAGCTGGCTGATCTCCACCAGCGGATGCCAATAGACCGGGAACGTCGTCATTCCTTCGCGCAAGGTGAGTGTCAGATCCACCACTTCAGACATATCTGTGATCCTATTTCTTCGAAATTTCGATAAGCTCTACCAGTTCGCCGTTCGGTCCGGTAGCAAGAAGAATTCGCAATGCCTTGCCATTGACTTTCAAATCAAAGATCTCGCCGACCCGATCCGCAGAGGCTTGTCTCAGTTTTTCTGCATCCGCTTCGATCGACGTGGTCAGACAGGCAAGGCAAGGCCAGCCGGCGTCGTCCAACAGCCTCGTTCGCTCAAGGCACGCCAGGTCTTCGACGACTAGCAGCTCCAGGCGCCATTTGGACATGAGCCCCGGAAGTTTGACTGTGGCCCAGCGTCGCCCGGAGGTGGCGCCCTGCCGGTCGATTTTTCCCGACAGACCCGCTGTGAAAAAGCCAAGGCTCGCGTCGAAACCAGCAACGGTGAAGACGCCGGCTCGCAAACTGCTGGTCTCGCCTCCAGGACGTAGATAGCAGTAAGTGTCCAGATCGGGAAACCGATACAGTCCGTATCCATCGCCATATGCGGCGGCCACGCAGTCGAGCTCGCCACCGCCTTGCTCGCCCTTGGCCTCCACGTTCACGTCAAGAACTGGGGTAAAGCCGTTCTGAGCGGACTTTCGCGCCACATTATGAGCAGTGAGTTCTATTGCCGTTCCAGACTGGGGGTCATAGACGGCAATGTCGTGCAGCGGCCCGTAGTCGTGCAGGAGATCCCGCTTCTGCAGCGCATTCCGGACATCGCGGTCTGCAAAACGTTCAGTCAGCCCCAATTCTTCTAGCGCACGCTGTCCAACTTCAAGATCGGCACACGCCAGCGCGATATGATCCACCCCGACGATCATGACGTGGCAGGCCGGTTCAGGAGTCGCTTCTGCACCTTGCCGGTCGGACCGGTCGGCATCTTGTCGACCGTATAGAATCTTGCGGGGCGGCTTGCCATCGGCAACCCGTCCCGGGCGCCCGCGCGAAGCTTTTCGATCACCTCAGCTTCGATCGCGGTGGATTCCATCTGCACGAAAGCCACCGGAACTTCACCGTAAATGTCATCGCTCTCGCCAACGACCGCGATCTCCGTGACACCCTCGATGGACTGGAGACGTTCCTCGATCGCGGCCGGACTGACATTTATGCCGCCGACGACGATGAGGTCCTTTTTCCGGCCGGTAATTCGCAATCGGGACTGCGCGTCGATTTCGGCCAGGTCACCGGACTTGAACGGCTGCCGCCTGTCTGCAAAGTCAATCGCGCCCGTCTCCGGGTCCAGGTACCCCGCAAAGAGATAGGGCGTAAGGATTTCCAGCTCCTGATCTTGCGCTAGGCGGGTTGAAACCCCCGAGAGCGCCATGCCGACACCGCCAAGATCACCAGAGCCTGTCTCGTCGCAAGAGACCAGCAGCAACTCCGACAATCCATAGCTCTGCAACGGCCTGACACGGTAACTGTCCAAGAACTCCTGTCCGAGCGCAGGTGACATCGGCGCGGTGCCGACAAACGCGTGCTGTAGGGCCGCGGCGGCGTAACTCTTGGAATCTTTGGTACGATCCAGCTTCATCACCATGCGCAACATCGTTGGAGACAGCCAGAAGGCTGTCGCCCTGTTGTCAACAAACTGACGCCAGAAGGACAGGGCTGTCCGCGGCAACAAGGCCGGTGCAACAATGATCGCGCCGCCTGCCATGATCGGACACAAGATGGTGTTGAGAAGGCCTGCCATGTAGTACATGGGCATGGCATGCATCATGCGCTGGTTTTCTGTGCAGCCAAGCCGACTGTTGAAGGACTGGGCGTTGTCCAGAATCCGCTCGGCAAAATGTGCCACGCCCTTCGGCCGGCCCGTTGTACCGGATGTGAAATTCACCGAGAAGATATCACGTTCGTCATAGACAACGCCTTCGGGATGCGACAAAGCGACAGGCACTTCTTCAAGGCTTCTCCGCAGACATGCTTCCAGAGCAACGGGATCAACGATCACGTCCGGCCGGTAGACAGAACAGATGTAGTCAACGTCCTGCTTCGGACTATCCGGACTGACCGGACAGACAATGAACCGATGGCGAAGGCAACTGACATATAGCATCAGCAGCGCAAGTCCGTTGGGCAGCACCGCAAGAACACGGCTTTGCGGCCCGGCGCCGAGCTCCGTCAGATACGCGGCAATCCGGTCCGCAGCGTGCAGCATCTGCACTCCGGACACGGACGTGTCGTCAATCAGTGACACGACCGTTTCACGCTCGGTCGCAGTCCGGATCTTGTCGAAAAATGAGGATCGCAACATCTTGTTGGCAAGTCCTTTCAGAGAAAGTCCTGCTCATGCCCGAAGTACTGCCGAAGCGGGAAGCGATGACGGTAATTGTTTTCCGTATCCTTCGCTGCAATCTTCCGGGCAAGGTCGTCGACGAGGTCCGCAGGTGCAACATCCCGGGTCTGCTTGCACAGATCCATGATCAATGCACGCGGGTCGACATTGTGTGCAATACAGGCGTCCCGGACAACCGACATATAGCTGGAGTGAAAGCCGGCGAGACCGCAAGCCAGGTCGACAGAATCCAGGCCGACCTGGGTTAGAAACGGCCGTACATAAAGTTCCGAAGTGTCCATCAGGCGGAAGAGGTCATAATTGTGTTTTCGCCCCATCCGGTCGAGCATTGCGACAAAATGTTCAGTAACGGTGTTGCCTGTGCAACGCCCCATGCCCTGCAACGAGGCATCAATGATCTCGACCCCCATCTCCATGGCCTTGAGGGCGTTGGCATTCGCCATCCCAAGATTGTTGTGCGCATGAAAGCCGAGTGCGACATCGGTCGTGTCCTTCGTCGCCCTCATGTATTCCTCAACGGTTTGAGGAAGCATGTTGCCAGCGGAATCGACCAGATAAGCGATGTCGGCTCCAAAAGAACCGGCCGTTGCGCAGGCCTGCGCGAACTCGGCCGGCGGGCGCGTGTAGCTTTTCATGAAGTTGACCGCAACAAAAAGACCGGCGTCTTTCGCCCGCTCAACAAACGGCTTGGCTGCGTCAACCCTGTCGATGGACACACCAAGCCGCACAAATCCCATATTGTGCTCAATAGCAGCCTCGAGATCAGACATCTCGGCAATACCCGGGATGCAGAACATGCCCCAGGACGCATTCTTGACGGCCTCAGCCGTTGCCGTCATGTACGCTTCGTCGGTTTCACGTGCGACACCTTCACCTTTTCGGCTCGCTCCGAGCCCAACACCGTGTCCAACCTCAATGAATTCGATCCCGGCCAGATCCAGTTCCTTGGCGATCTGGCGTGTATCGTCCACTGAAAACTGAAAATTGATGACGTATGATCCGTCGCGAAGTGTCGTGTCCAAAAGTTTCATAACAAATGTCCTGTGTGTCAGTCTTTTGCTGACCCAAGTGATCCTAGCTTGACCGTCAATCGCGCAGCCAGCCGACAGTTCCCCGAAAAGTTTGTTTCAACTAAGCGGTATTTCCGCCCGATGCAAGCACAGCCTGCCCAGGTGCTGTACGCCCGGCCGATATTGCAGCGCCCCCTCCAAACGCATTCGCGCAATTTGACTAGATCGCGGTACCATGTCCGTGTTTGAAGGCGCGGTACTGTTGGTAATCCTCTTCAGTCGCCACCCCCTTTTCGCCGGGCGTGAAGCTACGCAGATATTCATCAGCCATTTTCCCGACCCAAGGGTCTGAACCGGCCTGCCAGCTTTGAATGTCTTCCTGCACCCAGAAATAATGGCCGACGGGGTCGTTGGTGGCCGGGCGTGGACAGTATCTGTAAGGCGAAAACACTGTCTCACCGCCCATCTTCTGGAGGTAGTCAATCGCGAGGCCGGCGCTGTCGGCGTCCTGTTGCAGGGTCTCCGGCTCGCGGATCATCCGCTCATAGTCGGCCCTGCTTTCCGGAGTGATCAGGTTGACCGGGTAATCAATCATGCCGAAATGCGCGCAAATGACGACCGGCAGACCCCAAACACTCATTTCGAGGCAGGACGTACCGTTCCACAAGATGGCAACGTCCATCATGTCCTTGAGCCGGGAATTGTTAAACCAATCGTGGCCCAGGAGAATGACATTGTCCGGAATCTCGCCGGTAATGCCGTCAAACAGCGTCTGCGTCAGGTGACGAGCAATTTCGGGCCGCATCTCATGCGGATGGGGCTTGATAAGAACCAGCGCTTCGCTCTTGCGAGCGCATTCGACAGTGTGGTTCACCCAATCGAGAATGTCCCTGTGCGCCGGTCCGCCGTCATAAGGCACGCCCAGATCACAGAGAACCTTGCCGTAGCAGACAATAACCTTGCCTCCCTTTGCCCGGTGCTCGCGGATGCGTTTCTCCACAGCAGCCACAACAGGTGTCTGGCCAACAACGCCCACCCGGTCCGCCGTCAGCACCGACTTGAGGCGTTCCTTCTCAACTGCGGTGTCCGCCGGAAATTCAAGTATGTCCCGACGCACGATGAGTGGCGAACGGATAAACGGACGCACGGTCATATCCCGAACCCCCATCGTGGAGGCAATTTTCGTCCCCAGATTGGAGAAATAATTCTCGTATCCGTTGATATGGAAAATTAGGTGCATGTCGTCTCTGTAACCGACTTCTGCACAGAACTCTTTGTAGATATAGGAAGGCGATGTCTGGGCCGACACCGCCATGAACCGGACCGGTAGATCCTTTAGTGCGGGATTGTTCCGGATGTCCTTGCAGATCGTGACCGCTCGGTCGCACTTCAGCAGCTGGGTGTAGAAAAACTTCCAGATTGGTGCTTTTTCGATGTCGATGTCGAAGCGGCGGTACCGGTTAGCCAGATACTCGAAAACCCCCTGGAAGTAGTTGACCCCTTCGCATTCCAGTATCTTGTTTTTCCAGTCGATCTTCCACTCGTTCTTGAGTGCTCGATCGTAGTAAGACTCATCGCTGAGTGTCGTGTAATCGTAGCTGATGATGCCGTGATACTTGTCGATCCCTTCGATGCCGGTCGGATCCTCCGGCAAGATCCCGGTTCCCAAGTAGACAGTCGCATATCCTTTTTTGCGCAGTTCGCCCATCATCGGAACACCCATGGCAAGAGTGTTCTGCGCATCGTAAGGCAGCACGAAAACCACGCCTTTCGGCGCTTGGGGTTGCGGACAGGAGGACAGCAGGTCAGCGCTGGATCTGTAAAACCTCTTGCGGGCATGGTCGTGGCTCAAGTCGTTCATCTGCTTGAAGAACGACGGATTGTCGGCCCGCTTCAGCAAATTCGTCCTCAGCTGGATTTCGCACTGCTCGAGTTGCTCAAGGCCTTCCGACATTCGCTCTTCGGCGAACAGGTGGTCACTGAAGATGCGTTTGATGTGAACGTTGAGCGAAAACTCGTTCCGCGCAGCCGACTGGACTCGTCTTTCGACTTCTTCCCGGTTACGCAAGCGTGCATAAACCCGGATCAGATCTTGTTGAATTTGGGTGTTCGACTTGAATCTACTCTCGGCGATTTTCAACACTTCCTGCAGAAAATCGCAGGCCAGTGCAGACGTTGGAGAATTGGACACCGACAACTGCTCCAGCGCCCTGATATAGCCGCTCATCAGTTTAGCAATGCCCGAATAGAGAAAACCCGCCTCAACCCGTGACGGCCCGCCGGTCAGGTGCTTTTCAAGGCGTTTTTCCAACTCGTAAAAGCGGTCGGACCTGATCGCCCGGCAATCGTAACCGACGGCTATGAAGGACATCAGATTTGCCCAGAAAACCGGATCGAGCTTTCTGACAAGGCCCTGACGCAGAAATTCCTTCGCGGTGTGCTCAGCAAGATCGACCATGATCCGCTGCCGCCCGGACATGTTTTCTGCAGTGATGATCTCATTATTGTTCAAGAGATTCAGCAAAGAGACATGATACATTATTGCATTCTTGTTGTTCTGTACAAAAATCTTTACAAGATCTTCGGGAATATCAAAGTCTTCACGATGCAGAAGCTTGATCGCAGAGCGGGAAACCGAACGGGTGGCAATTCGTTCGGCAACCCACAACTTGCTCCAGCTCGTGAATAACGCTGTCAAGCATTGCGCGATAGCGACACGGCTCTCGTGGTTAAAGCAACTCTGCCCATATGACGACAGCAGCTGATCAAGTTCGTAAATGCAGTTCAGGGTCCGTTCCAAGCTTTTCAGGTTCTTAACCGAAGAATCCTTGTGAACCCTTAGAACCTTGTGCCGGACATAGGCATTTGAAATATTTTGGATCTCGTCGAACTCGCCGGCCTGGAAACGGGCATATAGAATGATCGGCAGGTAGCGGTCGAAGGTCGACAAATCGTCGAGCACCGACAAGCTCCGGCTTAAACCGTCGTAGTCCTGGTTGAGATATTGCAGTATGGTCTTAGAATGCACAGAGCCAGGACCAATATTGGTGCCGGGATAATGGCGCGCCAAATAAGCCGCCAGTTCGACCGCCTGGTCGAAATAACCAGCTCGTCCGAGCACGAACACACGTTCTGACCAGGTCCGCGCCACGCGCTCGCTGACAAATTGGCGGAAATCGTCAAGAGGCTGCAGTTTATTGAGCTCTTCGAGCCGGGACAGCGTCGTTTCGAGGCTGACGAACTCTTGGGCGGCGCAGTCGAAGAAGTAGGTTTTCGGATTCAGTATCTGCGTGGCGAACGAGGTCTCGGAAGGTGTTGTTTCAACGCTTGAACAAGCTGATCTGTCGACTGCGCTCTCACGCGCTGCGGTCAAATCATCAAGATTTTGAGCGGCCTTTCCATGCAGCCTAGCTTCCACGCATATATGCGGGATATCACTATAGACAGTTCCGACGTGCGCGAACAACGCACTTGCCGGTACGTTTCTAAACAGGAAATGGTCGCCCTCGCTGGCGTAGCCGAGGCTCTCCAGCCGGCTTTTCATCTCCCAATCGCCATAGAGCAAGAAAAGCAGTTTGCGACCGCTGTCTTTGGCTTTTAGCTCTTTTGCAATCTCAATACGCCTGTTCCCGGCGTCGTCTCCCCTGGCTCCGCTGCACAAGACCACCAGATCGTAGTCCTCGCCAACCGGCAAAAATTCGGCAAGAACATCACGGTAGCTTTGCACGTGAGAGCGAGCCAATCCGGATGTCAGCGACACCTTTTGCTGCGCAAGATCCTTGAGCTTCAGGGAAATATCCTTTTCCCGCGCCAGATCGCATCCCCCGTCGCGGCGATTTTGGAACTCCTCTCCGTCGACCCGATAATCTTTAAGGTATGATCTCAGTTCCGCATCGTCCGGAACCCGGACAAGCCGGCCCGACCAATGATCCACCGGTGAGCATTGTTCAATATGCCTGATGTGATCGTTCAACGGCGACCAGATGGCAATGTGAACAACAGTGCCTTCAGATCTGAGCCTCTCGATCTCGTCGCAAAGCGCTCCCGCAACCATCTCGCTGACAATGAGCGTGCCTGCATTCTCGAAGAAAGCCTGAGATTTCTCGGACAGAAATGTGTTTATGCTACAGAATATGACTCGACCGCTCACGCCCGCGAGCTGACTGAAACATCGTTCCAAGTTGTCCGGCAGGGCGACGCAAAGCAGATCGTCGTGTCCCAACGAAGGCGCCGCCTTGAAAGCGACCGTCTCAAGTCCACGTTTTCTAAATCTTTTAAATTTGTCCAATACCCTAGAAAACTGCACTTGAATTCTCCGAATTAAAAAAATGCCGCAGCGATAGCCGCTGTGAGCCGACCGGAGCAATTGCTGTCGGCAGCAAGCTGCAGGCCCTCTTGTCCAGTTTTTGACGAAAATTGCAAGTCTTGTCAGCACGATCAAATTGTCGATGTGACGGAACCCGTCAAAGCTAACTAGCCGGCCTGTCCGAACCTTTTGAAACGGTGTTCGCAGTTGCCTTCCGGCAGTTTTGTGCGCCACCATGTCGCAACTGCTCACAGGCACAATTGGCCAACAGACGCGCCCAACTCACGCAGTTCATGCCGGCTCGCACCTTGGATTCAAACGACGAATGGAGGCTCAATCGAAGCAGTCACCGCTCGGCACAAGCCGTTTTTCTTGTAGGAGAAACGGCACAAATTTGGTTGACCAGCTAACTTGCAAAAAACACTGAAGCGCGGCAGTTGAGAAATAGCGTAAAGTTGTGATGCAGGCTCTTTTCAGATATGTTTAGTCGCGATATTTTATATGTTGTCAAGAACGAGCCGTTAGAGACGGACCAATCGTCTTCAACTTCAGAGCTGTTGAAATGTGCACACTTTGCGATGCGACCGGACGCACGAGAGAATTACCCATTGTCGCGGGGTTTTCCTGTAGCAAGGTAGAATCGGCCGAAAAAGTGCCGGTGGCTGCCTCGACTCCCGTCTACAACAACGACCAGATCGCCTACCAATTGACCAATGTTTTTTGGGGCGGTTCGGACCGCTCATTTAACGTTGGCGTCGGAGGCACGATATCGGTGAACATATCCGCCCTTCCCTCTACGGCACAATCTCTGGCTCGCAACGCTTTGGAACTTTGGTCGGATGCTACGGGGCTGAATTTCTCGTTCACCAATGGAGGCGCTCAGATCGAATTCGGCGACTCGGATGCCAACCGCGCCTATAGCGGGTCTTCTCTCAGCGGCGCGAACATCACTTATAGCTTTGTGAACGTTGGCACCAGCTGGATAGACTACTATGGCTCAGGCCTGAACACCTATTCTTTCCAAACCTACATTCACGAAATCGGTCACGCCCTGGGGCTCGGGCACAGTGGCAACTACAATGTTTCGGCCACATATGGTATCGACAACCACTACGCCAACGATTCCTGGCAAACGTCGGTAATGTCGTATTTCAGCCAAAACGAAAACACCTATGTCAACGCCAGTTATGTCTATGCGATATCTCCGCAAATCGCAGATATCATTGCCGTACGAAATCTTTACGGCACCTCAGGCACAACAAGAACCGGCAACACGGTATATGGCGACGGCGCAAATTCCGGCGACCTGATGCAGCAAGTCAGTTCTTTGAACAGCTACATCAGCTTCACGATCGTCGATGATGGCGGCACCGATACACTCAATTTCAGTTCCTTTGGCGGGAGACAGTCGATCAATCTGAACGCTGAAAGCATTTCCAGTGTTCGCGGTTATACCGGCAACTTGATCATTTCACGCGGCACAGTCATTGAAAATGCGACTTCTGGTGGCGGCAACGACACGTTAACTGGCAACGGTGTCGCAAATCTTCTGTCGGGTGGAAGTGGCAACGACAGCCTTCTCGGCAATGGCGGTGATGACCAGTTGCTCGGCGGTCTGGGGTCTGACTCGCTGAACGGCGGCTCCGGAAACGACACTGCCGACTACAGCCAATCCAACAGCAGAATCCTTTTGAATTTGGGAGATGTCCACACCGAGAGCGGCGGACACGCGCAGGGCGATACACTGAGCAGCGTCGAATATGTCGACGGTTCCAACTACAACGACCTAATCGTCGGCGATTCAAACGCCAACACGCTTGACGGCCGGTCTGGAAACGACATGCTTTACGGGCTGTCCGGCAACGACACGCTGCTCGGCAACAGCGGCAACGACATTCTTCGCGGCGGTTCCTCGACCGACCGTTTGGATGGCGGTTCGGGCTTCGACATTGCCGACTATCTGAATGCAGCTGGCAGCGTACTCATCAATCTGAGCAGCAGCAGCGTTGAAGCTGGCAGCGACGCCGCAGGCGACAGGCTGATCAGCATCGAAGGCGTTTACGGTTCACACCACAATGATGTGATCACCGGATCCTCGTCTTCCAATACGATAGAGGGCGCTGGCGGTGACGACATGCTGTATGGTTGGTACGGCAACGACACCCTGCGCGGAGGCGATGGCAACGACTTCCTGCGCGGGGGTGCCGACAGCGATCGGCTGGAAGGTGGCAACGGTTACGATATCGCCGACTACGCCCAATCCACGAGCGGTGTCACAATCCATCTGAGCGACTACAAAGTCGAGAGCGGCGGTTGGGCTCAAGGGGACAAACTTATCGGCATCGAGGGCGCCAACGGCTCAAACTTCAATGATATGTTTGACGGCGATTCCGGTTCGAACACTTTTTTCGGTGGCTTGGGAAATGACACTCTGCGTGGCTTGACCGGTAACGATTACCTTTCCGGTGGCGCATCTTCCGATCGCCTCGACGGTGGCAGCGGCTATGACTATGCCGACTACTCCGCCTCCTCAGTTGCCGTTACTGTCAACCTCGGTGACAGTAAAGTTGAAAATGGCGGCGACGCGCAGGGCGACCGGTTGATCAGCATAGAGGCTATCTTGGGGTCCAAGTCCGATGACACGCTCATCGGCTCGAATGATGACAATGTTCTGGAGGGTCGTGACGGCAACGACACCCTCTCCGGCCGGGGCGGGAACGACACATTGCGAGGCGGCAACGGCAATGACACTTTGACTGGAAACAGTTCCTCGGATCGCCTGGAGGGCGGCGCGGGTACAGATACGGCCGACTATAGCACGTCCAGTTCGGCGGTCAGCGTCAACATCAGCGACTCAACCGTCGAAAGCGGTGGTGACGCGCAGGGCGACCGCCTGATTGATGTCGAAAACATTACGGGAAGTGGATTTGCCGATTCGCTCATCGGCGACAGCGAGACCAACGTTATTGTCGGCGGCCAGGGCGATGACCGCCTTACCGGCGGAGGTGGTTCAGATACATTTGTATTCAACGAAACCGGTTACGACGACACAGTAACGGACTTTCAGGACACGATTGACCTGATCGAAATTTCTGCCGGGGCCGCGTCCTTCGGCGATATGGTGATTATAGACAGTGGTGGAGATGCGCTGATCAGCTATTCCGGCGGTTCGATCCTGCTTGAAAACTTCAACTTTGCACTGCTGGCAGCAGACGACTTCAATTTCGTATGAAAACACAATCGGGCGCGCCTGCGGCACGCTCCGGCGGCCAATCCAAGCGCGCGAGCTGGATGTCCAGTGGATGGTCACCGGCCCGTGTCCGACCCCGCCCTGATGGGTTTTGACCCGAGCATGCCGCGGAATGCTATTGCCTGGATCTGAAATTCAGAATTTCACCTTTTTTTTGCCGCGTGTCCCGCTTACTCAGCCCGCTGTTCTTTTTTCAGATGTCGCCCCTGCTACGACAGCCCGTCGCAACTCGTGATTCCGCGACGGTTGTTTTTTGGAGACCTGCTTTCATGCCCCAGACGATTGGCCTTGATTTCGGTACCTCGAACACGGTTGCCGTGATTGCGGACGGCGGGAACGCGACGGTTCCGGTGAGTTTTGCCGACGGCCAGGACAGTTTCACCTCGCTGGCCACGGTCCTGAGTTTCCTCGACCGGCGGCCCAGCGGATCCGCGCAGCCGGAAGTCGGGCCCTGGGCAATCAGGCAGTTCCTGGAAAGCACCGGCGACGTGCGCTTCATCCAGTCCCTGAAGAGCTTCGCGGCCAGCCGGGCCTTCCAGGGCACCGGCATCTATGGCAAGCGCATGGACTTCGAGGACCTGATGGCGACGTTCCTGACGCTTGCCTTCAGGCGCGCGGGCAACACGTTCGATCCGGCCTCAGTGCGTCTCGTGGTCGGCCGTCCGGTCGAATTCGCCGGGTACAATCCGGACGAGGAGCTCGCGATAGCACGTTACCGCAAGGCGTTCGCCAAAGCCGGTTTCGAGGACATCCTGTTCGTCATGGAACCGGTTGGTGCGGCGTTCTCCTTCGCCCAGTCCCTGACGCAGGACACGACCATCCTCGTCGCCGACCTGGGTGGCGGCACAACCGACTATTCGGTGATGCGCTTCGAGACCCATGCCGGTCACCTGAGCGCGACGCCGCTGGGGCGCGGCGGCATCGGCATCGCCGGCGACACGTTCGACTACCGCATCATCGACAATGTGATCCTGCCGAAACTCGGCAAGGGATCCAGTTACCAGAGCATGGGCAAGCAACTGGAAATCCCGCCCAATCTCTTTTCCAATTTCGCCCGCTGGCACATGCTGTCCGTGTTCAAGACCTCGGACGACTTCAAGGAAATGAAGAAGCTGCTGCGCTGGAGCCTGGAACCGGAGAAGATCGAGCTGTTTATCGATCTGGTCGAGGAGGATCAGGGCTACCCGCTCTACAAGTCGGTCTCGGAGACCAAGGCGCGGCTGTCCTCGCAAGACGAGGTGGAGCTCAGCTTCGCGCCGCTCGGTGCCGGCTTCAGGGCCTCGGTCTCGCGCCGGGATTTCGACCGCTGGATCGCACCGGATCTTCACAAGATGAACAAGGCGCTCGACGCGACGCTGGACAAGGCCGGCCTGCAGGACACCGGCATCGACCGGGTGTTCCTGACCGGCGGCACCTCCTTCGTACCGGCGGTGCGGCGCCTGTTCGCGGAACGCTTCGGACAGGAACGGATCTCCGGCGGCAACGAGCTGACCTCCGTCGCCAACGGCCTGGCACTGATCGGCGCTCGGGAAGACGCGGCGGACTGGGCGGTCGCGGCCTGAATGCCGCCACACCGCTTCGCCCTACGCTATTTTGCGGGAATGTTAACCGGTCGCGGCAGGTTCCGCCCTGCCGCCCGGCTCAGTCAAGCAGGGTGACATCCGCCATCATGTCGCCGGCCGTTTCCTGCAGCGCCTCGCTCAGGGCCGCCGGCTGAAGCCCGGCAGGCAGCCGCAGGTCGGCAGAAGCCTTGAAAAGCGCCTCGCCCTGCATCGACCCGGACACCACCTCGGTCTCCAGATGCTCGATACTGACGCCTTGCGCGCTCAAAACCCGGGTGATGTCGCGCAATATGCCCGGATGGTCCTGCGACACCAGGTCGAGACGGGCGGACGATCCGCCTGATTGCTCCGCTCCCGCCTGGTCGGAGCGCAGCGTGATGTCGATGCCGTCGGAAGACAGGGCGCGAAGCTCCCCGACCAGCGCATCCGCGTGCATTCCTTCGATTGCGATCCGCACGATACCGGCGAACTCGCCGCCGAGACGGGCCATGGAACTCTCGATCCAGTTGCCACCCGCGGCCGCTATGATGTCGGCCATCCGTCCGACGAGGCCCGGGCGATCCGTGGCGATGACCGTGAAAACGAGATGGGTCTGCATGGGCTCCCCGCTTCTGATTTGTCGATGAAAACCCCTTGGCGGGTTCCCATTCATTTCGCTTGGCATTACTACACAATTACAACGCGCTGGATACAAGAGTGCATATTCTGGCCGGACGTTGTGGTCCAGGCGGCGGATCGCCGTCATAATAGCGACATTGCAGCCGTTTCAAGTATGTTTGCCTCTGGCCCCGCCGGCCCGTGCACCAACAATCAGGTTCAAGATGCAACAGACCGAACCCCGCCGTGTCGACAAGTTCTGGCTTACGCTCATTGAACGCCCGGCGGTGTTCCTGCTGCTGGTGGTCATCGGTCTCGCCTTGCTGCCGGTGGCGGTGTGGATGGACCTGCGCTCGATATCGGATGCCTCGTTGCAAGCCCAGGCGATCGACCTTGATCAGACGATCAGCAAGATCCGCAACTATTACGCCCAGAACATCATTGCCCGGGTACAGGACGCTCCCGGCGACATCACGCCGACCCATGAGTATCACGACACGCCCGGCGGCATCCCGATCCCGGCGACACTGTCCATCGAACTCGGAGAAGTGATCGGTGGAAATGCGCGCAATCTCGAATACCGGTTCGTCTCGGATCTGCCGTTCGAAGACCGGGTGTCCCACAATCTCACCGCGTTCGAGATTCAGGCGCTGGAGGACTTCCGGCAAAGCAGGGATCCGGAGGATATCGAGATCGGATACGAGGGCTCGATCTTCAGCCGCAAGATCCGGATCGCCTCGCCCGTGATGCTCGGTGAAGCCTGTGTGGCCTGTCACAACTCCCATCCGGAAAGCCCGAAGACGGACTGGACGGTCGGCGACGTGCGCGGCATTCAGGCGATCACCATCAGCCAGCCGATCGCAGAGAACCTCTGGGCCTTCAGGTATCTGCTGCTTTATTTTGCCGGCGCCGGCGCCATCGGCGCAGCGGTCACCGGATTGCAATGGCACCAGGCGACCCGCTTCCACCGGATGAACCGGAATCTCGAAAAGGCCAACACCGAAATCGCCAGCCTGAACGAGCGGCTGACCTCGGAAAACCTGCGGCTCGGCGCGGAAATCGAGGTGGCGCGGCAGATCCAGATGATGGTGCTGCCCACCCAGGACGAACTCGGCGGCATCCGCGAACTGGAAATCGCCGCCTTCATGGAACCGGCCGACGAGGTCGGCGGCGACTATTACGATGTGCTGCAACTGGATGACCGGGTGAAGATCGGCATTGGCGATGTCACCGGGCACGGGTTGGAAAGCGGCGTGCTGATGCTCATGGTCCAGTCGGTCGCGGTGGCGCTGCAGGAGCGCGGACCCAGCGATCCGCGCCAGTTCCTGACCGCCCTCAACAGCGCCATCTGCCGCAACATCAAACGCACCAAGACCGACAAGCACCTGACCCTGTCCTTCCTCGATTTCGAAGCGGACAAGGTGACACTCTCAGGCCAGCACGAGGAACTGATTGTCCTGAGACCGGACGGTGGCTGCGACATCATCGACACGGTCGATCTCGGTTTTCCGATCGGTCTGGACGACAACATCGAACCGTTCATCGAGACCAGGGAGCTGGTTTTCGGTCCCGGCGACATCATCATTCTGTACACGGACGGGGTGACGGAAGCCGCAAACCCGGAAGGCGACCTCTTCGGGCTCGACCGGCTGGTCGACAGCGCCCGCCGCCACAACGCGCCGAGCGCAGCACGCGTGCTTGAAGGCCTGCTCACCGACGTCAAGGCGCATATCGACACCCAGACCGTTTTTGACGACATCACCCTTCTGGTGATCCGGCACAACTAGACCTGCCATTGCCTGTGAGGGCTGAGGAAAATCCGGGCACCCGAAGGTGCCCGGTCTTCAAGATCTTGGCACCCAAGGGCGCCCGGACATCTCCTTGTCAAGATCCGGGCACCCGAGGGTGCCCGGATCAGTCCTTATCCGATGGTCCGGCGCAGCACCGGCACGCGTTTGACGACAAGATAGTCCAGCGCCAGCACGCAGAGCAACGTGATGCCGACCAGCGGAAATGCCAGGGACAGGAACAGCATCAGGATCATGGCCCCGCGCCAGTGCGGCAGGTTGTCCGGTGTTCTGGGTGCGAAGACCCTGAAGGACGCACCCTTGGGGCGGCGCAGCCACCACATCACCAGCCCGCTGACACACAGGAAGATCACCGACAGGCAGACCAGCGTGTTGAGCATCAGGTTCCACAGGCCCATCAGCCCCATGTGGAAAGGGATGCCGACCGCCATCGCCTTGCCGGCGAGGGAATAATCCGAGAAAGCGACATTTGCCAGAATACGTCCGGTATGGCGGTCGACATGAACGGTCCTGTCGGAAAACGGATCCTCGGCATCCGCGCTCATGGTGTCCTGGTTGATGGTCCAGACGCCCTCGTCGCCCTTGGGAAAGGCAATCCTGTAGCGGGCCTGAAACCCGATTTCCCGCGCGAGCGCATCGACACTGTCGATGGTGACCGGCGTACCCGGCGCGGTCCCCTCGACACCGGCCTGCGATCCGGACGCGGGCATCGGGGTCTGTTCGAGCGCCCAGGGAACATCGGAGACAGCGCCGTGGTTCATGGAGGCATGCGTGGAGTCGGACAGCGGCACGGCGTCCCACTTCTCGGCCGGAAAGGTGCTCCAGGCCTGCATTATCCTGCCGCCCCAGATCCCGGTCCAGGACATTCCGGTAATCAGGAACAGCAACAGCAGGACCGACACATAGATGCCGACCTGTGCGTGCAGCGACTTCCACAGGGCCCGGCCCGTCTGGGTCAGATTGGGCACCATCGCTGCCAGGACGCTCGTGTCACGCGGCCACCACAAATAAAGACCGGTCACCACAAGCACGATCGACAGACCGGCGGCGATTTCCAGAAGCCGGTCGCCGAGCGTTCCCAGCAACAGGTCCGAATGAATGCCGTCGGCGAAATCGTACCAGCCCTTGCGGCGCTCCCAACTGTCGGTGACAGCACCGGTAAAGGGATCAACGGCGACCATGGTCTGGGTGCCATCGCCGCCAACGCGGAACACCGATACGCTGTCGTCGGAACGTCCCTTCAGCCATTCGCTGATCGTTCCACCCGGCTGGCTGGCCAAAGCCGCCCCGGCCTGGGCCGACAGACTCAAAGCCCGGCCATTTTCCGGTACGGCGACCGTGATATTCTCGCCGTCACGGCCATCGAAATAGCCGATATACATCATGGTCATGCCGGTCACTGCCAGCGTGATCAGGAACGGGATGACGAACAGACCGGCATAAAAATGCCAGCGCCAGGCCGCCAGGTAAAAACGGGAGGGTGTGGACGCACGCTCGGCGCCCGAAGAAAATGTGTTCACGGGATCTCCTCACCGAGGCTTCACTCCGGCCTTTCGGACCGGACAAAACTTCGGATCAATCTGATTTCGAAAAAAGTGATAGGAAATCAGGTCCCGAGTGGCGGCGCCCTGGCACCGAGCCGCCCGGTGCGCACCGAGCCGAACGGACCCGGTGAGGCAAATCCGATTGCGGCGCTGTTTCCGGCATTCGCGGCCGGCAGATCCGGTGTGCCCTGGTAAAGAGCAAGGGTTGTCAGGCCGGCAAAGATGCAGGGGCGTTCAGCGCCGTCATCATCACCGGCGGGACTGGCTGGAACCTCGTTGCCCGCGGCATCCAGCGCAAGGGTCTTCAAACCCGAACTGGTACACAGCGTGACCGTGAAAACACCGTCTTCCTGCACCGTCGGCATGTAGCCGCGCGGCAGCAGGGCGAGCAGCAGGAACGGCAACAGCAGCAGGCAGGCAGCCGTCTTTCTCATTTCAGGAAATGTCCGCCGGCCCCGTTTCACGGTCTCTGCCCCTTGTTTCACCCCCCGTTCTCTAATCCAGTTCCGATCGGAAGACAATTGCCTGCGTCTGGCGTGGTGCGGCGGCGGGCCGAGCGCGCGCGCCGAACTGCCGCAGGTGGTCATAAGCGCTCATCGGTGTCGCATTCATGCTTGATCCGGTGCAGTGCCTCCCATATGGTTGCCACCAACTGACGGCGTCCCTGTCATGGGACTGAAAGCGATTCCGGATGCGGTTGACCCACCCAGGGGACCAAGGCCGGAGCTGTCCACGGCCTTGACGGATCGCCGGGTTCACACCGGTGCCTTCGCCCGTTTGCTTTCATTCCCCATGTCGCCAAAACGTGTCGCCAAACCGTGTCGCCGTCGACGCCAAATGCCTTGACCGGCGCCTGCCACTGGGGGAGATCCATGACCCATCGAACTGTGTTCGCCGGCCTCGCCGCCGCCGTTCTGCCGACTTCCGCTTTCGCCCATGGCGGACATCTGGGTGACCTTGCCGGGCATTCCCACTGGGTCGGCGTCGCCGCCCTCGCCGGCGCCGCGCTGATTGCCGGCGTGATCGCCCTGAAGGGCCGCAAACGGGCACAGGAAGACGACAGCGCCGAGCAGGACGCCGAAGATGCGGATACCGCCGGGAACGCAGCTCAATGAGTGAAAAACTCGGACTGATGATCTGCGGTCACGGCAGCCGCAACAAGGGCGCCGTGAAACAGTTCGCACAGCTTGCCGCAGGCCTGACGAAGCGGTTCCCGGACTGGCCGGTGGAATATGGCTACCTGGAATTCGCCAATCCGGTCATTCATGACGGGCTCAACCGCCTGCGCGAACAGGGCTGCACCCGCGTGCTGGCCGTGCCGGGCATGCTGTTTGCCGCCGGACACGCCAAGAACGACATCCCGTCGGTGCTCAACACCTATCAGGCGATGCATCCGGAGATGACGATCTCCTATGGCCGGGAACTGGCTGTCGACACGCGGATGGTCAAGGCGGCCGCGGCGCGCGTCCAGGAAGCCATCGACGCCGCGCCCGGTGACGTGCCCCTGCACGACACGCTGCTGATGGTGGTCGGGCGCGGGTCCTCCGATCCGGACGCCAATTCCAACGTCGCCAAGATCACCCGCATGCTCTGGGAAGGTTTCGGTTTCGGCTGGGCCGAGACCTGCTACTCCGGCGTCACGTTCCCGCTGGTCGGACCCGGCCTGGAGCACGCGGCCAAGCTTGGCTACAAGCGCATCATCGTGTTTCCCTATTTTCTGTTTACCGGCGTGCTGGTGCAGCGGATCTACAACACCGCAGACGAGGTCGCGGCGAAACATCCCGATATCGAGTTTCTTCAGGCCGGCTATCTCAACGACCACCCGCAGGTGATCGACACGATGGCGGACCGGGTGCAGGAGATCCTCCAGGGCGCCAACCTGATGAACTGCCAGATGTGCAAATACCGCGAGCAGGTGCTCGGCTTCGAGGCCGAAGTCGGCCAGGCGCAGGAAAGCCACCATCACCATGTGGAAGGCCTCGGCGCGGAAGCCGAATGCCAATTATGCGCGGAAATCTGCACCGGTGCCTGCGAAAAACTGGTCCAGTCCGGCGGACATCATCATGCGCACCCGCATGAGCCCGGCGGTCATTCCCACGATCATTCCCATGGACATTCACACGGCGACGACCATGCGCATGGACATAGCCACGATCATGGTCATCACCACCACCCCTACCCGCACGCGGACCATCCGCACGGACCAAAATCGCTGAACCGCGAAGGGTGAGCACGGATCCGATGGCGCGCTACGCTTACGAAAAGGATCCGGCGGCGATCTACCGCCAATCCTTCGCGACCGTGCGGGCCGAGGCCGACCTGTCGCATCTTCCGGACGGGCTGAAGCCCGTCGCCGTCAGGTTGATCCATGCATGCGGCATGACCGACGTGCCGCAGGACCTCACCTGGTCGCCGGACGCAGTGGACGCCGCGCGGGCTGCCTTTTCGGCCAGGGCCCCGGTGCTGTGCGACGTGGAGATGGTTGTCCACGGCATCATCCGGTCCCGCCTGCCGCAGGGCTGCGACGTGATCTGCACGCTGAACGAGGCGGACGTCCCTAGTCTTGCGGCTGAACTTGGCACGACACGGTCGGCGGCGGCCACGCGGCTCTGGCGTGACAGGCTGGAGGGAGCCGTGGTTGCCATCGGCAACGCGCCGACCGCCCTGTTCCATCTGCTGGAAATGATCGCGGACGGCGGGCCGAAACCGGCACTCGTGCTCGGTTTCCCGGTCGGCTTTGTCGGCGCTGCGGAATCCAAGCAGGCACTTGCCGACAATCCCTTCGGCCTGCCGTTTCTTGCGATCAACGGCCGCAGGGGTGGGTCGGCCATGGCGGCGGCGGCGGTCAATGCGCTGGCAGCCGGTCTGCCGGAGGAGCTTTAGGATGGCGGAAGACACGCCGAAGAAAACCCTGAAGTCGGTTGCCCGCGACACGCCCCTGCGCTCGCGCGGGTTCCTGTCGCAGCCGGGTGGCCCTGCCGTACAAGACGGCGGATGCGGCGATCCGGCGGAAGCCGGGACCTCAAGCCAGTCCCGGGGCACCCGCCAGGCCTCGGCCTCGCCCGCAGGCACGCCCGAGAGCCTTGTCGTCAAGCCCGGTATCCGGCCCTATACACTGGTGGACAAATGACCCTGCCCTGGCTCACGCTCGCCGGTATTGGCGAGGACGGCACGCTCGCGCCCGGCGCGGCGGAAGCTCTCGGCCAGGCCGATATCGTCTATGGCGGCGCCCGTCACCTGGACCTTGCCGGAGACATTTTGGCGGAGAAGCGCCTCTGGCCCAGCCCGTTCGGCACCGTCTTTCAGGAGCTGGCGCACCTGAACGACCGGCGCGTTGCGATCCTGGCGACGGGCGATCCGATGTGGTTCGGCATCGGGTCCTCGCTGCTGAAGCATTTCGAACCCGGCGAGATGACCGTATTGCCGTCCCTGTCCGCCTTCCAACTGGCCGCCGCGCGCATGGGCTGGGCGATCCAGGACACCGAGTGCCTGTCGGTTCATGGCCGCCCTGTCGATCTTCTTCGCGCCGCGCTTTATCCCGGCGCGCGCCTGCTTGTCCTGACCGGCGGCGCCGAGACACCGCGCCAGGTGGCCGACCTGCTCGCCGACGAAGGCTATGGGAGCAGCGCGATGAGTGTGCTGGAGCATCTTGGCGGCCACAAGGAACGGGTCGTTCACGGCACTGCTGAAACCTGGTCGGAGACGGTCGCCGGTTTTCACACGCTTGCGCTGGACGTTGTCGCCGATCCGGGCACCCGCTTCCGCAGCCTCGTGCCCGGACTTGCCGATGATGCCTTCCGCCACGACGGCAAGATGACCAAGCAGGATATCCGCGCCGTGACGCTTGCCGAACTGGAACCGCATCCCGGCGCCCTGCTGTGGGATATCGGCGCCGGATGCGGCTCGGTCTCGATCGAATGGCTGCGGGCGGCACGGCAAACGTCCGCCATCGGCCTGGAACCTCATGCGGAGCGTCGGCGAATGGCTGCAGAAAACGCGGCGGCACTTGGTGTGCCGCACCTGGAGCTGAAGGACGCCACGGCCCCGGAAGGACTTGACGGCCTGCCGGACCCGGATGCGGTCTTCATCGGCGGCGGACTGACGGCGCCCGGTCTTGTCGATGCCTGCGTGGCGGCGCTCAAACCCGGCGGGCGTCTGGTCGCCAACGCCGTGACGCTGGAAAGCGAAGCGGTGCTGCTGACGACCTATGCGAGCCTCGGCGGGACCTTGAAAAAACTCTCCGTGCACAGGGCATCGGCGGTCGGCGGGCTGACGGGCTGGCGTCCGCAGATGCCGGTCACCCAGTGGAGTTTTACCAAGTCATGAGCGGAACCCTTTATGGCGTCGGCCTCGGCCCCGGTGATCCGGAACTGATGACCCTGAAAGCGCACCGGCTGATTTCTGGTGCCAGGGTGATCGCCTATCCGGCACCGGACACCGGCGAGAGTTTCGCCCGTTCCATCGCGGCGAGTTCAATCGGGTCCGGCATCCGGGAAATCCCGATTGTCGTGCCGATGCGGGTCGACCGGTTTCCCGCGCAGGAAATCTACGACAAGGCGGCCGGTGACATCGGCGCCGTGCTGGAAACCGGCGAGGATGTCGTCACCCTGTGCGAGGGCGATCCGTTCTTCTTCGGCTCGTTCATGTATCTGTTCGACCGTCTGTCGGACCGGTTCAGGATCGAGATCGTGCCAGGGGTCACGTCGCTCACCGCCTGCGCGGCCCAGTTGCGCCGGCCGCTGACAGCTCGAAACGACGTGTTGACGGTCATACCCGGCCCGTTGCCGGACACGGACATCCGTGGCCGGATCGAACAGGCCCAGGCGGTGGCCATCATGAAGGTCGGCCGGCACCTGCCGCGTCTGAAAGCGCTGCTCGAGGACATGGGGCTGCTTGAAGCCGCCGGTTACGTGGAGCGCGCCAGCCTGCCGGAACAGAAGGTTCACCGGCTCATCGACCTTGAGACCGACACTGCTCCATATTTTTCCATGATCCTCATTTACAAGGGAGACGAAGCGTGGACGCTTCCCCCATCCTTCTCGTCCTGAACGAAGCCGGCCTGGGTGCCGCCGAAGACATCGCGAGGCGGTTCTCCACCGCCCGCATCCACGGGCTTGCCGGGCGGGTGCCGAGCGCCGATACCCAGTTCAACGAGACCATCGACCACATCCGCCTGCTGTTTCAGGCCGGCCACCCGATCGTCGGGTTCTGCGCCAGTGGCATCCTGATCCGCGCGCTGGCTCCGCTGCTGGCGGACAAGACCACCGAGCCGCCGGTGATCGCCGTCTCCGAGGACGGTTCCAGCATCGTGCCGCTGCTCGGTGGACACCGCGGCGCCAATGAACTGGCGCGGTTGCTGGCGAAGGCTCTTGGTGGTCACGCGGCGATCACCACCGCGGGCGACACCAGGCTCGGCGTCGCGCTGGACGCGCCGCCCGACGGCTGGCGTCTGGCGAACCCGGAAGACGCCAAGCCTGTGATGGCCGAACTCCTGTCCGGCGCGTCCGTGCGCATTGAAGGCCGGGCGGACTGGCTGAAAGAAGCCAGGCTGACGGAAGCCGACGATGCGGCCATCTCCCTGGTCGTCACGGAACATCCCGAGGAAGGCAGCCCGACGCAGCTTGTCTATCACCCGCAGAAATATGCCCTCGGCGTTGGCTGCGCCAGGGGCTGCGATGCGCGGGAACTGATTGACCTGGTCGAGGCACAGCTCGCCGGAGCCCGGATCGCCAGGGGCGCTGTTGCCTGCGTCGCGACCATCGACCTGAAGGCCGACGAGGCCGCGGTCAATGCGCTGGCCAGCCATCTCGACGTGCCCTTGCGCGTCTTTTCGGCGGAAGAGCTGCAGCGCGAGACCCCCCGGCTCAAGAACCCGTCCAATGTCGTTTTCAAGGAAGTCGGCTGCTACGGTGTGGCGGAAGGGGCAGCGCTGGCGGCCGCCGGTCCGTTCGGCACATTCAAGGTTGAAAAGCAGAAGACCGAAAACGCCACATGCGCCATCACCCGATCGCCGAAGACCATCGACATCACGGCCTCGGGCCGGTCGCGCGGACATCTTTCCGTCATCGGCATCGGCCCCGGAAAGGACGACTGGCGGACACCGGAGGCGACCCGGCTGCTGGCCGAGGCGTCGGACGTTGTCGGCTATTCGCTCTACCTGGATCTGGTCGAGAGCCATATCACCGGCAAGACCCATCACAACTTCCCGCTCGGCGCGGAAGAGGACCGGGTCAGGTTCGCGCTGGAGGAAGCCGGCAAGGGCAAGAACGTCGCCCTGATTTCCTCGGGCGACGCAGGCATCTACGCCATGGGGTCGCTGGTCTACGAACTGCTTCACCGCAACGAGGAGTATGGCGGCGTTTCGGACGCGGCCAAGCGGGTCAGCGTCACCAACGCACCCGGCATTTCCGCGCTGCAGGCCTGTTCGGCCCGCATCGGCGCCCCGCTCGGCCATGACTTCTGCGCCATTTCCCTGTCCGACCTGCTGACGCCCTGGGAGGTGATCGAGAAGCGCCTGAGGGCCGCCGCCGAGGGTGACTTCGTGATCGCCTTCTACAATCCCGTCTCCAAGCGCCGCCGCACCCAGCTGGCTGCCGCCAGGGAGATCCTGCTGGAACACCGCTCCGCGGCGACGCCGGTCATTCTGGGGGTCAATCTGGGCCGGCCGGAAGAGAGCATCCGCGTCACCAGCCTGCACGCGCTCAGCGTCGACGACGTCGACATGCTGACCACCGTTCTGGTCGGTTCGACCAATACAAGAACGGTGATGCGGGGCGACGGCAAGCCTTTCGTCTACACGCCGCGCGGCTACGCAAAGCGCATCGATGCCCCCGGCGCGGCACCCGCCGCTTCACAGCCGGCACCCACGGAAGAAAAATCCGCCCAGGCGGACGTTCAGGACACGGAAGACAACACATGACCGTTCATTTCATCGGCGCCGGACCGGGCGACCCGGACCTCATCACCGTGCGCGGCCTGAAGCTCATCCAGTCCTGCCCGGTCTGCCTCTATGCCGGATCGCTGGTGCCCGAACAGATCGTGACCGCCGCCCCGGGCGACGCCCGTGTGGTCGACACGGCGCCACTGACCCTGGACGAGATCATCACCGAGATCGAGACCGCTCATGGCAAGGGGCTCGATGTCGCGCGCGTGCATTCGGGCGACCCGTCGATCTACGGCGCCACGGCCGAACAGATGCGCCGCCTGGATGCGCTCGGCATCGACTACGATGTCACGCCAGGGGTTCCTGCCTTCGCGGCTGCGGCCGCGGCGCTGAAAACGGAGCTGACCATTCCGGAGGTTGCCCAGACGATCATCGTCACCCGCACGGCCATGCAATCCTCCGCGATGCCCAACAACGAGGATCTCGACACGCTCGGCAAAAGCGGTGCGACGCTCGCCATTCATCTGTCGATCCGGAACCTGCGCGAGGTCGAGCGCCAGCTCACGCCACATTACGGAGCAGACTGCCCGGTGATCGTCGCCTACCGCGTCGGCTGGCCGGACCAGGCCTTCATCCACGGCACGCTCGCGACCATCGCCGGCAAGGTCCGCGCCTCGAAGATCACCCGCACCGCGCTGATCTTTGTCGGCCACGCCCTCAAGCCGGGCGAGGACTTTCGCGACAGCGCACTTTACGACGCCGACCACGTGCACGTGCTCCGGCCGAAGAAGAAGAAGGCGAAAACCTAGGGTCTGTGGACAATTAGGTTTCGGCCTTGGCGCGTGTCGGATTTCGGTCCCGAAGGGATTTGGCGCAAATTGCCCCCTTCGGCGTCGCGAAAGCTTGAAAGGGATAACCCTTCCCGTGCCTTCGCTTCTTGAAGCGGAGCAATTTGCGCTCAAACCAAGGCCAAATCCTAAATGTCCACAGACCCTAGAAGATTTCCGGCTCGGACCATCGTCTCGACAGGCGTTCTCTTTCGGCAAGCCCATCAGGCGGATGCCTATCGGGGACACTTGGTATAAGCTGCAGTTTCCCAATCGGACAGGAGACCGCGATGCCGGATGAAAACCAGCTTTTGAAACAGGCCGTTTCGCTTGGCGGCGACCCGGATGCCATCCGCGAGTTCTACGAGAACTGGTCGCGCGATTATGACAGCGACCTGTTGCTGGCCATCGGGTATGTGGGGCCGGAAATTGCCGCCGAGGCCCTGGCGAAACGGGTCGGCAAGACGGCGCTCGTGCTTGACGCGGGCTGCGGCACGGGGCTGGTCGGCATCGAACTGATCAAGCGGAATTTCGACCTGACCATCGACGGCATCGACCTGACCCCCGCCATGCTCGAGCAATCGCGCAGCAAGGGGGCCTACCGCAAGCTCAACATCGCGGACATGTGCGGGCCGCTCTTCGAGATCGACGACAATGTCTATGACGGCGCCGTCTGCGCGGGCGTGTTCACGAACGGCCATGTCGGCCCGGACGGCATCGACGAACTGATCCGCGTCGTCAAACCCGGCGCTCCTGTCGTCCTGACCGTGCGCGACAGCGCCTGGGAGGCCGACGGCTTCAAGGACAAGGTCGAGCAGCTTGAAGAGAGCGGCAAGACCCGGACCGTTGAAATCAGCCACAGCCCCTACCACACCAAGGAAGATGTCTTCTGCGAGCTGGTGGTGCTGGAGGTAATTTAAGTCAGCCAGAAGAGATCACATGGGCGAAGGAGCCCATGACCGATCCGGCGCGCAACCCCATTTGATCGAGCGCGGTTCCCTCGGCATCCTCGGCGGCAAAAAGCCGCTCCGCCGGTCCTTCGGAAACGATCGAGGCATAATGGAACTCGTGCGCGGCAAGCGGGCCCTGCCATGGCAGTCCGCCGAGCGGCTGCACGACCCTGTAGCCGAGATGCCGCCGCCGGTTTTCAAAGGATGTTTCCAGCAGCAGCAGGCCGAGCATCCGGTGGCGTTCGCCCGAGGCGTCGACCATCCCTGCCCCAAGGCACATGTAACCGCCGCACTCACCGTAGATCAGCTTTCCGGACCCTGCTGCCCGCGTCATCGCGGTGCGGAAGGTATCAGCCCGGGCGAGCTTTCCCGCATGCAGCTCCGGATAGCCGCCCGGCAGATAGATCGCATCGGCGTGCCGATCGGGCGCCTCGTCGGCAAGCGGAGAAAAGAAGGACAGGTCCACGCCTTCGCTCTGCCAGAAATCCAGCAGATGCGGATAGGCGAAGGCGAAGGCGACATCGCGGGCCACCGCCATTCGCTGCCCCAGCGGCGCGGGAAGATGAACGTCGTCGGGACCGGCGGGGGCCAATGGCAACGCCAGGCTTTCCAGAGCGGCCAGATCGACATGGGCCCGGCAATGCGCGGCCGCCTGGTTCAGAAAGGCTTCCAGATCCTCGTGCTCGCCCGCCTGAACCAGGCCCAGGTGGCGCTCGGGCAGGATCAGATCGTCGGAGCGCGGCAGGGCACCGACCACCTCGATATCGAGCGGCGCCAGCGCGGTGCGCAGCATGGTCTCGTGCCGGGCGCTGCCGACCCGGTTCAGGATCACGCCGGCAAGACGGATATCCTGGCGGAAGCTTTGAAAGCCATGCACCAGGGCGGCGACCGACTGCGCCTGCCTGGCACAGTCGACGACCAGAACAACGGGCAGACCGAGCGTCGCCGCCAGATCCGCCGCGGAGCCGCCGCCGCCGGCCGCCCCGTCAAACAGCCCCATTGCCCCTTCGACCAGAAACAGATCGTGCCCGTCTGCCTGTCCGGCGGCAAGCGTTCGCAGCGTGGCGGGCGTCATCGCCCAGGCATCGAGGTTGATGCAGGGCACGCCGCTGGCGGCTTCGTGGAATTTCGGATCGATATAATCCGGGCCGGACTTTCCGGAGACCACCGAGCACCCGGTGGACCGCAGGGCCCTGAGCAGCGCCAGGGTCAGCGTGGTCTTGCCGGCGCCCGAGGAAGGCGCGGCAATCAGAACTCCGCGCGGCAAGCCCTTGCCCCGGTCAGCCGGCATCGGCCGAGAGGCGGTCTGCGCGCAGCCCCAGCGGATCGCTGTCCAGTACCCTGCCCGACAGCGCGCCGAGCCAGTCGAGCCCGCCGCGCAGGCGGACGACCTCGCCGACACACACGATCGCCGGCGGTTCGATCCCGGCGGCCTCGGTTTCGGCGGAGCATTTGCCGAGCGTCGTTTCCAGGACGCGCTGGGTCTTCAACGAGGCATTGCACACGATGCCCACAGGTTCATCCACAGACCGTCCACCGGCAATGAGTTTGCCGGCTATGGTTTCCAGGTGTTTCATCGCCATGTACATGACGATCACCGGAGACCCCCTGGCAATGCCGTCCCAGTTGACCGCGTCCGGTGTCAGACCTGTCTGGTCATGACCTGTGAGAAAGGTGACCGCCTGATTGCAATCGCGATGGGTGGCCGGAATGCCCGCGTAGGCCAGGCCGCCGATACCGGCGGTGATCCCGGGAATGATGCGGAAGGGAACCCCCGCGTCGACAAGGCCCAGCGCTTCCTCACCGCCGCGGCCGAACACGAAGGGATCGCCGCCCTTCAGGCGCAGAACTCTTTTTCCGGCCCGGGCATGCTCAATCAGCTTCAGCGTGATGTCGCGCTGCTTCGGACTCGGCTTGCCTCCGCGCTTGCCCGCATAGTCGGCGGATGCGCCCGGCTTCACCCAGTCCAGAATACTTTGATCGACCAGGGCGTCATAGACAACCACGTCCGCCTGACGCAGGCCGTTGAGCGCGTGCAGGGTCAGCAGGCCCGGGTCTCCCGGACCCGCACCTGCAAGCCAGACCCATCCCGGCTCGAACACCGGCAAACCTGCCGGCAGGGAGTTATCATGTTCCTTGACCGTCATGGTTCCTGTTTACCCGCCCGATCGAAAACCTCCAAGCGCTTCAACGCTCAAAAAGGTCAGGATTACGACATTTCATCGCGCAGACACTGCAGGGGAGGCAAAGCAGCCGATCTTCGGCTATAGAAGCCTGATGTCGACACCGGAGCCAACAGAATTGCGGCGGGGCTGGACCACGGGGGCCTGCGCGACAGCGGCCGCCAAGGCCGCTTACAGCGCGCTCTTGACCGGCTCCTTTCCGGACCCGGTGGAAATCACGCTGCCGCGGGGTGGAACAGCCGACTTCGTTCTGACCCGGCACAGCCTTTCCGGCGCAACGGCGATGGCCACCATCACCAAAGATGCCGGCGACGATCCGGACGTTACCCATGGTGCCCTGATCACATCGACCGTCAGGCTGCTGCCTGCGGCCAGCGGCGTCGTGTTCAAGGCCGGCGACGGCGTGGGCACCGTCACCCGTCCCGGCCTGCCGATCCCGCCCGGCGAACCCGCCATCAATCCGGTGCCGCGCCAGATGATGCGGGACGCCATTGCCGGGCTTGCCGCCTCGGCGGGCGCGCCTGGCGATGTGGAAATCGAGGTGTCCATCGACGGCGGCCGCGAGCTGGCGCTCAAGACCATGAACGGCCGCCTCGGCATTGTCGGGGGCCTCTCGGTTCTGGGAACGACCGGTATCGTCAGACCGTTTTCCTGCGCGGCCTGGATTGCCTCCATCCACCGGGGCGTCGATGTCGCGCGCGCCATCGGCCTGACCCATGTGGTCGGCGCCACCGGCTCGGCCTCCGAAGATGCGGTCAGGGCCCGCTATCAGCTCGACGAGACCGCCTTTCTCGACATGGGCGACTTCGCCGGCGGGCTGCTGAAATACCTGCGCAGCCATCCGGTCGACCGGCTGACGCTGTCCGGCGGGTTCGCGAAGTTCACCAAGCTGGCCCAGGGCGCGCTCGACCTTCATTCGGCCCGCAGCTCCGTCGACTTCGCATTCCTGCAGGACCTGCTTCGGCAAGCCGGCGCTCCGCCGGACCTGATCGGCGGCGCCGGCGCCGCCAATACGGCCAAGGAAGTGCTCGACAACGCGCTTGCCGAAGGGCTGGACCTGAGCGGTCCGCTTGCGGGGAAAGTAAAATCTTCGGTCCGTCATATCTTGCGGAACGCACCGATTGACGTTGAGGTGCTGATCACCGACCGGCAGGGCACTGTTCTTGGCAAATGCGGGTTCGACGCCAATGCCTGACCACATCCTTCTTCTCGCCGGTACGTTCGAGGCCCGCCAGATCGCCGAGCGGTTTGCGGCCATGCGCCCGGGTGTCCGGGTCACCGCTTCCTTCGCTGGTGCCGTCAACGATCTGCCGGATCTCGGCGTGCCGACGCGGGTCGGCGGTTTTGGCGGACCGAACGGACTCGGCACGTATCTGAAAGAAGAAGCCGTTTCGCTCCTCATTGACGCCACCCACCCGTTTGCCGCCCGGATGAGCCGCAACGCGGCAGCGGCTGCGGAAGCCACCGGTGTTCGGCTGCTGCGGCTCGAGCGGTCACCGTGGAGGCCTGAAGCCGGGGACAACTGGCAACACTTCCCCACGCTCGACGCGGCCGCCTGTGCTCTGCCGCCGGCCGCGCGCGTCTTTCTTTCGATCGGACGCAAGGAAATCGGCCAGTTCACGCAGCGGAGCGATCTGTTCGCACTGGCCAGAATGATCGAGCCGCCCGGCGTGGTGCTGCCGGATCACTGGCGCCTGATACTGGCACGGCCAGCGCAGGCGGCGGCAGACGAGATCGAACTTCTGGAAACCCACCGCATCAGCCATCTGGTGACCAAGAACAGCGGCGGCGCGCGTTCCTTTGCCAAGATCGAGGCGGCCCGGCAGCTGAACCTGCCGGTTTTCATGATCGACCGGCCGCACTTGCCGCCCGCCGACACAGTCGACAGCCTCAGCGCGCTGTTGCACCGGCTTCAGCCGTATTTCGACGGAAGCGCCTAGGCTTTTTCCGCAGGTCGGCCGTATTTGAGTTTCAGGAGCACGGCGAGAAATCGCGGGATGCCGATAATATACCGGCGGAACAGGCGGCGCGGTTCCTGCAGCAGCCGGAACAGCCATTCCAGGCCGGCTTTCTGAACGAGCCTCGGCGCGCGGGCGACCGAACCGGACATGAAGTCGAACAGGGCACCGACACCGATGGCAACCGGGACATCCAGATGCGCGCGGTTGCGGGCAATGAAAAACTCCTGGCGCGGATTGCCCATGGCCACCAGCAGAAGATCCGGTCCGCTCGCGCTGATATCCGCGCAGATGTCCGCGAGATCCTTGTCGTCGAAATAGCCGTTGCGATGGCCCACGACCTTATGCCTGGGATGGACGCTCTCCAGATGCGCTCTTGCGCCAAGCACCTGCGCCTCCCCTGCACCGATCAGATACAGGCGCAGTGGAATGTCGATCTCCGCCAGCAGGCGCGGAACGAGATCCGTGCCGTTGAGATTTTCGGGAAAGTGCCGGCCATGCAGGAACCGGCCTGCCAAGCCGACACCGATGCCGTCATTCAGCAGGGTCATGTTCTGCAAGGTGTCGGCATAGGCCGGATTGTCCAGCGCCGTCAGGAGCGTGTGCGCGTTGCAGATGGCGATGTCGAGTTGCTGCCGCTGACGGACGGCTCCGCTCACGCGTTCGATGGCGTCCGCCGATGTCAGGCAGGCGATGGCGAACGGGCCGATCTCGATGGGGTCATTTTCAGAAGCGGATTGCAGGTCGGCGCTGTTCATCAAGGCTCCAGGCCTGTGGTCAATTGGGATCAGGTCGCGGTTCGAGTGCACGCCGCACGGTTCAAGAAGCAAGGTCGCAGAAAGGGTTATCCCATTTCAAGGCACCGCGATGCGAAAACGACGATTTGAGGCAAAACTCTCCCGGACGCCTGCGCGCACCAACCGCAAGCGACGCAGGACCCCCTGTCTGGTTCCAGGAATGGTCAGTCGGCAACCGTGAAATAGGAGCGGATCCCGGGATGGCGGATCAGCCGGCGGGCGAGTGCCAGGAAAAGGCCAAGCCCAAACCCCAGAACCGCTCCGCCGAACAGGCCTCCGATGAGAAGCGTCGACCGACCGGGACCGTCCGCGTAGATGGGAACTTCCGCCTGGCTGATGACACGGACATTGCTTTGAAGGCTGTTGAATTCCTCGTTCGCTTCGCGGGTACGCGTCAGCATGGCCTCGTAAATGTTGCGGGCGGTCGCCGCCTGCAAGACCAGGTTCTCGAGAGCCGCCTGGTTCGGAGAATTGGTGCGTTTCAGAGCCTTCTGGGCGGTCAGTTCCTTGGCAATCTCGTCCTGTGCCTTTTGAGCCTGGGACAGTTCCGTCTGGGCTGTCGACGCAATTCGTTTCAGTTCCTGCCGGATTTCGCTGCCCAGACCGCTCAGCGACGCTTCCGCCGCACCGATCGATGGGTGACGGGACCCGAGCTGACTGCGCAGGCTTCCCAGTTGCGCGGCCGCGGTCGCATACTGGCGGCGGAGATCCACCAGCGTTGCGGAGGATACTTCCGTATCGCTCGTCCCCGCGACGGCATCTTGCAGACTGAGCCGGCTGGCGGCATCAACACGTGCCCGTGCCTCGATGGTTTTCTGTTCGGCAACCACCAGCGCCGTGTTCAGCGCCGACAGCCGGTCGTCCGAAATCAGAACGCCCTTGGAGGCGACCAGATCATTGCGGGCACGATAGTCTTCAACCGCCTTTTCTGTGGCGAACGCCTTGGCACGCAGATCCTCCAGCCGCTTGTCCAGCGTCGAGGTTATGGTCGAATATTGATCGGATGCCGTGGTTGTCTCGTACCGGTAAAACGATTCCACCGCGGCGTTGGCGATGCCGGCCGATTTTTCCGGGCTGCTCGTCGTTGCCCTGACCGCGATCACGAACGAGTCGTCGACCCTGTTCGCGGTCACCGCCTCCGCGACGGACGCCGCCGCAGCGAATTTGCCCGCCTCGCCGCCTTGCACGCCGCCGAACTCGGGATCGTCCGTCAACGACAGCATGTCCACAACGTCGCGCATCACCGTGGTCGACGTCAGGATCTGGATCTGGCTGTTCACCAGGGCGGAAACGGTCTGCGGCGAGATCTGGCTGGTCGCCTGACCGTCCCAACTGAGCTGAAGCCGGGTCGGATCGAAGTAAAGACTTGCGTTTGCGGTATATTTGCGTGGCAGCATCAGGGTCGCGGCAGCACCCAGTGCCATACAAAGCACCACGATGACGGCGATGATCCGCCGGCTTTCGTAAAGAGCGGCGATGATCGTGCGCGTATCCAGAATAGGCTCTTCCGCCTGATAGCGAGAGTCGATCAGCGGATTTCGGGCGACCTGTCTGCGCGCAGATGCAGATACGGTGTAGGTGGATTCGGGGTAGGCGGGTTCGGGCGCGAGCGCTTCGGGCCCGTTCTTGCGCGGGTCCGGACGGCCACCGAAAAACCGCCGCCTTGCCGGACGATCCGGATCAGCCGGTCCGGCAGGATCTCCCGGCTCCGGCACCTGCCTGTCGTATTTGCGGGAACCGCTGCGGCGCTGGCCGGCCAGTCTGACCAGCTCCTGCTGGGCGTCGTCACGGCCGCGCTCCCGCCGGCCGGAGCGCCGGGACGACCCTTGGGGCGTTCGCCGCCCGTGGACATGATCCCATTCCGGGCTGTCCCAGTCATCTTCGTACCCGTTCATTTCCGTTTTTCAGACTTCTCTGTTGTGACACGACGCGGTCGGCTTCGAGCCCTGTTGACGCCAGCGAGCCAAGCGGGACGCGGTGCGCGGGCATTCGGTGCAAAATGCCCGATTCAGGAAACGAAGCCGCCGGGAGAGATTTTCCCTTTGACGACTTTTCGACGCCGAAATGAGCCCCCTGGTTCCACACTGCGCCCAGACTTCATTCCCGGACTTCATTCCCGGACTTCACTCGCAGACCTCATTCACAGACCTCGCGCCCAGACCCGCCCAGCCTGCAGAAACATAGTTAATTTATTGTTTCGCAAGCCTGATCGCCGATCGTTTGCAGGTTCGGCATCAGTTCGGTGAGCTGCGCGCGGTCCTTGCCGTCAACCGGCTGGATGTTGTTGCCCTCGGTTTGCGGCCACCACTCGCCGGCAGCCCAATAGGTCCATCCGACCCACCGATCCGGGTTCGCATCCATGAACCGGACCATGTCCGTGAGACCTGCAAGGCAGGCGGGATCCTTCGAACCGCCGAATTCTCCCAGGAACCCCTTGGCGCCCTGTTCGGCAAGCCAGCCGGTGAACCGTTCAAGCCCCTCAAGGGCACCGGCGGCCTTCGGGCATGTTTCATGCGTTCCGGAATAATCCTCGTCCATGTACTGATGCACTTCGTAGGCAAAATTCCCGGCAGGATCCACGACGCCGGA
The DNA here is from genome assembly GCF_056173175.1 of Roseibium sp. QJM3NY_11. Classification (NCBI taxonomy): domain Bacteria; kingdom Pseudomonadati; phylum Pseudomonadota; class Alphaproteobacteria; order Hyphomicrobiales; family Stappiaceae; genus Roseibium; species Roseibium sp. QJM3NY_11. The sequence goes on from NZ_CM149660.1 coordinate 5,398,057, forward strand.
CATGACCCTGGAATTGTTTCCCCCCGGACGGTCGCTCAGCCAGCTTGTCGCGCCGCTCCAGTTGGTGCCCGGCACCAGTACCAGGTTGTCCGCCCCCACCGCGCGGATCCCGGTGATGGCCTGGTTGACCGCCGACAGCCAGTCCTCGGCGGGAATATCATAGGGCTCGTTCATGAGACCGAAGACGATGTCCGCGTCACCGGCGAATTCCAGCGCCAGCCGGATCCAGAAATCGGCAAAGACCTGGGCCGGAAGGTCCGGCGTCATCATGCGTTTGCCATCGTAGTACCCGAAATTATGCGGGTTCAGCACCACGGTCATGTCGTAGGCCCGCAGCAGTTCGACAGCTTCCTTGAGGCGCTTCAGTTCCATTGCCTCGAGCGGACGGCCGAACACCGGCTGAAGCCGCTCCCAGCGAAAGGGCAGCCGAACAATGTTCATGCCGGTTTCGGCGAAATACTTCACGGTCCGTTCCGACGGGTAGATGTAATTGGTGCCGTAGACGTTGTCGGTATCGACGCCGTATTCGGCACCGGACAGGTTGACGCCCTTGTAACAGACGGCCGCCGGGCCCGCTTCCGCAGGCAATTGCAGCATCCAGACGGCGGCTGTGGCCAGCGCGGTCATGCGTATGGGGTCGTTCACCATCTCGTTCAAGCCTTGCAATCAATCCCGGCCCTGCAATCGATGCCGGGCCGTCAAACGCGTTCACCGCCGGCGGCCACCGCCGGTCTTTGGCCACGTCGCCTGCCGTTGAAAATCCGTGCCACCGGCAATTCGAAATACCGGTAGATCAACAGGGACACTATGACCGAAGCAACCATGCAAACGGAAATGAACAATATTTCATTTTTCAGCCAGTCGAATGGAACCATGCCGTAGGCGATCCGTACCGCGACAAGGGTGAACACATGGCTGAGATAGAGACTGTAGGAAGCATCTCCCATCGCATGCAGCAGTTTCACGTCGCGGAATCTCGAGAAATCAAGCGACACCAGAGCGTAGATCGCCAGTGCGGCGGGGACGCCCGCAGAAACAATGCGCGGCAGCGGCAGGTCCAGCCCGTCCGCTGCGACAAGACAGGCGAAGGCCAGGGGAACCAGCGCCACCGCCAGCCGCGACGGCATCAGCCGGCCGGCCAGATAGAGACGGGCGATGATCACCCCGGCCAGGAACTCGAACACGATCGGGTTGCCGTAGAAACGCACTATGACGCCGTCTCCCGGCCACAGCTGAAAACCCGCGAACAGCGCCAGCAACACCGCCGCAAGCGCATGGATCCTGACCGCCTTCGGCAGCAGCAGCAGCGCTCCGAAGATCAAGTAGAAGAACATTTCGTAATTCAGTGTCCAGCCGGGGATGACGACCGGGGCGATCAGTTGACCCGTACCGTCCGCCGGATTGGTCCATGGAACAAAGACCAGGGAAGCCAGCAAGTGCGGCAGATCGAAGGTCGTGGATTTCAGGTAACTCGGCATCACAAGCGCAATGGCCGCCGCGCTGAGCGTGAACAACCAGTAGAGCGGCACGATGCGCTCGATGCGCCGGCGGTAGAACTCGATCGGGCCCGTCTCCCGGTCCGCGGTCGTCAGCCACATCACGAAACCGCTGAGGACAAAGAAGAGATCCACGCCGGTTTCTCCGAACAGGAACGTCGAGGACACCGCCTCCGGTTCGAACCGCCCGTACTGAAGTACGCTGTGAAAGTAGACGACCAGCAACGCCGCGATAGCCCGAACGTACTGTAACTGCACGAGCATCACGCACCCCTGAACTGTTGTGAGTGGGTCTGCGGCCGCAGTGGCGCGGCGGCCCGACGCGGGGCCGGCAAGTGCCTCATCGCCCCCGCGAGCATCCACAGAAGACCCGCAATCTTGATCGAGAAGACGGCCGTCCCGCCAATCATCATGTTCATGAAGATGAATACGGCAAAGGCGTGCCCGAAGCGTCGCTGCTCCGTGGTGTTCCCCGCCGGAAAAAGACAGACAAACAGCCAGAACAGGATGAGGCTGAAAACGGTCCCGATCACGATCACGTAAACATACCCGCTGTCCGCCAGGGTGGAGGCTTTTTCGGCCGAGAACCCGAGCAAGGTGAGCAAATCCATTTCACTCAATTTCGACATCGTCAGCACCACGCGCCCGGGGATGTCGTCTCCCGCGGCGTCTGGATCCACCAGGTAGACGATGAACCCGAGGAATAGAATGATCGGCAGGTACAGCAGCGTGAACATCTTGGGCAGCGAGGGAAACACGAAATAGCCCGCAATGCAGATGAAGGCAAAAATCAGCATGGTCCTGGAATCGTTCGTCAGCAGGATCAGGACAATGGTCAGCAGGCAGAATGCCCGTTGCGCCCTGGTGAAGTGCCCCCAGAGGCTCACCAGCGCAATCATCAGGACACCGGCGAAATTGGCGAGCGAAACCTGTTCCAGAAAAATGGACGACGACCTGTGATTGATGAGGCCGAAACTGAAACGGCCCTCGAAGCCGAGTGCGTTTTCGAACAGCTTGGTATCGAAATACCCGGATCGCTCGAGCCCGCGCGTGTTCTCGAAATAGAGCGCTGGAAAGAAGAAGTCGCCATACTGATTGACGAAGAACATTTCCATCAGGAGAACCAGCAGGACAAGCGAAGCCGCCGCGAGAAACACGAACTTGACCGTCCTGAGCCCCGCCCGGCTTCCCAGAGCCGCGAAACAGAACACGATGAGCATGTTGCGGGAGAAGTCGATGACGGGCGCCCGGTTGATGACCGACACGTAAACGGAGAAGACCAGCGTGACAACCAACAGGAACAGCGGTGCCAGGTCCTTCTCGAACAGGCCCCTGTTCACAATGATCACCAGCGCCGTCAGCAGGATCAGCATTTCGGTCGCCGCGGCCCCGGTGAAGCCGAGAGGGGTGACATGCGCGTTCACGACCGCCAGAATGGCGTTGTAGACCGTGGCCGCCAGCACCACCAGCGCGATTGCCGTATCTCTCTTGTCTGCGGTTTCTATAGCTGGTCTCCAGGCTTTGCTGCCGCAAGCGCTTGAAAAGAGTGACAAGTTAACGGGTTCTCCCGACCTCGACAAGCAGCACGCCTGACGGGCCGGCGTCCCGGTGGGCCCTGCCGGGCGACTTCTGAACTCACCTGACCCAGGCCCCTGGACAGGCGGAAATCGGGGCCGGAAGGCGAATTCTTCAGGATACGCCGGAGACCTAGGTGTCCGCGGACGCCGGCAGCACCTTTCGGTACAGTGCGTCATAGCGGCTTATGACAGACTTCCAGCTGTACGCCTCGGCATCCGCGATCAGGGTATTTCTGAGGTCCGGCCACCGGCCGGACGCGGCGAGCCGGGCGGCAATGGCCGCTGCCGGTTGCTCCGGCCTGGAAAAATCCGCCAGCTCGATCGACGCATGCTTCTCGGCCAGCGCGCGGAAAGCGCCGTTCGGATGGACAACAGGCACCAGGCCTGCGCTCATCGCCTCGATCAGGGCCAGCCCGAAGCCCTCGTACTCGGATGCGCTGACAAAAAAGCTGCATTGGCCCATCAACGCGCGGATTTCACCATCGGACAGACCGACATGTATGCGCAGGTTGTCGGCAACACCAAGCGCCCTGGCACGTGCAAGAAGATCCTCGCGGGTCAGATCGGACTCCATGCCCGCAATGTCGAGCATCCAGTCCGGGTCCTGCGCCCGGAGCGCAGCCAGCAATTCGATTGACCGGTCCGGCCGCTTGTTCGCCGAAAAGCGGCCGAGAGTCAGCAGCCGCTTGACCGGTTTCTCGGACGCGGCCGCCCTGAATTTTGCGATATCGACACCGTTTTCGATCAGACAGGCCCGCTCCGGGGCGATTTTCCGGAACTGTCGGAAGTCGCTCTCGCTGCAGCAGGCAAGCGCCCCGTAGCGGCTTGCGGAAAAGCGGGTCAGCGTATTGAACCAGACGGTCTTCAACGCGGCATGTTTTCTGGTGTGAAAGAAACCGCCATGGGTCGTCGCCACCAGGCGGCGGCCATGCCAGGGCCTTGCAAGAGCCAGCGCGTCAAAGAAAAAGTCGACCGCATGAACATGCACCAGATTCGCCCCGCCAAGTTCGGCAAGCACCCGGGGCGCCAGCGGGTAGCGCGTACTGCCCCTGAAAGGGATGCGGTGCACGTCGACACCGTCGATCACTTCCCGGGCGGGCAGCTCAATGTCCGGCTCCTTGAAGAGCCTGTTCAGGGTGACCACCTTCAGGCTGGCAAAACGCCCCTTCTGCAGTGCCGTCAGATTGCGCACGACGTCTTCCAGGCCGCCTACGCTGGGCACATACTGGCGGACGACGTGAACCAGATGCACTTTCGAGAAGTCCGGCTGTTCCGCGGTCTCCGATTGCGTTTGAATGGCGATTGTCATCGAATGAGCCCGGCTGCTTGCGGCGGATTCCGTTTCAGAACGGTATACCCGGTGTGGATTAACAAAGGCGTTCTGGCCCAAAATATGCGTCGCGATTGCCGGATTCGGCCGGGGTCAGGCCGCGGTTTTTTCGGCAACCGCCACCGCGCGGTCGAGTATCCCGGCTGCAACCTCGTCCCAGCCGAGAATATCGGCCCCGAAGGACTCGCTTTTCGCCATGGCCAGGGCCGCCGCGACCTTGCCGGGCCAGTCCTGTTCCCCGTCGAGCGAATAGCCCACCAGGTTGCCGCGCTTGTCCGGGATCAGGTCCGGTGTCAGCACGGGAAGCCGGCAATAGGCATATTGCAGAAATTTCAGGCTGGTCTCTGCCAGATAGACATCTTCTTTGCGCATCCGGTAAGGCGCGATACCGAAATCCGCATGCCGGATATAGGGAACCAGTTCCAGGAACGGTTTTTCACCATGGACGACGATGTTGTCCGGCAGGTCTCCCGCACAGGTCGCGCCGAAGACGTGATAGGTCACGCTCCGGTCGGCGGCGGCCAGTGCCCTGACGGCGGCCTCGTCGAACAGCATGTTGCCGACCGAAACGGCGTTCCTGGTGCCGGCTTCGTATGGCGAGGGTGCCGACAGGTCGAAGGCGGCCTTGTCGATAGCCTGCGGCAGGATTTCCGTCCGGCAGGATTGCGATGTCATCGCGGCAATCGAACTGGAGGGGGTGATGACCAGATCGAACTCGGGCAGGATCCGGCGTTCCAGTTCCTGGAGGTAAGGCGCGGCACCGATCGTGGTCAGCCAATCGCGCTTGATGTAGACAAAAACAGCATCCGGATTCAGGCGCCGCGCGGAGTGGAAAAAGCTGAGACAGGTTCCAGGTTCGAAAAAGACCGCGTCGGCAGAGGTCAGCGCGGGGCGCAAGAAGCCGGGAATATATCCGCCGTAAATGCGGAACAGCGGCCGGTTGAGAAGGTTCAGGACCCGGTTGCGGGAGCTGAAGGCATGCAGGGGCGGAATATAGGCCCCGGCATGCAACCGTGGCTCGATTTCAAGAAACCGGTTTTTCTGCCGCTCTGCCAGCGCACGGTAGACTGCGTCCTGCTTGAATTTTGAAAGCCAGCTCAAGCCGACCGTCGCGATGTGGGTCTCGTGCCCCGCCCGCGCCCATTCCTCGGCGATGAAATGCGTGCTCACCTTGCGTGCCGACGGCAGGAAGGGTTGCGCCGTCCACTTGAAGAGTTTCATCCGCGCGCCTCCGGCCCGTCATCACGTGGCGCGGAACGCTCGCCCGTCAGCGCGCTCTTGTCGCTCCAATGCGAACCCAGAACGGTGTCATAGCTGTCCGGCACGAAGGTTTCAAAACCGCCGCTCGGATAAAGCGTGATCTCGCCGACATAGATCTCTTCGTCCGTGTCGTAGAGGTCGACCCTGGCGAAACTGATGCCATCGCTCATCTTTTCCGCGATCGCGATCATCTTGTCCAACGCGGCAGGCCTCGGCATGAGCTCCCTCAAGTGCGGATACCAGTCGAAATGTACATCCAGAAATTCCCAATCCCGTGAATAGACCGCCTCGAACATCAGGCCGTCTTTCGGCTCCCGGAGTTCGATATGGACCAGCTTTCCGCTGAAACAATAAAACCGGTAATCCCGCAGCACCTTGCCCGGGCGGCCAAGCCTTTTTTCAATTATGATCTGGCGGGGAACGTCCTTGTAGGCCCATTCCCGGTTGAACCTGAAATGGTCGTCGGCAAGCCATTCCGCTTCCGGCCGGCGCGCCATCAATGTGTCGATGTCCGATTGTCCGGACAGAAAATATCCCGACTTGCTGGCGTGCGTCGGCTTGACCACCGCCGGCAGATCGATGCCGGCCCAGTCCACTTCCGACAGATCCGTCCCGACCCAATAGGTGGGAACGACATGCTGCGCCCCGACCCGATCGCGAATGACATCCTTCGCTCTGACCTTGTCGACCATGACCGGATAGAGCGGATTCCGGTCCCGCAGTTTGCGCAGATGCTGAAGTTCGGAGAACCGGCGTGGATTTTTCGTGTCGGGGAACCGGCCGTAGATCGAGGCATATTTCAGATAGAGGTACGGTCCGTCCGGCAGCGGCGAGATGAGCCGCCAGAAAAGCCTCTTCATTCGAAGCAGCAGGCTGTCTGAAAACCTGTAGGATTGCGCGATCGTTTTCATTTTCGTTACTGTCATTTATGCCGATAGAATTCCATACGGTATTTTGGGTTTAAATGAAGTGAACGCGGGAGACGTCATGTGTGGTTCCAGCCAGATCCGTTGCCCGCAAAGACGACGAACGAGCGTCGTGTCCGGCGGTGCGAATCTCGACCAAATTCCGATTTTCCACGCACCTTAGGCAATCCCTTAAGGTGTTTCAGGGTAAACCAGCCTCCGACCCGGGTCATCCGACCGCAACGCCAAATTGCTTCCATCCATGGCCAGTTTCGTAAATTCTTCCATCTTCAGCACGCTTGCCGGCCTGACTTCTCTTCTGGCCGGTTTCGTCTGCAACGTGATCATTGCGCGCACGCTCGGGCCTGATGGATCCGGTATCGTGGCCTTTGGTGTCTGGGCGGCCCTGACCGCCTACACCATCGCCAATTTCGGCATCCCGAACACCTTGCAACGCTACATGCTGCGCTACGACCGGCCCGGCAATTGCGGCGGCGGGCTGGCCCGGCACCTGCTGCCGCGGTTCCTGATCCCGATGACCCTCGCCACCTTCGGGCTGCTGGCCTACATCTATTTCTTCCCCGGAGAAGCGTCGGCAGATGTCTATTCTCCCGAGATCTTCCTGATCATCACGTTTGTGTTCCTGTTTTATTCCATCGCCGGCTACGCGGAAGGAAGTTCTCGCGGACTTCATCGGTCCCCGGAAATCACTCGTTTCGCAGTGATCGGCAGCGCCTTGCAGATCCCCGCGGTCGTTGCGGGATCCCTCATGTTCGGCGCAGCCGGTGCACTTGCGGGCTACGCCATCCGCCACCTGCCGCAAGCGCTGGCGGTGCGCAGGTACATCGCGTCCGCTCCCGAGCCCGGAACCCGCTTCGACAGCAATATCTACAGCTATGCCAGGAACACCTGGTTCACGGGCATGCTCGGCACGATCGCCTGGGGCCGGACCGAATACCTGTTCCTGAGCTTTTACGTTTCCCCGGTGGAACTCGGATTTTACGCCGCCGGACTGTCGCTGGCCGCACTTGTGACCCAGCTTCCCGGCCACATGCTGGCCGCCCTGACGACCCATCTTGGCGAGTTGCACGACAAGGGCAGCACAGAGCGTATAGAAAAAACATATCAGCGCACCATGCGCTGGATAGGGCTGTCCACCTTGCCGATATGCCTTGGCGGCGCGGCGGTGATGAGCGAGCTTCTGCCGATGATCTTCGGCGACGCGTTTGACGGCGGACGTGTCGTTGCCGCGACCCTGGTCGGCTCGGCGTTTCTCAACACCCTGGAAATGGTGCCCAGGGCCGTCATGATGGCGCGCGAGCGCAGCCATGTCATCGTCCGGATCAGTGCCGTCTTCGCGGTCCTCTCGATCGCGGTATTCGCTGTCGTGGTGCCCTATGCCGGACTGATCGGTGCGGCATTGGCACGCATCGCTCTCCATGGACTGCTGCTGAGCGTGCTGATGATCTACTGCGGACGCCAGTTGAACCTGGCTGTCGGCATCAGATGGCTGCTCGGCAGCTTCGCCGCTGCAGCGTTATGCGCGATCACCGCCTATGCGGTCCTGTGGAGCATCGGCGGGATAACCGGTCTTCTCGTGGCGGTGCCGGCGGGAGCCCTCGTTTATTTCGCAGCAGTCAGAGCCTTGAACTGCATTCCGCAGGAAGATGCGGATGTCCTTCTGTGGACGCTTTCCGCTGTGCTTCCCAAAAGACTGACCCCGCTTCTGAAAGCCGTTTTCCGCGTGCTCGTTCGACAGGAAAGATCAACCAGATGAGTTTCGTCCCGTCCGTTCCGCTGTGCTTTGACGGGCTCGCGGCCGTGCTGACCCGGCCAGCCCCCGAAGTGCCCTGCCAGGGCGCGGTGTTGCTGTGCCGGCCCTGGGGCTTTGACGAATTGTGCAGCCGCAAGTTCTATCGCGTTCTCGCCGAAACGCTCGCGGAGCGCGGACTGGCCAGCCTCCGGTTCGACTATCCGGACACGGTCGATTCGCTCGACACCCCGGAAGGCTCCGGTCTCGACGACTGGACCGCAGCCGCGAACAGGGCTGGCGATGCGCTCGAACGGTCAACCGGTGTAGACCGGATCGCTCTCTTCGGCCTGGGCGTCGGTGCTGTGGTCGCGCGGAACGCCGCCCGGACCCGCAAGGACATTTCCGCCATCGTCCTAGCCGCGCCGGTGACAAGCGGCAGGCGCTACCTGCGCGAGACCGATCTGCGCGCGAAGGTCCTTTACGAGCGGTTGAACATTCAGCCGGAGGGCCTGCCCCGAACGAAATATTCCATCGCCGGCATCGCCCTGCCCGATCCGCTCGCAACCGATCTCGCGCTTGTCAAACCCGCCGGACCGGGCCTGCCCGGCGATGTTCCGGCCCTTCTGTGCCTGCGCCCCGATCTCGACAGTGACACCGCGTTCGCGGAGCACCTTCGCGGCGATACGCCGGACCTGGACGTCATCGGCTTCAGCGGCTACGAGGACCTGATGATTGATCCGCTGCGTTCGAAGGTGCCGCAAGAAACCGTGTCACGGATCGCCGACTGGCTTGCAAGCACGCTGACGGCCCCCGGAGCGATGACCGGGACGGTGACCGGCGCAAGCGAAAACCCTGAGGACATGACGGCGCTTGCGGGCAACGGTTTCACCGAAACCGCCGCCTTTTTCGGACCGGCCAGCAAACAGCTCTTCGCCGTCTCAAGCTCGCCGAAGGAAGCGCGCGCCGGAAGGCCGGTGTTTCTTTTCGGCAATACCGGCGGCTATGACCACCATGGCGGCTGGGCCCGGAGCTGGGTCAAGATTTGCCGGTCACTGGCGCGTGGCGGCGCGGAGACGGTGCGCTTCGACATGGCCAATGTGGGCGACAGTCCGCCCAGGGACGGGATCGCTTCGGAAATCCTGTATTCCGACGGTCCTGTTGCCGATTTCGGCGATGCGGTGGACTGGCTCGACGCACACCATGACGGTCCGGTCACACTGGTCGGGCGCTGCAGCAGCTCGCATGCCGCGCTTCACGCGGCCCGTTTCAGCCGGGCCATCTCCCGGGTCGTTCTGTGCAATCCGCTGGTCTATATCTGGGATCCTGACGAAGTGGTCGATGTCAATCGGCTCGGGTTCCGGACCGCCGAGGCCTACCGCAAGAAGATGACCGATCCCAGGACGCTGAAGCGCCTCGTCACCGGCGACATCAACATCAGGTCCGTTCTGCGAGGCATGACAAAGCTCGGCGGGATGAAACTCGCCTCGGTCCTGTCGAAGGTGTTGCCCCGCCTGACAAAACACGGCCGCTTCAAGCTGCAGGCGCTCGAGATCTTCGCTGAACTCCGGGACCGGGGCATTCCGGTGCATTTTTTCTGCAGCGCCGGCGACGGCAGCCTGGAACTGCTCGAGTTTCATTTCGGGCAGGACCTGAGCGGACTGAAAGCCTACCCCAACATGAGCGTGTTCACGGTCGAAAACGCCGATCACAACCTGACCCCCGAACCGGCTCAAAAAGTGCTCGAAACATTTCTGGGCGATCTGGTGGGGCAGGACCTGGCAAAAGCAAAGTAAGCAGTCGTGAGGGGACCCGGGTTGCGCGCCTACCCGTCGGCGGCGGTCAGGGGCACCGCCAGAACGCCCTGCATGTTCAAAGCGGCGATTTCCAGTCGCTCCGGCACCGTTTCGGGCGCGTCCGGACGTTCAGGCCTGAAGACGATCTCCTTCTCCGGACCGGGCGCCAGGTGAAAACCGTTTTCCGACGCGACATATCCTGGAAGTGTCAGAGTGACGGCAGCAAGTGTCGCCTCCGTCGCCAGTTGAACGGCAAGTGGTCCGTCACGATGTGCCGTGATCTGCGCCCTGAGCGCCGTTTTCGACACCCTGGCGACAGAGTCTGCCAGCGGAAAATGAAACGCTTCGGCCAAAACCAGCCCCGTCTCCCGGTCCAGCATCCGCACCAGTGTCACATCGTGTGAGGGCGGACCGAACCGATAGGCATAAGTGACGTCGAAAAACGCGCCGATCAAGTCGACCGCGTTGAGGGACTGGGCGCAGTGCGGCGCCAGCACAAGTTCCTTTTGCCCCGAGACCACCGGCACTTGTCCGTCCCGCAGACAGGTCAGCGTGAGCGTGACCGCCTTTTCCCCTGGCCGTTCATTGATGACATGGATGGCCAGCCCGTTGGTGCCTTCGTCCGTCAGACAAACCTGCAACGGACGGAAGGCCCGCTTCAGGGCGTACCAGGCCGGTTTCGGCCTGCCGGCGGCATCGATCACACCCCAGCCCGCGCCCATGGCCAGATCCTGCAGCGTCCACACCAGCGCGCCCCGGCAGGAGGAGCCCCCGCGCCGCCACTCGGCAAAGGTTCTTTCCATGACCTCCCCGGTCACGGCCCTGCCGAGATCGAGATAGCGGTCCGGATCGCCGGTGCGCAACGCTGCGGGGTCAACGCCGTAAAGGTCTTTCAGGTAGTGGTCGCGGACATCCTCGAAGTCCCAGCCAGCCCCCCGGTCGCGCGGCACGCGGGCCTTCCAGCGCGGATCATGCCCGGGCCTGACCGAAGGCAATCCCTCCTCAAGGCTCTGCCGGCAGGGAACATTGGAAAACGCCAGACACTCGCCGGCGAAACGCACATCCGCTCGCCGGGCATCCTCCAGCGGGCGCAGGTAGGCGCCGACGCCGTAGTAATGCGCGATGCCCGCGTTCGGCGAGAACGGCAACACCCCGCCGCAGGGCGAATTCGGTGCGTAGGGGACATCCGGGCGAAGGGCAACCGCGAGTTCGGGCAGGATCTCTTCGCAGAGCGGCCCTTTCCAGCGGTTCTCCGGCAGGCCCATCATCGCCCCCTGCTGGTAGATCTCGCTGCCGCCGCACACAACGGCAAGCGAGGGAGACCCCATGCTGTCGGAAAGCTGGTCGCGGACCTCTGCCCTCACCTCGCCGACAAAGACGTTGTCCTTGACCGGATAGTCGTAATTGGCGAACTGGAAGTCCTGCCAGACGAGCAGGCCAAGTTCGTCGCAGAGTTCGAAGAATGCCCGGGTCTCGTAGATCATGGTGCCGCCGATACGCAGCATGTTCATGCCGGCATCGCGGGCCGCCTCCAGCAACGGACGACAGGTGTCCGGATCGCCGGACAGATTCAGGAGATCCGCACTGGTCCAGACCGCGCCCCTGCAGAACACCGAAATTCCGTTGACCTTGAGGCCAAAGCCGGTGCCGTCTTCGCCACGATCCACCTCGAGACGCCGGAAACCGGTCTTTCCGAGCCCGAACCGCTGGTCTCCGGCCTGAACCGTGATTTCGTAGAGTGCCGGTGTGCCATGGGTGTGCGGCATCCACGGGTCGATGCCCGCCGGGCAAAGCGATGCCGCCAACGAGCCGTCCTCCCGGCGCACCATCTCCGCCGAACTGCCGGCGCACTCCAGAACTGGAACCGCGTCGGAATTTTCCAGTTTCAGGGAAACGGTCAACCGGGCGCGCCCGTCGGACGCGAGATCGGCCAGCACCTGCTTTTCCGTGATCCGCGCTGCGGCCTCCGGCTCGATCCGGATCGGCCGGTACGGTCCGACCGCATGGATCTCCGGGCACCAGCCGGGCATGTGACCGAGCAAAGTGGTACGCACCAGACGCAGGCCCTGGGACGTCGCGAGTTGAGGCTTCCAGCGCGCCCGCGGTCCCTTCGCCGTCAAATGAGGCGCCAGTGCCCGGAAGCAGAGCGTCAGGACATTCCGCTCAGCAAGATTCACCGGAACCTGAAATTTCCGGAACATGTTACGGCACTCGAGAACCGGCTCACCGTTGAGATAGACCTCCGCGACGGTCGCCAACCCGTCCAGATGCAGGCGGTACCGGCCCGGCTCGGCGTCGAACCGGCCTTCGTACCAGACGTCCTTGCCGTGCAGCGGCACCGGATTGTCCGGGTCGAACAGCCCCGCCCGCGTGAGGGCACCGGCCACGGTTCCCGGCAACGTGGCAGGCACGGGGTCTGGCAGGGTTCCGGCGGCGGGAGGCACCCCGAAGGTGCCCGGTTCCGTGACGGAGAGGGTCCAGTCCATGGTGGCAGGGCCGGTACCCGGCAACACGGCCGCTATGCCCCGGCAGCGCTGACGACGGGTGTGAAACCGGTGTCCCGCGCTTCGCCGTACTGAAGGTCGAGGAGCCGCATCAGCCTGTCCCAGGCTTCCACCGCCGGTAACAGGCCTTCCCCCAGACCCTGAAATTTCTTGCGCATGACCGCCCGGGCCAGCTTGAACTGCATGGTCTTGCAGGTGTTGGAAATGGTTCTGGCCAACGCAGCGCCTTCGGCCAGCTCCGTCCGTCCCTGGCCCGCCAGCCAGTCCAGATAGCTCGAAAACAGCTCGAAATTCGCACCGAGCTGACGCAGCGTGTTGAAGGCATAAAGATGGAAGAAATCGAACTCCCGCTGGCTGACCTTCTCCACCTGCGCCGGAAACACCGAAGCGAACGCAGCCACGGGATTTTCCGCAGGCCGGCGTTTCAGATGATGGCGCAACAGATCTTCCGAAACAGTCACAATGTGCTGCATGGACGGCAGACTGCCGGGAAATTTCACGAATTCGGTATAGGGCAGGAACGGCAGCGACCCGGCATGCGCGCCGCGCTGGAAGACGCCGTCGAAGTCGTCGCCTTCCAGACGGTGGAGGCCGAGCCCGTGGAAATATTCCATCGTCCGGTTTTCGAAATCCATCCGGTTGACGGCGATCGTGGTCTTGCCATGGCTGGCGTGATAACCGACGCCCTGGGTGTCGGGCAGGAAAAAGCTGTCGACCTCGACCAGCGACAGGCGGCCGCGTTCGATCTGCTGCTGAACATGGAATTCGACCCGGTCGTAGATCGCCAGTTCCGTGACCTTCAGGCCATAGAGGGCTTCCAGGTCCTCCAGCGGCACCTTGAAGAAGGTGAACTGGTCGCCCTCGAAATCCTGGGTGAGCGAATAGGCAAGGCAGGCTTCCGGCGGCAGGCCGAGTGAGGGCAGAACCTCGATCCAGACATCGAGATAGCAGTTGGTCTCCGGCCAGTCGCGGTCCTGCGCATGAAGCGGGCTGCGCGCGTAGCCGGCCGCGCTCAGGGTATCAAAGACGGCGTCTGTCATGGTCTGCCCGATCCTCTCAACCCCAAAGGGCCGCTTTGACACCTTCGGGCCAGGCGGCGGTGTCGAAGCCGTGGTGCCGGAACAGGGCCAGGGCAATGCGCTCGAGGCCGAAGCCGACGCAGGCAGTGTGCGCGGGGGTGCCGTCCGCCTGGCGGATGTCCCAGGCCTTGCCGAAATTGTCCAGGTGATAATTGAAGCTCATGCAGGCGGTCGGCTTTTCCTCCGACGTGATCGGAACCAGCATTTCGAACTTCAGTTCCTGTTCGCGCTGCCCGGACGCCAGCATCCTGCCTGCCCGGCCGAAAAACGGATCGTTGGCGACATCGACATGATGTGGCAACTCCAGCCGTTTCATCATGTCCTGGCCGCGCTGTTTCCAGGTCTCGCGGAACGCCATGGTCTGGTCCGCCGAACCGACACGCACATATTCGCGCTGGCGGAACATCTGCATCCGGGCCGGATCCTTGGACGGCTCATGCCGGAAACAGTAGGACTGCAGGGCAACATAGGCACCTTCGGCGGCGAGCGGGCCGCGTCTCGACAGGATCGGATAGAGCGGATAGCAGGCCGCCGGCGTCAGCGCGACCTGGGTCGGCTTCTGGTCCTTCGACCAGTCCTCGCCGGCCGCAATGCACTGCAGCAGACCCATCTGGTCGTGATCGTTGCCGCAGAAGGCATGAACGGTTCCCGCCAGCTGCGGAAAGTTCTTCATGTAACCGCTGGTCTCGAAATCCTGCATGGTCATGCCCGGCGGAAACACCATCGCTTCGGAAATCTCGTCCTGGCCGTAGCTCAGGGCGAAGGTCTCGAAGCGGGCAATGACATTTTCGAATTCACCGCTGCGCGCGTAAAGGCCATCGACGCCGCTGTCATGCAGAACGCCTTCGGAAAACAATTGATCGAGAAAAGAAACTTGCGCGTCCATTATTACCCCAGAAGGCTGGTATCTTGCTTGTTGACCAGAAGCATGGTCGACGTGTTGCCCAGAATGCGGTCGTTGGAAATCATCAGCTGGGCGGAATGGGCATCCCGCAGATGGCGACCGAGGCTGAAGGGCGTGCCGTTCTTGTATCCGGCTATGCCGCAGATCAGCATGCAATGGTTGATGATCGTCAGGATGGTCTGTGATGTGCCGATCTTGATGTTGTTCATGGCGACGGAAAAACTCATCGCGTTGAGCGCATCCCCGTCACCCTTGCAGCTTTCAAACTGCTTCAGACCTGCAACGACATTGGCCTTGACCAGTTGCAACAGGCTGGACGTCTCGGCGAGACGAAGCGCTCCTGGCGGGACCTGACCCGGCGACTTGCGCGCGGCGGCCTTGACGAAGCTCTGTGCACGCGCCACCGCGTCGGCGGCAATCCCGTACCAGAGCGCGCCCCACAGAAGATGCGACACGGCCAGCATCGACTGGGCGGCAATCTCGGCGAACGGCCGCGGCAGGATCTGCTCCGCGGGCGCCGCCGCCTTGAAGATGTAACCGTCGGAACAGGTTCCGCGCATGCCGAGCGTGTCCCATTTGCTGGTCTGCTCGAGCGTATACTGGTCTTTCAGGAAAACCGTCGCGACCTGATCGGAATGGGCGGCGTCCGGATGACGGCGGGACGTGACCATGATGGCGTCGGCCTTGGCGCCGTAGGAGATCACGGTGGCGTCCTTGGTCAGGCGGGCCGTGTCGCCCTCGACTTCGATCGCGCAAAGCGAATTACGCAAATTGCCGCCAATGCCCGCCTCACTCGTCGCGGACGCAATCAGAAGCTGCTCGTCGCAGACGCGTTTCTGAAAGGCCTCGTGCCAGGCGCTCCCGGCCGCGTAGTCGGCAAGGCTTGCAATCTGGATCTGGTGCATGGCGTAGGTCATGGCGGTCGCCGCACAGGCCTGTCCGAGGATCGCGCAGACATCGGCGATCTCGGTAAGGCTTGCGCCTTCGCCGCCATGTTCCGGCCGGATCATGATCCCCAGAAGCCGTTCGGCTTTCAGAGCTTCCATGCCTTCGGACGGGAACCGGCCTTCGGTATCAACCTGATCGGCGAATCCGGCGGCGACCCTGGCGGCGCGCTTGGCGCGGTCGGCCAGAGCCAGCGCGGTGATTTTGCTGGCGGCGGTCATTGATCAGGCCGCCTGCTCTTCGACAATTTCGGAAAGCGCCGCTTCGATGGCGTCGATGGAAGAAAACGACTTGCGGTTCAGGAGATGCTCCGGAAACTCGATGTCGAATTCTTCTTCCAGGGCCAGCATGACCTGCACGGACGCGAAGGAGGAGAGGCCCGCGTCGTAAAGATCCGCGGCGTCGGCGATGTCTTCCACGGCGACGGGAAGATTGCCGTGTTTCACCAGAATTGTCCGTATGGTCTGTTTCATCATGATCCTTGCCATCAATTGTCGGTTCACGGGAGAACCTGCGCCTGCATTCCGGAGCGGAATATAGTACAAAAAAGAATAAACTGCGCTTAAAGAGCATGGTAAAAAATTACAGAAGAATAGCATTAAATTTTCTTAAGGTTAATTGATCTTAAGATTTCAATAACTTCTTCCAGACGCATTCAACGACCGGTTCTGTGCGGGCCCTGCAGATCTGCTCGGGACGCGCGTCTCAAGACGCCCCCACTGTGCGTGACATCTTGAAAAACCCGGCGGCAAGCTTCAGCAAGACGGCAGGGCCGCGAAATCCACGTGACCGACGGTCACCGACAGTTCTTCCGACCGGATTTGCCGGGCGCGATCCCGCCACCAGGTTTCGAGCGCCTGCGATGGCAGGTTCAGGTCCTCGCCGACCCGGACCCAACCGCCCAGGAATTCCATCAGGAAATCGTTTTCGTGCGGCGCGACCCGCCAGTCGGACGGGCCCTGCACGACCCGGTAGCCGGCGGCTTCAAACAGCGCAATCGCCCGCGATGCCGCTTCCGGCCCGAGGGCCGGGCCGAAACCCTTGTCGGTGCGCTGATGCCGGTCGTGAGCGGCGAGGATGTCGCCGTCGAACGGCGCTTCAGGATCGAAGCGTACGCGGCCGTCATAGGTCAGGCTCGCCAGAAAGGGTTTGCGGGCCTTGACGACCTGTTCGACCAGCCGTTCGACAAAGGCCTCCGACACAAGATCCAGAAACGCCGATGTGGTGACCGCGGCCACATCCGCGAAAGGCAATTGCTCCAGGTCACGGGCCAGATCGATCTGCCTGAGGTCGATCCGTCCGGTGCCCTGCTCCACCGGCTTCCGCCAGCGCTGCCCGGCGTGCTCAAGAAGGGCGGGGTCGTGATCGCACAGCAGCCAGCCGGCCGGCTCCACGCCTTTCGCCGCAAGGGCGGCCACGGTCGATCCGGCGCCGCTTGCCAGATCGAGAATGCGAACCGGCCCCGTTGGCAGGCTGTCCAGGAACGCAGCCTCAACGTCCGTGTTCCGCGCGGCCAGATCAAGGGGCTCACGCAAGGCAAGCCATGTTGTCGAAAACCCGCTCATGGGCCTGTCTCCCGCAATATGTCTGAAAATCGGGCGGCGGCATCCTGCCAGTCCGGAAAGGCCCGTGCCGCCGACCGTGCCGCGTCTCCGAGACTGGCCCGTTCCTCAGGAGAAGTCAGCAGGCGCTGCAAGGCCGCGCGCAAGGCCGCGACATCTTCCGTGCCGCAATAGAGCGCGGCTCCTTCCGCCAGGGTCTCGCGCACCGCGCCGCCGCCGCTGCCGATCACCGGCAGGCCGTGGGCGAGCGCTTCCGTATAGGCCATGCCGTATCCTTCAAAGCGGCTCGCCAGCACGAATATATGCGCCGCGCGGTAATGAGCGGACAGATGGTCCTCCGGGACGGCACCGTGAAACCTTATCCGGCCGGACAGGTTCAGATCCGCGGCCTGTTTCCACAAGGCGCCATAACACGCCGGATCCGCGTCCAGGCCGCCGACGATGTCCAGATGCCAGGCGCCGGCATCCGCGGGCAACTCCGACAGGGCCTCCAGCAACAGATCATAGCCCTTGCGCGGAACAAGTGTGCCGACGGACAACAGCCTTGTCACGTCCGATGCCGGTCGCGCATAGGCGTCCGGCTTCTCCGTACCCGGCAGAATGACCGATATCTTTTCCTCGGGAAACGCGAACAGGTCATGCACCTGCGCCGCCGTGGCCGGGCTGGTGACGATGACATGGCCGGCATGTTTCAGCGCACTTGTCTCGCTTTCCAGCAAGGCCCTGGCCCGGTCCGGCGCAAGGCCGTTTTCCAGGCAGAGCGGATGATGAAGCAAGGCGACAAGACGCAGGTGATCCGTGGCGGCCGCCGCATGCGCGAGCGCGCCGAACGCAAGACCGTCAACCACGACACGTGCCCCTGCCGGCAGGGCCCGGAAGCGTACTTCGGCCGCAGACAGCGTTTCCGGGGAGGGAAACGGAAAACCGTCGCCCAGGGGCAACGGCTCGACGTGCCAGCCGAGCTTGCGCAATCCGGCCATGATCCGGCGGTCGTAGCCATACCCGCCGCTGGGTGTTGCCAGGTCCCCCGGATATGCGAAGTGGACAGATTGCATCTGCGGATCAGATCCCGGCTTCATACCAGGCCCGGGCGACATGGGATTCGGAAATCGTCACCCGAATGGCGGACAGTTCCGCCCCGGCGCGCCCGAGACGGCTGTCGCGGGCCGCACGCGCGAGGTGATCGTGAATGTGCTTCGTCAGGAACTCGGTCGTCGTGTTGGTACCGGCGAATTCCGGGACCTCGTCCAGGTTCTTGTAATTGAGCGGCTGCAGCACTTCCTTCAGCGCCTCGTGAGCGCGGCCGATGTCGATCACCACGCCGTTTTCGTCGAGGGTCTCGGCCAGAAAAGCGGCGTCGATGACGAATGTCGCCCCGTGCAGCGCCTGGGCCGGGCCGAACAGCTCTCCCCTGAAGGAATGCGCTATCATGACGTGGTCGCGAACTTCAACTGCAAACATCTTTGTGATCCTGAAATGACTGATTGTTCGATGTCGGGCTCAGCCGGTGTGGCCGGACCCGTTCTCATAGCGGACAACGGCGGCCAGAACATCTGACGCCTTGTTCAACACTTCGGGAAGCTGCTGCGGCAACTCCGCGAAGGGAATTCGGTGGCTGATCAGTTTGTCGAGCACCGGGTCGGCGAGCAGGGACAGCGCCAGTTCAAGGCGCCGCCGGTAGCTCCACCGGTCGCGCCGGTCCGGGGCGATGGTGCCGACCTGGCTCGATATCAGCCTGAGCCTGCGGCAATGGAAATCGGCGCCGAGCGGCGCCTCCACGGCCCTGGCGCCGTACCAGCTCATCTCGACGACAGTCGTTCCGTCGCCGGCGCAGGCAAGCGCGGTGGCAAGCCCCGCCGACGACGCGCTGGTGTGAAAAACGAGATCCTGATCGCGGGGCGCGTCGGCCGGCAGGGCGAAGGCCAGGCCAAGCGCCTCAGCGATCGCCGCACGGCCCGGATTGGTGTCGATCACCGTCACTCTTGACCCGGGCAGTCGTCCTGAGACATATGCGGTCAGGAGACCGACAACCCCACCCCCGACCACGCAGATGTGATCCCCAGGTGATGGTTTTCCGTCCCATATAGCATTGATCGCCGTTTCCATATTCGCAGCCAGAACAGCGCGTTCGGCAGGGACGCCATCGGGAACCGGCACACAGGACGCTGACGGGAGTGCAAAGACACTTTGATGCGGAAACAGCGAAAAGACCACACGTCCGGCAAGTTCCGGGTCCCCCTCCAGGACCGTGCCGACATTGGCGTAGCCGTATTTCACGGGAAAGGGGAAGTCGCCGGCCTGATGTGGCGCGCGCATGCGCTGCCATTCGCTCATCGGAATCTCTCCACGGAAAACAAGACCCTCGGTGCCTCGGCTGACGCCACTGAAAAGCGATTGCACCAGCACTTCGCCGGCGCGCGGACCGGCGCCGGCAACCGGCTCGATCGCGCATTCACCAGGGCCGGTGTACCACAGCGCCTGCGCCTTGCCTGTGTCGCGCGTCACCGGTGTTTCCGCGATCATTATGTAACTTCTCCCGTCATCAACCCTGGTTCCTGTCAATCTTAGGACATTTTGGCATGCGCACTATTGCGACGTTCGCCAGGATTGGAAGTCAAAAAAATGTTCAAGGCTTTTGACATGCGTGTATTTGAAGGATCAACAGCCCCCATGACCGCCAGGCGCGTTCTTTTTGCCGCACTCGTTGTCATCAGTTTCGCGGCGCTTGCCGCGCTGATGACCGTAACCCTGTCGCCGGGGGGATATTCGGCGCTCGACATGGTGATCGTCGCCTGTTTCATGGTGACCCTCCCCTGGACCATCATCGGGTTCTGGAACGCGGTGATCGGCCTGCTTGTGATGCGGCTTTCCCGGGATCCCGTCGACGCCGTCTGCCCGATCGCGCATGGGGACGCCTCCCGGCCGCTGACAAGTTCGACGGCCCTGCTTTCCTGCGTGCGCAACGAGGATACCGAAAGCCTCGAGACCAATCTCAGCGCCATGATGTCCCGTCTGGCCCGCGCCGGCGAGGCAAGCCGGTTCACGCTTTACGTGCTGAGCGACACCTCCCTGGACGATGTCGCCCTGCAGGAGCAGCAGATGACGGCGCGGCTTCAGGAACGCCATGCCGGCCAGATGGAGGTGGTCTACCGCCGCCGGGACACCAACCCGGGGTTCAAGGCCGGCAATATCGCCGACTTCTGCGACCGGTGGGGCGACCTGCATGATTTCGCGCTGGTGCTGGATGCGGACAGCTACATGTCGGCGGACGCAATCACGGGACTTGTCCGGCGCATGGAAGCCAACCCCAGGCTGGGTATTCTGCAGAGCCTGGTGGTCGGGTTGCCGACCGACAGTGCCTTTGCCCGGATTTTCCAGTTCGGCATGCGCCTCGGCATGCGCTCCTACACCATCGGCAGCGCCTGGTGGCAGGGTGATTGCGGCCCCTACTGGGGACACAATGCCATCCTGAGGATCAAGCCCTTCAAGGAAGAATGCCGGCTTCCGGACCTGCCCGGCAAGGGACCGCTTGCGGGCACGATCCTGTCCCACGACCAGGTGGAGGCGGTTCTGATGCGCCGTGCCGGTTACGAGGTCCGGGTGCTGCCGCAGGAAACCGGAAGCTATGAAGCCAACCCGCCTCATCTACTGGAATACATCCGGCGGGATCTGCGCTGGTGCCAGGGCAACCTGCAATACCGCAGGCTGCTCGGCCTGCCGGGCCTGAAGCCGGTCAGCCGTGCACAGCTTTTTCTCGCCATCCTGATGTTCCTGGGATCGCCGGCCTGGATCGGCTTCATGACCGCCGCCGCCGTGCTTGGCCTGGTCAGCGACGGCACGCCGTTCCGCGCGGATACCGGCGCCCTCGTGTTCTTCACGGTGCTCACGATGGTGTTCGCGCCGAAGCTTGCCACAGTGGCCGACGTGCTGGCGAGACAGGATCTGCGCAAGGCCTTCGGCGGGACGTTGCGCATTCTTGTGAGTGTCGGTGCCGAGATTGTCTATGCGGCCATGCTGGCGCCGATCATGGCGGTGGCGCACACGATCTTCATGGGCGGCCTCGTGTTCGGCAAGACAATCGGCTGGGGCGCGCAGGCCAGGGGCGTGCAGAGACTGCCGGTCGCGCTGGCCCTGCAGAAGCTCTGGCCGCAGATGCTCTTCGGCCTGGCCGGCCTTGCCTGGCTCTCCGGGCAGCCGATCGGGCTTGTGTGGCCGGTCATCCCCGTTGCCATCGGGCCTCTCTTCGCCGGCCTGATCGCCGTCACCACCTCGACCCGCACGCTCGGACAGCTCGCCATCTCATCGACCCTGTGGCGGATCCCGGAAGAAACCGCTCCGCCGGAGGACCTTCTGGACCTGCATCTGCCGGCCCTGACCAGGGGCCCCGCCCCGGCGGCCGGCCAGCCGGAACTCGGTCAGGGCGACGCGGAACCGGCGAAGGCGTGAGGCCCGGCCGGCTGCGGCCATCGCAGGCAGCCTGACGCAAGGCGTCATCGTGTAAACTGAAATGGTGAGCGAAGGCCTGTCCCAGACGCAAACGGGACCGACGTGGGCCGGTCCTTGTCCTGTCGGGAAGACTGAACCGATTAAGCCGCGTTGGAAGAGGTCAGCGGCTGTGTCAGGAGATCGTAGATTTCCTGTGCGTCCACCGAGCCGCGCAGTCCCTTGGTGACCGACGCGTCCCTCAACTGGCGCGCGATCCTCGCAAGCGCTTTCAGATGGTCGGCTCCGGCGCCTTCAGGCGCCAGCAGCAGAAACACGAGATCGACGGGCTCGTCGTCGAGGGAATCGAAATCGACAGGCTTGTCCAGCTTCGCGAACAGACCGACCAGCCTGTCTAGACGCACGAGCTTGCCGTGGGGAATCGCGATACCGTGGCCGACGCCGGTGGAACCAAGGCGTTCGCGCTGCAGGAGCGTGTCGAAAATCTCGCGTTCCGAAAGACCGGTCAGCTCTGCCGCCCTGGCAGCAAGTTCCTGGATCGCCTGTTTTTTGCTTTTGGCCTTCAGGCTCGCAATCACCGCGTCTTTACCCAGAAGATCACTAAGATCCATTAGTCCGCCTACACGTTTCAGAAGCCGGCTTCCCGGGGGAAGCCGACCTCGTCGTATCTCTACTCGGCAGCCTGTTTGGCCACCAGTGCCGGGTCAATCCAGCCTATATTGCCATCCGGCCGGCGATAGACAACATTGACACCGCCATTTGCCGCATTTTTGAACAGGACGACCGGAGCTTCGGTCAAATCCAGTTCCATAACCGCCATGCCGACGGTCATCGTCTTCACTTTCGCGGAAGTCTCGGCAATCACCAGCGGATTGAAATCCACCGGCACTTCCTCGTCTTCCTCCGGCGAGGCAAGCACATAGGACGCAGCATCCATCGCCTCACGGTCAGCGCCGTTGTGGCTGTGATGATCCTTCAGCTTGCGCTTGTAGCGCCGCAATCTCTTCTCGATCTTGTCCGCGGCCTGATCGAAACCTTTGCGCGGATCCTGATCCTGCGCGGACACCTGGAGCACAATTCCCGTGTCCAGATGCAGGCTGCACTCGGACTTGAAGCCCGTGCCTTCCCTGCTGAGCGTGACGTGGCCTGTAAAACCGCCTGTGAAATATTTCTCAAGCGCATCTTCGATTCGGTCATTGATATGGACGCGCAGTGCATCGCCGACATCAACATTCTTACCCGAAATCCGCAAAGCCATGGGGACCTCTTCTTCTTCTATTGACCGATAGGTCACCGGCGTGCCGCCGGTGCAGAAACGCGATACGTTTCAAGCTTACAGAATGGACCAGTCAGCGCCGAAGCGCCATCCCTCATTACGTCACGAGGGCGGTGCTATAATTGCGTGTTGGACAAGAGTCAATTGATTATGAAACGATGTAACAAGTTTCAAAAAGGAACTTGGAATTCCAAGGTATTGTTTCAGCCGACATCTCTGAAACGTTCCGAAAGTTGCGCTGAGGAATACATGGGGCCGCCCCTAAAGGCGTGAATTTTTTTCACGGCGTCTTTGCACCGAAGAGCCTATTTTCATGGCCTCCCGGTACTTGGCAACCGTTCTGCGCGCGATGTCGATGCCGTCATCCTTCAGAATTTTGACAAGCGTGTCGTCCGACAGGATAGCTTTCGGCGCTTCCGCATCGATCAGTTGCCTGATCTTGTAGCGGACCGATTCGGCCGAATGCGCGTCGCCGCCGACCGTTGCCGAAATGGCCGAGGAGAAGAAATACTTCAGCTCGTAGATGCCGCGCGGCGTCGCCATGAACTTGTTGGACGTCACCCGGCTGACGGTCGATTCATGCATGCCGATTGCTTCGGCGACCGTCTTCAGATTGAGCGGTCTGAGATGGGCGATGCCGTAGGTCAGGAAGCCGTCCTGCTGACGGACGATTTCCGTCGAGACCTTGAGGATCGTTCTTGCCCGCTGGTCGAGGCTCTTGGCGAGCCAGCTCGCCGTCTGCAGCGAGTCGGTCATGTACTCCTTCTCCGTCTCGTTGCGCGCCGTCTTGATGACCTTGGCATAGTAGGTCTGGTTGACGAGCACCCTTGGAAGCGTGTCGGAGTTCAGTTCGATCGCCCAGGTGCCGTCGTTGGCCGGCCTGACGAAGACATCGGGCACAACGGGCTGGACCAGCGCGGACCCGAAAACGCTTCCGGGCTTCGGGTCAAGCGCGCGGATCTCGGCAATCATTTCCACGAGGTCCTCCTCGTCCACCGCACAGACCTTTTTCAAGCCGGCGAGATCGCGCTTTGCCAGCAGCTCGATATTGTCGATGAGCGCTTCCATGGCCGGGTCGAACCGGTTCTTGTCGATCAGCTGGAGTTTCAGGCATTCGGCGAGATCGCGCGCGAACACTCCGGCGGGCTCGAAAGTCTGCAGCACGCACAGCACGGCTTCAATCCGGTCGGCACCGACACCAAGCTGCCCTGCGGTCTCGCCCAGATCGATGTAAAGATAGCCGTTCTCGTCCAGGGAGTTTATCAGATGCCCGGCGATCAGCTTGTCCGCCTCGTCGGTCAGCGCCAGGTGCATCTGTTCTTCCAGGGTGCCGACCAGAGACACTTCCTCGGCGACAAAGGCCTCCAGGTTGTAGTCCTCGGAAGCCCCGCCGCTGGAGACGTTCTTGTAGCTGTCGCCGCCTTTCAGCAATGCCGGGTCGGGAGATGCCGGGACGCCGGGTTCGTCGGGAAAGACATTGCCGAGATCCGTGTCCATGCGCGCGGCGATGGCTTCCGAGCCTGTCTCCAGGTCGTTCTGCATCCAGTCGCCCGAACCGGGTTCCTCTGAGACGGCCGGTGTGCCTGCGCTGTCCGGGAAAGACTCGGAGTTGCCTTCGGAGCCGGTGTCGCCATCCGGGCCGGTCTCTCCGGAGTCGGTCTTTTCCAGGAGCGGATTGCGTTCCAGTTCGGCCTCGACATAGGCAACCAGATCAAGATTGGACATCTGCAAAAGCTTGATCGCCTGCATCAATTGCGGCGTCATGACCAGCGACTGGCTCTGCCGCATTTCCAGCTTGGTTGAAATGGCCATGTGTTTCTGGGGTGCCCGCTATGCCCGCTTGGTCTGCTTCTTGCTTATTCCTTGTCGAGCCAGTGTATAGCGTTGCGCACCGCCTGTCATCAAAGGGTGAATTGTTCACCCAGATAAAGCCGCCGGACGTCAGGATTGGTGACGATTTCCTGGGGCAGGCCCTCGGTCAGAACTTCACCGGAGGCAATGATATAGGCCCTGTCGATCAGGCCGAGCGTTTCGCGCACATTGTGATCAGTGATCAGAACACCGATGCCGCGCTGGGTCAGATGGCGCACAAGCTGCTGGATATCCCCGACCGCGATCGGATCGATGCCGGCAAAGGGTTCGTCGAGCAGCATGAAGGACGGGCGGCTGGCGAGTGCGCGGGCGATTTCGACGCGCCGGCGCTCCCCGCCGGAAAGCGCGATGCTCGGCGATTTGCGCAGGTGTGTCAGACCGAATTCGGCCAGCAGCGAGTCGAGTTCCTCTCGGCGCCTGTGCCGGCTTGGCTCGATCACTTCCAGCACGGCGCGGATGTTCTCTTCCACCGTGAGCCCCCGGAAGATGGACGCCTCCTGGGGCAGATAGCCGATGCCGAGACGGGCCCGGCGGTACATCGGCATCCGGGTGATGTTGAGCCCATCCAGGGATATCTGGCCCTGATCCGGCCGGATCAGCCCCGTGATCATGTAGAATGTCGTGGTCTTGCCCGCGCCGTTCGGACCCAAAAGTCCCACTGCCTCGCCGGGCCGCACGGACAGGCTGACATGTTTGACCACCTGACGCCGGCCATAGGTCTTGCCGATGCCGTCGACGACCAGCGCACGGGACAGATCCGCGGATTGATCCCCGGACTGATCCGCGGGTCCCGCTGCGACGCCTTGTAGGCCGTTATAGTCCGGAGAAGTTGTCTTCACTGATGCGCCGTCCATCCGATCGTTGCCGGGGCCTGACATAAGGTCTGCGTCCCGGACTGTCGAGTGAGGATCCGGAAACCGGCTCACTCGGCGTTCTGCACGCTGTTGGGCTGTATGCGCACCTTGACCCGTCCGCCACCACTGCCCGACACATTGCCGCTGCCGGCGGTCAGGTTCGCCTGGCCGGTCTTCAGATTCACGGTCAGCCTTTTGCCGACCACCACGTTCGGCCCCTGACTGAGAACGACTTCCTTGCCGGTCATCACCATGACTTCCCGGGTCATATCGAAACTGGCCGCATCGCCGCGGGCGGTCTGGTCCTTGGAGGTGATGTGAACGCCGCCGGCGGCCTCGAGACGCGATATGCGCTGCTGGACCGCGCTTTCCTGAGGCTGGGCTCCGGACCCGGATCCAGACGCGGACCCGGCGTAGAACACCTTCAGCCGCTCGGTCTTCAGACTGGTTTCACCCTGCACGACAACGACGTCGCCGACGAAGGTGGCCGTGTTGTTGCCGTCCTCGACACGCAGTTCGCTGGCCTCGATCTCGATCGGTTCACCGTCATTGGCCCCGAAGCCCGCGAAGGCATCCGAAAAGGTCTGTGCATGCGCGGAGCCGGCAAACAGGATTGCAGCACCTGCGATCATCATGCGCTTGAGAAATGTCATCGCCTATTGTCCTTGCGAGGCCGGGTTGAGTGTCATCTTGATCCCGTCGGAGAACCGGACGAGACCCTTGGCCTTGTCGTAATCGAGTTTACCGGCGACAACATGACCCTGATCTGAACGGATGGAAACCGGCTCTGTCGTTGTCATCGCACCGTTGGTCAGATTGATCCCCACTTCGGACAGATCGACCTTGTAGCCTTCGCTCCACTCGATCTGGATGCCCTCGTACAGCCTGAGGGTTTCCGCGGCATTGTTGTAGGTGCCCTTGAGCGCGATGATCTCGGCGCTCTGGTCCTTGCCCAGAACGATGTCGGCGCGGATGGTCTCCAGATCGATGATGCGCGGATCGCTGAGCCGTTGAATGGCGCGCCGCGCGGTCACCTGATAGGACCGGTCGCCGTCATGGCCCGACAGTTCCGGCTGGTCCATCACCAGTCCCTCACTCGTCAGCATGACGTTGGAGGCACCGAAACTGTTGAGCAGGTTGAACAGGACCACCAGTCCGATCATGCCGGCGAGAATCAGCAGACCGATGCCGGGAAAGAGCCAGCGCAGGACACGCACCAGCACACTGTGCCGGCGCGCCGCCCGCTGCGTGCGGTTCAATCCCCTCGTGGGAGCTGCCCCGTTGGGAGCCGACCCTCCCGGAAAATCAGTGACAGCGCTCAACAAGGTCTCCGACCACGCTCTTGTTCCACGGCGAACCGCATTATCCCAAAACAGTTACGAATGGGCAAAGATGTCTGTTTCCTCCCACCCCTTGAGATCGAGTTCCGCCCGGACAGGCAGGAATTCGAAACAGGCGGCGGCAAGGTGGCCACGCTCCTCGCGGGCGAGCATGAATTCCAGTTTTTCCTTCAAGGCATGCAGATGAAGCACATCCGATGCCGCGTAGGCCAGTTGGGCGTCGCTGAGCGTCTCCGCAGCCCAGTCCGAGCTTTGCTGCTGCTTGGACAATTCGACACCGATCAGTTCGCGCGTGATATCCTTCAATCCGTGCCGGTCCGTATAGGTCCGCACCAGCTTCGAGGCGATCTTGGTACACCAGACCGGCGTGACCCGGATATTCAGATAGTGCAGCAACACCGCGACATCAAACCGGGCGAAATGAAAAATCTTCGCTTTTGCCGGATCGGTCATGAGCGCCTCCAGATTCGGAGCCGTTTTCTGGCCCTTGGAAATCTGGATCACATCCGCCGATCCGTCTCCCGGAGACAGTTGCACCACGCAAAGGCGGTCCCGGTTGGGATTGAGGCCGAGCGTTTCGGAGTCGACCGCCACCGCGCTTGCCGTCTCATAGGCTTTCAGGTCCGGCAAATCGCCCTTGTGATAGCGGATCGTCATGACGTTTCGTCTCCTTCGGCGGCTCCGGCTCGCAATTTAGCTTTCGATTTGACCGTCAGGTAGAACATGCCGTCGCGTGTGGCAAGCATCTTGACCGCTGAAACGCCTTCACCTGCCCGCCAGTTCACCCGCCCGCCAGTTCACCCGCCCGCCTGCCTACTTCTTGATGCGGAAAGCCTCATGGCACGTCTTGCAGGTTCCGCCAAGCGATGCGAAAGCGCCGGCGACCTCCTGCGTGTCCGC
This sequence comes from Roseibium sp. QJM3NY_11, assembly GCF_056173175.1. Lineage (NCBI taxonomy): Bacteria > Pseudomonadati > Pseudomonadota > Alphaproteobacteria > Hyphomicrobiales > Stappiaceae > Roseibium > Roseibium sp. QJM3NY_11. Next base: position 5,425,850 of record NZ_CM149660.1, read on the forward strand.
GCCGCGGTCGGCGAGCTGCTTCATCACCCTTGCGGCTGCCTGCAGGTCGTCCGAATAGGCCTGGAATTTTGCCCGGTCCGTCCAGATCGCGGGGCTTGCCTCGGTCGGCGCCTCCAGGCTGCCGTCGGGAAACAGGTCGACAAGCGTCTTTCCGGCATGGCCCGCGATGGTCGCGCCGGCCGAAGACACCAGTGCCGGATCGTAGGAACCGGCCCTCAGCATCCGTCCGACCGCCTTCATCTGTCCGCCGATGTCCGACATGGCGTCCATGCGCTCCTTGACGATGCCGGTCGCGCCGCCATGGGCCCAGGCCGCTCCTGCCGCCACAATCCCGGCCAGCAGGACAGATCCAACCCGCAATTTTTTCATCAAAAGTCCTCCGCGTCAGTTGATGCCGTTCGCCCGCTGCAACAGGCGCACATAGGCAACAATGCTTTCAACATCACTTTGCGAGACGCCTTCGACCGGCGGCATGTCGCCGAACGGCCAGTGATGCGCCCGCACCCCGCGCAGCGCCGCCAGCAGAAAAGCGCCGTCTCCATGATGGCCCGGCTCGTAGATCCTGTGCACAAGCGGCGGGCCGGCCCCGTCGCGGCCGGCTGCATTGACGCCATGGCACACCGCGCAATTGTCCTTGAAGAGGCTCTCGCCCTCAAGGGCCTGCCCGCCGAGTTCGGGCACGCTGACGGCAACCATGGCCGCACCCGCCCTGTCAGACCTGTCGCCGTCTTCCGTCAGCCAGCCCCAGGCAAGAACACCCAGAACGGCCAATAACGGACCGGCCGAGACGATCAGGAGTTTTCCGAGCAGGCCTTGTTTTCTCATGCCTTGTTCTCTCCTGCCTTGCCCCCTTCCGCCTTGCCCCCTCCTGCCTCGCCGCTGTCCTGCGCCCCCGGCGCTCCGGACAGGTCGTCGATGATCGGACAGTCCGGCCGGTCATCACCGTGGCAGGCCCGGACCAGGTCCGACAGGACTCGTTTCAGGGACTGGAGCTCTTCGATCTTGCGATCGATCTCATCGATTTTCGCCCGGGTGATTTCCTTGACGTCCGCGCTCGCCCGGTTGCGGTCCTCGTAAAGCGACAGCAGTTCACGGCACTTGTCGATGGAAAAACCGAGACTGCGCGCGCGCTGCAGAAACTTCAGCCGCTGAAGATCGGTCTCCAGAAAGTCCCGGTAGCCGTTCTCGCTGCGCGCGGGCCGCACCAGACCGATTTCCTCATAGTAACGGATGGTCTTGACCGGCAATCCGCTTTGCCAGGAAGCCGCGCCGATGTTCATTTCTCCCCCTTTTCCAGGTCCAGGCCGCGCAGGCGAAGGGCATTGCCGACCACCGAAACGGACGACAGGCTCATGGCCAGGGCCGCCAGCATCGGAGACAGCAGAATGCCGAAGACCGGGTAGAGCACCCCGGCGGCGACCGGCACGCCGACCGCATTGTAGACAAAGGCAAAGAACAGGTTCTGGCGGATGTTGCGGACGGTTTCGCGCGCCAGCGTGCGGGCGCGCCGAATGCCTTCCAGATCGCCCTTCAGAAGCGTCAGGCCGGCGCTTTCCACCGCGACATCCGCGCCGGTGCCCATGGCGAGCCCGACATCGGCGGCGGCCAGCGCCGGCGCATCATTGACGCCGTCACCGGCCATGGCCACGACGCGGCCACCGGCCCTGAGATCCTCGATCAGCTGTTTCTTGCCGGCCGGCAGCACGCCGGCATGGACCTCGTCGATCCCCAGAGCACCGGCGACTGCCGCGGCGGTGCGCGGCGCATCGCCGGTTGCCATCACGATCCGGATGCCGTCCTCATGCAGCGCATCGATGGCCGCGCGGGCATTCGGCTTGACCGGGTCGGCGACCGCGACAAGCCCGATGAGCCGCGCGGCGCCGCCGGACTTGCGGACCAGATGCATCACCGTTTTGCCCAGCTCGGCGAGTTCCCCCGCGCGGTCTGCAAGGTCCGACAGGTCGGCGCCGGTTTCGGCGGCGAATGCCGCGTTGCCGAACAGGATCTCGTTGCCCTCCACCAGCGCGCGCACGCCCTTGCCCGTGACCGCCTCGAAGTCCGCCGTTTCCGGCAGGTCCAGGCCGCGTCTGCCGACTTCCTCCAGGATGGATTCCGCCAGCGGATGCTCCGATCCCTTCTCCAGCGCCCCGGCCAGACGCAGCAGGTCGTCTTCAGTCCTGCCGGGCGCCGGCACGATCTCGCTGACCGACGGCTTTCCTTCCGTGAGCGTCCCGGTCTTGTCGATGACCAGGGTGTCGACCGAGGCGAGGCGTTCCAGGGCTTCGGCGGTTTTCACCAGCACGCCGGCCTGGGCGCCGCGCCCGGTGGCGGTCATGATCGACATGGGCGTCGCCAGACCGAGCGCGCAGGGGCAGGCGATGATCAGCACGGACACCGCGGCGATGATCGCATGGACCAGCGACGGGCTTGGTCCGACCGCCAGCCAGACGGCAAAGGCCAGCACGGCAGCGCCAACGACGGCGGGAACGAAATAGGTGGCGACCCGGTCGGCCAGGCCCTGGATCGGCGCGCGCGAGCGCTGCGCGGACGACACCATGTCGACGATCCTGGACAGCATCGTGTCGGCGCCGACCAGCTTCGCCTCCATCACGAAGGACCCGGTCTTGTTGAGCGTGCCGCCGGTGACCTTGTCTCCAGAGGCCTTTTCGACGGGCACCGGCTCGCCGGTGACCAGGCTTTCGTCCACCGACGATCCGCCGTCCACGACAACCCCGTCGACCGGCACGGCCTCCCCCGGCCGGACCCTGAGCCGGTCACCCGCCAGGATGTTTTCAAGCGGCGCGTCGTATTCGTCGCCTTCGGGCGTGATCCGGCGCGCGGTCTTGGGCGCAAGATCCAGCAGCGCGCGGATGGCGTCGCCGGTGCGCTCGCGGGCGCGCAGTTCCAGCACCTGGCCGACGAACACCAGCGCGACGATCACCACCGCGGCCTCGAAATAGACCGGCATGTGCCCGCTCTCGCCTTTCAGCGTTTCGGGGAACAGGAACGGCAGGAACGCGGCCACCATGGAATAGAGATAGGCGGCGCCGACCCCGATCATGATCAGGGTCCACATGTTGAAATGTCGTGTGACCAGCGAGGTCCAGCCCCGTTTGAAGAACGGCTGCGCCGCCCACAGCACGACCGGCGTCGCCAGCAATGCCTCCAGATAGATCGCCAGGCCTTCGCCGATCCAGCTCCGGACCGGCACGCCGAGCATCGGCCCCATGGTCAGGATCAGCAGCGGAATCGCGGCCAGGGCACTGACCCGCAGCCGGCGGCTGAAATCGATCAACTCGTGATTGGGCTCATCGGAGACGCCGCTCATCGGCTCCAGCGCCATGCCGCAGATCGGGCAGGTGCCCGGCCCTTCCTGGACAATTTCCGGGTCCATCGGACAGGAAAACAGCGCGCCGCCCGGGCTCTGCTCCGCGTCCCGCGCCTTTTTCCTGGCGCTGTTGCCGGACAGATAGAACCAGGGGTCGCCCTCGAACCTGTCGTGGCAACCGGAACTGCAGAAATGATAGTCCGTGCCCTTGTAGCTGAGCGACGGCTTGCCCCGGCCGAGCGCAACGGACATGCCGCAGACAGGGTCGGTGGCCGTGGTCTCGGCGGTTGGTTCTGCGGGCCTGACGGCGGTGTCGTGCATGGTCTCGAGGGCTCTGTTGAATATCGACGGGTCTTTCAGATAGACCCTCCCGTGACTGGAAGGTCAAGCACGGGAAAACACGCAGCCGGAACCGCGCCGCCCGTGGTCGGCCGCCAGGTCTGACCGGGCCAGACCGGACCGGGCTGGACCTGACCGGGCCTTCGGGCAACGGGTGGGCGGACAGGTGGGCGGACAGGTGGGCGGCAAGGAGCACGTCGCAGGGCGATTTGGGCCATTGGCAAAGACGTGCGACGCAGCAGAACAATCTCCCAACACGGCCTCCGGTGGCTTGTTCCGGCGCGCCGGGCAGCGTTGCGCTGCTTGAACGGTCAACCAGACCGCCCTTCGCAGCGCGCCTCGTCGGCAAATCGAGGCGATGCCATCAGGCAGGTACCTATCAATTGAGGTTGCTACACCCCGCTGCCGCCGCGCTTCGCTTGCGGGCCCTCCGGAAAGCCCTCGTACCAGCCGGCGTGATCACCCGCATGGTTGTCGAACCCCGGCTTGGTCAACAGGCCCACGGGCGCGGCATAGCTGTCGATGCGGCGTTCCGGCTGCTCGCGCCAGTTGACGTTCACCGCCCAGAGTTTCGGAAAGAACCAGAGCGAATTATACGGCAGGTGATCGTGAATCCACCAGGCAAGGCGGCGCCAGTCGCCCTCCGCGCTGTATCGGTCGTGCACCCAGGGCACGATGATGCAGCCGGTCGCCCCCAGACGCCCCGCGCCGTCCCGGTAGTCCCAGATGTGATGGGCATGATTGGCCTCGTTGCGGGCGCAATTGAGATCGTTCTCATTGCCGAAGGCGTTGACCTCCGGCGAGCGGTAGGCGGAGCGGATCGCCACATGCCCGAAGGCGGCACGCAACGGCTCCAGCAGGTTCTCACAAAGTTTCGTGCCCGCCTCGACCGCGACATCCGGATAATGCGGGATGTTCAGAATTCCATAAAAATTTGAAATCTCCGAATAGAGAAAATCCCGCATGAAAAAATTCTCCGACAGGCGCACCCGGCCGAGGGTTTCGAGGCCTTTCATCGATCTTGGTTGGCGCATGGGTGGCTCCCTGTAAAAATCGTTAAACCCGTCAATTCCGCTTCCGGCTTCCTCAAAAGGACCATCCAAACGCCCCACGGACCGCCGATACAATTCCGCTCTCGCCGTCGTCATCCACTCAGGTGGTCAACGGGACCTATGTCGGCATTTCGGCAAGGCCGCTTGTTGTTCCTCTCCCCCCATGCTGCCTGCCACGGCTCGACCATCGCATCCATGCCATTTCGGGTCAAAAGCCTGGATCGGCTTTGAACACCTGGTCGGCATGGACCACCGGGTCAAGCCGGGTGATGACACGGAAGTGTGTGGACAGGGCGCGTTGCCAGATGACTTGTTCCGGACGCAACGCAATGGCGGTCCTCCCCTCGGAGCCCCCCCCGGCAAGCGCAGCGCGACCGGGGGCCATTCGTTTGCAGGGCAGTTGGAACAGTTGATGACGCTGCCGCCCGGCGGACTGAACAGAAGCCCATCCAGATCGCGATGTCGCATGGATCTCCGATCTAGTCGGGGAAGGCGCCGGGGCGACGTGAAGGACAGGCCCTGCAGGACAGCACCGAACGCCGCAAACCAAAACCCACAAACAAAAAAAGCCCCGGAAAACCGGAGCTTTTTTTTGAGTGTTTCGGACGTTGGCAGGCTGTCCGAAACGGGAATTTGGTGCCAGGAGAGGCATGTGATCTAACTCATAAATTTCTGTTTTATATTATTATTTTCTAGTTCGATTTTCAGAAGACCAACAGAAAGACCAACAACATGCACCATTGATGGAGGGCCTTGAAGAAAGCGACCAGAGGCGCACCAACCTACAGGATCAGCACAAACTGGGAAGAAAGCTTTTGTTGCGTTGGTTGGCTCATCATTTTCATGTTTCCCATCTTTGATCCTCCGTTGTCCTTCACATCACCGTGGATCAACTCATTGGGGAACGAGCAGGTATAAGAATCGTGCGCGAATGCATCTACTTTTGCATGGTACATCAAGTGATTGCATTCGAGGATCAATTACACAAAGATCGGTACGATTGAAAATTAACCTGAGCATATACCGGACCGCGTTTACAGCTCGCTGGCCTTAACTTCTTGCACAAGGCGAGCGATGTCCTCGGCTGTCCCGACGAGTTCCAGAAGTACATTTGCGCGGCTTGTTGCGACATAGATCAGATTAGGGTCGGTCAGACCTTCGATCCCGATAAGAAAGACGCATGGACGCGACAGCCCCTTGAAGCGCCGGACCGTGTCAACAACGATGTGGTCAGGCCGAACATCATCGGCTCGGCAGGTTGTGTAGCCAGCGATCTTGCCAGGAAGAACAACGGAGATGCTACCTGTTCCCGAAAGAACCGCAATCTGGCCCGGCGTGATCTGACCGGAGCGCAGCAGTTGTGCAATCCGTTCGTTTACGCGCGAAAGGGCCATTTCGCCCTTGCGACAAATGAGGTTTCCAACCGGCTCTCCCTCAGGTCCTGCAGGGATGCTTCGTCGGCCCTGATACCAATTTGCCACGAGAGAATGAATCCGTCGCGTGTTTCGAAGATTCCTTGTAAGTGCGATGGACGATGCTGGGAGAGCGTCTATGAACCCCTTTTCCGGAGAAAACAGGCGCTGATTGTCGTCGTAGAATACATAGAAGCCGCCAGTTTCCGAATCTCTGATGGTGAGGCGTAGGGCGTGCAACCAGGAGTCACGAAAGTCCTGCCCCTCATCGATGATGACAGTATCGAAGCCGAGATCGGGGTTGTTGCTGACCGCCTCCACAAGGGCCTCGGGAAGAAGGTGGTCGAACACCGATTGGTCACCATCTGAGGGCAGTTCGATGCCAGCCTTTTGTGCGAGGGCTCGGCAAAGCGCATGGAAACTGGCTACCACGAGGCCTTCATTACCCTGACAGACCGTTCGAAGATGGGCGGCTAGCGGCGCGTTGTAGCATGTCAGAAGCGTACGTCGCCCGTCAGCGGCCGATCTTGTGGCCTTTTCAACGGCCAGCACAGTCTTGCCACTGCCCGCACCGCCCGAAATTGCCATTTCCTTGTTGTCTGCGAGTGAGTCGAGGATCCACGACTGTTCGGCAGTCAGCCGCTCGATGGTTCTGGCATCGTCGGCGAGGCTGACTCCGATGTGGGCCCTTAGTTCGAAATGGCTGGCAAGAAGCTCTTCCAGCGCTCTCAGGCCGCCCAATCCCAAAGGGCTTTCGCGATGGTCGTCACCTTCCGTCATCCGACGGGCAATCCAGCGATCGAGAGTTTCCATGTCGTCCCCGAACGCGATGATCTCGAGCGGCGCATCTGGCGCCAGGGCTCGCCTAGGTCGGACACTGCCGGGAAGGATAGCGCCATGGCGTGCTCTGACGAAACGACCGCTCAGCGCACGGCTTGCATTGAGGCGCTTCAGGAAATGGTGCTTGCTGCTGCGTGCCTGTGACAATGGATTCTTGATCCGGAACTTGAATCCGTCACGGTCCTCACTGAGCCACTGTCCGTCGGCCTCGCGGCAGCTCACCCTCCCGCCCTTTACCTCGAGAAACAGCAACCCGTGTTCCGCATGCGCGACGATGAAATCCGCTTCTCCGTCGAACTCGGCACCGTCGCGATCCGCTTCATGCCAGGAGCGCGAATAGTAGCAGGTGTAATCTCCAGGCAGTTTGTCCCTCATGCGTTCGTAGACGCGGACCTCCGAAGACAATTTCGGATTGTCAAGTACATGACGTGGCAGTTCCCTTGGATACATACGGGCCATCTTCAGGACCTTCCATCCAGAAGCTTGCGGAAGAAACCAAGTTCTGGGTTCGCGGGTGTTCCGACCAGCATGCCGCGATCAAGGTGGCGGTTGAAATGCTCGCATGAGGTTTCCGGAAGAAAGGTGCAGCAGTGACAGGCCGAGGATCCAGATCCTTCTGAAAGCGAGAGGATGCCGCTGCTGCAAAGCGGATCCGAAGAGCACCACTCCAGATCTCGCAGTGCGGCGAGCAGGATCGGGCCAATCTCGCTGGTGCGTCCCTTTCGTGACAACCCGCCCAGTGTTCCATCGGAGTCCGGTGCGGATGTGTATAGAAGAAATCCACACATCCCGCCGGGACTTGGCGAGACGTACAACCTCTCTCGGATGGACGCAGTCGAGTACCCGCTGTCGAGTGACAGGCGCTCAGACAGCGCGTGGGCCGTTGTGTGTATCAGGAGCAACCTCGCCGAGATCGTCACGGGGAAGAGGTGATCGCTGCCGTTGTGGTCTTGCCACGCACGCTCGGCGGCCTGATGCGCTTTCGCAGCCCTGTCGATTACCTTTGGGTTGTTCTCCCATGAACGTACGGCTGTCTCGTCGAAGTTGATGAATATGCCTTCTCCGCGGACTTCGATTGCCGGAAGCCAGTTCAACTTCTTCTCGGACAGTGGCGCCACGAAAGCGCTGTTGTCTGCGGCCTCCACCGGGCTGAGACGAGTGAATGCCTTGAGAGCTCGGACTTCGCGCAACCTCTCAACCGAGACTACACGGTCCAGAACGCCCTTCAGATCGCTCGGGATCACCTGAGGCGAGATCTGGAACTCTGGGAACTCTTCTCCGTCCGGGCCGCCCGAGCAAAGCATCAGGTGCTCGTTGGGACGTAGGTCACCGGCCTTGTTGTCGAGCATTGTCAGCAGGGTCAATATCCGCGCGGTCAGATCTTCCGGCTTCGTGTCAGGCTCAGGCCACACGGGAAGGATACGCTTCCGCACGAAGTCGGGAAGCTGCGCCCTGTCGTCCAGCGAAATGATGTCCGGCCAGAAATCCTCCAGCATATCCCGGAAGGAACCACCGAATGGCGGCACGTCAAGCGCGGACTCAATTACGGGGAAATAGGCGTTTGATGCACCACGCTGAATGGCAACTGGCTTATGGTTGCAGGGTTCTGGCTGCTTCCTGAGCCAGGGTGACCTGCCGTCGCATGAAATCTTGCCCAACGCGCCAGGGGACAGGGCACCATCCAGGTCGCGTTCGGACTTGCACTCGGTACAATGCACCTTGAGCCCCTTCAACCCGGCGCCTTCGCCGTTGAGCGTGAGAGGCTTCTTGCGGGAGCAGGATTCGGCGTGCTTCGGCCATGACATCCAGGGAAAGTCCTGAAGATGTCCTGCCGGGCACGTCACGATGAAGCGGACGGGTACTGCATATACCTTCCTGATGCGCTTGCCTCGCCCGGAACTGCAGGAAGGGCACCAAAGCTCGGGTTTCCCGATCTCGGAACTCCAGAAGCGGCTACGCTGCAGGAGGTTGCACTTCGGACAGACATGCCAATCCGGGAACCTGTAGGCGGGCAAGAGGCGTGGTCGCTTTTCCCTGCCGACTTTTTCGTCTCCGACAGGAGGTAACCTGAACCCGTTCACTTGGAGCCTCGCCTGAAGTGGCTCATGATGAATGCGTTGATCGTTCAGAAGCCCTTTCTTGATGGCCAGTTGATCCCAGGCCTCAAGGCCAGCCGCCACTACGGAGACAGGCGCGCCGTTCTCGCCTCTGAAGTCGATGATCGCACCTGGGCCATTGCCTGTCAGAACCTGACTCCGGCGAATTTTGCCGATCGGCTTCATTGTGTTGTCCCCCTGTCCGATCCGCCTTCCAAAAGAACATACGATGCCGAAGCTTCAACGGAACGCAGCGAGTTCGGGGTCGGCTTCTGCCCGGCAAAGCGTGCCTTGTTCCCACGCTCCGCTGCCGCTTCCGCCGAAGTCAGAAGTGCTTCTCCATAGTCTTGCCAATAGTTCTTCAGACCCTGTCGGTCGAACCAGTCGTCGAGGAACGAGTTGAGTTGCGCGCGCGCAGCTTGTGCCTCTACCGGATCAATCCGTTCGATGCGGGCAATTACGGTTTCCAAGAGTGTTTCAGCTTCTCCTTGATGGTGTTCGATTGCGCCTGGATTCTCCATCCCCTCAACCAGATGGCGCACCATTGCGACATACGGAGCATGAAGTGCGCGGTCGCGTGCGCGCGGGGCGAAAGGGGTCACGCTCGTCGCTTCCACATCCCGGTAAAGACTGCGATGCCAACTGGCGAAGGTCTCGTATCGGCTGCGATCGCGGGACTTGGCCGCGTTGAACAAGGTGATCACAAGCCCGGGCGCCTGCTGGCTTCTGCCAACCCGGCTAGTGGCCTGGATGTACTCGGCAATTGTCTTTGGCTGACCATTGACTACCATCAGGCCCAGCCGAGAAACATCCATCCCCACCGAGATCATGTTGCTCGCCAGAACGATGTCGACGTGGTCGGAATCGCTCCAGGCACGCTCCAGATCCTTGAGGTACTTCGGAATGTCGCTGGAACGGACACGGCTGGTGAGTTCGATCTGCATCCCTGCGTCGCGCTCGACCTCACCTGGTCTGCGTGCGGCGTAATCCCGGATACTGCGCGCAACGTCGTCGCGCATGAGAACGAGTGCGCCACCCAGCTCTCTGAGCGAATTGAAGTAATTGACGAGGGTCCAGTATCCGTCGCGCCTGTCTGCCGGCAGCGTCGTGTCGGTAGCTGCCTGGAGCAGAGATGCAGCGACAGCCTGTTGAGTGAATTTGGCCGAGCGACCGACGGTCGAGATGCCTACGTAGCGACGGCCCGGCACATCACGATTCTCGATCGCGAAACCCGAATTGGTGTGATCCAGCCCGGGCGGGGGGAACTGGAAGGAGCTGCGGTCAAACAGGGCCTTGATCTGTTCTTCAGCTCTGCGGATCGTTGCCGTTGATCCGATGATCTTTGCCCTTACGCCAGCTCTTGAGCGACACAATTCATCGATCGCGGTCTCGTAGAGCCCCGCTAGGCTGCCCAAGGGACCCGATATCAGGTGTAGTTCGTCCTGGATCACCAGCTCCGGGGAATCCGCCGCCGTTCCGATGCCAAAAAGGCAGCCAGTTTTCTGGTTTCTCGTGATCTGCGCGTACTTGTCGACTGTGCCGATCAACAATGTCGGCCGCTCTCGATAGACATCCTCGTCAACGGTCCAGATCGGGAGCAATGCCAATTCCTGCCCCACGTCACATGACTTCGTCAGGCAGCGTACCTCCACACGGCTCTTGTCCGACGAAATTTTCCAGTCGAGGACTTCACGACAGCATGGGCAACTGCGCAACTGAGCCGGCGAACTATCGGCTTCTGTACCGAGTACCTGCTCCGCCTGCAAAACTGTGTTTGGTGTGGCGCCTTCTCCTACCCAAAGTCCGAGGGAAATCGGCAAATCCGTTGCGAAGTGTGCAGGCAGGTTGACCTTTTGCAGCTTGACTTTGCCGCGCCTGACCATCTCGCAGGCACAGATCAGAGCAGCTGCGCGCTCGAACTGCTGGATGGTCAGAAGTCTGAGGGTGTAGCGCATGAACGTTGTCACGCCCGCTCCGCTCGGGTTCCCCGCTGCGCGGAGACGACGCAGGAAGATCGTGAAAGCTGTCAGCAGCAGATAGGCTTCGGTTTTTCCACCACCGGTCGGAAACCAAAGCAGATCCATCGTCTCGCGATCGGAGGAGTCGGGGTTTGCGATCGACTCCAGACACAGGAGCGCGAAACCGAGCTGAAACGGCCGCCAGATCAGTTCGGGAGGCTGTGGATTGATGCGCCATGAGTACTGGAGCGCGAGAGCGGTGTTCGCGAGCCTGAACGCGGTCAGCGCCTCGGGTGACGACTCCAGCAGTGCGATACCGGCTAGCATCCGCTGTTCAGCGGTTCGGCAGCGTTGCATATGCAGTTGTGCCTGCTTGAAATGCTCCTGCGGCATGCCGAGCGCTGCCCCTTCCATCCTCGCAACCCATTGTGTGTAGGCTGCAACGAACGATTTCAGTCCAGCGAAGAGACTGGGAGCGTCTTCGGATGCAAGCCACGACGCCGCGAGCGGCAACCGAGCTTCGTCCTGCCGAAACTCGATATCGCCTTCCGCGCTGACGACATGTACGGTGGCTTCCGGAAACCAGCTTGTCCTCACTTGGCGTACAGCCCCATCAACGGGCTCGTCCCACATCGCGGAACAGGTGTGACCTACCGCGAATTGCCGCACGTGCCGATACAGCAACGCAGACGCACGGGCATCGTCTTCGTCGCTCGCCGATCCGGCCCTGTCCGGCTTTGGAACGAACTTGCAATCGGCTTCGCATTCTACACTCAGCGAAAACTGAAAAAGCGCTGCTTCCTCGTTGGCTGCGCGACTTCTTGCTTCGGTCGGCCTCGCGTCGTTTGTCACCGCAAGCGTCACGAGCAGAATATCACCCCAAGGGGCGATCCGGCAGTGTAAGGACGTTCCGGCAAGCCCGCTGCTTGCAAGGCTTATGACGGGGGCTGCTTGCTCGCGCAGTTCCACGAGTTCAAGCGAAACCTCGGCGAATTGAGGATCTCGCCTCCAACTCTGCACCCGCTTCCTGGCTGGACCGGCGCTATCTTCGGCCGCGGTTTCGGGCCTGTAACGAGCCCCATCGACCCGAACCCGCAGTCTGGACGCCGAACCGCTTGGTCGGACGGCAAAGGAAAGACCAGCCGAACTTGGTCGGAATGCCGAAGCTGCCTTGATGCCATCCAGCGCGGTCCCCACCTCATCCGCATCGTCAGCTTCGCTCGCTTCGTCGTCATCTTCCAGCGATATCGTCGTGCGAGGCGGGAACAGGATTCCGGTCAGGTATCGATCAGTCGGCCGATCCGAGATCAGTTCATTCGGCCCCTCCGGGCCGATGAGATCGACCTTCATCCGTTCCAGGAGTGTGTCGCGCGCATCAATCATTTACGTTCTCCAGACACCAGGATTATCGCTCAGCGAGGAATGCTGGCAAAGCCGCCGAGCAGCGGCATGAGCGCAAGGCTCGCAGCCTCTCCGGACCGCCCCGGCACGACGACCGTGGTTGCACCCACTACAGAAATTCCCGAAACGACTTCCGGAAGCGCCGCCCCTGGTTCGACCTTGCGCAACGACTGCATCAATTCGACGAAGCCATCCGAAAGACACCCGATCGCGGTTCCTTCGTGATCTCCGGTCCTTAGGACCAGACGCCCATCCGGGTCAGGATATGCTGCCGCTCTCGGCTCATCGTTCGACGAACGCCATATGCTTGAGATCGCGTCTGCCTCAATGGTGACATGAACCGAACGCACGAACTCGGCCCAGTCGATGAGATCCCCCTCCAGGCCGATCTCGATAAGGCGATGATCGGGACGTGCTGCCCAGAAACGTTCCGGTTCCCCAATCGTGTAGTACTTTTTCTGACTGAGCCACCCCGTCCGCAACTCCGTGCTTGCGCGAGTTGCACCGACGTACAGCGTGCGGGACTCTTCTGCCCAGTCCACTTGGTCGCCACTCGGTGCCCGCGTTAACAGCAACATGACCCTTTCGGCCTCTCTCCCCTTGATCGCATGGATCGTCGAGAGCAATGGTCCCGAGAGCCCCTCATAATCGCTGAGAAGTTCGAGTGGCGGATCTTCAAGACCTTCGGCGATGTTACCAACCGAGATGTGATCCCGACCTGAAGTATCCAGATCGAGAAGGATTTCCCAGCACTCCTCAAGATCGCGCGATGGCGCTGGTCTCAGTGCCTCGTGGATCGACCGAAAATCGTCTCGCGACAAACGGGTTGCAGCCGGTAAACCTCCGAGCAATGAACCGATCCAGGCTTCGATTCTCGGAGGTCGGTCGGGCAGTCGGAGCTTGAAGCTTCTGCCTTCCGCGCGCATATCTTCAGCTGCAGTGAAAAGCCCGCGTCGGCTGCGCGTAAGGATCAAGCCACCTGTTGTCGATGGATGAACAGCGAACCCTGTGATGTCATGTTCAATGGCGGCGGACTTGATCTGTTCTCGAATGCGAAAGTAACCATCTCTGGAACCTACCGGATCATCTCTCAGCGCCTCGCGAACCGAGCTGAACATTTCCCTCAAAGATTCAGTCCGGGTACGGTGGTCGCGATCAAGTTGATCGCAAGTGAAATCGGCACGCTTCGCGACTTCTGTGAGCAACGTAGATCCCGCAGTGCCCCTGCGTTGATAGCCGTAGATTGATTGCGCGAAATCTCCGAAGATCGTGATGCCACAGGCAGGGTCCAGCAAGGCAAGAATGGCCTCACACATCTCCTTGCGATCACCGACCAGGTCCTGCGCCTCATCGATGATCACGTGTTCCAGCTGACCAATCGCATCCGCAACGAGTGGATTATCCGATCGCATCAGCCTTGTCGCGGCCCGAATGCTGGCATCATGCCCACCCGAAGAACCCACACTCGCACCTGCAAGCAGACGCGCAGCGAAAGAGTCAAACGTCCTGATCTGCAATGACGCTACATTCGGCGTGTCGTGCAGCCGCCGACTAATCCGGCCTTGCAACTCTGCAACTGCAATGCGGCTGAAGCTGAGTAGAAGGATACGTGAAGGGGCAAGATCCTCGTCTTCCACAAGGGACATAACCCGTTCGCTAGCTACATGGGTCTTGCCACTCCCAGGGCCTGCCTCGACAATCATTCTCGAGCCGGCAGGAGCTTGCATCACGCGCCGCTGGCTTTCGTCGGGAGATTCTACCTCACCGGAAGAAGATTGAGAGGGCGTAAGATTGAACCATTCGTTCAGGAAGGAGGCGTTCTCCTTACTGATCGACCATTTTTGCTCGACAGGATCAAAAGCTCCACTGAGCGAAAGCGCCATGCGCAATGCCGCAGGCATCGGATCGTCGCCAGTCCAGCGCCCGATGGGTTCAAGCGCGCGATGACCACTCATTGAGACAGGTTCGTCAAGCGAGGCAAGAAATTCGACTAGGCTCTCGGTCGCGCCGCCTGCAACTTCAGGAAACAGTTGTTCGGAACTGGTTCCTCCAGAGGTACCATGATCTCCGAGAGCCACGACCGTACCATCCGGAAGTGCAATCCGACGCTCCGGTACGGCCACCAACACGGGCTCACCCCGCATTGTGCCATAGCCGATGTCCTTCAACTCGCACATCGTGTTGATGACCTTGCCGATGCGAGCCGCTGCGTCTGCCCGGTTCACGTCATCCACGAACTGCGAAACCCAAGCTACAACCTCGGCGCGGCTGAGGCCGCGACGTGCATGAACGATACGCCGGACCAGATCCGCGATTGCGCCCGGATTGCCATCAATCGGTATCCTTGGTGTGTACGAACCTTCATCAATCAGGGATACATCAGCCATGCGAAGCCTTTCAAGGTCAGGCGGAAACATCATTGACAATCAGATGGTTAGTAGCCAACTTCTTGTTGAAAAAATTTTCCGGTGTTTTGATTACGTTGTTGAGCGACCGTAAGGAAAGATGCAAAGCGATAGTCTCTTAACCGATCGACATAAAGCACTTGCCGAGAGTTTTGCAACCTTGGCTAAAGAACGAGGCGAGCTGCCAGTCTTTGCCATTGAACACGGGCTCGATGAGCCGACGCTCGAAGAACTGAGAAAGACGGTTTCGCGACAGCTTGAAGAAGATCCGCAACTCGCGGGAGCCGTGTGGTCCTGGAGTTATCTGCCGTTAGTCGTGATCGCCACGGAGGTAGGGTACAGATATCGGGGTACCGGAACCGATTTCTGGCCAGTGCTCTCTAAGGAGCTTCGGGCCGAAGCTGGTCCGGCGTTCCGAACTGGTCTTTCTCGGTTGTTCGAGCTCGGACACACCAGGCTTCGCTTGGCGCGACCCGGCAATAGCCCATGGGAAAGCCATTTCCCTCATATCTCATGGCCGATCGGGAACGCCGTGGTGCCACTTGAGATTCAGCCACAGCTTACAGACGCTCTCAGACGTGCTGTCAGGGCAGGAGTTCCTGCCGACGACACGGACAGGCTGCTCGAATATATCAGGGTACTGGCGGCGGGACATACAAGTCGTCGCTTCGAGAACTGGCTCCTGCAAGGGAACCTTGCGCTTGAAGTCATGCGGCGGCTTCTTGCCCCCGGGTCAGCAGGCTGGCTTTCAGAGAGTTTTCTGCTGCGAATCGACCGAGATATCCGAAAGGATTGGGGGGCATTTCGGGCGATCACTGAAGCACGGACGACGATCGCAAGAAGATCAGCGCGCCTCGCACAGATTACGTCATCCCGTTATGTTCTGGATCTGAAGGATGGTGCGCCAAGGCAGTTGGTAATTCGTGGGCCAGCATTGCCGGCCCAGCTGCGCGACGAAGTGATCGGCGCTTTGCGCATACATGGTGACCGCATACGGGCCGTTGATGGGATTCAGGCGATCTCTCTCGGTTCATTCCTTTCAGGCGGTGAAATCGCCATGGAAAGGATCTTCCCTTTCCCCTTATCGCCATTGCGCCGTGGCGACGCCCTTGATGTCGATGAGGGAGCAGCAGATGCCACGATGGAACGTTTGCAGCCGTTTGAACCGGAATTCTTTATTGTCGAGCCCAATGGTCTCACAGCTCAAGCGGTTTTTCCGGACGAAAAGCTCCAGCCTGACTCCAGCGTTATTCAGTGCATTGGTGTCGACGGAAATCTCGAAACCCGCACTCTGGACACCTCTAGCCCCTCGGACATCGAGTTTTTGCGACGTCGCGGGTTTTTGATTGCAGACCGCGTTCCCACCCTGCAACTAATTGGATTACCTGCGCCTGGATCTTCAAATCGGTTCCTCGGAGGCTTTCCGGTGCTGGCTACTCATCGCGGCGTAGCCAGCACTGAAGTGCTCCTTGATGGTTCGATCGCCTCGGGAGAAGTCCTGAGCATCCGCGGCGTCGACTGGAAAGCACTTCGACCCGACATCGGCCGACATTTGACCGAACCAGCTGATGGCCGAGAACTCGAGAGGCTGGAGTTTAAAGTCATTGAGCCGCCAGATGTCGAACCTGCAGCAGTGAAGGTATTTCCCACCAACGCAAATGTCTCCGATCTCGAAGCAGGGTATCTCGAGATCCGAATAACCGCACCACTGGCACTTGAGGCCGTCCCGATCCGACTTCGGGCGATATCCCCTAACGGGTCGACACTCGTTTCCCAAGGTGTGATTGAACGACTGCCCGCAACGATAACTGGCCGTTCTCCGGTCTTGCAAGAAATCCAGACACAGTTGGCCGGGTTAAGCGCAGAAGATTACGGGTTGCGAATGTCTGTTGAAGTCGAGGGGCTTCTGGAGAAGGTCTTCTTGCTTTCACCGGTCCGCCGCGAGATTCGTTATGACGGGGATACGGGCAACTGGACCAAGAGCGGAGATGGGGGCCCGGTACTTCCTTCGATCAGTGCCACAATCACTGCTCCGGTTCTTGGGGCAGGGGATCGTGATCATAAGATAACTCGGCTGGTTCTGCCGGATGCTCCCGATCACGAGGCGCTGACGGTTGGCCTGATCCTTTCAGGACCGGAATCCATTCGACTGGGTCTCGGGGAGCGTAGTTTGATCTCACTTCCGAAACTCCTCCGGGAGCCGACCTCGAGCAACAACGGCGTTGGGCTCATCGAATTGGCTCGCGCGAATGTTGCATGGCAACTCGCTGAGGCAAATGATCTGCTGTGCAACTGGCAGCGGTGGACGGTGGTCGAAGAGCTTGAAGCTGCATTGATAGAACAACTATGCGGAGCGAGATGGCGCAAGCTGGAAGAGGGCATCGATCAATCGATACTTTCGCCGCATGGGGCGCTCCTGAGGTGCGCTGATACGCTCGGTTTGGTCTCGGGTAAAGACTTGCCAGACATCGAGACGACTTCCGACAGGGAGTTTCTGCGAGATCGTCTAGTCGTTCGGTTTCGTGAAGTTGTGCCAGATGTTCCGGAAGCGCTTCTAGAGTGGAATGATGATCTGGCCGGAGAACTTGATCTCGCCGTGATCGACGCATACGAAGACTTGCGTCAGCATCTGGAAACGAATGGCGTCGAAGCTTTCGAAGAAGTTGACATGGCCCGTCCTGCAGAATCATGGCGTGAAGCGCTGGAACAATCCCGCGATATCCCGCTGCTTCCAATGTTCCGTCCGTTCATTCTTCCTGAGGCGAGGTGGTCGGCACTTGTTAAGCCGTTCTACAGCGAGCTTACCGAAGACGATCTGATCGATCTGCTTGACTCCATTCATGTCGACGCCTTCCGACGACCTGGGCAGCGCTGGCTTGGGCGTTCTGAACTCCGAACCATGTTGCAGTTGTGGCTTTCGCCAAAAGCGATGGTGGAAACTCAAGGTTGGCAAGAGCTTCTGGCAAAGGGACTCTCAGATGTCCGAACGAGCAGAGCCATTCGCTACGTTGCACTTCGAAGGAAACTCGCGCTTGGGGACCTGCCAAACGGGGGTGCCAACTGATGGACCATTACCTTAGGTTCGTGAATGGTGTTCAGGCGTTGCGGCGAAGGGTCTCGGCCCTCAATATCGGTTTGGGTGGCGCGCTTGGAGTCGCCGCTGATCCTCTGCCGCACCAGATTGCAACGGTGCGTCGGGTGCTTGAGGACACTCATATTCGCCACTTGATTTCGGACGAGGTCGGGCTCGGCAAGACCGTGCAAGCGTTGATGATCGTCAATGCCCTGCGCTGGCAACACCCTGGACACAGGACACTCGTGGTTACACCAGACAATCTGTTGTCGCAATGGCAGGAAGAGTGCTGGATCAGAGGTCACGTAATGCCCGCGATCGCCGGTGCGGTCGGAGATGGCACACAAGATGAACTGTCGCCAGTCACGCTGGCGCGTCCACGCGACCTGATGACACGTCTTGGACAGGAGGCGCGAACTATCATCGCGGACCCTGCTGTCTTCGATCTTCTCATCGTTGACGAGCCCCAGACGATGCAGCGCGAAGCGATGCAGGCGATCTCACAGGCATCGGATGAATTTCGGCAGGTGCTTGTTCTGTCCGCTACACCGAGACTAGGCGATCCTGCTTGGCGAGAACCAATCTTGCGAATGATCGAGCCGGAGGCTGCTGCGCTTGCGCGGATGGAGGGCCGGAACGTCGCTGACGTTCTTCAGGGCCGTGAGGAAGCGGCGATTGCAACTCTGAACGGGTCGGACAGTCCAGAAGACTGGACGCGTGGGTTCCAGCAGTCGGGAGCAGCACGGCGCATCATCAGGAACGGTCGCTCCGACTGGAGTGAGTATCTGCCGCAGCGTCGAAATCACCAGGTTCGGCTGCAACCGCTGACGTTCGAGCGAATGCGGCATGAGATCGCTGCCATGGTGCTGGAGGGTGCAGACCCAGCCCAAGGCATCCAGGGACCTGCGTGGACAGCTTCGCGAGCCCTGCAGCGCAGCGCGAGAGCGGCGAGAACGGTTCTCGCAGAACTGGCGGCACGGGGAGAGGTCCTCGGTCAGCTGGCAGAAGCCGCCCGCATCAAGTCACTCGAAGATCCAGGTGACAGCCGCCTGGAAGCCTTGCTCGACATCCTTTCGGAGCAATGGTGTCGCGATGAGGATCGCGCATTTATCATCGTCTGTGGAGACAATCCGACCATCGACATGTTGCGTGCAGCGCTTCCAAGGTACTTCCCTTTCCTTGCAGACGGAATCTCTGTGCTGCGGCGCCCCGCAGCGACAGATGTGGAAGGGGTCACGAACCTCCGGGAAATTCAGGAAACGCTCGCACCTTTGCTGTCTGGCGAGAACCGCCTTCTGCTCGTAGGCGACTGGGTGCAGGCTGGGCTTAACCTTCACCATGTTGCCCGGGGGATCATCTTCTTTTCCCTGCCTTGGGAAATCGATGGAATCGACCAGCTGATCGGCCGCGTGGACCGTCTCGGGCCTGCTGGCGACCGTAAAGGCTCGAGGCGTGTTGTCGATATCTGGCGAATCCTGATCGAAGATTCCCAGGAAGCCGCAATTGCGGACACAGTCGCCGCACTGGGCGTATTCGACGCTCCGCTGCCACCACTTTCTCCCTCGGAACTGGCTGAGCTGCAGATGGTTCTAGGACGCGCTGCCATCAGGCGCAAGGCAGCTCCTTCGGTCGTTCCCCTCACCGGAAACGGCACCGGCCTGCCTTCTTGTTTCAAGGGAGCGGATCCCTTCACACCGCGACAGGCAGCTGCCGACTTCGATCTTTGGCGCGAGAAAATTTGTCCCGCACCGGCCATGCTGTCTGAACTCTCGCACCCGAGGGAGACACCAATACGGGGAGAAGAGAGAGCAATTGGGGCATGGCTGAAGTCAATTGCAGCTTCTGGCGACTTCGATATCAGTAACCGACGTGACAAGGTCGATGCCTACGGGTTCCGGACGATCTGGTATCACGGCGTTGGCGACCGCGGGCGTACTATCGAGAGCCCATTCCCTCTACCAGGTGTGTCCGGGGAAAACTGGATGTCGGGGCACGTACCTTTCATCTATCGGAGATCAGACATTTCTGCGCCACCTCGCAAGAACGTTTTCACGGATGATGGGGAGCGTTCAGGAGATGGCGCAAGATCAGGACGCCCACTCCGCTTTTTTGATCACGGCGCAGAGCTGCACGATGCTATGGTTGCTGGTTACGCCGCCGCCTTCCTGAATTCTTTCGGAACAGCGAAGCCAGTAGTGCAGACGAGCGTCAGGCTGCCCGAGGGCCACCCTGCTAGAGAGGTTGGCCCGCTGGTAGTAATTTCGGTAGCGCAGCTCGACAGCTGCCCGGATGGACTTCTCCCGCCGCTGTGGACACCCGAAGCAAAGGAATTGCTCGAGGCCGCGCCGACAGACCCTCAGAAGAGAGCACTCAGTGCCGATCGACATTCGCTTCACACACTTTTTCGCGCCCTCCAGCGCAAGATCAGGATTGCCGCGCCGGCTAGACTCATACGTGTTGGGGCGCGGAAGACACGAGACGGCTGGCAAGATTTGACTGAAGAAGAAGCGGACCTTTGCCTGAAGCCAATCACGTCTTCCACGAACAACGCGTTAGCCAGGGGGCGAACACCACTTGTGGCTCTTGAAAGGCATGAGGTTGTGAATGTGGTCCGGTCTCGACAAGTGGCCGCGATCGGCTCACTGATGGAGCAATACAGAGCTTCGGTTCTGAATAAAATTCCACATGAACTTGCAGACTTCACAAATCAAGTGAGCGCTCACTTTCAGGCGGAAATCAGAAATCGAGAGCTGGCTTTGGAACGTCGTAGGCAAATGCCACCCGAAGCTGGTCCAGTCGACCTATGGCGGGGGCAGGTGGCAGCTTTGGAAAGATCACTGGCGATGGCTCGCCTGAACTTTTCGGAAGTGACCAACTTCCTCCGTGAGCTTGTAGGAGGAACCATCTCTTTCGGAGAGGTCCAGCCTTGCACGGTTCTCATGGCGCTCATCGCTGACGACTGAACATACACTGTGAGGACAAACAAATCAGTATCCGACTAGCGGTGATTTGAAGTCACCATCTCGTAAAACGTCGTCGGCAGATCGGGCAAGTACCGGGACTCGTGTCTCCATGCTCAGTTCCTTAGAAGTTGGTTCGTCTAATTCGATATCCCAACAGTTAAGGATTTCTGCGACAATTTCATCGTCGGTCGTCGCGCTGAAATTGAAATGATCGACGATGTCGTGAATTACCATTTTCGAGGTTTCGAGTTCGAAAGAAATATCATTGGTAACCCGCCGATTTCCCTCGCGATAAAGCGGGTGGCGGACAGCCCTGCGCGACGACTACCGGCGCAGGCATTGGCTTTTGCGCTGCGAGGATACGTTGGGCAGCACCCCGTCAAAACCAGCGGATCTACTCTGAATTGGAAGAAGAATGTGCCCAAGTAGACCACAATAGTTTTCCATACATGCGTACTCCTTTGCCTTCCACACCGCTTTCGGTACGCCCAGCGCTCAAGTCTCGAACTGTTTTTCCGAAGTCATCAGCCAAGCCGTTACTGCATTAATGGTATCCGCGGCATTCTCGCCTTTCAGCGAACACTCCCAGACGATGCCAACGCGCCATCCCAGGTCGGCAAGCATCTCCTGATTGCGTCTATCACGATCAACATTACCCTTGAACTTTTCGGCCCAGAATTCCGGTCTGGTTGCTGGCGTCGTCGCATATTTGCACCCCGTGTGCCGGTGCCAGAAGCACCCATGCACGAAGAGGACAGCACCATGTTTCGCCAACACCAGATCCGGACTGCCAGGCAGGTCCTTGCGATGCAGACGAAACCTAAACCCACCTGCATGCAGCGAGCGGCGCAGCATCATTTCCGGCTTTGTGTCCTTACCGCGTATCGCGGCCATCACCCGGGAACGGGTCTGCTTGTCTACAATATCGGTCACTAACGTCCTGGCCTTCGTTTCTGCAACTGGTATATAACGTGGGATTGGTTTTCCTCAGGAGCCTGATTTGCCAACCTCTTTAGGTATCGTTGATCTTTTTGCCGGCCCCGGTGGTCTTGGCGAAGGATTTGCCTCGCTTTCACACGACGGACATTCGCCATTCAAGATCGGAATCTCGATCGAGAAGGAGGCTTCCGCGCATCGCACGCTGCGATTGCGCGCATTTCTACGCGAATATCGGGCACGACACGGCAGACTGCCGAAACAGTTCATTGAATTTCATGCCGGGAGGACCTCCGAACCTGACTGGTCCTCAGTGGAGCCAGAGCTCTGGAAGACCGCATGCAAGGAAGCTCTCTGTCTGGAACTGGGGCACGAGACTACTACCTTATCCATCGATGATGCGATCCCTAGACTGAAAAGTGAATTCGACGACACGATACTGATTGGCGGACCTCCCTGTCAGGCCTACTCACTTGTTGGCCGGGCTCGAGCAAAGGGCAAACGGGATTATGTACCGGCAAAGGACGAACGGCACTTCCTTTTCCGGGAATACATTCGTGTACTGGATCGGCTTCGACCGGCAGCATTCGTGATGGAAAACGTGAAAGGCATGCTCTCCTCCACTGTCGAGAGCAGGTTGGTATTCGAGATGCTGATGGAGGATCTGTCCTCGCTCGGCACTGGCCACGGCCATTTGTATGAATTGCATGCCATCCGCCTTGAAAACGGCAGAGCGACACTCGAGGAAGCGCGAAAGCCTTCCAACTTCATTGTTCGGGCTGAAGCATTCGGTGTGCCGCAACGTCGACACCGGGTGATCATCGTGGGAATTCGGTCAGACATTGCAGCACGAACAGCGAGCGCAAGCATCAATGCCCCTGCAACGCCGAGTACCGTTGAAGAGACAATTGGAAACATGCCCATTCTCCGGAGTGGTCTAAGCCGCGAAAAGGACAGTAACGACGCATGGCGCAATGTCGTCGTCGATTTGGCAAGCCTTCTGGCCAACGAGTGCCCTGGAAGAGATGGCAAGAACCTGCAAGTGGCCTTCGGCGATCTCGTGCAGCGCCTACAAGGAGCCACTGCACTTACACGGTCGTCATCCACCCTACCTCATGACTACGGCAAATCGAACGAAGAGCTCATACGCTGGCTGGAACGCCCGGAGCTTGACGCTCTCGCTCAGCACGAAACCCGTGGCCACATGGCTACCGATCTTGGACGGTACATGTATGCCGCAATGTTCGGAAAGATGCATGGTTACAGCCCAAAGGCGGCAGAGTTTCCGCTGACGCTCAGCCCGGAACACCGAAATTGGCATAGCGGGGTCTTTGCCGACCGGTTCCGCGTACAGATAGGTTCACAGCCTTCGACGACCGTAACAAGTCACATATCCAAGGACGGCCACTACTTCATCCACCCCGATCCCTTGCAGTGCCGCAGCCTGACTGTCCGTGAGGCAGCCAGGCTTCAGACGTTCCCCGATGACTATTTATTCCTCGGTAATCGCACACAACAGTACGTCCAGGTCGGTAACGCCGTTCCTCCATATCTGGCAAGGCAGATTGCGGCGTTGCTGCGGAGCGCACTCGCTTGAAAAAATCGTTTGCTTTCATATCAAATCTTGGCGCACTGAACCCGGGTCAATATTCCGCTTTCTTTGAAGAATGCGTCCCCTTTTCCGGTCAGAGATTCCGCTCCGGGATCATCCATGATGACCCGGCTCTCGTTGGAGCTCTTTACACGCAAGGCAAGCTGTGCGGGAAGGTTTGACCTCAGATTTGTGCTTATAACAGAACCATCCGGCTTCTGAGTTGCAATAATGACATGAATTCCCGCTGCGCGGGCTTTCTGGGCCAATCGCTTCAGATGCGCCTCTATCGTCTTTTTCGCATCCGGCTCCGATGTTAGATCCGCATATTCATCGAGGACGATCACCCACCTTGGTATCCGATCGCCATCAGATGCCTGGGAGTTGTAATCGCCGACCGATCTGACTTTCGAGCTCTTGAACTTCGCATACCGCGCCTGCATTTCATCCACGGCACGGGAGAGGATCTCGATCGCATCCTCCTCATCCCAACCAATCTCACCATCCACGTGTTCGGTATCCGAGAGATGTTGCAGCTCTGTCCCTTTCGGATCAATAAGATGCAGTCGCACCTCTTCAGGAGAATAGTGCTTTGTCATCCCGGCAAGGATTGTATTCAGGGCTTCCGATTTGCCACTCCCGGTCGTTCCACCAATCAGCAAATGTGGCGAATTCGATGAGGTAAAGTCGATCTCAACCACCTTGCCAAAACGATCCTCGCCCAAAGGAACCTTCAGCCCAAACTCCGGGCGTTTCCAGCGAGACCAGAGACTCGCTGCATCGACAAAATATCGGTCCTTGTCCAGCTTCGGCACGTCAATGGTCATGTAACCCTCGTCGATGGCGAAACGAATTTCCTGCGAGGCATTCAGCTTGAGCGCAAGTTTCAGCGCATCGCTTTTCTCAATCAATTTCTTCGGCTCGACACCCCTTCCCGGCAGGACCCGGAAGAGGATCGATGCCGGCCCCTCGATGGCGTATTCAATTCCAGGCTCGGTCTTGTTGACGCTGATACCGTACTGGCCAAAAGTATCCAGTATTATCTGATACCTATGATCGAGTTCTGCCTTGCCCAGATGACCACGGACCTCGCCGACATTTGTGTCCTCGGCCTCGGTATTGGTCTGATCCTCGGCGACTACGACATCAACGATTTCATCTTCGGAAGCAGGCTGGGGAGAGACTTGGACATCAGTGGAAACCACCGCGCTATCTTCCAGCTCAGACGGAACCGGTTGCTCCTTTTCCCGGTCTTTACCCGTTTCTGACTCTTCATCCTTGTCAGACGGCTTGATAACCAAACTTGCAGTGGACCTGTCAAGCAGGGCGCCCCCTCCGGTCTGGACAATCTGAACGCGTGGATCTGCGTCGTATGATTCGATGGTCATTTCTCGAGGATGCGAGTACTCGCAAATGGAATAAAGCCCGGCGACCGACAAGGTAGCAAAGTCCCCTTTCCGGAAGCGATTTCTGATTTCCTCCGAAACCCTCGAGCGTCGCGGTGTCTGTCTGGATGCGTCATCCAAAGAAATGAAAACCGCGTCTTCACTGACGGTATCGACTGCTGAGAGAATCGTGTCTCTCCAGAGCTCTCCATCCATTGGATCAAGTTCGAGATCCTGCGGGAAGATTGAATTGAACATTTGCAGCGTCTTGCGCACCTGCTCCGCCCCGTGGGCCTCGTACCCGGTGCGTCTCAACTTGCTTTCGAGTACAAGCAGGTTCACCGAAAGTCCATCATCTCCAAGATTAACAGCCAGTCTGATCATGTCCGCTCGCATCGCATTTGCCGATGTGAACCATTCCGGATGTTCATCAAGGGAAATCCATGCGATGAAGCCATCCTTCACAGAAGGTGGGAACAGACGATCAGCAATCTGTCTGGCTATGCTCAGTCCAAGAATTTCCTCTGTGACGCGGGAGATCCCGAGCGCGTCGAGCGTCAGCCTTGGCGATATTTGCCTCGCTTCGTCATAAATCTTTTGTGCCAGCTGCTGCGCTTGCTGCTGCACAAGCTCCTGCCTCCCTACCAGAGAAGCAATCCGCTTCAGTTTCCTCGTCAGACGATCAATTACGAACTGCTTTCCGGCGTTGGAAGACACTATCAGTGTGAACAGGCCACCAGGTCCGACTCCATCACGAAGTGACAGCACTTCAGGACGGGTTTCGAGCCGTTCAATCTGTTCTCTCGTAATATGACGCTCGACCGTGATCACCCAATGCGAACGCTTGTGCAGAGCCCCAAAGAAGCGTGCCGTATTGTGAAAATTGATCCTGATATCAATGAAGTCGGTTGCCTCGGGGCGATCCGCAGCGACAGGGTTCCTGCGTTCATGCCTAACCGCAAGGGTCGACCAGTCCGATAGGGCGGTGTCTGACATCTTGGGTCTCAATGAAACCCAAAGGGCTGCGGCTCCAGTACCCGATGCAATATACGTGGGATCGTCGAGAAGAGGATCAAACTTCCCAATGGACGATGACTCGTCTTCGGTCTTTGCATCTGTGCTGATGTTGTCGTCGAGAAACTGAGGGACAATTGCAAGGTCGCAGACAAGTCCTCCGAGCGTTTGGTCAGCGTCTTCCTTGACCTTATCGAGATCATGAAGGTTGAGTTGCACGGGTGGAAAAAGAGCTCCATCTCCCGAGAGTCGGTTGTCAGTGTCCACTAGTTCAAACTGGCGAGCCGCCTCATCCCAGCAAGTCTTGGGCGCGACGAACTCGACTGTCATCGCCAGGTTCTTGAATTCACCTTTCCGAACACTCTGGACAATATCAGCCGGAAGAGCGCTTGCACCACCAGTCACAACAAGAACTCTCAGGCCGTCAGCCTTGTAGGGATGAGCATGCAGGTATGCTGTTATCTGGCGGGCAATTTCCGCCACGAGGCTGGAATGAAGCCTGTCACCAGACGCAGTACCTCCTGATGAGGCTGCTCTCTGAAAGTTCTCAGTCCACCCCCTTTCGCCGTCCGCAAAGAGAATGGCCCCGTCGGCAGCCGTGTGGATCGAGGGCTGCTGATGCGGCGAAAGCCCTTGGATCCAATTCAGATACAGACCTTCATTCTCCTCATTTAGGCGCAGAGAGCCTTCGATTGCATCTGCTGCAAGCTGGGATGACTTCGCAAGATAGGCTGCAATCCATCTTAGCTTCAGAGGGTGTGACTGAAGCATGAGCACGCGGTCACCATCGAAACCCTGCACGCAATCAGCATTTAAAAACTCAATCATGCCGGTCGGGACGTCACCGTCCGGAACAAAGACTCTGCGCGCCTCTGCAAGTAGAGCGGACCACTGATCAAAAACGTTGTTCAGAAGCTCGGAGGAGAGGCCGTCCTTTTCCACCTCATCCCTAAACTCTGATCGCATCTCGACCAGTTGGTTGATGATCGAGTGCTTAAGAAGCTCTTCCCGAATAGGTCGCCCTGTCCCGTTCTCAAATGGAAGTACGCGATATGCCACTTCCTCGATCCATGCCTCACCACCCCGATTCGCTGGAGCATGGAGTTCAGCGGCAACGTCAACCCTGTCCTCCCCGCAGACGGATATCCAGAAAAGCGCAAGATAAGGCAGGTCGTCAGGCAACCACTCGACTGCCATCTCGCTATCGAGCTCCGTGCCATCTTCCCCGTCGACAAGAACAAACTCGAGCGGAACAGGTAGCCAAACCGTCCCCTCGTCCTCCTCTGTCGAGGAGGCATCAGAGGTTTGTTCGTCAGGATCGATCTCCTTCTTGAGTGGCGGGACGGGCCTTGGCCTCGTCAGGCGCTCATCGATTTTCAGGGCAACAGTGCCCATCCCGTCAGCCAGCAAATTACGAATTTCGATTAGAGATCGTCCAAAGAGGAATGCAAACAGTCCAATTGTCGGCGCATGTTGATCGCCCGCACCTCCGCCGACCCGAAGCTCGATCCTGTACTCACCATCGCCGATGTCATGGCGGTCGCGAAACTCTCCGGCAACTTTTGAAAGCTTGATCAGGGGGTTCTGGATTCTCTCCACTGCGGGTGCAGCAAGTTTTTCGATCATGCGACGCGTCTGCTTCGAAAGTAGATCTTTCAATGGCAGCAGGCTGGTGTCCCGAGGCTCGCTTTCAAGAAACCTGCGTGCATCGTCGCCAGATCGGTTGTTCAAGCCAATCTCGACCGCGAGTTCGTCAAACTCCAGCTTTCTTGACGAAGTGTGGTCCATTATCTCTTCGGCCACACGCTGCCCCAACGGTAGACCTTTCACGTCCTTGCTGAAGACCTGTTCAAAGATCCGATACGGAATCCTCTCTCGTCTCTGACGGTCTGGAGCAAGGCAATATGCCGAACATTCCTCACGCCAATAGACAAGCGTATCAGGCGCGAGGGGATCGCCCTGTTCGTCAACAAACTTGGTTCTTGTGCAGTCCTGTGCGGTCTTCTCGGCGTCGAGATCGGACGACGGCGATGCTGCAAGTTCCGATCTCAGGAGGTTCAAAGAAAGACGTTGCGAAACTTGACCGGTACTTTGACGCCAGTGCTCGTCGGGAAACATATCGAGTTGCACAAGACATCTTCCGACCAGAGCAGTTGTTTCTTCGGATGAGTAGATACCCGAGCCGGAAATCATCTCATGCGCCGCAGCATATATGAAGCCCGCAAACTTTCTCACGGGTACCGTCATGTCCGCAGCGTCGAGTTCTCGTAGAACTTCAATCAAGCGGTCACGCAGTAGCTCATTGCCCTGAGGATTGGCGGAGCCCGCAACGCGAAGCGCCTGTCGAACCATCTCCTCGGGAACCAGGAATTCCCCTTCCTCGTCGAATGTGCCGTCGAGAAAGTTCACATCGCGAAGGGTGAAGAGGTTCTTCAGCCCCTGTTCATCGCTCTCAACTTTCGTCTCGATATAAACAAGTCCGTGTTCATTGTTGTTTCGATAGTAGGTAATGGAATGATCGGGGTCCGCCCTGAACTCACTCGGGAATTCTTCATGGGAATCGCTTGCAACAAGAAGCCGGACTCGTTCAAGGCCGCGACCGTTGCTATGAACCTGCCACGCGCGAAGGAACTCAAGAGCCTCACCTTTCGTAAGGTTCTTCAACCTGAAAGAGTTTCGGTCATATTCATCATCTGAAGAGAAGCTTCGAGCAACAATTTCGAAAGCCGTACCAGAAATTATCTTTTCAATTTCATTCATTTAGAAATCCAGTTAAGAAGCAAATCTCGGGCTGACCATTCGCGTTGCATCCGAGTACTGAGTCACCAAGCCGGCAGCGATCATCTGAAGTGCCAACTGTGTCTCGTTCTCTTCAAAAATGCTGGCATCGATGGAATTCACCAGGCCCGAAACCTCCGCGGCACCACGGCCAACCGCTACACCAAGCCGATCATAAAGAACTTCTGTCGCAAACCTCTCGAATGGCATCTCCTCTCCTGACGGGATTGTCGCCAGTACGATCATCTCAAGGGCATCGACAGAAAGCGTGAAGTGCTTTCGTCCCCGCCAGGCATTCAGGAAACCATTTGCCGCAGCGGTTGCCCAAAAAAAACTACGGATCTTGTTTCGTTGGGCATTCGCGATTTGTGGCTCCGCGCCCGCAACCGCCTTGACAATGTTTGCAAGAACCTCCTTCAAGCAGCGTTGTGATACTCGCCTTAACTGCGCACTACCGGCTCCGCAGTCGCATATAATCGGGCTTTCAGTGAGGCCGAGCGTCTTTCTCGCACGCTGGTTCTGCATTAGTACCAGCCAGACTGCAGTCCACCCCATTACCGCTCTTATCTTAGCGACAGAAGTCGCTTCCTTTTGCTCTAGAATGTTGAGGATACCGTTACGGTAGATGTCCTCGAAATCATCAACATTCGCGCGCGTGTCCCTTTCAATCTCGTCGAGACCTGGTTGCGTGTCTGTCTTGCTCTGTTTGTTGATGAAGTCCGCGAGAATCTCCAAGGGGCTTCGTGCTATGGCTCCAAAAAGCTGCTTGAAGCCTTCCCTGATACGCTGAAGTCGAGCTTCGTTAGGGTCAAACCTCAGGATTTTGTAAGCTAGAGCTCCTCCACCGCGTAGGTAGAGGCGTTCGAGGCGGATATCTCCGTATCTCTCCCTTGCATCCCAGTGAATAAGCGATGGCGTGTAAGGAAAGAAATGCGCCCTCGACCACTTGGGTTCCTTGGTTCCGTTGGGAATTTCCAGCTGAAGGCAGCGAAGCAGCTCCCGCAATGTCTCTTCCGCGGCGGCGTCATCAAGCAGCACACTATGCCGTCGCG
This sequence comes from Roseibium sp. QJM3NY_11, assembly GCF_056173175.1. Classification (NCBI taxonomy): domain Bacteria; kingdom Pseudomonadati; phylum Pseudomonadota; class Alphaproteobacteria; order Hyphomicrobiales; family Stappiaceae; genus Roseibium; species Roseibium sp. QJM3NY_11. Next base: position 5,455,473 of record NZ_CM149660.1, read on the forward strand.
GATCGTCCTTGAAACTGCCGTCCCAGACCAGCCGTCTTCCGAAATCGTGCGACCGGCGTTTGATCTTCACCGTATCACCGGTGGGGAGTGGGTCCTCGCTCTCACCGCAGTACACGAAATTCAACAATTCAAGCCCTGGATAGTGTCCAGCGGCATCAAAATCGAGGACACCCCCGAACAGCTCACGGGAAACTTCAGGACCTTTCCGGATATTGTCTTCAGATGCGTCAAGCATTGTCAGGCCCGTTCCATCATTATGCAGTACCGACCTGAATGGTGCTACCGTCGATTGATATGGTCTGTGATCGCCCGTCCCTGATGAGATTGATCTGGTCCGAGCTTGCGTGTACCGACTGAGCAATTCTTCCGAGGAAACTCGCAACGCGTCGTATGTCGTGTTCGTAGAACTTGGTCGGCACGTGGCCCGCCGCGGCCCTGAGAATGCAGTCAAACGTCATTAGGTCGAGAAGCAGATCATGCGCGGCGCTTTGCTGATCCATGATCCGCAAGACCATATGTCGGTCGATCCAGTCGACACTTGCCTTGACATGATGCGTCACCGCATCACTTGCTCCCCACTTTTCTGACAGTCTGATCAGATCGACATTCGCCGGGTTGATCCTAGTTGCAAGGATAGCTGTTCCCGACATCGATCTTCCAAAGGCAGGATCGACAAGATGTAGTGTGGGTGTTTGCTCCGAAAACTGAAGCCCTTGAATGTGGTGCAGTCCGGCGATGACTCTTTTCTTCAGAAGTGTGCGTTTGGGGACGTCCATCTGATCGTTGACGATAGCAAGAAAATCCATGCCGTAAGGTAAGCCGAGGTGTACCATGTCAAGCGTGTCGCCGCCGATACCGTCGATGTAGGCTCGGCGCCTGAGTGCCCTCACAACGCGTGTCACATTTTCGGCCTCGTCTGCTCTCTGCTTCTTGTTGCGTGGATCTCCAATTATTTCGTCAATTCCATCCGCCGCATCGATCAAATTTTCTGAAGAGGTTGAAGGTGCTGGAAACTGCAGGTCCAGCTGTCCGTGAGCAAAAATCTCCTGCTGATTGACAATGCGCTCGTCAATTTCCCTGATTGCCCGCCTGCCAGGATCAAGTTTGGAAAGCTGCTGCATCAAAGGTAGACGTTTCAGCTGTTCCCGGGAGAGCGTTTCCGGCGCCTCGAACGCAAGATTGTAGAATGCGTAGGCTTGTTGCCAACCCTTTTTCCGGAGGCGTTGCATCCGGTGGACGTCCTCGCACTTCAGCCCGCCCGTCAGCAAATATGCGAAGGCCATCAACATATCGCGTATTGTTATCACGTAGCCTATACGCTCCAGCGTCGCGAACAATAAGCGCAGCTTTTCTTTTCTAGATGTTGCAACCTGCTCGCCGGTGCGCTCGGACAACATCTCCCGATTGCGGTTGATCGGACAAGCTTCACGAGAGCTGCAATCGTTACAGCTCCTCCATCTCACGCCTGAGGTCCAGTTGCGAATTGCACGGTCTCCAAGTGACTGCCCTTCACTTCCCGCCGCGGTGGACTGATGATTGAGGTTCACAACATGGATTCGCCCGTCGCGGCTTGCCTTTCCGTTTTCGAAGGATGCCTCAAAGCTCTTGAGCAGCTCCTTGCAGTACGGCCCAGCGCTGCTCGATGAAAGAACGGCGCGAAGACGACCCTCATTAGCGCAGATGATGGTCACTGCGTCGGCGCTGTTTGACTCTTCGACGAGACTGGCCGCGAGCTCGGGCGCAAACTCGGAAAAGTCCTTGAAGATGCGCAATGCACCAGCTCCAGATGTGCCCTCCTTAGTCTTGATTATCTGCCTTCCATCACTAGCTCCGATGATTAGTTTTCTTGCCTCCTCCTCGTCATATTCGAGGAGGCTCTCAATCACTCTTCGGCACAGATGCGTTTTTCCGTGGCCCGCGTCGCCGGTCAAAACAATGACATGAGCACCGGATTTGGCAGCATCAAGCACGTAGTGATATGCGACGGTGTCAAGATTGAGCGCGTCTTTTGCGACCTGATATTCTTCGTAGATTTGGTCATGGGAAGGGTCGAACGGCAGAAATCGCGCCATCCGGTACACGTGTGGGTTTTTGTTCTCTGGCAATTTGTTGCTCATGCAGCTTGGAGGCTATTGTCTAGAGGCTAGAAAATTTTCTTCTAAGCCACAACCTTTGCGTGACTGTCTATTTCCAGAGTGCGAAGCTAGTTTCGCCTATAGCGTTTGCTGGTGTCATCGGGGATAATTGCGACAGCGCAGTGGGAGCGAACATTGTTACAGCCCTGCTGCACCGCAAGGCTTCTTCTTTCTCTTCGAAACTCCCATATCAAAATCAAAGCGTTACTTGGATCACCCTGATTAAAGTGATTACCAACGGTCAAACTTCAGACTAAAAGTTCAACTGCCAAAATCCCGCATAAGCCGCGCCAGGCCATTTGACAGTTTGCGTAATTGCTCAGCTTCTTTGGTGCGTCCACCGTGTTTATAGGCCGGACAATCCTTTCCAGACATGGAACCGCCGCGTGCGCCGTGCATCCGGCACACGGACCATCCCTTTACTGCTGGATTCCGGCAGGGCTCACCGGTTCGCTTCGATCTGGCAGTGCAACGCGGTGAACTGTGCATGGGGTATGCGTCAACTTTTGTCATTTTCGGATTTAACGCTACTCACATTGCCGACGATTGCCTGGCCGCCATCTGCCACGTTGACGTCACGGACGCTGACAGGATTGGATCGGTAACGCTTCAACGCCTCCAATTGAGCGGCGAAGGTTCGCGACAGCTTGTTGAAGGCACGCTCAGCACTATCGAGGGTCTTAATGTCTTTGTTGCCATGGAGCAGCCAACGGCTAGCCTGCATGACCGCAAAGTGTGTTGCCGCCATTTGCGTTGCCAGCATGGCCTCTACCTGGTCCTGCGGATCAATACCCTTGACTATGGATGCAACGTAGGCAGTCAATGCGGGTCCAGGAGCATCGGTATCCTGATTTGCGATTCCCAAAATGTTGGCGGTCAAACCCTTTATGAAATCCATGTCGACCGAGCCGAACAACGGCGCACCTGGCTCCCGATTTCTTACCTCGACGCCTCCGTCATCAAGTATTGTTATCGGCTTACGCTTTTGCTTTTTTTCGGACTTTTCGATGTTATTCGACATTTCTTTTTGACCTTTTGAATAAAATCTTGAGTATATTCCTGGGTTCTTCAGCTCGTGGCCTCGGGTCCAAGGTGCAGTAACATCGGTAACAGCGGTAACTTTGCCCGCGCCTGAACTTACGAAGAGACATTGCTTGATGAATTGTTACCGATGTTACCGGCGGTGATCGTATCGGGACTGTCGGTAGTAGAATGCTTGTTTTCGGGATGAACATATTGGCCGCGCCCGGTTTTGTGCACTTCGCCATCAGCCACCATCTTGCTCAGCAACCTGCGGACATTACCCGGCTTCATGCTGGTCACCTTCGCGATGGCACCGGGCACCATAGGTTCGGTCGCATCACGGAGAACAGACATGATCTTGGAGCGCTGTTCCGAACGGTGAACTTCCGACGCTTCACCCTGTAGGGTCCAGTGACCACCTTCGAAATTCAATGCCGTGTCCTTTTCCGGCAGATCACGGCCTCGTCCATATAGTGTGAAGCCGTTCGAATTCCGATCTAACACCAGCGTTGTATCAGCCACGGCCGAGAGACCATTTGATCCGGACAAAGCCTCGAGCGGATCTTCAGCGCCACCTTTTCGGGTGTGGTGTAGTGCCAACAATGCGACACCATTTTCAATCGCCCAATTCTGCAGGCCGGCATATGCAGCGTAGTCATTTTCGTAGGCATTGCGCGAACGAGACCCAGGGGACTTAATCCGCGTTAGCACGTCAATCACAATCAGTCTTGGATCGGTTGCATTGACGCGCCACGCTTCAATCGCATCCATGAAGCCCGCATTCAGCGATATTGTCTCTGTTGCCCATTGAAGCCGCGACAAGTCGGGTGGGTTGTCGGGAAAAAGCGTCTCAATCCGCTTCTTGATGCGCCGAAGACCGTTCTCCATGTCGATATAGAGGACGTCGCCCTGATCGCAGCCGATATTCCCCATCGCATCGCCGCCTGTTGCCACAGCAATCGACCAGTCTATCGCCAACCATGTTTTTCCGAGCTTTTGCCTGCCGGCCAGTACAGAGAAGCCTTCAGGAAGATAGCCAGGTACGATCCAGCGGGGCTCGGGGTATTCAGTCGCCAATAGTGTATTTGTGTCTAAAAGGTCGCAGAAGCGCTTGGGTTTTTTGCGACCGACACAGTTGCTTGCCAAAGCGTTTGCGGTAACGTTTCTGGCATTTTCTGTTTGCCATCGTTCGGGACTAATCAGGCCAGTCACCGTGCCCTCCTGTCGGCAAAGTCTGTGCCAGAATCTTTCGGCAGAAGAACGTGGACCTCTTTAACGGCATTGTTCCAACGTTTCGCGCAAACGCTTGCCGCTTTCAGGCCGGCACCGTTCAGGTCATTGTCCGCAAAGATCATCAGACACTCGATGCCCTGAAGAACCGGAAAAGAGGATATGCCGCTTGAAGACAGGCAAACCCAGAGCGGGCGGAATCCGGCCTGCAAAAGTGCAAGACCTGTCTCGATACCCTCACAAATGTGAAGACCTTCTGTGACTTCATCATCGCCACTCAATTTCACACAGCCGCCCTTTGCAGGTCCAAGCATTGCCTTGTCCTTGGGGCTCAATCGCGTCCTGTGGATCCCCTGAAAGCAGTTCGTCCGAATATTCACTATCGGAGCAATCATTGCTTCGACCTTCTCGCGCTTGAATACACATGAAGCGTGGTGGCGCAGACATGTGATTTCAGGCTGGATCGTCAAACCTCGAAATGCCAGATAGGTTTCGACCGGCGAGCCCATCGCTGGGATGCCCTCCGACCAAATCCGGTGGGCAAACTGGATCTTGCGGATGTTGTCTGCCTCGAACCGGTCTGTATGAGCATGTGAAGGCCTTCGCCATTTTGTCGCATCAACTGAACGGCGCCCCAAGAGAGCCAGAACGTAATCCCGGCAGTTGCGCCAATTATCACCGGCGTAGCTATGAACGATAAAGCCGCAGGGTGCGTCTTGGTTGGGTGTGACCTGAAGAGACCTGTCTTCCCGGGAGTGACCTGGGCCGGGGATGAGCGCGCTTTCACGATAGACCTCACCTCCCGAGAGCCTGGCGAGATGCGCAATTTCGGAAGCCCTCAAGCTCCCCCGTGCTTCCTGTTGAGTAAACTTTTCTCGGAACCTCATGCGCGCTTATCCAGAAGCCCGCGGATGTCTTCGACCTGCCAGACGGTGATACGCTCACCGAGTTTCACGGGTTTCGGAAAGCGCCCGTCCTTGACGCCAGCCCACCAAGTGGACTTGCTGACCGGGATGGGCCCATTAGGAGCAATTATGGATTTCAGCCTGAGGAAGCCGGTCTGGGGAAGTTTGAGTTGGTCAGTCATGGAACAACCTCGTTTTTTTTAACACGAAGCCGTTCTAGGAAGCCTCAAAGGATTTGAGGCCGAATTCGGTTAGCGCTTAACCGTATTCGGTTAGTGGGATTTATTCTGTTACGTCCTGTGGCAGAAGATCTCCTCCCTCTTTCAGATACTTACGGATCGTATCCTCACTTAAAGAAAGGTCCAAAATCGCTAAATCTGACGCTATTTTTTTTGCAGTTTCTGTTCGCTTAGCCTTTGGGTCATGCGCATAGCGCGACACTGCCACACCGATGACTATCTTTAGCAAGCTCTCGCGTTCTCTCAATTCAAGGACATTTTCTTGCGATTCGGTGACCGGTCTACTGCCTGCCTTAATTCGAGCTAGCTCTTCAATTTCGTAAGCCAAATCATCGCCAAAAACGAGGCCATGTACATAACACCAATCCAGCAATTCCAATGGTCTAACAACAAACGTCGAATTCACTTCACGGCAATCGAGATCACCCATAACCTGTGCGCGGCAAATCGAATCGTAGAGTTCTTCAACCGCCATCGGCACACCCGGTGGAAGCCCCACTAAATTGCCCGCGTATTCACCCTCAGGTGCCTGCAATGGCTCCAGACCAAGACAAATCTGGGCAGCTTCTTCAAGCGTCCAATAAGCTTTTAAAGACCAATGTAAAACGTCCAATTCCATGAACTTTCTCCCTATTCGACTTGGCGCAACTCAATCCAGCCGGTCAAGAAGGCTCTCTGCCCACCACTCCCCCATCTGCACCCTCTCCTCCCAATAGGCTGCCCGGTGATAGGCCCTTCGCACTTCATCAGCACCCACGTGCCCAAGCTCAGCCTCAATCGCGTCCGGATTCCACTTGCCGCTCTCGTTGAGTAATGTCGAGGCAGTCGCCCGGAAGCCGTGAGAGGTCATCTCTTCCTTGGTGAAGCCCATCCGTCTCAGCGCGGCGTTCATGGTGTTCTCGCTGATAGGACGTTTTGGTGAAGAAACAGAGGGGAAGGCCAGCGGCCGGTTTCCGGTCAACTGGTGCAGGTCCTGAAGGATTTCGACTGCAGCACCAGACAAGGGCTTTTTGTGTTCCCTACGCATCTTGGTTCGGGCTGCGGGGACCGTCCAAGTGGCCTTTGCCAGATCGAATTCGGCCCAATCGGCCAATCTCAGTTCTCCGGGCCGCGGATAGAGCAGCGCCATCAGCTTGAGTGCCGCACGGGTCTCGTAGGAACCTTCGTAGTCCCAGATGCAGCGAATGAGCCCTGCAAGGCGCTGCCAGTCGGTGATAGCCGCCCTGTGAACCACCTTGGGTGTCGTCAGCGCGCCCTTGAGGCCGAAGGTCGGATCGTTTTCCGCACGCGCCGTTGCGATCGCATAGCGAAAGACCTGACCGACAGTCGCGCGCAGCCGGCGGGCCGTTTCATAATTGCCCAGCGCCTCCACCTTGCGCAGCGGGACCAGGATTTCGGAAGCCGTGATGTCCCTGATCGGGCGCTTGCCAAGATCTGCCCTCGCCATGTCCAGAAGCCAGCGCCGCTTGGTCAGCGTGGTCTTTGCCAGGCCTTCCCGTCCCATTTTCTCTAGAAGCTCGTCAGCGATGAGGTTGAACGTGTTCCCGTTCGAGAGAGCGGCCCCGGCCTTTTCCACCTTCGCTTCCTGTGATGGATCGAGGCCCCTGGCGAGCAGAGCCTTTGCCGCATCCCTTTTGCGCCGCGCTTCCAGCAGACCAACATGCGGGTACTGGCCCAGCGCCAGGGCCTTCTGCTTTCCGGAGAACCTGTAGGCCATGCGCCACAATCGACCTCCCGATGGCTTCAGCAGGAGATACAAGCCTTCGCTATCGCTCAGCTTTTTCTCTTTTTCCGGCGCTTTCAGCCGGCGAATCTGGGCATCGGTCAGCGGCATTGTTGGTCTCGCATTTCCAAAAAGACCAATACGAATCCCAAGCTTGTTGGTCTTTTCGGGGAAATGGTACCAACAAATGCATCGGATACCAACAACCCCCGTCGGACAACGTCGGACACCAGAAACAAAAAAAAGCCCCGGAGAACCGGAGCTTTTTTTGAGTGTTTCGGACGTTGGTAGACTGTCCGAAACGGGAATTTGGTGCCCAGGAGAGGACTCGAACCTCCACGCCCTTTCGAGCACTAGCACCTGAAGCTAGCGCGTCTACCAATTCCGCCACCTGGGCCGTGAGGGGGGCTTGTAAGGGCGGGGGTGGGCCTTGTCAATCAGGGAAGGTGACTTTTTTCACTTCTCGGTGCCATGGTGCCGCCAAGCCCTTCACAGCACCGCGTCAAAGGGCTAAGAAACACTTCAGCGGAGCGCCGGGAAACGTGAACAAACGGCGGCCTCCCCCCTTCGGACGCGACAAAAGGCATTTCCAGCGATGTCCACACCCCTCAACGGCAAACTCGTCACGGTTTTCGGCGCTTCGGGCTTTCTCGGCCGCCACATCGTCCAGGCGCTGGCCAAGCGCGGCTACCGGGTGCGCGCGGCCGTGCGCCGGCCGGACCTGGCCACCCACCTGCAGCCGCTCGGCGCGGTCGGCCAGATCATGCCGGTGCAGGCGAACCTGCGCTACCGCTGGTCGGTCGACCGGGCCGTCCAGGGCGCGGACGCGGTGGTCAATGCGGTCGGCATCCTGGCGCCCTCCGGCAAGCAGACCTTCGACGCGGTGCAGGCCTTCGGCCCGCGCGCCATCGCCGAGGCCGCCCGTGCGGCGGGTCTCGCCGGCATCACGCATGTGTCCGCCATCGGCGCGGATGCGGAGAGTTCGTCGGCCTATGCCCGCTCCAAGGCGGTGGGCGAGGCCGGGGTGCTGGAGACCCTGCCCGGCTCGGTGATCCTCAGGCCCTCGATCGTGTTCGGGCCGGAAGACGACTTCTTCAACAAGTTCGCCGGCATGGCGCGGTTCTCGCCGGCGCTGCCGCTGCTCGGCGGCGGCGAGACAAAGTTCCAGCCGGTCTATGTGTGCGACGTGGCCGAGGCCGTGGGGCGCGCCGTCGACGGTGAGCTGAGCGCGGGCGCCGTCTATGAACTCGGCGGGCCGGAGGTCAAGAGCTTCCGCGACTGCCTGGAGGAGACCCTCGAGGTGACCCTGCGCAAGCGCGTGCTGCTGCCGATCCCGTTCCCGGTCGCCTCCGCCATGGGCAAGGTGTTCCAGATGCTGCCGATGGCGCCCTTCACCGCCGATCAGGTGGAGCTTCTGAAGACCGACAATGTGGTCTCCGATGCGGCCAAGGCCGACGGCCGCACCCTGGAAGGCATCGGCATTTCGCCCGCCACGCTGGCGGCGATCCTGCCGACCTATCTGGACCGGTTCCGCGAGCACGGCCAGTACGACGCCCACCGCCCGGCGTAACGCGCGGGAACTCGTTTTGAGGAGGCGGGCGCGGGCCCGCCTCGGACTGCTGACAAACCCTCCGTTCGTCTTTCCGGACAGGTGCAGTGCACCTGCGCGCAGATCCGGAACCCGGCAAGTCAGCGCGCGCGAAAGCGCGCACAAGATCCGGTTAAAATTTGAACTTACCAATAAAGACGCGCCTGCGGCGCGAATGACGCGCCGGGTTCCGGCTCTGGCCATGCAGCTGCGCTGCAGAGCGTCCGGTATGACGCCGGGTGGGGAAAAGCGAGTCCGATAGGCGCCCCTCCTCCACCATTGCCGGGCAGGCCCGGATCGCCTACCGTCATTTGCAACAGGAGGCGCCGATGTCCTTGCTTGCGAAAATCACCCTGCTCTTTATCGTCTTCGTCGACATGCTCGGCCAGGGGCTGGTGTTTCCGATCCTCAACAGCCTGGTCATGACGCCCGGCACCTCGATGCTGCCGGCGGACACGCCGGAGGCCGCGCGCCACTTCGACTACGGGCTGATCATCGGCGTGTTTTTTCTGTGCTGGTTTTTCGGCGCGCCGTATATTTCCAAGATCTCCGACGTGATCGGGCGCAGGAATGCCATCCTGATCTGTCTTGTCGGCGCCCTCGGCGGCTATGCGCTGACCATCGCCGCGCTCTACCTGAACAGTTTCGCCCTGCTGATCCTCGGGCGGGCGATCACCGGACTGACCGCCGGCAACCAGCCGATCGCCCAGGCCGCGATGATCGACGGCAGCACGGACGACGAAGACCGCAACCGCAACATGGGCTACATCATCACCGGCGTCAGCTTCGGCCTGGTCGGCGGTCCGATCATCGGCGGGGTCCTCTCGGACCCGGCGATCCTGGGCAGCATGGCCAGCGTGAAGCTGCCGTTCTATGCCTGTTTCGCGCTGGTGGCGATGGCCATCGTGCTGGTGCTGTTCGGGTTCCGCGACGCGCGCGATGATCAGGCGGAGCGTGCGCCGTTCGTGTTCCGCCCTGCGGAAATCTTCGAACTCATGTTGAAGATCAGGGCCTATCCGAAGGTGATGCGGCTGACGGTGGTGTTCCTGCTGTTCCACATCGCCAACATGTCGTTCTACATCTTCGTCGACAATTATCTCACCAGCCGGTTCGGCTACGGCACCCTCGGCGGATCGATGGTGATGCTGACCATCGGCTTCGCCCTGGCCTTTTCCAGCACCTTCCTGGTGGTGCCGGCGCAGAAACGCTTCAGCAAGGAGGCGATCCTCGGGATCACCTTCACGGTCTGGGCCCTGTCGGCGGCGGCCTTCATCGCCGCGCCGAACGCGCTTTTGACCTTCATCCCGGTGTTCTGCTTCTATTTCGTCTTCGGCATCGCCTATCCGACATTTCTGGGGCTCTATTCGGCGGCGGTCGGCGACGAGGAACAGGGCTGGGTGATGGGCGTGACGATCGCGGTGTTCACGCTGGTCGCCGGGGTGATTTCGCTGGTCGGCGGCGAGTTGATCGGTCTCGACCTGGATCTGCCCTTCTACGGCGTCATCGTCGCGGCCGTCTGTGCGCTGATCGTGATGTTCCTGGCGTGGAACAAGCCGGAGATCAAGGCCCTGACCCGCAAGTCAGGCGGCTGACCCGGCGGCTGCCCTGCAGCCGCCGGGTTCCTTGTTACACGTTCCACCAGGTCGCCCCGAGCCGGTCGTGATGCAGTTCGCGGTAGCCGTAGCGGGTGCGCACCAGGCCGATGTCCTTGAGGTCCGTCTCGCTCAGATGGGCCAGAGCCCTGTTGGTAGCCCTGCGAGCAAAATAGCGCCGGACTTCAGCGACACATACACCAAGGGCAGACAGCAGGAGGCCGCGGCTGTTTGCCCGGCTGCGGAATACGGTATCGATCTCAACGCTCATCTCACTTCTCCCGGAGTATCCCGGCGGACACTCTCACCTTTGCAGTCCGGCCAGCGCCGCCGCCATCACGAAGGGTCGATCAAAGCGGTGCGGGGCCGGGCGGTTTTCGTTTGTCGGTCCCGAGCGGGTCTTCCGTTTTTCGGGGACAGGAGAACAATGACAGGGCAATCCTGACAGCAGGGAGTCAGGTTTGATCCCGTTCTGTTCGCGGGTTATGTTTTTTTGATCATCCCAACCCGCAAGGCCTTCCCGCATGAACCCGATTGAACGCGCGCTCGGCATCCTGCTGCTTCTGACCGGCGGCAAACTCATCCCGGCAACGGTGCTCGCGGAGCGCTTCCAGGTGTCGCTCCGGACGATCTACCGCGACATCGACCGGCTGATCGCGCTCGGCGTTCCGGTGGACGCAGCGCGGGGCGCGGAAGGCGGCTATCGGCTCGCCAGCGGCTACCTGCAGCCGCCCGTCGCCCTGACCCGCAACGAGACCGCGGCGCTGCTGGCGGCGATGGCGCTGGTGCGTGCCAGCCGGACGGTGCCGCTCGCCGCCGATCTTGCCTCCGCGGAACAGAAGCTGCTGGCCTCGCTGCCGAAGAACGTCCACGGGTTGTTCAAACAGGCCGAGCGGATCGTCGGCATCGAGCCGATCCCGGCGGACATTTTTCATTCCGGCACCAAGGCGGAACCGACCGGGGACTGGCAGCAGGCGCTGGACGGCTTCATGGCGGGCATCCTGGAAAGCCGGCGCGTGCGCTTCGAGCATGTGAACCCGTCCCGGGAAACCGTGAAGGCCCATGACGTCGAGCCGCGCGGCGTCCTGTTCGACCGCGATCTGTGGTATCTGGCCGGACGCTGCGTGGACACCGACCTGGTCAAGGTCTACCGGGCCGACAGGGTGCGCAATCTGGAGATCAGCGGTCTGTTCTTCCGGCCCGACAGGGAATTTTCCATCCAGAGCCTGCTCGGCGGTGTCTGGCTGTCCAGGGCGATGCGCCGCTGGGAGCAGGACGAACAGATCGCCAAGATCCTGATCACCCCGCGCCAGGCCCAGAAACTGGGCGCCGACTGGTATTACCGCCACGCGGTGTTCACCCCGGCGAAGGACGGCCGGGTCCTGATCAGCATTCCCTCCACGGCACGCACGCGCATCCTGCCGCTGGTGCGCTGGCTGGGGCCGGGCGCCGAACTCATTGGCCCGGAGGGCTTGCGCGCCGAGCTGGCGCGCGAACTCGGGGAACTGAGCGCGCTTTACGGGGATGGCAGGGACCTTGACCGGCCTGCGTGAGGCACAACTTCCCCCCCGGCTGTTTGCCTCATCCAGCGTTGTGATGGGCATGGCCTCCCGGTGTCCTGTTGGGACATGAGCGACTTGCCGCTTGCGCCTGTCTCCCCCCTTGCGGGGGAGATGTCCGCATTGCTGACAGAGGGGGGGTGCAGCGCTGCGGCAAATTTCTGAAACCCTGAGTGCGCCGAGAGGTTGCCCCCCCTCTGTCTCCTTGCGGAGACATCTCCCCCGCAAGGGGGGAGAGGGACAACAAGCGGTCTTGCCGAAATTCCGACAAAGGCCCCGCTGACCAACACCGCTTGCCGAGGCGGCACTGATTGCAGTTCGGCCGCTCGGCCCGACGCGAAACCTCTGGAAACGCGTGGGCCCCGGTTTTCCCTGCGGTCGGCCGGGGTGACGCCAAAAGACCGGCCGATCAGAGCCGATGGACTTGAGGGCCGAGGCGGCGGTGGTGGTGTGATCCGGCGAGAGACCCGTCTCACCTCAGCCCAGAAAATAAAGTCCCGTGAAACCGGCAAGGCCGACGAAAATCCGCCACCAGGCGAAAGGGGCGAAGCCGTGGCGGGAGACGAAATCCAGCAGGCCCCTGACCACGAACACTCCGGCAATGAAGGAGGCAATGAAGCCGACCGTGATGATGACGGCATCGTCCATGGAGAGCACGTTGCGGTTCTTGTAGAGATCATAGGCAAAGGCGCCGGCCATGGTCGGCATGGCCAGAAAGAACGAGAATTCGGCGGCCGAACGCTTGTCAGTGCCCAACAGCAGCGCGCCGGCGATGGTGGCACCGGAGCGCGACACCCCCGGCACCATGGCAAGGCACTGGAAGAAACCGATGATCAGGCACAGATGCAGCGGATAATCCATGACGTTGGTGTAGCGCGGTTTCAGGGGCAGCCGGTCGATCCACAACAGGATCACGCCGCCGACCAGCAAGGTGGTGCAGATCAGCGCCGGGCTCTCGAACAGCACCTCCTTGATGAAGCTGTGCGCCATCACGCCGATCACGGCGGCCGGCAGGAAGGCGATCAGGATGCCGAAAACGAAGCGACGGCTGGCCGGGTCGGACGGCAGGGCCATGGTCAGTTGCCACAGGCGGCCGAAATAAACCGTCAGGATCGCCAGGATGGCACCGAGCTGAATCAGCACCTCGAAGGTCTTGCCGGTGCTTTCGAAGCCGAGAAAATGACCCAGCAACAGAATGTGCCCCGTGGAGGACACCGGAATGAATTCGGTCAGCCCCTCGACAATCCCCAGGATCAGAGCGTTTACGATCGTTTGGCCGTCCATTGCGTGTCTTGTCTCCGAGGGGCTTGATGACATCCGGCCTGACCGGCTATGAGTGGCGGTTCAAGGTCCGCCCTCCTCATGCTTCGTCGTGCCGCCACCTATTTGACGAAGCCGAAGGGTCCCGTCAAACCCTTGATAACCATATTGATGGCAAACTCTCCGTTAACGCGTTCCCTGACGCCGGTGGCGGCCCGCGACGTAGTCTTGCCACAGTTCAGGCTCTTAACCCCGGGAACCGGTCCGAAAACAGGAATGATGTGGCATGAGCCGATTTGATTGCAGACACGGCGCGTCCGTGCGGGGAACCGTCCGGCCGGCACGCGGGCGCGGCGCGGCCGGACCGCGTCCATTCACTGTTGATCACAGGTCCTGACCTGACATGCTCACGCTCTACCACCATCCGTTCTCTCCCTCCTCCCGGTTCATTCGCCTGATCCTGAGTGAATACGGCGCTGCCTTCGAGGAGTGCCACGTGAACCCCTGGGACCGGCCGCAACAGCTCCTGATGCTGAACGCCGCCGGGACGGTTCCGGTGATGGTGGAAAACGAAGGGCCGGCGATCTGCGGACCCGGTCCGATCATGGAGTATCTCGACGAGACCCGCGGCTATGCGGTCGCCGACCGGCGGTTGATGCCCGATCACCCGGAAGCGCGCGCCGAAACCCGGCGGCTGGTGGAGTGGAGCCTCGGCAAGTTCGATCAGGAAGTGGTCGGTCATCTGGTGCGCGAGCGCCTCTACAAGCAGATCATGCCCAAATCGGCCGGTGGCGGCGAACCGGACTCCGCGGCGCTGCGCGTTGCCCGCGCCAATATCCAGCATCACCTGAAGTATTTCGGCTACCTGGTCGCCTCGCGCCGCTGGATCGCGGGCGACCGGCTGACCTTCGCCGATTTCGCCCTCGCGGCCAGCCTGTCCTGCGCCGATTACCTCGGCGAGGTGCCCTGGAGCGACGAGGAGGACATCCGCAGCTGGTACGCCCGGGTCAAGTCCCGCCCGTCCATGCGCCCGCTGCTCGGCGAAAAGGTGCTTGGCATGCCGCCCGCCTCAACCTATGCGGATCTGGATTTTTAAGGGTGCCGGGCCTAAGCTTCGGGCTCCGTTTCCTATCTCACGGCCCTACAGACGCTGCGGTCAGTCTTGGATAAAAAAACCACAAAACTCCTGACCGCCCTTGCCGAGAAGGCATCCGCGCTCGGCTTCGACGATGTCAGGATCGCACCCGCCGACGGGATCCCGGAAGCCAAGGGCCGGCTGCGCCGCTTTCTGGACCAGGGCTATCACGGCACCATGGGCTGGATGGCGGAGACCGCCGACCGGCGCGGGTCGCCGCCCGCGCTCTGGCCGGAAGTCCGCTCCGTACTCATGCTGGCGATGAATTACGGCCCCGGCACCGCGCCGGAGGACGATCCGCTGGCGCATCTGGATGACAAGAGCAGCGGCGGCATTTCCGTTTACGCGCGCCACCGCGACTATCACGACGTCATCAAGGGACGGCTGAAGGAACTGGCGAGTTTTCTGGTGTCGCGGGCGGGCGGTGACGTCAAGGTCTTTGTCGACACCGCGCCGGTGATGGAAAAGCCGCTCGGAGAGGCCGCCGGCCTCGGCTGGCAGGGCAAGCACACCAACCTGGTTTCGCGCAAGCTCGGCTCGTGGTTCTTTCTCGGGTCGATCTTCACCACGCTGGAGCTGCCGCCGAGCGGAGCGGAACGCGATCATTGCGGCTCCTGCCGGGCCTGCCTCGACAACTGCCCGACAAACGCCTTTCCGGCACCGTACCAGCTCGACGCAAGGCGCTGCATCTCCTACCTGACCATCGAGCATCCCGGTCCGATTCCCGGCGAGTTCCGCAAGGCGATGGGCAACCGGATCTACGGCTGCGACGATTGTCTCGCCGCGTGCCCCTGGAACAAGTTCGCCGATGCGGCCCGCGAAGCAAAGCTTGTTGCCCGGGAGGACCTGAAATCCCCCCGCCTGTCGGATCTCCTCACGCTGGACGACGCTGCGTTCCGCAAGCTGTTCTCCGGCTCGCCCGTCAAGCGGATCGGCCGCAACAGGTTGCTGCGCAACGTGTTGATCGCCGCCGGCAACAGCGGCGATCCCGGACTGCTGGAGCCTGTCCGGCGCCATCTGGCCGATCCCGATGCTGTCGTCAGGAGCACCGCCGTGTGGGCATTTCGCAAGCTGGCGCCCGCGGATCTGCTCAAGTCGGAGAAAGACCATGCGATCCTTGCGGAAGAGAACGCGGATGTGCGCGCGGAGTGGCTGGCCGCCCTGCCCTGATTTCCGTCCTCCCATTTCCGTTTCAGGCCGCCCGTTTCTGCCCGCCCGTTTCTGCCCACCTTGTGAATCGACCTTGTCATGAGATTGGGTCATAGTCATGGAATGGCCGCAGATATGCCTCCATATCGGGCGAGACCCTTCCCCGAGTGGTCATTTCCGATCTTCCGGTTTGGAGCCAAGACCTTGTTCACGAATTCCCTGTCCGTTTCGCCTCCGCATTGCGCCAAAACCCGCCTCCGGCTTCTTTCGTTCTGTACCGCGCTGGTGCTGGTGTCCGGAGCCGCCGTTGCCCAGGACACCGGCAAAGCGGCTTTCGAGGCCTATGCCGATGGTCTCAAAGAGCTTGGTCTCGGGTTTGAGACCGGTGCCGTCGACTACGACAGTGCCAGCGACACGCTGACCATTTCAGACAGCACGTTCTCCATGAGCGGAACGATCAAGAACCTGCCGGCGGACGACATCGACATCACCGGCAGCGGCAGCACAACAGACATCGATCCGTCCAGGCTGACCGACCTGACCTACGACATCAAGCTGACGAGCGGCACCGTCACCATCACGGGCTTCAGCCACGAGCGTCGTCAATTCGAGGCCGCACACTGGGTCTATTCGGACGACACCAGATTTGTCGTCACCGCATCGGCCGAGGGCAAGGGCCGCCTGAAAATCGACGGCCGTCTGGCAGGAGCGTCGGCGACAGACTACAGCTTCACGCTGCTACAGGCCCCGGCGGAGGATCCGCAGCGCCCCCTCAGCCGATGGTTGCCCGCCATCAGGGCTGCGCTGCTGACGTCCTTTGATGAAATCAGGGTCGACAACACGGGCATGACCATGGAAGCCCATGCGACCGAAGACGGCACCGACACGCTTGTGTTTTCCGGCACCATGCAACTGGACGGCTACCGGATGGCCGACGCGGCCGACGGCCGGGGTGGCGAACATTCCTTCGACAGCGTCACACAGAATTTCCGGACACGCGATCCGGCCTCCGGCAGCATGCTCGCGCAGGAAACGCGCCAGGGCAAAACCATCTATTCGAACATCGATGGCGCCGCCCTGGTCGACCTGTTCGATCCGGATGTGCCGGCAAGCGGTGACACCGTGACGTTGATCGGCTCCGGATCCACGATCGACTATTCCTCGCGCCAGGACATGCCGGACGGAATTGCGGTCGATATCGCCATCGACAGCGCTACCATGAGCGATCTGACCGTCACCAAGCGGGACAACACGCTCCTTGAGCTGTTCGACGGCCTGCTCGCGAAAAAGGCGCCTGCGCCGGACGAACTGATCACCGGCATGTTCCAGCTCTACCGGTCGTTCGGCATCACGGATGCCCGCATCAGCGGCATCAGCGTGAAGGTCCCGTCCCCGGAACCGGAAAAGGGTGTCGACCTCAGCATCGCGGAAATGGCGATGTCCGAGGTCGGTTCAAACGGCATCGGCGAAATGATCCTGGTCGGTCTCGACGCACCGGACCTGCCGGACGGCGGCTCTCTCAAGATCGACTGGGCGGCCGTCAAGGACATCGAGTTCGCCGACTACACGCCGATGCGCGCCATGATCAGCACGCTGATGGCCGATCCGGATTTCGGCGAGGAGCATCCGCTCGACGTTGCCCGGGCCTTCATGCCGCGGTCCTTCGGATACGAGGTCAAGGGACTGGATGTCACCGTGCCGCACATTGGACGCACACGGGTCGGATCGGCGGAGATGACCGTTGCCACCACGGTTCCTCCCCTGCCCACCAGTTTCCATGTCCGCAATGAGGATATCCGGTTTCCGGTCAGCGCCCTCGAAGATCCCGAAGTACGGGCGCTCTTCCGCGCCCTTGGCCTTGAAAAAGTGGTCTGGTCGGATGAAACCCGCCTCTACTGGGACGACGCCACGCTGGAATTGAGCCTGGAGCGCATGATGCTGGATATCGAAGGGCTAGGACGCGCGGAATTCTCGGCCCGTTTCGCCAATGTGCCCAGGACGCTGTTCGAGGATCCGGAGAACCAGGGCCAGATGGCCCTGATCGTCGCGCAATTCGTCGAGGCGTCCCTGATCTTCAAGGATGCCGGGCTGACATCAAAGGGCATTGCCCATGTCGCAGAAGCCGAGGGCATTCCGGAAAACGTCTTCCGCGAAGCCCTGATCGCGCAGGTCGCCGAGGCGACCGCACCCATCGGCAACCAGGCCTTCACCCGCATGGTGAGCGAAGCCGCCTCCAGGTTCCTGAACAATCCGGGCGACCTGCGGATAAAGCTTGCGCCCAAAGGCCCTGTTCCGCTCGCCCAGATCCTCGGCAGCCTGGCCGCACCGCAGACCCTGCCGGATCTGTTGAACGTCAGCGTCACGGCGAACTGAGCAGGCAGCAGGGCCACTGACCCAAGCAGCCCCGGCCGGACCACAAGACCGCCCGGGGACAACATGGCACGGATCCCCGATCAAGTCGGGGAAGGCCCAGAGTGTGAGGCGAGGGTGGGGTTGTTTTTTGTTACTCCGCTGCCTGCCGATGTCCGTCCGGGCCGATCCGGGCCGCGCAGAACTTGAACTCGGGGATCTTGCCGAACGGATCGAGCTGCGGGTTGGTGAGGAAGTTCGCCGGGGCCTCGAAGAAGCAGAACGGGATGAACAGCATGCCTGCGGCCACGTCCCGGTCGGCGCGCAGGGTCAGCGTGATCGAGCCGCGCCGTGTTTCCACCGTGACCTGCTGACCTATCTCCAGGCTCGCGCGCTCGATGTCGCGCGGGTTCATGGAGACAACCGGTTCCGGCTCGATGGCATCCAGCACCGCGGCGCGCCGGGTCATGGCGCCGGTGTGCCAGTGCTCCAGCATGCGGCCGGTGGTGAGCACCAGCGGGAAGTCGTCATCCGGCAGCTCGTCCGGCGGCACCAGGTCGGTCGGCACGATCCTGCCGCGGCCATCGCTCGTGGGGAAGGACTGGCCGAACAGGATCTCGTTGCCCGGCCTGTCGGGTGCGTCGGCCGGATAGGTGACCGTGCCGTCGCGTTCCAGCCGCTCCCAGGAGATATTGTCGAGGGATGCCATATGCGAGCGCATTTCCTCGTAGATCGCCGGCACGCCGTCATAGGACCAGTTCAGGTCCAGCCGGTTGGCAAGCTGGATGAGGATCTCCCAGTCGGGACGGGCCTCGCCCGGCAGCGGGACGCAGGGCCGGCCGATCTGGACCTGGCGGTTGGTGTTGGTGTAGGTGCCAAGCTTTTCCGCATGGGCGGACGCCGGCAGGATCACGTCGGCATGCCAGGCGGTCTCGGTCAGGAAGATATCCTGGACGACCAGGTGCTTGAGGCTTGCCAGCGCCTTGCGGGCGTGGCTCTGATCCGGGTCCGACATGGCCGGGTTTTCGCCCTGGACAAACATGGCCTCGATGCCGCCTGCGAGAATGTCACCCATGATCTCGACCACGGTGAGCCCGCCGAGCGGATCCAGTGTCCGCCCCCAGGCGTCCTCGAATTCGGCGCGGATATCCGGGTTTTCAACGGAGCGGTAATCGGGAAACACCATCGGAATAAGACCGGCGTCGGAGGCCCCCTGCACATTGTTCTGGCCGCGCAGCGGATGCAGGCCGGTGCCTGGCCGGCCGATCTGGCCGGTGGTCAGCGCCATGGCGATCAGGCAGCGGACATTGTCCGTGCCGTGCACATGTTGCGAGACGCCCATGCCCCAGAAGATGATCGACTTCGCGCTGGTGGCATAAAGGCGAGCGACCTCGCGCAGGGTCTGTGCGTCGATGCCGCAGACCGGCGCCATGGCTTCGGGGGTGAATTCGCGGATCTTTTCCCTCAAGGCCTCGAAGCCGTCGACATGGGCCGCAATATACTGGCTGTCGTAGAGGTCCTCCGTGACGATCACGTTGAGAATTGCATTGAGCATCGCGACATCGGTGCCCGGCTTGAACTTCAGACCGTAGTCGGCGTAACGCATCAGGCCCTGGCCGCGCGGGTCCATGACGATCAGTCTGGTGCCGTTTTTCGCGGCCTGCTTGATGAAGGTCGCCGCGACCGGATGGTTCTGTTCCGGACGGGCGCCGATCACGATCATGCAATCGGCGTCCTCGGCCGCATTGAACGGCGCGGTCACCGCACCCGACCCGATGCCCTCCATGAGCGCGGCCACGGACGAGGCGTGACACAGCCGGGTGCAATGGTCGACATTGTTGGAGCCGAAGCCCTGGCGGATCAGCTTCTGGAACAGGTAGGCCTCTTCGTTGGAGCCCTTGGCCGATCCAAACCCGGCAATGCCGGCAGCGCCCTTGGCCTGATAGGACGCCTTCAATCCGGCCGCCGCCCTGTCGAGCGCCTCGTCCCAGGTCGCCTCACGGAAAAAATCCAGATGGTTTTCCAGCGACATCGCAATGTCGCCACGCTTGGGAGCGTCATCCCGCCGGATCAGGGGCTTCGTCAGACGTTCCGGGCTGGACACATAGTCGAAGCCGAAGCGTCCCTTGACGCACAGGCGGTTCTCGTTGGCCGGACCGTTGCGGCCCTCGACGCTGACGATCCTGCCGTCACTGACGGAGACCGACGTCAGGCAGCCGACACCGCAGAACGGGCAGACACTGTCGACGGTTTCCTCGGCGTAGACTTCGCGCCGGGTCGCGGTCGCATCCAGGAGGCTCTTTTCCATCAGCGCCCCGGTCGGGCAGGCGGAAACACACTCGCCGCAGGCAACGCAGGTCGACAGGCCCATCGGATCGGCCAGATCGAACACCGGCACCGTGTGCGCGCCGCGGTCGGCCATGCCGATGACATCGTTGACCTGCACTTCGCGGCAGGCGCGTTCGCACAGGTTGCAGGCGATGCAGGCATCCAGATTGACCGCGATCGCCGGATGAGACACGTCGGGGGCCGGTTTTTCGGAAGCGCAGAAGCGGCCTGTTGAAACGCCGACGCTGTCGGTCCATTTCCAGAAATCGCTGTCCGGGTCGGGATGTGCGTCGCGGGGCGGCTGGTCGGCGGCGAGCAGTTCGAACACCATTTCGCGGGCCTTGCTTGCCCGCTCGCTCGCGGTGTTGACCACCATGCCTTCGGACGGCGCACGAATGCACGAGGCCGCCAGAACGCGTTCGCCCTCGATGTCGACCATGCAGGCGCGGCAATTGCCGTCGGACCGGTAGCCCGGGGCATCCTTGTGGCACAAATGCGGGATGGCGACGCCCTCGCGCCTGGCGACCTGCCAGATGGTCTCGCCTTGTTCCGCAGTGACCGTGGTGCCGTCGAGTGAGAAGGTTACCTGGCTCATTTCTCGAACTCTCCCGGAAAGAACTTCAGCACCGAGGCAACCGGATTTGCGGCCGCTTGGCCGAGACCGCAGATCGAGGCCGAGCGCATGACGGCATCCAGATCGGCGATCTTGGACTGGTCCCAATCGCCCTGGGCCAGCAGATGTTCCATCTTTTCGGTGCCGGACCGGCAGGGCGTGCACTGGCCGCAGCTTTCGTGCTTGAAGAAGCGCATCAGGTTCAGCGCAACGTCGCGCATGTCGTCGTGATCGGAAAAGACGACGATGGCATGGCTGCCGATGAAGCAGCCGTGCTTGTCGAGCGTGCCGAAGTCCAGCGGCTCGTCGGCGAGGGACGCGGGCAGGATGCCCCCCGACGCGCCGCCCGGCAGATAGCCCTTGAAGCTGTGCCCGTCTTCCATGCCGCCGCAGAATTCCTGCAGCAGTTCGTTCATGGTGATGCCCGCCGGGGCCAGCTTGACACCCGGCTCCTTCACCCGGCCGGACACCGAAAACGACCGGAAGCCCTTGTGATCCCGGCGCCCCTTGGAGGCGAACCACTCCGGCCCCTTCTCGACAATGTCGCGCATCCAGAACAGGGTCTCGACATTGTGATTGAGCGTCGGCCGGCCGAACAGGCCAACCTGGGCGATGAAGGGCGGCCGATGCCTCGGCAGGCCGCGCTTGCCCTCGATCGATTCGATCATCGCGCTTTCCTCGCCGCAGATATAGGCCCCGGCGCCGCGGCGCAGTTCGATGTCGATGGTGGTGATGATGCCGGCGGAGCGCAAGGCCTCGATCTCGGCCTTCAGAATGTCCAGCACCGCCGGATACTCATCGCGCATGTAGAGGTAGATCCGCTCGGCCGAAATCGCATGGGCCGCGATCAGGGCCCCCTCAAGCAACCTGTGCGGATCGCGCTCCAGATGGACGCGGTCCTTGAAGGTGCCGGGCTCGCCTTCGTCCCCGTTGACGGTCAGGTATTTCGGACCGGGCAGATCGTGAACGATCTTCCATTTCGTGCCGGTCGGAAAGCCGGCCCCGCCGAGACCGCGCAACCCGGCCTCAAGCGCATTTTCGGCGATCTCGACGGCTTTCAGTTCACCGGCCCTGACGCGCGCCAGCAACCCGTAGCCGCCATCGGCGCGATAGGCTTCAAGTCGGACATAGTCCGGAATATCCGGAGCGGTGTTGCCCTCGAAGACGGCAGACCGGGCCGAGAGTTCCGTGGCCTGGTCGAGCGCCCGCTTGCCGATCTGAATGGCAGGCGCGCCGGCGCAGCGGCCGATACAGGCCACTTTCTGAACACGCACCCTGCCCGGATCCAGGCTGTTTTCCAGCGTGGTCGCCAGTTCGTCCGCGCCTTTCAGCGAACAGGCGATGCTGTCGCAGACGCGGATGGTCAGCGGCGCCGGTCTGGCCTCGCCTTCGCGGACGATATCAAAGTGATGATAGAAGCTGGCGACTTCGTAGACCTCAGCCTGCGACAGGCGCATCTCCTCGGCCAGGGCCTTCAGATGACGCGCTTCGAGGCACCCATGGGCATCCTGAATCTTGTGGAGATGCTCGATGAGCAGATCCCGGCGGCGGGCTTCATTGCCCAGAAGAGCCTGAATCTCGCTCAGGGCCGCATCGTCCAGTTGACGCCCTTTGGGCTGGGACGGCTTTCTTGAAAGCCCCTTGCCGAAAGACATTGGCGTTCCTCCCAAATCCTCTGAAGCGCGGCCCCGGAATCAACTCCGCGCTTGTCTCCCAAGGTTGCGTGTTCACTTGGCAATTCCGCTCTGGCGGATGCTGCAATACGACGCATTTGGTCGGTATGTTAGCGAGGCCGATCAGACCTGTCTGTTCGAAAAACGACAAGCAGGACATAAGTACTAACCGGTGCGGCCTTCGCCGGATCAGGCAGTCAGGTGCGAGAATGCGGCAACCACACGCTCATAGACCGGCCGCTTGAACGGCACGATCAGCTCCGGCAGATGCGCGGCCTGTTCCCAGCGCCAGGAGGAGAATTCCGCGGTATGGCCGTCCGGCGGCGACAGGATGTTGATTTCCTCGTCCGGCCCGTCGAACCGGTAGGCGACCCAGCGTTGCGCCTGTCCCCGGTACTTGCCTTTTCGCGATCTGCGGACAACCTCTTCGGGGTAGTCATAGGCAAACCATTCCGGTGCCTCTTCCAGAAGGGTCACGGACCTGATCGAGGTTTCCTCGTAGAGTTCACGGCGCGCGGCGTGCTCCGGGGTCTCGCCCTTGTCGATGCCGCCCTGGGGCATCTGCCAGCTGTATTCGTAATTGGCGGAACTGCCACCGTCGTCACGGCTGCCGATCCAGACCAGGCCGTCCTTGTTGATCAGCACGATACCGACACACGGGCGGTAGGGAAGCCCCTCCCCGGGCACCGGGAAATCTGCTTCGGACTCAAGCTTCGTCACGATTTTTCCTTGCCTGAAATCACCTGTCACCGGTCGATGGTGGCGCTGACGGGCACAAGCTGGATACCCCGTTCCTCAAGGTCCCGCACCCATTTCTCCAACTGGCGCACGGTAACGGGAAGCGCGGAGGCCGCCGCCACCGCAACACCGCGGGACCGGGCAACGCCTTCCAGCTGAAGCAGTTTGGCGTCGATACTGTCTTCCTTGGGAACTTCGTCCAGCACGACATCCACGCCGCTGAACGGAATGCGCTTGTCAGCGGCCACCTCGGGCGACAGGCTGCGCGAGGAACTGCCGTTGTCGACAAACATCAGACCGCGCGATTTCAGTTTCTCAAACAGATATTCCATGGACGGTTTGGTCGATGTGAACCGGGTCCCCATCTCGGGAATGACGCCGACATAATTGGTCACACGGGTCAGAAGATACGCCAGCCGGTCCAGCATCTCGGCCGGCCGGAGGCTGACGAGCAGCGTGTGCGGCCCGGGATCGTTGTCGGGGAAATCGAAGGGTTCCAGCGGGAGCTGCAGGAGCAGTTCATGGCCCTTGCCGCGCGCCTGCTGCATCCAGAGATCCAGATCTCCACCGTAGGGCGCAAGCGCGAAGGTGATGTCGGACGGCAATCGGCGGATGGCATTCTGGGTGCCGGTCTCGCTCAGGCCCAGTCCGGTCAGCACGACGGCGATCTTCGGAATTGACGTGAACTCGCGCACGATCGGCCTTGAATAGGCGTCGAGCGGCCGGACGCCCGCGTCGCTGATCTTGGGAAGAAACCCGTAGTCAGACCGCTCGCTGACCCGGCTGTCCGGATTGACCGACAGTCCGGTCACCGGGGCATCCGGCCCCAGACCGTCCGGGCGCTCGATCATTTCGTAGCGGGGTCCAAGCAGGTCTTCCGCGCTTTCCGGGCGCAGGTTCGGTCCGAGGTCGTCGCCAATGGCCGGCCGGATTTCGACCACTTCGATGTCCTGGGAAGTGACACCCTCGACGACCGCTTCGAGAGGCAGAACGGCCACCGGCTCGCCACCGAGCGGGTCGTCGACGACGGCGATCCAGATGAACGTCGTCGTGAACACCACGCTCAGGATTCCGGCGCCGATCAGGCCGAACGGCAGCTTGACGAGCCGCCGCTTGCCCATTCCAAGAGGAGCTGTGAGATCTTCGCTCGACATGTCGTCCTGAGCCTTATACCAACCGGAGCCAATTAGGACCCATTTGACTGGGTTATCGGGAGCTTCGGATGTCGCCGCGCTTCTCGGCCGATGCACCGGACCGGAAACTTCATTGTTTTAGGAATACGCAGAACGAAAGCGGGGACCCGCGCGCCGGAAGACCGGCGCGCGGGCCTGATATCAGTTTTTGATAGCCGCGCTGTCGGAAACCGGCGGGAACGCGCTGTTCACCTGGTTCCCGCGCAGAAGGTCCAGCGCCAGTTTCAGCTGGGTATCGTCTTCCGGGTCCGCCGGCACGTAGGCCTGGCTGCCGGATTCCTCTTCCCCGTCGGCTTCAAGATGGCCGCGCAGGCCGGCTTCGCCCTTGGTGTCGACGCGGCCGACCAGTTCGTCGGGCAGATCCTGCAGAGCCTCGATGTCAGGCACGATGCCCTTGGCCTGAATGGACGTTCCGGACGGCGTGTAGTAACGCGCCGTGGTCAGGCGGATCGCGCCGTTGGCACCCAGCGGGATGATGGTCTGAACCGATCCCTTGCCGAAGGAGCGGGTGCCGAGAACGGTCGCGCGGCGGTGATCCTGCAGCGCCCCGGCAACGATTTCCGACGCGGAAGCGGAGCCGCCATTGACCAGGATGATCACCGGCTTGCCATCGGCCAGATCGCCGGCGCGGGCATTGTACCGCTGGGTCTCGTCGGCTTCACGGCCTCGGGTCGAGACGATTTCGCCCCGGTCCAGGAACGCGTCGGACACGGCAATCGCCTGATCCAGAAGACCGCCCGGATTGTTGCGCAGATCGACGACGAAACCTTTCAGGTTGTCCTCACCGATCTTGGCCGTCATCTCCTCAACGCCTTTTTTCAAGCCGTCGAATGTCTGCTCGTTGAACTGGGTCACGCGGACGTAGCCGACGTCGTCCTCTTCACGCCAGCGCACGGACCGGATGCGGATGATGTCGCGGGTGATGGTGATGTCGAACGGCTCGGCCCGGCCCTTGCGGCGGACAGTGACCACGATATCGGTCTTGACCGGTCCGCGCATCTTCTCGACGGCTTCGTTCAGCGTGAGACCCTGGACCTGCTCGCCGTCGATATAGGTGATCAGATCACCGGACAGAACCCCGGCCTTGGCCGCGGGCGTGTCGTCGATCGGGGAGACGACCTTGACGAGGCCGTCTTCCATGGTGACCTCAATGCCAAGCCCGCCGAATTCGCCGCGGGTCTGAACCTGCATGTCGCGGAAACTTTTCGGAGACATGTAGCTGGAATGCGGGTCCAGCGATGTCAGCATGCCGTTGATGGCATTTTCGATCAGCTGAGCGTCGTCCGGCACTTCCACGTAGTCGGAACGCACGCGCTCGAACACATCGCCAAAGAGGTTCAACTGCCGATAGGTATCGGTTGCCGCGGCATTGGCCGCCACCGAGACATTGATCGGCATCTGGGACAGTGTCGTGACTGCTGCAGCTCCCACCAGGGCACCCACCAGCAGCAAGGAAGCTTTCCGTATCATCCGCGAGCCTTTTCTTCTTCTGTGCGTCCCCACCAGGGTTTGGGATCGATCGCACGTCCGTCCTTCCGAAATTCAACATATAGGATAGGCTGGGTCGAACCCAAGCCGAATGTTGATGCGCTCGCCCATTGGGTCGCGCCCATGACACCAACCGGTTCCCCGGTCAAAACAAATTGCCCCAGTTCCGCATCGATCCGGTCCATCCCGGCCAGCAGCACATGGTAGCCGTCGCCCGTGTTCAGGATCAAGAGCTGTCCGAACGAGCGGAACGGACCTGAATATACCACCCAGCCATCCGCCGGCGACGTGACATTAGACCCCGGCCTTGTGGCGATAGATTGTCCTTCCGTCACACCACCGAATTCGTCATCCTGACCGAACTCCTTCAAAACGGTTCCGACAACAGGCATCGGCAACTGGCCTGTGGTGTCCTGGAACGCGATCGCCGGCGCCAGACGGCCCGGGTCGGAGAACGGATCAAACGCTTTCTTGTCCCTGCGGCTGGCATCCAGAGACGCCTGCCTGGATTTTTCGGCCGCTTCACGCGCGCTTTCGATTTCCGCCTCCAGGCTTGCGATCAGCTCCTGAAGAGAACCCGCCTTTTCGGCGAGTGCCTGGGCACGGTCCTTTTCCGCCTCCAGATCGCGAACGGACTTCTGATGTTCCTGCCTTTTGGCGCTCAAAAGAAGCTCCAGCCGGGACTTTTCCTCAGCCAATCGCATCGCGTCGCCGCGCAGCACGTTTTTTTCCTCCGCAATCACCGACTTCAGCCGGTTCAATTCCTCCAGGTCCGCCGCGAGCGCTTCGGTTTCAACCTTCAGCTCCGGCATGACCGCGTTCAGGAGAATCGCGCTGCGCACGGCGGACAGGGCATCGCTCGGGCGCACGGCGAGTGCCGGCGGCGGCCGTTTTCCAATTCGCTGGAGCGCGGCCAGGACCTCGGACAGAATATCACGCCGCGCGATCAGCGACAGCCGGACCGCGTCCTCGTTCGCGCCCAGCGACAGCAAACGGCGCTCGGTATCGCCCAGCCGGGTCTCCAGTCCCTTGATCGTGTCGGAGGTGCCGATGATCTTTGCATTCAGGGTCTCGCGGTCGCGGTCAAGCGCCCTGATTTCCCGGGCAATTGCCGACTGACGGTCCGTCGAGACCTCGATGTCGCGCGAGAGCGCGGCCAGTTCCTGCTCGCGCTCCCTCTTGCGGTCGAGCGCGGCATCAACTTCCGGCGCAGGAGACTTGCTTTCAAGTGTCTGGCGATCCGGCGCCGTTTCATCAAGGCTCTCGGCGGCGCCCACCGGCAGAGCGGGAACAACAAGGACCGGCAACAGAAAGGCCAGAACCAGAAACTCAGGCAACAGAGTCGGGACGCGACGTCTCAAGAACGGGCGTGCGAGCCGCCGCTGCTCAAGTCCTGGACACGCAATGCCTGTGCGATCCGGTGTCACCCTGCCTCAACTCCCAAAGGTTATCCATTTATTGCGATACACAGACTGCGTTAACGAACCGTTTACCAGTTGGGCCCGCAACGCCTCATCCCACGCAAATGCCGCACAACCTTGCAAAAGGATACCTGTTGATCGATACGGGGCGAATGCGGCGAGATACGGGCGGCCAGCCGCTTTTAGCGGCATTCGCGGGGCCTGAAGTCCAACTGTGAAGGTGTCGCACGGCCGGCGCGGGCCCTGTCATCCGCCCATATCTCCACTGGCCGTTTCATTGGTCTATTCACTGGTCACTGGCCGACTCACTGGCCGAAATGCCTGTAGACAAGATCCTCCGGTGCGGGGCGGGGCGCTTTCGGGTCGAGCACCGCACCCAGTCTCACGGCCAGCCGCGCCGAGCGGTGGTTGTCGCGATCCATGTAGCTCACCAGTTCCGGCAGGCCGCGCACGTCCCTTGCCCAGTCGCGCATGGCCCGCGCCGCCTCCAGCGCAAAGCCTTTGCCTTCGGCATGCCCGTAGACGAACCAGCCAAGTTCATGCTCGGGAAAAAGCGGCCCGTGGTTGATGCCCACCTGGCCGAGACACCGGCCGGTTGCCCGGTCTTCGATCATCAGCGCGCCGTGTTGCATCAGCGGCCACTGCGCCACGTCCTGGCAGAACAGTCCCCAGGCAGCGGTCTCCGGCATGGGTCCACCCATGTACCTGGACCGATCCGAGCGCATCAGGTCCAGATAGTCCGGCCAGTCCTCCATGCGCATCGGCCGGAGGACCAGGCGTTCCGTTTCAAGTGTAGGTGCCGTCAAATTCAGCCCCCTTTCCGCGTCCGGGAACCGTCACACCCGGTGGTAGGGGTGTCCGGACTGGATCGTCATGGCGCGGTAGATCTGCTCGGCCAGCAGGATCCGGGCAATCTGGTGCGGCCAGGTCATGGCGCCGAGCGCGAGTTTCAGGTCGGCGCGTGCCAGCACCTCCGGGCCGTGGCCGTCGGCGCCGCCAATGACAAAGGCGACTTCGGGCACCCCCTCATCCTTCCAGGCCTCGAGCCTGCCGCTGAAGCCAGCACTGGTCAGGTTTTTGCCGTTCTCGTCCAGGACCACAAGACGCGCACCGCCTGCAAGCGCCGCGATGAGGCCACGGGCCTCTTCCGCCTTGCGGTCATCGGGGCGCTGTGCGCGGCTTTCGGGAAGTTCGTGGAGGCCGACATCCGTGATGCCGAGCCCGCGCCCGGTCTTGCGGGCACGGTCCACATAGCGGTCGAAAAGATCCTTGTCCGCACCGGCCTTCATCCGGCCGATGCAGTAGAGCGAAAAGCGCATGAAATCCCCGCCGGTTCCGGAACCGGTGCTTTACTGCCAGCGACGACCGAGGCCCCGGTATCGGAACCCCGCGGCCCGCTCAGCTGATGTATTGCGGCGTCTCGTCGGTGTCCGGCGCCCACATCTTTTCAAGGTTGTAGAAGCCGCGCACTTCGGGACGGAAAATGTGAACGATCACATCGCCCGCATCAATCAGTACCCAGTCGCATGTTGCCAGACCCTCGACCGTTGCCTTGCCGGCTCGGGCCGCTTTCAGGTCCTTCAGCAAGTGATCCGCAATCGCGCCCACATGACGATGGGAGCGCCCGGACACGATCACCATGTGATCGGCCAGCGAACTCTTGCCTGCTATGTCGAGAGTAACCGGGTCCTCAGCTTTCGAGTCGTCAAGACTGGTGAGAACCGTGTCGAGGAGGTCTGCCGCAAGATCTTTGCTTACGGAAGCCGTCAGAGGAGTGGACATGTCTGCCCGCTCGCTTTCAAAGGTCATGGTCAGATGGTCTGCCTTTCGCCGTATGTGCCGTCCTGCGCCCGACGTGGTCACGAACTGAACTGTCCGTCTGCGCACGTTATCCGTTTTGGGTTCAGGACCGGTTGACCTTACCTCGGCCGCGTTCGCCGCGACCGTGCCTATAATATCGCTTCCCGTTTGGCAATTTCAAGACAACCGGAAGTT
Organism: Roseibium sp. QJM3NY_11; assembly: GCF_056173175.1. Classification (NCBI taxonomy): domain Bacteria; kingdom Pseudomonadati; phylum Pseudomonadota; class Alphaproteobacteria; order Hyphomicrobiales; family Stappiaceae; genus Roseibium; species Roseibium sp. QJM3NY_11. Next base: position 5,484,809 of record NZ_CM149660.1, read on the forward strand.
ATCGGTAGTTCTGACGATCACCGCGACGTGCCGCGCCTGATGTCCGTGGACAACGTCCGGTCGAGCGGCGTGTGCAAAAACGTCCAGATCGGCGGCTCCATTTCCGGCAAAAGCGCTGCGTCTTCTTCGGGAAGTCTATATTTTTCAAAGGCTTTCGTCATGTGTGACGAGAGGACGGAAAGCGATGCCCCCGGGCGGTCGACGATCGCGACCGGCACCGACCCGACAATGGCGCGCCAATCCTGCCATCGCTGGAAACCTGCCAGGTTGTCGGCGCCCATGACCCAGACGAATCGCACGGCGGGACGCATGGCGCGCAAGGCCATCAGCGTTCTCGCCGTGTAGGGCGTGCCCAGAACCGTCTCGAAAGCCGTCACCTTCATGCGCGGATGGTCGGCCATGGCGCTGGTCAGATGCATGCGCATTTCCAGAGGCGCCAGGTCGGAATGGCTCTTCAGCGGATTGCCGGGCGTAACCAGCCACCACACCTGATCGAGACCGAGCCGCTTGAGCACGGTCGCGGCCACCAGCCGATGGCCCGAATGCGGCGGGTTGAACGAGCCGCCGAAGATGCCGATCCGGTTGCCGGCCTCCGCATGGGGCAACTTCAGCCAGTCGCGGTCGAGACCCGGTCCAGGACTCAATGGGTTCATGGACGCGTCTGCCCCGTACCGTGAACCTTGTACTTGAAGCTGGTGAGCTGCTCGACCCCCACCGGTCCGCGCGCATGCATGCGGCCGGTGGCGATGCCTATTTCCGCCCCCATGCCGAATTCACCGCCGTCGGCAAACTGGGTGGACGCGTTGTGCAGGACGATCGCCGAATCCACTTCCGACTGGAACCGGTCGGCCGCCGCCTGGTCCTCGGTCAGGATGCAATCGGTGTGGCTGGAGCCGTAGCGGGCGATATGGTCCATCGCCGCATCCAGATCCGGCACCACCTTCACCGACAGGATCTTGTCGAGATATTCCGTCGACCAGTCGTCCTCGCTGGCGGGCACGATGTTCTCGCAGATATCGCGCACACGTGCGCCGCCGCGGATCTCGCAGCCCTTGTCCTGCAAGGCCCTGACGATCACCGGCAGATGGCTGTGGGCAACGGCCTCATGCACCAGCAGCGTTTCCAGCGCGCCGCAAATGCCGGTCCGCCGCAGTTTGGAATTGACCACGATCTCAACGGATTTTTCCAGATCGGCCGCCTTGTCGACGAAAATATGCACCAGGCCTTCCAGATGGGCGAATACCGGCACCCTCGCTTCGCTCTGCACCCGCTCCACCAGGCTGCGTCCGCCCCGGGGAACGATCACGTCGAGATTGCCGTCGAGCCCGCGCAGCATTTCGCCAACGGCCGCCCTGTCGGTGACCGGCACGATCTGGATGGCATCTTCAGGCAGGCCGGCAGTCTCGAGGCCCTTCTGGAGTGCCGCGTGGATCGCCCGGTTGGACCGGATCGTGTCCGAGCCGCCGCGCAGCACCACCGCGTTGCCGGCCTTCAGGCACAGGGCCCCGGCATCGGCCGTTACATTGGGCCGGCTTTCGTAGATGACCCCGATCACGCCGAGCGGTGTGCGCACGCGTTCGATCTTCAGGCCATTGGGACGCTCCCAGGACGCCATCACGCTGCCAACCGGATCGTCGAGCGCGACGATTGCCTCAAGCGCCTGCGCAATCGCCTCGATCCGCTCCGCGTTGAGCGTCCCCCGGTCCAGGAACGAAGCGGCCTGACCGTTGGCGGTCATTGCGGCGACATCGACCTGGTTGCCGGCCAGGATGTCCGGCGTGGCAGCGCGGACGGCGGCCGCCATTTCACGCAGAGCCAGGTTCTTCTGCTCCGCCGGCGCCGTTGCAAGGATCCGCCCGGCGGCACGGGCCCGTTGCCCGATTTCCGTCATCAGTTCCGCGGTGGTCTTCGCCTCGACGACGTCCAGCATTTTTCTCAACTCCTTGATTGCGTCCCTGCCGGGCCGCTCGGGGCATCCCGCGCCTGAAAGCGCACGGGAGGCTCCAACACTTTCGGATCGGTCACCTTCTGGAGCGTTTTAACGCGTTCCGGTCCAAAAGGCATCCTTCTGATGGATGCGCCGTCAATCGAACGCGGGCAACTCAAGCACCAGGTCGTCCCGGTGGATCATTTCCGCCCTGCCCGGATAGCCGACAATGGCCTCGATCTCCCGGCTGTTGCGGCCGGCGATCAGCCTTGCCTCGTCCGCATCATAGGCGATCAGGCCGCGGCCGATCGTGCGCCCGTCCGGATCGGCCAGGACGACGGCGTCGCCTCTCGAGAAACTCCCGGTGACGGCGGCCACACCGGCCGGCAGCAGGCTCTTGCCCGATCGCATCGCCCTGACGGCGCCCGCATCCAGCCGGATCTCGCCGCGCGGTTCCAGATGGCCGCCGATCCAGGCCTTGCGCGCGCTCGCGGGCGTGGCAAGAGCGGGAAACCAGGTGCCGCGCGCGCCGTCGCTCAGGCGCTGCAAGGGATTGAGCAGCTTGCCGGAGGTGATCACCATCGACGTTCCGGCGGCGGTCGCGATCTTGCCGGCATCGATCTTGGTCTTCATGCCGCCGCGCGACAGCTCGGATCCGGCGCTGCCGGCCATCGCCTCGATTTCCGGCGTGATCTGCGGAACTTCCGGCAGGAACACCGCATCCGGATTGTCCTGGGGCGGCGCGGTGTAAAGCCCGTCGATGTCGGACAGAAGCACCAGGCAGTCGGCGCTTGCCATGGTGGCGACCCGGGCCGCAAGCCGGTCATTGTCGCCGTAGCGGATTTCCGAGGTGGCGACGCTGTCGTTCTCGTTGATGATCGGCACCGCGCCCAATTTCAGCAATGTGCCGATGGTGGCGCGGGCGTTGAGATAGCGCCGCCGCTCTTCCGTGTCTCCGAGTGTCAGCAAGATCTGGCCCGCCTTGCGGCCATGGGCACCGAGCGCATCGGCGTAGGCCTGCGCCAGGGCGATCTGTCCGGCGGCGGCCGCCGCCTGGCTTTCCTCCAGTTTCAACGGTCCTTTCGGCAGGCCGAGAATGCCGCGGCCGAGCGCGATCGAGCCCGAAGACACGATCAGCACTTCCGCTCCGGCGTCCGCAAGAGCCGCCAGATCGGATACCAGGGCGTCCATCCAGGCACGTTTCAATTCGCCCCGTTCCACCAGCAGGGCAGAGCCGATCTTGACGACGATGCGGCTGTAGGCCTTGAGAGTGCGGGGGGCGGACAGGGCGGCGTTCACGCTCATCAGGGGTGCCAGCCCTCCTGCTCGGGCGCAGGCACCTGATTGGCCGCGTCTTGCTTGTCCCTGTCGATGGCCCGCACGATCATCCGCAGCGCCCGGTCGACATTGAGGCCGCTGGCCGATGACAGGATCAGGGGTTTCTGGCCACAGGCGGCCTCGAGGCTGGCGGATTTTTCCGCGATCATCTCCTCGGTGAGCGCGTCGCATTTGGAAAGGGCCACGATTTCCGGCTTGTCGATCAGACCGGCTCCATAGGCTTCCAGCTCGCCGCGCACAACCCTGTAGGCCTCGCCCGGATCGTCCTCGACCGAGCCGTCGACCAGATGCAGCAGCACCCGCGTGCGCTCGACGTGGCCAAGAAAGCGGTCGCCGAGGCCGGTGCCTTCATGGGCGCCCTCGATCAGGCCGGGAATATCGGCCATCGCAAAGCTGTTGCTGTCGATCTGGACAATGCCGAGATTGGGATGCAGCGTCGTGAAAGGATAGTCGGCGATCTTCGGCTTGGCGGCGGTCACCGTGGCCAGAAAGGTCGATTTCCCGGCATTGGGAAGTCCGACAAGCCCGGCATCGGCGATCAGTTTCAGCCGCAGCCAGATCCACTTTTCCTCGCCCTCGAGGCCCGGATTGGCCCGGCGCGGCGCCTGATTGACCGACGACTTGAAATGGGCGTTGCCGAAGCCGCCATTGCCGCCCTTCAAGAGCTTCACCTTCTGGCCCAGCTCGGTCAGATCCGCGATCAACGTGTCGTTGTCTTCCTCGAAGACCTGCGTGCCCACCGGCACGTTCAGGACGACATCATCGCCGTGGGCACCGGTTCGGTTGCGGCCCATGCCGTGAATGCCGGTGCCCGCCTTGAAATGCTGCTTGTAGCGGTAGTCGATCAGGGTGTTGAGCCCGTCGACGCACTCGATGATGACGTCACCGCCCTTGCCGCCGTCACCGCCGTCCGGACCGCCGTATTCGATGTATTTCTCTCGCCGGAACGAGACGGCACCGGCCCCGCCATTGCCGGCACGCACATAGACCTTGGCCTGATCGAGGAATTTCATTGTTCTTCTCTTGTTGTCCTGTTGTAAGGCCCTGGTTCACGTCAAAGGCCGTTCAAGAATTCTTCCCGCGTTATTTCCGCCCGGACCGCGGGCACCGTGCCGCCACGCGACACGCTGGCGCATCCCACCTCGGCAACCTTCCGAAACCCGATTTTCTCCGCCAGCCTGATGGAGGCCGGATTATCGATCATGGCTTCGCAGGCAACGCGCGTGTGGTCCGTATTCTCGAACAGCCAGACCATCGCTGCCATGGCCGCCTCGCTCATGAACCCCTTGCCCCAATAGGCGCGCCCCAGCCAATAGCCGATCTCCGGGGTCTCCTGCAACTTCTTGAAAGCAAAACAGCCGATCACTTCGCCCTGGTGCTCGATCTGAAAGGTCAGATCCTCCGCCTTTTCGAAGGCGCGCCAACTGTCCTGTGCTCGCAAAAGGCTCGCCCGCCCCTGGTCCCTGTCATAGGGGTAGGGCACGCGGGACAGCATCTTGCAAACCTCATAGTCGCCCAGAAGTTCGGCGTAGCGGTCAAGATCGTCCACGCGCGGCCGAGTGAGGCAAAGACGCTCCGTCCTGACAAGTTCCCTGTTCATGGTGCGTCTCCTGCAGACGACAGAAAGGCTGTCCGGGTCAGTTTCATGCGTGTTCCCGGCAGGTCCTGGCCACGCGACCTGATGGCGAGCGTGTACGGCCCGGCGGTCTCGAAACCCAGTTTCGACAGAACGTTCAGCGAAGCGGTGTTCTCGTCGAGCGCACCGCTCACGACCGTCTGCGTTTCTGTCGTCGCAAACAGCCAGCCCAACGCGGCGCGCCCGGCCTCGCTCATGTAGCCACGGCCCCAGTGGGCCTTGCCGAGCCAGTAGCCGAGATTCGGTGTCTCCGACGGCCGGCCAAGCGAGACAACGCCGATCAACCCGGTGCCATTGTCGATGGCAAAGTTCCTTGCGCCATCCGCCTGCCGGACCCAGCTCTGCTCGAACCAGCCCTGCGCATCCTCAAGCGTATAGGGATGCGGAACCACCGCGAGCATCTTCGCAACGTCGAATTCTCCGATCTGCGCGCTGATCGCCGGCAAATCCTCCGGAGTGACCGGGCGCACTTCAAGGCGGTCGGTCCTGATCACTGGAAGGCTCATGCCGCTTTCCTCCTGGCTTCGAAATCGGCGTGTTCCAGCCGCACGACGACGTTGGACACCCGCCGGTCGAGCGCCCTGGAGAAGCGTTCGGTCATGCAATAGGGCTTGAAACCCATCTTGCGCAGCAGACCGCGGGACCGGAAGTTCTCCTCGAAGGCCCGTGCCGCAATCGCATCGGCCTTGAAGACCTCGAAGGCCCAGGAGAGCGCCGCCTCGACCGCCTCACCGGCGTAGCCATGGCCCTGGAAGGCGCGGCCGAGCCAGTAGCCGAGCGTCGGCAGACCCGGCAGCTCGTCCAGATCGCCCGGCGGTTCGACTGCCACGACACCGATGAAGACGCCCCCGAGCGTGATCGCGAACAGGGCCTCGGTCTGGAACGGATCCGTGCCGACGACCGATTTCAGGAACGCTTCCGCCGCCCCGTCCTCATAAGGCCAGGTGAAGGAGGTCAACCATCTGGCGACCTCGAACTCCCGGCCCGCGAGGGTGGCCATGGCCTCGGCATCGCTCAAGGCAACCGGCCTGAGGATGAGGCGGCGGGTTTTCAGTTCCGGCAACATGCTCATCGTCCCTGCCCCCATCCTTTCAACGACTTCCAGATGCCCCGTTCCAGTGTATAGCGCTCGATCGGCACGGAGCCGCCCGCTCCCAGCGAGCGGATCATGGCCTGGTCCCGATACTGGAACCCGGACTTGACCAGCACCCGGCGGGACGCCGGATTGGTCACCCGGCAGGAGCCCTGCAGTTCCCGGATGCCGTTGTGGGTAAAGGCATGATCGACCAGAACATGCACCGCTTCGGTCGCCAGGCCCTGACCCCAGAAAGGTTCGCCCAGCCAGTAGCCGACATGAACGGGCCCGTCCGCATCCACATTGGCGTAGCGCGCAACGCCGATCAGCCGCCCGGTGGTCTTCAGGCGGATCGCGAATGTCGCGGACTCGGGTCTGTTCAGATCGGCCCTGGCAAGCAGGGCCCGGCCGTCGTCCTTGGTGAAGGGATACGGCATGGTGGCGAGATTGGCCGCCACAGTCTTGTTGTCGGCCAGATACACCAGATCGGCCAGATCATCCGGGCGCGGCTTGTCCAGCCGTACACGGACCGCTTCCTGCGGCAACGGGGCCGCGACACGACAGCTCTCGTCTAAACGTCCATCACTTTCAACAACCATCTTTTCCTCCAGCCAAAACAAATCAAGGGAGAGATGGCGCCCCATCTCTCCCCTGGATCTCTGACTGGCCGGTTGCTGGCCTCATCTCGAAATGCCGGGGTCAAGTGGGACGCCGGCGTTTCGAAACTTCACGTCGGCTTTACTCCGCTGCTTCCGCTACCGGGAGCACATTGATGTAGGTTCGCTTGTTGGCCTTGGCCTGGAACTCCACCTTGCCTTCCACGGTCGCGAAAATGGTATGGTCCTTGCCCATGCCAACGCCATTGCCCGGGTGCCACTGAGTGCCCCGCTGACGTGCGATGATGTTGCCGGGAATCACAGCTTCCCCGCCATATTTCTTGATGCCGAGACGGCGGCCGGCTGAGTCGCGGCCGTTGCGGGATGAACCGCCTGCCTTTTTATGTGCCATCTTTAGAACTCCTCGTTCTTCGAATTCTTTTCAACAGTCGCAATGAAACGGCGGCTTATTTGCCGGCCAGTTCCTTGGCCTGTTCAACCCAGTTGTCGCGCTCGATGCGGCCCTTGAAATTCAGGAACGTCATCAACACGGGCGATGTCTTCCGCGGAGAAGCCGATGATCTGCTCGTAGGTGGTGATGCCCAGAGCGTTCAGCTTCTTCTCGAGAACCGGGCCGACACCGGAGATCTTCTTCAGATCGTCCTTGCCGTCCGGAGCGGTGAAGAGCGGCTCGACAGCTGCGTCTTCGCCTTTCGCATCGGCCTTGGCATCCGCAGCCTTGGCTTTTTCGGCTTTCGGCGCATCGTCCTTCGGTGCGTCGTCGGCTTTCGGCGCGGCCTTCTTCGGCGCTGCCTTCTTGGCCGGCTTGGCACCACCGGTCAGGATGTCGGTCACCTTGAGGAGGGTGAAGGACTGACGGTGGCCGTTGCGGCGGCGGGAATTCTGACGCCGGCGCTTCTTGAAGATGATGATCTTGCGGTCACGGCCCTGTTCGACCACTTCCGCAACAACGGTGGCGCCTTCGACGAGCGGCGCCCCAACGGTGGTGTCGGTGCCGTCGCCAACCATGAGCACGTCCTCGAAGGTGACGCTGCTGCCGGCTTCGGCATCGAGTTTTTCGACCTTCAGGAGGTCGTCTGCGGCGACGGTGTACTGCTTGCCGCCTGTCTTGATCACTGCGAACATGTCTCGCACGTCCTTCTTTTCGTTTTTGACACACCGGCCGCGTGCTTTAAAAGCCCGTCAGACGGCTGTTTCCGGGTCGAACGCGAGGCGCCTGTCCCTCCGGTCTGAACCGGTTGACAGGTCTTCTGGTGTCGGGATGCGCGTGAAGCGTGGAAAGCCCGGCTGGCCTGGGTCGACAATCAACGCCCGAAAAAGCGAACCTTTTCGAGCCCGCGCAATATAGTCAGCCATCCCCCGATGTCAAACGGAAATCCGCGCCGCGCCGCCGGAAAAGCGCTGTTTGCCGGCTTCCGCGCCTGGCCGGCCCGCCCAGGAGCGGCCCGAGGCGGCCCGGAGCGGCGACAAGCGCTCACGCCGGGCGCTGCATCACGGCAGCCCGGCGGCCGCATTGACACGCCCCGACCGAGCGCAGGACAAGGCCCGAGGAAGAGGCTGAGAAAACGCCCCGGCCAGCCCCTTTCCGGCCGCCCGGGGCCGAGACCTTCGCCGGACGCCGGCAGCGCTTGTCCGGGCTGGGCTCCGGGAGACGGGTCAGGTTGCGGGCCAGGCGGCGGGCCAGATGACGGGCCAGACGACGGGCCGGGGTGACGGGCCGGGGTGACGCCTGGGAGTGACGCGTGCTTCCGCAAAACCGGACAGGTTCAAACCCGGCCTTGCCGGCCGATTGCACATTCGGTGAAAAACACCGAAATCCGGTCTTGCGGCGTGCGCGCTTCATGTCTATGTTCCGCGCCACTTGAGACCCGTTTAGTCAAAAGTACCGCGGAGAGGTGCCGGAGTGGTCGAACGGGGCGGTCTCGAAAACCGTTGAGCGCGCAAGCGTTCCGAGGGTTCGAATCCCTCTCTCTCCGCCATTCTTTTTGTCGCGCCACCGCCTTCGGCTGATTGAGCGCGTGGCTCCGGGTTCGGACTTTGTCCTCGCTCCTCCGCCATCCCCTTTCCACTCTCCACCATTTTGGCGAACCGTAGAATTCCGTGATCCTGTCCTAAATTTTCAGCTTGACATGATACCAAATGGTATCGCATTAATATGACACCAAATGGTATTATAAAGGAGTATCCGGCATGAAACCAACGGCTTTCCTGGCCGCCATAACGGGTCTTGTTCTTGTGTCGCCGGCGGTTGCCGGGGACAGTGAGATCACCGTCATTCCAGCCACGCAGCTTGACTATCAGGTCACGCCGGAAGGGGTCGCCTTCGCGCGGCTGCGCGGTGACAGGTTCGAGGGCGCGTATATGGCGATGGTCCGGCTTCCCGCCGGGCTCGTCAGTCCGCCCCATGTCAAGTCCGCCAACATGTACGGAATCGTCGTGTCAAGCGCGATGACCCATCTGCCGGCCGGCGCCGACCCCTCGGGCGGGGTGCGGCTGGAAACGGGCGCGTTCTACGAGATTCCCAAGGGGCTGGCGCATGTCAGCCGCTGTGTTTCGGACGTTGCCTGCGTGACGTTTCTCTATCAGGACGGCAGGTTCGACTTCCTGCCGGTCACGCCATGATCGGGCCGGATGCCGGGACGGGCAGGCTGCAAGGCGCGTTCCGCGCCTTGGGCGATCCCACCCGCAGGAGCATCCTGTTGCTGCTGCGGGACCGCGACATGACGATCCAGGAGGTGTCGGACCGGTTTCCGATCACCCGGGCCGCCGTCAAGAAACACCTCGACATTCTCGAAACCGGCAAGCTGATCTCGGTGCACCCGTCGGGCCGGGAGCGCGTCAACCGGCTCGAGCCCGCCGCGCTCGCCCAGGCCAATGACTGGTTCGATCACTTCAGCCGGTTCTGGGATGGACGTCTGCAGGCATTGAAAACGCGTGTCGAGCAGAACGAAACCGAAGACGACACTTCAGCAGAACCAGCCAAACCGTAAGGAAACACCAGCAATGACTGACACAACTCTCAGGAAATCCGTTTTCATAAAGGCCGCCAGGGACAAGGTCTGGCCGTATCTTGTCGACAAGACCAAGCTGGGCGAATGGTACCATCCGGCGGAGGCGGATCTTGCCGCCGGTCAAAGCTATGTCCTGCTTGGAAAGGACGGCAACGGGCAATCGGAGAAACAGGTCTGGGGAGACGTTCTCGAACTCGTGGCCGGACAGAAGCTGAAGACGACGTTCTGCATCGGCCCGTTCGGTGACCGGTCAACCGTTGTCACATGGGTCCTGGAGGAGGTGGCCGGAGGGACGATGATCTACCTGACCCATGAAGGCATTCCGGAAGCCGCAGGCGAACACGCAATGCACCTGATCAGCGCGCTCGACAAAGGCTGGGACGAACATCTCGGGCGGCTGCGGGAAACCGGCGCCTGAGCGCGGCCTCACCCGGTGGCCCTGGCGCGGTAGCCCTGCTCCAGCTCGATCAGCCGCTGCTTGCGCCACAGGCCGCCGCCGTAGCCGGTGAGCGAACCGTCGGCGCCGACCACCCGGTGGCACGGCACGACCACCGCAAGCTGGTTGGCGCCGTTGGCGCGGGCGACGGCGCGGACCGCTTCCGGGCGGCCGAGGGTCCCGGCCAGTTCGGAATAGCTGCGGGTCTCGCCGGCGGGAATTTTCAGGAGTTCGCGCCAGACATCGCGGGTGAAGGCGCTGCCGTGGAGCGCCAGCCGGGTCGCGAAGGTGCCGCTGCTTCCGGCGAAGAACCGGTCCAGCTCCTCCTGGATCTGGTCGCACACCTCGGTGCGGCCGAAGCCGACCCGCCCGCCGGCATGGGCCTGCAGCTTTCTGAATTCGCCCGGCAGCGCCTTGCGGTCGAGAAACTCCAGAAGATGCAACTGACTGCTGTCGGTGACGGCGACCAGCGGGCCGAGCGGCGAGGCCACCCAGTCGGCGTGCAACAGCGGATCCCTTGAAAACGTGCCCGGCGCCTGCCCCAGCAATCCGGCGAAGGCCTCGCGGAAGGCGCTCGGTGAAGAAAACCCCGCCGTGATCTGCGCCTCGATGACCTTGCCGCCGCCGGCCAGCGTCGAGAAGCCTTCCTGCAGGCGGCGCTGGCGGGCCATTTCCAGGAAGGTCATGCCGAAATGGCGTTTGAACGCCCGGCGCACGGTGGACGGATCCAGCCCCATGCGGATGAGATCCGGCTCGCCCCAGCGGTAGCCGGGGCGCTTTTCCAGCGCCTCGATCAGGGGCCTCACGACCGGATCGGCGCTGGCCTCCGGTGTTGTCGGCCGGCAGCGCTTGCAGGGCCGGAAGCCGCCGTCGATGCATTCGGCGACCGTTTCGTGAAACGTGCAGTTTTCCGGCTTCGGCTTGCGCGCCGGACAGGTCAGCCGGCAGAAGATGCCGGTGGAGGCAACGCAGACGAACATGCGCCCGTCATAGGACGCATCGCGCGCCAGCAGCGCTTCATAAAGCGTGTCGAAGGAAGGTCGGATCATCAGCATGGCCGGAGACTAGGGGAGGCGCGCGTCGCGCGCAGCCGAAAATCGGGCGTTAATATTTTGTTGTCCGGGAATTTCCAATCGCAGCTTGTCAACCTGATGGCAAATAGGGCGTTCGCTCCGCTCCTGCGCAGGCAAGAGCCCGGTTACTTCGGGCTCCGGTTATAGCCAACAATGGCAACCGCATCCCGGCCTTGCGCCTCGCTACAGCCGGGACCGCACGTACGGGGGATCTGGCGTTTGTACCTGTTGGCTGCAAATGCCCAGACGAAAGATGTTCGGGCGCAGCCGCACGTCTTGTCCGATACACCGCATCGCTCTGCGACACGCGCTTGGCTGAAGGACCTCCAAACGCGGTTTGATGAACCAAAATCAACACTTTTGCTATGAAATCAAGAAAACCTCTATTCTATGAGTGAGTCGAATTCTTGCAATCCTGCACTGTGGCTGAACCTAAATCCTCCTACTCTGGCTTGCAGTTCTGCTATTTCGGTTGCAGGTATTACAGATACCAAACCGTCCCAAAAATCCTGTGTCGTGCCCATCGCGTTCGAGACCGCTTGCGTGAAATGGTAACAATTCTGGCTGACCAATTTGTAGTTCTGCTTAAAGCCGTTGTCGTCATTCTCAATGAAGCTTATGGCATCTTTGAATGAACCAAGAGACGCACTAAAAACAGAACCCATGATAATTCCCCGGTCCGGTGGAAAACTCATCAGTAATTTTTCAAGAGTCTTTTTTTGTATCTTCTGCTTTTCAATAATAAGGTTCGGAACTTTTCGCGATTTTATCTTACCGTTACTCAGATCAAAGCGTCCGTACTCAAAATATCTCGTATATCCTGAAGCACCTTTCGCTATCACGATTCCGGCATGACCAAGGGTGTCCAAATGCGATGGTATCAGCTCGGATATCCTGTAGTCTTGCGGCACAGCGATACGCTGGCGTGGCCATACGAGTGGAATTGCATAATCCTTTGTGTCGTCCGACATGGATTCACTCCAAAATTTGACAGCCATCCCTGCCAAAAAGAACAGTTATTTCAGAGTATTTATCATCAGAAGGGTATTTATAAACAATAACTTGCGACACCTCTTCCGGATCGAATGTCAAGGGAAAAGAAAAAGTTTCATTTCGATCTTTGAATTCATATTTCCAACCCAACCGGTCCATGGCTTTCCGGAAGGCATCCGCCTTGAGGCATTCGTTGGCTAGAAGCTCATCATCCAACTTCTTGTCATATCTTAAATACATATTCTCAACGGCATAATCTAAATTAGCCATTAAAAGCTTTAGACAAAATACTGACACCACCAAAAATAGTATAACTAAAGATCCGAAAAGAAATTTATTTATCATATCTCAAATTTATTTTCCGATGAATTAACATATTAGACCGGATTGGATACTCCGCCAAGGGCTCTGTGCGATCGCGTCGCAGAGTCCGGAACAGACCCGATACAAGCATCGGAGCTTCTTGAAACCGGTCCAGCCACCAGCAAGATCTTTGATCCGATGATGACGGTCACTCCATCCCCCACTCACGCCCTGAATCTTGGTTCGGCAAGATACCGTAAGGCATCCCGTTTTATGATACCGAATGGCATTATAAAACGTTTTTGGGACGAAACTGACAACTTTCCAGGCCGCACTTGCGAGTCTTGCTCTGGCGTCGCCGGCCGTTGCCGGGAAAGGCAAGATCACCGTCACTTCAACGACGCAATTCGGCTACTAGGCTACATCGGAAGGTGTCGCCTTCGTCAGGCATCAGGGCGACAGATTAATGTGCTCGTTCCGCTCATCCAGACACACTAGGTTCCGGATCGGAGTACAGCATTCACTGCACTCCGATCCGGGATAACGGACGCGAGAGTTCTCTTGCCAGCCTACCGGTACACCTGGTCCTCGCCCGGGAAACTGCGCGCCTTGACCTCGTCGGCATAGTCCTTGACCGCCGCCTCGATGCGGCCGCCGAGGTCGCCGTAGACCTTGACGAATTTCGGCGGTGCCGGGTTGAGGCCGAGCATGTCTTCGAGCACCAGGATCTGGCCGTCGCAGTCTGCCGAGGCGCCGATGCCGATGGTGGGGATTGCGATCTGTTTCGTGATCCTGGCGGCCAGCGGTTCAACCATGCCTTCCAGCACCAGCGCGAAGGCGCCCGCTTCAGTCACGGCGCGGGCGTCTTCTTCATGTTGCGCCCAGGTGTCCGCGTCGCGGCCTTGGGTGCGGAAGCCACCCATGACATTCACCGACTGCGGGGTCAGGCCGATATGGGCCATCACCGGAATGCCGCGCTCTGTCAAAAAGCGGATGGTCTCGGCCATGCGCGCACCACCTTCCAGCTTGACCGCGCCGCACTGGGTTTCCTTCATCACCCTGGCCGCATTCCTGAAAGCCTCGGACGGGCTTTCCTCATACGTTCCGAAGGGCATGTCGACGACCACCAGCGCACGCTGCGTGCCGCGCACCACCGCCGTGCCGTGCATGATCATCAGGTCCAGCGATACGCCGACGGTCGATTCCATGCCGTGCATGACCATGCCCAGGCTGTCACCGACCAGAATGAAATCGGCGTATCTGTCGACAATGGCCGCCGTGTGGGCGTGATAGGAGGTCAGCGACACGATCGGTTCGCCGCCCTTTTTCCGGGTGATCTGGGGCGCCGTGATGCGGCGGACGGGTTTCTGGGTGCTCATGGGGCATCCTTTCGAAAAAACAGAAAATGAGAGGTCAGGGCGCCGGGGCGACGACACGCTGATCGATCAGCAGGACGGTGCCGAAGCGAACGGCCAGCAGCACGACCGCCGGACGGTCCAGCGGGCCGCAGACTTCCGCCAGCGTGTCCGCGTCCCGGATGTCGACGCTTTGCACATCGGCCGCCGGCGCGGTGGCAAGCGTCGCGCGCACGGCCCGGTCCAGGTCGGCGATATCCGGTCCGGCCCCCGCCAGCTCCTCCGCCGCCGCCAGCGCCTTGCCCAGGATGGCGGCCTGGCCGCGGTGATAGCTGCTCAGACGGACATTGCGGGACGACATCGCCAGCCCGTCGGCTTCGCGCACGGTCGGATGGCCGAGAATGTCCAGCGGCATGTCGAGGTCGCGGACCATCTGCCGGATCAGGGTGAGCTGCTGGTAGTCCTTTTCGCCGAAGACGGCAAAATCCGGCGTGACGATGTTGAACAGCTTGGTGACCACGGTCGCAACACCGCGAAAATGTCCCGGCCGCAGGGCACCCTGCAGGATCGCGGACAGGCCCGGCACCTCGACATGAGTGTCGCCGCCGCTGCCGTACATTTCCTCCACATCGGGAATGAAGACCGCATCGACGCCCTCGCCGTCCAGAAGCGCCAGATCGCGCACCTGATCGCGCGGGTAGGTGCCGAGGTCCTCGTTCGGTCCGAACTGGGTCGGATTGACGAAGATCGAGACGACGGTGCGGTCGGCCTTTTCGCGCGCCAGGCGCACGAGGCTCAGATGGCCCTCGTGAAGAAAGCCCATCGTCGGAACGAGGCAGACCGTCTCGCCACCTCTGTCCGGGCCGCATTTCCAGTCGCGCACGACGCCACGCATCTCCGCCCTGGTCCGGCAGATCTTCATTGATATCCTCCCGCGGCCGGTTTCCCGCCCGGCCGTTCTTTTCGCAGGTGCAACATAATGGGGGGGACGGGGCAGGTCTAGGGGGCTCTGCCGTGGGCTTGGATAGGCGGGATGATCGCGTCCGGCCGAAATCACTGGCCGCGTTCTCAGAAGTCTCTCTCCTAAGGAAAGAGATCCCGACCGCTGAACAACCCGCAGCCCACCATCAACTCGGTAGTCCAGCGACAGCCTCGCCACGACCAAGGCAGCCTTCCCCGCCTCCGCGCGGGGATCCAACCCACGGCGCCGCTGGCTTCCGGCTCTGGCCCTGCAGCCTACGCTGCAGACCGGTGAGCCCTTGCCACCGCCGGAAAATCCGTTTCGCCGGAATCGACGCCGGTGTTGGGCCGCTGGCTGGAGCGCTGTATCAGTTCGATCAGTGACACACTGTTGCCGACCACCCCACCGGCCAAGCCCTGTCGCAGGAATGTGATTGGCTTTGGAGACATCCGGTTGGAAAGATGACGCCATCAGCGAGGCGTTGAAACGGGCTCAGGGCCGCAACACCAGGAAACGGAATACGGGACACTCAATGCGTCGGTTCTTGATCTTGGTTACGGGATTCGTGCTTCTCAATCTTGGTCTCGGCCTCGCCGCGTATCTCTCGGGCGTGCAGTCGACAGCCGCGCATTGGAGCACTGCCAGCAGGGCGCCGCTCGGGATCGCACCCGATCCGCGCACGGAACGGCAGGCCATCATCCAGGTCTATGCCGCCCGGGCCTTCAGCTGGCGGGGGTATTTCGGGGTGCACAGCTGGATATCGATCAAGCCGCCGGAGGCAGAGCACTTCACCACTTACGAGGTCACCGGGTGGCGGGTGCGCCGGGGCGGGAGAGCCGTCTCCGCCTCCCGCCGCGCTCCGGACAGCCGCTGGTTCGGTGCGGAGCCGCGACTGATTACCGAGTTTCGAGGCCGGGAGGCCGCTGCCGCTATACCGAGACTGCTGAACGCCATCGACCAGTACCACCACGACGACGAATATACAGTCTGGCCGGGACCCAACTCGAATACGTTCATCGCCCATCTCGGCCGGGTCGCGCCCGAACTCAGGCTGGATCTGCCCCCGACCGCTGTGGGCAAGGATTTTCTTCAGACGGGGCTCTGGGCAAAGGCTCCGAGCGGCACCGGATACCAACTCTCTGTTCGAGGCCTCCTGGGCATCCTGGTCGCCTGGGAAGAGGGACTTGAGGTCAACCTCCTGGGCCTTACTTACGGCATCGACCTGAATGATTTTTCACTGAAGCTTCCGATGGTCGGACGCGTCGGGTTTTCGCCGGATCGCTCGCCCGAGGCGTGATTTGCAAGCACTTGCAGACGGGGATAGTCCCCTTCGGCCCGCCCCGGTTTTTGACGATCCCATCGGCGGTCATTCCGGGCAAGTGCAGCGACGCTGCACGCCGACCCGGAACCCAGCAATCTGAATCGTCTTCGGTGATGGTCCGCTTCAATTACGTCCCCTCAAAACGCCCCATCATACGCGCGCCGTTCAATCCGGCAGGCGAGCAGCGTGAAGCCGTCCCGCGCCAGCGCCGCTTGCGTCTCGGCCCGCAGCGTTGCCGTATCCTCGACCCACACGCCGTGCCCGCCATAGGCCTGGGCCACCGCCGGAAAATCCGTCTCGCCGAAATCGACGCCGACGTTGGGGCGCTGGCTGGAACGCTGTTTGAGTTCGATCAGCGACAGGCTGGTGTCAACGAGGACGCAGATGATCACCGGGATCTTCAGGTCGCGCAGGGTGGAAAGTTCGCCGAGGCACATTTCCAGGCCCGCGTCGCCGACGAAGGCGATGACCGGGGACCGGCCTTCCACCAGCCGGTGGCCCATGGCCAGCGGCACGGCGCAGCCCATGGTGCAGAGCGCCGAGGATTGCAGCATGCCGCGCGGCATGGGGCAGCGCCAGATCTGGCTGACGAGGATGCGGTGGGCGCCGCTGTCGGCGGTGGCCACCGTGTCGGCGGGCAGGGTTTCGCGCAGGGTGTGGAAGACGGTGCCCGGGCCCCAGCCGGAAGGTTCGGGCGCGAAGGCGGCGTCGAGATCGGCGCGGGTGCTGCCTGGCTCGCCCGAGGCCCAGGACGGTTTTTGCGGATCGCGCACCTCGCACAGCCGTTCCAGAACCGGTTTGACGGCACTCCTCAGGGTCGCGCTCACGGCGTGCATGCCGTGGGTCCTGAGCACCGGGGTTACGTCGATCACGGGCGCATCCTGAACCCACGGATCGCGCCAGTTGATGCGCATCTCGATCGGGTCGTAACCGAGCAGCAGGATGCAGTCGCTCCTGTTGATCAGCGGCAGCAGGTGGTTGTCGGCTTTCGGCGACAGGCCGGCGCCGCCCAGCGCCAGAGGGTGATTTTCGTCCAGCAGGCCCTTGCCCTTGTAGCTGGTCACCAGCGGGACGTTGAATTTCCGGCAGAATTCCGTGATCGCGGCAGAAGCCCCCTCGTTGACGGCATCGACACCGGCAAGCGCGATCGGCCGTTCGGCTCTTGCAAACAACTTCAGGGCCGTGTCCAGATCGGCGCCCGCGGCCGGCGCCGTGGCCACCGGGGCGCACCGGAAGGCATTGCTCCAGACTTCCGCCGTTTCGCTTTCGGCGACCTTGATGGGCACGTCGATATGGACCGGGCCCGGCTGTCCGTCGAGGGCAATCGCCAGCGCCTTTTCCATCATCACGTCGAGCGCGCCCAGGCGGGCGGAAAAGCTGGCCTTGACGATGGGGCGCAGCAGTTGCTGGTGGTCGAAAACCTGGTGGGTGTAGCTTTCCGCCTCGCCCTGGTCGACGCAGCCGGTCAGGAAGATCAGCGGCACCCGGTCCTGCCAGGCATTGGCGACCACATTGACCGCGTTGGCGGCACCCGGTCCGAGAGTTGCCAGCAACACGCCGGGCGCGCCGTCCGCGTGCCAGCCGCCTTCGGCCATGAAGCCGCCGGCGTTCTCGTGTTTCACAAGCACGAAGTTCAGCCCGGCCTGGTCGAGGGACTGCATCAGCGCCAGCACCTCGCCGCCGGGAATGCCGAAGGCATGGCGGCAGCCTGCCGCGTGCAATTTGCCTGCAATGATATCCGCGCCGGTGGTCATGAGGTTTCCCGTTTCTGAGGGCCGAGGCCCAGAATGCCGTTTGCCGCGAATTCGGCAAGTGTTTCAGTGGTGAGACCCAGATGCCGGGTCAGCACGCAGGCGGTGTCCGCACCCAGAAGCGGCGGCGCGTTGTGATAGGCAACCGGGGTCTTTTCCAGGTTGATCGGCGAGCCGATGAGATCGACCGCGCCGCTCGAGGGATGGGGCAGAGTGATGCGCATGTTGCGCTCCAGAACCTGCGGATCGGCGAACACCTGCGCCAGATCGTTGACCGGTCCGCAGGGCACGCCGGCAGCCTCCAGCGCGGCGATCCATTCGGCGGCCGTCTTCTCGATGGTGAGGCGGCGCAGGATCGGGATCAGCTGCGCGCGGTTACGCACCCGGTCGGCGTTTTTCGCATAAAGCGGATCACCGGCCAGCTCCGGCGCCTCGGCCACCGCGCAGAACTTCTCGAACTGGGTATCGTTGCCGACGGCCAGGATGAACGATGTGTCCGAACCCGGAAAGGTCTCGTAGGGCACGATGGTCGGATGCGCGTTGCCGCGCCGGCCCGGCACCTCGCCGGAGACCAGATAGCCGACTCCCTGGTTGATTAGCCAGGACACCTGGGCATCCAGCAGCGAGATGTCGATCTGCTGGCCTTCCCCGGTGGCATTGCGGTGATTGAGCGCCGCCAGAATGGAGACCGCCGCATACATGCCGCACATGACATCGGCGATGCCGGTGCCGCATTTGGTTTCCGTGCCACCGTCCTCGTCGGCGAAACCGGTCAGGGACATGATGCCGCCCATGCCCTGGATCAGGAAATCATAGCCGGCCCGTTGCGCGTAAGGCCCGGTCTGGCCGAAGCCGGAGATCGAGCAATAGATCAGCTTCGGGTTGCGGCCTTTGAGCGTATCGTAGTCCAGCCCGCGGCGCTTCAGGTCACCGACCTTGAAGTTCTCGACCAGGATATCGGCCTTTTCGGCGAGATCGGCGATCAGCTTCTGTCCGTCGGCGCTGGCGAGATCGATGGCAACGGAAGCCTTGTTGCGGTTCGAGGACAGGTAATAGGCGCTTTCGGAGGTCTCGTTGCCCTGAGCGTCCTTCAGGAACGGCGGCCCCCAGCCGCGGGTGTCGTCGCCGCGTCCGGGCCGCTCGATCTTGATCACCTCGGCGCCGAGATCGCCGAGGATCTGGGTGCAAGTCGGACCGGCGAGAATGCGCGACAGGTCCAGGACAACAAGGCCGGAAAGCGCGCCGGGCGCGGGAGAAGACTGTGAGGCGGGGGAAGACTGGGACAAGGGTCACCCTGGGGGTCGTGAAAGCGATGTTTCCGGGAACTGGCCACAAGGGGCATCCGGCGTCAACTGCGCGGGGTGGCGGCCCCGAACACACCGGCTCACATTCGTGTCAGCAAAGACGCGAACTCCCACACAGCACCCGCGCCGCTCCTGTCCTGAGCCGAAACCTTCGCGCGTCTCGTCCGAAGAGGGCCCCGGCTCAAGGCCGGGGCGGCGCAGCGGGCTGGCGGAACAGTACCACCCGGGGACGATCCCGCGAAGTGGCGCAGGCGGTGGCTGTGCGTCCAGGGGGCTTTGCACATGATCGAAGCCCTTGCTATCGGCTGTCCCGGACGCAGCGCAGCGAAGATCCGGGATCCGGTACCCCCCGGCTCCGATTCGTGTCATGGACGTCTCTGTGTCGTGGGCGTTATGGATTACTGGGTCCCTGCCTCCGCAGGGGCGGAGCAGCGGGCCTGATCGGGTAGCGGGTACGGTTACGCAGTCGACGTTGTTGCGTTTGGGCCTGCCTCCCGCATACCGCCCTCCCCACGGCGGTCGTCTCAGGAAAGGTGGATCGGCTCTCTCCTTGCTCCCCTCTCCCCTCTTGCGGGGGAGATGTCCGTGAAACGGACAGAGGGGGGGGAAACGGTGCCACCAATTCGGAACGGCCGAACGGTTTCGAGAGGTCGATACCCCCCTCTGTCTCCTGACGGAGACATCTCCCCCTCAAGGGGGGAGAGGGGCGCAAGGGGTCGCGTCCGGGCTAGCAGGTGTCCCGATCCGGACGGACAGTCGGCCCTGGCCCGGCACCGGCGGATGCCGAGCGGTCTCAGCTTTTGGTCGCCCAGCCCTTCATTTCGGAAAGTTTCGTCCAGGCCCGCCGGATCCAGCTTGCCTGGATGCTGTGGCCGCCGTCGTGCAGGCAGAGTTCCAGGACGCCGGTAACGGGCTGCCAGCGTTCGCATGACAGCTTGCCGTCGGCCTCGGTCTTCGGCGCCGTGGCGGCGAGGCCGCTCTGGCGGCGCCAGACATCGAAGCTCTGAAAGACGTCGCCCTGTTTCCACTTGCCGCCGCCCAGCCAGCGGCCTTCCAGCGGCACCACCGTGTCGGCGGTGCCGTGGACGTGAAACAGATAGGGCGGCTCTGTCGGACAATCGCGCGGCAGCGGCTCCCAGAACGCGCCGGCAATCGGGGCATATCCGCCGAAACGGCCGGAATCCGCGCAGGCCAGATACCAGGTCATGAAGCCGCCGGAGGAAAAGCCCGACAGCAGGGTGCGGTCGCGGTCGACGCCGAAGCGGGCGGACAGGTCCTTAAGCACGTCGTCGAAAAACGCCGCTTCGTCGCGCAGGTTGCGCGGCGCGGTCGGAAAGGACCAGGTGCCGTTGACGCCCTGCACGGCCACGAAGGCCACGCCGAGGTCGTCGGCCATCTGCTGAAAGCTCTTGTTGCGGATCGCGTTGACCGCCTTGCCGCGATGACCGTGAAGATAAAGGATGGCGCCGAGCGGGGCGTCGTCCGCCTTCGCGGCTTGCGGCAGGTGAATGTAATAGTCGCCGGTCTTCAGGCTGCAGGCCGTCTCGCCGCCGCAGCCGGGATCGGATTCGGCGATGGCCGGCGCAGCCAGCATCGCGGCGCAGGCAAGCAGGCAAAAGCCGGGCAGAGTAAAACGCCTGGTCGGTCGAGACATGAAGGCTCCATCGGTCGCGGGAGAATGGCACGGTGTCTGACGCCAAGAATGGGTCATGGCGGACCATTGTCCAGCGTGATGCCTTCACTTTTCGGCGAGACAGTGTCCTCACAGGGCGCTCCGGTGGTTAGTCCCAGACACCCTCGGTGGAGATGTTCAGCGTGC
This sequence comes from Roseibium sp. QJM3NY_11, assembly GCF_056173175.1. Lineage (NCBI taxonomy): Bacteria > Pseudomonadati > Pseudomonadota > Alphaproteobacteria > Hyphomicrobiales > Stappiaceae > Roseibium > Roseibium sp. QJM3NY_11. Next base: position 5,505,729 of record NZ_CM149660.1, read on the forward strand.
GGCCGCAATGTTTGCAATGGACCGCGTCCGGATCATGCCGGTTCAGACCGCAATCGGGGCAGGGATAACTCACCTTGGTCGGGCGGAAGATGGTCTGCACCAGTCTCAGGAACAGGGCGACGCCGAAAATCATGATGAGCACGGTCATCAGCCGGCCGATGCTGTCGGTCATGGTGATGTCGCCGAACCCGGTCGTGGTCAGGGTCGTCACCGTGAAATAAAGCGCGTCGAGATAGGTGTTGATGTTCGGGTTGCGGTCGTCCTCGACCACGAACACGATGGCCGTGACCACGAAGATGAACACGGCGAGATTGACCGTGGACTGCAGGATTTCCTCGTTGGCCCGGAACCATCTGGACGCGTCCCTCAGTTCCTTCAGCAGGTGATAGGAGCGCATCAGCCGCAGCATGCGCACGACGCGCAGGAAAGCGAAGTTCTCCAGGAAGGCCGGCGCGATCAGCGAGGCGATGACCACGATGTCGGCCACCGAGGTGAAGCTGAACACATAGCGGACCGGCCGCACCGAGGCGATCAGCCGGGCGAAATAGTCCAGGACCAGCACCCCGGCGATGGCGTAGTCCAGCACGTGGTGATGCCGCGCCGGGTCGAGAATCGAGGAAATGATGAAATAGGCGATGGTGATCAGATCGAACGCCAGCAGGGCATAGCGGAAGATCCGGGCCCTGGTGCCGTGACCGAAATATATCTGGCGCAACATGATCTGAAGCGCCGGCTTTTCCGCGGCCATCAGGTCCGCCCCCTTGTTCGCGTTCAATGTATCTGCGCCCAGACCACGCGAGGCGGATGCGGAAGTCAATCGGCTGCGGCATTTTGCAGACAATAGCCCCATTCATGGGGATCGCGCAGCACACTCCGGCGAACAAGGCGGTTTATTCCCTAGCGCAGTCGCATTAAAGCACTTTCAGGACATATCATCCGTTTGTCGCAAACGCACAGAAGAAGAGGACGTTCCATGTTTGATCTGTCGGGACAAGTCGCCCTGGTCACCGGTGCCAGCCGCGGCATCGGCGAGGCCGCCGCACGCAGCCTTGCGAAATACGGCGCCAGCGTTGTTCTGGCCGCCCGCTCCGGCGGCGACATCGAGCGGACTGCCGCCGAGATCAGGGACGGTGGCGGCAAGGCGGCCGCGGTAACCTGCGACGTGGCCAGTTTCACGGACGTGGACGCAGCGGTCCGCTCCTGCGTGGATCTGTTCGGCGGCATGGATATCCTGGTCAACAATGCCGGCGTGATCGAGCCGATCGCGCGCATCGAGGACAGCGATCCGGACACCTGGGGCCAGGCCATCGACATCAACGTCAAGGGTGTCTATCACGGCATTCGCGCCGCCGCGCCCCACATGCTGGGCAAGGGCACCGGCACCATCGTCAATATCAGTTCGGGCGCCGCGTCCGGTGCGCTTGAAGGATGGAGCCACTATTGCGCCTCCAAGGCCGCGGCCCTGGCACTGACACGCTGCGCCGACAAGGAATTTGGCGATCACGGCCTGCGCGTGGTCGGCCTCAGCCCGGGCACGGTCGCGACCCGGATGCAGGTCGATATCAAGGCCTCGGGCATCAACCCGGTCAGCCAGCTGGATCCGTCCGTCCATATTCCCGCAGAATGGGTCGGCGAGGCGATCGCTTGGCTGTGCACGGATGCGGGCGATGCCTATCGCGGCACGGACTGCTCGCTGCGCGACGAGGATGTGCGCAAGTCGGTCGGGCTCGTCTGAGGCTTGTCCTGATCTTCGGGAAACCCCCGGAATCAAAAGAGGGCCGCGATGCGGCCCTCCCATGAGATCAACGTGACACGAGGTCCGGATCAGATCCCGGCGAAACCGTTCAAGACCGGAGGCTGCTCCAGAACCGAACCATTCCACCCAGACACACGGGCCACGTTCAGATACTCATTAGACATGGGCACACCTCCTTTCAGTTGTTAACGACACACAGAGTGTGGGGGCGCCGGACCGATTTCACAAGCCTAAAAACAGGACCTGCCTGCCCAACACTTGCGCACGTCGCGCCTTTGTTACCTGGATGCCACAGCCTGCCCGGCGATCGTCTGAAAGACGGCGTCGAGCTCGGCGGCGAGTTCCGCCAGCGCTGCGCCGCCCTCGTCCATATAGGGCGCGAACACGAAACTCGGCGTTTTCCAGGACAGGGTCGCCGTGCCGTCGCCGGTCTCCGTGACATAGAAGCGGATCGGCGCCTCGATGCCCGCGGCCACGGAGGCTTCGAGCATGCGCACCGCATAATCGTTGCGGTAGACCCCGATGATCCGGTTGCCCGCAATGGTCAGGCCCCGGCCCTCGGCACCGGACGAGGCGCTGGCCTGCGTCACCAGAAACATGCCTTCCGCCTTGACGGCGGTCTGGACGTTCTCCACCAGTTCGTCGTAACCGAGAGACGTTGGCAGCACCTGCCAGCCCTCCCGGGCAGCGATGCCGTCCGCCCGGGCAATGCCCGCGGCAAGCATCATCACCATGAAACACATCAGCATGCGCATTGTATTCTCTCCCGCATTTTGAGCAATCGGGATCTTACGATCCCGTTTGCACATGAGGACACGACTTCAGGTCACGGACATCTCACAATGCGGTGTGGGTGTGGCAAATCGGGCCTTTAGCATCAAATCGGGCCTGTTCGGCAAGGGCGCGCAAACGGCACCGGTGCATGGCGCCGGATCGAGCTTGTGGATCCTTCCAGGGCCTACACATTGCCAACACCTTTTTGTGTTTTGCAGTTCAAGTGAAGCCTGCGGATTTTGAGCGTCGGGGATTCATCGGCCGGACACTCGCGGATCCTGGCGAAACCACAGACGCGACACCTGTCCGGACCGGAAACAAAAAAGGCCTGTTATGCGTCTCAGTGATCAATTCGGGTATGATCTCACACTGTCGGACAAGGACGCCCTGGCGGCCTGGAACGACACCGTGAGGGCGTTTCTTGCCCATGGCAAGACGACGCCGCAGCATCTTGAAACCTGCCTGAGCCTTGCGCCCCACTTCGCGCTCGGCCATGCGACACGCGGCCTGTTCTGCCTGCTGCTCGGGCGCCGGGAGTTCCTGGACACGGCAAGCGACTGCCTGAAGGTCGCGCGCGCCTCCGCCCTGCACACGCCGCTGACGGACCGCGAAACGGCCGTGCTCGACGCGCTCAATGCCTGGCTGCAGGGATTTCCCACCCGTTCGGCCGATATCCTGGACGCCGCTCTGGTGAAGGTGCCCGAAGACGCGCTTGTCATGAAACTGGTCCATGCCATCCGTTTCGTGCTGGGCGATGCCGCCGGCATGCGCCAGTCGCTCGACCGCGTCTATTCCGCCTATCACGAGACCCATCCGGCCTACGGCTACCTTCTGGGCTGCCGGGCCTTCTGCTTCGAGGAGACGGGCGATTACCGGCTCGCCGAAACTTCGGGGCGCAGAGGGCTGGAATTTGCCCGGGACGACGCCTGGGGGCTGCACGCCGTCGCCCACGTCCACGACATGACCGGCCGGTCCGAAGAAGGCGCCGGCTGGCTGGAGAACCATCCGGACGGCTGGTCGCACTGCAACAATTTCGGCTACCATGTGTGGTGGCACCTGGCGCTGATGTACCTGGATCAGGGAAACGCGGACAAGGCGCTGGCGCTCTATGATTCCGACATCCGCAAGGACAAGACCGACGACTACCGGGACATATCCAATGCGGCCTCGCTGCTGGTGCGGCTCGAACTGGAAGGGGCCAATGTCGGTTCCAGATGGGACGAGCTGGCGCTTCTTTCCGACAAGCGCGCCGAGGACGGCTGCAATGTCTTCGCCGACCTGCATTACCTTCTGGCCCTTTTGAACGGCGGCCGCCGCATGGGAGCCGAACGGCTTCTGGCGGGGTTGCGGCAGCGCGCCAGGAGCGAGACGGATATCGGTCATGTCACGGCGGAAGCCGGCCTGCCCGCGGGCCTCGGCCTGGAGCAGTACCGGAAAGGCAATTACGCCTCCGCCTTCACCCTGCTGGCGTCGGCCCGGGACAATCTCCATCTGGTCGGCGGCTCCCATGCCCAGCGGGATGTCTTCGAACGGATCACCATCGACGCCGCCCTGCGGGCCGGATTGCCGGACGACGCGGATCGGCTTATCAAGAGCCGCACCCGCAAGCGCGGCGCTCTCGACCGGTTCGCTGAACAGCGCCTTGAAACCTGCGAGAAGATGCATCGCGCGCAACAGGTGATGGAAGACAAGAAGCTCAGGGCCACCGGTTCGGTCTGACCCCGCCCGGCCCGGCACATGATTTTTCTGGATACAAAGTGAACGCACACACGCAAACGAAACGCATCCGCGACCCGCGGCTCGATTTTTTCCGCGGGATCGGAATGTTCATCATCTACATCGCCCATCTGCCCGGCAACTGGTGGACACTCTGGATCCCGGCCCGTTTCGGTTTCTCCGATGCCACGGAAATCTTCGTTTTCTGTTCCGGCATGGCGTCGGCCCTCGCTTTCGGCAAGATTTTCGATCTTCATGGCTGGGGCATGGGCGCGGCGCGCATTGTCCACCGCATGTGGCAGGTCTACTGGGCCCATATCGGCCAGATCCTGGTGATCGCCGTCGGTCTGGTGATGCTGCATGAAAGCAATTACCTGACCACCTGCTGCGATCTCACCCAGGATTACGTGGCATCCCTGAACCTGTGGCATCTCTTCAACAAGACCGAAATCGCCCTGCCCGGCCTGATGACCCTGACCTGGGTGCCGAACTATTTCGACATATTGCCCATGTATATCGTGATCCTGGCGCTGATTCCGGTGATCATGCTGGCGGCAAGATATTCGGTCACAGCCGCGTTCGCGCTGTCCATCGGGCTCTGGCTCGCCTCCCAGTTCGATCTTTTGAACCTGCCGGCGGAACCCTGGACCATGTCGAACGGGCTCCACCGGGAGTGGTTCTTCAATCCGTTCGCCTGGCAAATGCTGTTCTTCACCGGCTTTGCCTTCATGCGCGGCTGGATACCGGCGCCGCCGGTCGACAGAAGGCTTGTCGTCCTGTGCGCCGTGGTTCTGGTTGTCACTGTTCCGTTCGCCTATTTCCGCATTCACAGCGAACATTATCTGGACCTGGCCTGGGCGCGGGAGATACGCGAGGCGATCCGGCCGCTCTGGATCAAGACGGAATTCGGACTGTTCCGCTACCTGCATTTTCTGGCATTGGCCTATCTGGCCTGGGTGGCGGCCGGCGAGCACGGCCGGCGCCTGCTCGGACATGGCGCTGTGTGGGGACGGTTTCTGGGGATCGTGCAAAAGGTGGGCCAGCAGTCGCTGCCCGTCTTCATGGCCAGCCTTGTGATCGCCCAGGCCGCCGGCCTGTTGCGCGACATGGTCTGGGGCCGGGGCGACTGGATCCCGCAGATCCTGTCGAACCTTCTCGGGTTTGCCGCCCTGATTGCCGTTGCCTATGTGGCCGGCTGGTACAAGAGCCAGCCCTGGCGCAAACCGCCCAGGGCGGCCGCGGAGGCTGCGCCCACCGGTCCGGATCCGGAGGGCCGGGTCGACACAGACGGCAACAGATCAAGGCAACGCGAGCTGAGTTGAGACCGGAGGTCCCTCAGCAAGACGCGTGAAGTTCATCGGCAGCAGGTGAGCCGAGACAGGCCCTTGCGAAAAGGAAACGGGACCCGGCGACACGCGCCGGGTCCCGTGTGTCCACTCAGTGCAGAGAAGCCATTTCCAGATCGGCTTCAAAGGCGTTGGCGACGGCGGCCTCGCGGCTGTCCGCCAGCAGGATCGGCGTACCGTCCGCATTCAGCAGCGCGTAAAGCGTCATGTTGTCATGCAGCGGGGGAACATCCGGGAACATTTCCTTCAGTTCGCGCGCCTTGATCGGTTTGATATAGGCGATATCGCCGGTCCCGAGCTCGGTCAGCTCGTCAACGGACATGAATTCGGACAGAAGGGTTCGGTCTGTCCAGGCCATGATCTTATCGTGCATCAGTCATTCTCCATCTGTTAGCCGACGAGGGTCTATTCGCCGCTGGAGATTTCTATTTTTCTTATGACACGTTCCGGTTCCGGTCGTGCCAGATCGATGGACAAGAGTCCATCCTTCAGGTCGGCTCCGAGGATCTCGATCCCCTCGGCCAGGACAAACGCCCGCTGGAACTGGCGGGCCGCGATGCCGCGATGCAGGTATTGACGGGTCTTGTCGTCGACCTGCCGTCCGCGGATGACCAGCTGGCTCTCCTCCACGGAGACATCAAGCTGGTCTCTGGTAAACCCGGCCACCGCCAGGGTGATCCGGATGATATCGCCCTGACCTTCGGTTTTCGGAAGTCTTTCGATATTATAGGGCGGATAACCGTCATTGGCGGCCTTGGAGACGCGATCGAGCACGCGCTCGATATCGTCGAACCCGAGCATGAACGGGCTGGAAAACGCTGACATGCGTGACATCCTCAAAGTCCTTGTGGAAGCGACCTTGCGCCCGGACCCTCCAATAGGCATCCGGGTCGGAACCAACGGTTCCATTCGTCATTAAATATGGAGCTTCGTTAAAATTGATTCAAGGAGCACGGATCTGACGGGATTCATGCGGCTCCCGGGTGCGCGTGCTTCAGGAGCCCGAAGTCAGAACAGGGCTTTTTTTCAACAGGTTGGCGAGAGACGATATGGCCTGCCGCAGATCCGGCTGATGACGCTCGTCCTGATGCATGACCAGCCAGCGCTCGGTCGTCAGGCTTTCGATCGGGTCCGACAGGCGCACCAGGTCGTCAAAGGCATCACCGACGAAACAGGGCAGCACCATGCGCACAAGGCCCTTGCGCACGAGCGTCAGCGCATAGGTCGCCTTGTTCAGGGTGACGGTCACGTCCTCGTTGTGGTTCTCCCTGATCCACGTCGCCGCCGGAAAATTGGCTTCGTCCTCGACAAGTCCCACCCAGCCGATGTCGCGGCCCGCCGGAACGCTCGCGGCCTGATAGGCCGCGAAGCGGACCGTGCCGACCTTCCTGCCCGCAAGCCATTCCTGCTGGGGGCGGCGATTGCGAATGCCGATGTCGATCTGGCGCCTGGCGACATCCCGGTCGCGCGGATCGGCCAGGAACTCCGGCATCCAGCCGAGATCCGGTGACCAGAACGCGTCCAGATGATCGAGCAGAAGGCGCATGGTCCAGCCACCGGCCGATATCCGGATCCTGCGGCGTGTGCGGCCGCTTTGCCGCCAGAGGTCGATGGCCCGGGCGGTCTGGTCCATGTCTTCCAGCTGAAACATCAGCTCCCGGCCCGCGGTCGTGAGCTGATATCCGCGTGCTTCACGCTCGACCAGCCGAACCTCGAGATCCGCTTCAAGTGCGGCGACACGCCGTCCGAGGGTTGCGGCACTGACACCTGTCACTTCCGACGCGCCGGCCAGCCCACTTGCCCTCGCCACCGCCAGAAACAGCCTCAAATCCTGCCAATCGATGTTTCGTTTCATTTTTGAAATCTCGATTTCAACTTAAAAACAATGAGATAATGCAACTTTGTGGAATGCTTTGCAAACACCGATCAACTGACTCCAAATTTGACAAGGTGCACGCAATGATCGTTTTGCCATCCTTCAACTGTCGACGTGACGATCAGAAAGGCGTCTCCCCCGCCTGGAACGATCCGATCAGATCCCTTCATCCCCATCACGCCGAGTTCTGGCCGGAAAACCTGCCGGAGAATGTGCTGCTTGAAAGACGGCACAAGGCCCGCGCTCAAAGGATCAGGAAATTTTACTGCAAGTGCCTGCTGCGCAGGATGTTTCGCCCCTTCCGGCGCCTTTCCCGGCGGGCAAGGATCCCGGCGGCACGGCTGGTGCGCAACTGATTTCACGGGTCCGCGGCTGCTGCCGCATGCAGGGACAGCTCCGGCCGGACCGCAGCAGGTCAAGCGCTGGAATGACGTTACCGTGATCCGGTCCGGCTTGCGCCCGGGGGCAGGACAGGCCAGTCTCGGACCCTCGCCGATCCCGTGTCTTTTCCTGCCAGCATGAAGTTTCTCATGAACCGCGACGAGTTCGACATCTTTTGCGGCGCCCTGCCGGCGACAACCCATGTCGTTCAATGGGGCAATGCCTCCGTCTGGAAGGTTGGCGGCAAGATCTTCGCCGTGTGTTCCAGTTGGGGAGAAGGGGCACACGCCAAGTTCAGCTTCAAGTGCTCGGACCTGTCCTATGCCCTCCTGACCCAACAGGACGGTCTGGTTCCGGCCCCCTATCTGGCGCGCGCCAAATGGGTGCAGATGGAGGAAAACGGCGCGTTGCCGGAAGACGACCTGAAGGCCTATATCGTCGCCGCCCACAAGATCATCGCCGGAAAACTGACGAAAAAGCAGCGGAAGGACCTCGGCCTTGCCGTCTGACATGTCCGGGAAATGGCGCTCGCTAACCCTGTTGATGCTGGCCGAGATCGCCGCCATGAGCCTGTGGTTCATGTCCGCCGCCATTCTTCCCGACCTGACGCGGGAATTCGAGATTTCGGAAGGCCGGCAGGCCGCGCTCTCAAGCGCTGTCCAGATCGGATTTGTCTTCGGTGCCGTTGCCTCCGCATTGATGGGCCTTGCCGACAGGATCGACCCGCGGCGGTTCTTTGCCGTCTGCGCCATCCTTGCCGCGCTTTTCAACGCCAGTCTGCTCGTTGCCGAACCGGGCGGCACGGTTTCGATCCTCGCCCGTTTCGCCACCGGCGCCCTTCTGGCAGGGGTCTATCCCGTCGGCATGAAGATCGCGGTGGGCTGGGGCCGGAAGGACCGCGGCTTTCTTGTCGGCACGCTGGTCGGGGCCCTGACCCTCGGTTCCGCGGCGCCGCATCTGCTCGCCCTTCTGGGCGGTACAGACTGGCGCTGGAGCCTGAGCGTTGCCTCGCTCGCCTCGGCGGCAGGGGGCATCCTGTGCCTGTTCTCCCGTCTCGGTCCCTTTCACGCCAGGGCGCCGCGCATGAAGATGACGGCCATCCTGACCGCCTGGACAGACACCAGGATCCGCTATGCCTATGCGGGCTATCTCGGCCACATGTGGGAGCTCTACGCCATGTGGGCCTGGATCGGCGTGGCGCTTGCAGCGTCCTTTTCCGCGCATATGCCCGGGGAAGCGGCAACCGTTCTGTCGCGCCTGATCGCCTTTCTGGCGATTGCCGCCGGAGGGCTGGCCTGTATCGTCGCGGGCCTCGTCGCCGACCGGGTCGGCAAGGCCAATATCGCCATCCTTGCCATGGCCGTCAGCGGCACCGCGGCCCTGGCTTCCGCGCTGGCTTTTGGCGGACCTGTCTGGCTGACGGTGCTGTGCGTCCTGGTCTGGGGCGCCGCGATCCTGCCGGATTCGGCGCAGTTTTCCGCGCTTGTCGCCGACTACGCGCCACCGGACCAAGCCGGCAGCCTGATGACCTTCCAGACCGCGCTCGGCTTTGCCCTGACGTTCTTCACCGTTCAACTGACCCCGCTCGGCGCGGAGCTGATCGGCTGGCCCGGCGTGTTCGCGCTCATGGCCATCGGCCCGGCGCTCGGTATCCTCGGAATGATGAGATTGAAACGGCTGGCTCAGACGGCGCCGTGAACAGCGGGCGCGCAACCGGCACTCCCGGGTATCAGTCCCCCGCGTCCGCCATCACCAGCTCAAACTCCGCGTAGCCGAAGTCCTGGCCGTTGATCCTGAGGCTGACGGCCTGGCTGCCACCATAATAGACCCGCGTGGTGATCGGCCTGATGGCATGCTTGCGGGTGAGAGACAGGGTTTCACCGGGGGCAAGGCTGACCTTGGTCCATTTGAACACCTTGGGACTGAGCGACCCGTTGGCTTTCCTGAAATGCACCAGATAGTCGAGCACCAGCTCCTGCGGCGCCTTGCCGGTTGAGGTCAGGTTGATCCGGAAGCCGAGCGCCGAGCCGTACTCGACTTTTTCGGTCGTGATAAGCGGCCCGTCGACTTGAATCTCCGGCAGGTTCAGGCCAAAGGCAGCAAGCGTTGCAGAATGGCCCTGCTTAACCAGCGAACGGCAGGCGTGGCGGACCAGCTTTTCCCGGTTCTTGTCGGCATCTTTCAGCCAGCGCACGGCGATCTCCGCCACCAGGTCCGGATGGTCCTTGGCAATGTCATTCAGGTGATTGGCGACAGAGCGGCGGACATAGTCCTCCGGATCGTCCTTCAGCGCTTCCAGGAGAGGCAAGGTGGGGGAAGGATCGGCCACCAACTTTTTCAGCCGCAAGCCCCAGGGAAGGCGCGGGCGCGTGCCTTCCGAGACCAGCCGGCGCACATGAACGCTGTCGTCGGTCACCCAGGGCGCCATGATCGCCAGCGCCTTGTCCTGATCCATGTCCAGAAAGGGACGCACATCGAACTCCGCCGTCGCGCGCCGGGTCATCTCCTTCAGAAGCGCGAAGGATGCTTCGTAATCGTTGAGACCGCAGCCAGAGACCACCATGCCGAGCGGCATCATGCCCCAGCCGCGGATGCCGTGTTCGTCGCTGCCGCGGTCGAAGGCAACTTCTGTCATCGGATGCAGCATTTTTCGCAAGACGGCGAAGCGTTGGCCGAGGCCATCCGGCAGATGCTGGTCCATGACCTTCGCGATCAGTGCCGCACGTTGCTTCAGCTCTAGCGTTTCGAGCTCGGCAAGGATGTCCGTTTCAAACGCACGGCGGTCGAAACCATCAAGATGCCGGACGATATGCCCGCCGATGCAGCGCGCCAGCTCTGGCGAAATGTTGTTTTTGAACGGTTCCAACAACAGCTCCCATGTTCGATTAGGCATCCATGTGCCAGAGCCTGGCCTTCGGTTCCAGAGCCTTGCAGGAAAGCTCCTGACAAGCACCGTCAGGAAGCACGGAATGAAACCGCTCCGGCAGACACGCTGCCGGCCGGTCATTGGTGTTTGCGGCGATCAGCTATAAGTCGCCAGCGAACGATACATCGGCATCTCGGCATCCATATCCACGTCGGACAAGTCCATCATGGAAAAGAACTCCATACAGTCAGGAGACGATCTTTCCGCCTCCATGACTTTTTCCGCATCGTCGGCGCTGCGGAATTGCACGATATCGAGATACTGGCCTTCTGCCGTACGCACGAGCTCACGCCGAAGGATACCGTTCTGATGCCTGACAAAGTTCTCCTGAAACCGGCTGGAGGCCTCCAGCAAGTCTGTTTCCGTTTTGCCGGACGCGAGCTTGATGGGGGCGAGAACGGTTACGGGTTCTGACATTTTTGTCTCCTAGAGTTGTTGATGAGAGAACCCTATGGATAAATATGACATTATGTGTCTTATTTATTCGATGCCCAAGAGTTCCACCACCGAACGCATGAAACGTCTGGAGCTGATAAGCGCCCGGCTCAAGTCGGATGAAGCCCTGACAGTCACGGGTCTCTCGGATGAACTCGGCGTCAGCAGTCGAACCCTTTCTCGTGACATCCAGGTTCTCCGCGACCAGGGCCTGCCCATTGAGGCCGATCGCGGACGGGGAGGTGGTGTCAGACTGCACAGCAGCTGGGGCATCGGACGCGTGAATTTCAGTTATTCGGAAGCAATCGACCTTTTGGTGAGCCTGGCGGTCGCGGAACAGATGAAGTCACCTTTCTTCATGGCTGAACTGGCCCCCATACGGCGCAAGTTGCTTGCGTCCTTCTCACCCAGGCTGAAGAACGACATCTCGGACATCAAGTCCCGCATCCGGGTTGGAGAAGCGGCCTCGCATATGGTCCTGTCCGCCTTTTCGGCACCTGGTCAGCCGGTGGTCGAGGAGCTTCATCAGGCCTTTGTCACCCGGCACCTTCTCGAGATCTCCTACAGGTCAATCGAGGGCCGGGTTACGCGACGCACCATAGAACCGCACTACCTGCTGCTGCACAGTCCCGTTTGGTATGTGCTGGCATTTGACCAGTTGAGAGGGGCAATTCGAACTTTCAGGTGTGATCGGATCGAAGCAGCGGCAATGCTGGAGGCAAGGTTCACTGTCATCGGGATCGATCAGTTCGACGCGACGCTGAAGAATCTGGATGTCATACGCCCGTAAAAAAGCCACCCCGGTTGCCCGGAGTGGCCTGTTCGGTTTCGGCAGGATCCGCCGGACGCGGGCGTGTCAGTCGATCCGGCGGCCGGTGCCAGCGTCGAAGAAATGCACGTCCTGCGGCTGCGCCTTCAGGCGGAGCGTTTCGCCGGGCTCGTGGCGGGCATGACTCGATACGCGCACGACAATTTCCGGTCCGCCGCTCGCGAAGCTGGCATAGATGTAGCTTTCCGCGCCGACGGGCTCGAGCACGTTGACCGTGACCTCAAGATCGATGCCCTCGCCGCCGGCGGGACCGTCGACCACAGCCAGATGCTCCGGACGGATGCCGATCATGTATCGGTCCATGCCCTTCGGATTGTTGCCGGACAGGCCGTCGCCGTTTTCCAGCGCAAGCGCAGAACCATCCGTCTTCACCGGCAGAAGGTTCATCGCCGGCGAACCGATGAAGCTGGCCACGAATGTGGACGCCGGCTTGTCGTAGACATCGATCGGCGCGCCGATCTGCTCGATGTTGCCGCCGTTGAGAACCACCAGCCGGTCCGCCAGGGTCATGGCTTCCAGCTGATCATGGGTCACGTAGACGCTGGTGGTGCCGAGAGCCCGCTGCAGGCGCTTGATCTCGACACGCATCTGCACGCGCAGCTTGGCATCCAGGTTGGACAGCGGTTCATCGAACAGGAACGCCGCCGGTTCGCGCACGATGGCCCGGCCCATGGCGACACGCTGGCGCTGGCCGCCGGACAGCGCCCGGGGCTTGCGATCGAGATAGTCGCCGATTTCCAGCACGCGGGCGGCTTCCTTCACCCGGCGGTCGATCTCGGCCTTGTCCATGCGCCGGTTCTTGAGACCGTAGGCCAGGTTGTTGTAGACCGTCATGTGCGGGTAAAGCGCGTAGTTCTGGAACACCATGGCGATGTCGCGATCGGCCGGGTCGACATTGTTGACCACACGCTCGCCGATCTTCGCCTCGCCGCTGGTGATGTCCTCCAGACCGGCGATCATGCGCAGCAGGGTGGACTTGCCGCAACCGGACGGGCCAACCAGAACGATGAATTCGCCGTCGGCAATATCGATGGAAACGCCTTTGACGGCCTCCACGTTGCCCGCATACACCTTCCGGACGGTGTCGAGAGTAATCGTTGACATTCAATACCTCACTTATCGCTCTCGACGAGCCCTTTGACGAACCAGCTTTGGAAGACCACGACGATCAGCACCGGTGGCACAATGGCGAGGATCGCCAGGGCCATGGCCTCGTTGAAGGCCGGAATCTGCGCGCCCACCCAGACCTGCAGGATCTGCTTGATGCCGCGCACCAGGGTGAACAGGGATTCGTCGGTGGTGATCAGGGTCGGCCAGAGATACTGGTTCCAGCCGTATACGAACATGATGATGAAGATCGCCGCGATCATCGTCTTGGAGATCGGCACCAGGATATCCTTGAAGAATTTCCACGGTCCGGCACCGTCGATCCTGGCTGCTTCCAGCAACTCGTCGGGAACCGACATGAAGAACTGGCGGAAGAAGAAGGTGCCCGTCGCGGAGGCGATCAGCGGCACGATCAGGCCGGAATAGGTGTTGACCATGCCGAGTTTCTGAACGATCTCGTAGGATGGCAGGATGCGCACCTCGAGCGGCAGCAGCAGGGTGGCGAAGATCACCCAGAAGCACAGTGTCGCGAAAGGGAAGCGGAAATAGACGATGGCATAGGCCGCCAGCATCGAAATGACGATCTTGCCGATGGCGAAGCCGAAGCCGAGAATCATGGAATTCTTGAGCATGACGAAGCCGTCGACTTCCTTGGTGAAGCCGCCTGCCTCGAACAGGACCTTCTCGTAAGTCTCGAGAAACTTGCCGCCGGGCGTGAACTGGATGCCCTGCTTGTAGACGGTCAGCGCATCGTGGGTGCTGGTCAGGAATGCCAGCACGACCGGCGTGACCATGAAGAAGACACCGAGAAGAAGGATCACGTGGTCCGAGATCTGCAGTCGTTTCATTTCAGACCTCCATCAGGTGTAGTGGACGCGCCGCTCGATCAGGCGGAACTGGATGATTGTCAGGACGAAGACCATGGCCATCAGGATGACGGACTGGGCCGAAGACCCGCCAAGATCGTTGCCGCGGAAGCCGTCCAGATAGACCTTGTAGACAAGGGTCACCGGATTGTTGCCGGGCTCGTTCTTCACGATGACGTTGATGATGCCGAACGTGTCGAAGAAGGCGTAGGTGATGTTGATGATCAGCAGGAAGAACCCGGTCGGCGCCAGCAGCGGAAAGGTGACTGTCCAGAACCGGCGGAAGCCGGACCGGCAGTCGATGCTGGCCGCTTCCTGGACGGATTTGGAAATGCCCTGAAGGCCGGACAGGAAGAAGATGAAGTTGACCGGGATCTGCTTCCACACCGCCGTCGTGATCATCGCGAAGCTGGTATCGAAGTAGTTGACGCCGATCTGCATCTGCCAGCCGAACAGGGCGAAGAAATCGACCATCGGGCCGACATGCTGGTCGAACAGGAGAACGCCGATCAGACCGGCCACCGGGGGCGCGACCGCGTAGACCCACATCAGCAGGGTCTTGTAGGAGGACGCGCCGCGCAGAACCTTGTCGGCCTTGACCGCCAGCAACAGGGCAAGGCCCAGTGACAGCAGCGTCACGGAAAACGTGAACACGGCCGTGAACCGCGCGGTGCGGCCATAGTCGGTGGACGTCAGCGTGTCCGTGAAGTTGTCCAGGCCGACAAAGGTCGAGCCGAAGCCGAACGGATCTTCAAGATAAAAGGACGACTCGACCGCCTCGGCGGCCGGCCAGAGGAAGAAGACCGTCACGATGCCGAGCTGCGGCAACAGCAGCAGATAGGGCAGCCACGGGGACTTGAAGTGGACTTTTTTCATTGGATTGCGTCTCGACCACCGGGAACGGGCGAAGCGGGCCACCGGTTGTCCGGTCTGCCCGCTTCGCTTTTATGGGAATGGGGGCGCCTGTCTGGGAATAGGGGGCGCCCCCATCGGGATCAGATCAACTGGCGATCAGTTGTTGGTGGTCTTGGAGAAACGCTCCAGAAGCTTGTTGCCGTCCGCCTCGATCGTGGCGAAGGCGTCTTCAACGGAGGTGTCACCGGACAGGATCTTGCCGTACTCGCGGTTCATGACGTCGCGGATCTGGACGTAGAAGCCCATGCGGTAGCCCTTGGTCCATTCGCCGCCCGGCAGGGTCAGCTGCTTGATGCCGACTTCGGCGGCCGGCGTGCTTTCGTAGTAGCCGTCCTTCTTGGCCAGCTCATAGGCAGCGTTGGTGATCGGCACGTAGCCGGTTTCCTTGTGCCACATGTACTGGACTTCCGGGGAGGTCAGGTACTGGTAGAACGAGGCAACGCACTTGTTCTCTTCGTCCGGCTTGCCGGACATGGCGAACAGGGCAGCCCCACCGATGAACGTGCCCGTGCCGGCGCCTTCAACAGCGTCCCAGTAAGGCAGGTAGGTCGCGGAGAACGGGAATTCGACGGTCTTGGAGATGCCGCCGAAGGACCCCGAAGAGCCGAGCCACATGGCCACCTTGCCTTCGTTGAACGGGGTCTGGTTGTCGCCCCAGCCGGTGCCGTAGTAACCGAACAGGCCGTCGTCCAGCCAGCCCTTCACCTTGGTGAAGTGGTTCTTGATCGGCTCACCGAAGACAAGCGTGGTGCCTTCCGAACCGTCGTAACCGTTGTTGTTGGTCGCGAACTGCAGGTTGTGACGGGACTTGAAGTTCTCGGTGAAGATCCACGGCAGATGAGACTGCGCAAGCGGCACGTAACCGGCTTCCTTCAGCTTCGGAGCGATGGCTTCGAACTCTTCCCAGGTCTTCGGCGCTTCGACGCCGGCCTTCTTCAGGGCATCCTCGTTGGTGTAGAGGATCGGCGTGGACGAGTTGAACGGCATGCCGATCATCTTGCCGTCGCTGTCGGCGTAGAAGTAGCGGACACCGTCGATGTAATCTTCGATGTCGAAGGCAACGCCCGCGTTTTCCAGGATGTCCTGGGCCGGGATGACAGCGCCCTTGGCACCGATGATGGTGGCGGCACCGGCATCGAAGACCTGCAGGATGTTCGGCTGTTCGCCGGCGCGGAATGCGGCGATGCCCGCTGTCAGGGTTTCTTCGTACGTGCCCTTGAACACCGGAGTGATCTGGCAGACGTCCTGGGAACCATTGTAACCGTTGGCGATGTCAACGACGACTTCGCCAAGACGGCCGCCCATGGCGTGCCACCAGGAAATGTCGGTCGCGGCGTAAGATGCGGAGGAAGTGCCCAGAAGGGCAGCCGCAGCAACAAGGCTGGCGACGGTCTTGCGATAAGCCATATTCATTTGCTCCCATGTCGAGGGCTGGTTCGCCCCGGTCAGCAGTTTGTTTTTTCACGGCGCCGAAATGGCTTCATCGGCACCAGGAACGGTAACGCCTGCGTTTCGTATTGTTTTCATATGAACGTTATGTGACGCTCATATGAACATTAAAAGACGCCCAGACCGCGTCCGCAAGGGGAAACGGGATAAAATCGTCAAAACCCCGTCCTCAGTCAAAAATGAGACCATATTTTCGACAGAGGGGCGGCATGCAACGGTTGCACACGTCCATGTCCGCGCGCGCCGCGACACGCGCGGCAGTGCGGTTTCGGGATCTGTTCTGGAGACTGTTAGGCGGCTCACATGAACCCATGGTGGCGGATCGGGGGTGACGGATCCGGCAGCAACCGGCCCGCCTGATATTCCAGGGACATGATTTGCTTCGGCTCCGTGCCTGCAGTGTGAAATATGCCCGGTTCCTGAATCGCCGGGCTTCGGCTAAGCTCGGGCCGTGTTTTCACGACCCGGCGCCGCATGTCCCTGTCCTTCACCTCCGTCTATCCGCCCAAAACCGCCCGTGCCCACGAGATCTGCGGCGACGGCGCGCTGGCCTTTGCCGCCATTGCGGCGGGCGCGGCCCCGAACATGGACAAGGCTACGCCGGGAGCCGTGGTGTGGATTGCCGAACGCCGGCGGCCGACCGTCAACCCGGAAGGTCTCGTCCCCTATTGTGATCCCGGCAGGCTGCTCGTCACCCGCGCCGACAGCCCGCTCAACGTTCTGGCGAGCGCGGAGACGGCGCTGAGGTCCGGCGCCGCCGGGCTAGTGGTGGCCGAGGTTTCCGGCGCCATCGGCCTGACGGAAGGACGGCGGCTGCAACTGGCCGCGGAAGCCGGCGGCACCACCGCGCTCTTGCTGATCGCGGAGGGCGCGGGCAGCAATGCCGCCGAAACCCGCTGGCGCTGCACGGGGGTTCCGGCGCCCTCAGGCCCGCTGTCCGCCACCCCTCGTCAAAACCGCCATGACTCGACTCACTGGCGCTGGTCGCTTATAAAGAACAAAATAGGAACATTGTCGGAATGGGTTGTCCGTTGGGATGCAGCGTCGCATCGTATCATTGTGGTTTCCGAGGCTGGCGGCTGAGCGGTCCCTGCGCGCCCGCCCCGTCGACGCGCCCTTCGCGCTGAGCCTGTTCGACCGCAACTCCGAACGCCTTTACGACCTTTGCCCGCGCGCGGAAGGCTTCGGCCTTTCCCGCGGCATGACGCTGGTTCATGCGCGCAGCTTCTGCCCCGGCCTGCTGACCCGGCCGGCCGATCCCGCCACTGATCAGCGCTTCCTGGCAGTGCTCGCCCGCTGGGCGACCCGCTACTGCCCCTGGATCGGTCTCGACGGCCGCAACGGACTGTTTCTCGACATCACCGGCTCGGCCCATCTGATGGGCGGCGAGGAACCGCTGCTCGACGACATCCGCGCCCGGCTTGCCCGCGCCGGCCTCACCGCCCGGCTGGGCCTGGCCGACACGCCCGGCACCGCCTGGGCGCTCGCCCGGTTTTCCGAAGGCATCGCCCCGCCCGGCGAAAGGCTATCGCGAATCGGCCCGCTGCCGCTGTCCGCCCTGCGCCTTGCCGACCAGACCTGCACCAGCCTGGAACGGCTCGGCATCGCCACCGTGTCTGATCTCTACAACCTGCCGCGCGCCACCGTCGCCCGGCGCTATGACCGGGAGGTGCTCACCCGTCTCGACCAGGCGCTGGGGACCCTGCCCGAGCAGATCTCCCCCCTGAGCGAAGACCGGATCTTCGCGGTGCGCATCACCCTGCCCGACCCGATCGGCCTTGTCGACGACGTCATGGCCGCCGCCCGCCGCCTCACCGACCACCTGTGCCGTCGGCTGGACGCGGCGCAGAAGGGCGCCCGCGCGCTGAAGCTGACCTTCCGCCGGGTCGACCAGGAAAACCGGTCGGTCGAACTCAAGCTCGCCCGGCCGATGCGCGACGGCGCGCGGCTGCTGGCCCTGTTCGAGCGCGGGGTGAGCACGGTCGACGCGGGCTACGGCATCGACATGATCCGGCTGGAGGCAATCGCGGTCGAGCCGCTCGGCATGCGCCAGCTGGATCGCTCCGAGGGGCTGGAGAAGGACGGTCTCGACGACCTGATCACCCAGCTCGGCAACCGGGTGGGGCTCGACAACATCCTGCGCTTCCAGCCGGTCGACAGCCACATTCCCGAACGCAGCTTCAAGCTGGTGCCCGCCGCTCACAGCCGGCCGGCACCAGGCTGGCCCCACCATCGCCCGCGGCCGATCCGCCTGTTTGCCCCCGAACCCATTTCCGGCTCCGGTTTCGAGCCGCCCCGGCGCTTCCGCTGGCGCGGCCGCGCCCTGAGCGTGCTGGAGGCGGAGGGGCCGGAGCGGATCACCCCCGCCTGGTGGGAAAACGACGCCGACTGGAGCGGCGGCCTGCGCGATTACTGGCGCGTGGAAACCGGCGAGGGCCGGCGCCTGTGGCTGTTTCACACCCCCCAGGCGCAGCAGAACCCGGGATGGTTCGTCCAGGGGGAATTCGCCTGATGGGACCCGCACGCTTTGACCCTCCTCGTGTCACCCCGGACGCAGCGGAGCGGAGATCCGGGGCCCACTCATTTGCAGAGCGGCGCGATCAGGGTCCTTCACTCCAGCTTCGGCAAGCGGGCGGGCGAGTGGGTCCCGGCTCTGCGCTGGCGCTTGGCCGGGATGACAGCGGAGGAGAACGGAGCCGCCGCGCCACGCCACAGCCACCCCGCCGTCCCGGCCTTGAGCCGGGACCTCGTCAAGCCCCGGTTTCGGGCAGGCCCCGGCTCAGGGCCGGGGCGGCGCCACGGGTTGGGCACACCTGTCGGTTGGACCACGTGCTGCAGGAGCCACGCCGATGAGCGTTGAACCCCTCCCCGGCACATTCCGCCCGGAGCCGGTGCGCTATGCGGAACTCGTCGTGACCTCGAATTTCTCGTTTTTGCGCGGCGCGTCCCATCCGGAGGAACTGGTGACCCGGGCGGCCGCGCTCGGGCTGGAGGCGGTCGCGATCACCGACCGCAATTCGCTGGCCGGAGTGGTGCGCGCCTATTCGGCGCTGAAGGAGATCCGGCGTGCAGCGGCGGAGGAAGGCGTGCCGGTGCGCTCGCATGCGCAGACCGACCCGTCTTCCCGCCAGGTCACCACCGCCGCGCCGCCGCTTGCCCTGGCCCTGCCTGCGCCGGCATCTGGGCCGGCACCTGGGCCAACACCGGGGCCAACACCCGGGCCAACACCTGGGCCGGTGAAACCGCCCCGGCTTCCCCGGCTCATTGTCGGCGCCCGGCTCGTGCTTCAGGGCAGCCCGGTCGACTGGGTGGCGCTGCCCACGGACCGGGCGGCCTATGAGCGGCTCAGCCAGTTGCTGACGCTCGGCAAGCGGCGCGCGGACAAGGGCGATTGCCATCTGGAGACCGCCGATCTGCGGACGGCCTGCAAGGGCCTGATCCTGATCGCCCTGCCACAGGTGTCCGATCCTGCAAGGGGGCTTTGTGAGACGGCCAGGGACCACATCCGCACGCTGCGCCAGGAGGCGCCGGGCCATGTGTTTCTGGGCGCCGCGCCGCGCTATGACGGCACCGACCAGACCTGGTTCCGCGCCTGCGCGGCCGCCGCCCATTCGCTGGCCGCGCCGATGGTCGCCGTCGGCGACGTGATGATGCACCATGCCGGCCGGCGCAGGCTGGCCGACGTGCTGACGTGCCTGCGCGAAGGCTGCACCATCGATCAGATCGGCACCCGTGCCCTGCCCAACGGCGAGCGGCGGCTGAAGGCGCCCGGCGACATGGCAAGGCTCTACCGCCACCACCCGGCCGCGCTGCGGCGGACCCTCGAGATCGCCACCCGCTGCAGCTTCGATCTTTCCGAGCTGTCCTATGAATATCCCGACGAGACCCTGGGCAGCGAAAGCCCCCAGGAACGGCTGGAGCGGCTGACTTATGAGGGCCTGGAGCGCCGCTATCCGGCCGGCGTGCCCCAGCGCGCCTCAGAGCTGGCGGACAAGGAACTGACGCTGATCAAGAAGCTGAAATTCGCCGCCTATTTCCTCACCGTCCACGACATCATCCGCTTTGCCCGTGACCGGCAGATCCTGTGCCAGGGCCGGGGATCCGCGGCCAATTCGATCATCTGCTACGCCCTCGCCATCACGGATGTCGGACCGGAGACCATCACCATGGTGTCGGAACGCTTCATCTCCGAACACCGGGGCGAGCCGCCCGACATCGATGTGGATTTCGAGCACGAGCGGCGCGAGGAGGTGATCCAGTATGTCTATGAAAAATACGGCCGCGACCGCGCCGGTCTGTGCGCCACGGTGATCCATTTCCGCTCGCGCGCGGCGATCCGCGAGGTCGGCAAGGTGATGGGGCTGAACGCGGATGTCACCGCCGCCCTGGCCGGCCAGATCTGGGGCAGCTCGAACAGCGGGCCCGAAGACACGCGGGTGAAGGAACTCGGCCTCGATCTGGCCAATCCGCGCGTCATCCAGACCATCGAGCTGATCCGGGAAATCATCGGCTTCCCGAGGCATCTCAGCCAGCATGTCGGCGGCTTCGTGATCACCCGGGGACGGCTCGACGCGCTCTGCCCGATCGAGAACGCGGCCATGGAAAACCGCACCGTGATCGAATGGGACAAGGACGATATCGACGCGCTCGGCATCCTCAAGGTCGATCTGCTCAGCCTCGGCATGCTGACCTGCATCCGCAAGTGCTTCGACCTTCTGCGGGACCATCACGGCCGGGAGCTGACGCTGGCGAGCGTGCCCCAGGCCGACACGCCCACCTATGACATGCTGTGCGTGGCCGATGCCATCGGCGTCTTCCAGGTGGAAAGCCGGGCGCAGATGAACTTCCTGCCGCGCATGCGCCCGCGCGAATTCTACGACCTGGTCATCGAGGTGGCGATCGTGCGCCCCGGCCCGATTCAGGGCGGCATGGTGCATCCCTACATCAACCGCCGCCAGGGCAAGGAGAAGATCGTGTTTCCCTCGCGCGAACTGGAGGAGGTGCTCGGCAAGACGCTCGGCGTGCCGCTGTTCCAGGAGCAGGCGATGCAGATCGCCGTGGTCGCCGCCGGCTTCACCCCGTCGGAAGCCGACAAGCTGCGCCGCTCCATGGCGACCTTCCGGCGCATGGGCACCATTGGCCAGCTCCGGGAAAAATTCATCTCCGGCATGCTGGCGCGCGGCTACGAACCTGAGTTCGCGCAGAACTGCTTCGGCCAGATCGAGGGCTTCGGCGAATACGGCTTTCCGGAAAGCCACGCGGCGGCCTTCGCCATGCTTGCCTATGTCTCGGCCTATCTGAAATGCCACTTCCCGGCGGAGTTCGCCTGCGCGCTTCTGAACGCCCAGCCGATGGGCTTTTACGCCCCGGCGCAGATCGTGCGCGATGCCCGCGACCACCAGATCGAGGTCCGGCCCGTCTGCGTCAACACCAGCTTGTGGGACTGCACGCTGGAGCGGCGCGGCGACGGCGCGCTGGCGCTCAGGCTGGGCTTTCGCCAGATCAAGGGCCTGAGGGAAGAAGACGCCGCCTGGATCGTTGCCGCGCGCGGCAACGGCTATCCGGACACCGAGACCTTGTGGCTCAGGACCGGCGTCGCCCCCGCCACCCTGGAGCGCCTCGCCGAGGCCGACGCCTTCGCCGGCATGGGGCTGAGCCGGCGCGCGGCGCTGTGGCAGGTCAAGACCATCCGCTCGGCGAAACCGCTGCCGCTGTTCAACGACCCGATCGACGGCGAGGCGATCTTCGAGCCGAAGGTTCATCTGCCGGCCATGCATCTCGGCCAGGAGGTGGTCGAGGATTATCTGGCCACCCGCCTGACCCTGCGCGCCCATCCGATGGAGCTGCTGCGCCCGCATATCCCGCACCTGACCCCGCACGATCGCCTCGCAGCTCTCTCCCCGCGCGAGGCCCGCCGCGTCTCCGTCTGCGGCCTTGTGATCACCCGCCAGCGGCCGGGCACCGCCTCAGGCGTGATCTTCCTGACCCTGGAGGACGAGACCGGGGTCAGCAACGTGGTCGTCTGGCCGAAGATCTACGAACGCTTCCGCCCCACCGTCCTCGGCGGCCGCCTGCTGAAGGTCACCGGGCGCCTGGAGCGCGAAGGCCAGGTCGTCCACCTGATCGCCGACACCATCGAAGACCGCTCCGGCGACCTGTCTCTACTGGGCCACCCGAACGATGACGTCCTGGGGCAAACGACGCCCAAGACCGACGACGTCCCGGTGCACATGAAGCCTCCGCCCAGGCCAAGGGCGATGCATCCGCGAGAACAGGCGAAGCGGCTGTTTCCGAGCCGGGATTTTCATTGAGGGGGGAGAATGGGCGGGGGGGGGGGGGGGCGGTCGTTTGCATCGCTGGCCGCCTTCCTGTGCAGTAGCACCAAAGCAGACGTTGCCCATCTTATGGACAATTTGGAAGTATAAGCGATACGCAATCGACGGCTCACCAAACTAGGAAATCATCGTTGATACTGGTGCATGCGCCTCGACGAGCCGGAAAAGACATGCAACTTTAGAGAAAGTATGACGGAGAGATTATAGAGCTGGCTCGGTTTGTCTGAACAGATCGGGGCGTTTTGCTAAGTGGATTTCCGCCTCGATTATGCCGCCGCCATCATCGGCGTCAGCGCGTTGAAGTAGGCCTGATCCGGCGTCTGCCGGTCAAGGGATGAATGTGGGCGTCGGCTATTGTAAAAGGTCAGATAGCGGCTGATGCCAGCGCGGGCCTCGGACACGGTCTTGTAAGCGTGGAGGTAGACTTCCTCGTATTTGATCGAACGCCAGAGCCGTTCGACGAATACGTTGTCCCGCCACGCACCCTTGCCGTCCATCGAGATGGCGATCTCAGCTTTCTTCAGCACCGCCGTAAAGTTGATGGAAGTGAACTGCGAACCTTGGTCGGTGTTGAATATTTCTGGCTTGCCATAGCGAGCCAGTGCCTCCTCGACTGCCTGGATGCAGAAGGCTGCCTCCATCGTGATCGACAGCCTCCACGACAGAACCCTCCGGCTGAACCAGTCCACAACGGCACAGAGATAGACAAAACCGCGAGCCATCGGAACGTAGGTTATGTCCATTGCCCACACCTGGTTGGGCCGGGTGACCGAAAGCTTGTGCAGGAGGTAGGGATAGATTTTGTGCCCTGGCGCTGGTTTCGAGGTGCTCGGGCGGCGATAGATCGCTTCGATGCCCATCTTCTTCATCAGCGTGGTGACGTGCAGCCGCCCAGTCTCCAGCCCTTCTCCATTCAAGAGCCCTTGCAACATTCGACTTCCGGCAAAGGGATAGTCGAGATGCAGTTCGTCGATCCGGCGCATCAGAGCCAGATCGCCATCGGATACTGGACGCGGCGAATAGTAGACACTGCTACGGCTGAAGCCGAGAAGCTTCGCCTGGCGCACGACGGATAGCTTATGCTCGCGGTCGATCATTTCTTTCCGCCCAGCAATCCCGCCTTGCCGAGCGCTCCGGCTAAAAAATCATTCTCCAGCGTCAACTCCCCGATCTTGGCGTGCAGTGTTTTGACATCGACGGTTGGCCCCGCCGGTTCCGTCTTCGATTCATCGCCAAAAACGCCCATCGCCCCCTCAAGGAGTTGGTCTTTCCACTGCTTGATCTGGTTGGCGTGCACGTCGAACTGCTGGGACAGTTCCACCAGCGTCTGTTCGCCTCTGATCGCGGCAAGCGCCACTTTCGCCTTGAAAGCCGGGCTGTGGTTCCGGCGCGGTCGTCTAGTCATCGTCTCTCCTGTTTCCGGCATCTAAGCCAAAGACAGGCAGAAATTCCACTTATCCCAGCTGTTCAGATTTCCCGAGCCACCTCTATCGAAGGTTTGGACCCCGGTGAAAGATCGTTAGCAGTTGCGTTATTGGAGGAATTTTACTTATCTGTTCCTGAAATGGACCGCAATATATCGACGACCGAGGCCTTGAAGCTGCTTAACAGCGCTTGGACGACCAAGAGCCACGTCTGGATGAACGCTAGATGGGATTCGATCAGTAAAATCTTTGCCGCTGCACTGGGCGCCCTTTCAAAAAAGAAAATAGATGCTGACTTAGATATAACTGATGCAACTGAGGATATCCTGAGGTCACTTAAGTCCAACGCGAGCAATGTTCCGAGGGTCATATTGGCCAAGCTTGTCGATCTGTCTCGAGCATTTGGATTTTCTGGCATTTGCGTTCTTGTAGACAAAGTAGATGAAACAGCCGCAACTTCTAATTCCGCAGAAGCGACAGCACGACTCGTTTACCCGATCTTTAATCACATTCAACTCATGGAGATAGATGGGCTTTCGTGGATTTTCTTTCTTTGGGGAAACGTCAAAGATTACTTTTCCAAAAATTTACCGGTTCGATTAGACAAACTTGCTCACGCTAACATCACTTGGACCGAGGACGGCTTGCGTGAAATGGTGGATACTCGCTTGCAATTTTTCTCAAACGGTCACTTATCTTATGCTGACATGATTGATCCCAACTTAGATCCAACTGAGTCCTTTGCTCTTCTGGCAAACATGGCGATGAGATCCCCGCGCGAGCTTATTAGGCTTCTGGATATCATCATTCGAGAGCACGACATTTCCGGGGAGACAGAGCAGATAAATGAAGTCTCTTTGAACCGCGGATTAGACGCTTATTGCACGGAGAATGTCGACACTTGGTATCCAGGAAAATTGCTTCACCAGGTGTTGCGGCTCGGGAAAACTTCATTCGTAAATAAAGATGTGCAGACGAAATTTAAGATTGGACATCAGGGAGCCAGGAATAAAATAATTGGTTGGGAAGAAAGCGGTGTCATCACGCAAGATGGGACGCTCCCAAGCGAATCGGGAGGAAAACATGTTCACTTGTATAAAATCAGTGACCCGAAAGTTAAAAGGATCATCGAAAGGAACCTTTTAGAATTCGTTGGGGCAGATGTTGATGATGATGAAGATTCTTCTTTGGCTAGCTAACTGATACCAAGCGACGAAATGTCACAATTGCGAGTCTTGCTATTAATTCCTTTAGGGCAGCGTAGCGAATAGTCGGAATTCCGTGCTGCGGATGAGCATACAGCTAAACCAATAAACAGTTGCTCCGGCGCACACCTCATCCGAAACTCGCCTGAAAACTCGTCACCATCAGCGCCACATGCGCCTCCAGCGGCGGGCGCAGTTCGAAGGCCTTGGGGTGCGGGCGAATTCGTAGAGGCGGAAGAGGACCCAGTCGTCAAGGCGCACCCCCTTTACACTTATTTCATTTATTTCACTTATTTCATTTGCGATCCATCGCCAGAAATCCTATCTTGTCTGGAGACGGAAGGGAGACGCTGCCATGGCTGCAACACTCGAGAAGACGAGGTCCGATGCCCTGGACCACCGATTGCCAACGCCGGATGAGATTGCAAGCGCGGCGCATGCGGCCGCGGCCCTGGCCAATTCGCAGGACGCCAAGGGCGCGCTTGTCGTTGCGGGAACGGCAGGCAATGAACTACGCATTGCTCCGGCCATCAGCGAGCTGATGATCAACCTTTTGTCGGAAGTTGCCAGCGGCAGCATGGTCACGCTGGTGCCGACCGGAGCGGATCTGACCACGGCCCAGGCCGCGAGCATGCTGAACGTGTCGCGCCCGTTCCTGACAAAGCTGCTGAAACGCGGTGACATCAAGTGCTTCAAAGTCGGGTCGCACCGGCGGATCAAATTCGATGACCTGATGGCTTACAAGGCCAAAAGAGACACACAACAGGAGGAAGCCCTGGCTGAACTGGCCGCGCTCGGCCAGGAAATCGATGCCGGCTGATTTCGTCGCGGACGGGTTCTGCGTCGTTCTGGATGCCAATGTGCTCTACCCCAACCGGATGCGCGACATCCTTTTGACCATGGTCCATCACGGCCTGTTCAGGGCCGTCTGGACGGATGAGATCATGGACGAATGGTCGCGTAGCGTTCTCGCCAATCACGCGACGACACGAGACAAGATAGATCGCACCGTGGCCATCATGAAGGACGCCTTCGAACCCTGCTGGGTTCATCGTCACCGACCGTTGATCGCTGCCATTGAAGGCCTCCCGGATCAGGCCGACCGTCACGTGGTCGCCGCAGCCCTCGCAGGAGAGGCACAGCAAATCGTCACCAGCAATCTGAAGGACTTCCCTGAGGAAGTGCTGGAAAAGTACGAGCTGGAAGCCATCGACCCGGACACATTCCTGGTCGGGCAATTCGAACTCAATCGCCCTCTCACCGTCAGCGCCATGCGATCTGTCCGCAAGCGTCTGGACAATCCGCCTTTTACCAAAACCGAATTCCTGACCGATCTGACGCGCAAGGGCATGCCCAAGTTCGCAACGGCCCTGAAACCCTTCTTCGAAGACCTCTGACAGCCCTCCCCCTCACCCGAAATTCGCCTGAAAACTCGTCGCCGTCAGCGCGACATGCGCTTCCAGCGGCGGGCGCAGTTCGAAGGCCTTGGGGGTGCGGGCGAATTCGTAGAGGCGGAAGAGGACCCAGTCGTCGCGGCGCTCATTCGCCACCTCCAGTTCGTTGCGCGAGATGTGAAAGGGCGTGCGTTCCCAGCCGTTGGTGGTCTTGACCTCGATCAGGCGGTCCCGGCCCTCCGGTGTGAAGCTTGAGATGTCATAGCCCGCGCCGTCACCGTCTTCCCTTGAGACCCAGCGCACCCGTCTGGCGAGGTCGTCGCGTCCGTGACGCAGCAACTGGCCGCGTTCGTGGTGATACACCAGTTTCTCACCAGCAAAGCCAAGCGCCCGGTTGCGTTCGTCCCGGCCGGCGACGTCGAAGTGCCGGGCGACCGCCTGCAATCTCCCGGTCTCTTCCGGCGGCGGCGCATTTCGCAGTGTCGGAGCGACTCCGACGAACAGGGCCTGCGGCTCCGCCAGTCCGGCCGCCTGTGGGCTTTCCTGGGTGCTCTCATGTGTGCTGGCGAGCGCCGTTTCCCATTCCGGATGCCCTGCCAGCCAGCGGGAAACGGCTTCCGCGAGTGTCATCTGGAAATTGAACCGGGGCTGATAGCCCGCAATCATCGGCTGCGCCAAGCCTTTCAGCGCTGCGGAGACGTTGCTGAGCTTGAATTCGATCGAACCACGGCTGCGGCCGGTCTGCTCCTGCAGCAAACGGTTACGGGCCGCCTTGTTGTAGGACTGACCGGACAGTTCCTCGCCGAGCATGGAAAAATAAGCCGCGACGACGGCGTCATTTTCCGTATCTGTCCAGTCGGCTGCGCTCATGCACGCCAGGGTAGACCGGCGGTCCGGTTGTGTCATGCGGGAAAAGCGCTTTCGGCACACGGCGACGCCCCCTCCGCCGGCGGTCATCCCCGGCAAGCGAAGCGTGAGCGGGGATGACCGCCCGGGGGGAAAGGTGTGCGGCGCTCAAGGGAACTGCTTTCCGCAACCGGCCTTGCCACTTGCTGCTTTCTCCCCCCCTTGCGGGGGAGATGTCTCCGGCAGGAGACAGAGGGGGGACAGCCTCTCGGCGGGACACAGCTTTCACAGGACATGAGGCACGGTTTCACCCCCCTCTGTCCGTTTCACGGACATCTCCCCCCAAGGGGGGAGAGGGGTGCAAGCGGCGTGGCTGCCTATTGCTCGACCAGACGCAGGGAGCTCACGGTCCAGGCGCCATTTTCAAGGCGCAGTTGTGCCGAGCCAAAGAGCCCTTCGATCGGCAGGCTGAATTCGATGCTGCCGCCGGTTTCCCCGAGTTCAAGCGTCGAGACGATCAGGTTGGCCCGGGCCGGGTCCGGCGCGGTGGCCGGGTTCAGAAACACGGACGGGACGCCCAGATCGACAGCCGCGAAGCTCCCGGTGTCAGTGCCTTCCGGCAGAGTGACCTGTAACGGAAACCGCCCGCTTTCCTCGGGATGCATGAATGCCTGCACCCGCGGATCGCCGATCACGGCCTCAAGCGCAATGGGGTCGTACGCCAAAACTGAATCTCCTCTTGCGAAGGGCGCGTCAGAAACCAGCAACGCCCAGATGAACACGCCTGCGGTGCGGCGAAAGGTTTTGAAGTGCGCGGCGGGGCTCATCCCGAGGTGTTCCGTCCGTAAACCGCCGTTTCGAAAAGCTCTCCCTCTTCACCGGGATAATCGATGCCATCCTGATCGTCGCCCCAGTGCACCAACTCGTGCAGGATGGTCACCCCGACGCGCGGCAACTGCGTCCCGGCCGCGTTGGTCGTATAGGCCATGTTGGCAGGGGTCCCGTTTTCATAGGCCGTCACCAGGATCTGGTTCAGGCGAATTTCATTGGAGCCGGTGTTGGGCGTGAACTCGCCATTCCTGAAAGTACCGGCGGGCGATGCGAGCGCCGTGATGTTCAGTGTCGGCTGGTTTCCCCAGGCGAGAGCCCGCTGCAAGGTCGTGCGATTCATTTGCGCGTATCTGAGAAAGGCACGCCGCATGGCCGCAACATTCGCGATGGAAGGCAGGCTGTTGCGAACATAACGCGTGAATTTCGGGTATCTCGTCTGATCGACGCGGCTGATGATCATGGGATTGCCTCGTTGCTCTGATTGCCCGCAACACTGCGGGAACGATACGGCCAACTGGGCGTGAAAAGTGTGATGTGGCACACAGAAAATACAATTCGTGCTCCTGGCGGCCGGGCGCGCGGTGCAACGAAGTCCGGCGGGCGTAAATCAGCCACCAGATGAGGCAAGATCAGCACTCTTTGGGCAGAGACGCTCTGAACATCGCCGGATTCGGGTCGTCGCTCGACATTGGTTTGGAGAGGCGTCCATGCTATTCTGGATTGTATTTCCAGCAATCGGTGCAGGCGCTGGTCGCGCAGGCATCGAAGGCTCTGTTTTCCGGGAGGGGGCAATGTTCGGTCGACTGTTGTTTTCAAGTTTCTTACTGGCCGTGTGTGCGCCACTTTGCGTCACCCTTTCCGCCACCCCCTCCCTCGGGGCGGAGTTGCGGGAGGGCTTCAGCAACGGGCGTCTCAATAAGTACGTCTGGGCCACCTGTCAGGCGGATTACCCGCGGCTGATCACCTTCGACGAGGAAGTCACGAACACGACGACAACCCGTTATCTGACTGCCTCGATCGACAAGGCCCGCGGAGATGTCGACGACTGTGCCAGCAGGGAGGCCTACCGGAAACAGGGGGTTGACCTCGGCCTGGCGCCGGAACGTCTCGAGCGCTACACGGCCGACGACGATGCCACGGATCTCGGTTTCAGCATGATTGCACCGGACGCCCGCAGCCTCGAAAGCCGCTGCGAGGAAGGCGACAGCACGAAAGTGCAACGCAACGAGTTGCGCCTGCTTCAGAAGAAATATGTCCACGACGTGTCGGATCCGCACTGGTACACGATCCGCTTCCGCACGAGGGGCACGCCGCCGCCCTGCGGCTCAAGCCGATGGATAATGGCGCAATGGAAATACGCCCCCGCTTCGGAGTGGCCGCACGACTACAGCCAGAACCCGTTTCTGGCTCAAAGGTTCGACAATGGCGTCTTTCACATCACCGCACAGCGCGACAGGTGCCGCTGCATGGTGGCCGTGGCGGACGGCGACCCCGACCTGAAAACCGACGACCCGTCTCTGCTGGCCGCGCCCGAAGGGCAAGGGCAGCGGGCCTTAAAAAAATCGCAGCCCCTGAAATGCACCCGCGAGGACAAGGTCTGCACCCCGGAGGGGTTCACCGTCTGGACAACCGACGGCGGCGAACCGCCACAGCTGCCGGATCCGCGCAAAGGCTGGGTGACCATGTCCTACCGGATCAAACCCCTCGGCGCGGAACAGGGACAAATCGACGTCTACGCGAACGGGCGCTTCATTGTGCGGATGAGCGGTCATGTGGGCCATGACGGTTTGGGCCCCAGCCGGATGAAATTCAAGTTCGGCGCCTATCGGGACCGGATAACCGGAACGCACCACATGGATGTCGACCGGATTTGCATTTCCAGAAAGATCGGCAATTGCGACGGGACGGTCACGCAGGTCGGGTTGGCCGACTGACAGGTGGCAGGCGGCAGGCGGCAGGGCGGTCCCTATCCGCCTCCTGCATCGCCACCGTCAACCGCGCCCCGCCCCTTGGGTGTCAGGCCATAGATCCCGCGTTCGACACGTTCGAACCAGCCGTAGTGATCGTCGGCCATCATGCGGGTGGCGCGGGTGACGCCGGTTGCCCTGGCCACGTCCGACCCGCGGCTGGGGCCGTTGGCGTGAAGGTGTCCGGCGCAGCGGATCGCGTCCTGGCGGTAGGCGGTGACCAGCGTCACCCGGGTCGAGCCGCCGGTGTTGGGATCGCCGACGCGGCGGGAGAATTCGCGCAGCAGCCGGGCCTTGCGGGGTTTGGACTTGCGCGGCGAAAACGGCGCCGGGTCGAGGGGAACCTCGACCAGACCGTCGGCAAGGCGGACGGTGATGACGCCGATGCCGAGCCGCCGGGCGAGCTTGAGGTTGTTCTTGAGGCTTGCCAGAAACCGCTTGCCCGGCCCGCGGGCGACCGCGACATAGACCGCATCGGTGATCGATTGGCGGTCGACCGCCTGGTGGAACAGGCTCAGCGTGAAGCCGGTCTTCAGTTCGACGATCACCGGGTCTTCTTCGCCGCGGCAGGCGACGATGTCGGCAGAGCCGACCTCGGCCTTGACCTCATATCCCTGACCCTGAAGGAAGGTCTTGACCGGCAGGTAGAGATCGGTTTCCAGAATGCGTTCCATGCCGGGAGTTTAGGCAGGAGGCAAAACCCGGACAATCGGCAAGCCGCCGCTGCCGGAAATGGTCCACCGTTTCCGGGCCGTTCTCAATGATCCGCGCCCCGGCGCGGCTGGCGTGGCGCTGCGTGGTGCATCCCAGCCCGGCCCGGCGGGGCGGGGCACGCCGGGACAGGCCATAACGGCCACTGCCACACACTCCGCCTCACCCTGAGGAGCCGCGTCAGTGGCGTCTCGAAGGGGCGGCCGCCACTGCCGGAATGGGCCGCCGATCCTTCGAGACAGGCCTGCGGCCTTCCTCAGGATGAGGCTTTCGGGTGGGGCTTCCTCAGGATGAGGCTGCGGGTGGGGCTTCCTAAGAATGAAGCTGGGGGTGGGGCGTGGGCCTTGTAAATGGTGCAAGCAGCCATCGCCGACGGGTTCGGGCCACCGTTTCCGGGCCGTTCTCAATGATCCGCGCCCCGGCGCGGCTGGCGTGGCGCTACGGGGCACGGTGTGGCGTGGTGCATTCCGGCGTGGCGGGTCATGGCGCATCCCGGCCTGGCCCGGCCCGGCCCGGCGGGACAGGCCATAACGGCCGCTGCCACACACTCCGCCTCACCCTGAGGAGCCGCGTCAGCGGCGTCTCGAAGGGGCGGCTGCCACTTCCGGAATGGGCCGTCGATCCTTCGAGACAGGCCTGCGGCCTTCCTCAGGATGAGGCTTTCAGGTGATGCTTCCTCAGGATGAGGTTGTGGGGTGGGGCTTCCTCAGGATGAGGCTGCGGGTGGAGCTTCCTAAGGATGAGGCTGTGGGTGGGGCGTGGGCCTTGTAAATGGTGCAAGCAGCCATCGCCGACGGGTTCGGGCCACCGTTTCCGGGCCGTTCTCAATGATCCGCGCCCCGGCGCGGCTGGCGTGGCGCTACGAGGCACGGTGTGGCGTGGTGCATTCCGGCGTGGCGGGTCATGGCGCATCCCGGCCTGGCCCGGCCCGGCGGGACCGCTCCTCACGGCCCCGGCCACACACTCCGCCTCACCCTGAGGAGCCGCGTCAGCGGTGTCTCGAAGGGGCGGCCGCCACTGCCGGAATGGGCCGCCGATCCTTCGAGACAGCGCTTTGCGCTTCCTCAGGGTGAGGTTGTGAGGTGGGGCTTCCTCAGGATGAGGCTGTGGGTGGGGCGTGGGCCTTGTAAATGGCGCAAGCAGCCATCGCCGCTATCGCCAAACAAATTGGAAATTCCGGCACCGGTGGCCGTCATTCACGCAAGCGTGAGCGCGCTTTTTCCCATCTGTGCGGGGCCCATCTCGGAAATCGCCACAAACGCACTATAATTTCCTGACGAAGCGCTCGTAATTTACAGTGATCCCGGCACGCGGCAAGCCGCCGGGAAATGACTGTCCGACAGGAGAGATCCCGATGACCACCGACCTCCTTACCCGCCGCGGCCTGCTTGCCACGGGCGGCGCCGCCGTTGTGGCGGCCGCGTCCGGGCTTGTCGTCCCGGCCCGCGCCGATGGCCTGGCGCCGACGCGGTCCATGCGCGGCGGGTCCAACAACTATCTGCCGGACGCGCCGGTCGTCAGCCGGATCGGCGGCGGCGGGTTCTGGATGACCGGCACGGTGCGGCGCGCGGGCGATGGTGCACCACTGGCCGGACAGCGCATTCAGGTCTGGGCGCACACCACCGAGGGCCACGAGCGCGACCGGCGCAGCCATGGTGCTACCATGAGCGACGCGAACGGCGTATTCCGTCTGGAAATGCCGCAGATCGTGCCGGCCTTCGGCCAGGCGCACGGACATCTGGCCTATGACGGCGGCGACTTCGAGACCGTGTTCCTGCGTCCGGTGATGTCGAGCGCGCGGGACACCAGCCTGGAAGCGCATTTCGTTCTGCAGCCGGCCTGAGCGGGGAATGCCGACAGCCAGCCGCCGAACCGCTGCGCTCCTGACCTGGGCCGCCCTGGCGGCGGCACTCCTCGTGCCGGTCGCAGCCGCGGCCCTGAGCCCGCTGCTTGCCTGGCGGCAGCCGGTCTATATCGCAGCCGGGTTTGCAGGTATTGCCGCGATGGCGCTGCTGCTGCTCCAGCCCCTGCTGGCGGGCGGAGGTCTGCCGGGTCTTTCCGGTGCACGCGGGCGGCGCATCCACCGCTGGATCGGCGCTCTGCTGGTCGCCCTGGTGCTGAGCCATGTCGCCGGCCTGTGGATCACCAGCCCGCCGGACGTGATCGATGCGCTCTTGTTCCGATCGCCAACGCCGTTTTCGGCCTGGGGCGTGATCGCGCTATGGGCGGTCCTTGCCGCCGCGCTCCTTGCCCTCTTTCGCCATCGCCTGCGCCCGCGGGTGTGGCGCCGCGCGCATACGGCGCTGGCGATGGTCATCATCACCGGCAGTGTGGTCCATGCGCTGCTGATCGAAGGCACGATGGAGACCTGGTCGAAGGTCGGCCTGTGCATGCTGGTCTTGGCGGCGACCGTGAAGGTGGCAGCGGACCTGCTGGTCCGAAAGAGAGGACCGCGGCGCGCGTGACGCGAGGACAAAAGCACGATGAAACCGGCCCGTGACCGGCTGTTTCCGGTCGCCGGTCGCGCTTCTCCCAAAGAGTTTTACATCCCCGCCACCATCTCCCGCAACGCCTCCAGCCGCAGCAGGTCCGCCGCCTGCGGCGCCGACACCCATCGCCTCTGCCGGTGGCTCTCCTCCCAGTCGGGCCCCTCCAGCACTGTCGTCACCTCCATCACGAACACGGTGACCTCGCAGGCCGCGCCCCATTTTTCATAGGAGAACTGGCCGAGCGGATCCTTGCCGACCCTGCCCTTGATGCCGGCTTCTTCGCGGGCCTCTATCCTGGCGGAGGCGGCGGGCGAGAGACCCGGATCGACGATGCCCTTGGGGACGGTCCAGTGGCGGCCGCTGGAGGAACCGACAATCAGGATTTGCGAGCCTTCCGGCGTGTGGCGGACCGGGATGACGGCGGACTGGCGGTAATAATAGGCCGGGCGGTCGCGGCGGCCCGCGCCGTCCGGCGCCGGATAGGGGAAGAGATCCGGCAGGTCTCCGGCATCGGTGCGTGCGATCAGGCGGAAGCGACCGTCCTGTCCGGCCAGACGCAACAGACAGCCGGGGCCGAGTTCCTCCACACGCCCTTGCGGCAGGCCGAAGGCCGGATCGCCGAGAAGCTGTCTCACCGTTCCGGGCAGCGCCACCAGCAGCGGCTGCTTCAGGGCATCACGCGCGGGCAAACGCGCAGGCAATCGTCCGGCGGCGAGATCTTCGCTCGTACTGATCCCCCGCGCGGTCCAGCCGGCCGCCTTGAGGGCTTTTTCCGCGCTGACATGCGCCCGCAAGCTGCCATCGGTCAGCACAAGGTCCGGGCGCAGGCGTTCGCCGCCCAGAAACGCGCCGATCTTCTGCATCTGGCGTTTGCCGCTGCTGCGCAGCGGGCGACCCGAACGCGGTCCGTGCCAGTGTCTTTCGCCCGCGCCGGCGCTGAGGATCATCAGGTCCATGAGGTCTTCCTTGCGGTGAGCACAGCGATATCCCGCATTCCTGCAAAAAGGATAGCGCGGCCTGACCTTGCTGTCACAGGCGCGTACCTCCCGTGTCCCATCGCAACGGCTCCGGCTCCCGAACCGGGATCCGCCGTGATCGGCGGAAGGCCCCGGCTCGGGGGCCGGGGCGGCAGGGGGTTCGACGAAATCGCCGGGAGGCGGCCCGGGAAACAGGAAAATTTTGTCTGAACCGACGCCATGGGATATCGGTTGGCCATGACCGACACACGCACAACAGCGCTGGCCACGGCGATCGTGCTTGGCACCGGCGTGCTCTGGGGCTTCTACTGGCTGCCGGTGCGCGCGCTCGCCGGCACGGGGCTGGACGGCCCGTGGGGCACCCTGGCGATCACGCTGGCGGCGACGCTGCTGCTGGCGCCGGCCGCGCTCCGCAGATGGCGGACCCTTGTCAGCACCAGCCGCGTCGCGCTTGTTTCCATCACCCTTGGCGGGGCCGCCTTCGCGCTGTATTCGATCGGCTTCATCTATGGCCGGGTCGCGATCGTCATCCTGCTGTTTTTCATGACACCGGTCTGGAGCACCCTGATCGACCGCTATGTCATGGGCTGGCCGACGCCGAGCCGGCGCCTCCTGGCCATCGGCCTCGGCCTTGCGGGACTCGGCGTGATGCTGGGCGCGGACGGCACCGTGCCGCTGCCGGACGGCGCCGGAGAATGGATGGCGCTGATCGCGGGGCTGCTGTGGGCGATCGCCACCACCGGCATCAAGGCCAGATCGACGCTCGGGCCGGTGGACGCCACCTTCGTGTTCGCCGCCGGCGCGGCCCTGACCGCGCTGCTGCTCGCCCTGATGCTCACTCTGGTACCGGGCCTGTTCACGGAAGCGGTCACGGGAACCGCCCATGCTGCCGGACCGTCCATCCGGGAAGACGCGGCGGCCGGTCAGATCCTGCGCATCGGCGTGCTGGCGCTCACGGCCGGCGGCCTGTGGTGGGGCCTGTCGACGGCGGCGCTGATGTGGGCAACCGTCCGGCTGGAACCGGCGCGCGTCGGCATCCTCCTGATGACGGAGGTTCTCGTTGGTGCGGCTTCGGCGGCGCTCATGGCGGGGGAGTTCCTGACACCGGTGGAAATTGCCGGGGGCGCGATGGTCCTCGGCGCAAGCCTTCTGGAGATCTGGAACCCGCGCCGGCCATGCACCATTTCCAACCGGTGACAGGCATCACGCCCCCCTCGAGGGACAGTCTCAAGAGCAAAACCGGCCAAAATCCGCATTTTACGGGTGACAGAGCCGAAAAACCTGAATATGGAGCGAAGGATTCGTGCGATCCGGCTGAGGCACGGGATTGCCAACCGTTTCCGGATCGGGAAATCTATCAAGGTCACGGACCTGAAACGAGCCGTCAATAGCCATGAACGAAGTCCCTCTGCCGATAACCGGCCTGCAGGATCACGCCGCCTTTCTCGCCGGGAAGCACGATTTCCAGGCGGATATCGAGGCCATTGCCACCAGCGACACCGTCGGTGTCATCCTGGAAACGGTCATGCTGGCCACAAATATGCGCTTCGCTGCGGTCGCCCGGGTGACCGAAGACCGCTGGGTCGCCTGCCGTACCGTCGACGAGATCAATTTCGGCCTTCAGTCGGGCGACGAGATCGAAATCCAGTCGACCTTCTGTCAGACCGTGCGCGAAACGGCGCAGAACGTGCTCTTCAACGACGCGGCCACCGACGAGGTCTATGGCGGTCATCCGATCGCGGCCAAGTTCGGCATCATCAGCTACGCCTCGATCCCGATCTACCGGAGCAACGGCGTCTTCTTCGGAACCCTGTGCGCC
The DNA here is from genome assembly GCF_056173175.1 of Roseibium sp. QJM3NY_11. Taxonomy (NCBI): domain Bacteria; kingdom Pseudomonadati; phylum Pseudomonadota; class Alphaproteobacteria; order Hyphomicrobiales; family Stappiaceae; genus Roseibium; species Roseibium sp. QJM3NY_11. Next base: position 5,542,103 of record NZ_CM149660.1, read on the forward strand.
ATCGACACAGAGCAAAGAGAACGTCAAGCAGCCGCGTGCCGTGGCCATGCTGCAACTGTTCGCGGACATAATCGGCCGCAGTCTGGAGACCGAGGAACGGTTGCTGGCTCATGAACACCTCGCGGCCCATGAGCGCGAGATGACCAAGATCCAGGAAGAGTTCGTGGCCGTGCTCGGTCACGATCTGCGCAGTCCCGTGGCGGCTCTCTCGGCGGGGATCCGGCAGCTGGAACGGGAGCCCCGATCCGACAATGCGCAACTTGTCTTGTCACTGATGAAGTCCTCCCTGCTGCGCATGCAGGACCTCATCGAGAACATGATGCTGCACGCCAAGTCGCGCCTCGGCGGCGGTATCCGTGTCCATGCGGTGCCGGACGCGCCACTGGATGAAGCCATCGAACAGGTTGTCGCGGAAATCCGCGCCGCGTTCCCGGACCGCGCGATCGAGCTCGCACTGGCCTTCGACCAGCCCCTGATCTGCGATGCCCCGCGCGTTGCCCAGGCGGTGTCCAACCTTGTGTCCAACGCCATCCGGCACACCGATCCCGGCCAGCCGGTGCAGGTACGCAGTCTGGAGACCGGCGGGGACATGGTCCTTCAGGTCATCAATCGTGGCGAGGCCATTCCCGACCATGTGAGAAACCGTCTGTTCAAGCCGTTCCAGCGCGGCAAGGACACGAAAGGCGAAGGACTCGGTCTCGGCCTTTACATCGCCTCGTCGATCGCCGCCGCTCATGGCGGTCGCCTCGACGTGGCCTGCGAGAACGGCCTGACGACTTTCGCCTTCACGCTTCCGGCTTCCCCCGGGACATGACACTGGCGGACATGACACTGGCGGACCTGTGCGGGTTTGAAGTCGGAGTGCCTGTCCCGTCGCGCTGATGGCGAGACCCCATTTGGAACGATCCTGACGCCCGCCCGTTGACTCTCCAGACCCCGAAACGGAACAGGAGGATCAGATGACCGACGAAAAGATCACAATGAGCCCGGAACAGCGCAAGGAAGCCGAGGAAGAAGCGGCCCGGATCAAGCGCGTCGCGGACAACACCAGTGCTGGCGGACAGCTCGGCGGCACGTTTTTCGGCCAGGAGCCCGATGCCGGCGTAGCACCGCAGAAACCTGGTTCCGGCAAGGACTGACGGAACGGCGCATGCTCCGCTTGCTCAAGTGCCGCGCGCCCCGGCTCAAGGCCGGGGCGCGCGGGGCCGGGTGCACCGCGGATTCTCAATCAACGCAGTCCCGGACCTGATCCGGGACCTGCCGACTCGCCAGACTGCGTTTTACCCTTGTTCCAGGATCACATGAGGCACGAAGCGCGACAGGTCCTGGGTGACCAGCGCCTTGTCCTCGCGCAGGCAGATGCCCGATGCCTGGCCGCCGATGATCCACGAGCCGATCATGACGTAGTCGTCGCCGAATTTCGGCGGTTCGGCATAGGCCTGCAGGATATGGCCCTCGGCGCCGTAGTGGCCCGGCGTGGTGATGTCCTCGGCCTCCGGCCTCAGCACCGTAATATTGGCGCCTTCCCGGCTGAAGAACGGCTTGCGCACATGCGCGCCTTTCAGAAACTCTTTGTCCGCCTCGCCGTCGAAATAGGCAGGCAGGAGATTGGGATGGCCCGGAAACATCTCCCAGAGCAATGGCAGGATCGCCTTGTTGGAGAGGATCGCCTTCCAGGGCGGTTCCAGAAGCTGCACCGGCGCCCCGGGCAGATACGGGCCGTAGTCCTCGCGGAACATGTCCTCGAACGGATAGAGCTTGAACAGGGCGTCGATGACGTGGGATTCGGTGTCGGCAAAGCGGCCCTCCCCGTCCACGCCGATGTCCTCGACGGCGACAAAATGCGGGATCAGACCCGCCTGCCGGGCGCAATCCTCCAGATAGCGCACGGTGGCGCGGTCTTCGTCCTGGTCCTTCGAAGAGGCGAAATGAATGTGATAACCAGGCGCGAACATGGCCGCGAAGCGCTCGATCAGCCGGTCCTGGACGGAGTTGAACTGGTCGGCCCCGGGCGGCAACACACCGGCCGCCATCTGCTGCTCCAGCCATATCCACTGGAAAAAGCCGGTCTCGTAGAGTGCCGTCGGCGTATCGGCGTTGAATTCAAGCAGCTTCGCCGGGCCGCTGCCGTCATAGAAAAAATCGAAGCGGCCGTAGAGGGACGGCTGTCCGGCTTCCCAGGAGGCGCGAATCCAGGCGCGGTAGGCCTCGGGGATCGCCATTTTTTCAAGCAGGGCGTCGTCGCGCACGGCCCGGTCGACCAGATCGAGGCACATGCCGTAGAGCGCCTGCGAAGGATCCTCCAGATCCTCCTCGATCTCGCGCAGCGTGAAGCTGTAGGCGTGGCTTTCGTCCCAGTAGGGCGCGCCATACATGGTGTGGAAACCGAAGCCGAGACGTTCGGCCTCTTCCTTCCAGTCCGGCCGCTCGGGCAGATCGATGCGCTGCATCGGGCCGCCGTCAGAGCTTGGCCAGGAGCGCCTGGACATCGTTGCGGCCCGGGTTTTCCAGGGCCTTGATCTTGGCTTCCAGGTCGGCGCCGCTTTCCTGGCGGGCATCCTCGTCTGCGGCTTCCAGCATGGCCTGCTGCTCGGCCTGGCGCTGTTCCAGACGGGCAAGGCTGTCGACGGCGCTGGCAAGCCTGCCATCGGAGGCGGTGGTGTTGGTGGAGGCCGCCTTCTGGGCCTTGATCAGCGCTTCGTTGGCCTTGGCGCTCTCGATCTTGCGCTGCAGGGTCTCGATCTTGTTCACGGACTGGCGGATGCTGGCGTCCATGCGCTCCTCGGTCGACTTGTACTGGTCGAACAGGGCCTGATCGGCTTCCGTCTTGTCACGCAGTTTCAGGATGCTCTCGATGATCTCCACGGCCAGCGGCTCGTCGCCCTGGGCCTTGGCGTTGCGGGCCGCGTCCGTGCGCCGCTCGATCTCGCCCATCAGTTCCCCGACGGATTTTTCCTTCAGCTTGCGGTTGGCGGCCATGCGGGCCTTTTCGTCCTTGGCGGCAGCGATGGCCTGTTTGGCCTCGCGCACTTCCTGCTCAAGGATCGTCATCAGGTTGGCGTCCTGAACAGCTTCCGCCGCGTCGTTGGCATGGCCCTTGAACGCCGTGATCAATTTGCCCCAAACAGTCATTTTCAGATGTCCTTGCTAAATCAACGGCGGGTTCAGACGACGGCCCTGGGGCCGACATCCGCGGCCAGTTCCAGGGCGCTGTTGGCAATGGTGCGCAGTTCGGTCTCGACGGAATCGAGCGTTGACCGCACCGACATGGCGCCAAAGAGTTCATAATACTCACGGCCGTCGACCAGGTCGATCGACAGCGCGCACAGCGGCAGCAGCTTCTTGTGGTTGCGCAGCATCATCGCCTCGAAAGCGCCGGGATCGTCCTGGTCTTCGCGCGGCCACAACACCGTGGTGGTGAGAATTTGCGTGTCCCCGACGGTCACGAACAGGGCGATGCCGCCGGCCGACCCCAGCCGGACCTCGAGCACATCGGGCTGCTCAACGCTGAGCGCACAGCTGATTTCGTCCCCGCCGAACGAGGCGGACTGCTCGAGAGCCTCTTTAAGCTCCTGCAATGTCCAGGGTGTTTGCCTTGCAGTCATTCCAGAAGCTCCCGTTTCCGCTGTCTTGGCCTTTCGGCACCGAACAAGTAGAAGTCAAACATGACTGATTCAAGCGATTTTTCCCTGCGCGATCCGAATTGACAAGGCCGCCGCCGCTGGTCAGAGTAGCCGCCATTGAAACCGGGGCCGATTTAAGCCGTGCCTATTCTGCAATTAATTGTTTCGCGACTTTACCAGCATGTTCTGGAACTCAAGCTCTGGCTGCTTGGGTCGCTGATCTGCGCCTATCTGTTGATTTCCTGGGTGCTTTTCGTGCTGGCGGGCGAGAGCGGACTGACGGACAACCCGCTGACTTTCATCTATTTCGCGGCAACGACCGCGTCCACGGTCGGCTACGGCGATCTGTCGCCGGAGACGGAAGCCGGACGCATGGTTGCCGCGTTCTGGTTCTTTCCCGGGGCTCTTCTGATATTCTCCGCGGTTCTGGGCCGGCTGACGGGTGTCCTTGTGGAAGGAGTGAGGCGTATGGCTGACGGAAACGGAAATTTCGAGCGCGTCGAGAACGCGACGGTCATCGTGGGATACCGTCGCGACCGGACCCCGCTGATGGTGGAAAACCTGATCGCCGGCCAGGACGGCGACGACAAGATCATCCTGCTGGCGGACTCCAAGAACGTCGAGGTTCCCGAAGGGGTGCGTTTGATCCGGGCCGAACGCATGGATGCGCTGCAATCGCTCCGGCGCGCCGCGATCCCCGGCGCGCAGAAGGTGCTGGTCTATGCCGGCTCGGACGCGGAGACCTTCAACACGTGCCTCGCGATCCGTGAACTCAACGAGACCGTCCACGTGGCTGCCTATTTCGAGGACAGGGACACCGCACGGCGTGCGGGCAGGCTCGCCGGCATCGAACCGGTCGTGTCCAATTCCTGCGAGGCGCTGGTGCGGGCCGCCCAGGACCCGGGCGCCGGCCAGATCCTGATGGCCCTGTCCACGGCCGGTCTCGGGGCCACCATCTATTCGGCCGTCATCGAGACGGAGGGCGCCACTGGCGGCAATGGCGGCGCAACCGAAACGGCTTTTCTGGAAAAAGCGCTTTCCGGCGCCGAAGGCACCCTGATTGCCGTGTCACAGCCGGACGATGCCGCCTTTCTGTTCCGCCCCTTCCCGAAAACATTGAAGTCGGGCGGCTCGTTCTATTACCTTGCGAGCGCGCGATTGTCCGAACGCCAGATCCTGGCCGGCCTGGAGGGAAGCGATGTTCGGGTCTCTGTTTAAGCGGTCGAAAGGCTGGCAGCCGCCGGAAGTTCTCGGTCTGACCATCGGCCGCGGCATCACCTTCGACCCGATCGCGCTGCGGCTCCTGCCCGCCGACAGCCTGATCGAACGGCCGGACACCACGCTGATGATCACGGCCCAGGGTCACTGCGACCTCGGCGAGCAGTCGCACATGCACCGCTTCTACCCCGATGACGACCGCTTCCTGATCCAGTTTCAGGGCGGCGACGGCGAGACCGACGAGCGGGTCGACGAGATCATGCTGTGGTACTTCCACGATGTGCAGTATCCGTCCGGCGACGCCGAATGGGACCGCATGAAGACCGCGATCCGCCAGACGGGCTACACGCTTCGCGGCGAGGACGGCGACCACCGTTTCGAGCGCGCCTGGTTCGACACCTCCACCGCACCGGAAGACCCGATGACCTATTGGGAGGACGTGTGCGACGCGCGGGACGGCAGCGGCCGGCGGCGCATCTTTCAAACGGCCATGCTGTTCGCCCGGCCCCTCAGGGACGGGCGCGACGAAATGCTGCTCATCAACATGGAAGAACCGGAAGGCGCGGAAAGAAGCGTCGCCTTCATGATCGGCTTTCCCCTCGAGCGCCATAATTTTTCTGTCTAATAACGTCACGGGAGACACCAATGGCAGACCTACAGGCATCCCTTTACGGCATCATTCCCTTTGTCGCCTATTTCATCGCGGCCATCGCGATGCTGCTGATCTTCATGAAGATCTACACGGTCATGACACCCCATGACGAAATGGCCTTGATCAAGGACAACAATGTCGCCGCCTCGCTGGTGTTCAGCGCCGCCTTTCTCGGGTTCTCGCTGCCGCTGGCAAGCGCCGCCGCCAATTCGGTCAACATCTTCGACTTCATCCTCTGGGGCATCATCGCCTGTATCGCGCAGTTGATCGCCTATCAGATCTTCCGCCGGTTCTATCCGAAGATCACCGCCCGGATCGAAGCGGGCGAAATGGCCATCAGCACAAAGCTCGCCGCGATTTCGATCACCGTCGGACTGCTCAACGCCGCCTGCATCACCTATTGACCGGCTCGCGCGGCTCCGGCCCCGCGGGACCCTCAATCCCAACAGATCAGACCGTTTGGAAGGTCGGGAGAAACTCATGAAACGCTCCAAGTCGATCAAGCTGGTGGTCATGGCGACGACAACCGTGACACTGGCCGGTTGCGCAGACGAACCGGACCTGGAAGGCCGGGTCTACAAGACCGAAGCGGAATGCATTGCCGACGACTACGTGCCGGATGAGGTCTGCGCCGCGGCCCTCCAGGCCGGCAAGGCAACCCACGAGACCAGCGGGCCGCGCTACAAGACGATCACGCTATGCTCAGAACAGCACGGCAACGCCTGTCTCCAGGAGACGTCCAGCGCGGGCCCCTATTACACGCCGTCGCCTTCGGGATACTTCCTGGCGGGGACACTCGCCGGCGCGGTCGCGTCCCAGGTGATCGGCAACAATGTCCGCCCGGTGTATTCGAGCCGGGGCCAGAAAGGCTTCTACACCAGCGGCGGCTACTACGTCGGCAACTACGGTGGCAGCTCCTGGCGGACCTACAACGATGCGGTCAAGACGCCGCCGAAGCCCGCCAAGGTGCAGACACGCACCTCCGTCGCCTCGCGCGGCGGGTTCGGCAGCCGCTCCAGTTTCAGCTCCCGGGGCGGCTAGACCCGCCGGCGCCGGCCGTTCGCAGCGGCCCCAGGTGAACCGCCGGCAGGCCCCGCCCGTATGTCAAGCAGAATTTGGAGGCTGACACATGATCCGGATTGCCGCTGCCGTTTTCCTGACGATTTGCGCGCTGGGCACGGCCCGGCCGGCATTCGCGCAATCCGGTGCCGGGAAGGATATTGCATCCGGCACAGGTCCGTCCGCCCATGCCTTCAGCTTCGCCATGCCCCATGGCGACCCGCTGGCGCTGAAGGACCTCAAGGGCAAAGCCGTGCTGATTGTCAACACGGCGACGGAATGCGGTTTCAGCGGCCAGCTTTCCGGACTGCAGGACCTGCACGAAACATACGCGGACCGGGGCCTGGTCGTCCTGGGCGTGCCGTCGAACGATTTCGGCGGACAGGAGCCGCGGGCAGATGGCGAGATCGCAAAATTCTGCGAAGGCAAATACGGCGCGACGTTTGCCCTGACCGCCAAGACGCCGGTCCGGGGCAAGGCCGCGCATCCGTTTTATCGATGGGCGGCAGACACACTCGGCTCCGCAGCACGGCCCTACTGGAACTTTCACAAGTATCTGATCGGCCCGGGTGGCCGGGTTGTCGCCTGGTTCCCGACACCGGCACCGCCGACTTCAGCCGGCGTGACCCGCGCCATCGAGGCGGTGCTTGCGGATCTGGCGGACGCCCCGGAAAGCCGCTGACAATCCGTCAGGCGTCCAGAACGGACTCGAAGCCTTCGAATTGCGGGTGACCGACGTAAAGACCCTTGTTGTTCCCGGCGTTCCTGTGCGCCTGGCGGAAGTGCTCGGACTTTGTCCAGTTCACAAAATCCTCGTGGCTCGCCCAGACCGTATGCGAAGCATAGAGCGTCGTGCCGGCGTCCTCGTCGAGGGGGCCTTTCAGAAGATGAAAAGATTTGAACCCCGGGACATCTTCCAACTTCGATTCACGCTCTTTCCAGACGGTTTCAAAGGCCTTTTCCTGGCCTCCCCTGATCGTGAAACGGTTCATGGCGACATACATGATCTTGGATCTCCTGCTGTTGTCCGGCGGCCTGATCGTTGCAGACCGGGTCATTTAACCTGATTTGTACAATCAGGTTTTAGGAAGCACAAGGCGTCCTTCGGCAGTCCCCTGGCGCACACCTTCAAATTTCCTCTCAAGCCTATTGTCAGCAGAGCGCATCTGGACTACCCCATCAAATGTAATGTAATAACATTACCACTTTCGTTCCCATCACCTGTCTCTGCATGAAAGGTTCAGACAATGGCACCCAGAAACTTCCGGATTGCCGGCTCCCTGGCACTCGGCGTAACGCTGCTTCTCGCCGCGCCGGCAACCGCAAGCTCAACCGACAGCAAGGCACATACCCATGCCCACAGTCATGACGAGGCCGCGAACAAGGAAATCAGCAAGGGCTATTTCAAGGACGAGCAGGTCGCGAACCGGTTGCTCTCCGACTGGGACGGCGACTGGCAATCGGTCTATCCCTATCTCCAGGACGGCACCCTGGCTCCGGTCATGGCGCACAAGGCCGCCCACGGCGACAAGAGTGCCGAGGAGTACCGCGCCTATTACGAGACCGGCTACAAGACCGATGTTGACCGGATTGTCATCAGCGACGGTCAGGTCACGTTTCACACTGGAGAGGACAGTGTTTCCGGGCAGTATGAAACCGATGGCTACGAGATCCTGACCTACACGAAGGGCAATCGCGGCGTCCGCTTCATCTTCCGCAAAACCGGTGGCGACGACGGCGCGCCGGGCTTCATCCAGTTCAGCGACCACCGCATAGCTCCGGCCGACGCCGATCACTATCACCTTTATTGGGGCAACGACCGCGCAGGCCTTCTGGAAGAAGTGACCAATTGGCCGACTTACTTCCCTGCCTCCCTCACGGCCGGAGAAATCGTGGAGGAAATGATCTCCCACTGACCGGGAAGCGTCCGGCGCGAAAAATTTCGTGCCGGACCCATCGCCCGTTGAGACAGGTCAACGCTGCCCGGTTCGCCGCCACCTAAGGTCCCCTCGGAAAGTGCCTCATACCGAACAGGGAGCCAGAAGCATGGCCGTATCCGACTGGGAAAATTTTGTCGCGCAGACCGACGATCGCATGGCCGCCGTCCGCAAGGGCATTCCGGATGTCGCAAAGGGCTTTGGCGCGCTGGCCAAGGCGGCCACAAGCCCGGGTGCGCTTGACGCCAAGACCAAGGAACTGATCGCGCTGGCCATCGGCATCACCGCGCGCTGTGACGGCTGTCTGGCCTACCACGCCCGCTCGGCAGCCCGGCTCGGCGCCAACCGGGACGAGATCCTCGAGGTCATCGGTGTCTCGGTCTATATGGGGGGCGGCCCGTCGATGATCTACGGCGCCGAGGCCCTTGCCGCCTATGACGGGCTTTGTGAGGAAGACTGAACGCGCCTCAAAGGCCATTTCCCGGGTCTTCCAGCAAAACCAGGGCCAACGCTTCGCAGGGAGCGTTGGTCGCGTTCCCGCTGCGCACCAGGATGATATCCAGAGCGTCAACCGGAGGCAGACCCAGGCTCCTGCCGAGCCGTTCGACCGAGGTGGGAACCGCCATCTGCGCAACGGCGGCCACTGCAAGGCCAGCCTCGACCAACGTGACCAGCGCCGAGTGACTGAAGCTGGAATAGGCCGAGCGATAGCTCAAACCGCTTCGATGCAGTGCGGCCAGAGTCACGGTGCGGGCCTGACTACCCGGTTCATAGAGCGCGACCGGCAGAGGGTCACGTTCCAGGGCCTGACCGTCTTTCGATCCGACCCAGACCATCGGCTCACGCCGGATCAGATGGCCTTGGGTGCCACCGGTTCGCGTGACGATGGCCAGATCAATGTCACCCGCATCGACTTGCGGCAGGAGCGTTGTGGACTGGGCGCAGACCACATTGAGTTCCACGCGCGGAAACATTTCGCCAAATCGCCGGAGCACGTCGGGCAACATGGCGACGATGTAGTCGTCAGGCGCACCGATCGTCACCGAACCTTCCATGTCCGGTCGTCGGAAAGCCGCAACCGCTTCGTCATGCAAGCGCAGGATACGCCTTGCGTAACCCACCAGTTCCTCCCCTGCACTTGTAAGTGCAAGATTTCGCGTATCACGCAGGAACAGAGGCTTGCCGATGCGCCCTTCCAGACGCTGGATCTGCATGGACACCGTCGCCGGCGACTTGTGCACGCGTAACGCTGCGCGGCTGAAACTCATTGCATCGACGCAAGCAAGAAAAGTTCGGAGAAGCGTGTGATCGAGCTGCATATCTTTTAGATAACCTGAACAGTGTCTTCAGACTATATCGTTTGACCGAATAATGAAACCGAACCCATTCTGTCGAGAAGAACGACCGCGCACAGTGGTCCCAATCCCGACGCAAGGAAACTTCCATGACCAGACAGAAGGAAGGCATGATCGGCGTCATGGCCGCGCAGACCCTGCTCGGTACAATCGGTCTCTGCGTCCTGGAAAGCGGGGCGGGCCCCGTTACCGTCGCCTTCTACCGATGTATCGTCGGCGGGCTTGCCCTGGCGGCTTACTGTTTCTGGCGCGGAGATCTCACCTGCATCTTTCGTGCACCGGGCAGGGTTCTCTTGCCGGCCGTGGCCAGCGGAGTGCTGATGGCGGGCAATTGGGTGCTGTTCTTCGAAGGTATCCGGCAGACGGGGATCGCGGTGGCCACGATCACCTTTCATATCCAGCCGTTCCTGGTGGTCCTCCTGGGGGCCCTTGTCTTCCATGAGCGCCTGCGGCCTGTCACGCTGATATGGATCGCCCTGGCGTTGTTCGGACTGGTGCTTGCGACCGGTCTGACCGGCGCAGAATTTGCGGCTGACCGCAGCTATCTTTTTGGTCTTGGCGCTACGCTTGCTGCCGCCTGCTTGTATGCCGGTGTGACGATCATCGCCAAAGGACTGACAGGCCTTACAGCAGCGCAGTTGGCCACAATCCAGTTTCTGACAGGCTCTTTGGTTCTCGTGGCATTCCAACCGCTGTCCCCGTTCGAGTTGTCCGCCGGGCAATGGGGCTGGCTCACGGTCATCGGCCTGGTTCATACGGGCGGAGTCTACGTGATGCTCTACAATGCCTTGCCGAAGCTGACGACACCGGTGATCGCCGTGCTGCTCTTTCTTTATCCCGCGAGCGCGATCGTCGTCGATGCCCTCGTCTATGGCCAGTTGATCAGCCCCGGCCAACTCGCCGGACTCGGCCTGATTGTGCTTGCCAGCCTCGCGGTGACGCTGAACTGGGGAAGACGGCCGGACGCAGCCGCTCCTACGAAACCGCCCGTGTCGTGCCGCGCTTCTTCAGGCTGACGCTGCACACACGCACCTGTTGCGGCAGGTCCGAGTTTTCCAACCGCTGCATCAGAAGCTCGAGCGTCGCCTCGCAAAGGACCTTTCTGCTCTGTGCCAGCGTGGTGAGATCGTAGGCTTTCCAGGCAGCCTGAGGGATGTCGTCATAGCCGATCACCTGAATGTCTTCGGGTATGGCCAAACCGTGATCGTGGCGCAGGCCGTCGAGGACACCCAATGCCAGATAGTCCGCCGTACAGAAAATGCCGTCGATTTCGCTCCGGATGCGATTGACGAACGCCGCCGCTTCCAGGCCGCCTTCATAGGACTGCGAGCCCCAGGCGATCCGAACGACGGGAATGCCGTTGTTGTTGGCCGCCTGTTCAAAAGCAAGCGCGCGCCCGTTGATCGAATAGGACGAACTTTCGGGCGTGACCACGGCAAGCTTGCGGCAGCCACTCGCCACAAGGTGCTCGAACGCAAGCCGGCCGCCACCCTCGAAGGCCGTCACGACCCGGTCGACCGGCGCGCCCGTGTCGCGCTTGTTGACCACGACGAGCGGAACGCCGTTTTCCAGGCATTCCATGCAGATTTCCTCAGGAGGCGTGTCGGAAGTCACGATCACCCCGGCGACGCTGTATTGCAGCAGCGATCCGATCAGGTCGGCGACATCGGCAGACGGCTCGCCGCGCAACAGGATCGGCCGCAGGCCCCGTTCCAGAAGCCCCTTTGACAGGAGATCGATCTGCTCGGCACGAAACGGATTGTCCAGGTCGGCGGCCACCACGCCGACCAGATCCGATTTCTGCTTGTGCAGCGAGCGGGCCAGAACATTGACCCGGTAGCCGAGCTGTCCCGCGGCGGCGATGACCTTCTCCCGGGTTTCCCTGGAGACGCTGGCACCGTCCGTGAACGTCCTGGAAACAGCGGAACGAGAGACGCCGGCAAGCTTGGCCACATCAAAGGAATTGACCGTTTTTCTGGTCCCGGAGGGATCCGACATTGTTCCATTCCTGTTATCGGTTTTTTTCGGTCCGGCGCGCCACCAGAAACGGCGCGTTCACATTGATGAGGTTCGGTTCCAGTTGCAACAGCCGGTCCATCTCTTCAGGGTCGTTGCCCATGTAGGCAATCATCACCTGCCGACCGGCCGCGTGGACCGCCGCGATGGCGGCGGCAGTCGCGTTGCCTGCGTTGAATTCGATGATCGCCGCATCGAAGGCGGTCAGACAGTCCTCGAGCGTGTCGAAATCCTCCGCCCGCGCCATCAGTTTCGCTTCCGGAAATGCCTGCCGGATCCGTTTCAGCCAGTCCGTGTTCCAGGACCAGAAGAAGACGTCGTCCACGGCCAGCCTGCGCAGCACCGCCGCCGCCGTCGTGACGGGATCGGCCTGCTTGATTTCGACATACAGCCTGCCGCCCGCCCTGAACGCCAGGTCCGTGATGTCCTCGAGCAGCGGGATGCTTTCCCCTGCGTAAAACGGATCGAACCAGCCGCCCGCATCAAGCCCGGAGAGCTGCTGCACGGTTGCGGCACTCAGGTCTCCGACGGCGTCGGTCGTGCGGTCCAGTTGCGGATCGTGATGGACGACAAGCCCACCGTCCGCGGTTTCCCGGACATCGATCTCGACAAAGTCGAAACCTGCGGACCAGGCGGCATTTGCCGAGGCCAGCGTGTTTTCCGGTGCGATGCCGCAGGCACCCCGGTGACAGACGATGGCCGGCTGCCGCCCGGAATCGCGCCTGAACCGGGTGACAAGTTCGGGCTGGTCGGAACAGATGCCGAGCACGGGCATCTTCACCAGCGCTTCGACCACGTCGACGCGTTCCTCGTGCCAGGTGACAATCGCCAGCCCCCGCCGTGCCGCCTCCGCAAAGAAAGCGCCGTCCAGTAGCCCGTCCGGCCGCTCGCCCGCCCGCTCCCAGCAGGGATGCACGATTTCCGCATCACAGAAATCCGCGACCGGGAACGGATCGATACCGATCCCGACCAGGATGGAAACAGGAAACGGGCAGCCTCGGGCGGTCAGGTCGGCGCAGTAATCCGGCGTGTTCGCACCGACGATGACCCGCTCGATGCCATGGCCGCGCAAAATGTCGATGGCCCGGGTCGCAGCGTCCGCTTCCTTGGCATCCAGATAGATCCCGGCACCACACCGAGCCGCGAGTTCGGCAACCTCGGCAAACCGCGGCGCGGGACGCCCGGCTGCAGCGGTCAGCTCCGCCAGTCTCGCGGCGCTGACGTCGCCGACCTTCAGATCCAACCCGCAGACCTTGTTCAGGTCCGCATCGTGAAAGGCCACCGGCACACCGTCCGAGGTCAGCCGGATGTCGACCTCCCACATGTCCGCGGCGATCTCGCGGGCGACCTTGAAGGCGCGCAGCGTGTTGTCGAAGGCATAGGCGCTCGCGCCGCGATGGGCGATCGCCAGCGGTGGACCTTCATGGATGTCGATCCAGGTTCTGCCGGGCCGGAACTGCGTCATGCCGTTACCGTCACAACCGGACCCCGTCGGGCCCGAACGCGAGGATCCTGTCCTCGGCAATGCCCCAGGAGACGTCCTGCCCCAGCTCGAACCCGGCGCTCTGCAACTGGATGGAGCGCAGCACGGCGCCGTTTTCCAGCGTCACGTCATAGAGCTCTTCCCGGCCCTGGGTCTCGACGAAGCTGACCTTTCCCGGAACCTTGAGCGGATTGCCGGGCTGGAAGAATTCGGGACGGACGCCAAAGCGCATGGGCGCGCCTTCTCCGGGCAACCTGATGCCGGAGGGCACCGGCAGGGTGACCTGCGAATTCGCCAGCCTGAAACCGCCGTCGGCGACGGTTCCGTCCAGAAAGGCGATCGGCGGATTGCCCAGGAAGCCCGCGACGAAATCCGAGGACGGGTTTTCGTACATGTCCTTCGGCGTTGACAGCTGCACGATCCGGCCCTTGTCCATGATGGCGATGCGGTCGCACATGGACATGGCCTCCACCTGGTCATGGGTGACCAGGACGGCGGTGATGCCGGTGGCAAGCTGGATGCGGCGGATTTCGGACCGCATTTCCAGGCGCAGCTTGGCGTCGAGGTTGGCCAGAGGCTCGTCGAGCAGGAGGATATCGGGCTTGCGGATCAGCGCCCTGGCCAGGGCCACCCGCTGCTGCTGGCCGCCCGAGAGCTGCATCGGGCGGCGATGAAGCAGCTCGCCGATATGCACCAGTTCGGCGATTTCCTGCACCTTCCGGTCGATCTCGGCCCTGCTTTCCTTGCGCACCTTCAGCGGGAAGGCGATGTTCTCGTAGACGTTCATATGCGGATAGAGCGCATAGTTCTGGAACACCACGCCGACATTGCGCTTCTGGGAGGAAACCTCCGTCACGTCGGCATCGCCGAACAGCAGGCGGCCGGCGTTCATGCGGTGAATGCCGCAGATTGCGAACAGCGTCGTCGACTTGCCGCAGCCGGACGGCCCCAGCAAAGCGAGCATTTCGCCATCCCCGATTTCCAGCGACATGTCCTCGATCACGGTGGTGTCGCCGAAGGATTTGGTGAAGTTTTCAATTGAAATTCGCATCAGCCCTTCGTGCCTCCGCCATAGATGTTCATGAGTTGCCTGTTGAAGATCAGATAGATGACGATCACCGGCAGCGCATAGAAGACGCCGACCGACTTGAACATGTTGAAGTCCGGCTTCACGTCGTCGAAGATCAGGTTGGACAGATAGGTGGACAGCACCTGCGCGCTGCCGCTCGGGGCCAGCACCTGCGGAAGAATGAATTCGCTCCAGGCGGACAGGAACACGAACACGGCAAGAGCCGCGATGCCGGGCTGGACTTGCGGCAGCACCAGCTTCCACCAGACGGTGAAGCGGCTGGCCCCGTCCTGCAGCCCGGCCATCTCGATTTCCCAGGGAACATTGTCGAAGAACCCCTTCATGATCCAGATACCGAAGGGCAGCTCCAGCGCGGTCTTGACCAGGATGACACCGATCAGCGTGTTGTAGAGGCCGATCATCTGCAGGATCAGGAAGATGGAGATGATCAGGGTGATCGTCGGGAAGGCGTGCAGCGTCAGGATGCCGCCCAGGAAGAAACGCTTGAACGGCATGTTGAGGCGCGACAGCGCATAGCCGGCGGTAACAGAGGCCGACACGTTCACCAGGGTGGTGCAAATGGCGAAGATGAAGGTGTTGAGTGTCACCGTCCAGATGCTGACGCGGCCGGTTTCCGGCGCTTCCCACAGGAAGCGCCAGTGCTGGAGCGTGAACTTGTCCGGGATCAGCGAACCCGCTGTGGTGTCGGTGACCGTGTCCACGAACAGATAGACATACATGGTCACCAGCGGCAGCGAGAGCACGGTCAGCAGCAGGAACAGCGGCCAGGAGCGGAAATTCGAGGACATCATGGCGGTCCTCCTCACTGTTCGATCCGTGGCTTGGCCACGAGATCGTTGAAGTTGAAGATGCGCAGGTAGACGAGCGAGGCGAGGATGCCGACGATCACCAGAACCAGCGCCATGGCGGCCCCGAGGCCGTACTGAAGATTGCCCGCGTAATTGTCGAGCGCGGTGTGGAAGGCCATCAGGGACCAGACTTCCGTCGCCCCGCCCGGTCCGCCGTCGGTGGACAGCAGGATGTATTCAAAGCTCGTCATCAGGGACAGGGTCGAATAGGCGCAGATGAACATGATCGGCCAGCGCAGCTGCGGCAGGATGATGTAGCGGATCTGCTGCCATCGGGAAGCGCCGTCCACTTCGCTGGCGTAGAGCATCGGTTGCGGGATGGCCTTGATCGCGCTGCCGAAAAGGATCATGCCGAGCGAGGCGCCGACCATGCCGTTGATCAGCACGATGAACACCCAGGCATGGATGTCGGTATCCAGCATCCAGTTTCTCGGCGCCACGCCGAAATTGGCGAGGAAAGACGAGATGAACCCCGTGTCCCAGGCCAGCCACTTCCACATGAGCACGAAAATGACATTGGGCAGGATGCGCGGCAGGAACCAGATCGCCCGGAAGCTCGCCGCCGGAAGCGACGGCAGATAAAACGTCGTGACGGCAAGAAACAGTCCCAGCCCTACGGACACCGACAGGGTCAGGACAACATACATTACGGTGTTTCCCGCCACCCGCCAGATATAGGGGATCTGCGTCATCAGCGCGAAATTGTCCGTGGTCCAGCTCCAGCCGGTATAGATTGTCCTCGTCAGCAGCTCCTGCTGATCCGGCGTCATCGCGATGCCGTTGCCCGTGACTGCGCCGACAAGTCCATCGGCCGTCTCGAACCGCACGTTGAGCACGGAGCGTTTGAACAGGTCGGCCGCCTTCTTGATGTCACGGGTCGATCTCGGCCGGGACTTCAGCTTGCGGAAGGCGCGTTCCAGGTCGCGGCGGCTGGTAAACCGCTCGCCGAGCATCTCCGACCCGACCTCGTTGGCGAATTGCTCGCCGTAGGCAGCCGCGGCCGCGGTGATGCCGGTATCGTCAACGACGAAGGCTTCCTGGCCGAGCGCATCAAGGAAGCTTTCCTGCGCGCCCGCGTCCGCCAGTTTCCGCAGAGAGGCCGAATTGATTTCATAGGCACCGCCGCTGATCCCGGTCGCAGTACTCATGTTTGTGAAAGAGAACATCACGGTCAGAAGGACCGGGATCAGGAAAAGCATAACAATGATCGCAAGGGCCGGCGAGAGAAAGCCGAGGCCCAGCAGATGTGCGCGCCGCATGGGGTAACTCCTGAAGGTCACGGGCGGCGGCGCACATGACGCCGCCGCCCGGTTTCCGGTACCGAATTGATCGTTCGATCAGCGAATGATCACTTCGTCGCCCAGGGTCGCCTTCATTTCGGCTTCGACTTCGGCCACGGCCTCGGCCGGGGTCCTCGTACCGGTCCAGGCCGTTTCCAGACCCTTGAACATGATCTGGGAGAACTGGCCATAGTCGGTGTGGTTCGGCTGCGCATTGGCCTGGCCAAGCAGACGTTCGGTGGCTTCCGCCGCCCAGCGATCGTTGGCATAGAGCTCGATATTGGACTGTTCTCTGGCGATGCCAAGGTGAGCCGACTTGATCGCGTGCAGCGTGTTGATGCGCGGCTCGGAGGCGATCTTGATCAGCTGGGCCGCGATTTCGACATCGTCCTCATCGTCCTGGGCGGTCAGGAGATAGGCCAGCGGCTGGGTGATTGTGTTGGCGCGGCCGTTTTCATTGCCGGCCGGGATCAGCGTGAACTGGATGTTGCCGAAGAAGTCGTCGAGACCTTCCTTGCCGGTGTAGCGGGCGTAGTGCCAGGTGCCGCCGTGCCAGGTGGCCGCCTTGCCGCTGGCCACTTCCGCGTACCACTGGTCCCACTCGGTACCGATGTGGTTCTTGCGGGTGACCTTCGCGTCAACGGCGTCCACGAAGAACTGGTAGAAGTCCGTCATCGCCTGCTTGTCCAGCAGCAGCTTGCCGGTATCCTTGTCGAGCAGCTCACCGCCGAAGGACTGGTAGAACTGTGCATAGTCCGGGCCGTTGGAAACGCGCGGGTAGAAGCCGTAGCCCTCTTCCACCAGCTCCATGTCGACAGCCTTCTTGGCGTCTTCCAGAACGTTGGCAAGCGTGTATTCGCCGGATTCGACCTTGGCCGGCAGAGCGTCGATTTCCGCGTCCGAGTAGCCGAGCTGCTTCATGGTGTCCTTCCAGAAGAAGAACGGACGGCTTTCCGCATCCTGCGGCAGGCCGTAGACGACGTCGTTGTAGGACGTGATCTCGACCAGATTGTCATAGAGATTGTTCAGCGGCCAGGCGTCCATGTCGACATAGTCCTCGACCGGCACGATGAGGCCAGCCTGGCTCCACGGCGCGATGTCCAGGTGGCTGGTGACGACGATGTTCGGCGCATCGCCGGATTCGGCGGCCAGCGTGACGGCCTGCTTGAAGGCGCCCCAGTCGGCGAAGTCGCGCTTCTTTTCGACCGTGATGTTCAGCTCCTCGCCGAGGATCGCATATTCCCGCGTCAGGATGTCCGCGGCCATTTCGATGGCATCGAGACGATATACGTCGCTGTCGTTGGTCCCCCCGGCCCAAACGGTGATTGTCAGATCTTTCGCGAAGGCGTCACCGGCAAAGGATGCCGCGGTGACGGCCAGAACGGCAGCCGCTGTGGACTGGCGCAGTTTTGAAACTAGAGTTGTCATCAGATCTCGCCTGCTGTCTGTTGCGCAGCGTCCCTCCCGGAGGCGCCATGCGCAGAATAGATACATTTTGCACACGTGTGCAAGGACGGTTTTAATTCGGGCAGATTACGGAGATATGACAAGAGGACGAGAATCGGCATTTCGGCTGCGGAGCCTGCTCGTTTCCAGCGAGCGGGCGGCCTCACGGACCCTCGGCTGGTAAAATTTGTCCTGCTTCAACATGTTGCGCTGCGAATAGGCCCCGGCATTGCGCTGCGCCTGACCGGGGCAATGCGGCAGGTGTGTTGCGGCTGCAAACCTGTTCGACAGCCGGCGAAGGGCACACCACAGCGAAATCCCGGCTTGCCCGCGCTCAGATGTCGCCGGATTCGATTTCCTCGGCGAGGTCGGCGATCAGGTCGCGGCGGGCCTTGGCGCGGCCGCCGATCCGGTTGGCGACCGTCGCCGCCAGAAGCTGCGCCATGGACAGGACACTGGTCTGGGTCAGCTCGCTCCAGGGCGTGGAGACATGGCAGTTGAGCACCGTCGCCTCCTTGCGCCGCGCTCTTCCGGTGTTGGTGGGATCGGTGATTACAATCGTTTTCAGCCGCGTGGTGCGGGCGAAGGTCAGGACCGTCGAGATCTGCTTGGTCCAGGGCCGGACGGCAATGATGATCAGGGCGTCATTGGGCCCGGTCGAGGCCAGTTCCTCCGGCCATGTCGCCGCGTTTTCGGAAATCATGTGAACGCCCGGACGCACCCGCGTCAGCAGGATGCGCAGGTAACGGGCGATGCCGTTTTCAATCCCCAGACCGGCGACCCAGACCCGGCCCGCCCCGGCAATCTGCTCGGCGGCCGCATTGAGGACATCGGGCCGCAGCTCCTCGAAGGTGCGCGTCAGATTGGCGCTTTCCACCTGCAGATGCGTCGGCACGGTGACCGTTTCGTCCACCGCCGCCTGCGGCATGGGGATCTGCTGGACCGGACCGGTGCGGTTGCGTTCCTCGCGCGCCTGCAGGCGCACGTCGTTGAAATCATTGTAGCCGAGATTGCGGAATAGGCGGGCGGCGGTCGCCTTGGAGACACCGGTGAACCGGGCGAGTTCGGTCGCGGAAGACGCAAGTATCTCGTCGGGCCGATCAAGCAGGAACTGGGCGAGTTTCTGCTCCGAGGGCGTTAATTCCTCGAACCGTTCCTGGATCCGCAGCGCCAGTCGAGTTCCCATTTCCTGCCTTCGTCCTCTGCCGGAGTTTCACCGCCCGATTAAAGCAAAATCACGGCGGCTTGAAAAAACACGTGACAAGCGAGAATGTCTATGAAACTCTTGTTTCAGAAAAAGTCAATTTAGAAACAAACGGAACCTCTCGTGACAAAAACAAAGATCGTCCGCGAAAAAATCTGGTCGAAACTCGATGCGGTGGCCCTGCCGGATTCCAGATTTCACAAGAACTTCGCGGAAGTGATCCCGGACTTCATCGGTTCTGACAAGGCGACGGACCGGATCGTGGAACAGACGTTTTTCCAGACCGGGAGCTATGCCTTCATCACGCCCGACAATTGCCTCGTCGACCTGCGCCGCCGCATGCTCGAGGCGGGCAAGTCCATGGTGGTGTCCACCTACGGAATCTATCGCGGCTTCTGGCTGCTGGAACCGGAGATGGTGCCGAAGGGCCAGGAACTGTTCGCCGCCTGGCTGGACGGGCTGGAGCATTTCGGGCGTCCGATCACGCTTGCGGAAATCGCGGAGCGCGGCCGGTTCGACTTTCTGGTCACCGGGGCTTCGGCAGTTTCGATGGACGGGGTGCGGTTCGGAAAAGGACACGGCTTTTTCGATATGGAATGGGGCATGTTCACCGAACTCGGCATTGTCGACGACAAATCACCCGTGACCGCCATCGTGCACGACATTCAGGTGGTCGAGGACAAGCTGTTCCCGAGCCCGACCGACATTCTTGTCGACCATATCGCCACTCCGGAGCGGTTCCACACCATCGGGAACCGCGGCACGCGGCCCCGCGGCATTCACTGGGACCTGCTCGAACCCGAACAGATCGCCCAGACGCCTCCCCTACAGGAACTTCGCCAGATGCGAGGCCTCAAGACCTGACCCTTCCGCCGTATTTGAAAGGATGTGAATGATGACCTTTATGACCAGCCGCCGTCGCTTTCTGAACCTCATGGGCACGGCCGCCGCCGCCGGGGCCATGCCGGGCTTCGTTTCGCGCGCCGCCGCCGCCACGCCGCTGACCATGCAGGCCGCCTGGATCAACGACGCGGAATTCGCCGGCTACTTCGCCGCCATCGACGACGGATTCTACAAGAACGCAGGCCTGGATCTCACCTATCTGCCCGGTGGTCCCGACGTGATCCCGGAAAGTTCGATCATCGCCGGCAAGGCGGACCTGGCGCTGACCACACCGGACACGACCATCAAGACGATTGTCGATCAGGGCGCACCGTTCAAGATCATCGGCGCGCAATATCAGAAGAACCCGATCGGCATCGTCTCCCTGGCCAAGACACCGATCAATTCGCCGGAAGAGCTGAAGGGCAAGACGCTTGCCGTGCCGCCGGTCAACGTCATCTCGGTGGAGGCGATGCTGGCGATCAACGGCATAGACCGGTCCGAGGTCAACATCGTTCCCTACGCCTACGATCCGACGCCACTGATCAAAGGCGAAGTCGACGCCTCGCTCGACTTCACCACCAATGTGCCCTTCACGATCGAACAGTCCGGCGAAAAGGCGGTCAGCTTCCTGCTCTACGATTTCGGCTACAAGACCTACAACGACACGGTCGTGGTGACCGAAGAGGTGCTGAAGACCAAACGCGCCGAACTGGTCGCCTGGTTGAAGGCCAGCCGTGCGGGCTGGGATGCCAACTTCGCCGACACCACCGCCTATCCACCGAAGTTCGCCGCTTCGTGGTTTGCCGGAACCGGCCGCACCATCGAAAACGAAGTCTTCTTCAACGGTGCCCAGAAGCCGCTTATGGAACATTCCGGCGGGATCTTTACAATGGACGCGGAGGGGATCGCCGCCAATATCGAGACTCTTGGCAAGATCGGCATCAAGGCAACGCCCGACATGTTCGACACGAGCCTCCTGGAAGAGATCAAAGGCTGACCGGACATGCAGGGCCTTCCCCTTCGCTTCACGAGTGTCTCCAAGGCGTTTTCAATCAAGGGCAAGGCCCTGCCCGTCATCGACAATCTCTCGCTCGACTGTCCGGCCGGGTCCTTCACGGCGCTGCTGGGGCCGTCGGGTTGCGGCAAGTCCACGCTGCTCCGGCTGGCACTGGCGCTGGAGAGCGAGGATTCCGGATCGCTGCGGATCGGCGGCGACAGCCCACGGTCGGCCTGTCGGTCCGGAGCGGTCGGGGTCGCATTCCAGGATGCGGCCCTGCTCCCCTGGCGCAGCGTCGAGGAAAATATCCGCCTGCCTTTCGAGGTGCTCGGGCGCCAGCGTCCGGACGCCGGGAAGATCAACGGCCTGATCGAGCTGGTTGGACTCAAGGGGTTTGAAAAGGCCCGTCCGGGCGAATTGTCCGGCGGCATGCGCCAGCGTGTTGCCATTGCCCGGTCACTGGCGACGGAGCCGCGTGTGCTGTTGATGGACGAGCCGTTCGGCGCTCTGGACCTGATCCTCAGGCGGCAGATGAACCTCGAACTGCAGCGTATCTGGTCGGCGAAGCGGCCGACGACACTGCTGATCACCCACGGCATCGACGAGGCGGTCTATCTGGCCGACCGTGTCGTCGTGCTGTCGCCCCGGCCCGCGCGGGTGCTTGCCGATATTCCGGTGTCCTTCTCCCGCCCGCGCAGCGCGGAACTGCTGCGCGACCCCGCGTTTCACCTTGTGTGCGACAGGATCGCCGCCCTGCTGGATCCCGAAACCTCGGCGGCCAGCGCCGCCGCCGAAACCGCTGCCCTGGATGCCGCACCTGTTGCCGCTACGGTTAAATCCGGAACATCCGCATGACCCGGTTCGGCGACCATCTCGCCACGGGCGCCCTGATCCTTTTGCTGCTGGCGGCCTGGGAATTCGCCGGTCAGTTGAAACTGGTCGCCGACGGCACCCTGCCGCCCCTGTCAGAAATCCTCCTGCGGCTGGCGGCGGAATGGCGCGAATACCGGCCGCATGTCGCCGCCACGCTTTACACGGCCTCGCTCGGCTTCCTCATCGGCAACGCCGTGGCGCTTGCCGCTGCCGTCTCCTTCTGTCTCTGGCCGGTCGCGGAGCGGATTTTCCGGGGTGTGAACATCGCCGCCTTCACCGTGCCTCCGATTGCCATCGCGCCGGTGCTGGTGATCGCGCTCGATGGCGAAACGGCGCGGATCACCCTCGCGGCCCTGCTGGTCTATTTCCCGACGATGACGGCTGCCATGGCCGGCTTGCAGTCGGCCGACCCGCGCGCGGTGGATCTCATCCGCGCCTATGGCGGCGGTCCGCTCAGGACACTGTGGCTGTTGCGGCTGCGATCGGCCCTGCCCACCATCCTGAGCGGGTTTCAGGTGGCGGCACCGGCCGCGGTGCTGGGCGCCGTGCTGGCGGAATTCGGTTCCGGCGCCCGCTGGGGCCTCGGCACCTTTCTGCTCGGCTCGCTCGGACGCGCCGAACCGGACCGTCTGTGGGGGATCGGCCTGACCGCCACGGCGATCGCCGGACTTGGTTATGCGCTGTCAGCCGCCCTTGCCGCCCGCACAACATCGCTCAACCGCGCCGTGAACATCGGTGTGACGGGCCCCGAACCCGGAGCGGCAAACGAAGCCCCCGTCCGCCGCGCGCTGCTTTTGGCCGCCGCGATCCTGATGCCGCTGCTGATCTGGCAGGCAATGCTGCTCTGGGCCGATCTTTCGCCGATCATCGCCAAGACGCCGATGGGCGTGGTCGACTACCTCATCACCGGAAAGACTGCAGCTTCGGCGCAGACGCGCCTGCTGGCAGCACTTGCCGAAACCGTTCCGATCACCATCGCCGGCATGCTGCTGGGGCTCGGCTTCGCTTTTGCCCTGGCTCTGCTCTCCTTTGCGGCCCCTCTCCTGATGCGGGCGCTTCTGCCTTTCGCGCTGGTGACGCAGACCATGCCGCTGGTGGCGCTGACACCACTGGCCGTGCTGATCTTCGGGCGGGGCATCACGGTGACGCTGGTGATCACCATCTCCGTCACCTTCTTCGCCGCCTTCGTCGTTCTGGCGCAAGGCTTTGCGATGATCCCGAAAGCCGCATTCGATCTTGTGGATGCCTATGGCGCCACGACCTTGCGCAAGCTGCGCCTGATCGCCATCCCGGCAAGTCGACAATGGCTGTTCGTCGCCGCGCGCCTTGCCCTGCCCAAGGCGCTGCTGGGCGTGATGATCGCGGAGTGGCTGGCCACCGGCAAAGGCCTCGGCAATCTCCTTAACCAGTCTCGCGGATATCTCGACTACGGCATGATCTGGACCGTCGCGGTGGTCTCCATTCTCCTGTCGGTGCTGCTCTATCAGCTGGCGCCGGTGCTGGAATGGATCGGGCGGCGGGACGAGCGGGACACGTGATGCTGCACGATCCCGTCAATACACTCTCCCTTGCCTGACAGGCACCACCGATTTCGCTTGCGCATTTCGGCCAGCCGGCACCCCGATACGTAATCGGACGAACTGGCGACACCCGACGGCCTCCCATATGAATTCCGGCATCGCGCGAAACCGGTTTCAAGGACCGCGGGCGTTCCGGCTGTTTGTTCGAGGTCGACCGTCACCGGTTTGCGTCACGGTATCGCCTGCCCCTCGAAGCAGCCTTGCCCGCAAGGGATCCGGCAAGGCAAACGTTTCGCGAACCATAGAGAGAAGGATATCAGCAATGGTCAGCATGAAAGCCGCCGTCGTGCGCAAGTTCGGTGCTCCTCTCGACATCTGCGAGGTTGAAAAGCCGGTCGTTTCGGACGGCAAGATTGTCGTCAAGGTGAAGGCCTCCGGCGTCTGCCACACGGATCTGCACGCCGCCAACGGCGATTGGCCGGTGAAGCCCAATCCGCCGTTCATTCCCGGCCACGAAGGTGTGGGGATCGTCGCCGAGGTCGGCGCCGGCGTCACCTCGGTCAAGGAAGGCGACCGCGTCGGCATTCCCTGGCTGCACTCTGCCTGCGGTCACTGCCGCCATTGCATGGGCGGCTGGGAAACCTTGTGCCACGACCAGCAGAACACCGGCTACAGCGTCAATGGCGGTTTCGCGGACTACGTCCTGGCCGATCCCGACTATGTCGGGCACATCCCCGACGGCCTGGGCCTTGCCGCGGCAGCGCCTGTGCTGTGCGCCGGCGTCACCGTCTACAAGGGGCTGAAGGAAACCGACACCCGGCCCGGCCAGACCGTGGTCATCTCCGGCATCGGCGGCCTCGGTCACATGGCCGTGCAATACGCCAAGGCGATGGGTCTGCATGTGATCGCGGTCGACATTGCCGACGACAAGCTGGAACTGGCGAGAACCCTGGGCGCGGACCAGGTCATCAACGCGTTCGAGTGCGATCCGGTTGCCGAGGTTCAGGCCGGCGGCGGCGCGGAAGGCGTTCTCGTCACCGCGGTCGCGGGCAAGTCGTTCCAGCAAGGTGTCGGCATGCTGGCGCGCGGCGGCACCATGAGCCTCGTCGGCCTGCCGCCGGAAGACTTCCCGCTGTCCATCTTCGACACCGTGCTCAACGGCAAGACAATTCGCGGTTCCATCGTCGGCACACGGCTCGATCTGGTAGAATCCCTTGGCTTTGCGGCCGAAGGCAAGGTCGCGGCGCATTACTCCGAAGAAACGCTGGACGACGTCAACAGTATCTTCGACCGGATGAAGGCAGGGCAGATCGAGGGCCGGATCGTCATGAACATCTGACGTCGGCGCGCACCACGAACCCTTCGGCACACCGGCCTGTATCGCGCACCAGCGCGCTGAGGGCGGCGTCGAACCCGGCTTCGTGGCGCCGATGGCAGAAGGGGCGGCAGAGAGCCTTCAGCTCCGGTTTTCCAGGATGACCTCGGCCTCGCTCCGGAAGGCGGTGACGGTTGAATAGAAGGCATCGAACAGCAGGTTCCGTTCGTCCGTCAGGGAAAAGACCTGCTCTTCATACTGGCGATGCATGTCAGACACCGAGATGCGGTGGACGATGTCGGTCCGGCCGGTTCCGAACCGCCACATGAAACCGGCCCCCAACCCGTTGACGACGGCCTCGTAAACCGCGTCACGGGTGTCGAGGGTCAGCAGCGGCGACGGTTCGAAACCGGCGGTCCGAAAGGCCCGGTCGACCACCCGCTGTGTGGACGATCCTTTTGTGCGGAAGATCAGCGGTTCAGCCATGAGCCGCTCGCAGGTCACCGACTTTCCCCGCGACAGCGGACTGTCGGGATGAACGATCGCGACCACATTCTGCCTTGCCAGCAGTTCGCGCCGGAAGCGGCCGTCGGCCGGAACATCCGGTAGCACGCCGATATCCACCTCACGGGTCAGCACTCCACGTGTGATCTGTTCGTGCGATCCGGTCTCCACTGCGATTTCGATGCTGGGATGCCGTTTCAGAAACAGGGCGATCAAAGCCATGCCCGGCATCGAGTTTCCCAGACCGATGACCAGCCGGCCGTTGAGCAGCGTGTTGTGCCGGGTCAGGAGCCGGGTTGCCGTGCGCTCGGCCTCTTCCATGCGTTCGGCAATATCGCAGAGGTCACTGCACAAGGGCGTCGGTGACAGAACGCCGTTCTTCCGGTCGAACAGGCGAACGCCGTATTCCCTTTCAAGGTCCTTCACGTGCCGGGCGACAGCCGGCTGCGAAACCTTCAGCGTGCGCGCCGCCGCGGCGTAGGACCCACCGGCGGCGACGGCGTTGACGGCGCGAATACGGGGCAGGGTTACCGACATTTGAGGCTTTCCATCCGGTTTGAAGCAAAATGTTGCACCGCCCCAAACCTTAGGTTCGTCCTGTAACAGCCACGTCACACAGAAACGACAGTTTGATCCCGACCTCGGCAGGCCGCCTCCACCGGGCACTGCTTCTTTTTGAAAACAGACCTGCGCCGGACCGACCGGCGGACATGTCACCGCTGCCCAACACGGGCTGAGCGGCGAACGGGAAGGTATGGGCATCGCAATGCGTGCGCGCACTACAACAACGACAAAATCTCTGAGCGCGGCAGATGTCGATGCCTATGCGGCTGTCCTTTGCGATCTGGATGGATGCCTGATCGCGGAGGCGCGCCCCCTGCCCGGAGCGCAGGCCTTCGTGCAGGCCGCCGGCAACCGGCTGTCGATCGTATCGAACAACTCGGCGGACACCGGCGCCACGCTTTCAGGCAAGCTCAGGGCGATCGGTCTGGACCTGCCGGCCGAGCGTATCTTTCTCGCCGGTGAGCTTGCTGTCCGCACCGTCGCGTCGGAGCATCCGGGCGCGCGGGTGCTTGTGTTCGCGGAACCGCCGCTTCAGCGCCTTGCAGCAGATCTCGGCCTGCAAGATGCGAACGACCAGGCCGATGTCATCGTTCTTGGCCGGGATACCAGCTTCACCCTGACGTGCCTGGAACGCGCCCTTCGGCTGCTGGACAAGGGTGCGGAGATGGTGCTCACCAATCCGGATCTCTCCCACCCGAACGGCGATGGACGGCCCGTTCCGGAAACCGGGTCGCTTTTCGCCGCATTCCGGGCCTGCGGGGCCGACACCCCGGCAAGGGTGTTCGGCAAACCCGAACCGTTCCTGATCGAAGCCGCGCTGAACCATGCCGGTGTTCCGGCAAGCAACGCGGTGTTTGTCGGCGACAATGCCGCCACCGACGGCGTTGCCGCCATCCGCGCCGGTCTCGATTTCATTCACCTCGTCGCCCACGCCCCCCGAACGCCGGCAGCCGACCTTCAGAAAGCCTCTGCCGGTTCCCCCGAACAGACCCCCATGGAGGTGGCGTCATGCTGATCTACGTGTTGCGCGCCCTGGTAAAGATGGCGGTCACCCTGCTCGTCATCGTGACCCTGGTGTTCTTTGCCACGCGGCTGTCCGGCAATCCGGTCGATTTCGTTCTCGGCGAGGGCATTACCCGTGAGGACCGGGAACTCCTGATTGCCTATTACGGTCTGGATGCGTCCATCGGAAGCCAGTACTGGCGCTATCTGGTGTCCGTCTTCTCCGGCGAGTTCGGCCTGTCGTTCCTTGAACGCCGCCCGGTGTCGCAGATCGTGCTCGAACGAGCCTGGCCGTCGCTGAAATTGCTGCTCAGCGCAATCACCTTCACCCTGATCGTGTCCGTGCCGCTCGGCATCCTGTCAGCGATATACCGCACCAGCATCATCGGCAGCGTGGTCATGGTGATCGCCTTTCTCGGCTATGCGGTGCCCGCCTTCATCATCGGCATCCTGCTGGTGCTGATCTTCGGCTACACGCTCAACTGGCTGCCGGTGATCGGCGACGGCTCCGCCCTGCACTTCATCATGCCCACCCTGGCGATCTCGGGAATTCTGGTGGCCGCCATCACCCGTTTCACCCGCAATGCCATGCTGGACGTGCTCAGCCAGGACTATATGCGTACCGCCCGGGCGAAGGGTCTGCCGGAGTGGGTCGTCATCCTGAAGCACGGCCTGCGCAACGCCGCCATCACGCTTCTTTCGGTGATCGGTCTGCAGATCGCGGTGCTGGCGGCCTCCGGCAGCGTCGTCGTGGAAGCGATCTTCGCCTGGCCCGGCATTGGCGACCTGCTCGTGCGGTCCGCCATCCTTCGCGACTATCCCGTTCTTCAGTTCGCCGTGCTGTCGGTCGCCGTCGTGGTCATCGTGATCAACGCGGCGGTCGATATTGCCTACGCCTACGCGGATCCGCGCATCCGTCTTTCGAAAGGATGAGCAAATGAGCGACCTGACCCAAGCCTCTTCATCGCGCGGCACCGCCCCCATCCGTATTCCGGTGTGGTCGGATGCGAACTGGATCGTCCGCATCGCACTCGTTGTCGGCCTGGTCCTGATCTTCACGGCGCTTGCCGCGCCCCTGATCGCGCCTTTCGATCCCAATGCCCAGAGCCTGATCTCCCGGCTGCGGCCGCCGGTCGGCTTCGAGCGCTACAGGGACGGTTTCTTTTTCGGTACGGACGAACTTGGCCGGGATATCCTGTCCCGCTGCATCTACGGCCTGCGCCTCACCTTCGCACTGGCCCTGGCGGGCTCCGTCATCGGTCTCCTGATCGGCGGCACGCTGGGTCTGCTGGCCGGTATCGCCGGCGGTGTCTTCGAAGACTTCGTCATGGCCATGGTCGATACCCAGATCGCCATTCCGTTCACGCTGATCGCGCTTTTGATCCTGGCCGTGATGGGATCGTCACTCGATGTGATGGTGCTGGTTCTCGGCGTCTACGGCTGGGAGCAATACGCGCGGATCGTACGGGCGGAAGTGAAGAAGCTGGCGCAGATGCCGTTCGTCGAAGCCGCGCAGGCGGCGGGCGCGACGCCTTTGCGGATCGCCTTCCACCACATTCTGCCGAATGTCGTTTCGCCGATCGTGGTCCAATTCACCCTGAATTTCTCCAACATCGTGATCCTGGAATCGACCCTCTCGTTTCTCGGTCTCGGCGTGCAGCCGCCGACGGCGACGCTGGGATCCATGGTCGGCATCGGCCGCGACTACCTGCCGACCGCTCCCTGGATCGTGCTCACACCCGCTGCCGTGATCCTTCTCCTCACTTTCGCAGTCCAGATCCTCGGTGACTGGCTGCGCGACAAGGCGGATGTCCGTCTCAGGTCCCGCTGATCCCGCAACACCAACAGAAGCCGGAAACGGCCAGAACAACACCCCCGAAGCCTTGGAGGCTCAAGATGACGAAACTACTGGCAACCACCGCACTCGCATCGCTGCTTGCGACCGGTGCATTCGCGAGCGAACTGACTGTTGGCGCCGCCAACGTGTCCAGCTATCTGGATCCGGGCCGCGACCATTCCAACGTCGGCTCGCAGTTCTACTACAACTCGTTCGACACGCTGATCGCCAAGAACCACGACACCACCGACACCGAGTGGCTCCCGGGTCTGGCGACCGAATGGAAGCTGATCGAGCCGACCGTGATGGAACTGAAGCTGCGCGAGGGCGTGACGTTCCACAACGGCGAAGACATGACCGCCGACGATGTCGTCTTCTCGCTGAACCGCATGTATCAGGCCGACTTCCCGCCCTACCAGGTGCGCGCCCGCGATCGTCTCGGCAACTTCGAGAAGGCCGAAAAGATCGACGACTTCACCGTGCGCATCACCGCCAGGCGCCCCGAGCCGCTCTGGGAAACGCTTTTGAACCTGCAGCAGGTCATGATCGTTCCGCTGGACTATACCATGAGCCTCGCCGGCGATCCGGACAAGATCGAGCATGACGACTACGAAGCCTTCTCGCTGAAGCCGGTCGGCACCGGGCCCTACAAGGTCGCCGAATTCGTGCCGGGTGAGCGCGTCGTCTGGGAACGGTTCGACGACTTCTGGGCCGAAAAGGCGCCTCTCGACAAGGTCACCGTCAGGCACATGCCGGAAACAGCCTCGCGCATCACCTCGCTGAAGACCGGTGAAGCCGACATCGTCACCAACATCGCTCCGGACCAGCTCGGCCTGATCGAAAGAGATCCGGACATGAAGGCAGCCGGCAGCGCCACCGCGCTGTTCCACGTCATGATCATGAACGTGAACCATCCGAAGCTGAAGGATGCCCGCATCCGTCAGGCCATGTCGCTCGCCATCGACCGCGACACGCTCAACGAAGCCCTTTGGGGCGGCAAGGCCGTGGTTCCCTCGACCCATACGCTGAAGGAATTCGGCGAGCTGTACCAGCCGGAGCTGACCACCTTCGAATACGATCCGGAAAAGGCCAAGGAACTCTTGAAGGAAGCCGGCTATGACGGTTTCGAAATCACCTACGACACAGCCCCCAGCTACTACACCAACGGTGTTCTGGCAGCCCAGGCGATCATGGAAATGTGGGCCGATGTCGGCATCAAGGGCAAGGTCAACGTTCAGGACAAATGGAGCGGCGGGTCCGCGGACATGATGTCCCGCAACTGGTCCAACCCGATGTATTTTGCCGATCCGTTCGGCTCCTTCGGCGTGATGTGGGCGCCGCACGGCCCGTCTGAATCCGAAGGCCGCTTCAACACGGACGAGGACTACGCCAGGGCCTGGGAACAGTTCCGATTCTCCGGCGACAACGAACTGCGCCGCGCGGCCTATGCCGAGATGATGGAACGCATCAAGCAGGATCCGCCGGTTCTGCCGCTTTACCGTCCGTATGAAAGCTGGGCGATGAAGAACAACATCGACTGGGCGCCAAAGCCGGGCCACATCCCCTATGTGCTCGATTTCCGCGCCGGGTCCGTCGCCGTCAACTAGGCAAACGGGGGCGCCGCCGGCATGCCGGCGGCGCTCCTCCCCGAATTGTATTCTCCAGTCAGGAAACCCGCCCGTGTCAGTCCGTATTGCCGTTGTCGCCGACATTCATCACGGCGCCCCCTCCGCCACCAAGCGCGGCGATACCGCGCTGGACCTGATGGCGGACTTCGCCCGCTTTTCCAATGACGCCAGACCGGATTTCGTCGTCGATCTCGGCGACCGCATTTCCGACATCGGCCGGGACGAGGACCTTCGCCTCGAAAGGGAAGTCGCCGAAGCCTTCAAGGCCGTCGAGGCCCCCATCCATCACATCAACGGCAACCACGACCGCGATCATCTGGAGGTCGCCGACAACGAGGCCATCCTGGGCCAGTCGATGGTGAATACGACGTTCGATGCCGGCGGCTGGCGGATCGTCCTGTGGCGCGCGGACAGCAAGATCATGCGCAAGCCGGAGCACACGGGGTTCATCCTGCGCGAGGCGGACCTTCTGTGGCTGTCGCGGGTCGCACAGACCACCGACCGCCCGCTTCTGGTCCTGAGCCATGTGCCCGTGTCCGGCCATGGCCAGACCGGCAACTATTATTTCGAACGCAATCCGTCCGCTTCCACCTATCCGATGGCCGAACGCGCCCGGGCTGCCCTTGCGCAATGCCGGTTCCCGGTCGTCTGCCTGTCTGGCCACGTCCACTGGAACACCGTCACCACCGTCGACGGCATCACCCATCTGACTCAGCAGTCGCTCACCGAGAGCTTTACCACCAGCGGCGAACCCGCGGGTGCCTTTTCCCTTCTGGAACTCGATGACACAGTCTCGTGGCAGGTCCGGGGCCGCGATCCGTTCGCCTTTTCCTTCCGGCCGACGGCCACCCGCTGGACGCCGGTGCTGCCGCCCTTCAGCCAGCACGTCGAAACGGCTGCGAAAAGACGCGGAGACCTCACATGAGCGGACCTGTCCTTGCCGTTGAGGACCTCAGGATTTCCTTCGGCACGCATGAAGCGGTCAAGGGTCTTTCCTTTGAAATCCATGCCGGCGAAACACTGGCGCTGGTCGGGGAATCCGGCTCCGGAAAATCCGCGACGGCGCTTGCGATCCTTCGCCTGATCGAGCGCGAAGGCGGCACCATCCGGTCCGGCCGGATCCTGCTGGCTGACGGCGATGCCAGCCGGGACCTGAGAGCGCTGGACGACGCGCAACTGACCCGGCTGCGCGGCAATGCGATCTCCATGGTGTTTCAGGAACCGATGACCTCGCTCAATCCGGTTCTGAAAATCGGCGATCAGGTTGCCGAGGTTTTCATCCGGCACCTGGGTCTCAGCCGCCGGGAGGCGCTGAAAGCCGCGCTGGAGGCCCTGGATCAGGTTCGCATTCCCGAACCGGTCCGACGGCTGGACCAGTACCCTCATGAGCTTTCCGGCGGCCTGCGCCAGCGCGTCATGATCGCCATGGCCCTGGCCTGCCGCCCCAGGCTGCTGATCTGCGACGAGCCGACCACGGCTCTTGACGTCACCACCCAGGCCGAGATCCTGTCGCTGATCAGGAGCCTTCAGGCAGAGATCGGCATGGGCGTCCTGTTCATCACCCACGACATGGGCGTGGTCGCGGAGATGGCGGACCGGGTGGTCGTGTTGCGGCACGGGGAGAAGGTCGAGGAAGCTGCCGTTGAGGATCTCTTCAACCGGCCGCAAGCCGCCTATTCGAAGACACTGATGGCCGCAACGCCAAAGCTGGGCACCGGCAGCAGCACGACGGCCGCGGGCACGGACATGGTGCTGGAGGTGGACAGCCTGTCGACACGGTTCGCTTCGAAATCGGGCCTGTTTTCAAAGGCCTCGGAGGGTGTTCTGGCCGTAAAGGGCGTCTCCATCAGAATCGCGCGGGGCGAGACACTCGGGCTGGTCGGGGAATCGGGCTGCGGCAAGTCCACCCTGGCGCGATCCATCCTGCGCCTGATCGAGCCGGAAAGCGGCACGGTCTTCCTGAATGGCGCGCCGCTCACGGGCGCTTCGAAAGCGGAACTCAGAAAAAGCCGCAAGCAGGCCCAGATGGTGTTCCAGGACCCCTACGCAAGCCTCAACCCACGCCTTCCCGTTCATGAACTGATCACCGAACCGGCAAGGATCCATGGGCTTGTCTCACGCGGGGAGCAGAAGGATCTCGCGGCGCAGCTCGTGGCAAGGGTTGGCCTTGAAACCGATGCCATCGATCGTTTCGCGCATCAGTTTTCCGGCGGACAGCGCCAGAGACTGTGCATTGCCCGGGCGCTGTCGGTCGAACCGAAGCTGATCATCGCCGATGAAGCCGTGTCGGCGCTCGATGTCTCGATTGCCCGCCAGATCACCGACCTGATGCTGGAACTGCAACAGCGCGACGGCCTGGCCTTCCTGTTCATCTCGCACGACATCGCCGTGGTCGAGCGCGTCAGCCACCGCATCGCGGTGATGTACAAGGGCGAGATCGTCGAGACGGGTCCTGCCGGCGAGCTGCTGGCCGCGCCCCGGCATGCCTACACAAGACGGCTCCTCTCGGCTGTCCCCTCCGGGATTCCCGTCAGGCGCCGCAAGCAGGCGGCTGGTACGTGCGTCGGCGACGCACCGGTATCGCTGTCCGCCTAGGAGACGGACCGTCGATGGCAGGGCGCGCCTTGTAGAGGCGCACGGACCTGTCATTGCCGCCTGTCAAGAGACACGGCGGGATCAGGCCGACTGCATGTCCACGGCTGCCCCGTCGAAGCGCTCCGTCGTCGCCGCAACGGCGAGGAGGCGGGCGACATCGGCCCGGCTGGCTGTCGCGGTCTTGTCGACATCGGCCCCCAGAACGACACCGTCGCTGCCGTCCTCATCCGACAGGGCGACGGGTCGCAGGATGGCGAAGTTCAGGCCCGAGGCCTTGAGATGTTCGTCGGCATCATGCTTGGCCTTGAGATAATGCGCCAGATCGCCGTCCGGATCGCTCTTGTCCGCGCCAACGGAACTCAGCATCACGAACCGTCTCACGCCGGCTTCCCGCGCCTGGTCCACAAGCTTTTGCGCCCCGTCCCGGTCGACCTTTTCGGTCATGTCCGCTCCGGTGGACCCGCCGGACCCGGCCGCGAAGACAACGGCATCCATCCCCTGGCAGACACCGGCCTGCAAGGCGGTCAGGTCGCCCTGGCGCAGGGCGACACCGTCCGGCAGCGTCTCGATATCGGACCCCGCGCGCACGAGCGCAGTCGGCGCGTGACCCTGTGCGATCAATTCGTCAATCACAAGCTGGCCGGTTTTGCCGGTTGCCCCGGCGACAAGAACATTGAAGCTCATCTGAAATTCCTTTTCGTGTTCTGGCTGTTTCTGGCAAGTTCTGGCGCTTTCTGGCGCCCCTCAGCCCGGAGGCGCCATGGGCCCGCTGGCGTCGACTGCCGCGATGTAGCCGGGCTGCTCCTGCAATCTCTTCCAATAGGCCATGAGGCGCGGAGCGGTCTTCAGGAACCCGAAGCGCTCCAGCAACGCCAGAAGGTAGGACATCTGGATATCGGCCAGGGTCAGCCCGGCGCCGCACAGGAACGGCCCGGTGTCCAGTTCTCCGGCGATGTAGGACAGGTGAAGCTCGAGAGCGGCCCTGGCGGGTTCCGGCACGTCCTGTCCCGCGAAGGCGGGCAGAATTGCAGCCAGAGCCACCTCGGCAAACGACGCCTCGACATAGTCGAGCAGGGCCTCGTGATGCCAGAACGCGGGCGTGCCGCGCTCGGGCTGATGGCCTGTGTCACCGTATTTGTCCACCAGATAGCGCAGGATCGTCGCCGATTCCGCGATCACCTGACCGTCGTCCTCGATGACCGGGGACTTGCCCAGGGGATGCAATGCGGCAAGGTCCTTCGGCGCCCGAAAGGCCTCGGTGCGGTCGTAATCGATGCGCTCGCACGGCTGACCGAGATCGTTCAACAGCCAGAGAACGCGGGTGGCGCGGGAATATTTCAGGGCATGGAGCGTGATCATGGCAGGTACACCGCCTTGACGTTGACGAATTCCTTCATGCCGAAGCCGCCATGCTCACGTCCGTAGCCGCTGTCCTTGACCCCGCCGAACGGCATGTTCGGATCCGCCGCTCCAAAGGAGTTGATGCGCACCATGCCGGTGTCGAAATGCTTGCGGGCCAGCTCCAGGGCCCGGTCCTCGTCCCTGGAGAAGATGCCGCCGCCGAGACCGTAGCGGCTGTCGTTGGCCAGCCGCATGGCGTCCTCGTCGTCCCTGGCGCGGATGACCGCGGCAACGGGGCCGAAGATCTCGTCATCATAGGCGGGCATGCCGGCTTTGACATCGCCAAGCACCGTGGCGGGATAATAGGCACCGGTGCGGCCGGGAACATTGCCGCCGCACAGGATTTTCGCGCCGTTGGCGACACTCTTGTCCACCTGGTCGCGCACCGTCTCGAACTGGTCCTGGCTGGACAGCGGGCCGAGCTGCGTCGCCTCGTCCAGCGGGTCGCCGAGGGTGATCTCCTGCATCTGCGCCACGAACGCCTCGACGAATTGATCGTAGACCTTGTCGGTGACGATGAAGCGCTTGGCCGACACGCAGGTCTCGCCGTTGTTGTAAAGCCGGCCCATGACGGAAAATTTCACCGCCGTTTCGATATCGGCATCTTCCAGCACCAGGTAGGCGTCGTTTGAGCCCAGTTCCAGCACGGTCTTCTTCAGTGCCCTGGCGGCCACACTGCCGACATGGCGACCGGCGCCGTCGCTGCCGGTGAGCGTCACACCGCGCACCTTCGGGTGTTCGATCAGCTTGTCGCTGGTGTCGTGGTCGATCAGGATCACCTGGAAGAGATCCTCCGGAAGGCCTGCCTCGATGCACAGTTCGCGCAGGCGCAGCCCCGAGCCGGTGCAGATTCTGGCATGTTTCAACACGCAGCCGTTGCCGGTCATCAGATTGGCGGCCAGCACGCGGACCGGCTGATACAGCGGGAAGTTCCAGGGCTGGATCGAATAGATGACGCCGACCGGCTGGTAGGTGACGACACCACGGCTGCCGTCGCCGTGGGTGCGCTCCTCGTCAGCGAGCACCTTCGGGCCCTGTTTGGCAGAATACTCGAAAATCGCCGCGCAGATCTCGACCTCGGTCAGGCCGTCCCTCAGCAGCTTGCCGGTCTCCGCCGTCATCAGTTCGGCCAGCTCATCCGCGTTGTCGCGCAGCTTTGCGGCAATCCTCTCCAGATACGGCGCGCGCTCGTCGTGAGACAGCCCGCGCCAGTCCTCGAACGCGGCATGGCATTTCTCGACCCGCCCGACCGCCTCGGCCTCGCTCATCATGTCGTAGGACTGTATTTCTTTCCCGGTTGCGGGATTGACGGTGGTGATCTTCGGCATGAAAGCTCCTGTGGTTCACAGGGCTAACTGCCGGAATGGCTCAAGGTTCCGGAAAAGACACGGGAACAGGTGACGAAAGACTTTTTCCGGCGCGTGCGCTCATGCCTGTGGCGACGCATAGGACACGTCCTCAATGAACCGCGGATCCGTGTGCCATTGCCAGTAGGTCCGCCTGATCGTTTCGGTGACAGGACCGACCTCGCCGTCGTTCACGTCGCGCTCGTCGATCCGGGTGACCGGCATGATGCCGCCCGCCGTGGAGGTGATGAAAACCTCGTCGGAACTGCGCAACGCCTCCGGCGACAGCGCGCCCTCGTCGACACCAAGCCGCAGTTGCTGACAGATCTCGATGACGGTGCGGCGCGTGATGCCGCGCAAGACGCCGGCGGCGGGGGTCAGCAGGGCGCCGCCGCGGACGGAAAAGACATTGAAGCCCGGACCTTCCGCGATATTGCCGGCACCGTCCAGCAACAGCGCGGTCTCGCCGCCCCGGTCGTATGCATTGAATAGGCCGCCGATCAGGTCGAGCCAATGATAGTTCTTGATATGGGGATCGACGCTGCCGGGCGGTATCCGGGTGACATCGGTTACACTCACATGCAGGCCGCGCCGCATCTGCTCGTCGCTCGCCACCGAGCCGTATGGCACCGCGAAGGCGAGAAACCTGTTGACGGCGGCTCTCGGGTCACGGCTGAAGTCGGGGGCAGCGCCACGGGTGCAGATCATTTCGACATAAGCCCGGCGATGACCCGAGAGCGCGACGCACCCATGCAGGATTTCGCGTATCTCGCCGGCGGAAACCGGCAATGTCATGCGCAGCCGCTCGACCCCGGCCAGGAACCGTTCGATATGCGCGTCGAGGCGAAAGAACGCCCCGTCCCAGACATGCACGGTGTCATAGGTCGCATCGGAATGCAGGAAGCCGTAGTCCAGAACGGAAATCTTGGCTTCAGAAACCGGAATGTACTGCCCGTCCTGCCAGGCAACACCGGCGGGATAGGGGTGAGGATCCGAATAGCTGGGGGAAAGGACAGGTTCCGGTTTCATCGGCTGGCGCTCCATTTTCCTTGACACCGGAACAGGCTAGCGCAAGAATTTGACCTGTTTTGCTCGACGTCGAATTTCCTGCCGGTTAATTTGCATCAACATCATAAATTTGGAGATGTAAATTGCCCACTTCCCTCGACCAGATCGACCGGAAGATCCTGTCCATCGTGCAGCAGGACGCCCGGCTGTCCGCAGACGCGCTTGCCGACCGGGTCGGCGCGTCGCGCTCCTCGGTTCAACGGCGCCTGAAACGGCTCAACGAGACCGGCGTCATCGAGCGCGAGGTCGCGCAGCTTAATCCCGGAAAAATCGATGCACGGATGACCTTCGTCGTCGAGGTCGAACTGGAGCGGGAGCGCGTCGACCTGCTGGACGACTTCAGACGGTCGATAATGGCCCTGGAGGAAGTGCAGCAGTGCTACTACATCACCGGCGACGCCGATTTCATCCTGATCGTTCTGGCAAGGGACATGCAGGACTACGACCGCTTTTCGCGTCAGGTCTTCGTCGAGAACCCCAATATCCGCCGGTTCGCAACATCGGTGGTCGTGGACCGGGTGAAGACGAGCCTTCAGGTGCCGCTGGCGGACTGAGAGGCTGCGGCGTGACACACGTCCAATTTCAAGGGAAATTATCCCGAAGGAGAAGGAATGGTGGAGCCAAGGGGAGACGCTTGTCGGCTTATTTTCTTTCATTTTTTCAGTAGCTTACACATACCACTCGCCCATCTCTGTGTCACCCCACTGTAGCAGTGTTCTCCTTCGGGTTGGCGGGTTGGCGGGTTGGCGGGTTGCAGCGTTGCGCTTGGCAGATCGTCTGAAAAATACTATCTGCAGAACTATCTGTACAGATAACTTCCAGAAAGGACGTGCAATGGGACTGACGATCACCGCCGAGAAAGCTGAACGTATTGCCGATGGCGTCTGGCAACTTGAGATGTCGCCACATGAAGTCCGCCTCTTCGGAGCGGGCGCAAAGACCGTTGGGCCACGCAGCGTGCTTCTCTTGAAGAACTACAAGTTCGATGAGGGGGTATCAGCTCTCTCATTCGACCTCGAAGATGCGATTGCCCTAAATGTAGGGACGCAATCCGAAGCC
This sequence comes from Roseibium sp. QJM3NY_11, assembly GCF_056173175.1. Lineage (NCBI taxonomy): Bacteria > Pseudomonadati > Pseudomonadota > Alphaproteobacteria > Hyphomicrobiales > Stappiaceae > Roseibium > Roseibium sp. QJM3NY_11. Next base: position 5,579,908 of record NZ_CM149660.1, read on the forward strand.
ATTGCTGTTTCGGCCATCGTTCAACCGCCCGCCGACAACACAGCCGCCGGAAGCCCTGTTAGCGGAGTTGCTTTCGGTCCCGGAGACCAAGAGTTCCTGTCGTTGGCAAAAGAGCTACTCAACCCGCCTATGTCAAAGGCTGCTGTGGCACTGCTCTCGGCGGTCCGTGAACGCTCGGTAGGTGACCTCAAGCGTGGCAAGGCGAGGAACTTCTCAGATACTCCCGACAATTTCTGGTATGTTATCATCCAACCCCAAATCCAGCAGCTGTCCATCACCGTGCGTGGAACAGTGGATCATTTCGAGCCTGTTGCCGACCTTCCGATCAAGGATGACCGTGGAAACACCCTCTTCAAGGTGACAAGCGAAAGGGATGTTCCCGCTGCTCTCAGAATGATCTTCCATGCGAAGAGGAAGCATCCTCTCTGATAGCTCTGGACTGCGATGGTCCTGTCGCGGTTTGATGCCGCTCCTTTGATAGCATTTACTGCAACAAAGGAGACTTACTATGGGACCGAAACGGACGGACGAATTCCGCCAGGATGAACCGCCCCGGGTTTACCTGAGAGATTTTGTTTCAAAGATTAGGCGACCTTATCAAGGGCGCTTGAGTTTCGAAAGAAGGCCTCCTCCGCTTTCGCATGGGGTTGAGTATCCGATGGCGCTGTGGAGCCGCTCGGTGTTGTACCAAGAGACCCATTTCAGGGTTTCCCATTCGATCTGGCCCTCTGATTTCCAAGGGCCGAACAGGTTGATGACTTCCGTCTTGAACAGACCGATGATGTTTTCCGCCAGGGCGTTGTCATAGCTGTCGCCAACGCTTCCGACCGATGCGTCGATGCCGGTCTCCGCCAGCCGTTCCGAGTAGCGGATCGACAGATATTGACTGCCCCGGTCGGAGTGGTGGATCAGCCCGCCGGCCTGGTTCTGGCGCCTTTGGCAGATGGCCTGGTTCAAGGCATCGAGCACGAAGCCTGTGGACATAGAGGTGGAGACTCGCCAGCCAACGATTTTGCGGGCAAAGACGTTGATGACGAAGGCCACATAGACCATTCCCTGCCATGTCGAACAATAGGTGAAATCCGAAACCCAGAGCTGGTTCGGGGCTGTGGCCGTGAAGTTCCGGTTGACCTTGTCCAGCGGACAAGGCATGGCCGGATCCGGTGTCGTTGTCTTCTTCTTTCCACGCGTGACGCCTTGCAAGCCAAGCCCCTTCATCAAGCGCTCCACGGTGCAGCGGGCAATGTCCCAGCCCTCGCGGTGCAGTTGACGCCAAATCTTGCGGGCTCCATAGCGCCCCTTGCTCATCTCATGGACGCGCAGGATCTCCCGGGCATCCGCATCGTCTTTCTTCGCGCGGGCCGAAGCCAGATCCGGATCACGGGCAGCGGCGGCATGCGAATAGTAGCTCGATGAGGCGATCGGCAAAACGCGGCAGATCGGCTCGACCCCAAAGGCTTCACGGTACTCTTCGATGAACGTGATCATTTGCGGAACGGGCGGTCGAGTTCCGCTTGGGCAAAATAAGCAGACGCCTTCTTCAGGATCTCGTTGGCCTGGCGAAGCTCCCGGTTCTCCCGCTCAAGAGCCTTGATCTGGGCCTTGTCCTCGCTGGTGGGCCCTGCGCGTTCGCCCGCATCACGGGCGGCCTGGACACACCACGCACGCAGGCTGTCCTTGGAGCAGCAGAGCTTCGACGCAATGGCACGATAGGCGGCGTTGTCGCTGTCATAGTCCCTGCGGTGGTCGCGAAAAAGCCGAACGCCGCGCTCGCGAAACTCTGCCGTATATCTCGGGGGAACTGTCTTCTGATCCATAACGGGTATCCTGTGAGAGTTTTACTCTCCGGTAAACCCGGGGCGGTTCAATTTCGCGAGGCCGGGTCCAGCTTGAGATCAATCCCCTCCCAAGACAGCACGTCTTCAGCTTCGGAGCGATGGAAGACATCCTGCTTCCCGCGAGATAAATTGAAGCGATTGTGACGGTCAGTATCCTCGACAAGCTCCTCCCACTCTTCAAAGGTGGGTCGTGGATTGAACTGCAAGGGCGATGTTAAGACGCGCTCATCGCCATCGGTCTCAAATTCCTCGAAGCCTTCGAGCCGAACCTCCTCATCCTCTTCCAGAAGATGATGCAGGTAGACCGCCTTAATCGTGGCAATCTGTTCGGGCGTCAACTCTTGCAGCGCAGGTTCCTGTTGCCGCGCCAGCTTAAGCCGATGCGCATCAAACCTCTTGTCCACCTCAACGGCAGCAATACGCACCCGGCGAACGGCCTCAGCGTGGTCTCGTGTTTTCAGCGAGAAGGTCTCTTCGCGCTTACCGTATGTGGCAACGATGTCTTGGGGAACGGCTGCGCGGTGGTAGTAGACGGCTCCGCGACGATACAGACGGGTATGCCCGGGCATCTTCTCAGGGGTCCTCACTGTAACACCTCAGCGTAACAGTCCCCGGAAAACACCATTGCAGATCAGTAAGTTACTGTTTTCTTTTGAAGAAAAGAGGAATGGTGGAGCCAAGGGGAATCGAACCCCTGACCTCTTCGCTGCCAGCGAAGCGCTCTCCCAGCTGAGCTATGGCCCCATGTTCCGTAACCGGCCGGCTTGGGTTCCGGCGTCGATGGAGGCGGAACATAGTCACACCTCCAGGCAAGATCAAGCAGAAAATGGAACGAAATTTCCCGTCTGCCCCGGAAAACAACAGGCAGGGAAAATACCCTGCCTGATCAGTCTCTTAGCGATCGGCGTCGTCGTCGGATCCGACGCGGATGCCCGGAACGGACTCTTCGTCCTCGTCCTCGTCGTCGATGAACACGTCGTCACTGCCGCTGGCGTCGTCCTCATCTTCTTCCAGCTCGACTTCGCCGCCTTCAAGGTCAGGCACGTCGTCGCCTTCAGCTTCCGCGTCCGCCTCCTCAAGGGTGACGATTTCCGGAGCAGCAGCGTCTTGCTCCTCCTCTTCCTCGTCCTCCTGGGCCTTTTCCTCCACCTTGGCCGCTTTCGCAGCCCGGCTCGTCATGACCGTCTCGAACACGGTGCCGCATTTCGGGCAGGTCACCGGTTCCCGGTTGAGATCGTAATATTTCGAGCCGCAGCCCGGACACAGCCGCTTCGTGCCTAGTTCAGGTTTTGCCACTGTGCTCACCCTCTTAAAGTTATTAGCCGACTTGAATTAGTGGGCAGCCCCATAGCCTTCGGAGGTTTCCCTGTCAAAGACAAATCGGAGAAAAAAGTTACAGGGACCATTGTTCTGCATGTTGCGCACCAAATTTCAAGCGTCACGCAATGCCTTTCCCACACTCCCTGCATCCAGCGGTGCATTTTATGCCCTCCCGCCCGGATCTGTGGCCGGTTTGCGGAGCCATCGGCGATGCGCGGCAAGGACCCGCGCCCGAATGAGCATCCGAATGCCCGCCTGTATGCCTGTCCGGATGACCTTCCAGGCAGCCGTTCGGCTGGCCGCCGGTGCGGATCGGCGCAAAAATCCGTCCCTGCGGGAAATGCGGGTGTCAATGGATGACGCAGCCGCATCCGCGTGATAGGACGTGTCACCTTTTGACAACCGATCCTAGTTGCGGACATTCAAATGTCACACGATACCGCGCCGCATGGCGCATCCGGGCCGCTCACATCGCGTATGGGCAGCCCCCTGACCGGCACGATCCGCGTGCCCGGCGACAAATCCATTTCCCACAGATCGCTGATGTTCGGCGCGCTCGCCGTCGGGCGCACCACCGTCAAGGGCCTCCTGGAATCGGAGGACGTGCTGGCCACGGCCGATGCCATGCGGGCCGTCGGCGCCACCATCGAGACACAGGCCGACGGCAGCTATACCGTCGACGGCATCGGGCTGGGCAGCCTGCTGGAGCCCGAGCATGTCATCGATTTCGGCAACGCGGGCACCGGCGTGCGCCTGACCATGGGCATTTTCGGCAGCCACAACATTGCCGCCACCTTTGTCGGCGACGCCTCCCTGTCCAAACGGCCGATGGGCCGGGTGCTGACCCCCTTGCGCGACATGGGCACAAACGTGATCGCGCGGGACGGCGACAGGCTGCCGGCTTCTATTCGCGGACCGGAGCTGGCCCTACCGCTGACCTACCGCGTGCCGATGCCCTCCGCCCAGGTGAAATCCGCCGTGCTGCTGGCCGGCCTCAATGCGCCGGGCGAAACCACGGTGATCGAGCCGATCCCGACCCGGGACCATACCGAAAGAATGCTCAAGGGCTTCGGCGCCGACATATCGGTCACACTGAACGACGCGGGCGAGCGGGTGATCCGGCTCAAGGGCCAGCCGGAGCTGAAACCACAGGATATCGATGTTCCCGGCGATCCGTCCTCCGCTGGCTTTCCGGTGGTTGCCGCCCTGATCGTGCCGGGCTCCGACGTGACCATCGGCAATGTGCTTCTCAACGAACACCGCACCGGGCTGATCACCACGCTCATCGAGATGGGCGGGGATATCGAGATCGTCAACCGGCGCGAGACCGGCGGCGAGGAGGTCGGTGACCTGCGTGTCAGGGCCAGCCGTCTGAAGGGCGTCACCGTGCCGGCGGAACGGGCACCGTCGATGATCGACGAGTATCCCGTGCTGGCGGTTGCCGCCGCCTTTGCCACGGGAGACACGTTCATGCCGGGCCTTGAAGAGTTGCGCGTCAAGGAATCGGATCGTCTGGCGGCCGTGGCGCGGGGCCTTGAGGCCAACGGCGTTCCCTGCCGCGAAACCGAAGACACACTCACCGTCACCGGCGGGGCCAACGCCATCGGCGGCGGCACGGTTGTCACCCACCTCGACCACCGCATCGCCATGTCGTTCCTGGTGCTGGGCATGGCCGCGCACAAGCCGGTGACCATCGACGACGGCGCCGTGATCGCCACGAGCTTCCCGGATTTCACCGAATTGTTCGAGGGACTGGGCGCACAAGTCGCCGCCAACGCCAGCGAGGCCGCATGATCATCGCAATCGACGGGCCGGCCGCGTCCGGCAAGGGCACCCTGTCACGGCGGCTGGCGGACCATTTCGGCCTCCGGCATCTGGATACGGGGCTGACCTACCGGGCCGTGGCTGCCGCCCTTCTTGTCAAGGGCCTGCCGCTCGGCGACGAAACCATCGCCATCGACATCGCCCGCCATCTCGATCTCGCGCAGATGGACAAATCCGTTCTGTCCGCGCATGAAATCGGCGAAGCGGCTTCCCGGATCGCCGTTCTCGGCGGCCTGCGCAAGGAGCTGGTCGAGCTGCAGCGCCGGTTCGCCCGGGTTCCTCCGGGCGCGGTTCTGGACGGCCGCGACATCGGCACGGTGGTGTGCCCGGATGCTACCGTCAAGCTGTTCGTGACCGCGTCTTCCGAGGCGCGCGCGCGGCGCCGCACCGACGAAATGCTGTCCAAGGGCCAGGAGGCCGTTTACGCCTCCGTTCTGGACGATCTGAAGCGCCGGGACGAGCGCGACAGCCAGCGAACCGTGGCTCCGATGAAACAAGCTGACGATGCGGTCTTGCTTGATACGACAGAAATGGATATAGAGACCGCGTTCCAGGCGGCTGTGGATATCGTCTCCCGCGCCAGGGATGCCTGAGAGGATCTGGGGTTCACCATCGGTGCGCCCCTGTTCGTGCATCCGGAACGCTTGCCGGCCTTGAGGCCGGCGGTTCTTTTTAAAGAACAAACCGAATTTCGGCAGGGCGCTCCTGATTTGCGTCCTGTGACGAGACCGGATTTTCCGGCTCCCGCCCCGCCGGCCCGTTTCCTGGAGGAACGGAAGGATCAGCGAAAATCGCAGTCCCGGGAGACTGAAGGTCCGGAGTGCAACACCAACCCGCCGGCGGCGCGCCAACTGGCGCCAGGAGAAACATTTGTCTGATTTCAATCCCTCCATCGAGGATTTTGCGACTCTTCTCGAGGAGTCCTTCGTCCATAACGACCTTTACGAAGGTGCCGTTGTCAAAGGCACCGTCGTCGCCATCGAAAAAGACCTGGCCGTCATCGACGTCGGCCTGAAAGTTGAAGGCCGCGTGCCGCTGAAGGAATTCGGCGCCAAGGGCCGCGACGGCGAAATGGGTGTCGGCGACGAAGTCGAAGTTTACCTGGAGCGTGTCGAAAACGCGCTCGGCGAAGCTGTTCTGTCGCGCGAAAAAGCTCGCCGCGAAGAAAGCTGGGTCCGCCTCGAAGTTGCGTTCGAAGCCGGCGAGAAGGTCAATGGACAGATCTTCAACCAGGTCAAGGGCGGCTTCACCGTCGACCTGGACGGCGCCGTTGCCTTCCTGCCGCGTTCGCAGGTCGATATCCGTCCGGTCCGCGACGTGACCCCGCTGATGCATACGCCGCAGCCGTTCCAGATCCTGAAGATGGACAAGCGCCGCGGCAACATCGTCGTGTCCCGCCGTGTCGTTCTGGAAGAAACCCGCGCCGAACAGCGTTCGGAACTGGTCCAGAGCCTGGAAGAAGGTCATACCGTGGAAGGTGTGGTCAAGAACATCACCGACTACGGTGCGTTCGTCGACCTTGGCGGCATCGATGGCCTGTTGCACGTCACCGACATCGCGTGGCGCCGCATCAACCATCCGTCGGAAGTTCTCACCATCGGCCAGACGGTCAAGGTGCAGATCATCCGCGTCAACCAGGAAACGCATCGCATCAGCCTGGGCATGAAGCAGCTCGAAACCGATCCGTGGGACGGTATCGAAGCCAAGTACCCGATCGACGCCAAGTTCACCGGCCGCGTGACCAACATCACCGACTATGGTGCCTTCGTCGAACTGGAGCCGGGCATCGAAGGCCTGATCCACGTTTCGGAAATGTCCTGGACCAAGAAGAACGTTCATCCGGGCAAGATCGTTTCCACTTCCCAGGAAGTTGAAGTGATGATCCTGGAAGTCGATCCGGTCAAGCGCCGCATCTCGCTCGGTCTCAAGCAGACCCTGCAGAACCCGTGGGATGCCTTTGCCGAGCAGTTCCCGACCGGCACCGAAGTCGAAGGCGAAGTCAAGAACAAGACCGAATTCGGCCTGTTCATCGGCCTCGACGGCGACGTGGACGGCATGGTTCACCTGTCCGACCTCGACTGGAACCGTCCGGGCGAGCAGGTCATCGAAGAGTTCAAGAAGGGCGACATGGTCAAGGCCGTCGTTCTGGACGTTGATGTCGACAAGGAGCGTATCTCGCTTGGCATCAAGCAGCTCTCCGGCGACCCGATGGACTCCGGTGCAGCCGGTGAACTTCGCAAGAACTCCGTCGTGACCTGTGAAGTCATCGAAGTCAAGGATGCCGGTCTGGACGTCAAGATCGCTGACAGCGACCTGACAGCGTTCCTCCGCCGCACGGACATCAGCCGTGACCGCGAAGAACAGCGTCCGGAAAGATACTCCGTCGGCGACAAGTTCGATGCCCGCATCACCCAGTTCGACAAGAAGACCCGCCGGGTCACCGTGTCGATCAAGGCTCTGGAAATCGCCGAAGAGAAGGAAGCCGTCGCACAGTACGGTTCCTCCGACAGCGGCGCCTCCCTCGGCGACATCCTCGGTGCGGCTCTGAAGCAGCAGTCCGACGACTGATCAATCTGAGCGTCATCAGATCGAAAAACGCGAAAGCCCGGCAGCGATGCCGGGCTTTTTTTTCATTTCGGCAGGCGCAATCCCGTTGTGTCCCTTGAAACCCAAGCACCTCCTTCGCGACTGTCCTCCCTGACGTTTCACACGGCCGCAGCATGCTCCCGCCCTGCCCCTTGGCGACTCCCCCGGCAAGCGCAGCGCGACCGGGGGGCCATTCGTTCGCAGAGCGGTTGGAACGGCTGATGCGGTTGCCGCGCGGTGGCTGGATCAGGCGTGCTGCCGGGTGGCAACGTGGGATGGGTCCCCGATCAAGTCGGAGAAGGCACTGCAGGGTGTGGCGGGGGCACGGTTCCGGAAGGACCCTGGGGGAGAAGGGGAAGGCCTTGGGGAGAGGGGGAAGGCGCTGCGGGGGTGGCCGGGCCGCGGTTCCGAAAGGATGCTGAGCGGAGCGGTGTTCCGTCTTTTCCGCCATCCTCCCGGGTGCCCTCACAGGCTGGCCCTTGGAGGGCACACGGCCCATGCTCCCTTGCCCTGCACTGGTTTTGCGTTCCCGCTCAGGCCGTCTTCAGGCCGTAATTGGCAACCGCGCCCAGGACGCTGTCGATTTCGCTGTCTGAGAGAATATGCGGCGTGCCGATGCTGCGGCTGAGGATATAGGCGCGGGCGAGCACTTCCAGTTCTTCCAGGCGCCAGAGGCCCTTGTCGAGCGTCTCGCCGGCAACCACGGCGCCGTGGTTCGCCATCAGGCAGCCATGGCGGTCGCGCATGGCGGCGACCACGTTGTCCGCCAGTTCCTCGCTGCCGAACAGGGCGTAACCGGCCAGTGGCACGGTGTTGCCGCCGAACAGCGCGATCATGTAGTGGCAGGCCGGTATTTCCTCCCGGTTGATGGAGAGCGCCGTGCAATGCACCGGATGGGCGTGAACGATGGCGTTCATCTCCGGCTTTGCCCGCAGCAACGCCAGATGGAACTGCCATTCCGTCGACGGCGGCAGCGGTCCTTCCGGCGCACCCTTGCCGTCAAGCGGCAGGGACACCAGCATGTCCGGCGTCATCCGGTCATAGGCAACACCTGAGGGCGTGATGAGCATCCGGTCGCCGGCCCGGGCCGAAATGTTGCCCGAGGTGCCCTGATTGATCCCCCGGCGGTTCATGTCCCGGCAGGCGTCGATGATCGCCTGCCTGAGGTCCGGTGTGTCCTGATAGAGTGTATTCGGCATGATTTCAGGCGAGCTCCAGCATTTCGGCGGCGGTTTGCGAGCAGGTGGCGACATGGGTGGCGTAGCCGCCCCGGATGGCGGCCAGCATGGGCCTTGCCCGGGCGGGGCCGGATCCGACCAGAAGCCCCATGTCCTTGTTTTTCATCTGGTCCAGGGTCACGGCGATCATGCGGTCCTCGATGTTCCGCCTGACGCCTGTGCCCTTGTGATCGATCAGCCGGCCGCAGATGACGCCAACGGCGCCCTTGCCGGCGCAGGCGTCCACGTCGGACCGGTCGAGCAGCCCTGCATGGACGACGTGGCTGTCGGCGGTGCAGGTGCCGCATGCAAACAGGGTCTTGTTGCAGTCGGCGACCGCGTCGAGCTGTTCCCGGATCACCGGTTCCTGCTTGAGACGGTCGACAAGCTGTTTGTCCGACAGGAGAAGCGGGACGTGAAGATTGATGCAATGGGCGCCGTAGCGGCGCGCCAGCGTGGCCGAGCAGGTTTCCGCCGCAAAACCGAGCGCGGCGGGCCGCGACCCGACAAGCTGCACGACGGTCAGCCCTTCCATGGGGACACGGGGTGCGGCTTCCGCGACCCGGTAGACGGTCTCGCCCCAGGCCACCCCGAGGCGATCGCCCGGCTCCAGCAGGCTGGGAAGCCAGTCCGACACCACCCGGGTCACCCGGTCGAGCGACTGGTCCGCGCCGTCAGGCGAGGACGGCACGACGACGGCATCGCGCAGAGCGAACCGGTCCACCAGTTTGCGGGCCAATTCCTGGTCACGGAAGATGTCATGATCGAGCGTGATGCGGACATAGTCCCGCCGCCGCGCCTCGGACAGGTAATTGACCACGGTCGCGCGCGAGATGCCGAGCCGTTCGGCAATCTCGTTCTGGTTCATGCCTTCCTGGTAGTAGCACCAGGTCACCTCGATGATCGCCTCGTCCTGGGACCGGGCGCGGGCGACGGTTTTCGCGTCACCCGACCGGGATTTGCCCGGACCCGGCGTCATGCGCTCTTTTCGAGATTGGCAAGATCCGGAAACAGGCCCGCAAGCCCTTCCGCGCTCGCCTCGCAGACGCCACGTTCGGTGATCAGGCCTGTCACGAGGTGGTTCGGTGTCACGTCGAAGGCCGGGTTGCCGCCGGGGGTCCCGGGCGGTGTCACCTGGACCTGGCCGATGGAGCCCTGCTCTGTAAGCCCCTGGATGTGCGTGACTTCCCGTTCATTGCGTTCCTCGATCGGGATTTCGACGACGCCGTTGTCGACCGTCCAGTCGATGGTCGGCGACGGCAATGCCACATAGAAAGGCACGTCGTTCGCCTTTGCCGCCAGCGCCTTCAGGTAGGTGCCGATCTTGTTGCAGACGTTGCCCCGGCGGGTGGTGCGGTCGGTTCCGACGATGACCATGTCGACAAGGCCGTGCTGCATCAGATGGCCACCGGCATTGTCGGTGATGTAGGTGTGCGCAATGCCGTGGCTGCCGAGTTCCCACGAGGTCAGCGCGCCCTGGTTCCGCGGACGGGTCTCGTCCACCCAGACATGGATCGGCACGCCGGCATCATGGGCATGATACATCGGGCTGGTTGCCGTGCCCCAGTCGACTGTCGCGATCCAGCCGGCGTTGCAATGGGTCAGCAAACGCACAGGTTCGCCATCCTTCTTGGCCGCGGCGATCCTGCGGATGATCTCAAGGCCGTTGAGACCGATCTGCCGATTGATCTCGACGTCCTCGTCGGAAATCTCGTGAGCGAGTTTCAGGGCGGCGTCGGCGCGCGCGCCTTCAGGCAGAGCCTTCAGCAGCGTTCTGCAGCGGTTGAGTGCCCAGCGCAGGTTGATCGCCGTCGGGCGCGTCCGGTCGAGCGTGTCCCAGGCCCGGTCAAGATGCGCGTCGGACGGGTCGAGCCGGGCAGCCAGGGCCATGCCGTAGGCGGCGGTCGCACCGATCAGCGGCGCGCCACGCACGCGCATTTCCACGATCGCGTCGGCGAATTTTTCGAGTGTATCGACCTGCTCGATCCGGAATTCGTGCGGCAGCCAGCGTTGATCGATGATCTGCAGGGCGGCCTTGCTGTCATCCCACCAGAGGGAGCGGTAATGGGTGCCGTTGACCTTCATGGAACATCCTTTGCGTTGAATTGGCGGGCCAGATCGAGAAGCATCCCGTTCGTGCCGATCTCCTCGGCCCGCAGAAGCAGTTCGGCCCCCATCAGGAGATTGCGCGTTTCGAGCCGGCGCTTGAGAGTTTCGTCGCCTATGTCCTCGAAATCCGCGTTGTGGGCCAGTGAAAGCGTTCGCCGGAGCATCTCGATACCGCAAAATCCGAGGGCATCGGAGCGGATTTCCGCCAGCAGCTCGCTGCAAGCCTCCACCGACGACTGCCCCTGATCCTCGAACAGGGCAGCCGGATACAGCATTCCGGTGCGCTCAGCGGACCAGAGCGTCCTGAATTCGGCTTCGAAGGCGGTGAGAACCTCCTCGATGACCGTGAGGATCCAGTCCTGATAGGACCGGAGAGCCGATGTCTCGCGATGCGCCGGCTGGCTGAAATAGGCCATCAGGAAATTGGCGACAAGCATGCCGACATCGAAGCCGATGGGACCGTATTGAACGAATTCCGGATCGATGACCTTGCTCTCAGCTTCCGTCGACATGATCGAGCCGCTGTGCAGGTCGCCGTGAAGCATCGTCTCGGTGTTGGAAGCGAACTTCATCAGCATGCGCTGCGCCCGTGCCTTCAGATGCGGGTTCGCGCGCAGGTCCGCCACCACCGGATCGAGGCCCGGCGTGTGGTGGTTCATCTTGGCGTCGTAATAGGGATCGGTGAACACCAGCGCTTCGGTGATGGCCGGGATCTCGACATTGCCGGAAAACAGGCCGACATCCTTTTTCTTGTCGGCGCTCTTCAGGGAAAGCTCCGAACCGCGGAACGCCGTGCGGGCACAGAAGCGTCCCAGAAAACCGCCGAGACCCGCGACCTTCTCGCCGTCGATCAGCTTGCGCCGCAGGATCTTGTGGGGCGACAGAAACTCCATCACGATCAGCGCCTGGGCCTCGTCGAAATGATAGATTTGCGGGACGGAGCCCGGATCACGTTCCGCCTGTCGGACCAGCGCATGGTTCTCGTAATAGGCGCGATAGAGTGGCAGCGGCCAGCTGTCCCCGACCAGGCGCACATAGGGCAGCGCCTGCTTGACGATCACCGTGCCCACCGGCCCTTCCACGATGAAAACCAGGTTCAGGTTGCCGTCGCCGACCTCTTTCACCGTCCATCGCGCCGGGTCCTCGCCGACGCGTGCGGCAACGACGGGCACTGCCGACAGACGGCCGCCAAGCTCTTCAGGGGTTAGGGGGCGATAGAGATCCGGTGTGTTCATCTTGCTGCACTTTCCTCCCGATTTTTCTCGAATAAAGGTCAAGATTATTCAAAAGTCAACTCAGTTGACAAAAGGCTATTCACCGTGCTGTAACGATTGCAGCGAGAGAGGAGCTCGTCAAAAATTGGGAGGAAAGGTGAAAGACATCACCTGCAAATTGACCGGTCTGGAGAAATCCTTCGGACGCAATCACGTGCTGCGCGGGATCGATCTGGACCTGCGCGCGGGTGAGGTCACGGCCCTGATGGGCGCGAACGGCGCCGGCAAATCGACGCTGGTCAAGATCCTGTGCGGCTACCATTTCGCGGATTCGGGCAGGCTCGAACTGAACGGTGCCCCCTATGCGCCGGTGGATGCTGCCGATGCCATTTCCAAGGGTGTCGTCACCGTGCACCAGTCCATCGACGACGGTGTCATTCCCGATCTCGACGTTGCCACCAACCTGACCCTCGACCGCCTGACCGAGCCGGGTGTCGGCCTGTTCGTCAACGACCGCAAACTGCGCCGTCAGGCCCGCGCGGTCGCCGAGAGCATGGGTCTGACGATGGACGTGCGCACCCGTGTCGCGGATCTCGACGTCGCCGACCGTCAGATGATCGCGATCGCCCGGGCGATGGCAAGATCACCGAAGCTCCTGATCCTGGACGAACCGACATCGTCCCTGTCCGCGTCCGAGGCGGAGAGGCTGTTCGCCCTGATCGACAGGCTGAGGGCGGACGGCGTCGCGATATTGTACATTTCCCATCGCATGTCCGACATCCGCCGGGTGGCGGACCGGATCGTCTCCATGCGCGACGGCGCCGTTTCGGGCCTCTTCGACACGGAGCCGCTCGATTATGTCGGCGCGGTCAATGCCATGCTCGGCCACCAGATGACCGAAGTGGATATCGATCCGGTCAAGGGCGGCGAAGCCGTTCTTCAAGCCAGAGAGCTGCGGTTGTTCGAGGACAGCCCGCCAATCAACTTCACGGCCGGGGAAGGCGAGGTCATCGCGTTCACCGGACTTCTGGGCAGCGGCACCACCGAACTCGCCGAGGTTCTTTTCGGCCTTGCCGAACCGGCGGGCGGCGTTCTGTTTCTCGACGGCAAGGCCTACCGCCCGACAAGTGCCACGGAGGCCGTTGCCAGCGGCGTGTTCATGTCGCCAAAAGACCGCAGCGTGAACGCGGTGATCGCGGATTTCGACATCGCCGACAACATGACACTGCCCTTCCTGAAGGCCTTCAGCCGGTTCTCGTTCCTGAACGAGCGCGCCCAGCGGCGGGCCAGCAGCGAGATGATCGACAGGATTGGCGTCAAGTGTCAGAGCGACCGGGACGGCATCGGCACACTCTCGGGCGGCAATCAGCAGAAAGTCATGATCGGCCGCTGGCTGCTGAAGGCTTCGCGGGTGCTCCTGCTTGACGAGCCGTTTCAGGGCGTGGACATCGGCGCCCGGCGGGACATCGGACACTATATCCGCCAGACAGCCGCCGGCCGGACGACGCTTGTCTTTGTCGCCGAAATCGACGAGGCCCTCGAAATCGCGGACCGGATCATCGTCCTCAACGAGGCCATGATCGCCGGTGAATACGTCAACAGGGACGTGGACCTGAACAAGCTGGTCACGGCCGTCTCCGGCCCCGTCCGGGCGCCGGCTCCAGACAATCTGCCTTCTCCGTCCCAAAATCAGAACCAGGCAATGGCATGACATCAAACGACACCTCCAGGACCGCACTCGAGCTGGCCATCCGCTACGGTTTCATCGTGCTGTTGTGCGGACTTGCGGTCTTCTTCAGCATCTATGCCAGCGGTTTTGCCAGCGCCCGGTCGGCGGTGTTCATTTTCCAGTCGGTGGCCATCACCGGCATTCTGGCCCTGGGCGTGACCTGCACGCTGGTTGTCGGCGGTTTCGACCTGTCGATCGGCTCGGTCGCGACCTCCGCGCTGATGCTGTCCGCCTATACCATGGTGATCCTGGAACAATCAGCGTTCGTGGCCGTCTTCGTGTGCCTTGCCATGGGCGCCCTTGTCGGGCTGATCAACGGGCTTCTGATCGTGAAGATGCGCGTGCCCGACCTTCTGGCGACGCTCGGCATGATGTTCCTGCTGATCGGCCTGCAGCGCATTCCGACCCAGGGCAATTCCATCGCGACCGGCATGAATCTGTCGGACGGGTCGGTTGCCGAAGGCACCTTTTCCGCTGCCTTCCTGTGGCTGGGCCGGCACCGGTTCGATCTCTTTCTGGACCGGCTGCTGCCGGTTCCCGTGGTTCTCTTCCTGCTGATCGCCCTGATCATCTGGCTGTTTCTCGGCTACACGCGCCACGGCCGGCTGATGTATGCCATCGGCTCCAACGAGCGCGCCGCCGGTCTGGTCGGCACCAATGTGCACCGCTACAAGATCGTCGCCTACATGATCTCCGGCATGCTCGCCTCGGTCGGCGGCATCCTGCTCGCTGCGCGGCTCGGCCGCGGCGACATCGCGTCTGGCAACAACCTTCTGCTCGACAGCGTCGCCGCCGCCCTGATCGGTTTCGCGGTACTGGGCGCGGCCCGTCCGAACGCGTTCGGGACGGCGGCGGGCGCCCTCTTTGTCGGCATTCTTCTCCAGGGGCTGACCATGATGAACGCCCCTTATTACATGCAGGACTTCGTCAAGGGCGCCGTGCTTGTCGCCGCCCTTGTCTTTACGTTCTACCTGTCCTCGCGGCGCGGCGGCAGGAGAACAGCGTGACGCCGGAAAGGCGCCCGTTCAAAAAATGGGAGGATACACAATGTTGAGACGTGAATTCATGAAGCTCGCGGTTGCTGCCGGGCTGGGACTGTCGGGCAGTGGTGTTGCGCTTGCCGCTGACATGCCGGCCCCGTTCGACAAGCCCGAGGATGTGAAGATCGCGCTGGTGCGCTACCTGTCCACCGGCGACTTCTTCCAGTCGTATCTTTCAGGCGTCGAAAAGCAGGCCGAAGCCCTCGGCGTGGACCTGCGCGTGCTGGACAGCCGGCAGGATGCCGCCCTCCAGGCCGATATGGTCGATCAGGCGATTGCCCTCGGCGTCGACGGCATCATCATCCAGCACGGACTGACGGAATCCATGAAACCCGCCGCCCAGCGCGCGGTCGAGGCCGGCATCAAGGTCGTCGCCTTCGACGTCAACGTCGAAACCGATGCCATTCCGCAGGTCGAGCAGTCCGATTATCTTCTCGGCAAGCTGGCCCTGGAACAGGCCATCAAGGATAATGGCGACAGCTTCACCGCAGGCTATGTCTATGTGCCGGGCATTGCCCCGCTCGACCGGCGCGACGTCGCCTGGAAGGAAGTCAAGGAAGCCAATGTCGGCATCAAGGAAGCGGCCATGTTCGGCACGCTCGACAATCCGATCGCCAATTCCGTCGCCAACCAGGCGCGCTCCGTGCTGCAGGCCAACCCGACGATTTCCGTCGTCTTTGCCCCTTACGACGAATTCGCCAAGGGCGTGAAGATTGCCGTCGACGAGGCCGGTCTCAGCCAGGACATCAAGATCTACTCCGCCGATGTCTCGACCGCGGATATCTCCGCCATGCGCGAGCCGGACAGTGCCTGGGCCGCAACGGTCGCGACCAACCCGGCCGTTGTCGGTGAAGTCAGCGTGCGCACGCTCGCCCTGATGCTTGCCGGTGAAGACCCGGGCAAGCAGGTCGTCGTTCCGCCGACACTGATCACCCAGGACTTCCTGAACGAGCAGGACGTGAAGAACATGGCCGAGCTTGGCGAGAAAATGCCACAGTTCCAGCACGCGGATGTCTCCACCGCCGAATGGATCCCGCTGCCCGGACGCTGACCCACCAGCCGTCCCGTTGAATGGCGGCACCGGATGAGACACAAACCTTCGAAAGCCCGGCAGCGATGCCGGGCTTTTTGATAACAAGCTCCTGTAGGCAATCTTGTGGAACGCACCGCACGCCTGCGCACCTCCTTCACGACTGCAAATCCCGGACACGGCGCATTGGCACCCTCAGCCTCTCCCCCACCGACTCCCCCGGCAAGCGCAGCGCGACCGGGGGTCCAATCGTTCGCAGAGCGGTCGGAACGGCTTGAGTGACTGCCGACACATACTTTAAATTGTTTTTTCCTGGTATATAGTACCCTTGATAGAAATTTTACCTTTTGAGACCTGCATCGGATCTGGCCGGGCACATGGCTCGTGTTTCGGAAAAAACGGCGCCTCAGGGTGTCTCTCCAAGGTTCGGAACGAGAGATGCAGACGCGGCAAATTCGATAGAGTTCAGAGTTCCAATGAGAAAGATCGTCATTGTCGGAGGTGGCGCAACCGGATGGATGGCGGCGGCATACCTTCAGCGGTTTCATCCGGAGTGCTCCCTCACGCTGATCGAGTCGCCGGATGTTCCGCCGCTCGGGGTCGGTGAATCGCTGAATGCCATTTCACGGCGGTTCAATCATGCCCTTGGACTGGACGAGCGTGAGTTCCTGCGCGCTGTCGACGGCACATTCAAGACCGGCATCGACTTTCATCACTTCAATCATCGGGGCGGGCGCTTTTTTCATCCCTTCGGCAAACCCGACCAGGCCCATGCGGCATCACCCGGCGCGGACGCCCTTTACCGGACCATGCATCTGTGCCGCGAAAACCGGTTCGATCCCCACCTTCAGGCCCACGGGTACCACGTGTGCGCGACACGGTACGGCGCGTATCTGCGCTCGATCGCGACAGCGCGCGGTGTGCGCCATGTCAGGAAACGGGTCGAGGCAATCGAGCGGACGGCGAACCGGATCAGGAGCGTCGAAGGCTTCGAAGCGGATCTCTTCATTGATTGCACCGGCTTCCGGTCCCTGCTTCTGGGCAACACGCTGAACATCGAATACCTGCCCGCCGGCGACCGGCTCGACAACGACAGCGCGGTTGCCGTGCGTCTGCCCTACAACAACCGGACCAGGGCACTGCCACCCTATACACGCTGCACTGCGCTGGAGGCGGGATGGGTTTGGGAAATTCCACTCTGGTCCCGACTGGGCGCAGGCTACTGCTTCAGTTCGCGCCACATGGACTACGAGGCCGCGCAAGACCGGCTCCTGGCGCATCTTGGAGTGTCCTCTTCGGATGATGTCGAGGTCATGCGGGTGCCGTTCCGCCATGGCCGGCACATGCGTGCGCATACCGGCAATTGCGTTGCTCTCGGCAATGCCTTCGGTTTTATCGAGCCGCTGGAATCAACCGGGATTTCCCTGACCCAGGCAAACATCATGCTGCTTGCCGCACGCCTTGATGACCTGGACACGTGGAACGATATCTGCTGCCGCAGATATGACACCACCGTCGACTTCATCTTTGTCCATTACCGGCTCAGCGGACGGCGCGACACCGCCTATTGGCGGGAGGTTCAAAACAAACCTCTCAGCCCGGCGCTGCAGGCCATTCTGGAGAATTCCGGCAAGGCCGATTACAGCAACATCGAGCAGGATCCCGGCCATTTCTACCGGCCGCGGAACTGGGACATCATCCTGTCCGGCATGGGCCATTTCGGATCCGGACACAGTGGCCCGCAAGACACGGCGAGCGTCGGCATACCTCACCACCTGACCTATCTAGAAGAGCATATTCACAATGGACAAGTCCCTGACAGCTGAAGCCCCCGACCTGAGGTTTGTCGATCTGCGGAACATCGAAGACGTGCCGCTGTTGCATTTCGACTGGCAGAATTCCGAAACGCTTCATGCTCTGGCCGATCTTGTGCTTGCCAGGGAGGCGGAGATCCTGGGCCTGCCGGTCAGCGCGGACTGGGACGGGCGTCACCCGGAACTCACGTCATCCCACTATGCCAACTACAACCTTCTGAGCTTCGCAGATCCCGCTTTCGGCCGTCTTGCCGGGACAATCCGCAGCGCCGTTCGATCTGCCATCGAGCGCCTGCAGCAAAAAAACCGGCCGGTCTATGTTCAGTGCTGGGCGAATGTCCTTCGCAATGGCCAGCACCTGCCCAAACATGCTCACAGCTACCCCTTGCACGGACACATAACCATCCAGACCGACGGCAGCGTGACGCTTTACGGGACCGATGAGCCCGTCGCCCTGGCGAACCGGCCCGGTGAAGTCACGGTGTTCGGTCGGCCGGGTCTCGTCCACACTGTCCCGGCGTACCAGGGGCGGGTTCCGCGCATTTCGATCGCCTTCGACCTCCTTCCCCGCAACTGGGTCGAGGCGGATCCGCGCTGGAAAAAAAGGTTTCAGGAGCGGTCCTTCATTCCGTTCGACATCGATGACGGCCCCGCCTTGTCGCAAGGTCTCCGGGATACAGGCCCGTAAATATGTGCATTCAGGCGGCCCTGGTGAGCGCGTCCAGTTCGGCGAGCAAATGCGCGAGGCCGGAGGGCGACAGGTCCCGTGCTCTCGCGCAGGCGACGGCCTTGCCGGGCAGACAGCCCGCAAGCGGAATCGCCGAGCCGCACACGCTGACACTTGCATCGCAATCGCGGGTTTCAATCCGCGGGATGGACAGCCGCCGGAGCGTTTGCTGTTCGCTGCGGAGGAGGTCATCCACCTGTGCTCCAGCCAGGCCTGCCGGCAACGGGAGCGAGCCAAGCGTGTCTTCAAGCCAGCTCTCCCGGCAGGAGGTCGCCAGAAAACCGGCCAGTATCTCTCCATAGATCACGGTCGGACGTATCGAAACGCGGCCGGACATTCCGCCAGACATGGCCAGCGGCGCACCTTCCGCCAACAGCTCCGGCTTGCGCTCCATCGCCGCGCGATAGGCCGCCTCGAAACCTTCGGCAATCACGTCACGATAGCTGCCGGCATCGCGGGATACGCCTTTAACAGTGGGCATATTGCCCATATCCAGTCGTTGCCGTGTCTGCCGCTTCAGCTCAACGGTGCCATCTGCCGCGACCTCGAAACAGCGGACACGGTGCAGACGTTGCGGCCCGAAGGCCAGGCCGGAGCTGCCGTAGTCGGGGTCCGACGTGGCAGGCGGCAGGAAACCGGTCCTGGCCAGTGGAAAGTCTTCTTGCGCGCAGCCGGGATACAACGCCATTTCGCAGTCAATCAGGAAAGGACGGGCCTGAGAGGCAACGATATTGCTCGCGACCGCATCATGCGTGTTGGTCAGCCAGAGCCAGAACAACAGCGTGCCGCACCGCAGGTAAAAGGCGTGTGCGCCCTCTTCGCTCACGCTCTCGTGGCCATCGATCCACGCACACCAGCCATAGCCGTCCCGGCCAAGAGCACGGGTGGCTCCAAGCTCCCCCAGCCCCGCGTCCCTGGCCCACACGGCAAGTCTGTGCCACCAGCATTCCCGCTCGACACTCCGGGGTTTGTAGACAATCGTTGCCTCGGCAAATACGAGGCGCCGGACCGTTTCCCCCGAGTGATACTCACTCAACGCCGGACCCAATTCGAGAACAGGACTGTCGGCAGGAATGCCGAAGAAGGTTTCCAATCGCGGCCGGTCGGCAGCGAGGCGCGACAGCATCAGCGACACACCATCGGACCAGTCCGACAGAGCCCGGTCCACGCTGGTCAGAACCGTTCCGTGAAGCCACTGTTCCAGAAGCTCAAGGATTTCCGTAGCCGGGTCCGGCGGCAGCTTCGCACACCGGCGCAGACCGGCTTTCTGCTTCAATACGGTATCGGCAAGCATAAGCTGCGCCAGCAGAACCGCGCCTTCCCTGCGCAATGCCGACCGGGCCGCCTCATTGATCAACGGTGAGGCCGCGCTTCTCGCCTCGACCTGCTGCAGAACCCGACCGGCCAGGAAAAGACAGTCTCCGAAGCCGGCCAGGTCGTCAAACGCGCCCCGATAAATCATCGTCACCGCAGATCATCAGCAGACCGTTGCGGACCAGCAGCCTGATCAGCTCGATCCGTCCGTCCAGATCGATGCGGTTTGTCAGATCCTGCGCGGAAAACGGCTCCACCGACCTGGAGATCCAGCGCAAGGCCGCCCCTGCGACCAGTGGCATTTCGATGCAACCCGGCTGCATTTCCTGCTCGGAGGCGATCCCGATGCCCGGAAACTGGATTCGAACCGAGTTGCCCTGCTCATAAACGTGGCAGGCAGCTTCGGGACGCCGGCGAACGCGCGTGTCCCCGTCTATCGCGTCACTTGCGAGCGCATTGCTCAAATGATCGCCCGGAAGAGGCCGCAGCATGGCGTTGAAGGCCTCGTAGGCGCGCTCCCTGGCAAGCTTCTGCATCCTGGCATTGCCCGCATCCTGCACGAATTCCTGCAACACTTCGGTAAACTGATCGGCAAGTTCATCTGAACTTCCTGCCAGCATCGATTTGCGCAAGGCCGGATTGTGTTCCGCAATGACCTGCACGAGCGAGCCCAGGCAATCCACCCAACGCAGTGGCCGAAATCCCATGGTCAGGTGCAGGGAAAGTCCCTCTGGCGTGTGCGGACCGTGAACGAGTCCGCGGGGAACATAAAGCAGGTCGCCCGGCGACAATTCATAGGTTTCGCTTGGCTCTCCGACACTTGCCTGATCGATCAGATGAATCTGGCGGTCGATCGGCAGATCGATGCGCCGGTCGAACAGAGGCCAGCACTTCTTGCCCACGAGCTGCAGCACGAAGACATCATGCGTGTCGAAATGCGCCAGGAAACCCTGCTGTTCGGGCGGCGTCAGGAAGGCATTGGCAGCCACCTTGCCACCGAATTCCGCCTCGATCGCCCGTGCAGCCTGGGCAATGGGGACCGACATCGTGTCGGTCCCATTCAGAATAAGCGTGCAGCCTTCGTAAAAGCGGTCCACCGCCCACCGGAACAAGCTCTTGCCCTGCGAAGGGTGCGGCATCGGGCAATATTTGCCACGCTTGTTGACGCGCAGGACCCGGCGAAGCTTCTCCTCGTTCTGCCACATCATTTCCTCGAACCCGTTCAGGTCCGGAAACCGGGGATAGCGGTCAGACAGGCTTCGACCTGTCAGAAACAAAGGCTTCTTCTCATAATATTCGCTGAAGAAAAGCTCCAGCGGCAGCGGGTGAAGCAATGCAGCGAGCCGCATTCCTTCAGCCGGAGGCAATCTACCAATTACGTTCATGATTTTGTTTTTCGATCAGAACAATTCAAGCTGGATCGCGATGGTCTGTGAAGCAATCATCAAGAGATCATCCCTGTCCAGTTTCAGGAGATCGGGCGGGGTCGGAATGGTGATGTTCTTCGTTTTCTCGGTATCGAAACGAAAAACAACCTCGACGTTGCCGCCCTTCTCGAACTGAAAACCTTCCTCTTCAAGAGCTTTCCGCGGCGACGACTTCAGAAGCTCCACATAGTCCGGATCCGTCCAGGCCTTGACGACGATGCGCGCCATGATGTCCTGGTTTTCCTTCTTGTTCTCGACCATCTTCCGTTCTCCGAAATTTCAAATAAAATTTTCTCCGCGCACATGAGCGAGTTCATTGAAATGCCTCGGCTCACGGGAGCGTCAAATCTCGCATATATCGTAAGGTCACTCAATCAAAAACAGCAAAAATTTCTTATAAACCTAATGATTGCATTGCCCTGTATCTCCGGACGGAACAGGACGTGACGAGCATGTCGGACCTCGGCGAGAAAATGCCCCGGTTCCAGCATACGGAGGTTTCCGTGGCCGAATGGACCCCGCTCCCCAAGCGCTGACCCGTCCGCCGCTAATAGTAGCGATACTGGACATGGCACACTGGCCGCTCCAGCAGCGCCTTCGCCCCTGTGACTCCCCCGGTCGCGCTGCGTTTGCCGGGGGTCCATTCGTTTGCATAGCGGTCGGAGAGGCCAGTGTGGTGGCCGAGCGTGGGGCTCGATCATGCCCGGCACCCGTGTGGGTCCGTGGTATGGATCCCCGCTCAAGGCGGGGAAGGCGCCCCGGGATGGCCGAGCCGCAATTCCGGTAGGATGCCGGAGGGGCTGGCGGTCCGTTACGTCTGCCGCAACAAGACCCGCTCGAAGAAGGCCGCGAGATCGCCGTGGGCGGTCAGGGGCAGGAGTTCGGCGACATGCTGGTCCGGCCGGACGATCACCAGGCAACCGTCGGCGCGGTCAATTCCGCGCAGGTCGAAAATGTCGGCGCCCCCTGGCTGGTCCGCGCAGAAGATCTTTTCGTAGTCCACGAGCCCAAAGCGTCCCTTTGCCGGGAGCAGGAACGCAGGCATTTTCTCGATGCCGAGATCCCGGTGTGACTGCTGGAAGATCGCCCGCACGTCGATGACGGCGTCCACGTCCCTGCCCGGCGGTGTGTGCCGCAGGATCGGCGAGCCTGGGGCGGTCTGAAGAAACTCGCAGAGGTCGGCGAGGGCCGCATGCGGTGATATGCTGTTCCCGGCAAAGGCGAAGACACGCCAGCGGCCGTCCGCCTTGATCGTGTGGCCCAGATGCATCCGCCTGGCGTCGGCAAGGCGAACCACAGGTGCGGAATGAAAACGCATGCCGAGCGGACATCCCGTGGCCAGATGCTGATGTGTGCCGGTTCCCGTCAGGACCGACGAACTGTAGCGCGACGCGGTGCCGGCGGTGTAACGGCCGTGCCGGACGAAATATTTCCGGACTTCTTCCGGCTCCACGCCGTCGGGGGTCTCCGCCGTCTTCAAAGGCGCGCTCAGCATCCTGGCCCAGTCGCGATCGAAATCGATCAGGTTGCGCGCGATATCCTGACGTTCCGCCGAATAGCTGTGCAGCAGTTCCGGTCCGCTCAATCCCGTCAGCACATGCGCCAGTTTCCAGCCCAGGTTGAACGTGTCCTGCATCGACACATTCATGCCCTGCCCGGCCTTCGGACTGTGGGTGTGACAGGCATCCCCGGCGATGAAGACACGGGGCAGGCGGGGACCGGTCTCCTCCCCCTCCAGCTCCGTCTCCGGCAAGTCGTCGAACCGGTCGCAGAGCCGCTGGCCGATTTCGTAGACCGACCACCAGGCGACTTCCTTCACGTCGAACGTGAAAGGATGCAGGATCCTGCGCGCGGCCTGGATCAGGTGGTCGACGCCGATGTTGCGGCCGGCGACGCGTTCGTCCGGCCTGAGCTTGTCGAGTTCCACATAGATCCGCACCAGATAACCGCCTTCGCGCGGAATGATCAGGATGCTGCCCTCGGCGGCGGATTGCACCAGCGCCTTGTAGCGGATGTCCGGGAAATCGGTGACCGCCAGCACGTCCATGACGCCCCAGGCCTGGTTGGCGGCCTCGCCCTTCAGGTCGCGGCCAAGGCATTTGCGCACCATGCTGCGCGCGCCATCGCAACCGACCACGTATTTCGCGCGCACGATCTCGCCCTCGCCGTCGCGGTCCGGGCCGGTGCGTTCCAGGTGAACCGTGACCGGATGGCCATCCTCGCGCGCCGCCACGTCTATCTCCAGCGCGGTGACACGGCGGCTGTAATTCGGCTCCAGCCGGTTCGGCGCGTTTTTCATGATGTCGAGATAGAAGTCGTGGACGCGCGCCTGGTTGAGGATCACATGCGGGAACTCGGACAGGCCGTCCTCGACATCCTGCACCCGACCGTTGCGGGCGATCTTGTCAGGTCCGGCCGGGTCCGGTTTCCAGAACGTGGTCTCATTGACCCAGTAGGCTTCCCTGGCGACCTTGTCCGCGAACCCGAAGGCGTTAAACATTTCCATGGTGCGGCAGGCAATGCCATCGGCCTGGCCAAGCTGCAGCGGGCCAGGTTTCTGGTCGACGATCCGGGTTCTGATATCGGGAAACGCCGCCAGTTGCGCCGCCAGCGTCAATCCGGCCGGCCCGCAGCCGACAATCAGGACATCGACCTCTTCCGGCAACCGGTCAGAATCGGCCAGAGCGGCCTCGTCCCTGGTCGGGCCGGCAATGTCCGGATCTCCGGTCCTGAACCCGTTCAGATGAAACTGCATCGACTGTCACCTCCGCCCTTGCTGAAGACCCGTGCCTCGGAAGATCCCCTGATGCCGCTCCGGTTCGGGGCACCCGTTTGGCCCAGGTTGGAACGATGCTACAAGAAACATCGAACCCTGCCATTTAATAAGCATACTGATTATCAGTATGCTGTCAATTAATCTGCATCTGGAGACTGGCGTGAAAGACCTCAACGATTTTCCGGGTCATCTGATCCGCCGACTGCAACAGATCGCGGTGGCCGTGTTTCATTCAGAGGTCGAGGCGGCCGGTTTCGATATCACCCCTGTCCAGTTCGCGGCCCTGTCCCGTGTCGGAACCCATCCCGGCATCGATCAGGCCACGCTCGCCGGCCTGATCGCCTATGACCGCACCACCATCGCCGGTGTGGTGGACCGCCTGGTGACCAAGGGGTTCCTGTCGCGCGAGATCAGCGCGAGCGACAGGCGCGCCAGGGTTCTGCACATGACCGAGACGGGGCGGGCCGCGCTGGAAAGGCTGACCCCGGCGGTCGAACATGCGCAGACGGTCATGTTGAGCGGACTGGATGAAACGGAGACCGAAGATTTCCTGCGGCTGTTGAAGAAGGCGACCGACGCGGTCAACGATCTCAGCCGCGCGCCCCTGCGCCCCGCGCCAAAGGACCGTTGAGGGCTTCAGGTATCCGCAAGCCCACCCGGAAAGCCGGTGTCTGCAAGACGGTGTCAGTGGCCGTCAGTCGTGTCCCCGCCAGGAGACAATCTCGTCATAGACGCTGCCCTGGATCAGGACGCCCCGATTGACGAAGTCGCCTGTGGTGTGAATGGCGATGACATGGCGCTGGCGCGCGGACTTGTCGTAGAAATAGACCGGGCTGCCGCTCTGTCCGCCTTCCGTATCGACCATGTAGTCGATGAACGCGCCATCCTTGCTCAAGCCGGCCGTGCGCCCGGCGTTGTACCAGAGCGTGCCATAGGGTTTGTCAGGCGAATGCGGATAGCCGGCCGTGTTGACGAAAAGGCGCTCGTTGTCGGCCGCGTCGAAGGTGGCCGCGAAATCGCGCAGGCCGAAATAGCCAAGGCGCTCACCGATTTCCCGGGTGTCGATGCGCAGGCCTGCATAATCCTGGCCCTGTGCCTGGCGCTGAAAATCGGCAGCTTCGGCGGTCGATCGGGCGATCTTCTTCCACAGGTCCGGAACCATGTGGTTCTTGCCCCGCGAAGGCACGTCGCACACACGGGTGCCGTAGGGGGCAAGTGTCGCGTCGCGGCCCGGCGTGATCCGGACGCGTTCGGCCAGGCGCGGCGGCTGCTCCCAGCCGTAAAGGCTGCGGTCGACCAGCACATGGGCGGCGGTGACCACGAGATCCGCCCCGGCCAGGAACCCGGAGCCGAAGCCGACCGGACCCCGGTCGTACTGGACCTCCAGATGACAGATGCAGCGCCAGGGTGTCATGGCCGTGTCGGCGATGCGCTGGCGGCTGTCGAAGCCGATGACCTTTTCCTGCTGCGGCACGGGCGGCGGGCCGAGACGGCCGCCGTCGGAGAAGAAGCCGCCATCGGGCCTGTCCCGGAGAAGCTGCGGCCCGAACACATCCTGCCGGAAACCGGCGGTGGCCGCCCGGTAGAAGTTGAAACCCTCGACCGGTTCCGGCGAGCCACCGCCGTTGGTCTCTTCCATGTAGCTCCGGACCTTGCGGTCCGGGCCGGATTTTCCCGACTTTGCCATGGATCAGCCCTCCCCGAGGAATTCGCCGAGCGACAGGGCGACATACCCTTGCGGCGCCTCGACCCTGGCGCCGGCACGGGAGATCCGGAGCGGACGGACACTTTCCCTGTCCGGCGCGGGACGGTGATCGCCATACTGGGTCCAGTCATGCAGGAAGATGTCGGCGAAATAGGCATTTGCCCGGGCGTTGCGGACAATCAGGCTGGCATCCCTGTTGGGGCCGGTGCCACCGCCGGTCAGGTTCTGCGAGCCGAGCATCACCGTGTGATCGTCGACGACCATGCCCTTGGTGTGGTTCTTCGGGAAGAACCGCATGTGATCCCGGTCGGTCCGGATGCCGAAGGCCTTGAGCCGGCGCATGGTCTTCCTCTCGCTGCCGAAGATGTTGCGGAACAGGATGCGCACATCGACCCCGGCCCGCTGACGTTCCCGGATCGCCTTGGCGATGGCCAGGAAATGATCCGGCGTGTCATCCAGGTTTTTCCAGAGGTTGAAGGACTGGTTGCAGATCCACAGACGGGTGGTCGCCGCGTTGACGAGATCGAGCACCTCTTCAGGATAATTGTCGGGCGTCAGCAGCGGATGAACGGTCATGTCCTCATGGAGGTCAAGTGGCGGAAACGGCCTGAAGGCCGAGGGCCGGCGTGAGCGCTCCAGCATCTCGACGGGCACCAGGATCTCGTCGTCCAGAAGCCGGCGGCCGGATTCAAGGCTGCTCGCAAGCGCGTTGTCGATCTGGTCCTGCTCGAGATGCGCGCGAAACGTCCCGGCGAGCCCCTCATGCTCGACCACCGCGTGATACTCGCGGTTATAGTCGGCAACGGTCTCGAAGCCGAGGCCCGGGATCTCGTCGACGGCTATGTCCAGAGGTTGCTGGTTCGAGGACTGCCAGTTGCCGCTGGACAGCCAGAAGATCTTGTCCTCTTTCTTGTTGCCCGGCAGCCGGTCGGTCCAGACCGCCACCTTGATGTGATAGGCGGTCGCGAACAGGCCGCCGCTGCCCAGCGCCGCCTTGGCATAGAGAAACCGCTTGCCGAGCGCGTCTTCCAGATCCCTGATCGTGTCGCGTTCGGGAATGTCGTCCTTCTTGGTGCCGTCGCTGATGTCGTCCGGATTGACCGGCCTGTCGCCCCTTTGCCGGTCGAGGGTCAGGGTGATCCGCGGCGTCGGCCGCGACCGCCCGGCAATCGCCTTCAGGGCGTCGACCACATGCAGTGCCGTGACGTGGTACATGCCGATGGTCAGCTGCTCGTATTTGTCGATCTCGAGGAATTCGCGCAGGACCGGCCAGCCGGCCTCGGGACTGACGCACAGGCGCATCTTGATCTTGTCCGTCACCGGGGACAGGTCGAAGCGCTGGTCCTGAAGATCGCGGGAATACCCGGCACGGCGCCCGCGAAAGGCTTCGGTTTCCACCCGGTATCCGAACATCTCTTCCGCGATGACCTGCGGATCGGCGAATTCGATGACCACCGGAACCCCGGAGAAGCTGTCCTCCAGACCATAGGCGGCGCTGGCGAGAGCGGCCCCGGGCGCCACGGCAACCACGACACCGGTGTCGTCGCTCAGGTCGCCGTCGATGAACAGGAATTCGGCACTGACCTCCAGCACGGCAGCGCCGTTGGGCGAGGCCAGGGCGATCGCACGCACGGCATCGACCACGGTCTCGGCGCTGGCCCGGTCTGTTTTCCGGAGGACATTGCCTGCATCATCCGCAAGCGGCGCCGAAATCGAGGCGCTGCCACCGCCCAGGCTGAGCCGGATGTTGAGCGGCACGGTCAGATTGACCGAGCCGTCGGGCATGACCCGGGCCGGGCTCTGGCCGGCCGGTTGCGGCTGGACCGCGCCTTGGGTGGGATTGCCGGTTGCCTCGTCTCCCCGGATCCAGGGACTCATGGCAGGCCCCTGCCAGGGCCGGAGGCGGACGAGTTCGCGCAAGGACCGGACCGGGACCGCGAAATTGTTGGAAAACGCGGTGCCGGCAAAATGCAGACCGACGGCGGCTTTCGACTGGCAGTCCCAGACGAGTGCACCCGAGTTGCCGGGCAATGTCGAGCAGTCATGAGTGATCACCTGGCCGCTGTCGCCTGTCAGCCGCCCGAGCGCCAGCCGCTTGATCCCGAAACTCTCGCCGAACACCCGGGACAGGTTCTCCGCATATTCGACGCGGTCGTCCTTGCCGGGATATCCCAGAACCGCCAGCAGACTGGTCTGGTCGAGACCTTGCGCGAGAGGAACGGGAGGCGAAATACGGTCGGCCCCCGCCTGCCGTCTGACGCGCAGAAACGCCACGTCCCGACGCTGATCCGGCGAGATCCAGATCACTTCGGTGATCGGGAATTCCCGTGGGGCCGCGCTGCCGATTTCCTCCCTGAAGTCGATCATGGCCCGCTGCGGGATCTGGAAATCGGGAATGCCGGGGCGGAACACGAAGCCGTCCCCGCCCCTGCGCGCGAAGACCTCGGCGACATGGGCGTTGGTGACGACAATATCGGTCTCGCCGTCAAAATCGATGATCCAGCCCGTGCCGGCCCACTCGTAATGCATGTTGTTGAAAAGCTCGATCCGGCCGACAGAGGGAATGATCGCCGTGATACCGGCCTGGTGGGTCTTCATTTCCTCCAGCAGATCCGGGTCCATTTCGTGATTGGCCGCGATGGAATAGTCCGTGGCGATTGCGTCTTCCCGGATCCAGAGGACCGGGCGGGACCAGCGAATGACGGCCTCGAGCGAGGCGGCTTCGGTCTGGCCACCGGCTGCACGCGGAAATCCGGGAGCCTCGGGGTCGATGCCCGGCGCCATCGGATCCGTCATCCTGCGTTTCACCGCAGCAAGCGACATGCCGTTGTTCGCGGTGAGTTGCTGGACCTTTGCCTCAAGGCGCGCCAGATATTCCTTTTCCAAAGCCATGATCCGCTCCCCCAGAGGCCGGTTGAATGAAATTCATACTATACCTTACCGGTTGTGAAAATTGTGACTGCCCGATGACCATTTCCGCAAGGGAACATGGCCGGGAGCTGCAAGTATCCGCCGACAGGGCAAGGTCTTTACATTTTGTGCTGCTTGTTTAGGCTTGTCGGCACGACGAGCACCCGCCAATGCACGCGGCCTCAACACTCACACCCCCAGACAGAATTGCGATACGCACCATGACCGAAGCCAAGAGCGGCGACACGGTTCGTCTTCATTACAAGGGCACGCTGGACGACGGCTCTGTCTTCGACAGTTCGGAAGGACGGGATCCCCTGGAATTCACCATCGGGTCGGGGCAGATCATTCCTGGTCTCGACGAAGCCATTCCCGGCATGAAGGTCGGTGACGAGAAAACCGTCCGGATCGAAGCCGAAAACGCCTATGGCGCCCACAATCCGGACGCGCGGCAGGCCGTGCCGCGGTCCAACATTCCCGACAACGTTCCGCTGGAGGTCGGCCTTCAGTTGCAGGCGCAGACCGACAACGGCCAGATGATGACCGTCGTCGTGGCCGAGATTGCGGAAGACGAAGTCGTGCTGGACGCCAACCATCCGCTGGCGGGCAAGGCGCTGACCTTCGAGATCCAGCTGACCGCGATCGGCTGATACGGCAAGCCACCGTTGGACGGCACGCTCCGAATGCACAAGCCCCGCGGTTTCCCGCGGGGCTCTAGATCCAAGGAGAGCGAAAGGTCTTCCGGTCGCTCTCCTTGCCGCTCTTGCGGGCAAGCTGTCAGTTCAGGTAAGCGCTGTCATTTGCCTTCTGAACCTCGGCCTTGAAGGACTTCAGCAGTTCGTTCGCCCTGGCGTCGAGATTTTCCGCCACGTGCGCTTCGAATGCCGGTTGCGCGGCGGCCGCCATAGCAGCACGCTGGTCGGCGCTGAGCGCGGTCACTTCCATCTTGTCCATCAGGCCGGCCAGACCGCGGTCGGAGGCCTCGATGATGCGCGACAGGCCACGGCTCGCAGTCGTGCAGGATTCAGCCGCATAGCGCAGGGTTTTCTGCTGATCCTCGCTCAGGCCTTCAAAGAACTCCCGGTTGACCATCAACGTGTAGGGCGAGAACAGGTGGTTTGTCAGCGTGAGGTATTTCTGCACTTCCGAAAACTTCGCGAAGGAAATGATCGGCACCGGATTCATCTGGCCATCGATGACGCCGGTCTGCAGTCCGGAATAGACCTCACCCCAGGACAGCGGATAGGCCTGGGCACCCAGCGCCTGCATGATGGTCTGGTGCGAAGGCAGCGTCATGGTGCGGATGCGGATGCCGTCGAAATCCTCAAGCGACGCAATGGGCTGCCTGGAATTTGTGACCGCGAAGAACCCGCCCGTATCCGGAAAGCCAAGCACGACAACATCGCCGAGTGTCGCCTCGATGTCGGCTGCGAGTTCCTTGCCGAAGTCGCCGTCGAAGACCTCATAGGTCGCCGCGTTGTCGGCAAAGGCAAAGGGTAGGTTCAGAACATCGACGCGCGGGTAGTAGCTCGCCAGTGCGCCGGTCGAGGTCAGCGTGGCCTGCAGCACACCGTCGCGCACGTGCTGAACATGTTCGGCGGCCGAGCCGAGCTGGTTCGAACCGAAGACCTCCACCTCGACCGCGCCGTTGGTGTCGGCCGCGACGATGTTGGAGAAGACGGCCGTGCAGGCATGAGCCGGATTCTCGAACGGGTCGGTCTTGTTGTCGTGACCGAATTTCAGCACCTTTCCGTCGGCGAGCGCGCTTCCAGCCATGAGCGTTGCGGCAAGACCGATAGCCAGTCCCTTTGCGATTGATTTCATTTTCTTCTCCACTTCCTCTGTCAGCTTGTTTTGGTTTTTTATTGGGCGAACCCGAAGGCGCGCGGCAGAAACAGCGCCGCGCTTTCCCAGAAAGCAAACAGGAACAGGACCGCCAATTCCGCGACCAGAAACGGCCACAGCTTGATGGCGATCCGTTCCAGTTTCTCTCCGGTAACCGATGAGAGAACGAACAGGCACGCGCCGACGGGCGGCGTCATCAGGGAGATGTTGAGCGCCAGAACGAAGATGATGCCCGCGTGGATCGGCTCCAGGCCCACCTGGGCGGTGAGCGGGACCAGCACCGGCGCCAGGATGATCAGGATGGCGGTGATATCCATCACCATGCCGACAACGAGCAGAAAGCCGATGATGATCGCGATCACGAGGTAGCGGTTGTCGGAGAGCCCCAGAATGGTCTCCGCCAGCAACTGGGGCACGCGCTCGAAGCTCATCCACCAGCCGAGAATGCCGGCAAAGGCGATGATCACGAAGATCACGCCCGTGATCCGCGCGGTGCTCACGAGCATTTTGTAAAGCGCCGCCATCGTCAGCGAGCGGTAGACGAACGCGCCGATGAACAGGGCATAGGCCACCGCAACCGAAGCCGCTTCCGTCGGCGTGACCACACCGCCCAGAATTCCGCCCAAGATGATGACCGGCATCAGCAGTGCAGTGAGGGAGGACACCAGAACCTGCCGGATCTCCTTCAGGTTCGCCCGGCGCTCGGCCTTGGGCAGACTGTTGCGGGTCGCCCCAAGCGCGATGACAGCCATGCACACGATGCAGATGACGAGGCCCGGCAGAATACCTGCGGCGAACAGGCCGCCGATAGAGACCCCCATCAGCGATCCGTAGACAACCATCAGGCCGGACGGTGGAATGGTCGGGCCGATGATCGAGCCGGCCGCGGTCACCGCGCAGGCATAGTCGCGGCGATAACCTTCCTTGACCATGGCGGGCACCAGCGTGCGCCCGAAGGCGGCGGCATCCGCCGTTGCCGAGCCGGTCAGCCCCGCGAAGAAGACGGAGGCCAGCATGTTGGTGTGCGCCAGGCCTCCCCGGAAATGGCCGACAAGGACCTGCGCGAGACGCACCAGGCGGTCGGTGATGCCGGTGTGGTTCATGATCTCACCGGCCAGGATGAAGAACGGCATCGCCAGGAAGGGAAAGATGTTCAGGCCGTTGAAGATGCGGCTGGGTCCGATCGCAAGGAACTGATCCCCGCCCATGTCGATCAGCCCGATCACCCCGGCTGCGCCGATGGCGAAACCGATGGGCATGCCGAGAAGGACGAACCCTATGAAGACAGCGGCGACAATCATGCTGAGGTCTCCGCGAACGGCGGTGCATCAAGATGTGTGCCCGCGTCCCGGATCATGGCAAGAACCGTCTGGACCGACGCGAGCGCGGCGGCTGCCGGTATCGCGGCGTAAAAGGGTTGAAGACTGACGCCGAAGATCATTGCCTGACGACTCGCGCCGCTCGCGGCGAAGCCGAGCCCGTACCAGAAGACGTATAGAAACAGAGCCAGGACACACAGATCCACCGCGATCAGGACCGCCCGGCGCAATGGGACGGGCACACGCATGATCACGGCCGTCAGGCCGATATGGTCGCGCCGGGCGATGCCGGAGGAGACCGCCAGCAGTGCCGCCCAGATCATCAAGTAACGGGCGACAATCTCGGGCCACGGCAATTGCCAGTGAAAGTAATACCGGTCGACAACCCCGAGCCAGACATCAAGAACCAGCAATGCCATCAGCACGGCTATGACGGCTTCCGCAGCCGTATTCAGCTTCGCGCTGGTATGAACAGCCCACGCACGCATGTGGCCTCCCTCTAAAATGTATCTTAGTTACATTTTCAGAGGAATTTCAGCGCTCAGTCAAGCTTATTTTGTCTTTTAATTACATTTTTGATGAAAATCAGTCTATATTCAGCCCCGCGTTGACGCTTTTCTGTAATCAAATTACAAATCCCGCAACAAGGGAGACATATGTGCAGGCGAAAATCAGCCCCCCGTCCGACGACAGTTCCAGCGGCCATGCCGCGATCGACCTCATCTCGGCTCTTCGTAACCACACCGGCTTCTCGGCGCGCGAGCGCAAGGTGGCCGACCATGTGCAACAACACCTGGCAGACATCTCGGACATGACCATCGCCACGCTGGCAAAAGCCTGTGGCGTCAGCACGCCGACAGTGGTCCGCTTCTGCAGGACGCTCGGCTGCGACGGGTTTCGCGAGTTCAAGTTGCGCCTGGCTCAGAACCTCGCCGTCAGCCTTCAGTACATCTCCCCGCCGGCGGCGAGCGAGCAGGTCGCCAGCGACACCGCCATAGACCGCGTGCTGGGCGCCCTTTACGCCACCGCCAACGTCATGCGCGGCCAGGTTGATCCGGACAAACTTCAATTGGCCGTGACGGAGATTTCGGCCTGCCGGCAGCTTCTGGCGGCCGGCATAGGCGGCGGTTCGTCAATGGTCGCAGGCGAAGCGGCCAACCGGTTCTTCCGGCTCGGCATCCCCTCCTTTGCCTTGGAGGACAGCTACCTGCTGCAGATGCGCGCGGCCACGCTCGGACCGAAAGACGTTCTGCTGTGCATTTCGGCCAGCGGTGAAGCGGACGAACTGGTGAGTGCCGCTGAAATTGCCGGCGGCTATGGCGCCACCACGATCTCGATCACTCCCAATGGGTCCCGTCTCGCACAGATTTCAAAGATCTCCATTCTGGTCGACCTGCCCGAGGACCCCGACATCTACAAACCGACAGCCTCGCGCTACGCCCATCTGATCATTGTCGACGCCATCGCCATGACCGTGGCCCAGACGCGTTCGGCGACGACAAGCGAAAACCTGCGGCGCATTCGCGCCTCCCTGACCGCATTCCACGGACGCACCGGTCCGCAGCCTCTCGGCGACTAGGTCAAGAACCGGTCCATGAAAAAAACCGCATGAGACTCAAATCGCCGCAATCTGATGCAAATCTCAGAAGGCGATTGCATTTCTTGTGGCGGTCACCCTATTTAGATTGCTGGTTTTCAAACGCTCTCGACCGGAGATACGGAATTCATGTCAGTAGATGTTGACGCGCTGGTGGACAGAAGGCGGCTCAGGCGCAAGGTGACCTTCTGGCGGATCGCGACCTTCGCCATCGTCGCCCTGGCGCTGATCGGCGGCCTTCTTTACGTATCGGGCGTCGCGGGACTGTCCAAGCGGTCCGCCCATATTGCGCGCATTCCGATCGAAGGCGTCATCCTGGAAGACCGCAAGACCCTGAAGATGATCGAGAAGATCAGCAAGTCCGATGCTGTCAAGGGCGTCGTCATCTCGATCAATTCTCCCGGCGGAAGCACCACCGGCGGCGAAGCACTCTATGAAGCCCTGCGGGGCCTTGCCGAAAAGAAACCGGTCGTCGCGGAAATCCGTACCGTGGGCACATCCGCCGGCTACATGGTCGCGCTGGCCGCGGACCACATTGTCGCCAGGTACAACACCATCACCGGCTCGATCGGTGTCCTGTTCCAGTTCGGCAACATCCAGAAGCTGATGGAAACCATCGGCGTGAAAATGGATGCGGTCAAAAGTGCGCCGCTGAAGGCCGAGCCGGATTTCTATTCGCAGACCAGTCCCGAGGCGCGGGCGATGCTCGAAACCCTGGTCATGGCCTCCTACGACTGGTTTGTCGGACTGGTGGCGGAGCGGCGTGAAATGGACCTGCCCAAGGCGAAGGAACTCGCCGACGGCCGCATCCTGACCGGTCACGACGCGCTTTCGGAAAAGCTGATCGATGCCATCGGCGGCGAGAAAATCGCCATCGACTGGCTGGTCAGCGAGAAGGGCGTGGCAAAGGATCTTCCGGTCGTCACATGGACGACCAAGGAGAACCTGGAAGAGCTTCCTTTCTCCTCGCGCATGTCGCGAGAATTCGGAAATGGAGTCGGATCCGCCCTTCTGCAGCCTATTAATAACGCTAAGGGGCTGATTCCGCGAGGCCTTACGCTTGACGGGCTCGTATCCGTTTGGCAGGCTTCTGACGCGGCGGACAGCAATCGTTAAGCGAGGGGGCCTTCATGATCAAATCTGAGCTTGTTCAGCACATAGCCGAACAAAATCCGCATCTCTATCAGCGGGACGTTGAGAACATCGTCAACGCCATATTGGACGAGATCACCGAGGCCCTGATGCGCGGCGACCGCGTGGAGCTTCGCGGCTTCGGCGCGTTCTCCGTCAAGAACCGCCCCGCCCGTATCGGCCGCAATCCGCGAACCGGACAGAAGGTGGAAGTGGACGAGAAATTCGTGCCGTTCTTCAAGACCGGCAAGGAGATGCGCATCCGGTTGAATGATGGTGTGGATCACGGCGACGACTGATTGCGCCGGTGTCACGATCCCATCTAGAATCGAACCGTGATTTTGAAAAGTCCGGGAGAAAGCTGTGACCCGTTTCATCAAGAACGTGATCTTGTCTGTGATCGCGGTTGTCGTTATTGCCCTGGCGGTTACCAACCGGCACACGGTGTCCCTGTCCCTGAACCCGTTCGATCCCCAGGACCCACGCCTGACCATTACGGACATTCCGCTGTTCTGGGTGATGTTCGCCAGCCTCTGTGTCGGCGTCGTCGTCGGCGGCCTGGGAGCCTGGGCAAAACAGGGCCGCTGGCGCAAGGAAGCCCGCGTCAAACGCCGGGAAGCCGACAAGTGGCACAAGGAAGCCGATCAGCTCCGCGACATGCAGGCGCCCGCACAGCCGGCCAGCGGCGTCAAGGGCCTGGCCGGGCCGGACACCCGCTCGGCTGCCTGACGGGCGGGTGATATCCAGGCATGCGGATTATCGCCAGCGGTGAAATCGATGCCTGTCTGGAAGACAGGGCCGTCCTGGAAACCCTGCGCCACGCCTACAGATCCAATACCATCGCGCCTCGGACCAGCCCCATACCGATCGACCGGCCCGATCACCTGACGGGCACTCTCTCGCTGCAGTCGGCCTGGACAGACTTTGCCGCCCAGGGCGATGTATCGCGCGGCTATGTCGGTTGCGCCCTGTCGCTCGACCTCCCGGAACAGCCCGGCCTGGCCTCCAGTCTCTATCTTCTGTTTTCAGGATCCGGCGGCCAGCCGGTCGCACTTCTGGACGGCATGCGCCTGAATGCCTGGCGCACTTCCGCCCTGCACGCGCTCGCGGCCGGTTACCTGTCGCGGGAAGACACCTCCCGGCTGCTGGTGATCGGCGACGATCCGCGCCTGCCCCGGCTGGTCTCCGCCTATGCCGAAGTCAGAAACCTGTCCTCGGTCCTGCTTGCGGGAACCTCTCAGGGGACGCGCTCCCGGATCGGCGGACTTGCCGCGCTCAGGGACGCGCATGTCGGCGAGACCGGCGACATCCGGACGGCGCTGGACGGGGCCGACATGGTCTGTATCGCGGGGCTTGACCATCAGGCGGGCCACCTGGATGCCCTGGCTGCGCTCGACCCGCCGGCAGGTTGCCACATCGACGTGCTCGACCCGTCGGCGCCCCTGCCGGAACTTCTTTTGCAGGAAGCCCGGCTGTTCACATCTGATCTTGCCGCACCGCCCCTGACCGGGCTCGAATGGGCCGCGGACATGAAGGAACTCACCCGCGGAAGCAAGGCCGGACGCCGGTATTACGGCCAGAGAACGCTGTTTCTGCCCGGCTCGGGCACCGGTCTCGCGGACCACGCACTCGCTGCACACATTTTCTTGAAAACCTGACCTCTGGAACGTCCGGCGGAAGGCCCCATATCTGCGGACAGCAGGGGGTATCAACGGGGACGTGCGCCTCAAGGGACAGCCCGGGAAACCGGGCGTGGCACCAGGAGCCGTCTTCGAAAACCGTCGTATCTCAAGAGGAGCAAATCATGCTGACGACCCTTGCCTATTCGGCAAGCCTACCAGCAATCGCAATCGCGCTGATGTACTGCGTGTCGGCCACGACCGGACTTGTCTACTAGGGCATAGCCTGGTTTCGGCGGCGCACACGGCCGTGCCGCGATGTCGCACAAAATTCAGGGCCGGTTCCAGCGGGACCGGCCTTTCGTTTCAGCCGGCGGGTTCGGAAGGCGTCATCCACCCCTGAACCGCACCGCCGGAGTCTTTCAAAATGGCGATACGGCCAATGCCGGGAACATCGAACGGCGGACGGATGATTTCCCCGCCATGCGCCCTGGCAAGTTCCAGGCGTTCATCGATATCGTCGACCGACACATAGGCCATCCAGTGTTCCGGCACGCCGTCGTATTCCGGCCCGGCCATCGGGAAGATGCCGCCCACCGGCTTGTCGCCAAGATTGGCCAGGACATAGGTCACCCCTTCCTCCATGGGCACCTCGGTGAAGGTCCATCCGAGGGACTTGCCGTAGAAGTCCCGGGCCTTCCCGGTGTCCCGCGTCATCAGCTCGTTCCAGTAGAAAATGCCATGTTCTGCCATCTGGTTCTCCAACCTCGCCCATGAAGCCACCGGTCATCTTATACCAGAGAGTGCCGATCTTGACCCGTCTGATGGCCCATTGACACCCGTAGGCCAGCGTCCGGTTTCAGGTTTCAGACTTCAGGCTTCAGGCTTCAGGTGCCGGCCTTGCCCTGATGGCCGGGCAGGGTCCAGCCGTGCAGAATGGCGCCGCCGCGCAGCAAAAGCGCCAGCGCGGCGGCAATAATCGCGCAAGCCACCGGGCTGAAACCAAGCTGCGCCAGAGCGACAAAGCTGCCCGCCCCGGCAAAGGCCGCGCTGACATAGATCTCGGGTTTGACAATGGCGCTCGGTTCTCGTGCGATCGTGTCCCTGAGCACACCGCCGAAAGTGGCCGTCGTGACGCCCATCATGATCGCGACCAGGATAGTGTCACCGACAGACAGGGCCTTGGCCGCGCCCATGACCGAATAAGCCGCAAGACCGAGCGCGTCGGCCCAGCGCAAAGGTTTGCCGACCTTCTCGATCCAGGAGGCGAAGAACCAGACGAGAACGCTGACGACCAGACAGACGAGCACATAGGCCTCGTTCTCGACCCAGAAAACCGGCACGCCGAGAAGAAGATCCCGCAAGGTTCCGCCGCCGATGCCGGTCAGCGTCGCGAAGAACATCAGGCCAATGAAGTCCAGTTGCTTGCGCGAGGCGACGATGCCGCCGGTGACAGCGAATACGGCAACTCCGAGATAATCCAGTATCTGCAGCAGCATGTCGTCTCCAGTGGCCGCGTTCCAGAGCGTCGTGGAAAGAGCCTGTCGCTTCCCGTTCAGGTCTTATTGCAAGCTGTTGCGGGCCAAAACACGATTCCACCTGCCTTAAGGAAAAGCAACTCGGCAGCCTGAGCGATCCGCGGGAACAAAGGCCATCTGGTGCCCTTGCAGTATTCTGCAAACAGAAAAGCCGCTCCCGCACAGGCGGAAGCGGCGTCTTGAATTCGGCTCGACCGGGTCGCCGTCAGGCGCTCTTGTCGACAGTCTGTCCCGAGGCGGATGCCGCTTGCGCACCGTCCTTCGGACCGCCCTTGGAGACGCCGACCATGGCCGGGCGCAGCACGCGGTCACCGATGACATAGCCGGCCTGAACCACCTGAACCACGGTGTTGTTCGGAACTTCGGTGTTCGGCACCTCAAACATCGCCTGATGGAAATTCGGATCGAACTTCTGACCTTCGGGGTCCAGTTTCCGGACGCCGTTCTTTTCCATCTGGTTGAGGAAATCGCGTTCGATCATCTCCACGCCTTCGATCAGCGAAGCGATGCCGGCATCGGCGTTCTTGCGATCGTCTTCCGGCAAGGCTTCCAGTGCCCGGCGCAGATTGTCGGACACCGTCAGCATGTCGCGCGCGAAACTCGAGACGGCGTACTGGCGCGCGTCCTTGATTTCCTTTTCGGTGCGCCGGCGCAGATTTTCCATTTCCGCGATCGCCCTCAGGGAGCGATCCTTCAGCTCGGCGTTCTCCGCTTGCAGAGCTTCGACCGGATCCGCGCCTGCCTCACCGGCAGCGTCGGCTGCAGCTTCGGTTTCCGGCGTTACATCCGCCGGCTGATCTTCCGGGGTTTTGTTGTCTTCACTCATGAATGTTCCGTTTGGCTCCAGGCTGTTTCCGGATGCTTATACGACCGGTCGACCGGATTTTCAAAGCGCATCGGCGGACAGCATTCAAGCTGCCCGCCGGCTGAGCTCATCTGGCTGCCGCCGGCCGGCCGCAGGAAAGGGTGTGATCAGATGGCGCTCTTGATCCAGTCGGAAAGCTTGCCTTTCGGCGCGGCTCCGATCTGGGTCGCCATCGGCTCGCCACCCTTGAACAGGATGAGCATCGGAATGGAACGGACGCCATATTTCATGGCTATGTCCTGATTCTCGTCGATGTTGAGCTTGGTGATCTTCACCTTGCTGCCCATCTCCTCGGAGATTTCCTCAAGCGCCGGAGCGATCATCTTGCAGGGGCCGCACCATTCGGCCCAGAAATCCACGACGACTGGGGCGTCGGATTCAAGAACTTCGGATTCAAAGGAAGCATCGGTGACTTGCGTGGTTGCCATGTCAGGATCTCGTGATTTTGAGCGCGCGCCTGCCCGATGCAGACGCGTCAGTTGGCACGAAAGTAGGAAGCCGGAGGCGCGCCGTCAAGCGGCTGTGCCGTCTGGACGCAGACCGGCGAACGTCCGGTCGAGCATCTCTGCCGGGATTTCCATCAGAGAAGGGGCCGCCGTCCAGAGGAGACAGGCGGAAATGTCCCGGCCGGGATAAATCTGCTTCAGCATTTCCCTGTAGACACAAAGCTGTGCCCGGTATTCGAGCGGGACAGACGCGGGCGTGTCCGGCGGATTGAGATTGGTCTTGTAGTCCACAATCACAACCCGGTTTTCCTCCACCAGCAGGCGGTCGATCTGGCCGGAGACCTCGACCTCGGTGCCGTCGCCTGCCCGAATCGTTCCCACGAGCGGAACTTCGGCGCGGGCATGGTCCGAAAACAGCGGTGCGAAATCCGGTGCCTCCAGGATGGCGGCAATTTCTGCCAGAAGACCGGCGTGGCGGGTCTCGAATTCCGGCTTCAGCGCCTGCCCGAGAAAGGCATCCGCCGCCGCCCTTCTGTCTTCGGCGGCGAGATCCGGCGACAGCTCGAGCAGCCGGTGAACCAGCCGCCCGCGCTCAAGCGGCCAGGAGGCGGCCTCCCGGCCGGCATGAAGACGCGATACGGCGGGCACCGGCTCGATGCCCTGTTTTTCCTCCATCGCTTCAAATGCGCGGGAAGGCTGCAGGCGTTTTTTCCTGGCCAGCGGACGTATCGGCATCTGGAGCCAGGCGGGCAAGTCCGGGGCAGCGGTCTGCGCTTCGCCGCCGGAGGCCGCTGGCTGCGGCGAACCATCTCCGGCACTGCCTGTCTTCATCTGCCAGCGCCAGCCGGACACGCCGCCGTCGGGGCCGGTCATTTCCCGCGCTTCGGGCTTCAGCGCGCGCGAGACCAGCGCATACCAGCAGTTTTCATGGGCACCGCGTTTGGGCTGCCAGCCGCAAACGACCAGCCTGTCCTCCGCGCGGGTCAGCGCGACATAGAGCAGCCGGCGATATTCTTCCTCCTGAGCCGCGCGCAAGGTGTCGACGGTGTCCTCGTGCCAGGCCATGCGGCTGGCCTTGGGCGGCAACCAGACGAGGGCGGGTGGCAGCAAGCTGTTGGCGAGCCTTGCATGGGGCAGAAATGCGGGATCGTGGATCGCGCTGACCGGCGGCGCCCCCGGGTCGACCAGGATCACGATCCTGGCCTCCAGTCCCTTCGAGCCATGCACGGTCATGATCCGGACCATGCCCTTGGTGTTGGTCAGTTCGCGCTTGATCTCCGTCGGTGCGGCCGCCATCCAGGCCAGGAACCCTTCCAGGCCGGGCGTGCCTGCCTGCTCATAGGCAATCGTCAGGGCCAGGAATTCGTCCAGCACGTCATCGACTTCGACGCCGAGCCTTTCCCGGAAGCTCCGGCGGCCGCCGTCCGCGCCGAGAAGCCTGGCGTAGAATTCGTAGGGCGGCACGAAGTCGGCCCGTGACCGCCAGTCCTCCAGCGTCGCCCGGGCCGCGCGCCATTTTTCGGACGTCTCGCTGCGCCTGACCAGCATCTGCCAGAGCGTGCCGGGCCGGATCTTGTCCGGCGTCTCGCGGGCAATCTCGAGCAGGTCCTCATCATTCAGGCCGAACAGCGGGCTCTTCAGGACGCTGGCCAGGGACAGATCATCCTCCGGCAGCAGCAGGAAACGGCCGAGCGCCGCCAGATCCTGGACCGCGATGTGATCCGTCAGAACAAGGCGGTCGCTGCCGGCAGCCGGGATATCGAGTTCCTTCAGTTCACGGTTCAGTGCCTCGACGAAGGGACCGCGCTTGCGCACCAGAACCATCACGTCGCCCGGATCCGCGGTTCCATCGCGCATCCAGTTGCCGATTTCGACAGCAATGCGTTTCGCCAGCTTCAGCATGGGGCTTCCCGAGCCGACATGATCGACGGGCTGCCGCCAGTCGTCGGGTTCCTCGATGTCGGCTTCGGCTTCCAGCGGCCACAGGTCGACAATCCCCGGATCCCGGCGGATGGCTTCGTGCACGGGCGCCTTCAGATCCTGGGAAAGGCCCTTGTGGGCAGTTTCGTCATGGAACACCTTGTCGACCGCCCCGAGCACATCCGGCGTGGACCGGAAGGAGAGCTGCAGGTTGACGGAATGAAATTCCCGCCCGGCGGAATCCGCCTGTCCGGAGAACGCCCGGCGCATGGCATCGAAATAGGCGGGCACCGCGCCCTGAAAGGAATAGATCGACTGTTTTTCGTCGCCCACCGCGAACAGGGTGCGCACGCGCTCATGAGCGCCCTCCCCTGCGAAAAACTCGTCGGCAAGCGCGGTCACGACGTCCCACTGACGCGGGCTGGTGTCCTGGGCCTCGTCGACCAGAATATGGTCGAGACCCTGGTCAAGCTTGTATTGCACCCACCGGGCCGCAGCGGATTTCTTGAGGAGCGTCGCGGTCTTGACCACCAGGTCCTCGAAATCAAGGTAGCCGCGGGCGGTCTTGGCGCGCTCATAGTGCCCGATCACCGCATCCGCCAGGCGCAACAGCGCCGCCGTGCCTTCAAAGGTGACGATCCTGCAGCGCTGTTCCAGAAGGTCGAGCAGGCGGAGCTGCTCCGCCTCCAGCGCCTCGACCATCTGCGGGAAGGCTTCGGCGACCTTCTTGGTGGCCAGAGACTTTCGTGGTTCCAGCTTCGCTGTCAGGAAGATCGCCTGCCAGGCCTCGCGAAACGTCGCCGGATCCGTCAGCTT
Source organism: Roseibium sp. QJM3NY_11 (assembly GCF_056173175.1). Classification (NCBI taxonomy): domain Bacteria; kingdom Pseudomonadati; phylum Pseudomonadota; class Alphaproteobacteria; order Hyphomicrobiales; family Stappiaceae; genus Roseibium; species Roseibium sp. QJM3NY_11. The sequence continues at coordinate 5,621,584 of NZ_CM149660.1, forward strand.
CGCAGCCGTGACCAGCGCATCGGCGCGGGCCTGGTCGGTTTTCGTTCCGGTGTTCAGAGCTTCGGCATAGGCACGGCAGGCGTTCAGGTCGAGCGGCGTTTCGGCCCGAAAGCGCAGGTCGAAATCCGCGAGCCGGTCTGCGGGCCGGACGCCGAGAAGCCCGGCCAGTTCGTCCAGGGCGGCATCGAGCCCATCGGTATCAACGGTCCAGCGGCGGAAAGCGTCGCGGCTCTGGATGAGTTCGTCGAGCGCCTTCTGGGCACCGCCGTCGCTCATCAGGTCCATGACGGAGGCAAGGGCTCTGCCGAAGGCGCCGTCCGGATCGGTTTCAGCCGCATGCAGCACCGTGGCGCGCGAATCCGCCATCAGTTCCGCCGCGACACGGTCATCCAGAACGGCGAAATGCCCGGCGACATTCGCTTCCAGCGGAAACTGATGCAGCAACGCTTCGCAGAAACCGTGGATGGTCTGGATCTTCAGCCCGCCCGGTGTTTCCAGCGCGCGGGCGAACAGGCGCCGCGCCAGCGCCAGCCGCTTCGCGTCCGGCCGGCGGCCCTCGATGTCCTCCAGTTCGGCTGCAAGCGAGGCATCGTCCCGGGTGACCCAGTCGCCGAGGATTCGGAAGACGCGTGTCGCCATTTCCGCGGCGGCTGCCTTGGTGAAGGTCAGCGCGAGAATGCGCCCCGGATCGGTGCCGTCGAGCAGCAGACGCACAACCCGGCGCGAAAGCACGAAGGTCTTGCCCGAGCCCGCATTGGCGCTCACCCAGGCGGAAGCCTGTGGCCGGGACGCAAGGTCCTGGCGTTCGCGTGTCAGCTCGGGGATCTGAAATCCGCTCATGCGGGTTCCTCCCCGGACAACGCCCATTCCTGGGTGCGTGCAAGATGATCGTAATCGCCCTGCATCTGCCGTTCGCGCATGACGCGGGCGCGGGAGAGATACCCGGTTTCCACGCTGGCGTAATGTGCGATCAGTTGTTCCAGCCGTGCCCAGGCATCCTCGATGAGACCTTCGAGCGGAATATCCCTGGGATTGCGCGGCGCCTCGATCACCGGATCCGAGCCTCCCTTGAGCTGGAGGTAAAGCAGGTCCGATATGGCAGCATCGGCGGGCACGTCCTTGAAACCGAAGCGTTTGATCATCGCGGCTTCCAGCGGCAATTGCGGCGACAGCAGCGCATCGATCTGTTTCTGTGAGGGCACCTGGCCGGTCTTGTAGTCGATCACCGAAAGTCCGCCGCTGTCCAGAAGGTCGATCCGGTCGGCCCGTCCGCGCAGGCGGAAGTCGAACCCGGGCAGATTGAGATCAACACCTCCGCCGATCTCCAGGAAGCGCTGAGTGACGGACTTCGAACGCGCGCCCTCGAAGGCCACGAACCCCGCGGCAATTTTCTGGAACCGCGGCCACCAGAGGGCACGGATTGCCGGGAAGGCATCAAGCGGCTCGAACAGGACCTCGCCGATCCCGACCAGTGCCTCCACGGCGCTGTCGTCGAACGGCCCGGTCCAGGTCATCAGGAACTCGGCAAGCGCGTCGTGAACCAGATTGCCCTTGTCGGCGGCTCCCGGCTCGCCGCCGATCGGATCAACCGGCTGCAACTCGAGCACATGTCTTGCGAAAATCGCGTAGGGATCGCGGATCAGGCGCTCGATCTCGGTGATCGACAGCGACCTCGGGCGCGCCTCCAGGGGAGGCTTCGGCTCGGGCCGTCGCGCGGGTCTGACCGGACCATCGGGACGATCCAGCAACGCGGCAAGCGCCGAATAGCCCGCGCCCCGTCTTTCCATTTCACCGGTGAGACCGGGACCTGCCAGGGTGGTCAGGCGCTGCAACCAGCGCGAGGCGACGGTCGGCGCACCGTCGGCGCGCGCGGTTCGCGACAGAAGCACCCGCCCGGCCCCGAGACCCTGGGCGAAATCGTGCGCAGCGGCGCCCAGCCGGCGTTCGGGAGGCTCCAGTCCCATGTCGCGTTTCATGGGCCGGTTCAGCCAGGGGTCGTTGCGGGTACGCTGCGGCCAGACCCCCTCGTTGAGACCGCCGAGGATCATGATGTCAAAGGATTGCAGACGGGCTTCCATCGGGCCGAGGATCTGCACCCGCGTGTCGCCCGGCAACCTCCGGCGCACCGCCTGCCCGGACATCAGGGCAGGCAGCACAGAGGGCCATTCGCCCGGCGGAATCTCCAACCCGCTCGAGCCGGCCTCCAGAAGACCCGTCAGGAACTGCGCCAGAGCCTCGCCGGCTTCCGCCGCATAAAGCTCGGCAACAGAGCCGGCCTCGTCCACGGCCACCGCCTCGATCACCTCGACATGACGTTCTGGCCAGTTCGATCACATCCACCGGCGCGCCGACCGCCACGAGCTCTTCCAGCGGCGCCAGCGCGGCGGCGAGCCGGTCCACGAGACCGGCGATAACATCCCAGTCCGCCTCGTGAATTTTCTTCCAGCGCGGCGTGTGGGCCTTGCCCGCGTCGTCGCGGCTGGCCTGCACCGCCAGTTTGAGACCCGTTGTGCCAGACCGGGCGCGCGGACCGCGCACGACGCCGCGTTCCAGTGCCCGGGCCGCTGCGCGCACATCCTTGACCGGCATGCCGAGCCTGGTCAGCGGATGTTTCAAGAGGGCCAGCAGGTCAATCGGATCGCAGCCGTTCAGCGCGAGTTTCGCCGCCAGGATCGCCAGGATGGCCGGTGCCGTCTGGTCGAGCGGGCGCCCTGCGCTGTCGTCGACCTGTATGTTCCAGCGCGCGAGCTCCGCCGCAACCCTGCGGGTCAGCATCCGGTCCGGCGAAACCAGGGCGGCCGTCTGGTCCTGTTCGATGGCCTCGCGCAGGGCAATGGCAACGCTCAACGCTTCGTCCGCCTCGTTCCGCGCTGTCAGGATGGCGACCTTCTCAAGCGCCGCGGCCCGGTCCGCCTCCGGGCGGCCGGCCAGAAAGCCGGTCCAGCCATCGGATGTCTCGGCGGGCCGCAAGGCTTCGGAAACGAGTTCCTCGCGCAGCAGCAGCGCCGGGTCCGGATCCGGATCCGGACCGAGCTGGCGGACATCCGAGCGCGCCGCACCGAGCCTTTCAAGAAGCTGTTTCAGCGAATATTGCGGATGGGAGGGCAGCGTGTCCGCACCGGATCTGATCGCGGTGGGCCGCCGCGGGGCCGCTTCGCCGCGCTGGCCGAGGACCGTCCAGGACCGGTCGTCCATGAACCGATCGAGACCGGGAAGCACGATCGCCCCGCCCGGGAGACCGGCAACCACCTTGAGGAGTTCGGCGGTTGCGGGCACCGATCCGGTCACTCCGGCGACGATGACGGGTCCGCGCAGGGGCGCCCGTTTCAGACGTTGCGCTTCGCGCCGGATCAGCGCCGACCTGCGCGCCTTCGGGTCCATCTGGCCGAGTTCACGAAGATGCGCCGGCCATGCTTCCCGTACGATCTGCAGAAAATCGAGGGTGATCTGCCAGTAGCGGGCGTGGTCCTCCGGCACCAGTCCGGCAAGACCGGACCAGTCGGCTTCCTCGGTCTCGACCTCGTCCATCAGCGTCAGCAGATCGCCGGCCAGCCAGGCGGCATCGGCGGTGGAGGCCGGCAGGCCGAGAGGTTCGTCCGAGCGCAGGCTGAGCACTTCCCGCCGCAGCGTGCCCTTCCAGGCCTTGACCAGCCGGGTCATCGCCAGGTGGCGTTCCAGAAGCGGCATTGCCGCGGGCAGCGGTTCCAGGTCCGCCTCGCCGGTCAGGCTCTGCATGTCCTCGTCCGTGTCGCCGACCGGCCGGATTGCCGGCAGCAGAACGGGCCGGCCTTCGAAGCGGTTCTGGAACAGCTCCGGCAACAGGCGGGCGGCCCGGCGGGTCGGCAGATACAGCGTCACACCGGCCAGCAGGAGCGGGTCATCCAGCGGTCGAAAGCCGGGGACCAGCGTGCCGTCGACCAGCGTGTCGACCAGTGTTTTCAAAAACGGAACCGAAGGCGGAACGGACCACAGCCGCGCACTGTCCGTCATTCTCAGGCCGCGCTTTCGCGGACGGCATACTCGGCGGCGGCGATGGCTTCAGGGGTGCCGATATGGAGCCAGAGACCCTCCATCTGAACACCGAACAGACTGCCGTTTTCGATCGCCCTGTCAAACAGGGCGTTCATGGAGAACGGTCCGTCCGGGGCGCCGTCGAACAGGCGCGGATGCAGGATGGCGGCCCCCGCATAGGCAAACGGGGTGACCGCCTTTTCCGGCCGGCGCGTCAGAGCGCCGTCCCGGGCCATGTCGAAATCACCGCGTCCATGATATCCGACGGACTTGACGGTTTCCGCGATCAGGAGCAGCGCGTCCATGCGGCTTTCGTCCCAGGCATCGATCATGTGTTCAAGGTTCGGCTTGACGCCCTCGATCCAGTAACACGTATCGGCATTGAGCTGGAAAAACGGCTCGTCGCCAAGCAGAGGCAATGCCTTTTTGATGCCGCCACCGGTCTCCAGCAACCGGGCGCGTTCATCGGACACGACAGTCTCCATGTCCGTGCGGCGACGGACATGAACTTCCACCAGATCGGCCAGGTAATGCACATTGACAACGCAGGATTTCACCCCGGCCGCCTTCAGGCGATCCATCCCATGATCGATCAGCGCCTGGCCGTTGACCTCGATCAGCGGTTTCGGGGTGGTGGCCGTCAGGGGACGCATGCGCTTGCCGAGGCCGGCAGCCAGGATCATGGCCTTGGAGGGGCGGAACCGGGATTGTGTCATTGGGTGTCTCAATTGGTGGCATCCGGCCGGGCTGGACGTTTTCAGGGCGTATCAGGGCAGATAGCGGGCGTACCAGTCTTTCAAGTCCGACAGGACCGGTCTGTCAAGCACCCGGCCAAGATAGGCTAGCATGCGCGGCAGGTGGTTCAAATATGCCGGCTTGCCGTCGCGTTCTGCCAGCCTGACGAAAATCCCGAGGATCTTCGAAATTCGCTGCGCGGCCATGACCGCATAGGCATCCGAAAACACGTTCCTGTCGAAATCCGGGGACACCGCTTCCCTGGCCGTCACATAGGCATCGAAGAGCTCCGTTTCCAGAGCCGCGCCAATGTCCGTGCGGGCGTCCAGAAGGAGCGATGCAACATCATAGGCGACCGGTCCGCGCACCGTGTCCTGAAAATCGATCAGACCGATGCGGCCGATCCCTTTCCCACCGTCCTGCCAAAGCAGGTTGGGCGAATGAAAGTCACGCAGCACCCAGCCCGTCTGCGCATCCGGCAGCCGGTTCAGCACCTTGCGCCAGAGCGCTTCGAATTCGGTGCCCGCGCGCGCATCCGCCTTCAGAGGAGAGCGCTCGGGAACATACCACTCAAGAAAAAGAGCCGCCTCCGCGATCAGTGCGTCCTGCGAATAGGCGGGCAGTGCATAAACGCTGCCGTCGGCCAGTTCGACGATGTCGGGCCAGGTCTGCGCATGCATCGCGGCAAGGACCTCGACCGCCGCGTGGTAGCGTTCGGGCACCGGCTTGCCGTCCCGGACAATCGTCTCGCGGCCCAGATCCTGTGACAGGACAAATCCCTGATCGAGATCCGCCGCCAGGATTTCCGGAGCCAGGAAGCCGTGCCTGCGCAGTTCGGAGCCGACCGCCACAACCGCGCGGCAGTCCCGCGCCAGATGAACCTTCTCCATATAGGCCCGGACGTTGGCGGCGACCGCGTCCCCCTGGAACGGCCAGCGCATCAACACGTCCGTTCGCGCGCCATCGTGCACGGTCTCGAAGGTGCGCAGAGAAGCATCGCCCGCGAGAAACCGGCGCTGCGCTCCACCGTGGCCGCTTGCGCGCAGGAAGGCCCTTGTCTTCAGTGTGCCGCCGATGCGCTGCTGCCAGTCCGGCTGGTTCGAGGACAAGTGGAAGACCCGCCGGTCCGCCTCCCCCGGCGGCTGCGTGATCCGGATCCAGAGCGCGTTTGCCGGCAGCAGGTCCTGCGCCTTCTCCGGCCATTCGATCAGGGCCGCTCCTGTTTCGAGCAGATCCTCCAGTCCGAGCTCCTCGATCTCTTCCGGCTCTTCCAGACGATAGAGATCGAAATGGGACAGATCGAACCGGTCGTGCCCGTAGGTCTGCACCAGCGTGAAGGTCGGACTGGGCACTTCCAGCTCCGGGTCACCGGCGAGCGCACGAACGAGGGCGCGGGAGAAAGCCGACTTGCCGGCGCCCAGATCGCCCGACAGGCAGATCGTGTCACCGGTCTTCAGGATCATCGCGATGTCGTTGGCGAGTTCGCGCGTTCCGGCCTCGTCGGCTATTTTCACGGCCAGGAAAACCGCCTCGAGGAGGCTCAGGTCATGATCTGCCATCGAGGGCCTCAAGGACAAGGGAGAGAGTGAAATGGCACCCTATTCGGCCGCGGCGTGTTCTGCCAGTTCCGGCCGCGCCGGGAAGGCACAGGCGACCGTCGTACCCTTGCCTTCCGCGGACTGGATATCGACCGTGCCGCCGTGCAGTTCCACGAAGCTCTTCACGATCGCGAGGCCAAGGCCGGCCCCCTGACGCCGGGCACCTGTGTCGTGGCCGACGAACCGGTTGAACACCTGGGTGAGGATTTCCGCCGGAATGCCGTAGCCGTGATCCTTGACGATGAAGGTCACCTGATCGTCCTGCCTGCTGCAGCTGACATCGACCACACCATCGGCTTCGGAATAGCGCACGGCGTTGGCGATCAGGTTGAACAGCACCTGGCGCAGGCGCTTTTCGTCCGCGACCATCATGCCTATGTTCTCCGGCACATGGGTCCGCAGATTGATCCGCGCCTCGGCGATCCGGTCCTTCAGGCCCTCGACCGCAGCCGACACGGTCGAGGCCACGTCGACCTCGCCCAGGTCCAGTTCCATGATGCCCGCGTCGAGCGTGGCCAGATCCAGAATGTCGTTGATGATGGCCAGAAGCGCGGACGACGAGGACTGGATGTAATCGGTGTATTCGCTCTGCTTTTCCGACAGTTCGCCGAACTTGGGGTCCGCCAGGAGCTGGGCGAAACCGATGATGTTGGTCAGCGGCGAGCGCAGTTCGTAGGACACGTGCTGGATAAAGGCGTTCTTGATCTGGTCCGCCTGTTCCAGGGCCTCGTTCTTTTCCAGAAGGGCGCGTTCCACGTTGACGCTGTCGGTCACGTCCACAAAGGTGACAAGCGTGCCGCCGTCCGGCAATGGCACCGTCGCATAGTCGAGAACGTCGCCGTTGTGGCGCTCCAGCCGGCTGACTTTCTGCGTGCGGTTGTCGAGCAGGCCGGTGACGTTGCCGACAAGCTGCTCCCAGGCCCCCCGTTCCAGGTCATTGAGCGTGCAGGCCGACACCACTTCGTTGACATGCGGCAACTCGGCGAGCTGGTCTTCTTCCAGACCCCAGATCTGGCCGAAAGCCGGATTCCACAGGCGCAGGCGTCCGTCGGAGCCGAACACGGCGACGGCTTCCGAGAGGTTGTCGAGGGTTTCGCCCTGCACACGGGTCAGCGCATTATAGCGGCTCTCCAGATCGAGCTGTTCGGTGACATTTTCGTAGATATAGGTCACACCGCCTTGCGGATGCGGGTTGGCGATGACACGCAACGTGCGCCCGTCGGGCAGATGCCACCAGCTTTCGCGGGCTTCCAGCGACTGGTAGCTGTCCAGCATCTTGTTGCGCCAGACCCGGTAATCCACCTGTTCGGGAAGCTTGCGCGCAGCCCGCAAGGCATCGAGAACGGCGCCGTCCTCCGGATGGCCTTCCAGAAATGCCGGATCGAGATCCCAGAGCTGGCGGAACGCCGCGTTGTAGAACTGCAGCTTGCGGTCCGCGCTGTAAATCGAGACCGCGGCGGCCAGCTGGTCGAGCGTCCGGCCATGAAAATCCTCGGCGCGGCCGAGTTCCTTGCGCGCCTGTTCCAGTTCGCTGATGTCCACGGCAATGCCGGCCCCGCCGACATTCGCGTTGACATCGGTCACTTCGAACACCCGCCGGTCGCCCGAGGCCACGATCGGAATACGGGCGTTGAAACAGCCGTCTTCCGTGCGCTGGACGGCCATCGCCGTGCGGGCCGCCGCGTCCAGGAACGTCACCCCCTGGGTCACGGCGCTTGTCGCATCCGGCATTTCGACGGCTTCGGCATAGGCGCCGTTCGCCCAGATCAGATTGCCTTCCGCATCCCGCTGCCAGGCCGGTGCAGGCATCGCATCCAGCAGTGCATGCAGCATGTGCAGCTCGCCGGAGATCTTGGCGTTGCGGGCGGCCAGCTCGGCCTGCATCTGCCGCTCGCCCGTCAGGTCGCGCAGGCGCAGGACAACCGCCCCGCCGGTGGTGCGTCCAAGCGCTTCCACATAGCTGCCCGTGCGGGTTTTCAATGTCGTGGTGAAAGCTTCTCCGGTCCGGAACAGCGTGTCCAGGAACCGCTCCAGGTCGCCGGCGCCTTTCGCGGTCAGCCAGCTTCCGAAAGCAAGCAATTGCGCGGGTGGACGCGGCACGCCGGATTTTTCCGGCAGGACCCCCCAGATCTGGGGCATGGCGCCGTTGCCGGTCCAGACAACGACCCGCTGCTCGTCGGTGTTGAGCATCGCTTCCAGGCGGTCCACCCGGAATTTCAGGTCGCTCTTTTCCTGTTCCAGGGTGCCGGTCTGTTGCGCGGCCTGCTTGCGGTGACGGACCAGGGCAACGGCCGCGGTGACCGCGAAGGTGCACATTCCGCCGAGCGCGCCAAAAAGAATCATGCTATCGGGATTTATGGCGGCGGTTGTGTCGGCCAGCATATCCGCGGCAGCCGAGCTTGAAAACAGACCCGAGCCCACCAATGCGGTGCCGCCCAGCTGAACCGATTTCAGACTCCAGTTGCGCCACGTCGCGCGTGGCCGCGCGCCGTTCCTGCTGCCTTTCGGCATATTGTGATCCCCTTAACGCCGCCATGCCCGCTGATGCGGACCGCAGCTCCCGGATTCCGGGAGCAAATCAAGGACATCCGCCTCCTGGCCCTTGATTCGCTTAAACCATAACCTTTTTGAGAATCACGCAGAAGAGTCCGTAACTGAAAAGTTAACAGGACCCTTAAAATTCTAGGGTCCCGTATTTTTTTGTTCACAAGACCGAATCAGGGCGGTCACCACATCTAGTGGGCCGCCCCGACAAAATCAGTATTTGTAGTGTTCCGGCTTGAACGGACCGGTCTTGTTAATCCCCAGATATTGAGACTGCTCGTTTGACAGCTCGGTTAACGTCACACCGAGCTTCTCCAGATGCAGGCGGGCAACCTTCTCGTCCAGGTGCTTCGGCAGCACGTAGACTTCGTTCTTGTACTGATCGCCCTTGGAGAAGAGTTCGATCTGCGCCAGAACCTGGTTGGTGAAGCTCGCGGACATCACGAAGCTCGGATGACCGGTGGCATTGCCCAGGTTCACCAGGCGGCCCTGGGAGAGCAGGATCATGCGCTTGCCGTCCGGGAACTCGTACATGTCGACCTGGTCCTTGACCGGGCGCAACTTGGTGTTCTTCAGCGCGGCAACCTGAATCTCGTTGTCGAAGTGGCCGATGTTGCAGACGATCGCCATGTCCTTCATGCCACGCATGTGGTCGAAGGTGATGATGTCCTTGTTGCCGGTGGCGGTGACATAGATGTCGCCTTCCGGCAGGACCTGTTCCATGGTCTTGACCTCAAAGCCGTCCATGGACGCCTGCAGGGCACAGATCGGATCGATTTCGGTGACGATCACGCGCGCACCGGCACCGGCGAGCGACTGTGCGGAACCCTTGCCGACATCGCCGTAACCGCAGACCACGGCGACCTTGCCCGACATCATGACGTCGGTGCCGCGGCGGATGCCGTCGACCAGGCTTTCGCGGCAGCCGTAACGATTGTCGAACTTCGACTTGGTGACGCTGTCGTTGACGTTGATTGCCGGGAACGGCAGTCCGCCCTTCTTCTGCATTTCATAAAGACGCAGAACACCGGTGGTGGTCTCTTCCGAAACGCCCTGGATCAGGTCTCTCTGTTTTGTGAACCAGCCCGGGTTGGCTGCCATGCGCTTCTTGATCTGCGCGAACAGGCATTCCTCTTCCTCGGAGGTCGGGTTCTCGATGATATCGGTCTCGCCGGCCTCGACCCGCGCGCCCATGAGAATGTAGAGCGTGGCGTCGCCGCCATCGTCCAGGATCATGTTGGCGCCATCGGCGAAGTCGAAGATCTTGTCCGCGTAGTCCCAGTATTCTTCCAGGGTCTCGCCCTTGACGGCGAAGACCGGAACGCCGGTGGCGGCGATGGCCGCGGCAGCCTGGTCCTGGGTGGAGTAGATGTTGCAGGAGGCCCAGCGGACTTCGGCGCCCAGCGCGGTCAGCGTCTCGATCAGGACGGCGGTCTGGATCGTCATGTGGAGCGACCCGGCGATCCGGGCACCCTTGAGCGGCTTGGACGTGCCGAATTCCTCACGGCAAGCCATCAGGCCCGGCATCTCGTGCTCGGCGATCTCGATTTCGGTACGACCCCAGTCCGCGAGCCCGATATCCTTGATAATGTAGTCGGTCATGAATGTGTCCTGCTGTTGGAGCCTGTTGAGAGCCCAGCCCGATAGGAATGCAGCCGCCCTGTGACATGGTGATGCTGGCATCGCAGGGCCGCAAGCCGGTCTCCGGACACTGCCGGAGACCATTGCCGGGCGTTATAGCGCCCGCGGCGCTGCTTAGCAATAAAGATATAAAGAATTCTTTATATGATCAAACAGACGGACTGATTTTGAACGGGGCCATCAGGACCGGTAGAGATCCTCGCGCGTCGGCGGCATCCCGGAAGGGCCCTTTGCGCGCTTGCTGGCGACTGTCTGGAAGATGCCGATCGAGCCCCGCTCGAACCCGAGCGAGACGCCGATGAGATAGGCAAGCCACAGCCGGTACCTGTGTTCACCGATTTCCGCGATCGCCGCGTCCTTCACGTCCATGAGGTTCTCGGCCCACAGCCGGGTGGTGCGGGCGTAGTGCTCTCGCCAGGCCTCGACATCGTGAACCTCGAACCCATGGGCCTCGAGGTTGGTAAGCGTCCAGCCGATATGGTCGACCTCGCCGCCCGGAAAGATGTAGCGGACAAGCGCCTGATATTCCGGCTTCTTGCGGCGGAAGGCCTTCAGGTCCTTCTTGCCGCGCCTTGTGATTGCGTGATGAAGATAAAGACCGCGTGGCCGGAGCAGCCGGCGAACGCTCTGGAAGTAATTGTCGAAATTGTCCAGGCCGACCGCCTCGAACATGCCGATGGAGGAAATCTTGTCGAACGACCCCTTCATCTCGCGATAGTCGATCAGTTCCACGGAGGCCCTGTCGCCGAGACCGCGTTCCGCGATGCGTTCCCTGGCGAGTTTGAGCTGTTCCTCGGCCAGCGTCACCCCCACGGCGGTGACGCCGTAATGCTCCGCGGCATGGCAGATCAGCGCGCCCCAGCCACAGCCGATGTCAAGCAGGCGGTCGCCCGGCTTGAGCCGCAGCTTGCGGCAGATCATGTCCAGCTTGTCTTTCTGCGCCGTCGCCAGATCGTTCGACCAGTCGGTGAAATAGGCGCAGGTATAGACCATCTCCGGATCGAGAAACCGCCGGTAGAAGTCGTTGGAGACATCGTAGTGAAAGGCGATGTCGTCCTTGCGGCTGCCGGAGCCCCTGTCCGCGCCCTGGCCTGCATCCAGCCCGCCGGGCCCCTGGCGCGCCTTTCCGGCCCCCCATCCGAGGACCAGCGGCACGGCGCATTTGAGAAGCAGACCCTTGTTCAGGCGCTTGCGGATGTCCCGGCTCTTGATCGCGGGCCGCCTGGTGGCGAAATCGAAGATGCTGCCGCCACGGGGATCGACGTCGCCGGCGGCGTAGAGATCAATCAGGGTCTTGAGCTTCGGGCGGCGCAGCAGCCGGGTCAGCGCGGCCCCGGACAAGGCCAGCCGCAGGCCGTCGGCGGGAGCGTCCGCGGGAACCCGGGACCCGTCCCAGAGCTCGAATGCGAAGTCCAGGTCCAGCGTTTCGTGAACATGCGCGAGGGCGGTTCGCGCAGCGCCAATCAATCGGTCGTCAGTCTGACTCGGCATTTCGTTTCCCAACCGGCGGTGAAGACAAGTGTCGAAGGACAGGGTTCAGCGTGTCAGCACGCTCTGATCGACGCGCCGTATGGTGGCGCCGAAACAGGTGAAAATCAATCGGTCTCGCCGAAGCCACTTTCGACCAGCTCGCATATCGCCGCCAGGGCCGCATCCGCATCCGTTCCGCTGACGCTGACGCTGATGCAGCACCCGGGGCTGGCCGCAAGCATCATGAGCCCCATGATCGACGTGCCTCCGACCGTCTGGCCATCCTTCGACACATGCACTTCGGCCGCGAAGGTTTCCACCAGCTTGACGAGTTTCGCCGAGGCGCGCGCGTGCAATCCGCGGCGGTTGACTATCTTTAGGTCTTTTTGCAAGAGGTTCCGCGTCGTCATTGTCTGTGTCAGTTCTGCCCCGACAACACCTGACTGGCGACCGAAATGTATTTCTGACCGGCCTGGCGGGCTTCGTCGACGGCTTCCGCGAGGGCGCGGTCGGTGCGCACACTGGCCAGCTTGATCAGCATGGGCAGGTTGACACCGGCCACCACTTCAACGGATTTGCTGTCCATGACCGAAATCGCCAGGTTGGAGGGCGTCCCGCCGAACATGTCGGTCAGCAGCACCACACCCTTGCCGGAATTGGCGGCTTCCACGGCGGCCAGAATGTCCTGGCGCCGCTGCTCCATATCGTCATCCGGCCCGATTGAAATCGTTTCGACCTGTTCCTGGGGACCAACAACATGTTCCAGCGCCGCCTTGAATTCTTCGGCGAGGCGTCCATGGGTCACAAGTACAAGTCCGATCATACGTGGGATTGCCTGATTATCGAGTGCGATGAACTTCGGATCCACACACGGGATCCGGACGGAGCCGGGCGTTTATCAGTCAGATGCACTCTCTTCAACCGTTTGATCAGTTGCAAGCAAAAAACACCGGCAGTGCCCTAAATATAATCAGGGGCGTCCGGGAGAAGACCACGAAGCGCCCAGCGAACAAGCCGCAGCGAAACATCGGGTCTGTTTGCCGGGCAGGACAGGGCTGGCACCTCAATACCTTCAAGGCACACGGTCACGAAGGCCGCATCCGGCAGACGCTCGAGCCGCTCCATCGGCAGCAGGTCGACAACCAGATCTATACGGGCGCGGGGCGTATATTGCGTGTCGACAAGCCCGAACCCGCGGATCTCCATTATTCCCCGGATAGTGTCCGGCGGGCTGGCCAGCAACCGGCCGTCTTCCGGCACGACATGGACGTAGTCATCGGCCACCAACCGTCCGAGATTGCCCTTCGCCAGCGCGGCCTCGATCAGGAGGTCGCAGAACGAGGACTTGCCGCAACCGGCGCCGCCGCGGATCAGGACGCCGCAGGTTCCCAGAACAAGGCAGTTGGCGTGGACGGCGGGCCGGGTCACTTGCCGAGCCCGGCGGGCAGGCGAATGGTGAAGCGGGCGCCGGCGATCCTGTGGCTGCCGTCCGCAAGAGGCTCCAGCCGGTTGGCCGCGGAAATGGTGCCGCCGTGTGCCGCAATGATCTGCCGGGAGATGGACAGGCCGAGACCGGAATTGTTGCCGAACCCCTCGCCATCAGGCCGGTCGGTGTAAAAGCGCTCGAAAATGCGCTCCGTATTTTCCGCCCGGATGCCGGGACCGTCGTCGTCGACAGTGATCTTGATCATGCGGCCCTCGCGGCTCAGGTCGACCCGGACAATGCCGTCGGCAGGCGAGAAGGACCTGGCGTTGTCGAGCAAATTGCTGACGACCTGACCGAGGCGGATGTCGTGACCCAGCATTCTGTAGGGCCTGCTCCCCTGTGCGTCGGCAACAGTGAGCTTGACGCTGGCCTCCTCCACCGCCGAGCGTTCATTCGCGGCGTCCGCCATGTTGCGCAGAAGTTCGGCAAGATCGATGGGATCCGCCTGGATCCGGGCCAGTTCAGCATCGAGCCGCGACGCGTCGGATATGTCGCTGATCAGGCGGTCCAGACGGCGGACATCGTGCTGGATCACCTCCATGAGCCGATCCTTCGACTCCTGCGACCTGGCCAGCGGCAGGGTTTCAACGGCGCTGCGCAGGGAGGTCAGCGGGTTCTTCAGTTCATGGGCAACATCGGCGGCGAACTGCTCGATGGCGTCAATCTTGTTGTAGAGCGCATTGGTCATCTCGCGGAACGAGCGCGCCAGATGGCCGATCTCGTCCTGCCTGTCGGAGAAGTCCGGAATTTCCTCGCGCGAGTTCGATCCCCGGCGGACCCGGTCGGCCGCTGCCGCCAGCCGCCGGACGGGGCCGGCGATGGTTCCCGCGAGCAGGATCGACAGAAGGATCGTGACCGTTGCCGCGAACAGGAAGACCCGGATGATCGCGATCCGCTCCGCACGCACGATCGCATCGATGTCGCCGCCCTGCGTCGACAGCAGCAGCGATCCCAGCACTGCGCGAAACCGCTGGATCGGCACCGCCACGGACACGATCAGCTCACCGCGCTGGGAGACCCGGGTGACGCTGGCCGGCGAGCCGGCAAGCGCTGCCTCCACTTCAGGATAGGCGCGCCCGTCACCACCTCCGACCTCCTGATAGACCGGCAGATCGCCCTGGCGCAGCCAGCGTTTGGTCCACTGCCACACCGTGTCCCAGAAGCCCTCTTCCACGGCGTTCGGCGGCGGCAGGTCGAAGCGCAGGATCTGGGCGCTGGTGTAAAGATGCCGGCTGTCCAGGATCAGGATGCCCTCGGGATCATAGATCCGGGCGCGGGTCTTGGTCGGCGAGATCAGCCTGCGCAGGACCGGTCCGACCCTTTCCGGGTTGATCGGAAAGTCGAGGCTGTCGAGATCTTCCTGGGTCGGTGTGATGCTTTCGCCCGCCTGAAGCTGCAGCAGGCGTTCCGGATCGACAGTGATCGTTCCCGTGTCGACGGTGGCCGAGGCCGCAATCGCCCCGGCGATGATTTCGCCCTGCGTCAGAAGGCTTTGTACCCGCGCGTCGATCAGGCCGGCCCGGAACTGGTTGAGATACAGGATGCCGATCACCAGGGCCAGCAGGCCGACCAGATTGATGGCGATGATCCGCCGGGTCAGGGAAGACAGCACATAAGTGCCGAAAATACGTGCGAACTGGTTCAGGAGGCGGCGGCGGATGCGCTTGTTGCCGAGCTGACGCAAGCGGGGACGTTCCGAACCGGATTGAGGTTCGGAGGCGGCCATTCCTTCCGCGCTCTCACCGTCAACCGCCATTTGGAGCCTTCCCTGACTGTATTGAAGCGTTCCCCGGGCCACGCCCGGACCAGGACCGGATCCGCGCCGGCGACATCGCCACCCGGGTTCTCCTCCGGCACGCCCCCTGCCGGGGCACGCCGGAGATCACCCGGATCGTTATCAGGCCTCCCGGAAGCGGTAACCGACACCATAGAGGGTTTCGATCATGTCGAAGTCGTCGTCAACCACCTTGAACTTCTTGCGCAGGCGTTTGATGTGACTGTCGATGGTCCGGTCGTCCACATAGACCTGATCGTCATAGGCCGCATCCATCAGGGCATTGCGGCTCTTGACGACGCCCGGACGCTGCGCCAACGCGGACAGGATCAGGAATTCCGTCACCGTCAGCGTCACCGGCTTGTTGTTCCAGGTACAGGTATGCCGTTCCTGGTCCATCAGCAACTGGCCGCGTTCCAGCAGCTTGTCGGCGTCGTCGCGCGGAGCGGAGGCATCCTTGGGCTGCGCGCGGCGCAGCACGGCGCGGACGCGCTCGACGAGGAGCCGCTGCGAAAAGGGTTTGCGGATGAAATCGTCGGCGCCCATTTTCAGACCGAACAATTCGTCGATCTCATCGTCCTTCGACGTCAGGAAAATCACCGGCAGATCCGAGTTCTGGCGCAGGCGGCGCAACAGCTCCATGCCGTCCATACGCGGCATCTTGATGTCGAAAATCGCCAATTCCGGCGGATCGCTCTGCAGACCGTCGAGTGCGGATGTGCCGTCCGTATAGGTCTGGACGCGATACCCTTCGGCTTCCAATGCGATCGAGACCGAAGTCAGAATGTTGCGGTCGTCATCGACCAGAGCAATTGTCGGCATGCTTTGTTTTTCCATTTCCGGCAACGCACCGAATGGTGTGCATCGGTTAACCAGCATTAATGTAACACACAGCCTTTGGCCTGCTAAATGCGCATAAATTAAGGCAAACCCGGCGGTCGGCGGGTCTGCTGCCGCATACTGGCTCAACAGACTGCCCAGCGGCCTCAGTGGTGGGGTTCGATGTGGACGAATTCAAGACGGCCTCACACCGTAACCCGTGCGCCCGGACCGTCAACCTGCCCGTCAACCTGCGGCGAAGACCCTCTGACGACGCGAAATAAACTCATTTTCTTTCACTTCAATCACCATAACGAACAATTCGAAGGTTTCGGTTTTTAGTTCGACGTCCAAATTAATCATTGGCAATTTAAAGGGTTTTTTTAATCGATTTAACAAGGACATAGCCCCTTTGGCAGACTTGCTGCCCCATAGCCATTCCACTACGTTCGCAGCCCTCACAGCCGGATTCAGTCTTTCTTAACTTTCTCCGGTGGCGAAGAGACAAGCCCACATCACGAGGACTGCGGGAAAATGCAAGAAGTTGGCGTCAGGAACCCCTCTATTGGCAGCGAGATCTTCGGCTTCAAGGGCCTGAAGGCGCTCTATTGGAACCAGAACGAGCCTGCGCTTTACGAATATTCGATTTCCCGCGGCGAATCCCGGCTGACCGCAGGCGGCGCCCTCGTCGCAGACACCGGCGCCCATACCGGCCGGTCGCCCAAGGACAAGTTCGTCGTCCTCGATGAGGAAACAAGGGACACGGTGTGGTGGGACAACAACGGGCAGATGTCCCGTGACCAGTTCGACCTGCTGCTGGCCGATTTCCTCGACCATGCCGAGGGCCGGGAACTGTTCGCGCAGGATCTCTACGGCGGCGCGGACACGGCGCACCGGCTGCCGGTGCGCGTCTACACCGAGTATGCATGGCATTCCCTGTTCATCCGCAACCTGCTGCTGCGGCCCGAGAGCGGTGATCTGGCCGGTTTCGCGCCGGACATGACGATCGTCGACCTGCCGAGCTTCAAGGGCAATCCGGCCCGCCATGGCTGCCGGGGCGAAACGGTCATCGCATGCGACCTGACCCGGAAGATCATCCTGATCGGCGGGACCTCCTATGCGGGTGAAATGAAGAAATCGGTTTTCACCATGCTCAATCACCTGCTGCCGGCCAAGGGCGTCATGCCCATGCATTGCTCGGCCAATGTGGGCGACGACGGCGATACGGCGGTCTTCTTCGGCCTCTCCGGCACAGGCAAGACAACCCTGTCCGCCGATCCGTCCCGCACGCTGATCGGCGATGACGAACACGGCTGGAGTGAAAACGGCGTCTTCAATTTCGAGGGCGGCTGCTACGCGAAAACCATCAAGCTGTCGGCCGAAGCGGAACCGGAGATCCATTCCACGACCCAGCGTTTCGGTACCGTTCTTGAAAATGTCGTGCTCGACGAGAACCGGGTTCCCGATTTCGACGATGGCTCGAAGACGGAAAACACCCGCGCGGCGTATCCGATCCACTTCATTTCCAACGCCAGTCCCACCGGCCGCGCGCCGGTGCCCAGGACCATCATCATGCTGACTGCCGATGCGTTTGGCGTGATGCCGCCGATCGCCAGACTGACCCCGGCCCAGGCCATGTACCACTTCCTGTCCGGCTATACCGCGAAGGTCGCCGGAACCGAGAAGGGCGTCACCGAACCCCAGGCAACCTTCTCCACCTGTTTCGGAGCCCCGTTCCTGCCACGGCACCCGTCCGAATACGGCAACCTTCTGAAAGACCTGATCGCCCGTCACAGCGTGAACTGCTGGCTGGTCAATACCGGATGGACCGGTGGCGCCTACGGCACGGGACAACGCATGCCGATCAAGGCCACCCGCACCCTGCTGCAGGCAGCTCTTTCCGGCGACCTGAAAGACGCGGACTTCCGGACCGACGCGAATTTCGGTTTCGAGGTTCCGGTGTCCGTCGCCGGTGTCGACGCCCGGATGCTGACACCGCGCGAGACCTGGGCCGACAAGGATGCCTATGACCTGCAGGCCGCCAAGCTGGTGGAAATGTTCGTCAGCAACTTCGAAGCCTTCGAGTCCCATGTCGACGGCGCCGTGCTGAGCGCCGCGCCGGCTCTGCGCATCGCCGCGGAATAAGATCCCGGCGACAACAGCTGCTAACACTGTCAACGGCGCCTGCCACCGCGGGCGCCGTTTCTGTTCTCCGGTCTCTTTCATCGCCTGCAGAAAGGTCTATATTGATCGTCCGAACTTCAGGGACGAAACCATGCCAGCCACCCTTGCCTCACCCGATGACTCAACTGGCGCTTCATCCGGCGCCCCAGCCGTTGCCGACGTCCTGAAAACCGCCGAGGACTGGCGCGGATCGGGGCGGCAGGTCGCGCTTGCGACCGTGATCGAAACCTGGGGATCGGCACCGCGGCCGGTCGGCGCGCATCTGGTCATCGACGCGGACGGCAATTTCGAGGGGTCGGTGTCCGGCGGCTGTGTGGAAGGTGCGGTTGTTTCCGAGGCCATCGATGTCATCGACACCGGCAAACCGGTCACTCTCGAGTTTGGAGTCGCCGACGAAACAGCCTGGCGTGTCGGCCTGTCGTGCGGCGGCCGGATCCGGGTCCATGTCGAACCCGTGACCTGAACCGGAACCGCTCTGATGACAATCGAAACCATGCTTGCCTTCGCCGCCGCGACCGTCCTGTTCGCCTACATGCCCGGCCCCGCGCTGCTTTACACCGCCGCACAGACGATTTCGCGCGGTCAGCGCGCCGGGCTGATGGCCGCGGCCGGCATCCACCTGGGCTGTTATGTCCACGTGCTGGCAGCCGCGTTCGGGCTGTCGGCGATTTTCGCAGCCGTGCCGACGCTTTATTTCACCTTGAAACTGGTGGGAGGCGGCTACCTGGTCTTTCTCGGCATCCAGATGATCCGGACACGGGTGGCAGCCGGGCCCATGCCGGAGTTGCCGGGAAAATCCGCGCACCGCGCCTTTGCCGACAGCATTCTGGTGGAAATTCTCAACCCGAAGGTCGCGGTGTTCTTCATTGCCTTTCTGCCGCAATTCGTCAGCCCGGACGCCGGTCTGCCGATCTGGGTGCAGTTCCTGCTGCTGGGGACAATCGTCAATTTCGCCTTCACCTCGGCCGACCTGGTGACCGTGTTCTTCGCCGCTGAAGTCAAGAAGCGGCTCACCCGGTCCTCCAGGTTCCAGGACCTGACACGCTGGCTGGGCGGGTCCCTGCTCGTCGGTCTCGGCCTCAAGCTGGCAACGGACCGGACCTGACCTCATGGATCTTTCCCTGCTCAAGGAGCTGAACGAAGCCCGCACCGGACGGCGCGCGACCATTGTCGTGACGGAGATGCCCGGCGGTGCCCAGCGGCTTGTGCGCCAATCGGACGACTTCAGTGCCGACCCGCTGGCCGGGGACTTCGACCGGCGCTTCCGGTCCGGCAAGTCGGGCATGGTCACGACCGGCACCGGCGAGGTCTTTCTGAACGTGTCGGTGCCGGCACCGAGGCTCGTCATCATCGGCGCGGTTCATATCAGCCAGGCACTCGTGCCCATGGCTGCCATCGCCGGCCTTGACGTGACGGTCATCGATCCGCGAACGGCCTTCGCCACGGAGGCGCGGTTTCCGGAAGGCACCTTGAAAGCCGAATGGCCCGAAGATGTCTTGAGGGAAACGCCGCTCGACACGTTTACCGCCGTCGCCGCCGTCACCCACGATCCGAAGATCGACGACTATCCGCTGATCGAAGCGCTCCGGACCGGCTGTTTCTACGTCGGCGCGCTCGGCAGCCGCAAAACCCATGGCAAGCGGCTGGAGCGCTTCGCCGAAGCCGGACTCGATCCGTCCGTCTGCGGCAGGATCGACGCCCCGATCGGCCTTGATATCGGCGCGGCGTCGCCGGAGGAAATCGCTGTCGCCGTGCTCGGGTCCGTCATCGGCGCGTTGCGCAAGGGGCCGGGAGCAGCCGCATGAAGTTCGGCCCGTGTCCGGTGGACCAGGCGCCCGGCTGCATTCTCGCACACAAGACGGCGCTGCCCGGACGTGTCCTGAAAAAAGGCCATGTCCTGTCCGGGCAGGACTGCGCAGATCTCGCCGCCTCGGGCGCAAGCACCCTGGTGGTTGCCCGGCTCGACCCGGGCGATACAGGTGAGGACGAGGCTGCCGGCCGGCTGGCCATGGCAGCGATGGGGCCCGGGCTCAGTCATGATGATGCCTTCACCGGACGCATGAACCTTTATGCGGATTGCGACGGACTGCTGGTTGTCGATGCGGACGCCGTCACGGCCGCCAATCGCATCGACCCGGCAATCACATTCGCCACCCTTGCCAATTTCAGCAAGGTCGGTGCCGGACGGATGGTGACGACCGCGAAGATCATTTCCTTCGCGCTTCCCGGCGACCTGATCGCGGCCGCCGAGCGAGCGCTCGAGGGGGCGGTGCGGATCGCGCCCTTCAAGCCGCGCCGGGTCGGACTGGTCGCAACCCGGCTTGCGCATCTGAAGACGGCCACGATGGACAAGACCCGCCGGGTGCTGGAAGAGCGGTTGCGCGCGAGCGGCAGTTCCGTGTTCCGCGAGACCCGGGTGCCGCACGAGGCAGAAGCCGTCGCCGAGGCCATGACCGAGCTGATCCGGCAGGGGGCCGATTTCCTGATCCTGTTCGGCGCCTCCGCCGTGATCGACCGGCAGGACGTTCTGCCCGCGGCCGTCGACCGGGCCGGTGGCACGGTGCGGCATCTCGGCATGCCAGTCGATCCCGGCAACCTGCTGATGCTTGCCGAGTTGTCGGGCGTCCCCGTGCTTGGCGCTCCGGGATGTGCCCGCAGCCCGAAGGAAAACGGTTTCGACTGGGTGCTCGACCGGCTGCTGGCCGGGCTCGATGTGACGCCCGGCGACATAACCGCGATGGGTGTGGGAGGATTGCTGATGGAAATCGGAACCCGGCCTCAGCCGCGGGAAGCCAAGCGCTCGGGCAGCGCGCCCAAGATCGCCGCGCTTGTCCTTGCCGCGGGCAAGTCATCCCGCATGGGCGGTCCCAACAAGCTTCTTGCCACGCTGGACGGCAAACCGCTGATCCGGCACGCGGCCGAGGCTGCCTGCGGCGCGGGGCTGACGCAGACCATCGTCGTCACCGGTCATCTGGCGGAGGACATCGCGGCCCAGGTCGCGGATCTCGATGTGACCCTGGTGCACAATCCGGACTTCGCCGACGGCATGTCCGGGTCGATCCGCGCCGGAGTGAACGCCGTGTCCGAGGATATCGACGCCGTGATCATTCTCCTGGGAGACATGCCAGGTATCGGGGCGGATGCGCTCGGCAAACTCGTGTCCGCCTATCGCGGCAGCCGGTCCTGCCTGATCGCGACGGCGACGGCGGACGGCAAACGCGGCAACCCCGTCCTTTGGGACCGCCGGTTTTTCAGCGCCCTGAAGAACCTGAGCGGCGATGTCGGCGCCCGGCATGTCATTGCCGACAATCCAGGTTTCGTGACGGAGGTTGAAATCGGCGTTGCGGCAAGACTTGACCTTGATACACCGGAAGCATTGAGGGCTGCCGGGGGCCGGTTGCCTGAAGATCGGCAAGGCAGCTGAATAAACACCAACAATCTTGGAATGATAACGGGGTGTTAACCCGGTATGCACTGTGCGCAGGCCGGAATTGCCAGCTATTCTATTGCATTTTTGTGACGTGCCGCTTATGTAAGGCCTGCGCTTGCTGAAGAGCACCCTTGCGGGTGGACAACGGATGACGTCCCGGGCGCTGATTACATCCGATTTCTGACAAAAGCTGTTCGGATCCTCTCCTACCGGAGGATGCTCGAGCGCTTTTGCCGCTTGGTTAGAAAGAATAAAGGAAAACATCATGGCTGACTTGTCTCTCCCGCGTCCGGGCTGCTGCAAATGGGCAGAGGGCGACTCCGGCAACTACGTGTTCCCGTGCAACACGCGCGTAGAAGCGGGCGTGTCCTACTGCACCGAGCACAGCGCCATTGTTTACATTCCGCCGGAAGAGCGCCGTCGCAACCGGTCCGGTGGCGGCATGAGCCTGTCCTTCCGCCGCGCAGCCTGACAATCAAAGCTGCTTGAAACAAATGCAGTTATCCGCGGGTCTGCCGCGTACCTTCAAACCCGGTCTCGCGACCGGGTTTTTTGTTGGCGCGCGGCTCTCCATCATCTGGCCGGGGAGCACGCCCGGTCTTCGCTACCCCGGGACGGACAGTGGTTTTTCATTCTTAGGCTGCTCAACCTCGAACATGCCTCATCAGTAAAAATATCAGGCAATACAATCTTTTTTCATTAAAAATACTGTCATAAATACGGCCACGTTCTATTTTTTCTTAAAAGTTGCAATTTATTTCGTGTCTCCCTTGAATTTAATCTTTTATTTTGAGTTCCAACCTTACCTTGTAAGGGAAATTACTACCATTCCGGAGCCAAGGCTTCGAGGAAACCAGCTATATGACTATTGTGCAGGGCAAAAACGAACGGGAACGCATCGAAGCGTTGCGTTCACTTCAGATTCTCCGCTCCGAGCGCCTGCCCGAATACAATGCGGTTGTTGAAGCCGCCGCCGGCATCATGGACTGCCCCATCAGTCTCATCGCGCTGGTCGATGTGGAAGAACAATGGTTCAAGGCCCGCTACGGCCTGGATGCCGAGGGAACCGAGCGCAGTGCTTCCTTTTGTCAGCACGCCATTTTGAGCGATGACATCTTTGTCGTTCCCGACGCGGAAGCGGATGATCGTTTCAATAACAACCGGCTTGTCACCGGTGAGCCGCATATCCGGTTTTATGCGGGCTGCCCCTTGTCGATAGACGGCCGCAACAGGCTCGGCACATTGTGCGTGATAGATACAAAACCGCGCATTCCCACCCGGCAGCAGCTAGAGCAGCTCCGGCGGCTTGCAACCGCCGTGGAAGGCCTCATCAAGGCACACCGGTTCAGTGTTCAGAACCAGCAGACCCTGATCGAAATGGAACGGCACCAGAAGCTGGCCGCCGGAAAACACGATCTCCTGCAGGAAGTCACGAGCGTTTCGGGTGTCGGCGGCTGGGAAATCGACCTGAACACCAATGTCGTGACCTGGACCGACAAGACCTGTGAGATTCATGAGGTCGAGAGCGGTTTTCAACCGGATGTCAAAACCGCGCTCTCCTTTTACCCTAAAGAATACCGGGATGAGATATCGGCAGCCGTCAATCGGGGCATCAAGGAAGGTATCGGCTGGGACCTGGAGCTGCCCTTCATCACCGCCAAGGGCCGGCATACCTGGGTGCGGGCCGTCGGACGTCCGATCCTCGAAAACGGTACCGTGTCCCGGCTGGTTGGCGCGTTCCAGAATATAACCGAACGCAAACTTGCCGACCAGGCGGTCCGCCTCTCCGAAGCGGTGCATCGTGCCACGCTTGAAGCCCTTACCGAAGGAATTCTTCTGCTTGATCAGGCGGGGCGGATCCAGGCGTTCAACCCGGCAGCCGCCACCCTGTTGGGCGATCAGAAAGATCTGAAGGGCAAGGCCGTCCAGGATCTCGACCTTGACTTTTCAGACCCGGCAGTGGATCTGAACCCGTTGATGCTCGCGGCTCGGGAACCTGAAAAGATCAAGAACCGCCTTGTGAAGCTGAGCCGGTGCGGGCAGTCAGAACCTGTCTGGCTGCGCCTCAACGCGCAATCCATTGCCGATATCGACCACACGCCCGGACAGGCCGGGGTCGTCGTTTCCTTGACCGACATCACCGAGACGAAACAGCATGCGGACACGCTGCAGACGATATTCGATCATTTTCCCGGCGGCATTGCCTACTACGGCAAAGACCTCAGGCTTGAATCAAGCAACGACGAGTTTCGCCGGCTTCTGGACGTGTCACAAGAATTCACCGACGAGCGCCCCACCCTGTACGACTTCTTCATCCGCAACGCGAAACGCGGGGACTATGGTCCCGGCGACATCGAAGCGCTCGCGCAGGAACGGTATTCGTTCTACGACCTGACCACAGCCCAGGTTTTCGAGCGGCAGACCGCGAACGGCGTCTATATCGAAACCCGCAGCACCCCCTTGCCGTCCGGTGGTCTGATCCACAATTTCTACGACATAACCGACCGCAAGCTTCTGGAAAAACTGCTTGCCGAAAACGAACGGACAGCCCGCCACCGCTGGGAAGAACTGGATGCCGTTCTTGCCAACATGCGTCAGGGCGTGAGCGTTTTCGACGCCCAGGGCCGCCTGACACTGTGGAACAAGCAGTATGTCGACCTCTTCAGCAAGCCCGAGGGCGAAGTTCACGCGGGCGTTTCGATAACCGAGCTTGTCGAATCCGAGAAAACCCGTGGTGAATTCAAGGGCAATGTCCACGATCACGTCATGGACCTGATGACGCGGCTTTCGGCCGGCAACGTCGTCCGATCCAAATTCAAGCACCCGAATGGCAGAGTAATCAGTGTCATTCAAACGCCGTTGCCCGCCGGTGGCTGGATCGGCACCCATGAGGATGTGACGACCCGGGAACAGGCTGTTGCAAAGATCGAGTATGCCGCCCATCACGACACGCTGACCGGGCTGGCCAACCGCACTCTTTTCAATGCAACGCTCGAGGATACTCTTCGAAAGGTTGCCGCGCTCCAGTGCGAAGGCGATCTGATGCTGCTCGACCTGGACAATTTCAAGCCGGTCAACGACGCCTATGGCCATGATGCCGGAGATGAAATGCTCAAGCTGGTCGCGCAGCGCCTGCGCGATTGCGTACGGTCCTCGGATCTTGTCGCCCGCCTGGGTGGTGACGAATTCGCGATCATCCTGAGCCGCTCGGGCTCCGGCGTTTCGTTCACCAGCGAAATCGCCGACCGGATCGTCCAGAACCTCCAGATGCCGTTCGAATTGAGCGGAAAGCAAGTGACCATCGGTGTCAGCGTCGGCATCGCCCAGTTGACCGGTGAGTCAATCGACGTGAGCTCGGTGATCAAACGCGCCGACATCGCCCTTTACATGGTCAAGAAGAGCGGCCGGAACGGCTACAGGTTCTTCGACGAAGCGCCCGTCTGCCAGGTTTCCATGCAATAGCTCCGGCCTCGTCGCCAGTAACCAGGCACGGTATCCAGACACGGTATCCAGGCATGAAAAAACGCGGCCCGCCAGCGAGCCGCGTCTTGAAACTCAATCACAACACAATCGTGCCGGTCAGGCCTTGTTGAGGGCCTCGACGACATCCTTCAACTGGCCAAGCGTCATCTCGGCCTTCTGCCGGGCATCGTCATCCCTGGCGTCGGCGACGTCTTCTTCCGCGTCCTTGATGGCCTGGTCGAGTTGCTCACGGCTGATTTCCGAGACAGGAACAGCCTGCTCGGCCAGCACGGTCAACCCGCCTGCAGCAACATCGGCGAAACCGCCGCGAACGAAATACTCGTCCCAACCACCGGTTTCCCGGTTGACCTTCAGGATGCCCGGCAGGATCGTGGAGACGAACGGGGCATGGTTCTTCAGAACGCCAAACTCGCCTTCGGCGCCGGGCACCACGACCTCGGTCACCTGTTCGGAGAGCAGCTGGCGCTCAGGCGAGACCAACTCAAACTGGAAAAGTTCAGCCATTTGGCGTCTTCCTTGTCAGTCTTGAAGTCCGATGAACGGGCCATCGGACATGAGGAACCGGGCGCCGATCGGGGCGCCCGGCCGTTTCCAGACCTCAGGCGGCTTCCGCTGCCAGCTTCTGAGCCTTCTCGATAGCTTCCTCGATCGAACCGACCATGTAGAAAGCAGCTTCCGGCAGATGGTCGTATTCACCTTCCACCAGGCCCTTGAAGCCCTTGATGGTGTCTTCCAGGGCAACCAGCTTGCCCGGGGAACCGGTGAAGACCTCGGCCACGAAGAACGGCTGGGACAGAAAGCGCTCGATCTTGCGGGCACGGGCAACGGAGAGTTTGTCTTCTTCAGACAGTTCGTCCATGCCCAGGATGGCGATGATGTCCTGAAGCGCCTTGTAACGCTGCAGGGTCACCTGCACGGCACGCGCGGTCTCGTAATGCTCGTCACCGATGATGCGGGCATCGAGCATGCGCGATGTGGAGTCCAGCGGATCCACGGCCGGATAGATGCCTTTTTCAGCGATCGAACGGTTCAGAACCGTGGTCGCGTCCAGGTGGGCAAAGGTCGATGCCGGTGCCGGATCGGTCAAGTCATCGGCAGGAACGTAAACGGCCTGCACGGACGTGATCGAGCCCTTGTTGGTGGTGGTGATGCGTTCCTGCATCGCGCCCATGTCGGTCGCCAGCGTCGGCTGGTAGCCCACAGCGGACGGGATACGTCCGAGCAGCGCGGACACTTCGGAACCGGCCTGGGTAAAGCGGAAGATGTTGTCCACGAAGAACAGAACGTCCTGGCCCTTGTCACGGAAATGTTCCGCGAGGGTCAGACCGGTCAGGGCAACACGGGCACGCGCTCCGGGAGGCTCGTTCATCTGGCCGTAAACCAGGGCCGCCTTGGAGCCTTCGCCGCCACTTTCCTTGTTCACGCCGGAGTCGATCATTTCCCAGTAAAGGTCGTTGCCTTCACGGGTCCGCTCGCCGACGCCGGCGAACACGGAGTAACCGCCGTGCGCCTTGGCGACGTTGTTGATCAGTTCCATGATGAGAACGGTCTTGCCGACGCCGGCACCGCCGAACAGGCCGATCTTGCCGCCCTTAGCGTAAGGCGCCAGCAGGTCGACGACCTTGATGCCCGTCACCAGGATTTCAGCCTCGGTGGACTGCTCGATGAATTCCGGAGCTTCCTGGTGGATGCCGCGGCGTTCCTCGAACTTGATCTCGCCGGCTTCGTCCACCGGCTCGCCGATCACGTTCATGATGCGGCCCAGCGTGCCATCGCCGACCGGCACGGCGATCGGGCCGTCGGTGTCGACCACCTCCTGCCCGCGCACCAGACCCTCGGTGGAGTCCATCGCGATCGTGCGCACGGTGTTTTCACCCAGGTGCTGAGCAACCTCAAGCACCAGGCGCGTGCCCTGGTTGTCCACTTCAAGAGCATTCAGGATCAGCGGCAGATGGTCATCGAACTTGACGTCGACAACGGCGCCGATGACCTGGGTGATCCGTCCGACCGTTTTGTCAGCCATATCCCTAATCCTCGTCTCGAACCCGTTAGATCAACCTGCCTTCACGTGAAAGCTGAAAAGTTGATCGATTTTGATGTTTTCGAGCATCGTCGTCTGTGCCGTTACCGACACAGGATGCTCTAGAGCGCTTCCGCGCCCGAGATAATTTCAATCAGTTCCGTCGTAATCTGCGCCTGCCGCTGGCGGTTGTAGCTGATCGTCAACTTGTCGATCATTTCGCCGGCGTTGCGGGTGGCGTTGTCCATTGCGGACATACGTGCGCCCTGCTCGGATGCGGCATTTTCCAGAAGCGCCCGGAAAATCTGAACGGAAATGTTCCGCGGCAGCAGATCCGCAAGGATCTCGGCTTCATCCGGCTCGTATTCGTAGATCGCGTTGGACCCCGCTCCGGCATCCGCTTCCGTGCTCTCGAAGTGAGCCGGAATGAGCTGAAGTTCGGTCGGGTCCTGTGCGATCACGGACTTGAAGGTCGAATAGAACAGCGTGCAGACGTCGAATTCGCCATCCTCGAACATCGTGATGATTTCACGTCCGATCGGATCGGCGTCGGAGAAGCCGACATTCTTGACGTCGCGCAGATCGACCGTCTTGATCACATACTGGCCGAATTCCCGCTTCAGGGCGTCGTAGCCCTTCTTGCCGACACAGATGATCTTGACCGTCTTGCCCTGCTTGATCAGGCTGCGGGCCTTGATCCGGGCCAACTTGGCAATGTTGGTGTTGAAACCACCGCACAGTCCGCGTTCGGCAGTGGCAACGAGCAGGAGATGTACCTGATCCTTGCCGGTGCCGGACATCAGCTTCGGCGCGTCGTCACGGCCTTCGAAAGCCACCGCGATGTTGGCCAGCACAGCACCCATGCGTTCCGCATAGGGGCGCGCTGCCTCCGCAGCCTCCTGAGCACGACGCAGTTTCGCCGCGGCCACCATCTGCATGGCCTTGGTGATTTTCTGCGTCGCCTTCACGGAAGCGATGCGGGTTCGTAAGTCCTTCAGGCTCGGCATGGCCGCCCCTGCTCCTTATCCCGGCGTGTGGTCTTAAACGAAGTTCTTGGCGAACGCGTCGACGGCAGCTTTCAGCTTGCCCGTCAATTCGTCGTCGAGAGCCTTCTTTTCCCAGATTGCGTCGAGCAGGTCCTGATGCTCGCCACGAAGGAACAGAAGCAGGCCTTCCTCGAAGTCGCGAACCCGATCAACCGGCTGCGTATCAAGATAGCCGTTCACGCCGGCGTAAATGACAGCAACCTGTTCTTCGGTCTTCAGCGGCGAGAACTGCGGCTGCTTCAGAAGTTCGGTCAGGCGTGCACCGCGGTTCAGAAGCCGCTGGGTGGTGGCGTCGAGATCCGAGCCGAACTGTGCGAAGGCCGCCATTTCGCGGTACTGCGCAAGTTCACCCTTGATCGGGCCGGCCACCTGTTTCATCGCCTTGATCTGAGCGGAAGAGCCCACGCGGGACACCGACAGACCGACGTTCACAGCCGGACGGATGCCCTGGTAGAAAAGGTCCGTTTCCAGGAAGATCTGACCGTCGGTGATCGAGATCACGTTGGTCGGAATGAACGCGGACACGTCGTTGCCCTGGGTCTCGATGACCGGAAGAGCCGTGAGCGAACCACTGCCGTTGTCTTCGTTCAGTTTCGCGGCACGTTCCAGCAGACGGGAGTGCAGGTAGAAGACGTCGCCCGGGAATGCTTCACGTCCCGGCGGGCGGCGCAGAAGCAGGGACATCTGACGGTAGGCAACGGCCTGCTTGGTCAGATCGTCATAACCGATCACTGCGTGCATGGAGTTGTCGCGGAAGAACTCGCCCATCGCACAACCGGCAAACGGTGCCAGGTACTGAAGCGGTGCGGCGTCGGACGCGGTCGCGGCGACGACGATGGAGTATTCCAGCGCGCCGGCGTCTTCCAGTGTCTTCACGAACTGGGCGACGGTGGAGCGCTTCTGGCCGATCGCAACGTAGATGCAGTACAGCTTGGCGTTTTCATCGTCGGTGGCATGCAGCGACTTCTGGTTCAGGAATGTGTCCAGAAGGATCGCGGTCTTGCCGGTCTGACGGTCGCCGATGACCAACTCGCGCTGGCCGCGGCCGACCGGGATAAGCGCATCAATGGCCTTCAGTCCGGTGGACATCGGCTCGTGCACGGATTTGCGCGGCAGGATGCCCGGTGCCTTCACGTCGACGCGGCGCTTTTCGGTCGCCTCGATCGGGCCCTTGCCGTCGAGCGGGTTGCCGAGCGGATCGACAACACGACCGAGCAGACCCTTGCCGACCGGAACTTCCACGATGGCGCCGGTCCGCTTGACGGTGTCGCCTTCCTTGATGTCACGGTCGGAGCCGAACAGAACGACACCGACATTGTCTGTTTCCAGGTTCAGGGCCATGCCCTTGATCCCACCCGGGAACTCGACCATCTCACCGGCCTGGACCTTGTCCAGACCGTAAACACGGGCGATACCGTCACCGACGGAGAGCACCTGACCGACCTCGGAGACTTCGGCTTCCTGGCCAAAGCTCTTGATCTGATCCTTGAGGATTGCGGAAATTTCCGCGGCCCGAATATCCATCAGCCGACCTCTTTCATCGCGAACTTGAGTGAATTGAGCTTGGTACGCAGAGACGTGTCGATCATGCGGGAGCCGACCTTGACCACAAGGCCACCGATCAGGGCAGGATCGACTGTCGCTGCGATGTTTACGGATTTGCCCGTGGAAGCGGTGAGCGCTTCTTTCAGGGCAGCGACATGTTCGTCGGACAAGGCTGTGGCGGACGTCACCTCAGCAGTTGCCTCGCCCCGCTGCTCGGCAAGCAGAACGCGGAACGACTTGATCATGTCGGGAAGTACGAAGAGGCGCCGGTTACGGGCGGCCAGCTTCACGAAATTCGAAGCGAGACCGGAAATACCGGCCTTGTCCAGAAGGGCGGAAAGCGCTGCGAGCTGCTCCTCCGCACTGAATACAGGGCTTCTTACCAGACGGTCGAGATCGTCGCTTTCGGCAATCATGCCTTCGAAAGCGGTGAGATCCCGTTCCACGTCAGCGGTTACGCCTTCGTCCTCTGCAAGGCCGAGAAGGGCGGAGGCGTAACGTTTTGCCACGCCGGATACGAGAGATACGTTGTCAGTCACCAGGTCCGTGCTCTCTGACTTTTTTCAAGCCCGCCAGGCGGCAAGCGCCCGCAAGACATTGAAAAAATGAATGATTTCAAGGTCAGAAGGTATGACGGTTAAACCGCTGCCCCCAAAGCCGCGCCTCAATTAGCACAGGGTTTCTAAGTGTGCAACTTCGCCAAATGACTGTTCTTGCCGATTCCTCGGTGTTTTTTGCAGGCGGCCTCCAAAAAGCCTTTTCAATCAATGGCTCGGCGCCATCATAAACCTTTAGACGGTATTTTGCCACGGGGCCGGTCAGGCCGGTCCGGAACGCGTCCCGCGGGAGCTCTTTTCCGCGGGGCAAGTCTGTGGAAGCTCAGTACCGGATGAGCGGCTCGAAGCCGCCGAACATCATCCGCTGCAGGCTGATCACCCCGCCGGACGCCGGCATGGCCTCTTCCCAGCGCGGATCGTTCTCCATCGATGCGGCGCAGGCATCGGCCGTATCCTTGTCGGGCCAGACGATCCACGAGAACACCACCGTTTCATCCGGTTCCTTCTTGACCGCCATCGGAAAGGAGGTCACCTCGCCGTCCGGCACCGCGTCTCCCCAGCCCTCGCAACAGCCCAGGGCGCCGTATTCCCTGAACAGCGCCCAGGATCGTTCGGCGATGTCCTTGTACTCCGCCTTCCTTGCCGTCTTCACCGGCGCGAGGAACCCTTGAATGTACGCCATCAGTATCTCTCCCTGCGTGGAAACAGGTCAAAAGATGCCATGTCGACGTGCCGGCATCAACGCAGCGTGGCGGCGGGATCCGCGCGATCGTCCTAAAGAAAATGCTGGGGATCGATGTCCACCTGCAGGCGCAGCCCTCTGGAGGGTTTCGGGCCCGCGGCCAGCCAGCCGCGCAGATAGGCCTGCAGATCGAACTGCCTCGGCGCCATGGCCAGGAGCCGGAACCTGTAGCGGCCCCGCACCATGGCCAGCGCGGCTTCCGCAGGCCCCAGAAGGGTCACCGCCTGCTCCGGCGGGGCGGCGCGGGCGAGCGCACGGGCAAAGCCTTCGGCGAACGCGCGGTCCGGTCCGGAGACGATGACGGCGGCCAGCCGGCCGAACGGCGGCAGGCCGGCGGCGCGGCGGGCGTCGATCTCGGCCCGGTAGAACGCGTGCTTGTCGCCGCCCAGGAGGGCCCTGATCACCGGGTGGTCGGCGTTGTAGGTCTGGAGAATGCCCTTGCCGCCTCCGGTGACGCGGCCCGCGCGGCCGGTGACCTGTGCCAGAAGCTGGAAGGTCTTTTCCGCCGCTCGCGGATCGCCATGGGCCAGTCCCAGGTCCGCATCGATCACACCGACAAGCTTCATCTTCGGAAAATTGTGCCCCTTGGCGACCAGCTGGGTGCCGATGACAATGTCCGCGCCGCCCTCCTCGACGACCTTCATCTCCCGCTTGAGCCGCTCCGGACCTCCGGCCATGTCGGAGGACAGGACCAGCACGCGGGCCTGGGGAAAGAGATCGGAAACTTCCTCGGCGATCCGCTCCACGCCCGGTCCGCAGGCGACCAGACTGTCGGTGCTCTGACAGGACGGGCAGGCCTTCGGGACAGGTTCATTGTGGCCGCAATGGTGGCAGACAAGCTTTTTCTGGAACCGGTGCTCCACCAGCCAGGCGCTGCAATGGGGGCACTGGAACCGGTGGCCGCAGGTGCGGCACAGGGTCAGCGGAGCATAGCCGCGCCGGTTCAGGAACAGCAGCGACTGGTCGCCCGCGGCAAATGTGTCCTTGATCGCGTGTACGAGTTCCGGCGCCATCCAGCGGCCGCGCTCCGGTCCTTCCTGGCGCATGTCGATGGCTTTCAGGTCCGGCAGGGCGGCCCCCGATGCCCGCTCGGGCAGTTCCAGCAGGCTGTAGCGACCGACATCCGCGTTGACCATGCTTTCCACCGACGGCGTCGCCGAGGCCAGGACAACCGGAAACCCGGACAGATGCCCGCGCACGACCGCCATGTCACGCGCGCTGTAAGGCACCCGGTCATCCTGCTTGAAGGCCGCGTCATGCTCTTCGTCGACGATGATCAGACCCAGTTCCCTGAAGGGCAGAAACAGCGAGGATCGCGCCCCGATCACCACACGCACATCGCCCGAGGCCACGCCGCGCCAGACGCGCACACGATTTTTGGCCGTGATCTGCGAATGCCACTCGGCCGGGTAGACGCCGAACCTTTGTTCGAAGCGGCGCAGAAACTGTTCGGTCAGCGCGATTTCCGGCAACAGCACCAGGGCCTGCCGGCCGCGTCGCAGCGCCTCGGCGATCGCCTCGAAATAGACTTC
Organism: Roseibium sp. QJM3NY_11; assembly: GCF_056173175.1. Classification (NCBI taxonomy): domain Bacteria; kingdom Pseudomonadati; phylum Pseudomonadota; class Alphaproteobacteria; order Hyphomicrobiales; family Stappiaceae; genus Roseibium; species Roseibium sp. QJM3NY_11. Next base: position 5,654,201 of record NZ_CM149660.1, read on the forward strand.
CGTCTTGCCGGACCCGGTGACGCCGTCGATGAGGGCGACACTGCCACCCTTGTCGAAACTCCCGATCAGCCCGTCCGCGGCCGCCTGCTGGGCAGGCGTCAGTTGCTTCTGTGCGTAATCGAGTTGCGGCACGGGTGGCGGCGGCGCGGCCGGCATCAGCACCGCCTCCAGCACGTCCTGCTTCAACAGGCCGTCGATGACCGAGGCCGAGACCCCGGCCGCATGGGCAAGGCCGCTTTTCGTCCAGGCAAAACCGTCTTCCATGGTTGCCAGCACGCGCCCGCGCGCCGGGGTCATCCGCTCCGGTTCGGCGCCGTCTTTGCGCCGCACCCCCTGAACGGGGGCCTCCGGCTCCAGGGCTTCTTCCGACCTGAGCACCATGCGCAGGACCATGCCGGGCGCTCCGAGCGTCCAGCCGGCCACCCAGTCCACGAAGCGGCGCAGATCGTCGTCCAGCGGCGGTGTGGTGTCATAGACCCTGGAAATCGTCTTGAGTTTCTTGGGATTGATGGCCGCGTCGGGTTCGATGTCCCAGACGGCGCCGATCACCTCGCGCGGGCCGAGCGGCACCTTGACGATGGTGCCGGGCACGACGGTCTGGCCGGGCGGGACCTTGTAGGTATAGGCACCGGCCACGGCGACCGGGACCAGCACGCTGGCAATCGTCTCCTGGTCGTCTGGGTCGTCAAACAGCACGGAATTTATGATCCTCAACGCCTGGCCCGAGCCAACTTGCACCTTGCGGAAAGCGGTCCGGACAGGTGCAAGACTTCACCTGTCCGGATGCGGCGTTCAAGAGCGGGCCTCCCTGAGGTACGTACCACAATAATTTCGTCCACCGGAGAATCAGGGGTTCTTCTTGTCATCATCCTAGGGTAAAGAAAGCGCGGCTGACCATGCAAACGTTTGGCCCCTGCCCCGGGACAGCGCTTCCGGCAACCGGCGCCAGGCTGGATAAGGGGCACCCCACAGGGAGTAGACACTCATGAAGTTTTTCGTCGACACCGCCGACACAGCGGACATCAAGGAACTGGACTCCACCGGTCTTCTCGACGGCGTCACCACCAATCCGTCGCTGATCGCCAAATCCGGCCGGGACTTCAAGGAAGTGATCGCGGAAATCTGCGCCATTACCGAGGGCGATGTCTCCGCCGAGGTCGCAGCGACCGATTTCGATACCATGATGAAGGAAGCCCATGTCCTGCGCGCCATCGCGGACAACGTGGTCATCAAGCTGCCCCTGACCTTCGATGGTCTCAAGGCCTGCAAGCAGCTCACGGAAGACGGCACCAAGACCAATGTCACGCTGTGCTTCTCGGCCAACCAGGCCCTGCTCGCCGCCAAGGCCGGCGCGACCTTCATCTCCCCCTTCATCGGGCGCCTCGACGACATCAACATCGACGGGCTGGAACTGATTCGCGAGATCCGTGTCATCTATGACAATTACGGCTTCGACACGGAAATCCTGGCGGCGTCCATCCGCACCGCCAACCACGTCAAGGATTGCGCCATCATCGGCGCGGACGTCGTCACCGTGCCGCCGGCAACGCTCAAGAACCTCGTCAAGCATCCGCTGACCGACAAGGGCCTCGATGCGTTTCTCGCCGACTGGGCCAAGACCGGTCAGAGCATCCTCTGAAGACCCATCTGCAAGACGATCAGGCGGCCCGGAAATCCGGGCCGTTTTTTTTCGCGTTGCGAACTCTGGAGGTGCCGATTATCGTGCGACAAGGCCCCGGGCGGGGCCTCCGGTCCGCGGAAAGGTGTCCACGCCCAGACGTCCAGAGCGCGCCCCGCGCTCACCACAATTGACACCCGCTCGTTCCGGAGATGCGGACGCTGGATGACAACCGAGCCCGGGAGTCGCCATGACCGACCAGATGCGCGATGCGCAAACCCTTCCCCTTTTGAGCCCCACCGACCTGTCGCTTGACCTCGACCGGCAGAAACGGCTGGCAAAGGATCTTAAAAACGCGGTCCGCGCCGGTGATGACGCCGCGATCGCGCGCCTTCGCAAACATCACCCCAGGTACTGCGCGCTGGATCTTGCCGCGCTCAAGCTGACCGATGCCCAGTTGACGATCGCCCGCGAGGCGGGTGTTGCCAGCTGGCCGGCGCTGAAGAGCCATGTCGAGCGGATCGACGCCGCACGCAACGCGATCGAAGCCCGTCACCGCGCGCCCGACGCCGACTTGCCGACCCTGCATGTGCGCTGTGGCAACGACATCGAGGCCGCCTTGACCCGCGCGGGCTTCGCCGGCGATTTTCTCATGTTCGCCGATCCCATCTGCCAGGGACCCGTCACCAGTGGCCACGGCTCGCTGGAGACCCGCGCCGGTTTCATCGCGTCCGAATATCCAGGCGAATCCCATGAAAGCAACCTTGAGAAGCTGCGCACTGCCGAGCACCGGATCAGCGACGCCGACAAATACGGCCGGATAGCCCTGTGGTTCGAACACGACCCCTATGACCAGCTGTTGCTCGCCAGACTGCTTGCGATGTTGCAGGAGACGGCCACGGACCGCAGGAAGATCGAACTGATCTCAGTCGACAGGTTTCCCGGCATATCGAAATTCATCGGGATAGGCCAATTGTCGCCTGCCGCGCTCCGGCACATGTACGACCTGCGCCAGCCGGTGCCGGTTTCCGCCTTTGCACAGGCGCGCGAAGCCTGGACCGCCCTGTGCGCGCCGACGCCGCTGCCCCTGTTCGAGCTGGCAGGCCGAAGTGGTCCCCTGCCGTTTCTGGGCGGTGCCATCCTGCGTTATCTGGCGGAATTGCCCTCCGTTGAGAACGGCCTGTCCTTCACCGAGCAGATCATTCTGGAAATCCTCGGCAACGGCCCGCGTCCCTGGGGAGAGATTTTCAGGGAGTTCATGAGCGAACGCGACCCGCTGCCCTATCACGGCGACCTGATGTTTCTCGGAACGCTGCTCCGCCTGCGGGACGCCGGAACACCCGCGGTCCTCGACGACGGCAGCAGTCTCGACCGTGCCAACCGGGGCAAGACGGTCTTCTCTCTTTCAGATACCGGCCGCGAGCTTCTGGAGGGCCGGCGCGACTGGACATCCTGCAGCCCGCGCAGGCGCGACCAAGGTGGCGTCACCTGCTTCGGCGAACCGGACTGGCGGTGGAGCAAGGAGCAGCAGCGGCCCGTAGTCTTCTGAAGCCCGGTGGCGTCCGTATCCGCCCGCGAGAACTATCCGCGCGCCGGAACGGGACGAACCGCCCGGTGCAGGGCCGGGCGGTTCCAGACGGCGGGAGGGGCGTCCTGCCGGCTGCATGGGCCGCTTCGCAGAAAGCGGCCCAATTTCGTTTTGAAGTCAGTCCTGGCGATCAGGTGACCGGAGCGCGGTAGTCGTCGGAAGCGCTGGTGCCGGCCTTTTCGTGGGTCCATTCCACCTTGCGGTAGGTGAAGGACCACTTGTCGGTGTCGCCGCGCGAGGCGTTCTTGTCGTCGGTGACGTTCCGGCAGGATCGTCTTGCCTTCCACCAGAACCGCGTCGGTGAACTTGATCGTGTAGTAGTGCTCCTGAACACCGGCCGTGGAGGTGCGCCAGAAGTGCACTTCGATCTCCAGAGCCTCACCGGTGGCCAATGCCTGCCACAACAGCGGGGTGGCCTTGTCGACCGGTTTCATGAAGGTGGTCGGCATGTGGCGGCGGGTGGCGATGATGGACCCGGACTGCGGGTCCCGCGGAACAACGGCGTTCTGCTCGAAGTGGTACACGAGGGACTGGCCCTCATGGCCTTCCTGCCACAGGTTGCCGATGCTGTCGGCGGTGGTCGCGTCGGCTGTCATGTCGCCCTGGGTTGCGCCCTTGACGGTGATGTAAGCGATGTTGGACATTTCAGTACTCCTTGCTGGCTGACCTGAAGGCAATGTTGCCTGAATGCGATGTTACCTGATTTCCGGGGCGCCGTTGGTGTGTGGCGCCGATACCAGTTGAATTGCAACGGGTGTGCCAGTTTGCCGAAAAAACATCAAACTATTGATTTTATTACCTGAACCGACAATCCTTTGGGTCTCGTGAAATATGGCCATGTGCAGAAATCTGCACAGTACGCCCCAGGGTGCGAACAAACATGCGCAGCCAAAGTGTGACGAACATCACAAAATGAGGTTCCCGAAGGTCATGCGGGTCTGTTCACACCGGTTTCAGGCGTTGTTTTCCGCGATGCCCTGGGTGGTGTCCTGCGTAAAACTGCACAATTCGATTGCCCGTTAACGGAACCGTTGCCGATCCGGCGTCAGACTGACGCCATGAATGCCGCCAGAAAAGATACCGAAGCTCTTCTCGTGAGCGCCCGCCCGGAGCTGAACCGGCGCGTCGACAAATGGCTCGACCACCTGTCCGACGAGCGGCGTCTCTCGGACAAGACCCTGCTTGCCTATGAACGGGACCTGCGTCAGTTCCTGCGTTTCCTGACCATGCATCTGGGCGGTGCGCCCGGTCTGGACGACATTGCCGGGCTCCGTCCGGCCGACTTCCGCGGATTTCTCGCCAATCGCCGCCGCGAAGGCGTCAAGAGCCGGTCGCTGGCCCGGGGCCTTGCCGGGATCCGGTCCTTCCTGCGGTTTCTCGAACGGCGCGGCGAAGTCAATGCGGCCGCCTCCTCCGCCATACGGCCGCCGCGTCAGGCGCGGTCGTTGCCAAAGCCGGTCTCTTCGGGAGACGCCCTGAACATCACCAGCGGCGATCTGGCAATGGAAACCGAGCCGTGGCTCGAGGCCCGCAACGCCGCCGTGCTGACGCTGCTCTACGGATGCGGCCTGCGCATCTCGGAAGCCCTGTCACTGACCGGCGCCAAAGCGCCGCGAACCGGCACAAGGACACTGCGCATCATCGGCAAGGGCGGCAAGGAACGGATCGTCCCGATCCTGCCCGCAGTCTGCCAGGCGGTGGATCTCTATCTGAAGCTCTGCCCCTATGCCGTCGACGCGCAGGGGCCCCTGTTCCTGGGGGCCAGAGGCGGACCGTTGAACCCGCGCATGATTCAGTTGGCCATGGCCAGGCTGCGCGGTGCACTCGGCCTGCCCGACAGCGCCACACCCCATGCGCTGCGCCATTCCTTCGCGACCCATCTTCTGGCCGGCGGCGGCGATCTGAGAACCATCCAGGAACTGCTCGGCCATGCCAGCCTGGCCTCGACACAGATCTATACCGAGATCGACAGCGCGCATCTCCTGTCCGCATATGACAAGGCCCATCCGAGGCGTTAGGGCGGTCCGGGAAATCCATAGACCGTGCGCTCCAGACCATCCGGAAAGTGCTCGCGCGCAATGGGCTCGCCACCCAATTTGCGAACCAGCCCCCGGGCGGCGAGATTTTCGTCGTTCATGTGGGTTTCCACCTTCGACCAACCGAAGCACTCGTAAGCGTGCCGGATCGCCGCCTGCGACACTTCAACGGCCGCACCTGTGCCGCGTGCGGCCGGCATCAGCCACCAGGTCAGTTCCCGGCGCGGCCAGCCCTCCGGCCAGACAAAACCACACCCGCCGATAATGTCAGCGCCCCCCTTCGGCGCAATTGCCCACACACCATAGCCGCGCAGCTGCCAATGGCCGAGATGGCCGGCGAGCACGCGCCATGCCTGGTCCGCGCGCAGCGGCCCGCCATAAAAACGAGACGCTTCGCCATCGCCATAAAATGCCCTGTAAACCGAAAAATCGCGCGCCTCCGGCAGGCGCAGAAGAAATCGCCGTGTTTCCAAGAACTGCATGATAATACCAACCTCAACAAATAAGAACCCATCTGACCGTGTCTGGAGACTGTTCAGCAAGAAGCAGGTCGCAGGGCGATATGGGTTATCGTCCAAGACCTTCGACGCTGCGGAACAGTCTCCAGACACGGCCTTCGGTGGCCTGTTCCGGCCCGCCGGACGGCGTTGCACCGCTTGAACGGCCAACCAGGCCGTCCTGCGCAACGCGCCTGGCCGGCAAACAGGAACAGTGCCATCAGATGGGTTCTTATATGTTGAGGTTGGTATAAGTCTCTGGTTGCGTGAACGGAATCCTTTACGAAGGACTTGTTGCCTCAAACCATGGTGTAGCCGGACAGACACCAATCGGCTAGGTTGCTGTTCAGACCCGCACCGATCCGGGTTCTGTTTTTGGGAGAATGCGCATGCGTCTGATCCTGCTCGCAGCCGGTTTTGTTCTGTTCCTGGCGACGCCCTCCCTGGCACAGCGCGTCTATTGCCCGCTTCCCGAAGACGGTATCTGGGTCAATGCAGATGCCGCTCCGAAGGAAATTTCCCGGATAGAAGTGGAAAGCCGCTGCGAAAACGAACGGGTCCATGTCCGGGTCCGGGCCTTCACCTCCTGTATCCCGCGCGATTGCAAATGGGGCTGGACCAGGGCCGAGATGCGCTCCGACGGCGCCATTCAGGTTCTGCTGATCGGCTTCCTGAGCAGCAAGCAGCTCACGCTCAAGGTGTTTGGCGATCTTCTGGATACCCATGTGGTCAACATCGTCAATGACCTGTCCGAGCCCCGCAGGGAGAAGACCTACAATCTGGTCCGCAAGAAGTGACAGCTCACCACGGGCCTTTTGCGGTTTTTTCTTGCCAGATCGCGGATTTGCCTTACCCTACGGCAGATGCCGTTTCTTCAAACGCGCGACACCGACGGAGGACTATCATGCGTCTGACTATCATGCGTCTATTGAGCACCAGTGTCGCGGCCATTGCGTTGGCCGCATTCGCGATCGCCCCGGCAAATGCCTGTTCCTGGGGCAAGTCCGCGAAAGCCAAGGAAAAAATGACCGTGGCGGATACCATGATCGTGCCGCAGGTCGAAACGGATGTCGCCATCGCCACCAATGATCTGAGCGATGACATTCTCAAGGAAGAGATCATTCTGCCCACGCCCGGGGAAAAGCCGGTCGAGTGATCCCGCGACTGCGATGCGCCTGACCGGCACGACCGCCGGAGACAGGCAGGTAAACCGGTTCGTGCCGGGGTCCGTCAGGTCTCCGGAACGGTCCGGTCGGCGTCGTCGCGGAATTCGCGGATCGCCTGGGACAGGATCTGGACAGACGAACTGACAAACAGGCCCGCCATCAGACCGGCGACGATCAGATCGGGCCAAGCGGCCGCCGTGCCCCAGACGCCAAGCGCCGCAAGCATTACGGCGACATTGCCGACCGCATCGTTGCGCGAACACAGCCAGACGGAGCGCACGTTGGCATCGCCGTCCTTGTAGCGGACCAGGATCAGCACGCTGGCGAGATTGGCCGCAAGCGCCATGAACCCGACGGTGCCCATCACCGCCGCCTGCGGAACACCCAGAACGAAGACCTGATAAAGTGTCGAGCCCGCGACCCAGATGCCCATCAGGAGCAGGCTGGCGCCCTTGGCCAGCGCCGCCAGAGAACGGGCCCTGACGGACGCCCCGATCACGGCCAGGGAAATGCCGTAGGTCGCCGCGTCGCCGAAGAAATCGAGCGCATCCGCCTGAAGCGATTTCGACCCGGCAGCCTGACCGGCAACCATTTCGACGGCGAACATGCCCGCATTGATGGCAATGACCAGCCAGAGACGGCGACGGTAATCCTTCGACATGCCATCAAATGTGCCTTGCGATTGTCCGCAACATGCGCTCATGAAAACTCTCCGGGTCTTGAAAATTCAACACGGATACCCTTGTAATCCCTGTAGCGACTAGAGGTTCAAGAGGCTTGTGATGGATTTTTCTATCGGCGAAATGTCAAAGCGTACCGGCGTGAAAGTTCCGACGATCCGCTATTACGAGAAAGAAGGGCTGCTGAATGCGCCGATGCGCACCCGAGGCAACCAGAGACGCTATCGACCGGCGGACCTGGAACGGCTCGGTTTCATCCGGCACTGCAGGGAACTCGGCCTGCCCATGACCGCCATCCGCGACCTGATCGAACTCGGCCAGCATCCGGACAAGCCCTGCCGGCAGGCCGACCGGATCGCCGCCGACCAGTTGAAGGCCGTGCGCCGGCGCATCGCGCATCTCACCAGGCTGGAAGCGGAACTGAAGCGTATTGCCACCAGTTGCAAGGGCAGCCATACGGTGACGGAGTGCAATGTCCTGAAGGCGTTCGGGGATCACGGCCTGTGCCAGTCCGGTCATTCTCCGAAAGGCGACTGACCGCACCGCGAGCCCCGGCGGCAGACAAGCGGACCTGAGAGCAAGATACCTCAGTCGGCTTCAAGCACACGCGGTCCGGTCCCTTCGCCGAGCTTTTCGGCGAGGACCCTTCCCGCCGTCCGTTCCAGACGCATCATGGTCCAGCGTTCCTGCGGCAGATTGCAGGACTGGCGGCCGAGGACGCAGGGAATTTGCGGAACGCGCCGGTACTGCGGATCCGGCCAGAGCGTCTTCGCCGTGTCATGGTGACCCTTAAGATATCCGAGCAGCGTGTATTCGCTGACGTACCAGACATCGCCATCCTCCAGATCGGCGGTGCGGGTGGGCCGGCCCTTGGGAAAGGTGCCGCCCCAGGTCCAGGCAAGCGCGCCGTCCGTCTGCTGATCCAGATAATGATGCGCCATGATCTCGTCGATGAACACGCGCCGGCCCGCCGCGAGATCCCGGGAATAGGCCGCGGCGACGTCCTTCGCGTTGCCGGCGGGGGTGGACAGAAGATAAAAACTGACAAAATTGAACGACAGCACCCCGAACAGCAGCGCGAACAGACCTGCCTTGGCCCTGGCCCGGCGCGCCGAGAAAGCGGCATCGACGGCCACAAGAAACACCATGGAGGCGGCGAGATTCCGGATCAGCGCCTTGTCGTGCAGGAACGCCGCCAGAAACTGGCCCGCGGCAAGGCTCGCACACAGAAGCGCGGCGGCGCGGGCCTTGCGGTACACGATACCGGCCGCGGCCGCGAACAGCACGGCCCGGAAGATGGCCTCGTCGTTGAACCCGCCACCGGTCGAGCGGCTTGCGTGGTAGGCAAATTGCTCGAAGAACGCCGCGAATTCGAAATCGACGGAGACAGCAAAGACAAGCAGGGCGAGCCCCAGGGCTGCCAGTCCCTCGACGGCAAGCCTGACGGGGCCTGCCTGCCGGGAGGCCAGACGCGCGATCTCGATCAACGCGATGGCTCCGAGACTCCAGGCAAAAACGGCGGGCGCGGCCAGCGGTGCAGTGGCGAGCAGAAACTTGCCGAAGACGCCGACGCCCGTCCGGAAACGGCTTCCGTCTCCCAGGCCTTCGCTCCGGAGCAGCGGCAGGGACACAAGCAGTCCGGTCAGGAACAGAAGAGACCCGGTCAGTTCCAGCCGGAAGCCCGCGACCACAAAGGCAGGCGCGAACAGCAGCGGCGTGAACATGGCGGCAAGGCGCAAGTTCAGCCTGAGGCAGATCGCCACGAAGGCCAGGCTGGTCAGGCCGTAACAAAGGAACTCGAACAGCACCATTGCCGTTGTACCTGTGCCCGCGCCCGCGAAGAACCAGCCGGCAAGGATCATGTGGATGCGCGGTTGCAGGTGATAGCTTTGAAGCCCCGGAAACTGCACCGCGAGCAGACTGTTCCAGTGGCGGCCTGTCCCGGCCCATTCCACCGCCCAGGGAATGAAAAAGAGATCGTCGACATTCGGGATTGTCCGGTCGGGCCAGAAAAAGACCAGACCGCAGACAAGCGGCAGGAGAAAACCGGAAACCAGGAGCAGATGAACCCGCGTCACCGGCGAAGCGCCATCGTTTGCGATTGAGGCCTGGTTCACGGAAGACTACCAAAGAGCATTACTGATGACTCATCCGACCGGTTCCGGGGGTTCCGGCCAAGGGCACAATGCGCCCCGCCGAAGCGGGACGCATGACTGACCCTCAGGAATGGATCGGTTTCGCGAATGCGCCCATGGCGGCTTCCTTGACGGCTTCCGACATGGTCGGATGGGCGTGGCAGGTTCGGGCGAGGTCCTCGGAAGAGCCGCCGAACTCCATCAGCACCGCGGCTTCATGGATCATCTCGCCGGCGGCGAAGCCGACGATGTGCACGCCCAGGACGCGGTCTGTCTTGGCATCGGCCAGCACCTTGGCGAACCCGTCGGTCTTGTTCATGGCACGCGCGCGGCCGTTGGCCGTGAAAGCGAACTTGCCGGCCTTGTACTCGATCCCGGCCGCCTTGAGCTCTTCCTCGGTCTTGCCGACGGACGCCACTTCCGGCTGGGTGTAAACGACCCCCGGGATGACATCGTAGTTCACGTGACCGGCCTGACCGGCGAGAATTTCCGCGACGGCGACGCCTTCATCCTCGGCCTTGTGGGCGAGCATCGGCCCGGCGACCACATCACCGATGGCGTAGATGCCGTCGACATTGGTCTTGTAATGCTTGTCGATCTGCACCCGGCCACGCTCGTCCAGCGCAACCCCGGCCGCGTCGAGGCCGAGGCCTTCGGAATAGGGCTGGCGGCCGATGGCGACCAGCACGATGTCTGCTTCCAGGGTCTCGGCGTCGCCGCCCTTGGCAGGCTCGACACTGACGGAAAGGCCCTTGCCCTTCTTCTGGACGCCGGTGACCTTGGAGGACAGCTTGAACGCCATGCCCTGCTTCTTCAGCATGCGCTGGAAGTTCTTGGAGACATCGCCGTCCATCGGTCCGAGGATCTTGTCCATGAACTCGACCACGATGACCTCAGATCCGAGGCGGTTCCAGACCGACCCGAGCTCAAGACCGATCACGCCGCCGCCGACCACGACCATCCTGGCCGGCACCTTGTCCAGCTCAAGCCCGCCCGTGGACGAGACAATCTGCTTCTCGTCAATCTCGACACCCGGCAGGGGCATGACGTCGGAGCCGGTGGCAATGACGATGTTCTTCGCTTCAAGCACGCTTGCCTTGCCGTCGTCGCCAGTCACCTCGACCTTGCCCTGGGCGAGAACCTTGCCGGTGCCCGTGTGCACGTCGATCTTGTTCTTCTTCATCAGGAAGGCGACGCCGTTCACGTTGGCATCGACCACGTCGGTCTTGTGTTTCATCATCGTCGGCAGGTCGAGCTTCGGCTTGCTCACCTTGATGCCGATCTTTTCAAAACCGTGGCCGGCTTCCTCGAACATTTCCGAGGCATGCAGCAGCGCCTTGGAGGGAATGCAGCCAATGTTGAGGCAGGTGCCACCAAGCGTTGCGCGTTTTTCGACGACGGCCGTCTTCAGGCCAAGCTGCGCGGCCTTGATCGCGCAGACATAGCCACCCGGTCCGGTTCCGATGACGACAAGATCATATTGGGACATTTTGGTCGCCTTTGTCTCTTTCACTTCAGGTTTAAAAACAGGTTACGGCAGAATTGCCCGGCCTCCGGACACATCCAGAATGGCGCCGGTCGTATAGCTTGACTGAGCGGAAAGCAGCCAGACGATGGCCTCGGCCACCTCGTCGGCAGTGCCCGCGCGTTTCATCGGCAGCCTGGACTGGAGCTGGGCAACACGGTCGGGCGCGCCGCCCGAAGCGTGGATTTCGGTGTCGATGATGCCCGGGCGGACGGCGTTGACGCGCACGCCCTCGTCGGCGACTTCAAGCGCAAGTCCCACCGTCATGGTGTCGATCGCGCCCTTCGAGGCCGCGTAGTCGACGTATTGAGCGGGCGATCCGAGTTTGGACGCGGCCGAGCCGAGATTGACGATGGCGCCGCCGTTGCCGCCGTGCCTGGTGGACATGCGTTTCACCGCCTCGCGCGCGCACAGGAACGAACCGATCACATTGATGGAAAACATCCGGCTCAGACGTTCCAGCGACATTTCGTCGACCCGCTGCGCGAGATCGACAACACCGGCGTTGTTGACCAGCCCGGCGAGATCCCCCAGATCGTCGGCGGCCCGGAACAGGGCCAGAATGTCGGCTTCGTTGCCGACGTCGGCCTGCACCGCCTGCGCCCTGCCGCCGGCTTGGGAAATGTCGGCCACAAGTGCCTCCGCCGCCGCGCTGTTGCTGGCGTAGTTGACCACGACCGTGTGCCCGAGCGCCGCGAGCTTCCCGCAAACGCTGGCCCCAATTCCGCGGCTGCCGCCGGTGACGATGTGAACTTGATCGGACATGCGGGTTACGGATGACACTCTATTTGACCGGACGCAGGGTTTCCGAGGCACGGCCCCTGGCCCAGGTTCCGAACAGGGATCCATCGGCCTCGATCCGGTAGTGCACCGGATCGGTTTCGCCCCAGTCGATGACAAGCGTGTCCCCGGTCAGCGGCCCCTGGCCGTGAAAGGTCTGACCGGCGATCCGCCACTGAAAAAATGCCGTGCCGTCCTTCACCGAGATGGTGACCTGGCCCTGATAGGGCGATCCGTCGGGGTTGCGGCCCAGCACGGAATAGACCCCTTCGATCTGTGGCAGGTAGGCGGTTTTCGTCGTTGCGTGAGACGGCACGGAAAGTGCCGCCAGCACGGGTGCTGCAGACACGGCCACAATGAGAACCACAGCAAGCCTCAACGAGAATGATTTCAGTCCAGCCGCATTGTTCCGTGATGCCATCTGCACCTCCCGTCGGTTTACCGCTCCGCCAGAGCCAGACGCAGACCGAAGCCGGCGAAGGTAGCCGCGATCGTCCGGCGCATCCAGACCATGACCCGGTCGCTTTTCAGAACCCTTTCTCCGATCAGGGCGGCGAACAGGCCGTAGATCGCGAAGACGACGAATGTCATGGCCATGAAAACGCCGCCGAGCAGAGCCACCTCCAGCGCGGCATTCTTCGCTGCCGGATCGACGAATTGCGGCAGGAAAGCGAGAAAGAACACCGTCAGCTTCGGGTTGAGTATGTTGATCAGGAAGGCTGTGCGCGCAGTGGCGGCAAAGCTCTTGCGCGCCCTGCCGTCCGCCTTCAGCTCCAGCGGACCGCTGTCCTTCAGCATCTGCCAGGCGAGATAGAGCAGGTAGACGACCCCGGCATATTTCACCGCCTGGAACACCAGGGCACTGGTATGCATCAATGCCGCCAGACCGACCACGGAGGCCACGATCGCCGGGATGATCCCGAGGGTACAGCCGAAGGCGGCGGCGATGGACGCCTGCCGCCCGCCGCCGAGCCCTGCGGCCACCGTGTAGACGACCCCGGTCCCCGGAACCAGCACCACGATCAGGGCAGTCAGCAGAAACTCCAGACTCATGATGCGGTCCTCCAGAAACGGGGGCGAGGCCGGCTGCTCCGGATCTAGAGATCCAGAACCAGCCGCTGCGGATCTTCCAGGCTTTCCTTGACACGGACCAGGAAGGTGACGGCTTCCTTGCCGTCGATGACCCGGTGGTCATAGCTGAGCGCGAGATACATCATCGGACGGATGACCACCTGGCCGTTCACGGCCATCGGACGGTCCTGGATCTTGTGCATGCCCAGAATGCCGGACTGCGGCGCGTTCAGGATCGGCGACGACATCAACGATCCATACACCCCTCCATTGGAGATGGTGAAGGTGCCGCCGGACATGTCGGCCATGCCCAGTTTGCCGTCCCGGGCCTTGCGGCCGAGATTGCCGATTTCCTTCTCGACCTCGGCGATGGACATCTGGTCGGCGTCGCGCACCACCGGAACCACCAGGCCCTTGTCGGTGCCGACGGCCACGCCGACGTGGCAGAAGTTCTTGTAGATGATGTCGCTGCCGTCGATTTCGGCATTGACTGCCGGGACCTCTTTCAGGGCATGCGTCACCGCCTTGGTGAAGAAGCCCATGAAGCCAAGCTTGACGCCGTGCTTCTTCTCGAAGAGGTCCTTGTACTGTTTGCGCAGTTCCATCACCGGTCCCATGTCCACCTCGTTGTAGGTGGTCAGCATGGCGGCGGTGTTCTGGGCGTCCTTCAGGCGGCGCGCGATGGTCTGGCGCAGCTTGGTCATGCGCACGCGCTCTTCGCGGGCCTCGTCGCCGGCGGCCACGGGGCCACGGGGAATGGCGGCCGGAGCCGGTGCGGCGGCGGACGTGGCACCGGAGGCAAGCGCGTTGATAACGTCTTCCTTCAGAACCTGGTCGCGTTTGCCCGTGCCGGACACCTGATCGGCAGACAGGTTGTTTTCCGCCATCATCTTCTGGGCGGACGGTGCCGGCGGCATGGACGAGCCGGTGCTTGCGGCGGGTGCCGGCGCGGATGCGGCCGGGACCTCGACCGCCGGCGCGGCGGCGGCACCTGACGGATCGATCTGGCACAGCAGGGCGCCCGGTTCGACGGTGGCGCCGGTTTCGGCAGTGATCTTCACGACGGTGCCACCGACCGGCGCGGGCACTTCCTGCGCGGCCTTGTCGGTTTCCAGTTCCACCAGCGTGTCGTCGACCTTGACGGTGTCGCCAACCTTGACGCTCCATTCGCCGACTTCGGCCTCGGTGACGGATTCGCCCGCGCTCGGGGTGATCACATCGACAAGGTCCGCTTTGGCGGCGGGCTTGGCCGCCGGCTTGTCGGCCGATTTTTCCGGTGCGGCGGGCGCGGCGGCCGCGCCTTCCGAGATCTGACCGAGAAGAGCGCCGACCTCGACGGTGTCGCCTTCCTTGACCACGATGCTTTCCAGGGTTCCGGCAGCGGGAGCGGGAACTTCCACGGTCACCTTGTCGGTTTCCAGTTCCACCAGCGGCTCGTCCTGTTGAACGGCGTCGCCGGGTTTCTTGAACCACTGCGCAATCGTCGCCTCGGAAACGGATTCACCCAGCGTGGGCACGCGAATTTCGGTTGCCATGGTCGCCTTCTCTTAAAATTACCTGGCCAAATTTTGCGAAGAGGGCCCGAAGGCCCTCTTGAACGAATTGCGTCTAGCTTCCAAGAGCCTGTTCAAGGAATGCCTGCAGTTGCGCCAGATGCGCGGACATCAGACCGGTCGCGGTCGAGGCCATCGCATTGCGGCCGGCGTAGCGCGGCCGCCGGTGCTTGGCGTCGATCTGTTCCAGCACCCATTCGATATAGGGCTCTACGGACCCCCAGCCACCCATGTTCCTGGGTTCTTCCTGACACCAGACCATCTCGGCCTGCGGGAAGCGGGCCAGTTCCAGCATGAGCGCCTTTTTCGGGAACGGATAGAGCTGCTCGATGCGCATCAGGTAGACATCGTTGATGCCGCGCTTCTCGCGCTCCTCGAACAGGTCGTAATAGACCTTGCCCGAGCACATCACGACCCGGCGCATCTTGTCGTCGTCGACAAGCTTGCTCTTCTCGTTGAGGTTGGGTCCCCAGTCGTCCCACAAGACACGGTGGAACGTGGAGTTGGGACCCAGTTCGCTGAGCCTGGACACAGCCTTCTTGTGACGCAGCAGGGATTTCGGCGTCATCAGGATCAACGGCTTGCGGATGTCACGGCGAAGCTGACGGCGCAGGATGTGGAAATAGTTCGCCGGGGTCGAGCAGTTGGCGACCTGCATGTTGTCTTCCGCGCACATTTGCAGGAAGCGCTCCAGCCGCGCGGAGGAATGCTCCGGTCCCTGGCCCTCGTAGCCGTGCGGCAGCAGGCAGACCAGACCGGACATGCGCAGCCACTTGCGTTCGCCCGACGAGATGAACTGGTCGAACAGGACCTGCGCACCATTGGCGAAATCGCCGAACTGGGCTTCCCACAGGGTCAGAGCCCGCGGTTCGGCCAGCGAGTAGCCGTATTCGAACCCGAGCACGGCTTCCTCGGACAGCATCGAGTTGATGACCTCGTAGCGATGCTGATCGGGGGAGATGTGGTTCAGGGGAATGTAACGGCTTTCGTCTTCCTGATCATAGAGAACGGAGTGACGTTGCGAGAACGTGCCGCGCTCGCAGTCCTGGCCGGACAGGCGGATCGGATGGCCTTCCTTCAGCAGCGAAGCGAAGGCGAGCGCCTCGGCGGTTGCCCAGTCGATGCCTTCACCGGTCTCGATCATGCGCTCGCGCTGCTTCATGAACCGGCCGACCGTGCGGTGGATGTTGAAGCCCTCGGGCACACGGGTCAGCGCCCGGCCGATGTCCTTCAGTTCGTCTATCGGCAGGCCGGTTTCGCCCCGGCGCGGATCGTCCTCGTCAGAGGCCCGCTTCATGCCGGCCCATTTGCCGTCGAGCCAGTCCGCCTTGTTCGGCTTGAACGCCTGGCCGGTGTCGAACTCCACGTCCAGATGCTTGCGCCAGTCGGCCTTCATCCGGTCGACTTCTTCCTGGCTCAGCACGCCTTCCTTGATGAGGCGGTCGGAATAGAGTTGCAAGGTGGTCGCGTGCTTGCGGATCTTGCGGTACATGATCGGCTGCGTGAACGCCGGCTCGTCGCCCTCGTTGTGGCCGAAACGGCGGTAACAGATCATGTCGATGACCACGGGACGCTGGAACGTCTGGCGGTATTCGATGGCGATCTTGGCCGCGAACACGACCGCTTCCGGATCGTCCGCATTGACGTGCAGAATCGGCGCCTCGATCACCTTCGCCATGTCCGACGGATAGGGCGAGGACCGCGAGAAGCGCGGGTTGGTAGTGAAACCGATCTGGTTGTTGATGATCACGTGGACCGATCCGCCCGTGCGGTGGCCGCGCAGCGCGGACAGACCGAAACACTCCGCAACCACGCCCTGGCCGGCAAAGGCGGCATCGCCGTGCAGGAGCAGCGGCAGAACGGACCCGCGATCGACTTCCGTCGTCTCGATGAACCTGCCGTCCTTGTCGGCCGCCAGCTGATCCTGTTTCGCGCGGGCCTTGCCGAGCACCACCGGGTTGACGATTTCCAGGTGGGACGGGTTGGCCGTCAGGGACAGGTGAACGTTGTTGCCATCGAAAGTCCGGTCGGAAGACGCCCCGAGGTGATACTTGACGTTGCCGGAGCCTTCCACGTCGTCGGGTGCGGCGGATCCGCCCTTGAACTCGTGGAAGATGGCCCGGTGCGGTTTGCCCATCACCTGGGACAGAACGTTCAGCCGGCCCCGGTGGGCCATGCCGAAAACGATGTCCTTCAGGCCGAGCTGGCCGCCGCGCTTGATGATCTGTTCCAGCGCCGGGATCAGCGCTTCGCCGCCATCAAGGCCGAAGCGCTTGGTGCCGGTGTATTTCACGTCCAGAAACTTCTCGAAGCCTTCCGACTCGATCAGCTTGTTCAGGATCGCCTTCTTGCCCTCGGAGGTGAATGCAACCTGCTTGTCCGGCCCCTCGATGCGCTCCTGGATCCAGGATTTCGCCGCCGGGTCGGAGATATGCATGAACTCGACACCGAGCGTCGAGCAGTAGGTCCGCTTGAGAATATCCAGCATCTCGCGGATGGTGGCGTATTCCAGACCCAGAACGTGATCGATGAAGATCTTGTGGTCCCAGTCGGCTTCCGAAAAGCCGTAGGAAGACGGATGCAGTTCCTCGTGATCGCCCTTGCCGGCAAGGCCGAGCGGATCGAGGTCCGCGTGCAGGTGCCCGCGCATCCGGTAGGCCCGGATCATCATCAGGGCGCGAACGGAATCGCGCGTCGCCTGATGCACCTGGGCGTCGGAAACCGGCTCGCCCTTGACCTCGGCCTTCTTCTTCAGCTTGTCGCCAAGCTTCTGCTCTATCGGACCCCAGTTGCCGTCAAAGGCATTGACGAGATCGCCATTTGCCTCGATCGGCCAGTCCTTGCGTTTCCACGTCGCTCCGCGCGCTTCCTTCAGGACCGCTTCCTTCTCGTCGTGGAACGACGCAAAGAAATCCCGCCAGTCGGCGTCAACCGAATTCGGATCCGTCTTGTACTGTGCGTAAAGGTCTTCGATATAGGCTGCGTTGGCGCCGTAAAGCAACGACGTCAGTGCGAATACGTTGTTCGCGTCCTGCCGTGCCATGTTCATCTAGCGGAGGATTGCTCCGCCCTTTTTGTTTAGGCGGGCCGAAAATATGACCCGCGGCCGGTTCCCTACCATGGCCGGTGCGCGGGATGTCCTGACACGCCAGCCCCTCGAAAAATGGTCACGGCGCGCTGCCGCGCCGTAACCCATCCTTTCATCATGCACCGGGAAACGTAAACAGTTTCCGTCTCCCGCAGCAAATAATCTTGTTGAATCAGCCCTTCAAGACTTCGAGAAGCGTCTCGCCGAGCTTGGCCGGAGACGGTGACACCTTGATGCCGGCGTCTTCCATGGCCGCGATCTTGTCTTCCGCGCCGCCCTTGCCGCCGGAAATCACCGCACCGGCATGACCCATGGTGCGTCCCGGAGGCGCTGTGCGGCCCGCGATGAAGCCGGCCATCGGCTTCGAACGGCCCTTCTTGGCTTCGTCCTTGATGAACTGCGCCGCTTCCTCTTCAGCCGAGCCGCCGATCTCGCCGATCATGATGATCGACTCGGTCGCGTCGTCCGCCAGGAACATTTCCAGGACGTCGATGAACTCGGTGCCCTTGACCGGGTCGCCGCCGATGCCGACAGCCGTCGTCTGGCCGAGACCTGCATTGGTGGTCTGGAAAACGGCTTCATAGGTCAGCGTGCCGGAGCGCGAGACAACACCCACGGAGCCCTTCTTGAAGATGGAGCCCGGCATGATGCCGATCTTGCACTCTTCAGGGGTCAGGATGCCCGGGCAGTTGGGCCCGAGCAGACGGGAGCTTGATTTCTCCAGCCGTCTCTTGACCTTGACCATGTCGGCAACCGGAATGCCTTCGGTGATGCAGACGATGAACGGGATTTCCGCATCGATCGCCTCGATGATCGCCGCGCCCGCGCCTGCCGGCGGGACGTAGATCACGGAGGCATCCGCACCAGTGGCTTCCTTCGCTTCGCCGACGGAGGCGAAGATCGGCAGCTCGGCGGCTCCCTCCAGGCCGGAAGACCAGGTCTCGCCGCCCTTTTTCGGATGCACGCCGGCGACCATCTTGGTGCCGTAATATTCCAGCGCCTGTTCGGTATGGAACGTGCCGGTCTTGCCGGTCAGGCCCTGAACGATGATTTTCGTGTCTTTGTTGACCAGGATGGACATTATGCGCCCCCCTTCACGGCTTTGACGATTTTCTGGGCGGCGTCGTCGAGATCGTCTGCGGCGATCACGTTGAGACCGCTTTCGTTGATGATCTTCTTGCCGAGTTCCACGTTGGTCCCTTCCAGGCGAACAACGAGGGGAACCTGCAGGCCGACTTCCTTGACCGCCGCAACCACGCCTTCCGCGATCACGTCGCAGCGCATGATGCCGCCGAAGATGTTGACCAGGATACCCTTCACGTTCGGATCGGAGGTGATGATCTTGAACGCGGCCGTCACCTTCTCCTTGGAAGCACCACCGCCAACATCCAGGAAGTTGGCCGGTTCGGCGCCGTAGAGCTTGATGATGTCCATGGTCGCCATGGCCAGGCCCGCGCCGTTGACCATGCAGCCGATGTCGCCGTCGAGCGCGACATAGGCAAGATCATGCTTGGACGCCTCGATTTCCTTGGCGTCTTCTTCGGTCACGTCGCGCAAGTCCATGATGTCCGGATGGCGGAACAGCGCGTTGCCGTCGAAGGAGACCTTGGCGTCGAGGACACGCACGCGGCCGTCCTTCATGACGATCAGCGGGTTCACTTCCAGAAGGCTCATGTCCTTTTCGACAAAGGCCTTGTGCAGGATCGGGAAAAGCGTCATGGCGTCTTCGCGGGCCGTGCCGGTCAGTTCCAGCGCGTCGCACAGCTTGCCTGCATCCGCCTCGGTGACGCCGGTTTCCGGGTCGATCGGCAGCGTGATGATCTTGTCGGGGGTCTCTTCGGCCACCGCCTCGATGTCCATGCCACCCTCGGTGGAGACGACGAAGGCCGGACGGCCGACGGTGCGGTCGACCAGGATGGAGAGGTAAAGCTCGCGCTCGATGTCGGCGCCGTCTTCAATGTAGAGACGGTTGACCACCTTGCCGGCCGGACCGGTCTGCTTGGTGACCAGCGTGTTGCCGAGCATGTCCTTTGCGTTGGCAATCACGTCTTCCAGGGAAAACGCGAGGCGGACACCGCCCTTGGCGTCCTCGGGAAGCTCCTTGAACTTGCCCTTGCCGCGTCCGCCCGCATGGATCTGGGACTTGACGACCCAGAGCGGTCCGGGAAGCTTTTTCGCCGCGGCTTCGGCTTCGTCGGCCGAGAAGATGGCGACGCCTTCGGCCACCGGAGCGCCGAATTCCTTCAGCACCGCTTTGGCCTGATACTCATGAATGTTCATGTATTCCCCCGTTATCGGCGATCCGCCTCCGGCATGTACCGGAAGCGGCCGCTACGGTTTCAGGTCAAACGCTGCCTCAGGCGAGCGCCGGCTGAATCTTCTTGCATGCCTCGATAAGGCCGTCGACTGATGAGACCGACTTGTCGAAGTTGGTCTTTTCCTCACCCTGGAGGTCGATCTCGATGACCCGTTCGACGCCGTCGGCACCGATGACCACCGGCACACCGAGATAGGTGTCCTTCAGGCCATACTGGCCATCAAGGGCGGCAGCGCAGGGCATCACGCGCTTCTTGTCCTTGAGGTAGCTTTCGGCCATGGCGATGGCCGAGGATGCCGGTGCGTAGAAAGCGGAACCGGTCTTCAGAAGACCGACGATCTCCGCACCGCCGTCGCGGGTACGCTGGACGATCTCTTCAAGACGTTCGGCCGTGCACCAGCCCATCTTGATCAGGTCCGGCAACGGAATGCCGGCAACGGTGGAGTAGCGGGTCAGCGGCACCATGGTGTCGCCGTGGCCGCCCAGAACGAAGGCGGTGACGTCTTCAACGGACACATTGAACTCGTCGGCCAGGAAGTAGCGGAAACGGGCGCTGTCGAGAACGCCGGCCATGCCGACAACCTTGTTCTTCGGCAGGCCGGAGAATTTCTGCAGCGCCCAGACCATGGCG
Organism: Roseibium sp. QJM3NY_11; assembly: GCF_056173175.1. Taxonomy (NCBI): domain Bacteria; kingdom Pseudomonadati; phylum Pseudomonadota; class Alphaproteobacteria; order Hyphomicrobiales; family Stappiaceae; genus Roseibium; species Roseibium sp. QJM3NY_11. The sequence goes on from NZ_CM149660.1 coordinate 5,674,886, forward strand.
TCGAGCGGGTTGGTGATGCAGATGACAAAGGCGTTCGGAGCGTTCTTGGCAATGCCGGCGCCGACCTGTTCCATGACCTTCAGGTTGATCTCCAGAAGATCGTCGCGGCTCATGCCCGGCTTGCGGGGAACGCCTGCGGTCACGATGACGACGTTGGCGCCCGCGATGGCTTCATAGGTGTTGGCACCGGCCAGTTTGGCATCGAAGCCATCGACCGGGGAGGACTCAGCGAGATCGAGGGCCTTGCCCTGGGGCATGCCTTCCGCGATGTCGAAGAGCACGATGTCTCCCAGTTCCTTCAAACCTGCCAGATGAGCCAGCGTGCCGCCGATCTGACCAGAGCCGATCAAGGCAATCTTGTTCCGCGCCATATCGAAAGTTTCCCTTTACGTAAGATGGAACTCCATGCCATCCTCTGATGACTGACGATGGCACTACTCGGTTTGCCGCGACCGCGCAACCTCGCCAAAAGATTATTGCGCAATCTCAGCCAAAAAGTCTCTAATCTTCCCGTCTGCATACTTCTCGTTAACGATATGCAGACCTATGCGTGCGAATTCCGTCTTTCTCCCGCAAGATACGCTTCGGACCGCATCTCGATCAACCGCGACGCCGTCCGGTCGAATTCGAAGGCTTCCGTACCGTCCTCGCCCACATAAAGATCCTGTGGTTCGGCTGCCGCCGACACGATCAGCTTGATGCCGTTATCGTAAAGCGTGTCGATCAGGTTGATGAATCTCTTGGCCTCGTTGCGCCGCGCCTTCGACAGGACCGGCACGTCCTCCAGAAACACCGTTCCGTAGGCATGGGCGATGCGCAGATAGTCGCTCGCACCCAGCGGCTGCATGCACAGGTCATCGAAGGAAAACCGCGCCGCACCGGCCGCCACACAAGGCACCGGAATTTTGCGGCCCTTGTTCTCGAGCTCTTCGGAATGTGATTTCATGCCATGGGTCAGCTTTGCGAAAAGCGTATCCATCTGCGTCCGCGCGCCGTCCAGCGGGGTGATGTAGACCGGGGCGCCGGCAAGCTTCTCCAACCGGTAGTCCGTCGGCGAATCCAGATGCAGGATCTCCACCCTGGAAATCAGCATGTCGATGAAGGACTGGAAGAGCTGCCGGTTGAGGCCGTCCTTGTAGAGCTTCGACGGCTCGACATTCGAGGTCGCCACGACGATCACGCCTTTCTCGAAGAGCTGCGTGAACAGGCGGCCCAGGATCATCGCGTCGGCAATGTCGGTGACGGAAAACTCGTCGAACAGCAACAGCCGCGTTTCTTCCGAGATCTGTTCGGCCACCGGGGGGATCGGGTCGTCGCCCTTGACCTCGCCGCGCTTGTGCGCCTGGCGGTGTGCGTGGATGCGCTCGTGGACATCCGTCATGAATTCATGGAAATGCACCCGTCGCTTGCGGCGGATGACCGTGACCTCATGGAACAGGTCCATGAGCATGGTCTTGCCGCGCCCGACGCCGCCCCACATGTAGAGCCCCTGCACGGCGGACCAGATCTGGTTCTTCTTGCTGGCGAACAGCCAGCCGAGAGAGCTTTTCTTGGAGGCCAGGCGCGTTTCGGCAAGACGGGTGTTGAGCAGGTCGAGCTGGCGCACGGCCGCCCGCTGTACCGGGTCTTCCGATATCTCGCCGGATGCGACCAGCGCATCGTAGCGCGCGCTCATCGCGCGGTTGACCGGCAGTTCCATCTTCAAAGGCGATACTCCCTCCATGAGAACTCATGGGGTCGCGCGTGAGACCAATTGCACGGCGGAATAAGGTCAAAACGTCGCAGATGCAAGTCATGAAATCGTCTGATCCATCCCATCCTGTCATTTCAACTGATTGAAATGCAAAGCCTCTCGGACAAGTGCCTGGCGATCATCGCCGCAGATACGTCTTCCGACTTCAGATAAGACCCTCATCGACGCTCTTGAGAAGCCTGGACGTCTCCAGGCTCAGATGGGTCACGAATTCCTGCGCAAGCCTTGAGGCCGGGCGGTTCGCCGGCGTCATCACCGACATGTTCAGATAGAGGTTGGGCCGGAAGGGCCGGAAGATCACCCCACCCCTATCCCCGAAGCTCCGGGCATGACTGGCGGCACTCAGGCTTTCGCAGATCGTGTAGCAGCCCCCCTGGGAGACCAGTTGCAGCGCAGGCAGAAAGGTCCTGAGTTCAAATCTCTGCCTGAGTCGCGCGCCAGCGTCTTTAAACGCCTTGCGAATCTGCACGGTGCTGACGTGGTCCTCAAAGAGCACAGCCATCGGCTTGTCGTGAAGGTCATTCGGCGTAATCGCGGACTTGTGAGCCAGAGGATCCCCAACCGGCATTGCGCAAAGGCAACCAAATGCAAAATCTTCCGTCCGAATGGTTCTGCGCGGCTCAGGCGTTTCGGCAAAGCCGACATCGTATTGCTGAGAGGCAATCCATTCCGCGACGACGGGCGAGGACCGCATCATGAGCGAGACCTCAATGTTGGACTTGTCCCGCGTAAATTCTCCGACAACCCTCGGCAGGAAAAAGTTCGACGCAGCCGGGTTGCAGGCAATCTTCAGCTTGCCCCTGTCAAGATTTCCGATTTCCCGCAGGATCCGGGCGGACTGGTTCATGCGTTTGAGCATGAACTCCGCTTCTTCCATGAAATAGTAGGCTTCCGGTCTGGCGACCAGCCGCCGTCTTTCCCGCTCGAAAAGCGGAAAACCTATCTCCCTTTCCAGCCCCGCAATCATGGCGCTGATTGCCGGTTGGGTCCGGCCGAGCGTCCGGCCCGCCTCGGACACAGAGCCGGTTCGCATCACTTCGACAAACGTCTGGAGTTGGCGGAAAGACAGATTCATGCATTTTCCATAAAGCCACTCTATCAAAATAGCAATATTTTCGATTTGTATTTATGTATTGACGGCTTCTAAAGTCGAGACAAACACGCATTGGCCAGTCAAGAGGCCGGACACCGTTGGGGATCGACTTTGCAAAAATTCGCACAGTGGCTGCTCACAGCATTGATTTGCTGTGTGGCGCTTGGCCAGTTTGTTCAGGTTATTACACGCTATGTTCTGCAGGTTCCGGTGATGGGCCTGGAAGAGACGATCCTGTTTCCGACCCTTTGGCTCTACATTCTCGGCGCCGTCAACGCGTCGCGTGAAAACACGCACATTCGCGCGAATGTACTGGAGATCTTTCTCAAGACCGAACGCCAGCACACAATCCTGGCCATCATCGGGGAAATCATCAGTCTCGCAGTCGGTCTGTGGCTGCTGTACTGGGCGTGGGACTACACCAGCTACGCCTGGCGCGTGTGGCGGGAAAGTCCGACCCTCTACATTCCCACCTTCTATGCCGACGTTGCTCTGGTCACCGGCCTCTTCCTGATGATGGTCTACACGGCCCATTATCTTCTCGGCCATATCAGGACCTTGATGAACGGAGGCGCACGATGATCGATATCGCGCTTCTTGCCATCGCTCTGCTGGTCGTGACCCTGACATTCGGAGTGCCGCTTCCCTGGTGCTTCGGCGCCGCCCTGATGACGATGTATTTCATCGGCGACGTCACCATGAAGGGCATGGTCCTCTGGGGGTTCCAGCAGCTCGGCAATCCGGTCCTGCTCGCAATTCCCCTGTTCGTGCTGGCCGGCACCATCATGTCGGAAAGCGGTATCGCTGCCGCCCTGCTCAGATTTGTGAATGCATTCGTCGGCCATGTGCGCGGCGGGCTCGGCGTAGTGGCGGCGGTCACCTGCGCGGTCATCGGCGCCATCTCCGGCTCAGGCCTCACCGGTGTCTCGGCGATCGGCCCGCTGCTCATTCCGGAGATGGAAAAACGCGGCTATCCCCGCGCCTATGCCACCGCGCTGATTTCAAACTCATCCATCCTGGGTCTCCTCATTCCACCTTCGGCAACGATGATCCTCTATGGCTGGGTCACGGATACCTCGATTGCCGCCTGTTTCCTGGCAACGCTCGGTCCCGGTTTGCTCATCATGTTCAATTTTTCAGTGGTGAACCTCTGGATGGCCCGCAGGTTCAACCTTGTGCTGGACGAAAAGCCGACTGCGGCGGAGTTTACCGGAGAAGTGGTCAGACGAGGAATCCACGCCTTTCCGGCTCTGCTCATGCCGGTCATCATCCTCGGCGGCATCTACGGCGGCATCATGACACCGACGGAGTCCGCGGCTGTGGCGGTGATTTACGCGATCCCCATCGGATTCCTCATCTATCGCGGCCTGCGCCTCGACAACTTCCTCGCAGCCGGCAAGAACGCGGCCACGGCTGTCGGCGCCATCATGCTGATGATCCTGTTCTCGATGATCCTTGGCCGGATGTTCATCTACGAAGGCATTCCGCAACAACTTGTCAGCGTGATTTTCGACATCACCGAGAACAAGATCGTGTTGCTGATCCTGATCAATATCCTGCTGTTTCTCGTTGGAATGGTGGTCAATGACGCCACAGCCATCCTGCTTGTCGCACCGCTTCTCCTGCCGCTCATGCAGGCGCTGGACGTGAGCCCTGTGCAGTTCGCCGCGATCATGGGTGTGAATACCGCGATGGGCGGCGTGACCCCGCCCTATGCGTCCATCCTCTATCTCGGCGCCAGAATCGGCAACGTCAAAGTCACCCAGGTCATACCTCCCGCCATGATCCTGATCCTGTTCGGCTACGTTCCGGTGGTCTTCCTGACCTCCTTCTGGCCGGACCTCTCGCTCTACCTGCCACGACTGTTCGGCTACTGAACCGAGCCGTCCAATGAAACAAAAAACAAAAACCGCATAACCAGAAAGGGAACTATCATGAACATACTCTCGGGAGCGACTGCCGCTGTCGCCATTGTCAGCCTTGCCTGCGCCGCTCAGGCCACGGAACTGAAGATGAGTCATGTCCGTCCGCAGGGAGCCACGATCGATGTCGAACTGAAGGACTTCGCCAGGTCCGTGAAGGACGCGACGGACGGCGGCATAGACATCAAGATTTTTGCCGCTTCCGCGCTTGGCGACTATACCGTCGTCCAGGAAGCTGTTTCGGTTGGCGCCGTCGACATGGCCACCCAACCAGCCGCGACGGGTACCGACCGGCAGATGCAGATCGCATCCTTTCCGTTCCTTGCCTCGAACTGGGATGAGGCGCGCAAGATCTATGGGCCGGAAGGCGTTCTTCATCAGACCATGGCCGAACTTTACGCCAAGCAGGACATAACCATGCTGGCTGCCTATCCTGTCTATTTCGGCGGAATTTCGCTCAATCGCGACCCGATCGATCCGGGAGACCCGTCGAAATCGAACGGGATCAAGGTCCGCGTTCCAGGCATCAAGAGCTTCCAGCTTACCGGACAGGCGCTCGGGTACATTCCCTCCCCGATCCCGTTTTCCGAGGCTTTCACGGCCATTCAGACAGGCGTCGTCGATGGCGTCATAGGTTCAGGAGCCGAGGGTTACTACGCGTCCTTCCGGGACGTGACCAAGACCTACATCCCGGCCAACACGCATTTTGAAGTCTGGTTCATGATCATTTCCAACGAGTCTCTGGCGTCCATCGACTCGCAAGAGCAGGACGCCCTGAAATTGGCGGCCGCAAACTTCGAGGCCCAGCGCTGGGTTGTTGCGGAAGAAGATCAGGGCAAGTGGGAACAACGCCTTGCCGACGAACTGGGGACCAATGTCGTCGAACTGACCGATGCCCAGCTTGCCGCCATGGCCGCCAAGGTCCGCAAAGACGTTCTGGCCGCAGGTGCTCGCCGACATCGACGCGGAATGGGGCCAGGACATCCTGGATAAAGCGCGGAACTGAGCCGCCCGCTTTCAAACAAACGCGGACAGCCTTGAATCGTGAGGCCCCGCCGGCCGGCAAGATTTTGCCGGCCGGACTTTCAACCACATGAATGAGACATATCATGGAATCGGACTACGCCATCATCGGCGGAGGCGTTGTAGGGCTTTCCGTCGCCTGGGGTCTGCTCAAGCAGGGCAGATCGGTGACGGTCATCGATGGCGATGACGGAAGCTTCAGGGCTTCCCGCGGAAATTTCGGACTGGTTTGGGTCCAGTCCAAGGGGATGAACCAGCCACGCTACGCGCAATGGTCGCAGCAATCGGTCAAGGCGTGGCGCGCCTTTTCGGACGAGCTTCACGGCAACACCGGTTACGAGGTCGGCCTCGAACAAAACGGTGGCTACGACTTCCATTTTTCCGAAGAGACGCTCGCCGACACTGTCCGGCAGTACGAAACGCTGAAAGCGAAACTGGGTGGCGACTATCCGTATGAGATCCTTGGACACAATGAATTGCGAAAGGAAGAACCCGAAATCGGTCCTAAGGTGATCGGAGCGATCCTCCATCATCAGGATGGTCATGCCAATCCGCTCAAGCTGCTCAAGGCGCTGGCGGACGATGTTCGCCGTCTCGGCGGCCGTGTCCTGACCGGCAAGACCGTACAATCGGTAAGCCGGACCGGAAGTTTCAGGCTGACCTGCAACGACGGGACCACGGTCGAGGCCGCCAAAACCGTGCTTTCGGCCGGCCTCGGCGCGACCGAACTCGGACCCAGGATGGGCTTCAAGGCTCCGATACGACCACAACGCGGGCAGGTTCTGATTACCGAAAAGCTGCCAAGGATCATGAACCGGCCGTCGCTGATCGCCCGTCAGGTCGAGGAGGGAGGGGTCCAGATCGGTGCGACGAATGAAGAAGTCGGATTAGACGATACGGTCACATTGGAGGGTCTGTCCGGTCTCGCCCAGACCGCCATTGAAACCTATCCCGTACTCGGCAGGGCCCAGCTTGTGAGAAGTTGGGGCGCGTTGCGGGTCCTCTCTCCGGACGGACTGCCCATCTACCAACAGAGCAAGGAAATGCCCGGGGCGTACCTGGTAACCTGCCACAGCGGCGTCACGCTGGCGGCGGCCCATGCACGATTTCTCCCGCACTGGCTGGAAGGAACGCCAGCCGCTCCCGACGTGAAGGTGTTCAGTGAGGACCGCTTTGCAAATTCGTAAACTTTCATCCGGCGAACAAACCGTACGCGTGAATTTCGCCGGAACCGATCTTCAGCTTTGCAAGGGTGAAAACCTTGCCGCGGAACTGCTCGCGGCAGGAGCAGGGCCCTTCCGCTACACGCCGGTGTCCGGCGCACCCCGCAATCCCTATTGCATGATGGGTGCCTGTTTCGACTGTCTGGTGGAGATCGACGGCATCGTCCGACAGGCCTGCATGGTGGAAGTGTGCGAAGACATGCGCGTCTCGAGGCCTGCTGCCCCGGAGGTCGAACATGACTGAAACGGATCTCGTGGTCGTCGGCGCGGGCCCGGCTGGAATGTCCGCAGCCCATACAGCTGCCGACGCGGGGCTTTCCGTCCTGCTTCTGGACGAGCAGAACCGTGCAGGGGGTCAGATCTACCGCGATGTGGAGCGTGCCGCGACAGCGCGCAGCGCCGTCCTCGGAACTGATTTCAGCAAGGGTCTCGACCTTGTCCGTTCACTTCGGCACCCTAAAATAACTCATGTTGCGGGCGCCGTCGTCTGGCAAATCGAACGCGATGCCCGTGTCGCCTACACGGTTCAGGGCGAGGCATCCGTCGTCACCGCAAAGTGCCTGCTGATCGCCACTGGCGCCCTGGAACGGCCCATGCCAATACCCGGCTGGACCCTGCCCGGTGCAATGACCGCGGGTGCTGCACAGATCCTTATCAAACAATCCGGCATGCTTATCGAAAACGCGGTCCTCGCCGGTTGCGGGCCGCTGCTTTACCTCGTCGCCGCGCAGATGTGCCGGGCCGGCACACCGCCTCTGGCCCTGGTGGAAACCGGATCGACCGCAAATATTTTTTCCGCCTTCCTTAACCATGGCCTGGGAGCCGTACTCGGCTGGCGCCAGCTAGCAAGGGGTCTTGACCTGTTGAAGGAGCTTCGCTCATCGGCAGTGAAGCGTTTTACCGGTGCCTCGGCGCTTGCGATCGTGGGGGACGAACATGTCGAGGCGATCCGTTTCAAAGCTCGCGGACGGCAACACCAAATGGACTGCTCCACGGTACTGCTGCATCACGGCGTCGTTCCCAATACGCAGGCAGCCCTGTCTCTAGGCGTTCCTCACCATTGGAACGAACTGCAGCGCGCGTTCATTCCCGAAAGAGACGAATGGGGCCGCACCCCGCTCCCGGGCATCTTCATAGCCGGCGATGGCGCCGGTATCGGCGGTGCCGAAGCGGCAACCATGGCCGGCCGGATTGCTGCACTGGCGATCGCTGGCGAGATTGGCGCAATTACACAAGCGGAACGCGACGCGGCTGCGCTACCCTTGCACCGCGGCTTGCGGAGGGAACTGGCTGCGCGTCCCTTCGTAGACCGGGCCTATCCCCCATATGCCAACGCCCTGACCCCGGCGGACGACACCATTGTCTGCCGCTGCGAGGAAGTCACGGCCGGCGACATAAGAAGATATGCAAAACTGGGCTGCCGCGGCCCGAACCAGACCAAGGCGTTTGGACGGCCGGGAATGGGTCCTTGTCAGGGGCGCTCCTGCGGGCTGACAGTAACCGAACTGCTCGCCGAGGCCAACGGGCGAACGCCTCGAGACACCGGCTATTTCCGCGTCCGCGCACCTGTTAAACCGGTCACCCTCGGCGAACTCGCTGCGTTGGCCGGACAGCATGAACATGACAAGGAAACTTCCCAATGATCGAGCGCCTCGAAACCGGCACCCGCATGAGCAAAATAGTAAAACACAACGGCGTTGCTTACCTTTGCGGTCAGGTCGGCGATGGCGAGTCTGTCGCGGAGCAGACCAGAGAATGCCTGTCGCGGATCGACGCGCTGTTGCAAAAGGCCGGATCGTCTCGCAACGGCATCCTGCAGGCCATCGTCTGGCTGGCTGATATGTCGGATTTCGACGAGATGAATTCGGTCTGGGATGCGTGGGTCCCGGAAGGAAACGCCCCCGCCAGAGCCTGTGGTGAAGCGCGGCTGGCACGTGCCGAGCTCAAAGTGGAGATCATCATCACGGCCGCTTATGCCGAGCCCGACAAATCAGCAGACATTTGAAAACCATTGGAGGCTCCCGGTCAGCAGGAAAGAGCAAGTCACCGGGGAAACCGATAACACCGGCTGTATAAAATCGCGGAAAAGGCCGAACACCCGCAGCCGGTGGGGGAAACTGCGGGTGCCAGGCACGGAGCACGGAGCTGCCGTGCGGGAGGGTGCTGAGGATTGACCGGACCCGTTCCTGCTAGCGCAGCAGCAGGGTCGCCTTGCGGCCGCTTTGCACTTCCTGCAGGTAAAGCAGTTGCGCCACGAGATAACATTCCGACTGATCGTCAAGGTTGGCCTTTCGGCCCCTGCCGTCCGTGAGCAGCCATGCGTTTCCGAACTTGACCAGGTCACATTCGGTCGGCGCCGACAAGTCGAAACCGTCTGTCTGATAAAGCTCACGGCCGATCTGACTGTCGGTATCGTTGTCCAGGTCTCTCAGTGCCATGCGCAGGCTGCGGTAGGCCTTGTGCACGGACAAGGTGGCCACGATCACGGTGACGACCCCGTCACCGTTCAAAGTGGCCAGGCGAAGCACGCCGCCGCCCCGGGGGATGCCGGCGTTTGAACAGGGCGTGCGCAGAACGTCCCCGAGTGTCGTCCATTCGGAGCGCAAGGTCACGGTCGCCGGCTGGCGCAGTGCCGCCATCTCCTTGGACAGCCGCTTTTCCGCTGCTTTCTGGGGGTTTTTCGCCGGACGGTCGGTGCGGCTCGACATTCCTGCCGCGGTCCCGCCAATGCGCAGACGGCGGAACACGATGACATCGCGCATCAGATCCGTGCGCTCCACGCGCCAGCCCGCATCGAGCCAGGCATTCTGGTGAACCAGGCTGCCGCCGGAATTCGCCCACCAAGTCCGGTGTTCCCGGGCGCTTTTGGGAAGAGATGAACCAATGATCTCTTCTACCTGATTGAGCTTGGCAGCCCAGACAACGTCCTCGAGACGTGCCAGATGTTCCCGCAATGGTTCATATTTCGACATTTACACAGCCTTTCCGGTTGCTGTGCAAATATACACCTATAACGCGAACTGTCCAGCAAAAATGCGGAGGGCCGTTAACGGTAGAGGGAAATGGGAGCGCCCGCCGACGTTTGCCCGTTGAACTGTCCGGAAGCGCTGGAGTAAAGCTGTGCCACGATCAGGCCGGAGCCATCCTTGAGCACCACCTGATTGCCATTCAGGTCCCACGCGGCAATTCCCGACAGGGCCTGGCTGGCACAACCTCTGGTATTGGCCCGGTAGCCGCCCGACCAGGTCGTCAGGGTCATGAATGCCATGCAGTTGTCGCCGCCGGACGAGACCTTCCAGCCGCCCAGCAGATCCGTGCGGCCAACGTCCTTGGCATCGGTGGGGGCTGTCACGGGATTGTTCGCGAGATCGGCGGGCTGCGCCGCCGGATCGTCGAGGGCCGTTCCCCCGGGCGCACCGGGATCCAGAGGAGCCAGCGTGCCGGATCCGACCGGTGTGGTCGGCGTCGCGGGCAGTGGCGCGGCATAGTTCCGCCCCCCTGACAACCGCTGGCACCCCGCAGCCAGGACCACCAGTCCGACAACCAATATGAATTTTCCAGCGCGCATCATGACGAATCAGTCCCTCAACTTCGTCCCAGTATGGCAGCATCTCTTAGCCCACAATTTGGCGAAAATCCAAATAGCTGCAACCGGACCGCCTTTCGACGGCCCGGGCAATCGCCCACAACACGGGTTCCGCAACGGCCTGCGGCGGTCCGACAAGGGCGTCGTCCGCGTTGGCGATCTGCCTGAAACAAGCACCACAGGCGCCGAAACCCTCGGGAAACAGCCCGTTCCGGCGCAGCGCCACCCTGACCGGAAGATGTCGCCTTCCATCGGGACGGCTGTGCGAAAATCGCCAGTTTCGTCAGGCAGATGCCTCTCTCCGGAAGCTGCGCATTCAGCATCAAGAAAATGTCAACCGGCCGGGGAGCAAGGCCGGAGATATCGACGCCGGACGCGGAAGGCAGCCTGCGCGCATGCCGATCGAGTGCCATGGCCGGGGCGCGGCAGCCACCCCCGTATGGCTGCAACGGCCCTCTCCATGACAAAATGGCGCCCTTTCGGAAAATCATGAGGATATCGCCGCCGGGCCTGATAGAACGGCGGCGCAAGACCGCAGTCCTTCCCAGGCCTGCCCCACGCAAAAAGGAAGCCTCAATGCCAATCGCCCTCTGGTGCGTCCTCGTCGCCGCGATCCTGCCGATGCTCTCGGCTTTGCCTGCAAAACTCGACAAGGCGTATGACAACGCGAAGCCCCGGGATCCGGACTTTTGGCGCGACGGCTTCCGCGCGCGTGCCCAGGGGGCACAGGCCAACGGCTTCGAGGCCTTTCCCTTTTTCGCAGCCGCGGTGTTCGTGGCCCTGAACCAGGGAGCCGATCCGGGCTGGGTCGACCGGCTGGCGGTCTTGTTCATTCTGCTCAGGCTGATTTACGTTGCCTGCTACTGGGCCGACCGGGCCTCGCCGCGCTCTATCGCCTGGGGAGCTTCCCTGCTGACAACAGTCGCGCTGTTCACCAGCCCCGTGTGGGGGTAAGCTGGCTTCCTGCGGCGTCTTGCTCCAGAAAGGTTCAACGAATATTTGCACCAAGCGGCTGATTTCGTTAACGATGCACGAAAGTATCGCGAGTTACCCAAGGGCAGAGGTGAAGTGTGCGGACGACTGATCAGACGACAGACACCCTGCCGGCGCGCCCGCAGGCGGCGCCTCAGAAGCTTCCCTCGGACCAGCATATCGTCGACACACTCATCAATGAACGGGGCAAACTGGTGATGGCCAGCCCGTGGTGGCCGTTCATCAAGCCCTTTGCCCACAAGATCCTGCGCTACAAGTCCGCGGTCAACATGGCCGACACGATCGCGCCCATGGAAGCACTGGACGTGTTCGCCCATCTGAGCGAGCTGCTCACGCTGAATGTCACCACGCTGGGCCTGGACCGGGTGCCGGCCGAAGGCCCGGTGGTGCTTGTCTCCAATCACCCCACAGGCATCGCCGACGGCATCGTGCTCTACGACGCCATCAAGTCGCGGCGGGACGATCTGGCCATCTTCGCCAACCGGGATGCAATCCGCATCAATCCGCGCCTTGCCGAGATGATCATCCCGGTGGAGTGGCGGGCGGACTTCAAGAGCCGGCAGAAGTCCAAGGAGACACTGAAACTGGCCTCGACCGCCTTTACCAACGAGCGTGTGGTGGTGCTGTTTCCCTCTGGCCGGCTCGCGCACTGGCACGGTGGAAAGCTCACCGAACGGCCCTGGATGAGTTCGGCCCTGGCGCTTGCACGCAAGAACAAGGCACCGATCATTCCGATGCACATGGGCGGCCGGAACTCGGGACTGTTCTATTTCCTCGCGCGCGTCTCCACCGAACTGCGCGACATGACGGTTTTCAACGAACTGCTCAACAAGAAAGACGCCAGGTTCAATGTCCATTTCGGCAAGCCGATCCGGCCGGAGAAGCTTTCGGGCGACCTGAGCGAACTGACGGAACTTATGCGCGTTCATTGCGCCGAGACCCTGGCAACGGATCCCGACGCGGAATTCTAGGGTCCAAAGAGCTCAAGAGAGCCGTGACCATCTTCAGGTCAGTGCAGGAGGATGGGCCAAGAGGATGTGCAAAAGGATGGCTGGGCGGCCCGGCGCCGTGTCATCCACAGGCCCGGATCCGCGCCGATTGCCCTTGTGCCCCGAATAAGACATGGTGCGGGAAACTCAAAGGATCCGTCTGGTCATGTCTGTTTCGCCCGCGTTCTCCGCGGATGACGCCCGTCCACCTCAGCCCGCTGCCGCTCCGCTTGTCCGTGCGGAGCCAAAGCCGCTTGCGGTGCTGGAGAAGGTGTTCGGCTACAGCAGCTTCCGGGGCAAGCAGCAGGCCGTCATCGAAACGCTGGTCGGTGGCGGCGACGCCGTCGTGCTGTTTCCGACCGGTGCCGGCAAGTCGCTGTGCTACCAGATCCCCGCGCTTTGCCGCCGGGGCGTCGGCATCGTCGTCTCTCCGCTGATCGCACTGATGAAGGACCAGGTCGGTGCGCTGCGGGCCGCCGGCGTCAACGCGGCGGCGCTGAATTCGACACTTTCGCAGCCCGAACAGTCGGACCTGCTCGACGCCGTGCGCGCGGGAACCGTCGACCTGCTCTATGTGACGCCGGAGCGTCTCGCCAACGAGGGATTCCGGCGGTTTCTCGACACGCTCGAAATCGCCCTGTTCGCCATCGATGAGGCCCACTGCGTCAGTCAGTGGGGTCACGATTTCCGTCCGGAATACCTGGCGCTGTCGTGTCTGCGGGACCGTTATCCCGGCGTGCCGCGCGTCGCGCTGACCGCCACCGCCGATCCGCATACCCAGAAGGACATTCTGGCGCGGCTGCAGCTCGAGGACGCGGAAGTCTTTTCCACCAGCTTCGACCGTCCGAACATCCGCTACGAAATCGTCGAACGCACCAACCAGCGCCAGCAGCTTCTGGATTTCCTGAAGAAACACGAAGGCGAGAGCGGCATCGTCTATTGCCTTTCGCGGGCGAAGGTCGAGGACATTGCCGACTGGCTGAGTTCCAAGGGGATCAGGGCCCTGCCCTATCACGCCCGCCTGCCGGCCGAACAGCGCGCCGCCAACCAGGACGCGTTTCTTCTGGAAGAAGGGCTTTGCCTGGTCGCAACGGTGGCCTTCGGCATGGGTATCGACAAGCCTGACGTGCGTTATGTCGCCCACCTGGACCTGCCGTCCTCCGTCGAGGCCTACTATCAGGAAACCGGACGTGCGGGACGGGACGGCGCGCCTTCGGAGGCCTTCATGGCCTATGGCATGGCGGATCTGGTTCAAAGACGCCGCATGATCGCCGAGGGCGATGCGCCCGACGAGGTCAAGCGGGCGGAAAACGCCAAGCTGAACGCGCTTCTGGGCATCTGCGAAACCGTCGGCTGCCGCCGCCAGGCCCTGCTGGCCCATTTCGGCGAAACCTATCCGGAACCTTGCGGCAACTGCGACACCTGCCTCTCGCCGGTCGAGACCTGGGATGGAACGGAAGCCGCCCAGAAGCTGATGTCGGCCATCTACCGGACCGGCCAGCGGTTCGGCACCGGCCATGTCATCGATGTCCTGCTCGGCAAGAGCAACGAGAAGACGGCCCGCTTCGGCCATGACAGCCTGTCTGTCTTCGGCATCGGCCAGGACGTGCCGCTAAAGACCTGGCAATCCATTGCGCGGCAACTGGTGGCGGCCGGGTTCATCGACGTTGACCACGCCCAGTTCGGCGCCCTGGTCCTGACCGAAAAAGCGCGGGGTATCCTGCGCGGCGAGGAAAAGCTGGCCTTGCGCAAGGACCGCAGCGCCGCCGGACTGAAGAAGACGCGCGCCTCGCGAACGGCGTCGATCGCAGACGAACTCGATCACGAGGACAAGCTCCTGTTCGAGCGTCTGCGCCGCCTCAGAACCCAGATCGCCCGGGACCAGAACGTGCCGCCCTATGTGGTGTTTCCGGATGCAACGCTGGCCGGCATCGCCGCCGCGCGGCCGGTCAGCGCCGACGCGCTGCTCGCGGTCTCCGGCATCGGCCAGTCGAAGCTGGACAAATACGGTGAAGCGTTCATGGAGCTGGTCGAGGCCTTCGAAGCGGGGGTTTGATACACGGATTTATCTGGGTAGTTCTTCCGGGGGCCGGCGACCGGTTCCAGAGCGTGTCAGGTCAGCTCCCGAGCGTCCTCAGGCTTCGGCCTGGAGGCACAACTGGTAGACATCGGCAAGGTCGGCGAGCGCCGCCTCGTCCGGCCGGGACAGAAACTCCTCGATGATTTCACCCAGAGCCACATGCATCTGTCTGTGCTGGCGCAGGCGCCGGTAGGACGACCCAAGCTTGTAGATCTGATCGATCTCCTCACGGGAAAAGAGATCGAGGCCGGCGATCCCGAGAACGACCCCAAGGTCCGCGTTGGTCCGGCGGCTGAGCTTGTGGGCCACGAGGAAGCCGAACAGACCCGTCACGAACCTGTTTTCGAAAGACAGCTTGGCGAAGTCGCGGCCGGCCGTGACGAGAACAAGTTTCATGATCGCGACGGTCGCCGCGGCGGCGAATTCCGTCGGTGTGTTGGTGTCGTTTATCTCAAGACCGGCGGCATCGAGCAGGCCGGTCATGGTTTTCCGGAGGCGGTCCTCCGTCTCAACAGCCCTCAGTTCAGAAATGAATTCCGGCTCCGTGTGGATACGACTGGCAAACAAATTCAGCATGGTACCGGCCTCATGAATCTTGAGCCCCATCAGAATGTAGTGCAAATGTTACCCTGCGGCAAACACGAGCAAAATATCCCGGTCCTGCGGATCAATTCAGTGATGCGGAACACATTTGGGTTCCTTGTCCGTGCCGCGCGTGCCTATAACCCCGCTTTCGGCAATCCCTTGTAGGCCTCCTCGCCCCATACTGCCTCGACACGGGCGTCCCGGCCGCAGCCCTTGCGATAGCCCTTGTAGGCCTCGGCCCGGGTGACGTAGCCGAACCGCGTGAGCGTGCGCGCCGAACTCTTGTAATAGTCCTGGTGGTAGTCTTCCGCGGGCCAGAACACGGCACTGCCCTCGACCGGCGTGACCACCTTGCCGCCGAGGGTCTTGTCCGCCTTCGCGATTTCCGCCTCGGCCTGCCGTGTCTGGGCGGCGTCCAGGGGATAGATCGCGGTCGAATAGGAAAATCCGCGGTCGCAGAACTGGCCGCCGGCATCGGTCACATCGACGGTTCTCAGGAAAATGCCGACCAGATCGCCATAGCTGATCCTGCTCTCGTCGAAATCGACCTTCACCACTTCACGGTGGCCACCACGCTCATAGGACTTGTAGGTCGGATTGTCGGTCGTTCCGCCGGCATATCCGGCGACGACTTCGTTGACGCCGGGCAGCGCTTCAAGATCCGATTCCACACACCAGAAACAGCCGCCTGCCAGAATGGCGGTCTCGGCCTTGAGAGAGGAGACCTGGACAGTGGCAGCGACAGCCACGGCCAGAGAGAGCGGCAGAAGGTGTGTCATGATCAATTCTCCATCGGTTGCCGCAAGACATAGCGCATCAGGCAGCCTCTGCAATTCAACTCGGATGCGGCCGATTGCACAAGGCCGTGAGCAATTCGTGACAGGCCGGCCAGCCGGCACCTGCATTTCCGGGGAAAACGCATCCGTTCCGGCCCTGGCCGGGCGGTGCCGCATTGCCTTGCCTTTTTCCAGTTTTAATTGACGGGTCGGGCTTGTGCGCAGCCGTTGCCCGGTGCCAGAATGCCTAAGCCCTTGGGATTTATAACAATGCATCCATTAATTGACATGGCTCTCCAGGCGACGCCCGCCTATGCACGCCGTGCCGAATTTCTCCCTGCTCTGGTGAGCCGGCTGGACCTTGCGGAAAGCGAGGCGCACCGCTACCTGCTGGTGGCCCATCTCTTCGATGACACCAGGCGCATGGTGGACGCGCTTGAGGGCGTCATGGACTTCGATGCGATCATCGGGATTCCCTATTCGTCGGGCAGCGACGCGACACGCACCAAGTGGCAGGCGGCTTACGGCGACAAGGTGCATTGCCCCAAGTCGGAAGACGACTTTCGCAAGGTGCTGACAACCGTTCTGAAGACGTGCTTCCTCGCCTGCCGGAACAGCGGCCAGAAACTTGTCATTCAGGAAGTCGGCGGCTACGTCGTGGAATTGCTGCACGAGGATTTCGCGGACGATCTCCATCTGGTCGAGGGCGTCGTGGAGATCACCAAGCAGGGCGTCTGGCGGGCCAATCAGACCAGGCTGCGCGTCCCGGTTCTCCATTGCGCGGACAGCGAATTGAAACGCCTCGAAGCCGCGCGCTGCGGCGAGACCATCGCCCGGTGCCTGGACGGGCTCATGCGGGATCTCGGCAACAGTCTTGCCGGACGCCACGCGACCGTTTTCGGTGCGGGCTGGATCGGTTTTGGCGTGGCCAAGGCGCTCAGACGGCTGGATGTGATCGCTTCGCTCGTCGACCCCGACCCGCTGAAGATCGCCGAAGCCCGCCTGGCGGGCTTTCCCGCGACCATGACGCCGGACGACCTGGACCGCTGCGACCTCGTGGTCGGCGCGAGCGGACGGCTCTCGGTCACGGCGGACGTGCTGCGGCAATTACGTCATGGCTGCATTGTGGCGAGCGCAAGCTCGCGCCGGATCGAGATCGACGTCGCTCATCTCGAAACCGTGCCCTCTCATGATATTCATCCGTCGATCCGGGCCTTTCAATTCGCGGGCGCCCCTGTCGGAAAAGACCGCCAGATCTGCCTGGTGAACAACGGCTACCCGGCAAATTTCATTCCCGGATCCGGCAGTGTGGCCGACGAAATCGTCGAGCTGATCCTCGGCGAGTTGATCGTGCTGATGTCGGACCTGACAACATACACCTACGAACCCGGTATTCATCGCCTGGACCCGGAAGGAGAAGCCGCGTGCACCAAACTATGGATCGAGCAAAGAGACGCGATGTAACCGACCCGGCACCCGAGGTTGCGGTACATTCCGAGTATCTGGTCAAGAAGCTGGCCAACGCCCAGCGCAATCTTTACGGCACGGTGAAATTCGATGTCGTGTCGCGCGAAATACGCAAATGGTCAAGCGATCTCGACCGCAAGCCGCGCATTCTCGACATTGGCTGCTCGACTTCGATTTCCAAAGAGTATCTCGCCGATACCGGCCTGGAATTCAACTATTGCGGCGCCGACTACGAAGCCGCGTTCGAACCGGATATCGTGCTGGACGCGACGCGCCTCACCGAGCACCGCGACGAGCTGCCCTGGCGTCCGGACGTGATCACGCTGCTGGATGTGCTCGAACATCTGCCCGGCAAGGGGCCGGCGATCGAATCCGTTATGCGCCAGTGCGGCGAGGTGGTCGCGCCGGGCGGCCTGGTCCTGGCTGTCGTGCCCCAGCTCTACCGGCTGGACCGGCTCAAGCTGAAGCACCTGCACTATCCGGAACACCAGGTGCGCATGACCTTGCGCGAATGGTCGGACATCATCGAACAGGCGGTGACGATCGAAGCGGTGATCGGGATCGGCTATCTGTCGATCCTGCCGTACCTGCCGATGCTGAGCCCCTGGTACGAAGAGACCAACCGCCACGGCAAGCTGTTCCATCACCTGCGCGGCAAGACCTTCGAATGGGGACCGCTGAAGCCGGTGGAGACAACCCTTACCCGCGGCCTCGGCCGCCTGCCGGGTTTCCGCGGCTGGTGCAACAGCTCGCTGCTGGTGTGCCGGGCGAAGGGGTAAAACGGCTTCAGCTTGTTGACGAACTCCCGGTTGGTCCTTCCGGACAAGTGCCGCGACGCTGCGCGCTGATCCGGAACCTGGCGCATCAGCGCGAGCGAAGGCGAGCACCGGAGCAATTCAAACATCTGAAATCATTATTAAAGACGCGCCTGCGGCGCGACGTGAACGCTGGTTTCCGGCTCTGGCCATGCAACTGCGCTGCAGACCGGCCGGAATGACTCACGTGAGTTTGTCAGCAAGCTGAGGCCGCCCCGGGGGACGGCCTTTTTCTTTTCCACGGCGCTACCGGTCAGACCCGGCGTTCGACCATCATCTTCTTGATCTCGGCGATCGCCTTGGCCGGATTGAGGCCTTTCGGGCAGGCCTGGGAGCAGTTCATGATGGTGTGGCAGCGGTAGAGGCGGAACGGATCTTCCAGATCGTCCAGGCGCTCGCCGGTGGCCTCGTCACGGCTGTCGATCAGCCAGCGGTAGGCCTGCAGCAGCACGGCCGGGCCGAGATAGCGATCGCCGTTCCACCAGTAGGACGGGCAGGACGTCGAACAGCAGGCACACAGGATGCACTCGTAAAGGCCGTCCAGCTTGACCCGGTCCTCATGGGACTGGCGCCATTCTTTTTCGGGGGCCGGCGACACGGTCTTCAACCACGGCTCGATCGAGCGATGCTGGGCATAGAAGCGGGTCAGGTCCGGCACCAGATCCTTGACCACCGGCATATGCGGTAGCGGATAGATCTTGACGACTTCGCCGGCGATCTCGTCCGTGCCCTTGGTGCAGGCCAGGGTGTTGGTTCCGTCGATGTTCATCGCGCAGGAGCCGCAGATGCCCTCCCGGCAGGACCGGCGGAAGGTCAGGGTCGGGTCGACCTTGTTCTTGATGTAGATGAGACCGTCCAGGACCATCGGCCCGCAGTCGTCCACATCGACGTAATAAGTGTCCACCCGCGGGTTGCGGCCATCGTCCGGGTTCCAGCGGTAGATGCGGTATTCGCGCAGGCTGGTCGCCCCCTCGGGCTTGTCCCAGACCTTGCCTTCCGTCACCGTGGAGTTCCGGGGAAGCGTCAGCTGAACCATTTTGTTACTGCTCCGCGTTTGAGGCCCATGTTCGCGTCCGGGCCCGTTGGTCTCGTGGCTTGGCTTAGGCTGAAAGCTCGAAGACCATGTTGTCATTCGTCCGGCCGACCGTCCCGTAGCCGCGGTTTGCAAGCTCCGCGATGCAATCCTCGGTCCAGTAGGGCCGGCAATTTGTTTCCAGAAGGATCACGCGGGGCCAGAGGCTCCTGTCCGCGTGCCTGAGAAAGGGAAGCACCACCCGGTCCTCGAACCCTTCCACATCCACTTTCAGAACATCGATCGCACTCAGGCCGTATTCGTCCGCGATGGCCGTGAGCGGGCGGACCTTCACGAAGGTCGCAGTCCAGTCGCCTTCCCATTCGCCCGTGGTCAGGTCCTTGACGAACGTGGCAAAGCCGCAATTGCTGGGCTCCTGCCACAGCGGCAGCGTGTCCTCGCGCGGGCCGACCGCCGAATTGACGATCCTGACCGTGTCCAGTTCGTTGGCCTCGACGTTGAAGCTCAGCTTGCGCGCCGTCTGCGGGTTGGCCTCGATGGCCAGCACGGCCGCGCCGCACCTGGCCGCAAACACCGAATAGGAGCCGATATTGGCGCCGACATCGACGAAGACCTTGCCGTCTCCCAGATAAGGCGCGATCAGCCGGTGCTCCTCGCGTTCCGGCAGGCGCCCCTTGGCCAGGATCTTGCGGTCGTCATAGTTCTCACCCGGATAGATCCGGAACCTGAGACCCTCGGCCTCCAGGTCATAAGGGCCCTTGAAGACCCTTGCGACCAGCCCGCGGATCCGCTTGCGCAGGCCGCGCGAGAGATCGTGCCGGTCGGCCAGCCGCCACGCAGCCCGGACCAGCCGTTCGGCAGGATAGGTGCCGAACGGGCTTCTGGTATCGGGAAGGGTTGCCGCCTGGCTCACCGGGGCCACTCCTTAGTAGACGCGCGCCTTGGGCGCGATCTTCTTCGGGTCGATGCCGCCTTCTTCCAGCGTCGTCAGCGGATCGGTGACAACCGGACGGTAGTCCAGTTTCACCTCGCCGGCCTCATTGACCCAGGACAGCGTGTGCTTGCGCCAGTTGACATCGTCGCGGCCGGATAACGGACCGTCCTTGAAGTCCTCGCGGGCATGGGCGCCCCGGCTTTCCTTGCGGGCTTCCGCGCCATAGACGGTGGTGATGGCGTTGGCCATCAGGTTTTCCAGCTCCAGCGTTTCCACCAGATCGGAATTCCAGATCAGCGACCGGTCGGAGACCTTCACGTCCTGCAATTCGCCCCAGATTTCGGTCAGGCGCTTGCAGCCCTGTTCCAGGCTTTCCTGGGTGCGGAACACGGCGGCGTCTTCCTGCATGGCGTGTTGCATCTTGTCGCGCAGATCGGCCGTCGGTGTGGACCCGTCCGCGTTGCGCAGGCGGTCGAAGCGATCCATGATCTTCTCGCACGAGGCTTCGTTCGGCGTCGGCACAGGAGCTTTCGGATCGACGACCTCGGCGGCCTTTATCGCCGCGGCACGGCCGAAGACCACAAGATCGATCAGGGAGTTGGAGCCGAGCCGATTGGCACCATGCACGGAGGCGCAACCAGCTTCGCCGACCGCCATCAGGCCTTCCTGAATGCGGTCCGGGTTGTTGGCGTCCGCGTTCAGCACCTGACCCCAGTAGTTGGTCGGAATGCCGCCCATGTTGTAGTGGACCGTCGGCAGAACCGGGATCGGATCCTTGGTGACATCCACGCCGGCGAAGATACGGGCGCTTTCGGAAATGCCCGGCAGACGCTCGGCCAGCAGCGCCGGATCGAGGTGATCCAGATGCAGGAAGATGTGGTCCTTGTTCTTGCCGACACCGCGGCCTTCGCGAATTTCCATGGTCATGCAGCGCGAGACAACGTCGCGGGAGGCAAGGTCCTTCGCGGAGGGCGCATAGCGCTCCATGAAGCGTTCCCCCTCGGAGTTGACCAGATAACCGCCTTCGCCGCGCGCGCCTTCGGTGATCAGGCAGCCCGAGCCGTAGATGCCGGTCGGGTGAAACTGGACGAATTCCATGTCCTGGAGCGGCAGGCCCGCACGCGCCACCATGCCGCCGCCGTCGCCGGTGCAGGTGTGGGCGGAGGTTGCCGAGAAAAAGGACCGGCCGTAGCCGCCGGTCGCGAGCACGACCATCTTGGCCGAGAAGCGGTGGATGGTGCCGTCGTCGAGGTTCCAGGCGATCACGCCCTGGCAGACGCCGTCCTCGGACATGATCAGGTCGAGCGCGAAATACTCGATGTAGAATTCGGCATTGTGGCGCAGGGACTGGCCATAAAGCGTGTGCAGGATGGCATGACCGGTCCGGTCCGCCGCAGCGCAGGTGCGCTGCACGGGGGGGCCGTCGCCGTAGTTCTGCATGTGACCGCCGAACGGACGCTGGTAGATCTTGCCGTCCTCGGTGCGCGAGAACGGTACGCCGTAATGTTCCAGCTCGTAGACGGCTTTCGGAGCCTCGCGGGCAAGGTATTCCATGGCATCGGTATCGCCGAGCCAGTCGGAGCCCTTGACCGTGTCGTACATGTGCCATTCCCAGCAGTCCGGCGTCATGTTCTTCAGGGAGGCCGCGATGCCGCCCTGTGCCGCCACCGTGTGGGAGCGCGTCGGGAACACCTTGGTGATGCAGGCCGTCCTGAGACCCTGCTCGGCCATGCCGAGGGTCGCGCGCAGGCCCGCGCCACCGGCGCCGACAACGACCACGTCATAGGTGTGGTCGACAAATTCGTAGGTATTGGCCATCCGGGTCAGCCTCCAAAGCCAATCTTGAGAACTGCGAAGATGCAGCCGAAACCGATAAAAACGCAGAAGAAGGTGTTCGCCATCAGCATGAGAAACTTGATGCCGTCACCGTGCACGTAGTCCTCGATGATCACCTGCATGCCGAGCTTCATGTGGAAGACACCGGACAGGATCACCAGAAGCAGGACGATCGAAACGAGCGGGTTCCTGAGGGTCGCGATCAGTTCCGCGTGGGTCGATCCCTGCATCGCGATCACCATGATCACGAAGAAGGAGATTAGGAACACGTTGGCGACAGCGGTCAGGCGCTGTTTCCAGAAGTGATCGGTGCCTTCCTTGGCCGAGCCAAGGCCGCGAACCTTGTTGAGGGGGGTGCGCATATCCGTCATGACGCTCTCCTTAGCGAACCGCGTAGCCGATGACCCACAGGATCAGCGTCAACGAAACGGAACCGATGATGGTGGCCTTGGAGAGCCACATGCGGGCCTGCTCGCCGAAACCGGCGCCCATGTCCCAGATGAAGTGGCGCAGGCCGCCGAGCATGTGATGCACCAGTGCCCAGGTGAAGCCGAACAGGATCAGGCGGCCGATGATCGAGCCGTAGATGCCGTTGACAAAATCGAAGTAGGACGGGCCGGCGGCGGCTGCAATGAGCCACCACGCGAGCAGGATGGTGCCAAAGTAAAGTGCTGCACCGGTAATGCGGTGCAGGATCGACATGACCATCGTCAGAATGGGTTTGTAGATCTGAAGATGGGGCGACAGCGGGCGGTTGCCCCGCAGATCGGCGTTCGACATGGAATTCCTCTCCCGTACGACGCTTGATCACCGGCAAGTCCAATCGGGAGCGATTGACCAGCAAGTGATCGATAGTAATCAGGTGGCGCCTTCCGACCACGGCCACCCGGCCGCGGAAAGACACCAGAAGCGATATCAGCAAAAGAAGCCTGGTCCGGGCTCCCGGCGGTTTCCACCGCAAGGCACATTACCCTCAAACCTGACTTTCTTGGCTCACTTCGCTTAACTTTACGTTTACGCAAACGTAAGCAAATCAAAGCGTTGTCCAAAGGGGTTCTAGCGCCATCACCTGCAAACGTCAAAATATCCTACAGGCCAAATTGCCCCGAAACCACTTTTGAATCGTTTAAATGTACCGAGTCTTACGAAGGGGCGTGACAAATTGCACCACCCGCATGCGGCACGCCGAAGACGGACCATCCCGTTCGGTGCGCAAAGAGTTCCATGGCCTCGGTGCCAAGCTTCGAGTTGCCGTAGCGGTTGAGCCCCGGGGACCATACGGCAATGGCCGCCCGCCCGGGAGAAATCACGAGAATGCCGCCACCGACACCGCTCTTGCCCGGCATGCCCACGCGAAAGGCGAAGTCGCCTGACCCGTCGTAATGGCCGCAGGTCATCATGAGCGCGTTGATTCGCCGGCGCCGCTCGATCGAGACCAGCGCGGGCATGGCCGGCGCATCCACCAGAAAGCGGCCGGCCAGAGCAAGCTGACGGCAATTCATTTCGACGGCGCACTGATGGCAATAGGTTCCCAGCACCTTGTCGACATCCGAGCGCATGTTGTCGTGAGAGGCCAGGTAATGAGCCAGCGAAAAATTCCGGTGGCCGGTCGCGAACTCCGACGTGGCGACCTGCTCGTTCATGTGGATGCCTTCGTCATCGGCCGCCGCACGGATGAACCGCAGCAATTCGCCCAGCGCCTCTCGCGGGCTGGACCCGGACAGGTAGGTGTCCGTCGTCACCAGCGCGCCGGCATTGATGAAGGGATTGCGCGGAATGCCGTTCTCGCGTTCCAGCAGAAGGATCGAATCGAATGACAGGCCGGACGGCTCGCGCCCGACCCGCCGCCAGATCTGGTCGCCGACGCGGCCGAGCGCCAGGGCCAGCGCGAACACTTTCGAGACCGACTGAATCGAAAAGGGCGTTTCCGCAGCGCCTGCCGTGAACAGACCTCCATCCGCCGTGGCCACGGCAATGCCGAACTGGTCCGGGTCGATGCCGGCCAGCTCCGGAATATAGGTTGCGACCTTGCCCTTGTCGGAGTTTGCGGCCGCGGCCGCGGCGATGTCCGTCAGCAGATCCTGCATGCGCCTCTCCATTCGGGAGAGCTATGCAGAAAGTTGCGCGGAAAAGCCAGCCCTTGGAGATTTGATGCGCCATCCCGGCCGGGAGCCGGGAGCCAATCGAAGCCGAGAAAAAGGTCCCGGCTCAAGGCCGGGGCGGCGACGAATACGGGGCGACCTCCTGCCGCGCGGCCAGATGCTTGTAGAGATGCAGCATGAAGATGGTTGCGAAGATCGGTGTGACCAGGTTCAGGATCGGCACGGCCAGCAGACCGGCAATGACCAGGCCGGCGACAAAGACCGTGCCGCCGCGAGCCTTGCGGAACGCCTTTGCCTCGGCGGGCGGCATGAAGCGCATGGCGGCGAATTCGAAGAATTCCCGACCGAGCAGATAGCCGTTGACCAGGAAGAACGCCACCAGATTGACGCCCGGCACGAGCAGCAGCAGAAGCGCGAACAGGTTGCCGAGAATGACGATACCGGTGAACTTGAGGGTCTGGCCGACAGACTGTGCGAACGGCAGCGCCCTGCCCGGACTGTCACCCGGATAGTCTTTCTGGTCGACGATGTCGGCGATGTCGTCCTGGAACAGACCCGCGAACAGCGCGGAAATCGGCGCGATCAGGAACCCGAGGGCAAAAACGGCGCCGATCCCGGTCAGAACCGACAGCGCCGTTTCCATCCAGCCATAGGGCAGCTCGACAAAATTCGCCACAAGACCCTGGAGGGCAATCCAGATCACCAGCAGAACGCCAAGCGTGAAACCGAGCATTTTCCAGAAAATCGCCCGGAACTCCGGCTCGAAAACCTCGGACATGGCACGGGAAGCGGCTTGGAACATGGGACCCCTTGGGAACAGATACGGACGGAATTCAGATAGGAAAGGAAGACCTGAGGCACAAGGACCCGGTCGCATGAATGAAATCCCACGGCACCGGATCGCTAGAACCGTGTCCGGGCCTTGAGCGCCTGTGCGAGCGTGCCTTCGTCCAGATAGTCGAGTTCCCCCCCGACCGGCACACCATGGGCCAGTCTGGTGACGCTGACGTCCAGATGCGAGAGCTGATCCATGATGT
Organism: Roseibium sp. QJM3NY_11; assembly: GCF_056173175.1. Classification (NCBI taxonomy): domain Bacteria; kingdom Pseudomonadati; phylum Pseudomonadota; class Alphaproteobacteria; order Hyphomicrobiales; family Stappiaceae; genus Roseibium; species Roseibium sp. QJM3NY_11. Next base: position 5,700,133 of record NZ_CM149660.1, read on the forward strand.
AGTGAGCCGTTGTCTGGCCCTCGACGGTTGCGCTGATCGCCAGAATGACTTCACGGAAGCCCTCCACGCCGCAGCGGTTGATCAGCGAGGCAAGATTGAGGTCTTCCGGGCCGATGCCGTCGAGGGGCGACAGCGATCCACCCAGAACATGGTAGCGGGCATTGACCGCGCCGGCCCGTTCCAGCGCCCACAGATCCGCGACATCCTCGACCACCACCAGCACATCCTGCTCGCGCCGGGGATCAGAACAGATTGTGCAGGGATCGGAGGTGTCGACCGTGCCGCAGGTGGAGCAGATGCCGATTTCCGCGACCGCGACGCCCATGGCATCCGCGAGCGGCACCAGCAACTGGTCCTTCTTCTTGATGAGATGCAGGGCGGCGCGGCGGGCGGAGCGCGGCCCGAGGCCCGGCAGCTTGGCCAGAAGCTGGATCAGCCGCTCGATTTCCGGACCCGCCACATTTTTCTGCGCCATCTATCCTGTCTCTCGTACCACCCTTGCGTGCCAGACCAGGGTCTGTGCGCTCACCGGGCCAGAAGTTCGACCTCTCCGACAAAGAGGGGGTGCCGCATGCCCGGGACAGGCTCGCCACGTGCGTCAATGCCTCCCCCTCGGGAGAAGGCAGGCTCAAAGGCCGGAGGAGGGGTTTGGCGCCTGCCACTGCCGCAGGCGTCCCCTTCCCGAAGGGCGCGTCAGAACGGCAGTTTCATGCCTTCGGGCAGGCCGAGACCGCCCATGAGTTCCTGGGTCTTTTCCTGGATCGCCTGCTCGACCTTGGCGCGGGCCTCGGTGTGGGCGGCGACAATCAGGTCCTCGACGATCTCCTTTTCGTCCTCTTTCAGGAGAGACGGATCGATCGACAGGCTCTTCATGTCGCCCTTGCCGTTCAGCTTCAGGGAGACCATGCCGCCGGCGGCGGAGCCCTCGACCTCGATTTCGACCATCTGGTCCTGCAGGGAGCCCATCTGCTCCTGCATTTGCTTGGCCTGTTTCATCATCTTGAGGAAATCCATGGAAATACTCCTTCCAGCATCTCATGCGCAGCAGTCTGCGGCGCGCTTACCTGTCCGTGGCCTGCATGTAAAAGAACACGGCGCCGCGATCAATCCTCTTCATCGTCGCCGAGGGCTTCGTTCAAAAGCGGATCGCTGACCATGGGATCCGCGAGAGCCGCGTCATCCTCTTGCGAGACCTGGACCTTCACGTCGACGACCTTGGCACCGGGAAATGCAGACAGGAGCGCGGCCACGGTCGGATGAGACCTGGCGTCGGAGAGAAGCTGCTGCTGGTTGGCTTCCTGCTCTTCATGGATGGTCGGCCGTCCCTGGGTGCGCGAGACCACAACAAACCAGCGTTGTCCCGTCCATTCGGTGAGCTTGCGTCCGAACTCGCCAGCAATGTCGGGCGGCGCATCCTCGGTCGGCTGAATCTCGATCTTGCCGGGCTCGAACTTGACCAGCCGCATCTGGCGCTGGATTGCCACCTTCATCGGCACGTCACGCTTTTCGGAAGCGAGCGCGACGCAGTCATGCAGGTTTTTCAGGTTGAAGGCCGGTTCCGGCTGGATGTCCGGCTGCGGTTCCGGCTGCCGCACGGGCACAGGGGTGGCACCGGCGCTCGGCAAGCCCCCCTGAATGGTGGACAATTGCGGCCTGGCGCTCGCCTGCATGGCCGGGCCGTTGCCGGAACTTGCCGGCCCGCCTCCCATACCGACGGCAATGGCCTGGGCTCCGCCGCCACCCGAAGGGCTCCCGCCGCCACCGGAAGGCGCGGCGCCGGCAAAAGGATTCTGCCCGTTGCGGATCTGCGCCACCAGATCGCCCGGATCCGGCAGGTCGGCGGCATAGGCCAGGCGCACCAGAACCATGTCGGCGGCGGCCAGCGGTTTTGAGGCCGCCTGCACTTCCTGAACGCCCTTCAACAGGATCTGCCAGGCGCGGGACAGCAGACGGATGGAAATGCCGTCGGCGAATTCGCGGCCCCGGCCGCGCTCGGCTTCCGTCACGGACGCCTCGTCCGCCGATTTCGGCGCGACCTTCATGCGGGTGACCAGATGGGTGAAATCGGCGAGATCCGTCAGCACGATCGCCGGGTCCGCACCGACCTCGTACTGCGCCTGCAGTTCGCCGAGGGCCTCCTCGATCCTGCCGGCCATGACATGGCCGAACAGGTCTATCACCCGGGCGCGGTCGGCAAGACCCAGCATCTGGCGCAGGTCGTCGGCCTCGATGGCGCCGCCACCATGGGCCATGGCCTGATCAAGCAGGGACAACGAATCGCGCGCCGAGCCCTCGCCGGCCCGCGCGATCAGCATGAGCGCCTCGTCGGAGATCCGGATATTCTCCGCATCCGAGATCCGGCGCAGAAGTCCGGTCAGCTTGGACTGGTCGATCCGGCGCAGGTCGAAACGCTGGCAGCGGGACAGCACCGTGATCGGAACCTTGCGGATTTCCGTGGTCGCGAAGATGAATTTCACATGTTCCGGCGGCTCTTCCAGGGTCTTCAACAGGCCGTTGAACGCCGCGTTGGACAGCATGTGGACTTCATCGATGATGTAGACTTTGTAGCGCGCCGTCGCCGGGCGGTAGCGGGCCGCGTCGATGATCTCGCGGATATCTCCAATGCCGGTGTGGGAGGCGGCGTCCATCTCGATGACGTTGACATGGCGGCCTTCCATGATCGCCTTGCAGTGCGTGCCTTCCTCGGCCAGTTTCACCGTCGGCCTGTCGGCGACGCCGGGAACCTCGTAATTGAGGCCGCGGGCGAGAATACGGGCCGTGGTCGTCTTGCCGACGCCGCGCACACCGGTCAGCATCCAGGCCTGGGCGATCCGGCCGGTGTCGAATGCGTTTTCCAGGGTCTGGACCATCGGTTCCTGACCAACCAGATCCTCAAAGGTCTTCGGCCGGTACTTGCGCGCCAGCACACGGTAGGCACTGTCGCCGGCTGCTTCCGGAGCACCGGGCGCACCGGAAGCATCAGGCGCAGATGTGCCCGTGGTCCTGCCGTGAGCCGGCCCGGCGGCGTCTGCTGCGCCCTGGTCGGGAAATCCTGTCTCGTTCATGAGCCGCACCATACCGGTTTTTTCACGAAGTGGGACTGGCTTTTGAAAGTTTTTGTGGGGACGAGCCACGGCTTTTCACCGAAAGTCTCCGGTGATTTCAGCGCCTTGTCGCGGGCAACTTTTTTAATTGCTGGCCGTTCTCCTCCCGAACGCCTATCTTGCCCGTTCGTTCGCTTCGGGGAACACCACAGGTTCTGTGATTCCCGCGAGCCGCCCCATCTCACGGAGATACCGTCATAACCAGAAAATCAAGTCTTGCGAACGACATGTTCAGCCTGTGGTTTCACGCGCCGATGGTCATCGCAAAACGGTGCGAATCCATGGCCACTTCCGCTTTGGCGGGCGAAGCACACGACGCGACCGAGATGAACCGCATGGTGTTTGAAAAGGCCGAGGCCTCCATCGAAAGCGCCCTTGCCATCAACAGCGCCATGGCGCTCCAGGGACTGGATTTTTTCAAAACCATGAGCGTTGGGGGACGGCCGGACTTTTCAAGCCGGCACGGCGAGGCCCTGGCGGCCGCCGCCTTGAAGCCCTACGCCAAACGGGTGCGCTCGAACCAGCGCCGCCTGACCGGCGGCAAGTCCTGACAACAAAAAAGCACCGCGGAAAACCGACGGTGCTTTTTGAATTAGCCCGAGGCCGGACCTGAGGCTGAAACAGGGTGGGAGGCTGGCACGGCGACCCGTGCCGAGGCTCGTTAGGGCTGCTTCCTTCCGGATCTGACCCGGTTGGCGAGTGGCTCGTCCACCACCAACCTCCCGAGCGCCTTATATCAGATGCCCCCTGGGGTTTGGCAAGAGGCGGAGACGCTTTATTTGTTCGCCGGAAAACCGGCGGCCGTTTCGGGGATTCACGGCTGCAGGGACGCCAGTTTCACGCCGAACCCCATGAACACCAGACCGGTGACACCTTTCAACCAGCGCTGGAAGGTCGGTTTGCGCGCCGCCTGCCCGACCCTTGCCAGCATCAGGATAATCGCGGAAAACCACAGGGCGTTGATGAGGGAATGTAGCGCGACAAGCGACATCGCTGCTGAAATCGCGCCCTCGCCCGCCGGGATGAATTGCGGGAATGCGGCCAGGTAGAACATGGACACTTTCGGATTGAGCGCATTGGTCAGAAAACCTTCGCCATAGGTTTTCGCCAGCGTGCGCTTGCGCCGTGCCGGCGCCACGGCGAGCGTCCGCCCACCCGTGGTGAAGGCTTCGCGCAAGGCTTTCAGTCCGATCCAGAACAGATAAGCGGCGCCGAGCATCTTGACCACCAGAAACGCCTCCGCGGAATGAACCAGAATCACGGAAATCCCCAGGATCGACAGGCTCCCGTGAAGGAAGAAGGCCGTCGTGAACCCTGCTATACCGGCAAAGGCCGCCGCCTTGCCGGACGTTGGAACCGTCTTGGCGATGAGAACACCATTCGGTCCCGGCGACATGACCAGCAGACTTACAACAAGGGCGAAACTCAGGATTGTTTCGAATGACATGGCAGAGTTTCCGGGATTGTGAAGCGAACTTGTCCGGAACCCGGCAAAACCGGTTCCCCTCCAGCTCACTCTAGCCATAAGGTGGGCGAATGCAATTCGGGCGCGACAGGTGTCCGGCACACCGACACCAAAATTCTGGATCGCAAAATGACATTCTTCAATCTTAATCCCCGACTGGAAGGCGACAGTTATTTCATCGCCGATCTGCCGCTCTGCGCCGTCCGCCTCATGAAGGACGCCAACTATCCATGGCTACTGCTGGTCCCGCGCAAGATCGACATGGTGGAGCTCATCGATCTTGAGGAAGACGACCAGTTGCAGCTGATGCGCGAAATCGCGCAGGCAAGCCGCGCCCTGCGCGCGGTCACCGATGCCGAGAAGCTGAACGTCGGCGCCCTCGGCAACCAGGTGTCCCAATTGCATGTCCATGTCATCGCCCGGTTCCGCGACGACATCGCCTGGCCGGGCCCTGTCTGGGGCGTCGCCCCGCCCCTGCATTACGATCCGGAAAAGGCGGAAACGTTGATCGAACAGCTCAGGGACATGCTGTCATCCGACGCCGACGCGGCTTGACAGGAACCGGTCTGTTTCACGAAGGCACGCCCCGTCACGCCCGCATATGGCATGCTGAGCACGGCGGTGTGGACAGCAGCCGGGTCCGTACCCTAGTCTCGGCCGAACCACCATCCAGAGCGTCCCCCGGGCCCCTCCTCTCAAGGACAGAACATGCAAGTCACCGCTGCCGGTCTCCAGCCGATAGAGATGAGTTTTCTCGGCAACACGCTCGACAGGAGATCGACCCGGCGCGGCGACAAGGCCTATCTGGCGGCTCTTCTGCGCAAGGCGGATACGGAAATCGTACTGTCCACGGCGCGCACGCTGGTGTTCGCGGACGGAACGCCCCTGAGGCTGGGACACGATCTCGATACTGCCATCGCGCTTGACGCCGATCCGAAGGAAATGGTTTTTCTGGGACTGCGGGCCGGAACCGGCGCGGCCGTGTTCGCCACAACGCTGCCGCAGGAGGACGAGGACCTGTCCGAACGCGGCGGCCTTCAACTGATCGACTTGCGCACGCTGGCGCTGCAGAATGCCCTGCCGCCCGAGGACATGGGCGCGCTTGCCCAGGCCCGGGCGATGATCCACTGGCACCGCACCCACCGCCACTGCTCCCGCTGCGGTGAACGCACCGTGATGGCGGAAGCCGGATACCGGCGGGACTGCCCCTCCTGCGAGGGCCAGCATTTCCCGCGCACGGATCCTTGCGTGATCATGCTGATCACGGATGCCACCGGCGAGCGGGCCTTGCTCGGGCGGCCCGCACGGCTGCCGGAGGGCATATACACGACGCTGGCCGGTTTCATGGAGCCCGGCGAAACTATCGAGCAGGCGGTCCGGCGCGAAACGCTCGAGGAATCGGGTATCGCGGTCGGCGAAGTCCGGCTTGTCTCCAACCAGCCGTGGCCGTTTCCGGCCAACCTGATGCTGGGATGCACGGGCGTCGCGACGTTGTCCGACATCGAAATCGAGGACGACGAACTGGAGGCCTGCAAATGGTGCGACCGGGACGAGGTCAGGCAGATGATCGCCGGAACCCACCCGGAAAACCACATGATTCCGCCGTCGATTTCCATCGCCTACAGTCTGATAATGGGCTGGCTGGAGCAAGACCGCGGATGAGCTGGTGCGTCTACCTGACCCACCCGGAAGTCAGGATCGATCCGGAGGTGCCTGTGCCCGACTGGGGCCTGTCACAGACGGGCCGGGAACGGGCGGCCCTCGCGCCCGCCCTTGCCTTTGCACCGGACATCCGTCAGGTGATTTCCAGCGGCGAGGCCAAGGCGATCGAGACCGCGCAGGTCTTTGCCGGCCGGCGCAGCGTCTTTCACAGGGTTCTGCATTTCCTCCACGAGAACGACCGCAGTGCGACGGGCTTTCTGCCGCCGGACGAATTTGAGGCAACCGCCGACGCTTTTTTCGCAACGCCGGACAGATCCGTTCGCGGCTGGGAGCGGGCGCTCGATGCGCAGAGCCGGATCGTCACCGGGATCAAGAGCGCGCTGCGCCATGTCCCCGACACCGATCCCGTGCTCTTTACCGGGCATGGCGGCGTCGGCACGCTGCTGATGTGCCACCTGATGGGCGCGCCTGTCTCACGAGCGCACGACCAGACGCGCGGCGGCAGCTGGTTCCGGTTCGACAAGGCCTGGCTGAGCAACCAGACCGGCCGCAATTTGGCTTGGACAGAGCTGTGATCGCGGTCGGTCCGGGCAGGAGATCATGTTAGGTTGAGACCGGTCGTCTGAACTGGGAGCCCACCGTGATCCGCCGCTTGCCGAGCCTTCTTATCTCAACACTCGCCGCCGTGATGGTGTTTCATCTTCCGGCACAGGCCGGGAAATACGATGCCCAGTTCCGGCAGTTCCTGAACTCCGAGATAGCGCCGGCCGCACGAAAGGCCGGAATTTCCCAGGCAACGCTCGACCGGGAACTCAACGGGCTCAGCCCGGACACGTCCCTGCCCGGCCTCGTTGGTCCAGGCGGCAAGGGCGCACCGCCGAAGATCAACTTTCAGGCGGAGTTCAAGTCACCGGCGCGTTATTTTCGCGACAGCCAGTTCAACGCACTGGTGCCGCGCGGACGCAACCTGATGAAGAAACATGCCGGAACGATCCGCAGAATCGAAGCGCAATACGGTGTGCCCGGACGCATCATCCTGGCCATCTGGGCGCGCGAGAGCGGCTATGGCGGCGCGAAGATCCCGCATGATGCGCTCAGGGTTGTCGCAACGCAGGCGTTCATGGGTCAACGCCCGGATTTCTTCAAGGGCGAGGTGATTGCCGCGCTGAAAATCCTGCAGAACGGTGACGTTTCCCGGCGGGCGATGAAAAGCTCCTGGGGCGGCGCGATGGGGCAGCCGCAATTCCTGCCGTCCTCCTATCTCAAATATGCCGTTGATTTTGACGGCGACGGCAAACGCAACATCTGGACCTCCGACGTTGACACCATGGCCTCAATCGCGCATTACCTGTCCGAGCACGGCTGGGCCAGGGATCGGGACTGGGGGTACGAGGTTCACCTGCCGGACAGCGTGTCCTGCACGCGCGAGGGACCGGACAATCGCCAGAAGATCTCTGATTTCGTGCGTGAAGGCGTCACGCGCGTCAGTGGCAAACCGTTTCCGGCGCATGAATTGAACCGGCCGGGCAACATTCTCCTGCCCGGCGGCCGCTACGGCCCGGCCTTCATCGCCACGGAAAATTTCTACGTGATCAAGGACTACAACGAGAGTGACACCTATGCGCTCTTCGTCGGCCATCTGGCCGACCGCTACGGCAGCAACAAGGCCTTCGTCGGCACATGGAAGCCGATGAAGGAAACCACCCGCGGCGCGGTGCGCAACCTGCAACAGCGCCTGGAAGGCCTCGGTCATGATGTCGGTGGCGCCGACGGACTGATCGGCTTCAAGACCCGCCGGTCCATCGGCAAGGATCAGGAAAAGAACGGCTTTTTCGCGACCTGCTGGGTGGGGTGACGCGACATATGGTACCGGCAGGGAGACCGGCCATTGCATAATGGCTCGTGCTGCGGAAGAGTAAGGGTCTTCTCGTAATTCCTTCCACCGGTGCCTTTGATGCGGCTCCCCAAGATCGTAACCACCCTGCAGGACTATTCCCTGCGCCTGTTCCTCGCGGACCTCGCCGCCGGGGTCACCGTTGCCATGGTGGCACTGCCGCTGAGCCTGGCGATCGCGATCGCGTCTGGTGCGGATCCGGCGAAGGGGCTGGTAACGGCCATTGTCGGCGGCTTCTTCATTTCGCTGCTCGGCGGCAGCCGCGTGCAGGTCGGCGGTCCGACCGGCGCCTTCATCGTGGTGGTCTACGGCGTCATTGCCGATCATGGCTATGACGGGCTCGTGCTGGCTACTTTCATGGCCGGACTGATGCTGCTTCTGGCCGGTTTCTTCCGGATCGGCAGCCTGATCCGCTACGTGCCCGAACCGGTGGTCAATGGCTTCACCATCGGCATCGCCGTCATCATCGCCTCCAGCCAGATCAAGGATTTCTTCGGCCTCCGCCTTGCCGAGGTGCCGGCCGACTTCCTCGACAAGCTGCCGGCACTGTGGAGCGCACGGGACACGGCGTCTCCGGCCGCCTGCGGCATCGCTGTTACCACCCTGATTCTGATCGTGGCGCTGCGGCGGCTGTTTCCGCGATTTCCCGGCCTGATCGTTGCCGTCGGCGCCGCTTCGCTCGCCGTGGCCTTCGCGGCCCTTCCGGTGGAAACCATCGCCTCCCGCTTCGGCGCGCTTCCGAACACGCTGCCCATGCCGTCCCTGCCGGACATCTCCGCGGACCGGATCATCGAACTGTTTCCCTCCGCGCTCGTGATCGCCTTCCTGGCCGGCGTGGAATCTCTGCTCTCGGCCATGGTCGCCGACCGGATGATCGAGGGAAAACACCGCCCCAATGCCGAGATGCTTGCCCAGGGCTCGGCCAACTTGGCCTCCTCGCTGTTCGGTGGTCTGCCGGCGACCGGCGCCATCGCCCGAACGGCGACCAATATCCGCGCCGGCGGCAAGACACCGGTCGCCGGGCTGGTCCATGCCGTCACCATACTGCTGGTGATGCTGGTCGCGGCCCCGCTGGCAGGCTACCTGGCCCTGCCGGCGATGGCTGCGCTCCTGGTGCTGACCGCCTGGGGCATGAGCGAACCGCACAAGTGGAAAAGCTACCTGAACGAACCGCTTGCCGACCGGCTGCTGCTCGCGACCACGCTGATCCTGACCGTTCTGGTCGATCTGACGGTCGCCATCGGCGTCGGTGTCGCCATCGGTCTTGCCCTGCGAATGCGCGATCGCGGCAAGCCGCCAGACGATTGGTCGATGCCGGATCGCTGAGGCGGCTTGACCCGCTCAATTTCCGCCCAATCCCCACCGAGATGACACCGAAACACGGCGCGCCGGGTACAGCACGGCTGCTGCATATTTAATTTTTTGCTTTTATTTTTTATTGTTTTACGATAATTAATCATCGCGGTTGGATGGAGACCATTATGAAAGACCCCGACTCCGGCGGGGGTTATTCTCGACCAAACTGGAGGCCCGGAGTTCCGGGACGACGTGATTCCGGAAAAGAACTTCGATCTTCGCAACGTGCCCCGGCTTGCGGACCGCAACAGTCGGCCCCGGTCCGGCCTTCCTCAAGACACCCTGACAAGGAGTGCAGCTATGCACATTCTCTCGAAAGCAACGGACTGCCGCGCGCACATGCGTAGCCTGCTGGTGGCCGGTCTTCTGCTGTTCCTGACCGCCTGCGGCCATGTCCCGCTGACAACGCTCATCAAACTCAACAGTTTCGATGTCCTGACAACCGCACCGGAAGAACTCAGGGTCGCGGTCAAGTATCCGGACAGCATCCGCATCCCGAAAGATGGCGCGAGGATGCGGCTGACGCTCAAGGAAAAATCCGGGGGCAAAATGCTGATGAAAAAGGAACTCACCTTCGAAAAGGTGACGTTGCCCGCCGAGAAGGCCGAGCTTGCCTCGGAACTGCAGACCGGCTGGCGGATCGGGATCTTCCGTCTCTCCAGACGGCAGATTCCGGTCTTCGAGGCCTTTCAGACGCACCTTGTGTCCATGAGCAAAGCCGAGCGCGACACGATGGAAGGCAGCCTGGACTTTAGCGTCGACGGCTGCCTTGCCTCGTCCGACAAGCCGGGCAGGATCGTGGTCAGCACCTATCTGAAAGCGCCGGAGCTCGGTGGCTATGTTCCGCTGGTGCGGAATGCAGATCTGGAGGAGATGATGGCTGCAGAAGGACTGACGGACGAAGCCCCGCTCAAAGACTGTACCTGACGCCCTCGCAAGCCGACCTGTTATACAAACTTCAATAGATAAGAACCGATCTGTCCGTGTTTGGGGACTGTTCGGCAAGGAGCAGATTGCAGGGCGCTATGGTTTATCGTTCAAAACCTGCGACGCAGTTGAACAGTCCCCGAACACGGCCTTCGGCGACCTGCTCCGGTCTGCCGGGCGGCGTTGCGCTGCCTGATCCTGCGCAATACACCTTGCCCGCAAAGCCGGATCAGAGCCATCAGATGGGTTTCTCTCCATTGAGGTTGGTATTACGCGCTGACGACACCAGCCGGCGCGGTTTCCAGCCGGAAGGCGGCAGCCATCAGGGCCTTGGTATAGTCGGTCTGCGGTGCGTCGAAGATCTGTTCGGACGGGCCCGATTCCACCACCTTGCCCTGACGCATGACGATGACCTCGTTGGCAAGCGCCCGCACCACCTTCAGGTCGTGGGAAATGAACAGGTAAGCCAGGCCATGGGCCTTCTGAAGATCGCGCAGGAGATCCACCACCTGGGCCTGCACGCTCATGTCGAGCGCGGATGTCGGCTCGTCCAGCATGACGAATTTCGGCTCCAGGACCATCGCGCGGGCAATGGATACCCGCTGGCGCTGGCCGCCGGAGAATTCATGCGGATAACGATGCCGCGTGGCGGCGTCGAGGCCGACCTCCTCCAGCGCCCGGGCGACCTTGCGGTCGCGCTCCCCGGCGGTCAGGCCGGGGAAATGAACCTGCAGGCCCTCACCGACGATGTCGGCCACCGACATGCGCGGGCTGAGCGCGCCATAAGGGTCCTGAAAGACAATCTGCATGTCCCGGCGCAGCGGGCGCATTTCCTTCCAGGAGTTCGCCTGAATGTCCTTGCCATGAAAGGCGATGCGGCCGGTCGAGGAAATCATGCGCAGGATCGCGAGGCCGAGCGTGGTCTTGCCGGACCCGCTCTCGCCGACGATGCCAAGGGTCTGTCCTTCGCGGACCGTGACGTTGATGCCGTCGACGGCCTTGATGTGGTCGACCGTCCGGCGCAGGAAACCGCGCTTGACGGGGAACCAGACCTTGAGATCGTCCGCTTCGACCACGACCGGCTTGTCCGTATCGGTCGTGGGCGGCTCTCCCTTGGGTTCGGCGGCCAGGAGATGCTTCGTATAGGCGTGTTGCGGCCGGTCGAAGATTTCCGCAACCGGCCCCTGTTCGACGATCTTGCCTTCGGTCATCACGCAGACCCGGTCGGCGAACTTGCGCACGATGCCCAGGTCATGGGTGATGAACAGCATGGCCATGCCCTGCTGCTTTTGAAGATCCTTCAAAAGCTCCAGTATCTGCGCCTGCACGGTCACATCGAGCGCCGTGGTCGGTTCGTCCGCGATCAGGAGATCCGGCTCGTTGGCCAGTGTCATCGCGATCATGACCCGCTGACGCTGACCGCCGGAGAGCTGGTGCGGGTAGGAGCCGAGCCGCGATTCCGCGTCGCGGATGCCGACCTGTTCGAGCAGTTCCAGCACCCGTGCCCGGGCCTGGATATCGCTCATGCCGCGATGGATCCTGAGGATTTCCGATATCTGCTTTTCCACCGGGTGCAAAGGATTGAGCGAGGTCATCGGCTCCTGGAAGATCATCGACACATCGTTGCCGCGGACCTTGCGCATCGCCTTGTCGCCGAGGGTCAGCAGATCCTGCCCCTCCATCAGGATCCTGCCGGAGGGATGCGAGGCGGCCGGATAGGGCAGCAGCTTCAGCACGGAGAGCGCGGTGACCGACTTGCCGGAGCCGCTCTCGCCCACAAGCGCAACCGTCTCGCCCTTGTTGATGTCGAAGGAGATCCTGTCGACGGCAAGTGTCTCCCGGCCGCCCTGGGTAAAGGCGACGGACAGGTCTTCGACGGAAAGCAGTGTGTCTTGTTTCATTTCAATTGCGCCAGAACCAACTTCAGATTGTCTACGGACGGCTCGATCGCCGTGAGTTCCTTTGACGTTTGGCTTAAGCCCCATCGCGTCATCGTAATTTTCGAGGTTCGCGGGATCCGTTTGTCCGCAGTGAGAATATGTGTGCATCCCTTCAACAGCAAAGCTGTCGCCAGGTGAATGGCATCAGGCATTTTAACGCCCGGAAACTGGTCCCGGACCAGAGCTGTATGGATCAACAGGTCCCGGTCCACAGGCGCAACCTCAAGCCATGATGACTCAGGATGAACCCACCCCTCGTAGAGCTCTGCCAGCTTGTCGTTGTTCCGCCGAAAAGGAACGTCAAGCAATTCGGCCGAAGTGAACTGACTCGTGCACAGAAATGACGCTCCCGTCACAGGAGCCACGCTCACGACATCGAGCAAGTGTCGCCAGCGATCGTCCTCCTGCCCCTCTCCGAGAAGGATGAACATATTGGTATCCAGATACAGGCGACCGACCGGCTCCATCAGTCATCCCATTCTTCACGAAGATCCCGAATGCGCTGCGTGGCCTCTTCCAGGGAAACCGTCTGCCCCAAGGAGGTCCGAGCACGATCCAGGCCCTCCCGGAACTTCACCCTGTCGAACGCCGCCCTCGCCCTCGGCTCGGTCTCCAGTGTAACCGTCACTTCGGATCCGTCCGGCAGGCCTTCCCGCAGTTCGACGGGCAGCTTGTCGACCGGGAAATGCTTCCTCACGATCCTGTTCATGGCCACCTCCACGTGCGGTATTCAGAACCTATCATAAAAAACTCTTGCGCGGATCGAAGGCGTCGCGCACGGCCTCGCCGATGAAGATCAGGAGGCTCAGCATCAGGGAGATGACGATGAAGCCAGTGATGCCGAGCCAGGGCGCCTGGAGATTGTTCTTGCCCTGGGCCAGCAATTCGCCGAGCGAGGCGGAGCCCGGAGGCAGGCCGAAGCCGAGGAAGTCGAGCGCCGTCAGGGTCGAGATCGAACCGTTCAGGATGAACGGCATGAAGGTCAGCGTCGCCACCATGGCGTTGGGCAGGAGATGCCGCCACATGATCACCGGATTGGACACGCCCAGCGCCCGGGCGGCGGAAATGTATTCGAAGTTGCGGCCGCGCAGGAATTCCGCACGCACCACGCCCACCAGCGCCACCCAGGAAAAGGCCAGCAGGATCGTGAACAGTGTCCAGAATCCCGGCACAAGGAACGAGGACACGATCAGGATCAGATAGAGCGTCGGAATGGCTGTCCAGACCTCGATGAAGCGCTGGAACAGAAGATCGGTCCAGCCGCCATAGTAGCCCTGAACCGCGCCGGCCGCGATGCCGATCGCCGAGGAGGCCAGGGTCAGCGCCAGGCCGAAGAGAACGGAAATGCGGAAGCCATAGACCAGCCGGGCCAGCACATCCCGGCCCTGGTCGTCGGTGCCGAACCAGTTCCAGTTGCCCATGACACAATTGGGATCCTCGGCGCCCAGCGGATAGCGCGAACAGCGCTCCTGCTTGTTCATGGTCCAGGAGGGCGGCGCAGGAGCGGGCACCGGAATGTCATGGTTCACGGACCGGTAGGAATAGCGGACCGGCGGCCACAGCATCCAGCCATTGGCGGCGATTTCCTCCTGGATGAACGGGTCGCGATAGTCGGTCACCGCGAGAAATCCGCCGAATTTTTCTTCCGGATAGTCGACGAAGACCGGGGCCAGCAATTCTCCCTTGTAGGAGACGATAATCGGGCGATCGTTGGTGAAGAACTCCGCCAGCATCGCAATGGTGAACAGCACCAGGAAGATCCACAGGGACCAGAGCCCGCGCCTGTTGGCCTTGAAGTTGGACAGGCGCCGCTGGTTGATCGGTGACAGGCGCATCCTTTTCGGCGGCGGTGCGGTTTCCTCCGGCATCGGGTTGAGCACGTCGTAGCCGGCGCTTTCCATGTTCTTGTTGATACGCGAGTCCATGGTCAGACCTCCCGGCTTTCGAAATCGATCCGCGGATCGATCCAGGTGTAGGTGAGGTCCGAAACGAGGTTCACCAGAAGGCCCATCAGCGAGAAGATGTAGAGCGTCGCAAACACCACGGCGTAGTCCCGGTTGATCACGGATTCAAAGCCGAGCAGGCCGAGCCCGTCGAGGGAGAAGATCGTCTCGATCAGGAGCGCGCCGGCGAAGAAGGACGAAATGAAGGCTCCCGGAAAGCCTGCCACCACGATCAGCATGGCATTGCGGAACACGTGCCCGTAGAGCACCTGGCGTTCCGACAACCCTTTCGCGCGGGCCGTCACCACATATTGCTTGCGGATCTCGTCAAGGAAGGAATTCTTGGTCAGGAGTGTCGTGGTGGCGAAGGCGGACAGTGCCATCGCGGTCAGGGGCAGCGCAAGGTGCCAGAAATAATCCGCGATCCGGGCCGGCCAGGACAATTCTTCCCAATTGTCCGACACCAGTCCGCGCAGGGGGAACAGGTCCCAGAACGACCCGCCGGCGAAGAGCACGATCAGAATGACAGCAAAGAGAAAACCCGGAATGGCGTAGGCCACCACGATGATGCCGGATGTCCAGACATCGAAGCGGGAGCCGTCACTCACTGCCTTGCGGATGCCGAGCGGGATGGAAATCGCATAGGAAATCAGGGTCATCCAGATACCGAGCGAGATCGACACAGGCAGCTTCTCGGCGATCAGATCCATGATCTTGATGTCGCGGAAGTAGCTTTCGCCGAAATCGAAGCGGGCGTAGTTCCAGAGCATTTCGAGAAACCGCTCCAGCGGCGGTTTGTCAAAGCCGAACTGGGCCTCCAGTTCCTTGATGAATTCCGGATCGAGACCCTGTGCGCCCCGGTATTTGGACGAGGCGCTGTCGGAAGAGGCGGCACCGCTGCCGCCCGAGGCATCGTTGCCGGCACCGATCATGTCGCCGCCACCGCCACTGATCCGCGACGTGGCGGACACGTCGGTTCCCTGAAGCTGCGCGATGACCCGCTCGACCGGGCCGCCCGGTGCGAACTGGATGATGAAGAAGTTTATGGCCATGATCCCGACGAGTGTCGGAATCATCAGCAGCAATCGGCGAAGAATATAAGCGCCCATGGAGCTGGTGCATTCCCTTTGTGAATCGGCCTTCTGAAACGGGCCCATGCTGTCACGACAGACCTGACCCTAACGGCCTTTTCCCAGTTTTTCCGCCTTTTCCTGCTCTATCCACCAGAGTTCCTCGATGGGGAAGAAATAGCGCGGCGGGTCCTGCGGGTACCCGTAGACGTCCCACATGGCGACCGTGTGGACGTTCTTGTACCACTGCGGGATCCAGTAATACCCGGCCCTGAGAACCCGATCCAGCGCCCGGGCCGCGGTGTTCATTTGCGCGCGCGATTGCGCTGCGATGACCACGTCCATCAGGGCGTCGATCACAGGATCCTTGATGCCGGCGATATTGTAGGTTCCGGGGACATCGGCCGCCCGTGCGCCCCACAATTCGCGGATGGTGTCGGACAGGGTCGGTGAGCTCGACACCCGCTGGCTGGCGACATCGAAATCGAAGTCGTTCATGCGTGACTGGTATTGCGCCGGATCGACGATGCGCAGGTTTGCCTTGATGCCCAGTCTTTCCAGGTTCCGGATCATCGGATTGGTGATCCGTTCGAAAGCGGTGGTGTTGTTCAGGAACTCGATCGTCATCGGTTCGCCGTCCGGCCCGATCAGATCGCTGCCCTGCCTGCGGTAGCCGGCTTCCTCCAGAAGTTCGCTTGCCTTGCGCAGCATGGACCGGTCGAGACCGCTTCCGTCGCTGACCGGCGGGGCAATGGCGTCACCGAAAACAGCCTCGGGAAGCTGATCGCGGAACGGCTCCAGCAGCGCCAATTCGTCCGGCGCCGGCGGACCCGAGGCCTTCATGTCGGAATTCTCAAAGAAAGAATGGATCCGGTCATAGAGGCCGTAAAAGAGGTTCTGGTTGGACCATTCGAAGTCGAAGGCATACCCGAGCGCCTGACGCACCTTCGGATCGGCGAATTTCTTGCGGCGGGTGTTGAAGAACCAGCCCTGGGCGCCGGAAGGCCGGCCGTCCGGAAACTCCCTGCGCACGACCCGGCCGTCCTGAAGGGACGGGAAATTGTATTCCGTGGCCCAGTTCTTGGAGGAGAACTCCTCGCGGTAGAACACATCGCCCTTCTTGAACGCCTCGAACGCGACCTGCCGTTCCCGAAAGAATTCGAGCCGGATGGTTGAAAAATTGAACCTGCCGGCGACCACGGGCAGGTCGTTGGCCCAGTAGTTTTCGACACGGCTGTATTCGACGAAGCGCCCGACGGCATGTTTGCCGACCTTGTAGGGACCGGACGACAGGGGCGGCGTCAGCGTCGACTGCTTGAAGTCGTAAGCCGTGTAGTAGCGCTTGGAGAAGATCGGGTAGTCGGAGGCGACTTCGAGCGGCAACTGGCGCGCCTGGGTGCCGTCGAAACGCAGGACCAGTGTCAGTTCGTCGACAGCCTCCACCCCCTTAAGCGCCCTCAGCGGCTGGCTGAGCAAGGGATGCCCGTCGGTTTTCGCAAGCAAGATCGAAAAGGCGGCATCCTCGGCCGTCAGTTTCGAGCCGTCGTGAAAGCGGGCCTCGGGCCTCAGGCGAAAGGTGAAGGTGTTGGCGTCCGCCGACACGTCGACCGTCTCGGCGACCAGGCCGTAGACGGCGTCCGGCTCATCCCAGGCACGCACCATCAGCGTGTCGAAACACAGCTGCATGCGCGGTGGTGCGTCTCCCTTCAGGATGAAGGAATTGAAGGTGTTGTAGGTCTGGGTGTTCTGGTTGAAATACCAGTAGGGTGCCTGAAAGGAGAATGTGCCGCCCTTGGGGGCATCCGGGTTGACGAAGTCGAAATGGGTAAAACCGGGTCCGTATTTCAGGTCCCCGAAGACGGACAGGCCGTGCCGGGGACCCTGACCGGCGGCATTCGCGGCCGCGGACACCGGGCGCGCGGACCAAGGCGCAAGACCGGCCAAGGCAGCCACGCCCGTCAGGTGCATGAGGCGCCTGCGCGTGAAAGAGGCCACCCCGCTCATCTTGCAGCCTCCGTCCTGGCCGCCAGTGCCTCGTCATACCACCAGATCTCGGGAAACCCGGTGCTGTATTCCGGCATTTTTTCCGGATGGCCAAACCGGTTCCAGCGGGCTGTACGGGTCTCGTCGGAATAGAACTGCGGCACCACATAGTGGTTCCACAAGAGGACCCGGTCGAGCGCGCGCGTCGCCGCGATCAGGGTTTCCCGGTCTTCGGCGAAGATGACCTTGTCGATCAAATGATCGATCGCGGGGTTCTTGATACCAGCGTAGTTGGCAGAGCTTTCGTTGTCGGCCGCTTCAGACCCCCAGAATTCGCGTTGCTCGTTGCCGGGCGACAGGGACTGGCCGATCGCCAGAACCACGGTGTCGAAATCCCGGCTGCGGACGCGGTTGATGAACTGCGACGTGTCGACCAGGCGCAGCACCGGATCGATGCCGATGCTTTCCAGGTTCTTTGCATAGGGCAGCAGCGTGCGTTCGCTGCCCTTGTCGCTGTAGAGAAACTCGATGCTGAGCTGCTCGCCGGTCGCAGGATCGATCATCTTGCGATCCTTGAGCTCGAACCCGGCCTTGCGCAGGAGGGTGACCGCCTCGCGCAGATTGGCGCGCACGTTCCGCGGGTTGCCACCGACGGGATTTTTGAATTCCTCTGTAAAGACCTCCGGCGGCACCTGGTCCCGGACCTCCTCGAGAATTTCCAGTTCCTTGCCCTCCGGCAGCCCCGAGGAAGCAAGCTCGGTTCCGGCGAAGTAGGAATTGACCCGCTTGAGCAGATTGGCCGAAACGATTTCGTTGGTGGTTTCGAAATCATAGACGTAGTTAAGCGCCTGCCGGACCTCCGGATCCCGGAATTTCTCCCGACGCAGGTTCAGGAAAAACCCCTGCATGACACCGCTCGACCTGTCCGGGAAGATCTCCTTGACGACGCGGCCGTCCCTGACGGCCGGGAAGTCGTAGCGCTTGGCCCACTGGCTCGAACTGCGTTCGACGTGGAAATCGTACTGATCACCCTTGAAGGCCTCGAACTGGACGGCAAAGTCCAGAAACGAAATGTAGCGGATCTCGTCGAAATTGTGGGTGCCTACCCGGATGGGCAGGTCCTTGCCCCAATAGTCCTCGACCCGCTCGTAGATGACCTGCCGATTGGGCGAAAAGTCCCGGATCCGGTACGGCCCGGAGCCCAGCGGCGGCTCCAGGGTGGTGCGGGAAATATCGCGCGGCTCCCCCTTGGCGCTGGTTCCCTCCCACCAGTGCTTCGGCAGAATGGTGAGCTGGGCCATGATCTTGGGCAGCTCCCTGTTGCCGCTCACGTCGAAGTCGAAGCGGATCGTGTGCGTATCGACGATTTCAGTCTTCTCGACATTCTGGAAATAGAACTTCCGCTTGGGATCGAGCTCGATTGCCTTTTCGAACGACCAGACCACGTCTTCGGCCGAGACAGGAACCCCATCGTGCCACCGGGCCTGCGGGTTCAGCCGGTACTCGACCCAGGAATAGTCATCGGGAAAACGCACGGCATCGGCCAGGAGACCGTATTGCGCGCTGATGTCCTCCTCGTCCAGCGACGGCTCCATCAGGCTTTCATAGATATTGAGGATGCCCGGGGCGATGTTGCCCTTTTGCGCCAGCATGTTGAACGTGTCGAAGCCGCCGCTGGCTGCCAGCCGGACTCTGCCGCCCTTCGGCGCCTGCGGGTTGACATAGTCGAACACTTGGGCGTCGGGTCCGTATTTGGGTGTTCCGTTGAATGCGGTGGCGTGCTGCCACTCGGGTTCGTCGGCGGCCGCCGGCCCCTGCCCGATTCCGCAGATCACCGCACCGCTTGCGAGTACAAACCCGGCGGCGGTCCGTTTTATTGCACGCCACGTGAACACCATCGGCTTCTCCGTCCCTTGTCTGATCCCGATCCCAAAACAGGAGATCTTGAGGGTCAGTCTAGGGACCAGCTCGCCCGGCGTCACGCGCTGCTTGCCTTGATGACAGAAATTTAACCTGTCTGGGGAAGACCCTTGCCGGGAAGTTCCCGCAAATCCCGCTTGGATTTTGCCTTCTGCGCGTACATCCGGCCGTCGGCCACCCGAAGCAGGTCATCCACGGTTGCCGCGTCCCCCGGATAGCTTGCCGAGCCGATGCTGGCCATCACGTCGATGCGCGCACCCGAATATTCGAAAACCTGCGCGACCCGCTCTTCGAGGCGGCTGAAAAACGCATCCTTCTCCTGGCGGCGCATGTTGCCCGGCGTCAGCACGATGAATTCGTCCCCGCCAACCCGGGCGACCGTATCGGTCTGGCGGACCTGGCTGTGCAGCCGATGACCGATTTCGATGAGAAGTTGATCGCCGACGGCATGGCCGTAATTGTCGTTGACCGGCTTGAAGGCGTCCAGGTCCACATAAAAGATCTCGAAACCGGCCCCGGTACGCTCACACATGGCGGCGAGCTGATGCATGCGGTCTTCCAGCAGGCGGCGGTTCGCCAGGCCCGTGAGCGGGTCATGCAGCGCCATGGACCGGACCTTGTAGACCTCGCTGATCAGGAGAAAGGCCATAGACCCGAACACGAGCGAGATCAGGCTGCCGACCAGCTGGGTGATCCAGATCTTGTTGCCTGCGCTCGACCAGCCGGTTTCCGGATACCCGATCAGGTTCCACTCCAGCCCGCCGGGCAGATGAAGCGGCAAGGACACATGGTCCTTTTCGAACAGTGACGGGCTGCCGAAAACCATCTTGCTGCTGTCGACGGTCGCCTTGTTGACGACACCGATCCTGATTCCGCTGACAACATCCCCGATCCCCGACTGCGCCATCAATTCCGCCTGATCGAGGACGAGCGTGGCAACCCCCCAGTAGCTGCGCTCTCCCATGGCCTGGCCCGGGTAGGACGATGGAAAGACCGGAATTCGGATCAGCAGGGCCGAACCGCCCTGAACCAGTTCCAGCGGTCCGGCGATGACGACCTTGCGCGACATCATGGCTTCGCGGATTGCCGGCCACTGCGCGGTGTTCAGCCGGTAGTTCAGACCGATGGCCGACTGGTTCGGCTCTAACGGAAACACGGCACGAAGAATGTTGTTGGGTGCAAGTCCGACGGAGCGGATGGACGGGTTTTCCTCGATCAGGTCGACCGCGATCTGGCTATAGTCATCCATGTCGAAGGACTTGTCGACGAATTGCGCCACATAGGCCCTGATGCCAAGACCATGAGCAACCGTGCGGTTGATTTCGCCTTCCAGCCGGGCCCGCGCTTCCGACAGGCTCGCAACAGCCTGCTGCTTGTGCTGGGACACCATTTCACTGCGGACCAGCTGACCGACATGGGCCGTCACGGTTATGCCCGCGAGAAAGCACACCGCGGCGACGGCCGCCGCGATCCACGTTCCGTTCGACCCTGAGAATACATTTCGCGTCAAATTTATGCCCATGCGGTCCTTGCCCGGCCCTGCCGGTCGCTTCAAGGCGACGTTACGTAAGATTTATTAATATTCGATCTAATTCAAATAAAAAAGCCGGGTTGGGAACCCGGCTTTCAAACAATTCAGCATGCCATTGCCAGGTGGTGGAGACTTACTCCGCCGGAAGCGGCTTCGGCGCGTCGGACAGCTCACGAAGATACGCAATCATGTCGGCGCGGTCGCCCGGCTTGCGCAGGCCTGCAAAACCCATGGTTGTTCCCGAAACATGTTTCTTCGGTGCAAGCAGGAAATGATCGAGTTCCTCGAAGGTCCATTCCGGATGTTCTTCGCCGTAAGCCACCATCGCGGAAGAATACCCGAAGCCTTCATGTCCACCGGGCTTGCGACCGACAACATCCCAAAGTCCGGGGCCGACCTTGTTGGCGCCGCCCTGGCTGAAGTCATGGCAGGCCGCGCATTTTTTGGCGACCTTTTCACCGGCGGAGGCTTCCGCCTCGATCAGGCGCTCGGAAATCGGCGCGACTTCCGGAACAGCCTCGACTTCCGATGTGGAATCTTCCGCGGATGCCACGACGATTTCATAGCCCGGCTTTCCCGGAATCGTCGGATGGAAGATGATGTCGGATACAATCCCGACACCCATCGTCAAAATAAGGACCATCAGGACCGCCCCGGCGGCCTTGTTCAGCGTGAAGGAATCCATTCTCTCCGGCTCCAGGCTCATACGCGTCCGGGTCCGCAGCCAAACCGCGACCCCTATCAGCTTGTCGAATTTTGCCGGAACCTACAAATTTTTTGACCTTGCTGTCCATAGCTTTAAAAGGGCATCTGATACGACAAACGGACGCGGGCCTTGTTTTTTGCGCTTCGGCGCATCTCTGCGGCCCCTGGGAGACCCTGTTGACGACAGCACTTGTGATTATTCCGACCCGCCTGGCGGCCACGCGCCTGCCGCGCAAGCCTCTTGCCGATATTTGCGGAAAACCGATGATCGTGCGGGTTCTTGAACAGGCCCGCAACGCCGATATCGGCCCGGTTGCGGTCGCCTGCGACAACCGGGACATCTTCGAGGCCGTTCAGGATCATGGCGGCCGGGCCGTCATGACGCGCACGGACCACGGGTCCGGTTCGGACCGGATTTTCGAGGCGGCAAGCCTGCTTGACCCCGATGCGGCCCATGACGTCATCCTGAATGTGCAGGGCGATGTGCCTCTGATCGCACCGGAAGCGATTCGCGCCGCGTTCACCCCGCTCGGCATCACGGAGGTCGCTATCGGCACGATCATGACCGAGATCACCGATCCGGTCTTTCGGGACGATCCGAATTTCGTCAAGGCGGTGACCACACCGAACGGCCGGGGCCATCACCGCGCGCTTTACTTCACCCGTGCGACCGCACCGAGCGGCGATGGGCCGCTTTACCAGCATGTCGGCATATACGCCTACCGCCGGAGCGCCCTGGCGGACTTCGTCCGGCTGCCGCCCTCGCCGCTGGAGGCGCGCGAGAAACTCGAGCAGCTGCGCGCCCTGGAAGCGGGCATGCGGATCGATGTCTCGATCATCGACAGCGCCCCGATGGACGTGAACACGCCCGAGGACCTGGAACGGGCCCGGGCAGCCTACCTGACCACCTGAGAAAAGACCGCCGCGAGGCTGAAAGACCCATGAGCGATAGAAAAAAGATAGTGTTTCAGGGAGAGACAGGCGCCAATTCGCACATGGCGTGCCAGAGCGTCTATCCCGACTACGACGCGATTCCCTGCCCGACCTTCGAGGACTGCTTTTCGGCCATGGCCGAGAGCAGTGCCGACCTGGCGATGATCCCGATCGAGAATTCGGTCGCCGGGCGCGTGGCCGACATCCACCACCTGCTGCCGAAATCCAATCTGCACATCATCGGCGAGTATTTCATGCCGATCCGCTTTCAGCTGATGGCTCCGAAAGGCGCGACGCTGGCCGGGCTGAAAAAGGTTCACAGCCATATTCATGCACTGGGACAGTGCCGGAAGGTCATTCGTGAACTCGGCCTGACCGCCGTTGTGGCCGGTGACACGGCGGGATCGGCCCGCCAGATCTCCGAGATGAACGATCCGTCCGTGGCCGCGCTCGCCCCGGAAATGGCCGCGGAGATCTACGGTCTCGACATCCTGCGCCGGGACGTGGAGGACGAGGCTCACAACACGACACGCTTTGTTATTCTCTCGCGCGATAAGATGGAGGCCGCGCACAACGGCCAGCCGGTCATCACCACGTTCATCTTCCGGGTCCGCAACGTTCCGGCCGCGCTCTACAAGGCACTCGGCGGATTCGCGACCAACGGGGTCAACATGACGAAGCTGGAATCCTATCAGCTGGAAGGCCGGTTTTTTGCTTCCATGTTCTATGCGGACATCGAAGGTCATCCCGAGGATCCCGCTGTTGCTCTTGCCCTCGAGGAACTGGCCTTTTTCTGTGCGGAACTGAACATGCTCGGCGTCTACCGGGCAAGCCCCTTCCGGGACAAGATCAAGGAACCGGAAGCCAATCGCGCCCTGCGGCCCAATCCACTCTCCTGACGCCGTATCAACGGGCAACCCCAGAGGACTTCATGACTGAAACGAGATTTGACGCCCTGTGCATCGGCAATGCCATCTGCAACGTCTTTGCGCATGTCGAAGAGGACTTCCTGCTGCAGGAAAACCTGATCAAGGGCTCCATGCGCCTGATCGAGACGGACGAAGCCGTCCGCCTGTTCGACAAGATGGGACAGACCGTCCGCATATCGGGTGGAAGCGCCGGCAACACGGCTGCGGGCATAGCCTCGCTGGGCGGACATCCGGCCTATTTCGGCAAGGTCGCTGAAGACGAACTCGGAGATGCCTATTATCACGACATGAACGGCACCGGCGTTTACTTCAACACGCCGCGGCTGCGTGAATGGAAGCCAACCGCCCGGTCGATGATCCTGATCACGCCGGACGGCGAGCGCACCATGAACACCTATCTGGGTGCCTGTACCGAATTCAGCCCCGTGGATGTGGATGAGGACGTCGTGGCCGCTGCCGCCGTCACCTACATGGAAGGCTATCTTTGGGATCCGGAGGAAGCGAAAAAGGCGTTCCTGAAAGCCGCCGAAATCGCTCATGCGAACGAACGCAAGGTGGCGATCACCCTGTCGGATTCGTTCTGCGTGGACCGCTACCGCAGTGAATTCCAGTCGCTGCTCACAGACGGCGTGGTCGATCTGCTGTTTGCCAATGAGCACGAGCTCAAGGCCCTTTACGAGACATCAGACCTGGAATCCGCCGTTTCGGCGGCCCGGGAAACGGGTGTCCTGACCGCACTCACGCTGGGCAAGGAAGGCGCCATGGTCTTCAATGGCGCGGAAACCAGCACCATACCGGCCAACGACGTGGACAATGTCGTCGACCTGACCGGGGCCGGCGACCTGTTCGCGTCCGGCTTTCTGTTTGGCCTGGCCCGCGGGTACGCGTTGCAGGATGCGGCCGAACTGGGTTGCCTTTGTGCCGCCAGCGTCATCAGCCATGTCGGCGCACGGCCTGAAAGGCCCCTGAAAAACCTCGCGTCGCAGAACGGCTTCGAGATCTGACAAAAAGGGGGCGGGCGGTTTCGCCCCCCAGACTGCTGACCAACTCTCAGTTGGTCATTCCGGACGGTCTGCAGCGCAGTTGCATGGCCAGAGCCGGAACCCAGCGGATCTGTCGCGCCGAAGGCGCGTCTTTATCCATATTTTCAAAGCCTTGTTTGGTTTTGTGCTCGTGTAAGCTCGCGCTGACTCGCTGGGTTCCGGATCAGCGCGCAGCGCAGCTGCGCTTGTCCGGAATGACCCCGTGAGTTTGTCAACAAGCTGAGGGGGCGAAACCACCCCCTTTTTCACATGAAATCCGATGCGGCCCCGCCCGGTTCAGTCCGCGAGATCCTGCATGCTGACGACGCCGCCGTTTTCGTCGAGCCGATAGATGATCGGCGTTCCGGTGCCCAGCTCACGCTTCAGGATCTCCTCGGGTGTGAGGTTTTCCAGTTCCATGATGAGCGCGCGCAGCGAATTGCCGTGCGCGGCTACGATCGTGCGCTTGCCCGACAGGACCCGGGGCAGGATCTCCGCCTTGTAGTACGGCAGAACACGCTCGGCGGTCATTTCCAGGCTCTCCCCGCCCGGCGGCGGAACGTCGTAGGAGCGGCGCCAGACATGGACCTGGTCCTCGCCGAATTGCTGGCGGGCCTCATCCTTGTTCATGCCGGTCAGGTCGCCGTAGTCGCGCTCGTTCAAGGCCTGGTCCTTGAAGGTTTCAAGACCGCTCTGACCGAGCTCCTCCAGAATGATGTCGAGCGTCTTCTGCGCGCGCGACAGAACGGACGTGAAAGCCAGGTCGAAGGTCAGTTTCAGGTCCCTGAGCTGCTCACCGGCCTTGTGAGCCTCAGCCACGCCCTGCTCCGTCAGGCCCGGATCCTTCCAGCCTGTGAAAAGGTTCTTCAAATTCCATTCGCTCTGTCCGTGACGAACAAGCACAAGAAGGCGATCCATGCCTCTCTCCTCAAAAATATACAGTCCACGTCATGAATTCAGACCGAGGACATCGGCCATCGAATAGAACCCCGGTTTCTGATCAAAGCCCCACAGGGCGGCCTTCACCGCACCGCGTGCGAAGAGCTGACGGTCCTCGGACCGGTGGGTCAGCTCGATGCGCTCTCCCTCGCCTGCGAAAATCACCGAGTGCTCGCCGATGACGGATCCGCCGCGCAACGTGGCGAAACCGATATCGCCGGACTTGCGCGGTTCCATGATGCCATCGCGCACACGCACGGAGTGGGCGGCCAGATCCATGGCACGCCCCTCGGCCGCGGCTTCGCCCAGCAGCAGCGCCGTACCGGACGGCGCATCCACCTTGTGCTTATGATGCATTTCCAGCACTTCGATGTCGAAATCGGCATCCAGCGCGGCGGCCGCGCGGCGCACCAGGCTTGCGAGCAGATTGACCCCCAGGCTCATGTTGCCGGACTTGACGATCCGCGCATGACGGGCAGCCGCCAGGAGCGGCGCGTCCTCGCCCTCGCTCCAGCCGGTCGTCCCGATCACATGAACGATGCGCGCCTGCGCGGCCAGTTCGGCGAACCAGAGACTTGCGGCAGGCGCCGTGAAGTCCAGGACACCGTCGGCGGCTGCGAATGCCGTCAGCGGATCATCGCTCAACGGAACGCCCAGCGTCCCGGTTCCCGCCAGATCACCGACGTCCTGGCCGAGCAGTTCGGAGCCTTCGCGTTCGATTGCGGCGACAACGCAGGCTCCAGACGCTTCGGTCACGGCGCGTGTCAGGGCCCGGCCCATTCTGCCGCCCGCCCCCACAATCACCAAGCGCATCTGCCCCATCGCATTCCCCTCATACAATTCCCGCAGCGGTATAGCAGTTTCACGGGGGCAGGCAAACGCCTCTTGTGCCGGCCGCTTTCGAGGCAGACCCACGTTCAGCATTGTCAAATTTTACAATAAATTTTCAATAAATCCATCTCGAAGACCGTGAAAACAGCGACCAGCCCCAAGAAATTACTGATTCATCGAGCCGATCGAAGTTTAATATTTAAATCTTCCCTATATGCCAAAACTCTTATTCTTAATGTTTGCGAAACACAACGATAGTTCTATGGTAGTACGATCCAATTTCGACAACCCTGAACTACAAGAAAGCTTCCGTGACAGCTGCAGCGCATAATTTGTACGTACGAAATCCCGAGCGTTGCAATGCATCGCCATGGTCCGGCTGGCATCCCGGGCCTCATTTTTTCGTCTCGCGCCGGCGCCGTGTCAGAGAATGTCCGGGAGCGCTTCCTTGAAACCCGGTTTTTCCATACCGTTCAGCCGGCTCGTCATGGGTCTGTTCGCGATCGGACTGATTTGCACGGCAATCGCGCTGTTCTGGATCACCTATCTCGGCAGCCTGTCGATCGCCGAATACGAGATCGCCCGCAATGCCAAGTCCAGGGCGACCCTTGCCAGACTCGTCTTCACCCAGCATCTCGATCTTCTTGAAACCCAGATACGGTCGGTCGCCTCCGATCCGGCCCTTCGCAGGGCCCTCGTGGAGGGCGACAAGGTCGCGGCGAAAAGCATCATCGAGCGCGCCTCCACCGGCATGACCAGCGCGGTTCTCGACATCCTGCTGATCGACCGGCAGGACGAGGAAAGCTGGGTCAACGGCAGCCTGGGCCTGATCGACATCCGCCATCAGCTGCCTGCCAGCGTCCGCGCGGCGATGCCCCCGGACATCTGGCTCAATTATGCCGACTACTCCTCCGAACCGATCGAGGTCACCGCCGCGATGGCGACACCGATTCTGGATCCGGTGTCAGGCCAAGAACTCGGCAAGATCTTCGGCGGCACCACGGTCACCGATTCCTATACGCTGCCCGGTGTCGTCGCGAAGATCCTGAAGGTTGACGACCTGGCTTTCTATCATGGCAAGGAGATCGTCGCCGGTCTCGGCGACCTGACCACGGAGCGGCTTCCCGAAACGCTCAAGGGCGCCACCGCGGATGTCAATTACATGCTCAGGGAGGATCACCTTTACATCCAGGCCCCGTTGATGCTGAGCCTCGACGGCCTCATGCTGTCAGCGGTCATCAAGCAACCGATCGACACACTGCAGAAGGTCGAGGAGACCTACACGCGGCTGTTCGGCCCGTTCCTGCTGTACACGGCTCTTCTGGCGCTCGGCGCGGCGCTTCTGGTGAACCGGATCACGGGAGCAGGCCTCGGCAGCCTGCTCAACTACGCCATGAGCCTCAGGCAGGACCGTGAAGTCACCCCTCCCGCCCCGGGACTGATCACCGAATTCAATGCCCTGGTCCGCATGTTCGAGACAGCCTTTGAAACGGCGCGCGACCGGGACGCCCGGTTCAAGGATCTGATCGACGGGTCGCTTCACGGTGTGCTTGTGCAGGCCAATCACCGGATCCTTTATGTCAATGACGCCTTGCTGGTGATGCTGGGCTACGAAAGCGGCGATCCCAAGAAACTCGTGGACCTGCCGAGCCTCGTGATCTACGCGCCGGAGGAACGCGACCGCCTGAGCAGCTATTACGACCTGAGCGACAGCGGCACCGCCGGGCGCGCCTACGAGGTCAAGGGGTTCACGAAGGACCAGCGGACCGTCTGGCTCGAACAGCACGTTCGTGTCATGGAGTGGCGTGGCGAGCCGGCCTTTTACGCCACGATCACCGATATCAGCGAGCGCAAGCGCCAGGAAAACCTGGTCGCCGTCAACGCCAATATCGATGCGCTTACCGGTCTGCCGAACCGGCGCCTGCTGATCGACCGGCTGCGCCAGGCGGTGCAGCGGAGCAAGCATCAGGGCGGACTGACCGCGCTGATGATGCTGGATCTCGACCGCTTCAAGACCGTCAACGATTCCTATGGGCCGTCGGCCGGCGACCATGTGATCGAGACCATCGCCGCCAGGCTGACCAGCGCGGTGGGCCCCGACCAGACCGTTGCCCGCATGGGCGGTGACGAATTCGCGATCATCCTGTCGAACCCGGAAGACCGCTGGCAGATCGAACGGGTCGCGCGCGAAATCCTGGCCAGTGTCAGCGACCCCATCGATCTGGACAACGGCGCGCAGATCATCATGGCAGGAAGCCTGGGTATCACGCTGTCCCCCAACGATGGCGACGACGTCGAGACCCTGTTGCTGCAGGCCGACCGGAGCATGTTCCAGGCGAAGACCGACAGCGGCTCCACATACCGCTTCTTCGCAGCCCGCATGAACGCACAGACCGCACGCAGGGGCCAGATGGAATTCGCCCTTCGCCAAGCCATCGACAAGGGTGAACTGCATCTGAATTTCCAGCCGATTGTCGATTATGCGAAGAGCCGCGTTGTCAGTTGCGAAACACTGGCACGCTGGACCGATCCGGCCCTTGGAACCGTGCCACCGACCGAATTCATCAAGGTCTCCGAGGAATGCGGCCTGATCGTCCCGCTTGGCGAATGGGTGCTGCGCGAAGCCTGCGCCTTCTTCCAGTCGTGCAACCGCGACGGATTGAAACTGGACGGCATAAGCGTGAACATATCGCCGCGCCAGTGCCGGGACACGGGCTTTCTCAGCCTGCTGGAGGACATTCTCCGGAAGACCGAGATAGATCCGGCCAGCTTGCAGCTTGAAGTCACCGAGAGCGTGATGTTCGACGACCAGCGCCTCAATCCCGCAACAATCCTCGATGCGGTCAGCTCCCTTGGCGTGAAGATGTCACTCGACGATTTCGGAACGGGGTATTCGTCGCTCAGCTATCTGAAGCGCCTGCCCATCGACAGGCTGAAGATCGACCGGTCCTTCATAATGGGCCTTGAAAAGGACCGGGACGGCCAGGCCATGGTTCAGGCCATCATCTCGATGGCCGGTTCCCTTGGCATCGACGTGGTCTGCGAGGGCGCCGAGACCCGCGAGCAATGCGACCTGATCCACGCCATGGGCTGTTCCCTGATCCAGGGGTACAGTCTCGCGCGGCCCATGTCCGGAGCCGACTTCAAGCGGTATCTGACGGGCATGAACGGTCCGGGCGCGGTTGTCGCCGAAGCCGGCTGACCGGCGCCGAGGAACGACCACCGGATTTAAAACGAAAACGGGGGCCATGCGGCCCCCGGTTCCAATGCTGTTCAGAAGAAGAGGCTTAGTCAGCGCCTTCGCCCTTGTCGAATTCCTTGCCGGTCTCCTGGTCCACCACTTTCATGGACAGGCGTACCTTGCCGCGTTCATCGAAGCCCATCAGCTTGACCCAGACCTTGTCGCCTTCCTTGATCACGTCGGTGACCTTGGCGACCTTGTTGGGAGCCAGCTGCGAGATGTGCACCAGTCCGTCCTTGGCGCCGAAGAAGTTCACGAACGCGCCGAAATCGACGCATTTGACCACGGTGCCTTCGTAGATCACGCCCACTTCCGGCTCTGCGGCGATCGAGTTGATCCAGTTAACCGCTGCCTTGATGGCCTTGCCGTCGGAAGAGGCGATCTTGACGGTGCCGTCGTCTTCGATATTGACCTTGGCGCCGGTCTTTTCGACGATTTCGCGAATGACCTTGCCGCCGGAGCCGATGACTTCCCGGATCTTGTCGACCGGGATCTTCATCACTTCGATGCGCGGCGCATGTTCGCCGAGTTCGGCACGGGCTTCGGTCAGGGCCTTGGCCATTTCAGCCAGGATGTGGATGCGGCCGTCTTTTGCCTGACCCAGAGCGATCTTCATGATCTCTTCGGTGATGCCATCGATCTTGATGTCCATCTGCAGGGAGGTGATGCCGTTTTCGGAACCAGCCACCTTGAAGTCCATGTCGCCGAGGTGATCCTCGTCGCCGAGGATGTCGGACAGGACAGCATACCGGTCGCCGTCCTTGATCAGGCCCATCGCGATACCCGCGACCGGAGCCTTCAGCGGCACGCCCGCATCCATCAGCGCCAGAGAAGTGCCGCAGACACTCGCCATGGAGGACGAACCGTTGGACTCGGTGATTTCGGAGACCACACGCAGCGTGTACGGAAATTCGTGATGCGGCGGCAGCATCGGATGGACAGCGCGCCATGCGAGCTTGCCGTGGCCGATTTCGCGGCGTCCCGGGGAGCCCATGCGGCCGGTCTCACCCACGGAATAGGGCGGGAAGTTATAGTGCAGCATGAAGTGCGACTTCACGGTGCCTTCCAGGAGATCGACGAACTGCTCGTCTTCACCGGTTCCGAGCGTGGCAACGACGAGGCCCTGGGTCTCACCGCGCGTGAACAGAGCGGAGCCGTGTGCGCGCGGCAAGATGCCGACTTCGGAGGAAATCGCACGAACGGTGGACAGGTCACGGCCATCGATACGCGTCTTGGTATCGAGAATGCCGCCGCGCACGATTTCGGCTTCGACCTTCTTGAACTGATCGCCGAGCACGTTCGCTTCGACCGCCTCGCCTTCAGCAGCGTTGGTGATCAGAGCCTCGACGACCTTTGCCTTGGCGGCATCAATCGCGTTCTTGCGCTCGGTCTTGGACGTGATCTTGTAGGCAGCAGCGAGATCGTCGGCAGCCAGGGACTTGACCTTGCCGAACAGCTCGGAATGATCCGGCAGGACCAGTTCGCGCGGTTCCTTGGCAGCGGTTTCGGCCAGCTTGATGATCGCGTCGATCACCGGCTGGAAGCCCTTGTGACCAAACATCACGGCGCCGAGCATGATGTCTTCGTCAAGCTCCCTGGCTTCCGATTCAACCATCAGGACCGCGTCGCCGGTGCCGGCAACGATCAGGTCCAGAGCGCTTTCCGGCATGTCGTCCACGAGCGGGTTCAGGACGTATTCGCCGTCGATATAACCGACCCGCGCGCCGCCGATCGGGCCCATGAACGGAACACCGGAAAGGGTCAGCGCGGCAGAGGAAGCCACCAGGGCCAGAATGTCGGGTGCGTTCTCAAGGTCGTGAGACAGCACGGTGATGACGATCTGGGTGTCGTTCTTGTAGCCGTCCGCGAACAGCGGGCGGATCGGGCGGTCGATCAGGCGGGACGTCAGCGTCTCATGCTCGGACGGACGGCCTTCGCGCTTGAAGAAGCCACCGGGGATCTTGCCGGCCGCAAAGGCCTTTTCCTGGTAGTTTACTGTGAGCGGGAAAAAGTCCTGGCCCGGCCTCGGCTGCTTGGCCGACACGACTGTCGCCAGCACCTTGGTTTCGCCGTAGGTCGCCATGACGGCGCCATCGGCCTGACGGGCAACCTTGCCCGTTTCGAGAATGAGCGGACGTCCGCCCCACTCGACTTCCACACGATGAATGTCAAACATCATCTGTCCTTAAAGCTTCACCCGATCCGGCTGCTTACGGTACAGCACGGCTATCGGGCACATTCCCGGTCGGCCCCGGATGGGCCGGTTACCGGCGGACAGGTCACGGGCAAGACAACGGGCTGCTTTCGAAATATCTGCGGAAAGAAGCCGGCAATCCTGCCCCATGACGTGTCACGAGATGTCTATAGTGCGTTTGTCCTGAAATGGAAACGCAGTTGAAAAAAACGCGGCGGGCACTCTACCCGCCGCGTTTTCGATTTTCGGTTGTTAGCGGCGAATGCCAAGACGCTCGATGAGGGTCTTGTAACGCTGTTCGCTCTTGCCGCGCGCGTAGTCCAGAAGGGACCGGCGCTGCGCAACCATCTTCAGGAGACCGCGGCGGGAATGATTGTCCTTGCCGTGGGACTTGAAGTGGCTGGTCAGGTTGTTGATCCGCTCGGTGAGGATTGCGACCTGGACTTCGGGAGACCCGGTGTCGCCTTCCTTGATGGCGTATTCTTTCATGAGCTCGGCTTTGCGCTCTGTTGTAATCGACATCGCTCTTTCCTTTCGAAGAGTTGCGGTCCGTTGACCGGACGCGTTGAACTGCCGGGAACCGGCCTGATCCACGAGTTTCCAGAGCCGAGATGTCGTTCAGCAAAGGATTCCCATGGACGTATTGGACCTGAATGCCCAATGGCGGCGATATATGGCGGAATATGCCCCAAAAAGCCAGTGGTTTCTTTAAGCGACCCTCAGTTGGCCCCGGGACGCAGGGCTGCCGGTTTCAGCCGGTTTCAGCCAGGACCGGAAAAATGGCGCAGCCAGGTCGCCGTGCGCTCCCGGTCCCTGGCCTCGTAGGCGGCTACCGCAGGCTCCAGGTCGCCGTATTCGGGCGTTTCCCGGTCTTCCCCGATCTGGGTCAACCGCATCGTGTACCATGCGGTTATGCCGCCCTCCGGCGGATCGGTGAACCTCGGGAAAACCGGCTCCGCAGAGCGGCCGGCGTGCCACAGCCCGGCCAGCGCCGGCTCAAGCGCCAGCAGGCGGGCGAGGCCGACCACGTCGGCGTGCCCAGAGGCAACGGCCGCCACCGCCTGGGCCAGGGTCTTGAAGCCCCCGGTCACCATGAGCGGCTTGCTCGTGACACCGCGCGCGCGTCTCGCGAAGTCGATGAAGTAAGGCCCCTTGCCGTCGCTGTCGGAAGCGGACTTGGCCCCCGGAAAATAGGTTCCTCCGCTGAGGTCGATCAGGTCGATGCTCGTCTTGTCCAGCGCAGCAACAATTTCGAACGCGTCGTCGCCGTTCAAACCGCCTTCGAGCTGGTCGCTCGAATTGAGCTTTACGGCAACGGGAAACGCCGCTCCGACCGCCTCGCGAACCGCATCGATGACCTCCAGCAAAAGACGCATGCGGTTTTCGACGGGGCCGCCATGGGCATCCTTGCGGCGATTGAACAAGGGTGACAGGAACTGGCTGATCAGAAACCTGTGCGCCGCGTGGATCTGGACACCGCCGAAACCGGACTGTTTCGCCAGCAGTGCCGTCCGCGCGAACGCGAGCGGCACTGCACAGATCTCGTCCAACGTCAGAGCGGCGCAGGTCAGACCGGGCAGGTCAAGCGCACTCGGCCCCCTGGGACTGCTTGTCGGCGGATAGGCCATCGCGCCCGCATGGCCGAGCTGGAGCCAGAGCAGGGCGTCGTTCGCAGCGCCGCTGCGTGCGAGATCCCGGAACCGGTCGAGGTCGGAAGCGCCGTCGAGCACAAGGTTGCCGGGCTTCTCCGCAAAGCCCGGTCCGCACTGAACTTCGCCGACAATCGCGAGCGCCTGCCCCCCGTCCGCCCAGCGTCGGTAAAGCCGGCACTGCGCTTGCGTCGGGTGGCCGGTTCCATCCCCCAGGGAATCCGACATGGCCGATTTCGCGATCCGGTTCTTGAGCATCGCACCACAGGGCAACTGCAGCGGTTCGAACAGCACGTTGCGGCCATCGGGGCCGGAGTTTCTGGACAAGATTGCTGTCTTTCCTGTTCGGGAGCCGCCTCACGGAACGCCCTGGGGAACGCCTCGGGGAACGCCTCGAAAAGAGAAAACTGGCTGCCGCCCGCCCTTTTGTCAATCAGGCCGCATGGGCGCGGACACCGTCCATTCCGGCGTCAGTCAAGGCCGCCGGCGGCATGGGCGCGGCGCGCGCGCCGGGTTTCCGCAAAGGAACCATCAGGGCCGCTGCACGTTTGAGGAACAGGGCCTGGAACGACGGCTGCCGGTGCGCCCGGCGCCGAATTTCGGGCGATCCCGGGCGACACCCCCGCGGCAGACAGTCCGGAGACACATGAGCAACAGCGCCTATCTGATCGTTCTGCCCGCTTTCGACGGAAGGAAGACGCCCCCGGACGGGGTGGAACTGAGCGTGCTCGAAAGCCCGCAATTTTCCTGGCTGTCGCCCTCCCTGGCACTCGTCGTGACCGACCTGTCAAGATCGAAGGTCTATCACCGGATCAAATGGCAATTGCCCGACGGAGACCCCTTGCTGGTCGCGCCGCTGGCCGACGCGCCAAAATTCAAGGGCCTCGCCCCGGGCACCACGAAATGGGTCCGGGAAAACCTTTGAACAGGGGCAGGCTTCGGCGGCGTTCAGGCCGCGCCGGATCCAGGCACTCCGGTCTTACAGATTGAACACGCGCGATGGCTGGAACCGGCCTTTTTCGACAGAGCCGATGGCGACCGGCACATTGGCGTGGCTGGCGAAGGCCACCTCTGTGTTGAGCGGCGCCTCGCGGCCGCGCAGCAGCACCGCCATGCCCTTGCGGATCTTCGCGGCGTCGTCAAGCGATACCGGAACCTCGATCAGATCGTCCATCGCCTCGCGCACCGGCAGAACGAATTCCTCCACCAGGGTCTCGATGCCCGCACCCTCTTCCAGGCTTTCGGCAGCTTCCAGGAGTTCGTCCAGGCCAACTAGATCGTCCTCGCCGAA
The DNA here is from genome assembly GCF_056173175.1 of Roseibium sp. QJM3NY_11. Classification (NCBI taxonomy): domain Bacteria; kingdom Pseudomonadati; phylum Pseudomonadota; class Alphaproteobacteria; order Hyphomicrobiales; family Stappiaceae; genus Roseibium; species Roseibium sp. QJM3NY_11. The sequence goes on from NZ_CM149660.1 coordinate 5,734,662, forward strand.
GGGGCCCACCAGCAGGCGGCGCAGCTCGGTGACGTGTGCACATGTGCCAAGACGGCGGCCGAGATCGCGGGCAATCGCGCGCACATAGGTGCCCTTGCCGCATTCGGCCTCGAAAACGGCGCGGTCGGCATCCGGGCAGTCGACAAGATCCAGCCGATGGACGTCAATCGGGCGGGCTTCCAGTTCGATTTCCTCACCTTCGCGGGCAAGATCGTAGGCCCGTTCGCCCGCAATCTTGATGGCGGAGAATTTGGGCGGCACCTGCTGGATGGTTCCGACAAACTCGCCGAGGACAGCTGAAATGGCGTCCTGGGCCGGACGCGTGTCCGATGTTGCGGTCACCTCGCCCTCGGTGTCGTCGGTGTTCGTTTCAGCGCCCCAGGTCACCTCGAACCGGTAGACCTTGCGGCCGTCCATGACAAAAGGCACCGTCTTGGTGGCCTCACCCAGCGCGACCGGCAGCAGACCGGACGCGCGCGGATCGAGCGTTCCGGCATGACCGACCTTTTGCGGCGACAGGATCCGCTTGATCCTGCCGAGGGCCTCGTTCGAAGTGAGGCCGTAAGGCTTGTCGAGCACCAGCCAGCCGTTGATGACGTTCTTTTTACGCTTGATCTGTTTCTGACGTGCCATGAGTTCGCTTGTCGTTCAACGCTTGTTGCCGCGGGCGCAGTTTCCGTCATCGCCGGGCCGGAAGGCAGAGACGCGCAGTTTGCTGCCCTCTCGCGGCGTGTGAATTGTCCCGGGTCCCCGCTTGCGCGGGAATGACACCGTTTGCCGTCTCGGGCTCTTGCGTCCCCGGAGGCCTAGTCTTCTTTGTCTTTGTCTTCGTCGCCATCATTCAGATCGCGCGCCACATCCGGGGAATGCAGCAGGGATCCGATCCGGTCGTCGTCGTCAAAACGCGTGTCGAGCACGAAGCGCAGGTCGGGCATGTATTTCATGGTCAGCCGGCGGGCGACCTGGCCACGCAGGTATTTGGCGCTGCGGTTCAGGGCCTTTTCGACCAGTTCCGCATTGACGCCGCCCAAGGGCATGACCAGGCATGTGGCCAGCCGCAGATCCGGCGTCATGCGCACTTCCGGAATGGTGACGATGACACCCTCCAGATCCGGGTCGGAAAATTCACCCCGCGTCAGAATATCGGACAATTCCTTGCGCACCGTCTCGCCAACACGCAGCTGGCGCTGGGACGGGCCACGGCTGTCCTGTCCGTGTTGTCTTGCCATTTTTGCTATCCTCAAACCACTGACAGTCCGGACAGGTGCAGCGCAGCCTGCGCGCGGATCCGGAAGTCAGCGTATATGCCGCGCGAAACGCGCGTCCAATTAGAAAAAGAGCGCGCTTTCGCGCGCCCTCCTATCTGGCTTCCGGTCATGTGCGGCGGTTGCCGTTCATGACCGGAAGGACGTGAACCGCCGTCTCGATCAGAGCGTACGTGCAATCTGCTCGACGCGGAAACACTCGATGATGTCGCCCGCACGCATGTCCTGGTACTTGACGAAGTTCATGCCGCATTCCTGACCGGACTCGACCGATTTGACTTCGTCCTTGAAGCGCTTGAGCGTGCCCAGTTCGCCTTCGTGGATGACCACGTTGTCGCGAATGAGGCGAACATTGGCGCCACGCTCCACGACCCCTTCGGTGACCAGACAACCCGCGACCTTGCCAACCTTGGAGATGTGGAAGATCTCCTTGATCTCCGCATTGCCGAGGAAGGTTTCGCGCCGTTCCGGCGACAGCAGGCCGGACATGGCCGCCTTGATGTCGTCCACCAGGTCGTAGATCACGTTGTAGTAGCGGATCTCGATCCCGTCGCGGGACGCTGCTTCGCGTGCCTGCTTGTTGGCGCGCACGTTGAAGCCGATGATCGGAGCCTTCGACGCCGCCGCAAGGGTGATGTCGCTTTCCGTGATGCCGCCAACGCCCGAGAGCAGGATGCGTGCGCCGACTTCGTCGGTGCCCAGCTCATGGAGCGCATGGACAATCGCCTCGGCGGAGCCCTGAACGTCGGCCTTGAGAACCAGCGGGAACTCTTTCTTGCCGGTTTCCTGCAGCCGGTTCATCATCTGCTCGAGCGAGCCGCGCGAACCGGAGGCAACCACCGACGCCTTCTCGCGGATCTGGCGCAGACGATAGTCGGCGATCTCACGGGCACGGGCATCGTTCTCGACGACCGCGACCATGTCACCGGCTTCCGGCGTGCCCTGGAAACCCAGAACCTCGACCGGTTTGGCCGGGCCGGCTTCCTTCACCTGATTGCCGTTCTCGTCCAGCATGGCGCGGACGCGGCCCCATTCGGACCCCGCAACCACGATGTCGCCTGGCTTGAGCGTGCCCTTCTGCACCAGAACGGTGGCGACGGGGCCGCGGCCGCGGTCCAGTTGGGCCTCGATGACAATGCCTTCCGCCGTGCGGTCGGGATTGGCCTTGAGTTCCAGAACCTCTGCCTGCAGCAGGATCATTTCGAGAAGCTTGTCGAGACCTTCACCGGTCTTGGCGGACACTTCCACGTCGATGACATCACCGCCCATGGATTCCACCACGAGATCCTCACTGAGGAGCTCCGTGCGGACCCGGCTCGGATCGGCTTCGGGCTTGTCCATCTTGTTGATGGCCACGATGATCGGCACGTCGGCCGCCTTGGCATGGGCAACCGCTTCCTTGGTCTGCGGCATCACGCCGTCATCGGCGGCGACGACCAGGATCACGATATCGGTCGACTTGGCGCCGCGGGCACGCATCTGCGAAAACGCAGCGTGGCCCGGGGTATCGATGAAGGACACCTTGTTGCCGCCCTGATCGATCTGGTAGGCGCCGATATGCTGGGTGATCCCGCCGGCTTCGCCGGTGACCACCTTGGACTTGCGGATCGCGTCGAGCAGCGAGGTCTTGCCGTGGTCGACGTGACCCATGATGGTCACGACCGGCGGGCGCGGCTTGAGGGTGGACGGATCGTCCTCCTGCGTGAACAGGCCTTCTTCCACATCGGCTTCGGACACACGCTTCACGGTGTGGCCCATTTCCTCGGCGATCAGTTCCGCGGTATCGGCATCGATCACGTCGTTGATCTTCAGCATCTGCCCCTGTTTCATCAGAAGCTTGATGACATCGACGGCGCGTTCGGCCATGCGGTTCGCGAGATCCTGAATGGTGATCGCTTCCGGCAGCGTGACTTCGCGGATGACCTTCTCGCGCACAACCGGCTGCTGACCGCGTTTGGCCTTCTCCTGACGGCGGCGCATGGATGCCAGCGAACGGGCGCGCTGACCGTCATTGCCGCCGGTGGCGGCGGAAATCGTCAGTTTGGAGCGGCGGCGGTCGTCACCGGTGCGCGGCCGCGCAGCCGGAGCCGGAGCCTGTTTCGGCCGTTTGACGGCGCGCAGACCCTTGTTGCCGCGATCTTCTTCCTCGCCACCCTCGCGCTCCGTCTTGGGACGCACGGCGGCAGGCTCATTGCGCTTGCCCATGTCGTCGAGGCTCGGCGGCCTGCCGTCATTGGCACGCGCCGGCTGGCGCCCGGCCACTGTTCTGGTTTTTGCCGCGGGTGCAGGTGCTGCAGCGTCCGGGACTGCGGCAGGCGCAGCCTTGGCCTGTTCGGCAGCCTCACGAGCTTCCTCGATTTCACGCTTGGCGCGTTCCTCGGCCTCGGCCTTGGCGCGGACCTCATCTTCAGCCTGCCGTTTTGCGGCTTCGACGGCGCGGCGCTTTTCGTCTTCCTCGCGGCGCTTGCGATCCTCGACCTCACGTTCCTTGGCCATCTTGAGGGCGACAGCGCGTGCGGCGGCCTCTTCCTTGGTCAGGGTCCGCAAGACGTTGCCGTTGCCCTTCTGGCGCTGGCCGGACGCGTTCTGGCGCGCCTGCTTGGCAGCCTGCGGATCCGCGGCCTGCGGCCTGCGCGGAGCTTCGGTCGGCCGGTCAAGACGCTGTGTCGTCGGCGCGGGAGCCTCGGGCTTCGGGTCCTGCCCCGGCGTTACGACACGGCGCTTCTTCTTTTCCACGACGACGGCTTTCGTCCGGCCATGCGAAAACGATTGCCGAACAGTTCCCTGATCGCCACCGCCGCGCTTGAGGCCAAGCGTCTTGCCACGCTCAACGCTGATTGTCTTGTCGCCTGGATTTTTCGTATCGCTCATATTGCCTTCAGTCCTGCGCAACCGTCTTTTCAGACGCTGCCTTTGTCGCCGTGTGCCTGGGAAAAGCCGCGAAAACGTTCAAGGTCACGCACCCGTGCCAGAAAGTTTTCGCTCGCCTGCCCAACAAGCAGTGCAGCATGTATCACATTTGACCGGCCCAATGCCAAATCCAATTGGTCCGATTCGAACAAACGGACGATTTGCCAGCCATTTGCCAGTTCCTCGTTGCCGGCGACCACCGCCGCCAGCTTCCGCACCCCGTCCTCAGCAGCATCCGAGGCGTGGATCAGCCCGGCAACGGGGTCCCGCCGCAAGGCTGCTTCAACCTTTGAAAAACCGGTGACCAGCCCTCCGGCCTTGCGTGTCATGGCGAGCGCCTGAAGCGCCGATCGTTCCATGAGCGCATCAACCCGCTCGGCCAGTCCGGGCTCGACCCGGGCTTCGCTCTGAAACCCTCTGACGAACACCTTCTTCCGGTCTTTTTCCGCAACGGCCACACTGTCTTTCGTGGCCGTCACCCAAACACCGCGTCCGGGAAGCACCCGCTTCAGATCCGGCACCACCTGACCATTGGGGTCAAGCACAAACCGGATCAGCGAACTGACGGGCTGAACCTCCCGGGTGACGGCGCACAGCCGTTCGGTCGGTTCGTTCTTCCTGGGCACGCTGCCACTCCTTTGGACCAACCTGTCGCCGCACCGAATGCACGGCCACCTCAAGGCTGGTCAGTCTGACGTTCCGGAGCAAGTGCCCCGCTTTACGACCGCAAGCGGTTCGCGACGGCGTTTGCCTGCCCCGTTATCCGTTCAGGATCGCTCCGTTTGCCGGTGCCTCTTCCCCGGCGACCTCGACAAGATCAACGACATCTTCGTCGTCAACCTCGACCTCGCCTTCCGCCGCCTGGGCCTGCAACTCTTCCTCGGTCACCCAGCCGGCCGCCAAACGGGCCGACATCACGATGTTCTCGGCTTCGGCCCGGGAAATATCGAAACCGGACAACGCGCCCTCAAACCGCTTGGTCTCGCCGTCCTTGCGCTCGGTCCAGCCGACCAGGTCGTCGGCGGCACAGCCCGCCAGATCTTCCATGGTCTTGACATCGTCCTTGCCGAGGGCGACCAGCATAGCCGTTGTCAGTCCGTCAATCGACCGCAGCTCGTCGGAAACACCCAGCGCGACACGCTCTTCGTCGAACTTGGCTTCAAGCTCGCCGAGATAGTCGCGGGCACGCGCCTGGATCTCCAGGGCGGTATCATTGTCGAAACCCTCGATCATGGAAATCTCGTCGAGTTCGACATAGGCCACTTCCTCGACGGAGGTGAAGCCTTCGGTCGCCAGAAGCTGGCCGACCATCTCGTCGACGTTGAGCGCTTCCATGAACAATTGCGAGCGTTCCAGGAATTCCTTCTGGCGGCGGTCGGATTCTTCCTGCTCGGTCATGATGTCGATGGCCCAGCCCGTCAGCTGCGAGGCCAGACGCACGTTCTGACCGCGGCGGCCGATCGCCAGAGACAATTGGTCATCGGGGACCACAACTTCAATACGTTCCGCGTCCTCGTCGAGAACAACCTTGGCGACTTCGGCCGGCTGCAGCGCGTTGACGATGAAAGTCGCCGCCTCGTCGTTCCACGGAATGATGTCGATCTTCTCACCCTGAAGCTCGCCGACCACCGCCTGAACGCGGCTGCCGCGCATGCCGACACAGGCGCCGACGGGATCGATGGAGCTGTCCTTGGAGATCACGGCGATCTTGGCGCGCGAGCCCGGATCACGGGCCACGGACTTGATTTCAATCACGCCATCGTAGATTTCCGGAACTTCCTGGGCAAACAGCTTGGCCATGAACTGCGGATGGGTCCGCGACAGAAAAATCTGCGGGCCGCGCTGCTCGCGGCGGACGTCGTAGATAAAGGCCCGGATGCGGTCGCCGGTGCGGAAAATCTCGCGCGGGATCAGCTCGTCACGGCGGACGATGCCTTCACCACGGCCAAGATCCACGATGACGTTGCCGTATTCCGCGCGCTTGACCACGCCGTTGATGACTTCTCCGACCCGATCCTTGAATTCCTCGAACTGGCGGTCGCGCTCGGCCTCGCGCACTTTCTGCACGATGACCTGTTTCGCGGACTGCGCGGCGATGCGGCCGAAATCCAGCGGCGGCAGCGGCTCGGCAATGAAGTCGCCGAGGCTGGCTTCGGGATTCCGGGACAACGCCTCGGACAGCGCAATCTCGGTGGAGATGTTCTCAACGTCCTCGACAACCTGCAAAAGGCGCTGAAGACGAATTTCACCGGTCTTCGGGTTGATTTCGGCGCGGACTTCCGTCTCCGTGCCATAGCGGGAGCGGGCCGCCTTCTGGATCGCGTCTTCCATCGCGGTGATGACGATCATCCGGTCGATCGATTTTTCCCGTGCGACCGCGTCAGCGATTTGCAGCAGTTCCAGCCGGTTCGCGCTGATTGCCATATTCCACTCCTCTTGCGCCAACCGTCATGCCGATTGTTTCTGGCGCGTTTCGTCCTGTTCCCGCCGAGCTGTCTGCTCAGTTGGGTTTGTTGTCCTGCGACAGCTCGTCCGTACCGCTGCGGGCGGCCAGTGCCGCCTTTTCAGCCTGAAGAGCCGCCGTAACCAAATTGTCCGTGAGCACCAGCTTGGCTTCACCGATATCTTCCAGCGGAAGCTTCACGGTGTCGTCGTCGCCGTCCTTGACATCGTCCAGGCGGATCTTCGCGATGCCGTCCTCTTCTCCCAGAAGAGTGCCCCGGAAGCGCTTGCGGCCGTCCTGAAGAACAGCCATCTCGACCTTCAGCTCGTGACCGGACCAGCGATTGAAGTCACCGGCGCGCACCAGCGGCCTGTCGATCCCCGGAGAGGAAACTTCCAGATGGTACGCCCGGTTGATCGGATCGTCAACGTCAAGCGCAGGGGAAACGGCACGGGAGATGGTTTCGCAGTCCTCGACCGTCATGGTGCCGTCGGGGCGTTCAGCCATGATCTGCAGCGTGCAGCCGTTGGCCGCGCTGATCTTCGTGCGCACAAGGCGGTAGCCGAGGTCTTCGATGACCGGCTCCACAATGGCGGCCACACGGGCATCAAGCCCCTGTTCCGTCACAATTCTTGGTTCGTGCGCGCTCACACTTGGCTCCTGTTCAAAACCGTTTCCGGCTCTGGAGCATCTTGTCCGGGCTCGTTCGAGCGCGGGCAAGATGCACCAGTATTTCAAACTCGATCACCTGCCCCGCAGTCCTGTCATGCGACATGGATGCGGGCTGATCTTGAGCGTCAGATGTGCCTGGTCGAAGATTTACATTGGGCAGTCCTGCTCAAGCTTGTCAGTCTCCGGCCTATGCTTAAACCAAAAAGAGCGGGTCCCCGGCGGGCCCACTCTCAACTGCTCAGATAAGCCGTATGAGGTGAAACACGGGCTGTATAACGCCAAAGCGGCCAAAAAGGCAAGAGCCCACGTTTATTTCCGTGAAAAAGAAATCCATTCAGCCGGAATACCGCGCCGTTACAGCCGCTGGAATGTCAGATAACGCCCGACACGGCCCTCACGGATCGCCTTGGCCTCGTAGCGGGTTCCCGGCCAGCCCTCCCAGGGCGTTTTCCAGTCGGCAGCCGTCCGCGCGGTCCAGCAGAAAGCGGGATTATCGCGACACAGGCGAAGCGTCCAGTCGATATAGGTATCGATGTCGCTGGCGAAACGGAACTGGCAACCGGGCCTGATCACCCGGGCGTAGCGCGTCAGGTTCTGCGCGTTGATGAAACGGCGTTTCCAGTGGCGCTTCTTCGGCCAGGGATCCGGATAGAGCTGATAGGCCAGGTCGAGGCTTGCCGCCGGCAACCAGTCGAGCACGTTGATGGCGTCATCGTCATAGAGCCGGACGTTTTCCAGTCCCTCCTCGACAACCGCGGTCACGGCCTTGGCCATGCTGCCGACGAAAGGCTCGACCCCGATGAAGCCGACCCGCGGATTTGTCCGGGCCCGGTGCAGCAGGTGCTCGCCGCCACCGAAACCGACTTCGAGACAGACCTCGTCCACCGGAGCATTGAAAAGATCGGCCAGGCGCGCCGGAGCGGGACGGGTCAGATCCAGCCCCAGGCGGGGCAACTCCCTGTCCATCAGCGCCTCGCGGTGCGGGCTCAGCGGCTTGCCCTTGCGGCGGCCGTAAAAGGAACCTTCGTAGCGGTCAGTCATCGTTCCGGAACCAGATCGCCGGCCCCGGGGCCGGCGATCGTATCAAGTCAGTGTTCAGATCGCGAGGGCGCCTCAGCCCGCGAGCGGACGCAGGGAATCAACCAGATCGGTCTTTTCCCAGGAGAAGCCGCCTTCCGCATCCGGCTCGCGGCCGAAGTGGCCGTAGGCAGCGGTACGCTCGTAGATCGGCTTGTTGAGATTGAGGTGCTGGCGGATGCCGCGCGGGCTCAGGCCCATGACATCGCGCAGGACCGTTTCCAGCCTGGCCTCGTCACACCGGCCCGTGCCGTGCAGGTCGACATAGACCGACAGCGGCTCGGAGACACCAATGGCGTAGGACAACTGAATGGTGCAGCGGTCCGCCAGATCCGCGGCGACGACATTCTTGGCGAGATAACGCGCCGCATAGGCCGCTGACCGGTCCACCTTGGTCGGATCCTTGCCGGAGAAGGCACCGCCGCCATGGGGCGCAGCGCCGCCATAGGTGTCGACGATGATCTTGCGGCCGGTCAATCCGGCATCGCCGTCCGGGCCGCCGATGACGAAGGCCCCGGTCGGGTTCACGTGCCAGTCGGTTTCCCCGGTGATCCAGCCTTCTGGCAACGCCGTGCGAATGTAGGGCTCGACGATCTTCCTGACGTCGCCGGACGTCAGCGCCGGATCCAGATGCTGGGTGGACAGCACGATGGACGTCGCAGCAACAGGCTTGCCGTTTTCGTAGCGGACGGTCACCTGGCTCTTCGCGTCCGGGCCGAGCGCCGGCTCCTTGCCGGACTTGCGTGCCTCGGCCAGAAGGCGGAGGATCCTGTGTGCATAAAGGATCGGCGCGGGCATCAGCTCATCGGTTTCGCGGCAGGCGTAGCCGAACATGATGCCCTGGTCGCCGGCACCTTCATCCTTGTTGCCACCGGCGTCCACGCCCTGGGCGATGTGGGCGGACTGGGCATGCAGGTGAACGGCGATGTCGCAGTTTTCCCAATGGAAGCCGTCCTGCTCGTAGCCGATGTCCTTGATGGCCATGCGCGCAAGATGGGCAAGATAATCGTTGGTAATGGTTGACGGACCACGGGTTTCGCCGGCAATCACGATGCGGTTTGTCGTCGCCAGCGTTTCGCAGGCCACGCGTGCTTCCGGCATTTCCTTGAGGAAAGCATCCACCACGGCATCGGAAATGCGGTCGCAGACTTTGTCCGGGTGTCCTTCGGACACGGATTCGGATGTAAACAGGTAATTCTGACGTGCCATTGGCGATCGTCCTTCTGGGAATGAATATAACAGAAGCGGCGAATGAGCTCGCCGCTTCTGATGCATCAATCTTAGAAGTTCCTCGCCACGTCAAGCGCGAGAGGCAATTTTGTCATTCGTCGCCGGCCAGGGAGCGGACGAGATCGACAATACGCCGGCGGACCTTCGGGTTCTCGATACGCACGAATGCCTTGTTGAGGGACAACCCTTCCGAAGAGGAAAGAAAGTCGACCACATAGGACGTCGGCTGGGTTTCTCCGAAGCCTTCGGCCTCATCAGGCGTTCCCGGTGCGTCTTCGAAGAAGAAGGAAACCGGCACCTTGAGGACGGTGGCAATGTGCTGCAGCCGGCTGGCGCCGATCCGGTTGGTGCCTTTTTCGTATTTCTGAATCTGCTGGAAGGTGATGCCCAGGGCCTCACCGAGTTTTTCCTGGCTCATGCCAAGCATCATGCGTCTGAGCCGCACCCGGCTGCCGACGTGGATGTCAATTGGATTAGGAGATTTCTTACTGGGCATTCGCGTCGCTCTTTCTTCTACGGCGGTGGAAGTCCGCTCGTTTTCGTTTTCACAAGCTCCCCTGAAATCCCCCACAGGCCTCAAGAGACCGAACTTGTCTGCAACCCACCACTGTTACATGGCAGAGCCTTCAATCGGCTATTTCACGGTTGTATCACAAGTTCTTCACTCAACTCAAACAAAATAATCAATCTAAGCGCGAAACGCGGTTGTATCGTCGGGCACTGGTAAATACAACAAGGATAATCGAAACAATAATCACGGGCACATCGCCCAATACCCGATAAAGGGTGGTGCCTAACCTCTGCGGAAGCCTTCCGTCGATGAGGCCCTTCTCGAATACGCCAAGCTCTTCGATCACCACCCCTCTGGGATCAATGATCGCGGAAATGCCCGTATTCGCCGCCCGAACCATGGGCAGGCCGGTTTCAATCGCCCGCAGCCGGGCCTGGGCGAAGTGCTGGTAAGGACCGGGCGTGCGCCCGAACCAGGCATCGTTGGTCACGTTCAGGAGAAATGCCGGGGCCTCGCCGGGACCGGACAGCCTGTCCGGGAAGATCGCCTCGTAACAGATCAAGGGTAGAAAACCGACCCCGCCGGAGGTGCTCAGCACACGCGGCTGGTAACCTGCCTCGAAACCATCGAGAGGTCCCGCCAGATTGGTAATTCCAAGTGTCTCGAGCAGGGGCTTGAACGGCACATATTCGCCGAAGGGCACAAGGCGCACCTTGTCGTAGATGCCGCGGACCGCACCGCCTCCGTCGATGACATAGACACTGTTGTAGTAATCCGGCCCCGGATCTCCGGCGCCGGCTTCGGCCCGAACGGCGCCGGTCACCAGTTCGGCGGAGCTGCCGAGCGCCTTGCCGATCCGGAGCAGGGCACCCGGCTCCCGCGTCAGCAGAAAGGGCACGGCCGATTCCGGCCAGACCACCAGTCGGGGCTGTCCGACACGCGCCTGTCCGGACAAGGGCGCCTCGGTCATGTCGAGAAACGTGCGAAAGATCTCGTCCCGCATGTCGGGACGCCACTTGTCCTTCTGGCCGATCGAAGGCTGAACGATGCGGATGTCCAGATCCGCCGCCGGTGGCGCAGGCTGCCAGAGGCGGATCGCGCCGTAGGCGGCAATGGCGCACACAACGCCGGCCGCGGCCAGAACGGCTCTCAAGCGAACTGCATACGGCCTGACGTCCGCCAGCAACGCCGGCGCCGACGCAAGAGCGACGGTCAGGAAGGTCAGTCCGTACAGTCCGACAAGGCTCGCGGTCTGCGACAGGACCTGGGACCCGGAAATGCCCATGCCGAAGGAATTCCAGGGAAACCCGGTCAAGACGTGACCGCGCAGCCAGTCCGCCAGGGTCAGGCAGGCCGCAAGCAGCAGGATGCGGCGGAACTCGCCGGTCCACAACAGCGCCGCGAGCGCAACGCCCAGACCGGTGAAAAGCGCAAGCCCTGCCGGCATGGCGAGAACCGCGAAGGGCATCAGCCAGGCAAAACGCTCCGCCTCGACCAGAAAGGCCGCACCGATCCACCAGAGTCCGGACAGGAAATAGCCGAAGCCGAACAGCCATCCGAGGGCAAATCCCGTACGCAGCCTGTCGAACAGCTTGTCCGCGCCAGGCTCAAGCGCACCGTCCAGCAGCCAGACCAGACAGGGAAAGCTCAACAGCAAAACCGGGGAAAAGTCGTAGGGCGGCAACGCGAACGCGCTCAGGGCGCCGCACAGGAGACACAGTATCCTGCGCTGCCAGCCCCATGCCAGAAGAAAAAAGTTCGGCAGAATCGACAGTCGTTGCGACAGCCAGTGCATATAAATGATTTCCCGCTTCCGGAGTCAGGTCACGAACGAATTGAATCGCTTGACCGTAAATACTCCAGGCCGGAAGATTTGTCGGCTCCAGCCAGTCGGGTCAAGGCCTAAGTTTTTTCGCTGTGTTTCAGAACGCCGGGCGTCAGCCGCCGCCACCGGACGCGGCCGCCTTGGCCGGGGACGCATCGGTGTCCTGCATGGCTTCGCTCTGGGAAGGGTCAGGTCGCTTGGACCGCCGCCGCAGGTCCTGCGGCCGGGCCTCTGTCCGCCGGCGGCGGATTTTCAGGCGCTTGATGCGTCTGGGATCGGCGTCCATCACCTCGAATTCAAATCCGGGCATCTCGTCGGGCACGAACAGCAGTTCACCGCGAACCGGCACCCTGCCCACCGACACGTAGAGCAGGCCGCCAAGCGTATCGACGTCCTCGGAGATCTCGCCGTCGGTCAGCCGGGTTCCCAGCACCTCGTCCAGATCCTCGAGCGGAAGACGCGGATCGGCGATCCAGATGCCCTCCCCGTCCGCTACCAGCATGGCTTCCTCGTCCTCGTCGTGCTCGTCCTCGATATCGCCGACGACTTCCTCGACCAGGTCCTCGAGCGAGACCAGCCCGTCGGTGCCGCCGTATTCGTCGATGACCAGGGCCATCTGGATCCGGTCGGCCTGCATTTTCGCCATCAGGTCGGTCGCTGGCATCGACGGAGGAACGAACAGGAGGTTTCTGACCAGATCCGTCTCCTTGAGCGTAACCGACAGGTCGACGCAGGACAGATCCAGAGCCGGCTGGTTGTGACCGTTGCGGGCCGATCCGCTGCCCGAAGACGACAAGCCGGCGGTCGTGGGGGCGTTGTTGTCCACAGCGGTTGTGGTCCGGCGCGCTGCAGCCTGCTCCGCAATGAAGGCCATCAGGTCCTTTATGTGGACCATTCCGCGCGGATCATCGAGCGTGTCCTCGTAAACGGGCATGCGCGAATGCCCGCTGTTCTGGAACAATTCCATGACCCGGCTGAGGCTGGTGTCCTGATCGACCGAGTCGATATCGGCGCGCGGAATCATGACATCATCCACCCGCAGTTCCCTGAGCCTCAGGATGTTGCCGAGCAGCATGCGCTCCTCGGGCGAGAACGCGGCATCGCCGCCTTCGCGGGCGAGTTCGTCCTCGAGATTCTCACGCAGGCTCGAGGACTGACGTCCCAAGCGCAACAGGCGTTTGAACTTGTCAAGAAAGGCCGCAGTCCGCTGCGGCTTCATCTGTTGCGGGTCTTCCCCGTCCGGGGACTGCCCGTCCTGAGATTGCCCGGGAGAAGCGGTATTTTCACCACCTGCCGGACTTTGCGGTTCAACTGCGCTCATTATCCATCAATCAAGAACATCGTGCCTCATGATCCCGCCTGGATGCCGTCCGCCACAAGGGGCCGGTCGGCATACGGATCGTCGATGCCTATAGCAGCCAATACGGCTTTCTCAAGGCTTTCCATGAGTTCTGCTTCATCATTTTCCTGATGATCATAGTCGAAAAGATGTAGCAAACCATGAACAATCAAATGGGAAAGGTGGTCGGTAAATTCAATTCCAAATTCATCCGCTTCGCGGGAAACCGTTTCATGGGCGAGGACGATGTCCCCCAGAAGCGGACCGTAGACATCGCCTTGCGGATCGCTTCCGGGAAATGACAGAACGTTCGTCGCGCTGTTCTTGTCGCGCCAGCGGGCATTCAGCTTGCGGATCGCCGCGTCGTCGGTGAACAGCAGCGACAGCTCGCTGTTGTCCGCCACCTTCAGGTCCGCGACCGCAAGGGCCGCCGCAATCGCACGTTCGGCCAGACAGGCCAGACGGTCTTCCTCGCCCCAGGCCCCTGCCTCTATCGACAGGTCAAGCAGAAAACCGTCCGGAAGGGTTTCAGGCATGGCGGACTGCGGAGCTCAAGAGACCACCCGCTCGCGGGTGCGCGGCTTCCCGCCCGCATCCGCATCACGCTGACGTTCCGTGAACCGCCGCTCGCGGACCTCCGCCTCCTCGCGCGAGGCGTTGTCATAGGCCGTCACTATCCGGCCGACCAGCTCATGCCGGACAACGTCGGTCTCCGTGAAGCGCACATGCGCCACTTCCCGAATGTCCGTCAGCAGACCGAGGGCCTCCCGCAAACCCGATTTCTGGCCAGGCGGCAGGTCGATCTGGCTCGGATCTCCGGTAACGATCATTTTCGAGCCGTCGCCCAGACGGGTCAGGAACATCTTCATCTGCATCGACGTGGTGTTTTGCGCCTCATCGAGCAGGACCACGGCGTTGGACAGTGTCCGGCCGCGCATGAACGCCAGCGGCGCCACTTCGATCATGCCGGACTGCAGTCCGCGATCGACTTTTTCCGCAGGCATCATCTCGTAAAGGGCATCGTAGATCGGCCGCAGGTACGGGTCGACCTTGTCCTTCATCTCGCCGGGAAGAAAGCCGAGCCGCTCGCCCGCCTCCACGGCAGGCCGCGACAGGATCAGGCGCGCAACGTCGCCGCGCTCCAGAAGCGCCGCCGCATAGGCGACCGCGAGAAAGGTCTTGCCCGTGCCGGCCGGGCCGGTGCCGAAAATCAGGTCGGCCCGGTCCATGGAGCGGATATAGGCGTCCTGGGTCGGCGTGCGCGCGACGATGGTCTTGCGCCTCGTGGCGATCTGCGCGAATGCCAGCCGGGATTTCGGTTCGAGCGTCGGCAGCGGCAGCTGTGCCTCGGCGGCGGCTGCCATGCGCAGGGCCCCGTCGACATCGCCGGGATGAATCTCATGCCCCTGCAGGAGCCGCTGGTACATGGACTCCAGCGCGGTCCGGGCCTGGGCGCAGCCCGCCTGTGTGCCCTTGAGCGTGACCTGGTTGCCGCGGGCAATGGCATCGACCCCCAGCCGCTGCTCCAGCAGCGCCAGGTTCTGGTCGAACTGGCCGAACAGGTCCCCGATCAGCCGATTGTCTTCGAACGCAAGAACAATGTGGGTCATATCGGTGGCCGACGCGGCGGCAGGAGACTGATCCGAAGGCTTGCGGGAGGAAGATTGGCTGTCACGCGTCAAATGACGTCTCCTGTCATCAACCGGCCTGGGCCGCCGGAGCCGGGATGGCCCCGGAAATGTCCGTTTTATCTTGCCCGTCAATCAGGCGCCCGAACAGCGAATTAGATCCGATCTCCACGATTTCCACCGCTTGTATGCTGCCGATCAGATTTTCAGAAGCGTCCAGTTGAACCGGTTGCAGCCAGGGCGACTTGCCAACGATCTGCCCCGGATTGCGGCCCTTCTTTTCAAACAATACGTCGCACGTCATGCCCAGCCGGGACGCATTGAAGGCCCGTTGCTGGTCGCTGACGAGCGCCTGCAGCTCGGCGAGACGGGCGGATTTCACGTCTTCGGGCACCTGATCGTCCATGCCCGCTCCGGGCGTGCCCGGCCGCTGGCTGTACTTGAAGGAAAACGCCGAGCCGTATCCGACGCGGTGGATGAGGTCCATCGTGTCCCGGAAATCCTGGTCCGTCTCGCCCGGGAAACCGACAATGAAGTCTCCCGACAGGGCGACATCCGGGGCCGCTTCGCGGATCCGGTCGAGCAGGCGGAAATAGTCGTCCCGCGTATGCCGGCGGTTCATGGCCTTCAGGATCCGGTCCGAACCCGACTGCACCGGCAGATGCAGGTAGGGCATCAGGCTTTTCAGGTCCCGGTGGGCCGCGATCAGGTCGTCGTCCATGTCGCGCGGGTGGCTTGTGGTGTAGCGCAGCCGGTCGAGACCGTCGATTTCGGACAAGCGCCGCAACAGCAGACCCAGGCCCCAGGTCTCCCCGTCCGGACCATCGCCGTGATAGGCGTTGACATTCTGGCCGAGCAGTGTGATCTCGCGCACGCCCGCTTCGGCCATACGCCGGGCTTCCTCCAGGATCTGGCTTGCCGGGCGGGACACTTCCGCGCCGCGTGTGTAAGGCACCACGCAGAAGGTGCAGAACTTGTCGCAGCCTTCCTGCACGGTCAGAAACACGGACGGGGCGCGCCTGAGCACCGGCTTGACGGCCTGGGCGGACAGGTGATCGAATTTCGCATCGATGTCGAATTCGGTTTCGACGACCTTGCTGCCCTGGCGCGCCTTGTCGAGCAGGGCGGGAAGCTGGTGGTAGCTCTGCGGACCGACGACCAGATCGACAATGGGTGCGCGGCGGGATATCTCCGCGCCCTCCGCCTGCGCCACACAGCCGGCAACACCGACCATCATGTCCTTGCCGGATCTGGCACGCTCTTCCTTGACCTTGCGGATCCTGCCCAGCTCCGAATAGACCTTCTCCGCGGCCTTTTCTCGAATATGGCAGGTGTTCAGAATGACCAGATCGGCATCTTCCATGACGTCTGTCGCCTGATAGCCTTCCGGCGCCAGCACGTCGTTCATGCGCTCGCTGTCATAGACATTCATCTGGCAACCATAGGTGCGCACGAACACCTTGCGCAAGTTGCCCTTGGCACCGGAAGAAAGGGGGTCACCAGATGGCTTGCCTGAAGAGCTCGGGCCGGCGGGCACGGCGGATGGGGTCTTTTCCTGGTCTTGTTCCGGGCGGCGTGTCATTCGCTCCTCATGGCCGTTCTCGATCGGCCGGCATGTCCTGGGTTTTATGGCGGAGGGCTGTCCCTGTCCGCAAGTCGCCGGTGCCGCAATCGCGCGTCAAGCGGGTGGCACCAGAATTTCAGGCGCCAGCTTTAGCGGTTTTTTCCGCGTTTGAGAAGAAGTCGAACGGATCGATATCGCCGGTTTCGTCGCTTTCTACGGGCTTTTGCAACAAAGAGGCGATTGTCATGGCCCTGACATCGGCCTCCAGCCGCCGGGTCAGGGCCTTGCGGTCGGTGTCCGTATCGACCAGAACCGGCTCGCCCCAGCGCACCACGACATCGAGGGCACCGCGGCAAAAGACACCCCACAGATGCCCGGCCAGCTCCATGTCGCCATACCAGGCGACATACGGGCGGTGGGCCCGGCCCATCGGCACGCCGTAGTATCCCTGATAGGCAATGGACAGGGGCTGAACCCAGACCCTGGAGGACTGTTCGCTGCCGGCCGGCCTCGTGGCCGCGCCCAGCAGCGCGGAGCGGAACGGCAGCACGCCGTTGCCGTCGTTCGAGGTGCCTTCGGCAAAGAGAACCATGGTGTCGCCCGCTGCCAGGCGTTCGGCGATCGCGTCGGCAACCTGCGCTGTATGCGCGCGGCGGTTCCGGTTGACGAAAACCGTGCGCTGCAGTTTCGCCAGCAGGCCGAAAACCGGCCACCCCGACACTTCGGACTTGGCGATGAACGACAGCGGCATCAGTGACCCGATCACGGAGATGTCGAGCCAGGACGTGTGGTTGGCGGCAATCAGGAGCGGCCGGTCCGCGGCCGGTTCACCGATCTGGCGGATCCGGATACCGACCAGACGGGTCGCTGTCCGGTGCCAGATCCGGGGCAGGATCTGCCGGGCAGGCAACCGCAGCCTGATCGCGGCCCATTGCAGCGGGATCAGAACCAGCGAGACAAGAGTGAGGAGCAGAATGATGATCCCCGCCTTGATTTCAGCCATCGTCCGTATCGTCCTTCGGCTGCTCCAGGGGAACGCCGTACAACTCCAGCCGGTGGTCGACCAGCCGGTAGCCGAGTTTTCTGGCGATGAACTCCTGCAATGCCTCGATGTCTTCATTGCGGAATTCGATGACCTCGCCGGAGCGCAGGTCGATCAGGTGATCGTGATGCTCGTCGGGCACGGTCTCGTAGCGGGAGCGACCGTCGCGGAAATCGTGCCGCTCGATCATGCCGGCGTCCTCGAACAGCTTCACGGTGCGGTAGACGGTCGAGATCGATATGCCCGGATCGATCGCGACCGCTCTGCGATAGAGTTCCTCGACATCCGGGTGGTCGTCGGACGCGTCCTCGATGACCGAGGCTATGACACGGCGCTGCTCGGTCATGCGCATGCCTTTTGCAATACACAAATCCGCCAGCGATGTGTGCCGCTCATCCACCATAGGGGTGCCGTCCGTGCTTGTTCAAAATCGTTGCGAATGCGCCGGGCGCATCAAGCGAAAAATCTGCGTCAATCGAACCAGATTTATCGCCCTACGCTCTAACGAAGATCGATCCGCATGACAAGCGCCGTGCCGTCGCCGGCACTGCTGCCGTAATACCCCTTGCGCTTGCCGACTTCCCTGAAACCGAGGCCGCGATACAGCAAAAGCGCGGATTCATTGGCCGCATCGACTTCCAGGAACAGGTGCCGGCACCGGTCCGCGTACAGGCGGAACAGGCCCGCCTCCATCAGTTTCTTGCCGATGCCGCGGCCCCGCTGGCGCGGATGAACGGCGATCGTGATGACCTCCGCTTCGTCCGCCGCAGACCTGAGCACCAGAAATCCAAGCGGTGTGCGGGTGCCGTAGGGACTGGCCCGGCGCGCCACCAGAACGACGGTGGCCTCCTGCGCCTTCATTCGCGCGAATTCTTCGATGTTCCAGTTGTTCTTGAACGATGCGGTGTGGATCTCGGCAATTTTCGGCAGATCTTCGGCCAGCGCCTCTTCAATCACCGGCGGCTGGGTCCAGAACCACCAAAAGCTCATTGCCTTTCAATCCTTCCCTTGGTCTGCGGTGTGGCGTCGGGCGGCCGCAAATACAGCGGCGACGGGGAAGACCGGGCCGGATCGGCGGTAATCCCGAGTTCCGCGACATCCCGGATACAAGGGAACCCGCGGCGCGACAAGATCCGGTCGGCGGAAATCCCGCATTCCCCTGCCACTTTTTCCGCTGCCGAACCTGCCAATCTTATGCCCTCGGGCAGGTTCGCCGCAAGATCGGCGAAGGTGAGCACACCGGCCTGTCCGGCAGGGGCGCCGGATGCGTCGAACTGCTGGCAGTAGACTTCATCGCCCTTGCCGGTCAGGGCAACAAGCAGCGGCGCTCCCGCATCCCCGGGGGCGGCGGAACGCGCGATGGCGGCCAGCGTGGTGATGCCGACCACGGGCTTGCCGAGCACAAGGCCGAAACCGCGCGCGACCGCAAGGCCGACCCGCATGCCAGTGAAACTGCCCGGCCCTATGGTGACGGCAACCCGGTCGAGACTGGAAAATGGGGTCGACGTTTCGGCCATGACCTCGCCGATCATGTCCATCAGACGTTCCGCGTGGCCGCGCCCGATCTCCTCGGCGCAGGCTTCGAAACACGCGCTCCCGGCGCCGTTGTCGAGAACGGCGGCCGCACAATTGGCAAGGGCTGTGTCGATGGCTAGGAGGCGCATTTGGCTCTGCTCACATGTCCCAGATACCAAGGAACGTTGATTATGACCCATCTGCCAGTACCCCGGCGGCCTTCAGGAGTCGAGCCAAGCTTTGGACCTACGTCCATTGGCGGGCTTGCCTTCCACAAGGAATGGATGTCCAAAATAAAAAAAAGGCCCGGCTGCCGGCCGGACCCTTGAAATACCTGAGGAACGACCGGTCAGATCGGACGGACTTCCTCGACTTCCGGCACGAAATGGCGCAGCAGGTTCTGGATGCCGTGCTGCAGCGTCGCCGTCGAGGACGGGCACCCTGCGCAGGCCCCGCGCATGGACAGATAGACCACGCCTTCCTTGAAGCCCTTGAAGGTGATGTCACCGCCATCCTGGGCCACGGCAGGGCGGACCCGGGTCTCCAGAAGCTCCTTGATGGTGTCGACGGTTTCCTGGTCGTCCGTCTCGAAGAATTCGCCTTCCTCGATGTCTTCCGACTGGCCGGCCGACATGACCGGCAGGCCGGACATGAACTGCTCCATGATGACGCCGAGTATGGCCGGCTTCATATGCTGCCAGTCGGTGTCGTCCTTGGTCACGGTGACGAAGTCGTGGCCGAAGAAGACGGCGGCGACGCCCGGGATCTCGAACAGTTTCTCGGCGAGCGGCGACACGCCGGCATCCGTCCTGGACCGGAAATCGTAGGTGCCTTCCGGCAGGACCACCCGTCCGGGAAGAAATTTCAGCGTGGCCGGGTTCGGCGTTGCTTCCGTTTGAATGAACATTTCGTGTTGTCCTTGCGCTTGATTTCGCGCCCAAGTATGGCCGTGTCCTGCGCGCTCCCTCATCGCAAAACACCGATGAATGAATCTACCGCATCCGGCAACAGTTTGGAACCATTAAAAACTAGATAGGTGCGAAGATGCTTCGTTCAAGCACCTTCGGGCTCTCCCGGCCCGCGACCTATGCCAATGCGTCGATGGAATCGTCATCCAGGTTGCCGGGTACGATGGTGACGGGGATCGGAAAGGTTCCCGCCGACTTCCCGGCAATCGACGTGACCAGAGGCCCCGGCCCCTCCGCTCCGCTGCTGGCTGCCAGGATCAGAATGGCAATATCGGCATCGGACTCGATCAGATCGAGTATCTCCTCCGATTTGGACCCTTCCCGGACAACCGATTCCGGTTCGGTTCGGGCCACGGCCCGGACGCGTTCAGCCGCCCGGGCAAGCGCGGCCTCGGCCTGTTCCTGGGCTTCGGCGCGCATGATGTCCTCGACACCCAGCCAGTGTTGAAAATCACCCGGCGCGATAACGAAGACAAGCGTGACCACGCCGCCCGTGCGCGCTGCGCGTTTGGCGGCATAGACGATCGCCCGGTCGCACTCCGGCGTTTCATCGACCACAACCAGAAATTTCCGGCGGTGGCCTTCCTCGTTGCTCTTGCGAATGGCTACCATGCGCGCATGCTGCCACCGGCGGGCGCGCACCGCAAGTTGCGAAATCGCCGCGCACGATGAGTTCCGCCGGGAGGCCCTTTGTCAGGTCCGGTCACAGAATGAACTTCGACAGGTCGACGTTCTTCGCAAGGTCGCCGATATTCTCGCGAACGAACTCGCCGCTGATCTCGACTTCCTCGCCCGGCCGATCCGGCGCGGTAAACGAAATCTCGTCCAGAATACGCTCCATCACGGTCTGCAGCCGGCGGG
The DNA here is from genome assembly GCF_056173175.1 of Roseibium sp. QJM3NY_11. Lineage (NCBI taxonomy): Bacteria > Pseudomonadati > Pseudomonadota > Alphaproteobacteria > Hyphomicrobiales > Stappiaceae > Roseibium > Roseibium sp. QJM3NY_11. The sequence goes on from NZ_CM149660.1 coordinate 5,755,512, forward strand.
CGCCGATATTTTCCACGGAGGCGTTCAGGTCGACCGCGACCGAGGCAATCTCCTCAATGGCGTCCTCGGTGAACCTGAGCGTGAGCTTCTCCGTTTCCAGCAGGGCGACATACTGCTTGATCAGGCTTGCTTCCGGTTCGGTCAGGATCGCGCGGAAATCCTCCTTGGTGAGGGCCCTCAGCTCGACACGGATCGGAAGCCGGCCCTGAAGCTCGGGCAACAGGTCGGAAGGCTTGGCGACGTGGAACGCCCCCGAGGCGATGAACAGGATGTGGTCGGTCTTGACCGGGCCGTGTTTGGTGGAGACGACGGTGCCCTCGATCAGCGGCAACAGATCGCGCTGCACGCCTTCACGGGAGACATCCGCGCCGGCCCGGCCTTCCCGGGCGCAGATCTTGTCGATTTCGTCCAGGAAGACGATGCCCGAGTTCTCGACCAGCGCGATGGCTTCCTCGACGACCTTGTCCTCGTCGAGCAGCTTGTCCGATTCTTCGTTGATCAGGAGCGCGTAGCTGTCGCTCACCGAAGTCCGCTTGGTCTTGGTCTGGCCACCGAAGGCCTTGCCGAGCAGGTCGGAAACATTCATCACGCCGACGCTGGCGCCAGGCATGCCCGGCATGTCGAAACTGGGCATCTGGGCCTGGGCGCGCACCTCGACCTCGATTTCCTTGTCGTCCATTTCGCCGTTGCGCAGCTTTTCCCGGAAACTTTCCCGGGTCGCCGGGCTGGCGTTCTTGCCGACCAGCGCGTCCAGCACCCGTTCCTCGGCCAGCACATGGGCCTTGGCCTTGACGGATTCACGCTTCTTGTCGCGTATCAGCGTGATGCCTGTTTCCACCAGATCCCGGACGATCTGCTCGACATCGCGGCCGACATAGCCCACCTCGGTGAATTTCGTCGCTTCGACCTTGGTGAACGGGGCATTGGCGAGCTTGGCCAGACGGCGGGAAATTTCGGTCTTGCCGACGCCGGTCGGGCCGATCATCAGGATGTTCTTCGGCAGAACTTCCTCGCGCATCGGGCCTTCAAGCTGCTGGCGCCGCCAGCGGTTGCGCAGGGCGATCGCGACCGCGCGCTTGGCATCCTTCTGGCCAACGATGTAGCGGTCGAGTTCAGAAACGATCTCACGCGGAGAAAAATCGGACATTTTTTAAGACACGCCTTTCGTGTTTACGAGTTCCATAAGCAGGTTGTCGCCCGTGCGGCCCGTCAGCCCGGCTATCTCGCGAAAGCCGGCCTTGCGATAGGCCTTCACGGCGCGCTGGTTGGCGATGTCCGGATCAATGACGATCCGTTCGTGCCCATCGCGGCGCAATTTGCCGACAAATGCCTGCAACACCTTTGTTCCGTACCCTCTGGACAGCTCCGCAGCGTCGGCAATCGCCAGATCGACACCGACCGCATCCATCGGCAGCAGAGCCAGCCAGGGATAGGCGGCCACGGTGCCAAGACCTTGCTGATCCTTCACATACCAGACCTGTATGTATCCCGCGTCGCGGCCGTCGATCTGAAAGATGAAGGGCTTCGTCGTATCACGCCCCTCCATCTTTTCACGAAGCTTCTCAAGTTCCTGTTCCGGTTCGCCCCACCATTCGCGCCAATGCGGGCGCGCCATCCAGACCGCCAGAAACGGCAGGTCCTCGGAAAGGACGGGGCGAAAGGTCACCATGACCGTCTACTCGGCCGTATCCAGCGATTCGACGGTGACGCTTTCATTGGTGTAGACGCAGATTTCCGCGGCGACCGCCATCGCCTTGCGGGCAATCGTCTCCGCGTCATAGTCCGTGTCGACCAGGGCGCGGCCGGCCGCCAGGGCATAATTGCCGCCCGAGCCGATCCCCATGACACCGCCTTCCGGCTCCAGAACATCTCCGGTTCCGGTCAGCACAAGGGACACATTCTTGTCCGCCACCAGCATCATCGCTTCCAGGCGGCGCAGGTAGCGGTCCGTCCGCCAGTCCTTGGCCAGTTCGACGCAGGCACGCATCAATTGACCGGGATACTGCTCCAGCTTGGCTTCCAGGCGTTCGAACAGCGTGAAGGCGTCGGCGGTGGCCCCGGCAAAGCCGGCGATCACCTCGCCCTTGGCCAGAAGCCGGACCTTGCGGGCGGAGTGCTTGATCACAGTCTGGCCGAGGGACACCTGGCCATCACCTGCAATCACGACCTTGCCGCCCTTGCGCACCATCATGATCGTCGTACCGTGCCACTGGGCCGGTTCGCGCGTTTGGCTCATTCAAACCTCTTTGGTCTATCCTGTCTGCCGCCCTATGTAGGCGCCAATCAAGGCATTTCCAAGCGGTCATTGGACCGCGTTTCCCCCACCCCCGGTGTCGCCCGCGCCGGTGTGCCGGCAGCGATCAGCGGGGCATCCCGGTCCGGGTTGCCCCGAGCAGGGCATCAACAAGCCCGTCCAACTGACCGGCAACCCGCTCATCCACCAGGTCGCCCTTGTCGTCAAAGGCGCCGGAGGCCCTCGACACCGAGATCATCTGAGGCAGGACCATCACGCCCAGCCCGACTTCCAAAATGGTGCGCATGCCGATGAGCCCGCGCATGCCGCCGAAGCCTCCGGGGGAAGCGGCACCCAGCGCGAATATCTTGTTCCGGAAGGCGTCCCCCGGCTCCTTGACACGGCTGATCCAGTCGAGCGTGTTCTTCAGGAGCGGTGTGACCCCGGCATTGTATTCCGGGCAGGACAGGAATGCGCCATCCTGGCCCTGGAACAGCCGATGCAGCTTTTTCGCGTTTTCCGGCACACCCTGGCTTTCCTCAAGGTCACCGTCATAGACAGGCAACGGATAGTCCTTGAGGGACAGAACCGTTACCTCGGCATCCAGGATCGCCAGCTTCTTGGCGGCAAGCGCCGCGAGACTGCGATTGAAAGATCCCGACCGGACCGAGCCGGAACAGACTAGAATTTTCGGACTGCGTATCACTTTGACCCCTCGCTTTTCCGATTGCCCTGTACGAGGCCATCCCCGGCAACGCGCCTGCCCAAGTGCCGAAGATCACCGACCCGCCTCAGGATTTCAATGCACGCGATCAACTTTTTCAGAAAGCTTGCCAGGGTCCGGGATCGGGTTGCCGAGGCATGGCGACCGAAAGCCGACTCGCGCCGCGTTCCCATCCCCGATCGACCGCAGACGCCAGTGCCCCTTCCGGTGGACCCTAGTGTCCCTTCCGGTAGACCCATACCCTGGCCGGAGGCAGGTTCTTCCAGACCCATTCGGACCCATGAACGGAGACCGCCCGGCTGTCCGGCCGGACCGGCGCGACAAGGCCGTAGGAAAACTGAATGAACGGTGCGCCCGGCCTCAGAAGCTCAAGGGCCTCGGCGAGCAGCGCCCTTCGGACCGGTTCCGGGCGGGTCAGGAGCGGCAGCGAAGACACGATGCCGTCCAGCGCATCCGGCCCTTCCGGACCGGCCTCGACCAGCCCGCCGGCGGGACCCAACGTCTCGCGAAGCGCATAGGCGTCGCCCTGCATCACGGTCAGCCCGGGAAATCTCGATGCCAGAAGCGCGCAGAATTCCGGGCAGTATTCGATCAGGGAGAGTTGAGGATGGGAAAACCCGCGATCCAGGATCGCCTTGGTCACAACACCGGTACCAGGCCCGAGTTCAACCACACGTGCGTGCGGGCGTGGTGTCAGGAAGGACGCCATCTTCGCCGCAAGATCCGGACCGGAGGGCGTTACCGCACCGGTTCGAAGCGGATTCTGTGCCCAGGACCGGATGAATTTGACTTCATCAAGCACTTTCGCCCTGACCAAATTTGCTTTCTCAAGCTTTCCCCGCAGCAACTCCCGCCGGTTCGAATTGCGTTTCAGCATTTTCCCTCACTCACCCCAACGGTGGGAATATAGGAATGATTGCAAGGAGATGCCATGGGGAAGCGCACGGATTGCGCGCTTTTACCCCGTCAACATGCACCAGACCGACTTCGGGCTAAGCGCCGAGATTGTCGATGAAATCCTTGACCTTGGAGAAGAACCCCGCCGATTCGGGATGATTCTCGCCGGAAGATTCCGACTCGAATTCGGCAAGAAGCTCCCGCTGGCGGCGGGTCAGGTTGGTCGGTGTCTCGACGGTCACCTGGATATACATGTCGCCGTGCTGACTGGACCGCATGATCGGCATGCCCTTGCCGCGCAGGCGGAACTGCTTGCCGGTCTGGGTGCCTTCGGGCACCTTGACCCGGCTTGTGGACCCTTCCACCGTCGGCACGTCGAATTGTCCGCCGAGCGTGGCCGTGGTCATGGATATCGGCACGCGGCAGTAAAGATCCGCGCCGTCCCGCTGGAACAGCTCATGCGGCCTGATCGACAGGAAGATATAAAGATCGCCGGCCGGCCCGCCCCTGACACCGGCTTCGCCTTCACCGGCGAGACGAATGCGGGTGCCATCCTCGATGCCTGCCGGGATGTTGACCGACAGGGTGCGTTCCTGTGTCATGCGCCCGGCACCGCCGCAGCTTTCGCAAGGGTCGGTGATGACCTGACCCCGCCCCTGACAGCTCGGACAGGTGCGCTCGAGGGTGAAGAAGCCCTGCGCCGCGCGGACGCGCCCCGCGCCGCCGCACGTCCGGCACGTGCTCGGGCTGGTTCCCGGCTTCGCGCCCGTTCCGGTGCATTCCTCGCAGACGATGCTGGTCGGAACCTCGATTTCCACGGCCTTGCCGGAGAAAGCGTCCTCCAGCGTTATGTCAAGATTGTAGCGCAGGTCGGCGCCGCGTTCGCGGCCGCCTGACCGGCGTCCGCCGCCCATGCCGAAAAATTCCTCGAATATGTCGGACATGGTGGAGGAGAAGTCCTGGCCGCCCGCGCCGCCACCGCCGCCGCCGAAGCCGCCATTTTCAAAAGCGGCGTGGCCGAAGCGGTCGTAAGCCGCGCGCTTCTGGCCGTCCTTCAGCGTGTCGTAGGCTTCATTGACTTCCTTGAAGACGGATTCGGCATCCGCATCACCGGGATTGCGGTCCGGGTGATATTGCATGGCCATCTTGCGGTAGGCGCTTTTCAGAACCTTTTCGTCCGCTTCGCGCGAAACACCCAGAATCTCGTAGAAATCACGTTTCGACATCAAGATCTCTCGGTCTTGTTGTTGCACCGCTGGCCGCCAGCAAACTCAGGCGCCAATTACGGCGAAGGCGCCGGGCACAAGCGCCCTTTTCATCAGGCAGTCACGCATCCGGCGCCGGTAATGAAACAGCCAGCCGAGGACCGGCTGGCTGTCGACTTTCAGTTAGGCGGACTTCTTGTCGTCTTCGTCCTTGACTTCCTCGAAGTCGGCATCGACGACACTGTCGTCCGTCTTCGCCTCGGCTTCGGATTCGTCTTCTCCACCTTCGGCTTCCGCATCGGCCTGGGCGGCCTGATACATGGCCTCGCCAAGCTTCATGGACGCTTCCGCCAACGTCTGGGTCTTGGCCTTGATGCCCTCAAGGTCCTCGCCCTCAAGAGAGGTCTTGAGATCGGCCAGAGCGGTTTCGATCGCGGACTTGTCTTCTTCCGATACCTTGTCGCCGTAGTCGCTCAGGGACTTCTCGGTGGAATGCACCAGGGATTCGCCCTGGTTCCTGGATTCCACCAGTTCCTTTCGCTTCTTGTCCTCGTCGGCGTGAGATTCCGCATCCTTGATCATCTGATCGATGTCGGTGTCGCTCAAACCGCCGGAGGCCTGGATCCGGATCTGCTGTTCCTTGCCCGTGCCCTTGTCCTTGGCGGACACGTTGACGATGCCGTTGGCGTCGATGTCGAAGGTGACCTCGATCTGCGGAACACCGCGCGGCGCGGGCGGAAGGCCGACCAGGTCGAACTGGCCGAGGACCTTGTTGTCCGCCGCCATTTCACGCTCGCCCTGGAAGACACGGATGGTCACGGCCGTCTGATTGTCTTCAGCGGTCGAGAACACCTGCCCCTTCTTGGTCGGGATCGTCGTGTTGCGGTCGATCAGGCGGGTGAAGACCCCGCCGAGGGTTTCGATGCCGAGCGACAACGGGGTCACGTCGAGCAGGAGAACGTCCTTGACGTCGCCCTGCAGAACACCGGCCTGGATCGCCGCGCCCATGGCAACGACTTCGTCCGGATTGACACCCTTGTGCGATTCCTTGCCGAAGAAGGTGTTCACGGTTTCCTGGATCTTCGGCATGCGGGTCATGCCGCCGACCAGAACCACTTCGTCGATTTCACCAGGAGAAAGACCGGCATCCTTCAAGGCGGCCTTCATCGGCGCGATCGTGCGCTTGACCAGATCGTCGACGAGCGATTCGAATTTCGCGCGTGTCAGCTTCAGGGTCATGTGCTTGGGACCGGACGCATCCGCCGTGATGAACGGCAGGTTGATTTCGGTCTGCGAGGAGGACGACAGTTCGATCTTGGCCTTCTCGGCAGCTTCCTTCAGACGCTGCAGAGCCAGCTTGTCCTTGGTCAGGTCAATGCCCTGATCCTTCTTGAACTCAGCCGCCAGATAATCGACCAGCACCATGTCGAAGTCTTCACCGCCGAGGAAGGTGTCGCCGTTGGTCGACTTCACTTCGAAGACGCCGTCGCCGATTTCCAGCACGGACACGTCGAAGGTGCCGCCGCCAAGGTCGTAGACCGCGATCGTCTTGCCGTCGTTCTTGTCGAGGCCGTAGGCCAGCGCCGCAGCCGTCGGCTCGTTGATGATGCGCAGGACTTCAAGACCCGCGATCTTGCCGGCATCCTTGGTTGCCTGGCGCTGCGCGTCGTTGAAGTAGGCGGGAACGGTGATCACCGCCTGGGTAACGCTCTCGCCCAGGAAGCTCTCCGCGGTTTCCTTCATCTTCTGAAGGATGAACGCGGACACCTGCGACGGAGAATACTTGTCGTCGTTGGCCTGCACCCACGCATCGCCATTGTCAGCCTTGACGATCTCGTAAGGAACAAGCTTCTTGTCCTTCGCGACGGTCGGGTCTTCATAGCGGCGGCCGATCAGGCGCTTGACCGCGAAAAGCGTGTTCGTGGGGTTGGTGACCGCCTGGCGTTTCGCCGGCTGACCGACGAGGCGCTCGCCGTCATCGGAGAATGCCACCATCGACGGGGTGGTACGGGCACCTTCGGCGTTTTCAATAACCTTGGGTTCCTTGCCGTCCATGACGGCGACGCACGAGTTCGTCGTGCCGAGGTCGATACCAATGACCTTTGCCATATCTGCCTCTCTTTCTAGCAAACCGGAAAGACCCATGAAGGCGTCTGTCCGGCTCCTCTTCACTTGGGTTCCGGGATGGACCCGGACATCGCGCCGTGGGTTCAGAACCCGAAATTAGACGCGAAGCTTGAACGCTATATAGGTGGATGAAACTTTGCCTGCAAGACATCTGTTCACCGGCAATTTCCACTCCGTGCCCGATTTGCTAAAAGACAGTCATGCAGGATCACCCGATAACCGGCCCAGGCGGCCTGTCCTATCTGCCCGGCCATTTCGACCGGGCGGCGCAGGAAGAACTTGTGGAGACCGTCCGGTCCATCGTTGCCGAGGCGCCTCTGTTCCAGCCCGCGATGCCGCGCACGGGCAAGCCGTTCTCCGTGAAGATGAGCAATTGCGGCCCGCTCGGCTGGGTCGCCGACATCGATGGCTACCGGTATCAGCCCTTTCACCCGCGCACCGACCGCCCCTGGCCACCCATGCCCGCGATTCTGACGGATCTGTGGGCGGGGCTTGCTCCCGGCGTGCCGGCGCCGGAAGCCTGCCTCGTCAATTTTTATGAGGCGCGCGCGCGCATGGGCCTGCACCAGGACAGCGACGAACAGATGTTCGAAGCACCGGTGATCTCCGTGTCCCTGGGCGACACTGCGACATTTCGCATCGGCGGCCTGACCCGCAAGGATCCGACAACATCCTTTCGCCTGCAATCGGGCGACGTGGTCGTGCTGGGCGGCGCGGCGCGGCTTGCCTTTCACGGCATCGACAGGGTGCTCTCCGGCACCTCGACACTGCTGAAAAACGGCGGCCGCATCAATCTGACCCTCAGACGGGTCACGGCAGCTTAAGCGTCCCTGGTCCCGCCAATACAAATCACGGCGTGCCCTTCCGGCGACCGGCCCCTGGACTTGCAGACACCTTCCCGCCTGAATTTGAGGCGGGGAAGTCATCTTGGGCACCGACGGTTTCAGCGACGATTTCAAGGTGGCGGGCCGCGCGGCCGCGAGCATTGTTCAGCCGCTCGATCGACAAGGCCTCTACCTGTCAGTCGCCGGCTGGTATCAATTGGCCTTGAATGCGCCCAGAACCCGCCGCGTGGCGGCGACCATCGGGTCGTGCGTGTCCTTCAGGATTGAATTACGGTCGAAGCGGGACGGGTCGCTGTTGACCGCCTCGCGCAGTGCATGACCGAACGCCATGCGCAATTCGGTGCCGATATTGAATTTGCAGATGGCCGACCCCCGGGCCAGCGCCGTGCGTTGTTCCACCGGCACGCCCGAGCCTCCGTGAATGACCAGCGGTACGGTGGTTACGGCTTCGATCGCGCGGATGCGGGGCTCGTCGAGCCCGCCTTGCTTGTCCTGCTGCAGGTGCACGTTGCCGACCGAGATCGCCATCGCGTCGACCGCGGTTTCCCGGGCAAACTTTGCGGCCTCCTCGGGATCGGTTCCGGCAGACGCTTTGCCGCCGGAATAGCCGACAAAGCCGATCTCACCTTCGCAGGAAATGCCGGCGGCATGCGCCATTTCGGCGATGGCGGCGGTTTCGTCGATATTCTGTTGCAGGGGATGACGTGAGCCGTCGAACATGAGCGACGTGAACCCGGCGTCCAGCGCTTGCCTGCATTCGTCCAATGTGTACCCGTGGTCCAGATGGGCCACGACCGGAACGGAAGCGTTCCCGGCCAGATGCCGGAACATCTTGCCCAGCACAGGCAATGGCGTGTGTTCACGGCACCCCGGTCCGGCCTGCAGAATGACCGGTACGTTCTCGGCCTCGGCCGCGGCCACATAGGCGCGCATGTCCTCCCAGCCCAACGTGACAAGTCCGGCCACGGCAAAGTGGCCTTTCAGGGCGGGCTGAAGCACATCCGACAGGGTGACAAGGGTCATTTGAACTTTGCGATCATGTCCTTGATACCCGGGATGGTTTCCAGCTGCGCGGCATGAGTCGGCTGGAAATACTGCACAAGGGAGCGCTGGCTCAGGCCGCCGAGGATGGTGAAATAATACATCTCGTATCCAGGCAGAACCGCGCAGGGATGATAGCCCTTGTCGAGGCAGATCGTCGAGCCGTCCATGATGTGATAGGCGTCGCCGGGCTTGTTGTCCTCGCGCTGGAGCATCTGCACGCCGGAGCCGTAGTTGGGCCTGAACCTGAAGTTGTAGGTTTCGTCATGACGGGTCTCGACCGGGAGGCGATCGGTGTCGTGTTTGTGGCTGGGGAACCCGGACCATCCACCCTGACCGACGGTGAACAATTCGCTGACCAGCAGCCGCCCGACCTTGTCGTGATGGTTGGCGCCGAGGATGTGCTTGATCTTGCGGTGGGTCTTGGTGTCATCGGAACCATATTGCACACGGTCGATGCCGTCGCCGCGCACATCGAACGGCTCCAGAACCTTGTCGTATTTCGCGCCCGCAATGAACGTTTCGGTTTCATCGGAGGTGCAGACGATTGTCACCCTGGCGCCGACCGGCACATAGACGCCCTCGGGCTCACCGTCCCAGACATCCACCGTGCGGTTGCCGAGAGACTTGAAGCGAACGCCTTCGATCTCGACATCCACGGTGCCCGTCGCCGGCACGATGCAGGTCTCATAGCCGGGGACGCAATATTCGAACGCATCCCCCTTCCTCAGCTTGACGATGTTGAAATAGTTCAGAGGGACCAGGGGGTTGTCGACGTTGACAATCGGCTTGTTGTGGTTGTCATGGGGCGCGATATGCATGTCTTCTTCCCTTTTAGGGTGTTGTGGGGCCGGGGTGCGAGGACAGGAAATCCTCAAGCTCGGCGGGTGTGGGCATGGCTGGTGCGCAGCCGACGCGGCTGACGACGATCGAGGCGCAGGCAGAGCCACGCAGAACCGCATCACGCAAGTCACGTCCGTCGGCGAGGCCTGCGATGAACCCACCCATGAAACTGTCACCTGCGCCGGTGGGTTTCAGGGCCGTCACGGGGTAAATGCCGGTGCGGAATTCCCCTTCGGGGGTCAGCGTGATCGCGCCCTCCTCACCCATCTTGTAGACAACGATCCGGGCGGTGGCGGCGACCAGTTCGCGGGCCTTGTCCAGGCCTTTGTCATAGTCCCCCGCCATGAACCCGAACTCGACATCGTTGCCGACAATGATGTCGCACATTGCGGCGGCGCGGGAATAGACGTCCGCGGCAACCTCTGCGGAAGGCCAGGAGTAGGGCCGGTAATCCACATCGAAGATCAGCGGAAGGCCGGCCGCGCGGGCTGCCTCGAAGGCGTGGAAGGTGGCGCTGCGCGACGGTTCGGCGGCAAACACCGTGCCGGTGGTGATCAGCGCCGAATAGCTGTCGTAGTCTACCGCCGCCACATCGTCGACGGTCATTTCGAAATCGGCGGCTCCGTTGCGATAAATCACCGACTGGTGGTCCTCGACCCGGCTTTCCACCACGGCAAGGGAGTTCCGCGCCTCGCCGCCGACGGATCTCACATGGGTTCGCTCAATGCCGTAGCGATCGAGCTGCTTGAGCGCAAAACGCCCGATCGCGTCGTCCGACACCGTGGTGACCAACGCAGCCTGACCGCCATGCCGGGTGATGGCCGCAGCGATGTTGGCAGACGATCCTCCGAGGCAGGTAAAGAAGTGTGTTGCGTCCTCGGTTCTGGTGCCGGGCGGATCGGCGTACAGGTCCATCCCGGCGCGCCCGAGAATGACAAAGCTGTTGCCCTTGATGCGCTCCAGATCGGCCATCAGACGCCCTGCCTTTGCCTGGGACGGGCGGATTCCCAGTCTTCATGGGCTGCCCGGACTTTCGGATCGTCAGAGACCTGCTGGGTACCGCATTCCCACCAGGTATGCCCTTCCTTGGTCCAGCCTTCGTAGGCGTCCACTTTCATGCAGATGACAGTGGTTTTCTCCGCCGCCTTGGCGCGCTTGAAGGCCTCGCCCAGTTCTGCCGGATTTGCCACGGTTTCGGCAATTGCCCCTTGCGCGCGCGCATGGGCTTCGAAATCCACGCCGAACGGCTCGGGGATCGTCGGGCAATCGGCAATCAGATTGTTGAAACTTTCATTGCCGGAGTTGTTCTGCAGCTTGTTGATCACCGCAAAACCGCCGTTGTCGAGCACCAGAATGATGAGTTTCTTCTGGCTGAGCACGGAGGAATAAACGTCCGAATTCAGCATCATGTATGAGCCGTCACCGATGAAAACGATGGTGTCCTGACCGGGCTCGCGCTGGGCCTGGGCGATCCGGGCGCCCCAGGCGCCGGCAATCTCGTATCCCATGCAGGAGAACCCGAATTCCACATCCACCGTGCCCGGTGCAAGCGTGCGCCAGTTGGCGGTGACCTCTGCCGGCAGCCCGCCGGCGGCGGCGACCACACGATCGCGCGGATCGCACAGATCGTTCACCACGCCGATTGCCATCGCGTAGGAATTGGGCCTGTTTCCCGGCGCAACGTTTTTCGCCACATAGGCATCCCAGTCAGCACGATGGCCCCTGGCTTCAGCGGTCCATGCTTCCGGCGCCGAATATCCCCCGGCACGCGCCGCAAGAGCCTCAAGCGACAGTTTGGCATCGCCGACAACCGGCAGGGACATGTGCTTGACCGCGTCATGGCGCGCCGCGTTGATCGAGATAAAGCGCGCCTCCCGGGAAAAGGCGGTCCACGACCCGGTGGTGAAGTCCTGCAAGCGCGTGCCCACGGCGAGGATCACATCGGCTTGCTCTGCTATGGCATTGGACGAATTCGATCCGGTTACCCCTATGGGGCCGATGTTGAGCGGATGGGTTGCCAACATGTTCGCGCGGCCCGCGATGGTTTCGACAACAGGTATCCGGTGAGCCTCGGCAAAGCTGGTCAGCTCTTCCACAGCACGGGAATACTGCACGCCGCCGCCGGCGATGATCATCGGCCTGCGCGCGGTTTTCAGCAACGCCACCGCATCGGCAATTTCCGCCATGTCGGGGGCCTGGCGACGAATGCGATGCACCTTTTTCTCGAACCAGATGGCAGGATAGTCATATGCCCAGCCCTGAACGTCCTGCGGCAGTCCGATGAAGGCAGGTCCGCAATCCGCCGGGTCCAGCAGGGTTGCAAGCGCGTTCGGAAGCGAGGACAGGATCTGCGCCGGATGACTGATCCGGTCCCAATAGCGCACCACCGGCTTGAAGGCGTCGTTCACCCCGAAGGTCGGGTCTCCGAAGTTCTCCATCTGTTGCAGCACCGGGTCAGGCAGCCGGGTGGCATAGGTATCGCCGCACAACAGCAGCATCGGCAGCCGGTTTGCATGGGCCAGCGCCGCGCTGGTCAAAAGGTTCGACGTGCCCGGACCTGCACTCGCGGTGCAGAACATGAACCGCTGGCGCAGCCATTGCTTCGCATAGCCCGCAGCGGCAAATCCCATGCTCTGCTCGTTTTGACCGCGATAGAGAGGCAGTTCCTCGCGAACCGAATTCAGCGCCTCCCCCAGACAGGTCACGTTGCCATGACCGAAAATGCCGAAGCCGCCGCCGCAGATGCGCAGTTCCTCTCCGTCGACTTCGATGAACTGATTGGACAGCCAGCGAATGATGGCCTGCGAGGTCGTCAGGCGGAGTTTTTCACTTACCTTGCTCATCTTGGCAGGTCCTCCTGGGAATTTCCGGTCACGGATCGATTGCAACTTGCGTGGTTTCTAATCTCAAGATACAAAGTTTGCAACCGGTTGCAAACTATATTTCCGCGGGAGGCTAAGGGAATGAAAGACATCGGCATCGGAATCATCGGCGGTGGCTATATGGGCAAGGCTCACGCCGTTGCCATGGCCAGCGTTGCTGCCGTGTTCAACACCGCGCTCCGCCCCCGGCTGGAAATGATCTGCGCCACCAGCATGGAAAGCGCCGAGCGATACAGGCGTGCCTACGGCTTCGCCCGGTGCACGGATTCCTGGCTCGACCTCGTCCGGGATCCGGGTGTCGAAGCCGTGATCATCGCGTCACCGCAAGACACGCATCGCGCTGCCGCCGAAGCCGCATTCGCCCTCGGCAAGCCGGTGTTCTGTGAAAAGCCGCTTGGCGCCTCGCTGGACGACAGCCGCGCGATGGTGGCTGCGGCGACGGCAGGCGGCGCCATCAACATGGTGGGTTTCAATTATATCCGCACCCCCGCCAGTCACTTCGCGCGCCAACTTGTGGCAGACGGCGAAATCGGCGACGTCACATGGTTTCGCGGCGAGCACACCGAAGATTTTCTGGCCGACCCGCAGACCCCCGCGACCTGGCGCACGACGGGCATGTCAAACGGTACCATGGGGGACCTGGCGCCGCACATGATCAATGGTGCGCTGGCCCTGATCGGCCCGATCACCCGCCTGATCGCCGAGGTCGAAACCGTGCATGCTGAACGGCCCGGCGGCAGCGTCACCAACGACGATCACGCCCAGATGATGTGCCGCTTCGAAAACGGCGCCATGGGGCAGATGTATTTCAGCCGGATCTCGAGCGGACGCAAGATGGGCTATGCCTACGAGATCTCCGGCACAAAGGGAGCGATCCGCTTCGACCAGGAAGATCAGAACGCCCTGTGGCTGTATCGTATGGAAGGCCCCGCTTCGACGCGCGGGTTCACCAAGATCCTGACCGGCCCCGCGCATCCGGATTACGAACCCTTCTGTCAGGGGCCGGGCCACGGCACCGGCTACCAGGACCAGATCATCATCGAGGCCAAGGATTTCCTGACGGCCATCGACACCGGCAAGCCGGTCTGGCCGACCTTTCGCGACGGGATGGAGGTCAACCGCATCGTTGCCACCGCCCTCGCATCTTCCGAATCGAAAACCTGGCAGGACGTGGCGGCGTTCTGAGTATCTGAAAGGCTACGCAAAATGACTATTCGCATTGGCAATGCCCCGTGTTCATGGGGCATCGAATTCCCAAGCGATCCTTCCTACCCCGCATGGCAGTCGGTCCTCGACCAGTGCGCAGGCGCGGGATACAAGGGGATCGAACTCGGCCCCATCGGCTACATGCCCGAGGATCCCGCCATTCTTGCGCCCGCGCTGGCGGAACGCGATCTGGAAATCATCGGCGGCGTCGTGTTCCGCCCCTTCCATGATCCCGCGAAATGGGACGAAGTCCTCGACGCAAGTCGGCGGACCTGCAAGGCGCTGGTGGCGCATGGGGCAAAACATCTGGTGCTGATCGACAGCATCTCGCCCCGCCGCGCCCCGACGGCCGGCCGTGCGGATGAGGCCGAACAGATGGGCGCGGCGGATTGGACCGCGTTCCGCGAGCGTATCGAGACGATTGCCAGGATGGGCACCGAGGAGTTCGGCCTGACCGTCGGCATTCACGCCCATGCCGCCGGCTTCATGGACTTCGAGCCGGAGCTTGAGCGTCTGCTGGACGAGGTCGACGAAACCATCCTGAAGATCTGTTTCGACACCGGCCATCACAGCTATGCCGGGTTTGACCCGGTGGCTTTCATGGATCGTCACATGGATCGCATTTCCTACATGCACTTCAAGGACATAAATCCTGCAGTCAAAGCCGACGTGGTCGCCAGGCGCACCGATTTCTACAAGGCCTGCGGCCAAGGCATCTTCTGCAACCTCGGTCAGGGTGACGTGGATTTTCCAGCCGTCCGCCAACGTCTTCTGGATGCCGGTTTCGAAGGCTGGTGCACGGTCGAACAGGACTGCGATCCCTCCATGCCGGGCACCCCGCTTGAAGACGCACGGGCCAACCGCGAATACCTTCAATCCATCGGATTCTGACTGTCGGCCGTGATCCGGTTGGCGAGTGTCGAACATAGAAATGCCAGGAAAGGCAAGACATGGCAAAATTGAAATGGGGCATGATTGGTGGCGGTGAGGGCAGCCAGATCGGACCGGCGCATCGGCTGGGAGCGCAGGCCGACGGGCTTTTCGAATTTGCCGCCGGCGCGCTGGATCACCGTGCGGACATTGGCCGAGACTATGCCCGCAGGCTTGGTGTGGCGGCGGACCGTGCCTATGGCGACTGGCAGGAAATGCTGGCCGGGGAACGGGATCGCCCCGACAAGGTGGATCTGGTTACGGTGGCTACACCGAACTCCACGCATTTCGAAATCACCAAAGCCTTCCTTGAGGCCGGGTTCAACGTTTTGTGCGAAAAGCCGATGACCATGCAGGTCGACGAGGGCGAGGAGATCGTCAAGGTGGCCAAGGCCACGGGAAAGATCTGCGCGGTGAACTACTGCTACTCGGCCTATCCGATGGTGCGTCAGGCGCGGGCAATGGTGCAGGCGGGTGAAATCGGCAAGGTGCGCCTTGTGGTCACCAATTTCAGCCACGGCCATCACGGCGATGCGGCAGATGCGGACAATCCCAGAGTCCGCTGGCGCTATGACCCGGCCATGGCCGGTGTTTCCGGTCAGTTCGCTGATTGCGGCATTCATGCGCTTCACATGGCCAGCTTCATCTGCAACGACGAAGTCGCCACGCTGTCCGCCGATTTCGCATCGACGATCCCCAGCCGCGTGCTGGAGGATGACGCGATGGTCAATTTCCGCCTGTCGGGCGGAACGGTCGGGCGACTGTGGACGTCATCGGTCGCGATTGGCCGCCAGCATGGCTTCGATATCCAGGTGTTTGGCGAAACCGGCGGCCTGCGTTGGCAGTCCGAGCAGCCCAACCAGCTGATCTACACACCGGTTGGCGGCCGCACCCAGATCATCGAGAAGGGCGAGAGCGGCTTGCACGCAGACGCGCAACGTTTGTCGCGCGTTTCCATCGCGCATCCCGAAGGGTTCCCGCTGGCGGTGGCCAACATCTATTGCGATCTGGCCGATGCGGTCCGGGGCGAGGTCCGCGAGGGCTTGCCGGACGCTGCCGCTGGCGTGCGGTCGATGGCGGCAGTGCACACGGCCGTGGCTTCGGCGAAAAACCAGGGTGCGTGGATGGACGCCCGGCCGCCGATGTTCCGCTGAAAACAGCCGAAAGCCGGGTTTGCCCGGCTTTCGGGAGCTCTGACCGGGGAAAGTTCTAGACCTTCAGGGGACGCAAGGTGCCGCGTTCGACAATCTCGCAGGCAAAGATCCGGGACTCGGGCAGTCGGTCCGGCTCCTTCAGCATTTCGGCCATCAACTCGATGGACGAGGCGACGATGTGACGGATCGGCTGACGGATGGTGGTCAGATTGATGTTCTGCCAGGCTGCCATTTCCATGTCGTTCAAACCGATGATGCCGATGTCGCCCGGCACTGTCAGATTGCGTTCGCCGATCGCGGACAGCGCACCGATGGACAGCACGTCGTCACCGCCGAAATAAGCCTGCGCGGGATCGTCCGCCAACAACCGCAACATCTCGCGCCGGCCAGCCTCGAACGAATAGGCCTCGGCAAAGGAATGTCTGACGCGAATGTCCGGGCAATTCGCCAATTCCGCCAGAAATCCATGCAACCTGTCCTGCGTGGAGGTTGCCGTCTCCGGACCGCCAAGAAATCCGATGTCACTGTATCCGCGCGCGATCAGCGTGCGCGCGGCCATCCGTCCGCTTTCGATATTGTCGATGCCGACGACATGGACCTCGGGTGAGCTGGTCGGGCGGCCAAAGGCGTGCACGACCGGCATGCCTGCGTCGCGAAACGCCTTGGAAAACCCCGGCGGCAATGTCGACGAGGCCACGATGACACCGTCGACCGAATATTGCCGCAGCATGCGCACGGAACTTGCCGGATCGGTTTCGTCGGTCAGATTGACCAGCAGCGGCCGCAGGTCCTTTTCCTGCAGCGCACGGGTGAACCGGTCGAAAACCTCCAGAAAGATCGGGTTGTGAAAGTTGTTGGAGACAAGACCGATCAGCTTTGTCCGCCCTGTTGTCAGGCTCGAGGCAAGCGCGTTCGGGCTGTATCCAAGTTCGGCGGCGGCCTTCAGGACGCGGCGACGCATCTTGTCGGAAACTGAAGCTCCATCGGTGAAGGTGCGCGAAACTGCGGACCGTGAAACGCCCGCCCGAATAGCAACATCCTTTAAAGTCTTCGGCATGCTCACAATTCCCCGCCCGTGACTGGCTCCTTTTATCATCTGGCTCATCAAAACGCATGGTGGCACTCATCGAAGTCTTTTGCAACCGGTTGCAATTATTTTCCGAATGTGATTGTCTGGAATACGAAGGGCGGACAAACGCCGTTTTCGGACCAGAGTTCTGGTCAAAACTGGGAGGACTACATGACTTCAATGATTAAGAAAGCCGCACTTGCGATAGCTGTCGCGGCGGTGCCGCTGATGGCGGCGACCGCGGCCTCCGCCGAGGGGGAGAAATATGTCCTGGTGAGCCACGCGCCCGACAGTGACAGCTGGTGGAACACCATCAAGAACGGCATCGCGCTTGCCGGCGATCAGATGGATGTCGAGGTCGAATACCGCAACCCGCCGACCGGTGACGTGGCTGACATGGCCCGGATCATCGAACAGGTTGTCGCATCGGGACCGAACGGTCTCATCACCACTCTTGCCGACTACGACGTGCTTCAGGGGCCGATCAAGGATGCCGTCGCATCCGGCATCGACGTGATCATCATGAACACCGGCACGCCCCAACAGGCCCGTAACGTCGGCGCCCTGATGTATGTCGGTCAGCCCGAGTATGACGCCGGCCTTGCAGCCGGTACGCGCGCCAAGGGCGACGGCGTGACCGCGTTCCTGTGTGTCAACCACGCCATTCAGCAGCCCACGGTCGGCGAACGCTGCCGCGGCTTTGCCGATGGTCTCGGCGTCGAGCTGGGCGACTCCATGCTGGACAGCGGCACCGACCCGGCAGAAATCAAGAACAAGGTCCTGGCCTATCTGTCGGCTCACCCTGAAACCGACGGCATCCTGACGCTGGGTCCGGTCTCCGCAGGCCCGACCATGCAGGCGCTGAACGAAAACGGCATGGCCGGCGACATCTATTTCGGCACTTTCGACCTGGGCGATGAAATCGTCAAAGGCATCAAGTCCGGTGTCATCCAGTGGGGCATCGATCAGCAGCCCTTCCTGCAGGCCTATATGCCGGTTGTCATCCTGACCAACTACCACCGCTACGGCGTTTTGCCGGGCAACAACATCAATTCTGGCCCCGGCTTCGTCACTGCTGACGGGCTGACCAAAGTTGAAGAGTTCGCCGGCGAATACCGCTGAATTCTAAGGAGGCGCCCGATTGCGGGAGCCTCCGTTTTTTTTATTCTTCCAATCGAGAAACGGAGCGCGAGCGATGTCAGAGACAACGCAGCCAAAGCCTGTTGCCGATGAACGAGTCAAGGAAATGTCGTCGCTTCGGCGAGCCCTGATCCGGCCGGAACTTGGTGGGATTTGCGGTACGATCGCCGTATTCACCTTTTTTCTGCTGTTTGCCCACGATAGCGGCATGTTCAACAGCCAGGGTGTGCTGAACTGGTCGACTGTATCGGCGCAGTTCATGATCATCGCCGTGGGTGCCTGCCTCCTGATGATCGCGGGCGAATTCGATCTGTCGGTCGGCTCTATGATCGGCTTTGCCGGAATGATGATCGCAATTTTTTCTGTGACCCTCGGATGGCCTGTCTGGCTGGCCATCCTGGTGGCTTTCGTCCTTTGCCTCGCCATCGGGGCGCTCAACGGCGTGATCGTGGTGCGGACCGGGCTGCCCAGCTTCATCGTGACGCTGGCGACACTTTTCATCCTGCGCGGTTTCACCATCTATTTCCCTCAACTTCTCGAGAACAAGACCATCATCGGCGGTATCCGGGAACAAGCCGAGGGCGATTGGCTGGCTCCGCTTTTCGGCGGCAAGGTCCTGACCGGCTTTTTCCGGTTTCTCGGCGAACATGACCTCATCGCCACGTTCGAGCGTGGCTCAAGGCAGGGCGAACCGGTCGTCGACGGGATCCCGATGCTGATCGTCTGGGCGATCCTGCTGATCATCTTCGGCCATGTGCTGCTGACCAAAACCAAGTTCGGCAACTGGATCTTCGCCTCTGGCGGCGACGCACAGGCCGCGCGCTACGTCGGCGTGCCGGTGAACAGGGTAAAGATCCTCATGTTCACCTTCACTGCATTCTGCGCAACGGTTTTCGCCACCTGCCAGGTCATGGAGTTCGGTTCTGCAGGAGCGGACCGGGGTCTGCTGAAGGAATTCGAGGCCATCATTGCGGTCGTTATCGGCGGCGCCCTGCTGACCGGTGGCTATGGATCCGTTCTGGGGGCTGCTCTGGGCGCGCTGATCTTCGGTGTCGTTCAGCAGGGACTGTTCTTCGCCGGAGTCGAAAGCTCCCTGTTCCGGGTGTTCCTCGGCGTGATCCTTTTGCTCGCCGTGATCCTGAACACCTATATTCGGCGCATCATCACAGGGGAGCGGTAACATGAATTCCCGAACCACCCATGCACCCATCATCCAGATGAAAGGGATCGAAAAGCATTTCGGTTCCGTCATCGCCCTGGCCGGCGTGTCCGTCGATATCTTCCCCGGTGAATGCCACTGTCTTCTGGGCGACAACGGCGCAGGCAAATCCACCTTCATCAAGACCATGAGCGGCGTCCACAAACCGACGAAGGGCGAAATCCTCTTCGAAGGTCATGAAATGCACTTCGAGGATCCGCGCGACGCAATCACCGCCGGTATCGCAACCGTCTATCAGGATCTGGCCATGATCCCGCTGATGTCGGTGGCGCGGAATTTCTTCATGGGGAACGAACCGACCAAAAAGATTGCCGGCATATCGTTCTTCAACCGCAAGCATGCCGATCGGGTGACGATGGAGGAAATGAGCCAGATGGGCATCAACCTGCGCGGCCCGGACCAGGCGGTCGGCACGTTGTCCGGCGGCGAACGTCAGACCGTCGCCATCGCTCGCGCGGTGCACTTCGGGGCAAAGGTGCTGATCCTCGATGAACCAACGTCGGCTCTCGGGGTGCGGCAGACCGCGAATGTTCTGGCGACCATCGACAAGGTGCGCAAACAAGGCATCGCCGTGGTGTTCATCACCCATAATGTGCGCCACGCAATGGCTGTCGGTGATCGTTTCACCGTCCTGAACCGGGGCAAGACCCTGGGCACCGCCCAACGAGGCCAGATCGAACCTGAAGAGTTGCAGGATCTGATGGCGGGTGGTCAGGAACTGGTCGCGCTCGAAGGCAGCCTGGGCGGCACGGTCTAGATGTGAGCTTTCAACAGGTTGTCCATTCGGGGCTTTATGAGGAGACTATTGAGGCCCCGGTCATACCGGCTTCCTTCGGCGACACGGCCCCCTTCCGTGTCGTCGGCGAGGCGAGACTCGCGTTCCACGGCATCAACAGGGCCCTGGCCGGGACCTCGACGCTGCTTGAAAACGGCGGCCAGATCAATCTCACGCTCAGGCGGGTGACGCAGCCGCTTTGAATTCAGGGCCGTTCTCACGCCGCGCGCGGGACAGCGCGGATCACACAGACTTCATGAAAGAGCGCTGCGTCGGGGTCCCGGTCCAGCAGGTCCTGCGCCTGGCTGGCGGACAGGGGCCTGTCGGCCTTTTCATCCGCGAAGAACGCGCAGACCAGGTCCTTTTCCAGCCCGGTCCCCTTCAACGCCTTTTCAAGCATGACAAAAAACGAGATATCGGTCCCCGCATCCTGGCGGACGATCTGGGAATACAGCTTTTCCGGCCGGAACCCATTGGCCTCGAACATTTCGAAAATGATGCCGGTTCCGATCCGGCAACCGAAATTCATGATCACCTGCGCGGCCGGCGCGTGGTCCCGGATGCGGCGCAGCAGTGCCTCGTTCAAACCCAGACCGACTGAATTGAACGGATATTCGTCGAAAGCCGCCCACGGATAATAATGCGCAATATGATCGTCTGCCTGCCCTTCCGCGCTCTCCGGCAATGCGACCGCCTGGGCCTCCCGGAAGGCCGTCAGCCGCCTGTCGCCGGGATCGCCGACCTGCGGCAGACAGGCGATGATGACATCGGTCCCCGCGATCATGGCCCGGGCTTCGTCGGTATCGATCAGGCTCACCGCCCCCCTGACCGGATGAAACAGGTCCGCTTCCTGCGGAGCCAGGCTTCTGACGTTGCGTTCGGCAAGATTGACCAGCCGCGGGTCGAGATCGCTGCCCGACACGTGCGATGCACCGCACATGCGCAGGAGAAAGGCCACATTGGTCCCGGTACCGATGCCCACTTCGTAAATCCGCTTGCCGGACAGCCCGGCCCGCTCCAGACCTTTCTGGAAGGTCTCCGTCCAGGGGTCTGTCGGATCGAAAGCGAAATCCGGCACTTCCGGACTGACCCCATCGGCGGAAACCGGAGCGGACGTTCCGGACGACTTGTCGTCAACATTCAGATCAGGCAAAAAAACATTCCTTGTTCGCCGGCCTTCTTCACCGGCCTTGTTCGCCGGCCGCACCAAACCGGCAGCCGTGCCCCGGCCGGCACATATCCTGCCGGTCCGGATATCGATGCATCTGGAGAAATCTCCCGGTGCGAAAGACGCACCGGACAAAGCTGTCGACGCATCGCGGCCCGGGGGACAGATCCGTCAGATCACGCTTGAAAAGCCCGGGTCCGGACCCGGAAAGACCGTTATTGCGGCCGGGACACCAGCCGGACGGCATCGACCTGGCGCCCGAGCGAACGGCGCAATCGGTCACGGTCGCAACCGGCGTCCACCAGGATCTCGAGCGGCAGGGCGTTGTCGACCAGTCCCACCAGCGCCTGCTTGATCCGCAAAAGGGTCGGTGCCGCGGACAACCCGTTGCAATCTATAGCGTTCGTAACGTTCATCAATCCAGTTCCTTGGCTTGCTTTAACCGCTTGCTGACTGTTTGCCACAGACCCGGCAGCATTCACCGCGACCCGAGGCCGTCGACGGGCTCCGGCCTTTCTGCAAGGTCACGGTTTCCCGAAGCCGGACTCTCGTCGGCCAGTTGCCCTGTGGCCCGGTGAACAGCTTTCCAGATATCTGGAAAGCGCACCGGAGATAGTGTGCTTGTCTGGCAGACTGGTCAGCTACAGAAGACGCAACCAGGCGGTTCGGGCTCTCATCGTTTCTTGGCCCAACATCACCGGGAAGCCGGCGACGTTTCAAACCTCTGCCGTGTTTCACGGACGAACGTTCGGCAGTCTTTGCAATCGCCCATTCCCGGGCGACACAGACCAGATCAAACATTTCATTGCCCGTGAATGCCGAATGTCCGGCAAATCAGGATGCTGCAGAGGCTAACACGCAGATCCATCAAGTCAAGGACCGACCTGACTATTTTGTGAGCAAGTGCAAAAATGAAGCAACAATTTACATGTTGCTGAACAGTTTCATGAAAATACGACACCAACATTACAAAGGACTGAAAAATCTACTAAATTAGTCTATTCGCGAAAACCCTTATCGAGGCGATCCGCGAGGCGCATCATTGCATCCCATTCAAGCAGCAGGTCGCCGTCGTCGAAGGCCATCTTGTCGTATTGCCGGGTGACGTGTTCTGCCAGCGAGTCCCCGATCCCTGCCAGCGGCAAGCCCATCGAAAGGGTGGATTGCTGAATCTCGCAGGCCCGGTCGAGGTAGAACATGTTGGAGAACATCTGCCCGGCGCTTTGTCCGACGGTCAGCAGACCGTGGTTGCGCAGGATCAGGGCGGGATAGGATCCCAGGCTTTCGACAATCCGGTCGCGCTCTTCCAGGTCGAGCGCAATGCCTTCGTAGTCATGGTAGCCGATACGGCCGTGGAACTGCAGGGCGATCTGGTTCAAGGGCAGCAGTCCGTCCTTCAGGGACGCAACAGCGACCCCTGCCCGTGTATGCGTGTGCATCACCCAGGCTGCGTCGCTGCGGGCCATGTGAACCGCGCTGTGTATCGTGAATCCCGCAGGATTGACCCGGTTCGGGCTGTCGCAGACCTTGTTGCCGTCCACGTCGATCTTCACCAGCGACGATGCCGTGATCTCCTCCCACATGTAGCCATAGGGATTGATCAGGAAGCGTCCCGGCTCTCCGGGCACCTTCGCGGTAATGTGGGTATAGATCAGGTCGGACATCCTGAAATGCGCCGCGAGCCGGTAACAGGCTGCGAGTTCGACGCGGGTTTCATACTCGGCCTTGCTCACATCGGCGGACCGGCTGGTCTGCAACATCTGCTTTCCCCTTCAGGTGACTGCCCCGCAAGACACTTGCGCATGCGAAGCTTCCAAACGCTTTACTCGTAAATATACATTTGTATAACTATACGCCGGGAGCAAGGAAAAACTCGCTCAAGCCACGCAGGAGACATCACTTGGAACAGGCAGAGACGATCGACGGCGTGCTCTTGAGCAGCACGATGGATCTGAAAAGCTTCTACGGCCTCGACTTCACGGACAGCAGCAGGCAGGTGCGGCTGTTCAATCCGGAAGAAGTCTCCGACCCCGCGTCCATCCGGTTCGCGGTCTGCTGGCAGCCGGACAGCGACTCCTTTGCCCGTTATCCGAACCTTCAGATGGCCATGTCCGTCGGAGCGGGTGTCGACGCCCTGCTCGCCAATCGAGGTCTTGACGAGGAAACGCTGGTCTGCCGGGTACGCGATCCCCATCAGGCGGATCTGATGGCCGGTTACGCGTGTCACGAAGTGCTCCATTTTCTGCGCTCGTTTGCCCGGATGAAAGACCAGCAGAGCGCGCGCATCTGGAACCCGCTGCCCATGTCTCCGCCGGTCGAGACCCGGATCGCGGTGCTCGGCAACGGCACGATGGGCGCTGCCGTTGCCCGGGCCCTGGCCGCCATGGGCTTTTCCGTGGCCGTTGCCTGCCGTTCCGATCCAGAGGATCCACTGGCCGGGGTCAGCTACCATTCAGGCGCCGGCGCCCTGGCCATGGCCTGCAAGGGCAGCCGGATCGCGATCAACGTCCTGCCGCTGACAGACGAAACGGAAAACATCCTGAACAGCCGG
Organism: Roseibium sp. QJM3NY_11; assembly: GCF_056173175.1. Taxonomy (NCBI): domain Bacteria; kingdom Pseudomonadati; phylum Pseudomonadota; class Alphaproteobacteria; order Hyphomicrobiales; family Stappiaceae; genus Roseibium; species Roseibium sp. QJM3NY_11. The sequence continues at coordinate 5,779,521 of NZ_CM149660.1, forward strand.
CTCTTCGACCAGCTCGAAACCGGGGCCTGGCTGATCCAGATCGGCCGGGGCGAGCACCTGCACGAGGCCGATTTCGCCGCCGCCCTGGACGATGGCCGGCTGGCCGGGGCCAGCCTCGATGTCTTCCGCGAAGAACCCCTGCCGGCAGATCATGCGTTCTGGCGCGACGACCGGTTGAGGATCACGCCCCATATCGCAAGCGACTCCACACCGAGTGTGGTGGCCCAGCAGATCCATGCCTCAGCCGTCGAGCTTCTTCAGGGCCAGCGGCCGCAACTGGCAATCGACCGGCGTCAGGGATACTGAGCCGGCAACACGATTGCCAGTTGCGCTTTCCATAATTTTATACAAATGTATAACAAGCGAAACAGACCTCCAGACCAGCCACGCCGCGATGAGCCGAAAAGCATTCCGCCGACTGACCCTTGACGAGCGCAAGCGCAGCCTTCTGGAGGCGACGCTGAGCTGTGTCGCGCAACATGGGCTGAAGGGAGCGACGGTGCGCAGGATCGCGGAAGAAGCCGGCGTCACCGCAGGCCTCCTGCGCCATTATTTCGGCAGCAAGAACGATCTTGTCACCAGCGCCTATGCCTATCTGATCGGCCAGTTGACCGCCGACGCGGAAACAAGGGCGCGTCGGTCCGTGGGCGACGCGAACGACCAGTTGCGCGATTTCCTGATTGCCAACATGACCACGCCCAATCTGTCGGAAGAAAAAGTGTCCCTGTGGGCGACCTTCGTCGGCCGCGTCCGCTACGAGACCGATTTCGCCGACATCCACCGGGAAGGTTACCGGGACTATCTGGCACTGCTTGAGAGCCTGATCGAGCCCGTCCTTGCCGCGCAGGGCCTGCCGCACGGGTCCGCCGACTGCCGGCGTCATGCCATTGCGGTGAACGGGCTGATCGACGGCCTGTGGATGGAAGGTTCCCTCAACGCGGGCCTCTACAGCCGCACCCTATTGCCGGATCTTGTCACCGAGGCCTGCGAACGCCTGCTCGGGTTGCCGCAAGGCAGCCTCTCGGGCGGCCAGCAACACACGTAAAACAGGAACGCCCAGATGCGCTACGCAGGTATCACAGATCGCCTCGCCGACCTCGGTGGAGAAAAATGGGCCGTTCACAACGCCGCCCGGGAAAAGACGGCCGCCGGTGAGGACGTGATCGAACTGACCATCGGCGAACCGGACATTGCCGTCGACCCGCACCTTGTCGATGTCTGCACGGCCTCCATGCGCCGGGGCCGGACCCATTATTCCAACGGCCGCGGCGAGGAAGGCCTGCTGGACGCGCTGGTCGAGAAATATGCGCCGCGGTTTCCCGGGATCACCAGCGCCAACATCCTGTGCTTTCCGGGAACCCAGACCGCGCTCTATGCCGTCATCACGGCACTGGCGGGCGCCGGTGACGGCGTCCTGGTCGGCGATCCCTATTACGCGACCTATGAAGGGGTCGTTCGCGCACCCGGCGCGATCCTGCAGCCCGTCCCGCTGAACATCGAGGATGGGTTCATCATGCGCCCGGCGGACCTTGAACGCGCCATCACGCCGGCGAGCCGTGTGCTGTTGCTGAACACGCCGCACAATCCGACCGGGTCCCTGCTCGATCGCGACACGCTGGTCGAGCTTGGGCGTCTTGCCTGCAAGCACGACCTGTGGATCGTCTGCGACGAGGTTTACGAGAATCTCATATTCGAGGGCGAATTCGCCTCGCCGCTCGAGATCGAGGCGCTCCGGGAGAGGACAATCGTCACCTCTTCCATCTCCAAGACATTCGCGGCGACGGGCTTTCGCAGCGGCTGGGCGGTCGGACCGGAAGAATTCTGCACAAAGCTCCTGCCGATTTCCGAGACCATTCTGTTCGGCAATCAGCCCTTCATCGCGGACATGACGGAAGCCGCCCTGCGCGGCGACTTCGATACGGCGGCGCGCATGCGCAAGAGCTATGCCGCGCGGGCCGACCTGATATCCCGCGAGCTTGCAGGCTGCGCGTCTCTCAAGACCGGCAAGGTGTCCGGCGGCATGTTCATCATGATCGACGTTTCCGGAACCGGCCTGGACGGGGAACAATTCGCCTGGAGCCTTCTTGAGACGAAAGGCGTCGCGGTCATGCCCGGGCCCTCGTTCGGCCAGAACGCGCATTCCCTGATCCGGGTGGCGCTGACCGTCCCGGACGAAACGCTGCGCGAGGCGATGCGGCGCATTCATGCCTTTGCCGATGCCCGCGCGGCTGCATGATCTCCTGATCCCCTCCGCCGCCAGATCGGATGAAAGGCCGGACGCAAGACCGGTCAGAAAATGAGATGCACCGCAATCGCGCCGGCCGAAAGGGCGATCGCCCAGAGCGCGATCCTGCCAGAGCGGCCGTGACGGGCCTCCGCCTTGCCTATCGCTTCGGCGGTGGCATCGTCGAACCTCAGGCCGGTCATCGTCATCTTCTCCAGCTCTTCCGACATGCGACCGATCCGGTCGGCGAAGAACGGCAGGTCGTTGGCGATCCGGGCCAGGGCACTCAACGCATCGCCGGCATCGCGCAGCTTGCCGACAGGCCCCAGATTGTCCTTGATCCAGCTCGCCACCACCGGCTCCGACGTTTTCCACATGTCGAGGTTCGGATTGAGCGAGCGGGCCACGCCCTCGACCACGACCATGGTTTTCTGCAGCATGATCAACTGGGTCTGCGTGCGCATCTCGAAGAGTTCCGTGACCTCGAAAAGCTGTGTCAGCAGCCGCGCCATGGAGATCTCGCTGGCATCGTGGCCGTGGATCGGCTCGCCGATCGCCCGGATCGCCTGGGCGAACATGTCGACATCCTGATGGGCCGGCACATAACCGGCCTCGAAATGCACCTCGGCGACGCGGCGGTAGTTGCGGGTGATGAAGCCGAACAGGATTTCGGCCAGGAACCGGCGCTCGCGTGTGTTGAGGCGGCCGGTGATACCGAAATCGACGGCCACCAGGGTGCCGTCGGCCTCCACGAACAGGTTGCCCTGATGCATGTCGGCGTGGAAGAAGCCGTCACGGAGGGTGTGCCGCAGGAAACTTTGAATGACGGCTGCGCCGAGCGCTTCCAGATCGTGGCCGTCTTCAGCTAACCCGTCGACATCGGACATCTTGCGGCCGTCGACCCATTCCATGGTCAAGACGCCCTTGGCGGTGCGCAGCCAGTCGACCTGCGGCACCCGGAAGCCGGGGTCTTCGGCGATGTTTTCCGCCATTTCCGACAGGGCCGCCGCCTCGAGCCTGAAATCCATTTCCATGGCAACAGATTGAGCCAGCGTGTCGACGACGGCGACCGGCCGCAGGCGCCTGGACGGCGGATGAAACCGCTCGGCAAGACGGGCGACCAGATAGTAGCTTTCCAGATCGCGCTGGAACCGGCGCGCGACCCCGGGCCGCAAAATCTTGACGGCCACGTCGCGCTCACTGCCGTCCTTGTCGCGGACCAGGGCGCGATGCACCTGGGCGATCGAGGCCGCGGCAACCGCGGGGCCGAAGTCCACGAAGACCTCCTCCACCGGTCGGCCCAGCTGTTCGGCGACCGCGGCTCTGGCGGCGTCGTCATCGAAGGGCGGCAGGCGGTCCTGCAACGCGGACAGTTCGCGCGCGGCGTCCTTGCCGACCACATCCGCGCGCGTCGCCAGAAACTGGCCCAGCTTCACATAGGACGGACCCAGCTTGTTGAGCGCGTCCGAGAGACGCAGATCGGCGCTTTTGGCACGGACCGCGCGCCGTTCCAGCAGGCGCGCCATCGCCAGGGCAAACCGGGGTCCGGCCGGCAGGTCCGGCAGATTGACAAGCCCGAAGACGCCCTCGCGCGCCATCACGAAACCGGCCCGCACGAGGCGGAGGAAAGGCATTACCGCAAGCGCCATTGATCAGAATTTCCAGCCGTAGTGAAGCGCGGCGATGCCACCGGAATAATTTCTGTAGCCGACCCGTTCGAAACCGGCCTCGCGGATCATGTCGGCGAAGCGCTCCTGGTTCGGAAACTTCCGGATCGATTCCACCAGGTACTGGTAGGGATCGCCGTCGCCGGTCACCCAGCGGCCGATGACCGGGATCGCGTTGAACGAGAACGTGTCGTAGACCTTGTCCAGGACCGGCACATCGACTTCGGAAAACTCCAGGCACAGGAAGCGCCCGCCGCGCTTGAGAACCCGGTGCGCCTCGCGCAGGGCCTTGGGAATGTCCGGCACGTTGCGAATGCCGAAGGCGATCGTATAGGCATCGAAGCTCTTGTCCGGGAAGGGAAGCTCTTCGGCGTTGCCCTGGGAAAAGGTGATGTGATCGCTCAGACCCGCCTTGCCGGCGCGGTCGCGGCCGACCTGAAGCATGGACTCGTTGATGTCGCAGACCACCGCCGTGGCGGTGTCCCCGGATCGTCTCACCACGCGGGTCGCGATGTCCCCGGTCCCGCCGGCGACATCCAGAAGGCGCCAGCCGGAAGCCGGTGCACGGGGCGGCGACAGGAAAGAGACCATCGCATCTTTCCAGACCCTGTGGAATCCGCCGGACATCATGTCGTTCATCAGGTCATAGCGCTCGGCGACCTTGTGAAAGACATCGTCCACCAATGCCTGCTTGCGGCCCTCGGCGACCCTGGTGAAACCGAAGCTCGTCGGCATGTCTTCCGGTTGCCGGCCGTCGCTACCGGCTTTCCCCTGTGCCTGCTGGCTCATGAATATGCCTCCAGGATCAGCCTGCCCGTTCCGGAGCAGATCAACTGATCGTTGCTAACGTGTGTGGGCATCCCGTGCGGGATCGCCGCTTCAGGATGGTCGTCACGAATGCTCTTCAAATCGCGCCGGACCATAGTACAAGTGACTGTCATTCGCTATCTCTGCCGGCCACGGCACATCATATGCCGCAGGCCTATAGCGCGCATTTCAAACGGAGACCAGACCCGCGATGCCCGAACTGCCGGAAGTTGAAACCGTCAGGCGCGGCCTGGCCCCGACATTCGAGGGCGCGCTGATCCGGCGTGTCGACCAGAACCGGGCCGATCTGCGCTTTCCGTTTCCGGACGGCTTTGCCGAACGGCTGACGGGCCGGCGGCTGACGGCCCTGTCGCGGCGGTCGAAATACCTGCTCGGCGATATCGACAGCGGCGACGTGCTGATCATGCATCTGGGCATGTCCGGATCGTTCCGTATCGAGAGCGACGGCACGGGGCTGGAACCGGGAAGCTTCGCCCATGCACGCGGCAAGAACCCGAAACACGATCACGTGGTCTTTCACCTGGAGGCCGCGGACGGGTCGCCGGCGCGTATCGTCTACAACGACCCGCGGCGCTTCGGCTTCATGGATCTTGTCGCCAGACCTGCCCTGTCCGAGCATCCCTACTTCCGCGATCTCGGCCTCGAACCTCTCGGCAACGATCTGAGCGGCGAAACGCTTGCGCGCCTGTTCGCGGGGCGCAAGACCAGCCTCAAGGCCGCCCTGCTCAATCAGAAACTGATCGCGGGTCTGGGCAACATCTATGTCTGCGAGGCGCTCTGGCGCACCGGCCTCAGCCCGGAGCGGTCCGCCGGATCTCTGGTCACCCGGACCGGGCGCCCGCGCGCAAAGGCCGTGGCGCTCGCAGGCCATATCCGGGCAACCCTGGAAGACGCCATCCGGGCCGGCGGATCGTCCTTGCGCGATCACACCCAGGCGGACGGGTCTCTGGGTTATTTCCAGCACAGTTTCGCGGTCTACGACCGGGAGGGTCAAACCTGCCGCACGCCCGGCTGCGCGGGCACCGTCGCGCGGCTGGTCCAGTCGAACCGGTCGACCTTTCATTGCCCTGTCTGCCAGAAGTGACCTGTCCCTTCAGTCAAGCTTGCAGACCCGCCCCGGGTCGGTTAGGCATTGCGCGTTGATTTTGGATGTTCCGGGCTCTGCGGGGATCCGGTCCGCTTCGACACCGCGGCGGGTCCGGGATTGCGGCAAGGCCCGCCTTAGGGAGCGGCGTTATGGGATATGAAAACATCCGCGTTGAAAAACGCGGCAAAGTCGGACTGATCACCCTCGACCGGCCGAAAGCCTTGAATGCGCTGAATTCGGCGCTGATCGCCGAACTTGGCACCGCCCTGGACGGCTATGACGCGGACGAACGGATCGGCTGCATCGTCATCACCGGATCTGAAAAGGCCTTTGCCGCGGGCGCAGACATCAAGGAAATGCAGCCGCACAATTTCTCGTCCGCCTATCAGGGCGACCTGATCACGCCTTTCGACCGGGTTTCGCGCAACCGGAAGCCGATCATCGCGGCGGTCGCCGGCTACGCGCTTGGCGGCGGCTGCGAACTCGCCATGCTGTGCGACTTCATCATTGCCGCCGACACGGCCAAGTTCGGCCAGCCGGAAATCACGCTCGGGGTCATTCCCGGCGCGGGCGGCACCCAGCGGCTGACCCGGTTCGTGGGCAAGTCCAAGGCCATGGAAATGGTGCTGACCGGCCGGATGATGGATGCGGACGAAGCCGAGCGCAGCGGTCTTGTCAGCCGCATCGTGCCGGCGGACGACCTTCTTGAGGAAGCGCTCAAGGCCGCAGAGAAAATCGCGGAATTCTCGCTGCCCGTGGTCATGATGGCCAAGGAAAGCGTCGACCGGTCCTACGAGACCACCCTTGCCGAAGGGGTCCGGTTCGAGCGGCGGGTGTTCCAGGCAATGTTCGCCCTGGAAGACCAGAAGGAAGGAATGAGCGCGTTCACGGAGAAACGCTCACCGGATTTCCGCAACAAATAATCTCGGCCAAACACCGATAAAGCGTTGACGGTTGGCGCCAGCAAGATTATAAGCGGCGCCCAATCGGTGGCGGTCTTCTGCCGCCGTTGCTTTTTGATCGGGTCTTGCTGCCATCGCGCCTTGGTCCCGATCGCCACCGGACATTTGTCCCATTTACCGATCAGGATTGAGCCCATGGCCAACACACCATCGGCCAAGAAGGCGGCCCGTAAGATTGCCCGCCGGACGGCCACGAACAAAGATCGCCGCAGCCGCGTGCGCACCTATCTGCGCAAGGTTGAAGAAGCGATCGCTTCTGGCGACCAGACGGTCGCCAACGAAGCCTTCAAGGCAGCGCAGCCCGAAATCATGCGCGCAGCGTCCAAGGGCGTGATGCACACGAACACGGCTTCTCGGAAGGTTTCCCGTCTCAATGCCCGTATCAAGGCACTCGGCGCGTAACGCTTCCGTCACATCACCGTTAAAAAGACCCGGCCATCGTGCCGGGTTTTTTTTAGCCGTGCAATTTTGTGGATGACGCGGAACACCCTCAGGCAGGGCCAATATCGCGATTTCTACCGAGTTTGGCGATGCCAGAGAAATATTAATGATTTCAATTGGTTACATACATGTAACAATGGGCAAACCCCGCCAAACCGGATTCGTTGAGAGTCAAGGCATGTGTGGCAATATTTTTTTTGAAATTGTTGTTTTTGAATTGTTACAGGGCCCCTGAAAGCGAAAAGTCATTGCGGCAAAAAGCATTTGTTCCGTGGCCCCAAGGCGCCCGCCTCGCCCGGATCAGGACGCGAAAACCGGCACTTTCCGCCGTTGGCGAAAACACGCGGTTGCTCCTCGGGTCGCTGTCTGTATATTAACAACACGGCTGGCGGAAAAGACCAGCAGACAATCTAAAACGGTGCTTGGATCAACAATGCATAAGTCCCATAAAAATACTGCTGAGCACTCATTCTCTATAGTGTGGATTGAATACGTCAATGTATTCAATGCTTGGGGCGCTTAGCCGCGCTCCTGACCAAAACTTCTTTCCGTACATCTTGTTAGTTTCTATTAGTCAATGGCGCTTCGCTGTTGAAGGGGGCGTTTTTGCAATCAAAAGTTGAATATGCGGGAAATGTGACCGCGCAGGAGGCCTACAGCCGGCTCTCGGAACAGCCTGACGCTGTTCTCGTCGACGTGAGGACGCAGGCGGAATGGTCCTTTGTCGGCCTTCCGGATCTGCGCCCCATCGGCAAGGAACCCGTGCTGGCGGAATGGCAGAGTTTTCCGCCGACGGGACCCAATCCCGATTTTCCAAAAACGGTTTCCGACCTCTTGGTCAAAAAAGAACTTGACCTCAGCGCGCCAATCTATTTCTTGTGCCGCTCCGGCGCACGGAGTCAGGCGGCAGCAACAGCCCTGACGCAGGCCGGACACACGCAGTGCTTCAATATTTCCGACGGTTTTGAAGGCCCCCTCGATCAGGCGGGGCACCGCGGAACGCAGGCCGGATGGAAGGCTGCGGGATTGCCTTGGATTCAAAGTTAGAAACCCCGCTCACAAGCGGGGGTGCGCGGCAGACCAGGTTCGGCCGTCAATAAAATAACCGTCCCAAAAGGGACACTATAATGCTGCAAAAGCAGCAAGGCGTCGAAGATCGGCTGTGGCGGACTGGTCTTCAAATATACAGGAGGCTATTGAT